>CAWFHI010000020.1:0-541264 GCA_963815605.1 uncultured Alphaproteobacteria bacterium | reverse complement strand
GGAATTATATACGTGACGTAGTTCACGAATCACGATTTAATGTAGAGGACAGGCCGGCGCGGCGCGCTTCAGCATCGGAGCGCGCCCATGGCTGATACCATACGGCCATGGCCTGGTCCGCTTTTGGAGAAGCTTTCTAGGCGCTTTTACGAAGAGATTTTGAACGATTGCCCAACGCCAGAAGATGTGGTGTGGGACGACCTTCAAGAGGATGAGCAACTTAAGTATGTTTTTGCGACGGAGAGTATCATAAAGCAATATTGTGCTGAGGTAGGGGTTCCCGTAATCGGCCTGTGATAACATGGTAGACAGGCGCTCCTATAGATGCAAAAAGCTGTATCTTCACTAAGAGCATTTCGCCATTAGTGAAGGTTTCGCATTCATGTATCTCTTCTGGGATACATCGAAAAGGCTCGTCTTCTGTTCCAACTAGATCGCGCCAATAATTATACGACTTCCCCAAAATAAGTTCAGGGAGAAGCGGCTCGAAAGCATCAATTCCGAAGTCAGCAATGGCTGTGCAATGGGCAATCTTGCAGAGCATCCTCACAAATGATCTGACGGGAATTTCTGATGGCATTCCGTGAATGCCGCTCTCCTTAGCAGAGGCTATTCGACTCTGATCTACATAATATCTTAGTTTCATCCCGTCTCGTTCATTCCCACCGCGATTTGTAAACAACAATGCCCTTTTGAAAATTGGAAAGGTCGCCCCAAATGGAATCTCATCGGGCGGTATCCTGATGCGTTCCACGGAGCCGTCCGCAGTGAATATCTTAACGGGAATTTTGGGATGCTTAGATTTTAGCCCGCGCACATTGCGCTGAACACGCAAGACCCAAAACATATTGTTGATGACATCATGCTCGAACCCGTGTGTAATTTTCCGGCATTCTTGACAGCTCGCCTCCCGTAGGAAGTAGTATCCACCCAGGCCGCGCGGCACCATATGTTCGACTTCAAGCGGTTGAATAGCTGGCTTGTTCGGCGGACAATAGATACATCGTCCAACCGTGCGTACCACTCCTGTCTTTCGGGTTAAAATTGGCAACATGACAAAAGACGACGATCCAAAACTAACGGAAGAACAAATAGCTAAGCGTAGGGATGATGCGCTACGCCGCGCCTTGAATACCCCTCCTAAGCAACACAAAGACATGAAGAAGGGGAAGGGCCGGAAACGGCAGGAAGATCGCCCTACCGCTTCCGAGAAGCGAACTTAGCCAGCACTCCTTGTTGAACGAGGTTTTTGATACATCAACCGCTTGCCCTCTGCGCCCTTGATCGCGTTCATGGCGCGCTGCGTGTCATCAATCCCGTTTGCGATGCGATTATTCCAGAGAAACGAAGCCTCATCGATATAGCGTTGCAGATGCCAAGCGCTGACAGCGTGGTGTGATCCGTAAATCTTGCGCTTCACGATGGCGTGGAAGCTCTCGGCGGTGTTGACGTGAACGAAGCCGCCAAGCCGAACATATTCATCCTTGCTATGATTGACGCTCGCATGGCCGCTGAAGTCCTTGCCCGGCTTCACGTAGACTGGGCTTTCGTCAGTCATGAGATAGGACTTCTTATCGACGCTGGCCGTAAGATGCTGGCGAACGTTCTTGGCTGTGACGTTCGCAACGTGCTTCGCCCGCACTTCGCCGTCGCGTTCAACGAGCGTCACGACAGCGTGCTTCTTGGGTTCCGGCTTACCCTTGTGAACGTTCTTCTTCTTGCCGCCGACGTAGGTTTCATCGCTCTCGACAACCTTGTTCTCGCCGCCGATCGGGCCGCTTGTCTCAGGATCAAGGCCCATTGCTTCGCGGATACGCATCGACAGAAACCAAGCGCTCTTATAGGTGATGCCGAGCATGCGGTGGAGTTGATGCGAAGAGACGCCCTTCTTTGAAGCAGCCATGAGGTGAAAGCCTAAGACCCACTTCGCGAGCGGGATCTTCGAGCGTTCCATGACAGAGCCAACCATGACCGTGAAGGGCTGCTCACAGGCATTGCAATGATAGAGGCCCTTGCGATGGCTCTTACCCTTCATCAGGGTTGCTTCGTTGACAACGCCGCAATGCGGGCAAACGGGACCTTCCGGCCAACGCACGCTTTCGAGATGAGCGCGGGCCGCGTCTTCGCTGTGGAAAATCGGGTTCGTCAAATCAATGGTCATGGTATGTTCCTAACCTGTTGATTTGAATGTAGCGCTTAAGGCTACCTATGTCAAGTATATAATTCCCAGAACAGGGGTCTCTACTATTTGCGCTAAGGTGCGTATTGTCCGTCGCTCGCCTTCTGCAAACCAATCAGAGGGCGAAGGAAGCCGTGGATTTACTTCAGCCTATCTATGATCGCATTCCGCAGGGCCGCAATTCCCGTGATCTTCGAGACGCCCGAGCCCTTCTCGAAGAGCTCAAGGCGCAGCCCGAATACTCGATCAATCATTAAATGATCGCGCATTCATCCTCTTTGCCCGCCGTCTCTCTCATCGTTTCGTTTTGACGGCTTTTTAACGCTGAGCAGATCTCTCTCTAACGCCATCTCCTCATACTCCAGTGAGAAACAAAGTGTAGGAGCTGACAATGTCCCAGACATATCAGTCAATCGATAGGGGCGCCGTCAAAGAGGCGGTATCAACCCAGCGCCGCGCGCGGGATCTTTCCTTTGCGTTTGTAGCCCTGACTCTGTTGCTCGTGGGTTTGGTCTTTATCGGTGCTTCCCTGTATTTGGGCATCGCACCGGAGATTCCTGATTTCAGTGTCTATCCCATGCCTTGAGTCAGAGCTTCGGCCGGGAAAACCGGACCGGGGCTTTTGCGTTGCCGCTGTAAATGTGCATCGTGAGCCGAAGCTAACGGTGTTGCTCAACCCGCGCCGCACTCTCATGACCTTCATTCGTGTTCGCCGCAGTACGCGGCGCAGCCGTCGCCCGATTGTCTTCCTGCTGACCTGCTCCCCAACGTGCCCCCGTTCATAAGTAGAGTCCGTTCTGGTTATGCCCCTTTGCAGGGCAGGTTGCAAACTCGATGGGTGTGAGCCCGTGAAGGCTCGTGTGGGGTCTTTTGGCATTGTAGTCCTGACGCCATCGTTCGATGATGTGGCGCGCTGCAGCCAGGCTCCGGAACAGGTGTTCGTTCACACACTCATCGCGGAAGCGCCCGATAAAGCTTTCTGCAAAACCATTCTGCATCGGCTTGCCGGGGGCAATGTAGTGCCAGCCGATCCGATGCTCTTCCTGCCAGGCCAGGATCGCATTCGAGGTAAGCTCGGTGCCATTGTCGCTGACGATCAGACACGGAGCGCCGCGCAGCTCTGTGATCCTGTCTCCCCACCTCCTGAAAGCGAGTTGTCTGCAACAAGCGCCAGGCATTCCCGGCTGAAATCGTCGATGACCGCGAGAATGCGAAAGCGGCGGCTATCGGCAAGCGCATCGGAAACAAAATCCAGCGAGCAGCGCTGGTTTACCCCTTGCGGCAGCGCCATTGGCGCCCGAGTCCCCAAAGCCCGCTTACGCCCGCCGCGCTTTCTCACTGTCAACCGTTCTTCCTTATAAAGCCGGTAGAGCTTTTTGCGGTTGACCCTGATCCCTTCCCGGCCAAGCAACAAATGCATACGCCGGTAGCCAAAGCGGCGGCGCTCTTGCGCCAGTTCGCGAAGCCGTTTGCGAACAGCCTCATCGCTTTCTCTCTTTAAGACGTAGGGTAGGTCTTCGGCGCAAGCCCGATTAGCGCGCAGGCTCTTGCCTGCGAATAACTCTTCCCTTCGATCGCCCAGCTCACGGCGCTTCTCCTTGCTCCGGGCGTCAGAAGTTTTTTCCGAGAAGCTCTTTCAACGTGGCGATGTCCAGCATCGATTCCGCCAAGAGCTTCTTCAGTTTCTTGTTCTCGTCCTCGAGCGTCCTCAAGCGCTTCGCTTCCGAGACGTCCAGGCCCCCATATTTGTTGCGCCAATTGTAGAAGGTCGCGTCCGAGATGCCGTACTGCCGGCAAATCTCAGCCGCCGATAAGCCCGCCTGATGCTCCTTCAAAATCCCGATGATCTGCTCTTCTGAAAATCGGCTCCGCTTCATGTCCGTCTCCCGTCTGGCGAGCGGACCCTAACTTAAAATCGAGGGCATTTAAGGGGAGCAGGTCAGGAGCAGGTCACCCCAGCACGGCACCTATTACCCCGGTTAGCGCTGTGACAAATGCCGTTATGGGCGGGATGCCACCGATGCTTTTCGCGATCTCCATGGAAACAGCCATGGTCGCAGATTTAGGCGCGATGGAGAGCAACGTGGCAGCGGCGGCGCCAAAACCTCGTGCCGCGATTACGCCGATCGTTATGCTTGTCACACAGGTGACCACAAGCGTTGCCAAAAACGTAAGCAGATTGCCATTCAGCCGGCTGAGATTGCGATATAGAGGAATTGCCAGGGCGACGAGCGCGGTCCCCAAGAGAAAGTGAATAATCCCAACGTCCTCGAGATACTGCTCATGCGAGATGCCTGTCATCCGCAAAGCGCCTACGACGCCGAGGACCGTAAAGAGCGTCGGATTCAGAAAATGGCGATCGATTAGAGCGTTCGTAGACTTCCTTAACGGCAAGATAGAAGGCAATGGCTATCGGAAGCCAAAAGATCGGGCCGGAAATCAATTTGCTAAGCATGGGCGCGCGTCCGTTGTCTCGAGAAGGGAGCCGAAGGCGACCGGCACCCGCTGGCACAAAGAACAGGCCGAGATGATTGACAAGCGCGGAACTCACTAGGTTGAGGTTCTCCGGAACGCCTCCCCGGAGGAAAAGCCAAGTAAGCATCAAAATCATGCCAATGAGGGGGCCAGGGAAGGTCACACCACAAGCGGCTTTAATCCCTTCCCCCGAAAATTGAAAAGCCATAACGACTAGAAGATATCTTAGCATGGGAGGCTCGCGTGCATCAGGCATTCCGCACCCGGCGCGGCAAAATGATGACAAGCTGGGTTAGCGTTGCGGAGCCCAGGAACCAGCGCTTCCATCTCCGGTTCCAGAGAATGAACCAAGGCCAGTATCCATGATAGGCGAAGCCACTATGATGGCGCGTCGGCGGTGATAGTATTTTGCGAAGTGATGTCTTGAGGCGAAAGACACCCGTATTTGGCCCTGTTGGACTGATTTCCGGTAAAGCTGATCGTCAGCGTCCGAATTATTAACAAGACCTAGGAAAAGGACTGTAGCAATAGCGGCACTTACGCCGAGGGGTTTGGAAGTCGTCATTGGTTTTTCCTTCTTCTCTTGGGAGCGCATGGCCGGACGAAATTGTCCGGGCTCCAATTTGAGAGCTCCTACAGGCCGAAGAACCTGGCATGCCATGAACGGCGGCCGTATTTCGAACCCATAACAGTGAAAGCGTTAAGGGGCGCAGGCCTGGAGCGTTAAATCAGCGTCAAAAGTGGAGTTAGGCTTCGCAGAGCCATGGCTGGAATGCTGGAACCCGTATAATTGGTTGGACGGTCTTATCTGATAAATCGAACACATGTTTCCTCGTGGCCGACCCATTTTCAGGAAGAGAGACGGGCGTTGATGAACTGATGAAGTTGATCACGTCGCGTGCCGAGCTCGGCAAGCTCAGCATCCGGCATCCTGGAAAGCTGCTCATAAAGCTGAGTGCGGGCCTTCATCTTTTGGTGCTCGAACGCGCGGCTGGCGCCCGTTTCACGCATCGCGATAACAGGGCGATCATCTCTGCGATGGACACGAGATGAGGAGCATCTGCCTTTGAAGTCGCATCTAGGGAAGGGCTATTCATGACGGCTGTCCCAGGACTATTTGATTGGTCACTGTTCACTTTGCTTCACCGGCATTGGCATTTGCGATAAGGGGCGCGTATGAGTCCTGAAGCATGGCTTTCATCCTTTCAGCTGCGGAGGCTCTTAATATGAGGGAGCAGCGTTAGAGACAGCGGCTGTTCAGCGTTAAAAGGGCGTGAAAGGTGATGCCGCGCGATTGCCTTAATTGCGCCGATGCCGACGCGGTAATGGCCCATGAAATCGAGCGCAAGTTTCTCGTTCGAGATGAAAGCTGGCGCGAAAAGGCCGGAAAGCCAGCCCTGATCCTGCAGGCCTATCTCGCGCGGACCAGCACGATATCCCTTCGCGTTCGTATTAAGGACAGCATTCGAGCGACGTTGACTGTAAAGTCGGCCGCAGCAGAACTCCGGCGGATGGAATTTGAGTATGCGATCCCGCTTGTGGATGCGACAGCCTTGCTTGCCTTCCGGGAGGGTGCAGTAGTTGAAAAGCTCAGATATAGGCTGCCCCAGTGCCGGCTGACATGGGAGGTAGACGTCTTCCGGGGCAAGAATGAGGGATTGGTCATCGCCGAAATCGAGCTTCCGCACGAAGGTACGGTTTTTGACAGACCACCTTGGTTCGGACGGGAAATCACCTCGGACAGAAAGTATTCGAACGCTATCTTGGCGATGAGACCGTTCCAAACCTGGTCAGACGCGCCAAAAACTTAAGGCAAAACTCATTCTTAAGTTGTCATTTCCCGGCCGGTCCATTTGTTGCGGCGCTTACTTTTTGTCTTTGCCACCGCGGGCGGCTGGCACCGCGATGCACCGCTACCGAGTGGGGACCGCTTGCCGGAGTAACGCGGCCGGTCGCTGCTTGCAGGGCCGGGCGGACTCGCAGCGACGCGTCATTCGGTCGTCCCGTCTTTGCGGCTCACATAGAAGGGCTGCCTCGCCGGCTTCTTCTGGTCGGGGATCACGACCTCCCGTCATTCATAAAGCTCGCTCGCAGGAATATTCAGAGTATGCGCATCGAGCTTGGCCCTGCAAGGCCTCCGAACCCGTGGTTTGCACTGTAACAAAGAGGCCCGGCGCGGATTTCTTTGCCCCGGAGGCTGATCAATATTGCATGATGGAATAATCGCCGGTGCTCGCGAAATTCAGCGCCTCCGGGCCGAGAAAGACGGAGGCGAGGAGCGCCGTCAACATGAAAAGCAAGAGTGGCACCTCTACACAGAGAGGGAGCGTTTCATCAAGCGTGCGCCGCTGGACAGAGGCTCTTGATGCAAGTCCTCGCCACAGTTCCAGGCTCATAATCCCCCCAACGCGCCTCGGATATTAATAAAATAGAAGTTTCCCTAAACGCCAGATATGCGAAAGAGCACGGCTTGAAAAAGAAAGCTCTGGCTGGTTTCTCGCCCGGGTCTCCCGAGGAAGACAAGTAATCGCGTTCCAAGCCACACTAATCGACGGGGTAGCGCCGCTTTCACGTCTATTCCTGAGTTTTAGTCATCGATAGCCGCCGCCAAGAGAGGGCACTGAACAGCATCTCGTCAGAAATTGGCCCGTCGCTTGCATCGGACAGTCGTCCGCTTTAAGGCTATGCTTGCCATTACCGAAGCCAGTAGTTTAGCCTAGGCGGTCCACAAGCGAGCACAGCCTAGCGGCCGACGCTGGCCTCATAGCTCTCCTTGAGGCGAAGATAGGTGCGGGCATGCATGCGCGCCGGTTTTGGCGGAAAGGGATCATCGAGCGAGCCGTTTTCGCCGAGACGCTCGCGGATTTTCTGCGCCCGGCTTAGTGCTCGCGCGAAATCCGGCTCGTACTGCGACTCGTATTTCAAGCGGTAGCATCTGCGGCAAAGGAACAGGGCGCCGCCATAGATGATGCCGCATGCCCGGTGGCAAGATGGACATTCGAACCATAGGCGCTGTCCGTTGAAGGCCGTGTCTGTTCTTGAGAAGACGATGAACTCATCGACGTCCTGCCACTGGTTTTCTCCATGTCGGTGATGCCGGTAATTGAGCCGAAGGCCCGAAGCTTCGATGCGATAGCCAACCGAGGCTCTGACCGTTTCGCCACGCGACCAGGTGATGCGGCCCGAGTAGCCGAACCTCAAGCAATTCTGCCTTTTGAGCCAGGTAAGGTCGATGGAGCGATAATCCTCGCACGTCTCTGCCAAAAGCCCGTAAGATGCGGTGCGGTCGGGCCTCTACCCCCATAATTTTTTCTTTCCTAATTTTCCCGAAATCAATACGCAAATGGCCCCTGATCCGGCGTCGCCGCCGAAGAAGAAATTTCCAAACAAACACGATCAGGAACCGCCCTCCGCAACTGGTTCTCGCGTGGAACCGGGCGGCCTGCCCTGTCTCCACGCTTGCGATTCACGAAGGGCCCTCAAAGCCTTGAACAGTTGATTGTCGAGCATGGTTTGATAGCGTCGGGCGCCATCAGCCCAGCACCAAGGCCTCTCTTTTCGGGGTATGCTCCTACTCCAGCTGCTAGAACAGCGGAGAGTTTAACCGCAAAATCTTTGTACGTGCTTTCTTCTTCATGAGTTGGCTCCGGTGGGCGACAGAGTTGCATCAGTGCGCTACTGTTCAGTTGGGTACGGCCTATCTCGCCCTTCTCGGAATTCAGCAGCTTTTGTCCAAAACGCAACCGGACGGGGGGCAGCATCGTGTGAGCCTGGTAACCGCGCCTTCCGGCGTGGATTTGCGGTGGCCTTCGCAAGCCCAAAAACATTGGTGTTTCATGCGGCGTTTCTGCCGCAATTTCTGACGAGCTCGGGTCAGAGCCAGGAGCTATGGTTGCTAGCGGCAACTTTCGCGATCATAGCGGCGGCCGGCGACAGCCTCTACGTCTTGTTCGCCTCGCGCATTCGTTCTGCCGTCTCGGGACGGGCGCAAAGGGTCGCCGCGAAGGCCTCAGGAACGATCCTGCTAGGCGGGGCTGGGGTCCTGCTTGCAATCAGGAGGTAAGAGCCCCAGGCGGACCAAACGATTTTCGAAAGCGTATGCCGATGTTGAACCGGCTCAGGACGGGCTTTGGACCGCAGTGCGGGCCATTTCCTACTGCTTAGCAGGTGATAGTCCGCTGCCACCGAGTACGCGGCTAGCTGGCTCAGTCGCGCTCCACGGCAGGCAAAGGCCGAGAATCACGCCGCGGTCAAATAAACGCCCCGGCCGCTGGCGAGCAGGCGTCCTTCACCATCGAAGATGCTGGCTTCTGCGGACGAGACTTGTGCACCTGCCTTCAGGACCCTGCCTTTGCATATGAGTTCCCCCCGCATAGCTGGCCGGTGATAGTCCACACGCAAATCTATGGTTGGAAAGGGACGGCCCAACCGGGCAGCCAGCGCAAAGTCGGCAACGATGTCGATCAGAGTTGCGAGGATGCCTCCGTGGGTATAGCCAGCGTCCGCATTTACTACGAAGTCGTCCCGCCAGGTTGCCTTGACGGTGATTTCTTCGGGAGTAACATCAACAACAGAAAGACCTAGCCAGCGATGGAACGGTGCTTTGAGAAGGCGCACCTCAAGGTCTTCCTTATTCAGTTTGATTTCACCGGCCATTCGAAATCTCCTCATTGATGAGCGCGTTCAGCGCCGCGCGATCGATCTTATTCGTCCCTGTGAGGGGTATAGCGTCGACAAAAACAATCCTGCGTGGATGTGCGAAGGCCGGCCCGTGAGCAAGCGTGAACTGCTTAAGAGCAGGTTCATCAACCCCGGTGCCGGTCTGCCGGACGACGAACGCCACCGGCACCATTCCCTTCAACTCGTGCGATACCGCAATAACCGCCGCTTGCCGAACGCCGGGATGCCTTTCAAGGAGCGCTTCCACCTCCTGTGGGAAAACATTCTCGCCGCCACTAACGAACATATCGTCCACGCGCCCCACAAAATAGAACCAACCATTTCGATCATGGCGGAGTACGTCGCCGGTCTTATACCAGCCGTCCTCAAACCGGGAAGCCGTGGCAGCGGGAAAATTCAAATAACCCTTCGCAACGCCGGGATTTCGGACATAAAGCTCGCCCTCATCGTGTGAGGGGCCGTTGATCAGCTTCCACTCACAGCCGGGAATAGGATAGCCAATGCTGTGCGGTGGGCGCGGTAACCCTTTTGGATGATACCACCCAAACATGATTGGGCCGCCTTCGGTACTGCCATAGTTGAGATGGAGCTCCGCAGCCGGAAATTGGGTGTGCAAATCTGCAAGAAGCTGATCCGAGGCGGGTGACGAGCCCATCGAAAGCACCCGGACGCTTGATTTATCCGCCTTTGCGAGTGCAGGCTCGCGCAAAATAAGGCTCATCATCGTGGGCACGCCGGTCAGCATGGTAAGCCGATGATGTTCCATCGCCGCGATGGTCGCGGGCGCGTCGAAGCGCGGCAGAATTGCTAGGCACGCTCCAGGGAGGAGTGCCGTCTTGATCGCGACAATCGCATTCTTGTGGTAGAAAGGCGCCGAGATTAGAATTCGGTCGCTGCTGCGAATGCGCCGGTATTGAGATAAAACTTCGGCTGCCCAGTTTTGCCCGCCATGATGCAGGAGGACACCCTTGGGCTGCCCGGTCGTCCCCGACGTATACAGCAGCATGGAAAGCTGATCTGCCGCAACGGAAGCCGGAGTAATTTCCCCGAAATCAAGAAAGCTTTCAAAGTCACGGTCGAGAAGAACCACGGGAAGGTCTTGGGTCAGAGGGGTAAAGGGCGTTTCGGCGACCACGAATTTTGCTGCGGAGTCCTTCAGAATGTACGCTACGGTCTCCTTTGCGAGTCTCACATTGATGAGCACCGGCACCACGCCGAGCCTCAATGCACCGAAGACGGCAACAATGTAGGCCCAGCGGTTCAGCGAGAGGATGGCGATGCGATCGCCTTCGCGCAGCCCCTCACGCCGGAGGCCCCGCGCGAAACCGTCGCATAGGCCGTCAAGCTCGCCATAGCTGATTTCTCTGACTTGCCCGCCTCCGAGATCGAGAATTGCCGTTCGCTCGGGCGGCACCGCCCGAAAAAGCGATCCGAGATTTAGTACAGTCCGAGCGGGTTTATCCCCGCAGCTTCCGCTCGCGGTTTCGGAACTCAAGGCTCAACAATCACTTTGCCGAAGACTTCCCGGTCCTCTATGAGCCTCAACGCTTCCTGCGCTTTCGCGAGCGGGAAGGTTTTATCAATAACCGGATTTAACGTGCCGGCCGCCACCATGTCCAAAAGCGCGGTGAGATCTTCGCGTGCCCAGCTATTAGAACCCAAGATTTTCAGCTCGAAGCTCCAGATGTAGCGGAGGTCAGTCTTGGGATCGAAACCGGCGGTTGCCCCGCAGGTCAAAAGCCGTCCGCCCCGCTGGAGCACTTTCAACGACTTCACCCAGGTGTCACCGCCGGTAAAATTCACGACCACGTCGATGCCGCCCTCATAATGCCGGCGAAGGGGCTTGTTGTAGAGGCGGTAGATTTCGGAGACGAAATCGGTCTCGGCGTAGTTGATGAGATGATTGGCCCCGAGCTCCTTGAGCCTCGTCAGTTTCTCCGGCGAACTGGCACAGGCAATCACCTCCGCGCCAACACGCTTTGCAAGGAGCACGGTGCCGGTGCCTACGCCGCCGCTCGCACCGAGCACCAGCACCTTATCGTTGGCCTTTACGCCGCCGATCGAGAAAAGCATACGATGCGCAGTGGCGTAGGCAACGGGCAACGCCGCCGCTTGGGCGAAACTGACACCTTCGGGAATGCGGATCAGCTGATGCGCGCGGGCGCGGCTGAACTCCGCCAGGCCGCCATCCACTGTCTCGCCCTGAAGTCCGCCCTCGACACGGTTACGCGGATCGATCAGAACACGGTCACCCACCTTCCAGCCTTCGACACCCGCGCCGGTTTCCGCAATCTCACCCGCGACATCGAGGCCCGGCACGACCGGTAATTTAAGCTTCACGCCCGGCATTGCTTGCCGAGTGAACACGTCATGATAATTCAGGGAGCAGGCGCGGACCCTGACCACAACATCGCCTTCGCCCGCAGATGGGTTCGGCCAATTGTCCTTATATTTCAGCGCCTCGGGGCCGCCGTGCCGGTCAATAACTGCAGCTTTCATCATGCGCCTTAGGTGAGCGGCACCGCAAAAAGTACGCGGCACCAACAGGGAGATTGAGACCTATAGATTAGGCTGGATATGTGACGAGTTAAACCGGCTTAGAGGTAAGGGTTTGCGGCATTCACGAAGCGCAGCCTGGCGCCTTCCGTGAAATCTTGGGTCGAGATCCTTGGCATCCCGCGACGAGCGAAGCGAAACCGAGAAGGGGCCTTCGCCGCGCTTCTCAAGGTGAGAGGCAAGCTCAGCAGTTTCAGGGACCCCTGCTTTTGACTCTCTGAGTTCGATTATTCCCGGTTCGCAAAGAAAGCGGGAGACGGACCCGTTCTCTCCCTGCACGGCGTTTTGGGGAAGCAAGGCTTTATAGCGCTTTGTGCTTGTGTAAAGATTGAATACCGCAACCGTGATCTTTGCGATACCAAGGGCTCCATTCGCATGGTCGCGGACCTCACCTTCCGGGACCCGCAAGGACCTTGGAGTCATATCGCCGCATAAGAAGGGAAGATCGCTCGCGGAAGGACGCGCCGTCTGCCATTCGGCGCGCCTGCCCTCTGGCGTTAGGCGGCTGCCTGGCTCAATCGGCCCGGACTGAAAGCCCCTGGCTTTAGCCTCTTCGAGGTCCGCTTCCATTTTGGCTGGAAGAAGCGCAAAATCGACAAAGCCTGGGCCCGCCTTTTGCACTATCTCCCACCATCGAAAACCCGGAACCGGCTTGGGAAACGCAATCAGTTCGAAATAGGTGCCGTCTTGAAAGACAATCAGCGCGTTGAGGGACCCTCGTTTCGGGTGCTCTCCGCCACGCAAAACCGTGAAGCCGAGTTTCTGATAGCGCGCTATGGCTTGGTCGAGATCGCGCACCGCGATGACGACGTGATCGAGGGAAAATCCCATTCGCAAGATCCTTTGACGGCTAGGCTTTCGGCTTCCATTCTATCCGTTCTGGCGGCAACATCCTATGTTCCACTTAACTTATGCAGGAAGTCCTTGAACTCGGCCCCGCAGAAACTCTCAGCCGGTTTCGCGGCTTCAGGCGGTTTATACTAAATTGAGAATATAGGGGCGCATGACATTGATAGAGAACCACGCCGTTAAGCAGGCAGCGCCAGCTGCTCCTCCTCTGCTTCCTGCGATTTTGGCGTCTTCGCTTGGCTGGTCGCTGGACCTTTTCGACCTTTTTATCCTTCTTTATGTGGCGCCAGTCGTCGGAAGGCTATTTTTCCCTTCAGACTATCCAACCGTTTCCCTTGCGGGGGTCTACGCTTCCTTTGCGGTAACGCTGTTCATGAGGCCCGTAGGCTCGGCGCTGTTCGGCTCGTACGCCGACCGGCACGGCCGGAAAGGCGCGATGATCGTGGCAGTCACAGGCGTCGGCATTATCACCGCCTTATTTGGGGCCTTGCCAACCATCCAGCAGGTCGGGATCCTCGCACCCATCCTCTTCCTTCTTTTGCGGCTCGCGCAAGGAATTTTCGTAGGCGGCGTCGTGGCCTCCACTCATACGATCGGCACAGAGTCCGTGCCACCTTATTGGCGCGGCGCAATGTCGGGCCTCGTCGGCGGCGGCGGAGCTGGTCTTGGAGCCTTGCTTGCCTCGCTTGTCTATTTTGCGACGACGGAGGCTTTCCCTGGCCCCGCCTATGATGTATGGGGCTGGCGTTTCATGTTCTTCTCCGGAATTATCAGCTCTATTCTTGGCCTGTTCATTTTCAATAAGCTGGAGGAGTCTCCGCTCTGGGCCGAGCTTCGCGAAAAGCGAGCGGAAGCGAGGAAATCAGCGGTAATCAACGCACCAATCAGGACAGTCTTCTCAAAAGAGTTTTTTCCGGTGCTCCTTGTCAACCTGCTCATGACATTCGGCGCAGGCGCTGGCTACTACCTAACCTCGGGCTACTTGCCGACGTTCCTTAAAGTCGTAAACGCGATCCCGAGTTACCGAATTTCTCTTATCCTTATTACCACCAGCGCTTTCGTCATCTTCATTTGCGTTGCGATCGGCCACCTCAGCACACTTTGGGGACGCAAGCGCGTTTTGCTGATAATGGCCATTTTGCGGCTAGTTGGCTTGCCGCTTTGCTTCATCGGTATGGGGTCTTCGACTGAATTCGGCCCGCTGCTTGGCTATGCGCTGCTTCTGACCTTTCTCGGTAATGGCGGTTACGCGCCTCTTCTCATTTTCCTTAACGAGCGCTTCCCAACTGCTTTGCGCTCCACGGGGACCGGCCTTTCTTGGAATATCGGCTTTGCACTTGGCGGTTTGATGCCCACGCTTGTTTCTCTCGCAGCCGGGACGACGCAAGGTTTGCCCGTTACGCTTGCTGTTTTCACATTCGGCATCTCGATTGTTTTTCTGATGGGAGCCGCCATCATTCCCGAGACGCGAGGAGAGTTTCGATAGTTCCCAGCGCCCTGGGAGGCGATCGAGTTATACGGAAGCATCCTCTATGCACGGCCGCACTTGATGCGGCCATCCATGCAATTGCGCTGGCCTATCAACAACAATGGATGGCCGGGTCACGCTCGGCCATGACACATTCTATCTTATGAGCGGCCCTTCGACCGCGTCCCGGTCCAGCGTGAAACGAGTTTGGCGTTCAGTCCAAAGAGGTCGAGCAGGCGTCCCACCGTGTTGTCAACCATATCTTCGAGGCTTTTTGGGCTTGCGTAGAATGCGGGAACAGGCGGGTAAATAATGGCGCCGGTCTCCGTGGCTGCAAGCATGCTTCTTATATGCCCCAGGTGAAGCGGGGTTTCCCGAAATAGCAGCACCAGCCTTCGCCGCTCCTTCAGCGTCACATCAGCGGCTCTGGAAAGCAGATTATCGCCGGGGCAAAAGGCGACCTCGGACAGAGTCTTGACTGAGCATGGCGCCACAATCATCCCCCGGGTGAGGAAGGAGCCACTGGAGGGCGGAGCGCCGATATCGTGATTGGCATGAGAGGCCGTAGCAAGCTGCTCTATATCCGTTACCTTCAAATCGGTCTCGGTTGCGAGCGCAACCTGCGCTGAACGTGTTAAGATCAGATGCGTTTCTACCCCGAGTTCCTTTAGAACGGTGAGAAGCCGAATGCCGTAGACGACGCCGGAAGCGCCACTGATACCGACAATCAAAGGCGCGGACGGGTTTGCCGGGGATTGTGGGGGAGCGGCGCTCACTGATTGCTACCCCCGGCGGCAGAGCGCCAATCGCTTCCCGTCACGACAGCATCGATATCGACGCTGTCCTCGCCGGGAACGTGGATCCGCCGGAATTTTCCTTCCGGAGCCGCGAGGGGGATGGTTGCATCAAGTCCCATCTTGGCTCCGATGCCTTCAGACGTGGATGGATCGAGCTTTGAGCCCATCGAGTGCGGAAGGATGACAAGATCGCGATCAGCTTGGAAGCGTGTCGCAACCGCCCACTCGACATCTTGCGGATTGTGAATGTCAACGTCCTCATCGACGGCGACGACATGCTTGATGTCGTAATGAGCCGCGAACGCGCCGGCGATTACGTTCTTGGCCTCGCCTTCAAATCTTTTTTTCATTTTGACATAGAGATGGTAGCGGCAAGTGCCCCCCGGCGCGAGGTGAACATCGCGCACGCTCGGGAAATTCCGCTGCAGCCAATCAAGAATTGTTGCCTCGCGCGGTATTCCGCCAAGCGTTAAATGCTCAAGGCCCCCGCCGACAATAGTATGGAAGAGAGGCTGAGTTCGATGAGTAACGAGGTCAATCGCGATCATATGACGCTCGCCCCGTTCCCCGTAATATTGTGGGAACTCGCCGAATGGGCCTTCAGGTGCGCGCTCCCGGGCCAGAATGTGCCCCTCCAAAACGATCTCCGCATGGGCCGGAACACGCACCTCGTTTGTGATGCATTTAACCACCTCCAGAGGCGCGCCGTGAAGGGCCCCTGCTATTTCCAGCTCGTCCTGATCAAGGGGGGCAATTGCCTGCGAGGAAAGAAGCGTGAGGGGATCAACCCCTATGACGATCGCGACCGGCAAATCTTCTCCTGCCTCTTCTGCCATGTGCTGATAGGCAAGGGTATGACGCGGGAGAAGCAACGCACCGACGGTGGCTGGGCCCGAGATCTGATGGCGATGGATGGCGACATTCTGAACGCCGCTACGTGGATTGCGCGAAACCAAGAGGCCTGCGGTCAGATAGGCTCCGCTGTCGAATTCATTATGTGTGGGCACCGGCAGAAGGCGGAGAAGATCGATATCTTTATGGACAATCTCTTGGACAGGAGCGGACTTGACCTCGCGCCAGCGGATCGGGGATCGTGCGGCTTGTTGAAAACGGCTGAGCAGCTGGCTCGGGGCCACGCCCATCGCCTCCGCGATCCAATTGCGGCTGGATACGAGACCTGAGATCACTGTCATCGGATGACCGGCCGGGCACGGGAAGACGGTCGCCTTATTGCCGTCAAGCCTTTTGGCGATCGCCGCCAGCTCGAATTTGAGACTCACCTCAGGCCGGATTGTTGCCAGACGCCCCGTTTGGGAGAGCCGGTCCAACCAGTCGCGCAAAGCTCTGACGGGCCGTTCTTCCGGTTCCGTTGTCTCGAGCGACGCGTGTGAATGATTCATGCTGTGTGCCTTAGATGGCTGGCGGTATATATCAAGCCGATGGTAGGTGAAGCGGGTTGTAAGATCGAGTCATATCCGCTTCTTGGCATAAGGAGCACAAAGGCTTCCATCGCATCCGCCATAACTTTTGTAAAATCAAGTGCTTATCGAGCAAGTGTACATTTGACCCACCCTTCACCCCACGCTCTTTCTTAGGACGGTGAAGTTCACTCTTGCAAACATCATGGCGCTCGGTAATTTTCATGTAAGATACAGAAAAAACAGCAGTTATCCGGAAATTGAAGGATTTCTGACTTTACCGGATAATCACCGATTCGCGAAGGGCAAAAGAGGCGCCTCCCCGTGCGCTCTCAGAGGCGTTACCGGCGTCTGCGAACTAGCAATCCAGGAGAAATTGGCAAGGGCAACGCACGGCGTCACTTATAGTCACTGGCAATTATTGCAGTAAAGTGCCGAAATGATATGCAACGCCTTTCCCCTAATGCGCCGGCTCCGCGAACTCGTCGAGGGCGATCTGCGCCAGGCCACGCGTCGCAGTCAACGAGTTCGCCATAAGCGTTTTTGTGAACCGGACAACCGGTGGGACTTGCCGCGTAATACTGGTGATAGGGCTAGTGATGTGCGCGATCTGCTATCTCTACCCCGCCTCAGGCTATCGTAAGCGCTGCGTTTGCGGAGGGCAGCGCCCTCGGCTTCCGGCTTTGTCTGCGCTGCAGTCTTAAGCCGTTTTCCTGGCCTTCCGTTTCGGCGGGGGCCCCGGCTCCGGCATCTCCATCACGGACATGACGTTTGACCGCCCTGTGGGCCAGTCTAGGCTAACGTCGAGCTGATCGGCGATCTGACTGAGGCGATAAACGTCGATTGCTCTAGGACCGGCCAAAGCAAGGTGGAGCGATCGCTTCGGCCCAAGATCGATTTGGGAGCCGATTTTGGTTTCCGTCGTGTTTTAGGCGCAGCGGGCCTCGCGAAGCCGCTCGCGGAAAACTGAAAATTTGCAGGCACATCACGGATATGCTGCGCCGTGGCGTTGGTCGCAAGTCTAAGGGGGCCGGATCCTGCCAGCTGCTGAAACCAACCCGGGATATGGAGTGTTTTAATTAAATCGAAGGCACTTAACGGAGCAATTCACATGAAAGGTCTCACTGCTGCCCTTTGCGCTCTGGCTTTCAGCGCGACCGCGGCGTCGGCTAATATCGTTTGCAACAACGAGGGCGATTGCTGGCATGTCAAGGGAAAGTACGATTATCGTCCTGAATGGGGGATCGTGGTTCATCCCGACAGCTGGAAGTGGGCACGAAACGACAAATACCGGTGGCGCGAGCACGCCGGGCGCGGCTATTGGCATGATGGCCGCTGGATCCAGTTTTACCCTCCTCGCGTGAGGTGACCTAGCCGTTCGGCATGTAGCCGGGCGGCTTTTTGCATGGCCGCGTGTCCGCGATCTCCATAACCGCATGCCGCTAATACTGGCCAACGATGGTTTCGAGCCTTGGCTTTCCAGCGAAGATCTGGCCGTCGATCCCGGCATTGATGATGCGGTGCAGGTTGCGCCCGTACCGCCAAAGATGAACTCACCGAGATATAACGAGCCCGATTGCATCGAGCCTCTGGCGGCTTAGCAACGGATCAATCCGGCTTCCCGGCGGGTTCTCACTTACAGTGCGCCTTGGAGACGGGTCATGCGTACCCCAAAGCGTCCATACAATCCGCTTCCAGTTGCAATGGAACACTTGAATCATCAGCTTGATGAGGCGCTGAAAGAGACATTCCCGGCCAGCGATCCGGTCGCCATAAATATCGAACCTTCCCGGCCTGAACATCGAATGACCACCACCCCCACGGCAGACCCGGTTCCGCAAGATTCTCTGGATAGTGAAAGAAACGAGATCACCAGACCGGAAAGACCCCTCGGGCCGATTTGCCCGGCTTCGTTTAGCGCTCGGTGGCATGGATCTGTTGCAGCGTTGCTTCTTGTCTGGGTGGCCTTCGGCAGAAATGCTCATATCGGTTACCTTCTGGCCATTGTCATGCTGGTGCTGGGGGCTGCTTTAGGGTTGCCGGCCGTCCTGGCGCACATGGGCAAGAGCCGGACGCAATCGCCGAAGCTTGAAGACTTTCTTTCCTCAAATGTGGATTCGGCCACTGAAAGGTTAACGGGCGCCCAGGCCTGGATTCAGATGCTTATAGTCTCGCTATCGTTAGCCCTCGCTGCGCTATTAATTGGCATGGTATACATGGCAATCGCTTAAGCTCCGGCCTGTCACGAAAACCCGTCCAGGGAGAAGCGATTTCCGGTTCCACAATCACCGCCGCATTCAATTTCCTAAACCCAATAGAGCGACGGAGGCGATTTATAATTCCGCATCGCTTCCTCTTTACGGAGGAACTGCTCTTCGCGGCGCTCTAGGAAGGCTTGGGTGCGAAGATAATAGATAGCTTGTGTACAGCTGTCGGTCCGTCCACGCAGGAATCATCGATGACCATTGATGCCCAATCGCCCCAGTCTCCATATTGGAGCACCCATTCATGCCCTGCGGCGAACTGGGGATCTAAGACATCTTCGCCGCAGTGCGAGTTGAGCCAGCTTGTGCTAGCGCCAGGCCCTCGAGGCGGCCGGCAAGCTTGTTGAGCTGCCAGTCCCGAGTCAAAAGAGCGGCTTTGGCCCAGGTGGGTTTCTGATTCCGTAATGCAGGCAAGGGCGCCGATTTATCCATTGTCGCGATGGAGCGGTAAAGACGGAGTTTCTCCGCCTGCGCCGCAAACCGTCCCGCGGTAAGTGCATTTTCCAGCAATCCATAGGTGCGCAAGAGGTTGGCCGCGCCTTTTTCGCCCACACCGGTCGCACCCGGTATGCCGTCGGAGGGGTCGCCGCGCAGGGCGATGAAGTCGGGCACCTGACCCGGATCGACGCCATAGCGCCCGCGCACTTCCGCAGGGCCGATGCGCGCCATTTCTCCGGCACGGATCGGCTGGAGGATGGTCGTCGACTCCGAGGCAAGCTGATAGGCATCCCGGTCCCCGGTCACCACCACCGCAGTGCCGCCGCGGCGCTCTTCGCGCGTGGCCGCGGCCGCCAGAAAATCGTCCGCCTCGAAACCGGGAGCCTTGGCGGAAGCGAACCCGCAGGCGGTTACGAACTCCGGCAGAACCGTGAGCTGGTCGATGAGCTCGGTGTCGAAGTCGCGCCCGGCCTGATAGCTTTCGAGAGCTTTATGCCGGTAAGTCGGCTCATGGAGCGTATCCCAGCCCACGAGCACGGCGCGCGGCTGCTCGGCCTCGTAAAGCCGAAGCAGAATATTGGCGAAGCCGAGGATGGCGCCCGCACCTTTGTTGTCGCGCCGGCGGATGGTTTTGGGCAGCGCGTGATAAGCACGGTGGGCAAAGGAGTTGCCGTCGATGACCAGAAGGGGCCGTCTCAACGCGCAGTTTCCTTCTCCTGGATCACATCCTCCGGACGTTTGTCTTCGCGCAGACCGAGATAGACGGGATGGCGCATTTCTCCGGCCTTGGTCCATTCCGTGAACTTGACCTCGGCCACGAGCCTGGGTTTGACCCAGGTGGTTACGACCTCGTTCTTCACGCGCTCTCTGAAAGGGGATGTGTCGGTGCGCAGCGGCCAAAGCCTTGTGTGCAGCTCCTCGAGCGTGGCGTGGGAGAATCCAGTGCCGACATGGCCGATATAGCGCCAGGCATCGCTGTCCCGAACGGCCAGGACCAGGGAACCAAAATAGGGGCGCGAGCGGCGCGGGGCGGTGAAACCCACGATCACGGCTTCCTGCCGGCGCGCGGTCTTGATTTTGAGCCAATCGGCGCTGCGCTCGCCCGAGCGATAAAGGCTATCGGCGCGCTTGGCCATGATGCCCTCAAGGCCTCGTTCCTCGGCCTCCTTGAAATATCTGGCGCCACAGTGCGGACGGTGTTCGCTGTTGCGATGTAGGTTGCTTCCGATTTCAGGCGAGTGCGCTTCGCAGGTCGGCAAGAGTCACCATAAGCGTCATGAGACCATGCGGACGAACTGCTCCCACCCGCCCAGAACGATCGTCGAGGTTGACCGTCTCAATGCGACGACATAGTGGAGGTGGAAGGCACCATTTTCTCACCTAAATCGAGATCATGAGTGAAGTGTCCGGCCTTAGGGGCCGATCAGGCAGGAGTGTACCACAAGTATTTTTTTGCGCACTCGACGCAGCCGACTATGCCGGCCTGGCGCGTAAACAGTCGGCGGTGGTCCCTTTTTTGCTTGAGGCTATTGCGCTTACAAGGCGACCCAGCTACAGCAGCCGTTTTGTCGCCGAAGTACCCGGCAACGCGGGATGGGCTACAACACAAAGGAAGAGACGTGAGCGCACTGATTACAGGGCTTTTCCATGTTGCTATCAAAACGAACGACCTCGACCGCACCGTTCGTTTCTACCGCGATGTTATCGGACTCGTTGAGGTTCATCGGCCGGACTTTGGTTATCCCGGTGCCTGGCTCTCAATCCCAGCGCCCGGTGGTGCGGCTATCGTTCACATCTATGCAGGCGGTCCTGCACTCGGCGTTGAAGGGTCAGCGCCAAGCGGAACAGCGGCGATCGACCATATCTCTCTCACGGCTTACGGCTTTGGCGCGTTTGTGAAGCGTATAAAGCAAGCCGCTCTTGATTGGCGGGAGTTTCTCGTCCCCGGCACGACGCTCTGGCAAATCTTCGTTTATGATCCGAGCGGTGTGCAGCTTGAATTGACCTTTGATGGCCGTGCGGAAGAAGGCCCCGGTCCAGACCAAAGCGAGGGCAGGCGTTACAAGGCCGGCGTTTCTTTTTTCGACGAAGCCCGCTACGCTAGCTTCTGAGCCGTCATGAGGACGCGAAAAATCGTTATCGCTGGAGCCGGTATTGTGGGCAGCATCCTCGCCGAACGGCTCCGCGGTTTACAGTGCTGCGAGGTAATCACGTTGGAGCGGTCGCTGCCGGGAGAACATGAAGGCGCTGGAACGGGCCTCAATATTGGACCCAATGCCGTGAAGGCGCTGCGGGAGTTTCTCCCACAGACCGCGGTCCAGCTAGAGCAGCGTGGCTTGCCCTGGCGCGAGTGGCGCATTGCGCTGACAGACGGGCGCGAACTGATGCGCCTCAATTTGCAAGACGTCGCCGACAATGAGGGCCTGCGGTTGCGCTGGTCGGAGATCTACCAGGTACTGCGGGAGCCAATATGGGACGCCATTAAATTCGGTACAGAGCTCGTATCTGCGCGCTATGCGCGGGGCAATGAGGAGGGGCCAGTTACCGTCGAAGTGCGTGATCGGACGACCGGACGTATTACTGTTATACAAGGCGTTGACTTGCTCATCGGTACGGACGGCCGATACTCGAAGGTCAGGGATGCCTTCTTTGAGCCCAGCCTACCCCGTTACCTTGGCGTCGCCATGTATCGCCTGCTCATAAAGCGCGATGCAGCAAGCCTGATTGACGACTACGTCCAATATTTCAATGGTCCGAATCGATTGTTGGCTTATCGCGTTCCTGGCGGTGCAGTATATCTCTCTGGTTCATTCCCGATCATGCCTGAAGCACAAGTCGCAGAGAGGCAAAAAACCCCTGAAGCACTTATTTCCCTGTACAAGCCACGGGAAGGCAAGCTGTGCGCTGGTGTCAAGTTTCTGCTGGACGCAGTTGAGGCAGCCCCGGACGAAATACATTGGTCGCGACTTCAACATGAAGAGAGCGCTTATGATGATGGGCGCGGTCACGTGCTGCTCCTCGGCGATGCCGCGCATCCCATGGTTCCGACCCTTGGTCAAGGTGCCGCGCAATCTATCGAGGACGCCTGTGTGGCACAGCAGGAGATTCTGAGTCAGGATACCTTCGCCGCCGCAATAAGGGCGATCGTCGAACTTAGAGCGAGACGGGTGGATGAGGTTGCGGCGCTGTCTTGGGAGGCTAGCGATACAATGCAACCCAAGATAAGTAAATTAGTCGTACATTAGTCGTGCAAGTCGTATAGCTAGGTAGTGCTTTGATAACGCACTGATTTAACTTAGCTATTCTGCTTGGGTTATCCTGCTAGATGGGCAGCGGCTCTGTTAAGCCACTCTGATTTCATTGATTTTTCTTTGAGAGCACGCTGCCGTCTAAGCAGGGGGTTGGAGGTTCGAGCCCTCCCGGATGACCAATCTCTTCCTAAGGACACGCCAATGTGCCGGGACTAAACACCTAGGCCTACTCCCCGGTAGAAACCTCGGCGGCGCTCTTTTTCCGCGCGCGGCGCCATTCCTCCAAGCGCTGCATCACCACGTAGAACGCCGGCACAAAAAGCATAGCGAGTAGCGTGGACGCGAGCATCCCGCTGAAGACCGCGATGCCGATCGACCTGCGTGAGGCCGCCCCTGCGCCGGTCGCTATGACGAGCGGGAAGACGCCCAGAATGAACGCAAAAGACGTCATGAGTATCGGCCGTAGGCGCCGCCGTGCGGCTTCGACCGCGGATTCCACAATACCCACGCCTGCCTCATGCTGGTCGCGGGCATATTCCACGATGAGGATCGCATTCTTGGCTGAAAGCGCAATCAGCAGGATGAGACCGATCTGCGTATAAAGATCATTCGGGAAGCCGGCCACACCAAGGGCGAAGGCTACGCCAAGCAAGGAAAGCGGCACGCTGAGAATTACTGCAAGAGGCCGAAGCCAGCTCTCATATTGGCCCGCAAGCACAAGGTAAACGAGGAGGAGCGAAAGCGCGAAAACGTAATAAATTTGATTGCCAGTTATCTGCTCCTGATAGGACATGTCGCTCCAATCATAGCCAGTACCAGGCGGAAGCGCCTTGGCAGCAACTTGTTCCAGCAGCCCCATGGTTTGTCCGGAGCTGAATTGCGGTGATGATGTGCCTGTAATCGTGGCTGCAGGATAGAGGTTATAGAGGGTGATAACCGACGGGCCCTCAGTTCTCCTCAGCTGGACAAGGGTGCCGAGGGGCACCATTCCGCCGTTCGGCGTTCTGATTTTGTACTGGGCGATGTCGCGGGGCTGCGACCGGTATTGCGATTGCGACTGGACATAGACCTGGAAGACATGGCCGAATTTATTGATTTGCCCGACATAGGTCGAACCGAGGTAGCTTTCCAATGCCTGGAAAACTTGCCCAACCGTGACACCAAGCGTTTCGGCCTTGGTCCTATCGACTGTGGCGAAAATCTGAGGGACAGAAGCGCGGAATGGAGTAAAGATGGTTTGCACTGCCGACTGGGATTTGGCATCGTTGACGAATCCGGTTGAGACGCTTTGCAGCTCGGAAAAATCGACGTTGCCATTCCTGAGCTCGACCTCCATTGTGAAACCCCCGGCATTGCCGATTCCCTGAATGGGCGGCGGAGGAACCACAATAGTGACCGCCTCCAGGATGTGCTTTTGAAGGGCGGTCTTCAAAATATTCGACAACGCAAACGCAGTCTGCCCTTTCGCATCGCGTTCGCCCCAGCTCTTCAGGATGACGAAAGCCGTCCCGGCACTGGAAAGCGTGGCCCTGTTGTCGAGCAACGACATGCCGCTGATCGCTACAACCCGCTCGACGCCGGCAACCCCCTTTGCAACATTGGTGACATTTTCCATGACGCGTTCAGTGCGTTCCAGCGATGCGCCGTCGGGCAGCTGTGCACTGACAATAAGATAGCCCTGATCTTCAAGAGGAAGAAAAGCGGTTGGCACGCGGCCGACGCCCCAGACGGCAATGCAGATGAGAATAACACCCAATAACGCAACGATCCCGCTGCGCCGCACCATTGCGGTTATTAGGCGAGTATAGGTGCGCTCGGCCGCGCCATAGACCCGGTTGAAAATGCGGAAGAAAAGGTTGCGCTGTTCGGGCGGGACTGCTGGCCGCAGCCATAGGGCAGACTGCGTGGGCTTCAAAGTTAATGCATTGATCGCGCTGATGAAAGCTGTCGCCGCAATAACGAGGGCAAATTGCCGGTAGATCTGTCCCGTCAGCCCCGGGAGAAAAGCTGCCGGAAGAAAGACGGACATCAACACGAGTGTGATGCCCAAAACGGGTCCGGTCAATTCACGCATGGCCTGGACCGCTGCTTCGCGTCCCGGCAGCCCCTGCTCGACATAGTGCGCGACCCCTTCGACAATAACGATGGCGTCGTCGACGACGATGCCGATCACAAGCACGAGCGCGAAGAGCGTGGACATATTCACGGTGAAGCCAAGCGCCGCCATGGCGGCAAAGGCGCCGATGATGGTGACAGGCACGGTGGTCGCAGGCACCAAGGTGGCCCGCCAGTCTTGCAGGAAGACAAGGATGACGATGAGCACCAAGGCGCCCGCTTCAAAGAGAGTGCGGTAAACCTCGTTAATCGAAGCATTCACAAAGTCGGTCGTGTTGAACGGTATGGTGTAGACGAGGCCCGGCGGGAAATTTTTCGCGAGCTCATCCATCTTCGCTTTCACGCGAGTTGCCGTGTCGAGAGCGTTCGCCCCTGGCAGCAAGGAGATACCGACCCCCGCGGAGGGCAAGTTATCGACTGTAAAGTTCTGGGTGTAGGTCTGCGCGCCCAACTCGGCATAGCCGATATTCTTGACGCGAACGACCTCACCGCCGTTGGCATTGCTCGCCTTCACGATGATGTTCTCGAACTGCTTGGGGTCGCTAAAGCGGCCAGGAACATTCACCGTGTATTGGAAGGCTTGGTTCTTTGGTGCGGGCGGCATTCCTATGTTGCCCGCGGTCACCTCCTGGCTCTGCTGCTGAATGGCCAGCACCACATCATTCGGCGTAAGTCCAAAAGACTGCAGCAGATCCGGGTTCATCCAAACCCGGATCGCATATTGGCCGGTGCCGATGATCGTCACATTGCCTACCCCCGGCAGGCGTGCAAGCTCGTTCTGCAAATTGATAACGCCGTAATTCGCAAGGAAAAGGCTATCGTAACGCCTATCCGGTGAGGAAAGATTCAGGAACTCCAGAATGGAAGTTGACTGCTTCTGTACCGTAACCCCCTGTACCTGCACCGATTGGGGCAGTTGCGCGAGTGCATCTGACACGCGATTCTGAACCAGCACCTGGTCCATATCCGGGTCCGTGCCAATCGCAAAGGTCACGATGAGGGAATAGATGCCGTCGCTTGTGCTCGTGGACTCCATGTAGAGCATATTGTCGACGCCGTTCACCTGCTGCTCGATGGGCAGGGCAATGGTATTCATAACGACCTGCGCGCTGGCGCCCGGATAAGTTGTCGTCACTTGGACCGTAGGCGGCACGACGTTCGGATATTGAGCGACAGGAAGCCTGAGATAGGAAACGGCACCGATTACGACGATGACGATCGCGATGACGTTGGAAAGGACGGGGTGCTCGATGAAGTAGCGGGAAAACATAGTCAACCTGGAGGCCGCGCTTTGCGAAGAAGAAAGCGCTTAACTCTCATTGTCCGGCGGCCGCCGTTATCATCGTGCGCTCTTCCGGCTTCACTTTTTGTCCGGGCACCGCGCGTTGAATCCCGCTTGTTACGACCCAGTCATTTGCGGTGATCCCGGACTCGACGACCTTCAGGCCTCCTTCGGTTTCGCCCGTCTTGATCTGCCGCTGCTCCACGACGTTATCCTTGCCCAAAACGAGTAGATATTCGCCGAGCTGATTTTGGCCGATTGCGCTTTCGTCAACCCAGAGCGCGTTTTCTTCGCGCTGGAACGGAACCCGCACACGCACAAAATAGCCCGGCAAGAGAAACTGATCCTTATTCTCCAAAATCCCGCGCACTTCTAGGGTCCCGGTCGCGGGGTCGACCTGGGGCGCAATATAGTCGACGTGACCGCGATAGGGGTAATCCTTATCGGTCATCAAGCCTATCTCAACCGGCTCATTGTGATAGTCCTGTTGGGAGTGGCCTTCCGCGGCCCGTCTCTGTTTGAAACGCAACACCACGCTCTCGCTAACGGTAAAGTAGACATAGATCGGTTGGATCTGGAGGATGGTCGCGAGCGTGGTCGGAGAAGAATAGCCGACCAAAGAGCCAAGGTCGGCAAGATGTCTCGTTACCATGCCATCGAAAGGTGCGGTCACCTGCGTATAGCCGAGATTTATTTGTGCGAGCTCCACACCCGCTTTCGCATTCTCCACTGATGCGTTTGCTGAGTTGAGCGTGGCCTTGGCGTTGTCGACCTGCTGCTGCGTAACCGCTAAGTTGCCCTGACGTGCTAGAGCAATCACTCGTTGATAGTTAATTTCGTCATTGAGCGCAGTAGCCTGCGCAGAAGCTAGGCTCGCTTTGGCCTGCTCAAGTTGCGCCTCATAGGTGTCGCGCTGAATTTCGAACAGCAGTGTTCCCTTCTTCACATGCGCGCCGTCCTGGTAATTTATTTTCTCCAGGTACCCTTGCACGCGCGCCACGAGAGCAACGCTATTTAGAGCCGCTGTGTTACCCGTAGCCTTGACATACTGGACCATGGGTTTTTGTAGCGGTTTTGCGACCACGACCGTGGGCGGAGGCGGCGCAACAAAGGCATTTTCCTGGCCGCAGGCAGCTAAGGCGAGCGCCGCGAAGGCTGCGCCAAACAGCCCGCGCCAGAGGCGAACGCGCCGCGCTACAAAGCAACGGCCTATTAACGGAGCTGTTTGTACTACAAACGGCGGCAATGAACGGCTCCAAACAAGGGCTATTCCTCGTGGCGTGCCGGGACTGCACCGTCACAGCGAAGCATAAACGAATGTACCCTGAGTAAAGAGCTTCGTATGAATTGCTGCGATTTAGAACTTTCGCCTGCTCCCGCGCTTTCAGCGCGTTGCAGCCCTTTCTCCTGCTTGCAGGCGTTAGCGAACCAATTCAGCTTTGGTTAGCGCTGCGAAGCCGGATCGGCGCGCGGGGCGCCGATCCCAGTGGCTTCCCTATTTCAGGGGCAGGGGCTCGTAGGGCGTGTTGAAGTAGTAATTCACGCCCACGCGCACGGTATTGAAGGAGACGTCGGAGAGGTGACCTTTGAGGCTATAGCAACCATGGGTGGTCGGTGAGTCTGAACACGGAGTGGCAACCTTTGAGCCGCTACCGTAGAAAGTGTCGGTCAAGCCTGTTTCGGCAGACCCAAGGTCGATAAACTGATATTCCCCTTTCAGGGACCAGTTCGGTGCGATCTTGTATTCAATGCCGGCGCCTGCAACCCAGCCTGTTCCGGTATTCGAACTGGTGACCCTGCCGTGTTGCGATGTATACGTTGTCCCCGGCGTCAGGTAGGTACTGTTGTCGGTGTATGTGAAGGACGTTTTAACTCCGCCATAGGCGAATCCGCCCGTGGCATAGAGAAGCACGCCGCCCCAGGCATAGCCAATGCGCCCGCGCACGGTTCCGAAGTAGTCCACGTTCAGGTCGTTTCTGCCGGAACACACACCCGTGCCTGAAACTCCACAAAATGGCGGATTTGCTGTCCCTCCGGTTGGATTGAATAGGGTCTGAGTGCCGAAACCCTGGATATTTGATCCCTGAATATCGGTCTCGAAGCCGGCGACCCAAGGGCCCCATTGGAAATTATACCCCAACTGACCGCCGCCAAAACCACCAGCTATGGTGTCCTTGCCGTAGATGGTAGAGAAGGGATTAGGGTAGGGAGGTGTGGTCGTGGCAGCCAAGAGAGGATTGTAGACCTCCTCGTCGAAGGTCCGGCTGCTATTTCCACCGTATCCGCCATTCACGCCAACATAGAACCCGGCCCAGCTTGGCAGCGGAGCGAGAATAGGCGGCGCGGCTACGGGAGCCGGACTGTAGATATCTGCTGCGAAGGACGCCGGGATCAGAGCAACGACGCTGACTGTACCCAACAATACTCTGGTAATCATAACGCTTCCCCGTGAACAACGATACAACTCGTCACGAGGAGAAGAGTATCCGTCAACTTTCAGTTGTAAAGTAACCCGCGTGTATCCTTGGTTGCAAAACGATACATTGCGCCCTTTGCAGCAAAGGGAGCTGAGTTTATGGTTAGCTTTCAGTTGATGGTGGCTCGTTACAGGAGAGATCTATCGTAATACATAGTTAAAGCAAGCACTGGAGGAGGGAGCCGCCTGTGACGGCTCCGCACACTTCGTGGCACTACTTCGTTACTTTTTTGCCATTGGGGGGAGCTTGGTGATCTGATCGGCAGTCATCGAGTTATCAACGATCCGGTCGCCCTTGTATTGTAGCTCGTCTGCTGATACGGCGACGCGCTTTGTTCCAATGCCTAAGAACCCTCCTGTGTCGACCTCTGCAGCCTTAACATCACCAGTCGGTGTAGTCGTGACGTTTTGAATGGTCCCGGCCTCGCGCCCGTCCTTACCGTACAGCTTCTTCCCCACAAGCTGGGCGCGCTGCAGGGTGGCTTGCTTGTTTGATAGATTGCTTCCCTCGCTTCCGTCAGCAGGATTGGGCTGGGCCGGTGCCGGTTGGGCCTGCGGGGAGGTGGTTCCCTGCGGTGCGGGGTTCGGTTGCTGCGCAAGGGCAAAAGTGCTGCCAACAAGGATTAAGCTGCAAGCTGTTGCCGAAGCTATAAGTATTGTCTTGAGTTTCTCGCCTTGATTAGCCATGGACGTTACCTTTCACCTTGGGGCGGGTTGGGAACTGTTAAGTCGTTGCTGCGAAGAACGTTCCAGCTAAACTTTCAGTTCCTTCCCCGCGCCCAGTTAGGTCAGCCTTGCCTTCGAAGCGAGGGCTGAAAAGCGCAACGACGGCAAGTGCAATCTCGGCCCAAACGCAACTAAAGGGCGGCGACTTTGGTAAAGCCCGGACACAACCGCGGTTAGTTGCTGTGCTGGCTTTCCTCGGGCTCCCTATTTATTTAATGCCGGCATCTTGCCAATCTGCCCCGCCGTCATGGTTTTATCCATTACGCGGCCTTTCTTAATTTGCAGATCCGAGACTGGAATCGAAATCCGCTTGGTTCCGATCCCCAAGAAGCCTCCAGTTTCAACTACCGCGGTTTCAGCTTTCCCGGTCGAACCGGTTGTCACGCTCTTGATGGTTCCGACCTCACGGTCATCTGTGCCATACAGCTTCTTGCCCATAAGCTGGGAACTCTGAAGGCTGCTTGACTGCATAGCTGGTGTGGTTGCGCTTGTATTGCTCCCGGATGGGCTGCCGGCGTTTTCGGCTTTCGATGAAGCTTCAGGCGTAGCGGTATTCGGCTGCTGCGCAAGAGCGAGTGTGCCGCCGGCAAGAAGCAAGCTGCAAGCGGTTGCAGATGCGACAAGTATTTTCTTAACTTTCTCGGTTTGATTGGCCATGGACGTTACCTTTCACCTTGAGGTGGACTGATGAAAGTGAAGTCTCGTCCATAATTAAAGTTCCGCTTAAACTCAACGTTAATGTTTTTTTAACCTGTTATACTACAGCTCAAGTATGACAATTTGAGAAGTGTCTCTGAATAAATTTATCTCGGCGTGATAAAACGGATCGCTAGCTGAAACAACACAACCAAGCAAGCGTTTCACTAAAGACCGTCCTTCTGGAAGGAGAATGAAATGCATAGGACACTCATTGCGCTGCTGGCTTCGGCTGCCCTGGCGCTGCCTGCGATGGCTCAGCAGTCAAATACGAACCCGGGCAACCCTCCCGATCAGAACGCCACCCAAAATGAAGCCAATCCCGGCGGCGCAGGTGGCGGCCCTCAGATGGGAACCCCCGGCGCCGGCAGGCATATGAAAGGTGCAGCGCGTAATACTAGGCGCGGACGCCCCATACACCTTTCAAGGTCGCAGGTAAGGACCTTGCAACGCGATCTTGATAAGAGCGGAGTCAATGCCGGACGGGCGGATGGGGCCATGGGTCCCCGTACACGGTCGGCTCTGAGGAGATTTCAACAGGAGAAAGGGCTCAATGCAACGGGTCAGCCAACTCCCCGGACATTGGCGGCTCTTGGAATTAATGAAAGAGGCACGAGCCGTGACCAGCGCACTGCCCATAATCGGGGAATGACAAGCCAACGGCAACGTCAAGCCTATGCAAGCACCGCCCGTGACAGGCGTTCTGCTAGCGCTAGAAATCGCAGGGGCGGCGCCCAGGGCCAGCCTGGGCAGGGCCGGGCTCAGAATCAGAACCAGGGTGCCCCAGGCACGAGGTAAGACAGCCCCTCCGGGCGAGTGAAGCGGCACTACCCTAGTGGCCGCCTAGTGGAGCGAGCCCCGCCTGCCGCGAGTTCGCGCTCAAATAGTGGTCCTTTGATTCCGGCATTTGCTCTCAAGTGTGCCGCAAGCGGATGCAAATGCCGGAAATCGAAGCACTAGCGTCAAATCAAGGAAGTTGAGAAAGCGGCAGCTCAGTGGTGCTCTTTACCTCGGAGATGGCCATTGACGAGTTGGTGAATTGCACGGATGCAACCTGAGTTAGGTGCTTTCGGAAAAAAAGCTCGTACGAAGCCGCATCTCGGGTGATGACGCGCAATAGATAGTCTGTCTCCCCCAGTAGCGTGTGGCATTCGACGACTTCGGGAAATTTTTTGATGGCATCCTCGAATAGGGGCAGCGTTCGCTGGCCATGCCCTTGCAACTTCACATGCGCAAATACCATCATATCCAGCCCAAGCTTGCGCCGGTCGAGCAACGCAACCCGCTTTTTGATGATACCGGCGCTTTCAAGCTTCTCGATCCGCCGCCAAATTGAGGATTGCGATGCGCCTGCGCGAGCCGCTATATCCGCCGTGGAAAGGGAAGCATCCGCTTGCAGAAGCATAAGGATGGTGCGGTCCGCGGCATCCAGGCCAGAACTCATGATTTATGCAAAAGTCCTCTCGCCATGAAATGAAGCTACATTCAGGGTACGGCCTAGCGGCCCAGTTTGCAAAGTCCTTTCAATTTCTCCATGTTATAGTCATAAAAATACCGCGAGCAAAAAAACCAGGGAGACGTCCATGGACACGCTCGTTCAAGCGCATTCCGTCGATCTCGACGAGAAGTACAGTGCCGGCGAAGGTGAGGTTTTCCTCACAGGCGTGCAAGCGCTGGTAAGGCTGCCGCTGGTTAGGCGGGACGCGGATGCCAGAGCGGGTTTGAACACCGCCGGGTTCATATCGGGTTACCGGGGTTCCCCTTTAGGGACCTATGACAAGCAGCTCTGGCAGGAGCGAAAGCGGCTCGCGTCTCACCACATTATTTTTCAGCCGGGCGTCAACGAGGAACTTGCCGCCACGGCGGTCTGGGGCAGCCAGCAGGCCGGTCTTTTTCCCGGCGCCAAATATGACGGCGTGTTTGGTATCTGGTATGGAAAGGGGCCGGGCGTAGACCGTGCCGGCGATGCGCTGAAGCACGCAAACTTCTTCGGTACCGCTGCGAGAGGCGGCGTTCTTGCCTTCGCGGGCGATGACCATTCCTGCAAATCCTCAACGCTTCCCAACCAGAGCGACTTTGCGCTGATGGACGCGGAGATTCCGGTCCTGAGCCCAGCGGACATTGAGGAACTCCTTGAGTTTGGCATGAAGGGGTTCGAGCTCTCCCGGTTTGCTGGGCTATGGGTGGGCGTGAAGGCCATCGCTGACACTATGGATGCCAGTGCCACCGTCCGCATCAACCCGAGCCGTTACGTCGCGGTCGCGCCTGAAGGGGTGGCAGCGCCTCCCGGCGGGCGCAATGGCCGGCTCCATCTAACACCTCCGCAGCAAGAAGAAGTTCACCGGCATTTCAGGATTCCGGCCGCCTTGGCTTTTGCGCGCCAGAATGGATTCGACCGGATCGCGGTTGATAGTGCGAAGCCTCGTTTCGGCATTGCCGCGTCAGGCAAAGCATATCTGCACGTGCGGCAGGCTTTACGCGACCTCGGAATTAGCGAAGAGCAGGCGGCGGCACTCGGCATCCGGATCTACAAAGTGGGTCTCGTGTGGCCCCTCGAAGAGCGGGGCGCCCAGGCCTTTGCCGATGGGCTTGAAACGGTGCTCGTGGTCGAAGAAAGACGCGACGTGATCGAGCATCAGCTTCGCGCTGCAGCCTATGGATTGCCGGACGGACGCCGCCCTAGGATCCTGGGCAAGCGCGACGCCGCGGGCGCGCCACTCGTCAGCGACGTTATGGACATCGATACCGCGCACGTCACAAGCGCGATCCTGCGCGTAATGCCGAATGAATGGAAGTCCGAAAGGATGCGCGCCACCGAACGCTTTCTTTGGGAAAGCGCCAACGATGCAGCGGCCGCGCCTCTTCACGTCCGCACACCCTATTTCTGCTCGGGATGCCCTCACAGCACATCCACGCGCGTCCCGGAAGGAAGCCGCGCCACCGCCGGGATAGGTTGTCATTTTCTCGCGATCTACATGAACCGCAACACCGACAGCTACACCCAAATGGGTGGCGAGGGGGCGCTGTGGGTCGGCCAGGCACCTTTTACCTCTGAGCCGCACATCTTCGCCAATTTGGGCGACGGGACGTATTTCCATTCCGGAAGCCTTGCTATCCGCCAGGCCGTGGCGTCCGGCCGCAATATGACTTACAAGATCCTTTACAACGATGCGGTGGCGATGACCGGCGGCCAGCCCGTTGATGGCCAGCTTTCCGTTCCGGCCATTGCGGCTCAAATGCGGGCGGAAGGGGTGCGCCGCATCGCAATCGTCAGCGATAACCCTGACAGATTTCGCGGCCATCCGGACCTTCCGCCTGGAACCACCATTGATCCCCGTTCGAGGCTGGATGCCGTTCAACGCGAATTGCGCGAAGAACCGGGCGTCAGCCTCATCATCTACGATCAGGTGTGCGCAACGGAAAAGCGCCGGCGCCGCAAGCGCGGGCTTATGGAACAATCCGCGCGGCGGGTGATTATTAATGAAGGTGTTTGCGAAGGTTGCGGTGATTGTTCCCGCGCCTCCAATTGCCTTTCCGTCGAGCCAGTCGAGACAGAATTCGGCCGCAAGCGAACAATCAATCAATCGACATGCAATCAGGATTTCTCTTGCGTTGAGGGATTCTGCCCAAGCTTCGTGTCGGTCTATGGCGCAAAACCGCGCCGCCGCGCGCCCGTCGTGACTGTTCCGGTGGAGTTGCCGGAGCCGAAACTTCCAGCGATCGGAGCCGATGGGTACAATATCCTGATGACGGGGATTGGCGGCCTCGGCATCACGTCGCTTGCCGCCATTCTCGGCATGGCAGCCCACATCCAAAATCTTCAGGTCCGCATTATGGACCAGATCGGCCTCGCTCAGAAGGGCGGCGGCGTTTATTCGCATCTGCGGATCGGGGGGCAGGGCACGGAGCTTTACAGCCCTCGCATTGGAGCTGGCCAATCGGATTTGCTGCTCGCGGCCGACATTGTCGGCGCGCATGGCAAGAGCGGTCTTCCCTTCCTCAGCGCGGAACGGACCGCGGTCGTGGGCGATGCCCACGTGACGCCAACCGCCGAATTCGTGGCAAACAATGCCGTCTCCTTCGAGGAAGGTGCCATGCTGGCGCGAGTCAAGAGCCATGCGCGCCTGCTGGCGGAATGCCCCGCGCAGGCGATCGCAACAACGCTTCTCGGCGACTCGATCTACGCCAATATGGTTCTGACAGGGTTCGCCTGGCAGAAAGGGCTCGTCCCGCTGGAAAGTGCGGCCATCCTGCGCGCCATCGAGCTGAACGGCGCCAGCGTGGACGCCAACAAACGCGCATTCGCGCTTGGACGCGAGGCCGCGGCCGATCTTCCTAAGATCATGGCAAAGGTGACGCCACCGCCGAAGCTGTCTCAGACGCTGGAGGAATTCATCTCGATCCGCGCGCGTGATCTCACGGCGTATCAAAACGAGGCTTATGCCAACGGGTATCTCACATTCGTGGACATGGTTAGGAGGCAGGAACAAGCGGTAGCACCTGGGAGCAAGACGCTTACAAAAGCGGTCGCGCAAAACCTCTATAAGCTGATGGCCATCAAGGATGAGTATGAGGTCGCAAGGCTTTACACAGATGGCGCGTTCGCAAAACGCCTCAAGGAGCAATTCGAGGGGAATTACAAGCTGGCGATCCATCTCGCGCCGCCGCTTCTTGCGCGTCCCGACCCGGACACGGGGCTGCCGAAGAAGCGCACCTTCGGGCCGTGGATGCTGAAAGCGATGAAGCTGCTGGCGAAGGGCAAAGTGCTGCGTGGTGGCCGGTTCGATATTTTCGGCCGGACCGACGAGCGTAAGGCGGAGCGCGCGCTACTTGGGGACTACAAGGCCCGGATCGAACGCCTCTTGCCGGCTCTTACGGCTTCGAATTTAGCGCTCGCGGCGCAATACGCCTCGGTGCCCGATCTCATTCGCGGCTTCGGGCATGTAAAGATGGGGAATATTAAGAAGGCGGAAGTTAAATATGCGGAGTTTGAAGCAGCGCTTTCATCGCCACCTGTGCTGAAAGCGGCGGAATAAGAGCGGACGCTCGTGGGCGGTAAACGCTTGCGTTCGCTAAGCTCAATAGGCTGTTCAGTGTTAGCAGGTTAGTCACATTCCTTGGGCCGAAACCCAATGCTGATGCATTGCGCCCGAATAGTGCCTGAAACACCGTAGGAGCCAGACCAGGCAACTTCAAATCCGGGAACTGATTTGGTGATCTGGAATCGAAGATTATTCCCGGAAGATTGAACTCGGTCAGCGCCACAAAGGTCACCTCCTGCAAATCGAAATCGACCATGACATGCTTGTCGAGTACGAAATATCCTCGATCATCGACCTGGTCGGTTGTTCGCCAGGCGTGGATGTGGACAGTGCTTGTGCCTTTGCTAACCAGCCTAATATCCAGCAACTTCGCATCATGAAAGCGGGGTACACCCCCAAACCAATCGATGAGCGCTTGGCCACCAGGAATATCGCAGAAGGTTGGGTGAAAATCTGCCATCGCTTACGTACTTCCTTTCTAGTGGCTGGCCAGGAAAGCCTGCCGGCGTGACCTGCTGCCACCAAGGTGAGCTGCCTGGGAGTGGGTTGTGTGACGCGGTCAGCTAGACCGTCGGCTGAGCACTTCCATCAGCTCCGCGACCTTCTGGCGCTGGTCTTCCGCATTTCCGCTCGCGATTGCGTTCTGCACGCAATGGCCGACGTGGTTCTGCAGGATTTCGCTTTCCACCTTGCGCAGCGCGGCCTGAGCCGCGGCAATCTGCGTGAGAATGTCGATGCAGTAACGGTCCTGGCCGACCATACGCGCGATGCCGCGCACCTGGCCCTCGATGCGGCTGAGGCGTTTCAGGCATTTGTCCTTCATATCATCGTGCATGATTTACCATACCAGGGATGGGTATTTACGGCAATCCGGACAGCTACAGAACGCTTCTCCGGACGTGGCTATGGAAAATTAAGGATGAGCTGCGCCCTTGTTGACGGCATACCCGATGGGGGTATATCTCAGTTTATGATGTTCCACACTGCGTTTTAGGGGCACAAAAATGGATGCAAGCAGCCACGGCGCCTGCTGGCGGGAACCAGGTGCGGCCGCGACCGGGACTGTCCCTGGCGCAGCCATCGATTCCGTCTGCGGCATGACCGTCAATATCGCGGCGGCGCTTCACCGGACACGCAATAATGGCCGCGACTTCTACTTCTGCGGTTCCGGCTGCCTCGCCAAGTTCGAGGCGAATCCTGAGCGGTTTCTGGGGGAAGAAAAGCCAGCCCTCGCGCCGATGCCGGAAGGCACCATCTACACTTGCCCAATGCACGCGGAGATTAGGCAAGTGGGCCCTGGGTCATGTCCCATTTGCGGCATGGCGCTGGAGCCGGAGATGCCTTCCGCGCATGAACTGCCAAATCCAGAGCTTGCGGATGTGAAGCGGCGGTTCTGGATCAGCCTCCCGTTGATGCTGCCGGTTTTCTTAACCGAGATGGGCGCGCACTTTCTGGACCTCGGCCACTGGTTCGATCAGCAGACCATGAACTGGTTCCAGCTTGCGCTCGCAACCCCGGTTGTCCTTTGGGGCGGGTGGCCATTCTTCAAGCGCGGCTGGGAATCCGTCCGGTCGCGCAATCTCAATATGTTTACGCTGATCGCGATGGGCACGGGGGTCGCGTGGGTCTATAGCCTTGCCGGTACTCTCTTTCCCGGGCTGTTTCCGGCTGCCTTTCGCATGCAGGGCGGCGCGGTGCCGGTCTACTTCGAGGCCGCCGCCGTCATCACGGTTCTTGTCCTGCTAGGCCAGGTGCTTGAACTCCGGGCGCGCGCGCAAACCAGCGGAGCGATCCGCGCCTTGCTCAACCTTGCACCCAAGCACGCCAGGCGTGTCGATGCCGGCGGAAGGGAAGAAGATATCCCTCTCGAAGCCGTGGAGGTGGGCGACAGAGTCCGGGTGAGGCCGGGCGAGTCCGTGCCCGTTGACGGGGAGGTGATCGAAGGTTCAAGCGCGGTCGACGAGTCAATGATCACAGGGGAGTCCATGCCTGTCTCGAAGGGGGCCGGCTCCAAGGTCATCGGCGGCACGCTAAATCAAGGCGGCAGCTTCATCATGCGCGCCGAAAAGGTCGGCCGCGATACAATGCTTGCCAAGATCGTGCAGATGGTTGCGGAAGCGCAAAGAAGCCGCGCGCCGATTTAACGGCTGGCCGACCGGGTTTCGGCTTGGTTCGTGCCCTTCGTCATCGCGGTCGCAATCGCGGCTTTCGCAAGCTGGGCCGTGTTTGGGCCTGAACCCCGCTTCACATTCGCGCTGGTGGCCGCTGTGTCGGTTCTGATCATAGCCTGTCCGTGCGCGCTGGGCCTCGCTACCCCAACGTCTATCATGGTTGGAGTAGGACGCGGTGCGCAGGCAGGCATGTTGATCAAGAATGCCGAAGCGCTGGAGCGTTTTGAGCGCATCGACACGCTCGTCGTGGATAAGACAGGGACCCTCACCGAGGGAAAGCCGAAACTTGTGGCGTTGCACGTTATGCCCGGAAATTCGGAAGCCGAAGTTCTAAGCTTGGCCGCCAGCCTTGAGCGGGGAAGCCAACACCCGCTCGGAGCAGCACTCGTCAAGGCCGCGGAAGAGCGCAGGCTTTCGCTTGTTCCTGCAAGCAACTTCGATGCGTCCGCGGGCAAGGGCGTGACGGGCTCGGCAGGGGGGCGCCGGCTTATTATCGGAAACTCCCGGATCATGCAGGAGGCGGGGATCGGCATCGAGGAAATGTCCGCGGAAGCAAATCGACTCTCCGAAGATGGAGCCACCGTGATCTTTATCGCCATCGGCTGCAAGCTGGCGGGCATTGCCGGCATCGCCGATCCGATCAAAGCCAGCACACCGGACGCGGTTGCGGCGCTGAAGGCTGATGGAATTCGGATCGTTATGCTGACCGGCGATAACGCTGCCACCGCAAAGGCCGTAGCTGCGAAACTCGGCATTATGGAAGTCGAGGCCGAAGTGCTTCCGGAAGACAAGAGCAAAGCCGTCGAACGCTTGCGCGGGCAAGGCAGGGTGGTCGCAATGGCCGGAGACGGCGTGAACGACGCGCCGGCCCTCGCTGCCGCCGATGTAGGCATCGCGATGGGAACCGGAACCGACATCGCCATGGAGAGCGCAGGCGTTACGCTTCTTAAGGGCGACCTGACCGGCATCGTCAAGGCGAGGCGCCTCTCTGCCGCGACTATGGCGAACATCCGGCAAAACCTGCTGTTCGCATTTATCTATAATGCGGCCGGTGTTCCTGTCGCGGCGGGCATCCTTTATCCTTTCTTCGGAATTCTCCTGTCTCCGGTCATAGCGGCGGCGGCGATGTCACTCTCATCGGTCAGCGTGATCGCCAACTCGCTGCGGCTTCGCAACATTCGTTTGTGACAGCGGCCGGCCGTCAGCTTCAAGAGCATTAATCGGTGAACTGAAGGACGCGGCCCTGCGCGGCGCCTCGGAACGGTTCTGCCAAAGCAGCGTTTGCCCCATATGAAACGAACGCGGCTCGATCTCTGATGGCGTCCGGTAGCATCCACCTGATGGGCCGGATTAAAGTCGGCCCTCCGGTCATCACGATCCATGAAGGCAAGACGTTCATGGTGACGACACCAGCAAGTGAGGTGTTGCCAGACGAGGAGCAGGGGTTATTCGCCGATGACACCCGGCTGCTATCCACCTATCGGCTTAGAATTAACAAGCAGCCCTGGACCCCGGCGGCTTCGGCAGGCGTGAGCTATTTCGGGGCGAGATACATTTTCGTTTCCCCGAAGATCAAATCTTCGGATGGCACGTTGGAACCGGGCAAAATCGAGCTTCGCCTCGATCGCATGGTTTCCGGCGGGGGAGTCCATGAAGACTTCGACATTGTAAACCATGCGCAAGAGGAACTAGGATTCGAGTTCGGGATTACAGTCGAAGCCGATTTTGCCGACATTTTTGAAGTCAAACGTCATCAAATCCGTCAACGCGAGATTGACTCGTATTGGAATAAAGAAAATTCCGAACTTGCTTTCCATTACACGCGCGAGGACTACGAACGCGGGGTCATCTACAAAATTAATAATGCCGGCTCCAATCCGCATTTCGCCAATGGCACGATCCATTTCGGCATCAAGCTTCCCCCTGGCGAGAAGTGGCGCCTTTGTTGCAGCATCATTCCAGTTATCTCCGGCGAGAAGCGGGCGCCGAAGTCGAAATGCAATAGCCCCGCGTACGGCGACAAAAACGAGCAGCAGCTCCAGCAGAACTGGCACGACAGCGTCGCGCGCATAGATACGCCCAACGAAAGTGTCCAGAATACATTCGGTCAAAGCGTCTATGACATCGGCGCGCTGCGCCTTGACGTGAGAGAAGGTGCAGACTACCCGCCAATGCCGGCGGCTGGGGTTCCCTGGTTCGTGACCATCTTCGGCCGCGACAGCCTGATCGTCGCGCTCCAATCCATGCTGATTCATCCGCATCTGGCGAAAGGGACATTGGATCATCTCGCCAAATATCAGGCCAAGGAGCGGGATGACTGGCGAGATGCGCAGCCGGGCAAAATCCTGCATGAGATGCGGTTCGGGGAGCTTGCCCATTTCAATGAGACACCGCATGGCCCGTATTACGGGACAGCCGATGCCAGCATCCTCTACCTGATTGTGTTATCCGAGGCGTTCCGGTGGACCGGCGATAAGACCCTGCTTGCGGATCACCGTGACACGGCCTTGAAGTGTCTCGAATGGATCGACCGTTACGGCGATCTCGATGGCGACGGCTTCCAGGAATACAAAACCTTCTCCTCGCAGGGATACCACAATATGGGCTGGAAGGACTCCGGCGTCGCCGTCCTTTATCCCGATGGTTCTCAGGTCGAGCAGCCTATCGCGATCTGCGAGTTGCAGGGCCTCGTTTATGATGCGAAGTGCCGGATGTCGGAGGTCTTCAAGACGCTGGGCGAGGACGCCAAAGCAAAAGCGCTAAAAGCGGAGGCCGAAGCGCTTAAGACTAAATTCAACGAGACGTTCTGGATGGAGGAAGACGGCACCTACGCATATGCCCTCGACCCGGACAAGAAGCAGGTCAAAACAATTGCGTCGAATCCGGGCCAACTCCTGCTGTGCGGGATCGTCGACGGCGCGGGGAAAGCCCGGAGCGTCATTCACCGTCTGCTGCAGCCGGACATGTATTCAGGTTGGGGAATTCGCACGCTCTCCAAAAAGAACCCTGCCTACGATCCCAATGCCTATCAGCTTGGAGCCATCTGGCCACACGACAATGCCTGGATTGCCGCTGGGGCGAAGAGATACGGCCTTTGGGAAGAAGCCAACCAGATCGCCAAAGGGATCTTCGACGCAGCAGATATGTTTCAGATGTATCGCCTTCCCGAACTTTTTGCCGGGGCTGACCGTGAACGCGATGGGTTTCCCGTTCAGTATCTTGGTGCGAACACCCCGCAGGCCTGGGCAGCGGGCTCGGTCTTCATGTTCATGCGAGCCATGCTTGGCGTGGAAGCGGATGCACCACGGAACAGGCTTGAACTCAATCCCACGCTTCCTGACTGGCTACCAGAGGTGACGCTCCACAATCTCCGTGTCGGTGACCATCGGCTCACGATCCGGTTCAGTGGCCACGGAACATCCTCGCGCTTTGAAGTCCTTGAGGGCGCGAGCGGCATCACTATCAACGGAAAGGCTGGCGTTGCATGAATGGCGCAGATCACAGAGTTGTCGTTGTTACCGGAGCCAGTGCAGGGGTAGGCCGCGCCACTGTGCGTGCCTTCGCCAAGCGCGGGTGCTCGGTTGGACTGATTGCGCGCGGAACGGAAGGCCTGGAAGCGGCGGCAAATGAAGTCAGGGCCGAAGGACGGCACGCTGTTGCCGTTCCAACCGACGTCGCCGATCCCGAGGCAGTGGAGCGCGCAGCGGACCAGATCGAACGTGAGCTTGGCCCGATCGACGTATGGGTCAACGCCGCCATGACGACGATTTACGCGCCGCTGTCTGAGATCACACCCGAAGAATACAAGCGCGCGACCGAAGTCACCTATCTCGGCTTCGTTTACGGCACCATGGCCGCCCTAAGAAGGATGCGGCGGCGCGACCGTGGAACCATCGTGCAGGTGGGTTCGGCTCTGTCCTATCGCGCCATCCCTCTGCAGGCACCCTATTGCGGAGCCAAATTCGCGATCCGAGGCTTCACCGATAGCCTTCGTTCCGAGCTCATTCATGATGGCTCGAATGTGCATATTACGATGGTGCAAATGCCGGGCCTGAACACGCCCCAATTCGAGTGGGGCCGCAATAAGCTACCGAAAAAGCCGCAGCCTGTCCCGCCAATATTCCAGCCCGAAGTCGCAGCCGATGCCATCGTCTATGCTTCGACAGCGAGGCGCCGCGAAGTCTGGGTCGGCCGCTCGACCTTTGAAGTCGTGCTTGCCAACAAGTTCATTCCCGGCTTCCTCGACCGTTATCTGGCATCCTCTGCCTATAGTGGGCAGCTGTCGGATCGGCCAGCGCAACCGAATGCGCCCGACAACCTGTTCAAACCGGTCGCCGGCGACTTTGGCGCCCACGGCCCCTTCGACCGTAAGGCGACGTCTCACGTCTACCTTAGAACGCCAGTTCTTCCCTGGCTCGTATCAAGCGGGGTGGCAATGGCGCTGTATTTGCTTATGTCTCCGAAGCCGCAAATTGGCCGGGTGAGACGCCGCCGCGTTCCCCGATCTGTGCGGGTTTTGGAACCAGGCCCCAGCGAGGCCGCTGACGAGGTCGTTGTCGTGAGGTAAAGCCCTTAAGCTGGCCGCCCAGCAGAGTTGGCCTACCGGAGGCTATCTTCTTGCAGCCTCTATAGATGCTTCGAGACCTGCTTCTCCGGCGCCCCAAATCCTGTAGGCAAGAGCGTCCTGACCATACGGCCAATCTTGCGTGCGGTAGACCGGGATGGGCTCACATGTTCGTAAATTTTAGGGTGATGCGCCCAGTAGGCGATGCCGGCTGCCATGCACGTGTCGCATTCCTTATTGGTGGTCTTGCCTCTGACGATCTGTTCCTTGGAAAGGTCGAAGAGAGAGCCGAGCGAATAGGCATGATGACCTTCCGGCATGACACAGCACAGGAGAACTTCTGAGCGGTGATTCAGCGTCAGAGTCTTGAACTGTGGACACTCCCATCCTTCTGGCTGAGCTTTAATTGTATCATCGACGTAATCGACGAAAAGGTTCTCCGAAATGTAGTCAAGCCTTTCGCGAGGGAGAGTTCCTTGCCTGAACTTCAGCATCATTTCGTAGTCATTGAGGTAGGCAGCGTATACAGACAGATTGATGCCTTGCTTCAGGCACCACTCCTTCGCACGAGGCAGTTCCTCCTTCACGTTGAACTTATAGGCATGGAAGCAAAGCCTTGCTACACCGGTAAACCCGGTCTCTCGGAGGTTCTGTAAAGTGGCCTCGATGTTCGCGACGACACGATCGAAATGCAGATTGTGAATTTTGTCATAGCTTGACTGACTCCAGCCCGGCACCGAGAAAATGAACTGATGAATATGGCTGGTCGGACCGGTGAATGATGTCTTCTTGGAAGCATTTGTGCTGATACCGGCGCGCAGTCCGCGATTGTAAAGTTCCCGAATGATGGCATTGAGATTGGGGTGGAGTAAGGGTTCGCCCCAACTATAAAGCTCAATCGTCAACTCGTTTGGCGCCAGCAAATCGAGTTCCAGCAGACGGTCGAGCGATCTCGCAAAGTCTGCGACCGCGATATGCTGTATGCGCTGCCCGAAGGATGTTCGAGCCGTGACGCAGAACGGACACTTCGCATTGCATCCGCCGACAATGTCAAAGTTTGCGAATCGGAACATGGCTGAGTTTTTTCTAAGGGAGACGGGCGGACGCTAGCGGCCACAGCAGGGCAGCACAAGCAACCTACCTCCGGAGGGGCGCGCATGTGCATAAATAGTATCGGCAGGACTCTCTGGGGACAGCAGGCTCGGACTGTACATGCGGGTCAGATCGTGAAATAGCGTGAAATCCGACGCGGGTTCCAAAAGAGTCTCTCTGCTCGTCCCACTTGTCCTCGCTGCCGTGCGCGGAGGGAGATGCTGGCTACCCATGGAACTCAGCGAGGAATCAAGCTAAAGCACTAGCGCTGCCCGCGCGCGCTTCCTTATCTGCGCCTTCTGGGCGTGATGTTATACTCTTTCGCGTAGGCGAGGGCATCAGCCTCGATCAAGGGCGTCAGCCCAGAGAAATCGGGTTCGTAAAAACCGCTAGTCAGCCGCCAGCGATGTACGCCGTCTCGCAGCGGCCAATATTGATCCTAACCCCATTGATGCCGCTATCGCGTTCATTAAGAAGTGATGCCGCCGCGCTGGGCGAGCCCTTATTGGCCGAGGCGAACCGATAGCACTGGTTCTGGGGAGCATCCCGCCTTTTGGAAGAAAGCTATTGATATCTCCAGATTAGAAAAGTCATCCCGCGATATATTGAAGTAGTATCCGGTTCTAGCCTGCCGCGATCCCCGGTCAGGGAATACAAATCCAGGCTACGATAGATCATCCGCCGGTGTTTCAATCTAGCCATTCTTTGGATTGCATTTGCACTTGTCAATCAGGTGAGGACGCGAATGAAACGAAAGCTTTTGCTATCTGTCTTATTCTTGGGGGCGGGCGTGATAGTGGCGGACTGGACGCAAGCGTTCAGACCGATGCATCCAATAGGGCGTGCCAGCGCAGGCTCATCTCCCAATCCCACGTCAAGCAGTAGCCCGGGATCCTGGGCCGCCACCCTGACGTCAACGCCTCCAACACCTATCGCTCAGGGACAATGGGACGAAGAGTTCGCCGGTCCATTCAGTAACTGGCTCAACGTCAAGACATCGTTCGACGCCGCCGGTGACGGTGTTACAGATGACACCAGGGCGCTGCAAAACGCTCTGAATGCCCTGAGCGGCTTAACACCGGTTATTTATCTGCCGACTGGCACCTACCGAATCACGCAGACATTGAACCTCGTCCACAAGATGCAAATCAACATCATCGGCGAGGACCCGTCGAAAACGTCGATCGTGTGGACGGGCGCATCAGGCGGTACGATGCTTAATCTGAACGGCGTTGGCTACTCGAGGATCGACCGTATCACCTTCAACGGTCAAGGCTCCGCCGGCGTTGCCGTCGATCAGTCGTGGGACAACAACGGGGCGTTCTTCGACACTGCCAACCAGTATGCCGACGACGTTTTCGAGAACGCCGGGACCGGTCTCCGCTGCGGCAACCTGGGCTACGGTTGCGCGGAAACATCGATGCTGCGCGATAAGTTTCTGAACAACACGGTCGCGGGCGTGGCGACGAAAAACTTCAACGCCCTGGATATGTTCATTTGGTATTCTCTGTTCATCAACAATGCCGAGGGAGTCACCAACTACCCGGGAGCCGGCAATTTCCACGTGTTCAACAGCGTCTTCCAAGGTTCGACAACCGCGGACCTCACGATCGACCACACCGGGGTCTTCAACTTCCGCAACAATTATTCCATCGGGTCCAATCAATTCATGGGCCCGAGCGTTGGAACGGGCAATCCCGCCAACGTGACACTGGAAGGCAATACCATTCTTGATACGGCCTCGGCGGCGTCCATCGACGCCGGCCATATGGGTCCGCTCGTTATGATCGATAATACAATAAGAAGCTTGGCCAGCGTGACGTCCGGACCGGTTGCCAAGGTGAGCGGCTTTAAGCCCGGCGATCTCTTTTCAACGGGGAACATTTTCACCGCCCCGTCCCCTCTCTCCTCAACCGGCCGGCTGCACACCGCCGGTGATCAGGTCGCCGCGCGAAGCTCGATCAACCCCGCCATGCCGGTGCTGCCGGGCACTCCTCCAAACAACCACCGGCAGATTTTCGAAGTGGCGCCTGGTTCTACCGCGGCGCAAATCCAGCAAGCCATCAATCGAGCAGCCGCCGCGCCCAACGATAAGCCAGTCGTCCACCTTCAGGCCGGGGGGTATAACATCGGTACAACGTTGGTGGTGCCGGCGGGTAGCGGAATGCAGATCACCGGCGATGGCTTTGACACGGTTTTATATTGGACTGGCACTGGGGGCGGCCCAGTTCTGAAGTTCGCTGGACCCAGTAAGGCGACCTTACGCGAGATCGAGATCAGAGGAAACAACACCGCAGATGGCATTGAGGTGACAAACGCCGATCAGCCGGGCGGCCATATCTTTATGCAGCAGACGATCCTTATCGGTTCGCAGGTCAATCTGTTCTCAGACGCCCTCGACTACACCAATGTGGAACTGAACGATCTTGAACATGAGGCCTCGTCATCAACGGCTTTGGCGAGCGTCAATGTCACAGGCGGTCAGCTGGCTGCGCGAGGCTCGCCGGTAGGCGGTGCAACCAACATTTTTGCCGGCGTTTCGTTTGGCAATCATCTCAGTTATGGCGCCTCCAACGGGGCGCATCTGAGCATTCGGGACATCTGGTACGATTCCTCTTCGGGAGGCACGACGATCGCGAATATTTCGGGCAATTCAACTTTCACATATGCGGGTGCTTCGGTGAATTTATCGGGTAAAGCCATCAACTTCACGAATTTCACCGGCACGGCGGCCTTGATCAATCTGTTCTTGAACGGCGGCAATGTCACCGTCTCCGGCGATTGCACAAACGGTAAGGTTCTTGGGTTGGGCTTGGTTGGGCCAACGCCTATCTTCATCAATTCATCAAGTCCGGCGGCAATGAGCGAACTACTGACCCCCCAAACGACGACGAAGCCAGCGCCTATGACGGCGTCGACGGCATATCCCGAGCAGGGCACACCCGATCCGGCGTTTCTCACCGCCACTCTGAAGCAGGTCCGCATGCAGCAGCCGGCTCTGCCGGGACCGCTTCCGGGCGGCGTGACGGACCTGCGCTTCTACCGGGTGCTCGTCAGGTCTGCTCTTACCGGCATCCATTTGGACAACGCGCACTGATCCGGCGGCTCCGAAAGCCGGCCTGACTGTGATAGGCCGTTTGCGGTCCTTCAAGAAACACGGTTCTGCCCTAACCGGCCAGCAAAAATGTCTATTCCTGTAAGGAAAGGATAATAGCGTGTTTCTACCGCGACTTTGCTCGCCTCGCCGTACCAGAGTAGTTATAATCTGACGTCAGGCTAGCATGCGTTACCGTGATCCCACCCATTACCTTACTTCACCTTCATTTCTTCGAACGCAGCATTCCAAGCGCTTGATGCGGATGTTCCACCTGGAAGCCGAAGGTATTGAACCGCGCGGCAAGCGAACAATGCCGGACGGTGATAAGCTGCGTTTTCAAAATGCGGTTCTGCAGGGGCTTCTAAGACGCAAACGGCGCGAATTTCACTCGCCATTAGCGATAAGTGTGCGACTCAAAACGTCAGAAAAAAACCCATCCCATCCCCACACTATTGTAAAAAATCTTCTTGACCTTCTAGCTCGGCCACTTCCCAGTCTCCCAACGCGCCGGAAAGCTCTAGTTTATTACGATGACTCCCAGATCAGCGCCCTTTCTGTGACCTGCAATCATGGACAAGTAGCTCCGGCCATCGAAATGGACGTCAGACCGCTTCGAGATCTGCTCGACCCTTTGGAGGAAGCTTGGAGATCAGGATGGGAAGACGACGACGATGATGATGAACGTTGGGGCAAAGGTCGAAAACTGGAAAACGATTTCGGTCGGTTCGATAATCTTGAGGTGAATGAAAGATATTGGCGTAAGCAATTTGGAAATGAGGAATACGAAGCCTGGTTGGAGATCACACGCCAAAATCTACAGAACTCATTTTGGGGTCGAAGCGGCTTAACGCCTTTCGATATTCTTATGCTGTTCGATTTGAACGGCGCTGGCGTTCACCGAGAGCCGCCATGGGACGAGGTCTACTCGTCGTCCCTTCTCCGCATACGTCTTACCGAGCTGCCTCAGGTCCACGGCCAATCCGCTGCTGGGAAAAGTGAAATTAAAACTAAGCTTGAAGAGTTCCGCAAAAAGTGGCGAAGACTTCTAACCCCACTGCTTGTCCCAGTAGCTGTAGAGGTCATTTTGAGACCGCCACCGCTCGGTCGACAAAAAAACATCCACGACCTCGACAATGTGGTGCGAAATTATCTGCTTCCAAGGGTTGCCGAGGCGTTGCAGCCGCCATCGGACTATGCCTTCACCCTGCGCGCCGTTTGCAGAGATTTGCCGCCGCTTTCCACGCGCATCGGCTTTTCCCGCTATGAGACGTGGCGGCTTCCGCCTGCACCGGAAGGTTCGACCGGATTTGTGAGCTTGGCTATTGTCGCAGATATCACTGGCCATGACAGCGTCCTCCATAGAATTGACGGCACCATCGACAGATGGGTGCAATCTTTTGACTGAATGAGCGTCGCCGCTGCAGTGGCAGCCATAGTCGCTATCGTTTAGACCTCCTGTTGCACCTGATTTGCCTCGCGCAACACCTCGCCTCTTCGTAGCGTGAACTACGAAATGGAGGTGTACATGTCCCTCAGGAATCTCTACTACGCAACGGCCATCGCCGGATCAACTGCAACCGTCATACTCGCCATTGTGAGCCTGGCGAAAATGTTCATGTGAGCAGGCCTCACCAGAGATTGCAGATCATGGAAACGGATAAAACGGATTATCTAAACATCACCTACAGAGAGAACCCTTCGCTTGCCACATACGTTCGACTTCGTCGCTGCTATCCTAATCATCGGATCGACTTCTACGAGGTTTATTCTATATACGGGCTAGAGTGGGTCTCTGGCAGGGAGGAATTCGTTAGATTTGATATCCCGGTAGAAACCGCGTACGCGGCGATGACGGGTGAATGTGTCGCTATATCCGAACTCTGTTTACGCGTAATGGAACTGTTGGTCGAACGTGACAACTTCAAGAAGAACGGAAAAACACATGCCGTAAGCCGTGGCGAGGTTGTTAGCGATGTTTTCGTCAATGGGCTGATCAGTTACCTGTTGGCTGGCTTAGCCTTTAGCGGACATTTTCACGTCAACCTCGACCTGATGATGCTGATTAGCCATCAACTTTCCGATGGGGCTGCGCGGCTAAAGAGGAAACGTACCAAAGTCCTGGACTGGCTAGAGATAATGGATGTTGCCTCTGACCTTAAAAGGAAAGGGATCGACCCGTCATACCGTGCAATAGCCAAGGTCATGGGTGTCGCTCCGACCACGGTCATGCGCAGCTTCAAAAGTGATCTCCTCGACCTTATTAAGGAAGATCAGATAAGGGCGTCGGTCGATAAATCACCGGAGGCGCGGAGCAGCTGGCTTCTTGGCCTAAGGATTGCCACAGGGCTTGCGGACCGAAACCAAAAAATTTCCCCCGCCATTATTCGTGATGCAATGGGCCTCTCCAGAGATAGCAATGACGTTCCCGAGTTGAAGTTATTGGACATGGTAGCGGAGGGCCTTCTCCGACTCGGCATGCGCGATTCTGCGTATGCGCCAAAAGCCCCCAATGCGCCGTAACGTCCCCTCTTCCATATCGGGGTAGGTCAATCGCAGGAGCGGTTTTTCCTGGCGGCTTGCACACACTCACCGAGCTATTTGGTAGCCGAAGGTAAAGCGGACACCTCCTGAAACTGAGATAAGGGCCGCAAACGACCTCAACTCCGCCCTTCTTGGCATCGCGGTAGCTCGGATCTAGCATCGGATCGAGGGCTGACGGTCTCAGGCAGCCGTCACCTGGAACCCTCACCACGCGCCGGGTGCAGAATTACACCTCGCCATCGTCCTTGCGATAAATATCCCGGCGGAATTGCACCGTGCCGTCCTGGGTCGTCCAGCCCGTGATATAAGTCCAAAATAGCGGCACCTTCTTCTTAAGCCGGATGTTGAGCTTTTCGCCGGTGTCCTTCATGCGCAGCACCTGCTGCACCGTCCAGCCATTATCCTCCAGAAGCCACGCCACAAGACGATGAACGCCCTGTACACGCACGCAGCCTGAGCTTTCGGCCCGGAAGGCTTGCGAGAAAATGCTGGGGGTCGCCGTATCGTGCATGTAAACGTGATGAGGGCTTGCAAAGTTCAGTTTGACAAAGCCAAGCGGATTGTCCGGGCCGCCATTCTGCACATAAAACAAATGCAGCGGCGCGTCCGAATTCCAGTCGACGTTGTCGGGGTCAATGCGCTGGCCCTTCTGGTAACCTGCGAAATCCGCATAGACATCGATCTTGTGCGCCGCCAGCGCTTCCTTGCCCTTCTTATGCGCCTCGCCCAATAAGTCTGATTTCAAAACGGTTGGCGGCACAAACCAGTCCTTATTGAAATTGATCTCCTCGATCGCAGAAGTGACCAAGGGCGACGGCCGGTCTGGTTTGCCAACAACGCCCCTGTGGCGCGAGACGACCTGATTGTTGTTGATAGCCTCGATTTGTACGGAAGGGATGTTCACGACCACATATTTGCCGGCAGGCGCCCCGGCAGACGCAGTTTGCAAGCGGGGCAGATTGGTGCGCAGCTGGCGCAGCCGCGCGGCTGCCGGTACGTTCAACTCCTGGATGGTATTCTTATCGAGGAAGCCTGTCGCGGGTAGGCCGTGGCGCGCTTGCGCCTTCTTCACCGCTTGTTCGACATAGGAATTGTAAGTTTCGGGGAAGCCGCCAAACGTCTGCAAGTCGCCGGTCGCCTGCAAGCGCTTGCGGAGTTGGACCACGGCGGGATGGCTCATCCCCGTACGCAGCTCGATTGGCGGGAGTTGAGCCCACCCTCCACGCGCCACAATTTCGGCATATTGCTTGATGGCGTTCTTGGTCGCCGTGACGTTTTCTTTTGCCAGCGTGGGGAAGCCCTGTTCGGGCTGCGCTTCCATTTCAGAAGCCGAGGCTTGGCCACGGGAGGTCTGGTCCGGGGAATCACCGGATTGGTCAAATCCAAGCCAGTCGTCCGGCCCGCTTCGCTGCGCGCTCGCGTCGAACGCATTCGCCGTGATCATGAATGTTGCCGCCGCAAGCCCAACCAGCCATCTCTGGTTCATGACTCCCACCTCGCCTTCCCGCTCAATCGTATCGCGCCACCAAAAGAGGACGCGCTTTCCCCGGCTTTTGATGACGGAAAATTATGGCTGGAACGGGGTTAGTGCCGATTGAAACGCAAACTGCTTCCCAAAAGCGGCCTTGCGAAAACGCCTTCGGTTCGAATTTTTGAAGGCCGGTACTCGGCCCAATGTAATTCCGGGACGCAAAGGCCACGCAACCACCTTGCGAGCATGGCGGGAATCGCGTCAATATTTGAGACTAGTATTAGTGTGCCCCAAGGGGCGGAGGTTAGGAGGTGGCGTGCTGCTCTTGCGCAGCGGAGATCAAATAAGGGGGAGCCCATGGCCTGGCGCGAAGCTATCGAAGATTGGACGGCACGCCTTCAACCTATTCGGCCGCTGCTTTTGCCCATTGCGGTTGCTTCAGTTCTCATTGCCTTCGCGCCTGCGCGCATTGCGGCCGCGCTCCTGGGCGTTCTGGTGGGGATCGGCCTGAGCAATAGCTTTATTCCGCGCGTGCGACCCGGAGTGCAAAACGCAATCTTATGGATTACGATCACAGTCACCGCTGATGCGGCCTATGCGCGATTGAACGACCAGGCTCCACTGACTCTCGTGAATGCTTTTGCAAAAGTTGTTGATGCCATTATGAAATTGGTTTTTCCCCTCATTCGGGGCTTAGGACTTTCCATCGCGGATCCCCGTTATAAAGTGGTCGCAGTTGCGCCCGATTTTATTTGGGCACTTGTTCTGTCTCTCGTCGTCTTAATGTCGCTAGCCTTTCTATTTCCCAGTCAAAGCTGCCGTAGAGATGCTGTCGGAAACGAGCCCAGGGGCGCTACATCGAGACCGCGCGCAGTTGCTTAAAAGTCGCGGTCGGCAGTTGATACGGAACCCAGCTTCAAATAAGATCGGACCACTAGTGGTAACCTAATAAAACGCTACTGACCCTTTTGGTCTCGATCATAGATCTTGGGAAAAAAAAAAGCTAAAGTAATTGCTAATGGCATGCATGGGTGTGCGCAGCTCGCGCGATATGTTAGCCAGGAATTCCTTTTTTGCTTTTTCCGATTGGACCGTTTTCTCTTTTTGCTCGAGAAACATCCCATGGTGAGAGCGTAGACCTATTCTCAGCTTTCACCAAGCTCACGCGACGAACCAAAACAAGCGCTCAACAGAACTGTGAAAATATATGTTTTTTGGTAATTCCCAAGCGTACCGGTGGATGCGGCAACCACAAGAAACGCTTAAAGCGGCCGGAGCCATTACGCCTCCATTACTCTCCCAGTCCAAGCTCATCTTTGTGCAGGTGTAAATCCGATGTCAGGACGGACTCCGCTGCCGTCTTGGCGCGGCCATCAATCCCTGCGCTTCATACCAACGGTTCGCGTGGGAGCTGCGGCCCGTGTGCCTGGCGAGCTCGCCAATCTTGAACGCTTCACTGGCTGGTTAGGCTGGCGGCTCAAGGGCTGTCTCCACCAGCGCTGTGTCGAGATACTCGGTCAGCGATTTGAATTTGCCGCCCGCCATCTCGAGAATGTAGCAATAGGAATTTGAATAGGGTTTCCCAGATTTCGTGCTGACAGAGCCCTCGCATTCGACGGCAATTGTGTCGCCATCGCATAGAATGCGCGTGGCCCGGTTGGTATAGGTTCCTTCAAATTGTGCGAATAGCGGAGCGAGAAGTTCTTTTCTCACAGTCTGTTTACCGGCGTATGTTTTAGACCACGCCGTCGTCCCCTTGATGGTCCATTGAAAATCGTCTGCCATCGCGTCCAGGAACGGCCTCCCGTTGCCCTGCGCCAGCTCGTCGAAAATCTCCTCGACGATTTGCCGGTTGGTTCTTGTGTGCATATCAGTGCTCCCTTGCTGAGCAGGATATGCTGCCACTTCGAGTGTACGCTAAGTCAAGAGGTTTCTTACCGAGACGCAAGTGCTGAGCTAGCCTCTGCACCAAACAACTACTCGAGGCGTTTCTTTACATCCGCGGCGAAATCTTCATATCGGCGCAGCGGCGTCACATCGACGTGCACATACTGACCGTTCTCTTTCATGATCGGCAAATCCAGCAGGAGTTGGTCGAGCATGTCGGGCCCATCGACGTTAACCACCGCGACAACCCGGCGGGTGCCCACGCACTTCCACAGATCCACCACTACGCCCGCCCTTTTTGCCGCCAAGGCCGCGTCGGCTTCGCCTGCCCAGATTGAGAAGAGGTCTTTTTGGGACGCCGTTGCGGAATACTCGATGTCAAAATCAAGCAGGAACAACATTGTGCTCTCCTTGCACGTCAGGGTGCCATGTGTGGGCCAGCTCCCTTGCCTCAACGGCCGGAATGCCCTTCCGTTCCGCGTTGACCGGCCGCCTGTCCCGCCATCAAGACCGATACTGTGGATGCAAATCGATTCCAAGCAGAATAGCACCTACGAGTCTGGAGGCCCAAGGTTGAGCGCCTGAGGTCAATGTAGCCGAGGCGGTAAGTGGTCACCTTTGATACTGGGACTGCGCGAAGCCTTTTTCCGCCGCCATCTCAGGCAAGTGTAAGGGCGGTGCAATTGCCCAGTTTATTTGGGCCTTACCAACTTGCGCAGCCGTCCGGTATGCCACATTGAGCGGAGGCTGCGGGATCGCCTGAGGAAATTGCTTCGTCAGCCTTTCACCGTCCACATCTGCATCCCAGACAATAACCGACACACGCGGCCCTTCTTCAATCTTTGCGCCGCTTGGAACCGTGGCTTCGAGGGGCTGTTACCAGGATAGTTGCACGAAGGTAAAGCTAATGACCACGACCTCAGCAGACGTCCTTGTTGACACTCTCTCCGCATGGGGCATCGATACCATTTTTGGAATTCCCGGGGATGGCATCAATGGGATCATGGAGGCTCTGAGAAAAAGGGCCGATACCGTTCACTTCATCCAGGTCAGGCACGAGGAGGCGGCCGCCTTCATGGCCTGCGCCTATGCCAAATACACTGGCAAGCTTGGCTGCTGCCTTGCAACATCCGGCCCCGGCGGCATACACCTCCTGAATGGCCTCTACGACGCCAAGCTTGATGGCGCCCCCGTGGTGGCGGTGACTGGCCTTCAGTTCCACGACCTTCTGCACACTTTCACCCAGCAGGATGTCGAGCTGGATAAGCTCTACATGGATGTCTGCGTCTATAATTCGCGAGTCATGGGGCCGGCGCATGTCGAAAACGTGACCGAACTCGCCTGCCGCACCGCGCTCGCCTACCGCGGCGTGTCGCATGTTACGATACCCACAGACGTGCAATCACTCTCGGTCAAGGATGACTGGCGCTCCAAGCGGAACGTCCCGCATCACGTTTCCGACTATATGGCGGAAAGTGCCCACCTGCCGGGGCCGGCACACCTGCAAGTGGCGTCAGAAATTCTGAATGAGGGAAAAAAGGTCTGCATCCTGGCAGGCCGCGGGGCCTTGAACGCGCGCGACCAGCTTGCTGCGATGGCAGAGAGGCTTGCGGCGCCGGTGTGCAAGGCTCTTCTTGGCAAGGGCGCGCTCCCTGATAACAGCGAGTATGCGGCTGGCGGCGTGGGCCTTCTCGGCACAAAGCCGGCTCAGCAAGCGCTTGAGGAATGCGATACGCTACTCATCGCCGGAAGTTGTTTCCCCTATATTGAATTCTATCCCAAACCCGGCAAAGCGAAGTGCGTGCAGATCGATATCGACCCGCAGCGCATCGGCTTGAGATATCCGGCGCATATCGGGCTGGTGGGGGACTGCGCCCGCGTGTTGAGCGCTCTTTTGCCGAAAGTCCAGCCTAAGCAGGACCGGAGCTTCCTCTCCAAAACTCAGCAAAGAATGAAGGAGTGGAGGGAAGTGATGAAGGTCCGCGGCACACGGCAAGATAAGCCGATGAAGCCGGAGGTGGTCGCTTACGAGCTGAATAAATATGTGACCGACGACGCTGTTATTTCCACGGACTCGGGCACCATAACGACCTGGATCGCGCGGCACCTCGACATTCGCGGCAACCAGCAATTCTCCTGTTCCGGCAATTTGGCGACCATGGCGTGCGGGCTGCCATATGCAATTGGCGCCGCAGTGGCTTTTCCAGGCCGCCAATCCATTGCCTTCGTCGGCGATGGCGGTCTCACCATGCTCATGGGCGAGATCGCGACCTGCGTGAAATATAATCTCGACGTGAAAATCATCGTCATCAAAAACAATGTGCTGGGCCAGATCAAGTGGGAGCAGATGGTGTTCCTGGGCAATCCAGAGTTTGGCTGCGAACTGCAGCCGATCGACTTCGTCAGCGTGGCGCGAGGATGCGGCGCAAAAGCCTTCTTCATCGACGACCCGCAGAAATGCGGTGAAACGCTGCGGCAGGCGCTTTCGACGCCAGGACCGGTGCTCATTGAAGCGGTCGTCGATCCAAATGAGCCGCCTTTGCCGCCAAAAGTGACCTTGGAGCAGGCGGCGCATTTCGCGGAAGCGCTCGCACGCGGCACACCGAACGCGGGCAAGATCGCACTGACGGTGGCCTCTGACGTCGTGCGTGAAGTGGTTTAGGGCCGAGGGCACAATGCCTGAGGCCGCCATAAAAAGTGTTTCGGGGAGTGCCTACAAAATACCAACCGATGCCCCGGAGTCGGATGGGACATTTGCCTGGACATCGACAACGCTCGTGCTGGCCGAGGTGAAGGCCGGCGGCAAGACCGGGATAGGCTACAGCTACACGGACGCCGCCGCTGCGAAGGTCATCAGCAGTACCCTAGCCGAAGCGATTGGCGGCAAGGATGCGCTTGGCATCCCGGCGTTGCACCAGGCAATGCTGGTGCGCATTCGCAATATCGGGCGCGACGGCCTTGTCGCGACCGCCATTTCCGCGGTGGATGCCGCTTTGTGGGATCTGAAGGGCAAGCTGCTTGGCTGCCCGGTGGTGTCGCTTCTAGGTGCGGCGCGCGAGGCCGTCCCGGTCTATGGCAGCGGCGGCTTCACCTCCTACTCCATTTCCCGGCTGCAGGAGCAGCTTGGCGGCTGGGCGGGGCAGGGCATGCGCTGGGTGAAGATGAAAGTCGGCACCAACCCGGAAGAGGACCCGGCCCGCGTCATGGCGGCGCGTCAGGCGATTGGCAGCGCCGAGCTTTTCGTCGATGCGAACGGGGCCTATTCGCGAAAGCAGGCCCTTAAGCTGGCGGAGATCTTCGCGAAGGAGGGCGTCACCTATTTCGAGGAACCGGTGTCCAGCGACGACCTCGACGGCCTGCGCCTCATCCGGGACCGCGCACCGGCCGGAATGCGAATCGCAGCAGGCGAATATGGTTACGACATCTATTATTTCCGGCAAATGCTGGAAGCGGGAGCGACCGATGTTCAGCAGGCCGATGCGACCCGCTGCCTGGGCATTACTGGCTTCCTGCAAGCGGACGCTCTCTGCACGGCTTTCTCGCGCCCACTGTCATCTCACTGCGCGCCCGCACTCCATCTACACGCCGCTCTCGCAGCGCGCTCGCTCTGGAACCAGGAATGGTTTCACGACCACGACCGCATCGAGCACATGCTTTTCGACGGCGCACCCATTCCAAAGGATGGGCTGATCAGGGCGGACCGCAGCCGCCCTGGGCTTGGGCTGGAATTCAAGCAGCAAGATGCGCGGCATTTCGCCGTGTAAAATAAGGATGGTCTCATGTCTGTCGCCGCCCTGCATGGTTACTCGCGGGACCCGCACTCTATTCCCGATCAGCGGACGCAGAGGCCGCAGCCCTGGCAGAAGGTTGTGCCGGGCCAAACAGCGCTCGATCTTGCCTCCGATTTACGGGCCCGGCTTGAGGGCGAAGTGCGCTTCGACGACATGGCCCGCGCGCTTTATTCGACCGATGCTTCCAACTACCGGCAGGTGCCTATCGGCGTCGTGATTCCGAAGACAATCAGCGATGTCATCGCCACTCTGGAGTGCTGCCGCAAATACGGGGCGCCGTTTCTCTCGCGCGGCGGCGGGACCAGCCTGTGCGGCCAGTCATGCAACGCTGCCGTGATGGCCGATTTCTCGAAATACCTGAACCATATTGTGGAGGTCGATCCCGCAAAGAAGCTCGCGCGCGTGCAGCCGGGCTGTGTTCTCGATGTCCTGCGAAACGAAGCCGAAAAGCATCATCTCACCTTCGGCCCCGACCCTTCGACCCACGACCACAATACGCTCGGCGGCATGTGCGGCAATAATTCCTGCGGCGTGCATTCGGTGATGGCAGGCCGCACTGCGGACAATGTCCATGAACTGGACATCATCACCTATCGTGGCTTGCGTCTCACCGTGAGCCGGACTTCGCCAACCGAGCTTCAGAGGATCATCGCGCAAGGTGGCGCAAAGGGCGAAATTTACCGCCGCCTCGCCACGTTGCGGGACCGCTATGCGGAACTCATGCGCAAGAACTATCCGAAAATTCCCCGGCGCGTTTCAGGCTACAACCTGGATGAGCTTCTGCCAGAGAACGGGTTCAACGTCGCCCGCGCGCTTGTCGGCTCCGAAGGCACCTGCGTCACCATCCTGGAAGCCACATTGAACCTCGTTCCAAGCCCGCCAAAGCGCAGCGTCGCGGTTTTAGGTTTCCCAGACATTTACACGGCCGGCGACGCCGCCGCCTTCGTTCGCAATCACGGTCCGATCGGCCTCGAAGCGATGGATCAGAAGCTCATCGATTACATGCGCGATAAGCATGCCGATATGAGCAGCATCGAGATCCTGCCGGAGGGCCGCGGCTGGCTTATCGCCGAGTTCGGCGGGGACACCGAAGATGAGGCATTGGAAAAGGCGGAGGCCTTGCGGATCGCCTTCGATAAACGCGAGGTGCGGCCGCATATCAAGATCGCGAAAGACGAGCATGAGCAGAGGCTGATCTGGAAAGCGCGCAAAGCGGGCCTCGGCAGCACGGCCTTTGTGCCCCACCATCCCGATGCATGGGAAGGCTGGGAAGACGCGGCCGTTCCGCCGGAGCGGCTGGGGGTTTATCTTCGGGAATTCCGCATACTCCTGGACCGTTACGAATACGATACGACGATGTACGGCCATTTCGGCGACGGTTGCGTGCATTGCCGCATCGACTTCGGCCTGCGAACACAGGAGGGCCTGGAGAAGATGCGGCGCTTCCTCGATGACGCGGCCTCGCTCGTGGTGGAGCATGGCGGCTCGATCTCGGGCGAGCACGGCGACGGACAGTCCAAAGCCGAGCTTCTGCCGAAGATGTTCGGCCCGGATCTGATCGAAGCCTTCCGCGAATTCAAGTCGATCTGGGACCCGGACTGGAAGATGAACCCCGGTAAGGTCGTGGACCCGTTCCCGATCACCTCCAATATCAGGTTGGGCCCAGACTATGTGCCGCCGGACATTCACACCCACTTCAATTTCACGGACGACGGCGGCAACTTCCGGCGCGCGGCCATGCGATGCGTCGGCGTTGGCAAATGCCGCTCTGCGGTCCCCAACGGCCAGGTGATGTGCCCCAGCTACATGGTCACGCACGAGGAAGCCTATGTGACGCGCGGCCGCTCGCGCCTGCTCTTCGAGATGCTGCATGGGGGCGCCCTTGCCCAATCCTGGGATAACCCGGCGATCGAGGAAGCGCTGGATCTTTGCCTTGCCTGCAAAGGATGCAAAAAGGATTGCCCGGTGAACGTGGACATGGCCACTTACAAGGCCGAATTTCGCTCCCACTATTACGAGAATAAAAGAAGGCCGAGAGCGGCCTATTCGATGGGGCTTATCCGCTATTGGGCCGAACTCGCCAGCCGTGCGCCCAGCTTTGCCAACGCGCTTGCCCGCATGCCCGTTCTTGGCGCGCTCGGGAAGTTTGCAGGGGGCATCGCGCAGCAGCGTTCGATCCCCCCTTTCGCCCCTCAAACATACACCGCCTGGCGCAGACGTCATCCGACGATAAATCCCAACGGAAAGCGCGTTCTGCTCTTTCCCGATACGTTCAACAATTACTTCCGGCCCGCCACGGCGATCTCGGCCACGCTCGCTCTGGAAGCGGCAGGCTGGCAAGTGGTTCTGCCCGTAAAGCCGCTCTGCTGCGGGCGGCCGCTCTATGATTGGGGCATGCTCGGCATCGCTGAAAGATGGCTGTGCGATATCATGAATTGCATCGGCCCGGAAATCGAAAGCGGAACTCCAATGGTCGGGCTCGAGCCGGCCTGCGTAGCCACCTTCCGCGATGAGCTTCCCGATCTGTTTCCCAGGGACAGGACTGCGAAGAAGCTCAAGGAGAACACCTTCCTCTTCAGTGAATTTCTCGACCGTTACTGCAAGTACTTCGTCTTGCCAGAGAGCGGCGGAAAGGCGCTCGCGCAAATCCACTGCCATCACTATGCCGTTCTCGATGTGGAGGCGGAGCGTAGGGTGATGAACCGGCTCGGCCTCGATTACGAGGTGCTGCCTTCGGGCTGCTGCGGCATGGCTGGCTCATTCGGATTCGAGCGCGAGAAATATGATGTGTCCATGCGGGCCGGCGAGCGCGTGCTCTTGCCGAGGGTGCGCGCGGCTGACGCCGATTGCCTCATTATCGCCGATGGCTTCAGCTGCCGCGAGCAGATCGAACAGGGCACCGGGCGGAAAACGCGGCATTTGGCGGAGGTGATTGCGGCGGCGATTTAGGCCTGTTGTCTCTTGATATTTCTAGCCTAATCAAGAGCTGGCTTTCCCGGAATTTCGCCGCTGCCGCGTACTTAGGAGAAACCGGCTTTTCTTGGCACAAGGAAGCGCTCTGCAAGCGTACCTACACTAAGATCGGCGACTTCACGGCCCTGTTTCGCCACAAAGTCGGGGTCGGCAAGGCTGGTTGCGCAGCGGAGCTTTGTTTTCTTCAAGATGGTGCCATTCAACATGCTCGATAAGCTGCTGACGCACTCATACGGTAAGAGCGCACCCCGAATCGCGCTCTGAATGAGTTGAATTGGGAAAACTTCGTTGTCCGCGATCGTCTGTAGATTTCCCGCCATTCCCGTAAGCAACATCCGCTCGACAACGCCGTCGCCTGCGATAACGCCGTTGAAGGTTAGGACATAGATCGATGGGAGTATGCATCCTTTCGCCGGAAGATCATTCTGCAACAAAAACCTGGATGTCAAAGCAAGCAGGTCCACCGCCTTAGTCAATGTTGACGGGTGCCCGCCAAGCGAAACTCGAACCTGGTTCTTCCCCAGGCGATCCCAGCGTTCTTGATCAAGGAACTCCAAAATCGAGGGGCCGGTGATCCCGCGCATGCTCTCCCACTCTGCGATGCAAGCATCGACAAAATCTGGCGCGCTCATCGAGGAAGCTAAGTGCAGCGTGGAAAGGCTTGGCCAGACGTAAAAGAGCTTCCGCTTTGAAAAGGCAAGCAGGACGTCAAGAGGCACTTCATGATCAAGAAGGTGATCACCTAGAAACCAACGCAAAAGTTCATTGGTGGCTATTATTGGAACGCGCTCACGGAGTGCCGTAAAATCCTTTGCGTCCGAATTTAACGTAATGCGCTTTGCCGTTGCAGTCGCGCCAAAATACCTTTCGCGTTCTTCCTCGTGGTCCGCTGTTGCTGGCTGAGGGTGAAGTATGCACCTCCTTTTCTTGCTGTCTTTTTTGTGCAGCTTGCAATGTCTGAGTGTATCCACAAGTATTTTTGTGTAATCTGGAAACTCATCGATCCAATTTTCGAGGCGCAGGGCTTGAAGTATGTCGTCAATCGAATCAGCGCCAATAGCGTCGATGCGGCGTATCAGAGCAGAAAGCTGGGCATCTGGTTTTTTTCCCGATTGAATCCGAAATTCCAGGACAGAGTGTCCTGCAATAGCTTTTACAATACCTGCTTTTACCAGACTTTCATAGATATGCATCGCATCCAAGTCAGCATCGAAATCGATACGGACGCTATTAGCCTGCCGAAAGGAGAAATTCTTGATTCCATACTTCTTAAAGATCTCAAACAAGTCAGCTTGAATGCCAGAAACATCATGCATCTCGGCATCTAAAATCATCAGTACTTTTGTTACCTCCTTTCGGACCTGCGGGCGGTTTCTTGAAAATGCAGCGGGATTGATAAAGTCGAGAGTGGCAAAGAAAAGAGCGGCTGCATGCCGGGTTGCTCTGTATTGCCCCTTGTCCAGACCAACAATTGCCCCTGACCCCAAGCCATGAGCAGGCACTTTATCGTCTAGCAGATCCGATATTCCCCGCATCACTACCGCTTCGACTTGACGCTCGCGGCAGGCCGAAAGAAATCCGTAGCCCTCCATCTCGATTGCAACGGCCTTAGGTGACGCCTTCAGCGCAAGTTCAAAAAAGTCAGAGTTCGAGCTGACAAGCACCGTTTCCCCTGAGACAATGGGCTCGAAATAGACATTGATCGGTGCATTCGTTGTCTCGGGCGCTAAATACTGATGCCAACCATCCAGGAGTTGCACATTCTTGCAGTGATCCACAAACACCCTTGAGCAAAACTCTTGAAGAGGCCGGACCTCCGTTGCAGCCCCGATTTTAGTTCGTGCGATGTAATGGACGTAAGCCGGCACAGCGACATCGTATTGCTCAATCCTTCCCGGAAAGCCTCCCGCACAACCGATAAGGGCGACCAGATCTGGCTGGCACTCCGGGATGATTTGACTCAGCGCCTGGGCCGCTTGCACATTGCCAGCATCGGTAGGAGCCGAAATATAGAAGCTCCAATTATCCCGAGCTTTCGGACTGATGCCCGTGCATAGAGCCTTTCGCTTTCCAGTGGTGTAAGTAACACCGCTGGATGTGCTTTTTACCTTGGTATCATCGAAAAAAGATAGAATTGCCTTGGCTTCCGCAACAAGCGCGGGCACGATAAGAATACGGCGTGAAGACATAGATTGGGCCAATATACGGATGTTTGGATGAAGGGATAACACATGAAGCCTGGGCTTTAAAGCTGAGGGGAAGTATGCACTTGACAAAGATGAAGAGCTTAGTTATCTAGGCGGCGACAGGCCGGTGCTCGCGACCCTCCTCGGAGGGCGCGATGTCTGAGAACGAAAATCGTGCTTGGCCGAGTCCTTTGCTAGTGAAGCTTTCTAGGCTCTTTTATGAAGAGATCAAAAACGATTGTCCTACCCCTATGGACCTTCCATGGGATGATCTTAGAGAAGATGATCGCATGGCCTACGTCTTTGCTATAGAGGTAGTCCTGAAGACGTATAGCGCTGAAACGGGCCTCCCTTTGCGCGGCCTGTGACTATGTAATAGAACGGACCACCGATACTTGCAAAAAGGCGGATCTCCGTAATTAGGAGATCGCCATCGGTTATGAAGTCTATTATATGGAGAAACTGCCTGTCGTTTGGGTGAGCAACTGGATCGGTCTCTAAATAGTCGGAGAAGTTATTAGCTGTGCCCCTGATAAGGTCACATAAGAAAGGCTCAAAGCGTTCGATCCCAAATTCACCTACGGCTGAACAATGAGCGATTTTGCACAGCATCCGCTTGAACGCGACAAGTGGCACCTCCCCTGGAATTCCCTCTATTCCGAGGCCTCTTGACGCCTCAATGCGACTGAGATCCACAAAGGAGCGCAGAGCGAGACGGTATTGCTGGTGCGGCAAATTAAGGTGCTTTTCAAGCAGTCTCGCCGGTCCGAAAATCGGGAAATATGCCCCAAGAGGAATAGCCTCAGATGGTGCCTTCACCACACTGGTAGATCCGTCTGACAAAAACGCCTTGAAGGGTATTTTTTGGTATTTATCCTTCAACCCTCGAATGTTGCGGTCATAGCGGAGCAACCAGAACATTTTATTCTGGACCTCGCGCTCAAATTCGGCTGTTTCTTTTCGACAAACTTCGCAACTGGCTTCGTCAAGATAGACGTGACCGTTTAGTCCGCGCGGTACGATATGCTCCTTGGTCAAGCGAGACCTGTCGTCCCCGCAGTAAACGCACTTACCTATAGTGCGAAGCGCAACGTCACTTATGCCGGGTGGTGGTAAGGTCATGAAAACAGACGAAAGCAAAAAAATGACGGAGGAACAGATTGCCAAGCGGCGCGACGAAGCGGTTCGCCGCGCCCTGAGCATGCCTCCAAAACCTTATAAGGATTCCAAGGCGAAGCGGAAGCCTAATACTTCCGCCCCTTCCGATAAGGACTAGACGATCGCCCCTTCTTGCTGTCCGCTAGGTTTCCGGTAGGTCAACCGCCGCCCAATAGCGCCCTTGACCATCAAGCGAGCGCGTTCCGCGTCCTCAATGCCAAGGGCTGAGCGGTGATCCCAGCGGAAGGCAAACTCGTCAACGTAACGCTGCAAGTGTTGCTCGCTGACGCTGTGAAAGCTACCCATGACACCGCGCTTCAAAATAGCGAAGAATGACTCGACCGTCTGGGTATGCGTCTCGCCGTCTTTTGAGACGTATTCGCGGTTAGAATGAACGACGGTGCGGTGATCGGCAAAGCCCTCGCCAATCCAAAGATTGGTCAACGCATCATCGGTATTCAGCGTTGAGCGGCGGTCTGCATTCTTTGTCAGCACCTTGCGCAATGTCTTGGCGCTTACATCGGGAACGTGACTGGCGCGAACCTTTCCACCGCGTTCGACAAGCGCATGAACGGCGTGCTTCTTCGGTTCCGGCTTACCCTTGTGAGCATTCTTCTTTTTGCCACCGACAAATGTCTCGTCGCTTTCGACTGTTTTGCCTTCGCCGCCAAGCCTACCCATTCCCAGCTTGGGTAGCTGCATGGCTTCTCTAATGCGCATGACCATAAACCAAGCAGTGCGGTAACTGCCGAGGTTTAATTCGCGCTGCATCTGCTTTGCAGAAATACCTTTCTTGCTCGCCGCCATCTTGTGGAAAGCGAGCGCCCATTTCGTGAGTGGAAGGTGCGAGCTTTCCATTACGGTACCGACCATGACGGAGAACTGACGCAGGCATGAATTGCACTGGAGAAGGCCACGGCGATGGATCTCGCCTTCTAGGCGATGGACATTCTCGGCTTCTCCGCAATGCGGGCAAAAGGGTTTGCCATCGGGCCAGCGCTGCGCTTCGAAATAGGCGCGAGCTGCCTCCTCATCGTGGAACATTGGATCTCTGGGATCAACTGACATTGGCTTTACCTCGTTGGGTAAGCCCAATATGGCCTAGCTAGGCATCTTTGTCAAGTGCATACTTCCCAAGCTGAGCCACGAAACAGAGAGTAAGATATCGCTTGACGCTAGCCCTTCGTCTCCCGCTTCCAGCATGGGCCAAACTATCGTTCACGCTGCCCCTAAGGGTCGGTTGTGCACCTTTCTCAGCTTTGGACGGAAACTCATAAGGCTTGAACGGTTTGCAGTGTTCACAAAAGCATTCAATCTCGCGATAGGCATGAGATGCCAAGCCGGCGAGGCCTACAAAGACGCTGACGCAAGTTGGAGGGGCACCAAATGATAAGGCTGATTTCCGCAGTCTCGACATTCGCCTTAACGATTGTGCTTGGTCTGATCGCTTTCACTTACACTGTAATCATCTTTCCAAGCACGATGGGCGATATGGTCACCGCAGTGCAGCAGCTCCATGATCAGGCACTGCAATTAAGTCTAACGGATAACTATATAATTTGGCTCGATATTTTTCTTCAACCCAACCTAATTGTGTTCGCCGGCTTTAGCATCGTTGCGCAGCTCATACTTGGGGCCGTCAACTCGCTTTTCGGGCTAACGTCAGATACCACGTCCCAGGATGAACCCTTGGTAAGTGGCCCTTTTCCATTCGGGAGATGGGGCTGAAGGAATTGGACTCACCCCGATATCTCGTCGCAAGCGCGAGCCAATAAAGCCGAAACGGTAAGCGCCGCGAATGTAATTGCGCCTGGGAACACCGAAGTGCATGAGAATGCTGCCTATCGCGAGACAGCAGTCTTAGCCGAGTACAGTGCTCTGAAGCATGAACAAGCGCAACGAATAGTATTGCGCGATACCTGCCTTTACATATCCATAAGCGCGAACACCGCAATTGCTGCCATTTATTTTCAGCAGCAAAACTCCGATGGTATAATTTTGCTGTTTACTCCATTTGCATCAACACTTCTGTTCTGGGTCTACGCCACTAACGACAGTATGATAACTCAGATTAGAGAGTACATCCTAAATCACATTGTCCCAAAGCCGCGAGGGAACCTTTTTGGGTGGGAGTACATACGGCGCCGCAGAACAATCACCCGGGTAGTTTCCAAGTTCATCCGCCTGGTTGCGGTCTGGTGTACCTTCTCCATCGCTTCGATCGCGGCCTTGGCGGTAACCGCACACAAAGTCTCAGGCATAACTCATGACCCGCTTTGGATCGCTGCTGCTGCATTTGCAGTTCTTCCGTATGTCTTTGGCCTTTGGCTTATCGATTTATAATGTTTTCGGGTTTGAATAGAAAGTTGCCAAAAAGTTACCGCCTAGTGGTCCGATTCCGCCATTTGCATCCGCTTGCGGCACACTCGGGAGCAAATGCCGGAATCAAAAGGACCACTAGCAACTTTACGATTTTAGTGGAGCTTTTGAATTTGACATTTGAGCGCGAGTTCGCGGCGGCCGGGACTCAAATGTCAAATTCGCTCCATTAGAGCAAAGTTTTAACATCCGGCTGAACCCGCACGCCTTGCCCAGCTGTTGAACCAATAGCAATCCTGTTCGAGGGCAAAGACATGCTAACATGCAAAAAGCTGGCAGCGTTCACGGCTGCCATCATGCTGGTTTCCGTTCCGGTGCTCACCGCGCTGGTGGACGCAAACACGCTGCATCAAAGGCCGGCAGCGTATTCCGTAACGAGGGTCGAGGTTTACGATAGCAGAGTGCACAGACGGTACGCCCGCGGGAACAGGGGGCTGGTCTATGGGCAGGGCTATATGAACTGCATCAACTCGGGTCATCCGGCGGATTTTTGCCAGGCTCTGCACCGCGATTTCCGCTAGAGAGGCCGGCCGGGCTTCCTCCGTTGCCACTGCGGCATAAGCGCGGCCTATGAACGGCTCTTAGGAGGCCTTATGATAGGCTGCGGCCGCCACCATAGGCCTTACATAGCGCCTACGGCGTGGTTAACAGGGGCGCCGCAAGCACCTCCGATTCGCAAAAATCGCGAGAAAAAGCGCGTTTTCGCCTACGAAATTCGCGCTTGAAAAGTAAAGAAATTCATTGTTCACCCTGTGAATTAACCACGCGGCTTCCGAGAGTGCCGTGGCGCTCTTTTGTCAGGACTGGAATTGTTACGTGATTTCGCGAGCTTATACCCGTTAAAGCTTTCGCAAGCCGATTTGCCTATTGTAGCAAATTAAGAAATCGGAGCGGCTCAACTTTACGCCACGGAAAAAAGAGAAAATACGAAATTTTTCCGCGATTGCAGTTTTGGCGCATAGGCGAGCCGTAAGGCTACATAAAAGCCGGCGCCGCTCCTTGTTTAACCGCATCGCGCTACCCCGAGAACGCTTACACTTTCCGGCGCGATGCTAGAATGCGGCGGACGTCGGCTGCGGCTCCGCTGGCCTGCGATCCCGGCGCAAGCGTTCCGCTACCAGAAAGGCAAGTTCAAGCGCCTGATCCGCATTGAGCCGTGGATCGCAATAAGTGTGATAGCGGTTCGATAGGTCCGCCTCTGAGATCGACTGCGCGCCGCCCGTGCATTCGGTGACGTTCTTGCCGGTCATTTCTACATGAATGCCGCCGGGGTATGCGCCTTCGGCCTGGCACACGTCGAAGAAGCTTTCCACCTCGCGCATGATGGCGTTGAAGGGCCGCGTTTTGTAGCCGCTCGCGGCCTTGATCGTATTGCCATGCATAGGATCGCAGGACCAGACCACGATCTTGCCTTCGCGCTCAACGGCGCGGATGAGGTCAGGCAAATGCGCCTCGACCTTGCCGTCACCGAAGCGGCAGATCAGCGTCAGCCAGGCCCGGCTCATTTCCGGGATTAAGAATTTCGATCAGCTTTAGGAGCTCACCCGCCTTCAGGCTCGGCCCGCACTTCACGCCGATCGGGTTTTTGATCCCCCGGATGAATTCGACATGAGCATGATCTAGCTGGCGCGTACGATCGCCGATCCAGAGGAGGTGGCCCGAGGTCGCATACCAACTGCCGCTTGTTGAATTGACCCGCGCAAAGGCTTGTTCATAAGGGAGCAGTAGCGCTTCGTGGCTCGTATAGAAATCGGTGGTGCGCAGCCTTTCGGAATTATCGGAGGTGACGCCGCAGGCCCGCATGAAGTTCAGGGTCTCAGAAATCCTGTTCGCGAGCTCCTCGTAGCGGTGTCCTGCCGGGCTGTCGGAAACGAAGCCCAACGTCCATTGATGAACGCGTTCGAGATCTGCGTAGCCGCCTTGCGCGAAGGCACGCAGCAAATTGAGCGTCGCAGCGGATTGCCGGTAGGCTTTGAGCAGGCGGAGCGGATCGGGAGTTCGCGCCTCAGGGGTAAACGCGATGTCGTTTATGATATCGCCGCGATAGCTTGACAGCTCCACGCCCTTGTGGGTCTCGGTAGCACCGGACCGCGGCTTCGCGAATTGCCCGGCTATGCGCCCGATCTTGACCACCGGGCGGCTTGCTGCATACGTCAGAACGACCGCCATCTGCAAGAACACCCGGAAGAAATCGCGGATGGGGTCCGCGCCATGCTCCGAGAAGCTTTCCGCGCAATCGCCGCCCTGCAGCAGAAAAGCACGCCCGGCCGCAGCCGCAGCCAAACCTTTCTTCAGCTCGCGGGCTTCACCTGCAAAAACCAGCGGCGGGAAGCTTGCGAGTTCCTTCTCCACCGCATTCAGCGCCGCCTCGTCCGGATAGGCGGGCATTTGTTCGATAGGTTTTTGCCTCCAGCTATCCGGCGCCCAACGCGATGACATTTCTGCAAACTCCCCATGCCGCGCTGCTCAATGCGCCGGCCTCTGTTCGCGTTGTTATAGGCGATGCCGCCTGAGCTTGCCAGTGCCGTGAAAGCATGGAATCAGTCTCGCATCGCGTTGTCCGAAAACCGCTCACACTTTTCGGCGCGAAGCTTTAAGCGAACCAGCCTTGAAATGGCCCCTCGCCATGCTCCAGCTGGTCAAATGTGCACTGGCTAGGGGCTTTGTCCGGGCGCCAGCGAAGAAACTTCGTGCCATGCCGAAATCGGCCGCTGGTTATCTGGTCGTATTGGACCTCCGCCACAAGAACCGGCTTGAGAGGCACCCACTCGGTTGATCTTCTGATGGCCCAACGGCTGGGGCCTCCCGGCGCCTTTCCAGTAAAGCCGGGCGGTTTGGCCAGGCTCTGCAATCGCTCTGTTAGCGCTTCTCGATCATTCGCGGCGATTGCTGACGTGAAGCCGACATGGTCGAGTTCGCCTTGGCGATTATAAAGCCCAAGCAACAGCGATCCCACTAAATGCTCCCGTTCGAGATAGCGGAAACCACCCACCACGCAGTCGGAAGTGCGAAGGCATTTAACCTTCAGCATTGTGCGCCTTCCGGGCGTGTAGACGCCATCCAGCCGCTTGGAAACGACCCCGTCTATGGCGCCGCCGCTCGCAGTCAGCCAACTTTGCGCTAGGCGGCGCTCACGCGTGAACGGCGACAATTTCACCCCAGGAGTTAAGTTGCGGTCATAAAATTCTTCCAATGCCTCGCGGCAATTCACTAACGGGCTGTCAAGCAAAATCCCACTCGGGCCGGCAAGCCGATCGAATAGTACGAGAGTGGCAGGCGTCTCCGCGGCCAGCCGCCGGATACGGCTCTCGGCTGGATGAAGACGCATTTGCAGCGCGTCGAAAGAGGGAGTGCCACCCTGGGCAATAAGCAGCTCGCCATCGAGGACGAATTCGGGGGGATCGAGCTTAGTGAGCAACGCGACCATTTCCGGAAAGAAGCGCGCAAGCGATTTGCCGGATTTGGCGCGCATCTCGATCCGTTCGCCTGATCGAAAGACGAGACAGCGAAAACCGTCCCATTTTGGCTCAAATTGCCATCCTTCCCCATCCGGCAGACTATCCACCTGATGGGCTTCCATGGGCGGCGTCGAGGGATCAAGAAGGAAGCTCGCCCCGTGAAATTCCTCTTCGAGAAGCGCTTGCTTTCGTGGCATGAACTGCAAAGGAAAATGCAGCCGCGCTGTTCCCTGCCGTCGCTACCGCGGCGTCTGCTAAGAAGGCAACTTCACGCGCACAATCCCGTTTTCCGGCTCAGCCCAAACGAGCTCACCGCTTCGCAGCATGTAATTCATGTGAGCAAGAACCTCGCTGAAGGCGAAGCTCATTTCGTGCGGGCCGAGTTGCTGGTGAAAAATCGCGGGCAGCAGATCAGCTGCGGATTTTGGCTCCCCGCAGGCCTGCGCAATGGCGGCGCACCTTTTGGCATGATGGGCGGCCAGCTCGGAAGCGCGCGCATGAAGTCCGGCGAAGGGCCTTTGGTGGCCGGGCAGCACCAGCGCATCTTCGGGCAAACGCGTCTTCAGGTTGGAAAGTGATCGCAAGTAAAGCCCAAGCGGGTCGCCATGCGGGTCTACGGCCCAGACGCTTACATTGGGCGAAATCTTTTCCAGCACCTGATCTGCGCCGAAGAATATCTTCTCTTCCGCGCAATAGAGCATCGCCTGTTCCGGCGCGTGCCCATCGCTGGTCAATACCTCGAAGCTGCGTCCCCCGATGTCGATTCTCTCGCCAGAGGCGATACGCTGGAACACTGGCGGAAGCGGTGCAACCATTCGCAAATAGCCGTGGCCTTGTGTTGTCACCAGGTTAGTGATTTCGGCCTGCAGGCCATTGCGGAGATAAAAGTCGCGATAGACCTTCGCGTCGAGCGCGCCAGGGCTGAGCGAAATGTTCAGGCATTGCAAATAGGTCGTCTGTGTCGTGAGAAGCGGCACGCCAAACCGCTCCGCTAGCCATCCGGCCAGGCCGATATGGTCGGGGTGATAATGCGTGACAATCAGCCGGGTGAGCGCGCGCCCGGCCAGGCGGCGGGCGATGAGCGCTTCCCAAATGTCGCGCGTGGCCTGGTTCGCGATCCCTGTGTCGAGGACAGCCCAGCCGGCTCCATCCTCGATGAGATAAATGTTGATGTGGTTCAGCCTGAAAGGAAGCGGAATGCGAACCCACAATATCCCGGGCGCAACTTCCACGAATTCGCCTGGTTTGGGGGGCTCGGGAAAGGGAAACCGGAGCGTACCCGCTGGAGTTGATTGCGTCATTCTTTCCCGTCAGTTGCGCAAGTGCATGATTTCTTGAGAGTGCCATGGAGGATATGCGCTCGCACACTAAAAGTTAAAGCTGCCTAGCTGCACACCCGCGAAACGGCAGGAATGCTGATGCCGGCTTAATCGCTTTGTGGTGTGTTAGAGCGGCGGATGCCAATTTGGAATCGGCGCGCCGCTCTAAGTCTTTGTTCGATCGCATCGCGTAACCCGAAAACCGCTCACACTTATTGGCGCGAGGCTCTAATGAAGAGCTTTTCCGACCGTACCCAGGGCGGAGTTCACCGTGGTTCCGGCCATTCCCGTGACCGCGTTTGTGCTTGCCAGGCTTTGGGCGCCCGCGCTCAAGCTCGCCACGCCGCTTGTTGTTGTCGCGAGCGCCCCTTGTGCGTTGCCTCCTGAGCTTCCTGTCGCGTCAATTGGTGACAGCAGGGAATTCCCTCCGCCGCCTGTCGAGAATAAGCCGACCATCACCCCCTGATCACTGACTGTAACCGGCTGGCCTTGGAGCAAGCCTGCAGGGACAGAGACCGCGCTGGAGATATTGTTTGTGTCAGATTGGACATTGATGTCGATCTGGTTCCAGGATTTGAGGTCAAGCCCGGCGCCTTGATCGAAGTTGGGAAGATTGGATAGTGCCGAATCCACTATTCCCTTCGCAATTGTCACCCGCTCCTCTGCCTTTTCTAAAGCAGGTTTTGCGGGAGATGGCGGCAATGCCTCAGAAACCGGGAGATTGACTGGTTGTGGCGCATCGGGCGTTGTGTGCCGAGCCGGCCGCACGCGCTTGGCTGGCCTACCGATCTCGCTCGCCGATCCTAATGTGGAAACACTCACTGTCTGGGATGCCCCGGTCTTGTGATCCGATAGCTTCGAAGGCGCAGCCAAACCTGCTTCGGAATTCGGGCCGCTGACATATTTTTTAAGAATGGCTTCGCTGGTAGCTGTGATGCCTGCGATTGTAATTATTGCGACGGCTGTATGGGCGAAAATCGGCCGCTGCGCCTCGCCATAAGGCGGCAAATTTGCTCGCGCCAGGGATTTCTCCAGGGCCGGACCGGCTTTACTTGCCAGGCCCTGAAGTTCGGTGGCCTTGCCGGTGATAAGGCTGATAAAGCCGGGGGCCGATTCAAGAGACTTTCGGAGAGCGATATCTATGACGCCCGTGAGTTTACGGCTGCCGGGCCCACTATGCTCGACCGCTAAGATATATCCGGGTGTCGCGAAGATATGAACCCGTGATGCGCCAAGATCGAGGACCCGGCGGCCTTCGCCAAAAGCGGCGCGAGCGTCTGCCGCATAGGCCGCGATGGCTGCATGCAATGCTTGGCGGCGTGCCTCCGCTTTTTGTTCATCCCGCTTTAGGGGGCCGCTCCATTCGCCGGCGATTTCGCCACTGCTTCTATCGACAACGATCGCACTGTCGAGACGCACCCCGATCACATAAAACAGCTTCAACGCCGTATAAGGCACCCCAGAGTAGAAACTGCGAAGACGCAAAAGCCCGCGCCTGATCGAAAACAAGCTTCGCAGCTTGGTATCGCCTCTGAGCATAAGGCTCGTTGACGCATCCTTTGGACCCATTGCCGTCCCATCCCTCATTGACGGATCGCATACCCTTCCTGAAGCCGTTCAAGGCTTTAAGCTTCCCGATCCCCGACGCACAGAATAGCGCTCCCCCAAACTGAATCAACTCACTTGGCCTTTGGCGTGCCGACGATTGCGAATTAGGCGTGCGGTGATGGCATTTAAGTGGCTAATCCAGCCATTTGGCCAGTGCCGTCAGCTCGTCCGCCTCGCGCGCGGGCTTGTCCCAGCGGATGCGGTTGATCCGGGGGAACCGGAGCGCAACGCCTGACTTGTGCCGCGTGGAGCGATGTATGGCGTCGAACGCGACCTCGAACACCAGCGCCTTCTCTACCTCGCGCACTGGGCCGAAACGGCCGACGGTATGATTGCGCACCCATTTATCCAGCTCGCGCAATTCCTCGTCCGTGAAGCCGAAATAGGCCTTGCCGATCGGCAAAAGTTCGCCATCGCGCCAGAGGCCGAAAGTGTAATCGGAATAAAAGGACGAGCGCCGGCCCGAGCCCCGCTGGGCATACATGAGCACGGCATCGACAAGCTTGGGATCGCGCTTCCATTTGTACCATAGGCCTTTTGGGCGGCCGGGCACGTAGGTGCTGTCAAGCCGCTTCAGCATCAGGCCCTCGATATGCGGGGACTCAAGCGCTCCAGCCTCCGCGCGCAATGCCTGCAAGTCACCAGGATTTTTGAACGCGAGCGGCTGTGCCAGCTCCATCTCTGATGGCCCGGTAGCGGCGAACCAGCGCCCCATTTCCTCCTTCCGCTCTATGAGGGGCAGGGGGCGTAGGTCACGGCCATCGGCCGCGAGCATATCGTAAAGAATGACGTGGCCCGGATAATTCTCGATCAATTTCGGGTCCGGAGATTTACGGTTGAGCCGCTGCTGCAGTTGTTTGAAGCTTGCGATCGCATCGCCGGACTTCACGATCAGCTCGCCGTCGAGCACGGCCTGGAAATCGATACGTGAGAGGACATCAGGGAAAGCGCCTGAGATATTGTCACCGCTGCGCGAGAAGAGCGCTTTCCCTGCCGGCGTGGACACAATTTGCACGCGGATGCCATCGTACTTCCACTCCGCCATGAATTGCTGCGGCGTTATTTTCTCAAGGTCCGCATCCTCCAGCGCATGCGCAAGCATCACCGGGTGAAACGTCACCGCATCCTTGGCTTCGGGCTTCGGTCCGCGCTTCTCGAGCCAGGCAAAGAAATCGAGATAAGGCGGCTCTTGGGCGTGCCAAACCTCTTCGATTTCACCGATGCTTACCCCGCCAAAATCGGCAAGCACATGTTTCACCGAGCGCGCGGACATGCCGATGCGCAGCGTTCGGGTGCCGAGCTTGAGAAGCGCCCAGCGCTCCGGCGCCGTCATATTGTCCAAGAGGAGAGCGAGATATTCGCGGATGCCTTGCTTGCCGCGGGTCTGGAACTCGTGAATAACCTCATGCAACGGCGGCAGCGGGTTCAGCAACGTGCCGCGGGGATTTGGCGGCCAGATATGAGCCACGGTCTCGGACATCTCTCCCACATAATCGTAGGAGAGCGCGAGCAAGACCGGATCGACGCGTTCGGCTACAAGGTCCCGAACAAGCGCGCGTTTGAAGAGATCGAAGGTGACAGTACCGGCGATGACTCCTACGGCAAAGCCGCGATCCGGGTCGGGCGTGTGGCGCAGGTATTCGATTAGTATTGCCGCCTTGGCGTTGTTCGAATGCGTGTAATAGAGCCGGTCAAGAAGGGCTGCGAAGGCCTGCATGCCGAATATGTAAGCGAATACCTCTTGCCCGAAAGCCCTGAAGGGCGTTTTAGGTCAACCGGCGGGAGTTGTGACGGGCCTAGCGCGTTGTAGAGCCCCCCCATACAATCCAAGTAGTATACTGGGTTGCATCTTGAGCCGTGCTGTCCTAAAAGGCACAGGTCAAGCGCATTCGGCGTGTCATCTCATGCGGAATGCAAGTTCAACTTCCCCCCAAAAGGTTCGATGCGTTTACTTACCATAATTGCCCTTTTGTGGGCGATGCCAGTCTATGCGCTGGCCGCGCCTGCCGAAACCCCCCTTCAAGCACCCGGGCCTCATGGTGCACTTAGGGGAACAGTGCTGACGCCGGAGAATGCGAAGGGTCCGGTGATCCTGATCATCCCCGGGTCTGGACCCACAAACCGCGACGGCAATAATCCTCTCGGGATCAGGGCCTCAAGCTACAAACTCCTGGCCGAGGGCCTAGCCAAAGAAGGCATCACCACCGTGCGGATCGACAAGCGCGGCATGTTCGGCAGCTCTCGCGCCGGCGATCCAAACGCCGTCACCATAGAAGCCTACACTCACGATATTCGCGCTTGGGTGGACGTTATCCGCATGAAGAAAGGCGTGTCCTGCGTTTGGGTGATGGGGCATAGCGAAGGCGGTCTTGTTGCACTGGCCTCGGGCCGTAGTGTCGGCGGGATCTGCGGGCTGATCCTTCTGGCTGCACCAGGGAGGCCCGCTGGGCAGGTTTTGGCCGAGCAGCTAAGATCGAATCCCGAGGGCGGACCCGAGATTGAGCAGGCGCTCGCCGTAGTTGCGGCCCTGGAAAAGGGCCGGCATGTGAACCCGTATGCGTTGAATCCCACTGTGGCGCAAATGTTTAACCCAAGGGTTCAGGACTTCCTGATCAGCATGTTTGCGATTGATCCCGCGCGGCTCATAGCCGAGTACCACGGGCCAGTCCTTATCATTCAGGGCAAGCGGGACATCCAAGTGAGCGTCAAGGATGCTGAGCGGCTTAAGGACGCGGATCCGGCTGCGAAGCTTTTGCTGCTTCCAGACACCAATCACGTCCTCAAGAAAGTGAGCCTACCAGGTAGAGCAGCCAACCAAGCAACTTATGCGAACCCGCACCTGCCTCTGGCCGAAGGCATCACCGAGGGAATCGCGGCGTTTGTAACGCCGACGGCGGCTGTGAACTAGAATTTGCGCGGCGGGGTTGATCCCGCCGGGTCCAACGCCCGCTCGCGACCATGTTCCGGCCGGGCCACGAGCCTCCGGCGCCTCGCATTCATTTGCGGGGCGCTTTGCTTTTCAGGATGAGGTTTCGGACCGGTAGCGAGCGCATTGCCTCCCCGTCGGAAAAAATCCATGCCACTTGACCCGGTAAGGGGGCAAATGGCTTCGGCATCGCGCTTTTTCAGAAGAGAGGCAAGCCCCGGAATGCGTCATGCCCGCCGGGGGCGGCAAGCCGTGCGGCCGCTTCCGAAGTGAGATCCAGCGCAACGGCATCAACGGCCGGGTCCTCTTTATCGCCCTCGACCCGAAAGCCTAATTCGCGGCACATTTGGATCATCGTGGTGTTTTCTTTCAAGACGCAGCCATGCAGCATCTTCAATCCGGCGCTGCGGGCGTAGGCAATCAGGTGGCGCATCAAGGCCCAACCTATCCCGTGCCCTTTCAAATCCGAACGAACGATGACCGCATACTCGGCCTTCTCAAAATCCGGGTCCGCGAAGAAGCGGGCAACCCCAAGCATCTCCTCGGAGCCCTGCGGTCCAGGCCGAAGCGCTATGAACGCCATCTCGCGCGCATAGTCGATTTGGGTCATCCGGGCGAGAAACTCATGGGACAATTCCTTTACCGGTATGAACAGACGCAGCCGGATGTCCTCAGGGGTCATGTGCCGCATGAATTCGGCGTAGAATCGCTCATCGTCGGGCCTGATTGGGCGCATGAAGAGTTCGTTTCCGTCCTGAAGCTTCTGCCGCGTTTCCCATTTCTGCGGGTAGGGCCTGATGGCGGGAGGAGTTGGCGGGTTCTTCTTCGGGTCCGCCACAACGATGCGCGCGTCGAGCGCTATCATCCCTTTCTCATCCACAAGAAGCGGATTGATATCGAGTTCGCGTATCGCCGGATGCTGCACCGCCAGCGAACTCAGCCTTACAAGGCATAGCGCCAGCGCCTGCAGATCTACCGGAGGCTTGTCGCGGTATCCCTTCAGAAGTTTGTAAATGCGGGTGGAAGCAATGAGGTCGCTTGCGAGTTTGAGATCGAGGGGAGTGAGGGACATCGCAGTGTCGCCGATTGCTTCGACGGCGGTCCCTCCTGCCCCAAACAGGATCACAGGTCCGAATGTTGGGTCGATGCTGATACCAAGTATAAGCTCGTAGGCACCCGGCCGCTTTATCATCGGCTGCACCGTGACACCTTTCAGGAGTGCATCGGGACGCGCCGCCTTGATATCGATGAGCATCTGCCGCGCAGCCTTCTCAACCTCCTCTGGTGAAGTAAGGTCGAGGCGAACGCCGCCGAAATCGGATTTGTGACTGATGTTTGGCGACAGGATTTTCACCGCCACCGACGGGTTGTCGCGAAGCAGCCGGGATGCGGCATTCTTCGCTTCCTCCGGCGTTGCAGCCACGATCGTCGTTACGGCGGGGATGCCATAGGCTGAAAGCACGGACTTGGCCTCTGGCTCAGTCATAAGGCTTCGGCCATCGCCAAGTGTTGCGCCGATCCCTGATTCGACTGCTTTGAAATCGAAGTGAAGATAAGGCGGAAGTGCCGGCGGGGTCTGCATCAATTCCGCCTGGGCGCGCCCATAGCGGACGAGCTGCATCAGCCCCCGGATCGCTGCACCCGGGGTTTCAAAATCCGGTATGCCGGCCGCGTCGAACAGCGCATGCGCTTGCGCAGCCTCGCTTTGCGCGAGCCACGTTGCCACGACCGGCTTCGTGAAGCCGCGATTCCGGGCGTCCATAACGGCTTCCGCCGTTGCCTTCGCCGCATCCAGGGGAGATGCGAGAGCGGTAGGGCAATTCATGACCAGCACGGCATCGGAGTTGCTGTCCTGGAGGACGGTGTCAACAGCGAGGCGGTAGCGGTCCGCGCCGGCGTCTCCGATGATGTCAACGGGATTGCCGTGGGACCAGGTGGCAGGCAACTTCGCGTTCAAAGTATCCAGCGTCTTCTTCTCCAGCGACGCCAGATTGCCATGCATGTCCGCCAAGGTATCGGCCGCCAGCACGCCTGCGCCGCCGCCATTGGTCACGATGGCGAGGCGTCCTCCCGATACGCTTCTTATGTGAGCGAGGACTTCCGCCGCATCGAATATCTCATCGAGATCGAGAACGCGTAAGATTCCGGCGCGGCGAAGAGCTGCGTCATAGACACTGTCCGAACCGGCGAGCGCGCCAGTATGAGATTGTGCCGCCTTGGCCCCTTCGGGATGACGGCCCGCCTTGATCGCAATGACGGGCTTTGCGTGCGAGCATCGCCGCGCGGCCGACATGAACTTTGCCGCATGGGTTACGCCTTCGATGTAGAGAAAGACGGCCTTGCATGTGACGTCGCCTGCGACATAGTCCAGCATGTCGCCGAGATCGACATCGGCCGCGTCCCCAATAGATGCGACGAGACCGAATCCCACGTCTTCGACGCGAGCCCAGTCCAGCATCGCGGCCGTTATGGCTCCCGATTGCGATATGAGTGCTATGTGGCCAGGCTTTGCCAGCGTTTGCGCAAAGCTCGCGTCAAGCTTCAAAGCAGGAACCTGAATGCCAATGCAGTTTGGCCCCATTATGCGCAACAGATACGGGCGTGACGCATCGAGCATTTGCTGTGCAAGCTGACCCGTAACGCCAGCGGAAATAACGACAGCAGCGCGGCAACCTTTGCGGCCAAGTTCGCCTATGACGCCAGGGACGGTGCGGGGCGGGGTGGCAACCACCCCAAGCTCGGGTACAAACGGGAGTGCTTCGGCGGAGGGATAGCAAGGCCTGCCAAGAATCTTGCCGTGGGCGGGGTTCACGAAGGCGATCTCGCCGGCGAAGTCAGCCTTCAATAGGTTCTTCGCGACATGCAATCCGATCGAGCCAGGACGCTCGCTTGCACCGATGAGCGCGATATTTTGCGGATGGAACATGAAATTGAGGTTGCGGATGGTCATGGCAAGCTCCATCAGCGGGCGAGAAAGCCTTCACCCGACGCTACTCCATCGGCTATGTAAACCCAATGTATTTGTGCAACGCACAAATGGGGCCCTCGGAGCATGATCCGGGATAAGATCATGCGCAGGCGAGAGCCTTGAGCTACATCAAAAGAGATGACACTCTAAAAGTTCACGTGATTTATGAGGTATGCGCCGCCAGCTGCCGATAGTCCCGCCAGCAAGATCGGCGGAAGCGTTTTTACCAAGACGGAAAGAAGGGTGGCGAATGCGGATAAAGCTTTCTGCCCCGCGTCAAGGAGTTCCGAGCCGGCGCGGTACAGAAAGTAAATAATTGCACAGCCTGCGGCTACCAGGATTACGATCTTCCAAAGCGGCAGAGTGCCAAGCTGGCCCCAGGGCACGGCGAAAATCTGCTCAATGGACCACTTCCAGATAATCCGTACGAAATTGAAGATTGCTGCGAGCCCTTGCTGCAGAAAACGCAGCAGCTGGTCGAGAAACTGCATGATTGCCTCCTGCTCCTTCACTGATGCGTGTCTGCAGCCGATTGCTTCGGCAACTTGGAAGGCTCCTGCCTTCGCCGGCAATCATGCTGCTGTTAAGCTTTGCTGTCCAGGCCTCCGATGTTCCGGCCGGAAAATTAGCCCTGGAACCCCCTATGCCTGGCTTCCGTTTTCATGATGGATGCTAGGGCTGCGTTAGGGATAACTCCTACGCCTGGACAAAAATTTAGCCGTTCGCCCTTCACAAGGAGCCGTTAGAAGCGGTAGCATTGAGGCATGGCGAGAGTAAAAGCGGATACAGAGCTCCAAACTTCAGATGGCTATCTTGACGGTCATCTCCTCATCGCGATGCCATCCATGACAGATCCGCGCTTCCATCGCGCGGTAATCTACCTTTGCGCACATTCTGCCGAAGGAGCCATGGGCCTGATTATCAACCAGCGCGCTCCACACATCTCCTTGCCCCGGCTTCTCGAGCAGCTCGAAATAACGGCGGCCGGCTCGCGTCCTGTCGCTATCCGCGTTGGTTCCATGGCTGTGCACGTCGGAGGGCCGGTTGAAACAAGCCGCGGCTTTGTTTTGCATAGCTCCGATTACTTTGCGGCCGACAGCACTCTTCCGATCAATGAAAGCATTTGCCTGACCGCGACCGTCGATATTTTGAAGGCCATCGCCAAGGGGAGCGGACCCAACAAGGCAATCCTTGCGCTGGGTTACGCAGGTTGGGCTCCGGGGCAGCTTGAGCGCGAAATTCAGACCAACGGCTGGCTGAGCTGTCCCGCCGACGACGAAATTCTTTTCGACAGCGATCTCGAAGGCAAATATGCCCGCGCGCTCCGTCTCCTAGGGGTCGATCCCACCCATCTGGTTGGGGCGGTTGGGCACGCCTGAACGCGTTCCATACCGCAAAGCTGCCCGCATGCTGCCACACTTTCCTGTTGTAGTAACTGGACGAAGAACATGAGCTGGCGCTCAACCTGCGGGCCTGACAGACGGCCCTGCCATCTTACAGCCTGCAACTCACTCGCAACTAAGGTCATCGTTTCCCCCTTATGATCGTAAAGCTTGCGATTCGGAACCTGCTCCATGACAGGGCCAGGTTCCTAGTCACCCTCATTGGTATTTTGTTCGCGGTTGTGCTGGTGGCGATCCAGCTTGGCCTCTATCTCGGTGCCGGGGAGATGATCGCGGGGATGATCGAGCACGCCTCAGGTGACCTGTGGATTTCTGCCTATGGCGCGCCGAGTTTCGAACAGGCCACGCTCATGAAGGGACGCGAACGCTACGCGGCGCTTTCGGTTCCTGGCGTAGAGGCCGTGACGCCACTGATTGTTTCATTTGCAAACTGGCAAAGGTCAAATTCCAGTTCCTCAAACGTGGTTTTGATTGGTGCCGGCAGAGATGAAGGTGGCCTTGAACCCTGGAATATCGTGGAAGGAGCCTCCTCACCTTCTTCGGTGGATGGCGTAACTATCGACCGCACGTACGCCCGCGCACTCAACGTAGCAGGTGTCGGCGCAACCGCTGAAATAGAGGGCAAACGCGTTCGCGTAGAGGGTTTGAGCGATGGCATCCGCTCATTCACCACGTCCCCTTATGTGTTTACGTCAATCCATAAAGCGCGGTCGCTGTTATCGCTGCCTCCCGATAGCGCGACCTTCTACTTGGTCAAACTCGCCCCCGGAGCCTCGATGCAAAATGTAAAAAGGGAGCTTGCCGGCCGGCTCCACAACAATTCGGTCTACACAAAGAAGGAATTTGAGCAGCGCAATCTCGATTATTGGCTTTTGGGAACTGGGGCAGGGGTCGCCCTGATCGGCGGCGCGTTGCTTGGCCTCGTTATCGGGACAATCATCGTGGCGCAGACGATCTATTCAAGTACCAAAGACCACCTGACAGAATTTGCAACGCTTAGAGCCCTGGGTTCGTCTTCGTCCTACATCCACAAGGTGTTACTCACTCAGGCGACAGTAAGCGCGGTTGCGGGATATGCGCTTGGGGTTGCCGTATCGCTGACGATTGTCGCTTTCAGCGGAAAGACGGCTCTGCCGATAATCTTTACGCCTGCGCTTGCGGCTTTGCTGTTTGCCGTCACGATTGCGATGTGCATCGTCTCGGCCATTTCCTCGATAATCAAAGTGACCAAAATCGACCCCGTGACGGTGTTCGCGCGATGAGGCGTCCCGTACTCGAAGCGCGCGCCATCACGAAGGAGCTCGGAGAGGGGCAGGGGAAGGTGACTGCCCTCAAGGGCGTGAGCTTGACCCTCTTCCAGAATGAGTTCGTGCTTCTTACGGGCCCCTCGGGAAGCGGCAAAACGACGCTGCTCTCCATTCTGGGTTGTATTCTTGCGCCGGGATCAGGCTCTCTTCTCATCGAGGGTGAGCGTGCAACCGGACGGACGCCGGAGGATCTTGCCGCCTTGCGGAGGCGGTATTTCGGTTTCGTCTTCCAGTCTTATAATCTGTTTCCAGCCTTGAATGCTCTCGACAACGTCAAGATTGCCCTCGATGTCCGCGGCTTTCCGGCGAATGAATGCCACAGACGCGCCGAAGACGCCCTTGACGAAGTTGGGCTCTCCCATCGCCGGAAGAGCTATGCCGGATCACTGAGCGGGGGCGAAAAGCAGCGAGTGGCCATTGCACGGGCGCTTGCCTCCTCGCCTGCCATAATTCTAGCCGATGAGCCGACCTCCGCCTTGGATGCTGCCAACGGTCAAGCGATTATCGGGCTATTGACCACAATCGCGAGGAATTGTGGCCGCACCGTTCTGGCGGTCACCCATGATTGCCGCGCCAAACCTTATGCAGACCGGGTGATTGAGATTGAGGATGGCCAGATCGTCAGGCAGCGAGGACAAGTGAGTTCGCTGCAATTTGAGGGCCGGCAGGAACTGCCGAGGCAGGTCCCGAATCAAAACCAGAATAAAAGACGGGCAATCAATGCTTAGGATAAAACTTGCTTCATTGATCCTGCTGCTGGGAGCGTCAGCTGTTGGAACTGCTTTGGGTGCCGCCGGGATGCTATCCTACAGCCCAGAGCCAACGCATTCAGAGCAGCCCGAACCTGTCGAGGCAGTTTGGACCGCGGCTGCGCCCGGGCGCGTCGAGCCTCAAGGCGGGGTGTTCAAGATCGGCGCACCCGCAGCGGCGGTAATCAAGGAAGTGCCGGGCGAAATCAATGCCCAGGTGAAGGCGGGCGACCTCCTAATCAAGCTGGACGATGAAGAATTGAAGGCGAAGCTTGCTGCTGCAAAAGCCGGTGTCGCGGCTCGGGCGGCGGAAAGAGATGACATCGAGGCAAGGGGCGCCGCTCTGGAACGCAGAAGAGCAGAGGATAGCCTCTACACCGCGGAACGGAATGCCTTCGAGACACGCATGGACCTCGATCGCCACATCTCACTCGCTAAAACCAAAGACGCCTCTGCCGTGGACATCACAAGCGCCAGGGGCGCTGTGATGGCGGCAGCTCGGAAAGTCGAGATTGAACGGGCCAACCTGAAACGGGTCGAGGCAAAAAATCTTCCCGCTCCGCTGCGCGAGGAAGCCGCCTTGGCTGCAGCCCGAGCCGACGTTGCGGCAGTCAGCGCAGAGCTTGAGCGGCGGCACATTCGCGCTCCCATAGACGCTACCATTCTCCAGTTACATGCCAAGACCGGCGAAACGGCTAATCCGGCGGCGGAAATCCCGCTCGTGGTCCTCGGCGACACCTCTCACCTACAGGTTCGCGCTGAAATCGAAGACCGAGACGTCCCCAAGATTTATATGGGCCAGGCTGCAATGGTCCAGCCAGACGCCTTACCAAATCATAAGTTCGGGGCAAAGGTCGCTCTTGTCGCCCGCGTCCTCGCTGCGCCGAAGCTCAATACTCATGGCCAGCCGATGCTTACGGACACTGACGTTATGGAGGTCACCCTCGATCTCGATGACGGGGTTCCTCTGCTTCCCGGCATGCGGGTAGACGTTCTCTTCAAGGGAGCCGCTAACTCTCAGAAAACTGCGGCCGCCGCAGCACAATAAGTTGTGAGGGGGCGGTGCGTTACTCGGCGGGAGGGCCCGGAGAAGGGTTTACAAACGGCTTCAGATTGTCCTCTGGATTTGCCGGAGGCTCTGGTGGAATCTCGCGGCTCCGCGGCAAGGCAGCGCCATAGCCAAATGACCGGACGGGCGCAACCTGCTCGGCCTCTGCGATCGAGACATAGCGGCCAGGGCAGGGTGCCGGACCGCTGAACGGATAGCGGACTTCAATGTCGCGATAGGCGACGTTGACCTCCTCCTCGCCATAGGGGGCTGTACCAAAGTACATATTTTGCGATATGAGACAGAACCCCGTTGCGAGCGACTTCAACTTCTCAGCAAAAGTAGCGAAGCGCTCCGCAAAACTCTGACCCACGCGTTCATAAGTCATGATCGGATTGGACGCAGGCCAAACAAACAAAAAGCGAAAGGTATTCGGGGACAAAGGCATTATATTCGTCAAGGCGGCATCCGGCTGCCTCTTCGAGATTTCGAAAAGCTCGTTCATGCTTTTCGGATCGAGAGCGTTGACAATAGTTTTTGCCTGATCGCCCGCCATGGCTCCTGAAAACCAGGCGAAAGAGGCTAGCAAAGCGGCCGCCAGAATCTTATAAGGTTTGGTTGCAATCATGATCGCCGGATGTGGGGGTTCGTTAGCAGTTCCGTCAACGTCTTTACTGCAACTTGCACTGAAATCGGGCCAAAATTGTAAGGTTGCAATCGACAAGGCCTGGTTTTTGCCCTAAGTAAGCTGCATCCCAGATTAATCTGCGCGGTGGGCGCGCGCATTTAGCGCGGCGTGGTCGCTCCTTCAATGTGCCGCAGTGAGGAATTCAGTGATGAACGTTATCGAGACGCTTGAAAGAGAGCAAATGGCGCAGCTTGAGGCGAAGCGGCGCATCCCAACCTTTCAACCGGGAGACACTGTGCGTGTCAGCGTGAAGGTTGTTGAAGGTAGTCGCGAACGCGTTCAGGCCTATGAGGGTGTTTGCATTGCGCGCTCCGGCCGCGGCTTCAACGAAAGCTTCACGGTCCGCAAGATCTCTTATGGCGAAGGGGTCGAGCGCGTCTTTCCGCTTTATTCACCGCTCATCGACAGCATCACCGTTATTCGCCGCGGCAAGGTCCGGCGTGCCAAGCTCTATTATCTACGGGGGCTTCGAGGCAAGGCTGCCCGTATCCCGGAGCGGACGGATAACCGCGCCAAGGCACTGAAGGCAGAGTTCAAGGGGTTCAAGCGGCCGAAAGGCAATGCGGACAATCTGAAGCTTATCAAGGGGATAGATGCAAACGATGAAAAGCGCTTGAACGAGATCGGCGTCATCAAGTTCGAACAGCTTGCCAACTTTTCCGATGAAGAAATTACGTTGGTCGACGAGTATCTAAAGCTTGGGGGGCGCCTGGAGCGCGAGGATTGGCCTGGGGAAGCCCTTAAGCTGATGGCAGAAACGACCGCGGAGGAAGTGCCTGCCATCGAGGAAGAGGCTGCGCCCGAGGCTTCAGCCTGAATATAGGCGTCGCCAAAGGCAGCTCTGACTATAAGCCTTCGGGCCGTGAAGGCTGCTCTTGGCGTAAGGCTGCTCGATTCAAAAAGCCAGTCAAGTCACTGGTTTCAAAATGGATATAGTCCGGCAGCTTGCCCGCATCTTTCAGGGCGTGTTGCGACGGATGATCGTAATAATCGGACCTGATAAGCACGGTTACCATACCAAGGCCGTGCGCGGCTTCCAGGTTATGCGGCAAATCCTCGAACATGGCGGACTTGCAGCGATTGCCCCCGCAGAACTCAAGAAAACGGGAAAAAGCTTCGGGCTTCGGTTTCGGAATGTAGCCTCCGGCCGCGATGTCGAAAATTCCATCGAATTTGCCCAAGATGCCGAGCTTGCTGGCTATGCGCTCGGCGTGCCGGATAGAGCCATTTGTAAAGATGAACTTCTTCCCTTCGAGTGCGGCTATGGCATCCGCTAACTCAGGAGTATGAGCGACGGGGGCCAGATCGATGTCGTGAACAAAGTCCATAAAGACTTCCGGGTCCACGCCGTGGTCGGTCATCAGGCCGCAAAGTGTGGTCCCATGCGTGTAATAAAGCTCCTTTTGCACTTTCCGCGCTCCTGTGGGGTCAAGGCCAAGCAAGTCTTGGATGAAGGTGGACATTCGCTGGTCGATCTGTGCGAAAAGATTGCACTCCGCGGGGTAAAGGGTGTTGTCGAGATCGAAGACCCAGAGCTGCGTCCCGGTGAAAGCTTCGGCGATGACGTCCTTTACGTCAGTGGCGTGATCAGCCATGCGGATCACGTTCGATCAGAGTGCCGACGCCATGTTCCGTAAAGAGCTCAAGAAGGACGGCATGCGGCACACGGCCGTCTAGGATGACGACGCCTTCCACGCCCTCCTCGATCACGCTGATACATCCCTCGACCTTCGGGATCATGCCGCCTGAGATCGTTCCGTCGGCTATCATGGCCCTGGCTTCGGAGACAGACAGGTGATGGATGAGCTTCTTGTCCTTGTCGAGCACGCCCGCGACATCGGTCAGGAGCACTAGCCGCTTGGCCTTCAGGGCGCCAGCCAGTGCACTGGCAAAGGTATCGGCGTTGATATTGAAGGTTGTACCGTCGCGGGAACTCCCGAGCGGCGCGACCACAGGAATGATCTCATTCGCCGCGAGCACCTGAACAATGCGGGGATCGATTTCCTCGGGCTCTCCGACGAAGCCGAGATCGATCGCGCGTTCGATATTGGAATCCGGGTCGCGTTCGGTGCGTGTCAGCTTTCTCGCAATCACGAGATTGCTATCCTTGCCGGAAATGCCGCAGGCATGACCGCCAAGCCGATTGATCTCGCTCACGATCTGCTTGTTGATGGTACCCGCAAGCACCATTTCGACAACCTCGACGGTTTCGGCGTCGGTCACCCGCAGTCCGCCCGAAAATTCGCTTTTTATGCCAAGGCGGCTTAGCAGCCGCGCAATCTGTGGGCCGCCCCCGTGCACCACGACCGGCTTCACGCTCGCCTGCTCCAGCATCACCACATCACGGGCGAAGCTCTCCGCCAGTTTCGCATCACCCATCGCGTGCCCGCCATATTTGATGACGACCGTCGCCTGATCGTAGCGCTGCATGAAGGGAAGGGCTTCGGACAGGATTTCCGCAGCGATGGTAAGTTTCCTGAGACCCTTGTAGAAGTCCTCGTTTGGATCGGCGCTCAAGGCTCCCTCCATTGTCGCGCTCAACGCTGCATCAAATTAGTGCGGTGATTGCCGCTGTTGCAAGCATTAGAGCAGAGGTGTCCCCGGAACCAACCCCACATCGCATTCCACCCCCCGCGTTGCCCTAAGAGCTTCCCGCCCAAGCGGCATGGCTGCGTTGCACGCGCTCATTTCAAAACGGGATGGCGGCAAGCCCCATCACTTTCTTTTTTTGCTTTTTTGGAATATATTAATTTATATTTGAGATTATATGTAGTGGATGTTCGGTAAGGCTGCGCGTTGATATGGAACCTGAGCGTGACGGCGAACGTGTTATCGACCGGTCTGGCGACATCGATCAACGTCCAGCTGAGGAGCGTACGAGTCTGATCGGCGCCGAGATCGTTCCTATTCGTGGCCGTAGAAATACAAATTCCCAGCATGAAATTCAGACCTACCGCGCGTCACTGGCAGAGTCTGAGGCGCAGCAGCAGGAGGCTTCATCTGCCGTCCTCGCTGGAATCGCTCAACGCCTGCAGAAAGAACTGGACTCGCAGTTTCTGAAATCGAGAGCCCAGCTCGAAGCGCTGAGCGTAAAGATCGATGCGCAGGAAAAGCGCTGCCTGCCTCCCAAACTCGACGATGATATTCAGCAAATTCGCTTTCAGAGGCAGAAAGTGCTGATCGCGAACGGACCTGTACTCGCAGATTGCATCAGGGAAGAGCGAAACCGGCTTGCCGATCTGGAGAGGTTCAAGGCGAAATATCGCCTTGCGAGAGAGGCTCACTATCCTGCTTCGCAGGTATTGGCGGTTGGAGTCCTCCTAATTCTAATCATATTCGAAGCTGGTATTAATGGCGTTCTGTTCGCCGATAGCAGTGATCAAGGGCTATTGGGAGGGTGGCTTGAGGCCCTTATTCTTTCATTAACCAATGTGGGGGCCGCGTTCTTGTTTGGGCGGGTTATCCTCCCGCAACTCCATCGGTCCCGATGGTGTCTGCGGGCTGGAGCGATGGTACTGACCTTGACGGGGGTCGCGGTACTCTCTGCAATCAATCTCACAGGCGCCCATTACAGGGACTTCAGGACAGAGGTGGCGCAGGTGGAACCGCTCATTCCTGCCCCAACACCGCCGAAGCGCGAGATGCTTTCGCAGCCCAAGTCAGCGGGCAGCCAAAAGCTTCCCAAAGCGCCTGCAAATATTACAAGCCTACCGCCTGAGCCGGCAGTCGAGGCGCCACATAGGATCAAGGAACGCGAAGCGTTGGCTAAAATCTTGGAGGCGCCCCTCAAGTTCGACAGTTTCTTGAGCGTCTTCCTCTTCGTCATCGGGCTTTGCTGTGCCTGCATCGCGGCCTTGGACGGCTACAAATTCGACGACCCATTTCCCGGTTACGGCAAATGTCATCGGCGTTATGCCAAGGCTCGCGAAAAGAGCACCGCGATGCTGCGCCGCATTTTGAATCAGACCAATGGAATAATGGCCGGAAGCTTTCAGGCTATCAGCGGGAAGCTCGCAAATTTCGCTCAAGAGATGGCGGCGCTGCTCGCGCTGCACCACACTTATGCCGGAGAACACCAGGCATTGCAAAGCTGCCTGGACGAGACTGCTCGCGACGCAGAAAGCGAAATCGGAGCGCACGACCGGCTCATCAACAAGGTCCCAGGCCGGGAAACGGCAGACATTTTTGCGATCGCGGCAAAGCAGCTCCCGCCCCTGAGTGAGAGGCAGCTTAAGTTTTTCGAGGCACAAGACAGGAAGCTGAAAGCGTTGCAGAAAAGCGCGCAGAAGGAGCAGAGCGACGTTCTCGGCATATTTGACGCGGCTTCGGCAGATTTTCAGAGACTTCTCGCGGAGGCGAGCAGCGCAAGCCTTCACGCTGCGCACAGTCCACCCTATGAAGCAGCAAGTGAGAAGACATCATGAGCGCCAAAACCATAGGTGGAGCCGCCTTGGCGGTCATTGCCGTCTGTTTGGCGGCCGGCGGGGTTTACGCGGTTCATGTGCTCAAGCACGAAAAGGTCGATGCTAAGACACTTTGCCCACGCGCGGGTTCTAACGCTGCCACGCTCATCATTATCGATAAGACGGACCCGCTGACTGCGGCGGAGCAAGGCCAAATTCGCAACATCGTTGAAAAGGCTCGCGACAATATCTCGCGTGGAGACCGCCTCACCGTCAAAGTTCTAAGGCCGGGCGAGAGCGCCAACGAAACAGTCCTCGATACCGTTGCCGATCACTGCAACCCCGGGGCTGAAGCCAACCCCCTGTTCGAGAACCCAAAGCATGTTGCTATCCGCTATCAGGCGGCATTTATCGAACCTGTGAAGGAAGCCTTGGCGAGGCTCAACACTGCGGGGGAAGCCCTTCAGTCGCCGATTGCCCGCGCCATCGCGTCAGCAATCGATGCAACGCCCGCCACTCCTGTCCAGGAGATCAGATTGATTTTGATCTCCGACTTGATGGAACATACGGAGGACGCGTCGGCCTACACAGGCACGTTGAAAGAAGCGTCGTTCCGGAAACTTATGACGAAGACGGCGCAAGCAAGGTTGAAAGATGCCTCTGTTCAAGTGCTGCTTCTGCACCGGAGCAAATACGCGGTAAAACAGGAGGCCGCAGCCGGGGTTTGGCGACGCTTCCTTGAGAAGGCCACTGGCCGCGAACCCGATTTCCTGCGGCCTTAGATTATGCTACCCCCGCCCGCAGAAGATCGTGGATATGGATGATGCCAACCGGAACCCCGCCGTGGACCACGAAAAGTGCCGTAATCGCCGACGAGTTGATGATCTGAAGCGCTGCGCTCGCGATCATGTCAGGCGTGACGGTCTTTGGTGAGCGAGTCATTATATCCGAGACTTTGCGCTCGAGAAGGCCTGGCTGCATATGCCGCCTTAAATCGCCGTCCGTCAGAATGCCGATCAACTTGCCACCGCCGTCAACGATGCCGAGGCAGCCAAAACTTTTTTCGGTCATGACGACGAGTGCTGTGCTCATCCGCTCATCGGCAGCGACGATTGGCAGCCTATCGGCGCCATGCATGATGTCGCCGACATGCTTCAGATTGGCGCCCAACTGACCACCGGGGTGAAAGACCTTGAAATCAAGCGCCGTGAAACCGCGCCCTTCGAGCAGCGCAAGCGCAAGGCAATCACCCAACGCAAGCTGAATCAATGTCGAGGTCGTCGGGGCAAGTCCATGCGGGCACGCCTCCCTCACTTGCGGTAAGCTAAGGACAATATCCGCGGCTTTTGCCAATGTGCTCTCCTGGCCGGAGGTCATCGCCACAAGCGGAACGCGAAAGCGCCGGGAATACATAATGAGATTTGCAAGTTCGCCGGTCTCGCCTGACCAAGACAGGGCAAGAACGGCATCCTTGGCCGTTATCATGCCAAGATCGCCGTGGCTCGCCTCGGCCGGATGCACAAATTGAGCCGGCGTCCCGGTCGAGGCAAGCGTTGCTGCGATTTTCTGTCCCACATGCCCGCTTTTGCCCATGCCGGTGACAATGATGCGGCCCTCGCAGCGAAGCATGAGCCTGACCGCTTTTTCGAAGTCTTCCGCGAGGCCGTTGGCAAGCGCGGCTTCCAGTGCCTTCAGGCCATCGATGCCGCAATCGAGGCTACGCCGCGCGACAGCCGCGGCATCAAACAACTCAGGTGCTTGCCGGCGCCGGCCAATCCGGGCCAATGGCTGTGTCATTTACCCCCCAGAAGAACCTCGTAAAGACTCTTCTAGGCCGCTGCGCAGCTTCTAGTAAAGACTAAATGCGAAGCTGCCGCCTGTCTTCCGCCTACTCGGCCGCCTTCGCAACGCCGTCCCCTTCATGCTTCGCCCGAAGCTCAGCCGCGAGCTTTTGCAGCTCCTGGCCGAACCGCGGCGCAAGGTCCGGCTGGGCCAGCGCGAACGCCACATTCGCAGTTAAAAAGCCGAGCTTAGAGCCGCAATCGTAGCTTTTGCCGTGATATTTATAGGCAAAAAACATTTGGTTCTGCATCAGCGCCTTCATAGCATCCGTGAGCTGTATTTCATTGCCGGCGCCGCGTTCCTGATGCTTGAGAATGGCGAAAATTTCCGGCTGCAGAATATACCGCCCCATGATGATCAAGTTTGACGGAGCGGTCCCCTTCGCGGGCTTCTCGACCATGGACTTGATGCGCCAGAGCCGATCCTCTTCCTGGCTTTCAAGCGCCGCCACCCCGTAAGAACTCGTCTCATCCGCGGATACTTCCTCAACCGCAATGACGTTAATCTTTGCGTCGGGGCCATATTTCTCGTGCAGACGGCCATAAACCTTGATCATTTGCCCGAGGCAGCTTTCGCCTTCATTCAAAACGATCACGTCAGGTAAAAGAACCGCGAAAGGTTCGTCGCCGGCGAGGTCTCTCGCGCACCAGACCGCATGTCCAAGGCCCAGCGGCTCTTGTTGCCGGGTGAAACTCGTAGCCCCGGGCTCGGGAAGATGATGCTCGAGATTGAGCAGCTCCTGCTGCTTGTTGCGGCGCCGAAGCACCTCCTCCAGCTCGAATTGGCGGTCGAAGTGATCTTCGATAACGCTCTTATTGCGCCCGGTGACAAAAATGAAGTGCTCGATGCCGCCGGTGCGGGCCTCGTCAACGACATGCTGAATAATAGGCCGGTCGACGACCGTGAGCATTTCTTTGGGCATCGCCTTTGTGGCGGGGAGAAAACGCGTGCCAAGACCGGCGACGGGAAAAACGGCCTTGCGTAATGGCTTCATGACGGTGTTCCTGAAAGAAAGGGCGAGAGCTTGCTTTGCAAATTCATATAGCGAATGAGCCGACAGATTTCAGCCGGAATTGGGGCTTTCCGGCGGCTAGCGCGGTGCTATCTGAGGCGGGGCAAAAAGGCGCTGCGAGCAAAGGTCTGAAAGAGCAGGAACAGTTTGACGCGCGTGCGTGTCGTAAGCGCACCGCCTTGGCAACAATCAGGCGTAAGCCTGGCTGGGGCTTGATCCTGACATAATCTGTAATACAACGTAACAATCTGCTTAAGGGGGGAACTTGAGCCTGCGTTCGAAATCGAAAGTTTTCCGTCGACCCACTCAAGCCGCGGCGTGGGCATTGCTGGCGGTCTGTGGTTTTCTGGGGGGCAGCGGAAGCCGAGCGCAAGAGGCTAACCTACTCTCGTCAAGCTACATCACGCCATTTCCTCAGGGCGACCGTTATCATCTTCGGGTCATAGGCGACTGGCTTGGAACGGGGTTGGCGTCGGGGCTTCAGGAGGCATTCAAGAATGATACCTCGCTTGAAATCGCGGATGTATCGCGTCCCAACTACGGTCTTGCCCGCGCCGAACAGACGCACCTTTTCGCCGATGTCGACACAATGCTTAGCGGCACCCCGGTCCACATCGCCGTCGTTATGCTAGGTGTGAACGATCGCGCCTCCTTGAGAACGCAGACTGGCCGGGCTCTCCCAGGATCGGAAGATTGGAAGGAAGTCTACGGCAAAGAGGCCGAGAAACTCGTCAAGAAGCTTAGAGGCGCGAATATCGCCGTCTACTGGGTCGGATTGCCCGTCATGGGCAATGCCGCGTTCAACGACGATGTTGCGGCTATGAACGACGCGGTCCGGCAGGCAGCCTTTACGAACGGCGCCAAATTCATCGACACCGCTGCCGGATTCACGGACCAGCTTGGAGCCTACAGCGCATTTGGACCCGATATAACGGGACAGGTTAAGCGGCTGCGCGAAAACGATGGCATCGGCTTGACCCCTGCCGGAAATCGAAAGCTGGCAAACTATGTAGAGATCGCCATCAGGCGCGATCTTGCCCAGGCCCGTGCCCAGCGCAACGTCCCTCTTGCGGGAGATGAAGAAGAACAGGCGCGAATTGTACCCGGCGGAGTCCGCAATGCGCTCGCCAAAACCAGTGCCGCAGCCGGGAAGCAGGAATGGCACGCCTCCACAGCAGCAGGCCAGGCGTCTGGCGGCAAACCGGACGCCGGTTCGAAGCCGGCATCAGGCTTCAAAACAGAGCTTTCCTCTTCGCCTGCCCCCGCCACGGATTCTACCCGGCGCGACCAAGCCGCCTTTGCGAGCGCGGGCGACCAGCTGGGTGAATATATTCTTAGCGATCTCGGCAATGGCCTGACGTCCATTGCTGTCATCTCGCCCGTTAACGAATTCTCGATGCGGGAAATCCAGCGGCAAACCCCGCTTGCCGACCGTCTCTACTTCAAGGTGCTTAGTAAAGGAGATGCCTTACCACCCAAGCAAGGCCGTGCCGACGATTTCCGCTGGCATGGCGATCGAGATCTAAAGTCTCAGTAATAACCTAGTTGCTTGCACGCCTGTTGAAGCGGAGTTTCCATGCAGGGCAGTCTGTTGTGTGACCGTAATCTGTGGCGTTGCATGTGGCGGGCTTCGGGCACCTGCTTTCTTGTTTTCACCCTTCTGCCCCTGCTTGCTGCCTGCCTCCCAGGCTCCAATTGGGGAGGGGATGACAACAACAGCAGCGCCTACTCCTCCGAATCCGCAGGGGCGCCTGCCTTGAACCGATCTTACAAATCGAATTTTTTATCGCTGCAAATGCCCTCGTTTGGCGGGCCGCGCAACGAAGCGCAATTCATGCCGCATAGCGGCCCGGCAAGGCTAACATCGTTTTCGACGGTCGAGGCCCGGCGGCCCATCCAAGCGGAGCTGCCTGGAAGTGGCGCGCTCCAGGGAAGGAGCGCCTTGGCCTTTGAATCAGCCTCGATCCCCGCACCCCAGGCTCTGGGAAACTTCTATGCGGCACTCGCCGCCCTTTCGGCAGGAAGACGGCCCCAGCCTGTCGTGATTTTGCATCTCGGCGACGGTCACATCGTTGATGACCATTTTGCCGGGGGTCTCCGCGAGCACTTTATTTCGCGCTTCGGCAATGCAGGCCGGGGCCTAATGATGCCTGGGCTCTATCCCATCCGCAGCATGAAGATCGACCGGGGCGGACAGTGGACTTTCGCGAGCGCCGCCGGAGGTGCCCCCGGGCCATTTGGCATTACGGGGATCAGAATGACTTCGGGAGCGGCGGATGCGTGGATGAGGTTCACCGCTGCCCAGTCGTCCTTTGATTGGCTCGAAGCGACATTCACGACCGGCCCCGGCTTTGGGACGGCAGTAGTGAGTGTGGACGGAGAGGCCAAGCTCGTGCCGGCGCGTTCTATCTCCTACAATGAGACTTCCATCCGGATCGCGACGAAGGCCCGCGAAATTATCATCAGGCCCAAAGGCGATGGTCCGATCTCCGTTCTCTCGGTTGCAACCGGCAACAACACACCCGGAATAAGTTACAGTAATCTCGGCCTGCCGGAGGCGACCGCCGCCACACTTGGCAAATGGACTCCGGATTTTGCCGCCAACGACCTACGCAAGCTCAACCCCGACCTGATCCTCCTCCAATACGGGACGCGGGAAGGTTTCGACGACCAGATCGATGTATCCCAGTATGAGATTCGTTTGCGCCTCGTAATCGATCAGCTTCGCGCCTGGGCCCCGCAATCTTCAATCCTGCTCATTGGTCCGCCAGATGCGGCGCGGCTGCCGGCTTTCGCCAGCTCCGGAGGGGCGCAGCTTTGCCGTGCACTCAATCCTCAGGAGACCGCTGCATACAGCCGTCTCATGGAAAGTGCCGACGAAAGGCTTGGACGCTGGCATTCGCCGCCGCATTTGGACGCGGTGAGAGCAGCGATGAGACGCACCGCTGCCACGAGCGGCGCCTTCTTCTGGGATTGGGAGAAATATATGGGCGGCCCTTGCTCGATTCATGCTTGGGCTTCAGCCAATCCTCCGCTTGCTGCGCCGGACCATGTGACCCTGACGGAAGCCGGGGATGCGCGTTCTGCGCGCGCCTTATTTGCGGAGCTCATGGCCGGTTATGAGGCCTATCAGCGCGGGCTTCAAGCAAGGGCGCAAGCAATAGTGGCAACGGTTACAAAACCTTCTCAGCCCGCAAAAGCGATGCGAAAGAAACATCGCTCACTTGCGCAGCCGCAGTGACTTTACACCTGCCTTAGCATTGAATTCGTGATTTCCGTTAGAGACCGGCACCCCGAAAGACCCATCGTCAAATCGAAGTCCGCACGGAGATTGCGGATGACTTCGCGAACGCCGTTCCCGCCCCCAACTGCCAAACCGTAGACATAAGGCCTGCCGATCAGAACAGCCGAGGCGCCAAGCGCTAGCGCTTTGAAAATGTCAGACCCCGTCCGAATGCCGCTGTCGAAAAGGACCTGAATTTTTCCGCTCACCTCCGCGACCACGGCGGGCAGAGCATCCAGCGCCGCGATAGCGCCGTCCACCTGGCGCCCGCCGTGGTTGGAGACAACAATGCCATCCATCCCATGCTCGATCGCGAGCCGCGCATCGTCCGGGTGCAGGATGCCCTTGAGTATGATGGGGAGCTTCGTCCGCGATCGAAGAAAGCCGAGCTGATCCCACGACAAACCAGGGTTAGAATAGGTTTCGACGAATTTTGCCGCTGCGCCGAGCCTGTCTTCCTCTGGCGGCTTTGCAAGCATCGACCGGAAGACCGGATCTGACGTGTATTGAGCGATTCCTTTGCCAATGATAAAGGGCAGATAAGCGTTCATCAAATCCCTCGGGCGCCAACCGAGAAGCGTCGTGTCGAGGGTCACAACAATGGCACGGGCTCCGCAAGCCTCTGCACGTGCGACAAGGCTCGCGGTCAAATCATTGGAAAGGCTCCAGTACAGCTGGAACCAGAAGGCTTGACCCTCAAGTGCCTCGGCGATTTGCTCCATCGGCACAGAAGCCTGATTGGAGATAATCATCGGCACTCCCTCGGCCTTAGCGGCGCGCGCCACGCCGGTATCTGCCTCCGGGTGCGCAAGTTCCAGAACGCCGACCGGAGCGAGCAGAAAAGGCGAAGCCAGCCTCTCACCGAACAATGTCGAGGCGAAATCGCGCTCCGCCACGCCTCGAAGGTGCCTTGGAACAATGCGCCAGCGCTCGAAAGCGCGCCGGTTTTCGTTGACGGTCCCTTCTTCACCGGCGCCACCGGCGACATAATCGAAAGCTTCCGGAGCCATCGCCGCTCTGGCAGCCGCTTCCAGTTCCCTGTATCGCACCGGGACTTGCGGCTTTTTCTGCAACATAGCGCCCGCCAAATAGATTTCGGCGTTGCGCGCGATGCCAGGACCAGGGACCGCCGTGCGAATTACGCTGGATGGTGTCTCGGTCATCCTCAATCCTCTGCGTGCGGAAGTGCGGCCAGGTTCGTATCTTGGACTTTTATCTGCTGACAAGATACTGCCGGAAAGGCTAAAACAACCATCCGGCTACCTGTTCTAAGCTATGACCTTCAAAACGAACACGCGAGGGTCCTGTTATGCCGGCGGACCCAGGTTTCCTCCAAACGCGACGGGGCCTATGGCTCTAAGCGCGCCGGCCTGGCAGTCCCGATCGCGCTGATGGTCTTATCAGCAGATAAGCAAATCTCATCAGCCCAAGCACCCATGGCATAAGTACAACTGCGGGGAGCATGAGACCGAAATTTCCCACGGAAGAGATTACCGACCAAGTCGTGGCGGGGAAAAAAATGTCGCCAGCGAGAATGAGCGCACCGAGCAGTGCGGAGAGCGAGAAGCCGAAGCAGAGCGCGCGCCCGAAGCGCTTTGCTGCACTCCACAGAGTCCACGCTGCGAGACCGTACCCAACGAGTATCAGAGCGCCCGCAAGCCACGGAGCAAGCGAAACGAGAACCCCGCCCACTGCGCCGATTAGAAGGCCACAATAGAAGGATGTCCAATTACTTGGAACAGCTCCAGCGGGAACAATGGTTGCTCCCTCAGCAGGCTGATCGCCATACATATAGTCGATTAAGTCACCTTCAGGGCCAGACGAAGACATGGATGCCTCCTCCGAAGCCGCATGCAGCGCGGCAAAGTCGCTGCTGGATGCGAATGTCGCGAAATGTAATGCTAGTCAAGAAAAGTTAAAAGATACAATCGGCTATGTATTTGTGATATCGAGCCTAAATTCGAATGAACGCGGCCGAGGTCAATGAAAAGCCGTTGAAGTTCCCGAGACCGCCTTCCTGCCGCTTCTCAAGAGGCGCGCGCTCACCTTACAATTTCAGCCTGTTCGGATCTGCGCACAAGCTCCCCCGAACCTGGAATATAGGCATCGAAGCCAGCCCAGAACTGCTCGCGCAACTGATCGCGTTCCTGAAGTATCTCATGCTTTGCGCCCGCGACCACGATGCGGGTGCAGTTCTTGATGCGGCTTGCGAAGTGCTCGATCGCAGCTGTTGACACGATCTCATCGTTCCCAGCCGCGACGATCAAGATCGGGACCTTAACGCTTTCCATGAAAGCTGGGGAATTTATGACTTGCATGGAACTGCATGCTGCGCCTACCCAGCCGATCGTTGGAGCACCGATCGAAAGGTAAGGTGCGGCCTGAACCAGCTCCCGCGCACGCTCGAAACGCAGCCGGTCGGAAGTAAGCAGGTTCGATTCAAACTGGCTGGCTTCGGGCGCGTAACTTCTCCAGCCAGGAATGTAGGAATCGCCAAAGCCAAAATAGGTTGCTGTTTCCGCGAATACGGAGATTAACGAATTCCTTAGATCGCTTCCGGCAAATCTGATCATGGGGGCGCTAAGTACAATGCGCTCCCACCAGCACACCTTGGTCTGGGCAAGGCGAAGGACCAAGTGTCCACCCATGGAGTGAGCGAGACAGTAATAAGGCGGAGGGCAATCCGGCAGTACGATTTGCGCCATGAACTCCCGGACATCGCTGTCGTAATTCGCGAAGGTTTCGACGTGCCCCTTCAGCGGATCCTTCAAAAGCCGGGATGAGGCGCCTTGGCCCCGCCAATCCATGGTGACAACCGCAAAGCCGCGTCTGCGAAGGTCACTGACGGTTTCAAAATACTTCTCAATGAATTCGGTGCGGCCTTGGAACAGACAGATCGTGCCCAAGCGCCGTTCCGCGGTTGTGTCCCATCGCGCATAGCGGATGAGAACGCCGTCCAAGGCAGCAAAATAGCCGGTTATGGCTCCGTTCGGAATCGGGTTGCGCGTCGTGCCGACCAGTTCCGCTGAAGGTAACTCCATGTCTCAACCCTTGGTTCTGAAAAACTTTAGCCTTGATGGAGCTTGTGCTCAAGCACCCCTTGACACCGCAGGAACTAGAAATAAATCAAGGTGTGCAGGCCGAAAGGCTGCAAAGACAGTTCGCCTGGCCTTGAAGGCAGGCTCAAATTCTCGCTTATCCAAGGAGAACAACCATGAGACGTCTTGACTTGACACCATTGTACAAATCTTCCATCGGCTTCGATCATCTCGCATCTGTTCTTGACCAACTCTCAAGCCTCGATGCCGAGAACGGGTTTCCACCTTACAATATTGAGCGCCTAGGTGAGAACAGCTATCGCATTACCATGGCTGTCGCCGGCTTCGGAGACAGTGACCTGTCCATCGAAGTGAAAGAAGGCACCCTGAGCGTCAACGGCGAAAAGAAGGGCGAAGACAAGGTCCGCCAGTATATCCATCAGGGCATTGCTGCCCGCAGCTTCGAGCGCAGGTTCCGGCTTGCCGAATATGTTGAAGTGTCCGGGGCCACGCTTGAGAACGGGCTTCTTCACATCGACCTGAAGCGAGAGCTTCCCGAGGCGATGAAACCGCGTACGATCTCCATCACGAAGGCACAATCCTCCACCAGCCGGGTGATCGAGGGCGAGTCGCTTCGCAAATCGCAGGCGGCTTAAGGAAGCCCATATTCGTTCCGCCGATACGGCGGGTGAGTCTATGGCTTTGGGGCGGACGCGAGTCCACCCTTCCGTTTTGCAGGCCTGACAAACAGCGCCGCGACCTCGACATGCGCCGTAAATCTGAACTGGTCGAACGCGGCAAGCCGGGCAAGCTGAAACCCACCATTCAGCAGGATCGATGCGTCCCGCGCGAATGTAACCGGATTACACGAAAGCATTATCATGGCGGGTACTTGCGAAGAGGCGAGCGCGTGGCATTGAGCCTGCGCTCCCTGGCGTGGCGGGTCGGCGATGACGCATGCAAACTTATTCAGCTCGGCAACCCCCAAGGGATTCCTGAAGAGGTCACGCCGGCTTGCAGAAACGGTTTTGACGCCGTTTGCTTCCCTCGCTGCCATCGAGAGGGCGTGAACAGCTTCAGCGTTTTCCTCATAAAACGAAACCGGAGCAACCCTCGACACAGGGAAAGTGAATGCGCCGAGGCCCGCAAAAAGATCGCACACTGGCACGTTCACGGCCGAAACCTCCGTCAGCGCCTCCAGAACCCATGAGGCCATATGTCGCTCACACGCCTCGACGGCTTGCAAGAAGGCGCCGGGAGGAAGGGCAACCTTCACACCTCCGAAAGAGACAACGGGTGTGGCCGTTTGTAGAAGAACCTCCCCATTCCAGCTAAGGCGAATGAAGCGAGTTGCGGCCAGCCTCTGACTTAGCCACAACTGCGCCTGCATCGGCAAAGACGGACCTTCAATCGCGCAATCGAGACCGTTTGCCGCAAGAGTTCACATGGATTTTCGCCTCAGTATTCGAGGGCAGTGCGGCAAGCAGCGCGGATTTCAGATCAGGCAGCGAAGCAGTGATCTCCGGCATGAGGACGGGACACTCTTCAAGATCGCTGATCGTATGCGTCCGCTCAGAGTGAAAGCCCATCTCGATCACGCCGCCAACTTTCCGGGCTGCGAGTGTGGCTCGCCGGCGGCTTGAGACCGGATAGCTTCGCAGTTTCTCAGGCATAGCCTCTATGCCCACGCGACTCAGCGCGGAAGTTATTAGGTCCACTTTCCAGTGGCGATAACGCGCCTCGCTCCAGTGTTGCAGAGTGCACCCTCCGCAAGTGCCGAAGTGTTTGCAGACCGGTTCGATGCGGTCTTGCGAAGTTTCTTTAACCTGGATCAGACCCGCGCTCGTTCCGAATGTTTCGCCAAGCACGGTCTCGCCCGGCAGCGTGTACGGAATGAAGACCTTGGTTCCATCGATCCGCGCCACGCCATGGCCTTGGACGCCGACCGCCTCTATCTTTGCGGTGAACTGCTTCCTAGCCTCTTCCGGAAGGCGCGATTCAGCCTTCCCATGTCGCGCCGGCGAGCGTTTCTTCGTTGCCATCTTGACCTGGAAGTGGAGAGGGGACGGTTCCGTGAACCCGCCAACCGGCAGCTTCAATGCCTGCGAGCACGTGCCTCACCGCATCCTCTCGCGCAGCTGCGTCCTTGACAATGCCACCTTTTCCTACAAGTGCGGGCCCAACTTCGAATTGCGGCTTGATCAACGCGACAAGCCACGCCCCTTTTGCGGCTAGTGGGAGCACATCAGGCAAGACTTTCAAAAGCGATATAAAGCTGACATCGAAGGTTAATGCCTGAATTGGGGAGGCGAATCGATCTTGATTTAAGCGCCGTGCATCGGTGCTCTCCAGGGAGACAACTCTTGGATCCCCGCGAAGAGACGGATCGAGCTGATCTCGCCCAACATCAACGGCGAAAACCCTATCTGCTCCGCGTTCCAGCAGAACTTGTGTAAAACCGCCCGTGGACGCGCCGAGATCGAGGCAGGTCTTTCCCTCGGGAGAGAAGCCGAAAGCGTCAAGAGCGGCGATCAGCTTCCAGGCGCCTCGCGAGACATAGTGTGTGTTTTCAAGAAGTTGAACGGAGGCGTGCTCGCAAATCTCCATGCCTGGCTTTGCAGCAATCTTCCCGCCGGCGATTACCGCTCCTCGCCGGATAAGGTCTTGCGCCTGCGAGCGGGTGCGGACAAGGCCGCGCCGGACAAGCAGGTGATCAATTCTCGTTTTCACAGTAAAATGCCCAGCTTTCGGGGTGCGTGTAATATGTATGTTGCAAATGGCTTCGATTGGAGCAATCATCCCTAATCTGTGTTGCGCCGCATAACCAGCGCAAGCGCATTTTCCCATTTAACGCAGAAGGAATGTTGAAAAAAAACATGTGAGAGACGACAGCCTCCTTCGCGGCCGAGGTCGCCGGGAAGGCCATAAGCGCAAATCCCGGCGCAATGCCGTCAAGCTTCAAGACAATTCTACTCAACCTCACATACCATTGGGATTCTCAACTCATGATGCTTGTCCGCACCTATCTCTCGAACAGCACGATCGAGGGAGTAGGCATCTTCGCCGCTGAACCTATTAAGGCCGGCGATGTCATCTGGCGTCTCGAACCAAAATTCGATGTGTTCTTTACGGAGGCCGACATCGAAGAGCTTCCGCAGCACATGCAGGATTTCATTGCGCGCTATTCATATCCGCACATGCGCAAGCCAGGGATCTGGGTTCTGGAAGCCGACAATGGCCGGTTCATGAACCATAATGAAGCTCCGAATACCGATTTTACCGGTTTCGAAGAGGGCTTTGCCATTCGCGATATCGCTGCCGGCGAGGAAATCACCTGCAATTACCATGAATTTGACTCTACGTTCAGCGGCTGGTTCCCCTCGATCACGCAAGTTACGAACGGGAAAGACCACGCTCACACCTGAGCCCGGCCTGAATTAGGCGTTGCCCGTGCAGGAGCGGGTAACGCCCATAGCTTCTAATGCTGCTCCGGCCGAATTTCTTCACCGGCGCCACATAACTAATATCACCCTGCATCCGAAGCGTTTGAGCGAGAGCTTCGAACGATGGCGGTCGCACCCCCTGACTTGGAGCATTTTCCGGGCGCGCAGGTTTGCTCCCCCTGGAGGGCAGCCATGCACCAAGTCACCGAGAAGAAACTGCCGGAGACTGTCGAGACACTTGTGCCGGCGCGGCTCGACCGCCTGCCATGGGGCCGGTTTCACACCCTCGTCATCGCTGCCCTTGGCATCACATGGGTGCTGGATGGGCTCGAGGTCACGCTCGCCGGTTCGGTGGCCGGCGCTCTTCGTGAAAGCCCGATCCTTCATTTCACCGATTCCGACGTGGGCCTGGCTTCCAGCCTTTATCTTGCAGGAGCCGTCACCGGCGCGCTTGTTTTTGGATGGTTGGCCGACCGCTTGGGGCGCAGGCTTCTCTTCTTTGTGACGCTAACCCTCTACCTTGCAGCAGCGGCCGCGACCGCCTTTTCCTGGGATCTTTGGAGCTTCTGCCTCTTCCGCTTCCTCACCGGCGCGGGTATCGGGGGGGAATATAGCGCCGTCAATTCGACCATCCAGGAAATGATCCCGGCGCGTTTTCGCGGCTGGACAGACCTTGCGCTCGGAGGAACGTTCTGGATCGGCGGGGCAATCGGCGCAGGCAGTTCCATTGTTCTTCTCGATCCCAAGAACATCAATCCCGAGATCGGTTGGCGGCTGGGCTTTTTCATAGGCGCCGTTTTGAGCCTCGTCGTGCTTTACCTACGCAGATGGATTCCGGAAAGCCCCCGCTGGCTCGTCATTCATGGGAGAGAGGCAGAAGCGGAGGAAGTATTGTCCGGCATTGAGGAAAAATTTCGCGAGCATGGCGCGACGTTCGGGGAGGCATCAAAGCTGAAGCCGATGCGCGTGCATCCACGAAGCCACACACCGCTTAGCGAAGTCTTTCGAACCATATTCGTGACCTACAGGACGCGCGCGCTGGTCGGCCTGACGCTGATGGCATCGCAGGCGTTCTTCTACAACGCCATTTTCTTCACCTATGCGCTTGTGCTGACGAAGTTTTACGCCGTCCCCGTCCAGGATGTCGGCTGGTACATCTTGCCGTTTGCGCTCGCGAACGTACTCGGTCCGATTTTCCTCGGCCATTTATTCGATGTAATAGGCCGTAAGCCGATGATCGCGTTCACCTATGCGATCTCTGGCGTTCTGTTGGCCGTAAGCGGCTGGCTTTTCGCTGCCGGTTATCTGACAGCAACTCAGCAGACAATCGCATGGGCCGTCATCTTCTTCTTCGCCTCCCCCGCGGCCGGAAGCGCCTATCTGACGGTCAGTGAAGTTTTCCCCGTGGAAATTAGGGCTTTGGCTATCGCTGCCTTCTACTCGCTCGGCACGGCCATTGGCGGTGCGGGCGCACCTTATCTTTTAGGCAGCCTCATCGAGACCGGTTCGCGCACCAGCGTCTTCTGGGGATATTTGTTCGGAGCGGCCCTTATGGTCTTTGCCGCGATCGTGGAATCCATCTGGGGAGTGGCGGCCGAGCGGAAGTCCCTTGAGTCTGTAGCGCAGCCCCTATCCGCCGCTTGATGAGGCAGCCATTCAATCGTCGCGTGCCCCAAGCCGTGCCCGGAACCGCTTCACCTCTCCGCGCAGGGATTTAGCTTGCAGGCGACGCTCCTTGCTGGCCCTCGAGGGCCGAGTCGTCACCCTTGGTTTCGGCGGCAAAGCAGCCTGGCGGATGAGAGCAGCGAGGCGCACGCGGGCATCGGCGCGATTGCGTTCCTGCGAGCGGTAACGTTGAGCGATAATGACCAGGTCTCCATCCTGCGTCATGCGGCGCCCGCTAACCTTTTTCAGGCGCGCGAGCATAGGACCCGAAAGCGATGGTGAACGCGAAGCACGGAAGCGTAACTGCACCGCAGTCGCGACCTTGTTGACGTTCTGCCCGCCTGGGCCCGACGCATGGATGAAGCGCTCTTCGATATCGTCTTCGTCAATGAATATGCCGGGCGTGATCCTCATACCGGCCATGAGCGTGCCCCAGGTTCTATGCCCCACGGCGCTCCGATTAACGAACGCAGCTGCAGGTTGCCTAAGTTCCAGCCTCTTATGCCGTAGCAGCCGAGCGCTGGCGGAAGAAAAAGGCAAGCACCATGCCGGCAAAGAAGCCGCCAATATGCGCCATATAGGCGACGCCGCCAATCGTGTCCGATGTTTTCGCAAGCTCACCGGCCGCATTCACGAATTGCAAGGCGATCCAGCCGCCGATTGCAATCAGCGCCGGCAATTGCACAATGCCCACATTGGTCAGCAGTTTCACCTTTCCGCCCGGGAACATAATGATATAAGCGCCGAGAACACCTGCAATCGCCCCTGAGGCTCCGAGATTTGGAAGCGTGGAATTCGGAATGAAGGCTGCCTGCGCGAACATCGCGAGAATGCCCGCCAGCATGTAGAAGACAAAAAATGGCAAGTGGCCGAAATTGTCCTCCACGTTGTCGCCGAAGGTCCAGAGATAGGCCATGTTGCCGATCAGGTGCAGCCAGCCCCCATGCAGAAACATGGAGGTGATGAGCGTCGGGAAGTGAGCCGCCGGGTGTTCGAAGAAATCGCGGGGGGTGAGCGCCCACTGCTTCATGAAGGCTTCGCCCTGATTGAGCTCGACCAGGAAGGCCACCGCATTCGCGATAATAAGAAAATAAGTCACATAAGGGGTGGAGTGATGTTCGCTTTCGTCCGTGCCGACCGGAAAAACCATGTGTGCCTCCTCAACGGGACTAAGAATTCCTTTGGCGGCCATTCACCGCTCCATCGCGCCTAAGTCTAGAGGAAAAGCCGCGCTCAAGGCAACGCGGCAATCACGTTCTCATGTGGGCTGATCCGCGATTATCATTTCCAGGCAAAAACGGGTTGCTCGAAGCCGTGAACGCGAGTATCCCGCCCCGCAAGAGCTTCGAGGAATTGATAGATGATCGCAGCCGTTGGCGCATGGATGAACCGTTCCCCGAAGCGCAGCCTTATCACTGGCCTGTCGCTTTCCGGGATCGAGATGAAGCTGAAAGCGTCATCCGCTGTCATGGTCGCCAGAGGAATGCGGTGCACCAATTCGACTTCGAGCGGGTTCGGGACAATTTCAGCCCCCGCCCCCACCCAAACGACAGCGGGCGTGATAAGGTAGCCCGACCGCGTTGGATAATCGTCGAGAAGACCCAGCACGTCACCCTGGCCGAGCTCAAGGCCGACTTCCTCGTGCAGTTCACGAAGAACCGCCTGAACAGCGGACTCCCCACTATCACAGCGACCGCCGGGGAGCGCCCATTGCCACTTGTGAGTCCGCAAGGTCTTTGCCCGCCGCGTCAGTAGGATCGCTGCATCGGCGGGGTTGTCCGCTTCCGCGATGGCAATAGCGACCGCGGCTCTCTTCAAGGTGCCGGCCTCGCCGTCAGCCATGCGCGGAAAGGATTGGCACCGCGCCGCCGCGAGCTGGCGGAACTCTTCGTTGAAGCGATAGCTCATGCCGGGTTCTTACTTAAACGGCAAGGCTATTGTAAAGATGATCGCCGTTTGATGCGCAAACAATGGTTAGGGCTCTCTTGTACTTCCAAGCCACGCTTCGGTGACAAAAATCCATACTGATACACTAAAGCCCTAGCCACCGGTTGAATTCCGGACGAATGTCATGACCGGGGCGCGTGCGAGCGGGCGGCGGCGTCTTTGGGAATGAAAGCGTTGCGTGTGGGGAGGTCCCGATGGTCCGCTCTATCAAATTGGGGATGCTTTACTCTGCTTTGACCTTGTTTGCGGTTCTGGCGCTGACACGGAGTTATGCGGCACAGCAAGATGCGATCGAGGGCGAGCAGCAAACTCAGCCGGATGCGGATGCCAGATCCTACTTGCCCCCCTGGATGCAAGACGGGCAGATGCAAAACGCCCAGCCCGCCGAAAACAAGGACGCCGCATTGGCCGGGAAGCCCGTCACACCGATAGATGCTCAGGAAGCGGCTAAGAAGGCAAAAGCGGCGCAGCAGAGACGAAATCGCGGCAGCTTTCACTTCCTGAGCAGCTTATTCGGGCGCTAGAGCCACGATCGAGTAGATTGACGCCACCTAATTCCTTGCACGCGAGTAAACGCTGGCGGGAGATTTTCCTTTTAAATCTTTTTATATTGTTAATTTCAGACGAAGAATCACAAAATCGAATAGTGTTTTCGGTTTTATACTGATAGTTGCTTCACGGACCATCGGGCCGTGGGCGCAAACTTGTTCGTCTATCAGCGAAAAGGTTTTCCCATGCTTAGAATGACCAAAGCACTCGCTATCGTGGCGGGTGCGCTTGCTATTGCTAGTCCCGCCGCATTTGCGGCCGGGCTCGCTCCCGCCAGCCTCGAAATGGCCACCAAGGCCGTGCTCTCCGGAAACGGGCTTCGGCATAATGTCCAATACTACTATCCGGGGCGCGGCCCCCACCGGCATTGCTGGCGCCGGCACTACTGTGCCTCACATTGGGGCGCCGGAGGTCCTGCCTATGATTATGGCGGGTACTCCGGCTACTACGGAGGTTATCCTGCCTATGCAGGCTATCCCGGGCCCCGCTATGGCTATGGCTATGGCTATGGCTATGGGTATGGGTATGGCTATGGCGGCTATCCGGCGTACGGCGGCTACCCGGCGGGTAATCTCTATTTGGCAACACCCGTAGTGCCGGCGGTGCCGGTGGCCGTGCGGCCAGTCCTGCCTGCGGCCCCAGTGTATGCAGCCCCCACAGTCCTGGCACAACCCATGGTAGCCGCGCCAGTTTATGCCCAGCCGGTAGTGCCGGTGGCTCCTACGGTTGCTGTCAGTCCGGTGATCACCGCGCCTCCTATTGCCGCACCTGTCGCTATGGAAGCGCCTGTGTATGGTTTCGCCCCCTACTGAAGGCAGGACGCACAAAGCCGGGCGGGCATGGGGCCCGGAGAGCGTTCGTGCATGATCTTATCGCAAAACCGGTATCTTTTCCCGTTTCGACGGGGACAAGCTCTTGCGGATCATGCTTAAAAGTCCGAAACAATCCCCTTCTTCTCCCAATCGCCATAGCGAGTCGGCTCAGGACCTTTCCGATTACCCACTTCTTTGGGCAAGCCTTTCTTCTGAGCATTGCAGCGGCGTTCTTCAGCCTCGGCAAGCGCCTGCTTCCCAGCTTCCCGCCTCCGCATGTTAATTTCCGCTTCGCTCTTATTTTTCATTTCAACGTTGAAGATTAAGGCAGAGCTTTCTCCAGAGCAAATGTAGCCATTGCACCGGCTTCAGAAACCTCATACACGGCCGGATAGATGATTGGAAAGCAGATGTCTGCGCGCTGCATCATGATCATGGGGACGGGGTCGGACGTGGGCAAGTCGCTCATCGTGGCCGGCCTGTGCCGTCAATTTGCCAGTGCCGGCTACCGGGTTGCTCCCTTCAAGCCGCAGAACATGTCCAACAACGCCGCGGTGACCGTGGATGGCGGCGAGATTGGCCGCGCGCAGGCGCTCCAGGCCCGCGCCGCGCGCTGCGAAATGACGGTGGACCTCAATCCGATCCTGCTGAAACCGCAAAGCGAAACCGGCTCACAAATCGTCGTGCAGGGCAAGGTGGTGGGGTCCGCCCGCGCCCGCGAATTTCAGGACCGGAAGCGGGCGCTTATGCCTGCGGTACTTGATAGCTTTGGCCGGCTGAAGTCCGCCTGTGACATCGTCTTCGTGGAGGGCGCCGGCAGCGCATCTGAAATAAATCTTCGAGCCAACGACATCGCGAATATGGGCTTCGCGGAAGCGGCAGGCGTTCCTGTCATCCTTGTGGGCGACATAGACAGGGGCGGGGTTATCGCAAGCCTGGTTGGCACCAAGCACGTACTGGCGCTTGCTGATGCGGAGCGGATAAAAGGCTTTGTCATCAACAAAATGCGCGGGGACCCGAGCCTTTTTGCAGACGGTATGGCGGCCATCAGCGAAATGACAGGCTGGCCATCACTTGGGCTTGTTCCTTACTTTCCCGAAGCCAGCCGCCTTCCAGCCGAAGATGCGCTCGCGTTGCGAACCGTGCCCCAGCCGAAGACAGAAGGGCCCGGGGAACAACTAAGAATCGCGGTGCCGTTATTGCCTTTTATCTCCAACTTCGATGACCTCGATCCGTTGCGGTTGGAACCAGGCGTCGTCCTGGAAATGATCCCGCCAGAGAACCCTCTTCCGGCCACGGCGGATGTCATCATGCTCCCTGGCTCCAAGGCAACGATCGCGGACTTGGAAGCATTTCGCGCAGCTGGTTGGGACATTGACCTTGCCGCACATATCCGGCGCGGGGGACGTGTCCTTGGCCTGTGTGGCGGCTTTCAAATGCTTGGCCGCAGCATTTCCGATCCCGATGGAATCGAAGGGCCGCCACGCAGCATCGGGGGGCTGGGATATCTCGATATCGCAACTGTCCTGAAAGGCGAAAAAAAACTTCGGAAGGTGACGGGGGAGGGGTTCGGCGCCGCTTTTGAGGGCTATGAGATGCACATCGGCGTAAGCCAGGGTGAAGCGATGCAGCAGCCCTTCCTGCGTTACGAAGATGGCCGTGCCGAGGGGGCAGTCTCGGGTGATGGAGCCGTGGCAGGCTGCTATGTGCACGGCCTCTTCAATTCGGATGCCTCCCGGGCAGCCTGGATTGCTACCTTTGGGGCTAGAGCCGCTGGGGCGAAGACCGGTGCTCCTCTGGCCTACGAAGCATTGATCGAGGAAACGCTTGATAAACTGGCGGCGCACCTTGCTTGCCACATCGACCTGGATTTGCTGCTTAGACTTGCACGGTAACAAGCGCGCCAACAGCGATTAAAACCGCCATTATCAACCAAGCTATTCGCGCCAAGTGCAAAGCCCGCCTGATGTCCCCGGCAGTGGCCTCGAAGCGGCCACTGCCCATGAAGGCATCTTCGACCGCCGCGCCGCCATAACAGCGCGGTCCAGCAAGCCTTAGCCCCAGCGCGCCGGCCATCGCGGCTTCCGGCCATCCTGCATTCGGGGAGCGGTGTTTGTGGGCGTCGCGGATGCCTGCTCCGAAAGCGCCCAACGGTGAGGCTCTTAGGAAGAGTGCGGCAGCTGCGAAGAGTAGCGCTGTGAGCCTCGAAGCGGGCAGATTCACGAGATCATCCACACGAGCGGAAGCCCAACCGAAAGCTTCGTGCCGCAGTGTCCGATGGCCGATCATGCTGTCGGCCGTGTTGATCGCCTTGTAGGCTGCGAGGCCGGGCAGTCCCAGCACTGCGAACCAGAACACAGGAGCGGCGACGCCGTCGGAGGCGTTCTCGGCAAGGCTTTCGATCGCCGCGCGCGCAACGCCGTGCTCGTCGAGAGCATCGGTATCGCGTCCGACAATATGCGCGACCGCCTCACGGCCTGACTCAAGGCCACCGCTTTCAAGCGTTTCAGGGACGTCAGCAACATGGGTGTAAAGGCTTCTGCTTGCGATCAGTGTGCTCGCCGCCGCCGAAGTTGCAATCCATCCCAAGGGCCATTCGCCGGCCACCAATTGGAAGATGAAAGCCGCAGCCACCGCCACGCCCGCAACTCCTAGGACCGTGACTGCCCCGAGAAGCTTGCGCCGGCCGGCTGGCATCTCTTTGCGGTTAAGGCGGCAATCCGCGAAAGTGATCACGGACCCGATCCAGGTGACGGGATGACCAATTTTTCGGAAAATCCAGTTAGGATAGCCCAACAGAGCATCCAACAACACAGCGAGCAGCAGTACCGGCAAGGTTTCTGGAAACATGGCGGCTTTATTAGCAGATGAAAAGCAATCGGGCTTCTTCGAGCATGGCGGCCGGCTTGATCTCGCGAAGAAGCTTTATCCGCAGGCGCCGGGACCGTGGATCGATCTTTCGACGGGCATCAGCCCTTGGAGCTATCCGGCTCCGCAGGTCGAGGCCAATGATTTGCGCGGCTTGCCTAATGCGGGCGCGCTGCAAAGATTGATTGGCGTCGCCAGGCGCGCTTATCGCGTACCCCAGCCCGCAGAGGTGGTGCCGTTGGCCGGGTCGGAAGCGGGTCTCAGCGTCATCCCGTGGCTTTTTCGCGAGGCAAAACGGGTGGCAGTGCTGGGTCCGGCGTATGGGAGCCACGCCAAGGCTTGGACCGCGGCCGGGCATTCGGTTTCGCAAGTCTCTTCCCTGAATGAGGCAAGCGGTGCGGCGATCCTGATCGTTGTCAATCCGAACAATCCGGACGGGAGATTCCTCCCCCATTCCGATCTGGCGGCAGCGCTGCCTCCGCTTAGGCGCCGCAATGGACTGCTGATCGTCGATGAAGCGTTCGCCGATACCGATGAAAGCTATTCGCTTTTGCCGGTGGTAGCGCGTCTTGATCACACGCTGGTGCTGCGGTCTATCGGCAAGTTCTTCGGCGCCGGAGGGATACGGCTTGGCTTTGCCATCACCTCCCATCCTATTGCCGAGCGGCTTAGAGATGCGCTCGGCAGCTGGCCAGTTTCCAGTCAGGCACTCGCCTTCGGAACAGAAACGCTCGCCGATGAAGACTGGGCCATAAAGCAGCGGCGCAGGCTGAAGGAAGCCGCAAATGAAATTGACGCGGTCCTGAATGAGGCCGGATTTGCCATAGCGGGCGGCACCTCTTTGTTCAGGCTCGGCGCACATCCGTGTAGCTCGGAAATTTTCTCTCACCTTGCGAAAAACGGGATCCTGGTGCGCCCTTTCCAAAATCAAAATGCCTTGCGTTTCGGGCTTCCGGGAAGCACGGAACAATTGGGCCGCCTTAGAGATACACTGAAAGAGCCTATGTTTTAAGGCTATCACTGTGGCCATGTCGCATCACTCTGACTTACATGATAAAATTGCCGTTGTTGACAGGCCGAGCGGTGGCTATCTGTCGTGTATGAAATTGTCGCGGAAGTTACCGCTTACAGTCATCATTGGTCTGTTTCTGGCGGTTGTTTTGGATACGTCTCTCCAGCTGTTTTGGAAGTCGGCGGTGCTTGCGCTTCCGGCCGAGAGCCAGTCTTGGGCGTCCTTGCTAACGGTTTTCCGTGAGCCGCTTTTCATCGCAGTCATATTTGTGATGTGCCTCCAGTTCACGAATTGGATGACCGTCCTGAACCACGCCGATTTGAGCTTCGCCCAGCCGATTGCGGCGCTGAGCTACGTTAGCGTCGGCGGCCTTTCCGCCGTGCTTTTCCACGAAAGGCTTGACCCATGGCAATTGGTTGGGATCGCATGCGTCCTTGCCGGTGTGTGGTTCATAAGCCGGACGGATCATTCTACACACCGCACGACTGATTCAGAGGGATAGTTGCTTGCGGGGCGCGCGTCCTTCCTTCGAAGCCTGGACCACTGCTCATAGAGCAAAACTACTGCTTTCGCGGCCGCAGTAACACGAGCAACGAACTGTTCGCTTGATTTAAAATCCGCCGAGCTTCGGCTGGGGTCAAGTAACGCGGCGAGCCCGAAAATCGCGTATTTGTCTGAAGGGTTTAGCGCCTTCAGAATGAAGGTCATAGCCGCGATTTCGCGCCGTTTTCTTTCGCCAAATGGCAAACGGCCGAAGGGGCTGGATCGCACCTCCGATTTTAAATAATCGAGGCAGCCGACATTCGATAGGCTGTTGATGCAGGAAGTGATGCGCTCCAGCACGCCCGCTTCGCCGTCGGAGAGAGCGCGGTCGAGCACCGTGAGGCGGCGGCGCAAGGACCGCGCCCGGACCGCTTCCGGTTTCGTTGCCGCGTCCTCTAGGATGCCGCGCCTGACAGCGAGCGGCGTCAGGATTGTCTTTGTCCTGTGCCTCGCCACAACTGGAGCCCCGGGAGGGGTCAGCACGTCACGGGTTAAGGGTGTGTGTTTGCTACGATACTCAGTGACCAAATCGCCAGTACCGATCTTACGGGCTTTTGCCAGCTTCGCTTTACTTGTCATGGCCATCCTCGCGAAGGAAGGCTTGAGCAAGATGGCTCCTGCAATATGATCCACGGCCTTCGATTTTTGCCGAGCAAAACGCGAAGCCCGGCTCTGCGGGATCGCCCAAAGGCCAGCGGCAGCTCTCGTCATCGAGTTCGGCGAGCGCGGCAGCTCCAAAAGACGCCGAGGGGGCCATCTTCGATCTGCGGACTGTAAGGCCTGAGATCTGGGACGCCTCCTGCTTCCTGGCCTGTTGCCTGAGTGCACGAAGGCTGATCCCATTCCGTCGCAACGCTGCATGCAGCGCTTTGGGATGAACGCCCAATTTGCCGGCGAGGTCATTCGTTCTCAGGGTCGCTAGAGCCGAAACGATTTCTGCGAGTTCGCCTGTGGTCCAGCGCCGCCGGCTTTCGCCAGCAGGGGATTGAGTGTGGCGGTGTGAAGGGTTCTGTGCCGGGGATTACAGAACAGGCTGGGGGATTGTGCATGCGGGGGAGCTCGTGGCAGTAGGAGTTGCGCCAAATGAAATGCGGTCGAGTTGCGTTTCACGAAACGAGCAATAGATTACACAAAACGTGTAAATTTTTTGCAACTTTTAGGAAATCTCGACTTGTGCACCATGCGGGAGCGATTGCACCGCGTGGCAAACTCGCCTCAGAACCAAAAAATTCTGATGATTAAAAGCCGTTGTTGGCCCCGGATGGGCGGTGAAAGATGCGCGGCCAAAGCGGGCCGCTACAAAATAGCTCGAATCGCTCTGACTAATTTTCCTTTTGATTAGAAAGAGATGGAATCATGCGTGGGATATTTCTAAGTGCGGAAAGATGATACACAAATCGTGTAACAAATGAGCAAAGGCGATGCGAGACTGGACGGCTGATGAGATTGGATCCATTGCTGGACGGCTTCGCCAGGCCCGCATTAGGGCGGGTTTCCAGCGGGCCACTGAGGCGGTACGCAAATTCGGCTGGAATTACAGCCGCTATATGAACTATGAGAACGGCGAGCGGGCGATTCCTCCGAAGCAGGCCATTCTGTTTGCCTCTGCTTTCGACGTAACAGTCGATTTTATATATTTTGGAAAAGATGATAACATAAATCGAATCGAAAGGGCGCAATCGATATTCTCAAAAATGGTTCAGCGTGTGCCCCTGGTGGGTCTTGAAAATATTACAGAACTGAAACGCATTGCTTCCGGATTAGAGCCCATGCTGGCTATGACGATCCCCGTTTCTGGCGACGAAACCCTCCCCGAGCACGCGATCTTCATCGGAATTCAGGACAAGTCGATGTCGAATCCGAACGAGCCCCTCTCTTTTGAACCGGGCGACAAAGCGCTGATCGATATCGAAGCCACACCCGCGCCCGGAGATTTTGTGCTTGCTCTCGTTCCAGAGGAGGGTGCTGCCCTGTTCCGGCTTTACCGTGAGGCTGGGCGGGCAAAGGACGGCTCCCTGATTATCGATCTTGTGCCGCTTAATCCAAATTTCCGGACGATCCGCATCACGAATGGAAGTACGGCGCAGATCATAGGCGTTTGCCGCAGAGTTCACCGGATTTTCGATTTGGCCCCTCCGGTACGCCGTTCCGGGTTGGGCTAGGCAAGCCGCGCCTTCCTTTCAAGCAAAACCGATTCCCCAAGCAAAAGTGATGCGGCCGATCGCACAGGCCGATTGCTTCGTGTGTTATGAAAAGCTAGGCCAATGGCTAAGCAATAGGAGCTTTTCAAATGGAAATGCGCAAACTCGGTGGTCAGGGTCTGGAAGTCACGGAACTCGGCCTCGGCTGCATGGGCATGAGCTTTGCCTATAGCGGGCGCGACGACAACGAATCCATCGCGACCGTTCATCGCGCCATCGAACTCGGCGTGAACTTCTTTGACACCGCCGAGATTTACGGCCCGTTCCATAATGAGATTCTGCTCGGCAAAGCTATCGCAGGAAAGCGCGACGGCTTAATCATTGCGACGAAGTTCGGGTTCAAGATCGTGGACGGCAAGCAGACCGCAAGCGTGGACAGCAGACCCGAGCATGTTAAGGAGGTCTGCGACGCTTCGTTGAAGCGGCTCAACACGGACCGTATTGATCTTTTCTATCAGCACCGGGTCGATCCGAATGTGCCGATAGAGGATACGGTCGGCGCGATGGCCGATCTCATAAAGCAGGGCAAAGTGCGATATCTCGGCCTCTCCGAAGCGTCCGCCAAGACGCTTCGCCGCGCCCATGGGGTTCATCCAATCACCGCACTCCAAAGCGAATATTCGCTCTGGGAACGTGGCGTCGAAGAAGAAATCCTGCCTACGTGCCGCGAGCTTGGCATCGGCTTCGTCCCGTACAGCCCGCTTGGACGCGGGTTTCTGACGGGAACGGCAAAGCGTGCCGAAGAATATCCGCAAGATGACTCACGGCGGATGCAGCCCCGCTTCCAGGGCGAAAACTTCGACCGGAACATGAAGATCGTCGAAGCAGTCAAGAGCGTCGCCGATGAGAAAAAGGCAGCGTCGGGCCAGATCGCCTTGGCATGGCTGCTGGCGCAAGGGAACGATATCGTACCCATTCCAGGGACCAAGCGGCGCAAATATTTGGAAGAGAACCTTGATGCTGTCAGCATCAAATTGTCGCCAACGGATCTTCAGAAGCTCGATGCGGCCGCTCCGCGCGGTGCGGCGGCCGGGCAGCGCTATCTCGATCGCATGATGGCGCTTCTCGACCGCTAACAAAGCGGAGTTCAATTCAAGCTGGTTTGTCGTGAGGGTTCGGAGTTCCTTGGCTATAACGGGGAGGGGGATACCGTGCATATCGACGTTTGTGGCTTTGTAACGCTTGCGCGCCCGGCATAGGTTTATGTGTTTAAGTATGTTTGGATTTCGGCCAGCGCGATGCGATCGTGATCGGCAATGAGTAACTCGTTTAAATCGTCAAATTTCCACCACCGCATGCCTTGGCCATCATGCTGGATGAGTGGATTCGAGGCATTATACTCTTCAACAAAAACGTATTTTTTGTTTTCGCATTCCCGATGGGTGTATGTTTGAATGAAGATCAAGCGAGGACAACTGACCGGATATTCAAGCTCCTCATAGATTTCCCGTGCCAGTGCTTGTTCAGGAGTTTCTTCCCCTTCAATTCCGCCACCAAAAAAGGCCCAATGATCGGCCAATCTAGCCGCATCTTTTGATCGATGCTGAAGAAGGATTTCCCTTTGATCATTATACAGCGCTAAGACTGATACATTTCGTGCAGCCATTTCAGCTTTAACTCCGAATCGGAACGTGCCGTAAGCCTCGGCAGATAAAACACGTATCTAGGGCCTCATTTGCTAGGGCTGACGAGCTAGCCACTCGAAGACGGCTAATTCGATCAGCTCCTGCAAATTTGTCTCCCTGGCCGTCGCTATCTGCTTCAAGCGTGCGGCGGTCTCGCGCGACATCGCAAATGTCATGTTGGTCTCGGTATCTTGGAGCCTCCCTTGAGGCCTTGTCCGAAAATCTCTCACGTTTCGCTTTCGCATGATTGCTCTTTCTGCCCTGCTCTTTCGATGGCAGGTGCACTGTCTGATCGAGATATTGTCATAAGGATGCGGAGATTTGAGGACGCGGTGGTAGACCGAATTCGAGGCGCGGTAGCTGCCTCATTTACGTGGTCATAAGAATTGCGCGGGAGCCCGGAGGCGATGGGGCGGCGGCGCATCGGGTGAGAGGGCTGTCTTTAAGTATGATCTGTAAACGGGGTAAGCTTGTGCTAGGTTGTGCTGAGGGAAGATGACTGTAGGGAGATCGCCATGGGGCTGATGATCGTTCGGCATAAGGTGAAGGATTTTGCTGTCTGGAAACCGGCATTCGACAGCCACCGTTCTGTTCAGAGAGCCGCAGGGTCTCTCGAATCCCCGTGTGTTCCGTTCGGCGGATGATCCAAGCGAAGTGGTCATCATATTCGATGCGCAAGATCTCGGGAAGGCCAAGGAATTAGCCAGTTCGTCTGAGCTTCGGTCGGCAATGGCGGCCGCCGGAGTGACGGATAAGCCGGACATCTATTTTCTCAATGCAGCGAGCTGAGGTGAGCGGTAACGCGCTTTCTTAGCCCCATAGCGGATCTCTCCGATCAAAGCGAATAACGACGGCACTCCAATACGTTGCGTTCGGGTTTAAAGATCCTGGCTCTCAGGCCCGGCTTCCCAGGCGGTAACGAATGGCTCAAGGCTTAGCCGGCCAACGATCTGCTCAAGTGCCGCATCCTTACGCGGGCCGGGAGCCGTCCCGGCTGTGACGCAGACCTTGCCAATATCCGCCAAATCCTCGCTGTCGATACGCCGCAGCCCAAGTCCCGCCTGCGAAAGCGCATGCAGCAGAAGCGAGCGGACATGAGCCTCTTCCGCGTTCCGGCAGGTCACCGAAATCGTATAAAGGGCTTCGCTTTCCGCAGCCTGCTCCCATTGGCGGCGGTTCAGCCGCAAGATCAGCGGACGCATTCCTAAGTTGACGGCAACGACAAGGGCAGCGGCTCCGAGGCTCAGCACATAATATCCCCCGCCCGCAAATGTCCCCGCCATGGCAGAACACCAAAGCGTCGCCGCGGTGTTCAGCCCGCGTACATTGATTCCTTCGCGGAGGATCACGCCTGCGCCGAGAAAGCCAATGCCCGATACCACCTGCGCCGCGATCCTGGTGGGATCACCCGGAGCGGCCACGGCCGAAAAGGCTACAAAACCACCGGCGCCCAGAGCCACGAGCGCGTTTGTGCGGAGCCCCGCCATCTTCTGGTGCCATTGCCTCTCGGCGCCGATTGCCGCCCCGGCCAGCAGAGCGACAGCGAGGCGCGCCAATATTTCGCCCAGCACCGAAATCTCGTTCATCCGCCAAAACCTTCGAGCCCGAATCTCATGCTGATACCCGGATTTAATGCCATGCATTAGAGCATCGCGACCAAAGCTTAAAGGGTGGCACCTATTGCAAAACTTTTGGGCGGACCAATCGCGAATAAGGTGGGCGGAAAGCGCCACCCCCTTGCCAAAAGCCGTCAAGCTTGCAACCTGTGACCGGCATATTCGGTTAGAGATTCGCGTTTTCCACGCGGAACGCCGGTTGACGGGACTAGAGGATGATCAAGCAAATTGCGGCGGCAGCACGGGATCTCTTCGGCAATGAGGAGCCGAGTTCCTCACGGGGGAACGTGACGCGCATGTCACGGCCCGGCGAGAGCTATACGGCTGCAGACATCGAGGTGCTGGAAGGCCTTGAACCGGTTCGGCGGCGTCCCGGCATGTATATTGGAGGCACCGACGAGAAGGCGATGCATCACCTTTTCGCCGAGGTGATCGACAATGCCATGGACGAAGCCGTCGCGGGGCACGCAAGCTTCATCGAGGTCGTGCTCGAAGCTGATGGCACGCTGAGCGTCACCGACAACGGCCGCGGCGTGCCCGTCGATCCGCATCCCAAATATCCCGGCAAGTCGGCGCTCGAAGTCATCATGACGACGCTGCATTCCGGCGGGAAGTTCAACGCGAATGTCTATTCCACGAGCGGTGGCCTGCACGGTGTGGGCGTCTCGGTGGTGAACGCACTCTCCGAATACCTTGAAGTCGAGGTGGCCCGCGGCGGCAAACTCTACCGGCAAACTTTCTCGCAAGGCGCCCCGCAAAGCCGGCTGGAAGACCTCGGCGTTGTCCGCAACCGCAGGGGCACCACCGTTCGCTTCCGGCCCGATCCGGCCATCTTCAAGGAGAAGGCGCATTTCAAGCCGCTTCGCCTGTTCAAAATGGCTCGGGCGAAAGCTTACCTTTTCGGCGGGGTCGAGATCCGCTGGTCCGCCGCACCCGAGCAAGTTCACGATACGGATGTGCCTGAGAAGGCGGTCTTCCATTTTCCGGGCGGCCTGCGCGATTTTCTAACGACACGCATCGAAGGGCTGACGCCGGTCACGAAGGACATATTCTCCGGCCGCGTCGAAAAAGAAGGCCGCCATGGCAGCGTGGAATGGGCCATCGCCTGGCTTGCCGATGAAGACGGCTTCATGCAGTCCTATTGCAACACCGTCCCGACGCCGGATGGCGGGACCCACGAGCAGGGGCTGCGCGCTGCGCTGTCGAAGTCGCTGCGCGCCTATGGCGAGCTGACGAACAACAAGCGGGCGGCCCAAATCACCCCGGACGATATATTGGCCTCCGCCGGGGTCCTTCTTTCCGTGTTCATGCGGGAGCCGGAGTTTCAGGGGCAGACGAAAGACAAGCTTTCGTCGGCGGATGCGGTGCGAATTGTCGAAAGCACGGTCAAGGATGCCTTCGATCATTGGCTGACTGCTTCGCCTCCGCAGGCGAACATGCTCCTGGACTTCATCATCGAGCGGGCCGAGGAGCGTCTGCGCCGCAAGCGCGAGAAGGAGACGCAGCGCAAGAGCGCAACGCGAAAACTTCGTCTTCCCGGCAAGCTCGCGGATTGCTCCAAGAACGCGAAGGACGAGACCGAAATCTTTATCGTGGAAGGCGACTCCGCCGGTGGCTCAGCGAAGCAGGCTCGCGACCGGTCGACCCAGGCGGTACTTCCTTTGCGGGGTAAGATCCTGAACGTCGCCAGCGCGTCACGGGACAAGCTCGCGCAAAACCAGCTGCTCGCCGACCTCACACAGGCCTTGGGCTGCGGAACCGGAAAACACTATAATGATGACGAACTGCGCTACGACCGCGTTATCATCATGACGGACGCGGACGTAGATGGCGCGCATATCGCATCGCTGCTCATCACCTTTTTCTACCGGCAGATGCCGGAATTGATCCGCAACGGCCACCTGTACCTGGCCGTGCCGCCGCTTTACCGGCTCAGCCAGGGAGGCAAGACCGCTTATGCTCGCAACGACGCCCATCTCCAAGAGCTGAAAGCCACGGTCTTCAACGGCAAGGGCAAGCTCGAAGTCAGCCGCTTTAAGGGCCTTGGCGAAATGATGCCGGCCCAGCTCAAAGAAACGACCATGGACCCGAAAAAGCGTATGCTCCTCCGCGTGGAGATCACGGGCCGGGCAAGCGACCTGAACGGGTTGGACATCGAGGCCGAAGAGACAGCGGCAGCGGACATCGTCGAGCAGCTTATGGGCAACAAGCCCGAAGCGCGCTTCCGCTTCATTCAGGAGCGCGCCGCTTTTGCAGAGCCGGAAGTGCTGGACATTTAAAATGGCAACGAAAAAATGGATTTAGGCTCACTAGCACCCAAGATCATCGACGCGGCATCTGATTTGGCGTCACGGGTGACGCCAAATTTTGCGTGGCCAGTTACTGATCCAATCAAGGCTTTTTTCAAGAATAAATTTGAAACCAAAAGCCGAATAACGATGTTGGAAGTCATCGACGTGGCGAAATTGAAATTCGCCTGGAAAATAAGCGACGAAAGCTGTGATATTCTCGATTTAGCAAACGGCATCAGGCAGGCCGCTATCGACGGTGAAGTTACACTTTTTGGTCGGCGATCGAAGGATTGTAATTTCGGGTCTTTTATCGACTATCACCCCGTGGTCGTTGTGCCGATGGAGCATCTTAGAGAGAACGACATCGACCTGATAAGTGCTCCTCGCCGAGAAAATGTGACCATGCGCACATATAGAGCTGGCCAATGTGGAACGGAGTTTTATTGCGACCTGCACCTTAATCGCAGGCAGGCTTTTTACTGGCTTCGAACAACCGGCCGGGAATGGAGAGGACGCAGCGACCGCAGACGTGCCGTGTCCTACAGCAGGACTAGCTGAGAAGCGGCCGTTGTTCCTCGGCTCAGCTCAAGGGAACCTAATACTCTAAACGGCGGCGGTGTTACTTCTCATCGTAATAGGGATGAAGCTCGACCTCCGCCACGGTAACTGCGGCGTTCAGGCCGGTCTGGCCTTGAACGCTCAGCGGTTGAAGAGAGACGGTATTGTTGGAACCCCCAACAAGTGCATTCGCGCCTCCCCCAAGACCCACAGAAGCATCAGCCGCCACACCCACATATTTTCCGGCCAACGCCCCGCCGCCTTCACCGCCCCGCGATGGAGCGAAAACAGTCCAGGCCAGAAAGGCGTTATTGGTGATGCCGATGTCGAGGCCGTACTTTCTGATTTCACCTTCATAGCGCTCACCAGGATCGTTGGGGCTGACCCTGAAAAGACACCTTAGCTCCTTAGTCGAGCCAACGATGAAGCTCACGCCGCCCTTCACACCGCAGGTCAGCTGCCCAACCTCTATTCTTTCCTGGGCCGCCGCTGGAGAAAGCGAAAGCGCTCCCAAGGCAGCCGCGAAAGCTAAGGTCCTGAAGAAACTTGATCCCATGATCGCCTCCACAAAATCCTCAACGACAACTTTTTTTGCAGTTTTCAAACTAATGCAAAGGCTTGAGCCTGTCCTTTCTCACCTTAACCGGACAGGCATGATTTCCGCCGTGAGTTGCACATTGTCCCCAAGCCCATAAAAATAGTGCGCCGGCCGGGATACTTGCCGGAGCAGCGAAAACAGTTTCAGCTGGAAGCGCCCTAACGCGCTCATATTCCGGGACGGCAGCAGATTTTCCATCGTCACATGCACGATCCACTGGTTTTCTTTCAGCGGCAGATCGATCGCGCTATGCTTGGCCATCTCCTCCAGAACCGCCTCGACGTTGGGTTCCTCCATGAAGCCGAATTCGATCGTCACGGCAATGACGCTGCAAGCCTCGTCTTTGTGAAAAACCTTCACGTCATAACGGCCATCATGAATGTAAGGCACCTTGCGGTGTGCGACCTCGACGAAGATCAGGTGCCGCGGCAAAATCCCATAGCGGTCATACATGAGCTGGAGGAGCGCGGGGGCATGGTCGTTCAATGAGGCGAGATGCTTCGGGGTCATCAACAGGGCGATGCGCTCCATATATGCGGTCTGATTTTTGTGAAGATGCACGAGCTTACGCATCGTCATGGTGTGCTTTGCCGTGTAGGCCGCAAACGTTGCCTTACGCCCCCAGCGCCAGGTTCGCATGACGGCGAAAACTCCGAGCCCTACGCTTAGCGGAATATAGCCGCCGTCCAAAAGTCTTAACGAACTTGCGGCGAAGAAGACGAACTGGACAAGCAAGAAAGAGCCGAAGATGCAAGCGGTTGAGAGTATGGTCCACCTCCATTGCAGCGCTGCGAGAGGGATCATTGCCATGGAGGTAACGGCCATCACGCCTGCGACAGCCAGGCTAAGCGCGGGCGCGAGTGACGCGCTACTTTGGAAGACAAGGACGAGGGAAGCGCAACCGGCGAAAAGGGCCCAATTGATGAAGGGTATGTAGATTTGTCCTTCATGCGAGTGGTGGGTGTGGACGACATGCAGGCGAGGGAAGAGGCCGAGCGCGATGGCCTGCGAGGCCAGCGAAAATGCCCCGGAAATGAGAGACTGCGAAGCGATGACCGCGGCCAATGTCGCAAGGCCAATGACAGGGTAGAGCAGGGTCTGCGGCACCATGCTGTAAAAAAGAGAAGCACCACCGACCGGAGGCGCGTGAAGCATGAGGGCGCCTTGACCCAAATAATTAAGAATCAGCGCGGGAAATACGATGGCAAACCAGCCCATTCTGATCGGCCGTGCGCCGAAGTGACCAAGATCGGCATACATTGCCTCGGCTCCCCCGACCACGAGCACCAAAGAGCCGAGCGTCAACAGCGTCCTAAGTCCCTCCGAGTTTTGCAGGAAAGCGACCGCGCAGGCGGGATTCAAAGCATGCAGGATTTCCGGGTGTAGATGAATTTGCCTCACGCCAAGAACGGAAAGCATGGCAAACCAGGCGATGACGATGGGGCCAAATATGCGCCCAGCAGCGCGTGTTCCCCTGCGCTGGGCGGCAAAAAGCATTATGAGAATGGTGAGGGTGATGGGGACAGCCGAAACCGCCAATGCCGGCGCCGCCGCTTTAAGCCCTTCCACCGCGGACAGCACGCTGATTGCCGGCGTAATAAGACTGTCGGCGATTAAAAATCCGGCCCCGAGCGTGAGGGCGGCCAGCACCAGGATTAAGGCTGGGTACTTGTCTCGGTACTTATGCAACAGGCTGTATAGAGCGAACACGCCGCCTTCCCCGTCGCTATCGGCGCGCAGCACGAGGACGGCGTATTTCAATCCGACAACCAGTGTCAGGGTCCAGATCGCGAGCGAGATGCAGCCAAGAACGTTCCCAGATGTGGGAGGCACATGAGCCGGACCATAAAATATCTGGCTTAGGGCAAAGAGAGGCGAGGTGCCGATATTGCCAAAGACGACACCGATTGCACCGATGGTCACGGCGATGCTTCTGGCTTCGCGCGCCTGCTTCACATGAGGTAGGGCGGCGCTAGCTGGGATTGATGGCGAGTGCATTCGCAATGGCGTCTGGTAGCAGCATCTAGATAGGGATATTCCAGTGCTGTCTTGACGATCTTGATTTGCGTCAAGATTCTCGCCTGAGGTTAACTCTAATGGGGCGACAGGGCCGGAATTTCGCCGGTTCTTGGTGATGCTGCGGGCCCGGGATGTTTGCCGAAGCGGCGAAAACAATTTCAGCCGGGTGCGTTCCAGCGCGCTCATTATTCCGGGACGGAAGTATATTTTCCAACGTCATATGCACGATCCACTGATTTTGCTTAGGTGGCAAATCGGTGGCGCGGTTCGCCCTCTCTTCCATGACCGCTTCAACGTTGGAACAAAGAGCAGACATTTTTTCCAACGTATCAACACAAAAAAAGGCCGCCAAAAACGCGGCGGCCAGTTTGAGTAGTCCTCAGGGAAGGGTAGAGGCGCTACTTAAGAGGTGGTTGTGCCGAGTACCCCGGGCTCCAGAAGTAGTTGAAGCCAACCTTCACAGTGTCCGCGGTGACGTCGCCGGTGCGGAACCGGTTATTAATAGTGCTCGGATAGGTCTGGTTGAACCAGTCGTTGCAGCAATTGTTATTGTTGTTGCTGCCAAAGTCGTAGTGCAGATATTCGACCTTGATCGACCAATTGCTTTGGCAGCAGGGCTTCCATTCCCAGCCGGCACCCACAGTCCAACCCGTCAGCCAGTTGTCGCTATTGTTGCCGTTGTACGTGTCAAACGGATTGCCTGTGGGGGTCGCGTGCCACGGGCTAGTCTTCCAATATATGGTTTCGTTGATATTATTGTTTAGGTCGACGAACGCGAAGCCACCTTTCGCATAGACCATCGAGTTGCCGAAGGTGTAGCCGATGCGGCCGGTCACGTCGCCGGCAAAAAACGCATCATCATTATTGTTGCCATCGAGGCTCACGCTGTTGATCATCCGATCATTCATCATGAGGTTGCGATGGAAGTTGTTATTCACCCCCAAGGCGCCGAGGTCGACTTCGATACCAAAGAGCCAGCAGCAGGAACTTTGGAAGTTATAACCCAATTGGCCGCCGCCGAAGCCGTTGACGGACTTGAGTTTTTGGTCGTTGAAAATGCCGGTGTTTGTCACCTTCTTCCACGAGTTGTAGTCGGTGAATAGTCCGCTAGGGCGGTCGACATCGATCCACGCCATTCCCATGGCGCCGCCGACATAGAAGCCGGCGAACGAGCAGCATGGCGGCTGAACGGGGACATCCTTGTATCCACCGCCAGAGTAGATATCGGCTGCATTAGCTTGCGTAACCGATGAAACGGCGAGCGCACCAAGCGCGGCGACGCTCGTCCGTATGAGTTTACCGAAAAGCATGTTTTCTTCTTCCCGCTTAGGTTGCGTGATTGTCGTGTCACAAGTGGTTACTGGAGACTTGATTGAGTTGATTACACGAGGGAAAGGACTATCACAAGTTGTATAAATGTAATTCTGCACGTATCCGTATGGGTGTATCTGCGATGCCTCTGAAAAACAGCTTCGGATAAGGGCGGCTGTGCTTCGATCGCGGTATGCAGCAACCAAGCTGGCATCTAGATAGTAATGGCCATTGCTGTCTCGACCGTATTGATTCGCATCGAGATGATCACCTGAGGCAATTGTATTCAGTGTTATACAGTCGGAGTTTCGCCGGGTTCTTGGTGAAACTGCGGGCCGGGCGGAAATTCGAGAGGGAGGAGAAGAAGACAATGATCTTTGAGGTCGCGGAAATACAGGTGAAGCCTGGCGAGGAAGCCGCCTTTGAGGCTGGTGTGACAAAGGCCGTCGCAGTGTTTCGGCGCGCGAAAGGCTGTCACGGCCTTGAACTGCGGCGCAGTATCGAGAACCCCTCCAAGTACCGGCTTGTGGTGAAGTGGGAAACGGTTGAGGACCACACAGTCCACTTCCGCGGCTCCGAAGACTTCCAGGAATGGCGCAAGCTCGCCGGACCTCACTTCGCGTCAGCGCCTGTGGTGGAGCATTTTCAAACAGCAGTCGCTGGCTTTTGAGTCAATTTGAGATATTGTGATTTACCGCGATTTTTGGGAAGGGCGTGATGGTTGTTCATTTAATCCCACTTCTATTGGCGAAGGTAGCAGGCAAGTTTGCGGTTAAAAAGGCCGCCGTCCATGGCGCGCACCGCTCGCTTGCAGGAAAAGCGTTGAAGGCAGGCGGCAAGCAAGCAGCCAAAAGCGCGGTCCAGGGAATTGTCAGCCCCAAAGATAAGAAGGATGGGAAAGATAAGGGCGGCTAGCCAGTTTCCGAGCCTGACGGATATAGGGCTGCGATCAAACTGAAACGTTGGCAGCGATGGCAAGGTTACGGAAGGCCTCGGAACCGCCTTTGGTCAGGTCTTTGCCAGTAAGCTCATCGCCATTAAGCGCGCGTATGCCGCCCTTCGCGGCGCCGGTTATCATGTTCATTGCAATGAGTGCGTAGCCCGCATCCGAGTTCGAAACGGCGATGCCGGTCTGGGTTCCAGAGATGACATTGTTGACCGCCGATAATTTGCCGAGGCTATTGGCGCCCCCGATCCGCAACCCGAAACGGCCGGGGCCGCTGATTAGGTTGCTGGTGGCCATCCCATCGCCCTCCACCCAGATCGCAGCCTGGGAACAAGCCGCCGCACGATTGCCGGCAATGAACAAGCCCGAGCCGCTGCACACAAAGCCATCACCGGTGCTGGACAGAACTTGACAGTCGCAGATACTCAGATTGCGGCAGTCCCTCCCCGATACGCCAGCTCCTGAGAAACTAAGGCCGCGCAACTGAATGTTCTCTACGTTTTGAAAATGCAGAATGGCCGCGCCCCCGCTCGTCGTAAGGATCGTTAGACCTGGAATCCCGAGGATGGCCGTATTGGAGGGAAGGGTCAGCACTGCGCAGACATAGCGGCCGGCGGGAATTATCACAGACTGGCCGGCAGCCGAAAGTTCCAGGATCGCCTGCTGTATTTGCCTGGATTGATCGCGGCCGGCATTTGGCACCACGCCCCAATCAGCAACGCTTCTGCCCGGCTGGGCCATAGACGCCGCCTCAGCGAACGAGGTGCCGAACAACCCCGCGGCTGCTCCGCCGAATCTCATGAAGTGTCTGCGGTCCATTGTGCTTCTTACCCCCCGGCAACCCCAACTTTCGGTGTCTTGCCACTAGCACAGCCCGCGCGCTCGAGCGAATGAGAACAAGGGCCGCGGAGAAAAGATACTCTGGCGTCATGCGCAAGTCCCGCAGGCTGAAGCCGAGAGCGGGAATATGAACGAAGCCGATCAAAGGACCGTCATCTACGGCTGCGGCAAGACTCCAGTAGAAAATTGCATTGCAGAGGTAGCCGCCGGCGTTCCTGGATAGGCCTGCCTGAAAGCCATTTTGTTTCAGCGCCCGCAAAAGCTGGGGCGCGGGCAGTGTTGCCGGCAGCTCAAAAGGCCCACCCGGCACAAGCCGCTTCCAGGGAGAGGCTGCGCCCGAACTATCGGCCTTCGGGCCGCTCATATTCAGGGCACGGGTCTCAATCTCGATTTGAGTGAGCCGCTTTGCAACTCCGAAGTGCAACACGGCATCAGGTTTTGTTCGGCGGATGGCCTCTGCAGCGACTCTTCGAGCTTCCGTCCAATCGACTGGAATGGTTTCAGTTACGAGCTGAACCTCGGGGAGTAGGGGACGCCCCGCAAGCGAACGCGCCAGCGCAGCCGATGCATTAGACGCCACACCGGGAAAAGGACCGAATCCCGTCACGAGGATTTTGGCCGGAGGCTGCGCAGCCCGGTTCATTTGTTGCCAAAAATGAAGCCGGCCGCCTCGTCAGCAGCCACGGAAGGGGGCATCTTTTTCATCCGCACCGCCTGTTCTAGCCCCGCAATCTTGGCGGCGGCGGCTTCGTTTGTGAAAAACATCTCCCGGACCCTATCCTCTATCATGGCGTGCATCCAGCGAACGTCCTGCTGGCACCGCTTTGCTTCGAACTCGCCTTTGGCTTCCAAAGCGGCCCGGTGGCTTCTTACATTATCCCAAAGTTGTTGGAGGCCGCGGCCCTCAAGGGCTGAGACAGCGATGACCGGAGGCTTCCAAGTCGCGTCTGCTGGCGTAAGGATGCGAAGTGCAGAGGTGTAGTCGGCCGCAGCCGTCCGTGCGGGCCCCTCATTGGCACCATCGGCCTTCGTAATCGCTATCATGTCAGCCAGCTCAACCACTCCCTTCTTGATGCCCTGGAGCTCGTCCCCGCCTCCCGCAAGCATCAAAACTAGAAAAAAGTCTACCATTGCCGCGACCGCAATTTCCGACTGCCCAATTCCCACGGTTTCGACGAGAACGATATCGTAGCCAGCGGCCTCACAAAGGAGGATAGTTTCGCGCGTTGTACGGGCCACTCCTCCAAACGTCCCCGAAGAAGGCGATGGGCGGATGAATGCGTTTGGATCAGCAGCAAGGTCCGCCATGCGCGTTTTATCGCCGAGGATGGCGCCTCCAGAGCGGCTTGATGAAGGATCGACGGCAAGGACAGCAACCTGGCTTCCGCCTGCCGTGAGTGTGCACCCGAGCCGGTCAATCAGGGTCGATTTACCTGCGCCCGGTACCCCGGTAATGCCGATGCGATGGGAGCGGCCCGCGAAGTCGCTAAGAAGCTCCAAGAGCTGCCGTCCTTCAGCTTTGTGCTCGGGCTTCCTGCTCTCGATCAGAGTAATTGCGCGCGCAAGCGCGACCCGGTTGCCCGTGGTAAGCTGGTCTGCCAAGGCGCCCACATCTGTTGTGGCGCTTGGCGCATCGATCGTGTTCGCCGTCGCCTTCATTTCGATTTGAATGAGCTTTGGTTAAACTGAATGACAAAAGAATCTCGTTAAAGGGTATCGGCAAGAAGGGGAAAGATAAAGCACCGAAAGCGCGAAACTGTCACTGGGCGGCGGGACGGAATCGCTCCCGTTCGCGCTGGCTTTCTGCCTTGGTAAAAGCGGGTTCGCTAGGATCATAAATGCTCCAGCCCTCAGCTCGATATGCTCGCTCTCGCGCTTTGACATCGATCGGGCCGTGCATCTGCATGATCGCTTCCGCCTTATGCACGTCAGTGCCGCTGACGCGGACCGACACAAGCGTCCCGCCCCGGCGGACAATTTCAGCGTAGACCTGAGCCTCTTTTTCGGAAATGCCATATTCAACCAGAGCACCAATGACCCCACCAGCGACCACACCGGTTGCGGCGCCCGCCAGAATGGTCGCCAGCACCCCCGCAGCTACAATCGGGCCGATGCCGGGAATTGCAATGAGCCCCACCGAGGCAAGAAATCCGGCTCCCGCGCCCGCAACTCCACCTAAAGCGGCCCCGGTCGCGGCTGCATTGGCGTCTTCTCCGCCCGGCCCGGCAACGCTGATCTGATCCTTCTCGAAGCCCGCGCCTTCCAAATCTTTGACGACGCGATCGGCTACGCTGCTATCCTCATACGCATGCGTGATTGTGGTTGTCACTGCTGTTCCTTATTGGGCATCCTCTTGCTTCGCGAAACGAGAAAGCAAGGCCCCGGTAAATGTTCCGTGCCATGATCCATCGTCAGGCTCAACGCAACAAGCTTGCAAAGTGTTGACACAGGGCCTATTTTCGCTGCGTTCCCAATATCAGAGGTTTACATGGCTCGCGTCACTGTCGAAGATTGCGTGGATAAGGTCTCTAACCGCTTTGAGCTTGTGCTGCTCGCAGCACACCGCGCGCGGGCCGTTTCTTCCGGGGCTCCTATCACGATCGACCGGGATAACGACAAGAATCCCGTCGTTGCGCTCCGCGAAATTGCGGATCAAACCGTTTCTCCGGAAGACCTGAAAGAAGATCTGATCCACTCGTTGCAGGCGCATGTCGAGGTGGATGAGCCGGAGGCGGAGGCTGCTCCGGCGCTGCCAAACGCCCGCCCCGTGAATATTTTGGGTCCGGACGACCAGTTCTCGGATGCGATCATCGACCGGATTACGGAAGAGGAGCTTTTGCAAGGCCTCGCTAGGAGCATTCCTGCCGAGGCAGCGAACGGCGGCGGCCGTTCGAAAGGCTGAGGGTTCTTGTTTCGGGCGCGGCCTGGTTGCGCTGCGCCCTTGTAGCGCGTACTCTTATTAGTTCTTTAAGCTGAAGCGAGGCCGTGCAGCAGGTTGAAACCCCTGCGAGATCGCAGCCAATAATGCGGCAGTACGATCTCGTCGAAAAAGTTGTGAGCTATAATCCGAAGGCCGATGAGGCGCTTCTGAACCGTGCTTATGTTTACGCCATGAAGGCGCATGGGCAGCAAAAGCGCGCATCCGGCGACCCCTATTTTTCGCACCCCCTTGCGGTTGCATCCATTCTCGCGGGCCTTAAGCTCGATGACGAAACAATCGCGACCGCGCTCCTTCACGATACGATCGAGGATACCCCCGCCACCAAGGAGGAAATCGAGAGGCTGTTCGGGCCTAACATAGCGGCCCTCGTTGACGGCCTCACAAAGATCGAGCGGCTCAACCTCGCCTCCAAAAAGACGCAGCAGGCCGAAAACTTCCGGAAGCTTCTGATCGCGATTTCGAGCGACGTTCGCGTGCTTCTGGTGAAGCTTGCAGACCGGCTGCACAACATGCGCACGCTGGAGCACATCAGGCCGGAGAAGCGGCGGGTGATCGCCCAGGAAACCATGGATATTTATGCGCCGCTTGCGGGGCGCATGGGCATTCAGGAAATCCGGGACGAACTCGAGGATCTTTCCTTCCGCTGGCTACATCCAGCTGCTTACGAGACGCTTATGTCGCGGCTAAATGTCTTGCGCGACCGCAACAGGGGTTTGACCGGGGAAATCGCCACGGAGCTGAAGGCAAAGCTCCAGGTGCAATCAATCGATGCGGATGTCCTTAGCCGGGAAAAGAAGCCATATTCAATATGGCTCAAGATGCAGAACAAGCAGATAGGGCTGGAGCAGCTATCGGACGTCTACGGCTTCCGGATCATCGTTCCAACCGTCGGCGATTGCTACGCTGCTCTTGGGGCGGTGCATACTACCTGGCGCGTCGTGCCGGGCCGTTTCAAGGACTACATTTCGACGCCCAAACATAACGATTACCAGTCCATTCACACAACGATCGTCGGACCCCGGCATCAGCGCGTGGAGCTACAAATCCGCACGGCCGAGATGCACCAGATTGCGGAATATGGCGTCGCGGCCCACACCGGATACAAGCTTGCGGCGCTGGCGCGAGTGCGAGGCGACGGCCATAACGGCGATGCAACCCGGGCAGGCGAAAGCACGGCCTATCAATGGCTTCGCAAGCTCGTCGATAATCTGCTCGAGGGAGATAATCCTGAAGAGTTTCTTGAGCACACCAAGCTCGAGCTCTTTCTCGACCAGGTGTTCTGCTTTACCCCGAAAGGCCGCCTTATAGCCCTGCCGCGCGGCGCCAACGCGATCGACTTCGCCTATGCGGTGCATACCGATGTCGGCAATCGATGCGTCGGCGCAAAGGTTAACGGCAGGCACATGCCGCTCATGAATGAGCTGAAGAACGGCGACGAGGTGGAGATCATTCTGTCGGATGCTCAAACGCCGCCCGCGGCCTGGGAGGGCGCCGTCATTACCGGGAAGGCCCGTTCCGCGATTCGCCGGGCCACACGGGAGGCGGTTCGCAAGCAATATCTCACGCTTGGCCGCGATATCATGAAGGCGGCTCTATCGCGCTCGGGCAAGTCTTTCGAGGAAGGCGATCTCGTTGCCACCCTTCCCCGGCTTGGGCAGAAAAGCGTTGAAGATCTGCTGACCGCGCTGGGACGAGGTGAAATCAGCGCGGAAGAAGTGCTTTCGGTTGTTGATCCGGACTTCGTCAAAGACGCAGCGCCAAAAAGGCGTGCGATGACGCGCAATGATGACGGCTGGTTCAATCTACGCCGGGTCAAGAGCTTCAAATTTCGCTGGCCAACGCTCCTTAGCGGTATGCCAGACGATGACGGGGGCATTCCAATCCGCGGCGTGAACGGCACTTCAATCATCCATTTCGCGGATGGTGGCGCGGTGCCCGGAGAGCGTATCGTTGGAATTTTGGACCCGGGAGAGGGTATTACGATTTATCCGATCCACTCGCCGCAACTGCGCGCTTTCGAGGATCAACTGGAACGCTGGATCGACGTGACCTGGGACATCCAGGAAGGCGCAACCGAGTTATTCCCCGCCCGGATTCGGGTGGTCGCGCTGAACGAGCCGGGAAGCCTCGGCCGCATCGCAAGCCTCATTGGGGAGCAGGGCGCCAATATAGACAAGCTGCAAATGATCAAGCGTCAGCGCGACTATACAGAGATGATGATCGATGTGGAGGTGCTGGACTTAAAGCATCTAACCGATACTCTTAATGGTGTGAAAAATCTCGATGTTGTCAGCGAAGCAAACCGAGTTCTCGCTTAGCCCGTGGCGAAATCCTGCTTCACAAGAGAAGAGACGGGCGATACAGGTGAAATCCGGCCCGGGACTTGAATTAATCACTTTGCCGCACCCTATCGAGCTTGACTTTTAGAGGATCGATTGCGTTCTTTCCTTTGGAAGCGCTTTGCGCAGTCAAAGTCGTTAACGCCGGGTTGAAGCTCTTAGGACAGGTGCTAAGATCATTGCGATGCGGGTCAGGTTGTCTAAATAATGCCGCCCTTATCGTGGACTGGGAGACATGCTTTTTAAACGCCGGAAACAGCTTTCCCCCGTTCAGCGCCTGCGCCAGGCACTTTGGCCGACGCGCAGCTTCGAGCGTTCGTTTCGCTATATGCTGCTGAGGCTTTCCCGCATTCGGGCGTCGCCGCATAGCATCGCAATTGGGTGTGCAGCCGGTGTATTCGCCATTTTCACGCCCTTCCTCGGCTTTCAAATGTTGCTGGCCGCAACCATAGCTTTGCTTTTTCGCGGGAACGTTTTCGCCTCCGCTGTTGGCACCTTCGCTGGCAATCCGATAACTTATCCGGCGATCTGGATTTCGACTTTCACGCTCGGCAACCTTTTCCTTGGCACCTCTGCGAATGCTGAAATCAGTCAGCTTTCCAGCGGCGCCCACGCTCTGGGCCAAAGCCTGAGGGAGGCTTCCGCGGACGGAGTCGCCTCGGCGGTCGAGGGTCTTTGGCCGATCTTGAAGCCAATGGCGATCGGTTCAGTGCCGCTTGGCGGGCTCACGGCGATTCTCATTTACTTCTCGATCCGTCATTTGCTGGAGGCCCGCAAGGGCGACAGGCAGGCGGTGAGGGGCTTTGCCGCGCCTCGCTGAAATGCCCATGAATTCGCGGTCTGTCCGGCTAGGATTGAATGTTGACCACGTGGCTACGCTTCGCAATGCGCGCGGCGAGACCTATCCCGACCCGGTTCGGGCGGCCCAAATTGCGATCGAGTCTGGTGCCGACGGCATAACGGCTCATTTGCGGGAGGACCGCCGCCATATTCGCGATGCAGATATTCGCCGCCTGAAGGCGGAAATTGCCGCGCCGCTCAATCTTGAAATAGCTGCGACTGACGAAATGGCAGCGATAGCTGTAAAGACGTTACCGCATGCCTGCTGTCTCGTGCCTGAACGCCGCGAAGAGATCACGACCGAGGGCGGTCTTGACGCCACCGGGGGCTCTCAGGCGCTGGAGGCCGTCGTCCGGAGGCTGCAAGACGGGGGTATTCGGGTCTCCCTCTTCATCGATCCGGATCCGCTCCAGATAGACGGCGCCTCCCGGCTCGGAGCGCCTGTCGTCGAATTTCATACGGGTCAGTATTGCCGCGCCTGGCTCAAGGGAAACGTCCCGGCGATAGAAACCGAATTCAAGCGCCTTTCTACCGCAGCAGAGCTTGCGGCGCGGGCCGGCATAGAGGTTCACGCAGGGCACGGTCTTAATTTCGAGACCGCTGCCGAGGTCGCCTCCTTGCCGCAACTTGCCGAATTGAACATCGGACATTTCATCATCGGCGAAGCCATCTACACAGGGCTCGGGACCGCCATCAGAAACATGCGAGAGGCTATCGCACGCGGCGTTGCTCAGCGTTCCATCGTGCAACAATCCGCTCAGCAGCAGCAATAGCGCCGATCTTTGCACCAACGGGCGACTGGATGATTATCGGCATCGGCAGCGACATGATCGACATCCGGCGTATCGAAGAAGCGATCGGCCGCTATGGCGACCGCTTTCTCAACCGGATTTTTACCGAGACGGAGCGGACCAAGTCCGATAAGCGCGCTCAGCGCGCAGCATCTTACGCCAAGCGCTTTGCGGCCAAGGAGGCCTGTGCCAAAGCCCTGGGAACTGGGCTCCGGCACGGCGTCTTCTGGCGCGACATGGGGGTTGAAAACCTGGCGAGCGGCCAGCCAACCATGAAGCTGACCGGAGGCGCAGCCAAACGGCTGACGCGGCTGATACCGGAAAAGCACGAAGCACGAATCCATCTCACCATCACGGACGACTTTCCGATCGCCCATGCCTTCGTCATGATTTCCGCCGTTCCTGCCGGGGATTCGGGTGGCAGATCTTCCACCGGCTGACCGCGCATCCTAGCAGCCTGACCATGTCAAGTTTATTCGTGATGGTGCTGGACTTATTCAGGAAGGGTGATTATATTCGCGCTCTCAGCGCATGATCTGTGGCGGCCTGGAAGCAATTCCTCACGGGCCGCGTTATTGCATTCCGGCAGAGCGGGCGGCCGCTCAAACCTAGCCTTAAATCACGAGGACCAACGTGGCACGTATCGCGGGTGTTAACATACCATCAAACAAGCGCGTAGAAATCGGCCTTCGCTATATCCATGGCATCGGACCGCGCTTCGCGAAGCAGATTTGTGAGAAGGTCAATATTCCTGCTCAGCGAAGGGTGAATGAGCTTACCGACGCCGAGGTGCTGCAAATCCGCGAGGTCATAGACCGCGATTATGCGGTCGAAGGTGACCTTCGCCGCGAAGTGGCCATGAACATCAAGCGTCTCATGGATTTGGGCTGCTATCGGGGGCTCAGGCACCGCAGGGGTCTCCCCGTTCGCGGCCAGCGTACCCATACAAATGCCCGCACCCGGAAGGGTCCTGCGAAGCCCATAGCTGGCAAAAAGAAGTAAGGTTTAGGACAAAACGATGGCAAAGGAAAAGGCCCGCGTTAAGCGCCGCGAGAAAAAGAATATTGCATCAGGCGTGGCGCATGTGAATGCGAGCTTCAACAATACAATGATTACGATTACGGACGCGCAAGGAAACGCGATTTCGTGGTCGTCTTCAGGAGCCATGGGGTTCAAGGGCTCAAGAAAGTCGACGCCTTATGCAGCGCAGGTGGCGGCTGAGGACGCAGGCCGGAAAGCACAAGAGCACGGCATGCGTACCATTGAAATCGAGGTGAGCGGCCCCGGTTCTGGACGCGAATCCGCGCTGAGAGCGTTGCAGGCATGCGGTTTCCAGGTGACGTCCATTCGCGACGTAACCCCAATACCGCACAATGGCTGCAGGCCGCGTAAGCGCCGGCGTGTCTGAGAACACTCCAAAGGGCGGCTCCGTTATTTGCAGTTGAACGCACGCGGCAATCACCTGCGGTGCATGTAAGGAAAGAAAAGTGCTCAATAAGAACTGGCAGGATCTCATCAAGCCTGGAAAAATCCACGTCGTCCCAGGTACCAATCCAAGATATGTAGCGAACATCGTCGCCGAGCCGCTTGAGCGCGGCTTTGGCTTGACGCTCGGCAACGCTCTGCGCCGCGTGCTCCTGTCTTCACTACAGGGCGGCGCGGTCACAACCCTGCACATCGATGGTGTGCTTCACGAATTTTCTTCTATCCCGGGCGTCCGCGAAGACGTGACCGACATCGTCCTCAACATCAAAGAGATCGCGCTGCGCATCCATTCGGAAGGCGTAAAGCGCATGGTGCTGCGGAAGGAAGGTCCCGGCGTGGCACGGGCGCGCGACATTGAGGCAGGCGCCGATGTTGAGATCCTCAATCCGGATCATGTCATTTGCACGCTCGACGAGGGCGCAACCGTTCGAATGGAGCTGACCGCCGCCATCGGCAAAGGCTACGTGCCGGCGGAGCGGAACCGTCCGGACGATGCCCCGATCGGCCTGATCCCGGTCGATAGCCTCTATAGCCCGGTGCGGAAGGTCTCGTACAAGATCGCCAACACCCGCGAGGGTCAGATCCTCGACTACGACAAGCTGACCCTTGAAGTCGAGACTAACGGTGCCGTATCGCCTGAAGACGCGGTTGCTCTCTCTGCCCGGATTATTCAGGATCAGCTCTCCATCTTTGTGAACTTCGAAGAGCCCCGCAAGGAAGTCTCCGAAGAGCGCATCCCGCAACTTGAGTTCAATGCCGCGCTTCTAAAAAAGGTTGACGAGCTCGAACTCTCAGTCCGGTCGGCTAACTGCCTTAAGAACGATAACATCGTCTATATCGGCGATCTCATACAGAAGACCGAGGCGGAGATGCTCAGAACTCCCAACTTCGGGCGGAAGTCCTTGAACGAAATCAAGGAAGTTCTCGCCGGAATGGGGCTGCACCTCGGGATGGAAGTTCCGAACTGGCCGCCGGAGAACATCGAGGAATTGGCGAAGCGGTTCGAGGATCATTACTGATAGGACTGTGACCGCGGCGCGGATCTCGCGCGCGGTCCTGAGGGCGAGACAATGCGTCACCACAATTCCGGCCGTAAATTCAACCGCACAGCCAGCCATCGGCAGGCGATGTTCTCAAATATGGCTGCCGCGCTGATCAAGCACGAGCAGATCGTCACCACGTTGCCCAAGGCGAAGGACTTGCGTGGGGTGGTGGAGGCGCTTATCACGCTCGCCAAGCGAGGCGATCTCCACGCGCGCCGTGTCGTCGCATCCCGGCTACGCGACGAAGCCATGGTGGGAAAGCTGTTCACGACGCTTGGGCCACGTTATCAGAGCCGTCCGGGGGGCTACACCCGGGTTTTGAAAGCCGGCTTCCGCTACGGCGATAACGCGCCGCTTGCCGTGATCGAGCTTGTCGACCGGGACGAGACGGCCAAGGGCTTGGACTCCGGGCCAGTTATTGCCGGTGACGAGGAAGAAAGCGCCGCGGCATAGCCGCAGACTGCGCCCTCTTAAGGGGTAGCGCCACGGCTACCGTATAAGCGCTAAAAGCAAACGAAACCGAACGGCTGATCAGCCGACAATTTCGCTTTCCTCAAAGACGAGCCCGATTTCCTGAGCCGCGTTATCCACACTATCTGAACCGTGCACGGAATTGCGTTCGATATTTTCTCCGAACTCCCACCGGATGGTGCCCGGCGCCGCCTTAGCCGGGTCGGTTGCGCCCATCACCTCCCGGTTCTTTGCCACCGCGTTTTCGCCTTCCAGCACCTGCAGGACAATTGGGCCAGAGGTCATGAAGTTGACGAGATCGGTAAAGAACGGCCTCGCCTTGTGAACGGCATAGAACGCTGCTGCATCGGTTTCATCCCACTGCACGCGTTTCTGGGCGACGACGCGAAGGCCTGCTTCCTCGAACTTGTTGATGATCTTACCCGTGATGTTCCTCGCCGTTGCATCCGGCTTGATTATCGAGAGGGTGCGTTCGACGGCCATCGGTTTGCCTTCTGTGAGTTGAGCGATAGGGCGAGCTGTTGGGTAATTGCGGCCAGCATCCGGTTTTGAAGCGCTTATACTGGAGTGGGCAGAACCCGGCAAGCGGCGGAGAAAGCCGAACCCTGGGAAGCTTAAACAAGAATGGAGCTCAGACCGTTCCGGTGGCTCCAGCTGCGATTTAAAAGTTTGGGTTTGCTTCTATATCCGAGGGGAAGCTGCGGGGTTCAAACCAAGCGCCGCAGGCCTAGGTCACCCAACAATGAACTGCTAGCCAAAAAATGGAAGTGGGTAAAGTCCTTATCGTCCTCGGCGTTGCCCTCGTAGTTGCCGGTCTTCTTTGGATCGCTGGGGCACGTCTGGGTCTCGGGCATCTGCCCGGAGATATCATGATCGAGCGCGGGAATTTCCGGTTCTATCTGCCACTCGGAACTTGCTTGTTGATCAGCATTGTCCTGTCGGCAATTTTTTGGTTGATTGGCCGCTTATAGCTGAAAAAGACTGACCTCTTTGTTTTTGATGCCCAGTGCGAGCGTCCCTGTCTTCAGGGCGAGAGCCTTTTCGCCGAAGAGCTGCCGCCTCCAACCTTTGAGAGCTGGAATGTCCGGCTCTTCCTGCTGAGCGAGCTTTTCCAAATCCTCCGAACTTGCGAGCAGCTTTGGGGCGATGTTGAGCTCCGCGGATACAGCCTTGAGCAGGACTCGCAGCAGCTCCACGGTCGCCGAGGCGGACGCATTCAATTCGTTATGCGAAGTTGGCAGCACAATGCTTGTTGGGTCCTGCGCTAGCGCGAGCCCGACACAGCGCAGAATGGCTTCGCCACGGGCCTTGACGTTGTCGCGAACGGTTCTGAGCCGGGTCAGGGCTTCGAGGGATCGCGGCGCGTGTTTGGCGATCTCATAGATCGCGTCGTCCTTCAGCACCCGGCCGCGGGGAACATTATCTTCTTGTGCGACGCGTTCCCGCCAAGCCGAAAGCTCGATTATGATAGCTTTGGCGAGCCGCGATTTCCCGCCAAGCTTCAATCGCTTCCAAGCATCCCCGGGATCGAACGCGTAGGTCTTTGGGTCCGTAAGGACTGCAACTTCTTCTTCCAGCCAAGGTTCGCGGCCGGTCTCATGCAGGCGCTGCTTAAGTTTGAGATAGATGTCGCGCAGATGGGTGACGTCGCCAAGCGCGTATTCGAGCTGCCGCGGCCCAAGCGGCCGGCTGCACCAGTCGATTGATTGATAGGTCTTGTCGTGAGTACGCTTGAGCAGCTTTTTGACGAGCGCCCCGTAAGAGACGGCATCGCCATGGCCAAGCGCCATCGCGGCGATTTGCGTGTCAAAAATGGGCTGCGGAATGACCCCAGCCTCCTGATAGATGATTTCGATATCCTGGCGGGCGGCATGGAAAACCTTGAGAACGGCCTTATTGGCCATAAGTTCGTAGAAGCTCGACAGGTCGATATCCACCAGCGGATCCACGACGGCTTCGAAGCCGGGGGCCGCAAGTTGTATCAGGCATAACTTAGGCCTGTATGTGGTTTGCCGCAGGAACTCTGTGTCCACGGTTACAAAAGGTTGACCGCTCAGATAAGCGCAGGCGTCGTTTAACTTTTCAGTGGATGTGATCGGGACGGGAGAATCGGGCATTACGTGTTATAGCTCAAGTTGCGGGCGTTATCTTAGAGCAGGCTCAGAGCCTTGACAAACGTGGTACGCCATGCGCTGTTCAAGCCGGATTTTCAAGCGGCGCAGCTAAGAAACGGACCGGCCTCCACGCTTTTGCAATGCTTACGCCGCGACCTTACCTTCGGGCAAGTGAAAGAGTTTCCAAAGCAAGGGGAATACAACTGTGAATAAGACCGCTCAAAGGGGGCGAGGTAAAACCGCTGCTGAAGATCAGCCGGCGTCAGCTTCTGCCGGGCCAAGGAAGCAAAGCGAAAAAGGAGCTGGCTTGCACGAATACCGGACGGTTACCTGCGGTGCTCTCCGCAAGAGCGATGCCGGCAAATTTGTCCGGCTGTCCGGCTGGGTTCATCGTGTCCGCGACCATGGCGGGCTATTGTTTATAGATTTGCGCGACCATTATGGCCTGACCCAATGTGTCGCCGATCCAAGCGACCCTGCATTCGAATCGGCGGAAAAGGTGAAGGCCGAATGGGTAATCCGAATCGACGGCAATGTGGTGCCTCGCGAGCCCGGTACTGTGAATCCCAACCTGCCCACCGGTGAGGTCGAGGTCCGGATCGCTGCTCTTGACGTATTGTCAAAGGCAGATGAGTTGCCCTTGCCCGTGTTTGGCGAGCCGGAATATCCCGAAGAAACCCGGCTCAAATACCGTTTCCTCGATTTGCGGCGCGAGACCCTGCATCGGAACATCATGAAGCGCTCGGCGATCGTGTCCTCGATCCGCCGCCGCATGAACGAGGCCGGGTTCTTCGAATTCCAGACGCCGATTCTGACCGCATCCTCGCCCGAAGGCGCGCGCGATTTTCTCGTTCCCTCCCGCATGCATCCCGGCAAATTCTATGCGCTGCCGCAGGCGCCGCAACAATTCAAGCAGCTCATCATGATCGCCGGCTTCGACCGTTATTTCCAGATCGCGCCTTGCTTTCGCGATGAGGATGCCCGGGCAGACCGCAGCCCCGGCGAGTTCTACCAACTTGATATCGAGATGAGCTTCGTCACGCAGGAAGACGTGTTCCAAGCCGTAGAGCCAGTCCTGCGCGGGCTCTTCGAAGAGTTCGGCGATGGGAAGCCCGTGACAAAGCTCTTCCCACGCATTCCCTATGACGAGGCCATTGCGAAATACGGCACCGATAAGCCGGATTTGCGTAACCCGATCGTCATGCAGGATGTCAGCGAGCATTTCCGCGGTAGCGGGTTCAAGGTTTTCGCCGGTATGCTGGAAAAAGACCCGAAGGCTCGCGTCTGGGCCATTCCCGCTCCGGGCGGCGGAAGCCGTGCCTTTTGCGACCGCATGAACAGCTGGGCGCAGCACGAGGGGCAGCCTGGCTTAGGCTATATCTTCTTCAGAGAAGGCGAAGCCGCCGGACCGATAGCGAAAAACATTGGCGAAGAGCGCGCGTCTGCGTTGAAGCAGCAACTGGGTTTAAGTGAGGGAGACGCTGTCTTTTTCGCCGCCGGCGATCCGGCGAAGTTCTACAAATTCGCCGGCGAGGCGCGCAGCAAGATCGGGGCGGATCTAAATTTGACGAAAACGGACCGTTTCGAGTTCGTCTGGATCACCGACTTCCCGTTCTATGAGTGGAACGAAGAGGAGAAGAAGATCGACTTCTCCCACAACCCATTCTCCATGCCCCAAGGCGGGCTTACCGCGCTTGAGACCGCAGCAAAGAACGGTGAAGAAGGGCTTCTTTCGCTCAAGGCTTATCAATACGACATCGTTTGCAATGGCGTCGAACTATCATCCGGCGCGATCCGCAACCACGAGCCGGAAATCATGTACAAAGCCTTCGAGATCGCTGGCTACGGCCCCGAGGTGGTGGATGCGAAATTCGGGGGCATGATCCGGGCTCTCAAATTTGGCGCACCGCCGCATGGTGGCATAGCGCCGGGCATCGACCGCATCGTGATGCTGCTCTGCGGCGCCGATAATTTGCGCGATGTGACGATGTTCCCGTTGAATCAGCAGGCCGAAGACTTGCTCATGGGTGCGCCGTCGGAAGTCTCGCCGAAACAGCTCCGGGAGCTGCACATCAGGTTGGATCTACCGAAGAAGCACTAAATGCGCCGTATTGATTGAGCGACCTTATTAGATGCTTAGATCGCCTGCAGCCTCCCCCTGATTTTATTTTCCGCGCCGATCGTTATTTGTAAGAAAGAGCTAGGGGTTGAGTACTTTGGCGGCAGGAGTTCAAGGATGCCGGGAGCAGACATAGCCGCAGAATTCATAGTGACGACAGCGGCACTGACGGCGATCATTGCTGCCCGCTATATTCTTGTTTCCGCAGGGTTCTATTGGCTGCTTTGGCTAAGGGGCGGCGAAAGGCTTGGCGCGAAACGTCTCAACCGCGAGCGTCCAGCCAGCAAGGCTGTGTTCCAGGAAATCAAGCTATCCTTGCTCTCGTCTGTAGTCTACGCGGCACCCGCCGCTATTGTGCTCGTGGCCTTCCTTCACGGCGGCACAAAGATTTACACAAGCTGGAGCGCCTATGGCGGGGTTCCATATCTGCTTTTGAGTGCATTCATCTATCTGATTGTGCAAGACAGCTTTTATTACTGGCTTCACCGGCTCATGCATCACCCACGGCTTTTCGGCTGGAGCCATGCGGGCCATCACCGTTCCCGCCAGCCGACGCCCTTCGCTTCCTTCGCTTTCGACCCCGCCGAGGCCGCGCTCACAGGCTGGCTGCTCCCTGCCATGGTATTTATCGTCCCAATACACGTGGGCGTCCTGCTTGGACTTTTGCTGCTTATGACCGTGATTGCTGTCTTCAACCATTCAGGTTGGGAGATCCTGCCTGCCGCACTCGTATCGGGCCCCATCGGCGGCCAGCTCATTTCGGCGACACATCACAACTACCATCACGTCCGCTTTGACCGGAATTACGGCCTTTACTTCAGGTTTTGGGACAAATTGATGGGCACCGATGTGATGCCGGCGGAGCCTATTCAAACAGAGGCTAGCAAACGCACAGCCCGGCCAGCCTAGAAAAGGTACTCGTGCTTGCAGCCTTCGCTGTCGATGTAAAAGTCATTCCGGGGATAGGGCAGGCTACGGTTGATCGTTCCTGCGCCCCAGGGCCTGCCAATATTCAAGGCGCAATTTCCGTATGGTTAACTCACAGGAGAAAATACAGTTCAGCCAAGCGCCGCCTGGGACCTGCACCTGGTCGCCCCATTCGACACGGCGCACCGGAGCCACAATCTTGCGATTGCCATACCAGGCTTCGGCATAGACATAGCGATAGATTTCGCCGCAGCAGGGGAGGGGGCGAGGGTGGTATGGCGCCTTCGCATGTGCTGTTGCCGCGTGCGTTGCCTTTGCATCAGCTTTGATACTCTCGTCAGCGGCGTGCGCCGCCAAAACCATCGCACACGAAGCAGATAATGTAAGAAATGACCGGAAAAGCATCCCATCCCTCCGATTCTCGCGCTCTTACACTAGGCCCCGTTCCTGTTCAAGCCAAGCTTCGCTTTCGGTATCGGGCAAAATGTGGCGAACGGACGCAAAAAAGGGGGTCGTTCTCTGCATGTTGGCCGGCTATGTTGCCAAGCATAACCAACGCGAGCACCATCCCCAATGCAGCCGCAAGGCGTTGCCATCCCTTTCACCTATTGTGAGCGCGGGATTGATCCTGCCTTTTGGGCAGAGCCTCTCAACGCGGTCACGAACGCCGGTTTTATCGTGGCCGCTTTTGTTGGGATGGCGATGATCGCCAACCTGCCATCTCATCAGCGTTCGCTTTGGCATGTGTTTTTTGTGATCAACTTCCTTGCGATCGGCGTGGGAAGCTTCCTCTTCCATACCATGCCAAGCATTCAAACCGCTGCTGCGGACACAGGCCCTATTGGCATCTTCATGCTGGCCTATCTGATCTTCGCTATGCGGCGCTTCGTTGGAGCGTCTTGGTTCCTTACCCTGGCGGCGCTGGCCGCCTTTATCGGTTTGATGGTGATCGCCTTCAACCTGCAATGCTGGGATGGCAGGATCGGCTTCGCGCTTGAGAACGTACCCATTGGGGCGCGGGCAAAGTGTTTGAACGGGAGCCTCGGTTACGCGCCTGCTTTTGCGGCCATCGCCATCATGGCGGGTTGGCTTTCCGCACGGCGGCATATGAGCGCGCCGATGCTCTTCGCTGCAGCGATTACCTTTGCCGTCTCCCTTGCTTTTCGCTCACTGGATCAGCGTCTTTGCGGCGATTTCATGCTCATGGGCCACAGGGTCGGGACGCATTTCATCTGGCATCTTCTCAATTCTCTGACCTTGTTCATTCTTCTTGCCGCCGCCATCAAATACGGTAGCGCCCAGCAAGTGCTGCCGCCCCGGCCGAAAGCTCAGCCGCCTGTCTACGCTGCTTCTTGAAGGCGCACTACTGGGCGATGTTGCAGCGGACACGGCATTGGCTTACTGCTACCTCCAGGAGATGCGGACGTGGCGAAACGGTAGACGCAAGGGACTTAAAATCCCTCGGCCGAGAGGCCATGCGGGTTCAAGTCCCGCCGTCCGCACCACTTTTGCAAAACGAACCCAATTCCCTGCCGTGGCAAGTGTAGGAAAGCACTCCCCGTGCTTAGCGCAGAGCGTTCAGGGCGGGTTTGCGCATGGCTACGCTCTGGAGCGACAGGCGAGCCCCAATTGCGGCCAGCTCGCTGGCCGCAATCAACACAGCAGTTTTCTCCACCTTTCGATAGCGTCTCACGACATCCCGGCCAAGTTCCGTCAAACTCGCTCCACCACCATGAGAGCCGCCGGCCTTCGCGCTAATCACCGGGTCATCGAATAACGCATTCACGGCGTCGATGAGTTTCCATGCTTGCCGGTAGGTCATGTCCATTGCGCGAGCGGCCGCGGAAATCGAGCCATGTTCGTCGATCGACTCCATGAGCCGCACTTTTCCGTGGCAGAGAAATCCCTTTCTACCCAGTCGGATACGAACCACAATAGTGGACGCAGTTTCGTCACGCCGAATTTGTTCGCATGTGACCGTTTCCGTGCTCATCGCTAATTAACGCCCCCCTATAAAGCATACCCCCGGCGTCCTAGCACCAACCTGCGTCCGGTTATGGCTTATACGCCAGGAGAAGATTTTCTTGCGCTGGCTCCATGTCTCGAATGAGGCATTCCCCGCGGCCGCTTCCTGATAACTCTTCGTCAGGAAACTCACTTAAGTCCCCGGCGCCAAGGCTTTCTTAATGCTCCCGATAATTATAACAGCGGCTTCGTTCCCGTTCCCGTTGCAGTTCGACCGCCGCCGGCCATTTCAACTTTGGCATTTGCGCATCTTGCCGGCATGGGGCTCGCGAGGAAAAAAGCATGAAAAAGATCGCCATAGCGGCCATTTTAGCATTAGTCCCGGTAGCCTCCATGGCAGCCCAAACCTGCCAGGAACAAGCTTCCGCAAAAAAGCTCGCAGGAGCGGCGCTTAACAGCTTTATGACAAAATGTCAGAAACAGGCGAGCGCGAATTGCCAAAAGCAGTCCGCGGAAAAGAAGCTTTCAGGCGCGGCCAAGTCCAGCTTCGAGACGAAGTGCGTTCGTGAGGTCACCGGCAAGTCCTAGCCCAGTGCGGGGTTTGCTCCGTCAGTAGCCGTAAATTCGAAACGCTCCGCATTCGCGGCCGTATCTTCGGTCAGGAGCGATAACGCCAGCGGTACAACCGCTTCCGGAGAGCGAAGGGTGTTTTCATCCTCGCCTGGATAAGCCTGCCGCCGCATTCTTGTCCTCATAGCACCCGGGTCCAGGAGATTGACGCGGACTGCCGTCGACTGCACCTCATGCGCATAGGTTTTGGCGAGAGCTTCAAGAGCCGCCTTCGAGACTGAATAAGGGCCCCAATAGGCCCTGCAACGCTGCGTCGCACCTGATGTCAGGAAAAGGACGCGCCCATGCGGCGATAGCCTTAGGATCGGGTCCAGCGTGCGCAGAAGCCGCCAATTCGCTGTGAGGTTCACCGCAAGCGTTTCCGACCAACTGCCTTCGCTGACGTGCCCTAGCGGCGAAAGCGGGCCCAGCACCCCGGCATTACCCACGAAGATGTCGAGCCGCTGCCACCGCTGATAAAGTGTGGGTCCCAGCCCATCGACTTGGGCTCCATTCCTAAGATCGAGCCTAAGAAGCGAAAGCTGCAAGCCTAGAGACCTAAGCTCATCGTCCAGCTCTTCCAAGCCAGCGCGCATTCGCGCGACCGCTACCACTTGCGCGCCTTGTAATGCCAAAGCCTTCGCGATCGCGCGCCCAATGCCACGCGAGGCTCCGGTGACGAGCGCCACCTTGCCGTCAAATCTTGGAAGCGTATCGGACATAAAGCCTTGTTCAGACGGCCATCAAGGAAAGCCGGTGATGCTGACCGGGCTCCGGCCCATCCCAATCCCGCAATCGCGTCGGATAGCTTCCCGTGAAGGCATGGTCTGTGAACTGGGGATTGACCGGATCACGCCTGGAATAGCCAAGGGCACGGTAGGTGCCGTCGACTGAAAGGAAAGCAAGGCTGTCGCATTCGAGAATGGCGCGCATCCCTTCAAGGTCATGGTTCGCAGCGAGCAGCGTGGCCGCATCGGGCGTATCGATGCCGTAGAAGTCCGGGTATTTAATGGGGGGGCAGGCGATCCGCATATGCACCTCGCGCGCTCCGTGCTCACGCATCATGGCGACGATTTTGGTCGAGGTGGTGCCCCGCACGATACTGTCATCGATAAGCACAATACGCTTTCCCTCGACGCTGACGCTTGGCGTCGGGTTGTGCTTGAGCTTGACCCCCAGCTTGCGGATGCGTTGCTCTGGCTCGATAAAGGTACGCCCAACATAGTGGTTGCGAATGATGCCGAGTTCAAAAGGTAAGCCCGATTCGGCGGCGTAGCCGATCGCAGCCGGGACGCCGGAGTCCGGGACGGGAATAACAACGTCTGCCTCTGCGGGGGTTTCGAGCGCGAGTTCGCGGCCGAGCGCTTTGCGAACGTCATAAACGCATCGCCCGCCCATGATGGAGTCAGGGCGGGCGAAATAAATATATTCAAAGATGCATGGGCGCAGAGGGCAGGGCGGGAAGGGTTTGTGACTTTCGATGCCGTCCTTGGATATGACGACCACCTCGCCATTCTCGACTTCACGGACGAAGCGGGCGCCTATAATGTCAAGAGCGCAGGTCTCGGACGCGAGGATCGTCGCGTCACCTAGTTTGCCAATCACCAACGGACGGATACCGTAAGGATCGCGTATGCCGATGAGCTTCTTCCTGGTCAGCAGGGCAAGCGCATAGGCCCCTTCAATCTTACTGAGAGCATCGAAAATCCGGCGGATGAAACCGCGCTTGCGTTCCGAGCTGCGTGCAATCAGATGGACGATGACTTCGGTATCGGATGTTGACTGGAAGATTGCTCCGGAGGATACCAGCTCGCGGCGAAGCGTGAGCGCGTTGGTGAGATTTCCGTTGTGGGCCAGCGCCAAGCCGCCCGCATCGAGATCGGCGAATAGGGGTTGAACGTTTCTGAGAGCGGTCTCCCCAATGGTCGCATAGCGGACGTGGCCAATTGCTGCCGTGCCGCGCAAATGTTCGATGACGGGCTTATTATTGAAATGATCGCCGACAAGTCCCAGGCGGCGTTCGGCATAGAACTGATTCCCGTCGAACGTGACGATCCCCGCGGCTTCCTGTCCGCGATGCTGCAGCGCATGCAGGCCAAGGGCGGTTAACGCAGCCGCATCCGGGTGATTGAAGACTCCGAAGACGCCGCATTCCTCGCGCGGTTTGTCTTCCTCAAGATCGAAATGAACGGCTGCCGGATCAGTCTCGCCAGCGTTGTTATCCACCTTCAGGGTCCTTCATTTTGTATCGGCCGCCGCCGCACGCGCAGCATACTGCTTGGAAGCGCTAAGTCTTGTCGCCTTCCGCCGCGGGCGAGGACAGCCGCTCACGCTTGAAGAAAGACTCAGGGTTGTCAGGCAACAGAGATTTAATGGTGTCTCCGGTACTTTCAATGAGATATAGGGACCGGGCCTGCTTTACCCAGCCGGGCATGTTCTGGTGGTCGACGATCTGGCCGACGATTAGATAAGCGATCACGACAAGGATAAGCCCGCGAACCAGGCCGTAAACAAAGCCGAGAGTCCGGTCGACGGCGCCGATGCGGCTGTCAAGCACGCGCTCGGAGAGATTCGCCGTGACCAGACTGAATAAGATAAGGCTCGTGATAAAAACGACTGCGATCAACGTGGCGTCCGCAAGCATGGGCGTATCGATCCAGCTACGGACCGTATCCCTGAAATGCGAATAGGCGACCAATGTAACGAGGGCTGCGAGCGCCCACGACATGATGGACAGCATCTCGCGTGTCAGTCCCCTCAGCATGGCGAGAAAGCCCGAGAAAATCATAATTCCCACAAGTATGATGTCGAGCCCTTGAATTGGCATGAACTTTGCCCTTCCTTAGCGATATCCCATCGCTAGCCGCGTTTTTTGGCCAGTGTAGCCTAAAGTGTTAGCCAAAAAGTGCAGCCAAATCCTTCAACTGAGCAAGCCGCGTAAGCTTCACGGATAAGCCTGTAAGCGAAACTTCGCCCGCCGCAGGTAAGAAAGCGGTGCGGAAGCCAAGCTTCTGAGCTTCCCTAAGCCTCACGCTCATCTGCTGAACGGGCCGCAACGCTCCAGACAACCCAGCCTCACCGAAATATACGCAATCCCGCGCAAGCGCAATGCCCGTAAAAGCGGAAAGAACAGCCGCGGCAACGGCCATATCAGCCGCAGGCTCCGAAATGCGCAAGCCTCCCGCGACATTAAGATAAACGTCCTGGGAACCAAGCTTCACGCCGCAACGCGCTTCTAGTACCGCAAGTATCATGGCGAGCCGGTTTTGGTCCCAACCGACGACGGAGCGCCTTGGCGCGGCATAAGGGGAGGGCGCCAACAGCGCCTGAATCTCCATCAGGAGTGGGCGCGTGCCTTCGATCCCCGCGAAGATGGCACTGCCCGCGGCCTCTCCTCCATCCTGGCTCAAGAAAAGTTGCGACGGATTGGCCACCTCGCGCAGCCCGTCTCCGAACATGTCAAAGACGCCAATCTCATTTGCCGGGCCAAAGCGGTTTTTCATGGCGCGGAGCAATCTAAGATTATGGCTGCCATCGCCTTCAAAGGTGAGCACGGTGTCTACCATGTGCTCGATGACCTTCGGGCCGGCGATCTGCCCATCCTTCGTTACATGTCCGACCACTACGAGCACAGGCCCGCGCGCTTTGGCCATCGCAATAAGCATCTGCATAGCCGTTCGCACCTGGCTGACGGTCCCTGGTGCTGAGTCGATGGCTTCAGTCCAAAGCGTCTGAATGGAATCGATAACGATGAAATCGGGTATACCGGCATGCTCGATGGTGGGAATAATGCGCTCGAGACAGGTTTCCGCGACGAGGCCGAGCGGCGCCTGCGAAAGGCCCAGCCGGGCGGCGCGCAACCGGATTTGATCGGTTGACTCTTCCCCAGAAAAATAAAGCGCGTTGAACCCCTGCTTCGCGATTGCCGCGGCCGCCTGGAGGAGAAGCGTGGACTTTCCAATTCCTGGCTCGCCGCTCAGCAACACGGCCGAGCCCTGGGCGAAACCCTCGCCAACGGTTCTGTCGAGTTCAGTAATTCCGCTTGGGATCCGCCGCACCTGCCGTCCCTCGGCAGCGAGACCTTCGATCGCAGCGGCCTTGGCCTTGGACCTTGCCCTGAAGGCAGCCGGTCCCGCAAGTGCAAGCGCATTTCCTTCCTGGGCAAGACTGTTCCACGCGCCGCAGGACGGGCACTTACCCTGCCACTTCGCTGAGGTGGCGCCACAGCTTTGGCAAACGTAATCTTGGGCAGGCTTCACCATGGGAGACAGCGCCTCCGGTCTTGCTCGCAGGATATCGCTGGCTGCCCCCCGGCCTTCTTAATCATCCAGGTAAACCCTGTGATAGCGGCGCCCGAGAGATGTCAGCACTTCATAACCAATCGTGCCCGCGTAAGCGGCGACATCGTCAACGGAGAGGTGCTCGCCCATAAGGTCGATAAATCCTCCCCGATGCAGCAGTTCTTCTGGAACATCCGTGGCATCGAATGTCGCAAGATCCATGGAAATGCGGCCCAGAAGCGGCAGCCGATAGCCCCCAATGTAACCGGGAGAGCCCTCTCTGCTGTCGCTAGCTGAGAGCGAACGGAAGTAGCCGTCTGCGTAGCCCACGCACGCTGTCGCAACGCGCGTGCGCCGCCTTAGGGTTTGTGTTGCGCCATAGCCCACGGCTTCCCCCGGTAATGCCGAGCGTATCTGGGCAATTCGCGCGTAGAGCCAAACTACGGGCTCGGCTTCAAACTTCCGTTTGGAAAAGCCGCTGGAGCCGTAAAGGCCTATGCCGGGGCGGACCAGATCGAAGTGAAACGCCGGCCCGAGCAAGATTCCAGCCGAATTCGCAAGGCTCCGGGGGACCGTGCCAAGCAGCGCCGATAGCTGCTCAAAACTGGCGCGCTGTTCTTCGTTTTTGCTGTTTTCAGGGTCGTCCGCGCAAGCAAGGTGACTCATGAGCAGGCTTGGTTCGAAGCTAGCTCTCAAGCCCATGCCGGCCGCGAGCTCTCGCGTTTCGGCTGGTGTCAAGCCCAGCCTTGTCATGCCGGTTTCGATGTGAATTGCGGCCGGTAATCGTTGGCTTCGGCTCTCGCAAAAGGCGGCCCACTCGGAGATCTCGCCGGGGTTCCCCAAAACAGGCCTGATCGCTGCTTCGGCGGCCAGCGGCGCTGATCCGGGAAACAACCCATCAAGCGCGTATATTGTGGCGTTCGGGTCCAGCGCGCGCAGGGCCGTAGCTTCGGAAAGGGTGGCGGCGAAAAATGTATGGCAGCCTTCCTCCGCAAGGGTGCGAAAAACGGGCGCAGCGCCAAGCCCGTAGCCATCCGCTTTCAGGACCGCCGCCATTGCGGCTGGCGACGCAGCCTGAGATAGGCGCCGATAATTCGCACGAATTGCTGCAAGCCGGACAATCAAGACTCCCGGCGCATGTGGAGGCGCATTCGCCAGCGCGCGCTCGACCTTAGCGGCAAAATCCTTATTCATGCTACCCATGCCGCTCCGGCAGGCGCCGATCATCGGCCAAGTCTCCGAAGCGCGTAATTTCGGCCTGAAACTGCAAGCGGATCGTACCGGTAGGCCCGTGACGCTGTTTTCCAATAATAACGTCTGCAAGGCCTTGGGCCTGATCCATCTCATCCTGCCATTTCTGGTGTTCCTCCACCTTGGTCAGCGCGGGCTCTCGCCGCGAAACGTAGTATTCCTCGCGGAAGACAAACATTACAACGTCGGCATCCTGCTCGATCGAACCCAACTCACGCAAGTCCGAGAGCTGCGGCCGCTTGTCGTCCCGGTTCTCGACTTGCCTCGAAAGCTGCGACAGGGCAAGGATTGGCACGTTCAGCTCTTTTGCGAGCGCCTTCAAGCCAACCGTGATTTCGGAGACTTCCTGCACGCGTCCCTCGGACGAGCGCTTTGACGATCCGGTGAGAAGCTGAAGGTAGTCCACTACAAGCAGCCCGAGCCCTTTTTGCCGTTTCAAGCGCCGCGCACGCGCAGCGAGCTGCGCAATGGATATGCCGCCGGTATGATCGATGAAGAGCGGTAGCGTCTGCAATTGCATTGCGGCACTCTGAAGCCGATTGAATTCTGCATCGCTAATCTGTCCTCGGCGTATCTTCTCGGAGGGAAGCTGCGCTTGCTCAGCCAGGATACGGGTTGCAAGTTGCTCGGCCGACATTTCAAGGCTGAAGAAGCCGACGAGCGCGCCATCGACGGTCTGGTCGGTACCGTCTTCCCCAGATGCAGTCCGATGCGCCCTGGCGATGTTGAAAGCGATATTCGTCGCAAGCGCCGTCTTACCCATGGAAGGGCGGCCGGCAAGAATGATGAGGTCCGAGTTCTGCAGCCCGCCCATCATGCGGTCCAAGTCCTTGAGGCCGGTCGACAGCCCCGACAGGCCGCCGTCGCGCTCATAAGCGCGAGCCGCCATTTCAATGGCGTCGGCGGTTGCGTCGCCGAAGGCCATAAAGCCTGAGCCGTATTTCCCTTTGTCAGCAATGTCGAACAGCCGCTGCTCCGCTTCCTCGATTTGGGCCTCTGGCGGAGCATCTACGGGCGAATCGTACGCGAGGTTGACCATATCCTCGCCGATTACAATGAGTTCGCGGCGCACGGCGAGATCGTAGACAATACGGCCGTAAGCCTGCGCATTTATAATTGTCGTGGCAGCAGCAGCCAGTCGGCCGAGATATTGCGCGACTGTCAGCTCTCCGATCGGCGGCTCGGAGTCGAAGAAGGTTTTCAGCGTTACGGGAGAAGCGTGCTTACCGGCCTGGATCAGCTTTGCCATAACCTCAAAGAGGCGGCCATGCAATGGCTCGAAGAAGTGGCCGGGCTGTAGGAACCCCGATACACGATCGAAGGATTCGTTGTTTATGAGGATGGCGCCGAGCAGTGCCTGCTCGGCCTCGATGTTGTGCGGGGCTTGCCGGAACGGCAGCGCATCCAAGCTTTCTTCTAAGGAAGGCGAGGGGGGTATAGCGGAGAGTGCGGGCTTGGGTCTCATAAGGACGACTTAGAGCTGATTCCCCCACGGTTCTGAAGAAGGGCCTGATTCTCTACCCATAGCTTGCACAGGCTTTGGAATCCCTTGGATGAAAGGTTAACGCTCGAAGCGGGGGCTTGACTGAGGCCGCTGCACAACCGCCGCTTCCGAAGGGGAAGCTCAAGGTCAGACGGAAGTCCGATTTTTTGCGGCGTAGCCCTAATGCTAACGTTCGAGGTGTTGAGAAAATCCGAAAACCAGAGGGAACCCTGCCCATGACACCCCGCAGAAGCCTTGCCGTGCTCGCCGGCTATTTTGCCTTAACCTTCGCACTTTCTGGTGTTGCCTCCGCCGCAGGCGAAGATGCGGTGGGCACCTGGAAGGACACGGAAACGGGTGCGATTACGCAAATCTATTCATGTGGAGGCGGGATTTGCATCAAGGTCGTCCGGCCGAGCAAGGAACATGAGAGGGATAATTTCAATCCGAATCCCAGCTTGAAAGGGCGCTCCATGGCTGGCGTCACCATCATGACCGGCGCGTCAAAATCCGGCGAGGATCGTTGGAAGGGCCAGCTCTATAACTCAGAAGACGGTAACACTTATACCGGCTATATCACCGTCAATGGCAGGAACGAGGTCAAGCTCGAGGGCTGCGTTCTGGGCGGCATAATCTGCAAGTCGCGCATCTGGCGCCGCGCCCAATAAAATCCGCCGCCAAAAAATGCGCGGAGAGGGTTCTGTACAAATTACCCTCTGCGCGTCCGCTTAAGTAATCTATTCTACTCTTCGGGAGTCTCGATCCCGCCCTCGAAGAGGGCTTCAGCAGCAAGTGCAGCCTGTTCCGCACCGTCGTCTTCGCGAACCCTTGTTACATCTTCGCCGGCTGCTTGCCGTTCCGCTTCTTCTGCGGTCCGAGCGATGTTGACTGTCACTTTAACCTCGACCTCGGGATGAAGCCCGATGCGCACCTCATGGAAGCCCAGGTTCTTGATGGGCCGGTCTAGGAGAACCTGCACACGTTCAATCGTAAAACCGCCCGCGGTCACAGCGTCGGAAATGTCGCGGGTTGAGACGGAGCCATAGAGCTGGCCCGTGTCTCCAGCCTGCCGGAGAATAACGTAGCTCGATCCGGCGAGCTTTGCGGCAACCGCTTGGGCCTCCTGCTTGCGCTGGAGATTTGTCGCCTCCAATTGTGTACGCTGCTTCTCGAAGTGCGACATATTTTCCTTGGTGGCGCGCAGAGCTTTGCCCTGCGGCAGCAGAAAATTCCGGGCGAACCCGTCTCGCACCTTGACAATGTCGCCCATCTGGCCAAGCCGGCCAATGCGTTCCAGGAGAATGACCTGCATTGGAGTGGCTCCTACTTCAGCACATAGGGGAGGAGGCCAAGAAAGCGGGCACGCTTGATCGCTTTGGCAAGCTCTCGTTGCTTCTTGGCTGACACGGCAGTGATCCGGCTCGGCACGATTTTGCCGCGCTCCGATATAAAACGCTGCAGCAGACGAACATCTTTATAATCAATGACCGGCGCATTGTCGCCCTGAAAAGGGCATGTCTTGCGGCGGCGGTAGAATGGCCGGCGTGCCCCGCCTCCTGCGCTTTGCATACTCATTCTTCACCTCCTGCGCGGCTGGGACGTCCGCTTGGGCCGCGATGCCCTCCCTCCTCATCCCGGAAACCGCGATCTTCGCGATCGCGCCTTGGAGGCCTGCCGCTTCTTTCACCCCGGTCCCCGCGCTCTCTCTCCCGCTCATCCTGTTTCCGCATCATGATGGATGGCTTTGCGTCAAGTTCATCGACGCGGATGGTGAGAAACCGGATGATATCGGATGAAATGCTCATTTGCCGCTCCATTTCCTGGACGGCTTGGTGCGGCGCCTCAATGTTGAAAAAGGCGTAATGGGCGCGGCGGTTCTTTTTAATTTTGTATGCCGTGGACTTTAGACCCCAATATTCGGTCTTTCCAACATTGCCGCCGTTCTCTTCGATAACGGCTTTGTAGGTATTCATGAGTCCGGTCACTTGCTGCGCCGTGATGTCTTGGCGTGCAAGGAATGTATGCTCGTAACGTGGCATTTTTGGCCTTTCCAGTTGTTGACGTGTCCGGCGCAGAGCCTCCGTCAAGCCTAGGAAAGGCGTTGAAGGATCTTAAGCAGAGCAGAGACACGGGAACGTGGGCACCGGAGCACCGCGGAAGGCTTTGGTTCGAGAATAGCCTCCCTGTTCCGTTCAGCCTCAAACCGGACGGTATTGGCAATATATGGGAAAAAGTCTCTGGCGCAAGGCTTTTGAGAGCTGCGCAAGAGACGGCCCACGATGCGCTGATGTTGCTTTAACCTGACCTCCTGTTGCTTCTCGGCAACGCACTCTCAAAAGTAGCCCAAGTATCAGTGACACTTATCTTAGGTTGCCGCGAATCAAATAGTATCGCGCAAACCGACTGTGGATGCCGTCCCCCATGATTTTTGAGCCGGGCGATGGGGGCGCCAGCAGCAGTTCATCGGGTAGGGGCTTGTCTTGAACGTGATTCTACGAATAACAGGGGAACCACATCATGAAAAAGTTTCTGCTCGTAGCCGGGTTCGTGCTTGGCTCGGGAGCGGCCGAAGTCGTCCAGGCCGCTGATTTAGCACCGGAGGCAGCGCCTGCCCCTGCATTCTTGCAGTGGTCCGGCTTTTACGCTGGCGATCTGACGGGTTATGGATGGGCCGATTCTAAAAATGACACCTTACTATACCGGTCAACCCCTCCCTCCGTTTTCGTGGAGCACAACACCATCAACAGCAGCGGCTTTCTTGATGGCTTGGAGGTCGGCTATAACTGGATGGTTGGGCCTGGTTGGTTGATCGGTGCCGAGGCTGATGCACAAGTTTCTGACATCGAAGCGGCAGCAACGGACTGTCTGAACGGATCATGCGGACGCACAAAGTCTTACATCGATTTCATCGCCACCTTGCGTGGAAGGATCGGCTACGCATGGGGTAACTGGATGGTGTATGCGACCGGTGGAGGCGCCTTTGTTCAGGTGGACAATTACAGAACCGCTGTGGCTCCCATTGGGCCTTTCGTGTGGGGTGATACCGGTGCGTGGGGCTGGACCGCTGGCGGCGGCGCCGAATTCGGTTTGGGCCAATTTCCCTTCTTGAGTCAATTTGGCTTAGATAACTGGACAGCTAAAGTTGAGTATCTCTTTATCGACTTCAACGCCTCCCACGATTATACTTTTGCCGGCGCACCGGCATTCGACCGGCATAGCAGCGGGGAAACGCAGCTTGATCTGGTTCGTGTAGGCTTCAATTATCACTTCAACGCGGCACCTGCTCCAATGCCGATGAAGTGAAAAGCGTCAAAGCTTGATGCCATCTGCGGCCGCTTCTGCAGTCTAAGTTTGGATAGAATCTGAGCTCAACCAGTTCTTCGAGGCAAAAGCTGCCGAAACCGGGCTTGACAGCCCGTTGCGAAACGTGTCTTTGGCGCAACGGGCCCTCCGGCGCAGCTGGCGCCACGGCTCTTTCCTGACGCGAGTATCGACGCGAAGAGCATGACTTTTGCATTCACATTTCCCGGCCAAGGCAGCCAGTCGGCCGGCATGGGGCAAGAGCTTGCGAAAGCCTTTCAGGCTGCCCGCGAGGTTTTCGAGGCGGTCGATGAGGCGCTGGGCGAGAAGCTTTCCCATACGATTTGGAACGGCCCTGATGCCGCGTTGATGCTGACCCAAAATGCCCAGCCTGCGCTCATGGCCGTATCGCTTGCGGCTTTTTCGGTGCTCCGCCAAGAATACGGCGCAGAAGCGGTCGCGCCTGCGTTCCTAGCAGGGCATTCGCTCGGTGAATATTCTGCGCTCGCCGCAGCAGATGTAATCTCGGTTGGCGAGGCGGCTAGGCTTCTGCGCTTGCGCGGGCTCGCTATGCAGGAAGCAGTACCCGCCGGAGAGGGTGCTATGCTCGCCCTGATCGGCGCGAGCTTGGAAGATGCTGAGCAGTTGGCTGACGCCGGGGCATATGCAGGCGTTTGTCAGGTTGCCAATGACAATGCTCCTGGACAAGTCGTTATAAGCGGCTCAAAGACTGCCATAGAGCGAGCAATGGAGCTTGCCCCGAAGTTTGGAATCAGGCGCGCCGTGCTTCTTCCCGTGAGCGCACCGTTTCATTGTGCTTTGATGAAGCCAGCCGCAGATCGCATGGCTGAGGCTTTGGAACAGGTAATATTCTCCCCGCCTCGGTTTTCTGTTATCAGTAATGTTACGGCGGCTCCTGTCCCCGATGTTCACGGCGTGAAGCGATTGCTGGTTCAGCAGGTGACGGGAGTTGTGCGCTGGCGCGAATCCGTTTCCTACATGGTTGGCCACGGGGCCGGTACCCTGTTCGAGATCGGCGCAGGCCGAGTTCTTACTGGACTGGCAAGACGTATCTCCAATGATGTGGACGCCCGTTCGGTGGGCAGCCCCCCAGAAGTTGGCGCGTTCGGTGAGTGGTTAAGCGCGCGGAAGGAAGCGGCGCAAGCATGTTTGACTTGACCGGCAAATCCGCGCTCGTAACCGGAGCCTCGGGCGGAATTGGTGAAGCGATCGCTCTTGCGCTGCACGGCCAAGGCGCCGCCGTTGCCCTTTCTGGCACCCGGGAGGAAAAACTCGACGAGGTAGCTGGCAAGCTCGGCTCTCGTGCTTATGTGCTGCCCAGTGATTTGAGAAACCGCGCGCAAGTCTCAAACCTTGTGAGCAGCGCAGAGTCCGCCATGGGTCATCTTGACATTCTTGTCAACAATGCCGGCATAACCAAAGATAATCTCTTCATGCGCATGAAAGATGACGAATGGGATGATGTTATTGCCGTCAATCTCACGTCAGCCTTCATTCTTTGCCGGGCCGCCCTTAGAAATATGATGCGGCGCCGCTCGGGACGCATTATTAACATCGCTTCAATTAGCGGCGTTGTTGGCAATCCGGGCCAGGGAAATTATGCTGCCTCAAAGGCAGGGCTTGTAGGCATGACGAAGTCTTTGGCAAGAGAAGTCGCTTCCCGCGGCATTACGGCAAATTGCATTGCGCCAGGGTTTATAGAAACTCCGATGACGCATGCCTTGAACGAAAAGCAAACGGAGACCATTGCAAGCGGTATCCCGGCAGGCTGTTTCGGCAAGCCGGGCGACATTGCGGCGGCCGCGGTGTTTCTTGCTAGCGACGAAGCCCGCTACATAACCGGAGAAACGCTCCACATCAATGGCGGTATGATTATGGTTTAGCCGTGGCCTTGCCGCTTCCGTTGAGGAGCCTTGCCGGCGGCAACCAGATTGACTAGCGGACGGGTAAAAAAAAGGCTTCCGCCCCTCAGACTTCAATGCTACCAGCCACGGCGTGCATTCACGCAACTCATCTGTAGAATGGTTGCCGGGCTGCGAAAGATCAAACCTATGAGTAGAAGTTAGGCGCTTCACTACTTTGCGAAACCGACTAGGGGAAACCGTGAGGAAAATATGAGCGATATCTCGGACCGCGTTAAAAAAATCGTCGTCGAGCACCTTGGCGTCGAAGCCGACAAGGTCACCGAAAACGCCAGCTTCATCGATGATCTCGGCGCGGACAGCTTGGATACGGTTGAGCTTGTAATGGCCTTTGAGGAAGAGTTCGGGGTTGAAATCCCAGACGATGCGGCAGAGACCATTCAGACAGTCGGCGACGCTATACGCTTCCTAGAAAGCCACTCTGCGAAGGCTTAACTTCGGTGCCCGCCGGGAAAAGCCGTTCCACGGGCTTCGCAGACCGCGCGGTGGAAGGGGTTCCGTGCTACTTGGCGCGGTAACCTTTTAGTAGTCGGAGGGCAGGATGCGGCGCGTAGTGATCACAGGCATAGGCTTAGTCACGCCAGTTGGCTGTGGTGCTGATTTCGCATGGTCAAATCTTCTTGCCGGGCATAGCGGCGCGCGCCGCGTGACCGAATTCGACGTTTCCGACATTCCCTGCCAAATCGGCTGTTTTATTCCACGCGGCCCCGCGCCCGGAGAGTTCAATCCTGACGATTGGATGGAGCCAAAGGAGCAGCGTAAGGTAGATGATTTCATCATCTATGCCATGGGGGCGGCAGATCAGGCTCTTGCGGATGCGGGCTGGCAGCCCAAAAGAGGCGAAGAGCAAAATCGGACGGGTGTGCTAATCGGTTCCGGTATAGGGGGGCTTCAGGGCATCGACCGCGCCGCCATCACTGTTCATGAAAAAGGTCCCCGCCGTCTAAGCCCATTCTTCATTCCGGGCCGCCTCATCAATCTCGCCTCCGGTTATGTTTCGATCAAGCATCAGCTCAAGGGTCCGAACCACTCTGTCGTTACCGCTTGCTCGACAGGTGCGCACGCCATTGGCGATGCTGCGCGCCTTATCGCGCTGGATGATGCCGATGTGATGGTCGCTGGCGGTACGGAAAGCCCTCTATGCAGGCTTGCGCTGGCTGGATTTGCCGCCTGCCGCGCACTTTCCACGCATTTCAACGACGAGCCTAAGAGGGCTTCACGCCCATACGATCGCGACCGCGACGGCTTCGTCATGGGAGAGGGGGCGGGCGTCGTGGTACTGGAAAGCCTTGATCATGCCAAAGCCAGAGGCGTTCCGATCTACGCCGAGATTATTGGTTATGGACTCTCAGGCGACGCCTATCATATCACGGCTCCCGCTGAGGACGGCGATGGTGCTTTCCGGTGCATGAAGGCCGCTCTCAAGAGGGCCAACGTTTCGCCTGCCGAAATCGATTATGTGAATGCGCACGGCACTTCAACGCCGATGGGCGATGAAATCGAGCTGGCCGCGGTCGAGCGCTTATTCGGAAATTCTGCCGAAGGCCTGACCATGTCCTCGACGAAATCCGCAACGGGGCATTTGCTGGGTGCAGCAGGGGCCATCGAAGCGATATTCTCCGCGCTTACTATCAAGAGCGGCTCCGTGCCGCCCACGCTAAATCTCGACAATCCATCGGTTGAGACGGCAGTCGATCTAGTTCCTCATAAATATAAAAGGAAGCAAGTCGATACTGTGCTAAGCAACTCTTTCGGCTTTGGCGGGACAAATGCCAGCTTGATCCTACGCCGCGTGGATTAGGAACTTTCACATGGTGCTGACATTGAATAGGCGCGGCCCGCGGGTGCTTCGCGTTCACGGTCAGCTTCGCTAAAACTACACACGTTTTTGCCACAATCGGCTGCTGATTGGCGCTGTTAGGGGTGAGAGTAAGCTGATCACATGCCGAGAGATCTCTACAACTCGAAAGGTGACAGCCGTTATCCGAGGCAGCACACCGCTTATCGCGGGCAGCGCGATTACTCAGTATTGCCGCGCAGTCCTTCGGAAGCACTTGAGCCAGATCGTGCTCCCGAGCCGCCTCGAGGCAGCCGCCAGCGTCCTCAAAGGCCCGTTGTGGTGTTCTTGAGCTGGCTCTTTACCTTCCTTCTAATTTGCTCGGTGGTCGTGGTTGTTCTTTTTCAGCTGACGCGCCGCGAATTTGATCAGCCTGGTCCGCTCGGCTATCCGACTGTCTTCGTCGTGCCTAAAGGTGAAGGCGTGAGAGCGATCGCCCGCCGCCTAGAAGAAGAAGGCATCATCAATGATCCCTGGACCTTCATCATCGCTTCCCGAAGGTTCAACCTACAAGGAAAAATCAAAGCTGGTGAGTATAACATCAAGGCCAACGCCAGTATTCGAGATATACTGGATACCCTTGTGGAAGGAAAATCTATTACATACCGGATCACCATTCCGGAAGGTCTGACCAGTTATCAGATCGTCGAGCGGTTAAAGAGCAACCCAGACTTGATTGGAGACATCAGGGAAGTCCCTGCGGAGGGAAGCCTCTTGCCCGATACTTATCCTTTTGCGCGGGGCACCTCTAGGGAAGAACTAATTCATAGGATGCAGGGGGAACAAAAGAAGTTCCTGGAAGGACTGTGGCCCTCGCGGTCCCGCGACTTACTTCTTACCAAACCGGAGGATATAATAAATCTCGCGGCAATCGTCGAGAAAGAGGCTAGCCGCGCAGATGAGAGGCGGCATGTTGCGGCCGTTTACCTGAACCGCCTGAAGAAGGGGATGCGGCTGGAGGCCGATCCGACGATTATTTATGGCGTCAGCAAGGGCCAAGGCACACTCGGACGCCCAATCCTTCGAAGCGAGCTGGACGACGAAGGTAACCCCTATAACACCTATCGGCATAAGGGGCTTCCACCGACTCCGATTGCTAATCCAGGCCGCGCCGCGATCGAAGCGGTGTTAAATCCAGACAAGACCCCTGATATCTTTTTTGTTGCTGACGGCACCGGCGGCCACGTCTTCGCCGAAAGCTTTGCCGACCATCAGCGCAATGTTGCGAAGTGGCGTCACCTAGAAAGGGATCGTGAAAACGATCAGCAAGGGGGGCAGGCCCCTACTGCAAGTGGATGGAGTAGCACGACCCTGGACAAGGCACAGAGCGTGGACATTCCCCTCCCGCAACGCAATCCATGGCATTAAACGCAAAGCCGGGAACTAAAAGGGGCCTTTTTCCCCCGAAGAAAAAACAGCTGGACTGCTCTGGCAAATCCTGGAAAGAAAGCCGAAATTCAAGCGGGTACAGCAAGGCGTTAGCGCAAGAGCGTAAGTTTAGCCGTTTTTTCTTTCCGCTGGAAAGCTCAAGATGAGTCCTACCGCTGATTTGCCATCCCGGCAGGGGTTTTGCCTGATTCTCTCATCCCCGTCGGGAGCCGGAAAGACGACGCTTGCCCGGCGTTTGTTAAGTGCGGATAAGCATGTGCGCCACTCGATTTCGGTGACGACGCGCTCGCCTCGCCAAGGCGAAGAAGAGGGAGTGGACTATTTTTTCGTGTCCCGAAAGCGGTTTGAAGGCTTGCGCAATGAAGGCAAATTGCTTGAGTGGGCCGAGGTTTTCGGAAACCTTTATGGGACGCCTGCCGAGCCGGTCACGCAGGCCCTTACCCAGGGTCTGGATATGATTTTCGATCTCGACTGGCAAGGGGCAGCATCAATCGCCGCCCTTCTCCCTGGAGACGCGGTCCGGGTTTACATTCTGCCACCTTCAGCCTTCGAGCTCTCGCGCCGGATTTACGCCCGCGCTACCGACTCGGATGAGGTTATTGAAGGGAGACTGAAGGGAGCTGCCATCGAAATCTCTCACTGGCCTGAATACGATTACATCTTGATCAATCATAATCTAAAAGACAGCGAAGCGGCATTGGCGGCTATACTTCGCGCTGAGAGACATAAACGCCATCGCCAGACCGGCTTGTCCGCCTTTATCGCAAGCCTTACTGGTAGTGAAGTTTCGGATAAATAAGCTTGTAGCGTGTTTTGATTCCTTCAAAAGCGATACCGCTCAGCGCGCTAACGTCGTTGCCAACCTTGCGAATTCGTCTACCGAAAGCTCTTGGGCGCGCCGGGAGGGGTCGATATCGGACCGCTGCAAGAGATCGGCTGGATTCTGCGATATCCCAGCAAGGCTGGAGCGCAGCATTTTGCGCCGTTGGCCGAAGGCAGCCGCGGTTACCTTCTCCAACAACTTTATTGGAACAGCTCCGGGCTCAATCCTAGGAGTGAATTCAACAAGGGCGGAAGAGACCTTCGGAGGCGGGACAAACACGCTTGGGGGAAGAGTGAAAAGAATTCGCGGCTGGCCACGAAATTGTGCAAGGACCGCAAGCCTGCCGTAGTTTTTTGTTCCAGCGGCCGCGATAAGTCTTTCGCCAACCTCTCGCTGAACCATGACGACGAGCTTATCAAACCAAGGCGGCCAGCGCTCTTCGGTAAGCCACCCCAAAATCAGGGCGGTGCCAATGTTATAGGGCAGATTGGCCACGACACGCTGCACCCCTTGCTGAGCTGAAAGCACATCATAGTTAATTTGTAGAGCATCCTGAAACAGCACCTTCAAACGCCCGCCGCTGTAATCCTCCAGCTGCTCAAGAGTACTTTTGAAGCGTTCATCGCGTTCGACTGCGATCACTCTTGTAGCGCCTTCAAGCAAGAGCGCCCGTGTTAATCCTCCTGGGCCTGGCCCAATTTCCAGCACAGTCACCCCTTTCAAGGGGCCGGCTGCCCTCGCAATCCGCCGGGCGATATTCAGGTCCAGGAGAAAATTCTGCCCAAGGGACTTCTTCGCAGAAAGGCCTGCTGCCTTGATTGCTTCTCTAAGCGGTGGAAGCGATGCGATCGGATCGGGTTCAGTCACGGCTAAGAGCACGAGACGCCGTCTTGCCCATTCCGCTAGCAAGATTCAGCGCCGCGAGGAAGCTGGCAGGATTCGCCCTGCCGGTTCCGGCAAGCGGGAAGGCTGTGCCGTGATCCGGCGACGTACGGATGAACGGCAAACCCAAGGTGACGTTCACGCCGTCTTCAAAGGAAAGGGTTTTGAATGGGATCAGCGCCTGATCGTGATACATGGCAAGGACAGCGTCATAGTGGTCTCGCGCTTCCTTATGGAACAGAGTATCGCCGGGGAAGGGGCCATTTGCGGCGATCCCCTCCGACCTAAGCTCCTCCACGGCTGGGGAGATAATTTCTATCTCTTCTCTGCCCAGTTCACCATTCTCACCGGCGTGCGGATTTAGGCCGCAAACTGCCAAACGGGGCCTTTCAACGCCAAAGTAGCGCCTAAGTCCCTCATTCGTTATTCTGGCTGTGCGCGTCAGCCTTGCCTTTGTCAGCTTGGCCGGAACTTCCCTGAAGGGGATATGAACCGTGACCGGAACGGCCATAAGGGCTTTCGACGCCATGAGCATAACGGGGAAGACGCCGGAATAATTGTGCCGGCACGCAAGCTCAGCCAAGAATTCGGTATGGCCAGCATGCGCAAAACCTTTCTGAAGCAACACGAATTTCGCAATCGGACTTGTGACAACAGCAGAAGAACGCCCGGAAATCGTGAGAGCAACGGCTTTCTCAATCGATTCGATGATTACACCTGCATTGGCGCTGTCCGGTTTCCCAGCACTCACAGCAGCGCAAGAACTCGTGAGAGGCAGGACCGGCAGGGCGTTCGCAAACACTTCCCCGGCTTCTTCCGGCTCTTGGATGATTTGAACTTCAAGCCGAGTGGAAGCGGGCAGTAGCTTTGCTCTGTCCAGTAAAGCTGCGGCGTCTCCGGCGACAAAGAAGAGAGGGCAAGAAAGCTCGTTGCGCCTTGCCCAGCTTAAGAGCGCGATATCAGGTCCAATACCGGCGGGATCGCCCATCGATACGGCCAAGGGTTTATCCCCGCCATCAGCTGGAAAGGCAGGCATCTAAGAATGACCTAGGCTTGTCAGACTACGATCCTCGATAGTCGATCGACGCTGTTTCTTTTATTTGTTGCAAATACCGGCGCGAAAAGCGCTCATATTCTTGCTGCCTGGCATCGGGCTTTTGCTCCACGTGCGCAGTCTGCTTGGGGGTAATGAACTTGCGGCAGATCGCATAAGATTCAACGGCATTACCGCTCAAAACTGGCGGGGTCATTTGTCCTTCCGCCGCCTTTTCGATCAGCGGCTGAACGTCCTTTGGGAATGAGGCTAGCTTGGCTTTCTCTATCACTTTTACGCTGGCATTCGCAACCAGCTGCGCCTCTTGTGGCAGGGTAGCACAGGAGCGGAATTTCTCTTTCAAGTTTTCGGCTTCCAGCATGCGCTCACTCAGTGCCCTTTGATCATTAGGATCCTTGACTGCAAGCCTCAAAATCCGGACATCGAACTGAATATCGCTCTCAGATGGCTTCGGGTCCGTAGTCGGCAAAGCTGCCAGCTCCGAGGCAATCCGCGGCCCAAATTGCCGCCGGATTATGTCACGCCAGGCAAGTTGAGCGCGCACAATTTCCTGGATCGCTTTGCGGCCGACGCCGTTGCCTTCGAATTGCTGATAGAAAGCGTCGAGCTTTTCTTTCCTGCTCCTGGTGTCGGCAGCCGCCATTCTTTGCACAAGCGAGTCTTCCACTTCCTTGTCGCTGATTTTAATTTCGAGTTTCTTAGCTGCCTGGAGTTTGAGCTTATCTTCGATCAGTGCCTCGATCACCGCTTTGCGGGAGTTTCCCCCACCGTCGTTGAGAACCTGGCGCTTCGCATCCTCGATCAATTGCTTCTTGATGCGTTCAGCGTCCCTTTGGGCCTCAGCCTGGGAGTGAGGATTTGCAGCGATCATCATTTGGCGGAAACGCTCCTTGACTGCGTCGCCAGACAGCAGCGCTTTCATCCTGTCGCCGAACCCGCTTGTCAGGGCAGCCCATCGCATGCGCTGTGCTACATCTGTGGACGTTATTGGTTCGTCGTTTACCAGAACGACAACATTTTGAGCCTTGGCTTGACTACCCAGCATAAAGGGCATCGCCACCGTAAAGGTGAGCAGTGAAACAATAAGCCAGTAACGAATCATTGATTGCATTCGTAGAGACTGGTTGGGGTTTGCGGCAACAGTTTGCCTTAGTAACCTATAATCCCCACAACCGGAGCTGTCACTCACCAGCGAGCGCGGAGTTTGATAAACCTGATCCAGCCGGAAGGCCCTAGCGGTACGCGGCGGCCTCGGGAGACAAGTCAAAGATGGAGGTTGGTGCCGTCTGCTGGCCGAACCCCTTGATGCCGATGCGAACCATAACCGCAGTGTTGGGCTTGATATCCTCGATCTCAACCCATGTCTGCTGATAGGTCACAGAATAGATGAAGCATTCATCCGCATATTGAACGCCCAGGCTGTTGCGGATGAACTGTCCGAGTTGGAAATCGTATCGCAGATCGCCAAAGACGGTCCACTCGTCCGTCAGCTTCAACGCTCCGAATGTGGAGACTTCTTCACGTGCTTGGGGGAAACCCAAGGAAGGCTGCGCCGCCACAGCCTCATACCCCAGGCCCCACTGTAGGAAACCCAGTTTGACCTGAGCCGTATAATCTTGTTGCGAAAGGCTCAGATCCTTCTCATTCCAGCGGAACTGAGCCATCAGACGAAAGAGATTCTTATAATCTATATAAGTTCCGGCGACATAATCCGACCTGTCCGTCTCAAGGCCGCTGCCATAATACAGTGCATACGGATTGGGTCCGGCAAGCTGAATGCTTTCGCCAGCGACGGTCCGGATGCTTATGCCATTATAGGCTTGCATCGTGTATTGCAGGCCGAAATTGGTTCTTGTCCCGGTCTCGATCTGATCATAGCCCGAGAATTTGTTGATATCGAAGAGGAGGGTGTCGTCGAAGACAAGGCTTTGTGAATCTACATTTGGTACCAGGCTATTATTAGCTTGGCCGCCGCGGGCAATGATCTGAGCAACAGGCTCGATCACATGCGATGCGTTGTCCGTATTGGCGACAAACGGGTAGCGGTAATCGAGCCCAATACCTGCCAGCTGACGCGTAAGCGTATCAGCCCCTCCGCTGTTGCCGGTTATGTCCGTGAACGACGAGACATTGTAGATGTCGGCGCGGGCAAACACGAACGGGGTGAAAACTTCCCCGAAGTCATCCTTTAATGTCCTGCGCCATTGGATGTCAGTCGCAATATGGTCGGTCACGCCGCTTGTGACATTGGGAAGATTAGGTATCGGAAGCGCATTCGCCGGGTCGTTGATTTGCAGTGCAAGCGCATTTAAGTTGAAACTCAGTTCGCCCCCGAAAACAGGCTTGTTATGAATATAATTGTAGTCAATGACGGGATAGGAAGTAGCCGTAACCGATTTCAAGTAAGTGCCGGTCGCAAAATCGTAAGTATCTCCCAACAAATTGCCGTAGCGATTGAACGAAAGGTTGAAGTAGTTTCTGTCCCCGATACCCGTCAGGTAAAGCGTCGAGACGCGCTCGGTCGCATAAATACTGTCAAGATTGTAGAAGCGGCGAAATGTATCATCGCTTTCAACGATCGCATTCCAACCGACGTGCCAATACTTATTGATCTCAAAATCACCCTTGGTTTCCACGCTTCCGCGCCAATTCCGGTCTCCTAAGAAATCTTGCGCATTGTCGTTGTAGACGCCCGCGAGCTTGACCTCATAGGCTCCATTCCAGAGGCGCTGCCGCCAGTCAGCTTGCATAAGGTAACCGGCCTGCGTCGTGAATTCAGGGGTCAGCAGCAGATCATAGTTGGGGGAAATGGCCCAATAATAAGGGATAGCGACAGCGTAACCAAGGGTAGAAGAGTTGTATGAATATTGAGGAGCCAGGAAACCGGACCGGTGCTGAACCGTGTTGTCTGGCGTGTAGAAATATGGAACCCACGCGATCGGGATCCCATAAAATTCAAACTGGGCGTTCTCGTAGTAGATGTTGTGATCTTCTTTGTCCTGGATCACACGGGTGGCCTTGATCCGCCAAATCGGTGGGCGCTCTGGGTGCTCCTCACAGGGCTTGCATGAGGTAACGACAGTTTTTTCGTAAACGGTCTTTGTATCTTTCCGGAAGGCGTTCGCCGCGGCAATACGCGTGTCGTCCTGCGTCAACGCTTGCATCGAGCGCACAAACCCATCGCGGAAGTTACTTGTCAGCGTAAGCCGCTCCGCATTTACGACCGAGCCGTCCGCTTCCTTAAGACGGACGTTTCCAATTGCCGTTAGGGTATTGGCAGTTTTGTCGTAGATCAGTTCGTTGGCCAGAAGGACGTTGTCGTCCTGATAAGCCTCAACATTTCCACGAGCAATGACGCGATTGTTGCGGTTGTCGTAAATGAGATCGTCGGCCTGCAGCAAAAGCGGAGCAGACTTATTTGGCGATACCTGCTTCGCGATGGTGGTTTCGCCAGGGCGTGCTTGTTGGCCGCCCGTCTGCTGAGCGTCAGCCGTGCCTATCAGGCACCCCAAACTTGTCAGGAGCGCAATGGCGAACCTGCTAAGCATATGCGGCCGCTCTCATACAGCTTGCCCTAACTCAAATAACCCTTGGTCATCCATCTTCTGCAAGTCAGCCGTCCTCTTGGTAGAGGAGAACGGTCGCGGAAATGAGGAGAGCGACTAAGGCTGGGCCCCAAGCAGCCACTGTCACGGGAACCAAACCTGAAGCGCCAACCTTTCGCGAAAATTCCGAAAAGATGAAAAAACCAAACCCCCCGGTTAACCCGGTCAGAACCATAGTTTGAATTTTGCCGAAACGGAAGGCTTTCAGTGAACAAGTTGCAGCGATAAGCACCATCGCAGCCAACAGTATAGGTCGCGCTAGAAGGAGCTGGTACTGAAGTTCATACCGGTCTGTTGGAATTCCTGCTCTTTTCGCAAAACTAATAAAGGCCGGCAGCTGCCAGAAAGAAAGAGTCTCAATTGACCCTAGACTATCCATAATCTGGGCAGGACTTAAATACGTGCTTACGAGAAACTCGCCATAGTGCTGAGGAGGCTGACCTAAATCTTGAACTACCGCGTTTTCGAGGCGCCAATAACCTTGCCTCAGTTCGGCCTTGTTCGCTTGAATCTGCTGATAAAATCTATTGTTGAGGTCAAATTGCAACAGGGTCACGCCGCCCAGCGTTAAACCCCGGTCCGCGGATGTCTTCGCGTGCATGATTGTTGGCCCATCAACACTCTCCTGCCTCAGCCAAGAGCCCGTTCCGCGCGCCGTTCCGAATGAAGCCTGGTTGTTGAAAAGCGCAGTCTGCATGCGCTCCGATTCCGCCTTCATGGCAGAGGCAACGGGATTGTAGAGCGTCACAGCGAAAACACCGAAGACCACGGCCACGCATAGGCCCGGCTGAAGAAACTGCCAGACCGAAAGTCCCGCGGCGCGGATGATCGTCAGCTCCGAAGTCCGGCTTATGCTGAGGAAGGCCGAAATCGTCCCGATAAGGATCGCGAAGGGCAGTGCTAGTTCTGCAAAGATTGGAATGCGGAGTAACGTTATGAACGCGAGGGTGGCTGGGCCCACGCCTTCGTGCCGGGACGCACCGCGCAGGACTTCTATAAAGTCTACGAAGAATATCAAAAGCAGCATCAAGAAAAAAACACCAAGTATCATAATAACGAACCGGTTTGCCATATACCTCCCAATAGTCGTAAACGTGATCATCTTTTGTCTCCCCGCATCTTGCTCAAGACGGCCTTGCCAACGCGCCCGGGGAGGACCGGCGAAGGCGCGCCGGGAGGGTCAGACTGAAGCGTGGGATTGCAAGGGCAGGCGCCGAAACGTCGAAAAGAAGCAAAACGAAACAAAGGAGAATCAGTCCTGCTGGGGCCCCATAGATGAGGGCAAGCGCCCATGCTTTCTTGCCAACAATGTTCACGCCCGCTATTCCCAGAATCCGGAGTATGGCACCCAAAGTAAAAGCTGTGAACAAAAGCCCAGCCCGCCCTTCCCGCGTAGTCCTTGGCCGGCCAAGATAAATAATTGCAAGAAATGCGAAGACGAAGGAATAGAGTGGCGTCGAAAGCCGCTGATGGATCTCGGATTTAATCCCCGCCTCATTGGTCTTATAGAAGGCACCATTCTTATCGGGATGCAGGAGTTCGCCCAGTTGCCTCTCCTGCACCCTAGGCTCCCTTACGCCGGCTTTACGGGTAAAATCCCCCATATCAAAAGAATATGTCTTGAATGTAATGAACTGGACGTTCGGCTTTCCCTCTTCTTGCCTTAGGATTTCGCCCTCGTACAGGTCCATTTCAGCCCGCCCATTCTCGTTTGAAACCTGTCCTCTCTCCGCAACTATTGTATTGATGGTTTTCGGGTCGCGTTCGTCATGGACAACAACTCCAAGCAGGTCTCCGTCTTGAGACTTGTCGCGCATGTGAATGGTCAATCCGGGCTCGAGATCGGAAAATTCGCCTGGCTGCAATACTTGAGAAAGAAGGTCGGCCCGGACCTGAGATATGTAATCTTGGAGGAGCCTAGCGGCCCCTGGCAGAACGTAGATGTTAGCCGCAAGAATTGCGCACGCGACAAGCGTAGCAAGGAAAAGACAGGGTGTGAGGGTCCGCCAGGGCGAAGCTCCCGAAGCGGAGAGGACGATAAGCTCGCTATCCCCGTTCAGGCGGTTAAGCGTGTGAAGGCAGGCGATGAGAAACGCCACAGGCGCCACAATGACGATAACGTTGGGGATCGCCAGGCTCGTGATTTTGAGAAAAAGAACAAAGGTTTGGCCCTCGGAGGTTAAAAGCTTGATTTCACGCAATACAGATGTCAGCCAGATGATGAGCGTCAGTGAAAAAAGGATAATGATGAGCGCGGATGCCGACTGCCGGAAAATATAACGTGCGATCAGCACCTTTGGGCTCCGTTAGCTGGAACAGAGAGAGCGTGGCTAAAGTCGCAGCTTCCACTTTATCGTGGCGCATTTTCGGCCAATGCCGTCTAGGCAATTGCCGGCCTTTCCTGTAGGCTGCGCCTGTCCTCAACCTTCTTTTCCCTTGACCGTCCAATCAAGGGCGGTCTTCTGCTCCCAATGACACAGCTTCCCAATATCATTTTCGCCGCTCCGACCGCAAAACCACGCGCCGAAACAGCAATTTATTTCGTACCGGAAGGGGAGGGCTTGCCTGCGAATTTGGCGGAGCTTGATGTAGGAGCTTCGGGAGCGATTTCGAAGGCGATGCAGGTGAGCGGCTTCAAACGCAAGCGCAAGAGCACCGTTGAAATCCTGGCACCGGCTGGAGTTTCGGCTGGCCGTATGCTGCTTGTTGGCTTGGGTGACCCAAAATCCTTGAATGAACGAGACTGGGCGGACATTGGCGGAGCCGTTCGCGGGAAACTTCACGGCAAACATATCGAAGCAGACGCCTTCTTCACTGGGCTTGACGAAGTAGGACATGATGCTGCGCTCGGATTTGTGCTCGGGTTTAGCCTGAGAAGTTACGCGTTCAAAAAATATAAGACTAAAACCTCCGAGAAAAGCGACAGCGATGAAACGGAAGCGGCAACCACCGAAACCGCGCGGCTTACGATTTTATCGGCACGAGGCGAAGATCTTGGCGCGGCGTACGAAAAGAGCCTTGCCGTTTCCAAAAGCGTTTACTTCGCCCGCGATCTTGTGAATGAACCCGCCAACATTCTTACGCCCCCTGAGTTTGCTGGACGCCTCCGCGAACTCGAAACTCATGGTGTAAAGGTTGAGGTGCTGGATGAGCGCGCTCTCAGATCGCTCGGCATGAACGCATTGCTCGCCGTTGGCCAGGGCAGTGCGCAACCCACCTTCGCAGTGGTCCTCCGCTGGGACGGCGCTGCCGCGACGCAGAGCGAAGAAAACCTGGTCTTTATCGGCAAGGGCGTGTGCTTCGATACCGGCGGCATATCCATTAAACCCTCGCAAGGTATGGAGGACATGAAGGGCGACATGGCCGGGGCCGCTGCGGTCGCCGGAGCAATTTCTGCTTTGGCCCAGCGCCGGGCGCCGGTTCGAGCTATCGGGCTCGTGGGTCTTGTCGAGAATATGCCGAGCGGAACGGCAATTAGGCCTGGAGATATCGTGACATCCGCATCAGGCCAAACCATTGAAGTCCTTAACACGGATGCTGAAGGGCGCCTCGTACTGGCGGATTTGCTCTGGTACGCTCAGGCCCATCTAAAGCCGAGGTTCCTTGTCACATTAGCGACGCTTACCGGGGCGATTCTGGTAGCTCTCGGAAAGGAGAATGCCGGGCTTTTTTCCAACGACGATGCCCTTTCCTCTCAGATAATTCAGGCTGGCCTTGATACAGGCGAGACGGCTTGGCGCATGCCTCTCTCCAAAAAATACAATAAGATGCTCGAACTCGAAGATTGCCGACATGAAAAATATCGGCGGCCGGGACGCTGGCTCAGTAACCGCCGCACAATTTTTACAACGCTTTGTGAACACCGGTATGCCTTGGGCGCATTTAGATATTGCCGGCACTGCAATTGGCTCTCCCGCCACCGACATCAATCACAGTTGGGCATCGGGATACGGCGTGCGCTTGCTTGACCGCTTGGCTAGCCAATACGAAATTTAGCCCGAAACCAAAAAGTTTCCATAATGCATCTTATGCGCATGGCCTCAAACGGCTTTTCGCAACGTATAATTTTGCAGTTCCAGCAAGCGAGCTTTCGTTTGATTGGCTGGCAGTTCGCCGAGCGGAGTCGGTTTAATAGTGACTTAAGATCTTAAAAAACCAATAGAAACAGAAGCTTAGTTTCTAACATCGAACACTTGCGTGGACAAAATTCTCCCCATCCCTGCCGAAACAGTCAGTTTCGCATGGCAATACACACCCTCCCTGCGACAATCCCGCAGGAGCCAGTGACTTCTAATTTTTCTTTAACGATGCGAACACGGCACAATCAGCGCGGTTGTTCACAAAGGCGGCCCGATTTTCCGGATTTTGTGGCCTGATTGGTTCACTTTCCGCAGGGTGAACTTTTCGAGCCTTCGGAATTAAGGAGGCTGGTCGAACACCGAGGCTAAACGGGAAGTGTCATCCGCCCAACGCACCGCGAACAAGGGTGGGGGCTGGGCAAGCAATGGGCGTGCAAGGCAACGCTCAGCCAGACTGTACGGATGGAAGAAAAACTCTAAGGGCGGCAGCGCGGCATGAATAAAAGCGAGGCGGACCTCGACTAGGAGATCCCTTCGTTTTGAGAGCCATCGCTTGAAGTTGGATAAGGGGAAAGAGCTCAGACGCAAGCGCCTTGCTGAAAGCGAGCGTAGAGATGGTTGCGCCTGACTGCGGCGAGACATGACCTGGGCCTCGGACTTTTCCCTTATGATTATGAATTAGATTGATTTGCCGATTGGCGTCAATTCAATCAGTTTGCCGGCATCCTGATTCTTGATAGTCGTCAAGAACCTTCCGGAGCGATACTTGGACGGCACCCTCTTCCAAGCGGAGCCGGACTAACAAGCTGTATCTTACGGAGCGATCTTAGATACGCATTACTTAGCGAGCGCGACTGCGGCAGATTCGTGCGAGCAATACACTAAAGGAGACAGCGTTGCAGAATAACTCGGAGAATTTCGAACCGGGACGAGCAAACGGCTCAGAAGAAAACAAAGCGGTTGCGCCGCTTGAACGGTTACTTGAGATTATGGCAGCGTTGCGTGACCCGGTCTCTGGTTGCCCTTGGGACAAGGAACAGACCTTCACTACGATCGCACCCTACACAATCGAGGAAGCCTATGAGGTTGCCGACGCCATCGAGCGAAGCGACATGGATGGACTCAAGGATGAGCTCGGGGACCTTCTGCTCCAAGTCGTTTATCACGCCCGCATGGCGCAGGAAGCCGGGCTATTCACCTTTGCGGAGGTGGCGCAGGCGATTTGCGCAAAAATGTTCCGGCGCCATCCTCACGTATTTGGCAATGCCGCTCCTATGCCGGGTCAATGGGAAGCAATCAAACAAGCGGAAAGGGATGCGAAGCAGGCGAAAAATAATGGGCAAAGCCCGGGCATTTTCGACGGCGTTGGAGCCAGCCTCCCTGCCCTTATCAGGAGCGCTAAAATCCAGCGCCGGGCAGCGCGTCTTGGGTTCGATTGGCCTTCCGTGGAGCCCATCCTCGACAAACTCGATGAAGAGGTTGCGGAATTACGAGCGGAAATCGCGAAGCAGCCTGGAGGAGACCAGGAAGAGCGTCAGTTTGAGGAGTTTGGCGACGTTATGTTCGTACTCGTCAATCTCGGCCTCCGTCTCGGGATCGATGCAGAATCCGCACTACGTGCCGCGAACATGAAGTTCATCCGGCGGATGGAGGCAATGGATGCCGCCGCAAGGGAGAGCGGCAATCGGCTTCAGGATTTGACGCTGGATGAAATGCAGGCGCTTTGGGATAGAGCCAAGGTACCAGAAAATGGGAATGGGTAAGCTAGGCTTACCCTTGCGGGAAATGCCGCGACTGCACTCTCGCTATGCGGCGCCTGCATTGCGTGCGCGGATGCAAGTGCTGACCTGACAACTTCGATCAGCTGCTCGGACTGGAACGGCTTCTGCAAATAGCCGCACCGGCCAACCCGATTGACGATACAGGTCAGGATTACGCACGCCGCATCGTTGCGGGTGCAGGTCGCATGGACGAGCTGATACGGGATCTTCTAGACTACAGCCGCCTGAGCCGTGCAGAAGTGCAAATCAGCTCCGTATCCCTCGATAAAATTGCCGATGATGTTTTGAAGCAACTTGCGACCGATATTAAGAAAAAACGCGCGGCAATAGAGGTTAAGCGGCCGCTAGGCTGGGTGCTTGGACATCGCTCGATCCTCACTCAAGCCTTATCAAACCTGTTGGCAAATGCCCTGAAGTTCGTAGCGCCAGGAACAGCCCCACACGTAGCTATCTGGGTGACGCATCTTGAAGACAGGAGAAGACTACGTCTTTGGGTAGAAGATCGTGGCATCGGCATTGCGCCGGAGCATCAAGCCCGCGTTTCCTGGTGTTCCAGCGCCTACATAGCTCTGCCGAATATCCCGGGACAGGCATTGGCCTTGCAATGGTCCGCAAAGGAATGGAGAGGCTCGGCGGTGCCGTAGGCGTGGAATTGAAACCAGGTGAAGGGAGCTGCTTTTCGATCGAACTCCCTGCCGCAAAGGAAGAATGATGCAGCAGAGAAGCCATCCAATCCTGCTGGTAGAAGACTCCGTGGACGATCAGCTCCTCATCCTGAGGGCTTTCGCGAAGGCAAAGCTTTCTATCACCGTTGACGATGGCGATAAAGCCGTGGCCTATCCGTCAGGCCATCTTCCCTATGACGACCGAGCCGCCTATCCGCTTCCCACAATTATTCTGCTCGATCTCAAACTGCCCAGGCGTTCAGGTCATGAAGTGCTCCAGTGGATACAGGCCCACCCAACCTGCGCCGTGTTCCCGTCGTGGTTCTCACATCCTCGGCTGAAAGCGCAGACGTCAAAAAGGCCTACGAGATAGGCGCAACTCATACCTCGTGAAGCCCGTCGAGTTTGACGATTTGCTCCGAATGATTGGAAGTCTCGGTGTTTACTGGTTCGTGATGAACGAGCTGCCAACAGGCTGACAGCCACAGTCCCAGCTAGCGCTGATTATGCAGATGGCGATCCAGATCGGGCAGGCGGCCGCATGGTACTCGTACCTGGAAACGCAGGCTTCCATCCTCCTGATCATGGCGGTGAAGGACCTCGGTATTTTCGTAGAGCCAGTGAACGAGCAAACCGTTTCCGGTGCCGACAACAACGTCGCGCGTGCTGGCTCCTGCCTGCAAACGCTGATGTATCATCTCCACCAACTCAGCGACGCTTTCCCCGGTTTTTGCGGATAGGAGCACGGCCGGTGGGATATTTTTGCTCGCAAGCTTGGAAAGCCGGGTGCGCTCCTCCTCAGGCAAAAGATCGGCCTTATTCCAGACCTCGATCACACGCCTCGCCTGCTCCAGCTGATCAATGCCGATTTCGGCGAGTATGCGCTGCACCTCCTGCCGCTGGGCCTCTGAAGTTTCGCAGGCGATGTCGCGCACATGCAGGATCAGGTCGGCCTCTCGAACCTCCTCCACCGTCGAACGAAATGCCGCTACTAGCTGCGTGGGCAACTGCGATATGAATCCAACGGTGTCCGACAGAATGAAACCGCCGCCTTGACGGAATTTGACGCGGCGCAGCGTAGGGTCGAGCGTTGCGAAAAGCATATCTTTCGCCAAGACTCCGCCACCCGATAAAGCATTGAAAAGCGAGGACTTGCCCGCGTTGGTGTATCCCACAAGCGAAACGATCTGCTGTTCCGTCACTTTCCGGCGCCTGCGATGCAGGCGGCGTGTGCGTTCTATGACGGCGAGTTCGCTTTTTATGGCGTCAATTCGCTCTCCAATAGCGCGCCGATCGGCTTCGATCTGCGTCTCGCCTGGGCCGCCCAAAAAGCCAAAGCCGCCGCGCTGCCTTTCCAGATGGGTCCACGACCTCACTAGACGGCTTTTCTGGTAGGTAAGGCGCGCCAGATCCACCTGCAGACGGCCCTCCTTGCTGTGCGCCCGTCCGGCGAAAATCTCAAGGATTAGGCCCGTCCGGTCGAGCACCTTCGCGTCCCAGGCCCGCTCAAGATTGCGTTGCTGTATGGGCGTGAGCGCGTAATCCACGATGACGACAGAAGCGTCTTCTGCCTTTACGATTGCTGCAATTTCCTCGACTTTTCCCGTCCCGAGCAATGTAGCGGGGCGCATACGCGTGAGCGGCACCGTCCCGGCAAAACGCACTTGAAGGCCAATAGCCTTGGCGAGACCGCTCGCCTCGCTAAGGCGTTCGCTGGGGGAGAGATGACCTCTTGTAACGCTTCTCTCGCCGCTCTCGCCTGAAGCTGCAAGAACCGGAACCGTGACGACAGCCCGCGTTACGTTGCTTCCCGTAGAATTTGCGCCGCTGCCAGTTCTCTGGCCGCGGTGCTCTTCAATGGCTTTGCGATCGAGGTCTTTCAACGCTGTTCGCGCTCTCCATTCTGCTCTTGATCCAAGAAGGAAATGGGACCTCCTGGCATGATTGTCGAGATCGCATGCTTGTACACAAGCTGAGAATGCCCATCCCTCCGTAATAAGACGCAGAAATTGTCAAACCAGGTGACGATGCCTTGCAGCTTTACACCGTTGACAAGGAAGATTGTAAGTGGCGTCTTGTTTTTTCGAACGTGATTTAGGAATGCGTCTTGTAAGTTTTGTTGTTTCTCTGCTGCCATTGACCCGTCCGTTTTTTAGCGCGGCACTCGCGGCCGCTTGCTTTTACACCCACTCCACTTTTCCCTGCCTTCTTTTTCCGCCAAGCGCAACAAGCCTGACCGCGCTGGAGTGGCGCACCTCCCTTACCATAGCCGCAAGACTATAGGGTTATTGTTGTAAGCCGATGGGGCAACGAGATTTCCGCGGTGGAGTGGTACGAATTTCTCAGCTTAGACGCAACCGGACCCGGTTTTCCGGTCCCAATTGCCTGTCCATCGATCTTCACCACCGGCATGACGAGCCCCGACGCCGATGTCTGGAATGCTTCCTCTGCCGCCTTTGCTTCCGCGGCCGTGAAGGCCCTTTCTTCGAGTTCGAGACCGCTCATGCGCGCGATTTCTATCGCCACCTCACGCGTGATGCCCCGAAGAATACCAGATTTGGCTGGGTGCGTCACCAGTTTGCCGCCCGCTGTAGCAATCCATGCGTTGCAGGAAGCACCCTCGGTGATGAAACCTTCGTGATCAACCATCCAGGCTTCGTCGGCACCTGCGTCTTTTGCTTGCTGCCGGGCAAGGGATTGAGCGAGAAGGCCGGTCGTCTTGATATCCACGCGCTCCCAGCGGATATCCGGCACAGTGATCACGGAAATACCTGCGGCGGCTTTTTTCTCACCTCTTGCTCGGGAAAGCGATCGCGCTAGACAAACAATGCTTTGGGCAGTTCCGCCGGCGGGAAATGCGAAATCGCGCCGCGCGACACCGCGAGAGACCTGCAAGTAGACAACACCGTTCTTCACGCGGTTCCGGCGCACCGTTTCCCTCAGGATGACGCCGAGTGAACGGAAATCCATAGGCATGGGCATGTGCAGTTCGGAGAGCGAACGGCGAAGCCTCAGCAAGTGGCGCCGTTCATCCACGAGGCAGCCATTGAGGACTTCGCAAACCTCATAAACCGCGTCGGCGAACTGATAGCCCCGGTCCTCGACATGGACGGCAGCTTCAGCATAGGGCGCATAAGCGCCGTTCACATAAACCACCCGTGTCATGCTTCTTCGGCTGCTCGTGTTTCAAGTTCTTGTTATAGTACTCCTTTCGACGCTAGTGGCGAAAGTCCCCTGCCCTTTCATTGGAGTTTACGCCAAGAGCCCTCAGCTTACGGTGAAGCGCGGAGCGTTCCATACCAACGAACTCCGCCGTGCGTGAGATGTTGCCACCGAAACGGTTGATCTGCGCCATGAGATATTCCCGTTCGAATATTTCCCTGGCATCCCGGAGGGGGAGCGACATGAGGTGCTCACCCCCCGAGCCGTTCGATGATAAAGGGACGTTGGCTCCAATATCGTCGGGCAGCATGTCGGCCGTAATGACGGCGTCCGCGTCGCCGCTCGACATTATCATCACACGCTCGACGATGTTGCGAAGTTGGCGTACGTTCCCCTGCCACTCGTGGGACTGCAAAACCGCCATCGCGTCGTCGCCGATGATGCGGGGCGGAAGGCCGGACGAGGTCGCAATTTGGCGCACGAAGTGTTCGACGAGTTCCGGTATGTCTTCGCGGCGCTCGACCAGCGCCGGCACCCTTAGAGGCACCACATTCAGCCGGTGAAACAGGTCCTGCCGGAAACGCCCCGCGACCATCTCGCGTTCGAGATCGCGGCTGGTCGAGGAAACGATGCGGACGTCGACCGAGACTTTAGGGCCGCCGCCTATTCGCTGAAACTTTTGCTCAACAAGCACGCGTAGCAGCTTGCCTTGCGTATCCACCGGCATATCGGCAACCTCGTCGATATAGAGGGTACCGTTATGGGCTTCTTCCAAGGCACCTACCTTGCGCGAGGTCTGACCTGTTTCCTCAACACCGAAAAATTCAATCTCAACCCTATCCGCGGCCATCGAAGCCGCATTGACTGCGACGAAGGGTCCATTCACTCTTTGAGAGCAGGCGTGGAGATAGCGCCCCGCAAGTTCCTTGCCTGAGCCTTGGGCGCCCGTGATCATAACCCTGCTGTTCGTGGGGGCCACCTTCTGAATACTCTGGCGCAGATGGTTCATGACCGCAGATTTTCCGATCAGTTCCGAGCTGAAATAGCTTCTCTCCTTCAGCTCCTTGTTTTCGCGCCGTAATTTCGAGGCCTCAAGTGCCCGGGCCGTGATAACGACGAGGCGGTCGGCCTTGAACGGCTTTTCGATATAATCATAGGCTCCGCGCTTGATTGCGGTTACCGCGGTTTCGATGTTGCCGTGGCCGCTGATGATAATAACGGGCAGCTCCGGGTGAAGCTTCTTGATGCGGGCGAGAACCTCAAGCCCGTCCAGCTTCGACCCCTGCAGCCAGATATCGAGGATGACGAGAGAGGGCCGCCGCTCCTCGACTATGCGAAGGGCCTCGTCGCTATCCTTGGCAAGCCTTGTCTTATGCCCCTCGTCTTCAAGGATCCCTGAGACGAGTTCCCGAATATCCGCTTCGTCGTCGACAATAAGAATGTCAGACGCCATGGCTCATTCCCTCCATTCCATGCTCATGCGATGGCCCAGGTGCGGTTGGCCGCGCCTTGCCATTCGGTTTCACCTCATCGCCCCCCGCCCCTACCCCGTCAGTGCCGTGCGAGATAGGGATCGACATTCTGATCCAAGCGCCGTGCGTATAACCTTCGCTTTCTGGAGCGTCGGCAAGCTCCAGAACGCCGCCATGCTGCTCGGTAATCCTTTGCACGATTGCGAGCCCAAGCCCCGTCCCCTTTTGCCGGGTGGTGACGTAGGGCTCAATCAAACGATGACGGTTTTCCTTGGGCAATCCGCAGCCATTGTCGATCACGTCGATCACAAAACGCTGATCTTTCGAGCGAAGCCGGATTAGAATTTGCCCTTTTCCGCCAGCCTGTCCGTTAGCGTGAAGGTAGGAGTCCACCGCCTCGCTGGCGTTCTTCACAAGGTTCGTCACTGCCTGGGTCAAAAGGCGCCGGTCGCAGAGTGCCGGAAGCGGATCGTTGAGAACGTCAATTTTGTATTCGATTTCGGGACGGCTCATTTGGAAAAGAATGACGGCTTCGCGAACGACCTCGCGGATATCCTGTTCTTCAAAGACCGCCTGCGGCATGCGTGCAAAGGAAGAGAATTCATCGACCATACGCCCGATATCTCCGACATGCCGGATGATTGTTTCTGTGCATTTGTCGAAGACTTCCCGGTCAGTTTTGATGGAATCGCCATATTTGCGCCTGATGCGCTCGGCGGAAAGCTGAATGGGCGTGAGCGGATTCTTGATTTCATGGGCGATTCGCCGCGCTACGTCGGCCCATGCCGATGTTCTTTGAGCGACGGTCAGCTCGGTGACATCATCAAACGTAACCACGACCCCATAATCCGCCTTGTCCGTCTGCTCTCGGGTAACCTGGACGGCAAAGTTTCGCTCTCCGCTCTCCCGGACGATGGTCACTTGGCTTTGTAGCGGCCTGATCCGACCCTGCCTCTGGGATTTTTCGATTAGTGCCGCGAACTCGGGCACCGCTGTCTTAAGCGGTTTGCCTATGAGCTTGCTTTCCTTAACGCGAAGGAGATCGCTTGCCGACTTATTGACGAGTGTGACGCATCCTTCGGAATCCAGCCCAATGACGCCGGCGGTAACGCCCGACAGAACGGCCTCAATGAAACGCCGCCGCTCATCCAGCTCCGCGTTGGCGTTCATGATGTCATCGCGCTGAGTTTTCAGATCGATCGTCATTTGTTTGAAGGTCGCCCCCAGCCGGCCCATGTCGTCGCGAGCGAAGCCGGTATCGAGCTGCACGTTCAAATTTCCTTGGCTGACTTCCTGGGCGGCGGTGATCAGCTTGCGAATGGGCATGACAAGGCGGTTTGCGAAAACGAGCCCGCTCCATACCGCCGATGTTAGAAGCGTTAGCGCTAGCAGCAGGTACATCAACGCAAATACGAATTGATATTGCCCGCGGGACTGCTCCAGCTGAGCGAAGAGGATGATGTTGTATTGAGTACGCTGCAAAAGGCGGAACACATTCGGATTTACGGGGCGGACCGCATAAAGATAGGCGTCGTCGAATCCACTCAGCTTTTTCAGTGCGGCTACGCCATTGGAGAGATCCCAGCTCAAGGGCACAATCCGGCCCTGCGCCGCCCGGGCGACGTCGTCCGCAGGTGGGGCGCGATACTGGATGCCGTCCGAGGAGGCGGAGGAAAGTACGTCGCCCTTGGAGTCGATGATGTAAGCAGATGGAACGGCGCGTAAAGTTACGACAGCGGAGAATAATCTATCGAACGCAGCTCGATCCTCATGGAACAGCGCTGCGTTCTCTTCAACTTCGCGCGCGATGCCCGCCATATCCGAGCGGATGACCTGCCCGCTTTCCTGCATATAGGCTTGGGCAACCTCGACCGAATTGTTCACGATGCTCTTCACCCGGTTCGAGAAGAAGGTATCGAAGGTTTGGTCGATGGAAACCGTCGCAAAGATAGCAAGCAGAATGGCCGGAAAAAGAGCAACGAGGCTGAAGACACCGGCGATGCGGAAGTGAAGGCCCGCACCAGCCGTCTGCCTCTTTCGAGCCCTTAAAAGCTTTACGATCTGAAATCCGATGATGCCGAAGATGGCCAGCACGAAGAGTGCATTGATGCCGAGCGTCCGGAGGACGACATCATTGGTCGGAATGATGGAAGTAAGGCCATTGAGGATCAGGAAGGTCGCCACGCTTGACAGAAGCGCCGCGATCACAACCGCCAAGCTGACCCAGAATTTGGGTGTTTCCCGCACAATCCGAGTAAGCAAGCTTCCCGCGATGAAATGCCTGGCCTGTGCAAGCTTCTCTGGAAGCGGGGTTCTTTCGGCTATCTCAGTAAGGCGGGTTAGGCGGCGCGACAGCGAATCCCGCGCGCCTTTCGCGTAATGCTTCGCCTGTCCGGCGCGAGCTCTTAGCTCCGCCTTCAGCCGTTCCCTTGCTTCTCCATCAAAGTAGTTCAAGCAAGCAGCCTCACCCTGTTGCTAGATCGCATCGGTGGCTGTCGAGTTTGGGGAAATTGTGGCAGATGCAACACATTTCCTTGTGTGCACTGTGTCAAAAGAGTTTCGACTCGCAATAGGTTGTGTGGCTTTCTTGGTCAAGTCACACCCGTACTTTCAGATACGTTTGGGAGGACCGCAAGAACTGGCTACACGGGACTGCGAATGACCCGGATTTTCTGCTCGCGGACTTTCTTGCGAAGCGTATTGCGATTGAGGCCAAGAAGCTCAGCAGCCTTGATCTGATTCCCTCTTGTGGCCGTGAGAGCTGCAGTTATAAGCGGGGCCTCCACATCGCGCAAAATACGGTCGTAAAGCCCGGGAGGTGGCAGCTGATCGCCGAAGGCGCCGAAATATTCAGCCAGATAGGTTTCCATCCACTCATTCAGTTTTGCCTTGCCCGGGGGAGCTTCCTGGACGCTTGCGCTGCTCGTGGACAGCTCATTATCGACAATGTCCGGCGAGATGAGCTCCTGAGAGTATAAAGCGCTGAGGCGGCGGACGAGGTTCTCCAACTCGCGGACATTACCTGGCCAAGCATGCCGCTTTAAGCGATCGTAGGCCTCCTGCGTCAGCGTTTTCGATGGCAGTCCGCTCTTCTCGCAAAGCTTCAAAAAGTGACGGGTAAGATCTGGTACGTCCTCCAGGCGCTCGCGAAGAGGGGGCATGCGAAGCGGCACCACATTGAGCCGGTAATAAAGGTCTTCGCGGAAAAGGCCGAGCGCAATTTGCTGTTCAAGGCTCTTATTGGTTGCGGCAATGATGCGCACGTCCGTCTTGATCGGGACGCGGCCGCCCACAGTCATGTATTCGCCTTCCTGAAGCACCCTCAGAAGCCGCGTCTGGGCTTCCATGGGCATATCCCCGATCTCGTCGAGGAAAAGCGTACCGCGGTCTGCCTGCTCGAAACGTCCGATAGAGCGCGCTGCTGCGCCAGTGAATGCACCTTTCTCGTGGCCGAAGAGCTCTGATTCGATCAGTTCCCTCGGGATCGCTGCCATATTGATGGCCACGAATGGACCTTTGCGGCGCTGCCCGTAGTCATGAAGAGCGCGCGCGACGAGTTCTTTGCCTGTGCCGGACTCTCCGCTGATGAGGACCGTCAAGTCCGTATGCATCAACCGCGCCATGATCCGATAGACGTCCTGCATGGAAGCGGAGCGGCCGATAAGAGGGAGGTTTTCGCCCTCGCCGTCGGCCTGCATCTGCGCCTTGGACTTAGGTTCCCTTAGGGCACGCCCTACGACAGCTACCAGCTCTTTCAGGTCGAACGGCTTCGGCAGATACTCGTAAGCGCCCCGCTCTGCCGCCGTGATCGCAGTCATGAACGTGTTTTGCGCGCTCATGACGATGATGGGCAGTTCGGGCCTGATTTTTTTGATGCGCGGAATAAGATCGAAGGCATTCTCATCCGGCATGATCACGTCGGTGATGACAACATCGCCTTCGCCTTGACTGATCCAGTTCCAGAGAGTGGCCGCGTTGCTGGTAGCTCTCGCGCTGTAGCCCGCTCGTGCAAGGGCCTGGTTCACCACCGTCCGGATTGCCGCGTCGTCATCCGCTATGAGAACATTACCGCGGCCCATCTCACATCGCTCCCGATTTGCGCGTGGAGGTCTGATACATCGGCAGAAGCATCCGGAAGATCGTGTGTCGCGGCCGCGACTTGCATTCGATAACCCCGCCATGGTCGCCGACGATCTTGGCAACCAGTGCAAGCCCGAGTCCGGCGCCCTTCGCCTTCGTCGTTACAAAAGCCTCGAAGAGATGCTGCTTTATGTCTTCAGGAACGCCCGCACCGTTGTCTGAAACGCAGATTTCAAGCGGCAGACGCACGCTAGCGTCCGAATTCGCGGTCCGCATCCGCAAACCTGGCCGAAAGGCCGTCGATAGTGTGATCTGCCCGTCCGGCCGGTCACCCACAGCTTCGGCGGCGTTTTTTATGAGATTTAGAAAGGCTTGGATGAGCTTATCCCGGTTACCGGGAACGTCCGGCAGGCTGGGATCGTAGACTTGAGCGATTGTGAGATGCCGGGCGAAACCAGCCTTTGCGATCCCCCTTACGTGATCAAGCACAGAGTGGATATTCACAGGCTCCTTGTTCACGGGACGCTCGTCCCCAAACACCTCCATCCGATCAACTAGATCACGAATTCTATCCGTTTCCTGTGTTATGAGTTGTGCCAGCGGCCGGTCCTCCTCTGCCGCCCCAACTTCGAGGAGCTGCGCCGCCCCTCGAATTCCTGAAAGGGGATTTTTGATTTCATGCGCAAGGATCGCAGCCATCGCAGAAACCGAGCGCGCGGCGCCGCGATGCGTAAGCTGGCGTTCGATCATGTTCGCCATGCTGCGCTCCTGGATTATAAGGAGAACGAGATCCTGGTCCTCCGCGGCGAGCGATGCAAAAACGTCCACGGCCCGGTTGGGCTGTTCCGGCATGCTCAAATCAAGCTCGTATTCATTGACGGCGCACCGGGTCTGCCGGACTTGATCGGCAAGTCCGATAAGTGGATGAGAGAAAGCGAGGAGCGAGTGCAATGGCCGCTTTTTGAGTAATGCCGCGCCGGCATCGAAAAAGACCTCAGCAGCCGAATTTGCGAAGACGATGCGGTCGTCGCGATCTATCACAAGCAGCGCATGAGGCAGTGCCTGCAGGAGCGCCTCGAAGTTGAGTGCGCTTGGCAAGTGAGGCGCAGCTCTCTTGCTTTTCTCGGAAACAGATGTGGAGTGCACCAAAGCAGTTTCTACCAGTAAGGAGACCGAATTTTGGATTGCACGCTCCGCATCACTGAGTGCCCAAAAACTAGGCAAAGATGCGGCTCGGCTAATTTGCAGGCATTGTAGCAAATTCAGCTCCTATGTCAGTAGGCAAAATCCAGAATGCGAAAGCGCTTGGCGGGAGCCTGTGCAACTTATATGGTCGGATCGCTATTTGCTGCCTCACGCCTTCGCCTATGCAAAAACAGGACCAAAATCAGGGCTGTAACGCGGCGATTATCGTCGCCGCCGGAAGCGGAGTCCGCGCTGCCGGTTCCGCCCGCCTGCCCAAGCAGTATTGTCTCATCGACGGCGAGCCCGTCTTGAGGCGAACGCTTCGTGCATTTTTAGAGCACGGCAACGTGCACAGAGTACTGGCCGTGATCCGGGGGGGTGACGGCGAGCTTTATAATGAGGCCGTTGCCGGTCTCGCCTCCGGGAAACTATTGGCGCCAGTAGTTGGTGGCGCCGCGAGGCAGCTTTCCGTTGCCGCGGGGTTGGAGGCGCTGGCCGTCTCCAGTCCTGACGCCGTCCTGATCCATGATGCTGCACGTCCCTTTATCTCAGCGCAGTGCATCAGTGATACTATCGCCGCGCTCGGGGCTTTCGACGGCGCAATCGCGGCAGTGCCAGTAACCGACACGCTGAAACGCAGCGTCGAGAGCCGCATCGCGGAAACTCTGCCGCGCGCCGGGCTGTGGCGGGCGCAGACGCCTCAGACTTTCCATTACCGGAAAATCCTTGAGGCACATAGGGCAGCGTCCAATGCGGACCTTTCCGATTTTACCGACGATGCTTCGATCGCTGAATGGAACGGGCTTAGCGTCGCAATTATCGAGAACACCTCCGAGAACATGAAGATCACCACGGCAGGAGACCTTCTAATGGCTGATATGATCGCAGGCGGCGGCGATCGCATAAGGCTTCCTGACGTTCGCACCGGAACGGGGTTCGATGTTCATGCCTTCGAGGATGGCGATCATGTCACCCTCTGCGGCGTTGTCATACCGCATAGCCACGGTTTGAAGGGGCATTCCGACGCAGACGCAGGTCTTCACGCCCTTACGGACGCCTTGCTCGGAACCATCGGAGCGGGAGATATCGGGGATCATTTTCCGCCGTCCGATCCACAGTGGCGAGGTGCGAAATCGGAGATTTTCCTCCTGCATGCGGCAAAACTCCTGCGGGAACGTGGCGGCAAAATCACCAACGCCGACATTACGCTTGTTTGCGAGACCCCCAAGATCGGCCCCCATCGTGAGGCTATGTGTTCTAAGCTTGCTGGACTGCTTGGCATTAGCCGCGATCGCGTAAGCGTTAAAGCGACCACAAGCGAGGGGCTCGGTTTCACGGGCAGGAAAGAAGGCTTATCCGCGCTCGCCACTGCGACAGTAGTTTTCGACCGCTGAACAGCAAGCGAGAGCGTCGCTGGGAATGATAATGACATCAAAAGTAGAGTCTGCCCTGGCTCGCCTGGCAGAAGAGGTTCTGCAGAAAGCCCGAGCGCCCGGCCTGGAAATTGCCACCGCGGAATCCTGTACGGGCGGGCTGGTCGCGGCAGCCCTGACCTCAATCGCCGGTTCCTCCGATGTCTTCGAGCGGGGCTTCGTGACATATTCAAATGAAGCGAAGGAGGAAATGCTAGGAGTTGAGTCTGGTCTGCTGGAGAAATACGGCGCGGTTTCGCGCGAGGTTGCAATTGCCATGGCTGAGGGCGCGCTCCGCCATTCACCTGCCCACCTATCCGTCGCTGTTACAGGTATCGCCGGACCCGGCGGGGGCAGTGCAGAAAAGCCCGTGGGACTAGTGCATTTCGCCGCAGCCAGGAAAATGTCGAACCAAACCTCCCAGGCTGGTTCAACCCTTCATGAGGAGAAGCGCTTCGGCGAGATCGGGCGGGATGCTATTAGAACACAATCTGTGGAGGTGGCTCTCAGGCTTCTTCTTCGCGCAGCCTCGCTGAAGTGAACCTTCGCCGGGTGCAATTGCCCTCTTTCTGCAGTCTGCGGCCGGTGGAACTGCGTCAGCCGCTGACGGGGGCTGGGCCAGTTTCCGGGATTGCTGCGGCGCCGTTGCCATAAACAACGTTGGCCCGGGCCTCGAAGGCATCCGCGAATTTGCGGAATGCGCGGTCGAATACGGCGCCCATCAGCACCTGCATGGGCATCGACCTGAACTCATACTCCAGAAAAAAGCCGATTTGGCTCTCGTTCCCTCCTACTGGCGTGAAAGTCCAATGGTTTTCGAGACGCCGGAAAGGTCCATCGAGGTAACTGACGTCAATTGCGTGCTCCGCAGGTTTTAAGACCACGCGGCTGGTAAAGCTCTCGGTGAAGAATTTGTATGAGACCGTCATGCTTGCGATGACAGTCTCTTTCTCCCCCGCCTTCTCCCTGCGCATTACTTTAAGGCTTTGGCATAGAGGCACAAACTTCGGATATTGTTCAACATCGGCAACAAGGGCGAACATATTGGCGGCTGAGTGGGCGACGTGGCGTGAAGTGTGGAATGTTGGCATGAGCTGGCCGGTTTGGGGCTACTTACCTGTGTGGCAAAGACGCTGACACTGTTGCATGGTAGGGACTACGCGCCATGACCAGACGGTAATTTGCCGCACGCACGCGAAGAATTTAGCCTCTTGAATAGCAGCCTTCACCAAGTCTTTGCTATGCCGGGAACAGCTACGGATCAGGCGTCCTACGTTTCCCTGCCAGTGCAAGGCGCGCCGCTTTCAGCCTTTGGAAGCCATCGCCTGCGTGATAGGACGAGCGGGTAAGCGGACTCGAGGCTACCAAGAGAAAGCCTTTCGAATAGGCGATGCTCTTGTAGCTGTCGAACTCGGCGGGTTCCACGAAGCGGTCTACGGCAGCGTGTTTCCGCGTGGGCTGAAGGTATTGGCCGATCGTAAGGAAGTCCACATCCGCGGATCGCAAATCGTCCATGAGCTGCAGCACCTCGTTACGCTTTTCACCGAGCCCGACCATGATGCCGGATTTTGTGAATGCGGTCTTGTCCAGTTCCTTGGCGCGCTGGAGCAGCCGAAGTGAATGGAAATAGCGCGCGCCCGGCCGTATCGTCAGGTAGAGCGAGGGCACTGTTTCGAGATTGTGATTGAAGACATCGGGCTTAGCCGCGATCACAGTTTCTAGCGCATTATCGCCCTTCTTTAGAAAGTCCGGCGTCAGCACTTCGATGGTGGTCGTAGGGGCGGCAGCGCGAATGGCGCCTATCGTGGCAGCAAAATGCGATGCGCCGCCATCGTCAAGATCGTCCCGATCGACCGACGTAATGACCACGTGCTCAAGCCCAAGGGTCGCGACAGCCCGAGCTACATTTTCCGGCTCAGCTTCGTCCAGCGGGCCGGGCAAGCCCGTCTTGACATTACAGAAGGCGCAGGCCCGCGTGCAGGTGTCGCCCATGATCATCATGGTCGCGTGCTTTTTCTCCCAGCATTCGCCGATGTTGGGGCAACCCGCCTCTTCGCAGACGGTATGTAGCTTGTTCTCCCGGATGATTTTGGCCGTACCCGCATATCCGGGGGAACCGGGCGCTTTCACTCGGATCCAGGCTGGCTTGCGCTGAACCGGAGTATCTGGCCGGTGCGCCTTCTCCGGATGCCGCAACGCGCCGGTATCGCATTTGTCGAGAAGAGTAACCATCCACGGTCGCTTTCAGTAAATTATGATTCAAACATATTGTCCCGGTGCGTTTTTGCAAAGACATCCCGCTCGCCTCCAGCCTTAAGGAAGCTCATGAAGCGCGCATTGCAGATAGCCGTCGCCTTGGGCGGAATCGTACCCGTCTCAGCCGGAATGGCCGGGATCATTCTTGGTCCCTCCTTCGCCGGAGAAAGCACGGCGATCAGCCTCGACAGCCACTTCCGCTACCTTTCAGGACTCTTGCTGGGAATTGGGCTCGCCTTTTGGAGCACTATTCCAGCCATCGAAAGCAACGGCCACACGTTCCGCCTTCTAACAGCGATTGTTTTCATAGGCGGCGCGGGGCGCCTATACGGCGTCGCCCTCAACGGTCTGCCCGGCCCCACAATGATCTTCGGTCTCGGGATGGAACTGCTGGTAACGCCCTTGCTCTGCATATGGCAAGCACAGCTCGCGCGGAAGATGAAAAGTGAATATCAATGGCCGTAATCCTGCTCAGATATGGATGACGCGGCCGTAGGCGTCGAGCACGCTTTCGCCCATCATCTCAGAAAGCGTCGGGTGCGGGAAGATGGCTTCCATAAGCTCGGCCTCGGTCGTCTCCAGCGTCTTCGCAATGCCAAACCCCTGGATCAACTCCGTGACCTCGGCGCCAATCATGTGGGCGCCAAGCAACTCGCCAGTCTTGGCATCGAAGATCGTCTTTACGAAGCCCTCCGGCTCACCAAGAGCAATCGCCTTGCCGTTGCCCTGATAGGGGAACCGGCCGACCTTGATCTCCCTGCCGTTGGACTTGGCCGCGGCTTCCGTTAGACCAATCGACGCAACTTGCGGCTGCGAATAGGTGCAGCCGGGGACATTCCTCACATTGAGGGGATGCACATCATTCTTGCCTGCGATCTTCTCGACGCAGATTATACCCTCATGGCTTGCCTTATGAGCGAGCCAGGGAGGACCCACAACGTCACCGATCGCATAGATGTTGGGCGCCGCGGTCCGGCCGAATTCATCGATGACGATGTGGCCCTTGTCCACTTTCACGCCCTGCTCTTCCAGGCCCAGGTTCTCGACATTGCCTACAATGCCGATGGCAAGGATGACGCGCGAGAAGTCCTGCATCTCTTGCTTACCATCCTTCAGCGTGATTGTGGCCTTGACACTGTTCGCGCCCTTCTCCAGTTTCTCGACCTTCGTGCCGGTATAAATCTTGATGCCTTGCTTCTCGAACGACTTTCGAGCGAAGGCTGAGACCTCCTCGTCTTCCACGGGGAGGATGCGGTCCATGATCTCGACCACAGTCACCTTCACACCAAGCGCATTGTAGAAACTCGCGAACTCGATTCCGATGGCCCCCGACCCCACGACAAGCAATGATTGCGGCATCGTATCGGGGATCATCGCCTCCTTATAGGTCCAGACGAATTTGCCATCGGGCTCCAGGACGGGGAGCGAGCGGGCCCGAGCGCCTGTAGCGATGATGATGTTCCTGGCCTCCACATCCGCAAGCGGCTTTCCGTCTTTGCCGGTGACGGCAATAATGCCTTTTCCCTTAAGCCGGCCGCTTCCGTCAATTACGGTTACTTTATGCTTCTTCAATAGGTACGCGACGCCGCTTGAAAGCCGCCCCGCAACCTTGCGGGAGCGGCTCACGACCTTCGCGAGGTCAAAACCCACGCCATTGACCTTTAACCCGAATTCGTCGGCATGCTTGAAGAGTGTCATCACCTCAGCGGTCCGCAGAAGTGCTTTTGTCGGGATGCACCCCCAGTTGAGGCAGATACCCCCGAGATGCTCCCGCTCTATAACCACTGTTTTCAACCCAAGCTGAGCCGCCCGGATTGCAGCCACATAACCGCCCGGCCCAGCGCCGATCACAGCGACGTCGAATGCTTCTGCCATACTGCTCCCCCTATCGATACCGGCGCCCCAATTCTGTGAATTCGTGCGCTGTTGTTTATTCCTTTAGAAGGGAAACAGCGCAGATTGCGCAAGACCCATCAGAGGGAAATGCAGACCAGAAAAAAGGTGATCGCCGATGCGGCACCGAGAAGCGACCGGACGGCATGCAGCCAACCCCACCTGCGGATCAGCTTCCTCGCCTCCGGATCTGGCTCCGAGGGATTCATTTTCATCAGTTTGTTGTTTGTAGGCCGGATGGCGAGCAGCGTCCAAGGCCAGTTCGCGAGCAGTAGGAGAGCACCCCAAAGAAAGCCGCTTTCCCCCTTATCGTACCAGGCTGCCACGCCGAACAGAAAGCCCAAAAACGCCAGCGTCGCTTGCATGGCGAACCCACGCTTGTAGGAAGCCTTCCACTCGGCAAGAAGCGCCCCGTCATCGAGCCTAAGCCGGGCTGGCTGTTCTGCAATACTGATATAGATGGCAGCGCCTGCAAAACCCGCAGCGATCATTAAGGCGATATGTCCGAATACGATGTCCATTTACACCCTCAAACCAGCATCGTAACCGGTTCTTCGATGAAGCCCTTGAAGGCCGTCAAGAGCCGCGCGCCGAGGGCGCCATCCACAACCCGGTGATCGCAGGAAAGGGTACAACTCATCATCGTCGCGGCGACGATCCTGTCGCCCTTCACGATCGCACGCTTCTCGCCCCGGCCTACCGCGAGAATAGTTGCATGAGGCGGGTTTATGACGGCATCGAAATTGTCAATGCCGAACATGCCGAGGTTGGAGATTGCTGTTGTGCCGCCCTGATATTCATGCGGCGCGAGCCTGCGGCGGCGGGCACGCTCGGCGAGCTCCTTCATCTCGTTGGAGATTTGCGCAAGCGTCTTCTTCTCGACGCCCCGGATGATAGGTGTGAACAGCCCCCCCTCAAGAGCGACCGCGACGCCAATGTCCGAACTCTTATGGATCAGAAGCCCCCTCTCCGTGAAAGTGGCGTTCGCGTCGGGCACGCGCTGCAGAGCAAGCCCCATGGCCTTGATAACAAAATCATTCACCGAAAGCTTGTAGGCATTCGGACCGCCTTTCGGCGAGCGAGCGTTGAGCCGTTGGCGCGCTTCGAGCAATTCCTCGATCTCGCAATCCACATTGAGACGGAAATGCGGGATGCTCGCGGCTGCCTGGCTGAGGCGGACGGCAATGGTCTTCCGCATATTGTCCAGCGGGCGAATTTCATAGCTGCCCTTCTCATACAGCGCGAGGATCTGCTCATCCGGCATCGCGGCTGGAAATGACCGCGAAGGCACCAGCGCTTGCAACCCGTTCTGTGCAATCGCTCCTGGGGCAGGCACTGTTGGCGCTGTGAGGCCGGTTTGCCGGGCCTCATCGACATCGTGCTTTACGATTCGGCCGTGAGGACCGGAACCCTTAATGAGTGTGAGCTCGATACCTGCTTGAGCGGCAACTCTTCGGGCGAGTGGGGATGCGAAGAGCCGTCCATGACCATTGGCCTTGACTGGAGCAAGCCCCCCGTCATTCTTACGCGGCTGCCCCTTCTCTGCTTGAGGAGCGTCTTGCGCTGGTTTCTCTCTTGCCTCTGGCGGAGAGGGCTGCCTCTTTTCACCATGTCCCCCCTGAGGAGTTGGCTGGGGTGAGGGGGTCTTCGCGCCCGCTATCTCCGATTGCGGCTGCGCCGCTTTCTGCGGAGCAGGCTGCGGAGGTTCCGAGCCATACCCCTTCAGGGCAGCGGCATCTTCGCCTTCGGATAAAAGCACAGCAATGGGCGTGTTGACCGCCACGCCTTCCGTGCCCTCCGCGATCATGATCTTGCCGATCGTGCCCTCGTCCACCGCCTCGACTTCCATCGTCGCTTTGTCGGTCTCGATCTCAGCGATGGCGTCGCCGGAGGAAACTTTGTCGCCCTCTTTCTTGAGCCACTTCGCGAGCTTGCCCTGCTCCATTGTTGGCGACAGCGCGGGCATGAGGATCGGTGTCGGCATCGTTTTACCCTTACAGGATCTGAGGACGCGGCTGCCAGCGGTAGATGAAGGTTAAATAGATCAGAGCGAGGTACTCGGCACCGCCCAAAAGCCACGGCGTCCGCGCTGCCGGTCTTCCGCTTGTCATTTCAGAACTCCTTCAGGCTTAAGCCAATGCTTCGGGGCTATTTCTTTAGGAGCGGTAGCAGACGGTTTTGACCGCTTGAACAACGCGGGCGGCATCGGGAAGCGCGAGCTTTTCGAGGTTGGCGGCGTAGGGCATTGGCACGTCTTCCCCAGAAACTTTGGTGGGGGGTGCGTCCAGATAGTCGAACGCCTCTGAGGTGACACGTGCGCAAATCTCGGACCCGAGCGAGCAGACGGGCCATGCCTCTTCCACAGTCACAATACGGTTGGTTTTGCGCACTGATGAGAGCACGGTTTCCATATCGAGCGGCCTGAGCGTGCGCAGGTCGATGACCTCCGGGTCGATATCCTCGGCTTCCAGCTGCTTCGCCGCTTGGAGCGCATAGACCATGCCGCGCGACCAGGACACGATGGTTACGTCCTTGCCGGGCCGCGCGATCTTGGCCTTGCCAATGGGTATCACATAGTCATCGAGCTTCGGCACCTGCCCTGTCGCGCCATAAAGGATCTCGTTTTCCAGGAACACGACCGGGTTCGGGTCGCGGATGGCGGCCTTCAAAAGCCCCTTGGCATCCGCCGCCGTCGAAGGTGAAATGACCTTTAGCCCTGGCACATGGGCGTACCAGGCCGAATATTCCTGGCTGTGCTGAGCGCCGACGCGCGCCGCTGCTCCGTTCGGACCCCGGAACACGATTGCGCAGCCCATCTGGCCGCCGGACATATAGTGGGTCTTGGCAGCGGAATTGATGATCTGGTCGATGGCCTGCATCGCGAAGTTGAATGTCATGAACTCTACGATCGGGCGTAAGCCGGCAAGGCCCGCGCCGACCCCTAGCCCGGCAAATCCCGCTTCGGTTATTGGTGTATCGATGACGCGGCGCGCCCCGAATTCATCCAGCAGCCCCTGGGTGACTTTATACGCACCCTGATACTCCGCCACTTCCTCGCCCATGATGAAAACGGTATCATCGCGACGCATTTCCTCGGCCATGGCGTCGCGCAAGGCTTCGCGCATCGTCATCTGCACCATTTCCGTGCCTTCGGGGATCTCCGCGGCGCTGTCATAGCCAGGCGCAAGCGCTTGGGGAGTAGCGTCACGGACACGAACATCCACGGTAGCGCGAGCATCCGTGGCACCGCGGGCGGACACAAGCCCGCCCTCATCCAAAGGAGCAGCACCGCCAGCTCCATTCGTCTTCGGTACCGCGCCTTGTGCAATTGCGGAGGCATCCTCGCCGTCGCTTAGGATCACCGCAATAGGCGTGTTCACCTTTACATTCTCGGTCCCGGCCGGAACTAGGATCTTGCCAAGCTTGCCTTCGTCGACAGCCTCGACTTCCATGGTCGCCTTGTCTGTCTCGATCTCGGCGATCACATCCCCCGAATGGACCTCATCGCCCTCGGACTTTACCCATTTGGCGAGCTTGCCTTCTTCCATCGTGGGTGAAAGTGCTGGCATCAATACTTGTGTTGGCATTTGCTGTCTTAACCTTGGGACCGATAGAAGTGCGCTGCGTTCTGCTAGCGATTAAGGTTCGTCATCTATTAAAAAGCAAACTCACGAACTGAAGCCGGACTCCCCCAAATAAAAAAGACCGTCGAGTATCGATCCCGGGACAGCATGAAGCGGCAACCTTCCCGGCGATGTGTTCCATTGGGCCGCTTTCAATGGAGTACATCTGCATAAAGTTCTGCGGGCTCCGGCTCGGGGTCTTTCTGTGCAAAGTCCGCCGCTTCGTTGATGACACCGCGGACTTCCCGGTCAATGGCCTTCAGCTCGTCCTCGCTAGCACGTCCGGTCTCGACCATGCGAATCCGCACTTGTTCAATTGGGTCATGCCCGTGCCGCATCTTATCCACCTCCTCCTTCGTCCGGTACTTTGCAGGGTCGGACATGGAGTGACCACGATAGCGGTAGGTAAGCATTTCCAGAATATAAGGCCCCTTCCCTTCGCGAGCCCAGGTCACAGCCTTGTCGCCCGCCGCTTTCACCGCGCGTACATCCATACCGTCGACCTGCTCGCCAGGAATATTGAAACTTCTCCCGCGCTGCGAAAGATCGGTGCTTGCCGAGACACGGTCGATGCGCGTCCCCATGCCATATTTATTGTTTTCGACGACGTAGACAACGGGCAACCGCCAAAGCTCGGCCATGTTGAAGGCTTCGTAGACCTGGCCCTGATTGGCAGCGCCGTCGCCGTAGTAAGTGAGGCAGACTTTGCCGTTGCCTTTATATTTATTTGCAAGGGCAAGACCGGTGCCGAGCGGAACCTGAGCTCCGACGATTCCATGGCCTCCGAAGAACGATTTCTCGACGGAGAACATGTGCATGGAGCCGCCCTTACCTTTCGAATAGCCACCGCGGCGCCCTGTCAATTCCGCCATCACGCCTTTTGGGTCCATGCCGCAGGCAAGCATGTGCCCGTGATCGCGATAGGCGGTGATGACTTCATCGCCTTCGCCGATTGCCATCTGCATGCCGGTGACGACCGCTTCTTGTCCGATGTAGAGGTGGCAAAAACCGCCGATGAGGCCCATGCCATAGAGCTGACCGGCCTTTTCCTCGAAACGCCGGATGAGAAGCATTTGACGGTAGGCGCGCAGTTCGTCGTCACGGCTCAACTCAGGTACGGCCGCTTTCTGTTCGCTCGCAGCCTGAGGAACATCTTCGAGCATTACGATCTCACTTGATTAAAGCTCAGCCTCGGTTGAAGCCTTGAGCTGCCTATCCTTCATAATGGTTTTTCGGGCAGCCTGCCATGGGGTCATTTCGCAAAAGCGAGAAATCAAGGCACGCCATTTATGATGACGATGTCGGTAGGAAGGGCAAGGTCCAGAAGCGACCGCGCCTGCTCGTCGATAAGCGATGGCTCGGAAGCGGCCTTTGCCGTGAGAAGGTCCTCGTCGCGCTCAAGACGGGCCCGTTCCGCCTTTAGAGCTGCCAGTTCCTTGCTCAGAGCTGTAATCCGCGCTTGCAACAGTTGATGCGCAGCAAGACCGTGATGACCTCGGATAGCATCGCTTGCCACGTAGCCAATTAGCACAACGAGCCCCGCTAAAAAAAGAAACTGCCTGAACAATCGCCGCTCTCTTGCCATGCGCCCTCCATCAGGTGGCACAATAGCCCGCACTTGTTGGCACCGGGTTAATCGTAAGCCATCGTCTCTGCTTTTCGGCGGGAATCAGGCTAAGGGCGGTTCGCGCTGCAGGCAAACATTGACGGAAGATAGTCGAGATTGAAGCACGAAGGGTCCCATCCGATGGCATTCGACCTGTAGCGCCACCCATGACAATCTACCAACGCCCCGGTAATAGTCCGGCGCACCGGGCAATAGGGGTTCCCACCTGCGTAGTAATGCGGGTGGACGCGGTACCGCGCCGCGGCTGGGAGCGCCTGGCACAGCCAGCACTGCAAGGCCGGCAGCTAAAAAGGCCATCTTTTGGCTAATGCGCATGAGCTACTCCCGCTAAACCATTCGAGAGATCTGGTTACAAGCGGTATTCATTGAAGCCGCTTCTATGAAATATGATTTCGAGATAGTTGCTTTAGAGAGAGCACTTGCGCATTCGGTTGCCGCCATGGGCACCAAAGCTCTGTATCAACCGGCCCGCAGAATGGATCGCCCAGCAAACGCACCATTGTCGCCAAGCTCTTCCTCGATGCGAATGAGCTGGTTGTATTTGGCGGTACGGTCCGATCGCGAAAGCGAGCCTGTCTTGATTTGCCCTGCATTTGTCGCGACAGCGATGTCTGCAATGGTCGAGTCCTCGGTTTCACCCGACCGGTGCGAGATCACGGACTTCATGGCGGCCCGCTGCGCCATGCTGACGGCGTCCAACGTCTCGCTAAGGGTGCCAATCTGATTCACCTTGATCAGAATCCCATTCGCCGCGCCAACTTCTATCCCCTGCTTCAGGCGTTTGGTGTTGGTTACGAACAAATCGTCGCCGATCAAGTTGATACGGGCACCGAGTTCCTTGGTCAGCGCGCGCCAACCCTCCCAATCATCCTCCGCCATCCCATCCTCGATGGAGATGATCGGGTAGCGCCCAACAAGATCGCGGTAGAAGGAGACCATTTCGGCTGAGCCAAGGGTTTTTCCTTCACCTTTCAACTCGTATTTTCCGTTTGAGAAAAACTCGGTCGAAGCCGGGTCGAGGGCAATCGCCACATCTTCGCCTGGCCGGTAACCTGCCTTCTCCATCGCCCGCATCACGAATGAAAGCGCCTCGTCTGCGGACTTGAGATTGGGCGCAAACCCGCCCTCATCGCCAACATTGGTGTTGTGGCCGCCTTCTTTCAGGAGCTTCCGAAGGGTGTGAAATATTTCCGATCCCCACCGCACTGCTTCTCCAAGCGAAGGCGCACCGAGCGGCGAAATCATGAATTCCTGGAAGTCGAGCGCGTTGTCGGCATGGGCACCGCCATTAATAATGTTCATCATTGGAACAGGCAGAACTCGCGCATTCACACCGCCGAGATAGCGGTAAAGGGGCAAGTCGAGGGCTTGGCTTGCGGCTTTCGCTGTGGCGAGCGATACGCCAAGGATCGCGTTGGCACCGAGCCTGCTTTTGTTGTCCGTGCCGTCGAGCATCAAGAGCGTATTATCGATCCGGCGCTGATCCAGAGCATCCATGCCTTGGAGGGCATCGAATATTTCACTATTCACGGCATCGACGGCTTCAAGTACGCCCTTTCCAAGGTAACGCTCCCCTCCGTCCCGCTTTTCAATGGCCTCGTGCATGCCGGTAGAGGCGCCCGATGGTACGGCGAAGCGTCCCATGGAGCCATCGTCCAGGACCACGTCGACCTCAACGGTGGGGTTACCGCGGCTATCGAGAATCTCGCGGCCAATAATGTCTGCGATAGCGGTCATAGCGCACCTCGTCTGGGACATGGATCTCTGGGGAACACAAAGGCGTATTAAAGCACTCCCGCCGCTGGGCCAAGTCTCTTAAATCTATGTTATCGGTTAAGAGGCTGACGTAATGAAGGGTTTGGTTCTGCTTTCGGGCGGTCAGGATTCGGCAGTTTGCTTTGCATGGGCCTTGACCCAATACGAGCAGGTAGAGACGCTGGGATTCAGTTATGGCCAGCGGCATATCGTGGAACTCGCATGCCGGCCAGTGCTGCGGCAAGCATTTGCCGACCGGTTCCCCGCCTGGAAGCAGAAGCTCGGACCAGACCATGTACTGGACCTTTCCATTCTCGGACAGGTGAGCGACACGGCCCTGACCACCGATGCCGAAATCGCTTTTGGGGCTAATGGACTGCCGAATACCTTCGTTCCGGGCCGAAATCTTTTGTTCTTCACATTGGCTGCCGCCCTTGCCTACCGGCGCGGCATCCGGGATCTGGTTGGCGGAATGTGCCAGACCGACTACTCCGGCTACCCAGACTGCAGGGATGCAACGCTCTCCGCGCTCAATCAAGCCATCAATCTTGGGACTGCCGAGAATTTCGCGATCCGGACTCCTTTGATGTGGCGCACGAAGGCGGAGACATGGGCGCTCGCACATGAGCTGGGCGGCGAGGCTCTTACCGGCATCATCGTGGAGAATACACACACCTGCTACAAGGGCGACCGGGCGCACCGGCAGGACTGGGGTTATGGCTGCGGAACCTGTCCCGCCTGCAAATTGCGGGAAAAAGGTTACCGGGCCTGGGCCAAGGCGACGGCGGTAAGCTGAGGAATGTACGCGGTCAAGGAAATCTATATGACGCTGCAAGGGGAAGGTGCGCAAACCGGCCGCGCCGCGGTCTTTCTGCGCTTTGCGGGCTGCAATCTTTGGAGTGGCCTGGAGCGCGATCGCAAAAGCGCGACATGCCAGTTTTGTGACACGGATTTCGTAGGAGTTGACGGGCCAGGAGGAGGCAAGTTCGTGGAAGCTGGGGCGCTTGCTGCTGCCGTTGCCCGATGCTGGGGCGCAACGGTTACAAGTCCCCCCTCATCCTATCCTTCTCTCCGAGGGAAGAAGGAACGCCGTCGGGCCGAGGGGGGGGTGCAAGCCGCGAAGCCTTATGTTGTCTGCACTGGAGGAGAACCGCTGCTGCAAGTTGACGCGCCGTTGATTGTAGCGCTGCACGGGATGGGGTTCGAGGTTGCAGTGGAGACGAACGGTACGATGGAAGCTCCGGAGGGTCTCGACTGGATTTGCGTGAGCCCCAAAGCAAATGCGCCTCTTGTTTTGACGCGAGGTGATGAATTGAAGCTTGTTTTCCCGCAACCTGGCGCCGAGCCGGAGCGCTTTGCCAGGCTTGACTTCACACACTTTTTTCTGCAGCCGATGGACGGCCAGGATCAACGCGCCAATATAGAATTGGCAGCGCGCTACTGCTTACGCCATCCAGGCTGGCGGCTCTCGCTGCAAACGCACAAATTTATCGGACTGCCGTAAGCGCCCCAATGATGCGGATCTACAAGGAATTTAACTTCGAAGCCGGTCACTATCTTCCGTCGGCACCCGCCGGACACCCCAATTCACGTATTCATGGCCATTCCTTCCATGTTCGCGTAACGGTCGAAGGAGAACCGGACCCAGAGACCGGGCTTCTGATTAATTTCGAAGAATTCAAGGACCGGCTTTCCATCATCCGGGATCAGCTCGATCACCGCTTCTTGAACGAAATTCCCGGATTAGAGACACCGACGCTCGAGCGCATCGCGCAATGGATGTGGAATGAACTGGAGCCGGAAGTGCCCGGTCTGGCTGACATTCATGTCGCTCGTCCCACTTGTGGTGAGGGATGCATCGTTTCGTGCAAAGAGCCTGTAACGAAGTAACGCAGAGAGTGGCCGCCTCAAGATGGAAAATCCGGATTACAGAAGCCACCTCACTCAACTCGGACGCCAGACTGCCATTCCGGCCTCGCCCGAGGAAGCCCGGATTGAGACTGTGCCGAACCCTCATACCGATAGCCTTTACGCCGTGCGCTTCACCGCACCGGAATTCACGTCCATTTGCCCCGTAACAGGGCAGCCAGACTTCGCTCACCTCGTAATCGATTACGTGCCTCGAGCTTTGCTTCTCGAATCGAAATCACTCAAACTTTACCTCCAATCGTTCCGCAATCATGGAGCGTTCCATGAGGATTGCAGCGTGGCAATCGGCAAGCGGCTCAACGAAAGCCTCAAGCCCCACTGGTTACGCATTGGGGCCTACTGGTATCCGCGCGGCGGCATCCCGATCGACGTCTTTTTCGCCGTGGGCGAACTCCCGAGCGGCGTCTGGATCCCAAATCAAGGGGTGCCCCCCTATCGCGGACGAGGCTAAAGTTTCATCGGTGGAATCGGGACGGCCCGCCGTCACCAGGAAAAAGCAGCGGCCGTGAGCGAGAGAGCAGCGGCTGCCGTGAGCATGCCTCGGAAAGGCATATACCAGCGGGGTAGAGCCAAAGCCGGCGGTATCGCGCGCTCGACTAAGAGCCATGATACAAATGCGAGCGCCAGAATGAGAAGTCCGCTTGGCCCTCCGCTTAGAACGCTAATCCAGGCAATTAGAGAAGGGATAATGCAGAGGGCGTGCTTGCCCCATCCGCCACACCGGCCCTCAAGGATCGCGAATCCCCACCGGATTCCACCCAAGAATGACAGGATCACGGCGCCATAAACAATGAGTGCCACGGCGGCGTCCGCCCTGTTCTCCCGTGAGAAACATACGGTGAGCGCACAGCTGGCGAATGGCACGAGCCCCGCCAGCGCCGAAATGAATGCAGGCATAGGGGCCGCTTGACCGGACTTAACATCAAGCTGCAGCGCCATTCACATCTCCGCAGGCTTTTTTGCGAGCCTACTCAGTGTACTGCATTATCCCCTGCTTGAAGCTTGCCGTCCCGACTCCGCTTCCAAAAAATCGCATAAGATTGAGTTGTGGCGGCTCTCCCTGATATGCTTGCGAACAAAGCGAGCCTTAGTCTTGAAGCACATACGAAGTATTTGCTTTCCTCGATAGTAACTGGGATAGAAGCCTCATATCGAACTCGGCATCTAAGTAGCGGTCACAAGCATGGCTTGCAGCCCCTCCTTCCGCGGAGAACAAACTTGGACCTGAATGTGAACGGTGAAATGGTTCCTGTGGATGCAGAGCCGGACATGCCGTTGCTCTGGGTGCTGCGTGACATCATTGGCCTCAAGGGCACTAAATATGGCTGTGGCGTCGCCTCTTGCGGCGCATGTACGGTTCTTCTGAACGGGAATGCGATCCGGGCCTGCGCAACACCCATCAGTGCTGTGGATGGTCCTATTACGACGATCGAGGGCTTACAGAAGGATGGCCGCCTCCACGCCGTGCAGGAAGCCTGGATCGAGGAACAGGTTCCACAATGCGGCTACTGCCAATCGGGCCAGATCATGAGCGCAGCCGCGCTCTTGGCGGTAAATGCCCAACCTGCGGATGGGGACATCGATAGCGCCATGGCGGGCAATCTTTGCCGTTGCGGCACCTACCCCCGCATCCGGGCCGCGATCAAGCGTGCCTCACGGAAGATGGCGGGGAGCTAAGAGATGAGCATTGGCAAAATTGCGCGCAGAACCTTTCTCGTTGGTTCGGCAGCCGCCGCTGGGGGACTTGCGGTTGGGTACTATTTCTACCGGCGTCCCTACCCCAATCCGCTTGACACCCGCGCCAGAAGCGACGAGGCCGTCTTCAATCCCTACGTGAAAATTGGCACCGACAACCGGATTACAGTCATCGTCCCCCGCGCTGAGATGGGACAAGGGGTGCGCACGACATTGGCGGCGCTGGTGGCGGAGGAACTGGACGTCCCTCTGGAAGAAATCCGCGTTACACACGGCCCAGCCTCATGGGCATACTACAACCGCGCCGCGCTCGCCGATGGGGGCCCATTCGCAAAGTTCGACACCGGCCTCATTGCAAATACGACCAGGGAAGCGATGGGTGCCACGGCCAAGATGATCGGGCTGCAGATCACCGGTGGGTCGTCCTCCACGGTTGATGCGTTTAACAAGATGCGGGAAGCAGGAGCTGTCGCGCGGCTGCTTCTGCTTCAGGCGGCCTCCGAGACGTTTGGGGAACCGGTCCAGGCGCTGAAGACGAAGGACGCGACGATCGTCAATTCTGCCGGGACTTCAGTGCCTTACGGCGCGGTTGCGGCACGCGCGGCACAACTACCGCTACCGTCATCGGTGGTGCTGACAAAGGCCGAGCAATGGCGCTATCTAGGAAAGCCCCAAAACCGAGTGGATGTCCCGGACAAGGTCACGGGGAAGGCGCGCTTCGGCATCGACGTCGAACTGCCCGGGATGGTGTATGCGACGGTCAGGATGAACCCGCATCTTGGGGCAGCAATGAAGGGCTTCGACGCTTCGGAAGCGCTCAAGATGCCGGGCGTCCAAACGGTCGCATCTATTGGAAATGGCGTCGCCGTCGTCGCCGATAATACGTGGCGGGCCTTCAAAGCAGCCGATGCGGTGAAAATCGAGTGGGAGAAAGCTTCTTATCCGAAGTCCACGGCCGAAATCTTCGCGGTTATGGAGAAGCGCGCAGCTTTCGGCGAAGGCTTCGCGTTCCGCAATGACGGCAGCGCGGCCGAAGTCTTGCAAGCCGCCCGGCCAGACGATGTGATCGATGCGGAGTATCGCGCACCATTCCTCGCCCATGCGTGCATGGAGCCGATGAACGCCACGGCGCAGTGGAAAGAAGGCAAACTTGAGATTTGGGTGCCCACCCAGGTTCCGACTTTGGTGCAAACCATCGCAGCGCGGGAGTTTGGCATCCGTTCTGAGGACGCCGTCGTTCATGTCACTTATCTTGGCGGCGGCTTCGGACGCAGGCTTGAGACCGACTACGCGCTGTATGCCATGCGCGTAGCGAAACTAACGGGCGGCCTGCCCGTGAAAGTGACTTGGACGCGCGAAGAAGACATTCAGCATGACGCCTACCGGCCGGGCGCCATAGGCCGCTTCCGCGGTGTGGTCCAGAAAGGGGGGCTTCCGGTCGGATTGGACGCAAATATCGCAGCGCCGTCGATACTGAAGAGCGTAGCCGGCCGCATGTGGCCCTATGTTCCCATCGGCGGGCCGGACAAGGTCGTCGCAGAAGGCTCCTTCGACCAGCCCTACGATATCTCCAATTACCGCGTCTGCGGCGCCGTTGTGGACCTCGCCATTCCCATTGGATTCTGGCGCTCGGTGGGCAACTCCTATAACGGCTTCTTCCATGAGACATTCATGGACGAGCTCGCCTATAAGAGCGGAATGGACGCTGTTGAGATGCGGCGCAAGCTCATGGCGAAATGGCCTGCCGCGGTGAAGGCCGTGGAAAAGGCGGCGGAAATGTCGGGTTGGGGCACGCCGCTGCCGGCCAGAACGGCGCGCGGCTTTGCCTTCACGCTCTCATTCGGCACTTGGGTTGCCGAAGTGGTGCAGGTGGCACTTGAGGATGACGCGATCCGCATCGAAAAGGTGTGGTGCGCCGCGGATATAGGCAGCGCGCTCGACCCGCGCATCATCGAAAGCCAGATGCAGTCCGGCATAATTTTCGGCCTGTCGGCGGCGATGGGGCAAGAGATCACCTTCAAGGACGGAAAGGTGGAGCAATCGAATTTCACCGATTTCGATGCGATGCGCATCAATCAGGCGCCCGCAATCGAGGTCGCTATTCTTGAGAACTCGCCATGGATGGGGGGCGTGGGTGAGCCTGGCACGCCGCCTTCGCTGCCAGCGCTTGGTAATGCGATTTTCGCCGCGACGGGCAAGCGCATCCGCGAGCTGCCCTTCTCAAAACAGGTCAAATTCGTGGCTTAGCGCCCCTTCGCTCTTATAAGAGCATTCGCGGCTTACCGGGCAGCTCCTTGGCTTCTCGCTAACGTAGACTTTACCGGGGTTTCCGCTTTCCGGCAGCCCTTTGTCAGCCAGAAGCCGTCTGAACGTCTCGACTGTCTCGGGCCGTTGCTCTGCTTCGGCGAGTGCCTTTTCCGCAGGCCTCGACTCCGGATATCCTCGGCGGCGTTGGCGACCGGAGGAAAGTGTGCCCAGCAGCATTTAGACCCCAGCGCGGGGCAGCGGTTTGAAGGGAACTTGATCCCCACAGAAGATCTTAATCAGCAATAACGGGACTGGCTACAAAAAGGTGAAGATGCTCACAACAGCAAAGTCTCATGCTCCTGATAACCTGTGGCTTGACTTCGGCCACGCTACGCCAGCAAAATTGGAATTGAAATTTATTTGAGCGTAATCATGTTGAGCCGCCTCGACTGGTTGCCTAACGGGCCGCGCCGGAGACTTGCCGCGAAGCGTATTCCCTGGCTTATCTGGCTGCTTGTTGCAGGCGCGGTGATGGTGCTCATCTATCTCCGCGTCGCCATCGGTATTCCCCCAGACTTCATCTATATGGGCTAAGGTCCTGATATTTGAGTTGCTCCTTTGCCAGAAAGAAGCGTGACCATTGGACTGAAGCTTTCCGTTTAAGTCCACAACGCTCGCACCCCGAAATAGGCAGTGTCCTTCAATCGGCGGGCAGCTGCCTGGGCGAGGTTCGCGTGGGCGTCGGCGTAGTACGTCATGCTGATAAGAACTCGCCGCTCACGGCTGCCAGAGGCATGGCCTTGTGCGCAACCCTGGCGCCCTCGAACACGATTAGCGTGTTTGGCGGTGTTTGCAGCTCGGCCGCAGCATCGCCGATCATGGCCCTGAGCCGTGCATGCGAAGCCCGTCGCCGCGTTGCCGCGATTCACCACTGGCAGAAGCACCGTGAAGTGACGGCCGCGATAGAAATTGTCATCGTAATGCCAGCGATGTGGTCGCCCGGACGCTCATAGATCAGGATCGAAAGGGAATTCTGATCGTTAAGCGGGGTCGGGCGCACTGCAATGCCGGTAATGCGAGAAATGTAGGCGGTCATGGCCTCGGAATGGTAAAATGCCGTCACGGCCGGTGCATGCTCAATGAGAGCTTCGTAGGCAATGGTGGCGCCCTTCTTGTGGCTGGGCACGTAGCTGCGCTCCGCTCCCGAAAGCGCCTCGACTTCGCGATATAGGTTCGCAAACTGCTCGGCACCAAGGAAATCGGAAACTGCTGTGATCCGGTTGGCGAAGGATGGGACCGGGTGCCGGGAAAAATCCGTGGCCGGACTGCATGAAGTGTCTTTCACCTTGCCCAAATGGGTTTCTAGCCTCTTATAATGCCGCGCGCGCCGGATCGAGATTGCCCCGATGATCCCTCCCGTGACAGCTGCAACAGCTCCAATCTCAATGATCATTGCTGGGATGTTTCCATTCGTGCTGGATCGTCGCTCATGCTGCCCGAGGATCGGCGGACGGCTTCGCGCGGCGGATCCCACGGATAACGGCGGCGTTGATGTATCGGGCGCGGCAACAGCGCGGCACGATCAACGTTTTCCGCACCTGGTGCCAAACCATGGACCCGCACATAGAGTTCATCGATGATTGAACCGCCATTGGCACTGCCCGCAATCTCGGTCCACGAAACCGGCTGACCGATCGACGCCCGGATGGTGGTGCCGATGTGGTGACGGAACTCCAAGACGAGAAGCGAGAGCCGGAGCTACAGGCTGTACCGGCTGACGAAATGGAAAAGTGCCGAGTTGTGCCCCTCGAAATATACTGGCAGGACCGTGGCGCCAGACTGCTGAATAAGACGGGCGGTAAACAGTTTCCACGGCAGTTCTTCCGCTGTGCCGAAAGGCTTTTCCGCCGTTGCCACACCGCCAGCGGGGAAAATAACGAGGGTGACGCCCTCTTTGAGAAGCCGCCGGGCCTCCATGCGCTTCTTGAGATTGGTCGCCAGCGCCTCTTTCGTCTCGTTGAAATCGATCGGCAGCCCAAGCGCCTGGACTTCCGGCAAACGCATGAAATCGGCGTTGAGCAGGGAGCGGTAAGGTCTGCCAATGCGCTCAGCGATGGACAGGATTGCGATACCGTCGGCGATACCAAACGGATGGTTGGCGATAATGACGAGCGGACCGTCCAGCAGGCGGGCGTGCCAATCTCCTGGGGCGTTGATCTCAAGCCGTGTTCCGATCATGTCGAGCGCGTCGCGCCACATACGCGGGCCGCCCGCGCTACTGGTACGCCAGCGATGATAAATCTTCAGTAGCCTGCGGCGGCCGGAAAGGTTCTCGATGGTGCGGACAAGCCAGCGCCGGATGGGCGGGGTGCTTGCCGTTGCGTAGCTCAGTTCGTGGGAGGTCATGCGGAGTTGCGATTACCGCCAAAATGGTTTTGCTTACGGCTTAAAAGGCCGGCGCGATCAGACATCCGATTGAATACAGGAGCCGCATGGCAGCTCTTTGACGGTGTACGGCGGTTGCATTTCGTGACTGCTACACCGCGGTTGGCTTGCGCGCACTGCTGGCAGAGGCCGCGACCCAAGAGTTGGTTTTGGTTAACCGCGTCGCTGTTTTGCCGCGAAAAGATCGCCGGCGAATCCGCTTAATAGCGGACTCTTCCGCGACTGCGGGGAAGTGGTGGTCAGCGCCACTGCCGACCTGTACCGAACTCACCGAGAGCTGCCATTTCGGCAGATCGAAGTCTATTTTGGTATGACCATTGCGTGCGCTTTCGCATACCGATAGTCTAGCTTGGGTTTATCCAAGTTCTTGAATAGACCGCTAACGAGTTTTGTGGAGTTTCCCGAATGGCGATAAATTTGACCCGCCGTCAAGCCCTTGCCCTTCCCGCAGGTGTTGCCTTGGCCGGCGTCAGCCGCCGGCGCGCATTCGCAGCCGAACCGGTAAAGATTGGTTTGGTTGCGGCGCTGTCCGGCCAATCCGCGAAGTCGGGCGAGGGCATTACCCGAGGCCTCACCATCGCCATCGACGAAATCAATGCCCGTGGCGGTGTTCTCGGCGGCCGCATGATCGAGCTCGTCCGCAGAGACGACGAATCTAACCCCAGCAAGGGCCAAACTGCGGCGCGGGAACTGATCGATAAGGAGGGTGCTGTAGCCTTGTTTGGAGGCATTGATAGTCCTGTTTCGCTCGCTATCGTGCCAGTGGTGACGGCGGCCAAGGTGCCGTTCATGGGCGATTGGGCTGCCGCAACAAATATCACGCACAATGGCACTTCGCCCAACTATGTCTTCCGTGTCTCGGCGGTCGATGTTCTGGTGGACCGGGCTCTCATCAAACATGCGATGACGGCGTTCGGCTCGAAGGCGCCCGGCTTAATGCTAGTCAACAATGCCTGGGGCGAATCCAATCTGAAGGGACTAACAGCAGCAGCCGAGGTGGCGGGAGTGAAGCTCGCAGGCTCGGAGAAGTTCGATGACAAGGACGCCGACATGACGCCCCAGCTGCAGCGCTTGCGCTCGGCGGGTGCGGATTCGGTGATCCTGGTTGGCAATGCCGCGCCCGGGGCGCAGGTTATCAAATCATTGCAACGGCTGGTGTGGACGGTGCCCGTAGTATCGCATTGGGGTATTTCGGGTGGCCGCTTTCCGGAGCTTGCCGGATCTTGGGCAAGTAAGGTGCACTTCATCCAGACTTACAGCTTTTTCGGCCATCAAAACGAGGTGGGTAAGCGCGTGCTTGCTGCTTTAATGGCGAAATATCCTGATATCAAAGGACCTGGGGATGTCACCCCTCCGGTTGGCGTCGCCAACGCCTACGATGCGATGCACCTCACCGCGCTCGCGATTGCCAAGGCAGGCTCAACGGAGGGACCAAAACTCCGCGAAGGCTTCCTTGGCATCGAAAGCTATCAGGGCTTGATCAAATCTTATAAGCAGCCCTTCACAGATACGAACCACGACGCCCTGAATGAAAACGACTACATCATGGTCCACTACAACGGAAATCAGATCGAACCCATCGCGGCGTAATCGATGCTGGCAACCGCGATTGTCTCGGGGCTTAGTCTCGGTAGCATCTATGGCCTAATCGCGCTTGGCTTCACCTTGACCTTCGCGGTTTCTGGCACCGTGAACTTTGCCCAGGGGTCATCGGTCATGCTTGGGGCCGTGGCATGCCACGCCCTGAGCATTGGGCTGGGCTGGCCCATTAGTGCTGCGGTGCCCCTCGCGCTCGTCGCTTGTGCGGTTTGGGGCCTGGCTGTCGAACGGATCGCAGTGCGCCCTTTTGTGACTCGCGGTACGAATGCATGGCTGATGGCGACCGTCGCGCTCGGTATTGTGCTCGACAACGTCATGATGGTGCTGTTCGGCAAGGAGCCTCGCGCCCTTCCGTCTGCGTTGGCGGACGAACCATGGGTCATTGGCAGTGCTGGGGTCTTCCCCTTGCAGGTTCTAATCCCAGTGGTCGGGCTGGGCCTCGCATGGCTATTGCATCTTGCAATGCGGAAAACAGGGCTCGGCCTAAAGCTGCGTGCCGCGGTCGATAATCCCGATGCAGCCCGGCTGATGAGTATCAACGTGACTCTGCTTATCGCGCTTACCTACGCCGCCGCCGCAGTGCTTGCGGGCATCGGCGGCATTTTGATCGCGCCTCTTTACAATGTTGCCTATGACATGGGCACATTGTTCGGTATTAAGGCATTCGCTGTCGCCATTCTCGGAGGTCTCACAAATCCTTGGGGAGTTGTTATTGCTGGATTTGCCTACGGGCTTGTCGAAGCCTGCACTACTGCCTGGCTCGGTTCGAGTAGCACCCAGATCGTTACTTTCACTGCAGTCATCGCAGCCTTAGCGTTGGCGCCGGCGGGATTGTTTGGCGGCAGGAGCAGGGTGCGCGTATGAGGGGCATCTTGATTTTAGCGGCGGCGATGTTCCTCGCTGCTGGCGCCGCTGCGACATGTCTTCTCGCACCAGGCTATTACGCTTTCTTGCTCGGTACGTTGGCAACAACGTGCCTGGCCGCTATCGGGTTGAACATTCTGCTGGGGCTTGCGGGCGAAGTCTCACTTGGTCAGGCCGGCTTCCTATCGCTTGGCGCTTATGGCGTGGGCGTCCTTACAACTAAGGCCGGTCTCGGGTTCTGGGAAGCATTGCCCCTGGCCGTGGTGCTTGCTGGGGTGACATCGGCGGTTCTTTCCGTCCCCGCTTTGCGTGTTACGGGCCCCTATCTCGCAATGGTCACGATTGCCTTCGGGTTCATCGTCGACTCTGTCTCGGTCGAATGGCAAAGCCTGACTGGGGGCGCAAGCGGCATATCCGGCATCCCGGGTCCCTTCGGAACCGGCGGCACTGCGCTGTTCGCCTGTCTCGTTTGCGGGCTTGCACTTGGCTTATTTCATCTCTTTGCGAGAAGCCCCGCCGGCCTTCAGATGCAAGCAGCCGCTTCAGCTCCGGCGGCCGCCAGTAGCATAGGAATTGGATTGCTTCCGCTTCGCACGCTAGCTTTCGTGCTGGCCGCTTCGGCTGCGGGGCTGGCGGGAGGGCTGCAAGCAGGTCTCACCAGTTTCATAGCACCAAGTTCATTCCCTTTCTCCGAATCCATCTTATTGCTGCTCGTCGTCGTACTTGGAGGCGCGGGCTACACGCTCGGCCCGCTGGCGGGGTCGGCAGTCGTGGTGCTGCTTCCGGAGGTGCTGGGCGGGCTCGAAGAATACCGGCTGCTTGTATTCGGAGCAGGCTTGTTAGCTGTGCTCTGGGCAGCCCCGCGGGGCATCGCCGGGGTCCTTGCCCATATCGCAATGCCAAAGTCAGAGCGCATTTGCGAACCGGACATCGCCCCAGCTCTGGCCTGCATCGCTCGCTCAAAGGGCGGCCTGGAAGCAAGCGGCGTCTCTGTCGCTTTCGGAGGAGTGCTTGCCGTATCTGGCGTCGATTTCAGCGCCAAGCCCGGCCGCATCACGAGCGTGATAGGCCCCAATGGAGCCGGCAAGACGACTTTGCTGAATCTCATCAGCGGCTTCCTGCGCCCTGACTCGGGCAGCGTGCGGATCTGTGGAAAGGAGATCACGGCTGAGCCTGCACACCGCGTCGCCCGGAAAGGTCTCGCCCGCACGTTTCAAACCGCGCAGCCCTTTGGGACGCTGAGCGTGCTCGACAATGTCCGTCTCGGCTTGCTGCACGGCTCCTGGCGCGGGAGAGCGCCAGCGGCCCTCGCGCGTTCATTTCTCAACTTTGTTGGATATTCTGGGCCGCAGACGAGACTCGCATCGGCGCTGCCGCATGTGGACCGTCGTCTCTTAGAGATCGCGCGCGCGCTCGCCACGTCGCCTTCCGTCATCCTGCTCGATGAGCCGGCCGCGGGCCTCGGCGACTCGGATACGGCTAAGCTGGGTGCGCTGCTTCAAAAGCTCGCCCGGGCTGGCATCGCGGTCGTGCTGGTGGAACATGACATGGGGCTCGTCATGTCTATCTCCGACGAAATCGCCGTCCTTGATGCCGGAAAGCGCATCGCCTGTGGACCGCCCGCTGCGGTGCGCACCGACCCCGTTGTCAAGGCTGCCTATCTCGGCGGATCCACGCCAGCACCGCGGAAGACTGCCGCGCAGGCGGGAGAGACACTGCTCAAGGTCCAGGATCTTCGCGCCGGCTACGGGGCCCTTCCCGTTTTGAATGGAATTGCGCTTGAAGTTGGCCGTGGCGAAACCATCGCGGTGCTTGGACCAAATGGCGCGGGCAAATCGACTCTCATGAAGGCGTTGAGTGGGTTACTTCGCCCGGTAACTGGCCAAATTGTTTTCGACGGCACCGATGTCACCGCACAGCCTGCTCACCAGGTGGCGGACGCGGGCCTGGTCCTCGTGCCAGAAGGCCGGCAGGTTTTCCCGAATCTAACGGTCGCGGAGAATTTGCGCTTGGGTGCGAGCCGCCGCGGCGGCTTCGATCCCGAGGAAATCGAACTCATGCTGGAACGATTTCCCAAGCTTCGCCCGAGGCTGCATACGGCGGCGGGGCTGTTGTCGGGCGGCGAGCAGCAGATGCTCGCGATTGGCCGCGGTCTCTTGGCACGGCCTAAGATCCTCCTCCTTGACGAACCGTCGCTCGGCTTGGCGCCGGCGATCGCGTCAGAGCTTTTCCAACAGCTGGCGCGCCTGCGTGAAGAAAACACCACCTTAGTGATTGTCGATCAAATGGCGGACCAAGTCCTCGGCATTGCAGACCGCGGCTATGTGCTGGCGGGTGGTAAAGTGGTCGTGCAAGGCACCGCCGCTGAGTTGCAAAATGCGGGTCTGGATGATGCTTATCTTGGCGCCCACCCCGGCGTACAAAGCTGATGGACTTGGTCATCAGGGACGCCATAATCGCGCAGGGCACCGAGCTTCGTTTGCTTGATATCGGTATCGCAGCAGGCAAAATTGTGGCCATCTCACCCGGGATTACCGCGGAAGCCCCGGAGGTCGATGCCAAGGGTTGTCTCGTCGTACCTGGCATGGTCGAAACCCATATCCATCTCGACAAGACCTGCATCCTTGACCGCTGCCGGACCGAAGAAGGCACAGTTGCCGAAGCTGTGCGAGAAACCGCCGCCGCCAAGCGCGCCTTCACGGTCGAAGACGTCTACGCCCGCGGCAAGCGCACATTGGAACGCTGCGTCATGCAAGGCGCTATGCGAATGCGCACGCACGTCGAAGTTGATCCCGGCATCGGTATGATCGGGTTCGAGGCGGTGGCGCAGTTGGCTCGCGACTACGCCTGGGCCACGGATGTGGAGCTTTGCGTGTTTCCCCAGGAGGGCCTGACCAACAATCCGGGCACTGAGGAACTGCTCATCGAGGGCTTGCGAAGGGGCGCGAAGGTCATTGGCGCAGTTCCCTATTTCGACACCGATCCGCGCGGACAGATCGACAGGATTTTTGCCATCGCTCGCGATTTCGGCGCCGATATCGATATGCATCTCGACCTCGCCGAGACGGCCGAAGGGATGCAGACCGAGTATGTCTGCCGCAAGACGGAAGAATATGGTTGGGGCGGCCGTGTGGCCGTAGGCCATGTGACTCAAATGTCGTTATTGCCGCTGGACCGCTTCGAAGCAATCGCGGCTAAACTCTCGCGTGCTGGGTTGCGGTGACGATCTTGCCCTCGACCGACCTTCACCTCATGGGCCGCAGCCACAGCCATAGCGTGCCTCGCGGAGTTGTGCAGGCGGAGCCATTGCGCAAAGCCGGTGTAACCTGCTCGATCTCGACCAACAACGTCTTGAACCCTTTCACGCCCTACGGCGACTGCTCGCTGATCCGGATGGCGAATCTTTACGCGAACGTCTGCCATGCCGCCCGGCCAGCCGATCTTGCGGGGTGCCTCTGGTCTGCTACCCGGAAAGTGGTCTGGTGAATTGGTTAGTCTCGGCTTCGCAAATGGAGCTGAGAGATGGCGAAACGAGCCAACCCGGAAGAGATCATTGCCAAGCTGCGTGAAGTAGAGGTCCGCCTGAGCCGTGGCGAGACGGCAGGCCAGGCGGTTCGTGCGATCGGCGTAACCGAGCAGACTTACTATAGGTGGCGCCGCGAATATGGCGGGATGGGCGTTGATCAGGCCCGCCGGCTGAAGGAGCTGGAGAAAGAGAACCAGCGACTGCGCAGGGCGGTCTCCGATCTCACCCTCGACAAGCTGATTTTAGCTGAAGCCGCAAAGGGAAACTTCTAAGCCCTTCGCGCCGCCGGGCCTGTGTTGACCGAGTTGTTGCAGAGATGGGCGTGTCAGAGCGCTGGGCCTGCGAGACGCTTGGTCAGCACCGGTCGACCCAACGCAAGAAACCGCGCGGCCGGCAGGGAGAGAAGGCGCTCACCAGAGCCCTCATCGTCCTTGCCGAACAGTTCGGCCGCTATGGCTATCGCCGCATCACCGCCCTGCTCCGGCGAGACGGCTGGCATGTGAACGAGAAAAGGGTCTATCGGATCTGGCGGCGCGAAGGGCTGAAAGTCCCCCAGAAACAGCCAAAACGGGGACGTCTGTGGCTCAATGACGGATCATGCGTACGGCTGCGCTCTCAACATTCAGGTCACGTCTGGAGTTATGATTTTGTGATGGACCGCACCCATGACGGCAAGCCGTTCCGCATGCTGTGCGTCATCGATGAGTTCACGCGTGAATGCCTGGCGATCCGGGTCGAGCGCAAGCTCAACGCCCGGATCGTTCTCGAAACGCTTGCCGATCTCTTTCTCCTTCACGGGCCGCCGGAACACATCCGTTCGGACAATGGTCCTGAATTTGTCGAGAAGGCGCTACGCGGATGGCTCGAACGGCTCGGCGTGCAGACGCTCTACATCGAACCTGGCAGCCCATGGGAAAACGGCTATTGCGAGAGCTTCAACTCGAAACTTCGCGATGAGCTTCTCGCCCGCGAGATCTTCTACACGATGAAGGAGGCGAAAATCCTGATCGAATCGTGGCGGCGTCATTACAACACCCAGCGTCCGCACTCGTCTCTGGGCTATCGCCCGCCGGCGCCAAGAACAATCTTGCCAACGGCGCTCATGCCGCCTTACGGTCAGGGCCTGGCGGCATGAGCGCCACCAGAAACCCGCCGAGTCTAACATTCAACTCGGATCACTTCGATGGGGCAGGCCACCTCGACATGATCACCGCCTCGGCTGCGAGGCTGATGCGCCTTGAAGATTATGGCATTGAGATTGGAGGAGCAGGCGACCTCGTCGCTCTCGATGCAAGCAATCCTGCAGATGCGATTGCAGCGCTCGCCCAGCCCTTGTGGGGCATCAAGCGTGGCCGCATATCATTCACGCGTTCGCGCGCCGAGCTTCACCCGCCCACCCAAATTAAGTAGTTCGAAAACTTGGCGCGCAGTCTCCCCTATGGCTGCCACCATTCCATGAATGAAGAACGCTTGGAATCGCTGAGCAAATCGGCATCTGAGTTGAGGAGCCTTCGGTAGCAGTCAAGCTCGCCAAAATAGACTGCCGCTTCACCTATTTTGTTTTTTTATGGGAGGAGACACAAGGCATCAGTTTACTTTCCGGGAGCAAACGCCGCGATCACGTCGAGTTCGATACGGGCGCCGGGCGTTGAGAGCTGATTAATGCATATTGTCGTGCTTGCCGGAGTCCAACTTCCGAAATACTCCTTCAAAACTGCAACCATTCCATCCTGGTCTCTAATATCTGTCAGGTATTTCGTGACCTTGACGACATCCGTCCAAGTCAATCCTTCATGATCGAGGATGGACTTGATTGTCTCCATTGCGCGCCTTGTCTGATCTTCGATCCGGTTCGGATGATCGTGCTCCTCGATCACATGCGGATGCCTATGATAGAGCGGAGACGGAGTCGCGCCCGAGATAAAAAGAAGTCCGCATGCACTTTCGACACGGATGGCCGGCGCATATGGCATGTCTGCCCGGCGCTCCGGAATAGTTTGAATTTCCTTGAGGTTCGGATTGGTTGGGGACGCCTGGTAGGCTAGTTTCCTGGTCATTCTCTCAACCCTGTGATTACTGAGGGATATTCATCTATGCCGCTCTGATCAGACCTTCAAAATTGCGGTTCAGAATGAACTCTGCTTGATGAGCGGGCAAGGCCGTGCGGACGAAATCTACCGGGTCCGGCTCTCGGAGTGGAAACGGCGAATCACTTCCAAGCAGCAGATGCTCTACGGGTATAATGTTTGCCACATGGCGCAGTATGGCCGGCTCGAAACAAATGGTGTCAACGTATATGCGCCGCAGATAATCGCCGATCGGCATTTTGAGCGCGCTCGCCAGCCCTGGATTTGTGTCCACTTCGCGCTGCATCCGCGCCCTCAGAATGGTGCTAAACGCTCCAGCATGAGCGAATACAAGTTTGAGGGAAGGCCAGCGATCGAAAAATCCCGAGCAAACCATCTTCAGGATGTTGATCGTATTATCGAAGAGGTAGCCGGCCACGATGGTCAGCTCATAATCCTTCGTTCGATCCTTCCCGAGCGGGTCCGCAGGATGGACGAACAACGGTACCCCAAGATCAGCCGCTGCCCGGAATACCGGCTCGAATTGGGCATCGTCGAGATAGATGCCGCGAACATTGGAGGCGATATGGCCGCCAATAAAGCTATAGTCGCGAACACAGCGGCGAAGTTCGAGAGCCGCTGCCCCGGGGTCCTGCATGGGCAGAAAGGCCCATCCTCCGAGCCGCTGCCGCTGAGACGAGATCGCCGAAGCGAGAGAGTCGTTGAACACGCGCGCAGCTTCGGCAGCAAGTTTCCCGTCGAGATGATAGTCGATGAATGGCGTTGCTAGCGACAGTATCACCCTCTCGACCCCATCACGGCGCATTTGTTCAGCTTGCTTAGCGAGATCGAAGAATGTGCTGTTGAGCGGCAAATGTCCGCCTCGGATTGTAAAGTCTGTGTAATCGCTTTCGAAGCGGTTGATCTTGATGCTGAAAAACTCTTCGGCCTGCACAAAGCGCAAAAACTCGTCAGGTACGAAATGGCGATGGATATCTGTAATCATGTCCCAATCTTTCTCGATGCGGGTCAAAGGCCCAGATATGCGCTTCTCAGCCTTGGGTCCTGCAAAAGGCACGTGCCTGTATTCTCAAGAACGATGCGCCCGTTCTCAAGCACGTAGCCACGGTCAGCGACTTGCAAGACATGCTCGACATTTTGCTCAACGAGTAGAATTGTGATGCCTTCGCCACGCAGCTTGAGCAGCAGATCGAACAAGCGCTCGACATAAAGGGGAGCCAGCCCTTCGGTGGGCTCATCGAGCATAAGCAGCCGGGGACACGACATAAGACCCCTCCCTATAGCGCACATTTGCTGCTCACCGCCGCTGAGCGACCCCGCCAATTGATGACGGCGCTCCGCGAGAACCGGCAGAAGTTCAAACACAGATTGCAAGGTCGTGGCACGCTTTTGCCGGGGAATGGGTAGAAATGCGCCAAGCTCCAAATTCTCCATGACGGTCATAAACGGAAACAAGCGCCGGCGCTCTGGGATGAGGACAATGGCGCGGCGGACGCGTTCATAAGCGGGCAAGCCGGCAATGCGCTCGCCGTCGAACCAGACCTCGCCATCCGTTCGGGTTTTAATACCGATTATGCTTAGAAGGGTGCTGCTTTTGCCAGCGCCATTTGCGCCGACCAATCCGATGATTTCGCCCTCACTCACCTCCAGGCTGATGTCCTGCAAGACCTGCGTGCGGTCGTAATAGGCGTCGAGATTACAAACGTGAAGCATATACGTACTTTTCGCCAAGATATGCGCCAATCACAGCCGGGTTCCTGCTAACCTCCTCCGGTTTACCATCGGCAATCATTTGTCCGCGGTGCATGACAACAAGGCGATGTGCGACGTTCATGATGGCCATCATCACATGCTCGACCCAAAGGACAGTGATGCCCTGCTCCGGAAGGGACGAAATCACCGTCATCATTTCCCGGACCTCGGTGGGAGTGAGGCCTGCCATAACTTCATCCAAGAGCAAAAACGCTGGCTCGGTAGCCAATGCGCGCGCCACCTCAAGTTTCTTGAGAAGTCCGACAGTCAGGCTGGCAACGGACGCTTCAGCCAAGTCATTGATCCCAGTAGTGACCATTACCTTGGTTGCGACCGCGTTCGCGCGGCCGGGAGTTCGATGCCGGCGAAGCGCACTTAGCATCACGTTTTCCCTCACCGTCAATTGCTTGAACGGCTTGGGAATCTGGAATGTCCGGGCCAATCCCAGACGTGCAATTTCATAGGATCGTGCTTTCGTGACTGAATGGTCCTTGAAGCGGATAACGCCGGCTGAAGGCGTAATCGCTCCGGCGATAAGATTGAAGAGTGTGCTTTTCCCCGCACCGTTCGGACCTATCACGCCTACGATCTCGCCCGATCCAACCGAAAAGGTGACGTCCCGGACTGCCCAGAGCGCTCCGAACTGGCGGCCCAAATGATCCACACTTAGCATCAGGCGGCTTTCTTAGTGGCGCTTGCGGTCCATGGCCGCGCCAAGATGAACGGAGCACGCGCGATGGCTCCCGCAATCCCAGCAGGGAAATAAAGCATAACGATCATCACGGCGAAGCCGTAGATCACCAGATGAAGCCCTGATGCCGATTGCGACAGCCAGCCCCTAAGGAGTTCCGACAAAGGGATTACGATTAGGGCGCCGAGGACTGGCCCAATGGCGGTTCCGAGGCCGCCAATGGCGCAGATCAAAGCGAACTCGAACGATATGTCGGGCGAGACGATGTGGGTCGGGTCCAGATAGAGGAAATATTGGGCGAAGAGAGTGCCGCCGATTGCGGTGAGCGCTGCTGAGAGCGCCATCGCGGATACGCGCATGGACCGCGGGTTTATGCCGATGGCCGCCGCACCATCCTCATCGTCGCGAGATGCAAAAAGGTAATAGCCGAATCGGGATCGCTCGATCCACATCGAGAGGCCGAAAAGCGCGAACATGTAGGTTAGAACCAGCGCCAGGTAAGGACCCTTCCCGCTGAACACCATACCGAGGGCATCCGGTACGGGCGAGATCTCGAGGCCCTCCGATCCGCCGGTAAGAGATCGCCAGTTAAGGGCCGCGATGCGGACGACTTCCCCCGCGGCAAGCGTGGACAAAATGAAAAAGGGGCCGCGTAAGCGCGCACAGATAACGGTAAGCAATGCCCCGGCGCACCCGGCGCACAAGGCACCCAAAATCATTCCGAACCAAGGGGGGACGCCGTAAGTCAGAAGTAGGATCGTCGATGTATAGGCCCCGATCCCGAAGAAGGCTGCATGGCCTAAGGAAATAAGGCCCGTATAACCGCCAGCGATATTCCAGGCGAGAGCCAGCCCGGCCCAAAGAAAGGTCCGGATCATGATATCGCCCGCGTGGTGGTTGCGGATGAAAACCGCGGCTATGACGCATGCAACAGGCAGCATCACCTCTATCACGTAGTAAGTGCTTCTGCGGCGCTTCGCCGGAACCGGCAAGCTGTCAAGACTTGCCGAGGCGTTGGCAGGCAAGGCTGCCATCAATCGGTCATCCCAACCATCTCAGCCCCGCGCATCCCGAGCAGGCCGCTCGGTCGCAATACCATAACCAGCAAAAATACCAGGAAGTAGAACATCTGACCGTACGCCGGTGAGATGTAGTAACCGCTCAAGGATTGGACGATTCCGATGCAAATCCCGCCTAGGAATGCTCCCTCCATGCTGCCCATGCCGCCCAGCACGACGATGACATAAGCAATCAGGATGAAGTTCAGGCCGACGGTAGGAAAGGTGGAATAAAGCGGCAGCATGATGCAGCCAGCCAGGCCCGCGAGTGCCGACCCTGCCGCGAATGTCATCAGAAACAGGCGTGGAACGTTAATGCCCATGAGCATCGCGGCGTCGCGGTCTTGGACGGTAGCTCGAATGGCCTTGCCGATGTAGGTGCGTCTCATGAACACCATGACAGCAAGCGTTACGGCGATGCTTATGCAAAATCCGAACACGAGTTCGGGCCGAAGATAGAGCGAACCGATTTTAAATGGCGCTCCGCCGAAGAGAGGCTTCACATCCAACAAGTCCGCCGTCATCAGAACCAGCGCCAGGTTCTGCATGGCAATCGATAGGCCCATCGTTGCGAAGACTACGGTCAAATGCGGTTTGCCTACCGCCGGACGAATTACCAGCTGATAAACGAGCAGCCCAAAAACAAACAGAGCCGGTATGACGATGAGCGTTGCCGCATAGGCGTTCGTCCCGGAAAAAGATACGGTGGCCCAGGCAAGATACATGGCAAGCATTATGAACTCGCCATGAGCGAAGTTGACGACCTTGAGCACTCCGAAAATAAGAGTTAGTCCAATCGACATGACGGCATAAATGCCGCCCAGCATGACGCCTGACACCAGCAGTTGCGCAATGGTCTCCATTCGGATTACCGCGTCATAATGCTGTGAACCGGTTAGCGTTTAGACCAATCAGGCAACGGCACCATGATGGGGTCCGCCGTGGCCAGTGAGGCTGGATAGACTTGGCGCGCAGCCAAGTTCTGCCATTGCCATACCCCAACTGCAGATCGGAGGTTCTGGCCGGCGTCCTTCGGATCGCTGGCAAGGTCAAAATTAGAGAATTTCAATCCGCTGCCATTGATCAAACTGCCGTCGGGGAGATCCATGGAAAGCGCAGCCGCCCGGATGTCCTCCGGCTCCATCGACTTCGCTTTGGGCAGGACGTCATTGAAGAGCGTCCATAGCGCGGCGAACGATGCTACCGCGTGGCCGGCAGGCACGCGGTGCTGGAGTTTATCGTAACGCTTGTTGAACTCCTCTGCGGCGGCCTCGACTTCGGGACGCAAGGCCTTCTGGTTCACAAGCGCGGGAATATCGCTGACAAAGATGCCGTTCACGGCCGTGCCGAGGGAGTCCTTCAGGTCCGGGACCGAATGCCCCGCGCTGACGCCAATGACAACCGGAACATTGAAATTCAACTCCTTTGCCTTCCTATGGAAGAGGATGGTGTCGTTGATAAAAGAGATCGCGATCAGGACATCCGGCTTCACATCTTTCAACTTTTCGACAAGCGGCGTCATGTCGGTCATGAACTGGTCGTAGCCTTCATCGAAGACCAGATTGATGCCGGTTTCAGCGGCCCTTGCCCGGACTCCCTTGCCGACAGCGGTGCCGAATGCGCGGTTCTCCCATAGAAGTGCGATGCGAAGCGCTTCAAACTTCTTGCCGAGGCTCTTGGCGAGTTCACCTTTTGTGAAGTCGATCGCAGTTGCGCCATAGCGGCTCGCCGCAGCGCCAACCTGGAAGACGTGCTTGTAGCCGCGCTTGGTAATGATGTCGGCCGATGCGATGGACTCCCAATGAATGATGCCATGGCGTTCGGCTTCGGCACTGATCGCGATGCCGAGTGGAGAGGCATAAGTTCCGGTGATAATCGATACGCCTTCCTGCGAAATAATCCGGTCTGCTTCACTTTTGCCCGCACTTGGATCGGGCGCATCACCGCGAATGAAGACGACTTTCTTGCCTTTAACGCCGCCCTTTTCGTTGATCATGTCGCGCGCGATTTCCATCGCGATGTAGGACTCGTTGCCGTTTTTGGCCCAAGGCCCCGTGAAGGGTTCAAGGACGCCTATTTTGAGAACGTCGTCAGCGCGGGAGTTTTCGGGCGCGAACAAAAGAATGCTCAACAATAAGGCCGAGCCGATGATCAGTTGCCCAAAGGATTTCGCTAGAGTACTCAAACATACCTCCCTCGGCTGCCTTGCTTGGAGGCGCCGTCAAGCCATTCGCTGCTGCCAATTCTATTGCGCTCAAGAAAGCAAAGTCCAGGCCAAGCCGCTGAAAAAGATCATGTTCCAGCAAGTATCAAAGCTTGCACATTTCGGTGCCGCAGCCGATTTCGCGATCCGCTTGATGGAGCAATTCCGTGAAATGCTCCGGAAGTTGAATTGTGCGCCCCACAACATGCGGCGAATAGGCTTCCATCCAGTAGCTGTTGGTGGGGTGCTCGCCGCCGGCGACGAGCAAGACGAGATTTTCCGGACGCGAGGAGAGCGGCCAAGGATCGAGAGCGGCACTTGCCCGGACGGCTCGATCGCGGTCTGCCTTTATCCATTCATCGATTCCGCCGCGGCGTAATGCTTCTGCTGGAATCCTCGTATTCTCCCACAAAAAATCCCTGATGGATTGCTTTGTCCATCCGAGACCGGCCATCGCTTTGGCGACTACGGGTGACAGCATAAGAACTCCCGGAGTCCCTTCATTGTAGCCGATCAAGGAACCAAGATTTGGAGCGCTAAGATATTCGGCCATCCTGTGCATGCCTTGAAGGGCATCTACTTCAGGCGTCTGTTTCCTGACGCTGCGCCGGCGAATGTTTGTGACGCCGGTCGCCCACAGAAGGGAGACAGAATTGGTTCCCTGCTCAAAGCCGTGACGTTCGCTGGCGTGCGGTAGCCAGCCCGTGGGCAGGTTCCTCTCGTCCTCCGCGAATACGGCGTTCGTGTAACGCATGGCACCCCACATCGCCATGGCTCCCACGCCAGGAAGTGCGCCGCCGAGATTTTGTTGCATCAATCGAAGAGCCCTGCCTATGCTCCCGCCAGCCGGACGCTGCGGGTCGGGGCCGAGACAGCCAAAGCTCGAATTGAGTCTGATCAGCTGGGCAATCGGACCATTTACAATAATGACGGGAAAGGCCCCAGCGGAATCGGCCTGCATATGTTCGCTGTCGGCAAGGGGATCGAGGAACGCATCAACGGCAGCTATCAGAACAGGCAGATATTCTGGCCTGCCGCCGGCCATCGCCAGCGAGATGGCGCAGGACTCAATCGTGGCGATGCCGCCTCGCGGTAAGACGTTGCCAAGTAGCTTATCGCGAGGTTGATCGGTCCCCTGAAGAATCCAATCCACCCGGGCTTTTGTCGCGGGCCAGATCGGCAAGCCATCTCCCCACATATTCGAGAGAAACAGATTATTCGCCTTGCTCAGCGCTTCTTCGTAGTCGAACTCCAGTCACGCTGATGAGAGGCGTCATATCGGACGCCATATAGTTCGGGGTGAATCGCCAGGACGTTAGCCCCTCGTAAAACTCTTGTTTCCGGGCTTCGACGGGCGACAGCTCGCTGCCAGGGAGGAAGAGGTCCACAGGAAAGTCCACGATCGGCATGGGAGCCGGAAATCCCATGCCGGTGACGGCATTTTTCACGACACCGAGAAAATCGGAGCGCCCAAGCAAGACGGTTGGAATATTGGCACTTTCGAGCTTCGCAGCCGCGCGGCCCAAAGCGGTCGAGCAGGAGCCGCAGGCCGCGTTACCAATGATGATGCCATCGGCACCGCTTTCCTTGACTTGCTGAATGGTCAACTCGGCTCCTACCGCATGTTCTCCGCCCGGAAAGGTGTCCAGGGGGAGGACTTCGATGTCCGGGAAGTCCGCTTCCATCATCGTCTTCAGCAGCGGGAGCGTCCTCTCCGCCTGCCATTGCTCGCCGGTCAGGATGCCGATCCGCTTGCCGTTAAGACTATCCAACCGGAAAGCGTGTCTCTGCGTGATCTCCAGATTTCCTGAAGGATCGTAAAATTCCAGTTCCACCACGGTGGCGAACCCTTTCCCGTGCTTAACCCGCCAAAGTGTGGATAAACTGCTGTGATATCGCTAATACTATTTTCGTCGCGTTCTGATACGGAGAGCAAATCACCATGCTGGAACTGCGCCAGCTCCGGCAGTTTGTCGCGGTTGCCGAAGAACTCAGCTTCCGCCGAGCGGCCACGCGGTTGAATATGTCGCAACCACCATTGTCGGTGGCAGTGAAGGCCTTAGAGGCTGCGGTCGGCAAGCCTTTGCTGGAACGCAGCAAACATCATGTCAAGCTGACCGAGGCCGGTTACTTGCTCCTTCTGGAGGCCCGGCGGCTCCTGGCCCAGGCGGAAAGAGCGGTCCAGATAGCTCGTAGCACAAGCAAGGGCGTGCTTCGTCTATCCCATCTTGGAAGTGCCACGATCGGAATTATGCCGGACCTGCTCCGGCATTTCCGGCAAGATTACCCCACCATAGAGCTTCACGTTACGATGGCTGGGACTTTCCGCCAGATCGAGATGCTTCGGCATGGGGACACTGATCTTGGATTGATCCGGGTGCCGGTTGAGGATGCGCGCGGGCTGAAGATTACGGTGCTGTGTGAAGAACGTATGCTGATCGCTGTTCCTTTTAGTCACCCACTCGCCACAAGGCGATCAGTGCGAATTGAAATGCTGGCCGCTGAGGGCTTTATTAGCTATCCGCCACCCGAAGGACCAAGCTTTGAAGGAGTCTTCATATCCGCATGCCAGAGAGCCGGTTTTTACCCAAGAGTCGTTCAGCATGCGTCGCAGATGCTGACGAAATTATCATTCGTAGCAAGTGGCCTGGGCGTTACGTTGATCCCCGGCAGCATGCGCGCCGTTCAAGTCCCGGGGGTTGTCTACCTGGACATCGAGGACGGCAAGGCTCCTCTTGGCTACTCCTTAGCTTTGGCTTGCATGACCAGTTCAGATAACCTGGCCGCGCCATCTTTCGTTGCGACGGCACTGCGATCTGTGCGTCAGTCCCCCCTAAAAGCCTGAAGGCAAGGCATCGCCACGAAGCTGCCACAGAGCGGAGCCTTGCGGTGCCGCCACTGTTCGAGGAATAGTGCCAATTGTCGCAGAGGAGCCATCCGCTGTCTTCGGACAAGCCATTTTCCACCCTTCCGCCACGGTTGACGCTCGCTGATGGAGCAACATGCGTTCCAGCGACGATCTCGCCCCGGACTTGCGTTTCAGGGGCTTCAGCGGCGCGTTTTGTTGGGAATTGCCTCGCACGGCGCTTGCCTTGCTGGTCCCTGTAATCAAATAACTAGCGGGTCTCGCCGCAGGGTAGGTTACGCTTTCTGGGAACCCAACTCCTTTTGCCTCATTGCAATCCCAACCGGAGGCTGACGCAAAGCCATGCCGGCATTTGCCGCGGCCATGAGCTTCAGCGCGGTCTTCGACGAGAGGACGTGGGAATGTTGCTGGGAGTTGCAGCATGCGAAGGTATCTTGCGGAGGCCATTGGGACATTTTGGTTGACTTTTGCTGGCTGTGGCAGCGCCGTTCTTGCCGCTACTTTTCCAGCTGTTGGCATTGGGTGGGTTGGGGTTGCGCTCGCCTTCGGATTGAGCCTCCTAACCATGGCCTATGCCATCGGGCATATTTCGGGGTGCCATATCAATCCAGCCGTAACATTTGGCCTCGCCGCCGGGCAGCGATTCCCGATCGCGGAAATCCCTCCCTATGTTGCTGCGCAGGTCGTAGGGGCCATCGTCGCCGCGGGTGTTCTCTATGTCATCGCCACCGGAGCGCCGGGCTTTGATTTGGCCAAAGGTTTTGCCGCAAACGGCTATGGTGAACACTCTCCCGGACATTATTCGCTGCTGGCCGGCGCCGTTACAGAAGCCGTGCTCACCATGATGTTCCTTTTCGTCATCATGGGCGCAACGCATGGAAAGGCTCCTGCTGGCTTTGCGCCTCTTGCCATCGGTCTTGCTTTGACGCTGGTTCATCTCGTTGGCATTCCGGTTACGAACATGTCGGTCAATCCGGCGCGCAGCACAGCGCCTGCGCTTTTCGTGGGAGGCTGGGCGCTTGGCCAATTGTGGCTATTTTGGCTGGCCCCAATTGTTGGGGGGATTCTCGGGGGAGTGCTGTACCGCTTTGTGAGCGAAGAAGAGCAGCCAGAGGTGACGGGTGTGGAGCAGGTGCGGCCGCAATAACGCACGGGCGAGCTCTCGCACCCTATTCCACCTTGCAAGTCGAGCTGCTCCAGGCGCCGAACTTGATCGTGTGCCGTTGCGCGGCTTCCGCGATAGCCTCTGCAGCGTCACGCTTCTTCTAGCGGCGCCTTATTCCGCCTCTCATTCCACCAGCGCGTCCTGCGTAGCGTCTCCCGCCAGCAACGCCCCTGCGGCCTGCCACGAAGGCACCACCGCGATAGCCAGCACGGCCGGCATAAAATCCGCGGTGCCCATAAGCGACCCCACGAGCATAATATCCGCGGTGATGGTAGTAGGGGTGATATCCCCCGTGATAGTAGTAGGGATTGCCCCCGTAAGCCCTTCGGGCATAATAAGGACCGCCTACATACGCGCCGCCTCTTCTTGCGTAGATTGCACGGCCACCATAAACGCCCCGGCGCCCGGCAACAACGGTGCGGCCACGATAGACCCCGCCGCGGCCCCTAACCGCAGCCCCTCGCCCTCCTCTCCGGTAGGCAACTTCAGTGTTGACCCCGCTTTGCTTGGCGATTCCTGTATTGCTCGGTGAAGTTGCAGCTGAAGCTTCAGTTATTACAGCCGCGAACATTGCCGCTGGTGCGAATAAGGCGAGTATGAGAAGTCTCATGGCATACCCCTTTCCTTGATCGGCCCCAACCCTTCGCACAGTTTAAGATTCGACTGATGCTTCACTCAATACAATAAGTCACCCCTCACATAAAAATCTAAGTCAAGGTGAATGTTGGATTAATATACCGATAACCTAGCAAAAATGAAAAAGCAAAATGCAGATATTGAACTTATAAGAATAAGCGTCTAGCCAAGAAATTTCTCACCCGGTCTTTCTATCGGAAGTCTCAAGCCGGTCTGCGATTGCAACTGCAATCATCGCAATCGAGAAAACAAGAAAAATACCTACAACCCATCCTAGCTTATTGTTATCGAGGCTCCTGTCGACCCATAACTCCAGCGCCGCGATGATGCGGCGAAGCGTGAAGGCTTCACAACCAATCTTGGCAGTAGGTCGAAGTCTCGCAGTGTGACTTTTGGCATTGTCATCTATCTAGTTCCTGCATAAATTTACGTAAGTTAAATTACTCGGCTTCAGTTATAAGGAGAAAACAATTGCTATACAGTTCCAGATTTCAAAACGAAGAGCGAAAGCCCCTATTTTCTGAGAGGATTAGGACCGCTTTCTGGATTATTGCGGGCATTCTGATCGCCGCCGTAATTACAATCGCAAGCGCAAAATACGGTATAGGGGAATTAGAGTATATCCCTTTAATGTAGCAACACCTGAATTTTACCCGTAAAAGAAAATAAACACAGATGCAACTCAGTCTCATACTCAATTGAAGGCGAAGGTCATGTTGAAAAGAATAGTTTTATCCACGATTGTTTTGTGTGGTGCCGCTGCACTAGGCGTCTTTCAAGCGATGAGCTTATTCCCATCCGCAACCGTACACTCGAAAGGAACCGGACAGGCTTTGACAAAGAGCGTTCCGAAGTTGCTTGTGGTTGAGCAGTCCCCACAGATCGGGCCTTATTCCGCAGAATCAAGCGCTGGCGAGTTCTTCGGAACCGGGGATAACAGCGCAGGGGTATGGATTCGAAATTGATCCCGCTTTGCGATCGAGATTAATCTTACTGTTAGTCAAAATAACCAAGACCCCTCTGGTAATTATTCCTACCAGATTAACGCGGGAACTTCGGGAAGTGATTGCAGCACGCTAATAGGCTTCTCCGTTCCGGATCGCTATTGCTCTGAGTTCCTCCACCCTCCACTCGCGCCCTTGACCAATTCCCAAAGCTACTCGGCAGGACCAGGCGAATAACGCCCTGAGGCCGGCTCTTCCTCGTGCTGCTTTGGGGCTTGCGCGGCCTTTGGGGCGCCGCCTTTCATGCGTTCCGCCAGCCACTGGAAAGTGACATAAAGCGGCGGAATGGCAAATATGCCGAGGAATGAGGCGAAGATCATGCCGCCGAACACCGGGCTACCCACTCCGCGCCGGGCAAGCTCCGAGGCACCGGTTGCAACGACAAGAGGATAAAGCCCCAGGATAAAGGCGAGCGACGTCATCATCACCGGCCTAAATCTCAAGCGAGCGCCCTCGACTGCACTTTCCAACAGCAGGAGGCCGTGCTCGCGCTTCTCTTTGGCGAACTCCACAATGAGAATGGCATTCTTGGCGGCAAGGCCGATAAGAACCACCATGCCGATCTGCGCGTAGAGATCAAGGGTAAGCCCGCCAGCGAGGATGGCCACGTAGGCGCCGAGCACGCCGACGGACACTGAAAGCAGCACCGGTACCGGTATAATCCAGCTTTCGTAAAGGGCGACGAGGAAGAGGTAGGCAAAGAGAAGGGCAAAACCCAAAATCATCCCGGTTTTGCCCTCAGCGCGTTTCTCTTGGAAAGCGGTGTCGGTCCACTCCCCGGCGAAGCCGGACGGTAGCGTGGCCGCGGCTACAGTCTCCATCGTCTTGAGGGCCTGCCCGGATGACACTCCCTGCGCGGGCGTTCCCTGCACGGTCACGGCACGCCTATTATTGTACCGGATCAAAGAAGGCGGCCCCACGATGAGCTTTGGCTCCACGATGCTGCGCAGCGGGATCATGTTGCCTTCATTGTTGCGCACGTTGATGCGATAGATGTCGTCGATGCTGGACCGGTCAGATGCTTCGGCTTGCACCTGAACCTGCCAGGTCCGGCCGAAGAGGTTCATGTCGTTCACATAAAACCCGCCGAGCGAGGCCTGCAGCGACTGAAAGACAGAGCTTAAGGGTACGCCAAGCACCTGCGCCTTATCGCGGTCGATATCGAGATAGATGGAGGGATCTGTTGCGGAGAAGGTGCTGAAAACGCGATTGAGCTTCGGATCCTGATTTGCCGCAACCAGCAAACCCCTTAGCACCTGAGCAAGCATTTTCGGGTCGCCCCCTTTGAGGTCTTTCAACACATAGGTGAAGCCGCCGCCGGTGCCGAGGCCAATGATGGGCGGCGGAGGCATCGGCACGACCGTTCCGCCCTGGATCTGACGGAACTTCGCGTTCAGCCGCGCTATAATCGCGTTGACGCCCTGATCCTTTCCGGCCCGCTCCTCGAAAGGCTTCAGCGTCACGACGAAGAAAGCGGAATTGGGCTGCGAGTAATTGTCGATGAAGTTCAACCCAACAATCGAAGTGTAATCCGCAACCGCTTCTTCCTCCGAGAGAATGTGTTCGGCCTTGTGAACCACCTCGGAGGTCCGGGCAACCGAAGCACCGCCAGGGAGCTGAGTAACGACAAAAAAGGCTCCCTGATCGTCTTCCGGCAAGAAGCCGGTGGGCGTAACTTTGGAGAGGCTCACAACGCCGAACATGGATGCAGCGACCGCGGCAAGTCCGATGATAGAGATCCGGACCAGACGCGCCGCCACAGCACCATAGGCGTCGCGAATATGATCAATGGTGCGCATCACCAATCCGATGATGCCGCGTCTCGGACCATGATGGGGCTTCAGAAGGATCGCGCAGAGCGCTGGAGAAAGTGTCAGCGCATTGATCGCCGAAAGGAACATTGCAACCGCCACCGTCACCGCGAACTGCCGGAACAGCTCGCCGGAAATGCCGGGTATGAAAGCAACGGGTACGAAGACCGAGAGAAGAACGAGCGTAATGGCAATGATCGGTGCAGTTATCTCCTTCATCGCCAGTTTCGTCGCATCGGCTGGAGAAAGCTCAGGGTGCTCCTCCATGACGCGTTCGACGTTCTCAACCACGACAATGGCGTCGTCGACGACGATGCCGATTGCAAGCACCACTGCAAGCAGTGAGACAGAGTTTGCTGAATAGCCGATGGCATAAAGCACGATGAACGCGCCGATCAGGCTGACGGGAACCGCGATGGTTGGGATGAGCGTCGCCCGGAAGTTGCCGAGGAAGAGAAAAACGACAAGAACAACGAGAATGAATGCCTCGACCAGCGTCTTTTGTACTTCGTGGACCGTGGCCGTCACGAAGGTGGTGGGATCGTAGGTTACCTTCCAGGCGAGGTCTTCCGGGAAGCTTCTTGCGAGTTCCGCCATCTGGGTCTTGATAGACTTCATGGTCGAAAGCGCATTAGCTCCGGGCGTTTGGTATATCGCCAATGCAGTGGCCGGCTTCCCGTTTAGGCGCGTTTCGCGGTCCAGGTTCGCAGCCCCTAGCTCAACGCGTGCAACATCCTTGAGGCGGAGAATGGAGCCGTCCGGATTGGTCCGGATGACGATATTGTCGAAATCGGCGATGGAATTCAGGCGCCCCTTGGTTTGGATATTAAGCTGCAGTCTTTGATCGTTCGAAACGGGCCTGGCGCCGATCCGGCCCACCGCGGCCTGAACATTTTGGGCCTGAATCGCGTTGATGATATCGCCGGTGGTAAGGCCGAGCGCCGTGAGCTTGTCCGTGTGCACCCAGGCCCGCATGGCGTAATCTTGAGGGCCCCACAAAGTCGCATCGCCCACACCCGGCGTGGCCTTGATCTGATCTAGCAGATTTATGGTTGCGTAGTTGGAGATAAACAGCGGATCGAGCGTGCCCTTCGGAGAGTAGATCGCGAGGACACCAAGCAGGGCCGAGGACTTCTTTTTGACCGTCACCCCTTGTTTTTGAACATCCTGCGGCAGCTTCGAGAGTGCCACTTGCACCCGGTTGTTTACGTTGACCGTATTGATGTCGGGATTGGTGCCAAGCTCGAAAGAGGCGGTCAGGGTGTAGCTTCCGTCGTTGCCACTCACGCTTTTCATATAGATCATTTTGTCGACGCCGATGACCTGCGCCTCGATGGGCTGGGCGATGGTTGCGTCCACGACGGAAGCGGACGCGCCCGGGTAAGTCGTCGTGACCGAGACCTGCGGCGGGACCACATCCGGGTACTGCGCAATGGGAATTACGAGAAGCGACAGCGCACCGGCGATGGTGGTCACGATCGCGATGACAATCGCGAGCCTCGGCCGGTCCACAAAAAGGGACGAAAGCACGGCTCTAGCTCCTTGCCTGGAGAGACATCGGTGAGGCGACGACCTTGCCTCCCGGCTTCACGCCCTGAATCCCTTCGACAATGACCTGCTCGCCGGCTTTCAGGCCGGAATCAATGGAAACGTTGGCTCCCATCTCTTCGCCAAGCTTTACGCGGCGGATAACGGCTTTGCCATCCTCAATGCCGAAAACGTACGGGCCTTGCTGGTCTGCAATTAAGGCTGCTTGAGGGATAACAACCCTTTCCTTAGGCGCACCCGTGTCGATATTGACGCGAACGTACTGTCCATCAATCAGGATACCACCAGGGTTGGGAAGCGTGGCACGAACCGTGACGGTGTCCGTCGATTTGTCGACCGTGACGTCTACAAAGTTGATGTGCCCTTTATGGCTGTAGACGCTGCTGTCGGAAAACCGCACCGTTACTATCATTTGGGCGGGATCGGGGACTTTGCCTTCGCGATGTACCTCTAGGAACTCGCGCTGGCTAACCGGGAAAACGACGTACATCGGGTCTTGACTCACCACCGTTGTCAGTACACCGCTGTCCGGAGATACGACATTACCCTTCGTAATGCGCGTACGGCTGACCTTTCCCGAGATGGGCGAGGTGATATCGGTATAGCCGAGGTTGATTTTTGCCTTATTCAGACTGGCTTGGGCTTTTAGGATGTCGGCAGCGGCATTCTCGTCGTTGGCGAGAGCCTGATCACGCTTTTGCGGCGTGCCATAGGTCGAGGACATAAGCTGATTGGCCCTGTCGAGCTCGACTTTCGTCAGCCTCTTCGACGCTTTGCTCCCTTCCAGCACTCCTTGCGCCTGTTCCAGGGCGGCCTTGTAAAGATCCGGTTCGATACGGTACAGGGGCTGACCCTCTTTAACGAATTCTCCTTCATTGAATAGCACCGCCTCTAGAAAGCCAGTGACACGCGCCCTGACGTCTACACGCTGGATGGCCTCAATGCGGCCGACGAAATCCTTGGTCTTAGAAACGGGCCTAGCTTCAGCGGTAACGGTGACGACGGGGACCGCGACTTGGGGAGGCTCCTGTGCCATTACAGGCAAGCACATCGGAATCAGTGCTAGCAAATACAGTCCGTAACGCAAACTAACCTCCTGCCGCAATGCGGATGGGCCGAACACTCCCTCAGATTATCTTTGCTCAGTGCCAGCTCAGATTGACGCCTATATCCCCGGGTATGCCTCCCGGAAAATCGACGACGTAATACCGGATCTTGTAACCCCGCGGGCGTAGATGGTCGTACCAGAGCTGGTAGATTTCCTTCGGAAGCCCTGCCAGGGTGTTTTCCCAGCCAGGCTCAGCTTGATTGATGGCCCGCCCGCCGTCCGTGCAGAGAGCATTCGGAAAGCGATAGATTTGCACCTCCCGCAAGCCATTTTTCACGGCGCGCTCAATGACTGTCGCGGCTTTTTTTACCTTTTCTTCTTCTGAAAGCCCCGACGGCTTTCTCAGCTGATCGAGCAAGGCCTTTTTTTCAGCTTCGGCGGCCGCGGCAGCCCGCTTTCGTTCATCAGCCTTCGCCAATTCGGCCTCGGCCACTTTCAGCAGCGCCTCGGTCGCATCCGGAAGTATTTGATCTGTTATCACACCCATCCGGGGAACCCTTAACTTAGCAGTCAATGCGAGAAAACAAGACCTATGCCTGTCTATCATATGCCTCGTGTAGAATGAGTATAATCTGCAAGTGAACAAGCTAGGTGGTTAATGTGAAATTAATAGCAATAAAGCAACAATATATTGGTTACTATTCAAACATTTTGTTGACTAATACTATGCTTGACATTCACAATGATCAATGAAAGCGTTGCAATCCTAAATTACGTGGGCATAGGCAACACCAGGTTAGGCGATGCATTCAGGCAGACCCGAAGCGGGTGATCATAGCGACGCTGCACCTCTCAATCTTATGAACGCGGCCCTTTCTTTTGCCGTGGACGCGGCCCAGCGGCAGGTTCTGTTCTGGGACACCATGCGCCAGCGCGGTAATATCTATCGCGAGCAACTCGCCAAACCGGCCCCGCACGTTCTCGATTTTGCAGCTGAGCCAGTGCTCGATGGCAGAACGCTTCAGCGCCCCGTCAATTATGTCTTGGCGCGCGTCATTCCTCCGGCAGGTACTAAGATCAATCCCACCCGCCGCCCGTTCGTTATCGTTGATCCGAGGGCGGGGCATGGGCCAGGGATTGGCGGCTTCAAAGCCGACAGCGAAATTGGTGTCGCGTTCAAAGCAGGCCACCCTTGCTACTTCATCGGATTTCTTTCGGACCCGATGCCCGGACAAACCATAGAAGATATTGCGCGCGCCGAGGCGGTCTTTCTTGAAAAGGTGATTGCCCTTCACCCGGAAGCGGACGGCAAACCCTGCGTCATTGGCAATTGCCAGGCCGGCTGGGCAATTATGATGCTGGCAGCGATGCGTCCAGAATTGTTTGGCCCCATCATTGCCGCAGGTGCACCCTTGTCTTATTGGGCGGGAATCCGCGGAGTGAACCCCATGCGTTACACTGGCGGATTGCTGGGGGGAAGCTGGCTTACAGCACTGATGGGCGATATGGGGGCTGGAAAATTCGACGGCGCATGGCTTGTCGAAAACTTCGAAAATCTCAACCCGGCCAATACGCTCTGGAAAAAGCACTACAATCTTTATGCGAAGATCGACAGCGAAGCCCCCCGCTATCTGGAATTCGAACGCTGGTGGGGCGGGCACGTCAGCCTGAATGCCGAAGAAATCCAGTTCATCGTCGATGAGCTTTTCATCGCCAATAACCTCGCCGCCGGACGTGTGCAAGCATCGGACGGAACGGCAGTTGACCTCCGTAATATCCGCTCTCCGATCGTCGTCTTCTGTTCAAAGGGCGACAACATCACTCCCCCGCAGCAAGCGCTTGGGTGGATCCTCGATCTCTATGAGGACGCCGGCGAGATCCGCTCTTATGGACAGACGATTGTTTACACGATCCATGAGACTGCAGGCCACCTTGGCATCTTCGTGTCAGGCGGAGTTGCAAAGAAGGAACACGCGGAATTTTCCAGCAATATCGACCTGATCGACGTCCTGCCCCCTGGGCTGTATGAAGCGCGCTTCGAGCGCAAGTCCCAAGATACGGCCAATCCGGCTCTTGTTTCCGGCGATTGGGTCATGCGTTGCGAGGAACGCACACTGGAGGACATCAGGGCGCTGGGCGGACACGAGCCGAGGGATGAGAAGCTTTTCGCTGCTGCCGCCCAAGTCTCCGCTGCCAATCTGGCGCTCTACCGCACCTTCGTTCAGCCCTGGGTCCGTGCTTGGGCATCCCCGGCAGTGGCGCAATGGATGCGGAAACTCCATCCAGTGCGCCTCCCGTATGAAATTTTTAGCGATGAAAATCCCTTGGCTACGATCCTAACGGCCCTGGCTGCGGAAGCGCGGAAGAACCGCGAGCCCGCGGCCTCAGCGAATCCATTTGTGATGGCGCAGGAAGCTGCCTCCCAACAAATTGCCACAGCGCTCGAAACCTGGGGTGAAATTCGGGACAGAGTCCTCGAAAGCGTGTTCCTGTTAGTTTACAGTTCGCCTGCGCTGCAAGCCGCGGCAGGGATCGATCCGGCCTCGAACCAACCGCTGCGCAAAGCACCAAAGTCCACGGTGCATCGGGCACTAATACAACGCCGAATAGAGGATCTAACATCGAGAATCAAAGTAGGCGGGCTGCAGGAGGCGACCATCCGGGGCCTTCTCTATGCAGGCTCTGCTAGGGGCCGGGTTGACGAGCGCGGTGCCAATGCTCTTCGCAGCATACGGCTCACTGAAGACAAGCCAAGACTGACGCTCGCCCAATTCAAGGACTTGGCCCGCGAGCAGTTCTATATGCTGCTACTCGACCGGGAGGCCACGATCAAAGCCATTCCTGGTTTACTGCCGCAAGACATAAGGCAGCGCGAGAAGGCGTTCTCAGCGATCAGGGATGTACTAGAGGCGAGTGGGCCGATAGCGGGAGATACGGCCAGCCGGCTGCGAAGAATCCAACAGCTGTTCCGGCTCGCGACGCCTGCAGAGTCAGTCGATGCCGAGCCAGTCCGAGCCGATGCGGCAGTCAAGACAGCAAAGCCAAAAGAAATACGCGCCCCCTCGCGTGCCGCGCGCAGTTCACGAAATGGGAGATCTCGACGCGATGAGCACGGCAGAAATCGGCAGCGTGAAGAGACGGCCCCACGCAAAATATGAGCGCCTGATTGCACAAGCCAAACAGGTGCGCTCTCCAAAAACGATCATTGTCCATCCCTGCGATGAATTGTCATTGCGAGGTGCGCTTGATGCAGCCGAAGCAGGCCTCATCGAACCGGTTCTGGTCGGGCCAGAGGAAAAAATTCGAGCTGTAGCGCAAAAGTTTCGCCTCAATATCAGCCCGTTTGAGATCGTGCATGCCGATCACAGTGAAGCAGCGGCAGCCAAAGGGGTTCAGCTGATCCATGAGGCGAAGGGTGAAGTTCTCATGAAGGGAAGCCTTCACACCGACGAGCTTATGCGCAGTGTAACTTCCGGGACGTCAGGCCTGCGGACTGGCCGTCGCATCAGCCATGTCTTCGTGATGGACGTTCCAACCTACAAGGAGACGCTCTTCATCACGGATGCGGCGATCAACATCTTCCCCGACCTCGACTGCAAGCGCGACATCATCCAGAACGCCATCGATCTTTACAATCAGACCGGCCATGAACCGCCCCGTGTCGCGATCTTGTCGGCGGTGGAGACCGTTACGGCAAAAATCCCCTCGACGATCGACGCGGCTGCGCTTTGCAAAATGGCCGATCGCGGCCAGATCACCGGGGGTATCGTCGATGGGCCGCTGGCTTTCGACAATGCGATTGACCCTGAAGCCGCCGAAATCAAGCGAATACGCTCTCCTGTTGCCGGCCGGGCTCAGATCCTCGTCGTTCCCGATCTCGAAGCGGGAAATATGCTGGCCAAGAATCTGACCTTCCTGCTGAAGGCCGATGCGGCTGGCATCGTTCTAGGCGCAAGGGTTCCCATCATCTTGACATCGCGCGCCGATTCTCTGAGGGCTCGCATGGCCTCTTGCGCGGTTGCGGCGCTCTATGCCGATGCGAGACGCCGGGAAGTGGCGTTGCCAGCGGCCTGATCCCGATGAACACCATCCTTGTCGCCAACGCCGGATCCTCAAGCGTTAAATTCCAAGTCTTCGAGACAAGCCAGCACGGCGGCATCAGCCGGCAAATTAAAGGCAAGATTGACGGCGTAGGGACGAAGCCCGCGCTTTTCGCCAATGATGCCAAGGGCAAGACGCTGATCGAGCGCAGTTACTCCAATGATGCAATCCCGGATGTTGCTTCCGCCCTTCATCTCGCAGGCGCTTGGCTACGCGACGAGCTCCGAATAGAGCCAATCGCGGTAGGACACCGCGTCGTGCATGGAGGGCCGGATTACGACGGGCCTGTTATTGTTGATGCGTCTGTCCTTAAGCGGCTGGAGCGCTATGTCCCGCTCGCCCCTTTGCATCAGCCGCATAATTTGGCCCCGATTAGATCCATCCTCTCCACCCGGCCTGAACTTCCGCAAGTGGCCTGTTTCGATACCGCTTTCCATCGCAGCCATGACCCACTCGCCGATCACTATGCTATTCCGGAGCAGCTTTACGACGAGGGTGTGCGCCGCTACGGATTCCACGGCCTGTCCTACGAGTACATCGCGCAACGATTGGCCGAAGTAGCCCCAGACTTGGGGAGGGGCCGGGTCATCGTTGCCCATCTGGGAAGCGGTGCTTCCATGTGTGCGATGAAAGATGGGAGAAGTGTCGAGAGCACGATGGGATTCACTGCGCTCGACGGCCTTCCCATGGGCACGCGCTGCGGCCAAATCGATCCGGGAGTGCTGCTCTACCTGTTAACTGAAAAGCAGATGAGTCCAAGCTCCCTTCAGCATTACCTTTATCACGATTGCGGGCTGAAGGGGCTATCCGGCCTTAGCAACGATATGCGCGAGCTAGAAAGCAGTCGTGATCCGCAGGCGGCCTTCGCTATTGACTATTTCGTCTACCGGATTGCACTTTCTGCCGGAATGCTGACTTCGGCATTGGGCGGTCTCGATGCTTTTGTTTTTACCGCAGGCATCGGCGAGAATTCCGCCGTTGTCCGTTCGAAAGTTGCCGCGGGACTGAGCTGGCTCGGTGCTGTAATCGACAAAGCTGCAAATGGTGAGGGAAGGCAAATCATCTCCGCACCGGAGAGCGCGATCAGCCTATTTGTGATCCCCACCGATGAAGAACTCATGATTGCGCGGCACACCCTGGCACTGCTTTCTGCGGCGCCCTCCAAGGTCAAGGTGTCCGCATGAAAACCATTACGCTCAGGGACGCCGTCGCGATGATCCCTGACGGGGCAAGCGTGATGATTGGCGGCTTCATGGGTATTGGTACGCCCGAACGTGCAATCGATGAACTCGTCCGCCAGGAAAAGCGCAATCTCACCGTCATCGCAAACGACACAGCCAGCCCCGGCAACGGCATCGGCAAGCTTGTCTCCGCTCGCCTCCTTCGCAAGGCCATGGTGAGCCATATCGGCTTGAACCCCGAGACACAAAAACAGATGACCGACCGCCAGCTTGAGGTAGACCTAATCCCTCAGGGTACTCTTATCGAAAGGATCAGAGCGGGCGGCCACGGGTTGGGCGGTGTCCTCACGGCAACAGGCATTGGCACGCCCGTTGAGCAGGGCAAGCAGTGCGTCAACGTCGAAGGCAGAACTTATCTCGTTGAAACAGCCCTTCGTGCAGAGTTCGCCCTGGTTCATGCCTTCTTGGCCGATTACCTCGGCAATCTGAGCTACGCGTTGACGGCCCGCAACTTCAATCCCGTCATTGCGATGGCCGCGGACACTGTCATCGCTTGCGCCGAGAACATTGTACCTGTCGGAGTGATCTCTCCCGATCATGTCGTGACGCCCGCGCCGGTCGTCGACTATCTCGTAACCAATCTGTGAGTGCGCCATGGAACCACAGACCATCATCGCGCGCCGTATAGCCCGGGAACTGTCGCCGGGGATGCTCGTGAACCTCGGGATCGGCATCCCAACGCTGGTTGCCCAGTATGTGCCCCAGGCGATGCGCGTATTCTTTCAGTCAGAAAACGGCCTAATCGGCACCGGTTCCCCGCCGGAAGAGGGCATGGCGCATCCTACATTGACGGATGCCGCAGGCCGTCCGGTGACCGCGCTACCGGGCGCCAGCACTTTCGATAGTGCCATCTCCTTTGGCCTCATCCGTGGAGGCCACCTTGATCTCACCGTACTGGGTGGCCTTCAGGTTGATGAGAGCGGCCTCCTGGCCAACTGGACAATCCCAAACAAAATGGTGCCGGGAATGGGCGGAGCCATGGATTTGGTGTCAGGCGCCAAACGCGTCATCGTCGCGATGCAACATACCGCCAAAGGCTCGTCAAAGATCGTGAAGCGATGCAGCCTTCCAATTACGTCGACCCGGCCGGTGGACCTTGTGGTCACAGAATTGGCCGTGATCGCATTTCCCGGAGGGAAAGCCACATTGCTCGAAACTGGCCCTTCCGTTTTAGTCGAGCAGGTTGTTGCATCAACCGATGCAGACCTGGTCATTCCGGACGGAGTGCAGGCGATGTCATTTGAATAAAGCAGTTTCTCATGCCGGGAGGAAGAAAGGGCTGGTCCATGATCCCAACCTTCAAAGCGAAACTTCTCGAAGGCAAGCGAGGCCTTGTCGCAGGAATCGCCAACGAGAATTCCATTGCTTGGGGATGCGCTGCCGCTTTCCGGGCATTGGGGGCGGAGCTTGCTATCACGTATCTTAACGAGAAGGCTCTGAAATATGTGGAGCCACTTGCGAGCCAGGTGGCGGCGCCAATAGTGATGCCCCTGGACGTCAGCAAGCCCGGTGAGATGGAGGCCGTTTTCGGGCGCATTGCCGACGAATGGGGCGAACTCGACTTTGTAATTCATTCGCTCGCGTTCTCGCCAAAGGATACGTTGTGCGGCAGGGTGATCGATGCGCCCAGGGACGGCTTTCTCACGACGATGGACATCTCTGTCTGGTCGTTCATTCGCATGGCGCATCTGGCGGAGCCGCTCATGAAAAATGGAGGCACGCTCTTCACCATGACCTATTACGGCAGCCAGATGGTCGTCGAGAACTACAACATCATGGGCGTTGCCAAGGCCGCTCTTGAAAGTGCTGTCCGCTATATTGCCGCGGAGGTGGGGCCAAAGGGTATTCGAGTCCACGCCATTTCCCCGGGTCCACTTGCCACGCGGGCGGCGTCCGGAATCCCAGAATTTGATGAGCTGTTGCACAAAGCGCAGGAAAAGGCGCCTGCGCGAAGCTTGGTCAGTATTATGGACGTGGGTCTTGCAACCGCTTTCCTTGCCCATGACGCGGCGCGGCTCATTACCGGCGACACAATCTATATCGACGGCGGTTACCACATCATCGATTAAACCGGAGCAGCGGTGACGCAAAAGATTGCAGAGAGTCAAGACCAACGAGCGCGTCAGCCCGATATCTTCTTTGAGCGCGTGGTCAAACTTTTGCTTCTCGGGTTGCTTACCTATTGGTGCTTCGTTCTTGTCCGGCCTTTTCTGACCATTCTATTATGGACGCTCATCCTTACCGTTACTTTATACCCGGCCTTCAGCTGGACCTCCCGTCAGCTCGGGGGACAGCGGAAGCTCGCGGCGGCTGCCATCACCCTGTTTAGCCTCATCCTCTTCACCGGTCCTGTTATCTGGCTGGGCCTAAGCATGATGGAGAGCCTTTCCTCCCTCTCGGGGCGCGTGAATGCGGGCGCCATCACGATCCCTCCACCGCCTGAGCAAGTAAGAAGCTGGCCCCTTTTTGGCGAGCCTCTGCACCGCATCTGGACTCTGGGTTCGATAAACCTCAAAAGCGCACTAGCTGAGGCGCTTCCTTATCTCGAGCCCCTGAGAACGCTGGTGCGAAACATGGCAAAGAGCGCTGTCACCGGCATTCCTTCATTTCTGATCTCACTGATCGCGACAGGTTTTTTGCTCTGTCCAGCTCCCAGTCTGCTGAACGAAGGGCGCAAACTAAGCCGCCGCCTTCTGCCGGAACATGGCCAGGAGTATATTCGCTTGGCTGGCGACACAATTCGCAATGTCTCGCAAGGCGTGGTCGGGATTTCTCTCCTTCAGGCCTTACTCTCGGGTGCCAGCTTTGCCGCTGCCGGAATCCCGGGAGCCGGACTGCTTGCGCTTGCGGTGCTTGTGTGTGGGATCTTGCAGTTTCCGGGGCTTGTGCTTGTGCCCGTTATAATTTGGGGCTGGCTCGCGTTGGAGCCCCAAATAGCCCTAGCACTCACGGCCTATCTGATCCCTGTGGCTCTCATGAACAATATTTTGAGCCCGATTGTGATGGCTCATGGTCTTAGGACGCCGATGATTGTGATCTTCATCGGCGTGCTGGGTGGTGCCATCGCCTATGGCATTATCGGACTTTTTATCGGGCCGATAATTTTGGCCGTTGGCTGGGAATTAGCTGTCGCGTGGGTTAGGCAGGAAGCTATTACGCTTGCGCCGCAACACCACAAAGAGTGAGACGGAAAACGATTACTTGATGAGCAGAAGTGGCAGCCATAATCAGAAAACAGTCGCGCTGATAAGCATCCCTTGATGCTGGGGCTGGTGCTTTCAAAGCTATCGCATGGAATTTTTTGTGCCGAGAAACGTCAGAAAATGACCCGACCCGGCCTAAGTCTATGATACGACGTGTAATTCCGTTTAACCCCGACTGCGGACTAGGCCAATTCCGGTAGGAATGTCTCTTCTCGTTGATCGCGACCTAAACTAGGGCTCGCTAAACCTACGCCGATTGTACCGGATCATAGATCCGATAGGCCGCGCCGTCGAAAGCGGCGGTATGATCGGAGCCAACAAGGTGCAAATCACCGAACGTGGTCCGCGGAGCTCATACGTCTTTTCACGCTGGGTAACCGGCTCAAGGAGAATGGCAACGGCCACTTCCGGCACATCCCGGGCCGGCCAGTTTCGGTCGTCGCGCTGAAAGCGCCTTAGATCTACTAAGAATGCGCTTTCGATATTAAAGGATACGGAACCCTCGTCCTTGGTAGACGTGTCTCGGCCTTCTTGAATGATGCAGAATATTGCTGGGATCACAGCGACTGTCATTGCAGAAGCCCATATGGGTCGTTGCCAAGATGTGCTGGTCGGGCAAAGCCATGGTAGGCGACGAAAATCAGGATGCGATGGGAACAGCACCGGCCTCGACCGGGCGCAGCTTGAGTGATGAAGCCGGCGCAGCGTTTCTTGAGCGCAGTAGTGGGCAATCAAACACCTCCGCCGGCCCAAGCATCGCTAACAACAACAAACTGGTCCAGGGGAAACGCTTGTGGAAGCGTTTGCTAATAGGGGCGCTAGGCGCTCTCCTTATGGCAATCGCCGCTATGGTTGGGGTTCCCTGGATCAAGGAAGCGCTCAACACCGTCTCGACGGACGATGCCTATGTGAACAGTCACGTGACATTCGTTTCGGCCCGCGTCCCGGGGCAAGTATCGAGAGTTCTCGTGGATGACAATAATCGCGTGCACAAAGGCGATCTCCTCGTCGAACTCGACAGGGAGCCCTATGAAGTCATCGTTTCTATCAAAAAGGCGGCAGTCGATACCGCAAGGGCGGACCTGGCGGCAACCGAAGCGGCAGTGCGTGGCGTCGAAGCGAGGACAAGAGGCCAACGCTGGAAGCTCCAGCTCGCGATAGAGGATGTCGAAAACCGGATCAAACTTCTTCGCGCTAAGCTTGCCGCACTCGACAAAAGCAGGGCCACGCTAAAACTCGCGGAGGTGGAGTTTGAGAGGGTAAAAAAGCTGGTTGCGACAGGGTTAGCGGCGAGCCGCGAACAATTCGATCAGCGGGAGGCGGCGTTATCGGTTGCACGCGCAGATTTGACCCAATCCCTGGCTGATATCTATCAAATCCGCGTTTCTTTAGGGCTGCCAGCGACGCCAGAGAATGGAGATTTAGGACAAGTGCCGTCCGATTTGGACCAGACCTATTCCGCGGTTCGCCAAGCGCAAGCAGAACTCATCCAAAGCGCCGCGGAGCTTGGCGTCATCCATTCATACATTCCATCGCCAAGACAGATGGTGGAAGAATTCGAAAAGCGTGAGGGCAGTATCGACAAGACCTTTGCCAAGCTCGTCTCTGGAGCACCAGCAGTTAAACAAGCACAGGCGAAGCTTGCGTCTGCCGAACGCGATCTTGACCAGGCAGAATTGAACCTTCGCTATTGCAGCGTCATTGCAGAAATCGACGGTGTCGTTACGCGCCGCAATATCAATCCAGGAAACGATGTTCTAGCCGGCCAAGGTCTGATGGCAGTCCGCTCGCTCAACGAAATCTGGGTCGATGCCAATTTCAAGGAGACGCAGCTTAGGGACTTGCGCATCGGACAGGCGGTGGACTTGTACGCCGACACGTATGGTAGCCGGCACGTATTTGCCGGCCGGATTTCGGGCTTTACAATTGGCACCGGATCAACGTTAGCCCTGCTGCCGCCTCAGAATGCCACAGGCAATTTCGTCAAAGTCGTGCAGCGGCTGCCAGTCCGCATCGAGCTGCAAAACTACGATCCAGATAAGGAACCCTTATTCATTGGCCTTTCGGTTGTTCCTTACGTCTATCTTAACAAGCCGCCGGCAGGTCCCGATGCTGGGAAGGTTCTGCAAGTCTCCGTGCCACAATCGTCAGAACGCTTTGTGGCCAGCAGGCCGGCGGTTCAAAACAAATGACCGAGGCAACCCTTTCGCTTCGCAGCCCCCAGGCCGCGTTGAACCCTTGGGCCATTGCCGCCGCAGTGGTGGTGCCAACATTTATGGAAGTGCTCGATACCACTATCGCAGTCGTCGCGCTACGCTATATCGCAGGCGGATTATCGGCGACGGTTACCGACGGCGAATGGGTTATCACGAGCTACCTTGCCGCCAATGCGATTATCTTGCCAATCAGCGGCTGGCTGGGCGCCCGCTTTGGCCGCCGCAACTACTTCCTGGCCTCGATTCTTGTCTTCACCATGAGCTCCGCGCTATGCGGGATGGCAACGAGCCTTTATCAGCTGATTCTATTCCGTGCGATTCAAGGTTTGGCAGGCGGCGGATTGCAGCCTTCTAGCCAAGCAGTTCTCCTCGACGCCTTCCCAGTGGAAAAGCAAGGCGCAGCAATGACGCTGTTTTCCTTGGCCGCCCTGGTAGCGCCGGTTGTCGGGCCAACCCTTGGGGGCTGGATCACTGACAACTATTCCTGGCGCTGGGTCTTCTATATCAATATCCCTGTTGGTCTTCTTGCCTTCGCTGCCAGCTATTTCCTTGTCTACGACCCGGACTATCTCACCGCCGAACGCGAGAAGCAGAGCAGGCAACCCTCGCGCTTTGACACGATCGGCTTGTCCTTGCTCGTCATTACCATAGTCTCCTGGGAAGTCATGCTCAGCAAGGGGGAGGAATGGAATTGGCTAGGCGATGTGTTCTGGCGAGTGCAGACCTTGGCGATCCTTTTTGCCCTCGCGGTGACCGGCCTTATCATCTGGGAAATACGTCACCCGAACCCGGTGGTTAACTTCCGTCCGCTCCTGGAACGCAATTTAAGCGCCTGCTGCCTGGTGATTTTCTGTGCTTTTGCGGTTCTTTATGGTTCCAGCACTCTACTGCCAGCCCTGCTTCAGTCGCTGTTTGGTTACAATGCGCTACAAGCGGGGCTTGTTCTGTCTCCAGCGGGCATTTTTTCAGTGATTACGCTTCCCATTGTGGGTTTTGTGCTTGCCCGGAGGACAGATGCACGCTGGGTTATCCTCGCGGGTGTGTTGACCATGGCGGCCGGAAGTTACTGGCTCTCACTGCTAAACCTCGAAATCGGTCCCGGGCAGGTTGTTTGGCCGAGAGTCGTTCTCGTTGTCGGATTGTCTATATGTTTTGCCCCTGCAAATGTCGCCGCTTATCTTTACACGCCTGTGGCATTGCGCGGCGCAGCTGTCGGTTTGCTAAGTCTATTGCGGAACGAAGGAGGAAGCGTTGGCACCTCGCTAGGCCAAGCCTTGCAGGATCACCGCGAGCAATTTCATACCCTTCGGCTCGGTGAGTCTCTCGATCCCTTTAACCCGGCCGTCCATTCCTTCCTCGAACAAACCCAGGCGTTGTTCCTGCAGCAGACTGGCGATCCGGCACTTTCACAGCAGTTGGCTTGGCAGGCGCTTGCAAATCTTCGCCACCAGCAAGCGTCGGCGCTTGCCTATTTCGACTGCTTTTGGGTGTTCGCCCTGGTGCTGCTTGTGCTTGTGCCGGTGGTGTTGCTCATGAAAAGATCTGTTGCCGAGAAGGGCGCTCGCGTAGGTGCCGAATGACAGACACAGGCAATGGGCCGGCCCGCGCACAGGATTCACTTTTCGACGACAAAGGCACCCGCTGGCTCCAGTTGCGTCGACGACTGTTTTTGGAACGGCCGGAGGCGTCGCCATAAAGACGCCGCGTCAAAAATGTATTGCTACGACCGCTTTTGAGGGTGTTGCAGCCATTAGTTCAAGAATTTCGAATTTCGGGAATCGGCCTCACACGGAAGGCTCGGGTGCATTATTGGGTTGTCGAGGCCGCAGCCTTTCGGGTATTTTCACGGTCCCTTTGCACGGCGACGGTTAAGCGCCAGCACGTTGCCATCGCCGTCAGCGAGCCTATCCAGGAAAGACGCCATCGCTCCAAGGAGACAGGGAACCTTCCTAGAACATTCAGGGTGTTTCGTCGCACCCGTGCTTGCATGGAACAAACGGTAATAGCTGGTAACACGCTGATAACAAACGGTATTACCTTGTACACCGATGCAACATGCTTTAAATAGAAAAGACCGCTCGACGGCAGGCTAACTTGTTTGAGGCTTTTCTTGGCTGGGGAACCTGGATTCGAACCAAGACTAACGGAGTCAGAGTCCGCTGTTCTACCATTAAACTATTCCCCAAAAGTCTCCTGTATTTACAAGGGGTTGGCTTCCAAAATTTTACAAACTCGCCAAAAATTTTACAAACTCACCCCTGTTTCGTTCTCATTTCCCTCCTATCACGAGAGGCCCGTGCCGATGCAGCTTTGTCGTCAAACCTAGCATAGCGAGAGACCATTTGAACAGACATTCCCAGTTCGTCGGCTATGGCTCCGTCTTCAGTACCAGCGAGGCGGCGATCACACACCGCCGTTGCTCTCAAGCCGTGGATGGTCATATTCAATTCCGCAATCGGCTTGGCTTCCTCAGAGTCGCGCCATCGGTTCCAGCGAGTATTCAGGTGATCGGCGGTATATTGGTTTCCCACGGCAGACTTCAAAAACAGGTCGAGGTCCTTTACACCCCAGCTTCTGACTTCCGCCATTTGAGCTTTGGTGAGAGGCACAAAATGACATTCGTCGCGGCGATCCCCCCGACGTTTCTTGATCCATACGTTGATGCCGTCCTCGACGAGATGACATCCCCGCATTTTGACAAGGTCGCCCGCACGCTGCCCACTTGCCCTCCCAAGAAAAGCCATCCGTCGTAAATCGTCGGGGGCGTATGTTAGGACGAACCTATACCCCGCTTCAGGCCAAGGACGAGCCCCCTGTTGGTCAATCTCCAGCTTATCCACGCCGATGATGGGATTGTCCTCTCGATAACCGCGCGGGATGCCCCACTCTATAACCGTCTTAAGCACAGAGAGCATATGATTGGCAGCGACGGGAGTAGCCGATAAGCTATCGCGGAGGTCATATACGTCCCGCCGCGTCATCAACCTGACATCTCGCTCAGCCGCAAACTCAAGAATGCGGTTCAAATAGATGGCGTAATCTTTTTTGGTAGCCTCGCTCAAATGGTCCCACTCGGGGCTGCCTCTATATTCCTCGATCAAAGCCGTCCATGTGTGTTCCCCCGCGCTCCCCCCCTTTGCGATCCTGTATTTGCGCCAGAATTCGGGATCGTGAAGGATCGAGCCATCGCCAAGGTCAACACCCAAAGCGACGCGGGGACCGGCGTTCTTGGTTCCTCGCTTCGGAGCGTAGTAGTAATAGGTTCGCCCATTCTTCGGATTGGCGACTGCGTGGACGTCTTCAGGCAGCTTTACGCTGCTCCTTCGTGGTCTTCCCATTCACACCCACCCTAAAATAAGGTTCCTTTGGGTCAGCTATCGTGATTTTCCCTTGAAGTTTGGCGTCTACGTCATTCCAACGCCATCGCGGTACCCCCCCAATATAGCAAGTGGGAGGGCCAATTATACCTCCCTCCCTCGCGTGTACGTCCCAGGTGTCGAGCGATATGCACAGTTCCGCTGCTCCGACTTCTCGGCTTACATAGGTTGGGGTTCTTGAGGGGAGTTTGAGTTCGTCTTTTCGTTTCGGCATCTAAAAGTTTGGGGGATATTCCGGAGAAGGAGTCGCGTCTCTAGGGGGGGGTGAGACGATGGGAGGAAGGGACAAACATCGAAGACCACTTCACTCACTCATGGGTTGTACTCTTAATGATACGAAAATGAAAAGTTGAGACAAGATTTATTTTTCTTGATTCTGAAAACAAGGTTAACGAGGGGAACGGCCGTGTAGGTAGTCAATGGCCCTCAACCTGCCCTGAACCTTTCGTGAATCCTACCACCAACTCTACAATTAGCGGCTAACTGTAAGAGAACGCCTCCGCACAAACCAAGAACGGGGCGGAACCGGAAGTGGAGTTCGCGTCGTAGGGATGGGGTGTTTTTAGAGGAAGCATGGAAGCGCGGAGGGGCCTGGCTTGACTTATAGGGCCTCCGAATGGCCTATGCGCCTCGGCCTTGCTCATGGCATCCCAGTCATCGAGTGCCTTTCCTGCCGGCGACAACACCCCCCTATGGCATGAGGCGCGACGAGGTGAGGAACGAACCCTCCGGAGCGTCGAGAGCAGATCATGGGAAGGAAATGGCCTATCGCTCCTTCGTCGCGCCCCGGCCTAACTTTCCCCCGGAGGTGCTAAACCTGCCTCGATAGGACCTCCAGATAGTCCAGCTCGTAAGAAATATGATCCGCTATGAGACGGAGGTGCTTGGGGAGATCGACATCGGCGCGACCTTCCCCCTCACCCTCCTTCCGTGTTCCTGCGCTTTCTTGAATCAGGATGCGGGCCGAGACGAGATCGCGTTTGAGCCGGAGGAGCTTGGATTTCGGTAGAGGCATCGGGGTCGGCTTGTCGCGCGGGTGACAGAAATTTGGCCGTAAATGAATTCAATTTGTATTTGATAAAAGACCGCAAGAGGCTTCTTTAAGTTGCAGAAAGGCCGATTTTCAGACGCGGGGGAGTTCGGATGACGAGGATCGACGGATAGGTCTGATGGGCATGGACTTGGCTCGTGCATGGCCATCGGCGTCAAGCTGCCCTGATCGCTTTGGCCTCTCTCTCTGCCTGAATTTGCCGAAACTTGCCGGCCTAACCACTCCATCGACGCCAGGGCTTGCCGATAGACGCTCCGAAAAAATCCTGGGGGGTGCGTTTCCTGCGATGCAATTCCTGGGGCGCAAAATTTCTGAGGGGAGAAAAATTTGGAGAGAGATCGATCTACCTGGCGACCGGGACCCAACGACTTCGTGAAAATGTACCGAATCGGCCCGCCTCGATGAATGGCGGGGGCATTGAGCTGTGGCGGATTCCAGAATCCCAGCCCCAGCAGCTCTTTTTGGAACCGGAAATCAGAGATGGTCCGCTTTCCGTCTTTTCGCAGCCGGTAAAGGCACGCGGCTCCAGCCTCTATCCGGTGTCCGGTTTTCCGCCTCGGCGATGCGGCGCAACTCTTCCCTCATCTCATCATGGAGCCGGACATTAATCGGGTACTGCTTCTTGGGGCACGTGAACTCATCGAAGGCTCCCGAGCTGCTAGACCTAGCGCTATGGAAGCCGGCAGCTCGTGGTCGCCGTGGGAGGGGCCTTGCTGGAGCTGCCAAAGGTAACGGTTCCAATAGCTGCGCCGTGACTTTTCCTGACCCGTCTCTGGCCTCGTATCGGTTTCAACATTTGAGAGGTCCCGATCCTACTGGCAGAGACGAAAGCACTGCTAAGATTGTGAATTTGCCGGCGTTTGCGCCCCGATCTGTGGGGTTGGGGGAAGCTTTCCCGATGAGCGACCACAAATGCAGAAACTGCGGAAGCAGCGAGCTATACACCAAGGAAGTCGATGCGGTTGGAGGCTATGGGCCGGATTTGCTACCGTTCGGGGTGGATTGGTGGATAGGGAAGAACAGCCCAAAGTTTCAAATTCAAGTCTGCGGCAATTGCGGACTTGCCGAGTGGTTCCTGCGCGCTTCCTGCCTAAGGTGAAGGAGCGGTTTGGGCGCACCGCTTAAGAAATTCCGCCGCTCCGCGATTTATGCCGAAGGGGGAAGGGGGTTTGCAAGCCGACTGGCGGGGGCCGGTGGCCTTGGCGAAAACTCCCCTCTCACCGAATGGCAACGCCAGCTATAAAACTTCGTCCCGCGCACCAAGAGCCGCCCAAAAGATAATTCTATGGTAAACTGAGTAAGAAATAAGTGCTGCCTCAGAAGGCAGCTATGCTGGGAGGGATTCCATGAATATCAGCGGCAAGTTTTTGATTTTCATCGCTTCTTGCGCAATCCTCGCCACGCCATCAAATGCAGGTGCCTTGGAGCGTAAGACCAAATCCCACCATCGGCATTACACCCAAGTAGCACGTGGTTGTCCAGTTCACAAAAACGCCTATGGCGAACTAATTGACTGCCGCGGCTGGAGGCTTTGGAGTGGTTCGATAGGCTGGGACAATACCTGCTTGAATCTTGATTATCTTCCCGGTCAGTTTGCTTGTAGTTCAAGGGATCGCCGCTGATGCCCCCGGATAGAAAGGGGCTGGCTATGTGCTCATTGCTCAACAGGGAGCGCGTCAGAGTTCGAAAAGGAGGGCGAATGTTCGAGTCTTCCTGAGCGCCCCTTTATGGCCAGCCCCTGCAGCGTAAGCCTTACTTGACACAGCCAGTTGACCGCCTAACACTGAACCCCTCAACTTAACGGTTAGTGAGTTGCACATGTCCTTCAAGCAAAGCATGATTGCTGCAGTGGCGGTGTTTGAGGTGACAATCCTAGGGCATGCGACCTTTGCAGGTGCCTCTGGCTCGGCGAGGAATTCGGCACCGCATCAGCCGCTCTCGACATTGAGGCTCGTTTTTGACGATGGTGCGGATGCCCGGCGTGTGAAGCGCTATTGCAGGAATCATCCTGGCCGCTGCGATGCGCGCAGCCACGGTCCCAATGACAACAACCACCTCGTATGGGGCAGATGCTATATCAAATGCATAATGTCCGGCCATCCTGACGATTATTGCCAAGGCTACAACTGGCATTTCTGCTACTGAGACAACAGCATTGGCCGCCACCTATCGCCAAATGGCTCGACTTCAAGATCTGGCGCTGTGAACGGTTAGCATAGATCCCCTTCCTCTGTTATAGCTCCAGCGCGCGGGCGGGAGATCGAAGATTATCGTGCTGGCCGAAAGGCAAAGCGCCAGTTTGTCCTTAGTCGCTAAAACGCCCGCGCCGTGCGTTTTTCTCGTTCTATTTGCGCAAGCATCAAAATCCCAGGCAGCAATCTGTGGGCCGATGTCCGGAAACGCAGCATGCCAACCGATTTCTATGGATCAATCTTCCCAACGAAGGAGGCCGCCATTGAAGCGGCGAAGGCGCGGCTATTACCCGCAGGCAGAGCTAGCGGCGGCCGGGAACGTGATGCGTTCGACAGGGATTGTTCCCTCAGAAGACAGGCACGCAAATCCACAAGGAGTGTTTTTTTCCGATGCGCACCGATTACGCTACTAGCAACAGAGAGGTCGAGGAACTTCGCAGGCAAGTGAGGGATCTGACCGACAAATACAGCACGATGGCCCAACGCAGGATGCGGCAGGCCAAGGAGATGGTCCGGGAGAATGTCGGCGGCGTCGAAGGACAAATACGCGGTCACCCGTTACCCGCTGCGCTCATTGCGGCCGGTGTTGGCTTTTTGATCGGCGTCCTTCTGATGAGCGGAGGAATGGCATTTATTCGGCGATCCTAATTGGACACCGGGCGTTCAGCATCGGCTTCGAGATGTTCGTGGGTGGGAACTGGAGGGCTACGCTTTCCCGCTGAGGCTTTTCAGGTATGCAACAAGGGAGCTTACTTCCTCCGCTCCAAATCGCCACTGAGGCATGTCGGGATGCCCGACAATCACCCCTTCTCCAAGAACCTCTCTCAAATTTCGGGCGCTACGATTGGCGGCGATTTGCCGAAAGGGAGGAGCGTCTGCGTGGGGACTCTCCCCCTTCCGTCCTATGGCATGATAACGGGCGCAGAACTGTTGAGCGTTTTGCCGTCCCTCCTCCACGGCAGCGCTTTGCGGCTGAGCGGCGGCTTGCGTGTAGGCAGCAGCCCAAACGGCAGAGAGGAGAATGATCTTGCTCATGGCTTCCTACTTCACAGGCCAAACACAATAAGCGGCAGGAGTCACCAGGCTGGGCTTTTGAGTTACCTATAGCGCATTGCCGTTTGCTTCTTACAAGAACTGCTGGACATTCGGCGGAAGGATGCGTTTACCCCTCGTCTGCTTCCTCCTGCAACATCAGAGCCAGTTCATGAACTGCCGGAAGGTTCGGTCGCGCCTTCAAACGGAGCTGTGACGCCGTTAGAGCGAAAATGAGATTGGCCGTCTTGTCGTCCAGTTGGGGCTGGTCCTTCCGCCAGTCCGAAAGAAGTGCCGTAGCCTCGATCATGGAGGCAATGGTTTCAAGGTCCTCGTAAGCTTCGAGGCTTGCTGCTCCGTCTCTTCCGAAGTGGACGAGAGAGCCGGAGCCCCTGGGAGACACCGAGCGTAGATCGTGCAGCCTCAGGATTACGGCATTATCTGGCTTACCCTTGACACATTCATGCAGTTGGAGAAGCCCTGCCGCGGCCGGAGTATGCATGGCAGCTTCGATTGTCTCGGCCTCCTCGGCTACCTCTAGGCATTCATAGCCGTGGGGGCCTTTCAACACCAACACGGACCCTTCATCGTCATAGGTGTCGATTCTCTCGATGTGGTGCATGTTGAGCAACAGCGTTGAACGCGCTCCGGGGGTCTTTGGAGCTACTCTGAGAAACTGGCTCATGATCTCCTCCCTTCGTTTTGTTATTGGGGCTTAAGTTTTCTCTTGGGGCGCGAGGACACGCGCCTGATGGCCCTTTGTAAGTGGTCACAAAACAACAAGGTACCCAGCGGCGTTCCATCGGGGGGGAAGCCCTTTCCTTCAATCCATCGCCAGGTTTTAAATCTGCCTCTTCAGCCGGGTTTTCTGTTCTTTGGCTACCCCCGTTGACGGTAAGATGAATCTTACCGTCCTGAGCCACGCTTGAGGCTTAGAGGAAATGATGCTTCCTCCGGGACGACCGGGTCCCAGTGACTTCGTGAAAATGTACCGAATCCCCCCTTTTTCGATGAACGGACGGGGGATATCGGCGCCTGCGGGATGACGCTATGGGGCGAGGAGGACGGGGGGACAAGGCTCGCAGGAAAGGCCAGGAGAGCCTTGAGAAGCCGTTGGGCATTAGAGGCACCCGTAAGGCAAACCTGGCTGTACGGCCCCCTTCGGAAGCCGCGTAGAGACAGTCCTAACGCGAGAAGGACGCCCGAATCCGATCTCTCAGGCGGGTAAGCCATGATTTCGGCGGGCGTGGCATCAAGGAGGAGGTGGACGGACACGACTGTAACTCAATTTCCCAATCAATTTATATGGTTAGAGGTGAAAACAGCACAAAAATTGGGATTGATTTGTAATGCGAAAATCCAAAATGTGAAGACAAAAAAACCAATCCGTTTACGCCGCCTCGATGTGACCAAGCGGGTTTCCGGGATGGTTCAGAGCGAGCGTGGGAACAAGGGTGGCGGCTGGGAATGCTTCAATGGAGCGTTGGCTGTTTCGGAATGACGGGCGCTGACTGGACCGTCATCCAGTTTGACAGAAGCGCTTGCGTAAGGTGCCTACACTCAGTGCCATAATCGGCAGCCATTTTGGTGAGAAAGGCTAACTGCACCTGCGCGAAGTCCGCCGGCGACTGGCAACGGGACAGATCGGACGGAAGGTCCAAATATTGCTCCCACCTCTTCCCGAAGAAGCGGCAAATCTTGATTTGCTGCTCGACGAAACGGCGAAAGAAATCATTTTTTTGCCACTGAGCGGACGTGTTCTCGTATGCCGCACCGGGATTGAGGGCTCCGCCCGGCTGTCCTTGTTGTACTCTGGGAGCTTGGACAAGGGCGTCGTAGTTCTTTTTCCAAGCGTCGAGCGAAGTTAAGTACATATCCAAGATCGGGACGGGATTGAAGCCGGGCTGTGATAAGGTTTGATGTACATTTTCCATTTTTTTGCACCTCGTACTATTAGAAGAGGTCGTTTTGCACGCCACGGTCACCGGACCTAGTGGGAAATACCGTGCCCTATGGCGTGCTATTCATCCACAAATGTAATGCTCAAGCTGGCCGATCACGAATTTCTGATCGTCAATAATGCTTTTTACCAAATCTCCAATCGAAACAATGCCGATTACCTTTTCTCCTTCGATGACTGGCAGATGGCGCACACGCCTCTCTGTCATGAGGGCCATGCATTCTTCGACGGATTGTTCCGGCCGTACGGTGATAACGCGTCTATCCATAATCTCCCAGATCGGCGTCGTAGAAGATGACTTGCCTTTCAGGACAACATTGCGTGCGTAATGCCTCTCGGTAATGATGCCAATGAGTGCATCGCCGTCCATCACGGTCAGCGATCCGATGCCATTCTCGGCCATTTTCGCGACGGCATCGAACACCGTCGCATCTGGACCAATCGAACAGACGTTTCCGCCCTTTTGATTTAGCAGCCGTCGTATCGTGACCATTGGGGTTCTCCATGGGCCTGGGGGCTGTCTTTACCCGGCGTCGGGTCCGAAACCCAGCTCTTCTCGCAGAGCTGCCACCGCTGAGGTTCTATGGCCTGAACTCGCAGGATCGTAGACCTTGATCAGTTCCACATCATCAATGCGCCCGAGCCCGTTCCGTCTCGGCCTCCTGCTCCAGCTGCAAGATATGCCATCGGACTGCGTCAAACCTCTTTTCAGCGGTCTCGCTGAAAAGCGGATCATTCAGACCGGTCAATCTCGACGAGGCGATCTCCGCCCAGTCCTCAGGTTGCAGAGCCTTGACCGCCGCCGGAAAGAAATCTTGCTCTTCCATGGCGATAACCGCCGAGATAACCTCGTAATCAGGCCGCTCCCCGCGATCAAAGACGCTCAACTCCCTCTCAAGAACGAGGAGCAGCTTTTCTATGTTGCGATGTTCCTGGCACAATCGATCAATAATCATCGGTTTGATCCTCTGCGGATCCCCCGGTTGTTTTAATCTACCACCGGACTAGGCTCCCCGCTTTGCGATAGATCAAACCGGAAACCAAGTTGCGGGAGCAGGCAAAAACGGCCAAATCGCGCGAGCTTCCTGCTTGCCGAGTCCAGCCGTATTCTGGTGTCCTGCTGGACCGATGCTGCGGAGCAAATGCACGATTCAGTGGCAAGGGAATAAATTCTCAGCGTAGCCAGAAGCTATGAAGAACTCGCGAAATATGCCGAACCCGAAGCCGACATGCCTGAGCCGCCAGATGAGCACCAATCAATCGTTCTCCTCCTATAAATCGGAGATCTCGGAAACATGCCCTCGCGCCACAAAGGCGCGACTAACAATCCTACTGTTGATCCCGGTCAATGCGGCCTTGTATCTTTCGAACTATAAAATTGGGAAAGTTCTTTTAAGAAGACGGCCGGGTCAGTCATTTGCATGTCAGAAGCCCGAAGCCGCTAATGGGAGGTGTTTATGACTAGCACCCAATCATCTGGCTCTGCTCGCCGCTGGGAAGACATGGCTTCGATCCTGCTGGGTGTCGTGGCCGCGATTGTCGCTGTCGTCCTGCATCCGGCTGTAGACGCGATAGTCGTAAATGCGGTCGCCACCGGGCTGGTGATCGTTGCTCTGGCGGTTTTGGAAATCACGGTTCCACCTCGTTGGGAAGAACCGTTCGAAATGCTCGCCGGGGTATGGCTGGCGGTTTCGCCATTTTGGCTTGGTTACGGCGATCCGCTCAGAGCCACGCATATTGTCATCGGCGTGCTTGTCGTGATTTTGGCAGCCGTCGAACTTTGGCAGGATCGCGAAGACATCGAAGCCTCGCGTTAATGGGTAAGTGCGTTCCTTTAAAAATGAAAAAGCCGCGCTTCTAATGCGCGGCTTTGATTCGGGGCATATTTTAGCAATGCCCTAACAACGCAAGACGCCGGGATTTATTCCAATAACAGGGCTGCCATCCTCGTGTGAAGCAAGGATGGCTCCATTTCATGCGGCGACACGTGTGAACCCGATGGCGCTAATTCGGGTGTCGGAAGAATTTGGGATCCTTCCGTGCATCTGCTCAAGCCTGGCGATCACGGACTCAAGCGGCTGTTTGAAGCACTTCACGGAGATGATCAGCTCCTTGAGATGCGCAACTGAGAAACCGTCTGAAAGCCGCACCCAAAGATCCAGCTCCTCTGGTGTAAGCGACGGCTCCTTCGCTTTCAAAAAGGCATACCTCGCTGCGGCCGATGGCATTCCAATGTAGGTGACTGTGTCGAATTGAGCCGGGCGGTCCACGAAGCGCCGGTCGAGTCGCTCGGGGAAATTCGTCGTCGCCAGATAGACGATATTGTGAACCTGGGTTTCGCCATCGAGCAGTGCCAGGTACTCATTCTCGCCGTGCCGTTCAACAAGTGCGTCCAATTCCTCAAGAACCGCGATAATGGGTCTGTAGCGTTCGATCTGTCTGACCATCCTCAAAACGGCTGATGCATTCCGTGGCTCATCGATGAAGATGACGATCCCTTTTTGATCGGTGATAAGCTTTTGGATGAGAAGGTTGATCAACACCGTTTTGCCTGAACCCGCTGGTCCCCAAAAGAGATACCCTCTTTTCATGAGGAATCCGCGCTTTTGGAACTCCTCTTCGAGATCCCAGAACGACTCAAACTCTTGAAGAATTGAAATGGCGACCGAGTTTGGCAGTTCGATTATGTCATCCGTTGCGATCTCCTGCTTCGTCAGTATTGGCCCGATCCCCTCGGCAATGGCACACCGGTATAGCCCAGGAGGAAGAGTATCGTAGGTTTGCGTAGCTCCCCAAAAGATGTCCCGATTGGCTGCCCAACGCTTTTCTCCGGACATGCTTTCGGGGTCTCTTATCTGGATAAGTTCTCCATCCCAGTGATGCCTCTGGCGCGGTCTGGCTCTGATCAAAGCCGTTCCGACTTTTTCAAAAAACTGCTGACTGTCGTTCATGCCGTTGCTCCTCTAAAACCGATGATGATGATGATGGAATGGGGCGAGCGTCGATGATGGCCGCTTGGCCGCTCAGTTCGGGCGCGGCTTCGGACTCAGGCCCATGACTTTTCGCAAGGACTTCGGACGGGATCTGATGCCTCCCCCTACCCAACGTGAAAACGACGTGTCCTGGGATGTCGGCATGGTTCAGGTGCTCAAGAGGATTGCCGTCCAAATCGAAACGAACAGCCCGATCAGGATCAAAGTTGACGACAAAACCCGTGGTCCGACCGAAGAACATGGTCTGGGGCGTCCTCCGAACGAAGGCCAAAGCCTGAGCGGAAAAGGTATCGGGGGATTGCGTCAGGTCGAGGGGAATTTTCAGCCACCTCGCCGGGCCTCCCGTGACGCCACAGATACAGATTTGAGACGGGACCTTCGTTGTTCCGATGAGATATGCGCATGGCTTGAAACGTTCACGCCACAGGGCATCCCGTTCTTTCTCGGCGATCTCCCGTGCCTGAGCGAGTTGGGCTTCTGTCTCGCGAATGGCAGCTTCGACGACCTCGGGTTGAAGTTCGAGCGCCACCGGTAAGCCTTTGAGGAGGACGACGGCTGGCTCCAGTTCACCCCGTTTGAGTGCATCGAGACGCCGGAGTCCCTTCGTGATGTTCGTGAGGCCGGCCCTGCGGATCAATTCGGTTCGTTTGAGCCCGAGCACTTTCGACCGCTCATGAGGGTCACGATTGCGAACTGAGTGGGTTCTGTCATCTTTGCCTCCAATGGTTTGGGAGGCGCATCCCCTGTTTTGCCTAAACGGCCGCATCTCCACCCATGTTAGGGAGGATCCACCTTACCGGGGGTGTCTCCAGCAAAAGAAGGCCGCTGGGCACCGCTCTTCAATGGGGCCGGCAGGTTGGTGAAGGCCGCGCCAGGCCTTCTTCTTGATGCACACGGATAAGTTTGGGGCCGCAGGACGAGGTTTCAAGTGGCCCGCATTCCGCCACGTAATGTGATAATGATCTAAATCAGTGAACCCCGATACTCTAAGCTGCTGTTACTAAGCTGAATTACTTAAGGGAGGAATCAGGATGCAAACACCAATCTTCGCGATTTGCAGTTTTCTTGTGATAATCGCCGGAGCATACGAAGCTCGGGCTCAGGAAGCGGGGGATGCGGCGAAGGGGCTTCATTATGTTTCCCAAGTTTGCGCCCAGTGTCACGCGGTCCGAAAGGGTGACAACGTCTCGCCTAATCCTTTGGCTCCCAGCTTCGAGAGTATCGCTAATGCGGAGGGTGTGACGGGGATCAGCCTCGCCGCTACCCTCCATTCCGTTCACGAGAACATGCCGAACTTTGTGCTCCGCCCGGATGTGCGGGATCACGTCATCGCCTATATCCTGAGCCTGAAGCATGAACGCTAGCTTGGCATCACCTCGCGCCACGGATGAAAGATGAGCGCTTATTGATTGCCAGCAACCGCCTCTCCCAATGGCAGCACCCTCCTATCTAAAATTTCTTCATCGAAAGATTTGATGAGAAAAGTACCATCACTTGTCTGCAGTGTGAGGATTCGCTGCGCAGTCCCGATGGACTTTTGCCTACGGACTGCACTAACAGCCTGCCAGTATACCACCATTCTTACAGAGCAACTTTCACCTTTAATATCGCACTCTACCAAGGTTTTGTCAGAGGGTGCCACGAAACGGCGGTAGGGCCAGCGTTTTATATACGCTGACAGTTCTTTCTCCAAGTCCGTAGATCCAAGCTCGCGACCGAAGAAACGGACTGGCTGACTGTAGAACTTTAGCAATTCTGCGAGATTATTACTGGAAGCCGCCGCCGTGAAATTTTGTGCAAAGGTCCTAGCATTATCATTTATTGAAGGGGCGACCGAAAAGCTTATGTTCGGCTTCTGTGCCTCCGAATTTATACCCGAAAATGCTGGCCCTGGGTGGCGTTGGGTCAGTAGTGAGTTTTGTGCCGTACTCTGAGGTGTTGGCGTCTTTGCGGGAACGTTTGTTTGTGTGGTCTTATTGCTTTCGTTGGTCAGGGAGGAGATGATTGCCAGAAATACCAGTACAATTATTATGGTTGGCAAAACACCTATACCGCCACTTTTCTTAAACCTTGCGTGGCTTAAAAATTCCTGCCGTCGTTCTGGACTCATTTGAGCCAAAGGGATCAAAAATTCGTCTTCGACACGATCTATTCTTATATTCCCGTATCTCATCCGCTTGTTAAGCAACTCCGGATCTATTTGGTCTCCTAGACCGTTACGGCTAATGTAAAATTGCAAGCGATCAAGTCGCTCCCTTTCCTTAATCTGACCCTTAAACTCGCCAACCATTAAATTATGTAGTATATCCAGAATGATATCAGGTTTTTTTCCGCTAAATAATTTTGCGGCTATGTTCCGCTTCCGGGCCATGATCAACTCCTACAATATCAGATTAGCAAAATATTTTAACATAAAGTCTTGACTCAGCTTTGATCAAAGTCAACTGCGGGTATCACCGGTATCATCGATCTCGGAAAGCCGCACTCGGGCGCATGTTTCGGGAGCAGGTAAAACCCAATCACTCATTGTCGAGCCCAGAAGCAGCGGAAGACCCATGAAGAACAATAACCGTTCGCGTACAACGGATGGCGTCCCTTTCAAGCCTTTGGCTTCCTGACGAAGCCAAAATAGAAACAGAGCAAGAAGAGGATAAAATGAACGATGGAGCGGCCACCGCTGATCTGAGGTGTTTCGACAAAATTTGTCCCCAACAGAGGGACCGAAACATCGGTGAGATAGAGATAGAACAAAATGCCCGATGAAACGAAAAAAGCGCCTGCCAGAAATTTACGAAAGTCCCTGTTTCGCCAGGCGAGATAGAGGCTCCCAGCAGCCATGATGACGGCTGCAGTTATGTAGAGGCCAATGATCATGCCTTCCTCCTCTCTAGTTGCCCAAAAACGTTCTCCATTTCGCTAGCGTGCTCTGACGGTTAAGAGTTTGAGCCCACCCGTGGTATGGTACGTGATAGACATGACGCGCCTCCTACGGTTGTATTCGGACTCCCCAACTCGGATGACGAACGAGATACACGATACCAGTGAGAAGCACGAGCAGCACCGACAGACAAAGCACTGCCATCACACTCAAGTTGAGAAGCGATAAGCGGATCGCCACCGCGTTACCCTCGATTGTGAGTTCTGTAACGGTGGATTTGAGTACCGAGCCCTTGAGGTCATCCTTAAAGCGGTAGACGGGCCGCGCAGCCAGATAAGCCTTGACCCCGGCTGCGATCACGTTACCAGCAACCGCCTTGATCCGCTTATCTGCCATCAGGCCGGCGAGGGGCCCAGCAGCCTGACCGGAAGGGCCCATGTTGCCGATGGCTAAATTTTCCAGCTTCACATCATCGGCATCGAAGAAAAGCTCCCCACGCTCGGTATCCAAGCGAGGTATACCGCGAGCGGAGACGCTGGCCGCGAAGGACTGGTTCAATGCGCTTGCTCGAACATCGATGGTAAGGGCTATCCGGTTCTCTGCGATCTTGATGGTTGCCCCCTTGATCGTGACGCCCTTGATAGCGCGCGGAAGCTCGTGGTTGAGTCGTTCCTGCAGCTGCGTGTCGGTTAGGACAATCTTGTGCGTTCCAAAACTGCTCCACGCCATACCCACTATCGCCAGCACGCCGCAAACACTTGAGGCAATCCACACAAATCGCCGTCTGGTCACCATATTCTCCGAAGTCTTTGTTGCATTTCCCTCGCTGCCTCCTCGATTTGGACATCGCATACTGCGTCGAATAGTGCGAGTGTAAGCCATGCATGAGGATACGATAGATTTTGAACGCTACTTCCGCGACCCGAAAGTCGGAGAAGGCGTTCTGACCACAGGCAGCTCCGGTGCCGCCTGCAAGAACATCCGCTTGGCGCTCCGATTCCTCGACTTTCACGAAGGCATCGAATTCGTGGAGAGTTACGACGCCGCGCTTGCACGTGAGGTCCTCCGATTTCAGGAGGCGTACAAGCACAGCTCGCGCGACGGGCAATTCGGTCCGGGCACCCGACGCCTACTTACGCGTGTGCTTTTAGATAAATTTGGTAAAGGCGTTTTCAGGCGCATGAGTGATCCTGAGCTTCGCGAGAGCGGCCAGGTCTTCATTAGTTATGCCAGGGCCGATAGCAGCCCAGTTCGCAACATGGTTGAACTGATACGGGGCTGGGGTTTCAACGTCTGGTATGATGACAGCATCAGCGGGAGTGAACACTTCAATGCTTCTATCCAGCGCGCTATCGAAGACTGCTATCTACTTCTCGTGTGTCTGAGCGAAGCATCCGTGATGTCGGACTGGGTCGTGAAAGAAGTCATGTTCGCCAACCAGCTTAAGAAGAATATTCTACCCATCAGGATCGGATCGGTTCCTGCCACTCATCCACTCTCTTTGGTGCTGATCAATCATCAGATGCTCGACGCAAACGAAGGCGATTTTCCCCGTCGATTGAAAACTGCCATCAAGACTGCCCACGCGCGATCTTTCAAGACCTAAACGCGGGGTTGTGTTGGCGAACGGGTCAAGCCTGAGTCCCTCTTAGTTCAAGATTACGAAATAGTGTCCGCTCTCAGCATTTCGGCGCCGCTTTCAGAGTCCGTTCGTTCCGGCTCCCCAATTGGCTTGATGCAGGGGAAGTGTACCACCGCCCGTGGTGAAGGCGGTGATCCACGTAGGGCAGATTCATCTCAAACATTAGCGGCCTGGATGTGCTTTTACCGAAAAAGGAGCTATCGCGGCCTGCTGTCAGAGGATGCATCACAAACTTGTAGAGGCCTGGACTCTCAACCACTTGAGCTACGCGCGAGTCTTCCCGTGCATAAAACAGTATGGTGGCCGGCTGCGATGTGTTGCCCGAAAGTGAAATGGGTGTGAACGGAAGCGGGCCCTCTCCTTGGACCTTTGCTAAGCTCCAAGCGCCAAGCCCAGCACTGTAAAAATGCTTCGAAGCGCCGGTTTGCGGGTTTGTAATTTCGAGGTTGAGGGATAGAACCGTCCCGGTGGCCGCCTCCTGCTTTAGAACCACGCAAAAGGGCGCGGCCGCTAGAGCTGGCAAAGACCCCCTTCATCCGCAGCCATCGTCAAGGGTGACATGGCTCTGCGGGGGCGTCGCGGCAAACTTTAGCCTTGCTTTATCCATATCTATCCCAGTCAGCTTTGTTCATATTGCCTTCGCGAACGGATCGAGGTCGGCGATGCGCCTGAGCGCACTAAGATCGTTCCTGCTACTCGTCCTCTTCGCAATCGCCCTGCTGCCACATCCGGCCTTCGCCCAATCGCCCAGCGAATCCGAACTTAGAGACATCAATGAGCGCAGCCTGTCGCTCCTCCAAGCCGGACAGTATTCAGAAGCGATGCGCCTAGCCAAGCAGCTTGTTGCCGGCACAAGAGCTCGTTACGGGGACAATACCCCCGAATACGCTGTCTCCCTCAATAATTTGGCTCAACTTCTCCAGGACACGAACCGGCTTGCTGAGGCCGAGCCGCTCATGCGCGACGCACTCGCCATCGACGAACGGCATCTTGAAGCCAATCATCCAAATATAGCGGTAGACCTCAGCAACCTGGCACGACTTCTTGCTCGGATGAATCGTCTAAACGAGGCTGAGGTGCTATATCTTCGCGCGCTCAAGATCGCGGAGGCTAGCTTCGGGGCTAATAATCCAACCGTGAGCCTGATTATCAACAATTTGGCGATGCTACTCCGGGACACAGACCGCGGCTCGGAGGCTGAGCCGCTGATGCGCCGTGCCCTCTCTATCGATGAGGCTAACTTTGGGCCTGATCACCCGAAGATTGGCATACGCCTTAATAATCTTGCACAGCTACTTCAGGACACTGGCAGATTTGGCGAAGCTGAACTGTTAACGCGCCGAACCCTCGCGATTTATCAGAAATTCTTTGGTCCAGATCATCCAAGAGTGGCCCTTTGCCTCAATAACCTTGCACAGCTACTGAGGCATACAAAAAGCTCTTCCGAGGCCGAGCCGCTGTTATGGCGAGCGCTCGCCATAGACGAGAAAAGCTTCGGGCCGGATCATCCCAACGTCGCCGCAGATCTCAACAACCTTGCACAACTGTTCCAGGACACGCATCGGCTTTCCGAGGCGGAGCCCTTGATGCAACGCGTGCTCAAAATAGATGAGGCAAGTTCCGGACCTCATCATCCTGACGTGGCCAGAGACCTAACCAATCTGGCCGGTTTATTCGAAGATCAGGGACGTTGGCCGGAAGCAGCTGCTCTCTACAGGAAGGCCAAGCCTATAATGATCGGCGCTTCGACTGGCGGCGTGGTGGAACGGAGCGGGCTCGGAAAGGCAGTGCTTGCGCAGAACACGGGCGGCTTGAGGGCCTATGCATGCGCGCTTTATCGTGCCAGCGTGCGCGATGCTGCGAACCGGGCCGAGGGCTTCGAGGCGGCGCAATGGGCGCTGCAAAACGAGTTGGCGGATGCGCTCTCCGCCATGGCCGCGCGCTTTGCCAAGGGCGGGCAGGAGCTGGCGAGGGTCGTGCGCGAACAGCAGGATTTGCTGGTGGCGCGCGAGGCCGCCTATCGCAGCCTCAACGCGGCGGCGGGCACGGTCGATGCCAAGGGCGCTGAAGCAGCGCGCGCCGCAATTGAGCAGATTGAGGCCAGGCTTGCCGAGAAGCAGGCGGCGTTGCGCCAGGCCTTTCCCGATTACGCAGAACTGGCATATCCGAAGCCGCTTGCGCTTGCGGACGCGCAAGCGCTGCTTGGCGAACATGATGCCTTGGTGCTGTTTCTTGATTTGCCACAGCTTGGGCGGGCGCCCGAAGAGACGATTGTCTTCGCGCTCACAAAAAAGGAGGCCCGCTGGACGAGCATTACTCTCGGCTTGCACGCCCTACGAGAGCGGGTGTGGTCGCTGCGGTGCGGCCTCGACAGTAGCCTTTGGCGCGATGGAGAAAAAAGCAGGGAATGGTGCAAGAGTGTGCTTGGAGCCGAAACGACCGAAACACAGTTGCCGCCTTTCAATGCCGCCGCCGCACATTCGCTTTACCGCGAACTATTCGGCGCTGTCAAAGACCTCATCCAGGGCAAGCGGCTACTCATCGTGCCTTCCGGCGCGCTAACTCAACTCCCGTTCGAGGTGCTCGTCACGGAGAAGCCGGACGAGAAACTGCCGCGCTTTGAAGCCTATAAGAGCGCGGCGTGGCTCGGCCAACGGCAGGTGATTACGATCCTGCCCTCGGTGGGCAGCCTTAAGGCGCTGCGCGCCGCCAAGGCGAGCGCGGCGCCGGAGCCTTTCGCCGGTTTCGGCAATCCGCTTCTGAGCGGCGGGGACGGCACTGACAGAAGCGCCTGGGCGAAGCAGAATTGCCGCAAGGCCGTGCCGCCGAAACAGACCCGCATACCACGCCTCGCCGCGAGCATCACTTCGCTGTTCCGCGGTGGTGCAATCAATGTCGAGGAACTGCGCCGCGAGCCGCCGCTGCCTGAGACGGCGGACGAGCTTTGCGCCGTCGGCCGCGCGCTGGGCGTTCCCGAGGCGGGGTTGGGGAACGCGGTTTATCTCGGCGAGCGGGCGAGCGTAAGCAAGGTGAAGGCGCTTTCCAGAAGCGGCGATCTCGCCCGCGCCCGCGTGGTGCATTTTGCCACGCATGGGCTGCTGGCGGGCGAGACAGTCTGGTTCGCGAAGGCCAAGGCCGAGCCTGCGCTGCTGCTAACGCCGCCCGCCGAAGCGAGCGAGGAGGATAACGGGCTTCTCACGGCGTCCGAGGTCGCGCAGCTGAACCTCAACGCCGATTGGGTGGTCATGTCGGCCTGCAACACGGCGGCAGGATCGGCGGAAGGCGCGGAGGCGCTGTCGGGGCTTGCGCGCGCATTCTTCTACGCTGGTGCCCGCTCCCTGCTCGTCTCGCATTGGTATGTGGATAGCGAGGCCGCCGTCGCCATCACCACGGGCGCGGTGAACGCGATGAAGGCCGAGCCTGGCATCGGCCGCGCGGAGGCACTACGCCGCGCGGAGGCCGCGCTGATCGCGCGCGGCGGGCTCTGGGCGCATCCAAGCATCTGGGCGCCTTTCGTGCTTGTGGGAAACGGGGGACAATAATCGGAACGCATAACCAAATTTCTGATGGGAGCTTTTCCGGTCTTAGGTCTTAGGGGTTGGTTAGTACCTTGTTGTAACGAATCGGTGGCGCGAATAAACTGTTTAAATGCCCCAATCATTTTCTCGGAAAAAACCTTGCAGGACATCATCAACGCCATCGAGCCTGTGCTCCGCAACATAGCGCCTGAATTCAGAGCCACGTTTGTTGTATCGAGGTCGGTTCCCGGCCTGGACGCAGCCGAGTTCTTTTTAGAACTTTCAAGTGGCGCTTCGATCAAACTTTACATTGAAAGTCTCGATTGGATACATGCCAGCCCAGACCTAGAGGCCAAGCTCCGAGAACGCTTGCAAGACAATGTTAAAGAGCACTTGGAACTGGCGACTTAAAGCGTTTCTTAGCGGCGCCAGCTGCCGGGTTTCAATCTTATGAATCGCCCTTCGGTCTTGCCGCTTATCCCTCAAGAGGAGGCATCACCGCCAGCTGCCCTAAACACCGCTTTCGGCCTATTCCGGCTGAATAAAGTTAACTATTGCCCGCTCAGGCATTCGTTGGGCAGGCTGAGAGACACTGCTTAGCTCACCATGAGCTAGCTCATTTCGATTTCGCTTTCGAGTGGTGCAAAAACGAACGTATTTGAACCACACCACGAGCCTCACAGAAAGCTCACAAAAAGCACCGCTTTTCGTGTTGCAAAACTAGGTGCAAAACCTATGTTGCAGTTCTAGGGCAACTTGGAGGTTTTTGCACCATGGCAAAACTTGGATATTGTAGAGTCTCGACGGACGCTCAGGAAATGGATCTGCAACGCGATGCACTGAAGGCGGCGGGCTGTGACCGCTTTTATGAAGAGAAGGCGTCGGGTGCGAAGAAGGAGCGTCCGGAGCTTGCCCGGCTTCTCGACCACGCCCGAAGCGGAGATGTCATTATCGTGTGGCGTCTGGATCGATTGGCCCGTTCTTTGCGGCAGCTCATTGAGACGATGGACGATCTCAAACAGCGAGGCATAGAGCTTCGCTCGCTGACTGAGAACATCGTTGATACGACCTCGCCGTCGGGGAAATTGATCTTCGGGATCTTTGCTCTGATGGGTGAGTTCGAACGTGATCTCCTCCGCCAACGAACCCGCGCTGGCTTAGATGCCGCGAGAAAACGGGGGAGGGTAGGAGGAAGACCAAAGAGCATCACTCCGTCCGATCTGCGCAAAGCCAAAGCAATGCTGGCTTCGGGCGATTACAACAAGGGTGATATCGCCCGTGAGCTTGGAGTCTCGCGGCACACGCTTTGGCGGGAGCTTTCGATTTAGAGAAGAGAAGAACGGCGGTGTCGATGAGATGCCGCCGTTTTTGCGTTGAGGCGTGCAATACCACCTTCTACGCGCTCGGGTGGAATTTTTCTTGCGTCGAGGAACGTCCTGAATATCATTTGTAGTATCAGATCCACGACGGAAGTTTCATTGAGAAGAAGTAATTACGCACGAACATCAAACCAAACCAAGGCACACAAACAGGAGCGATGAGACCCTTCACGGAGGATCAAATCTCGATGCTGGAGACGCTTTTGAAGGAGGAAGGCGCGGGGATCTCAATCAGGGATCTCGCTCTTCTTCGCGTTGGCATCGATAGCATGCTCAGGTCGGGTGACGTCCTGAAGCTGACCGTAAGGGACCTCGTCCACCATGGCAATGTCGTCTCACAGTTTGCAGTGAAGCAGCAGAAGACGGGTAAAGTCGTCCAATGTGAGCTGAGTGAGAAGACGCGCATCATCCTAGCGGAATGGCTTGATCTCAACCCTCAGTTTACGGGGGAGGATCGAGTCTTCGCGATAACGACGAAGCAGCATCAGCGCATCGTGAAGGTGTGGTGTTCGCTTCTGAAATTGGATGGGGCACTGTACGCGACCCAATCGATCCGGAAGACAAAGACGGCTCACCTCTACGCCAAGACCAAGAACCTCGCTGCGTGGAAGGTTCTACTGGGACATACGAATGTCTCAGCAACGGGCGTTTATCTCGGCGTTACTGGCGAGGGAGTTAATGCTCAGGAGCTTGCAAGGCAGTTTCCGATTTGAGAGTCGAGACGGGAGTAGGGGAGGAGTCGATTATCCTCCTCACTCCCTTTTTTGTGATCTCGCCCGCTTGAGAAGATCAACCCCTCCCTGACCCTCCGCGCCGATTCAAAATCACCCGCCCTGTTCATCGCGGGGACTCATTCCGCGCAGTAAGTCAACCATCAGGTGAACGATAGGGCGGGAGCGTTCCGGATGAGCACGACACGGTGAGATGTGGAAAGGCATAAATAGTTTGATGAAGACATCGCGATAATCACAACACCAGCGACGACGAGTTAATACCGTCGTCCCCCCAGCAGGAGAACACAACTGGAAAACCTCAAATCATTTTGGCGAGTAGACAAGGTTATTGAAGAGACCGGGATCGCGCGGGCCTCCCTCTATACTATGATGCGCCGGGGAGAATTTCCCAAAAACTTCAAAATCGCCGAACGAAGCTCCGCGTGGTTAAGTACGGAGATCGAGGCGTGGAAACAGGAGCGTTTGAAGCAGCACACTCCTTGGACTCCTCTGGATGAGAGCGCGTAATGAGAGATCAGAACAAACTGGCCTTTCGGATCACAACGCAGGAAGAATTGGAAAAGGCGATGAGGGAAATCAAAGCTAACCTGCGCAAACTCGACGCGGTTCCTCCTTAGATGAGAGACAAGGCATTTTGGGCTCAGTGGAAATCCGAACTAGTAAAAACACCATTCCAGCTCCGGGACAGCATTTGGAAGAAACGGTTCAATGAGATCCCGGAAGAAAAGACTCCGCGCGGCAATGACGGGGTGATCTTGTAATGGTGATAAGAGATCAGGACCCACGCAAACCCGCCCTAGGCATATCTCACGAAGAGCGCGTTGGACTGGTGATGAGAGAAATCAAAGCTAACCTGCGCAGACTCGACGCCACGCCTGCCCATTTACGCGACAAGAACTTTTGGGCTGCGTGGAAAAGTGAGTTAATTCGGACGCCTTCACATATGAGAGACTCGGTGTGGGATGCGCTCGTCAACATGATCCCCGAAATGGGACCAGGCGGTGTGGATAGAGCATAGAGATGACACCCTCGGAAGCTTTAAAGATCATCAACGGGAGGCGAAAACGGCAACGGATTCGCCAAAGCCATCGTGAACATTCCAGCTATAAGGATCGGAAGAAAGTGGCTGCCGGAGTGATATCGGAACGGGAAATGGAGGCGAGAGAGTTTGACAGGTACCATCGCGAGATCCAGCAACACACGAACAGTTATGACCAGGCGGCTTTTGAACTAGAGACCTGGCCGTGGGAGAAGTTCATTGAGTATTGGGGCTCACCTCTCCGTTCTTGGGCTGCCGATAATGAAGAATCTGAGAGGAAAGAAGCGTTCAGGGCGTATCAGCGGACTCAACACCGGCTAACACGGGAAAAGAAGATAGCGATACTCGACGGGAAAAGAAAAGGCTCTCACCAGAAAGTGAGAGCCTTATGACCGCTAACTTGAAAGGACGAGGATCAAGGAGGACGAAGTCACTTGTATTTATGCTTCCGCCTCTTCCTTCGCGATTTAGGGAAGAGACGACGTGCTCGAACGAAATTTCCCATCAATAAAGAAATTTGGACAACGGCACTTTGACGTCGAAACGTTTGCCGATGTAGAAGCGTTCCAGGCGCCCCATGAAGATCCTCCCGCGAGCAACGGAAACGGCAAGGCGAACGGCCATGACTCCTCGGGGCTCGTCCTTCCTTTCCCATCCCGCCGAACCTCCTCATCGCTTGATCACCTATTAACAATCAATTACGTAAATGCGCCCTGTGGATCTGGAAAGACGCATAGTGCCTGCCGCTACATTGCCGAGCACCGTCCCGAAACGAACTTTCTCTACGTTGCGCCGACCTGCGATCTCCTCGCTCAAACCCAGAAGATGCTGAGGGAAAGGGGGGTCAAAGCCGAAATCGTTTCCTATGACACGAACCCAGAAGGTGTAAGTCAGGAAATAAAAAAGCGCCTTGAAGATGCGAGCGATTGTGGAAGCGTTCTCTTGATTACATTCAAGGCCTTCGTGAATTTACCCTACTTCCCGGAAAGGAAAAATTGGAGGGTAATCGTAGACGAGATCCCACCCGTCTACTAGTTTCATAAGCACAAGATCCCTCTATCAGCTCATATCCTCGGGGAGCGGATGGAGATCGACATCGAAAAGATCGTGAATGAAAGTCTGGGGGTGATGAAAGCGCGTGATGGTGACGAAGGCAGGATAAAGGCGTTTCTAAAGAAGCAGAAGAACGATGAGAGCTACGAACACCTCTACCCCGTACTGAGAGATGTGCTGAATCCCAACAAGGAGGTCTACGGCGATATTGTGACTTGGGGACGGGTTGTTGAGAAATGGAAGGGGGGGAGGGTGAGAAAGGATGAGGGCAATCGTGTTTACCTCATTTCACTCCTTAATCCTTCCTGTCTTCGAGATGCCGTGATCATGGGAGCCAATTGTGGACGATCCTTACTATGGGATTGGTTCTCCAGATATCACAAAATCGGGTTTCACGACAGGCATCACGAAGTTAAGTTTTCTGAGTTCACGGAGATCACGGGGAACCTTAGGGGGAATGGGGGGAACTCGAATCGGAAGGTTGAGATAGCCTACTTCCTAGATGAGCCGTACTTCTCGAAATATAAGGCGGGCCAGGAGACAGTCGAAGGGAGAAAAGTGATTGAGCGGATGGATCGCGAGGCCCTTTCCTATTTTGGGGAGAAGGAGAAGTTCCTATGGGTGGCCAACAAAAAAATTTGGATAGACAACAAGGAATACCGAAGTGAGTTGGAGGGGGCTTCGAATGTTAAGCGGATCTCTCCAATCTCCCACGGCATCAATGGCTATGACGGATATCACAGCATCTATATCTCCGCAGCTTTGAACAACGAGCCAAAGTGCCTAAAGATACTTCGAGAGCTGGGATTTGACCCCGACGTTGTTCATGCGGCTACGAATCACGAAACTGCCCAGCAATGTATTATGAGAACGTCTTTGCGGCGTGATAATGCTACGGAAAAAGTCAGAATCCTCATTACAGATCGTTCCGCCGCTGAGAAAACGGGTGAACTGCTTCAAGGACAAGGCTTCTCCGTTTCAGTTTCAAAATACAGTAGCATCAGAACTAAACCCGCCACGAAACAAGCCGCCGTCGCTCGTCCCTCGCTCCTCAGCCGGCAAGATAAGGCACCACCGTTAACACCAACAGAAAAAAAACGCCGGTCAAGAGCCAGGCAAACGGTAAAAAAATGTCCACCATTTTCCGTCTATAACATTATAGAACAAAAAAAGGAGACACTTTTTGACCATTGCAACGAAGCGGTCTTACAGCCATCGAAGTGTTCGAGGGAGCGGCCTCTCTACTGCATTTTGAACTTTTTCCAATCCATCAAAGCCACGAAGCCCGAGGAGTTTGACCCCGTCCCTTTCGCGGACCCAAAACAGAGCACTCTTCTCCGCCAAAGAGGATCGATACCTTTACGTCCCAGATTCGTTTGACCCCACACAGAACCCCGAGAAGGGCTACAGGACCCAAGCCAATTTCAAGGACTCTTACATGCTCGTTCTCGATATCGACGGCGGAAAGCTATCCCCCCAGGATTTCGAGGACATCTTCTGGCACAAAGCAGGACGGTATCAAAAGCGCTCCATCATCATCTACAACTCCTTCTCCCGCTCCCCCCAACATCCCAACAAGTTCCACGTCATATTCCTCTTCCGAAAGCCAGCTAAGTCCATCGAAGCGTTCCAAGCAGTTTATGACGCCATTCTGAGGAGGATCGAGGAGGAAACGGGATTTTCAAAGAGGGAGGACACGGGCATCGATCCCGTCTGTAGAAGTGGGATCCAGCCTTTTTATATGCCCGGTACGAACAGAGCCTACCCGGAAAGCCGATACTATTCCGAGTGTGGAACGCCAACGAGGGACATCGAAAGACACGGAATCGATCCCTCCGCCTACATTCCCCGTGCCAAGACCGCCAAGAGTGCCGAGAGTGCCGCCAAGGCATCACCGAATGGCAAGTTGAATGGCACGGGAGGGCATCAACACATCACGTCCCTCTCCCCCACCCTTCTCAAAATGAAAGCAGATCTGATGTCCATGAAAGAGAACAGGCATAATCTGTTTTGGGACTTTGGAGTCAGGCTACGGAGACATTTTCGATGGGATTTCACCAAAGTCTCCGAACACTACTACGACGTCGCGGGATCTGATCCGAAAATGCGCAAGAAGGCCTCCGACAACCTCAAGACACTTTCGAAAGGAAGATGCCCTTATCGATGCCATTAACGAGGCCATCGAGGGCTCGTCCCTCGCCTCTGGAAGCCCCTATTGGCCGAGGGGTACTTCCTAGCGGGAATGAGGTTACGGCCATCCACGGCCTTCCTGGTGAGCCTCATCCCCATCATCAACGTAAGGAACAGAAAACGATCATGAAATTCACAATAACTATCGACGGAGCTTCGTCACAGCGACGTCCCCTCGGTAAGAAAACCGGCAAAGAAAGCCGTCCAAAATATGAAAGCCTCGACGTCAAAGCGGCGGGCGCAATCGACTTGCCGCCCGGCGATGAGGGTGTGAATGGGGTGAGCGGTGTGAATGGGGTGAACGGTATCGAACAGCGCCAACTCTCGGCCGACGACGGTTTGAGAGCATCGACGACAATCGGATGTCGCTCTGCACAAACACTCGGGAAGCCGATAAAGGAAGGACGGCTGAAGGATCCATTCACGGCGCGGAATATCAAACAAAAGAGCTGGGGGCATCCTTTGAAGACCGACGATCATCGAGGGCTCGTCCCTCGCCCTCAGATCGCAGCGGCTCTCGAATGGCTAGAGCAGAGTGGATGGATCAAAAGCGAGAAGGTGACTCCGGGTGAAGAGGGGGGGAGGCCGAAGACCCAATATCGGATCAACCCAAGGTTTTGGCTAGTTTTGGCGGTTCATAAAACAGGCATAAAGGGAGAAAAAAAAGAAAAAAAAGATGAAAAGTGGCTTATCTCTTAGCTGACAAAACTAGGCAAAAACCCATTTTTTACGCAACTTTGTATGGATTCTGAACCGTCAAAACTGTCAAAACCAATTCATTAACGCCGAAGGCGTTTTCTCACACACACATGGTCGGCAAATGGAACACGCAAAGCGGGTTCGAAGCAAATCATGGGTGTGCCCCCGCCGCGCCAGCGGCCACAGTAAAACAACTCCGATTAACTTGGATGAATTTGATAATAGATAGTTCTGTGCCGCCCTCTCAACCTCTCATGTGAGGGTGACCAAAATCATCCACTTCCGCGGCCTTGTACTTTGAAGGAGGACTATAAGCCCCGCATTTCTCGGCCGGGATCACGCTCTTGAATTCCAGCGTCTGCCCCTCCGGCATCCCAACTAGAGCCTTGATATCTTCCGGCGTTATCTCGGCGATGGTCTGGTCCTGAAACACTATGCCGTTCCCCTTTCTGACAGACGCAGGGAAAGCGTTAGGTGTCACCCTAAGCTCTGACCGCTGTCAAAATTATAGCCGTAAGCGGCCATGATCTGCCTAAGCTTGGTAAGACTTACAACCCGTTGGCCATTCTTGCCAACCTTTCCCGCGCTGGACCAGGCAGGTTCTCCAGGTCCGTCGTAAACGATTTCTGCCTCTTCAGGCGACATAACTTTGAGGACCACGAGCCGGTTACAGGTCGCGGAGAGCGCCACGTTTGCTCCTCCGGTCATTTTGATTTGCACATCTCCCTGCGCATCGAAGGCGTCATGTCCGGGATGTGAGTTTTGGTACAGCGTCAATCCCAACGCCTCGGCTGCAACCACTTCGCCTATCGATCCGACAAGGTGGCCGTCGGGCGTAAACTTCCGGCCAGGATAAAGCGCCTCAAGTTCAGCGACTGCCTTATAAATCGCTGCCACAGGTGCAGGTAACCGCACTTTCATTGAGCCAGCGAGAACAGGAAGGCCATGACGACGTTTATCATCAGGAGCGTATCGTACAAATCTCGATTCTTCATGACCTGTCCTCCACCTTCTCCCCTTGCGTAAAGTACCATGCGATCCCCGTGAGAAGACCGATGCATCCCCAGAAAACAATGTACTCCAGCAGGAAAGTACGAGCAGAGACTTGTACGTCACCGCTCCCCCACAGCGCCACCATAGCCACGAAGAAGAACGGTATTGCTATGAACATATTTACAACCCTCAAGAGCGACCGAATGAACTGCATCGTAGGAGAGCGTTTGTACCTTTCAACGTTCTCTTCGACCTCGATGATCTCCTCAGGCGCCGGAAAAAGAGGCAGTACAGAAAGAATAGAAAAAATCTGTTGAGTAGTCGGGCTTCCTCTCAACTCGCTACGCCTGATAAGGGCAACGATAACCCACAAGACAAGGTAAACACCAAAGTATGCAGGTTTCAATATTGCGACGATTATGAAAACTAACCACACGAACTTCTTCGCGACCCCGGAGAGAAAACCGTCTCGCTGCCGCCGTTCAGCGAACCTCCGCATCCTTCCCTCCCTCTGCCGGTGGCCTGAAGTCCAAGACCTCCTGTCCCTTTACCTTCACCATGAACTGATCATATAACTTCGCGCAAAACGCCCGATAACTTTCGGGACATCCATCGGCCTGGAGCGCCTTCGCCATCTCTTCCTTCAAAGTCCCCAGCATCAGATTCTCTACATCATTTGTCGGCACCCTCGACCGTAGTGAAAATGAGAGTTCTAAAGTCAAGTTTTGCATAAGACGCAACGGCGGCATTGATAAGAGTCAGTAAGACGCAGATCACCCAGGCCGAAGCAGCTCAGTCACAAAACGGAGAGGGCGGAGGGGGAGCCGTTGTCTTGAACAAGGGCGGCAACCAAAACATCGTCTCTTCGAACACAACGACATTAGCAGTCGCCATCATTCCCAATCACGACTTTATCTTCTCCACGGCAAGAGGATGGTCGTTCAGGGATTAGTCTCAACCTCGACAATCTCCTTCCGACCTCTTGTAAGAAGCCATAGTGCTGTGGAGACCACCGCAACAACAGCCCAAAGACCAAGAACGAGGAAGACAGTTATGCCTTGGTTCCCCTCCAATACTGGGTTCTTTTCAAACACGATGTTCCATGCAAAGGCCACGGCGAAGAAAAACGTTGCCATAAAGATGTTTGCCATCCAACAAATGATCGAAACGAACATGCCTATTGGACCCATTCGGCGGCGTTCTATGAATTTCCGGGGCATCCTTTCCTCCCTTCAACATCACCTCACTCCTCGAAACCTCAGGAAGCCCGTACAAGGCGATTCAGCCTATCCCTGACATATTCTGGCACAAAGCATCAGAAGCGGGCGTTCATGATCTATAATGACTTTGAAAGATGCCCCGAGGAGCCAAATCATTTTTCCGTGGTCTTCCCATTCAAATCGACAGCCCTCTCCATTGGCGGTTCCCGTGGGTCAAAATCATGATTTTTTATCATGGGGCAAGGGGCGGAACTTCTGCGATTAGAGCCCCTTCGAGTCCTCGATAGGGGAGCCGTTCTCCTCCTCTATAATCTCCTTCTGACCCTTCGTGAGAAACCAGGCCAAAGCTGTGATTAAGCCAACGAAAACCCAAACGAAAACGAGAGCAGATAGATGCACCCGATAGTCAGCCCTCGCCTCTTCATCCCCTAAAATCATCACCAGGGAGTAGAACAGGAAAAGCATCACGAAGAAGATGTTGACGATCCTCAAGATCGAGCGAATAAGCTGAGCGAAGGGGGAGCGTTTATAGGTCTCAATGAATTTCTTCGGCATCGCTATCACCTTCTCTCCTCATCGCGGACGACTCCTTCGTCGTCGCTGGGAAGCTTGCACAGATCACTATGGGCAGCACTGATCTAAATCAATTGAGGACCGCGTAGGAAGGGCGTGGGAGCCCTGTTTGCCTTACCTGTGGCTTTCTATGCCGGAGGCTTATTAGGCCATTCTGAGGCTTCTACGGCGATCCGGGGCGCCACGTCGATGAGGCCTGTGTGCGGCCCATGTGGTATCTTCCTAGTTCCTCTTCCATACGTCGCAAATTGATGTAAAAGCGTCCAGCCTTGCGAGTGAACCAAGTTCTGGAATTAACGCCATCAGATCTTCTTGACGCTCAGAAGAACCGTTTACACGCTTTGTACTGTCATTATCCCTAGTTTTTCATGATCATGTTCAGGTAACATAAGCCTACGACTTGACTATACGGCCACCTTGGCTTAAATTAGAAGTACAGAGGCAGGTGGCCCAAAACGAAACGCGGCAATCCCGGAAGGAAAGGAGGGGAGGCGAAAAGCTAAGAATTTGCGGAGTAAAGGAGGACTTCCACCACCCGAAACCAGGCCAAGCGACCCATAGGATGGATGCGCCGCCTCGGGAAAGTTTTAATCGATATTGCGGATCCCCGGCCTTTGAGCCGGGTTTTTTAGTGCCGTTTCGCTTCTGCGGAGCGGCGGCTTTTAGCCTGTATGAGCGCCCGAAAGGCGGTCGATAGGCGCCGAGGCGAGAGCCTTGAACCTCTCGCACTCGACTTGCAACGCCAGAATGGAAGGATAGTCCAAATGGCGAGCCGTAAAAATCCTATACCCTATAGCAAAGTCGTTGCAATCGGTCTCGGTGGTTCCTTGTGTATCGCCGAGACGTGGCTAAACGTCGAGTATGTGGCCAAGACGGAAGGATTGGTCAGCTCTCTGGCTTTCACAGTTGTCGTGGGGTCAGTGGGAGCCGCAGGAGCGCTACCCTTCATGGAGCGTTCCTTCAAGGCACACCGATGGCTCTCAGCTATCGGTCTAACGCTCTTCTTTCTGCTCATGTCGATCTTCTCCATGGGCGCTTCGCTCGACCGTATCGCTTCGAAGCGGGATACAGAGAAGGCATTCACCCATACCGACAACGTAAGGGTGGAACTGGCGCGTGAGGCCTACAAAGCGGCCAAGAAAACCGCTGAGGCCGAATGTACCAGGAATGAAATCGGCAAACGCTGCCGGGAAGCAGAAAGGGACGTGACCAAGGCTCGCGAAGCCTTGGCTGCGAAACCATCAGAGCGTATCGAAGACAGTATGGCCGTTCGCATCAGCACGGTCTTACCATTCTTGACGGAAGAGCAGGTGGCTTTGTATCAGCCGCTGGCACTCCCGTTAGCCTTACAACTCGGCGGGTTCCTGATGCTCTCCTTCGGCTTCGCGCCGGGGGTTGTTGAACTAAGCCAGCCACGGCGGAAGAAGGGGAATCGCAAACTCCGGAAGACGTCGAGGCCTAAGACTAACGCAGATTATCAGCGTGAGTGGCGCGAACGACAAAAGGCTAAACTCACTCTCGTAAAATAGAGAAAGGCGCCAGGTGAAATATCCGAGGCGCCTTTTTTTGTGCGACGCGAAGCCCGTAAGATCTTACGGCGTTCTTACGCGCTAGGCCCAGTAAGACTTGCGGTCTTACTGCAATAGTCTTACGGCCTTACGATGGCTGTCTTGCGATCCATCGTAGTCTGCTTCTTTGCTGTAATGATGCAATGCTCGTTTCCGCCTCGCTTGAACGGCCACCGGAGATGAGAGTCGCGCGTTATCTCGACCTTATACGCGAGTCCGAGATTTTGGAACTCGCGTTCAAGCCGTTCTGTTGTGGGCGTTCGCTTGCACCTCACTAGGACGTCTAATCCATTCGCTCATTCTCGGAGGTGTCCCCGCCCTCAATCGCCCCTTCTACGACGCCGGGGATAGTGGAGAGCTTGTTCAGGATCTCTTCGGCTTCGGCTCTCGTTTCACATTCCCAGAAAAATTCGCGTTCTCCCCAGAACTCGCTAATCCTACTTACGACACCAGGAATTGACGCAAGCTTCAGTTTATTAAACACCTCTTCAGCTTCGGCCCTATAACTATAACAATCCCATACCAATTCACGGGAAGACCAATCACAAGGCCTTCCGACAACCTCCTCGATCTTCAGGCCACTCTCGGATACTGATAATTCTTCTAATTCTAGGTACGACGTCTCCACCGAAAACCCTGTCAAAATCGGCGACATCCAACTTTCGACATTTATTTTCATCTCGATGGAATGAAGATTTTTCAACATTTCTTCAGCTTCGTCACGGGTGCCACAGTACCACTTCAACTCGCGTTTACACCAATCCCAAGAACTCCCGACAGCCTCCTCGATCTCCCTGGCCTGTTCGGGTAGGGGTAGTGATGGTTCTTCATAGTACGACGCCTCCACTACTATCGACCGTGGCAGTTTCATTGGTTTTTGCCTTTTTGCACGATATTTGACGCCGATGGGAGCGAACTTACCTTTGATATCGTCGTCCTTGGATGATGGCTCGTACCAGGCATGCACTGTAAACTTTGACACTGGATAGGGTATTGTTTCTGAATTACTCATATAGATCCTTGGTTGGATGGTCGGATGCTAGGGAAGACTCTAGCTTGTACTCTGGGGTTAGCCGGCGATGGCTCCTCTTGATCTGCATATGACGAAAAGAGCCCGTGGGAGAAATGAGCCTTTTATCTTTGGCGATCTTGATTAATGCGCCCCATGAATTGTGGTGACGGGGAAGGCCAATTGCGTCCATGATAGATACGCGGATGAACTCGCCAGTCACGAGACCGCATTTTTTAGGAAGACGGGAGATTTCGAGAAGGCCGTTCTTGATCCATTCGCGGGAGATGTCAGGAAACCTCCTCAACCTCGACGCCTTCGATGGAAGCAAGCTTACGGGCGATTTCTTTGGCTTCGGCTTCGGTTTCACAATCCCATTTTAGCTCGGTGGAAGACGAAGAGGTCCTGCCAACGATATCCTCGATAAAATTGTCCGTCCCTGAAATCGTGTCCTCCTCGGGGACTAATAACTTTTCTTTTAGTTTGCCAAGCTGTTCCTCAAGACGGGCGATTTGACCCCGGATGAGGGAGTGGCCGCCTATGGCTTCGTCTTTCTCGTATTCCACGTACAGCGTATTCCCGGATGTTTCGACGTGGAAACCCTCGTCATCGAGTTCTCTCTCGATCCTGCTGGACTCATTTCGATCACTCTCTCGTTTGAATGCCAACTGACGCTTATAATCATCGGGAGGCCTTCCAACGATCTCCCCGATCTCTTTGATCATCTCCGGATCGTCATAATCATCGTGTGTGGACGGCCCCGTTCCGGTGCAAGACCTTTAAGATCGGAAAATTCTAGCGCGCAGTCCCGTGCTGACGTGTGTCCGGCCTTTGATGCGCCGGATCGCGCCGGCTGGCCCTGATGGGATACGCGGTGCGGTCCAAATCGTTCGCGCGCGCTCGAAGCGCTACACTGATTTCTGGTTTTCCGCACCGGTCTTGAGACTTGCGCCATCATCTCCGTCGACGTGTCTTACTCCTTGCGGCCTCCAAGCGTTCGGCCGGCGATCATGCCGCCGCGACGCTCAAAGCTCTGTAATTCTCTTCCTTGGTAATCAAGGCCCAGATGATCCGAGCCATCTTTCCTGCAAGTGCAACCGCTACAAGCTGCCGTGGTTTGCGCGCTAGCATCCGCCCCAGCCAGGAGTCCGGCCTTGGGGGTTTGCGGACGCCCCAGCGAACCACGCCCGCCGCGCCGATCACGAGGAGCCGCCGCAGCGAGCGTTCGCCCAGCCGGGTTGTCTTGCCCAGCCGGTCCTTGCCCCCGCTAGAATGCTGCCTTGGCACGAGCCCCAGCCAGGCGGCGAAGTCGCGCCCTCGTGAGAACGTCTCCATCGGCGGCGCCAAAGCCGCAAGCGCAGTCGCCGTGATCGCACCAACGCCCGGGATGGTCATCAGACGCTGGACAAGCGCGTCTTTTTTCGCGCGCCCTGTGATCTCATGATCGAGCATGCGGATCTTTTCTTCCAAAGCCTTCAGCGTATCCGCCAGACAATTGAGCGCGAGGGCAGCCTCCGCCGGCACTGCCGAGCCCTCTTCGACAAGCTCAAGAAGCTGGCCAGCGTGCGCCGGGCCCTTCGGAACAGCGATGCCGTACTCGTAGAGATGACCGCGCAGTGCGTTGATGAGCTGTGTGCGCTGGCGCACCAGGAGGTCGCGCGCGCGAAAGCCCGCCGCCGCAGCTTGCTGTTCGGCGCTCTTCACCGCGCAAAACCGCATTGTTGGACGCTGTGCTGCTTCGCAAATCGCCTCCGCATCCGCGGCGTCGTTCTTCTGCCTTTTCACAAACGGCTTCACATAGGCTGGGGGAATAAGGCGCGTCTTGTGACCGAACCTTGCAATCTCCCGCGCCCAGTAATGGGCTCCGGAACATGCCTCCATCGCCACCGTACAGGCATTGAGCCTGGCAAAGAACGGCAAAACCTGATCACGGCGCAACCTCTTTTTGAGAACCGGGACCCCGGAAGCATCCGCTCCATGCACCTGAAGGATGTTCTTCGCCAAATCCAAACCGATAATCGCAATCTCTCTCATGAACGGCCCTCCTCGTTTACGGCTCACCCACGCCACTATGGCAGGTCAATGCCGCACGGGGCCGTCCACCCCATCATTCGTAGACGCCTCGACCAAAAACGGATTATCTACTTCCACATCGGCTTTGACGGAGGGAATAGCTCTGATCTTGCGGGCGATTTCTTCGGCAGCAGCTCTCGTCGCGCATTTCCAGAATAGACCCCGGAAATTGGATGAATCACAGGGACGCCCGACGATAGCTTCGATCTCACCGTACTTTTCGGGAGGGACCGCTTTCAAGGAGGGATTGTAGGCTCGAACGGTGGTAGTTGTGGAGGGGGATGCCGTCATTAGAATTAACCTTTGCGGTTGGGCAGGGCGGGTTGGATTGTGGAAAATTTGAGGAATTTTTTAGCGAGGAGAAGGGGGCGTGGGGGGCATTTTGAGAGATAGTTAATGGAGCTTTTGGAGGGAGCCGAGTCGCAGACGATGGAAGGCCCATATCGACCGCTCCAGATGGCCATAGAGACCCGTACAAGCCAGATTCAGCCTGAAAGCCCTAAGGGAGATGCCATTGACGGCCGGAAGGGGATGTGGGGCGTGGGCGTGGCTTAGAGATCCTTCGAGGGGCGACTTCCTTACGTCGTCGATCCCCTACGCATAACTCCCGCAGGAAAAAAGTAATCGTCCTCGTCCTTGATCTCTATGATCTCGACTTTGACGGAGGGAATGGTAGCGATCTTTAGGGCAATATCCTCGGCCTCTTCTCGGTTTTCAGAATGCCATTGTAGATCCCGGTAGCCAAAGCCGGCGCCGGAACCATCACGAGGCCTTCCGACGACGGATTCGATCTCCTGGTCCCTGCTCGACATATCCTCAATGACTGAGGGTTCTTCATACCAGGCGTGGACTTCGAAGGTGATGGGGGTGGGGACGGGGAGGACTGCTGTATGCGTATTGCTCATAGAGTTCCGTGTGCGTACTGTTTCTACTATTAAGTGTATGAAAGGAAGAATTCGACGCAAGGTTTAATCAAAAAGAAATGAAACGTGGTTAACGGCGGCTTCATCGAGGGAGCCGTATCGACCGCATTCTAGGGCTCTCAGGAGGGGCAAGGAGGCGCGGTTAATGCCAGGGAGCCCGATGATGCCGGGGGCCTGAAGAGGGATTTTGGGTCTTCCTACGCCCCTCTTAAGCAGAAGCTTGTGACGGGATGGAATTGAGGGAGAAAAGGCCCCGCAAAAAGACCCAAATGATTTTACAAACCCCCCCTGATGTTGCCGGTTTGTTCACGTATTTTTTGATTGTTCTTGTAAAATGAACTCTTTCAAAATCAATGACTTAGACGAAATTCCGCTGTTCTACCATTAAACTATTCCCCAATCGTCGCACCCTCAAAGACGAGCGATTCCAATCGCGTAGGCGGTTGTTTCGCATAGCATTCGCGGGTGAACGGAGCGTGAATTCCAGAAAGGTACGCCCGAACCTCCCCCGAAGCAATATCAAAGATTTTATCGGCTTTTTCGCCCGGTTCGCCTCCGATTGTCGCGTTGCGCTACGCTTGGCAGTACCTCAAGCCGAACCACTCCAAAGCGCAGGCAAATGGCAGCACAAAGACAAGAATGGAGGTAAAGGAGACGGGCAGCGCCCCGAAAGGCGCCGATTTAGCCCCGGTAGCGCTCAACTCTCACAAGCAACACCTTCTGGAACCCAGTGCTAGTGGGCACTCCCAATTAGCCAAAGCCCAGATACGCTCGCACTATGAGGTGATGCCGCCATGCCGGCAAGCCGCAAGAAAGAACACAACCCTCTTCGAAACATGCGGAACGATCTCGGCATGCAGCGCCTCTAGGCTCTCCCCTGCCAGCGCGCGAAGAAGCAGCGGCAACAGCGTCAACTCCGCGAAATATCGGGCCGCCGCCTCACAGTGCCCCGGGCTATTCAACGCCGGCAAAGTCCCAAGCTCGCCGGATGCTGCGACTTCGCACAAAAGCCTCGCCATCGTTTCCGCTCCTTGCTCCCGCGCTGTCCGGCAAATGCTATTTCCAAGATCTGGAAAGCGGCGCGTCTCGGCGATGGCCAGGCGGATCAAGCCGACCCACTCTTTTGTCAAAGTCTCCTTAACCAGCGTTACGCCAATGCTTGCAAGGCGCTGCTCAGCCGTGATACCGGTTGACGGGTAGCTTCCAATTCGTGCAACTCTGGCGGTGAGCTGGCGCGAAACGGCGGCGGCGAAAAGTGCCTGCTTGTTGGGAAAGCGGGCATAGATCGTGGGCTTTCCCGAGTGCGCCACCTCGGCGATCTCTTCGATCGTGGCGCCCTCGAATCCGCGATCGAGGAAGACTTTGCAGGCCGCATCCAGTATGCGCCCCTCCACCTCGCCTGCAAATTCGCGCGGGGGCCGGCCGAAGCGCGCGCGCGCAGGGCAAGGTTTTTCCGCTATTGAACCCGTTTCTTTCATTTCTCGCGATCGGCAAAAATGTCCGGCTAACGCATCTCACATAAGCAAATTCGCATGATTTGTAAAGAGAACGACACCGTTTCGTTTTCTGATTGACGCGACCTTGCGGGTGCGCTACATAAAGGAACGAAACGGTGTTGTTTCGTTTTATAAAGTCACACCGTGGCCCATGCGGCACCTCTGCAGATAGGATTTTACCGATGCTCAAGGACAAAGCTGAGGACAGGAGCGAAGAAGCGCTCCTTGAAGAGGAAAGCTTGCAACCTGCTCCTGCCTTTCTTCGCCAGAGGAAAGGCGAAGACCCAGTATACGGCCAGCCTTGGAGAGAGAAGCTGAAGGTGCGGCGGCCCTCGAGCCCGGAGCCGCTTGCTCCGGCCGGGCCGCAGCCTGAGATTCCAGCTGAGGCGCAAAAGCCGCAATTGGAGGTGTCCGTCCCCGAGGCCGCGCATCGCAAAAGCTTCCTACGGCGCCGTCCCCTTGCATCCGCTATTGGTGCCCTTCTCTTTGCGGTGGTCCTGGGCGGGGGCTATCTTTACCTCAATAATGCGAGCCACTTCGAAAGCACTGACGACGCATTTATAGCGGCGCGGCAGATAGCGATCGCCCCAAAGGTTTCCGGTTACGTCACAGAAGTACCCGTCACTGACAACCAGCATGTCGCGCGTGGTGGCGTAATCGCCCGCATCGACGATCGCGATTACCGGGTCGCGCTTGAGCAAGCGGATGCCCAGGTTTCCGCCGCGCAGGCCAGCATCAAGAATTTCGATGCTCAGCTCGCTGTCCAGCAGGCGCAGGTGAATGCGAGCCAAGCGCAAGTTGATCAGGCGCAGGCAGCGCTTGTGTTCGCTCAGCAACAGGCTGCCCGATACCAGCATCTCGCCGGAACAGGCTATGGTTCCGTGCAGAATGCCCAGCAATACACCTCACAATTGGACCAGCAGCAGGCGGCCCTGAAGAGCTCACAAGCGGCATTGAATGTGGCGCAACGCCAAATTGAATCGCTTAAGGCGCAGCGAAGCAATGCCGATGCAAACTTGCAGCAAGCCATCGCACAACGCGACCAGGCGCAGCTCAACCTGTCTTATACAAAAGTAACTGCGGCCGAGCCCGGACGTGTGGTCAATCTCACTGCCGCGCCGGGTGAGTTCGCGCAGGCGGGCACGAACCTCACGATGTTCGTACCGGACGAAATCTGGGTTACGGCCAATTTCAAAGAGACGCAGCTCGATCACATGCGGCCGGGCGAACCCGTCACCTTGAGCATCGACGCCTATCCTGAGCGCCAGCTTTATGGCCATGTTGCCAGCGTTCAGCCCGGTTCCGGGACAGCCTTCTTGCTGCTTCCGGCGCAGAACGCGACCGGCAACTACGTGAAGATCGTCCAGCGCGTGCCGGTCAAGATCGTCTTCGACAATCCCCCCAGCGACGTCGCGCTTGGCCCCGGCATGTCTGTCGTCCCTAGTGTGCGCATTAACCCCAACCCGTCGCTCTATGAGCAGCTGAAGGCGCTCCTGTAAAGTCCGGGGAGGCAGTTATGAGCACCCAGTCTCAAGCCGCAACGCTTCCGCGAGCTGCCAAAGGTACCAACCCGTGGCTGATCGCCGTCGTTGTTGCTCTGGCAGCCTTCATGGAGGTTCTCGACACCACCATCGCCAATGTCGTGCTGCGCTATATCGCCGGTGGGTTGGGCGTCAGCGAAGACGAGGCTTCCTGGGTGGTTACCACCTATCTCGTCGCCAATGCTATCATCGTCATGGCGACGGGCTTTCTCGCTAAGAGGTTTGGCCGCAAAGCCTTCTTCCTCACCTGCCTCGGCTTATTCACTGTAAGCTCCCTGCTCTGCGGCATGGCCTGGAACCTCCAATCGCTCCTGCTCTTTCGTATCCTGCAAGGACTAGGCGGCGGCGGGATGGTGCCGGTGGCGCAATCAATCCTTGCGGACTCCTTTCCGCCTGAAAAGCGAGGTCAGGCCTTTGCCCTGTTCGGGGTGGCGGTGGTCGTGGCTCCTGTTGTCGGGCCGACACTTGGCGGGTGGCTCGCCGACAATTATTCTTGGCAGTGGTGCTTCCTCATCAATGGACCGGTAGGCATTGCTTCCATGGCGCTCGTCTATGCGCTCGTGAACAAGACCCCGGCCGAACAAAGCGTCCGCTTCGATTTCGTTGGCTTCGGGCTGGTTGCTGCCTTCCTGGGCGCACTTGAAGTCGTATTGGACCGGGGGCAGGTGGACGACTGGTTCGGCTCGAACTTCATCATCACCTTTTCAGTCATTTCCGCCCTTGCCTTCCTACTTTTAATCCCCTGGGAATTGAGGCGCCAGAACCCCACCGTCGACGTGCGGATGGTGGCCGCGCGCCAATTCGGATCGTCCTTCGTGGTAATGCTAGCGACGGGGTCGATCCTCTATGCGACAACACAGTTCATGCCGCAGCTCCTGCAGGAAGACTTCGGCTATACGGCAACATGGTCGGGCCTCGTCCTTTCTCCCGGCGGTATTGTCACCATGGTCATGATGTTCGTTGTGGGGCAGCTCTCCAGCCGCATCCAGCCCAAATATCTCATCGCCACAGGCGCGATCATTATCGCCATCGCAATGTACGGGCTGACCAACATCACGGGCGATCTTGATTTCTGGTTCTTTGCGAAGTCGCGGATGCTGCTTGGCGTCGGACTGCCGCTGATCTTCATTCCGATCATGACCGCGTCCTATGAGGGACTTCCGGCTGGGAAGACGGACCAGGCTTCCGCGCTCATGAACGCGGCCCGCAATACCGGTGGTTCAATCGGGGTGTCTATCGCGTCGAATGTGCTCGCACACCGGGAGCAGTTTCACCAGAGCATACTTACCGGAAACACCATTCCGTCGAGCATTTCGTACCAGGATACGTTACACCAGGTGACGCAATACTTTGTGGCTCAGGGCAGCTCGCTCGTGAATGCTCAGCAACAGGCCTTTCAGTGGATCGGTCAGCAGATCCAAGTGCAAGCCTCGCTGATGGCTTATATCGACGTGTTTTGGACGCTGATGGTGATCTCGCTCGTGGCCGTACCGCTCGCCTTGCTCCTGCGCAGGGTCAAGCTTGGGGGGCCTGCGCCGGCAGCGCACTGAAAAGCTTCACAAGGAGGCCGTTAGCTATGTACCGCTCGAGCTTTGCAGCGCTCACTGTGTGCAAACTGGTCCCACTCAGGCTCATCGCCAAAGCGGCCCACCAAGAAATCAATGAGCACGCGTGTCTTGGCGGCAAGATATCGGTTTGGTGTGTAAAGCGCATAAATGCCGAGTTCCGCCGGCGGAAAGCGTTCTAACACCATTTGTAAGCGCCCAGCTTCGATATCTGGTCCCACAAGAAACGTGGGCAGCTGAGTGATGCCCTGTCCGGCGAGCGCCGCTGCCCTCAGTACGTCGCCGTTGTTCGAGCACAGCGTGGAGTTGATCGGGACCGTGATCGCCTCCCCGTCTCTCATCAGATGCCAGCGCTGCAGCGTGGTGGTATGGCCGTAGGTGAGGCAGTGGTGGCTCGCTAGCTCCTCGGGGCCGGAAGGCTTGCCGTACTTGGCCAGGTATGATGGGGCGGCAACTACCACGCGCCGAGCCGGTCCAAGCTTTCGGGCGATCAGGCTTGAATCCGCAAGCGCCGCGATGCGGATGGTGATGTCGACCCCTTCTTCGATTGGATCGATGAAACGGTCGTTGAGCGTTAGCTCGATTTTAAGCTCGGGATAGGCTCTCATGAACTCCGCGATCGCAGGTCCGAGATAAAGCGCGCCGAAGGACATCGGTGCGTTCACCCTGAGAACGCCCTTGGGTTCGTCATGCATGCGTGACACCTGGAGCTCGGTCTCCTCGACGCGAGCAAGAATGTCAGCGCAGCGCTCGTAATAGGCAAGCCCTGCCTCGGTCGGCCCCACACGCCGGGTTGTCCGATCGAGAAGCCGGGCGCCTAAAAGCTGCTCCAGCTCCATCACGGCCTTGCTGACTGCCGAGCGCGTAAGTCCAAGCGCCCGGCCTGCCTCAGCGTAGCTGCCGAGAGTGACCACCTGCACGAACGCATTCATCGCATCAAGTTTGTCCATGGCGGATTGTATCTGATGTGGATGCGGTGTGGCTCAAATTTACGTCATTGATACCTAGGAAGCCACGAAGTAGATTGAGCGGCAAGGAAAGGCTGAAAGCCAGAAGTCTCAGAAGAGGAAAACATGCAAGCAACACTTAGAAAATCCGAAGCTCGCGGCCGGGCCAATTTCGGCTGGCTCGACAGCAAGCACAGCTTCTCCTTCGGCCACTACTATGATCCCGATCACATGGGCTTCGGCCCGCTGCGGGTTATCAATGAGGACCGGGTGGCACCTGGAGGGGGCTTTCCCACCCATCCTCACAGCGACATGGAAATCATTTCCTACGTTCTTGAGGGCGCCCTCGAACACAAGGACAGCCTCGGCACCGGCTCCGTGATCCGGCCCGGCGACGTGCAGCGCATGTCGGCCGGAGCGGGCGTGCGCCACAGCGAATTCAATGCCTCTGATAAGGAGCCGGTCCACTTTCTCCAGATTTGGATCATTCCCGAACGCAAAGGGCTGAAGCCAAGCTACGAGCAGAAGGCGTTCGACGCTGCCTCGAAGCGCGGGAAACTGCGCCTCATCGGCTCACGCGATGGCCGAGATGGGTCTGTCACCATCCATCAGGATACCGGTCTCTACAGTGCCCTCCTCGAGCCCGGCGAGAGTGTTTCGCATGTCATCGCAGAAGGCCGAGGCGGTTGGATCCAGGTCTTGCGCGGCGCAATTAACGTGAATGGGCAGTCACTGCAGGCTGGCGACGGTTTGGCAATCGAGGAGGCGGGCAAGCTACATCTCGAAGCGGAGATCAGCGCCGAAGTGCTTCTCTTCGACATGACGCTGACCAATCCCCTGCCCGCGCATTAATAGCTTCATTCACCAAAGGAGACGGCCATGACCAAAGTTCTAGTCCTCTACTATTCAAGCTACGGCCATATTGAGAAGATGGCAAAAGCCGTAGCGGAAGGCGTCCAGGAGGCTGGTGCCGAGGCAATCATCAAGCGAGTGCCAGAACTGGTACCGGAAGAGGTCGCCAGAGCTTCCGGCTTCAAGCTTGATCAGGCCGCGCCCGTCGCGACGGTTGATGAGCTGCCCAGCTACGACGCGATCATCTTCGGTGTACCGACCCGCTTTGGCAATATGCCGGCGCAGATGAAGAATTTCCTCGATCAAACCGGCAGTCTCTGGTTCCAGGGCAAGCTTATCGGCAAGGTGGGCAGCGTTTTCACATCGAGCGCCACCCAGCACGGCGGTCAGGAAAGCACGATCCTATCAACGCATATCGTGCTCCTTCACCAAGGGATGGTGATTGTGGGCCTGCCTTACTCGTTCCAGGGGCAGATGATCCTGACGGAAATAACTGGCGGCTCGCCGTACGGCGCATCGACGATCACGGGCGGCGACGGCTCCCGGCAGCCCTCGCAAAATGAGCTGGCCGGTGCGCGGTTTCAGGGCCGCCACGTCGCCAGCATTGCGGCCAAGTTTGCCGCTGCATAGCTGCTATCGCTTCTGATCTCATCAAAAGCACGCGCGCGAACGCTGGGTCTTGATCATAAGTCCAGGTCCACAATTACGGGCACATGGTCGGACGGCATCTCCCAGCCCCGCACTTCCTTCAGCACGGACGCAGCGCGCGCCCTTTCCGCCAAACTGGCGCTTGTCCAGATGTGATCCAAACGCCGTCCGCGATCAGAGGCTTTCCAATCGCGCGCGCGATAGCTCCACCACGTATAAAGCTTCTGCTCAGCCGGGATGAAACGGCGGATGGGATCAACCCAATGCCCGGCCGTTTGCACTTTCGTCAGTGCTTCGACTTCCACCGGCGTGTGGCTGACAACCTTAAGAAGCTGCTTGTGCGACCACACATCCGTTTCCAAAGGCGCGACGTTGAAATCGCCGAGCAGAACAGCGTTCGCGCCGTTCGTCATCCCGTTCCAGCTCGCGAGAGAAGCGAGGTAAGCGAGCTTTTGCTTGAACTTGGGATTGACTGCCGGATCAGGAATGTCGCCCCCGGCAGGCACGTAGATGTTGTGGATCGCTAGCGTCGCGCCTGCTGGCGTCACAACAGCGCAGCCCAAATGCCGCGCATCCGCGGTTCCGCAGAAGCTCTCGCGAGGCAAAGGGAGCAAAGGCAGTTTCGAGAGCGACGCCACGCCGTGATAGCCGGGCTGTCCGCTGATCGCGATGTGATCGTATCCGAGCTCGCGGAACACTTCCTGCGGAAACAGTTCTTCTTTGCATTTGATTTCCTGCAGGCAGAGGATGTCGGGCCTGGCCTCCGAGAGGAAGCGGGCGACGAGAGGGGTGCGCAAGCGCACGGAGTTGATGTTCCAGGTGGCGATGCGGAGTGTCATGGGCAAAAAAAAAAGCGCCCAACTCCGGCGAAGGTTGGGCGCTTTGCGTTTTCACGCGTGCGCCGGGAGGGAAGCCGGCGCTGAGAAGTTGGGCCTTCGGCTAGACGGGGGGGCACTACCGATGGTGACTGGCACCAACCTCTCAATGCCAGCTAAGATAGCATGTACGAGGCTGGATGCAAAGAAAAAATGTGAGATTCGGAGCTTGACAGTGGCGAATCTGCCTCAAATTCTGTTTTTACCTAATTTTCTTTTCGAATCAAAGCTTTTGATCGCTTAAGGACCTGCGGTTGCAATTCCGCTGCGCCATTGCACCGTTGCCTAGGTCAAGTTTCGGCCACAATTACTTTGTGCAACTTAAGCGTGCCGTTTTCGACGCTTTTCAGAGCGCCGAAATGCCCCATCTCGGGTCGCGAGTTGCCCAGAAAGAAACCAGCGATAGGTTGCCTCGATCCCTTCCCTAAGCCCAATGCGGGGCTGCCAGCCGAGCGACTTGAGCTTCGATCCGTCCATCAGCTTCCGAGACGTGCCGTCGGGCTTCGAGAGATCCCGGACAATCTCGCCTTCGAAGCCAACGACTGTTGCCACCAGCTGGGCAAGGTCAAGAATGGCGATATCCTCGCCGGAGCCTACATTGATGTGCCCCGCCTCAGAGTATGATTTCATGATGTGGACGAGGGCATCGGCGCAGTCATCGGCGTGCAGGAACTCGCGGCGTGGCGAGCCGGTGCCCCAAATCAGCACTTCTCTTCTATTCGACGCCTTCGCCTCATGGAATTTGCGTATGAGCGCGGGAAGCACATGGCTTGTTTCGAGATCGAAGTTGTCTCCGGGACCATAGAGGTTGGTAGGCATCGCAGAGACGAAATCTGAGCCATATTGAGCACGATAAGCTTCGCAAAGCTTGATCCCGGCGATCTTTGCGATGGCATACCATTCATTGGTTAGTTCCAGCGGACCGGTGAGGAGCGCTTCCTCCTTAATCGGTTGAGGTGCATGCTTCGGGTAGATGCACGATGAGCCAAGAAACACGACCTTCTCTACGCTGGTCTGATACGCGGCGTGGATGATATTCGCTTCGATTGCCAAGTTCTCGTAGAGAAATTGCGCGGGGTAAGCGGCATTAGCGAGAATTCCGCCCACCTTGGCTGCCGCCACGAACACCGCCTGCGGGCGCTTGGCGGACATCCAACTTTCGACAGCTTCCTGCCTGGTAAGGTCCAGCTCTCCGCGGGAAGCCGTGAAGATGGTACAACCCTCTGAGGCCAGCCTACGGACCAAGGCTGCACCAACCATTCCACGGTGGCCGGCGACGTAAACGCGCTTCCCAGTTAGATCGAAGCTTGCGCCCATTGCTTTCCTGGCTGGTAAACTTCTCCAGACACTTCCGTTAATCCAGATCGCCGATCAGGCTTTACACAACGGTGCCCGCTTCCGCTACAGCATTGTGGCTGCCACGTTGGCTTACCGGGTAAAGTACGGTTCCCGTTCGAAGACCTTTTCTCGCAGAACCTTCTGAACCGCAGCCTTTCCGCCGGCTTTCTCGAGCGCGGCCAGCTCCAAATCCGCCGCCACCATTTCGGCCACGAGTTCCTGAAACCCGGTCTTATGCTGCCACCCGAGCTTTTCCCGCGCTTTGCTGGCGTCGCCCAACAGCACGTCCACTTCCGTGGGCCGAAAATATTCCGAATCGACCTTCACCAGCACGTGACCCGTTCTCTTGTCCTTGCCCGATTCTTGTGTGCCGCGCCCCGTCCAAATAATCTCGCGCCCAATTTGTCTGAAGGCGGCCTCGACGAACTCGCGCACCGAGTGAGACTCGCCTGTTGCGAGCACGTAATCATCCGGTTCAGGCTCCTGAAGAATGCGCCACATGCCCTCGGCGTAATCGCGCGCGTGCCCCCAATCGCGCTTGGCATCGAGATTGCCGAGATATAGGCAGTCTTGCATCCCATATTCTGTTTGAGCAACCGCGCGAGTGATTTTGCGCGTGACGAAGGTTTCCCCGCGCACCGGGCTTTCATGGTTGAAGAGGATGCCATTGGAAGCATGGAGGCCATAGGCTTCCCGGTAATTTACCGTAATCCAATAAGCGTAGAGCTTGGCTGCGGCATAGGGAGAGCGCGGATAAAAGGGCGTCTTCTCCGTCTGCGGTGTTTCTTGAACCTTGCCATAAAGTTCCGAAGTCGATGCCTGGTAGAACCGGGTCTTTGTCATCCCCAGGATGCGAAGCGCCTCCAGCAGCCGGAGCGTGCCGAGGGCATCGGCATTGGCTGTGTATTCGGGAGTTTCGAAGCTTACCTGAACATGGCTTTGCGCGGCGAGATTGTAGACTTCGTTGGGTTTGATGGACTGAACGAGCCTGATGAGATTGGTGGCGTCGGTCATATCGCCATAGTGCAGAAAGAACGCGGTTTCGTGCTCATGCGGGTCTATGTATAGGTCATCGACCCGCTCAGTGTTGAGCGAGGAGGCACGGCGCTTGATGCCATGCACTTCATAGCCCTTCGCAAGCAGCAGGCGCGCTAAATAAGCGCCATCTTGCCCCGTCACGCCTGTAATCAACGCACTCTTTTTTGTCACTAAACCTGCTCCAGTCTTGCCGCCGGGCCAGCCATATTGCCGCGCTGACCCTGAACTCGAAGCACAAGGTGATACTTCGCAATACCGTGCTCGTCCAATCCATTCCATCACCGAATAGCGGCATTCTCACGGGCGGCGTCATGGCGTTGCCTTGACAAACGGCCCGCGCTGCGGCAACGCTAGCGGGTGCAAAGGTTCTGCCAGCTGGGGTGTAACCTGAAATGTTTTCCGGCCAGATTCATCTTACCGAACTTGATCGATGCAGAAAAAAGCGCCGCCTCAGGCGGCTCGTTGGATTGTAGTGAGCACGCATGCTCACCGCGAAAGCTTCGCAGCCGAAAACCTGGACCGTCAGGGTTTCGTTAGCTACTGCCCGATGATGAGGAAGCGAATCCGGCATGCGCGGCGCGCCTATGATGCGGCACGGCCCCTGTTTCCTGGCTACCTTTTCGTTAGATATGAAGCAGAACCGGGGAGCTGGCGCTCATTGTTTGGCACGTATGGCGTTCGCTCCGTGGTGTGCCGCGGCGAAACGCCGGCGCTTCTGCCGGAAGGCTTTGTCGAAAGCCTAAAGGCCCGCGAGGTCGATGGGGTTATTTCGCGCCCGGAAAAACCCTTAGAAGCAGGTCAGGAGGTCGCGGTGACGGGTGGACCGTTCGACGGCCTCATTGGGCGGATAGTGGACATACGCGAGAATGACCGCGTGCTGCTTCTTCTTGACCTGCTCAACCAGCAGTCCAAGGTCTATGTCGATGCCAAGATGCTCCGCGAGACTTAAAGCGTGTCCGCCTTACGCGGAAGCGGGAAAGAGCCCCTCATCCTAGCCCTCTCCCCTAGGGGAGAGGGAGTTTCCGAAGCGGCTGTGGCATCGTACTCTCCCCCGTCTGGGAGAGAGACAGAGTGAGGTGAATGAAATCAGCGCCGCGGCTTTGGCTTCCGAGACGAACCTGCAGGTCAATCCATCTATACGTCTTTTCCAGCGCGGCCTTCAAAGGCTGCCGCGGCTGCCAGCCAAGCGACGACGCGATTAGCCGATTATCAGATTTCCGCCCTCTTACGCCCAACGGTCCTGGGACATGCTTCAAGCGGATGTCCTTTCCGGCGATGGACGCTGCCATCCGCGCGAGCTGATTGATGCTCACCATTTCGTCCGAACCGATGTTGATGGGCCGGCCGAAGCTCGATCGCATAAGGCGCAGCGTTCCCTCTAGGCATTCATCGATATACAGGAACGACCGCGTCTGCTCGCCATCTCCCCAAATCTCGACCTCTCCCCCACTCCCCGCCATCGCGACTTTCCGGCAGATGGCGGCAGGCGCTTTCTCACGGCCGTCGTTCCAGGCCCCCTCGGGTCCAAAGATGTTGTGATAACGAGCGATCCTTACAGTGAAGCCATAATTGCGTGCGTAAGCCGCGTAAAGCCGCTCACTGAAAAGCTTTTCCCATCCATATTCGCTATCGGGAGCGGCCGGGTAGGCGTCATCTTCGGCGAGCCCAGAATTGTCGGGGCTGGTCTGCCGGTGTTCCGGATAAATGCAGGCTGAAGATGAATAGAAAATTCGCCGCGTGTTACGCCGCCTGCATGCTTCCAGCAAGTTAAGATTGATCTGCGACGAGTTGTGCATAACCTGCGCGTCATTCTCTCCCGTAAAAATGTAGCCCGCTCCGCCCATATCCGCAGCAAGTTGGTAAACCTCGTCGAAGGTCCGGTCCACGGCTTCCCGGCAGACGGTCATGTCACGCAAATCGCCGAGGATGAAATCGTCGGCTTCCGTTTCGCTGAAGTGAGGATATTTGAGATCTGCACCGCGTACCCAGAACCCTTCCCGCTTCAGTCTTTTGACAAGGTGACTTCCAATGAAACCGCCAGCCCCGCAAACAAGTGCGAATTTCATTTTTAATCTCCTTCGTAAATTTTCTTACGCCAATATCTTCATGGGCTGGGATTGAAAACTCTCTGACATCTCTTCGAGCGCTGTAAAGCAAGCGGAGACGTCACCAGCATCCACGCACGTATTGCGACCGGGCTCCGGCGGCGCAAAGCAGATGAACATCGGAGCACTGGCTTCCGACAAAGAGAATGGGTTTCCCCGATGCGATGCAACCGTGCACCTTTGATGGCAGCACAAAGCCCACGAACGGGTCCGCCAGCGTGATGAGATGAGCATCCGGAGTTACAAGGAGGCTCGCCAAGTGATCCAGCGGCACAGGAAGAGTTCTAATCAGGGGTAAGTCTTCAGCACTGAGAGCTTCGCCTACAATGTCAGCCTTCGTGCCCACGGCGTTCAGCCAGAGGACAAAGCGTCCACTGCCTTCCAGATGGTGCCGGCGATAGGCTTCGATGAAGGTGTCGGCATCATGAGCCACGCCCCAATTCCCAGAATAAAGCAGTAAAAGCCTCTGTGAAAATTCCGGGGGCCGCTGTAAGGGTCGGGTATTTGGGGGGATTGCGACGGGCGAAGGATCGCGCTTCAATCGAATTCGTTGGGGTGGGATGCCGATCTCGCGCAGCCTCGTGCGCTGGTCCTCGCCCAACACTTCGAACATGTCTACCCCGCGGCGCCAAAATAGGGTGAGGCGATAAAAGAGCCTGAGCCAAATCGATGGGCGCCTTCTGGCCGCCATCAAGCATTCGGGATGAAAATCAGTAATTCTGTAGATGAGATGCTTTCTCAGAATATAGTTCGCCGGCGCTATCCAATGAACCAGCAGCGGAGGGCTGCCCGTAAAGAGGATTTCATCGGCGGAGCGTAGGAGCGGCCACAGGTTTATGAGCAGCCTGGAGTTTGTCTTGACCGTCCACAAAAGGCGCCTGAGCATCCTGCTCTTCTCATAGTTCTCCGCCTTGAGCCGGATTGTAATCAGTTTGCCAGCCCTTATCCTTTCTTCCGATCGCCCAGCCCTTCCAGTTGTCAGACCGCAGAGGACGACGTGTGCCCCTTCGCCTGCGATTTCCCGGGCAAATAAATCGCTGTACTGCCCTACCGCCCCGTAGTCGGGCGGAAGCCAATCACAAACATAGATGAGGCGCTTGGTGGGCATTGTCTTTCCGAACTTGGTCGTATTGGTAACAAGAGAATATACATATTGGATAAGATGGACAAGCAGCTAATTGGCGCTGGCCGGTGCTAGTTCGTTGATGTTGCGGGACCGGCAAAAAACGGCGGGGTTGCCGCGGTAGACGGACCAATCTTCAAGGTTCGCGGTCGCGACGCTTCCTAGCGCGAGGACCGCTCCTTGGCCAATTTTGACGCCGGGTCCGACGATCGAGCGCGCGGCAATCCAGGCGCCATCTCCGATGCCGACTTCGCCAGTGATGAGATCAAAGCCACGCCTCCCCCAATTGTGGCTGCCGGTGCAGATGTAGGCGCCTTGCGAAATAAAGCAGTTCACTCCGATCCGAACCCGTGCGAGATTATCAATCCAGACATCCTCGCCAATCCAGGAATGGTCTCCGACTATGAGGCGCCAGGGCATTTTCACCTTGACACCCGGTCTTAATACCACGCCCCTGCCGATGCTGGCACCGAACAGGCGAAGCAAGAGCCTTCTATGGCTGGAACCCGGCAACCAGGAAGCAACCAGGAACCACTGCACAAGCAGCCATAGGGCCTCTACCGCCCGAGGAACGCCCCGTGAAAAGCCTGAGTTCTTGTATTCGCGGAGGGCTGGGAAAGGCCGATCCTCGACTGGCGCAGCTATTCTGTGCCTCATGGGGAAGGCAAACGCCAGTTCACCAAAGATGACGATTGGAGCGTGCTAACGCCCACATGGCCTGTTACTCTTCAGGCTAGGCTGTCCTATAACTCAAGACGCTCCTAATTGAAGAGCCCTTTATTTTCTTGCTGAGAGCAATGCTAGGCTTTTCGATTAATTTATAGACGGTTGTGGAGACACCGATTGTGGCAAGAATACCGATAATCACAAACCCAACTTGGTAAACGTCCGTACTCTTGCTGAGCAAATTTTGAAGTGCGCAAACTACTAGCCGCCCGATCAACATGTGAAAAAAGTATATACAATAACTCCACTTTCCAATCAGCGGAAGCCAATGCCAGCTCAACGCGCTCTGCAGAGGCCGGAACCTGACGGATGAATAAACCGCAAGCACTGCGAAGATACTTGCGAGGATGTAAGAACCAATAGACGCGCTGTGCTCAATGACAAACAAAATTATCATATATGCTAAGCTTAGTATGAGCATCAAACCTGCATAAGGAATGCTCATAATAGACGTAAATTCCTCCCGTGAAGGTATGAAAGTTGTTCAAGATCCAGGGTCCCGGCAGCAGCACTTCCTTAACTCCAACGCATCAACCAGAGCTAAGAGCACCATAGAGGAATGAACAATAGAAGACGATTAGTGCCATTACGTTCTGCCAAATTCGCAATGAAAATTACAAAAGCAACAGCAGATAAAACTCCACTTCTATTGCCAAGGTCCACGCAACAGGCATATATAGTCCCGATGCAGTGGGAGGAAATACAAAGCATTCTGGAGGATCTCCTGAACATCGCCGCGCCTTTCAGGGAAAACATCAATAACAACGAAGCAGAACAGGAATGGAATTCCAATTGCGTAGCAAGCCAGCGCCACCCAATACGCCATCCAGCCGGACGCTTCGCCGGATGAAGTAAAGTACCACTGACCTCCCAGAATTGATGCTACGGTCGGAAAATAGAGTGTATGCAACAACAAATCCCGAAATAACAAAGAAGAGCTGGATACCGAAGCATCCCTGAACGGAGAAAACATTGAACGCCTTCGGCATTGCGTCTATCGCCAGCTTGCCACCGTTCTTGGTGTAGATATGGAACCAGGTCGCTCCCAAAGCAGCGATCCCGCGTAAACCGTCAATGCTCTTAACTCTCGGCATTAAGTGTTGCTTGCGGCGACTGCTTCCGCTCTGCGTCTAACTGTCCGCTCCTGAGAGAAAGTCAATTCCGCAAGTTCAATTGGATTATGGCCGACGATATCCCCGTAGGCTTCCAGGAAGCGGGCAGCTACTGCACCCCAGCTGTACGCCGAGGTCATCAGCCGATGAGCGTTCAAGCCCATCTTGCTGAGGTAAGAGCTTTTGCTGCCTGTTGCTTCTGCGAGGGCCTGCATCAAACATTCAACTGTGGGTGCGACGTGCCAGCCAGCATTCGCCGAGGGCAGCATGGACCAGGGCGCCTCCGTTGTCGTTATCGCAGGAACCCCTCCGGCCAGAGCTTCTGCTGCTGCCATGCCGAAATTCTCTTGGAAGCTAGGAAGTACAAAAAGATCGGCACCAAGAATGAGATTGGTTTTGGTCTCGCCGCTTACAGGCCCCAAAAAGCGTATGCTTTTTTGCAATTGCCTCGCCGCCACCATCTTCTCTAGCTGGGTCCGGTAGTTGTCCTCATCAGGACCCGCGAGAACAAGCTGCCAATTTTCCGGCCTAAGGTTCGCCCAAGCCTCAATCAGATTGGGCAACCCCTTCACAGGGTGCAGCCTGCCAAGAAATAACACTTTACGCCGTCCGGAAGAAGCGCGCGCCTCCTTCCAGCGCCATGCCTCCTCAACTTTCATCCTTGGGAGGGCATCGGCGCCAAACGGAATGGTGACAATGGGAGCGGTGATGCCGATGCGGCTTAAGTTCCCAGCCTCCTCCTTAGACGCTGCGTGTAGGGCGCCAGCTATTTGCAGATCCCGCCTCTGATAAAGATGCCAAGCCAAGCCCTTCTTGAATCGCTTGAATTTCCTTGCCCAGGGTTCAAGCATGCCGTGAAGGCTTACGATACGCGGTATTGCACGCTCGCGCGCATAGTGGGCTATCTCATGATTATGCAGCAGCCAGAGCCCATTGTCGTGGATGATGTCGGGGCGGCCAAATCTTGCGATTGATTGTTGGAAATTTTCGCCGGTGCTAGTGCGGACCCCTTCGGAACCGAAGGTTTTGCTGTGCTTCCCATTCGCAGACCAGATGGAGACATCGGCTCCTGCCTCCGCCAGTGCCCTGGCCAACCGGGGCACACATATTGCAGGCCCACCATAAGAGAGCGCCAGGCTCGTTGCAGTCATAAATATCTTCATCGGCGAGCCATCCTCTTTCCTGAAAGCCATGGCGTCCATCGGGGCAGAATGACAGCCGCCAATACCCAAGCCACGACCAGCGCTGCGGCGACCGAACCAAAAGTCTTGGTGAAGCTGCTTTCCAAGGCGCTCGCGCCGATCAGCACGGCAGTGGCGAGTGCGCCGCCAAGAAGGCCGCGTGTGGCACGCCATTGGAGAAACATTCGATAAATTCCGCCGAAGAGCAGTCCCACAGCAAAGCATGCCGGAAACAGGCCGAAGCGGCCGAAATCGATATACATCTCGGCAATCCAGCCGAGGCTGAAGGAAACACCTTTGTCCGAACCCGCCAGTTCCAGCCCGGTGTAAAAGTTCGTGCGCTGCGAGTCGTCGATTACCGCCTTGTCCGGGAAGAACAGGCGGGGCATGAAGGGCCTTGAAATGGAATCCCATAAGAGGCTGCCTTGCTGGTAGGGTACCTCGGCAGGAACATACGAAATAGCGGCTCCAAAGAACTCGACATAGGCTATGCGTAACAAGAGGGCATTGGTAGCCGAGCTAAGTTGAGTGGCATCCAGCCTCTCGATAAGCTCGGCAAGTTTGTTCAACCGGTCTGCATAGTCGACCGTGATGATTTGAGCGGCTTGTCCGCCAGAAACATAGTTGCGGTATTCGCCCTTGATGGCCGTCCAAACGAGTGCCAGGGAAAGCAAAACAGCAGCCATCAGGCTCAGTCCTATCAACGCTCTCGGCGAAAACCGGACTCCTGAAGCAAATGCCGCAAAGGCGGTAACAAAGAATACAGCTTTGAAATCGGCGAAGTACGTTCCAATGCCCGAGCCAAGTTCGAGCAGAAAAACCAGGATGAGCCAACGCTTCCCGCCCGGGGCACCTGCGAAGGCTGCGTAGGCTACCAGGAAGAAGAAAGCCCACTTCATTGCCGCGAGGGCAAACATCAGCTCGGTTAGTCCCGGAATTGACCAGGCGGTGGTCAGGGCGCTAACACCGACCACCCAGGCTACGAAATAGAGCCGAAGCCACCTGCCAAAGGGTTGAGCACGCGCCTGTTTGAGGAACCCATGCGAATCTTGCCAGCGCCACCGGCCAGCACCTAATCGCATTCCGATGGCGTAGCAGGTCAGGCCGGCAAGTGACAGGAGAATAGCGGAGTGAACGTCGCCGGGAGTTTCGGTAAGGTTGCCGGCATCGGCATTGAGCCAGTTGGCGTGAAAGATGGCCGTCGAAGCTTGCACCCAGGAATAAAAAAACATGAACAATAGGATGGGTGACTCACGTGGCCGCCACAGCAATGCGCATCCCGCAATGAGGACACCGACGGAGAAGAGGGCGAGGTCCGTTTGCGGGCCGATGCCCGCCACAAGAAACAGGATGAACGCTGCCGGCAGCAACCCGGGCGGCAGTACAGGACGCGGAACTGCGAGAACTCCTGGCGGTCATTTGGTAGGAGGGAGCTTGCATCGCTGGCCGGTTAACCGCGACCCACTGTATCGAAAGCGGTCAGAACGCCCTCCGTGGTAGCGTCGAGGCTATATGCGGAGGAAAGCCTTTGGACTTCCCCCGGGTTTGGCCGATTGAAGGCCACTTCGCAAATCGCCCTAGCGAGCGACGGGATATCGCCGGTGGGAAAGCTCCGCCCCACTTGGCCATCCGTGGCGAGGTCGGGGGCACAGCCACATTCATCGGACACAATGACCGGCAGTCCGCAGGCGACGGCCTCGTTTGCGACAAGCCCCCAGGTTTCACGGCCATCCGAGGGGAGCACGAGGCAGTCAGATGCCGCGTACGCACTAGGCATTTTCGTCTGATTGCAAAAGCCGAGGAAATGAATAGGGACACCCTGAGCGGAGGCCGATACAGCCAGGCTTTCCCGCAGGGGACCATCTCCCGCCATCATCAGTTCGATCTTTAGCCCGTTTGCCCGGCACACGGCCGCTGCGGCGATAAGATCTTGGGGCCGTTTGAAAGGGACAAATTTACCCGCGAAAAGAAACAGAGGCGTGTCTGGCGAAATGCCCATACGGGACCGAAGAGCATGGCGCTCTTCGGACGTGGCCCGCTCCGCAAACCATTTCGTATCCACCGAATGGGGAGAAAAGAACAGGCGCTTCGAGGGGTACCTGTAGTGCTCATAATATGCGCGGGACCGGTTGCCGACGTAAAGTGCAGCATCGAAAAGCCTAAGAAACCAGGGATAAGCAAATGCTTTAGCCGCCTTCTTAATAAGGCTTCTCGGGGTGTCGAGATGACTATCCCCTCGCACCATCACAGGAATGCCTTGCTTCTTTGCAGCAAGTAAGCCTTGCAAGTTGGATTTGAGCTGCCAGCCCGATACTAGCAGAGCATCAAAGCGGCCCATTCTCAAACGCTCGCCGATAGCCGGAGTGTCGCAGCCCGTGAAATGATCTGCGCCTGGTGTTTTCGAGACATTCTTCAAAAATTCATGGCTATAGCCGGAGGTGAGATCGATGTCCCAATCGAAGGCGGTCCCGAATCCAGCGCGCGCCTGTTCATCCGGCGTGGCACGGTGGGCAAAATGGACGTGCACGTCCAACCTTCGCGCAAGCTCGCGGAATAACGGCGCGTTATACTGGACCGGATGGGACGAGAGGATCGCTAGGCGCAAGCTGGTTTAGCGGTGTGCTGCTTCGGGTGAAAAGCGACTAAGCGTGGCGGAGAGCGAACATCTGCGAAAAATGATCTTTCATTGCATAGAACATGCATTCGGGAATGCTGTGCACCTTTGAAAGATCACTGCATCCGCTCCAAAAACTCTTAAGCTTGAGGCGCAAAGCCAAACGGAGAAGATGGCGGGCGTGATCCTTTCCCCTATGGCGGGCGCGCCATTTCAGCATCTCCGCATATCCTTCAGGCCCGAGATGGCGTTCGTAAAACGGCAGCAGGAGCAATTCTTCTTTGATGAACTTCAGCGGCGTGGTGCTTCGCGAAGTGACGCTGCCATTGTGAACTCGAACGTCGAGGCGAAGATTTCTATTTCGTGCGAAGCGGTACTTTTCAGCGACACGGTTATAGAACTCCAAGTCACCTGCAACTTCCAACCGCTCATCGAACGGCCCGATTTTGTCGAGGACCTGCTTCGAGATCATGACACAGGACACGGAAGGCGGGAGCGAACCGTGCTTGGACGAAATGGACAGGTAAACCGGTAAGTCGATGATTTCGGGCGTGCCATCATCATCCATGACTTCGAGCAAGGTTCCGCTAGTGTCGACGGCATTGCAACTTGCATAGACCAAGCCGATGCCGGGAGCACGGTTAAGCGCAGCGAACTGATCGTCCAGAAAGCCGGCGCCAACCACATCGTCATGCGAGAAGAATTGAATCACTTCCCCGGCGGCGACTCTCAAGGCGCGGTTGAAGTTGACGAACTGACCTCCGTTCTTTTCATTTAGGAGCAACTTAATCCGCCCCGAGCCGGCGAAAGACCGCACAATCTCCACGGTTTTATCAGTGGAGCAGTCATCAGATACGACAATCTCCACATCTTCTCCCTGCTTGAGTAGGGAACCCAGGGCCTGGCCGATAAAGTCCGCGCCATTGAAGACAGGAAGGGCGACAGAAATTCTAGGTTTGCTCACGCGGCGTTCGCAGCTGGATTGGAAAGCCTTTGCATAAGACGGCGCTGGAATAGGGCGGTTGCCTCATTCATCGCGAGAGCCATCTTGCGTGCGCTCTCCCTCGCGGAATAGTCTTCGAATGCTTCCCAGCTCACCGCGGCAGGATCATAGGCAAGGCCCAAGAATTCCTTGAAGGCATCGGCAATACGTTGCGGGCTTGGAAGCGAGCGCTCCGTAAGCGTGATTGCCATGCCCGCGCCGCTTCTTCGGAGCACCTCGACCGCATTGCTCGCTTCATGCAGGATCGCGAGCACGGGACGCTTCGACTGGACCGCTTGGAACACTTTCGATGGCGTGTAATGCGGCTCCGTCGACCCGATGACCAGCACGCCATAAGCAAGTTTGAGGTGGGCCAAGACCTCAAGGTAGGCCATCCTGTGCGGATGTTCGCTTACGAGATCTGCCACACCGATCCGTTCCGCAATGGGCCGCACGTTATGACCGGCTTCGTCATTGGGAGATTTTCCGGTTCCAATGAAATGGACGCGAACGCGATCGGCCAGGGATTCATTCTCGCGCCGGAAAATAGCGAGCCCCTCAAGAAAGCGCACCAAGATGCCGAATGCCTTGGGCAGCAGCGCACCTGCATACACGATGTGCAGCCTTCCGTCCGAGGTATCGAATTGGCTAGGTTGCTTATCCAATACCGCAGGCGCCTCAAAGTCCCGGTTTGAAAAGCCATAGGGCATGCTGGCCGTTACGCAATTGCCTTGGAGGTGCGGGTTGCGTTGGAGGACGCCTTCGAAATAACCGTCCGCGACACCTGTGATCAGGGACGCATTTTTGACCGCCCAAGGCTCAAGAAATTTCGCGGCCTTCAGGGAAGCCCAAGCCTTTGAATACTTGATTTCGGTTGCGGGCCAGCTATTCACCCACGGGTCGATGTAGTCGATGCCAAAAGGCAACGGGCTTCTTCGATAGAGAAGCTCTCCGAGCATCGCCGAGTAGTAGGACGGAATCGTAATTAGCAGGAAATCCAGCCTTCCCGCCTTGCGAAGCTTCTGCAGCGCGGCAAGGTGCCAAGGAAGCGCGCGGATACCAATATCGCCGACGGTTCGCACGGGCCTTGTTGGCGCAGCGCCTGTGTAGATGACTTCGAGAGAGCCATCCACCAGCGATCGCAAATCCCAGTCCAGCGCCTCTTCATAGTGACGCCAATGTGTCGTTACAACGACGGGATGCCAGCCGAATTCATGGAGATGCTGGCAAAGCAAGCGGGCTCTGTGTACCCCAGCAAGGTTACTCGGCGGGAAATGCCCGGCCACAATGGCGACGGAGCCTACTTTTTTTGTCATGACTGATCAGGACTCACGTTGCCTGGACTATCGCCAAGCAATAGTACGCCGTCGAACGAGTGAACTGCTTTTTTAGAAAAGCTTTGACGGTAAACTTCTTATCAGATCTCATGTCTAGGTTTATAAAGCGAACCTTATGGCGATCGGCGTCAATACTATCCATAATAGCAGCCACGCGCGAGAAGGGCATTGATACCGCGCTAATACCGAAAATGATCATTCTTGCTCAACATAAACCCCCCTATGCTTGCTTCCGAGCGTCTTTTGGAGACCATTTGTAAGTCTTGTATTATCATCTGTTGTGCATCCGCACGGGAGAGAGCGCTTAGTGGTCACGTTATTGACCACGCTCAGGAGAGCGCTGTGCTCTCGATCCCAATTGTACCGCTCCTGACCCAGTCGCCACACCCTGTCCCGTGTCTCTGCGAGAAGGCGCGGCTTTTCCAGAAATTTGTCCATAAGACCCGCCAAGGCCACCGCGTCGCCAACCGGGTAAAGCAGATCACTCAGACCAGCCTCCGCGGCGAACATATATTGTGCGGGTGTATCCGACATCAATGGTGGAAGTCCTGCCAGGATAAAAGAAAAAAGCTTGTTTGTTAGACAAACTTGCCTATTCAGGCTTTCCCCCGTTTCCGACGCCAATCCCAAATTATAAGTAGAGGCCAATCTTTCCATTTCGCTGGGAGCGGCCGGTTCCAAGAAATGAATGCGGTGAGCGGCATCCAACTCGTTCGCAATACGCAGCAGCCGCTCCCGGTATCCGGCCGCCACTGAACCTCGCAAATAAAGATGCGGCCGGCTTGCGGCAAGCCCTACTGCGCGAACAGCGCACTCGAGACCACGATTACCGCCGATGGTCTGGGAAAACCAGTAAACGGACGGTCCGGCTTCCAGGACGCCTTCAAGTGAAGGCGATGCTGGCGCCTGCGAAAGAGGAAAGCTATTCAGCACCACTTGAGGACGTTGAACGCCGTATGTTTCGGCGTAAGCGTCGGCTATTAGCGGCGAGGAAGCTGTAACATAGACACACCCTGGGAGATAACGGCCTTCGATTTCTTTCACCAGAGATCTATCGAAGGAATGTTCCGGCGAGTTGGGGAGGTCCCCTAGATGAAAATCCTCAGCGTCGAATGCATAGTGGCTTTGGTTTAGTTTGGCGGCACGAGCAACGGCAGGAAGCGCCGCAACGTAATGCGCGATATACAGGTCTGCCGGCTGTTTCCTGGCCGCGGCGGTAAGACCCGGTACGATTGGTGCATGAGCAATTTCCGTGAGGGTTTTTGCAGCGAGACCTAATCGTGCAGCTTTTCTTGCTATAGTCCGTGAGGCGGTTTGGAACAGGTAATGTTTGAGCGATGCTTCATGTCGTCCAAAGGGTACGTGCTGAACTTTCCAAGAGGGACCGGCTATCTTTGCGTCAAACTCAGTTCCCCAGCGGCTGAAACGGCCGCAAATCACTTGGACGCTATAGCCGGCATCACTAAGGGTTGCCGCCTCTTTGACCAGCCGCGGGTTCGTGGCCAAGTGCCCGGGCGATACGATGCAAATGCGAATGCGTTTCATTCGAATTTGCGAACGCGTCTAATTATGCCGCCGTAGATATCGAGGTAGCCGCTTGCTACCGCTTTTTCGCTGTAGAGCAGTTCCGCGCGTATGCGGCACGCGGTCCGATCGATCGCTGCCGCATTCTGTGCGGCAATGACCATTTCGTCGACGCTGCCGCATACGAACCCGGTTACGCTGTCTTCAACGACCTCCGGAACCGCGCCGCGCCGCAATCCGATTACCGGTGTACCGCAAGCCATGGCCTCGGCCATCACGATGCCGAAGGGCTCTTCCCAGAGAACCGGCATGAGGAGTGCCGAAGCTTGCCCCAGCAGCTCGTTTTTTTTCCGGTCGTCAACGGGTCCCACATAGCGAATATCATTACCGCAGATGTGGGGGGCGACGTGGGCTTCGAACCAACTTTGGTGTTCTTGCGGCACATTTCCCGCGATGATGAGAGGCCGTCCGCTTGCGCGTGCAACTTCTATTGCCAGATGCGGCCCTTTGATTTCCTCGATCCGGCCAAGAAAAACGAGCGGAGCGTCAGAAGGAACATTCTGGCGGAAGGTATAGGTTTCTAGCGGCACGCCATTGGGCACAATATGCCAGACGCCCAGGAGCTTGTTGCGGGCGATCATTTGTCTGCTGATGGCGGTGAACTCAAGAGTTCCACGGGACAGCCGATGAGCGAGCGCGGTCGTACGCGGACTGATTTCCCGCTGGTAACTCATAAGCTTTGGGATCGGGAGAGGAAGCAGCGGTGTGAGGTAAGCAATGCGTGAGAAGCTGTGAATGATGTCGAACCCTCTTCTTGCAGCCTGATGTGCCAGCGTGGTCGCATTGCGGGCTGTATCAGTTCTCGAAATGCTGCTTCTGCCGGGCCAGCCGATGCGTTCGACGGGGCAGGCCGAACGTGGATTGGCGAATAAAGTTACCTCGTGCCCACTTTTTTGGAGATTTCGCGCCAGCATATCGGCGATGCGTTCAATGCCGCCGTAATGGATAGGCGGAACCTCAATCTCAGGGTCGACTGTCAGTGCTAAGCGCATACCGCCTCGAGTTCGCGGTAGACCTCGAGCATATCGGCGGCAGCAGCTTCCATTGTTCTTGGAGGCATAGAAGGCCGCGGCAATCCTTGAGTTGAATATTCAGTCCAGAGTTCCTCAATCGCCTGTGCCCAGGCGCCAACATCACCGGGCTCGACCAGCATTCCGGCGCCTGAGCCGGTGGCGAGTTCAGCGACACCACCGAGCCTTGAACCAAGGACAAATAGCCCAGCGGCCTGGGCCTCCAGCACGACAAGCGGTCCCGTCTCCATCCATACCGAAGGGACGACGAGCACATGGTGCTGTGCCGCGACGCGCGCAATTTCGGAACGGCTAACAGGAGCCTCGAAAACTATTCGAGCGTCTTTGCCGGCAGCGGCGCGTACCCGGGCTTCATAGTCCCGCTCCCAATCGCTTGCGGGCAATGCATAGATCGAGAGGCGCACAGCAACATCCCCGGGAAGCGCTTTCACGGCGCGGACCACGATTTCTATGCCTTTTATATGGTCCCATCTTCCGAGGTATAGCAGGCGGAGAGGACCAGAACCCTTTAATCTTTCGCCCGAATTGTGGGCAAACTCCCGGTCGAGGCGGGAAACACCCTGCCTGCTTAATAAGAGCTTTTTGGGCGGAGCGCCGTTCGCCAAAAGCGCATCATAGAGCCACTTGCTCACGCATATTATGCGATCAGCATTTCCGATCATTTCACGCAAGCGTATCTCTTGTTCCTCACCGAGAGCCCTCGCCCCTAAAGCAGTGCCGATGCGGGACCGGCTTCGCCTGGCTCCTCGCGCCCATTCAATGGGCAATTTGGAAATGAAGTTCGCGGCAATGAAGGGCATACCCCTCTGATTTGCCCAACAAGCTCCGCAAACGCCTTGATCGGCGATGCCATCGCAGGCAGCTTTGCCAAACTTGAGCATTGTGCCCCGCAGGCAGATATTGCCCGGCACGTGAATTGTTATCACCGTAGGAAAGCCCATCTCGGATGCCGCCCTCAAGTGATGGTGGCCGCAGCCGCGTGTCCAGGCATGCTGGTGGTATATTGCTCCTTTGTTCGCACGCAGACATTCCTTGAACTCTCCAAAACCCAAATGAGGCCGGCCTTCTCTCATCTCCGCCGGCAGCGGAGGCTCATTAAAGGTGTAGGTTTCGACGAACGCCGAACCATGACTATAGGACTGTGGAGCCCTTGGGGGGCGCGGGATCAGCACCGTACTGTGAACGCCTTTGCGGTCGAGTTCGGCAATAAGGCTTTCCAGGTAAACCTCGGTCCCACCGGAATGATAGGGTGGATACCAAGCAGTCGCCTGGAGCACGTGAGGATCGGCGCTCATACGTTCCGAATTGCTGGCAACAATGCGCTGGCAAGATGCAATCCAAGAAGACGTGACAAAGGCATCGTAACCCGGCTATGCAGCGGGGCTGGAAGACCCAAACTCTTTCGTGCTGCGTAAGCCTCGAAGTAGAGGGGATGAGAAGCTCCGAAAAGATTTCGCTCGCAGCAATGAAACGCCTCCGCCAGAGCGAAGCGTCTTTCTGCTGTCAATTTTCCCTCTGATTGCCATTGGCACATGATCTCATTCAAATTCACAAATGCGTTTGAGAAAAATCGGCTTTTACTTGCTCGGGATTGGCTCCCAGGCACAAAATTATAGCGGACGCCCAAGTGGTCTGAATGGGCAAAGATGGCGCCGGCTCTCACACAATCCCAGTTGAGCCGGGCATCTTCGGCAACATGAATATTGGTGCGGAACCCTCCAATCTCCTGGATCAAGCTGGTTCTATACAGAGTCGACCCGATTTGAGCCCAAGCGATGATCCCCGTAGCTAATTCGGGATCGGCATCAAATGCAGCCCAATCAAAATGGCCGATGGTGGTGACGATTTTCCCATCTGCTTCCTCGCGCTCTTGCTCCCAATCCGCGATGACGACATCAGCTCCAGTCCGGGCGGCTGTCTCCAAGCGCTTCTCGATTGTGCCCGGTATTAGTTCGTCATCAGCGTCGAGAAAAATTGTCCAATCCCCCGCTACATCGGCCAGACCCCGGTTGCGTGCGGCGGCGGGACCTTGGTTGGGGCCGGAAAGAACAGTGATAGCGGGGAGAAAGGAACGTAGCAATTCAAGACTTCCGTCTACAGAGCCATCGTTAACGGCAATGATTTGGCAAGCAGCGCTTTGCTGCATAACGCTTTGCAGAGCACTTTCCAAGGTGCGCTCAGCGTTATAAACTGGTATGACAACTGAAATAGTCAATGATTCCGCTGATAAGCTATTTGTATCGCTGAACCTGCGCGAATTATTCTATGATGGATTACTCTTTTTATCGCCTTCCAATAATAAATATCAATTAGCGGTCTCGGGTTTCTTATTACGATTTTCAGCAATAACAGAGCTATTGTCCGAGCAGTCATGTTACGATGGAGAACGGTGGTAATGTCATTCCGAGTTTTTATCTTGCGTAGCTCGTAACGTAAATCTTTTTCGAGCCTGTCTGAAATTGTATCATTGGCAAGGAGGGCCCTGACATATCCTCTCTCAGAATTAAATGCCTCATGTTTCGATACCGTTTTTGACTGCTGATGTAATCTGAATTGAGCAAAGATTCTTTTGCTATAGAGCACTTTATCGTTATTCAGAATTAAAGTAACAACCAACAGATACCAATCAAATATGTAATGTAAATCTTCACGAGCGATTCCAGAAGGCTGAATTTCCCTAAGAATATCCATAGGCCAAAATATACCTGGCTGATGAAAAATGACCGAGGGTCTTGCTTTAATAAGGCCCCGCGCAGTAAGATTCAGATTATAGGTAATATCTGAAGGGCCCATTAGGTGAATGTTCTCTACGCCGCCAGCTACAACAGTCTGAGGGGTCCAAGAACTCCCAACGCATTTTAGGGCTCGCTCGCATAAACAATCGTCAGAATTAATCCATTGAAATATCTCACCGGAGCAATAATTAAAACCTTTATTGATGGCGTGGCTCTGTCCGCGATCTGCCTCGCTCACCCAATAGGTCAGCCACTTTTCGTACTTCTTGATGATCTCAACCGAGTTGTCGGTACTACCGCCATCGATGATGATGTATTCAAGGTTAGGATAACCTTGAAGGAGCACAGAGCGTATCGTCTCCTCGATGTAATGGCCTTGATTATAGCTCGGCGTGACGATCGAGATGCGCGGCCATGGGCTGCCGTCCGGCATGGTTGCGGGTAATTGGGCAGCTTCCACGGTCCAAGGCCAGCCGGTTCTTCCGGGCAGCGGCGCTGGCAGTTCGCTAAGCGTCGGGCAGTGCATCTTTAGATTATTTCTTAACCCTAGCATGCTTGCGAGTCCGGGGGTATTTGGATCCCTTGGTCCCGCAGGAGTTGACTTGTGAATGCGGGTTCATATTTGCTCCAGGCATGCAACCCCAAGGGAAGACGCCCACAAGCAAGTCTGCTGCACTCTTCAGGATAGGTCTCCCATGAAAAACTGAGGGCTGTGACCGGATCTGCTATCGCAAGTTTGGCACTCGTTTTTGGAAGAATAAAACTCCAAAAAGTGTCACAGTGCCCATCATATATACGCCAAGCAGAGTGAAGCCGACCGTTCCGCCCAAGAGCCAGTACTCCTTTCTTTAGGCGGTTCACGTCTGAAAAAGCTCCTTTTATTATGTCCTTCGCTGCGGCTTTTGCTGGATACCAGCGTGATCTGCTGGACAACAATTTTCGGAATACGGCAATGTTCAAGAGTGACAAACCAGAATTCCCACAGGCGTATAATTGTGGCGTGGCGCCCTGCCCGGGCGTTATGAACCATGGCGCTCCCACATAATCTATAGGTTGCGAGCACCAATAATCTAGTGCATCCTCTAACAGGATTGCGTCCGGCTCATGAATAAGAGCATGTGAGAAGTCTTGAAGCCGCACAAATAACCGCCCAGATATCATTAACTTATTATAAGCTACGATAGAGGACATCCACCGGTCTTCCACGGTTATATGTTTAGCAATTGGAAGTAACTTTGAGTAAGTCACTATTGAAAGTGATTTAGGCGTGACCAATACAATTGGATGAGTACTAACTTCTGCGCACCGCCGTAAACCAATTTGCTCAAGGGGTGTAGGCGTCTCGCTATGGGTTGGTATAACAATGGCGACTTCAAAGCTATGCATGTTACAGAAGTGGGTTCGTCAACAATTATTCCTGGTTATATAATTTATGGCCAAGATTGCCGTTCACTTCCGGGTACAAGCTGAATAAACTTCCCAGCAAATCAGCGGACCAATTTTGGTGCTTCTTTTCGAATCGTAGAGATCGGCTCCTTCGCGAGACGGCACCTCGAATTGAATTCGAGGCCCTGCCCCGGGTGGGATGATCCAGAACTGGTTATGGCAAAAGACGGTCGTTTCGACCTCGTAAATGCCGGGCCGCAATACTTCCACAGGGAGCTTGATCCTAAAAGTGACGCGACGATGCGGCTGCGGCCGCGTGGTCTCCCGATGATCGAGGCTCGTAGTCTCGAACAATTCCTCGTTCCCATCTGCCAATATGCGAAGCCCTACGGCAAGGTTTTCTCTTTGGGAGTGATAGGTACCCTCAACGCAGATCTCATCGGGTGGCGCGAAACTGAGCGCATGCATTGTGAAATAGTCGCTCACCCAGTTCCCGGTCCATTCCTTCGTAATATTCGTTCGCGTCAGCGAATGGTATTCGGAGATCGCTTCCCCACTTGGCATCGGCCCATGCAACTGGCCGGATGCCATGAGCAAGGTCTGAGTACAGAGCTTTGCGATAACCGCCATATTGTGGCTCACGAGCAAGACCGTACGCCCGCCCCCCGCCACATCCCGCATTTTGCCTAGGCATTTTTTCTGGAATTCCGCATCCCCGACCGCAAGCACCTCATCGATGATGAGGATTTCCGGCTCGAGATGCGCCGCCACCGCAAAAGCCAGCCGTACATACATTCCGCTTGAGTAGCGCTTGACCGGCGTATGGAGAAATTTCTCGATTTCTGCGAAGGCGACAATCTCGTCGAATTTGCGCGAGATCTCGGCGCGGGTCATGCCGAGGATGGCGCCATTCAGATAGATGTTCTCGCGTCCGGTCAGCTCAGGGTGAAAGCCGGTGCCAACCTCAAGCAAGCTTGCCACACGGCCCTTGATCTGGACGCGCCCCTGGCTCGGTTCGGTGATTCGTGACAGGATCTTCAGCAGCGTGGATTTGCCAGCGCCATTGCGTCCGATGACGCCTATCACTTCCCCGCGTCTGACCTCGAAGGAGACATCCTTGAGGGCCCAGAACTCTTCAACCGCACTGCTAGAAACAAGCTGTTGCCCCTGCACAAGGTCAGAGGCTGATCGCAAGAAGCCTTTCGCAGCCCGCGCGATTACGTCCCTAAGCGCCGTATAGGGTTCGTGACCTGTCTCATGCCCGATCAGGTACTTTTTGCTCAAGCCTTCGGCGCAGATGGCTACATCACTCACCACGAAGCGACCTTTGCCTGGGAAGGAAATAGTTTCATAGAGGCAGATTGGGGTGACTTTAGCGATGGGACGCTTGCCACAGGTACTACTAGTACCTGCGGCTTAAACCAGATCTGCGAATGTGCGCTCGGTCTTTCTGAAGACGCGGATGCCGAACCAAAGGAAGAAAGCGACAACGCTCAAACTGGCTAGGAAGCCGGGGATATAGAGCTGGCTCTCCCCATGAAGAAGACACCAGCGGAAACCGTCGATCACACCCACCACCGGGTTCAAACTGTACCAGAATCGCCACTGTTCAGGGATGACTGAACTCGAAAAGCCGACTGGCGAAACATAAAGCCCAAACTGCACTAGAAAAGGGATGATATAGCGGAAGTCACGGTATTTGACGTTCAGAGACGTGATCCACAAAGCAGGGCCGAGGCTAGCAAGCACCGCTAGCACAATGAATACCGGCAAGAGCGTCGCCCGCCAATCCGGCATGAAGCCATACCAGACCATGATCATGAACAGAATGAAGAGGTTGATCGCGAAGTCCGCCAGCGCGACGACGCCCGCAGAAGCCGGGATGATCAGCCGCGGAAAATAAACCTTCGTGATGAGGTTGGCATTGCCGGCAACGCTGCTCGAGGCTTCGCTGAGAATGCTTGAGAATAGGAACCAAGGCAGCATTCCGGCAAACACGAGAATGGGATAGGGCACGCCGCCCTCACTTGGAAGCCTTGCCAGCTTTCCGAATACCACTGTGAAGATCACCATCGTCAGAAAAGGGCGGACTACTGCCCAGGCAACACCAATCGCCGTTTGCTTGTAACGCACGGCCACGTCGCGCCAAGCCAGGATCAGAAACAATTCGCGGTAGTGCCACAGATCCTGCCAATAATTCTTTTCGGTACGGCCGGGCTCAATGATGAGCAACCGCTCGCGTGCGTTCGTGGAAGGCACAGATGGCCGGCCTTGGGCCGCCCATAAGCCCTCTATCGCTTCAGCGCCGTCAGCGGGCAAGGAGTGGGAGGAGCTCATCGGCGTGGTTTGCGAAGTTACGGAACTCGAAGCGATCGGCATTTCTGGGGTTAGTCTCCTGACGGCCTTCAAGTGCATCGATAAGGGCTTGTGCGAGCTCATCCGGTGAGTTGGGATCAACCGCGCGGCCGATCTTGCCTTCTGCCAAGGCATCCATGCTGCCGTCGGCATTACCCCCTATCACTGGCAAGCCACATGCAGCGGCCTCAAGAAAGACGATGCCGAAACCTTCGCCTGTGCTCGGCATAGCAAAAACGTCAGCCAATGCGAACAGGTCCGGCAAATCCTCATTCGCCACGTGGCCAGCGAAAATCACGCGGCCGGCGGCGGGGCTCTTTCGCGCGAGCTCTTCGACCCATGGCCGGTCGTCGCCGGAGCCGGCGATCAAATAGACCACATCCGGAATTTGGGCCGCGACACGAGGGAGAACCTCGATAATCCTGTCATGCCCCTTGTAACGATCTTCGGTGGAAATGCGGGCAACCGTGAGGATTATGCGCTTTCCGGCGATGCCATACCGTTCTGCAAGGTCCTTTCGGCGTTCGCGCGGGCTATAGCCGGCATCGAGTGTGTTAGGCAGCACGCGCACCTGTGCCGGGTGGAGGCCGGACCAGGAAAGCAGCCGGCTGACGCGTATAGCGACTCACTGCCGTCACAAGCCGCACCTGAGATAGGCTCCGTGGAAGAAGACTGCCGCGCTCATTCCAAGCTTCTACGCCATGCACCTGAAGCCATAACCGTGCTCCAGTAAGCCTCGCAGTTGCTGCAGCCAGAGGTAACGAATAGATGTGGCCGCAAAATACCGTGTCGAAGCGGGATTGGGCAGCGAGCGTCGTGGCGCGCAGGCTCCAAACTATCCGGTGAGGACTTGGCTTCAACTGATGCACTTTGGATGGGGTAGCAGCCTCATAAGAGGTATAGCGTGGTAGCACGACAACCTCGGAGACGCGTGGCGACAAAGAGAGTGCGGTCAATAGATCGCAATTGTAGCGCGCTATACCACCGCCGTTGCCAAACGCGTCCGTTACCAAAGCAAGTATTCTCACGCGGGAGCAAGCCTGTAGAAATCGGTTTCCTGTTTCATGGAGTGAGCGCGGCTTCGTCGTAGCGCAGGTTCTGCCAAAGAGGCAAGCGGCGCATCTCCCACACGGCTGGATGGTTTTTCAGGCCAGCTAACATGCAGAGGCCTTGGGCTGACTTCCTAGACCAGGAGCTGGCATGCCCAGTGCCTTGTCCAAGGCTGTGCCGCAGATGGCGGCATAATCGGCATCCCATGCTTCAAAGACGGCAGTTCCAAGCTACTCAGCCAAGTACCAATAGGCGTTGGAATCCCCGCTCCCGGCCCTGTCAAGACTGCACCGGGATAGCTGGGCAACGTCGCGACTAGGGCATCTTTTTTGGCCCGATTCCGCTTTCGAGAGGGTGATGATGCTTGAAGGACCGCGACTTTCTTTAAGAGGATGCTGTCCACCAGCGGGAAGCGCACCTCGACCGAATGCGCCATGCTGGCCCAGTCCGTATCTCTAAGAAGTTGGTTCCTGAGATACAGCGATGACTCGAGAGTTGCGACTCGCGCAAAACTCGAGAGCGGGATGGGTTCGAGAGCTTCCTCGATCAGGCGCAGGGGCGCGAGTCGCCTTAATCCTTCAGCAGCGATGTCCTTACCTAAGATCTTAGAGATCTCCCACGGCATGAAAAGGCCGCGCCGGAGCAGGTAAGCGCCCGCGTAAGTCCCGCCGAATTCAAGCATTCCGGCCGCCTTGGGGCTAATGCCGAGGAGCGCTGTAACTGGCTGCCCAAATCTCCGCACCGCCTTGCCGAGAAGCGGGATGCGGGCCGGTATGGAGAGGGACCGAACCCAATTGGGGATGTCCCGGGAGGAAGGATGGCCTCCGAACAGTTCTTCGGCGCCGGCCCAGGAGACGACCGCTTTGATCCCAAATTCGTTAGCTCCCTTCGCCAAAAACCACATCGTGATTCCATCTACTGACGGCTGATCCATCATTTCCAGAATGCGGGGCAGGTCCCTAGCGAATTCGCTTGCGCTAACGGCTTTGGTTACGTGTTGAACGCCTTCGAGCGAGGCTGGCTTGCTCGCCATCGCTGGATTCCCGCCAGATCCATCCTCGAACGTTACTGAAACTGCCTGAATCTCACGGGACGACACATCACGCAGCAGCTCAGTAAGTTCGTTCGATCCGTCGCTGGGCATGTTGAAAACACCGGCAGCGCCACCATCGGAAACGTGCTGAGCCAAACTATCGAGCAATGCCTCACGAAGTTTGAGCGAGTATGCCCTGCTTTCGTAAATTCGATTGTTGCGGGAAGCATCCAGCTCGGCTTCGCGGAAGACCTGCGTGATGGAATGATAGCGCACGGGTTTTCCCGCGCCGAGACTATTCACAGATAGGAACGTACCCGCAGGCAGGGCCCGAATGTCTCTGTAAGTCGTGTATGGTTCCGGAACGCTTCCAAACAGGTAGAAGCCAACCTGCGCGGCCGGTTCCAAGTCGCGCGACAGAGCGCCTCCCGCCAGCAACGCCTTCACCTGGCTTGCGAAGCGCAATGTCCACCCATCATCGGAGTAGTAAAGGGGCTTGATGCCGTAGGGATCGCGGGCAAGGAGAACCTCCCGCCGGTCTGCATCCCAGATCGAGAAGGCGAACATCCCCCGCAGGTCTTTCAACATAGCCGGGCCTTTTGCGGCGTAGAGATGCAGCACCAACTCAGCGTCGGATAGCTGCTCGAACTTGAAGCCCCTGCCTTCCAGGTCCTGGCGCAGTTCCAGGCTATTGTAGATCCTTCCATCTAGCGTAATGGCCAGTTTCTCCGTGGCACAGAACCCGGAGAGAGGCTTTCCATCCACGGCCAAACAGCGATGGCCGAACCCGATGCGGTCTGCTTCGCCTCTCCACTCACCCTCCCCGTCAGGCCCGCGCAGGTGCATTTGATCACGCGTGCGCACCAGTTCGCCCCTATCGATGGGGTTGGCAGCGTAGTGATATGCAAAAATTCCGTTAATCGCGCCCATGGTATTCTGTGAAATTGGGTTCGTTTTGTAGAAACGCCGAAAAGCTGGCCGCGGTGGCTGTTACCGCCGCGTTTGAAAGCACAGGAACTCCAGCGGAAGAGGGTAGAAAAGCTACCGCACTTCGGGTGAAATTCACCCGAGCTGCAAATATTCTCGCATGATTGATTACTGTTTAGGCAATCTCGCCTAATTACGCACGCGGTACAGTACTATAGTTGTTTCTGCTAAACTTTAGATTGTGTTCTTATATACGGTAATCTCAGATAAGCAAGTCATTTTGTACTAATGCATCAACTGCGCCTTAACTATTTCATAGGCTGTCAAATCACGCCAAGCTTGTTCGATCAAATGGAGTGAAATCCGCTCTCCGAAAAGCACCATCGGAATTGTTCGGGCAGCAATTTTAAGGTCCAGAAGGAGGCTGGCATTGCGTACATACCAAACGTCGAGCGCGGCTTTGTCCTCGGGAGAGATCTCTCGCCCGCCTACAACCTGAGCCCAGCCCGTCAGGCCCGGGCGCACCATAAGCCTCGCGGCGCAATCTTGTGGCTGGTCTTGCAAAAGAAGGGGCCTTGGACCCACAAAAGACATGTCGCCCAACAGGATATTGAAAAGCTGAGGAAGTTCATCCAGGCGCAGGCGCCGCAAAATAGTCCCGAGCCGTGACACGCGCTGGGCATCGGGAATGCGGTTCCCGTTTGCGTCGTAAGCTGCCCCCATCGTCCGAAACTTATAAAGGCGGAAGGACCTCCCACCGAGTCCTGGACGCCGCTGCCAAAACACGACAGGGAAGCCGACGCTGGCGGCGACCAAGATAGCAGCCAGCACGAAAACCGGCGTTGAAACTACAAGCAAGCAAAGCGCAGCCAGCGCGTCGAACCCTCTTTTCATTTTCCAAAACTGGCGTTCGGAGAGCGACTGCAGTTCGGCTGCCTCGATTTCAAAACTAGGATGAGCCGTTGAGGTAGAAGGGCCCCTCCTGCCCTTCCTTTTACCCTCGTCATCGGCGCCGCCTGCAGCCAGGAACTCGGTCAGAAATTGAAGTGTAATGCTTCGCGAGCGCTCAACGCGCAAAAGCGCATCCTGAGCTTCTTGCGCCAATTCAGCGAAAGGGAGCGCGACAACAATGCGCTCCACGCTTGTTCCGCGAATCTCCAGGCTGTCGAGGATGCTTTCGATGTCCTCGGGTACACCTAGAACCGGATAGTTGGCCGCGTTCCGCCCAACCTGACGGCCCGTGCGTCCAACCAAACCCGCAATCCCTATGCGCCCGCGATCGAACTCGGCAAGTGCCTGAATATAGATCTCGGCTAGCCTGTTGAGCCCGAGGATAAGAACATGAATTTCGCGTTGCAGGACAGGGACGCGGAGGAGAGCAGCGGAAGCCTTGCGCCGTTCAGACGCGGTGTGGAGCAGGCGATGCAAGACGCGCACCCCGATCAGGACTAATATGCCGACGATGCCCTGCAGAAAGGGCAGAGACCGGGCCACGCCATCGAGTTGATTATATGAAAAACAAAGTGCGACCGCTCCCGCACTCACTCCGGTCACCACGGCAGTCGCCCGCAGATAATCCGGAAGGCCGCTGAAGCGCCAGATCGCTTTATGAATACCCGCAACAGGAACCAGGATAAGAGCCGATAACGCGGTCGCCGCAAGGTAGGGGAGGAACGCCTCAAAGCGCGCTTCCGGAATATCGAAATTCTCGCGTAAGGCTAAAGCTATCAATGTTGCTGTAAGAATAAGGACAACATCGACCGCCAATAACATGCGCGGACGCATCAGAGCTCCAGTCCCCACCCAGAGCCAAAATCTACTTTAAATCCCAGAACTTACTTATCCCGGAATGCCCGGAAAACGCAATAAACAGGTAACTACCAGAGGTTGTAAATTTGAGTTATATACAGTCAAGTACGGACGCTACCAGTCCGATGCTCTCTGCCATCCCTCAGGCCACTGCCTATCTGGACCCCATCTTTCAATTACCGGTGTCTCTTGCGACGGCGTCTTGCTTTTTAGAGGCTTACGTGCCGGCTTTGCAGGCGCTTCCCGGGGGGCGCGCGCATCTAATGCCAGTATTCCGCAAAAGAAGGCGAAGATCGCGCTCATTGCGCAAGTTCTCAGTGGATAATCGACGGCGGAGTGCAAAAGCAGCAACAAAATGATGAGAGTCGCCGCCCGCTGGTGGAGAATCTGTGGATCATTGTTTCTAAACGCGCGCCTTAGCCAAACCTCATAACAGCGGTAGAAAAACCATGCAGCGAAACCGAGCATGAGGAGCACGCCAATGACTCCGGCTTCAAGAAAAAATTCAACGAAGTCGTTATGGGCACGATTGGCGTAACCGGGAAAAGCATCCTTCTCTTTCTCAACCGTAGCATAGACCGGGACGAAAGAGCCAAGTCCGGTGCCGAACGGTAACGCTTTGAAAGCTGCTTCAGTCGTTGTTTTGGCGAGAGGTACGCGTAAATCTTCGGCGGGGTCTCCCTGGAAGCGCGAGAGAATGCTGCCGAGGCCGAACTGAGCTGCAAAAACGGCAGCGAACAAAATCGTGAGAATGGAAAGCCGTCCACCTGAAAGATGGCGTTTGCGGCCACGTCCCTCCTCTTGTCCACGTTGCGTAAGTACAAGAAGAACAATGCCGCCCAACGCCGCAATTGCAAGGAAGACCCCTGCGCGGGAACGGGCCATCGCCAAGCCTGCCACTACGGAGACGAGGAAGACGCCAGCCGCTGTCAGCAGCAAAGTAGACCGGCCATTCAAGGCGCGGGTCTTCATAAATTTCTGTGTCTCCCCAAGGAACCAAAGCGATCCAAGCACCAGGGTCACATAAAGGTGCGCCGCGAAATGATTGCGGTTGGCAAAGAAGCCGACCGCCTCCGATGGGTTTGTTACATCATAGAATCGAAGCCCGCTGGCCGGCCCTTGGGCCACCTGCAAAAATCCCAGCACAAGAGCGGCACCCCCGAGAAAGAGCATCAGCCAGGTGAGGCTGAGTCTGTCCTTGAATTCGAGTTGGCTGGCAGCAGAGAATATAGCCACCGGAACAATCAGAGAGGCGGCCGCCGCCCAAGTGGCTTGCGGTGAGATCGAAAGCGTTGCCCAACTGCGGCTGGGAAGGATAAGAGGTGGCTCAGAGTCATTAGGGAAAAAAGACGCCCCTCCAGCCCAGACATCAAAAGGCAGAGGAAGTACCTGGACTCCAACCAAGAGAATCGCCGCGCAGATGGGGATAAAAATTACCCTGACCTTTTGGAAGTCTCTGTGCGCGGGCTCGAACAGCTCCCAAAGTACCACCATAAGCAGCGGTATCGACAGCAGCTGGACAAAGACATCGCTTATGAATCCGGCGTGCGTCCCGCCGCCAAGAATCACGGCCGAACCAAGAACCACGCCGCACAACCATACCATCATCTGCTGAAGCCCGTTAGATCTCTCAAAACATTCGCTTATGGGCTAGCGGGATGTTCCCTGAATGGATAGCTTTCCGTGAACTCATTATTGTTTTGGCCGAGCGCGATCGCAGTCCCAATCCCGATGCCACCAAGAACGATTGCTCCCGCGGTCGGCCAATCGTCGCCCGTACCAGCCGGTGCATAAGCTGGTGTATCCTTGAGGGAGCCACCGCCGGGCGCCGGTTGAGGCGGGTCCGAAAAGACCACAGCCATTTGGCCTTTGCAAATCTTATTCAGGTATCCGTTGTCATAGATGATTTGCGCGCAGCCGGCAGTGACGCGAATACGGTCGCCTGGCTTAACAAGCATACTGCCAATCGCTGGCACGAATCCCGCCCCATTGTCGACGCTTGCCGCTCCCTGAAGTTGCAGAAATGCCGCCTCGGTCTGCGTTCCAAGTAGCGTGAGCACTGTGAGGCTCGCGATCATCTTCCGAACCATTTCTTCCTCCGGCGGAGAATTCCTCTTCCCCGGATAACATTGCGGCTTGCTCCAGGCAATGCGGCGAACATGGGTTTGGACGCATAGTTGGGGGCTTGTGGCAGAACAGCTACAAGTTGCAAGGTATAGTAAAGGCAACCGGAAATAATGGCTTTACACACTCCCTCTATGCGATTAAGCCGGGACTTGTAAAACTTATAGTTGAGTTTTACTCGCTTAATTCTCTCTAGGTTGTATTCAAAACAGCAATCGAGCGACTGGTGATAGATCTTCATAGCCATTTACTTCCAGACATTGATGATGGCGCCGAGGACACCCAAACCGCGCTAGCCATGGCTCGCGCTTATGTCAGCCAGGGCGTCAGATACGTCGCCTGCACACCTCACATAATGCCAGGGGTTTATCATAATTCTGGCCCCCGCATCCGGGCCGCAATCACCCTGATGCAAACCCGGCTCAACGAAGCCGGGATACCGCTCAAACTGCTCGGCGGCGCCGATAATCACATGGTACCGAACTTTGCAGAGGGTTTGCGGAGCGGGCATCTTTTGACGTTGGCGGGCTCGCCCTACGTACTTGTCGAGCCCCCTCATCACGTTGCGCCAGCACGTATCGCAGAGTTCTTTTTCGACCTCATCCTCTCCGGCTACGTTCCAATTTTGACCCATCCAGAACGGCTCTCATGGATCGAGAGCAAATATGGAGTCCTTCAGCAATTGGCGGCGCAGGGAGTCTGGATGCAGGTCACCTGCGGGTCGCTCAGGGGATCGTTCGGGAGGCGCGCCCGCTACTGGAGTGAGCGTCTGTTGGCAGATGGCCTCGTCCATGTCCTTGCCACCGATGCCCACAACATGACAACCCGCCCCCCGGATCTGCTCGAAGGTTACCGCGAAGCCGAGCGTCATGTAGGCGAAGAGGAGGCGCGCCATCTGGTTTTGACCCGGCCCTCGGCTGTCTTTTCGAGGCATTTGCCGGACGATTTGCCGATGCCCAAAGGCAGCAGAACAATAGAGGGATGTGGTGAACACTATGACTCTGCACCAATTTCTTTTGCCCGTGGCAGCAGCGGCTTTGCTCACCGCGTGCGGCGCATCCTCGGTCAATGATCTATCAAGCGCCCATCAGCAGCTCGCTCCGGCCTCTTCCACTCCTGCACCCCAGGGTTCTGGCACGGCAAGCGCTCAGGATGAAAGTGCTGCTTCCGCACAATCCCCGGCCGTGCAAAAGGCGGCCCTGTCGTTGCTCGCTGTCTCTGATCCTAATAACGCGGCCTATAAGGTAGGCCCCCGGGATGTTCTAGAAGTCACGGTCTTCAAGGTTCCCGAGCTATCCAAGGTTGTCCAGGTCTCCGAGGCCGGCACTATCAGCTATCCGCTTGTTGGCCAGGTTCGGGCTGGCGGGAGGACCGCGCGGGAGATTGAGCAAGACCTTACAGGGTCGCTCGGCGCCAAATATCTGCAGCACCCACAGGTTAGCGTCTTCGTCAAGGAGTACAACAGCCAGCGCATAACCGTTGAGGGCGCCGTCAAGAAACCGGGCGTTTATCCCATTCCGGGCGGCCTTACGCTTCTTCAGGCTACTGCGACCGCGGGCGGATTCGAGCCAACTGCCGATGAGACCATACTGCTCATCCGGCAAACGGACGGAAAGCGTTACGCCGGACGGTATGACGTTGCTCGAATTAGGGACGGCAGCATGACGGATCCGCACTTGGAAGCAGGCGACGTTCTCATAGCTTCCACATCAGACCTGAAGGAAGGAATGAACACCTTCCTCAGGCTTGTACCGCTCGCAACCATCGTGCCCTTGCTGTGACGGGGAGCATGCGGCTTTTTCTTTTGCGCATCAATGAAACATGAGTTGTTAGATGCATGAGACTCGAGATAATGACTCCCGCGACCAGCCCCCGTATGGGCACGCGCTTATTGCAGCGAGAAACTCAGCTTTAAGCACGGCACGGCGCGATCCACTCATAGAACTCGCGCCACTGGAAGGCGAGGAAAACAACCTCGCCATCACGTTCCGGCAATACCTGCACATGGTAGCCAAACGGAAGTGGCTCATTCTAAGCACTTGCCTCGTGTTCGTCGCACTCGGCGGGGTCCGTACGTTTTTGAAAACCCCGCTTTATTCGGCGACGGTGCGTATCCAAATTGACCGCGAACCGGGCAAGGTTGTCGAAGGCGGCACCACGGCTCCAACCGAAACTGGCGGAGCCGATTTTCTCAGAACTCAATACGAACTACTGAAAAGCCGTGCGATGGCGGACCGCGTGGTATCAACGCTAAAAATTTATGATGATCAGGAGTTCTTCAAACCGCATGAGTTGTCGCCGCTTGCGCTTATCCTGAGCGCCATTTCCTCTGGCGCAAAAAAACAGCGGAATAGCCCCTCAGACTTACAAGACGCCGCTGCCTCGGTCGTGATGTCGAATGTAACGGTTTCACCCGTTCCGGGATCCCGGCTCGTCGACGTAAGCTATTTGGACGCAAGTCCGGCGCGCGCGGAGGAGATCGCCAACGCCTACGCCGATGCCTATGTCTCCTCGACGCTTGATAAGCGCTTCCAAGCAAATGCGTATGCCAAGACATTCCTGGACGACCAGCTTAAGCAGCTGAAGATTCGCCTTGAAGACTCCGAAAAGAAACTCCTCGCTTTCGCGGAGCGCGAAAAAATGGTTGAACTCAGCGAAAAATCTTCCATCGCCGAGAACAACCTTTCCGCTGCAAATGTCGCCGTTGGACAACTGATTTCGGAGCGCATCAAGAACGAGCAGCTCTGGCGGCAGGTCGAGAATGCTACGGCAATTAATCTTCCCCAGCTTTTGTCGAACAATGTGATCGAGGTCCTGAGGGGGCAGCGGAAGACGCTCGAGACGGAATATCAGGAAAAGCTTGAGAACTTTAAGCCGAGCTATCCTGCGATGATCCAGATCTCGAACAAGATCAGGGAAATCGACCGGCAGCTGGCTGCCGAGGTCAAAACCATTCGCAATTCGCTGAAGGCCGCTTACCAATCATCGCTCTCTCAAGAAAATGAGATGAAAGCGCGAATTGAAGCCTTGCGCGAGGAAGTCCTGAATCTGCAGAAAAAGGGGATACAGTATAATATCTTGAAGCGTGAGGTAGAAACCAACCGCGGTTTGTATAACAGCCTGCTTCAGCGCTACAAAGAGGTTGATATCGCGGGCGGGGTTGGCACGAACAACGTCTTCATTGTCGACCGCGCAACTATCCCAGCTACGCCAAGCGAACCGAACCTTTTGCATGCCCTCATTTTCTCGCTCGCACTTGGGCTCGGGTCTGGAGTTGGATGTGCCTTGCTCCTCGAAACGCTCGACGACCGCGTTCGCGCCCCGGAAGAGATCGAGCAGATTTCCGGAGTAGCAACCCTCGGTATCATTCCCCAAATCAACTCAGCCGAAGATCTCAGCAAAGCGCTCACTTCTCCTCGCTCGCCGCTGTCCGAGGCTTACAGATCATTCGCAACCGCACTGCAATTCTCAACCGAGAATGGCCTTCCCCGCTCCATCGCCGTTACCAGCGCCGGCCCGGGCGAGGGAAAATCCACGACCGCATTTGCCGTTGCCCGGTATTTTGCCCAGATGGGGCTCAAGGTGCTCCTTGTCGATGGCGATCTCAGAAAGCCAACCCTGCATACAAAGTTGAAGGTCAGCAATGCGACCGGCTTGAGCAATTTCCTGACAGGTGCCTCAATGCCCCCCGAGGTGATCCAAAAAACGAACCATCCCAATCTTGCATTCATGGCTTCAGGCCCGGTACCGCCGAATGCGGCGGATCTCCTTAGCGGCACCCCGATCTACTCGCTGATCTCGCTTGGCTCCGAGGTTTTTGACCTTATCATTCTTGATTCTCCACCTCTGCTCGGGCTTGCGGACGCTCAGCTTCTTGCAAGCGCCGTTGCTGCCACTGTCTTTGTTGTCGGCGCAGGCGATCAGCGAAAGGGCATCATACGCTCGTCGCTCCGGCGCCTGCAGCTTGCTCGCGTAACCCTTATCGGAGCCGTTCTTACCAAATTCGATCCCAAGACGGTGGGCTACGCCTATGCATATAGCGACAAATACGGCTATGGCCACGATGGCGGGTACTCCTATGGCAAGCCAATCGGGATGAGCGACAAGGGAGAAGAGGCGCGCAAGCTTTCACGGCAGGGCGTGCGCTGAAATGGCGAGCGCATCAGATGCACTTGCGAGGGCACTTGCAGTGTTCGAATCGCCACCAGTAGCAAAACTAGCGCGGCTGTCGCGGCTCCCAGCCGATACGCCGTTGCTGCTAGAGATTGCATCTGGTGATCCGGAGGCCCTTGAGCGGGCTGCTGCTGCGACAGGCCGTTCCGAAGCAGTCTTGAAGAAAGCCGCGGGCTTCTTCATCGAGCAGGTGCTGTTGCATCCTGGGGCTGACAGCTATCGTATACTTGGATGTAATCGCGAGACTTCTCACAGCGAGCTGCGCCGCAACATGGCGCGGATCATGAAGTGGCTTCATCCCGATACGATGCCGGGCGGTGCTCCTTCAGCCCCTCTCAACCGTAGTCTCTATGCGTCGCGCGTGACCGAGGCATGGGAAAGCATCAAGACCGAAGAGAGGCGAGCGTCTTACGACCGTTCTCTCGCACTCAAGGCTAGGCCTAACCGGGGCCACGAACCCGATTTCCCGTCTACGACAGCAAAGACCGCCGGCACACCGGGCAATGGTTACACTGCTGTGAGGGTCGCTGGCCCAGGGCGGCTTGTCATTCGCCGTCTTGAAACCCAAGACTTTATAAGCCGGCTATTTTTCCTTCTAGGAAGCAGGCGATGAGCCGACGGCACAGACACGTCAGGCAGCCACCTCCTCGCAGGTTCATCCATATGGCTGCGAACACGACCGCAAAGATCGGTGGGCATCCACTACTCAGCGTCTCGACAGTTATTGCCGGTTTGGTGCTGATTTGGCTAGTATCCACTACGAGCCTGCCTTATGCCTTGGCGCAAATCGCGCCTGATTTCGCGCTGGGCCTAAATCCGGGCAATCCAGAAGCGCTGATCGCAAAGACGCAAGCGGCCAGGAACAAGCTTCTAGCACTGAAAAGCGCAGGCTCTCAGACTGTAAGAACTGGCCCGGCGGAATCGTCCAGGAGCAAGCAGAATACGCTCGCTCAGCTTCCCGAGGTGAAGGCAGTCAACGAGAAGCGTGAACTCGCAGCCGAAACAAAGCTTTTGCACCGGCATCTACACGATTTCGCGATGCTCGCAATCGCGAACGAGCCTCTCGATGCGGCTGCCTTCCGGATGCTTGGGGAAGCGGCGGAAGAACCCGATCATATCCGGGTCTTGATGCAGCAAGCCCTTGGCCGGTCACGGAGAGAGACTTTGGCCGCCTTATGGCTGCTGAAGGATAGTTACGAGCGCCGCGACTTCGAAGGGGCGTTGAATTACGCAAACATTCTGCTCCATACTCGCCCAGATCTCAACCGGGCGGTTTTCAGTTATCTCCTTCGTACTGCCAATTATCCTACTGGCCGCGATCTCTTGGTAAAAGCGCTCGCAGCTGCCCCACTCTGGCGGGAACAGTTTTTCGAAATGGCTGGACATAGCCCTTCGAGCTTGAACGCTACGCTGACGCTGGTGGCGGCTTTACGGGACACAGACAAGCCCGTATCCCAGAAGGAAATCACGTCCTACCTCAACTTCCTTGTCGGCATTAACCGGACCGATCTCGCTTACAACGCCTGGCTCCAGCTATTGCCTGAGTCCAAACTCAGCAATTTTGGGCTGCTCGCAAACCCAAACTTCGAAACGAAGCCCAGCGGCGTTCCCTTCGACTGGCAAATCGCCACCGGAGTGAATGCCATCGCTGAATTCGTACCCATGCCCGAAGAAGGCGCCAGCAAGGCTCTCCACATCAGGTTTTTCGATGGCAGGGTCAAATTCCCAGAGGTGACCCAGACAGTTCTGCTTGCGCCCGGGCATTATCGCCTGGAAGGAAAACTTCGCGGAACCATCATCGGCAAACGCGGATTGCGGTGGCAGATCCGTTGCGCCTCGAGCTCACGCAGCTCGATCGCGGAAACAGACACGCTGCTCGGGGAGTTGCAGCAGTGGAGGATCTTCTCCCTTGAAGCCGAGGTTCCTTCTCTCGATGAATGCCGCGGCCAAACGGTCCGCCTTTTTCATGATTCGCGTTCGGCATCCGAAGAGCTTTTGTCTGGCGAAGTCTGGTTCACGGGACTTAGCCTCGAACGGTCCCCCGGCCATCTGCCGGATCAGGCTAGTCAAGCCATCGTTGAACCGGCTACTATACAACCGGCTTCTGAAAGCAATTAATCGCCGCCCGAAAACGTCAAGTTTCAGTATCTTGCAGGGAGAAGGGGGCCTGCCTCGGCTCGCCGGTGAAAAGCGCTTTAGCACCTGGCTTCAAGAACTTTGAGAACACCGTATAAGGAATTGTCACATGAAAGTCGCTGCCGGCAAATGGGCCTTCGACAGTTGGCGGAAAATGAATGGTAAGCCCCGCCGCCTTTTCCAGTTTCGTGGATGGGCAAAGCGTAAAGCGCTCAAAAACGCTAAGATCTGGCTTAGCGAGCGCAAGTAGAGCATCGCTATCCTCGTCCTCTTCGCCTGTCTTGTCCTTCAAATCGGCGCGCGCGTAGTTTGCCAAAGCCTCAAGCGTTTTGGAGCGGTCTTCGGCACCGTCGAGAATGTCTCCCAACTCGAACTCTCTCTTCTTCTCCTTGTCGAAATTTATAGTCTTGAACTCGGTTTCCGGTGTTTTGCCATGTGCGGTGCGTATGATCTCGAGATAGCTGACTAGCGCCGACGTCCGGAACTGCTCCACATAGCTGACGGACTGCTCATAGGGATTCCATGTGGCAGCCTCCTCTGCCGACGGCCTCGCCGCCGCATCCTTCTCGGCTCGCTTGAGAAAATCAGCCATCTCCGCTTTTGCCCGGCCACTCAGCAGAATAAAAAGTGCCTCATCCCACCGTTTCATTTCCATCGGCAACGAAACCTTTGCATAGCCGAATTTTGTCTCCTGCTTGAGGACAACGGTCCGGCTTGCATCGGAGCCAACGATCGAAAAGCCTATGCAAAGGCAAATGGCCCAGAGACACAAAGCAGCACGGGAGTAAAGGAGTCTGAGGTGGCTCATAGCTCTATTGTAAAGGTTTTTGCACGATGGCACGAACAACGGCCGCCAACCCGCTGTGCCTATGTCCCTCGGAGAGTTCCACTGTTGCCTCTTCCAGCAGAAGCATCGGCAAGCCGGAGAAATCGCTTGTGAGCTTCGCCTTGGAGTAGAGCATGTCCGCGGTCTTGGGTCCGCCCGAATGATAGACTTTTTGAGCCTCAAGCTGTTCCAGCCTGAAGGCCTCCAGTATCAGGATTCCACCGGGCTTCAAAGCATCGATCATCGACCGGTGTATGCGTGGACGGTCCACATCGAGGAAGTGAAGATAGATGGCGGCGACGATGTCATAGCGGCTCTGCGGCCATTCCCAGGTCAGAAGATCCGCAACCTCACTGCGAAGATTTACGCCTTCTGCCTCGGCAAGTCGCCGAGCCTTCGCAACTCCAAGGGGCGACACATCCACCGTGCGGACAGATAACCCTTTTTTCGCAAGCCAGACCCCGTTCCGGCCCTCGCCGTCGCCTGGCACAAGCACTTCAAGGCCGGCCCTTAAATATTGCTCTTGCGAAGCTAGGAATGAATTTGGCTGCATGCCAAAAGCGTAACCTTCGCCGTCATAGCGCTGGTCCCAGAATTCTGCTTGGCCGTTCAAGGCGTATCTCCTAACTCAGATCCCACGCACCGTGTGCACCCTAAATAGGGCACTATTGCATCACTCCGCCGCCTCTCGCTTCGCGTAGCCGAGATGCTGATTGAGCTTTACAAGCAGCCCGGCCGCGGCATCTGGGATATTAGTGCCCGGACCAAAAATTGCGATCGCACCCGCCTTAGAGAGCGCTTCGTAATCGCTTCGCGGAATCACGCCCCCGGCGACAATCAAAATATCGGGCCGGCCTTGCCGTGCAAGCTCCTCCTTGAGTTCCGGCACCAGCGTCAGGTGCCCGGCCGCAAGCGAGGATATGCCAACAATATGCACGTCGTTCTCAATCGCTTGGCGGGCCACCTCGGCCGGTGTTGCGAACAGCGCTCCAATATCCACGTCGAAGCCGAGATCCGCGAAAGCTGAAGCGATGACCTTCTGTCCTCGGTCGTGGCCGTCCTGTCCCACCTTGGCGATGAGAATACGCGGGCGGCGCCCATCCTGCTTCTCGAATGCTTCGCACATGGCAATCACGCCACGGACTTTCTCTTCCATCTGCCCGGCCTCCTGCCGGTAAATCCCGGAAATGGCCTGAGTTTGTGCTCGATGCCGGCCAAAGACCTTCTCCAAAGCCTCCGAGATTTCCCCGACAGTCGCCTTCGCCCGCGCCGCATTGACAGAAAGCTCAAGAAGGTTGCCACTGCCCGCAGCGCCTTTTGTAAGGGCGGCAAGAGCAGCTTCGACTTGCGCCTGATCGCGCTCCGCCCGCAGGTGTTTCAACTTTTCGATCTGCCGGGCTCGCACTGCAGAATTATCAACCTTCAACACTTCGATCGGCGCTTCGTCCTTGGCCCGGTAACGGTTAACGCCGACGATAATTTGCTGACCGCTGTCGATGCGCGCCTGAGTGCGGGCAGCAGCCTCCTCGATTCGCAACTTCGGCAATCCGGCATTGATGGCTTTCGCCATGCCGCCCAGCTTTTCCACTTCCTGAATGTGTTTCCAGGCCTTCCTGGCAAGCTCGTAAGTGAGCCTTTCGACATAATAGCTGCCGCCCCAAGGATCGATGACGCGCGTCGTCCCAGTTTCATATTCAATGAAAAGCTGGGTGTTGCGCGCGATGCGGGCGGAAAAATCGGTCGGCAAAGCGAGCGCTTCGTCGAGAGCATTGGTATGCAGCGACTGCGTGCCGCCATGCGTGGCGGCGAGAGCTTCGACACAGGTGCGGATGACATTGTTGAAGACGTCCTGCGCCGTAAGCGACCAGCCGCTCGTTTGGCAATGCGCGCGCAAGCACATGGACTTTTCACTCTTGGACCCGAGTTCTTTCATAAGCCTTGCCCAAAGCGCGCGCGCGGCCCGCATCTTGGCGACTTCCATGAAGTAGTTCATGCCAATCGCCCAGAAGAACGAAAGCCGGGGCGCGAAGGCATCGATTGCAAGCCCTGCCTTCATCCCGGCGCGGACATATTCGACACCATCGGCCAGCGTATAGGCGAGTTCGAGGTCAGCTGTCGCACCTGCCTCCTGCATGTGATAGCCGGAGATCGAGATCGAGTTGAACTTCGGCATCTTGGCACTTGTATAGGCGAAGATGTCGGAGACAATGCGCATCGAGGGCTCGGGCGGATAGATATAGGTGTTCCGCACCATGAACTCTTTCAGAATATCGTTCTGGATCGTGCCGGAAAGCTGACCGGGCGCGACCCCCTGCTCCTCCGCCGCCACAATGAAGAGTGCGAGCACGGGAAGGACCGCGCCGTTCATGGTCATGGACACGCTCATCTCCGAGAGCGGTATCCCCTCGAAGAGCGTCCGCATATCGTATATCGAGTTGATAGCCACGCCCGCCATGCCAACATCGCCCCGGACGCGCGGGTGATCGCTGTCATAGCCGCGGTGGGTGGCGAGATCGAAAGCGATCGACAATCCTTTCTGTCCGGCAGCAAGATTGCGCCGGTAGAAGGCATTGGAATCTTCGGCGGTCGAGAAACCTGCATATTGCCGGATAGTCCAGGGTTGCTGAACGTACATCGTCGGGTAGGACCCGCGCAGGAAGGGTGGCAGGCCGGGATATGTATTCAGGAAATCGAGACCTGCAATGTCCTCAGGCCCATAGGCCGGCTTCAGCATGATCCCCTCGGGGGTTCTGACTGTGGCGCCCTCCCCTTTGGTGGAAATCGAGGGCCGCTTCCACTCTACATGAGAGAAATCCGGCAGCTGAGATTCAGTCATCATACGTTTCCATTGCCGTACTAATAAGCAAGCGGGCCGATGTTGTTGGAGAGAGCGAAGCCTTCCTCTTCAGCTTCCCGGACAGCGGCTTCGGATAGTTCTTTGACGCGCAGTATCCGGTGCGCTTCTTCGAGCAACGCCAGGATATTGGCTCCTTCATGGAAAAGCCGGTCCACGGCAACTGCGTCCCAGGGATCCAGTTCCCTTAGGACGGATGTGGGCCCCGCTACGTAGACTGCCAGGGCTCCTGCGGTTTTCAGCGCAAGCGCGGCTCCCTTCATTTCTCTGTAAAGGCGATCCGAAGAGCAGAGGCAGGCGATGGGCGCAGGACTCTGCTTGAAAGCAGCGGCAAGCGCGTCCACGCTTTTAAATCCATCTTCGGGGATGAGTGTCTCTAGCCCGGCCGCGGCAAAAACACCCTGTACCCAGCTTGCCCGGGCGCCGTAGTCCTTGGGGTCGCCTAGGATTGCCAGAAACAGTGGAGGCCGCGAGCCAATGTGGGCGCAAGCCGTATCGGCGCGCCGGCGAAGCTCTTCGAAATCTTCCGCATCCCGTTTCATTGGCGGTAGCGTGGACCCTACCAGTTCCGTGACCCTCCGCGAGGCCATTCGCAAATCCTGGAGCGAGGCGCCACGCCGGGCGGCTTCGATCAAAGCGGCGAACCGCTCTCCTTTTCCTGGCTGAGGTAACGTCAATTGCGACGCGAGTGTTGCCCCATCTTCTGCTCTTGAACTCGCCCCGCTGGGTGGTTGATCGAACAAATTCGGGAATACGGAAACACCAGTAATCTTATTGCGGCGGAAGGCAACCGCGCGTTCGCGCTCGATGAGCTTCGGCAGCAGCTGTTCGTAAACCCACCCGCTTCGAATTACGGTTGCAAGCCCGCCTTTGCCTTCCACTTCGCGGAAAAGTTTCCATGACGCGTCGGCGAGTTCATCCGTCAGAGCGTCGAGGTAGGCCGAACCCGCCGCAGCGTCGGCGACCGCCGTGAGAAAACTCTCGTGCTGAAGAATGAGGCTGGTATTGCGGGCCAACCTCAATGAGAAGGGTGCCGATTTACTCGCGGCACTGTCGAAGGACAGAATCTCGATGGCGGTTGCTCCGCCGATCGCTGCGCCGAACGCCGCCGCCGTCCCGCGCAAGATGTTTGAATGGGGGTCGTAAGCCGTCAAAATGCGCCATGACATTTTGGCATGCAGAAGCATACCGGCTCCCGGCTTCGCGCGAGCCGCCTCAAGCGCGCGCGCCCAAAGCAGGCGCATGGCGCGAAACTTGGCAATCGTGAGAAAGATGTCCGCAGACGCCGTAAGGGAGAACCCTATCGCGCCGGCACTTTCGGAATTGGGCAGGCCCGCATTCGTGAGAGCACGCCAATAGCTTACGCCTGCGGCAAGCGTAAAGGCGAGTTCCTGCACCGCCGATCCCCCGGCACCGTCCCAAGCATGGCCGCTTGCAAGAAATGTCACCAGTGTGGGGCAATTCTGCGCGATGTGGAAAGCCGCATCTACGTAATCATCATAGAAGGCGGATTCCCCCGCGGGCATTTCTCCCCTAAGAGCAGCGGCCGTGAGAGGGTCGAAACCCGCGGTTCCAACCGGCGGTAGTTTGGCGGCCTCCATCGCTGAAAGCAGAAGGGCAGCGTCCGCCATTGCGTCGCCGGGAGTGAGCCAGTAGTTGGTTTCTGGCTTAAGCACCAACTTGAGCGCTTCGCAGGTTTGGATGGAGGGGTTTGCCGCAAAGTCAATGGAGATGGCACCAGCACCATTGCCTAATGCGTCTTCGGCTTGCGCGTGACTTTCCTCGGCTGTCTTCGCCAAGAGCGGCTGCACGATAGACCACCCGCGGGATGCGAAAACCGGCGCCCCGCCAAGCCCGGCCGTGTATAGCGGCTCGGTCTCGATGCCCTCCGGCAACCTCGTTCTGAGCATATCAAAGGGTTGCCCGTGAAGCGCTTTGGCTGCCACAGCAAGCCACTCCGCTTCCGTAGCATCCGGGAAATCACCGGCGAGCGAGAAATCATCCATGGCGCCTATAATAGTTTAAGCGGATGCCTTGCGTCCATTGCGGCTTCGCCTTTAGGCGTTTTTCCACTTAGCAAGCACCCGTTCTCAAGACGAAGGCGACCCGTGCTCAATAACGGCGGCGGGGGTGAAGACCGCCGGACCGCTCGCCGCAAAAGACTGCGCTTTTAACCGGTTGTGCGGAAAGGTTGTGGAAATTTAGCCACAGGAGGCGTCCGGACAAGGCTTAGGCCTCATTCCTGCTTGCTTGATACATGCAATTACGTTAAAACAGTTTCAAGTTTTTAGCACAAAAGGATGCCTCCTTGCGAAAGATTATCTCCTTTGCAGCAATTATGGCAATGCTTGTATCGAGCGCTCAAGCCAGTCTTTTGACAGGCATAGCGGGATCGGTTTCGCTAAACACCGGTGAGGGGTTCAAGCCTGTGACCGAAGCAACCAGCGTCTCCCCCGGCGATCGCGTCCGTACCGGGAACGGGTCTGCTGAAATAGTCTATGACAATGGCTGCTCAGTGAAGATTGGCGCCGGTCAAGTCGTCCTTGTTCTTACCGCCGCACCGACATGTAGTTCGGAAAACGGTAGCTTTCCCTCGATGGCCACACTCGCGGTCGGCGGATTGGTGGTTGTCGGCGGTATTGGCGCGGCGGTCCTCTTTACCGGGAGCAGCAGTAAGCCAGCCAGCCCCTAAGCAGCGGCACCCAACCCTTCGTAAAGTCCCTTCGTATGTGGCGTACAGAGTAATGACATGGATGTTTTACGGCGTAGAATCGCGTGTTTCCCTCCGATCCCGGCTGGCGGCCGCCAGCGCTCATTGTGCGAGGGAAGTATCATCTTAGGCGCCCTGCGCCTCACCAGTTGTCGCACAGCCGAAACTCCCAAACAGTTTGGTTTTCCTCCAATTCGCGATGGCCGGGTCCGTTCGCATTCTCGATGGCACAGCTCAGCGTCAGAGGCACTGAACACCCTTCAGTTAATAATCCCTTACAAACATATTGCAACTTAAAATAGAATTTGGTAGCACCATTAATGCAACCGTAGATAGGCACGGGGACTGCGGAAGAAGCAATGCGTCAGTCGGTCTTATTGGCAGTTTGGCAAGTCGCGCCGTGTAATCGGCTTCGATATCCGGTCTGACCGTGTGGAAGAACTCAAGGGTGGCAGGGATAGCACTCTCGAAGTTGAGCCCATCGATTTAAGGTCGGCGAGCTTCCTGGAATTCACCTCCCTTCACGAGGATTTGCGGGGGTGCGGCGTCTTCATTGTCGCTGTGCCAACACCAGTGGACCGCGCAAACCGCCCCGACCTCACCGCGCTCGTCAAGGCCACTGAGACCGTTGGAAACGTCATTCAACGCGGCGCCGTTGTCATCTACGAATCGACTGTTTTTCCGGGTTGCACAAGGGAAATCTGCGTTCCGATTTTAGAACGGCTTTCTGGATTGAAGTTCAATCGCGATTTTTTCACAGGTTACAGTCCTGAGCGAATCAATCCTGGCGATAAAGAGCACCGGCTGCCTTTGATACCCAAAGTAACGAGCGGTTCGACACCCGAAGCAGCTGAGGCAATTGACGATCTTTATGCCTCGATCATCACGGCAGGGACCTTTAAGGCCGCATCGATCGAGGTTGCTGAAGCAGCGAAGGTGATCGAGAATACCCAGAGAGACCTCAATATCGCTCTGATGAATGAGCTTTCCATTATCTTCAATAAGCTCGGTCTGGATACGAATGACGTCCTTGCTGCAGCGGGCACCAAATGGAACTTTCTGCCGTTCCGGCCTGGGCTTGTCGGCGGCCATTGCATCGGAGTTGACCCCTACTATCTCACCCATCGGGCGCAGGAGGCCGGCTATCACCCTGAAGTCATTCTTGCCTGCCGGCGCATAAACGACAGCATGGGCACCCACGTTGCGGCTCGCGTTTCGCGGCTCATGATGAGACGCGGTTTTCCTGTCACCGGAAGCCGGATTTTGATTATGGGTTTGACATTCAAGGAGAACTGCCCTGATCTGCGCAATTCCAAAGTGATAGACATGATCACGGAGTTCAAGGAGTTCAACGCGGTTGTGGAGGTGCACGATCCATGGGCCGATTCCGCAGACGCGGAGCACGAGTACGGATTGCCCCTTCGCAAGCACTTAACCTCCGGCAGCTACGATGGCATTGTTGTCGCAGTAGCGCATAATTTCTACAAAGAGATGGGCCCAAAGGCTATAAGGGCGCTCGGAAGGCAAGGCGCCATTCTTTTCGATGTAAAGGGGCTCTTCCCAAAAGAGGCAAGCGACGGCCGGCTTTAGATGAAGGTACTCGTCACGGGCAGCGCAGGATTTATCGGCTTTCACGTTGCAAAGCTGCTCCTTGAGCGCGGTGACGAGGTGGTAGGGTTCGATTCCGTCAATTCCTATTATGATCCTTCGCTTAAGGAAGCGCGCCTAGAACGCCTGGCGCGGACCGCCCGTGAGGCAAATTCCAATTTCACGTTTTTCCGGGCAAATCTCGCCGATCGCACTCCGGTAGAAGAATGTTTTTCCGCTCACTCCTTCGATCAGGTCATTCATCTTGCCGCGCAAGCCGGCGTGCGCCACAGCATCGATCATCCGCACGACTATGTGCAGTCCAATCTTGTCGCATTCACAAATCTCCTGGAGGCCTGCCGGCACGCCAACACACCGCACCTGGTCTACGCGTCCACGTCGAGCGTCTACGGCGCCAACACCACGATGCCATTTTCCGAGCACCACGGCGTGGACCATCCTTTGCAGTTCTATGCAGCAACAAAACGCGCAAATGAACTTATGGCGCATGCCTATAGCCATATGTTTGGCCTGCCCACAACGGGCTTAAAATTCTTCACGGTCTATGGCCCATGGGGACGGCCTGATATGGCACTCTTCATGTTCACGAAGAACATCCTGGAAGGAAAGCCGATAAACGTCTTCAATTGCGGAAATCATTCACGCGATTTCACTTACATCGATGACATTGCCGAGGGTGTGATTCGCATAAGCGACAAAATAGCTGAGCCTGATCCCGCTTGGAACTCCGCTAATCCTGATCCGGCTACCTCAAGCGCTCCTTTCCGGATTTATAATATCGGGAACAATTCTCCCGTGAAGCTAAGCGTTTACATCGAAGCGCTTGAGCATGAACTCGGGCGCACGGCCAAGAAAGAATTCCTGCCGCTGCAGAGGGGAGATGTCCCCGATACTTTTGCAGATGTCAGTGAGCTTTCCACGACGATAAACTACCGCCCCAAGACGCCGGTACCCACCGGCATCGTGCGCTTCGTGCGATGGTACCGGGAATATTACCGGGCGTAGTGGGCTTGCGAGCTTGACGGCGATCACTTCGGTGGCGCGAGGTGTGGCACAGCTAACACTCGCCAGCCTAGCCGTGAGACTTCTGTCGCTTGTGACGGTGCCTGTCTTAACGCATCTACTTCCACCCGCGGCCTACGGCAACGCTGCCATAGCCTCGACGCTGATCTCGCTTATTTCAGTTATCGGACTCGCCGGTGCGGATGTCTCATACATTCGCGGCTATCATGTTAACGCGCCTTCAGGCCTCACGGTTGAGGTAATTACTTGGCGCTTCGCTCTCGTCACAGCGATAGCAGCCGCAGTGCTCGCCTCATTCTGCTGGCATGTCCTTTCCGCCATTCTGTTGTTACCTTCCCATCTTAAATGGCTCGTCTCCATTGGCGTGCTTTTGGGCGTGATTGCCCCGATGGCGCTGGCCAGGGCGAGGCTACAGGAGCGCAATGTTTCGTTAACAGTAGCGACACTCTGTTCGGGTTTGGGAAGCACCGCGGCAGCAATAATAGTTGCCTATTTCTGGCGCCGCGATGAGGTTGCACTCATCCTTTCCGCACTCGCTGGTTCCCTGATTCCTATAATATCGTTGGGTATTCCCCCTTTTCGAGTTCTTGCCCGCCGCCCAAAACTGAACAGCGCGGATGGCCGGAAAATTCTGAGTGTAGGCATAGCTGTTATTCTGACAGCCCCAGCTTATTGGGTGATGTCATCCTCCGACCGTTGGGTCCTTGCATATTTCAGGGACGCATCTTCAGTGGGTGTCTACTCGGTCGGGTACAATGTCGCCATCATCGGCATGACCCTTAACAGCGCGATCTTAATGGCTTGGATGCCCGAGGCCGCCCGGCTCTTCGAAACCCAGTCCAAGGATGGCCTTCTTCAGGTAGGCCGCATCAGCGGAGTTATGATCACGCTTCTTGCCTGTACCTGGCTCGCCGTCACCGCTGCAGGTGGCGACATCATCCGGCTCATTGTTTCGCCCAGCTTTCAGGGCGCCGCGATTGTGGTGCCATTTATTGCCGGAACGGTCTTCCTTCACGGCATCATTCATTTGGCAAATACTGTCTACGTGCTCGACAAGCCAGTTCATCGCACTATCGGCTGGTGGATTGCGGGGGCAATCGCTTCCCTTTTTCTTAATGCCGTGTTGATCAGCGAATTCGGAGCATTGGGGGCGGCTATCAGCCAGCTTGCTGCATTCCTTATTGTCGCAGCCGGGCTTTTTCTCCGTGCCGGACCAACGCTCTGGGCACATCTGGACGGAAAGCGGCTAGTGTTAGTTGTGGTCATTATTCTTTGCGCGGCCATCGTCATGCATCCCCCTTGGTCTCAATCGCCGTTGGCAAGCTTGGCGATGAAACTACCGGGCGGCCTCGCGGTGACGGGATTTGTCATAAGCTATTTTCTAGCGCTTCCAGTGTTCGCTTGCACCACTGCGTTCATGAATTCGGGCCTGCGCGCTATTTTCTTAAGGTAGGACTGCTGAGCCAGTGAGCTTGATGAGCAACCAACGGCGATGTGCGGTATAGCAGGAGAAGTCTCCTTCGCTGGAGGGGTGCCAAGCCTTGACGTGGCGAACATGGCCGGGAAGCTTCGTCACCGCGGCCCGGATGATGGGGGTTTATGGAGGTCTCCGGGTGGAGAATGCGTGCTGGGGCACACGAGGCTTAGCATTATCGATCTTAGCGCCAATGGCCGGCAGCCCATGCAGGATCCCGAAACGGGAAACTGCATAAGCTTCAATGGCGAGATCTACAATTACAGGATCCTGCGTGCGGGATTGGAAGCCGAAGGCGACCGGTTCTATTCTCGAACCGACACGGAAGTTATCCTCGCTTTGTATCGGCGTTACGGCGTGGAAAGCCTGTCCCGGCTGCGCGGCATGTTTGCCTTTGTAATCTGGGATGAGGGCAAGAAGCGCCTATTGCTCGTGAGAGACCGGATGGGGAAGAAGCCGCTGAATTATGCGGTGACGGGCAACGGTATTGCCTTATGCTCTGAAATTGGGGCGCTTGCCCGCCATCCTCGAGTATCCAATGAGATCGACACTGAGGCGCTTGAATTATATTTTCAGCTTCAATACATCCCGGCCCCTTGGTCGATTTACACACAAATCCGGAAGCTGCCTCCGGCCCATTATGGATTATTCGATAAGAGCGGCTTTTGCGTCCGCAGATATTGGACCCTCGATTACCGCCAAAAGCGAGCGATTTCGGAGGACGAAGCCCTCGAAGCGTTTGAAGCGAAGCTGACAGAGGCGGTTAGTCTTAGAATGACCGCCGACGTTCGTCTTGGCGCTTTGCTGAGCGGCGGCGTGGATAGCAGCCTCATATTGGCCCTTATGGCGAAGCTGAGCGGCGATCCCATACGTGCCTATAGCATCGGCTTTCGCGAGGAAGCTTTTGATGAGCTCAGCTATGCCCGCCAGGCCGCACAGATTTGCGGTGCCGAGCATCATACAGAGACGATTGGCGCCAATATCGAGGAACTGGTGCCACAAGTTGCGGCTCAGTACGGGGAGCCCTTCGCAGATGCAGCAGCCGTCCCTTCCTTTGCTGTGTGCGCCAGCGCCAGGCAGCACGTGACTGTTGCTCTGAACGGTGATGGAGGAGACGAGATCCTTGCCGGCTACCACCACCATTGGCTCTCGGACTTCCAACTGATGGTTTCATCGCTTGCGCCAGCTTTGATCCCACCCAAGAAGCTTTCGGCCTTGCCCGCATATTTTACCGGCGCACGCAGCTTGCATGGAAGGGCGGGCCGCAAGGTATTCATCCACTATCTTTGGCCCGAGTTGCGCTCAGTGCCGGCTCAGAATGACTATTGGAACGATCCAAACCGGAGCCTGCTATTCGGCGAACCCCGTTCCTCCGTCTTGGCTGATTGGCGCGCTTACTGGTTTTCGGAAGCCGTTGCACATGCGGACAGTCCTATTGAGCGGATGCTTTGGTATGACAACCACACCTATTTGCCCGGATGCCTTCTGCCTAAAATCGACATCGCGTCAATGCATTGCGGGCTGGAAATAAGATCGCCCCTCCTTGATCACGAAGTGGTAGAGTATTGCGCAACGCTTCCGGCTGTGTTGAAAGTCAAGCATGGGACGGCGAAATATCTCTTAAAGAGGCTAGCCGCTCGCTACCTGCCGGACCATTTGGTTCATCGTCCCAAAAGGGGCTTTAGCGTTCCCGTTGCAAACTGGTTGCGCGGCCCCCTTCGGCCGCTGCTGGAAGATATGCTTGCCACATCGGGACTAGTGGCGCCATTGAGCATCCGAGTGCTACGGCAAACGCTTGACGCATTCATCAATCGGAACGAAGCGCACGAGCAGCGCCTGTGGGCGATCCTTATGTTTGGGCTATGGCGGCAACACAGTTGATGTCCGTCGTCATGTTCTGTAGCCAGTTCCGTCCGGCGATTGGGGGTGCGGAAAGGCAAGCCGAAATTCTTTCGAGAACGCTTGCTGCGAAAGGTGTCACGATCGCAATCCTAACTCCAAAGCTGTTCGCGCAAAGCGACGAACATGAAGAGGCAAACGGCGTTAGCATCCGCCGTTTCCCATTGTTCGATCTAAGTCGAAGCTTCCCTGCCATACGCGGGCTGGGGCCACTCAACCTGGCCGCGCTGAACCTTCAAACGAGGCGCGCTGCAGCCCACGCTATCCACTCTTGCGATCTCGTCCATGCACATGGCGTATGCGCACTAACCGCGTTCGTTCTTGCCGCGTCCCGAAGGATGGGCAAGCCCTTTCTCTGCAAAGCCGCCTCATCCGGCGCAGGCTTCGACCTGGCAAAGCTCGCAGCCATCGGCGTAGGTGGCACTTGGCTCGTGGCATACCTTCGCAAGCACGTTACCGCGTGGACAGCCACCACGGAGGCTGTTGCGACGTCACTTGAAGAATTTGGAATCAGCAAAGCTAGAATTTTGCGCATTCCGAACGGCGTTGCATTGAGGCGGGGGCTTCCTGCTAGGAGATCGGGACCGCCGCGCCGTTTCCTGTACGTGGGCCGGATTTCAAGAGCTTGCGGCAGAGACTTCGAAACTCTCCTTGGCGCATTTTTCCGGCTGGCTCAGGAAATCAGCGATGTGGAGCTGGCTCTCGTGGGAGATGGTGATCTTGCGCAGGAAATCAGCGAAAAAACCAAAGCTTCCGCTTTTGCATCAAGAGTGCACATGCCCGGATTTGTTGATGATCCTTCCAGCTGGTTCGAATGGGCTGATGTCTTCGTTTTGCCTTCCAGGCGCGAAGGCATGTCGAATGCTTTGATCGAAGCCATGGCTTCCGGCCTGATCTGCATCGCGAATGCCATTCAAGCCAATCGCGAGGTATTGGATAACGGAGCGGCCGGGCATCTAGCACCGGTTGAGGACATGGCTGGGTTGCTGGCGTGCATGAAGCTCGCCGTAACGGACGAGACACGAAACGCAGGACTCCTGGAAAATGCCTCTAGAAGAGTGAAACAACAGTATGAAATAGGCTCAGTCTCTTTGAAGTATTTGGATGTTTATAAGCGTCTTCTTAATAGTGCAATCGGCTAGTGGGTTTAATACCTATGCTTGCGAAATATTTGATACGCCTGGACGATGCCTGCCCCACGATGCATCGAGAGAAATGGCAGAGAATAGAAGACTTGCTGGACCGTTTTTTAATCAAACCCATCGTGGCCATAGTACCAAAAAATGAAGACCCTAAACTTGTTGCCGACAGCTTTGACGAACTGTTCTGGTCACGCGTTGGCAGTTGGAAATCGAAAGGCTGGACCATAGGGCTACATGGCTATACGCATAGCATGTTTCCAACTAAGGTGCCCCAGCTCTTACCCTATTACGAACGCAGCGAATTTTCGGGGCTATCCTATACCGAACAGGCCAAAAAAATAAGGGAAGGGATGACGATACTTACCTCTCATGGCATCAATCCCGAAGTCTTCGTGGCTCCTGCTCATTGTTTTGACAAGACAACGCTCGATGCGTTGAAAAATGAGTCCCCAATAGAAGTGATCTCCGACGGCATTGCGATCAACTCATTCTATCATCTCGGCGTTTTCTGGCTCCTTCAGCAGCTTTGGCAATTTAGCTTCAAGTGGTTCGGCCTATGGACTATTTGCATTCATCCCAACACCTGGAAGGACGCTGATTTCGAAAACCTCGAAAGCGGCCTGATACAGCATCATTCACTATTCGTGAGTTACAATGACATTATATTTACTGAGCGGTCTCCCTCCTTTCTGGACAAACTTTACAGCTTGCGATTTTGGTATAGCCCCAGAAGGCTGCTTAAGCGTGCTTTTAGTTAAAGGCTCCGGTTAGAGTGTTCGCGCTTTTTCAAGTCGTCTGCACAGCGCTGATTGGGACCGGCTGTGCGTTATATTATACTGAGAACGCTCCTCTTTTTGGGATATTAGTACTTTTGCTTTTCAGCTGCATGTTTGTTCAGGTAGCCTCGATTCCGAACTGGATTGCTGTCACGCGGTTCTCTTCCGATGCCGTGCTTTGGACAGTGCTTGTGGCTGCTCCATTGCCGTACATGCTATTTTCGGACCGCACGTTTGAGCGAGGCGAGTGGACCTCACAGATATTTGCTACCTTGGTATTTTGTACCGGCGTTCTTTTGGGTGTGGATAGGCGACGCCATGGCATTGTAGCGTGTGGGGCGCTTGTCACAGCCGTCATCAGTTCGTCGCTGAACGTCTACGAGTTGTTCGTTAAAAGCAATGTTTGGAGCACTGCCCCGGGACGCTCCGCGGGCTGGTATGTAAATCCTAATCTGAGTGCGGCCGACATCTGTCTTTATGGCAGCATATACATTCTTCTGCGCAGAAGGTCTGCGGCGTGGCTGGATTTGCCTGTCTTGGTACTGATCTTTATTGGTGTCCTATCTACCTTCAGCAGATCAGGCTTTGCGCTTATGCTACTGCCAGCGCTGGCTTTTTTTGTGCCAGCGAGAGGCGAAGCAATAAGACTTGGGCGCCTGATCAGGGCCGCGGCCGGGATTGCTATCATCGCATTGCCTGCGTCTTTTGCCATAGCATACATCGCATCGAATGTAGATCTGACGACCGATGCCTCCTCCCGCCTCGCTTGGCTCCTAGGCAAAGGTGAGCGGGATCTCTCAATCGAGGGCCGCGAAGACTCGGCCGCAGAAGCTCTAAACCTGTTCTTGAACTCACCTGTTACAGGGGAAGGGGTGCGGGTCACAGCCGAGATGATAGCGGATCAGCCGCACAACATGTTCCTTTCGATCGCGATTGATATGGGAGTCTTCCCTCTCCTAGCATACATGGCGCTGATCGTAAGGGCCTTTGTGCTCGGAGGAAACTTGACTGCGAATGCGCAGCGGGAAGGATACCTTCTCTTATCGGTTGCAGCCTGGCTTCTAATCTACAGTTTCGCTTCACACAACATAATGACAACTTCCAGCGATCTTCTTGCTATTGGGCTTTCGATCTCCGCGGCTGAGCAGTTTCGCGCCCGAGAGAAGCAGGTGGCTCAAGTTCCCGCCTGGGTCCGGGGGAATTCGTTTTATGCGCGCCGCTTTCAGAATTCCCGCAAAGGCCTCGTGGTCCGAAGGCTGCCGTGAGTTCTCTCGCCAATAGTTGGAAATCTTTGTCCATTCTAATGCTTTCGCCCCAATACAGTCCTATCGTCGGGGGGTACGAAAAAGCTGCGCAGCGTCTGTCATTGGGTTTAGTTAGCCGTGGGCACCGGGTGACGGTAATTTCCGAGCGCCGGGATAGAACTTGGGCCCGGAAAGAGATTGATGGCAACCTTCAGGTCAAGCGCCTCCCCTGCCTCTACCGGCAACGCTTCCACATGCTAAGTTCTATTGCGAGCTTCGCCTTCTTCTTGATTATGCGTGGACGCAACTTCCACGCTTGGCATGTGCATCAATTCGGGCCGCATGCGCTGGTTACAATTATCCTAGGCAGATTTCTTCGCCGCCCTGTAGTGATCAAGCTCACCTCGCATGGCCCGGAAGGCCTCAAAGCCGCAATTTCGCGGATTCCGCTTTCATCCTTGGCAAAATTGCTGCTGCGATCAGCCAATGCAGTGGCCGCCCCGAGCCGGGAAACCCGCGAAGAAGCTATCGAACTTGGTCTCCCTGCACAGAGCATCCATCTTCTCGGAAACGGAACCGACGCCGGTCTCTTCAGGCCGCACAGCGATTGCGAGCGCAACCTCCTTCGCACCAAGTTAGGAATTTCCGCCGCTGGTGTCGCGATATTCGTTGGGCGCCTTTCACCTGAAAAAAATCTCACAGGCCTTCTTCGGGCATGGAAGCGAGCGTTGCCCCATTTGCAGCCCGGCTGGAAGCTCTCGCTTCTGGGTCAGGGGCCCATGCATGACGAGTTGCGGGCTCTTGTGGTCTCGGAGAAGATTTCCGGGGATGTTATTCTGGCTGGCAGCCGGAACAATGTTGCCGAATGGTTGGGAGCGTCAGACATCTTTGTTCTCCCTTCGGATTACGAGGGGCTTTCCAACGCGCTGCTAGAAGCAATGGCTTCGGGACTTGCCGTTATTTCTACCCGCGTATCAGGCACCTTCGAGACGCTTGAGGAAACCGGCGCCGGTGTGCTCGTAGACCCCGGCAGAGAAGACCAGCTTGCGGAGGCAATTGTCCTGCTCGCGAACACGCCTGACTTGCGCAAGCAATTGGGCCAGCGGGCGCGAAAAATCATCGAGAGCCGCTTCTCCGCCGGATACATCGCATATAAGTATGAGCAGCTCTATTTTGGGTTGTGCCGTCACTGAGCGGAGCGCGTCTCGCTGAAACTATGCTTGAACGCCGATTGCCTGCGCTCGACCGGAATCTCTGGACCCGCCCGGGATTACATTGAAACGGATATTAGCAATTCTGGAAAGGCTTGGCGTGAACTTGCCACCAGATGCCCGAATCCTGGATTTTGGATGCGGCGAGGGTAAGACGGTCTACAAGCTATTGGATAACGGCTACTCAAACACAGTTGGTTACGATATCGAGGACCGCCTTATCTTGCGAGATCCCGAGGATCGCAAGCGGTTCTTTATTTCCAAGCCCGGCGACCTGGATTTGCTTCCCTTCGCCGCCAACAGCTTCGACTTTATTTTATCCGAGCAGGTGTTGGAGCATGTTATGGACCCCATGCGCCTCTTACGCGAGTTGCACCGCGTCATGCGGCCTGGGGCATGTGCTCTTCACATCTTTCCGGCCAAGTACAGCCTGATCGAGCCCCACACATATGTCCCGTTTGGCGGCTTCGTTGCTCATCGCTGGTGGTACAAATTCTGGGCGCTCGCTGGCATCCGCAACCAGTTCCAAAAGCGCTTAAGCGCCGGTGCAGTGGCGGACCTCAATGCCTGCTATTTCGTCTGCGCCCTCAATTATTTGCCGAACTCCTGTTATGAAGCAGCCTGGAAGAGTATCGGCTTCGACTGGAGATGGGCCGATCAGGAAAATTTCGATACTTCGGGTAGAGCGGCGGTGCGCTTTGTGGGGCACGTAAATCGCGTATTCCCTGCGCTTGGCTGGCTAAATCGCACCTTCCACACCCGGCGTGTCTTTCTAAGGGCATTGTAGCGTGCCGCTCGCATCTATGCGCATTCGCTACGGCGATAACCCATCGATTTCTGGCAACGCTTGCTTGAACCTCGAAGCTACCCTCTCAGCCCCATTTTGAGATATGTGCGGCATCGCTGGAATCTTACTGCACGCTAACCGGCAGCCCAGCCGGGAAACCCTGCAGTTTATGAGTGACTTGCTTCGGCTCCGTGGACCGGACGGCAACGGACTGTTTCTGTCGCTGCATATTGGTCTGGTTCACCTCCGGCTGGCAATACGTGATCTAAGCTCGTCGGGGCAGTGTCCGATGGGCTCGAGGGATCAAAGCATTCAACTCGTTTTTAATGGTGAAATTTACAACTGGCGGGAAGTGCGCGCCGAATTGGAGCAACTGGGTTACATTTTTCAGAGCCAATCGGACGCGGAGGTCATACTTCATGGTTATCAGCACTGGGGCGAAGGCATAATCCCAAAGCTGAACGGCATGTTCGCGATTGCAATTTGGGATGCTCGAAGCCGCTGTCTTCTTCTGGCGAGGGACCGTGCCGGCGAAAAGCCCCTGTTTTTTGCTGAGCTGGATGAAGGATTGGTCTTTGCCTCCACCATCGAGGCGCTTCAACCAATCCAATCAGGGCGCATCATAGACCAAATTGCCGTGGCAGCATATTTGGCGCACACTTTCATCCCCTCCGGCCATACAATTTGGAGAGGCACAAACGTCCTCGCCCCTGCAACAAGCCTTAGCATCGAGGTGGGGGGCAAGCTTCAAATCAGGCGCTACTGGGATTTCCCACGCGTGCCGCCAGGAAAGAGGGCGGCGGGATATCAAAAGAAGGCTGAGGCCGCTCTTGAAGAGAGCGTGGTCCGCTGCCTCGACGCCGATGTTCCTGCCGGTGTCTTTCTTAGTGGCGGCGTGGATTTATCGCTAGTGGCTGCTATTGCTGCAAGGCATCGCCCTAATATTCCGGCTTTTTCGCTTGGGTTTGCCGATCCCAAGCATAGTGAGCTTGATTTTGCCAGGCGCGTTGCACGGCATCTGAAGCTCGCGCACTCCACGATCGAAATAGCGGCGGAGGATGTGCTCGCCTGCCTTCCCCACCTTGTGAGGCAGTATGGGCAGCCTTTCGGCGATGCTTCCGCTGTGCCAACTTACTTTCTTTCAAAATTCTCCCGCCGGCACGTGAAGTTCTGCCTGAGCGGCGACGGCGGTGACGAGTGTTTTGGCGGTTATTGGCGCATGAAGGCTGGGGTCTATGCTGCGCGTTACGCTGCTCTTTTGCCCCATCGCATTCGGGCAGATGTGATTCCAAAACTTGCGGCGCAGCTTGGGCCGGCCTGCAGACGCCTCCAGGCGCTGAACAGTCTGTCACTTGCAGCACCCGGCGCCGGTTATACCAATTCACAAAGCTGGTTCGATCACCTTTCCAGCATCGCGGGCCCGCGTCTAAAGCCGGCACTGACGGCAGATCTGAGTGCATTGCGCACAGGCAAGGCCGCGAGACGTAAGGAAGCCAGCATTGTGCAAACACTCCTCTATGATGACTTTCAAGTGCAACTGCCCGATGCGTACCTGACTAAAGTCGACGTGGCGAGCATGGCTGCTTCCCTGGAGGTCAGGGCTCCCTTCCTCGAGCAACGCGTTGTCGAGTTGGCGTGGGAGCTCCCTGATTCCATGAAACTGAACTGGGGCCACCGAAAATGGCTGCTCAAGAAAATAGCGGCGCGCCACCTTCCCCGCGAGATCGTCTTCCGGCGGAAGAGGGGCTTTTCGATGCCCCTTTCGGATTGGTTTCGCGGAGAGCTTGGCGAGACACTGGAAAATCTTCTAACGGGCAGTGTTGCCATTGAGAGTGGTTGGGTCCGGCGCGATGCTGTGCTCGGATTTTTGCACGCTCATCGCAGCGGAGAAGACCACTCGACCCGCCTTTGGCTCATTCTGTGGCTCGAATACTGGTTCCGGCTGATCGGAAATGCATCAACCGCGAAGCCCGAACCTGCGGCGCCCTTCGAGCTTTGAAGCGTTGCTCTGCAGAAAGGGATGTGAATACGGAACTTCCGGGTCCGACACTTCCACGTGTCATGATGGCGGTGCCGCAATATCCTTACCCCGTGACAGGCGGGTTGGAGCGGCAGGCGCACGAATTGGCGAAGGCGCTTTCGGAGCTTCGCGTCGCGGTGCAAGCTCTATCCGGGGCATTTCAATCCGGCCAGCCGCCGAACGAATATGTCGAGGGCGTGCTTGTGCACCGGATTCCCTGGCCAGAACGCAAGGCAACTAGGTTCCTGAGAACACCTTTCGAGATCTTCAAAATTCTATCGTCACGCCGCGCAACCTATGACGTTATCCACCTCCACCAATACAGCTGGTTCGGTTTGTATGTCATTCTTTGCGCCCGCCTTTTGGGCAAGCCGGTCTTAACGAAACTGCCGAATGTAGGACCCCATGGAATCCCAGGGCTTCTCGGCCAATGGCTAGGCCGGCTCCGGCTGGCAATCCTTCTGAAGTCGGATGCTCTCGTGACACTCTCAGCAGAAAGCTTGCGTGAGCTGGAAAGCGTAGGTTTTCCCTCAACCCGGACGCTAGCCGCTCCGAACGGAATCCGGCTTGGCAGAAGGCCAAGGACCGTCAGCGCCGAGTTTTGCAGCGGCGTCTGCAAAGTGGTGTTTGCGGGCAGGCTGAACGAGCAAAAAATGCTCGACATTCTGCTCAAGGCCTGGCGCAAAATAACGCACGTTGAGGGAACGCAGGCCGTCCTCGAGATCTGGGGAACTGGGCTGCTTGAGGGTGAGCTGAAACGTCTTGCCAGTAGTTTGAACATCAGCGGTACAGTCTCCTTTCGTGGTCATGTAGACAGCGTGCATCAGAAGCTGCCGGCCATGGACATTTTCGTATTGCCTTCCTTCAACGAAGGTAACTCGAACGCGGTCCTCGAAGCGATGGCAGCGGGCCTACCCATCGTCAGCACACGAGTGGGTGGGACTCACATGCAGGTGGGCCCTGAGGGTGCACACTTTCTAAGCACGCCGGGCGATATCGAAGGCCTTGCCATCAATATTTCCACACTCGTTCGAGATCCTGTCTTGCGGGCAACCCTTGGCCAAGCCATGCGCGCACGTGCCGAGAGGCACTTCGATATCAGGATGATCGCATGCACCTATGCCAAGGCCTACAAGTACCTGAAAGAAGGTAGGCGCAATCAAATCTTTGACGTCAGCGATCCCATTATCAGTGATCTAGACCGAGTAGGATCTATCCAGGCTACGGCTCACGCTTCATTGCAAGCGGTGTAAGCTCTATGCGCCCGTTGTGGAGCTTTCGCCTTCTGAAGAAGCGCAGGCAGTCGGGGATGATCATGGCACCGCTGCATCAACTGCCCTGCAACAGGTAAACTGCCGATGAACAATACGTTGGCGACGCTCGTACGATACGAGCCAAAAAGTTCGCACGGGATAGCGGGCTTCTCCAAACAGCCGCTCTCGCTGACCGTCATCATTATGACGTTCAACGAGGAAATCCACATCGAGCGATGCATTCAACGCCTAAGCCGCTTGGCGCGGCGCATCATCGTCGTGGATAGCTTCTCCGCCGATCGGACTGCCAGCATCGCAAAGGGCTTAGGCGCCGAAGTGATTCAGCGCCCCTTCAAGAGCCATTCGGATCAATTTCAATGGGCACTCGATTGCTGTGCTATCACAACTGATTGGGTCCTCCGTATGGACGCCGATGAATATTTGGAGCCAGAGGCGTTAGAGGAAATCGAGGCAAGGCTGCCTTCGATGCCACCCGAGATCACGGGCATCATCCTCAAAAGGAAATTCATTTTCATGGGCCGGTGGATCCGTTCGGGCGGCTACTATCCCACGCTGCTGCTGCGGCTCTGGCGGTTGGGCGCAGCCCGCATCGAACAGCGATGGATGGACGAGCACGCAGTTTTGACAAGAGGCAAAGCCATCACCTTCGCGAATGGAGATATCGTCGACGAGAATCTCTCAGGGATCGACGCCTGGATGGCAAAACATAATCGCTATGCGACTCTCCAGATGCTTGATTTCGTCAACCGCGAATATCCCATGTTCACTATCGATCGGGACCTTGAAGAGCACGGTCACGGGAAAAGCCGCTGGAGACGCTTTCTCCGGAACCAAGTGTATGCCAGAACGCCCCTTTATTTCCGGAGCATTGCTTATTTCCTTTACCGCTATTTCATGAGGCTTGGCTTTCTCGATGGCCGCCAAGGCCTGGTGTTTCACGCATTGCAGGGCCTTTGTTACATGCTCCTCACAGACGCCAAGATCCACGAAGCGAGGAATTTCATTGCCATACGCGGAACTGTAGCATTCCGGCAGCATCTCTTGAGGCGTCATGGCATCGACGTCGGGTAGACGCGGCTTGATTCAAAATTTAGTTCCCGACGTCAGAGGCGGCTGCGGCACAGGGCCTAGATCAGCCCTGGTGAATGGCCACCGCAAGACCGTGTTAGCGCTGATGGGTTGGCCGCAGGATGAGGCGACTGGACCACTGCAAAGCCTTCTTGGCGCAGCGCATGCGCTGCAAACAGAGTTCCGGTTCAAAGTCATCGCGAGTGAAGCGAAATATAAGCTGGCGGGGCGGAGCGCCGGACCGGAAGTCTGGGAGGATTACAAATCGGTAGAACGCTATATGTGCTCCAGTCGCTGGTGGGGCGGGGCTAGTGGCTTTGCTGATCTTCTGCGGAACACCCCTCACGACTTAATGCTGCTCAGTGGTTTTTTTGACCGCGAGCTTACAATACCTGCCTTGCTGCTTCGGCGGTTCGGGATGATCCCGCGCCGTCCAACGATCCTGTCACCCCGCGGTGAGTTTTCCGAGGCCGCACTGAGTTTGAAACCGTTCCGCAAAAGGGCGTACCTGCAAGTTTCAAAGCGGCTCGGACTCGTTTCCGATATCTTGATCCACGCGACAGGAAAAGAGGAAGAGGCGGACATCCGGCGCATGATCCCCGGCATACCAAAGGTGTTCACTGTCGGCAATCTGCGCGCGTTGAATCCCCTTCAGCAAGCGCCAGAGACAAAGCCAAGCGACCGCATCCGCATTGTGTTTCTCAGCCGGGTCGACCGGATGAAAAATCTTCTCTTTGCCTTGGAGGTCCTTTCCCGCGTGCGAAATCCTGTTGCTTTCGACATATACGGACCGGTCAGCCAATCCCATTATTGGATCGATTGTCAACGAGCCATCGCAGCATTGCCGCCTCACGTTGAGGTTCGCTACCTTGGCCCCATCCCCAACAGCGAAGTATCCCGGACCCTCTGTCATTATGATCTGTTTTTTCTTCCTTCCCTGGGGGAAAATTTCGGGCACGCAATTTTTGATGCTCTTGAAGCGGCGGTGCCGGTGCTTATCAGTGACAGGACTCCTTGGCTAAATCTTGAGAGCCTAGAAGCCGGCTGGTCTCTATCTCTTCACGGGCCTGCTGCGTTCGTTTCCGTGATTGAACGCTTCCCTGCCATGAGCTCTGACGAGCGTGCCCGGCTGCGCAAGGGAGCACGCCGGCTTGCCGAAAACTACGTTAACGAGAGCGGTGAGGCGCGACGCTACCGTCAGATGCTTTACCAGGCTATTGCAGAGTTTTGAAAGTCTGATCGTCTAAAAGAATTCTTAACCTTGAGAACAAATCGGGCCTTAACCAGCCGGCGGTGTCGCTGACACTTTACCGAAGGCCTTGCTGGTCACTCGCGCAAGCGCGGCAATTACGGAGCTGAAACGAAATGATGGGCCTAAGAAAGCGCTTAGCGCCGGTGCTCGCGGCATTCCTTGTCAGCGCATGCGGCGTCTCTTCGGTTGGGAGCATACCGGGCGCGGCACCCCGAACTGAGGCTTTGCAAGCTCAGCCGGAGGCAGCTCCTTCAGGAGCAGGCTCCGCAGGTGGTCAATATTCAACGGCGGATGAACGGCAAGCGGCTTTGCGTAAGGTGGCTCTCTCCCTCGTATCAGGTGGTAAGCCAGATGGCAAATCCTACCGCATTGGACCGCTAGACGTTCTGGAAGTAACTGTCTTCAAGGTGCCTGAGCTTTCCAAAACCCTGCAAGTGTCCGAAGCCGGCACAATCAATTACCCCCTCGTGGGGGAAATCGAGGCCGGAGGAAAAACGGCTCGCGAGATAGAACAGCAACTTACAAAGCTGCTCAGTGTAAACTATCTGCAGAAACCTCAAATTAGCGTCTTCGTGAGGGAACATAACAGCCAGCGGATTACAGTCGAGGGAGCGGTCAAAAAACCGGGCCTGATCCCCATCGCGGGCGGGATGTCCCTGCTCCAGGCTATAGCGCAGGCCGGCGGACTTGAAGAAGTCGCCGACACCGAAGTCGCTTTATTCCGGGAAGTGAATGCGGTCCGTTCCGGCGCAAAATACAATCTTGATGCCATTCGCTCTGGCAAGGCCACTGACCCTCAGTTGATCGCAGGAGACTTGATCGTCGTCCCAACCTCCGACGTGAAGCAAGGGATCAACATGGCCGTGAAGTTTCTTCCGCTTGCGCAGATCGCGCCCCTTCTTTGAGCCGGATGCCCGACGCATCAATGTTATTCCGCGCTCCAGTCAGATGAGTTCCTGCCATGCATGAGGCTTGGGAAGAATCCGGCATTGAAAAGCCGGCAGATGGGGGTAGCCAGATGCTGGCTGTCAGCGCCTCAGCAGGCGTTGCGCGGCGCGAGACTCCCAGCGCACCCGGATACACACCCGTCTCCGAAAGCTCCGAGCTCGCTGCGTTAATTGTACAGTACCTCAATATAATCCTGAAGCGGAGGTGGGTAATCGTCAGTGTTGCCCTCGCCGTCGTCTCCTTGGGGATACTGAAAGCGCTCATGTCCGCGCCCCGCTATACTTCCACTGTTCAAATACAGATCGATCGCGAAGCTGCGAAAGTCGTGGAGAACGGCTCGACCGTTCCCCGGGAGGAAGGGGGCGCAGATTTCATGAAGACCCAAGTGGAACTGCTCAAGAGCCGGGCAATGGCAGACAGGGTTGTTTCACAGCTCGAGCTTCAGAACGATCCAACCTTTTTCAACGGTGGAGCCTCCGCCGTAAGCTTAATTGCCGCGTTGTTCAGACCGGCCGCAACCGGAATGCCGGCACCGGCGCGCCTCAAGGCACAGGCCGTAAAGATCGTCTCCGCCAATGTCGAGATCAAGCCGGTCACCGGATCCCGTCTGGTCGATGTCAGCTACGAAGATATCAGCGCTATCCGTGCGCAAAAAGTCGCAAATGCATATGCCGAAGCGTTTGTCGCTTCAACTGTAGACAAAAGGTTTCAAGCAAATTCTTATGCCAAAACATTCCTTGAAGATCAATTGAAGCAAGTGAAGTCTAGGCTCGAGGAATCCGAGCAAGCAGCACTTGATTTCGCGGAACGCGAAAAAATTGTCGAGGTCAACGACAAAGCTTCCGTTGCCGAAAACAATCTTGCCGCCGCAAATACCGCGGTCGGTCAGCTCATTTCGGACAGGATCAAAAGTGAAGAGCTCTGGCAACAGGCGGAGAAAGCATCGGTTATCAATATTCCGCAGCTGCTTTCCAACAGGGTAATTGAAGATCTTAGGGCTCATCGTAAGGACCTTGAAACGGAATACCAGGAGAAGCTCGAGAGCTTCAAGCCCGGCTACTCGGCCATGGTACAAATATCCAATAAATTAAAAGAGATAGATAAACAGCTCACAGCTGAAACCGCCACCATCCGTAACTCGCTTAGGGCAGCCTATGAGGCGGCGCTAAACCATGAAAATGAAATGAAACGCCGCGTCGGAGAATTGCGTGAGGAAGTCCTTAATCTCCAGAAAAAAAGCATTCAATACAACATATTGAGACGAGAGGCCGAAACCAATCGCAGCCTCTATAATAGCTTGCTGCAACGCTACAAGGAGGTGGATATAGCAGTTGGTGCGGGCACTAATAACGTCTTCATCGTGGATCCTGCGGTGTTACCTGAAGCGCCATCGTCACCAAATTTACCGCGAACAATTTTGTTATCCCTGATACTCGGCTTGGCGCTGGGCGTCGCCACCGCCTACACGCTTGAACTTCTAGACGACCGCATCCGCGTTCCGGAAGAAATCGAACAGCTATCCGGGCTTCCAGCGCTTGGTGTCATTCCGCGCATTTCAGAGGAGGGAATGAAAAAAGCTCTGGAGGACCCGCGCTCAATCCTGGGGGAAGCTCACCGGTCGCTCGCAACGGCTTTGCAATTTGCAACGGAAACGGGACTACCCCGTTCAGTTGCTATTACCAGCGCAGGCCCCAGCGAAGGCAAATCCACCACAGCACTCGCGATTTCGCGCTATTTTGCAGCCCTCGGCCTCAAAGTTCTTCTCATTGACGCCGATCTTCGCAAGCCTTCTCTGCATCTAAAACTCGGGAAAGGGAATTCTATCGGCATCAGCAACTACCTCACAGGCAATGCTGGGCCGCCTGAGCTTTTGCAAAAAACGGATCACCCAAATCTCGCATTTATGGCATCTGGGCCCTTGCCTCAGAATGCCGCCGACCTCCTAGGCGGAAGCCGCATCTTCTCGCTCGTATCTATCGGCTCGAAAGTCTTCGATCTGATTATTATTGACTGTCCCCCGCTCATGGGCCTCGCCGACGCGCAACTCCTGGCGAGTGCTGCCGCCGCAACTGTTTTCGTTGTTGGAGCTGGCCAGCACAGGAAGGGAACCATTCGGTCGGGGCTGCGCCGCCTCACCTTGGCGCCCATCTCGGTGGTGGGCGCCGTCCTAACAAAATTTGATTCCAAGGCAGCAGGTTATGGCTACGCTTACGGCTATAGTGGCTATGGTGGCTACGGATATGGCTACCGGTACGCATACGGCTCCGGCCACATAGGAGAAAAGGAATTTGCGGCGAAAGCTATCGACAGCGTAGGGAGCGAAAATTCGCCTGCAAAGACAGGTCTTCAGCAGTAATGAGGAGCATCGAGGCGATCCATACTGCACTGGCCATGCTCAGCCGGCCCCAATTGTGTAGGCTTGTGCGCGAGGCGAGCTTGCCGAGTGGGGTTACTTTCCTACTGAAAATTGCATCCGGCGATCGCGATGCTATTTGCCAGGCACAGACCCTGACGGGAACTTCCGAAGCGTTGCTGCGAGAGGCGGCAGGCTTTTTCATCGAACAGATTCTTCTCTATTCAAAGGGCGACTGTTATCGGGTACTCGGTTCTTCGCATGCGGCGCGAGGAGATGAATTGCGCCGGCATATGGTGCTTATGCTGAAGTGGCTTCATCCCGATCTGAGGCCCCAAAGCGGGACCTCCACGGCCCTCGATCGCAGCGCATACGCGATACTGGTGACAGATGCATGGGAGCAGCTCAAGACCAAGGACCGGCGATCAAGGTACGACGCTGAGATAAACCGGCAATTGGCTGCTAGAACCGGGATGGGCCGTGCCAGTCTCCTTTTGGGGCGCTCCCACGACCCAAATCAGGAAAATCGCAGGCGCCTTGTGCTTTACAAATATAAACGCGACTCGTTCTGGAGCCGGCTTTTCTGTTATTTGAGGAGTTGAAATCCACATAGAGATGCGAAGGAGAAGGAAACGTCCAGGCCGTTGGCGAACCGCTTTCAATAAAGGTAAAGCGCGTATTGTTGCAAGGCCAGGGAGTTCTAATCTCTATCGCGCTCTGCGCCCTGTTCCTATCCTGGATTGTTTGCACGAAAAGCCTTCCTTATGCACTGGCGCCAGACGCGCCGGGCATCGCACTTGCCCTGAACCCCAGTAATCCCGGCGCGCTGCTCGGCAAGGCCGAACAGCTCCGCATTGCACTTCTCGACGGGATGGCTTTAGGCGAGACGGAAGCAGAAGATCCGGCGCAAAGCTTTTCGCGTGCCGGAGGCCAGAGCCTTAACTCTGATGTGGCCGCTTCCATTGTATACGGCCCATGCTCACAAGATCGAGCGGACGAAGACGAGCCCAGCCGGTTATGCGCCGAAATTGAGAACCTGCTGAAAAAAGCGATCGATAGCGAACCGCTAAATGCGCGTGCCTTTCGGATGTTTGGCGAGATTATGGATCACGCCGGCTCGCGGCGGCGCCTGATGGAAGAGGCGGTTATCCGCTCGCGCAGGGAAATCGCCGCCGTGCTATGGCTGCTTGATGACAGTTATACACGCCGTGATTTCAAAGCTGTCATTGCCGGCGCCGAAATTATTTTCCGCAGGGCGCCAGACTTTTTTGCTTATGCATCGGTCTATCTTGCTAGCGCAGCGCACGATCAAGAGGGGCGGTTACTGCTTGTTCAGAAGCTGGCGAGCAATCCCAAATGGCGGCGTGATTTCTTTGATAGGCTTCCTTCCCTCATTAAAGAAACCTCGACCGGCCTGCAAATCCTCTCCGGCCTGAAGGACGGCGGGTACCCGATCGCTATCGCTGAGCTTATCCCTTATCTTGACGCGCTAATTGCGGTGAACCGGGCCGATACAGCTTATAATCTCTGGTTGAGCACTTTGCCCAAAGAGCAACTTGATAGTCTTGGCCTTCTTGCCAATCCAGGTTTTGAAACCGATCCCGACGGATCCCAATTCGACTGGCGTATCCTTCCCGGCTCCAATGCCGTTGCTGAATTCGAGCGGTTGCAGCCCAAGAAGGAAAGAATTCTCCACATTCGTTTTGAGGGCGGCCGCGTGCACTTTCCCGAAGTCAGGCAGGTGCTGGTCTTAAGGCCTGGTTCGTATCAGCTGATAGGGAAGCTGAAGGGCAAGATGAGAGCGAAACGCGGATTGCGCTGGCAATTGCGGTGTGCCGCGCCGCCCTATACTCAATTCGGGCAGACGGATATGTTTGTCGCCCAGTCGGAGCAATGGCTTCCCTTCGCGCTTCATGCGGCAATTCCGGCGAACACAAAATGCCCAGGCCAATTGCTTCACCTATACCAAGACTCCGGCTCGCCGTCCGGCGAAACGATCTCAGGAGAGGTGTCCTTCGCCAGCCTTGCCTTTGAGCGCGTGGGCGACGATAGCCACAACTGGCTGATAGCCAGGTAGGGAGCGGGACAGATGATGCTCTATGAACCGTATTTGACGGAGCACCCATAAGGCCGGGTAACCGCCTTCTCCACCGTCTTGCCAGCCATCACCTCGTCGAGTGCTGCCCGGACATAATTCTTCGCCGTCCGTATGTCGGCCGGATTGGTGGTTGGCTTGTCGTCGATGCCGCCCATATAGGCGAGCGTGCCATCCTTGCTCACGACGAACATGTGGGGCGTCGTTCGAGCCTCATAGAGGTGGCCAACCTTCCCTTCAGGATCCAAAAGCACTTCAGTTGGCGCGGCCCCGCGGCTTTTCGTCAGCGCATTCGCTTCCGTTCCGTCAACATAACCTTGCGTGCCCGGCGCGGAAGAGATGACTGTAAGCCAAACGACACCGCGCGAGGTTTCATCTTTCTGCAAGCTTTGCATGTTCCCGGAGTTGTAGTGCTTCTGGACATATGGACAACCATCGTTAGTCCATTCAAGCACGACAATCTTCCCACGGAAATCGCTGAGCCTCACGGTCTTGCCGTTCGAGTCGATCGCTGAAAAATCCGGCGCGGGCTTGCCGAGTTCGGGAGCAGCATAGGCTGCTCCGCTAATGAGCAGTCCGGCCAATACAACCGCAGCCAATTTCAGCACAGTCATCTCAGGCTCCTTTGTGAAGTGGACTGCCCGCCACCGCGGCCTTTGTGCCAATTTCTCTAAGCACCAAGCCTGCAGTCAGAAGCTGTGGCAGCACACGCGGCTCAGCCCTACGCCCCGGATAAAACAAATATAAGGGAACGCCCGCACGGCCGAACCGCGCGAGAAGAGCGGTGATCTCAGGATTGGCATTGGTCCAATCGCCCTTCAGATATACGATTCCACGATCTCTAAATGCTCGGCCCACCTGCTCGGACTTGAGCGCTATGCGCTCGTTCACTTTGCAAGTAATGCACCAGGCGGCCGTCAGATTCACAAAAACGGGTCGGCCCTCGGCCTTAAGTTGTTCGAGCCTCGCTTGAGTAAATGGCTCTTCCTTCAGGAGCGCATTCTCCGAGCCAGAGAGGACACCTTCCGTTTGCGTGGGTACCGCTAGAGCCAATCCAGCACCGAGAGCCGCGATCCCAACCAAGGGCGCGGCCAGCTTCGCCCGGTACGAGGATAGTGCGGTCTTGCCGGCCAGCCAGGCTGCAAAACCGATGCCCACAAAAGTCAGGGCAGCGGCCATAACGCCCTCACTGCCCGCCTCAATACTCAGCACCCAGACAAGCCAGGCCGCCGTCGCATAAAGCGGAAAGGCCAGCACCTGCTTCAACGTCTCCATCCACGGGCCGGGTTTCGGCAGGATTTTTTGCAACGCCGGGCTGAAACTCAAGGCAACCACCGGCGCCCCGAAACCCAATCCAAGGCTAATCATGACGGCTGCTAACACGTAAGCGGGCCCGGCGATGGCATAACCGATGGCAGCGCCCATGAAAGGCGCTGTGCAGGGGGTGGCAGCTATTGCTGCTAGCACGCCGGTAAAGAAGTATCCGGCATTTCCTGGTTTGCGGGCTAAACCCTCGCCAACCGGCATCAACCCACCGCCAAAGGAAACCACCCCAGAAAGGCTAAGCCCCATCAGCAAGAATAATGAGGCGAGGGCGAGAACGAACGCCGGGGATTGGAATTGGAAGCCCCAGCCAACTGCCGCACTCCCCTCCCGCAATATGATGATAGAAGCGGCAAGGGCGGCGAAGCTTAAAAGGACGCCCCCGAGATAAGCGAGGCCTTGCCGCCGGTGCCCCCCTTCGGAGGCCTGCGCCAATCCGAAGGCCTTCAACGCAAGCACCGGGAAGACGCACGGCATAAGGTTCAAGATCACGCCTCCGAGGAAGGCGAAAAGTACCGCGATGCCAACGCTTCCCGAGACGCCGGCGGAGGCAGCATTTTCCGTTGCACCGTTGCCTCCAGCCGTGCCGCCAGTATGATCAAAAAGGCTTCCAGCGCTCGAGGAGTCCGGTCCGCGTATCGCGCCGATCACAAAGCCTGCTGGCTTACCTCCCGCACCCGTAAGAGACAGCACGCCCGGCAGCTTCTCAGGCGTTTCTTTCGTGTCCCCCTGCGCCAGATCAAGAATAAGCCGGCCCCCTTCGATCTTGCTCGCTTGGGGAGCGGAATTGGAAACGGCGCCCCAGGCCAGGGGGAAGAAGCGGACGTCAGTCACCCCCCCGAATAGTGCCGGGTCACCGGTAACCGTCAGCCGCAACACTCCCTTAGCGGGATTTGCGGCATAGGATGCCGTCCCAGGCAGCGGCATTGGCACGGCCGTCTTCGCTTGCGCAATCTCGTCTGAGAATTCTGAAGGTCCGGCTTGGTTCGCGACCGGCAAGGTTAGCTCGGCACGGGTCTCTTCCGGCACGCAGATATCCTTGCAGACCAGATAAGAAACCTTAGCCGCAAGCCTTACGTTGTCTTTTGCATTTTCCGGAATTTGAACGGCGGTCAGCAAAAGAACTTCGCCATCATAGCCATATTCGACAAGCGGGCCTACCGCTATCGTGTGGGGCAAAGGCCAAAGGACAGGCCCTGCGCTGATGCCGTCCTGCAAGTTCCAGTCGATGTGCGTGGGTTCGCCTGAATCCCCCGGATTTTCCCAATAAGTATGCCAGCCGGGCTCCATGCGCTCCCGCACAGCCACGGTTATCGTCTTCCCTGGTACTGCGGCAGATTGATCGGATATGAGATCGACCGCGACATGATGACGGTGCAGTTGCTGCGCGGCCGCGCCATTTCCCCATCCGACGGCCGTCAGTATGAACGCCAGGGCGGACGTGACCTGCCAAATTGCCATGCGGAACTGTTCTCCGATCAGACGAAATGTTGAGATAGGCGCTGCATTCGCCGAAGATCAAGTGCCGTATTGACACGGGCGCGTTACCAAAGAGACAAACCCCGGCCGCAGAGCCAGTAACGCGGCTGGCTTCACGGCCTTTTGAATATCATGCCTTGCTGCAACGCCTGCCGGCGGCTCTTTAATCAGGATGTCGCATGCGCCTCAAATTCGCCCAAAACCAACTCGAACGGTCCTGCCTTAAGCGGAGCAGCAAAATTTGTGACTCTCGACCGGACGGCCATCTTGTTATGGTGCCGGCTGATTGCATTTTGAATTGGCCGCCTTCGCTAATGTGCGGTAAAGCGCCATGGTTTTCGGGAGTTGGGTATGGACCGTCGCACATGGCTGAAGCTGGCTGCTTCCTCCGCTGCTTTAGCCGCTTTCCCTTTTCCAGTCCGTCCCCAGGGAAGTGCCCAGAGTCCACAGCCATTCTCTGAGGATTTGCTCGACACGATGGCCCGGCGGCGTGCGGACCAGCCTTACAAAGCGCCCGATAAGCGCGTCGACGATACGCTTGCCACTCTCGCCTACGATCAATATCAGCGCGCCATCGTCTACAAAGAAGATCAAGCCATATGGCATAATGACGGCGGCCGGTTTTGGCTTGAACCCTATCATACCGCAGGAAGCTTCTATGCCTACCCTGTCGAATTTTTCTCGGTAGAGGCAGGTGAGGCGATTAAAATCCCATACGTTGCAACTGCTTTCGACTTCAACCCTCCCGCCAAGCAACCCCCTACGCCCGCGCAATCAGATTTTGCCGGGTTTAAGGCATTTGCCCAAATCGATCGGACCGGCATATTCCGCGACTTCCTCAGCTTCGTAGGTGCCACCAATTTCCGCTCCATCGCCGCCGGTCAGGTATTCGGGGTCTCGGCGCGAGCGCTTGCTATCAATACGGGACAGCCGGGCGGCGAGGATTTTCCACTCTTCCGAAGCTTCTGGATCGAGCGGCCCAAGCCCATCGACCAAAGCCTTGTCATTCACGCGCTCTTGGATAGCGTCAGCGCCGTGGGACGCATGAAGTTCACGGTTACTCCCGGATATGAGACGATCTTCGAAACCGAGGCCGTGATTTATCCCCGGCGACGTATCGCCTATGCCGGAATCGCCCCGATCGCGAGCCGCTTCTTTTTCGGGCCTGGGGTACCCCCCAAACGCCGCGACTACCGCCCCCGCGCCCATGATTCCGAAGCTCTTTACATCCTCAATGGGGCGGGGGAGCAGATTTGGCGGCCCCTTCTCAATCCCGAGCGTCTGCAGTTTTCTGTCTTTCTCGATAAGGGACCGAAGGGCTTTGGTCTTATCCAGAAGGAGCGCTCCTTTGCCAGCTATCAGGATACGGAGCTGCAATATGAAAAGCGGCCTACCTTATGGATAGAACCGCTCGGGGATTGGGGCGAGGGCTCCATCGACCTGATCGAGCTGCCTGCGCCAGAAGAGATAAATGAGAATATTGTCTGCTTCTGGCGCCCCAAGGACGGGCTAGGACCTGGGATTGGCCATCGCTTCCGCTATCGCATGCACTGGTGCTGGAGTCCGCCTTTCGAGAACAAGAAGGCGGCTGTCCTGCAAACGAGGGTCGGGGAAGCGAAATCGGGCGATGCTTCCTTCGTCGTTGACTTTTCAAATACGGACCCTTGCGAAGGCTGCGCCGGAGCGGCGCCTGCGGCAAATGTGACGGCTTCCGCCGGTGAGGTTCGTAATGTGCGTTTGACTGCGGTTCCTGCCGAGGGCGCGGGAGTTCAGCGGGTCCGCTTCGATTATGCACCTTCGGGCGGCGACCCCGTGGACCTGCAAATCAAGCTCACAGTGAACGGAAAGCCGGTTTCCGACACATGGATCTTCAGGTGGGCGCGGTAATGTGCCGCGGTAAACTCTACCGCCGCGATCTAAACATCACTCCCTCCCAATTTGAGTCTTCTTACATCTGCTCCGCTGGCGGCGAAGCGATCAGGGACGCAAAATGAACCGGCGGGATTTGCTGAGGCTTGGCGCAGGGTTTTCGGCCGCGTTTCTCCAGGCGCGTGCGGCGGCGGGCGAAACACCAGTCCCGCCATCGGGTATCGATGGCCGCCCATTGGGGCCGGCAACGCCGTTCTTTGCGGACGCGGTCTTGCGACAAGCGCGGCTGTTGTCGAAAGCGCCCTATACTCCACCTGAAGATACGATCCCCCAAAGCTACAAGGATCTTGATTACGATCACTATAGGGAGATCCGCTTCAAGAAAGATCTCGCCCTGTGGAACAACGCCAATCGAGGTTTTACGGCTGAATTGTTCAGTGCCGGCTATATCTACCGCACTCCCGTTAAACTCTTCAAAGTTGGCGGCGGGGTAGCCCAAGAGCTGATATACGACCCCGGACTCTTTACCTATGGTTCGGACGCCGTTAAGCCGCCCGAAAACACAAAGCCGGGCTTCTCGGGCTTCCGCATTCATACTGCGATCGATAGGCCAGACGTGCTGGACGAGTTTGCCGTCTTCCAGGGCGCGAGCTATTTCCGCGCAAAGGCGACGGGTCAAGGCTATGGGATGTCGGCACGGGGGCTCGCAATCAACACCGCCCACCCACCTGTCGACGAGTTTCCAATCTTCAGGAGTTTCTGGCTCCTGGAACCTGACCGGGGCTTGGGCGCTGTTACCGTCTACGCCCTTCTGGACAGCGTAAGCGTTTCCGGCGCATATAAGTTTGTCATCTCCGCAGGTTACAACACGGTGATGGACATTGAATGCACCCTGTTTCCCCGCAAGACGATGACCTACGCCGGTATCGCTCCGCTAACCAGCATGTTCTATTTCGCGCCGAGCTGCAGCTTTCGTGCCGATGATTTGCGGCCGCGCGTCCATGATTCGGACGGGCTTTCGATTTTGAACGGTAAGGGGGAGCTTATATGGCGGCCCCTGATTAATCCGGGCCGCGTGCAATTCTCCGCGTTCAGCGATGACGATCTTCAAGGCTTCGGCCTTCTGCAACGCGAACGCAGGCCGGACCGCTATCAGGACTTCGATGCAGGCTACGACCGTCGCCCGAGCGTGTGGGTTGAACCCAAGGGCCCATGGGGCAGTGGCACGGTAGATCTGATCGAGCTGCCAACCCAGACCGAATATTTCGACAACATCGTCGCGTTCTGGCATCCGCAGGACCCTTTGCAAGAGGGCCGTGATTACTCCTACCGCTACCGCCTGACATGGTGCCGCGAACCGCCGATTCGGCGCAATTTCGCGGACGTCAGTCAGACGCTGACCGGGGCTTCAACCCTGCATGAAGGCATGAGGGCCTTCTCCATCGACTTTGCTAACACGGAAAACCTTGGGCTTTGCGATGATTTCGACGATTTTTGCCCTGATAAAGCCCGTAACGTGGAACTGATTGCAAGCGTGGGAACTATCGTGAACGTGGCGACACGCCGTAACCGCATTTCTGGGGGGCATCGTGTGACATTCGAATATCAGCCGGCGCCGGGGTCTCTTCTCGCTGATTTGCGCTGCTCGCTAACCGTGAGCGGAAAGCCTGTTTCAGAAACTTGGATCTACCGCTGGACGGCGTGAGATCAGCGATGCATGACACCCTCTCACTCCCGGAAACGCCGCCAACGCCGTTAGCGCAAACTCAATCGATATTTGCACCACAGAGTCTTGAGCGTTTTGACCGTGCCACGCGCCGCAAGCCACGCCGTGACGCTGCTGCACCCTGGCGGCGGGGCATAATTTTCGGAGGGGCACTTGGCATTACAGCCTATTTGGTACGCGAGCTTTATTTCGTCCTGAGTGGAAGCCTCGCCGGCGTCGAACTGGCATTGATGGCGCTCTTCACCATCAACATTTTCTGGCTTGCGCTTTCGTTTATGACGGCACTCGCCGGCTTTGTAATTATTGCGCTCGGCCTCAGGCGATCCATCGTCAATCTGAAGGACTATGATGATCCCGGCCCTCTAACTGGAAAGACGGCAATCCTCGTCTGCACTTATAATGAGGCCCCCGGCCGCATATTCGGCATGGCCGCTGCGACGATGGGATCGATCGGAAAACTCGGGCGTCAGGAAAGTTTTGATATTTTTATCCTGAGCGACACGACCGATCCCGACATCTGGGTTCAGGAAGAGGCGGCATTCCAAGCCGTCCGCGAAAAGGAGGCGTTCGGATCCCGCATCTTCTACAGGCGGCGCTCAGCTAACACAGCAAAGAAGGCTGGTAACATCGCCGATTGGTGCCGCCGGTGGGGTGCCAATTACGAGTATATGCTGGTTCTCGATGCCGACAGCCTCATGACGGGAGAGGCGGTCACCAAGCTTGCCGCTATCATCGAACGCAACCCCGACTTCGGCCTTGTCCAGACTGTTCCTGTGGCAACTGGGAGCACTACCCTCTTTTCCCGGCTTCAGCAGTTTGCCGGGAAGCTCTACGGCCCAATGCTCGCCACCGGACTGGCCTTTTGGCATCGCGGCGTAAGTAATTTCTGGGGACACAATGCGATCATACGGACCCGCGCCTTCATCGAGAGTGCAGGGTTGCCAATCCTCCCAGGGAAGCCGCCTTTCGGTGGCCATATCCTCAGTCATGACTTCGTTGAAGCCGCTCTCCTGAACCGGGCGGGCTGGCGCGTGTGCATGGTGCCGGAGCTGCAAGGGTCATATGAGGAGATCCCGCCGAGCTTGATCGATTTCGCAATCCGTGACCGGCGCTGGGCGCAAGGTAATCTCCAGCATTCGCGTGTACTTCTGGCGAGCGGCCTGCATTGGGTGAGCAGGGTGCATATGGCCATGGGTATTATGGCCTATGTTTCGGCGCTGGTTTGGCTTCTGTTCCTTATCATCGCTCTGTCGCTGACTCTTCAATCTATCTACACGGTGCCCCAATATTTTTCGAATGATTTCTCGCTATTCCCTAACTGGCCCATCCAGGACCCGGCACGCTCTTTCGAGCTGTTGCTGCTCACTCTTGGGATACTCCTTTTGCCAAAGCTCCTGGCATTTACGCTGGCACTAATGGACTCCAAGGAGAGGCGGGGCTTTGGAGGCGCCTTTATCTTATTTGCCGGCTTGCTAATCGAAACAGTGCTCTCGTCTCTCTTCGCCCACGTCATGATGATCTTGCAGTCGGTCGCCGTTCTTGATGTCCTTCGCGGCCGTGATAGCGGCTGGAAACCGCAGCGGCGGGGCGACGGATCGCTACCGGCCGCGGAAATTTTGCAATTTCATGCGACGCATATGGTGATCGGAGCATGCCTCGCAGTTGTTACGGTTTATTCCTCGATCATACTGTTTCTTTGGATGCTGCCAGCAACCCTGGGGCTTACTTTTTCTGGGCCGCTATCGGTGTGGTCGGCTAAAAGGAGCGCGGGCGAGAAATTCCTGCGCCACGGGCTTTTACAGATAAGAGAAGAGAAAGAGCCTCCGCCGATCGCCGCTGCTGCAGAAGAAGCACAGAAAAGACTAAATCAAGCCGCACTTCAGTGTGAGGCGATCACCCAACTCGTACACAGTGCAAAGCTGCGCAGGCTACACAGAGAGCTTGTACAAATGCAGCCAATTACCCTTGAGTCCCGAATTTCACCTAATCTTGCAATAGGGCGCGCAAAACTTGAGGTCTCCGCAAATCTGACAGAATTATTGAATTTATTGAAGCCAGGTGAGAAAGCCGCTCTTCTTTCCGACCCGGAAAGCTTGGCTCGGCTGGAGGCCTTTATACCGTCCGAAATACCGCCGGAAACGGCAATTCAATCATCGTTACAGAGTTTGGAGCAGACATCTTAGCTCCTTTTATCAAGGAAAACGCCATGCCGCCTATCAAGGTCATGCCGCTCGTCCTGACCGCTATAGCCTCTTGCGCTATGGTCTGGGGAGTGGCCAGGGCAGCCGAACAACAAATCATCATCGCACAGGCTCAAACACCCCAACAGAAAGAGGAGGAGCACCAGAGGAAGCTGCACGAGCAGCAGCAGCACAATCAACAGCAACAGAAGCCGCAGCAGCAGCAACACCAAGTTCAGGACAAGTTGCAGCAGCAGAAGGCGCTAGAGCTGCAGAAGACTCAGCAACAGCAGCTCCAGCACCAGGCCCAAGAAAAGGCCCAACAGCAGAAGCTGTTAGAAGAGCAGCGGAAAGCGAAAGAACAAGCAGAGGCTGCAAAGCTTCATAACGATCAGGTCAAAATACAGCAGCTTCAGCAGCAGCAGCACAATACCGAGCAGCAGTTGCACCAGCAGCAGCAGAAATCCGTCACACAACAGCAGAAAGCGCCGCAGCAGCAAACTGCGCTTCATCGGGAACTTTCCGCCGCGGACCTGAAGGCGAAGGCCGAACGTGACGGGCATCAGCAGGATCGCCAGAAGCTCATCCAGCAGCAACATCAGATGGCCACCACGGAGCGTAGCCAGGCGTCGATCAACGAGCGTCTTCGGCTGCAAAATGAGCATCTGCGGGCAATTACAAGCCAGCGCCAGCAATCGGTCGATAGTCACGGTCAGACAATCATCAAGGAGCCCGGAAACCGCACCATCGTCCAGACGAAGAACGGCGTCTTTATCCAGCATGACGAGACAGCGAACTTCAAACTGTTCGGTGGCAAGCCGCAAACTGTCCGGTCGGCAAACGGCAACATGGTTTCTACGTTCGCCCGGCCGGATGGAGTACGCATCGAGGTAGAGGTTGATAGCTATGGCCGGCCGCTCCGCCGAGTCCGTTTTCTGCCCGACGGCCGGCGCTTTGTGCTCTTCGAGAACAGGGCCATCGCCGTAGGGATTGGTTTTACGCTTGCTGCCTTCCTCGTCACGCTTCCGCCTCCGCACATTATGATCCCTCGTGAGCAGTACATTGTGGATGCAGACGTGGCTTCGGAAGATGATTTCTACGCCGCTCTCAGCGCTGGGCCTGTCGAACCCCTCGACAGAAGCTTCTCCCTTGACGAGGTGCTGGCGAGTGTGGGCCTGCGAGAGCGGATGAGGAGCATAAGCCTCGATTCGATCAATTTCGAATTCGGGTCCTGGGACGTCAGACCGGACCAGGCGGTCATGATCGAGCCCGTGGCCGCTGTCATGCGTGATATGGCAAATCAGAACCCGGGCGAAGTCTTCCTCATCGAAGGACATACCGATGCCGTCGGCTCCGATATCGACAATCTGAGCCTCTCGGACCGGCGGGCAGAATCCATCGCTCAACTGCTTTCTGAGCAATTCGGCATCCCGCGTGAAAACCTCGTCACACAGGGCTATGGCAAGCAGTTTCTGCTTATTCCCACGGATGCGCCGGAACGGCGGAACCGCCGCGTCGTTATCCGGCGGATCACACCGCTACTTCAAGGGGACTCGGACCGCTATAGCAGCGGTTACGGCGGACCCGGAGATCGAGACCGCCGCTAGGGCGCTGTTCGAGAAAGCGGGCATTTCGCCCGCTTTTTTTATGGGGAGGCAGCCATGGAAGTTCTGAACCTCCTTTGGACGGTGTTCCTCTTTGTCATAGGCGTAGTCTGGCAGGTCGCCTGGTTTATTCTGCGCGACCTGGTTTCCTCCGCGCTCTGGCTTCTTATTGCGGTCTGGCTTGTATTGAGCGTCCGCTACCGCAGCTTCTCCGCTGGGATGCTGACCGTCCTGCGCTATGGAGGCTACTTTCTCCGTCTGTTTTGGCGGTGGCTGCGCGGCTTCCAGAAGGAGCGGCCAAGACCGCCGAAGGACTATAAGGTCCAGGTAAGGAAGCTTCGCCGCAAGCCTATCGGGACCATGTCTATCTCCGAGCAGCTCAACATGCTCCTTGTGGGCGCGGTCTTCCTGCTTCTCCTGGCGTGAGCCATTTTCAACTACCGAAAAACCCGAACGTCAGAAGGTCTCTAACTTGAAAATCACATAAAGATATGTTTATAACGCCATGAGGAGGCGTTCATGGATAGCTTCGACGGTATTGTCGGAAGGCTGCGTGCCGCGGCTGAGCCGACGCGCCTTCGCATCCTGCGCCTTCTTCTTAATGGCGAATTCAATGTCAAAGACCTCACTCAACTCCTGGGGCAGAGCCAGCCCCGCGTGAGCCGCCACATCCGGCTTCTGGCCGAGGCGGGATTGATCGACCGCTACCAAGAGGGAAGCTGGGTCTTTGTCCGTTCTTCTCCGAATCCGGTGGTCCGTCAATTTGTTGCGGCCGCTCTCGATATGATTCGGGAGGATGATCCGCAGATTGTGCTCGATCGCGAGCGTACCGCGCAGCTCCGTGCCGAACGTGCCGCTTTGGCTCAATCCTATTTCGATCGGAATGCTGCCGCATGGGATCGCATTCGCTCGTTGCACGTTCCGGAGAAGGAGGTCGAGGAAGCGATACTCGATGCACTCGGAACCGGGCCTTACGGCATGCTTTTGGACCTTGGCACTGGGACGGGCCGCATTCTCGAACTTACGCACGCACGGGCGAGACAATGCATCGGGGTCGACTCGAACCGCGAGATGCTGAGATGCGCCCGCGTCCGCCTCGATAATGCAAGCCTTGCCAATTGCAGCGTCAGGCTTGCCGACATCTACAACCTGCCCTTTCCCGAAGCCAGCGCCGATGCCGTGATCATCCATCAGGTGCTGCACTTCCTCGACAATCCGAAAGCCGCCCTTACTGAAGCCGTTCGCGTATTGAGCCCCGGCGGCCGTATCGTGGTCATCGATTTCGCGCGGCATAATCTGGAGTTCCTCCGCGAAGATTACGCCCATGTCCGCCTCGGGTTTGGAGGCGATGAGGTAACTTCGTGGTTGGAGGAAAATGACATTTCCACTCTGGGCTGCCGTGAACTACGCAGCGGCAAAGTGAACGAAAATGCGCTGACCGTCGTCATCTGGGCTGGGCAGAAGGCTGGCGCCGCAGCAACACAATGGAGAGCTGCCTCGTGACTGGAGATACCGATCATGCAAATCGGTGCGTCACCGCCGTAAGCTTCGAATTCTTCCCGCCCAAGACCGAAGCGATGGAAGCTTCTTTATGGGAAGCCATCCGGAAGCTGCAGCCGCTCGCGCCAGCTTTCGTGTCCGTAACCTACGGCGCGGGAGGCTCCACGCGCGAGCGCACACACGCGACTGTCTCCCGAATATTGCGGGAGACAGCTTTGCGGCCAGCAGCCCATTTGACATGCGTTGCAGCTACCAAGGACGAAGTCAACCGGGTCGTCCGCGATTATTGGGAAAGCGGCGTGCGCCACATCGTTGCGCTGCGCGGAGATCCGCCTTCGGGCGCGGGAGCACCTTACGTGCCGCATCCCGGCGGGTATTCAAATGCCGCTGATCTTGCTGCGGGGATCAAGCGTATTGCGGATTTCGAAGTCTCCGTGGCAGCCTACCCCGAGAAGCATCCTGAGTCCGCGTCAATTGAAGCCGATCTCGACATGCTGGCTGCAAAGGTCGATGCTGGCGCGGCGCGGGCCATTACCCAGTTCTTTTTCAACAACGATCACTACTGGCGCTACCTGGATCGCGTACGCGCCCGCGGCATTAATATTCCCATTATTCCTGGCTTGATCCCCATACACAATTTCAAGCAGGTCACCGGCTTTGCTTCCCGTTGCGGCGCGAGCGTTCCAGGTAAGCTCGCAGAGCGCTTCGACGGTCTGTCAAGCGACCCGGAAACAACGCAGCTTGTTGCAGCGACAGTTGCCGCCGAGCAGGTAACCGATCTTGCCGCAGGAGGGGTCACCGAGTTCCACTTCTACACGCTGAACCGGGCGAGCCTCGTATACGCGATCTGCCATCTTTTGGGTTTGCGGCCCGAAGCTCAAAACCGAACCAAAAATGACGCTGCGCGAGGGATTGCTGGATGAACCGTGGAGAACGAATCGCAACCTTGCGCAAGGTTGCGGCCGAACGAATTCTTATTCTTGATGGCGCGATGGGCACGATGATACAGCGCCACAAGCTTTCCGAAGCGGATTATCGCGGCGAGCGCTTCAAGGATTGGTCCCGCGATCTTAAGGGCAACAACGACCTTCTTGTTCTGACGCAACCGGAAATCATCCGGGATATTCACGAAGCCTATTTCGAGGCCGGAGCCGACATCGCGGAAACGAATACGTTCAATGCCCAGGCTATTTCAATGGCCGATTACGGCATGGAAAGCCTATCCTTCGAAATCAACGTCGCCGCTGCGAGACTTGCGCGCGAGGCAGCAGATAAATTTACCTCGTTGACGCCAGACAAGCCACGGTTCGTCGCGGGAGCTGTCGGGCCGACCAACCGTACTGCATCCATATCGCCGGATGTGAACAACCCCGGCATGAGAAACATCACCTTCGACGAATTGGTCGCAGCTTACGCAGAACAGGCACGCGCGCTGATCGAGGGTGGAGTCGACGCGATCCTGATTGAGACAGTCTTTGACACCCTGAATGCGAAGGCGGCAGGTTTTGCCGTAAACAACACATTCGAGGCCACGGGGGTTGAGCTTCCAATCATGATTTCGGGCACGATCACAGATCTTTCCGGCCGCAATCTTTCGGGGCAGACGCCGGAAGCCTTCTGGTACTCCATTCGGCACTTGAAGCCTTTCTCGATTGGCATGAATTGCGCTTTTGGCGCCGAGCAGCTCCGCCCATCTGTCGCGCAAATTTCAAAGCTTGCCGATGCGTATGTCAGCGTTTACGCCAACGCAGGCCTACCAAATGCCATGGGTGAGTATGACGAAACGCCGGAATTCATGGCCGGCAATATGCAGCAATGGGCAGCGGACGGCCTTCTCAACATTGTTGGCGGATGCTGCGGAACCACTCCAGAACATATCAGGGCCATAGCTGAAGCCGTGGCCCCCTATCCTCCCAGAAAGATACCCACCATAGAGCGGCGCCTACGGCTGGCCGGGCTCGAACCCTTTGTACAAGGAAGCTAGTATTTTGAAGGAGCCATGTGCGGGGAAGCTTGCTCAAAGCTTGTGCAGTTCAGCGCGCAGACTGCGTAATATTTAAGCTTAGATTTCTGTTCCGGCACAGGAAGTTGCCATGTTACTCTTGCGGTCAGCAGCCGCGCTGCAACCCGTAAGGGCTTGCGCTTGCGCCCCAACCAATCCGAGGTGGCATGGCGACAATAACAGCATTAAAAAATCCAGCCACCGTGGCGCCGCTCGACGATTATGATCCAGGCCACTGCTATTGCGAGCTTACCGGCACGGCAGATCGCCGCAACAGGCGCCTAACCGCTCTTTGGCATCGCCTTCAGCAGCTTGAACTTTCGCAGCTTCGCGAACGGGCAGAGGATGCGGAACGCGAGCTTTTCACACTCGGAATAACCTTCACGGTTTATAGCGACCGCACGGCCATCGATCGTATCCTTCCCTTCGACGTTATCCCGCGCGCCATCACTGCTTCGGACTGGAGCCAACTTGATCGCGGCATCAAGCAGCGAATCAGGGCCCTCAATCTTTTCATCTGGGATGTCTATCACGAGCAGAAGATTCTCAAGGATGGTGTGGTGCCGGCCGAACTCGTGCTCGGCAACTCGAATTACCGGCCCGAAATGGTTGGTTACGACCCACCTTGCGGCACCTATGTGCACATTGGCGGTACGGACATCATCCGCGATCCGAAGGGTGACTTTTTTGTGCTCGAAGACAATGCCCGCACCCCTTCCGGCGTATCCTATGTCGTGGAAAACCGCCATTTGATGCAGCGTGCATTTCCGGATCTGATGAATGGATTTGCGATTGAAAGCGTCTCCGAATACGGCGCTCAGCTATGCGATAAGCTGATGGAGGTTGCCCCGGCCGGCGTTTCCAGTCCCCAGATCGTGCTCTTGTCGCCGGGCGTATTTAATTCAGCTTATTTCGAGCACGTTTTCCTTGCCAGAGAGATCGGCATCCCTCTTGTCGAAGGCCGCGATCTCTTCGTGGACGCAGACAAGGTCTTTATGAAAACCGTATCGGGCCCGAAGCCGGTTCACGTCATCTACCGCCGTCTGAACGATGATTTTCTTGACCCCGAGGTGTTCAATCCCGAAAGCCTGCTTGGCGTAAAGGGTTTGATGCGGGCCGTTCGCAGCGGCACCGTAACACTCGCCAACGCCGTGGGGACTGGCGTCGCCGACGACAAAGCCGTTTATGCCTACTTACCCCGCATTATCCGCTATTACCTCGACGAGGAACCGATACTGCCCAATGTTCAGACCTTCATTTGCCGCGAGGCAGAAGGGCTCTCCTACACGCTCGATAATCTGGAAAAGCTTGTTGTCAAGCCTGTGGGTGAATCGGGCGGGTACGGTATTTGCGTCGGGCCGAAAGCAACCAAGGCGGAGATCGATCTTTGCCGCGAGCAATTGAAGGAAAATCCATCAAACTACATAAGCCAGCCTATGATCGAACTCTCGGTTTCCCCCACCTTGACCGAGGATGGGGTCGAGCCGCGCCACGTTGATCTAAGGCCCTTCGCAGTGACCGGCAAGGAGACCTGGCTCTTGCCGGGCGGCCTTACACGGGTCGCACTTAAACGGGGATCCATTATCGTAAACTCCAGCCAAGGCGGCGGCACAAAAGATACTTGGGTTCTTCGGGAGGATTGACATTTGAGCAGCCTCCTGTCGCGATATGCCGAAAGCGTTTTCTGGATGGCACGTTATTTCGAGCGTGCCGAAAGCCTGGCCCGAATTCTCGATACCCAAACGTCCTTTCACAGAGGCCGGGAGGACAATTCCTGGGCATGGATCGTGGCGCTTTACTCCGACGAGGCCGCATTCGCTAAAGCATTTCCCGAGCCAAGCGCCGAAAACGTCATCCGCTTCTATATGGTCTATGCCGACAATCCCGGATCTATACAGTCCTCAATACGGACCGCGCGAGAGAATGCCAGAGCCCTGCGGCCGATGCTGTCGACGGGCATGTGGTACCAGCTCAACGACTTCTGTAACCGGCTCTTCGCGTTCGGTCCGAGCGATTTCTCCGAAGTCCGCCTCTCGCGCACTTGCGACGCGATCAAACGCGGCTGCTATGCGCAGATGGGAGTGGCGGAGAATACACTTTACCGGGATGAGACTTGGCCATTTTTCCGTCTAGGTATGTTTCTTGAGCGGGCAGACCAGACAAGCCGCCTCCTCGATGTCCGGTTTGCCCAGCAGCAGACGGGCCTTGCCCAGGATGAGGGACGCTTCGACTTCACCTTTTGGACGATCCTCCTGCGGGCGGCGTCAGCCTATCATGCCTATCGCCGCATCTTTCCCCGCCATATAGAGCCGAGGGAAGTTGCCCGATTTCTGGTCTTCGATTCTAGGGTCCCGCGGTCGATCGCCTATTGCCTGGGGGAAATCCAGGCCATGATCGAGCTTTTGCGGAGGAACTTCGGGCTGCGACACGCGGCTGCCGCCGCGGAGATGGTGGATGAGATGATCGCCGGGTTGGGTGCGGCTAGTAAGAACGAGCATCTGCTCGAGAGGTTACACAGCTTCAACGATTGGGTGCAGCTTAGTCTCATTCAGCTCGCCGAGGAGCTGGGCCGGGCGTTCTTTGGCTATGCGCACTCCTCCGAACCCGTGCTGCCTGTTATGAGCCAGTCGCAATCGCAGACGATGACCCAGCGTTAGCGCATGATCCGCAAAAGTGGGTACCGGTTTTGCGATAAGATCGTTGAGCGAGCGGCATCCAAACGATCTAGGCATAAGCTTTGCATTCGGCAATGCATGAAAGGGTCACTGCGGCGATGGCCTTCGTTTCCATCACTCGTCTCCCGTTGCGCCGTTGGTGGTACCTCCCCCGGTTTGTCGCGGATGCACTCCGGTCCATGCGTCAGGCGAAGAAATCACGCGGTTATATCGGCTTGGCCGTCTTGCGTGATGCGAAGGCTACGTTCTGGACGGCGAGCATTTGGGAGAATGAGCAAGCCATGCGTTCTTTCATGACGGCTGGCGCTCATGGCAAGGCCATGCCCAACCTCATGCGCTGGTGCGACGAAGCCTCCGTAGCGCGTTGGGAGCAAGAAGGCCGGGAACTGCCGTCCTGGCTGGAATGCTACGAGCGCATGAAGCGCAGTGGGCGGACCTCAAAAGTTCGCTTCGCTTCGGCCAATCACAAAGCAATGCTCATTCCCCCGCCGCTCTTTGGAGTGGGCCGTGAGCTAAGATAACCGGCTCGCGCTGCATTATCTCAAGAGGAACCATGGCTCTTCACGTCGCGCTCACTCACCGCACCGAGTACACCTACGACCGTCCCACAGGCCTCAAGCCCCAAGTGATCCGCCTCCGGCCGGCACCGCACAGCCGCACACCTATCCTCAGCTACTCGCTCGGGATCACGCCCAAGGATCATTTCATAAACTGGCAGCAGGACCCGTTCAGCAACTATCTCGCCCGGCTGGTCTTTCTCGAAAGAACGCGCGAGTTCAAGGTTGTGGTTGATCTCGTTGCGGACATGGCCACCATCAACCCTTTCGACTTCTTCGTCGACGATTACGCGGGCGATTGGCCATTCGAGTACGAGGCGGCCCTCAAGGATGAGCTAACGCCATATCTCAAGGCAAGCGAACCGGGGCCGCTTCTCAAAAAATATCTAAAGGGCCTGCACTTCAAGGTCAAAACCTCACTCGATTTCATTTGGGCGCTGAACCAGAAATTACAGGGGGATATAGGGTATCTCATTCGCATGGAGCCCGGCGTGCAGACCCCGGAAGTGACGCTGCAGAAAGGATCGGGGTCATGCCGCGACTCCGGCTGGCTGCTGGTGCACATCCTGAGGCACTTCGGGCTCGCAGCCCGGTTCGTGTCGGGCTATCTCATCCAGCTCAAGCCAGACGTCAAGGCGCTGGATGGACCTGCAGGCACTGACCACGATTTCACAGACCTGCATGCCTGGGCCGAAGTGTATCTGCCAGGCGCGGGCTGGATCGGTCTCGACCCGACCTCCGGCCTCTTTGCGGGCGAAGGCCATATCCCGCTCGCCGCTACACCTTCTCCCCAAAGTGCGGCCCCTATTTCCGGGATCCATGACGAGGCAAAAGTCGAATTCACCTTCGATATGAAGGTATCGCGCATTTTGGAAAGTCCTCGCGTAACCTTGCCCTACACCGAGGCCCAGTGGCAGACAATCGCAGGCGCGGGGTATGAGGTGGACCGGCGCCTGCAAGCTGGCGACGTTCGCCTTACCATGGGCGGTGAACCGACATTTGTCTCCATCGATAATGTCGATGCCGCCGAATGGAATACCGAGGCCGCCGGCCCAACTAAACGCCAGTACGCTGAAAACCTCATCCGGCGCTTGCGCGATCGATTCGCGCCCGGAGGCCTCCTGCATTATGGGCAAGGCAAGTGGTATCCCGGCGAGCAGCTTCCCCGCTGGTCGTTCTCGCTGTACTGGCGCAAGGATGCTCAGCCGCTTTGGGAAAAGGATGAACTCATCGACCCTGAGGTCCCAGCGAAGGCAGCGGCTGCGGAGGACGCAGAGAAGTTCGCGGCAACGCTTGCAGGCCAACTTGGCCTTCCCGCCGATAGCGCCGTTCCGGCCTACGAAGACCCCGCCCATTTCCTGCTGATCGAACAGAAGCTGCCGATCGATCTTGACCCGGCCTCGAACAAGCTTGCGGATCCGCAAGAGCGCGCCCGCGTCGTAAAGGTCTTCGAGCGCGGCCTCGATAAGCCTGTAGGCTACGTTATGCCTATGCAGGTCTGGCAAAGCCGAGAGCGTGGGCGGCGATGGGTAACGGAGCGATGGGGCCTGCGCCGCGAGAGATTATTCCTTATTCCCGGAGATTTGCCGGTCGGCTTCCGTTTGCCGATTGGGTCGCTTCCTTATGTGCCAGACGGCGATTACCCGCATGTGTGGCCGATCGATCCATTCGCTCCCCGCGGTGCGATGGCGCCCCGCGAAGTGCTGCTTGCGGATAGGCGTCAGTCCGTCACGCTGCAGCCCCCGCGGGAGGCACACACCTCCCCCAGCGACATTTACGGTACCGTTCGCACCGCCATGGCGATCGAACCTCGGGACGGACATCTGTGCGTGTTTATGCCGCCTGTCTACGATGGCGAAGATTACGCCGCACTAGTAGCCGCAGTTGAAGAGACGGCGAAAATTACCGGCCAGCCCGTCCATATCGAAGGCTACCCGCCACCAACGGACTGGCGTTTCAATTCGATCAAGGTCACGCCCGACCCAGGCGTGATTGAGGTTAATATTCATCCGGCAACGAACTGGGCCGAAGCGGTCAAGATCACGGAAACGCTCTACGAAGAAGCGCATCAGGCCCGCCTAGGGACAGAGAAATTCATGGTCGATGGCCGCCACACGGGCACGGGCGGCGGCAATCACATCGTGCTTGGCGCGGCGAATCCAGCTGATAGCCCTTTCCTGCGCCGCCCTGACCTTCTTCGCAGCGTGATCGCTTACTGGCAGAACCATCCTTCGCTCTCCTTTCTCTTTTCCGGCCTCTTCATCGGCCCAACGAGTCAGGCACCACGCATCGACGAGGCGCGCAATGACTCGCTCTATGAGATGGAGATCGCGTTCACACAAGTGCCGGACAAAGACTGCGGCTGGATTCCTTCCTGGCTCGTCGACCGTATTTTCCGCAACCTGTTGATCGACTCGACCGGAAACACGCACCGTGCCGAGATCTGCATCGATAAGCTCTACTCTCCCGACACCTCAACGGGACGGCTCGGCCTTGTCGAGTTTCGCTCCTTCGAGATGCCTCCACATGCGCGCATGAGCCTGGCTCAGCAACTTCTCTTGCGCGCACTGATCGCCTGGTTCTGGGAGAAGCCCTATAAAAGAGAGCTCATCCCATGGGGGACGGAGATCCATGACCGATTTATGCTGCCCGAATATATCTGGCAGGACTTCAAAGGCGTAATCGACGATCTTAAGGGAGCCGGTTTTCCTATCGAGGCTGAATGGTTTGCGCCACATTTTGAGTTCCGCTTTCCCGTGTGCGGAACCGTTACCTATGACGGCATTGAGCTTGAACTGCGCACGGCCCTGGAGCCTTGGCACGTTCTTGGCGAGGAAGGCGGTCCCGGCGGCACGGCGCGTTACGTCGACTCTTCCCTTGAGCGTTTACAGGCCAAGGTAAGAGGAAATCTCGGAACCCGGTACCAATTGAGCTGCAACGGTATCAAGGTGCCGCTAAAACCCGGTGAAACGGCCGGAGAAGCGGTAGCAGGAGTTCGCTTCCGGGCTTGGCGCCCGCCACAATGCCTACAGCCTACGATCGAACCGCATGTTCCTCTTATCTTTGATGTTGTCGATAGCTGGTCCGGACGTTCAATTGGCGGCTGCCGCTACCATGTCGCGCATCCTGGCGGCCGCTCGCACGAGACTTTTCCGGTCAACGCCCTTGAGGCTGAAACACGCCGTCTCGCTCGGTTCGACGCATTCGGACACACGCCAGGTCCGATGATGCCCAAAGAGCCGGCAGCCAATCCCTACTTTCCTTTCACCCTTGATCTTCGCCACTTCTAGAGCACGATCAGGAAAAGTGGACACCGGTTTTCCTGATCGTGCTCTAGAGCCGAATTGTTTCCGGCTCTGCCCTGTCCTCTTTTGATGCTAGGGCGTGGCGTTGAAGGATCCTTAGCATTGATCGCGCTAACGTAACTTGCCTCTTTGAAGTTTACACCCTAACCTGCGCTAGGCGGGGCGGGCTTCGAACCATCAAAGAACGGTTCGGGGCGATGGTTTTTGGCGCAAATTTCTTCGGCCGGATTGAAAGCCCTGCCCTTTGTTCTGGCAGCACTCCGAAGGAGCATTTGGGGTTTGGTATGATCGCAAGGACAGTATGTGGCTTGGCTTTCGCGGCTTGCGTCGCGATAATCCCTACTCTCGCAGTGGCGCAGGATGCAGCAAAACCGGAAGAGCCGGCCGTTCACTCGGGCGCCGGGTCAACAGAGAAAAATGCGCCAACCCCAGTGATGGAGCAGGAGCAGCGAACTCCGCCGGCCGCCGCGGCCGAAACGGCGCCAGCCGAAAATGCGCACTCGCAGGCGGCTGTGGTGTCGAACGAAAAGCTGGATGCGGTGCCTTCCGATGGGGCTCCCGATCCGCTCACTCCCCCGGAGCAAAACGGCCCCGCTCCCAAGGCACCCGGCGCCGAAGATGCAAAACCTGCAGTAACTGCCCAGGCGCCTTTACCCGAGCCCGATCCTATCGCGGCACAGATCTTGGCGGACCTTGCAAAAGCAGGAGGGAGGTCAGACGCCCGGGAAGACGTAGCCGGGCTGAAAGCCTTCTACACCGAGAACAAAGGTCAGCCGATCTGGACTGAAAAAGATGGCTTCACCCCTAAAGCAGTGAAGGCCCTTCACGAAATTCGCAACGCGGACGATTGGGGTTTGGAGGCTTCAGCCTTCCAGCTTCCTGCAAATCCAAGTGCCCAGGCTTCGCCCGAGGCTTTGGCCGCCGCGGAAATCAAGCTCAGTCTTGCCGTCCTGAAATACGCCCGTTACGCGCGCGGGGGGCGGCTGGACCCGCCGTCTATCAGCCCGATCATCGATCGCCTTCCTCACATTTTTGAGCCGAAGTCCGTGTTGGAAGGGATAGCGGCAGCCGTCTCCGCCGACGCTTACCTTCGCGGGCTGCATCCGAAGCATGAGCAGTTCAAACGCCTACGGCAAGCATTGTTAGCCCTGAATAAGGGCGGGAACAGCGGCTCTTCAGTGCAGGTGCCATCAGGACCGAATTTCCGGCCCGGCGACGACAATCCCCAGATCGCTCTTATCCGCAAGCGTCTTGGGGCAGGTACCGAAGGCGCACCCGAAACCACGTATGATACCGCGTTACTCGCTGCGGTAAACCGCTACCAAAAGGAGCACGGCCTTGAACTCACCGGGATCATAGACCGCAAGTTGCGGGCCTCACTGAATGAAACCGGCGGCGGCACTACTGAGGAAAAAAGGCTCCGGATTCTCGTGAACATGGAACGCTGGCGCTGGATGCCCGAGCATCTCGGAGACTTCTATGTCTGGGATAGCGTGACTGAGCAATATACGCGGGTGTTCGATCACGGAAAAATGGTGCTGATGGAGAAGATTGTCGTCGGAAAGCCCAGCACGCCGACGCCGACCTTCAGCGCAAACATGCAGTTTGTCATCTTCAATCCTGAATGGGGCGTACCTGACGGGATAAAGGTCAATGAGATCGCGCCGCGGCTGCGGCAGGCGGGTGGCGGGGGAGGCTTTCTCTTCTTCGGAGGCGGAAGCAGCAGTGTTCTGCAACGCCTGGGAGGCCTTCGCGTCAGCATGAACGGCCGTCCTGTCGACCCAGACTCTGTAGACTGGTCCAGCGTGGATATCCGCCGCTTTCAGTTCGTTCAAGGTGCGGGTGGCAAGAACGTCCTGGGCGTCGTGAAGTTCAGGTTTCCGAACAAGCATGACGTCTACATGCACGACACTCCGGACCGCCATTTGTTTGGTTCGGCGCCCCGTGCGTTCAGCCATGGCTGCATGCGCACCCAGAATCCGCTGCACCTTGCGGAAGTGCTGCTCGCCCACGACAAGGGTTATTCGGCCGGCCAGATTCAGCAGATGGTCCAATCGCGTCAAACAACCGAGATCAAGCTGACGACCGAGATACCTGTTCATGTCGCGTATTTCACAGCGGAAGTGGATGAACAGGGACAAGTTCGCTACTTTCCCGACCTCTATGGGCTTGACAGCCGCATCGCGGGTGCCCTGGAGGGTCAACCGGTGCACTTTCCTTCTGAGCCGGCGGTAGCGGTCAGAGAGGAACATCGAGGACTGGCAGATCGCGAAGGCCCATCTTCGCAATCGCGCTACCGCTCACGTACCCGGCCCTATGCCGAGCGGAGGCCCTGGAATCCATTCGAGGACTGGAATTGATAAAGCGGCAGTCGTAAACTGCGACCTCGAATCGGGCGCGAACCGGCTTGAAGCTTGCGCTCGCGCTTCCTTATTTGAGCTAAGAGAAATAAGCGGCCGGCGCCGCGAACCCCAGAGGTTGTCCCATGGCGATATCAGCCGTTTCAGACGATACATTCGACACCGAGGTCAAGAAGGCCACTGAGCTTGTCCTAGTTGATTTTTGGGCCGAATGGTGCGGTCCTTGCCGCGCCGTCGCACCGGTTCTTGAGGACCTGTCCCTAGAGTTTGCAGGCAAGATCAAGGTCGTTAAGGTCAACGTCGACAACAATCCAAAAATCGCCCACGCCTACAACATTCGAGGAATTCCAGCGCTCCTGCTCTTCAAGAACGGCGAAGTTGCCGGCCAACGCATAGGTGCGCTTCCGAAGCATCAGCTGAAGGCCTGGCTTAGCGAAGCCGTTGCCTAACTCAAGCAAGGACACCGAGGCGGGGGGCTGCGCCCCGCTTCCAGAAAGCCCTATCTCCTAGCAAAATGTGGCGCTAAGGGGGTATCCAAAAGCGCGGCCATAGAGGACCTGAGCGCCAAAAGGCGCTGTGATGCGGCATGCAGCGCCGCAAGGGTCAACTCATTCCGCTGAATGGCTTCATAAATGGCCTGGGCTATTCGGTCTCTCACGAGAGCGGGATTGTCCGATCCCCCGTTCGCAACGATCACATCGCAGCCCCGATTGAAGGCAGCGACTGCTTCTGAGCCTTCCTCAGAGGGTAATGCGACAAAACAAAAGTGGGGTCCGCGAACCAGGCCTCCGAAAACTGCAAATGGCGACGCCGGATTGGACGGCACAATGTAGGACGCTATCGGCGTGTCCGGATATTGAACCAGCAGCGTCTTGAGCGACGCGAGGGAAAGATTGCTGCTATCAACAATGGGAACAGGAATGACGTGCTCTTCGCGATGTCCCAGGATGAAGGTCTTGGCGAAGACGCCCGCTTGAAGCGGATTGTCCCCGAAACTCGCGGTCGCGCCACGCGCCCCGCGCCCTCCCGACAGAATTGGGCCGAAGTTCAAGTTGAAACCAAGCACAGCCAGACTGGAACCCATGGAGCGGTAGGTTGAATGGGCATATTCTGGGTCGCCCTTGGCGGCTACGTCCTTTTGGGACGGCCATTGCTCGAAGTCCCGGATCGCGGGTAGACCATCCAAGCCGCCTCCAATCTCCCGGATTGCGAGCAAAGGCCGGGATTGCGTACCAGTGGTAGGCTTCAAGAACTTCATTAGCTCCTTAAGCTGCGCCCTTGACCGAATGTTCTCGCTCGTGAACACGGCTCCGGCGATGGTCCCCGCATGAAGCATGCCTCTAATGGCCTTCGGTCCCAAATCCGAAGGCTGGCTTCCGGTGAATTGCATCAGGATAAGCTGCCCGGTCAGCTGGCTTATCTCCAGATCCGAGGCTCCCGGTCCCGTCAGCGACGCACCGGTCTCTGTGATTTCGGGCGTGGCTTGACTTGGCTTCCTCCGCAAGGGCAAGGGGGGGTCAAAAGGCGTAGGAGAGCGCCCCTCGGCGGTGCTTCGCCTAATTACGTCGAGCTCTTTACTGAGCCTTTCGCGTGCGCCACCGGCGGAGTCCCGCCCGGACGTGTTCTGCGCCAAACGCAGCGGCTTGCCGCCTTTCGAGTGCGTCTCCGATGCCACAGGCAATTGTGGCCCCGATGTACCCCGGCCGTTATAATCCTGGCCGCTTCCATTCAAAGACGCGGCAGCGTATTGAAATGTGACTACGGCAAGACAAAGAGCCAGTCCGGCCAAGACAGGATGTTTTTGATGCAGCATAGGCTGGAAAGTCGCTGGTTTTTTCCAAGTGTTAGCTTATCGGAAGTACCGGGTAAAGAAAGCTCATGTCTTTCCTATGGTCGCTGGCCCGTGCGAAGCTTTCGTTTAATGCTCGCAGCAGTCTTAATCTTTCCTGGAGCGTTGAGCTTGCCGGTTCAAGCCGCTCTGGACAAGTCTATAGTCAAGTCCCAGGAAGGCAGCTCAGCGCTTCTCCGGGGGCGCTACGATCTTGCGATTGCTGCTTTTGACGACGCACTCAAGGATGCGAACCTGTCACCGGCAAGGCAGGCTGCGATCTATAGTGATCGCGGCGTCGCAAAGTGGCGTATGAAGCAATTCGACGGTGCCTTGGCGGATTTCACCAAGGCTGTCTCCCTAAATCCAGATTACCCTACCGCCTACAATAACCGCGGAAGCGTTTACATGGATTTGAACCGTACGGACGATGCCTACAAAGATTTCGATCATGCCATTGCAATAGCCCCCGCCTTCGGTCCTGCTTACAACAATAGAGGAAACGCGAATCAAAAGTTGAAGCGCCTGGAAGCCGCGGAAAACGACTTTCGAAAGGCGATTGAACTCATGCCCGGGAATGCAATCCCCCTAAACGGGCGCGGCAAAATGGCAAGTTCGCTTGGCCATTATTATACCGCGCTTCGCTACCTCAACCGGGCTATCACCCTCAATGCGCAGTACGCGCCGGCCTATCGGAATCGGGCCGCTGTTTTCAATTTCTTAAAGAGGGATGACGACGCAACCCAGGATCTGGACAAGGTCATCGCGCTCGCACCCGATAAGGCAGAACCTTATGTAGTTCGCGGAAAAATTTACGCACGGGATAAGCGAGGTGCCCAGGCATTTCTCGATTTCTCGAAGGCGCTCCAACTCGCGCCTGACAATGTAGAAGCCCTGATAGGGCGTGCATCCCAGAATATCGACAGAAGGCGTCCTGACCTTGCGATGGAGGATTTGAACCGCGCTCTTAGCCTCGATCCGAAAGCTGCAACGGCCTATTTCTGGCGCGCTCAGGCCCGGTACGGCACTGGAGACTCCGCGGGCGCGGAAGAAGATTTCAACAAGGCGATCGAAATCGACCCGGCTTATTCTGATGCCTACCGTATCAGGGGAACTCTTCGGGACCGCACAGGACGGCATGATCAAGCTGTTGAAGATTACAAACGCGCTTTGGAGTTGGACCCTTTCTCGAAGGAAGTGCGCGAGGCTTACACCGCGGCGAGCGGCGACACGCCTGACAGCGTGGTAAAGCCCCTCGCCCCCGCCGTGGACGGCTGGGAGGTTTACCGCTCCGCGGGCCAGTTCGTGGCACTCAACGAGCACTACCCGAAAATGCCGGTACCGCTTGAGGTGGAAGGCGAAGGGCCGGCCCAGATTGTCGAATGGACTCCCCTACGGGACAGCCTCGCTGGTATCGGGTTGTTGCGCTACCGGTGCCCGGGGCCAAAGGACAAGCCCTTTGAGTATGTGGCAATCATCGATCTTTCCCGCAGCCTGGTCGTAAGTATCGAGCCCTATATCGTAGGCGACGCCAAATCGAAATGGGCGTGGACACAGACCTCGGTAACGGTAACGGACACTGATGGCCTCTCGAGCTATTATGAGCTCCGGAAGCCGAGATTTGAAACGCCGGTTGCGCGCCGTGAAGATCGAGGTTGGGGAGGCAGAAGAGGCCCGGGAATTTTCGGCTGGTTTTTCCAATGATGGTGTGGAGGACACCGCTAAAGGGTTTCCTCATTGCATGCCTGCTCGCATTTTGGTCTGCCTGCAGCTCCAAAGAGCAGGAGCTGCCTGCCCTTGGCGCCGATCTCTCCGCGATCTCGGTGTCGGGCTTGTCTTCCGGCGGTTATATGGCAGGCCAGTTCCAGGTCGCCCACTCCGGGAACGTCATCGGTGCGGGTATCCTGGCCGCCGGACCCTACGGATGCGCTCAAAGCGTCGCAGCCAGCACCATCCCATATTTTCCATCGGCTCTCGCTTACAATTTGGCGCAGGCCGAAAATGGTTGCATGGCTGACCGGCTCGCCGCGTTCAGCATCCTCGACCCGGTACGCCTTACCGAGCTTGCATCGCAGCTAGCAAGCAGCGGCGAGATCGACCCGCTCTCGAACTTGAACCACAGCAAGATCTATCTCTACTGGGGAGCGGACGACAACATTATCGCAAAGCCGGTCGTGGAGGCCGCCCGCAACTTCTATCTCGCTGCTGGCGTGCCCGCAAAAAACGTGCAGTTCGTGACAAAAGACCCGGGCGGACATGCCTTTTTGACGCAAGAGCAAGGCTCAGCCTGCAGCTCAAATGCGCCCCCCTGCATAGACAATTGCCATTACGACCAGGCTGAAGCGGTCCTGACTCAGATTTATGGAAAACTCACACCGAAGGCCGCCGCAGCGCCGCAGAATTTTGTAACCTTCAGCCAACGCTCCTATGGCTCGTCCGATGCAAGTCTGGCTGATGAGGGCGTCGTATATGTGCCGGCCTCTTGCCGTACCAGTTCCCGCTGCCGCATCCATATTGTCTTTCACGGGTGCGAACAGTCACGCGCCCAAGTTGGCGACGCAGTAATCCGCGAGACCGGTTACGCCGATTGGGCAGAAACGAACAGGATCATTGTACTGTTTCCTCAAGCAGCCTCGTCCTCCCTTAATCCTCAAACCTGCTGGGATTGGTGGGGCTATACCGGATTGAATTATCTGACCAAAGAGGGAGCGCAGATCAAAGCTGTCTACGCGATGGCCTCGCGGTTGGGACAAGCGCCTCCGCAATAAGGGATGCATCGGCGCGCTACAGGATGCCGACGCTTTTGAGCGTGCTCTCCAGGTCGCGTAGCGGAATGTAATAGAAGCCGCGCCTATTGGCCTCGCTCTCCAAGTCGATGTGATAAAACAGGTTGCGTTTGAAGGAGGCTAGCAATTTCTCAAGCGCCCGATCCTCCACTTCCTGCATAATCTTCCTCTGCGCGCCATCGAATCTGTTCCGCCGCTTGCGCAAACGCAAAATGCGGGGCGACTCTGTCAAGGGGTAGACAATTGTTGGAATTTCGATGCAAACCGTGGCTCCTTGAGCCATTCCCCGCGCATCGAACCAGCCGCCGAAATCCCTTTTATCCAGCGGGTCGTCACCCGCGATTGTTGCGCGTTCCAGCTCAACCCCTAGCGCCTTCAAAGTAGCCTTCAGCGTCTTGTCATCCTCGAAGAAATTGTTCTTCAGTTGGGCTGGCGGTTCTACGGCAATCAGAGCCTTTACGTTAGCGGTTTGAGCCCTAGTCGAAGTTACGGTTTTGCGGCCGAAGAGGCTTGCCTTTTCGCTTTTGAACAAGAGCTTGCAGCTGCGGCCGGCAAAGCCGTTCGGCCGGATGAAACGCTTCACGGCGTTGGTGTAATAGCTCGCAGCCATGCCGGCGGGCCCAGCGAGGTCAACGATCGGCAGCCCTTCAAAGTGATTTGTAAGAATGTTGCTGGCCATCGCATTCCTGGCGGCCGCATCGCCGAGGAACGCCTTTAACCGCTCGAAAAGTTCGCCTTGGCTCGGGCGAGGATTTGCAGGATCGAAATCATTGTTTAGCTGGAGGCCACGGATCACCCGCACGCCTGAAAAGTAGAAGGACGTTTCCTCGTCCTCAGTCACGAAAATATGCGGGATGCCAAGAGCGTGGATTATGCCAGCTTCATAGGCGACGCTTGGCCTGTTCCCGGTGAGATCGAGGACAACGAGATCCGCTTGCTCGATCTCGTTCAGCACGAGTTCGATGATCGCCTGCTCATTCGGGCTTTCAGGCGTTATCACCCTGAACGGCTTCTCAGCGCCAGAGGCGAGCGCGGCGGACATTTGCTCGAGAATTTCGCCAACGCGCCTGGTATTGGATTCGCGGATGACGCTGTCGCCCACGCGATGTTGCATGGGCCCAAGCACTAATAGATTGTAGGCCATGGCCGCTTCCCCCAAATCGCACCCGGGGCTTATAGCCGGGATTGCGGCCAGTTTGAAGGCGCGGTGAGCAGCCCAGTAATACTTGCTTCAATCAGACTGTTTCGGCGGGCCGGAGCTCCACGCTTTCGCCGCAGCCACAGGCGCTCGTCTGGTTCGGATTGTTAAAAACGAAGCCGGAAGAAAGCTTATCGCTGCGGTAGTCCATCTCGGTGCCGAGCAGAAACAGGATCGCGGACGGATCGATCAGGATACGGACCCCCTTCTCCTCCACAACCTCATCCATCGGCTTGGCTTCCGCGGCATATTCCATCGTATATTCCATGCCCGCGCAGCCGCCCTTCTTCACGCCAATTCGAAGACCAGCGACTGGCGTCTCGCAGCCGGCCATGATCGATTTCACCCGCTCGGCAGCGGTATCGGTCAAAGTCACAACTTTTGGTCTCGGCCTTGCCATTCGAAGCTCCCGATCAAAACATGTTCAAAGCGACGCGCGCCTCTTCCGACATGCGGGAAGGATCCCACGGAGGAGTAAAGACCATCTGAACCCGCGCAAGGCTCACCCCTTGAACCGCTCCAACCGCGTTTTCGACCCATGAGGGCATATCGCCAGCGACAGGACACCCTGGTGCTGTAAGGGTCATCTCTATATCGACTTCCCTGTTGTCGTTGATATCGACCTTATAAATGAGCCCAAGCTCATAAATATCAACGGGGATTTCAGGATCGTAGACGGTCTTCAAGGCCGCAACAATATCCTGTGTCAGGCGCTCCAATTCGTCCGCTGGGATGGCGCTCTCACCCGTGAAATCCTTCGCGACCTCGACAGTATGCGCGCAGGGTTCCGGCAAGTCCTTGTGCATGGGAGGCGCTTGCTCCTCATCCCACGGTGCGGCCTCTATCGGTGTCTTTCTTTCGTCCATGGTATCCATCATCTAAACAACCGCTCCGCTTTTTGCAGGGCATCTGCCAGCGCGTCGATTTCCCCGCGTGTGTTGTAGAGGGCGAAGGAAGCCCGGCACGTTGCCGTCACACCAAACCTTGCAAGCAGAGGTTCGGCGCAATGGGTGCCCGCGCGGACCGCTATGCCTGATCTATCAAGGATGGTCGCCACGTCGTGAGCATGCGCTCCCTCCATGGTGAAAGATATGATCGGTCCCTTCTCTTCGGCTTGTCCTATGATCCGGAGGGAATTCATGGGTTTGAGGCGTTCTTCCGCGTAACGCCGCAGATCGTCCTCGTGGGCGCGGATGCGCTCCTTGCCAATACTGTCGATGTAATCGAGCGCTGGGGCCAAGGCAGCCGCCTCAGCGATTGGCGGCGTCCCTGCCTCGAAGCGATAGGGCGGATCATTGTAGCTTATCGCGTCCACCGTCACGGTCTCGATCATTTCCCCGCCGCCCTGGTAGGGAGGCATTGCTTCGAGATGCTCACGCTTCCCATAAAGAGCGCCAATCCCGCTCGGGCCGTAAACCTTGTGCCCAGTGAAGACGTAGAAATCGCAGCCAATCTCCCTCACATCAATAGGAAGATGGACCGCGCCCTGGCTGCCGTCCACAAGGACATAGGCGCCGTGTGCATGGGCGATATCGCAGACCTGCTTGACCGGCACAACCGTCCCTAGCACATTCGACATGTGCGTGATGGCGACCATCTTCGTCCGCGGAGTTATCGCCACCTCGAAGTCCTCCAACCTGAATTCGCCTTGATCGGTGACCGGAACCCATTTGATGACGGCGCCGCGCCGTTCGCGATGGAAATGCCAAGGCACGATATTTGAGTGATGCTCCATGATCGTGAGCACGATCTCGTCATTGGGGCCGATATGCCGACCTCCGAAGGATTGCGCCACGAGGTTGATGCCCTCTGTGGCGTTCTTCGTGAAAACGATTTCCTGAGCACTCGGCGCGTTGATGAATTGCGCTATCCTTGTGCGGGCACCTTCATAGGCGGCCGTCGCGGCATTCGCCAGATGGTGAAGACCCCGATGCACATTTGCATATTCTTCCGTGTAGGCCTTCATGAGCCCGTCGAGGACAGTCTTCGGCTTCTGCGCGCTTGCGGCATTGTCTATATACACGAGCGGCTTGCCGTAGACTTCCAGCGACAGCGCAGGGAAATCCCGGCGCACAGCCTCAACGTCATAGAGGGCGGGACCACGTTCCATCACCGTCATCTTAGTTCTCTCTCGCCGTGGTAGATTTGCCGAGCAACGGGATTGCGCCTCGATGCCACGTACACGGCTCTATGTTTACGCGAAAAGCCAGTCATTCACCTTTTCCTGCAGCGCAGCGCGCAATGCCTCATCCTCTATGTTGTCCAAGGCTTCGCCAATAAAGCCCGCGACCAAAAGCGCCCGCGCCTCGGGCTCTGGTACGCCGCGCGCCCGCAAATAGAACAGTTGATCCTCATTGAGCTGGCCCGCTGTGGCTCCATGCCCGCAGACCACGTCGTCGGCGAAGATTTCAAGCTCCGGCTTCGAGTTCGAACTCGGCTTCATCCGAAAGCAGCAGCGCGTTGGACATCTGCTTGCCGTCTGTCTTTTGTGCCCCGCGCTCCACGACGACTTTGGCTTGGAACACGCCGCGGGAATGGTCGTCCACCACGGCCTTCGCCAACTCCCGGCTTTGGCAACCGGGAGCAGCGTGATCCACAAGCAGTGTGAAATCCGCATGGGAGCGCCCGCGCAGCATCATGGCCCCGGAGTAGTGGCAACGAGCGTCCGGGCCTTCGAAACGGATGTTTGCCTGCGCGCGGGTAAGTGCGGCATTTACCGTCATTTGCACCGGATCATATTTGGCACCCTCGGCAAGGACTATAGCAGCGGAAGACAAGTGCTTGGACGCCTCTCCAAAATTCAGGCGCACATGCCGGACAGCCGCATGAGCTCCGATCGAGAGGCGAGTCGAGGAGATGATCTGGCTTTTGCCCTGCCCAGCCTCTGTCTCGATCAAAGAAACTTGAGCACCTTCGCCGATAGCAATGGCGTTTTGGGTCGCAACAAGGCGGGGCGTCCCGTTCCCACACAGGTTTATAAGATGGATCGGCTTGTTGATCTCAGTCTTCGGCTTGACCGAGAGGATAGCTCCATCCGTTGCGAATACATTTGCGAGAGCCGCGATCACATCGCGCTCCGGGAAAGCGAACCCTAAAATTTCGGCGCCTGTACTTGAGCTTTCGAGGGCTGTGCGCACGGACCGAAGTGAAACCCCTGGAGCGTCCTGCAAGGTGGACAGGTCCGGGCGGAACAAGCCATCGATGAAGACGGCGCGATAAGCATCGAGATGGGCAAGAGGTCCACCGATCGCAGCTTCGACGCTGACATCGGTCTCCACAGCCGCCCGTAGCCCGGCCAGAGGAAGAACCTCCGGCATCAGCATCCGCAAATCGGTATATTTCCACTCTTCAACCCGGCGATGCGGGACACCAAGCGCCGCAAACCGGTTCAGGGCTGCCTCACGCCAGGCGCGCACCTCCGTGGCCTGGGCCCCAGGCAGCCTTCCGGCCACGCTGGCGTAAAGGTCGAGAAAACGCTGTTCGGCCGGCGTTAGCGCAGGGCGTATTGCGGTTTGATGGATGGTCATTGATGCCCCTATGCCGCCTCCGCGCCGTAGGCCGCGTAGCCTGACTGTTCAAGTTCGAGTGCGAGTTCCTTGCCGCCCGAGCGCACGATCTGCCCGCGCGCCATGACATGCACCTGATCGGGCACGATGTAGTTCAGTAGACGCTGGTAGTGCGTTATCACCGCAATAGCCCGGTCCGGCGAGCGCAGGCTGTTCACGCCTTCGGCCGCAATGCGGATCGCATCGATGTCGAGGCCGGAGTCGGTCTCATCCAGAACGCACAGCGTGGGCTTCAGCAGCGCCATTTGCAGTATTTCATGCCGCTTCTTTTCCCCGCCCGAGAACCCAGTGTTCACTGGCCGCTTGAGCATATCCATGGAAATACTAAGCTTTTCGGCCTCACTTCTTACCGCCCGCATGAAATCCGGAATCGAAATCTCGCTCTCTCCGCGTGCCTTACGCTGGGCATTGAGAGCGGCCCGCAAGAAGGTCAGAGACGCAACGCCGGGGATCTCCATTGGATATTGGAATGCGAGAAACAGGCCGGCATGGGCCCGCTCATCAGGTTCCATCTCCAACAAATTTTGATTTTCCCAGGTGATCGTACCGTCGGTGACCTCGTACTCTTCCTTCCCGGCAAGAACATAGGCGAGAGTCGATTTGCCGGAACCATTCGGCCCCATGATGGCGTGCACTTCACCCTTGGGCACTCTCAAGTTGAGGCCGCGCAAAATCTCTTGACCATCAATCTCCGCGCGCAGGTTTTTGATTTCCAGCATGTATCCTACTTTTCCTTATCCGTGGAACCCCAGCGCCAGCGCCACTCACCGCTTGTTTTCGTCCACACAAGCCACACAAACAAAATCGTGACGGCGGCGGTCGCAGCGAGAAGAACAGAGGCGCTCTGTCTGTCGAAAATGGTCGAGATGCCGCCGATCACGGCGACAAAAAGAATTGTTGCGAGCCAGCCCTTCCAATTGGAGGGCGTGGAGCCGTAACCGTAACGTTTGGGCCTGAACCAATAGCTCATAGCGCTCGCCGTTATTTCCTCACCAAGACAAGGCCAAGGATCAGCGAAAACGGCAGCGTAATCAGATGCCTCATGGCGGCAGCGTAGCCGAAAGCCTTTCCAGCGATGGCAAAATCGCCAACAGGGATGATCGATCCGATAAGAAGAAGCGCGCCCAATGACTTCGCTTTGCGCATGAATGCCAGGACGATAATCGTGAGGCCGATCGCAAGCTCCCTGAGGCCGAGCCCAGGAGCAAGCCCCAGATCAGCCATATGCGACGGATCGATGCCAAACGCCTGCACGGCGTTGAACGGCGACACGACCAGCGCCAGCCCCACCAGGCTCACGAACACTCCGAGCAGACCGGCCAGTATCAGCGCCATCAACGACCCTCCAGCACGACTCCCTCTCCCTGAGGGAGAGGGATGGGGTGAGGGGTTACAGCCCTAAAGGCGAGACGGCGGAAACTCATAAGCTTGACCTCATCCAAACCCATCACTACCGGCTTCTCCTCTGTCATGGCCGGGCTGGACCCGGCCATCCAGTCATTCACAAAATAGTCTCGTACAGATCGATCCAATTCGGGTTCAGTTTCTCTATGATCTTCCAAGCCCTCGGCCAATGCTTGAGGCTCGTTTCTCTCCGTCCCTTCATCGGTAGCTCGGGATGGCCGGGTCAAGCCCGGCCATGACAACGTGTCTTCTGCCCCCTCATAACCCTCACCCTGTCCCTCTCCCAACAGGGAACCCGGTTGCAACCTTACCCCACGCTGCCTTCGAGGCTGATCGAGATCAGCTTCTGTGTCTCGGCCAGAAACTCCATCGGCAGCTGCTGCAGCACGTCGCGGACAAACCCATTCACGATCAGCGTCACAGCCTCCTCCTCTGAAAGCCCGCGCTGCAGGCAATAGAACATCTGGTCGTCGGAAATCTTCGAGGTAGTCGCCTCGTGCTCGAATTGCGCGCTTGCATTCTTCGTTTCGATGTAGGGCACCGTATGCGCCCCGCACTTGTCCCCGATAAGCAGGCTGTCGCACTGCGTGAAGTTACGCGCATTGGCGGCGCGGCGGTGAGCGGAGACGAGCCCGCGGTAGGTATTGTCGGAGCGGCCAGCCGCGATACCCTTCGAGATGATGCGGCTCGATGTATTCCTGCCGAGATGCAGCATCTTCGTGCCACTATCGACCTGCTGATAGCCGTTCGATATGGCAATCGAATAGAATTCTCCGCGGCTGCCATCGCCCCGCAGGATGCAGCTCGGATATTTCCACGTGATCGCCGAGCCGGTCTCGACCTGCGTCCAGGAAATCTTCGAGTTGCGGCCGCGGCAATCGCCACGCTTGGTGACGAAATTGTAGATGCCGCCCTTGCCTTCCTTGTCGCCCGGATACCAGTTCTGGACGGTTGAATATTTGATTTCAGCGTCGTCGAGCGCGATCAACTCGACCACAGCCGCATGCAGCTGGTTCTCGTCGCGCATCGGCGCCGTGCAGCCTTCGAGGTAGCTCACATAGGCGCCCTTGTCGGCGATAATGAGCGTCCGCTCGAACTGACCTGTCTGCTTCTCATTGATCCGGAAATAGGTCGAAAGCTCCATCGGGCAGCGAACGCCTTCCGGGACATAGACAAAGGAGCCGTCCGAATAGACCGCGGAATTGAGGGTTGCGAAATAGTTGTCGCTCGTCGGCACGACGCTGCCGAGATATTTACGCACCAGCTCGGGATGATCGCGGACCGCTTCGGAGATCGAGCAGAAAATCACCCCCGCTTTCCCCAACTCCTCCTTGAAGGTGGTCACCACGGAAACGCTGTCGAAGACTGCATCGACCGCCACGCGCGGGCCAGTGACCTGCGCGCCTTTCACACCGGCAAGCACAGCTTGTTCCTTTAACGGAATGCCAAGCTTCTCATAGGTGCGCAGCAGCTCGGGATCAACCTCTGCGAGGCTTTTCGGCCCCTCCGTCGACTTCGGGGCGGAATAGTAATAGAGGTCCTCATAATCGATCTTAGGATAGTGAACGCGCGCCCATTTCGGCTCCTCCAACGTGCGCCACCGGCGGTAAGCTTCGAGGCGCCATTCGAGCAGCCATTCGGGCTCGCGCTTCCTAGCGGAGATGAAACGAACAATTTCCTCGCTTAGCCCCTTGGGTGCGCGAATGCTTTCGATCTCGGTCGTGAAGCCGTACTTGTACTTATCGACGTCGATTTCGCGTACGCGCTCGATTGTGTCCTGTACTGGCGTTGCCATCTTTCACTCCTGCCGCCACGGTATCCCGTGACCTCGATCCTTACGCTGCGCGCCGCCGGTGCTGGCGGCCGCAAATCTTCGAAAATGCGCTCAGGAAGCGTTCCACTTCCTCCTCTGTGGTGGACCATCCGGTCGAGACGCGAATTGCACCTGCGCTTAGCTCCTTCGGCACCCCCATCGCATCAAGCACATGCGAGCGCTCCACCTTCCCGGAAGAACAGGCCGAGCCGGAGCTGACAGAAACACCCTCCAGATCGAGCGCGATCAAGAGCGTCTCAGCCTTCATCCCCGGAACGGCGAAGCATGTTGTATTTGGCAGGCGCTCAAACTCCTGCCCGAAAATAACTGAGTCCGGGGCCATCGAGCGCAGGCCAAACTCGATAACGCCCCGAAGCCTGGTAGCCCTTTCGCGGAAGTCCTTTTGTTCCGTGGCGGCGGCTTTAAGTGCAGCGCCGAGTCCCGCGATGCCGGGCACATTTTCCGTGCCTGAGCGCTGGCGCCGTTCTTGTCCGCCGCCTCTGAGAAGCGGCTTCGGCGCGAATCCCTTCCCGCGTAAAACTACGGCACCCACGCCCTTTGGACCGCCAAACTTATGCGCCGAAAAGAAGAAAACATCTGCATGAGTGAGACTTGAAATTGGAACCCGGCCGATAGCCTGAACCGCATCGCAAATGAAAGTCGAATGGCCCTCTTTTGCAAGCTTCCCAATCTGTTCCAGCGGCTGCAGAACCCCCGTCTCATTGTTGGCCGCCTGAACCGCAATCAGCGAGCCAGGAGCTAGTCCAGCCTCAAGGGCAAACAGATCAGCAACACCAGCAGATGATACTGGGATGAAGCGGACGCAAGCTCCCCCAAAGCGATGGCCGGCCAGCACGCAATCATGCTCAGTGGGTGAGAGCAGCAGCATCCGCGTTTCACGCGGCTGCAATAGCCAGTTCGCTGCCTCGGTCCCTCCGGAGGTGAAAAAGACATCCTCCGGCTCCACGCCGAAAACCGAAGCGACCTTCTCGCGCGCGCTCTCCACAACGCAGCGGGCTTCCCTCCCTTCCCAATGAACGGACGAGGGATTGCCAGCGCAGCCAAATGCCTTGATCATCGCATCCCGGGCCTCCGGGCGCAGCGGTGACGTTGCATTATGGTCTAGGTAGCTCCGCGGCATGTCAGGCGAACTCCGCCGAAGCCGCAAGCCGGGCCAGTATGAAATATTCGGGGGGTGCCGCATAGCGGCCGTGCAAGACATCGGCCAAGGTGACGGCCGCCAGAAACTGCTGGATATGTGTGCCAAGTGCATCCCACAAGTAGTGGGTACTGCATCGGCCGCCCGGAACGCAGCCGGCACTGCTCTCCTCCCGGCAACGCGTCATCTTAACCGGCTCGTCAACCGCAGCCATGATCTCCCCGATGCTGATTTTATCCGCGTCCCGGCCAAGGACATATCCGCCTCCGGGCCCCCTCACCGAGCGCACGAGACCGTTACGGCGCAGCTTCATGAACAGCTGCTCCAGATAGGCTAGCGACAGCTCTAGCCGGTCAGCGATTCCGGCAAGTGAAATCGGCGCGGAATCGCTTTGCTTCGCAACCTCGACGATTGCCATAACCGCGTATCGGCCCTTAGTACTGAGAAGCATGTTCACCCTCCCTCGCTCCAAATTGCGCGAAGGCCGTGGAAATCGGTGCCCGTGTTATGATATGCCACCTTGAACGCCGGTCAGAATAATTAGGTCAAACGGCCAAGGCTCCCAAGAGCCATGATATATGATTTCCGACTACCGCAGTCAAGTATTGACAGGGATGCGGCCCCGCATTCCAGACAGAGGATTAAATATGCCTGAAGTTATCATCAACGGGCCCGCAGGGCGCATTGAAGGACGATACCACCACGACACAGCCCCTGGCGCGCCAATAGCGATTATTCTGCACCCGCACCCGCAATTCGGCGGGACCATGAACAATCAGGTCGTCTACAGCCTGTACTATACCTTTGTTCAGAGAGGCTTTTCCGTGCTGCGCTTCAACTTTCGTGGCGTGGGCCGGAGCCAAGGCCTGTTCGATCAGGGGCCGGGCGAGCTTTCCGACGCGGCCACCGCGCTGGATTGGCTTCAACTTGCCAATCCAGACGCTAAATCATGCTGGATCGCCGGCGTCTCTTTCGGCGCATGGATTGCGATGCAGCTTCTGATGCGCCGCCCGGAGATAGATGGATTCATTGCAGTGGCCCCGCCCGCCAATCTCTATGACTTCAGCTTTTTGGCCCCCTGCCCCTCCTCGGGCCTGATGATTAACGGAGATCGGGATCGCGTGGTGCCGGTCAGTGCCGTAAAAACTCTCGTAGACAAGCTGAAAACCCAGAAGGGCATTGTGGTCACCCACGAAATCGTTCCGGGCGCGAACCACTTCTTCGAAGACAAGGTTGAAGATCTCGTGGGCGTGGTCGAGCGCTATCTCGACAAGCGCTTGCAAGCGGCACCCAAGCCGTCTCGCAGGGAAAAGCCCCGGCAAGAAAATGTGGGCGGCTCAGAATGATCGACACATCGCAGGCCGCATTTGTACACCCTTCCGCACTCCTTTACGGAAAGGTCAAGCTCGGAGCCGGTGCATCTATTTGGCCCTACGCGGTAATCCGAGCCGAAATGCATTCCGTAACGGTGGGTGCCCACACCAACGTCCAAGATTTCGTAATGATTCATGTTGGGTATGACACGCCCGCCATCGTCGGAGCCTATTGCTCCATAACACACCGGGCAACATTGCATGGGTGCACCATCGGCGACAATTGCCTGATCGGTATCGGGGCGACCATCATGGATGGCGCCGTCATCGGAGAGAACTCAATCGTGGGGGAGCATGCCCTAGTCCGGCCTGGTTTCGTAGCCCCGGCAAACTCCATTATCGCAGGTGTGCCAGCACGCCTGATTCGCGCGCGGGATAACCGGACAGCAAACCGGCTGAACGCGCTCTACTATCACGAAAATGCCCTCGCTTATGCGCGCGGCAATCATCGCACCTGGGCCGCCTCTGATTTCCCCGCGCGGCTTGCGGCGAGGCTTTCAGCCGAAGGTTAAGCTAGAAAGTCTCGACCCACGGCCTTAGCTCCACCTCCCATGTCCAGGCGCTGCGGGGCTGCATGAGAACGTGAATATATGTTTCCGCAATGGCGTCTGGATCGAGCATAGAGTCCGGTTTGCCGGACGGACTTTCGCGGCCCGGCCGCTTTATGCCGCCATCGATTACGAAATGCGCCACATGGATACCCTGCGGCGACAACTCCCGCGCCATGCTTTGAGCAAGGCCACGCAGGGCAAATTTGCCCATCGCGAAGGCGGCGGATTGTGCATAGCCCTTCACGCTCGCCGATGCGCCCGTGAATAGGATTGCACCATGGCCCTTTGGCAGCATCCGCTTGGCTGCCTCTTGGCCCGCAAGAAAACCGCCAAAGGCGGAAACTGCGATCGCCCTTTCGACCTCCACCGGATCGAGACTGGTGAGCGGACCGCGCAATCTGCCGCTGGCATTGTAAACCACGACATCGGGCTCCCCGTTCGCGCGTGAGGCTTCATCGAAGAGCTTCCGCATTTGGCTAACGTCAGCGGCGTCGCATTCAAATGCAGACGCCCCGACTTCATCCTGAAGCGGCTTTAGTTTGCTGGCATTTCGCGCGGCGAGCGCAATCTTCATTCCCAGCCGCGAGAACGCCCGGGCCAGCGAAGCGCTCAAGCCTGATCCCGCCCCGATAATCAGTGCTGAGGAATATGATGGCCTATCCATTGAGGTCTCCTATCTCTGAAGAAAACCGGCCCAACCCCATTGAATACCTCAAAAAAATCAGGCTTATAGCGGCAGCTGGAACTGATCGCTCTGACGCTTCACCTGGTCTTGTGGGGTAGCTTTCCCAGCGTCAATGCGTTCAACCAAGCCCGGATCGTTATTGCGAGGGAAGTTTACACGATTTGAGACAGGCCAAAGCGCAAGAGTTTGTGATGCACAGGGTCTCAAAAGCGACACGTCCGGGGCTTCCAGCCACAGCAGCGCCTCCTGCGGTGATAGGAAGGCTGGCATCCTCTCATGGATAGGAGATAGCATTTCGTTCGCAGGCACCGTTATGATCGTGAACGTCAGAATGTCTTGCCATCGCTCCACCAGTCCTGCCAGCGAGAGCGGCCATCCATCCGGGCTGCTGACGTAGTAAGGCTGCTTCTCGCGGCCGTGCCCGCGCCATTCGTAAAATCCCGACACGGGAACCACGCAGCGCCGCAACTTGAGCGCTTGCCTGAATGCCGGCTTTTCGGCGATCGTCTCGGCCCGCGCATTGATGAGCTTCGAGCCCAAGGTTTGGTCCTTTGCCCAGGAAGGCAACAGGCCCCAACGCATGGGTTGCAAGCAGAAGCCGTTCTCACTAGCTACAACTGCCGCCGCCATCTGGAGCGGCGCAACATTGAAGGATGCGGATAAGCTCGGCGCAACGGTGTCCGTCAGCCTGTAGAGCTCAACGAGTTCTGTCCAAGTGAAGTTCTGAGTGAACCGTCCGCACATGTTGCCTCATTCTTGTAGATCCGCCGGTTAGCACAAACACAGTCGCGCAAGCATCTTCAATTTAAGGGCTTACATCCAGGTCATAAAGCATTAGTGCTTAGTGCGCGAATTAAGCAGGCTACTGCTTTCAGGATAGTAACTGGACGGTGCTAAGCTGCAGCCGCTTCGCCGTTCGCCAATTCTGGCGTCTCCAAAACTGTCGCGCCGCTGAGCGAAATAACGACGCGCAATCCGCCCTCAGGCCTGTTCTGCAACGCTATATCGCCGCCATGCCCTCGAATGATGGAACGCGCTATCGCGAGGCCAAGGCCTACTCCGCCAGTATCCTTATTCCTTGAGTTCTCAAGCCGCACAAAGGGCTTGAACACCCTCTCGACGTCGCCCCCAGGAATGCCCGGTCCGTCATCGTCGACGAAGATAACGGCTTCGGACTGGTGGCATTGTACGAAAACGCGCGCCCTTTGACCGTAAACAACGGCGTTCTCGATGATATTTCGGAATGCGCGCTTCAGACCGATGGGGCGGCAGCGGAGTGTAAAACTCCCCGTGTCTGAGCAGGACACGTCCAAACCATTGTCGGCGAGATCGGCGCAGACCGTTGATATCAAAGCTCCAACATCCACGAGGCGTGTCTGCTCCTGCGCCGCCTCCTCGCGGGCAAAATAAAGCGAAGCCTCTGCCATTTGATGCATTTCATCGAGGGTTTCGAGAATCTTGTCTCTGATCTCCTCATCCTCAATGAATTCGGCGCGAAGCTTTAAGCTTGTAATCGGCGTTCGCAGGTCATGCCCCAGCGCCGCCAGCATCTTGGTGCGATCGTGAACGAACCTGCTCAGCCTTTCTTCCATGTCGTTGAAGGCTCGGATCGTTTCTACGACTTCGCTTGGGCCTTTCTCTTCCAGTTTCGCGTTGGTTTCACCACGGCCAAGTGCCGAGGCGGCCCGTGAAAGTTCCTTCAACGGCCTTGTGAGAGGCCCAAGAACCATGACAATGCCCAAAGCGGAAATCGCGGCCATCGTAGCGAATTGAATGAGCAAGGGCGAGCCTACAGGCCCCACGCCGCGCGGCATGATAATGACGTTCAGCCATTCTCCGCTCTGAAGGGGAACCGAGACATGTGCGTATGGAGGCCGCATTGGCGGCTTGGGAGCGGACGAACTTTTAAGAAGTAGCGTCCTCTTCATATCACGCCAGAGATCACCGAACAGCAATTCGAACTGAGATTCGTCGCTCAGCGGCGCAGAAATTGTCAGCCTGACGGTTGACGAGCGTTCTCCAAAAGCCCTGTCGAGATCTTCGTAAACACTTTCTTTGAGGTCTTGCCCCTTTGGAACCGCAGAGGGTTGAGGCTCTACGGCGAAGCGCAAACCCCAGGTGGTCACCGATTTGAGGATTTTACCGTGGAGATCAGCCGGAGTTGTTTCGATGACATCTCTCACGGTCGCAACACGGCTGAGGACGTTGCGAAGCCATTCATTCCTCATCCTCGAACGCTGGTCGGCGAGCATAAACATGAAGCCAGCCACCTGCGACAGAAGAAGTGCCACCAAAATCACGAGAATGAGTTGGCCCTTCAGGCTCCTGGGTATAATCCTCATCACACCCGTTCCACAGCGCCGACGAACTTATAGCCACCGCCCCAAATGGTCTGGATTATCTTCGGGTCCTTGGGGTCGTCTTCGATCTTGCGGCGAAGTCGGCTAACCTGGTTGTCGATGCTTCGATCGAACAGATTTGCTGCGCGCCCTCTAGTTATGTCGAGGAGCTGATCCCGCGTGAGCACGATGTTCGGCCGGTGCAAGAATGCGGACAGCAACAGATACTCGCCATAGGATAGCGGGGTCGCCACATCCCGTGCATCAATAAGTTCCCGGCGGTCCGCGTCGAAAGTGAACCGGCCGAATTTGAGCCTTTCGCCGGCAGGGGCGTCGCGGGAGGGCGGAATGCTATGAGCGCGGCGAAGCACGGCACGGATACGGGCAAGCAGTTCGCGCGGGTTGAAAGGTTTGGTTACATAGTCGTCGGCGCCAACTTCAAGGCCGATGATCCGGTCGGTCTCTTCCGCCACGGCGGTCAAAAGGATTACCGGCGGCGAGGAGGTCTCGCTCAGATAGCGGCAGAGCGAAAGCCCGTCCTCGCCCGGCATCATGATATCGAGCACAATGAGATCGAAAGCGCCCGCCTTGAGATGGCGGCGAGCCTCTGTCGAATCTGCCGCCGTTGTAACGCGCATTCCATGCTTCACCAGGAATTTGGCTAGCAGGTCCCGTATTTCTTTGTGGTCGTCAACAACCAGAATGTGATGTGTCGTCTCCATCGCCCTCTCCTCTGGGGCTATTTAGGATGCTGTGAACGCAGCGCAGTATGAATTCGTGTAATCTGCTATGTCAAAGTGGCGGATTGTATCAAGAGGTGACGGGATTTGCGGGCTTCAACCTCCTGCGCATGTTCTCACCTCATGCAGCCCCGGACCCCCATGAACGCTTTCAGCAGATCATTTATAAAAACTGTGGAATAGCTATGTGTATAGATTTCGTAAAACAAATAGGTGGGTATTGCGTTCGTGTGCCCAAAATGTAAGGTGAATTATCGCGATTCGGAATATCTTTATGAGCTTAAAGGTCATGGTGTCATACCAGTGTCATCAACTCGACTTTAACTTTAAGCCCAATTCTGTGCGAAAGCGAAAATGCGGAACAAGAGCTGTGTCTGTTGCATTTAGTTGCCGCGCGTAACTACCGGATTGCAGGTCCGGTACTGCCGGAAGTCAGCCAACAAAAAAAACGTCAGAGATCGCCGGGGAGCCGGGGAAGGATTTGATGGAGCCGTTCGTATTGGGCTGGCGTGAGTGGGTTGCGCTCCCCCAGCTTGGCCTGCCTGCAGTGAAGGCGAAAATAGATACGGGGGCGAAGACATCGGCCCTTCATGCCTTCTCCATTGAAACGTTTGGACCAGCGAACGCACCCAAGGTGCGATTCGGCGTGCATCCTGTCGATTATAGCCCTCAAGTCGAAGTATGGTGTACTGCGAATGTGGTCGATCGCCGGCACGTCCGCAGTTCCAACGGGCAGGCTGAGCATCGCTATATCATCAATACGCCTATTCGCATCGGCGATCACGAATGGCCGATCGAGGTATCGCTTTCCAACCGGTATACGATGGCGCACAGGATGCTGCTCGGGCGGACCGCGCTTGAGGCTCAATCCGTCATTATCCGCCCCTGGTCCGAATATCTCCAACGCAAGCTCAGCTTTGAGGTCTATGCCGAACAAGGGCTCGGTGCTCCTTTGCGCAGGTCGCTGCGCATCGCGCTTTTGACCATGGAGCCGGACAATTTTTCGAACCAGCGTCTGATCGAGGCAGCGGAAAAGCGCGATCACGTCATTGAGCCGATCAATACGCTGCGCTGTTACATGAACATCAAGTCCATCGCCAGCGCTGTGCATTATGAGGGCAAGTCCCTCCCCGATTATGATTTCGTAATACCAAGGATTGGAGCGTCCATCACCGCCTACGGAACGGCGGTCGTGCGCCAGTTCGAAATGACGGGCGCGCAGGTTTTGAATTCAGCGCAAGCCATTTTGCAAAGCCGCGACAAGCTATTTGCTCACCAGCTTATGGCCATGCACAAGCTGCCTATGCCCGACACTGCTTTTGCGAGCTCCCACCATGACACCGAAGACCTTATCAAGATGGTTGGTGGCACACCGCTTGTGATCAAGTTTTTGCAGAGTAGCCAGGGCAAAGGCGTATTGCTCGCCGAAAACTGGCAAACTGCGGCATCGCTCATAGAAGCGCTGCGCAATGCCGATGCGAGCTTCCTTCTGCAGCAATTTATTTCCGAGGCCGCCGGCCAGGACCTTCGCTGTATCGTCCTTGACGGGAAGGTTATCGCGGCGATAGTGCGCCGGGCAACCGGGGGCGATTTCCGCGCGAATATTCATAAGGGCGGGGTAGCGCTTGAGGCGCGCATCACCCCCGAAGAAAGAAAACTTGCGGTACGCGCGGCGAGCAGGCTCGGCCTCAAATTCGCTGGAGTCGATCTTTTGCGATCGGCGAAGGGACCGCTTCTCCTGGAAGTCAATTCGTCTCCAGGCCTTGAAGGTGTCGAGAAAAGCACAAACGTTGACGTTGCGGGTCATGTTCTCGATTACATCGAGCAGCGTACCTTCCGCCATCGGCCGCGCCTGAAAAAGGCGGCCTGAGGGTCAAAAGGCCGCGCTCAAAAAAGCCCCATTTGCAGCATTGCCTCGCCGAAGGCATCTTCCGCTCAAAACAGGCTCATGAAATTCACAATCTGCAACAAAGCCGCTGCCGTCTTTTTGGTTTTGCTTCTGCTTCCTGCCACCATAGCGGTGGCACATCCGCATGTATGGGTTACCGTTGAAACCGAGGTTGATTTCGGCCCGAACAAGGAAATCATCGGGTTCAAGCATAAATGGACATTCGATGAGTTCTACACTGAATTTGCAATCCAGGGCCTCGATACCAATGGGGACGGGATCTATAGCGAAGAGGAACTGCAACCGCTGGCGCAAACGAATGTGGAGGCTCTGAAGGAGTTCGAATATTTTACGTTTGCCTTCGCGGGAAAAACCAAGATAGCTTTAAAGGAGCCGGTTGATTACCGCATCGAATACAAAGACAAGCTGCTGACGCTCTATTTTACGTTACCACTCCAAACGCCGGTTGAACCCGGCAAGGTCAAAGACTTCAACTTCGCCGTCTATGATCCTGGCATGTATGTCGCAATGACTTTTGCCAAGAAAGCCCCCGTCAGGCTTGTTTCTGCCAAGCCTCTTCGATGTGTCCCCCATGTGGGTGACCGGCCGAGCGGGCAGGAGGGAACACTCGCGCAGCTTGGAGAAAATCCTCCAAGCAATATTGGCGCCCAGTTTGCGGAACGCGTTACGATCAACTGCAAGTCTTAGGAAAGGGGCGCCGGTAGAATTCTCGGACAGCCTTAGGAAGAGAGAGGACTTACGGAAATGAACGCGCGCCAGGCAGTGAACGCTTGTGTTTTCGACGCTTATGGAACCCTTTTCGACGTTCATTCCCCAGCGGCGGCACTCGCATCCGAACTTGGCGAACGCGGCCCCGAAATCTCGGCCCAATGGCGAACCAAACAGCTTGAATACACTTGGCTTCGCAGCCTCATGGGGCGCTATGTTGACTTTGCTCATGTTACAGCTGACGCGCTGGATCATGTGCTGGCGGCAAACGGTCTGAGCGGTAGTCCGGTTCGAGACAAGCTGCTCACCCTTTACGCTTCCCTTAGCGCATATCCAGACGCTATCACCTGTCTTGAGGCATTAAAAGCCAAAGGAGCGCGCACCGGCATCCTTTCAAACGGGTCGCCTGCCATGCTTGCCTCGGCCGTCACAAGCGCGAAGCTTGGCCCACTCCTCGACTACGTCATCTCCGTGGATAGTGCACGGACTTACAAGCCGAGCCCGGAGGTCTACAGGCTTGCACCGAATGCTTTCGGCGTGGATGTCCCTGCTATTGCCTTCGTCTCTGCCAATGGCTGGGATTGTGCCGGCGCAGCCGCTTTCGGGTTCCGCGTGATTCATGTTAAACGGACCAAGCACACACCGGAACTACTTGGTGCCGGGCCTGAAGCGGAAGTTCCCGATCTCAAGCAAGCGGCAGACTTGCTAATTCCCATGCTCGCATAAGTCCGTCCTTCAATCTGTGAGGATTGGGAAGTTCGCGGGCGTTTGCCATCGGTACCATTCACTGGCCACCGTTTGTGCCAGCCATTCCTCCGCCGCTCCCTGCGTTACCGCCCCGCCAATTACTGCCTATTGTTAGGCGAATTACCCACGGTCCCTGATCTGCCTATAAGGCCGTTTCCGAGACCGTTGTTTCCCCCCGCTGCCTGGACGGCTCCTCTTCCCCCGCTGAAGCCACCGGTACTACCGGCGTATGAGCCAGCGTAAGCGCCATTCATTGTTCCGGTGTTGACGCCCCTCCCGTTATTGCGGCCAATTCCCGTCTTGCCTGTAAGGCCTTTTGCAAGAGCGTGTTTTTCTCCGGCTGCGGTCCCACTTCCTCCGCCCGCACCACCCGCTCCGCCGGCACTGGTGTTGCTCCCAGCCTTTGCGCCGCCCCTGGCGCTGGCATTGCCTGAATTACCGCCCATCTCACTATTGGCCCCCGTACCTGTCAGACCTCTTACAAGAGCGTCTTTGCGTCCAGCCTCTGCGACTCCCCGTACCCGCCAGCCGAACCTCCAGCATTTTGGCCGGATGTGCTTCCGAAGCCTCCAGCTCCGGTTCCCAGACCGCTGCTTCCTCCGGCCGCTCCGACGCCGCCGTCAGCACCTTCCACTGCGACCCAACCAGTTCCTTGAGCATGGGCCCCGGCCCCACCCGTCAAAAGCATAGCCGCCGTAATCGCAAGAACCTTCCTCATTCTCTCCTCCTTTTACGGGGCAACGGGAGGATTTGAGCTCAGTTCCCATACTCATTATGTGCGAGGAGGCTGTATTATCTTTACCCTTGTATCGAGTTTACATACGTAGGCGATTTGAGTCACAATAACTCCGTAACCTTAAAACGGAGCGACAACGATGGCCTTACCTCCAAGCCAAGGGATCGTCTTAGGGGTTCCCCAGCAAGAACTAAATGTAGCCTACGAAGGGCAAGCGCCTTTCGTAAACAAGTTTTATATTACTGTTACTGGGGCGGTTGCTCGCGTGGCCTTCTGCGAACTTCGTCCAGATGGGCAGCCGATTTTCAGGGCTGCAGTCACTATAGGTCTAGCGGATTTATTGCAGCTTCGAGATCTAGTAGGTCAACTATCTCAAGGCTGGCATCAAGTCCCAACTACTGGCGCAACTGCACCGGGTCAGAGCAATGGCTAGAACCCCTCGTCGGCGAGGTAGTTCTGGAAGCGAAAGTGTCGCCAGCACGGCCGGCCCAGGTATTAGTGGCTCAGGTTCCGGCGGCGAAAGCCTTCAGGCTATGGCTGCGGCAAGCGGTATTCCGGCAGAATGGTTACCGCACGTGACATTCTCCCGGCCAACTCGCATAGACTACAGGATAGTCTCTGTAGAGCAACTTCATTTGCTCTCTCGCGGAGCCGATGATAATTCTCTTAATATTAGCTTGGCTTTAGGAGGAATATCTGGAGGTCTTCTGCAAAACGCATTAGATTTAGTTTCAGCTGTTAAACTAAATAGCGTTCCAGCTAGTAAAGATCTTATTCTCGGCTTAGTGTGCATCGGGTGCGCTGGGTACGCGATTGCTAGGTATACTGAATACCGCCGCAATAAACCTGTTCACGAAGAACAAAAGAGACGTATCTTGGAAGGATCACCTTCAATTGAACCTCAAGCAAGCGATCAAAGAGGGCAGACTTAAAGAGTTTGTCGAAGAGCATGAAATCGAGGACCCGCATCCAGAAAGCGAGTCCCGCTTCTGGCGCTTGCTGGAGGCTATGCTAAGCCCTTCAGCATCCGGGGAAACATCAGATGCGGGGCATAGCGAAGGTTCTGACGAAACTCAAATTCCGCCAGATACTTCGGAAGATGTTTAGGAGAGACTGAGACGTGAGTGGAGCGGATCGATCGCTTGAAGATACCAAAGAACGCTTCGACGGTGTTCACGTGGCTGCCATCGCGCGCATATTCGCCTTTCCCATGCTCAACAGTGCTGTGCGTGTAGCCTTTCTTGTCGAGTCCGCGATAGGCGCTCCATTCGTCGGTGTGAATGGTAGAACCCTTCACGATATGGGTTTCAATTTCGCCTTTCAGAGTTTTGCTACTCGCGTCGGCGACAACCTTGGAAATCATTTCGCCATCACGGTCCTGCATTGCAAAGACAACTGCCTTGCCAGCAGCGCCGCGTCCGCGTTTGCCGGGACGTTTGCCGCCGACATAAGCTTCATCCGCCTCAACGTCGCCATCAAGCGGGCCTTGCGGGTCGATCTGACCGAGATACTTGCGGATCTCGTTCGTCATGCGCAGAGCAGTGTCATAAGCGCAGCCAAGTTGGCGCTGGACCTCTTTACTCGTCACGCCGTGCCTAGTGGTGCTGAACAAGTACATCACATAGTACCAGCTATGGAGCGGTGTATGGCTTCGATGAAAGGGAGTGTTGACCATCGGGTGAATGTGATGGCCGCACCATTGGCAGCCGTAAGCCTTCTCGCTGCGAATGCGATGAAACTTACTGTGCTTTCCACACTTGGGGCAGTCGATCTCCGTGCCATGCCGGATTTCCATCAAATGCTCAAGGCAGGCGTCATCATCCGGAAACTGAGACATAAAATCTCTGAGCGTTGGGATCGGGAATTTCGGTGTCTTAGCCATGGGTACTGCCTCCATGACCAATAATATAGCTCAAGCCTGTACGTATGTCAACTCGATACAAGGGTATCTTTAAACTGTTAGGCCATACCTCCGGCAGAACAAAACAAAAGTGCGGCCTGCGAAAGCGGAGAGGCTCAGCCCCTCCGCTCCCCGTGATGTCTTATCTGCCGCCGGCTCCTCCGCCAGCACCGCTGGTTCCACCTGTACCGCTGTTTAACCCACCGGAATTTGCACCACCCAATCCCCCGGCATTTCCGCCGGTATCGCCCGTCTGACCGTTATTGCCCATGGTACCCGAGTTGCCCAAGGTACCGGACCTGCCTGACTGGCCGGAAGTGCTTCCTATGCCGCTTGATCCGATTCCAAGACCGCCGCTTTCTCCGGCTGCTCCGCCGCCTGCTGCACCTCCGGCACCGCCGCCACCTCCGCCTCCTTGGGCAAGGGCGATTGTTCCGGTCGTTAGCAGCACAGCTGTCGCAATCGCAAGAATTCTCTTCATGATCTTCCTCCTTTCATATCGCAACAGGAGGGTTTAAACTTGGTTCCAATCTTCTTCTGGTATGGAAACGTGATCTATTTCGATTTATTCGTTAGCTTTGCGGAATGTAATTCGTGCAATAGGCGCAAGGTTTACTAATCTGAGAGAAGATGATCTTTTATTGACTGTCTACAGCATAAAGCTCTTGTGCATCCTTCTCCAATTCCGCTCGCGAAGCGGGGCGGAGATACATCATGTGACCTCCGCGGAGTACGCGAATGTCGATCGGTGCAGCGCCCTCGATCGGGCGGAGCTGATTGATCAGATAGATCGACATCTCATAGGGCGTGACGAGGTCGGTATAGCCGTGCACGATGAGAAGTTTCAGTGACAGGTTGCGTTCACGGGCCTGTTCCAGCTCATCCAAGGAGCCGGCATAGCCTTGACGGCCGGGCTTTATACCGAAGTCCCAGTGGCCGCTTATCTGGCGGTTGAGAAGGCGGTAATCGAGCGTGGTGTGAAAGCCAAGCTCTTTGGCAGTATAAGCTGTCATTGCAGGAGCAAGAACTGTAACGGCGCTGTCGAGGATTGGATCGAAATGGCTATGCTCCGACGGCCGCGGGACAGGAACGCTGACTGTTGCGTCGTAGCTGCTAAGTGAGCGGTCGTTGCGTTTGAGATATTCACGCTTGAAAAGCTGGGCGGAAACGCGGCCATGGTGCTTGGCAATGATCGAAGGTTCGAGCCCCGTGAACTTGGCGAGAGTGAAGTCTACGGCATCGTCGGTGCTTAACCCTTGGGCGAGGTGCACCAGATAGGTGGTGCGAGAATAGATTTCCGCCTGGCGAACCTCATCCAGAGACGCAGATGGTCCACCGCGCATTTCAACATTAGCGGCCGTTATTGACGGAAGCTCGAAAGTAAGCGGAAGGATTTCGTAGTCTTCGCCTCTCAGCATGGAGAACTCAAGCGCCGGCGAGATCATAACCGCGCCCTTCAGATGAAATCCCATACCGAGAAGCTTCGGGGAAAGCATGGCGACCCGGAAACCGCCATAGCTTTCACCCGCCAAGAAGACAGGCGCCAGCTCCCTGCCATTTTGCGTCAGATAAAGGCGAACCACTTGCGCCATTGAGTTGATGTCCTTGTCGACGCCCCAATAGGCGCGTTCAGCCTCCTCGCCGCCTGTTGTTGCCCGGCTGAAACCAGTCCCCACGGGGTCAACGAAAACAAGATCGGTAAAGCGGAGCCAGCTATCGGGATTGTCGGCCAGCTGAATTGGTTGCACGGGCGCCGCCCCATTATCCTTGAATGGGACGATGCGTGGGCCAAGGGCGCCGAGGTTCAGGAAAGCAGCCCCCGCCCCAGGGCCGCCATTAAAGGCAAAGGTCACTGGCCTGGAGCCTTTGTCCTCGACTGTATACGCGACGTAGAAAACCCTGGCTGCAAATTCGCCTTTGGAATTGGTTAACGCAAGCGTGCCGGCCGTCGCCTTATATTTCAGCTCCTGCCCCTGGAGAGTGATGGCGTGCTGCGTTACGCTATCGGGAGGAAGGCGGGAGGCGGGATTTCCCGCCGAGGCTTTCGCATGTACCGCCGCATCCTCTCCCTTCCCTTCCTGGGCCAAGACGGGATTAAGATTGACGATAGCAAAGAGAAGCAGCAGCAGACGCATTGAACGCAGGGAACGCATAGGAACTCCTCGTGCGGACGAGTTGGGGAAATTCAAGAATGCGTCATGAAAATGCGTAAAGTGCGAATTAAGAGCCAAAGCATGAGCATTTATCGGAGGGGGCGGTTTATAATGCGTGTCATTGGAATAGTTGTCGCGGTTTTGGCGGTGATTGCGGTCAGCGGCCTTGCTGGAGCCAGGGTAAAATTGAACGAGGCGTGCGGAGCCGACCTCGAACGCTTCTGCAAAGACATTCAAAAGGGCCAAGGCCGGAAAGCTTGTCTAAGAAATCATGCTTCCGAATTGCAACCGGGCTGTTCAGGAGCTTTAAAAGCTCGCGATGCGGAAAAAGCGGCTACTCACTCCAAATAATGCGTGCTTCTGCCCTGCTGTCACGGTCACCTGGTAATAGCCTCCCGGCGCTTACGGGACGGCTGGCGCGAGCTCGACGCCGCAATTGCTGCGCTGATCGGCTGCGGCGACGAAAAAAATCCCTCCCATGGGTCGGACTTCAGCGCTGAGAGCCGGCGCATGATGTTCGACGTATTGAACCTGGCTGCTGTCAGTTCTGGCCCGAGTTCTTCCCAGCGCACTGGCGCAGAGACTGGCGCCCCAGCCCTCGCCCGGGTTGAATAGGCGGCGACCGCGGTGGCGCCGCGACCGTTACGAAGATAGTCGACGAAGATCTTTCCGCCGCGCGCTTTCTTCGCCATGGTCGAAATGTATTTCGAAGGGGCATCCGCCTCCATGGCCAGCGCGATCCTATGCGCGAAATCCTTCAGTTCATCCCACCCCACTTCAGGACGGATCGGCGAAACAACATGAAGTCCTTTTCCGCCGGTCGTCTTCACATAACTTTCGATTCCGGTATCGCGGAGGCGCTGGCGGATTTCCTTTGCTGCTTGGATTACGGCAGTCCATTCAACGCCTTCGCCGGGATCCAGGTCGAAAATCATGATATCAGGACGGTCCACATCTTCCATGCTCGCACCCCAAGGATGAATTTCCAGCACATTCGCCTGCACCAGATTGATCAAACCTCGAAGATCATGGATGACGAGAACCTCCTCCATTCCGTTTTTGTCCGGGACATGAGCGACCTCGACCGCCTCGGTTAGCCCAGCGAATGAATGTTTCTGGAAAAAGCATTCCCCGCTGCTGCCGTTCGGGCAGCGAACAAGCGCTAGCGGACGCTTGACGATATGGGGCAGAATCCAGTCTGCGACCCCGGCGTAGTATTCGGCGAGCCCCAGCTTCGTAAGACCCTGCTCTTCCCAGAGAATGCGGTCGGGATGGGTAAGCTTAACGCCCGCAAACTCAACGGCGCCACCCTTGGCAGTCTTCACCGGCGCTGAAACACTTCTTCTCGCAGGCATGGCTCCTTTGTCCTTCGCAGTTGGTGCTGGCGCCTTGTCTTGGGGGATTTCAAGTTGGACTTCCTCTGCCGGTTTGTCTTCGCGCAGCCCCTTGAACGCGGCCTGGCGCAAATGCCGGTCGTGGGTCCAGCCGCGAAACTCGACTTCGGCGACAAGCTTCGGCTGGACGAATATGACCCCGCGCCGTTCTTCCGAGCTTAGGGCATTTGCGAAGGGGTTCTTTGAAGTGCGCAAGTCTTGCAATTTTTGGAACAGCTCCCGCGCGGATTTTTGCGTAAAGCCGGTGCCCGTTCTTCCGACATGGATGAGCTTTCCCCCGTCGTAATAGCCAAGCGCCAAGGAGCCGATTGCATTGCGGGTAGCCGTAGAAGGCACATAACCACCGATCACGAACTCCTCCCGGTTCGTGCATTTGCTTTTAAGCCATTCACCATGCCGGCCGGACCGATAGGGGGAATTGCGCCTTTTGCTGACGATTCCTTCCAGACCTAACCGGCACGCATTTTCCAGCATTGCGCCGCCATTGCCGATAACGTGATCCGAGAAGCGCAAGGAGGGGTGCTGGCTCGAGGTTAGAAGTTCGGAAAGTGCATTCTTCCGATCGTCGAGGGTAGCGCTACGAAGATCGTAGCCATCAAGATACAGAAGGTCGAAGGCAAACAAGATGGCATTCGTAGCGGGCTGATTATTGGAAAGCGCGTCCTGCAAGGCGGAGAAGCTGGAGATGCCGTTCGCATCTTCCACCACCGCCTCGCCATCCAGGATCGCGGTGCCGGCAGCCAAATTCTCCAACACCTCAGCAATAGCAGGAAACCGGGTAGTCCAATCAAGGCCTTTACGGGTGAGAAGCCGGACAGAGCCACCGTTGATTTGAGCCATCAGTCGATAGCCATCGAACTTGATTTCGTGCAGCCAAGTGTCGCCATCCGGCGGCTTTTCGACGAGGAGCGCAAGGCATGGTTCAATAAACTCCGGAAAATCCGTTTTTTTTGCTCCAGGCAGTTTCGAAACATCGATGCCCGGCGCAGCACTGCTCGTTTTCCGATCGTCCTTTGACAGAAGCGGAGAAGCCTTTTTGCGAGTTGCTGCATCTCTGGAAACGGGCTTCTTCTTGGGATTGGAGGGTCCTTTGTTGTTATCTGTTGCGGCCGGCGACAGTGCGCCCTCGACCAATCCACCCTGCGAAGACCAAACAGCCTCCTTCTCCTCCCCAATCTCATCAAGCGATCGATGGGTTGCTACCGACTCCGGCCGTTCCTCAAGAATATCGCCTTCCAAGCCGGGATGAGCATACTCATCATCGGATTTGAACAGAAGCCACTGTTCTTTTTTGTCCCCCGGCCGGCCTCGGATGCGGATCAGATGCCAGCGGCCTTTCAACTTTTGACCTTCAAGTTCAAATGCGAGATGGCCTTTTTCGTAGCCTTTTACCGGGTCGCCCTCCGGGTACCAATAGCCACGGTCCCATATCATGACGGTGCCGCCCCCATATTCGCCCTTGGGAATGATCCCTTCGAAATCACCGTAATCGATGGGATGATCCTCGACGTGAACAGCAAGGCGTTTCTCATGGGGATCGAGGCTGGGCCCGCGGGTCACGGCCCAGCTCTTGTAGACGCCGCCCAGTTCCAGTCTTAGGTCATAGTGCAGCCGGCGAGCCGCGTGTTTTTGGATAACGAAGCGCAGCTTCTCCGCGCTTGGTTTTACGGTGCCTGAGGGTTCCGGCGTCTTGGAGAAGTCCCGCATTTCGCGGTAACGGCTCAAATCGCCCCGGGCGCTTGAGGGTTTCGCAAGTTTCTCCACCGCGCCTTTATTGTTTGGAGTTGCCGAAGGCGAGCGCGCCATTACTACCGCCCTGATGCCTTGCGCTCGGGCCTGCCACGAGCGCGCGCGGGAGGTCTCGCCTTCTCATCCGGTTCACCTTCCGGGCTGGAAGGCCCTGATCTGGACTGACCCACCTTCCTCGCCATCCCCTCCTTTGCCGATCTTCGCGGACGCGCCCCTGAGCCATTTCCTTTTTCAGCAGCCTCCGGGTCCTTAAGCCCCCCCTTTTCCGTGGCAATCGAACGGCGAAGCGCATCCATGAGGTTTATAACTTTCCCAGGTGCATGCGGCTTCGCAGCCTCAACCGGACGTCCCGCCTGCTTATCCCGGATCATTTGAATAAGCGCATTCTCGTAGCGGTCTTCGAACTTCGTAATGTCGAAATGGCCCATCTTGGTTCGAATGATATGCTTCGCCAAATCAACCATTTCAGACGGAATTTCAATGTCAGGGATACTATCGAAATATGCCGATGAATCCCTTACCTCGCAATTGTAATGAAGCATCGTTACCAGGATACCCTTGTCGCGCGGCTCCATGACGAGCAGGCGCTCGCGCCTTGATATGACGGCGCGCCCGAGTCCAGCAACGCCTTCAGAGGCCATGGCGTCGCGTATCACTGCGAACGCTTCCTCCGCCACTTTATCGTTGGGCACCAGATAGTAGGAGCTGTCGAGATAAACGGGATCGATCTCGCTACGGGGTACGAAGTTCTCGATATCTATCGTATGCGAACTTTCAACTTCTATCGCCTCGAGGTCCGATTCTTCGATGGGCAGATACTCACTCTTTGAAAGCTGAAATCCGCGTACGCGCTCATCGCGTTCGACCGGCTCTTCCGTTTCGGAGTCGACCATGAGCTGGCGCAGGCGGTTCCCCGTCTCGCGATTAACCCAATTAAACGAAACACGATCGCTTCGTGACACAGAAGGATAGAGGGCCACCGCACAAGAAACGAGGGAGAGCTTAAGATAGCCTTTCCAATACGAGCGGGGAGCCATACAGCGAACTCCGTGGCTTGCGCAATTTGCGCGAGGTCTAGCGCCCCCCGCTGCGCCCCTCAAGACTATTATCTCCAGTATTTTTCTTATAACGCAAGCATAAGAACGGAGGTTCCGGCAACCAGCACAAGCGTTGGCTTAAGAACCAGCGCAAGAAGCAAGGTCTGCTTTGATTAACGGCTGCTCAATTCCGGCAATCAGAACAACCGGTAGAGCCGTTACCCGCCAAGCCGGCCACTCATATGTGCAAGCACAAAGTAGATCCGGCCATCGTCTGATGCCAGCCTCGTTTGAATGGCCGTGCCTCGCGGATCAGACCGGCTCAAGTCCTGGAGAGCCTTCTCGAAGTCAGTAAGATACCGGTCTACGATGGTCCTGAATGTCGGATCCATGTCGTAACGCCGGCGGACACGATCAACGATCACCTGCCCTTGACGCGAGTACAATCCGCGCTGTTGGAGGACTTCTGTCTCCCCACGCTTGAGTCTTTGCCAGACATCCATGACGCGCCTGTCGTCGATGCAAGAAGCGATATCGGCCATTGAGAAGTCTGCGCCGTCGGGTTGCTGCGGAGCGGGGCTGCTAGCCCTGGAGGGCAAAGGTGCGGCTATTGGGGGTAACCCATAAGAAGAATCGTCCTTATCAAGGAAGTGCTGCTCGTCTTCGGAAGCGCGCGCCAGAAGGTCCCCGAGCGACCATTGATTGCGCCTTTCGGGGGGCTGGCCCTCCGCAAAGCCCGGCGGTGCCGAAGGTGCGCTTGGCGCGGGATCCGGCTGAAATTGCCTTAAGGATTGCGCCGGTTCATTAGCCCAAACTGGATTCTCAACCGGAGGCTGCCCATAGTCAAAGCCTGGACGATTCGGAGAGAAGGCGACGTCGTGAGGGACCTGCATAGGCGCCTGCTCCCGCCGTGGAGGCTCATGCCGCTCAGGAGCCGATATCGTACTCGAATAGACGTGCTTGTTTGAAATCTCGGAGAGTGTATCAAGCGCAGAGAGCTGATCTTGCAAAGCGCGGCGCATCGCTGAGGCGCTTTGTTTTGCCGTCTCGGGAAGCACCTTTGCGTGGCGCTGCAGTTCATTCTGAGCCGATTCAAGATCGACTGTCGCGCGGCGGGTAGAGTCACGCACCGCCCTTGTTGTATCGGTGAACTTGGACGAAAGAGTGGATAGCTGGGTTGATACCTGATCGGACAGCGAGGTGAAATTCGCCTGCAGATCCGACACTGCCTTTTGGGTGTGGATCTGAGCGTCGTGGCGCAAGCGTTCGATTTCCTTGATCGCAACCTGCGATTTCTCCGCCGAATCCTTCGCTAAGAGTTCGGTAACCTTGCGCGCCCTGAGCTCCGCTTGGCTAAGGGACTGCTCAAGCATATTGGAGTAGGCGTTCATCATGCGGTCGAGTTCGGCTGCCCGTGTGCCCACATTTTCCATGAGCTTGGCAAATCCGGCCTGCCGCGCCTCCATCATAACGTCGACTTTCGAGTTCGACATTTCGAAAGTACGCGAAGCATTTATCAGAGCGGCCCCCTGCTCCTCGAAACGCTTGGTTAGGCCACCAAGCTGATTCATAAGCGTCGCTGAGACCTCCTTCAAGACGCGGGCCTGTCCAGAAAGGGCATCCGAACCCGTGCTCGATCTATTCGCTAGTTCCTCTACTGTCTTTTGCAGGGTTGCAGCGTTCGAGGAAACCACACGTTCAATGGACGCGGCCTGCCGGGCAAGAGTGTGTTCCAGTGACCCTGAATGCTTGTCGAGGGTATCACGAATTGTTCCTGTCTGCTTGGAAAGCGTTGCCTCCAATGCCTGGGCTCGTTGTGCGAGCGTCGAGTCCAGCTGCTTGGTTCTTTCGCCGAGATTCACCTCTAAGCTTTGAGCCCGGCGGCTAAGGATCGTCTCAAGCGTCTGAATGCGCTCCACGAGCGAGGTATCGATTTGGCGCGTATGGTCGCTAAGGACCGTTTGAAGCATCGTGGTGCGGTCCGTAAGGGTAGCACCAAGCGACTGTGTTTTCTCTGAGAGCGCCGTCTCAAGAGCCGACAAATTGCGTGTCGCACCCTCGATGATCGAGCTAAGCCTGTTTTGCTCCGTGCCGAGCTTCTCCAAAAGCACAGGAATCTCGCGGCCGACGCGTTCACTCATCCCGATGACGGATGTCACAAGGCTGTTACCTTTGGCGGAAATTGCGGCCGCCGTCCTGTCCGATGTCTCCTGAATTGCGCGCGTCACTTCGAGGCTTGACATCCTCAAAGACTCCGCCGCCTGGGCCCCGTGCTTCACCAACTGCTCGGTGATGCGCGCACCGCGCTCCGCCAGCTTTTCATCTATTGCACGCCCGGCTGCCGTCACGGCAGCGGTGATCTTCGTGCCTCTGGTCGCGAAAGCCTCCGTCATCGAGGTACTGGCCTGACTCAGCGACTGAGAAGCTTTCTCGCTTGCGGCTGTAATTTCCCGCGTGACCTGGCTGCCCACCCCGCGGAGAGCCTCACTTACGCGCTCGCTGTTGTTGGCCAGAGCTTCACGTTCGCTCGCGAGCTCGTTGATCAAATTCCTGATGCGGTTCTCATTTTCGGTATAGGAGCGTTCGAGTGCCGCAACTTCGTTGTGAACGAGGGCCTCAAGCTCCCCTGCGCGGCCGAGCGCTCGCGAAATAGCGTCGTTCATAGCCGCGACTTGACGGCGCACAGTTTGGCCCAGCGAAGCCACTGACTGTTCCGCCATGCGGTCAGGTTCCGCAAGCCGCACCGCTACTTCGGTCATGGCCGAAGACATGAGGCGCAGCTCTTGGGCTCGCCAGACGAGAATGGCGAGGAACCAGAAGAGAGCGATCGGGACGGCGATCGTAGCAATAACGATTACGATAGCCGGATTGGCGATCATGTCGGACAGGCTGCCTGAGGCATCCACGGTCTTTTGAAAGACTGCCCACGACACCGCCAATCCGAGGACGAACCAAACCGCCGACGCCACAACAGCAATCAGGAACGGAGATCGCGACGGACGCTGCTGAAGCGCATAGATCAAGCCTCCAATGGAAGGCATGTCATCGTTGGCTGGGTTCGGCCTGGCCGCGGCGGCTGGGCGCTTCTGCGGCGGACGTGCTCCTGGAGTACCCGGCGTCACCTGAACGGTGGCGTCGCGCTTGTCAGGGATACGCCGGGGGGAGGGATGCGCGCCAGCCTGCGAAGCAACCTGAGAATCACGGGGCGCCTTATTCTGGCCCCCTTCAGGCCGCCCCCCGCTAGCTTGAGGCTGAGAATTTTGATGATCCCGGACAGGTCTATTCTGAGGCGCTTCGGGCCGTATAACAGAGGACGCTTCCGGCGCGGCATTCGCAGAACCGGACGGCCTAGCCTCGTCCTCCGGCTTAAGATCGATGGGCGTCTGGGAGATCGCTGGTTTTTGGCTCATCAGGCCGTCCTGACCTTCGGTGGAATGACCGCTATGCCACCAGCACGGCGGCGTCGCGTTCGAGTAGGAAGATTCGCCGCAGCACTACACAACAGCAAGAGGCAGACCTTCATAGCCTTTCCCGCTGGCACAGCGTTCCAAAGTGCTCCAGCTCGCGCCCTCGCTAATGGAATTTTGAGGCTAAAAAAAGATTACCGGACCCCGCAAATTTTCAAGCTGCCCCAACCTGCCCTTGTAAACCTCTGTTTACTCGATACTTAATATTGCGATTCGATACCGGTGCATAAACACTCCTAGGGATTTCGGGCGAAAGTCACAGCTTTTTTTTGCCACAGTTAGGCTGTGGGCAGTTTCCTTCGCAACCGAGATTGCCCAGAGTCCAATTGGAACTTTGAAATTCGCGGCATTCTCCCTTAGAAAATGAGTTAAATGAGCGAATTGGCGGTGCCATGGTGAAGGTGACCTATATCGAGCATAATGAAACAGTTCACGCGGTTGAGGGCGAAGAAGGCCAAACCGTGATGGAAACTGCGATCAAGCATTCGGTGCCCGGCATTGTCGCGGAGTGCGGCGGGGCCTGCTCTTGCGCCACCTGCCATGTTTATGTTGACGATGCTTGGAAGGAGAAGACAGGCGGGCCATCTCCAATGGAGGAGGATATGCTTGATTTCGCCACCGATGTCCGGCCCAATAGCCGCCTAAGCTGTCAAATCAGGCTAAAGCCCGAGCTCGATGGCCTGGTCGTACGCATCCCCGAGCATCAAGGTTAGATTCCCTTTTAGAAGGTGCGGCTCCAACCGCATTGGCAAATCGAACAATGACATCTCAAATACAAACGGACGCCCTCATCATAGGGGCGGGGCCTGTGGGCTTATTTGCCGTCTTCGAGCTTGGGCTTCTGGATATCAAGTCGCACCTGATCGACATTCTGGACCGTCCGGGAGGACAGTGTGCCGAGCTTTATCCGGAAAAGCCGATCTACGATATTCCAGGCCTCCCCATCGTTTCTGGCCAAGAACTAACTGATCGCCTTCTCGATCAGGTCAAGCCGTTTCAGCCTGTTTTTCATTTGGGCGAGCGCGTTGAGACACTGCGCCGAGTAGAAGGCGGCTTTGAGGTTGTCACGGATGTTGGAACGGCATTCTATGCAAAAGTGGTCGTCATAGCCGCCGGAGGCGGTTCCTTCACCCCGAAGCGCCCGCCCTTGGCGGGTATCGAAGACTACGAGGGCAAGTCTGTTTTTTACTCCGTAAAGAAGATCGACGCTTTCCGGGACAAGGCGGCAGTAATTGTTGGCGGCGGCGATTCAGCCCTCGATTGGACCTTGAACCTTGAGCCTGTTGCGAAATCTGTAACACTCGTTCACAGGCGGAACGAGTTCAGGGCAGCTCCGGACTCGGTAAATAAAATGCGCGCGCTCGTTGCCGAAGGCCGCCTGCGGCTTGTGATAGGACAGGTAACCAAGCTTGATGGAGAGGACGGGTGGTTGCGGTCCCTGACCGTACGGGGGCAGCTTGAGGGCAACGCGGATCAGGAATTTCAAATCGAGGCTGAACGCCTCCTGCCATTCTTTGGCTTGACCATGAAGCTCGGCCCAGTCGCAAATTGGGGGATCAACTTGCACGAGAATCTGATTCCTGTGGATGCCGAAAAATTCGAAACTTCCGAGCCGGGCATTTTCGCGATCGGGGACATCAACTGGTACCCGGGAAAACTCAAGCTGATTCTCTGCGGCTTTCATGAAGCGGCTCTTATGGCCCAACGCGCGCACAAGCTCATCTACCCGGACAAGCGCCTCATCTTTCAATATACGACGTCGTCATCAAGCCTGCAGAAGAAGCTTGGGGTGCTGTAAGTGCCCTAACGGGCGCAAAAAGAAAGGCCGCTTCTCGGCGGCCCTTCTTTGGTACGGTTAGGCTGGCCTGTGGGGCCTCAGTGCTCGACATTTCGCCAAAGCGTTCTCTTCGAGATAAGAAGCAGAGCGGCGAGCACGCCTAGGTAGATGAGAACCCAGATCCCAAGCTTCTTGCGTTCGACGAGATGCGGCTCGGCGGACCATGCCAAGTACGACACAACATCCCTGGCCTCCTGGTCGAGCGTATTCGGCGTGCCGTCCTCGTACTGCACGTCGCCGCCCTGAAGGGGCTGCGGCATGGCGAGCTGATTGCCGGGAAAGGCTTTGTTGTAATTTAGGCCCTCTGCGATTTTCTTGCCGGCCGGAGCTTCGCCATAACCGTTAAGCAGGGCATAGATATAATCCGATCCCTGCTCTTGATATTGCGTCGCCAGGTCTTTGAGCATGATGAAGGGGAAGGCGTACCAAGCGAATTCCCGCTCCACGGTTCTTGCTTTCGCCATAAGGGAAAGATCGGGCGGGACGGCACCGCCAAAGGCTGCGCTTGCTTGCTTGGCGTTCTTGAACTTCCACTGAAAACTATCCGACGGTTTGCCCGGACGGATCTTCGGATCGCCCTCGTCGTTGAACCCGTCAGCTACCTGAACCTCCGCCGCGAGAGCCTTTACCACTCCCTCCGGGAAATTGGGACCGCCCGGCCTCCCCGAGATTGCGATAAGAGAGGAGCCCCATATTGTGGCAGTTGGAGCAAACCTCCTTATAGACCTTATAGCCGCGCCGAAGCTGCTGCTCATCAAAGTAGCCAAAGAGCCCCCCATAGGTCCATTCCTGCCGGGGAATCTGATAGGGCTCAGCCATGACAACCGCAGTGCCAGTGGGGGGTTTGGTTTCGGCTGTTTGCGCCAAGCCAGGAGCGATCGCCATCAGCGAAAGCAATCCGGCGCCCAGAACGCCCGGAGCGGGTCTTAAAAGGCTCATTTTGATCCTCGTCATATCCGTTCCCTACTCCGCCGCCATCGGCCGCATCTGTCCCCGCTTTTCTTGCCCCTTGTGCTTGAAAGAATCCGCCAGCGTTTCAGGCATCGGGGCCGGTGTCTCGATCAGACCCACGATTGGCATCACGAGCAGGAAGTGTACGAAGTAGTAGAGGGTAAAAACTCGTGACCAGAATAGGGGGGTCTGCATATAAGCATACAACCAAGCGAAGAAGCCTAGCTGGTCAGCGCCGTCGGGTAGGCCCGTCGGCGGCTGAGAGCCTAGGTAGCCGAGCGCCAAGCAGTCGAAGACAAGCGCCCAGAAGAACAGGCGGTAGATTGGCCGGTATCTTGCCGAGCGCACGCGGGAGGTATCAAGCCACGGGATGAAGAAGAGCACTGCCAATGAGCTGAACATCGTAATAACGCCGCCGAGCTTGGAAGGAATTGCGCGCAGGATGGCGTAGAACGGCAGAAAATACCATTCCGGCACAATATGCGGAGGGGTCACGAGAGGGTTTGCCGGAACGTAGTTGACGGCATCGCCCAAATAATTGGGTGTATAGAAGACAATATAAGCGAAGAGGAGGCCGAATAGGGCAATAGCGGCCAAGTCCTTGGTGGTGAAATAAGGATGGAAGGGCAGCGTTTCCTTGGCTTCGTTTCGTACTTCCAACCCTGCCGGGTTGTTGCTGCCGGGTACATGCAAAGCCCAAATATGCAGCCCCACCAGTCCTACGATCACGAAAGGAAGGAGATAGTGCAGGCTATAGAGGCGGTTCAGCGTCGCGTTGTCGACGGAGAACCCTCCCCAGATCCACTGCACGAGGGTGGTGCCAAGACCCTGCACTATGGAATCGAGCGATGAGAATAGGTTCGTGATCACGGTCACGGCCCAGAAGCTCATCTGACCCCAAACCAGCGAGTAGCCCATGAAGGCTGTGGCGATCATGACGATCAGGATCGCTACGCCGAGCATCCATATGACTTCGCGGGGGGCCTTATAGGAGCCATAGTAAAGGCTGCGAAACATATGAATGTAAACGGCAAGGAAGAACAAGGAAGCGCCGACCATATGCGTGTACCGCATGAGCCAGCCGTAATTGACGTCGCGCATGATCCTTTCGATCGAGTCGAACGCCAGTCCAGTGCTCGGCGTGTAATGCATCGCAAGGATGACGCCCGTGATGATCTGCAAAACGAGAAAGAAGGTCAAGATGGCGCCGAAGGCCCACAGATAGTTAAGATTTCTAGGTGTTCCAAACACCATGAAATCCGCCGCGAAGCGAATAATCGGGAGCCTGGAGTCGAGCCAGCGCGTGAACGCAGTCTTAGGCTGGTAGGTGGAAGCGTGTGACATTAAGCGGCCCCTCTGGGGATGGCTGCGGATCAACCGATCTTGATCTTGGTGTCCGAGGTGAATTGATAGGGCGGAATTTCGAGATTGCGCGGGGCGGGTCCCTGACGGATACGGCCGGCGGTATCATACACCGAGCCATGGCATGGGCAGAACCACCCGCCATAGGGCCCTCTTTCGTCGCCAGGTGCCTGGCCCTTCGGAATGCAGCCCAGATGCGTGCAAATACCGATCATGATCAGCCAATTTTCCTTGCCGGGCTTTGTCCTGTTCGCGTCCGTGGCAGGCAGGTCGTCGGGGGCACCCATGACCTCGGCGGTGGGATCCTTAAGATCAGAAAGCGGTGTAGTCTGAGCCTTTTTGATCTCGTCCGGGGTACGGTTTCTGACAAAAATCGGCTTTCCGCGCCACAGCACCGTTATTGCCTGGCCCGTTTGCACAGGCGCCAGATCGACTTCGGTCGAGGCAAGCGAGAGGGCCGAAGCGTCTGGGTTCATCTGATCGATCATTGGCCACAGCGACGCCGCGGCGCCGATCGCGGCAAACGCGGTCGTAGCGATGTAAATAAAATCCCGGCGCGATACGCCGCCATCAGATTCGTCGATCGTCGTTGCCATCAGCTGCCAATTCCCAGGACCGTTGGAGGGTATTGAAATCGCGACCTTATTGCATGCTCCAGATTTGGCTGTCTATGGTGCAAATTGGCGCGATCCCGCTTTGTTGGCTTTTTCCATGCGTGTTGCTCTTTATCAACCTGACATCCCGCAAAATACGGGTACGGTGCTCAGGATGGCGGCCTGTCTCAACGTCCCGGTCGACATCATCGAACCAGCCGGCTTCGATTTGTCAGACAGAGCGCTCAGAAGAGCCGCATTGGATTACATTGAAGCGGTCCATATCACTCGGTGGGGCTCATTTGCTGCCTTCAAGGCATTCGCCGAGGCATCAAGACGTCGAATTGTCTTACTGACCGCGCACTCGCAAGCGCCCTATCATGGCGTAACCTACTTGCCTTCAGACATTCTACTTGCCGGCCGCGAAAGCGCCGGGGTGCCGCAGCATGTCCATGAAGCCGCGGATGTTCGCGTCCGCATCCCCATGCGCGAGAATTTGCGGTCGTTGAATGTTGCCGTTTCGCTGGCGATGGTGTTAGGAGAAGGCTTGAGACAGACCGGTGATTTCGCCAATCTCGCGTAACTCCAAAGCGGCGGAGTGAAAAATGTCCGAGCCACGCCCGGGCCGCGCCCCTGCGCAAACCAAAAGATCCGGAAATGGCGGAGCCTTCAGCTTGGAGAAGTCGAAGGCGCGCGTCTGGTTTTCGGCTCTAAGGAACGACATCTGCGCGGAATTCGAACGCATTGAGAACGAACTCGCGGTAGGGCCAACAGCCTCATTACCGGCGGGGCGATTCAAGCGCTCGCCCTGGAAGCGCACCGACTACACCGGCGCTGACGGCGGCGGGGGCACCATGGCGATGATGCATGGCCGCGTATTCGAAAAAGTGGGCGTGCATGTCTCTACGGTTCACGGTGAGTTTGCGCCAGAATTCAGGGCACAGATTCCGGGTGCCGAAGAAAATGCCGAGTTCTGGGCTTCGGGCATTTCGCTTATCGCACATCTGCACAATCCGAATGTGCCAGCGGTCCACATGAACACCCGCTTTATAGTCACCTCCAAATGGTGGTTTGGCGGAGGTGCAGACCTCACCCCGGTGCTCGGACGCAGGCGAACGCAAGATGACCCCGATACGATCAGCTTTCACGCCAGCATGAAGGCCGCTTGCCAGAAGCACCCGGTCGCGGATCACGCGAGATATAAAGCTTGGTGCGACGAGTATTTCTGGCTGAAGCACCGCAACGAGGCCCGCGGCGCGGGTGGAATATTTTTCGATTATCACAACTCAGGCGACTGGGATGCCGACTTCGCATTCACTCAGGAGATTGGACGCGTCTTCCTCGATGTTTATCCCAAGATCGTGCGCCGTAACATGAACAGCCTATGGACCGAGGAAGACCGCGAGGAGCAACTCATTCGCCGCGGCCGCTATGTGGAGTTCAATCTGCTTTATGATCGCGGTACGGTGTTCGGTCTTAAGACGGGCGGGAACGTGGACTCAATTCTCTCGTCCATGCCTCCGGTCGTTAAATGGCCGTGACCATTGTACCCTCTCCAGCGTCAAACTCCTTAGCAGGGCCTGCGCGCTTTACGTTCACACTGTTGAAGGCTCCGCAGCAGCCGCATGAGATATAGCGCTGGATGCCTCTCTCATGCCCAAATCCGTATTCCGCATCCTTGACGCTTAAGGAGGCGCTCCCGCAGCATGGGCATGCTACAGTCTCGGCAGAGTAACGACCCAGATGCTTTGCGGTCTCAACCCACGGGTCAAAAGGAGCTGCTGCTTCCGGCTTCATTTCAAGTGTTTTCAACTTTCGGCCCTGCGAATGAGTCTTTATCCTTTAAACTAACGGCACTGCTGTTTGTGCCGCCGCCACATTTTCAGTGTGTGCCTCAAAGTCAAGTATTGGAGGAACAAACGAGAAGCATAAGGCTAGTAGTGGAAATAAGCCCTTATCTTCCAGAGGTAATCCAGCTCTAAGCTTATTTGAGAATGCTTTACCTTATTCCTAATCGCAATTACGCTGCAAGCTTCACACAAGCTAGCTCCCGCAAATTAGCTTGCACCGACAATAACTACTACGGTCAAGCTTTAACTGGAGAAGACGGGCGTTTTCCAGGAGGTAATAGCAATGTATGGCGACACATGGCTCGGTCTTACCCCAGCGGACTGGAGAGCACTGTTGGCTTTATCACAGGCTGCCTGTACAGTCTTAACAATAGGCCTCCTCGCCAAGTGGATGAAGGATCGCCACCCGGGGGTATTACTTGCTTCTGGGGTATATGGAACAGGTGCTTATTTCTCGTACGCGAATAATGACTGGTGGCCTCTGATTCTGGCGATGGGAGCAGGCTTCTTCTTCCGAACCATTGGCTTTCATCTTGGATATCATTGAAGGAAATCCCACCGCGCCCACTTAATCTCCAGCGTCTTCAGCTTCTTCGAGTTGAACACGCTTTATTCGCTTGTCCGGAAGGATTAACCGGGTAGGGTTCTGCCTGGTCCTTCCTCCTCATACCTTGCGCAAAGCTCACCAGTGTGCTCACGATAAGCTTCCCGAACGAGCCCCATTTGCGGCGGGAGAATCTCGATGCGCATTCTCATTGTGGGCGCGAGCGGTTTCATTGGGGGGCGGCTCGCCAACGCGCTGCACAGCGAGGGTCACAACATTGTAGTCTGCGGCAGGAACCTGGAGCGCCTTGAGCGTCAGTTCCCTTTTGCGGAAAAGATGATGTGCGAGCTCGCAAGCGATGGCATAGCAGCTTGGCGCAGCCGCTTGTTAACTGTGGATGCCGTCATCAATGCAGCCGGAATTTTCAGCTCGGCCGGGCGGAATAACTTCGAGCGGGTCCACGCATCGGGACCGCGCGCATTGTTCGAGGCGTGCGCCGCCGCGCGAATTTCAAAGCTTATCCAGATCTCGGCGCTGGGGGCAGACGCCAGTGCCCGCACCCCTTTTTACCTGACTAAGCGCAGCGCAGATGATTGCTGTTTGCGGATAGCACGCATCTATGACCTCTCTGGGTGGGTGATCATAAGGCCGTCACTGGTGATTGGGCGGGGTGGTGCCAGCACGGCCTTATTCTCCGCCATGGCTGCCCTGCCTTTGCAACCGCGATTAGCGGAAGGGACTTGGGAACTACAGCCAATCCATATCTCTGACTTCGTGCACGCCGTCATGCTTTTGCTCGAACGGAATGCCCGCGAGCCAGCCGTGCTCGATTTACCGGGGCCGAAGCCGATGACGACGGATGAGTTGACGGATACGATCGGGCGCTGGCTGCGCCTTCGGCCACGTCCGCGAATCGCGCTGCCTGAATGGCTGCTTCTCGGATTGACACCATTGGCTTCGGTTCTGTCACTCCCAGCCCTGTCCAGGGATGGCATCACAATGCTGAAGCAAGGCAATAAAGCGTCGCTTGCACCCTTAACCGCGGAGCTAAGTTGGACGCCGTCTGCTCTGGACAGAGCTTTGGAGCAGGAACCATCCAGCGAAGCCGATCTCTGGCATGCGCGCCTCTTTTTCCTGAGGCCGTTCCTGCGCCTTGGCCTTGCGCTCCTTTGGATCGTGACGGCTATCTGTTCTGCGTTCATTTTCCCGGTCAGCAACAGCGCCACCATGGTTTCCGGGCTCGGAGTCAGCGGCCCCGCAGCTACTGCTATTGTTTACGCGGGAGCTGCTGTCGATGCGCTTCTGGGCGGGCTACTTCTACTCAATATCAGGCCAGCGCTTGTTGGCGTGGCTCAGATCGCTACCGTGGCGTTCTTCACGATCATAGCAACCATTGCAATTCCATACGCTTGGATAGACCCGCTCGGGCCTCTGACAAAGAATGCCGCTGTGATCTTGGCGACCCTGGTCATGATCGCCTTGGAAGCTGAGCGATGAGCTATTTGCTTCTCAAATATATTCATATTTTGAGCTCGGCTTTACTGTTCGGAACAGGGTTAGGCACGGCGTTTCATGGCTTCCTGGCCTTCCGATCGCGCGACGCTCATGTTATCGCGGCCGTGGGGCGGTCCGTCATCCTCGCCGACTGGCTTTTCACCTCTCCGGCCGTGATCATCCAGCCCGCGACTGGTTTGGCAATGGCTATCCTGGCAGGCCTGCCGCTCACCTCTGGATGGATCGCTCTCTCGATCGTTTTGTACATTTTTGTTGGCGCCTGCTGGCTGCCTGTCGTTTGGATCCAAATCAAGTTACGCAAAATCGCAAAAGAAAGTCTCTCGGCCGGGACGCCTCTTCCGGACAAGTATTTTCGTTACCTCCGGGCTTGGTTCATCCTAGGTTGGCCTGCCTTCACCGCCGTGCTCGCGATTTTCTATCTGATGATCTTCAAGCCTGATTTCTAAGGGTTGCCCAACCCCGTCAGCCGGCGATCGGAGGCGAAAGCTCTAATGCCCCCCAGGCCCGCCGGGGACCCCGGGGTTTTCCTGCTTGGGACGCTCGGAAGTGGCCGACCTCAGCTGATGCTGTTTCAGCACGCAGGTCTTCTCCTTGTCGAGCTGCTCGAAAGCGGGGTTTGGATGATCAGTAATATCCACTAAGGTAACATAGCCCTTATTGGTGGTATCGAAATATTTCAAATCCACCGTCTGGAAAAGGCGGTCGGCCCTGCCCATCGCCGCGAATTCATCCGGCGTCAACTTCCCGTCATGATCGAGGTCGAAATCTTTGAAAAGGCTCGCGGCATAAGCCTTCCACTCATCGCAAGTGACATTGCCGTCGTGATTTAAATCCCAGGTGGGGGCAGCCCTTACGAATGCCCCGTCAATGCCCTCTTTCAGGCCGGGCGGCGTTCCACACGCCGCTGCCGCAAGTCCCGTCAAGAAACAGATGAATAAAGCAATATTGCGAGGGTGACGCATGCTTTCGCGATCCGGTTGAAGACCTCAGGAGCCAGAGCACGCATAAGCTCTGAATTGAGGCCGGATTACGCCCGAACTGTCGTGAAAGCCGCCCCATAGACGTTTTTACGAGGTTTTCCAAACTGGCGCAGGCTTTGCAATTGCACCCTCAGTCCGGTATGGATTGCAGGCCTTCACGGGCTCGCCTCCGCCATCAAAGATACTTCATCGAGTCCCCATGCTACTTCACCCTGCCCTTTGTGCCATTCTTGTCTCGATTACTCTCTCTTCCGCGGCATTCGCTGCGGATTGTCCAGGAAATCCGGCCGCACTGGGTGTGAGCCGCACCCTGCTAATCCAGCCCTCGCAATATGACCGGCTGGGAACGGTGGAGTATGAGCAAACCTTGCCCCTCCAGGATCACGAAGTCGTCCTTACCTTCGATGACGGGCCCTTGCCCCCCTATACTGGTAAGGTTCTCGATGCCCTAGCCTTTGAATGCGTAAAGGCCACATTCTTCATTGTCGGCCAAATGGCGTCGGCCTATCCTGAAATGCTCCACCGCATTCGCCTTGAAGGGCACACGATCGGGACGCATACGCTGCATCACGCCCATCTGGATCGGATGCCAACCGAAGCCGCGGCAAAAGAGATTTCGGGCGGAATCGCAACAGTGAATCGGCTACTCGGAGAGGGGCACGCTTCGGCGCCGTTTTTCCGTTTTCCTTATCTCGATCCCACACCCGCCGCCGAAGCCTATGCCATCAAGCACGGACTAACGATTTGGAGCGCGGACGTGTTTGTCAGCGACTGGAATCCAATCAGCCCGGCGCAAGAGGTGGCGTTGGCAATTCAGCGCCTGCAACGCAAGAAGAAGGGCATCCTGCTTCTCCATGATATTCAAAAGAGGACCGCAGAGGCTTTACCCTCATTGCTTGCGGAATTGAAAAGACTGGGTTTTCGAGTTGTTCAAACGGTGCCAGCAGCGCAGGATCACAGTCCGGAGGCGCAGCCCTACCAGTTTCCCGCTACGAATTGATCGCCGCGGGCTCGCTCCCCAAATTTTGATGAAGCTTTTCTGGTCATAGATCGCTGCAAACGATAGTTTCCCTCGAAACCAAGTCGGAGAAACACGATGCCAGAAGACCAGATCCTGACCTCTGATATGGAAGGCATGACGAGGGCTGCCCCTTTTTCGCGCCGTGGGTTCATGACGGCGGCTGCTGCAACAGCGGCGGGCTATACGCTTGCCGCGGGGGATGTGCGTGCGGATGTGATCAAAACGGATACAGTAGGTCTTGACGCCGGAGATGCAAAAATCGCGGTCCCAGGCGGAGAGATGCCCGCCTACTCCGCCCGTCCGAAGGGGGTTAAAAATCCGCCCGTCATCCTCGTCGCGATGGAGGTTTTTGGACTCCACGAATATATCAAGGATGTCACAAGGCGCCTGGGCAAGCTCGGCGCTTTGGCCGTTGCGCCGGACTACTATTTCCGCAAAGGCACCGATCTTACAAAGATCACCGACTTCAAGGAATTGATGCCTATCGTGAACTCGAAGCCGGATGCAGAACTCGTCTCCGATCTCGACGCGACAGTGGCTTGGGCGAAGAAACAGGGCGGCGATACGTCAAGGCTCGGCATTGTAGGGTTCTGCCGCGGAGGCCGGACGGTGTGGATCTATGCGGCGCACAACAATGCCCTTAAAGCCGGAGTCGCCTTCTACGGCTCGATCGTCGATCCCCAAAACCCCCTTTGGCCCAAAAGCCCGCTTCAGCTCGCGGGGGAAATCAAGGCACCGGTGCTTGGGCTTTACGGCGAAGCCGATCAGGGTATTCAAGTCTCGCAGGTCGAGCAGATGAAGTCGGCTTTAAAGGCTGCCGGGAAGACGGCTGAATTCAAGATTTATCCAGGCGCACCACACGGCTTTCATGCTGATTACCGCCCGAGCTATCGCCAGGAAGCGGCTGAGGATGGGTGGAAGCAGATGCAAGCCTGGTTCAAGAAATATCATGTGCTGCCGTGAAGCACTCCGCGAGGTTACTCAGCTCTGATCTTGGAAGCCCGCACCGTCAATGACAGCCAAGCCGACAGTTCTTTCTGATAGGAGCGTCATCGAGGTCGCTGGTGAAGATCGTGTCAGTTTTCTTCAAGGCCTGATCACGAACGACGCCGAAGGGCTTGCAAAAGGCACGGCATGCTTTGCGGCCTTGCTCTCTCCGCAAGGTAAAATCCTATTTGATTTCCTGGTCTTCAACACTGGCGGGGTCTTTCTACTGGATTGCGCGCGGCCGGCGGCGGCCGATCTCGTGAAGCGGCTGGGGTTTTACAAGCTTCGGGCTAAGGTCACGCTGTCTGATGTTTCCGGCCGGTGGCGCATCGCGGCGGCTTGGGGAGAGGAGGCTGGCCAATTGACGGGTGCTAGCGCTTCGATGGCTTATCGCGACCCCCGCTTGGCTGATCTCGGTTTCCGTGTATTCGTGAACGAAACTCAAGCAGAGGCATTTCCGGCCGGCGCAGCAGGTTACGGGGCGATGCGGATTGAACGGGCCATCCCAGAAGGCGGCAAGGATTATGCCCTTGGAGACACCTTTCCGCACGAAGCGTGCTTGGACCTGCTGCACGGAGTGAGCTTCAAAAAAGGCTGCTATGTCGGCCAGGAAGTTGTTTCGCGGATGGAGCATCGCGGTACTGCGCGCACGCGCGTTCTTGCAGTCACCGGGGAGCAGCAGCTGCCGGAAGGCGGGGCGGATATTGTTGCGGACGGATTCCCCGTAGGGCGGCTTGGATCGGTAGCCGGAAACCGGGGGATTGCACTTGCCCGGCTGGACCGGGTGAGGGATGCGTTGAGCTCGGGACAAAGTTTAGTAGCCGGAGGCATTCCTGTCGCCGTTTCGGTTCCAGGCTGGGCAAACTACACACTCGATGCCGCAAAAACATGAGCGCCCAGTCCACAGGCACCGAAGCAGAGCCCTGCAGATGCCCTTGGGCTAGAAATGACCCTCTCTACATCCGCTATCATGACGAGGAGTGGGGGCTGCCGAAAACCCGGGATGCGGAGTTTTTCGAGAAGTTGATTCTCGAAGGATTTCAGTCCGGTTTGTCCTGGATCACAATCCTGCGCAAGCGCGAGGCCTTCCGCAAAGCATTCGCCGGATTTGACGTTGAAGAGATGGCCCGCTTTGACGAAGCGGAGATAGACCGCTTACTTGCCGACCCCGGAATTATCCGTCATCGCGGCAAGATCGAAGCCGCCATCGCGAACGCCCGCGCTTATCTGACACTTGCGCAAACGCAATCACTGACCGCCTTTTTTTGGGCATTCGTAAATGGCGAAGCGATTCAGAACCGCTTCGCGCAGATGGCGGAAGTGCCGGCCGAAACGCCGCTGAGCCGGAAAATAGCGAAAGAGTTGAAGGCAAGAGGCTTCCGCTTTACGGGCCCCACAACGACCTATTCGTTGATGCAGGCATGCGGCCTCGTCAACGATCATCTTGTCTCCTGCCATCGTCATGACGCGTGCGCAGCTTTGGCCCGGCCGCAAATTCTGGCATAAAAGGCCAAAATCGATTCTGGCGGTTCCATGCAGACTAAATCCGAGACCTCCATCGAGCTTGCCAAGCCGCCAAGAGCATGGCAGCGCATGCTTTCGGGCCGGCGGCTCGATCTACTGGACCCCTCACCCCTGGACATCGAGATTGGCGACATAGCGCATGGCTTGGCCCGCGTTGCCCGCTGGAATGGGCAGACCAAGGGCGCTCATGCGTTCTCGGTCGCGCAGCACTCGATTCTGGTGGAGGTTATCGCAACCGCGCTCAAAGCGCAGTTAAGCCCGAAATTCCGGCTTGGTGCTCTCCTTCACGATGCGCCTGAATATGTGATCGGCGATCTCATCAGCCCTTTCAAAGCGGCCATGGGCGTGAGTTACAAAGCCTTCGAGGAGCGCATTCAACGTGCCGTCCACATTCGCTTTGGCCTCGCGCCCTCGTTACCGGCGAGTGTCACGCAAGTCATCAAGAAGGCGGACAAGATCGCCGCGTACCATGAAGCAACACAGCTTGCGGGCTTTTCCATTGCCGATGCCCGGCAATATTTCGGCGATCCGTCATCACTGGATGTGAAGCTGCCTGGCATCCTGAATCGCCTTGAGCCGATGGAGACGGCAGCGGCACAAGCGGCTTATTTGGCGGGGTTTGCGGAGCTTGAGCGCGAGATGGCTTCGGTGGCCGCCGATGTCCGCTGACTTGAAGGCTCCGGATGCGGATGTCCTTGCGAAGTTTGCAGCGATTGTTGGCCGCAAGGGAGCGCTGACGGCACCGGAAGACATCGCTCCCTACCTTGAGGAATGGCGCGGCCTCTATCACGGCCGGTCGCCCATGGTTCTCCGGCCCACCTCAGTCAGTGAAGTCAGCGCAATTCTCAAACTTGCGCATGAGGAACGCATCGCCATCGTCCCGCAAGGAGGCAATACGGGACTTGTCGGCGGCCAAATCCCGTTCGAGTCGGGAAATGAGATTGTCCTTAGCCTCGATCGCATGAAAAAGATCAGGAACGTCGATGCCGACGGGAACAGCCTTACAGCGGAAGCGGGTGTAACACTGCAAACCGCACAGAATGCTGCAGAAGAGGCTGACCGGTTGTTTCCGCTGAGCCTCGGGTCCCAAGGGTCGTGCCAAATCGGCGGCAATATCGCCACGAATGCCGGAGGAATTCACGTGCTCCGCTACGGCAGCATGCGGGACCTCGTGCTTGGTATCGAGGCGGTGTTCCCGGGCGGAGAGGTGTGGAACGGCCTTAAGTCCCTGCGCAAGGATAATACCGGCTACGATCTGAAAAGCCTTCTGATCGGTTCGGAAGGCACCCTTGGAGTGATCACGGCTGCAACGCTCAAATTGTTTCCGCGCCCCGCGGAGGTTTCCACCGTGCTTGTGGGATGTTCCAGCCTTGACGCCGTGGCTGAGCTTTTCAACAAGGCTTTTGAAACGGCAGGACCGCTTCTTTCTGCCTTTGAGATCATTCCGCGGACTCTGCTTGAGTTTGTGCTCACTCATGCCCCGCAGTTCAGGGACCCTCTTCGCGAGGCGCAGTTCTGCTATGTGCTTTTCGAGGTGACCTCGCCAGTGCCGGAAGGACTTGCAGAACGCGTCACAATGGCGATCCTTGAGAGCGCGCTCGAAAAGGGCATCGTCTCGGACGCAACCATCGCCGCATCAGAGGCTCAAGCGCGCGAGTTCTGGCTGATGCGCGAATCGATGTCCGAGGTGCAGAAATATGAAGGCGGAAGCATCAAGCATGACATCTCGGTGCCAGTTTCGGCAATTCCAGCCTTCATCGAGGAGGCGAACGAAACAGTTCAAAAGCTAATTCCCGGTGCACGTCCAGTACCTTTTGGCCATTACGGCGACGGCAATATTCACTATAACGTCTCTCAACCAGTTGGCATGGATAAGGCCGCATTCCTGGCGCGCTGGGACGAAGTGGCCGATGCAGTTCATGCACTTGTTTCGCAGTACGGCGGCTCAATCAGCGCCGAACATGGCATCGGACGCATGAAGGCGAAGGCGCTCCAAGGTGTGAAGGCACCAATCGAACTTGCGCTCATGCGCCGGATCAAGTCCGCCTTCGATCCGCACGGCATTCTCAATCCCGGCAAGCTTCTTGAGCAGCCGCGCGTGTAACGATCGCCCCGGGTGAAACTTGAATATTTCTAGCAACATATTCGCCGATTGCTGGCTTCGCCGCCCTTGGGGGCGCTCTACTTTTCAATCGTAGCCTTCTTCATTTTCGCCTTGGCGGTCTTGTTCCGCCGCACGCTCCAATGACCGTCCTGTAGTTAGAATAAGCGCCACAAGCACAGCCGAGGTTACCACTGCGAGCCATGCTCCCGCTCCGCAGGCAGCCCCGAAACACGCGGTAAGCCAGATCGTTGCCGCAGTTGTCAGGCCATGGACCTTGCCACCGCGAGGGTTTCTGAGAATCACCCCCGCACCGAGGAATCCGATTCCGGTGATGATACCCTGCATGACGCGGCTTGCCGCAGCGCTATCCTGGGCCGGGTATTGGGTTGCCAGCACAATAAGTGCAGCTCCGACTGAAACGACACCCATGGTGCGGACGCCCGTAGGCTTGCCGCGCAGGTCTCTGTCCAAACCAATGAGGGTGCCAACCGCGGCGGCCGACGCCAGACGCCAAATTATGTCGGACCAATGCACCATTGAGGTTCCGAAGCATATCAATCGGCGTATTCAATAGTGAAGGGCTTTCGCCGGCGCCAGCTTTATTGTTGAACTTTCAAAGACGGCGCCCTTTCGGCGCCGCCTCGTATCAAAGTCAACGCTGCCGGGCTGATGCCATTCGCGTCCGGGGCGCACGCGAGTTTAACGCCGACTTTTGCGCATCCGATAGGGACGCAAAGAACGTCTCCACCGCGGGCCGCACAGTATCGATAGCCTGAATCAGCGATGAAATCCGGGCGTGCGCCGCATCGAGCCTCGCATTGACCCCTTCGGGCACATTTGAAGGGCAAGAGCTGCGCAGTTCGTCCGCGGCCTTGGCGGATGCCTGCTTCAGATTGTCGAGGTCCTGCATTTGCCGATCATCCAGCTTAATCGTCTGGGCGATATCGTCCTCTGGGACGTGCACGAAGCCCGCCTGGTTCGAACAAAGCTTCGCAAGGTCTATTCTTGCCGGGCGCTGGCCGTTCGCGACAGCTGATTCCAGTCTTTGCTTCTGCTGCTCAGTCAGGTCGCCATACAACCTCTCCAGAGGGCCATGAACGATCCTCACCGCCTCGTCCATTGCCTTGAGGCGCTGCTCCATCGCATCCAGCCGCGCCACCGGCGTCACCGGGGTTTCGGCCGGGCAGGCATTACTTAGAATTTCCGATGCCTTGACCATCGCGGCCTTGAGGTCATCGAATGCCACCCTTTGCGCTTCAGTGGGCTGGATGATTTCTTCGAGGCGCTGAACAGGTAACCCATTCACGCCAGGAGCGAAGGCTGCACAGGTTGAGACGGCTTCTTGCCCGCTGATGCGAGCAACACGCCGTGCGCGTTCTGGGACTGCCGTCCGGTAGCCGCCGTATATATCGCCGGCATAGGGTGTTCCCCCATACCCATAGTCCCAATATGGGTAATCGTAATAGGGCCAAAATGCGCTCCATAGAAGGCTATCCGGACCCCAGCCCCAGAACGCGTCATAATAGTCGTATGGCCAGAACGCGTAGGAGAAGTAATCGCCCACGAAATAGGGCCAGAACACGCCACCCGCCCAATAGCGCCTGAAGCCATGATCGCGCCATTCGCGCCCGCCCCAGCGTTCGTTCGCAAACGCGTTAGCGTGATGCCTGAAGGCTGAGTTTCTTGCGAGCGTGTGTTCGCCAATGCGGCCATTTCTACTGTTCCCAATTGCGTGTGTAGCGTGGTTTACATGAGTGCCATGCGCAACATGATTAAGCCGGTGCAGATGCGCAAAGTTGGCGCCGTGACCGGTTCTCATCGCGTGATGAATGTGGGCGCCTCTGAAATGGGACCTACCCGCCCGATGGAAGGCAAAATGCCTCCCTCCGAAGCGATGGCCACCAGTGCTGCGAATCCCGCGGAGCCCGCCAAAATGGGCGCCACGGAAGTGTGCTCCTCCCAAATGAGCGCCGCCAAAGTGTGCCCCTCCGAAATGAGCGCCGCCAAAGTGCGCCCCTCCAAAGTGAGCTCCGCCACCTCCCCCACGGTGCGCCGCAAAGCTTTCCGATGATGTCCCGGCGACGATTCCTCCAAGCGCCAGGCAGCTGGCAATAAGCAAAAGCCTTCCAGGCATTTTCTGCCTCCTCAAAACTGTTTAGGATGATCGGAGAAGGCAAATGCAGGACTAGCGTTCCAGGTTTAGCAAAATTTTAAAACAATGGTCTTGGTACGCTTTGCGGCTGACTTGAGGCCGTGGCACTATCGCGCCGCAGCAGCAGTTGTTTGAGGCACGCCAGAGTTCACCGCGTTTCTCTGGGCGCCGGTGAGCGATGCATAGAAGCTTTCGAGCTTAGGACGGATGATGCCGATTGCATGAATGAGGGCCTCAACCCTCGTTTCCGCGGCCTCGATCCTCGCCGCGATCGTATTCGGTACATTTGAAGGGCAAGACTTCTCTAGGTTCTGCGCAGCCGTTTGCGACGCTCGCGTCAACTCATCCAGGGCCTCCCGCTGCGTACGATCGAGCTTGATCAATTGCGTGATGCTGCTAACCGGAACATTCACAAAGCCTGCTTGCCGCGAACATAGTTTTGCGACGTCGAAGTTTTGGGGGCTGGACCCGCCTCCGGCCGCGCTTTCTAATCTTTCTCTCTGTCGATCGGTCAGCTCACTATAAAGTCTTTCGAGAGGGCCGCGAACAACCGCGATCGCATCATGCGTCGCTTGGAGCCTTTGTGCCATGGCATCCAGACGGGCCACCGGGGTTGCAGGCGTTTGGGCCGGGCAAGCCCGGCTCAATATTTCGCGAGCTCGAATTAACGCGGACCTCAACTCCTCAAAAGCTGGGCGCTGCGCGGATGTTGGCTGGATAATCGCCTCGATGCGCGCTATCGGCAATTCACTTACGCCCGGAGCAAATCCAGCGCAGCTTCCTGCAGTTTCCTGTGACGGAAGCGGGAAGAGCGGCAGCGGAATCGTCGACGACCGGAGACCGCCATAAATGTCCCCCTCGGCGTATTCGCTCGAGGGGAGCGTGGCGTAATACCCATAATACCAATAGGGATACTCGTAGCCGGGCCAAAGCGCAGCCCACAGAAGCGCGTCCGCCCCATAGCCCCAGAACAGCCCGTTATAGGCGTATGGCCAGAAAGTGTAGGAGAAGAAGTCGCCGAAGAAGTAGGGCCAGAATACCCCTCCGGCCCAGAAGCGCCTGAAGCGGTGGTTACGGTACCCCCATCTGTGGCCGCCCCACCTTGCATTCGCGAAGGCATTGCCATGAGCGATTGCGGCGCCTGCTAAAGCAGGGGGCAAGGTGCCCAAAGCGCGATTATGTCCGGCCGCGAACCTGTTTATCCGTGCCCTATTCAATGCAGCGCCCCGGGTTGCTGAAGTCGTGTTACGGCTCCTAATCCTAGGACGTTGAAGGCCCGCAAACCGATGAGAGCCGCGCAGCCCGAGGCCATAATTCAGACCAGCGCGCCCGCCGTAAAGCCGGCCGCGGCCTAAACCTCGGAAATGCCCGATACTGGGGATGCGGGCGAAGGCACCTCCGCCCATCGGCGATGTGCGAATACGCGGAATGGCGCTTAAACGTGGGCCTCGGAAACCTCCAATGCGCGGGACCGCGCCGATTCCGCCAGCTTGAAAGCCGCCGAGGCCACCAATTGCTGGCGGACGGGCGAGAGCGCCGCCGCCAAAGCCACCGATTCCGCCAATGTGGCCGCCGAAGCCTCCACCAATCCCACGGCCCGCAGCAAATGCACCCGGCGCAGAGAACAGCGCTGCGATAGCCACGCATCCGATAGCTGTAGTCAAAAGTGCCCTAGTCATCTCGGCCGCCAAAATCTCAGGCACCAACAATCAAGACAATAATGCACGTGACGTTCCCCTTTTTATGCCAATAGACGAGGAGGTCACACTTTTTGCTTATGCATGTCTGTCCATAGTTTAAAGACGATGGAATCAAGGAGCGCCTCAAACGACGCATCTACAATATTGGGTGAAACTCCGACAGTGAACCAGCGCCGGCCGGTTTTGCGGTCGCAACTCTCGATAAGGACACGTGTCACCGCATCCGTGCCCCCGGTGAGTACCCGCACCTTGAAATCTGCGAGGTCCAAATCCTGAATGCTTGGCTGATACAGGCCAAGGTCCTTGCGAAGCGCTTGATCAAGGGCATGGACAGGGCCGTTGCCTTCGCCCGCATTCATGAAGAGCTGATCGCCGACTCTGACCTTGACCACTGCTTCGGAAATGGTGACCAGCGCGCCTCTCGCATTGTGGCGGCGCTCAACCATCACCCGAAAGCTTTCGACCTTGAAGAATTCCGGCACCTCGCCGAATGCCCGTCGCGCCAAAAGCTCGAAGGACGCGTCCGCGGCTTCATACGCGTATCCTTGCGCCTCGCGCGTCTTTACTTCTTCGAGAAGCGCAGGCAGACGCGGATCATCCTTATCGGTTTCGATGCCGATCCGGGATAGTTCCGCCAGGATGTTCGAGCGCCCGGCCTGGTTGGAAATGAGAAGTTTGCGGCTGTTGCCAACAGTTTCGGGCGGGACATGCTCGTAGGTGCGCGGCTCCTTCATTACAGCCGAAGCGTGAATTCCGCCCTTATGCGCAAATGCCGATTCCCCAACATAGGGCGCGTGCCGGTTTGGCTGGCGGTTCATAAGCTCGTCGAATTGACGCGAAACCGCCGTCAAGGTGCGGAGCGCGGAAGGGCTTACTCCGGTCTGGAATTGGCGCGCGTAATCCTCTTTCAACAAAAGCGCCGGGATGATCGAGGTGAGATTGGCATTGCCGCAGCGCTCCCCAAGCCCGTTTAGCGTGCCCTGGACCTGCCGCGCGCCTGCACGAACCGCGGCGAGCGTATTGGCGACAGCATTCTCCGTATCATTGTGAGCGTGGATGCCGATACGTTCGCGGGGGATTTGGCGCACTACCTCGGAAACGATGGCCTCGACCTCGTGCGGCAGCGTTCCGCCATTCGTATCGCAAAGAACAACCCAGCGCGCTCCGGCCTCGGAGGCTGCTTTGGCGCAAGCCAGCGCGTAGTCGCGATTGGCCTTGTAGCCGTCGAAAAAATGCTCGCAGTCGATGAGCGCTTCCCGTCCTATATCGCGAACGGCCTCGACAGAGGCGGCGATGGCATCAGTGTTTTCTTCGCCTGAGATGCCGAGAGCGAGCTTGACATGATAATCCCAGGATTTGGCGACCAGGCAGACTGCATCGGCGGTGGCCTGAAGGACAGCCTGGAAGCCTGGATCGTTCGAGGCTGACCTGCCGGCGCGCTTCGTCATGCCAAAGGCGGTCAGCTTCGCCTTCAAAGGCGGCGGCGCTTCAAAGAATTCCGTATCGACCGGGTTCGCGCCAGGATAGCCGCCCTCGATATAGTCGATGCCGAGGCTATCGAGCAAGCCGGCGATGATGCGCTTGTCTTCCACGGAAAAATCGACGCCCAACGTTTGCGCGCCATCGCGTAGTGTGGTGTCGAACAAATACAGGCGCTCTTTCATGTGGCGTCCGAACCGAGCGTGTTGACCCTCTCCCCTCGCGGGAGAGCTAACTCAATCATCGCGCCATCTCCCAGGTGGTTTCGATCTCGCCCGTTTCCGGGTTCTTCCTGTCCATCAAGGCGATGCCCATAGCGGCAAGCTCGTCACGGATACGGTCCGCCTCCGACCAGTTCTTCGCCTTCCGAGCTGCAAGACGCGCGTCCTTTAGCGCCTCAACAAAGGCGACATTGATCGAAACCTGCTCCCGCCCCCAAGCATTCGCATCGAAATCGGGGAATTGCCCAAAGCCCAAAATATCGAGAGCATTGGCGATGCTGGCGAACTTTTCCTGTTTCGTTTCATCCGCTGCAGTGCTGGCGAGAATCTCATTCACGACTTCATGCATGCCAGTGATAGCGCCTGGAGTGTTAAGATCATCAAGCAACGGCTCCAAAATGCGAGGATCTATAAAATCGGACCTTGCCAAGCCTTCAACACGCTGGCGCGTAAACTTATCAAGCGTGAAGGCGGCCTCCTTAACCTTCTCTGCGGTCCAATCCATAGGCTGACGGTAATGGGTAGATAGCATCGCCAATCGCGCGGCGGCACCGGATAACCGGCCATTTGAAACAATGTCGTTGATGGTGACGAAGTTGCCGAGGCTCTTCGCCATCTTCGCACCTTCGACCTGAAGATGGCCGTTATGCATCCAGAAATTGGCCATGATCTTGGTGCCATGCGCGCAGGTCGATTGCGCGACCTCGTTCTCGTGATGCGGAAAAAGCAGGTCGATACCGCCGCCGTGAATGTCGAAAACCTCGCCGAGAAGGGCAGCGGACATCGCCGAACATTCGAGATGCCAGCCGGGGCGGCCGAAGCCCCACGGGCTGTCCCAGCCGGGTTCGGCCCCGCTGCTGGGCTTCCACAGCACGAAATCCATGGGATCCCGCTTGTAAGGCGCCACCTCCACACGCGCGCCGGCCTGCATTTCTTCGACGCTGCGCCGCGCGAGCTTCCCGTAATCCGGGTCGGTCGCCACAGAGAACAGCACATGGCTTTCGGCTTCGTAGGCGTGTCCGCGCTCGATCAAAAGTTGGATCATGCGGATCATGTCCATGGGCGCATCGGGCCTTGAGACATATTCCGTCGCCCTAGGTTCGATAAACAAAGGCGGCCTACCGGGAACGTTGACGTCCTCCGGCGTAAGCACACCAAGTGCGTGAATGTCGGCGTGAAACTGGGCCGCGGTTCGCTCCGTCAATTCCCGGATTGGTACGCCTTCCTGGGCCGCGCGCGCATTGATCTTGTCGTCAACATCGGTGATGTTGCGCGCGTAAATGACATGCTCAGGCCCATAGAGATGCCGCAGCAAGCGGAACAGCACGTCAAATACGATGACGGGCCGGGCATTGCCGATATGCGCATAATCGTAGACGGTCGGGCCGCACACATACATGCGCACGGCGTTCGCATCGAGCGGCTCGAAGGTTTCCTTCCGCCTCGTCCGGGTATTATAAAGCTTGAGTACCATAAAGCCCTGCCCTTGCTGGCGGGCTATTTCTTCACTTCAAACGCAATGCCGCGCCAGCTCCTATATCAGCTCGCGATAATAATGTTCCGGCCATTGCAAGTGGCGATACGTTCCATGGCGCGACAATCGCCGCAAATTCCTTCGCGGTCAAGCGAGGAACCTGCAATTCATTAAATTGACAAACTCAGAGAGCAGCTGAGGGACTTGTCCCCAGTCCCATTTACGTGGGTTGCGTTGGGGAGCGGCGCAGCTCATACTTGAGCTCTCGATTCCAGCGGCAGCCTTCCAGAACTGATTCATGGGGGCGGATGAACATGAAGACCCTCTCTCGAATTCTAGGTATAGGCTGCGTCTGCGCAGCGCTTACGGCCGGAGGATGGCACGCAATCTACGCCCAAGGCTGGGGAGGCTGGGGCGACAGCTACAACCGCAGCTACCCGCCGCCACAGCCCGGTTACGGCCAAAGCTACCCGCCACCACAGCCGGGTTACGGCCAGCAGCCAGCCTACGGGCAACAGGGATATGGTTCACCCCAACAGGGTTACGGTTCGCCCTATGGCCCGGCAGGAAGTATCAACCCGCGATGCCGCGATCTTGAATATCAGCTGACCAATGGTGGCGCGGTAAATCCAGCCGCACAAGATCAGCTCCCTCGCATAGAAGCAGATGTGCGCCAGGCGGATGCGCAATTCCGCCGGGCCCAATCCGACGCCGAGCAAGCAAACTGCTACGAGGATATGTTCCTTTTCGGCCGGTCTTTGCGCCGCACGCCTCGCTGCATCGACCTTGACGGCCAAATCCAAGCGGCGAAGAACGCGCTCGCCCAATTGAAAGCGCAACGCGAGTCGGCACTAAGAAGTAATTCGCCTCGGGGAAGACACGACGACCTGATAGCCGAGCTTGTCCGGAACCATTGCGGCGATCAATATGCCCGGGAGTATGAGGCCCAGCGGAGCCACAACAACTCAATCTTTTCCTTCTTCAGCAACGAAGATTCCGACGACACGAGCCGTTACACTCCAAATTATGGCGCCTCGACGTACCGGACCCTCTGCGTGCGGGAATGCGACGGCTTTTATTTCCCAATCAGCAACGCGACCACAGAAGGCCAATTCCGCGAAGACGATGCAAAATGCCGCTCCCAGTGTGCAGCTCCGGCCGAGCTTTTTTATCACCGGTCGGATCAAGATGTCGATCAGATGGTATCCCTGAGCGGGCGGCCTTACAGCTCAATACCGAACGCATTCCGCAACAGGAAGGTCTACATCAAGGGATGCTCCTGTAACGCGAACGAATATTCCCGCGAGGAGATTGCGAAGTCGGAAGAAGCGCTAAGAAATGCAAAACGGGCTGACGCCGCAAGCAGCAAGCCCGCGTCTGACGCTGCCTTTGCCCGGCGCATCTCACAAGCGGTCCAGAACGCGCCTGCTTCTCCGCCAGCCGGCGCCGCAAGCTCGAATGCGCCTTCTCCACCGGCAGAAAAGGAAGCGGCGCCTCCACCAGCTGCGCCTGCTACTCCAGCTCAGTAGAACCGGGCCTCGCCCCGCGAAATCCGGTCGCGAGAACATAGAGTTCCGCCAACTCCGAGCGGCTAGCCTTGGGCTTCACATGCCTGACCGCTGCGAAGTCGCGTTTGAGAACCTCAAGCAGAGACTTTTCGCTTCCGCCTTGCAAGACCTTGGCCAGAAAAACGCCGCCAGGCGCCAGAACCTTCAACGCAAAGGCGAGTGCTTCTTCCGCAAGCCCCATAATGCGCAAATGGTCGGTTCGGCGGTGCCCCGTAGCTGGCGCCGCCATGTCCGAAAGGACGGCGTTCGGCCCACGCCCGTTGAGAGCTTGCATCAGCAACCCTTCCGCATGCGGGTCAGTGAAGTCTTGCCGGAGGATGACCACGCCCGGGATGTTGTCCAAGGGAAGAATATCCAGCGCAACAACGGTCCCCTGCCCCTCCGCAGACTTCGCGCGCTTTGCTGCCACCTGGCTCCATCCTCCGGGCGCCGCACCGAGGTCGACCACTACGCTGCCTGGTTTGAGGATGCCATATTTCTCCGCGATCTCATCGAGCTTGTAGGCCGCGCGGCTGCGATAGCCTTCCCTCTTGGCCGCCAGCACAAACGGGTCATTAAGCTGCCGCTCGAGCCATTGTTTGGAAGACTGCGTCCGCCCCTTTGATTTCTGAAGCTTCACCCTCAGCGGGTGGGAAGGGGCACGGCCTGTCATGGGGTAGAGATTACTGCGCGATCTGCCGCCCCGTTACTTCTGCCATTGGTCTTGTGCCGATATTGCATGACATCCTCCGCGATGAGGGTGGCGAGAATTCCCTCGCGAAGACCGCGATCGGCGACTCGCAGCGATCTTACCGGCCAAATCCGCAGCATGGCCTCCATAATCGCGCATCCGGCCAGAATAAGATCGGCTCTCTCCACCCCGATGCAAGGTTGCGCAGCCCGCTCTTCATAGTTCATGCCGGCTATTCGCTTCGATACTTCCCGGATGCTCTCGGTGGAGAGCCAGCAGCCATCCACTTTGGCACGCCTGTATTCGGGGAGTTGCAGGTATACCCCCGCGATTGTCGTAACGGTTCCCGACGTGCCGAGCAGGTGCGCCCCGCTGCGCGCGATCTTGGCGGCGATCGCGTTCGCTTCGCTGAAAGGCTGGAGGCGAGCCTGCACGAACTGCACCATCTCTTCGAAATGCGATCCCTCCACACAGGATTTACCAAAGGTTTCAGCGAGGGTGACGACTCCGAGGGGAAGTGAGGTCCACGCCTCGATGCAGTCCTGAACCCGGAGCCGGTCTTCGATCGAGATGCGTCTACTCCGCTGGCCAAGCCCCAGATTGAGCCAGACAAACTCCGATGAGCCGCCGCCAATGTCGAAGATCAACGCATAGTTGCTGCGCTTGTCTATGAGAGAAGCGCAGCCCGAGACCGCCAGACGGGCTTCAGTTTCCCTGCCGATGATCTCCAGAGTCAACCCTGTCTCAGCCTTCACCCGATCAAGAAATTCAGGCCCATTTTTTGCGATCCGGCATGCCTCTGTCGCGACGAGCCTCGACCTTGTTACGCTTCTCCGCCCCAGCTTTGCCGAACATATCTTTAGCGCCTCAACCGTGCGTGCCATCGCCTCCTCGGACAGTAGGCCCGACTGACTGACGCCCTCGCCAAGCTTTATGATCCTGGAAAAGGCATCAATGACAAAGAAGCCTCGTCTCGATGCACGGGCGACCAGAAGCCGGCAATTGTTGGTGCCTAAATCGAGCGCACCGTAGATGGGACCCGGGGAGGTGATCGCGTTGTAAGCCGGGCTGGTTGTGGCAGGCGTTGCCCTTGCTGCATCACCGATAACGGTGTGGGGCAAAATCGAGGGCCGCGCCAACGTAGCATTATGGAAAAGAACGGACGGTTGAATATGGGATGCTGTTTCCTCATGAGGCCCGGAATGTGACGCATTGCCGTCCATCGCAGCAATCTCCGTCTCTCCCGTGTTCACCGTTGCCCCTCCGCTAAGATTGCCTGCGAATTATACATTCCGCATTGCTAAAGAAAAACAGTAGCAGTTTTTTCGGCAGGCGCAATCGGCGGTTAATTCAACCCAGATTCGTTCAGGCAGCAAAAAGGGCCGAGTTGCCCCGGCCCTAGCTGTAACGCTTCAGGTATTTAGTTAGTGATGTCCGTGCCACGCGTCTCACGGATGAACAGCACGCCGATCACGAAGGTCATCGCGGCGACGATGATCGGATACATAAGCCCGGCGTAGATATTGCCTGTCGCAGCCACGATCGCAAAGGCGGTCACCGGGAGGAAGCCTCCGAACCAGCCATTACCAATATGGTATGGCAGCGACAGCGCCGTGTAGCGAATGCGGGTCGGGAAAAGCTCGACCAGCATAGCTGCGATTGGGCCGTAAACCATCGTCACGTAGATCACAAGGATGGTCAGCAAGCCGACGACGGTCCAGTTGATACCATTGATTGGCGACCTCGGAGGATAACCATCCGTCTTCAATGCATCGGCCAGTTCCTTCGAGAAGCGGTCTCCCTGCGCCTTCGCATCCGCGCCCGCCGCGTCGTAGGACTGGATGACTTGGCTTCCGATCTTTATCTGCGCTGCGCCTGCGGGCCCCGCTTCATTGCTATACGGAACGCCTGCCTTCACAAGTGCTGATTTAGCGACGTCGCATGGGGATGTGAACTTCGCTTTGCCGACCGGATTAAACTGGAATTGGCATTGGCTAGGATCGGCCACGACGGTGACAGGCGTTTTGGCGATGGCCGCAGCGAGGTCCGGATTGGCTGCCAGTGTTAGCCTCTCGAATATTCCGGGATAGCTGTACTTCTCCCCGCCCGGCACATATTGAAGGATACCGGTAGGATAGTAAGTCAGTACTGCAAGCAGACACCCCAGCATGATAATGGGTTTGCGGCCGATCTTGTCCGACAGCCAACCGAACACGATGAAGAACGGAGTGCCGATCACGAGCGATAGTGCGATCATGATCTGAGCCCAGAAGGGATCTACTTTGAGCGTCTGGGTGAGGAAGAATAGGGCATAGAACTGGCCTGTGTACCAGACAACAGCCTGACCGGCGGTAAGCCCGAGGAGCGCCAAAAGAACGATCCTGCCAAATGTCCAATTGCCGAACGCTTCGGCCAACGGAGCTTTGGAAGTACGGCCCTCGTCTTTCATCTTCTGGAAGAGCGGCGATTTGTTGAGGCTAAGCCGAATCCAGACTGAGATGATCAGGAGAAAAATCGAAACCAGGAAGGGAACGCGCCACAAGCCATACTCCGCATTGAAGGAGGCAGCTTTCTCGGCCGCTGTAATGCCGGGAGCAAATTGGCGGCAAAGCAGAATGACGATCAGGGACAGGAAGAGGCCCAGCGTGGCCGTAGTTTGAATCCAGCTCGTCCGGTAACCGCGGCGATTAGGCTCGGCATGCTCTGCGACATAGATCGCGGCACCGCCATATTCCCCGCCGAGTGCGAGCCCTTGGAGGAGGCGGAGGGCAATGAGGATGATTGGGGCCGCGACACCGATCCTGTCATAGCTGGGAAGCACTCCGACCAGGAAGGTGGACATACCCATGATCATGATTGTGATCAGGAAGGTATATTTGCGACCGACTATGTCACCTAAGCGTCCGAAAAAGATGGCGCCAAAGGGCCGAACAAAAAATCCAGCGGCGAACGCAAGCAGCGCGAAGATGAATTGGCCCGATTGCGTCAGGCCGGTGAAGAAGTGGGATCCGATAATGGCCGCGAGCGACCCGTAAAGATAGAAGTCATACCACTCGAACACGGTGCCGAGCGAGGATGCAAGGACAACCTTACGCTGCTCGGCTTGCGTAACCTCGCCAGCCGGGCCGAAGGTTCTATCTGCGGCAATCGTCATGAAATTTCTCCTCCAATGGAGTGACGTTTCTCCCAACACTCAATTACGCGCCGGCTTCAAGAACGGCGTTTTCGAAACCTTTAATGATTTATCACAGTCAATTGTGCTGGGGGCTAAGACATTGGAGCTAAGACTTTCGCATGAAGCTATTCTGGGAAGCTTTGCCCTATGTAGTAGTTCAAAGCTAAGATGAATTGAAAGTTTACTAGCGCTGCTTATCCTGTGGTCGCCGGCGGCCTTCTGCGGCACGCTCAAATAGCTTCATCTTCTGGGTAAATGACAATGAGCCTGAGTGCGTTGCTAAATGTGCGTAGAGAATCGGGGAAGTCCGTCCGCGTGGCCATAATTGGGGCGGGCAAGTTCGGCGCGATGTTCCTGTCGCAAGTGCCCACTCTGCCAGGAGTGGAGGTCACGGTCATCGCCGATATCGATCCTGACAAAGCGAGGTCTGCTTGCGAGACGGTGGGGTGGGACGCTGGCCGGATTGGGGGCACCCGGTTTGTTAGTGACGGCATCGCAGCATGCGCGTCCGATGAGGCCGATATCGTCATCGAAGCTACCGGCAATCCCTGCGCGGGGATTGCTCACGCGCTGGCAGCCATCGAGGCACGTAAGCACATCGTGATGGTCAATGTAGAGGCCGATGTTCTGGCCGGGCCGCTCCTTGCTGCCAAAGCGCGCGAAGCCGGCACCGTCTACTCCATGGCCTATGGAGATCAGCCTGCGCTGATCGCGGAAATGGTCGATTGGGCGCGGTCTTCAGGGTTCACCGTTGCCGCCGCCGGCAAAGGCACAAAGTACCTTCCCAGCTACCACCGCGTAACACCCGATGAGGTTTGGCAGCACTACGGCCTAACCGCCCGGCAGGCGGCCGAGGCCGGGATGAATGCCCAGATGTTCAATTCATTTCTCGATGGCACGAAGTCGGCAATCGAAATGGCGGCCGTGGCGAATGCCTGCTGCCTTGACGTGCCTTTCGATGGTCTCTCATTTCCGCCATGCGGGGCGGATGATTTGGCCCATGTCCTGAGGCCTTCTGTCTGTGGAGGAGTTCTCGATCATGACGGCATGGTCGAAGTTGTCTCTTCGCTGGAGCGGGATGGCCGCCCCGTCTTCCGCGATCTGCGCTGGGGGGTCTATGTGGTGTTGAAGGCGCCCAACAAATACGCCGCCGCTTGCTTTTCTCAATATGGGCTTCGCACTGACAGCACCGGCTTCTATGCCGCGATGTATAAGCCGTTTCACTTAATCGGGCTTGAGCTCTCCATCTCCGTACTCAATGCCGCTCTGCGAGGCGAGGGCACGGGCTCGCCAATGGAATGGCGTGGCGATGCCGTGGCGGTGGCGAAGCGCGATTTGAAGCTCGGCGAAGTTCTGGATGGCGAAGGCGGCTACACTGTCTATGGCAAGCTTGTTCCTTCCGCCCGGTCTCTGGCAGAGGGCCTTCTGCCGATTGGCCTTACGCATGGTGCGAGGCTTCGGCATGGAATACAGACAGGAGGTCTGCTGACTTACGCGAGCGTCGATCTCGATGAGGAGAATATAGCGTTTAAAACACGGCGTGAGATGGAGCGCTGTGCGGAGGAAGCGCGAGGATAAAGTAGAGCGCTCAATCGGTCGCGAGGATCGTGTGCTGGATCTGAGGGTAAACCTGGGTTTCCCAGCGGCGGCCACTGAATACGCCGTAATGTCCGACGCCCGCCTGATGGTGATGCCGCTTCATATGCGGGCGCAGTCCCGTACAAAGATCGTGGGCCGCTGCCGTCTGACCGATCGAGCAAATATCATCGCGCTCACCTTCCACGGTCAGGAGCATGGTTTGCCTAATTGCCCGAGGTTTAACAGGCGAACCGCGGTAAGTGAGCTTTCCTTCCGCGAGCCGCGCTTCCTGGAACACCCAAGCAACGGTTTCGAGATAGAACTCCGCAGGGAGATCGAGAACAGCGAAATACTCGTCGTAAAATGTCTTTATTGCTTCGGCCTTTTCGGTCCTGCCCTGAGCAAGATGCTGATAGAGGTCCAAGTGCGCCTTTCGATGCCGGTCGATATTCATCGACAAAAATGCCGCCAGCTGAACGAAACCGGGATAAACGCGCCTTCCTGCTCCGGGGTAACGGGGCGGCACGCGGTCGATTAGGTTCTTTTCGAACCACTGAATCGGCTTCCCCGTTGCAAGCTCGTTCACTTTCGTGGGGTTGACGCGCGTATCGATCGGTCCGGCCATCAAGGTCATGCTGCGGGGCTGCGCGGCGTCGCCGCTCTCGGCCATGACGGCGGCGGCAGCAAGAACCTGGACGCAAGGCTGACAGACGGCAACAACATGAGTTCCCGGCCCAAGAAACCGCAGCCAATTAATGAGATGTTCGACATAGTCGTCAAAAGCAAAGGCGCCCGCGGAAGTGCTTACATCGCGGGCATTGTGCCAATCCGTTATGCAAACATCGTGGTCCGCGAGCAATGTCTGAACGGTATTTCGAAGCAATGTCGCGAAGTGGCCGGATAAAGGGGCCACGACGAGTACGCGAGGCTGCGCAAGGCTCGTGTCCTTCTTAAAGTGCAGGAGGGTTCCAAATGGGGTTGCGGCAAGCGGCTCCTCCGTAACTGGAACATCCCTGTTGCCAACGCGCACGGATTTGATGCCAAATGGGGGCCGTGTGTGTTTGAGCTCCGCGCGGTAAATCAGTTCACAGGCTGCCGTGAAATCTCTTAGCCACTTGCCATTGCCGTTTGCCATGAAAGGCGTAACCATGCTCAAACCGAGCTGAGCAAGGCCTCTCGCCGGTAGCAGGGCGTCCGAGCAGAAATCATAAGCTTTGTAAAGCATTCTAGGCCTTGGCAGTGGAACAGAAGTTGCACGTGCGGCTGCAACCGGAATCGCCGCGCCGAGGCGATGCAAGTTTTGAACCATAAGCAGAGGTCACGGTAATGGCGGAGGCTACGCTTTCAATTAGCAGTAAGAACTATTCGTCGTGGTCGCTTCGAGGGTGGCTCCTGTGCAAGCTCGCCGGTCTCGAGATACAAGAAGACCTTGTGTCCATTGGGGATCCGTCCATTCGCGCCGAACTGCTCTTGCTTTCGCCTTCGTTTCTGGTGCCGTGCCTGACACATGACGGGATCAAGGTGTGGGACACGCTTGCCATCGCGGAATACCTCGCTGAGATCAGGCCGGGATCGCAGCTTCTGCCCAAGGATGGCAAAATGCGCGCGCATTGCCGCTCGATCTGCGGCGAGATGCACTCGGGCTTCTATAATCTGCGCTCCGCGCTGCCGATGAATTTAAAGGCCCACCATCCCGGCTTTAAGATTTTTCCCGGCGCAAGGGCAGATATTGACCGCGTCATTGCAATCTGGCGCGACTGTTTAGAAGCCTACGGCGGACCTTATCTCTTTGGTCAGCTTTCAATGGCCGATGCCATGTACGCGCCGGTCTGTACCCGCTTTCTGACTTACGACGTCAAGCTGGATAAGGCATGTGCGGATTACTGCCGGACCATCATGGTATGGCCAGCGATGGAGGATTGGGTCGCTGGGGCCCGGGCCGAGGAGGAAGATGTCGAGGAACTCGACATGGAATTCTAAACAAACTTAAAAATAGAGAGCGCTTACGTCATAGTTGCTTCCACCGGAGTGTGGAAGTGACCACCAGTCAAAGTCCTGTGACCTGATAAACTCAAACCCTAACTGCATTTCTTGTAAGGCAAGGCTTCAGCCAGCATTTCTTGCTCGCGCGCGACCGCCTTTCGCTCCTGGCGCAAATAGCTGGCGACTGCTGCTGCCAGACCCGGATCAGCGAAATGATGCGCGCTGTACGTCGTGACAGGCACATAGCCGCGCAAAAGCTTGTGCTCCCCTTGCGCGCCAGCCTCCACATTCGCGAGTTTGTGCGCAACCGCAAAATCCATGGCCTGGTAATAGCACGCCTCGAAATGAAGAAAGCTGTGCGACTCGATGCAGCCCCAATAGCGCCCGTAGAGTGTATCGCCGCCAATGAAGTTCAAAGCGCCGGCGACATAGGCGCCGTCCCGCTTGCCCATGATGAGGAGGGTACGGTCCGCCATGCGCTCGCCGATGAGGCTGAAAAAGGTGCGGTTGAGATAAGGAGAGCCCCATTTACGGCTGCCGGTGTCCAGATAGAAGTCGAAAAAGGCATCCCAATGCGCTTCCTTGATATCCGAACCTGTCAGCCATTCAAGGGCTACGCCTGAAGCTCTCGCCTGTTCCCTTTCCTTGCGTATGGTCTTGCGCTTGCGGGAAGCCAGGGCCGAGAGAAAACCGTCGAAGCTCTCATAGCCGCGGTTATGCCAATGATATTGCGTATCCGTCCGCTGAAGCATTCCCACTTGTCCGAGCGCGTCCCATTCCTCTTTCGGTGCAAAAGTCACGTGCCAGGAGGAGGCGCGGCTCGCTTTGGTCAATTGCATGGCCGCCGATGCCAGCTTTGACCGTGCCTGCTCCGCGGAAAAGTTCGGAGCGATGAGCATGCGCGGCCCTGTGACCGGCGTAAATGGAACAGCGGTTTGTAGTTTTGGATAATAACGCCCGCCAGCTAGCTCGTACGCACGTGCCCAGGAATGGTCGAAAACATATTCGCCATAGGAATGGGACTTGAGGTAACAGGGCATCAGGCCTGCCAGGGAACCGTCCCCTTCCCTGAGAGCGAGATGGGATGGAAGCCATCCGGTCTTCGCCGAAACCGAGCCACTTTCCTCAAGCGCTGACAGGAAGGCGTGCGATAGGAACGGATTGAAGGCGCGGCCAGCGAGGTTGGCCAACCTATCCCAATCGTCTTGGCGAACTTCGCGCACGCTTAATACGCTGACGCTCAAGGCAGCGCTCTTACCGTCCACTATGCGGCTCCTAGAAATGCTGAAACGGCGCAAGAAGTCCCCGGCTAGGAAATGGCGCGGGGAAGCCCAATGTCAACTTTGGGGCTTCACCATTCGCGGAATGGCTAAGCTTATCCCACGTATATGGCAGCAATTGAACGCGGCCGGAATAGGGCTGTTATTTTCCGTGAAGCCAGCTATCAAGGTTGCAGAAGAACGTAAGCCGGAAGAAGACGAATGAAAAATATGAATTGGCGCATCACGATCCGGATTTTCATCTGCGCAGCCGTGGCCGGCCTTGCGGAGCAGCCGGCAGATGCACAACTGGCATCGCCTCATGCCATCACGCTGGCGTCTCACCGGGCAGTCTATGACTTGTCGCTCGATGAGACTGGCGCAGGTTCCAACGTCACCGACATAAGGGGTCAGCTCATTTATGATTTCAGTGGGACAGCTTGCCAAGGATATACTCTCAACACCCGCCTCGTGACCGAAGTTTTCGACCGCGAAGGCAAGGCAAGCATGACTGACATCCGGTCGGAGAGCTGGGAGGATGCGGAAGGGAAGCGTTTTCGATTCAATACTTCTCAATATGCCGACAACAAACTCAGCGAAAGCACAAAGGGGGTGGCGCGTCATACAGGCCACAACCAGGACCACGTCATCGTAGACCTGGAGAAGCCGAAAAGAGCGGTGCTTGATCTCTCCGGGCAGATCCTCTTTCCCACCCAGCATTCCATCGCGCTGCTCAAAGCGGCACTTGCTGGGCAGCAGCGCCTGCAGGCGAACATCTATGATGGCTCTGAGAAAGGAGCCAAGGTTTACGAGACGACGAGCATAATTGGCCCACCGCTGCAGTTGAGTGCGAATTCTGAGCTTCCCCAAGTAAAAAACTCAGAAGTGCTGGCCACCATCCCGTCATGGCCTGTGGTCGTGAGCTACTACGACCAGGGGCCCAAAAAGGATGCCCTGCCTTCCTACGAAGTTTCCTTTCGGATGTACGAGAACGGGGTTAGCCGCAAGCTTAAGCTCGATTACGGAACGTTCTCTTTAAAAGGGGAGTTGTCGGCTATTGAATTCCTTCCGCAAAAGCCTTGTCCATAGTCCCTGCACCTCGTCTTCTGGTAAAGTGTTCAGGTTCCAGTTAGAATTAATTAACATTTCCCGGTAATGATGGGCGACGCAAATGCTTAATTGTCTAGCTGCCGATGCGCTTTCATTCATTTTCCAGACGGCCAGTTTTCCGAGGTCTGGCCAGCGAGGGGCGGGCTGAGAACAACCGGCTAAAGGCAGGCAGCCCTTCCATGGCTAAGACTATCCTTATCGTCGAAGATAACGAGCTGAACATGAAGCTCTTTCACGATCTTCTGGAAGCTCACGGTTACAAAACCATTCAGACCAGAAATGGTATCGACGCAATCGCTCTGGCGCGCAAGCACAGGCCAGACCTGATCGTGATGGATATCCAGTTGCCAGAAGTTTCCGGGTTAGACGTAACAAAATGGCTAAAGGAAGACGACAGCCTGCGACATATCCCGATTGTAGCGGTCACGGCCTTTGCCATGAAGGGCGATGAGGAGCGAATTCGAGAGGGCGGCTGCGAAGCCTATGTCTCAAAACCGATTTCTGTCTCCCGCTTCCTAGACACGATCCGGCAATTTGTGCCGGCCTCCTTGACCTGAGTGCCTGGGGAAAACGGGGAAAACTTCCACCAGGCTCGAAACTGCGAAAAAACCCAGTGCTTTTCGGGGATTATATGCCGGATGAGGAAAATCTGTTTCGCGAACAGGGCCTTGAACCGGGAAGCCGTGGAGCATGCACGGAACTTGTGCGAGGTTTGTTGGAAGCTTGTTAAGCAGTTTTGGTGCAACTCGCCACAACTAAGGCGGAAAGGTGTCGATCAGCTCTTGCCAATATGCAACAAGTGATCATAATGAGATGAGGTGAATACCCTGCGGAGTGCTCAGGTCCGCCGCATCTCCTGGGTCCGTGGGGCATGACCGAAGCCTCTATGCGTCGCAACACTAGATGGTTTCGGATAGGCTGTTGGGTCACGCCCTCTTGATCCGACGGCGCAAAGATCAGCTCCGTGTCCTAGATCGGACTTACCCCGCTGCCGATGGATGCGGAGCTGATCATCTCTGCGCTAAGGAAGTTCCGGGGAAGCTCGCCCCGACGGCCAGGAGGCGGGGCGCTACTTAATCTTGGATTCCTTGAACTCTACGTGCTTCTTTACAACAGGATCATACTTCTTAAGAACAAGCTTTTCGGTCAGATTCCGCGGATTCTTGTTGGTGACGTAGTAGTATCCGGTTCCAGCGGAGCTTACCAATTTGATTTTCTGAGTTACAGGTTTAGCCATGATAGATTCCGAAGTCCTCTAAACAGCGCTGAAAGTGGCCAAGTTGAGGGGGGATGTCAAGGGTAAGGTGCCCATAATTCACCCACGTGCAAAGCCGCTCAACTGTGGCGGTAAGCGTGGCAGCTATGCAGCGTTGCCCCTGATAGCGATTGGATCTGATGCCGGTCGCAAAACATCGTCCTCGCCCCCGAAGCCATGCATTTTATGTGCCCATTGAAGACCGACAATGGCACCTTTGACGCGGGGAAGTATCATCAGGCTCAAAATCACTGTCAGCGGCAGCCAGATCAAAAGATGGAGCCACAATGGCGGACCGTATGCGACCTCGACTGTCATTAGCAACGGCAGCACGATGTGACCAACAATGACGATCGTAAAATAGGGCGGCGCATCGTCAGCGCGATGATGCTTTAGCTTCTCTCCGCAAACGGGGCAGATGTCTGACACGCGCAAGTAGGAAGAGAATAGTGTGGGGGATCCGCATTGGGGACAGCGCTGCCGGAAACCTCTCAACAATGCGGGGAACACCGCGCGGCGAGGCTCAGTGGTGGCGCTCTCGTTCGTCCAAACTGCCGGACTGGCACCCGCCGGCATCTCTTCTGTACCCGTGCTTTCCATCTACGCGTCCTTAATATGCCAGCGTTCTACTCTGAGGCTGAAGTTCGCCTCGCGTCCCGGTTCCCGCCTTGTCTGGTACGGTGGCGGCTGGTGCGGGCTCTTCCTCCGGAACTCTGACTTTGGCGTTTGCCATTTCGTTTGGGACTGGACGTTCCGATTGAGGGAGAGGAACGGCCATCGCTCAGCATCTCAAAGCGTAGCGCGCCTGCGGACGGGTTTGACGCCACAAGCCGTACTTCGACTTTATCGCCAAGCCGGAAGCTTTCTCCAGTTCGGTCGCCAACAAGCGCATGGGCATTCTCAATATGACGGTAGAAATCGCGCCCAAGCGATGCCGCGGGCACAAATCCGTCGGCGCCAGTGCCATCAAGCTTTACAAAGAGACCGAAGCGCGTAACGCCCGATATGCGGGCTTGGAAAGTTTCCCCAACGCGCTCCGCAAGGTGCATCGCGATCAGCCTCTCGACCGTCTCCCGCTCTGCGGACATGGCTTTGCGCTCACTTTGCGAAATGGCCTCTGCGATGCGGTCGAGCTTTGACCTTTCCGCGTCTGACAGTCCGCCCTCTCCTAAGCGGAAGGCGCTGACCAGCGCCCGGTGAACAATCAAATCCGCGTAGCGCCTGATTGGGGAGGTGAAGTGAGCGTAGCGGCGCAGATTCAGGCCAAAATGGCCGAGATTGCCTGGCCGGTAGTCTGCTTGAGCCTGGGAACGCAACACAATTTCATTCAGCAGCTCTTCGTGCTCCGTGCCGATGGCTTTGGCAAGGATGCGGTTGAACTGCCCCGGCCGGTTGAAGCCTGTCTTGGGCGCGTTAATCCCGATGCTGGCGAGAAACTCGCTCAGCGCCACCAGCTTTTCGGACGATGGCGCGTCATGCACGCGATAGATCAGCGGCGACTTTTTCTCCTCAAGGGCTTCGGCCGCAGCGACATTTGCCTGAATCATGAACTCTTCGATAAGCCTGTGAGCCTCTAGACGTTCCGGCGTTATGACCCTTGAAACAAGTCCACGATCATCAAGGATGATTTTCCGTTCCGGCAGATCGAGGTCTAGCGGCGCCCGTTTCTCTCGTGCCTCCTTTAACAACGAATAAACTTGCCAGAGCGGACGCAACACGCGATCGAGAAGAGGCCTAGTCTTAGCATTAGGTCTTCCGTCGATTGCCGCTTGTGCCTCTGGATAGGAAAGCTTCGCCGCCGAACGCATCATGGCGCGCGTGAAGCGGTGGGAAAGCTTTTTGCCGTTGCGGTCGAAGACCATCCGCACAGCCAGGCAGGGACGAAGCTCGCCTTCGCGAAGGGAGCAGAGGTCATTCGATAGCTTTTCCGGCAGCATGGGCACGACGCGGTCTGGGAAGTAGACCGAATTGCCCCGCAGGCTTGCCTCGCGGTCTAGGGCCGTTCCAGGCCTCACATAGAAGGAAACGTCGGCGATTGCCACGATGGCAATCGACCCGCCCTCATTCGCAGGATCGGTATCCGCAGCAGCCCATACCGCGTCGTCATGATCCTTCGCGTCCTCAGGATCGATCGTGATCAGCGGGAGGCCGGTCAAATCTTCCCTGTGGTGAGCGCTGAGTTTGGGCAGTTCCTCAAGCTCGCTCAGCAGGTCATCATCGAAATGATCGCGCAAGCCGTGATTATGGATTGCGATCAAGCTGACCGCCTTCTCGGCCTTGGGATGCCCAATCCGCTCGGTGATGCGTGCACCTGGCCTCCCACCCTTTCCTTCACCGCCAAGCTCGAAGCGAACGAGTTCGCCCTCTTCGGCGCCATCAAGCGCGCCTTCCTGGACAGGCCATTCCTTCAAGTCCTTTTTGTCGATGGACTCGACGGTGAATCCGCGGCCTGCTTTTCTTAGAATGCCGAGTTGCCGGGACTTTGTACGGGGGAGCTTCTTGATCGGGGATGCGACGAAGCTGACGCCATCTGTTCCGCCGGCAGTATCTTCCTTCGCCGGACGGATGCGCGCCAGAACGTGATCGCCAGCTCCAATAGCCGGCCCCTGATACTTCCTGGAAATGTCGAGAAGGATGCGCGGCGGCTCGCCGTCATCCTTATCCCAGTGAAGGGGGGAGCCGATAAGATCGCCATTGCGATCCTGACGGCCAATCACCACCACACCAACTTGTGGAAGCGAATCTTTCCGGACCCGCCCTTTGGAGTCCGCGATCAGGCCATCGGCCGCAAGCTCTTTGAGCATACGCTTGAGATCGATCCTGTCCGCGCCCTTGATATTAAATGCGCGGGCAATCTCGCGCCTGCCGACTTCGCCGGGGGTAGAGTTGATGAATCGAAGAATGTCTTCCTTTGCTGGTGCATTCGGCTGCGCCTTCGCTCGCCGTTTCTGTGTTTCCATATAATCTTTCTTTCGCGGCAAACCTATGCTGGTTTGCTCGCCAATTTCGATGCAGCCTTCCTGGCCGCGGGCTTACGCCTTTTACTTCCACCGGCGGGCTTGCCGTTTGCCGCTTTTCCATTCGCGGTGGCTGTCTTCACCTTTGCGCCCTTCGCTCTGGCGAATGGCTTTTTCTTGGTACCCCCGCCATTCTCCAACCGGGCGGCGATAAGGCGGACCGCCTCTTCCATGGTGACGGCTTCGGGAGCGATATTCTTCGGTAGCGTCGCGTTCACTTTGCCGAACTTGATATACGGTCCATAGCGCCCTGCAAGAACCTCGACTTTGCCGCCAAGCTCAGGATGCTCCCCTAAAACCTTAAGCGGCGAGGAAGAGCCTGCCTGCCTGCCCTTCCCCCCTGTCTTTCCTTCGGCGATCACCGTCACGGCGCGGTTCAAACCGATGTTCAGAACCTCATCCACATCGATTTTGAAGTATCTGCCTTCATGCTCGATATAAGGACCGTACCGGCCGAAACCTGCCATGATTGACTTGCCGCTTTCCGGATGAATGCCGACTTCGCGCGGCAGCGCCAGAAGCTTAAGCGCGTACTCCAAGTTCATGGACGCGGCATCGGCGCCCTGCGGAATCGAAGCCCGTTTCGGCTTTTCTCCGTCATCGCCTTCACCAAGCTGAATATAGGGTCCGAAGCGTCCAGATTTAAGGAAGACCGGGAGGCCGGATTGCGGATCATTACCGAGAGGAGTGTCGGCCGCGCCGTTGCTCACTTCCGCATTCGCGTCTTCGCCGGTCTTTAATTGCCGCGTGTAACGGCATTCCGGATAGTTGGAGCAGCCGATGAATGCGCCGAAACGGCCTGTCTTGAGAGAGAGCTGCCCCTTTCCGCAGAGGGGACAAAGCCTTGGATCGCCACCGTCAGCCTTGGGCGGAAAGATATGCGGGCCTAGAAGCTCGTTCAAAGCTTCAAGAACCTCAGACACACGCAGGTCTTTGATCTCGTTGACCGCTGCGATGAAGTCGCGCCAGAACTCGCGGAGCAGATCTTTCCAATCGAGCTTTCCGTCTGAAACGCTGTCGAGCCGGTCCTCCAGATAAGCTGTGAAGTCGTATTCGACATAACGCTTGAAAAAGGCTTCGAGCAAAGCGGTGACAAGCCGGCCCTTATCCTCGGGTTCGAGCCGCTTCTGTTCGAGCTTCACATATTCGCGCTCGCGCAGAAGGCTCATCGTACTCGCATAGGTGGATGGGCGGCCGATACCCAGCCTCTCCATCTCGCGGATCAGCGTCGCTTCCGTAAAGCGGGGCGGCGGTTCGGTGAAATGCTGCGTGGCTTCGACCGCTTCGTCCCGCAGTTCCTGGCCGCGTTCGAGCTTGGGCAGACGGTTGGCTTCCTCGTCGTCAGCATCGTCGCGGCCCTCTTCGTATAGCTTCAGGAACCCATCGAAGAGAACGACCGAGCCGGTAGCCCGCAGCCCGTAGCTCTGCCCATCGCGCCCTTGGACACTGATCTCCACCGTGGTGCGCTCGATATCGGCGCTTGCCATCTGGCTCGCAATCGCGCGCTGCCAGATCAGCCTGTAAAGCTTGGCTTCTTCGGCGCTGAGACCCCTGACTTTATCGGGATGCCGCCGGAAATCCGTGGGGCGTATGGCCTCGTGCGCTTCCTGGGCGTTCTTTGCTTTGGTCTTGTAGTGACGCGGCGCGGCGGGAACGTAGCTTCTGCCAAATTGTGTTTCGATCTGTGCCCGGCACTCGGCGATTGCCTCGGGCACGATTTGCACGCCGTCGGTTCGCATGTAGGTGATGAGGCCAACGGTCTCGCCGCCGATATCGACACCCTCGTAAAGGCGCTGGGCAATCTGCATGGTCCTGCGAGGCGAAAAGCCTAGCTTCCGGGACGCTTCCTGCTGGAGCGAAGAGGTGGTAAAGGGCGGCGCCGGATTACGCTTATGCTCCTTGGCTTCGATGCTCTCGACGCGGAAAACTTGGCCGCGAAGGGCATCGCGATATCCGTGCGCCGTCGCTTCATTCGCAATGTCGAACTTGTCGAGTTTCTGACCGGCGCGCAAAACCAAGCGAGCACGGACAGTCTCGCCGGCAGAAGTTTTGAGAATGGCTTCGACGGTCCAATATTCCCGGCTCTTGAATGCCTCGATCTCGGCTTCCCGGTCGCACACAAGCCGAAGAGCAACCGATTGCACACGCCCGGCCGAACGCGCGCCGGGAAGCTTCCGCCAAAGAACCGGAGATAGCGTGAAGCCGACCAGGTAATCGAGCGCGCGTCTTGCGAGGTAGGCGTCGACCAAAGGCTCATCGATAGAGCGTGGATGGGCGAGGGCGGTCAAAACCGCGTCCTTGGTGACGGCGTTGAAGGCAACCCGTTCGACCGCAACGCCATTCAGCGCCCGCTTTTGCTCCAGGAGTTGCAAAAGATGCCACGAAATCGCTTCGCCTTCGCGGTCCGGGTCCGTCGCCAGAATGAGCCTCTGCGCACCCTTTACCGCCTTCGCAATCTCATTGACCACCTTTTGCGAGTCGGACTCGACCTGCCAGGTCATTTCAAAATCGCTGTCAGGCAAAACCGACCCATCCTTGGCCGGCAGGTCGCGAACATGGCCGTAGGACGGGATGACTTTATAATCCGCCCCGAGATACTTGTTGATGGTTTTTGCCTTAGCGGCACTTTCGACGATGACAATGTTCATTGAGTGTGGGTGTTGCTTCCTGCGGCCCTGGCCGATGCATACACTTCGGCCGCGAAAATTGATCCTTCAAGTCTGGCAGATGCGGCGAACGCATACTGCGAATGAACCGGCCGCACAATTCTTATGAGTGAATGCAGCGCCACGTTCCTGGTTAAGTCATTCTAAAGATTGGGTTCGTTTTGCAATTCCCCGGTATATTGGCGAGCCCTGGTTGCGGGCGGGCATGTAGCTTTTAGGTTGCAAATGCTTCCTTAAACTGGTGTTGGGCTGACGATTCTTACCTTCACGCCCGCGATGTTTTCGCGCCGGGGAAGGCAACAAATAAAGTGCGAGTCATCTTTTTGTAAAGACCCGCATCCTGCGAATCAGCTCCAGCCCAGCTCCCCCCGGTGGGCCTCACTGTGCGGCAAAGCTCCTGCTTGCGTCAACCTTTACCGCGCAGGCCTTTGCGCGGAACGGAACAAATTGACCCCAGCCGAGCCCAACGTTGTGCTCCTTCGTGATGTCCTGGCTAATAGCAGACTGGTGGCCTTCGCGCTGCCGTTCATTCTGGAACTTGAAGAGGTGTTAGAGTACTTGTAAGTAACACCAGGGGATACCGCAGCGGCTCGCAGCCTGATCGTAGAGGACCTTTGGCATGGCAAATATGGGGACCGATGCCCTCCTGGCAAATTGGGCGATCAATTCCCGGCTGAGGGAGGCTAGTCAGTGTCTGGAGTCTCGCGATGTTGTCCGAGTAGAGAAGTTGTGCCGCGATGCCCTTGCCTCTGAGCCAAACGCATCGGACGCTTGGCACCTCCTCGCGATCGCGCTTGCCGAACAGCATCGCTTTGTGGATGCTGCGCATGCCGCGCAACGCGCGAGCGAGCTGCTGCCTAGCAGCGCCCAATATTGGGTGACGCTCGGCATTATCGCTTCCGATCAGAGTCTCCTGCCGGAGGCGCAGATGAGTTTTCGTCACGCTCTGAAGCTGGATCGTAAGCTGTTCAAAGCGCATTACTTGCTTGGGCTAAGCTACCATCGCGCAGAGAAGTTTACAGACGCCATCGCTGCCTATCGCAAGGCGTTGCGTGGTACTCCAGAGGCGCCTGAAATTCGTTTTCATTTGGCCCGCGCGCTATTGGAGGCAGATCACGTGCAGGAAGCGCTTGCCACGTTTCAGGCAGCATTCGCTAGGGACCCGGAAGGAAGGCTAGATCGAAGGGAATGCTTTGACTGTTTTAGGCGGCTCCCGGTCAAATCGCTGCCGGCGTTCTGGGAAGCCGAGCTGGCGCGCTTTTTTAGCAGGCAAGACATCGGCAAATCCCGCTACCTGATGGGCGGGCTCTATCTTCTGATGTCAAAGCCGTCCTTTCGCGCTTTGCTTGAGGCTGGCGGCGGACATAAGAGCATCAAGCCTGACCTGAGCGCCGTTACCCAAGTCATGGACAACGCGCTTTTTGGAATATGCTGCGCGAATCGGTAATCGGCATCCGCAATTCGAGCTCATGCTTACCAGGCTGCGACGTGAGCTGTTGATGAATGATGGGCTACGCGGGCAAGCACCGCTGCGGTTTTTGTGCGACCTTGCTTTGCAATGCTTCAACAACGAATTCGTCTACGCCGAAAGCGAAACCGAGACCGCTAAGGCCGCCAGGCTTTTGCTTGAAATCGAAGGGGATCTGCGGAACCACGGCCCGCACGAAGAACAACTGCTGCGTTCGCTAGCCGTCCTCGCGATGTACCGTCCTATGCAACTGGTGGTCGGCATTGAAGCCCTGCTTACGGAAGCCATGCTTACGGAAGCCATGCTCGCAGGAGTTGCAGGACCGATGCTGCAAAGAACCGTTGGCGATGTGGTGCGGGAGCGCAAGCTTCGCTCCAGTATCCCCGCTTTCGGTGAGATCACCGACGCTACATCGCTTGAGGTTCGCGCGCAGTATGAAGAGAACCCATACCCGCGCTGGATTGCTTTCGATCGCGATCCACCAGCCCCGGTTTCCGTGTGGATCGGCAGCGAGATTCCTGGCCTGAATTTGCAAGCAGCCTCTGCGGTCCCCTTTTCCGTACTCGTCGCAGGCTGCGGTACCGGCCTCGAGGCGATCTCGCTTGCCGTGAAGGTCCCGGATGCTCGGATAACCGCTGTGGATCTCAGTCTCTCGAGCCTTGCCTATGCGCAGCGCAAGGCGAACGAGCTCGGGCTCACGAATATCGAGTTCTTCCAGGCAGACATTCTTGAGCTCGGCGCGGTGCAAGAACGTTTCGACGCGGTTCTCTCTGTCGGGGTGCTTCACCACATGAACCAGCCGCGCGATGGATTGCGCGTGCTTGCGCGGTTGACGCGTCCGGGTGGATTGTTAAAGCTTGGTCTCTACAGCCAGCGGGGGCGCAGTAGCGTAAACGCCGCGCGCAAAATTCCACGCTTAAGAGTTCCTGTCAACAGGAAAAACCCTTATCTGCTTGAAAAATATAGGATTTTTATGCATAATAAGCGTGGATTTCCGCGCCTTTTATGCTTGAGCTTGGGTATCGGCTGTTTCAACTTCATGCTCTGAGCATGAAGTAGGGAAGGGTGTGAATTCTCCCGGTGCCGGGAAAATTCAGGGGTGTGAATTTACCCGTCGCCGGGTGAATTGTCCCGCCGCCGGGACAATCTCAGTTTTTAGTGCTGCCTATAATGTGCTAGCGCCAAACAACCTTAGTTGCAACCTCTCTGCAAAAGAACTATTATGCAGAGAGTTAAGTTGTGAAAGGCGATAAAATGCCAGCAAATCTAAGGCTTGTTCAACCTCAAGCAGAGCAGCAGCTAACTACCGTTTTGCAGAGAGTTGGCAGGAAGTCAGATAAAGAGCTGGGGCGCGACGGACATAAGTATCTAGTTCCTGAGCAAGTTGCGGCACTGATCAAAGCGGCGCATTCGAACCGTCACGGCACCCGTGACGCGCTTATGATTGCACTCGCGTGGCACCATGGCTTGCGGGTTTCCGAGTTGATTGATCTGCGCTGGAGCGCAATCGATTGGAAGCGAGCGGACATTGCCGTCACCCGTCTCAAGAATGGCAAGGATACACGTCAACCGCTCGACGGCGGCGACCTTCGTGCTCTTCGCGCTCTCTACCGCGAACGGCAAAGTGACGAATGGATCTTCGTGAGTGAGCGCGCCCGTTCACACGAGACGGCTTTTCGAAGCTGTTGAGCGCCGCCGCCAAACGTGCCGGGCTTAGCAATGTCCACCCGCATGCGCTAAGGCATGCTTGCGGACATGCCTTAGCTATGAAAGGCCGTGACACGCGACTGATCCAAGATTACTTAGGCCACCGCAACATTCAGCACACGTCGCTTTACACCGATGGCGTCAGCACGCGGTTCAAAAGCATTTGGGAGTAGGCGGTGAAAGGCGCGGCTATCGCCTCGCCCAAGTCAAATGAATGCTGGCAATGGAAATACTTACATAATTGAAAAGGAATGCGACACATAACAGCATTTTTTACTTCGCCGCAAATCATCTCAATATGCATTTACTAAATAACGCTACTGGCCACTACCAGAAAACTCTATATAAAGTCTTTAAGTTGTGATACAGTGCGGTTAGGCACCTAGTAACTGTATGATAATCACAAAGGCAAATGCACATTTCCAGACTGTGAGAAAACTACTCACAAGGGCACTGCATACTGCAAAAGCCATCAGTGGAAGATCCATCTCTGCGACCCTTGGAAGCCCGGTGAGAGCGGCAATAAGGGCGGAGGTGCGCGAATTCACAGAGACCTAGCTGAACTCAAAGCGACAGTCGTACAGTTCTCGCGGGCTCTCACTCGCATTCAAGCACAGATGCAGGCGCAAGTAGACGCACTAAAGGAGGATGTGACAGAGCTGATGAAGCTTGTAATGCGCAAGCCAGCAGAAGCACCAGCCGAAAAGTCTGTGGCCGAAGCCAAGCAGGCACACTCAAAGAAAGAGCCTAGGTCAATCAAGGAATTGATTGCGGCGCTTGAAGCAAAAGGTTGTCAAGTCGAGATCGAGCCCGAACGTCCACCAGATTTCGACCCCACAATGAACAGTCCTCGGATTATCTCCGAAACTCTCACATTACTACGGTCGAGAAAGAGACGGGAAGGTAATCCATACCCCCAAAGAACCGCCGACAAAGCCGCCCAGCTACGCTGAAGTTTGTGAGCGGGCAGGCGCTGTGATGTTACCAATGCGTAAGCGTGGAGTCTGGTTTCCACCACAGAATTAGAAACTTAAAACCCCAAGGAAGAGCAACTAACCATGACAAAACCTCACAGCAAACCAGCCACAAAGCCAAAGCCAACGGTTGTGGTAAAGCCCAAGCCGAAGCTCAAGCCAGAGCCACAGCACGACATAAAGGAAAAAAGGAATGTCAAAAAGGCATGAAACTCAAGAGGCGTCAGCGACTGTGCTAACTACGAAAGAGAATGACTTACGCCAAGAACTGGCAACTGCCATATCCACTCGTGTTGCCGCCGATAGCCGTGCTAAGCTTGCCGCCGAGGTTGATGCCCGTGCCGCTACCGCTTTCCATGATGTAGAAGTTAAAGTTATTCGCATTGAAAGAGAGCGGGACGCCAGCACGCATGCTGCTACAGAAAAGGCAGCCAAGGCAGCAGCAGACGCATTGAGAGCCGGTTCGCCAATCCCCGCCGCAATCCCTGTAGCAGAGTCGCCTAACATGGCTTCCCTGGCCTTGCTGCAAGCCCACAGAGACGCTTTGGAAAAGGCCCATGCAACCCTTGCCGCCGAACATGACAGCGCCAAGCAGGAAGCCGCCAAGGCTGCACATGATGTTGGCGAGCTTGTGAATGCTATCCTCGATCTGGAAATCGAAACTTACGCCAACGAAACACTCGCCATCCAGCAAGCACTATGGCACCGAATGGATAGTCTCGAAGGCGTTTTCCAGATGCGCAAAGAGCCGGAGCTTCAAGCACTCAAGGATCGCATCAAACAAGGACTAAGGCGTGATAAGTACCTTGTCTCGGAGCAACCTCAACTTATCGAACAGCATCATTGGGATGCACATATGATTAAGTTGCGGAGTGAAGCCGAAACACAGTGGCGGGAATTTGCCATTGCACTCGCCAATGATGCGACCGCAGAACTACAGGAAAAGGACTAACCCAAATAAGTCTCGTTGAAAAACTTAACCGTATCAGTCGAGCCGATGCCCGCAATGTCCAAGCAGAAGCTTTTCGGCTTGGAACCATGCGAGCATTAACGCAAGTGCGGGGTGAATATGACGCCCGTTTCAAGCAAGCCGCCAACCGTGCCACTATTGCTAATGATGGTCTCTATTCGAGAGCGGCTTCGGATTTCCAGGGCAAAGAAGAATGGGACCGAGGACAATTCCGCGAGGGTACACCGCGAGATCAACGTACCCGTGATGCGTCCGCAATGGCGATGCTTCGCAGGCAATTGGTCAAGGTACTGCCGATACCAAGATGCCAAAACCTGATGAGCTTGGCGACGACGTTAGGCTGAATGTTGGACCTAGCTGGACCCCTGGGGCAATCACCGGAGAGGAATATGCCCGGCTGATGAGGAGCGTCTTCGCCAGCGCTTCGCAGGGTATTGAGGGCTTTAAATTAGGTTTTTGGCTTGGGCTCCTTGCATGGCTCAGCCAAAAAATCAGGCGAAGCTAAAGGAAAGTTCTCTTCGTCTATGTTTGCAGGGTTGCTTATCCCCTGCGGTCCCTGAGCATTCATGTGGATGGGGACGTAAAGATATAATCGCATTGAATATAGGCGGAGAGTTTGCACTCCTTTTTGACTTCTCGCGGCCTATGGGGGCCGTTCCCCACCCTTCACCTTCGCGGGGTGAGCATTCGAAATTGGTTAAAATAGGTACTTGGATCTCTTGGTCTGGTAATGACGGATCAAAAGCCGCTGGTAGCAGCCCTGCAGCAGCTAGTGGTGCTGGCGGCGGCAGTGGTGGTGGTCCTACTCCAGACACCCTTGAGGGGGTGCGATGCTTTGGGCCTTAACGGCAGAAGCTCCTGCGATAAGGTCAAGTAGCGATGATGATAATTCCTTTCGTACTTTCCTCTTCTCTCTCCCGGCCGGTCTTCTGTTCTCGTGTTTTTGTCGCGGTTGGAAGGCCCGCCTTCATTCGCCTAGTAACAGAAATGCCAGTTGTAGCCTTGGCAATAATCATCGCGATGACCCGACATGATGCATTTAATATAGCATCTGCTCCAAACCGATCGGAATGACTGCGCTGATCATCGTACCCGCCGTGTGCGTCACAGCGGCCAGGTGATGCCGGCAATACCGCCTTATGCGCCACGCATCGGCACTATGGTTCGAGACTTGAGTGAAGGCAGGTTGAGCCTGATACGCTGTCTCACCTGCAAATGGCGCTGGACCCGCGAAAGCTATCTGCCCCAACGTGGAGAACCCAAGTGCTGCCGCTGCAACAATCACGCTATGCTTCATATACATCGGTAACTCCAAGTGTAGAAGATTGAACATGCCCCTCCGACTCCCTATCTTGCATTCCGTTATCCGGCTCCCCAAAACATGGTTAATAGATGCGCCGCAAATTCCCCTTCTGTCCTAGAAATCCATTCATCTCGATATTGGATGAAGCGATCCAATTACCCGCCTGCCTCACTGTGCGGCAAAGCTCCTGCTTGCGTCAACCCTTTACGGACGCCGGGGCTTTCGCAAGGATGCCATGAAAGGCGGGACACGGTGAGGAAAATCGTCGGCACAAGAAAAAGAAAAAAGCCACGCACGGGGTTCGTGCGTGGCCCTGTGGCAAGAAGGGATGGTGATTAGAACTGGTACCTTACGCCGGTTTGGACGCCCTGTAAGATACCGCCCGTCCAGCAATGCGGGTTCGATTGGCCTGTGCCGGACGTATTGCCGTAGGCATTAGTACCGCCAAGCGCACCCGATGCGTCATGGCAATCGGTGGTCGCAGCGCCGCCGCCCTGAGCGAGGTCGTAGTGCCCCGATTCCTCGTTGATGGTGATGGCGTAATCGAGGAACCACGTCCAGCCGGGCGAGAATTTATAGAACCAGGCTGCCGTCAGCATGTCGGCCGCGTTATGGTTCGTGGCATAGTTATATCCATTACCAAAGGCGTCCGTAGGCAAATTCACGCAGTCATTATGCTGGCAGGGATCGCCCGGCGTGCGGAAGGCATGACCCCAGCCGAATGCGACATTGTGCTGATCCGTAATGTCCTGCGTAACGGAAAACCAGGTGCCGTTACGTTGCCGCTCGTTCTGGAACTGGAGGTCAGCAGGCACGTAGCGGTGCATGGACTCGAAGATTGCGCTCACCGTGGTTTTGGTCGGGAACTTCAATTGCATGCCAATCTTCCAGGCGTCCTCATCCGCGATGTCTTGATTATACAAGCTAAGCGCGTACGGGTCCGTAGGACCAGGACACGGACCGACGCACGGAAGGCCAGCAGGCGAAACGACGCCGTTCACAACCCCCGCACCAAATACCCCGAGTATATCGCTTTGCCGGTTGACGTTTTTGTGCATCTCATAGGCGCTTGTCACAAGAACGCCGATCTCGTCGGGAACGTCTTTTAATCCGCCGCCGCCCAGTGAGATCTTGGTCTGATAGGTGCCGCTGACGCTATAGGCCGTGCCGTAGGAACCGTCAGAGCAGCTGCCGAAACCGCCGCTATCGGGGCTGTTGCCGCCCGAGCAATCGGACTCACCCGCCGCGATATTGTCATTGGTGTTGGAACGGTTCTGGCCGGGCGAGACGAGGGCCGCAAAGTTGAAGGCACCGCCAGCAGCCTTCATGACTGGCGATTCATACCAGATCGCGTGGTCGAGCCTTGTATTGAACTCGGAACGGTTGTCGCCGCCGGTGTTGCTCATGATGACGTTATAGTTGCCGAGCAGGCCCGCGAACGGGTTCATCATGGCGGTGGAATTCGCGTAAGGTGCGGTCGTCTTGCCGCCCTTGATCGAGCCCCAGGTGTCGCTTGAGAAGCCCATATAGGTGTTGCGAGTGGTGAGCCCGCCGCTCACAACGTTGCTAGATTTCGAGTTGGTCTCGGATACGCCCGACTGGGCGCTGAAGTCGATAGATGTCTCCAGCTGATAGACGAATTTGAAGGGCCAGTTGCCGAGATATTGCTCCCCACGCAAGCCTACGTAGGAATTAGGCCCCGCAATCGATGGCATCCAGCCCATATTGCCGACCGGTGAGTTGTTCTGCGGATGGAGGCCACAAATCGGCGGGAGACATGTGAAGCCTGCTGTACCCGGTGTGGCGTCCTGGATCGTGAGATTGAGCCGCCCGTAGGCTGTGATCTCGCCATTCGGGGTCTGGAAGGTCAGGCCCCTCGAGCCCGGCTTGTGGTGAATCCACCAATCATCGTCTTCCGGAGCCCCGTCCTTGTAGCTGTAGTTCACGTTTTCGGCGGCCGTCTCCGCGCCGTAGGCGCCCTTTGGGATCGCGACGTTTACGAAGTTGGGGTTGCCGTTGAGGCTGCCGCTCGCGGTCGTCACCTTCGACGGCTTCGCAGTCTTAGTCTCGATCTTGCTGATTTCGGTTTTCAGCTTCGCGTTCTCCTTTTCGAGCTTATCAAGCCGCTTGAGAACTGCGTCGAGCTGATCGTCGGCCCTGGCGCCGCCGGTTACAGCCGGAATAGCGAGCGCAATCGCTGCTGCGCCCAGCAGACATTTGTGCTTCCTTAACTTCACGTTTCCCCTCCTGCCCAAAACCCAAGGCAGACCACTGCGCTCTTAAATGCCCAATTTAAGCGCTGGCGTTTGGTATGCCACGGAGGGAATGAAAGCCCGGAATTCGCTTTCTGTTAAGCCCCAGAATGCGACTGTAACGAAAATTGGGACAGATTGTAATATTTCTGACACACCCAAGTGCAATCTTGGATTGTAGATAATGCAACTTCAGGTGAGGCTCGGTTTCCAAAACGAACGCCGCAAGCAGCTGGGTGAAACACTATTGTGTCTTGCCCCGGTGACAGGGATGGGGGACCGGTGCGCTAACAACCACACCTGCGTCACAAATCGTTAATCAAGCATGGGCAGCTGCTAAGTCAAACACCTTGGTGGTAGTTGTCGGTGATACAAATGGTTTGGAGCTTGCGATGCCAGATTTGCAATGCCTCCCTTTTTTCATCCAGATAGGCATATTGATTATAAACCTTGTGGATGCCGGGTTTCGCATGGGCCAGCAAGGCTTCGGCTACTTCGGTTTGGATACGAAGGGCACTGAATTTGGTTCGAGCGGTTCGCCTCAAGTCGTGAAGAACCCATAGCTCCAGTGTTTTGCCTTCGGGCTTCGAGGTCTTTGGTCATCAAAGCGTCGAGGCGTCTCTTCGCCGTAGAATACCCGGTCACCGCTTTGACCCCACCGGCAACCGAGAACAGGTAGTCACCATCCTTGAAGCGGGGGAGGCTTTCCAAGAGCCGGATGATATCTTTAGTCAATGGCACGATATGGGGAGCACCCCCCTTCATGCGTTTTCCAGGGATGGTCCATTCCTTGGCCTTAAGATTAATTTCAGACCAAGTGGCCTCCCCAGCTTCGTCCCGTCTCGTCGCCGTCAGTGCCAAGACTTGAAACAGCTTGCCGTATGGATAACCCATGGCTTCACATGCCCGCCAGAACGCGGCGATTTCGTCATCTGTCAAGGTGCGTTGCCGAGTGTTGGGATCACCAATGATGGCCTTGGGTTTGAGCTTGGCAACGGGTGAGTCCTTGATGCCGTAGTCACCACTATCGACAACCCAATTGAAGAAGGTTCGCGTAAAGGCGAAGATGAGGTGGGCTTGCCCCTTCTTACCCCGGCTGACGATGGTCTTGATTTTCGCTTTGATATCATCGGGAGTGATATCGGCTAGCCGTTTCGCCATCCAGCCTTCATATTCCCGGCGCATCTCGTTTTCGAATTGGCCAATGGATCTGAGGGCTGACTTGTGCTTGACATAGGCGTCAAGGGCGGCACCGAAGACATGCTTCTGTCTGCGCTTCTCTTCCTCGATTTCGGCTTGGTGTTGGCAGGCTTCCTCGACCTTGGATCTTCTACCCTTCTTCAACAGCTTGTTCCAACGGCGGGCGATGTCGCGGGCCACTTCTAGGGTGAGCTTGACTTCACCCTCATCAGCTGTCAATCAGCTCTTCGTAATGCCCAATGGTGCGGCGCATCGGATTGGATGATCCTGGAAAGCGCTTAAATAGGATGAACGATTTGGTGCCGCTGGGATGAATACGGATACCGAGACCGCGAACATTGGTGTCCAGAATCTCGTACGCTTGTTTCGCGGGTTTCGCCTTCTTTATCGTCAGGTCTTTGAGTTCTTCTCGCATAATTCGTTTTTGAAAACCGATCGCTATCTTGCGTTGCATTATTTGCAATCCAAGATTGCACTAAGGTGTGTCCCAAATATTACAATCTGTCCCCAATTTCGTTACACAGTCGCATTCTGAGGCTTAACAGAAACTGGATTTTGGGCTTTCATTCCCTCCTTCAGAGGCAAACCCTAGGCTACATTCTGAGACGATTGCGGGTGTTGCCTCAGGTGTTCCAATGTGTCATAGCCGATGGCTAAACGCAAGTCAGTACTGGGGATTTTCGGTATCCGATGTGCTACTAAGTGGCCCGGTGTTTTGCCGTCTCAGCTAATGCCCAATTAAGCGCTGGCGTTTGGTATGCCACGGAGGCAATGAAAGACCGGAAATTGCTTTCTGTTAAGCCCCAGAATACGATTGTATCCAAAATACGGTGACGTTGTAATATTTATGACACACGCTACCACAACTTTGGGTTGATCGCTTGCCACCTCTGATCGCAAGCATGGCTTTGAACGCATATGAATTTAGTCCAGAACGAAATAAAATTATATTTTGCGAGGCCGGCGGAGCGCCTTCCCTCGTTGCGTGACACGTTTCAAATGTAATAAAGTTAGGCGGGGCGCTGTCGCCGCAGGCTTATCACTAAGGCGGAATTGACAAGGGCTTAATATGTAAGACACCATATCTGGTATACCGTCGACCAGTTACCCAGTGCTAGCGCCGTCATCAAGACTCAGGAGTTTCCCTAAAGCCTCCGAACGCAGCATGGACCTACCGGGCCGGCGCAATTAGGTTGGGACCAATCCCAACAAACTGCAGAGGCAGGAGGAAAACAAATGTCCGAGGATGCAAAGCCCAGTTCAGGGCGCTGGTTCCAACTACTGGTGGGCGTCATCTGCATGGCGATGGTCGCGAACATGCAATATGGATGGACGCTCTTCGTCGACCCCATCGACCATAAATATCACTGGGGCCGGGCAGACATCCAGGTCGCTTTCACGGTCTTCGTCCTGCTTGAGACGTGGCTGGTTCCCGTCGAAGGCTGGTTCGTCGATAAATTCGGCCCAAGAATTGTCATTACCTTCGGCGCCTTCTTCGCGGCCGGCGGCTGGTATCTCTATTCCATCGCCGACTCGCTCCCTATGCTTTACTTTGCGGCGGCCGTCTCCGGCGTGGGCGCGGGCGCCGTCTATGGGACTTGCGTCGGTAACGCTCTGAAGTGGTTCCCGGATCATCGCGGCTTGGCAGCCGGTCTTACCGCCGCCGGATTTGGCGCCGGCGCCGCTTTGACGGTTATCCCGATCCGGCAAATCATCCTCACCTACGGTTACGAAGATGCCTTCTTGTGGGGCGGTCTCGGCCAAGGCGCTGTGATTCTCCTAATATGTCAGGTCCTGCGGGCACCCAGAGCCGGAGAGACGCCGCCGGCCGTCGCGCGGCTCCGGCAATCGCTCAGGGATTACACGCCCGGAGAAATGGTGCGCTCGCCGATCTTCTGGCTCCTCTATCTCATGTTCGTCATGGTGGCCTCGAGCGGGTTGATGGCGACTGCTCAGATCAAACCGATAGCGAACGACCTCAAGCTCGCCGATCAACAGGTCTGGTTCGTTTTCCTCACGGCAACCACGATCAGCATCGCGCTCGTTGTCGACAACGTGCTGAATGGCGTCGCACGGCCATTCTTTGGCTGGATATCGGACCGGATCGGCCGCGAAAACACGATGGCCATCGTGTTTACCATAGGAGCCGGGGCGTATTGGGGAATGGGCAATCTGGCGACGACACCGTACATGTTCATTCTCTTCGCTGGCCTCGTCTTCTTCACGTGGGGCGAGATCTTCAGCCTGTTTCCGTCCCTCTGCACGGACACCTTCGGCCCAAAATATGCGACGACGAATGCAGGGCTTCTCTACACAGCGAAGGGGACCTCGGCATTCTTCGTGCCCCTAGCCAGCGTTTTGAAAAGCTATAGCGGCTCCTGGCATCTTGTGTTCGAGGTCTCGATGGCCATGAACATTGCCGTTGCATTGCTGGCCGTCTTTGTCCTGAAGCCTCTGAGGAATCGCAAGATTGAAGCCGAGGCTCAGGAAAGCAGCGGATACGCCATGAAAACTGCCTGAGATTACAGCTTGCCGAACAGGAGCTAGCGCGGCTAACGCTGTGTCAGCTCCTTCTTTGTTTATAAGCTCTGGCGGAGGTTGCCGTAGATTCTTGTGAGGGAAAGCATGTCCGGGCGTTTCCGCATCTCGCGCATCTTCAAAGTCCGCGAAAGCGGCAATGCCGAATTTTGGGTTTCTCACCTTATTGTTATGTTCTCGACCATCATCGGCGTTTACCTGGCAGCTCAGGCTGGTTTTTCGACGGCGGTCCAGTTCGAGATCGCAAGAAGCGAACGCGATGGCTACTACATGCGGCGCGCTCTTCTCGATGAGGTGAAAGACAACCTTGCTTCCGTCGAAGATTGGAGTGCTTCCTTCGAAAAGGTTCTCCGCAACCGGATCTCAGAGCAGTACTTTCTCCCCACAGACACATGGATCGATTATTGGTCTGGCAAGAACGGCTGGTCCAATGCAGGTGTTTCCCCCGATGAACTCAAGATGAAGACATTCGTGTGGGAAACGATGAAGCAGCAAGCCGTCACTTTTCAGCTTGCGCCGCAGCTTCTGTCCGCCGTGCGCCGCTATTATGACAGCATGGAAGGGAACATGAAGGATGCTGTGGGCCATGAGTGGAAAGCTGGTCCTGGGGCCAAGGCAATTCTTGAAGACACCAAGAAGATGCGCGAGGAAGCCGTTCCCGCCTTAGAGAAAGACATAGCGGAGCTTCGCGAGAGCTTATTGGCTAGATCCGTGCCAGTGAAGTGAAGGCGTGACGTGGGGGGTCGCATGCGCGTGGCGATAATCGGGCAGCAGGAGTTTGGCAAGGCGGTGCTCAATGCCTTCCTTTCGCGGGGCCATCAAGTCGCCGGCGTTTTCTGCGCACCCGAGTTGCCTGGCGTCCGGCCTGACCCCTTGCGTGTGGCGGCGGAAGAACACCGGCTCAAGCTTTTCCAGTTTGCGAGCTATTCGACGCCGGAAGCCATAGCTGCAATGGGCGCCTTGGACGTGGATATTAGCATCATGGCCTATGTGCTCATCTTTGCGCCGCAAGCCTTCGTGTCGCTGCCCAAGTACGGTACGATTCAGTTCCATCCTTCGCTGCTTCCGGCGCATCGCGGGCCTTCTTCGATAAGCTGGCCGATCATTGTGGGGAAGACGAAAACGGGCTTAAGCATTTTCCGCCCCACGGACGGCCTTGATGAGGGTCCCATCATCTTGCAGCAAGAAGTCGAAATAAGTCCTGACGACACACTTGGCACGGTCTACTTCGATAAGATTTTTCAGCTGGGGGTCGAAGGGCTGCTTGAGGCTGCAGATCTCGTGGTGTCCGGGAAGGCGGCTGAGAAGCCGCAGGACGAAGCGCAGGCGAGCTACGAGGGGTGGGTGCGCGAAGCCGAGTCTCGGATCAACTGGGCGAGCCCTGCCGGCCAAGTCTACGATCTGATTCGGGGCTGCAATCCATCGCCAGGTGCCTGGACCACCATCGGCGTCGAAAGGCTCCAGATTTTCGATGCCCGCAAGCGCGTATGCCGGAGGTTCGCCGAGGTACGGGGCAAGCAGCTCGGCCAAGTCATCGCTTCCAACCCGGATGGCTTCACCGTCCTGGCGGCAGGAGGCTTCATCGACGTGATCCGCTGCCGGCTGGGCGAAGGGAAGAAGATTGCCGCGAGCGAGGCGGGAATTCCGCTCGGGGCTATGCTCGGAAGCTGAGCAAGAAAACGCGCGAGGATGTTGCGGCGCATCACTGCCATGCAGCCGCTTGCAGCGCCTCCTTTACATTTTGAATTAGTTCCCCAACTTTGAACAAAGCGCCGAGGTGCGGCATGGATCTATTCTCATCAGACGGCGTTGAAATCGCCTACATGACCGAAGGCGGCGGCGATCCGGTGCTTCTCATTCATGGCTTCGCGTCGAATGCGCAGACGAATTGGCGCGCTACCAGGTGGATGAAATTTCTGGCCGATAACGGGTTCAAAGCCATTGCGGCCGACAATCGCGGCCACGGCACCAGCCAGAAGTTCTATGATGCGGAGGCGTATTCAGGCCAGCTCATGGCGGAGGATGCCCGGCGCCTTCTTGATCATCTCAATATCGCGAAAGCCGATGTTATCGGCTATTCCATGGGCGCGCGCATTGCGGCGTTTCTGGCGATGGCCCATCCAGAACGGGTGAGAGGTGCGGTCTTCGCGGGGCTGGGCGCGAACATGATGCGTGGTGTGGGCAGCCCGGATGCGATCGCAAAGGCACTCCTGGCGGAGGACGTTGCGGCGGTCACAGATCAGGAGGCCCGAGCGTTCCGGCTCTTCGCGGACCAAACTAAAAGCGACCGGCGCGCGCTTGCCGGCTGTATCATGGCTTCCCGTGATCGCATTCCAGGGGAAAAGCTCGCCACTATCCGGGTTCCGGTTCTGGTGGCGGCCGGCACGGAAGATAAGATTGCGGGGCCGACAAAGCCTCTCGCTGACATTATACCGGGGGCTGAGGCGCTCGACATTCCCGGCCGGGATCACATGAAAGCCGTTGGGGACCGCGTTTTCAAGGAGGGCGTATTAGCCTTCCTGCGGAAGAGGCCCTAGTGGAGCGAATTTGACATTTAAGTCCCGCCCGCCGCGAACTCGCGCTCAAATGTCAAATCCGAAAGCTCCACTAAAATCACAAAGTTGCTAGTGGTCCTTTTGATTCCGGCATTTGCTCTCGGGTGTGCCGCAAGGGGGTGCAAATGCCAGAATCGGACCACTAGACGCGAGTCATCGCGGTAAACTGCCGATGGAGTAAACTCCGGAAAACGTGCAAGGGATGCGCGCTGCCGGTGGGGGAGGTCGGACGATGTTGAACACGAAGCGCCCAAATAAATCCGGTAAGGTTGCGGTTTACGATCCTGTATGGGATCGCATACGAATCGAGGCCGAGGAAGTCACGCAGCGCGAGCCTGAGCTGTCGGCATTCGTGCTGTCGAACATCCTCAATCACAAGCGGCTCGAGCATGCCGTTTGCCATCGGCTAGCGCAGCGCCTGGATCACGACGATGTCAATGCCGATTTGATACGCCAGACTTTTCTGGGCATCGCCGAGTCCGAGCCAGCCTATGGCATGGTCTTGCGCGCCGACCTCGCGGCCGTGTTCGATCGCGACCCCGCCTGCAGCCGGCTCATAGAGCCCCTTTTGTACTTCAAGGGCTTTCACGCCCTTCAGACACACCGCTTTTCTCATTCGCTTTGGCAGTTGGGGCGCCGCGATTTCGCCCTTTATCTACAGAGCCAATCCTCTCGTGTTTTCGGCATTGATATACATCCAGCTGCGGAAATCGGGCGGGGCATCATGCTCGATCATGGCTCCGGGATCGTGATCGGCGAGACAGCGGAGATCGGCGACAATAGCTCCCTGTTGCACAGCGTAACGCTTGGCGGGAGCGGAAAAGAGACCGGCGATCGCCATCCAAAGGTTGGGCGCGGCGTCCTGATCGGTGCAGGCGCCAAGATTTTGGGAAATATTCATATCGGGGATTGCGCGCGTGTTGCGGCCGGAAGTGTTGTATTGAAAGACGTTCCGCCGAAGACAACAGTTGCAGGCGTCCCGGCCCGGGTGGTAGGCGAAGCAGGATGCAGTCAGCCGTCCCGGATGATGGATCAGCTTTTGCGGGGGACTGAACTTGGCGGACCCGAACAAAAGTCCAAGAAAAAGCAGGCACCTCATGACGCCAGTAGAGATTAAAAGCCTTGAAACCTATCTTAGAAAGAAGTTCGATTTTGATGAGATTGAGATCCGGAAAAGACATAAGAAACAGGATTCCGTCGAGGTTTTTGTAAGAGAAGAATTTATTGGCGTCATCTACAAGGATGACGAAGACAATGAAGTGTCTTATCAATTTCAAATGGCCATCCTCGAAGAAGACCTAAAAAGCGAGGATTAAGCCCTGATGCCCATTTTGGCTCTGGACGGGATCGGACCCGAGCTTCCCCCATAGGCGATTACTGGGTAGCGCCGAATGCCTATCTCATCGGCAATGTAAGGCTTGGACGGAACGTCTCAGTTTGGTTCGGAACAATCATTCGGGGCGATAACGAGCCCATCGAGATCGGCGATAACACAAATATCCAGGAAAATTGCGTGCTTCACACTGATAAGGGCGTCGCTTTCAAGATTGGGCGCAACTGCAGCGTAGGACATCAGGCCGTGCTCCATGGCTGCATTATCGGCGACGATTGCCTGATCGGCATCGGGGCCACCATCCTCAACAATGCCGTGATCGGCAGCAACTGCTTGATAGGATCGCGGTCGCTGATTACGGAACGGAAGTTGATTCCGCGGAACTCACTCGTGATGGGTGCGCCGGCCAAGGTTGTGCGTGAAATTTCGCCAGACGAAGCCGAACGCATCAAGGCAACGGCCAGCCGCTATGCCGAAAAGGCGCGAAGCTTTCAAGGCCGCCTCAGCGAGGCGGTTTAAGCCAGCTCGTTTGCAGCCGCTTGCGGCAGGAAGTTCCAAATCTCCGCCGCCAGAAATTGCCACATTGCTTCTGCGGCCGGAAGTACGGCCTTTTCCCGAAGGCGGACGGCATACCACTTACGCACCATGGGAAGGCCCTCCACCTGCAGCTCCGCGAGCCTCCCGTCAGCGATTTCGACGGCAACCGTGTGAGCCGAGATGAAAGCTATGCCGAGCCCTGCGATCACGGCTTGCTTGATCGTTTCGTTGGAGCCGATTTCCATGCCTACACTTGGCGCAAGGCCTGCTTCATCGAAGAGACGCTCCATGAGAATGCGCGTGCCTGATCCTTGTTCGCGAATGAAAAAAGTCTCCAGCTCAAGGTCGCCGATGTTTAGACGAGCCCCAACAAGCGGATGTCCCCCATGCGCAACAATGATGTGGGGGTGATCGCCAAGGACAGTGCTCTCAAGATCAAGGTGTTCAGGCGGCCTTCCCATAATGGCAAGGTCAAGCGTAAGGTCACGTAATGCCTCGATCGTTTCCTGCCGGTTACGAACCGAGAGACGCAGTTCGACCCCTGGATGACGCTTTTTGAAAGCCGCGAGGGCTTTAGGCGCGAAATATTTGGCAGTGCTGACGACGCCTGCCGAGACTTGGCCGCCTGAAAGTCCTTTGATTTGCGCAATCGTTTGGCCGCATTCTGCCAGAACGATCTCGATCCTTTGGGCAGACCTTAGAAGGACCTCTCCCGCAGCCGTGGGAGTTGTCTTCTCTGCAAAGCGCTCGACTAGCGGCAAGCCTACCGATTGCTCAAGCTGCTGAACCTGAACAGTGATGGCAGGGGGCGTAACGTTAAGCTGCCGCGCAGCGCCTGCCATGGAGCCACTCTTTGTGACTGCGGAAAGCACGCGCAGCTGCTTTAGCGTTATGTTCCTCATTGAGATAAGATAGGCCATTAGAAAAACTTAAGCAAACGCAAAAGAAATTAAAATTTACTTTGTGACGACAGTGGCTGATAATGTGAGGCTGGTCAGCGTTGATGCTGCCCACGCGAGAATTTGGATAGGAGCACCATCGCATGGTCGGCTGGGCCGCATTGCGCCAGCACCTGACGGAATGGGCGGGAAAAGACACGCGGAAGGTCGGCATAGCAGACACTATTCTTCGCATCGCCGGCGCTGGAATAGGCATCGCTGACATCCTCGCGCAGGGGCCCCTCGCGGGCGATCTGGCTCGCAAACGCGATGATCATGAGGACGGCGATACGCAGAAGGAACTGGATTTCATAGCCCACCAGACTTTGAAGAAGGCTTTGGCTGAGGCCCCTGTCGCATGCATGGGCTCGGAGGAAGCCAAAGAGCCCATCGCTTTGAATGCGAACGGATTGCTCGCGGTAAATATCGATCCGCTGGATGGTTCCTCGAACATCGACGCCAATCTCTCGATTGGCACCATTTTCTCGATCCTGCCCGCCGAAGGCCAGTCGCCGCTGCTTCAGCCGGGTCGCAACCAACTGGCGGCCGGCTTTATCATTTACGGCCCGCAGACGGCGATGGTGCTGACTCTGGGGCACGGCACGCAGATGTTCTGGCGTGTGCCGGGAACCGATGAATTTCTGCTTGCGCGAGCAAATGTGCAGATCACCTCAGCCACGCAAGAATATGCAATCAACTCCTCCAATTTCCGCTTCTGGGACGACGCCATCAAAGCCTACGTCCTCGATTGCAAATTGGGAGCTGATGGACCTCGCAAAAAGAATTTCAACATGCGCTGGCACGCTTCGCTTGTGGCGGAGGCCTTTCGAATCCTGATGCGCGGCGGGATTTACTTATATCCAGGCGACAATCGCCCAGGCTACGCCAATGGCCGCCTGCGCCTGCTCTATGAGGCGAATCCGCTTGCCTGCATTATCGAGCAAGCGGGTGGTGCGTGCACGGATGGCCGGGAACGTATTCTCGATATTGAGCCCACCTCTCTGCACCAACGCGTACCACTCGTTTTCGGCTGCAAAAATGAGGTGGAGGAAGTCGCACATTATTATCGCGAGCCGCATTCTCTCGGTAATCGTTCCCCGCTTTTTCGCCAGCGCGGGCTTTTCCGCTCGATGGAAACCTGATCGTGTCGCTGAAACACCCCATAATCTCTGTCACAGGTTCCTCGGGGGCCGGCACGACGACGGTGAGGCATACCTTCGCGCAGATATTCCGCCGGGAAGGCATCGAAGCCGCCTATATCGAGGGAGACGCGTTTCACCGCCTCGACCGTGAGGCTATGAAAAAGGCAATGATCGAGGAGGCGGCGCGCGGCAACGATTCTTTCAGCCATTTCGGACCGGCAGCGAACCTTTTTCAGGAGCTGGAGACCACTTTTCGGGAATACGGGGAATGCGGAGGAGGCCGGAGCCGGCACTACGTCCATGACACAGCGGAAGAAGAGGCCTACGGGTATCCGCCCGGAACCTTCACGCCCTGGGGAGACCTGCCCCCCAGCGACATCCTTTTTTACGAAGGTCTTCACGGCGCCTTGGTCACTGACGACGCAAATGTCGCGCAGCACGCGGATCTGAAAATTGGCGTTGTCCCGGTGATAAATCTTGAGTGGATTCAGAAGCTGCACCGCGACCGTCAGAAACGCGGATACACAGATGAAGCCGTGACGGACACCATTCTCAGGCGCATGCCTGATTATTTGCGTTATATCTGTCCGCAATTCACGCAAACGGACATCAACTTCCAGCGTGTTCCGACGGTCGATACGTCGAACCCATTTATCGCCCGCTGGATCCCGACGCCCGACGAATCCATGGTCGTCATCCGATTCAAAAACCCGCGAGGTATCGACTTCAGCTATCTGAGGAATATGATCCACGACAGCTTCATGAGCCGGGCGAATTCTATTGTTATTCCAGGCGGAAAGCTTGATCTTGCGATGCAGCTCATTCTGACGCCCATGATCAGCCGGCTTATGGAGCACAAGCGCCGCGCGTCGTGACACAAGGACAAAAGATGACGAACCTCGCATATGAATCCAATTTGCACCCCGGCGCGAAGCCTACGCTGCGCGAGATGGCGAATGCGATCCGGGCGCTGGCCATGGATGCAGTCGAGGCAGCCAATTCAGGGCATCCTGGGATGCCGATGGGCATGGCGGACGTTGCCACGGTCCTCTTTACAAAATTTCTGAAATTCGATCCGAGCACGCCCAACTGGCCGGACCGCGACCGCTTCATCCTATCTGCGGGCCATGGTTCGATGCTGCTCTACTCACTCCTCTACCTCACCGGTTATCCCGGCATGACAATCGAGGAGATCAAGAACTTCCGGCAACTTGGAAGCAAGACCGCCGGCCATCCAGAATACGGCCACGCGGCGGGGATTGAAACGACAACGGGGCCGCTTGGCCAGGGTTTGGGCAATTCCGTTGGCATGGCCATCGCCGAACGCCTCATGAATGCCAGGTTCGGGGACGCGGTCTGCAATCATTATACTTATGTGGTCGCGGGCGATGGCTGCCTGATGGAAGGCATCAGCCACGAGGCGATCGATCTAGCGGGGCATTTGAAGCTCAATAAGCTGATCGTGTTTTTTGACGACAATTCCATCTCCATCGATGGGCCGACCAATCTCTCAACGTCAATGGATCAGCTCCAACGCTTCGAGGCTGCGGGCTGGTCAGTTTGCCGCATCGACGGCCACGAAACTGCGCAGATCGAGAGTGCAATCGAGAATGCGCGCCGGTCGGACAAGCCTTCCCTGATCGCTTGCCGCACCGTGATCGGCTACGGAGCCCCGAACAAGCAAGGCACAGAAAAGGCCCATGGCAGCGCCTTGGGTAAAGACGAGGTTGCCGCTGCCCGGGCTCGCCTCAACTGGCCTTATCCTGCGTTTGAAGTTCCCGAAGCCATCCTTTCTGAATGGCGTAATACGGGTGCTCGGGGTTGGGCCGCGCGCGAGAGCTGGGAAGCCCGCTTGGAGAGCCGGCCCGGCGACGAACGCGGCCATATTCAGGTAATGCTTGATGGCACGCTTCCGGCCGCCGTGACTGAAAAGCTCGATGCCTTCAAAGCGGATATGCTGGCTCAAAAGCCGAAGCTTGCCACGCGGAAAGCATCCGAAATGGCGTTGCACGTCATCAACGCCGCGACCGATATGACGATCGGAGGCTCCGCGGATCTCACGCATTCGAATCTCACCCTGACGAAGGGCCAGAAGCCGGTTACGCCCGGTGATTTCTCAGGCCGCTACATTCATTATGGCGTCCGCGAGCACGCCATGGGTGCTGCCATGAACGGTATCGCGCTCCATGGCGGTTTCATTCCCTATGGCGGCACCTTCCTCGTGTTCTCCGACTACATGCGTGGCGCGGTGCGCCTGTCAGCTTTGATGGGGCTTCGTGTTCTTTATGTCCTGACCCACGATTCTATCGGCGTCGGCGAAGACGGGCCAACACATCAACCTATCGAGCATCTCGCCATGCTCAGAGCGACGCCGAACCTGCAAGTGTTCCGGCCCGCCGATGCGGTCGAGACGGCCGAAGCTTATGAGATCGCGCTCGCGGCGCGCCACACGCCGTCCGTTTTTTGCCTTTCGCGGCAGAATCTGGCTGCGGTTCGTGTTGAGCCGTCAAACGAAAATCTCACCGCCCGCGGCGCCTATGTCCTTCGTGGCACGGATCGAGCCCGCGACGTGACATTTCTCGCTACTGGCTCAGAGGTCGAGCTAGCAGTCTCTGCTGCGGAGCGCCTGAAGGCGGAGGGCGTCAAAGCCGCTGTGATGTCGATGCCGTGCTGGGAATTGTTCGAACGGCAATCGCCGGCTTATCAAGCTGAGGTGCTTGGCAGTGCGCCCCGCATCGGGATCGAGGCTGCCGCACGGTTCGGCTGGGACCGCTGGCTCGGCACAAACGGGGCGTTTATCGGAATGACCGGGTTCGGAGCCTCCGGCCCGGCAGCGAAAGTCTACGAGCATTTCGGCATTACCGCCGATGCTGCGGTAAGGGCCGCAAAAACGCTCCTCAAATAAATGCGGCAGCGGGGGGCTGGTACAAGAATGAGACTTCAAGAAAGGGTTGCCCCCATGGATACAAATGCAAGAGCTGTAACCGGTAAGGACCGCTACAAGGCGGGCGTGATGGAATATCGGAAAATGGGCTATTGGCAGCCGGACTATGAGCCCAAAGACACCGATGTCATCGCCCTGTTCCGGGTAACGCCGCAGGATGGCGTCGATCCAGTCGAAGCGAGCGCGGCAGTCGCGGGAGAAAGCTCGACGGCGACCTGGACCGTCGTTTGGACCGACAGGCTGACAGCGTGCGAGAAATATCGCGCGAAATGCTATCGCGTCGATCCGGTGCCAAACGCGCTAGGCTCTTATTTCGCCTACATCGCCTATGATCTCGATTTGTTCGAGCCAGGCTCAATCGCGAATCTTACGGCTTCCATCATCGGCAATGTCTTCGGGTTCAAGCCGCTGAAGGCCCTTCGGCTGGAGGACATGCGGCTGCCCGTCGCCTATGTGAAGACCTTTGATGGGCCGCCCACCGGCATCGTTGTGGAACGTGAACGGCTCGACAAGTTCGGCCGGCCTCTCCTCGGCGCGACGGTCAAGCCAAAGCTCGGCCTGTCAGGGCGCAATTACGGCCGCGTTGTTTACGAAGCCCTGAAAGGCGGTCTCGATTTCACGAAGGACGACGAAAACATCAATTCACAACCTTTCATGCATTGGCGCGACCGCTTCCTTTACTGCATGGAAGCCGTGAATAAAGCGCAGGCCGAAACGGGCGAGGTCAAGGGCACCTACCTCAACGTGACCGCTGGGACGATGGAGGAAATGTACCGCCGCGCCGAATTCGCGAAGGAGTTGGGCAGCGTCGTCGTCATGATCGACCTTGTGATCGGCTATGTCGCGATCCAGTCCATGTCGAAATGGGCGCGGCAAAACGATATGCTCCTGCATTTGCACCGCGCCGGCCACGGCACATACACGCGGCAAAAGATACATGGCGTATCCTTCCGGGTGATTGCGAAGTGGATGCGGCTTGCGGGCGTGGATCACATTCATGCCGGGACGGTCGTCGGCAAGCTTGAAGGCGATCCCGCCACAACGCGCGGCTATTACGACATCTGCCGGGAAGACTTCAACCCGATGCAGCTCGAACACGGGATCTTTTTCGACCAGCCCTGGGCGAGCTTGCGCAAGGTCATGCCCGTCGCAAGCGGAGGCATTCACGCTGGCCAGATGCACCAGCTCATCCATTTGCTGGGTGAGGATGTGGTGCTGCAGTTTGGCGGAGGCACGATCGGCCATCCGATGGGCATCCAGGCGGGCGCCACTGCCAACCGCGTGGCGCTGGAAGCCATGATCCTCGCCCGCAACGAAGGCCGGGACTACGCGAACGAAGGGCCGGAGATCCTGCGCGAGGCGGCACGGCATTGCCTGCCATTGAAGCAAGCGCTCGACGTTTGGGGCGACGTCACGTTCGACTATACCTCGACTGACACACCCGACTTCGTGCCGCTGGCGACAGCAGCAGCGTAACTAAAGACCCCTCTCCCCAAGCGAAGAGGGAAGGAGAATACAATGCGCATCACGCAAGGAACGTTTTCATTCCTGCCCGACCTGACTCAGGATCAAATCAAGCGGCAGGTCCAATACTGCATCGAAAACGGCTGGGCAGTGAATATCGAATTCACCGACGACCCTCATCCCCGCAATACATTTTGGGAGATGTGGGGCTTGCCGATGTTCGACGTCAAAGACGCATCCGCCGTCATGTTGGAGCTTGAGGCATGCCGCAAAATCTATGGCGAGCGCTATATCCGCGTTTCTGCTTTCGATGCGAGCCATGGTTGGGAATCGGTGAAGCTGTCGTTCATCGTGAACAGGCCGAAAGATGAGCCCGGCTTCGATCTGCAGCGCCAGGAGGCAGCGGGGAGGAACATTCGCTACACCACACGGGCTTACGCGGCGGATAGGCCTGCGGGGCAGCGGTATTCTTAGCAGAAGAAACAGCGTCCCTTCTCCCCTGCGACATCCGCTGGAGGATATCGCCACTTCGAGAGGCAATCTCGCCAAGGCGAGATTGTGGGAGAAGGACAGGATGAGGGCGAACTCGGAAACGAAGCAAATGCCAGCAGACCAACTAATGGAAGCCGAAATCCAAGACGAGGCGCGCGCAGATCTTCGCCGGGAATATGAAGAGTCCGGCGTTGGCGTCATCCTCGACGAACTCGATCGCGAACTGCTCGGCCTCGTTCCAGTCAAGACACGCATTCGCGAAATCGCTGCACTCCTTCTTGTCGAGCGCGCGCGCAAGCGCCTTGGACTGGCGCATGATACGCCCACGCTGCATATGAGCTTCACCGGCAATCCCGGCACAGGCAAGACGACGATTGCGCTTCGCATGGCCGATATTCTCCACCGGCTCGGCTATGTGCGGCGGGGGCATCTCGTCTCCGTAACGCGCGACGATCTTGTCGGCCAGTATATCGGCCACACCGCACCCAAGACGAAGGAAGTCCTGAAGAAGGCGATGGGGGGTGTCTTATTCATCGACGAGGCCTATTACCTGCACAGGGCTGACAATGAGCGCGATTATGGGCAGGAAGCCATCGAGATCCTGTTACAGGTGATGGAAAATCAGCGCGACGATCTTGTCGTGATCCTGGCCGGCTATGCGGACCGGATGGACAAGTTCTTTGCCACCAATCCTGGCTTCCGCAGCCGCATAGCCCATCACATCGACTTCCCCGACTATTCGGATGAGGAGCTGCTCGCGATTGCGGAGAAGATGTTGAGCCAGCAGAATTATCATCTGTCCCCCGAGGCCCGCGAGACGCTGAGCGCCTATATTGCAAAGCGGCGCGTCCAGCCGCATTTCGCCAATGCTCGCTCCATCCGCAATGCGCTTGACCGCGCTCGCCTGCGCCATGCCAATCGCATCTTCGCCAACTCGAACGGCCCGTTATCTGCCTCGGAACTTTCCGAAATCGCGGCAGCGGATATACTCGCAAGCCGGGTCTTCGCACTTTCGCAAGCAGACTTATAGGCAAGCCATGAGCCGCTCCGTCTTGATCGCCCCGTCCATTCTCTCTGCCGATTTCGCCCGCTTCGGCGAGGAGGTGCGTGCAATTGATGAAGCCGGATGCGACTGGGTGCATGTCGACGTGATGGACGGGCACTTCGTGCCGAATATCACCTTCGGCCCGCGCCTTGTTGAATGCATCCGTCCCTGGACGAAAAAGCCGCTCGATGTGCATTTGATGATCGCGCCATGCGACCCTTATCTCGAAGCCTTCGCCAAGGCCGGTTCCGACATCATCACCGTGCATGCTGAGGCCGGACCGCATCTCGACCGGTCGCTGCAGGTGATCCGCTCGCTTGGGAAAAAAGCAGGGGTCTCGATTAATCCGGCTACTCCCGAGAGCGCGATCGAATATGTGCTCGACAAGATCGATTTGATCCTTGTCATGAGCGTCAACCCTGGCTTTGGCGGACAGGCCTTTATTCCTGCCGCCGTGGATAAGGTGCGGCGCATCGCCATGATGATCGCCGGCCGCAACATCGACCTCGAAGTGGATGGCGGCGTGACGCCCGAAACAGCGCCTCTGCTGGCGGCAGCGGGCGCTAATGTGCTGGTTGCCGGCTCGGCCGTATTCAAGGGCGGCGACTATGCAGCCAACATCGCTGCTATCCGCAACTCTTGCATGCTTAGCGCATGACTATAGCATCGCGCCGAAAGTGCTCAAGACCCCCTCATCCCAAGGGGAGAGGGCTTTCTCGTGTACCTTCTTCCCACGAGCAGAGCGAGTTTCTGGCGTCCCTTCTCCCCAGCCATGTCCGCTCGCGGATATGGCAACTCCAGAAACAGCATCCGCGAGCGGATGCGGAGGGCGAAGGACAGGATGAGGGGGGACTCAGCTCATCGCGTTCAAATTGGGGTCCACGGCTCTGGCGCTGATCCGGCAGACGGCTAGCGCGGTAGCTCGGTGTGCCCCATCAACGCCTTATCAATTGCGTGCGCAGCCTGGCGCCCTTCGCGGATGGCCCACACCACAAGGGACTGACCCCTGCGGATATCGCCCGCGGCGAAGACTTTTGGACGTGACGTGCGGTAATCGAATTCGTTGGCCTTCACATTGCCCCGCGGATCCAGTTCCAGTTCCAAATCAGAGACAAGTCCCTCATGCACCGGGGACACGAAGCCCATGGCGAGAAGAACAAGGTCTGTTTCGATCTTAAAATCAGACCCCTCGATGGGGCGAAGCTTTTCATCGGCCCTTACGCAGTGCAAGGCCTTCACCCGTCCTTCCGAGTCGCCCTCGAAGCGCACGGTCATGACGCTGAAATCGCGTTCGGCCCCCTCAGCCTGACTTGAGGAAGTGCGGAGCTTCAGCGGCCAATGCGGCCAGCTCAAGAGCTTGTCTTCTTTCTCTGGCGGCTTCGGCATGATCTCAAGCTGCACGACTGAGCGCGCGCATTGGCGGAAAGACGTACCAATACAGTCTGAGCCGGTATCGCCGCCGCCAATCACAACAACGCGGCGATCGTTTGCAAGGATAGGTTCCGCGTTCCAAAGCGGTTCGCCCGAAACGCGCCTATTCTGCTGGGGAAGGAAGTCCATCGCGAACTCGATCCCCTTCAGAGCCCGGCCGGGGATTTGGAGGTCGCGTGCTTTTTCCGCCCCGCCGCAAAGCAGAATAGCGTCGTAATCCTTCTCGAGATCTGCGGTAGAAAGATCGACTCCGACGTGAACATTACAGTGGAAGGTGACGCCTTCCGCCTGCATCTGCGCCACACGGCGCTCAACGATTTGCTTTTCCAGCTTGAAGTCCGGGATGCCGTAGCGAAGGAGGCCGCCTGGCATCGCGTTCTTTTCGTAGACGTGAACGTCATGGCCAGCGCGCGCCAGCTGCTGCGCCGCTGCAAGGCCGGCAGGCCCAGAGCCCGCGATGGCAACACGCTTTCCGGTTTTTCTAGAGGGCGGCTCCGGGATCACCCAGCCCTCGTCGAAAGAGCGGTCGGCGATCGCGCATTCGATGCTCTTAATCGTGACCGGCGCATCCTCGAGGTTGAGTGTGCAAGATTCCTCGCAAGGCGCGGGGCATATGCGGCCCGTAATCTCCGGGAAGTTGTTTGTGGAATGCAGGTTCCGCGACGCTTCTTGCCAATCGCTGTGATAGACGAGGTCGTTCCAATCGGGGATCTGGTTGTTTACCGGACAGCCGCGATGGCAATAGGGAATGCCACAGTCCATGCAGCGCGCTGCTTGTTTCTTTACGTCCTCATCGGTGGGCGGCAGCACAAACTCGCGGAAATGGCGCGTTCTTTCACTGACCGGCGCATAATCGCGGTCCTCGCGCTCAATTTCCAAAAACCCCGTTATCTTCCCCATTACCTGTCCCCGGTTATGCGGCGCTGCTTCGTTGGCAGCCGGCCTGGAGCGAGTCCATTGGCCGCTCCTAGAGTCCTGATTATCGGCCGTTCACCCCGACCGCAATATCGGCATGAGCCGGAGGATGCGGTGCTACGTGCCTCGGCTTCATGGCCTCCATCGCCTTGCGGTATTCGACCGGCATAACTTTCACGAATTTCGGCAAATAGTTCGCCCAGTTTTCTATAACTGCTTTCGCACGTTCCGACCCCGTATAGTGCCGGTGGTTCTCGATGAGACGGGCGAGCCGTAACTCGTCATCCTTCGTCATGTCATGCAGAAGATGAACGAAGTTGAAGCGTTCCAACGTGTCGCCATTTGCTTGATCAAAAGGCGAAACGTCGCCCGGGTCGATGGGTTCCAGCTCGACCATCGCCATATTGCAGTGCCGCGCAAAGTCCCCGCGCTCATCGAGCACATAAGCAACGCCTCCCGACATGCCGGCTCCGAAATTCCTCCCCGTTGGTCCAAGCACAACCACGCAGCCACCGGTCATATATTCGCAGCCGTGGTCGCCGGTGCCTTCGACAACGGCAATCGCCCCGGAGTTACGCACAGCGAAGCGTTCGCCGGCGACACCCCGGAAATAGCACTCGCCGGAGATCGCGCCGTAAAGCACGGTGTTGCCGACGACGATACTTTCCTCGGGCACGATAGACGACTGCTCGGGCGGCCTCACGATGATCTTGCCCCCCGACAGCCCCTTGCCAACATAGTCATTGGCTTCGCCCGCAAGATCCAGTGTAACGCCTCTGGCCAGCCAGGCGCCGAAGCTCTGGCCCGCCGTGCCCTTCAACCCGATCCAAATCGTATCCTCCGGCAGCCCAGCATGGCCGTAAGCCTTCGCGACTCTTCCAGATAACATCGCGCCGGTGGTGCGGTCGCTATTTGCAATCGGCAATTCGAGCTTGACCGGCTTGCCAGACTCTAGCGCGGGCTTGGCTAGCTGGATGAGCTTACGGTCGAGCACATGCGCGATGGGATGATCTTGCGACTCGGAATTCAAGATTGCGACACTGGCCGGCATTTCCACTTTGTGGAACAGCCGCGTGAAGTCGAGACCTTGCGCCTTCCAGTGCGTGATCGCCTTCTCTTTGTCGAGCCAATCCGAGCGGCCAATAAGCTTACCGAAGGACCGCACGCCGAGAGCGGCCATGTATTCCCGAACCTCCTCGGCCACGAAGAAGAAGTAGTTGATGATGTGTTCGGGCTTGCCTTTGAAACGCGCGCGCAAAACCGGATCTTGGGTCGCAACCCCGACCGGACAGGTATTAAGATGACATTTGCGCATCATGATGCAGCCGACCGCGATCAAGGGAGCGGTGGCGAAACCGAATTCATCGGCGCCGAGAAGCGCTCCCATTAGGACGTCGCGGCCGGTGCGGATACCGCCATCCACTTGCACAGCAATACGTCCGCGAAGCCGGTTCAGCACAAGCGTTTGCTGGGTTTCGGCAAGGCCGATTTCCCAAGGTGAGCCTGCGTGCTTGATGGAAGTGAGGGCCGACGCGCCCGTCCCGCCTTCGAAGCCGCAGATCGTCACGTGGTCGGCCCTGGCCTTGGCGACGCCAGCCGCAACCGTGCCAACGCCGATTTCGGCGCCCAGCTTCACGCTAACCCACGCATCTGGGTTCACGTTCTTGAGGTCGAATATTAGCTGCGCCAAGTCCTCGATGGAGTAGATGTCATGATGGGGCGGGGGAGAAATCAAACCAACGCCTGGGGTCGAATGGCGCACGCGTGCGATTACGGCGTCCACCTTATGGCCCGGAAGCTGGCCACCCTCACCGGGCTTCGCTCCCTGCACCATTTTGATCTGCATCATGTCGGAGTTGACCAGATACTCAGCCGTGACACCGAAGCGGCCCGATGCAACCTGCTTGATCGCTGAGCGCATGCTGTCGCCATTTGGCAGAGGCTTGAAGCGATCGGTCTCCTCGCCGCCCTCGCCGGTGTTTGACTTGCCGCCAATCCGGTTCATGGCGATGGCGAGCGTCGTATGCGCCTCCCGGCTGATCGATCCGAAAGACATCGCGCCTGTTGCGAAGCGCTTCACGATCTCCTTCGCGGGCTCGACTTCTTCGAGAGGAATAGGCGCACGCCCTATCTCACTCGCGTTTTTCAGCCGGAAGAGACCGCGAACGGTCATCAGCTGCTCGGACTGATCGTTGAGCTGCTTGGCGAAGGAGCGGTATTTCTCCGGCAAATCCCCGCGGACGGCGTGCTGCAGATCGGCGACCGTATCGGGATTCCATGCGTGAGCCTCGCCGCGGATGCGAAAGGCGTATTCGCCGCCAACGTCGAGGGCATCCTTCAACACGGGCGCATCCGCAAAGGCAAGACGATGGCGTTCCGCTGTCTCAGATGCAAGTTCAGCGAGGCCAATACCTTCAACCGACGTGTGCGTGCCGGTAAAGTACTTGGCGACAAAGCCGGATCTAAGCCCCACGGCATCGAAGATCTGCGCGCCGCAATAGGATTGATAGGTCGAAATGCCCATCTTGGACATGACCTTCAGAATGCCTTTGCCGATCGCCTTTACGTAGCGGCTGAAGGCCACGCCCTTTTCGATCGGCTTCTCAAGCTCACTGAGATTTGCCTCGATCGTCTCGAAGGCGAGGTATGGGTTTATCGCCTCTGCCCCATAGCCGGCGAGCACCGCAAATTGATGGATCTCGTGGGCTTCACCGGTCTCCACCACGAGCCCGACCGAGGTGCGCAAGCCCTTCCGGATCAGGTGATGGTGGATGGCGCTGGTTGCGAGCAGACTCGGAATCGCGATGCGCTCCGGACCGGCGGCGCGGTCCGACACAATGATAATGTTCGAACCCTGATGAACAGCGGTCTCGGCTCTGCTGCAGAGCCAGTCCAGGGAGCGTTCCATCCCCGATGCACCAAGATCGGCGGAGTACGTGATGTCGAGCGTGACGGTCCGGAAAGGCGTATCCGGCACTTGCGCGATCCGCTTGATGCTCTCCAGCTCTTCATTCGTCAGGATCGGTTGAGATACCTCAAGCCGCTTCAGCTTCCAGGTCCCCTCAAGATCGAGGATGTTGGGGCGCGGCCCAATGAATGAGACGAGGCTCATGACGAGTTCTTCGCGGATCGGATCGATCGGCGGGTTCGTGACCTGAGCGAAGTTTTGCTTAAAGTAAGTATGCAAAAGCTTCGGCTTCGCTGAAAGCGCTGAAATGGGCGTATCTGTCCCCATCGAGCCCACGGCTTCCTGCGCGCTTTCTATCATTGGCGCAATCAGGAACTTCCAGCTTTCCTGGGTATAACCAAAGGCCTGCTGGCGGTCGAGGAGGGGTATGTTTGTCTTGGGCTGAGAGGGTTCCGCCCGCGGAAGCGTCTCAACTCTTACCTGCCCATGATTAAGCCACTCCTGATAGGGATGAAGCCCCGCAAGCTGCGACTTAATTTCATCGTCCGAAACAATGCGGCCCTTTTCGAGGTCGATCAGCAGCATCTTTCCGGGCTGCAGCCGCCACTTGTGAATGATCATTTCTTCGGGCACCGGAAGCACGCCTGCCTCGGACGCGAGAATGACGCGATCGTCCGAGGTTATGACGTAGCGGGCAGGACGAAGCCCATTGCGATCGAGCGTCGCCCCAATCTGGCGTCCGTCAGTGAAAGCGATCGCCGCCGGTCCGTCCCACGGCTCCATAATCGCGGCATGGTACTCATAAAAGGCCCGCCGCTTTTCATCCATAAGGGCGTTACCGGCCCAGGCTTCCGGAATCAGCAGCATCATCGCATGGGCGAGGCTGTAGCCGCCCTGTACCAAGAACTCGAGAGCATTGTCGAAGCAGGCGGTGTCGGATTGTCCCTCATAGGACATCGGCCAGAGCTTGAAGATACTCTCTCCGAACAAGGGAGAGGACACGCTCGCTTGCCTGGCTGCCATCCAATTCACATTGCCGCGGAGTGTATTGATCTCGCCATTATGGCAGATCATTCGGTAAGGATGGGCAAGCCGCCATGAGGGGAAGGTGTTAGTCGAAAACCGCTGATGAACAAGCGCGAGCGCCGACGCGAAGCGGGGATCGTGCAAGTCGAGGTAATAGTCAGAAAGCTGATAGGAAAGGAACATCCCCTTATAGACCACGGTGCGGCAGGAGATGGACACTGGGTAGTAGTTATTGTCCTTGGTGCCGAATTCCGCGATCACGCGGTTGGATATGACGCGCCTGGCGATGTAGAGCGCGCGCTCGAAAGCGGTCTCGTCCGCAATGCTGGCTGGCCGCATAATGAAGACCTGCCGATGGGATGGCTCTGAGGCTAACACGATTTCCGGCAGCGACGCGTTGTTGACGGGAACATCGCGCCAGCCAAGCACCGGGAGCCCTTCCTCAGAGAGAACCGCAGCGATTATCGCCTCGCACTTTGCGCGCAGCTCGGGGTTCCTAGGCATAAAGAGCTGGCCGACGGCATATTTCCCTCGCTTTGGCAGGCGGAAACCGAGGCGCTCTGCCTCCGCGGCAAAAAATCTATGAGGAATCTGCACGAGGATTCCAGCACCATCGCCAGCCAAGGGATCAGCGCCAACAGCGCCGCGATGCTCAAGATTTGCGAGAACTTTAAGGCCGTCTTGAACGATTTGGTGGCTGGCTACGCCTTTGATGTTCGCGACCAAACCGAGCCCGCAGGCGTCGTGTTCATTCGACGGATGATAGAGACCTTGCGGGTCCGGAAGGCCATACGCGGGAACAGGTATCCCGGGTGAAATCTTGGCGAGGTGAGTCATGGTGCGAAATTAAACAAAGCGGTGAGAGTTGTAAGCGACCTGCATGGTAGTGGCGGGGGCAGCGCGGGCGGGGCCGCTTTCCGCAACTGGATCAAGGGCGGCGTTTTCGGCTGGCGCGAGCCATTGCCGTATTTTTCCCTTTTTTCTGGTACAGATCGCCCATTATCATTTCTCCAGTCCCCACCTTGCAGTCCTTTATCGCACGCGCAAAAAGCCCGCCCCCGAGACCATCTGTCCTCAAAACAAATAACCCTGGGCCAGGTTTGACGGCGTGGGCTTCCGCGCCCAATATTTTCAGCGTGCCAGAAATTAAGGATTATGACAAGTCTGCAATGTTGAAGGGAGCCTGGCCAATCTGCCCGGGTGCCTCAACGGCAATCCCATCTTTCGCCAAAAGCGAGTTCGCTAACCCATCCTAAATAGGCACATCCTTGCCTATGTTAAGGGAAACTCGCATCGGCACCTAAAGTGCCAATCTCGGATCGATGTTTACAGCGGCGATGGTGTCATGGATTGGCGGGATAATCTGCTGAATACTATTACGCAAAACTGGCAGGCAGTGCGTGACGCCGTCTTGTCCCCTTCCGCTGGCCTAGCGGCGGATGAGAAGGTGGCAAGCCTCGCCAGCCAGACTGCCCCGCTTATCTGGCTTCTTGGCAAAGTACAATCGGGGAAGACATCGATTGTGCGGGCGCTGACGGAGACGACGACCGCCGAAATCGGCGAAGGATTCAAGCCATGTACGAAGACTGCTGCGATTTTTGACTTTCCCGCCGAAGCTCCCGTAATCCGTTTTCTCGACACTCGCGGACTGGGCGAGGCCGGCTACGACCCAGCTGAAGACATCGCGGTGCACGAATCTCAGGCGCATCTCATGCTCGTTGTAATGAAGGCGCTCGATCCGCAACAGGAGCCGGTTCTTGAAGCAGTCCGGACTGCCAGGAGAAGGCACCCGGAGTGGCCTGTTGTTGTAGCTCAGACCACGCTGCATGAAGCTTACGCCCCAGGTACCGCTCATCCCCAACCCTACCCCTATGACAGGCAGGCCGATAGCTGCCGTGAGGAGCCTCCGATACCTCCGAATCTCGCCAGAAGCCTCGCATATCAGCGTAGTCTTTTTTCTGGACTGCCCGGAAGCGGGATGATCCTTTTCGTGCCACTGGACTTCACTCAAGCCGGCGACGGATATGAGCCGAAGGAGTATGGCTTACCAGCACTGATGACAGCGCTTGAGGCTGCGGCGCCGGCCGGACTTGTTGCCGCTTTGAAGGACGTGCATTTGGGCACTGGAGATAAGCTCGCGAATGAGGCTCATCCCCACATCATCGGTTATGCCACCGCCGCTGCCGCGGCTGATGTGGTTCCCGTCGCCGGGGCGGTCGCAGTGCCAGCGGTTCAATCGAAAATGCTGCACAGTCTCGCGCGCATCTATGGCGTGGACTGGAATAGGAAGGCGCTCGGCGAGTTTGCGGCTTGCCTCGGCATCGGTGCCGTTTCACGCATAGCGGCAGGCTTTGGATTGCGCGAGCTTGCCAAGCTTATTCCGGTCTATGGTCAGACTGCGGGGGCGGCGGCGGCTGCTGCGACAAGCTTCGCTACGACATTCGCGATCGGAAAGGCAGCCTGCTATTTCCTGTCCCAGCACCGTGCCGGCATCACAGATCCGAAGGGCGTTTCCCAGGCTTATTCCGACGCCTTGTCGCAAGCATTCCGCTTTCGCAGATCCACCAAGGCAGCGCCAGTATGAGCAAGCGGAAAGGCAGACATTTTGCCCTCCAACTGTGGGTGGCGACTGTTTGCCTCGTTCTGCCCAGTTTGACGCTTATCCCTCTTGGAGGCATTTGGCTTTGGCAGAAGGGCTACGTCCTTTACTGGGTCGGTGGTGCCTGCCTCTTCGTGGTCATTGCTTTCCTTTTTCAACTCTACCTCTTCAGGCGCCTGAACATCCGGATTAGAGGGCCGCGTCCGCCTGAACTTCCCGAAGACCGCGCCGCCTCGACCTGGACGCCACGCGAACAAGAAGCATGGAACGCTGTCTTGGAGATCGCGAACACGGTAGACATCAATCACTTTGCGAGCTGGCAGGCTTTTCTCGGGCTGGGACAGAAGACCATCGAAGCTGTCGCCAGCAAGCTGCATCCCGAAGTCGAAGACCCGCTTTGGCAATTCACGGTTCCTGAGGCTCTCACGCTTGTCGAACAGGTGAGCCTTCGGCTAAAGCCGGTCATAGGCGGAAGCATTCCATTCGGCGACAGGCTCACCGTCGGCCAAGTTATCCGCATCTATCAATGGCGCTCGCTAATCGATGTCGCGCAGAAGGGCTATGATGTTTGGCGCATCATACGAATGCTGAACCCTGCAACCGCGGCGACGCAAGAGCTGCGCGAACGGCTTTCCAATCAGATGTATCGCTGGGGCCGCGATGAAATCGCAAAACGGCTCGCCCGCGGCTATGTGAAAGAAGTGGGGCGCGCGGCCATCGATCTTTACGGCGGCCGCTTACGGGTAGAGCTGGAAGCCCTCGAAGCGCACGTCACGGGAGCCACCGAGCGGGACCGGCGCGAGCAGGAGAAGGTGAAGGCGGAGCCGCTGAGGCTGCTTGTATGCGGCCAGGTGAATGCCGGCAAGTCCAGTTTGATCAACGCACTGATCAATGAAATCCGGGCGGGAGCAGACGTGCTGCCGCTGACCAACAAGTTTACTGCTTACGAGCTCAAGCGTGAGGGTGTCTCGCAAGCTCTGATTATCGACAGCCCTGGCCTTACGAATATGAATGAGCCGCTCGATAATCTCGTCGAGGAAGCGGCTCAGGCAGACCTAATTCTCTGGGTCTTAAGTGCTGTTCGAGCAGACCGTGAGCTCGACGCCCGGGCGCTGCAGAGGATTCGCACCTATTTTATAAGCCGTCCCAACCGGCGAAGGCCACCCATGTTCCTGATTTTGAGTCATATCGATCAGCTGCGCCCGATGCAGGACTGGGCACCCCCTTACGACTTGTCTGATAGAACCCGCCCGAAATCGGTCTCGATCCGTGGCGCCATGGAAGCCGTTGGTTCGGACCTTGGCTTTCCGCAGGATGCCATCGTTCCCGCCTGCCTTAGTCCAGAGTGCGGCACGTACAATGCGGACGCGATTTGGGCGGAGATCATGGATCAAATTCCCGAAGCTCAGCGGGCTCAGCTTGTTCGGACATTGCAGGATATTGATCGGGGCCTCGATTGGCGGAAACTGCGAGACCAAGCCCTAAACGCGGGGCGAATCCTTGCCCAGGCAGTCTTCACGGGGCAAGACCGGCCTGGATCTTGATCTGCTTAACCGCCCGATGCAGGGACGGCGCGGCGCTTTTCACGGTTGGTATTGAAGTAAATTGCAGTGCTCAAAACTGGTCGGCCGGCATCTCCATCATCACAGCGCTTCCTGCAGTGAGGCTTTGGAAGCGGCTGCCAACTTCCGGCAACATCTTCTGCATGAAGAAGCGAGCGGTTTTCAGTTTTGCGTCGTAATAGGCTTGCGTGCCGTTGGCTCCGGAAGCAAGCTTCTTCTGCGCGGCCCGGGCGATCTTCAGCCACATCCAGCCGAGGCTCACGAGGGCCAGAATGCGTAGGTAGTCGGTTGCCGCCCCCCCAGCCTCGTCCGGGTTTGCGAGGCCATTCTGCGCGAGCCAGCCCGTCGCCTGCTGGAGTTTATTATGAGCATCGGCAAGCGGCGCAGCGAGAGCAGCAAGCGTTGCATCCGCTTTTGCCTCTTCAAGGTCAGTCTGCATCTTTGTGAAAAACGAGCGGATCGCTTGGCCTCCATCCTGCGGAAGCTTGCGGCCGACAAGATCAAGAGCCTGGATGGCGTTCGCGCCCTCATACAGCATGGAGATGCGGCCATCGCGCACAAACTGCTCCATGCCCCATTCGCGGATATAGCCATGGCCGCCATACATCTGTTGCATCTTGATGGCGGTCTCAACGCCCATGTCGGTGTAATAGGCTTTGATGACGGGCGTCAGGAGAGCGACGAAACCGTTCGCCTCCTGCTTCATGGCCGCGTCGGGATGGTGGGTCGCCCGGTCTATCAAGAGGCCGATAAAGACAGCAAGGGCTCTGGCTGCCTCCGTGAAGGCCTTCGCTTCCAGAAGGTTTTTCCTGACGTCGGGATGGACGATGATCGGGTCTGCTGGTTTATCCGGTGCCTTGGCGCCAGTGAGCGAGCGTCCCTGTAGCCTTTCCTTCGCATAAGTGAGTGCATTCTGTCTCGCCACTTCGCCGATGCCCAAGCCCTGAATGCCTACGCCGAGCCTTGCGGCGTTCATCATCGTGAACATCGCGCGCATGCCTTGGTTGGGACCTGAGATCAGCCATCCCTTGGCGTCATCGAAATTGATCACGCAAGTGGCGGAGCCCTTGATGCCCATCTTGTGCTCTATCGAACCGCAAGCCACCCCATTTCGCATTCCGGGCTCGCCGGCCGCGTCCGGCAAGAATTTCGGCACCAGGAACAGCGATATCCCCTTCGTTCCGGCAGGCGCATCGGGGAGCTTGGCAAGTACGAGATGGATAATATTGCGGGTAAGATCGTGTTCTCCGGCGGTAATGAAAATCTTAGTGCCGGTGATCTTGTAACTTCCATCGTTCAGGGGCACTGCGCGCGTTTTGATGAGGCCGAGATCGGTTCCGCAGTGAGGCTCGGTGAGGCACATCGTGCCGGACCACTCACCCGCCACCATTTTCGGCAAATAGCGATTTTTGATTTCATCGGTGGCATGTGCCTGTATCGCGCCGTATGCGCCATTCGTCAGGCCGGGGTAGGTTGCGAACGAAAGATTGGCCGAGCACATAAATTCTTCGATGGCGAAGCCTACGGTATGCGGGAGACCCTGCCCCCCAAATTCCGGCGCGCAGCTCAGTCCTTGCCAGCCTGCTTCCGTATATCTGTCGTAAGCATCTTTGAAGCCCGAAGGTGTGCGAACGACACCATTCTCATAGATGCAGCCTTCGGCGTCCCCTGTTTGATTGAGAGGCTGCAAGACGCTCTCGCAAAACTTGGCGGCTTCGTCGAGGACGCTCCCAATGAGATCTGGCGTCGAGTCCTCGAAACCCGGAAGCTTGGACAGCTCCTCCACATTGAAAACGTCATTCAAAATGAAGCGATACTCGTCAACGGGCGCCTTGTAGCTTGGCATTGTTTCTCCCCTTCGAGAAATCCTGAGGGCATTCTACAACCGAGATTTACCACGGGCTCACGTCTCCTGCATCGCGGCAGCGAGCCGTTCCGTCAGGGTTATGGTTTACCATTTGTAAAAAATTTGTGACAGGGATGGAACAGGAAAACGATTCGCTGATTACTAACCTGCTTGAACGCAAACTTCTAGTTCGAGCGCGGGCGCAGCGGGGATCTCTATTATGCATCTGTCATCAGAACAGGTTGTGTTGATACCTGAACGAATAGTTATTGACAGATTAGTTAAAATTATAATAGAGTATTTCTACTAGCAACCACAGTAAATTGTGTCAGAGTAAACTTGTAATGCTTGATCCAGAGAGTGGATGTACAAGCATTCTTCAGGGGGAATACAGTAATGCAAGCACTCCAAGAAATAGAACCCGTTTTTCCCGGAGAGGAGTTTCGTCATGAAACGCCTTTGCCCCGGACGAAGTTCAACATTTCGATGGAGAAGAAGATAGAGAGGTTGTGGTACGAGTTGAGGCAGCACGGCTGGAGTTTCGGCCGCTTTGTTACCGCTATATTGGAAGTGCTCACGATTCTCCATCATAGGAATAAGCTTGATCAGTTCGATCGCGCACCCCGGAAAAGTCTCCGGCGGAGAGCTGCATTAAGCTGACGGCTTCGGCCGATCCCGCACTTGTTTCTTACAAGATTTGGTACGCTTGCCGCTTGACGCGCGGCCAGCGCTTTCCCTTATATGTCGCCGTGGTGATTTGGCCGGCCGGCTTGCAGCCACGTAAAAAAACTCGCTAAAAGGCCGAGGCTCGGCAGCCCGGCGCAAAAGCGGCCGGAATAGTTTCTCCCTCAAGGAGGCTTGCCGCGCAGGATGAATGACTTGCTTATTCCTGGCTGTGATATCTATCCAGCCGCCTCAAATTCCGGAATTTATAGAAGCGTCGAAGCTCTGCCGCTTGATTGCGGGCGATCCCTGGCATCATTCGAGATTGCCTATCAAACTTACGGTGCCCTCAACGCAGCGCGCAACAACGCGATTCTTGTTTGCCATGCGCTGACCGGCGACCAGCATGCCGCTGGCCGGCACCCCATAACCCGCAAGCCCGGCTGGTGGGAGACCGTTGTTGGACCAGGCAGGCCGGTCGATACCCGGCGCTATTTCGTAATCTGTCCCAACGTAATCGGCGGATGTATGGGCTCCACCGGACCCGCCTCCATGGATCCTGAGACAGGCAGGGTCTATGGATTGAACTTCCCCGTTATCACCATCAACGACATGGTTCGCGCGCAGGTTCGCCTGCTCGATCACCTCGAAATTCCAGACCTGTTCTGCGTGATTGGCGGCTCCATGGGCGGCATGCAGGTGCTAGAGTGGTGCGCCAGTTTTGGCAGCCGCGTATTTTCCGCCGTACCTGTTGCCGCAACCTCGCGGCATTCCTCCCAAAATATCGCTTTTCACGAGGTGGGGCGGCAAGCCGTCATGGCTGATCCCGAATGGCGGGGGGGCCGTTATATCGACGAGGGAACAAGCCCCTCAAAAGGGCTCGCGGTCGCGCGCATGGCAGCGCACATCACTTACCTCTCGGACGAGGCCCTGCACCGGAAGTTCGGCCGGAACCTTCAAGACAGGGAAAGGATCACTTTCGGCTTCGATGCCGATTTTCAGGTCGAAAGCTATCTCCGTTATCAGGGCATCAGCTTCGTCGACCGCTTCGACGCCAACAGCTACCTCTACATCACGCGTGCGATGGATTACTTCGATCTCGCCGCAGATTTCGACGGCGTCCTGGCCAATGCTTTTGCGGGCACGAAAACCCGCTTCTGCGTCGTCTCATTTACAAGCGACTGGCTTTATCCCACGCGCGAGAGCCGCGCAATTGTGCAGGCTCTCAATGCCGTCGCCGCGAATGTGAGCTTCGTCGAGATCGAGAGTGATAAGGGGCACGACGCTTTTCTACTTCATGAGCCGGAGTTCTTCGATGCCATACGCGGCTTCCTGGAAGCAGCGGCGGAGAGGCGGGAATTGCCGCGGTCAATTGAGGGGAGGCTAGTGTGACAACGTTCGAGGAACGCGCCGCGCTAAAGGCCGCCCGGGTTGCCTCGCCGCGCATAGATCTGCTGTTGGTTGCGGGGATGGTCGCCCCCGGTGCAAGAGTACTCGACGTGGGCTGCGGCACCGGGGAGCTTTTAAAACTCTTGGAGGAGAAAAAACAGGTCGACGGCCGCGGCATCGAATTAAGCCAGTCCGGGGTGAACTTTTGCGTTGCCAAAGGCCTTTCCGTGATTCAGGGGGATGCGGATCACGATCTTGTGAATTATCCCGATCAGGCCTTCGACTACGCCATCCTCAGTCAGACGCTTCAAGCTACCCGGCGACCGAAGGAGGTTCTCACGGAACTCCTCCGCATCGCGCGCCACGTCATCGTTTCATTTCCGAATTTCGGCCATTGGAAAAACCGCATTCAAATTTTGTTGAGCGGCCGCATGCCCGTGACGTGGAACCTCCCCGATACCTGGTACGAGACGCCGAATATCCACTTCTGCACGATCCGGGATTTTCGGGAACTCTGTGAACTCGTGGGGGCTAGGATTGAGCGGTCATTCGCCCTGTCCCCGAAGGGCCATCCGCTAGGCACGAAAATACCAACCACTCTGCATAATTTAATAGGTCAACAGGCCGTGTTTCTTTTAACGCGGTCGCCGTAGCTCTTATCCACAAGAATTCTACGCTGCCTTTGCTGCGCCGCCATGGCTGCCCGTTTCCCTTCCGCCATTGGAAGATTCTTCATTCGGCGAGGGAAGCAGTAGGGGCTTCTCTGGAGATGGTAATGTCCGTTGTTTTGAAATACGCACGGTGTGTAAGCGCCTTGGCCCGGCTTCGACAATCTCGAACGTAACACCGGACGAGTGGTGAATGATCTGTCCCCGTTTCGGGACGTTGCCCACCTCGGCCAAGATCAGACCGCCCAGCGTATCCACATCGCCGGCCCCAGGCGGAGGCGATAGTGGCATGCCCAGAATTTGCTCCACAGCCTCTATGGGAGTGCGGGCGCTTGCCACGAATGCCTCATCCTCAGACCGGATCGACGGCGCTTTATCATGCTCGTCCTCTATGTCACCAAGGATTTCCTCGACGAGGTCTCCAAAGGTGGCAAGGCCGTCGATGCCGCCAAATTCGTCAACGACGAGTGCCAAATGAATCTTTTTTGCCTTCATCTTCGCCAGAAGCGTCAATGCCGGCATAGAAGGCGGGACGAACAGCGCCTCCCGGACCAAACCGGCCTCCGCGATGGCGGCATTTAGGTCTGCAGAGCTAAACTCGATCGCGGGGCCCATGCCGCCGGAAACCGGTGCTTCGTTTGAAGCCTTGTTCTGCCGCGTCGCCCAGGCCATCGCATCCTTGATGTGAACCATACCCACCGGGTTATCGAGGCTTTCGCGAAAAACTGGGACGCGCGGGTGGCCCGCTTTTGCAAACAAGCTCAGAAGCGCTCCGACCGGCTGATCTTCCTCGATTGCGACAATATCGGCGCGAGGGATCATGACTTCCGCGACCCGGGTTTCGCCAATTTTAAGGACATTCAGCAGCATTGCGCGTTCTTGTGGAGAAAGAGAACTGTCCTCATCCTCCCCAGTCTCTCGAATCGCGCTCTGCAAAGTCTCTCGCAGGCTCACGGAACTTGTGAAACCCAGATTGGCAGCCATGCGCTGCAGCCAGGTCGGCGATGTTTTGGGTTTCCCCGTTTCAAATGCAGATTGTGTAGACATTATCTCGTCGATTATTGCCGTGTGTGGGTTAATGAGCGGATAGAGGCAGGAGATCATCATCTCCATAGGGATCGCCGATGCCAAACCGGAGCAGGATGCTGCGCTCCGCATTTTCCATGCGCTCCGCGTCGGCGCCGGTTTCGTGTCCGAACCCCGCCAGGTGCAACACGCCATGCACCACTAGATGGGCGGCGTGCTGCGAAATGGTCTTCTCCTGGGCCTTCGCTTCTTCGGCGACAGTCTCATATGCGAGCGCTATGTCACCCAGGTGACGCCGGCCATCTTCATTTTCTAGCGCGAGCGCACCCGGCGCTGGGGGGAAAGAGAGAACGTTGGTCGCGCGATCCTTGCCGCGGAACGTCCTGTTCAGCTCCCGGATTTCATCATCGGACAGCAATGCGATGCTCACAAGGTAGGCTTCGGGCGCCAACTGAACCTTCAACAGGCTCGTTGCTACAAGTTCCGGAATCAGCTCGCTTAAGCCTGTGGCGGAATGCCAACGCTCATCGATAATAGAAACTTCAGCACACGTTCGGCCAGGGTCGCTTTCACCGGCGCTGTCCTCAACGGAGGCTGGAGGCTCATTCGATACGGCGGGATAGGGTGTCATGACGTGCTTAACTTAGCGCTTTGTTTCGTAAGCTTCAATGATGCGGCCGACGAGAGGGTGCCTGACTACGTCAGCCCGCGTGAACGCCACATGCGCGATGCCATCGACGCCGTCAAGGATGGAAAGAGCGTCAGCGAGACCGGACGACTGGCCAGGAGGAAGATCCACCTGGGAAGGGTCGCCTGTTACGATCATTTTGCTGCCTTCGCCAAGCCTTGTGAGGAACATTTTCATTTGCATGGCAGTGCAATTCTGCGCCTCATCGAGAATGATGATCGAATGGCTAAGCGTGCGGCCCCGCATAAAAGCAAGGGGTGCGATTTCAATCGCTTTCGTCTCGAGTCCCCGCTCAACACGTTCAGGCGCGAGCACATCGTAAAGCGCGTCGTAAAGCGGGCGCAGATAGGGGTCTACCTTCTCCTTCATATCTCCGGGCAGGAAGCCAAGCCGCTCACCCGCCTCCACGGCTGGCCGCGAAAGTATTAGGCGATCCACTTCTCCCCGCTCGAGACATCCTGCCGCGTAGGCAACCGCGAGATAGGTCTTGCCTGTTCCCGCGGGCCCGGTTCCAAAGACCATATCACGGCTTTGAAGCGCCCTGATATAAGCGGATTGAACCGGTGTTCGGGCCATCACCGTCCGCCTGCGGGTCCGGAGCTCGCCCGGCGACGGGACAAGCTCCGGCTTGGTATCCGGCGCAGCAGTTTGGCCTATGGTGAGATGCCTCATTGCTCCTTCAACATCGCCCTGCGCGATCGCTGCGCCAGTTTTGGCACGCTGATACAAGGCCTCCAGCACGGCCTTCCCGAAATCGCATGTCTCCTTGTCCCCTTGGAGAACAACGACATTTCCATGCACCACGGCACGCAGGCCGAGCTTGTTTTCAATGAGAGCCAGATTGGCGTCGAACCCACCGAGCACGTCGGCAAGTTTGCGGTTATCCTCGAACGTGATTTCGATTCGGTACATCGGTTGCGGCTGCGGCTTTGAGCTGCTTCGCCACGGCTGCTGACGCGAAGTTGCGGTCATGGCGCGCCGCGATGTGGGTGTCTGAGCACCGGGCAAAAATGGCCTCTCCGAATCCTCTCTCTCACGCAGAGCTTAGCCTAATATATGGCAACACGCTCTCGATTTTTTACCACACCTTGGAGACTATTTTGACTCGCCCCCACGATTTGCACGGGCGTAATCCTTCCCAGGAGGCTTTGCTCCCCTTCCGCGTGCACAGCCTGCAAATAGGGTGAACGCCCCAATACTTGGCCGTCCCGTCTACCTGGAGCGTCCCAGAGCACCTCGATGGTGCGGCCGACCATGCCGCCATTGAATGCGATCTGCTGCATTGACAGCAAAGCTTGCAGGCGGGCGAGCCTTTCAGATTTTATCTCGCCACTGATCTGCGAGGGATGCTCAGCTGCGGGAGTGCCAGGCCGTGCGCTATATTTAAATGAGTAAGCCTGAGCAAACTGTACCATCTCCACGACGCGAATTGTCTGCTCGAAGTCGTCTTCGGTCTCGCCTGGAAATCCTACGATGATGTCCGTGGAAAGTGCGATGCCGGGGCGCGCGGATCGAAGCCCGGCGACGATGCTTAGGTACTTATCCATCGTGTGTTTGCGGTTCATCGCCTTCAAGACCCGGTCCGAGCCCGTCTGAAAAGGCAGGTGCAGATAGGGCATGAGCTTGGGCAAATCCTTGTGCGCGGCAATGAGATCCTGGGTCATATCGTTTGGATGGCTCGTGGTATAACGAAGCCGCTCAACCCCAACTATGCCGGATAGCCCAGCCAAAAGGTCCCCCAAGCTCCATTGCCCGCCATTTGGTCCAGCGCCCCCATAAGCGTTTACGTTTTGTCCGAGGAGAGTGATCTCTCTAACGCCATCGTCCGCAAGACGCTCCGCCTCCGCGATAATTTCCTGAGCGGGCCTCGAATATTCGGCGCCCCTTGTATATGGGACAACACAAAAAGTGCAGAATTTGTCGCACCCTTCCTGCACGGTCACGAAGGCGGAAGGAGCGCGCGGCCGTTTGACGGCAGGCAGCGCCCCGAACTTCTTTGCCGCGGGAAATTCCGTTTCTACGACGGTTTTCCCACTTTTTGCATGCTGATCGAGAAGCAAGGGCAGACGGTGATAGCTTTGCGGGCCAACAATGATCCCAACTGCAGGAGCGCGCCGGGCCATCTCTTCGCCTTCTGCTTGAGCGGTGCAGCCGGCGACAGCGATAACGAAATCGCGCCCCGAGCGCTTGCGTACCTCGCGTGCCTGCTTCAGGCGGCCAAGCTCGGAGTAAACCTTTTCCGAAGCCTTCTCGCGGATATGGCACGTGTTCAGGATGACAAGATCGGCATCGCCAACATCTTCGGCGCTGCTATAGCCGGACCCTGATAAAGCATCTGCCATCCGTTCGGAATCATACACGTTCATCTGGCAGCCGAAGGTCTTGATATAGACCTTCTTGCAGCCGTGAGAATCTTGCCCTTGCGCGCCGGGGAGGAGGTGCCCGGAGAGGCTCTTCTGCGCGTTCACTTCTTGCATTTCTTCACTGCAAATAGGCGGCGCGCGGGCGTGAAGTGAGCTGGTCCACGTAGTCGCGCCTGACGCGCGCTTCTGAAAATGCGGCCAGCTCCTTGCGGTCGCGGAGCGAAGCGAGCGGCACCGGCTCTCCGATGCTGATGGTTACGTCGACCGGCCCGCTTTTCAACACGTTCCAGGCATGGCTCATGATATCCATATCGCCATACCAAGCAATCACGGGACGTTCGTGCCGCATGATTGGAAGCCCGTGCAGGTGAGTATATGTAATGGCCACCGTTTGAACCGATACGTCTGGGGACTTGCTAGCCGTTGCCGCTGGCTCAAGGCAGGCGGCGGAGAAAAGCGAGCTCCGGAACGGAAGGACACGATTGCCGTCGCTGCTTGTACCTTCAGCGAAGAGGACGATGTTGTCCCCTTGGGCGAGCCGGTCGGCGATCTCACTTGCCTTATTTTTTACGAGCGTACGGCGCGTCCGGTCTACGAAGACCGTTCTTTGCAGCTTGGCAAGCAGGCTTACGAAGGGCCAGCGGCTGACTTCGGCTTTTGCGACAAAACAGACCGGACCGGCGCTGCTGAGGGCGGGAATGTCAAGCCACGAAACATGGTTGGAAACCAGAAGCGCAGGTCGCGCAGTGTCCAGGCTTCCGATCACCTTCACGCGAATGCCGAGCAGACGGCAGACGAGCTTATGATAGCGGTGAGGGAGCGTCTTCGCTTGCGGCAGCCCAAACGTGATCAAGAAATATTGCACAAGCATCAGAGGCAGAGTCAGCGCAAGAAAGGCGGAAAGACGCGCCGCTGCACGAAGATTACGAAGTATTTTCATTATCCAGCCCTGAAAAACGAGGGCTTCCATTCCATGTTCGGCTTCTGCCATCTTTGCCGGTGCATCAACCACGAGCTGCCTGTTTCCATTATCCAAGGCTGAGCCGGCCAGCGATGTCAAGCTTCATGATCAAGGCTGTTTCAGGCGCGGACCTTCCAGTTTGATAGTAGTTTTTGCGCCGGCCGACAATGCCAAACCCAAACTTTTCGTAAAGCCCGCGCGCCGATATATTGTTTTGTGCCGTTTCGAGAAATATGGAAGAGACAAGTCTTTGATGGCATGACTCAATGGCCGAGGCCATGAGTAAGGACGCCGCTCCCTGCCGCCATTTCTTTGGCGTTACCGCGATAGTCAAAATCTCGGCTTCGCCGGCGGCCATTTGCACGATGACAAAGCCGCTTAGCTTGCCGCCGCTGATCACTTTAAGAACAGACCTTTCGGGCGCATCGCAGGCTGCTGCGATCTCGGCAGCGGACCAACCCGGCGGCAGCGCTTCGTGGTGTATTGCCGCGAGTTCGGAAGCGTCTTCAGGCACGGCACGCAACACCTTCACCCTCACCGGGCTAGCCCTCCTTGCGAGGAATTAAGTGCCCAGCTTGCGGGCGTGCGTCGGCGGGACGGACATAAAAGGGCGAAGGGCGCGCTATTTCTGGATCCAGCTCCAGTGCGATTGCCGCAAGTGTCGCCGCATCCGGAACAAGCGCCGCAAACGTCACGGGCAATGAGATACCCGCGCCAGCGACTCTTGCGGCGGCTGGTCCTATCAGTAACTTGGCTTTCCCTTCGAAGAAACCAGCGGCCTCGGCATCCCGCAGCACGACAATATCACCAAGCGCGGCACGTTTCGGGCCCAATATTTGACAAAAGACTGCACCTAACCCAGCCGGCGCAGCGATGCCGTAAGCGTCCGGCGCATCTTCTTCGCTTTCAAAGGCTGCTGCGATGATCTCGAAGCTCGTTGTACCAACAACCGGCACCTGCGCCGCGAGCCCAAGCGCACGGGCAGCGGCGACACCCGTCCTGATGCCCGAAAAGCCGCCCGGTCCAACGCAAACCGCGATCCGGCCGAGTGATGAGAAGGAGACATCGTCTTCCCCCATGAGATCGGCGATCAGGGGGATCAAACCTTCTGCCTGCGGCTGCCCGGCTTCGAGCGAACGCATATGCACCGGCTCTCCAGCCGCCGCGGATGTCAGCGCGATGGAAGTGCGGCCCATGCTAGTTTCGATTGCTAAGATCCTCACCGGGCAACCGTGTCTGGCTATATGATCTTAGCCATTTCCTCGAAAGTGAAGCGTGGCGAACGTGGAAACAGCACGGAAGGATCGCCATAGCCAAGGCTGCAAATAAAATTGGACTTGACGCTGGTGCCGTCAAAAAATTCGCGGTCCACACCGGCATTGTCGAAGCCTGACATAGGCCCCGTGTCAAGGCCCAATGCTCTGGCGGCAATGATCAAATAGGCGCCCTGCAGCGTTCCGTTCCTGAATGCCGAGATTTCTATTTTCCGTTCGGGTTTTCCAGCGAACCAGCTTCTCGCGTCGGTGTGCGGGAAAAGCTTTGGGAGGTATTCATAAAATTTTGTGTCATAACCGATTATAGCGCAAACGGGGGCGCTCATGGTCTTGGCTCTATTGCCCTCCGAAAGATGCGGCTCAAGCCGCTTCTTAGCTGCGCCGCTCTTTACGAATAAGATGCGCGCCGGAGACTGGTTCGCGCTGGTCGGCCCCATTTTCATGATGTCTACCAGCCGGTGAAGAAGCTCATCTGAAACGGGCTTATCCTGCCACGCATTATGGGTGCGGGCTTCCATGAAAATCTGGTCCAAGCACTCTTTTGGGATCTCGCTTGCCATCAGCGCCTCAAGTTCGCGATAGATGCGGTCTCGTTCCTATACTTGAGGAGGCGCGGCGCATGCCTAGACAGGTTGAACCGCCTCGACTTCGGGAACGAAATGCTTCAACAGATTTTCTATCCCATGCTGTAGCGTAGCCGTGGAGGAGGGGCAGCCCGAGCAGGCACCCTGCATTTTCAGGAACACCGTCCCACCACGAAAGCCCCGGAAAATGATGTCACCGCCATCGTTCGCGACGGCCGGGCGGACACGGGTCTCGATCAGTTCCTTGATTATTCCAACAACTTCAGCGTCTTCAGGGTCAAAGTCCTCCATACCGCCGGCGCCGTTACCGCGAAGAACGGCAAATTCGCCTGAGAGAAAATGCTCCATGATTGCGCCGAGCACGGGAGGCTTGAGGCTTTGCCACTCGCTCTCCTCGCTCTTAGACACGGAGACGAAGTCCGAGCCAAGGAAAACACCCGTCACGCCGTCAAGGGCAAAGATGCGCGCCGCGAGGGGAGACTCCGCTTCGGCCTCGCCCCGGTCCTGGAAGTCGCGTGTACCCGCTTCCAAAACCGCGCGGCCAGGAAGGAACTTCAGGGTCGCCGGATTCGGCGTTGTTTCTGTCTGAATGAACATCCGCTAGTCCCCTCTTGCCTTCGGACGAAAGTCACACTTGATGAATCTTACTCCTAATAATGAAGCGGAGGACCATAGTTTCAAGGGTAAGCGCAGCCTCACCTAGGCCAATCCGGCGAGTTCATCGAGAGTGAGGTTGCCCGGCACAATAGTGATGGGAATGGGAAAGGTGCCGGCCTTCGTCCCGGCTGCGAGCAGCGAAACAAGCGGGCCGGGTCCCGCAGGATCCGTGGACGCACCGAGAACCAGAATCCCGAAATCCTCGTCTTCTTCGATAAGCCTGACAATCTCCTCGGCCTTTTGGCCTTCTCTTATAATCTCTTCGGGGAGAATCTCCTCGAAACCCCAATTCTTTAGCTTGCGGTTAAGCAGGCGGAACACGGCCCGCGCCTTGTTATACTGCTCTTCCCGGAACGCGTCGCCAACGCCAAGCCAGTGCGTCATTTCAGGTGGCTCAATAACAAAAAGAAGCGCAAGCCCTCCACCAGTGCGCTCCGCGCGGCGAGCCGCGTAATAAAGGGCGGCTTCTCCCTCAGGCAACTCATCCACGATCACCAGGAATTTACGCCTGTGACCTTCCTTGAAGACGTCGCGCGGCCTACGATCTGCCATGAGCCTCCGGCTTCATACCATGAGTTGAGGGCCTGCCGGGACTTTATCCGGTCTTTCTAGTTTGCACTAATCCAACAATATCGCAAACTCGGCGGAGGTTGCCATCGGCAATTGCACGTGCGCGCTCGGCTCCGTTCGCCAGCACGCCATCGATGTAGGCGGTATCTGCGGAGATACGCTTCATTTCGGCACCAATCGGCCCCAGCTTTTCCACAGCGACGTTGGCAAGCGCTTCCTTGAATTTAGAAAATTGGGCGCCGCCGAATTCGGCCAGCACTGCCTCCACGCTTTGCCTGCTCAACGCCGAATAAATGCCCACGAGGTTTTCCGCTTCTGGCCTTCCCTCGAAACCGCTCTTGTCTGCCGGCAGCGGCTCAGAATCGGTTTTGGCTTTCCTTATTTTCCTCGCGATCGTGTCCGCATCATCCGCTATGTTGATACGCGACAAATCGGAAGGATCGGACTTGGACATCTTCTTGGTACCGTCCCGAAGCGACATCACACGTGTGGCGGGGCCAGAAATGATGGGCTCCGGCAATGGAAAGAATCCATCAGGAAAACCAGCCGCGGCAATCGATTCCGCGTAATCCGTGTTGAATTTTTGAGCGATGTCGCGCGCAAGCTCGAGATGCTGCTTCTGATCATCGCCGACCGGTACGTGGGTGGCGCGATAGGCAAGGATATCCGCCGCCATCAGCACTGGATAGACATAAAGACCTACGCTTGCGTTCTCGCGGTCCTTCCCTGCTTTCTCCTTGAACTGTGTCATGCGGTTGAGCCAGCCGACACGCGCAACGCAATTCAGCACCCAGGCCAGCTCGGAATGGGCGCTGACCTGAGATTGATTGAAGATGGTATGCTTTTGGGGATCCACACCCGACGCGATGAATGCGGCCGTAACCTCACGCGTGGAACGCCGCAGATCATCTGGATCTTGCCACACCGTGATCGCGTGCAGGTCCACAACGCAGTAGATGCAGTCGAACTTCTCCTGCAGGGCCACGAATTTTGTGATCGCTCCCAAGTAATTGCCGAGATGGAGGTTGCCCGTCGGCTGGACGCCAGAGAATACGCGTTGCTCAGAAGTCATCGGTCGCCCTCATGATCGAGGCGCAGATATTGATCTGCATCGGTTCGAAAATGCAAGCCGTGCAAACAGAGTTGCCATATAAGGTCAGGCTCGCCTCTTCGCCCCATAGTAGCCGCCGGAAATCAGCCCGAGGAATAGCACCGCTATAATCAACAGCCAGGTCTGGGCCTCGCCTATCGTTTCCGCGAGAGGTGCCTTTAGAAGAGCATGGTGCAGAAGCGCGGCGGCCACAAGCAGCACGCCTGCCGAGAACACTCCCGTCACCGCGCCCCAGATTTTGCGGCCCATCGCCCCTTGCTGCTCCCAAAGAAGCTCGCCCGGTTGCAGACCGAGAACGGTACGGGCAATCTGATCGGCGTCCTTGTCGAAACTTTCGTGACGGAGAGGCAGGGCATTAAGCTTTGTAATTTCCCGAATATCCTCAGGCAGAAGCTCGGACTTTGGCATGGCCGCCCCATCTACGAGAAGGGGAAGGGTAAGATTCCGTCCCTTTAGGGCTGCCTGAACCTCGGCCCGCACGTGGTCACCCTCATCGAAAAGCCTGGGGTGTCCGCCGGCCTGTTTCACGTCAAGCCACTTGGCACCAATGAGCACAAGCACGGCATCGCTTGCGTCGATTTCGGCTTTGATTTTGTGCTCGAAATTCTCCCCTGCATCGATAGCGCCGACATCCAGAAAGATATTGCGTTTGCGAAGCAGCAGCCGGAAGCGGTCATAAAGTCTGCCGGCGGCGGGAGCCGTATCGTCCCGGCGGTAGCTTATGAAGACTTTCTTGGCCATTTTCCCAACCTCAGTTTTTCTTCTCGAGACCGGCAATGAGACCCGTCTTTTCGAGCTGCTTTTCAGCTGGGACGCCTATGCCCACCAAGTTAACTGAAGAGCCGTTGCTTTTGAATTCGTAGATATAAGCGGTGCACCGGCCGGTCCCGAAGGGTCTCGACGCGACCTCGGGCGGCAGCATGTTCGCACCTTCATTGACCAATTTTTGCGCCTCCTCCGCGGTGAGCCGGTTTGTGGAAGGACTGAACGGGATATCCTGAAGGAAGAAAACGATCACGCGGTAATGGCCAGGCTTGACGAAGAAGAGGCCCCGCAGGAAATCCGCCAAGCCAGATGGGCTCGGGTTCAGCTCAAGGGGCCACCTGTCCTGGTCCGGAGCTGGGGCGCCATCGTCCTGGATTTTTTCGAGCCGGGTTACGAGTGCAACTCCTCCGGGATCGGTTTGATAGAAGCTCTTCTCCAAATAGCCTGATCTTTGGAGGGCTTCGAGGATAGCGGAGGAAACCTCTCCAACGGTCTTGTATTGGGCGAAGACCTTGACAGGAAAGAGATAGGTTGCTGACGGAACAGGCGGCGGCCAAGGAAATCTTGGCAGAAGTCCGGGCGTGACTTGCGGTGCGCTCGGCGGCGCGGCTGTTGCAGGCGCGGCTCCTGTAGGTGCCGGCGCAGCATGTGTTACACCAAACGACCTCGTTTGTGGTGGCGGTGCCAGGGCTCGGGGACGGGCTGCTCCAAGCGACTTCTCTTGCGCGGATTGTGCCGATTGCGCTGCAATCATAGCAAGCTTGTACTTGATTTCGGCAATCTCTTTGCTATCCGGTTGCGTGGCGTGTTCGAGAATTGCGAGCGCGCGTTCATACCTCTGCCGGCTGTCGGAAGTCTTCCCCTGAAACTCGTAAAAGCGGGCAAGAGCCTTTAGAAATTTGACCAGCCGCGCGTCTTTATCGCCGAAAGCCCGCTCAGCCGAGTGCAGGGCTTTTTCCGCTGCTTGAGCAGCCTGCTCATTCTTTCCCTGCTTCGAGAGTTCTTCTGCCTGAACCAGAAGGTCATCGTATTCAGAGGCCTGAGCGAAGCATGGGCTGCTGAAAAGCAATGCAGCGGCAATAATTAGTAAAGAAGCTTTGAACCGTGACATGACAATTCCCGCAAAGACGCTGTCCGGGCAGAATGCTACGGAGGCTTGTCCTGAGCAAGACAAACAGTGAGGTCGCGGCAGGCATTGCCGATGAGTTAAGCGCCAGAGAAAGCCCTCCGCAAAGCCGAGAGCCTCATCGCGCCTGTAACCAGAGTGGCCGCTGAGTACACAATGAGGCCCGCGCTTACCAGGACTGCAAGTGCCGCGGCGTGAGCCACGCTTCCCATTCCGTGGTCGAAATAAGGGGCAAGTTCAAGATTCGCTCCATAAAGGGCGAAGCCCATGACAACGCTTGACAGAGCAATTCGAGGCGCGCGCCGCATAAGCGCTGGGTCCGCCCGGAAATGCCCCCGCCGCATGAGTGTAATGGCAAGCAGAATTGCGTTCGTCCAGCCCGACAGGGTCGTCGCTATGGCGATGCCGACGTGTCCTATTACAAAAAACATTGCGAGCGAGCCGGCGATATTGACAGCCACCGATGCTATCGCGAACCACATCGGCGTTGCCGTATCTTCGCGCGCAAAAAAGCCCGGCAGAAATACCTTGGTCATGACGAAGGCGGGCAGCCCCACGGCAAACGCCGCGAGCGCGGCGGAAACCTGAACCGTATCAGAAGCCGAAAAGGACCCGCGCTCGAAAAGCACCTGAATGAGGGGCTTGGGAACGACCACCAGCGCAACGGCGGCCGGCAATGTCAGCAGCAGCGCGAATTCGAGGCTGCGGTTCTGGCTTGCCATGGCGCCTGCCTCATCATGCTCCGCCAAGTGCCGGGACAGCGTGGGAAGAAGAACGACACCGATCGCGATTCCTACCATGCCAAGCGGCAGTTGATTGATGCGATCTGCATAATAGAGAAAAGAGACCGCGCTCGCCTGCAGAGAAGCAATCATGGTGCCTATAAAAATGTTAACCTGATTGATGCCTCCTGTGACGAGGCCTGGAACGGCCAGCACGAGAAGGCGGCGCATGTCAGGCGTCAGGCGGGGCCAGCGGAAGCCTGGGTCCATCCCCAATCCACGCGCCGCCCACGCCACGGAGAGAAGCTGAGCAAACCCTGCGATTGCGACTCCCCAGGCTTGTATGATTCCTGCTTGAGGCTGGTCATAGAAGCCGCTCGCCGCTGCGAAAAGCGTCACTGCAATCAAAACGAGATTGAGAAGGATCGGCGTCGCCGCGGGAGCGCTGAATTTACCAAGCGCGTTCAGGATTCCCGCCGTCAGCGCCACGAGCGACATGCAAACGAGATAAGGGAAAGTGATACGGGTGAGCAGAACCGCGAGCCTGAACTTCTCCGGGTTTTCACTGAACCCCGGTGCGATCGCTTTCACGAGATAGGGCATGAAAATTTCGGCGACGACCACTGTCGCCGTCACGCCTACGAATAAGATTGCAAGCGCCTGTTCGGCAAAGACGCGTGCGCTTTCCTCGCCCTCCGCGCGAAGCCTCTTGGAGAAGAGCGGTACGAAGGCGGAGTTGAACGCCCCTTCTGCGAAGAGCGCCCGGAAAAGATTAGGAAAGCGGAAGGAGACAAAGAAAGCGTCCGCGACCCACCCCGTGCCCATGACGGCGGCGAGCAGCACGTCACGCAAAAAACCAAAGACGCGGCTTACCGCCGTCAGGCCGCCTACCGTCAGAAAACCGCGATAAAGACTCATGCACCACCAACTGTCTCTTGCGGCGAAGCTATGAGCAAGGTTTGGGGCAGACGCAAGGACGCTGTTCGCAATCTTGAATCAATAGAGCTTCTAACGGTTCCCACTTCCAGCGGCTTAGCAGCTTTTGCTGACGCAAAAGATCATAAAGCCGGTCTACCACGTGAGGACTTTTGCTTGACCCGGCGCTGAGGTTTCTCCAAGTCTGTTAGAAAATAAGTTTACGCTTGTCTGTTTATCGCCTGAAGCCCATTTCAACGGAGAATTTTCAAGGCTCGCGAAGCGCACTCCCTCGCAGCTGCGCACATTTGGGTAACAAGACCAATGGCCATATCCTTCTTCAGCGGTACTCCCGGCAAAAGTCCCGATCGTCCAGCGGACGTCATAAAGGAAACGACGACTAAGACGTTTGTCGCCGATGTCATCGACGCCTCGCGCAAAGTACCGGTTATTGTCGACTTCTGGGCGCCCTGGTGCGGCCCTTGCCGGCAGCTTACCCCCATACTTGAGAAAGTGGTCACCGCCGCCCGCGGCGCCGTCCGCCTTGTGAAAATGAATATCGACGAGCACCCTGAGGTCGCTGGCCAACTCGGGGTGCAGTCCATTCCGGCGGTTTTTGCCTTCAAGAATGGGCAACCCGTTGATGGTTTCATGGGCGCTCTTCCTGAAAGTCAGGTGCGTGCCTTCATTGAGCGCGTTGTTGGTGCCAATGCAGGCGAAGGCACCAGCCTCGATGACGCAAAAAAGGCTTTCGATGCCGGCGATATCGGAGGAGCCGCTGCCAAATTTGCCGAGGTCCTGCAGGGCGACCCCGAGAATGCCGATGCCATCGCCGGGCTCGCAAGGTGCTACATCGCAACCGGCGATCTCGACCGCGCACAGCAAACCTTGGGGCTGGTGCCTCCAGCGAAGCAAAATCAGGAATCCTACCTGAGCGCCAAGGCGGCTCTGGAGCTTGCCAGGAAAGCGGGAACGAAAGCCGACGTTAAAGGTCTTGAGCAAGCTGTTAATGCCAATCCAAAGGACTGGGACTCACGTTTTAAGCTTGCGATTGCGCTAAACGCGAAAGGTCAGCGCCAGCAGGCCATGGATCAGTTGTTCGAAATCGTGAGCAAGGATCGGGCGTGGAACGATGATGCGGCGCGCAAGCAGCTTGTCGAATTCTTTGAAGCTTGGGGAGCAAAAGATCCTTTAACTCAAGCAGGGCGGCAGCGGCTGTCTTCGCTGTTGTTTGCGTGAGGCGGACTGCTGATAGGGAGGCGGGTTTGGGAATTACCGACAGATACCGATCGCTTGCGGATCTTCCGGGGCGCCTGCCGGTATTCCCTCTACAGGGCTGCATCCTATTGCCTCGATCGAACCTCCCGCTCAATATCTTTGAGCCTCGGTATCTCACCATGATCGATGATGTTATCGCCGGGGACCGCATCGTCGGTATTGTGCAGCCGCTGGGAGCGGAGGAAGAGTTGCCCGCATCGAAAGGCCATCCTCTACGCCATACCGGCTGCGCCGGCAGGCTTTCTGCTTTCTCCGAGACGGAAGACGGGCGCCTTCTTATAACCTTGACAGGTATCTGCCGCTTCGACTTGACCGGTGAGGTCCAAACGGCGAAGCCCTATCGCGTCTGCGACGTGACCTTCACCCCTTACCAAAAGGACCTCGTGCGTGGGCACGGCCAAAATTCCGTGGACTGGACGCGGTTCCTTCAGGTTCTCAAAAGCTATCTGGACGCCCGCAAATTGACCGCCGACTGGGAGAGCATTCAGCGTTCGCCGACGGAACTGCTTATCAACACGCTCTCCATGATCAGCCCCTATGGACCTGAGGAAAAACAGGCTCTTTTGGAGGCGCCTGACCTGAAGACAAGGTCTGAGGTTTTGATGGCGCTGGCGGAGATGGAGATCGCAGCCCCGAGTTCCGGCTCGGGCTCAAGCCTGCATTAAGGAACACAAGATGAATGCATCGAACCGCACGGACGAAGTTGATCCGATCCTTCTTGAAATTTTGGTGTGCCCCGTAACGAAGCAGCCCCTCAAATATGACAGGCAAGCGAATGAGTTGATCAGCGAGGCAGCCGGCCTGGCCTATCCCATACGGAAAGGCATACCCATCATGCTTCCCGATGAAGCGCGCAAGCTTGACGATAAGGCCCCCAGCGCTAAATCGCCTGGCCTTTAAGCAATTTCGGCATTTCCCCGGTCAGACCTGCGGCTTCCTTCATGAAGAAGGCCTTTAGAGGCCTAAACCGGCCGGCCGTGCGCAGCCCGCTGCTTCGCAGCATCCGGAGCGCCATACTGTCATTCGAGAAAAGCGTGTAAAGCGCAACGGCCGAGAATGCCGAGGTGACGCTGTCGAACCGCCGCCAGCGCTCGTAGCGCTTCAGAACGCTTAAACTGCCGATATCGAGGCCCAGCCGGGTCGCTTCGATCAATGTCTCAGACAGCGCTGCTACATCCTTCAGACCATGATTGAGCCCCTGCCCCGCAATCCAATGGAGGCCATGCGCAGCGTCGCCAATCAGGGCGAACCGCGGCCGGACGAAATCACGAGCAAGAGTCATTGTAAGCGGGTAGGCTTTCGCCTCGGACAGAAGCGTCAATTGGCCGAGTTCCGGCCCAAAGCGCCGCGAAAGCTCGGCAAGAACCGCGTCCCTGCCCTTTGACAAGATCTCATTGGCGACTGAGGCATCCTCGGTCCAGACCACGGATGCCCGGTTCCCGGTCATGGGAAGGATGGCGAAGGGGCCGGCCGGAAGAAAATGCTGGCGCGCAGTGCCATCGTGCGGCCGTTCAATACCGACGGTGGCCACAATCCCAACCCTGTCGGAAGGCCAGACGACCGTTTGGATGCCGGCCATCTCCCTTAGCGCAGAGTTATGGCCATCCGCAGCGATGAGAAGCTTCGGTTGCAATTTTCCCGCGGAAGCGAGGTGAATGTCTACGCCGGCCTCTCCTGCTACAAAATCCTCGATGCCTTCCGGCGCTATCAAGGTGATATTGCTCAGCTCCTTCACCGAGTCCCGGAGAGCAGCCAGAAGTTTGGCATTCTCGACGATGTAGGCCGTTGGCGCCGTATCTTCCGTTTCGCTCGCATCGAGGTCCATCAGTGCCGGGCGCACCGGCGCTTCCAGAGCCGAGTCAGTCAACTCGATGCGCAAGATCGGCTGGGCATCCGGTGCCAGTACAGGCCAAATGCCGATAACCTCAAACATCGCCTTCACCGCAGCCGTCAGGGCGACAGTGCGTCCATCGGATATAACCTCACCTGGCTGTGGGGGTTTGCGCCGCTCAACGATTGCGATCGAATAGGCGCCTGGGGCCAAGGTGCTAAGCGCGCGCGCCATCGCCAGCCCGACGAAGCTTCCACCGCAGATGACGATGTCATAATTTTTGGCTTCAACAGCGCTCATGGCACGCTCTCCCTTGTCCGTTACGGCTTGACAGCAGTTCTTGAAGACCTGTTACTTTTGCAAACAACCGGAGAAGCGCTTATGTCCGCCGTCGAACAACTCCTGGATACTCTCGACCTAGAACAGTTGGAAAACAACTTGTTCCGTGGCCGCAGTCCGCAAAATGGGTGGCAGCGCGTCTTTGGGGGGCAGGTCGTCGGCCAGGCTCTCGTTGCGGCAGACCGTACGATTGACGATAAGGAAAGGCTCGCGCACTCGCTGCACGCCTATTTTCTTCTGCCTGGCGACCCCAAGGTTCCCATCATTTATGAGGTCGACCGCATTCGGGATGGCGGCAGCTTCACGACGCGCCGGGTGGTCGCGATCCAGCATGGGCAAGCAATATTTTCAATGGGTGTTTCTTTTCACAAAAAGGAGACCGGCTGGGAGCACCAGATCGCAATGCCGGATGTGCCGGCTCCCGAGTCGCTCCCTTCCGAGGAGGAGCTGAAGGCGAGGCTTTTGCCGAATTTGCCTGAGGTCATGCGCAGCTATTGGCAGCGCGCCAGGCCCATCGAGTTGCGCCCCGTGGACCTTTCGCGCTTCTTTTCTCCTGCTAAAGGCGATCCCAAGCAATATATATGGATCAGGGCCAATGGTGCTCTGCCGGATGATTTCCGTCTTCATCAATGCGTTCTGGCCTATGCCTCTGATTTCTCCCTTCTCGACACCGCGCTTATAGCCCATGGCAGGGTCATGTTCGATCCGCAAATCATGATGGCAAGCCTCGATCACGCCGTGTGGTTTCACCGTCCCTTCCGTGCAGATGAATGGCTTCTCTATGCGCAGGACAGCCCCAGCTCCCAGGACGCGCGCGGCTTTTGCCGGGGCAGTATTTTTGCCAAGGATGGACGGCTGGTCGCGTCGGTTGCGCAGGAAGGGCTGATCCGGGAAAGGAAGCCGCGATGACGGGATACATAGACCCGGCAAAAGAGGCATTCGCCGCGTTTCAGGGAAATGACCGCCCTGGCCCTATTCATATGCTTAATCTTGTGCGTCTCTGTGAAACCGCCGGCTACCCGGATGGGCGGAGTTGTACAGGCGCCGAGGCTTACGCCGCCTATGGCCGCGAGAGCCTGCCGGTATTTTCGCGGCTAGGCGGGAGAATCGTCTGGCAGGGCAGGTTTGAGCAAATGTTGATCGGACCGGGTGATGAACAATGGGACATTTGCTTCATCGCTGAATATCCCTCCGTTTCCGCCTTTGTTGAGATGATCCGGGACCCTGCCTATAGGGAAGCGGTCAAGCATAGGCAGGCTGCAGTGGCTGACTCGCGCCTCATTCGCTTAGCGCCAGCCGCAGCCGGCAAAGGCTTCGGAGAGACGCCCGCCTAAGCTGCCGTGGAGCATTAGCACGCGCATGCGCGCTGCCTTCTCCTCAACCCTCTCCAAGGCTGCCTGCTGTGACGCCGTCTATCAGGTTCTGGCTTAAAAGCCGCTCCGAGGAAAGCGCTGTCGCAGGGGCGGGCTGCAACAGAGAAGGCAGCGAGGCGAGCCAATCGCGTTGCGCCCGAAGAAGCCTCACAGCTTCATCGCGGATCACCTCCTCGAAGCGTATCTCCATCCCGGGCGTCAGGCGCCCCGCCGCGGCGATGCAGGCACCAATTACAGTCGCAATGCGCGGGTAACCCCCGGTCGTCTGCCTATCGGCAAGAAGAAGAATGGGATGGCCGCCCGAAGGCACCTGAATTCCGCCTGCCGTCGTCCCTTGGGAAGGCAGTTCGCCCTGTGTCGCCCTTTCCAGCTGAGGACCCATGAGGCGCAAACCCATCCTGTCGGAGGCCGGCGCGACAGAATATGTGGCTGAGTAGAAGGTGCGGAACGCGCTAGCAGTGAAATACTCCGCATTAGGGCCACGCACGGTTTGCAAGACGGCGGGCGCTTTAATGTTGAAGTCCAGAAAGACGAGCGGCCGTTCGCAGGCGTCGAAGCGCAATGGGAGGCGGTCGCTGGCCATAAGCGCACGCCCACGGTAGCCGCCTAGCTTTGCGCGTCTGTAAGTGGAAACGCTTCCAAGGGCGGGCGGGATGTCGAATCCGCCTGCAACCGCAAGATAGCAGACCGCCCCGCCCTTCGGCGGCGGGATTTTCACGATGTCTCCCCGGCGGGCGATTATGCTGCGGAATGGAGAGACGCCCACGCTTGCTTTCCCGGTTTCGAGCGTGAGAGGGGCCGCCGTTCCGGCCAGGGCCAGCGTCACGCTTTCCGCTTCGACCTCGAACGACAGCCCAGTGCCTAAAATCTCGATTGCGCCGGTGCATGGCGCATTCATTACGAGGACATTAGCGATCTCAAGGCTTATCGCATCGAGCGCGCCCGAAACCGGCACCCCAAACCGCTGATATCCAATCCGCCCGCAATCTTGAAGAGTTGCGGCAAACCCCGGTTCGAGGATCCGCAAACACCCCGTCACGCCTTCTCCAAGAGCCGGGGTTGACATCCTGCAACGGCCTCGCATTCGCTGATGGGCGCAAACCGAACCTTATCCCCTGGCGCAAACAAAGGCCTATCGCTTGCAGCCATATCCCAGAGAACGATGGGGGTAAATCCTATCACGTGCCAGCCGCCGGGGCTCTCAAGAGGATAGACCGCTGTCATGTTCGCAGCGATCGCCACCGACCCTGCGGGGACGTTTGAACGCGGCACGGGCTGGCGCGGCAAGTGAAGAGGCTCGGGAAGGTCCCCCAAATAAGCAAATCCCGGTAGAAAGCCTAGCATGTAGACATGATAGGAAGCCGAAGTGTGAAGACCAATGACGGCGCCGGCTGTCATGCCGGTCCCTTGCGCAACTTCCTGAAGATCAGGGCCGCCTTTGCCGCCATAGACGACGGGAATTTCCCAATCGCGTCCAGCGGCTGCTGATGAATGGCCCGATTTGCAAAGGCTTTGGATCTCGGCGACAAGCCTATTTCGCGAAAGTTCCAGCGGGTCATAAAAAACGGTCAGCGACTTAAGCGCGGGAACGCATTCCTTGATGCCGGAAAGTTCGAGCGCAGTGAGGCGTGCGCCGATGCCCAGAATTGCCAGGCTAAGGTCTTTGTTATAGCTCGGGCCAAAGTCAACGAGCAAGGCGCCCTCGGCGCAATCGAAAAACTCGGGGGAAAGAGGCTTTGAATGGTTAATATCTTCCATCATTCAGCTTCACACAAGCTTTCACCCGCAAAGTGCTCCGAAGGTAGAGTACTTGATTACGGCAACCGCTTGATCGCCTTGTCCTGTAAAGCCTCAATTAGGCCTTCGGGCGTCAGCACCAGGTCTTTGCAAAGCGTTTCCCTCGACCCTTAGGCAAGGGATAGAAAGCACATCTAGAAACTTCGTTACCATAATAGTATGGCGAGTTGCATGAAATGCATACATATTCTCGCCTGCGATTGGCGCTAGAAGCAAGGTTGCAATATAAGTCCTTTTTCAGACTTGTACCGGCAGCGTTGCCGTCCTGCCCACACACGCCCCTTCTCAAATATTTGAACCGAGGCAGCCCACGGTCATGAATTGCCGCGCCTACAATACCCAGCGTTTCTTATCAAGAAAGCAGAGTTAGACAATAAGCGAAAGTGACAATGTCATTTAGGATACACCTTCCACTTCGAACTAAAGTAACACGCGCTTTTTCCCACAGAATTCTTGAGGGGTGTAAATTTTGTGATATATAAAACGTATTCCTGCTCAGAATCCGAAAGGCAAACGATTGTGAAACAAGCAAATAAGGTCAAGGATCTCGCCGCAAAGCGCAAAAGCGACTCTCGTTGGCTCGACAAAACTGAGATACAGAACAATTCCTACAAAACATTGGACGGTTCAGCCCAAGGCCATTCTAGGAGTTCGCAGATCATGGAGGAAAAATTTGAGAATAACGAACTCGTTGAGTTCACAACCCATATTGTTTCTGCCTATGTTAGTAACAATGCTGTAGTCGCAGGCGACCTGCCGAGCCTGATCGGCGATGTGCATGCTGCGCTGTCACGGGCATCGTCCAACATGATCCAGGCTCCGAAGGAAGAGCTGAAACCAGCCGTGGCAGTGAAGAAGTCGCTGACCCCGGACTATATCATCTGCTTGGAAGATGGAAAGAAATTCAAGTCTTTGAAGCGGCACCTGCGCACGCATTACAATATGTCGCCGGAGGAATACCGGGAGAAATGGGGCCTGGAGCCAAACTACCCCATGGTTGCTCCAAAATATGCGGAAGCCCGCTCCACTCTTGCCAAGAAGATGGGTCTCGGGCAGCGCAAGGGCCGATAGCTTTCGTTTCACTCTGGAAATTGCTAAGCATTTATAGCCGCCAGGCGCAGCATTTGGCGGCTTTGTTCTGCCTGGGAAAGGGCTTCGGTGGAACTGCTTGCATTCCTCCGTGCAAATCACCCATAGTCCCATGGGCGGATTGGCATACCGGCATCGGAGGGGTGATGTCTTCGGAACTCGCTTTTCGCGCGCAACAGGTTTTGCGCGAGCAGCGGGATTTATATGATTATTGGCGCGCCTGCGCCGATGACCGCGCAATACCTTCCCGTTACGATATCGATCCCGTTGAAATTCCGCAGCTTCTTTCGGGACTGAGCCTTCTTGACGCAGGCAGCGATCTCGATTCGCTGCGCTATAGGCTTGCCGGAACTCGGGTGCGGGAAATCTACGGCACCGAAATAACGGGCCGGGCCGTATTCGATACTGGAATTCGATACAAAAGAGATTACTGGCGTTCTGTTTACCGGCGGGTGCTCGAAGACCGGGTGCCAATGCAGGGGGCCGTCAGGGGTCCGGCAGCCGGCCGGGAACACCTGGTTCTATTCTGGCTGCGCCTTCCATTAAGCGGTCTCGATGGGAGCGTGGTGCGTATACTTGGCTACGACGCGGCCTTGCCTAGCCTGCGCTTTGCGCTGGCGGCCACGCTCGAGGAAGCGGTGCGCGCGCCCGAAGGGCTCGCTGCTGGAAGCCGTAGATTTCTTGGATATAAGTAGAGAAGGGCCAAGGCGCGGGGTTACCATGGCCCTTCTCGGAGGTTAAAAGATTTCTCCTCCGCTTAAGATTATCGCGGGCGGGTATGACAGATGTGTGGCAAATTAACTCCAGCCATCTCAAAAAGAAGTTTTTGCAGTCAACTCCCCACAAGCAGCACCGTCAGGTTTTTGGGCCCATGGGCACCGGTGACGATGGTCTGCTCGATGTCAGCCGTGCGTGACGGACCGCTGATCAGGTTCACGGTTCGCGGCATGTTGCCGGCGCCAAAGCGTTCGCGGATCTTGGCCCAGCATTCCTCATAAGAGCCAACTATATCGGCTGCGAGAATAACGGCGACATGATTTTCGGGGAGGAAGTTGAGTGTAGACGGATTTTCCGGCCCCGACAGAAGAAAAAGTGTTCCGGTCTCCGCCGCGCCGGTGGCTGCATTGGTGAGGCCGCTGACGTCATCCGCTTCCGCCGGGCCTGATAAGACTTCAAGTATTCCCGGCTGCGCCCGCAACTCATCGAAGATGGCATCATTTCCGGCCCGCAGCCGCATGGGCAGGTTACTCTCTCTAAGAATGCTAGCAATGGCCTCCGGCAACGCCTTGAGCGAACGCAGCCGCTCCACCTTTGCGCCGGTCTTCTCAAGCATGGATTGAAACAGCTTGAGTTGCTCGGGTTTTGGCTTATTCGCCCGCTCCGGAATGAGGTTACGTGAAGGATTTCGCAGCCGTGACTGGACGAGGCCGCGGCGCCCAGGTTCATCACCGCGCACGCCGAGGCTGGTGCGGACCTTTGCAATTATGGCTTCGCGTGCGCCGGCGCGCGACTTATCAGCCATGGCGCATCCTCTTGCGCTCACGCTCCTGCCAAAGCGATTGAAATGTTCTGGGCGCCGGCGCCGGCAAATCGCGGTATTTCGTCCAGGCGCGTGCTAAAGGCAGGCTCGAAAACCGGCGCTTTCTTCCCCCCAAAAAGGAAAGTACGCGGGCAGCTGAATTTGCAGCAAACCTATAGAGGACGGGCCTCGTTGCAAACAGTGCCCAAGCGTGCAACGCAAGTTTTGGAAGCGATGCAGAAGACTTCTGCTCAAAATCACGCTCGCGCCAATGCCGCATCATCTTCGGTAGCGGGATCATCATTGGGCAGACCGATTGGCAGCGTCCGCAAAACGTCGAGGCGTTCGGTAAGTGCGCTCCTTCGTGTATGCCGATAAGCTGAGGTGTCAGCACCGCTCCCATGGGGCCGGGATATACCCACCCATAGGAATGGCCGCCAACGGCAGCGTAGACAGGGCAATGGTTCATGCAGGCGCCACAGCGGATGCATCGCAGCATGTCTTGAAATTCGCTGCCGAGCATGGCTGAGCGGCCATTGTCTACCAGCACAACGTGGTAGGCATCCGGCCCATCGGGATCGCCCTCCTGGCGTGGGCCGGTAGAGAATGTGGTGTAGCTCGTAATCTCCTGCCCCGTGCCGGACCGGGCCAGAACACGGATGATCGTGGACGTATCTTCGAGAGTTGGCACAAGCTTCTCGATGCTTGCGATCACGATATGCGTCCTGGGCAGGAGCTGCGTGAGATCGCCGTTGCCTTCATTGGTTACGATAACGGAGCTCCCCGTCTCGGCGATCAGGAAATTCGCGCCCGTGATGCCAACGTCTGCCGCCAAGAATTTTTGACGGAGCATCGTGCGCGCCTCGCTGACAAGCTCGCCTATCTGTGAAAGATCCCGCTCCGGCGGAAGGCTTCTATGCAAGTCCCGGAAGTCTTTTTCGATCTGGTCCCGGTTCAAATGGACGGCCGGCGCAATGATATGGCTCGGTGCTTCATGCCGGATCTGGATGATATACTCACCAAGGTCCGTTTCGACGGGCGCGATCCCCGCCGCCTCAAGCGCAGCGTTGAGCCCGATTTCCTCCGACACCATGGACTTTCCTTTGGTGACGGTCTTGGCTCCCGCATCCTGGCAAATTTTTAGAATGATCTGGCGCGCTTCGGCCGCATCGCGCGCCCAGTGAACGTGCCCGCCTGACCCGAGAACACGCCGCTCATACTCTTCCAAATAGATGTCAAGGTTTTCAAGAACGTGGTTTTTGATTTCTGCGGCGGCGGCGCGAAGTTCGTCGAATTCCGGCAATGCAGCCCTTGCGGCTGCCCTGCTGACTATAAAGCCGGTCTTGACGTTGCCGAGCGCGCGCTGAAGCTGCGTGTCGTGGAGCGCACGGGACGCATTTTCCTTGAAATTCCGCGAGGTGGGCTGCATTTGCGCCGGTCCCCTAAGCTCGATAAGCGCGCAGGAAGGTTGGCGATATACATAATGCCGGCAAGAGAAGGGCCGCCAGAAAATTCCGCGCTAGACTGGCGCGACGGCCTTACCACCTTTCTTGGCCCGGTAATAGGCCCAAAGCAATCGCGCTGCGGCGCTTCGCCATGGCGACCAAGCATCCGACATTTCGCGAAGCTCCCGCGTCTGGGGCCGTGCTTCAAGCGCGAAAGCGAGACGGGCCGCCTCCTGCAAGGCGAGATCCGCCGCGGGAAAGATGTCAGGGTGCCCCGCCGCGAAGAGCAGATAGACTTCAGCGGTCCACGGGCCGATGCCTTTGATGCAGCAAAGCGTGCTCACGGCATCCTCGGCATTCCCTTGCTCCAGTGCATCGAGGTCAAGGCTCCCATTCAGCGCTGCGTCTTGAAGCGCCCGCAGCGTGCGGATCTTGGGGGCGGAAAAGCCGGCTGCGCGCAAAACCTCGTCGCTTGCATTCGCAATTGTTTGCGGGGTGATCTCTCCAAGCGCCGCATCCAGCCGGTTGAAAATGGCGCGTCCTGCCGCAACGGAGATTTGCTGACCCGTTACGACCCAGACAAGTCCCTTGAATCCTCTGTCCAGCCAACGGATTGGGACGGTCCCCGCTTCGTGTATCAACGGGTGGAAAGCCTCATGCGCGGCTGCCAGTTCTTCGATGTGGAAAGCAAGATCCTCGTCCGAACGAATAAATCGCATTAAGTGTATCCCAAAGCCCTCGCTCCTGCGTGAGATCAGGCCGCGAGCCTGTCCCAGCCGCACTCTGCGTCAACAGAGACCCTAAAAAGCAGCCTCTTTTGTTGTCAATAAAACTCAACTGCGTGGAAAATAGGTACAAGCACCAATCACGGGTTGCAGCGATTCGCGGCACTGGATAAATTCCCGTCCATATTTTTTAATTGGCGGGGCGAATGCGGCGTTTTGCTCTCAGGGCAGCCTTCTTGCTGTTTATTCCTTCCACGATGCTTGGAGGATGTGGCTCGTTGGATCCTTCTACGGCAACCCCTCCTTCGGCCAATGCCGAACTAGCGGGAATGATTACTGTCATCTCCACCGTCAAGCTCGGCCCAATTTGGGGTCCTCCGAAGGCAACTTCGGCACAGATAATACGGATGCTGGACGCGGCTGCGATCAAGGCAGAAGTTGCCCTATTGAACTACGAAAGCGCGGAAAGCGATTACGTGCTCCGGGGCGATCTTCATGCGGCGCGCTATGAGAACAAAATCCGGGTCACGTATAATTGGTACGTGCTTGACCGGTCTGGCCATGAGGCTGGCCGGAAGACTGGAATGGAAATCGCGGATGCAAAGGGCGCGAGCGGCAACCCATGGGCTGACCTTCCAGAGGAGAAATTGCGCGCTGTAGCCGAGAAAGGGATGGCCGCGGTGCTCGACCGGAAATGAACCGGAGGCCTCCCGTTTGCCAATCTCTGCAAGAACTGCCATTGCCTGCGTTGCCTAAATCGACGTTGACGGCGAAGGACGGACGCGCGGACCATATTTTCGCTCCGTGAGCGGAACATAAACTATTTAGCTGCCTTCTTGACCTTAGATGTTATAGAGGCTGCGGGCTCCGGCACTGCGGCTCGCTTCCCTTGGATGGCAGCTGTTTTGCCGCATAGGGCTTGGCGGCACATTGTGCGGGCTTGCATGGGAGGCAATCTCTGAGGAAGAGCGAATGCCGGAGGACATCAAATGTTTTCGGGATTAGATGCCACAATCTTCGCAAGAGCCCAATTCGCTTTCACGGTGGCCTTTCACATAATTTTCCCGGCCTTCACAATCGGTCTTGCATCCTACATCGCGACGCTGGAGGGGATCTGGTTCTTCCGCGACGACGATCGTTTCCACCGGCTCGCGCGCTACTGGACGAAGATCTTTGCGGTATCCTTCGCGATGGGCGTAGTCTCCGGGCTGCCCATGTCCTACCAGTTTGGCACAAACTGGAGCCGCTTCTCCGTCGCGACAGGCAACGTTATCGGGCCGCTTCTTGGCTATGAAGTGCTGATGGCGTTTTTCCTAGAAGCAAGCTTCCTCGGCGTGATGCTGTTTGGCTGGAATCGGGTGCCCAAATGGCTCCACTTCTTCGCGAGCCTTGTGGTCGCCTTCGGCACGGTTTTGTCCGCCTTCTGGATTCTCGCGGCCAACAGCTGGATGCAATACCCGACCGGTCATGAACTGCGTGACGGCATCGCCTATCCGGTAGATTGGGTACAGATTATTTTCAGCCCGACCTTTCCGTTGCGATTCGCGCACATGGTGATTGCTGCCTATCTCAGCACTTCGATCGTGGTGCTTGCGATTGGCGCCCGCTATTGGCTCGCAAACAGTTTCCGGGAGGAAGCGGGGATCATGATCCGCATGGGGCTTGGGCTAGCGTTCGTGCTGGCGCCCCTGCAACTGTTTATCGGCGATGCACATGGCCTTGATACCGCGAAATATCAGCCTGCAAAACTGGCTGCGATCGAAGGGCATTGGGATGGGTCGAAGCCAGCAGAACTGGCCCTATTCGCCATTCCCAACCAGGCGGCGGAAAGAAATGACTACGAAATCGGTATTCCGAATGCGGCAAGCCTCATCATCACACATAGCTGGGAGGGGCTTTTCAAGGGGCTGAAGGACTTCAAACCCGAGGATCGTCCGCCTGTTGCTCCGCCGTTCTACGCCTTCCGGGTCATGGTCGGAATTGGGCTGTGGTTCATATTTTTGGCGTTCGCTGGCGCCTTCCTTTGGCTTTTCGGGAGGCTCTTTCAAAGCCGCCTCTATCTAAGGGCGGCCTCGTGGTCATGGCCTCTTGGCTTTATCGCCATAATAGCAGGCTGGACCACGACGGAGGTGGGGCGGCAGCCATGGGCCGCAACTGGCATCATCCGGACCGCGCAAGCAACCTCGCCGCTTTTCGCCGGAACCGTTGCCGCGACCCTTATTCTCTTCTGCCTTGTTTACCTCGTGATCTATTCCGCCGGAATTTATTACATGAACATTATAATCCGAAGAGGCCTCGGTCTCCCGACACCTACAAAAGAAGAAGGGCCGCAGGTGCCGCATAGGCCCATATCAGCCGCCACCGAAACAGGCGGCGGTCCCAAGCTCGCGGGTCAAACCTAGGAGGAAGATATGCAATCCATCGCCTATTGGCTTCCTCTGGTTTGGGCCGGTCTGATTGGGGTTGGCGTCGCTATGTATGTTCTGCTCGATGGATTCGACCTTGGCATTGGCATTCTCTTCCTGACCGGCGCTAACGAGGAAGAGCGCGATCATATGATGAACTCGATCGCTCCATTTTGGGATGGCAATGAAACGTGGCTGGTGCTTGGGGGAGCCGGGCTTTTGGTCGCCTTTCCGCTCGCTTACGGCATCATTATGCCAGCGCTCTATCTTCCCCTCATTATTATGCTGCTGGCGCTGGTTTTTCGAGGCGTCGCATTCGAGTTCCGCTTCGTTTCAAAGCCGCACCATCACTGGTGGGATCAGTCCTTCGCGATCGGTTCTACCGTTGCCACCTTCTGCCAAGGCCTCGTGCTTGGCGGTTATCTGCAGGGCATCAAGGTAACCGATAAACAATTTGCGGGAGGGAGCTTCGAGTGGCTTACTCCGTTCTCGTTTTTGTGCGGGTTCGGCTTGATCGCGGGCTACGCGCTCTTGGGGTCAGGCTGGCTGATGATGAAGACCGATGGGCCCATCGCCGAACGCGCCAGAAGACAGGCCGAAGCGGCACTTCTAGTCACTCTCTGCTTCATAGCTGCCGTCAGCATCTGGACGCCTCTGGCCTCGGAGCGTATCGCCGAGCGCTGGTTTGGCGATGGACGCATTCTCTATTCATGGCCGGTTCCGTTTGTCACGGCGGCGGTGGCGTTCGCGGCGTGGACCGGCATTCGTAAGGGCTCCGGACTGCAAACGTTTCTGTCGTCGATGATGCTCTTTCTCCTGTGCTTCCTTGGCCTTTCAGTCTCAACCTTCCCCTATCTTGTCCCGGCAAGCCTGACAATTTGGGACGCGGCGGCTGTTCCCCAATCCCAGATTTTTAGCCTCATTGGCGTGCTGCTGTTTCTGCCTCTTGTTCTTGGCTATACGGTTTTCGTCTATTGGACTTTCCGCGGTAAAGTCACCGAGGGTGGCGGTTACCATTAGGGCGAACCCGGGGCAGTAGTGGTCCTTGGCTGGAATTCCATTAATGCAGCCAACGCTCCGGCTCATTGCGCTTGAACTTCACCTCTCTTCGTTTCACATAAGCGTAAGCGGCCAGCAAGGCTGTCCCCGCTGTGTCTCGTTGGGAGGGACAGGATGTTTTCCGCCCGAATACCCCTTTTTTCGCTGATGGGCTTCCGCATCAGCATCGACGTTTCCTGGTTTTTCCTGGCGTTCTATCTTATTCTGACGCTCAGCACGCGGTATTTTCCCTCTGAGCTTCCTCATCAGGCAGGTAATGTCTATCTGGCTATGGGGGTGGCCGGGGCGCTCGGCCTCTTCCTTTCCATCATACTCCATGAGCTTGCCCATGCGGTTATGGCCCGTGGCTTCGGCCTGCCAATCGGGGGCATCACACTTTTCATTTTCGGAGGTGTAGCAGAGCTTCGCCACGAGCCAAAAACGCCGCGTTCGGAATTCTGGGTGGCGATTGTCGGCCCGGTCGCAAGCGTCGCGATCGCGGCGATTTGTTTCGCCGCGGGAATAGGGGCAGAGGCTGCCGGTTGGGAGCCCGTCACTGCTGTGTTGGCTTTTTTGACCTTAACCAACACCGTGCTCGCGCTTTTCAATCTCGTCCCCGCGTTTCCACTCGACGGCGGGCGTATCCTGCGGTCCATCATCTGGTGGCGCACTGGCAATCTTGGCCGCGCAACCCGGATTGCCGCCATGTTCGGATCAGTTTTTGGCGTGTTTCTTATTTTTGCCGGCGTCACCCAGATCGTTTCCGGCAACACAATGGGCGGCATTTGGCAGCTTTTGATCGGGATTTTTTTGGCGGCGGCAGCGTCTCAGGCGCGTAAGCAGAGCGACGCTCCGGTTAACCTCAAGGGTGTCGCAGTCGCAGACGTAATGGACCGTGCCCCACTCATCGTCGAGCCCGGCATTACCGTCGATGTTCTGGTCAACGATTACATCTACCGCCTTAGCCGTAAGTTCATCATCGTCGCCGAAGAAGGCAAAGCCATTGGCTATGCCGGGCCTGACCAGGTCAAGCGTGTGCCGCAATCCCAATGGCACGACACCTATGTTCGAACGATTGCGGCGCAGTTTACCCATGATACTGCAGTTTCGCCTGCTGCTCCCGCAATGGAGGCGCTGCGGAAAATCAAGACGAACGGGACGGGGCATGTCGCGGTGCTTGAAGGAAGCAAGCTTCTGGGCACCGTATCGGAAACAAACTTCGTGAACTATCTGAGCGTGCGCGAAGAGCTTGCACCGCTGGGCAGTTCGCGCACCGAGCCCGCTCATTCAAGCGGCTAACATTCGGTCAACTTCGCGGACGAGGTCTTTCAAGTGGATCGGCTTCGAAAGGATGCGCGACTGCTTCGGAGCCTCGGAATAGTTCTGCAGTGCCACCGCCGCGAAGCCGGTGATGAACATAATCTTCATGTCGGGATTGAGCTCTGACGCTCTTTTCGCGAGTTCGATGCCATCCATCTCCGGCATCACGATATCGGTCAATAGCAGAGTAACACTTTTCTCCTTGAGGCTCTCAAAAGCCTCTGCTCCATTACCATAGGATACGACCTCGTAACCCGCGCGCTCAAGCGCCCTTGCGAGGAAGCGGCGCATCGAGTCATCATCTTCGGCCAGAAGAATCGTCCGCATCTTTTTTACCAAGCAACTGATCGCACCGGAGGCATGCCCGAAGGCATTACGCATCCAAAAAACTCAGGAAAACGTCACTTTTTATTGCTAAGCACAGCTTTATAGCATCTTGGGGCAAATTCGAGGCCTAACATGCTTTTAACCTTACTCTCCCGAACAGAAAGTAGGTGCTTAACCTCGTGCTGCTTTTGATTGAGAGCTCTGGCGCGAAATGGACTCGGCTCTGGCGCGCAAACTTAGAAATTGCTAAGCGGGCTTCTGTCTCGCGCTTCCCAGGAAATCAAGCTCGATCGTGCGCGTATGCGGGGCCGTGCGATGCTCTATCAGATAGACTTCCTGCCAAATGCCTAGGGCAAGCTGTCCCTGCCGGACCGGCAGCGAAAGCGATGTGGCGGTCAAAAGCGACTTGATATGGGCCGGCATATCGTCAGGCCCTTCGCTGTTGTGGCGGTAGCCTGCGCCCTCGGGCGCCAGGGCTCCCAGTGCGTCGGTAAGATCCAGCAGCACCCTGGGATCGGCATTCTCCTGCACGCAGAGTGAGGCCGAGGTGTGGGCGATGAAAATTGAAAGCAGGCCGGTTCCAGCTTGCATATCGAGCAGGCTCCGCTCAACGGCCTCGCTGAGGCGGTAGAATCCCCTGCCTTTTGTGTTGATCGTCAGTTGCCTGCAGGAGTGCAGAACAACGTTCGCTGATGCAGTCATTGAAGCCTCTAAAAAAAGCACAGAATTTTACGGTGCGTTTACGGCATATTTGCATATCCAAGCAATGATAAGGGCTTAGTGGGATCAAACGCTCCCCTAAAAGGGGTGGGACGAGAGCGCACGCCGGTCACAATGACGGGACAGGGGAACGCGAAGGCCGGCAATTCGAACATCGCCGGCATCGACCTTGACGCAGCCTGGGAAGGTCTTTCCGGGCTGGCCGGGGGTGAGCGTCCGGCTGAAGGGGAAAGTCCGCAAGCGCCGGAAGAGCCTTCATCCTTAACTAAGGCAGAGGATTCCCAAAGCACTGACACCCAACTTTACGCCTACCTCCAACGGGCCACCGCGCCACGCCCGGGTGGGTTTCCACCGCTGGATCAACTTTCGGCGCGGCTAGGCGAACTCGAACCATCTTCAAGAGACACCGAAGGAACTACGGAGGCCCGCCAAAAGCCCTTCGGCGCGGGTACCGGACACGCCGGTGCAGCCCCTGATTGGTTCGAGCACCGCTTTTCTGAGCTTAGGCAGCTCTTAACCCCCAGGGAAGACAATAGACAAGAGATAGCGGCCATCAATGCCAAGCTATCGGACATTGTCTGGCGGATCGATAAAATCTCGGCAGCAATGCCCGCAGAGAACACGATGACAGCGGTTGAAACGCAATTGCGAGAACTTTCCGGGTCCCTTGAGAGGACGAGGGAGCAAACGGCTGCGGACGCCGGCCGCATATCCCGGGCAGCGATCGAGATATTAGCAGCAACAGATAAGGCGCAGCAGGCCCGTGCAGGCTTCGAGCGCGCTGCGAACCATGCCGTTAAGGAACTAGGCAATACAGTGACAGTTACGGCCTCGAGAGCTGCCATTCTAACGGCCGAGCACATTAAGACCTCAATCTGGAAGCCGGATGAGCAAGCAGGCATCTTGCGGCTGGAAAAAGAGTTGCGCGCCCTAAATGCGAACTCGCGAGAGACCGGCGAACGCACCGAAGCAGCTCTCGAACGCGTTAATACCACGCTTCGCGACTATCTTGAGAGGCCGGGAAAAACCGCACCTTCCCAGCCGTACCAGCCGAGAAAGCGCACTGGCATTCATGTGCCCATCTCCGCCGATGCTCCGGCATACACGCGGACAAGCGAAGGCTTTGGAGCTGAACCCGCTCGAAAGCCCCAACTCGACACGATCACATTGCGAACTCCACAGCCTTCCGATCCGAATCTGATTAAAGCGCTGGAAGAGGCGGAGGCAAAACTTCACGTGGGGAAGGGCCAGGGCTTGAGAGAGGACACACAACGGGAGCGTATGAGAGACAAAAACGCATCCATCGGCGCACCATTTTTCCGCGAGGAAGAGAAGAATCTCCCGCTCATCGGGCTCGCTATTGTCGCAATCGTTCTCCTTTTGGCAAGCGCGGCCCTCTTCTATCTGCACACTAAGACTCACCTCGTATCATTGCCCGTGGTGCCAAAGGCCCAAATCGCCGCGCTTGCTTCGGAGCGCATTGCGGAACCGCGAATATCGCAAATTCTTCTAGGCACAACTGCCCCGCCGCCGTTGCAGGCTGAACCTGCGAGTTATCAGTCGCTGTTCACGGCGGCTGGCCAGGATGCTTCCGCTTTAGGGATGCAATCGGGCACGGCAGGGGAAGATCTCAAAACCCTGGAAAGCGCGGCTCGCCGGGGCGATGCCGCCGCGCAGTTCCGGATCGCATTGCGCTTTTTGAATGATGGTGGTCTGATCGGAGGTACCGCGGCGGCAGCAAGATGGCTCGCGCGGGCCGCTGACCAAGGACATACCGAAGCGCAGTTCGTCTTGGCTTCTCTTTATGAGCGCGGCGATGGAGTCCGGAGAGACGAAAAACACGCGCTTGAGCTTTACCGGAAGGCGGCCGCCGCCGGCCACATCAAGGCGATGCACAACCTTGGAGTTCTGCTTACAGCGCGCGGTACCGCGGAAGACTATCGCGAAGCCGCGGAATGGTTCACACGCGCCGCTACCGACCTCCCCGAAAGCCAGTACAATCTGGCACTTCTCTATGAGCGTGGCCTCGGAATCGAGCAGAATCTTTCAAAGGCATACTACTGGTATCAGCTCGCCGCGCGCGCCGGCGATAAGGAAGCTTTGTGGCACGCAGAGCAGATCAAGCACTTGCTTGTCAAGGACGGCAATGCGGCAGCGGGCGGGCGATCTTGGAGTCCGTCGCTTGAAGATAAAAGATCTGGCAGCGTCCGCGGCTAAGCTGCTCCATGACCGTGGCTTTCTTTTCACGTGACGGTTGCAATCCTGCCGGCTAAAACGCGCAAAGGGTCAGGGCTTAGTCTCCGGACGGGGTAACCCGCGTATGCTTATTTACTTGCCCATTGCCGAGCTTCCGGTGAATGCGCTCGTCATGCTCGCGATGGGAGGAGCGGTAGGGTTCTTGTCAGGCATGTTCGGCGTTGGAGGCGGCTTTCTTCTAACACCGCTTCTGATCTTCGCCGGGGTCCCAAGTGCAGTCGCTGTAGCCACGGGTGCGAACCCGCTCATAGCCTCCTCGATAACGGGCACAATCGCGCAATACCGCCGCAAAAACGTCGATATCAAGCTCGGCTTATATCTACTGGCGGGTGGAGCTGCCGGCGCCTTCGTGGGCGTAAAAATCGTGAAATACCTCCGGCAGACGGGACAAATCGATCTGACCGTCTCTCTGCTCTACGTTGTCTTCATGGGCATTGTGGGCGGGCTCATGCTCGTGGAAAGCTTGAGAGCGATACGAAAGCAGCGCAAGGGCAAGCCAACCCCGATGCGCCGTGCTGCCCAGCACAACTGGATTCATAAGCTGCCTTTCAAAACCAGGTTTCCAACCTCCAAGCTCTACATAAGCGCCATACCGGCCATTGTACTTGGCGTTGTCGTAGGCCTCTTATCCGGCGTGATGGGCGTCGGAGGGGGGTTTATCGTCGTGCCGATGCTGATCTATTTCTTGCGTGTCCCGACCAACGTCGCAATCGGCACCTCGCTTTTCCAAATCATTTTCGTGAGCGCTATCACTACCTTGTTCCAAGCAGTGTGGAATCACACCGTCGACATGGCTCTTGCTCTTTTGCTCATGTCGGGTGGGGTGATCGGAGCGCAAGGAGGGGCGGTAGCCGGTCAGCGGCTGCGTGCGGAGCAGCTTCGATTTCTTCTGGCAATTTTGGTTTTGGCGGTTGGGTTACGCCTGGGAATTGGGTTATTCGCGCCGTCGGACCTTTATAGCGTCACGCGCGCCGAGGCTTGAATGCGAGTCAGCTCAGAAAAGGCGCGGCCGGCAGCAAGATGCGCTTTCATGCCTGGGCTGCTGGCCTTGCTGGCGTTCACACCCATCGCGGGAGCCGATGTTCCTGATGCAATTGAAGCCGGCGCGTCCCAGAACTATTTCTACGTCGAGCCAAGCTATAATGGCACAAATATCGTGCTCTTCGGCTCCATCGATCGCGAGCGGCTCAACGGCCACAGGTTCGACGTTGCCATAACGATCCGCGGTCCGGTGAAGCCGATGACCATCTGGAAGAAGGACCGGCGAGCGGGGCTCTGGGTGAATTCTGAGAGCCTGACCTTCGAAGATGTGCCCACCTACTACGCTTTACTTTCCACAAGACCAGCCAGCGAGATCGCCTCTATCGAGCAGCGCAAGGCGCACGAACTCGGTCCCGATGCGCTCGATCTGGAGCCGAAAGATTCCCCGAAACTGGGAGATCAGTCGCTGGACGAATTCAGGAATGCGCTGATCAGGCTCAGAAAAACGGCTGGCCTTTTCGTGGAGAACGGCGACTCCGCTATCGAATTTTTCGGAACGAGGCTCTTCCGGTCATCGGTCTTTTTGCCGCCGGCTGCCGGTGCCGGACTGTACCGCGCCAAGTTCTATCTGCTTCAAGATGGAAAGGTAGTCGGAGTAGCCGCTTCCCAAATCCGGCTCAATAAAATCGGCATCGAAGCGCGGCTTTCCTTCGCGGCCTTGAACTACCCGTGGCTTTACGGCGCCCTGGCGGTGCTGCTTGCTGCTGCGATCGGCGGAGGAGCCTCGGTTATTTTCCGCCGCGTATAGTGCGTTCTCAGCCAAAGCAATTCGCGGGCGCGGCCTTCGCGGGGCGGTTTCTCTTTTAGCGAAAGTGCTTCGACAACTTAAGAGCCTGCGCCTGATAGTGCGAGCCAATCTCCCGGCCGTAAAGCTGTAAGGGCGGCGCGGCGAGGCCCTCATAGATGAGACGCCCGATGATTTGCCCATCCTCAAGGATGAAGGGTACCTTGTGACTGCGCACTTCGAGAACGGCCCGGCTGCCCTTGCCCCCCGTCTCGGTCATTCCGAAGCCCGGATCGAAAAAACCGGCATAATGCACGCGGAACTCGCCGATCGGGGCGTTGAAGGGCTCCATCTCTGCTGCATGCGTTGGAGGGACCAGCACCGCCTCCTTCGAGGCCAGGATATAGAATTCATCGGGGTCCAGGATCAGCCGCTTCTGCGGCGTGACCAGAAGCGGTTCCCAGAAGTCTTCGACATCGTAAGCGCCGGCGCGATCGACATCGATTAGGCCAGTGTGGCGTTTCGCACGGTAGCCGATCAAGGGGTATGGACCGCCGCCGCTCAAATCGACCGAGAGAATAACCTCTCTCGGCTGCTCCGTATCCGGGCCGCCGCCTGCGCCCTCTTGCCGAAAGCGGATTTGAGACAGACGCGAGCCTGTTCTAACGAGTATCGGGAATGTTTGCGGGCAAATTTCCAGATACAGACGGCCCCTGTAACCCGGAACAGTTTGGTCGAACCCAGGGGCATGGTCCGCGATCAGTCTTGTAAAAACGTCCAGCCGGCCGGTTGAGCTTTTGGGGTTCGCAAATCCTGTGATCCCTTCCGGCAGCGTGAGATGCTCTTCGATTTCAGCAACATACACGCAGCCCGTCTCAAGAACAGCGCCCGGGGTCAGGTCGATTGTGTGTAAAAGGAACCGCTCGATTTGCTCGCCGGTTTTTGCGGCCGGCCCCGGCATGAAACTCGCGCGGACGCGGAAGGCGCGCATCCCGAGTCTCAAATCGAGGCTGGCGGGCTGGACCTGTGCGGCCAAAATAGGCTTCCCCGCCGCGATAGCCCCCCTTTCAATGAGGGAGGCAATTTCTTGAGATGGTAGAATTGCGGCACCAAGCATTCCGGGAAATTAAGCGATTTCGCGGCAAGCGAATAGCCTTTCCTTCACTTATCCCGGGCCAAGCGGGGAGCCTGGGAATAAGCAGCTCCGCCGCAAGTCCTTTTGATTGCTATTTCAGTTGGCACGGACCGCCATCTTCATTTCAGCAAAGGTGCTGGCGGTGGCGGCGGCGCAGATTCGTAGTACCCGCAACAAGGGCGATCATAGTAGGCATAGGGCCGGTAATAATTGGGCGCATAGTAGTAGGGCGCATAGTAATACGGTGCAGCTAAGAGCGGCCACGGTCCCCAGCCCCAACCGCGACGCCACCTCCAGCCGGGACGCCAGCCTGGACCACGCCACCCACCGTACCAGCCATGACGCCATTGGGTGAGGTGCATCGAAGAGCCGTTACCGGCGGCCTTCGCTGGTGCTGCTATTGCCTGCCCCGCACCTGCGATCGACGCTTGTGTTCCCGCGATCAGCGGCAGCGAGGCGAGGATCGCTGCGCAGGTCATAAGTCTAAGGCTTGTCATTCGAGTAACCCCGTTCGTCTCCGAAACAACGGCAAATTCGACCCCGGGTCTGCGATCCCAGAGCAAGTACATTTCCACTCTGCATCATGGCAAAACGAAGAAGACTTAAGCGGGGCCTTAGAACAACTCTCTGCAACGCGCTACCTCTCCCAGGAACAGCCTCTTTCAGCCTGGTTTGCTCTTCAAACAGGACTGTTAAGTGCGGCGCACCGCCGCCCAAGAGGAAAACATGCCAGAGGACAAGGATAAGCTCACGCACCACACAGAGGCCGTCGTTAAAAGCGAGCGGCACATCCAGGAGGAAGTCGATCACCGGGAGGAAGGCGGCTCCGCGCCTCCGAAAGGAGGCAAGCCGATGCAAGCCGGCCAGCGCGATTACCCGGCTCACTTTCCGAAGCAGCACCTCGAGAAGCCCGGAATAGAAGCGGAGCTGGAAGTGAAGCCAATGTATGAGGCCCCGGAATATAAGGGTTCCAGCAAGCTCCAAGATATGGTTGCACTGATTACGGGCGGCGACTCCGGCATCGGCCGCGCGGTCGCGGTTCTCTATGCGCGGGAAGGCGCGGACATCGCAATAGTCTACCTGAATGAACATGAGGATGCCGAGGAGACGAAGCGTGCCGTCCAAAAGGAGGGCCGCCGGTGCATACTTATTGCAGGAGACGTGGCCCATCGCGGCTTCTGCGAATCAGCCGTCAAAAAGACGATTTCGGAATTCGGCAAGCTCGACATCCTTGTGAGCAATGCCGCTTTTCAGGAGCATGTAGAAGACTTTCTCGAACTGACAGAGGAGCACTTCAACCGCACGGTTAAGACCAACCTTTACGGCACCTTCCACATTACACAGGCGGCAGTGCCGCATATCAAGCCAAAGGGCTCAATCATTATGACGGGGTCCGAAACCGGGATCTTCGGCAACAAATATCTTCTCGATTATTCCATGACCAAAGGCGGCATTCACGCTTTCGCACGGTCCTTGTCCGCACACCTGATCCCGCGCGGGATCAGGGTCAATGTGGTAGCCCCCGGTCCGGTTTGGACGCCGCTGAACCCAGCCGATAAGCCCGCGGAAATCATCCAGAGCTTCGGCAGCCATACAGCAATGGGGCGCGCGGCACAGCCGGAAGAAATCGCACCGGCTTATGTTTTCCTGGCGGCGCCTACCATGTCGAGCTATATCACTGGGGAAATCATCCCGGTCATTGGTGGATATAGCGGCGGATAGCCTGCGCCGTTTGTCTTATAAAGCTGGCGCAAAGCATCATATGATCGGGGCGTTAACCGGCCTCGATTGATCGGAACGGGTGCGATCGCCAGAATGCAGCAAAAACTCCCAAAGCACGCCTCGGGCGCGCCGAAGATTGGCTTCGTCAGCCTCGGCTGCGCGAAGGCGCTCGTCGATTCCGAGCGCATTCTCACGCGCCTCCGTGCCGAAGGTTACGTGACTGCCCCCGATTATGCCGGTGCCGACGTTGTGGTCGTGAACACATGCGGGTTCCTTGATAGCGCGAAGGCTGAGAGCCTGGAAGCGATTGGTGAGGCGATGGCTGAGAACGGCCGCGTTGTCGTCACCGGCTGTTTCGGTGTCGAGGACAAGCGCATTCGTGCGGCCTTTCCAGGCGTGCTCGCCGTTACCGGGCCGCACCAATACGATGCCGTCATCGACGCGATCCACGAAGCGGCCCCAGCGCCGCATGGGCCTTTCCTCGATTTGGTTCCGCGGGCCGGGTTGCGGCTCACTCCCCGCCATTACGCCTATTTGAAGATTTCCGAAGGCTGCAACAACCGCTGCTCTTTCTGCATCATTCCGCAACTCCGCGGCGATCTCTCGAGCCGGCCCGCGGCGGATGTCCTGGATGAGGCGGAAGCGCTGGTTGAAGCCGGCGTCAAGGAACTGCTCGTCATCAGCCAAGACACGAGCGCTTATGGCGTTGATATCAAGTATGCGGAATCGGGTTGGCGGGGCGAACCGGTACGCGCACGGCTAACGGAACTGTGCCAGGCGCTGTCTGCGCTCGGGGTTTGGGTGCGGCTGCATTACGTCTATCCGTATCCGCATGTGGACGAAATAATACCGCTGATGGCGGAGCGCAAAATTCTGCCCTATCTCGACATTCCATTTCAGCACGCTTCACCTGCGGTGCTGAAGGCGATGCGGCGCCCGGCAAATCAGGAGAAGACGCTCGAACGTATCAAACGCTGGCGGGCCGCCTGCCCTGATCTCGGCTTGCGATCGACATTCATTGTGGGCTTCCCGGGCGAGACGGAAGAAGATTTCGCCTTCCTTCTTGATTGGCTGCGCGAGGCACGGCTAACCCGCGTAGGTTGCTTCAAATACGAGAATGTTGAAGGCGCCGCCAGTCGCGCCCTCTCCGAGCAAGTTCCGGAAGAGGTGAAGGCCGAACGGTATGACCGGCTGATGGCCGTTCAGCGCAAAGTGAGTGCCAGTGTGTTGGCCTCGCAGGTAGGCAAGACATTGAATGTGCTAATCGACGAGGCCGGCGAGGGCGGTGCTATTGGCCGTAGCCACTGGGATGCCCCAGAAATCGACGGCCGCGTGTTCCTACGCGCAAAAAGGGGCCTTAAGCCGGGCCATGTCATCCGGGCCACGGTCACGAAGTCCGATGACTATGATTTGTGGGCCAAGCCCGCACCGTGAGGTGCGTCCGGATGCCCTCTGGGCCGCCCGCCACGGGGCTGCTCGAGACACGAGCCTAATAGCAAGTGGGCTATGGTTGCTGAAATTGGGTTGGGAAGCCGCTATCACCTTTTCTGCCTTCCCAATGCCCGCGCAGCCGCTTTGCAAAAACCTTCGGCTTCATCTGGTAAAGGCGCCGTCCTCGCCGCGAGGCCTGTTTTAAAAGCGCGGCCTGCCTTTTATCGATGCTCCGGCAAAGCATCTTGACGTCGTTTGGATGCGAAAATGCCATGCTGTTTGAAAGGATTATCTCACGCAAAAGGGACAGATCATGGTGAAGTCCTAGATGGTCTGAAACGAATTGCGCAAGCTTGATCCGCTTCGCCGCCTCTTTTGGATCGGTCTCGTAGAGAAGCATCATCTGGCGCCAATGACGCTGGGTAAGTTTGCGCCACTCGTGAAAGGGCTCCTCCTCCCCGGCTTTCAGGGCTGCCTTCATTGCCCGGCGCCCTTGCCGGTAAGTATTTGCCGCTGACTCGATGAGAGAGCCCATGGAAGCTCGCCCGAGGTCAAGGCCGGTCACACTTGCCTTCGCTCTTTCGACCTCTTCTATGACCCTCTGAACATCGCTCTCGTTGAACTTCTCTACTACGCGGTCACGGCGCGCTCTAAGTAAGGAAATAAGGTCGGCGTAAGCTTTGGCGCCACCGCGATCGATGAGATCCTCAAGCAATGATTCAGCGGCCGCGCGCACAACCTGGGCGTCGCGGTTTGCGGATAGCATTTTTGCAGCTGAGGCTATGAGCTTCCCGCTTGTTTTGGCTTTCTTGCCGCCAGCAATCGGGCTTATCAGGCCCAGCAGCGCGCGCGTTCTCTTGAAGTGCTTTCGTGCCTCGTGAATGGCGGTATCATCGTGGTCCCACGACCGAAGGCGCTCGATAGCGGCGTCAAGCTGGCTGGCGGCGATCGCCGGAACCGCCTCCTTCAAGGGCTGGGACATACTCAACCTGAAATCCATTAGGAGATATCCGACGTAGAAAGGGGATAGAAAATAGCTTTTTCCAAGCCGCCTTCACAGTCAAGCTTATCATCGTTATTTGCGGAGGCGGAACACCTTTACGGCGCCAATTTTGTCTAACTATGGACGAACTGAGCGGCGGACCTGTGCTTGATTGCGTCATAATTGGCGGCGGACCTGCCGGTCTAACCGCGGCCCTCTATCTCGCTCGCTATAACCGAAGGTTTGCCGTTATCGACAACGGTGCAAGCCGCGCGGCGTGGATCCCGGAAAGCCATAATATTCCAGCTTTCGCCCAGGGCATTGCTGGGCCGGAGATTTTGAAGCGGCAACGCCGCCATGCCGAGCTCTACGGCGCCATCATCACTGAGGGCACCGTCACGCGGCTGAAGCTGGCCCGGAAGCAATTCAGCGTGTGTTTGAAGAACAGCAACGGCCAAAGCAATGAGCTACGGGCGCGCTTCGTGCTGCTTGCTACCGGCGTCGTCGACATCGAGCCAAAGTTCGGTGGAGTGGAAGACGCCGTTCAACAGGGGCTGGTGAGGTTTTGCCCGATTTGCGATGGCTATGAAGCCAAGGGCAAGAACGTGGCGGTGATCGGCTATGGCAATAGGGGATTGGGCGAGGCAATCTTTATTGCCCGCACCTACACACCTACCGTTACATTGCTTTCCTACGGGAAGCCCCTCGATCTAGGCCAGGAGGAACAGAAGCTTCTTCACAGCCTCGGGATCACGATAATAAATGAACCAATTCGTACTCTTGCCTTTAGTGGAAGCAAACTGAGCGCGATCACCAGCGGCAGCGCAACGGCGGTCGAGTTCGATGTCATCTACTCGGCGCTTGGCGTCCAATACCGGTCAGGCGTTGCGACAGCCCTCGGGGCGGCTTCGGATGAGAGTGGCGCGGTGCAGGTCGGAGCGCATAGTCAAACAACCGTGCCAGGTCTCTATGCGGCGGGCGATGTAACCCAGGGGCTCAATCAGATCGTTGCTGGGATGGCGCAGGCAGCGATTGCGGCGACGCATATTCATAATCGCTGCGGCGGCATTGCGCCTCTGCGCATGGACGCCCCGCGCTAGCGGTTTCCTCCCGCTCAGCTTGCCGATTTCTTCCTTAGAAGCGCGATATAGAAACCGTCCGTCCCGTGCTGAGCGGGCGTTAGCTGCAGCCCCATTCGCTGTGGCTGGGGGCGGAGTGGACACGAAAGAACCTTACGCGCGTGTTCAAAAGCATCGGCTGCCGAAAATTCTGGGTGTTTCGCGAGAAATGCTTCGGCTTGATCTTCATTTTCCTCCGGCAATACGGAGCAGGTCACATAGGCGAGCGTGCCCCCCGCCTTAACAAGGCCGGCCGCCTTTCCAAGCAGCTCCTGTTGAACTGCCACCCGCGCTGAGAGCTGCTGGGTGGTGAGCCGCCACTTGGCATCTGGCCGCCTGCGCCAAACGCCCGAGCCGCTGCATGGCGCATCGATCAGCACAAGATCCATCTTCTCCGACAGTGCTTCCAGTGCGGCCTCCTGGCCGGGAGGCAAGGTCTGCACATTACGGGCCCCTGCGCGCTTGAGACGCTCGAAAATAGGACGGAACCGGATGGGATCGGAGTCGTAAGCGTAGATTTGCCCCGTATTTTGCATCTGAGCCGACATGGCGAGCGTTTTTCCGCCTGCTCCGGCACAGATGTCCGCCACTTGCATGCGCGCCTCGGCCGCCGCAACAAGTGCCGCGATCTGGCTGCCCTCGTCCTGGACCTCGAACCAGCCGCGTCCGTGCGCGGGATCAGCCTCGACGTTCGGGGTCCGCGCACCATTCTGGCGGGGAGGAAGCCTAACGCCAAGCGGCGAATACGGCGTCTCAATCGGCGAGTGGCGCGCGAAGGCTTTCAGGAGCTTTTCGCGTGTTGCTTTTAGAGTGTTGACGCGGAGATCGACAGGCGCGCGGGATGAAAGGGCATCGCCTTCCTTGGTGCCCTCCTCTCCGAAAGCTTTCGAAAAGGATGCCTGGAGCCAATCCGGATAGTTACCCTTTATCCATGGCGCCGCTTCGGTGAGATCGGCATTCTCGATGTTTGTTTCTTCTTCGGCCGTCAGAGGTTGCGGGCTGAAACGCTCGCCGCTGCAAAGCGCCCGGATCTCTTGGAGAGAAACGCCCCAGGAATGATGGAGCGCAGCCAGCGCAATGGCGCGCGGGCTTTCGCTTTGCATGAGGTAGGCCAAGGATTGCTTGCGCCTGAGCGCATCATAGACAAGGTTGCCGATCCAGGCGCGGTCGGCGGATCCGGCGAAGCGGTTGCTCCGCCCCCAATCCGCAAGCGTAACGGAAGCGCCGCGTCCGCGTTCCATAATCTCATGCAGGATGGAAATCGCCGCTTCTAGCCTCGCTCCCGGCTGCATGAAAGAATCGCGATCGTGCTAAGTTCTTGTTGGGTAGTTTGGCGATTCCCGGGTGATGGTCACGTCATGGGTGTGACTTTCCCGAAAACCCGCGCTCGTGATCTGGATGAACTTGGCCTTCTCCTGCAGCTCCGCAATGGATCTGGCGCCCGTGTAGCCCATGGCCGCCCGTAATCCACCAACCAATTGATGCAGGACGCTCGATACCGGCCCCTTATAGGGAACCTGCCCTTCGATGCCCTCGGGAACAAGCTTCAGGGTATCCGCGACTTCGCTCTGGAAATAGCGATCGGCCGAGCCTCGGGCCATCGCGCCAAGCGATCCCATGCCGCGATAGGATTTATAAGAGCGGCCCTGATAGAGATACACCTCGCCTGGGCTTTCGTCGGTACCAGCGAGCAGGGAACCAATCATCACGCAGCCGGCGCCTCCAGCTATCGCCTTCGCAATATCGCCGGAATATTTGATGCCGCCATCGGCGATCACTTGCACCTGGGCGCCGGCGGCCACTTTGGCAGCCTCCATCACGGCTGTAAGCTGCGGCACGCCAACCCCGGCGACTACCCGCGTTGTGCAAATGGAGCCTGGGCCAATACCGACCTTGATCGCGTCGGCACCCGCGTCAATCAAAGCCTTCGTACCGTCAGCGGTTGCGACATTGCCTGCGATGACCTGGACGGAATTCGACAGCCGCTTGATCCGGCGCACCGCTTCCAGCACGCGCTCGGAATGGCCATGCGCGGTGTCCACCACAATAAGGTCCACGCCGGCATCGATCAGGTGTTGGCTGCGCCGGAAGCCGTCTTCGCCCACCGAGGTCGCTGCCGCAACCCTAAGCCGGCCCTGGTCATCCTTGCAGGCGAAAGGATGCTGCTCGGCCTTCTCGATGTCTTTCACGGTGATGAGGCCGACGCAATGATAGTCGTCGTTGACCACGAGCAGCTTTTCGATCCGGTGCTGGTGCAGAAGGCGCTTGGCGCCGTCCCTTCCGATACTTTCCCTCACGGTGATGAGGTTATCCTTCGTCATCAGCTCGCGCACTGGCTGGCTCGGGTTGGTGGCGAAGCGCACATCGCGATTCGTGAGAATGCCCACGAGCTTTCCCTTGGCGCCGCTTCCGTTCGAGGCCGGCTCGACAACCGGGATGCCCGAAATCTTATAAACTTCCATCAGCCTGAGCGCGTCCTTTAGCGTCGCATCCGGCGCTATCGTCACCGGATTGACCACCATGCCGGACTCGAATTTTTTCACCTGCCGGACATGCTGCGCCTGCACTTCCGGCTCAAGATTGCGGTGGATTACGCCGATTCCGCCCGCCTGGGCCATTGCGATCGCAAGCGGCCCTTCCGTAACCGTGTCCATGGCGGACGAGATTATCGGGATATTGAGCTTGATGCTTCTGGTGAGGTTTGTGGTAACGTCAACCTCGGAAGGCAAAACATCCGACAGGCTTGGCTGCAATAGAACATCGTCGAATGTTAGCCCCGCGTCTCGCCGGATTATGGCCATTTCAAAAATCCTTGGTGCTCTCTCGCACCGGTCACATGCATTGTTTGGGGATGTAGCATCCCGATCTTTGTCTGTAAAATGTGGGTTAGGGCTTTCCCTGTCCAGCCGCGGCCGAGGATTCGATTACCCAGAGGTTTGGCGGAGCTTTAGCCGGTCTTTCCGTTTGGGCAGTCGCCCATGACAGACGAAAATAGAAACTAGCTTCAAGCGAGCGATCGCGCTTGCATCTCGCGCGGCGCCCGTGGTGCACTATATCCTCTCAGGCCAAGCTCTCAAAGGTGGCTTTAGCCCGGCCGATTAGATTGCGAAGAATATTAGGGATCACCGCCATGGAAATGCGCCCATTAGCCGAAGGCCTGACGGTAAGCGGCCAGATCGAAAAGAGCGACATTCCGCTCCTTGCCGCGAAAGGCGTCCGCGCCATCATTTGCAACCGGCCTGACGGCGAGGTGGAAGGGCAGCCGCCTTTTAGCGAAGTTGAGGCGGCTGCTGCGGCCAATGGGATAAAGGCGCTTTACATGCCGGTGCGATCCAACTTGATAAACGATGCGGATGTGGATGCTTTCGCGCGAGCTCTCGATGAACTGCCGAAGCCGATGCTCGCCTATTGCCGGTCGGGAACGCGCTGCACCGCCCTTTGGGCGCTTGGTCAAGCCGTCAAACGCCCTGTTGGCGATATCCTCCTTCAGGCCCAAAAAGCGGGATACGACCTATCCGGGCTCGCGCCCCGGCTCGAGAAAGCGGACTAGTCCTACCATGGCGGCGGGATGCAAGCCTCCGGAGTTCGACAGCGGCTTCCGTGAGAGGTTCGCAGACCTTCTGCTTTGGCGGCGCGATGTCCGTCACTTTAAGAGAGAGCCGCTGCCGGAAGACAGCATGGACCACCTCCTCCGGCTTGCCTGCCTCGCCCCTTCCGTTGGCCTGAGCCAGCCCTGGCGCTTCGTGCTGGTTCAGCATCCGGAGAAGCGCAAAGCCATCCGCGACAATTTCGCATCGGCCAACGCGTCAGCTCTTGCCTCCTACGAAGGCGAGAAGGCCGGGCTCTATGCTTCCCTGAAACTTGCCGGCCTTGAGGAGGCACCTGTCCATTTGGCGGTGTTTGCCGAGCCTGATCCGGAGCAAGGAAGCAAGCTTGGGCGCCGGACGATGCCCGAGACGGTGGCCTATTCCGCTGTGATGGCAGTTCATACTCTCTGGCTCGCCGCGCGGGCAGAGGGCATCGGTATGGGCTGGGTTTCGATCCTCGACCCCGCCGCACTGAAACGTGATCTCGATGTTGCGCCGCATTGGCTTTTTATAGGCTATTTCTGCTTGGGCTATCCGGAAGAAGCGCAGGATACGCCTGAGTTGGAGAAGCTTAACTGGGAGAAGCGCTCAGATCCTTTGTCGCTCATATTTCGCCGTTGATGCTCAGTTCTAAACCGGGGAGGACATGATGAGAGGCGTTTTCGCTTTCGTATCCAGGGCCGTTGTAGTTTGCCTGATGGTATTCGCCGCGGGTTATTCGCTGGCGCAAGAACCTCCGAAACGTATACGCGGCGCGATCGAGGCAGTGGACGGCAATAATCTTACGATCAAGACGCGAGAAGGCTCCGTGGTGAAGGTTGTGCTTAAAGAAAAGGCGCCGGTTGTGGCGGTTGTGACCGCGTCGCTAAAGGACATCAAACCCGGCATTTATGCCGGTATCACAGGAATGCCGCGGCCGGATGGGAGCCAGCGCGCCGTTGAGGTTCATATCTTTCCGGAGTTGATGCGCGGCGTAGGCGACGGCCATCGGCCTTGGGACCTCGTGCCGGAAAGCACTATGACGAACGGCAATATCGACCAGCAAGTGGCCGGCGTTGAGGGTCAGACCCTCAAGGTGAAGTACAAGGACGGTGAGAAGAGCATCGAGATCACGCCGAAGACGCAAATCGTAGCCTTCCAGCCCAGCAGCCGCGATGAGCTCAAACCAGGCGCCAAAATATTCATTCCCGCCGCCACGAAGCTTCCTGACGGCAACTACGAAGCTGCCCGGATCGCTTATGGGAAGGACGGCCTGACCCCGCCGATGTAGTCGTTCGGGCGGCTTCACCCATAATCAAGGCGATATCTCCTATCAGCGCGAAGATAAGTTTCGTGCGTAGGAGTGTCTTGTGCGATTTGGTAACGAGGGAACCCCGCCGCCTGGCGGGAAGCGCGCTGAAGAGATTGCTCAGATTCTTGGTATTCGCGAAGGGGAAGCGCGCGACCGGAGCCTGAAAGGGCGCCTCAACATTATCGCTAAATTGAAGGCCGCCCGGCGCGTCGAAATTGCACGCGGCCGCGCCGGTTCCTGGCTCTATGACATAAACCGCCATTTGAGCTTGAGCGCCTTCTTGCGGGAAGAGTACGCAGATCTCGTCGACTTTCTCGGAGAGCCTCCGGCACAAACTCACGGCAACACAGCAAGCCGCAGGCTCGCGTTGCCGCGCGCCTCCCGGGTGCAGCCTTGAGGCTCCTGGAAGCGCTTCTCTTCATCTGGGCTAACGGCGCCCGCCTTATGAGCGCCTATCTCAGAAGGAGGCTTGCCTCACTCATCTTCATATTTGAAGGAAACCTTCAGCTTCGCGCGATAGGCTTCAACTTTCCCGTCGGTGATCATCAAATCGAGCTCCGCCACCTCGGCAACCCTGAGATCGCGCAAAGTTCTGGAGGCTCTTTCAACCGCGGCTGCGGCAGCCTTCTCCCAAGATTTCTGGGCTGGTCCCTACGAGTTCGATGATTTTGTAGACGCTTTCGGCCACTATCGCCTCCTGGTTTACTTCCCTAGAATAAAACTGGAATAGAATGGACGGCAAATCAAGCGGCTGATGATGCGTCCGATAATAAAACTACTCTATACTTGTGCTTGGCGCTTTCTTTCGGCCCATTAATTCAAGGTTATGCTTTAGCTTGGCTATTGATTGGACACGGAATATTTCGCGAGCAATGGCGCAGTTCAGTTCTTGCTTCACCCGGCTTTGCGAACTTGAACCGCGATCATTGTCAAATTAGCTATGCCGCACTGGGCGCGGCCGATTGCGCTTGCTATCTATCGCAGCTGCTTTCAGCACTCGCGGCGGCAAGAGAGAAGCTTATGACGATACCTTCCCAAATTTCGGAGCTGGCAAGCACTGCGGCGGACATCCTCAAGGTGCTTGGCGTGCCCCGCGCGGCTTATGCGGGCGGCGCGTTCCCCGTCACGACCCCCATTTCGGGCGAGGCTATTGGCCGTGTAGATCATCTCGGTCAGAGGGAAGTGGATAGCACCATCGAAGTTGCGCATGACGCATTCCTCGAGTGGCGCGATGTTCCCGCACCGAAACGCGGCGAGCTTGTAAGGCTGTTTGGCGAGGAGCTTCGCGCCAATAAGGCTGCTCTAGGCCAGCTCGTCACCATCGAAAATGGCAAGATCGTCTCCGAAGGCCTCGGCGAAGTGCAGGAAATGATCGACATTTGCGACTTCGCCGTGGGCCTTTCGCGCCAGCTGCACGGGCTGACAATCGCCTCGGAGCGCAAGCAGCATCGCATGATGGAGACCTGGCATCCGCTCGGCGTGACCGGCATTATCTCGGCCTTCAATTTTCCTGTCGCGGTCTGGGCCTGGAACGCAGCCCTGGCTTTGGTCTGTGGTAATAGCTGCGTGTGGAAGCCGTCGGAGAAGACGCCGCTGGCCGCGCTTGCGACACAGGCACTTTTTGAAAGCGCCGTCTCACGATTCGAGGCAGATGGAGGCACGGCGCCACCCCATCTGTCTTCGGTTATTTTAGGAGGACGCGAAATTGGCGAAGCGCTTGCCCGCAATCAGAAGGTGCCGCTGGTTTCGGCAACCGGCTCCACGGCCATGGGCCGCGCAATCGCTCCTGTGCTCGCGAAGCGTTTTGCCCGCACGATTCTTGAGCTCGGCGGCAATAATGGCGCGATCGTTTGCCCCTCCGCGGATCTAGACTTGACCTTGCGCGCCGTTGCCTTCGCCGCTATCGGCACAGCCGGGCAGCGATGCACGACATTGCGCCGGCTGTTCGTTCATGAAAGCATTTATGAACAGTTCGTGCCGCGATTGAAGCAGGCCTATGCCTCGGTTAAGATTGGCAATCCGCTGGACGAGGGGACGCTGGCCGGCCCGCTGATAGACGCAAATGCGTTCGACGCAATGCAAGCCGCGCTGAAAGAGGCGAAAGCGGAAGGCGGCACGGTCTTCGGGGGCCAACGCGTCGAACAGGGCTTGCCGCGTCGGGCACTTTACGTGCAGCCGGCGTTGGTGGAGATGCCGGCCCAGACCGGACCTGTGCTGAAGGAGACTTTCGCACCCATACTATATGTCATGCGCTACCGCGAGCTAGATGAGGCGATCGCCCTTCACAACGCCGTTGCGCAGGGGCTTGCGTCTTCGATCTTCACCAATGATTTGCGGGAGGCAGAATTATTCCTTTCGGCGAAGGGTTCCGATTGCGGCATTGCCAACGTCAATATCGGGCCTTCCGGTGCCGAGATTGGCGGCGCATTCGGAGGCGAAAAGGAGACCGGCGGCGGCCGCGAGTCCGGCTCAGATTGCTGGAAGCTCTATATGCGCCGGGCGACGAACACGATCAATTTCGGAACATCTCTTCCGCTCGCCCAGGGCGTGCAATTCGACCTTGCTTGAGGTGCGAACGGGCCTGCGCGGCCCCTATTCGGTCGCCGCAACTGTGGAATAATTGCCACCGTCATCAGCGTTCAACAGGAATTGACACACATTCGCCCAAAGCGGCCTTAAAAGCCCGGATAGGGAAAAGCTTGGAGGCGATTAGCAATGGGAACGCACATTCTGTCAGGCCTTAAGGTCTTTGGTGCCGTCAGCATATTGGTTTTCACAGCATTCGGTGCCATGGCCGAAGATGCACCGGACTATGCACAGGCGGGGAAAGCGGCCACATCCAACGCCGCGGCGGGGGATACGGGCAAGACCGGCGACAAGTCTCACTCCACGGGCAAGGTGCATAAGACGAGTTCCGGGGACAACAAGCCAGGGCCCGGACATTATGCGACCGAAGCCGAAGCGCGGGCGCATTGCCACGGTACGATAGTGTGGGTCGATAAGGATCACTTCAATCATTATGCCGGATCGCGGGAATATGGGCGCCAGCCAGGCTCCTTTACCTGCGAGTGACGGGTAAAGTGCTTTGTAGTGTCCCGGCTCAATCGGCGGATAACAAACCCAGACATTCGATCTTCCTGAGCAGGGTTTGTTAGCCTGGCCAATGAATGCGTGAGGAAGGCGTTGCGGGATTTTTGTGGCCCGGCTTTCCCCGCAGCGGGCCGAGAGCGGACCATAGCATCAGCAAAGTACATGTCTCTTGCCGGAGCTCTTTCTGAAGTGAAAACTTCTGCAATATCCGCAGCAGGCGCACCGTCTCACGCCCAGTTCGGTCCGCGCACTCGGTATACCCATTTGACAGGATCGATGCCATCGTGCTTGCGCATCATGGCCGCAAAGCCGTCGAGCGTATGGGACGGCTGGTCCCCTCCCGATTGCTTGCATGTTGCTCCATCTTAGCGAACGGATCGTCGAAGCGATGTTGTTCGGTCCCGTAAGAGTTCGCAAAATCCTCCAATTCAGAGGTCCACTGAAGCCATTCCGCAACACAAGCACTGGCGCCCCCTCAACCGCGTTGTGCCCTTGGCTTGGCCTCAGTTTCGATTGCATAGGTGAGGAAGGATGAACGGGCCGAGAACGAGTTGTTGAAGATAGTGGCGCCCATCCACTGCTGTCGACGATATTGTGAACACCCGGCTCACATGTGCTGCCGCCGCTCGACCTTCTCCCAGTTCTTCTCATTGTCCTCGGTCCGGGGCTCGACCGTTTTCACCTCTATATAAAGCGGTATCTCCCCGGTCTTGGTGGCGACGAAGTCGAACCTAGTTCCGCCAGCGACGATCTCGGGCTCGTAGAGTACGGCGGCACCGGACAGGCTATCATCAGCCAGGATCTCCCTTGCTACCGCAAGCTCGTTGACGCGCTCGATGACGCCAGTCACTTGCGTGCGCCCGTGTCGGCGGAAGGCAGCCACAGCGTCCTCAAATTGCCCCCACAAGCGTGCTCCCCCGACAAGGCGGCTACCTGATCCGACGAGGAGAGGTCGATACGCCGCCTCGACTGCGCCGATGTGTGCTTCGATTTCTTGAGACATGGAGCGAAATTTACGGCATCGACCCGAATTCGCACAATCTCACGAGGCGGGGCGTCTGGTCCACGTCCGCATCTGAAGGCCAAGCTGCCAGTGTCTTATCACGATGCCGACCCCGAACGGAAAGCGACACCGAGCGGGGACGCACTCTACCGCGCGCGTTTATACTCAGCCTTTGGTTCAAGAGCCCGGCTCTTGCCGGCAAGCGCAATAGACTTTGCTGAGGCTCCCTCTTTATGATGCGGCAACGCGCGGGGCGAAGACCGCAGGGCATTGAGAGGGAGGGCATAATGAAAGTTTCAAGGCGCGCCGTTTTGGCCGGTGCGGGCGCATTCGCAGGCGCAGGCGTTTTTTCCATCAGCCGGGCACGTGCCGCGGAATTCACCTACAAATATGCGAATAATCTGCCGGTTACCCACCCGATGAATATCCGGGCGAACGAGGCGGCGGCGAAGATCAAGGCGGAGACCAATGGCCGCTTCGAGTTGCAGGTATATCCCAACAACCAGCTTGGCTCCGATACCGATGTGCTCTCGCAGTTGCGTTCGGGCGCGGTCGAATTCTTCACTCTCTCCGGCTTGATCCTTGCCACGCTCGTTCCAGCCGCCTCCATTAACGGCCTCGGATTCGCCTTCAAGGATTACGATACCGTTTGGGCCGCGATGGATGGCAGCCTGGGCGCATACATTCGCGGCCAGATCGCGAAGGCCGGCCTCGTGCCGATGGAGAAAATCTGGGACAACGGCTTCCGCCAGATCACAACATCGACGAAGGCGATCAATACGCCCGACGACCTGAAGGGCTTCAAGATCAGGGTTCCGGTCAGCCCGCTTTGGACTTCGATGTTCAAGGCATTCGATGCCGCGCCCGCCAGCATCAACTTTGCGGAAGTCTATTCCGCCTTGCAGACCAAGGTCGTGGAAGGCCAGGAAAACCCGCTCGCGATCATTTCAACGGCGAAGCTCTACGAAGTTCAAAAATATTGCTCGCTCACGAACCACATGTGGGACGGCTTTTGGTTTCTGGCGAACAAGGCCGCGTTCCAGGCCATCCCCCAGGACTTACGCGCGATTGTGGTCAAGAACATCAACGCGGCCGGGCTTGCGGAGCGCGCGGATGTGGCCAAGCTCAACGCCACGCTGCAAGGCGACCTCGCCGCAAAAGGTCTTGTCTTCAATCAGCCCAATGCCGCTCCCTTCCGCGAGACCCTTCGCAAGGCAGGCTTCTACGCTGAATGGAAGGGGAAATATGGAGACGAAGCGTTTTCCATTCTCGAAAACGCGGTGGGCAAACTCGCTTAAGCAGAAATGGAGACTGGAGCCCACACGTCAGGCCGCAGCTTGGAAGTCTCCGGTTTAGCAGAAGCGGCCCGGCGTTCTGTTCCGTTGCTGACCAAGATCGAGGCAGCGTTAGGGCAGCTGATCTCTTTTGCCGCGGCGATACTCGTGCTCGCTGAGATCGTGATTCTCTTTATGGGTGTGGTCGCTCGCTACGCCTTCGGGGCACCGCTCGTGTGGACGGACGAGCTCGCCTCGATCCTGTTCCTTTGGCTTGCCATGCTGGGAGCCGTTGTTGCTTTCAGACGCGCGGAACACATGCGCATGACGGCGCTTGTTTCGAAGACGCGGGGAGAGACACGGCTTTTCATGGAAGGCCTTGCACTTGCCGCCGCGCTCGCCTTTCTCGCGCTGCTGATGAAGCCCGCCTATGAGCATGCGGCCGGTGAAGCCCTTATAACGACGCCGGCGCTGGAAATCCCCAACGTCTGGCGCGCCGCGGCTTTACCCGTGGGCCTCGGCCTGATGATGGCAACGGGCCTGACGCGGCTAGCCCGCACGGCGCCGCTATGGCCAATGCTCCTCGCGCTGGTGATCGCCGCAGCCGTGATTGCGGCCTTCGCGGGGAATGCCTCTCTCTTCCGCACGCTCGGCAATCTCAATCTCCTGATTTTCTTCGTGGGCGGAGTTGCCGTTTGCGTCTTCGTGGGCGTGCCCATCGCCTTCGCCTTCGGACTCGCCGCGTTCGGATATATCGCCTTGTCAACGCATGTCCCCACGACCGTGGTGATTGGGCGCATGGATGAGGGCATGTCGCATCTCATTTTGCTAGCGGTGCCTCTCTTTGTATTTCTAGGCCTCTTGATCGAAGCGACCGGAATGGCGCGCGCCATGGTCCGCTTCCTGGCGAGCTTGCTCGGCCATGTGCGGGGTGGCCTTTCCTATGTGCTGATTGGCGCCATGTATCTAGTCTCCGGGATTTCCGGATCGAAGGCAGCGGACATGGCCGCCGTTGCGCCGGTCTTATTTCCCGAGATGAATGAGCGCGGCGCGCGACCCGGCGAGCTTGTTGCGCTGCTGTCCGCGACGGGTGCGCAAACAGAAACCATTCCACCAAGCCTCGTCCTTATTACAATCGGCTCCGTCACCGGTGTTTCCATCGCGGCACTTTTCACCGGCGGTTTGCTGCCGGGTCTTGTGCTTGCAGCGACCCTTTGCTTCGTCGTCTGGTACCGCAATCGTAACGAGGATTTGAGTCAGGTGCGGCGGGCGGCCGCGGCAGAAATCGCGTTAGCCTTCGCGATAGCGCTGCCGGCACTCGCGCTGCCCTTTCTGATCCGGGCGGCGGTAGTGGAAGGCATCGCGACCGCCACCGAAGTGTCGACACTCGGCATCGTCTATGCCGCACTTGCCGGGATCTTGATCTACCGGCAGTTTCCGTTGCGGCGGATGCTGCCGATGTTGATCGAGACCGCGTCGCTGTCCGGCGCGATCCTTTTTATCATCGGCACGGCGACCGCGATGGCCTGGGCGCTGACTCAGTCAGGGTTTTCGCGGCAGCTTGCCACATTCATGGCCACGATGCCTGGCGGCTATTGTGCCTTTTTGGCCGTGTCAATCGCCGCCTTCATCGTTCTCGGCAGCGTTTTGGAAGGCATTCCCGCCATCGTTCTGTTCGGGCCGCTTCTCTTTCCCATTGCCAAGCAAGCGGGCGTGCATGAGGTGCACTACGCGATGGTCGTGATCCTGGCGATGGGGATGGGTCTGTTCGCGCCGCCCTTCGGGGTCGGTTACTATGCGGCTTGTGCGATCGGCCGCGTGAACCCGGATGAAGGCATCCGGCCTATAATTGGATATATGCTCGCGCTATTGGCCGGGCTAATCGTCGTCGCCGCCGTCCCCTGGATTTCGACGGGGTTCTTATAGGGCGCCCAGTAGGCGGCTTAGTGCCAGCCTCAATGCGCCTCGTCCCAGTTGCTCGCCGCGCGCGCATCCACCTTCAGCGGAACGGAAAATCCGACGGCGGGCTCAGCTGCGTGCTCCATGACGCGGGTGACCGCCTTGATGGTATCCGCAACCTCCGCATCGGGCGCCTCGAACACCAGCTCATCATGCACTTGCAGAAGCATCCGGGCGGACAGCTTCGCCTTCGCAAGCGCGGCCGGCATCCGGATCATGGCGCGGCGGATGATATCGGCAGCGGTGCCCTGAATGGGGGCGTTGATGGCGGCGCGCTCGAAAAACGCCCGCATATTCCATTGCGGTGTGTTGATTTCGGGGAAATGGATCTTGCGCCCGAAAAGCGTCTGCACATAGCCGTCCTCGCGGACCTTGGCGCGCATCGCGTCCATATAGCCGCGTATGCCTGGAAAGCGCTCGAAATACTTGGCGATGTACTCTCCTGCTTCGGAGCGTGCGATGCCGAGCTGCTGCGAAAGCCCGAACGCTGAAATTCCGTAGATGATTCCGAAATTGATCGCCTTCGCTCTCCTGCGAACCTCGCTGGGCATATCCTTTATTGGCACACCGAACATCTCGGAGGCTGTCATGGCGTGAATGTCGAGGCCTTCGGCAAAAGCGCGATTTAGCTGAGGAATGTCCGCCATATGCGCGAGCACTCGCAGCTCAATCTGGCTGTAGTCGGCCGAGATCAGCTTCTTCCCTGCCTCGGCAATGAACGCCGAGCGAATTTGACGGCCTTCCTTCGTGCGAATCGGGATGTTCTGAAGATTCGGCTCCGTGGAGGACAGACGCCCCGTTGACGTCGATGCCAGTGAATAGCAGGTGTGGATCCGGCCGGTTTCAGCGTCGATGTGCTGGGGCAGCGAATCCGTGTATGTGCTTTTAAGCTTGGCGAGCTGCCGCCATTCAAGAAGCTTGCCCGGCAGGCGGCGCTGATCCTCGGTCAGTTCTTCGCTTGAGACCAGGTCCTCAAGGACCTTCGCGCCCGTGCTCCATTTGCCCGTCGCAGTTTTCTTCGCTCCCGGCAGACCGAATTTTCCAAAGAGCAGGTCAGAAACCTGCTGCGTCGAGCCAATGTTGAAGCGCTGACCTGCTAACCCGAAAATCTCATCCTCGATGCGCGCCAGGCTTTGGGCGAACTCACCAGAGAGCCGCGACAGCATCGTGCGATCCACTTTGACTCCGGCAAGTTCCATCTCGCCGAGCACAGCAGGCATAGGGCGCTCCAAGGTTTCGTAGACGGTGGCCATGCCTTCGGCCGCGATCCTCGCCTTGAAAAGGTGCCAAAGACGCAGCGTCACATCCGCGTCTTCCGCCGCATATTCCGTCGCCTTTGCGACGGGCACGCAATCGAAAGCGACTTGCCCTTTGCCTTTCCCGGCGACGTCGTTGTAGGCGATCGGGGTATGTCCAAGATGGCGTTTGGAGAGTTCATCCATGCCGAAGCCTGCAAGGCCGCCGCGCCCCTGGTCGACCGAATAGGCCATGAGCATGGTGTCGTCATACGACCGAAGGACGACGCCATAGCGGCGCATCACCACAACATCGTATTTGATGTTCTGCCCGATCTTGAGCACGCTCTCATCCTCGAGAAGCGCTTTCAGACGGGGCAGCGCATGCTCCATCGGGAGCTGGTTGATCTCGCCTGCCCCGGAAAAATCCAGCCCGTCGCCAGGCCGGTGACCAAGTGGGATGTAGCAAGCGCGGTTGGGTTCGAGTGCCAAGGCGATACCGCAAAGGCGGGCGGCGACGGGATCGAGATCGGTGGTTTCAGTGTCGAAGGCAACAAAGCCCTGTTCAGTCGCCGCCGTGACCCAATCTTCGAGCGTCTGCAAGTCCGTAACTTGGACATAGCAGGCATGGTCGAACGGAATGGGTCTCAGCCATTCCGAAACCCGTAGGACTTCACCGGCGGGTCCGCTTTCAGACGATGACCCCCCATTTTTCGGCTGCTCGTGGCGTGGCGCCTCCGGCCGGGGCGGGTGTCCCGTCTCGCCCGCAGGCGGAGGCTCGACGCCAAAGGCTTCGGAAATGCGCCTGGTTAGGGAGTTGAATTCCATCGAACGAAGGAACGCCAGAAGCGCGTTGGGATCCGGCTCTTCAACCGCAGCGGAATCAAGCGTATGTTCAACTGAAACATTACAGTCGAGCTCCACGAGGCGCTTCGAGAGGCGCGCTTGATCCGCAAACTCGATCAACCTCTCGCGGCGCATCTTCTGCTTGATCGAGGGCGCGCCCGCGAGCAGCGCTTCCAGATTGCCGAATTCGCGGATCAGCTCCGCTGCGGTCTTCACCCCGATGCCGGGCACACCGGGCACGTTGTCGATCGAATCGCCCGCCAGCGCCTGCACATCCACGACCTTGGCCGGGGGCACGCCGAATTTCTCGATCACCTCCGCCTCGCCGATCACCTTGTTCTTCATGGTGTCCAGCATCGAGATGCCCGGTTGAATCAGCTGCATCAAATCTTTGTCGGAGGAAACGATCACCACCTCGCCGCCGGAATCGACGGCTTGTCGCACGTAGGTCGCAATGAGGTCGTCGGCCTCGAAGCCCTCCTGCTCGATACAGGCGACGTTGAATGCGCGCACCGCGTCCCGGATCAGGGAGAATTGTGGCACAAGCTCCGGTGGCGGCTCGGGCCGATGCGCCTTGTACTCCGCCGAAATCGCATTGCGGAAGGTGGTGGCGCTATGATCGAAGATAACAGCAAGATGTGTGGGCCGCTTTTCGCCCTTCGTCTCACGAAGAAGCTTCCACAGCATGTTGCAAAAGCCATGGACTGCGCCGACCGGCAACCCATCCGAGGGGCGGGTCAGTGGCGGCAGCGCGTGGAAGGCGCGGAAAATATAGCCGGAGCCGTCGATCAGATAAACGCGGCTGCTGGGAGGGATGGGATTGCCCTGGGGGACAGCTGGTTTGCCGCTTTGGGTAGATGCGGCGGCTTTCCGCAAATCGAGCATGGTCATGGCCCGCACTATAAGCATTAGCTGGCCGAACTTCCATGCGGTTGATTGCGGAGCTTCAGCAGCGGAATGGATAAAGCTTCACGGATCCAGCAAAGGTCGCGAACTTGCCCAAGCGCAAAAAAACCGGGCCCGTATCCGAACCCGGTTCCGCGGCCATTATCTAACGCTGGCCGCTAAGTCCGTACGTGAGCGCGATTCATCTCGCGCGGCGGTGTTCGCCACCTTTGCGAGCCTCTTGAGTGCCGCCTCTGCTCCGGGGTTGGTCACCACCTTGGCTCCCGCTGAAGGCGTGCTCCACATCCGCGAGCGAATCAAACTCCTGGTCCGGCATATCCCGGATGGTTTCGATGACATCGTCGGGTGCCCTGTTCTGCCGGGCATGCTCCGCAAGTTGTCTCTTGTTCATTGGGAAAGTCGCGCCCTTCAGGCCGTGCGACAGATCGGCGGCCGATGTACGTGCCATCGTTGCCTCCTCTTCATTATCTGGCTAGTGCTAGGCGGAACCCGGGGTTCGCGCCTTCGGAAGTCAACAGATGGCAGGGAATATCTGTTCCGGCCCGGCGACCAAAGGAGGGTGAACCCCGCTAGTGCGCCGCGCTAAATGAGAACAGCCCCAGGCGCTGTTTAGAAGTTCACCCGCGGCCGTCGTCTCCGTGATTTGACCAAGATTGAGCGCAATGAAAGCTGACGGGGAAACGCGATCGGCGGATGCCTCAATAGGGAGCGCAAGCATGCGGGGAATTAAGAACCTCACAAGCGGAATTTTATTCGGCCTCGCCTTTGCTGTTATCTCAACCATCGGCTCAGCCGCTGCGAAGGACGTGCCGCTGACGCAGGATAACGTCACGCGCTTTCTTGCTTCCTTCGCTGAGATGCGCGACATCGCCATTGCCGAAGGACTGCGAACCGGCATGGATTCAGAGGCGGCGAAAAACCCCCTCGCCGCTGTCCTAAAGGCCATCAAGTCGAGCAAGCTCAAGACAGATGCGGAGAGGATCGCAGTCAGCCACGGCTTTAAAAATCTGGCAGATTGGATCGGAACAGGCCGCTCGGTCGCACAGGCGTATCTTTTCATTAAGGCCGGGCCAACGCGCGGCATAGCCAGAGCCACCTTGGACAAGAATAAGGATAACGCAATCAGCCAATTGGAGAAGCTTGGGCTTCTTAGCGAAGACAGCAAAAAGAAACTTAAAGACAATCTCGATGACTTGAGCGACCAGCTGGCACGGGAGCCGCCCCCAGGCAACGTCGCCGTTGTCAAGCCTATGATGGCGGACATTGAAGCGGCAGTGAAAATAGGCAGGAATTGAGTTATGGTCTCCAGAAGGAGACCGTCATGGACACTTTCGCATCGCAGTCAGACATCCTGCTGACCGAACACCGGGGCAAGGTACTGCTCCTCACCCTTAACCGGCCTTCTGCGCGGAACAGCCTTTCCCTGGAATTGATGGCGGCGCTGGATGCCGCTGTTCATTCCGCGGGAGCTGAGCGGGACGTCGCCGCAATCGTCATCCGCGGCACGCCCCCCGCCTTCTGCGCCGGTCATGACTTGAGGGAGATGACGGCCCGCCTCCAGGACCCCGATCGTGGGCGCGCTTTTTTCGAAAGGACGATGAAGGCTTGCGCGGACCTTATGCAGGCGATCGCTGCCTGCCCGAAGCCTGTTATCGCCGCTGTCAACGGCATCGCCACCGCCGCCGGGTGCCAGCTCGTCGCCAGTTGCGATCTTGCGGTCGCGGGTGAAAGTGCCCAATTCGCGACGCCGGGCGTGAATATAGGCCTGTTCTGCTCAACCCCGATGGTTGCGCTGTCGCGCAACGTCACGCGCAAGGCTGCAATGGAGATGCTGCTTCTCGGCGAGATGGTTCCTGCCGCCAAGGCGGAGGAACTTGGGCTTGTGAACCGGGTGGTGCCAGATGCGCAGGTTTTGAATGCCGCAATGGAGCTTGCGCAGAAGATCGCGGGCAAGTCGCCGCTCGTGCTTTCTATAGGCAAGAAGGCATTTTACCGTCAGGCCGAAATGCCCCTAGCGGAGGCCTACGAATACACGGCCAATGTCATGGTCGAAAACATGTTGTTTCGCGATGCAGAAGAGGGCATCGGGGCTTTTCTGGACAAGCGCAAGCCGGAATGGACGGGGTCGTAGCAAGGCCAGCAACGCCGGATTTGCCAGTGCGGCCTCAATATCCCTAGCCAACGCCGAAACGCGCATATATATGTGGCTGAGGAAAAGGCTGGCTTTGCACCACGCCCTTCGGGAAAGAGCCTCGAAGGCGGGCTGATTTTGCATTTCATTCGGAGTTTCAAGCTATGGCAGTGCCCAAGAGAAAGGTTTCGCGCATGAAGCGCGGCTTTCGCCGCTCGGCAGATGCCCTCGCCGCGCCAACATATGTGGAAGACAAAAAGTCGGGCGAACTTCGCCGTCCCCACCACATCGATCTGAAGTCTGGTAAATATCGCGGACGTCAGATTTTGGAGGCGAAAGAGGATATCTAGGTCTACAAGAACCCACCGGCATTCAGGCAGGATTGAATGCTGCACCGCCGGGTTCCGCGCTCCTGAGCCTACGGGAACGAGGAAATTATCGTAAGCGGAGATCGACTTATCGCTTCCCCAGATGTGGACGTGACGGCCATCAAAAGACCGCACCCAGAGCCTGTTGCGGTTGAGATTGGCTTGAACGCCGCCATCGTATCGATGATGGGGGGCGAGCCTCAAATCCTAACGGTTTCAGGAAGCGTGCGGCATTCCCTGCCGCCGGCTTTGCCTTTTGGGCTATTCACCCCGCTGAAGCATCGGACCTTGGAAATAGGCTTGCGGGACTGGGTCAAGGACCAGACAAGCTTAGACCTCGGCTATGTGGAGCAGCTTTACACCTTCGGGGACCGGGGACGCCATGCCCTTCCAGGCGACGAAGGCCTGAATGTCGTATCCATCGGGTATTTGGCACTCACACGCACCGATGAGGCGCTCGTTAGTCCCGGCGTGAAGTGGAGCGCATGGTACAGCCACCTTCCTTGGGAGGATTGGCGGAACGGAAAGCCGGAGATCCTCACCTATGAAATAGAACCGAGGCTCAGCGAATGGGTCAAGCGGCCGGAAGTGGCTGGGGCTCCGCGAAGGCCACTGGGCCGAACCGAGCGCGCCCGCATGTGCTTCGGGCAGTCGGGGCGGTGGGACGACGAACGCGTGCTTGAGCGCTATGAGCTTCTGTACGAGGCGGGACTCGTCGAGGAAGCAGCGAGAGACGGGCGCATCGCGGCGAAGGACTGGGCCGCGCTTCCCGAATTAGGCAAGCCGATGATGTTCGATCATCGCCGGATTTTGGCTACGGCCATGACACGGTTGCGCGGCAAGCTCAAATACCGGCCTGTTATTTTTGAGTTGATGCCTGAGACCTTCACTTTGTTGGATCTGCAGCGTGTGGTCGAAGCCATCCTTGGCAGCTATCTCCATAAGCAGAATTTCCGGCGTCTCGTGGAAAATGCGGGTTTGGTGGAGCCCACTGGCGAAATCGCCGCCCGTACTGGTGGCCGGCCCGCCCGGGTCTATCAATTCCGGCGCAGCGTACTTTTGGAGCGTCCGGCACCTGGTTTCCGCGTCAGAGTCCCTAAGGTTGTGCGTACAACTTAGCGCCCACAACCGTTGCTCCGTTAACACTACTGACAAGAATCATCGTTAAATCCCCAAAAATGAGTGCGTTAACCTCTTTGGAACCTTCTCAAAATCGGCGCATTTTGATAATATTTAAGCGTCAGAGACACAGGTTGCGCTCGTTAAGGTTAAGTCTAAGCAGTTTCGGCAAGGACCGAATCGCAAAAATTTGAGACCCAACCTGTTCGAAGATCAATGTCAGGCATGGCTCAAACCAGCCCGTTGCGGCAGGGGGGTGTGCTTCATTTCCGGCAAGGGCCTGGTGCCTGCGCAAAATCTTCGGCAAATCGAGATGACTTATAACCGGGACAACAAAGAGTGAGATCGAGTATGCCTGAGAAAAACAATAGTCAACAACGCTTTGGCTTCGAGACCAACGAATATGTGGTTTATCCGACCCACGGCGTAGGGCGTATTGTCGCGATCGAAGAGCAAGAGATCGCCGGGTGCAAGCTTGAGCTTTTCGTCATTAAGTTTGAAAAAGACAAAATGACGCTGCGCGTTCCAACGGCGAAAACAAAAAGCGCGGGAATGCGGAAGCTTTCCGATAAGGCGGTTATGGACCGCGCTCTCGACACATTGCGGGGCCGCGCGCGGATCAAGCGTACGATGTGGAGCCGCCGTGCGCAGGAATACGAGGCCAAAATAAACTCAGGCGATCTCATTACCATCGCCGAGGTCGTGCGCGATCTCTACCGTTCGGACAGTCAGCCGGAGCAGTCCTACTCCGAGCGCCAGCTGTACGAAGCAGCGCTCGACCGGATGGCGCGTGAAATTGCGGCCGCTCAGGATGTCGACGAATCGATTGCGGTCCAGCAAGTTGCGGAAGCCCTGACTAAGGGTGGCCGGATGCAGCGGAAGCAATCCGAGACTGTAGCGGCGCCAGCGGATAAGGCGGCGGCCTAGCGAGACAATCGCCGCGGAGTCAACCTTATTTTTCCGCGTTTGTGGGTTCTTCGGCGAGAAACTCGATCTGCTCTGGCTGAGTAACCGGGATGGAGGGACCTCGCTTGCGGTCCACCCATCCACGGATGCGAACTCTCAGCCCAGCCCAGCCTGTGCGCTCCACTTTGGCTGCAATCGCCCTTTTTGCCGAAGGCTCCAACACAGTACTGAAACCGGGTCTTCCCTCCTGGGCAAAAAATAACGTCAGGCGCCCGCCGCCTTCGGTGGTATGGTCCACCTTTCCCTCTACGATCTGGTAGCTTTGCACGAGATTGAGCAGCATGCGAAAGTCCCTTGCCGCCAATACCTTGAAGTAGGCAAGGCCCCACAACCCTCTTTTTTCATTCCTGGCAGCCTCTTCAAATGGTATGAGTTGCCGGGCACAAGCGTGATTATCCGCCTGAGGAAAGACGCGCGCAAAGCCGTTGCTTACCAGGCCCTCCTCCAGCCATAGCGGCCTCTCTCCTGCTACATAGACGTGCCCATCGTATACGCCATACCGGTCGCGCTGCGTGCCGCCGAACTTCACCTCGACTTTGCGGCCGAGCGCCGCATTTTGGAGATACCCCGCCGCAGGCGCCGAAGGGTCGTAGCCAAATGGTGGCGCCGTTGGGACTAGAACCTCGGACAGCCTTACAAATCTGCCGTCCGCCAGCCGTAGTGTCTGCGGGCCTGAAATCGAAACGACGGTGCTCTCTCCGCCAGATTGGAGTTGGCAGTCCCTTTCAGTACTTGCTCGCGAAGAGCGCTGCCTTTGGGCGAAGCTGTTTTGAGGCGCAAGAGCTGCGCACGCCAAAGGAAAGACGAGCGCGGCTAACGTCAGTCTTCGCGAAAGGGGAATATGAGGGCGCGGCATCTGCCGTTCGTAGGAGCGGCCACGCAGCCGCTCAAGCTAAAAGATCTCACGCTCATTCCACCCCGCACTATCAACCACTCTCCCAGTTTGACTGTCTCTGACTGTTGACCTTTTGCGAAAGCACGCTCTAATGACTTTTGTTCGTCCTCGTAGCTCAGCAGGATAGAGCACCA
>CAWFHI010000019.1:0-21077 GCA_963815605.1 uncultured Alphaproteobacteria bacterium | reverse complement strand
GCGGCTTTAATATCTTTAGCAGCTTGTTTCTCTGCTGCATCTTCCGCTTCCTTGGCCAAGCGCAGTTGCCGAAGCTTGGCGGCCTTCTCCAATCGAAGCTTAGTTGCGTTGTCAAGCTCCTGTCTTATGCGCTCACGCTTTTGAATTGCTGCGTAGCGCTCCTCAGCCTTCGACCGGGATGCGGACATTTTTCCTGGATTCCCTTTGCTGCGGCTTATCCAGACCCGAGCACGATGGTGGAGAGCCGCTCGGCAATTTGTGCCCGGCTCTAGCCTCCTGGCACGGTTTCCGAAAGACCGGATCAGTTTCTTGTTGTTCTTCCCCGAATAAATTTATAAGCGGCATTCTCGTTTTCCTGCGTCTTGGCGTCTTGAACCCTCCTCGAAATCGAACTCGTCCGCGAGTTCCGTCATCGGGCGGCCTCCATCGCGTAGCGTTTGACCTCGGACCAGAGCGCATCGATCTCAGGCACCAGATCCTTTTCGATCTCCGGGCCGCTCCTTCCCGCCATCAGCGCTTCGATATAGTGCTTGCGGTAGGATACGCGCGATGCGAGCAGCGGGCCTTCCTTGAGAAGCGCCACAATGGCCTGATCGGTGAGCTTTTTGAACTTGCTATCAACCGCGGACAAGACCAAGGCGAAGGACTTTCGGTGCGTCCGGCACATGGAGATGACGGCATCGATCGCGTCCACATCGAAGAACGAGGCCCGGACCGGGATCAAGACGAAATCCGCCACCGCCTGCTCGATCAAGTCCATCTCCACGGGCGGGGTATCGAGGATCAGCCATTCATAGCCGGCGGTGTCCAGGATCTTCACGTCCTCCGGGATGTTCTCGATGTCCATGATCAGCTGCGGGTTCATGGGTGGCCGCGCAGCGTCCACCATTGGGTGAGATTGGCCTGATCCGGGTTGAGGTCGATCATGGCCACGCGCATGCTCTCCTTGGAGGCGCGGGCGGCGAGCGCTGAGGCTATTGTTGATTTGCCAGAGCGCCTTTGGCAGCGACCACCGCGATGGTTTTCATGGTTTTTAGGCTTACCAGATTCGCCGCGTTAACGGCTATCTGGATACCTCAGATAGCGGCTAAATCCACGATTAAATAACAGCTATCTGTCATTCTAAGATAACGGCTATCTACGACGGCGAGACCACGGCTACTTTCGCGCGGCTGCGATGGCTTATGGCTGAGCTGGTGGCACTTTTCCCGGGAAAACACCATATATTACTGATGGCGCAACAACATCCATATGCCAGCGCGGCCTACCGGGTCCTTCCTCAAAAGGACAAGACTTACGGCGTCGAAGTTACCGTCTTCGGCTCCTATCCCGCCATGGTCACTAGCTTTGCGACCAAGCAGAAGGCGGAAGCTTGGATCAGGGAACATAAACGCCGGGTAGCAGAAAGCACGTTCAATAGTTTCATGGGGCACAGCACCCGGCCAGGCAAAAAGCGTAAGCCGTTAATCGCAAGACATCATCAAGCCCAGCGCCGTCCTTGACAACAGGCGCGTTCTTCCGAAGCGCTCAACATGCCTGTTTGCGAAATACGGGCGGCCGGAGATTGCGTGAAAGCATCGGGGCGGTGCTCTTGCTTGGACATCCATCACCAGCCACAATTGCTTTCTGTTTTTTGTAATTGCGTGAACGACATTGGATAGAAATCCAGCCCCAATTCTAGAAGCGCTTGTGCTCCTTGATCACAGAGAGGAGCCTACGCTGGACCTCCTTCTCGGCAAACATCCTGAGCTCGTACGCTTGGACTGGATTAACCGTTGGGGCCCGCATCAGGCATGGCCTCCCATCTTAGCGCCATTCACGACGCCGCAGCTTGCATACCTGGCAAAGGCTCTGACGGTCCTTGAGCGGGATCTCAACTGGATTGGCGGTTCTGTGGCGGCCACGATCTGGATATTTCGCGCTTACCGGGAGAGAAAAGATGGAGATGTTGACGCGCTAGCCTCTTGGATAGTCGATAATGGCACGAATCCATGGAGTCCTTGGGGCAGCCGGTGTTTTGCACGAACCTTAGGCGAGTTTGATGGGCAACAGAGCGCGGCGCAGCAAGCGCGCCTTGAGTTTGAAAAAAAGCAGCAGCAGAGGAAAGAAGAGAATAGGCGCATAGCTCAGGCGGCAGCGATTGTGCGGCGTAACGAAGGCAAAGAACGCGCCGAACGAGTGAAATTATACATGAGGCATGTGGAGGCTCTGGGTGCGCGCGACCGCCTGATATTTCTGGCGACTGATGAAACTTTCCCGCTGGAGGTCATCCCTCAGAACCTGATCACGTCGAGCTTGTCACAAGCCTTGGAGCTACCGGCCAAAAACCGTATGGCGCTGCTGGCGCGCCTTGACCGCCGCAAGGCTAGTCGCTGGCGTAGACTAAGAAAGGCCTTAGCAGGTTGACCCGAACGTAGCAGCCATTGAGCACCCGACAGCGCTTAATACCCGGTAGGCCGCTTGTAATATTCAACCTGCTTCGCCTTCGACAGCGCAGCCAAAGTGCCGGCGCAAAAGGCTAGGTTGCGGGCGCCGCTCGTGAAGGTGCGCAAGCCGATTCCAAAGGCGAAGAGGATGGGCGAGATCAGCACCCGCGCGGAGCCCGTAATGAACCGCTTCGTCAGCTTCCAGGGCCTCTCAGCAACAGGCCTGTCCATAAGACGGGCTTCCCGGACGCGAGCGAAGCCTGCACAATAAGCCTTGCGCAGTGTTGCCATCGTCGTGATGCGTTCCCAAGGAACGGTTTCGAATGTCAAAGCCTCGCGGCAGAAGACGATCCGGCATCCACGCTTTTCGACGGCGTCAAAGAAAGTTATGTCCTCGCCGCCGAGGAGCCGCAGCGCTTTGTCGAAACGTGTCTCACCTATGGAATCCAGGCGGAAAAGGACGTTGTTCGTCCCCACGAAGGCAAGATGATCTCCCGTCTTCTCTTTCCTAGCCGCATGGCCGCTGCGGTGGCGCCATTTCGGCGCAATGTCTGGGTAAACATAGCGGACAGCGCCTTGAACCACGTCCGCGTTGAACCTCACCGTTGCAGCCCACAGCCATTCCACCGGAAGCGCCTGGGTACAGATACGAAAATGGCACCTTTTCTACAATTTCCATCGTCTATGCGGTGCAGATATTCGTGCGAGCTTAGGCTTTCATCGATGGCCATGGAGATAAGATGCCTCTCAAAGCGGCATTTGCAAGCACCTAATATCCTCGAGCCGAAGGGGCGACGGCGCAGTGATCCCGTTCCCGCGAGCGCTTAAGCGTGCCCTGGAGCGAGGCGACGGTCGTGTCCATCCGATGTGAGTTTGTGAAGCTGGCGCTGGCGGAAGGCGTCGTCGCCGTGCCCAGAGCGCGGCCCATGAGCTTCGCGCCCGTTCCCTCAATGTCATTTGCATTGATGCCCGCCATGCGAGGCGTTAGAAGTTTTTTCCGAGCAGCTCTTTCAGCGTCGCGACGTCCAGCATCGATTCCGCCAAGAGCTTCTTCAATTTGCGGTTCTCGTCCTCCAGCGCCTTCAAGCGCTTTGCTTCAGAGATTTCCATCCCGCCATATTTCGAGCGCCAATTGTAAAAGGTCGCATCGCTGATGCCGTATCTGCGGCAGATCTCCGCTGCCGTGAGCCCCGCCTGGTGCTCTTTCAAAATCCCGATAATTTGCTCTTCTGAAAACCGGCTGCGCTTCATGTCCGTCTCCCGTCTGTGAACGGACCCTAACTTAAAATCGAGGGTGTTTTCGGGGAGCAGGTCACGCGCAATGGGCTGAAATGCGCATCCATCGCATTTCGAGCGAGATCATGGTCGATCTTGGCTATTCCTCGAAGCTCAACGCTGAATGGGCTTTTCTCTCCATGTTAAAGGACGAGGGGCGGCGGGCTGCCGAATTATTTCTCGATACCCATGGAGACGATCTGGGCCACCGCTCGAGCCTCGACCTTGAGGCGCTGCTGGAGGAAGTCTGACTGACAACACAGCAGCACACTAGAAAACGGCCCCAGTTGCCGCCGCCAACTGGGTCTCGAACGGCATTTGGAAGCAATTACAGATACTTCCGCTACTGAAGACTAAGCGGCTCTGAGGCTCTCAGCGGTTGACCGCCGAGTTTGTGCTTTGACTCGAAGTCGACCACGTTTGCCGCTTGAACACTGCCTTCAACAACGCCCTTCACGGCATCTTCCGTTGAACTTGCGGAATACGCCATATGAGGATTCCGTCCGGCGCAATCCTCACTATACGTGAAAGGCTTTTGCGTCGCCGTATTGATGATCCGCCCGATCAGTTCTTCTTTTAACACGCTATTTCGAAAGGCCCGGTGCAACGCGCGTTTTCCACAAGCCCCAAATCCGGTCGATCACCTTGAAGTTTATTCCATCTGCCTTTACCGCTTCTTCGGCTGTCAGGTAAGTCACCTCGCCGCCGAGCGCGATGGCCTGCGCCTGCAGCCTGGCGTTGACATCGGTATAGTAGGCGCGAAAGACCGCCATCTTGACTGACGGTCCAACCGTTACGTCGCCGTGCCCGCGCATCAGCACCACAGCCTTATCCCCCAGTGTCTGCGCCAGTGAGCGTCCCATTGCCGAATTGCTGACAAGCATGTCGGTATCGCCGAACTCCTTGCGAATGTCCCAAACGGGGGCGCCGGTGCCGAGAAACGATGGGTTGTGGAAGATCGGCCGGAGCTTGGTCTGGCTCACTGAGAAGGGAACGACACCCGACGAGTGGGTATGCGCCACGGACATCACATCCGGACGCGCTTTGTAGGTTTCGGAGTGAATGAAGCGTTCGAGGAACAGCGTTCGTCCTTGCGCATCTATGGCATTGCCATCGAGATCGAATTCCAAAATGTCGTCAGCGGTGACGAGCGCGGGCGCGAGCGAACGCGACATGAGAAAGCGATTTGGATTGGTGGGATGGCGGGCGCTGACATGGCCGAAGCCATCGAGAACGCCGAGGTCTGCCAGCACCCGGCTGCCGATGACGATGTCTTCAAGATAGGCTCCATCGACGCCGGGAATACCGGGCCCCTCGGCAACAGATGGCTGAGGAAGACCGATTGCGAGTACCGCGAGAAAGCTCGTCATCAGATATTTCATTAAAGCCCCCAAAAGCTTTTTGCCTGAAATTCAGAATGCCGCACCGGCCGTGGCCATCAAGGCCGCCGCCTGGATTGACGAGATTTCGGCACATCCGGCTGACAGATCGCGGCTCATGTTACACGGTTTGTCCATGCGTGCGGAAGGGGCCAATGACTTCTAAACTTCCTCTTCGACGTTTAGAAGCAGCGCGAAGATTGTCTGTCGTTGAAGGTTTAAGGATTATTTTTGTGCGGCGCGCAGTCCGCCAAAAATTGTTTTACAAACCGGCGCGCCATGCCGTGATTTCTCACGACGATTTACGAAATGCTTGTAAAACAATTATGCAACAAGAACAGCATCTTATGCCTTCTGCGGCATATTCCTAATCTGTAGGTCGCAGGTTCGAGTCCTGCCGGGGACGCCATTAAAATCAAAGACTTAAGCCAAGAATCATGAGCTTCATTTGTAAAACAACACGACGTTTTACAAACATGGCGCAGAACATTTTACAATAATCTCCGCTGCTTACGCTAACAGCACCAGATTTTTTTATCTGGTGGCGGTCCTTTCAGTCGGCATCATCGACGCAGTCAAGCAAAAAAGTGACCGCCATTATCGCCCTCTACGCTTAGCTGTGGTCGCGCCGCCGTTCGGCTCTTCGAGGCTGCGGCTTTCGAAATTGCTCCGGTCTGGAAGGTGAACCGGAATAAAAATGCTCGCACTGAGACTATCTCAGTTTGACCCCTTGCCGACTCTTTGGGCTTTTCGGCAGGATGGCTGCATAGGGTCGAAGAACGAAACCGCTCTCGCGGTAGGCGCTGCCTCGCGCACGGCATTCCATTCTGAAGCGTTATCGCAAGCCCAAGGCTCCGATTGAGAATGAGGCATCAGTCTCCGTCGGTCTTGGCTGTAAACGTGTTCATTTTCGCCCGATCACAAGTCCAAAATTTTTGAGCAGCCCCCGGATCTGGTTCTCGAGAATCCGCTTCATCTGGACGAGCAAAGCCCGGCTGCTAAGAAGTGCTCTGACGGCATGGCTATCGAGCGCCTTGACGCGGACTTCCTTGTACCAGCCGCATTGCGGCGGCGTCGTTGCGATCGCTTTTGTTGATCTGCATTTTCAAGGCAGCCTTGGCGTGCCGCGCATCGATGCAAATGACGGGCAGCCCGCGCCTGTTGAGCTCGGTCCAAAGCCATGAAATGCTGCGAGCGCCTTCTCGCCTGACTCCCAGAGCTCCTTGCCCGCCTTGTAGAGCAGGTAGATGAGATAGCCGGCGAACAACACAGATCCATGCCACCGAACGATAAACGAACCCCGGCAATTCGGTGCCGGGCACCCGTCTGCCAGTCCCGTTCGTTTCCCGATCCTGAGAATCTTGCGGGAGCGGATCTGCCGTCTCCCGGCGATCGTTGGATGACATCTTCCTGCCCTCGACTGCCTATGCCTTTCCCGCGGGCCCCTGCTCCAAGGGGTGAAGGACGCCTGCCGGCCCATAAAATTCACTCGGCTTTGACAACGTGTCCATTGCTGTCGCGGTCGGGCTCGTGACCAGATGTTACCCTCTCTGCTTCTGCCTTCCTACCAGCAGCGTGGCGCTCGCCTTCCTTCCAAGCGGCTGCCGCTGACACAAACCCTGTCCCGACGCACTCTTGGTCGGCCCAAAGCTCCCAGGTTCCTTCTCGTTTTTGTGTAACTTTCATCTCTTGCATGACAAGCAGGCCTTCATGACCGGCATAAATGCTTGATCGATGGGGAGCACAGAGCTCGAAGATGCGTTCCTGATCGAGCACCCAAAAACCCGCCAAGGCCTGGTTTGCTGCTCGGCGGGAAAATGGGGCGTTGAGCCTCTCTTTTTTGGGGAGAAGACAGCCGCTCCGGCAAAAGTTCCAAATAACGGAGGGGGATTGCAGACACCCTGGACGTGTGATCGATTGGCTCCTTGCCAGAGCTGAGACGAACTCGAGGTGACGTGCCAAGATCCGCTTCAATAATCCCGAAAAGCCAGAGGCCCCGCGGATTGAGCATTGGCAATTATCTGGGACTGTCAGCCCACGGCCAGTTGAGGTGGACCTTGCTCAAGTCGGCGGTGTTCAGAAACCACAAACCGACGAGTGCGACAACACCTGCGAGGAAAAGTCGTGGCAGGACTTTGACGAATGCCGAGAGAAGCGCGGCAAATGCTGCGAGCGCCTTCTCGCCTGACTCCCAGAGCTCCTTGCCCGCCTTGTACAGCAGGTAGATGAGATAGCCGACGAGGACTGCGAGCAGGATTTGCTTCCAGAACGGCCAATTGCTCCAAGGCGCGTTGAACACTTTGATGATCTGGTCCGAAGACCACGTCCAGATGAGCTGGACGAAGCGGAAAATGGCTGCTATTCCCTGTTGAAGGAATTGCAGTAGCTGGTTGAAGATTTGCTGCACGGCGGCCTCCATTCGCTCTGCTCAAAGAGCACACCAGTGCGCGATGGGACTAGCCGGAATGCTTCGCCGTTACCGCGGCATGATGGTTAACAGTTGGTTAAACACCACCGGTGAGGTAGTGTTCCGCCGCGCTGGGCCGACACGAGATAGCCCTTCGCTTGTGACGCGCCGCTAGTTCCTCATTCTTCAAATTGGCAAAATAAGTACGCGGCATCTGCGCGGCCGCCCTCGCCTTGCCGAAGGCAATGAGGCTGTCGGCATCCTTGCCGGCTTCGCTCGCCTGTCGGAGCTCTTCGGTGCGCAATTGAACATGGGCGGCGCCATGGCGACATTGACGGCCTGACGCCACTCCGATCACATGACGTCGCGCATGGCGGGTCGGTTAGGCTTGAGCCGCTACCCCTATTTTATTGTCTTCCGAACCGCTCTCGGCACATCTCGAACCCGGTCTCCGGCCGCACCAAATATGGAAATTTGAATATGGCGAGCAGAGACAGCCGCTGTAAAGCGGGCGACCAGCAAGCCAGAATTTGAAGATCGCCCGCCCGAGAGTCCCCCATTAAAGCCTAACCTGCAGAGATATCAAAGATTTCCGCAAGCACGGAACCCAGGCCACAACCTCCGCATGGCGGAATCAAAATCCGAAGCGTTTCATTTGTTTCCAGTGGCTTAGCCTGTCTAGAAAGCCTATTTGCGCGGACCTGCATCAATAGCTTATAATCCATTTTGTCTAGACGAGACTAGGCATGATCCAGCTCCTTCAAAGCCGCCTTGACGCCCGGCTTAGAGTCTTTTCCCTCGTCGTCGACGGCGCCAAAGCCGGCTTCTGCCGGCTCCGGCGCCGAGCCTGGACTATCGGCTGGAGTGCCAAGAGCATCGGCGATTCAAAGTTAAGCCGTCCCTCTTTAACCGGCTTTAGGTCCAAAGCTCCGGTCGAGCTCGGAGCCGCATGGAGCCTCCCATGCGAACAAAACGCGAGTAGCAGGCTTGGAGCAGGCCGCCCCCAGCGGCAAGCCGGTTTCTAATTGTGGCCTAGTTCGTAGACAAAATTCATGTATTTTCAGTAACTAGCGGAAACTCTTAGAGTTTCTAATATAAACTGGCGGATGCCGTGGGTGCGGCGGGTGCGGCGGGTGCCGCGGATGCCGTGGATGTCACGGATGCCGTGGTTGCGGCGGATGCGGCTGCGGTGGATGCGGCTGGTGGGGTGGCTGCTGTCAGGTATTGAGCGGTGGTTGCCTCTGGATATGGGTATGCTAAGGCTCGACATGGCATAGCGATCGTGGTTAGTTAACAATCTGGTCCAGCCACCGCTTTTTCTGGCCTGGAACTGTGACCGGCATCCCCGATTGCCGCGCAAATCGCCGACGTTATCACGACAAGCGTGCGATCCCAATCCCAGCCCCTCTGCCGGACGGCTCAGCGGTGGGGGATACCGCCCGGCGAGTAGCACGCCACGGCTATGCAAACATGCCAGTCGATTAGAGCGAATATGGCGCCCTGAGGGTCCATGCAGTGAGCAATGCGCGCCCCGCCGGGCACTGCAACTGGGCCGTAGAAGATCTGGCCGCCGCCCGTCGCAACGCGTTTCACGGCCGCCTCAATGTTACCGACGCTAAAATAGTAAAGCCACATGGACATGGGCGACATTTCCGGCCTCGCGAACATGCCACCGATTGTCTCCCCCCCTGCCGAGAATTGTTGATATGTGCCCATCGACCCCGTATGGGCCTCCGATTTTTGCCAGCCAAATACCGCATTATAGAAAGCGAAGGCCGTTTCTAAACCGGAGGCAAGCAACTCACGCCAGCCCACGTTCCCTAGTCCCCTGAAGATAGGGGACCCCTCATGGCCACCTTGGCGCCGCTTAATCAAGGCAAGCGTTGCCATTTGCGGGTCAGAGATAATAGAAAAGCGGCTGACATTCGGGACATCGGTAGGTGGGATATAAACGTTTCCGCCGAGCTTCTTAACGCACCCAGCGGCAAGGTCCACGTCGTCAACCGCGACATATCCAATCCATTGCGATGGTGCGCTCGCTTTCGCCGCTTCCGCAGGCAATTTCATCAGTCCCGCCACAGCGGTGTCACCTGCGGTAAAGAGGGTGTAGGTCGAACCGCCGGTCGCGGCAGCTCTTGTGCCCCAGCCCACGACGCTCGCATAAAATGCCTTGGCAGATTCTGTGTCTGCCGTGACCAACTCGTACCACACAAAACGGCCGCGGGAATCGTTCATGCCGCTCATTCCACTGGCGCCCGCAAAACGCTTTCGGGCCCCCATTTTACCTGTTCAACCTTGACTAAAGGTGCAAGAGCGGACGAACGGGGATTGCCGCCCCCGCCAGCCTTAAGCATTCGAATAACGGCCTTTTGGGCGTTCATTGATTTCATTGCGGGAAGCAACATATGCCTTCCTAATCCGGAAGGAAGCGGCCGATGCCAGGAGGCGATGACACAAAGAAAGCGTCCGCGAATCCAAACGCTTTGAGGGCGAGAATCGATCGCGGCGAGACGCACGGCAAAGTCGCGGTGAGGGACCCTGCGGCAGCTCCGCTTGGAACTGATGATAAGGCCGCGGACGCACCTCCAAGTGCCAGCAGTATTCGTAAAACTAAGCGCGCGGAAACGGCTCCGATCGTTCCAAAGACTATTCCGGAGCCTGAAAGTGGGTTTTACTATCGGCAAACGGCCTTTCAGCGTTGGACCGTATATTTAATTTTCATTGGTGCGATTGTGCTTTTCGCTTTGGTTGCGGCTTTCGCAGGGTTCTGGTGAGAAACTGGCAGCGCCTTCGCGATCTTGAGCAGACGTCCCTCCTTTGGAGGCCCAAGGGATAGCATTCTACCACTGCTGAAATAAACCGTTGCGAGCACGGCGCGCAAAAATTAGAGATATGGCACCACACCAGAGACGGTCATGTCACAAGCACCTATCGACGAAAAGAAGGTCCGGGAGATCGCTCACCTCTCGCGGGTGAAGATAACGCCGCAGGAAGCGCATAGCCTCAAGCAGGAACTGAACGGCATACTCGCCTGGGTAGCCGAACTGAACGCGATTCCAACGGAGGGGGTCGAGCCTCTGACATCGGCGGGGGGTGCGGCGCTCAGGATGCGCGCCGATGTCGTCAACGATGGCGGGCGGCCCGCGGATATTCTAAAGAATGCACCCAAATCGGAAGATAATTTCTTCCTTGTCCCGAAGGTTATTGAGTAATCGATGTCGTTGAACGAGCTTACCGTTTCGGAAGCGCGCGAAAAGCTGCGCTCGAAAGAAATCAAGGCCACCGAGCTGACGGAAGCTTGCCTTCAAGCGATCGAGGCGGGTAACGCGGCGCTCAACGCATTCCTAATAGTGACGGCGGACAGGGCCATGAACGCGGCTCAGCAGTCGGACAAACGGTTTGGCTCGAAGTCGAAATCCGGCGTCCGCGCACTTGAGGGTATTCCGCTCGGGGTGAAAGACCTGTTCTGCACCAAGGATGTGTGCACGACAGCTGGATCCCACATTCTCGGCAATTTCGAACCAACCTATGAGTTGACCGTCACCCAAAACCTTTGGGATGCAGGGGCGGTGATGCTCGGGAAGCTCAATATGGACGAGTTCGCCATGGGCTCATCCAATGAAACCAGCTATTTCGGGCCTTGCATCAATCCATGGCGGGCAACTGGAAGTGAAGAGAAGCTTGTACCCGGCGGTTCATCCGGGGGTTCCGCTTCCTCTGTAGCGGCTGCGCTTTGCCTCGGCGCGACCGGGTCCGATACAGGCGGTTCAATCCGTCAACCTGCAGCCTTTACCGGGACCGTAGGCATCAAACCGACCTATGGCCGCTGCTCCCGCTGGGGCATGGTTGCTTTCGCATCCTCACTCGACCAGGCGGGGCCGATAACCCGTTCGGTGAGGGATGCCTCGCTAATGCTCCAAGTCATGGCGAGCTTCGATCCCAAGGACTCGACAAGCGCCGATAAGCCACTCCCTGATCTGGAGACGGCGCTCGAAGCGCCTGTGAAGGGTTTGAGGATCGGCATCCCGAAGGAATATCGCGTCGAAGGCATGTCCGCCGAGATCGATGCACTTTGGCAAAAAGGCATCGAAATCTTCAGGCAAGCCGGTGCGAAAATTGTCGATATAAGCCTCCCGCACACCAAGGCGGCCCTGCCTGCCTACTACATCGTCGCGCCGGCGGAGGCTTCTTCGAATCTCGCTCGCTATGACGGCGTTCGTTACGGCCTGCGCGTCAATGGCAAAGACATCTTAAGCATGTATGAGGAGACCCGCTCGCAAGGGTTCGGGGCGGAAGTCAAACGGAGGATCCTGATCGGTACTTATGTGCTTTCAGCGGGCTATTACGACGCCTATTATCTGAAGGCTCAAAAGGTGCGAAGCCTCATCAAGCGCGATTTCGACGAGGCGTTCGAGAAGGTGGATGTGGTGCTGACCCCTGCGACGCCGACGCCAGCTTTTGCACTCGGGAGCAAGGGCGGTTCAGACCCTATTGCCATGTATTTGAACGACATTTTCACCGTCACTGTGAATATGGCAGGCTTGCCGGGACTTTCTGTGCCGGCCGGGAGTTCCGCGCAGGGATTGCCGCTTGGGTTGCAGATCATCGGCAAACCATTCGATGAGGGGCTTGTCTTGCGAGCAGGGCAGCTGATCGAAGATGCGGTTGGGCGCATGCCAATTCCTGACCGTTGGTGGCAGCGTGACGGAACGTCAAACAGACAGAAGGCATCGCCAATGAAAGGTACCTCTTCGAAAGCGGCTTCGAAGAGGGCGCGGCCTGCGGCGGTAAGTGCCCGGCCCGGGAGGTCCGCAACAACCGCAGCATCAGGAAAAAAACTCAATGGCGCTTCGTAAGGCTGAAGACTGTGAAAACATGGAGCATGTCCGGCTCGAGATCGACCGGATCGATGACGCGCTCCTCGACTTGGTCGCCGAGCGTTTCACCTATGTTGACCGGGCCTGGCAGCTAAAGAGCGACCCTTCGGAGGCGACTGTACCGTGGCGCATCCGGCAAGTGATCGACAAGGTCGAGGCACGGGCCAAGGAACGCGGCTTGCCGCCTGGTCTCGCTGCGGCATTGTGGCGCCAGATGATTGGTTGGTTTATTCAATATGAGGAAGAGCAGCTCGCAAAGCGCTTCGAGCAAACGAAATCACTCAAATGAAACACTTACGATTGCTTGCATTTTTTTTCGCTGCAGTTTTCTCAATTCTTGCAGGCGCCATTCTTCAAGCATGGGCCGAAGGCGCAGACTTGAAGGTGGAGGTCAGCGGGCTCAGGAATTATAAGGGACAGGTGGTGCTGTGGCTCTGGGCGGTGACCGAACAGGCGAGGTTTCCCGATCCCAGCAAGGTTCAGCACAGAGACGAGGGTGCCAATGATCTGCCTTGCAATTTCCCGCAGATGGCCATTTGCCGCAGGATCGTTTCAAGCCTTCAGGACCTCACTGTCTCTTACACGTTCAAGTCGGTCCCGCCCGGCGATTACGCTGTTTTCGTGTTCCATGATGAGAACAACAACAAGCTTCTAGACACGGGCATGTTCAAGCGTCCGCTTGAAGCAATCGGCTATAGCCAATTGCTTCCGGATGAAGTCAAGCCCCTGGCAAACAAGGTAACATTCCAGCAGGCGCACTTCACTTTGAGTGGGCCACAAACCATAACCATTGGGCTGCGGTATCCCCCGCGGCTCTAGCCGCGCCGAGACCAACGGCGCCGGGATAGAAAAGCGGAAGAGTGCATGGCGGAAATCAGGCAAGAAAATCTTATCAGAGGCGACACCGGCCCTTGGGAAGTCATTGTGGGCATGGAGGTTCACGCCCAGGTGCTCTCCAATTCGAAGCTCTTTTCGGGAGCTTCGGCAGCATTCGGCGGCGAGCCCAATTCTCATGTCAGTCTTGTTGACGCCGCCATGCCTGGAATGCTGCCAGTGATCAACGAAGAGTGCGTAGCACAAGCGGTTCGGACCGGCCTCGGCCTCAAGGCAAAAATCCACCACCGGTCTGTGTTCGACCGGAAGAACTACTTCTACCCCGACCTGCCTCAGGGTTATCAAATCTCGCAATACAAGAATCCTATTGTGGGCGAGGGTGTGGTTATCGTCGACCTCAAGGAATATTCAATCGACGTCGGTATTGAGCGCCTGCACTTGGAGCAGGACGCTGGCAAGAGCCTTCACGATCAGGACCCGGAATATTCCTATGTGGACCTGAACCGGTCCGGGGTGGGCCTGATGGAAATCGTGTCGAAGCCGGATATGCGTTGTGCGGAAGAGGCCAAGGCTTACATCACCAAGCTTCGCACAATCATGCGCTATCTGGGCACCTGCGATGGCAATATGGAGCAGGGATCGCTTCGTGCCGACGTCAATGTCTCCGTTCGCCAACCGGGCGAAGAGCTTGGGACGCGCTGCGAAATAAAGAACGTCAACTCAATCCGGTTCATCGGTCAGGCGATTGACTTCGAGGCCCGCCGGCAAATCGGCATCCTGGAAGAAGGAGGCGTGATCAAGCAGGAAACGCGGCTGTTCGACGCAAGGACCGGCGAAACACGTTCCATGCGCACCAAGGAAGAAGCGCACGATTACCGCTATTTTCCCGATCCCGACCTTCTGCCGCTGGAGTTCTCCGGAGCCTTCGTCGAGAAGCTGAGGAAAGGCTTGCCGGAACTTCCAGACGAGAAGCGCGCGCGTTTCGTGAAAGACTATGCGCTCTCTGCCTATGATGCTGGCGTCCTCATCGCCGATCGTGCCTCAGCCGAGTTCTTCGAGGCCGTCGCAAAAGGCCGCGATGCGAAGCTCGCCGCAAACTGGGTCATGGGGGATCTTTTCGCCGCGCTCAACAAGACGGGCAAGGATATTTCGAACAGCCCGGTGTCGGCTGCGCATCTTGGGGAGCTTATCGGCCTCATCTCTTCGAATGTGATCTCCGGCCGCATCGCGAAACAGGTTTTCGAGATCATGCTTGAGACAGGGCAAGCTCCTGCGAAAATCGTCGAAGAGCGCGGTCTGAAGCAGGTCACCGATACAGGTGCGATCGAAAAGGTGGTGGATGAGATCATCGCCGCGAACCCGAAGCAGGTGGAGCAGGTCCAGACGAAGCCGAAGACGCTTGGCTGGTTCGTCGGGCAGGTGATGCGCGCCACCGGCGGCAAGGCGAACCCCGACGCGGTTAATGCGCTGTTGCGCCAGAAGCTGAAGGTTCCTGAAGAGGTTTAGCGGCTTTTCCCTTACACTTAGCCGGCGGATGCGTCCACTCCCGGAGTAGAAGGCGTGAGCGCTGAAACGTCCGCGGCCGTGAACGGATATCTGCGCGCCGCCTTCTCTCCGTCGCGCTTACTGACAAGGCGGGCACGCGTTGCAATCCCAAACCACCGCATGAGCGCAGCGAGCCGCGGCTGTTTGTGAGTAAGGACTGCCGGCCCAATCACGTACTCGGCAACCTGCACAGCGGCATCCACATTCGGCATGAAGGATTGGCTTGCCGGAATGGCGATTCGCCTGAGGGAGGTCTTTCGCCTTCTCTTCTTCGCGGCCGTCATTGGCGGAGAAGCATGCGCCGCAGCGAGCTTAGACGGCGCAATCTCCAAAGGCGCGATATGGTTTTTCTCGAGCCATTCATTGACAAAGCGCACCTGCTCCTGCCGGACTTCGGCCCGCATAGAAAGAATGTCCTTTACAATCCGCTCTTTCCACTTTTCGAAGCTGATAGGGGGACCCGAAAGGCCGAAAAGGCGGCGGGTCTGCATCAGTCCATCCAACCCAAACGCAAAAATGGACCGGCATCTTAAGTCCAGAAACTCCTCTCTGGCATCGCTCTCATTTTCGCGTCCGAAAGTGGCGTAGGCGCTCGATCCGGCCGTCAAGAGCGCGCTCGTGTTGCTGGCGGGCGAGCGCCCATAGACCGTAACGGGCCTGTTCAAGTAAATGTAGGATTTTGCGAGCGCTAATGCGGCAAACGCGCTTGCGTCGGGGATGGTGTAATAATGATAGCGCCCGGCCTTTGAGGCCACGGCGTGCACGATGTCCCTCGAAACGCAGCCGCAATGAACGCTGGCGATTCCGCTTTCGCCGGCACAGATTTTGCTCATGTACTCAGCAGGATCGCGGCTTTGCACGCCGCCTCCGAGATGACGCCGCCTGATGCGAAGAAGCCCGTCGGCATTGTCGCGGGGCCACTCGTAGCTAACCTCTGGCCAGCTCACTATATCCGGCCTTTGCTCCGTCAAAACCGCAATTAGGTCCGCGATGCCGCCCGGAAGCACGGCATCATCGTCACCGATATAGAGGATGTAATCGCCGGTGGCATTCGAGAAAGCCGAGCTGAAGTTTGCGCAAACCGAAACACGTTCGGGCGTCCTGACATACCGGATACGAGGATCGCCGTTCGCGCCAACAACAGCGGCTGTATCATCGTGGCTGGCATTATCGCTGACCACGATCTCTATGCGGTCGTCCCTGCACGCGATCGCTGTGTTGAGGCTGTGCTGCAAATAAAGGCCGCGCTCCCTAGTGGGAATGACAATCGACAACATCGGCCGCTGATCAGAATCGCTCATAGAACTGCTCAAATTGCTTTTGAGGGCGGCCCAAGCCCTGTCCCGAACATTCACGTCCGGCGCTTCGCTACGTTCGATCGCCAGATACGTCAACGAACCGGTTGCGCTTTGTGATTGTACAACTTCTGGCCGGTATGCTGATGCGGCCCCGATTACTGAAGAGGTACTAGCTATTGCGATAGCCTTTGTATTTCGGGCAGCGCCTGTTTTGAGGTTGCGCAAGGTTAACCTTAGCTGGCATGATTTTTGTACCACCGGGGCAGTGCAGCTGAGGGAACTTCAGTTATGTCTGCGACGCGAATTGTTATGGATGCGCAAACTAGCGTTGCCGAGCCCCTTAACGCGGCACCTCAGCTTTACAACGCCGATCTAGCTCCGGCGAAGGCGCGCACATGGGGCGTGTTCAGCCTTTTTGCCATGTGGATGTCCGACGTCCATTCCGTCGGAGGCTATACATTCGCGGCAAGCCTGTTCTTCTTAGGCCTAACCGGATGGCAGGTACTGATCTCCATGCTGATCGGGATCTTGGCCGTCTACTTCCTGATGAATCTCATCGGCAGGCCGTCTCAGCGTTACGGCGTCCCTTATCCGGTAATTGCGCGCATTGCCTTCGGAGTTAGGGGAGCGAACCTGGCAGCTGTCGTGCGGGGGATCGTGGGCGTCGTCTGGTACGGCGTGCAAACCTACTTCGCATCGAAGGCTGTGCAGGTGCTGGCGATAGCCTTGGTGCCGCAGGCGGCGGACTGGTCACATGGCCAATTCTTGGGGCTCTCCGGGCTGGCCTGGGGTTGTTTTCTCTTCATGTGGTTGTTTCAGCTCCTAATTTTTCTCAGCGGAATGGAAACAATCAGGAAGTTTATCGATTTCTGCGGACCAGTCGTATATCTGGTGATGTTTGCACTCGCGATCTGGATCGTTTCGCAGACAGGCTTGTCTAGCCTGTCGCTGCAATTAAACGCGCCGCCTTCGAGTACCGCATCAGCGGCCGGCCTAATGGCAAATGCCGCCATTCTCATCGTCGCCTACTTTGCCGCCTTGCTCTTGAACTTCGGAGACTTCGCCCGCTTCACGGAGAGTGAGAAGTCGATGAAGGCCGGCAATTTTCTAGGTCTTCCGGTCAACTTCCTCGTCTTCGCATTGGTTACCGTGATCGTAACGGCAGGAACCGTTCAAGTCTTCGGCGAAGCGATCATGGACCCGGTCAAGATCGTGGAGAAGATTGGTAATCCCTTCGTTGTGATCATTGGCTCAGTCACCTTCATTGTCGCGACCATGGGGATCAACATCGTCGCGAACTTCGTTTCGCCGGCCTACGACATCGTCAATCTTTACCCGGAGAAGATTGATTTCAGGCTGGGTGGCCTCATTGCCTCTATTCTGTCCGTCCTTGTCTGCCCATGGCTGTTCGTATCCAGTCCACACGCGATCACTATCTTCGTCGCCATTTTCGGCGCTGCGCTTGGGCCTCTATTCGGCGTGATCATCGCTGATTATTACCTCGTAAAAGGCGGAAGCATCTCCGTTGCTGCGCTTTACTCGATGTCGCAGTCCGGCGAGTACTTCTATGACAATGGCTGGAATCGCAAAGCGGTCTTAGCGTTCGCTCTCGCATCCATGTTATCGATAGGCCTAGCGTTAGCGGGTGCGTATGGCATCATTGCTAATGTTGGTGACTGGGGCTGGCTAATTGGGGCAGGTGCCGCAGCCTTTTTGTATCGGCTGTTATCGAGGGCCGGTCACGGCTTACCACAGGTGGAACCGGCGAAAAATTGAGAAAAGTGATGGAGGCTACGCTTATGTCTCAGATTACGAGAAGAGGAATGCTTGGGTTGGCATCCTCAGTTCTTGCTGTTGGGGTAATGCACAAAGCCGCGTTCGCAGCGGGCGCGCCTGGCCTTACGACGCACATGCTCGATGTCGCGAATGGGAAGCCCGCGGAAGGCGTGCGTATTGATTTTTCGGTGCGGGAAGGCGAAGGATATCGGCTGATCTCGACCGCCCACACAAACGCCGATGGGCGCACGCCGGAGCCGTTGCTGAATGCTCAGACGATGAAGGCCGGAGAGTATCAGCTCGTTTTCTATATCGCCGAATACTACAAAAAATTGGGGACAATCCTGCCCAATCCGCCATTCTTGGAGAAGGCGATTATCCAGTTCGGCATGGCCGATGCGGCGTCACATTATCACGTTCCCATTCTCGCGACGCCCTGGAGCTACACCACCTATCGCGGCAGCTAAGAGCCCGCTCGAGTGAAGGATTTGGCTATGCGCCGCTCCTTTCGTGCTGCAAGAGCATTTATAATAGCGTTCGCCATTTTGACGCCGCTCAGAGTCGCGTGGGCGGGGCCGGATATGAGCGCCATCAACGGTCTCGATCGCGCCGCTTTCGTCCAGAAGCTCGGCGGCGTCTTCGAAAAGGCGGCGTGGGTTGCGGAAAAAGCCTGGGAAAAGAAGCCTTTCGCGACCCCCGATGATCTGCATGCAACGATGGTTGATGCCGTCAAGCAGGCGCCGGTGCAGGATCAAATCGCGCTTCTTCAGGGCCATCCGGATCTTGAGGGCAAGGAAGCGCAGGCTGGCACGATGACGGTCTCATCCGCGTCCGAGCAAGGCCGAGCCGGTTTGAACGCACTGACGAAGGATGAGATGGCCCGGATTACCGCTCTGAACGCCGCCTACAAGAAGAAGTTCGGGTTTCCCTTCATCATTGCGGTCAGGCTCTACACGAGAATTTTTTTTGAGTTCGAGAGGCGGCTTAGAAACGACACAGCGACCGAATACGCCAACGGCCTCGAAAATGTCTTCCGGATTGCCCGCCTGAACTCGACAAGCTGCTTGAGCAGAGTTGACGCTTTCCGCTCATCGCCGCTTCCCAAACCCGTGGGTTGCGCGTAAGCATGGCGGCATCGGCGAAGCCTCCAGCTCTCCAGGATCCCCTATGCCCATCGTACGCGGTAAGAACATTGAGGTCCTATTCCCGGCATCGGCGATTGGCCGCCGGAATCTCGAAATCGCGAAGGAAATAGCATCACGGAATTTTCATAACCTTCTCGTGATCTCGATCCTCAAAGGCTCCTTCATCTTCGCCGCCGACCTGATCCGCGCGCTCCACGATGTTGGCATCTCGCCGGATGTGGAATTCATATTCATCTCAAGCTATGGCGCCGGGAAGACGAGCGGCGAAGTGAGAGTGCTCCGCGACATCGAGCACAACGTCGAGGGCCGGGATATTCTGCTCATCGACGATATTCTGGAATCCGGAAAGACCCTTAAATTTACCCGCAATCTGATGCTTGGCCGCGGTGCGAACAGCGTTGCCATTGCCGTGCTTCTGGATAAGCGCGCGCGCCGGCAGACCGATTTGGAAGCCGATTTCGTAGGTTTCACCTGCCCCGACTACTTCGTTGTGGGCTACGGCATGGATGTGGCCCACGCTTTCCGCGAGCTTCCATTTGTGGGGGTCGTCAAGGAGTAGGGCGGGCGGCCACCTCGTCGAACGATCCAAGCCAAACGCAGCTCGCCCCGTAGCTGCGCAAGCGTTTCGTGTCTCAGCAGCTAGTGCAGAGGCGGCGAGCTGAAATGCATCGGTCGCGCTTAACCCAAAATTGGCAAGCTCTCTCTTAGAGTTTCCAATCAGCCTCGCGTTAACCTTCCAACCTAAACTCATCTTTTGGAGTGCGCTTCGAAAGATTATCGATCCGTAAAAGGCTGCATAGGAGCTATCTGGGCTGGGATCGTTTTAACCTATACGCGGGTTTAATATATGTACTTTGGAGACGCGAGCTAAACTAAAGCGAGAGACTGCGGTAGGGGTTCATGGTTGAAATCGCAAACGCGCTCACTTCTGCAGCGCGAGGCCTTCCGGCTCGCATCGAAGGGCGCTTTATCGATATTCCAAAAAATCCTCTCTTTTCGAGCTTGTCCCGGCAACAGCTACGCCTCGTACTGCCTCGCCTGAAGTATCGCAGGGCCAAGCGTGGCCGCCTTTTTTTGCAGCAGGGGAGCCTGAACCCTGGGAAAATTTTTATCATCCTGGATGGTCAGGTCGCGATCACGAAAAAGGGAATATCGCCCGTCGATAGCCGGCCTGCGGATTATGAGTTGGCAGTTCTCAGGCGCGGCGAGATCTTCGGGGAGGTTTCATTCGTAGATTGCAAGCCGAGTTCGGTTTCCTTCATGGCGAAAACCGAGGTCACGCTCGCTGTTGTGGATCTGACTGCGTCGAAGAGAAGTAACACCATCCGCCGGGTCCGCGAGATCGTGGCCGGAAAGCTCCGGCACTACATGGCAAGGCAAGCAGGCAAATCTGTCGCTCTCCGTATGAACAGCTTACAGCTCGAGAACCAGCTGGCCGCCTACCGGACCGGGGTCGGGCACATTATCATTGCGACGCTCTGTCTGCTTTCCTTTTACACGCTTACGCTTAGTTTCTTGCCGCAGTTCAAGTCTTTCGCGCATGCGAACTTCGCTTTGAGCCCGCTCATAATTCTGCTTTTCGCGCTTACGTTTGTTCCTGTCATTGCCACAAGTGGTTTTCCCGGCCGCTTCTTCGGCCTGCGCCTGGATAATTGGCGGCCAGCGGTAGGCTTAGCCTTGAGGGCCTCGGGTATTTTTCTGTTGGCCTTCGTGCTTGCAAAGTGGTTCCTGATACAGACCTCGCCCAGCTTCGCTGGCGTCTCCCTGATCGGGAACGCGGATGTGGAGGTAGGTGGCAGGGTTGGACCACCTGACTCGTGGTACTGGCTTGCTCTCACAATTTATTTGCTTCTCACTCCGATGCAGGAGTTCGTGGCGCGGTCCGGAATCCAGGCTCCGCTCTATGCCTTTCTGGATGGCAGCGAGATGAAACGGCGATGGACCGCGATCCTCGCATCGAACCTCGTCTTCAGCGCGGCGCACGCGCATATCAGTCTGGCCTTTGCGATCGCGGCTTTTCTGCCCGGCTTGTTGTGGGGCTGGCTTTTCGCGAAGACAAATTCGCTGCTTGCCGCAACCGTCTCGCATGTGCTTGTCGGCGGCGCGGCCCTCTTC
>CAWFHI010000018.1:0-37970 GCA_963815605.1 uncultured Alphaproteobacteria bacterium | reverse complement strand
ACCCGATGCCGGTCTACTCTTCTTCTGCAGGGCGGGTTTCAGGCATCGCCAGCGCAAGGAGCAGGAAGCCGCAGCCGGCAGTGGTGGCCAGGGTGAGAAACGTGAAGTGATCGCCAAAGCGATCAGCCAAAAAGCCGGCGGCCGACGTACTGATGGCGGCAGCCAGGCCCGTTGCCATCCCGACAACGCCTTGAGCAAGGTTGAAGTGGCCGGTGCCAAACGAGATGTCTGCTATGACGAGGGGTATCAAGACGCCGAGCACCGAAGCGGAGACGCCATCCAAAAGCTGGACCGCCATGATCGGCCCTGGGGCCGCAAAGAATGCGAATAGAACGCCCCGCACCGGGAGCACACCAAGCGCCGCAAGGAGAAGAGGGCGGTGGCCGATGCTGCGGGCAAGCCTGCCGACCCATGGGGAGAAAATAGCCACGAGGAATTGAGGAAGCACGATACAGGCCGCGATAGCGGCGACCGCCCAGCTTCCAGCCTCCATGGTCAGCTGGATCCCTGCAAGCGGCAGCATTGGAGCGTTGGCCATCTGGAAAAAGATGATGCCACCAATGAACACCCAGAGGCTTCGCCGCCTTAACAGGAGAGCAAGGCCCGCGAGGGCACCAGAAGCACGCTCATCGGCAACGCCGCCATGACAGTTTGCCGGGTCGAGCTCATCTTGCCTTATATGAAAAAGCGCGGCAAGCGCGGGCAGGGCAAACGCCGCCGTGACGAAGAAAACGGCCTGGGCTGAAATGAAATGCCCAAAGGCGCCCATGATGACCGCAGCCACGCCGTTACCAGCGGACGCGAAACGGGCGTTCCGGCCGAGGCGCGCCGCAAGCCTTCGCCGTCCCACCAGACCCAAAGTTATGGCCGCGATGGCGGGCCCGAGCACCGATGTGGCAGTGGACTGCAGAATTCGCGCGAGCGCGACTGCCGCGAAGAGGGGCACTACCGCAATCAGGAAGGCGCTGAAACCGATGGCGGCGATCGATGCTCCGGCGGCCCACCGCTCCGAACGGATCGAATTAACGATAGCTCCGCCCGGAACTTGCGAAAGCAGGCTCGCGAGCGCACCAATCGATAAGATGAGCCCGATCTCAGTCTGCGTCCATTTTTGAGTAACGAGATAGACCGCAATGAATGGGCCGAAACCCGTCTGGATATCGCCGAGAAAAAAATTGAACCAGTCTAGGCCCTTCAGGCTGTGAGCAGAAGGAGCCGGCGCCGATCCCTCAGCCCGCCCTGAGCCCGAAGAAGTGTTCGTCATTTTGACGCGGCGGGAGCGCAGCCGCACTACCTGAAGGCTTCAGCCCGGCGGTAAGACCTGGGGGCAGTCCCAACTGCTATCACTGGCTCGCCCTCTGTTACTCCTGGCGCGCGGGCAAGCCGTTCCGGCGGTACATCGATGACGACAACCCGGCCATCAGGTTCAAAACGCAAACAGGACCACTTCACCGCAATCCTTCGGCTTCCAATCCCGAGAAACCCGCCAAAATCGATGATTGCGGCGCGAACCCGCCCCGCCGGCCCGGCAACGACATCAACGATCCGCCCGACCTTTTGTCCGGAATCGCTGAAGACACTCTTGCCGAGGACGCTTTCGCTATTACGGAGCACGGTCATCGCCACGGCCGGTTTATCCAACTGTTGGCTCTGCGTTTCCTCCGCCGCGGCCGCTATTTGAGTATTGCCGGCGCACAATGCAGCCAGCAGAACAAGACTGCAGTTTCTCGTAAGGGCCATAATGAAAGTTCCTCGCCTCCATTTTCAGGCTGAACAGCTCAGATGCGATGACGTTCCAGCCAAGGCAAGATAGCTTTAACCGACAATCTCCGCATCGCCCTTGAGGGCCAGTTCCAGAAACATGGCCGGGTGCCGCGCCGGACGCCCGAGCCCGTCCTGGATCTGTTTTCGGCAGGAAAAGCCTGTCGCGGATATGAAAGCATCACGGCCTGCCTTCCGGATTGCAGGAAAAAGTGTGAGCTCTGCCATGGCGAGAGAGGCACCGAAAGTGTCCGGGGTCATGCCGGTCACGCCGTTCAAGCCGCAGCAGCCCGGCTGGGCAGAGGAAACCGAAAGCGCGGGAACGAGCTTGAGCACGCGCTCGGACGCTGCCTCGATGCCGAGCGCCCGCTCGTGACAGTGTGCATGCAGCACAAGGTCTGCCTCGATTGGCTTCAGCCGGAGCGCGAACTTCTTTTCAGTCAGCCGCGCCGACAGGAATTCCTCGAACAGCAGAATTTGCGGCTTTGGCTTGATCGGCAAGCCCAGCGCCTCATACTCGTCGCGCATCATGAGAACACAGGCGGGCTCAAGCCCTATGATGGGAACACCCTTGCTTTCATAGGCTGCGCATGCCCGGCTCATGCGCTTGGCTTCCCGGCGCGCTTCCTCGACATGGCCGGTATCGTAATAAGTGCGGCCGCAGCACAAGGGAGGCTCTTCACCCTCATCGCGGAAGCTCGCCACCGCGTATCCCGCCGCTTTCAGGACAGTCGCCGCGGCGCGCAAGTTCGCCGGCTCGAATGACCGGTTGAACGTGTCCGCGAAGATTGCGACAGTTCCCCTCTTCCTGGGCCTCGGGTTTTGCGGCGCCCGGAAACGCCGCCCAGACCACTTCGGCCAAGGCCGGTCGGCGGCGAGCCCGAGCCGACGCTCGCTCAGGTTCGCTAGCGCAGGGATGACATCGCGCAGAGCAAGAAGTGCGCGCCAGCCTTTCGCTCTACTAGAGTATTCCGGCAAGCGTGCATACAATTCCTGCGCCTTTGATTTCCGTCCTCTCTCACGAGCTGCAGCCAGCGCCTCGACCTTCATTCTTGGAATATCGATGCCGAACGGGCAGGCGGACTTGCAGGCCTTGCATGATACACACAGGCTCATGGTTTCCAGCATCGGGCCGGAAGCAAATGCACTCTCGCCGAGCTGGCCTGATAGAGCCAGCCGCACAGTGTTGGCGCGGCCGCGGGGGCTATCGCGTTCGTCACGGGTAACGCCGAAGGATGGGCATGCAAAACGCGGCTCAGCAGTCCGGCAAAGGGAGAGACCATTGCAGCGGGCCGCTCCTGCACCAGCACCAGATGAACCCCAGTTAAGGGCAGCGGACGAAGCTATGGCACTCGCCGCATCGCGGGGCGCGCGAAGAAGCTCCGGATCATCGAAGCGGGGCCCGCGCAAAATCTTCCCTGGATTCAACAGATAGGCGGGATCGAGATAGGATTTGAGCTGCGCAAAAAGCGAGATCGCTTGGGGGCCAAGTCTTCGCTCCAAAACTTCGGTGCGAGCGATGCCGATCCCATGACCTCCGGTCAGCATGCCCTCGTGCTTGCGAAGAAGCTCCGCCATCGCGTCCGCCAGATTGCGCATGCGTTTGCGGTCTTGCGCATGGCGCAAATCGAGTATGGGCCTTACCTGCAGGCATCCTTGGCCTACATTGCCGTAGATGGCGGGCCGAACGCCGTGCTCCGCGAAAAGTGCCTCCAGCTCTGCCCCATAGTCTTCCAAGCTCAAAACTGGGACCGCAGCATCTTCCAGAAATGACACCGGCTGGGCAGATGTCTTGAGCGCCCAAGCGCGAGTTAGCGCTTCCTTGCGCAAACGCCAGAGCCTTGCGCGGGCCTTCTCCCCAATGATCTCAATGACGCCAAACTTTCCCTTTCCTCCTTCGGAGACGTATTCATCCAGGGTCTTTAGGAGCCTCGTATTCTCAACCGGATTTTCATCGTCAAATTCCACGACCAAGAGAACTTCGGGCTTGCCCTGCAGTAGCCTTGCAGCCTGAGCGTCGTGCTTGGCACGTAAGGCAAGAAGCTCCAGCAACGAGCGGTCCAACAGCTCTATAGCCGAAGGATTGAGCAACAAGATTTTCGGAACGAGCCTGAGAGCGGTGGCGAGATCAGCAAGACGGCATATGCCGAGGCCGCGATTAGCTGGAGGCTTCGTGAGTTTGAGCTCGATCTTCACGGTGAGCGCAAGCGTGCCCTCTGAGCCGGCGAGGAGGCGGGCAGGATTTTGATTTTGCGAGCTGGCCAGCAGACAGCGGAGATCATAGGCTTCGGGCTCGGGCGAGCCCGAAGCCCGCAGCGGCCAAAGCGTTGCTATGGCCTTCTCATGCAGCTCTCCGAATTGCAAGAGATCGAGAAGACGATCCCTTCCGGCGAAGCGGGCCGCGCCCTCTGCTTCCGAAATTTCCTTGAACTCCACCCGCTGCCCATCGGCTAGAAAAGCATCTGCAGACGCGATCTTGTCGCGCATTGTGCCGTAGCGAAGCGCCCGAATGCCGCCGGAATTGTTGCCAAGCATTCCCCCGATCGTTGCTTGCTGTGCCGAGGCTATTCCGGCTGGGAACATGAGCCCGAGCGGCCTGAGCGCAGCATTCAGCATTGCGGGAGAGCAGCCGGGTTCCACAACGCAGCTTTGATTGGCAGCGTCGACATTAATGATGCGGCTGAGATGCTTCGAGAAATCGACGACAATGCCCTCGCCGAGCGCTTGTCCGGCAGTTGAAGTGCCGCCACCACGCGCTGTGACCGGAATTCCCTCTTCCCGCGCCATCTCAATGATTATGGCGACATCGCGGTCCGTCTTGGGATATGCGGCCCCGGCCGGAAAGCACTGATACATCGAGGCGTCCGTCGAATAGCGTCCGCGCGTAAAAGGATCGCAGGCCGCACCGCCTTCGATTTCCTTTGACAGCCTGTCCCAGAATTTTGGCCCGGCCCTGCGAAAAGCCATTGCTGCGTCGCCCTGAGCCTTCCTTCGAAAACTGATCTTTTCCAATCCTGGCGGCGAAAGATCGGGATGGGTGCCGGACGAATTGCGCTGCCTCCATGAAAGCATGGCCGAGAGTCCGATGAAGCGCAACGCTCTATTAACCGGCCTCGGCTAAGCCATTAGGCATCTTCGGTTGTGGCGTTGGGGCGAGTTTACCATGGGTGGAAATTGCGGGCGTGAATTCTCATCCCCTCGGAAGACGCTCGTAGGTTCCACTTGGGACGGCGCAGTCTCAAGTGATCTAGCTCCGCCCCGCATTTGCCCGAATTAGTCTTTGGAGTTCCACACGCTGCACGTCCCGTCGCGGGTGCGGCCTCACCTTAGTGACTCCACGGGCCGGATAATGATTGTCACAGTAATAGCCGCAACGCTCTGTGCCTGCTCTATCTCAAAAAACTCGCGCACTATCGATGAGACGCAAACTTTGAGTCCCCGGCTGATTAAAGTGGGCGACCCGGTTCCAAAAGGCGGAGGCGTTTATAAGACCGGCGAGCCCTACCTAGCCGGCGGCAAATGGTACACCCCGGTAGACGATCGAGCCTATGATCAGGTGGGGTTTGCTTCATGGTACGGGGATTTTTTTCACGGCCGCCGCACCGCCAATGGTGAAATTTACGATATGAATGCTTTGACGGCAGCGCACCCGACATTGCCGCTTCCGACTTACGCAATTGTTACAAACCTTCAGAATAATCGCTCGGTCGTGGTTCGCGTCAACGATCGCGGACCCTATCACGATAACCGGATCATTGATCTTTCTCACAGAGCTGCCGAGTTGCTTGGGCTTTACAACCATGGCACAGCGCCCGTCCGCGTTCGCTATTTCGCGCCCGCACCCCTAAATGGGGACGATAGTCTGGAGCGCTCCATTCTCGCCCAGCAGCCTTGGGCCGCCCACATAACCGGTGCCGCCGCCGAAGCAGGTTCAGCAAAAAACAACATGCTTTCAGTGGCCGCCATGACGGCCGGAAAACCGCTGGTGGTAGAGAAAGGCAACTTTGAGGGCCGAAGGCTCTCCGGTTCCTGGAACACAGCCTGGGAGCCAGCCGTTGCAGCCAACGCGATACCCTCCTCTAGCCGCTGACACTTTTTCAACCTACGGCTCCTAAATCTTAGCCAACCGGCTTTAGAGTTGGTATACATGCGTAAAGACAAGCCGGACGTGATTCCCATGCGCTTTCTCTTGTTCCTCGCGGCAACCATCTTGTTGAGCTGGCCCGCTGTCGCTCAGCATCCGGCCACGTTTCAAACCACAGCCGATGAAGCAATACTGATCGACGCCGATACGGGTGCGGTTTTATTCGAAAAGAACGCAGATAAATTGTTTGCGCCAGCAAGTATGAGCAAGATCATGACGCTCGAGATCTTGTTCAAGAAGCTCAAGGCCGGCGAGGTCTCTCTTGAGACCGAGTTCCCTGTCAGCCTTTACGGCTGGAGGACCGGCGGCGCGCCTTCTCGCACTACCTCGATGTTTGTGCCGCTCAACCAAACCGCCAAAGTCAGCGATTTCATCCAGGGTATCGCCGTTCAAAACGCTAATGACGCTTGTATCGCCGTCGCCGAAGGCTTGGCCGGCACAGACGACGCGTTCGGGCACATGATGACAGAGGAAGCCCGGACGTTGGGGCTGGAGAAGTCAACTTTTGGCAATTCCACTGGGCTACCCAATCCCGCAAATTTAACGACGGCCAGGGAGCTCGCAAAGCTATCCTTGTATGTCATCCAGCAATACCCAGAATATTATCAATACTTCGCACAGAAAGAATTCAAATATAGAACTTTCAACTTCAGAAACATCAATCCTTTGCTTAACGCCTCTATTCCTGTAGACGGCCTGAAGCTGGGCTTCGCAGAGGGCGCCGGATATGGCATCGCGGCTTCGGCTGCCAAAGACGGAAGGCGTTTGGTCGCAGTTATGAACGGCTTCGAGTTGGACCGGGACCGCCGCGAGGAAACTATGAAGTTTCTGAGCTGGGGTTTCGTCAACTTCAAGGCTTACAAGGTCTTCGACCAGGACGAGATTGTCGGCGACGTGAGAGTTCGGGCGGGCAGAAGTGGACGGTGCCAGTCAAGACGAAGTTCGAAGTAAAGATCTTGCTCCCTGTGTCTGCAAAGGACCTGCACATCAAGGCCCAGATTGTGTACCTCGGACCGCTGAAACCTCCGGTCAAGGAAGGAGACAAAGTCGCGGAAGTGCGCGTCACATCCGAAAGCGCTGGAACCTCCAACTCTGCCCCTCTTTACGCCGCCACATCGCTCGAGGCTGGAGGAATAGTCTCCAAGGGTGTTGATTTAGTTTTGCTTGGGGTCAATTCGTATCTTTCTCAAGCCGTCACCAGGCTTCTGAAGCAGCGCCTGAAACCACCACCTGTGACAACGGCCGCGCCGGCGTTCTCGAAGTCTTAAGCGTGAGCGGAGGCAAATTCATTACGCTCGAAGGCGGCGAGGGGGGCGGCAAAAGCACTCAGGCTGCTCTTCTAACTGAGAGCCTGCGGAAAGCGGGTATTGACGTGTTTCAAACCCGCGAGCCGGGGGGAACTCCCCGGGCGGAAGAGATTTGCAGTGTAATTCTTTCGGGCAAGGCAAAGCGATATGGGGCGCTTGGCGAGGCTGTGCTTTTCTACGCGGCACGGGAATCGCATCTTGCCCTTGCCATCAGACCCGCGCTCGAGAAGGGGACATGGGTGGTCTGCGACCGCTTCTCCGATTTAACGCGGGCCTATCAAGGGGCTGCCGGAGGCTTGCCGCTTTCCATTATCGACACAATTGATACCGCTGTCGTCGGCTCGACCAGGCCCGACCTTACAATCATATTCGATCTTCCACCCGAACTCGGACTTCGGCGGGTCGCTGCGCGAAGACGAAAAGAAGAAGCACCTTCTTCGCCGAGCGAGCTCGATCGATTCGAGACCATGAATTTGGCTTTTCACCGGAGCCTCCGCGAGGAGTTCTTAGCTATCGCCAAGGCCGAGCCGAACCGTTGCGTCGTTGTCGACGCCTCCAAGGATGTGAACCGCGTTGCGGGCGAGGTCTGGTTGATTGTAAGGGAGCGGTTCAAAATATAAGAAGAAGATTTTGGCTGACTACAAACCGGACCATCGTAGGTGAAGCGCAAAACTTCTGGGAAAGAAACTGAAGAGGCGAAGCCATTAGAGCTTTCGTCTCACCCAAGGGCGACTCCATTCTTGTTTGGACATAAAGCGGCTGCGGAAAGCTTCCTGCGGTCTTTTGCGGCCGGCGCGCTCCACCACGCGTGGCATCTGACCGGGCCGCAAGGGATCGGAAAAGCGACTTTCGCCTATTCGGCCGCTCGTTTTCTTTTGAGCCAGGAGGCGCTTCTAAACACGGCACCTCTGTCCGAGCTTACCGTTCCTCAAAGCCTTCCCGTTGCCCGCCAAATTGCCGCAGGGGCGCACCCTTCCTTGTTTGTGCTCGGCGAAACAGGGGAAGCCGAAGCGAGCGCCTCATCCATTGGCGTTGATGCTGTCCGGAAACTTCGATCATTTTTGAGCCTTACAAGCACCGCTAGCTGGCGCGTAATAATCGTTGATCCCACGAATGATCTGACGATTGCGTCTGCCAATGCCCTTTTGAAAGCCATCGAAGAGCCTCCGCCGCGCACGGTTATTTTTTTGATCAGCCACGGCGGCGCCAGCGTAATGCCCACAATCCGTTCGAGATGCGTGAGGCTCGCCCTCCGGCCCTTGAATGAAGAGGATTTTGGGCTGGCGCTATCCGCCGCTTGCGCCAGGCTGGAAATTGAGATCCCTGACTTAAACGCGCTTGCTAGGTTCTACAGTCTTTCGGCAGGGTCTCCGGGGCGTGCCCTGAAGCTTACCGCAGGCGAGATTGTGCCCCTTGCCGCGAAGCTTGATGCGATCGTCACAACCCTTCCCAGCGTAGACTACCGTTTGGTTCATGGGCTGGTTCAATCCGTCACCGGAGTCCGCAACGCGCAAGCCTTTGCACGCCTTTGCGATCTTATCGAGGAGCGCGTCGAGAGCCGTGCCCGGAAAGAAGCACTGACGAAGCCAGCGAACTTGGCTGCGGGCGGGGCTTGGGCGCAGCTCTGGCAATCCGTTCGCGAGAGACGAATGGACCTGGAAGGGCTCAATCTTGATAAAGGAGCCTTTCTCATGAGCGCATTTTCCGATATGGAACGTGTGGCCCGGAATCTTCCGCGGAGCTCAGCGGCCTGAGCCCCTCACCCGAAATCATTATGACAGAACCTCCTACAAAAACTCATTTTACAATCACGACGGCTATTTCTTATCCGAATGCGGAGCCGCATATCGGCCACGCCTACGAGGCCATCGCGACCGATGCGCTTGCCCGCTTTAAGCGGCTCGATGGCCATCCCGTGTTTTTCGTGACGGGCGTGGATGCGCACGGCCTGAAAATGAAACAAACCGCTGCAAGGCTTGGCATTAGCCCTGCTGAGCTGGCGGACGAGAACACCCCAAAATTTAAGGAGATGCTGTCGGCGCTCCACGTAAGCTACGATGACTTCATCACCACCAGGGAGCCACGCCACTTCGAGTTGGTAGGCGAGATTTGGCGCCGGATGGAAAAGGCTGGAGACATTTATCTCGCTGGTTATCAGGGCTGGTATTCGGTTCGGGATGAAGCTTTTTATGCCGAAAGCGAAACCGTCCTCGGTGGCAATGGCGTGAGGCTCGGTCCACAAGGTACTCCGGTCGAGTGGACGGAGGAGCAAACCTATTTTTTCCGGCTATCGAAATACCAGAAGAAGCTTCTCAAACTTTACGAGGAAAACCCAGACTTCATCCTGCCTCCCGAGCGGCGGAATGAAGTCGTGAATTTCGTGAAGAGTGGACTTCAGGACCTGTCTATCTCCAGGACGACGCTCGATTGGGGCATTCCGGTTCCCGATTTACCAGGACATATCATCTACGTCTGGGTAGACGCGCTGACGAACTACATCACGGCTGCAGGATTTCCAAAGGTCCGCTCGAAGGCCTGGAAAGAACGCTGGCCCGCTCAGCTGCACGTGATAGGCAAGGACATCACGCGCTTCCACGCGGTGTATTGGCCGGCCTTTCTGATGTCCGCCAAAATTCCCCTGCCTGAGCGGGTCTTCAGCCACGGCTTTCTCTATAACAAGGGAGAGAAGATGTCGAAGTCGGTTGGCAATGTGGTGGCGCCACTCGACATGGTTCGCGAATATGGCGCCGATCAGCTCCGCTACTTTTTCCTGCGGGAAGTTCCATTCGGCCAGGATGGAAGCTTCACCCATGAGGCGATCGTAAACCGCATCAATGCCGATCTCGCCAACGATCTGGGCAACCTTGCCCAGCGGTCTCTTTCGATGGTTGCGAAAAATTGCGCGAGCCGCATTCCGGAGCCAGGTCCATTCAGCGAAGCGGACGGGGCTATCCTGGGTTCAGCGTGCAACCTTTTGCCAGCGTGCCGAGACGCGATGGATCGCCAAGCGATTCACAAGGCAATCGAGGCGGTCTGGCAAGTCGTCGCCGATGCAAACCGATATTTCGCGGCGCAGGAGCCGTGGTCGCTCAAGAAGTCAGATCCTGCCCGGATGGGAACTGTGCTGTATGTCACGGCCGAAACGATCCGGCGTGTAGCGATACTCAGCCAGCCCTATCTCCCATCCTCAGCGGCCAAGTTTCTTGACCAGCTGGGTGTGCCTAAAGATGAGCGCAGCTTTCTTCATCTGTCAGAGGATTCGGCGCTCAAGTGTGGGACAATGATCGCCACTCCACAACCTATCTTTCCGCGCTATGTTGAGGATGAAGCCCGGGCTGTCGCAGCAGGATAGCGGCAGTACCTGCAGTCAATAGGCCACGATGGTAGAGACGGCCTAAATCCCCTCTTCCTGCCTCGGAAGGGAACGAAACTTTGGAATGAGCGCATGTTAGTGGATAGCCATTGCCATCTGGACTTCCCCGATTTCGCTGGCGCACTTGACGAGACTGTGAAGCGGGCGCGCGGTGCAGGCGTCGGGCATATGCTCACGATCTGCACGCATGTCCGAAAATTTACGGAGGTTCTCGCCGTCGCCGAGCGCTTCCCCGATGTGACCTGTTCCGTTGGCACCCACCCTCACACGGCAACGGAGGAGCGGGATATCACAACAGCCGAAATCGGCGAACGCACCAGTCACCCCAAAGTCGTCGCAATCGGTGAAGCGGGACTTGATTATTACTATCAGCATAGCACCCGCGAAGATCAGCAAGCAGGCTTCCGGCGCCACATCGGCGCCGCGCGGGAAACGGGGCTACCGCTCGTTATTCACACTCGGGATGCCGACGAGGACACGGCAAGCATTCTGCGCGAGGAGATGGCGAAAGGGCAGTTCAAAGCAGTGCTTCATTGCTACACTGGGGGGCCTCGTTTGGCGGAAACCGGGATCGAACTTGGGCTTTATGTATCGTTTTCCGGAATTCTGACGTTTCCGAAGTCGAACGAGTTGCGCTCGCTTGCTGCCGACCTTCCCCTAAACCGTCTTCTCCTTGAGACTGATGCGCCTTTCCTTGCGCCACAGCCGCACAGGGGAAAGCGGAACGAGCCTGCCCATGTCCGCGACACGGCCAAGGTCTTGGCCGGTGTAAAGGGCCTGAGTGAGGACGAGATCGCGGCCATCACAACCGAGAATTTCTTCACACTTTTTTCGAAAGCAGCCACTGCGGCGAACCGCGCTGGCAAAGCCGTCAGCGCGGCATGAGCCTCCGCGTTACAATCCTAGGCTCGGGCTCGTCCACGGGCGTCCCCCGGGTCGGAAACGATTGGGGCGCCTGCAACCCGGCTAACCCGAAGAACAGGCGAAGGCGGCCGTCAATTCTTTTGGAGAAAATCACCCCTAACGGCCGAACGGTCGTGCTGGTCGATACTTCGCCCGATCTGCGGGAGCAATTACTTGCCTCGGATGTCAAACGCCTCGACGGCGTGATCTACACCCACGATCACGCCGATCATACTCACGGGATCGATGATCTGCGGATGCTCTGCTACGCGCAGCGGCGGCGAATTGATATTTGGGCGGACCCGCGCACCCTTGGTCTCTTGAGGCGCCGCTTCGATTATTGTTTCGAAACGCCGCCGGGATCGAGCTACCCCGCGATTGTTACGGCCCACACAATCGAGAATTTCAATCCCGTTACCGTTACAGGAGCTGGAGGCGATTTGACCCTTCAGCCCTTCCGGCAGATCCATGGCGATATCGATACGTTGGGTCTTCGGGTCGAGGGCGTGGCTTACTCGTGCGATTTGAGCGATCTTCCCGAGGAGGCTTTTCCCATACTGCAGGGGCTCGATCTTTGGATTCTCAACACGCTTCGCTACACGCCACATCCAAGCCACCTCACCTTGACGAAGGCGCTAGACTGGATTGCACGGATGGAGCCGAAGCAGGCAGTGCTCACGCATCTGCACATCGACCTGGACTACGATGACCTTGCATCGAAGCTGCCGATAGGGGTATCGCCAGCCTTCGACGGTATGGTGTTGGAGTACTCAATGAAGGACAAAGAACAGTCCTGAAGTCGAGGGGAGCAGCACCCTTCCCGCGCTCCCGGACGCGTGGCTTAGGCAGTCGCTCCGCTTTACAGCCCCACTTCCTTGACGCCTTCCGGCTCTCCGGCAATGGTCACAATCAGGTTTTTGTGCTCGATCAGGCGCTTCGCCACTCGCTTGATGTCCTCTACGGTCACGGCTTCGATTTCACCGTTGCGCCTGTCAATATAGTCGATGCCGAGGTTGTCGAGCTGAACTGCCAAGAGCTGCGCCGCGATCTTTCCGCTTGTGTCGAAGCGCAAGGCGAAGGAGCCGATTAGGTAGTCTTTAGCCATCCGCAGTTCTTGTTCCGTCAGCCCTTCCCGGCCTGCGCGGGCGAGTTCGGCTTTGATGAGGTCAAGCGACTCGGCGACGCTTTTATTTTCAGTGGCCACTCCACCCGCGAATATCCCCGCGTGCTCAAGCGGGTAAAGATAGGTGTAGACCGAATACGCAAGCCCGCGCTTTTCACGCACCTCATGCATCAACTTGGAGGCGAATCCACCGCCGCCGACAACATAGTTTAGAATGTAGGCGGGGATGAAATCGGGATCGCTGCGCTTCAATCCTTGGAAGCCGAATTGGACAACTGACTGCGGGTTAGGCAATTGCACCACCTTTTGCAGCGGGGAGGCTTGCCAGGAGACATCCGGCACCGGTTTCCTCTCCGACTTTGCAGGGAGATCGCCGAAGACGCTATCAAGCGCGGCGCTTAATTGCTTTGCGTCTATGTCACCAACGACAGCGATTTTGAGGTTATCGCGCGCAAACATCTTCTGCACATAGGCGTGGAGATCGGCAGGGGTAATTGCCGCGACGCTTTCAAGCGTGCCGCTGGTGGGGCGGCCATAGGGATGATGCCCGAAGGCAAGCTTGAACCATTCAATCGCCGCAACCTTATTCGGGTCCTTCTCTTCCATACGCAAGCTTGCGACAATCTGTTCGCGAATGCGCTCCGCATCCTTTGCCGCGAAATGTGGGGAGGTAAGCGCCATGTGCAGCAGCTTCAGCGATTCCTCGCGGTTCTGCGTAAGCATAGAGAAAGAGCCGGTGATGTGATCGTGGGAGGCACTCACGCTAAATTTGGCCGCGAGATCTTCGAGCCGGGTCTGGAAAGCCTCGGAATCGAGATTTCCCGCACCCTCATCGAGCATGCCTGATACGAAGGTCGCAACGCCGGGTTTGCCATCCGGGTCTTGAGACGCTCCTCCGGAAAACGCGTATTGCAGGCTGATAATTGGACGGCTGTGATCTTCAACGAGCCAGGCTTCGATGCCTTTTGCTGTGGTTACTTTTTCGATTTTCATCGCGTTCGCTGGAATGGAAGCCAAAAACAGAAGAGAGAGGGCGGCGGAAGCTGTGGCGGCAAGCTTTATCAGGCGGCCGCCGATCGTGTAGCTGCTCATGTGCAATTGTATCCTTAATGTAAGGTTCCGCCATCGCCAGCAGGAATCACCTGCACTTTGGCGAGCTTGGAAGGAATAGGGATGAGATAGCCGGTGACGGAACGCTTGCGATCCAGATACTTCGCAGCAACCGTCTGCACTTGCTCTCGCGTTATGGCTTTCAAACGTTCCTGGCGGGCCTCGACATCCTCCACTGTCCGGCCCGTGGCAAGGCTCCAGCCATAGGTCTGCGCAAGGGCCTGCTGACTGTCTGAGGCATAGATCAGGTTTGCGATCTCGCCAGTCTTTGCGCGGTCAAGCTCTTCCTGCGTGACTCCTCCAGCGATCAGATCGTCAATGACGCGGTCGATTGAGGCCTCGATGTCCTCAAGTTTCGCATCACCGGCTGCTATCGCATAGAAGCCAAATCGGCCGCTATCGAGGCCAAGTCCGGTATACCAAGCGCTTGCACTTGATGCCTTCTGCTCGTCGCGAACGAGCGTGTTGTAGATGCGGCTTGTATTGCTGCTGCCGATTATCCGGGCGAGAATCTGAAGCGCTTCGCCTTCACCGGGCTCCGCAGTCGTGAAGCTCGGGGCAAGGTAAAATCTCTCAAAAGTGGCCTTTCCGGCGCGGGCATCGCGAAGGACGATGCGGCGCTCAGCAAGCGGTTCTGGCTCTGCCGGGCGCCCGCGGGGGGCGCCCACTTCCGGATTGGCAGGGATCTTACCGTAGGTTTCCTTGGCAAGTGCCATCACCTCAGCTGGCTCCACATCGCCGGTGACGACGAGAATTGCATTATTCGGGGCATAATACCGCTTGTAATATGCGAGAGCGTCCGTCCTGTTGAGCTTTCGGATTTCCGTCTCCCAGCCGATTACTGGGGTGTGATAGGGATGGGCGACATACATCGCCGCCATCATCTGCTCTTGGAGAAGCGACCCTGGATCGTTGTCCACGCGGCTGCGGCGCTCTTCGAGGATGACCTTGCGCTCAGTTAGCACTTCCTTCTCATCAAGCCGGAGGTTTGCCATCCGATCAGCCTCCATGCTCATGACCTGAGGCAGCTTCTCCTTCGCAATGCGCTGGAAATAGGCTGTGATATCCTGCGACGTGAATGCGTTGTCTTGGCCGCCAAGGCGGGCCACGATTTTGGAGAATTCACCAGCTGGAATCTTTTCGGTGCCCTTGAACATCAGATGTTCAAGGAAGTGCGCGATGCCCGATTTGCCTGACGGTTCATCCGCGCCTCCGACCCGGTACCACACCATGTGGGTAACAACGGGCGCGCGCCGGTCAGGGACAACCACCACCTCTAGACCATTCTCAAGCTTGCCATGGAAGGCAAGCTTGCCTGGCGTGGGGGTTTGGCCGGCGACGGCGGGAGTGAGAGCAAAAGTCATGAGCAGGGCACCAAAAAGCTGAGATCTTGGAAGTTTGCCCCATCTTGGGGGTCTTGGATAGTGCGGCCGAATTTTTGGAAGAAGCATCGCGGATTTAACCATCCCATCTGAAGCGCAGCTTGATATAGGGTCTTGTGACCTAACCGCCACAACTGTTACGGCGATTTCATGGCATTTACAGATTTATCGGGTTTGGAGGCCAAGGCGGTTTGCCGCTCTCAGTGGGAAAGTGCGATCAATCAACTGAAGTCCTTCGTGGAACAATGGGCGAGCAAGTAGCACAAGTGGTTACGTTATGAATGCCGCTCCCATGGTCTGTTTGCCTCTCTGATAAGCGCCGCCGCGGGCGAGCCTTCAGTCGATCCGGTCTCGAAAAGCAAGCGGAGCGTGCAGTTCTCCCGTCTGCCCGTCATGGCGACGCATTCCGCGGCCAGGGGAGCTGCTTCTGGCACACAATTTGCTGGGTTGCACCAGACCCTCCGCCGCCGTGAACGCGAGCGAATCCGAAAACGGCGGCGCTTGAACGCCTCTCCAGGCCGATGTCATGGAGGATATAACCGTGTACCAGAAGACAATCGACTATTTCGCCGATCTTTCGGCTGGCAAGGTTCAGGTGATGCGCAGCAATCCGCTGGGCTTCCTGATCGCTTCCATGATGGCGGGAGCCTATGTCGGCGTGGGGATCTTGCTGATCTTCAGTATCGGGCAGACCATCGATCCTTCCGTAAGAAGCCTCGCCATGGGCGCTTCCTTCGGCGTTGCGCTGACGCTCGTCATCTTCGCAGGTTCAGAGCTTTTCACTGGTCACACGATGATGATGACGATAGGGCTCATGCGGGGGTCGATAGGCCTCAGCGGCTTATGCGCCTCCTGGATCCTGACCTGGATCGGCAATCTTGCGGGGTCCGCCCTTTTGGCTTGGCTTTTTTACGCCGGTGGCGGCGGTGCAATCCTGAAGCAAGGCGCTGACCTGATCTTCAACGTCAGCGCATACAAGATGAGTTCGGCGCCCGAAGCGCTAGTGGCACGCGGCATTCTGTGTAACTGGCTCGTTTGCCTGGCCATTTGGACCAGCGCGCGCGCGACGAGCGACGCGGCTAAGTGCATCCTCATTTTCTGGTGCCTGTTCGCCTTCATAGCCTGCGGCTTCGAGCACAGCATCGCGAACATGACGATTTTCTCGGTAGCGCTTTTAGGCAACCACCCCGCAAGCGTGACCGTTGACGGCATGTTCTATAATCTCGGCTGGGTCACGCTCGGCAATGCTATTGCGGGCGCGATATTCATGGCGGGTGCATATTTGCGCGTAAACGGAGCTGCAAGGCCGGCACCTCAAGTTCCCAGGACTGCGGGAATCCCCGCCGCTGCAGAATGAGCCGGAGCAATTCCAATTGCGCCGCACTGGGTGCGACCGCGGCGTGAGGTCATTATGACGGCGGAATTCACCACTGAGCAAAAGCGCTACATTGAAGGCTTCGCTTCTGGCCTAGCGCTGGCCAAGGCCGCGAAAAAGTCAAATGGAACAGCCGAAGGCGGAGCTTCTGAGCCGCAGGGACCGGACGCGCCTCACATCGCAGCGCAGAACAGGGTCATTGAGTCAGGCAGCAAGCTTTCGGATCCAGAGAAATGGAAGCGTGAGGGGCATCCTTTCGACTTGTACGAGCGCTTGAAAGATCAAGCCGCGCGCAATGAGTTCCCGAAGCCTCCTGATAATTTCCGCTGGCGCTTTTACGGCCTGTTTTATGTCGCACCCAATCAAGTTGCATATATGTGCCGGCTCCGCATTCCGAACGGCATTCTCAATCACTGGCAGCTCGCGGGCGTTGCCAACATTGCGGAGCGTTACGGTGGCGGTTACGCGCATGTGACCACGCGCGCCAACCTGCAAATCCGCGAAATCGAAGCCAAGAATGCGGTCGCAATCGTGGAGGCCGTCCAGGATCTCGGGCTTTGCTCACGCGGCTCAGGAGCGGACAACATCCGCAATGTGACCGGCACGGCGACCGCGGGTATCGATCCGCAAGAACTGATCGATACACGCCCATTTGCGCGCGAGTGGCACTTCCATATTCTAAACGACCGCACCCTTTATGGCCTGCCGCGCAAGTTCAACGTCGCGTTTGACGGCGCGGGCCGCATTCCGACCTTGGAAGACACGAACGATATCGGGTTCCAGGCAGTTCGTGTGCGCGAAGGCTTCGGGATTGAGCAGGGCGTTTATTTCAGGCTCACCCTAGGAGGCATCACAGGCCACAAAGACTTCGCACGTGATACCGGCGTGATCGTAAAGCCGGCCGACGCAACGCGCGTCGCTGACGCAGTGGTGCGTGTCTTCATCGACAGCGGCAACCGCAGCGACCGGACGAAAGCACGGCTTAAATATGTGCTCGAGGATTGGGGTTTCGAAAAGTTTCTTTCGGCCATGGAAGAGAAGCTTGGCGGCCCGATGCTGCGCGTGAAAAGCGAAGCACTTGAGCCGCGGCCCACATTCGACAGGCTCTCTCATATCGGTGTTCATCGGCAGAAGCAGCCCGGCCTTTTTTGGGTTGGCATCGTGCTGCCGGTCGGCAAAATCACGGTGCCTCAAATGCACCGCATCGCCCAAATAGCGCGCGAAATGGGTGATGGCGACACCCGGCTTACGGTTTGGCAAAATTTGCTCATCTCAGGTGTGCAGGAAGCCAAAACAGCAGCCGTGGAAGCCGCGCTGGAGGAGATTGGACTCCCTGCCCGAGCGACTTCAATCCGCGCCGGGCTCATTGCATGTACCGGTAATACGGGCTGCCGCTTCGCCGCATCGGATACTAAGGGACATGCGGAAGCGATAGCAGCATATCTCGAGCCGCGGATTTCAATCGATACCCCGGTCAACATCCACCTGACAGGCTGCCCTAACTCCTGTGCGCAGCATTATATCGGCGACATCGGCCTACTCGCGGCGCGCGTCGCCGTTTCCGATGAGGGCGACACAGTGGAGGGCTATCACATCTATGCCGGCGGCGGCTTCGGCCCTGACGCGAGGCTAGGGCAGGAAGTTGCGCGAGACTTGAAGGCTGAGGACGCGCCCAAGATTATCGAGCGCCTCCTGCGATTTTATATGCACAAACGCTTAGGCCCTGAGGAAACCTTCGCTGATTTTACTCGCCGCTGCGAGAGTGCGGACCTTCAGGCAGCAGCGGCACAGGATTTGGCGCATGAATGACGTGCCATTGGGGGACAGAACAAATGTGAGCGGGACCTGGTGCTGCCATGAATGACATGACACCGATCCTCGGCAAGACACCATCGCTTATTCCGGAAACCGCTCCTTTCTCGGAGGATCAGCGCGCCTGGCTGAACGGCTTCTTCTCTGGCTTCATCGCCCTTGAGCGCGCCGCTGCCGGCGGCGTCGCTGCGATCCCTACGCTGGCGCCTGATAGCGCCATTCCAACAGAATCTGACGATGATGATGCGCCGTGGCATGACCAAACCATCCCGCTTCCGGAGCGGATGGGTTTGGCGGAAGGCAGACCCTTGCGGCGGCGTATGATGGCGGCAATGGCCCAGCAGGATTGCGGCCAATGCGGCTACAATTGCCGGGATTACTCCGATGCGATCGCCGACAGAAAGGAGGCAAGGCTCAATCTTTGCGTGCCAGGCGGCAAGGAGACGTCCCGCATGCTTAAAGCGCTTTACGCGGAGATGGATGCGACACCGGCGGGACCCGATTCCACCCTGACGGTGAAGCAGGAAACGGCGGCTCCGGTAGAGAACACCTCCAAGCCCGGGACGTCGCGCGATAATCCCGTGGACGTTGTCTTTCTCGATCGCCGCCGGCTTACCAGGTCCGGATCTGAGAAGGATTGCTGGCATATCGAATTCGGACTGCCGGCGCATCTTGAATATAGTGTTGGCGATTCTTTCGGAATTTTTCCTGAGAATGATCCCGCCCTTGTTCGTGAGGTGCTCGCAACGCTCTGGGTAGATCCTGAGCAGCAGCAAAAGGGGCGGACTCTGGCAAAGGTCCTTGCTCAGGACTATTCATTAAGCCCCGCGCCGGATTCGCTCTTCCAGCTATTTTCGTACCTTACGGGCGGGCAAACACGTCAGAAGGCGAAAGCGCTCGCCTCCGGCGAAGACCCTGACGGGGACGCCTCAACGCTCGATGTTTTGGCCGCTTTGCATAAGTTCAAAGGTGTCCGGCCAAGTATCGAAGCCTTTCTCGAAGCTTTGGAACCACTGCAACCGCGGCTTTATTCCATTTCCTCTTCGCCGAAGGTTTACCCCTCCAGGCTTTCACTGACCATCGACAGCGTTCGTTACAAGGTCAACCGCCGCATGCGGCTTGGATGCGCTTCCACACACCTTTGCTTTCGTACCCAAACTGCCACGATTCTGAAGGGGTATGTGCAGAAAGCTCATAATTTTGGTCTTCCAGAGAATTCGTCGCTGCCGATTATCATGGTGGGGCCAGGAACTGGCGTTGCGCCGTTCCGTGCTTTCCTTCAGGAGAGGCAGGCGATTGGCGCTAAAGGCAAGAACTGGCTGTTCTTCGGCCATCAACGGCGCGCCTATGACTTCTTCTATGAAGAAGACCTGAATGCGATGAAGGCGTCAGGCTTGCTGACCCGGCTTTCGCTTGCCTGGTCGCGTGACGCAAGCAAAAAATTCTACGTGCAAGATCGCATGCGCGAAACAGGCCCGGACTTGTGGGCTTGGCTGCAGGAGGGTGCGCATTTCTATATCTGCGGCGACGCCAAGCGAATGGCGAAGGACGTGGAGAGAACACTCGCGGATATTGCCTGCGAGCAGGGCGGCTTTACCCCCGACAAGGCCGTGGCTTTCATCGCTGATCTGAAAAAGGCAAAGCGCTTCCAGACCGACGTTTACTAGCAGCGCGCTAGCATAGGCCCTTATTTCAGCGGCTTCGCCTCCTGCTCGGCGAAGAAAATCTTAACCAGCCGGAATTGAACTGAGAAATCATCTCTAAAGCCGCCGGTGCGCTCGAAATCGTGGAAGATATCGGCACTGAAGGTCCAGTCCTTGGCGAGGGGAACGACACCCGCGATGTGACCCCTTAAAAAGTTGTCCTCGGAAAGGGCAGTGGGGCCCAACTCAGCACCCAAGATGCCTCCGCTGGCGATTTGCTTCCCGCCCCACACCTTCTCCAGGCCAACCGCAACCGTTCCGCCCTGCAGATAATTATAGCGAAACCAGAATTTCACATCGAAAGTAGGATCTTGGGTTAGGTTATTGAACTGGACTGGAACACCATTCGTGATGGTCGCGAAGGGTGCGCTGCCGTCGGTGTGGAAGGAGACGTTAGTAATCAGGTCGAACCAAAAATCCTTAAGATCCTTGGTGTATTTACCAAGACCTTCACTATATCCGAATTGCGGCGTCGCGGTAAATTGATTGGGCGACGCGACATTGATTTGCTTGAACTTGTCGTAATTTCCGCTCGGTATCCAGAAATAGGTTGAGAAGCCCAGAAAACGCTCCTCCTTTGGATCGGCAATCAGACCATAGGTGAAGAATATCACGGGATCGATGACCCCATCGTTCACGCTTTGTGGGCCGAGGCCTGTTGCTGTCGGGAAGGCTGAATTGCCAATGCTCGTGGATCCCGCGGAGGCTGCGGGGACAGCACCCTCGATAACAAAGGGATGGCCCCAGACCTGGGTTATGTAGTCAAACCGGGATATCTCAACGAGGAGCGGAAAGCTTGCGGGAAATGTACGCGCGCCGCCATTGAGCTTCGCATAGATGTTATCGCCGGGAGCGTTAAACGCATCCGAATTTATGTAGCCCAGATACTGAGAAAGTACCAAGGTATCCGCAGGCAGTCCCAGCCCGGCATAGTCAGCGGGAAAGACAAACGTGTCAAAGTCTGAGCCGGCTAAGGCCGGTCTCCCTCCGCCAACAGCAGTGAGACAGGTTATGATAAGAAATGCGGCGCGTCGTTTGAGGATTGTTCTTGGCATCCTCTATTCCCCCACGGAAGGCGGCCCACAGAGAGCTCTGCAGTTACCTGCTATTATGAATTTCTCGGGACAGAACTCGGTATCGAGAACAAGACAATAGTGATTTGTCTGCAGTTTATGATTGCAATATAACAACAGATGCATCTTCAAGAGCCAAAATGTGGCCGATAAGCACCCCTTCTCCAGCTTCGCGCTAAGATGAAGCTCAGGCTGGGAAGCCAGCCCGAAGTCAAAATCTGACCTTTACTCCGCCATATACCGAGAAGGGTTGCGCAGGCGTAATCATCTCCGGGTTGGTTAAGTTCGGGGCGGAGATATTGCCAGAGACACTTGAGATGGGCAGGTCGTAAAACGCGCCATAGGTTGCATATTTGTTATCAAAAAGATTGAGAATGAGCCCGTAAACCGTAATCTGATCCGTCAGTTTGTAGGAAGTACGGACATTAACGACCGCATAGCCGGGAAGGGGCGGGTTCTGGTTGCTTTCATCTCCAAAGAAATATTGGCTGCTCGCGACGACAAGATCGGCGCCAACTTTCCAATCATCCGTCAGCGCATAGTCGAAACCCGCTTTGAACCGGTTAAGCGGGATAAGTGGAATGCGGTCGCCGGGATGCACATAAATATTGCCATTGGCATCGGCGAAAGGATTATTCGGCGAAGGGATCGTCAGAAAGTTGAGGAAAGTCGCATCCACGTAAGCATAGTTAGCATGCAGGCTTAGCGCTTCCCAACTATATCTAAAGCTGACCTCGGCCCCTTCGCGCAGGCTGTTGCCCGCATTTTGGAAGTAGCCGCGCGTGCGGATGACGGGATCGGTGACGTTGATGATGTCGTTGAAGTTTTCGGTGTGGAAAATGCCGGCTGTCCAGTCTAGGTGCCCGTAACCAAAGGGACTGAAGCCTCCTCGAAAGCCGCCCTGCCAGGTTTTGGAGACAACCTGTTTGAGGTTCGGATCGGTGATCAGGAAGTTTTGCAGAAGACAAGGCTGAGCCGGACTGGCGCAGGATAGCTCTGCTGGCGTTGGTGCCCGATTGGCCTCCGCATAGCCGCCATAAGCCGATACGTTCGCATCGAACTTGTATGTGAAGCCAGTCATGGGGTTGAAGCGCGTATAAATATGGTCGCCGGTTAATGTTGTGCCGGTTAGATCGTTCAGTGAGAGATTTTCATAGTTATAGCGGCCGCCCGCCGTTACAGAGAGTGCTTTGGTCAGGTCTAGCGTGTCCGTGAAGAATAGACCGTAATAATTCGTTGTAGTTTTTAGGACTACTGGTGCAATATCTAGCGGCGATAGCAGATAAAGTCCATTTCCGGTTACGACGAAGCTTTGGGTATTCAGCGTACCGAGCTCCGCGTCGCTGGTAGATTTAACGTCGCCGTGATCTATGCTCGCGCCAGCTACGAAAATATTCTTCAGATCAAACACGGTATCCTTGCTTGTTACCTGGAGAGAACTACCGTAGCTGTTCGTGTTATTTGTGCTGTAATCGATTTCCCCAATCGTTGCAGTGGGGCCGTAATATTTTCCGGTCGTTATCGTATCCCCAAACCGATCCGTGACCGGAACAATGTCTCCACTGGCAGTTTGTAGACAAAGCAGAGTGCTGGGGTCGTAGCCAGTCCCGCCGTTGAGGATGTTACAGGGCGCGACGCTGGAAACATTTCCATCGGTGTGGCTTTGATGGAAGCTGCGCAAATAAGCGACGCCTGAAACGGCCAGCGTATCAGTGAGTTTCACGCTGCCGTTCATTGAGACCATGGCGAGTTCGTTGTCCGTGGTCTGGGGATTGGTGTAAACCGCGCTGTAATTCTGAGCCAATAGCTGGACCGGCGTCGGACCCACAGCTCCAAGCGTATTTGTGGCGCCAGTGAAGTTGATGTGAAATTCGGTGTCTTTGTCTTTCACGCCCAAATCCAGATAGGCGCGCCTCACCTCGGAGGGCGAAAATTCCCGCCAGCCTCCGTCCCAAATTCCGTCGATCGCCGCATAGGCAGCGAAATTGTCAACCTGCTTGCCTAGCTGGAGCAGCTCTTGCCCTCGGCCGTAGGAGCCGGCGCGCGTGTCCGACTCAACGCCTTGAAATCCGAAACCGTCCTTCATCGTGATGTTCAGCGCGCCACCCAAAGCGTTGAGGCCGTAAAGCGGATTTCCGCTCAGGAGCGCGATGTTCTTGATGGCGTTGGAGGGAATGAGATCCCAATTCACGGTGTCGCCGAAGACCTCATTGATGCGCACGCCGTTCTGGTATGCGGCAAGGCCCTGAGGCGTGCCCTCGACGGGAGAGGCGGTAAAGCCGCGATACTGTATATCGGTCTGGAAAGGGTTGCCGGTGGCATCGCTTATAATGGCGCCCGGAACATATTGCTGAAGCGCGTCCTGGATAGCGGGCGAGCCGCTTTTTTCAATCTCCCGGCTTGAAACCTGGGATACCGCGGATGGCACTTTGTCCAAGGGGATCTCGCTGCCTTTGACCGGAGTCATCGCAACGGTATTTTCTTCTGCCTGAGCCTGGCTTTCGGCCTCTTGCGGCTGCGCTTCTGGAGCCGGCGCGGCCGCTGCGGGCCGCGTGGCGGGCGCTGGCATTGGTTTCAACAACGGCCGCTGCCGAGTTTCCGGTACTGCCGCCCTTACCGCGGGCGCCTGTTTCCGAGGGCGGATCGCCTGTTTCGGTGGCTTCACCTTGGAGGGAGGCGTCTGAATAATTCTTATCGGCGGCAGCTCGATGGGAGCACCCGCGGCCGGCGCGGCAGGCGGTGGCGCGGAAGTCTTTGGCTGTGCGGCAGGAACAGGCTCCGCGGGCGAAGCCGGACCTTTCTCAGCCGGTTGCGTTGGAGCCGGTATGGTTGGCTTAGGTGGAGGAGGAGTGCTCGGCTGAGTTTGAGTCTGTGCCGGTGGTTGGGGGGATTCAAAACTTTGGTTATCCGCTTCGCGGACTGGCGCCTGCGCCTCGGCAATGGCGGGCTGCCAATCAGTGGTCTGAGAGTCAGCGATGCTGGCTCCCCCAAGGACTGCAATCCCAAACGCGCAGCCAGTGAAAACCTCCCTGAGCATTCCGCCGTTGGTCCCGGTTCGAATTGCAAACCAACGCAAGGCAGAACCAGAGTCGCCTTGGCTCTGGCTATCGTTCTGTGGCAGAACCGTCGATTTATCCCGTACGCGAAGGCGTTTGCCTATTCAGCGGTAACGGCTGCCCCGATGCGGCGGAACACAAAGGGCGGAGACTTCGCGATGCTATGACTGCTGGCGCGGCTAGGTAGGATATCGTGATGCGGCGAAAGGCTGCAGGCGGGGTCAGTGGCCTCTGCATCTCCCGTAATCGCGAAAGCCTGGCAGCGGCAACCGCCAAAATCAATTTCTTTCCTCGGACACGAACGGCACGGTTCTTTCATCCAGGTGAAGCCCCGGAAGCGGTTGAAGGCTTCGCCCTCATACCAGATTTCGCGCAATGCGCGTTCCTTGATATTATCGAAGGTCATTGGCAGGGTTTGCGCCGCGTGGCAGGGGAGCACTTTTCCGTCAGGCGTGATGGTGATCACGTCCTTGCCCCACCCCCCCATGCAGGGCTTGGGGAATTGGGCGTAGTAATCGGGAGTGACATAGTCGATGCTCAAAACGCCTTTAAGCTGCTCCTTGGCTTCGGCAATAATCTCTGCTTCTTCAAGCACGTGCTCGTAGGGCGGCAGGAGAGCAGCCTCATTGCGGCGCGCCCATCCATAATATTGGACATGCGCGATTTCGAGCCTCTGGGCGCCAAGTTCCACCGCAAGCTCAATAATCGCATGGGTTTGGCCGATATTGTGACGATGCGTCGGAGCATTAATCGTAAGAGGCAATCCCTCCGCGCCCACCCAACGCGCAGCCGCGAGTTTCTTTGCAAGGCTATCCTTATAATTTCCGATGCTGTCCGAAAGAGTTGGATCTACCGCTTGCAGACTGATCTGAACGTGATCCAGGCCATAGACCGCGAGGCGCTTCACACGATCATGAGTCAGCGTAACGCCTGCCGTAATCAGGTTCGAATAGACGCCGCGGCCGGCAAGAACGCCAATAAGCTCTTGCAAGTCCTGGCGGAGTGTTGGCTCGCCTCCCGATAGATGAACCTGTAACACTCCGAGGTCGGCTGCCTGCGAAAAGGCGGAAACCCAGCTCTCTGTAGCGAGCTCCTCGGCTGCTTTCAGGAGATGTACCGGGTTGGAGCAATAGGGGCATTGCAGCGGACAGCGGTGCGTAAGCTCCGCCAGCAGCCCAAGAGGAGGGCCTACGTTAACGCTGCTTAGTTCTCCGCCAGCCTCAACAGCTGAAGGTCCGTCCATGATTGTATAAACTCCAGCACATCTGCCCGGATCGTTTCAACCGGCGCCGCGTAGCTTTTCGCCAGCTCATCTACGATTGCCGAGACACTTCGCATTCCATCGCAAAGATCGAGAATATCGATCGTCACATCCTCAGGCCAATACACACGTTCCGGCCCAAGCACGGCAAAACGCTTGCGCACCGGGTCGAACTGCATGCGCACATATTTTGGAAAGTGGGGCTTGCTTTCGAAGGCGACTATGGGGCGCGTGCGATTCATGGCCTGAATGCAGCGGGAGGCACGAAGCCAGGCTCGACATAAGCGAAATAGAGGGCATCAAGCTGCGCCCAAAGAACTTCGGTCTTGAAGATCAAAGCCTCGATAACCGCTTCCTGGGCCTCAGGCGTCCGCGCGTGGCTTTTTACGTAGTTCAAAGCAAAGTTCACATCTCGGGGTGCCTGGCCCAGGCGCCGCCGAAAATAGCTCATCATGCGGTCTTCTATGAAGTCATAACCGGAAAGCATCCCGGAAATTCTTTCGGAATGCAAAGAAGGCGCAAAAAGTTCGGTTAAGGACGAGGCAATGCCCTCTAGTACGCTGCGATCGCGAACAAAATGGAGGTAAGCGTCCACCGCAAATCGGGTCCCGGGCAGTATGCCCCGCGAAGATATGACATACTCTCGCGAGAGACCCAGTGCGTCCGTCAGCGTCAGCCAGCGTTCGATGCCGCCTTCATCCTCGCCAATGCCGTCATGATCGAAATAGCGCTGGCGCCATTCGCGGCGCATCTCCCGGTCCGTCATCTTGGACATGAGCGCGCAATCCTTGCGCGGGATCATTGCCTGGTAATAATAGCGGTTCAGCGCCCAAGCCTTGACCTGCCCCTTCGACAGCTTCCCGCCATGGAGAAGTTGGTGGAAAGGGTGAAGGCTGTGATAACGCGTCAGGCCAATTTCGCGGAGAGCGGCCTCAAGTCCTTCGGGCGAAAATCCACCTTCAGGAACGACCGGAGCGAAGCTCCTATTCGCTTCCGTGACAGTACTCATACTATTCCATCCACCACATTTTCGCGGGCGTCAAAGCGAAAGGCTCATGCCGTCATAGGAAATTTCCCAGCCGGCCTCCTTGACAGTTCTCTCCGCGTCCGACCCATGTTCTAGAATGGGGTTGGTGGTGTTAATATGGATATAAGCCCTGTTTTCGATGCTCACGCCATCGAAGGCGTGCAGCGAACCGCGAGGGCCTGTGATAGGAACGTGCCCCATGCGTATTCCGGTTTTATCGGAGACGCCGAGATCGACAAGTTCGCTATCGGTAAAGAGTGTGCCATCGAAAAGAAGCCACTTCGCGCGTTCCAGGCAGGCTAAAAGATCTTCGCTTATCTCCGCGCAGCCGGGTATATAAAAAAGCGTCCCCGAACTTGGCGTGCAAACCTTAAGGCCAATCGTGTCTCCGAGTTCAGTGCCGAGCCCTTCCTTGGCTGGGTCCTCAAGATAGAGCGCAACCTTTCCCGGAACCGCGAAGGGTTCCACCATTATGCCGCTCGTTCTTGGAACCTCCAGCGTTTCATTCAGAGCCAGGTTGATCCTGTCCACCCCGTCGCGGGCCAAGACGTCAAAAATCCTGTTTTGCTCGATGATTGCGAGTACACGCGCCGAACCATAAAGTGCGAGAGGCTGCCTTTCCCTGAGCGAGAGAAGCCCACCGATATTGTCCACATCACCGCCGGTTAGAATAATCGCTGCGATTGGGGAGTTTCGGCGCGGCCCGTTGCGGCGGGGTTGGAGATCAACCGTCGCGGCGATCTGCTGCCGGATATCCGGTGAGGCATTGACGATTAGCCACCGCTCACCATCGGCAGAGACTGCGATGCTCGATTGCGTTCGCGGAACAACTCGATCGTCCCCGTCCCAGGCGAGGCGCGATAGCCTTGTGTTGCAGTTCCACTGCGGAAAACCGCCGCCAGCACCTGCGCCGAGAACCTTGACGAGCAAGCCTACTTCTTACAGGTGCGCTTCGCGGCAATGTCCAGTGTGGACGGCAAATAGCGTGTCACCTCAAAGCCTGCTTCGGTGCTCTGGGCCACCGGCTTCGTCCAAGTTTTCATTCCAGTTTCCTCTCAAGTAAGGTGCGCAGGGAAAGATCATCCCAACCGGCAATCGCCAGCCTAGGCGGCTCCGCTGGAAGGATAAGAATAGCAGACTGTCGAAACAGGTGCCATCCGCATTCGACCTGAAACTCTTCCTTCTGAATAATTGCCCCAGCTTCACGCTGGAACCGCCCTTTAAATGCGCTACGGACTAGGTTGTTCCATCAAATGGCCTTGCCTAGGGCGTGGCTACAACGGTTACCCCCCAAGGGTGAGCTCCGGCCGCGATCGTTTTGACCACCTCCAGCCGATCGGTTTTCAGGACGCTGACATTATTTGAAGGTCCATTAGCGGCAAATAACAGCTTGTCATCGGGGCTTAGCGCGATACCCCAGGGCCGGGGTCCAACCTTCGCGCGGCCTTCCTCCGCCAGGGTCCCGGCGTCGAGTGCGACGATTTCGCCCCCGCGTCCGGTCGAGAGGAATAGGTTCTTCCCGTCCGCCGATAGCGCCAGGGCCATTGGCATCATCTTTTGTCCTTTGATGGTGACCTTGGAGACCACTTTTCTCGATGCCACGTCAAGCTTCGAGACGCTTGCATCGGCCTCACCGCTGACATAGGCGAACCTGGAATCTGGCGAAAAGACGACATCGCGCGGCCGTAGGCCCACGGGGATCGTCGCGAGAAGATCATGCGACGAGGCGTTCACAAGGGCCACCGAATTGCCGGCCTCGGCTGTGACCAGGACAAGACGCCCGTCGGGACTTATGCGTACACCCTCAGGCTCGCCCCCGGCATCAACCTCTGCACGAATGGTTCCGTCGAGGGCATCCAACACAAAAACTCTGGCTGAATCCTCGCTCGCGACATAAAGCGTCTTCCCATCCGGTGAAATACCGACTTGCTCGGGATCGGGTACGCCGCGAAGCACACGAACAAGCTTTCCGCCCTGCTCCAAATCCAGAATGCCTATTCCGTCCTGGGCTCTGTCCGGGGGCGGAAGCGTTTTTTCATCGACTTTGGGTCCTGCCATGGGCGAGCCGCTGAGTGCGACGTAAAGAAGCTTCCCATCGGGAGAAGGCCTTACGCCACGGGGCCGCCTGCCGACAGGAATCGTGGCAATTTTCTCAAGCGTATCTCCGCTTATGACACTAAGGGTCCCGTCCTGTTCGTTGGAAACGTAGACCCGGAAGGTCTCGGCGCTGGAGCTCGCGGGGACAGTGCAAAGTAAAACAGCGCATGCTCCCGCAACACCGATGGCGGCGGTTTTCCAATTGAATTTCATGTCAAGGCCTCCGCTTTCTGGGCTTGCTCTCGAACAAGCCAAGCCGAAGCGGGTTCCGGCGTCTGATATGAAGTGCGAGTAAAATCCGAACTATGCGCGGTTGAGAAAAGCCGTTGAAGGCAAACAACCTAGCGTTCAAGCTTGCACTTTACGCCAGCGGCTTAATGTGTAGGATGCATCGCCGTCAACAGCGGGGAGCGCCACTTGGCTCGAACAGGACCATTGATGCAAGGCAAGCGCGGCCTGATAATGGGCATCGCAAATAACAGGTCGATCGCCTGGGGGATCGCGAAGGCTGCCGCAGATCAGGGCGCGGAGCTTGCCTTCACGTATCAAGGCGATGCTCTGAAGAAGAGAGTGCAGCCGCTCGCAGACGAAGTTGGCGTCAAGCACGTGCTTCCATGCGATGTTGCCGAGCCGGGATCGCTGGATGCGGTATTCGAGACGTTGAAGGCTGTATGGGGATCGCTGGACTTCGTGGTGCACGCCATTGCCTATTCCAATAAGGAAGAGCTTGATGGCCGCTATGTTGACACGACGGCAGAAAACTTCTCGAACACTTTGCTCATATCCTGCTACTCCTTCACAGCCGTTGCGCAACGTGCAGAAAAGATGATGGCGGAAGGGGGCTCGTTACTGACCCTCACCTATTATGGCGCGGAGAAGGTCATGCCTCATTACAACGTCATGGGCGTTGCGAAGGCCGCCCTCGAGGCTAGCGTGCGCTACCTTGCCGAGGATCTGGGCAGGAAGAATATTCGCGTTAATGCGATCTCGGCGGGCCCCATCAAAACCCTTGCGGCTTCAGGGATTGCAGATTTCCGCTACATCTTGAGATGGAACGAATACAATTCGCCACTTCGCCGGGTCGTATCCATCGAGGATGTCGGGGGCGCGGGGGTTTACCTTCTCTCAGATCTCAGCCGCGGGGTTACCGGCGAGATCCACCATGTCGACGCAGGCTACCACATCGTCGGCATGAAAGCGGAAGACGCCCCAGATATTGCCGTGGTTCAGTCAACGAATGGCTAAAAAGTTCTCAATATAATCACAACCGTGGCAATCATTCGAGGGCAGAGGTGACTTCATTCCATGGAACCATTAAAAGCGCTTACACTTCTTGCCGCAACGGGGATCATATCGCTTGTCGGAGCTGGAGCGGCGGGCTTCTACGCGGGCTATTCGGCCGGGCACGCCAAACTTGATGAAAGGGCCAACACACCTGTTGCGATCGCCACAGGCCCGGGCGGCACTGTCTCTCTGAGACCCGTCCTGGAGGATATCCGCGCCCTCTCGAAGCAGGTGGAGGCGCTTTCTGCTGCGCAATCCCATGTTTCCGCGGCTGATGAGCAGAAGCCCTTGATTGATGAAATCAGGGCGCTTGCGCGCCAGGTCGATGGTTTGAAAGCTTTGCCGGTAACCCGCACTCGTGAAGATGGGGCCCGTGTGTCAACGTCACAGGACTACACTCCAGCCCTACAGGACATCCGGGAAGAAATCCGGGCGTTGAATCTCAAGCTTGAAAAAGGAGAAACGCGGGCGCCGAAGCAGCTTGTCGATGAGATGCGCTCGCTCAGCGCCTCCGTGCAGGCGCAGGAACCGGGAGTCCGGCGCGCCATAACTGATGAAGTCCGGTCGGCGGTGGCAGTTTTACAGAACTCCGAGCCGAAGGTCCCGCGGGCCTTGATGGACGAAATAAGGTTGATCTCAGCCAACACGCGAACACAAGACGGCCGGCCTCAAGCTTCCATTGTCGATCAAATCAAAATCCTCGCGGCTTCCATCGATTCCTTGAAGGCGAGGCTTGCACATGAAGGGAGCGGCGGCGATGGAGCACAGATTGCCCAACTGCAACAGCTCATCGCCGCGGCATCGGAAGAGTTCGGAAAGTGCCAGACCCGGCTCGCCTCCTTCGCCGGGGCAGGAGTTGCCCAAGAACCGACAGCGGCGAGGACAAATACAATAGCCGTCTCCCAGGGCGCTGCTCACGAGCCATCGACAGTTGTATTTTACGACAACGTCATGCTGAAAAAGGATCAAGAAAAGCAATATGACGAGATCGGCGTCCGGCTTGCGCTACAGTCGATTGGCGCGAGGCAGGTGAAGGTTGCGGTGAACCGCCAGGGTTTCGGCTTGGCATTCGGGGAACGAAAGGTCTTCCGGAGCCAGGATGTCGAGTGCGAACTCAATTTGATGGAGACCAATCTCAACGACTCCCAGGCTCGCGTCAGCATTTCCTGTAAGCGCTGATTACAGCTTATGCCGCTTATCTATTTTATGAGACACGGCCAAACCGAATACAACGCTGCTGGCCGCATCCAGGGCACGGCTGATGTTCCGCTGAATGCACCCGGGCGCGAGCAGGCACGTCGCAACGGCGGCGTCCTGGATGAGGTGATCAACGACAAGGGGCGTTTCGCTTTCATTGCCAGCCCTCTTCTTAGAACGCGCCAGACGATGGAAATCGTTCGCGACGCAATGGGCCTTCCTCCCATCGAGTATCGAACCGACGCCCGCCTGATGGAGATCAGCTTCGGCGCCTGGGGCGGCATGACCATGGCTGAAATCGCCGCGAACGATGCTAAAAACTACATCCGGCGCCAGAATGATACTTGGAATGTCGCGCCTCCAGAAGGCGAAAGTTTCCGCGACTTCTACGCTCGCATCATGGATTGGCTCGCCGGAATTACCGGCGACACGGTGGTGGTGGCCCACGGAGGAGTAAGCCGCTGCCTGCGCGGACACTTTCTTAAGCTTTCCCCATTGGAGATGGTGCATCTTGACGTGCCGCAGGATAAGGTGCTGATGATTGAGGGCGAACAGCTGACCTGGCTCTGACATGGGCGGCTCCCAATGTCCTACAACACTTTTGGCCATATGTTTCGCGTTACCACCTGGGGCGAAAGCCATGGGCCGGCCATCGGGTGCGTGATCGATGGATGCCCTCCGGGCGTTCCGCTTGCCGAGGAAGAAATTCAGCCATTTCTCGACAAACGCCGTCCGGGCCAGTCTCGATTCACAACGCAAAGGCAGGAGAGCGATAAGGTCCGCATCCTATCCGGGGTGTTCCCGGATGCGAACGGCATCCAGGTCACGACGGGCACGCCAATTGCGCTTCTGATCGAGAACGAAGACCAGCGATCCAAGGACTATTCTGAGATCAAGGATAAATTCCGCCCCGGCCACGCTGATTATACCTATTTCGTGAAATATGGCATTCGCGACTATAGGGGCGGGGGCAGGTCATCGGCCCGGGAGACTGCAATGCGGGTTGCGGCCGGCGCTGTTGCTCGGAAGGTTCTTCCGCAAATGACGGTGCGGGGCGCACTAATTCAGCTCGGAACGCAAAAAATCGATAGGGCTAATTGGCACTGGGACGAAGTTGACCGAAACCCCTTCTTTTCACCGGATCGCCACGCCGTTCAAGGGTGGGCGGCTTACCTCGACGAAATTCGCAAAAATGGCTCGTCCTGCGGAGCGATCGTGGAAATCGTGGCTGAGAATGTCCCCGCAGGCCTTGGGGCACCTGTCTATGGCAAGCTCGACCAAGACATCGCCGCTGCGTTGATGAGCGTCAATGCCGTAAAAGGCGTTGAGATTGGTGCCGGATTCGAGGCCGCTACTTTCTCAGGCGAACAAAATGCCGATGAAATGCGCATGGGAAACGATGGCAAGCCCGAATTCTTGTCCAATAATGCGGGCGGCATTCTTGGGGGAATCTCGACGGGGCAGCCAATCGTTGCCCGTTTTGCAGTGAAGCCGACCTCGTCCATTCTAAGCCCTAGGCGCACCATCGCGGTTGATGGCAAGGAGACAGATATCCAGACCAAGGGCCGGCACGATCCTTGCGTAGGCATTCGAGCAGTGCCCGTGGGGGAGGCCATGATGGCGCTTGTGCTTGCCGATCATTTTCTAAGGCATCGAGGACAAACGGGCCGCTGACGATCCCATTGCCTTTTAATGCCATTGGCGTGGATGAAGCAAAGTCTATGGCGCGACGCCCGGGGTTGCCAGGCTACTTGAAAGAGGGCTTCATTCTGCCCTATGCGCCCAAGGAGGCGGCAAGGTTTCAGGTGCTGGCCGCCATCACCGTGGGAGCTTTTGTGGCATGGCTCACCTGGCGGAATCAGCTGCTTTCCATAACCGCTATTCTCGCCGGATGCTCTGCTTATTATTTCTTCCCGTTCATCGAGAACCGGATCAGACTCGGGGCAAACCAATACGGGCTTTTCATTGATGGCTTCGGGCTTATTGCCTGGCGCGCAATCAAGGATATCCGGCTTGTCATCTACTCGGTGCGGACGCTCGAAATGGAAGAGCTGCACATAGAGCTGAACCAGCCCGTGAGCAATGCCCTTTTGGCAGACTGGCGCCGCCTGCCCGTATGGCGGCTTTTGATGCGGCTGCCCTGGACTATGGGCTACGACAACATTGTAAGGATCAACCTGCAGCCGTTTGCCCCGCCTGCGGAGGAAATCAATCGCACAATCCAAAGAATGTGGAAGTATTATTGTTGACCTGCTACTTTGCTACGGCGGGTAGCGTGTTCGCGGATCGATATTTCGACCGCGGCACTTTAACTTTCCGCTTCGATAAGGCGAAGCCTGCCGCCTTCACTGGCGCGATCCTCGATCGGTGCACTATCGAAGTCCAGGCCCTCGATTTCCTGCAACGAGCGCCCCGCAATCCCCTGCATGTCGCCCCACATGCCTGAGGTTGCCAGAATAATTCCCTGAATTTGCTGTTCACGCTTAGCCCAAGCCTTTTGCATGGCCCTTCGTTCTTTTTCCAGGTCGGCTTGCATATCCTGGAACTTCTCCACGATAGCCTCGACACGGTGCCTAAAGCCCGGTCCCGTTAGATAATGATACATCACCTCCGTCTTGGTCTGCTGGCCCTCGCCGGATTTGCGAGCCATGCTAACCTCGATCAAAGCGTGCCGTACGGCCGTCGCAACCGCCACGGCGCACTTGGGCGACGTAATCCAGATCCCATCAATCTGACCGAAGACCTCTACTGTCTTCGGCAGCGCCTGCGACACCATGATTGCGGCATCCGCTTTCGATGCACGCTGATCATCGCGCAGCTTCTGCAGCCAGCCGTCGCTCCAATTTCTCGTCCGCTTCGATTCCCATAAGATTTTCCCGCACTGCTGGCCGAAAGGCGTGACCACAAGCTGAAGGGCATCGCCTCCAAACTCGCCCTTGGGCACTGGCGCGATCGTGTCATGCGGGAAACTTGAGCGCAGAACGGCTTCAAGCTGAAGCTCCTGGACCTCTCCCTGCAGCTGCTGCGATCCCTGCTCGGACTTGCGCTTCAAATCCTCGATCTGCTTTTGCATGCCAAGGATCATATGCTCCTTCTCCTGAACCTTGAGAAGAAGCTCCGACTCTGCTTCGGCCTTGGCCCGCAATTGAATTTCTGCCTGCTTTTCCGAAACCCGCTTTTCGATTGTGAGATCGAGCTCGCGCTTGGCCTCGGCCAGCTCACGCTGTTGACGGACGGCTTCAGCCTGCGCCTTCTGCGCTTCAAGCAACTTCGCTTCGCGCTCCTGGTAGGCTTTTGTCATGTCCTCAAGCTGCTGGGCCTTATGATGGAGTTCCAGCGCGAACGCCGCGCGTGCCTTTTTCGCCTCTTCCTCCGTAAGCTTGCGACGCTCTGCCTGCAGGCGCTCGGCCAGTTCGACGTCCATCGCTTCTTTTGCGCGCTTAAGGGTCTCCTGCTCCTTCCGGATCGCCGCCTCGCGCTTGGCTATTTCGAGGTCCTTTGTCCGGAGCTTTTCGTCGCTATCGCGCCGGATCGCTTCTATCAGCGGGGCCGCGAGCGTCTCGGTCAGTTTGATCTCTGTCCGGCATTTGGGACAAGTGATAGATGGTTCCAAGCGCATGCCCTCCCCCAAGCCGGCTCACCCTATTGTGAGTTGAAGTGAAAGACGAGAGCGGGCTCAGAGAAGGATTGAGGCGCCTCTATTCGGGGCTGTGGAAAGGATTGCGCAGGGAGCCGGCCGCTTCACAGCAGCTCATCCTCGTAAGGATTGTTGCAAAACCCGCGGCCGCGCGCCAAGAAAGGCCCACGAATTTAAGTCAGAACAGGAGCAGCCATGCCGCAGCTTTTGACTCCCGATCTCTGTGTGATCGGTGGCGGACCGGGCGGTCTCGCAGCTGCCACACAGGCAGCAGCGTTTGGTGTGCCGGTCGTGCTCATCGAGCGTGGGCGCATTGGCGGGCAGAGCCTTTACACAGGAGGGGTGCCTTCGAAAGCGTTACTCGAAGCCGCCAAACGCGTGCACGATATCAAGGAGGCATGGAAGTTCGGAATCAAGGCCGGCGATCCAGGTGTGGATCATAAGGCGATAATAGGGCACGTCCAAAATGTGATTGAAGCGATTGCACCGCAATACTCAGCCGAACGTTACAACGGGCTGGGCATCGACGTCATCAAGTCAAGCGCCCGCTTTAAGGATAAGGACACCGTTGAAGCGGGAGATTATGAAATCAAGGCTCGCCGCTTTATAATCGCGACCGGGTCGACACCGCTTGTGCCACCCATACCTGGTCTCGACCGGGTTCCGTATTTCACAAATGAAACCATTTTCAGCAACACTTATCGTATCCCGCATCTTTTGGTTGCCGGCGGCGGATCCGTAGGGCTGGAACTAGCGCAGGCTCATCGCCGGCTGAGGCAGCGAAGTCACCGTGATCGAGCACGGGCGGGCGCTTTCCCGCGATGACCCGGAACTGCGCGACTATCTATTGAAATGCTTGCGCGATGAAGGGGTACGGGTGGTAGAGAACGCCCGGATCGAGCGCATAGAGCCGTTTGGTTCCAACATTCAGACCGTTTTCGCCATCCTTGGCAAATCCTATTCGATGGAAAGTACTCATTTGCTGGCCGCCATTGGCCGCTCGCCAGCAACTGCGGGACTTGGTCTCGACGAGGCCGGCGTCAAATACAATGGAAGAGGGATCTCCGTAAATCAGAGCCTCCGCACATCCAACCGCAAAGTTTATGCAATTGGCGACGTTACAGGTGAAGAGAATTTCGCCCATGCCGCCAGCCATCACGCATCCGTTACCGCAAGGAACGCGCTTTTCCGCGTGCCTGCCCGCGCTGATCACGCGAATATGCCATGGGTCACCTTCACGGACCCGGAAGTCGCCCATGTGGGTCTGACCGAAGAAACGGCCCGCGCGCGGCATGGCCGCCTTACTATTTTGCGCCTCCCCTATCACGATAACAACCGTGCCCAAGCTGCCCACCAGGCAGGCGGCTTTGTGAAAGTGATCGCCTCCCGGCGCGGCAAAATTTTAGGGGCTGGCATTGTTGGCGCTCAAGCTGGCGAGCTCATCCAAATGTGGAGCCTCGCCATGCAAAAGGGCTTTTCACTTGGCGAAATGAGCGGCATTGTTTCGCCTTATCCAACGCTTGCCGAAATGAACAAGCTGGCGGCGGCCAGCTTTTTCGCGCCGCAGGCTCAAGCCCCGCTTACGAGACGGATTGTTGGTTTGCTTGCGAAATTTGGCTGATTGGGGCTATGTAAAGGGTAATAACAACGAGTGCGTAGCTTTTGGAACCCGACCCCCAGCGAGCTTCCCAGGAGCGAGAAGAGGCGCTTGTCGCGCGAAATAGCACAACGCGCGCCGTAAGCGCCAAAACCTGGAAATTTGCTTTCGGCCTTCCGGCAAGGCTTTTGCTCCTGACAATTGCCTTTGTCATGGTGGCCGAAATCTTTATTTTCGTCCCTTCGGTTGCAAATTTCCGGCGCAACTGGCTGGTGCAAAGAGTAGTTGCGGCGAAAATCGCGTCGTTGGCGCTTGAAGCCTCGAAAGGCGCAGAGCTTCCCGAGCGTCTCCGGCAGGAATTGTTGATGACCGCCGGGGTGCATGCCGTCTCCGTGAAACGTGCCGATCTGCGCAGGCTCGTGCTGGGCATGCCTAATGAGACCGCCATCGCGGACGTCTACGATCTGCGCTCGCCGAATTTTCTGGCGCTGATGAAAGACGGGCTTGGCGCGTTTCTCGCGCCTCCCGGCCGCCTGGTCCGGGTGATCGGCAATCCCGAAATGATGCCCCAGGGCGATGAGATTGATGTCGTCATCGATGAGACCCCGCTTCGGGCGGCATTGTGGAACTTTGCGGGAAACATATTTTGGGTGACGCTCCTGATTTCAATGATCACGGCAACGCTGGTGTACCTCACCCTCACCGCGCTCCTGGTCCGGCCGATGATGCGGCTTACGCGGAATATGGTGTTCTATAGGGAGAACCCCGAAGACGTCAGCCTCATCGTGGTTCCCTCAGGGCGGCGTGATGAAGTCGGCGTGGCGGAGAAGGAGCTTGCTTCTCTGCAGACGCAGCTCTCGGTGCTTCTGCGTGAGAAGGCGAGGCTCGCCAATGTAGGCTTGGCGGTATCCAAGATTAATCATGACCTCAGGAACATACTGTCGACCGCCCAGCTGGTCTCCGATAGGCTTGCCACCATACCCGACCCGACGGTGCAACGCTTTTTGCCCCAGCTGATCCGCTCGCTGGATCGCGCTCTTATCCTGTGCAGCAACATCATGAAATATGGGCGAAGCGAGGAAGCGCCCCCCCAGCGGTCTTGGGTGCCGCTCTCCCCCCTGGTAACGGAAGTTAATGAGAGCCTTAGCCTTGAGGAGCTCAACGGTGTACATATCGATGTTTCGGTCCCGCCAGAACTTGATCTCTACGCAGACCGGGACCAGATCTTCCGGGTACTGTCCAATCTTATACGCAATTCTGTTCAAGCGCTTCGCGACGCCGATCCTGCTCCGGAGAGTCCCTCAATCCGGGTTACCGCCGCAAAGGACGGCGAGATGGCTGTCATTACCGTCAGCGATAATGGACCTGGGGTGCCTGAGAATGTCCGGCCAAATCTTTTCAAGGCGTTTCAAACCGCGGCGAAGACTGATGGCAACGGGCTTGGCCTAGTGATCAGCGCAGAACTCGTGCGAGCGCACGGCGGTGATATCGCGCTCGGCGACTCGGCGGCAGGTGCAACCTTTGTCGTCAAACTTCCGTCCGCGGGCAAATACGTCAGGGCTGGTTCGAGCGCGCGAGGGTCAAAGGAGCGCTTGCGCAGGATGGCTTAAACCGTTAGAAATCCAATCTTCGATGCGGCGCCATTTTCCGCCTGCCTCACTTTGCACCGGTAGCTCAGCTGGATAGAGCACCAGACTACGAATTTGGGGGTCGTGAGTTCGAATCTTACCCGGTGCGCCAATATTTTC
>CAWFHI010000017.1:0-114399 GCA_963815605.1 uncultured Alphaproteobacteria bacterium | reverse complement strand
GGCCTCAACCGCCATAAAGGCATTGCGTCGAGCTGATCCAACGGAGCGTCCGGTATCAACCCATAGCGACCTAATGTGCTGGGTTCCAAGCGCCAGAATTCGATCACTAGGATCGCGGCATTATTGCCAGTTATCGGCCTCGAACCGGGAAAGTGCCGCTTCGTCGAACTGGTATCCAAGGCCAGGTTCGGTAGGCAGGACTAAACCCCCGTTCCGGACTTCGAGCTGGCGATCGATAATGTCGCGGAAGTTGAAAACCTTATTGTCGGGGAAGAATTCCACGAATTGTCCATTGGCTCCGGCTGCGACGAGATGCGCGTGCAAATCGTGAAACCAATGCGGGCACATGGTTACGCCGTGGCAATCCGCCAACGCGGCGATCTTGCGATACTCGCTGATGCCGCCGCAAACCGCGGCATCGGCCTGCAAAATGGATGCAGCCTGCTTATCCAGCAGCTCCTTGAATTGCCAGCGGCCTGCCTCAATCTCGCCGGTAGCGACGGGAATGGAAATGGAAGCCGCGAGCTTGGCGTGGTTGTCGATTTGATCCGGGCTGAACGGTTCCTCAATGCAATAGGGGTCGTAAGGCGAGAACCGCTCCATGTAGCGCAACGCCGCCGGGACATCGGACCAGGCGTTGTTCGCATCCAGCATAAGGAGAATATCCGGTCCGATCGCTTCCCGCGCCGCGGCGATGCGCGCTTCTTCGGACTTCAAATCACCGCGGCCCACTTTCATCTTCACTGCGGGAAGCCCGAGCTCCACGAAGCTCGCCATCTCTTCCCCGAGCATCTCCGGAGTCTTCCCCTCCAGATAATAACCGCCGCTGGCATAGGCCGGAACAGTGTCTTCGTAGGCGGCGCCGAGATATTTATAGAGAGGAAGGTTCGCGGCACGGGCATTGCGATCCCATACGGCGCAATCAATCATGCTCAGCGCGCGCATTACGGAGCCAGCGCGTCCATGTAGCAGCACCTCCTGATACATACGCTTCCACAACAGTTCTACGGAGGTCGATTCCGCTCCGATCACCATCGGGGCCAGCAATTCACGAACGGCGAGGGTTACGACTTTCCCGCCGGAGTGGCCCGCATAGCAATGTCCGATGCCTTCCAAGCCGTCATCCGTGCGAATTTTCACCAGACTGTAGTCACGTGCCGTGACTTCGCGCTGCGAGAATGCGGTGGGGTTTTGGAGTGGTATTCGGACGCTTCGTGCCCGGACGGAAACAATCTTAGCCACCTGAACACCTCTTTGGCGCTTTGGGCGCGAGTACGGTTATAAATCCTTTGCGTGAAACCGGCGGGCGCCACTCGCTTAGGCAACCGCTAGACGATTACAGCTGCCACCAGAACGAAGCAATGATATTTGGCCTAGCAATGTCCTGCCGTCTCTCCTCCAGACAGCGTAGCCCCTTTCCCTGCAAACATAAATTGAGGAAGCAAGGATCGTATGTCGAACGTATCTGACACCGCTCGCTGGGCCGCGTTCTATAGGGCGCTAGAGTCCAACCGGCGCGATGCTCTTTTCAAGGACGCTTTTGCTGAACGTCTCGCGGGTGAAAAGGGCAAGGAGATTGCGGCGCACGCCCCACAGCTTGTGCGCAACGGCTGGCCGGTCATTGCCCGCACCGTTTTGATCGACCGGTACGTGCAGGCAGCGATCGCGGAAGGGTGTGACTGTGTCCTCAATCTTGCCGCAGGGTTCGACATGAGGCCGTACCGGCTTGCACTCCCGGCGTCGCTTACTTGGGTCGAGGTGGATCTGCCAGCACTGATAGAAGAGAAGCAGAGTGTTGTAGGGGGCCTGAAACCATCTTGCCAACTGACGCGGGAAAAAGCCGACCTCGCGAATGCAGCAGAGCGCGCGGCATTTTTGGGCGAGGCGCTCCGCCATAAGAGCAAAGCCCTCGTGATATCGGAAGGCCTGCTTATGTATCTAAGCGAGGATAATGTCCGGTCGCTTTCGCATGATCTACGGCCTCAAGTGGCGTGGTGGGTACTGGAAACGTTGAGCCCTATGGTTCGTGATGCAATCATGAAGAGTATGAGGTCCGAGTTGGCGAACGCCCCCATGCTGTTCGCTCCGCCGGATGGGATCGCTTTCTTCGAGACGTTGGGCTGGAAGGTGCTGGATGTGCATTCAATCCTGCACGAAGCGCTCCGGCTGCGGCGCCTGCCCTTTTTGTTGAGCGTGGCGGCAAGGCTGCCGCAGCCTGATCCGCGAAACGTTGCCAGAGCACGCTGGTCTGCCATTGTGCGGCTTGGCCGGTAAGCCTTTTAAACTGCGCGCGGAGGCCTCCAGTACTGCGAAAGCGTTTGAGCCTATGACCTTGCTGTGTCTGGCGCCAGCTGCAAATCTGCTGTCTCCTTCCTTGCGGCTTCCTTGACGATGCCACTTTCGTTTGCCCTCAAGATCATATCCGCGGCTTTCTCCGCGATCATGATCGTGGGAGCATTCGTGTTACCGCTCACTAGGCGGGGCATAATCGAGGCATCCACCACACGCAAGCCTTCAAGCCCGCGAACGCGTAAAGTCTCATCCACAACCGCCATCTCGTCCTGCCCCATCTTGCAAGTGCCCACGGGGTGGTAAATCGATTCAGCGGTCTGCCGGTGGTAAAGGTCAACGTCCGCATCAGTTTTAACCTTCGGACCGGGCATGAATTCCTCGCCTCTGTATGCGTCGAAGGCCTTCTGACGGAAAACCTCACGCGTGATCTCGAACCCGGCGCGCAAAGTACGCAGGTCTGTCTCGCTCTGGAAATAGTTCGGCTGTATTGCCGGATGGGCAAGCGGGTCAGCCGATTTGAGCGTGATTTCGCCCCGCGATTCGGGCCGCTGCATATTGTAATAGGCCATGAAGCCGTGCTGATAGATCATAACGCGGCCATGATCGGTATAAAGTACGGGCACGAAATGATATTCAAGGTCGGGCGCGATCAGTTCCGGTTGGCTTTTGACGAAGGCGAGAGTTTCTAGCCCCATGGTGGCAGCCGGTCCTTTGTGCGTCAGCAGATAATAAAGGACATGGCGAGGCAGCGCCGTTGGCTTGACTACGGAATAGAGCGAGACTGGCTTCGTGCAGTAATGCTTGATGGCGCCGTGCAAGTGATCTTGAAGGTTCTTGCCGACGCCGGGCAAGCCATGAACCGGCTTAATGCCATGCTGGCTAATTTCACCCGCTGGCCCAATCCCGGACAAGAGAAGAAGCTGCGGCGAATTGATGGAGCCGCCGCATAGAAGGATTTCCCGCTGAGCTCGCAGGATTTGCTTCGTCTTCTTGCGAACATACTCCACCGCAACGGCGCGACCGCCTTCAACCACAATCCGCGTCGCCTGCGCGCGCGAAATGATTGTAAGGTTCTTGCGGGAGAGCGCGGGGCGAAGATAGCTCGCCGCGGCGCTCGCACGCCGGCCATCGGCCACAGTACAGTCGATTGGACCGAAGCCTTCCTGCTGCGGGCCATTGAAATCCGGCGTGTAGGGGTAGCCTGCTTGCTTGCCGGCTTCGATCCATGCCCGGTTCAAGGGGCCATTGATCGAAGGCCGGGAAACCTTGAGCGGGCCGCCGCTGCCGTGATAGTCATCTCCCCCTGGCAGGTAATTTTCCGCCTTTTTGAAGTATGCGAGAACATCCTCCCAGGCCCAGCCGCGATTCCCCAATTGCGCCCACATGTCGTAGTCGCTGGGCACGCCCCGCATATAGACCATGGCATTAACGGAGCTGGAGCCGCCCAACACCTTTCCGCGGGGCCAGAAGAGCCGGCGCCCGTTCAGTCCTGGCTGGGGCTCGGTGTGGTAGCCCCAATCGAACCACCCGGTTTTCATCAAGGCCGCGTAGCCGGCCGGCATATGGATGAGGAAATTCTTGTCGGGTGGCCCCGCTTCGATTAACGCTACCTTGATGGATGGATCAGCCGAAAGGCGGTTCGCCAACACGCAGCCCGCCGATCCTCCGCCAATTATGGCGTAGTCATAGAACATGGACGTCTCCACCGTGCTATGCTTTTTTATTTCTAGAGTGCAGCTAGATCGGAGAAAATGCAATCAATTGAGCTGGCCTTTTCCCGCGTGGAACGTCCGGATTCCACTGCGCAAATGATGCCCCAAAAATCAAGATGCAATTGAGTTGAGGTGCCACAACAGTTGCAAGAAAAAAGGGCATTCGGGGGGCAGAAATAGTGCAGATCGCCTGGAAGTGGTGTATGTTGATACACAAGCTCTCATATGTGGGAGGAAAAGAAGAACCGCCGAAGCGGCACAATTCCTTCCGGGACCCTAGCAAGAGTAAGGCATGATCAACGGCTGGGTCATTATCGCCGGTTCGTTTTTATATATAGGCGCCCTATTCTGCATCGCCTATTGGGGCGATCGCGGTGGAAAATGGCAATCGAAGCTGGCCGGCCGCCCGTCTGTATATGCGCTTGCCCTGGCTGTTTACTGTACTTCTTGGACTTTCTTTGGCAGTGTAGGCTCGGCGGCACAAAAAGGGCTTGATTTCATCGCCGTGTATCTTGGCCCAATTGCCGCTTTTACGCTCGCAGTGCCGCTTTTACGGCGCGTCATCTTACTCACGAAGGCCCAGAATATTACCTCGGTTGCGGACTTTATTGCCGCCCGCTACGGCAAGAACCCGGCCGTGGCTGCCATTGTGACCATCGTTTGCGTCGTGGGTGTCCTACCGTATATCGCGTTGCAGCTAAAGGCCGTCTCTCAGTCGATCGCCCTACTTCTCGGCCATCCGGCCTCCGACGCTAACGCGGTTACCCAGCTGCCCGTTGGCAATATGGACCTTTTGATCGCGCTCACGCTGGCGGCATTTGCCATCTTGTTTGGCACGCGCCACACCGATGCTACGGAGCATCAGCGCGGCCTTATGCTTGCAATTGCTGTCGAGTCCGTCGTCAAGATCGCCGCCTTTCTTGCAGTAGGCGCCTGCATCGTCTTCTCGCTCTCCGGCGGTATCGGCTCTCTCATTGACCGGGCTGTCCACACGCCTGAAATTATGAACCTGTTCAGCAATGGGATCCACGGTGGCACTTTGTTGACAGTCACTTGGCTGAGCTTCGCCTGCATTTTCCTTCTTCCAAGACAGTTTCATGTCACCTTCGTTGAAAATGTATCGGATGATGAACTACGCAGAGCCGTCTGGCTCTTTCCACTCTACCTTATTGTAATCAATATTTTCGTTGTTCCCGTCGCTATTGCCGGCACGCTTGCCTTCGGGGGCACTTCGGTTCCGCAGGACATGTATCTCCTCGCGCTGCCATTCCACAGCGCCAGCCATGTCTTTACATTTCTTGCGTTCCTGGGCGGGCTTTCGGCAGCCACCGCGATGGTGGTTATGGAGACCGTCGCACTCTCGATCATGGTCAGCAATGACCTTGTGATGCCTTTCATACTCAAGCAAGGCTTTATGGGACGGGAAGGCCGCCAGGACATGAGCGGCCTTTTGCTTTACGTCCGCCGGGGAGCAGTGTTGGGCATCATTCTGCTCGCCTATTGTTTCTATGACAGTATCGAGAAGGCTTCGCTCGCTGAAATCGGACTTTTATCCTTCGCCGCGATTGCGCAGCTTGCTCCAGCTTTCTTCATCGGATTCATCTGGCGCCGGGCAACGGCACGGGGCGCAGCTGCGGGTATTTTGGCAGGATTTGCCGTTTGGGCCTATACGCTGCTGCTTCCGCGATTGATTGGCGACACGGCCTTCGGCGCAGCCTTCTTGAAGGGCGGCCCTTTAGGTTTGAGCATCTTACGGCCGGAGACTATCTTTTTCCTCCATTTCGATCATCTCACTCATGGCGTGGTCTGGAGCCTATTCGCCAACATCCTCGCCTTTGTCTCAGTTTCGCTGTTGCGTCCGCTGGAACCCATTGAAAGGCTGCAGACCAATATTTTCGTCGATCGCGCTACCGAGCAGCCTCACGCTCCGGCGTTCAAGCCCTGGCGGACGAATGTGCCGATGGGAGATTTGATGGCGACCGTCTCGAGATATCTCGGGGAAGAGCGCACCGGCCGTGCCTTCGCGGATTACCTCGCGGTAAGGGGCATTAGCCTGCAGGAGGCGCAAGGCGATATGCACGCAGTTAAGTTCGCCGAGAACTTGCTGGCAAGTGCAATCGGCGCTCCTTCATCTCGCCTCGTAATGTCCCTTATGCTGCGCCGGCTCAACGTGGGCAGGGAATCCGCTTTAAGGCTTCTCGATGAAGCCTCGGAGGCCGTGCAATACAACCGCGATCTGCTGCAGACGGCGCTTGATCACGTGGGGCAAGGCCTTGCCGTTTTCGACAAAAAGATGCAGCTCATCTGCTGGAACCGGCAGTTCCGCGAGTTACTTGCCCTGCCGCAACAGTTCGGGCGCGTGGGCACACCGTTAGACGAGATCCTGAGGTTTATGGCGAGCCGGGTCCAATCCAGCACAACAGCGGTGGAAGAACTGGTTACAGACCGGATCACAAAATATCAGGTCACCATGGAGACCTTCCACGAACGCTCCATAGAGGGACGCGTCGTCGAGGTTAGGATCAACGCGTTGCCACTTGGCGGCATCGTGGTCACCTACACAGATACGACCGAGAGAGAGGCCGCTGCAGACGCTCTCGCCCGCGCCAATGAAACGCTCGAAAGACGCGTCGAAGCCCGAACCGAGGAATTGGCCATCGCCAAAGCCAAAGCGGACGAGGCCAATATAAGCAAGACGCGCTTCCTCGCGGCGGCGAGCCACGATGTTTTGCAGCCCCTCAATGCCGCGCGTCTTTATGCCGCCAGCCTTTTGGAGCGCACGCCTCCGCCTGAAATTGCGCGGCTTGCACAGAACATAGACGCCTCCCTCGATGGGGTCGAAGAGATTCTGAATGCACTTCTCGACATCTCACGCCTCGACAGCGGAGCGATGAAGCCCGAGTTCTCGATCTTCCCGATCAAAGATTTGCTGGAGCAATTACGGATCGACTTCGAGCCGGTGGCCAAGGCTAGAGGTATTACGCTTTCCATCGTTTCATCTTCAGCCCTTGTGCGTTCAGACCGCAAGCTCCTGAGACGAATCCTTCAAAACCTTGTTTCGAATGCGCTCAAATATAATAAGGACAGAGGCCGCGCGGTTCTGGGTTGCCGGCTGCGCGGCCGTAGCCTTTTCGTTGAGGTTCACGATAGCGGCAGCGGCATCCCCGATCATCAGCGCGAAATAGTCTTCAAGGAATTCAGCAGGCTTGAACAAAGCGCCGGCGTCCCCGGCCTCGGCCTCGGCCTTTCCATCGTTGATCGCATGTGCCGGGTATTGAGCCACGAGGTGGCATTGAAGTCGAAGGTCGGGCACGGCACTACATTTTCCGTAGGCTTGCCCTTAGCTCGCTGGCCGGGCGTTGAGCAGCCTAGGCCGTTCATCCGGCCTGCCCCCTACGGAAATTTACGCGGCGCAATTGTTCTCTGCCTCGACAATGACCGGAGCATCACCGACGGGATGAGTACTCTGCTCGCCGGATGGCAATGCCCCGTGATCACTGCGGTCGATAGCGCAAGTGCCATCGATCAGTTAGAGGTGAACCGGGTGACCCCGGATATCGTCATTTCAGATTATCATCTCGACCGCCAAAACGGGCTTGAGGCCATCGCCGGCATAAGCGAAGCGTGCCGCGCCTCCATCCCCGGCATTATCATTACGGCCGACGGAGCGCCCGAAGTCCGCAATGCGGTTATAGCCTCGGGCTACGCATTCTTGCAGAAGCCCATAAAACCTGCGGCCTTGAGAGCGCTGATGTCCCAAATGATTATTCAAAGGCGCGCTGCAGAATAGGCCGGTTTCTCGGCAATTGTTATGCGGAAGCCGTCAGTGAAAGTCCGTGGCATCATCTAATGAGGCCTAGCCGCAGGGTAATTATCGAGATAAGCCAGCAAGAATACCATTGATCGTTTAAGCTCATCTCTAAGTTCGGGCGGAAGGGACACAGAACTCGCCATGATCGTGAGTTCATTCAGCATGCTGCCTATGAAATCCGCGATCTCTTCCACTGTGGCATCAACGGCCAGTGTTGGTGTAAACTCTTTCAGACGGTGCGTAGCCATTGGAACCCCACGCGTTACTGGAGCATGATCCGCAAAAGTATGGCTTCAGGCTCATCGCTTTTGCGAGCATAAACAAAGACTTCTAGCTCCTTTTGATTTTACCGAAAGCGATTACGCTCAGAAGAGCTTATTTTCCATTTCACCTTAAAATCGCAACTAATTTTTAACGATCCTTAAAAGGGCAACGCTCAACTGGGGGCAGGACTTAAGCTTTAGGAACTATGTCAATTCGAATAGGAGGCTGCGCGCACGCGACGTTCATCTTCTGTTCGAGAAAATACAACCTGTCCTTATTTGTTCCGCTTAAGCTTCTTGTTGTGTTCCGCTGAAGCCCGATTGTGTATCCCCCGCCTTGTACGTGAACAAATATATTGACGGCAATCAATTTTTGGTCCAAAACGAGAACAAAGCAAGATCAAATTGTGTCATGAGTGCCAATTCCAAGCTTGAAGCCCTCAGAAACGAAATCCGTGCCCTGGAAGCTCAAAGGTTAAATTCTTCCGTAACCGCACGAGTTTTGCCTTTTGCCGATGAGCGTCTGAATGCACCCTTTCCTGATGGCGGCTTGCAGATTGGCGCCCTTCATGAATTTTGCGCGTGGGGACTTGAGCGGGAATTAACGGCTGGGGTAACCGCCTTTGCCGCTACGGTGGCAGCTAACCTTTTGCGCTTTCATGATGGGTTCATTCTCTGGGCAGCAAGCCAAGCTAATTGTTACCCCCCCGGCTTGATCTGTTTCGGGCTCCCTACATCACGCATTATCTGGGTTGATTGTTTGAAGGATGCCGAAGTGCTGAGCGTCATGGAGGAAGCCTTGCATTCCCGTTCGCTCACAGCTGTCTTGGGCGAAGCCGGAACGCTGAGCTTAAAGATGGGGCGACGGCTCAATGCAGCAGCCCGGCATTCGAACATACCGGCCCTTTTGATAAGGCGGTATTATTGCAAGCCTTCCAAAATAGGCGATTCCCCGAGCGGAGCCGCCACCACCCGCTGGCGGGTCAGCGCCGTAGCGCGGGATGTATTAATACCCCCTCGCCCTGTCCCTCTCTTCAAGGGGAGAGGAAGCGAAGGCAGCAGACGCTTTGAGACAGCGTCCCCTCTCACCTCCGGGCAGAGGGGGGACTTGGAACCCGGCCTCGGCCTCCCGCGCTGGCGGCTTGACCTTGAGTATTGCCGCAATGGCAGAACGGCATCGTGGATTGTGGAGGCGTCCGATGGCGCAACTGGAAGCAATGGCAAGGCGGGTCATGTTCGTGTGGTTGCCGAACTTTGCGATGACGCTTACCCGTTTGAAGAGGCCCCCTCTCGGGAAACCGCATGAGCCAGCCGTTCTGCTTGAAAAACACGGAAATATCCGGCGGATCGCCGCTCTTGACGATCCTGCTATTCGTGCCGGCCTCCATCTCTATCAGCCTTTGGCCGATGCGCTCGCTATTTACCCAAAGCTCATTACTGCCGATGCCGAACCCGAAATGTGCAAAACAGCCTTGGCGGAGCTGGCTTTGCGGGCTCAACGCTATAGCCCATTAACAGCGCCTGCCCCCCATGATGGCATTTGGCTCGATATTACCGGATGCGCCCATCTCTGGGGTGGGGAAGCGGAACTTGCTGAAGACCTTCTCGGCAAGCTTCGTACACGTGGCATTCCAGCGCGTGCGGCAATTGCGCCAACGTTCGGCGCAGCTTACGCGCTTGCCCATCATGCAGACCCTTATGCGATCGCAAAAGGTGAGGCGCAGGCGAAAGAGTTAGCGGCTCTGCTGGCACCTTTACCGCCGGAAAGGCTGCGAATTAGCCGGGAAACGGCGATTATGCTTCGAAAGCTTGGGCTTTTTACCATAGGTGCTGTGCAAAAATTACCGCGGGCCGGTCTTGCCCGCCGTTTTCCCGATCTTCTGCCGCAGCTTGACAAAGCGATCGGCCGTGTCAAAGAAGCGATCGATTTCTTGCGCCCCCCCATTCCCTGGATTGAACGCTTGCGCTTTGCAGAGCCTGTTTCTGCACCTGAAGATTTGGAGCGCATTACGCTCAAACTTCTCGAAATGCTGTGCAAACGCCTACAGGCAGGGCGTGAGGGTGGCCTTAAGTTCGAAATTCACTTCTATCGCTGTGATGGCGAAGTGCAATCTCAAGCTGTTTCGACAGCTCTCCCTACGCGCGACTGCGCCCGCATAATGCGCTTGTTCCGTGAAAAGCTCGGGCTAATTGATCCCGGCTTTGGCGTGGATTTGGCGATGCTTGCAGCGCCGCAAACCGAGTCTTTGTATGAGCTGCAATCCAATATTTTGCAGACACAAAAAAGTGCGGCCACCGTGGAAGACCTTGCAGCACTGATCGACGCCCTCGAAAACCGTCTCGGCAAGGGCCGCGTTTACAGGGTTGTGCCCTGGGAAAGCTACATCCCCGAACGCGCTCTAAAACGGGTAGCGCCACTGCCCTCAACCTCTCCCTCGAGGAAGGGAGATGATAGTTCAGAGGCTGCAGCCTGCTCCCTCTCCTCTGGGGAGAGGGCTGGGGTGAGGAGCTATGTCTGGAAGCCCGTAGGCGAGCGTCCCATCCGGCTTTTTGCACGGCCACAGCCTATCGATGCGACGGCTGCACTGCCAGATTCACCACCTGTGATGTTCAGATGGCGGATGGTCTTGCATCGCATTGCGCGGTCGGAAGGGCCGGAGCGTATTTCGCCAGAATGGTGGCGTGGAAAGTCAGACGAAACAGCTCAGGTCCGCGATTATTACCGCGTTGAAAGCATACAAGGTTTGCGTTTCTGGGTGTTCCGGGAAGGCGTTTATGGCGGCAAGCAGTTGCCGCGCTGGTATCTGCATGGGGTATTCCCATGAAGCAGATCATTATACCGGATAGAACCACCGGCTATGCAGAGCTACAAGTTACGACGAATTTCTCCTTCCTCGAAGGAGGCTCTCATCCGCATGAGCTGGTTGCGCGCGCTGCGGAGCTCGGACTTTCCGCCATTGCTATTACAGATCGCAACTCCCTTGCAGGAATAGTCCGGGCCCATCTCGCCGCGCGGGAACTGGACGTGAAGTTAATCGTTGGCTGCCGGCTGTCTTTCCGCGACGGCACACCAGATCTGTTGTGCTATCCTCAAGACCGCGCAGCCTATGGAGGGCTTTGCAGGCTCCTCACGATAGGAAAATCGGACCGGGTCTTTAAGGCCCGAACTCCCTCTTCCTGCGGGGAGAGGGCTAGGGTGAGGGGGTCTTCGCCTAAAGAAAAAGCCATTCCAAAAGGCGAATGCCATCTGCGGTTTGAGGATTTTCTTGACTTTTCGGAAGGGCAAATCACAGCTCTGCTCCCTCCTGGCGATCTATTTCAAAGCCTAAAAAGTACCCAGCGTTTCAAATCGCATTTGCAAAATCTCTCCCTAAGGCTGAAAGGCCGCTTCTATCTGGCCGCCAGCTGCCGCTTCCATGGTGACGATGCCAAAAATCTGCATAGGCTTGCGTCCCTTGCCCATGAGTTTGGGGTTCCGCTTATCGCGACCAACGACGTGCTCTATCACGATCCTGCCCGCCGCCGCCTGCAGGATGTTCTTACTTGCATCCGAGATACCTGCACCATCGATGAAGCCGGTTTTAAACTCGTGCGCAATTCCGAGCGGCATCTCAAAAGCGGAAGTGAAATGGCGCGCCTCTTTGCGGCGTATCCCGAGGCGATCGCGAACACGCTTGAAATCGCGAGCCGGTGCACTTTCAGCCTCAAGGAACTGACATATGAGTATCCCGATGAGATCGCACCGGATGGCGAAGACCCGCAAGCTCGCCTTGAAAGACTGACTTGGGAAGGCCTCAAGCGGCGCTATCCGACTCACAAATGGCCTGGAGGCGCCCCTGTTTCGGTTATCGAGCAGATCAAGCATGAGTTCGTGCTGATCGCCCGGCATAAATATGCGCCGTTCTTCCTCACCGTTGAGGACATTGTCCGCTTTGCCCGGGATAATAAAATTCTTCATCAAGGGCGCGGCTCTGCGGCGAACTCAGCGGTATGCTATGCGCTTGGCATTACCGAGGTCGATCCAACACGCTCAAACCTCCTTTTCGAGCGGTTCATATCGGACGCGCGCGATGAGCCGCCGGATATTGATGTCGATTTCGAGCACGAGCGCCGCGAAGAAGTTATCCAATACGTCTATGACCGGTTCGGCCGCCATCGCGCGGGCCTCTGTGCCACTGTCATTTGCTACCGTACGCGTGGTGCGGTGCGTGAGGTTGGCAAAGCCCTCGGCCTTTCCCCCGATGTAACTTCCGCTCTCGCGGGAGTGGTGTGGGGCTGGAGCGAAGAGGGCATTGATCCTGCTGAGCTGAAGAACCTTGGCCTTGACGCAAAGGATGACCGGCTTGCCCTTTGCCTTGAGCTTTCCCGAGAGCTGATTGGCTTTCCGCGCCACCTTTCGCAGCATCCCGGCGGCTTTCTTATCGCGCGCAGCCGCCTCGATGAACTGGTGCCCATCGAAAATGCTTCCATGGAGGATCGCACCGTCATCTCCTGGGACAAGGAAGATATTGACGCGCTTGGAATGCTCAAAGTGGATGTGCTGGCATTGGGCATGCTCACTTGCCTTGCCAAAGGCTTCGAGCTTTTGCGTCAGCACTATCGCTTGGACTTAACGCCAGCCACTGTGCCAAGCGAAGATGCCGGCGTCTATGAGATGCTCTCCCGAGCCGATTCCGTCGGCGTTTTCCAGGTGGAAAGCCGCGCTCAGCAAACCATGCTGCCCCGTCTAAAGCCGAGCTCTTTTTATGATCTTGTCATCGAAGTCGCTATCGTCCGGCCTGGCCCAATCCAAGGGGATATGGTGCATCCATACTTGCGGCGCCGTCAGGGATCGGAAGAGCCGACCTATCCAAGCGATGAATTAAAAGAAATCCTCGAAAAAACCCTTGGCGTGCCTCTCTTTCAAGAACAATGCATGAAAATCGCCATCGTAGCGGCCGGATTTCAACCAAGCCGGGCTGATGAGTTACGCCGGGCGATGGCCACTTTCAAAAGGGTTGGAACCATACATACCTTCAAGGACGAGTTCATCCGGGGAATGCTTGAGAAAAAGTATGACCGCGAATTTGCAGAGCGCTGTTTCAGCCAGATCCAGGGCTTCGGCACGTATGGCTTTCCCGAGAGCCATGCAGCATCGTTCGCGCTTCTCGTCTACTGCTCCGCATGGATGAAATGTTACTATCCCGACGTGTTTGCGGCCGCGATTTTAAATAGTCAGCCGATGGGCTTTTATGCACCCGCTCAGCTCGTGCGGGACGCGCGTGAGCATGGAGTGGAGGTGCGGCCTGTAGATATGAACGCAAGCGATTGGGATCACAAATTGGAAGATTGTGCCTCCTATGGCAGGTTCTCACTTCCCCTTGCAAAAGAAAGCGCAGGCGAGCAGCAACTTCCGCTAGGGAACCGGTATGCCCTGCGTCTCGGCCTTCGGCTGATCGCGGGGTTCCACGAGGAGGACGCCAAAAAACTCGTTACTGCTCGTCAGGAAGATGGGCCTTTTCGCAGCCCGGAAGATCTTATGCGCGGGGCAAAGCTCGGCCCTTCTGCGATGCGGATTCTTGCGCGCGCAGATGCCTTCGGTTCCCTTAATTTAGGCCGGCGTGAAACCCTTTGGCATGTCGCAGGCTTCGAACCCGATGAGTTGCCGCTCCTGCATGCCCCTAAATCCTCCGCTCAGCGTGCCCTTTCCCGAGGGAGACAGGAATCGGCGAGGGATGCAATCCGGCTACCCTTCCTCCAGGAGGAAGAGGCGGTCACAGAGGATTATTCAGTCTTTGGGCTTTCGCTCCGAAAGCATCCGATGTCCTTCATGCGGCAAGCATTGCGGGCAAAAGGCATAACTTCGGCTGCAGACCTGAAAAGCTTGGCTAATGGTATATTTGTTAAGATCGCAGGCCTCGTTCTTTTTCGCCAGCGGCCTGGCACCGCGAAGGGAACGATTTTCATTACAATCGAAGATGAGACCGGGGCCGCTAATTTGATTGTTTGGCCGAAAATCTCAGATAAATACCGCAGAGCTGTATTCGGAGCGAAGGTTCTTCTTTGTGAGGGAGTTTTGCAAAAAGAAAGCGAAGTCATCCATGTGGTCAGCCGCAGTTTAAGGGACTGCACCGCCATGCTTCAACAACTCCAGCCGGGTGCAGGGGAGGCATTCCCCCTGCGCTTCAGCAGGGCTGATCAAGTTACTCACGGCTCCCCAAGCGGCACTGCGCCACGAAAAAATGCTAATTCAGTTTGGACGGATACCTTAAAAAGCCGCGATTTTCGATAACAGGACCGTAGAACTTTTCGCGGTAGCCATGAGTTTAGGTACTGCTGCCCGCGAACCGCTTTAGCTGAGCAGAGCGAAGGCAAATCGCTGGCGGGCGTCAGCCTTCGCAAAAGAGGGAAGAATGCGCCTAAAATCACACATCTGGGTGAGCGCCTATTTGCGGCGTCTCAACTCCGCCTTCATTTCAGCGGCCCTGGTGCGCCGTGGCGATGCAGATGCGGGAGCAATCTATATAAAGATCGCCCGCCTTGATGGCACTTGCCAAGTGTATGCGCCGCTATCCGCGCAATTTGCTGAGATGCTTCCTAGTGATGCCTTGATTCTAGACGAAGGGCGCGCATGGCAACCGATTTATCCGCAGTCCGGTTCAGAAGTGGAAGCAGACGCCTACCTTGCCCGTCAGGCAAGCCGGGATCCGGATATCTGGATTTTGGAAGTTGAGATGCCCGAAGGCCGGCAGTTGCCAGGGCTAAACGCACTTGCGCTAACCTAAGAAGGAGGTTTAGCGCCGCCTGTGCCGGCGCGTGCGCCTTTGCCGCGGCTCCTCATTTTCGCCGGGCTCGGGCTCCGCGGCTGCCACGATGGGTTCAAGCGGTTTTTGGATCTCGCATCGCGCCTCGCTAAGCTCCCTTATCGCTTGTGCACGGAAGCTCTCGCCGCGCAAGGGGGCACGGATCGCAATGATCCCAGTTTGGCTCGGAGATACGATAATATTCTGATCCTCGCCTTCCTCGGTCTTCTCTGTGCTCGCTTCTTCCGGGAGACGATCGCGCCTGAGGATGAGCAAGCGCACTTCCGGCTTTTTTGAATCGGCGCCTGTCACGAGATAAAAATTCTCGCCCGATCGCGTAGATACGGCGAGCGACCATGGTCCTTCGGGCAGCGGGGCTCTTACGACGACGTTATTTTCGGATAAGTCGAAGAGACAGTAAGCGCTGATCATCTCAGGGGGTGTGAAGGGGAGCCTGACCCCGTTTTTCCCGTCAGCAATCACAAGTGCATTCGTTTTCATAAGAGCCGACAGCCGCCCCCACGCATCGCCTTCGGCGACGAGTGGAATTCCGAAAACGCAAAGAACGTGAAGGATCCCCCCGGCAACAACGCCACCCAAAATCCAAGGAAGGCGTCCCATTATGAGCACTCCACCAAGGAGATGTCCGGTAGATCGCTGGAATCGGCTTTGAGCAAATTATCCGGATTAAGCGGCCTCAAAATGCTGAGGCGGAGGATCACGCGGTCTCCTCGCGAAGCCGGGAGCCAGTTCCCTGGCTGCGCCTCCGGAGAAAGCCGGATTTTGAAAGATCCATCCGGCGCGGTGAGTATGTTAGCGCTCGAAAAGCTTGACCGCCCCGTTTTGCTAGACATGACGTCACCGGTGGACTTGAAGGCAGCAAGCTCCCACCAGAGGGCGGGCACTGAATAGCCGCGAATTTCGTAAGTGCAATCACCCCACAAGCGCGAGCCTGCGCTATCACGGGTCGCGGTAAACGTCATGGCACTCGCGGAAGTAATTGGGAGATCCCCTGATCTTGCAACATGCGCGATCGTGTAAGGATCTGCATCGCTGGTCCCCTCGCGGAACCAGAATGCCCAGGGGCCATTGCGGGTCGCTGTAGCAAAAAATCCGTGGTTGACTGCGCGCCATGCCGATCCAAACCCCAAAATTAGGGCTATGGATGCAAAAAGAAGAAACCGGATGAGAAAGGGCATGCGTTCAGGAACCTGCAATCATTGGTGCGGGACGGCTAGGTCCACGGTCGCTTAGGGCGTACGAAGCTCACTTCACAGCCCCTTATTGCGTGCGGATGCCTGGCTTGTCCAGAGACGCTCCTTTTTCTACGACAGTTCCCGGAAGCGGCAGTTTGGGGGCATCTTTCAAGAGTTTTGAAAGCGACGTTAGCACCTTGCGAGTGCGAGCCGGCATTCTCTTGGCAGAATCCTGTGCCGTTCCGGATGCAAGCGAGGGCTCATCACGCCTGATTTCCGCAAGCCGCTGGCGCTCTTCGATTTGGCGAGGGTGCAAGGGAAGTCCCGGAATTTGGGGGATATCCATGTTTGTATGGGCAGCTGCCATATATTGATGCCAAACCGGCGCCGCCATATGGCCTCCGGTGGTCCCGCTCGCTATGTCGCTGTAATCATCGTTCCCGAACCAAACGCCGGTCACATACTGCCCGGTGAAGCCCATGAACCAAACGTCTTTCGGGCCTGAAGTCGTGCCAGTCTTACCGCAAGCATAGGTGAAGTCGAGCTTGGCTGCTTGTCCCGTTCCCTCTTCCACGACTTTTTGGAGCATGGTATTGAGTGTTTCGATATCCGCACGCTTAAAAATCCGGACCGGCGGCGGTTCGTCGCGTTCGCGGGAGTAAATCACCTCATCGCGTGTGTTTCTCAGCTCCAAAATTGCGTAAGGCTTAACAGCCATACCGCCATTGGCGAAAACCGCGTATCCTGCCGTATGATCGAGTGGTGCGATCCCGGTGTCACCGAGCGCCATAGAGCAGGTTTTTCTCACGGCGGTGAGCCCGATCCTATGGGCGACCTCCAGAACCTTGTCGCGGCCGACCTCAAGCGAAAGCTTGACCGCAATTGTATTAACAGACCGCATCAGGGCCTCATAAAGGGTCATGGCGCGGCCGCTGACCCCGCCGCCGTAGTTTACAGGCGACCAGTTTCCGCAAGTCGGGGCAGTGTCCGTAAATACCTTGGTTGGCTTGATGCCGTTCTCAATGGCCGTTAGATAGACATAGGGCTTGAACGACGAGCCCGGCTGGCGCGCCCCATGAACAGCGCGGTTGAACTGGCTGTCGCCGTAATCCCGCCCGCCCACCATGGCGCGAACCGCGCCGTCGGTATCCATCGAGACGAGGACACCCTGACCGACCCTTGCGCTACGTCCCTGGCTATCGAGGGCCGTTTCGACAGCTTCCTCGGCAAGTTTTTGTAATGGAACATCGACAGTAGTGCGTGCGGTCAAGACATACTCGCCCTTACCCCTCATAAGCCGCTGCACTTCTTCAAAGGCCCAGTCCAGAAAATAATTCGGCGCATAGTCCTGTTGACGGTCCACAATCTTTGCGGGGTTCAGACGCGCGCTATGCACTTGTCCCTCGGTCATAAATCCAGCCTCGACAAGGTTGGTGAGGACCTGATTCGTACGGGCGCGCGATTCGGCCGGATTTGAGTGTGGCGCATACTTCGTCGGAGCCTTGAACAGCCCGGCCAGCACCGCCAACTCCGCAAGATTGATGTCCCGCACGGACTTGCCAAAATAAAACTGCGACGCGGCCTCGACGCCAAAAGTGCCGCCGCCGAGATAGGAACGGTCGAGATAAAGCTTCAATATTTCTTGTTTGCTAAGATGCGCTTCCAGCCAAAGCGCCAGGAACACTTCACGGATTTTGCGTTGCAATGAGCGCTCGGAAGTTAGGAATAGGTTTTTCGCAAGTTGCTGTGTCAGAGAACTTCCGCCCTGGACGACCTCGTTTGCGCGTGCGTTTTGGATAAGGGCACGCAGCGTCCCCAGAACGTCAATGCCAAAATGGTCGAAAAACCGCCGGTCTTCCGTGGCCAGGGTCGCCTTGATGAGCGTATCTGGAATCTCGTCAAGAGGCACGGCATCCGAGAACTGGATGCCACGCTTGCCGATCTCGTTCCCGTATCGGTCGAGAAAGGTTACGCTAAACTCGCTGCCTGTCCGCCAATTTGGATTATTAGTCAGTTGGATTGACGGCAACTCGAACATCAAAATGATTGCCAACCCTGCCGTCCCGAGTGTTGCTGCCTCGGACAGTATCTCGACGGCGAGCCGGGGGAAGCCGTTTATCCGGAAGCGGGCAAAGAAGTTATTGTAGTTTGCCCACCAGTCTTTAAACTTGGCATAGAGGCCATAAAGACTCGAATCGATCCAGGAGTCGAGCGCAAGCCAGTTGAAGAAACGATTGCGCCGGTTCGGCTTGAAGATCCAGTCCCGCACAGCTGTTTGCCGCCTTCGTTAGTCCTGTTCGCCGTTAATATGCCAAGAAACGATCTCGCAAAACAGTTAAAATGGCAGACGCCGGACGCGGTTCCGCAAGGCCCTGCAGAAATGGAGAGCGAGTCGCCTTTTTGGAGGACCAAACCCCTGGAACAAATGACAGCGGCTGAGTGGGAGTCCTTGTGCGACGGCTGCGGTCAGTGCTGCCTCATTAAGTTGGAGGATGAAGATACAGGCGACATTGCGGTGACGCGCCTTGCATGCAAGCTCCTCAACATAGGGACATGCCGCTGCTCGGATTACGACAACCGCCGGACCCACGTAGAGGACTGCCTTCAGCTGACGCCGTCGGATGCACGTCACCTGACGTGGTTACCGGAGACATGCGGCTATCGCTTAGTTGCACAGGGAAAGGAGCTGCCCTGGTGGCATCCCCTTGTGTCTGGAAGCACGGAGACGGTTCACGAAGCCGGTGTTTCGATTCGAGGGGCAGCCCTCAGCGAAACAAAAGTTCGCCAGGAGAGATACCCAGCTCACATTGTTGGCTGGATTAAGCCGCGTAAGCGAAAGTGAACGCATCAAGCCCGAAGGTCCGCGCTAAGCTGACGACCCCTTTTTAAAATTGCCTGCGCCGCTCTTTCCCTTCATGCCAACACACCTCCGATGTGGCTAGTGACATATTTTGCCACGAAAAAATGCTATTAATATTGCCCGTGTTCATCGCAAATTCAGGGAGAAGCACTCACCTGGCTATGCAATGCAGAACAAGCCATGAAATATCTTCTCCGCCTCATATTAATCGGCGTAATCGCTTTTAGCGGAAATTGCGCTCACGCGAAGGATAGTTGCGCCGCGGCCTGGCACAAAGGTTTGTTCAAATCCCACAAAGAAATCGAGAGCGAGCTCCACGCGTGGCTTGCGCATGCAAAAATTCTCAGGCTGTCGCTTTGCCATTCGGGAGACGACCACTATTTCCACGTCACAATCCTAGAGGCGTCCGGAAAGGTCCGCGTTCTCCGGGTGCCTGCTCAATAATAGCCGGGCGATGAGGGCAGCATGCGCATTCTCGTCATTGAAGACGATAAGGATCTGAATCGGCAGCTTACCGCCGCTCTCAGAGACGCCGGATATGCTGCAGATGCCGCGTTTGACGGCGATGAGGGTTACTACCTCGGCGAAAATGAACCTTATGACGCGATCATACTCGATCTAGGTTTGCCCAAAATCGACGGCCTCAGCATCCTTGAGCGCTGGCGCGGGAAGAATATCAAAACCCCTGTCCTGATTTTGACCGCGCGTGATCGCTGGAGCGAGAAGGTCTCCGGGATTAACGCTGGAGCGGATGATTATGTCGCGAAACCTTTCCAGATGGAGGAGGTTATCGCGCGGGTGCGAGCGCTTCTCCGGCGCAGCGCAGGCTTTGCCAAGGCCGAGCTTGAGTGCGGTCAGCTTCGTCTCGACACACGGACGGCGCGGGTTACATTCAACGGCGCCGCTATTAAAGTGACCGGATTGGAATTCCGGCTGCTGTCTTATCTCATGCATCATCAGTCGCGGGTGGTCTCACGCTCGGAACTCGTCGATCACCTCTATCAGCAAGATTTTGACCGCGACTCGAATACTATCGAGGTTTTCATCGGCCGCCTTCGCCGGAAAATCCCGGCCGACCTGATTCACACGGTCCGCGGGCTCGGTTATTGCGTTTCATTGGCCCCCGATTCACGCAATGATGCCGCGTCGTGACGGGAAATTCTCTCGCCCTGCGCTTGCTGATTTCATCGGCGGCGTGGACGCTGATGATCCTATCGATAACGGGAGCGATCCTGATCTCACTGTGCCGGGATTTTCTTGAAGAAAGTTTCGATCAACGTATCAACCAGTCTCTGGAAAATGTGATAGCAAAGACGGCGCCGCTGGGCACTTCGGACATCCGGCGCCCTGGCGATCTTGGAGAGCCGCTCTTCTACAAACCGCTTTCTGGCGCCTATTGGCAAATCCGGCCCGAAAATCAGGGAAACGACACTGCTCTGAAATCCGATTCTCTAGCTGACGAGACCTATAAAACCCCAAGTGAGCTTGGAATTAAGCCCGACCAAAAAAGGCTCCGCGAGGCCTATGTTGACGGTCCCGACGGCCAAATCCTACGGGTCCTGGAACGCGACATCGATTTCGGTCAGGAGAACGAAACCCGGATATTTTCGATCTCCGTTGCCTTTGACACCGCGGAAGTCGACAACGAAACCCGATATCTCACGAACGTGATCATATTTACTTTGGGCTTGCTCGGCGGCGGGCTTCTCCTTGCCACGTTTTTCCAAGTCCGCTTTGGACTAAGCCCGCTGAAAGATTTCGGCAACAGACTTGCCGCCATTCGGTCGGGTGAGGAAAAGCTGCTTGAGGGGACGCCCCCAGACGAGATCCTTCCTCTGCAAGAGGAATTGAATGCGCTGATCAAAGCTAATTGGACGGTGGTCGAGCGGGCACGCACCCATGTGGGTAATCTCGCGCACGCCCTAAAGACCCCCTTAAGTGTCATCATCAATGAAGCAACATCTCAGAATAGCGAATTTGCGCAGAAGGTCTCTCAACAGGCGTTGCTCATGAGGCAACAGATTTCGCATTATCTCGACCGTGCCAGAATCGCCGCGCAAATCCGGCCAGTCAGCGGCGTAACCGATGTTGCATGTGAGCTTAATGCACTCTCTCGTGCCCTCGCTAAGATCTATGAGGCGAGAGCCCTCAATCTTGCAATCGATTGCCCGGAAGGCATCAAATTCTTTGGAGAGAAGCAGGACTTCGACGAGATGGCTGGCAATCTTTTGGATAATGCCTGCAAATGGGCCCAAGCGAACGTAAGCGTAAGAGTTGAACCACCTCAGAGCGCGGCTCCGGCACAGGAGCGCACTCTCCGTCTTATCATCGAGGACGACGGGCCCGGCCTTCCAGAGGAGTTTCGCCGCGACGTGGTACAACGTGGGCGACGCTTGGATGAACGAGTGCCCGGCTCCGGGCTTGGGCTGTCGATAGTAGCGGACCTTTCCCACCTTTATCGAGGCAAGCTAAGTCTTGAAGAAGCCACGTGCGGCGGCCTGAGAGCATGCTTGACACTCCCTGCTGTTTGATTGACGCAAAATTGCCCAAAATCACTGCCTAGGCTTGACTCTCACGTGGCTGGGAGGGCGCCTGATTCGCGCGCCTTGATGGGGAAATGCACAAGCTGGGCCTAATCTTTTTATCTCTGGCGTTCGCGGTTCTCGGAACCGGATGCGCGACGAAAGAGGACACCGGGACGCTTGTTGGGGCTAGCACCGGAGCGTTAATCGGTAACCAGTTCGGTCATGGCGGAGGGCGTGTCGCCGCCACCGTCGGCGGCGCGCTTATCGGGGGATTCATCGGCAACCGGATTGGTAAGGCCATGGACGATGAGGACCGCAGGCGCGCCGCAGAGGCCCAATACGCGGCGTTCGAAAATGGACAGCGCACCGAGTGGCGGAATCCCAATAATGGCCGCTACGGCTATGTGGAGCCGAGGCCCATCTATACCTACCATGAAATGAGGTGCCGCGAGTTTGAGCAGACCATTTTCATAAATGGCCGGCCTGAAACGATGGTAGGCCGGGCTTGCCGGCAGCCAGACGGGACGTGGCGGGAAGTCTAATCCGGCACCGCCTCTTAAACGCCCCGCCGAACGACCGGCGGTTTTGTCCGTGTGCCTTTATATTTCCTCGCCGTCGAGGCGATTGCGGGCATTGTCTTGAAGCTGCTCGTTCTGGATTTCTCTGCTGTCCAAGCCTCTTACTTTTGAATGACGCGACTTGTCGCGGTTGGAAAGCACCATGTTCTCCCCGATTGTTTCCTTTGGAACATTGGCCGTGGCCCCTGTTCCAGAGCGCTTTCCCTGCGCCCCCGGACCGATGCGCTTCTTGCTTGCATGCGCCATGAGGTACGCCTCTCCTTTTAGCGCTTTTCCTCTGCGGGACTGTGCTTCTGTGGCTTGTGGTGTCCCTTGCCGCTCTTGTTGTGCTTGTTTTGCCCGCGGCTCTCTTGATGGAGGCCGCCCCGGCTCACTGGGAATTCGCTCTCACGAACACCGGGCCGGGGCGGCCTAAAATTTGTCTCTTCCGCGGCAGAAGCGTTGGCCGCATCCATTTCGCTCTGCTCTGGCACATCCGGCTTTCGCTCAAGAATGCGGATCTGTTCTTCATGAGTTTTTCTGCCCTGCGTGGTGGCCTTTATCATTTTCGCCGCCTAATTCCTTGCCCGGCCGGCTTCGCTATCCCTCCATAGGCGTTTGTGTCGTTGTCCCGGTCGCCCTCGATGGTGTTTCGGCCTTGAATGTCCTGAAGGTCATCAGCCGAGATCCCCGCCATTGTGGCACCCTTCGATCCCCCGATCATCGGATTCATGCGCAGATTGGCATCACCTGTCTGCCGCTTGAGATGTTTCGGCATGATTTCCCCTTTTGCGTGACGGCCTCAGCTGATGGGGCCTTGCCAAATAGTCAACAACAGCGTCAGGCGGGGCGTTCCTTGGCGAAACCGGCGCCAGAAGAACAATGTTTCAGGCTAAGAAGAATGAGAATCACCGGCTAACGGACGGGAGCAGGAGCCAAGCACTGATGACGAAATGAAGATAGCCAGCACCGCTAAAGGTCCTCGGTCAAGGTACGCATGACGGCGTGTAACTCGGCCTTTGCCTCGAAACCGATGCCGGGGATGTCTGGGAGGCCCACATAACCGTCCTCGACCTTAATGCCGTCAGCGAATCCGCCGAAAGGCTTGAACACATCCGGGTATGACTCGTTGCCGCCAAGATGCAGGCCCGCAGCGATGTTGAGCGACATCTGGTGGCCGCCATGCGGAACAATACGCCGAGTGGACCATCCCAGCTCTTCGATCACCTTTAGCGTTCGCATATATTCGACGAGGCCGTAGGAAAGGGCACAATCGAATTGGAGCCAATCCCTGTCAGGCCGCAAAACGCCATAACGGAGAAGGTTGCGGGCGTCTTGGTGCGAAAATAGGTTTTCGCCTGTCGCCATGGGGCCCTCATAGTGCTTTGACAGCTCCGCCTGCAGCGCATAATCGAGAGGATCCCCAGCCTCCTCATACCAGAACAGTTTGTATGGCTTTAGGGCTTCGGCATAGGCAAGGGCGGTCGGGAGGTCAAAGCGGCCATTCGCATCAACGGCAAGATATTTGCCCTCGCCTACCACCTCAAGGACCGCCTCAATGCGGCGCCTGTCTTCGTTCAGGCCAGAGCCGATTTTCATCTTCACAACGCGATAGCCACGATCGAGATAGCTGCGCATCTCGTTTTGCAGTGCCTCATCATTCTTCCCGGGATAATAATAACCGCCCGCGGCATAGACCCACACCTTGCTATCTGCGTTGCCTCCGCGGTAGCGGTCCGCGAGCAGCCGGTAGAGCGGAACACCTTCAATTTTAGCGACCGCATCCCAGACCGCCATATCGATGGTGCCCACGGCGACCGAGCGCTCACCATGGCCGCCGGGCTTTTCATTCGTCATCAACACTCGCCAAATCGAAAACGGATCGAGGTTTTCATGAGCTTCGTCGACTAACGATTTGGGATTAGCCTCCAGTAGGCGGGGACTGAAACGCTCCCGCATAAGTGCGCCTGCGCCGTAACGGCCGTTGGAATTGAAGCCGTACCCTACAACTGGCCTGCCATCCCGAATCACGTCCGTAACCACAGCCACAACGGAGCACGTCATTTTCGAGAAATCGATGTAGGCATTGGCGATGGAGGAGGCGATGGAAATAGTCTTTTCGCGGATGTCGAGGATGCGCATGGGGACCTGCACTAGGGCTGTGGTTATCTAAGTGTGGCTGCGGACAAACCCGGCTATTTCCGCGATTGCTTCGTTAGCGGCGCCGATAAGGCCGCCATATTCAATAAAGCCGTGGATCAAGCCGGGAAATTGCCGGTAGACAACTCGAACGCCGGATGCCGCAAGCCGATCGGCGTAAGCCTTGCCCTCGTCACGAAGCGGATCGTATTCCGCCGTCAGCACGAAGGCAGGAGGCAATCGAGCAAGGTCCCGGGCTCGAAGCGGTGAGAGCCGCCAATCGTGCGGATCGTATGTTGCTTCAAGCAAATATTTAGACGAGAACCAAGCTATAGCGGCTGCATTCAGAGGTGGCACCTCAGCGTTTTCAATGCGCGAAGGCCAAGATACGCTTTCTGGTGTGCGGTCGGTACTTGGGTAAATTAAAATCTGAGCGCAAAGCTTGGGCCCGCTGTCTCTGGCGTGAATGCAAACCGCAGCACTTATATTTCCACCTGCGCTGTCGCCGCCGATCGCGAGGCGATCCGCATCAACGCCCAAGGAACTCGCATTCTTAGCGATCCAGGAGACTGCTGCGATAACATCGTTCAAACCGGCCGGATAAGGATGTTCGGGAGCGAGCCGGTAATTGACCGCGATAACCCAGCAGGGCGTTTGCGCAGCGATTGCCCGGCAAACCTTGTCATGGGTCTCAAAATCACCGATGACCCCGCCGCCCCCATGCGCATAAATTAACGCTGGTCCCACGTCAGGAGCGCCTTCGGGGCGATAGAGGCGGAGGGGGATTTCGTCTTCGGGCCCGCTTGCCGCAAAATCGCGCACTTCCGCCAGGGGCGCTGCGGGACCGCCGAAGAATTCGGTTTTTTGCCGGTAGAAAAAACGCGCATCATCCACGCTTAGCTCAGAAAGCGGCTTAACCCCGGCCGCCTTCAATATCCCGAAAAGCTTGATAACGTCAGGGTCGAAGTTCACGGCAGCCCCCAATCAAATCCGGGCTCCATCCTTACGGTTAACGAAGCTCTCCGGCAATGGGCAGGATTAGGCAACTTCCCCAAAGGGAGTCATAAGTGGCTCTGTGGCTTCCAACGCCACTGCCAGCTCAGGAAAGCTGCTGACGATCTTCTTCGCTCCAGCCTTTTTGAGTTCTGACTGGGAATGATATCCCCAAGTGACGCCAATGCCCGGAACATTTGCACATCCAGCCATGATCATGTCGTAGGTAGTGTCTCCGATCATGATCGTGACCTCAGGTGGCGTGCCCGTCTCCTTCATCGCCTGCAACAACATAGCGGGATGCGGTTTCGAAGGAGCGTCGTCGGCTGTTTGAATCGTAGAGAAAATGCCGCTTAGCCCTTGCCGGAACAAGAGCCGGTCCAGACCACGCCGGGACTTCCCAGTGGCGATACCTAAAGCAATGTCTTCTCTGGCGGCCAGGTTGAACAAAAGTGAGGCAGCTCCCTGAAACAGAGGCTCCTCCGCGTTGCGGCGCAAGCTATTGGCGCACTCACGATATCCAGTTAAGAGCAATTCCATTTCCCCCTGCGCGTGAACCGGCGCAAGTGTTCTCAGTGCCTCCGGAAGGGAAAGCCCAATTGATCTAAGAATATCTTGCCTGCTTGGCGGGAGAAACCCGGTATTACGGAACGAATTTTGTATTGCCTCGACAATCAAATATTGACTATCGGCAAGAGTCCCGTCGCAGTCGAAAACAATTAATCTTTTGTTTACGCTCATCTCGAGTTGCCTGCGCAGGTCTAGTTTGGCGGAACCTCCGATTTATCTTCCTCGTGCTACTCCACAAAGATTACGCCAAGCTGACCAAAGAGCTGAAATAACAACAGGTTAACAGAAACTTCCAACTATAAATCATAATGTCTTGCGTCGAAGCCCAGAAACTCAAATGTCTTTGCCATGTGAGCAGGCAGTGGCGCTGTGACGTCAATATCTCCGGCTTTTGTGTCCTGAAGCGTCAGCCGACGCGCGTGAAGATGCAACTTGTTTTCTATTTCGTCCATTGGCAAATCCGCAACATCACCATATTTTTGATCGCCTAAAATCGGGGTTCCTAGGATATGCATGTGAGCGCGGAGCTGGTGCTGCCGCCCTGTAACCGGCTTAAGCGAAACCCATGCCAATTGTTGCGCCGCCCGATCCACAACCGAATAATAGGTCGCCGCATGCTGAGCGGCATCCTGTTCACCCGGGCGGGCTTTGCGCACGCGATCTCCTTCGGGACCGGCGGCTTTCACAAGCGCAGCCTCGACCTTGCCTTGATGCGGCTTTGGAATCCCGCGCGTGACCGCCCAATAGATCTTCTGAACCGATCGCGTCTGAAAAAGCCGGCCTAGCCGGGCGGCGGTTTGCCTGTCCTTAGCGGCGACCAGAATCCCGGTCGTATCGCGATCCAGGCGGTGCACGAGTCGCGGCCGCTCCCCTCCAAAGCGGTCAGTCATACCTGCTAATAAGCCATCGATGTGGCGGACGGTCTTGGTCCCGCCTTGGACCGCTATGCCGAACGGCTTATCGAGAACGATGAGGAAGTCGTTCTCAAAAATGATCATGCGCTCTATGAAATTGCGGTCGGCTTTGGAAAGGCCGAGGGGCGCGCGCAGCGAAGGCGCCGTTTCCTTAGGTGGCGACGCAAAATGCACAGGGACGCGAATTTCTTGCCCCGCACTGAGCCTAGCATCGGCCTTTGTCCGCCCACCATTTACGCGCACCTGGCCCGTACGCACAAGCTTTTGGACAAGCGCATGAGGGAGGGATGGATAATATTTCTTGAGCCAACGGTCGAGGCGGAGACCATCGTCATCGGCCCGCACGGCATGCTTTTCAATGCTCATGCGGCTAATGCCGTGACCGCCTTGACCATTTGAACCTCCGGAAGCAGCCCGAGATTAGAGGGCGCGGATTACGTTTCGCATCGCGCCGATTTCCGCGACCTCGGTTTCCATAACATCGCCCGGCTTCAGATATTCCGGAGGCGTCCGCCCCATTCCGACACCGGAGGGAGTACCGCTTGCAATAACGTCGCCCGGCTCAAGCGTTAGACCGCGAGACAGCTCCGCGATAATGCGCGGAACCTTGAAGTACATATCCTTCGTATTCCCGTCTTGCTTCACCGTGCCGTTCACTCGGAGAATAAGCCGCAAATTATCGCGGTTGAGATCGCTCACAGGAATGATCCACGGCCCCATAGGCGCGTGCCTGTCCAGGCTCTTGCCCTTGAACCATTGGCCCCCATGCCAATCCTTCTGAATGTCGCGCGCGGTCGTGTCATTCAAAACCGAGTAACCGAAAATGTAGTCATCGGCTTCCGCCTCAGTGATGTTGCTCCCGCGCTTGCCAATAATCACGGCGAGCTCGACCTCCCAATCGATCTGCTGCGAAATCGCCGGGTTGTAGGGGATAGGATCGAAGGGGCCATTCAAGCTATTAACCGCCTTGGTAAAGAACACCGGATGGTTGGGCAGCTTCTGTGCCGGGTCCCGCATATGCGCTCCCTCTTCGAAGTGCTCCAAATAATTCCAGCCCACACAGTAAATGTTGCGGGTTAACTTGGGGATGGGCGGCAGGATCTTCAGATCCTCCAACCTGATTCCGGTGTGAACATCGGCGGAAGCAATCTGTCGAACTTCAGCAAGTGCTTCGGGACCGGCTTCAATCAAAGCCATCATCGAAGTGCCGTCGAATCCGAGCCTGATCTTTGCGCGCTGAGCGGCATTGACTAAGTCGGCAACATGGCCGTCGGGCCTCACAATCCCGAGACGTGTTGCGCCACGCTCATCGGCATAGCTAAGCAAGCGAAGTTTTGTGTCCACTGGCACTTTGATTTGCGTCATCTTTTACACCTTCATAGCGGATCTAAATTGCACTTGGTGGCCTTAGGCCGCGAAAGACAGGCTCAGTCTCCCAACCGGCAACAGCTTTCACCTCAAGATATTCTTCAAGCCCGAACCGCCCCCACTCCCGGCCGTTGCCCGACTGCTTGTAACCCCCAAAAGGCGCCGCCCGTTCATTGAAAGCGCCGTTGAGGTTGACATTGCCCACGCGGATACGCCGTGAAACATTGCGCGCGCGTTCGATATCGCCTGAGGAAACATAGCCGGCGAGGCCATAAGGCGTCTCGTTTGCGATGCGAATGGCGTCATCTTCGTCTTTATAGCCGATGATAGACAGGACGGGGCCGAAAATCTCCTCTCTGGCGATTGTCATGCCGTCAGTGACGTTCGCAAAAACGGTCGGCCGAACGTAATATCCCTTGTTGAGATCGGCAGGGCGCCCAAGGCCGCCTGCGGTAAGGGTGGCTCCTTCATCGATGCCATTTTTGATAAGGGCCTGAATCTTCTCCCACTGAGTGCGGTTCACAACTGGGCCAATGACAGTCTCACCCGAGCGCGGGTCTCCCGGCTTCGTCTTGTCGGCCACCGCCTTGGCAATGGACGCGGCTTCTTCCATGCGCGTCTGCGGCACGAGCATACGCGTTGGCGCGTTGCAGGATTGCCCGGAATTGCTAAAGCAATGCGCAGTGCCGCTACTGATCGCCTTCCCGAAATCTGCGTCCTCGAGAATGATGTTTGCCGATTTGCCGCCGAGTTCCTGCGTCACTCGCTTCACGGTTGGCGCCGCCCGTTGGGCGACATCGATGCCTGCGCGTGTCGAACCAGTGAATGAAATCATATCGAGGCCCGGGTGCCTACTCATCGCAGCACCTACCTCTAGGCCAAGACCATTGATGAGGTTGAACACACCCTTCGGCACTCCCGCTTCATGCAGAATCTCTGCAAACAGCAGCGCGGAGGTGGGCGTATATTCGGATGGCTTAAGAACCATTGTGCAGCCTGCCGCGAGCGCTGGCGCTACCTTGCATGCGATCTGATTAAGCGGCCAATTCCAGGGCGTGATCATGCCCACAGCACCGACCGCCTCCCTCACGATCATGGCCGTTCCAAGCCGCTCCTCGAAGGGGTAGGTCTTCAAGACTTCTAGCGTGGTCTTCAAGTGGCCAAGGCCTGCGCCTGCCTGAGCGCGTTCCGCGAACGGAAGGGGCGCGCCCATCTCATCTGAAACGGCTTCGGCAATCTCTTTGATGCGCCTGTTATAGACGCCGGCAATGCGTTCAAGCAGCGCAATACGCTCTTGGCGCGAAGTCATGGAGAAGCTTTCAAACGCCACGCGGGCGGCCGAAGCCGCCCTATCCACATCGGCCGCACTGCCAAGTGCGACCTCATACATGGCCTCTTCCGTTGCGGGGTTCACCACCGTCATTCTCTTCTCAGTGGCGGGTGCTACCCATGCTCCATCAATATAGAATTTCAGACGATCTACCATTCCGAAACCTCGCGTATTCTCAAGCTGAAGTCTTTGCTGATACTGTACAATTCCCTATTTGTTTTCCTTGGCAGATGCTTTGAAAAGCAAAATTTAATCCGATCCAAGCTATAAATGCGCTCCCGGCTGAAGTAAAAGGATAGAGCTCCTAGGAGGAGATGGCGATGCGCGTGTTTCGCTTGCTGGTTGTCCTTCTCATTTTTCTGTGTCTTGTGCCGCCCTTGACCCTTGCCGCGGCCGGATTGATTGCGGGGGAGGCGGGTTGCCAGCTCGATCCCGACGCTCCCGTTCCCTGTCAGATCCTGGGAGGAGATTATGGCGATGTCATTTATACGCTGACCCACTTTGGCTGGTACACCGTGGAGACGCTTCCGGTCCTCATTGCTCTTCTTGTAACCTGGATTCTTTTGGAAATAGTACGAAGCATTATGTTGCCTCGAAAACAATCCGCGTCTCAGACACCAGCGAATTCCCGAAACCGTGTTCGCGGATCATAGGGATGTTTGTGCCCCCATTCGCGCATGAACCGTTCCAATTCGCCATCGACATTGGCAGGAAGTGCGATTTTGAGCGTGATGAGCTGATCCCCTTGAACACCAGAGCGGCTGTTTTTGACGCCTTTTCCTCTTAGGCGCAGAACTTGTCCGGAAGATGCACCCTTGGGAACCGACACAGTGACCCGGCCATCGATGGTTGGAACATCAATTCGCGCACCTAGAACCGCCTCGCCCAATGTAATAGGCACTTCCAGGGTTATATTGTCGCCCTCGCGTCCGAATAATGGATGAGGCGTGACCTTAAGTTCGATAAGTGCATCGCCGGGTTCACCGCGCCCTGCGCCAGGGCCGCCTTTATGCTTGAGTCGAAGGGTCTGGCCGCTTTCGACGCCGGAAGGGACCGAGATATCGAGCGTCTCATTGTCGGGGAATTGAACCCTTTTCTTCACGCCATTGACAGCTTCTAGAAAACTGATTTCGAGATTGTAGCGATAATCCATGCCGCGCATGGTGAAGGCGCCGCTGGGACCGCGCCTTCCAAAAAGATCTCCGAAAAGATCAGAGAACTCGCCGGCACCGTGAAGCCCCTCGAATCCGCCATCGCCGCGCATACCCCCGCCAGATGCATAGTCCCGATAGAAGGGATTCGCACGCTCGTTGCCCATGGAATCGATTTCGCCGGCATCGTAACGCTTACGCTTCTCGGGATTACCAAGAACGGCGAATGCGGCAGAAACCTTTTTGAACTGTTCTTCTGACTTGGCATTCCCCTTGTTCTGATCGGGATGGAGATCCTTGGCCAACTTACGGTAAGCCCGCCGGATTTCATCGTTCGACGCTGAGCGTTTCACGCCGAGAATTGCGTAAAGATCCTGGTTCATGAAGCCCGCAACCGTTGTGCCCGCTTACACCGTTATGGCTGAAATTCAGCCCAACAGATAGGAGCCGAGCTTAACTTTTCCCACGTTGATTTGTGTTTTCAAGTGCCGTTTAGAGTAGACTGCCAAAAAATGACGGTTTCGCGGGAGGTGTTATTTTTATTTCTGGATTTGAGCCGAGCTCCCGGGCAACAATGCGAAGCCGGCGCCTCAACGGCTCGCTATCCAGCTCCTGAAGGCCTTTGGAGAGACTGAGAACAAGCTTGCCGCCATCGTAGGTAAGCGAGGTTCGGGGCAGCACCCCTCCCATCGCCGCCGATATCGTATGGGCTAGACGCACGCACTGTCCTATAATCAAAGCGCGCTTTCGCTCCGGGCGAGGCACCATTTCGGAAAGCTTGGGCAGGAGTTCGCCCATGAGCTTGCGCTCATAGCGATGGTATACGCACAAAGCGAGAAAAGCACGCCCCGGATGGTCGACCCCCACAAGCGCAGACTGAGCGACGAGAACTGCGCTTTGCTCGCCCCTGTAGTCGGGATGCGCCCTCCACGCAATGTCTGAAAGAAGGCATGCGGCGTGGCGCAGGCGCCTTTCCTCCGCATTCTCGGTAGGCCCCGGTTTCGTGAATATGCCGTCTGTCCATGTGGTAAGTTCACGTGCGTGCAAAAGCGATCTTGCCCGCAGCCTCGCAATATCATCGCAGGCAGAAAGCAGCGGATCTTTTGCCCGCTCGGCATCACTCAAGAGCCGGTAGATGGTGCCTTCACGCACGCCGAAGGCTGAAAAAATCACATCCGACGGCTGCATCCGCCTAATGACGGCGTTCAGCAACAGGGCCCCATAGGGCAAAGTGTCCTCGCGGCCCGTAGGTACGCCTTCTAAACGCTTCAGCGTGGCGGGGGAACTGTTCGCGAACCTCGCCGTCACCTGAAGCGCTTTCCGCGCATCAAGTGTGTAGCCATGAACGGCGCTAAGCGCATAATTAACCTGACGCATGTGCATCTTCGCCAAAGCGCGCCAGGTGCCGCCCACCGCATAAAACGGCTGGCCCCGCGCGGCATCGAACCATTTCAGCGGTGCCAGCGCGGACTCGATGATGGGGATAGCCTCGCTTTTGTTGTTATTTGTCCTATCGAGCAGTGCGAGACCACCGAGCGGGAGTGAAATAGTGTTCTCGAACCTGTCGCCCCTTAGCCGGACCAGTTCCAGGCTGCCCCCGCCCAGGTCCCCAACAATCCCTGAGGGTTCAGTAAATCCAGCCAATACGCCGGTTGCCGCTAGCGCAGCCTCCTCGTCGTTGCCGATCACCTTTATTTCCGAGTCGCAAGCCTCTTCGGCCCGCGTGAGAAACTCCATTCCATCTTCCGCCCAACGGACTGCGGCCGTCGCAAACGGGTGAAGATCCCTTTTCCTTACACCGCAAACGTCGGCAATTTTGCGGAATCTGGCAAGCGACGCGAGTGCCAAGGGGATGGTTTCCGCGTTCAGGCGCCCCGTGGAATTCAGGTAGCGCCCGAGGCCGCACATGTCCTTCTCCTGAAAAAGAGGAGTAGGCGCACGAGCGAGTCCCTCGTAAACGACAAGGCGGATTGAGTTCGAGCCAATGTCGATAACAGCAACCGGCGTGGAGCCTTGCAGCCGGCCTTGAGTCAAGCTGTCCACGGTTCACCTTGTGCGTGCGGCGCCGATGCGGTTGCGAAGCGGCGTGGGAAATTCTTCTTGAGCGCGCCGCCGCGCCCAGAAAGACTGGGATTTGTCATGAAATACTCGTGAGCGCTGAACGGTTCCTCGCCTGGCTGAAGACGAAACCGCTCCCATGAACCGTCGTTTCGCAACTTCCAGCTTTGCAAATTGTCCTTGAGGTTCGCGATCATGATTTGATCGAGGACTTGCTCGTGTACCGTGCGGTTGGTTATCGCGGCCATAGCCTCCACCCGGCGCTCAAGGTTGCGGGGCATCATATCCGCGGAGCTGATATAAACGTGGGCGTCTTCAGATGGCAACCCGTGGCCTGCTCCGAAGCAGTAGATCCTCGAATGCTCAAGAAACCGGCCAATGATGCTTTTAGCCCTAATGTTCTCAGATAAACCGGGAATGCCGGGCTTCAAGCAGCAGATTCCGCGAATCACGAGATCAATCGGAACGCCAGACAAGCTCGCCTCGTACAAGGCGTCAATTACGTCAGTGTCCACCAGCGCATTCAGCTTCATCCAGATACCGGCTGGACGCCCGGCTTTCGCATGTTCGATCTCCGAATGGATTTCTTCGATGATGCGCGCCTTAATCCCATGAGGAGAGATGTACATTCGCTCCAGGTCGTTCGGGCGGCTGTAGGTGGTTACGTAGTTGAATATTTTCGTCACGTCCCGGCCAACGGCGGGGTCTGCGGTGAAATAAGAAAGGTCCGTATAGATTTTCGCCGTAGCTGGATGGTAATTCCCGGTCCCGATGTGACAGTAGGTGCGTAACTCCCCATTTTCCTTACGAACGACCTGGCCAAGTTTCGCGTGAGTTTTGAGATCAAGTTGTGTGAGGCCGTAAACGACGTGGACGCCCGCCTCCTCGAGCTGTCTAGCCCATTCGAGGTTCGCAAGTTCATCGAAGCGGGCCATCACCTCGATCATAACCGTCACGCTCTTGCCGGCTTGCCGGGCTTGTCTCAGCGCTTCCACGACTGGGGATCGCTTTGACGTTCGGTAGAGCGTCCATTTAATGGCTACGACATCGGGATCGGAGGCTGCTTGCCGTAAATACTGCAGCACAATGTCGAAGGCCTCGTAGGGATGATGGACAATGATGTCCTTCGACGAAATTGCGGCGAAGCAGTCATTGCCATATTCCGCGATGCGTTCGGGAAATCGGATCTCAAAGGGCTTGTAGAGAAGATCAGGTCTGTCGCTAACGATAAGCTGTGAGATGTCGGCCAGAGCAAAAAGCCCATCAACTATTACGATATCGTCCGTGGTAATCTTCAGCCCTTCGATGATAAGCTCCCGTGCACTTTCGGGCAGCGATTCGCTCATCTCAAGCCGGATGACCTCGCCGAGCTGCCGCTGCACGAGGGCTCGCCGCAGCACGTTTTCGAGGTCCTCGCTCTTTTCCTGAAACTCGATTTCACTATTACGCAGGGGCCGGAAAAGCCCCGCGGTCTTAATGCGGAACCCGGGTAACAGCATATCGCCAAAAAGCGGGATCACAGTCTCGACTGCGATAAAGCGTGCTCCAGCATCGCCATCCCTGCCAGTTTGTGGTAATCGGATAAAGCGGTCTAACCCATTCGGAATGACGACAAAGGCATACATCGAGCGCGGCTCCCCCTCGTCTTGGCGCTCGCAGTCAAGCACGAGCACAAGCTCTTGGCTTTGAATGTGAGGGAAGGGATGGGCCGCATCGACAGCCACAGCGCTAAGCGCCGAAAAAATGCGGCGCATGAAATAGGTCTTGAGCCAGGCTCTATCGGCATCTGTAAGGTCTGCGCCTGAAAGAAGCTTAATGGACTCGGCCGCCAATTCCTCTTTTAGTGCGAGCCATTGAGCTTGCTGCTTTGCGGAAATCTTCAAAACCTCAGCGTTGATTTTCTGAACCTGTTGCTTCGGGGTGAGCCCGTCCGGTGATATTTCAAAGATCTTCATCGCCGCCTGTTCATGTAGGCCAGCTACACGCACACGGTAAAACTCATCCAGATTCGAGCCTGAGATTGCTAAGAACCGAACGCGTTCGAGAAGAGGGTTACGCACATTTCCAGCTTCGTCGAGAACGCGCTTGTTGAACTCAAGCCACGACAGCTCGCGGTTAAAAAACCGGCCGGAGCCAAACGAGGCTATTCTCTCCCGGTATTTGGGAGCGGGCTCGACTTTGGCGACCGGCATCGAACACCTCCAAGCATGCGGCCCAGGGGCCCCAGGTAGGCCGAGGCTTAATTCCTATCCTGAAACATTGCAGGTGAAAACCGGGGGCTACGCGTCTTAGGAGCACTCGCCGCTAAGGATGGCGTCTCATTTCCCACCCTGCAAGACCTTCTTCAGTTTTTCCGGTCCTCGATTCGCATGGCCAGCCTGTTTCCCCTAGTCCCTCGCGGGAACATCTCCTTCGTCTTCCAGAACCTTAGCCGCCAGTGCGCGTGTGATTTTCCGGTGTTCGGCAAGTGCCGCCAGATCTAGTTGTGCCGCAAGCCGTAGGGCTGCGGCCATCGATCGCTCCATCCGGGTCACGAGATACGAAATAACGCCTGGCGCCACCTCGATCTGCCGGTCGGCAAAATGCTTGATAAGGAGCGCGGCCAGATGCTCTTCGTCCGGTTGTTGGATTTCTGCTGCAGGATATGAGCGGATTCGGGATCGAAGATCGGGAAGTTCGAGCTTCCATTGTCCGGGTGCAGTTACGGCGGTAAGCAAGATCGAAGAGGAGTGTTCGCGCGCCAGGTTGAGGTGATGGAACAGCGCAGTCTCGGAACAGGGGCGAGTATCGACGTCCTCCAGGAGTAAGGGAACGTACGGGGCGTGCCACTGATGCTCGGCCAGCGTTTCAGGATCAAGTAGCTGCGCCATCGAATGAGCCTGCCAAATCTTCGCCAGGTGCGTTTTACCCGACTGCCGGGGACCGAAGATGATTGCTGCGGGAACCCCCCACTCGCGCCAGGCGGTCACAAGGCGCAGGGCACGCTCATTAGCGGAAGTGACAAAAAAGTCCGACTCGTCCCAGCTTTGCCGATGTGGCAGGTCCAAGACAAGCTGAGGTCCCCTCACGAGAGCTCAGCCCTCTGGTACTTTCGCGGGGCGATTTGCCTCCCCGCGGTCTGCTGCCACGTCGTAGACCGGGCTCTCATAGTATCTCTGCACAGCGTAGCGGACCAGGACCCCGATTGCGGCCGCGAGTGGGACAGAAATCAGAAGGCCCGTAAAGCCGAAAAGATAACCTGAGGCGATTAAAGCAAAAAGCAGCCAAACCGGATGCAACCGGACCTTGTTGCCGACAATGTTTGGCGTCAGCACATTGCCCTCAACCACTTGGCCGAAAACGAATATTCCGCAAACAAGCGCGACTTTTGCATAGTCCGGAGCGAACTGCGTAAGAGCTACACCTCCCGAAACAAGAAATCCTCCGGTGGACCCTAGATAAGGAACGAAGCTAAAAAGCCCCGCACCGAGGCCGATAAGCAGCCCGTAGTTCAAGCCAACGGCACCAAGCGCCGCCATATAGAAGGCCGAAACGATGATGAGCACAATCAACGCGCCCCTAAGGTAGGCTGCAATCGTGCCATCGATCTCCTTCGCAAGAGCACGAATGGCTGGCTCATGCCGCCGCGGGATCAGGCGGTCAATGCTGGCGATCATCTTATCCCAATCGCGCAAAAGAAAGAACGTGACCACCGGCGTCAGAAAAAGAAGAGCGGCTGAACTGAATAGGGCAACGCTGCTTTGCAGCAAGCCTTCGAGTTTGGAAATGACCCACGGAGCTACATTTTGAGCGATCTGCTGTTGCATGTCCACCTGCGCTCCAGCCTGCGACTCGCCTATCTGGAACGGCTCGAGATAGTGATTGTATTGATGAATCAGAAAGATGCGAAGATCGTGGTAGTATCCCGGAGCCTTTTCAATGAGCTGGCGGAATTGCTCGATAATGGGCGGCACAATCAATGCGAGGATCACGGCAATTACCAACACCATGACCGTGATGATGACAAAGGCAGCAGCTCCGCGATTTACGCCAGCCCTGCACATCCAGCCGGCAAAGGGGTGGAACAAGTAAGCCAGAACAAATCCCGCCGCGAATGGCAGCAGGATCTCTGAAAGCAGCACAAGGGCCGCGATTGTTGCGAAAAGAAATGTTGCCCAAAAGAGGGTGACGGGCCGGCTGCGGAGAGTGCTGCTGGTCATGCGAGCCAGACTCCATGGCTTTCGTGGATGGCCCCGTAAACAGACACACATCCATCCACGATCTGTGTCTTGTCATAACGGCAGAACCACAGGTACGTAAAGGGGCCGGCTTGGCTCCCGCTATTTTTGGCGCTTACAGCACCGTGGAAAGTGACCTTGGGTGCTACACGCTTGCGCTTGCATCGGCGATAGCGAAGACACAAACACCTAACGGCTTTGACATTACCAGCCCAGCACCTCAAACCTTCACAGCCGGAAAATGGTCTCGGCTCAACTGCCGTCCCCAAGCTTGCCGATATGGTGCTGGGCATAGAGCTGCTCGCCAAGCTTCGCCACAAGATCGAGCTGTGTCTCGAGGATGTCGATGTGTTCTTCCTCGTCGTGCATCAACTTCTCGAAGAGATCCCGCGTCACGTAATCCTTGACCGAGTGGCAATGGGTTGCAGCCTCCTGGTACAACGCGCGCGCGGCAAGTTCCAGGCGCAGATCGCATTCAAGGACTTCTTTCACGGTCTGCCCGATATGCAGCGGGTCCAATACCTGCATGTTCGGAAACCCTTCGAGGAAGATAATGCGTACCGTGAGCTGGTCCGCATGCTCCATTTCCTCGATTGATTCTTTGCGCCAGTATTTGGCTAGGGACCGGTAGCCCCAATTGTCCAGCAATCGGTAATGCAGCCAATATTGGCTGACGGCCGTCAGCTCATGCCGGAGCGCGCTGTTGAGGTATTCGATGACTTTTGGATCGCCCTGCATCGCTTGTCCCTTTCATTCGTGAAAGCCGAATGGGGCCGGCTTCTTTGTCCGGTTTAAGTAATAACGAAGCAAGGGAGCTAGCTCAATGAGGAAGAAGACGTGTCACGCGACTTTCGCCGCAGGACTGTGCACAGCGGGTCCCGTTGCAGCTTCGTCCATGACCTGCCGAATTGACCTAGCGCAACGCCCGCATTGAGCTTTGCAGCCAAGGTGCCTGTGTACCTGGCACGGAGTGCGCGGAGGGTTGGGAGCGTTAAGAGCGTCGCGCACTGATCGATCGCTCAGGACGTTACACGAACACAAAATCATAGGGGCCGGACTTGATGCGTTTAGAACCTAACAGCTCAGATATTGCTTTTCTCGCAGTCATGCAATAAAAAAACGCATTTTATAATGATTCTAAGTCGCGTTGACTGTCGCACTCAAATATTGATCGTGTTAACCCGGGTGTATTCTTAATTATAATTATTCTAAGCTCTGTTAATTTCCAGTAACGCCTCTTCAGGCTGCATTGGCTGCTTCTTCGTAGGCGAGGGAGACCTCGAACCATGCCTCTTCCGCAGATCTCAGCTGCCTTGTGAGCGATGCACGCTCGAAGATGAGCGCCTGCGCTTTGGCGGGCTGGCTCTCATAGAGCGCCGTGTCCGTCAGTGCCAAATCGATTGCCGCGATTTTCTTTTGGAGCGACGCAATATGTTGTTCCTGGTCTACGAGCTTTTTTTTCAAGGGAGCAAGTTCCGCACGCCGCTGAGCTGACTGCTTCCGCTCATCCTCGCGGCTGCGTTTCACGTCTCCAGCCGCAGGCCCGCCCGTGTTCGCGCTTTTGGCGATTGCTAGCTTTTTTGTCTTCGCAAGACTTTCCTGCCGGTAGCTTTCGAGGTCGCCATCGTAAGGAGCTACAGTTCCGCCGCTCGCGATCCAAAGCCGGTCAACGGTTGCCTCCAGCAAATGGCGGTCATGACTGATGAGGATTATTGCGCCCTCGTAATCGTTCAAAGCAAGGACGAGCTCCTCGCGGCTGTCGACATCGAGGTGGTTTGTGGGCTCGTCGAGGATAAGAAGGTGCGGCGCATGGAAGGTAGCAAGCGCGAATAGAAGCCGCGCTTTCTCGCCTCCCGAAAGTTTTTCGCAAGCGGTGTCTGCCTTATCCGCGCCAAAGCCCACGGCCGCGACTCTGGCCCGCTTCTGAGCCTCCGTCGCATCGGGCATCAGCTCGGCGATGTGATCGTAGGCTGAAAGCTTGGGGCGAAGCTCATCAAGCTGATGTTGGGCGAAGTACCCATATTTCAGCTTTTTGGAAGCACGCCGGAAGCCCTCAATCGGCTCCAGCTTTCCGCAGATGAGCTTGGCAAGTGTGGATTTCCCGTTGCCGTTAGCTCCGAGCAGGCCAATGCGGTCATCGGAATCGAGCCGCAGATTCAGATTTCTCAATACGGGGGTCTCTGGATCATAGCCCGCACTTGCGCCCTCGGTACGGATAAGTGGATTGCCCAACGGGCGTTCGGGCGAGGGAAAACGGAAAGGCACGACTTCGGAATCGATCTCGGCAGCGATGGGCTGCAATTTTGCCAGAACCTTCAATCTGCTTTGCGCTTGCCGGGCCTTTGTCGCCTTAGCGCGAAACCGCTCCACGAACTCTTCCAGCCGCCTTCTTGTATCGTCCTGTGATTTCTTAAGCTTGAGTTGCAGCCGCTGTTGTTCACGGCGTGTCTCCTCAAACCGGTCATAGCCGCCGCTGTAGAACGCGAGTCGTCTCTCATTGAGATGCAAAATGCCGTCCACCGGCTTGTTGAGGAGATCGCGATCATGGCTCACGATCAACACGGTATACGGGTAGCTTTGCAGGAAGTCTTCGAGCCAAAGCGTGCCTTCGAGATCTAGATAATTTGTCGGTTCGTCGAGAAGCAGGATGTCCGGCTCCGCAAAGAGGGCGCCCGCAAGTGCAACTCGCATGCGCCAGCCACCCGAGAACTCCGAACAGGGCCGGTTCTGGGCGGATTCATCGAAACCAAGACCGGACAAAATGCGCGCTGCCTTCGCCGGTGCCGCATGAGCATCCAGATCGGAAAGCCGGGTATGGATTTCGCCAATGCGATGCGGGTCGTGAGCAGTGTTAGCCTCCTCGCTCAGCGCCGCAAGCTCCGTATGCGCCGCGATAACAGTTGCTAACAGCGTCTCGGAGCCGCCGGGAGCCTCCTGAGCTACATGCGCAATCCGCGTGTTTTTTGGAAAACTGATCGAGCCTTCATCCGGTGCAATCTCGCCAGCGATCATGCGCAGAAGCGTGGTCTTCCCGGTGCCGTTTCGGCCAACAAGCCCTACCTTATGACCCGCAGGGATTGCCGCGGTCGCGTGTTCGAACAGCGGCCGGCCCGCAATCGTATGGCTCAAATCTTTGATGTGCAGCATTGGCGCAAGATGTTTTCCTTAACCTGCTCTTGCAACCCTTTGGCGGTTGCTTGTACATCGCTTTTTGCTGCGGCCTTGTTAACGGTGCAGAGCCGCCATAACCGGACTGGAGACTTTTTAGCGCCCATCTGAATTTCGCTGCAATCGTGTATTGCGGAAAAGAGGAACTCCTAGCAAGCTTTGCCATAGTCAAGGAGACTTCGGATGCGTTTAGATCATCGGGCGCATGGTGTTTATCCTATCGCGCCGACCCCTTTTTTTCCGGATGGCGCTATTGACGGGTCCTCGATCGAGCGTCTCTGCGCGGCCTATATCGCTTGCGGAGCGAATGGAGCGACTGTGCTTGGCATTATGGGTGAAGCGCAAAAGCTTGAGCCCGCCGAAGCTTTAAAGGTCGCGACGTGCTTTATCGAAGGCATGGGCACCTTGCCGGTCGTGGTAGGTATTTCCGCACCAGGATTTGCTGGAATGAGATCGCTGGCCCACACTGTGATGGAAAGGGGCGCTGCTGGAGTCATGATCGCGCCGCTTCCGGCGCTAAGGACCGACGAACAGATCACAGGCTATTTCAGGCAGGCGGTCGAGGCTATTGGGGCCGATATCCCTTTTGTTCTCCAGGATTACCCCCTGACGCTGACGGTGCAGATGACACCGAAGGTCATTCGGCAAATCGTAGAAGAGAACCCGTCCTGCGTTATGCTCAAGCATGAGGACTGGCCTGGGCTTGAGAAAATCTCCGCCTTGCGTGCCTTTCAAGCTGAAGGCTCGATGCGGCCGATTTCGATCCTCACCGGAAATGGCGGGCTTTTCCTTGACTTTGAGATGGAACGCGGCGCCAACGGCGCGATGACGGGGTATGCCTTTCCTGAAATGTTGGTTGAGGTCGTACGGCTTCAGAAGGAAGGCAGGCGTGACGAAGCACACGACATATTCGACGCGCATTTACCACTGCTGCGGTATGAGCAGCAGCCTGGGGTTGGGCTCGCGGTGCGGAAATATGTGCTCATGAAGCGCGGTCTTCTTGCGTCGGATGCACAGCGCAAGCCTGGGCCGGCACTTTCGCCTTTGGCGAGGACTGAAGTGGATTATTCGATGGCCAGGGTAGCCGCGCGAGACAGCAGGATTTGCTTGTACGTTCAAGGGTGAGCCAGCGGCGATCGCAGCCAAGGTTGATCAGTCAAGGTCCGCCACTTTGGCGGGGGCGCCACCGTGGACCCTTTGTGCCAGCGCAGCTTCGATGAAGGCCGTCAGGTCGCCGTCCAACACTGCAGCCGGATTCGAACTCACGACGCCGGTGCGCAAGTCTTTGACCATCTGATAGGGCTGCAGCACATAGGAGCGAATTTGATGACCCCAGCCAATATCGGTCTTTGAGGCCGCAGCTGCCTGCGCGGCATCTTCCCGTTTCTTCAGCTCCATCTCGTAAAGACGGGCCTTCAACATAGCCCAGGCCGTTGCCCGGTTCTTATGCTGGGATCGTTCGTTTTGACATTGCACAACGATCCCCGTCGGAAGATGGGTGATCCGCACCGCACTGTCGGTCGTGTTGACGTGCTGGCCGCCGGCTCCACTGGCGCGATAGGTATCCACCCGGCACTCGCTCTCGTTTACGGCGATGTCGATTGCATCGGCCACTACGGGGTAAACCCAAACGGACGCGAAACTTGTGTGGCGCCGCGCGTTCGAGTCATAGGGCGAAATCCTGACGAGACGGTGTACACCCGACTCAGTCTTGAGCCAGCCATAAGCATTCTGGCCCTTGACCTGTATTGTCGCGGACTTTATGCCGGCCTCTTCGCCAGCGTTGCTCTCGATCAGATCCACTTTATAGCGCTGCTCATCGGCCCAGCGCATATACATGCGAAGGAGCATTTCTGCCCAATCCTGGCTTTCAGTGCCGCCCGCTCCGGCATGGATCTCCAAAAAGGTGTCATTCGTGTCAGCTTCGCCGGAAAGAAGTGCTTCAACCTCGCGGCGCTGAACTTCGGTCTGTAGAGCTGAGAGAGAAGCTTCTGCTTCCTTAACCACTTCCTCGTCACGCTCTTCTTCGCCGAGCTCTATCATGCCGATTGCATCGTTTAAGCGAGCATCGAGCTGGGAATAAGCTGTAAGTGCGCTATCGAGATGCTGTCTTTCGCGCAGAATTCTTTGCGCGCGCTGAGGGTTGTTCCAAAGACTAGGGTCTTCGGCGATAACGTTTAAGTCCTTGAGGCGTGCCTGAGCCTTATCCCAGTCAAAGATACCTCCGCAAGAGCGACAGGGATTGCTTGATGTCGTCGGCAATCGCGAGCGTTTCGGGTCGCATTCTTAACTTCCATTTCGTTCAAAGCATAGTGCCAGTCAACTTGTCATAGAACGGCGCAGAGATGATGTGTTACCGCCACTAATACAAGCCTCCAGCGCGAGGCTCTCGCCCATAGGGAGGAGGAAACCCTCCACCTGAAGCAGGCGGGTACGTAGCAGGCGGGTAAGAAGAACTAGCTCCTCCCCATCCGCTCGGGGAAGCACCGGGCGCTTCGCCCGGATAACCGGCCGTCGTATAGCCTTCGGCCGGTTCGGTGCCCGGTTTGAAGTACTCCATGATGGCATCTGGATCGCTTGGATCGGTGCGTTGACCGGTCCTCTTGTTAACGCGCACCTCTAAGATGCCCGGTGGCGTGCGGAACGGAATGGCGGGCTTATCCTTTAGCGCCATCTTGAAAAAATCCGCGAAAATCGGTGCGGCGAGTTCGCCGCCTGTCTCCCCGTGGCCCATGGGCTGGGGACTGTCATAGCCAATGAAGACCCCCATTGCCATGTCGGGCGAGAACCCTATGAACCACGCGTCCTTTTCTTCATTGGTCGTGCCGGTCTTGCCGGCTAACGGCTTATCGACGCGCTTGTGGATCATGGCACCCGTTCCCCGGATGACAACGCCCTCAAGCATGGACACGATTTGATAGGCCGTCATGGGATCGACAATCTGTTTGCGATCGTCAGGCAGTTGCGGAACGTCCTGACCATGCCAGGTATCTGCGTTGCAACCATCACACGGGCGCTGATCATGGCGCCAAATGGTACGGCCATAGCGATCCTGTATGCGATCGATGAAAGTTGACGAGATCTTCTTCCCGCCATTCGCAAACATGCAATAGGCGGTCGTCAGACGGAGCAGCGTCGTCTCGCCGGCTCCAAGCGCCATCGAAAGAAGGGGCGGAAGGTCGTCATAAACTCCGAAGCGCCGCGCATACTCGCTAACGATCGGCATGCCAATGTCTTGCGCGAGCCGAACGGTCATAAGATTGCGCGATTTTTCGATCCCGATACGCAATGGTGACGGCCCATGAACTTGCTTGTCATAATTATCCGGACGCCAAAGGCCCTGCCCATTGCCCTGGTCAATGGCGATTACGGCATCATTGACAATCGTCGCTGGGGTGTAGCCGTTATCAAGCGCGGCAGCGTATACAATTGGCTTGAATGCCGAGCCCGGTTGACGCCGCGCTTGAACAGCCCTGTCAAATTGGCTTTCAGCAAAGCTGAAGCCTCCCACCAAGGCTAAAATTCTGCCATTGTGAGGATCCATCACAATAGCGGCTCCGCCGATCTGTGGCACCTGCATTAATTGCCAGGACGGACTGGAGGGCTTTTCCTCGGCTTTCGCCTGCTTTGTATTCCGTTTGCTCTCTTTTGCTGGCGGGTCAAGCTCCGTGGGCGGCGAGACATAAACGGCGTCTCCTGGTGTCAAAACGTCACTGACGCCCGGCGCAGTTTTTAGCCGCGCTTTGGACTTGGCCCTCTCGAACGCCCACTTCAGGCCCTCGGCTCGCAATTCGACCGTTTCGCGCCGGGTATCAAAAGTACCGTTCGGTAAGCGGGTGGGCTGCAAGCCAACGATAGCCACATCCTTCGACGATTGCAGCACGACCCCAAGCCGCCAAGGGTCGACATCTGCAAGCGACGGGACCTGTGACAGGCCTGCACCCCAGTCGCCACTTGCGATGTCGATGTGAGTGATGGGTCCCCTCCAACCCGAATGTTTCCGGTCAAAGTTCACAAGACCTGTGCGCAACGCGTCGCGGGCCAACAGCTGCAAGTTCGGATTGACGGTGGAACGGACAGAGTAGCCGCCCGTATAAAGGCTTGAATTGGTGGGATCGTTTTCGTCTTGCCCGAACAGATCGACGAGCGAGCGCCGGACTTCTTCAGCGAAATACTCGGCTGCAAAGGTAGATGGTCCAATCTGCCTGCTCGTCATTTCGAGCGGCATCTTCTTCGCGCTCTCGGCTTCCGCGACGCTTATAAACTTGAATCGGGCCATATTGTCGATGGTGGCATTCCTGCGCGCGAGAGCTTCCTGAAAATTCTTGCCCCGCGCTGTGGTCAACTGAAGCTTCGACGGCTCCTTCGGGAGGGCGGCCAGATAAGCGACTTCGTGAATTTGGAGCTCATGCAACTCCTTACCGAAGTAGCGCAGCCCCGCCGCAGCTACCCCATAGGCCCCCGCACCGAGATAAATCTGATTGAGATAAAGGTCGAGAATCTGATCCTTGGTAAAGGCGCGGTCTATGCGAACAGCGAGAATTGCCTCTTTCGCCTTTCGCATGAAAGTCTGCTCATTGGTCAGCAGGAAATTTTTCGCAACCTGCTGCGTAATCGTCGAAGCACCTTCTCTTCTCTTTCTCAATAGGTTGTTGATGATCGCACGTGCCACGCCGCGAAAGTCGATACCATGGTGCTCATAAAAATTTTGATCTTCCGCCGCCAGGAAGGCGTTTATGAGAAGCTTTGGCATCGCCTGGACTGGAACATAAATGCGGCGCTCCTTCGCGAACTCCGCGATTAGCCTGCCGTCCCCAGCATGGACGCGCGTGATCACGGGGGGCTTGTAATTCGAAAGCCTATCGTAATCCGGCAAGTCCCTGGAGATGCTCCAGAGAAAGTAGGCTGCGCCCCCCGCAGCGGCGAGAAAAAGAAATACGCCCGCCGTGAATGCCACCCCAAGAAGGCTTAAAAGCCAGCTTTTGCGGCGCCTTCTCCTGACAGGGGGCTTCACGGACAAATTGATTTGCATCAGTTTCGAGCCTGCTTATGCGGGATACCTGGGCAGCGAATGCGAAGAAACAGAATGTTCGAGCGGCATCACGACCATAATGGCATAGCCAAATTGTGACAGGTGAGCCGCCGGGCCTTTCAGACTAAGCCATAAGATTCAGGTCACGACAACCGCATGAAGGCAAAGGCTGCTTGCCTGGCACACAAAATGACTTTTTATCTCATTTTCCACAACGTCTGGTGAATCTACAGGGGCAGACGTGCTTGCCGCTCCGACATGAAGGCATCTATCGTATCGGCCAGCTCCGTCGCGGTCTTCGCTCGCCACTCCGAGGATGTAAGAAGCTTCTCATCCTCGCTATTACTTAGATAGCCAAGTTCTATTAGCACGGCCGGGACCCCCGCAGCCTTCAACACTCTCAAATTCGCGGATCTGTGAGGGCGTATGTTGAACCTCACTTTGTTTTTTAAATGCTCGATTAGATAGTTTGCCAGCGCAAGCGACCTATTTTTTTTTCCGCGGCTCTCAAGATCGCTGAGAATGTTATTAATTTCGGCGGAGACAGCCGGCGTGACCTGCTCACTGCCGACGCCGGCCTGAATGTCCGCCTTGTTCTCATTTTGAGCGAGTATTTTTGCTTGTTCGTCAGAAGCCTCTTCGGACAACGTGTAAACCGTTGCCCCGCGCACTTCCTGGAGACTTTTTACTCCAAGGCGCCTCGCATCCAGCGCGTCTGCGTGAATGGATACTAGTAGATCGGCTTTTGGACCTGCAGCCATTTCTGCGCGGTCATCTAGCGGCACGTACACATCAAGAGTTCTCGTCATGAGAACGCGATATTTTCCCGATGCCTCAAGCTTTTCCCTCAGTGTTCTGCTGAAATCGAATGTAACATCCTTTTCGGGAGTCCGGGTCGAGAAGCCTAGCGCACCGGCATCGATGCCGCCGTGGCCGGGATCGACCACGATTAAGGGGCGCCTATCGGCGCGATTTTGCTCCTGGGTCGGAACCCCTCCAGCCGCGACTTCCGTTTTTGGAGGTGAGGAAGCCTTGCTTGCCGCCAAAAATGCTCTGTGTGTCGACTTTACCAGTTCTATAATGAGCCGTGCCGGCAGACCGTTTTCGGGCGGCAGCAGCTCTGATTTTTCAACGAGCGCCGGCTGCGCCAAGTCGATAACGATTCGTGATTTTCCTTGCGTCAGGAGTCCTGACCGGGACGAAAGCACAAGTCCGCGATGCGTACCGCTTGGAACCTGAATATCAGTTTCGGGGAGATCGACCACGATCCTATAGGGGTCGCTGATAGAAAAAATCCGGAAGTCAACTCGTTTCGAAAGAAATGCCACAAAGCGGGTGCGCGTCAGATCACCACCAATTTCGGCGTTCAGGGTGACCTCGCGTCCGAAAAGCGGCGCGATCCCGAATGCCAGCAGAGCCGTCATTGTGATGGCTCTCACTGATTCGGATCTTAGGCTTATTCGGATTTTATTCATCCACCGACCTTTTGCCCATTCCTAAGACGGCGCTTATATCACCCCAGCGGACGGCGTCCAGACCAGCCTCTGGCGTGATTTCCGCTGCTTTGGCGGCAACCCTTCAGGTCTTGCTTGCAGAATGAGCGAACACGAATTATTAAAGATATATCAACTCTGGCTAGGTTAAGCTTGGCTCTGTCAAGCCAACGCAGGTAATCTGGCCGGCGGAAGAATGTTTGACAATCGCGCTATGCCCACAATCTAACAGGGGCGATATCAAGCGATCGTCGTTCAGCAGCCAGGATGAAAGTCCTGAAATAATAATAACCACGGAGCGTGGTGACGCCGCCTTATCTTTAGATGGGTTGCCGGCGAACCAGATCTCAAAGCATGTCAACTTCGCGCTTTAGCTTGCTTTTTTCAGATGATGCCAGATGCGGTTACAATAATCCGCTCTCGGCAAATAGAACCCTTTTCGGATCGAGGCCGAAGGGGTGTAGCGAGCACGCGACCAACCAAAACGCCGCCCGGCAACACGGTCCGATCGATTATGCCACCATAATCGCGAGACTCCGCCTGGCCCCGGGTGCGCTGGGAAAAATTTACAATGGGAAACAAAATGTTAATCGATGCCACCCACCCGGAGGAGACCAGGGTGGTGGTGACGCGCGGCAATCGAGTTGAGGAGTTCGACTACGAATTGGCTGCGCGCAAGCAACTTAGGGGGAATATCTATCTGGCGAAGGTAGCTCGCATCGAGCCGTCGCTGCAGGCCGCATTCGTAAATTATGGAGGTAACCGCCACGGCTTCCTGGCGTTCGCCGAAATACATCCGGATTATTACCAAATACCGGTAGCAGTCCGCGAAGCGCTTATGAAAGAAGAAGCGCAGGAACGCCAAGCCCGCGGAGAGGGCAACGACACCGGAAACACGGATGAGGGTGAGACACATCCCGCACCGGATTCAGTAGGGGTCGCCTCGGACAACGCCGCCCGGGACCCGGATTACGCCGACTCCGCACAGGAACGGCTGCACGAGACCACACATGAAACAGCAGAGGTCGAGTCGGAAGCCAAGTCCACCGTGCCAGACGACGGCGGACGCGGGTTCTCACAGGCTCCGATTGCGCTTGAAGCGGCACTGCCGCCAGCAGTTTACGAAGAATTTGCGGAGGCGGTAGCCCGGGCGGAAGAAGCGCGCGACGAGATTCCCGCCTATCCGGGGGATGTTGAAACCACGGCAAGCGCAAAGTCCATGGAAAATGAGGTGGCGGCAGAGGCAGCTGCAAATGGCATTGCCGGAGAGCAGCCTTCGTCTTCAAGGCAAGAGCCTGAGGATAGGGGGACGGAAGCAGCAGCGCCAATCAATGGTCCAGCGGACGAACAGGTGAAATGGGAATCCTCACAGGAGGACACGGGCGGCGTGATTTCGGTTCCGGAGGCACAGGCTCCCGCCCCCGTCGAAATGATAGGCTCTGAAGACGCGCTCGAAGAGTTGCCGCAACGTCACAAGCGGCGTTGGCGTCATTACAAAATCCAGGAAGTTATTAAGCGCAACCAGATTGTGCTCATTCAAGTAGTTAAAGAGGAGCGGGGCACAAAGGGCGCGGCGCTGACCACGTACCTGTCGCTTGCGGGTAGGTACACCGTCCTGATGCCAAATACACCCAGCGGCGGAGGAATTTCCCGCAAGATAACGGTGCCCGCCGATCGCAAGCGGCTTAAGGAAATCGCACAGGAGCTTGATGTGCCGGAAGGCATGGGGCTCATCATCAGAACTGCCGGGGCGTCGCGCACGAAAGCCGAAATCAAGCGTGACTTCGAATATCTGCTCAGGCTTTGGGAAAATGTGCGAGATCTCACCCTGAAATCCACCGCGCCGTGCCTCGTATATGAGGAAGGCAATCTCATAAAGCGGTCGATCCGCGATCTCTACAACAAGGACATCGATGAAATCATCGTTGCCGGCGAGGACGCTCATCGCGAGGCCAAGGAATTCATGCGGATGCTCATGCCGAGCCACGCGAAAAACGTCATTTTATACAAAGATCCAGAGCCGGTCTTTACTAAGTATGAGGTCGAGCGCCAGCTGAATCAGATGTTCAGCCCAGTCGTTACTCTTCGCTCCGGCGGATATATTGTGCTTAATCAGACCGAGGCGCTTGTAGCCATCGATGTGAATTCCGGCAGGGCCACTCGGGAATACTCTATCGAGGATACGGCGCTTAAGACCAATCTTGAAGCGTCTGAAGAAGTCGCCCGCCAGGTTCGCCTTCGTGACCTGGCAGGCCTGATCGTCATCGATTTCATCGATATGGATGAGCGCCGCAATAATCGCGCGGTCGAACGGAGGCTCAAAGAGGCTCTGCGTCATGATCGCGCGCGCATCCAAGTCGGGCACATCAGCCATTTCGGACTGCTCGAAATGTCGCGCCAGCGCCTGCGCCAAGGAGTTGTCGAGGTTTCCACGATGCCCTGCCCAGTATGCCAGGGCGTAGGCCACATTAGGTCCACTGAGTCAGTGGCTTTGATGATCCTGCGGTCCATCGAGGACAATCTGCGCACTCAAGGTGCGGCTGACATCACGGCCACCGCCGCAACCGAGGCAGCGTTGTACATTCTCAATCATAAGCGCGCCTATCTCCGCGACATAGAAATCCGTTATGGCGTGTCCATCGTTATTCAGATGGATGAAAACGCTCATGGAGGCCACTTTGCGCTTACGAGGGGCGCTACAGCCAGCGCACCTGTTCTCGCCGAGTCCAAAGCCGTACAAATGGAGCCAACGGAGATCGCCGAGGAGGATGAAGAAGCTACCGCGGAGGGCGATGACAGACCTTCCAGGCGTAAGCGCAGGCGGAGGCGTGGACGTGGCGATCACATCAATGAGCCGGTATTGCAAAACGGGGCAGCCGCGCCGGCACCGTTGGAACTTGATGATGCCGATAAGGAAGACGGTGATTACCATGACGGGGATGTTCGTCATGAGCCTGTTTCAGCAGACGCGCCAGAGGACATCTCCGTCAGGAATGGGGGCGAAAGCGAACAGGAGAGCCAATTCCGCCGGAATAGGCGTAGAGGCAGACGCGGCGGGCGGCGTCACCCTGAAGACGTCCAGAGCGGCGGCGTAGCTGGGAACGAAACTGGAAATATACCAGGACTAGGAGATCAGCCCGTTATTTCTTTCGATGTCAACTTCCCGAAAAATTTGGAGCTTGGGCCTGTAATGAAGAGCCCCGCGGAAGAGACACGCGAACATTTTCAGCCGAAAGCAGAGCCCCCGGCCGAAAATCTAAAGCCGGAAAAGGCCGGGAATATAGCGAGAGATGAACCCGAGCAACGGCCTAAGGTAGAAATGCCCCCTGCGGAGGTGCAAGAGGTTTTTCTGCCGGCGGAGCCAACCCCGTTGGCGGAGGGTGCTGCTCTTGCGACGCCGGTTAAGGAGCCAAGGCCGAAACCAGTCAGGACTGGGCCTGCCCGGAAAGGGTGGTGGCAACGCCGAAGTGGCTAACTGGCCTTTGGCTGAAGGAAAGCCGCCTCGCCTTTGCTAAAGCCGGCAGGGGCTTCAGCGGCTGCCAAATATCGCGGTTCCAACCCTGACTATGGTGGCACCGGCGGCAATCGCGATTTCGAAGTCGGCGCTCATGCCCATGCTGAGCTCAGTAAGTCCTAAGCGGTCCCTTAATGCCGCCAGCATCTCGAAATGCGGCAGCGGGTCTTCCTCCAGAGGCGGAATGCACATTAGGCCGCCTATGCTAAGTCCGAACTCGCGATTGCATTGAGCAACAAACTTGCCGGCTTCGTCCGGAGCAACGCCAGCCTTTTGGGGTTCCAGCCCGGTATTGACCTGAATGAGCAGTTTCGGCGCTTTGCCTTGCCGCTGAACTTCGCGTGCGATCGCCGCTGCAAGCTTTGGCCGGTCGAGAGTCTCGATGCAGTCGAATAAAGCAACCGCTTCGCCCACCTTGTTCGTTTGAAGCGGCCCGATAAGATGAAGTTCCACTCCCGGAAACTGAGCCCTCAATGGCGGCCACTTCTGCATAGCCTCCTGCACACGGTTCTCGCCGAAATGCCTATGGCCCTGTTGCAGCACGGGAAGGATTGTCTCCGCGGCAAAAGTTTTTGTCACGGCGACAACTCTCACCGCGGCAGGTTCTCGGCCGGCAGCCTCTGTTGTGCGCCACGCGCGCTCCATGATGGAAACGTACCGCTCCTCGATTGCCCGTGCATTCAATCGTTGATCACTGTCTGTCATGTCGAGAGCTTCTCTTGACCCGCAGCGGGTTTCAACTTCATATCGGGCACACCCTTTTGCCGCGCTTAGCGCGCAGGATACTCAATCATGGCAATAGAACGCTATAACGCGCCCGAGCGCGAGAAACATTGGCAGAAGATCTGGGAAGAGCTGAAGACATTTGTCACGTCTGCTGATCCAGAAAGGCCAAAATACTACGTCCTTGAGATGTTCCCTTATCCATCAGGACGGATTCATGTGGGGCACGTTCGCAATTATGTGATGGGCGATGTCGTCGCGCGATTCAAGCGCGCTAAAGGTTTCAATGTTCTTCACCCATTTGGATGGGACGCCTTCGGACTGCCCGCCGAAAACGCGGCCATGCAGCAGAAAATCAACCCGCGCGATTGGACTTATGAAAACATTCGCATAATGCGCAAGCAGCTCAAGCGTATCGGGTTGTCCTTGGACTGGACACGGGAATTCGCTACTTGCGATCCTGAATATTATCACCAGCAGCAGCGCTTGATTCTTGCCCTTTACAGGGCTGGTCTTGTTTATCGCAGGAAAAGCAAAGTAAATTGGGACCCGGTTGATCATACCGTGCTCGCCAACGAACAAGTCATCGACGGACGCGGATGGCGTTCGGGTGCAATTGTCGAGCAGAAAGAGCTGGCGCAGTGGTTCTTCAAGATTACGCACTATGCCGACGACCTCTTGAAGAGCCTGGACACGCTCCACCATTGGCCGGAAAAAGTACGTACGATGCAGCGCAACTGGATCGGGAAGAGCGAAGGCTTGTTGATGCGCTTTCGCCTTTCCGGTGACAAATTGCCTTCGGGATATCCAGAAATCGAGGTCTTCACCACCCGGCCAGACACGATCTTCGGCGCGAGCTTCATAGGAATCTCACCCGAACACCCTCTCGCGCAGGAGCTTGCAAAGTCCGATCCGAAGCTGAGGGAGTTCATCGAGGAATGCCGCAAGATTGGGACCGCGCAGGAGGAAATAGATCGGGCTGAGAAGAAGGGCTACGCAACGGGCATTCTGGCGGCTCACCCTTTTCGCTCGACAACCAAACTCCCTGTTTACGTCGCCAACTTCATTTTAATGGACTATGGCACGGGCGCTATTTTCGGATGTCCCGCACATGACCAGCGTGACCTCGATTTCGCGCGCAAATACCGTCTGAAGGTCAAGGCTGTCGTCATCCCAGAGGGCCAAGACCCGGCGACATTCAAGATAGGGAGCGAAGCTTACGTAGGCCCAGGCCGTTTGGCGAATTCGTCCTTTCTGAATGGCATGACGGTCGAGGAAGCCAAAGAGGAAGTAGCCAGCCGTCTCGCCAAGCGCAACATGGCGGAAAAACGCACAACCTTTCGGTTACGCGATTGGGGCGTTTCCCGGCAGCGCTATTGGGGCTGCCCGATTCCCATGATTCACTGCGCCAAATGTGGAGTGGTACCCGTTCCCGACAAAGATCTTCCGGTTCTCTTGCCGGAGGATATCTCCTTCGACAAGCCGGGAAACCCTCTCGACCACCACCCGACGTGGAAGCACATAAAGTGCCCATCCTGCGGCGGCCCGGCAACACGCGAAACCGACACTTGCGACACTTTCGTGGACAGCTCCTGGTACTTTGCGCGTTTCTGTTCGCCGCATGCGCGCCAACCGGTGGATCGCGCGCGTGTAGATTATTGGATGCCCGTCGATCAATATATTGGCGGGGTTGAGCATGCGATCCTTCACTTGCTCTATGCACGCTTCTTCACGAGAGCGATGAGGGATTGCGGCTATCTTGACATAACAGAGCCCTTCTCGGCGCTTTTCACGCAAGGAATGGTGCTCCACGAGACTTATCACGACGAAAAGCAGAATTGGATCGAGCCGTCCGAGGTCGTGATAGAGACGGTTGGTGGTATCCGAAAGGCCCATCGCGCGGACGGCAACCGCAGTCCTCTCCAGATTGGACCCGTCGAGAAGATGTCGAAGTCGAAAAAGAATACAATCGACCCAGACATTTTTACGAGCCATTACGGTGCCGACACCGCGCGATGGTTCATGCTTTCCGATAGCCCTCCCGAACGCGATGTTCTTTGGACCGAAGAAGGTGCGCAAGGCGCCTGGCGCTTCATCCAACGCTGCTGGCGGCTCTTGAATGATGGATTGCCGCTGCTGCCTGACCCGTCATTGAAGATTCCAGATCGCTTTGGCCCTGGGGCGCTAGCTCTAAGGCGGGCAGCGCACAAGAGTTTGAACGCCGTGGCGGAGGAAATAGAGGGCCTACGCTTCAACCGCGCGATCGCGGCCGTGTACGAATTCGCGAATGAATTAAGCTCGGCCCTGCAGGATAAAGCATGGCATGCTGATCCTTCGTTCGGCTTTGCCTTGCGGGAAGCGCTGATCTTTTTCCTGCACTCTATCAACCCATTCATGCCGCATTTGGCGGAAGAGGGCTGGGCGCTGCTAGGCTACAACACATTGCTTGCAAATGAGAGCTGGCCCGAGGTTGAGCGAAGCTTGCTCATTGACGATACCGTGACCATTGCCGTACAGGTAAATGGAAAGCGTAGGGATGAAATCATCGTTTCGCGCAACGCTGACCGTGCCGATTTGGAAGCTGCGGCGCTGCGCCTTGAAAGCGTCACTCGCGCCGTTGATGGACGTCCTATTAAGAAGGTGATTGTGGTACCTGAAAGGATCGTCAATGTCGTGGCCTGAGTTCTCGAAACGCAACCACCGCCTGCTTGGCCGGACGGTAGCGGCTGTCGTGGCAGGCCTGCTCGGTATCAGCACAAGCGGTTGCGGCTTTCATCCTCTCTACGCCACCACCGAATATGGCGGTGCGAACGTTAGCGAAGCCATGAAGGCGGTGCAGATAGCGACAATTCCAAGCCGAACGGGACAGCGGCTACGCAATGAACTGATTTTCGGTACGACCGGCGGTGGAGAACCGTCCGCGCCAATTTACCGGCTTGATGTGGCGCTTCGTGAAAGTGTGAGAAATGCTCTAGTAACACAGCAGGGCCTCGCAACCAGTCAGATCCTAGAACTCGATGCTGAGTTCCGGCTTGTCCGTATCAAAGATAACGAAGTGGTTTTCAAAGCTTACAGCAGCACCCAGGCGGCATACAACCTTACCGGTGTAACCGGTGTAACCGGCTCCACCTACGGTGATACGCGCGCTGTGCTTGATGCCGAAAATCGTGCAGCGCGTACCTTGGCGGATGACGTGAAAACGCGCGTGGCAGCCTTTCTGTCCCGGCCCGCTTAGCCGTATCTGATTTCAACTCCCTATTACCTATGGTTGCGCCAAGCGCATCATCAGCCGACAAATTTCTATTTGCACCGCCGCCAGCGGTGCGCGGATTTCTTTTTTACGGCTCCGATAGCGCACAAATTGCCGCCAGGGCCGAAAGAGTTGCGGGATCGCTCGCTGCAAGGCTAGGAAAGGATGCCGAGATCATCCGCCTGCATGAGAGTGACATTGCCTCAGATGCAGCGCGTTGCGGGATTGAACTTGCGACCCGCTCGCTGTTCGGGACCACAAAAATTCTATGGCTTTCAGCGTGCCCGGCAAAAGCTCAATCCGAGCTCGGCAATCTTCCCTCCTCTTCGCTGGCGGAATCATATCTTATCATTCAGGCGCCTGATCTCAGGAAAAGCCATAAGCTTGTGCAGACGTTCGAGGCGCAGCCTAATTTGGCTGCGATCGCATGCTACGGTGAAGATCGGGAAAGCCTTAGCGCTCTAATAGACCGTCAAGTTTCATCCGCGGGCTCTTCAATCGAGGAAGAGGCTGCGGCACTGATTGCGATGCGTACAGATTATTCATCGGCGCTGGCGCGTAGTGAGACGGAAAAGGTGATCACATTCGCTGGAGAAAGGTACCGCATTACTGTCAGCGATGTGGAAGAATGCCTTATTGACCAACAAACTGCGGGCCTCTCGGAGATCATCGATTATGCACTCAATGGGGACGCGAAGCAGACTTTGCTTGCCTTCGAGCGCTTCGTGGTTGTTGAGCAGAACGTTTCCCCGATATCGGCCGTGCTTTCAACGGCTTTGCTGCGCTTGCATTCCCTGAGAGTAGAGGCCGATGCCGGGGTTCCTGTTGTACAAGCGATCAAGGCACTTCGGCCTCCGGTTTTCTTCAAACAGCAGGATAATTTAGCAGCCCAGGTCCGCCGCTGGCCGGCGGCGGCACTCGCCGCTCAGATTTCCAAGGTCAATGAAGCGGTGAAGGAAATACGCCTCAAGCCGGCGCTCGCAACGGATTTGACCGCAAACCTTCTTCTCGGGATCGCCGGCGAAGCCGCTTCAGGAAGCCGCCCGAAGCGCGCCGGGTAGCCGCTTTCCCGCAAACTATTCCAGCCGTTCCTTAACCCCTTCCCGGGTGAAGCAGCGCCTTGTGTATCGTCTCGAACTGCTCCAGCGTCTTGTAACGTACAATCACCTCTCCGGACTCACCGTTCCCTGGATTTATAACGACGGAAAGGCCAAGGGCGTCTGACATCTCACGCTCGACTGCTCTTGTGTCTGCATCTTTCTGCGGAGCGGTCGCTTTTGTGGAAGCGGACCCTTCGCCGACTTTGCGGCCCATGACAAGAGCCTCGACGTCCCGAACATTCAAGCCTTTCTTTACGATTTCCTTCGCAACGATTTCGGCATCATCTCGTCCTATAAGCGCTCTTGCGTGCCCCGCGCTTAGCGATCCATCGCGAACAAGCGCTTGTACGCTCTCGGGCAGCTTTAGAAGCCGCATCGTATTGGCAAGGTGGCTTCGGCTTTTACCGATGATTTGGCCAAGTTCCTCCTGGGTGTAACCAAAACGCTCGATCAGCTCTCGATAGCCTCCTGCCTCTTCGATCGCGTTCAGATCGGAGCGCTGAACATTTTCGATTATCGCAAGCTCAAGCGCTTCCTGGTCGGAAAGCGAGCGAACGATGACGGGCACCAGATGAAGCGAAGCTTTCTGCGCGGCCCGCCAACGGCGTTCCCCGGCGACAATCTCGTAATAGGTGCCGGTAGCATCGGCAGGCCGGACGACCAAAGGCTGCACAAGGCCTTTTTCCCGGATCGAGGCAGCCAGTTCCTCAAGTTCTACTTTTGCTTGAGGCGTCTGCTCGAAGTTCTTTCGAGGATTGAGAGGACTTGGCCGGACCCGGTCAATTGGCACCATCCGGCTTTCACCGTTAGCGGGCAGTACCCGGCCATTAACTGGTACATTGTCGCCAATAAGCGAAGCAAGTCCACGCCCCAAGCGATTTTTCTGAACAGGTGACGGCCCCGTTGCTGCGGCCCCCGATCGTGATTCCATGTCGCTTCTCCGGCTCAAGGTTTGGGCATGCCTGCGAGGCCCGCGCCCATCATTTGCAAAGGTTACGTTTTAGGACGCACCGCTGGATGCTGACTAAGCTGCAGCCGCGGCCGTGGCGCGTTCGCGGCTGATCAACTCGGCGGCCAGATCCACATAGGCGCGGCTACCTGCACTCTTGTGATCGTAAAGGAGCAACGGCTTACCATGAGAGGGCGCCTCCGCGACACGCACGTTCCGAGGAATTACGGTCTGGTAGACCTTTTGGCCGAAAAACTGGCGCACTTCCGCGGCAACCTCATCGGAGAGTTTCGTGCGCCCGTCGTGCATGGTCAAAACCACCCCATGGATCTCAAGCGAAGGATTGAGGCTTGAGCGCACAAAATCAATGGTCTCCTTCAGCTGCGTAATGCCTTCCAGGGCAAAGAACTCGCATTGCACCGGGACTAGAGCGGCATCGGCGGCCGCAAGCGCGTTCAGCGTCAAGATGCTCAGCGAGGGCGGGCAATCGATAAGGACGTATCCCAGCCTCTCATTCGGGGCACGGTCTTTTTCGGAGGCGCGCAGCGAGGCGATCGCGTCCCGCAAAAAGTACGCCCGGTTCGGGGCCGCCGAAATCTCCGGTTCAAGGCCAGCCAAGTCTCGTGTGGACGGCGCCACGAAAAGCCCGGGGACGGCTGCTGGCGTCATGGCCTGCTCAAGCGCGGCCGCACCTGCAAGAACGTCGTAAGTGGAGACGTGGCGCGCGTCCTCCGCAACCCCGAGGCCAGTGCTGGCATTTCCCTGCGGATCAAGGTCGACGACGAGAACGCGCTCGCCAGCCGCCGCCAGTGCCGTTCCCAGATTAATCGCAGTTGTTGTCTTGCCAACGCCGCCTTTTTGATTGGCGACTGCGAAGACCCTCATTTGTTTCTCATTTCTCTTAGTCACTGCTCGCCACCCCGTTTCAGCACCGGTTTCCGGATCTCCAAGATCTTTCCTTCCTCATCGCTGATGCTGGGGTGGATTTTCAAATCGAAAACCCAGCGCTTCCGGGCCTCAGCGATTTCTACTCCGGCCTCTCGGCCTTTCAGAAACAACCCGGCAGACGCCTTACTGAAGAATGGCAGGGCTTCGCCCAACAATTCGCCGAGGGGTGCCAAAGCCCTGGCAGTTATCACATCCGCCACGGGTATGATCCGCGTCGCTGCGGCATCCGTGATGCGAGCATTGTGTATCTTCGCGGGAGCGCCCGTTTGCCGCGCCACTTCCGAAAGAAAAGCGCACTTACGGGAATTGCTCTCGATAAGATGCACACAACACTCTTTCTGATTCGCAAGCATAATAGCAATCGCAAGCCCTGGAAATCCCCCTCCGGAACCAAGATCCACCCAAATCCGAGTATCCGGCACTAGCGAAAGCAATTGGGCCGAGTCCGCGAAATGCCTCTGCCAGATTTGCGGTATTGTCGCCGGCGAAACCAGATTCACCGCTTTCTGCCACGTGATAAGCAGACGCTCGTAGAGCTCAAGTTTCTCCACTGTTTCATGTGAAACAGAGAAGAAACGCGCAAAGTCTGCGGCGTTCTCGATCCGCGCTAGCTTGGCCACTCTCTTTTGCTCTGCATCAAAGGAGGAGCACTATATCGAACAACACCAGGAGTACGTAGCGGATAATGCGGATAGTTTCGCTTTGTGCTTTCTTGTATCCTGTACAGCCTAGGCCGCTTTGCTCGCCTTTCGCATATGAGCAAGAATAAGCATCAACGCGGCTGGCGTTATGCCGTCGATCCGCGAGGCCTGAGCGAGCGTTGACGGACGGTGGTGTTGAAGCTTCTGCCTAACCTCATTCGACAAGCCGGAAATGGCGCCAAAATCGAGGGTGACAGGAATGGCGACCCCCTCATCCCTCCGGTAAGCCAAGATGCTGGCCTCCTGCCGCTCCATGTAGACTGCATAGCGCGCATCAACCTGGAGGCGTTCGGCCATCGCAGCCGGGATCGCTGCCAGCTCTGGCCAAACACTGGAAAGCCGCCCGATACTCATATCTGGAAGCGCAAGCAGATCAAAAGCTGAGCGGCGGCGGCCGTCGCGATTGAGAGCGATGCCGTGACGTGCAGCCTCATCCGGAGTCAGAGTCAACTTTTCCAAAAGCTGGTGCGAAGAGGCCAGTTCTGCGGACTTCTTGGCGAAAACAGCCTCACGAAGAGTTCCCATGCATCCAATCTGGCTAGCAAGAGGCGTCAATCGCTCGTCCGCGTTATCCGCGCGCAGGCGGAGACGATATTCGGCGCGGCTCGTGAACATGCGATAAGGCTCGGAGACCCCTCGTGTCACGAGGTCATCGATCATGACGCCGATATAGCCGCCGGTGCGGGAAATCACAAAGTCGGCCTGGCCGCCAGCCGCCTTAAGTGCCGCGTTTATGCCAGCGACCAGGCCTTGGCCGGCTGCCTCCTCATAGCCCGTGGTCCCGTTGATTTGGCCTGCGAGAAGCAGGCCCCCCAGCCGCTTTAGCTCCAATGAAGGCAAAAGCTCGCGAGGATCTACGTAATCATACTCGATCGCGTAGCCGGGCCGTATCACCGCCGCATTTTCCAGGCCCGGGATCGTCTTCAGGAATGCGCGCTGAACATCTTCGGGAAGAGAGGTCGAGATCCCGTTCGGGTAAACGGTATGATCATCCAAGCCCTCGGGCTCGAGGAAGATCTGATGGCTGCCGCGGTCCTTAAAGCGCACGACCTTATCTTCGATCGAGGGGCAGTAACGCGGGCCAACGCTTTCGATCTGTCCGGAATACATGGGCGCGCGATGGATATTCGCGGCAATGATTGCATGCGTCTCCGGTGAGGTGTAAGTAATATGGCAGGCGATCTGGGGCGTTGTAATCTCATGGGTCATAAAAGAGAACGGTACCGGCTGCTCATCGCCTGGCTGCGCTTCAAGCCGGGAATAGTCGATGGTCCGCCCGTCTAGCCGCGCTGGAGTTCCTGTTTTCAGCCTGCCCATTTGTAGGCCCAAAGAATAAAGCCTTTCGCCAAGGCGGATTGCCGGTGCTTCACCGGCACGCCCGGCCGGGATGCGCTCTTCGCCTATGTGGATGACGCCTCTTAGAAAGGTGCCCGTCGTGATGACGACGGCGCCTGCACGAAATTCTGCCCCGCTTCCAGTAAGTACACCGATAACGGCGCCTTGCTGAACGAGCAAATCCTCGACCGGCTCGGCGACAACTTCAAGATTTGCTTGCGCAGTAATGGCTTCCTGCATGTGCCGCCGGTAGAGTTTGCGATCCGCCTGAGCGCGCGGCCCTTGCACCGCCGGTCCCTTCGAGCGGTTCAACATCCGGAATTGAATGCCGGCCCGATCGATTACGCGGCCCATGAGCCCGTCAAGTGCGTCAACCTCACGCACGAGATGCCCTTTACCGAGCCCCCCGATAGCGGGGTTGCACGACATCTCGCCGATTGTTTCGAATTTGTGGGTGATTAGCGCTGTGCGCGCGCCCATGCGCGCGGCTGCGCCAGCGGCTTCGCAGCCCGCGTGACCGCCTCCCACAACTATGACATCGAATGCCTTCGCCACTTCTTCACCGCATGAGGATAAGCGAAAAGGTTGCACCGGAAGATAGACAAGCGGAACCGCAGTCTCAAGCACTTACCCATTGTCGCTCCATCTACACATTGCATCCCGGAGAACCTGTTTCATGTGAAACAGCGGCCACCTGGCTACTTTCCGATGCAGAACTCAGAGAAGATTTCCCCGAGTACGTCTTCCACATCCAAGCGCCCGGTAAGACGTCCGAGAGCATCGGCACCATCTCGAAGATGCTCCGCAGCAAGCTCAGTGTCTTCCCGTGCTTTCGCTGCAGCGAGAAACGATGCTAGCGCACGCGATGCCCGCTCGATCTCTTGGCGATGGCGGGTGCGCGTGATTAGTGGAGAATCCCCCTTCCCGTAGTTATCGCGTGCGAATGCAGCCAGCGCGGCTTTGAGATTTTCGAGCCCGGCGCCAGTCTTGGCAGAAATGGCCATTATGCCGGCTTCATCTGGCTTTAATGGCGCTAGATCGATCTTGTTTTTCACCCTGAGAATAAGTTTAGGACCGTTTGAGTCTCCCTCCAAACCAATCTGCTCCCGCCATACGGGAGGTGGCATTTCTTCGCCGGCATCTTCAAGAGCGAGCACGATGTCGGCATCTGCCGCCGCCGCCAGGGCGCGGCTGATCCCCTCCCTCTCGACCGGGCCTCCAGCGTCACGCAAACCGGCAGTATCGCGCAACACGAACGGAAATCCATCAAGGTCGAACATTACTTCGATCACATCGCGCGTAGTTCCAGGCTCGTCAAAGACTATTGCCGCCTCCCTCCCGGCGAGCGCGTTCAGCAAGCTGGACTTGCCAACATTGGGAGCGCCAACAATCGCGGCTTGGATACCTTCGCGAACGATCTCGCCACGCTTGCCATCCAGAAGAGCACGTTCCAATTCGGCAGCCAGCAAGCGCACTTCAGGAAGAGCCCTTTGAAATGCATCGTCCGCGATATCCCGCTCATCCGAGAAGTCGAGGCTTGCCTCGACGTACGCCATCGCACGCAGGAGAGAGCGGCGCCAGTCTTCATAACAGCCGCGCAAAGCCCCAGCGCTTTGCAGAAGAGCCTGACGGCGCTGAGCCGCCGTGTCTGCGTTGATGAGGTCGGCAAGCCCTTCTGCCTCCGTCAGATCCAGCTTCCCATTTTCGAACGCGCGTTTCGTGAACTCGCCCGGCTCCGCAATTCTCAGCCCAAGCCGGATCAGAGCATCGAGAACAGCGGTGATAACAGCCCTGCCTCCATGCACATGAAGCTCTGCCATATCCTCGCCAGTGAAACTCGACGGACCCGGGAACCAGATTACAAGGCCCCGATCAAGCGCCTCACGGCTTTGAGGATCTCGCAGCTTCCGCAAGCTCGCGACCCTAGGTGCAGGGACCCTTCTTTGGCACAAAGACTGCAGGGTTTCTCTGGTCGCGGGGCCGGAGACTCGGATCACAGCCACACCTGAACGGCCCGGCACTGTAGAAAGGGCGCAGATAGTCACGGTCAAGTTCCTAATTCGAATATCTTGCACAATGAGTTGCAGGCCACATATCCCTAAAAACAGTATAATTACAGCGCGTTTTGACTTCTCAAGCACCCGCCAGAGACGGTGCTTAACAAGGTTGCCTATGGCATCAAATCGTTTGCACGAAGAGACAAGCCCCTATCTCCAGCAGCACAAAGACAACCCCGTTCACTGGTGGCCTTGGTCCAAAGAAGCCTTTGAGGAGGCTCAGCGCCTTAACAGGCCCGTTCTACTTTCCGTCGGCTATGCGGCCTGCCACTGGTGTCATGTGATGGCGCATGAAAGCTTTGAGAAGGAAGAAACCGCAGCCTTGATGAACGACCTTTTCGTGAACATCAAGGTCGATCGGGAAGAGAGACCCGATGTCGATACTCTCTATATGACAGCTCTCCAAGAACTCGGAGAACAGGGCGGCTGGCCCCTCACGATGTTCCTGACCCCGGACGGCATGCCATTCTTCGGCGGAACCTATTTTCCCGATACGCCGCGCTTCGGCCGGCCGAGTTTCCGGCAGGTGCTCGAGAATGTGGCGCGTGTGTATACTCAGGAAAAGGAGACCATCGAGCAGAACACCGCCTACCTTAAGTCGCGGCTGACGCCTCGGCTAAATTACGGCGCAGCGCCGGCGTTCTCGGACGAACAGCTCGCAAATGTCGCCAGCAAATTCATTGGCGCGATAGACCCGGCCAATGGCGCCCTCCGTGGCGCGCCAAAATTCCCGAATACGGCGATCTTTCATTTTCTGTGGAAGGCGGGCCTCCGCTATGGGCTGAAGACCTGCGTTGAGGCTGTGAAAAACACGCTCCTGCACATCTGCCAGGGCGGTATCTACGATCACCTCGGTGGCGGATTCGCACGATACTCGGTGGATGAACGGTGGCTTGTCCCGCATTTCGAGAAGATGCTTTACGACAATGCGCTGCTTATCGAGTTGATGACCGAAGTTTGGAAGGAGACGCAATCCGACCGGCTCAAAACCCGCGTCACCGAGACCATTCAGTGGCTTGAGCGCGATATGCGCGTTCCCGGCGGAGGATTTGCTTCCTCTTATGACGCGGATTCGGAGGGAGAAGAAGGCAAGTTCTACGTCTGGACCGCGCAGGAAATAACAAACGCGCTTGGGAGCGGCGAGGAGTCTGCTCTCTTTGCGCAAGTATACGATGTGACAGAAGGCGGCAACTGGGAAGGAAAAACCATTCTCAATCGTTTGAATGCGCTGGCACTGCTCGGCCGTGATGAGGAGCTTGCACTTCAGGAATGCCGGCAGAAGCTATTTGAGGTTCGTGAAAAGCGTGACAAGCCGGGCTGGGACGATAAGGTACTCGCCGACTGGAATGGACTCGCGATCAGGGCACTTGCGGGTGCGGGCGGCGCCTTCCGGAATGCAAAGTGGACCGCGCTAGCGGCGAAGGCTTACCGCTTTGTGGCCGAGACCATGATTTCAGAGGGCCGTCTATTCCATTCGTTCAGGAATGGCAAACTCAAAGCGCCCGCCACGTCGGCGGACTATGCAAACATGATTTCTGCCGCTCTAGCACTTCACCAGGTCACAAACGAAAATAAATATTTGGACGATGCGGTAGGATGGACTGCGGTATTGAATCGCCATTACGACGCGGAGAGCGGCGGTTACTTTCTCTCCGCGGACGATACCAGCGATCTCATTTTGCGCCCGCTTTCGGCCAGCGACGACGCCACGCCGAATCCGAATGCGACTATGCTGCAAAATCTCGCCGATCTTTATACATTCACAGGCGATAGCGCTTATCTTAAGCGGGCGGATGCGCTTCTGGCCGCGTTCCAGGCCGCAGCGCAAACAATGACCATTGCCTATACAGGGCTTTTGTCGGGTTCCATGACCTTGATCGCTCCGCAGCATGTGGTTGTGCTGGGCGACAAAGGATCCAACGACGCGAATACTTGGTTGAAGGCACTCTCCGAGGTGTCCCTGCCAGATGCCGTCATACAATGGATTAAAGACGCCGAACGGGTTTCAGGTGCCTCACCGGCCAGCGGCAAAACTGGCATCGACGGCAAGATTACGGCCCATGTTTGCGTGGGTGGGCGCTGTTCCCTGCCTCTGACGGAACCAGAGCAGCTGAAAGAGAAGCTCAAGGAAGAGCGCCAAGTCGCCGTACAGGTAGCTGCCTCGGCGTTATAAAAGCCGAGCTTAGCGCGGCCGTAAAGTTAAGTCGCATAGTCGAAAAGACGTATCCGCGGCCTGAACGTGGGCTCGCTACGGATTCAATCGAGCCTCCAGTTCCTGGATGGCCATCTCCGAAGGGGGAGGTCTTTTTCTTAATCCTCCTGAAGGGACACCATTACCACCGGCATTACAAATAAAGAACGAATTTCCTTCTTTTGCGTGCGTTATAGCACGGGCCATTCGCAATAAATTTGATACAAAGATTCCGGGCACGCAATCGTGGGGGAGCGTAGCAAATGAGACAAACATCTCTCAATAAAAGAGTCACTCAGGCCGGCAACGAGCTTTGCCAATTGGAGGCACTCCGGCAAGGGAAAGGAATGATTGAGGCATGGCCACTACTTTCGCTTCGTGGGGGAAAAGAAGTGCAAGAGCCGGCATATCAAGCCTTATGCTCATTGCTCAACATCTTTAATATTGCAATCTTCATACTTTCCCCGGACGCGGCAGTCCTCTTTGCGAACGAAGCCGCCAAGGAAATGGCGGAGGGCGGGTGGCCGGTCCGGTGTTCCGGTGGCTATCTTTCCGGACCCAACCGTACATCCACAGACGAGATCGCCACCCGGATAAAAACCGCTCTGGCAGATAAGGAAGCGAAGCCTGAGGAGCTTGAGATATGCTTCCCGCATTCGCAGGAAGATAAGAATAGGGCTATCGGTTATCTTCGGGCCGTTCATTCCGGGGAAGGGATGGAGCCCGCACTTGCCCTCTTCATCATCAGCGGCCACGAGGCTGCCACCTATGGGTTTTCTGCCATCGCCCAAAGCTTTGGATTAAGCAAAGCAGAAAAAAAGGTGCTTAAGCAGTTGATGGAAGCGCGCACCCTTGCCGTTACGGCAAGCCGGCTAAACATCTCACTTTACACTGTCAAAAGTCACATGCGGAAGCTATTCCAAAAAACGAATACTTCGAACCAGGCCGAACTTCTCCGTTTGGTTGAACGCTTCCGGTTACGTCTTCGTCAGCCGGTACCGAGGCAGAAAATCCTTGAGGCCAAGACGGCAGCGCCATCGAAGAAAAGGCCGCCGATCGATCGAGCCTAGGTGTTCATTGAATCGAAAAAGTCCGCGTTTGTCTTGGTCTGCCTCAACTTGTCGAGCAGGAATTCAATGCCATCCATCGGACCCATTGGGTTCAGTATCCTGCGCAGGACATACATCTTTCTAAGCTGAGCCTGTGGAACGAGAAGCTCTTCTTTTCTTGTTCCTGACTTAGCGATATCCATAGCTGGAAACACACGTTTGTCGGCGACCTTACGATCAAGAACAAGTTCGGAATTGCCGGTTCCCTTGAATTCTTCGAAGATAACCTCGTCCATCCGGCTACCCGTTTCCACGAGCGCCGTCGCTATAATCGTTAGCGATCCGCCTTCCTCGATATTGCGGGCGGCACCAAAAAAGCGCTTCGGCCGCTGAAGGGCATTAGCGTCAACGCCACCGGTCAGAACCTTACCCGAGGAAGGCACTACGGTATTGTAGGCGCGGCCGAGCCTTGTGATGGAATCAAGAAGAATCACGACGTCAAGCTTATGCTCGACTAATCTTTTCGCCTTCTCAATTACCATTTCAGCTACCTGCACATGGCGAGATGCGGGCTCGTCGAAGGTCGAGCTTATAACCTCCCCGCGCACAGACCGCTGCATATCGGTCACCTCTTCGGGACGCTCATCAATCAATAAGACAATGAGATAGCATTCGGGGTGATTTGCGGTGATCGAGTGCGCAATATTCTGAAGGAGGACGGTTTTTCCCGTGCGGGGCGGAGCGACGATGAGCCCGCGTTGACCCTTACCCAACGGCGCGACGATGTCGATAACACGTGGGCTAAGGTCCTTTGTGTCGGGCCTTTCCGTTTCCATCTTTAGCCAGCTATTGGGATAAAGAGGCGTCAGATTATCAAAGTGAACCTTGTGCCGTATTTTTTCAGGATCGTCGAAATTGATTTTGTTGACCTTTAGAAGGGCGAAATAGCGCTCACCATCCTTTGGTCCCCTTATTTGACCCTCGACGGTGTCGCCGGTTCTCAGGCCAAAGCGCCTGATTTGGCTCGGACTTACATAGATATCATCAGGCCCCGGCAAATAGTTGGAATCCGGCGACCGAAGAAATCCAAATCCATCTTGCAACACTTCCACGACGCCGTTTCCAGTAATTTCAATATCTCTGGAAGCAAGTTGCTTTAGTATTGCAAACATAAGCTCCTGCTTCCGAAGAGCGCTCGCATTTTCGACCGCGAACTCTTCGGCAACAGTCAAAAGCTCTGTTGGTGACTTTACTTTAAGGTCTTGAAGTTTCATTTCTTGCATGACAGGGAAGACTTTTTGTGGGTGGATTAAGAGGCAGGCAAAAGCTGCGAACCGATGGGATCAGGTGGGGCTGTCGAAATGCCGCTTGTATGCCGAGGGTTGTGCGGCTTAGTCACTCAAATTGGTGCGAACCGTGCAATTCTGCACACAAAACAAGTCTGGCAGGGGAATACGACCATACTAATATAGCAGCGTTCTCTGGCCGCGAAAAGATCAGACGTGGAAAAACCTCAATTTTCCAGTGGATTTTGAAGATCAGAATGGCCTCACAACGGCGAGAATTACAATTCCTATAAGAAGGACCGTTGGCAGTTCGTTAATAACGCGGAAGAAACGAGGACTATGTGGTATATTGTCTACCTCGAAGTCCTTGCGCCACTTAGCCAGAAGGCCGTGGAGAACTGCCATAAGCAGAACAAGGACAATCTTGACATGAAGCCAACCAGCCGTATTCCAGTCCACACGACCGCTCCCAAATGCGATCCATAATCCGAGAGCGATTGTTACGATCATTGCCGGGTTCATGATTAGTTTAAGAAGACGCCGTTCCATCACCTTAAATGTTGCAGCTTGGGGAGTGCCGGCTCCGGCTTCGGCATGATAGATGTATAGTCTTGGCAGGTAGAACATGCCAGCCAGCCAGGCAAATGCCGCAATGAGATGGAAGGCTACCAGAAACTGAAACGTCTCGGCAGACAGATATAAAAAGCTGCTCATGGGCTGTTGGCTGGTTTGGATACGCTAAACTGTGGTGCGGACGAGGTTTACGAGGCGCTCGACGTTCTCAACAGGTGTTTCGGGGAGAATGCCGTGCCCTAGATTGAAGACGAAGGGCTTTGGCGAAAGCGTGTCGAGAATCGCTCTCACTCTTCGCTCCATAGCATCCCCGCCCGAAAGCAGCAACAGCGGATCGAGATTTCCCTGCACAGGCCGTTGGATCTGAATTCTTGTCATGAGATCCAGGGGTGCTGCAGTGTCGCAACCGATGGCATCAACTCCCGTTTCGCTTAGATATTTCGAGTAACAGGCAGCGCTGCCTCTTGGAAAGCCAATGACCGGCACCTGGGAATGAATAGCCTTCACCCTTTGTACGATCTTCGCTGTCGGTTGGATTACGAATTTCGCGAAGCTGTCGTCGTCAAGGCTTCCTGCCCAACTGTCGAAAATTTGCAGAGCCGATGCACCAGCATCTACCTGTCCGATAAGATAGCCTGCCGAGGTATCGGCGAGGAGGTCAAGAAGAGTTTGAAAAGTTTTCGGGTCTTTGTACGCCAGGAGCTTCGCGGCCCTTTGATCGGGAGAACCGCCGCCCTCAATCATGTAACTAGCTACTGTCCAGGGAGCACCGCAAAACCCTATCAGTGGCGTTTGCGACTCAAGCCTTCCTACGGTTTTCCTAATTGCTTCGTAGACTGGATCAAAGCAGGTGCGGGCTCGGTCTGGTGAAAGGCCAGAAACGGCCTTTGCGTTGGTTACGGGATCGAGCCTTGGTCCTTCGCCATCAAGAAACTCCACCCTTTGGCCGAGTGCATGCGGAACCACAAGGATGTCAGAAAAAATAATCGCGGCATCAAAACCAAACCGCCTCACAGGCTGTAAAGTCACCTCCGCAGCCAAATCAGGGTTGTAACAAAGACCAAGAAATGAGCCGGCTTGAGCGCGAACTTCGCGATACTCTGGCAGGTAGCGCCCTGCTTGACGCATGAGCCATAGGGCAGGTGGTGTACAGACGGTCCCGGAGAGTGTTCGCAGAAATTTCGGCATGGCTTGGAATGCTTCATCCTTGATGATTGCCTGATGACTGCCTTGCTTTCTGATTCCCTGAAGATCCTCCATCAGAAAGGTTCTTTCTCTGATTTCTGCTGTTTCTTTAAGGCGGTTCATTTTGAGGAAAGAAACAGTTATGCCTTAGCTGTCCTGCACTTTGGACGGCCAGGGCATTACGCTCCACTTCCCTTGTTGAGAATAGGGGATAGGATGTTTCCTCCCTTGCAGTCCAGACTTGGCCGACGGCTGCCAGCTAGTGAATAACGTGAGGACAGGATGTGCAAACTCAGGCTAGGATCGCGCAAGGTGCGATACAAGCGCTTTCTTTCCACGGCTTCAAGGGCTGTGTGCTTTTTTTGAATTGGCGTGGAGGACTCAGTGATGGACCGTGCACGTGAACCGGGCGACGGTGAACAACAGGCTTCCTTGTCCCCACAGATCACATCAATCCCCACCCAGAAGCATTTTCACCTTCACCTTGTTTCCGATGCTTCGGGCGAGACATTAACCACGATGGCAAAGGCGGCGGTGGTTCAGCTCTCCGGGGGAGTGCCTAACCGCCACATGCACCCGCTTGTCCGCAATTCGAGGCAGCTTTCCACGGTTCTGCAGCAGATCGAAGCATCGCCAGGGATTGTGCTTTACACGCTTATGAATCCACATTTGGCAGAGGTTTTGGAATCACGCTGCCGGGAGCTGGATGTGCCATGCGTTGCGGTACTGAAGCCTGTTCTTCAGGCCTTCGAGAGCTATCTGAAGATGCCCTCCCGTGCTGTGGTTGCGGGTCAGCACACCCTTGACGCAGATTACTTCCGCAGAATCGATGCCATGAACTTCACCCTTAGCCACGACGACAGCCAGCATAGCGAGGACTTGGAAAAGGCGGACATCGTCCTTGTCGGCGCAAGCCGGACATCGAAGACGCCAACCAGTATCTATCTTGCAAATCGAGGATATAAGACCGCGAACGTATCCCTTGTACCCGATATCCCGCCGCCCCCCAATCTTGGCAGCTTGAAGTCTCCCCTTGTGGTAGGCTTGGTCGCGAGCCCAGAACGCATCGCGGAAATACGCCGAAACCGCATGCTTGCCTTAAACAATGACAAATTTGACAACTACGTCGATGCGGACCGTATCAAGGAGGAGATGACCCTCACTAAGCGGCTGTGCGCGCACAACCGTTGGCAAGTCGTCGATGTAACAAGAAAATCAATCGAGGAGACGGCGGCAACGATCATCGCGCTGCACGACTCCCGCCATGAATGAAAGGGGTTGGCTTCTGCTTTAGGTTTGCATTCAAAACGGTTATACTAGGGACATGCAAGCCGATTACCCTGAAGTCATCCTCGCCTCTGCGAGCGGAGCGCGGGCAGCGATCCTCGCGAGCGCGGGAATTCGCTTTCGCCAGCGGCCGTCTACCTTGGACGAGACAAAAGAGCACCAGAACTTTCCCCACGGCACTCCGCCTGCCGAAGTTGCCCAGACACTCGCCAAGTTGAAGGCCGAGGATGTCTTGGCAATGGAGCCGGATGCTATCGTTATCGGCGCCGATCAGGTGCTTGCCATTGGCGGCGAAATTCTCGAAAAACCTAGAAGCCAGGAGGAAGCTCGAGCACAGCTGGAGAAGCTGCGCGGCCGCACCCACGAACTTCATTCCGCTGCGGCGGTTCTTCATAAGAAGCGGGCTGTTACGATTATCGATACCGCCGCTTTGCGAGTTCGCGATTTCTCCGAAGAGTTCCTGGATTGGTATATGGAAACCGCTGGCCCGGGTGTTCTAACCTCTGTCGGCGCGTATCACGTTGAAGGTCTTGGCATCCATCTCTTTTCTGAGATCAAAGGAGACTACTTCACTATCTTGGGATTGCCTATTCTGCAGGTGCTGGCCGAATTGCGCAGCTTGTCGACTATCCTGAAGTAGAGCCTTCCTATGAAACGTGCCTGTGTAATCGGCTGGCCTGTCTCACATTCGCTGTCGCCTGTCATCCATGGTTACTGGCTTAGGGAAAATGGCCTGGAGGGCGATTACCGTAGGGAGGCTGTGAAGCCGGATGATTTTCGAAACTTCCTGCAAGGCTTGGCTGAGCGAGGTTATTGCGGCGCCAATATTACTGTGCCCCATAAGCTCGAGGCCCTCCGTTTATGCGCTATCCGGGACGAATCCGCCAAGGCCATAGGAGCTGCAAATACGGTTTGGCTGGAGGCTGGCCAACTTGCTGGCTCAAACACCGATGCTTACGGCTTTGCCACCAACCTGGACGAGAAAAGCCCAGGCTGGGATGTAGGAGGCACAGCGGTCGTGATCGGGGCCGGGGGTGCTGCGCGAGCTGTCGTTTGGGTGCTACTGGGCCGCGGCTTTAGGACGGTCAGAATCGTTAATCGTACCAAGGGCAAGGCTGAGGAGCTTACCAGGTTCTTTCCGCCGGCAGAGGCCCTCGATTTCGGAAAGCTGGATCGAGCCTTGAAAGACGCGCGGCTTCTCGTCAATTGCTCTACCCTTGGAATGGATCGTTTCCCACCTCTCAATATTGATCTGTCTTCTCTCGCTGCAGATGCGACCGTATGTGACATTGTTTATAAGCCACTTGAAACGGACTTGCTGCGGCAAGCGCGGGAGAAAGGATTTGCGGCGGTGGATGGGCTAGGGATGCTACTGCATCAGGCCGTCCCGGGCTTCGAGAAATGGTTCGGCGTGCGGCCTAAGGTAAGTGCTGAACTGAGAAAGGCGGTTCTCGCCGCACTGCGCCATCCGCCGAGCCCGGCGTTATGATCGTCGCCGGATTGACGGGCTCTATCGGGATGGGCAAGAGCACCGTCGCAGCCTATCTGCGGTCCAAAGGCATTACAGTTTACGACGCCGACAAAATTGTCCACGGCCTCTACGAAGGCGAGGCGGCACCGCTTATCGAGGCCGTTTTTCCGGGTGCCGCTCCGAATGGCGTTGTCGATCGCACAGCACTCGCGGAGAAGGTCCTGGCATCGAAAGAGGCGCTTAAAAAGCTGGAAGCGATCGTGCATCCGCTCGTGAGGCGAAGCGAATGGCAACTTATCCTCGCTGAGCACGATAAGGGAGCCGATCTCACAATTTTAGAAGTGCCGCTTCTTTTTGAAACGGCTTCGCATGTGCTTTTCGATGCGATCATTGTGGTGAGCGCCCCGCCTGGAGTTCAGCGGGAGCGCATGACGACAAGGCCCGGAATGACGATCGAAAAGTTCGAGGCGATAGCTGCGCGGCAATGGCCCGATACGATAAAACGTGCAAGGGCCGATTTCGTTGTGGATACCGGCGTCGCGCTTGAAGACACATACCGCCAAATCGATGCAGTTGTGACGGAGATTTTGAAAAAGCCGCCGCTGGCCTTCCAGCGATGGGCTGATCTCCATGAAGATTAATTGCATCGAATGGGCGGATGTTGCGGGAACTTGTCCTCGACACAGAGACGACCGGGCTCGACCCCAAAGACAATCATCGCGTCATTGAACTCGCTTGCGTCGAACTCGTAAATTACATTCCAACCGGCGTCTTTTGGCACTGGTATTTCAACCCAGAACGGGATGTTCCGAAAGCGGCGACCGACGTTCACGGGCTGACCGCGGACTTCCTCGCTGATAAGCCGTTATTCAGCGCTGCCGTTGATGAAATAATCAGCGTCCTCGGTGATGCCAGGCTAATCATCCATAACGCGACCTTCGATATCGCCTTTCTAAATCATGAGTTTACGAGGTTAGGTTACGCGCCGATTGGCTTCGACCGTGCCACCGATACGCTTGCCCTGGCGCGCCGCAAACACCCCGGCAGCCCAAACAACCTGGACGCTCTTTGCCGCCGCTACGGGATCGACAACTCGAACCGGAAGAAGCACGGTGCCCTGCTCGACAGTGAGTTGCTAGCCGAGGTTTACCTTCGCCTGGTCGGGGCGGAGCAGGCCGGTCTGGATTTTGCTCTGCGGGAGGGCACAATAATAACCGAAGTTGATTCAGCACCGCTGATTTGAGTCAAGCCTCTGCTACCACGGCTTTCAGCAGAAGAGGAGCAGGCCCACGCTGCGTTTGTGGCGATGCTGGGTAAGAAAGCTATCTGGGCTCAGTATTTGGAGCAGAACGCGGAAGGCCTTTCCTCTTCTACTCCGTGATGGTTGGCTGCTGCCCCACCTCGGCGCGGCGCCGGAACAAAGTCCCGAAGTCAATCGGATCGAGCAGCAGCGGAGGGAACCCAGCTTCGCGTGAGAGGTCTGCCACGATCCTTCGCGCGAAAGGAAAAAGAAGGGCTGGGCACTCAATAAATAGAATTGGTTGGATCGCTTCCTGCGGAAGATTCTTCAAAACAAAAGCCCCTGCATATACAAGCTCGATTTTGTAGAGGATGCCGTCGTCGCTGCGCGCCTCACCATCAAGCGAAAGGGATACCTCAAAGGCGTCCTCCTGCAAGTTTCGCGCTTCGACGTTGAAATTGATTTGCAAGTTGGGGTTCTTGCCTGGACCGCGGAAAAGGCGGGCGGCGTCAGGACATTCGAACGAAAGATCCTTGATGTATTGGCCCAGGACATTGACCTGAGGCTGGTTGCCGCTATCCGGGGCTCTATTGGGGGAGCTGCCGCCATTTGTTCCGTTATTTTCGGCCATCTTGGGATCTCCGCATGTCATCGTGTTTGGCGTGTGCGCATTTGGCCCGCGCCGCGTGAGTCGTCATCATGCGAGCTACCATGACCGCTGCGTGATCGCAACGGCCTCAGATGAATGATGAAGCCAGCTATTAGTCGGCCGGCACAGGCAGTGCTCTTAGGCGTCCCCGTGTAAGAAACCAGGTTGCCAGAGAACATGCCAAGATTACGCCCGCGATGATGCTCGAAACTAGCAGAACAAATTGGAAGCCGCCAAGTTCGTGCAACCAACCAATAATTGGAACGGCAAGCCCCGCAACGGTAAAGCCTAGGAAAAAGCGCAATGAGTAGACACGGTTGCGATATTCTTCCGGGACAAAGCGTCCAATCATAGCGTCATTAATTATGACCTGCCCGTAGATTCCTGCCGTAACAAGAATAAGACCTGTTGCCATCGGCACGCCGGTAGTACTCGCCGCCACCAGCAATCCGGCAACCTGAACAAGCGAGAGCCATACAAAAAGTGTCGCCAACTCGACTCGATCGATAAGACGGCCAATCGTCACCTGCGTGAGAGCACCGCAAAAGAAAATCCCCGTCGTCAGCCAGCCTGTCAACGCAAGCGGCACAGGAAAGCCCAGTCTCTCATCCAGCACTTTAGGCATGGCAATACTTACGATGTTGAACGTAAGGCCGCCAGCCAGGATCGCTGCCATAAACATGACGACAAGCGTGATCAGTTGGTTGCGGCTGGCGTGAAGAGAGTGGGTGACAGACTGCTTTCTTGGCGCTGCTTCGCCGTCCTTCACCAGTAAAGCAAAGGCAATCCCTGTGGCGATTAGTATGGTGCCAGGAACAAAAAATGCCGCCCGCCAGCCTAAAGCTGCCGCCAGCGCGCCGGTGATGCCTGACGCGAGGGCCGCGCCGAAATTGCCCCAGACACCGTTGATTCCGAGCGCCCGGCCGATCTGATTTGTGTTTGAGATGATTATGGCGCTGCCGATGGGATGGTAGATGGCACTGAAAATGCCAAGCACGAACAGTGACAGGCCCAGCGTCAGAACATTCATCGATAATGCGACTAGGATGCAGGAAGCGCCATATCCGAAGAAGAACCAGTTAAGCACCATCCGGCGTCCGAAGCGGTCAGCCAGCCAGCCGACAGGCAAAGCGAAAAGCCCAAATGCTACAAAGGCGCCCGTCGAAAGCGAGATCAGCTCCCCATAGTCGCGGTGCATATCCGCAGCGATGGCAATGACTGCGGTCGGAAAGATCAAAAGCACGAAGTGATCGAGCGCGTGCGCCCAATTCACAAATAGGATGGTCTTTTGCGACTGCTCAGCTGTAGGAGACATAATCCGGAATAATGGTTGATGCGCAGGGAAACGCAAATTAACCTGGCCTGAAAAAGCGAAGGGGCAGAAAATTGCCGCAACCGGGCCAAATTCGAAGCACGAATTGTTCTGATTATCAACACGTGCAAAGAGCCGTCGCTGCAATGGCGAAGGAATTTGCGAGTGGGGATGGTACGGGTGCGCACTCGCATCCCCGAGGCCAGCTTTTGCACGCTGTGAAAGGCGTCATGGTCGCCAAGACCGCCGAAGGTGCCTGGATCGTCCCTCCCCAGCATGCGCTTTGGATTCCGCCGGGGATTGTCCATGCCGTCGAAATGCAGACGGCCGTGGCAATGCGTACAGTTTACATACGTCCAGACGAGGCTCATGGCATTTCGCAGACCTGCAAGGTTGTTGCGGTCTCGCCTTTATTGCGGGAATGCATCCTCGCGCTCTTGGATGAACCTGTTCTTTATGATGAAGACGGCAGAGGCGGCGCACTGGCTAAGCTCATCATCCATGAAATCCAACTGGCAGCGGCCGCCAAATTTGAGCTGCCACTGCCCTCCGACAAAAGGCTTGCTTCAATTTGCGCAGCGCTTATCGCAAATCCAGCACTGTCGCTGAGCATCGACGGCTGGGCACACAAGGCGGCACTGTCTCGAAGGAGCCTTACACGCAAGTTTCGCGAAGAAACCGGCTTTTCTTTCGCCCTATGGCGCCGCCGGCTTCGCGCCTTGAACGCTGCCGCACATTTGAGCGAGGGAACAAAACCCAGTGCAGCCGCCCGGAAGGCGGGCTACCTGAGTGCGAGTGCGCTTATGGCGATGATGCGGCGCGGCTCACTTTGAGAGTATGCAAACGTGCTTTCCATTGTTTGTGGCGATTAATTGTAGTTAGAAGCTTTTGAGCCAAAGTCCATAATGACAAACCGGCAAGCCGCACCGATATTACCGCGGATAGCTCGTGGATTGACACAAATTTGCCTTGATCCACAATCGCAGCTTGGGGAAGATGCCAAGCAAATAATGTGCCTGAGGGCCTGGGGGATGAGCGAGGATACTCTGGCATGGCTGGTTGCGGCAATTGCCGACCGGCGCTCTGCTACGGCCTCAACTTCGTACACCAAATCGCTTCTCGATAAAGGTGTCTCCGCTTGTGCAAAGAAGCTCGGAGAAGAGGCCACAGAAACGATCATCGCTTCTATCACCGAAAGCGACAGTAGGGTCCGCGACGAAGCTGCGGACCTGCTCTATCACCTGCTTGTGCTTTTGGAGGCGCGGAACATAACATGGGAATCCGTGCTGAATGAGCTGGACAGGCGGACAGTGCAGTCGGGTCATGCCGAGAAAGCTTCGCGGACAAAAAGCGGGGGAACGTCATGAGTTTGCAGGAGCGGGTGCGGGATTTTGAGCCGCGTCCAATTGAACCATCTCCCTACCGCACCTTCAGCCGAATTGAATGGTCGGAGCTTCGCAACGGCGTTCAGCTTACACTTTCCGAGGCTGAGCTGGCACGCTTGTCCGGCCTGATCGAGCGCATTTCGCAAGACGAGGTCACGGATATCTACCTTCCTATTTCGAAGCTCGTCAACTATTACGTGCGCGCCGCCCAGCTTCTCCACTCTGCGACGACCAAGTTTTTCAACCAGGGCGGGGAAAAGGTTCCTTTCATAATCGGCGTCGGGGGCAGCGTGGCGGTTGGCAAGAGCACCTCTGCCCGCGTCCTTCGCGAGCTGCTTGCCCGTTGGCCCGCCCATAAGCGGGTCGATCTTGTACCAACCGATGGGTTCCTTTGGCCGAACGCCGAGCTTGAGCGGCGTGGGCTTATGCACAAGAAAGGCTTCCCCGAAAGTTTCGATCAAGCACGGCTTTTGCGGTTCGTGGCAGACGTTAAGGCTGGGCGTTCCAATGTGGAGGCGCCGGTCTATTCACACTTCTCCTATGACATCGTACCCGACGAAAAAATTGTGGTTGACCGGCCCGATATCCTGATTGTCGAGGGGCTGAACGTCTTGCAGCCCGCGAAGCTGCCAAAGCACGGCGAGGCGGTGCCCTTCGTTTCGGACTTCTTCGATTTCTCGATCTATATTGACGCCGACCCGGCCATTATCGAGGAATGGTACGTAACGCGCTTCCTTCGACTGTGTCACACGGCCTTTCGCGACAAAAATGCCTATTTCTATCGCTATTCAAAACTGACGCGTGAGCAGGCAATTGCCCAGGCTCTAAAGCTCTGGAGAACAATAAACCTGGTCAACCTCAAAAAGAACATCCTGCCCACCCGCCAGCGCGCTAATCTCATTCTGCGCAAAGGGGAAGGGCATCGCGTCGAGACCGTATCGTTGCGAAAGCTTTGATTGTAAGCTTGTTCTTCAGTCGGCCCCAATTTCACCCGCCAGAATGAAAGCAGCTCTTATCCCTCCAAAACTCGCCGCGGTAACAGCGCTAAACCGGCGCAGCGAAAAGCGGACCGACCCGAGCTTCATTGCTGCCGGGCAAGATAATCCGAAGGCGAAGGTTCTCACGCTCTTCGACTTGCGGGTCCCAATTGTTCCTTCTGAGGACAAGACGAAAGCGCATCTTCGGTTCCTGGCCGTTCATAAGGTTAAATCGATAACGAAGCAGGCGGAGCTCGTATTTCTTGGCGAGGACGAGTCAGGGGCGCCACTTTTTGCTTACAACTTTCAGCCGGTGGAAACCGCCCACGAAACGGCAATCCTTGAGGAGATGAAGCCTCTCGTAGACCTCAGGTCTTTGGCATTGCAGGGGGTTCTGCCTGATACTGAACTTTTGATCGCATCACAGGTACGGGCGCTTGCAGCATGGCAAGCTGTAAACCGTTGCTGTGGACGCTGCGGCGGCCTCGTGCGGTCCGCAGATGCAGGCTGGCGGCGGCACTGTGGCGCCTGCGGACTCGATGTCTATCCGCGCATGGACCCGGCCGTTATCATGTTAGTCACTCATGGCGACCGGTGCCTGCTGGGTCATGAGCATCGTTTTCCGCAGAAGCTATATTCCACTTTGGCCGGATTTGTTGAGCCAGGCGATGATATTGAGCACGCCGTGCGCCGCGAGATCAAGGAAGAGGCTGGCGTTGATGTCGGTGAGGTCCGCTATATCGCAAGTCAGCCTTGGCCCTTTCCACATTCGCTTATGATTGGTTGCTGGGGGCAGGCTATCAGCGAAGTACTAGCGCTCGATAAAACCGAGATCGCGGACGCACGCTGGTTCACGCGAGAAGAGGCGGAAAGCATGCTGGCCAACCGGCATCCGGAAGGGTTGCTGGTACCGCCGCCGATTTCGATGGCTTACACACTCATAAAAAACTTTGTCGACGGCGGGCTGGGCGCTTAGGAAGACAGAGGGCTGCGCATGCAGCAAACTCGTTCAAGCCGGGACAAGTCTGCGGGCTTCCAGTTCGCCGCGTGCCGCAAGAGCTTTGATGCGGTCGCCAGTACGGCAGGCGATCGCCTGGATCGTCAGTGATGGGTTCACGCCGCCGGCGGTAGGAAAAACCGATCCATCGCAGATCCAAAGGTTGGGGATGTCCCAGGTTCGGCAATCAGAATTGACGACGCTGGATTTCGGATCGAAGCCCATTCTTGCGGTGCCCGCGAGATGACAAGTGTCGTCTTCCTGATCCCAGATTTCCCGGGCGCCAACAGCTTCAAGGGCGCGCCGCATGAAAGCGAGGGCATGGCGGTTCAGCCGCTTGTCGTTATCACACCGGGAGTAGGTCACGCGCGGTACGGGGAGGCCGTGCTGGTCATTCTCGTCCGTGAGCGTGACTCTGTTGCGCTCCTGGGGCATATACTCACCGACAATTTTCAGTCCCACTGTGTGGTTGTACCGCGTCATTTCGTCGATAAGGGATTGGCCCCATAAACCACGGCTTGTCGCCAGGGTGTTGCTCCAAAGAGCGGGTAATGGACCTTGGCTCATATAGCAATAACCGCCGAAGAAGTCCTTGCCACGGTCCTCGTAATTCCAGTGCTCGGTCAGAGCAAGGGATGGCGGCGCCTTGTAGGAACGGACCTCATCTTCGACCACGCCCCACACGGCCTGATTGCCCTAGACCATAAGATTCTTGCCGACAAGCCCCGACGAGTTGGAGAGCCCGTCCGGAAATTTCGCATTCGCTGACATGAGCAAAAGCCGCGGCGTCTCTATTGCGTAGCCCGAGACCACCACTTTTTTCGCTTTTTGGAACCGCCATTGGTCTTCTCGCAAATAGTGAATGCCGGTCACTCGATCACCAGCCATCTCGATCTTGCCAACCATGGCAAGATCGCGGATTTCCGCTCCGCGGGCCAGCAGTTCGGCAGCTGCGTTGAGCTCGTGCGGGCGGTAAGGATAGGCGGGGCGCTTCGGGCCCCAAGGATAGGCGACGGGCCCGGAAATGCAGAGCGCGTGCTCCACCTCTTTGTAGTATCTCCACATCTCTCGCCAATCGACGGGCCAGTCGACGCCGTAGCCGAGCGTGGTGCGCGATTTGAACCATTCCGGCCGGAAACGCAGCGATACCATCGCGAAATGGACTGTCGAACCGCCCACGGACTTACCCGAATTGTTGGACCCTAGCTGGATCGGATTTTCGCCGTCAACGATGCGGTCGTCCGTCCAGTAAAGCTTGGTCTGTTCGTGTTCGTCAGACGCGAAGTCTTCGAGCGGACGCCAGAACGGCCCAGCATCGAACGCTACAACTGAAAATCCCGCCTCTGAGAGCTTTGCTGCAAGCGTCCCCCCACCTGCGCCGGTCCCGACAATAGCGAAATCGACCTCGTCGTGATCCGCATATTCGCGCATCGGCACCCATCCGCCCACCCGGAAAGGGTCAGGTGCACGGCCGTTTTTGGCACGCGGCTGCTCTTTCGGATTGTCCGGGGCTGCTCTGTTTTTCCGCGCCTCAAAATCCCACACGCTTATTCTCCCGGTAGGCTTTCTCTTCGTGTCCCGGTTTTGCTTCGGCGGCTTCCCAAGGATCGCGGCGATTTGCTTTCATCCTCACATAGCCGCGCGGGCTGGCCGGTCCGCCCCACCCGATTTCGTTCCATGCAGTGGGATGGGCGTAATAAGCTTTCACAATGTCCGGTATGGCCCGGCTTTCCAAAAATAGATTAGGCGGCATGCCGCGCCATTCGGCGCCATTCAATTCGCCCTTCTTCATGGAGACGATCAGCTCATCCTGTGTAGCGGATGAGAGCTCATGGAAGTGACAGCCGCGGGTATTGCGTGCTTCCGCATCGATGGCTGCAAGACCGATGCGCCAAGCCTCTCTCAATCTGGGCAGCTTGACATTGCGATAGCCGTCTTCTGCATCCTCGACCAGTTTCTCATCGATCATTGCGGCAACTGGTATCCGCGCCTGCCCAAACGGCTGAGGCACGATCCTATCGCAAAGGGCACAGAGTGTTTTCCACTCCGCATCGAATAGAAACTTATGCTCGTTCGGGTCTATGGTCAGACGCTTGTGGATTACACGGCGCGTCTGTTCATTCCAAGATGGCGTATCTCGCTTGGAGAGGACGTCGTATCCAGGATAGCGGTCAGGCACTTGGCTGCTCCTCTCTCAGAGCCAGAGCCGCGAGTCCAGCAAGCGCTAGGCCGGTAAAACTGGGTGGAGCGGGGATAGGGGGCCCATTGAAGGCGTTTTGACGCCAGTTGCGCCATCCCGCCCATGTTGCGGTGTACCCCGTAGACGTGGAACCCGGCACCAGCCAACCCGACCGCTGCCGTCAGCCTCATCCACCATCGCGAGAAGCCGCGATCCCGGCTGTGCGGTCCAACCGCCGCTTCTCCCATTACGGCGGCGGGCGCAGGGGGAATTGTCACCGGGATGAACATGAAGGGATCGTGGAAGGCACCACGGAAGTGGAGCAGTGCAGCTTCGAGGGCAGTACCAACCAGCCCAAGCGAAGTGATTGCGGCCGTCAGCCTTCCGGCGGGGAGGCCAAGAAACTTGACAGGCAGGCCAGCTTTCACGGCCCGAATTCGCTCAGCCATGAATCCAAGCAGGCCGGAAAGAAAGATAGCGTTAGGCGCAAGTATCGGAGCACCATAAAACAAGTTCAGCCAGCTAAAACCGCCCGGTCGCGATACGATGTTGTAGATGTGAAAGCCCGTGCCCGCAAAGCCGGTAAGGGCTGCGGCACTGTATACCAAATCCCGAAGCCGGTGGGCGCGCGGGCGCTGGTGCGAGACGCCATGTCCGCTCATCAGAAGCGTGAGCGACGAAACCACTAGAGGTACATACATGAAAGGATTGTGGAACGAACCGCGGTAGTGCTCCATCGCGCTATCGGCGAGGACAGAAAATGCCAAGGTTCCTGCTGCTCGATTGAGGCGGCGAGCAGCCTTGACGGTGGGTCCGGCCGCGTGCGGAAGGGGCGTCTCAACAGCGCGCTTTTCGGCTTTTCCTCGGAGCACCGCCAGGCTTCGCCAATTCGTTCCTCCCCGAACGAGGAGGGCCGCTGCCCCGGCGCCAGCTAACAAAGCGGCCATTTTGAGGGGAGCGAATTCTCCACGAGCGTGCTTGGGCGCGGCCACGCTGCTACGGACGACCGGGATAACTTCCATCGATGAATGCCTTGCAAACTGCTCCGCGTACGCCCGGACGGAGCCGGAAAAGGCCGCCCTCATGGGGTTTTCCGGGCTTACCGTGGGTTGCGCTGGCGACACACATTGTGGCAAGATCGGCGCCGCAGAACGCCATCTTCGTTGGGTTCTGGACCGGAAGTTCTATAACTTCGTCCAAGTGCCCATCGGGAGCGTAGCGATGCAAGCGCCCGCCGCGATGAATGGCGCTCCAGTAAAAGCCTTCATCATCGAAGGCACCGCCATCCGGTATCCCGAGCTGGTACGGTACTTCTGCGAAGACCCTCTTTTCGCCTATCTCTCCCCGGTCCAAATCGAATTCACAAGCGTAGATGCGGCCTTCGCGCGAATGAGCGGTGAAGAACTCCGAATGTCCCGGCCTCCAAGCAAAGCCGTTAAACAGGACGCCGCAGTCGTCATGCCTGACGAGGCCACCGTCCAAAGTGAAAGAATAGAGATAATCCGGGACAGGATCGGATCGCACGCCGGGTTTGGGATCGAACATTGTCCCGAGCCACAAACGACCGCGAGGATCGCAGCCGCTTTCGTTGAATCGGTGCGTTGCAGGGTCGTACGGCGCTGGGCAAAGGAGCTCTCCCTCGGCACTTGCGAAATTGATGGCGAAGACGCCGTCTCGCAGCGCAGCCACAACACCCTTACCGTCGTCCATAAGAGCGTAGCCACCGATTTCCGATGGCAGGTGCCACTTCTCCGTCGAGCCGGTAGCGATCTCGGTGCGGTAAAGCGCTGGTGCCTTCACATCGATCCAATAAAGAAAGCCGTCCGCCCATATGGGCGATTCGCCGATGACAGCTTTGGCATCGACCACGAGATCTATCTTATAATCTGTCATCAAACCTCGAATGGCTTGCATGAAAGGTCAACGCACTCGCAACTCCTGTGTTGCATGGTTTAGATTCGCTGAGTTCAGAACGGCCGCGGTGCGACCGGATCTCGTTCACGGCTTGCCCAGAGCGAGAACTTCCCCATTCGGCGAAATGACAACCGTATCGACGGCGATAGCATTGTTGTTGAGCGTCTTCAGCGCCTGCTCGCGCGCAAGGTGAGCGACGTGAGGCGCCAGCGGTATTTTATGCTGCTCTGCGAGAAGAAGAATTTCGCGGGCCGTGTTTGCCTTGGCGGCCACGTCGCAAATGTCAGCGCCGGCGCCGAGGCCATGAAGCCAGCTTGCGATCAGACCGGTATCTACGCTCCCCCGCTTGGAATGAAGATCGAGAAGCCCAGCCGCCAGCTTGGTCATCTTCGCAAATCCGCCCGCTATCGTGACGCGCGGCACGGGATGCGACCTCAGATATTTCAACATTCCGCCTACGAAATCGCCCATCTCGATGAGGGCAATTTCCGGAAGGTTATAGAGGCGGGCAACCGCCGCTTCGGAGACAGAGCCTGTTGAGCCGGCGATATGCGTGATGCCGGCGGCGCGAGCCACATCGATGCCTCGTTGGATTGTGTCGATCCAGGCTGCGCAAGAATATGGCACCACGATGCCGGTTGTGCCCAGGATTGAAAGCCCGCCTACGATGCCGAGCCGTCCATTCAGCGTCTTCTCCGCAAGCTTTTCACCACCGGGCACGGAAATCTCTACGGTTATGTCTGCAAGCTGTTGCGACAGCCCGGACGCTTGCCCCACCGCTTCCCTGATCATCTTCCGCGGGACCGGGTTGATGGCGGGTTCTCCAGGGGGAATGGGGAGCCCGGCGCGAGTGACGGTTCCAACGCCAGGTCCCGCCCTGAACGTGACCCCTGTCCCGGGCTCGCTTCGTGACACGGTCGCTACGATAAGCGCGCCGTGCGTGACATCGGGATCGTCGCCGGCATCCTTGATAACTCCTGCGCGCGCCCAATCTGGACCTGTCTCTGTAAGAGCCAGTGAAAAGGCAGGCTGGCTGCCGTTGGGAAGCCTGACGGGGACGGGATCGGGGAATTCTCCAGTGTATAATGCCTCCGTGGCTGCTCGTGCGGCAGCCGCGGCGCACGTTCCGGTGGTCCAGCCGCGCCGCAAAGCCTTCCCGGGACGCTGTCCGGGGTCTGCGTGAGAGGGTTTGCCGCCATCGCTCATAGAAGTTATGTAGAGCAATGTTTGCATTTGGCAGCAAGCCGCCCGGGGTGATGATTGCAGCGCCCCGATCCGGCTCCGGCAAGACGACGGTTACACTAGGGCTGTTGAGAGCCTTGAAGCGGCGCGGCCTCGCAGTCCAGCCGTTCAAATGCGGCCCCGATTATATCGATCCCGCCTTTCACGAAGCGGCGTGCGGCAGGCCAAGTTACAATCTCGACAGCTGGGCAATGCGACGGGAGGCGGCGCTCTCATTGCTCGGTGAAGCGCAGCACGCGGATTTCATTGTCATAGAAGCGCTTATGGGGCTGTTTGACGGGGTGGCATCAGCAGGCGCCTGGGGCAACGGCGCAAGTGCCGATGTCGCAGGGGTTGCCGGATTGCCTGTCTTGTTGGTGATTGACATATCGGGGCAAGCCCAGACGGCGGCTGCGGTCGCACGCGGCTTCGTGGGGTTCGATCCTAACGTCGAGGTCGCCGGCGTTGTCTTGAACCGCGTCGCAAGTCCGCGACACGAGAGGCTGGCTCGAGCGGGGTTTGAACGGATTGGCCTGCCAGTGCTTGGCGCGTTTCCCCGCCGAGACGACATTGGTTTGCCGGAGCGCCATCTCGGGCTGGTTCAGGCAAGCGAGACGCTGAGGCTTAGCGAGTGTCTTGATGCCTTAGCTGATCTCGTCGAAGCCCACATCGATGTCGGCCATTTGCTGGAGATTGCAGCGCCTCAACCTGTTCGGCAAGGAAGCACTCTAGGCGACGTTCCGCTCACCGAAGCCTCCTCTAAATGCAGGATGAAACCACCCGGGCAGCGAATCGCTCTCGCGCAGGATGCCGCATTTTCGTTCATTTATCCGCACCTTCTTAAGATGTGGCGGGAAGAGGGTGCCGAAATCCTCCCATTTTCGCCGCTTGCCGATGAAACTCCTGCCAGCACGGCAGATGTGCTTTGGTTGCCGGGCGGATATCCCGAACTTTATGCGGGGCGTCTGGCTTCCAATCAGAGATTCCTTCGAGGTACACGGGCTTTCGCGGCAAACAACCCCGTTCACGGTGAGTGCGGTGGTTACATGGTGCTTGGTCAAGTATTAACCGGCGCAGACGGCCAACATCATGCCATGCTGGGACTTCTCGGCCTTGAAACGAGCTTTGCGAGCCGCAAGCTTCATCTCGGTTATCGCAAGGCAAAGCTGTTGAGCGGTTGCGTACTCGGGAACCCCGGTGAAGTCATTGCCGGCCACGAATTTCACTACGCAACCATTGCGCGGGAGGAGGGTGAAAAGCTATTCGACGTAACGGATGCAGAAGGCACGGAAAAAGGCTCGGCCGGCTTGCGATGCTGCAAGGTGACAGGTTCCTTTTTTCATGCAATTGATAAATGGGAGTAGGGGCGCTATGGGGCTCGCTGCTCCGAGAAAAACGCCTAAGCCCGCTCCGGAGGCAGAATGATCACGATTTATGGACGCACAACCGCCTGGAACGTGCGCAAAGTTCTGTTTTTTCTGGAAGACACCGGATTAGCATATAACCGCCTGGATTACGGTCGCGGGTTCAAGCCAACCAATACGCCGGAGTTTCTGGCACTTAACCCAAATGCTTTAGTGCCCGTCCTTGTTGATGGCGACGTGGTTCTCTGGGAGAGCCACACGATTATGCGATATCTCGCCGCGAAATATGGGCCTGAGAGCTATTATCCCAAAAATCTTCACCATCGCGCCATCGTCGATCAATGGTTGGACTGGAAAATCGCCCATATCTCTCCCGCCCTGCGGCCGTTGTTTTTCCGTCACTTTCTCAAGATGGGCGAGTTTACCGACCGCGAAGTGGAAGATGCCGAGGCCGAGAGCGCCAAGCTTTTCACCATTCTCGATGGCCAGCTAAAGAAGACCGGCGCGTATGTAGCCGGTCCCGAAATCACTATCGCGGATAGTTCGCTTGGTATGGCGGTCCATCGCTGGCTCAATCTTCCGCTGAAGAGGCCTGCGTTGCCTCAGGTCGAACGCTATTACGAGACTCTGTCGCGGCTGCCGTCCTACGAGAAGACCATCCGGATAGACATGCCATAATAGCCGGCTGAAGCTAAGCGCTCCGCCGGGATACCCATGATACAATTTCCAGCGCAACTTGCTGAAATGCCGCGTTCAGTGCGTGGATTCCGGCGTTCGGCTCCTCGCTTGCGGCATTCTTTCGTGCTTGGAATGTTTTGGTCGTCATGACCGTGTTATTCCGCTCGTCGACGAGCTTCACGTATACATCGATAAACGCCTCGGAACCGCCCGCGGCCGCCTCGACCTCAAAATCCCGGATCTCAATTGAGAGCGAAAGATCACCGGTCACGCGGTCCTGATTCGTCAGCACCGCCCGAAAAGCCCCTGAATTTGCGAACGCTTCCACAAGCCGGGCCTGGAATAGTCGCGGTAGGCGGTCGCCCCACGCAGCACCGGAAAGGTAGGCAACCCGTCCATTCGCCCCTTTGACAAGTATTTCATCAGTGTCAATCGTCTTGATCGCATTCGGAGGGTTGATCGTGAGTTGGACCGCATGCCTGCCCTGCGCCTTCGACACCGCTGGTGCTTCCAGATCGAATGTTGCCGGGGGCGCCGCGCCCAACCCGCAGCCGCAAAGCGCGCTTGCAGCTGCAATAGCCACTATCGCTCCCTTTCGCTGCATTGATCACCCCTCGCCTGCCCACGAATATGAGTACCAAAGAAGGGTTGCACAGACAAATTTTTCGAGTGGATTCGGAACGGCGCTAGTATTTGGGAGATTGTTGCCCGCCAAGCAAAAATTTGGTCGGATTTTGTTCCACTTTTTGCACGACGCGATCCAGGCTGTCAGCTAAACGCCTGCCATCCTTCATAAAAAGTTCGAACTCGCGCAGCGATCGTTCTGCTTGCACGGTCAATTCGCCGGACTTATCGCCTATTGATTTGTCGAGTTTTTCGGCGAGCTGGCGAAAAGATGTGGCTGCCTGTTGCACCTGCGACACTACCGAATCTGGATGATCGGAAGTAGCTCCGGCGAGCCGGTCGACAGCGCCATCAACCTTCACGCTGATTTCGTTGAGTCTTCCGGTGAGCGCCCGAAGGTCTTGAACCATGGCCGCGACATCGTCTTTTCGCTCGGCCATCATATTCGAGAACGACTCCAAATTTTGGATGCTGTGATGAAGGGACTCTTCGTTGTTCGCGACTAGGTTATTCAGGCGAACCATAAGGGCATTAGCCTGACCCGCAGCGTCCGACACGCCTGCAAGCAGCGATCCGGAAGAACCAGGGTCTGCGTAGATTACAGGATATTGGTCGCCAGCTTTCGCCTGAAGCATGGGAGCATCCGGAGTTCCGGGCGTGACTTCCATGGCGGCGGAGCCGGCAAGTCCTTGCTGCGTGATGCGGGCCCTGGAGTTTGTGCGAACGGGCGTCTCATTGCGGACCGTTATGACAGCGCGCACCTTGCGCGTATCTTCCCGCACGAGATCAATGGAGCGGACTGCGCCGAATCGAATGCCGTTGAACAGCACCGGGGAAGCTTCGGTAAGGCCTTGAACCGAGCCATCAAAAATAACGTAGTAGTTCTTCCCGCTGGGACCAGACGCGTCGTTCTTCATCCAATAGATGAAGCCTAGCAGGAGCCCAATGACCCCCAAGACGAACACGCCAATTATGAAGTAGTTTGCCCTTGTTTCCATGTTCTAAGAAGCCTTCGCAACGAGCCGCCCGCGCTCTCCGCAAAAATAATCCTGAACCCAAGGGTGCCCCGGCTCTCGGACGAGCTCAGGAGGCGCACCCTCGCGCACAATTCGCTTGTCAGCAAGCACGGCGACACGGTCGCAAACAGCGAAGATACTATCGAGGTCGTGTGTGATCATATAGACGGTCAAACCGAGGGTTTGCTGCAAATTTCGGATGAGGCGGTCGAAAGCCGCCGCTGCGATTGGGTCGAGCCCGGAAGTGGGCTCGTCCAGGAAGACAATCTCCGGATCGAGCGCGAGTGCTCGTGCCAAGCCAGCCCGCTTGCGCATCCCACCTGACAATTCCGAGGGAAATTTGTAAGGTGAGTCAGGAGGCAGGCCAACCATCGCGATCTTCAGCAGCGCCAGTTGATCCATCGCCCTTTGCGGAATGCGCAGATGCTCGCGCATGGGAACCTGTACGTTTTGAAGGACGGTGAGGGATGAAAAGAGTGCGCCGTCTTGGAAGAGGACTCCCCAGCGGCGTTCCATTGCTATGCGCTCCTCGCCTGTCAGAGATTGAAGATCCCTTCCCAGAATTTCGATCGTGCCTGTATCGAACGGCAAGAGACCCAGGATCGTTCGCAAGAGCACAGACTTGCCTGCACCAGATCCCCCCGCGATCGCGAGAATTTCACCACGGCGAACATCGAGGTTGAGCCCCTCGAAGATCAGCTGCTTCCCGATGTGCTTTGTGAGACCCCGTAATCGGATGGCGAAATTATCCACGCCGTTTTGCGGATTTGAGCTGAGCTTCCCGTTTCGTTGCTCTGACATTACTAAAATCCGCTCGCGGAGAGGAAGATTGCGAATATGCCATCGAGAACAAGAACGAGGAATATCGCCTTCACCACCGCGGCCGTGACCTGCGCGCCAACGGATTCAGCACTACCTTTCACTCTAAGACCTTCGAGGCAGCCAACGAGCCCTATGACGAGCGCGGCGAACGGCGCCTTGATCAAGCCCACATAGAAGTGCTTGGCGACGAGCGCGGCATTCAACCGCTCCAGATACACCGGGGCGTCCAGCCCCATATAGATTTTCGCCATGACCGCCCCCCCGAGAAGGCACATCATATCGGCAACGAACACGAGAAGCGGCAGCGCCACGATCAACGCGAGGATGCGAGGCAAGACCAGCGTTTCCATTGGGTCGATGCCAATCGTGCGCATCGCATCGATCTCTTCGCGCATTTTCATGGTGCCGATCTGGGCCGTGAATGCGGAAGCGGACCGCCCGGCAACCATGACTGCGGCAAGGATGACGCCGACCTCCCTCAATGTGAGAATGCCGAGCATGTCAACCGCGAGCGTTTCGGCGCCGAAATTTCTGAGCTGCCGCGCCCCCTGTTGAATGATCACGCCGCCGATCAGAACGCAGACAAGCGAGATGATAGGGACTGCCGTGAGACCCGTCTGTTGAATCTGATGAATGAAGGAAGTGCCTCGAAACTTCGACGGACGCGCAATCACTCTTCCGAGCGCGGCGGAAGTTTCACCCAGGAAGGTGGTCAGCGAAAAGATGTCTTGGCCAAAGGATATGAGCGCACCCGCGAAACCCTTGATCAGGTCAACAAGCGGCTGAGTTCTGGGAGGGGCTGCTGAGGCTGCCGCAGCCGACCGCGCTACCTCATCAAGCAGGATTCGATGTTCCGGACGCGTATTGACGAAGCCGGCCGCTCCATCCCGGAAGTGCTTCGAGAAAGAGACAAGCGCCAAGGCACCGGCGGTGTCGAGCCTTTGAATTGCGGCCGCATAGATTTCCACGGGCGCGGTGTCCTTCTGGAGGCCCGCCAGCTCATCCAGCGCTTTGTAGCATTCACCAAGCACGGCCAGGGTCCAATTCCCTGAAATGGCAACGCGAACACCACGGGTTGCCGGGATGATGCGGCAGGCCGGGGGCTCCATCGATTGCGCATTTTCTAGGTGATTGAGCATCGTCATTCCGAGATCCGGCCTTAGCCTTAGCGCGGGATTCCGAAGGAGTCTTGCAAAACCTTTGATCGCAGGAATTCGTATATGGCGTATAGAAGGCTTAAGCTCGTTTAGGTTGAAATGCGCGCATGTGAAAACGTTTGTAAAGATTTAGATGATAAGTCATTTGCCAAGCTTCAAAGAACCGGCGGCGTGTATGACTACCTCCTCAACGGCGATCATCTCCGAGGCGGATTTTTCCGCGATCGAGGACGCCCTTCAATCAACGGAAAAGGGCAGGCGATTCCTCCGGGCTTATGTGAGCCGAAACCGGGGCGTTGAGTCGCTAAGGCTGCTTCGATCGATTTCGCGGCTGCACCGCGCTGCGCTCGGAGCTCCAGGCGCAAACGGTGAAATCTGCCGCGACTTGACTTCGATCTTGAGGAGCGTGGCAAGGCATCGCCAAATGGTCTTGCAGAGTGAATTGAGCGCTGCAGCACGCTGTGGCATCCTTCTTGGAAGCTTGGAGGAGATAGAGTCCTGCCTCCTCGCTCTCATCGAGTTGCTGGAAGAGAGGTCCTTGAACTCTCTTTACAACGATCAGCCACCTCTGAGCTTTGGTGCCTCGGCCGACGCCAACCGCGTTACCAAGCTTTTCGGCGAGCTCTCCTCTTTATTCGCAGGTGAGCAGCAGCCTGGTGCCGGTAACTGAATGGTGACGGTAACGGCGCTTCCTCTAGCCACGTGGCAAGGCAAAGCCCTCCCGGCTGAAGCATGATCCGCAAAAGCGGCCTGTAGGCCCGCTTCACCTTGGGCGTTTGGGCGAAGGATCAATGCACGCCTGTTCGTGTTCCGCCCATCGAACGATGCAGGCAACGCACCGACGGGTCGCATGGCATTTGCTCTCCTTAGTGGAACGGATCAACCGCGTTTCAAAAGCGCCGCCCTGGCGGGTGCCCTCGGCGTAGTTTTTGGCGACATCGGCACAAGTCCCCTCTACGCCCTCAAGGAGGCGCTGCGCTCTGCGGGACATGCTGAAGCTTTAAGACCTATCGTTTTCGGCTGCGTGTCCCTCGTTTTCTGGGCGCTCATTATCGTCGTCTCCATCAAATACGTCATCGTGGTGATGCGCGCTACGAATGACGGAGAAGGCGGGATCATGGCGCTAACCGCCCTTGCAACCTCCGCCTTGAAAGGCTCTCGCGGCTACGAAGTCGCGATACTGATTGGCTTGCTCGGCGCATCCCTTTTTTATGGAGACTGTGTCATAACGCCGGCGATATCGGTGCTGAGCGCTGTCGAAGGGCTGCAGGTGGCGACGCCGGTCTTCAAGCCGTATGTAGTTCCAATATGCGCGGGCATCCTAGCCGTGCTCTTTCTCTTGCAAAGCCGGGGGACGGCGCGCATTGGAGGGCTATTCGGCCCGGTCATGCTGGTTTGGTTTTTGGTGATTGGCGTAATGGGTCTTTTCCATCTCATCCGCGACCCGGAGATTCTGAAAGCAGTCAATCCCGCTTACGGCCTTGACCTAATTCTCAAGCATGGCTGGACTGGGTTTCATGTCCTTGGATCGGTGTTTTTGGTTCTGACCGGGGCGGAGGCCTTGTACGCGGATGAGGGTCACTTCCAAGGAAACATCATTAGAATCGATTGGTTTTCCGTGGTCTTGCCGGCGCTTCTTCTGAACTACTTCGGCCAAGGAGCTTTCACCCTGAGCAATCCGGCTGCCACATCAAACCCTTTTTACCTCATGTTCCCTGACTGGGCACTCTATCCAGCCGTCATTCTGGCGACTGCTGCCACGGTTATCGCCAGCCAAGCCGTCATCAGCGGCGCCTTCACAATGACTCAGCAAGCCATGGCGCTTGGCTTCATTCAAAGGATGGAGGTGCGGTTCACGTCCAGTACAGAGGCCGGACAAATCTATGTGCCGCAGGTCAATTGGCTCCTGGCCCTTGCAGTCATCGGGCTCGTGCTGGCGTTCAAATCATCTGATGCGTTGGCGGGAGCATATGGCGTCGCTGTTTCCATGACCATGCTTGCCACAACGCTCCTTGTGGCCGTCGTGGCGCGGCAATTGTGGCGATGGAGTTGGGCGCTGATCGGCAGTGTTATTTCGCTCTTCTTCATTGTCGATGCAACCTTCATGTGCGCCAATCTCGCGAAGATATTTGAAGGTGGTTACGTGCCGCTCGTCCTCGGTGGGCTGATCTTCATCGCAATGACAACTTGGCATAAGGGCCGCATTGCGCTCTTCGAGAGGATCGCACATGACAATCCGGCGTCCGAAAGGTTCTGGTCCGAAATGCAGTGCGAAAAGCTGCCGCGTGTACCCGGGGTCGCTGTCTATCTCACGACCAAAGGCGAACGGGTACCAGCATCGCTCACTCTGAACGTTCGGCACAACAAATGTCTCCATCAGACAGTTGTCCTGTTAACGGTGGTTATAGAGCGCATTCCCAGGGTGCCAAAGGCTCGCCGAGTCAAGTCCGAAACTCTGGATCATGGGTTTGTGCGCCTAACTCTCCGATATGGCTTTGCCGAGAGCCCCAATGTTCATAAATCGTTTCAAGGAGCAATCGAGCGCAAGGTTGACCTCGGATTTGATCTCAACGGCAAGGGCGTTTCCTACTTTGTAGGGCGTGCAATTCCGGTGCCCTCGCCGCGCCCTGACCTTCCTGCGTGGCGGGAACCGATATTCATTTTTCTTACAAAAAACGCGACAACGGCATCGAACTTCTTTTGTCTGCCCCCCGAGCAAGTCGTGGAACTTGGCACTTTTGTCGAAATTTAACTCGCTGGCTCAATGCCAGTCGTTTGTCAGTCTTCGGACCGTCGCGACAACTGCGGGCTGTACCCCCTTCAGAGGTGGCAGCTCATCATAAAGCTCCCATCCGCCGCCCAGAGCCTTGTAAAGCGCGATGTATTGGATAACCACCGCCGCTTGGGCAACTGCATTTTGATCCTCCAGATCGTACTCCTGGCGCTGGGCATCGAGCACGTTCAGGAAGTCAGTCAGCCCGCGATCGTAGCGTTCCAGCGATAGATTAACGGCCCGGCGGCTTTGTTCGAGAGCGACAGCTAATTCTCTAAGCCGCTGCTGCTGCGCTCTGAACTCTTTAATGGCGTCATCGACCTCTGCCACCGCTCCTATGATGGATTTCTTGTATGCGACCAGGAACTCATGTGCTTGCAGCTCCTGGATATCGATGAGTGCATCAAGCCGTCCAAAGTCCAGAAGGGGCCAATAGGCGCCGGGACCCGCGGACCAGATCGGGTTGGAAATGGGCTTTGTGGTGGTTGTGGTTGAACGTACGCCGCTTTGGAAGCCGAAACCTGCCGTGACATCGACTGTGGGGAAAAGGTCGGCGATAGACACGCCGATCCTGGCCGTGGCGGCGGCCATCTGCCGTTCAGTTTGGCGGATGTCGGGCCTCCTTCGCAGGAGATCGGCCGGCACGCCGGTCCTTAGCCGTGACGGCACATGAGGCAATCCAGGGGAGAGCCGAAGTGCAGGAATTATGTCTGAGGAATAGGTTCCAAGCAAAAAGGCCAGCTGATTTTCGGCGTGAGCGATCGCGGCGGTCAAGAGAGGGATGCGGGCTTGAATGGTGGCCAGTTCGCGTTTGGCAAGCGTGACGTCAAGCTCATTCGTGAGGCCCCTGTCGAAGCGTGCCTGCGCAACTTCAACGGTTTTCTGCGCCGATTTCACGGCGTTCCGGGTAATCGCCAGGCGCAGTTGCAGCCCCCGCAGATCGACATAGTTCCGGGCAACATCGGCAATCACGGTAATGAGGACGGCGTTGCGTATTTCGGCAAATGCCTGCGCGTCATCGCGAACAGCTTCGAGTTCGCGGCGGTACTTGCCGAAAAGGTCAAGCTCCCAACCGGCGTCGAAACCAGCGATCCCGGTTAAATGCTGTAAACCTGAGCTGGCGTCGCCGGCGCGAATAGCCTGCGCAACACGGCCCTTCGTGAGATCGGTACCCGTTCCCGTGGCGTAACCGGCGCTCGCTTCTGCTTGAGGAAGAGCAGCGCCTATGACGACGATTTGCTGGGTGCGCGCCGCCTGAACGCGCGTCATCGCGATTTCAAGATCGGGATTGCAGCTAACCGCACGCTCTACAAGCCGGTTGAGTTCGGGATCGTGCAGGGTTTGCCACCAGCGCACCATTTCAGGCTCGGGCGCGGTGTCTTGCGAGACAGTTGTCTTGGATCCCGACCCGAAAAGCACGGGCAACGGGACCTCGGGTGCCAAATAGTCGGGGCCAACTGAGCAGCCGCAGAGCCCCGCTGCGATGCTCAAGGCGAGCCCGAATCGCCGAGATAATGCCATGATATGTCCCTCTCGCCTCGGGCGTACTCGCCGCGCCCAAGGAGCCGACCCGCCTAACGAAGCCCCCGCTCGTTATTTAGCCGCTATCTTATTGTTTTCCTTCACAATTACTTTGCTACCATCTTCGATCTGGTTGTTGATGTTGAGCGCTACCCGATCGCCTTCGGAAAGGCCCGACTCAATTTCGACAGTGTTACCATTATCCCGGCCGATTTGAACATCCTTAAAGTGCACAGTGTTGTCGGGCAGGACTACTGCCACCTGCGGGCCACTTGACTGAAATACAAGCGCGCTCGCGGGGATTTGCACCGACGATTTCGACTTTGACGCGAACTCGACCTGTAGATACATCCCGGGCAGAAGCTTGAGATGCGGATTATCGATATCGACTTCTACGCGGAGAGTACGAGCACTCGGATCAATCAACTCGCTCGTGCGTGTGACTTTACCTTCATAGGATCGGGAAGGGTTGTTGGCCGGAAATATTTTAGCAGGTGTGCCAACTTCTAGATCCTCTCCAGCGCTTTGCGGAACATTCGCGAACACGCGGATGCGATCATATTGGGAAATGCCGAATAGCGGTGTGGTATTCGAAGTGCTTCCCGCTGTTACGAGATCGCCGATGTCGATCCGGCGCTCGGTAATAACCCCGTCATAAGGTGCCGCAACCTGCTTAAACTGGGTCATATAGGTGAGACGGTCCACGTTCGATTTGTCCAGGTTCACGCGAGCTTGCGCCGCCCTCACCTTAGCCGTCGCGACCGAAGAACCGGCCTTCTTCTCTTCACGCTCCTGCTCGGAGACTACGCCTTTCGCGGACCCCTTCCACCGCTCGTATGTTGTTTTGGCGAAATCGGCGTCCGCTTCTCTGACGGTAACTTCGGCCTCGGAGGCCTTTAATTGTTCTTTCGCGGCTTCAAGCTGCGCATCGAGTTCGGGGGTGTCGATAAGAGCAAGGACCTGGTTCTTTTTCACGCGGTCGCCAATGTCGGAGTACCATGCCTTAAGGTAACCGCTGACACGCCCGTAAATCAGCGAGTTGTACCACCCCTTCGTTTCTGCCGGCAGGCGTAAAGGCTGGGTAGCAGGCGCCGCTGTTACTGTGATCACCTGGACAATGGGCGGCTCTTTTGACTTGGCTTCGGTGGCAGCCGCGAGGTCAGTCTCATCCTTCGCTTTCAGGCCGCTGATATAGACGTAAGCGCCTCCGAGTCCGAGTACGAGAATAAGTGCGGTGAAGGCTAGCCGGCGCCCGGTTCCTCTCTTGTATGTGCCTGAAATGTGCTCGTGGGAGTGCGGAGCGTCGATCCCTTCGGCAACATCGTCGAATCCATCGAAGGGTTCCGAATTATCGGGTTTCGAAGGGTCAGGCTTTGGCAACGGCTTCACTCCATGTTTTTGGCGCTTTCTTGGGTGCGCGCCGCAGAAGACGATACATCGTAGGCACGAAGAGCAAGGTTGCAACCGTCGCAAACAGCAATCCGCCGATTACTGCTCGCGCGAGGGGCGCGTTCTGCTCGCCACCTTCACCCACTCCGAACGCCATCGGGATCATACCAAGAATCATGGCACCGGCCGTCATCAAAACGGGGCGGAGGCGCGTGAACCCGGCTTGGATCGCGGCGAGGCGGGGATTAACGCCAAGGGCAACCCTTTGGTTGCAGAAGGTCACGACGAGAATGCTGTTTGCTGTCGTGAGCCCGATACACATGAGCGTCCCCATCAGGGCAGGCACGCTGATATGCGTCTGGGTCACGTAAAGCATCCACATGGCGCCGCAGAGTGAGAAAGGAACGGCCATAAGAACGATAAGTGAATCGGTCACGCTCTGGAAATTGATAACAAGCAGCAGAAAGACGAGTATAACAGCCAGGGCCATCCCGGAAAACAGTCCATCGAAACTCTCGCGCATCGTCTCGATCTGACCGCTCAGCCGGACCTTGATCGCCTTTGAGGCGTCAGGCTGGTCTGCCGCTATGACCTTGTTGATGGCCGTGGCGGCCGAGTCCAAGTCCCTGCCTTGAACATCGGCGTGGACATCATAAACGGGACGAATGTTTAGCTGCGACGTGATCATCGGAGCGCTGCCGCGGCCAAACTTGGCGACATTCATCAACAATTGCGAGTTTTTAGATGCCGCTGGCGTAACCGGAAGCGTCCATAAATCCTGTGCAGAGTTGACCTGATAAGTCGGCGTCTGCACCACGAGCGGATAGCTCACGCCGTTCTTGGGATCGACCCAGAAGTTCGGGGAGACCTGCAAACTGTTGTTCAGTGAAACGAGCACGTCATTGGCAATTGCTTGTTGACCGAGCCCAACATCGCGCGCGAATTCCCGGTCGACGTTGACGGTCAGGGCTGGAGCGTCTGGTACCTGGAAGATGTGAGAAGTCTACAATGCCTGGAACGTTGTTCAGGTCGCGCGCGAGCTTGGAAGCCGTCGCGTAGGCTGCCTGGTCTTGCGGACCCGAGACCCGAATGTCGATCGGTGCCGGCTGCCCGAAGTTGAGCACTTGATTGACGATGTCCGCGGGCTGGAAGAAGAATTGCAGCTGCGGAAAAAGACGCGGCAATTCCCGTCTCAGATCAGCAATGTGCCTCGGAGTGGAGGTGTGTTTCTCATTGAGAGAGATTAGGATCTCCCCATCCATTGGCCCCACGGTCGCGGTGTCGCTCAAGGCAATGTTGATGCCGCTATAGGGCAGGCCGATATTGTCCAAGATTGTATCGATCTGGTTATCGCCGACGATTTCGCGGATGGCCCTCTCAACCTGGGCGAAATATTGCTGCGTCTGCTCGATTCTGGTTCCTGGCGGCGCGCGGACATGCAGGCGCATTTGCCCGGCGTCAATTTGCGGGAAGAAATCCATGCCAAGCCGGGGATACAAGGTGAGAGAGGAACCAACCAGAAGCGCGAAGAACACCACCGTTATTATCGGCTTGGCGACCATCCAAGCCAGCACATTGCGATGGGTAACCCTTAGCTTCAAGAATCCGCTCTCGAAGGAACGATGAATGAAGCCGAATGGATTGAAGCCGCCTGGTGCCGCGTGCCCGTTGCTTGCTGGACCTTCGCCATGAGCAGCGTGCACTTGCGATCCCATCAAATATTTGAATAGGAGCGGCACCAGGGTAAAGGACAGGACTAAGCTGGCAACGAGCGAGATGATGACCGATAGCGAAAGGGGTGAGAAGAGATATTTTGCGGTGCCGGTCAGAAGAAAAACGGGAACGAACACAACACTGATCGAAAGCGTGGCCAAGAATGTAGGCAGACCCACTTCGGCCGTGCCATCAAGAATGGCCTGCTCCAGGGGCTCTCCCAGCCCGACATGGCGCTCAATATTTTCGAGGACCACCGTGCCGTTGTCGACAAGGATGCCCACCGCCAAAGCGAAACCGCCCAAGGTCATGGTGTTGAGCGTCTGCCCAAAGACATAAAGGCCGAGAACGGCAGTGATAATGGAGAGCGGTATTGACGCCAGGATTATGAGCGTCAGCTTCCAATTGCCGAGGAACAGCAGGATCATAAGCGCGGTCAGGCCGGCCGCCATCAGCCCGCCCATGATCACACTGTTCAGAGCGGCCTTCACAAATATGGATTGGTCGAAAATAGGCGTGAGCGTCACGCCCGCCGGCAGCAACTGCCTGATTTCCGGAATGACCTTCTTGATGCCGTCGATCACGGCGAGCGTTGAAACGCCGCCGGTTTTGCGAACGAGCATCAGAGCACCCGGGAGTCCGTTCTGCGTCACCGAATTAGTCTGAATTTGGTATCCGTCGTGAACGTGCGCCACGTCCCGCACGAACACAGTCTTTCCGTTTATGACCTTGATCGGAAAATTATTGATTTCCGAGATCAAGTTCGGACTGTTGTTCATGGTGACGGTATAGTCTTTGCTGCCCATCTTCACGTCGCCGGAAGGCATGATGACGTTTTGATGCGCAAGCGCCTCCGATACATCAGCCGGAGTAAGCCCCCGCGACTGCATCGCTTCTTGCTTTAAACTCACCATAATGACGCGAGGCTTGCCGCCGTAAGGGTACGGAACCGATGCGCCACGCACCACCGCAAGGGCGGGGCGAATGATGTTTTGCCCGAGATCGTTGAGTTTCGTATCTGTGAGGGTGTTGCTGGAAAGGCTTATTTGAATGATAGGAACGTCGGTTGCGCCATATCTCAGAATGAGCGGTGGCGTGATGTTCCGGGGCATATATTTGAGGACGACGAGGGCAGAGCTTGCCAGCTGCGAAATGGCCCGACTGACGTCTGCTCCTTCGTGCAGATAGACCTTGATGACCCCGACGCCGTCATAGCTGTTCGCCTCAATGCGTGAGATGTCATCGACTAGCGAGGCGAGCTGCCTTTCATGAAATGACAAGATGCGGTTCTGGATGTCGGTCGCGCTCATCCCGTTATAGGTCCAGACGACGCTCACGACAGGGATGTTGATTTCGGGGAAGATGTCTGTCGGCATGCGCTGCGCTGCTCCTGCCGCCAGCAGGCAGGTGAGCGCAATCACGGCGAAAATAGTGTAAGGCCGCCTCAACGAGAATGCGGGAAGTGACATGTGCCACCGATCTCCTTCGCCCTCCCTTATCAAAGGCGAAGAGGCACGAGGTCAAGACCGATTGTACCAGAACTCCGGCCTCAGCCTCTAGTAAATTAGCCTAGTATCTTCAAGCAGTGCCTAACGATGTATCGGGGATGGAGACAGCAGTATACAATTGTTACTTGTTTGTAACCTGACTTCCAGCCTTTCCTGCTTCGGAAGCCAGGTGTTCAAAAGCTTTATCCTCCGCCATTTGCGGAGCGGTCGACGGGGCCGGTTACCCCACCGCCCGGCGTTACATCATTCCGGTACGGGCCCGTGCCGCCTACTGTACCTCTCGCGGGCGCATCTGGGTCATTCCTTGGGCTTATGGTACGCGGGCCCGGCCCCAGCGCTGGACCCGCGGGCGACACCGCAGCAGGACCCCGAGTTGGACCAGGAGGTACAGCTGTCTGGGCACTGGCACCAGTCACGCCCGGGAGCAACGCGATCGCAGATGATCCGACAAGGTTTCTCAAGCTTCTTCCTCGTTGATTATGCTCGTCGTTTTCCAAGCGGGAAAAACCCGAGAGCGGCAATCGCGGTTCCGCCGCCGAAGTGCGCTCGTTTACTTCAGATCGAAAAAGCACCGGCGATAACGTTGTCCCGCCGTGAATTTGACGCTTTCTTGCAAATTCATGACCGCAAACTCACCAAGGATACGGATGTAGGGGATAGAGCCATGGCTGACGCGTTGAATTTCAAGCATTTCAGAAGAAGCAGCAGGCTCTTGGCTGGCGCTATTGCGATGTCGATCGGTGTGATTCCTTATGCGTTCGCTCAGGGTGGTCAAACGGAAGTCACAAAAACCGTTCCCTCGGCCCCTCCCCCAGTTCAGTCTGCGCCCGTGGTGCCGGCTCCAGCTCCGGATGCAAAAACCGTCAGCCCAATCGGTGCAGGGCCTTCTTGGCAGGCTGGTGTGGCGCCCTCCCAGCCTGCGCCGCAGGAGACACAGCAAGGCGAACTTGATGTAGTGACCAAGGTCAACGAATACTTCAACAAGCTTTCAGCCTTGCGCGGCACCTTTATTCAGACGGATCCGGACAACCGGCGAAAGGAAGGAAGATTCTTCTTCCAGCGTCCCGGCAAGGTTCGCTTTGATTACACGGCGCCGGCCAACTTGAAGGTCATCTCGGATGGGCGGTACCTCGCCATCGAAGACTACAGCATGAACACATCCGAGAAATATCCGTTGGATGTCACTCCCTTTAAACTGCTGCTGTCGGACACGGTCGATCTCGCCAGGGACGCGCGCATTCTCGGGGTCGAGCAGGGACCGGATACCACCATTCTCACGGTTGAAGACAAGAATAGCGATACAGCAGGCCGTATCCGCCTGTTTTTCAATAAGGCCGATATGAGTTTGAAGGAGTGGATTATCACCGACGCGCAGGGGCTGGACACACGGATCGAGGTTGCCAACCTTGAGGAGAATAAGGTTGTTGCCGATAATTATTTCCACATATCGGCGACGCTAGGGCTTGATCACGATCACTAACCGTCCTCGGGCTTGCGCCCCGCATCTAAACCACCATTGCCCTATGCCAGAAAGGGCTTTGAACCCGGGAGCCGCTGATTTGGATCAAGCTTCCGCCTTCGGTTATTCTTGCAAGGGTAACGCATTGCGTCGTGAAGAGTATTAAGCTTGGGCGAGTTTGCTCATTTGGACGTGGTTGTCATAGGCGCTGGCCCTGCCGGCCTGGCTGCAGCCCTGGCATGCAGGAAAAGCGGATTTGACACCGTCGTTGCCGGCACATCGAAAACCGCATCCGCTGAGGCCTCGAAGGGAAGAAGCGCAGCGCTCTTCAACCAGAGCGTCGCCTTCCTCCAAGAGATTGGCGTCTGGGAGGCCTGCTCAAACTCGGCAGAGCCACTGCGCGTGCTTCAGTTCATCGATGATACAGGCCGGCTTTTCCGTGCACCCGATTGCGCTTTCCACGCCCGGGAAATCGAAGAGGCCGTCTTCGGCTACAATATCAGCAACTGGGACCTCTCAGGCGGATTACGCGCCGAGGCCAAGCGGCAGCAAATACCCATTCTTGAACCCGGGCGGCTTACAGCGCTTGATTACGAGGGTTCAAAGGCACGTGCGCTCTTCGAAGATGGCACGGAGCTGCGTGCTCCTTTGATTATCGCAGGGGACGGCCGGAAATCCGCGACCCGCGAAGCTGCCGGAATTCGCACGGTGAGCTGGTCCTACGGCCAAACCGCAATTGGGGCGTCCTTTTATCATGAGCGCCTGCATAACGGCATTTGCATTGAATTTCACCGCGCAGGAGGCCCTCTAACGTTGATACCGCTTCCAGGAAACCGCTCGAGCCTTGTCTGGAGCGAACGGAGCCCGGAGGCTGAAAGGCTTCTATCGCTCGATGACGGAAGCTTCGTTTCCGCGCTTGAAGAAGCCTCTCATTTTGTTCTCGGACGCGTCTCTAACGTCAGCGAAAGAGGCGGATTTCGGCTTTCGGCTCTTTTTGTGCGCGAATATGGGCGGTCGCGGAGCGCGCTCGTTGGCGAGGCAGCGCATGCGGCCCCGCCGATTGGCGCTCAGGGGCTCAATCTTGGCTTGCGCGATGTTGAGGCCCTCGTGGGGCTTATCGGCAAGGCCAAGGAAAACGGCGAAGATATTGGGAGTGACAAGCTGCTTCGTACATACTCTGCGTCCAGGCGAGGCGACGTCGTCAGCCGCACTTTGGGTTTGGATCTCCTGAATAGAAGCGTGCTCTCTGGCTTTCTCCCGCTACAGGCCGCCCGTGGCTTAGGCCTCTATGCGCTTGGCACCGTCGGACCATTGCGCCGCGCCTTCATGCGTCGTGGAATTGCGCCAGCACGCTAATCGCTTGACGCACTCGCACTTGCTTGCAACAGAAGCGAACCCACCAGCGCTCGAACGCGAGACCATGATTCTCGATCTCCGCCAACGGATTGAATACTGCTTCCTACTCGCCGTGATCGTGTTCGTCAGGGCACTGCCGCTCGACACCGCGACCGCCTTTTCGGCACGCGCCTGGCGCTTGATCGCACGAGGAACGAGGCGCCACCGCCGGGCATTGAAGAATTTGGCGAAGGCGATGCCGGAAAAGACCGAGGCCGAGCGCGAGGCGATCGCCCTTGCCATGTGGGAAAATCTCGGCCGCGTAATGGCTGAGACTGTCCTTCTCGACCGTATCCTCAAAGAACCGTGGCGCGTCGAGTTGGAAAATCCAGCGTTGATTGCGCGCTACAGAAATAAGATCGGTTCGATCGTCATTGCCGGCGCCCATTTGGGAAATTGGGAGGTTGCCATGGCGCCTGCCAAAGCAGCAGGATGCAAACCGGCCGGTGTCTATCGCCTTATTGAGAACCCTTATATCGATCGCTATCTCCGGCGGCATCGTAGCGTGCTTTATCCTGGCGGGCTTTTTGCTAGCAAAGGCGAGGAAGGATTCGCCACCGTGATGCAGATTTCCTCATACCTTAGGGCGGGAGGTGCGGTATGCATGCTGGCGGATATTGCGGATTGGAGAGGCGTTCAAGTCCCTTTTTTCGGGCATATGACCTGGGCAACGGCCGCACCGGCTTGGCTGGCACGCAGGGCTGGCGCCTCCCTCTGGGTGGGGCGGTCTGTGCGAATTGGCAAGCAATCGCGCTTCAGGGTCATGATCAAGGAACTCAAAGTTCCGCGCACTGAGAAGCCGGAGGAGGACATCCGCGAACTGACGGCAAGCATACAACGTCAATTCGAGGCATGGATTCGCGAGTATCCCGAGCAGTGGATGTGGTCGAACAAGCGCTGGAGGGACGAAGAGATGCCTGGAGGGACGCAAGATTGATGAAGATGGCTGTATTGCAGCACGTGCCGTTCGAAGGCCCGGCAGCGCTTGGTGAGTGGGCGGCGGAGCACCGCATCGCAACCGATGTATATCACCTATACAAGGGAGAAGCCCTGCCTGATATTTCCGCCTTCGACATGCTGACTGTGCTTGGCGGGCCAATGAGCGTCAATGACACTCTGCGCCTTTCCTGGCTGCAGCCAGAGATCGATCTCGTGCGTGATGCGATCAACGCAAATAAGATTGTTCTCGGGATTTGCCTTGGAGCTCAGCTTATCGCGAGGGCGCTTGGAGCCAAGGTCTATGCGGCGGGTTGCAAGGAGATCGGATGGTTTCCGGTCCATAATATCGCGGAAGCGCATCCGTTTTTCGACGGATTACCATCCGTTTTCGTCCCTTTTCATTGGCACGGCGACACCTTCGATCTTCCCGAAGGCGGCGCCCGTCTCGCCGAAACCGGCGCAGTTCCCAATCAAGCCTTTGCCTATGGAAGCCGGGTGCTTGGCCTGCAATTTCACATCGAAGCCACCCAGGAAAGTATACAGGCGCTTGTGGAAAATGCCGCGGACGAGATCGGCAGCGGGCAATTCGAGCAAAGCCCGGCGACCATCCTGGCTGGGGTGAGCCATTACCAAAGCTTGCGGCCCTTGCTGAACCAGGTGCTCCTCAACTTGACCCGATCCACTGGCGAAGGCACATAATATAGGAGCGGCGGAGATTCGAATGGCGGCGACGCGTACACCCAGCAAATTCTTCAAACCACTTGCAGCCGGAGCTCCGGCACCTTGGACGGAGATGCCGGTCCGGCTGGAGCGCATGATTCACTTCGTTGCGCCGCAGGTGGAGAAAATCAGGGCCAAAATACCGGACCTGATCAAGCAGGTCGATGTCATCTGCGGCAATTTGGAAGACGCGATCCCTGCCTCGGATAAGGATGCGGCACGAGTCGGTTTTATTGCGATGGCACGAGCCAACGAATTTGGCTCTACGGGACTTTGGACTCGCATCAATGCACTGAACAGCCCCTGGGTTCTTGACGACATCATGGAGATCGTCCCTGCGCTGGGCGGCAAGCTAGATGTGATCATGCTGCCAAAAGTCGAAGGGCCTTGGGACATTCATTACCTTGACCAGCTTCTAGCCCAGCTCGAAGCAAAACACAAAATTGAAAAGCCGATCATGATTCACGCTCTTCTGGAGACAGCGGAAGGCGTTAACAATGTCGAAGGAATTGCGGGCGCCAGCCCGCGCATGCATGGGATGAGCCTCGGGCCAGCGGATTTGGCGGCAAGCCGCGCCATGAAGACGACGCGGGTTGGCGGCGGCCACCCCGCTTATGGGATCCTTGCCGACACGGGCGCGGACAGGAATGCTCCGCGCGGGTTTTTCCAGCAAGATTTATGGCACTACACGGTTGGACGCATGGTCGATGCCTGCGCCACGCACGGCATCAAGGCATTTTACGGCCCCTTTGGCGATTTCTCCGATCCAGCCGCTTGCGAGGCCCAATTCAGAAATGCGTTTCTTCAGGGCTGTGCCGGAGCCTGGACACTTCATCCCTCGCAAATCGAAATTGCGCGCCGCGTTTTCACTCCGGACCCAGCCGAAGTCGCCTTCGCCCGCCGGATCTTGGAGGCAATGCCGGATGGAACCGGCGCTGTCATGGTTGATGGAAAAATGCAGGATGATGCCACTTGGAAGCAAGCCAAAGTCATGGTTGACTTAAGCGATCTGGTCAATGCAAAGGATAGGCCGGCGTGATGTTGGACCGCGCCGCGTCCCTCTACGTGTGAGCTTTGTTCAACCTCGTGAGATGATGCGCAGAACGCCATGATGAAGGTAAGGCGCGCAAAATTTGCGATCGGCGAAGTTGTCAGGCATCGCCTGTTCCCTTTCCGGGGAATCATTTTCGACGTGGATGCCCAATTCAACAATACCGAGGAATGGTGGCTTTCCATTCCCGAAGAGATTCGGCCTGAAAAAGATCAGCCTTACTATCATCTCCTCGCTGAAAATGACGAAACTGAGTATGTGGCTTACGTTTCGGAACAGAACCTCTTACCCGATGAGAGCGGCGAGCGGCTGAGGCATCCCCAGATCTACGAGCTTTTCGATGAGTTGGAGGAAGGCGGTTACCGCTTTCGCGGCTCTAGCTCGAATTAGCGATTGCCTCTCCTATTCCGTCACAACAAGAGACGGGCCTCATGTTGTTTCAGGATAGAGGCGCTTATACGCCAAGGTTGCCGCCGCGAGGTCTTCGAGCGCCGTTCCCACAGACTTGAAAAGTGTGATCTCTGTTTCACTCAGCCGTCCCGCACTTTCGCCACGGCAAAGAGCGCGCAAGTCTCCGCAAATATCCTCGGGATTTAAGATATTCGCTGTGATAGGCCCAAGCAGATCGCCTGACTCTTCGAGGGCAACAACGGTGTCCACGAACACTCTGGCGGCCGCGACCGCCTCATCATCGGCTTCGCGCATTGTGGGTGTGAAGCTTCCGATGAGATCGAGATGCGTGCCAGGCTTTAGCCAAGAGCCTCTTACGAGCGGAGCTGTCGCAAGGGTCGCGCAAGTGACGATGTCCGCGCCGCGGACCGAAGCTTCAAGATCTGCAGAGGCTTTAGCGCGAAAGCCCTGTTCTTTGAGGCGGAACGCGAGCTTCTCCGCGCGGCTGTGGTTGATGTTCCAAACTTTAACTTGCTCGATTGGTCTTACGGTCTTGTAAGCTTCCGTCAAAATAGAGGCTATGCGGCCGGCTCCCACTATCAGGAGCGAGGACGCGCTTTCCCGAGCCAAGAAGGATGCCGCGAGTGCCGAGGCGGCTGCTGTGCGCCGCGCGGTCAATTCATTGCCGTCAATGATGGCGAGGTGTTGCCCAGTTGTGGCGTCGAAAAGAAGGTAGGTGGAGGAAAGACCTGGAATTCCTTTTTTTGAATTACCCGGGAAAACGCTCAGGACCTTCACGCCGAGAAACTGCAGCTTCTGCCATGCGGGCATCAGAAGCAGAGTCGCCGTCTCAATTCCGGGCTGTTCGATGGAGTGGTGGTGCCTCAGCGGCACTTCGCATCCAGCTATGAACGCATGCCTCAAGGCGGGGATCAACTCGTTGAATGGAAGCGCGGAGCGGGTCTTGCTGGCCCCCGCCAATATGACTCCCGTCTGGCCGTTTTCCGTCATTCGGTCCGCCGCGGCATGCAGTTATATTGGATCCACCTGAATGGCTCTAAGTTCCCCCTCATCCTGTCCTTCTCCCCGAGGGGAGAAGAGACACCAGACTTTCCTCTTTCCCGGGAGGACGGGGCAGCTCAAACCCCTCTCGCCATGGGCAGAGAGTTGCGGTGAGGGGGTCTTCCGCATTGGATAGGCGTTATTCCTCTATAAGGGAGAGGCCGGCAAAGGCAAGGTGCATGTCTGGTGCTCCCCTATGAAACTGTCTCAAGCGCAGGCTCTTTCTGGCTGCGTTTAGTAATGGGACCAGAAAATTCGATCGTACCATCCTCGATGGGGCCGAATTTGAGAGTGAGGAGATCAAGTGCATAGTTTTGATAGAGCTTCCACGGCATTTTTGAGCCCTGTTTCGGCAAGTGGGCAATCGATCTCTGCACGTACCCCGAAGTGAGGCTGATCGCAGGTTCTTCTCTTAGGCTCTCGCGCAATCGCGGTGTCGCCACCTCGAAGCCGCGCTCTCTCATACGATTGAGAAGCCGGCAAACATACCGGGAGGTAAGCTCGCATTTTAGAGTCCAGGACGCATTCGTATAGCCGAGTGCATAAGCGAGATTCGGAACTCCGCTAAGCATCATGCCTTTGTAGATGTAGGATTTGGACTGGTCGAAGGGCTCCCCATCCAATGTCACCGCAACGCCGCCCGACAGCTTAAGGTTTAGCCCTGTCGCAGTGATAATGATATCCGCTTCCACCTCCACGCCCGAAACCATGCGAATGCCCCTCTCGTAGAAACAGGCAATCTCGCCGGTCGCGATAGAAACGCGGCCCTCGCGTATGGATTTGAAAAGATCGCCGTCGGGAATGAGGCACAGCCGCTGATCCCAGGGATTGTAGCGCGGGGACAGGTGGCGCTCCGCGTCGAATTCTGGCGTAAGTTGCGATTTGGCCAGCCGCAGAATTTGCTGTTTGGTCGCTTCCGGCCGGAGCCGCGCCATGTTGTAGAAGAACATCGTGAGAAGGATGTTTTTCCAGCGGGCCAGACTATAGGCCGCACGTTCGGGCAGATTGCGCCGAAGCAAATCGGCAATGCGGTCCTTGGCCGGAAGGGCGACGATATAGGTCGGCGACCTTTGCACCATTGTGACGTGCGTCGCTTGCTCGGCGAGGGCGGGCACAAGGGTCACGGCCGTTGCGCCGCTGCCGATCACCGCAATGCGGCGCCCTGTATAGTCGAGGTCCTCCGGCCAATGCTGCGGGTGGATGATCCGGCCGCCAAACTTCTCCATGCCGGGCCAGCGAGGTGAATGGCCGTTCTCGAAATCGTAGTAGCCGGTGCAGAGATAAAGAAAGTTGCAAGTATATCGCAGCGCTTCGCCCGTGCTCGCGCTCACACTCAAGGTCCATTGTGCTCGACCGCTGTCCCAAGCTGATCGCGTGACCTTCTGGCTGAACCTGATCTTGTGTACGATCCCAAACTTCTGGGCAGTGTCCTGAAGGTAATTCAGGATGGAAGGACCGTCCGCGATTGCTTTCTCATTCCGCCAGGGCGCGAAGCTGAAGCCGAACGTATAAAGATCGGAGTCGGAGCGGATGCCCGGATAGCGAAAAAGGTCCCAAGTCCCTCCGAGGGCTTGGCGAGCTTCAAGGATGGCGAAAGTCCTGTCTGGGCACCGGCTTTGAAGATAGTAGGCGGCTGCGATGCCGGACAAACCTGCACCGATAATGAGCACGTCGAAATGATCAGCTGCGCTTTCTGCCGATCTAACCGAACCGCCGAAGTCTTCCGCCATTGGAGCGATTTGCAACTGCAAACTCCTGAACTCTTCCGCGAAAGTGGCCTGATGCGTGCTTAGCTTTAAGCCTCAAGCCAATCCCGCCGCACGGTGCTATTGGACCGGAATTCCGAAGGTGTGCCTTCGAAGACAATGCGGCCATGTCCCATAACGTACACACGTTGGGAAATTTCCAGAGCGATGGATAGTTTTTGCTCCACCAGGATGGTCGCTAGTCCGCGGCGCGCTATTTCGCCAATGAAGCTGCCGACCTGCTGAACGATCTTGGGCGCGAGCCCTTCGGCGGGCTCGTCAATCATGATGAGATCTGGGTCCCCCAGCAAGGTGCGGCAGATCGTGAGCATCTGCTTTTCACCGCCGGACAAAACACCTGCAGCCTTGTCGATCCTAGCCTCGAGATTGGGGAACCTGGCGAGCAGATCGCCCATTTTCCACCGGCCCTCTTTTCCTCGGCTTTTTAGGCCGAGCATCAGGTTTTGGCGAACGGTGAGAGACGGGAAGATGTCGCGGCTTTCTGGTACGTAACCAAGGCCAAGCCGCGCAATGCGGTAGTTTGGCAGGCCCGCGATGGCGATTCCCTTGAAGCTTATTGAGCCTGTGGGTGCAACCTCACCCATGATTGCTTTCAGCGTAGTAGACCGCCCGGCTCCGTTGCGTCCAAGAAGGCAGACGACTTCGCTCATTCCGACTTCCAAATTCACGCCCTGAAGAACGTGGCTCTTGCCATAGTAGGCATGGAGATCGGAAACCTGAAGAAGCGGAGCCATTAGAACGCTGCCTCGCCAAGATAGGCTTCTTTGACCTTTGGGCAGCTTCTGATCGCCGAGGGGATGTCCGTTCTGATGATCTTCCCATAGACCAGGACAGAAATGCGGTCCGCAAGCCCGAAGACAACGCTCATGTCGTGCTCGACAATGACAACTGTCCTGGTACTGCTGATGTTGCGAATGAGGTCGATCATGCGCTCGGTCTCTTGCCGGCTCATGCCGGCCGTCGGCTCATCGAGGAGGATAACGCTGGCGCCCCCTGCAATGGAGACGCCTATCTCCAAAGCCCTTTGTTCGGCGTAGCTGAGGACGCCAGCGGGAATATTTTTGCGCCCGGTAAGCTGAATGCTGTTCAGCACGAACTCGGCTCGCTCCGCTATCGCCTTGTTGCTGTTGGCGGACCGCCAGAATTTATAACCTTCCCCAGCAGTCCAAAGACAGGCGCAGCGGATATTTTCGAGGACGCTCATCCGGGGAAAGATGTTCGTGATCTGAAACGACCGAGAAAGGCCGAGGCGGTTGATCCGGTAAGGGGGAAGGCCGGAGATGACGCGGCCATTGAGGAGAATTTCCCCGGAGGTGAGGGGAGTTAAGCCACTGATCAAGCCGAAAAGCGTGCTTTTTCCGGCGCCGTTTGGACCGATGATCGCGTGTAAGTCGCCGTGGGGAAGTAAGAGGTCGACGCCGCGAATGATCTCAGTTTCCCCAAAGTTCTTACGAACATTTCTGAGTTCCAGGGCATTTCCTGAGCTTGCATTTTCGGCCTCAGGGATAAAGGGCTCGCTCATAGTGACGCCAGCTTCTGTGCCTGCGTCGCGCGCAAAGTGCGGTCCCAGGCTGACGTCAACGGTCCGGAAAGAAGTCTCAAAGCAATTGCTCCCAAAGCTATAGTGGCAAGCGCCAGCGTCCAGACTTGCCAGTTCCCGGTGTCGATGCCGAAGCCGAAGAAGGACACCGGGCTACTTTCCGCGGGCTTCGTCATCACATGATCGAGCATTTCGATGGTTAGCACGCTGGAGGCAGCGAAGGCAGCGACAGCGATAAGGAAGAGCGCATAGGCTGGAATGAGCCGCCAGATCGTGCCCGCGCGTAAGGGACGTTCATAAATCATGATGAGATGAGCGAGGCCCCCCGGCACAAACATCACCGTCGCCATGAACAACAGCCCGATATAGAGCTGCCATACATCCGAAAAATCGGAGAGCATGGTCTGCAGGTAAGTAACGAGGACAGCGCCAAGGACCGGGCCGATGAAATAGCCTGCGCCGCCGATGAAGGTAGCAACGAGCACGATGGCCGATTGGGTGGCACCGAACAGCGCAGAATTCGCGAGTTCGAAATTGATTGCCGCAAGTCCTCCGGCTATTCCGCCGAAGAAGCCGGCAAAGCAGAAAGCCATATAGCGGATCATCTGGGGATTGTAGCCGATGAAGGCGACCCGCTCGGGATTTTCGCGCACGGCATTGCACATCCGGCCGAATGGCGTTCGCGTAAGCGCATACATCGCGGCGGCGGCGATGAGACACCAGAAGGCTATGAGATAGTAGACTTGGAATTGCGGCCCAAACTTCCAGCCAAGAAGCGGCAGAAGTTTAGTTCTATTCGTGGTGACACCTTCCTCGCCTCCAAAGAAGCTTCTTAAAATCAAGCAGCTCGCGGCGGCCAGTTCCGCAAGGCCAAGCGAGATCATCGCAAAAGCGGTTCCAGATCTTTTCGTTGAGACCCAGCCCAAGATAGCGGCAAAGGCTAATCCGGCTAGCCCTCCCGCCAGTGGAAGGAGTGGTAATGGGATCGGCAGAGCGGCTTGCGTGATCGCATTAATGGCGTGGACGGTGAAATAGGCGCCTAGGCCGTAATAAACGGCGTGACCGAAGGAAAGCAGACCCGTCTGACCAAGGAGCATATTGTAGGAGAGAGCAAAAACGATCGCGATGCCTGTAAGGCTAAGGACGGTGAGCGAGGTACCGGAATGGAAGATCATCGGCAAAACTGCCAGCACGCCCGCCGCCAAGGGCCACACAGCACACCGCCCTATCTTCATCTTCGGGCCTTAGGATAGCGCACGGTTGCGCGGAGAGCGGTGCTGCTGGTCATGTCTCCCGGTCCCCGAACAGTCCCGAGGGCTTAAAGATCAAAACTGCGACGAGCAGCAGGTAAGGGAGAAGCGGCGCGATTTGCGCCAAAGTGACTTTCCAAACATCGTCCAGCAAAGTGTTAGGCTCCGGCGAAAAGCCCGATGCAGAATAAAGCTCCGCGAGCGATGCATTGCTTGAAGTCGCAAAAGTTTGCAGGAGGCCGATCAGCAGCGAACCCACGAAAGCACCGGTAAGAGAGCCAAGGCCGCCTACCACGACCACCACGAACAGAATTGGTCCGAGCAGCGCCGCCATCGTGGATTGCGTCACCAGCGCGGGGCCTGCGATGACCCCGGCAAGCGCTGCGAGCGCCGCGCCAAGCCCGAACACCGACATGAAAACCAGCGGCACATTGTGCCCGAGGTTGGCAACCATCTGGGGATGGGTCAGAGCCGCTTGCACGACAAGGCCGATGCGGGTTCGCGTCAGAAGGACCCCAAGCCCGGCGAAGACCGCTATAGAAGTGGCGAGCATGAATAATTTGTAGGCCGGGTAGTTCGTAGCGAAGACCGTGAACGCCGGGAAATCAAGTTCAACGGGTACACGGAAGTCCAAAGGCGAGCGCCCCCAGATCATTGCGACGATTTCTTCGATCACAAAGGCGAGGCCGAAAGTAAAAAGCAGCTCGGCTACGTGGCCAAATTTGTGGACATTCCTCAACCCGAAGCGCTCGACCAAGGCTCCCAAGCAGCCCACGAGCAAGGGAGCGATGACGAATGCGGGCCAAAAGCCGATGAATTGGCTGATCTGGAAGCCGAAGAAAGCCCCGAGCATGTAGAAGCTGGTATGAGCGAAATTCAGGACTCCCATCATCGAGAAGATGAGGGTAAGACCGCTCGCCATTAGAAACAGCAGCAACCCGTAGAGGATGCCGTTGAGCGTCGAAATGACGAAGAGTTCCGCCACTTGGCTGCTCCGAGCTAGGGGGATCGAATTGTTTGCATGTGGTCTCCGGTGAATAACTTAGACTGCCGGAGTACCAACGGAAATTGGACTTGGTGCTGAGCTTGGTAAGAATGCCGGCACAGTTACTGCCATAGACTGTGCCGGATCATTGCTGGGGCCTTGAAAGCCCTAGCTCGCGGGCCGCTCCATCTTGCAGGTGGTCGGCAATACAGTGTCCTTCGCATCGACTTTTGCAACCACGCGCCAGCCCCAGCCTGTTTTCTCTTCGTCGAATGGCTCATCGCCGCTGCGGTCGCCGAATGACACAATATAAAGCGGCTGAAAGAACTGATGGTCTTCCTTGCGCATCCACCCTTCGCCGCCGCCGTAGACCTCCCATTTCATGCCTTCGAGCGCCAATGCGACTTTCAAAGGTTCAGCAGACCCAGCCTTCTTGATTGCTGACGCGAGCATCCGCAATTCGTTGAAAAGACGCGGATAGAAGATCGCTGAGCTGTATTTCGCCCGGAATTCCTTTTCAGTCTCCCTTGCGGCGGCATTCGGAAGATTGGGCGCCCCTTCCGCTACGCCGAACACGCGATGGTTGAGGTTCGCTTGCTTGATCGCCGTGGGACCGCCGGCGCCGCCCGCATAATATGTATACCAGTTAGTTTGCAGGCCCGCATCTGCGGCCGCCTTCAACAGCAGCGCAATGTCTTGGCTCCAGTTGCCTGTGATGACAGTGTCGGCGCCGGAAGCTTTTATCTTGGCGATATAGGGCGAAAAGTCCGTCACCTTTAGAAGCGGATGAAACTCATCGCCAACGATCTCAATATCGGGGCGTTTGGCTTTCAACATCGACTTGGCGGCTGTACTGACCGCATGGCCGAAGGAATAATCCTGATTGATGAGGTAGACCTTCTTAACGGTAGGCTGGCCTTTCAAGAAGTTCGTGAGCGCTTCCATTTTCATGTCGACATTGGCGTCCCAGCGGAAATGCCAAAAATTGCATTTCTCGTTGGTGAGCGCGGGATCGATCGCCGCATAATTGAGGTAAAGCACTTCTTTGCTGGGATTGCGTTCATTGAACTTTCGAACCCAGTCCGTCAGTGCGAGCGCTACCGAGGAGCCGTTGCCCTGCGAAATGATGCGGGCGCCCGCATCCACCGCTTTCTGCGCTTGAACAATGCTTTCCTGCGGATTGGTCTTGTTATCGAGTGGAATAACCTCAAACTTGCGGCCCACCTCTCCGCCTTTGGCGTTGAGTTCGCCGGTGATGAACTGGAATTGATCTAGCCCTACTTCTCCTACGGTTGCGCCAGGCCCAGAAAGCGGATCGATATAGCCGATCTTGATTGTGTCTTCCGCAAGTACCGGGCCCGCTGCTGCCAGTGTTCCGGCGAGTGCAAATGCCAAAGTCCCAAGCCGCGAAATGCGCCTCTCCATTCAGTCCTCCCAGTTGTTTCCCGTTGCAGGAATTGTCGTTGAACTGCTGTTCTGCGTAAAAGCTGATTGTTACGCGATTATCGCTGCTTCTTCTCCCTCGACTTTCGCCAATTCGGCTAAATGATAATCCGTATCGCCGAATGTCTGCTCAATTGCCGTGAGTCGCTTGAAATAGTGGCTCGCCTGATATTCGAGTGTCATGCCGATGCCGCCGTGTAGCTGTATGGCCTGCTGGCCCACAAAGCGCGAAGCTTTGTTAATCGCTATTTTAACGGCGGAAAGCGCGGCCATTCTTTCATTTGGCGAAGCGGAAAGCATCATCGCCGCATAACAGGCCATCGAGCGAGCTTGCTCCAACTCAACCATCATGTCGACGGACTTATGCTGCAGCACTTGGAAGCTGCCAATCGGGACGCCGAATTGCTTCCGGGTTTTCAGATAGTCCACCGTCATGGCGTGCAGCCGCTCCATGGCCCCCACTGATTCGGCGGCGAGTGCTGCGATGCCGATGCAGATAAGTTCCGAAAGTGACGCGTGTCCTTGGTCTGGAACGCCGAGGATCTGATCCTTGCTGGCTTTTGCGCCGGAAAAAATTATTTCGGCGACGCGCTTGCCGTCCTGAGAGGCGGAGCCGTGGATTTGAATGCCGGGCTGTTTGGCATCGACAAGAAAAAGCGTGATGCCATCCGCGTCCTGCGGGCCGCCCGACGTTCTCGCGCTGACAATAAGCTTGTCCGCGCTGTCGCCGTTCTCGACCAGGCTTTTGCGGCCATCCAGAATATATTGCCCATTGGCGAGCCTTGCCGAGGTTTGCACATTGCTAAAATTATAGCGGGACTGCGGTTCCGCGTGTGCGAGCGCAAGGATAACGTTGCCCTCGATGATTTGAGGGACTGTAGCGTCCGCTAAGGCGGCACTCGCCCCGAGCTTCAGCGCAGCTCCCCCGAGTATGATGGTTTGCAGAAAAGGCTCAAGCACAAGTCCACGGCCGATCGCTTCCATCACGATCATAGTCTCAACGGGGCCGCCGCCGATGCCTCCAGAGCTCTCGGCGAATGGAAGAGCCGTCAATCCGAGAGCCGCAAAATCCTGCCAGACCGCCCGGCTCCAACCATGTGGCTTCTGCTGGTAGCTCTTACGGCGATCGAAGTCGCCATAACGATCTTCAATGAGCCGGTCAACGCTCTCCTTCAGGAGACGCTGCTCTTCGCTTAGATCGAAATCCATCTAGCTGCGCCCCTAAAAGCCGAGAACGGATTTTGCGATGATATTGCGCTGAATTTCATTAGAGCCGCCGTAGATCGAGACCTTGCGATAGTTGAAGTAGGTCTGCGCTGCAAGGCTTGCCCATTCCAGTTCGGCAAAGGGGTCGTTGCTACCATGCAGATGCGAGTCGACGAAGGCAAGCGCATTGGGCCCGGCTACCTCGATGAGAAGCTCGGTCGCCGTTTGCTGCAATTCCGAGCCTTTGATTTTCAGAATTGAAGACGCTGGGTCCGGCCGGCCATTCCCCGCTTTGCTTTGAGACGCCACCACACGCATCTGAGTGATCTCCAATGCCTTGAGGCCGATCTCCGCCTGAGTAAAGCGCGCCCGGAAATTCGGATTGTCCCAGACCTTGCCTCCATCACCGGATGGAGTGCGCTTTGCGATCGCTTTTATATAAGCAAGACGCTGTTTTGTAATGCCGACGCGGGCAATGCCAGAGCGTTCGTTGGAAAGCAGAAATTTGGCATAGTCCCATCCACGATTTTCCTCGCCCACAAGGTTCTCGGCTGGGACGCGGACATCGTCGAAGAAAACTTCATTCACCTCCCGCCGGCCTTCGATTGTGATGATCGGTCTCACGATGATGCCGGGGCTTTTCATGTCAATGAGAATGAAGGAAATGCCGGATTGCTTTTTGGCTGCAGGATCTGTGCGGACCAGGCAGAAGATCCAGTCGGCATATTGAGCGAGTGTGGTCCAAGTCTTCTGTCCGCTCACGACATAAGAATCGCCATCGCGTATGGCGCGTGTGCTGAGCGAAGCCAGATCCGACCCGGCACCTGGTTCGGAAAAACCCTGGCACCACCAGTCATCGAGATTAGCGGCTCTCGGCAGAAAGCGCTTCTTTTGCGTCTCGGTTCCGAAGTTGGCGATGACCGGGCCGACCATGTCGCAGTTGAAGGCAAGCGGCTGCGGCACCCCGTTTTGTTGAAGCTCTTCGGTCAGGATGTATTGTTGTATCGGCGTCCAGGGTTGCCCGCCCCACTCGAGAGGCCAGCGCGGCACGGCCCAGCCCTTCGCGTTCAGGATACGCTGCGACGTGACCATATCCTGCTTTTCGATCTCGCGTCCCTGACGCACCTTTTCACGGATTTCGGAGGGGAACTCTTCTTGGCAAAACCGGCGCACTTCGTCCCGGAATGCCAGCTCTTCCTTTGTAAAGCTCAGATCCATCTCGGGCTCATACCGTTATTGTCATGGATAGGCCTCGGTAAATTTGCGGCTGCCCTTGGCCAGCTCGTTCAGAAGGTGAGCAGGAGCCAGACTTGCGTCTCCGGTCACTGAGGCAAAATGCTCGAGCCTTGAAGCCACCTGGGAAAGCCCAAGCTGATCGGCGTAGTACATTGGGCCGCCACGCCACGCGGGCCAGCCATAGCCATTGATCCAAATGACGTCGATATCGCTTGCACGTGCGGCTACGCCCTCCGAGAGGATTCGGGCGCCTTCATTCACCATTGGGAAGATGAGCCGCTCCACGATTTCCGCTTCCTCAATGTTCCTGCGCTGAATGCCCTTCTTTTCGGAAAGCTGCTTGATCAGGCTATCGACTTCAGGGTCTGGCACACCGGTGCGAGAACCGTCGGGGTACAAATAGTACCCCTTGCCGGTCTTCTGCCCGAAGCGCCCTTGCTCGCACAAAGCGTCACCGACCGGTGCCGAGGCGCCGGTTGCCTTGCGTATGCGCCAGCCAACATCGAGGCCGGCAAGATCACCAGCCGCAAATGGGCCCATGCGGAAGCCGAAGTTCACCATGGCGGCGTCGATATGCTGCGGGAGCGCACCTTCGAGCAGAAGGCGTTCTCCTTCCTGGCTGCGCCGGGCAAGCATCCTATTGCCCACAAAACCGTAGCAAACGCCAACCGTGACGGGGACCTTGCCGAGTTTCAGAGCAAGCTCCAGTACCGTTTTCAGAACATTGGGTGCCGTTTTTTCCGCCCGCACGACTTCCAAAAGCCGCATGATGTTGGCGGGGCTAAAGAAATGCATCCCCAGCACATCCTGCGGCCGGCCTGTCGCGGAAGCGATCTCATTCACATTCAGGTACGATGTATTCGTCGCAAGGATAGCGCCCGGCTTTGCGATGGAGTCCAGTTTCGCAAAAATTTCCTTCTTGATGGACATTTCCTCGAAGACGGCCTCGACAATAATATCGGCGCCGGCAGCGTCTTCCAATTTCAAGCTGCCATTGAAAAGCGCGGCCTTCTTGTCGTGGTCTTCCGGGCTCGACTTGCCACGCTTCACGGCGTCATCAAAGACAGCCGTGATGCGCCCCATGCCGCGCGATAGCGCATCCTGATCGGCTTCGATGACGGTGACGGGGATTCCTGCGTTTACAAAGCAAATTGCGATGCCCGTTCCCATGGTTCCGGCGCCGATAACTGCTGCGCGGGAAATGGTGCGTGTTTCTGTTCCGGCCGGTACGCCGGCGACCTTCGCCGCCTTGCGCTCAGAGAAAAAGGCATAGCGAAGGGCCTTGGAGCGCTCGTCATCTTTCAGCTTGAGGAAGAGTTGCCGTTCGAGAGCCAGCCCCTCTTCAATCGGTATTTCGAAAGCAGCGCGAACCGCTTCGATAAGCGCAACGGCATTCGGGCTTCCACGACTGGCTTTAGCCGCGCTTTCCGCGGCCTTTTCGAAGGCGTCACGCTCGCCGCCGCGCTCC
>CAWFHI010000016.1:0-304302 GCA_963815605.1 uncultured Alphaproteobacteria bacterium | reverse complement strand
GATGATCCCCCCACCTGCTCAGCGCCAAATGGCAACACGCGCCGGCTCGACTATCGCGGAAGCTGCCGGCAGCCACGCAATATATATTTCGAAGCCCGAGGCTGTGGCGGCGCTCATTGTCAAGGCGGCAAAGAGCGTGAGCTCCGAAACGGCAGTCAACTAACGTAGCCGAAACCCGCCGCCCGCCTTTCACCTTTTGAGGCTGGCGGCGTTTCATCCCTTGAAGAAAACGTACCTCGTCCGGGAGTCAAACTCACCGTCGATGAAGTGCGACCCGGCTCGCGTGCACGCGTCTCCGAGCGTCGGTCCGCAAATTTCCGCAGTTAGAGGTACAGCGGTTGCGCGCTGCAAACGAGCCCAAGTCTGCCCCCGACCCTTTAGGCCCATCCTGTCTCGTATAAATCGCCAATCACGTTCCAGGCATTCTTGCTTAGCAAGCCGGCCTGATGCATGTAGATAACATTGGTTTACCGGAGGATTCGTGACCCAACGGTCGGGCAGTGCCGATTTGCCCCTTCATAAAGGCCGGGTGCCAGCATGGCTTGGCCAGCGCATGTCGCGGCTCGGTGCCGTGATCGCGGAAGCCATCACGCTTCATTACGGCCGCGACGAATTCTTGCGCCGCCTTGCAAATCCTTTTTGGTTTCAGTCCTTCGGCGCCGTTATGGGGATGGACTGGCATTCCTCTGGAATTACAACCAGCGTGATCGGCGCATTGAAACGCGGGCTAGAGCCATTGTCGGGAGAACTCGGCCTCCATGTGTGCGGAGGCCGCGGCCGCCATTCGAGGCAGACGCCGCACGAGCTGATCGTAATAGGCGAGCGTTGCGGCTTCAACGGAGGAGACCTCGCCCGCGCAAGCCGCCTTGTCGCCAAGGTCGACAGCGCCGCCGTGCAAGACGGCTTTGACCTCTACCTTCATGGCTTCATTGTTTCGGATGATGGCAAGTGGGTGGTTGTTCAGCAAGGCATGAACGGTATCAGCCGGCTCGCCCGCCGGTATCATTGGCTTTCTGAAGGTCTTAATAGCTTTGTGGATATGCCCCATGCGGCGATTGATGGCAAGAACCAGGGCGAGATCATCAATCTCACCGACCGGAGGGCAGAGGCTTCACGGCACGGACAGATGGATCTTTTGCGTGACATGGGGCCAGATGGAATTGTCCGCGAGTTTGCAGCACTCGGCGGTGAAAGCGCGGCACAGCCGGCGCAGCCTTTGCTGCCGCATCTCATCATGCCGGCCCATCATGATGTCCGTCCTAAAGATGTCATCCTTCGCAGGCTACATGGCGCGTTAGCAGCGGCGGCAGATTTAGGCCCCCAAGACTTTGCCGATCTTCTGCTTGTGCCCGGCGTCGGCGCCCGTACCGTCCGCTCCCTGGCGCTGGTCGCGGAGGTGGTTCATGGCGCACCGTGCCGGTTCACGGATCCGGCACGCTTCTCGCTCGCTCACGGCGGCAAAGACCGGCAGCCCTTTCCTGTGCCTCTGAAGGTCTACGACAAAACCATCGAGGTGCTAAGGTCCGCAGTATCTAAGGCTAGGCTTGGGAATGATGACCGGCTTGCCGCGCTTCGCCGCCTCGATCAGCAGTCCTGGAAGCTTGAACGCCGAGCGTGCGGGCCGTCACTCGCGGAATACATTGGTGAGGAGCAGCGCCTTTCGCATGACTTTGGCGGCCGCAGCGTCTTCGGTTCGGAACCGAAGGACCCAAGAACCGGGGAGCAGCGGGGCGCTTCAAGGCCAACGGAACAGACAGGCACGCATTCATCGGCAGCAAAGTGTCTGCCAGGCAGCCGGCGAAGGACCCCGAATGGTGCTTGAGGCCGCGAACGGACATTCCCGCTAAAATGGCTTCGTCCAGAATCAGGAAAAGAGCGGAATTGAAGCTCGTATCGGAGGCTTAGTCAGTCGGTGAAGGGTTTCAGATGCCGGGCCACGCAAGCAGGCTGCATCGACCCCGGCATGCCCGGCGTCTTAAAGCCTTCACCAATAGAGACCAAGGGCAGCTGGGGTGCCTCACCGACGTGGAATCCGTTTCTCGGCCACGGGGTCTGGAGCGGGTATGGGCTTGATTTTTGGGCGTAGCCGCTTGACCCCAAGCAGCGGACCAACCGAAATTTAAACTTCGCGAGGCGGGAGGCGCAAACAGGCCGGATGCCGGCGACGGTGAATTTTGACCCTCAGGAAACATTTACCCTCGCCCGGTGGGGGCAGTGGCCCACTCGCCTGGCTGTGATCGAGTCAAGCGAGGTTGGATCCAAATCTGTGCTATGGGAGTGGGCACCAGGCACCGCTGCGCTCCTGCTCACTGCCGCTGCGGCGCTCAGTAGTAGCCGACGATCGGAAGGCCTGCGCCCATAGCCTCGGTGGCACGCTTCGGCCGCGGCTGCACTTTGGGGATCTTCGGAAGGTCTATTTCGACCTCCTTGTAGGGGATGCTATCAAGCAGATGCCGGATCAGATTCAACCGGGCGCGGCGCTTGTCGTCGGCTGGAACGATGTACCAGGGTGCATCTGGCGTGTGGGTGGCCTCGATCATGCGCTGGTAGGCCGCCGTGTAGTCCCACCAGCGCCGCACCGATTCGGTATCCATTGGGCTCAGCTTCCAGTGCTTAACCGGGTCGTTGATCCTGGCCGCGAACCGGCGCTGCTGCTCGTCCTGGCTGACATCGAGAAAGTACTTGCGCAAGATGATGCCGTTATGGACAACCATCTCCCGCTCGACCGGGGGGGTCAGCTCCAGGAAGCGTTCGCACTCCTCGTCGCTACAGAAGCCCATCACTCGCTCGACCCCGGCCCGGTTGTACCAAGAGCGATCGAAGAGGATGATCTCCCCCGCCGCCGGGAAATGCGCGATATAGCGCTGGAAGAAGACTTGGGTTTTCTCGCGGTCGGAGGGTGCGGGTAATGCCACATGCCGGTAAACGCGCGGACTCGTACGAGCGGTGATCCGGTTGATCACGCCGCCCTTGCCTGCCGTGTCACGGCCCTCAAAGACAACGATGATGCGTGCCCCCGTGGCTTGGACCCAAGTCTGCAGACGGGTAAGCTCGACCTGGAGCTTTGCGAGTTCCTTCTCAAATTCTTTCCGGCTTATCTTGCCGGACGCGGCTGTGGCCTCGGCTGCCTCCTGCTTTTTTTGCTTGTCTTTCGCCATCCGCAATGTTCCCTAACAACGGTCCCATATCTTACAACGCTGCATATAGGCTTCCGTCGCTGATGGCCGAACTCGAAACAAAGCTCAGGCTTAAAGTTCCGTTCTTGGCCTACCTTCGGCCCTCGGAACCACCCGTGATCGCACGAAAGTAACTGCTTTCCCGCCGATTTCGGCTGCGCGCCCGTGCAAGAGCTGTCGCAACCAGTTGAAATCATATCGAAACGCCGTGCGGGTAGGTTTTCAAATGCTCGGCTTGCCGGCGAGGGGCCCGCTTAATTTATTTAAGTTTTTGCCGCGTTCCAACACGGAATACATACTAAAGGCTGCCAAACAGCTGCCGCCTCTGTCCCTCACGGATGGCCGGGCCGGTCACGAGCGAGTACCGTAGCCCACCATTTGTTTTGGCGTTGCCGCTAAATCCCGCGCAACCTTTTGTGACCGGTTAGGGATATGACATCCTGGAGATTGGCTCAGCTCCCAGCACGATATCTGGTTGAGCTTGCTGGCATCTCCGCAACTTACTTCGTGCTGGCTAAGCTCGGCTTGAAGCTGGCGCTCATCAATCCGAGTGCAAGCCCGGTGTGGCCAGCGACTGGCTTTGCTCTTTCTATGGTTTTATTGCGGGGTCAGAGGGTCTGGCCTGCAATATTCATTGCTGCGCTGATCGCCAATGCGACGACGGTTGGTACCCTCTTGACATCGGCGGCGATCGCCTCGGGAAATACGCTTGAGGCAGCGGTGGGCGGATTTCTGATTCAGAAATATTGCGGCGGGATTCGAGCCTTCGACACGCCCGCGAATGTGGTTAAATTCGCATTGATCTGCGTGGGACCCGCTACGATCCTAAGTGCCACGATTGGGGTTGCAGCGTTGTATGCAGGCGGATTTGCCGAGTCTCGCCAGCTGGCCCCGGTTTGGATAACGTGGTGGATGGGAGATCTCGCATCTGCGCTGCTGTTCACCCCCGTTATCCTTCTTTGGGCCGCGCCTACCTTTGGTTCTCTTGATCGAAGGGCATTGGTGAACACCGCGATGCTTCTTGCCTTGACATTGGCGGTGGGCGTGATCGCATTTGTACCGCTCGCGGCGCCAGCAGTGACCCTGGCTCCATTGGGATTTATCGCCATGGTCCCGCTTGTTTGGGCGGGGCTGCGCTGGGTCAGCGTGATACTGCAACAGCCGCATTGCTGCTCGCCTGTTTTGCAATATGGAGCGCCGCGACGGTCGAGCCGCCCGAACGCACAATTATCAACGAAGCGTTTCTGTTCGTGTCAATGTTCGTGATCGGCGCGGCGCTTCCTTGCCTCGTGCTTAGCGCGGAGGTATCGCTCCACCGGCGGACCCAGGAGACGCTGCGTGAAGGCGAGGAGCGTCTACGGCTGTCTAACGAAGCCGGCGGCATCGGCACCTTCATCATTGATGCGGAAAGCGGAGAAAGCTTTTACACTTCTGAACTCGCTTCCAGGCTCGGACATCCGGGTGCCGGAACAGTGAAACTAGAAGCCGTCTTTGCCCGCGTTCACCGGGATGATGTGATACGCGTCCGTGCTCAATACGGCGCTGCACTTCGCGGCGAGAACGATGGCCGGTTTAAAATCGATCTCCGCTTTGTTTGTTCAGGCGGAGAGGTCAGGTGGATGACCTGGGCCGGGCAGGTGGATTTTCGCGGGGTAGCTCAGGCACGAGTGCCAATCCGGGTAGCCGGCGCAGTCATGGATATTACCGAGCGCATGCGGGCCCAAGAAGCGGTGCGGGAGAGTGAAGAGCGGTTTCGGGGCATTTTCGAACACGCCGGGACCGGCATCGCTATTACCGATCTGCAAGGCCGGATTGAATGCTGCAATTTCGCCTATTCCTCTATGCTGGGCTACCGGCAGGATGAACTTCAAGGACGTAATTTTGCGGATCTCTTGCATCCCGGGGATCACGAGGAAAACATGATTGAAATCCAGCGCCTGCTTGCGCAGGAGGTGCCATCTTTCGAGATCTTAAACCGGTATGTCGCAAAGGATGGTGCACTGGTATGGGTGCACAAACATGTGTCCTCGTTAAGAGATGCATCCGGCAAGCCCACGCACATCTTGGCGCTTGTTATGGACATGACCGATCGGAAGCGTAATGAGGATCAGATCAATCTTCTCATGCGCGAGGTGAACCACCGGTCCAAAAACATGTTGAGCCTCGTGCAGGCCGTGGCTCGCCAAACCCTCGCGGCGAAGCCTGAAGAGTTTATTGAGCGTTTCGGAGAGCGCATTCGAGCCTTGAGCGCGAGCCAGGATTTGCTTGTTAAGAGCGAATGGAAGGGCGTGAGCCTCGATCAATTGGTCCGGTCCCAGCTTGGGCATTTCGAAGATTTGATCGGCTCCAGGATCGAGGTGAAAGGACCGCCACTCGTCATCTCTCCGAACGCGGCCCAAGCTATCGGCATGGCCCTCCACGAACTCGCTACAAATGCCGGAAAATATGGCGCGCTTTCGAACACTTATGGACGCATTGAAATCAGCTGGGACGTGAAACCAGGCGAGCGAAGCAGGGGGAGCTTCGTGATCACTTGGCGCGAGTGTGATGGTCCAACTGTCACTGCACCGTCCGGAGCCGGATTTGGTTCGACTGTCCTTTGCCGCGTCGCAAAGGAAAGCCTCGATGCCGAAGTCGAGCTTGACTACGCCTCTACGGGGCTCGTCTGGAAACTTCAGTGCCCAGCGGGAGAGATTCTCGAAAAGAGCCACTTTGCTTGAGCCATCCCAGTACGCGCGAAGGGCCAGCCTACAGAGTCCGGCAATCGCTAAGCAGATCTCACACAAGGCTGCCACCTGAGCGATACACCGCCGCCTTGAGGTCTGACGCGAATGATGGGGTGGACGGCCCCGTGCGGCATTGACCTGCCATAGTGGCGTGGGTGAGCCGTAAACGAGGAGGGCCGTTCATGAGAGAGATTGCGATTATCGGTTTGGATTTGGCGAAGAACATCCTTCAGGTGCATGGAGCGGATGCTTCCGGGGTCCCGGTTCTCAAAAAGAGGTTGCGCCGTGATCAGGTTTTGCCGTTCTTTGCCAGGCTCAATGCCTGTACGGTGGCGATGGAGGCATGTTCCGGAGCCCATTACTGGGCGCGGGAGATTGCAAGGTTCGGTCACAAGACGCGCCTTATTCCCCCAGCCTATGTGAAGCCGTTTGTGAAAAGGCAGAAGAACGACGCCGCGGATGCGGAGGCGATTTGCGAAGCAGCACAGCGTCCAACAATGCGGTTTTGCGCGGTGAAGAGCGCCGAACAGCAAGCTGCGGCGGCGGGCTTTCGCGCGCGCGACCTCCTGGTGCGCCAGCGCACACAGCTCATCAACGCACTGCGCGGTCATCTCTACGAGTACGGCATCGCTGTTCCGAAGGGCCCGGCGCACGCTGGCCAGCTTCTTGAGCTTGTCGAAGAGGGCTCGGCAGTGCCGGCGGAGGCTGCCCTCGCGCTCAATTGTCTGGCGGATACGCTGAAGGCTTTGGAAGAAAAGATCCGCATGCTCGATCATGAGATCACAGGGCGCGCGAAAAAAGACGCGCTTGTCCAGCGTCTGATGACCATCCCGGGCGTTGGTGCGATCACGGCGACTGCGCTTGCGGCTTTGGCGCCGCCGATGGAGACGTTCTCACGAGGGCGCGACTTCGCCGCCTGGCTGGGGCTCGTGCCAAGGCAGCATTCTAGCGGGGGCAAGGACCGGCTGGGCAAGACAACCCGGCTGGGCGAACGCTCGCTGCGGCGGCTCCTCGTGATCGGCGCGGCGGGCGTGGTTCGCTGGGGCGTCCGCAAACCCCCAAGGCCGGACTCCTGGCTGGGGCGGATGCTAGCGCGCAAACCACGGCAGCTTGTAGCGGTTGCACTTGCAGGAAAGATGGCTCGGATCATCTGGGCCTTGATTACCAAGGAAGAGAATTACAGAGCTTTGAGCGTCGCGGCGGCATGATCGCCGGCCGAACGCTTGGAGGCCGCAAGGAGTAAGACACGTCGACGGAGATGATGGCGCAAGTCTCAAGACCGGTGCGGAAAACCAGAAATCAGTGTAGCGCTTCGAGCGCGCGCGAACGATTTGGACCGCACCGCGTATCCCATCAGGGCCAGCCGGCGCGATCCGGCGCATCAAAGGCCGGACACACGTCAGCACGGGACTGCGCGCTAGAATTTTCCGATCTTAAAGGTCTTGCACCGGAACGGGGCCGTCCACACACACTGATTCTTGCTGAGATTGGGGACAGCAGGGGGCTTAGCCATGATGGGCAGAAAGGCTGGAAAGCGCTTGGCCAATTTCCTCCGCCGTCATACCCAGGTGGCTAACTCAACCCACCCCACAGGCTGGCTTTGATGCACTTTCTCAGCTCCGTGATTAGGTGTTCCGGTCGCAGCGGTTTCGTGAGTGCAGGGGCGCCGGCGAACATGGCTGGGAGTTGTTTCCGAGAATAGCCGGACACCGTCACGAACGGTGTGCCACGTTCCGTAAGCCTCAGCGCAACAGGCTCCGAGGTTTCACTGCCAAGGTTGAAGTCGAGCACCGCCGCATCGCAGCCGGCCTCGTTAATGAGGCTAAGCGATTGGCTTACGGCTCGCGCCGGACCCACAACCTCGAACCCAGCCTTTAGCAAGATCCCACTGATCTCAAGCGCCACAATCGCCTCGTCATCGACGACGAGGATCCGTGGGCGCTGATCTGTCACGCAAATGCTTTCGGCCGGCTTCTCCTTCTTGTCGCTTGCAATTGGGTTACCGTCCATCAGAATTTCCCCAGCTGCGCAGCTGAGGAGCCAAACCACCCCCGCGGTCCGAAAGTGAAGTTCCACTTTGGCGCCGAGGCTCATCTCGGCCATTTCACAAATGACCGTTGAGCCGAAGCCGCGCTTGGCAGGCACCACGACGCGATGCCCGCCTTGCTCCCGCCAGGTCATGACAAAGCTTTCCCCGGCGCCTGACCGTTCCAGACACCACTCAACGACAACGCGGCCGTCGCCATTGGCGAGCGCCCCATGCTTGCCGGCATTGGTTGCGAGCTCATGCAGAGCCATGCCAATGGCCTGGGCAGCGGACGCCGAAACAAATAGCGCCGGACCGTGAAACTTGATCCGGGTGCCGATCAGGTCTTCGAAATGTGCAAGCTGGGATTTGACGAGCTCGTTAAGGTCCGCGCCCTTCCATGCATTTTTGACGAGCAAATCCTGGCCCTCTGACAGCGCCTCGATCCGCTTGGCAAAGCGGTCGAGGAAGTCGTCCGGGTTTGCCGTAAGCGTCTGACGTGCTATCGCTTGCACGAGGGTGAGCATATTCTTGGAGCGATGGTTAACCTCGCGCATCAAAAGACGGATTTGATCTTCCTGCCGCTTGCGTTCGGTGATGTCCACGCAGGCACCCGAGACGCGGAAAGGTATCCGGCCCGATGGCCGCTCACGAAATTCCACGCGCCCAGCCCACGTCATCCAGCGGATCTCTCCATCTGGCCGCACGATCCTAAAGTCGACTTTTAGTAAGCCTGAGCCATTCCCGTTCAAAGCCGCATTATACTGTGCGCGCACATGTTGCACGTCGTCGCCGTGCACGCGCGCAAAAGCCTCCTCGATCTTTGCTGTCCTAACGCTAGGGGCTCCCAGCATGGCCGCGAGCTCGGGCGAGTAGTAAGCACGGCCGGCTTCAAAATCGGCGGTGAAAGTTCCAATGCCAGCTGCCTGGTTCGACAAACGCAGCCGCTCCTCGCTCTCGCGGAGCTGCTCCTCGGCCTCTTTCTTATCGGATATGTCCTGCACGGTGCCGAAGGTCGAGCGAAGCCTGCCTTGGCTGTCGAATTGAAGCTCGGCCCTGACCTGGATCCAGGTGGTCTTTCCGCCCAGGATGAGGCGGCACTCGATGTCGAAAGGGGCACCTTTAAGAGCTGCTTTCCAGTCCCTTCCGATGCGCTTCCGATCACCAGGATGAGCAGCGGCGAGAAAATTCTTGTAAGTAGACAGGCCCTTCATGTCCCCAAACAGGCGGCGCAACTCCCCAGACATTGTGATTTTGCCGCAGCCGACATCGAGCCGCCAGCTGCCGATGCGAGCAAGGGCCTGCGCACGCTCCAAGTCCTCGCGGCTTTCGCCCAGGGCCATTTCTGCGCGTTTCTGCTCCGAAATGTCCTCCACGACCGAAACTAAATATTCGAGGGTACGGTCAGCATTACGCACGCAGCCAACGGTCAGTCTCGCCCAGGTGACTGAGCCACCCTTTCGCAGATAGCGCTTTTCCATGCTGTAGCGGTCGACTTCCGCATCGAGCGCGCGCTTGAGCTGAGCCAGGTTCGCTTCGCAGTCATCGGGATGGGTGAGCTCCTGGAAGGTTTTTGTGACAAGTTCTCCCGCCGGATAGCCAAGGATGTCGCATAGGCGGCTGTTGACCCTTAGCAACGACCCGTCCGGCGCGACATGGGCGATCCCGACCGCCGCATTTTCGAACGTAGCCCGGAAAAGCGCCTCACTTTCCCTGAGTTCGGTGGAGCCGCTGCTTAAGGCGTCGCTCGGGGCAGCAAGGACAGCGGCGGGGTACGGCAACAGCAAAGAGGAATTCATTACGATGCCTCATGCTAGGGGGCGCGGTCCGCGCCGAACCAACGTCATAAACTCAAAAAGCGATTAAGATAGAAGCTGGGCTCGTGGCTGTGTCCGAGGCTGTTTTTTACGAGGAACAGGCGGCGTTTACTAGAACCTCAAATTGATTATCCCTTGCTCAGATGAAGCTTAGTGGAACACAGAGACATAGATCCAGCAAGAACCAATTTATGCCAAGGCCGATATTGAGTTTTAACGCAACGGCGGCGCGATGCGCGCCCCTAATGATGAGGGACCGGCCAGCTTGCAGCGCCACCGCCACGCTACGTGATTGATTATTACGAGCTAGGCCGATATCGATGCTGCAGAATACGATGAGAACCAATCCGGCCTTTGGACACCGGGCCTCCTGATTCGTCGCACGATCGCCGATGGAGGCTTGGCTTTCTTCTCCACCTGGTGCCCGGCCGGACAAGCTTCGCAACGCTGGTTGCTGTCGAAGGGTATCGTTGGGCAATCGAGGACAGCATTGAAACCGCAAAAAACCAACTCGGCCTCGACCACAACGAGACCCGTTCCTGGCACGGATGGTACCGCCACGTTTCGCTCGTGATGCTCGCCTTCGCCATGATGGGGGCGGTCCGGCGTCGTGCAAACGCTTCGCCGCCGCAGGAAACCAAACCCAGGATCTTGACCCCGCTTCGCCCCTCATCCGATGGTCCGCCCAGCAAATCCGCCGCGTCGCCAATCGTCTCGCGCAAAGACGCAACGAACCGGCTTGGGTTATGGCTTGGTCAATCTGGCGCAGAGCCCATCAAGCTGCAGCGAGATGCGCGCAAAAAGCAGCTGCAATGCTAGGCCAAGTGCACATTTCGGCCTCGGCTTCTCACTCCTTTTGCATGCAGCGTTTGATCGATGCGATGAGCAGGTTGGGCCTGATCGGTTTCTCCTGCCCGGGAACTTCGGCAAACGCCAGTGGCCGTTGCTCACGCGAGTAGCCCGACAGTGTTATGAAGGGCGTTCCCCGGTTTCTAAGTTCGAGGGCGACCCGCTCCGATGTTTCAAGGCCAAGTTCCATGAGCACGGTAGCCTCGCAATCTTGCTTCTCGGCCACGCTTGATCGCGTCAACTTCATTTAGTGCCCAGACAGGACCTGCCCGTGCGTATAAAGCGAGCCGCTAGAGGCGCAAGCCTGGAGAAGCGAGGTTACATCGTGATGGGCGATCACGATGTCGCTGCCATAATGGCACTTGCTTACGGTCATCATAAACCAGCGTTCGGCATTGGGCGCGTGACAGGGATAGACAAGTCTAAAATCTTGCGCCTTCCTGGAAAGAACCTTCGCAATACCAGCATGAGCCGCTTGCGCGAGAGTATCTCCTGATGCCGCCGATTTCTGGCAAACATGAAGATAGTTAAGTCCAAGATAGGCCGCCGGGTCAGGACAATCATTGTCAACGGCAAAACGCCGCCAGGTTGGGTTGACGTAAACAATATTGCCGTCCGGGTCTAGAATGGCGATGTTCGATGCAAGTCCGTCGAATGCCGCGACAATCCGGTTGACGTAGAGCATCTCAAACCTCTTCCTCAGGCTTGAACCCATGACCGTAAAATCGTTCCCTAGGCTGGAATTGCCCTACCGCACAGCGTCGTCGCCCAGCATCTGATCCAAGCCAGTCAGCACACCTCGCGGCCCGCGATGAAATATTGGCCTTCTTCATGAAGCGGCTCAAACCGAAACATTCGCAGAATTGAAGAGGATATCCGGGGCGGGCTTGGAGCCACCCGATGCATGTGAATCTAAAATCAAGGAGCATGTCCCACGCGCAAAGCCAGAGCATGGCGAAGGCTTTCACTTCAGCAAGACCTCCAGCGTTGGCTGCTTCACGAGCCGAGTCGAAGGATGCGAGCTTTACCACATTCGGCTATCTATGCGTTTCCGTTTGCTTTCAAGTTCTCCGGCTTATCGGCGTAGCTGTCGTGCCAAAGGTCTTCACACCACTCCAAACGTTGCCGTGGTGCACTCTTATCCAGCTCCCTCTTCGCTAGACGGCGAGCCTGCCCCTGATGAGTGCCTAGGCTTAGACAGAGAACCAGAGCATGAACCATAGCCGTTTCCTTAAGGGTGCTGAAACCTGCGCTTTAGGGGAAACCACGCCACATGACGTCTTCCTTAAAAGGTTACCTATCGGGTTAGGGAAGGCTTCGGGAGGAGAGCGAGTTGCCCTTCCCCGCCAGTCTCGCTCTCTGATATGTCTGAACCCTCAGCAATGACCAGGGAGCGACACCGCGCCTATGCCCACCTCCGAATTGGTTCCATTCACCTGCCGCCGCGCTCGTCTCCTGCAAGGGATGACGCAATCTCAGTTCGCCGATGAGTTCGAGGTCGATGATGGGACTGTGTCGAGATGGGAGCGTGGGAGGCTCCATCCGGCCCCTCAGGTCTGGGCCAAGATCAACGAAATGATCGCCCGGCGGTGCGCCGTCCTTGGCGAGGAGGCCATCAAAGGCTCGCCCGTCTACAAGTTCCTGGTCCCGATGGACAGGCTGCATCAGACCCTGGTGGTCTCCAAGGGTGCCATCGCGTCCCTCACCAAGATGGGCATTCCTTACGAGGACGTGTCCAGCGAGCGCATGTTCACCGAACAGGCCCTGGCATCCCCAGACTACGAGGTTAGCGCCTACCACGCCCTGGATCTCATCGAGAGTTACCAAGGCTGGCTTACTGGTGAGGTGCTCTATGCTGAGGCTCACTGCATCGCCACGAGGCTGAACGCCTGGATCGACATGGTGGTAGCGCCTATCCCAGACCGCTTCTCCGCTTTGATTGAGGCAGTGCCTTCCTATTGCGGTAACGCTGGAGGCTTCTGGATCAACCTTATCCTCGTGAATGGCCGGACCTCCCCAATAATTCATTAGAAATTCCTGAGGGGGGCAGCCGGACCTTCAGCCTGCGGGGTTTCTGCCCCGCTGCCCTCCCACGCTCTTTGTCTTTAAGCAAATCCCAACCAATGGGCGAAAATACCCAGTGGCAGGACGGTGATTGGCCTAAACTGGCTCCCCTGATAGGGGCGTCCCATGACCATCCCATCCGCATTGACCATTGTATTTATGACCCTATCCATCTTTGGAGCGTATGCATGGTATAGGGCCACGCACAGCTCCAGAGGCTCGCGTGATCACTTGGCCAAGTTATTCACCAGCGTGGTAAGCCGCGCGCCCAAGCGCAAGCTGGCAATCCTGAGTGCCGCGCTGGGACTAAGCAATTCGCGTCAGCGGCGGCGGTGAGCATCGCAGGGCCTTTTTTCCAGTTACCCGTAACACCCTTAAGGACCGCGATCCTTGAAGCTCCGGCGATTGATCGTACTGGCAACCCGGAAGCCGTTGTTGTTGTTACGGTTGTCTGGGTTGTTGGGTAAGGATTTAAGGAGTAATCGTCCTGGCAACCCGGATACCGATGAAGCCGAGGCGCCCGCCTGGGTCACCGCTGTTGTGGAAGGCTGAGCGGAGGAGCTGCGGACTGATGTTCCACGCGCCGCCGCGAACGACACGAGACTTGCACTTTCCAGTTGTCCAAGCGGAGCCGTCGGATGGGTCCGAGAGCCATCCTTCAGGAAAGGCGAACTTATGGCGGCAAACCCTTCAAGAGTGGACGCGCTGAATGTGGATCGAGTGTGCTGCTCTTTCGGGCGAAATTGACCGAAGCAGGCGAATTCAGCCGCGGCCCTTGAGGCTGCCCTCATACTGCTTGGCAACCAGTATTGGGGTAGTAGCACGAACCTGGACGGGTAGGTGAAAGCCGGGTCTGCAGGTGGGCGGACCTCACCCGCTCATCAATGGCAAGAGATAGATGCCGGCAGGGGTCATTATGCCGGTACCACAACTGGCCGTTCCGCTTTTTCGTGCTGTTCGTCGATGCAGTGCCTGAGTTCTGCAATGAGAAGCTCTGGCCGGAGCGGTTTCATGAGTGCGGGAGCACTCTTGAACGCGGGCGGGTACTGTTCGCGCGAATAGCCAGACAGCGTTACGAACGGTATCTCGCTCCCAACAAGTTCAAGCGCAACGGGCTCTGACGTCTCACCGCCAAGATGGATGTCGAGTACGGCGGCTTCGCATCTCTCGCGCTTTAAGAGGTCGAGAGCTGCCGTGGCCCCTGCCACAGGCCCCGCAACATCGAACCCCGCAGCATCAAGGACTTGCGCTATTTCCATTGCCGCAAAGGGTTCGTCTTCGACAACAAGAACACGGGATCGGGTGCTCACTGACGCCGAGGCGCCGGCAGGCTCAGGCCTCCCGGATGAACGAGCAGAGCGGCCGCCCTCCAAAACCTCTTCGGCTCTGCACGAAAGCCGCCAGCTGAGCCCTGTCACTGCGAAACCGAGATCGATCTTAGCAGCCAGGCTCATCTCGGCCAGGTGACAAATGACCGTCGAGCCAAAACCCGAATGGCACGGCACTGAGACGGGAGGGCCGCCCTCTTCGCGCCAGGTCATTCTGAAAGTGGCTTCCCCCGCCTCGGAAGGCTCAAGCCCCCATTCGATCTTGACCTGACCATCGCCGTTGATGAGCGCTCCGAACTTGCCAGCATTCGTGGCGAGTTCATGCATGACCAGGCCGATGGTTTGAGCCGCGGCTGCCGAGACAAAAAGCGGCGGGCCTCTCAGCTCAATCCGCGTGCCGATCAGATCCCTGAAATGTGCGAGCTGAGACTTAACGACTTCGCCGAGGCTGGCCCCTCTCCATTCGTTCTTTACGAGCAAATCCTGGCTTGCAGCCAGCGCCTGGATGCGCTCGCCAAAGCGCCCAACGAAGTCACCCGGAGTTTTTGCCGCTGTCTGCCGGGCGATCGCCTGCACAACGGAGAGCATGTTCTTGGCGCGATGATTGACCTCCCGCAGGAGGAGGCTGACTTGATTCTCGTACCGCTTGCGCTCGGTCATATTGGTGACAAGCGCCATGATGTGTGTGGGCTGGCCAACTCCATCGCGCAACAGCGAGAGGTATCTATGGCCCCACAAGATACTACCCTCTTTGCTGAAATACCGGCTAACAATCTCAAAGGAGGGGATGTCGCCCGCAACCAGCCGGTCCTGTTGAACCTTGTTCGCGGCGGAATCCTCTGGATGGATGAGATCAGCGCAGATGAGCTCGCGAAGCTCTTCCTCGGTGTAGCCCAACATGGCGGAATATGCAGGATTGCAGGACTGAAACCGGCCGCCGAGGTCCATGATGGCGATGCCGGTACCAGCCCGCTCAAAAATGCCGCGGAAGCGCTCCTCGCTCTTGCGCAGCGCAATCTCCGCCTTCTTCTGCTGCGAGATATCCACGATGACAGCGATGATGTGGTCGATCGTTCCGCCGTCTTTTCGCGCGCAGCTGATCCTCAGTTTCACCCAAACGATCGAGCCGTCTTTGTGAACATACCGTTTCTCCATGCCGAAGCTGTCGATTTCACCGCGGTACTTTCTCTTGATTTGGGGAAGATGCGCCTCGAAGTCGTCGGGATGCGTGACATCTTTAACAGTCTTGGTAAGAAGTTCCGCAGCCGAATAGCCGGTGATCTTGCACAGTCGCGGGTTCACAAGGAGCCATCTGCCGTTGGGAGCGACATGCGCGATTCCAACCGCAGCGTTCTCAAAGGTCTCGCGAAAAAGCGCTTCCCTACTGGCAAGTTTTTCCCGGGCCTCGATTTCCGCGGTTATCACCTCTTTAAACGCCAACGCGCCGCGGATCTTGCCGTTGGGGTCCCTCCACGGTTTCATAGACCAGCGCACCCAATCGGTTCTCCCATCGGTTCGGGGCACGGGGTCTTCGTCGCAAGCAACCTCCTCTCCGGTAAGAACGCGCTTATGCACTTCGCGCCATTTCGCCGGAATTTGCGGGAACACTTTATAATGAGAGAGGCCAGTGAGGCTCGCGTTGCTCCGTCTCTCGCCTGCGTTCCAGTATGGGCTCGCCGCGATATAGCGCATATCACAGTCGAACAACGCGATAGCGATTGGCGCCTGTTCAATGAACGAGATCAGCTGCTCCGATATCCCAGAAGAGCCGACGGCATTTTCATCGGCGCCGCTTGCCAATATTAAGTTGTCGCAGATTACTCCGCTCACGCGCAACCGCTCCTCATCCAGACTAAAGCCCCGGCAGGGTTCTGAACGGTAACCTCCTACTTTTTTTGTTGCTCTAGAGCAACACCCGCACAGCAAGATGATTAACAATTAACCAGTTCAAGCTGCCCGCCGTCCCAAAAGAGCAGTCATTCGCTTCGCCTGATGAGCACCACTTTTCGCGCTTCCGCAAGTGGGCTCGATTCGGCCCAACCAGAAATTAGTTCTGGAAGAAAGATGGCTGTAGTCCAAGCGATGGGCGACATAAATAAGTATCTATTCTGCTTCGGCAGTGACGAGTCGAAACCTGCCTACCCATTTTTCTCGCAATGCTATGCGCGCCATGTCGGCTTTGAGATCTTGTGCCGCCCTCTGCGACGGGGCCAAAACAAACCCGCCCTTAATCCAAAACGGATGTCACGCCGTGCGTTTGGCTTGCACGCGTCGGTGGGCCGCCCTTGACATGCTCCAATTACGGCTCTTCGAAGTTCATCACTCAATTATTAGCAATCCGCTGATAATCAGCATCGCTACAGCCGTGCCGCCATGTACGCCGAACGCGACGGTCCTGTTCCCGCCTTGCCGCAACACGATCACGGCGTCAGCGATAGGGATAATGGTGGCTATTAGCATGAACCAACCAAGGGCGTGCGCGGACCCGAAAGCTATAAGCATGGCGGCGAACAATCCCGACGCGATGTCACGTATACCTTTAGCAAAGAGATACGCTCGGGAATGTGGCTCGGCGCCAGCCGGTACACCATAGGCGGCAGCAGCCGATGAAGGTGCCAACAGAAAGCGGCAGCCGATAAAAACGATCCCGACCGCGATCACGCAGGACAGGTAGAAACCAATACTTGTCGCCATGTGTGTCATGCCTTTCGTCCATGCTCGGACTTTGTAATTGAGTGTTGTTCGAACGCGAACTGAGCGCCGCTCGATAGTAACCGCCGGCGACCGACGAATAGCTGAGCTAAAAGGCGATTGGCCCTACTGAACCGAACCAGGCTCGGACCTTCGCGGGCTCCTTCTCGTCCATGTAGAAGAAGTGGGTCATCACCGGCTTCACGATCGGCTTGCTGCCGTCATCGGGCGTCATCGTTACAATTCCGCGGAAAATCTTGAGCGAGCCGCCGTCCCAATATTCGACAACATCGTGATGGGTTGTGAACCCCAGTCGATAAAGGCGCGCAGCTTTTCGCGGATGGTTTCCCGGCCATTCCACTGCGCAACCCCGAGGCGGCAAATGGCATCTTCCGCGAAGCAATCGAAACCATCGCCAAACGTCTTGTCGTCGATCTCCTTCCAGAATGCCAATAGCCACTCCGGCGCTTCTTTCTTTGTGAACGTCAAGGCCGTCATGTCATTCTCCTTTGTAGCAGGCAATGTGGCGCCAGGCTGGGCAGCCACGGCATTTCGAAGGGAGCCAAGTACCGCTGCGCTGGCGGCGGCGGTCAACAAGTTTCGCCGGCCGATGTTTGTCCGATCCATCACACTTCCCCTTTGAGAAGCCGCCTTCGCTCGCCAATCGTGTAGTCTTATGAGGAACAATATAGCGCCCAATACTCTGGCGGACTCGTCAATGCGCCCACCTTTCTCGCCAAATTTTATGGCCTATAGCGGTTCGAACGGCGCGGCTGAAGAAGCCTTGAGATCAGCGATCTCGCGGTCAAGGCGGGCAGCCACGCGGCGGGCCGTCGCCTCTCTCGTTGCCGTGATGGCTGCCATGGCTTGCCATGCTTGCTGCACGATATTGGAGGGAGCACTTTCCGGCGTGCCGCTCTCAAAGGGTGGTTCCGGCGCATAAGCCATCTGAAGCTGGATGAGCTTCGCCACATCCTCGCCTCTTAACTCCGCCGCGAGCCTTAGCGCGCCGTCAATTCCGGCGGTGACGCCTGCAGCCAATACCCAGCTCCTGTCAACTACCACCCTATCTTTGACTGGGACAGCCCCGAAATATTTGAGCAAATGAATGGACGCCCAATGGGTGGTTGCCCGTCGGCCATTGAGTAAACCCGCCGCACCTAGGAGTAGGGCGCCTGTGCAAACCGAGAAGACGCTCTGAGCACCGGCGGCTTGCTGGCGGATCCAAGAAAGTACTTCCTGGTCCTCCATCAATGCCTCCTGGCCGAAGCCCCCTGGAATGTGAAGGACATCGAGTTGCGGCGCATTGGCGATAGCTGCGTCTGGTGCTAGCAGCAAACCCCTGACATCCCGAACGGGTTTGACCTCTTTGCCATAGATGCTGTAAGTCGAGTTTGGGATGCGCGATAGCACCTCGAAAGGGCCGGTGAGATCAATCTGATCGATGCCCTCAAAGAGGAGGGAACCGATTTGCAGGTGCTTGCTGTGCGGGATCATTTGAACCTTCTCGATGGATTTAGCGGTAGACAAGGCCAGCCTATCGCGGCATGCTTTGGCAGAAATGCCAAAGTCCCCTCGTTTCACGCCAAACTCCTCCCGTATCATCGAAGTGCTGGCCTTCCCGTCTGTCCAATTGCTCGATGTGACCGGGCCGCTTCAGGTGTTTGCTTCGGCCAATGATCTCGTTGCCGAGGCAGGAGAAGAGCGGCCTTATCTGCCCCGGATCGTAGCCCGGGATGGCGAGAGTGTGCAGGCATCGGCGGGCGTCGCGCTGGCGACCGACATCCTGCCGGCTACCTCCACGGCGCTCGACACACTGCTCGTAGCGGGCGGTCCGGGCGTTGAGGCGGCAGCCGCCGACCCCGTGCTTACCCGTTGGGTCCGGACACGGGCGAAAACAGCCCGGCGGACTGCCTCTGTGTGTACAGGAGCGTTTCTGTTGGCAGCATCGGGTGTTCTGGATGGCCGCCGCGCTGTAACGCATTGGTCCTACTGCGCTCAGCTGGCGAGGCGATATCCCGCCGTCCGTGTCGAGCCTGACCCGATTTTCGTTCGCGATGGTCCGGTCTGGACCTCCGCAGGGGTGACTGCGGGCATTGATCTCGCGCTGGCACTCGTCGAAGAGGATCTCGGCCGGGCCATGGCGCTGGCCGTGGCTCGTTACTTGGTCGTGTTTCTGAAACGTCCAGGCGGTCAGGCCCAGTTCAGCACCGCCTTATCGCTGCAAGCCGCAGAGGACAAATTTGGCGCGCTTCATGAGTGGATCAATAAAAATTTGTCTGAGGATCTCTCGCTTTCTATGCTCGCTGCTCAGGCTGGAATGAGTGAGCGCAGTTTCAGCCGGCATTACGCCGCAGCGACGGGGGTGACCCCGGCTCGTGCCATCGAGCGGCTGAGGGTGGAAGCGGCAAGACGCCTCTTATCGGACTCACGGCTTCCCATTAAGCGGATCTCCCAGCGTTGCGGCTTTGGCTCGGAGGAGACGATGCGCCGCAGTTTCCTCAGGCTTATCGCAACCGCACCCCAAGACTACCGTTCGCGCTTCGGCGCCTGAGGCCTCAGTGAACGCCTGCACAAAGTCCGGTTCTGGCCGATTTCGTTGTAAAAGTCTGCTTTCATCCTGGCATGGCCGGCGCGCGGCGCTTCTGACAGCCGATCCTGGCCGCTTGCTCGGCGGAGAGCGCGGCATTAGACCCGGTGAACTGAGACGCCTGACGCAACTCCAACGCCACTTGACGCTTACGCAGTACACATTGCCGCCGCCTTCGGCGGTGGATGCACGGCCAGCTTTGCCAGGCGCCGCAAATTCTGAGCGATGGCCGCAAGGGTGAACTCGAACTGGGCTCCGCTTGGCCCGCGCAAGCGAAGCCGGCCAAGGCGCAAGATGCGCTTGAGGTGCGCGAACAGCATCTCAACCTTTTTGCGGTCTCGCCTTGTTTGCGCATAAGCCTCGCTCGCAGTGATGGCGCGGGCGGCATCGCGGGCTTCTTCATAGAGGCTGCGCAGAACTTTCCGGTGCGACGCCTTCGGGCAACACTTTGGCTTCAAGGGACAGCTGCGGCAATCGTAGACGCTGGCGCGATAGGCCAACTGATCGTCGTTGTAGAGGCGGCCCGTTGTTGTCAGATTGCAGCCGGCGGGACAGACGTAGCAATCGCGCCCGGCATCGTAGCGGAAGTCTTTGCGCGAAAAGGTTCCGTCCTGCCGGTTCGACTTGTCGATCACGGGGACGTGCGGCGCGATCTTCTTCTCGCTCACAAGCCAGTCGAGATTGCGGCCGGAGCCGTAGGCCGTATCGGCGACGATCCAGGACGGTTTGACGCCAAAGCGCTCCTCGGTGCGTTCGATCATGGTTTGCGACGCGCCCACCTCCGCCTGCCGGATGGCGCGCGAGGCTTCGACATCCGTGATGATCCCGAACTTCACGTCCATGAGGTAATTGTCGGCATAGGCGAAGAACGCAGCGCTTTTCATTGCGCTGGTCCATTGCGAAGCTGGGTCTGAGGACGAGATAAATTTCGGCGTGACTTCGCTGGCCGCGCCGTAAGCTGGATCGTCGAGCGTCGCGAGGTAGTCTTTCACCGCACGCTCGGCCGTTGCCGGATCGATGTCCTTGTCCCATTCTTCGCCCGGGATCGATCGGCTTTTATTGGCGTCCGCCTCGATAAGGCTGGCATCCACTGCAAACCCGTCGCCACCCACAAGCCCGGCCGCGATGCACGCCCCAACAATGCGTTCGAACACGAGCCGGAAAACATTGCTGTTCCGGAAGCGTTCATTGCGCGCCCGCGAGAAAGCGGAGTGATCGGGCAGCTTGTCCTCGATACTGAGACCGCAAAACCAACGATAGGCCAGATTGACCTGCACCTCGCGGCAGAGAGCCCGTTCAGATCGAATTGCAAACACATAGCCAACGATCAGCATCCGGATCATGAGCACTGGATCGATGGAAGGCCGGCCCATCGGCGAATAAAACCCTGCTAACTCGCTGTGGACCCATGAGAGATCGAGGACCGCGGCGATCTTTCGAACCAAATGATCCTCCGGCACCGCCTCATCCAGATTGAACGAATAGAACAGCTGAACCTGATCCTGCTTGAGCCGCCCCATCATCGCCCGACACCTCCGGCAGTTTGCGTCAACTGACGGAATCACTGTTCGGCGCGGCGATCAACGGGACTTTTACAACAAAATCGGCCCCGGGGCAGCCTATCAGAAAAGTAGATGTGGCAAGGCAGAAGGAGCGTTTCGAGTGCCTTGTTGGTACCGGGCAAGGACGGCGGCTCAACCCCCAAAAGCGGGCACTCTCAGAAATCGGCGCGGTAGGCTGCTTTCGGCCTTGAACGTCGGTTTTAGCTGAAGTAATTGGCTAGAATCACAAGGCACACGCCAGGATATGTGCACTTAGTTGTATCAGCCTCGTCTCTTAAGGATGGCGGAAAGCATTTTGTGTGCCTGCCGCCGATAGATCCGATGGTGCCTCCTCCCAGTCGATGTAACCCCTGCTGCGAGGCAGGAACCCCTGAGCCGCCGCGCGGAACCGGAGTCCTGCGGTGTCCTGATGGTACCGGCGGTGTCCTCAGTTCCCGTGGACTCAACTCGACCCCTCCACGGACTTCAAGTCCGCTCCAAGACTCTACGGGAACTGACCTGTTCTCCGAGTCTCCCGTTACCGACACGACGCAGCAGAGACTCGAAATCCGCCATGGACTCTAGGGGAACTAACGGGATCCTGACGGGCTCCGGTTTCTAGCGGCTGTGAGACGGTGGCCTGCGTGCTAGCCGAGCAAATGCTGCCGCCGTTCTATCCTGAAGGGATGGTTCGATAAGGCGCAGCAAGAGTAAACGGGGTCTGCGAACCCGGATCACGCGCGCGCCCATAAGCGGGCGATGCGCGAACTGATCGTTAGGCACGGCTTCCTCACCAAGTTTATGAAGGCGCCACGCCAGGCGCTTCCCCGCGAACTTTCCGCGAACTTCGTGTTGCATCCGTGTTGCATGGAATGTTTGGCAATGGATGGTAAAACGTTGAAAACACACGAAAAGCGTCGCAACCGTCTGCAACACGGTTCGATACGTTATCGGGGTGCCGCTTCGCGCTTAAGTCTTTGATTTTAAAGTGTGGTGGAGGGGGTTGGATTCGAACCAACGTAGGCTTAGCCAACGGATTTACAGTCCGTCCCCTTTAGCCACTCGGGCACCCCTCCAAACTATTTCAGATCAATGATTTAAACCTGTTTCTTCAAGTGAACAAACCGTAAAAACCAAAGAGTTAGACACTGCGTTAGAGACTTTTGCGTATCATCGAAGAGCCAGTTTTGCAATCCATGTTTGCTCAAGGCGCCCTAGCCAAGCCTGCCCACATCAGCGGCCCAATGCCTGAGAGAATGTGGTCGCTGCCAGTAAAGAAAGCCCAAGATCAGCAGCGAACGTAGAAAACCAATCGATCAGATGCCGTAATCAGCTGCTGCCGGCCGCAAGCTTGAAAGCGGCGCCAGGCTATGACGCCGGCTTAGTAATCCGGAATTAGACCGCCATCAATCGGGAGGCGCTAATGAGGTTCACCAAGCTGACAGCAGTTTTGCTGTTAACGGGGGTCCTTTTGCCGGGTTATTCGAGTCTTGAAGCTATCGCGCAAACACAGCCGGCATCTCTTGCCATGAAGGAAGAGATGATCCCCAGCTTGGCTGCTGGCCTTAAGATTTATCTTCGCAATAAACATCGAGAAGACCAGACAAAGTTCACGCCGGAGAAGGCCGTGCTGTTTGTGCACGGCTCGACCTACCCGGCCGAGACTTCTTTCGACTTGCCGCTCGGCGGCATGTCCTGGATGGATTATATTGCCCGCGATGGTTTCGACGTGTGGCTCCTAGACCTTAGAGGTTATGGCCGTTCAGACAGGCCGAAGGAAATGGACGAACCTGCAGATGCGCATGAGCCGCTGATGCGAACGGCGGACGCAGTCGAGGACGTTGCCAGCGCCGTGAGCCATATCTTGAAAGAGCGGAGCATCGATAAGCTTAATCTGATCGGCTGGTCCTGGGGCACTACCATTATGGGCTCATATACCGCTACCCATAATGATACGGTGGCGAAGCTTGTCCTTTATGCCCCGCAATGGCTACGCACAGAACCCTCGCTCACCAATAAAGGCGGCCCACTTGGGGCTCACCGCGTTGTTTCCGTAGCCGAAGCAAAGGAACGCTGGCTAAAAGGCGTGGCGGCGGAGCAGCGCGAGTCGCTGATACCTGCCGGATGGTTCGAGCAATGGGCGGCGGCAACGTTCAACACCGATCCGTGGGGCAGGGCGCAGGAACCCAAGAAGCTGCGGGCGCCGAACGGAACTGTGGCAGACAGCAGTGAATATTGGGCCGTGGGCAAGCCCAAATATGATCCGGCTGATATAAAAGTGCCTACGCTTGTTATCCATGCCGAAGGGGATGCGGATCTTCCAAGCCCAATGGCGCATGCCGTTTTCGCCCGGCTCAAAAACGCGCCTTGGAAGCGGTTCGTGGAAATTGGCGAAGGCACCCATACGGTGATCATGGAGAAGAACCGAATGCAGCTTTTCAGGGAAGTCCAGCTGTTCTTGAATGACAGCGGACCTGGAAGTTGAGGCGGAACGAAGAGGCAGACAATGCCAAAGCTCGATGGAGTCTTGGAAACCTCGATCTATACCGGCGACATGGACCGCGCCCGGCGCTTCTATGAGGAGATCATGGGCCTCAAGCCCATGTTCTCAGACAGCCGTCTGACCGCCTACGGAGTCGGGCCTCGAAGCGTCCTTCTGGTATTTCAACGAGGTGACTCCGCCAATCCTGCTACTCTTCCAGGCGGAGTCATCCCCGGTCACGACGGGTCGGGGCCGCTCCACTTCGCCTTCGCTATCGCAGCCTCCGAGCTTGAGGCCTGGGAAGAAAGGCTGCGGGAGAATGGCATCCCAATCGAAGGCCGGATGAGTTGGCCCCGCGGCGGCAAAAGCACTTATTTTCGCGATCCTGACGGCCACGTTCTGGAACTCGCGACTCCCGGCCTTTGGGAAAATTACTAGCAGGCTCAGATTGTCCAGAAGCGGGATCGTTGACGCTTCCTTAGCCCAAACGTTATGGTTTTCTCAAAGGTGCCTCGCCGCAAGAGCAATGGGTACGGGAGGAAACATGACGCCAAGCCCTGTCAGATACGAGAATAAAGAGGGCATCGCTATCATAACGGTCGACAACCCGCCGCTGAACGTGCTTTCCCGAGCCGTGCGCGACGGGTTGCTTGCCGCCATCCGGCAGGCAGGCGCGGATGCTGAAGCGAAAGCCGTGGTGCTTGCGGGAGCAGGCCGCAGCTTCACTGCCGGCGCCGACATCTCGGAATTCGGAGCCGCTTTCAGAGGCGCCGACATCAACGAGATCTGCGCCGCTATTGAGGACATGGAGAAGCCCGTGGTGGCAGCTCTCCATGGAACGCCACTTGGCGGCGGCCTCGAGATCGCTCTTGCCTGTCACTATCGCGTCGCGGCTACCTCTGCACGCATTGGACTGCCAGAGGTGAAACTGGGATTGCTGCCGGGCGGCGGCGGCACGCAGCGGCTTCCGAGCCTGACCGGAGCAAAAGCGGCGCTCGACATTATTACGTCGGGCGATCCTGTTCCGGCCCCTCTGGCCAAGACGCTTGGCTTTGTTGATGAGGTTGCGCAGGGCGATCATTTGGTCGCCGCGATTGTGTTCGCCCAATCGAAAGCAAGCGCAGGGACCCTTCCCCGAACCAGGGATCGCAACGACAAAATCGAAGCCGAACGCGGCTTTCCTGTCTTCGACGAAAAGCGCGCCGAAATAAAGAAGCGGCAGCCCGGCCAGCACGCGCCTCTGCGCTGTGTGGATTCGGTCGAGAACGCCTTCAACATGCCCTTTGACGAGGGGGTTAAACGCGAACGCGAGCTTTTCGGTGAAGCTTTGCAAGACGATCAGGGCAAGGCGCTCATCCATGCATTTTTCGCGGAACGCGAAGCGGCCAAAATTCCGGACCAGGCGCCTGATGTCAAACCGCGCGAATTCAAGACCGTGGGTGTGGTTGGCTCCGGCACGATGGGCGGCGGTATTGCCATGTCGTTCGTCAATGCCGGCATCCCAGTTGTCATCCTCGATCGCGATCAGGCCGCACTCTCGCGCGGACTTGCCGTGGTTGCGAAGAATTACGAGAGCATGGTCAAGCGCGGTCGCCTCGACCACGCCGCAATGGATGCCCGCATGGGGGCAATCAGGAGCGGGACCAGCTTTGAGGCGCTCGCGGACGTTGATCTCGTCATCGAGGCCGTCTTCGAGGATATGAGCGTGAAAGAGGAGGTATTCCGCGAGCTGGATCGGGTTTGCAAGAAGGGCGCTATCCTCGCATCAAATACCTCAACACTCGACATCGATCGGATCGCCGGCTTCACGTCCCGCCCTGCGGATGTGCTTGGCATGCATTTCTTCTCCCCGGCGAATGTCATGCGCCTTCTTGAAATCGTGCGCGGCCGGGCAGACAACTCCCGATGTGCTCGCGACGGCAATCGCTGCCGCTCGCAAGATCGGCAAGGTTGGCGTCGTCGTGGGGAATTGCGACGGATTTGCCGGCAACCGGATGCTGGAGAAGTATATCACCGAGGCCTTCGCCATGATCGGTGAGGGTGCCTCGCCTCTGGAGATTGACACGGCGCTAACGCGGTGGGGAATGGCGATGGGGCCGTTCGCAATGTCCGATCTCGCCGGCATAGACGTGAGCTGGCACATAAGGCAAAGGCGGGTACAGGAAGGCAAACCCTATGGATCGCCCCTCATGGACCGGTTCTACGAAGCCGGCCGCTTTGGGCAAAAGACTTCGGCGGGCTTCTATCGCTACAAGAGCGGCGGCCGCACGCCCCTGCCGGATCCGGAGGCGGATGCGATCATCGAGGCCTACCGGAAGGAGCTTGGCACTAAGACCCGCACTGTTGCCGATCAAGAGATCGTCAAGCGCACGATCTATTCACTTGTCAATGAGGGGACAAACATCCTGGACGAGGGGATCGTCTACCGGTCCGGCGACATCGATGTGATCTATATCTATGGCTACGGCTTTCCGGCGTGGCGCGGCGGGCCCATGAAATATGCGGAGTTGCGAGGTCTGGATGAAGTGTTGGCGGACATAGAGATGTTCCACACCCGCTTTGGGGAGAGGTGGAAGCCCGCGCCCCTTCTCAAGGCACTGGTGACAGAGCGGAGGGCGAAGTGGCCGAAGTAGCAGTTTTGCGGATCGCTCCGAGGAATAACTATGTCATGGCCGGGCTTGACCTGGCCATCTACAACCACTGAAAGCGTTGATAGCTTTTGTCTTTTTCTGGATGGCCGCATCAAGTGCGGCCATGACAACTGAGGGCGCCGCTTCGGAACAGCGGTCAAATCAGCCGTTAATTCGGGAAGGTACGAACGTCTACGAAACGCCCCGCAATTGCTGCGGCTGCCGCCATTGCCGGCGAAACAAGGTGAGTGCGGCCCTTGAACCCCTGCCGTCCTTCGAAATTGCGGTTTGAGGTCGATGCGCAGCGCTCGCCCGGCGCAAGCTTGTCGGCATTCATGGCCAGGCACATGGAGCAGCCCGGCTCACGCCATTCGAAGCCGGCCGCAAGAAAGATCTTGTCGAGGCCCTCTGCCTCCGCCTGCTCCTTCACCAGCCCCGACCCCGGCACCACCATCGCACTGACGCGATCGGAGGCCCGATGGCCATTGACGACGTTTGCAGCGGCCCGAAGATCTTCGATGCGGCCATTCGTGCATGAGCCAATGAAAACCCGATCGATGGCAATATCCGTTATCTTCGTACCGGGCTCCAGCCCCATATAGGCCAGCGAGCGGGCCATTGCAGCGCGCTTTCCTTCGTCTGTGACATCGGCCGGATCAGGAACCTGCCCAGTAACCGTGGCCACGTCCTGAGGGCTGGTGCCCCAGGTCACGAGCGGCGGCAGGTTAGCTGCCTCGAGCCTTACCTCGCGGTCGAATATGGCCTCCGCGCCGGAAGGCAGGCTCTCCCAATAACGCCGGGCCATGTCCCAAGCTGCGCCTTTCGGGGCCCGCGGACGGCCCTTGATATAGTCGAAGGTCTTCTCGTCCGGAGCGATCATACCGGCACGCGCCCCCCCCTCGATGGACATGTTGCAGACCGTCATGCGTCCTTCCATGCTCAGTGAGCGTATGGTCTCACCCGCATACTCGATCACATAGCCGGTACCGCCAGCGGTTCCGATTTCGCCGATGATCGCAAGAATGATGTCTTTCGCGGTGACACCCGGCGGCAGCAAGCCATCCACCGTCACCCGCATGTTCTTGGCTTTTTTCTGAATGAGCGTTTGTGTGGCAAGCACGTGCTCCACCTCGCTCGTGCCGATGCCATGGGCTAACGCGCCGAAGGCGCCATGGGTGGAGGTGTGACTGTCGCCGCAGACAATTGTCGTTCCCGGAAGCGTGAAGCCCTGCTCGGGGCCGATGATGTGAACGATGCCTTGGCGGTGATCGAGCTCGTTGTAATATTCAATACCGAACTCAGCGCAATTCTCCGCGAGGGTCTGCACCTGGAGGGCGCTCTCGGGATCGCTAATGCCATGGCTGCGGTCGGTCGTAGGTACGTTGTGATCGACGACGGCGAGCGTCTTTTCTGGCGCATGCACGCGCCTGCCGCTAACCCGGAGACCTTCGAAGGCTTGCGGGCTCGTTACCTCATGTACGAGGTGCCTGTCGACGTAAAGAAGGCTGGTCCCATCGGGTTGGCTTTCGACAACGTGATCGTCCCAAATTTTGTCGTAGAGTGTTTTTTGAGCGCTCATATCAGCCTTCCGCTTTTCTGCCGCTTTTTTAGGAAGCCCAAGGCCGAATTGCAAGCTGCTTGGCGCTGTCAAGCAAGGCCAGCCAGCAGCGCAAGGACAACGGTTGGAAACAGCAGCACCCAAACTCCGAACTGTGGTGTTGCAAAGCCCGACAAAAGGGCTCCAACAAGAAAGCCCATCCAGATGCCGCCAAGAAGCAGCGCCCGGCGCAGATGAGTATCCCATGGCCCTTCGCTATTGACCACGGGCCTTCGCCTCAGCGCATACGCGAGATGAATGCCAAATCTGCTCAAGGTGCCGGTCACAAAGGTAAGTCCCACCTGCTGCGCACCAACTCGCGAGAAGGCCGTATTCAGCACGCCCATGGCAAAGCTTACCACCGCAATGTGCGCAGCCGCAGGAATGGCGCTCAGCTGCGAAAGGCCTATTACGAGGGCCAGTGACACCGCGGCGGTCGCAAAAATGATGCGCCGTGCTCTATGGCTCTTAAAATCGGAGACGAAGGCTCCCGCAAACGAGCCGATAACGAATGAAAAGATCGCGAGCGCCGGCAGAAAGGCCAAATTGAAATTACCCTTCCCTATCTCAGAGCCGGTCTGCGTAGTATTGCCGCTCATAAACGACAGATACGTGCTGTAGGTCATCATCCCGTAGGCATCCACGAAACCTGCAATAGTGCCTATCGTAATTGCCTGCCATTCCTGCTGCCAGGACCGGGAGCGCGAGGGTCGCGAATCGTCGCTAGTGGCATCAAGTTTATTCAATTGAGTAACCTCAAGGCGATGGCGTACCGTCGGCTTGGACCGATTCGAGGCCCTACCTTCAGGTCTATACGTTTCCCTACGAGTTAACGCATAGCTGCCGGACTATGCCTCGGCCACAATCTCAGCGGTAGCTCGCGGTCTTTTAGAAAGCTGCCTTGACGCACTGGCGTTCCCGGCGCACTCCCTTCAAAATAACGCAAACAAAATCCCAAAGGAGGGAATATGCGCCTCGATGACAAAGCAGCCATCGTCACTGGAGCAGCGTCCGGTTTCGGCGCCGAAATCGCCCGGGTTTATGCCAAGGCTGGCGCCAAAGTTGCGGTGCTCGATATCAACGGGGAAGGTGCGGCCGCGGTCGCGCGCGAGATTGGGCCGGCCGCGATGGCGATCACAGCCGACGTGACGAAGCGAGCCGATATCGACGCTGCCGTGAACAAGACATTGGATAGCTTCGGCCGCCTCGACATTGTCGTGAACAATGCCGGCTGGACACACAAGAACCGGCCCATGCTCGAAGTAAGCGAGGAAGAGTTCGATCGCGTTTACGCAATTAATGTGAAGTCGATCTACCACATGGCCTTTGCGGCTGTCCCGGTTCTTGCGAAGCAAGGCGGCGGCGTCATCATCAATATTGGCTCAACAGCGGGTATCCGGCCGCGGCCCGGCCTGACCTGGTACAACGGCTCGAAGGGCGCCGTGAACCTTCTTTCGCGATCAATGGCCGTGGAACTTGCGCCGAAGAAAATCCGGGTCAACTGTATCGCTCCCGTGATGGGGGCCACCGGGCTACTGGAATCATTCATGGGTTTACCGGATACGCCGGAAAATCGCGCCAAGTTCATCGCGACGGTGCCTCTGGGCCGTCTCTCGGAGCCAGCCGATGTAGCATATGCTTGTCTATATCTCGCGTCGGACGAAGCTCATTTTGTCACCGGAGTGGTTCTCGAGGTGGATGGGGGCCGGACCATCTAGCACCGGCAAAATCGCGGTGGCTTGCGGCGGAGGCATTGATTTCCCATATAATCGGCGGGTTTATCTTTGCCAGCCGGAAAAAGTTGCCGAAGTCCAGCAACTTCGCCGCGGTCCGCGGCTACTAGTTGGCATCAACGCCGACGCCCCACCAACAGCACCAGTATCGGAGCTAGATGGTCTTCAAGGATAATAACGTCTCGGGCCGCGGCGAAGCTAGAAAGGAAGCTGCCAATGACCGTGGCCCGATCGAAGGCTGAAGAGCGCTATGCTGAAATCAGAAAACGCGAGCAGAATGTAAAGCAAGAACTTGAAACCGCAGCGCGGGTTCGTGCTGAAAAGACTGCGAGGTTGCGCCAGCTGCGTCTCGCGAAGGAAGCGGAAGAGGCAGCCGAGAAGAAGGTCGCCAAAGAAACTAAGACCGCCAAGAGCAAAAAGCCGCGCCATTAAAGCATTGCCCTCAAAACTGTGAGTGTTTTCGGGTAATGCGGTTCGGCCAAACGAAGACTTAAAACTTTTTTACTGTCCTTACAGTTTCGGCAGGCGAGACACGGCAAGCCAAGAAAGTACAGCGGCGCGCCGATTCCGAATCGGAAGGTTCGTGGTATACTTCTGGACCGCCCTGGGTTAAGGGGTTACATGGTGTTTACCTTCCGGCCAGTGCCCGCCCCGACGCCGGGCGGGGGGGCCACTGCCTCGCCAAAATGCATAGAAAATAAACTCGACGGAGTGTGCGAATTGTTTAATATTTTATGTTCCGGCGCTGGGAACTGAAAGCTTGGGCCTTCAATCTCCCAGGATGTGGGGCAATCGTCCCGCGCCTTTATTGTGAATGCCTAAGTAGCAAGTCGCGCTTACGGCAAATGATAGGAATGTCTACCCTGCAGCTAGCAGAATCTGCAGCAAGACGATAGTGGTCAATGCTGCCGCACAACGGAACTCCAAAACCGCAGGCATTATTATTCTACGGATGTGATAGGCCATGCCGAGCTTTTCGATAGACCGTTTTATAGAAGAGACGAACCAAGCCAAGTCTTCGATGGAGGTGTCTGAGGTTTTCGGAAAGGCCTTGAAGAATTTCGGATATGACCGGTTTTGTTACAGTCTTATCACTGCTCACCCCTCGGTGGGGCTGGAGGCCGGTCACGGTGTTGCTAAGAATTATCCGGACGATTGGATGGCACATTACAATGCAAATCATTACGAGAAAAAGGATCCCGTTCCCCGTTATGGCCTGACAACAAACCGGCCTTTCACTTGGGATTTAGTTGTTCGGACACGAAAGTTGGCTCCGGAAGAAAAGAAGGTAATGGATGAAGCACGGGAGGCGAAGCTTTTGGACGGCATTGCAATCCCAATCTCCGGCCATAATGGGGAGCTCGCTGGCGTAGGAATCGCAAGTAGCGTGGGAGGTGTCCGCCCCGGCGCGACCCTTCTGGATAAGATTCGAGCCCTTGCTTTCCAGTTTCACCTTGTTTTTACTGAATTAGAAAAAAAGAAGAGCCTCGGCGAAGAGCAAACCGGAGATGTTAGGCTCACCGAACGTGAGCGGGAAATTCTTCTCTGGGCAGCGGAAGGAAAAAGCGATTCCGTTATAGCCGAAATTCTTGGTGTCTCGCATTCTACGATCCGGTTTCATATGAATAAGATATTCAAAAAGCTGGACGCGAACGAACGCACCTTAGCCACCGTGAAAGCGATCCGCCACGGCCTTATCCTGCCCTCTTATGTAACCTGACCCCTATCAAGGTTGATAGCTGATCAACCTGTCGGTGTTAGTCTCTACTTCCTCGGTAACTTACGTGTATCGAGGTGGACTAATGTTAGACTGCGTATCGATCAGCACCAGTCATTTGTTTCCGGGCAACCCTATCTACGAGCAGCACAGGCTTCGGCACGAATGCATCGTGCAAAGGCAGTGCTGGAACGTTCCTACCATCCATAACATGGAGTACGACCAGTACGATAATCCCGCCGCCTATTACCTGGTGTGGAGGGATGTCATTGGTAAGGCGAGGGGCTCTTCCCGGCTCTATCCGACCGACCGCCCCTATATGTTGGAACAGATATTTCCGCACCTTGTCACTAAGACGCCTATCCCTAAGAGCCGCCAAGTCTGGGAAGGCAGCCGGTTTTGCGTCGACGCGAGTTTAAAGCCGGAAATGCGGCAGCGGATCGTTCAGGAACTCGTCCTAGGCTATCTGGAGTTCGCGCTGGCTCACAGCATCAACAAGATAGTGGGCGTAATGTATCCCGCCTACTGCCGGAACATATTCATGCGCAATGGCTGGGAGGTGGAATGGCTTGGCGATGTTGCGAGGAGTGAGGAAGGTTACAGGGTGATCGCAGGTTCTCTGCCTGCGTCGAAGCCTATCCTACGGGCTGTTCAAGAAAAGACTGGTATCTATGAAAGTGTCATCAACTACGGCGAAGAAACAACAATTCGGCGGGCAGCATAGCAGAGGGAAGCGAGCCTTGCGAGAAGCAAAGGTAATAAGCGGGAAGAAAAACATTAAGGGTATTCTCGTGGCTTTGCGGTATCTATCCGTGGAAGCCGCAGGTGCTGGCCTGACGGAACTTGCAATTACATTAGATGAAGCGGCAAGAAAATGCGCCGGGCACGGCAGTAACAATAGCGAAGATTATCTGCAAACCTAAACAAATTATAGAAATATCACAAGGAAGCTCAGATATGCTATTCGGAGCGGGTCAAAAATGGCACTAAATGAGATTGAGGAACTGTTTTCGCGTAACACCAAGCCGGGGATGTCGAAGAAAGCTTCAGATGTTCTTCTGTCCAATATTATCAATGCCTATGAGGGGGCAGTTGATGAGGGGATAGACCCGATAGATGCCCTATCCATGATTGTGGGTTGGGTCTCGACGGAGATGGCGCGGGTCCGGTTTAACCAGGCGGCAGAGTCCTGTTAGGAGTCCTCTCCGCCGATAAAACAGCGGCTCTAACTCGCGGCTAGTACCGCAAGCGCGGCTGCGGCGGTGAGTAGGCCAGCAGCCTTGCGCATGCTGGCACGCTCCCCGAGCACGAAAATACCAAGCAGCGCCGCTATAATGAATCCCATCTGCGCAACGGGCACGAGCACACTTGCTTGCCCCCCAGCGATTGCATGCAGCAGAAAGATGACGGCAGCGGCAAGAAGAATTGCTGCACTCGCGCCATATTCGTAAGCCGTTTGCGGCAGCTTCGGGCGGCGCTCGGAGATGAAGACCATCGCGGTTGCCAGCGGCATGAAACACGCCGCCTGCGCCACCGCGAGCGTTTCCGGTAAAGCGCCATGCCGAAGTCCAAACGTATGAAACACGTTGGAAGCACCCATCGCCACCGTCGCTATTCCCACTTGGACTAGTGATCGCTGCCGCGCAACATCTCGTCGGCCTTCGAACGTGCTTCCCGCCCCGGCAAGAAGTTTCGTCGCCACCAAAGCGAGTGCGAGCCCGACGAGTTTGAGGGCGGTCAATGGCTCGTCAAGCAGGAAAATCGCAAGAAGGGCTGTGACCATGAAATTCATTCGAAAGATGGAGGAAACGATGCTCACTGAGCCCATCGACAGACTTCGAACAAAAAAATAGAGGGCGAGGAAAATCAGGGCGCCGGCGAGACAGCCCCACATGGCCGCGGGATCCAGGATCAGCCGGCCGGTCGCCAGCGCATAGAGAATGACAAGCGGACAAAAGAACCACGCCTGAGCCATGAGAAAGTGGTCCGGGCGCACCGAAGCCGCCGCCGCACGCTTGTAGACGAAATCAGAGAGGCCGAAGCAGACCATCGCCGCTAAGGCGTACAGGATCGGTTGGTTCATTGGAACGGGGTTGGAGAAGAGGAGGGGAGACGTAAACTCTTCTAGGCGCGCGCCTCCAAGGATCAACAAATTTCCGGCGGCCATAGACCGTGAGGCGTAGCTAACTCAAACGAGCTTCTGACTAAAGGACACTTAACGGGCAAGTCTGCCAAGTTTGCGCTTCAATACTTCTTTCCCGTGTGCCAGTCTTGCTGAAACAAATGGGGGAAGCGCAGCGATGAAAGTTTCACGTAGAGAATGGCTCAAGCTCGCCGCATCCGCTGCGGCGGTGACGGTGGCGAACAGCACAAACAGCCTCGCCGCCACCAATGACAAATACGATCTTCTCATCAAGGGCGGCGAAGTTATCGATCCGAGCCAGTCGCTTCGTGGTAAGCGAGACATTGGCATACGCTGGGGGAAGATCGAGGCCGTGGAAGCGGATATCCCAGCCGCCAAGGCGACGAGGGTTATCGATGCCACTGGGCGGCTCGTGGCGCCGGGCCTGGTCGATCTTCACGCTCATGTCTATCCCTATGGCTCGGCAATCGGACTTCCCGCGGATGAGACGGCGCCCTTCGATTGCGTGACCACTGCAGTTTCGGCCGGAGACGCGGGCGCCAACAATTTCGCAGCCCTCAGGCGATACGTCGCTGCCCAAACCCGGACGCGGCTTTATGCCTTTGTGCATATCGCCAACAATGGGCTTTCCGCATTCCCTGTCGCGGAGCTCTACAACATTGACAACGCGCAAGTGGACGCGTGTGCGGCGGCGCTGGCCGAAAATCCTGATTTTGCCATCGGGGTTAAAGTGCGGATGTCCGAAAATATTATCTTCAAGCATGGCCTCGAACCCCTGAAGCGGGCTATCGAGGCTTGCGAGCGCTCCGGCGTAACGGGTTCGAAGCTCATGGTCCATATAGGCGGCGTCGCCACTGTTCAACTGATGACCGACATCCTCAATATGCTCAGGCCGGCCGACATTCTCACCCATGCCTATAGCGGTTATCCGAACATGGCCGGGCAGCAGACAAACATTCTGCAGGACGGCAAGCTATTGCCGGCGGCCGTCGAGGCCAAAAAGCGCGGCGTGGTCTTTGACGTTGGCCATGGCGGCGGCAGTTTCGACTTTACCGTCGCTGAAGCCGCTATCCCCGCAGGCTGCGGCCCGGATACTATTTCATCGGACTTACATGCAGTCTCTGGGAATACGCCGGGAATGCCATTCCTGCCGTGGGTGATGAGCAAGTTCATGTTCCTTGGCTATTCCTTGGAGGATGTGATCGCAAAGGCAACTGTGAAGCCGGCGCAGATTATTGACCGGGTCCCGAAATTGGGAACCCTTCAAATGGGCGCGCCTGGCGATGTGGCGATCATGGAACTTGTCGAAGGCCCGGTCAGTTTCGTCGACACGCGCGGCAATAAGCGCGAAGGTAAGGCTTATCTCAAGCCGGTTCAGGCAATTGCCGGTGGTATTCCCTTTGGCAAGCCTTATCCGCAGCCGTTCTCGATCAACTAAGCGGCAATGAGGGAGTAGCGCCGGTTAGCTGCCACTCGCATGTGCCTTACTTCCTTTGCTTTCCCACTATCGCATCAAAGCGAACAAACGCGAAAAGCCATTGTGCAGCGCCGGTCCTGGGTTCAGGTCCGCTTGGCTTTCGACACCTCCTACCCCGTAAGCATAGATGGTCATTAAGACGACAAAGATAGGAATGACGACGATATGGAGGATCGCAAGCGCGCGTTTCAGATGCAGCCCTTTGGCCACCAACCTGTTCACCCGCAGGATCGAAATTCCGATCATCAGGCTGAAGACCATGTAGTTGAACAGGAAGATGCGGTCCGACAATGTCGCAGTATCGGAATCGACCTTCGGCGTCGTGATGTACAAGGCCACCGCAGAGAGGAGCGCGGTAACTTGGATGGTTACAATGGCCTCGAAATTGACGATCGGAATAAAGATCGCGAGATAGGCCACGATCATGATGAAGATGAGCGGCACCACCACCCTCAAATAAAAATCGGTGGCATTCCGCTTCATCACCCAAACAAAGCTTCCCTTGTAAAAGGGTATGATGCTTGGCTCCAAAGTCTTCGCGTCGACAACCGGTACGAAATCCTGGTCGTAACTCACATAGTCATCCAGAGTATCCCAACCAGCCGAGTCGAATGATTTGCCCCGGAGTTCCCTCTTTAGTGGCTGGACGATGAAGGGAGCATCCCCCCTCTTCGGTCTTAGCTCGATGGCGAAACGCTGCACGTCGAACGGATAGCTTTTGTAATCAGGATCAAGCGTGAACTTCCCCGATACGGTATACATCTTCATGTTAGGGGGGTAAGTATCGCTTGGCCCTCCTTCATGCAGCGGTTGAACGGAAATCAGCCGGCTGCCACTTTTCTGATCGAGAAAGGCATTTGCGAAGTCGATCATTTCAATGTTCGGATTGTTCTCATCGCTCATGGATAAGTAGAAATCCGCACTGAAGCTCTTTTCCGAGTCGTCGATCCTGGAAATGCGGATCAAATCGATCGCCATGTAGACCGCGGGGATTTTCCGTAACCTTCCATTTTTCAGAGGTACATACTGAACCGCTGCTAGCTGCTGGCCGTCTATATTCTTGGGGCGGGTAATGATAAAAGGCGCTCTGACCGTGGTCCTGGACGAAGGCCGGAAGGACCAATCTTCAAGCGATCCTTTGAAGATGCCACGGCCCGAAGCATAAGAGCCAACGATCCCCTCCAAAATTGCTTTGCGAAGTGCCGGAACATTCTCAGGGTCCGCCGGTGGCTTCGCTGATCTAAGAATTTCAGCGGCCATAGCGATCATGTCCCGGTATTCCAGACCGAGGCTAATCGCTCTTAGATTTGAACGTGACAGCACATCCGGGGAAGTTTTCCCTGATCTCTTCTCGCACCGGTTTTCTATGCGATCAAAGGCATCCTGGTTGCGCTCCCCCCCATGAAAGACCCACTCCTGAGGACGCTCGCGGAAAAGGCGGTTGCGGATCCTGCTGTTAAAGAGATCGGGCAGTTCATCTCTTGCGATCTGAGAGACGTCGCCTGGATAGGATGCTCCCCATAAGCCAAAAATGTCCTCTAAGCGCCCCGTCACGAAAAGCGGTGCCGAGAGCCCTCCCCGTTCCAGTTCCTTCAAGAACGGGGGCACTCGCCACCCGCCGACGCTCAAGAAAATAACGTCGGGGTTTTTCACCTTCAGTTCCGCGACTGCGGATGAGATGTCGCCCGGATTGAGTTTCGCATTCAGCCGCGTTCGGCTATCGCCAGACAGAGGCAGCATTCGCTCATAAACGAAAGCGGGGAAGCCTTCATTTTCGATGAGCCCTCGCCGCAAAGCCTCGCTGCCGGCCTGCCCTTTCAAGCCAATATAGGCAGGGCGCACAAATCCCCTTTCTCTGACGAATTCGCCAATCACGGGAAGGCTTTCTTCCTCCTGCGATCCCCTGGTCGAGAACACATTGGAATAGCCTGTGAACATGCTTGTTACAGAAATGCTGGATAACCAGGGGATGCCGCTTTCGGTTATCCCCGGGCCGAGTTCATTGAAAATCTCTTTGGCTCGTTCCGAGTTTTGAAGCCCAATCCATGCAATGGCTTGCGGGTCTGCCAGCGCCTCACGGACAATCTCAACGCCACGTTTTGTGTCGCCCTTGTCATTTCGGATTTCGATCGCAATCCTACGGCCGCCTATGCCCCCCGCCTTGTTGATGCGGTCCCGTTCGCTTCTAACGAGTTTTTCGATGGCTTGGATGTGATCCGAGTAGCAAAAGTCATTTCTCGGCCCAACGAAAACATAAATGTTCAAAGGAGGTTTGGCGCCCATGAAGGCTTGGGCGGGGCTCGCAATCGATTCCGAATGCAGGAACAACAAAAGGGCGGTGAAAACACTCGCGATAAGACCGATAAATTTCATTTTGCACGCCGCTCTCATGTTACTCAGTCTGCCCCCAGCTTCGCCCCTAACGTTGCCTTTCGCCCGGACTTTTGCTGGGCATAAGCAAAACCTCCAGTTTAAGCTCGGCCGTAGGCTACGCGAAACCTAAGCTTAAGTCGATCCGTGCAAATGCAAAGTGTTGCGGCGCCGCGGCTGTGCAGCAGCGGCTAAAGACAGGTCATCTCTTTGCCAATTGCGTAAGCATCCCGCTTTCAGGCAATGGTACCTGCATCCCCGTCTAGCTGCAGATGAAAGGTTTCGGGGACCTCAGCTCGATTTCCGAGCATTTTCAATACGATCTTCTTTATTACATCAATAAGTATTCGCCCGGCCAATGTTGGAGGATGCTTCGGACTGTAAGCAACTACGACATTGTGTGAAATCTCCGGCTCGATTGGCCGGATGGAAACTTTTCCCTCTGCCACAAGATGCCTGACCGCCAGCGATGGAAGGACGGTGGAAAAGCCACCTGAGGCAACAAGCCCAAGAACCCCATTAAGGGAATCGATGCGGATGAGCGGCGATGCGGCCAAATCCATACGGCTGAACTGACGATCTAAGGTCCGCCGCATGCCCTGACGCATTGATGGCAGCACAAGGCTTGGACCTTGAATATCCTTGAGTGAAACCGCCTCGCAACTCTCAGTTTCTGCCGTGACATAGACAAGTGAGTCAGTATAGAGGGGCACTAACTCTGCGTCGCCAGCATTGCCATCGTCATTGATGATTGCGAAGTCGACAATCTGCTTTTCGAGGTTCTCGATCAGATAGTCGCTGTAGGCTTCGATTACGCGGATCTTTACGGAAGGATACGTCTTGTTGAACTCGGCCACCGCCGGTGCCAAGGCGCTGATGGACAAAGATGGCATCAGTCCCACGGCAAGATCGCCTGCAACTTCTTTGCTGGAATCTCTGAGATAGGCTTCCGCGCTTCGGATTTCGTCCAAAATCGCCGTCGCCTTCTTATAGAAGGCCTCCCCCGCAAAGGTCGGATCAACTCCGCGCGATGTCCTCAGGAAAAGCTGGGTATGAAACTCCTCCTCGAGTTTACGAATCTGCATGCTAAGGGCCGGCTGAACGACGCCAAGACGCCTTGCTGCCTTGGTGACGCTGCCTTCCTCGAAGAGGGTAACAAAATAGCGAAGCTGGCGGAGATCCATCGGGGCCTGCAAGTCAATCCGGCTCGCATGATAGCACCGCAAGGCCTGGAATAAAGGGAACAGAATCCACCAATCATTTCGGGGAAAGCGGCATGTGCCTCCGATATATTTCGTTCCTTCCTAGAATTCGGAGAAGTCCGGCTTTTTCTTTGCCATGAAGGCTTCTACGCCGTGTTTGAACTCAGGGTTGAACCTCAGCTTTTCGAAGGTTTGTCCCTCGAACTGCAAGCCGGCATTCAACGGCATTTCATAGGCGGCGTTCAACACTCGCTTGAGAGCGGTTAAGGGGATCTGGGGCAGCGCCGCAAGCTCCGACACCCAGCGGACAACGCCATCATCGAGCTGCCCATCGGGCACCACCTCGGACAGGATTCCCCAATCATAAGCTTGCGTTGCGCTGATGCGCCGCCCTCGCATTATCATGGCTTTCGCACGGGTCAATCCAGTCAAATGCGCAAGCCGGTGCGTCCCGCCGCTCCCTGGGATCGTGCCCAGGTTTATTTCGGGCAAGGCAAGCTGCGTGCTCTCCGTCGCAATCCTGAAATCACAGGCGAGCGCCAGCTCGAAAGCAACTCCCATCGCAAACTTTTCGATGGCCGCAATCACCGGTTTCTTGGCGCGCTCAGGCGAGGCAATGTTCCAGGCAAGATCGTGCATCTGGTCCCGGCCGGGGACAAGAAAACCCGAGATGTCGCCGCCCGAGCTATAGAGGCCGTTAGCGCCCCTGATCACGATAACGCGAATATCGGGGTCCTTGTCCATGGTATCGACAAGTGCGGCGATTTGCGAGCGGCCGTCGAAGCTTATGGTGTTCATTGGCGGCCGGTCAAAGATTATTGTGCCGGCCTTGCCGCTTTTCTCCCATCGTATGCCGTCGAGTTCCGATGGATAATTCATTTCTAACCTCCCGTGTGGCGCAAACCGCAAGCCGTCGGGCGAAGCATCATTCGAGGGCCCACGCGCATAGATTATCGGTTTTCCCCAAGATACGCTGCCCGCACTTCCGCATTCTGACGAACCTCCTCCGGCGTACCGGTGGCGAGCACGCTCCCATAGACAAGCACCGTAATGCGGTCGGCGAGGGTGAATACCGCGTCCATATCGTGCTCCACGAGTACGATTGTGTGCTCGGCGCGAAGTTTTTGTAAAATGCTCACAAGTTCAAGTGTCTCGTTGCGGCCCATTCCCGACGTCGGCTCATCGAGGAGCAAAAGCTGCGAATTGGTTGCGAGTAGCATAGCGATCTCAAGCTGCCTGCGCTCCCCGTGACTAGCTTCCGCGGCAAGTCTGTTAGGGTGGCTGATCCCAGCAGCGCTAATCGCATCGCGGGCAACTTGGGCTACGCTTGTTAGAATGTCCGCGGAACTGAACATTCTAAAGGAAGCACCGCTTCGCGATTGGGCAGCTAGCCTTACATTTTCGAAAATACTGAAGCTCTGCATGATCGAAGAATGCTGGAAAGTACGGCCAATGCCCGCACGCGCAAGCGCGTCCGGAGGCCACCCGGTCACGTCTGTGCCTTTGAACCGGATCTGCCCGGCGCTCGGCTTCAACTCGCCAGAAAGAAGATTCAAGAAGGTGGTTTTGCCGGCTCCGTTCGGACCGATTATCGCATGAATCTCGCCTTGCGCGATTTCAAGTGACACATCGGAGACTGCAGGGACCCCGCCGAACCACCTGGTCAGTCCACTTATCTCAAGAAGGGCCCGGTCATGCACTGGAGTTCTCCTTCGGACTGAAAATTAGTCCTTTGGATATGCGTTCCAGGCCTTTCCAGAGGCCGCCGGGTGAGAAAAGCGTGGCTACCACAACGATTAACCCGAGATAGAGCTTCCAGTGCTCAGTGAGTTCCGAACTCCAATCGATGAAGTAGGTGAAGAAAGCTGCCCCGATTGCGGGTCCAAGCAACGTGCCCACACCGCCGAGCACGGTCATGACGAGGATCTGAGCCGAGTGAAGCCAGTAAGTAAGCGTCGGGTCGGCGAAAGTGGTCAGCGCAAAATAAAGATAGCCTGCTAAGCCGGATGAGGTTCCGCTAAGGACAAAGCAAGTGAGCTTGAAGCGTCCAACGCGATAGCCAAGAGCGCGCATTCTTTGCTCATTTTCACGTATGCCTTGCAGCACGCGGCCGAATGGGGAATCGACCAAGCGTAGGAGACCAAGCAATACGAGCGTTGCGGCGCCGAGCGTGAAGTAAAAGCGCTGTACCCGGTCCCCAAGGTTGACGAGGGTGAAGCCGGCGATTGTAGCCTTTACGTCCGACGAGACGAGGACGCCATCCGATCCTCCAGCCCAATTGCTGTCGTTGAGGAGGAAGTAGACGATCTGGGTGAAGGCAAGAGTCGCCATGATGAAATAGATGCCGCGAAGCCGAACAGTAAGAATGCCCACTATCAAGGAGGCAATGGCCGCTATAATCAAGCTGGCAGGCAAAGCGATAAATATGTTCGAGACGCCCAGCCTATCGGCGAGGAGGGCTCCCGTATATGTGGCAAGCCCAAAAAAGGCGGCGATGCCAAGATTGACCATCCCGGTATAGCCAACCATAAGGTCAAGGCTTGCCGCCAGGATGACGTATATCAAAATCCGGCTGAGCTGATCGACACGAAACGCGCCGGCGATGACGGGCACGAAAGCCAAAAGAATAGCCGCCATCAGTACAATCAGCGGCGAAAGCCTCTTCATCGGGCAGGCGCTCCGAAAAGCCCCTCCGGACGCCAAATCAGGACGGCTGCCATAAGAAGGTAAATGCCAAGGGAGCTGAAGCTTGGAAAGAGCACTTTCCCAAATGTGTCCACGAGCCCGACAAGAATCGCTCCAATGAAGGCACCGCGGATTGAACCCATGCCTCCGATTACAACGACCACAAATGCAATAATAATGATGCGATCGCCCATTTCGGGTGATATCGACAGCACTGGGCTTGCGACGATGCCGCCAAGCGCTGCGAGAGCTGCGCCGATGCCAAAAACGATGCTGAAGATTGAATTCACAGGGATGCCGAGCGCTCGGACCATGTTGCGATCGACTGTTCCCGCCCGAACGATCATGCCAAGCCGGGTCCGTGAAATCAGGAGATAAAGACCAATCGCTGTGAGAAGGCCCACCACGATGATTACGAGCCGGTAGAGCGGGTAGTCGAATAAGGAAAAGACGTTAACGCTGCCTCGGAAAATCTTGGGAATCTCGGCAGGCTGAACGTCCTTCCCCCAAATGATGGTGGCAAGCTCATCGAAGATCAGTATGAGGCCGTAGGTGAGGAGCACCTGGTCGAGATGGCCGCGATTGACCAGCGGAGCGAGAGTGAACCACTCGAGAATGGTACCGATCACGACGACACTTGCGATCGCACCGAGCATCGCGACGGCAAGCGGCAGGCCCATGTGGATCGCGAACTCGTAGGTGAGATATGCGCCGATCATAAAAAAGGAACCATGAGCGAGATTGATCACGTTCATGATTCCGAAGGTCAATGTCAGCCCGCTTGCGAGCAGGAACACCAGGACGCCAAACTGAACGCCATTCAAAAGCTGCAAAAGAAAGGTTGAGGCTCCCATTTTGCAGCGCCTGCCAGACTAGAGCGAGCAGCCTATTGCCGGATCGGCGAGGTCCTTGGCAATGGTAGCGATCACCTTGAGTTTGCCGCCGCGCGCTTCTACTGCGTACATATCCATGATCGGATTATGCGCCTTGGAAAACTTGAAGGGGCCTCTCGGGCTTTGAAACTGCACCGCTTCCAGCGCCGCGCTCAGTTTGCTCTTATCCTCGACATTGCCCTTGGTTGTCTCGAGCGCCATCGCGAGGACCGTGATCGTGTCATGACCATGCATTGAGTTCAGGTCGGCTTCTTTCCCTGTCGTCTTCTCGAACTCGCCCACGAACTTCTTGTTGGCGTCATTTTCGAGGCTGGGAGTCCAGTAGGTGCTGACGATGACACCGTCCGCAGCGGAGCCTTGCGCGGGCAGCAGCGTCGAATCAATCAAATATTCAGCGCCGTAAAGCGGAACCTTATCCTTTAGCCCTGCCTGGGCATATTGCTTCACAAATTCGACTGCATTCGAGCCAGCGAAGAATGTGAAGATTGCATCGGGCTTCTTGTCGAGAATATCGGCGAAATAGGCTTGGTAATCGAGTTCTTGAACGCCTGGAAATTTTTGGTCGAGTATTTGTCCCCCGGCGGCCTTGAAGCTTGCGGAGAAGTTTTCGGTTTCTTCTTTGCCTGCCGCGTAGTTCATGGCCATGGTGGTCGCCCGCCGGGCCCCCCGGGCATAGAGCCATGTCCCCATCGGGTGCGCCAGCTGCCAATTCGAGCCTGAAACACGGAAGACCAATGCGTTGCAACGGCTGCCGGTAAGCTCGTTACCAGCCGCGGTGGGAATGATCAGCGGTGTATTGTTGTCAATGCAGATCTTCTGAAGCACTGGAGCGACATTTGACCCTACGGTTCCGACCATGATGTCGACCTTGTCGCGCGTGACAAGCTTGCGCGCCACTTCACCGCCTATTTTTGCGTCGAGCTGATCGTCACCCTTTATGATCTCTACAGGCCTGCCGCCGAGTTTCCCGCCATGTTGCTTAAGCGCGAATTCAACCCCATCGGTAATGCCTTCGCCGAACTTGCTGTAAACGCCCGAATATGGAAGCATCAGCCCGATTTTTAGGGTTGAGCTTTGTGCGCGGGTGAGGCGCGGCATTGCGGCTGCAGCGCCAGCGACGAGTGCGCCTTTGGTGAATGAGCGGCGGCTAAGAGTGCGTTTTCCAACCATGACCTAACCTTCTACATCTCTTACTTGCTTGCGCAGTATGAACTTTTCCTGCGCAAGAGGTAGTGCTGGCTGCATGATGAGAGCTATCAGTTTTGAAGACAGCTACCGATGCGGCCCGCTGACTTTAAAGCTTCCAAATCAGCCTTTGATGGCAGCTATCATTACAAGGTAACTTGCGGTAGTTCATGCAGACTTTAGAATGAAAAAGGTGCGCCCTGGGCCGTGCCCCTTCCAATTGGTTAAAAAGTTCGTCCCGATGAATATTGCCCTATATCGCGAGGTGATTTCAGCCCTGTATAAAGAACATGTGAAACACGGCGATGCCGTTGACGAAAGCTGGCGCGCCTTTTTTGACGGCATCGAGATTCCGAGCGGTCCTGCCGGAACTAAAGCGGCTATCGGCAGGCTCGATCCTTCCCGCACAGCTTTGATCCTGGGGCGCATCGTGGAGCAAGTCCGGTGGCGGGGTCACATAGCTGCGGACCTCGATCCGTTAGGTCTTGCTTCTCGCGCCGAAGACCCTGAAGTCACATTGGACTTTGCGGCTCTTTCCTTGGGTCAGGGCGAAGCTCCAGCATTCGTAAACAGCCCTTTAGGAAGCGAAGCAGCGACCGTTGCTGCAATTGTGCATCGACTGAAGGAAATATACTGCGGCACGATCGGCTACGAATATATGCATGTGGCGAATGCCACGGCGCGGGAATGGCTGCGCAACGAGATCAAGTCCGGCCCTCGAAAGCTTTCCGATGCAGATCGGGTCACAGCCGCGGAGCGCCTCATCGAAGCGGATGAGTTTGAGCAGTTCCTGCAGAAGCGCTTCGTAGGAAAGAAGGTCTTCGGTGCTGAGGGCGCGGAGTCCCTGCTAAGCCTCCTTTGGTTCCTTCTCGAAAATTGTGCCTCCATGGGATTAGGGTCCTTGGTGATTGGAGGAACATCACGCGGGCGTCTAAACCAGCTGGTCAATCTTGTGGGGAAGCCCGCCGCCTCCCTTTTCCGCGAGCTAACCTCGAAGTCCGCTTCCAGCAGTCATCCTGGTAAATCGGGTGACGTTCCCTACCATCTTGGCATCTCCACGGAGCGAACTGTCGTTGGCAAGCACGTTACCCTTATTTACTGCGCAAACCCCTCACATCTGGAAGCCGTGAACACGGCCGCCATGGGTAGGGTGCGGGCGATGCAGGATGAGCAGGGAGGTGGCATGGAAGCCATGAATGCGGTCATGCCGCTTCTCATCCACACGGATGCGGCCTTCGCCGGTCAAGGCGTGGTAGCCGAAGCCTTCCAGCTTGCGAACCTTCGCTCCTACTCCGTTGGCGGCACCATCCACATTATCATAAACAATCAGATTGGCTTCACAACCGAACCTGCGGAAGGGCGCAGCTCCCGCTATTGCACGGATGCGGCGAAGGGGATTGGGGCGCCGGTCTTCCACGTTAATGCCGACAGCATCGACAGCGTATTGCAAGCGGCCAGGCTGGCTGCGGAGTACCGGCAGCGCTTCCGTTCAGATGCTGTACTCGACCTGATCTGCTATAGGCGAAGAGGCCATAACGAGCTTGATGAGCCGGCTTTCACGCAGCCGCTGATGTACAAGAAGATTGCGGAGCATCCGGGCTCCCGGCGGATCTACCTGAAAAAATTGCGTGAGGAAAAACTGTATAGCGCTGAGCAAGAAGCGGCGTTTGCAGGCGCATATAGGCAATCCCTTGCTAACGCTCACGACGCTTCCGCGTCCAACACGGCGGGAAGCAGCGCTGTGGACCCCTCTAATATGGTCTCAGTGAACCCCACGCCGGCGGCGGCAACTGGTCTTCCGGAGTCGGAATTGCGTGCGCTTGGCAAGGCGCTGGCAACAATTCCGATGGGGATCCGGGCGCATCCGAAAGTTGCGCAGATTTTTGAGCAGCGCCTGGCGTGCGCCAAGGCTGGGGCAGGGATCAATTGGGGCTTCGCCGAAGCGCTGGCCCTAGGCAGCCTGATCTGTGAAGGCGTTCCCGTTCGGCTCAGCGGGCAGGATACACCACGCGGCGCCTTCTCGCATCGCCACTTTTATGTTCATGATCAAGATGATGGCCGGCGGGTCTCCATTTTCGAAAACTTACCGGAACCGCGTGCCCGTTCCTGGCTGATTGAAAGTCCACTCTCGGAATATGCCACGCTCGGATTTGAATACGGATACTCGGTTGGTTCTCCCAGCGCGCTCGTGATCTGGGAAGCGCAATTTGGCGACTTCGCTAATGTGGCTCAACCGATTTTCGACCAGTTCATCTCTTCCGGCGAAGAGAAATGGGAAGAGATATCGAGGCTTACTGTTCTAATGCCGCATGGTTTGGAGGGCCAAGGCTCCGAGCACTCGTCAGCACGTATCGAGCGCTTCCTGCAAATGTGCGCGAAAGATAATATGACCATAGCGAATTGTACCACTCCGGCTAACTACTTTCACTTGCTGCGGCGGCAGGCCTTGTTTGCAAACACAACCCTTATTGTCTTCACACCCAAATCGCTGTTGCGCCATAAGCTGGCGGTATCAAACTTTGCCGATTTCGCATCAGGAACAGCGTTCAGGACCCTGATCGAGCCGGCACCTCTGGGACACAGTTTTACCCGCATCATTTTCTGCAGCGGCAAGCTTTACTGGGAGCTGGAAGCCGAGCGCCGTCAACATAAGCTTGATCACATAGGCATAGCCCGGCTCGAACAGTTGTACCCCTTTCCTGAAAAGGAGCTTCTGTCTTTTGTCCGCCGGCATTCCGGAGCGAAGTTTGTCTGGTGCCAGGAAGAGCCAGCGAACATGGGCGCTTGGTCCTTTGTTGCACCCCCCCTCTCGCAGATCCTAACCGAAGCTGGGGCCGCTTCGGATGTTTCCTATGTTGGGCGTCCCGCAAATCCGTCTCCAGCGATGGGTAATTCTGAACAGCATGCCGCGGAGCAAGCCCGGCTTATCGCGCAAGCCCTTGCAAGAGCTTTCTGATGGTCCTCTCTGGCAAGGCCTTCCATCTGGCAACAAGAATAACGGAGGCAGCCGGTGCTCGAGCTTGAGAACGTTGTGGCAGGGTATGGCCGTACAGTCATTCTGCACGGCGTCGGGATGTCCGTGGGCGACGGTGAGGCTGTGGCTTTATTGGGCCGTAACGGCATGGGCAAAACCACCACAATCCGCACGATCATGGGTCTTCTCGGCCCCCGGTCTGGCCAAATTCAATTCAAGGGCGAGGATATCACGCGCTCAAGTCCTGAGCATATCAGCCGGCTCGGGATTGGCTACGTTCCCGAAGGACGGGGAATTTTCCCAACGCTTTCCGTGTACGAAAACCTGGTCATGGCGGCCCGGCCAGGACCTTGGACTCTGGAACGCATTTATTCGATGTTTCCTCGTCTCCGCGAGCGGCGCGGCAATATGGGAAACCAGCTCTCGGGCGGTGAACAGCAAATGCTCTCGATAGGCCGGGCCCTCATGCTCAATCCAAGTCTGATAATTCTTGACGAGGCGACCGAAGGGCTTGCGCCGCTCGTCCGGGACGAGATCTGGGCTTGCCTCCAGGAGATAAAACAAACGGGGATGGCCGTTCTCGTTATAGATAAGGACATCAACGCCTTGCTGCGGCTTACCGACCGGAACTACGTCATTCAAAAGGGCGAAATCCAGGCTCATCGCACAAGTCAGGAAGTGCGCAGCAGGCGCGAGGACATCGACCAGTTTCTCGCGCTGTGACGGGGCCGGTGATGCGCAACCACACTGTCCATGCTGACCGATCAGTTAGTCCGGCAGTGCTCACCTTTTCCGAGGTCTTCAACGTCTGCGTCCCGTTTCTCGATCGGCATCTTGAGCAAGGCCGAAGGTCAAAGGTGCTTGCCCGGTGGCGCTCGCGCGAGCTGACCTATGGCGAGCTGTACCGCTCAGTGCTCCGGCTCGGAAACGCACTTCAAAAGCTCGGCGTTGGGCCGGGAGACAGGGTTGCCCTCTTTCTCAAGGACACTCCCGCCTTTTATCGGGCTTTTTTGGCCGCAGTTCGCATCGGCGCCGTTGTCATACCCGTCAACACTTTTCTGCGCGCTAACGATTACGCCTATATCTTGAAGGACTCGGCTGCTCGCGCCCTCTTTGCCTGCGATGGCCCTATTGAGGAAGTGAAAAAGGCGATTGAGGAGCCCGGCCTCGCCTTATCTCATTTCATAGCTGCGGACGCTGCCGCCGCCCCCCAGAGTTGGCTTTCCTTGGACGCGCTCATGGCGGAGGCGGAAGAGTTCTGCCCGCCGCATCAGACTACGCCCAGTTCACAATGCTTTTGGCTTTATTCTTCCGGCTCCACGGGTTCACCCAAGGCCGCGGTGCATGAGCATAAGGATATGGTCTATGCTGCGGAGCATTTCGGCGTTGGCGTCTTAGAGTTAACCGGGGACGACATCATCTTCTCCGCGCCGAAGCTGTTCTTCGCCTACGGCGTGGGCAACTCATTCTCCTTTCCCCTTTATACAGGCGGTTCTTGCGTGCTTCTCGAACACAGGCCCACGGCGGAAAATACAATCGACATCATCAACGACTTCAGGCCCACGGTATACTTCGGGGTTCCGACACTTTACGCGGCCCAGCTGGCCGCCATCGAAAAAGGAAAGGTCTTTTCGCGGGGCCGGCTGCGTTTCTGTCATTCAGGCGGTGAAGCTTTGCCAGCGGCACTGTTCGAGCGCTGGCTTAAGGCGACAGGGCTCGCAATCTACGATGGCATCGGCTCTTCCGAGGTGCTGCATATTTACGTCTCGAACTGCCCAAAAGACTTGAAGATTGGTTCCTCCGGCAAACCTGTTCCGGGCTACGAGATCAAGGCCGCGGATGCTTCTGGAGAGAGGCTTCCTTCCGGCGCAACAGGAGAGCTCTGGGTTCGCGGCGACAGCGTCGCCAAATTCTATTGGAACAAACCCGGGAAGAACGCCGCCTCGTGGCAAGATGGCTGGTTCAAAACCGGCGACATGGTCTACGAGGACGAGGAGGGCTTTTTCCACTTTTGTGGACGCGGCGACGATATGCTCAAAGCCGGGGGCATCTGGGTTGCGCCTTTCGAAGTGGAGTTGGCGCTCATAAAACATCCCGCAGTGCTCGAGGCCGCCGTCGTGGGGGCTGAGGATGAGAATGGGTTAATCAAGCCGAAGGCTTATTGCGTATTGCGTGAACCCGCAGTCACGCCGGAGGCGTTGGCAGATGAGCTGATCGCCTTTGTCAAGCAGCACCTCGCCCCGTACAAGTATCCAAGATGGATTGTATTCCTCGACGAGCTGCCGAAGACCGCGAGCGGCAAGATCCAGCGATTTAAGCTTCGCTCTGAGGTCTGATCGGGAGAGGCCGAATAAAAGGAGCAGTTGCTGAGGTAAGCCATGAACTCACCGCAAGACCGCCGAACCAAGTTAAGGCTCGACGCCGATGTGCTTGTCGTTGGGGGCGGCGCGGCCGGCGTTGCTGCAAGCTACACCGCTGCCCGGCAAGGCCTTCGCGTTGTCTTGCTCGAACGATATGGCTTTTGCGGTGGGGGTGCCGTTGCGGGTCTTTCCGGCACAGTCTGTGGCATCTACTCCGCAACGGAGAACGAGGCTGCGCCTCCACGAAAAGTCGTGTTCGGATTCCTCGATAACTTCATCAACGAAATGGAGGCGCGGGGTGGTCTCGGTGAGCCTTTGAGGTATGGCAAGACATTCACTCGGGTGCATGATCCCCTCATCTGGCGTGAAGCCGCGGATGCGTTACTTGCTAGCGCGGGCGTAGAGATTGTCTATCATTCAACCGTTGTCTCAGCGCTCGTCGAAGGTGGCGAAAAAGTCGATGGTGTGGTGGCCTACACGAAGGAAGGCCAACTCGAAGTCCGCTCCAAGGTCACGATCGATGCAAGTGGCGACGCCGATGTGATTGCGATGGCCGGCTTGCCCTCATTTGTTGGCCAAGATGGCAAGGTCCAGAACCCCACCATGATTTTCCGTTTGATGGGCGTGGATACCGGCCGCTTCATCGCCGCTTACGGCCAGGACACGATCATGCCCGAGCAGGTGTCCGCCCTTATCCGGGAGAAAGCCGCGGCCAATGAGTACAAGCTTCCGCGCGCCAAGATTTGGCTCTTCCCCACGACCAGGCCAGGGGAACTTCTATGCAATTGCACCCGGATTATTGGCGCGGATGGGAGAGAGCTGAATACACTGTTTGCGACCGATTTCACGGAAGCAGAGATCGAAGGCCGCAAGCAAATGCGCGAATATGCCCGGTTCTTTCGCAATCATCTGGCCGGATGCGAAGAGAGCTTTGTCAACGACACAGGCGTTCAGGTTGGCGTGCGTCAAACGCGTCAGGGGAAAGGCACGGCGATGCTCCTGAACGCAGACATCCTTGCCGGCGCCAAGTTCAAGGATGCGATCGCTCGATCGCCTTGGCCGATTGAACTCCACTCCGGAAGCAAGCCACGGGTGGAGTGGCTCCTCGACGACTATTACGAAATTCCCTATGGCTGTTTCGTGCCGGAACAGGGCGAAGGCTTGCTGTTTGCGGGGCGCTGCCTTTCCGCGGAGCATGAGGCCGTCGCTTCCGCGAGAGTGACCGCGCAGTGCTTCAGCTATGGCCATGCAATTGGTCATGCCGCTGCAATTGCTGCAAAAGAAGGCGTTCCGCCCCGCTCCATCAACGGCCAAACCCTCCGCATTCTGCTAAATGGCGATGGCGCCCGCCTCGACGACTAACATTCCTCATGTCACCGCCGCGCGTTAGACCGCGCTTTCATATAATGGGGCCGGTCTTTGCCTTTCAGACCTTATCCGAATGCCCCAGAGACCGGCTAGGCGCGATACGATCGCGGACCAGCCGCTTGAGTTCCTTGATTTCAGGAAAGCGGCCCTCTTGTTTGCGCGACCATATGATCTCGCTGTCAACCCGGACCTCGAAAACTCCGCCCGAAGCGTCGGGAGTGAGAACCGCAGAGCCGATCTCCTCGGCGAAGGTTGTCAATAGCTCTTGTGCCATCCAGCTGGCACGCAGCCCCCAGCCGCACAGGCGGCAATAGGTGATCTCGATCATTGGCGTCGCGGGCATGGCCGCGTTAATCCTCTGGCTGTTCCGTGGCCGGCGATGAGAAAGGTGTCAGTTATCCTTGACAGAGATGTTGAAGAGAAAGCGTTGCGATCGGTTTAAATTTATGGCGATGTCTCAGGAGCGGCTCGGGACCTTGATGATCGCTTCGCCTTCCAGCACCACAGTCTCGCCGACACTGCATTGGCAGGCAAGGCGGACGCGTTGCCCCCGCGGCATGATCTCCGCGACCTTGACCGAAGCCACCACCACGTCGCCGATCTTTACGGGTGCCTTAAATGCAAGCGTCTGGGAGATATAGATGGCTCCTGGCCCCGGCAGCCGGGTGCCGATCACCGCGGATAGAAGGCTTGCGGTGTAAAGTCCATGCGCAATGCGGGATTTGAAGGGCGTCTTCGCAGCAAAATGCTCGGACAGATGAATCGGATTGCGGTCACCGCTTATTTCAGCGAAGCCGATGACGTCCGAGGACTTGACGGTCTTGGCATAGCTTTCGGTCATGCCGACTGTAAGGTCCTCGAAATACAAGATCTGTAGTTCAGGCAGCGTCATGGGAGTTTTGCAAAAGTCCATTATTGGCGAGCAGAAACATTTCCGTTAAGCCACGGTTTGGTCACTGCACGATCTTTAGAGCATAGCGCCGAAAAGTGTGAGCGGTTTTCGGGGAGCGCAATGCGATAAAGACAAAGAATTAGAAGGGCGCGCTCAGCCGCAAAGCATTACCCCGGCGCCCATCTTAGGAAGAGCCATCTGCATTTCGCGGAGCTTGAGTGCTATCGGCGCGAGCTAACGCCACCGGCGGTCCGCGGTGGTTATTCGCGGCGGCTTCACTTAGCTTTCGGATGCACGCATTGCTTTTCCAATACCTCGGGGAGCGGTACTCCAGCCAAGACATCCCCTTTCTTGTAGTGGGTATTCGGAGACAGCTGCATGCCACCCAGAACGACGGGGTGGATAGGTGACCACGAACCGTCTGGGTTCATCTGAAAGTCATGGCAGGTAAGCGCCACAGGGACCTCGCCGGGCGGCGACGGCGCCTGAGCAAAACTTTGTAAGGCCGGCATCGCGAAGAAAGAGGCGATCACAGCGCAGGAGAGGTAGTGCCCAAACGATCTCGGCATCGCGCTTGTTACTCCAAAACATAATGGTTGTGACAAGCGGAGCCAACCAAGCCTTTGTGTTGGCAAATGGACAATGGTCAAAAAAACTCAGGCATGAGGCCAGATCCACACATGAGATCCATCGCCCGGGTCGTTTCACTAGCTCATGGCGCTTTGGGGAGATGACAATAATCAAGGCTGCTTGGAGAGCCTAGAGCCACTCAACTTATCGGTGCTGCAAGTTCTGCGAAAGGTTTTTATAGTGTAAAGATGTCACAATTGACGACCATAAATGAACTATTCAATGTATCTCAGTGTTAATTACGGTAAGCGTGTTTAAACGCAAGTTGACAATTCAAAGTTGCCGACCGTAAAACTTCCAAGATGAACGGCAAGCTCACCATAAGGCGTTAAGAACATTGTACCCGAAGTGATGCTTTGCGGGAAACACGAAAATAGCGGGGAAATTCATGCGGATGCGCGCCTACAAGCGGGAAAGCAGCGTAAGCTATCACGCTCCCGTCGCACTTGATGATGCCTTACCCAATAGGCCAGTGCCCGGATTTAAGTTCAAAACCTCGATGGAAAGAAGGATTGAGGCGCTCCTTGTAGAGTCACAAGCTCTAGGCTGGAGTTACTCAGGCTTTGTTGCCACCTTGCTTGAGGTTTTGGTCGTGCTCAAGCACCGCGACAGGCTCAAGGTCAGCGCCTTCAAGCATCCGTCCTGATTAATCCGGGTAGCGGCCGGGTTAATTCAACGAATACGTCAGCCTCGGCCGACGAACGGCATTTTCGTTGCCATTATGGTCATGAACTGCACGTTGACGTCGAGGGGCAATGTTGCCATGGCCACGACGGCATCTGCGACATGCTCAACGGGCATGCGAGGCTCGGGCCTAACAGAGCCATCGGCTTGCCGGACGCCGTCCGTCATCCGCTCAGTCAAATCCGTTGCAGCATTTCCAATGTCGATTTGTCCGCACGCGATGTCATAGGCGCGGCCGTCCAGCGATGTGGATTTGGTCAGGCCAGTAATCGCGTGTTTGGTTGCGGTGTAGGGCGCCGAGAATGGGCGTGGGGCATGCGCGGAGATGGAGCCGTTGTTGATGATCCGGCCTCCGCGCGGCACTTGCGCTTTCATGATGCGGAAGGCTTCCTGGGTGCACAGAAAGGTGCCCGTCAGGTTTGCGCCGACCACTGATTGCCATTGAGCCACGGTCAGATCCTCTAGCGGCACGGCCGGAGCTCCCATTCCCGCATTGTTGAACAGCACGTCCAGCCGGCCATAGACACGCATCGTTTCCGCGAAAAGCGCCTTCACGGATGCGGGATCGCTGACGTCGCAAGCCACGGCAAGGCCATCCCCGCCCAGCGCCTGGCCCTCCGCGGCGGCGGCTTCGATTGGTTCTTTCCGGCGTCCACCTAGTACAACGGCAAAACCATGCTGCATTAGGGCAAGCGCAGCAGCCTTGCCGATTCCGGTGCCAGCGCCAGTCACGAGCGCAACTTTTCTTTCCGTCATTTCTTCCTCCCCCTTTTTGGCGCTAACGCTATTGCTGCTGAGCCTTGACCTCAGCCTTCAATTCTTTTTTCGAGAGCTTTCCAATCAGCGTCTTCGGCAACTCGTCGCGAAATTCGATTTCTGAGGGCATTTCAATTTTCGAGATGCGGGATGCGAGAAATTCCCGAATTTCGTCCGCCGTCGCGTGCCTGCTTGGACGTAGCTTGATATAGGCCTTAGGCGCTTCTCCGCGATATTGATCCGGGATGCCAATGACGGTGACTTCTTCCACGGCGGGATGCTCGTAAATCGCCTCCTCGATGCGCCGGGGATAAATGTTGAAGCCCGAGGCGATGATGAGATCCTTGATCCGGTCGACGATATAGGTGAAGCCGTCCTCGTCCATGTAAGCGACATCGCCAGTGCGGAAAAACTCTCCAACAAAAGCCTCGGCGGTCTCGCGCGGCTTCTTCCAATACCCTTTCATGACTTGAGGGCCCGCGATGCAAATCTCACCCTTCTCGCCTAGCGGCACTTCCTGCTCCGGCGCTTCAAGCTGCCGCAGGGACATCAACGTGCCCGGCACCGGCAAACCGATCGAACCCTCCTTGATGGGTCCATTGGGGGGGTTGATATGCGTAACCGGGGAAGTTTCCGAAAGGCCATAACCTTCCACCAGCTTGCACCCCGAAGCGCTTTCAAACTGACGCTTCACCTCCAGGGGAAGCGGAGCGCCGCCTGAAATGCAGAATTTCAGGGAAGTCAGGTCATGCTTCGCGATGTCCGGTGCCTTTGCCATCGCATTGAACAAGGTCGGCACACCAGCCATGACGGTCGGCCTCGTCCTGTCTATGAGGCTCAGCGACTGTTTTAGCTCGAACCGGGGCAATATGATCATTTGCCCAGCCTTACTGATTGCATAGTTCATAAGTCCTGTCATCGCCAAGGAGTGAAAGAAAGGAATCACGCAGAGGAACCGCTCCTCGCCGTCCACGGAAAGGCCGGGAAACCAAGCCGCGGACTGCTGCACGTTGATCGAGAGATTGGAATGCGTGAGCATCGCCCCTTTTGGAGTGCCGGTTGTGCCGCCGGTGTACTGAAGCACCGCAATGTCGTTTACATCCACCGGCACGCGCTCGAAATTTCCGTCATTGTTCTGCAGGGTCACCGAGGATACAGCGCCTGAGACAGCGTGCCATGATGCAACCTCCCCACTCTTGAATACCCGGAAGAGGAGCCCTTTCAAACCCGGCAGCATGCTCCGGAAAGGCACTACCACCGCACTCTTAAGCGTTCCTGCGTCCAGGAGTGCCTTCGCCTTCGGGAATGTTGCCTTTAAATCCAGAGTGATCATGATCTGGACGCCGGCATCTTGCGCTTGTTGGGTCAGCTCTGTGAGCGAATACAGGGGATTGAAATTGACAACCATTCCCCCTGTCTTAAGGATCGCATAGTAGTAGACAATGAAGGCCGGGCAATTAGGCAGCAGCAACCCCACCGCTGTGCCTTTTCCGACGCCAAGCTGCTGCAGCCCCCTAGCCGCGCGATCGGCCTCTCGCGCGAGTTCGGCGTAACTTAGGATTTTTCCGAAGAACTCTGTCGCGGGACGCGCGGCAAAGCGCGCCGCGGCCCGATCCATAAAGGCGGGCAACGGCTCCGGATCGAACTTCGCGTACCAGTCAACTTCCTTCGGATAAGCCTTGAGCCATGGATAGGCAGCTTGCTTTGCCGGTGCTGCCCCATCCGGCGGCATCTGCTGCGCGCTTTGCATTGTATTTCCACCCCTTTACTTTTGGTCGAATGCGCTTCGCTTGTCCTGAACGTAGCACCGCGTTCTGCTCTCCCGAAGCATTCTATCATTGAACTTTGTTCCAGATTTGGGGCGCCGGCCAAAGTCCGAATAGCATTGCAGGGAATTATCAGGGAAGTTAGACCCTTTCATCAGCAGACCTGGACCGCACCAGCCCAAACCGGTTTACCTTAGAAATGGGGTCACACCTCCCCTTCAAGTCTCTTTGCTGGACTTGCAGGATGTTTGCCGCTATCTCGTTCGCCACGCGCCTCAGCTAAGGCCGCGCAACCTTCCTCAATCACGCGCGCTCCTAAGTCTGGCGCCAGGAGCCTGTCATGGATGATGTAGCAGAGAAAATCATCGCAATATTGCGCAAGAATATGCGTGATCCGAACAAGGGGATCACGCTCGATACGAAGCTGACGGAGCTGGAGATCGAGTCGCTTGATCTGGCGGTGATTGTCTTCGATATCGAAGACACCTTCGGCATTCAAATACCTTACAATGCCAATGAAGAAGTGCAGGATTTCGCGACCGTTGGCTCGGTCGTGGACCGGGTGAAAGCTGTTCTTGCCGGTTCGCAGGCCTCCAACGCAGCCGCTTAGGCTGCTGATCGGACACTGAAATGGCTTTGAACGGAAAAAGGCGCGTCGCAGTTACGGGAATGGGCGTTGTTTCCCCTATCGGAACGGGCGTCGGCAAATTCTGGGCAGCCATCAAAAGAGGTGAAACCGGGATAAGGCCAATCGAGTCCTTCCCTCTTCAGGATCTATACATTTCGATTGCAGGAGAAGTTCGCGACTTCGACCCGAGAGAACGTTGCAAGACAAAGGCTCTTCTTCTTGCTGACCGCTATTCGCAATACGCCGGAGCTGCCGCCGCTGAAGCCGTCCAGCAATCCGCTCTTGAGACGCCCTTCAAAAATGGGGAACGCGCCGCCTCCATCATCGGCTCGGGCGCCGGCGGCCTTGAAACAGTCGAGAAGGCCTATCAGGATCTTTATATCCACAAGAAAAAGGCAACTCATCCCCTCACGCTTTTGCGTTTGATTGGCAGTTCCGCCGCCGCCCATGTGAGCATCGACCACGGCATCCGTGGCCCTGTTTTCGGGACCGTGAGCGCATGTTCAACGGCGGCTCACGCGATAGGCCTTGCTTTCCAGCTCATTCGGAGCGGAGGCGTGGATGTAGCGGTTGCCGGCGCCTCGGAAGCTGCACTGACTTTCGGAGCCATGCGCGCCTGGCAAGCCATGCGCGTCCTTTCCCCGGAGGGCTGTTTCCCCTTTTCAAAACGGCGCAACGGTACAGTGCTTGGCGAGGGCGCGGGTATTCTTTTTCTGGAAGAACTGGAACATGCCCACGCCCGTGGCGCCAACGTCCTTGGAGAGCTTTGCGGGTTTGGGATGACTTCGGACGCCGCCGATATGGTGAATCCGGATATTGATGGCCCAACGCGGGCGATGCAAATTGCACTTGACGAAGCGCAACTTTCTCCTAGCGATATCGACTATTTAAATGCTCATGGCACCGCGACTACTGCGAACGATGTAAACGAAACGCGTGCGATTAAGAAAGTGTTCGGGGCCCATGCCAACAGGCTATCGGTGTCCTCTACAAAATCGATGCACGCCCATTGTTTGGGAGCTGGGGGAGGAGTTGAGGCGGTTGTCTGCATTCAAGCCGCAAGGGAAGGTTTCGTCCCGGCTACGGTAGGTTTTGACGAGCCAGGTGACGGATGCGATCTCGATTATACGCCCAATGAGGGCCGCTACCGTGAGATCGGCTACACGATGTCGAATTCATTCGCTTTCGGCGGCCTAAACGCAGTTCTCGTATTCGGCCCAGCACCCAACTAGCCACTAATCTGCCGCATACAGGCAACGCTTGCAATCGCGCCGCAGCAAAGCCTATTTGCTGTTCAGGCTGGTGCGTTTTCAAGCTCGGGGCTGCCCCAGTACGCCTTATTGAGAGGATCGGAATCAAAAGATGTTCGACGGACATGATTACATGGCGTGGATCGTCTTCACCGTCCTCATCATCGGCGTGCTCGCATTGGATCTGGGGTTATTTCACCGCAAAGCGAGACCCATCCCCGTCGGCGAAGCGGTTTCGACTACGGCTGCCTATATTGCACTCGCTCTTTGCTTCAACGCCTGGATTTATTTTCAGGCCAGCCATGAGCTTGGGCCGGTAAAAGGGCAAGAAAAAGCGCTGCAATTCTTGACTGCATACTTCATAGAATACGCGCTTAGCATGGATAATATCTTGGTTTTCGTGGTTATTCTTTCGTACTTCCGTGTTCCGCCTCAGTTTCAGATGCGGGTGCTTCTTTGGGGAATAATCGGCGCACTATTTCTTCGCGCGGTTTTCATCTTCGCCGGGCTTGCCTTGATCGACACGTTCGATTGGATGGTGCTCGTACTTGGCGCCTTTCTTATCTACACCGGCTTCAGTACGATGCGACCTTCGGACGAGGCGGCGGAACTATCGGAAAGCCGGACGATTGGGCTCTTGCGCCGGGTATTGCCGATAACAGATGAATACCACGGCCAGAAGTTTTTCACCCGTCAGCCGTCAGGCAAAGCGTTCGCTACGCCGCTCTTTGTGGTGCTCGTCGTTCTCAATGTGACGGATGTCCTGTTTGCCTTGGACTCCATTCCGGCGGCCTTCGCTATTACGCGCGACCCCTTTATTGTTTACACCTCGAATGTCTTCGCTATTCTCGGTCTCCGCGCCCTTTATTTCGCTCTGGCGGGGATCATCGGCAAATTTCGCTATCTCAAGTTCGGTTTATCCCTTGTCCTGATCTTCATTGGCATCAAGATGATTTACAACTACCTGCCGTGGCCCGATATCCCGACGGTTTGGGCTCTGGCCGTGACAGCAGGGCTTATCTTCGGGTCGATTTTCGCGTCCCTGATTGCGAGCCGCTTTGAGGGCGCAGAAGAGCGCTCAGCTAGGCGCGATTAAGCTCAACGCAGCGGCGCACTTCGAGAACCAGAAAGGGTCCGGGAAGGATTTGCGAAGCCTTCAAACGATGCCGCAAACGCAAACTCCCGGCCTCGTGTCGCGGCAGCTCGCTGTGTTTCTCCTGAAGGCGGTGCTGCGCGAGAAGCGCGCCTTCGACGAGGCATTCGATGCGTCCAGCTCCAATCCAGCCTTCGCGAAGTTGGAATTTCGCGATCGGGCCTTCGCACGCGCCATCGCCGCGACTGCTCTTCGACGGCTCGGGCAAATCCAAGATTTGCTCAACCGCTTTCTTAAAAGGCCGCTGCCGGCCAAGGCATTCGAGGCGCATTTTATACTTGTGGCCGGAGCCGCGCAGCTGGCTTTTATGGAGGTGGCGCCCCACGCAGCAATCGGCTTGGCGGTCGAGCAGGCGAAAAGCTCCCACCCGTGCCGGCCCTATTCGGGGCTGGTAAATGCCGTCCTGAGAAAAATCAACTCAAATGCGTCCGCAATTGTGGACCAGCAGGATGCGGCAGAGATCAATACGCCGTCTTGGTTGTTCACGCGCTGGACCAAGCACTACGGAATTGAAATCGCGCGCAAGATCGCGGCGGTGCATCTGGAAGAGCCATTACTCGACCTTTCAGTAAAAGGAGATGCGCAGTTCTGGGCATCGCGGCTTTCGGGCACAGTGCTGCCATGGGGAACGGTGCGGCTTCCGGCCAAAGGCCGGATTGAGGACATTGATGGATATGCCGAAGGAGCTTGGTGGGTTCAGGATGCGGGCGCGGCCTTGCCCGCGCTTTTGCTGGGAGACGTCAGGGGAAAGCGTATAGCGGACCTGTGTGCTGCGCCGGGCGGAAAGACAGCCGAACTCGCGGCGCGCGGTGCAGACGTAACAGCGGTTGATATTTCTGGAACTCGCCTTCGCCGTCTTCAGGAAAATTTGGACCGGCTCAAACTTTCCACCAAAATCGTGCATGCGGATGCAGCCGAATGGAACGCTACAGAGCCGTTCGATGCCGTCCTCGTGGATGCGCCCTGTTCAGCCACAGGCACTATCCGGCGCAACCCAGACATTCCCTACCTAAAAACGCAAGCGGATATCGATGCTCTTTCAGCGGTTCAAACCCGCCTATTAGGCCATGCTGTGAACCTGCTAAAGCCAGGCGGACAGCTGGTCTATAGCACCTGCTCTCTCGAACCCGAGGAATGTGAGGCGCAGGTTGAACGCCTCTTATCCTCCCGGCAAGACATTTCCCTTGCCCCGCTGAAGGCAGATGACTTGGGCATTCCGGCGGAAGCGGTTACACCCGCCGGAATGCTTCGAACTCTGCCCTTCCATATGGGTGGAATGGATGGCTTCTTTGCCGCGAGGTTCGTGCTGGTTTGAAAAACCAGACCCATCCACAGGCCGTAAGGCGAAGCTTGCGAGAATCAGTTCAGCCCTTCAGGCTATGCGTGCGTGCAACCTCTTTCCGTGGTCTCAATTATGTTCTTGCCCGAAAGACAGCTCATTCGTAGAAATTAAGCAATGTCCGCCCAGATCTCAGATCAGGCGCGGCTCGCCGCGCTGACAGTTAATAGAGCTGGCCGCTCTGCGCTGAAATTCGCTCTCAAGGCGCCGTTTTCGCGTTGGATTGCGGGCGTCCCGGTCGCCTATCATCTCCTCATCCTGCCTCAAGACCTTCGGACTGGCGATCCAAGCTTCGCGGTTGAGCTCTATGAAGGCTATTTTGGTCTCGCTGGCGCCGCCGCGCCCGTGGGCTCCGAATCGCCGTTCAAGATCATGCCGCCATCCGTGCCGTGGCAGAAGGAGCTTTACGGCTTTGGCTGGCTAAGACATCTACACGCGGCCGAAGACCAAATTGCCCGGGAAAAGGCGCGGAAACTGATTATGGACTGGATCGGCATTCGCCGGCGGGCACCGTCGCTTGCGCACGATGCCGACATCACGGCCCGCCGCGTCATAGCCATTCTTTCGCATGCGGCCTTCATTCTTGATGGCGCCGATCCTGAGTTCTACGACGCCGTGATGCGCATGTTGAGTCATGATATTCATGACCTGACCGTAAGCTATGCCGACGGTTCCGGGGTATCGCGGCTACGTGCACTTACCGCTATTCTGCTGGCTGGGCTGTGCGTTGCCGAGCAGGAGGCCTATCTGTCATCCTTCCTCCCCGCGTTCTGCTCGGAGCTAGGAAAGCAGATTCTCCAAGATGGTGGCCACGCTTCGCGCGACCCCGGGGATCTAATCGAGCTTCTTCTGGAGCTGCTGCCGCTCAAGCAATGTTTCGTGGCCCGCCAGGTCGAGCCGCCAGAGGAACTTTACACAGCGATCGGGCGAATGAACCCGATGCTTCGCTACTTGCGGCTGGGCGATGGCAGTCTCGGCCATTTTAACGGAATGGGACCCACTTGGCTTGATCAGGTCGCAACGGTGCTCGCCTATGACGATGCAGGCGGAGTCTTTAAGGGATTGGTGGCACCCGACTCCGGGTATGCCAGGCTCGCAGCGGGCGAAACGGTCGTCCTGGCCGACGCGGGCACCACTCCTGCCCTTCAGCTAAGCGCCAGAGCTCATGCCGGCTGCGGTTCATTCGAGATGAGCACAGGTCATGAGTCCCTCATCACTAATTGTGGAGCACCCGCCGATGAGACGGGGGACTGGTATGTTGTCTCCAGGTCCACCGCAGCTCATTCCACGCTCACAATCGAGGATCTGTCCTCGGCACGGCTGATCAAAGCTCAAGGAAATGTGGCCGGCAGAGAGCTGTTCTGGCTCGCGGGTCCTTCGAATGTTCAGCACGAGACCGCAGAAAGCGACAATGCGGTCAGCATCAAAATCACGCATGACGGTTATCGTGACCGCTTTGGCTTCATTTATCGCAGGCGTCTCACTCTGAGTAAGCAGGGGCTTGAGCTCGAAGGCCACGATCAGCTTTCTCGTGCGGCTTCAGGCCAGCCGGCGGTTACTCCGCGCTTTGCAATCCGTTTCCATCTGCACCCGCGTGTGGGGGCGAGCCTTTCCCAAAATACGAATGCGATAACGCTGACGACGCCGGGCGGACAATCCTGGCGCTTCGTAGCCGAGGGCGCGGAACTCGATGTCGAGGAGAGTATTTTCTTCGCCGATCCTATTTGTTTGCGACGGTCTTTGCAGATCGTATTGAAAGGCCCCTGTACAAAGGCCACTTCAGTTCATTGGAAATTTGAGAAAGTGGCGCAACAGAGGCCGGTCCTTCCCGGCGGCGGGCAGCGGCGGTCTTCCTGATCTTGGCGTCTTTTTGGACAACTTGGTCTATGTCGAAGCATCATAGTTTTCCGATCCGCCGGGCGCTAATCTCCGTCTCAGACAAGACAAATCTTGCAGATTTCGCCAAGCGGCTCGAGCTGCTCGGCATTGAAATTGTCTCCACCGGAGGCACCGCGACTTACTTGCGGGACAACGGCATCCCGGTGATTCCTGTTTCGGAGGTGACCGGGTTTCCGGAAATCCTCGAAGGGCGAGTCAAAACTCTCCACCCCGCGATACATGGCGGCATCCTCGCCAATCTTGACCAGAGCGCGGCTCGCGATGCGCTTGCCGCTCACGGCATAGTGCCTATAGGCCTGGTCGTGGTGAACCTTTACCCATTCGAAGAAGCAGTTAAGGAAAACGCGGCCGATCCCGATGCCATGATCGAAGAGATCGACATCGGCGGTTCTGCCCTTCTGCGAGCCTCTGCCAAAAATTACGCCTATGTCACCGTCATCACTGATCCGGCTGACTACGATGGGGTGCTGTCGGAACTGTCTGGCGACGGCCGCACGACAACCTTGGCAACCCGCCAGCGCCTTGCCGGCAAAGCCTTCGCACGAAGCGCGGCCTATGACTCGGCGATCGCGTGCTGGTTTCAATCGATATCCGGAGAGTGGCCGCCTTCGTCGATGTTCATGAACGGTAAGCTCCATCAGACGCTTCGCTATGGAGAGAATCCGCATCAAAAGGCCGCGCTTTACGAGTTCCCGAGCCGGGATGGGGTTACGTTGCTCTCTTCTCAGCAGCTTCAGGGCAAGGAGCTGAGCTACAACAATCTCATCGATGCTGATGCCGCGTTCGAACTGATTTCCGGTTTTCCACCGGCGCAGCCGGCCGTGGCAATCATCAAACATACCAACCCCTGCGGCGTTGCCGTGGGCGAAAGCGTCGCTGAGGCTTACAAGAGGGCGCTCGCCTGCGACCCGCTCAGTGCCTTTGGGGGTATCGTGGCTACGAACGAGCCTCTGGATGAGGACGCAGCAAGGGAAATTCTAAAAATCTTCACCGAGGTCGTCATCGCGCCTTTCGCAAGCGAATCCGCTAGGCGCGCTTTCGAACGCAGGGCAAATGTCCGGCTTTTGCTGACAGGTGGTCTCCTTGCGTCCGGGAAGCATCCGCCAATGATCCGCTCAGTGTCGGGAGGGTTTTTGGTACAGGATGCAGATACAGCGAACCTTGATGAATATACAACGCGGACGGTGACGAAGCGCGAGCCAACGCCGCAGGAGCGAACGAACATGACCTTCGCGATGAGGGTTACGAAGCACGTGCGGTCGAACGCAATTGTTTTTGCGAAAGACGGTGCGACCGTTGGCATAGGCGCTGGCCAGATGAGCCGGGTTGATAGCGTAAGACTCGCGATCTGGAAGGCTCAAGAAGGAGCGAAGGCCGCCAAAAACGACCCTTCAGCAGCGCTTGCAGGAAGCGCAGTCGCTTCCGACGCCTATTTTCCTTTTGCGGACGGCCTTCTTGCCGCCGCCGATGCAGGTGCTACCTCCATCATTCAGCCCGGAGGCTCGATGCGGGACGAGGAAGTTATCGCTGCGGCGGACGCGCGCGGCCTGGCCATGGTGTTTACCGGCGTGCGCCACTTCCGCCATTAGAGCATCGCGCCGAAAAGTGTGAGCGATTTTCTGGTAACCAATGCGATAATTAGAGCGGCGCGCCGATTTCAAATTGGCTTGCCCCGCTCTAGGCTAATGCCTGCCGCCGTCTCTGTTTATGAAGGCGCCTTCACGTCGAGCAGCTCGACCTCGAAGATCAGCGTAGCGTTCGGCGGGATTGCCTTACCTCCCCCAGCGGATCCATAGGCGAGGTCCGGTGGGATGATGAGAGTTCGCTTGCCGCCAACCCTCATAGTGGTGACACCACGCTCCCAGCCCTCGATCACCTTGTGCTCGCCGAGCACGAACGAGAAGGGCATCTTTCGATCAACCGAGCTGTCGAACTTCTTGCCTTTGGCGCCGTTCTCGTAGAGCCAGCCGGTGTAATGCACCACGCAGACTTGTCCCGGTTTCGGACTGATACCGGTTCCAACCTTCGTGTCCGTGATTTGCAGGCCAGCCGCAGGGTTCGCGGCGTTCGCTGTCACTTGAGTTGCCCCTGCGCCGGAGGTTCCCCCGCTGCAGCCTGATAATGCGGTGCCGATGGCGAGCGCGAAGACGGCACCGGCGATTGGGAAAAGGGAAGCTCGCAAGTCCTTGCTCCTCGAAATGCATGGAAGTGAAATGCCGTAGTAATCGAACAAAAATGCGCTTCCAAGACTTTTTCGAGGCACCGGGCGCGGCAGAATGCTACTCGCTCTTCTTTTCCCGAAATTCGGTGAGCCGGTCGGCGATCGCCAGGATGAGCACCGCAACTGCTAAGGCGAGCAGAATACCAACGACCCAAGCAAGCTTGGTGGTGTCGGCGCTCCGATCGATGTCCATGAACCATTCGAGCACGCTCACTGCGGCAATCGCCACAATGGAGCCGAGCAATTTCTGCTTCAGGCCCATAAAACCGATCCCAGCAAGGCCTCCAGGTGACTTGCCTCTGAGAGGCGCCATCCATCCTACAAAGTTTTCGTAACCCGCGGTTATCACGATCAGCAGCAAGTTCGCCGTGAGCGAAAGGTCGATCAACTTCAATACTCCTACAATCGCCTCCTCCTCTGGGGCATATTGTACAAGTTTCACGAAAGCGCCGAGCTTGATTGCGAACGTATAGAGTAAGGCTATAACCCCGATAATAAGCCCGAACAGAAAGGGCACGAGCAGCCATCGGCTTTGCAAGATCACTATCTCGATGGCACGTCCTATCCAGTTCATGAGCATCACTCCGATGTTTTGCATTCAGGGGAGGTAGCCTGGCCGGCGCTTTCGCTGGGCGCTTGCTCCATGCGCCCATAATGCGGTTCCGGGGCTTCACAAAGATGTAAGGACGGGTTTGCCGCGGAAACAATAACGGCTGAAGTTTCTTTCTACACAGATGCGCGGCCAAGGCCAGGAATCTGGTTTCTTGCTTTGACGGGCACAAGCTGGCCGAAGCCTTGCATATGACTTATCGTGTCCGGAGGTTAGTCGTGAGAATCTTCCTGCTGATCGCAACTATCGCGTTGATCCTGCCTGTAGATGCCCATTCGTGGTACCCAATGGAATGTTGCGCAGGCAAAGACTGCCACGAGACCGACCTGGTAACGGAGATGCCTGACGGCAGCGCCAAGGTGCAGGTTGGAAACGACGTCATTATCGTCCCCCGCTCGCTGAAACGGCGGCAATCGCCGGACGGGCATTACCATGTTTGTTATTTGAAGTGGCAAGACACCACGATTATCCATTGCTTCTTCGAGCCGGCCCAGGTTTAGGCGCTCCTGGCATTTGTGAGCCGCTATCTTCAAAGCTCCTGTACCGCGGATGTTAGTGTCCGCAAACGTGGTGTAATTTCAGGCGCGTTCTCCGGTGGATTTCCGGTTGATGGCGAGAGGGGAGCCAAGGTGGTCACCGCGGCAGGCGGTTAGGGTTGTATTTCCAGTCGAAGTTATGGTGCCGGGCGTACAGGCTAGCACCGCTAGCAAAGACGAATAGAAACAGCGCATCCGCGCATCGGCGCGAGAGGAACTGCCGGAGGGGCATTTTGCAAGGCGCCCTCATTACTATTAACGCACATAGTTATTCAGTCTTCGGCCAAAAAAGCGTCACAATCATAGCCAGCCTTACGTTTGAGGGTAGAACATCCGGCTGTAAGTGACCGTAGATGCTCCACAAGCTTCTTTTCCTGCGCGCTTGGCCTTTGTGGCTCCGGCTCAGTATCTCCGGAGCGTCACTTGCCGCGGCCTATGCGTTTCAAATACCCGCCGGGAAAGATATTCCCGGCGAGCCCTTCCTGCTCTTCTTCATTGTCGTAGTTATCTCCACGCTGGCCTTCGGTGAATTGGCCGGGTTTCTAGCCTGCGGAGCCAGCGCCGTCTTATCAATACACTTTTTTGAACCTATCGGCACACTCAGTCTTTCCCATGCGGCCGACCTGATCAAGATCGAGTTGTATGCGGTCATGTGCGGCTTGTCAGTCCTAGGCGTTGGGCGTTTGAGATGGGCAATTGTGGGTCTATACGGGGTCATGTCGCATAATGAAAGAACATCGGCGATCCTGCTAGAAGAGATGGCGCACCGCACGAGTAATAACTTTGCAGTCGTGGCTGCGCTAATCAAAAGCAGAGCCTCGACTGTCGCCGAGCCGGAGGCCAAGTCGATCCTCGAAGACGCGATTGAACAAGTCGTGACGATGGCACGTCTTCACCGGAACTTACTCACCGCGCATGGCGGGATTGCCCTGGACAGTAGAAGCTTTCTTTCGGAATTGGCTTCGGACCTAAAAAATACGCTGGGCAAGAACCGGCCGGTTTCTATCACAAGCAGCGCGCCCAAGTGTGTCCTGCCGGTGGCGCAGGCAATCCCATTGGGGCTGATCGTCAATGAGCTTGTCACAAATGCCCTGAAACATGCCTTTCCTGAAGGCCGATCGGGCAACATTCGGATAATTTTGACGCAAAAACCGGCTCACGAATTTGCCCTTACTGTCGAAGATGACGGCGTTGGGCTCCGGGGCCAGACGGTAAACGGCAGAGGGCAAACTCTGATCGCACAACTCACAGAGCAACTTGGGGGCCATTTCGATTGCAAGTCTAACGGTGCAGGCGCGTCCTTCTCTGTGACATTCCCATATGAGGTACCGCAAGGAGCGCCGCAGCAGGCGCTCGTGCTTGAAGGGACCCTTCACTGAGAGGGGGACCCAGCACAGACCATTGGTCCACCGCGGCCGGCCCAAAGCAAGCGGCCGCGACTCAGGACTGCTCTGCGTCCGCCCTTTGCGGACGCTTCTAACCCAGCCGGACCAGGTGCTTGCTGGCCCTGCGCGGCGCTCTCCGCAACGCGTTTTCGGGGGAATACGGCGTTGATTATGCGGCGCAACCAGCGCGGGAGGGATTTTCGATAAAGACATGGACCAGGGTAGTTCCGAGAACCTGCCCTCATGAGTGACAAGGTACCAACCGCTTGGTTCATACTTTCCTGAAATACGGTCGAATATGTTGGGCGATTGTCGGGGCTCTGAGCCCAGTTAAACCGGAATAATAGCTCCGGAACCTCGGTCTTTTTCGTCCCGGCCTACGTATCGAGTATCGGGCCTAAAAAGGCGGCATGCAGGAACGCTTTCCGATTCAACGGCGCATGGATGCCGCTGTTCCAGGCTCTGGCTAGGTGGCTGGCCGGGGCGCTGACTATTCGCCTACTCTTGCGGGATCGGCATGCCGCCAGTGGGCGTCCCGGCACGCCTGATAACAAACAAGAGAAGGGCTGCTGGCAGGCATATCATCAGCATCAGCTTGAAATCGTCCACATAGGCTATGATGGATGCCTGCCGCGTTACCTCCGCATTCAGTGCGCCAAGCCCCCCGGAAGTGGCGCTGTTCCAAAACAGATACGCGCCCCCAGTCTGGAGCATTCGATTGAACGGCGTCACCGAGGCGGTAATCTGCGCGTGAACTGCTTGCGTATTTTCAGCCAGGAGGAAGGAGGTGACGGATATGCCGATCGAGCTGCCGACATTGCGCATTAGGCTGAAGAGTGCCGTGCCGTTCGTTCGAAGCTCTATTGGCAGCGTCGCAAAAGCCACCACTTGCAGCGGCGTGAAAACTAGGCCAAGGCCTGCCCCCTGAATTAGGGTTGTGATGACAAGCTGGCGGGCACCAATATCAGGGGTCCATCCCGTCATCTGGTAGAGCGAGAGCGCGATAAGCGCGAATCCCGCCAGCATGAGGAGGCGCGCATCGATGCGATTGACGGTGCGCCCAGCAAGCATCATCGCCGCCATGGTGCCGAGCCCTCGCGGGGCCATCAGCAAGCCGGCTTGTTCGACGGGGTAATTGCCCAGCGTTTGCAGATAGGGCGCGAGCAGGGCTGAGCTTGCCAGCAGCACCATGCCAACGATAAACATCATCGCGAGACTCGCGCTGAAGTTCACGTCCTTGAAAATCTTTGGCGGTATGAACGGCTTTTCGGCGAAGACGATGTGAACCAGGAAAAGATAGAAGCCCAGGGCCGCAAGCACGGCCTCGACGATGATTTCCATCGACCCGAACCAGTCTAGCAACTCGCCGCGGTCGAGCATGAGCTGCATCGCGCCGATGCCGAGGCTCAGCGCGCCGAAACCGATCCAATCGAAGCTCGACACTTTGGCCTCGCGGTCATCCTTAAGGAAAATCATAAGACCGGCGATGGCAAGCAGCCCGAAAGGCAGGTTCACGTAAAAGACCCAGCGCCAATTGTAAACCTCTGTGAGGTAGCCGCCGAGTGTCGGCCCAAGGATCGGACCCACCATCACGCCCATGCCCCACAGCGCCATGGCCGAGCCGCGCTGTTCCGGGGGATAGAGGTCAAGCATGGCGGCCTGCGATAGCGGAACAAGCCCAGCGCCGAACATGCCCTGCAAAAGCCGGAAGAGCACCATCTCCGGCAGGCTTTCGGCTATGCCGCAAAGCATGGATGCGACCGTGAAACCGGCAAGACAAGCGATGAAAAGGGCCTTCCTGCCGAAGCGGGCCGCAAGCCATCCAACAGGCGCGGTCATGATTGCCGCGGCCACGATATAGGAAGTGAGAACCCAGGTGATCTCATCCGGCGTCGCCGAAAGGGAGCCCTGCATATAGGGTAGGGCGACATTCGCGATAGTGCTGTCCAGCGCCTGCATAAGCGTCGCCACCATCGCGCAAACCGTGATGATCGCGCGATTGGCCGGCGCCGCTGAGCTGGTTACAGCTTTCTGCATGCGAAGTGCCTTGGTGCCTACAGAAGATCGGACAGGCTGTTTTGATGGCCTGTGTCAATGTCGGCGGTTACGCTCATGCCCGAACGCAAAGGCGCGTTGGGGAAGCTCGAGTTGAGCTTGATGCGCACCGTGATGCGCTGGACAACCTTCACCCAGTTGCCGCTCAGATTTTGCGCGGGCAGGATTGAAAATTCGGAGCCGCTTGCGGGCGCGATGCTCACCACCTTGCCCTTCCATGTTTTGCCCGGATAGGTGTCGACGTATACGTCAACAGGGTTGCCGGGCTTCACATGGGTGAGCTCTGTTTCCTTCATGTTCGCTTCCACCCAGATGTCATTTGTGGAGACGAGACCGACCGCGCCCGTATTGGTCAGAGCCGCCGTCTGGGAGACGAGGTACGTGCCGGGCTGCAGCGCATCGACCTGAGTTACCCGCCCATCGAAGGGCGCGCGCACCACAGTGTGATCCAACTGCCGCTGGGCTTCATCAACCTGGGCTTTGGATTGGAGGTAGAGCGGATGCTGGGTTACAGGAATCTCGGGATTTCCCGACAGCTTGGCCAACTGCACCTTCGCCTGCTGTTTGAGAGAATTCAGCTGGCTGCCATCCGCCTGCAGTGTGAAGCGGGCCTGATCGAAATTCGCCTTTGAGAGAAAGTCTTTGGCGGCAAGCGGCTCGTAACGGTTGTACGTAGCCTGGTCGAGCTGCACTTTTGCTTCCTGAGCGCTAATATCGCTCAGCATGCGCTGATAGTCCTCTTTCATGGCCCCGACATTGAGCGCCGTCTGCTCCAGGTTCGCTTTCGCATTGTCAAGCGCGATCTGGTATTGCAGGGGATCGATGCGGAACAGGATCTGATCTTTTTTGACGAGTTCGCCTTCGTGCACATCGACCGAGCTGACGAGGCCGGATACGTCGGTGGAAACCATGAGCTTCGCGGCCCGGATATAGGAATCATCGGTGGATACGTAGCGCCCGCCACGGAGCCATAAAGTCCCTGCTGCGATCGCCACGAATAGGATGCCGCCCACCATAAGGATGAGCCGCAGGCGCCGCCTACGTTGCAGTTTGCCGGCAACGCCTGCTCGGGGTCCCGCTGTGGTCCCAGGCTGGGCCGGAGGCCCGGGCACTCGCCGCAGCCGCGGAGCCTCGGATGTTTCACTCAACGATGTTTCCTCCCCACCGGCAGCACTGTCACTTTTAAGCATGGCTTTCACTCAATTCATAAGAGCGCCCAGGCTGTACGCCGGCCGCAAGATTTTCCTTCATCTTCCGGAGGCAAAGCTCGGTGGAGGCGAGCTGCGCGTCATCCACATTCTCTGTCATGAGTTCCCAAAGCTGCGCGCGAAGGCGTTTGATTTCCTTCAAATGCGGCGCCGCTTTTGCAGTCAGCCGCAGGCGCCATATTCTCCGGTCCTTGGGATCAGGGCAGCGTTCAACGAGCCCAAGTTCTTCTAACCTGTCCACAATGCGGGCAATCGTGATTGGCGCCACTTCGGCGATTGCAGCCAGTTCGTTCTGTGAAAGTCCGGGCTGCCGCTCAAGCCGGGAAAGGACCACCCACTGGGCGCGCGTGGTACCGTGCTTCCGTGCCATCTGGTCCGCGCGTGTACGCATGTGGCGGGCCACATCGTAGAGGAGAACCAGAAATTCGCTTTCAGAGCCAATTTTCATCGAACTGCATTTCATAAGCTTGCTTAATATATGCCAGCTTATGAAGCGCGCAAGCAGGCTCATGCTTAAGATCAACAGATTTTTCGATTGCCAGATGTCAGGGCCCTATTGCTGGCCCCGGCGCTTGCGCTCTGCATCATCCCGTGCGGTGAGAGGCTGATAGTCCGGCACGAAGCCTAGCCCCTTTTTTGCATCGGAAGACACGGCTGCACGGGAGGTCACGACGTCAATGAGGGCGGGAGCGTTGGCGAGGGCGCGTTTCAGGGCTGGGGCAAGATCTTCCGGCTTCTCAACCCGTTCGCCGTGGGCCCCTAGAGCACGAGCCATCGCGGCATAGTCCGAATATCTTAGCGTCGTCCCCACGACGCGGCCGCCATAATTCACCTCCTGATCGTAGCGCTCGATATTCCAGGCGGCATTGTTGGATACGATGAACACGGCATTCGCACCGTGCCTCACAGCGGTGTCGATTTCCATGGCGTTGATGCCGAATGCACCATCGCCATTGACCGAGATCACTTGACGCCCAGGAAAGGCGAGAGCCGCTGCGATCGCAAAGGGGACACCGACACCGAGGCAGCCGAAAGCGCCGGCGTCCATATAAGTCCTCGCATCTAGCCCGACGCGCGCGAAGCTCAGGAGATCGCCGCCGTCCGCAATGGCGATATAGTCAGGATCAGCCGCTTCGCGGATGGCTTCGAAGATCGCGGCAGGATGGATGTTGCCGTCGCTGGCGAGACTTGGCCCACGCCCCCGTGTCTGCCCCGAAGTGCGCTCCGCTTGCCCCTGGCGCAGCTTTTCTGCCCAGGCTTCGTCGATTGAGGACTTTCGATTCCCGGCCGTTTCCACGATAGCGGCGAGGGCCGGCGCAGGCGTGGAAAGCAGCTCCGGTTCGCCGCGGCGGTTGTCTATTAGCTCGCCAGCATTATCAGCGATGCGAACGAAGCGCGCCTTGGGGAAAACGGCTGGGGACCCGTAGCCGAGCTGGTAATCGAGCTTGCGGCCGATCACGAGTACCAGATCGGCCTCGGTCATGGCCGTTCCTCGCATTGCCCCTACAAAGGAAGGATGGCTTGACGGAACGAGACCGCGGCTTTCTTGGGTATCGAGATAAAGCGCACCACTTGCGTCAAGAAGGCGAATGAGCTCCCCGCCCGCGCTGCGTGCTCCCCTCCCTGTTATGACAAGGGGCCGCTTCGAGTTCCATAGGACATCGGTGGCCTGTTCAACCGCCGCCGGATCCGGAAGGATAGTGCGGGGTGGCTTGGTCTTCATCCACTCTTCAAGCACAAGATGTTCCGGCACATGTGCGCGCAGCACATCGGTCGGGATCTCAATATAAACGGGGCCTGGTTCGCCCAGATCTCCCATGGCTCTCGACACCGCTTCATCGAGCTCACGGATGACCTGCTCCGGAACCCTGGCAGTGCGAGCGTAACGCGCGACGGGGCGCAGAATGTCCACATGCGGGATGTCCTGCAGCGGCCCCATATTCGCCTGCGGACGCGAGGTGCAGCCACCGATGAGCAGGACCGGCGCCCGCGCCAGCGAGGCGTTGGCCATGGCTGTTACCGTGTTCGTAACGCCTGGCCCAGCCGTCACCATCGCGACGCCGAGCTGCCCCGTCATCTCCACATGCGCGTGCGCCATATGTACAGCCGCGCGCTCGTCGCGCACGTCGATAATGCGAATTCCAAGGCGGGCAACGCGATCCCAAATGGGCTGGATATGGCCGCCTTGGAGTCCGAATATGCGATCGGTACCGCGCTCTTTTAAAAAGCGAGCGATCCAAGCCGCGCAGGCAAGCTCATCCTTGTTCAGATCATTGACCGGCGCTTCCATGGCTCTCTCCCTTTGGCGCTTTTTTACGCTGCCCTTAAGTTCATTTTATTTGTGCCGCAAGGCGCTCGCGAAGGTCACGGTGAAGGACCTTTCCGGTTGCGGTCCGGGGCATCTCTTCCTCACGGACGAACGATATTGAGCGCGGCCGCTTGAAGCCGGCGATGCGCTGCCGGCACCAGTCGAGAATCTCCACTTCGGTGGCGCTCTCTCCATCCCGGAGCACGACGACGCCGTGCACGCGCTCACCCCATTTCTCATCCGGGAGGCCGATAACCGCCACGTCCTGCACCTTGGGACAGGCGCCAAGCACGGCTTCAACCTCCGAGGGGTATACGTTTTCTCCTCCGGAGATGATCATGTTCTTCTTGCGGTCTATGAGACGAATGTAGCCGTGCGCATCGCGGAGCGCCATGTCGCCAACCGTGCAATAGCCGCCCCGAAAAGCTTCCATGGTCTTCTCGGGCTGCTTCCAATAGCCGTCGAAGGTATAGCCGTTGCAGGAGTAAAGCTCGCCCCGTTCGCCGTCCGGTACTTCGAGGCCATCGGCATCAAGGATCTTAACGGGCGCGGAGCCCACGCATTCGCGCCCGACCGTGCCCAGATGCGTGAACTGCTCATGCGGGTGGAGCATGGTAACCCAGCCCGCTTCACTCGATCCGTAGAGCTCGAACAATCCGGAATTCGGAAACATCTCCATCACTGCTCGCTTCGTTTCCTCGCGCGCGGGCGCGGAGGAGATCATGAGCTTGGAAACCCTCTCAAAGCCATGCCGCTCGCGCTCGTCGGCCGGAAGGGCCAGCATCATGATATAATGAGTAGGCACGAGCGAGGTGAATGTTGCGCCCGTTTCCGCTAGCGTTCTGAGGCAGTGCTCCGGGTCGAAACTCTTGCGCGAATAGATGCTTACTGCTGCGCCGCAATAGCTGTAGGCGGCGAAGAAGTTTACCGAATTCGCGTGGCACATCGGCATGACGAGAAGCGCGTCATTCCGGGTGTGAATGGAAAGCTCAATCGCCGTCACAAGTGAAAGGAGCGCCGCCGCCTTGTGGCTCCGGACGACGCCCTTAGGCTTACCAGTCGTGCCCGACGTATAAATCAGCGTCCACGGGTCCAGAGCGGAGACTGGCTGATGGGGTTCGGCATCGCTCGCACGCAACAGGAGTTCTTCATATCCGCGCCAGCCCGCGCGGACGGCGCTAGTCCCGAAGTGGATGTAATTCCCGGGAGGGATAGTGAGCGCACCGCGAACTTCTGTGCAATTCGTCTTGCACGACAATGGCGGCGGCTTCCGAATCTTCGATGGCATAGGCGGCTTCTGCGGCCCCTGAGAAGCTAGGTGCGCGGGATCTTGAACGGTTAAGCCGGGCATGGGTGCTGAGCATTTGGCCAAGCGTCAGCAGTTCCTTCATGCTTCCGTCTCCGATGCTTTGCGCCCGCGCCAACCTTTAAACTCTTCCCTGGATTGAATATCGGGGATGGATACCCGTCAAGCCTCTGGCGGTGCCTCTCTTGGAACTAAAAAACTTAGACCTGTGACCCATGCGCAATTGTAGCGGCCCAGCCGCGCGTGCTAGCGTGCACGCGGGCAGTGGGTGGGCAGTTAATGTTGCGGAAGTTTGTTATTTTAGTTCCAATTTGCGCGGGCGTGCTGCCGGGTTGCATGTCGGCCCCGCCTCTCTCCCAGGCGAGCGGCACTGAACATACCAACATTATGATCAAGGACGTGGTTCAGCGCATCAAGTGCGAACTGTCTGACGCATTCGACAAGAAGACGGAGCAGCGCGACTTTCTCTGGCTTGCGAGCTGGACGGCCCATGTCGATCTTACTCTGCAAATCAACGACACCGCGGGCATTGCCCCCAGTAGTTCTCACACGGACTGGCGCCCGAATGCCATCCAAGGTAAGGGCCTTCCATCCGTTCAACAATTCTTTGTCCTAAGCGCCGGCGCAAATGTTAGCGGGCAGGCCACGAGAACCGAGACGGTGAGCTTTACGCTCGCGCTCGATGAGCTGAAGAGATGGCGGAAACAGATCGATAAAATGGAATCCGCCGCAAACTATCCGCTTGAAAAGAGAATCTGCAATTTTACTCCGGGAAGCGGCGTGACAGGGAATCTCGGTTTGGAGGAATGGGTAGATTCTGCTTTCTACCCTGTAGAGACAGGAGACCTGCAGGCCGGTATCCACCCCGCGGCGGGTGGCGGCAAGGCAAGCGCAACCCAAGGCCCGAAGCAAGGCCCGGGTCCCTCAGTTTCCAAAGGGCTGTCCACAGAAAAAGACAACGCTGAAGAAATTAAGAATGTCAAGAATTGGCAGGCTCAGCTCACCGCGCTCAAGAGTGCGATTGCGCCCTCGAATAAGGCAATCACCGACGCCGCCACAAAAATCGATCAGGCAAAAACGCAGCTAAAGACCGAGTACGAAGCTGCCAAGCCCTATGGCCCTGTGATGATGCCATATTTGAAGGACAGGTACCGGCGCGTTGGTGACCTTATGCAGCAATACGCACAAAATGTGAGAACCTGCGAACAATACGAAACCGACATCGACAATGCGTCCAAGATGGCATCGACGATACTCGCCTCGATCAAAACCGCAGGCGGCGAGAGTACCGTACTCAGTGACGATATGCTGAAGTTATACGACAACCAGCTCGAACCGCTGATGACGAAAAAGATTGGGATCGGCATTGTTAATGGGGACGTCCAGAACAGCGCCTACGTGACGGGCGCGGCAAAGTGCGCCAAGACCCTAACAGCCCAAGCCACGACTGCGTCTGAATTGCCGAATGTGCTGCCAAAAGAACCCGATCCGCCGATCGATTCCGTACTTCACAACTTGAATTTCGTCCTTACCTATGGCGCCAATGTCACGCCGAGCTGGACCTTGATCCAGTGGAAGGGACCCGGGCTGAACGGCCCGTTGGCATCGGCCTCGGGTGTGCGGACACATACGCTCAGCATCGGGTTAGGCCCGCGCACAACGCAGACAGCGGCGTCTGGCGACGCTCTGCGCTTAATTATGAACCAAACGATCAGGTCGTTGGCTAACTGAGGATTGGCGCGCTTTTTTGAACGTGAACGCAACGCGCCGGCCTAGAGCCGGGACCCGCCTGTCAGCCTTGAAGATGCCACTAAAACCAACGAAGCTGATTGCCCCAAAAATTAATTTTTCGTAAGCCTTGCGCGGGCAATTCTAACCATCGCTTGGTGGAAGCGTGGTATATATTCGAGAGGGGGCAACGATGCGGCGGCTGTTTAATCGTGGTTTATTGATTGTACTCGCGATTGCGCTGACACGAGGCGTTGCGCTTGGCGCCGAGCAGCCCTTTCTGCAGCTGGACACCGGCGGCCACATGGCCATCGTCAGCAGCGTCGTCTTCACACCGGACGGCAAATTCGTCGTTTCGGCGGGCGACGATAAGGTCATCCGCATCTGGGACTGGCGCGCGGGCAAAACCGTGCGCATTCTTCGCGGAGAAGCGCGGCCTGGAGACGAGGGCAAGATCTACGCCATTGCGCTCTCCCCCGACGGCCACTGGCTCGCCGCCGGAGGTTGGACATCGAACAACGAGATCCGCCTCTACGACTTCAACACCGGCGAGCTGCGCGGACTGTTCAAGGGCCATACCAACGTCGTTCACAGCCTTGCCTTTTCGCCCAATAGCAAGCGCTTGATTTCCGGCAGCTCCGATAAGGACGCAATCATCTGGGAAGTCGAGACAAGACAAGTCCTTCATCGCCTCAAAGGTCATGAAAACTCCGTTTATGCCGTTGGCTTCACAAACGATGGGATACGGGCGGTTACGGGAAGCTTCGACAAAACCCTCCGCATTTGGAATGTCGCCCGCGGAACACTCCAGGCGGAGATGAAAGGCCATGCGGGGCAAGTGCGTACGATTTCCATCTCGCCGGTGGACAATACAATCGCCAGCGGAGACACAAGCGGCGAAATCCGCCTCTGGAACCCGGCGACAGGCGACCTCAAGAAAGTTCTCGTGCCTGCGGGCGGCAATATCGGATCGCTTCGCTACTCGCCGGACGGGCGCTTGCTGCTCGCGACCTGCGGCGGCGGCGGATGTTCCGAAACGCCACAACGCATCTTGGATGCCGCAACCGGCAAGGTGCTGATCGCCTACACCAAGCACGACAATACCGTCATCGGGAGCGCATTTTCGCGCGACGGCAGCATGGTCGCTACTGCTGGTGGAGAAAAGTTTCCCATCCATGTCTGGGATCCCAAGACAGGTGAAACCGAAGCTGTGCTTAAAGGCACCGGCAAACGGGCTTGGTCTGTGGCCTTCTCCCAAGATGGACGCAGCATCGCCTGGGGAGGCGGACGCGATTATAAAGACAACAACAATCGCGGGCCGCTTGATATGACATTCAAGTGGCCGGGGGCAAATGTCACTCTGGCGCAGCCTGAGCCGCTTGCTAATTCCGAGGGCTGGATCCGCGCTCAGACCAATCATGGACCGTTGTCCCTGGCCCATCGCACTGAGGGCGGCTACGATTCCATTCTCGATGTGCTGAAAGACGGCAAGCACAGCGGGGTCACGATCCATCGCGATGCCACAAACGGGCTGGGCTTTTATTCTTATACATTTACGCCCGACGGGCGGACCATCCTCGCCGGCGGCGGTTTCGGCGGCATCACGGCCTATGGACTTGACGGCAAGGAATTGCCGAAGGGCGAGTTCGTGGGCCATGAAAGCGTTGTCTGGGCACTCGCAGTCTCTCCCGATGGCAAATATCTCGTCTCAGGCTCCGGTGACCAGACTGTCCGGCTCTGGAATGTGCAAACGCGCGAGCTTCTGGCCACGCTGTTCCGGGGCGAGGATGGCGAGTGGGTCATGTACACGCCGGAAGGCTTCTATACGGGCTCCGAAGGCGGCGAGAAACTCGTAGGCTGGCAAATAAACCAAGGACCGGACAAGGCCGCCCATTATGTCACTGCCGGCCAACTTGGAAAGCAACTGCTTCGCCCTGACCTGATTGCGGCGAAAATTGCGGGCGATCCCGACGGTATTCTCAAAGAGGCCGTCACCAAACTGAAAATCGAAGACCTGGTCAAGCAAGTGCTGGCACCCGAGATCGAAATCGTTTCGCCCGCCGACGGAGCCAAGGGCGAAGAGACCGTTACCGGGGGAAAGCTTCACGTCAATGTCAGCGTAACCGTCCGCGTGGCCGATAAGGGTGGCGGCATTGGCGTGGTCCGCTTCAAGCTGAACGGGCAAGTTGTCGACTCGGTCGTGGCGGGCAGGCCTGGCACCATCACGCGCAGCTTCGATCTTGCGAACCAGGACACCAAGATTGAGGTCATTGCGGAGGACAAATCAGGGAAAGTCCTATCGGTACCGAAACAGATTACGGTGCATGCTGAATCGAAGGCGCTTCTTGGCGTACCGGACCTTTACGTGCTCGCTATCGGCGTGGACCGCTACAAGGACGAGCGCGGAAAGCTTCAGTTCGCCGTGAAGGATGCGACATCGATCGGGGATGCCTTGAAAAAGGCGGGGGAAGGCTATTACCGGGATCCACCTATCGTAAAGCCTCTCTATGATGAGCAGGTGACTGCCCAGAACGTCGACGCAGCCTTCAAGGAGCTCAGCCAAAAGGTCAAAGCCACAGATGTGTTCCTTCTATATATGGCGGGACACGGAAAAACGGTGGATGGCGATTACTACTTTTTGCCGCGCGATGTTTCCGACTTCTCTGACGAAAATATCAAGGCACAAGGCTTCGGCCCCGCCAAGATGGCGGCTTGGTTCTCGACCATCAAGGCACTGAAATCCATCTGGATCTTCGATACTTGCGATGCCGGTTCCGCCATCAGGATTCCGGGACTGCTCGGTGCGCGGGACGTTGGGAGCGAACAGGCGGGCTATAAGCGGCTGAGATCGGCTACGGGCCGCGCAATCTTCATGGCAACCAGCGATCTCGAACAGGCGAAAGAGGGATACAACGAGCACGGGCTTTTCACCTACGCCTTCCTCGAAGGCTTGGCACTTGCGGGTGACCAAAGAAGCAACGAGGTCGATATCGCGGACCTGAAGACCTACGTGGAAAAAAGGGTACCCGAACTCAGCAGGCAGCTCCAAGCATGCGGAGCGCAGGGCGCCGATGAATATTGCCAGAAGCCCTTGGTGCCCATCCTTGGCGATGGCTACACGCTCGCACCACGCTATATGGCGATCCTCTCTGAGCTTAGCAAAACCCCCACGATCAGCAGAAAGCCTACCCACGCCTTGATGGCTGCAACGGACCTTTTTGACACGGGGAACCGGGGCACCCCAGCGAAACGGCAGCTCCAGCGCGGCGATCTCGTCACCGTTATTAGGGTCGAAGGAGGCTGGGCCCAAGTTGCGCAGAATGGGCAGGCGATTGGATATGTGGAAGAGAGCGCGCTCCTGCCGCTCAATTATTGAAGAAAGCCGATGAGGTCTGCTTTGCGGCATGACTGGTGCGGCGGCAACTTAAAACAATTGGAGGAAGATTTAAGATGACCAATTTCTTGCGGATCTTAAGCGGCTGCCTTGTTGGCGCCTTCCTCGCCTTTGCGGGCGGGGCCTTGTTTCAAGTCAAAGCGGACGAGTTAAGCAAAGCAAGCAAAGCGGTCAAAGCCGCGACCAACGAAGAACTGCTGGCCGAATTTCAGCGCCGGTTCCAAGGAAAAGCGCGCGGGCTCAGGGCTCTTAATGAGAAAGCTTTGCCCGGCAGGGCGGTCTCTCCACTGGCTGACATCGACGACGGAGTTCTAGTGCAGGCCACACGCATGAACAGCCGAGCAATTTACGGCATTGATACGCGCGTGGAATATTTTGAAATCAAGGAAGATGCGGTGAAGTCCGTGGCCCGATCTTCAGTTGCGCTTTTCTTCGGCGAGAGTGTGGAGCCCGCTGGACAAAGCGCCTCGCTAGTAACGCGCCCTCTCCAGAAATCACACGGTATCTGGCATCGTCAGCTCGATCTCTGCCCCGGGGAAAAATTTGCAAGTGAGCCGGTGGGAGCTTTTTGCTCGGGCACACTCGTGCGTGAGGACATTGTGCTTACGGCCGGTCATTGCGTTTCCGAAATCTCAAACAGCCCCAATATACCGCCGATCGGCGGCGTGCGATTTGTTTTCGGCTACCGGGTCGAGAAGGATGGCGTCAACCCAACCCGGATTCCAAACTCGCAGATTTTTTCCGGCTATGAGCTGTTGGGCGGAGAGACGAACGCCACTCGGGATTGGGCATTGATCCGTCTCGACAGGCCCGTGCCAGCCGAGATTGCCAGCCCAGTGACCGGTTGGAGCACCGGCGTCGCCAAGGGAGCGAAGGTTTTCGTGATCGGCTATCCAAGTGGCATTCCGCTGAAGTACGCCCCAGGAGCTGAAGTGCGCGATGATTCCGACCCGAACTATTTTGTGGCCAATCTCGACACATTCGGCGGGAATTCAGGGTCCGGGGTCTCGGATCAGACGACGAAGAAGCTCGCCGGCATACTCTTCCGTGGCGACACCGATTATGTGGAGGACAAATCGAAGTCGTGCATGCGCGTAAATGTTTGTCCTCGCACCGGCTGCTCCGGCGAATATGTCACTCGGCTGGATGAGCCTGCGAAGCGCTTCTAGAGCATCGCGCGGAAAAGTGCGAGCGGTCTTCGGGTAACGCGATGTGATTAAAACAAGGCTTGCAGCGCCGATTCTGAATTGAATCTAATCATCAGCTTCGGCTCCTGAAAACCGGATAATGTGATGCCTGCGAACCGCACGCCGGCGGGCGCGTTATCAGGTCATGGCAGCTTCGGTTGCGGGCGCTCCAAGATAAGCCTCGATTACCCTTGGGTCGCTGCGCACTTCATGCGGAAGCCCTTCCGCGAGTAACTCGCCAGAGTTCAGGACCACGATTCGGTCGGCGAGATCGGCCACCATTTGCATATCATGCTCGACCCAGAGAATGGTCACTTCCAGATCGTGGCGCATGCGCAGCAGGAACCTTGCGAAGTTTTCCTTTTCCTCGCGCATGAGGCCGGTCGAGGGCTCGTCAAGAAGAACAAGCTTCGGCTCCGATGCCAGCGCTCGCGCGACCCCCACAAGTTTTTGCACACCATAAGGTAGGCTCCCGGCTTGCTTGTCGCGGTAGCTGTAGAGCTCAAAAAAATCGATGAGCTGCTCCACGGCGCGCCTGTGCTCTATCTCTTCCCGCTGCGCGCGCCCGTAATAGAAGGCTCCCGAAAGAATCCCCCTTCTCATGAGAAGATGGCGCCCAGCCAGCAAATTCTCTGTCACCGTCATATGGGGAAATAGCTCGCTGTGCTGAAATGAGCGCCCCACACCTACTGCAGCAATGCGATATACAGGCAGCCCTGAGATTCGATCTTCTCCAAGATGAATTGTGCCACCCGTTGGCCGGTAAACGCCGCTAATGCAGTTTAGCAAGGCCGTTTTTCCGGCACCGTTTGGGCCGGCAAGCGCGCATAATTCCCGATCGGCCAAACGGAAGCTCACATTGTTGAGAGCCACAAGGCCCCCGAACTTCAGGGAGACGCCGTGGATCTCAAGCGCGTTCATCAGCCCCACCAACGGCGCTTGCGGCGATACTGCTTGATTTCGCGATAGCTTCGGCCATCGGTGACGCCTGCGCCACCAAGGTAGAACTCCTGGACATCAGGGTGCGAGCGTACCTTCTCGGCGGTGCCGTGAAAGGCAACGCGCCCTCCTTCGAGGACATAGGCGAAGTCGGCAATTTGGAGAGCGGCATTGGCATTCTGCTCGACAAGCAGGATGGTCAGTCCGGCTGTCTTGCTTATCAAACGGAGACTCGCCATCAGCTCTGCAATGACAATCGGCGCTAGGCCGAGCGAAAGTTCGTCGATAAGAAGCAGTACAGGCCTGCAAAGAAGCGCCATCGCAATGGCAAGCATCTGCTTCTCGCCGCCGCTCAAGTAGCCGGCAAGCTGGCTATGGCGTTCGCGCAACTTGGGGAAATAGCCATAGATCTCATCGGCACTGGCGCCGCGCTTACGTGCGGACCCGAATTCGAGATTTTCGCGCACAGTCAAGGTGCTGAACACCTTTTCGCGTTCGGGGACAAGAATGATGCCCTGTCTTGCAATACGGTCGGGGGGAGTGCGCACGATCGGCTTACTGCGGAATGTGATCTGTCCATCCGTTATCTCTGCGTTCTCAGACGGCAGAAAACCCGAAATAGCCCGCAGCGTTGTGGTTTTGCCGGCACCATTGGTCCCAACGAGAGCGACGACCGAGCCTTCAGGCACATCGAGCGACAGACCCTGAATCGCAGTGGCGACGTGATTGTAGACCACCTCCAGCTGACGCACTTCAAGAAGGTTCGCTTCACTCATCTCTCACCTTCGCACCGCGTCAAGCGGCCTGTAGCGGAAGGGCCAGCGCGCAAAGTACGTCTCGATTCGCCTCCACAGTTCAGCCAGCCCCTTCGGCTCGAAGAGGAGAAAGAGAATGATGCAAAGGCCAACGGCCCCTGTTTGCACGCCAAAAAGCGTCGACCCGAAGCGCCAGTTTCGCGGCAGGAAGTCGAACAGCGTGTCGATCGCGTACGGAAGAAGTGTGATGAAGCCGGCACCCATCAAAGTGCCAAGGATCGATCCCATCCCCCCAACGATTATTATGGCGACATAGATGATTGCCAGGTCGAGCGTGTATTTCTCGACCGTGACCACATTCGCATTGAACGCCATCAGGCAGCCCGAGAGGGACGCGAGGGTCGCGCTCACCATAAAGGCCAGCAGTTTGTATCGGGTGAGATTTATTCCGAGCGCCTCTGCGGCAACATAGCGGTCGCGGATGGCCATCCACGCGCGCCCGGCACGGGTGCGCACGAGATTGAAGCAGCCAAAGGTCACTGCACTGAGAAAGATCAGGAGAAAATAGTACCAGCTTGTTTCGCCGCTTAGGGTAATGGGTCCGATACGCGGATCGTCGATGGGAATTCCGGCACTTGCGCTGGAGCCAAATCTTGCCTGATAGGCCGTTGCCAGGTAGATAATGGCGTAATGCATCGCAAGCGTGCTAATGGCGAGATAAACACCGCGAAAGCGTAATGAGGGGAGCCCGACAATGCAGCCGGCAAATGCGCCTGCGATAGCTGATGCGGGGAGGACCACAAGAAAGGAAAGCCCGAGATGCGCTTTCAGGATAACGGCGGTGAAGCCGCCAATGGCCATGAAGGCTGCGTGACCTAGCGAGATCTGACCACAATACCCAGTCAGGATCGAGAGGCCAAGCGCACCAATGCCAGCCAGGAAGCACTGATTGATCAAGTGTAGAAAATAGCCACCTGAAGCAGCGGGCAGGGCAACGAGACATACAAAGATTGAAGCCACGAGCAGCCTCTGATACGGGCGCTTCAGTATCTCGTTCGCTTCGAGGTAACTGGTCCTCAGATTCGCCGTTGCCCGCACCATGAATTAAACCCGATCCAGCTCTTCGCGAGTGCCAAACAAGCCCCACGGCCTAAGGGTCAGAGTGAGAAGCAGGACGAGGAAGGGCAGCGCCTGGCTGAGGACGGGGTCTATCAGCCGGACAGTGAGGTATTGACTGATGGCAACGATGAAAGCGCCGGCGACGGCGCCCCGAAGGCTATCGAGCCCACCAACAAGGGCCGCTGTCAGCCCCGCAAGGCCGATGGTGACACTTTCAGTGCTCAGGAACGCACGTCCCCCATACAGGACGCCGGACAAGGTGGCTGCGAAGGCTGCAATCGCCCAGGCGAGCGAGAGGACGAAGTTGACATTTACACCGCGCTGGCTTGCCAGCAGTGGGTTCTCGGCAGTGCCTCTAAATTGGATACCCGTTCGCGTGTGTGTGAGGAACAGGTGCAGCAGCAGAAAGAAAACAGCAGTTACAGCGACAGTCGCCAAGTCCATGTAGGAGAGTGTCGCCCCTCCTTCCAGCCGAACCGCGGGCCTGACACCGACATTGATGGCGACCTGGTTCGCATGCCAAATGACGATGATCGCGGACTTAAGGACGATGGCGAGGCCGATCGTAATGAGAATCGGCACGTAGAAAGGCTCACCCAGCACCCGGCGCATGATGGCGAGATAGATGAAGGCACCCATGATGATCGAAAAGACAAGGGCGCCCGCAATTCCGTACCAGAGAGAGGGCGCCCCGGCAAAAGTGCTGCTGCTGTAAAAGACATAGCCGCCGACGATTGCGATCTCGCCGTGTGCGAAATTCACAACCCTGCTCGCCTTGTAAAGGATCACGATCCCAGCGGCGAGCAGGGCGTAGGTGCAGGTCAGTATCAGCGCGGTCGTTATAAATTCCACAGAGCGCTCGCAGAGCTATTTGGGAAAATCTGCACTTGCTGTAGAAGTCATTTGTAACCGGTCGCGGTCTTCCTGAGCCAATCGCTTTTCGGCTCCATGGCGTTCGAGTTCGCGTTCCAGACATAAAGCTTCCAGTAGGATGGGCCGTAATGGTCCATAGCCGTCATCTCGATGGCGCCCCCGGTCAGCCCCCCCATAGGGACATTCAGGCTCTGCATCGCCTTGTCGAGCTTTTCACGGGTGCAGGGCCAGCCGCACGCCTTCAAGGCGGCCTCTGCGAATTTGCCCAATGCCCAACCCGTGACATGCATGCTCGAGAAGGGTTTCGAGGTGCCATATTTCTTCTGGGCCGCGGCAACCTCAGCGACGGAAGGATCCTTATCGGTCGAGGAGCTGTATCGCGTTACGTAGTAGATGTTGCTTCCGTCGCCTGAGCGTTCCGCGGCCTGTTTTATCGTATCTTCTGTGACGCCGTAGGATGCGACGACGTACGGGCCTGTGTAGCCTGAACGGCGCAGGGCCGGGATTACGCCAAGATTTTGGCCTGAGCCGTAGTGGCCAACAACGATCTCAGGAGCTTTCTGCACCGCCGCCTGGGCAAAGGGAGTGAAGTCGGAAGTGGTCACGGGGAAAATGACCTCGTCCCAGGTGCCGCCGTGGGCGAGAACCGACTTTTTGTTAAAAGCTAGCGCGGCGCGGCCGCCAACGCTATCGAAGCTCATGCCGACGACTTTGGCGCCCGGCTTGATTTTCTGGATGAGTTCGCCGATTGCATCGCCCGCAATTTCGAATACCACTCCGGTGCTATAAGAGAAAGGCTGAGCCGGAGGCAAAGCGTCGGCAATACCGCTGAAAGTGGACACAACGGGAACGCCCATTTTGCGCATTTCGGCGTAGACCGGCGCCTGTGTGCTGGAAAGGCTAAGACCAAAAATGCCAAGGACATTATCCCGCTCGGCTTGTTTTTTTGCATGGGCAACCGCGCGGTCGGCCTTCAGTCCGTCATCGTCGATAACGGCGTCCACCTTCTTGCCGCCGATGCCACCGCGGTCATTCAAGGCTTTTATGTAAAGCTCGAAGCCCTCCCAAGTTGGAGTGTACGAGCCCGCCAAAGGTCCTGAAAGGTCCGTAATGTAGCCGATCTTGTAGCTCTCTTCGGCTCTGGCAGGCATGCTCAATGCCAGGACCCCAGTCAAGGCTGCCACAGATGCCAAACCGCTTAGATTACGAGACATGACTCCCTCCCTTATTATTGGTTAGCGGCAAGTTTTCTCTTCTCTTTTTTCTCCGGCGCAGCGAGGTTGATGGGAGGCTGTGAAGGCTCCCCATACATTTCCTCGATGATATCCTTGAACATCTCATACATGTGGCGGCGCTTCACTTTCCGGGTTGGGGTTGTGTCCCCTTCCTCGGGGTCAAGCTCCTTCGGAATGATCCTGAACTTTTTCACCTGCTCGACACGGGCGAGCTGTTTGTTCGCGTTCTCTACCTCGCGGCCGATCAGATCCACGACATCCGGATGCAGTGAGAGGGAGGTGAAACTCGTATAGAGAACGCCATGGTGGCGCGCCCATTCGAAGACCGTGTCGGCGTCGATTTCTATAAGGGCGGTTGGGAATTTTCTTTCATCAGCGAAAAGGATAGCCTCACTGATATAGGGGCTCGACTTCAGCAGATTCTCAATCTCGCTCGGAGCTATGTTCTTTCCTCCGAGAGTGACCATGATGTCCTTCTTGCGGTCAACAATCCGGAAATGGCCATCCTCGCGCCGTTCGGCGACATCGCCCGTGTAGAACCATCCGTCTTGAATTGCCTGACGGGTTGCTTCCTCATTCTTCCAATATCCGGCAAACATTCCCGGGCCGCGCACCAGGATTTCGCCGTCAGGGCCGAGCCGCACTTCCTTGGGAAAGAGCGGAAGTCCCGCGTCCCCCGGCTTGGGAAAGCTGCCTCGCTGGCAGAGAACAAGAGTGTGCTCAGTGATGCCATAGAGGTTCCGCAGATTGACTCCCCAAATCTGCCATAACGCTTGTACGGGCGCCGGAATGGATGCTCCTGCTGTCAGAGCAGCACTAAGCTTTTGCAGCCCAACCTTCGTCAGCATTGGACCGAAGACCAGAAGCCGGGAAAGCCGGTAAAGCAAATCGACTGGAAGCGGGGGCCGTCTTTTCGACCAACGGTATTTTGCATGAAGGCGGGCTATGGACATCGCGAGGCGATAGCTGGTGCGCTTCACAACGTCGCTGCGTTCGATGTTCACTTGAATTTGGGACGCAATCTTCTCCCAAATGCGGGGGACCGCGTGAAAGAAGGTTGGCTCTACCTCGGTCAGGACTTCGCCGAGATTTCCCGGCTCCTCGCCGATATGCGGGATGACGTCCGCGATCAGCATCAGACAAAGGCTCATCGACCGCTCGACGAGATGTGCCAGCGGCAAATGCGTGACGATCCTGTGCGGTCCGTGCTCCAGCTCCGGAAAGCCTTCGAGGTACGTGTGAACCATCCCCGTCATCAGGTCGCGATGAGTAAGCATGGCTGCCTTCGGCGGGCCGGTTGTGCCGGAGGTGTAAACGAACACAGCTATGTCTTCCGGCTTGATCGTCTTGACGCTGTCTCCAAAGAAAGAGGGGTTCTTGGCAAGCACCGCTCGCCCAACTTCCTGAACTCTCGCGAAGCTTACAATCCGGTTGTCCCGATACAGAAACATCGCGCGCATATCGGCGACGACGATATGTTTGAGCTCGCTCGATGAACCCTCGATTTCGAGCACTTTGTCGACATATTCCTGATTTTCCGCGATGAAGATCTTGGCGCCCGCATTCTCGAGCTGGTGGCGCACTTCCGAGGGGGAACAGGTGGTGTAGATGCCGTAGGTGGTCGCGCCAAGACAAAGGCCTGCCATGTCCGCGATGAAATATTCGAAGCACGGGTCGCCCATGATCGCGATGCGATCGCCGCGTTCCGCTCCGAGTGCCGCGAGTCCTAGCGCAAAGGCCTGAACCTCGTCGAAATAACGCTTCCAACTGACTTCCTGGTAGAGACCGAGATCCTTGTAGCGAAAAGCAATTTGATGCGGCCGCTGTTGAACTCGCTCCAGGAAGAGCTGGGGAATCGTCTTACCGTAGATCGACCATGTGCGGTCGCTGTGATGCCGCGGGACATCACGTTTGTTTGCGTGCTCCGCCATGCGATCCCCAAGACATTTCCTTACCCATTTTCTTAGCATGGGACAGCGAATTGTGTCCGCATTGCCCCACCGTTTCCCGCGATCTTCCGCCGCTGGTATAACGGTGTTCTAGTTAAGCACATAGAGGTTCAAGGGGCAAGGCCCCTCAGGCGAAGCTGACGAAAGACTTACGAAAAAGCGAATGGGGCCGCTCAATTTCCGGCCACAGCTACTCCACGCGGTTGCCTTCGCCGGGCGGGTGCGCGCCTCTGGCGCGCAGGTTCAGGAACCAAAAGACCTTGCAGGAGAATGCCGCATTGCATTTCCGCAAAGCGGTCCACATCCTGGACAATGGAACGCAAGGCACGGGCATGCAAAGACCAGAGGTGACAAAGAAAGAGCGCATCAAGCGCAACCAGCCGGGGATTGGCCCAACTGTTGAAGACGCCGCTCGAAATGCCAGTCATCATGATTTTCTCGAAGACGCCAGTCACCGTCGAGAGCGACTCCATTACAATTTCGCGACGGTACGGAGCAAGCACATCCAGCTCGCGATAAAGGAGCCGGATATGGGAGCGGTGCTCATGCACGATGTGGCAATAGGCCTTGAATGCAGTCCGGAATGAACTGACTGCATCATCCTCGTCGATCTGTACTTCCGCCATCGCCTTCGCCTTCACATCCATCACGTGCTGGGCGACGAGGAACAGAATGTCCTCCTTCGAAGCGACATACATGTAAAGGCTTGCGAGGTTGAACGGGCAGGCACGCGCGATGTCCCGGATCGACGTCTTGTGAAAGCCCTTTTCGAGGAAGAGGCGGGTGGCTATGTCAATGATCTCGGCACGCCGCTGCGCTAGGATGGCAGGGTCCTTGATCGTAGCAGCGACCTTCTGGTCCATGTGGCGGGCTCCGGGGAGGAATTTCTTGAGCGGCGGGAGTGTTCGGCGACGTAACGCCTTCCCAGTTTGTTGGTTCAACATCCGACGTTTTGCAAGGGTGCCCTAGATCAAAATACTGTTTTCTAAAGCCGCTAGCCGGGCACGGCTAAACTTTTTCAGGTATTCGCCATGATTTAGCGGTCCCGTCACCCACTCGCTTACGTAAGCTGCCCATGCTGCAACGCGTCTATTCCGGTAGGCGATGGATGCGGCGACATACTCCTTCAAGGCGTCCTCATCCTCGCTGTAGAAGCCATGGCTCGCAAAGGGGTGCGACCCGAAGGGTGCCTCGACCACTACATCCGCATAGGGGATTGAGGTGGAGAGCGGGTTTTTGCGAATTTCGCTGTTGGGCACGATTTTCTCCGCAGTAAGCATAACCCGTTCCGCCGCCCGCGACAGCAGTCTATCGCCAAAGCGTGCCCCGCCATGCTGGCCGTTGCCGTAAATATCCGCGTGGCCTACATGAATAATGGCCCAATTGGCATGGAGAGCGGGAGCAGCCAGATAGGGCTCACCGTTGATAGGGTCTTTGAACGGCACATAGGCTTTATTCAATACTGGAAGAGAAGTCCCTACTCCGCCACGCCAAGGCAAAAAGCCTAACCCCCGCGCGCCCGCCTCCAACTGCGAATAGAGAAGATATTCGGTCGTCTCGTAGACCTCGATCAGCCCATGCTCAGCTGCATGGCGATAACAATGCCCGATAGGCGCATAAAGCTCTGCCCCGATATAGGGAGCGATCACCTTTTTCACGCAACTCGCGCCGATAAGCAGGTCGATTTCCAGACCGGCCGTCGCAGCGCCGATGACGGTCAGGTCTTTCACGCCGCGCCTGATCAGCGCGCGAATTATGGGCATGGGATGATTAACCGTGCCGAAGCCCGCGACGATGATCACGTCCCCATCCTTGATCAGAGAGGCGGCCTCCGCCTCTGCCATCAGAACCTCTCGCCTCTTGGGCCGGTTCGCTCTCGTGATCGGTTCGAGTTTCATTCTTTCAAGCCTTCGTATGGGAAAACGCGGATCAGTGGTGCAGAACGCCTTCAGGGTCGATCTCCTGGCGCAGGACCGCCAGCTCCTCCTCGGTAGGCTCTTGGATCTCGGAGATGTCCGCCGCATTCTCGAAGGAGAACCCTGTATTCTCCCTGACCCAGTCCTGACTGGTGCCCTTGAACAGTCCGGAAAGCTGGGCCCGGCCCTCTTCATTGAAAGTGAAGATCGCGCGCGGGGTCAAAATCCATTTCGGGCCGTGGCCTGGATATTTGTACTCGCGCCAGCCATTCGGCCCGTGCATGGAGATGAAATCCACTTTCTCCACCAGAGTCCGGCGGTCGTGCCTGGTCACAAAGATGTAGGGGGTTGCCACCGTCACGATGTCGGGAATGCCGATTGAGCCCGGGCCGCGAAAAGCAATTCTGCCGCTCTCCTTGCCCTTGGTGCCAATCAGATTGGCGTTCCCCCATCCATCGATCTGAATGCCCCCGGCGAAAAATTTGTCGCCCACAAAATATTTGTTCGTTTGAGGGCGCGTCCCCCCGTAATAAGCGCGCCCGCCCGGCGCGCCGAAATACATGAAGGTCTCCATGTGGTCGAACGCTGCCTCTGCCCAACGTAGCATGCGGTAATCCGTAGACGTTTTCGGCAGCTTCACAGGGATGTCAGTGACATTGACCAGAAAGCATGTGCCGCCGAGCTGCAACTTTATGTTCGGCGCATGCATCTTCTGGGCGAGCATCGCTGCGGCGAAGGAAATTTCGGTATGCGCCCCGGAGATGATCCGCTCGCCATCGGAAATGTCGCGGGCAAGCGCGACCGCCATACGTTCTTTCCATGAGGGTTCTGTCATCTCGGGTTCTCTCTTGCGGCTCTCCTAACGATAGCGAAACTTTCGCCGCTTGACCACACTAGAACACCGTTATACCATTGAACAAGTGCCTGCCAGGGAATCCTTGAGAACAGGCCACATAATGAACGGAAGTTCGAACAAGGGCGGAAATGTCAAAGGTCTTTGTGAGCACGGTGATTAACGCGCCGATTGAACGCGTATGGCGTTGCATCAGCGACTTTAACGGCCTTCCGGCGTGGATGCCGGGGATGACCGAGAGCATAATCGAGCCGGGAAAAAGTGCCACTGAAACGGGTGCTGTCCGCAGTCTGTCCATGGCTGGTACCAAGGCAAAGTTGCGCGAACGGCTGGAAGAATTTTCTCCGGGGAACTTCCTGATCACGTACTCGGTATTAGAGGGACCGCTGCCAGTTAAAGACATCCGCACCTCCATGCGCCTCCGGCCAATCACTGATACCTACGGTACGTTCGCCGAATGGACCTCCGAATTCGAAACCGAAAAGGGCAAAGAGGAAGAAGGCGTCCAGTTCATGGGCCGCGTCTTCAATGCCGGCTTTCGAGCGCTGAAGAGACATCTGGGTGTGTAGCGCATCGGCTGGGAGTTAAGTGCGTGCCGCTATCTGACTCATTCTACCCCGAAGGCAGCGACGGAGGCCCGTGCCTTCGCGGCAGCCGATGTTCCGAATGTGGCACCGTTGTCTTCCCGAAGATGCCGGTTTGCCCATCGTGCCTGTGTAACGGCGTAATGAGTGAAGCCGGGATTGGACGGACTGCGCGCCTCTTCAGCCATACGATTGCGCGTGTGGCCCCCAAAGGATTTCAGGCTCCTTACTATCAGGCTTTTGCCGATTTGCCGGAAGGACCGCGAATCTTCACGCTCATTGGCAGCGAGTACCCCGTCAAGGACGGGCTTTTACGCGACGGCATGGAGCTGCGGTTGATCATAGAACCTCTCGCAGAAACCCCTGAAAATCGCGATGTGCTGGCTTACAAATATGTACCGGCAGGGAAAGATCGCGCCAATGCGTGAGGTCGCCATCATCGGAGTTGGCGCGCATCCGAGCGGGCAATTCAGTGGAAAGTCGCTGAAGGACATTGCTCATACCGCGATCTGGAACGCGATCGAGGATGCGGGGATTGAGCCCAGACAGATCGAAACGGCATATGTCGGCAACTCCATTGGCGGCCTTTTAACAGGCCAAGAAGGGGTTCGCGGCCAGGTCATACTTCAGCATTCCGGAATAACCGGCATACCAGTTGTGAATGTTGAGAATGCATGCGCAAGCGGCGCTACCGCCCTTCGAGGCGCTTGGCTCGAAGTCGCATCCGGTGCCGTTGATGTTGCCATTGCCGTTGGCGCGGAAAAAATGTTTGTGGGCGATACGGCCCGCAGCATCAGCGCGCTTGCTTCCGTTTCGGAGCTCGATCTGTCCGAGATGGGGATGCAGTTCACGACGGTCTATGCCATCCATCCGAAGATCAACATCAAGAAAAAGATGTCGGACTATGGCTGGTCGATGGCGGACCTCGCAAAGCCAGCAGTGAAGAATTCATTCAACGGCTCTTTGAATCCCCTTGCCCAGCACCGCCGGCGTCTTAGCGTGGATGAGGTTGTGAACTCCCGCGTGGTCGTTGACCCACTAACCCTTTATATGTGTTCGTCCATCTCGGATGGAGCCGCCGCTGCTATACTTTGTCCTGCCGAGTCAGTGAGCCGCTACAGCAGCCGCAAGCCCATTCGCATCGCAAGCTGCGTGCTTCGGTCGGGGGCATACAGGCTACCGGGAGATACCGCGCCAGACTCGGCCACCATCGCCGCCAACCAGGCCTATGAAGAGGCTGGGGTAGGACCGAAAGATCTTGGTGCAGTCGAGCTTCACGACGCGATGGCCCCGGCTGAACTGATGCTTTACGAGCGCCTGGGTCTATGCGGGCCCGGCGAGGGTCCGAGACTTATCGACGAAGGCATCACGACTTTGAGGGGCAGTCAGCCCGTCAATCCCAGTGGAGGTCTTTGTTCGCGGGGGCACCCTGTCGGTGCGACCGGACTCCTGCAGATTGCCGAGCTTGTCTGGCAGATGCGCGGAGAAGCGGGCGAGCGCCAGATGGAGCAGCCGCCAAAGGTGACCATGGCGCAAAATCAAGGCGGGCTACTTCTGGGCCAGGATTCGGCAGCCTACGCCATTACGATTTTGAAGCAGTGAGTGATTGTGAAGCAAGGCATGAGGGGTGAGCGTGAGCAATAAGCGAAAAGAAGTCGTCTCTTCCATCAAGGACGCGGCCGCGAAGATCAAGAGCGGTCAAACGGTCGCCATCGGCGGCTTTGGCGCGGACAACCATCCCATGGCCCTTATCCGCGAGATTATCAGAAACGGGACCAACTGCCTCACCGTCATTGCTTCAGCAACTGCCGGACTTGAGATCGATCTACTGATTGGGGCCGGCTGTGTGAAGAAGCTGATTGCGCCCTATGTCGGTCAGGAGATGTACTGCCCGATCGGGCATAATTACCGGAAATATGCTGAAGCCGGCAAAATCGAGGTCTGGGAGTGCAGCGAATACATTCTCTATGCCTGCCTCTTCGCGGCGGCTTCCGGGCAGGAGTTCTTCGCCTGGCGCGGCGGCGTCGGCACAAGCATTCCGAAACTCAATCCTGATCTTGTCGAATTCACCGATCCGATTGGGGGAACGAAGAAGGTCATAGCTGCGCCGCCTCTTCGGCCGGACTGGGCTATCATCCATGTGGGCTGGTCAGACCCTTATGGGAATGGCCAGCATCTTGGCGCCCGTTTTGGCGACCGCTGGCTTGCCCGCGCAGCAAATCGTGTGATGACTCAGGCCGAGCGTATCGTGCCCAATTCAGTGATCCGCAAGAACCCTTTCATGACCACCATTGCCTATGCGGACTGCGTCGTCGAAGCTCCCTATGGCGGACACCCTTACGCTGCTCACGGCTACTACAAGGAGGATGTGGAGTTCATCCAGGATTACGTGCGCTGCAGCGAGGCCAATCGGAAAGGCGATGTGAAGACCTGGGAGGATTATCTGCAGCGGCACATATTCCAGCCCGAAGATCACTACGCCTACCTCGACGCTGTAGGAATACGAAAGCTCCTGGGGCTCTACACGCACCCGATCGTGAGCTGGTAACTGCGCCCCTCCAATGGATTTAGATTCGAGGTTTTGAACATGGCTGAATATTCCTGGAAAGAGCTGATGGCTGTGGTCTTCGCACGCGAGATCGAGGACACTGACAAGATCACATCAGGCGCGCATACCGAGATTTTCTTCGCGGCGACCATGCTCGCTCAGAAGACACACGCCCCGAACCTGAAACTGCAGTTGGGCGGCAGTGTTACGCTTTGCAACGTAACCGATATCGATGTGGAGGAGCTGCCGAAGACCTCTACAGGTTACGAGCTCATTCGCTATGCGGAATCCGTCCACGATCATCCCGACACCTTCCTGTTCTACGGCGCGCCCGGTGGCCGCTCCTACTACGAGGACGGAAGCGAGTTTCGCGATGTGAACCACTTCTGGTTTGCGGATAAGTTTTTCGTCGGCGGGATCCAGGCCGACAAATGGGGAAACACCAACATGATAGGCCTCGGCAAGCCGGGAAAAATGACGTTCCGGGGACCGGGCACGATTGGCATCAACGACATCGCCGTCGGGGTCCGCGACACCTACGTGTTCCTAACGGCTCATGACAAGCGCCGGCTTGTCGACCAGGTCGACTTTATTTCTCATCCAGGCAAGAAAGTCTGCCGGGAGAATGAATTTTACGGCGGCGGGCCGAAGTGGATCGTTACGCCGAAATGCATCTTCGATTTCGATCCGGAGACCCTGGAAGCCCGGCTGGCAAGGCTCTTCCCCGGCGTAACCGTCGATGATGTGAAAGAGAACACGGGTTTCGAAGTCAAGAGCGCGGACAAGGTGGAGAAGGTTCCGCCTCCGACCAGGGAAGAACTTAAGGTTCTTCGGCATGAGGTTGATAGAACTGGCGTGCTCCGGCACTAACGCAAAGAAAGCGGGAGGACAGCGCAATGAGCGATGCTGCGTTCAAAGACAATTCGAAGGCCAGTATCGAGATCTGGGGTGCTCTCATCAATGGTGAGTTCCGCCCTGCCTCAAGCGGCAAGACTTTCCCAGCCTTCAATCCGGGTAATGGCGAGACGATTGCCAATCTCGCCGAGTGCGACGAGGAAGATATCGAGGCCGCGGTTCGTTCCGCGCTCGCCGCCTATCCGGCGTGGCGAAAGAGAACGGGCGCGTCGCGTGCCAAACTCTTGATGAAGCTAGCGCAGCTTGTAGAGGCCAATGCGGAAAAGCTGGCCGAGCTTGAGTCCCTGAGCGCTGGAAAGCCGATACGCGACTCGAAAGCCATCGACGCCGTCACCGCGATCGACGCGCTTGAATATTTCGCCGGCATGGCAACCAAGATCCAAGGCGATACCATTCCTGTACCTGGTCCATTCGTGAACATGACGCTTCGCGAGCCCCTTGGCGTCGTCGCCGGCATCATTCCTTGGAACTACCCGCTGCTCCAGGCAATCTGGAAGATCGTTCCGGCTATCGCAGCTGGGAATACCGTAGTTCTAAAGCCCGCCGAACAGGCATGCCTGTCGGTCATGTATCTCGGCAAGCTGATTGCGGAAGCGGGCATTCCAGCGGGCGTGGTGAACATCGTTCCCGGTTACGGAGCGATCGCCGGCGCCGCGCTCGTCTCACACCACATGGTCGCGAAAGTAATGTTTACCGGCAGCACAGCGACCGCTAAGCGTATTGCGGCGGAGGCGGCAAATACTCTGAAGCCTGTGGCGCTGGAGCTGGGCGGGAAGAGCGCGGTCATCGTCTATGAGGACGCGCCTATAGACCAAGCAGCTCAGATTGCCTCGACGGCGATTTTCAGCAATCAGGGCCAGGTTTGTACCGCGGGCTCACGTCTATTCCTCCACGAAAAAGTACACGATAAGGTGCTCGAAAAAGTCATTGAGAACGCGAAGAAGGTACGGCTCGGTGACCAGATGGACCCAAGTACGACGATGGGCCCCTTGATCTCGTCAAAGCAAAAGGATCGCGTCCTCAGCTATATTGATAGCGGCAAGAACGACGCGAAGCTCGTTTACAATTTCGAACCGCCCAAGGAGTTGAGCAAAGGGTCTTTCGTCGGCCCCCATATTTTCGATGGGGTTCAAAACTCGATGAGGATAGCGCGCGAGGAAATTTTCGGTCCGGTCCTTTCCGTGCTCACCTTCAAGGAGGAGGACGAAGCGCTTGCCCTCGCTAATGATTGCGCGTATGGGCTCGCAGCTTCAGTCATCACGCGCGATGTTGGTCGTGCGATGCGGGCAGCCCAAGCCTTCGAAGCGGGCAATGTCTGGATCAACTCCTGGGGAGCTGTAAGTTCCATGGCGCCTTATGGTGGCTATAAGAACAGTGGCTATGGGCGCGAAATGGGCTTTTCTGTGATGCGGGAGCTGACGCAGGAAAAAAGCGTCTGGGTCAATGTTCGTTAGCGGGATCGTCTGAGCGGTTTCATGGCTGTAATGATGCGGCGGAGTAAAGCATCATGAGCTCATTCGTCATGCTAAGCTGGCTGTGCCCTAGCTCCAAAATGACGCTCCATCTTCGCCTCAAGCCTTAGCCCGATCGAAGAAAGCACCTTGAGGATTGTCGAAAACTCAGGATTTCCGCCGGCGTCGAGTGAGCGGTAGAGGCTTTCGCGGGAAAGACCTGTGTGGCGCGCAACCTGACTCATTCCCCGATCGCGGGCAATCCCACCAATTGTGGCCATCACTGTGGCAGCGTCACCGGACGCTAGCGCCTAGTTGAGGGGGGAGATTGCTTGTTCTAGCCCTCCTCTTCGCTTGCGGTGAATGCGCCGCAGAATCTCACTCTGTTTCATGGACATAGTCGCGGAGCCGCAAATTTGGTTGAGGATTGGCGAGATCGGACAAGATACATGCTTTATGGGAACGCTGGCTGGTCTTACGGTAGTGGGCCAGTTAGGATTTGTGAGTTTATCTGGTGAGAGAGGCAAGGGTGGCTGGAAATTCCGCAGAGACAAAGCCGATGATTCGCTATAAAGACTTTGAAGCGGTGGACATTAGAGTTGGCACCATCCTCGATGCGCAACCTTTTCCCGAAGCCCGGAAGCCTTCCATCAAGCTCCTCATCGATTTCGGGGCGGAGATCGGGGTCAAGAAAAGCTCAGCCCAAATCGCCAAGCACTATACGCCGGAGACATTGCTGGGGCACCAGGTCGCCGCGGTGGTAAACTTCCCACCCAGGCAGATTGGCAAGTTCATGTCGGAGGTGCTGACACTGGGTTTTCCCGATACCGAGGGTGGAGTGGTACTCATCACGCCCACATTCCCGGTGCCGAACGGAGGGAGGCTGTTCTAGGGCAGCAGCAATCGTTTAACCCTCTCAAGCCCACGCTCGTATCCTTTCCATTCTCGAAAGCAAAAGCCTCAGCCTCGAGACGTTAGCGTGCAAGGCACTGCCGGCATCTAATTTTTTGGTTCTGCATGTGGATAAAGGGCGAGGTGTCAGGTAACGCTTGCGCTGCCACCCTGTTTACCATTTAATGAGTTGGATTGCTTAGCGTAAAAGCGATAGGCCCTTACCCCTCATTGCGGCGGAGGGTGAGGTTGCGGCGGCGAAGCCCGTCACGTTTACGTTAAAGCCATATAAAACTTAAAAAAGCACGCGATTCGGCGTGAAGGCATTCAGGAGGCCTTGCAGAGGGACTACAAATTTAAATAAACTATCGTCTGTTCGTTTGAGGGGTCATGTTGGCAGACGATGGTCCGAGCGGGGAATAACATTATGATTCCGGGGTCCGCGGAGGTCTGCCTTTCCGCGCTATTTGTCGATTTCGACAATGTATATCTGTCATTGCGCCGGCAGAGCGAAGAAGCTGCGGGCCGATTCGCGCGCAATCCCCAGGAATGGATGGCGCGCATTGCGGCTGGCGGATTGGTTCGCTTCAAATCCGACGAGGATTATGTTCGCCGCCGTTTCGCTGTCGCGCGATGCTATGGTAATCCCGGCCGCAAATTGATCAGCCGCGGCGGCCCTCACGATCCGCACAGCTTTGCAACCGTCCGTACGAATTTCATGATCGCGGGCTTGGAGATTGTCGACTGTCAGCCGCTTTCTTCTCAATTCAAAAACGGTACCGACATTAAAATTGCCAACGACATCAGGGATTATCTTGAGCACCCTACCCGCTTCGGGGAGTTTATCATTCTTTCCGGCGATGCGGATTTTACACCCGTTCTCCATCATCTCCGCTCTCACGACCGGCGTACCGTCGTCTACGCGAATGAAAACACGGCCGAAATCTACAGGGCTTTCAGCGATGGCTGGATCGAAGAACGCGATATGATCTCATTCCTTATGGATGAGAGCAGCCCCGTTATGCTTCAATCGGACCAAGCAACAAAGCCACGTGGCGAACTTGGCTACGCGGGAGCACGTGGCGTTACGCAATCCAGCCTGCCTGGAAGTTCGTATGCAGGGCATAGCGGAGCAGCCGAGCAAGTAAGACGGCGCCTGCCTTCCGCGACCGCCAGCACTGCTGTCCAATCCCTTATTGAAGATTTTCAAGCCATCGGCTCGGAGATTCTCAATCTCGTAATCGACGTCGTGCGTTCCTCCGAGAAGCCGGTACCGATTGCCTATCTCGCGGACCGCGCACAGAAAATCCTCGGACATGCCAAAACTCTCGGTACCAATTGGGCAGGTTCCGGAGGATTCCTCAATTTTTTGACGAACACGCTTCCCGAAGGCATCAAGCTCACAGAGAAAGCGCCCCACTTCGTCTACGATCCGCAACGGCACCGGATGGAGGAGCAGGCGCCCGCCGCTCCGCAGCGCCTGCAGCGACAGCCGGATTCCAACTCATCCAAACTGACGGAGCTCCAGAACTCCATTACCCGGATCTACGAAGCCTGCAAAGCGCCACCGCTCCCTCCAAGCGAATATCAGCTCCTGTTCACCCTTATTGCCACCGAAGTGCATGAGCGCGGCTTCTCGCCTGTAAAGACCGCCCAGGCTGTCGTTGCCCGCGCGAATCAGGAAGGCGTGCGAATAGCCCTAAAGGATGTCTCTTTTGTGCTTGACGCAGTGGATGAGATTGACCCGTGGCTTGAACAGACGCGGTCCCCTGCGGCGGTGGCGCGAGCCTATCGAGACTTTGTGCTAGCGAAATGCCAGCATGCCGGCGTCATGCTAACAGATGATGAGCACCAACTCGTTCAGGTGTGGTTCGGAGCCAGCCAATGGTCGCCCGTTGCAGCAAACGGGCTTGGACAGCAGTCTGCGCTGAAAGGCGAGACCTCTCAGCGCACGCCGCTAGGCAGGGAACCGAGAAGCTTCCTAGTCGAATCTGCTCTTCCCTCACCCGATTCTCGAGGCGAAATCCCGCTCCCGCCTGATTTCGGATTCGAGCGCGACCACGACTTCGAGCAAAACCAAAAGTCAGCCAATCAACGTTTTGGTTTCAAGCATTAGCTGACGGCACGCGTTGGGGCAGCGGCGATATCGATCCCTTCGTCATATTCCACCGTGCAATTGCAATCATAGCTGAGAAGACTGATCTCTCGCCGTAGTCAGAATCTCAAATCAGCTTGCGATGTATTGGCCGCCATTCATGGTAATGGTCGCCCCCGTCATAAAGGCTGCATCATCGCTTGCAAGGAAGGCGACGCATTTAGCAATTTCTTCCGCCTTCCCGAGGCGGCCGACGGGGATCTGAGCAATAATCCCTTCGAGAACCTTTTCCGGTACTGCGTGCACCATCTCGGTGTCGATATAGCCCGGTGCAACGCAATTCGCAGTAATGCCCTTCTTCGCATTCTCCTGCGCCAGCGCCTTCGTAAAGCCAATCACTCCGGCTTTGGCAGCTGAATAATTGGCTTGACCCATCTGCCCCTTCTGCCCGTTGATCGATGAGATATTTATAATCCGGCCGAAATTCCGGTCGCGCATACCGTTGATGATTGGCTGGATCATGTTGAACATACCATCCAGATCGACGCGGATCACGTCACGCCATTGCTGGGGTGTCATCCGATGGAGCATCGCGTCGCGAGTGATGCCTGCGTTGTTGACGACGACAGAAACCGGGCCTACCTGCACCTCAACCTGCTTTAACCCGGCGAGGCAGGCGTCGTAATCGCCAACATCCCACTTGAAAATCGGGATACCTGTTTCGGCTTGAAACTTGTGAGCAGCTTCGTCATTGCCGCCATAGTTCGCCGCGACCCTGAATCCCTGCCTTTTCAGCTCGATGGAAATCGCGTGACCAATTCCACGCGTGCCGCCCGTGACAACAGCAACCCGAGACATGCTCCCTCCATTTCAGATTTTATTAAAGGCACTATAAGCTAGTTCAAAGGTTTGTCACCAACTCGCCGTCAAAAACGAGGACGAGTTATAAGCGGGAACTACTCCAGCTCTCGTAAACATGAAGTAAAGAATGGGCGCTGCTCACGTCAGCCAATGTTGGATCTGGCTCCACGGCCAGTTCTTCAATCCGGCCATCGCTCACAAGCATAGCATAGCCCCTGGAGCGTACACCCAGCCCAAGCTGCTGGGCTTCAATCAGGAGCTCCCAAACCACGCGCAAAATGTCCATTGCCGTCCGCGAGGAAGATTATCTCGCTCGGGACGCTAAGGGACTGAAGCCAGGCTTCGAGGACGAAAGGATCATTTACAGCGGTGCAAGCGACAGCATCGATACCGCTGGCCTTGTAGCTTTCAAATTCAGCGGCAATCTCGGGCAAGTGGATATAATGGCATGTCGGAAGGAAGGCTCCGCCAAGCCAAAAAGTGCAACGTTCTTGCCAGAGAAGAAATCATGGCTGGCAAGCGGTGCTGGACGGCCCCCCTTCATGACCTGAAAGGTAACCGCCGGGAGCAGGCGGGGCGCCGGAGACATTATCTCGTCCAATTTTGCATCGGAACGAAGTAGTATGCTCCCGGAAGATTATGCACAACCGGGAGCAAGAAAGTTTTTCAGCGAATGGGATCAAATTTTCGGGCGTTATACTCGCTCGACGCACATCGCTATTCCCATACCACCACCAATGCACAGGGTCGCAAGGCCCCGTTTCGCTTCGCGGCGCTTCATCTCATAAAGAAGAGTAGTTAAAATGCGGGCGCCGGAAGCTCCGATCGGATGGCCGATGGCAATCGCCCCACCATTGACGTTTACTTTCTCGGTATCCCAGCCTATGGCCTTGTTGACCGCGCAGGCTTGGGCCGCAAATGCCTCGTTGGCCTCAATCAGATCGAGGTCGTTCTTTGACCACCCGGCCTTTTCCAGAGCGCGCCGCGAGGAGGGAATCGGGCCCGTACCCATAATCGAAGGATCGACGCCGGCGGTAGCGAACGATACGATTCTGGCGAGCGGCTGGATGCCGCGTTTCTCGGCCTCGGAAAGCTTCATGACAACGATCGCCGCAGCGCCGTCATTGATGCCGCTGGCGTTGGCCGCGGTGACCGTACCCTCTTTAGGGTTGAAGGCCGGCCGCAGCTTCGCAATGTCTTCGAGCGAAACGTTGTCCCGGATATATTCGTCTTCGGCGACAATGACATCGCCCTTGCGGCCCTTGATCGTGACGGAGACGATCTCATCCTTGAAGCGCCCCGATTTCTTGGCGGCCGATGCTTTATGCTGGGATGCGACCGCGAACTCATCTTGCTGCGCCCGCGTGATCTGCCACTGGCGGGCCACATTTTCGGCCGTCATCCCCATGTGGTAGCCGTTGAAGGCATCCCACAAGCCATCCTTGATCATGGTGTCGATCATCTCGAGGCTGCCCATACGGGTGCCGGAGCGGAGATAAGCGGCATGCGGCGCAAGGCTCATACTTTCCTGTCCGCCCGCAACCACGATCTCGCTATCACCATTGCGGATCGCCTGTGCCGCCATCGCGACCGAACGCAGACCGGAACCGCACACGAAGTTGATGGTCATCGCTGTGGTTTCGATAGGCAGCGAAGCCTCGATCGAAGCCTGCCTTGCAGGGTTCTGGCCCTGCGCTGCCGTGAGCACTTGACCCAGGATGACCTCCGAAACCTCGCCAGGCTCCGTGTTCGCCCGCTTTAGAGCTTCTGTGATGACTGTCTTGCCTAACTCATGGGCGGGAACCGTGGACAAAGCTCCGTTGAATGAACCAACCGGCGTACGTACCGCGCTTGCAATGACGATGTCTTCTTGCCCGTCCATGGCACTTCTCCATTTTGCGCATCAAATCAGGAAGTCTAACAGCGTTAATCCTGTGCCGGAACGTCTATTCGGCTGCGCCCACCGAAAGCGGCGTCCGTTTGTCCCTTAAAATGCGCCCAGAAATGGCGAGTCGCCACTTCTTTTTGCAGGTGCGAAAAAAATCCGCAAAAGCTGTGAAACTTGTTCTATGATGAACCGTACACGATTTTGGTGGATTATGTGATGAATAAGCCTGCGGAAAAGCTGTCGCAAGCGGGGGCGGCGGCATTTTGTGAGAGCGCCGGGCCCTACGCGCTGAACGCAGTCGAGAAAAGCAGTGAGCAAGCTGTGAAGTCTAAACCGGTTATCATCAAGAAATATGCGAACCGGCGTCTCTATAATACTGAGACAAGCAGCTACGTGACCCTCGAAGATCTCGGCGAGATGGTTCGATCAGAACGCGACTTTCTTGTCTACGACGCGAAGACGGGCGAGGATCTGACGCATGCTGTTCTTACTCAGATCATTGTCGAGGAGGAAGGCAAGTCCGGCTCCAACCTGCTTCCAATCGGGTTCCTGCGGCAGCTTATCCGATTTTACGGACATTCCATGGAGCAACTCGTCCCAAAGTATCTGGAGTTCAGCATGGAGACTCTAACGCGCGAGCAGGAGAAATACCGAAAGCAGTTTGCGAACACGTTCGGCACTGCTGCCTTCGAGGCAATGCAGGAGCAGGCTCGCCAGAACATGGTCCTCTTCGAGCGGGCATTCGCGATGTTCGCGCCCTTTTCAAAGGTGGAAAATGCCCGGCCGCTTGAGGAAAAGCCTGCGCAACCTCACCCTGAGACGCCGGCGAACGCGACATCGGCTGAAATCGCAGAGCTGAAAGCGCAGCTTACCGCGATGCAGGAGCAGATCGAGCGTCTGTCGAAGACGGCTTCGAAAGAAGAAGATACCGCTTAGGGCATCCGCGAGCCCTCACTTTTAGCTGCGCCTAGACGGTTTCCTCTTCCCTCAAATCCTCTAAGGCCACCGGCGCGAGACCGAGGATTGCTTCGGCCTCGCCGTCGCTGATGCTCTCAACGGCGCGAAGCTTACGGTCGACGGCTCGTTGCCGGGCGGTTACCTTTTCGATCGTGTTGGAAGCTTCGTGAAGCTTCCTTTGCACCTGATCGAGCATCGTGCCGTACTTCCCGAACTCAGACTTTACCGCTTCCAGCACACGCCAGACTTCGCTCGACCGTTTCTGAATGGCGAGTGTCCTAAATCCCATTTGCAATGCGTTAAGTGTCGCGGCTAGCGTTGTGGGTCCTGCCAATGTGACCCGACAATCGCGTTGCACCTGCTCTATGAGGCCGCGGCGCCGAAGGACTTCCGCGTAGAGCCCTTCCGTCGGCATGAACATGATTGCGAAATCGGTTGTATGCGGGGGATTAAGATACTTGTCGCGAATTTCTTTGGCACTATTGCGAACGCGAGCTTCAAGCTGCTTGCCAGCCGCCTCCAACCCTCCGGCGTCAACCCTTTCCGCGGCCTGCGTCAACCGGTCATAGTCCTCAAGAGGGAATTTGGCATCGATTGGCAGAAGCACCTCAGGTTCGCCGTCTTCACGCCCGGGAAGCCGTATCGCGAACTCGACCCGCTCCTGGCTGCCTGGTTTCGTCACCGCGTTTTTCAGATACTGTTCGGGCGTCAAAACCTGCTCAAGGAGGTTGCCGAGCTGCACCTCACCCCAAGCGCCGCGCGCCTTTACGTTGGTCAGAACTCGCTTCAAGTCGCCGACGCCGCTGGCGAGCGATTGCATCTCGCCCAAGCCCTTATGCACCTGTTCCAAGCGCTCACTCACCAGCTTGAACGACTCGCCTAACCGCTTTTCCAAAGTGCCCTGAAGCTGCTCATCGACGGTCTTTCGGATTTTCTCAAGCTTTTCGCTATTTTCGCCCCGCAGCAAATCCAGCCGCTGCTCGACCGATTTACGCAAGCCTTCTTGAGCCTGCTCCTGCTTTGCAGCGAGGCCCGCAAGCTCTTTCGCGACTAGCTCAAGCTTCTCCTTCTGTGTCGCTGCGATGTGGTCACCCAGAACCTTGATGGAGCCTTGTACTTCTTCTCGCAATGCCCGATCGCTATCGGCTGTGTTCTTTCCGAGATCGCTCAATTTGTTATCGAGGAGTTGCAGAAGTGCGCGAACCTCGTTCGCCAATTCCTCGCGAAGAGATCTGCTTGCGGCACTCGCCTCTTCGCGATTGCGACCGCCCTCCTCGCGTAAGATGCCCTCAAGGCGAGTGCTTGCCTCAACGAGCGATTGCAGCTTTACCAGAACATCCGGAGAACCGCCTCCGCGCTTCGACCGAAGTAAAATCAATAGTGCTGCCGCGAATGCAGCAAATCCCGCCGCGGCCGCAATACCGGGAGCTAGTTCCGCAAGCGTTCCCATTACCTGGTCCAGCATCCGTGAGAACAAGTTTAACTAGCTTCGCGGTAGCGCTCGGCAGCCTGCAAGTCTACGCTCACGAGCTGGCTCACGCCCTTCTCCTGCATAGTCACGCCGAACAGCCGGTTCACACGGCTCATGGTCATCGGGTGATGGGTGATCACAAGGAAGCGGGTCTCGGTCGTACGCACCATCTCCTCCATCATGGTGCAGAAGCGGTCCACATTCGCGTCGTCCAGTGGTGCGTCCACCTCGTCAAGCACGCAGATCGGCGAAGGATTAGTGAGGAAGACGGCGAATATAAGCGCGAGCGCCGTCAGCGCCTTCTCGCCGCCAGAAAGCAGCGTCAGCACTTGCGCCTTCTTTCCGGGCGGCCGGCACATGATTTCGAGACCGCTTTCGAGCGGATCGTCGCTTTCGATCAGCTGCAATTCCGCTTCGCCGCCCGCGAACAGGATTTTGAACAGCCGCTCAAAATGCGCCTTCACCGTGTCGAAGGCTTCGAGCAGGCGCTTCCGCCCTTCCTTGTTCAGGCTCATTATGCCTGTGCGAAGCTTGGCAATGGCTTCCTGAAGGTCTTCCCGCTCCTTCTCCATTCCGTCGAACTCGCCGCCGAGCCGGGCTGCCTCTTCCTCCGCCTGCAGATTTACTCCGCCAAGCCGTTCGCGCTCGGCCTTCAACTTAATGAGCTGCTGTTCGACCTCCTGCGCTAGGGGCAGCTTGCTTGCATCCTTGATCCCGGCCGATTTCAACACCTCTTCAGGCTGGCACTCGAAGTTCTCGCGAATGAGGCGCGCATACTCGCCCCGCCGCTCGCGGGCTGCTTCCAGGCGCGCTTCCACGCGCGCCCGCGTCTCGCGCGCTGCCGAGAGACCAGTCTGGGCCTCCCTTACCGCCTTGTCGGCTTCCCGCAATGCGTTTGTAGCTTCTGCGAGCTTGTCTGCCGCCGCCTTCCGCGCCCCTTCCGCCTGACCGATCTCATTCAGAATCTTGGCACGGCGGTCCGCGATCTTCCCTGGCAAGTCAGCCAAGGACACGAGTTCTGCCTTGATGCCAGAGAGGCGATCGTCGAGGCTAGCGATCTGCGCATTCGCACTTTTGGTTCGCTGCAGCCATCGCATGCGTTCTTCGGCAACTGCCTTAAGGCGGAACTGCCGGCCTCGAATATCGCGTTCGATGCTATCGAGCGCCGCCTTGGCTTCCGTATAGGCATTTCGCTTTAGGCCCGCTTCGCCCTTAAGCTTGGCGAGGTCCGCTTCCGCGTGGTCGATGGGCGACGCTGAAGACAGGGCTTCTTGGACCCTTTCCCTGGCAGCTTCAGCTTCTTCACGGCCATACGCCGCTCGTTCCTTGGCTTCCTCAAGATTTCTGAGCTTGTTCGCTTGCTCAAACGCTGCCCGTTCGGCCTGTGAGAAAGAGGATCGCTTGAGGGCCAGTGCCGCTTGGGCCGCTCGTGCACTCTCGCGAAGGCGCTTCTCCATGGCCAGCGCTTCCGCGGCAGCGTTCTGCGCGTCTTGGCGGCCAGCCTCGGCCTTGTCTGCCGCGAGCCTGAGTTCCTCTAGCTGAACTTCGAGTCCACTGAGACGGTTACGCTCGGCGAGCCTGCGTGCTGCCGCCGACGGGGCGTTTGCCGCCGCAAGGAGGCCGTCCCAGCGCCAGAGATCACCCTCTTTGGTGACGAGCCGCTGACCGGGACCAAGGCTGCCTTTGAGCCGGTCACCGTCGGCTTTGCTGGCTACAACACCGATTTGGGCGAGCCTGCGGGAAAGTTCCAAGGGGCCGCGCACAAAGGCCGAAAGAGGTTCCGCGCCTCTCGGCAGAGAGGGGGCGCCCCCGCTATCGCTAACAAGCGTCCAGCGCGTCGGAGCCGCCTTGTCCGCGGTCACATCGAGATCGTCGCCGAGCGCAGCGCCGAGCGCGATCTCATAGCCCGGCTTGACCGAAATTTGATCGACCACCGGCTTGAACCGGCCTGCCTCCGCTGGCTTCAGCAGCTTTATGAGTGTGGCGACTTCTGCTTCCAGTCCCTTCGCCTTGAGCCGTGCTGCTTGCGCTTCCTCCCGGGCGTCCTTCTCTTTCAGGCGCGATTGCGCAACAGTTTCCTCCGCGGCGAGGAGGTCGCCTTCCAAGGCTTCAAGCTGGGCCTCAATCCGCGCCACTTCCTCCCGCAGTGTCTCCACCGGCGAAGCTTCGGCGGCTTTCGCCTTGTGTTCCACGATCTCGCGCTGGATATTGGCTTCCTGAGCTGCAAAGCGGCTCGCATGGGCGCTATGCTCGTCGATCTGGGTTTCGAGCTGGCGGCGCTCTGCCCTAAGCTCCGCAGCCTTCGCAGTCATCGCGGAAAGAGCAGCCTCTGCCTCGTTCAGTTGGGCGAGCGCCGCTTCCGCTATCAAAGATGCTGAGGCGCGCGCTTCCGAGCCATCGCCCTGGCTCTTGATGGCCTCCTCCTCCCGATCGAACCTTTCCAGCAGCTCCCGCGCCTCGGCGATGGCCTCGTTCTCACGCTCAGCATCCATCTGGATTTGAGCGAGCCTCGCCTTCAACTCGGCCTCCCGCTCCTTGGCGCGAGCCTCTTCCTTATCAAGGGTATTCCGTTCGACCTCGATCCGGTGCAGGACCGCCGCGCGGGTCGCCTCCTCATCGCGAAGGGGCTGGAGCGCCTCCGCTCCTTCCGATTGCATGCGTAAGGCGGATGCTTCCGCTTGCGTAAACTGGCCTACAGCGCGAAGCCCCTCCAGAAGGTGAGCCTCTTCTGATTGGACAGCGCTATTTGCAGCCGCGTAATGCTGGAAGTGCTGAAGGGCTTCCAGCTTACGAAGCTCGGCCGTCAGCTCCTTGTATTTCTGCGCTTGCCGGGCCTGGCGCCGGAGACTTTGGAGCTGATTGCCGATCTGCCCGATGATGTCGCGGAGGCGTTCGAGATTGGCTTCGGCAGCCCTGAGTCGCAACTCCGCTTCGTGACGGCGGCTGTAAAGACCGGCAATTCCCGCCGCGTCTTCCAGAATGCGGCGCCGTTCTTGTGGCTTCGCATTGATGAGCTGGCCGATCTGGCCCTGCTGAACCATGGCCTGGCTGCGGGCTCCGGTCGCTGCATCCGCGAAAAGGATTTGAATATCCTTGGCGCGTACTTCCTTGCCATTCACCTTGTAGATAGAGCCGGCTTCCCGCTGGATTCGGCGAGAAATCTCGAGCACATCGGCATCGTTGAAGGCTGCAGGTGCTGTGCGCTTCGAATTATCGATAGCGACCATTACCTCGGCCATGTTCCTCGCCGGCCGTTTGTCCGTCCCGGAAAAGATCACGTCGTCCATCGCGGACGCGCGCATGCTCTTATAGGAGGTCTCTCCCATAACCCAGCGCAGGGCTTCGAGAAGATTGGATTTTCCGCATCCGTTTGGGCCGACCACGCCAGTCAAGCCCGGCCCGATCAGGAGCTCTGTCGGCTCCACAAACGATTTGAAGCCAAGAAGCCTAAGCCTTGTAATTTGCACGCGCGCCGCCCTTTCGCTTGACTGCCCGGACTGGCCGGCCAATCAACCGCGCGGCGTTCCGCGTCAGGTTGATTTAGGCGCGGCTTTCTGAGGTACCGGCTGCTGAGCCTGCGGCTGTGACGCTGGCGGACTTGCGAGAGCCGCCTCGATTACACCCTGCATCTCCTCAAAGGAGACCGCGCCCGCAACCTTCTTGCCATTCACAAAAAAGGTCGGGCTAGCCGTCACGCCGTATCCCTTGCCTCGCTCCTTTACCAATACCAGCCCTTCATTCATGCTTTGATTCGCGAGGCACGCGTCAAATTTGTCTCGCTTCAGGCCACTGAACTTCACAAGATTATAGATTGCGTCTTTCTTTACCTCAGGTCCGGTCCAGTCTTTCTGATGCGCCATAAATTTCTCGACGGCCTTCAAATAGTCTTTCGCTGGAACGCAGCGTGCCGCCGCGGCTGCGGCCGTTGAGGCGCCGTCTTCAGGAAATTCGCGGATAATCAGCCGCACCTTTCCCTTGTCGATGTAAGCTTTTTTTACCTTGGGAAGCGTCTCCGATTGGAAGGCAGCGCAACCTGTACAGTTAAGCGACACATATTGCACGATGGTCACCGGTGCGGTTCCCTTGCCGAGCGCGATATCCGCAAGGGCCCCCGGTTGCGCAATCTCGGCGGCACTAGGCGGTTGATCGGCTTTTGGCTTCGCCGTCTGCGCCGTGCTGCTATTGAAGAGGTTGATGGATGATATGGAATGAATGTCCGGCATTCCGCCAGAGCATCCGCCGAGCCCCATGGCAGCAACGGAGACGGTCACCGTCCAAGCTGCTACCGATTTCCGCCTTACCCCCGTAACGGTCATGTTTACGTCCCTTTACTCGTATTCAAATAAGGCTTCATCGCCTCAACCAACGCTTGCATTGTCGGTGCTCCCTTGAGAAGGGTCCCGTTGACAAAAAAGGTTGGCGTGGCATTCACGCCCTTTTTTTGTCCTTCGTCTCTCACGGCAAGGATTTTCTTTTGCAGTGACTCATTATCAATGCATTTATCGAACTCCTCGCCTGTCATCCCGGCTTGCTTTGCGAGCTGCTTCAAGGGTGCGAGAGCATCCTCCTTGAACGCCCACTCATCCTGCTTTGCGAAGAGCATATTGACGAAAGCGAAGTAGCGGCTTGGATCGAGGCAGCGCGCGACCACTGCCCCCGCAAGTGCGGAGTCATTCAAAGGAAACTCCCGAACCACATAGCGCACTTTGCCCGTATCAATGTATTCGGACTTAAGGGTAGGCAGGACGTCCTTGTGGAATGCCGCACAATGGGGGCAACTCAAAGAGGAATACTCTATGATCGTCACAGGCGCGTTCGGGCTGCCGAGCGCCATTTCAGGAAGCGGCTCTTTAGACGTCTGTGTTCCTTGAGCTTCCTCGGCCGCGCGGGCGGATTGGATAAGACCTTCGCCACCACGCAGGAGATTGAAACCAAGAATAGCGGCAAAGACAGCCGCAAAAGAGAAGATAACGAAGTTGCGATTCTTGAGCAAAGGGCCCTCCAATTGGACGCGTCTTCATCGTGTTTTGGAGCGGCGCAAAAGAAAATTCAAGTCAATCTATGAGAGAACGTGTATCAACGGGTCGCCGCCCGCGCTTCCACGCCGTCCGCCATGCGATTGAGGGCAGCGGCCAAACGACTTCGTTCGGGGCCGGCGGAGGGTTTCGGACTGCGAAGGGTGCTTGGTGCGGCTCTTCGGGCGCTGACCTTAACAGCCGCCTGGATAAAGCGTAGCTCGGCCACGGCCTTATAGCCCAGCGCCTGATTAATTCTTTCGATGAGCTGCGGTGCTGAATACTGAACCTCAAGTGCTTTTGAAGGATCAACCTTCAAAAGCAGCGTGGAGGGCGCATTTTTCTGGCTCATTCCAGGCTCTGGGGGCGCCTTGGTTAATTTCGCTGGCAGCGTATAGGAGGCTAGCGACGGGCCTGCAATTGCTGGCCACTGCGAAAGCAATCCGCATAAAACGGTCCCACCGCGGCTTAAGGCTTCGCCTGCGATAGGAGCGACAAACCGGCCTATGGCGGCAGGGCCCGAAAAGGCGGACGGAGAACCGGTGGAGTTGCCACGCGAGCTTGAAATTGGCATAGCCCATCCGGTGGCTGATTTGAGCTAAGGCCGGAATAGAAGCGCCAGCAGATGCGAAAAAAAGCCGTTAGTTGATGCCAAAAAGCCACATACCTGAAATCCCATTCGCTCCAGCACGCTTTCAATTGGCGCTTTTGAAGTGGTACGCGGAGTCGCGTCGGGACCTCCCATGGCGCACCAAGCCGGGGGATAAGGCTGATCCTTACCGCGTCTGGCTTTCGGAAATTATGCTCCAGCAGACCACGGTCAAAGCCGTAATCCCCTATTATGAGAAGTTCATTGCCAAATGGCCCACGGCCGCTGCGCTGGCAACCGCGCCGCGTGATGAAGTTCTCGCGGCTTGGGCGGGGCTCGGGTACTACGCCCGTGCAAGAAACTTGCATGCCTGTGCGCAGGTTTTGGCTACCGGCTTCCCTCTGAATGAGGCCGGTATTCGCCAGCTCCCCGGCATCGGCGCCTATACCGCTGCCGCAATCGCAGCCATCGCTTTCGGCGAGCCGGCTGCTGTGGTGGATGGCAATGTTGAGCGCGTGCTGGCGCGTCTCTTCGCCATCGAGACGCCTTTGCCCTCTGCGAAGCCTGTAATAAAGACACTTGCCATCAAGCTTACACCAGCAAGCAACCCTGGGGATTATGCTCAAGCGATGATGGATCTGGGCGCCACAGTTTGCACCCCACGTCTACCTTCCTGCAAGCTATGTCCGGCCGGGCACCTCTGCGCCGCTCATGCACGGGGGATGGCCGAACGCTATCCCTTGAGAGTGCCAAAATCGCGCAAGCCCGTACGGCGCGGAATGGCTTTCGTCATCGTTCGGAAAAACGGGACTGGCTACAATGTGCTTTTGAGAAGGCGGCCGGATAAGGGGCTACTAGGGGGCATGATGGAAGTGCCCAGCACGGAATGGGCCGGGGACGAAAGCGCCAGCGGGGCTGCCCCAAGCAAGCCTACCGAGTGGAAACTCGCCGGAATGGTAAAGCACACATTCACCCATTTTCATCTTGAGCTGGATGTTGTGGCCGCGAAATATAACCGGCACGTAAAAATAGCCGAGGCACTGGATGGCGAATGGATTCCGCTCGAAAAGCTTGCAGCGTTAGCGCTACCGGCGGTGATGCAAAAGGCAATCAAAACCGGCCTGAGCGCTTTGTCTTTCGAAACTACTCACTCTTCCGCGGGTAGCGCCGCCAGCAGCGCATCCAATGTCAGCATTGTCGAGCGATCCACACGGCCGTCCACCAAGGCCGGCCGGAAATGACGCTGAAAAGCAGCGACAGCAAATTGAGTATCTGTATCGAATTCTCCGGCGGCGCCAACCTCGTAGCCATAAGCCGTAAGTTTGTCTTGGAGGCCTGAGACAGCCTCGCCGGTATCACCCAATGTCGTCGTCTCCCCGGCGGCAATGGGCGCAGGCTTAACCCAATGCCCAATGCCGGCGCGCGCGAGCCTTGCCCAAGCGAACTTCTCGCCGGGATCGATTTTGCGCCGCGGCGCGATATCGGAGTGCGCAAGCACGTAACGGGCCTTGATGCGGTGGCGTCCTATGATATCGAGGCAGAGAGCTTCCACCGCGCGCATCTGATCCTCGGGAAAGTCAGGATAGCCAGCGGCGTGACCCGGGTTTTGGATCTCGATTCCGATGGAACAGGAATTGATGTCGGTGACGCCACCCCAGCAGGATATGCCGGCGTGCCAAGCTCTATCAGCTTCGGGGACCATTTGCACAACAGTGCCGGCCTCATCCACGACATAGTGACATGAGACCCGCGATTCCGGTGCGGCTAGCCATCGGATTGCCGCTTCCGCCGAGGGCATTCCTGTATAATGCAAAATAAGAATTTCGGGCGCGATGTTGCCTTTGCGGGCTTCCCAGTTGGGGCTTGGTGCGACGCGCGATACTAGCGGCGAGTCGGGTGCGAACGCTTGAGGCTCCTTCACCGGCACGTCCTCAGACGAAGGCCCGGCGAGAAGCCTTGATTTCTTCGTAGGCAGCGTTAATCGCCGCCAGCTTCTTTGTGGCGATGTCAATAAACTCCGGCGGTACGCCGCGCGCAATCAGCTTGTCGGGATGATTCTCGGAAACGAGCTTGTGGTATTGCACCTTGAGCTCCTGATCCGAGGCCTTGGGCGTGGTATGGAGGATGTTGTAGGGATCGTACATTTCGCATTTGAAATGACGGCCCTTTATCCGCAAGAATTCCTGGTCACTGAACCCGAACTCCTTCGCTACCGCGGCCAGAAATCGCTCCTCGGCGGGATGCAGCCTTCCGTCGGCGACTGCGATATGAAAAAGACCGTCTATGACATCGGTAAGAAGCTCGCGGTTTTTGTGAAAAAGACGGTCGAGTTGCCGGGCATACATCTCGAAGCCGGCAACATCCTGCTTCGCAAGATTGAAAAGCCTGCCGACATTGTGCTCTTCCCCCAGCGGGATCTTGAAAACCTCCTTGAAGGCCTCGACCTCGTCGCGGGTCACAACACCATCGGCCTTCGCCATCTTGGCGCCGAGTGCGATCACGCCGACCGTGAAGGCGACCTGTTTATCGTGCTCCGAACCACCATGATCGATCGCAAGATGGCCTGCGACACCCCCGAGCAAAGCCCCTATCGGTCCCCCAATCGCAAGTCCCGCGGCCACGCCAGTCAGTTTGCCCCAAATGGACATAAAATTGGACCTCGAATTGATTGCCGGTCAAGTTGCGGCCCAATTTACAGGAATTGGCACTAGCTTTTAAAGAGGCAAATCATCGCAAATATCTGTAAGCTTGGCTGTTTTGGCCTAAAGCGCTTTCTTCGCTTCTTGAAGGGGACTGAGCTCAAGCATATCCTCGTCCTTATTTCCGGCCTTCGCCGTGAGCGGGAGGCGTGGCTCGGCAGGGGAGCTTTTTGCTGTTGGACGCGGCGGCGTGAACGGCCACTTTGGGGAAGGCTCTTCCCGAAAACCCCCACTGACATCAAAACTCTGTCTTTCTTCGATGGCTGCGTCTAGCACACCGTCTGACTTGATCCCAGTTTCGACCACGAGGTCAATGGGACCGCCGATCAAAATGAGGTGCTCCACTCCGTCGCGGCGCACGAGCAGAAGCTTTCTGCCCCCGTCGAGTGAGGCCCGCTCCACCAAGCCAACTCGCTGAGGCCGCGGCGTGGTTTGCGCCTGGATGAACAGATAGAGCGCTGCGGCAGCGGCAATGAAACCAGCGACGATCGCTGCCGTGGTTAAGAGCGAGCCTATAGCCATTGCATGCCTCCCCCGTGACGGTGGCCCTCGCTGACGCAGTTGACGGCAGCATTGCCGGCCCCTTCTCCAAAAAATGCGAGCGGAACCCTCTGTGCAACAGTTTTTTAACTTTTCCCGTGCCGTCATCGATAGAAGGGGCGGAAGATCTGCTCTTCTAACGAATCGTTCCATAGTCGCGGCTGCGAACCAGGATTTACATATGGCGCCCGGAAAGAGGTTGTTCTCACACATGAGCGAGCGCTTGAGCGGCACAGCGACTTCACTTGGCCTCGCAGGGGTTGTTGGGCTCGCCATCGCGGGCGAGGGTCTCTTAGCAGCTCTGCTGCTTGCGGGTTTCGGAGCGGCGGCAGCCGTTCTCATAGTTTCAGGCGTATTGAGATTGCGGCCTAAGGAGAGCCGCACCGAAAGCAGATTGCGAGAAATCTTCGATGCGTTGCCATCGCCCCTTGCCGTCACTGACCGTAGAGGCAGCCTCCTTTGGCGGAGCGACACCTTCATGAAGGCAATCGGCGGCCTCGGCCTCGAACGGGATCTTACGCGGCTTGGCGAGCGCGATCCGGAAGCGGCGGCCGCGATGTTCCGCCTTTTCTCCGCGGCGCGGGCCGGACATGTGCACGTGGAAGCGATCCGGCTCCCACATTCGCCAGGCGGTGAACACTACACTCTCAAAGTTTCGCCGCTCAGCGAGCACGGCGGGCGCGCCCGCATTTTCATATGGGAGCTTAAGGAAGCAGACGGAGGTCGCGACGCGGAGGAACTCGGCGTGGCCGCCATTCTAAACAAAGTGCCCCTTCCCGCCTTTTCGATCGCGAAGGATTTATCGGTAGAGAGTGCGAATAAGCGCTTTGAAATTCTCTTGGGGAGATCACCTCCGGGTGAGCAAGCATGGTCGCTTTTTTCAACAAAGCGCGGAAAGCCTCTGACACGCTCTTGGCTGCGGGACATGATCGCGAAGGGGGGTGACCAGACGTTCGCAAGGCTCAGCGGTCCAGGCGGCGGCGCCCGGACGGTGACTTTAAGCTTCAGCAAAGATACGGGCGGCCGTGTGCTTTGCATCGCCGTGCCGGCAGGTATAGGTGCTGATCTCGAAGACGGGTTCGACCAGCTTTTGCCTTATGCCCCGCTGCCCATGGCTCTTCTCAATCCCAAGGGCGTCATACAAACGGCCAATGTTGCATTCCATCAGCTTCTCGATGGCTCATGCCTTGATGGCGCCGCTGGCATCGCGGGTAAGCCTCTTCAATCTCTCGTTTCCGAAGCCTCCTCCAAAAAGGTTCAGGACCAAATCGCTGCGGTCCTAGCGGCGGGAAATAATCGCCAGTCCCACCCGGTTGAGCTGCAGGCTGAATCGCCCAGCCCTGGCAGCAAAAGGCTTCGCTTGGTCATGTTCCTGGCAGCAACAGGCAACAAGATCGTTGTTGCCGCATCCAGTGCGGAGTCTGCAGCACTTATAGGCGAGCAGTCAGCACAGAATCAGAAGTTGCAGGCTGTCGGTGAGCTTGCGGGCGGGATCGCCCACGATTTCAATAATCTTCTCACCGCCATTATCGGCTACTCCGACCTCCTGCTTCGCCGATTCCGCGCATCCGATCCTACCTTCAAGGACCTGATGAACATCAAGAACAGCGCGACGCGAGCCGCAGAGCTGGTAAAGCAAATCCTTGCATACTCAAGGCGGCAAACGCTTCGTCCGGCCATCGTGAAGCTGACGGATGTCATCGAAGAGTTTCAGGCAACGATCGGGCGCACGCTCGGCGAGAAGGTGAGGGCCACCATCCAGCACGGACGTGACCTATGGTTCGTTAAGGCCGACGAGGGCCAACTTTTTCAAGTTATCATGAACCTGGCGGTAAATGCCCGCGATGCAATGCCGGATGGCGGCGAAATCACGATCAAAACGTCTAACATCAGCGAGCGGGACTCGCTCGGCCTAGCTGGCCGCGGGCTTAGCCGTGGCGAATATGTGCTCTGCGAAGTAAGCGACACAGGCACAGGCATCCCGTCCGAGCACCTTGAGAGAATCTTCGATCCGTTTTTTTCGACGAAAGAGATAGGCCAGGGTACCGGGCTCGGCCTCTCCACCGTCTACGGCATCGTTAAGCAAACCGGGGGAACCATTCTAGTCGAAAGCAAGATTGGAGTTGGCACAACCTTTCGCATTTATCTTCCCCGTTACGTTGAAACTCAGGAAGACCTGAAGGCCCTTGAAAGCAAGGCCGAAGTCACTGACAAGATGGAGGATCTGACAGGGAGCGGTACGGTGCTCCTCGTCGAGGATGAGGAAGCAGTGCGCTCGTTCGCATCGCGTGCCCTTTCAACGCGGGGCTACACTGTGCTTGAGGCCGCGAGCGGCGTAGAGGCTCTCGGCATCATGGATCGCGAGAAAGGTAAGGTCGACCTCGTTGTAAGCGATGTCGTTATGCCTGAAATGGATGGCCCGACGCTTCTGCGCCACTTGCGCGAACGCAACCCGGATATCCGCATCGTCTTCATGTCAGGCTATGCGGAGGAAGCCTTCCGGAAAAATCTAAGCGCCGAAGAGAAATTCATCTTCTTGCCCAAGCCGTTTACGCTCAAGAAACTTGCCGAAACCGTGAAGGCTGCTGCGGCATAGCTGGGCGGAATTGCAACCAAAGCTTGCGTTTAGGAACAAAACGTGTACATTTCGTGCCGTTGCAACTACATAACCGCTATGGAATAACAAGAGGTACGATTCATGACTCAAGCGCCATTTCGCGTGATCGAAGGGGATTCCAATAGCATGGACAAGCAGAAAGCGCTTGAGGCGGCCTTGAGTCAGATCGAGCGGAATTTCGGCAAAGGCTCCGTGATGAGGCTCGGAAAAAACGAGCAACCTGTCGAAGTGGAGGCGATTTCCACAGGTTCTTTAGGGCTCGACATTGCGCTTGGGATAGGCGGGTTGCCGCGCGGCCGCGTTGTCGAGATTTTCGGGCCAGAGTCCTCTGGAAAGACGACGCTTGCCTTGCACGTGATAGCGGAGGCGCAGAAGCGCGGCGGCGCTTGTGGATTTGTGGATGCCGAGCACGCTCTCGATCCGATCTATGCAAGGAAGCTGGGCGTTAACCTGGAAGAGCTGATCATCTCCCAGCCCGACACAGGTGAACAGGCCCTGGAAATCACCGATACGCTCGTCCGCTCGGGGGCCATTGACGTTATTGTTGTCGACTCGGTCGCCGCGCTTACACCAAAGGCAGAGATCGAAGGCGAAATGGGCGACATCCTGCCCGGCATGCAAGCCCGCCTCATGAGCCAAGCGCTTCGCAAGCTGACAAGTTCTATCTCGAAATCGCGCTGTCTCGTAATCTTCATCAATCAAATCCGGATGAAGATTGGGGTAATGTTCGGAAATCCGGAAACGACCAGCGGTGGAAACGCTCTGAAGTTTTATGCCTCCGTCCGGCTTGATATTCGCCGTATCGGGCAAATCAAGGAGCGCGACGAGGTTGTTGGAAATCAAACACGCGTAAAAGTCGTCAAGAACAAAGTTGCTCCGCCATTCAAACAGGTTGAATTCGACATTATGTATGGCGAGGGAATTTCCAAGACCGGGGAGTTGATTGACCTTGGTGTCAAGGCCAACATCGTCGAGAAATCGGGATCTTGGTATTCTTTCGACAGTCAGCGGATCGGACAGGGCCGCGAAAATGCCAAGCTCTATCTTCGTGAGAATCCTCAAGCCGCTCAAGCGCTCGAACGCGAAATCCGGGCTAATGCAGGGCTTATTGCGACACGCATTCTCGATGGCAGGGAGGATAGCGAGGATACCGGCAGCGAGACGGAACTGACCGTGGCGACTGACGCTTCCTCTTCCCGCAAAGGCCGACGCTAGGTACGGCGCTTGCTTGCTAAATAATAAGAACCTGAGGTATCGGTCACCGATCCGGTAGGAATTTGTTACCCGGCATAAGTCTACTTACTGGAGTTATTGCAAGCCGCACGCGTATTGGAATTTGTCATGGCCAGCCTCAACGACATTCGCGGGACGTTTATCGAATTCTTTCGAAAGAACGGGCATGAGCATCTGCCGTCCAGCCCCCTCGTGCCCCGAAACGACCCGACGCTGATGTTCACGAATGCGGGGATGGTGCAATTTAAAAACGTATTCACGGGTGTGGAGACTTTGCGCTCCAAACGCGCAGTCACGGCACAAAAATGCGTTCGCGCTGGCGGCAAGCACAACGACCTCGATAACGTCGGTTATACGGCCCGGCATCACACTTTTTTTGAGATGTTGGGCAATTTCTCCTTTGGAGATTATTTCAAGGATGTGGCAATCGAGCTTAGCTGGACCCTCGTCACAAAAGAGTTTGGCCTCGATAGGAAGCGTCTTCTTGTAACTGTATTCTCGGAAGATGACGAAGCGTTCGCTCTTTGGCGGAAAATTTCTGGCTTGCCCCAAGACAGGATTCTTCGCATCCCGACCTCCGATAATTTCTGGTCCATGGGTGAGACAGGGCCGTGCGGACCTTGCTCGGAGATATTCTATGATCATGGCCCCGAGGTTCCAGGGGGGCCGCCCGGCAGCGCAGATGAGGATGGTGACCGCTTCGTCGAGATTTGGAACCTCGTGTTCATGCAATATGAGCAGATTTCCAAAAACGAACGGCTACCCTTGCCCAAGCCTTCTATTGACACGGGTATGGGGCTTGAACGCATGGCTGCCATACTGCAGGGCGTCCATAACAATTACGAAACCGACCTGTTTCTCGCCCTGATCAGGACCTCTGCCGATATTACCGGAGTGGCTCCGGAGGGTGCTGCTCTTCCCAGTCACCGCGTAATCGCCGATCACCTGAGGGCTTCCAGCTTCCTTATCGCTGACGGGGTTCTTCCTTCGAATGAAGGCCGGGGATATGTCCTCCGCCGCATCATGCGGCGCGCAATGAGGCATGCCCATCTTTTCGGCATGGAAGAACCGATGCTTTACAAGCTGCTTCCCGTTCTCGTGCGAGAGATGGGCCAAGCTTATCCAGAACTCGTGCGCGGTCAGGCACTGATCGGTGAGACGCTGAAGATCGAGGAGATCCGGTTCCGGAAAACGCTCGCTCGCGGGTTGACCTTGCTGGATGAGGCATCGGCTGGATTGAACCCCGGCGATACTCTCGCGGGCGACGTCGCATTCAGGCTTTATGACACCTACGGCTTCCCGCTGGATTTGACCCAGGATGCGCTCAAATCGCGGAGCATCGAGGTCGACGTCGCCGAGTTCAATGCCGCAATGGCACGACAGAAGGCCGAGGCCCGCAAGGCATGGGCAGGTTCCGGCGAGGAAGCAACGGATAAGCTGTGGTTCGACCTTCTGGACCAGACTGGACCAACGGAATTCTTAGGGTATGAGACCGAGACGGCTGAAGGAGAGGTATTAGCGCTGCTCAAGGCGGGCGTGCCGGTGAAGCAGCTCAAGAAGGGTGATGAGGGCATCATTATCGTGAACCAGACGCCCTTCTACGGCGAATCTGGTGGCCAAGTGGGCGACGAGGGCACAATCCTCGGGCCTAAGGGCGCTCACTTCGAGGTGACGGATACGCAAAAGAAGCTAGGAAAGCTTTTTGCTCATGTTGGCGAGGTTCAAAAAGGGACGCTCAAAATAGGCGACGCGGTCGAGATGCATGTCAGCCATGCGCGCCGCACCGCGATCCGGGCAAATCACTCGGCAACACATCTGCTGCACGAGTCCCTTCGCGAGACCCTCGGCACCCACGTTACCCAAAAGGGTTCTCTTGTCGATCCCCATAAGCTGCGTTTCGATTTTTCGCATCCGAAGCCGCTGACGAAAGAAGAACTCACCGCGGTGGAGGAGCTTGCAAATACGGTTGTCCTTCAGGATAGCCCGGTTGTGACGAGGCTGATGCCGGTGGACGACGCAGTTAAATCAGGCGCCATGGCTCTCTTCGGAGAGAAATATGGAGAGGAAGTTCGTGTCGTCTCCATGGGTGAGGCCACTCACAACGATAAAGGGTCCAGGGTCTTCTCGGTGGAGCTTTGCGGTGGAACGCATGTAAGGGCGACGGGGGAGATCGGGCTCATTAAGGTCGTTCAGGAAGGCGCCGTCTCCGCTGGCATCCGGCGCTTAGAGGCGCTGACCGGGCGCGCGGCGCGCACCCATCTTGCGGCGCAGGAAGACACGCTGCGCGTGGTAGCAGAGGCTTTGCGGGTTCATCCTTCCGAGGTTCCGGCAAGGGTTTCAAATTTGATCGAGGAGCGCAAAAAGCTCGAGCGAGAGTTGGCCGAAGCCAAAAAGAGGATCGCGCTCGGCGAAGGGTCAACCACTTCAGGTGGCGCGGAGAACCCAGTGCGCCGGGTTGGCACAGTGAACATGTTCGCTCGAACCGTGCACGGGATCGAGCCGAAAGACCTTCGCGGACTTGTCGATGATGGCAAACGCCAGATCAAGTCGGGTGTTGTCGCGATCGTTGGGGTAACGGAAGAGGGGAAGGCTGGGATCGTTGTCGGCGTCACTGACGATCTCACGGCGAAGTATAATGCTGTCGACCTCGTCAGGGCAGCGGCGGCAAAGCTCGGCGGCCAAGGGGGTGGTGGAAGGCCGGATATGGCTCAAGCCGGCGGCCCGGATGGGACAAGGGCCGAGGCCGCACTCAATGCGATCGCGGAAAGGTTGGCAGAAACTGCCGAGGCCGCGTGATCTGAAAGAAACGCTGCCGCCACTGCGGCCTCTTCGATAACCGCGCTTTCAGGCGCGAGTCTTTTCCACTATGTAAGCGCGATGAGCACAGTAACCCCGGCATTGCCGAATTCTGCGAAGCGGGAGGCCCTTCCCGAGGGAATCACGCCGCTTGCGCACATCCGCAATTTTGCGATCATCGCGCATATCGATCACGGCAAGTCCACGCTTGCTGACCGCTTGATCCAGCTTTGTGGTGGAATGTCGGACCGCGAAATGGCGGGCCAGGCGCAAGTTCTGGATAGCATGGATTTAGAGAAGGAGCGGGGGATCACCATCAAGGCGCAGACGGTCCGGCTAGATTACCGGACGAAGGATGGTGAGCTTTATCAGCTGAACCTCATGGATACGCCGGGGCATGTCGATTTTGCCTACGAAGTAAGCCGGAGCCTAGCCGCCTGCGAGGGCTCGCTTCTCGTCGTGGACGCGAGCCAGGGTGTGGAAGCCCAGACGCTCGCGAATGTTTACCAGGCACTAGACAACAATCATGAGATCGTCCCGGTTCTGAATAAGATCGACCTGCCGGCCGCAGAGCCCGAGCGAGTCAAACAACAGGTCGAGGATGTCATCGGTCTCGATGCCAGTGATGCGGTCGAGATCTCGGCCAAAACCGGCCTCAACGTCGATAAGGTGCTCGAGGCGATCGTGAACCGGCTGCCGCCGCCCAAAGGCGACGTTAGGGCTCCGCTCAAGGCGATGTTGATTGATAGCTGGTACGATCCCTATCTCGGTGTCGTGGTGCTGGTGCGCGTTGTCGACGGCGTCCTCAAAAAGGGTATGCGCATCAAACTGATGTCCACTGGAGCCGTCCATCCAGTGGACCGCGTCGGCATTTTCCGCCCGAAACAGGAAATGCTGAATGTGCTCGGCCCTGGCGAGGTCGGTTTCTTCACCGCCGCCATCAAAGAAGTTGCCGATACGCGGGTTGGCGATACCGTGACAGGTGAGAAGAGGCTCGCCGCGCAGGCGTTGCCTGGTTTCAAGCCAGTGCAGCCGGTGGTTTTCTGCGGTCTTTTTCCTGTGGATGCGTCCCAATTCGAGGATTTAAGGGATGCGATGGCAAAGCTCCGGCTAAACGATGCCAGTTTCCAGTACGAGATGGAGACAAGTGCAGCTCTGGGGTTCGGCTTTCGCTGCGGCTTCCTTGGCCTCCTTCATCTAGAAATTGTGCGCGAACGGCTCGAACGTGAGTTCAATATCGATCTCATCACGACGGCCCCAAGTGTCATTTATCAAATCTATCTGACGGACGGTCAGATGATGGAGATGCATAATCCTGCTGACATGCCCGACCCCGTGAAAATCGAGCGCATGGAGGAGCCTTGGATAAAGGCCACGATCCTCGTGCCCGACGAGTATCTCGGCGCCGTTTTGAAACTGTGCGAAGACCGCCGGGGCCGGCAAGTCGATCTCTCATACGCGGGAAACCGCGCAATGCTTGTGTATGAATTGCCGCTAAATGAAGTTGTTTTCGACTTTTACGACCGCCTCAAATCCGTAAGCCGCGGCTACGCAAGCTTCGACTACCAGCTTATTGGCTATCGCGATGGCGACCTCGTGAAGATGCAGATCCTCGTCAATGCCGAGCCTGTGGACGCGCTTTCGATAATCGTTCATCGGGGACGCGCCGAAATGCGCGGCCGCATGATGTGCGAAAAGCTCAAAGAGCTCATCCCGAGGCATTTGTTCCAGATACCAATCCAGGCGGCTATCGGCAGCAAGATCATCGCGCGAGAGACGCTGTCAGCGCTGCGCAAGGATGTCACCGCAAAATGTTACGGTGGCGACGTTACGCGCAAGCGCAAGCTTCTCGACAAGCAGAAGGAAGGGAAGAAGAAAATGCGGCAGTTTGGCCGCGTCGAGATCCCGCAGGAAGCATTCATCGCCGCACTGAAGATGGACGCAAACTAGCCCGGACTTAAGGATGAATCGCGAATTGCTGGCCCAAACGGTTGTCACGGCGGCAAAGCATTCGCCGCTGAGCCGCGGCAGGGGGCGGAGGACGATCCTTAAGGTACTGCAGAAACTTCATCCCGAACCGCTTCCAAGCACGTTCCGGGGCGTTCCATTTCTATTCCATCTCGATAACACAACCGAGAGAAAAGCTCTGGTCTCAGACAGCTATGACAGGGTGGAACTTGATTTCCTGATAGGCTTTTTGAACAGCAGTCCCTCAACCTTTATCGACATTGGAGCGAATTCCGGCCTTTACAGCCTTTATTTGGCGTCGCGCATGCCGCCAGGCTCGCGGGTCTATGCTGTGGAACCAAATCCAGAAATGTGCCGGCGCGTCGCTGCGAATGCGGCGCTGCTACGCGAAAAGGGTTTGGCGGCTGATGTAGCGATCGAACTCCGGCAACTCGCGATAGGAGCCGCTTCGGGTGTCGCCTATCTCGATCTCAGTCTCGGCCTCGGCCCTGCCTTTTTGGCGGACCAGAAAGGAGCAAGCACCCTCTCCGTAAATGTTATGACGCTCATCGGATTTTGCCGCGAAAATGGCATCGGCAGCATCGGCGCTATTAAGGTCGATGTGGAGGGCTACGAGGATCGCGTCTTGCTGTCGTTTTTGTCAGCCGCACCGGCTGAGCTTTTGCCGCGCGCCCTTATATTTGAAGCCGTCCACCGCAATCATTGGGAAAGGGATGCCGTCGCGGCTTGCCTCGAAGCGGGCTACGCCATAACCGGCAAAACCCGCAGCAGCATTCTTATGGCACTACAAAGCTAGCCACTCCGGCTATGAGCGCAAATGTTCCGGAGGCTGCGGGCTGTTTGCGGGATTGGTATCGTGCTTAGTGAGCTGCCTGATAATCTTCCCGCCGGCGAGAGGCTGCAAGTCCGCTTCGAGCGCATCCGCGATCGCCTTCGCATAGACTTCTTCGCCATCGGCATAAATAGTAAAAGACTTTGTATATTTTTCTTTCTTCGCCGGGTTCTCGATTGTCACCTTGGTCCACTTATAAAGCGGGTAGTTTTCTGGCCCGTTTCCTTCGGCTTCGGCCACGTAGTCTGCGAAAGCATCGAACTGAGATTTCATAATCGCGTTATGCTTGGCTAGAATATCTGTCAGAGGCTTCAGTGCTGGATCAGTGGGATTGCGCCGGGCCAACTCCGCAAATTCTGGGTTCAGATTGATCCTTATTTGATATTGCCATTGCTGATTTATCACCGGCTCCTGTGGTGAACTTTCCGGCGCGGCCGTGTCCGCACGTGTGGTTGATGTGTTGGCGCTCGCATGGTTTGGCAACACATCAAGCCAACAGAGCTAAGAAACCGAGGCGAGCGATAAGCAGATTGACAGGCTGAAATTTGCCGCCACAGTCTTTCCATGACCAAACGCGAGTACGACGTCATTTTTGTTGGCGGAGGCTTGGCCGCGACCCTTGCCGCCTATCGTTTGCGGCAAATGCGGCCCGAGTTGCGTTTTCTCGTAATCGAAGCCGGCGAGAAACTCGGCGGCAACCACACCTGGTCATTTCACGATACGGACCTCGCACCTGGAGCCCTTTCCTGGGTCACGCCCTTCATTGCTCATAGATGGCATCAGCAACAAGTACGGTTTCCCAAATATTCGCGCGTGCTTACCTCCGGGTACAATACGGTCTTCTCGGAAAGGCTGCATGATGTGTCGATCAAAGCCCTTGCCGGAAGCGCACTTTTCAACACCCAAGCGAAGACCGTGGCCCCTCATAATGTTGAGGTTGCCGGGGGCGAGACTTTCACGGCGCGCTGCATCATCGACGCAAGGGGCCTCAGCCGTGCCGCACGCCTTACGATAGCGTATCAGAAATTCCTCGGGCTCGAAGTGCAGTTCGATAAGCCACACGGTCAGCCTTATCCCATCATCATGGATGGGACAGTCCAGCAGGTGGATGGCTACCGCTTCGTTTATACGCTTCCCTATGATTTATCCCGGATGCTTATAGAAGACACCTATTACAGCGATACTCCACACCTGGACACAGGGGACCTGCGGAACCGCTGCATCGCTTATGCAAAGGAAAGAGGCTGGACGGTTTCAAAAGTGCTGAGAGAGGAGCAAGGTGTCTTGCCCGTTGTCCTTGGCGGGAGTGCAGGGGCCTTCTATTCAGAGGTAGAAGAAGGCGTGCCGAAAATTGGAGTAGGGGGCGGCTTTTTCCACCATACAACGAGCTACTCTTTCCCCTTCGCCGTCCAATGCGCTGACGCCATCTCTTCAGTGAAGACGTTAACAAGCGAAAGCCTTCATGCGGCACTGCAAAGGTGGTCCCGCAGGCATTGGCAGGAACAGAGCTTTTTCCGGCTTTTGAATAGAATGTTGTTCTGGGCGGCGAATCCTTCGGAACGCTACCGCATTCTTGAACGCTTCTATACGCTGCAAGAGCCTCTTATCGAACGCTTTTACAGCTCAAGCCTCACGCTATCGGATAAAGCCCGGGTCCTAATGGGGCGCCCACCTGTCCCGCTTGGCAAGGCGCTGCGAGCATTGGCTGAAAAGCGCATAAATCCCGTTCCCGGGTCAGCTTCACCAATGAGTTAGACCATGGATCCCGTTGTTGCCTTAAGCCATGAGCTGATCGAAAAGGGCTCGAAAAGCTTCGCGATGGCCGCGAAGCTGCTGCCAAAGTCTGTCCGTGACGATGCCATCATGCTTTATGGCTGGTGCAGACATTGCGACGACGTTGTCGATGATCAGATCCTCGGCTTTGGTGTTGAGGGGCCGCGCAGCGAGAGTGTTCGCGAAAGCGTTCAAGGCTTGTGTGAGCTAACGAGGCAGGCCTTAGCGGGCCGGGCAACAGAGCCCGTGTTCGTTGCTCTTGGCCGCGTCGCCAGGAAACATAGTATTCCCGAAAGACATCCGATGGAGCTCCTTCATGGCTTCGAGATGGATGAAAGCGGCCGCCTCTACGAGACGCTCGATGACACACTCGACTATTGCTATCACGTCGCGGGCGTTGTCGGAGTCATGATGGCGATGATCATGGGCGTACGCGAACAGGCGATCCTGAACCGGGCCGCCGATCTCGGAATAGCATTTCAGCTCACGAATATCGCGCGTGACGTGGTGGACGACGCGAAGGCTGGCCGCATCTATCTTCCCCGGGAATGGCTTAGGGAGGCCGGACTGGAAAAAAATGCGGACCTGACCGATCCGCGTCACCGGCCGGTCCTCTTCCAAATCACACGAAAACTTCTTTCCGAGGCGGACGCTTACTATCGCTCCTCGCTTTACGGCATGAGCGCACTCCCATTTTCGGCCGCAATCAGCATCGGCGCGGCTAGGCGAGTTTATCGCGATATCGGCCGGCTGGTGATAGGCAGAGGTGCTCGCGCCTGGGATCGGCGCGCGATTGTAGGAAAACAGAGGAAGGTGGCGGCGGCATTCTCGGGCGCATTCGCCGCGGTTCGGGCGCATACGCTGCTTCGTCTAGCGCCAGCGCCGCCCCGAGACGGCCTTTGGACCATGCCCGGGCTCGGATCAGTGGAGAACTCAGTGGAAGGTCCGCGATCGCAGACGGCGCACGCTTAGCATCTTCCGAATTCATCTTAGCAAAATGCAGATGCTATCTCCTTTTTATCCTGCCTGAGGCGGAACTCCTTCCGAAGCAGCCGATTGATTTCCTTTGGGCATCGCCCCCGAGGAGGACGTTGTGCGCACCGGTATCATCCATCTTATCAATCCAAAAACCGACTCGCTTACAACACGTCCCATATACTTCAACAGAGCGCTTTATTCCCCGCTCGCCGGGCTTCTCTCAGTGGCCGCATGCATTCCTCGCGATAGATATGAGGTTGTGCTCACGGATGAGAATATCGAGCCGGTTGACTTTGGCCTGAAGGCAGACTTGGTAGGGATCTCCGCTATGACGAGCTACGTCAATCGCGGCTACGAGATCGCCGACCAGTTCCGTGCCAATGGTGTCCCGGTCGTCATGGGGGGCGTCCATCCGAGCTTCATGCCCCACGAAGCGCTACATCACAGCGATGCTGTCGTGATCGGGGAAGGGGAGCTCGTGATCCCCAAACTCCTGTCTGATCTCGAACAGGGGTGCATGCGCGGTCTCTATAAGGCAGACAGGCTGCATACGATGAGCGGCATGCCAATGCCTCGTTATGACCTCTTAAAAAAGCACCGCTATGTGAATCGCACCTTCGTGCAAACTTCCCGCGGATGCCATCAGGGCTGCACCTTTTGTGCAGAACCGCTGATGAATGGCCTTAAGTTTCGCTATCGGCCCGTTAACGAAGTGATCCACGAAATAGAGAATTGCGGGTCGCGAACGATTTCGATCAATGACGCAGACTTCTTCGGGACCCCGGAGCGGCCAAAGGAGGTCATGCGCGCCTTGATAGGGCGGGGCGTTCAGTGGCAGGGGGGTGTGACTTCAAAATTGGCGCAAGATGACCGGATGCTCGAACTTGCGGCGAAGAGCGGCTGTACAATGCTAAGCATCGGCTTTGAGTCGATCTCGCGCGAGACCCTTAAAAGCGTCCACAAACACGTGAATCGCCCAGAGAACTTCGCCGCGCTGGTGGAGAAGATCCATTCCTACGGGATCATGGTTTTCGGATTATTCATGTTCGGCTTCGACGGCGATGACCTATCGGTCTTCGACGATACCGTCTCCTTCAATATCGAAGCAAAGTATGATGCCTGTGCCTATTCCACTCTCACTCCCTATCCGGGAACACTCACTTGGTACGAGATGAGAAAGGCGAACCGAATAGTCTCTTACGACTGGACGAAATACGATCAGGGGCATGTTGTCTATCGACCCGCTCGAATGACCGGCGATGATCTACGTGTCGGGCTTGATAATGCTTATGAGAGCTTCTACGCGGCATCGTCAATGGGCCGGCGCTTCCCTTTACGCGGCAAGCGGCACCGCGCCCAGTGGCTGATCTATAATCTCTTCATGCGAAAAGCCGCCGCGACGGAAAAAATCGAGTCGATTGCCGAGGCTACCGCGGAGCCGGGCTTCGCTCCTATGCCGCCAATTCTGCCCATCAAACGCGAATGGCGAAACGCCGTGCTCGACGCCGCAAGCGCCGGCCATCATAATGAGGCCCCAACGGCGAGCGCTTGCGCTGCTGACTTCACCGAAATGCCCGAGTCCGCGCAGGTTCGGTAGCTAGAGCTGCCAAAAAGTCCGAGCGCTGCGACGAAAAGCCGGTTCCTCAACCGCTTCACAGGTTGCACGATTGAGGAATTGTCACCCAAAGTCCTTGCGAAAGTGCTTGATCGCGGCTTCCACATGCGTTTCTACGCGCAGAAGCGGCTAGCCTTAAATTGGGTTCGTTTCGCAAAGTGTGCCTCGTTTTTATATAAGTAAGCAAGTAATTAGCTCTCCTCATCACGCAGCTAAGCCAGGGGCAATGAACGGAATCATGCGCGAAAAATCGGAAAAGCGTAAATCTTTGGTTTCCACCCAGCCAAGGCCAGAAGAAGGGAGCCGCAGCCATGACAAAGTCTGCGTGCGCGATCTCATTCTGCCCATGTGCCTTGGCATCTGGAGCGAAGAAAAGGGTCTGACGCAGCGCGTGCGCTTCACCGTCGAGATTTCAGTAAGACCTGGCGCGCACCGCCCCGGCGATATTGAGAGTGTGATTTCCTACGATTTCATCGTCGCTGCCATCGAGAAGGTGGCCGCGGAAGGCCATCAGCTTCTAACAGAGACGGTCGCTGAGCAAATCGCCGGTTATTGCCTCGGGGACCCGCGCGCGCTTGAAGTGCGCGTCATGGTCGAGAAGCTTGACCGCATCCCTGGAGCCTCTCTTGGCTGCGAAATCGTAAGGGCTCAAACTACAAAAACAGGGTAAATGACCTTCCGGCTTTATGCGTGCCCTTTCTTCTGACCGCTGATGGGCCTCAGCAAGAAGACGAAAGGTATCGCGGCGAGGCAAATGATCGACAGAACCCAGAAGGCATCAATGTAGGAGAGCAGTTGAGCTTGGCGATCGATCGTTTGCCCGATCCATGTTATTGCCTGATGCGACGCTTCAGCGGCGGACGATCCCTTATCAAGAAAATACTGCGTCACCGACCTAAGCGTTTCCTGATACATCGGGTTGGACGGCGAAGCATTTGGCACGAGCCGCGTCAGATGAAATTGCTCGCGCTGCTGAATGATTGTTTGCGTGAGAGAGACGAATATGCTTCCCCCGAGGTTGCGAGCCACATTGATAAGCCCTGAAGCTTGGTTGGTCTCGTTTGGCTTAAGTCCCTCGTAGGAAGCGGTCGTGATTGAGAGAAAGATAAAGGGCAACCCTAGCGACATGTAAACGCGGGCCCATGCGAACCACGTGAAGTCGACATCGCTGTTAAGCGAAGTCATATGCTGCATGGCAATGCTGAGGAGGCATAGGCCGAAAATAATAAGCCATCGCGGCTGAATCCTGCCGACGAGTTGGCCCGCGAGAGGCATGATCACAATTAGCACAGCCCCTCCGTAGGAAAGCGCTAAACCAGCGAGTTCTGAGGTATATCCGAAGAGGGTCTGGGCCGATTTCGTTGTAAAAGTCTGCTTTCATCCTGGCATGGCCGGCGCGCGGCGCTTCTGACAGCCGATCCTGGCCGCTTGCTCGGCGGAGAGCGCGGCATTAGACCCGGTGAACTGAGACGCCTGACGCAACTCCAACGCCACTTGACGCTTACGCAGTACACATTGCCGCCGCCTTCGGCGGTGGATGCACGGCCAGCTTTGCCAGGCGCCGCAAATTCTGAGCGATGGCCGCAAGGGTGAACTCGAACTGGGCTCCGCTTGGCCCGCGCAAGCGAAGCCGGCCAAGGCGCAAGATGCGCTTGAGGTGCGCGAACAGCATCTCAACCTTTTTGCGGTCTCGCCTTGTTTGCGCATAAGCCTCGCTCGCAGTGATGGCGCGGGCGGCATCGCGGGCTTCTTCATAGAGGCTGCGCAGAACTTTCCGGTGCGACGCCTTCGGGCAACACTTTGGCTTCAAGGGACAGCTGCGGCAATCGTAGACGCTGGCGCGATAGGCCAACTGATCGTCGTTGTAGAGGCGGCCCGTTGTTGTCAGATTGCAGCCGGCGGGACAGACGTAGCAATCGCGCCCGGCATCGTAGCGGAAGTCTTTGCGCGAAAAGGTTCCGTCCTGCCGGTTCGACTTGTCGATCACGGGGACGTGCGGCGCTATCTTCTTCTCGCTCACAAGCCAGTCGAGATTGCGGCCGGAGCCGTAGGCCGTATCGGCGACGATCCAGGACGGTTTGACGCCAAAGCGCTCCTCGGTGCGTTCGATCATGGTTTGCGACGCGCCCACCTCCGCCTGCCGGATGGCGCGCGAGGCTTCGACATCCATGATGATCCCGAACTTCACGTCGATGAGGTAATTGTCGGCATAGGCGAAGAACGCAGCGCTTTTCATTGCGCTGGTCCATTGCGAAGCTGGGTCTGAGGACGAGATAAATTTCGGCGTGACTTCGCTGGCCGCGCCGTAAGCTGGATCGTCGAGCGTCGCGAGGTAGTCTTTCACCGCACGCTCGGCCGTTGCCGGATCGATGTCCTTGTCCCATTCTTCGCCCGGGATCGATCGGCTTTTATTGGCGTCCGCCTCGATAAGGCTAGCATCCACTGCAAACCCGTCGCCACCCACAAGCCCGGCCGCGATGCACGCCCCAACAATGCGTTCGAACACGAGCCGGAAAACATTGCTGTTCCGGAAGCGTTCATTGCGCGCCCGCGAGAAAGCGGAGTGATCGGGCAGCTTGTCCTCGATACTGAGACCGCAAAACCAACGATAGGCCAGATTGACCTGCACCTCGCGGCAGAGAGCCCGTTCAGATCGAATTGCAAACACATAGCCAACGATCAGCATCCGGATCATGAGCACTGGATCGATGGAAGGCCGGCCCATCGGCGAATAAAACCCTGCTAACTCGCTGTGGATCCATGAGAGATCGAGGACCGCGGCGATCTTTCGAACCAAATGATCCTCCGGCACCGCCTCATCCAGATTGAACGAATAGAACAGCTGAACCTGATCCTGCTTGAGCCGCCCCATCATCGCCCGACACCTCCGGCAGTTTGCGTCAACTGACGGAATCACTGTTCGGCGCGGCGATCAACGGGACTTTTACAACAAAATCGGCCAGCTCCGGAATGAGCTGTACTGTGCTTACGATGATCCCGCCCGTGATCAGCATGATGAGAAAGCAGGTTCCGAATTGCCGGCGCCCGAGAAGGCGCAGCTCCACAATGGGATGCCTACGAGTTCAGCTCCCAGGGGACAAGTACGGCGATCGATAGACCTGAAATGAATGCGAACCAGAAGATGAATGACGAGCGAAACCAGTCATCGCGCTGTCCTTGGTCCAGAACGACCTCGAGACAGCCGAGCCCGAGGGCGACAAGGACAAAACCAATAAAATCGATGTCTATTCCCTTCCTCAGCAGCTCCTTTCTTTCCCTTTCCACGGCCGGAGGGTCTCGCACAAGAGTATGGACGAGGAAAAGGGACAAAAGCCCTGCCGGCAGGTTGATGAAGAAGATCCAGTGCCAGGAGGCGTGATCCGTTATCCAGCCCCCGAGTGTTGGTCCTAGCGCGGGGGCAACAACAACGGTTAGGCCATAAAGCGCGAAAGCTTGCCCGCGCTTCTCTGGCGGAAAGGTATCGGCAAGAATGGACTGTTCGCTTGGTGCCAAACCTCCGCCGCCGAGCCCCTGCAGCACGCGGAAGAAGATGAGGGAATTCAGGCTCCAGGCAAGACCGCAGAGCACGGAGCTTGCCGTAAATAGCGCCACGGCAAGCATATAAAAGCGCTTCCGTCCGATAACGGTCGCCAGCCATCCGCTCATCGGGAGAATGATCGCGTTAGCGACTAGATAACTCGTGGCAATCCATGTCGACTCGTCATAGGAGGTGGCGAGACTGCCCGCGATGTGTTGCAGCGATACGGTGACGATTGTTACGTCGAGCACCTCCATGAACGTCGCAATAGAGACCACAGAAGCAATGAGCCAAGGGTTGTGGCCATCCGCCGGGGAACGGTCTACCCGTTCAAGCTCGCCGCGCGCCGCGTCTGCAGCCGCACTCATCCCGCGCGCACCGAAGGCAGGACCGACATGCCGGGGCCGAGAACCACATCGGGTTCTTTGTCGAAATCGATCCTGACCGGCACACGCTGCACAACTTTGACGAAATTGCCGGTGGCATTCTCGGCAGGCAACAGGCTGAACGCCGTCCCCGATCCCCGCTGAATGCTGGTGACATGGCCTCGGAAGACGCGGCCTGCATACGCGTCTACGGTGATATCAGCCGGTTCGCCCGGGTGAATTCTATAGATTTGGGTTTCGCGGAAATTGGCAACGACCCACTTCTTGATTGGCACAATCACCATCAAGCTCTGTCCCGGCTGAACCAGCTGTCCTTTCGCGGCTGTGAGCTGGGCAACATTGCCAGCTTGGTCTGCCTTCACCACGGTATAGGACAGATTGAGCCCCGCCTGCTCCACCTGAGCCTTGGCGGCAGCAATGGCAGCTTCGGACACTCTCCTCTGCGCCTGCAGCGCTGCGAGTTGCCTCTGGGCGGCGAGCAGCGCCGCTTGGTAGCGATCCGTTGTGGCCTGAGCCTGGAGAAGCTGCGAATGAGCATGCTGTGCGGCTTGCACGGTTCCGGCCCCCGTCTTTACCAATTTCTGCGCGCGATCATTCTCCTCTTGTGCGAATTTCAGCGCCGCCTTCGCATCATTGACTTGCGCTTCGGCCTGGGCGATTTGCGCTTTTTGTGCCTGAATCTGAGCGTCGATATTCGGGATCGCCGCCTCGGCCTGCCCCAACTGCGCCTGCGCCTGGTCTAAGGCAGCCTCATAATCGCGAGGGTCGATTTTCGCTAACACCTGGCTGGTGCTCACGCTCTCGTTGTCGGTGACGGGGACATCGATAATATAGCCGCCAACTTTCGGGCTGACCGTAAAGAACCGGGCTGCGATAAAGGCGTCGGTGGTGGTTACATACTCGCTTGAAACGGTCCAAAATCTATAAGCAGCGATGGCGCCAGCAATGAGAGCAATGGCCGCGAAAATCAATAGTAGGCGATGGCGCCGCAAGAATCCTGGGCGGGTCTGAGGCTCATCGCCATCAACTGCGGCTGTACTGCTTTCAGGCTGGCTTTCCCCCCGAACTAGTGCCTCGCGCTCAGGTCTTTCTTGCAAGGCAGGGTCACGGACGTGCTCTGGTCTTCGCTGCTCCGCTTCCGCGGAACCGGAGCGCGGTTCCTCGACCTTTACCATTGCCCTTTCTCGCAGCGATGCCTCATTCGAAGAAAGGGGCGCGCCTGCCGATAGGTTCCCACCCTCGCCTTCACAGTGTGGCGAGCAGAAACTTGAGTGAAGATGTATCCGTTATTCGCGGCGAGACAGGCCAGCCTCTTTGCCAGTGGCAGGCATAATGGGAATCCGGATTACCGCCTTAAGGCCGCCCAGCACACTCTCCCCAAGCGTTATCTCTCCGCCATGCCCGCGGATGATATCCCGTGCGATCGCCAAACCGAGGCCGGAGCTTTTCTTATTCTGGTTGCGCGAAGCATCCAGGCTGTGGAAGGGCCGGAAGACAACCTCACGCTTTTCGGGGGGGATGCCGGGCCCATCATCCTCGACCGTGATCGTAAGCCAGCCGCGAGACCTAAGAGCCCGGATCGCGATGTGGTCTGCATAGCGGGACGCATTCGAGACGAGATTTACAATCGCTCTTTTGAACGCGTTGCGGCGAAGGCTCACGATCAAGGGGGTTTGCCTGACGTCAAGCTTCACTGTTTTTCCGAGAGCGTCAGCCCCTGCCAGCGCTTCCTCGATAATGTGCTGAACATTCGCCCTGCGGGTCTTCTCACCAGAATCGCCCTTGGCGAAGGCCATATAGTCCTCAAGCATCTGCTGCATCTCATCCACATCGCGCTTCAATGCCTCGATTTGCGGCGAACGCATCATCGCGAGCTCCAATCGGAAGCGGGTGAGGATGGTTCTAAGATCGTGGCTGACGCCAGCCAGCATGATCGTGCGCTGCTCGACATGGCGCTCGATGCGGTCGCGCATTTCGAGAAAAGCCTGTGCCGCGAGCCGGACTTCCCGCGCACCGCGAACTCTAAAGCCAGGGGGTGCGGGCCGGCCTCTCCCGAATCTGTCAGCGGCATCGGCCAGGGCCAGGATCGGACGGATCTGGTTGCGCAGAAATAGAATTGCGACAATGAGCAAAATGGTGGCCGACGCGACCATCCAGACCAGGAAGATGTGCGTGTTGGAAGGGATAAGCTGCGCTCGCGGGGCGAGTACCCGCATCACGGCGCCATCAAGCTTCACCCTGATCTCAATATGGCGGGATGAACCGACCGTATCTATCCAGTAGGGCTTATTGATCCGCCTGTGTATTTCGCTTGACAGATACCGGTCCAGAAATCCGAAAAACGGCTTTGACCGCGTAATCGGCAGCTCCTCGTTCGGGGCAAAGCGCACGGTAAGGTTAAGCTGATCGCGCGCCATGTCGCTCAGGCGGTCGAGCTCCGCTGGCCCCCTACTTTTCGCCCAGTCGTAAGCGGAAGCGAGCATCGCAACATCCTGTGCCGTGGCTGTAGAGAGCCGGCTCGTCACCACCTGCCAATGCCGGTCGAGGAACACAAAGGTTAAAATCGACTGGAGGATTACGATCGGGGCGATGATGATGATCAGTGCTCGGGCATAGAGACCTTTCGGCGCCCATGAACCCAGAGCGGCCGTGAGCCGCCGCAGCGTCTGTTCAGCCTGCGCCCATCGCGGCCCGTGCCGCTTGGCCAGCCCCGAGAGGGCCGGAAACATCTGTTGCCGTTTGCCGGAAATCCCGGATGGGCCCTCCCTCAGCTCCAGGGTAATTGCAGCCGCCTCCCCGAGTTAATCGAGATAAAGCACATAGCCCTTGCCTCTTACCGTGTGCAAATAGGTTGGGTTCGCCGGGTCCGTCTCAATCTTCTGGCGCAGCCTGTTTATCTGTACGTCGACGGCACGTTCGTTTTCATACTCGCCAAGCCGCGCCAGATCCTCGCGGCTGAGCGGCTCACTGCCGCTAAGAGCGAACTCCCGGAGCACTTCGCGCTCCTTGTCTGTCAAACGGATCGGCTCACCGCTGCGAGTCAGCTCGTTGCGGCGAAGGTCGAACGTGAACGGGCCGAAATGGACCTCGCCATGCTTCGTTTTTGGTGAAGCCCGGCGGCGAAGGATGTTTTGCAGCCGGAGCAGCAGCTCACGCGGCTCGAAAGGCTTCGGAACATAGTCATCAACGCCAAGTTCCAGGCCTCTTACGCGATGCTCCGGTTCGGCCCGCGCTGTCAGCATCAAGATCGGAACGTCCGATGTCTTTCTCAGTCCTTCCGCGATATCGAAGCCGCTTTCCCCCGGCATCATCACGTCGAGAATGATACAATCGAAGGCGAAGCCTTCCATCTGGGCGCGCGCGGCAACCCCATTCTCGGCCTGCGTGATCCGGAACCCATTCTCTCGCAGATAGCTACCAAGCAGATCCCGGATGCGCTCGTCATCATCAACGACGAGGATGTGGGGGGCGTCGTCGGCCAGAGCCGGCTTTTCATCGTCATGCAGTGACATTGCAATCACAGGCTTATGCTGAGCTTCCTTTTTAGGCCCTTTGTCAGCTCAAGACAACTTTTGACTGGACGCAAGCGTGATTGGTGCGTTTTATTGCTCGTCTGAGTTTCGGAGGTCGGCGCTGCTCATGGATGAAGCGCGGCTGATTGCGCGGCAGGATCGGAGACGGATATGTCGATCATTCCATATGACCAGCGAGACGGATTCATCTGGATGAATGGGACGTTGGTGCCATGGCGGGAAGCAAAGATCCATGTCCTGTCTCATGGCCTGCATTATGCGAGCGCGGTATTCGAAGGCGCACGTATTTACAACGGCGAAGTCTTCGCCTTGACGCAGCATAGCGAACGCCTTCAGGAATCGGCAAAAATCCTGGGTTTCGAAATTCCCTATTCCGTTGGCTCCATCGAGCAAGCTTGCCGCGACGTCATCAAAGCGCAAGGGCTTGTTAACGGTTACCTCCGTCCCATTGCCTGGCGCGGGCCGGAGGAGATGGGCGTGGCCGCCAAGAATACGAAAATCAACCTCGCTGTCGCGTGTTGGGATTGGGGCTCTTACTTCCCCGAGGAAGAGCGAATGAGGGGCATACGCTTGCGCTTCGCCGAATATCGCAGGCCCGACCCAATGACCGCTCCCTGCAAATCGAAGGCAACAGGTCTCTACATGATCTGCACCATCGAGAAGCATCGCGCAATGGATACGGGATACGCTGACGCAATGATGCTGGATTGGCGAGGGCTTATAGCAGAGGCGACGGGCGCAAACGTCTTTTTCGTAAAAGATGCCAAGCTGCACACGCCGGTGCCGGATTGCTTCCTTGACGGGATCACCCGCCGGACCGTCATCAGCCTTGCGAAAAGGCGGGGCATAGAATTGATCGAGAGGCAGATCCGGCCAGAAGAGCTGTCCGAATTCGAGCAATGCTTCCTGACAGGGTCCGCGGCCGAAGTGACTCCCGTTTCCGAAATCGGGCCGCATCGTTTCACTGTGGGCGAGATTGCAAGGACACTCATGGAAGATTATAGCGCTCTCGCACGAGGGAATGCCGGTGCAAAACTAGTTGCCTAGGCGGCCTGGCCGCTGATCAAGTTCTTTGTTTCAACTCTTATTGGATTAAGTCATGACGCGCCGCGCAATCAACGATGTACCCGGTCTTGGAAAAGCATTGGGGCCCTATTCCCGCGCTGTTTGGGCGGGAAATCTGCTCTATCTCTCAGGGCAGCTCGGTATTGATCCCGTGACGGAAAAGCTTGCAGAAGGGGGCGTGGCCGCCGAGACTGGTCACCTTTTAAAGGGGCTTTCGGCTGTCCTGAGCGCGGCCGGGCTTAGTATGAATGATGTGGTGAAAGCGAACGTCTTTCTCACGGACATGAACGAGTTCGGCGCCATGAACAAGGTTTACGAGACATTCTTCGAAGCGCCCTACCCGGCGCGCACCACAGTTGCAGTGGCTGCACTTCCTGGTGGCGGGCATGTAGAAATCGAGCTTGTCGCGGCTGGTACCAAGTAACTCTTCAGCCTCTCGCGTCCAGTTAAGCAAGTAGCCTAATTCCCAAGATCAATTTTGAGGAACCTATTACAGTTCCGGAAATAGTCTTTCCGGAAAAAAGTCATCAACGCTTTATCCGCCTCTACTGCCCTCTATATTAGAATTGTCTATGGGCAGATGTAAGAGGCTTTGATGAAGAGAGCATATATTGCTTTTGGCATCGCTATGATGGCGTACGCCTCTTCTTCTGCGGCTTGCGCTTGCTTCGTGGAACGAATGCTCGGGAAGTGGCAATGCGTAGGCCCCACCTGCATTCCGGATCATGCGACATCTGAGCTGTACAAAACTATCGACAATATCTTCAAATGGCGGGACGGTGTGGGCAACGAAGCAGTCGTGACCGTCGATAATCTCTATCTAATTCTTGCTTGGAGCTGGGGGCAAAAGAACGCTTACTGGATCAATCCTAAATGCGATGAAATCGCCTTGGGCGCCAATCACTCCTGGCGTAAGCTATAGCGGCTGCATTTATCGTTCCAGTCAGAACTCTCCATCAGTTTACGTCTGCTGCTTTGGCGCGAATTGTTCGCCACGCATGGGATTGCATAATCCGCATATTTCCCTCCGCCATTGTCTATCGCTATCGTAAGGGCTTGCTTCCGAGCTAGTAGTTGGCGCGGACGCTTACTTCATGCGGAGCTTAAAAAGGGATGGAAACCGTTGATTGCATCGTTATCGGCGCCGGAGTGGTGGGTCTTGCCGTCGCGCGGGAGCTGGCTCTTGCGGGCCGCGAAGTTATTGTCCTCGAAGCGGCAGCAGCGATCGGCACGGAAACCTCATCCCGCAATTCCGAAGTCATTCATGCAGGCATCTATTATCCTCCGGGCTCGCTGAAAGCCCGGTTTTGCCTCGAAGGCAAACGCAGGCTTTACGCCTACTGCTTGGAGCGCGGTATAAAAGCCCGAGCGATAGGCAAAGTGCTTGTGGCAGTGATCGAAGCCCAGATTCCACAGCTGGCGAAGATAAAGGAAAACGCTGCGCTTTGCGGCGTCGAGGATTTGCAATGGCTTACTGCGGAACAAGCGCATGCGCTGGAGCCGGAGGTAAGGTGCGTGGCGGGTCTGTATTCACCCAGTTCCGGTATCCTAGATAGCCACGCCTTCATGCTTGCGCTTCAAGGCGATTTGGAGAATTCGGGCGGGGTTGTTGTCTTCAACACCCCGGTGCTGGGTGGCGGCGCGGGCGAAGACGGGATCGAGCTCGCAACGGATGCCCTTAGCCTCAAGGCGAACCTTGTGATAAACGCGGCGGGCTTGAGCGCGCCTGAACTTGCCCGCGCCATCCGGGGAATGCCAGCCGGCCACGTCCCCAAAGCATATTTCGCGAAAGGCAACTACTTTGCCCTTAGCGGTTTCCGCTCGCCCTTCGGGCACCTCGTTTATCCCCTACCGGACGCGGAGGCGGCGGGACTTGGCATTCACGCTACACTCGATCTCGGCGGCGGCGTCCGCTTCGGGCCAGACGTCGAGTGGATTGAAAGCATCAATTACAATGTGGATCCCCGCCGGGCGAAAAAATTCGAAGAGGCAATCCGTCACTATTGGCCCGGCCTGCCGGAGGCGGCACTTGCCCCGGCTTATTCCGGCATAAGGCCCAAGATTGTTGGCCCAGGCGAGCCTGCGGCAGACTTTATGATCCAAGGCCCAAAAGAACATGGTGTTAGCGGCCTTTGGAACCTTTTCGGGATCGAGTCCCCCGGATTAACGGCCGCGCTTGCACTTGCGGCGGCGCTTAGGGAGCGTGTTTGTATCCGCGCTCCTTCATCTCTCCTTTGAGGTGTGCCGCAGAAGCGACAGCGTTGAAAAGCCCAAGAAAGACAAGGGCGAAGCCCAGCCCAAAAAAGCGCTTGAAGAAGTTTTCAACAGGCTGTGCACTCTCAGCGTGTGCTTGGCAGCTTATCGCGGCTTGCGTGTAGCCATTCTCAATGGCATTGGTCTCCCGTGTAGCGCGTAGGGTCGGAAGTGATCAACGTAAGCGGGTATGTCATGTCAGTTGCAAAATTCTTCTCTCCCGCCCTGGCGGCTGTTGGAATGGCCTTGCTGGCCGGACCGGCGCCAGCGGCAGACATCTATGGCGGTTACGGAGGACCTCCACCGCCGCCGCCATATTACCAACCTCCAATCTGGCAAGGCTTTTACATCGGCGGAAATTTCGGCGGAGCTTGGGCCTCAGTCGGAGCGGCCGATAATGTGGTGTTTCTTGGAGGCAGCGCCGGGACTGTAATCGCGGGCCGCACAATATCAGCCTCGGACGCGCAGGGGGGCATTCAGACCGGCTATAATTTCCAGTCTGGAAACATGGTTTATGGGATCGAGTTCGATTTTGGCGATATGGGAAATAGTGCCAGCGGATTGTTCCAAGACCCCCTCAATCCATCCAGAGTCTTGCGCGTGACAGGCTCCGGCGGATGGTATGGCGATATCACCGGACGCATAGGATATGCTTACAGCAATGCTCTCTTCTACTTCAAAGGTGGCTACGCCTTTTTCAGCAGCGACGTTCAAATCTCTGACAGCTTTGACAACCTTTACCAGAACAGCGGTACATTCAGCGGATTTACGGTCGGTACTGGCGTAGAAGTTCTCCTCAATCCAAGCTGGTCGTTCAAGATTGAATATATGTATTATGACTTCGGCGACAGCTCCGGCTCATTCGACAACAGTTTGAGCGTCAACACTGTCAAGGTCGGTTTCAACTACATCTTCAACTACGGATTCCGCCCCCTCTATTAAAACAGCTGCGGTTTGCGAACCTGTCCGCCGAGTAGCTCCCGCGTCCGCTGCGCCCTCCTTCCCAGGGCGCAGCCATTAGTTGCGGCAGCGCAAACGCTGCGCTATGAACGCGGACAAGCAATCCTAACGCGCGGCCGGCAGCACCAGAGAGGGTAGTATTCACATGTTGAACTTGGCGGCACTGGAGCAAGCCTCTGTTCACACAGAGCCGTTTCCTTTTCTCGTGGTCCCCAATTTCATTGACGAAAAGGGCTTGGAGGAGATCGAGGCCGACTATCCTTCCATCTCTCAGCCGGGCAGCTTTCCATTGGAAACGCTTCGCTTTGGTCCCGGCTTCTCCAAATTCATGAAGGAGTTGAAGAAATCAGCCTTTGCCGACGTCATGAGCGCGAAACTCGGCATAGATCTCAAGAAACGCCCTACGACGATTACTGTGCGCGGCCGCGCCCGGGAAAAGGATGGTCAGATTCATCTCGACAGCAGAAGCAAGCTTGTTACCGTCCTCATTTACATGAACAGCAAATGGGAAGCGGAGGGAGGAAGGTTGCGTCTTCTGAACTCGCCCGACAATCTTGAAGATGTGGTCATGGAAGTGCCGCCGGCACGAGGAACTTTACTTGCCTTTCTAAATACTGGAAATGCTTGGCACGGACACAAGCCCTTCAATGGAGAGCGCCGTGTAATCCAGCTCAATTGGGTGCGTGATAATTGGGTGGTCTGGCGCGAAAAAACCCGGCACAGCATTTCCGCATTCGTCAAGAAATTGAAGAGCTGAGCTGGCCGTTTTCCGCAACTCGCCTTGGTTTTGACCCGAACTTCTCTCATGCAACTGGCTAGGCTACGAATGTAAACAAGGGTTGCATAATTGCATGCCGCTGAGAATAGAGACTTTTAGCAATGTTTCGGGCGGAAACGCCTTCTTTAAAGCTCTAACGCATCCCCTCGCCGCGGAAAAGACGCAGGAACTTCTTGCACTCCTAAAGGCAAGTGGACCGGTTGCCATTTACGATCCGCTCAACATGGCCGAGACCGCTGCGCAGGCTTACGGAATAGCGGGCCTAGCCCTCGCTGGCTATTATGTGCAGGACGTGGAGCAGCGGGGCCGGAACTTCGCCGGGCAGAAGGCTAAGCTCGTGACCGAGTTGCCGGCTTCGAAGGCGTCGCGAGTTCTCATAACGGCGTTCGATGCGTCGCGGCTTGCCGATCAAATCAAGCATCTCTCGGCTGGGTTGGACATCCACAGCCTCGATGATCTCCGCCTCCCCAGCGAGATGATCAGCGACCGGGCGCGCTATCTGTCCCCGCTCAATTTCGCGACGAACTTTGTCTTCTTCCGCGACGGCCAGGGCCATCACACCCGGCTCGTCACCGCCAATTACTGGGGGTCCTATGGGGCCAAGGACGTGCATTTCTGGTGCCGCCTCTACGATGAAAGCGGGAAATGCCTTGCGCAGTGGGAAGATATAGCCGGGCCAGCAAACAGCACATTCACTTTGGATAGCAAGGAAGTCCGGGCGCGCTTTAAGCTACCGGAATTTACCGGTCAGCTCTTCATGCACGCTACCGGAATTGTTGGTCATGACGTCGTAAAATACGCCCTCGATACCTATGGCGATGCCCCCGAGAGCCTCTCCTGCACACACGACGCCAATTCCTGGCCGGCTGACTATTATGCGGGGCTGCCCGCGCCTGATGATGGCGAAGACGTCGTATTCTGGCTGCAAAACAGTCAGCCGTTCGAGATCCCGGCGGGCGAGATCGCCGTGAACATCATGGGTCGCGAAGATCCCGTTGCGATTTCCCAGCCGCTTCCGCCGTTTGCGACGCGCCGGGTCAGCGTTGCCGAACTTCTCCCGCAAGCGCGCTGGCCTCAGCAGCTCGAAATCGCCGCAGGCAAATATGTGGTCCGGCCCCGCTACGAGGTGTTTGCCAAGAACGGCCGTCAACGCATCGCTCATGTGAATGTGGAACGGAACGACCTCAAACCGGACCCGAAGCTGGCCGAGCTTGGCGCCGTGATGGGCAAGGGGCACATCTTGCCGGCACCCATTCTCCCGTTGAGCCGGTTCGATTCCCTTGTGCTCCCCACACCCATGGCACGCGGCATATCCAATTTTCCGCTAAAGGCCGTCATTTATGACGCCGGCGGCGAGCGGATTTTGGAGCATCGGTTGGGCAATCTTCCTCGCGACCATGCCAGCGTGCTCGCCGTTTCCACACTGTTGGCTGAAAAGGCCCAAGGCTTACCCTCAGGCTACGGGCACGTAGAACTTATCTACGACTTCGAAGCAGGGCGGGAAGCCGATGGTTGGATGCATGGGCTTTTCCGTTACCACGACCGCCTGAGCGGACACGCTGCCGAAAGCTCCTTCGGCAGCCATATGTTCAACTCCGTGCTCGTCTACAAAAATGAGCCGCAGAGCTATGCTGGCCGCGCCCCGGGTTTGAGCACCAAGCTCTTCTTGAGGGTAGGTCAAAAGCCTTATGATACACTGTGCCATCTCATCTATCCGGCATCCACGCCGTGGCATTCGAAGTCGGATACCTCTTTGATTTTGACCTCCAGCCGCGGTGAAGAAATCGCTCGCGCTCAGGCTGCGATCCCCTGCAGCGGTTCTTATTATTGGCGCGTGAGTGAAACCTTTGAGTCGAAGGCGATCGAAGTTGCAGGCGAAGGCGCCTACGTCACCATCAGAGATACCACCTGCCGGCTTTTCGGCTATCACGGGCTCCTCTGCGGCGATAGCTCCTTCAGCCTCGATCATATGTTTGGCTTTTAGCCCTCAGCGGCGCCACTAGGTTAGAACCCAAGAAAAATGGCCCCGGTTTAGGTTGCTGGCTTGCGCTGAATTCTGACCACTTTTACAGTGTTACCGGCTTCGGCTGTGCCACAATTGACAACTCTTAGGGCGCAACCGCCTCCTCTGTGTTTTCATCCCCGCGTCAGGAGTTGCTTAATCAAAATTGGACTACGGGCGTTCACAGCCCAGAGGTTGCAGCTAAGCTCATCCACTCAGAGTCCATCGGGGAGTTCAGTGGTCATGAATGGCGTAACCAGTTTAGCAAGACCCGCTCCCGCCTTCTGTTCTCAAGCTGAGTCAGATTTTGTTGCAAAGCTGCTTTCCTATTGCGCTAATCTCGGTTCCGTGACGGCCCCCGAAGCGGTACTGGATGGACTCCATGAAGCTACCGGCCAAGCGCTGGGGCTGAAGGTCCTCTGTGCGGGCCGCTTCCCCCAGAACATGGCCGATTGGGGAGCGCTGCGCCTGGGCAAGACTGTGTTTCTGCACGAAAGCGCTCCCAAAGGCTGGTGGGAGGAATGGCTGCAGCGTGCTCCCAATTTCAATCCGGTGAGCTACTTTATGGGGCGGATAAGCATAGCGCCGTATACTTTGACTGAGATGTCGCGCATTCTCGAGCCGGTAGGTGCCGATAGGTGGGGGCTCGAGCTGGGTATGAAGTATGGGATCCGTGACGGGTTCATTTGCCCGGTTGGGGGCCGCTGGCTCGTGGCCTTTTGGTCACCTCAAGTGCTAACGAAAACCCTCACGGAACCGCGCCGCATAATAATCTTTGCCGCCGCAAGCTTCGCCGCGGTGCGGCTGGACCAGTTGCTAAAGGTGAGCCCGGAATCGGAAGAGGCTTATACACGGCTGACACCCCGCGAGCTTGCGGCCATCCGGCTGCTTTCCTGGGGAAAAGACCTACGAGAGATCGCAGAGGCGCTTGGTCTCGGGGAAGAAACAATCCGGACTCACTTCAAGAAAGCGAAGACAAAGCTCGGCGCTAAAAGCCAGCCGCATATGGTCGCCACCGCGATGCGCCAGCGGCAGATTCTCTAAAGCAGGCGCTTAGAGTATGAAGTGAAATACTTGCCGGGACACGGTTCTGTTGCTTATCGGCATGGCTTCGCCTGTTCTGCTTAGGCCACGGGTATCAAGAATTCATGCTCGAAATCCCCAGCATTGGGGATGTGATTTGCGCTTGTGCTTCCCAAAATTCGCGTAATTGGCATACTGTATGTCAAACCTATGACAGGACATGAGGAGGGAGCCCCGTTGAAGCACCTGAAGTTGACTGATGCGCGCGGATGCTCCCTTCCGCGGTTGGGCATCCTCGTCGTAGAGGACGAGGCCCTCGTCGCGCTTGAGACCTCACAAATACTCACAGAGGCCGGCTTTGATATTCTGGGGCCAGCAAAGTCGGTAGCGAAATCCCTTGCACTTCTGAAGCGCTCAAATTGCGATGCTGCCGTTCTCGACTTCAACCTGGGTGGCGAGACGTCCGAGCCGGTGGCACGAGAGCTACTTCAGGCGGGCATTCCCTTTGTGATGCTCTCGGGCTATTCGAGGAAGGAGTTACCGCCGCTTCTCCAGGGCGCGCCCTTTGTCGCAAAGCCACTTCGTCCTCAGACCTTGCTCTCCGAGCTGTGGCTTTGCCTCGGTGCAAAGGAATGTGCGGAATTGCTTCATGCGATGCCAGCCTAGCGCACGTTCCTCCATTACAATGATAATCCCTAGGCCTTCGCGCCACTCGAAGCGTCTCCCCAGACGCTGTTCATGCGTTCGACCTTGAAGCCCCGAAGCCGCAGCCGCTCCATAGTCTGTTCCGCATGCACTTGGTCCTTGGTCTCTATGACGATCTCGACCACAGCGCCTTTCGCAGGGACGTCAAGGTAGAAGCGGCGGTGATAGACTTCGAGGATATTTGCGCCGCACAGACCGAGTTCGGTTGCGATCTCTCCGAGCCTGCCCGGCGTGTCCGTGATGGAGATCCGGAGAGAGACGATTTTGCTCTCCCTTTCGAGACCTCTCATCAAAATGGAGGCGAGCACTCGCGGATCGATATTTGCACCGCATTGGAATAGCCCAACCCGGCGCCCGGCGAACTTCTCTTTGAGCGATAGCAGCGCCGCGAGGCCTGCAGCGCTTGCTCCTTCGGCGACCGTTTTCTGAACGCTGGCGAGAATGAAGATGGCTTGTTCGATTGCGCCTTCGCTGACGAGAACGACTTCTTTCACGAGGTCGCGGATGATGGGCAGGGTGTAAGTCCCGCAGGTCTTTACGGCTATCCCTTCCGCCAAAGTCGACCCCTCGCAGCGAGGCATCTCACCGCGGAGAGCCGCGTACATCGAAGGGTAGGACGCGACTTCGACGCCGAAAATCTCCATATCCGGCTTCAATTGCTTCGCTGCAATGGCCGTGCCCGAGATAAGTCCGCCTCCGCCTATGGGAACAACCATGCAATCGAGCATCGGACAGTCCTCGATGAACTCGATGGCCGCGGTACCCTGGCCTGCAATAACCATCGGATCGTCATAGGGGTGAATGAGCGTAAACCCGCGGCTGGCGATCAGCTCGTCGGCGAGCAATTTCGACTCCGCGATGGTCTCGCCAGACAGGATCACTTTTGCGCCGTAGGCCTCTGTGTTCGCCACCTTATTGAAAGGCGTATTCTCCGGCATGACGACCGTTGCGGGAATGCCTAACCGCGAAGCGTGGTAGGCAACGGCCTGAGCATGGTTGCCGGCGGAGATCGCGATGACGCCTAGCTCCCGTGCCCTGTCATCCAACGATAAAAGCTTGAGCAAGGCGCCGCGCTCTTTGAAGCTGCCCGTTGCTTGCATGTTCTCGTATTTGATGAAGATTTCGGCCCCGGTCAGCTCCGAAAGCTTTGGTGCGCCAACTGAGGGCGTGCGCAGCAACGCGCCTTTCAGCTTCAAAGCTGCGGCTTCGATATCCGCAAAGCTGACTGCTGCCGGATTCTGCGATGGGAAAACCGCCATGGCGGCGCATCTCCTTTCAGATGAAATGCAGCGCCAAATGCCCCTGCTTCAACCCGACTTCAAGAACCGGGCAGCTTCGACCGCGAAATATGTCAATATTCCAGACGCGCCCGCGCGGCGGAAAGCCATCAGGCTCTCGATCACGCACTTCTCGCGGCTGAGCCAGCCATTTTCGAATGCGGCAGCCAGCATCGCATATTCCCCAGAGACCTGATAAACGAAAGTGGGAACTTGAAAGGTTTCGGAAACGTGGCGCACGACATCGAGATAGGGCATCCCGGGTTTGACCATGACCATATCCGCGCCCTCGGCGAGATCGAGCGCGACCTCGCGCAGGGCCTCGTTCGTGTTCGCTGGGTCCATTTGGTAGGTGCGCTTGTCCCCTTTCAAGGTGCCCGATGAACCGACCGCGTCGCGGAACGGGCCATAGAATGCAGAGGCGTATTTCGCGGCATAGGATAAAATCAGCGTGTTCTTGAAGCCTTGCCCTTCGAGCGCCTGGCGGATTGACCCGATCCGCCCGTCCATCATGTCCGAAGGAGCGAGAACATCGCATCCGGCTTCGGCCTGTACCAACGCCTGCCGCACAAGAGCTTGCAACGACTCGTCGTTCGCGATTTCGCCTTCGATTAAAAGGCCATCATGGCCGTGCGATGTATAGGGATCGAGCGCCACGTCGCAGACAATCCCTACCTCCGGCACATTGGCTTTGATAGCCCGCACGGCCCTACATACGAGATTGTCGGGGTTGAAAGCCTCCGAAGCGTGTTCATCCCGCAACTCCGGTTGCGTGAACGGAAAAAGCGCAATTGCGGGTATGCCGAGCCCTGCAGCCTCCTCGGCCGCTCCAACAGCTAGATCGACTGAAAGCCTTTCCACTCCTGGCATGGACGGAATCGCTTCGCGTGTCTTTTTTCCGGTGGTGATAAATATCGGCCAGATCAAATTCGAGGTCGTGAGCACGGTTTCGGCCACAAGCGCCCGTGACCAGGGTGCCTGCCTCGGCCGCCTCATTCGCGTAGCTGGAAAGCCTGGGGAAGCTGTCTTCGATAGCACGAGCTGCTCACCCACGAACGTGGAGGCGCCTCTTCTTATTGTCACGGCAGTACTCCGATGAAACTGCTTGCTTTTACCCCCGAAAGCCGCTTGACACAAGAGGCGGATCAAACTAGAACAAACAAAGAACATCGGCAAGGGCGCCGCAACTCCCGCGCCGGTTCCAGCAAGCAAGCGAGCCAATGCACGGTCCCGCCCGTGCGCCAAATGGCAATCCGCGTTACCCTTCGCCCCCGGGAGGAATGCATGAGCCAACTTGGCCGCTTGCTTGCTTTTTTCCAATTCTCCATCACATGAGCTGCATGGCGAGCATTGACGTGGCCGGCGCCGGGATCGTGGGCCTCTGGCAGGCCTATCTCCTTCGCCGCCGCGGCCACGAAGTCACTTTATGGGATCCGGCGGGCATCCCTTCATCGAGCGCGGCGAGCCGGCTGGCCGGTGCAATGCTTGCGCCTTTCTGTGAAGGTGAACCGGGCCACGAGGTGGCGCAGGCCTTGGGGATCGAGGCCATGCCTCTATGGGAAGAGCACTACCCTGGCATAGTCAGGAACGGCACCCTTGTTGTCGCGGCTGCACGTGATCATTCCGACCTGCAGCGATTCGCCTCCGTGGCGGGGGGCTATCGGCGCGTAAGCGCGGCAGAGATTTCGGAAATGGAGCCGCATCTTGCCGGCCGGTTCCGGGAGGGTCTGTTTTTCGAGGGCGAGGCCCATATCCAGCCTGTCGCGGCGATGGACTATCTTGCCGCGGAAGCAAAACGGCTGGGGGTAGTTTTCCGGAATGAAGCATTCGAAACTCATGGCTCGGGCTGGGTTGTGGATTGCAGCGGTTTTGATGCCAGATCGGTGCTGAAAAGTTTGAGAGGCGTTCGCGGAGAACGCATTATCCTGGAATGCTCTGGCGTTACTCTGAAGCGGCCGATTCGGCTCCTTCATCCCCGCGTGCCATTTTACATTGTTCCATGGGACGGCAGCCGCTTCATGATCGGTGCGACCGTCATCGAGAGCGAGGATAGCGGTCCGCCCACTTTGCGCTCCTGTGCAGAGCTCTTATCGTGCGCTTATGCCTTGATTCCGGAACTGGGCGAAGCTCGCGTCATTGACATCGCCGCAGGCATTCGTCCTGCCTTCCCGGATAACACGCCCAAGATCATCGTTCGCGATCGCCATATCCACGTAAATGGCCTCTATAGGCATGGTTTTCTTGCGGCACCTATACTTGCAGACCTCACCGCCCGCTATATAGACAAGGGCACCACGCGGGAGGGAATTATTTTTGAAGATCATGGTGAATGGTGAAGCGCGCCGCACCCAATCGCGAACCATTGCTGATCTCTGCCGGGAGCTTGGCCTCTCCCAGGCAAAAGTCGCGACTGCGAGAAATGGGGAATTCATCCCAGCCAAAGCCCGAGCCGAAGCCACTCTTGTAGAAGGCGATGCCATTGAAATCGTCTCCCCGCGTCAGGGAGGATAGGTATGACTCCGTCCACTACCGATAAGGGCGTTGCCGCCCAGGACAGCTTTATCCTTTACGGCAAGGCCATCGCTTCGCGTCTATTGCTGGGCACGGCTCTTTATGCCTCCCCAGAGGTTATGAGCGCGGCCGTGGCAGCAGCGCGGCCCAACGTCCTGACGGTTTCTCTCCGGCGCGAAAGCAGCCGGGATGCAGGCGCGGGGCAGCGCTTTTGGGATCTCGTGAAAAGCTTTGGAGCCTATCTCCTGCCGAATACCGCCGGCTGCCACACGGCCCGGGAAGCCATCACGACCGCGCAAATGGCGCGCGAAATCTTTGAAACTGACTGGATCAAGCTCGAGGTCATCGCGAACGACGACACCCTCCAGCCCGAAGTCTTTGGCCTTGCCGAAGCCGCCGAGGTTCTTTCCCGGGATGGCTTCAAGGTCTTTCCCTATTGCACCGAGGATCTGAGCGTTGCCGAGCGTCTTTTGAGCGCCGGCTGCGAGGTGCTGATGCCATGGGCGGCTCCCATTGGAACGGCACGGGGCCTGTTGAATCCTTATGCCTTGCGCAGTCTGCGCGCCTACTTTCCGGACACCCCATTGATCGTTGATGCCGGCATTGGGGCGCCATCGCACGCTGCAGAAGCAATGGAGCTTGGCTTCGACGGCATATTACTGAATACGGCCGTGGCCAGGGCGGGCAACCCGGTGTCGATGGCGCTGGCCTTTGCGAAGGCCATAGAGGCGGGCCGCTTGGCGTATAAGGCAGGCCTTATGCCGCAGCGTGATATGGCAAGCCCCTCCACACCGTTGCCCGGCCTGGCTTTCCGGGACCGCTAACATGCTGGCAAGGTTCTACCCGATCGTTCCGGGCGCGGCCTGGGTCGAGCGCTTGGCGCTGCTCAGGGTGAAGCTCATTCAACTGCGCATCAAGGATGCAGACCCCGCTCTCATCAATAGCGAAATAGCGAAGGCGCTCGCCGCCTGTGATGCCTTCAAGTGCGAGTTGGTGGTAAACGATTATTGGCGCGAAGCGATAGATCGCGGCGCGCGCTTCGTTCATCTCGGTCAGGGCGACTTGCAAACGGCGGACATACCGGCGATCAGGCGCGCGAGTATCAAGATCGGAATTTCTAGCCATAGCCACGAAGAGCTGGAGCGGGCGCTTCAGGAAGACCCGGACTATGTGGCTCTTGGTCCCATCTACGAGACGAAGCTGAAGGCGATGCCCTGGGCGCCACAAGGGTTGGATAGGATTGGCGAATGGAAGCTGCTTGCCAAACGGCCTTTGGTCGCCATTGGCGGTATCACACTCGAGCGTGCTCCAGCCGTCTTCAAGGCCGGTGCGGACAGCATCGCGGTTGTCACCGATATCGTGGCACATCCACATCCTGAGCAGCGTGTGCAGGACTGGCTCCAGTTCGTTGCTTCACCGGGGACGCAGTACTAGGGGGAATGCCGTGTCAGCATCGGAACCGAGCCTCGAAAATCACCAAGCGGGAGAAGAATCACGTCGCTGCGAAAATGCTCGTCCGGCCTGACCTTTGCACAGCCGGAGGCCTTGTCCATGGCGGCGCTTTGATGGCTTTTGCCGATACGGTTGGCGCCATTGCAACGGTCCTGAATTTACCGGAAGGCAGTCAGCGAACAACCACCGTTGAAAGCAAGACCAACTTCATAAGAGGCGCGAAGGCGGGGGAAACTGTCGTTCCAATACGGTGCCGTTTCACATCGGGCGGCGAACGCAGGTTTGGCAGACCCGGATCGAGACCGAAGACGGGAAGCTGGTTGCCCTCGTCAACCAGACTCAAATGGTCCTGTAAGCCCTCCCTTCCCCTACTGGACAGGGCGTCTTTTACGTTGGGGTAGGCAGCGGCCTTACCCCAAATGCCGCATAGTGAAAGTGAATGATCAGGGCCCAAAGGACAACGGCAATGGCTATGCGCCACCAGCCGATCGCGCCAAGGCTCAATTTCGCACGGCCTTCAACAATTGCAGCGAAAGGGAAGTAGGATGTCTTGGCCTCGAAGGCACTCCAATTCGACAGAGTCTTTCGCTTACGCTCCTGCTGCAGCCAGCTTCCGATCAGCGCCGTCGCCGCAAATGTCCCGAAAAATAGGAAGCCTCGCACCGTCGCCTGGGAAATCATATGGGCCATGGCCCAAATCGCGATTCCCCACATTACGGGGTGGCGGGTAACCGCGAAAATGCCTTCTGCGGCTCTTGGATTGCTTAGGGCCTTCGTGCCGGCAGGCGTCGAAGGGTTCGGCGTCAAAAATCCGCAGACGGCGAGAATCAACGCGAAGAGTATCAACGCGGCCTTAAGCCAAAGCCACCAATCGGGAACGCTCCACAGTTTCGTTCCGTAAGGCGCAGCAATGAATTGGCTAACAAGCCACCAGATCGTGGCAAGGGAAAGAATGGCGAAGGCACCCATATAGGGCCCTTGCCCCCAGGAGGTCACCAAACCTCGCCTCAGCGGAGTAGCTGGCACCAGATGGAGCAAAAAGAACGCGGCCGCGGCTACTAGCAATCCGGTCACTCGTATCCTCCCAGAGGAAACCCCAAAACCCGGTAAGCTGCCTGCGTCGCCTCGTAACGCCTAATGCAGGCGCTTTTTGATCCGGTCGAGGCTTGCCGTGATCATATTTTCCGCTGCCTTGCCGCTGATTTTCTGTTCAAGCAGCTGTTCGGCGGCCGCAACGGCGAGTTCGGCGGCTTGGGCGCGGATCTGCTTCCGCGCCTTTTCTTCCTCGAGTTTTATCTTCTGCTCCGCCAAATTTATGCGCCGGCCGATCATTTCATCGAACGCGACCCGCGCCTCTTTTGCGTAAGCGGCGGCCTCGCGCTCAGCTTGGGCAATGATTGCTTCCGCTTCCACCTGTGCGTTCTCGACGCGGCGCTTGTAGTCGGCGAGTAGCGCTTCCGCCTCAGCGCGAAGCTTGCGCGCCTCCTCCAGCTCGCGCGCAATCGCAGAAGAGCGTGCGTCAAGCGTTTTTAATACCTTCCCTGGGACTCGCAGATAGACTAGCAGTCCAATGAAAAGAAAGAAGGAAAAAGCAACCCAGGTTTCCGGTTCGTGCCAAAACATGTCTTTACCCTTTGAGGCCCTGCTTGAGAGCGGCATGAACCTCGCCGTCACTGACCTCCACCCCACCGAATGTCTTGACTATATCGCTTACAACACCAGCAGTCATGGCTTCCATCTCACCCGCAGCTTTCTCCAGAAGCGCCTTTACTCGCCTCTCTGTTTCTGCTGCTCTTGCGGCAAGCTCCCGGTCAAGGTCGCCTCGCTTGCTGTTCAGCTCTGCGTCGAGCTTATCGCGCGAGGCGCGGATGCCTGCTTGCCCCTTCCCCTTAGCCGACGTAATAAGCGCCTCATAATGGGCCGCTTCCTGCTCGGCAAGCGTCTGAGCCTCACGGGCGCCTTGCAGATCGTTCCCGATTTTCGCCCTCCGCTCGGCCAGCGCTTGTTCAATACGCGGCAGCGCCAGGTAAGACAGTGCGAAATAGAAAAGCGCGAAGATAATTGCGAGCCAGATCAACTGGGGAGCAAAATCAGCCGGTTGCAGTTGGGGCATCTATTCACCTGTCAATACAAAGGGCCGCTTAAGGCGCCGCAGCCCTTCCTAACTAGAATACAAACAATAGAATGAGTGCAATCACCAAGCCGAACAGCCCGGTTGCTTCCGCTAGGGCAAATCCGAGAAGGAGGTTCGGAAATTGGCCGGGTGCAGCGGAAGGATTCCGGAGGGCGCCCTGCAAGAAATTGCCGAAAATGCTGCCAATGCCGATGCCGGCGCCGATAAGGGCCGAGCACGCGAGGCCAGCCCCTATAAGCTTCGCTGCTGTTGGATCCATGACCTATTCTCCTACTGATTTGATAAGTTAGTGGTTGCTTGAGGGTTGATGGGTGATGAAGGCGGTTAATGTTCGGCCGCGTGCAGCGCATCATTTAGATAGATACACGATAAAACTGCAAAGACATAGGCTTGCAGAAAGGCGATTAATATTTCGAGGCCCATCAGCAGGACCATGAAGAGGAAAGGAACCCAGCCGCCAAGGATCCCAAGCCCGATCACGAAGCTAGCGAAGACGGCAAGCATCGTGTGCCCTGCCATCATGTTCGCGAAAAGACGGACTGAAAGGCTAACCGGGCGGGTGAAGTAGGAAATAATCTCAATCACTGTGATTAGCGGCAAGAGCCAGATGGGGACCCCTGACGGCACGAACAGTTTCAAGAAGCGGAAGCCGTGTTTGAAAAAGCCGATCAGCGTCACCCCGAGGAACACGAACAATGCCAGAGCGAAGGTGATGATAATATGGCTTGTAACCGTAAACTGCCCGAGTCCTGGCAGCGGGATCATGCCCAAGAGGTTTAGCGATAGAACGAACATGAAAATCGTGAATATGACCGGGAAATAGCGCATCCCGGCGCTGCCCGCATTCTGGCGGACCATGTTCGCCACGAACTCGTAGGTGACTTCGCTCAGCGACTGCATGCGATTCGGGATTGGGGAGGCTCTCTGCATGCTGAAGATGAGAAAAGCCGTGACGGCAGTGGTCGCCATCACCATCCATAGCGACGAATTCGTAAAGGACGCGTCATAGCCGAATATCTTAAGCGGAACGTAGCGGTGAATGATGAACTGGTGCATGGGGTTGAACGCATGATGCGCACCACCTTCCTCCACGCCCGCCGCATGCGCCGCGCTTATGAACAACCAACCGATCATACCAACCCCTGGCGAAGCTGATACTCCGCCCTGCCTTTTACTTCCCGCTCATCTCGCGCGCCGCACGAATGACATTCATGAACCCGGCAGCGATACCTAACAGAAGAAATATTACCAGGAACAGAGGAATCGTTCCGAGCAGGCGATCGAGGAGCCAGCCCAAAAAACCCCCAACAAACACGCCTGCTACAAGCTCAGTCGAGAGCCTGAATGCTTTGCCGAGCGCTGAGCTTCTGCGCACGCGCTCTTCTTCAGATAGGATGCCCCGCTCATTATCCCGCGGTTCGAGCTTTTGCTCAAGCTTTCGCAGCCGCTCCTTCAGACGCTCGTTCGAATCGGAGGCTATGCCTCTGTCCTGTTCGCCGTCGTCTGGGGAAGACATGCAAATCCGATCGCGAAAATAATGGGCGCGCTTGAATTTCCGACTGTTACTAGGCCACTGCAATCACGAAAGTCAAGCAAATGAAGGCGCAAACGCGGGTCAGACAAGAATTTCGAAGACTTCTTAATTTCAGCTGATGCTAAAGTGGGTTTCCGATTGCCCTAGCAAAACTCACAGCTACGGTCTAACAAGCGCAAGAGCCAGGCCATCATGCCCCTTCACACCAACAGATTGCAATTCCGTCGCCTCAACACGCGGATCTTTCGCGAGCAGCTCCGCGAAGCGAACGACGCCTGCAACCATTGAATTGGACTTAATGGAATGGGGATCGAGCACAGCGCCGCCCCGGATCACATTGTCGGCGGCAATTAGCGTCCCTGGCCGAGACAATTTGATCGCAAATTCAAGATATTCGGGGTAGCTCTCCTTGTCGGCATCAATGAATACCATGTCGAAGGGTGCTTCACGCGAGGCCGCAAGCTTTGGCAGCACCTCAAGCCCCCGGCCTTCCAGCACCTCGACTGTGCCGAGCAGCATCGCCCTGGCGAGATTGCGGCGCGCGATCTTTGCATGGAGAGGGTCGGCTTCGATCGTGATCATGAAGCCGTCTTCAGGTAAGGCACGTCCAAGCCAAATGGCGCTGTAGCCGCCAAGAGTGCCGATTTCCAAAATGCGCCGCGCGCCTCTTAGCTTCGCAAGAAAATACAGAAACTTGCCGAGGACCGGGGACACGCTGATGTCGGGAAGGCCAGCTTCCTGCATATCCCCGACGGCGGCCTTAAGTGCGCTGTCCTCCCGTGCGAACAACCGCTCAATATAGCCATCAACAGCGACGAATGGGTCGTTTCTCAAGGCTTTTGCTCCCTTCGCCTATTCGTTCACGTTCATATATTATGAAATGCCCCAAATTGCAGTGCATTGTGCAACGGTGGAATTGCGCCTATGGGCTGCTGCCCGGTAACCCGGCTGATAACGAAGCCGCTATGCCGTTTGACAAACGTACGTGATCGCCAAATCCAATGGCCGATAAGATAATATGAGAGACGACATTTTGAGCACTGAACACGCGAAACCGCTGCCCTTCTCTCGCGAGATGGACTTCAAATATGAGGCCCTGGAGCAGGTCGCACCGGGGCTGCGGCGGATCGTTTGCCAAAATCCGGGCCCTTTCACCTTCAAGGGCACCAACCTTTACGTAATCGGCGAGGGCGAGGTTGCGGTCGTGGATCCGGGGCCAGATGCCGAGGATCAGATCGACGTGCTTCTCGACGCCCTCAAAGGCGAGAGGATCACCCACATCCTTGTCACTCACTGTCACAGCGATCACAGTGGTGCGGTTGCAGCGCTGCGCGCACTAACGGGCGCCCTGACCGTAGGGATGACACGGCCGGCGAATGACGCTTCCATTGGGGCCAACGGTCCTTCTGGGCGAAGCTTTGTTGTCCCGGTTGATTTCGATTTGGCAATTGAAGATGAGAGTAGGGTCGCTGGCTCCGGGTGGGAAGCCATAGCTATTCACACGCCAGGCCACGCTCCCGATCATCTATGCTTTTTCCTCCCAGCTCAGAAAATCCTTCTTTCGGGCGATCACGTCATGGGCTGGAACACCAGCGTCATCGCTCCCCCGGAAGGCAATATGGGCAGCTATATGCGTTCGATGGAACGGCTTCTCGAACGCAAAGAACCAGTCATTTATTTTCCAGGCCATGGCGGACCCATTCGTGAGCCGCAGCGATATGTGAAAGCCTTGATGATCCACCGTTACTGGCGCGAGAGCCAAATTACCGACTGCCTGCGTGGCGGACTCCATACGATTAGCGAAATGGTAACGCGCATATACGCCGGTCTTGACCCCTCGCTGAGCCGGGCCGCGGCGCTCTCCCTATATGCCCAACTTGAATTCATGGCTGAGAAGGGGGCCATAATAACGCAAAATGGGGGTCCACCCGCCATGGACCAGCAATTTCTGCTAGCCAGCTAATCAAGATTTGAGCGCGAAAATTTGTAACCTTTTTTGCCACATCGCGAAAGCAAGCTCCATCGCCAAGAATGGCTATTTGCCATTCGCCAACATTGCATTATACGTTAGGCTAAATGTTCCTCCACAGCAGTCCCCTCTTTGTCAGAAGGCGAATTGCATATGATTTTTCTGGAAAGGCGTTTGTTTCCAATTGCTTAGTTGCAATCTAAGGGGTCAAAGGCATATTTGTGCCTTATTTACAACAGATAGCTGTGATGCAGATGCTATGCGGGAACGCGGTTGCTGGGCCGGAGCTAGGAGAGTTGCGGCGGACGGCCGGAACACAGCCAGCAACCGGAAGTCCATCATCAGAGCTTCTTCACCGGTCCCACCCATACTCCGGCCATTGTCTTCCTGGGCAAGGACGCGGCCTTTACTCCAGCTCTCAGCGGTAGCTGATGTTTAAAAGACTTCTCGTCATTACTGTAGAATCCTGTGCGCGCCATGCACTGGTGGTCCTCGCGATCGCGATCATCCTCGCCTCGGCGTCCGGGTATTATCTTTTCAACGAGTTCCAGGTCAACACCGATATCAACAAGCTGATCTCGCCCAATCTCCCCTGGCGCCAGCATGAGATCGCTTACGAGCATGCGTTTCAGGACCAAGAAACGATGATCCTGGCTGTTGTCGAGGGGCCAACAGCGGAACTGACAGAGGACGCGGCGGAAAGGCTTACTCGCAGGCTCAACCAAGAACACAAGCACTTTAAAAGTGCGCAGCAGATTTCCGGCGGCCCCTTTTTTGAGCGGAATGGCCTGCTTTTTCTTTCCGAAACCGAGCTCAAGAACTCGCTGAGCGAGCTCTCCCGATCGAGCAGCCTGCTTGCACCGCTTGCCGCGGATCCTAGCTTGCGCGGCGTCATGAGCGCAATTTCCCTCAGCTTGCGAGGGGTACAAGCCCATCGGATTTCGCTGGATAGTGTCGCTCCGCAGTTCAATTCGCTTGCGAATGCAATCGACAACGCCATTGCTCATAGGCCTGCCTGGTTCAGTTGGCGCGAGTTTTTGTCGGGCCAGCCTCCCGAGAAGCGGGAGCTTCGCCAGTTCATCGAGATCTTTCCTATTCTCGATTACACAGCGCTGGAACCGGGCCGCGAGGCCACGGACGCTGTTCACCGAACAGCCGATGACCTCAATCTCTCGGAGCACGGCGTCAAGGTTCTGTTGACGGGTCCAACGCCCCTTGCGGACGACGATTTCAGCACCTTGGAGCATGGAGCAGCGCTCAATGCCGCGCTCACGCTTTGCGCCGTTCTTTTCATACTGTGGCTTGCGCTGCATTCGGTACGCATCATAATCGCGGTATTCGTGAGCCTCTTCACGGGCCTTTTCATAACCGGAGCGCTCGGCCTTCTCCTGGTCGGGGCATACAACCCCATTTCACTAGCCTTCTTTGTGCTTTTCGTCGGGATCGGAGTGGATTTTGGACTCCAGTTCAGTGTGAGCTACCGGGCCGAACGCTTCGAGCATAATAATCTCTTCGCTTCGCTTGTCCGAACCGCCTCCAACACAGGAAGCCGGTTGGCCCTAGCCGCGGGAGCTACCGCGGCAGGCTTCGCATCGTTCACGCCGACCTCGTATCAGGGGCTTTCGGAGCTAGGCGAGGTGGCAGGCGTCGGCATGATCGTGGCCTTTTTGATGAGCATAACGGTCCTGCCCGCGATGCTTCGGCTGCTTAATCCGCCGGCGGAATGGCGTCCCCTCGGCTATGCATTTCTCGCGCCTGTGGACGATTTTCTTGAGCGCCACCGCAAAGCCATTCTCATCGGCACTGTTTGCGTCGTCATCGCAGGCCTGCCTCTTCTTTACTGGCTTCGCTTTGACATCAACCCGATGGACCTGCGCAACCCGAACGTTGAATCGGTGGCAACTTATCTGAAGCTGCAGAAGGACCCGGAGGCTACCGGTCAGACAATCGAGGTGCTTACGCCGTCTTTGGCCGATGCAGACGCCCTTGCCAAAAAGGTCAGCGCGTTGCCGGAAGTAGCCAAGGCAATGACGTTAAGCAGTTTTGTGCCCGAAAATCAGGATACTAAAATCGCGCTCATTCATCAGGCCGCCAGTTCCCTGAACGGCGTTCTCAATCCGCAACATACAGAGCCTCCGCCAACCGATGCCCAGGTTATAAGCAGTCTTGACAGTACCGCAAGCTATCTCAGCGTGCTGGCCGCCCGGTCGCAGGGAACACCCGGAGCAGAGGCAGCGATGAGGCTATCGACTGCCCTTTCAAACCTTGCGAAGGCAAGCCCGGCTGCGCGCGCGAGGGCAAACTCCGCGATTATTGAACCCCTCAAACTTACTTTGAATAGCATTCGGCAAAGCCTGAACCCTGAAAAGATTACGCTCAGTGACCTTCCCCCGGACCTTGTCTCGGATTGGATAAGCCGCAATGGCGAGGCGCGGGTCTCCGTCATACCGCGCGGCGATCCGAACAACCCGAATTTCCTCTACAGGTTCGTGGACGCCGTGATGAAGATCGCTCCGAATGCCGCCGGCGAGGCTGTTGGCGTTGTCATGGCCGGCCAGACAATCAAATGGGCGTTCATAGAAGCTGGAATATGGGCGCTGCTTTCGATCGCCTTCCTGCTTTGGTTGAGCTTGCGCCGTATCCGGGATGTTGCGCTCACTCTCTTTCCGCTGCTGCTTGCCGCCGCCGTGACCCTCGAGCTCACCGTCATCATCGGCATGCCCTTGAATTTCGAGAACATTATTGCCCTGCCTGTGCTGTTAGGCGTCGGGGTGGCGTTCAAAATTTATTACATCATGGCTTGGCGCGAGGGACGGACGGGGCTTCTCTCCTCCCCTCTGACGCGCGCCGTGTTTTTCAGCGGGATGACCACCGCCGTGGCCTTCGGAAGCCTGATGTTTTCAGACTACCCCGGCAACGCCAGCATGGGCAGGCTGCTCGCCCTTGCGCTCGGCTGTACAATGGCTGCAGCCGTGCTGTTCCAGCCGTTGCTGATGGGGCCGCCGCGCCATCCCGTCAAGGTCGAGGAAGAACCGGAAGCCAAGCCCGCTTATTTGGAAACGCCCGAGCACACCGCCTGATCGGAGGCGTGATTTTTGGGCAGCGCGACGCGTGTCCAGTTTTCACCTCCGCAGATGAGACCGCCCAGCACACAGCCTTCGATCTTAAGCGTGTCAGGGCCTAGCAGGCTGATGTGAGAGGTGTAGGTCTCCCCGTTCTCGGCGTTATAGACCTCGCCGTCCCATTGTCCCTCCCCAGGATGCATGTTGATCAAGATGGGCATGCCCATGACCGAGCGGTCGCGCTTGGCCGGATCTGGATTGTTTACGTCTTTCCCAGCGGGCCCTTTTGTCCAAGAAATGACGCCCCAAAAAGCGTCTCCACATGGGACGATGCGGATATGGGCGGTACCGTCTTTCACAACCCATTCGCCGGCAGGTGATTGTGCGAAGGCCGCCGTGATTGGAAGCAGGCTCATCAGGCCCGCGGCCAAGAAAAGTCTCATGCTATTCGTGCTCCCGCTGTCTTGCAGTGCCGTTGTAATCTTACGCCAATGTGGAATTTCTTGGCCCAATGGCAAGTTTCGGCCACCTCGCCCTCTTTGCGATGACGACCTTTCCACTAAGTAAGCGATAAGGCTGTATATCGGTTCCCGGCTGCGTTTGAGGAGGCCTGAGGCATGAGCGTAGACATGCAGAGCTTGTTCAGTGAGCGGGAAGCCGAGCGCTATTCACTTCATACACACCACATGAATGAGCAAATGGTTCGCGTGCTCAAGACGATCGGCTTCAATGTCGGCTTCGTTCGCGGCAAGGGCCAATATCTGTGGGACCGGGAAGGCGCGAAATATCTCGATCTCCTGAGCGGCTGGGGTGTGTTCGCCATCGGCCGGAACCATCCTCGCGTTCGAGAGGCGTTGACGCAGGTGCTCGACAGCGAGTTGCCAAATCTCGTGCAGATGGACGTCTCTCCCCTAGCTGGAATCCTTGCGGAACGCCTGCTTGGATACGTTCCCCATCTTGAAAAGGTATTTTTCGCAAATTCCGGCACGGAATGCGTCGAGGCCGCGATCAAATTCGCACGCACGGCAACGGGCCGGGAGGGTATCGCTTATTGCGGTCACGCCTTTCATGGCTTGTCCTACGGCTCCCTGTCCCTCAATGGCGACGGGATTTTTCGTAAGGGCTTCGAAGGCTTTTTGACCGAATGCGTTGAGGTACCCTTCGACGATCTCACCGCGCTCGAGGATGTTTTGAAAACGAAAAAGATCGCTGGCTTTTTCGTGGAGCCGATTCAAGGGAAAGGGGTCAACATCCCAGGCGCGACTTACCTCAAAGGCGTACAGGAACTCTGCCGGAAATATGGGACGCTCTTCATCGTGGACGAGATCCAAACGGGAATGGGCAGGACCGGAAAGTTCATTGCGGTAGAGCATTGGGGGGCCGAGCCTGACATCGTTCTTCTTGCTAAAGCCCTGTCCGGTGGACAGGTACCCGTGGGCGCGGTGCTTACCCGCAAATGGATTTATGACGAGCTGTTCAATCGCATGGATCGCGCCGTCGTTCACGGTTCCACTTTCGCGAAAAATGATCTCGCCATGGCGGCGGGACTTGCGACGCTTGAAGTACTCGAGCAGGAGCAGGTAGTCGAGAACGCGGCCAAGCGCGGCGAGAGGCTGACTGAGTTTTTCCGAAGCCTCATGCAGCGCTACGAACTCGTGAAGGACGTGCGCGGCCGGGGGCTTATGATCGGGGTCGAGTTCGGCGCTCCGAAGTCATTTGCGCTAAAGATGTCCTGGCATGCCCTCGAAGCGGCGAACGCAGGTCTGTTCTGCCAGATGATCACAATCCCACTGTTCAAGGAACATAAGATCCTGGTGCAGGTTGCAGGCCATGCAAGCTACACCGTGAAGCTTCTTCCTGCACTCACCATTACAGATGAGGATTGCAAATGGATCGAAGAAGCTTTCGAAGCCACGATCGCGGCAGCACATAAAGTGCCGGGCGCTGTTTGGTCGCTTGGTAAGACCCTTGCCGGCCATGCTATTCAGGCCCGCGCCACCGCGTAGCTATAAGAGAGCCCTTGCCGTGGCAAGAAGGACCCACGTAACGGCGGCGGTTCATATCGCCTTCTTGACCGCTTTTCTTGCGGTTACTCCCGCTTTTGCCGGCACCATCATTGTGGCCTCAACCACGTCTACACAGGACTCCGGTTTGTTTGAACACATTCTTCCGATCTTCACGGCAAAAACCGGTATCCAGGTGCATGTGGTTGCTCAAGGAACAGGGCAGGCACTCGAAACAGGGCGCAGGGGAGATGCTGACGTCCTCTTTGTCCATGCCAAGGAACAAGAGGAGAAGTTCGTGGCCGAAGGCTATGGCATAAAGCGCTTCGGCGTCATGTATAATGATTTCGTTCTTGTAGGTCCGAAAGCCGACCCTGCCGGTGCAAAGGGCACCGATATTGTGAAGGGCTTCCAAGCCGTGGCCGGAACGCGAAGTCTATTCATTTCCCGTGGAGATAAATCCGGAACTAATATCGCGGAGCTTGCGCTGTGGAAGCAAGCGAGCCTTGATCCCGCCGTCACCAAACCGGCCTGGTACAGGGAGGTAGGGCAGGGCATGGGAGCCGCACTCAATATGGCGAGCGCAACTGGCGCGTATGTGCTGTCGGACCGGGGAACTTGGATTTCATTCAAGAACAAAGACGGTCTTGCGATCCTGGTAGAAGGAGATAAGCGCTTGTTCAATCAGTATGGGCTCATCCTCGTCAACCCGGCAAAATATCCCTCAGTGAACCGCGCAGATGGCCAAGCCTTCATAGACTGGCTGATATCGAAGGATGGGCAGGCCGCCATCACATCCTACAAGATCGAGGGGCAGCAGCTCTTCTTCCCCGATGCCGGCTCGTGAAGCGTTCCGCTCTTGGCCTTCCCGAGGGAAAAGGGTCGCGATCGCTTCCCCTTCCCCTTGGAGTGATCGGAATGCCCATGCTCAGGACACCGCGTAAAGCTCGCGCAGCCCATCATCGCCGGCGCCGAAGAGGAGCTTCACGTCCATATAGCGGATGCGGCCAGCGACCTTCGCCTTCTGGACGCCAAGATCGCTGAAGCGGCGCGTGAAGATCGGCAACCCAAGGGGCTGCTTGCCTTTCGCTTCGCACCATTGGCAATAATCGTCGTAAAGAGCGAGCGCCGTAACACTCGACCCCGGCTCTTTGCCGACGCGCTCGTCATAATAGAGCTCCACGTCCGTCTTGGGTTCGGCCGGCTGGAGCATTGGCTCCGAATCTGGCACGGCCGTGAGCCGCAGCGCGGGCACGAAGGCAGGCCGGCCCGATGCTTGTGTCTGGACAGGTACTGGGAGCCCCTTCACGTCGAAGACACGCCAATAGGAGAAGGCGGTGTAGAAACCAAGGCTGGCCCCAAGTTCTACCAGCAGAGCAATAAGGACCGTCAGGCTCGTCTGGACTTCCTCGGTGCTACGTCCGGTAAGCCCTGCCAGCACTTGGCTTTGCGGATCGCTCGCCCTCACAACCGCTTCTGGATCGATCGCTCCTAACCTTTTACGCAGCTGCCCTATTTGTGAATCGAGCTTATCGGCCTGCTCAGCGATTGCCAGCTCCGCTTTCAGTTTGAAGAAGCCTTCGCAATAGCTCATGCTCTTCGTCGAGGTTGCGTTGCTGCACTCTTCGCTCGCCAGCCATCTGCCATTTTGTTTGAAAGCCTCGATCTCGCCGCTGACCGTCCCGAATGGGCGATGCGCGGGCAAGGTCTTAAGCGCTTCCCGCGAGCGTTCCAGCTCAAGGCGAAGATCCTGGTGGGTTTCAGCCTTAAGCACCCGAGAGCCTGTCGTGTCAGCCCGGTTGAGTGCGGCAAAGCCAAGCGATGATGTGAGCGAATAGGAGAAACAAACAGCAAACAGCATTGCTCCGCCCAATGCTTGGCTATAGCTTTTATTTCTGAGCGCAGCGAAAATGAAGAACGGCAGGAGAGCCTTGAAGCAATCGGCCGCCGCGCTCGCCGCTCCGTAGAGCTGCGACTCGAAATCGGACTTGCCGAGTGTGTACCCGAACCGCCAATTCATTGCCGCCGAAACAATAAGCAGAACCGCCGCTGCGGTGACGCCTGCAATTCCGAGTACGTGTCTCATCGTTGCCCCCAATATGGGGCGCCGCTCCGTCGCTGGCGGCGCCATGCGGGGGCCAGCGGTTAGGATTGGAAATTAGGAACAAAAACCCAAGGCGCGCTCTTTGCCGCGCTCAAACACGGGTACAGTTTACTGTCGTCTGCCTTCGCGAAAGAAGGAGAATAACTCCCAAAGACTGAACGGTCCGCCGCAGGCTCGCAGTCTTTTTTCGCTATAGATCAAACGTTTATTTAGGCCCCCGAATCAGTTTTAGCGATTCGCGAATCGTTAAGCGAGAATTAATTTCTGTCCACAAGATGTAGTATCTCATGTATAACATGCGAGCTTGATCTTGATGGGTTCGCCGGAAGCAGAAGCATTCGCCTATAGAAGTCAAAACATTCTGGGCGGCACTGCGGGGTGCGCTGCGCGCCGTGCTGGGCCGGTTTCATAACCATTTTTGTTGTGGGATGTAACGATGCGCTGGTTTTTGCTCGCGATATTTACAGTTGCAACCTTGATCGGACTGCCAAGGCTGGCGGACACTCTCCGGGAGGATGGCGATAAGGACAGCGGAGCTTCACGAGCCAGTTCCCCCGGTCAGTCCCGGCCGGGAACAGCTTCGCCCCAAGTGGCTGCCGCGAGCATCGCCAAGGCGTCTTCTTCGAGGCAGCTCAAGTTCGCCCTTCATCTTGCACAAAACATGTCTGTTGCAAGCGAAGGACTTCCTGTTCCCTCGAAAAGGGCAGGCTTGGTCCTTGCTATAAAAAGGGAGTTGGACCGGCTGGGTTACTATGACGGGCCAATGAATGGCACTTGGAACAGGTCAGCCCGGCGAGCGGCACGCAGGTTTGTCTTGGTCTCGAAGGCAAACGCGGATGCGGAGCCCGGTGTTCAGCTTCTGACTGCGCTTCGGGCCGCGCCTCCCATTGCAAGGGCGAAAAAGTTAGAGGTCGCGGAAAACTATCAGGCCTCGAAGCCCGGTTACGTGCCGCCAACCCCTCCCCTCCCGGCAGCAGAATACCCAGCCGTCGCGAGTGACGATTACCTGCCGCCGTGGCAACGAAGGAACTCGCCGGCCGCTGCCCAGCGACCCCGCGCCGGAGCAGCCGCCGCCGAAGAGAACCGGCCTCACATCCGGCGCGCTCATCGCAGCTCAAGACACCGGCGGGCCTATGCAAGATACAGAAGCCGGCACTTCTTCCCCTGGCCGGACTGATAGGGCCCGAATGGCCTTAAGGTCGCGCCGGCTGATGCGCTAAATACCGGCGGTTTGTCCGGCAACTGCCCGGTGGAGGTAGGTCGAAGTGACATTCGCCAGATGCTCGTCCAGCCAGCCGGCCATAGCCTCCTCTTCTGAAAGGTTCTGCTCTAAAGGCGGCACAAAGGCTTGATTGCCCGTTTCCTGGGCAAACTGGATGAGAGCTTTGTAGGAGGCAATCTCGTAGTTTTCGAACGCGAAATTGGCGAGCGAATTCTTCACGATCTCGTCCTGCGCCGCAGCATGTCCCAGCGCGGCCACGTTCGCAAACAAGGACATCGTGTTATCCTTAAGGACCGATCTAAACTCGTTCAGGTCCTCCAGAATTCTATCGAGCCTTGCCAGCTGCTGATGCGTTTCCTGAATGTGACGCTCAAGCCGGTCCTTCACTTCGGGATAATGTTCGATGCGTTCGACTTGCCGGTTCATCAGCTCAAGAGCCTGATTTTCAAGGGCGTGAGCGTTCCGCAAGGCGGCTACAAATACCGATTGCGCTTTTGATTTTGGGTCGTCTGCCATTACGTTCTCTCCTAGACCACGATCTAAGGGCGAACGCTGAATTGCAGCCGCTGTTCCCGGCCCCGCTGGATTACTGAGGGGACACTTTGCGGAACTTCCGATGAGGAGAATGAAACTACTTGCTCGACCGGCTCGCTCATACGGCGTTTGAAACCTGGGCGCGTGCGCAGGACGCGGCTGCACAGCTTGTCAGCCCCGCCGTGCGCCTCGGCGTGACCGGACTCGCGCGCTCGGGCAAGACGGTTTTCATCACGTCTCTTGTCCATAACCTGCTCATCCGCAACTCGCTGCCCTTCTTCGAGCCGCTTGCGCAGGGCCGCCTGATCCGCGTCTATTTGGAGCCGCAGCCCGACGACGCCGTTCCCCGGTTCGACTATGAAGGCAATCTTGCGAAACTCAACAGCGCCGAACCCTGCTGGCCGGAAAGCACGCGGCAGATCAGCGAACTGCGGCTGACGCTAGAATATCAGCCGCAACGCGCCATCGCCCGCGTCCTGGGGACGAGGACCATCCACCTCGATATTGTCGACTATCCCGGCGAATGGCTTCTCGACTTGCCGCTTTTGGATTTGAGCTACGAAGAGTGGTCATCCGGGGCTATAGCGCTCGCACGCGAAATGGTTCGAGCATCAACCGCCGCAGATTGGCTTTCCTTTATGGCAACGGTTGACCCGCTTGCACCTCAGGATGAGCAAACGGCGCGAAAGGGAGCAGAGCTTTTTACGCAATATCTGCGCGCCTGCCGCGATGATGCGCCATCGCTATCGAGTTTATCGCCTGGCCGCTTCCTAATGCCTGGAGATCTCGCCGGATCTCCAGCGTTCACCTTCTTCCCGATGGAAACACCGGACGCCTCTCCGCCGCCGGGCAGCCTTTGGCCAATGCTGGCACGCCGCTACGAAGCGTATAAAACACACGTGGTACGGCCCTTCTTTCGCGATCATTTTGCAAGGCTCGACCGGCAAATCGTCCTCGCCGACGTGCTTGCCGCTCTTAATGCAGGGCCAAACGCCGTTGCAGATTTGGAGCGGGCGCTGACGGATATACTGTGTTGCTTCCGGCACGGACACAAAAGCTGGCTATCCTTGATCTCGGGACGCCGCATAGACCGCATCGTGTTTGCGGCAACGAAGGCAGACCACCTGCATCATACGAGCCATGACAGGCTCGAAGCGATCCTTAGAAGCATCGCAGACAAAAGCATCGAGCGCGCCGCTTTCGTGGGTGCCGATGTGCGCGCTTTTGCGTTGGCGAGCGTGCGCGCTACCCGTGAAGGAATGGCGCGGCAGGGAAATCATTCGCTGCCTTGCATCGTGGGGACTCCGCTCAAGGGGGAGCGCCTCGGCAGGCAAGTTTTCGATGGATCGGAGGAACTTGCGGTATTTCCCGGGGATTTGCCGGACGACCCCTCGCTGGCGCTTTCTCAAGCCTGGCTCGCAGATGGACGAGCGCCGGCGCATTTCGTGAAGTTCCGGCCGCCAAAGCAAAGACCTCCGGCGTTTGGCCAAAGTGCTGCGCTTCCCCATATCAGGCTCGATCGCGCTTTGAATTTCCTTATCGGCGATAGACTGGCATGAGCAGTGTGACGGAAGAACGGGCTCCGGCGGTATTTGGCTTGGATGATCCGTGCCTCAAGATCGATCCTGTTGCCACCGAGGCTTCCCTCGCTGGACACACCGTGCCTGTACAGGGAGCGCCTGCACGTCGCCGCGGCTGGGGCGGTGTGTTATTAAGCGCGGTGGCTGGCCTCGTTTTTCTCGGGCTTCTGCTTTGGGTGCAAGAGACGGTTGTCAAGCTGCTTGCTCGCAGCGATTGGCTTGGCTGGACGGCGACGGTGCTCTTCGCGATCGCTGGTCTCGCGTTTTTCATGATCTTGAGCCGTGAGATCGCAGCGCTTCTCCGCCTTACGGCGATTACGTCTCTGCGCGCCCGCGCCGAAATAGCACTGGCCACAGAGCAGGCGCGCGAGGCTAAGTCTGCCGCTTCGCGACTGCAAGCGATGTTTCAGAACCGCCGCGAGCTTGCCGATGGGATTGCCCGCGTGAGACGTCATCGCGGCGATATTTTTGACGCGAGGCAGGTCTTGATCCTTGCCGAGCGGGAATTGCTAATACCTCTCGACCGCCTCGCACGCACAGCAATCGGAACCTCAGGCCGGCGAGTCTCGGTGGTGACCTCCCTCAGCCCCGCCGCGATAATTCCTATGGCTTTTGTTGCATATGAGAACTTCAGAATGCTGCGCACGCTTGCAGCCATCTACGGCGGCAGACCCGGCTTTTTCGCGATCCTGCGGCTTTTACGCTTGATCGCCGGTCACCTTGCGGTCACGGGCGGAATGGCCTTCACCGATGATATTCTTCAGCAATTCATTGGGCATGGGCTGACTGCCCGGCTCTCACGAAGGCTTGGCGAAGGGCTTGTCAATGGCGGCTTCACCATCCGGATCGGCATCGCCGCCGTCGAAGTGCTGCGTCCTCTTCCCTATATCGAGGCGCGACAACCCAGGCTGCGGGAATTCGTTTCCGAGTTCCTGAAGATTGGCCAACGCTCTGCTTGAGTGCCCGGTCACCGAAGCAACACAAGATAACGCTGAAACCGGCGCAACTCTTATTGAAAATTAGTCAAATTGCCTTGGCTCATCCTGCTATCTAGACTGGATTGCACGTTTCAAGACACGTCCAAGATGGCTGCCGCGGACAAATTTCTTGACTGGCTAGGCCGGAAGCTTGCCGGCCAATTGACCTCCGAAATCCCGGGGAAGGAGCCGTTCGTCCCGGCGAAACCGGGCGCACTTCGAAGAACCCTTCGTCCTTGCGACATCGTGCTGGTTTCGGGCAGCAGCAGGCTTTCGGGTGCGATCAAGTACCTCACTCATTCGCCATGGTCGCATGCCGCGCTTTATGCTGGCGAGCATCCGGCGCTTTTGGGTGACGGTGCGGAACCTCACGTGCTTGTAGAAGTGGTGATAGGGGCCGGGTGCGTTTCAGCACCGCTGTCGAAGTATAGCCGATACCACACGCGCATTTGCCGCCCTGTGGGACTTAGCCGAGCCGACTGCGACGCAGTGGTAAATTATATGATCGCCCACCTGGGCACGAAATATGACATGAGAAATGTCATTGATCTGGCCCGGTATCTTTTTCCGGCACCGCCCATACCCAGTCATTTAAGGCGGCGTATGATTGCTTTAGGTTCGGGGGACCCGACACGGTCGATTTGCTCCACCTTGATCGCGTCGGCCTTCGAGCACGTGAATTATCCGATTTTGCCCATCATAGAACACGCCACCGCAGAAGAGCAGGGCATCACCGACTTCCGTCACAGGGAGATTCTGCACATTCGCCATCATAGTCTCTATACGCCGGCAGATTTTGATATATCGCCATATTTCATGATCGTGAAACCAACGATTGAGGATGGTTTCGACTACCAGACGCTAACTTGGGCTCCCCTGGCAGACGGGTTCGCGTCGCCTTGATGTGGAAAGCGCCGCTGTCCTTTGCTATTCGACATTGTGCAGTATTTTTTTGCCATCGTTGCAAAAGCTCACTAGGCGTTAGCTCGATTGCACCTATACTGAGCATATTTGGCAGGATCGGCCCCCCTAAGGGAGTGCTGGTCGAACAATGGGCGCAAAGCGGGAGATGGCAATGAGTTTTCGTCTGATTCTGGGTATGATCTTGTCTCTTGCGATTGGCGCGCCGGTTGAGAGCTGGGCTGCGGACCAGGGCAATGCAAGGCATCACCATGGCCGGGCCCATCGCCTGTATTATGGGCCCTATGCTGGCCGTTATATCGGCGGCTACGCGAACGCATGGCTCTGGCACCCGCCCATTTTCACAAATAAGGGTTACAACTATCCGGGGTTCTACAATAATCAGACCTTCTGGGAGCGAGTGCAGACCCAAGGCAACTATCCGGTCACCTATTAGTCCTTCGGCGCCTGCCGGCCCTTTCGCTGAAAAAGCGCCGAGAGGGTTGGCACGCGTAGCTGGCTGATCATCAGAGCGCTAGCGAGGACTGTAACGCCACCGATGAAAAACGGGGCAGCCTTCGCGGCAAGGGCACTTTTTGCCGCAGCTCCAGCAATCAGCACAAAAACGGCGGCGCCCGTGGACGGCAGGCCCAAAAACCATTTACTTCCGGAAGCGGCCGGATTGCTCTTCAACTGGACATTGAACCTCGCAAGACGCAAGCTCGTCGCGAGTACGTAAGCCGCGGCGATGAGCCAACCCCCTATTCCCATGATGTGCAGATCCCCGCGATATAGTAGCATCGCGGGGGCTACGCCGAAATTGAGGAAATCGGCAAGGGAGTCCAATTCCGCTCCGATAGCCGATACAGCGGAAAGGCGCCTTGCAAGAAATCCATCGGCCACATCCAGTGCGACAGCTCCGAAAATTGCGGCAGCCGCAAATTCGAAATCGCCCTCGCCCGAGAGCCGGATTGAACTCAGTCCGCACAAGACCGCAGCCAGCGTCAGCAGGTTCGGTATCGACCGAACCAAGGTCCGCCTCGAAAGCTGTCGGGGCCGCGGCCGCGTAAGTTCTGAAAAGCCTGAAAGCAGACCCTCCCCAGGAGGGGGCTCGGAGCCCAGGGACTGCTCTTCATCTTGCCTCATAAGCGAGCCTGGTAAGGAAGACCGCCCGGGGACACGACGCGACAGGTCATGCGTTGTACGGCGCTGATGTTTTCAAGCTCTCCCATTCCACCATCGTAATCACTGCCGCTCAAAGCACAACCAACAGCTTTTCCATTTTAGCCGCTTTATTCTCGATTACGTAATGGAGGATAAAGCAGGCACCTCAAATCCTGCGGAACACGCGGCGCTCGCCGATGAGACCGAGATCCGCGATGACTGTCTCTCCCGCCACTGTCCGCTGGCCTTTCGCCACCAAAAGCGGCGGTGGGGGCGATGACGGAAGATAGATATCCACCCGGCTTCCGAAGCGAATAATGCCAAGCCTTTCCCCAGCTTCGACGGCATCCCCCTCTTTGACTGGCGTAACAATCCTTCTGGCAACGGTGCCCGCGACCAGGACCACTCCAAGACGAACCGCATCCTTTGTTTCAATCGCGAAGGCATGGGACTCGTTCAATGCCGGCGCCTCTGCTGCAGCCGCATTGTAATGCATCCCCGGCCGGTAAACAGAAGCCTCGATGCGCCCTCCGGCAGGAGCTCGTGTAACATGGACGTCCAACACCGAGAGAAATATAGAAATACGCGTTCTAGGTTCGCCGCCAAACCCGAGTTCTTGCGGAGCGGAGGCGGTCCCAATGCTGATAATGGTGCCGTCGGCCGGGGCAACGATCAATCCTTCGCGCGAAGGCACGACGCGTTGAGGATCCCGAAAGAAGAAGGTGATTACGATTGTCGCGGCCAAGCATAGAAGGCCGAGGATGCTTGAAAGCAGGAACGCAATGACAGTCACTGCTATGGCGCCAGCAACGAACTTGTAACCATCCTTGTGGATCGGCGTAAATAGTGCGAGGGTTTGTGAGAACGCGTTAGATTCCGGCACTATAATCCCCTAAGGTTGATGAAACGCCGGTTCGGCGGGCGCGGATTCAGGAAACATTGGACTTAAGGCGGTGGCAGCAGAGAATTGCCACGTAAATGTCACAAGCGATCCTTACCGACAAAGAAGAAGACCAAGCTCCAATTTCAGTTGTAAATCGTCGAGCGCCGATCCGAGGAGAGTTTTAATGCGCACAAAATTGGCCGCAAGTATATTCGTAGCTTTCCTGGCGCTTTCTCCGGCTAAAGCTGAGGATGCCGAGAAGCTTGCCCTCATGGTGCCGGCGGAAGTGACCGAAGTTGCAACGGCCGGAACCTGGACCGATGGCGACGCCAGCGGTGTTTTCCGTGCTACCGTGCTTACCGTACCCTTAGGCGACAGTACGCATGCTCAGCTCGTCGTGCAATTGATGTCTTTGAGCCCCGATGGAACCAAGACAAAGGTTTATAAAACGGTGGCCGTTAAGAAAATCGCCGACAAAAAGCTTCCGAATGCTTTTCTGGCCGTGGAAGAGGATGGCACCGAGAACGAGGTCACCTGGCGCGTAACGAGCTATGACAGCAACTCGAACGCGGACATTGGCGCGCTTGTGACCATAAACTCCAAGGGCGAGGTCCTGGTCAAGGATGCGCCCAAGGAAGAGGACACCGCTGCGCAGCAAGCGCCAGAAAAGAAGGACTGAAGGGGGCCCAGGCGCGCTCGCTAATGGCCTCTTGCTAATAGCATCAGTGGGGCGATGGCTTTGCTTGCCCCGAGATCATGTCCTGCCTTCGACGCCTGATCTCATATCTTATCTTTGGGGGTCTGATCTGCTAAGGGCCGCTTGATTTTCTGGTGTTGTCATCGCCCAGACCAAAGCGGCTACCCAGCCCAGAAAGGTCCAGCCCAGAAAAAGGTTAAGCATCCAAATCGCCCCGGCATTCTGCCGGCTGCGCCTGCTCGCGACAAAGCCTGGAATGAAATAGATCAATAGAAAGAACAAAAGGGGCGTAAGGCCCGGCAAATTACTGGTGTCTTGCACGTTGCAGTTATCCTAAGAAAAATCGCATCGCATTTCAGCGATGACCTTTAGCCGAAGTCCGAGTTGCTTTTCCTCTTCGTCTGCACCCCCTTCTACATCAGCTAAGGCGGTTTCGATCCAATCGCCTCCACGGGCGAGTGCTGCAGCGGATACAGAGTCAGGCATCAATATCAACGCAAATCTTGTGAAGCACTCTGGGGAGTGATCCCGCGCGCAGTTCCCTCAATTGTTGCAAATAGGAGGACCTGCGCTCAGGGTTGCAAGGCAGTATCATTTCGTTATCTATCTTTTTAACTGCAAGCAACTTTTGTTGACAATTGTAACATTTTTGCTTTGAATTTAGAAGTTTTCCTTAAGTCCGCCATGAATCCTTGACTAAAATAGCAGAAGAAAAGCCGTACACAACCGAGGGAGCGTGCCATTACACAGTATAAGTTGAAGGTAAGCGGCGAAGCCGGCATCTTTAGGTTGAGCGATCTTGCCAACACTCAAGATAGCGATGCAAACGAACGCGCTCATGGGGACATTAACGGAGGTGAACCGGCTACTCTCGCGAGTAAACGCGAACCGGGTCTCCAAACTGTTCTAAAAAATATTAATTCGGCCACAGGGCAGGGAGCCACAATGGGCACGGCCGAGACTCACGATCCGAGCCGCGCAGCGGCTGGGCTCTTGAGGATAATCGGAGGCAGCTCACAGAGCGAAAGCTGGGCGGCGAAACTCGAGACTCGCGAAGGGCGCGCAGTTGGGGCTCCTACGCTTCTGAGCGAGCGGCTCGCTGCGCTCGAAAGGCATATCTCGTCGCAGGACCATTTGCATGACAGCGAGCCCGTCGATGAGCGGACGCTGGCTCGTAAACTGGTTCGCGGGGTGGATGACCCGGCTGCCGAGAATGTCCCCTTGAAACCCCCGGTCGGGCGCTACGTCGCTGCTGCCGGCTTCTTGGTTTTCATCGTTGCAGGATCGGCAGTTTATCTTGTCCAGACGGAATCGGCTTCCTGGAACCATACCTGGGCTGCATTTGCGGCTTCCAACGTAACCATCGACTTGAATGCACCTGGATCTCGGGGAAAACCCGTTATTGCGGCAGTTGCGCCGGCAAGCCCGGCTCAGACGAGTGTTACCGAGCGGTCGAAGGAAGCTATGGTGCAGCATCCAATATTCACCTGGCAAGGCAGCAGAACCGAAGCAGCGATGGTTCCAGCGGCGGTAGCACCATCGGATGCGGCCCTAAAATTTACGCAGCCCGGCGCAAAGGAGAACAGCGTAGCGCCTCAAGGGGAATTATCTGAGCATGAAGCCTGGTCTGACACGGTCAAGACGTTCAAACAATTCGTCCAGGAATCAACGGCCGCGCATTCCGCTTCTAATGAGCATCGTGATACTGACCGGATTTTTCAGCAGCTCTGGGCTTGGGAAAAGGAGAAGGGCGGACACTAAACACTGTCTGCCCTAAAGTAGTTAGCCGATGTGACGGCCCGAAAATGGGGCTGTGTGGTGTTGCGCACCAGCATGAATGACCCTATTGCCAATTTGCTCCCGGCGGTCCAAATTCAATCGCAAATCTGCTCCTTTTTCCAGGTTACCCATCATGCTCGCACGTATTTACAAGCCAGCTAAGACCGCGATGCAGTCGGGATGGGCAAAGACAAAGGAATGGGTCCTCGAATACGAGCCTGCCACCCCGCGGGAGGCGGAGCCGCTCATGGGGTGGACAAGCTCGGGAGATATGCTGTCGCAGGTGCGGATGTTTTTCGAGACAAAAGAAGAAGCGATTGCCTACGCTGAAAGTAACAGCATTCCCTACGGGGTCTTCGAGCCCCATCCGAGGGCACTTTCAAAAAAGTCCTATGCGGACAACTTCAAATACGGCCGGATTGGCAGCTGGACGCATTAAATCCTCCAAGAGCCTCGCGCTTCGGTTGTGCGCACTTACGGATAGTTCATAGACGCCGTCTAATGTAGGGCCCGTGCTGCCAACTTTGTGCTTCCCTCCCTTAATGGAATGCCATCTGCGGCAACACATAATTGACGAAATCCGCCTCTACGGGCAAGGAGGTGGCACGCATCGGCTTTGGTAGAAAGAAATCGTTGATGGCAAAGCGTCTGTTGCTTTGGGGGAAGCGCCAAAGTCTCGCCAGTGCAGTCTTTCTTTCACTTTCCCTGCCTTTCAACTTCATCGCAAATTTTGCCGATGCCGAAGGGGACGGTGGGTCTCAGTCCGTTCCTGCATCAGAGCAAGCCGCCACAGCACCGAAGGGCGAGGGAGCCACGGCTGCCGCCCCTGCCAGCACACCGGCAGCACCTGCGCCAGCAAACGCCCGGGTTACGGGCACGGATGGGAAGGCCTCGCCTGACACCAAGCTGGAGCAGGCTAGCGAGAAGCCTGCAGAGCCGAAACCTGCTGGGCCAAAAGAAGTGACGGGCGAGGCAAAGCCTGTTGAAGTAAAGCCCATCGAGGCAAAGCCCGTTGAAGCAAAACCGTTGAACGTCAGGCCGCCCGAGCCAAAAGAGGCAAGTGCTGAAGCCAATCCGAAGGATATCACGCCAAAGCCCGAGAATTCTGAAAACCTTGCAATCAAGGCCTCAGTTGTGAATGCGCTTTATCATATCAACTGGCTGGGCACGCATATCGGCGACTTCAAAATACGGTCCTCGATCACCAACAGGCAATATTCGTTGCAGGCGAACGCCGATTTAAGCATCTTTTTCGGTGCCGTGAGCTGGCAGGGGGTGACGAGCAGCCGTGGTCTGATGACAGCCAATGGTCCTGTCCCTCAAAATTATACATTCCGTTATTCGACAAACGACCGGCGCGAAGCCGTCGAAATACGTTTCCAGCAAAGAATGGTTCAAGACATCATTATTAATCCACCGGCGCATCCTGGTTCACGGAATGTGCCGATTACGGCGGCTAATTTGCAGAATGTCGTGGACCCTCTGAGCGCTATCATTCTGCTTTCGCAGGCCCGGCTCAGCCGTCATAGCGGGGATGCTTGCAATAAGAGGCTGCCAATTTTCGATGGCCGGGTCCGTTACGACCTTGTGCTTTCTCCAAAGGGAACGCGGTCGATTGGAAACTCTGGTAAGTTGCACGGGATCGCCTATGTGTGCAGAGTGAGTTACGTGCCAATCGCGGGACACAAAGCGGGCCGTTCCAATGACTACACAACCGGCAACACGGGAATAGAAGTTTGGCTTGTCCCCCTGCCCGAAGCGGGTCTATTAATACCGTATTATGTTCATGTGCCTACACCTGCCGGTACGGCCTCGATGGTGACCGCGAAGTTCGACGTTGAAACCGCCGCCGGCCGTCACGCGCTTGCAGATTGAACGAGGGAAACAAGGCATCTTCAGAAGAGAGAACGGATTGAGCCGCAAAGCCAGATGGCCCCGCAGAGGCCCCTGCCAACTCTTTCCGCCTGCCTGTCGCACGGCAAGCCGCTCGATCAGAAAGCGGGTGCGATTTTACAGAAAGTCCGCTTATGAGCGCACCACTGCAAATGGCTAGCATGAAGCCTTCTCCGTCGCGGCATGTCACGGCCGTGCTCGGCCCGACGAATACCGGCAAGACGCATCTCGCCATCGACCGGATGCTGGGACATGAAAGCGGCCTGATCGGATTGCCCTTGAGGCTGCTCGCGCGCGAGATCTACGATAAGATCGTTGCAAGGATCGGGCCGCAGGAAGTGGCATTGATTACGGGCGAGGAGAAGATCAAGCCCGAACGTCCCCGCTATTACGTCTGCACGGTTGAAGCGATGCCTCGCGACCTAGACGTAGACTTCCTCGCCGTGGACGAAATCCAGCTCGCCGCTGACCCCGACCGCGGCCATGTGTTTACCGACAGGCTGTTTCATGCGCGGGGGTTGAGCGAGACCCTGCTGCTCGGCGCGCAGACCATGGCGGATGCGATCCGCGAGTTGATCCCAGGCGCGAATTTCATCGCGCGGCCGCGCCTCTCTAAGCTCACCTATTCCGGGCAGAAAAAGATTACGAGGCTTCAATCCCGCTCGGCCATCGTCGCCTTCTCTGCCAGCGATGTCTACGCGATCGCCGAGCTCATTCGCCGCCAGCGCGGCGGTGCTGCCGTGGTGCTTGGGGCACTCAGCCCGCGCACGCGCAATGCGCAGGTTGCGCTCTATCAAAACGGCGACGTCGATTTTCTCGTCGCAACCGATGCGATCGGCATGGGTCTCAATCTCGACGTCGATCACGTTGCCTTCGCAGGCCTTCGCAAATTCGACGGCCGCAGCCACCGCAATTTGACGCCGGCCGAGCTCGGTCAGATCGCCGGGCGCGCCGGGCGTCATTTGAATGATGGAACCTTTGGCGTTACCGCTGAAGTCGACGGCTTCGATCAGGAACTTGTCAATAAGCTCGAAAATCACGAGTTCGAGCCCGCCAAGGTTCTACAGTGGCGTAATACCCAGCTTGAGTTCGACAGCATTAACCACCTGAAAGAGAGTTTGCGCCGGCTGCCTGACCATTCCCGGCTTACGCGCGCGAGGACGGCGGATGACGTCGAAGCCCTGGAACTTGCCTGCAACGATCCGCGTATCGCGGAGCTTGCAGTGGCGCCCGCAGCTATTAAGCGCCTCTGGGAGGTCTGCCAGGTTCCCGATTACCGCAAAGTTGCACCCGCTTCGCATGCAGAACTTGTAGCGACACTCTACAAGTTCATCATGAGCGAGGAAGGCTTTATCCCCGAGGATTGGTTTGCCGCGCAGGTAGAACAGGCAGACAGAGCTGACGGCGACATCGACACTCTCTCGAACCGCATCGCGCATATCCGCACTTGGACCTTTGTATCCAATCGCCGGGAATGGTTGAGAGACCCCGATCATTGGCAGGGAAAAACACGGGAGATCGAAGACAAGCTATCCGACGCTCTGCACGAGCAGCTCACCCAGCGTTTTGTGGACAAGCGAACCAGCGTGCTCATGAAGAGCATGCGCGACAAGGATAGCCTGTTCGCGGAGATCGAAAAGAACGGCCGCGTGATGGTCGAGAAGCATTATGTCGGGAAGCTCGAGGGCTTCAGCTTCACTCCGGACGCGGCTGCGGCAGGCGTTCACGGCAAGGCTGCTCGAAACGCAGCGGCCAAGGTGTTGGTTCACGAGCTTGCGGCGCGTTCGGATAGGTTGGCTGCTGCTCCCGACACAGCCTTTACTCTCACACGCGAAGGGCAGGTCATCTGGGAAAACCAGGAAATTGGCCGCATTTCAGCAAGCGATGACCCTTTAAAACCGGTGTTCACGCTGTTTTCGGATGAGCATCTCGCGGCAGTTGACAAAACCAATATCACCTCGCGGATCGAGGCGTGGCTGTCCCATCATGTAGATGTGCGCTTGAAGCCGCTTGTCGAAATCGCGAAAGCGGAGGAGATAACCGGCCTAGCGAGGGGCATCGCGTTCCGTCTGCGTGAAGGTTTTGGCATTGTAAGACGCGACACGATTGCCGAGGAGATCAAGTCGGTCAATCAGGAAGGCCGGGCGCAACTCAGAAAATACGGGGTGCGCTTTGGCGCGCACCACATTTATTTTCCCTTGTTGCTGAAGCCCGCTTCGGCTGATCTTCTGCTGCTGCTTTGGCTTTTGAAGCACGGCAGCGAACACAATCTGACAACCGCCTCGATTTCCTCCACACCACGGCAGGGGTTAACATCCGTTCCCCGTAACCCAGAAGTTCCCGAAGCTTTTTACCGCGCAGCAGGCTTCCATGTGTGTGGACCGCGGGCGGTGCGCATCGACATGCTTGAGCGTCTCGCCGACATTATCCGGCCCTTGACCGCGTGGAAGCCCACGGAAGATTCACCTGAGCCGCCTGTTGGTGCGGCTGGGGGTGGCGCGTTCAGAATTCGCCCAGAGATGATGTCCATTATGGGCTGCTCCAGCGAGGAACTGGGCTTGATCCTTGAGTCTCTCGGGTTCCGGCGGGAGAAGCGGCAGCTAAAAAGAAGCGCTGCAACGGCGCCGCAACCGGCGGAAGTGCAGCCAGCCAATGACGATGTGCAGCCGGCAAACGACAATGTTCCATTTGCTGAGCACGGCGAGATTGAGACTGCTCCGGATGCTTCCGTCCCGGTCGAAAGCATGGCTCCTGCAGACGAACGAGCCGGGACCGAAGAGGTAGCCGGTACGGGATCAGAGGCTGTGATTCCTGCGCCATCGGAAGAAGCGGATGCTGCTTCAGCCGCGATGGCCGGCGGTGCTGAGCAACTAACAACAGCCGCGCCTGCTCCCAATTCAAACGGCGGCGGGGAGCGAACCCCTGCCCTTGAACCAGGGTTCGAAGAAGTTTGGCGTTTCCGCCGCCCGAAGCCCAAGTTCGAAGCGCAGGACGGACAGCAAGGGCGCCCCCAGCGTCACCGGCCTGCCGGCGGACGCGAAAGGAGACACAGGCCTGATTTCCAGCGTCCACGGCCGGCAGCCGAGCCGGGCAGCGGGCCTGGCGAGCACCCCGCTGAACGTCCAAAAGATCAGGCTGCCAGCGATCACCATGACCAAAGGCATGCCGGCAAACGGGATGAAAGGGGCGGCCGCGACAGGGCTGCCTTTGGGCGGGCCGAGCACCGGCACCGTGACGCCCCGGCAGCGAACGCAGCAACGCCCGCGAAGGACGAGGCTGCGGGTCAGCGCAGTGGAGAAGGCCAACGTCAGGCGCGGGATCATCAGCAACATCGCCACAGGCGTCCGAATGACCGCGATCGGAGCCGGGAAGCGCAGCGCCCGCAAGGAAAGCAGCCCTTCGCCGCCACCGCAGCGCCGAAAAAGCCAGGGGGTTCTATTGACCCGGATTCTCCCTTTGCTGCCTTGGGTCAGCTCAAGGAGCGGATGGAAAAGCAGATGCGGGACGAGGTCGTTTGAATCCACAGACGGAGCAGCGGCTCGACAAGTGGCTTTGGTACGCGCGCGTTGCGAAAACCCGCGGTGCAGCCGCGAGACTTATCGAAGACGGTCGCATCCGGGTGAATAGGCAGAGAGTGCTGAAAGCTTCGGCTTCCGTAAAATGCGGCGACGTGCTCACTGCCTCTTTAAACGGCCGGGTACGCCTCATCGAGATCCGGGCTATTGCGCAGCGCCGCGGGCCCGCGAGTGAAGCGCAGCAGCTCTATTGCGAGCTGCTTCCACCAGCGAGCGCTGAGCTTAGCGACGGTGCTACGAGAGAATAGGAAAGCCGCGCGCATCTCCGGCCCGCCCCAGCGAGAGAACGGGGTGCTTCCTAAAAAACTCTGCGCTAATCTCGTACGCAGTTGTCGCGGAATGGAGCGAATTTGACATTCGAGTTCCACCCGCGGCGCGCTCGCGCTCAAAGGTCAAATTCAAAAGCTCCACTAGCATCATAAGGTTGCTAGTAATCCTTTGATTCCGGCATTTGCTCTCGATCGTGCCCGAGGGGATGCAAATGACGGAATCGGACCACTAGAGAGCAAAGCAAAGACTGTATGGAAAAAGACCGGCTTGCCGCATTCAGCGATGGCGTCCTCGCCATCATCATAACGATCATGGTCTTGGATCTGAAGGTGCCCCACGGCACGAGCTGGGCGGATCTTACCACTCTCGTGCCGGTTTTTCTGAGCTACGTGCTGAGCTTCGCTTACGTCGCGATTTATTGGAACAACCACCATCACCTGCTTTATACGGTACGCCGGGTGGATGGTCTCATTCTATGGGCGAACACCAATCTTCTTTTTTGGCTGACGCTCGTGCCATTCGCGACAGCATGGATGGGCGAGAACAATTTTGCGGCCCTCCCCGACCGCCATATATGGTGTCGCCCTCCTGATGCCCGCCATCGCCTATTACCTGCTGCAAATGGCGATCCTCGGCAAGGAAGGGCGTGACTCCACGCTCGCAAAAGCATTGGGAAACGACTTCAAAGGCAAGATCTCCCCGATTCTCTAGCTCGCCGCGATTGCGCTTGCCTTCGCCGATACTCGCATCGCAGGCGCGATTTATGTTCTTGTCGCGCTGATCTGGCTTATCCCAGATCGTAGGATCGAGCGCGCTCTTACCAGGGAATAGAAAAAAGCGGCTGAGACTTCGTCCTCTTTATTTCGCAAAAATGTCTCTATCAATGATTTACGGAAATACGTCAAAGCTGGTCAACAGCTCTGTCTACAATTGCTTTTCCTAATTCGATTTATCTTTCTAAAAACGCTGTCCGGTGGCGGAAATGAATGAAGATGAAATATGGTGTTTGCCATATCACAAGGTGTATGCGTAAAGGTCAAGATGCCGCCGCAATTGCTACCGACCGGCCTTTAGGCTGCACACGAGCCCTAAGGAAACCGCTACGCTGGCGAAACGCCCGCGCCATTCCGTGGCTCCAGCGGCTTCCCTGCAAGCCAATTTTGGCGGAACTCTCAATCATGTGAGCGGCAGCTTCGGCGTGTATCAGTCTGCATACCTTCCTTGATGAGAAAGCGGGAAGCTTTGGAGCGATGGGCGGCTTTCCTGGATAGGCTCAGTGACGGCGGCGGCAACGTGATCCCGCTGACACTGCCAAGGTAAAAAGCCACAAACCCGTCGTGTTTCATTTTTCAATGTTACGGATAAACGTATCCGTTGATGACGCCGGTTGCGAGAGTAAAGCCGCCACCGCCGCCATCAAAGCTTCCCGAAAAACACGAAGAAGCCCAAGATCATTCGCAATCCAAGAAACTAACTAACTAGGTTCTTATTATTTGCATATACAAATATCCAAATCTAAGCTTCAATCATTTCGGTGCATAACCCTTGCCGGTGCCCTGTGACGGCCAGACGAATCCGGTAAATTGACTGCGGGCTGCATGAAAAGGGGGGAACTGAGGGGCATAGCCGAGTAGTATGCGTACTCGGCATTTAAGGGGCCGAGCATGGTTTATGTATTTAAACAGGGGGAGCTATTTCCTGAGCTTCCTCCGATCAATATAAGGTCGAGAAGGCGCAAGAAGCCCAATCGGGAATCCAGCATAAAAGTAGAGTATAAAATACCGGAGCCGGCCCGGCGTTCGTGGCTGCGGCGCTGGTGGAAACGGATCGCTGCCGGCGGTCTGGCACTTCTGATTGGTATCGGCGGCATAGCTTGGGATGAGGTTCGGCGGGAAGGATTGTTTTGGATCTGGGGATACCTCAAGGGCCATGTATCGCATATGATGAAGTCGCAGCCGAATGAGCCACAGTCCTGGGTAACGAAGACCATAAGAAGCCCGGCGAAGGCGAATTAGCGATTCCGCAGCTAACTAACTAACTAACTTGTTTGCTATGTGTTGCACACGCAACAGAGTGTCGCGTTTCTATTATGCCGTTGGCTGGACCTTCAAATTTTGTTATTTCCAAGCTTCGTCTGTGGGAGTCGAGTCTGTGGCCGACATTTTTATCTCATATGCCCGACCGGATCGACCGGTCGCCAAAAGCTTAGCGGACGGATTAGTCGGACATTTCTATTCCGTCTGGTGGGACGATAATCTTGTGGGCTCTGGCGATTTCCGTGACAACATTGAGGCGGAGCTACAGGCAGCGAAGGCTTGCATTGTGATCTGGTCCGAGCATTCCATAAAGTCTAATTTTGTTCGGGATGAAGCGGATTATGCCTTGCAGTATGGCAAGCTGATCACTGTCCGGGTTCCTCACTTACAAATTAACGACGTTCCAATTGGGTTTCGCAGCCTGAATGCAGACTACGTCGGCGATCTCGAAAAGCTTGTTCAAGCACTTAAAAATATGAATTTTCGTCCTGCTAACCTTCCTTATTCAGAAGGTGAAGAGTTGAGATACTACTATGACAAGGGCGTGGAGGCTGCGGAAAGGTTATTCCCTCAAAAACGGCCTTCTCCACCGCTGGTTTCACGTACGGGCAAATATACTCCTGAGCAGCTACGGCAAGTTGCAATTGAAAAATCTCTCCGTGTTATGCCGGAGGATGAGTATCTTGAAGATACGAAAATACTAAAGGACTTAGGCGTTCGCCGTCTCGCTCATCGTAACGCTATAATAGACGAAGCAGGTCGGCTTTCAATGAATATCATAGAATTAAAAAATACTAGATTGGAAAGTAGCAAATGGTTTGAAGACGAACCCGTGAAATGGCTTCTTGGGAAAGTAAGCGTGAGGCCATCAACTATTTGGACGTTCTATTACGTAGCGGAGGTAAGAGATAAACACATTGGTGCTTCACTAAATGATTATGGGATTTTTATCCAGTTAGGTGCGGGCAATTTCTTTTTCAACTGGTTAAACCGACGGAATGTTCGGCGGTTTGAACGGATTTTTGCGCCCATCATGGCCGCTTATGAACAGAGCGATCTGAAAGGTGCGTGGGACGAAATCGCAAAAAAGGTCAGATGTCCTCTTGCCACGGCAGCCCCTGCCGGAGGAAAGCGGCGCGGCAGGTGTTCGACATGAGGTACGCCACCGTCATCGGACCCACTCCGCCGGGCACCGGCGTGATTGCACCAGCGACGTGACGGGCACTTTCGAATTGCACGTCACCGACAAGCCTCGTCCTGCCGCCGTCCGCGGGTACCCGGTTGATACCCACATCGATCACTGTCGCCCCAGGCTTTATCCAGTCACCTCTTATCATTTCCGGACGTCCAACCGCCGCAACGAGAATGTCGGCATTCTTAACAGCGGCCTTCAAATCGCGTGTCTTGGAATGGGCGATCGTTACTGTGCAGTCTTGCGCTAGCAGAAGGTGTGCCATCGGCTTGCCGACGATATTGGACCTTCCCACGACTGTAGCATTGAGGCCGTCGAGGTTCGCATTCGCGCTTCGGATAAGGCGCAGGCAGCCGAGCGGAGTGCAAGGCACAAAAGTGGGCGCGCTAATAAAGAGGCGTCCGGCATTGGACACATGGAAGCCGTCAACGTCTTTTGCCGGATCGATGGCCCCGATTGCCGCACCGGCCTCAATGCGAGGTGGGAGGGGAAGCTGAACGAGTATCCCGTCGATGGCAGCGTCCGCGTTGAGGGCCGCGATAAGATCAAGCAGCGCACTCTCTGTGATGTCAGCCGCCGGCCTGTGCTCCACGGAGTGAAAACCGAGGTCCCGTGCAAGTTTGAGCTTGCTCCGCACATACACTTGGCTCGCCGGATTCTCCCCAACCAGAACCACCGCCAGGCCGGGCGCCCTTCCCGCTTTCGCGGCGAAGAAGGCAGCGCGCCGCTCCACGCTTTGCTTGATGTCAGCAGCGATGGCAACACCGTTCAAAATGAGCGCTTCGGTCATTGCATTCACCTTTGCTTCTTGGGAAATGTCCGCTCAGGGAGTTCGGATGGACTTCCAGGCCAACGCAGGAGCGCATCGGCCGACTTTGGATATTATTCTCGAATTTCACAAGGATGCCACCGCCACTTTTGGGTGGCATGCCAGCGCAGCTTCGCCTGCACGAAGCAGCCAAATGCTGGAAGTAGCCGGAAATCGCGTCGAAGACATATAATGCATGCACGCGCAAAACTGATGCTTGACATATCACTTATAAAGCTCTGTAACGGCATTCTCTCAAAAAGGGGGAAGCCTCCTTGATGACGGCAGGACAGCTTCGGGCGGCCCGCGCCTTGCTCGGGATCGAGCAGAAGACGCTCGCGGAAATGGCGGGTGTTTCGCTGCCCACCATTCAGCGGATGGAGGCCAGCGAGGGCACCGTGCGCGGCAACGTAGATAGTTTGACAAAAGTCATTGAGGCACTGGATCGCGCCGGTATCGAATTGCTCAATGTGGGGGGACGCGGCGTCCGCCTGCGAGAGAAATGAGGCGATGGCCGATCCGGCGAACCCGCTCACATTAATGGCGCTTGCGCTCGCGTTGATGGTGTTGCCGGCGCTCGCGGCACCATGGCTGAAGCCGTTCAGCTTGGCAGCCGTCTACCCTGTCTGCGTGGTTGCCGCGGCCCTGGCATCTGCAGTGGATCTGGCGGTCCTCTTTGCGGGAACAGCAACCACGGCGCACTTGCCGATAGGACTGCCGAACATTGGCTTGAGATTCCGCATCGACGAGTTGAGTGCGTTTTTCGGCCTTACTGTCAATGTGGGCGTCATGGCCGCGTCGCTTTATGGTCTCGGACTTGACCGGCAGAAGGACCTGTCGCCGCGTATCGAGCCTTACTTTCCGGCTTTTGCCGCGGCCATGAATGTTGTGCTCCTCGCGGACGACGCGTTCGGCTTTCTGTTTTTCTGGGAACTGATGTCGCTCACATCCTGGGCGCTTGTTCTGGCCCGGCACACAGACGAAGACGCGCGCCGTGCCGCTCATGTTTACCTCGTCATGGCGAGCATCGGCACCGTCGCTCTATTTTTTGCCTTCGGTGCGCTCGCCGGCCCAGCAGGCGGCTATGATTTTGCGTCGATGCGAGAGGCATCGCTGCAACCGAAGACAGCAGCACTTGTGCTATTCGCGGTTCTCGCCGGAACCGGCTCCAAGGCCGGCATTATGCCGCTGCATGCCTGGTTGCCGCTCGCGCATCCGGCGGCGCCAAGTCATGTCTCCGCGCTTATGAGCGGGGTGATGACCAAAGTTGCCGTCTACGGACTAATACGAGTCATCTTCGATATTCTTGGGGCGCCGGTTTGGTGGTGGTCGCTTCCGTTGATTATTCTCGGGTCGCTGACGGCTGTGGTGGCTTTGCTTTATGCGGTTCTCGACAATGATGTGAAGCGCGTCCTGGCCTATTCGACGATCGAAAATATCGGGATCATCTATGTGGCCCTTGGCCTTGCACTCGCGTTCAAGACAGCTGGATTGAATGCGGCCGCGGCCGTCGCGATGACGGCAGCTCTGCTGCATGCGCTGTTCCACTCCTGGTACAAGCCGCTCTTGTTTCTTGGGGCGGGGGCCGTTCAACATGCTACGGGCCAGCGAGACTTCGATAAGCTGGGCGGGCTTATCCACCGTATGCCACGGACTGCGGTCTACTTCCTGATCGGGGCGCTTGCGATTTCCGCCCTGCCCCCGCTAAACGGCTTCGTGTCGGAATGGCTCCTGTTTCAATCCGTCCTCGCAGGACCCAGCCTCCCCGGCCCAGTCCTACGGTTCCTTACGCCTGCAGTGGGCGCGCTCCTCGCTTTGTCAGCCGCGCTGGCCGCAGCCTGTTTCGTAAGGGCTTATGGCATTATGTTCCTGGGCCGCCCCCGCAGTTTGGCCGCAAGTCAAGCGCACGAGGTTCCCAGCGTACAGACGTTTGCGATGGGGATGCTCGCTGGTCTTTGCGTGGCTGGCGGACTTTTCGGCAGTTTCTTCGCCGCCGGCATCGCCCCCGTTGTGGAACGGCTCGTGGGTGCGAGGTTGCCCGGCCTTGATGCCGCGCCCACACCCTTTTCTCTTGTGGCATTCAGTTCTGCCCGAAGCAGTTATGATGCCCCGGTAATCGCTATATTCGTGGCGATGTCGGCGGCTCTGACCACGTTGGTTGTTCATTGGATCTCGGACAGGAGGACAAGAAGAGCCCCTGCCTGGGATTGTGGATTTCCGGAACCATCCCCCGCGGCTCAGTATACTGCATCGAGCTTTTCTCAACCGCTTCGCAAGGTTTACGGCTCGGCAGTCTTTTCCGCGAGCGAAGAGGTCGACATGCCTTCGCCGGGAGACCTTAGGGCTGCCCGCTTGCGCGTTGAACAGACGGATCATCTCTGGGAGAGTTTGTACGCCGCCCCAGGGCGGGCTGTTATGAATGCGGCGACGGCCCTGAACGGCCTCCAGTTTCTGACCATCCGCCGCTATTTGGCGCTGATGTTTTCTGCGCTCATACTTCTTCTTCTCGTGACCGCGGTGCTGGTATGATGCTGAATACCGCCCTTTCGCTTGCCGGGCAGACGGCGCAGATGTTTCTCGTCCTGCTGGTCGCTCCCGCCGCCGTGGGCATTGTCCGCATCGTGAAAGCCCGGTTCATGCGGCGGCAGGGGCCAGCTCTGCTCCAGAGCTACCGCGATCTTCTGAAGCTCACTCGCAAGGAATCCATCGTAGCGGAAAGCGCATCCTGGCTTTTTCGCGCGGCGCCTTATCTTATTTTCGCACTTACCTGGGTCGCCGCTGCTCTTATCCCCACCTTCGCTTCTGGCCTCATGTTCAATTGGGCCGCCGACGCCATCGCGCTCGTGGCCATTCTCGGTGCCGCTCGCGCGCTGCTGGCTCTCGCCGCCATGGACGCCGGCACGAGCTTTGGAGGCATCGGTTCCTCACGCGAGATGATGATCGCGACGCTTGCAGAACCGGCAATGCTGCTTGTGGTGCTCACCATCTCGCTCGCCGTGGGATCCACCCGGCTCCCCGAGATCGCGAACTTCTTCCTTAATCAAGCGATCACTGTGCGGGTGTCGCTGGCCCTGGCGCTCATAGCACTTCTCATCGTTGCGCTCGCCGAAAACGCCCGCATCCCTGTCGACAATCCTGCGACCCACCTTGAACTAACGATGGTGCATGAGGCGATGGTGCTCGAATATTCGGGGCGGCATCTGGCGATGATCGAGGCTGCAAGTCAGCTTCGGCTCGTGGCCTACATGTCCCTTATCGCCTGCCTTTTTGTACCATTCGGCATGGCTCCTCCAGGAGCCGGCGTTTCCGCCTGGTTCGTGGGAGCGGGCTATTTCGTCGCCAAAATCGCCGGCGGCGCCGCTGTTCTCGGAGTTTGGGAAGTCAGCATCGCCAAAATGCGCGTATTTCGAGTGAGCGAATTCCTCGGCGTGGCCTTTATCTTCGCCTTCCTGGCCATTCTCCTCTCGTTTTTAACGAAGGAGCTGCTTGGATGAATCACGCCTATGACGTCTCACATTTCTTCGCTGGGATGATGCTGGTTGTGAGCTTCGCACTCATCTATCAGGATCGTGTTCTCGCGGTTTTGCGCGCATTCGCCGTCCAGGCCATCATCCTGTCAATGGCCGTCGCTTGGGAGGCCTGGGTTCAGGACCGGCCCAATTTCTATATCACGGCCGCGCTCGCCTTTGGCCTCAAGGGCATCATTATTCCCTGGGCTCTGCACCGGATGATCTTCAAGCTTGGTATCCACCGGGATGTCGAGCAGGTGGTAGGCGTTGGCTTCACCTTAATGTTTGGCTTGGCGCTTACGGCGCTGTCGCTAATGCTTGTTCTGAAGGCGACGGGGGGCGCGCCCTCGGCGGCCCGGGAAGGGCTGGCAATCGCCCTCGCGATTATTCTTCTGGGCATGCTGATGATGATCACGCGTCGCAATGCGGTGACCCAGATCATCGGCTTCATGTCCATCGAGAACGGTCTGATCCTAGGTGCAACCGGCGCCAGAGGGATGCCGCTTGTGGTTGAAATCAGCGTGGCCTTCTCTGTGCTGATCGTTCTTTTCGTCTTCGGCATGTTTGTCTTCCGCATTCGGCAGCGCTTCGACACTGTCGATGTGGGTGCCCTGGAGCGCGTGCGGGGAGACAGAAGATGACGGGGCAGGTCTATGCCGTTATTGCAATCCCCTTCGCTTCTGCTGCGATACTTACGCTCCTGCCTGGATACCGGCTGACGGCCGCACTAAACGTGCTGGCGTCGTTTCTGACGCTTCTTGCTGCGCTCAACCTCCTGCACATGGAAGGGAGAACCGATGCTTACCTGATCGTTGATGAGGTCAACATCGTCTTCATTGTGCTGAGCGCTTTGGTAGGGTTCACCGCATCTTGGTTCAGCGCAAGCTATATCGGACACGAGATCGAGACGGGGCGCATCACCATTCGCGCTGTGCGTTTCTATCACGCCATGTTCCAGGCCATGATGGGAGCGATGAATGTTGCGCTGGTGGCAAACAACATCGTCTTGATGTGGGTTGGCCTCGAGCTTGCCACGCTGATCACCGTGGTGATGGTTGGCCTTTATCGCACGCCGGAAGCTATCGAAGCCGCGTGGAAATACTTCATTCTTGGGAGCGTTGGAATTTCGCTCGCCTTTTTCGGCACGATCCTCACCTATCTTGCCGGACAGGAAGCATTGGGCGAGGGCCTGCCCGCAATGTCGTGGAACCTGCTCCATACCAATGCAGGAAAGCTGGATGTCGCTCTCCTCAACTTGGCCTTCATCTTTCTCCTCGTAGGCTACGGGACGAAGGTAGGCCTCGCACCCTTTCACGCGTGGCTGCCCGACGCTCACTCCGAGGGGCCGACCCCTATTAGTGCCGTCCTCTCTGGCCTCCTCTTGAATGTGGCTTTCTATGCCTTGCTCCGCTTCAAGATGATCCTCGACGGCAACCCGTTGGCCATGAAAACCGGCCCGGTTTTGATCGCGATGGGGCTCATTTCCCTGATCTTCGCGGCGTTCATGCTTTACAGCGCCGCGATATAAAGCGGCTGTTCGCCTATTCCTCGATTGAGCATATGGGCCTGATCACCTTTGCCTTCGGGATGGGAGGCCCATTAGCGAATTTCGCCGGGCTCTTGCATATGACCATGCACAGCCTGGCGAAGTCGGCGATCTTCTTTGCGGTTGGTCATGTGTCACAGGCCAAGGGCACCCAACGCATTGCGAATATCCGCGGCCTCAGCATCACCCATCCAGGGCTCGCCGCCGGGCTCGGCCTTGGTGTGCTCGCCATTGCCGGCGTGCCTCCTTTCGGGGTGTTCATGAGCGAGTTCCTGATCTTGACGACGACCTTCGCCCGTGAGCCTTGGCTGGCGCTTCTTGTTGCCTTTGGACTGCTTTTGGCGTTTGGCGCACTGGTGATGCGGCTGCAAGGGATGCTATTCGGCGAACAAAGCGAGCCTTCGCATGAAGTGAAGGCGTCGCCGTTCCCGTTCTTTCTGCACCTCACACTGGTGCTCATCGCAGGGCTCTATCTCCCGGCGATGCTCGTTGCCTGGTTTCAGCGCGCCGCGGAGTATTTGGGATGAGCCACGCCCTATCCGGCACCTTGATTGATCGTGCGAGGGCTGAGGCACCGGACCCGAATGGTTTCGGTCGCGTGGCTGTATCCGAAAGTGAATGGATCGCCCTGGCGCGCTCATGCGCGGAGGGCGAGCATGATCTGACTGCACTTTGGATCGACCGGGTTCGTGCCCGCATGGCGCTGATGAGCCGCGACAGAGCGGAGAAGGTGATTGCCTCTATAGACTGCGGCGATGGCAGATATCCTTCCGTGGGGCTCCACCATGCTCCGGCAATTCGGCTCGAGCGCGCGATGCGCGACCTTTACGGCGTCGAACCGGAAGGCCTCCCCGACGAACGCGGCTGGCTTAATCATGGGGTCTGGCCGGAGACTTACGGCAGGACTGGGCGGCTGGCAACGCGTGAACCATACCGCTTCCTTGCGGCCGAAGGGCAGGGCTTGCACCAGATACCGGTCGGACCTATCCACGCCGGCATCATTGAACCTGGTCATTTTCGCTTCACGGCGAATGGCGAGACCGTCGTTCGCCTTGAGGAGCGTCTCGGATATGTCCACAAGGGCGTCGAGTCACTTTTCGCGGGCAAAAGTATCGAAGCCGCCGCGAAACTCGCAGCACGAGTTTCTGGCGATAGCACGGTGGCCTACTCTTTTGCTTTTGCGAGGGCGATAGAGGCAGCGGCAGGTATTCAGGTGCCGCCGCGCGCCGCGTACTTGCGTGGGATTATGGCGGAGTTGGAGCGCATCGCCCACCACATAAACGACGTGGGTGCCATCTGCAACGATGCGAGCGCTGTCGCTGTCCATGCGCATTGCACGCTTCTGCGTGAAAAGATTCTGCAATTTTGCAGCCGCTGTTTCGGGCATCGCTTGATAATGGACCATATTATCCCAGGCGGGGTCGCGGCAGACCTTGGCGGCGGTGGGGTTACTGAGCTGCGACGGTTGCTCCACGATGTCGAGCGCGGGTTTGAGCAAGCCGTGCGCGCCTACGATGGCATGCCGTCAATTCAAGACCGCACAGTGAACACAGGGCGCGTAAGTGCGGGGCTGGTTTCGAAATTCGGCGCGGGCGGGTTTGTAGGCCGGGCATCGGGGCGGAATTTCGATTGCCGCCGCGATGCGGCTTATCCGCCCTATGGTGGGCTCTCTTTCGCGGTGCCTCTCCGCCGGGAGGGAGATGTCAATGCACGCACCTGGATACGCATTGAGGAGGCCGGACAGAGTATTGGGCTGATTAGAAGCCTGCTGGAGTTGCTAGAGCCCGGCCCCCTAAGATCCGAGCTGCCTATTGCCTCCGCGTGCGAGGGTGCAGCCCTTGTGGAGGCTTTTCGCGGCGATGTCTTTGTTTCGCTTCGCCTTAGCTCGGACGGAAATGTCGCGCACTGCCATATACGCGATGCCTCTTGCTTCCAGTGGCCTCTTCTCGAAGCAGCAATCGAAGGCAACATCGTCGCCGATTTCCCGCTTTGTAATAAATCGTTCAACTGCTCCTATTCCGGCCACGACATGTGAGGGAACGTCATGCGGTCGTTGCTGCTCCAGGCCCTTTTGAGAGGGCGTGCGGTCCTCCAAAGGCCTGAAGATGATCCTGTTATGCTTGATCAAGCCGCGCAGGCGCTGGCTGTTAGCGGGAGAAGGCGGCTGGGCCGATCGCTCGCGATCCGCGAGATTGACGCAGGTTCATGTAACGGATGCGAACTCGAAATCAATGCTCTCAACAATCCGGTTTACGACATAGAACGGTTCGGCTTGAAATTCGTGGCTTCGCCCCGGCACGCCGACATTCTGCTTGTTACCGAACCGGTGACCTGGAATATGCGCGAAGCCGTCAATCGGGCTTATAACGCAACGCCGGAGCCGAAATGGGTCATCGCGGCCGGCGACTGCGCGATCAATTGCGGTGTGTTCGCGGGAAGCACCGCAATTGTTGGCCCCGTCTCCAGCGTGATTCCCGTCGATCTTCATGTCCCAGGCTGCCCGCCTGCGCCAATCAAGATATTGCAAGCCCTTCTGGCATTAGTTGATGGCCCAGAAGTGACCTGCCCGAAGTAGTGGGCGGTGTTCTCCCCAACTTTACTTAACCGAAACTTGACTGGCTGCCTCCCACACATGCGCCTACTATTTGAGCGAACACGGGAGGGGAGACCAATGGCCAAGATCTTATTCGCTCTCGCGGTGGCACTCATGCTGCCCGCCGCGCCGGCTCTGGCGCAAGCCCGGGGGACTAGCAAGAAGTCGCATCATCGCCATTTCGCGAGGAAGCATCAAGCTGGCTGCCCCATTCACTTGACGGCCGAAGGAGAGCCGGTTGACTGCCACGGGTGGCGATACAGGTCGAACATCGGCTGGGACAATACCTGCTTAAATCTTGACTATCTCCCTTCGGAATTCGCTTGCAGTATGGGCACCCGGAGATGAAACCGGCTCAAAGCGAACTTCATAGGCGCGACGCCCCTAACGCGTAAGCTTGATCGACGCGACAGGAACTTGGCGGCCTGTCGCATAGTCTGCTTGCGTGATGGAGACCAAATGGTCCGTCTCGCTCTTGAACAGCACCTTGAAATTACCTTTGAAGCCTGGGCTGTCGGCTTCAATGAATAGATAGTTGCCGCTGATTTCCCCGGTCACATGGCCGGTGCTGTGTCCGGTTTTCTCCTCGAATGCGCCGTCAACCCGGTTGCCATAGCAGGTGACACGGCTGGAAGCCTCGATCTTATAGTCCGTTCCTGCGCACGCTATCTCCTGCTGGATCGCGTCGGCGGCGACCATCGTGTAGGAAATGCGGCAAGACACGAATTCGGGCGATCCGCCAATCGGCGTCACGGCGCCTTTTCCCCGCCAAAGCCCGTTGAGGTTCCTCATGAGATCGAGTCCCTGGCTGCTGCACATTGCCAAGACAGGGCTCGTGGCCAGGACGGTAACAGCGCATAAGTATGCTGCGAGGCGGCAGAACCATTTCGATGTCTTCATCTCGGACCTCGGCGAAGGGGCTAAGTGCTATTCGAGGCGGGATAGAAGCCTGTGAAGGCGAATTTGTGAAGCGGGAGCTTTTTTAATACGGACAAACAGGCGGGAAAAAAAAGGCAGCGGTAGGGAACCTCCTCGCCTTTTTCGAACCTCTTGTGGAACAGCCTGGAAAGGCACTTTTTTTGCATCTCATTTTTTGAATGCGAAAAGGAGGAAGTTATGACCCGAGAGCAGCTCACGGAAAAGATACTGGATATCAAACGCACCAAGGGTTGGAGCTGGAAGTACATTTGCACCGAGATCGGGGGCCTCTCGCCCCTGCTTATCGCCGGCGCTCTTTTGGGCCAGCAGAAGCTCGTGAAGCCGCTTGCGCACAAAGCGGGGAAGCTCTTTGGGCTTACGGAGGACGAGGCGCGCATGTTAAACGAGGTGCCGAACCGCGGCATGCCGATGCCGCCGGCGGATCCCTTGATGTATCGCTTCTATGAGCTGGTGATGGTGAACGCTCCTGCTTGGAAAGCTCTCATCGAAGAGGAGTTTGGCGACGGCATCATGTCGGCCATCGATTTTGACATGGAGCTGGAGCGGATGCCGCATCCCAAGGGCGATCGGGTTAAGCTCACCATGAGCGGCAAATTCCTGCCATATAAATATTACGGAAACGGTGAGGGCATCCCGGAATACGGATTGAAGGAGGACTAGCCGGTGCTAAGATGCGCCGCTTCATTGGAGTGGCGCCGCCGGTGCAAACACGGCGCAGGCTCTTCGAACGCTAGTCCCGCACTCGAAGCCCAGAATCGGGGACATGATGGAATCGAACGGACTAATCACCACAGCCAGCGCTCATTCCGTCAAAGAGACTGTGGACCGCTTGACCGCCGCCGCTTCCGCAAAAGGGTTAACGGTGTTCGCGCGCATCGACCACAGTGCTGGCGCCGCGGCGGTGGGCTTGAAACTTCGCCCCACCGAAGTTCTTTTGTTCGGTAACGCGAAAGGCGGAACACCGCTGATGCAGGAGAAGCAGACCATTGGGCTGGACCTGCCGCTGCGGGCGCTTGCATGGGAAGATGCGGGGGGAAAGGTGTCCGTCACGGTCAACGACCCCGGCTGGATCGCTCAGCGGCATGGCTTGGGAACGGCCCACGATGCGATTATCGCCGGTATGAGAACATTGCTCGCCGCATTGGTGCAGGAAGCAACTCAATAGGCACACCGCGAGCGCGATGCGGTTGCGCTATTTCAAGCTCATCCACCGAGAACGGGCTCCAGGGGCCGATCCCGGTGCGCCCGGAGCCAAGCCTCGTTCTCCTCGAGCGCCTTACTTCCGAGTTCACGAATAAGCTCAAGCCATTTATCCCGGCTCTCATCAGGGTTTAGTGAGCTGTCCTCGCGCAGCCTGCTGGTTGCAAGGCTGAATAAGGCAGCGGCTTCTTCATAGCTACGCCACTCGGCTTCCCAGGAGAGCTTCTCGGAGACGTATCGTATCGCGCCCGCCATAGCGGTTAGTAACACCGATAGGACGATGATGAGGTGGTGCGCGGCTTCAGCCTGAAACTGCGTGGCCCCGATGCCGAGCATACCGTAAACCCAGCCGCCCCCCAAGAATCCGAGCAGGCCGCCAACGGCGGCGCCAAGCCGGCGCTTCGCTTTCGCATTGGTCAAAACGACCTTGTGGAATTTCTTCAGAGCCAGCAGACCCGTCATACCCAGGATGGCGACAGCGAGGACGGCAATAAATCCGATGTGGCACCAATGCCTTAGCCAACCGCCCCACTCATCGCCGGGAAAAGTAAATACCAGCAGGCAGAAGCCAAGCCCAACCGCGCCGAAAAAGAGTGTCCAGCTTGAGAATTCAACCCAAGCCAAGGAGGTTTCCCGTTCGCGTGCGCGGCTCTCGAAAAAGCTCTGCTGGCCTTTCACCCAATTTTTCTCCACCTCATCAAGCCGGAAGGGTCCCGTAGGCTCGCCCCCCGCCAGGATGGCTGCGTTGATGAGGCTGGTTACCGCAGCGCGGACTAGGCTGCGAGAGCCAAGGGCATCACGAAGATAGCTGCAATCGACGCGATCGTTACTGCTTCTGAGGCCTGCGTCCCATCTCGCAATTTGAACCCGGAGGGCTTCCGAAACGGCGCGATAATCTTCAGCGTAGTTGGTCCAGCGCCTCTTTCGAGCAATGCGGTGCAGAGTAAATACTGCGGCTACAACTACGATATTGGCGGCAAGGGCAATCCACCCAAGGGGCTCTGAAAACACCGCGACATATATCTCGAAGGCAAGAACGGCGAGCACGAAAAGCGCCGCAAGCGCGCGCGCAGTACTTCCGACCGCCGCCTTCATCTTCTGCTGAATGACCGACAATGCCAGGCGCTGTTGCAGTAAAAGCTTCGATGGCCCATCGGTAACCGCTGCACGGGACTGAATGTCCTTCCTCTCGTTATATGAGAGTTTGCGGCATCTGGAATTATAGTCCTCGATCCTGTCGCAGAGCCGCAAGCTCGCCTTCATTTTTTCGTTTTGCGAAAGTCTTGCGACTAATTGCGAAGGCGGAAGCAGGACTTCGAAGGAGCGTTCCTCGCCAAAGCCGCTTCCCCCTTCGGCAGGTTCTATGCGCCAGACTGGCGCCCCCAAGTGGGCTTCGAGAAGACCGGTGGTGAGGAGCATTCGGCTGCAACGGATCACATCCTGCGCTTTGTCATCGAACTGGCCTGTAAGCCTCGATTGGACAATGCGCGCCGTCCCGCCCACGCGCCCAGGTTTTTCGCCCGCATCCATCACCGCTATGAGGAGCACCGAGTACTGGGCAATAAATAGTCCTGATTGCTCATAGTGATCCGTCCGCCAGGAGTTATGTCTATCTTGGCTCCGGTGGAGATCTTCCGGGTTGAATGGCACTCCGGAAGATGGGCTCAACAGAGGCTGCATCACGTGAGGGCGAACCTTCTCCTGATGCAGGAATTCTTTAAGGGCATCCTGGCCCGCTTCGTCGAAGTCTTCGGCGTAAAGAGCTGGCGGCAGGGGAAGTGGAGCAACAACAGTCCAAGAAGCCCGTGCGAGAACGTCCCGTGCTGCAATCATATCTGCGCCCGCAGCGAGCGCATTCAAAAGGATTTTGGGAGAGTGGGGGAATCTTTTATCAAGAAGATCAAATGCGTCTGCCAAAGCGCGGGCAACGGCGTCCTCGCCCGCTCCTAACTCGCGCTTGCCTACAAAGCCGATGGCTAATGACGCAAAAGCTTGGCCGCCACTCATGGGCCCCTCAATAATGCAAAACAACTTAGAAACGGAAGCAAACGCAACCGGCGCGAAGGCGTCCGGATTAAATGCAAAGACTTATAGGAAGACGCGCACAGCTTCTATCCAAAAAGCGATGCCCAGCAAAAGGCACGCTATCCACATAAGAGGCGCAAGGACCGGATCGGCTTCGTTCGGATTGCGCGCGGCAGGCAATTGCAAGGACGCGTGGTCCTGAGGGCCAGCGTTCCGGAAATCATTTAGTCCCCTTCGATGCTCCGGGCTGTCCATCTGTTGCAGGCGGCGCCGGCTAGCGGCAAAAGCGTTCCTCAGCATTGCAACACAGCCTCTTGTTAGGGGGCTTAACCCGAACACGACCTTGCCGGGCACGGCTTCTCTATGGCCGGTTCCGTCATCATAAACTTACAAGCCGATTTTGCCTAGCCTAGGGAGCGCGAAAGCCGAGAGAGCAGCGTCAGCCTCAATTGCAATGACCTCCAATGTCTCCTTGAATGCGCCAACGATATCGAGCCTGGACGGCATGGGAAAAACGGAAAACGAAAACATCAACTTAGCGAGTCGATGGTGCCCAGAAGAGGACTCGAACCTCCACGCCTTTCAGCGCTAGTACCTGAAACTAGTGCGTCTACCAATTCCGCCATCTGGGCCGCGCCATCAGAGGTAAAGGCGGCGGCATTCTTTGTCAATTGAGCCCGTTTAAAAGGGGCAGCCGTAATGATCTGTTGCCGGGGCATTGCTTTAGTGCGCCCCGGGCAGTGACCTTACCCAAGGGCGAGCATGAAACCATAAAATTACAGGCTGCGGCACACCATGCCTTTCCATTCCAATGAAGCCGGGTTATGCCAATGCCATATAGCCCCGCAAGAGCGCCCGGAAGCGGCGAGGACGCCATGGCAATCACATTGGGAAGTAATACCGTTGTCACCGTCTTCGGCGGTTCTGGATTCCTTGGCCGTTACGTCGTCCAGGCCCTCGCGCAAGCCGGCTGCCGCATCAAGGTCGCTGTCCGCCGCCCCGACCTGGCTTTGCCATTGCAGCCGCTTGGTAATGTTGGGCAGATTGCGCTGATCCAGGCAAACATCCGGGATGACCGCTCCGTGAAGGAGGCGTTGCGGGGCGCGCATGCCGCCGTGAACCTGGTAGGCATTTTGCAACCCTCCGGGCGCCAGAAATTCGCGGCTGTCCACGCCGAGGGGGCAGCAAGAATCGCTAAGCTCGCCCGGGAGCGCGGCGTCGAATCGCTCGTTCATCTTTCCGCCATTGGGGCCGATCGGCTCTCCCACTCTATCTATGCGCGCACCAAGGGTGAGGGCGAAGGGCGAGTACTCGGCGCATTCCCGGAAGCGGTGATCGTCAGGCCCTCCCTGATCTTTGGACCCGAGGACAATTTCTTCAACCGCTTCGGGTGGTTGTCGCGCATAGCGCCCATGATGCCTCTGATCGGCGGCAAGACACGCATGCAGCCGGTTTATGCAGGAGACGTAGGGCACGCCATCAAGGCTGCGCTCTCCGGGCGCGCTATCGAAGGTGCCATTTACGAGCTGGGCGGCCCGACAGTGTATACGTTCCGCGAACTTCTTAAGAAGATAGGGCAGTGGACTGGGCACCCTCGCCACCTGTTCCCAATTCCATTCTGGATCGCAAAGATTCCAGCGTTTTTTGTGCAGCTCCTACCGGGGGCGCCGATCACCGTCGATCAGATCCGGCTTCTGCAGCGCGATAATTTGGTAAGCGCCGGCGCGATCAGCGCTCAGCGCACGCTGGAAGGCTTAGGTATTCAAGAACCAAAAAGCGTGGAGCTCATTGTTCCTACCTACCTGCAGCGCTACAGGCCCCAAGGTGAGTTCTCCACCGATCGCGTCAGCGTCTCGTAGCAAAGGCACGGCTGTGATAGGGTCCTCCGCAATGTGGACCCTTCTGCACTACCCCCTTTGTCCGGCCTCTCGCGCGATCCGGCTCGCACTGTTCGAGGCAAACATTGAAACGGCACAACGCGAGGTCAAACCCTGGGCGGTGGCCCGCGACTTTCTCGACGTGAACCCTGCCGGCACCCTGCCGGTGGTCATAAGAGAAGGCAAAGCAATTTGCGGCGCCTATCCAATTTCAGAGTATCTGGCCGAGACCGCCCCGCGTGAAGGACCGCCCTCGGCGCGGACGGGCCTTTGGCCGGGGACGCCTCCGGAGCGCGCGGAACAGCGGCGCGTCGCCGATTGGTTTTTGCGAAAATTCGATGCGGAGGTCAGCCAGTATCTGCTTGAGGAAAAGCTTTACAAGCCAATGTCGCGCAAGCGGCTTGCACCTGATCTCACTATCATACGTTTGGCGCGCAGCAATATTCGCTATCATCTCTCCTACATCAGCTTCTTGAGCGACCAGCGGAAGTGGTTAGGGGGTGATCATCCAAGCTTTGCGGATCTGGCCGCCGCCGCCCATCTTTCCGTTATGGACTACCTAGCTGAAATCCCCTGGAGCGATTTTACCGAGGCAAAAGCCTGGTATTCGCGCCTGAAATCGAGACCGTCGTTCCGTTCGCTGCTCGCTGACCGGGTACCGGGTTTCCCTCCGCCAGAGAATTATGCAGATCTCGACTTCTGAACGCGAAGCACCGGAACCATCGAAGCCCGATTTAGCGGCTTGGATCAAGGCGCGCGCGCTCTTGGAAGGCTTCGACGCGGCGGGCATCGCCTCCCCGGACGCCATCGCAACTGCCGGTGCAAGTCTGCATGCATTCCTGCAGGCCGGATTTCATGGCGAAATGACATGGCTTGAGCCGAAAGCGGACCGGCGTGGTAATCCGCGGTTTCTCTGGCCAAACGTGCGTTCAATCATCATGCTCGGCATGACCTATGGACCGGAGTCAGACCCAATGGCGGCGCTGGCCAGGAGATCGGACGCGGCCATATCAGTCTATGCCCAAGGCGAAGACTACCACGATGTTATCAAAGGCAAGCTCAAGATCGTCGCGCGCGATTTCGCAAATAGAACCGTCGCGGATGTGAAAGTGTTCGTGGACACTGCCCCCGTGATGGAAAAACCGCTTGCACAAGCCGCTGGGATCGGCTGGCAGGGCAAGCACACAAATCTTGTCTCACGCGATTTCGGGTCTTGGCTGTTCCTTGGGGCGATTTTCACGTCCGCCATGCTTCAGCCGGGCACTCCGGAGGTGGATCATTGCGGCACTTGCCGCCGCTGTCTCGATGCGTGCCCGACGCGAGCTTTTGTTGCGCCTTACCGGATCGATGCCCGGCGCTGCATCTCCTATCTTACGATCGAGCATAAGGGTCAAATACCGCTGGAATTCCGTGCGCCGATGGGCAATCGCGTCTACGGCTGTGACGATTGCCTTGCCGTTTGTCCCTGGAACAAGTTCGCCCGGACTGCGCGCGAAGCGCGCTTTGCCGCGAAAGAGGGAGTGAACAATCCACCGATCGCAGAACTTCTGAAGCTGGATGATGCCGGGTTCCGGGCACGCTTCAGGGGCACCGCTATCAAGCGGACAGGCCGGGATCGTTTTATTCGCAACGTGCTTGCAGCCGCAGGCAATTCCCAGGACGAGTCTTTACTCGCGCCCGCCGTGGAGCTTCTTGATGATCCGTCTCCGCTGGTGCGCGGGATGGCTGTCTGGGCTATTCGAAGGCTCGCAGGCAACGACTGTGTAGAGAGGCTCAGGTCAACTCACTATCCCCGCGAAAATGATCAAAGCGTGCTTGCGGAATGGGAACGAGTGGAATGAACCGCCTCTTTATCTTTGGCCTGGGCTACTCGGCTCGAGCAATCGGTCACCTTTTCCTGGAAGCCGGGTGGCAGGTTTCCGGCACAATCCGTCCGGCTGCCAAGCTTGCCTCCCTGAAAGAGGAAGGATTTACTCCAGTCCTTTTCAGCGACAAGCCCTCAGTCGAAGCCGCGTTGAAGACCGCGACGCATTGCCTTGTTTCGATCCCGCCCGATGAAAAGGGGGATCCCGCTCTGGAGGCCTACCGTGAAGGGTTGCTTCAAGCACGTAGGCTCAGGTGGGTGGGTTATCTTTCAACGATAGGCGTTTACGGCGGCCTCGACGGCGCCTGGGCCGATGAGAACACTCCCGTTGGAGGTGCAGGCGTCAGAAGCGCGACCAGGGTTGAGGCCGAGCGGGCCTGGGAAGCGCTGTGCCGCGAGCGAAAGGCCTCGCTGGATATCTTCCGGCTGGCAGGCATTTACGGCCCGGGACGCAGTCCCTTCGATCGCTTCCGGGCGGGGACGGCGCGTCGAATTATAAAGCCGGGGCAGGTTTTCAACCGCATTCATGTGGCAGACATTGCACAGACTGTGACCGCAGCCATGGTGAAGGATCATGCGGCGCATGAAACAAGAATTTTCAACGTTGCCGATGACGAACCGGCGCCGCCGCAGGATGTGATTGAATATGCCGCGAAGTTGATCGGAGCACCGCTCCCGCCCGAAATACCCTTTGAAAAGGCAGACCTTTCGCCGATGGCGCGTAGCTTCTACGAAGGAAACAAGCGGATCCGCAATGATAAGATCAAGCAGGTGCTCGGGGTGAACCTGGAATATCCGACTTACCGCGAGGGCTTGCGGGCCTTAGCCGGCGCCGAGAGACGGCGCGTTGGCCGCCCTTGAGAACAAGCTAAGGCAAGTTGCATCAGCTTTGGAACATACTGTGCTGTCATAGCCCGGCTTGACGGGGCCATCCAGGACATAAAAACGAAGACGATTCGCCCGGTTATGATAAAGGTGATGCATTAAAACCCAACAAGAGAAGTTTAAGAAATTCGCTCAGCGTCGAAAACAAAAGACTGAGATCTTGGGGCCGGGATAGCCGGTGCTCGCCATCCTTGATAAGTGTCAACCGGATGTCCGGGCTTTCAATGGCATCAAGCAGCGCAAGGGAATGACGCCAGGGAATGTCGGCATCCTGGCAGCCATGCAGGATGCGGATAGGCATGCGAAGCACTAACGGGTCTTCGCCGAAGAGATATTTTGCGCCGTCTTCAATAAGCTTTTTGGTAATCGGGTACGGATCAGCCGAATAGGCCGAAGGCCGGTAATAGACCCCGTTTTTGTCCAACTCGGCACGGGCTTCTGCCGAAGCCCTTTCCAGCATAAGCCGCGTCATATCCCACGCGGGCGCAATCAGAACAACGGCTTTGGGCGCCCCACGCCTTGCTTCAAGTAACCGCGCCAAGAGAAGAGCGATCCAGCCTCCCATGCTGGAGCCAACAAAGACGGCCGCGCCGGACTTCTGCGCCAGCTCTGAAACGGCGGTTGCCTCCGCTAACCACCTGCTGATCGTACCGTCTTGGAACTGGCCGCCAGATGCGCCATGACCCGAGTGATCGAACCGGAGGCACCCCGCACCATTTTCTGCGCACCAGCTATCTAAGGCTTCTGCTTTTAAGCTCCCCATTTCCGACTTGAAGCCGGGGAACCAAATAAAAACGGGCTTTTCACCTTCTGGCTTGCGAAAGCGGTAGGCAATTGAAACAGTATCATTGCCCAAATAGGTTAATGGCAGGAATTGCAGTTCTTCGCCGTTCATCCTATGCTTCTTTCATGAAACCGAGCGAGAATACCGGCTTCCCCTTGCATCCCATATGCAAGATGGGGCGGTATGTCAGGATTTGAGCAGTTTCCATGCTAAAGCGTATGCCTTGGCCGGTTATCGTGCAAATTGTGCCGGAGCTTTCGGCGGGAGGCGCGGAGCGTACTACCATCGAGATGGCTGAAGCGATCACGCTTGGGGGTGGACGCGCTCTCGTCTTATCGGCGGGCGGACGGCTCGAAAAAGACTTGGCTGACGCCGGGGGCGAGCTCATCAGGTTTCCGGCAGGTACCAAAAATCCAGCGGCGATATTTTTCAACAGCCTGCGGCTTGCACGCATTATTCGCCAGCGTGGCGTCAGCCTCGTTCACGCCAGGAGTCGGGCACCGGCCTGGAGCGCGCTAATGGCAGCCAGGCGAACGCGCCGGTGCTTGGTTACCACCTACCATGGCATCTACAATCAGGAAGGGCGCCTGAAGGCACTCTACAACAGTGTTATGGCGCGCGGCGATGCCGTGATCTGCAATTCGCATTACACCGCAAAAATTGTGAAGGAGCGGCATCCGAAAAGTGCAGCACGGGTCGGGGTCATCTATCGCGGCGTCGATCTTGCCAGGTTCGACCCCTCGGAGGTCTCCAGCGACCGCGTCCAGGTCCTTCGCGAAAAATGGGGGATACCCGCAGGAAAACGGATTGTGCTTTTGCCCGCCCGGCTCACCCGCTGGAAGGGCCAGCTTGTGCTAATCGAGGCTGCAGCTGAGTTGCTGGGCCGTGGCGAGTTCGGAGATGTGATCTTCGTACTTGCCGGGGACGATCAGGGCCGTTCGCTTTACCGGGCGGAGCTGGAAGCACTCATAAAAAGCCGGTCGCTCTCAAGCCGCGTTATTATTGCGGGCCATTGCGAGGATATGCCGGCTGCCTTCAAGGCTGCGTCGTTCACGGTGCTCCCCTCGATCGAGGCGGAAGCTTTTGGCCGCTCGGCGATTGAATCGCAAGCCATGGGATGCCTGGTAATCGCCTCTAATATCGGGGCATTCCCAGAAACTGTTTCGCACGAACCTGGCCTTCTTGCTCCGGTTGAGAGCGGTCCGGCGGGGGCAGATTCCAGATTATCCACCGGCCCAAACTGGGTTCCGTGGCTGTTCGAACCCGGAAATGCGAGCGCACTGACCCACTCCCTGCGATTCGCGCTTGCGCTGGATCACGAGACTATGGAAGCCATGCGTCACCGGAGCATGGAGCGAGCACGCGGCGAATTCTCCAGCCGAGCCTTACAAACTCAGACCTTGGATGTGTATGACCGGTTGTTGGGCACTCAACTGGCCCAAACCTTCAAGACTGAGTCTAAGAGGTAATCGCCCCGGAAGTTCCACAATTCGCCTGTTTTGCGGCGGCTTTCGAGCAAGAAGGAGCTTGACTTGCCGAACGGCCTTTTTATCCTCATTTATACAGATGCTGGCAGGATTTTGTTCCGGCCGGCAAAGGCTCAACGAACAAAGGAGAACTCAAATACGCCGTCCAATTAGAGGCGCACCCGCAAAAGAGGGGCCGCGCGTGAACGAAGCTATTATCGCCCGCGAAGTTCAGCTCATTGATGAGCAGGGAGAGAATAGGGGCACAATCAATAAGCGCGACGCGCTCTCAAGGGCACAGGAAGCAGGTCTTGATCTTGTAGAGATTGCGGCAAATGGGGAGACCCCTGTCTGCAAGATCATGGATTTTGGCAAGTACAAATTCCAGGCCCAGAAAAAAGCTGCCGAAGCCCGCAAAAAGCAGAAGACTGTCGAGGTCAAGGAAATCAAGCTTCGCCCAAACATAGACATCCATGACTACCAAGTGAAAATGCGCTCCATCAAAAAATTCTTCGAGGAAGGCGATAAAGTAAAGGTTACGCTTCGCTTCCGGGGAAGAGAAATGGCGCATCAGGAGCTTGGAATGCAGTTGCTCGTCAAGGTCAAGGAGGAGACTGGGACGATCGCCAAGGTTGAATTGGAGCCGAAACTGGAAGGGCGCCAAATGATCATGGTGCTCGCGCCGCGTTGACCGGCAAGATAATCGCTGGTGTATTTTCCTTCTGAGTATCGTTCGTAGCCGTATGCTAGCGTCTCTGCGGGGGAGGTTGATATTTACTCCGGCCCTTCAGGGGTAAACTTAAAAGAAAGATTGTTTTAGTGTTGCGCCCAATATTGGCCCCATATACTATTTATGGGATGCTAATATGTTTTGGCGCAACACTGGACGCCGGACCCAAAAACAGAACATGACAATAAAAGTCACTGGAAAAAATCTGGACCTCGGCGAAAGCTTCCGCACCTATGCCCTTACTCGCGTTGAGGGCGCTCTCAGCAAATACTCAACGCGCTTTGTGTCCGGTCAGATCAGCGTTGAAAAGAATCACGAGGGGTTTCTGACCCAGTGTTCGATTCATCTGGCCTCCGGGCTCGATGTTCAATCTGCCGGAAATGGCTCTGACGCTTACGGTAGCGTCGATTCCGCGATGGACCGCCTCGAAAAACGGTTGCGCCGTTACAAGCGCAGGCTTAAAAGTCACGGCCAGGGCATGGGCAATCCCGGGCATCTTTCCGAGATCGGCGGGATTGACTATGTCATAGACGCTGAACGTACGGCCGAGTCCGCGGACGGGAGTGACAGCGGGCAGGGTGCTCCGGCGGTTATTGCAGAGGCTCCAGCGCGCGTAAGAGTCATGCCGGTGAGCGATGCAGTAATGCAGATGGACCTTGCCGACCAGCCGTTTCTTGTGTTCCGAAACGCGGCGCATGGCGGGATAAATGTTGTGTACCGCCGCCCGGATGGAAATATCGGGTGGATTGATCCGAGCGGTGCCGTCGCAGGCGGAGAATAGTGCGCAGGGGGCTGCACATGGAGGACCTTATCGCGTGGGACAAGACATGGATTTGAGCGACCTCGTAACGCCATACGGCGTTATTCCGTCCCTAAAGGCCGCGAATAAGAAGCAGGTGCTTCAAATCCTTTCAGAGCGGGCCGCGGATCTGACAGGGCTGAATAGCGTCGACATTTTCAATATTCTTATTCAGCGGGAAAGGCTCGGATCGACGGGCGTCGGTTCCGGCATAGCTATCCCCCATGGCAAGCTGCCGAGTCTTCGTCACAGCGTCGGTGTGTTCGCGCGCTTGGAAGAGCCGGTGGACTTCGATTCGATCGACGAGGAGCCGGTTGACATTGTCATGCTGCTGCTGGCCCCGGAAAGTGCTGGCGCCGATCACCTCAAGGCGCTCGCGCGTGTCTCGCGGCTTCTTCGTGAGCCCAAGGCAGTTGAAAAACTTCGGGCTTGCCGTGACCGCGCTGCAATTTATGCCGTCTTAACGGAAAAAGCCGCGTCTCACGCGGCTTAGCTTGCTTCCATCAAAGCCCCCAACCAGAAGAGGGCGTACATCAATTGGCGCTCAGTGTAGCGTCACCAGCTCCAAATCGCACTCCTCAACATTCTCCAGCGCCGCCGACCGGCTGTCCGTAAGGACCATAGGCGTACCGTCGGCAGAAACCACAGCGTAGAGATCGATGCCTTCGGGCAGCCCGCCGAGCTGAGGAAAGAGCTCCGCGACATCCTTGGCTTTAAGTTGCTTGATATAAACGAGCTCGCCTTCGCCCCAGGCCTCGAGCTCAAAATCTTTGAGGGATTGCTCCACCATTGCACCTCCTCGTGCCGATGCACACGCCGGAATGCCTGCTACTGCGCCGATAAAACACGGCGATATGAGGACGTGTCCGATGTAGACGTGTTAAAAAGCATATATGGCGTGTGTGCGGTCTTTCAAGAAAGCCCTGGAACACGAAGCCAGACGTCAAGTTTTGGTGGAGCCAGGCGGGATCGAACCGCCGACCTCTTGAATGCCATTCAAGCGCTCTCCCAGCTGAGCTATGGCCCCGCCGGCGGGACATTTTCACCCGCCGCAGGTAGGCCCCCGTACTTAATCCCTTGGCCTCATCGCCGCAAGAAAAATGACGGGGATATACGGCATCGGAAGCAGGACTCGGTTAAGCATCGTCCTCTTTGCCGCCGCTGACGAAGCCGCTCATATCAGCCTCGCCCTCATCTTCGGCTTCGAGGAATGGTTCCTCCTCTCCGCCGGCGTCGATGGCCTCGTCGTCATCGCCAACGACATCGCCTATATCGCCGCCCTCAATATCGGGCACATCCTCGCCCTCCCTCGCAGCGACCTCTTCCAAAGGTACGAACTCAAGGCCGCTTCTCCCGGCATCAAGCACAGCATCGTCGTCGGCATCGAGATTGTTGCCGGCTGGCGTGCGTGAGGCAGGGCTGCTGGTGTGATAGACAGATTGGCAGATCGGACAAATAATGGGGTCACGGTTGAGATCGTAGAATTTGCTGCCGCACGATTGGCAAACCCTTTTTGTTCCGCGCTCGGCTTTTGTGGACATTTCTGTGAAGCTTCCTTAACTGATTAGGGGCTTGAGGGCCCAACATTCTGGAATGGGATAGTCAGCATCGTCTTCGCCTGTCAAAGACAAATAGCGAAAGAGTTAGGATTCATGCCGCACATCCCAGGATTCATGCTGCCTATTTTGAAGAGGTTGACAGGGGAAGCCGACTTGCATCTATGAGCGTCTCCAAGAGAACCCTTTGCCCACAAACCTAGGCCAGAGCCTATGTCCCAGCTTCCCTCCGCCCCGAAGCCCCTTAGGTCGTTAAGGGCCCGCGCATTACAAGGTGCGGTTTCGGTGCCCGGAGACAAATCAATCTCGCATCGGGCCTTGATTTTGGCCGCTCTCGCTGAAGGGCACACCGAGATCGCTGGCCTCCTCGAGGCGGAAGACGTCCTCCACACTGCTAAGTGCTTGCAGGAGCTTGGCGTTCAACTGGAAAAGCGAGACCAGGTTTGGTCCGTCATAGGATCAGGCCTTGGTGGCTTTTTCCAGCCCGAGGCCGCGCTCGATTTTGGTAACTCGGGGACGGCCGCACGCCTCATGATGGGTGTCGTCGCCGGCCATCCGATGCGTGCCGTCTTCACTGGCGATGACTCGCTGAAGAGAAGACCAATGGGGCGTGTTTTAGACCCGTTGAGGCGGATGGGACTAGACATAGCCGAGGAAGGCCGCACCACGCTGCCGCTTACGCTGCTTGGAACTTCCGGACTTGTGCCCATAAGCTACCAACTTCCAGTGCCCTCTGCACAGGTCAAGTCTGCCCTGCTTCTGGCAGGCTTGCTTGCCCCAGGGCGCACGACAGTGATCGAGAACGAGCCTACAAGGGACCACACGGAGAAAATGCTCTCCTATTTCGGGGTCCCTCTCTCCTCCGAGATTACTGAAGGCAGGAGCAGGCATATCTCCATCGAAGGCCGGAACAGTTTTCGCGGCAAGCCTATCACGGTTCCCGGCGATCCAAGCTCGGCTGCTTTCCTCACCGCCGCGGCGATCCTTTGTCCCGGCTCCGACGTTCTCATCAGCAATGTCCTCGTCAATCCAACGCGCACCGGGTTCTACGAGACCCTTGTGGAAATGGGAGCGGATATTTCCTTCGAAAACAAGAGAGAAGCCAATGGTGAGACAATCGCCGGCCTTCATGTGAAAGCCAGCCCACTGCGCGGCGTTCGCGTGCCGGCTGAGCGTGCACCATCCATGATCGACGAATATCCGATGCTGGCAGCTCTCTCAGCCTTTGCGGAAGGCGAAACCGTAATGCAAGGTCTTGCCGAGTTGCGAGTAAAGGAGAGCGACCGGTTAGCTGCGATGGTGTCGGGGCTGACTGCTTGCGGAGTGAACGCAGCCAGCCACGGGGACACGCTTAAGGTTGTGGGAGCGAACGCGGTGCGGGGCGGAGCACTGATTACGACCCACATGGATCATAGGATTGCGATGGCGTTTCTTGTTCTGGGTCTTGCCACCACTGAACCGGTCACTGTGGATGACGCTTCGATGATCGCCACAAGTTTCCCTGAATTTACGGGGTTGATGCAGGCCCTTGGCGCTTCTTTCGAGGATGCAGGCGCTGATATGAATGCGGGAGCCAGGGCACGAGGGCAATGATTATTGCAGTAGACGGAACCGCCGCCGCAGGCAAAAGCACGCTAGCAAGGCGGATCGCCGCCCACTATCACTTGCCCCATCTGGATACAGGCTCTCTCTACAGGGCTGTGGCGCGGGATGTCATTAAAGCAGGACACGGCCTCACGGATCGGGACGCGGCCGCGGCAGCAGCACGGCGGCTGGACCCAGCGACGCTCTCGGATCCAAATCTTCGCCTTAAAGGAAACGGCGAGGCCGCTTCAGTGGTGGCCGCCATTCCGCAAGTTCGCGCTGAGCTTCTGGCCTTTCAGCGCAGTTTTGCGGCCCAGCTCGGCGGAGCCATTGTTGAGGGCCGTGACATCGGCACCGTTGTCTGCCCACACGCCGAAGTTAAAATTTTTGTGACCGCCAGCTCAAAGAGCCGGGCGCGCCGCCGCCACATTGAACTTAGGAATTACGGTGTCGATATTACGGAGGACACGGTGCTTCGCGAGATAGAAGAGCGCGACCGCCGTGACATGCAACGGGCTATTTCTCCTCTGCGTCCTGCGGAAGACGCGCTCTTGCTCGACACCACAGAGTTGGATATAGAAAAAGCCTTCGCCGCCGCTCTTCAGCTTATTGATAAAGTTGCGGTCCGCAGATAAATCATGGCAGCGAGTTCGCCCCGCATCCTGGAGCAAGCTCGCTATTGGCGCTTGCGGTACGATCGAACATAGGCTGCGGGTGGCAATCGGGATACGCATAAAAGGGGCACCTGCCCCTGGCCCATCGGGCCATTCCTTCAACACTAACGCAGAAACGGGCTTCGGCCACATCGGAGTTTTAATGATCTCAACGTCAACAATAGAGCCAGTGGCCAGGGAGTACAATCCGACCGCAGAAGACTTCGCAGCTTTGCTCGACGAGTCCCTATCCGGGTCAGCGCCGTCCGAAGGCGCGGTGGTAAAGGGCAAAGTCGTCGCGATAGAGAAGGATCTTGCGGTAATAGACGTCGGATTAAAGACCGAAGGCCGGGTCCTGTTGAAGGAGTTCGGTTCCCCTGGACACCCTGCCGCGATTGCGGTCGGCGATGAGGTCGAGGTTTACGTCGAACGTATCGAAAATTCCGCCGGCGAAGCGGTTCTGAGCCGCGAAAAGGCCAGACGTGAAGACAGCTGGACTAAGCTTGAGCAAAAATTCACTGCCGGTGAAAAGGTCGAGGGCATCATATTCAATCGCGTCAAGGGCGGCTTCACCGTCGACCTGGATGGCGCTGTGGCATTCCTCCCTGGAAGTCAGGTCGACATCCGCCCCATCAAGGATGTTACCCCACTCATGAATGTGCCGCAGCCCTTCCAGATCCTCAAAATGGATCGCAGGCGCGGAAATATCGTCGTCTCGCGCCGTTCGGTCCTGGAAGAAACTAGGGCTGAGCAGCGGTCAGAAATTGTGGCCAAGCTAGAAGAAGGCCAGGTTGTCGACGGCGTCGTCAAGAATATCACCGATTATGGTGCCTTTATCGATCTCGGCGGGATCGATGGACTGCTGCATGTCACAGACATGGCGTGGAAGCGCGTCAACCATCCGACCGAGATCTTGAACGTCGGTGACACGGTTAAAGTACAGATTGTCCGGATCAACCCGGAGACGCAACGTATCAGTCTCGGCATGAAGCAGCTTGGTGCCGATCCCTGGGCAGGCATCGAGGCTAAATATCCCGTCGGCGGCAAATTCAAAGGGACCGTGACGAACATTGCCGATTATGGCGCCTTCGTCGAACTTGAGCCCGGCGTCGAGGGTCTTATCCATGTCTCTGAGATGAGTTGGGTGAAGAAGAATGTTCATCCCGGCAAGATCGTTTCCACGAGCCAGGAAGTTGAGGTTCAGGTCCTTGAAGTCGACGCCTCCAAGCGCCGCATCTCGCTTGGCCTGAAACAGACCCAGGAAAATCCGTGGGATGCTTTTGCCACAAGCCATCCTAAAGGCACAGTGGTCGAAGGCCAAATCCGCAACATCACCGAGTTCGGCCTTTTTGTAGGCCTTGAAGGCGGGATCGACGGCATGGTCCACCTTTCCGACCTGGATTGGAGCCGTTCGGGCGAGGAGGCGATCAAAGACCATAACAAGGGAGACACGGTTCGAGCCATGGTGCTTGAGACCGATCCGGAGAAAGAGCGCATCAGCCTTGGGATCAAGCAGCTCACGGCTGACCCTTTCCAATCGGCTGCATCTTTGAAAAAGGGAGCTACGGTAACCTGCGAAGTCGTCGAAGTGAAAAACTCCGGCATAGACGTGAAGATTACTGGCACGGACGTAACCTCGTTCATTCGCCGGGCTGACCTCTCGCGGGAGCGCAGCGAGCAGCGGCCTGAGCGCTTTGCTGCCGGCGATATGGTGGATGCGGTCGTCACCCAGATCGATAAGACAGGGCGCAAAATCGGGCTCTCCATCAAAGCGCTTGAAATTGCAGAGGAAAAGGAAGCTGTCGCCCAGTTCGGTTCGACCGACAGCGGTGCCTCGCTCGGTGATATTCTTGGTGCGGCGTTGAACAAAGCTCAAACGAAAGAGAAAGACTAGCGGCAGCTAGGCGCTTATGGGTGATGGGCGAGCCGCCGGCATGGCCAAGCCCATTGCTCTTTCAGACGGGGGTACATGACGCTCGACACTGATATTCTTATAGACCGCCACCGCCTCAAGCGGCGCCTTACATTTTGGCGTGTTGTGGCGATTGCCGCGATTGTGGCCGTTGCAGCACTCGCCGTGAGCGGAGGCAGCGAAAGCGGATTTACTGGCCTTGAAGGCAGCCAAATTGCCCGCATCACGATAAGCGGATTCATCGGCGACAGCCGCCCAAGGCACGAGCTGCTTGTCAAGCTGAGCAAGAACAAGAACGTCAAGGCCGTCATTGTTTCGGTCGATAGCCCGGGCGGCACAACGGCGGGTGGCGAAGCGCTCTACGAGGATCTGCGCGCACTCGCTAAAGAGAAGCCGGTGGCGGCCGTTTTCCGCACGGCCGCAACCTCAGCCGCCTACCTGGGCGGGATAGCAACAGACTATATTGTGGCGCGCGGGAACACGATAACCGGCTCAGTCGGCGTCATCTTCCAATGGGCCGAAGTGAGCGATCTCCTCTCAAAGCTCGGCGTCAAGGTCGATGAAGTGCGGAGCGGCCCCTTGAAGGCGCAACCTTCGCCGTTCACCCCCACGGACGAGCAAGCAAAGCAGCTTACCCAGGAGCTCGTGAAAGAATCGCAGATCTGGTTTGTCGGGCTTGTTGCGGAACGGCGCAAAGGTGCCGTGCCTTCTTTGGAGGAGATCAAGACAGGCCGGATCTACACGGGCAGGGAAGCGCTTAAGATCGGTCTTATCGACGCGATTGGAGACGAGCAGACGGCCATCAAATGGTTCACCGATGTGCGCCACGTCGAAGCGGACCTGCACGTGCGGGACTGGAAGCCTGAAACCAGTTCGCCTTTAGGCGTATTTTCGTCCTCGATTTCGGGTCTTGCTACAAAGATCGGGCTTGGTTCTCTCCTCAATCAAAATATTTTAGATGGAATCGAGCTGCTGAAGGACCGGCCGCTTGACGGACTATTCTCCATTTGGCACCCTTGACCGGCAAAAATAATGAGACGCTGCAATGATTAAATCCGAGCTTATTGAGAAACTCGCCGTCGGAAATCCCCATTTGATGCACAAAGACGTCGAGAAGATCGTTAACGTGATTTTCGAGGAGATCACGGGAGCTCTCGCACGGGGCGACAGGGTCGAGCTTCGAGGGTTTGGGGCTTTCTCCGTCAAGCATCGGCCGTCACGGGTGGGCCGAAACCCAAGGACCGGGGACCAGGTGCACGTTTCGGAGAAGTTTGTTCCCTATTTCAAAACGGGCAAGGAACTGCGGATAAGGCTGAACCCTGCTGCTGATGCGCCGGTAACCCGAAAGGGACGCAAAAAGGCTGCGGCAAGCAAGGCCTCCTAAGTTTACGCGCCAGGGCGGCGAAGTGACTGTCAAACGCTTTATCAAGATATTCCTGCTCTTTGTCCTAGGCGCCATTATCGCGGCTTACGCGGTCGCGAACCGGCAGCCCGTCCGCTTCATTCTCGATCCCCTTATTAGCAGGGACATGGCGGCCTCGATCGAAGCTCCATTCTTCGTCTATCTCTTCATTGCGATGTTTACCGGGATTCTGATTGGGGCTTCCGCGGTATCGATCAGCCAGCGGCGCTGGCGAAAAGCTGCCCGATCCGAGTCCAGGGAAGCTGCACGGTGGAAGCGGGAGGCCGAAAATCTGAAATCGGGTTTGCAATCGGCTCCTGGCCGGGCTGCGAATTCAAACACACCACTCCGGCCCCTCCAATCTTATCTGTAAACTTGCTCCTGCCAAAAGCGGTTTCGGCCTTGGCGCCGTGAACCTGGAGGCACCGCACCCCAATTATAAGCGAAATGAGCCTAACGGTAAAAATTTGCGGGATCTCGACAAGGCGAGGGCTTGAAGCAGCCATCGAGGCTGGAGCCGCCTATGCTGGACTTGTCTTCTTTCCAAAGAGCCCCAGAAATGTGTCTCTCGCGAGAGCTGCCAAGCTTGCCAGCCACGCGGAAGGCCGCATCCAGACAGTGGCATTAACCGTGAACGCCAGCGACTCTGCCATTGAGAAAATCATGGCGGAGTGCCAACCGCAGTTTCTGCAGCTGCATGGCGACGAAAGCGTTGAACGGGTCGCACATATCCGGGAACTGTCTGGAGCTTCGATCATCAAAGCAATAAAGATAAGGACGGCCGGTGATGTCAACGCGGCCCGCGCTTACGAGGCGGTTGCGGACATCCTGCTGTTCGACGCTCACGCGCCTTCGGTCGCACTTTGCCCCGGCGGAAACGGCTTATCTTTCGACTGGACTTTGCTTAGGAAGGCGCCCCTAAAGCCTAATTTCATGGTTTCCGGCGGCCTCAACTCTGCTAACGTGCGCATGGCGTTGAGGGTGAGCGGCGCTTCTGCTGCCGATGTCTCCTCGGGCGTCGAGACGCTGCCCGGTGTAAAGAGCCCCAGGCTGATACGGCAGTTTGTGAAGACCGTAAGATCCTTCGAGCTGGCGCGGCCGCTGGCAGCCGCAGCCTAAAAGGGAATTGTGATGTCCATTCCAGCCGAGACACCGCTCAATTTGAATAGCTTCAGAACCGGACCCGACGAGCGCGGCCATTTCGGACTTTATGGCGGCCGTTTTGTGGCTGAGACGCTTATGCCCCTTATTCTGGAACTCGAAGCCGCATATACGGAGGCCAAGAATGATCCGGCTTTTCACGCTGAGCTCGATAATCTCAATGCTCACTATGCCGGCCGCCCAAGCCCTCTCTATTTTGCGGAGCGCCTTACGAACCACCTCGGGGGCGCCAAGATCTATTTCAAACGCGATGAGCTGAACCACACGGGCTCTCACAAGATCAATAATTGCCTGGGCCAGATTTTGCTCGCCAGGCGCATGCACAAGACCCGTATCATCGCCGAGACAGGTGCTGGCCAGCACGGCGTCGCCGTCGCCACCGTTGCCGCCCGGTTCGGCCTTCCCTGCGTAGTCTATATGGGCCAAACCGACATTGAGCGGCAAAGCCCGAACGTATTCCGCATGCGCCTTTTGGGCGCGGAAGTGCGACCCGTCATTTCCGGTACAGCCACGCTGAAGGACGCCATGAACGAGGCCCTTCGTGACTGGGTCGCCAATGTCAGCGATACCTTCTACATTATTGGGACGGTTGCCGGCCCTCACCCCTATCCCGCCATGGTCCGCGACTTCCAATCCATTATCGGCCGTGAAGTGCGGGAGCAGATGATGGCGGCTGAAGGACGGTTACCGGATGCGCTGGTCGCATGCATCGGCGGCGGCTCCAATGCCATGGGCCTCTTCCACCCCTTCCTCGATGATCGTTCGGTAACAATGTTCGGAGTGGAGGCGGCGGGGCGCGGCCTCGATGTGCCCAATGGACACTGTGCCTCGCTGAGTGGCGGACGCCCCGGCGTTCTTCATGGAAACCGGACCTATCTTCTTCAGGATGACGACGGCCAGATCTTGGACGGGCATTCCATATCAGCCGGTCTCGATTATCCCGGGATCGGCCCCGAACATTCCTGGCTCAGGGATACTGGCCGCGTGACCTATGTTGCAGCAACCGACCGCGAGGCGCTCGATGCCTTTCAGCGCTGCACCCGCCTCGAAGGCATTATCCCCGCCCTTGAGCCGGCTCACGCTCTCGCCTATGTAACGAAGCTCGCTCCAGCCTTGCCGCCAAGCAATCTCCTCGTTATGAACATGTGCGGCCGCGGCGATAAGGACATCTTTGCCGTCGCCGGTCATCTGGGCATGGAAATCTAAGCGGCCCCGAAGCCCAAGAACAAAGGATTTGAGCGGTCTCGATGCAGCGACTGGCGCGTAGTTTTGCAGCACTTGCGGAAGCGAAAAAGAAGGCCCTAGTCACCTTCACGACGGCCGGCGACCCTGATTACGCTACTTCGCTGCAAATCCTGAAGGGGCTGCCGAAAGCGGGGGCCAACATCCTTGAGATCGGCATGCCGTTCTCCGACCCCATGGCCGATGGGCCGGCCATCCAGCGCTCGTCTCAGCGGGCGCTCAAGGCCGGGCAGACGATGGGCAAGACGCTCGAAATGGTACGCAGCTTTCGCGAAACCGATAGCGAAACGCCCATTGTCCTGATGGGTTATTATAACCCCATTTATGCGTTTCCCACGGATCGCTTTGTGGCCGAAGCTGCCGGCTCCGGCGTCGATGGCCTTATCGTTGTGGACGTCCCGCCGGAGGCGGACGATGAGCTTTGCCTTCCCGCATTGGAAGCGGGGCTGAACTTCATTAGGCTCACGGCCCCGACCACGACGGACAAGCGTCTCGAACGCGTGCTTACCAACACAAGTGGGTTCGTCTACTACGTCTCGATAACCGGAATCACTGGCACACGCGCGCCCGATCTTGCGGCCGTCGAAGGGAATGTGAGCCGGATCAAGGAGAAGACCCCGCTGCCTGTGGTCGTCGGTTTTGGTGTGCGCACGCCTGGCCAAGCCAAAGCCATAGCAAGTGCCGCCGACGGGGTGGTCGTCGGCTCTGCGCTTGTGGACGCGATCGCACAGAGCCTTGACGAGGCACAGCGTGCGACCGACTTAACCACTAGAGCGGTTTTGGATCTGGTCGAACAGCTTTCCGCCGGTATGAATGCGGCATAGGAAAACCGCCTTTGGCTTGCGTAAAAGGCGCAGGAAAACGTGAACTGGATCAACAACGTCGTTCGGCCTAAAATCCGCGGCCTTTGGCAAAAGCGGGAGATGCCAGAAAACCTCTGGGTTAAATGCCCGGAGACTGGGCAGATGGTCTTCCATCGCGATTTAGAGGCCAACCATTTCGTCATTCCCGGCTCAGGCTATCATATGCGCATCGGGGCCGAGGCGCGGCTGAAGATGTTTTTTGACGGCTCCAAATATGAAACTGTCCCCGCACCTGAAGTCGTGGCAGACCCGCTTAAGTTCCGCGACGAAAAGCGCTATGCGGACAGGCTGAAGGAAGCCCGAGCCAAAACTGGCAGGAACGATGCCGTTCTCACCGGATTCGGGACGCTGGATGGCTTGCCTGTGATCGCGGCCGTGCAGGATTTCGCCTTCATGGGAGGCTCGCTGGGAATGGCGGCTGGCGAGGCGCTTATTACAGGCATCATGAAGGCTGTGGAGCTTAAGGTCCCTTACATCCTGTTCGTGTCTTCCGGAGGCGCACGCATGCAGGAAGGGATTCTCTCCCTTATGCAAATGCCGCGCACCACTGTTGCGGTGCAGCGTCTGCGTGAAGCAAAGCTGCCCTACATCGTCGTGCTCACCAACCCGACGACCGGCGGCGTTACAGCCTCTTACGCGATGCTGGGAGACATCCATATCGCCGAGCCCGGCGCGCTTATCGGCTTTGCGGGGCCAAGGGTGATCGAGCAGACTATCCGTGAAAAGCTTCCCGATGGTTTCCAAAGATCGGAATATCTCTTGGAGCACGGAATGGTGGATATGGTCGTGCATAGGCATGATCTCCGCCCCACCCTAAGCCGCCTCTGCAGCCTCCTGGTGACGGAGCGTAAGCACCGGGCCGGCATGAACAATGTGAAGTTCAGGCGGAAGGCAGCCGCCGCAGCGAAGGCGGACATCAAACTGCCGGCAACGGCCGCACAGATCGCCGCCACGGCAGCCGTGCCTCCACAATCCGAGCCTCCTGAGGATGCGGCGATATCTCCCAATCCGTCCCCTTGAGCGTTTTCATCATCGCTATCAGCTTAGTTCCCGCCGGGCATACCGCCCTCCCCCGCGTTTGTGGAAAGACACGTGCCTGAAGAGAAAGCAGAAGATTTCCTAGCGCGGTTTGAAAAGCTGCACCCGAAGAGCATCGACCTCTCGCTTGCACGGGTCGAGCGGCTGCTTCGCGCGCTGGGCAACCCCGAGCTAAAGCTTCCGCCGGTGGTTCACGTCGCGGGCACTAACGGCAAGGGATCGGTCGTCGCGTTTCTCAAAAGCATACTGGAGGGCGCGGGATACCGTCCGCACGCATTCATATCTCCTCATCTGCGGAAGTTTCACGAGCGCATTATGCTCGCCGGACCCGATGGCGCTCGGCAAATCGGCGAACGCCATCTCGCGGAGATTTTGCGCCGTGCCGAAGCTGCCAATCGGGGCGAGCCGATCACATTCTTCGAGATCACCACGGCCGCAGCCTTTCTCGCTTTCTCCGAAAATCCCGCCGACATCTTACTCCTCGAAACTGGCCTAGGCGGGCGGCTCGATGCGACGAATGTGATCGAAACGCCTCTTGCAACGGTGCTGACCCCAATCTCACTCGATCATTGCTCCTTCCTTGGGAATACGATCGAGGCGATTGCTGCCGAGAAGGCCGGAATTTTAAAGCGGGGAAGGCCCGCTATCGTATCGCGGCAAGCCGAAAGCGCATTGCGAGTCATCGACGAGCGTGCCCATGCCATAGGGTCTCCCGTTGCCGCCGCCGGCCGCAGCTGGGATGTCTTCGAGCAGCAAGGCAGGCTGATCTTTCAGGATGAAGACTGCCTGCTCGATTTGCCACTCCCACGGCTCTTCGGGCACCACCAGTTCGAGAATGCTGGCACCGCGATCGCGGTTGCGCGCCGCCTCGAGGGCTTCCGCATCCCGGAAGCGGCGATTGCGAAGGGACTCACCACTGCGGTTTGGCCCGCGCGGCTCGAGCGCCTCTCTCCCGGCAAACTTCATGATCTTGCGCCGCCCGATTCTGAAATTTGGGTGGACGGGGGGCACAACCCGGCTGCCGGGGAGGCGCTCGCGCGCGCGCTGGCGGATCTTGAGGAGCGCGTGTCGAGCCCTATACATCTCATAGTAGGCATGCTTTCGACCAAGGACGCGGGTGGATTTCTGCGGCACTTCCAGGGGCTGACAGAACTCGCCGCGACCGTCGAGATTCCGGGTCAGGCCAGTGCATACAAGGCGGAGGACTTGGCCGGCATTGCGCAGCGAGAGGGAATTGCTGCCGATCCGGCAACAAACCTAGAAGCAGCCTTCGAGCGGAGCCGGCAAATGGCACGCGGCCCCGTCCGGATTATGATAACTGGCTCGCTTTACCTTGCGGGACAAATCCTCGACGCCCATGAGCACGGGCTCGGCCCGGCAACCCCTTAGCCGTTGCTGCCACGTTTTCGGATGCGGATTAAACGTTGACCGGCATGCGGGCCTCGCTTATCTGCAGCGTATGGCCAAACTGCCTATCATCAAACTACCCGATCCAATATTGCGCCAGAAATCCTCGCCGGTTGAAACCGTGGATGCGGAGGTGCGCGCGCTTCTGAATGACATGCTGGAAACGATGTATTCGGCTCCGGGAATCGGCCTTGCGGCTGTTCAGGTTGGTGTTCTCCGGCGAATGCTTGTCATCGACACGGTGCGTGGCGAAGACGAACCCAAAAACCCAAAAATGCTGATCAATCCCGAAATTCTTTCAGTGGGGGAGACCCTCCGCCTGCATGAGGAAGGCTGCCTTTCCATTCCCGAAATGTATGCGGAAGTCGAACGGCCTGCGCTAGTCCGCGTGCGCTATGTGGACATAGAGGGCAATTTGCGGGAGGAAGACTTTGAGGATCTGCACGCGACCGTGATGCAGCATGAAATTGATCATTTGAACGGCGTCCTGTTCATCGATCATTTGTCCCGCCTCAAACGCGATCTGCTCGTGAAGAAATTTTACAAAGCGCAGCGCGAGAAGGCTGAGCAGCTCTGAGCTCTCATCAAATGCCGCTGCTTTGAGTGACTCGCACAAAGGTTGCGGAAAGTCGCTTCTTCGCGCTTGACAACATCGCCAGAGCCGCTACGTTCTGGCTTCGTTCTCATCAATTTTGTGAGTTTATAAAATGACGGGGAAGCCAGGGTGGGTGCATCTGAAGGGTCTGATTTGCTTTTTGTTCATGGCATTGGCCGCTGGCGGCTCCATCCCGGCGAGGGGACAGGCCGACCGTGGGGGGATGCCCGGTGATTTCGATTACTACGCCCTGGCTTTGAGCTGGTCTCCCACCTATTGCGGCAGCCGAGAAGGCAATGAAAGTGACCGCGGAGGCTATGATGGCCGTTATCGTGACGATGATCGCTTCGACAGGCGGCGAGGATTTGGTGGGGGAGACGGCGCAGATGAGCAATGCAATGGCCCCAGGCCCTACGCTTTCGTCCTTCATGGCCTCTGGCCTCAGTATGAGCGCCGGGGCTGGCCCGAAATGTGCGAGACGGGGAAGCGCCCCTGGGTGCCGGAAGAGACGATCGACCGTATGATGGATATCATGCCCAGCCGGCGGCTCGTGATCCAGGAATATAAGAAGCACGGGGTCTGCTCAGGTCTTGATCCCGCGCAATATTTTCGGGAAGCCCGGAAAGCCTATGAGAGTATTCGCATTCCAGATCAATTCCAGGACCTGCAAGCGCCCCTTACGGTCTCGCCCGAGGAGGTCAAGAATGCTTTTCTTGGTGTGAACCGTGATCTCGATGCGAGCATGATACAGGTCGTCTGCTCCAGAAATCTTCTGCGGGAGATAAGGATCTGCTTTACGAAAGACCTGAAGCCTCGAAACTGCTCGCAGAACGAGCAAAACCGTCGGCTATGCCCTTACAGCACCGTCACAATGCCCCCTGTCCGTGGCGGAGGTGTAGGGCCGCGCGGCGGCCCCTCATATGGGCGCGACGGCGATAGGCTTTAAGCGGGCACGGAGTATGATCCGCAAGAGTGGGTGCGGTTGTGGATGGGGCGAACGGCAAAGGGAACGTAAAGCGTGCTTTAATCCCATAAAAGGCGATAGCGCTCAGGCCATTCTAAGGGTCAGGCCGGCCGCCTTTTCCGTTGTCAAAGGGCCTTTCCAGGTCTTGTCCGCCTCGATGAGAAAGTCACCGATAAGCCGATGACTGAAGCGATCCAGTAAGAGAGGCGCATGTCCCTCATTTCTGATTAGGACTTGTGTCATAGCCGGATGCCGCGCTTGCATCTCCTGCACGGTCGAGGCCGAGAGAATGTCCGAATTCTCGCCCCGTAACACCATGAGAGGTTTCTGCAGCAGCGACTCGAAATGCTCCCACATCGTTGGAGTGGGCTTCGAGATGTCTACTTCCGAAAGGGCCTTGCCAACATTCGGATCGTAACCTGCGGCAGGCTTCCCATCGGCCTCATTGAACATCTGCCGGCTAAACTCGTCCCAGCCAGCATCGTCCAACGCTGTGAATTGGTGCCTATTCATCTCGCGAACCGCGCGCTTGGCCTCCTCCCAATCACGCGGGACGGGGATTTTGCCTGCATACCCCATAATTCGGGCGAGCCCGGCCGTCTCGATTACGGGTCCGATATCATTCAAGACAACGCACCCGATTGCGGAAGGGCGCATCACGGCGAGAAGCATGGCAATAATGCCTCCCCGTGAGGTCCCTACGATCGCGGCATCCGAAAGGCCACGAAGCGTAAGAAAATCGGCGACGTCCAGAAGTTCGATATAGGCGGAGTAGTTTCGCCAATCAGGGTCCCACTCGGAAAGTCCGCGCCCTCGATAATCAAGGCAAAACACAGCCCGGGGATGTGTTGGGTGTGACGATAGCGCCAAAGCCAGCGCGTGAAAATCGCGCCCATTTCGGGTTAATCCGGGAAGACACACGACAGGTCGCGCAGGAAAGTCATCGGCGCCATATTTGCGGACATGTAGCAGCAAATCGTCGTGACTGCGATAAAAGATGTCCTCCGGTTCGAGGCTAAGCCCGCCCCGGTATCTCTCTTGCGGGACCGTCATGGGGTCTCATCCAAATCCGCACTTCCAGCGATGCCCGTAAAGTCCGGAAGCTTGCCCGGCCTTCCGCGGTGTAGATCTTCAACGATGCGGAACTGGGCCTTTTTATCCTCGAACCGGCACCTGTAAAGCTGGGTACTTTCGAGAATGCGCTGAATGTATTCCCGTGTTTCGGTGAAAGGGATGCGCTCAACCCAGTCAATGGGATCGACCGACTTGTCGCGGGGGTCACCAAAATCGTTGATCCATTGGGTGACGCGGCCGGGGCCGGCATTGTAGGCGGCGAGAGAAAGCACGTAAGAGCCGCCATAGCCTGAAACGAGTTGCGCCAGGAAGGCTGAACCCAGCGTCACATTATAGGATGGATCGGAGATCAGCCTGCCTGCCTCATACTTCATCTTATTTGCTGCCGCGACATGCTTCGCCGTCTGCGGCATGAGCTGCATCAGACCGCGAGCACCCGCGCGGCTGACGGACCCGGTATGAAATTCGCTTTCCTGGCGGGTCAGTGCATTAAGAAGTGCAGGCTCCAATTTCCCGTTGTTGCCAGCGCTCGTATAGGCGGGCAGGAGCGGGGGAAAGGCATAGATATCGGCCTCGAACCCGCGCAGCAGCGCAATTTTGGCCGCATGAACGGCCACATGGACCGGCACCGTGCGCTGAACTAGCTCCATCAGCAGGATCATTTGCTGTGGATCGCGAATTTGCCGGGCGAGATCGAGCACGAAGGTAATGAGAATAGGCTGCAAATCGAGCTGCTTTGCGATGATAACGGCTTTGAAGGCATCCTCATTCACGAATGCAGCGATGGACTCCGGCGATGGGCGCAGTGGTGCGCGGAACTCGCAGGCGGGGTTCCGAATCGCCTGCCGGGCCAACGACCCGTAAAATGTATAGAAGTGGCTCGCACCATCGGCGAACAGCTTCTCAGCCTCTTCACGCGAACGGAGCTCCAGTTTAGCCCGGCCAAGCCAGTAAGCGGCGCGCGCTTCTTTGCGGACCCAGCCCTTGACCGAAGCCGAGGCCTTGAAATGGGACGCCGCCCGGACCGGGTCTTTAAGATAGCGAAGCGCGATCCAACCAGCCAGAAACTCGGCGTCGGCCAAATTCTCGCCGTCGAGCGGACCATGCACGCTTGCAATTGCATAGGCTGTCTTGGGGCGAGCTTCGTTTAAGGCGTGCCTGACTTCACTCCGCCGGAACTCCCACCAGTGATCGGGATCGGCTAAATCCGCCGTGTTTGGATCGATGGATCGAAGCAAAGACCAAAGGTCGTCATCGGCTTTTTCCCGCCTGAGCGTCTTCGCCCTTGCCAGAAGCGTTGCCGGCCCGCCGCTGCGCTCTTTTGTAAGCTTAAAGGCCCCTTCCGCGACCTTCGCTTGAAGCGATTTCTCAGGCGGCTTGCTTGATTTCGCTTCCGCTTTTGACTTTTCATTCGACGATTGCGCCGGGTGACCGCGATGGCTGAAACGAGGGCCGCGCCTCAGCCTCACTAGCTTGGAAAGCGGCTGAATTCCGAATGGCCCAGCTTTAACATCGTGATTGGCTTCCTGGTCAGGAACTGCGGTATTCGCTTCGCGCCTCCTTCTCGAGCCGGCGAAGCCCCTAGCCTTGTGCAGCGCGTTCCCCTTCCCTCGCCGCTTAGCACGAAGACGCACCGCTGCCCTCAGTCCCTTCTCCTTTGCAAATGACGCAACTTTGCTGGCCGCATCATCTTTCTGTGCTGCCCGCGCCGCGAGCATCATCTGGTGAGCTGCCTGATCTTTGCTTTCGAGCAGCGGACCAAACCGGGAAAGAAATTTTGCCTCCACAACGGGATCGAGAGGATAGCGCCTCCATACCAACTTTATGAGGTCAACGCCGCGTTCTTTCTCGCCACTCTCGATAAGGGCACCGCCGAAGCTTGCTTTCCCTGCGCCGGTTAGCGGCATCCTGTTGGTGTAAAATTTCAAAACATCCTCAGCGGAAGCGTCGGATAGGAAGAGATTTTTCTCAATTCCGTGCTCCTGCGGCGGTTCGGGAAACAGCGGATGCGCATGCCGGAAGGCCATTACCTCTTGAAAATTCGCACTTATCCGATGCAAACGCCGCCATTCAGCAAAAACCTTCGCCGATGGATCTTTGATTTTGTTGATAGCAAGACGTGCTGCGCCATCATCTTCTTTCGCGGCAGCGCCGAGCGCCTCCTTGACTGCCGCTGCATCTTCATCGCTGATCTTGAAAGAAAGAAGCGGCTGAAGGGCAGCATCCATCTCCTCATGAGCGAGCGATTGAGCTAATTTTCCGTCTGCGGGGGCTTTCAGGGCGGCCTCTTGCCCGGCTGCCATCTTTGCAGATTCGGGGGCGGCCGCAGCTTCAGGTGCTGTCCCGGTTGATGCCTTTGCCTCTGGTTTAGGTTCTGACTTTGAACCCGGCTGAGCAAGCTGTTCATCCGGCTTGCTCTGTGCCGAAGTTGCGGCAACAGTAGCCGTCGCTGGGCGCGGAGATTGATCCACAACCCGAAGCTTCTTGGCCGACTGCTTGACCGGCGTGTTCTGCACTACTGTCGCCGGCGCTACATACGGGAGAAATACCACGGCTACGGCACCGAGGCTCAATCCGGCCAGGATGGCTCTAAAAATGCTCAAGCGATTCCGTCGTGCTGTTGATTTGGGTACAGGCGTTGACATTTCCCCGGCGAGTGAAAGATTTCCCTGGCGGCGGCTCGCATCTTATCCATGCGATGGCTCGCAGATCCGGCCAAGGATGCTGTGATCGTGCGGCTTCATGGAATTTTAACAGCAATAATCCGGCAATAGCATGACAAGCTGGCGAAACTCCCTTTTATGCCGGCGAACCGGGACTGGCGAAGCTTGTGCGATCTGTTAGATTGTGCCGATCAAGGTGAGGATGCACCAAAATGTTCAAGGGCTCGTTTACAGCGCTCATCACGCCTTTCGATGGGGAAGGCGTGGATTATGATGCGTTTAGCCGTCTGGTCGAATTTCAGGTTCAATCGGGAACGCACGGACTTGTACCGGTCGGGACAACGGGAGAATCGCCCACGCTTAGCCATGACGAGCATCAGAGTGTGGTCGAAAGCTGCATCACGGCGGCGAAAGGGCGTGTACCCGTCATCGCTGGAGCGGGGTCGAACAGCACGAAGGAGGCCGTGGAACTGTCACGCCATGCCGAGAAGGCAGGTGCCGCCGCGGTTTTGATCGTGACGCCTTATTACAATAAGCCGACGCAGGAAGGGCTTTATCAGCACTTCAAGGCCATCAATGACGCGATCCGGGTCCCGATCATCATGTATAATATCCCTGGCCGCAGCGTCATCGATATGTCGGTCGCGACCATGGCGCGGCTTTTCCAGCTTGAGCAGATCATTGGCCTCAAGGACGCCACCGCTTCTCCGGTGCGTATCACGCAACAGCGCTTGAGCATGGGCGAGAACTTCAATCAGTTGTCCGGAGAGGATGCAACGGCGCTTGCTTTCATGGCGCATGGCGGCCATGGCTGCATTTCCGTGACCTCAAATATCGCGCCTCGCGAATGCGCGGACTTCCAAAATTCCTGCCTTGCGGGTGATTTCCGCCGTGCGCTTTCGCTCCATGACAAGCTGATGCCCCTGCACGAAGCGCTCTTCGTGGAAACAAGTCCAGGACCAGTCAAATACGCGGCCTCACGGCTTGGCCTGTGCAAGCCCGACACGAGGTTGCCGCTCGCGCCAATCTCTGAGCAGACGAAGGCAATCGTCGATGCCGCCCTCGAAAAGAGAGGCTTGCTCCACCGCAAAGCCGCCTAGGAAGCAATGCCAGGCCAACCCGCTTCAGTAAGAAAAGTCGTCGCTGAAAATAGGAAGGCCCGCTTCTCCTATTTCATCGACGACACGTTCGAGGCCGGGATCGCCCTAGGCGGCTCCGAAGTCAAGTCCCTGCGCCAAGGCAAGGCCAACATCGCCGAATCCTACGCCACGGAGCAGAACGGCGAAATTTATCTCATCAACGCCTACATCCCCGAATACTTGCAGGCCAATCGCCTCAACCACGAAACGCGCCGTCCCCGCAAACTCCTTCTGCACAAGCGCGAAGCCAACCGGCTTATCGGAGCCGTTCAGAAGGAAGGCATGACACTGATCCCGCTTCGCATTTATTTCAACGATCGCGGCCGCGCGAAACTCGAACTTGCCCTCGCACGCGGGAAAAAGCTGCATGACAAGCGCGAAACCGAAAAGAGCCGCGATTGGGAGCGCCAGAAGGGCCGGCTGATGCGCGAACGCGGCTAGAGCAGGCCGGTTTCAAACGATTATGCTCTAAAGGCATGGGCAGACGGTCTAGCCGTCGTGCCATAAGACTGTCTGCGAAGACTTTGAGGGCCCTTTTGATTTAGCCCAAAGTGATACTCAGCCGTGCGCATTAGGCTGCGGCATGATGAACGAACGCGTATTGCGCTAGGCTCTTATCGTTTTGTCACTCGCAGCTCTTGCCGCCGGACTTGCGGCCTCGGCAGCGAGCAAGCCCACTATTGCCAATGCGGCCTGGGCAGCGGGTACAATTCCCGTGGTCCTCGCACTCGGCTTTTCCATTATCCGCGACCTTAGAGCCGGTCGCATGGGTGTCGACGCGGTGGCGTTCATTTCTATGGCCACGGCCCTTGCCCTTGGCGCAGCACTTCCCGCAATCGTTGTCGCGGTGATGTATGCCGGAGGCAACGCGCTCGAAGATTTCGCTGTAGGGCGCGCGGAACGCAATGTGAAATCGCTCGTGGATAGGGCGCCGCGAACGGCTCACCGCAGGAATGGCGCCTCCTTTGAGGATATTGCTGCCGATGCCGTTGAAATTGGGGACACCGTTCTTGTCCGGGGAGGCGAAATTGTCCCAATCGACTGCATCGTGCTCTCTCCCAATGCTGTTTTAGACGAGTTTGCCCTCACCGGAGAACCGCTCCCCGCTGCTCGGGCCGCCGGGGAAGCGGTGAGAAGCGGTGCCGTGAACGCGGGGGAAGCCTTTGAGATGCGGGCAAGCGCCACCGCAGGCGAGAGCACCTACGCCGGTATCGTGCGGATGGTGACTGCAGCTCAGACGGCGAAGGCGCCTTTCATGCGCATGGCCGACAGATACGCGCTTCTTCTGCTGCCCCTTACTCTTGCTCTGGCAGGCATAGCATGGGCAGCATCGGGGGACCCGCTTCGAGCCCTTGCGGTTTTGGTGGCGTCAACGCCATGCCCGCTGATCCTCGCGGCTCCGGTTGCCTTCATTGCCGGAGTTTCCCGCGCAGCGCGCCGTGGAATTCTTATCAAGGGCGGGGGCCCCATCGAGGTTTTGGAGCGCGCGCACACGGTGCTGTTCGACAAAACCGGAACCCTGACCGCTGGAGGGCCAGGCTTGTGGCGATCGAAACCGCCCCAGGTGAAAGCGCAGATGAGGTGCTGAGGCTGGCCGCCTCCCTGGAACAGGCTTCCAATCACGTTATTGCTTCCGCAATTATCACAAGTGCAAGGGCTCGGGGTTTACAGATCGAAGTCCCTCAAGGCGTTCGGGAGGATCTAGGCTCCGGACTGGAAGGAATGATAGGGGCCCATCGCGTCTCGGCTGGCTCCGCGTCTTTGATTTTCGGCAGCCATGACCCACCCGCCTGGGCGATCCGCTCCGTCTGGCGCGCGTCCTGGCGTTCCGCGCTTTGTGTCTTTGTTTCCAAAGACGGCAGGGTTCTCGGCGCATTGCTTCTAGCTGACGAGTTGCGCAAAGAAGACCCGCGCGCAGTTCAGGCGCTGCGCACTGCGATGGCTACGGTGACAGGCGATCGCGCTGATGCAGCGGGAACCATAGGCTGCACTCGGCCTCGGTACAGTTCCTTCGGAACGCTCCCCTGCCGACAAGGTCGAGGCGGTGGTCACGGAAAGAAAACTTTATCCTACCGTTATGGTCGGTGATGGGATCAATGACGCGCCCGCCCTCGCGGCAACGGATGCCGGCATTGCGATGGGCGCGCGCGGTGCGACGGCATCGTCGGAGGCGGCTGACGTTGTTATCCTCGTTGATCGCCTCGACCGAGTTGCCGAAGCTATACAAATTGCGCGGCGCACCGCTTCCATAGCCAAACAAAGCATTATTGCAGGAATGACCCTGTCTGCAATTGCAATGGGAGCCGCGGCTTTCGGCTGGCTGTCGCCGGTAGCTGCGGCACTCACCCAGGAGGCCATTGACGTGCTGGTGATCCTGAATGCATTGCGAGCGCTTTTCTCGGGGAAGCCAGGGCTGCTCCGCCAGGGACCCCTCATTGCGCCGGACGGATTGCTGCCAGATCATCATGCCTTGGAGGCCGCGCTCGACCGGCTTCGTGAAATCGCTGACTTGACGAAGCCTCTGGAGCAAGAGCTTTCGATTTAATCGAGGAGGCTAATGGCATAGTTCAGCAGAAGATCGTGCAACATGAACAGAAGGATGAGACCACGCTTTTTCCCGCCCTGTCAGCTAAGCTTCCCGATCTCTCTGCCGTGGCGGCGATGAGCCGCGTGCATCGTGAGATTCAGCATTTGGCTACGCTTTTGGTGCGCTTAGCGGTGTTCTTAGCGCTGAAGAGACCGACCACTATGTCATTCGTAACGCCCAAAGGGTTATCGAGTCCATCGAAGCGCTTGTCCGGCTTCCTAGTGCGCAGGAAGAAGATATATACGAATACGTCCTGTCCGGGTAAGTTGACCTTCTAACAGTTGCAGCGGAACCTGTTTTTGCTTGACCAATTGGTATAGTTGGTGAATTGGCATTCAATGCGAATTGACATGCTGGAACCCGTAGCCTAGATGCTCTTTAGAACTATTCTAAGGAGTCTTCTATGGTGTTTGCTGGGTTGAGGTATGCGCCCAAGAGTTTTTCCGATTTGACTGAGCGCGAAATCCTTGCCGTCGCCATATCGGCAGAGGAAGAGGACTCCCGAATCTATCTGACTTTCGCGGAAGACCTGCAGGAGCGGTATCCGGCTTCGGCAAAAGTGTTCACGGAGATGGCAGAGGAAGAGAATGGTCATCGCCACCTGCTTCTCGACCTTTACCGGCGGCGGTTCGGTGAACACTTGCCCCCTATCCGCCGTGAGGATGTGAAGGGCTTTTTGCGCCGGCGCCCGGTCTGGCTAACGCGGAACCTGCCCATTGAAACGATCCGGAAACAAACGGAAACCATGGAGTACGAGGCGCAGCGCTTTTACGCCAAGGCTGCGAAGCAAACCACAGATGTTGGCATTCGCAAACTTTTGGGGGACTTGGCCGAGGCCGAAAAGAAGCATGAGAGCCTTGCGGCAACACTTTCCGATAACATTCTGACCCCAGACATCAAGAAAGAAGAGGACCAGACTGCCCGCCGCATGTTCGTGCTGCAATACGTTCAGCCGGGCCTTGCGGGGCTCATGGACGGGTCCGTGTCTACGCTCGCACCTCTATTTGCCGCGGCGTTTGCGACGCACCAAAATTGGCAAACCTTTCTTGTCGGCCTTGCCGCTTCAATCGGGGCCGGCATCAGCATGGGTTTCGCCGAGGCGCTATCCGACGACGGTTCGCTCACGGGCCGCGGTTCACCGCTTCTGCGCGGGGGTATCTGTGGCTTGATGACCACAATAGGTGGCTTGGGGCACACGATGCCCTATCTGGTGCCCAACTCCTGGCCGAACTCCTTCTGGATTGCGACCGCAATCGCGAGCGTAATTGTTTTGATCGAGCTCTGGGCAATTGCCTATATCCGCTCCCGCTTCATGGATACGCCTTTCCTGCAAGCAGTTTTTCAGATCGTTATTGGCGGGTTGATTGTGCTTGGTGCCGGCATTGCTATCGGCGGCGCCTAAGAGAAGAATAAGGACGAGGGCGATCGCGGATACGAACACAACATGGGCCGTGAAGACGAGCGTAACGGCGAGGAGAGTAGGGACCGCGACTCTGGCCGGTAATTGCCCGTGATTAGAGAACGTCTTGGGCTAGGAAATCCGGTTAATTCAGGAGTCCACGGCCAAGGCGTCCGCGAAGCGCACTCAAGGTGCGGCAGTGGCAGCAACCGCATAGGCGTTCTCGGCTCACCGCATGCACCGTCGCTCTGAGCAGGTTTCCGGATCTGTATCACGGGCCTGATTGTGCTCGGTGCCGGCATCGCGATCGGCGGTGCCTAGAAAGACAAACACAAGACCTATCGCTTACTAGAAAATATTAAGGCTAGGCCATAGCTAGTCTTACTTACTTGTTATGTTAAAGTTGGAACTTTGTATCCTCCTCTAGTTTTCAGAAAGATAAACTTGTAGGAGGACAGGATGAATAGTTATCTAAAATCGGGCGTTTCGGCGGTTGCGCTTCTTGCCGCGGTCTCACTTGCTCATGCGCAAACGGTTCAAGGCCAAGGCAACGAACGGGGTGGAGCAACAACTGCCGGCCATGCCCAGGGCGAAGCCGGCAGAGCGGGTGGAATGACTGCCCAAGGCGGGCCGGCGAGTGAGAACCGTCAGGGAAGCCACGGTGCTCGCGGCGCCGAAAATATGCAGAAGCGAGAAGGTGGAGGCGCAGCCGCTCAAGGTGGCCAAACCACAAAGGAAAAGTCGGCACAGACCAGGCAAGAAATGCAGCATGAAAGTCGGGCTCAAAACGAGCGCGGCAGCAAAGAGGAACAGCAACGCCAGCGCGCACAAAATGAGCGCCAAGGCACCGGAGAGCGTACCAACAAGGGCGAACGCTCCGCGAAAGCGCAGCAGCGCGCCGGACAGGGCGAACGCGGAAGCGAACAGAATACCAGCCGTGTAGAAGAGCAGCACGCTCGCGGCTCTGAAAACGGGCAAGCCAACGCCGGGCGCGAAGGACAGGGTAATGCCCGTGGGAGCCGATATGCGAGCCTGCATGTTACGGCTCCGCAGAGAACGCGGCTTCGCGACGTGATTGTTCACGACTCCGCCATCCGCGTTTACCATCAGCAAGATATCGGCGTTCCAGTCCGTGTAGGGGTCAGGATCCCAGAAAGGCTCGAGCTTTATACACCGCCACCGCAGTTCATCTCCATCGATCCCGCATTCCGGGAGTACAGAATCGTGGTACTGCAGGGAGAAATCTTGGTCATCGACCCAGATACCCGGGAGATCGTGGACATCATTCAACTCTAACGCGCGCTTCAAACCGGAACCGCGTCTCCTCTCCCCTCGCGGGAGAGGAGACGCGGTTGCACAGGTCGCGGCCAGCCCCCTTTCCCCCACCGTATCCACTTGCGGATGCGGCCACTGGATGGCAGCTCGCGAAGGCGAGCTTGCGAGGAGATGGTTGAGAGATGGAGTTTAGAGACTCTGCGCCGGAACGGTTGAGTCATAAAGGCGGTCGATCACGCCTTCCAGCCGTTTCATGACCGCGGCCCGCTTCACCTTCATCGTCGGTGTCAGATCGCCATTCTCGATCGTGAAGGGCTGCGGCAAGATTTCGAAGCGGCGGATGCTCTCGGCGCGCGAATGCCGCTCGTTGACGGCGTCAATGCCCGCCTGCAACTCCTTCCGGATCGCTTCCTTGCATTGGGGAGACCGGAGATCAAGTCCGCGCTCTTCCGCAAATTTGCTCACGGCTGCTTCATTCAACGTCACCAGCGCCACGAGATAGGGCCTCCGTTCGCCGCACACGATCGCATTTTCGATAAGCGGCAAGGTGCCGAGATCCATCTCCAGATTGGCGGGCGCCACATTCTTTCCGCTGGAAGTGATGATGATGTCCTTCTTGCGGCCGGTGATATAGAGATAGCCGTCTTCGTCGATGCGGCCGATATCGCCTGTATAAAGCCAGTCGTCGATCAGAGTCCTCGCGGTCGCTTCCGGATCTTTCGCGTAGCCGCTGAAATTGCTCGCTCCCTTGATCAGAATTTCTCCGTCCGGGGCGATCTTTATTTCGATCCCCGGGGAGGCTTTCCCAACCGAGCCGACCCGCGTTGCTCCCGGCAGGTTGCACGCTCCTGCGCCGCAGCTTTCCGAGAGCCCCCAGAGCTCGCGGATTGGAATGTCGAGGCCATTCAAAAATCTTAGCGTCTCCTCGGCGATTGGGGCCGCCGCGCAGGCCACGTAACGCGCGCGGTCGAATCCCATCGCTTTCTTCGCCTTCTTGTGGACGAGCGCCGAGGCAACAGATTTTGCAAGTACCGTCTTCAAGCCTGGGCGCTTGCCCTGCTGTTCTATAACATGCCATCTCTGGCCGGTTTTGATCGCCCATTTGGCAATCTTCGCCTTGGGGCCTTTGGCGCTCGCAATCTGCATTTGCGCGCCGGCCGCCATCTTTTCGAACACCCGTGGAACGCCGAAAAACAGCGTAGGCCGCACTTCAGTCAGGTGCTGACCAAGCTCGAGCACGCTCCGGGCGAAGTAGACGGTATGACCGACGGTGAGCTGAAAGTGAACCGTGATCATCTGCTCGGCAATATGCGCGAGCGGAAGATAAGAAAGCGCGATATCTCTGTGGGATACGTTCCAAAGCTCCTTGACCGTGGCCGCCGTCTCGGCAAGCGCGCCATTGCTCAACTGAACCGCTTTTGGCGGACCGGTGGTGCCGGATGTATAGATGAGGCACCCCGTATCGCCGGGCTTGATGGAACGGAGCCGGTTTTCCACCTCGCTATCGAAGCTTTTATCCCCAAGAGCTAGGAACTTCTCCCAGGTCATTTGCAACGGGTCGTTGGCCGCCGCACCCCTCATCATGACCACATGCCGGAGAACATTAAGTCCGGCCCGCTCCTTCATCACCTTTTGGAACTGTTCCTCGTTCTCGGCGAGCAAGATCGCGGACTGCGCGTGATTGATGACATAGGCCGCATCCTGCGGGGAGGACGTGAAGTAGATGCCGGCCACCGAGGCACCAACCATCATGGCGGCGATATCCATGATGACCCATTCCGGCCGGTTATAGCCCAGCACCGCAACGGCATCGCCGGGCTTTACGCCCATGGCGATCAACGCGCGTGCCGCTTGGCGGACCTCATCCCGGTATGCCTTCCAGGATGTGGGAACCCAGCCTTTTTCTTCCCGGACGTAAAAAGCTGGCGCATTTCCCCTCCGAGCCGCCGTTTCGAGAAATCTCTGCGGCGGCGACATAAAAGGCTTGCTTCCGTTAGCTTTCGGCGCCTGCGACAACCTCCCCATATGCTCTTCCTCCCAGATTAAGCATTATTCTTGCTTCCTCGGGTGACGCGATTTCGCGCCCCGCATTTCGTGCACAGGCTGCAAGCGCTTCGATGAGTGCGCCATTGCTCGCGGCTCTCCCGCCTCCCGGCAAATAGAATGTGTCTTCCAAGCCGGTTCGCAGCATGCCTCCTAGTTCAGCCGCACGCTGATGAATGGGCCAGATTTCTGCGCGCCCGACGAGCGTCGCCTGCCAAGGCGAATCCTTGATGATGTATCTCAGCAATAGTGGCAGAAGACTGGCATCCGCTGGCATACCTGAGGCCACGCCCATCACGAAATTATACTGCGCGCTGGCTGTGATGCCGTTTTGAAAGTAAAGTTCGACGGAGCGGACGATACCAAGATCGAAGCACTCGAATTCGGGGCGCGTGCCGCATTCCCGCATGACGTCGAGGAATGCTTTAACCTTCGCAACCGGATTATCGAAAAGCATGGGCGGCCATGCCCATTGCCCATCGGCTTTCAGCTTCAAGTAATTCAAGCTGCCGGCGTTGCAGGCGGCAATTTCGGGACGTGTGCTTTTCAGGCAAGCGGCAGGACCCGAAATATCAGCGCCAGCAACTCCAGTGGTTTGATTGATGATGACGCCGGGACATGCCGCTCGGATGGCATCGACGATTTCACCTGCGACGCGAGGCTCCCAGCTTGGCAGATTTCCCATTCCCGGCTGCTGCGAGCGGAAATGCACATGCATCACTGCGGCGCCCGCATTGAACGCCTCACGAGCGGATTGCGCCATCCGCTCCGGAGTTACGGGCACCATCGGGTGCTGCCGCGGATCCGTTAGAACGCCATTCAAGGCGCAAGTCAGGATCGCCTTAGACATTGGCGGGCTCATCCTGTTTTTCGATCTCGAAAAGCAGGGCTGCTTGCTGGACCTGTGCTCCCTCCCGCGCGTGTACGGCTGCCAGGCGGCCGGCCATTTCTGCCCGCACCCGGATCTCCATCTTCATCGCTTCTATGACAGCGAGAACGTCGCCTGCCTGCACTCTTTGGCCTGACTCACCCATCACCTGAACAACCAGCCCTGCAACCGGTGCAGTAATATTACATCCGTCTCGCGTATTTTCATCTAGTTCTTCGGTGGAAGGCTCAGTGAAGACAAAAGTGGAGCCGTCTACTAAGCTCAAATGAAGACTGGCGCTATCACGCACGGAGATGGCTCGCCTGCGGACCCCATCTGCCTCGTAAACAATTGCAGGCCCATCCGCTTTCACGATTGCGATGTGTGTGCTGGTCTTACCGCAATTGACGGCGATGCCACCCTTTCGCATCCGCCGGTAGGTTAGCTTTCTTCGTTCCTGGCGGCAGAGAAGTTCGAGAATGGAATCGGACATACTGCCGGACCAGAAGCCGGCGCCCCGCCTTTCGAAGCCGGCAAAAATCGCGGCCGCCAGGGCCCACACCTCTACACTAGGGGCAGGCGTGGCAAAGAAAGGGTGATTGGCTGAGCTAAACTCGTCAAGAGAGGTTGTAGCGAATTCGCTTCGATTGAACTCCTCGCTTCGTAAAAGGCGCGCGAGAAAATGTTGATTCGTTGGTAGGCCGAGGATAGGCGCTTCTTCCAAAGCAGTAGCGAGCCTGCGCGCGGCATCTTCGCGGCTAGAGCCGTGCGCGATGATCTTGGCCATCAATGGATCGTAAAACGGAGTTACATCGCCTCCCTCTGCGATGCCTGAATCAATCCGTGTCCCCTCCTTCTCGGAGTGGCGCCAGTGGATGATGGTCCCAGTTTGCGGGCTGAACCCATTATAAGGATCTTCTGCGCATAGCCGGGCCTCGATAGCGTGCCCACGCAGTGGGATTTGATCTTGGCTGAGCGTGAGGGGTTCTCCGGCTGCAATTCGCAACTGCCATTCAACGAGATCCAGACCCGTCACCATTTCGGTAACCGGGTGTTCGACCTGAAGCCGGGTGTTCATTTCCAGGAAGTAGAAGTTGAGGCTCTGATCGGCGATGAACTCGACCGTACCTGCATTTTCGTAACCAGCAGCGCGAGCGGCTTCCACGGCGTAGCGGGTAAGTTCATCGCGCTTCGCAGACGTCAGGACAGGGCTCGGTGCTTCCTCGATGATCTTCTGGCGCCGCCGCTGCACGCTGCAATCGCGCTCATACAGATGGACCACGTTCCCATGCGCATCGCCGAAGATCTGCACCTCGATGTGGCGGGGATGCTCTATCAGCCGTTCCAGCATCAAGCGGTCGCTGCCGAATGCGTTTTGCGCCTCCTTTCTTGCCGCAGAAATTTGGGCCGGTAGCTCGCCCGATGTCCGTACCGCTCGAATGCCAAGTCCCCCGCCTCCGCCCACAGCCTTGATCAAGTGTGGAAAGCCGAGCTTCTCCGCTTCGCGCGCCAGACGCGCATCCGATTGATCCTCGCCCAAATAGCCCGGCACACAGGGGACACCGGCAGAAAGCATCAAAGCCTTGGCAGCGGCCTTGTCTCCCATTGTGCGAATAACGTCCGCCGGGGGTCCGATGAAGACGAGACCGGCCGCAGTGCAGGCTTCGGCGAAAGCAGCGTTTTCGGCCAGGAAGCCATAGCCGGGATGGACCGCATCAGCGCCCACCTTCTGAGCGGCACCTAGAATGGCGTCTATCTTGAGGTAGCTTTCGCGAGGCAATGAACGCCCGACGCGAACGGCCTCATGCATCATTCGCACATGCGGGGCATCCGCATCGGCTTCGGAAAAGACGGCAACGGTACGGTAACCCAGCGCATGGGCCGTCCGCGCGATGCGGCAGGCGATCTCCCCGCGGTTGGCGATCAGAATTTTCCCGAATGCGCGCCGCGGCATCCGCCTTCCCCCATAAGCGTCTTCAGCTTAGGTGAAAGCGTACGCAGATATCGCCGCAAGAGGCAATAAGTAGGGGGCTGTTGCCGTTACTTCACTTGGCTGTCGGGCTTGGCGCTCTTTAGCGCAAGGAGCAGGTTCGAGGGCTTGCCCCAGTGATAACTCACCTTGAAGTTTAGCGGACCCGGCTTGTTCTTTCTATAAAGCTCCATCAGTTTCGGCTGGTCGTTGTGCCTGAATTGGGCGATTGGCCTCATATACGTCCCGAATGGGTAGAGCTGCCACTCGGGCGCCAAGAGATATTTCACAGGGATGCCCGTATCGTCCTGCAGGAGAGCCACGCTGTTGTTGAGAAGAAAATTCCGCACGGCGGAGAAATATCCGTTGTGCAAGAGATAGGAGGCGCTCTTTACGAAGCTGTCTCCGGTGCCAAAGCCCTGGCAGAATTGGAGAAAGCCACTATTCGCAACACCTTTGTCGGAAAGATCCGTCCTGAAATAATAGAGGGTTCGCTCTACGCCATCGCTTCCCGCGAAAACGATCTTCGCTCCTTTCGCGCTGCTTTCCAGGCCTGCCTCGTCCGCTAGGTGCAGTTTGCCTTCCTTATCGAGCGCGACAAGGCTCACATCGCGAATCGTCTTTCCGGACCTCGCCAGGAAAAGATAGATGACCGGAAGGGTTCCGTGCAGGCGGCTTCGCGATAGTTGCGAACCCATTTCACTCGTGATGAAGTAACCGTGTTTCACGAGATTGCCGAGGGCGGCGCGAATCCCGCCAAGCTCAGAACCCATGGAGCGCGCTGTGATGTCGCTAACCTCCGGGATGCTGCCTGCGGGCTCCAGCCCGCTCAAGATATACGTCTTCGCATTCGGAAAAAATTCATTCGCGAAAAGGTAATCCGGACCGCTGAACATGTAATAGAGCACCGGTTGCGGCTGCTTTATGTTCTCCGACGACCAGGACCGAACCTTCGAAAGCTGCTGCTCATCGAATGCTTTCCAAGTCGTATCGAAAAAGGCCGCATGCCTTTTCCAATTCGCATCGTTGGTCAAAGGCGCAAGTGGCGAATTAGCTGAAGGGGGCATGCCAGCGATGAAGTGGGCGATATCGTCGGCATCCTGACCGCTTGCAGCAGCCACCGCACTCACCGCAGCAAAATAGACGGCAATCAAGACTGCGAAACTTCTCGCGACCGGCCTAACTGCATTCATGAGCTAAGATGTCTCCTCAAGGTCTTTTGGCGATGTAAAGCCGAAAGAGCGTAGAGCAAGAGCCCCGCAACCAAAGTGCAAAAGCTCGCGAATGATTGAACCGGCCGCTCCGCAACCAGATGAACCAGCACGAAAAGCGTGACGGCGAGGAAAATAACCGGAGTTATCGGATAGCCCCAGGCCCTGTAAGGCCTTGGCAGGTCAGGACGGCGGTAACGCAGCACGATCACGCCGAGTACGGTCAGAAATGAGCAGAAGGTCAGGCTGAACTGAATGAAGTCGAGAACCGCCTCAAAGCTTCTGGTGAGCATCAACAGGGTGACAATCCCGAGCTGAAAGAAAAGCGCGGCTGCCGGGGCGCCGTTGGCTGCGGTCGATGAAAAGATACGCAGCAAGGGCAAATCCTCGCCCATCACCATCGTTACACGTGGCCCAACCCACATCATCGCACTTATTGAGGAGACGAGCCCCACGCAGATAAGGGCGGCCACCAAACGCCCGCCGGCGTCGCCAAACATGTGCCTGCCGGCGATGAGGCCGACATCAAGCTTGCCCGCAAGCTCGCTCATTGGCGTGGTATAAAGAAAAACAGCATTCAGCGCCACATAGAGCCCGGTCACGATCAGAAGTGCGCCCAATATGGCCCGGGGCAATGTCTGGGCTGGGTTCTGGATCTCTCCGGCGATGTAGGTTGCAGCGTTCCAGCCGGAATAGGCATAAAGGACGAAGACGAGGCTTATCGCGAACGGCGCTCCAGTGAGATAGCCGGCATCCGCGGCGGTGGGTGCAAAGGAGATGTTCTGCGGCGAGCCTGTGAAAAGGCCGGCGGCAATCAAAACCACGATCAGGCCGAGCTTCATGAACGTCGTCACGTTCTGGAGGATGCTGCCCTTTCTGACGCCAAATAGATGCACCAGCGAAACAAGCCAAGTCACGCCCAGGCCTAGCACAAGCGCCGGCGCGCCGGGAAAAATGCCCTGGAAATACTGGCCAAAAGCCATGGCAGCGAGTGCAACCGGCGCCGCGAATCCGACTGTTGCCGAAATCCATCCGGCCATGAAGCCGGCAGCCGGATGAAAGGTGCGGGACAGGAAATTATACTCTCCGCCCGACCTTGGGAACGCGGCCGCTAGCTCCGAGTAAGAAAGCGCACCGCATAAAGCGACCACGCCGCCCACCACCCACAGCGTCATGAGCGAAAAGCCGGAGGGGATGTCGCGGACCTGAAAGCCTAGACTTGTGAAGACACCGGTTCCGATCATGTCGGCCACAGCCAGCGCCATGGCGGTGACGGCCGAAATTTTGGGTAGATCAAACAACCTCGAATTTGTCTGGGTTGCTGATTCGGCCAATGACTCCTGCATCGTTGTCAACGCTTCCGTCATAATACCGTCATATCAGCGCTTTGGAGCTTCAACAATTCCGCCTGCCTTTAATGTTCCGGTAGTGGCTGGATGGCAACTTAGACTGAGCGTCGCAAAAACCAATTGTAACGCGTGACACCTTTAGAAAGTCCTTCTTAGACCGGCTCAATGCCCGGCCCATGATGTGGACAAGATTCGGCATTAAGACGGCTATCTATCCATAAGGGGGAATGTGTCTGGTGCGGTATGCCATTGAATTGTTGATGGAATTTTCCGAAAATGATTGATCAGAACCATTTGCGCTTGCCTGTGGCGCTTGCCTTGATGTGGCTTACCTGCGCCTGCAGAAACGATGCCGGATCAGCGGAGTTCGTACAGGAAAGCGCAGCACCACAAAAAGCGGCGGAAGCAGTTCTTCCCCAAGGCGATCACCCAAATAGGCTGGCCAAGCAGGCCTTCCTGAAGAAAAGCGCGCCTCCGGAAGGCGACTCTTTGCAGTCGATGATTGTTCCGGTCCATATGGTGAAAAAGGGCTCCACGATAAGGCATGAGCCTCCGCTCGGACCGCTGAGGCAAACGAAGACCAAACTTGTGGTCCTGCAAAGCGCACCGTTCCCTTACCATGGTGCCGTGCCGAGTACCGGCAGGCCCTTCCTTGACGTTAGCGAGAACGGCCGTCTTGGCCACCGGACTTCAAGCGGGAATGTCTACTGGGAAGATAGGACATATAGCGATAGCCGCACCCTCCTGCATATTCCGAGAGGCTTCGACGTACGGCGCCCGGCCCTTATGGTTGTCTTTCTGCACGGGCATGGTGCCACCCTTCAGCGCGACGTCATTGAACGCCAGCGCGTCCCGGAACAGGTTTCCGAAGCCGGCATCAATGCGGTGCTCGTAGCGCCCCAGCTCGCCTCCGATGCCGCTGATTCCAGCGCGGGCAAGCTCTGGGAGGCTGGCGGATTTGAGCGCTTCCTGGAAGAGACTGCCAGCGAGCTTACGAAGATCCATGGCGATCCCCGCTCCAAGGCTGCGTTCGAGAAAATGCCGATCGTTATCGTTGCTTACAGCGGCGGCTATGCAACCGCGGCCTCGTGCATCCGGCACGGCGGAGCGGGTTCGCGGGTGCGCGGAATTGTGCTGCTGGATGCCCTTTATGGAGATGTCGACACCTTCGCCAGCTGGATATCGACCCGGCAAAAGGCGTTTTTTCTAAGCGCGTTTGCGAACTCGACGCGGGCGCACAACGCGGAACTTGAAGACCTGCTCAAGCAGCGCTCCGTTGCCTACAACACCAAGCTCCAAGGCCGGCTTCGGGGAGGCAGCGTGACGTTTGTTTCGACCGCGCCGGAGACCGAGCATCGCGACTTCGTAACGAGCGCCTGGACGCATCACCCCGTGAGGGATTTGCTGCAACGGCTGAAGGCCGAGGCGCGGTAAAAAGACCGCCCCGCGTTTCCGTCCTGGCAAGTAGGCTCTTACTGTGATGCTGGCGCCGTCACTGCGCAGATTGGGCGCGGGCCCGCGCCGCGGCGGTGCGCGCCGCGACCCGGTCAAGCACCGCGATCATGTCCTCGACTTCGGTGCGATCATAGCCCTGCGTAATGAACACGATCTTGGTCCGCCGGTCTTCATCGGGCCAGCGATCAAGCCAGGATAAGGTGTGAAGGAGATGCTGCGCGCCCTGGATGACCGCGGGGCGGTCCGGCTCTTCGGCAATATTGATGATCCCCTTTACCCGCAATAGGTTTGGGCCGAGATTTTGCTGCAGTGCTTCGAGCAGGAACCGCAGGGCGTCTCTTGGGATCGGATGCTCGCGGATAAAGCTGAAAGAGGCGATGTCGCCATCGTGCAGGCCATGTTGGTCGCGAGCGTGATCATGGCCGGTATGGTCATCGTGATCATGGCATTCATAGGCGGTAATGTTCAGCCAGGCGCGCGGATCCGCCTTCGGGTCAGCCGGATCAAGCCCCGCAGAACGCAACAGTTCGCAAGGATCGAAGCCCGGATCCCCGATGCGCCCGATGCGAGCCGCGGGATTAATGGCGCGCAGGCGAGCTGTGAGCGCGGTTTCACGCTCGGCAACGCCCGCGTTTACAAGGTCTAGCTTGGTAATGAGAATATGGTCCGCGAGCGCAATCTGCCGCACGGATTCGATGTGCCTGTCGAGCGTGCCTGGGCCATTCACCGCGTCGACCGTAGCTATCACTGTCGCGATGCGGTAGAGCCCCGCGAGCGTAGGGTCGGACAGAAATGCCTGCAGCACCGGCGCCGGATCGGCAAGGCCGGAGGTTTCGATCACGACATGTTCGAAGCGAGGGATTTCGCCCGCCTCCCGCGCGTGATAGAGCCGGTTGAGAGTGGCCACCAGATCGCCGAAGACGGTGCAGCAGAGACAGCCATTCTCCAGCACCATGATGGTGTCGTCGCTGGAAGCGGCAAGTGCGTGATCGAGGCTGATCTCCCCAAACTCGTTGATCACGACGGCCGTGTTCGCCATCGCCGGAGCACGAAGCGCGCGGTTGAGCAGCGTCGTCTTTCCGCTGCCTAGGAAGCCCGTGAGGATTGTTACCGGCGTTTGCGTGATGCCGCCCTCCTGCCGCGTATCAGAAGACCTCGCAGCCGGGAAGCCCGCACGAGATCAGCCGGTCGGATGGGAAATTGGTGATGATCTGACACCCATCCTTAGTGACAACCACTTCCTCTTCGATACGGGCGGCGCCGGAGCCGTCCTCCGCCCCCTTCCAGGTCTCAAGCGCGAATACCATGCCTTCTTTCAGCGGCGTGTTCTGGCCCGTGAAGCGCTTCGAGAAGATCGGCCTCTCCCAAAGAGATAGGCCGACGCCATGCCCATACTGGAGCAAAAACGCCTCCGCTTCGTCGCGATAGCCGAAATCCTGGGCATCCGGCCAAACCCGCGCCACTTCGTCCGGCGTTACGCCTGGCCGGATCATGTCGATGGAGGCGCTGATCCATTTCGAAGCGGTCTCATAGGCATCGATCTGATGTTTGTTCGGCTCCCCGCAAATGAAGGTGCGGTAATAGCAGGTCCGGTAGCCGTTGAACGAATGCATGATGTCGAGAAACACCATGTCGCCCGGCTGAATGATCCGGTCCGAGAAGGTGTGCGAATGCGGCCGGCCGCGCGGCCCAGAAACGGAGTTCACGCATTCGACGCGCTCCGAGCCCAGGCGGAATAGCCGGTCATGAGCAATGGCGACCAGTTCGTTCTCGCGGGTGCCAGGCCGGATGGCGCGGACAATATCTACGTAGGTGGCGTCGACCATGGCGCAGGCGAGTTTCAAAAGCTCGATCTCGTCGGCGGTCTTGACTTCGCGCGCATCAAGCAGCGCCTGCTGCCCATCCACGACCTCGATCCCTTCCTTCTCCAACGCGCGTAGCATCGGAAGTTCCATGAGGTCGATGCCGATCGGCTCCTTATCGAGGCCGAAATGCACAAGCGCCTTCTTGATCTGCTTGGCGAAATCGCCTTGCACGCCGAGATATGGCGGGAGCGCACCCTGCATGGTTGAGATCGGCGCGGCCACATTGTCCGCGATCCACGGCGAGGAAATGCGCTTCGCGGGCGGTGCGGGGTCCCACAGGAATGGCGGGCCTTCCACCGGGCAGAGCGCATAGCGCATGAACTTGTCACGCGCCCATTCCCCGATATGGGTACCCGTGATGTAGCGGATGTTATCGAAGTTGAAGGCGATCACGGCGCCGAGCCCGGCATGCCGGATCGCTTCCTGCGCCCGCTTTAGCCGCTCCTTGAACAGCCGGTCGTAGTCGATGCCCTTCTCCCAGTCCTTCGCCATCGTCCCCCAGGAAGCGGTCGCTTGCGGGCGATTGTATTTCATGGCGTCCCTCCGAGACTTAAACTGTTGTTCAAATTATTGATCAGCTCTGGACTTGCCTGTTTGGAAAGAGCTGCGGCCGCAGCTTGGGATGGCAGGCCATCATTTTCGGGGCATAGGCCGTCTCCGCGCCGAGTTCTTCGGCCGCATGCCACGCCCAGCGGGGATCGTACATCATTCCGCGCCCCAGCACGACGAAATCGGCCTTGCCGGATGCGATGATGTCTTCGGCATGCCGCGCATTCGCGATCAGGCCCACCGACATGGTCTTTATGCCGCTCCCGTCACGGACTTTCTGTCCGAGCGGGACCTGGTAGCCTTCGGCAAGGGGAATTTTCTGGCGCATATCGAGCCCGCCGCTCGATACATCGAGATAGTCGCAGCCGGCTTCCTTGAGCTTCCTCGCGAGAACAACCGTCTCTTCGACGGTCCATCCACCGTCGACCCAATCAGTGGCGGAAACACGCATCCCGATGGGTTTCTCCTGCGGCCACACTTCCCGCACCGCCATGAAGACCTCGAGCGGGAAGCGAATGCGGTTTTCGAGCCTGCCGCCATATTCGTCCGTGCGCTGGTTGGACAAAGGCGACATAAATTGATGCAGCAGATAGCCATGCCCGCCATGCAACTCGATAAGGTCATAGCCGATGCGCTGCAGGCGCTGCGCGGCACTCGCAAAATCGGAAATTGTTTGGCGGACTTCCTCGCGCGTCATTGCATGTGGCGTTGGCCAGTCCCTGTCGAAAGCAATGGCAGAAGGGGCCTGCGTGATCCACGCGGTTTCTTCGGGCTTTAGCGGCTTACCACCGGCTGCGGGCAGGTGCGCCGAACCTTTGCGGCCCGCATGCGCAAGCTGCACGCCAAGCTTCGCCACCCCGTAGGTGCGGCAGAAATCATGCACCCGCTTCAGGGCCGCTTCGTTCGCGTCCGAATACATGCCGGCGCATTTATGCGTGATGCGCCCGACGGGATTCACATCCGTCATCTCGGTCATGACAAGGCCCGCCGCACCGAGCGAGAAGCTGCCAAGATGCATCAGATGCCAGTCAGTCGCGGACCCATTATCGGAATTGTATTGGCACATCGGCGAGACCACGATCCGGTTGGGCAAGGTCAGCCCGCGCATGGTGATGGGTGAGAATAGTGCGCTGCTCATTCCTGTATTCCCTCTCTTGGTGCCGGCGTCCGGCGCCGGGTGCCGGGACCGCGATGATTTCGATGACTGAAAGAACCGCAACATTTATCGCCTAACTCTATGTTCTTGCGTCGCTTTTGTTTGCTAAGTGAAATTTTTTAATCGGGTCTATAAACAGAATTTGCTAAGCCGCTCCGAAACACCGGAAAATCAGTCATTTAAAGGCCGAAAATTGTTTCTCGTGCTTCAGCGAAAGATAGCCGCGAAACCGCAAAGCTTACAAGGCTCATTGTTAGCTTGGCAGCCTCACATTTGCGCTAGGCAGCTAGCTAGCGCCTCCCAGCATTCAGGCCGTGGCCATGAGCACCTACCCTACCGGATCTATCAAACAGTAACCGCTGACGCGCTCGTGATTCTCCGCGTTCGCCCCGGTGCGAGACGCGACCTTGACCGCTGCGACCTCATTTAATGTAGCTACTGGGCGGCGCCGTTCACAGCGACAGTATTAAAGTCCGCGTAATTCTCCCCGATCCTCCGCGCTGCCTGATATTCCGGCGAGTCATGCCAGGCTTTAAGCGTTTCCATGCTGTCCCACGGCAGAATAACCACACGTTCAGTTGGCAGCGTTCCATCGATTTGAGTCCCATGGCCGCCGGCGACATAGACGCCGCCATGCCCCTTGATTGCGGCTTGCGCTTTGGGAAGGTACTGCTTCGTATAGCCCTCGGCATCTTTAACTTTGTTAAGCGCAATCAGATAGACAGGGGGCTTGGCTTGAGCATGGAGGCCCTGCACAGCTGCCGCACCTAATCCGCCGCCAATGATCATTGCCAGGGCAAGCTTATAATGACTCAATTTCATGGATTTCCTCCCAGATGGCTTAAATAACCTCGTCCGCGTGATCGGATGATGCGAGAGAAGTAAGCCATTGCCCGCCGCCAAGCGAGCCGGAAAATAGATGCATTCGGGTCTGTTTTGCGAGCCCGGAGCCGGGGCTATGTGCTGCCTGCCCAATTACCGTTGTTCGCCGCGCAGTGCTGGTTTAACCGCTCGCCCTCCCAGGCAGAAAGTCCCCTTAGGAATGCGGTCAAATCCGCGGTGATTTCATCAATGTGCGTTGGCTTCGCCGTGCTTCCGGTATGCTGGGCGCCGGGCTCAACCAGGACCGTACGCATACCAAGCTCATGGGGAATGACAAGATTGTCCTCCCGATCTTCGAAAATCGCCGCTGTCTTAGGTTCTACCGCATGCTGCTCGAACAGCAGTTCATAGGCGCGCCGCTGAGGCTTGCCTATGAAGTCCCGGCTCTCGATGTGGCAGACGGCTTCAAACAAAAACTCAATGCCGAGAGCGGCAAGGACGGCCTTGGCATGGCGGGCGGGGCCGTTTGTGAAGACGATCCGCTTGCCGGGCAAGGCGGCCAATGCCTCGATAAGGCGCTCGTCCGAGGAGAGGACGGACAAATCGACGTTATGCACAAAGTCCAGAAAATCTTCCGGCGGAAGCCGGTGCCTTTGCACGACCGCCTGCAGCGTCGCCCCATATCGCTTGTAATAATATTGATGAACCTTGGAGGCAGTGGCCAAATCCGAGCTCATCAGGTCCGCGAGAAATAGGACTATGCGGTCCCGCATCTGCTGATGAAGCCCGCTCGCGCTCGGATAAAGCGTATCGTCCAGGTCGAAAATCCAGCTCTCAATGTGAGCGAAGGGGCGTCGGTTTTCGTGAACCGCGCGCACTTCATGAAAGTTCATGCGAGGCGGCGGAGCACCGCGTAAGCGCAACGTGCAAGCGGGAACATCTTGCATAGAGGTCATGCCATCTGCTTAAGGCGTTCAATGGTGCGGCGCGCGCTTGGCTTGATGTCTTTGACGTCAAGGCTGATATCCAGAGCCTTGACCGTATGGGTGAGATCGCCAATGGAGATGATATCGACGCCGGTTTCGGCAATCGGCACGATTGTGTTCTCGTTGATGCCGCCGGAGGCTTCGGTCATGGCCCTGCCTGCGACAAGCTTCAATCCTTCACGAATTTCGTCCAGGTCCATATTGTCGAACATGATCACCTCGACGCCGCATGCGAGCGCCTCCTCGACCATTTCGAGCGTTTCGCACTCGACCTCGATTTTGAAGGTGTGTTGCGCCCTGCTCCGCAGGATCTGGACCGCATCCGTGATCGAACCCGCGATCTTGATGTGATTGTCTTTGACCAGGATGCAATTTGAAAGATTGAAGATGTGATTGTGCGCACCCCCAACCCGAACGGCGTATTTTTGAAGCATCCGGAAACCCGGCCATCCCTTTCTGGTGTCGGTGAGGCGCACGCGAGTGTGCTTGACGAGCTCCACATAACGGCGCGTCTTTGTAGCGATACCGGACATTTGCTGCACCCAGTCGAGAGCGCAACGCTCAATGATGAAAAAGGTGGAGGCGCGTGCCTTGATCCGAAGGAGGATCGACCCAGGTTCGATGGGATTGCCATCCTCGACGGCGTACTGGACCTCTGCCTCGGGCTCCACCGTTTTTATGGTTTCGTCCGAAAGGAGGAGACCGCAGACAATCCCCTTCGCCTTGGAATAGATCTGCCCGGTTTGAACCGGATCGTCCCCGACAAGAAATCCGCCGGTCGTATCGCCGGGTCCAAGCTCTTCCCGAAGCCCCTGCTCTACCAGGGGCCTGATCATAAAGCGGTTCAATCTCACGGCAGCGATCCTTTCAGAGCGGAGTCAAGACAGTTTATTCGTGAAGGCTTTGCCTGCCTTCATCACCATATGAATGCGTGCCCGGTCCTGGAGAATCCTGATATCGTCAAGAGGATTACCGTCGACAACGAGCACGTCGGCAACCCGCCCTGGGGTGAGGGCGCCAAGGTCTGGGCGTTCGAGACATTCCGCCGCCCGGCTGGTTGACGCAACAACAGCCTCCATCGGCGTCAGACCTAGCCAGTTCACCATATATTCGAGTTCCACCATGTTCTCGCCGACGAGCAGACGGTGGGACTGATCGGTCCCAAGAGCGACCTTGATGCCGCGGCGCACCGCGTCTTTCCAGAGCGGGATCTGCTTTTGCATGAGCCGGTAGATTTCGGCGTCCTTCGAGTCTTCATTGCCCAGCTGCTGACCGGCCCATTGTTTGTCCGTGTTGCGCCGTTCTACGGAGCGCGGCACCAGCGCTAGCGTCGGCACCCACCAAGTGCCTTGAGCAATCATGCGATCAACGGTCTCTTCGTCTATGAACCAGCCATGCTCAAGCGAGTAAATTCCGGCCGCAACGGCGTTCCTGATGCCGTCAATGCCCTCGGCGTGGACAGCGACGCGTTTGCGTTTGGCGGCGGCTTCCTCGACCGCGGTGCGAATTTCGCCGACGGTGAATTGCGGCTCATCCCAGCTGTCGGTGACGGAAGTGATGCCGCCTGTCGCGCAAATCTTAATGACATCGGCGCCACGCATGAGCATCTCGCGCACAAGACGGCGTATTTCGTCTTCGCCATCTGCCACAGCGTGGGGGAGCCAGGAGCGCTTCGGAATGCGCATTCCGGCGGGTACCCAATAATCTCCATGCCCCCCAGTTTGGGAAATCATGGCGATTGCTATCAGGAGCCTCGGTCCCTCGATTAGGCCTTCATCGATGGCCGCGCGGAAGCCGGCATCGGCCCCGCCGAGGTCGCGAGCAGTCGTAATGCCGCAGGCGAGCGTCTCGCGCAGTATTTCGATCGAGCGGAAGACGTTGTAAGTCGGCGAATTGAGCAGATGCTGGCGCATATCGCGCGCCCGGTAGGTCGCATGAACATGGCAATCAATGAAGCCCGGAAGTATCGCGCGGCCATCGGCATCGAGCCGGATAGCCTCTCGGGGAATTGCGATTTGGTCCAACGGCCCCGCCGCGACCACTTTGCCGTCCTCAATCACAACGGCAGCGTTGCCCACGGGGTCACCCCCTAGGCCGTCAATCAGCATCCCTCCTGCGATCGCGGTTATCATGGCCCTATCCTTGAGCATGCCGAGCGCAACCGCCAGCGCGTGGTCAGCCCCGCGTCCATCGTGGAGAAATTACATGAGTTCAATCGAGACATTTTTTGACTCAGTGTAGAATTCAAGCGCCTGCATTCCGAGCTCGCGGCCTATGCCGGAGCGCTTATAACCGCCGAAGGGAGAAAAGACGCTTGTTGTGCTGGCGCTCGGAAGCCCGTTGATGGCAATCATTCCCGTGCGGATTTTGCGGGCCACGCGCAGCGCCCGGCTAATATCGCGGCACCAAACCGAACCGTTCAAGCCATAGGTCGAGGCGTTCGCGAGCTGCACAGCTTCATCTTCCGAGTCGAAGGCTGTAATGCTGCAGACCGGTCCGAATATCTCCTCCCGAAAGATGGCCATATCCGGCGTAACGTCTGTAAAAACGGTTGGCAAATAGAAGTAGCCCTTCTGGGTGCCGGACGGGCGCTCTCCGCCCGCCAGTACTTTTGCACCCGCGTCCCGAGCCGCTGCGACGGCTTTCTCAACCCCTCTTAGATGTCCTTGCGAAATAAGCGGGCCAAGAGTTGTGGCCGGGTCATCAAATGCGCCGGGGCGAGGCTTGGAGGCCTCGTTCACAAAGGCTTCGGTAAAAGTGCTCAAGATGCTTCGCTCGACGAGCAAGCGCGAACGGGCGGAACAGGATTGACCGGCATTGCCAAAGGCTGTGCGAACGGCGCTGCCGGCAGCCTTGTCGATATCGGCATCGGAGAAAATGACATTCGCGTTCTTGCCGCCGAGTTCGAGCGTTACCTTCTTGATCGTATCTGCGGCAGCCCTCATCACCGCGGCCCCAGTTCTGCTCGATCCCGTGAAAGAGATGCCATCCACGCATCCGCTTTCCGCCAGCATGGACCCCACCGCGGCGTCTCCCGGAAGAATATTGACAACGCCGTCTGGAACGTTGCTGTCTCTTGCAATCCCGGCAAGGAGAAGCGTGGAGAGGGGCGTCAAGGGCGATGGCTTCAGAATGCAGGTGCAGCCAGCTGCAAGCGCAGGGGCGAGCTTCCATGAGGCTGCCAGTAAGGGAAAATTCCAGGGCGTGATCTGTGCGACGGTGCCAAGCGGTTCGCGCAAGGTAAAATTGAGAGAGGTCACTGAAACGGGGATTGTGTCTCCGAAGAATTTATCCATGGCGCCGGCGAAATATGTGAAGACACGCGCGGCCCCTTCGACTTCGCGGCGAGCATCTCTTAGGGGCTTGCCAGCATTGAGGGATTCGACCAGTGACAATTCATCGAGCTGCGCGGTAATACCGTCTGCGATTTTCTGAAGAATGCGGCCTCTGTCAAAGGCCGGGATTTGAGGCCACGGCCCAGCATCGAAAGCCTCGCGAGCTGCCTTGATTGCCTGTCGCACCTGCTCTGGTAATGCGGCCGTCACATGGGCGATAATAGTCCCCGTCCACGGGCTTCTTAAAGGATCGCCGGAGGAACCTGGCCGCGAGAACTGACCGTTGATGAAGGGGGTGGCCGGAAGCTTGGGCAGGTTCGGCGTCATGACACGGACTGCGAGGTCCTGCTGGACTGTAGTTCATCATAAAGGCGGCGCGCTGCATCACCGGGCTTTTTGCTTTCGGTGATCAAGCGTCCCACGATGGCAAAAGCGTTCGGACAAGGCGAGGCGGCCGCGAACGCCTCCTTGATAGAACCACCCAAAGCCCCGAATCCAGTCAGGAAAACCGAAGAACCAGGCACACTCTCGGCGATCCATTGAGTCCATTGAGCTATCTTGGCGTCATCCCGTGCCGGCAAGACGAAATGATTCGCACCCTCTTTCGCGGCACGTTTCATGATCAGGGAAAGTGTGTCGCCTTTCATATATCCACCTCCGGCGATGGTATAATCCGCGACAGGAATTTCGCCGCCCACCACGGGGATAAGGTCTGCCTTGATAGCTTCGCCCACAAAGCGGTCCACAGCGGTTGGACCGGCAACCGGAAAGAGGATGAGACCATCGACGCCGGCCTCCTTGCAGAGCGCCGTGAACTTCGTCGCCATGTCCGGCATATCGGGGCCTGCCTTTTGATGATCGTAAAGAAGCGGCAGGTCCGTCATCTCCCGCAAACGCAAGACGGACGCCGAAAGTCCTGCCCGCAATACGGAGGTCAACCCGATTTTGTAGCCGGCGACGCCTTCCAGCCTGCAGGTTTCACGCACTACGCGATCAAGCTGATCGGCGGAGTCCACGTCGAGAGCCGGCACAATGCCCGGTCCATGCCCAAATGACTTCGCCATCACCTTCGCTTCCAATGTTACCCTCGCAGGTCCTGCTGCGTTGAAGTTTGCGGCCAGGCTTTCGGAGGCCGCCGTTTGTCCTCACCATGGTCCGAGGCGACCGACCGCAGCCTGTGTAACGCGTCCTCAAGTAGATTTTCTGCGACGTCTTTACCTATAAGAACCGCCCTGTTTCGCGGGCCTTGCGTTGGCCATTGATTTGTGACGGAAGGCGCATGGACCACGCCGAGGACTCCGTGTACGGCAACCGGTAACTGGCTTTCGTTCAAGTCCAAAATGGCCTTCAACCGCAGCAGGGAAGGGCCGAACAGCATCTGCGTGTGCTCGAGCCATTCTTCCAGTGCGTGCTCGTCCAGGCTTCCGTCGAACGCGATTGAAGCAACAGCGATGGTTAGCGGCGTTTTGGAGCTGGCAGGCGGCGCCTTGTGGCGTCGAGATGGATCGAGGAGTCCGAGCGCCTCCGGCCAAAGGCTGCGATCCAGAGATCCGGTGAAAGGAACTATTATCTGTGGGGTTTCGGGATTCAACGCCGCAAGCTTTGCTTGAAGGCCTTCCCGCTCCGCATCGGTCACGAGATCGGTCTTCGCGATTGGCAAACGATCAGCAAAGGCAACTTGACGGGCCACCTCAGGGTGATCGGCATAGGATTTTTCAAAAGCGCGAGCGTCGATAATCGTGACCAGCCCTCCGAAGGAAAGAACGCGGTTGCAGAAGGGGCTGGAGGCAATTTCCTCGAGGATCGGAGCCGGGTCGGCAAGGCCGCTCGTTTCGACGGCGATGCGCTTGAATTGCGGGAGACCTTGGCGTTCGCGCGCTTTCAGCAGCTGAGACAAAGCTGGGGAGAGGCTACCCTTGCTCCGGCAGCATAGGCAGCCATTTTGCAAAACTGTAACGGGCGCCCCTTCCGCTTGAAGAAGAACGTCATCGACCCCGGCCCCGGCCTCGTTGATCACAACCCCCGTATCTAATGCGGCCCCTGAATCAAGGAGGCGGCTTAGGATGGTTGTTTTTCCTGCTCCGAGGAAGCCGGTGATAATGACGAGTTCCGGGCGGTTCATGCTTCGATTTGGCGGGTAAGGAGGCGAATGGCTGCAAGGACCGCATTCAAACGGACGTTATCGCGGTTCCCCGAAAAGACATGCCGTTCCTTTCGCGTCTCATCGCCCCGGCTTGCGGCCGCGAGATAGATGGTGCCGACAGGGTTGGCGGCGCTTCCCCCGCCTGGGCCTGCATATCCCGTTACAGCGATTGCCACGTCCGCGTTGGAATGTTCCAGGAGGCCCTCCGCCAAACCGGTGGTGACTTCCTGGCTTACAGCTCCGTATTTCGCTTTAACGTCTGGATCCAGGCCAAGCCCGCTGGCCTTGGCTGATTCGTGGTAAAGCACATAGCCACGGTCGAAAATCTGCGAAGCGCCGGAAACGGAGGTCAGGCAGGCGCTGACGAGGCCGGCGGTCACTGTCTCTGCGGCGCCGACGCGCCAGTTCTTCTCCTTCGCTGCATCGAGAGCAGCGGCGGCAGCATTAACCAGAGCTTCGGGAAAAAGGCTCCCGCTTTCGCTGATGAAGTTCTCCGTAGCAGGCATGGCTGGTGGCGTCTCAATGACCGGCGGTTCTTCAACATTGAATTCCACCGGCCCGCGGTCAAGAGCCGGCAGCGCTTGGCACCAGATCCTCGTTATTAACTGGACTGGCTTGGAGTTCTCGACGAAAATGGGCTTTTTGCTGTAAACCCTCTATGATCCCTGAAAGGGTTTCGAAGGACGGCGATGTTCATCTCCATTGAACGCGACCGGCTTGAAAGTATCCAGGAGCAGATTTTCGAGCAGGTTCGCGGACAGATTCTGGCTGGCTCACTTCGGCGCGGAGCAAAGGTTGCCTCGACGCGCTCTCTTGCTACGAAGCTTAACGTGTCCCGGAATTCGGTAACGTTCGCATATGAACGCCTGATCCGCGAGGGCTATCTGGTCAGCAGGCCGATGGCGGGCACATTCGTCGCGCAGCTGTTTCCGGAACAGGCCGTTCGCGCACCTGCCGTCACGGGAGACCAGCTGGATCAAGGGGAGAATCCGGAGGAGCAGCCTGCGTTTACCGGGCGCCGTCACTCTATTCTCAATGACACACGGAACCCGATCGACTTCTGGACGCAGCGGACAAATCCGAGGTCCTTTCCTTTGAGAAGCTGGCGCAGAGCCATCCTTCAATCCTTGGCCTCGGCCGGAAGTAATCTCACAGAATATGGCGACCCCTCTGGCTACATGCCCCTGAGATGCTCGATCGCAGATCACATACTCGACAGCCGCGGCATTCGGGCAAAGCCAGAGGAGATCATCATCTTCGCGGGGGCTCAGCTTGCCCTAAATGTGGCGCTGCGCGTTCTCGTTCGCGGCGGCGAACCGATCGCCGTTGAAAACCCATGCAACCAGGGGGCAGCTTATCTTTTTGAGAGCCTGGGTTTGAAGGCACTGCCCTTCCCAGTAAACTCCCGCGGCGTCGATGCGCCGTCGCTGGTTAAGTCGGAGGCTCGGCTCGCGTACCTGATGCCGTCGCATCAATTTCCAATGGGTCCGACGCTATCGCTTGATCGTAGGAAAACGATTCTAGAATGGGCGCAACGGACCGGGGCCTATATCATCGAGGACGATTACGACTCCGAGTTCCGTTATGACGATGCTCCCCTGCCGGCTCTTAAGGCGCTTGCTCCGAACCGCGTGATATATCTTAGTACGTTTTCCAAGTCGCTGGGTGCCGGCTTGAGGATCGGCTTCTCCATTTTTCCCGAAGCCCTTGCCGAATCGGCGGCTATTGCGAAGGCTCTGCTGGACAACGGGCATGTCTGGCTTGAGCAGGCGGCCCTTGCCCAATTCATCAGCAGCGGTGGATTTGCCCGCCATGTCCGCCGCATTCGCCAAAGCTGGAAATCCCGCCGCGATACGCTGGTCGAACGCCTCTTCTTGCGCTTTGGAAATTTAGAATTGATGGGTACCGAGGCCGGCACTCACATCGCAGTGAAAGTCCCGCAAGTGTGGAGAGCTCAAAATATTCAAGCTCAGGATATCAAAGCCATCGCACGCAGAACAAATGTTGGAGTCTACACTGCGCAATCAGGTGGAGGCCACGAGTATGGTGCTTTGGACTTCGACGCGAACTGGCTCTTACTCGGTTATGCATCCTTGTCCGAAAGCCAGATCGCGATAGGGGTAGACCGTCTCGCCCATGCGCTGGAGACGCTTAAAAAACCTGAAATGCGCCGGCTTGAATTGGCGCGTTGATGGTGATTTTCTTAGAGAGTTCTTCTGCTTCTTGGAAGCCGGCTTGGTATTTGTGCGGTTAAGAACAATATCCCGGCTTCGGAATACAGGGAGAACTCATGCAGAAGCTTTTTTCGACACAAGAGCTTCACCCGCGGGACAAGTTCGATTTTTGGCATGACGTTGCCTGCAAAAGCATAGTGGACCACAGTTCCCGGCCTCAATCCCGCCGGGAATTTTGGGCTGAACTCGAGCATGGATCGTTCGCGGATATCGATCTTATCCTCTTCGAGAACTCGCCCATGGAGATTTCTCATACCAAACGCCATGTCGCGAGCTCGAACAATGACCACCTATTCATATGCCGGCAAATCACCGGCGCGCTTGCGCTGGAACAAAACGCCCGCGCCATAATGGTCTGCTACCCGGAAAGTGGTCTGGTGAATCGGTTAGTCTCGGCTTCGCAAATGGAGCTGAGAGATGGCGAAACGAGCCAACCCGGAAGAGATCATTGCCAAGCTGCGTGAAGTAGAGGTCCGCCTGAGCCGTGGCGAGACGGCAGGCCAGGCGGTTCGTGCGATCGGCGTAACCGAGCAGACTTACTATAGGTGGCGCCGCGAATATGGCGGGATGGGCGTTGATCAGGCCCGCCGGCTGAAGGAGCTGGAGAAAGAGAACCAGCGACTGCGCAGGGCGGTCTCCGATCTCACCCTCGACAAGCTGATTTTAGCTGAAGCCGCAAAGGGAAACTTCTAAGCCCTTCGCGCCGCCGGGCCTGTGTTGACCGAGTTGTTGCAGAGATGGGCGTGTCAGAGCGCTGGGCCTGCGAGACGCTTGGTCAGCACCGGTCGACCCAACGCAAGAAACCGCGCGGCCGGCAGGGAGAGAAGGCGCTCACCAGAGCCCTCATCGTCCTTGCCGAACAGTTCGGCCGCTATGGCTATCGCCGCATCACCGCCCTGCTCCGGCGAGACGGCTGGCATGTGAACGAGAAAAGGGTCTATCGGATCTGGCGGCGCGAAGGGCTGAAAGTCCCCCAGAAACAGCCAAAACGGGGACGTCTGTGGCTCAATGACGGATCATGCGTACGGCTGCGCTCTCAACATTCAGGTCACGTCTGGAGTTATGATTTTGTGATGGACCGCACCCATGACGGCAAGCCGTTCCGCATGCTGTGCGTCATCGATGAGTTCACGCGTGAATGCCTGGCGATCCGGGTCGAGCGCAAGCTCAACGCCCGGATCGTTCTCGAAACGCTTGCCGATCTCTTTCTCCTTCACGGGCCGCCGGAACACATCCGTTCGGACAATGGTCCTGAATTTGTCGAGAAGGCGCTACGCGGATGGCTCGAACGGCTCGGCGTGCAGACGCTCTACATCGAACCTGGCAGCCCATGGGAAAACGGCTATTGCGAGAGCTTCAACTCGAAACTTCGCGATGAGCTTCTCGCCCGCGAGATCTTCTACACGATGAAGGAGGCGAAAATCCTGATCGAATCGTGGCGGCGTCATTACAACACCCAGCGTCCGCACTCGTCTCTGGGCTATCGCCCGCCGGCGCCAAGAACAATCTTGCCAACGGCGCTCATGCCGCCTTACGGTCAGGGCCTGGCGGCATGAGCGCCACCAGAAACCCGCCGAGTCTAACATTCAACTCGGATCACTTCGATGGGGCAGGCCAATAACGCTAAGGGCCGGCGATTTCACTCTGCTGGATCCAATGATGCCGTATTCTGGGCATTTCGCAGCAGATTCTAAGTTGCTGGTGCTTAAGGTTCCGCGGCGATCGCTGGAAGCGCGCGTGGGCCAGGTGCAGGAGGTAGCGGCGACCGCAATGAGGACGGAGGATGCGGAGCACAGGCTGACATCTTCATTTTTGAATATGCTGCCCGAGCACGTCGGGCAGCTTGGTTTGAAAGCACAAGAACTACTGCACCAGCAGACCCTTGATCTCGTAGCTCTTTCGCTCGCTATGGCTACCGCGAGGACCACGCGCTTTTCCAAAAGCCATGCGCTCATTCTATTTAATATATATGCCACCGTCGAAGCCCGGTTGACCGATCCAAATCTCGACGGAAAAACTGTCGCTGACAGCGTGGGCATAAGCGTCAGATACGCCAATTCTTTGCTCGCGCAAGAAAACACTTCCTTGTCGCGGCTTATTCGATCCAAGCGGCTCTCGCGCTGTTTGAGTGCCCTCGAAGACCCGCTGCAAGCTCGCCGTACAGTGAGCGATATCGCATATAGCTGGGGGTTCTCGGATATGACCCACTTTGGACGGATTTTTAAGAAGGCTTACGGTGTTCTTCCAAGCGAAATCCGGCCATGCCACGCGGCACTGAGCTGACACAACAGTCCTCGCCGGGTGGGGATCAAGGTTTAGAGAAAGGTAATAGAGGCTGCCTAGAGTGAGTGTCCCCAACCTCGCAATTATGTGCACTTGCCTAAGGCGAGGCAAATACTAGCTCGCCTTCGCAACTTCACCTGCGAAATTAGCCGGCAAAATGTACCAGATTAGCCGATCTGGATGCGCACACTTCTTGTAACATGCGTCGACGCCGGCCCGCACGATTTCCAATGAACAAATAACCACTTATTAGCCTGTGCTTCAGGCACGCCTTTGGTTTCCTGCGGAGCATTGAATGCAAACCCGCCGAAATCGTTACAGGAGAACCAGAGTGCAGCAAATCAGCTCTGCTTCGGAAGACACTAAGACCGGACAGAACCAGAAAAGCGGTGAAGACGCGGTCTCCGACGCAATGATTATTGAGGACCATCTTAAAGCCGGGCTTGAAAAGTCCATAAGCTTGGGACTTGCACGGGAAGAAGCACTGTCCGTAGTATTGCGATGGCTCTCGGAAGAAATGTTGAGGCTAAAACCTCAAAGCCGGGCAGGATCGTCCGGAGGGAGCGGCCCGCGCATACTTCTTGTCGAGGATGAGGCCATTCTGGCGTTTGGGATAGCGCAAATTCTTAAAGAAGCCGGTTTCGAGGTATTAGGCCCGGCCGCTACTGTGACGCAGGCGCTCTCTCTAATGCAGGAAAAAGGCTGCGACGCTGCTGTGCTCGATATCAACCTACTTGATGGGACGTCCGAGCCAGTCGCGCGGCAACTTCTCGACTGCGGCACGCCGTTCATTGTGGTATCTGGCCGTTCCCCGGAGCAGTTTGCGCCGCCCTTCCAGAGCGCTCGCACGCTTGCGAAGCCGGTAGATCCGGAACTATTGATCGCCGAGATCACACGCTGCATTGATGCAGGGGGCGCCGTCATAAAGTGATTTGGCTCGTCCAACGTCACCGGCTTCTTACCTTGCTTTACTGCCACGACAACAAGTGCCTCAAAGCCTAGCATTTTCATCTTCACTGTTGCCTCATAGGAGTGCACCATGCCAGAGCTTGATCTTGCGGTACATGGAGCAAAAATCGTCACACTGGATAGAACCTCCTCAATCGCAAGGGCCATCGGGCTTCGGGATGGGGTCATCGCAGCCGTTGGTCCTGAAGAGCTCGTATCCAAAGATAAGGGGCCGAATACAAGGGTCCTCAACGCTACCGGCAAAACCATCATTCCAGGCTTGTTCGACGCCCATCCTCACATGGACCGGCATGGGCTGAAGTCACGCGGTGGTATCTCATTGGCAGGCTGCAATTCTATCGCCGAAATTCAAGACGTGATTCGAGAGACGGCAAAGCGTACGCCTACCGGTGAGTGGATCGTCTTGATGCCGATGGGGACGCCGCCAACGGACTATGTCTATCGGCCTGAACAATTAGTAGAGGGGCGTTTTCCGACTCGCCACGATCTGGATAAAGCAGCGCCCGATCATCCCGTCTACATTAGGGCGCCGTGGGGCTGGTGGAGTCATCGGCCGTTCCCCTCCGTCGCTAATACGGCCGCAATGCAAATCGCGGGAGTTACCGCGAAAACAGAGCTCCCCTACAATACAGTGGCGGTAGCTGAAGATGGCGGAAGTCTTTCCGGCGTATTCCTCGACAGGAACTACGCTCCCTTGATGGAATATACGCTATTCAAGTGCGTCCCGCGGTTTAGCTACGAAGACCGGGTCGCGGGAGTTCGCCTTGGCTCCGCCGCCTATAGCGCAGCGGGAACCACGGCCGCTTATGAGGGCCATGGCGTAACACCTCAAATCATCGATGCCTACCGGCATGTGCATGCTGCCGGCGATTTGGGGGTCCGCATGCAGATACCGTTGAGCGTTCCAACAGCCGCATTCGCTAATCGGAAGATCGCAGACATCCTTTATCATTGGGCGGGGACCTTGAAGGATCGCGGCACAGGCGATGACATGCTGCGCCTGGAGGGCGTTTGCTTCGATGTGGGCGATGCTACCGTGGCAAAGACCATCGGCCTCGAATATCCCTACGAGCAATGGGCAGGACATTTTTATCAGTCCCTGCCTCATGACCGCTTCGTGGAACTAGGGATCCTAGCCGCACAGCTTGGCCTTCGGGTCAATTGCCTTGTCTGTTACGACCTGGAGAGGGTTCTCAGGGCCTATGAGGCCATCGACCGCGCGGTTTCAATCCGCGAGCGCCGGTGGGTCATCATCCACCTAACCCAAGCCACTCCCGATCAGTTGAGGCGGATCAAGGAGCTCGGCTTATTTGTAACCGTAACTCCAGGCTTCATGTATATGGCATCCGATCGCTTTGGCTTGGACGAGCTGAAATCGCAAGGAACGCCTATTCGCGCTCTCGTGGACGCCAATATTCCAGTTGCTTTGTCAACCGATAATGTCCCCCACTCCATGCTGTTTGCGATGTGGCAGGCCCTTTCGCGCTGGGACAACGACTCCAAAACGAGGCTGGGACAAAGCAACCTGACCCGGGAAGAGGCTTTGCGTCTTTCTACGGTAACGGGCCACGCGCTAACGTGGGATGAAGGAAACCGGGGCCCATTAGAGGCCGGCAAGGCCGCGGACTTCGTTGTGCTGGCTGATGATCCTCTGACCTGCGCCGAGGATCAGATCAAGGATATTGCCGTCGAACGCACTTTTGTTGGCGGCAAGGAGGTCTTCAGTAGCGCTGCCTTATAGTTGACCGGGAGCGCACCCGGCTAACCCTCTGAAACTTTAGGCCCCCTAGCTGAGGCGGTAGTCTGCCCTCGAAGGAATCGGACCGGTCTCGATCAGGTGTTGTCCTGATCTGCCGCGGCGAAGGCAACCGCATCCAGCTCAGGCAGCAATTCAACGCTTTCCTGCTCATTGGGATCGGTCCGAGCGATCACGGCAACGGCCTTCTCGGTCCGGCTCGGATTGTAAGGCAAGTGCGGTACATTAGCGGGGATATACATGAACTCACCTGCCTTTAGGACGCAATGCTCTTTGAGCCCCTCGCCGTGGAAGCAGGCAGAGGTCCCGCTTAAGGCATAAATTGCGGTCTCGTGATTGACGTGCTTATGCGCGCGGGCCTTGGCGCCGGGGGGAATTGTGACGAGTTGCATATGGATGCCCCGTGATCCTGCGGTTTCGGCTGAGATCCCGACCAGATAATCGAGGCCCTGCTTACCCTTGAAGCTCCCGCTTGCCTTTACGATGCGGCAAGCGCTCGCAGCGGCTTTTCTCTGTTGACTGCTCATCATTCTTCTCGCCTGCCTCAGGCTGGCACGGGCATTTTGCACTATTCGCCTTGAAGTCGAACAAGTTAGGCTCCGCCTGCCAGCCGCCATTGGGGGTTTGACACTTGCTCATTGAGAAGCTTTTATTCATGGCGATTGTAGGCCAAGGCAAGTTCAGTGCCCATTACCGGCCCAAAGCAAAAACAAACATGCGGAAGGATTAGTTTCACAGTCGGGTAAAGTTTGTTGCGACCTGATCGCTTCCGCTAGCGCGGCCGGTGTGTTGCAGATGGAATCAACTTTGTTGGAAACCGCGATGGCCGCAGGGCCTTCCGTTCTCAATCCGCCGATACGATAACGGCGATTGGTCCTCCGCCCGGAGGACCTTGATGCTCAGCACCGCCGGAGACGTAGACCGCGCCGGTTCCCGCTACGCCAGCTATCAAGCCGCCCACTGCGGCGCGGGCATGCCGGGTTGAACTGATATCTGTGTCGTCGAGCATTGTGTGACGCAGGCCCCGGATCGAGCCATCAGGCGATGCTTCGGCCTTGGCGAACACGTTCACGATGCGATGCGGATCGTTGCATTGCGCCAAGGGATCAATCCCCGTGCTCGCAAAGGCTTCCAGCACTCCCTTGAGGTCAATAGCGTCTTTCATCACGGCATGGCCGATGACATAAGGGCTCGAAGCGGCGGCGGAGTTGCCGAATACGATCACCACGCTGTGCAAAAGCTCAATGCCGGCGGAGGCAGAAGCCACGGATGAGTAAAGGCTCCAGTCCTTCGCAATCGCCTCATCCGGAATATGCCCCTTGATCTCTTCAAGAGCCAGCGCAACCCCCAGTGCCGACGCTGCACGGGAATAGCCCATAGAGGCATAGCTGCCTTTTGTTACGGTGCTGGCGCCGCGCGAATATGCAGCCTCGATCCGTTCCTGAGTCAGGAGCGGGCATTTGATCTGGACAAAGTGCACGTCTTCCTTGGCGGTTATTTCCGCGTCTTCCATGGCGGCGTGCACAGCCCGCGCCGTCTCTTCGATCTGTGATGCGTGGCCAATTTCCTCGGGGAGAAAAAGCCGGGTCATGGCCATACCGATGCAAAGCCGCTTGTCCTTGGTTTGAGAAGCGATTGCCGCCTTCCTGGCAAAGACCGTGATGTGCGGGCTCAAAACGCCCTCGGTTCCGCCGGACATCACAAAAGCGATACGCTCCTCGACGTCCTTAGGTGTCAAGCCAAGATAGGGTGCCAGCGCAGTGCTGAGCGACCATGTCGCATATTCTCTCGTGAAGTCATTCACGCCACCATTTCCCTCGGTCTTGCCGAGGATGGCGACGATGTTCGAAGGAACGAGTTCGCCATCTTCGATAAGGTTAATGAGGCCTTGGGTATCGCCCGGCCCACGCATGGAAATGCGGAAAACGCTGACCTCCTGACCGCGCATAATCTACTCCACGCCCGGCGTTTGCCAGAACACGACAGCCCGTTCCACAGCGCTGATCATATAAAACAGGACGATGCCCGCCGCCGCCGATGCAAGAATTGCTGAGAACAGCGTTGGCGTCTCAAGATGAGCGGACGATAGCATGATCAAATATCCCAGTCCTTTGGTCGCGCCCACAAACTCACCAACGATGGCGCCGACTACCGCGAGCGATGAAGAGATCTTCAGTGCAGAAAACAGGTAAGGAAGACAGTAGGGCACACGGAGCTTTCCAAACTCTTGCGAGCGGTAAGCTCCCATCGATTTGAACAATTCGAAATACTCCGCGTCGGCGGCCTTCAACCCCTTCACGCTGTTCACGAGCACAGGAAAGAAGCAGATCAGCGACGCGGCGGTGATCTTGGACCACCAGCCTGTTCCCTGCCAAAGCACCAGCAAGGGGGCCATTGCCACAAGGGGTGTCGTCTTGATCGCGATTGCGATCGGGAAGAATCCCTGTTCCACAGTCTTGAAACGGACAAAGACGAGTGCCGCGACGAAGGCCAGAGCGCTCGCAATTGCAAAGCCCATCAACGCTTCGCTGAAGGTCACCGCGAGTTGTACGAAAAGTTCGCGATCTACCGTCGCAAGAATCACTGTGGGAGCTGGAAGCAAATATTCCGGCACAGCGAAAAACTTAACGGCTCCCTCCCAGACGCTGAGGAACAGCGCGGCAAAAAGCGCAGGAACGAGCCAAGACGCTTTCATATAACCCCTCTCACGAGCCGTCTGGCCCGCTTGATGAATTGCGTGACATCGTGCCCTTCCCTTTGTCTTGGATGAGGGATGGATACTTCGATTGTGTCGACTAGGCGGGCTGGACGGGGCGCCAAGATGAAAACGCGATCCGACATCATCACGGCTTCAGGGATCGAATGGGTTACCATGATTATGGTCTTCAACCGGGTAGCACCGCTCGTCCAAATTGCAATCAGTTCCTCATTCAGAAGCTCGCGGGTCAATTCATCCAGCGCACCGAAGGGTTCATCCAGCAAAAGCACGTCTGGGTCCTGCATCAGAGTTCTCGCCAGGGCCGCGCGCTGCTGCATTCCGCCGGAGAGCTGGTGCGGGTACGCATCCGCGAATTCTTTGAGCTGGACCAGTTCGAGCATTCGCAAGGCGCGCTCATGTCCCTTTGCCGGGATCGCTTCCTTGCGGCCAAGCTCCAACGGCAGGAGAACATTGCTCAAAGTGGTTCGCCAGGGTAGCAGCAAAGGCTTCTGAAACATCAGCCCAAGGCGCAGGGCAGCATCGCATATATCGATAGTTCCCTCTGAAACGGGGATGAGGCCGCCGATAGCTTTAAGCAAGGTGGACTTACCGCATCCGCTCGGGCCGAGAAGGGAGACGAACTCACCTTCGCGAATGGAAAGGCACATGCGCTCTAGTACTTGCAGCTTGCCGAACCGGATCGACACGCTCCTGACGTTGACGAGGGGCCGTGAGGGCTGCTTTTCCGCAGCCGTCACCGTTTCACGTTCTGCGGCGAGCATGCTCAATGCGCTATGAACTCCACCGTATACGCCTTGTCCAAAGCAACTGGCGCTCTTAGGAACTTGCCGCTGAGCAGAAGGCTCTCCACACCTTTCCAGCCAGCCTCATCCATCGAGCCCAGAGGCTTGCCATCCGGCTTGAGCAGCGGAATGCTCGCTTTCATCATCGCGAGTTCATGCTCGTACGTCAGTTTCGTGCCAGATTTGACGGTGATTTTCGCCGCCTCTTCCGCATTTGCGATTGCATCGCTCCATCCCTTCATGGTGGCGGTCACGAAGGCGCGAACCACGGCGGGCTTCTCCTTCAGCATCTTTTCGGTGGTGAAGAGCGTATCCGCATACAGAGACACTCCGTAATCAGCCGGGGAAATGATGCTGACGTCGAAGCCTTTTTCTTTGGCGGCTAGGACCTCATTGATGAGATAGCCCGGCCAGACATCGACCTGGCCCGAAAGCAGCGGTGTGATGTCAAATTTGACAGGCGTCTCCGTTACTTGGGACTTGTCGACGCCAGCGGACTTGATGACGGCGCGATAGATCAGCTCCTCATTGCCGCCGATCTTCACACCGATATTCTTGCCAGTGAATTTGGCAGGCTTGTCTATCCCTGATTTCGTCAATGCAAACAATACGAACGGATTTTTGCGATAAATCACGGCTAAGGCTACGACCGGGACGCCTTTGTCGCGCGCGACGAGAATCTGATCTGCGCCAGTGACGCCGAATTGCTCGCTGCCGCCCGCCACCATCTGCACGGCAGGGAAATCGGGTCCGCCCGGCTCTATTGTCACATCAAGCCCCGCCGCCTTGTAGTATCCCTTCTCCTTGGCGACATAGAAACCCGCGAACTGCGCCTGGTTAAGCCATTTGAGCCGGACTGTTACCGCTTCATCTGCGTGGCCGGGCTCGCTAGCTACGAGCGTAGCAATCCCGCCCAATATTAAAGAAAGCCATAATCTCATTTTGCGCGCCTTTTCTTGGAACAGACCAACAGGCTCAATCGTGAAGCTTGACGCTGTACGCGGCTAGAAGCGATTTTGGAGTGGAGCGAGCTGAAAATCAGCGCACTATCGTATCGTGAGGACCGCGGGGCGGATAGACGATGGCTACAAAGCAAATCAAGGAGACCCGTCTGGCAGTGCTCCGGAAAAGGTCGGGCAAGGTTGCGCCAGCACAAGTGCGCCCGCCCCGCATCCTCACCTATGTCGACGCCGTAGCCCGCCATGGCTCCATAAGGAAGGCCGCGGAGGCGCTCAATATCGCATCGTCGGCCCTAAACCGCCGCATCCTCGATCTTGAACAAGAACTCGGGTGCAGCCTGTTTGAGCGGTTGCCCAGAGGCGTCCGCCCGACTGCCGCGGGAGAGCTTTTCGTGGACTATGTCAGAAGGGCGATCTCAGACCTGGAAACCGTGACCTCACGCATAGAACAGCTGCGCGGTCTGATTAGAGGAAGGGTCAAGATTGCAGCCGTGGAGTCGGTGGCAAGTGAATTGCTGCCGCGGGCCATTACGCTGTTCCAATCGGCGCACCCCAGAGTTCGATTTGAGATAACGATCGGAACTCCCGAGGGCCTTTTGCGAATTCTCGCCGAAGACCAGGCAGATCTCATTCTCACGCATAATCCGATCAACGATCACAATACGTCAATCGTTGTCTCGACCCTTTGGCCGCTCTGCGCCCTTGTCGCTGATGGCCATCCGCTTGCTTCTAAAACTGAACTTCGGCTACGAGATTGCCTGCGTTACCCGGTTGCGCTGGGTGACAGCACGCTTGCGGGAAGAAGGCTGATCGAGACCGCACTTGCGAAAGCCTCTTTCAAAATTGAGCCGGCATTGATCTCAAACTCGGTCGAGGCCATGAAGGCATTTTCCTTGATGAACCAAGGCATCTGCTTTCAATTCCGGCCGCCTGGGAAAGCGGCCGTTCCGCCAGGAAATATGATGGCGATCCCGGTCGTGGACCCGCCGCTTCATAATGCGCAATTGCTGTTGGCCACGCGGCGAGGCCGCGCGCTCCCTTTGCCTGCAGCTGCTTTCATCGAGCAACTGCGATCGCTCCTCGATGTGAGTTAGGAAGACCCCCTCACCCTAGCCCTCTCCCCCCAGGGGGAGAGGGACTTTGAGCTCTTTGCGGATCACAGCACTAAGCAGTTGCGCCGGCGAACAAACTCTTCTTGACGATGGCGTGAATGCCCCAATTCCCATCCACCACCTGCGTCACCGCGAAATCGACGGCGACCGAAATGAGCGAAATGGCCTCATCCTCCGTCAGCCCTTTTGTGGTCATCAGGAAGGCCCGGACTTTGCGGAACGCGTCCTTGAGTGCGAGATCGATTGAGGACTTCGAGTAGATTTCCTGCTGGGCCTTGGGACCGAGCTCCGCCAAATAATTCGCGAAGCTGAAACCATGAAGCACCCATTCATCCTGTGTTTCGAGCAGCGGATAGTTAAGCTCCGCCAGCGAGCCGCTCAGACTATTCTTTTTGTGGACGATTAGCTGGAACGTTCCTGTGAGCGACATCTCGATGGCCGTGCCGCACAGTTCCGAGTCGCCCTGAGCAGCGTGCGAGTCCCCGATTGAGAATAAGCCCCCCGGAACCGCGACCGGATAGTACATCGTGGCGCCTTTGCCGATGCGCCAATTGTCCATGTTGCCGCCGAAATAGCTGGGCGGGATCGAGTCCACGATATCGGCCTCCTTAGGCGCCAGGCCCATCACACCGAAATGAGGGCGGATAGGGATGCGTATGTTTTTCAGTACGCCATGGTTCTCCTTGACCGTTGAATGGTCGACCGGCACTCCCGGATAGTCGATTATCTTATGTTCGACGCCGTAAGGGTCCTTCTGAGGCGTCCAGCGGAAATTGTAGACGGCCTGGGCCCAATTGTGCTGCCCGCTCGAGTCGATCTCGTAGATGGTGCAGACCTCGCGCGGCTTCGGCTCGGTGAGAAGATCCTTGTAGTGAAAGCCCCACCACGCGGCCGCGTTGCTGCCAAAGGATTTGCCGGCATAGGCTGGGTTGGCGCAAGGACGGGGCTTGACGTCCATGATTCGCACTTCAAGAATGTCACCGGGTTCGGCCCCGCGGACATAAACCGGACCCGTGCAAATGTGGACGCCGAATCCCTCGCCTGCGCCGCGGCCCAATAGCTTGCCGTCGATCGGTCCCGCGCCGCGCCGGTTGACTCCCTTCTTGTCCTTCGTCCACAGGAACACGCTTTCGGCGCCTGGATCGCCCTTGACCATGCGCTCAGCATCGTCATTCGCGTGGTGCGTCAGCGCCTCGATGGTGATGTAGTCTCCCGAGTCCACTTCAAGCTGCGGCTTCAGAAGCTTGCTGAAATACCCCCAATGCACCGTGTCGGCGGTCGCCGGCAGATAGTGATAGGCGGACTTTCCATGAGAACCCGCGCTTTGCGCCAGCGCCGGAGAAACAAGCGTTCCGCCTGCAGCCCACGCTGCCGCACCTCCCCCCGCCACGAATGCGCTTTTCAGAAAACTCCGCCGCTCGGAGTCAAGGTCTTCGAGCAGCTTCTGCCGATGCAACTCAAATTCAGGGCAATTGTGATCGTCACCTGCGCACATCGCGATACTCCTGACTAAAGCTTGATTTGTTTCCTATGCTCGCCATTGAGGCCGGCGGCGTCACAATGGACACTATCGGCTTGAGCCTTGCAATGACTGAATAAGCGGCGTGCAAGCAACGGGCCAATTTCTGATTAGCGGCGCCCCACCCAGCGGGCTCACACAAAAATGTTACTTGCATGATGCTAGCAACTGTCCTACGTGACTTGCATTATAATAGTAACTTCGGTGAGGACCATGCAGCGCAAGAGCTTTGGCAACATGCAATGCCCTATCGCGCGGACTCTCGAGCGGGTCGGCGAATGGTGGAGCATCCTCATTCTGCGCGACGCCTTTCAGGGGCTGAAACGCTTCGATGAATTTCAAAAGAGCCTTGGTATCGCGCCTAACATGCTGGCACGCCGGCTCGACGCGCTTGTGCAGGGCAGGCTTCTTGAGCGCCGCCAATATAGCGAGCGCCCGCCCCGCTACGAATACGTCTTGACCGATCTTGGCCGCGATTTCCGGCCTGTGCTTTGGTCTTTGCTTTCATTCGGAAACAGGCATTTCGCGCCCGAGGGCCCGAGCATCGTGATCGTGAACGGTGAGACGGGGGATTACGCCGAGCCGATGCTGGTTGATCGGAAAAGTGGCAAGCCGCTCATGCAGCCGCCTTTCAAGGTGACGGCAGGACCCGCAGCCGACGAGCGCACGCGAGCCCGGCACGGCGTCCTCGCTGATGGACAGCAGCGGAGGCGGTCATGAGTGAAGTTGCTCTCGGAAGAGAATCCGTCGCCGGCTCCATCGCGGCAAAGCCTAAAATTGCTCTTAGAAAACTTGCTTTCGCGGCCCTCGCCCTTGCCGCGGCTTTCGGCGCGGTCCGGTATGGATATTCCTGGTGGACAGTCGGGCGTTTTCTAGAGTTCGACAGATGACGCCTATGCCGGCGGCAATATCACACCGATCTCACCGCAAGTGGCAGGCTTTGTCTCCGAAATCCTGATAAAGGACAATCAACTCGTTAGCTCTGGACAGCTTCTCATCCGCCTCGATAGCCGTACCTTCCGGGCGGCCCTGGATCGGTCGGCGGCGATTCTGCAACAGCAGGAAGCCGCGCTCGAAAATCTGCGCGCCAAATATACGCTGCAGCAATCGGCAATTCGCCAGGCAAGTGCGGATCTCACCGGCAAAATCGCCGAGGCCGCCTTCGCCAAGGAAGATGCGGAGCGCTACAAAAGTCTCGCGGCGACCGAATTGGCAGGATCGCGGCAAAATGCACAGAAGACAAATGCTGCGGATCTCTCGGCCCAGGCCGCGGCAGTCTCCGCAGAGGCTAAACTCGAGGGAGCCCGGCAGCAGCTGGCGGTACTCGATACGGAAATTGCACAAACAAGAGCCGCGATTGCAGCGGCGAAAGCCGATGTCGAAACTGCCCGCCTCAATCTCGGCTACAGCGAAATCCGCTCTCCGATCGACGGCTATGTCGGCAATCGCGCTGCGCAGCTTGGCGCTTATGTCTCGACTGGCACCTACCTTGTCACCGTGATTCCTGCACGGGGACTATGGGTGGACGCGAACTTCAAGGAGGACCAGCTCTCGCGCATGCGGCCCGGACAGCCTGCTACCGTCGTTGCCGACATCAATCCGGGTAAGCCGATTGAGGGCCGTGTTGGAAGCCTGGCGCCTGCGACCGGGACGACATTCAGTATCATCCCCGCGGAAAATGCGACCGGCAATTTTACCAAGATCGTCCAGCGGGTTCCCGTTCGTATCGAATTCGATGCGGAGGAGGCGAAGGCCGCGGCCCTTAGACCCGGACTGTCGGCCACGGTGACGGTTGATACAAGCAGCGCGAGAAAGTCCGACTAATGGCGTCCCCGTCCGAGAATTGGGTTCGCGGGCTCCTTCCCTTCGTCGTCATGTGCGTTGGGATGTTTATTGCGCTCCTGGACATCCAGATCGTCGCGTCTTCCTTGCAGAATATCGGCGGAGGACTATCGGCCGCTCAAGATCAAATCAGCTGGGTGCAGACTGCCTATCTGATCGCCGAGATCATCATGATTCCGCTATCGGGCTGGCTAACCCGCGTGTTTTCGACGCGCTGGCTGTTCACCTTGTCGGCCGGCGGATTCACGCTCGCCAGTATACTCTGCGGCCTTGCCTGGAATATTCAGAGCATGATCCTGTTCCGGGCTCTGCAGGGGCTACTTGGCGCCTCAATGATCCCGACGGTCTTCACTTCCTCATTCCACTATTTTCAGGGCCCGCGGCGCGTTTATTCGGCGGCTGTTATCGGGACCATCGCTTCGGTCGCGCCCACTTTGGGACCAGTCATAGGGGGCTGGATCACTGACACCCTGAACTGGCATTGGCTGTTCTACATCAATCTCGTTCCCGGCATCCTGATTACGATCCTCGTGCCGCTGCTTGTCAAAATCGACGAGCCCGATCTTTCGCTTCTGAAGGAAGCGGATTACGCGGGCATAGTGCTGATGGCGATCGCCCTTGGAACGCTGGAGTATGTCCTTGAGGAGGGAGCGCGTTGGAACTGGTTCGATGACCAAACCATTCGCACTTGCGCAGTGGTCGCCGCCGTCGCGGGCACTCTCTTTGTGATCCGCAGTTTCACCTTCGCGCGCCCTGTCGTTGACTTGCGCGCGCTTGGCAATCGTAACTTTGCGCTTGGCTGTTTTCTTTCCTTCGTCACCGGCGTCGGCATCTTTTCGACGATCTACCTGACGCCGTTGTTTCTAGGCTATGTGCGTGGCTTCAGCGCCTGGCAGACCGGCATTGCGATCTTTTCGACGGGTGCTGCGTCTTTGATAGGTGTCCCCGTTTATATAGCGCTTGCCCGTAGGTTCGATACGCGCTGGTTGATGATGTTGGGGCTGGCCTCGTTCGGCCTTGCAATGTGGAGCTTCAGTTTCATAACCCACGATTGGGGTTCCGCGGAGCTGTTCTTGCCACAGATTTTGCGGGGCTTCCCGCAGGTCTTCGCCGTAGCACCGAGTGTCACTCTCGGTTTGGGCAGCCTGCCGCCGGAACGGCTCAAATATGCGAGTGGACTGTTCAATATGATGCGCAATCTCGGGGGTGCCGTGGGCATTGCCATGAGTGGCGCGATCCTGAACGACAGGACCAATTTTCACTTCCAGGTTATTGCCGCTCATCTGACGCCCGCAAACGGCGCCATGGAGCGGTTCCTGGATGCAGTGAGCCACCGCTATGGTGCAATCGCGAACTCTATCCACGATGGACACAGCGCGGCGATCAAACAGCTCTGGCAGATCGCCTATCGCGAAGCCTCGACGATGGCCTATGCCGACGCGTTCCGGGTCATCATGTTGGCCTTTATCATTGCAACTGCGCTAGTCCCGCTCTTGCGAAATATTGCCCCGCCCAAAGCCACTTCCGCTGGCGCACATTAGTCAAACCCTCCGTCTGAAAAGAAGATCCTGACGCATCATCGCAGCCGTCAATCGTGAGTTCCAAACGTTCGAGTCATACCGGATCCGCTCAGATTTCTCTAAGAAATAGAGAACGGTAGGGTTCAAAACTTTTGTGAGAAGCCCACAAAGAAACCGCGTCTTGGCCCGTATTGAGGGGCGAAGACGCCGACGCCAGAGCCATCGCGGATCTCATAGATGTGGTCGAAAAGATTGACCACGTCGAAGCGGATCGTGAAAGGCCTCCAATCCGGCATAATGAATTCATGGCTGAGGCCAAGGTTGAACTGGGTGTAGCCGGGCACATGGGTTTGATTGAAATCACCGCTCCGCAGGCCGCTGCCGTAAATCATATCCATGCTGGCCTTAGTGTTATCATAGATAGGATACGATACGCCGGCGGAGGCGCTGAGAGTCTGCGAATGGTCTGTCGGTACATAATTTGTGAGGGCATAATTATAGAAGGCATAGTCAAACAAATACTGGTTGGAGACAACCTGGCTGGCGACCTGCCTTGCAAAGGCAAGGTTTCCGTAAACGAGTACGCCATCCTGCGAGTATTTCAGTTTGAGCTCCAGCCCTTCGTTTTCGCCCTTGGCGTAGTTGAAGGCAGTCAGCGTGTAAGCTTGGCCGAACTGCCCATCGTCAATCAGATCTTTTGCGGTCTTATAGTAAGCGCTCAAACCAGCTTCCAAACCCGGCGCAAGCACTTGTGTTACGCCCGTATCGAAAACATTTGCGCGCTCCGGCAGCGATGGCGAGATGATTAGTCCTGGAACCGTCTGCGGCGACACCGCGGGCGCGGCGACGGTGGGATAGAAGAGCGAATAATTTTCAGGAGCACCGACCGCTTGCGGCGGAGGCGTGAACATACGCGCGTATCCCGCATGAAACGTTGTGCCATACCAGGGCTTATATACGGCGGCGATCCGCGGGCTGAGCTGGTTCTCGTCCACATATTGCCACATCTGGTCGAAGCGCAGACCCATATTGAGGGTCAGCTGGTTGGTGATCCGCCACTCGTCTTGAATGTAGGCCCCAGCAATGAAGCCAAGCTTATCTTCCTTGTCCAGGAGCTTTATTGGAGCAGCAACGCAGCTCGGCGTGAGGTTGTTCTGACAAGCAGCTGCCTGGGCAAGGGTCAGACTACTTAGAATCGCCTGGCCATTTGGTGCGGTGTAATTTGGGTCAGTTCCGGCGGGAAACACCGTGGCGTTATCCGAGACATTCGTCTGCTCTGCGCTCAATACGAAGCCCGCGCGCAAAGTGTGATCCGGCGCGACCCTGAACGCGTTGTCGGACTGAATGCCATTAATGAAACTCGTCCGCGTCAAGTCCGTGGCAATTCCATTGAACATGAGATCGCCGACGGCGTCCGGTGTGTAATGTAGGCTGCTATAGCGTGTGAAATATGAAAGCTGATAATCCGCAAATCCAGTCGACTGCTGAAAGGCAAGCACGCCGTAATAGTTTTGTTCGAGCTGGTTCTCATTGAGCTTGGACGAGTCGAACGTGGAGAGCGTCGGGGTGGTATATTGGACGGCTTGGCCGGGATTGTTCGGGATTTGATATTGTCCAACCGATGCACCTGTGATCATCGTCCAGCGGGAATTGTTCGGCAAAACGGTCGAAACGTAGCTGAAGAATTTCTCCTGCTCCGTTTGATCGTGAATTGCGTTGACACTACTCGTTGGATTCTCGATCCCCAGATTGTTTTCCAGCCAGCGGCCCGTGAAGAAGTACTGCGTATTCCCGCTTATTCCACCATACTGGATAGCTGTGTTGATCGTGTCGTGGCTGCCGCCATAGATGCTGATCTGGCCCGATGGCCCATCAGTGGGCGAGCGCGTCTGAATATCGACAAGCCCTGCCGTTCGAAGGCCATATTGCGCGGGCAGCGCGCCGGTCACGACGGTCATGTTGCCAATGAGGGCCGTTTCGAGCTCGTTACCGAAACTACCGAAACCTGAAACCCCATCGGGGAGCTGAATTCCGTCGATGCGGTATTGCAGATTGGAGTGCTCGTTTCGAATGTGCAGGTTGCCGCTCGCGGCGCTGTCCTGATAGACGCCCGGCGTTTGCAGCAACAGCTTGTCGACCTGCACGTTATCGCCCTGCGGCAGGTCTTGAATCGTTTGTTGATTCACGTCGTAGGTGTTCACCCCGATCTTGGGCAGGATGTTTTCCCGCGCAGCGTCTAAGCTTTTGATCTCATTAGTCACAGCCGAAACGCCGCCGCTGCCCCCGCCTCCCTGCCCGCTGGTCTGGGCAGTTGCCGCTTGACCTTGCCCGCTCGGTCTCGCACCGGCTTTCGGCTTTGGCTTTGCTTTCTCTGCTTTCTTGGGCGTAATCACCGTCACGGGCGGAAGCTGAGCGCCCGGCGCTGAGCCTGACGGAGGCGGAGTCCCTGAAGTTTCTTGCGCCCACACTTTTCCCGCCAGCACAAGCAAAAGCGCGCTGGAAAACGCGACATGCCGGAACATCCCACCCTCACTATCTTGCCCGATGTTACTTCGTTACATTGACCTCCGCTTAGCAGCAAGTGTAGAAGTTCCGATAACAATGTTATGATATAACGTGGCGCTAAAAAGCCACAGTTTCTGTCGAGATGCCCACGGCGTTTTCAGAGTCGCTTCCCTGCGCGAATGAGCGGCTTTGCAACCATTGTTGGCCTAACTTATGAATGACTAACCGTTGCAGAGCTAAGGAAAACAGATGAACAGTGAAGCGCCGCTTCTTTCGAATGGGTTGTCCTTCATCAAGTTGATCGAAGACGCCGATCCGGTTGTTCAGGCTGTGATGCTGGGACTTGCAGTAGCCTCGCTGTTATGCTGGACCATCGGCTTCGAGAAGCTCATCCGCTACATCCTTTTCTCACGGCAACTTCGAAATCTCGAGCGGCTTGCTGAAGCCAAGAAAGGAACCTCGGTGCCTCTCGGCGGCCTCGCCGCCCGTTTCAATGCGGTCGCGAGCCAGGAAGCAAGATTGAACGGCCAGGAACTCTCTTTCCATCAAGCGGCGATCGAGCGGAGCTTGCAGGATGAGTCCTCCACTGAGTTGCGGCGGCTTCAATCGGGCTTGCCGCTGCTCGCGACAATTGGCTCGACGGCTCCCTTTGTGGGGCTTTTCGGCACGGTGTGGGGGATCATGAACAGTTTTACCGGCATTGCCGCCGCCAAGGATACAAGCCTGGCCGTCGTCGCTCCCGGAATTGCGGAAGCCTTGCTTGCCACGGCCGCCGGCCTCGCGGCCGCGATTCCAGCCGTGATCTTCTACAACTTCGCCAACGTATTCCTCGGCCATTGCGCAGAGCGGCTGAGCATCGCGGCCGCGAGGTTTGCGAAGGCTTTCGCTTCCAACAGACTAGTGGAGGGTCAAGTGAGCACCCATGAGCAGTCCTCCAGCGCCTTCGCGGCATAGGATCGTCAGATGGCAGGACAAGCTCTTGAGAATGGGCGGCTGGGCGCCACGAGGCCAAAGCTGATGGCGGACATCAACATCACGCCAATGGTGGATGTGATGCTGGTGCTGCTCGTAATCTTCATGGTGACGGCGCCGCTACTCGTGGCAGGCGTTCACGTGGACTTGCCGCGTAACGCCGCCCCGAAACTCTCCCACCTGCAAAAGCCCGTTATCGTAACCCTCGCAGCCGATGGCGCCCTTTATCTTGGCGATGAAAGTGTTCAACGCGGTGACATCCTAGCCCGGCTTTCGGCTCTTAAGGCCAGCGCCGGTGACGCGACGGTCTACGTCCGGGCAGACCGCAAGATCGGCTATGGAGACGTTCTCGAACTGCTCGGAGTGGTTGGGCAAGCGGGATATCAGAAAATCTCACTTCTTTCGCAGCCTTTGAAAGCCGCTTCGGAGTCCCCGCGCCGGCAGTGGTTCCCCCTGGGGGCGCCGCGCAATGAACTGGACGCGATTGCTGGGCCTCGCTCTTGCGCTTGGGTTGCATGGGCTTGCCGTCTTCATGGTTTATTCAAGCCCGATGGCCAATGCTTTGGCCGAAGGAAAGGGCAGCGAAAGCTTCAATGTTGTTGCCACCGTGAGCCTAGAAGACACTGGCGATCTCTTCACGCAGGAGGCTCACGAGGCTTCTGCGGAGGCGACCCCCTCGCCGCCGTCCGTAGAACCTCCGAAGGAGACTGAAGCGGAAAAGCCGGAACCTGAAGCGGCGCCGCTCCCGCAAGAGGCACCGGACAAGGTCGCGGAGGAGCCAAAAACTCCAATGCAAATGGCGAGTGTGGCGTCGGAGGCCCAGGAGGCGCAACGCGCTTCAGCGGCGGTGGCGGCGCGCCGCAGTCAATTGTGGTCGCTCTACCAGAATGAAATTTATTCATTGCTTGAACGTCACAAGGTGCATGTGGCGAAGTACGGCGATGTGCTTTTGACGATTACCATCGCCCCGTCGGGAAAGCTTCTCAGCCGTACCGTTGCGCAAAGCTCAGGGATCGCCGAAATCGATGGCGCTGCGATTGCTGCCTTGGAGCACTCGGCGCCCTTTCCCCCAATCCCGCCTGATGTAAGTTCTGGTCCGCTTACCTTGTCGGTTCCCTTCAGGTTCCGGGTCCGCTGACCCCCGAAAGCCAAAGTGAGGGACTATCGCCGAGCCTTGGCAGTGTTTTGGTGATTGAGCGCCCAAATATAAGCCGACACCGCGTCGACCTCCGAAGGCGTAAGCGGCGCACCTCCCTTGGGAGGCATGGGATCACGATACTCCTTCGGCTGGGGAACGCCATTATCAACCACCTGCTCGATCGAAGACAAGCTGCCATTACCCCATAACCAGTGTTGGGTAACGAGGGGGGGAGCCAAGGGCGAGCCTTCGGCATGTACGCCATGGCAGCCCTCGCAGGTCCCGCCGGCAGCTTGGCCATGATAGATTCTGTCTCCAAGAACAACCTGACTCTCAGGGACGCCGGGAGGCGCCGGAAGGTCGCCTGCGGCTTCACGTCCGGCTTCTGGATTGATACCTTCGGGGGGAGCTGCAGCATTGGACCGCGAGGCGGAAGAAGATGGAGACGGCGCTGGCTGAAGTTTCGCGACTTGTTGTGAACCGGTGTAAGCCACGCGCCAGATCCGGCCGTTCTGATCGTCCGAAATATAAAGAGCACCATCCCGCCCTACCGCCAGCCCCGAAGGGCGATGGGCCGCTCCGCCGGGTTCTTTGACAGCCCCCGCAAAGCCATCGGCAAACACAATGAATTTGCCCGTAGGCTTCCCATCGGCAAGGGGCTGAAACACCACATTGTATCCGCCTTGAGGTAATGGTGCCCGGTTCCATGAACCGTGAAAGGCTATGAACGACCCGCCCCGATATGGCCCAGGAAACTGTTCCGCATTGTACATTGTGAGGTCATTTGGCGCCCAGTGAGCAGGATATGCTGCGATGGGTTCCCGTTTTTGTGCGCACTGCCCGACCTCCTGGCCATGCCCCCCATATTCGGGAGCCAGTACAAGCTTGTTCAAAGCCGTGCTGTAATAGCAATAAGGCCAGCCAAAATCGGCGCCGCGCTCCTCAACAACAAGCTCTTCGGCGGGTTCGTTAGCATTTTGCTGCAAAGTATAATATTTGGGCCAATTCTGCCCAAGCTCGTCGCGGCCATGCATGGTAGCGAAGAGCCTCCCAGCTTTATCGAACCCGAACCCTTCACCATTCCTAAGACCGGTGACGAAACGCTCGGCAGGCGAAAAGCGCTGCCCTGTCTTGTTCGCATCGTAGAGCCATGTGCCGGCGCGGGTTTCAAGCTCGGTGCAAGGGTTGATCCCTGGCGAGTTTAGGGTACGGTTGCGGCGCTGACAGGAATTTGTGGCGGAGCCCAAATCGACATAAAGGTTTCCATTGGAGCCGTCGATCTGGAAGGGATGCATCGGGTGATCGCCCGTCACCGGTAGGCCCGAGACAATCACCTCCGGCGCGCCGGAAGGTACGGTTTCCCCCTCACGCAGGGCGTAGCGTTCAATGCGGCCATCCTCTTCCGCGTAGAGCCATCCTTTGTACAAAGCGATGCCGGTGCCACCCACCTGTCCAGTCCGAAGCGTGCCGCCGAAGCGCTGCACCTTATTCGCGTGTCCGCTTCCATTTGTATCCTGCAAGGCAACGATAAAACCTCCAGGTGGCACCCCTTTAAATCCGTAATAACGGCCGCTCCAAGTATTGACGTAGACGGTGCCGTTTGAAGCAACAGCCATGTGCCGGGCATGGCCCAATTTGTCGGCGAAGACGGTCGCGCAGAACCCGGGGGAAAGCGTAATGCCGCCATTGCCTGGGTCGCATTTCTGAGAGGTGCTTTGAGGATTTTGAGCAGCGGCGGGCGGACCGAGCAGCGATGACAGGACAGATGCGATGGCAACTGCCGCTAAGGACTGTAAATGTCTCTGCAGGCGGGCGGCTAAGCGGATAGTCATGGATCACTCCACCTTGGCTAGTAAACGGCCCCACTCTCACCTGGTAGTAATGGTGCTCACGCTGCCTTCTTCGCAGGCGGCGCCATGAATTCCGGACCTACCGGGTCTTTAATGGTCTCGGCCAATATCTGGTTGATCACGCGTTTAGCGCCATCATCCAGGGACCAACCAAAAACATCGTTCACCGGCGACAATTGTTCCGGGCGCCGCGCGCCCCACAGCGCGATGGTCTTGCCAGCATCGAGCACCCACCGCACAGCCAGGGCGAGCACTGTCTTGCCGTAGCGTTCCTTCGCGAACTCATCCAGCCTGCGCACCGCGTTTAAATATTGCTGCAACCTGGGAGGACGAAACTTCGGATCGAGTTTTCGCAGGTCGTCGCCTTGAAATGTTGTTTTTTCCGTAATTTTTCCGGTCAGTAAGCCCCGGCAAAGGGAGCCGTAGGCGAGAACGGTGAGATCGTGAGACTTGGCATAAGGCAGGATGTCGCGCTCGATGTCTCTTTCGAAGAGATTATAGGGCGGCTGGACAGTACTGAGAGGAGCAGCGGTCCTGAAGCGGTCCATCTGCTCGGGCGTGAAATTGCTGACCCCGATCGCGCGGATCTTCCCCTCCCGCTGGAAGCTGGCAAGTTGGCTTGCGGTCTCTTCGATGGGCACACTTTCGTCCGGCCAGTGTACCTGGTAGAGATCGATGACTTCGGTTTGAAGCCGCCGGAGCGAATCCTCAAGCTCCTTGCGAACCCTATCAGCCGATGAATTTCTGAATACTTGGCCGTTGCGCCATTCGAGGCCAACCTTTGTGGCTATGATCGCATTCTGTCGGCGGCCTGCCGCGAGCGCTTTGCCAACGATTTCTTCAGCACGCCCGAAGCCATAGGCAGGTGCTGTGTCAATGGTATTAATGCCTTGATCGAGAGCGGCATGAATGGTTTCGATCGCGTCCTTTTCATCACTCCCACCCCACATCCACCCGCCGATCGCCCAGGTGCCAAGCGCTACCCGCGAAGCCGGAATTTTGACTCCCTTCATTTCGATATGTTCCATGCCCGCTTGTCTCACCATGATAGAAGTTTCGGTTCTTTGGGAGGCCGGCTGGCGCTCGCTGACTGGGCTCTGACGGGATCATGAAACCCCATATCGCCGTTTACCGGAAAGTGCGGAAGCCAGAGGCGGTTAATCCTTTCTTGCATTGCACATCCCGATTCAAACGCCTTACGGTCAGCCCGCGTTCGTGTTGATGGAGGCGGTTTTTGTTGCATTGTCCTCACCAGTTTGCACCCGCATCCCATCCCGAATGTCAATCGGAGGGCTGAGAATAATGCGGTCTCCAGGCTTGAGACCGGCCCGCACCTCAACCTGTGCGCCGTCATCGCGCAGAAGATCCAAGTGGCTAATGTGCGCGACGCCGTTGTCGTAGACGGCAGCGCTCAACCCATTACTGTTGAAGATAACGGCCTGCGACGGGACGATGATCACAGGCTCTTGGCGCGGAATTTCGAAATGAACCCTGCAATAGATGCCGGCCCGAAGCTCGCCGTTCGGATTGTCGACATCGACCTCTGTCAAAAGCGTGCGGGTACCGGCCTGCAAGGAACTGGCATTCCGCGCAATCTTGCCTCGAAAGACGCGTCCGGGAAGTTCCGGCACCGTGACCCCGGCTTCGAGGCCATCTTTGATGGCAAAAACGGAATCCTGGGGAACGTACACCTGGGTGCGAAGCACCGCCGTCCTGTCCATCGTGAACATTGACGTTCCGCCTGAAGTATCAGCCGTGACAAGGTCGCCTACATCGACATTACGCCCAGTAATGACGCCATCGAAGGGGGCAACGACCCGCTCGAAACTGGTCAGTTCCTCCAGCCGGGCTACGACAGCCTTCTGCACCGTGAGGTTGGCCTGGGCCACATTTAAAGCTGCGTCCTGCGCCTTAGCTGTGAGCCGGTCCACATCGCCTTGTTGCTGGGTTTGCCACCCCTGCTGCACCAGCTTCGTGGTCCTTTGATTGGTGGCGTGGGCGAGCTCGGCATTGGCGTGTACCTGCTCGATTGTTGCTTCAAGCTGCGTAACTTGAGCGCGGGCCTGAGCGAGCTGCTGATCGAGGTCGGGTGCTGCGATGATGGCGAGGGCGTCGCCCTTCTTCACGCTGCTGCCGATGTCCACCATGCGCCTGGAGATGTAGCCGGTAGCCCTGGCGAAGATCGTGGCGCTGTCGAAAGGGCGAGTTGTCCCAGGCAGATCAAGCTGCCGTGGACCAGTCACGGTTTGGACGACGCTCGTGCGGACGACGGGGATGAGATTTGCGAACTGCTGCTGCGTCTCAAGCGCAGCTCTGCTCACCTGGACTCGCCCCCCAGAACCCGTAGGCGGCGAGCAGAACAACCGATAGCAGCGCTCCCCACCCCACAGCCCGGGCAAGACGCTTTGCACGGGGGGAAACGCATGCCTCCTTCGATTCCTGATGCTGAATGCCGTCGATCCGTTTCTGCATCACGCCGCCCCCTCGGTTTCAAGTGCTTGCGGCGCGGTCCTCCGCGTCTCGAACCTCCCAAAGATGGAGTAGAGGTAGGGAACGAACAGCAGTGTGGCTATGGTCGCGACACACACGCCCCCGATCACCGCGCGCGCCAAAACCGCGTTCTGCTCTTCCCCCGGAGCGCCCATTGCCATTGGGATCATGCCAACGATCATCGCCGCAGCCGTCATCAGAACGGGCCTGATACGTGTCCGGCCTGCTTCAATGGCAGCCTCGAATGCGCTCGCTCCGCCCTGCCGAAGCTCCCGGGCGAATGACACTAAAAGGATAGAGTTCGCGGATGCGACACCGATCGACATGATTGCCCCCATCAATGAAGGAACGCTGAGTGAGGTTCCAGTGACCAAGAGCATGAGCAGGATACCGGCTCCCGCGCCCGGCAACGCCAACAGGATGATGAAGGGATCGATGAAGCTCTGAAAGTTGACGACCATAAGCAGATACACGAAGACGGCCGCGAAAATCAGACCCAAGGTAAGATTGCCGAAGGCAGAGTTCATGCTCTCGATCTGACCCCGGATAACGAAGCGATTGCCTGGCTTCAACTGCTTCTGAAGATCCCCAACAATGCCGCTGATTGCTCCCGACACGCTGCCAAGATCGGTGTTCTCCGCATTGGCGTAAACATCGTACACGGGCTGTACGTTCGACTGGTTGAAGACGGATTGCATCTTCTCCCGCTTCATGCTTGCCACATTGCCGAGCGTATTCGGAACAGGCACTTGCGCTGTCGAGACGCTGCTGATCGGCGTATTGTTGAGGGCGTTGACGCTGTCGATACGATATTCCGGTGTCTGTACGGCCAGATAATAGGGAATCCCGTTCCTCGGATCGGTCCAAAAATTCGGGGAAACCTGCTCCGACGAGCTAAGGCTCGTATTCAGATTGCTGACGATGCTGTTGACATTATAACCAACCTGCTGCGCGCGCGTCCGGTCGATGTCATAGAAAAGCGTAGGCGCATCCAGCTCCTGCTGCACATGGACATCAACGAGACCAGGGATTTTCGACAGACGCTGATCCAGAGCCTTGATAAGAGCCTTGTTTCCCGCGCGATCGGTGCCTTGCAACTGCACATCGATCTGAGAGGGAATGCCGAAGTTCAAAATCTGGGTCACCATGTCGGCCGGCTGAAAATAGAACAGCGTATCCGGAAACTTTTTGGCCAGCGCCAATCTCAGTTTTTTAAGGTAGCCGGCCGTAGGTGCATGCCCCTCATTCAGCGAAATGAGGATCTGTCCGTCGTTCACGCCGATGGTGGTGCCATCGGTGAACGCGAGATTGTAGGTGCGTGCCGGAAGGCCCATGTTGTCGAGAATAAGCCCAAGGTCACGCTTCGGAATTTCACGGCGAATTTCGTCTTCGATGGCCTGGAAGTATTGCTCTGTCCGCTCGATGCGGGTTCTTGCAGGGGCCCGCACATGCAGTTGGATCAGGCCGGCATCGAGGTGAGGGAAGAAGTTGGTGCCTGTATAGAAGGCAATCACGCCCGCGCTAGCGACAACGCCAAGTGCCACCAGCGGCACCGCGACGCGGCGGCGCAGGAGGGTGGTCAGCACCCAGGTATAAACGTCGCGAAAGCGGTCGAACCCCCGGTTGAAGCGCTCGTGGAAGCGCATGAGGACGCTGCTGCGGCCCGCAGCGAGCTTATCCTGCTCGCTCCCTAGGAGCATCCTAATGATGATGGGCGTCAGCGTCCGGGAGATGACGTAGGACGCAACCATCGCAAAAACGACGGCCATCCCTAAGGGGGCAAACAGATAGCGCGCCGCACCCTGGAGGAAGAAGACGGAGACGAACACGCTGCAGATCGCAAGCGTCGAAACCAGCGTCGGCAATGCGATCCCTACAGAGCCTTCAAGCACCGCGCGGTCGAACTGAACCCCCTCCTCGAATAGCCGGTGGGTATTTTCAATCGCAACGGTAGAGTCATCGACCAGGATCCCGACGGCGAGCGCAAGCCCCCCAAGCGTCATGGTATTGATGGTCTGGCCCAGCGCCCACAGCACCGTAACCGATGTCAGGATCGACAACGGGATTGAAACCATCACGATCAAGGTTGACCGCCACGACCCGAGGAAAATCAGGATCATCAGCGCGGTCAGTCCGGCTGCAATTGCACCCTCGCGGAGAACGCTCGATATGGCGCTCTGGACGAAGACCGATTGATCGAACAGCATATCGATGTTCATACCGGGTGGCGCCGCGGCGCGTATGTCCGGCAGGGCAGCCTTCACACGATTTACGACATCGAGGGTGGAGGCATCGCCATTCTTGATGATAGTTAGCAGCACGGCGCGGCGCCCGTTCGTGCGCACGATGTTCTGCTGCACGGCCCAGCCGTCACGCACATGCGCAATGTCGCTCAGATGAACGGTGGTTGGCCCTACCTGGCGTATGGGCACATGGTCAAGCGCCGCGATCGTGGAAGCATTGGTGTTCGTATGGACGATGAACTGCTGAACGCCAATCTTCGCGTCGCCTGATGGCAAAGTCAGGCTCTGGGCATTGACCGCATTCACCACGTCGTTCGGCGAAATTCCGGTCGCCCGGAGAGCCTCGGGATCGAGGTCCACCATGATCTGCCTGTATTTGCCGCCATACGGCGTCGGCAGCGTAATCCCTTGGATGGGCGCGAGCTGCTGACGCAGCCGGTAAATACCGTAATCGTAGAGCTGCTGCTCGTTCATGCGATCTGAGCTCAAACTGAGCTGGAGAACGGGAACGCTGGACGCATTATATTGAACGATGACAGGCGGCTGAATCCCAGTGGGCATCAACGCCCTGATCGAATTGCTCGCCGACACGATCTGGCTGATTGCCAGGTCAACATTTACATTCGGCTGGAAGAAAATCTTGATGACTGAAATGCCGGAAAGGCTCTGCGCCTCCATGTTCCGAATGTCGTTGACGTTCGAGCTGATGGAATACTGGCTGTAGGTCGTGACCCTCTGGTCTATTTCCTCGGGCGTGAGGCCAGTATACTGCCAAATAACGGTTACAACTGGGATGTTGATGCTTGGAAAGATGTCTTTCGGCGACGTTATGGCCGCGCTCACGCCAAGAAAAAGCATGGCGATCGCCATCACGTAAAATGTGTGCGGAAAGCGGAGTGCGAAGCGGACAATGCCCATGTTTGGCCACGTAGAAGCTGCCGCGCCAATTGAAAAGGCGACGGGCGAAAATTTCTCCTGAATTTTGAATGGTATGTGCGGTGGGAACCGCCGCGTTGCTTTATCAATCTTGCTGAATTTTGATCATTTTTGCCGAGACGATTGGCTGCTTCCTCAGGGCTATCTTATTCCTATTGAGCCCCGAAGCTTAAGCTGCAGCATAATAATAAGAGCTGCCACAAGCGGTGGCGCCGCGAAACACCACATGTGAGCAATGACCCACATGTGAGCAATGACGTAGAGGAAGGCTGCCGCTCATCGCCATTGGCAAATGGGCCCCAGCCGCACCCGCAAGCACCGCACTCGTGATCAGCAAAACGAGCTTTGTGCCAAGAAGGACGTTGAGGTGCGTGCTTCCGTGGCTGTCCAGTAGACACCCCGAAAGCCGACTGCAGCGACCACAGCACAGAACATCGAAAGCGCGATAAGCTTAGCGGGGGACACCTGAGGTGTAGGGAATGCTAGGGCCGCGCCAAGGGTCACAAAGTTGCCGGTGACGTGGGCGGTGAAGAGGCCCTGGAGTGCAAGGAAGCCAGCGGTGCCGACATATCCAGGTTGGTACTCAAACGGAATAGGGAGCCATGGGTTCATGCTGGGCCTTAGGCGAGTGGGTTGCGGCCGGCCGCAAGCGCGGTCTTCGCAAATGATAATCCAAATGAGTCGTTTCCTTCTCGGATGCGTTAACATTTGTGAAGAGATGTGAACGCGGCGAGGCTGGATTCCACGGCATCGCTCACCAGTTGGCCCAAGGGGCAATAACAAGAACCGACCGAGGAACTGCCTAGGTAAGCCATTGCGAGCATTGAAGGAGTTGCAATGCCCAACCTAAGTCAAATCTCTACGGCCGTGCCGTCGGTCGATTTCTCTCCTGCTAACATCGCCAAGCGCCAGTCTACGGCTTGGCGGGGTCTGCATGTGGAAACTTTCGAGATCACCCGCCGTGAGCCGTTTCAGTACAAGTTTCGCGGAGATCATCATCTGTTGATCGCATCCGAGCATGCCTCAAGAGATGACGGCGAGACCTGCGTCGATGGGTTGCCGCGATCCACGCTTCGTGAATTTTCCGGGAAGCTTACTTTTGTGCCGGCGGGACACCGCTTTTGCGGCTGGCAAAAGCCGCGCGTGCTTACGCGAGTCGTTCTCCTTTACCTCGACCCGAAAAGCCCTGTGGTGCCCTCCGACGTGCGCTTCAATGAGATGGAGTTGAAGCCGCGCTTATTCTTTCCTGACCAGGATCTTTGGGAGACGGCGCAAAAGCTCAAACGCGAGGCCGAGGCGCCATCGGCTCCCCATTATGCCGAAGCGCTTGAGACGGTGCTTGTGCACGAGTTGATGAGGATGAATAGCAGTCCTGTTCAGGGTGAAGGCGTGTCGAGAGGCGGGCTTGCCACTTGGCAGAAGCGACGTGTCGCCGCCTATCTCGAGGAGCATTTGGCAGAGGATGTCCCGCTGCTTGATCTTTCGGGGATCGCCCGCTTGAGCCCCTTTCACTTCTCGCGTGCCTTCAAAGAGTCTTTCGGCGTTCCCCCCCATCGCTATCACATGATCCGCCGAATCGAGCGGGCGAAGGAGCTTCTTGCACATCGGGGAATCTCGGTAACGGAGGCGGGCTTGCAACTAGGCTTTAGCGAGACAAGCTCGTTCTCCACCGCCTTCAGGAAGATAGCCCAGCTATCGCCTTCCCAGTACCAACGGTCCTTGGCTTAGATTCTTTGGGTTTGAACCGGTACGCATGAAGGGCAGGGGGCAAACCCCGGCCTTTTTGCGCAGAAGCAAGAAAGCCGGCGCAATCCTGAGCAAGCAAATGTACCTTCCGAAGCACAGGTTACGCGCAGTCACGCCGGGTGGTGGGCTTGTGAGACACGGCGAGGCGAAGCTGGCGATCACACAAGCCACCTCATCGTATCCCGGCGTGAAATCTAAATAGGTGAGTAGAAGCCCTTATCGACAGAAGGAGGTCTTATGGGAAACATTCTTGCTCTATCGGCACTTGCTCTTCTTTTGACTGCCGCCGCGGCCGAGTCGCGGGTTCTTCGAAGAGGAGCAGTGCTCAGCTACGGCATCACGGCTCCCGCGCCCGGGTGGAATTATCTGAATGGCTCCGGAGTTTATTCCAGCGGCGATACCTATGAGAACGGTATAGGCGGTTTTTTCGGCCAGCCTATCGGAGCTATGGCTCCCGAAGCGAACCGTGGCTAAGTTGCACGGACACCCGCGACTCCCTTCTCCCCTCGGGGAGAAGGTGGGGGTGAGGGGGGCTTTCACGCGTCAAGATGCGAAGCGATAGACGCGCGCGATAAGCCCGTCACCTTCGGCGAGCTTCGTCTTGCGCCTCAAAAGCGCGTCCAGACCGAGGCTGCGGCCGGCACAATGAATATAGAACATCCAAGAGATTACAATGATGAACACGTATTCCCAAGGCCACTCGGTTGGATGGCGATAAAGACCGAAATAGAGCTGGCCGGCGAAGATCATCCCGAGAATGGCGAAGGCGCGCACGCCGAAACCAAGTATGAATGAGGTTGCCATCCCGAATTCACAGAGGAACGCGATCACATTCACGATCGTGAAGTTAGGCAAAAGCACTGAAGTCACTAGCTCTTTGTGGATGTCAAATGCTGCATATTGCCCTTCCTGCTCGAGCCAATATTTGAAGCCCCCCGACGGAATTGGAAGTTTCCAAAGGCAGCCCTCAAACCACATGACGCCGATGGCCACCCGTGCAAGCCAGTCGCCGAAATGGACCAGTGTGCGTTGTGTGGGGTCAGCCTGCCAATTGCGATAGGCTATGGCAACGCTTGCGACGGCGAGCGCCCAGAAAATAGCGAGAAGCAAGTAGCGCCAAGGGCCGATGGCAAGGTAAGTGTCTGTATCTCCGATGAGGAATAGCCCGGCGTCATAGAATGGGTTTACGTGCATGGTGCTCTCTCCCTTTGGGCATTCAGCGTGCAAGCGCAGAAGAAAGTCTAGGACTTGCCGAAAGACGCGTTGGCAATGTATCCACTTTGAGGCTTCGGCGGAGGCTCCGGGAAAGCGCATCCACTAGCATCGTTAACGCTGCGACGGCCAAAAGAAGAAACGCGGCCGTGTCGAGCCTTAGTTCCGAGATTGCCGCGTCGACGTAATATCCGAGCGTCCTGACCCCCAAAATCCCGAATATCGCGCTTTCACGCAAGATCATCTCCCAGCGATAGAGCATGTATGCCAGGAACTGGCCATAAAGTCTTGGCGTGGTCTCCCAAAAATACAGGTTAAGCCCTCCCGGCGCGTCGCTACGAAAGCCGAGTTCATCGGTTTGCCGTCCGAGGAGGTAGCCCACGATTGCGCCGTTGTGAAACGCAAGCGCGATAATCGCCGGCAGCATCGACGGTCCCATAAGCTGCAGCAGCAGGTAGGCCAGCATATATTCCGGCGTGGAGCGCGCAATGACAAGGAGCGCCCGGCAGAGATAGTGTCCCGCGAGGCCCAGGAACCGCCGCGAGACTATCGGATAAACTAAGAGGGCGAGTAACGCCGCAGCTACGAGAGCGATCTGCGAGAGAATCAGCGTTTGCACCGTCCCCGGTATAATTTGGCCTGTCACAATATCCGACGCCCAGGATGCCGCCCGGCTCCAAGCCGCCGCCTCCGTAACCCCGCCGTTTCGAAGGGGCGCGGGGATGATGTCATGAGTAAAAAAGCGGCCGATATTGCTCCAACTGGAGCCGCTTCCTGTCGATTCCGGCAGCACGAGCGCGCTTGCAATGAGAAGAAAGGGTACCGTTGCGGGGCGCGCCCATAAACGCCTCGTGCCGATAAGCACATAAAAGCAGAGCAGGAGCGCTGTGGCCTCGGAATAATATCCTTCCTTGAAGTAGGATTCGAGGTGAAAGCCGATCGTGGGCAGCCCCACAAAACCAAGAACCAGCGTTGAGCGCATGCCGCACTCAAGCCTGTATAGCGTGTAGGTTTTCATCGCTTGCGCAACCAGTGGCAGCCGGGCGAACGCAAAGCGCGAAACGGCGGATGAGCCGGAGGGCAGAACGCGTTCTGCAGCAAGATCGGCTTCCTCGAAGATTTCAGCAAAAACCTTCGCAAAGAATCCCATGAAAGGCAGAGCAATGGCGAGGATACCAGTTGCCGGCGAAAGCCCCGTGATTTGCAGCAGAATAAGCGCCCAAAACAGCTCATGAATGGAACGCAGAAAGGCGGCAAGCAAGCGCACAGCTCTGAAGCGATCGAAGACGATAGCCATGCCCAAACCCGCAGTCGCACCGGCCGCAACACCAAGGACTGCGAAGGCGACGGTCCAGATCACGCTCCAGATTTCGATGGCCGAAATTGCTGGCGAGAAAATACCAGCGATGAGCCTGCGTAACTCGGCTGCGGGGTGGAGCGTGGTGATGGCAAGATCGGCGAAAATCAGCGAAGCAAGCGCAACGGCGAGAAATGACAGGCTCGCCGTGCGGTAAGTCAGGCGCGGTATCACCAATCCGTTCACACCAGCTCCCCCTCGAAATAAGGAAGAAGGCGGCCATAGCTCAGAAGCCCCGACTTCTCGTCAAGGACGATGCGGCCATGCTCAATCAAAACTATGCGGTCACTATTCTCAAGCGCGAGCCGGATGTCATGCATCGCGAATATCGCGGTTTCATGCCGCTCTGACAGAAACCGCAACACATCGCCAGACTGAACGCGGTCGAGCGCGGAGACGGGCTCGTCGCCCACGAGAACCGGACGGCCGTTATAGATTGCGCGGGCCACGGAGACCCTCTGCTGCTGCCCACCAGACAGCTCTCCGGCCTTGGCGAAGAGCTTGTCGGACATGCCAACCGCCAGCAGGACATCCTTGACGGTCGCGATCTCGCGTGCTGCCGGCCAGACGAGCGTGCGCAAGTTATAAAGGGTTGAATGACGGTCGAGCCGGCCCATGAACACATTGTGGAAGACCGACAGATTTGCGACCAGCGCGCTCGCTTGCGGGATAAGAGCAACCCTTTCCGGGGAAGCCCGGTAAATCAGGTTGAGGAGCGTTGATTTACCTGCGCCTGACCGCCCCATGATCGCGACTCGCTCGCCCTTCTCAACCTTGAGCGAGAAATCCCGAAGCACCTTTAGAGTGCCATAGCCTGCGTTCACATTTTCCAGCGTGATGGCGGAGGCCATGGCCAGGTTTCAGTCAAGCTTGGTGGCTGCTGCGACTTCCTCTATGGGCTTGTATTCATCGTTTGAGGCTGGGATGAATCTTGACCGGGCAAAAAAGCCGAGGATTTCCTTATCGTCGAGACCGAGTATGGCCTGCTTCACCTTCTCCTTGAAGCCGGGGCCGAATGTCTTCTCCACATCGCCCCGGATCGTGAACTGATAGTCCGGGAAGGTAGGTGTCTCCCAGATAACAGAAACCTTGCTTTCATCCACCTTCCCGGCCTTTTTCTCTGCCCCATAGACGGTGTAGTCCATCACGCCCACCTGATAAGCGCCCGATTGTACGAGCTGCAATGTGCGCGAGTGATCGCCGGAAAAGCCAACCCGGCTGAAGACTTCATCGGGGCCTTTGCCGAAATGCTTGCGAATGAAATATTCGGGCATAACGCGGCCCGAGGTCGAGGCGCGGGAACCGAAGGTGAAGGTCTTGCCGGCGATTCCTTCGGGAAAGTCTTTGGATGGCTTAAGGCCGGTCTCACTATTGGCGATGAAATAGGATTTGAACTTCACATCCTCCGCGCCTTGCGCAATGGCCTCGGAGCCGGGAACAGCACGGCGTGCCTGCAATCCCGAATAGCCGCCGAACCAGGCAAGCTGGACGTCATTATTGGTGAAAGCTGTAACGGCAGCCGGGTAGGATTTCACCGGCACGTATTTGACCGGCTGGCCAAGTTTACTTTCAAGATATTTGGCAAACCGGCTGAATTGTTCGACGAGGCGAGCCTCATCCTGATCCGGAATTGCCGTGAAGACGAATGTTGGTTTCTGTGCATGGGCAGAAAAGGCAAGAAGATGGCTAAGCAAGAATGCTGCAAATAACGGACGGATCATAATATCACCTCGGCTAGGTTTACGAACTTAAGAGGCGCCCTCTGTCCGGTCACCACACATCCCTTTAGCGTGGGGTCACTTCACTGTGAACCTGAATTCGTGGGCCGGGCTTTGCATTGATGTCTATGGGACAGTCGCGGTTCCAATAAAAACGCGCGCTCCGAGTTCCATGGGGCCATTACCGAAGCGGCTTTCAAGCCGGTTGACGAAAGCGTCGAGGATTGCGGCTTGGCGCGCGCCGTAACCCTTCAGCATCGCGGCCATGCCGGGCGCAAAGGCGATGCGATCAGCGAGCCACCGAGCCGATGGCGCGGGGAAGGAAGCAGTGACACGCTCGATTGCAATCTCCTCAAGCCCCGCTTCCGCGAACAAAGCATGAAATGCTTCGAATTCCTGAAAGCGAAGCTGAGCGGGAAGAATGCCGGGAGTCAGTCCTCCGAGCACCGATGCCGCCGCAGCCCGCAATTCTGCGGCAAGTTCATACGCCCCCGGTTCCGTCCAGGTGATGAGCGCCATACGCCCCTTAGGCCGGACGACCCGGCGCAATTCGGCTAGCCCAGCGGCCGCGTCCGGAAACAGGATGATGCCGAAAACCGATAGGCCTGCATCAAAGCTCGCATCGGGCAGCTCAAGTTTCTGGCCGTCCATGACGAAGGCTTCCAATGGGAGCCCTTGGGCGTCTGCGCGATCGGTTGCCTGCGCGATCATTGCAGGTGATGCATCGATCGCCGTTACCTTATGCCCTCGCCGCGCAAGCTCCAATGCAGCGCCGCCCGCGCCGGCACCGATGTCGATAATTCGCGATCCCGGCTTCAAGCCAAGGGCGTTGATCGCCTTCAGTGCAAGCCCTAGAGTGAAAGGCTCGAACACGTCCAGATACAACGAAACGTGATCGTCCCAGAGTTGGGGCTGCTGGTCGGGCTGAAGCGCGCCGTTTATTGTCATTATGGCGTTCCTACTAAGTGAGGATCACAGGAACAGAGCTGGCCGCATTATGTCACTGGAAAGCGCAACCTCCAACGCTACGCAAGAGCGAAAGCTCTTTGCGTTAGGGATTGGGCTAACGAACGAATGCAATCTTGCTTGCGCCTTTTGTTACCGCGATCCCGCTCGCACTGATCGGCTGACGCTCGCGGATCTCCGCCGGGCTGTGGAAAGCGTGCCGGTGCAATCCGTCAATCTCGGCACCGGCGAAAATGGTATGCATCCCGAATTCGGTGCGATGCTGGCTTATCTGCGCGAGCAGCCGTTGAAGCTGACAATGACTTCGAACGGCTACTCCGTACAGGTGCTCACGGACCAAGATCTGAAGGCGTTTCATGAAATCGAATTCTCGCTCGATTACCCCAACGAGGAAGAGCAGGATGCTCAACGCGGCCGCGGCAACTGGGCTCTGATCCATGAACAGGCGGCACGCTGCCGGCGCCTTGGCGTGCCTGTCACCTTGATCGCCGTCATGATGCGCAGCAATTATGACCGTCTCGCTGACATCGGGTCGATTGCGAAAGCCTATGATGCGCCGTTGCGGCTGAATGTTTACCAGGCGGTGCGCTCAGACGCATTTGCACTCACCTACGATGAATATTGGGAAGGATTCCGCCAGCTCTTCGAAAAGACCGATGTGCTGGCCATCGGCGAGCCTTTGGTCCGCGCGATGGCAGGGTTGCCTCCGCGCCAAGGCGGCTGCGGCGTCGCCACCGTCCGGGTAACGCCGCGCGGTATGGTCCAGCCCTGCGTCTATTGGCCTGGGCAGGGCGCACCTCTCAATCTCTTGTGCGATCTCAAGGAAGAAATTCTGTCCACGGACAGCTTCAAGGCCGCGCGCTCCCTGCCGCCCGCCTGTTTGACATGCGAGTATTTGAGCGCATGCCGCGGCGGGTGCGCCGGGCGCAGGCAACTTCTTGGGCAGCTGGAAGAACCCGACCCTTATTGCCCCATTGTCCGAAACGAAAAGCCGTTGCTTCCCATTCGCTTGGCGGAAGGCCGCACGCTCGCCAAGTCCGGCAGCGCCTGCACCACTGTCGTCATGGGGAGATGAGTGCTTGGCGCCATCGTCAATATGGCAATCGGACCCAAGGCGATGGCTGCGCCGTGAGTCTTCAACCATTGAGGTAAAACTTCAAAACCACAAAAATGACCTGCGCAAATCTGCTTTTATCGCTTTACAGAGCCCACGTTCTCAGCGGCAGACCACGTCTAGTGTTTCTTCAGCGACTGCTAGCTGCTAAGGAAGATACAACTGAACGTCTGGCATCTCCGGAAAACGCCGGTGATCTTTACGCGACTTTGTTTTCTGAGCCGTGCAGGAGCTTCATTGAGTCAGTTTACGATAGAGCTTTGCAAAGGCTTAAGTTATTAACTTATGACAACTTTACAGACGTGTTGAATACTCTAGAATTTCTTCAGACTGTAACCGCAGCGGCATTATGGAAGTATAGGTGCGCTGTTGGAGAAAAACTCGATCATTTTACAAGACAGTTCGACCGTGTGGACTTGGAAGAGGACAGGAAAACGTTTTACAACCTTGCACGCGAACTAAAAAAGTCTTAGTACCAACGTGAAGAGCGCCACTTACGGAAATGGCGCGAGCCGAAGAGCCGGACCGGGCCGTTTAAAGCACGATGATGCTCAAGCGCGTGCTTCATAGTTCGCCGGATCGCCATCCGCGCCGAAACCACCGTGTAAAACCTCAAAGTGAACGGGAGCGCGCATCGCCGCCGAGGGGGGCGCCTGCGCGAATTGGCTCGATCGAGATCGCCAGTCCGGTCGCGTCGTCCGTCTCGATCAACACGCCGCAGATCGTGGCCGGCCCCAGTGCGGGTGCGAAGCGGCTGGAGGGTATTCGCGTCAGGAAGCGGTGAACCGGCTCATCCTTTTCCATGCCGATGATGGAATCGTAATCACCGCACATGCCTACGTCGGTCATATAGGCGGTGCCTCCGGGCAGCACTCGGGCATCGGCGGTGGGAACGTGCGTATGCGTGCCGATCACGGCCGTGACCCTGGCGTCGAAGGCAGCGGCAAGCGCCTGCTTCTCGGAGGTCGCTTCGGCATGCAAGTCGATGAAAATGGCATCCGCGCCGCGTTTCAATGGGCAGGCGGAAATCTCGCGTTCCACGGCTTGAAACGGATCGTCGAGCGATTCCATGAAAATCCGGCCCATGACATTCATAACGAGCACGTCAGCGCCATTTGTGGCCCGGAATAGGCCCGCGCCAGCTCCTGGAGTGCCGGCAGGATAGTTCAGAGGCCGGATCAGCCGGCTTTGGCGGGCGATGAAGACAAGAGCCTCGCGCTGATCCCAGACATGGTTGCCCATGGTAACCGCGTCGGCACCCGCATCGCGGAGATCCTGAAAGATCGCCTCGGTGATGCCAAAACCTCCCGCCGAGTTCTCGCCATTGACGATGACGAAGTCGGCGCCGAGGCTTTCGCGGAGGGAAGGAAGCTGCTCGCAAACAGCGTTGCGGCCGGAGCGGCCAAGAACGTCACCGAGAAAGAGGAGCCGCATGGCTTTCTCCGCAAGCAATGACCCTCGTGGGTGTAAGAATCATATCCATGGGCTCATCCTGCGGCTCGCGCGGGATCTCCGGAAACTCCTGTTCATCGAAAGCAATGCCGATAGCAGTCAGCCGGCCGGTCTGACGCAGGAAGCGAATTGCGGCGTCATAATAGCCCGCGCCATAGCCGAGGCGGTTGCCCAAGCGATCGAAGGCGAGGAGCGGCACAAGGACAATGTCTGGCCTTACCTCCGGCCGCTCCTCACTTGGCTCCTCGATGCCGAGCTTGTTGCGAACAAGCGCCGAACCGGGAGTCCACACGCGGAATTTCAAGCTAGGACCCCGCTGGCCGACTGGCAGCGCGATTTGTTTTCCTTGTGTGTGGAATGCTTCCAGAAGGAGCAAAGGATCAAGTTCCGAGCGAATGGGCCGATAGCCCGATATCGTGCCGGCGTTCGGAAAGTTGCAAGTTAGCTCGGTACCAAGGCGGGCCAGCGCTTGAGAAGAGGCCTGTCCTGACCGTTGCCATACGGGTTGCCTTCGTTCGGCAGCGTCGGCCCTTAGCCCCGCCTTCCTGGCGGCAACGGTGCTGTTATAATCGAATGCCCTGATAGGATGTCTTCCTGATTGGGATATTAGAATTAGGTAGCCGCGAAGGCCGTCGGGGCGATCGATCCCCCTGGGTCCCTGACTAGCAGGTGGGCGCCAAATGGCCAGGACCACGGTCCCGGTCAGGGTCGGCTCCCTTAAGGATCTTATAGGGCCCGGGTGTTCATAGAGCCCCTAACGCACCCCGCAGCAAAGTGGATATAACCGATTTGACCGAAATTGCTAGTCCCCCGATACGAGGGATCAGAGATTCCTGTTAGTTTTCGGAGCTTTGTGGGGTCCCTACCGCACCGAAGACTCCAAGGCCCGATTGAGATCGCGCTGGAGAGCGTGCGCACCGCCGTCGATGACCTGGTACCGAAGATCGCCCGCCAGGCGTTGCAGGCGCAGGATTTCCTCACGCGCATCCCAAAGCTGGTCCGCCATTACGAGAGCCGCCATCAGGAACAGCCGGTCATCTTGTATGGCCTTGGTTCCGCTCTTGAACCTTTGAACATGTCCGTCTATTTCGGCGGCAAGCTCCCGTACGCGTCCTTCTTCTCCGTCGCGGCACCCCATCCTGAAAACTCGCCCATTTACTGATACTTTCACTTGGGCCATGGCCCAGCCCTCCTTCGCCTACTTGAAGACTAGCTTGCCCGACTTAGCCGCATCGGCCAGCTAGCGCACGCGCACGGCTTGCTCGAAGGCGATTTTTGCCGGCGAGCATCCCGCACTGCCAATATTAGCAAAGGGAATTGAAGAAAAGGTAAAGCCAAAGCAATGCGTTAACCATACCGCTTCAGCTTTAGGGTGCTTCAGGTCTGTCTCGATCAGAGACCTTCGCTCAAAAGAGCGACCTGAACTGTTCCAGGTTTCATTTTGTAGAAAATGTGCCCGCCAATCTGGGCTACTTTTATCAGCTCATAACGCCATGACGGATGCACGTAGGTCGCATGATAGTGGGTCGCGTATCCGACCTCGTTAACCCAGACTTCGCCCGCGATGACCTCCTTGGCAAGTTTAACCGCGGTCGCCCACTCCGGCATTTCCTTCACGGCATTTTTTTTGCCGGTGCACGTAAAGGAGAATTGGCACCCGGTTCTGTTGCGCTCGCCCTGATAGACGACGCCACAGATGGTTTTCGGATAGAAGGGGCTACGAATGCGGTTCATGATCACCTGACCGACGGCGATCTGCCCACGGATTGGCTCGTCCCGCGCCTCGAAATAGATCGCCGTGGCCATGCAGCGAAGCTCACGGGCGCGGAATTCGTCCTCGGTCAAGCCGCCGAATAGCGTCTTTGGATGATCTGGAGAAATTACGGCATTCTTGAGCAGTCCGGCCCAAGCCCCGCCGCTGGTATTCACGGGATGCAAGTCCTCCTCGGTGGGGAAGAGTGGACCCTCATGTGGGGCGAAGGCCGACAGAAATAGCTCGGCGCCCGCCAGTGCAGCTGTTTGCGTGCGGCGGTCCCCCTCGACTCCAAGATGCAGCGGGTCAGCTTTCATGCGCCGTGCGATGCTGTCAGTTCCCGCCTGCTTCAGCGCAATGGCGAATTTATCCGCTCGCGGCCCTTTCTGGCTTTCCTCGAACAGAGACATTGCCCGTGCCGGCAAGGGATCCCTCACCGCCATCCGCTCGGAATAGGTCGCAGCGAAGCTCGACACACCGGGCGTGGTCAGCATCGTGAACTGGTAATCGGCAGCGGCGCGCATGCCGGGGTCGCGATAGGCATAGCCAAGGAACGCAAATGTCACAGCGAGAAGGCTGTACCAAGTCAGCCTGGCGAAAGACCTGCGTGCTCTTGGTGTCAGCGGAAGGGGGCGCGGAGGGATGACTGCTAGGTCAGAATTCCGAACTACCAGGGACCCTGACCGAACCTGTGCTACGAGTGCTCTGCTCTGGCCTATATCCCCGGTCATCGAACGGCTACTTCTCATCGACACTCCTACACGAACCAGAGTCATAGCTCGAAATGATTAATGCCTACTTGTAAAAGTAAGGCACAATCGATGACGTTAGCTATGCTTTTCTTGGTGTCGAAAATTAGGAGGCCAAGCGCGGCGGGCGTTTTATGGCTCTTTCGGCTCTTTCGGTAGGACCTCGAAAGCGGCAAGTATGCCCGCAGCGGTGGTAAACGGATTCGTAGCAGAAAAGCTCAAAAGCAATTGTTTTATAAGGTCTAATCCCCTTCGTCCGAACTCCGCCGCGATCTCGGACTCAACCCAGGATTTAACCTTCGCGTCTCGCGCCTTTTTAAGGCGGCCTTCCGAACGCAGCCAGGCCTCGTGCCGGCCAAAGGCGGCAAAAAGCTGGCGGAGATTGCTTCTTTCGCCGGTTACCGAAATGGAGAAGCACTCCGGCTCCCAGCTATCAGGGTCACGGTGCGCAAGGCTAAGTGCGCCTTTGAGGTCTGCGAGCGCCCGCGTTGCGGCAGCACCCATATCGGCCTTTGTCACGACAGCAATGTCCGGAACTTCCGCGATGCCGGCTTTCATGAATTGTAGCGAGTTGCCGGAGGCTGGCTGAATGCACAGGACAACGGTATCTGAAACAGTTGCGATGTCGGTTTCCGACTGCCCCACGCCCACACTTTCAACGATGACCTTATCGTAGAGAGCGCGAAGCAAAATCGCTGCCGGAAAGGCTATGTCCGCGAGACCACCAAGCCGCCCGCGCGCGGCCACCGAGCGGACGAATACGCCATTATCGTGCGGGTCCGTCCGCATTCTCACCCTGTCACCGAGCAGAGCACCTCCGCTTACCTTGGACGATGGGTCGACCGCAACGACCGCCACCGTTAAACCCTCTGCCCGCCATTGCCCAATCAACGCATCGATAAGGGTCGACTTGCCCGCGCCGGGCGGCCCTGTGATCCCGGTCACGATGCCTTTCGGGCTCGCAAAAGCCTCGTCGAGCAAAGCCGTCACAAGCTGCGGCGTCTTCTCGATTGCCGATAGAGCCTCGGCGATCTGCGGCTTCGTGCGGAGGTTTCCAAGTTTGTAGGGGCCGGTAGGTTCCACTTCTTCGCTTGCACCTATCGCCTTGTGAATCGCGATTGATTCAGTCTCCGGAATGGCTGCCGGCCGCGCCTTCTTTGCTGCGGACGGCGGCTTGCGCGGCCGCTAACCGTGCCACCGGCACCCTGAACGGAGAACAGGACACATAATCAAGGCCGACAGTCTCGCAAAATTCGATCGACGCTGGATCGCCTCCGTGCTCGCCGCATATGCCGAGCTTGATCCCAGGCCTGGTCTGCCGCCCGCGCTCCACGGCTATCTGAACCAGCTCGCCAACGCCCTCGGCATCGAGTGTGATGAAGGGATCGCGCTCGAATATGCCCTGGGAGAGATAATCCCCCATGAATGAGCCTGCGTCGTCGCGGCTCAGCCCATACGCAGTTTGGGTTAGGTCGTTTGTGCCGAAGGAGAAGAACTCGGCGGTTTTCGCGATGTCCCCTGCCCGGAGCGCCGCGCGCGGCAACTCGATCATGGTCCCCACCTGATAGGTGAGCTGAGTCCCGGTTGCGCTTGCGACCTCCTTTGCGACCTTGTCGATAATAGCCTTCAGAATGTCCAGTTCGACCTTGGTTGCGATTAAGGGCACCATGACTTCCGGAACCACCGGCGTCTTCGACCGGCGTCCTGCCTCGACGGTCGCCTCAAAAATCGCCCGCGCCTGCATTTCCGCGATCTCGGGGAAAGTAATCGCGAGGCGGCATCCTCGGTGGCCGAGCATCGGGTTCTGTTCCTTGAGGAAAGAGAGCCGGGCCCGGAGCGAAGAGGCTTCCATATCAAGGGCCGCAGCCAGCTCCTCGATCTCCTGATCCTGGTGAGGCAGGAACTCATGCAATGGCGGGTCGAGCAGCCGGATCGTCACGGGCAGGCCTGCCATAATCTCGAACAGTTCGACAAAGTCCTGGCGCTGCATGGGCAATATTTTTGCAAGGGCCGCGCGCCTTCCTGCCTCGTCGGAAGCCACGATCATCTCGCGCATAGCCATGATCCTGCCGGCATCGAAGAACATGTGCTCCGTGCGGCAGAGGCCGATGCCCTCCGCGCCAAACTTGCGCGCCTGCTCGGCATCATTCGGCGTATCGGCATTCGTCCGGACTTTCATGCGGCGGATGGTGTCGGCCCATTCCATGATGGTGGCGAAATCTCCCGTGAGCTCCGGCTGGCGCATGGCCACTTCGCCCTGGATAACTTGACCGGTCGTCCCGTCAATCGTGATGAGATCTCCTTCCTTCAGCGTTACGCCACCGGCGGAAACCGTACCAAGCTCGGTGTTGATCCTGAGCGCGTTCGCGCCGGAAACGCAGGGCCGCCCCATGCCGCGGGCAACCACTGCCGCGTGGCTTGTCATACCCCCCCGCGCCGTGAGAATGCCGGCAGCGGCGTGCATGCCGTGAATATCTTCCGGGCTTGTTTCGGGCCGGACCAGAATGACATTCTTGCCCTGGGCTTTGAGCTTCTCCGCGTCGTCGGGCGAGAATACGATCTCGCCACAGGCGGCCCCTGGAGATGCGGGAAGCCCTATCGTCATGATCTTACGTTCAGCCGCGGGGTCGATCGTCGGATGCAGGAGCTGATCGAGCTGGCCTGCATCAATGCGGCTGATCGCTTCTTTCTTGGTAATGAGCCCTTCGCTGGCCAGGTCCACTGCAATCTTAAGCGCCGCGCTCGTCGTCCGCTTGCCGGTGCGGCATTGGAGTATCCAGAGCTTACCCTCCTGTACCGTGAACTCTATGTCCTGCATGTCGCGGTAGTGATGTTCCAGGGTTCGGCAAATGCCTTTGAATTGCTCGAACACCGGGGGCATCAAAGTTTCCAAGGACGGCTTATCGCTTCCAGCCTGCCTGCGTGCTTCCTCCGTCAGTGCCTGGGGAGTCCTTATACCCGCAACAACGTCCTCACCCTGCGCATTGACGAGAAACTCGCCGTATAGACTCGCTTCGCCGGTAGCCGGGTTGCGCGTGAAGGCGACGCCTGTGGCGCTGGTTTCGCCCCGGTTACCGAAAACCATGGCCTGCACATTGACGGCAGTTCCCCAACTCTCAGGGATATTGTTAAGCTGCCGGTACTTGAGCGCTCGTTGATTATTCCAGCTATCCAAGACTGCGCCAATGGCACCCCACAGCTGCTCATGAATGTCCTGGGGGAAAGGGCGGCCAAGCCTCTGCTGAACGGCCTCCTTATAGCGCGTGATTACGGCCTGCCAGTCTTCAGCCTGCAAATCAGTGTCAAGATTATAGCCATTCTGATGTTTGTACTCCTCCAGGATTTCCTCGAAGTCATGATGTTTAACGTTCAGCACGACATTGGAGTACATCTGAATGAACCGGCGATAGCTATCATAAGCGAAACGCCGGTCCCCTGACCGAAGCGCAAGTCCTTCGACGGTCTCGTCATTGAGGCCCAAATTGAGAATGGTGTCCATCATGCCCGGCATGGAGGCGCGGCTGCCTGACCGGACCGACACAAGCAAGGGATTGGCAGCATCGCCGAAAGTGGCCCCAACAGCCTTGCCAATGTAGGCCATCGCATCTTCCGCATTTGCCCGCAGACGCTCTGGAAACTTGCGGCCATTCTTGTAATAGGCGGTGCAAACCTCGGTCGTAATTGTAAAGCCAGGTGGAACGGGGAGGCCTAAATTCGACATCTCCGCCAGGTTGGCTCCCTTACCGCCTAGAAGCGCCTTCATTTCCGCGGAGCCGTCGGCTTTCGTCCCAAAGCGGTAGACGAGCTTGTTTGGGTTCGTTTCGCCAGGCACTTGTTTCGCCGTGGCCACGTCCCGCGATGTTTCCTCTTTGTCCCGCGCTTCCGCGTCCATGGTCACTCCATTCGTCACATTTGCGCCGCTTATTAAACCTGCCCAGTACTCGGCCAGGCGCATATTCGTTTCCAATAGATTGATCGTCATCTCATAAAGGATTAAGGCTGGCTTAAAGCTGGACATTGATGACACTCACGTCCTTAGGATAACAATCTCGTGGCACCTTTTGCCCCGTGGCCGCCCCGCTTCCCTCAAGCCCTTATGGGAGAGGTGACAACTTCTAAACGAGAAGTAACCTCACCTCAAGCATTGCCGTAGGGGCAAAGCGCCGCCTCGTAAGGCCAGCAAAAGCCTCCGGCATTGCGCTACAGGCGGGGCGGCTCGGGGATGTCGAGGTCGAGAAGCGCGGAGCTCAAGCTTTTTCCGTGCGCGTCGAGCGAAAGCGACCGAGTCACACCGCCGCCAAGAGCGCGTTCCATTACAAAATTGAGTGCTCCGAGATTGGGAAGTTCGTAGCGCCGGATCTCCCCATGGACGATTTCGGAAAACAGCTCCGCAACGCGTTCAACCGTCACCTGCTCGCATAGATGGCTGAAATGAGCGGGATTGTAGGCGATGACCGATATGTTGCTCGTGTTTCCCTTATCCCCTGTTCGCGAGTGGGCGATGTGACGCAGCTTCATGTCTACGCCTCCACATAAGCGATTGCCGGCCGCACAAGCTCCCTTGGCAGCAACACGGAAGCGACTGCGATGACTTCGCGGGCAGATTTGAAGGCGCCTCCACCTCCTGCGGGGCCATTCGTGTACAAGGTTTCTACCTCGTTTCCGATCCGCACCGCTTCCGCAAGTGAGGGTGCGCGTGCAGCAACACGAATGCGAACCTCGTAGGGTTCGGCACCTGCGGAGAGCTTTTCGCCATGGAGGGAGTTAACTCCGATAAGATCGAAGCGCGCCTCGCTTGCGCCGATCCCGGAAAGGTGGAGGCGCTCGCGTACGATCTCAAGGGCGAGCCGTGCCCGCGCCACCGCCCCCGGTCCCGCGTATGAAATCTGACCCTCGCCAATGTAACCGTCGATATATCCGACCGAGACTTTCAGGGACGGCGGCTTTGGCTTGCCAAGGCCGCCTCGGACGAGAACGCGATCGTGACCGATCTCCTCGACGGTGACTTGGGTGAAGTCGGCAACAACATCCGCCTGAACATAGTTGGCAGGATCGTGAACCTCGTAAAGCAACTGTTCCTTGCAGGTTGCTTCAGTGACCGCTCCGCCGGACCTTGCGACCTTGGTGACGATGACATCGCCTTCCTCGGTTACATCGCCGATAGGGAAGCCGAGGCGAGCGAGACCGTTAACGTCCTTGTAGCCGGGATCGGCAAAATAGCCTCCTGTAACTTGGCCCGCGCATTCAAGTAGGTGTCCCACCACTGTTCCTTTGCCTAGGCGATCCCAATCGTCCGTTGCCCATCCGAATGCGCTAACGAGAGGACCGAGGAATAAGGCTGGGTCGGCCACGCGCCCTGTTATAATCACGTCCGCGCCTGCGCTAAGAGCCTCAGCGATAGGCCCGGCGCCCAGATAGGCATTCGCGGATACGATGCGATTACCTAGATCGCGAACCGCGCCCTCGATCTCGAGCAGGGGAAGGTCAGTTCCCCGGCAAGCATCGAGCACGTCATCGCCCGTTATTGCGGCGATCCTTGTCCCTTTAACACCAGCGTCCCTCGCAATTTGCGCGGTGCGCTCGGCGGCTTTAGTGGGGTTCGCGGCTCCCATATTCGTTATGACCTTGATCCCCTTTGCTTTGCAAAGCGGAAGCACTGCCTTCATCCAACGGTCGAGCAGCGGATCGTAGCCGCCATCCGGATTTCTCATCTTCTCTTGCTGAGCGAGTGCAATTGTCCGCTCGGCGAGGCATTCGAAAACGAGGTATTGGATATCGCCCTTTTCCGCGAGTTCGATTGCCGGCTCGATCCGGTCGCCAGCGTATCCGGCGCCACATCCTATCCTGACCGTTTTCATCGAAATCCTATATCCGGCAGCACGAAGGCCAATGCCCGCTGATGAGCCCTGCGACCCGATATCATCAGTTCACACCAAGTAAGTAGGGCATCTGTGGCTGCAGAACCGTCAAAAAGACGCTAGCGTTACCTATATTGTGGATACGGCCTGCCGCAATCGTATTCCTGAGCCAGGAATTCCTCCCTCCGGCAACGCATCTGCTTCCTTCTTTTGGGAACCGTCTCCTTATGCCCATTCGTAAGCTTATTCCTCTTATTGTGGCTTGCGGACTATTCATGGAGAACCTTGATTCGACGGTCCTTTCCACGTCGCTACCGGCAATTGCGCTGGATCTCCATGAAGACCCGGTCTCGCTGAAACTTGCACTGACGAGCTATCTCTTGAGCCTAGCTGACCTGCTCCCCGAAAACACCCTCGATTTTAAGTTAGGGTCCGCTCACAGACGGGAGACGGACATGAAGCGCAGCCGGTTTTCAGAAGAGCAAATTATCGGGATTTTGAAAGAGCACCAGGCGGGGCTCACGGCAGCGGAGATTTGCCGCAGATACGGCATCAGCGATGCGACCTTTTACAATTGGCGCTCGAAATATGGCGGGATGGAAATCTCTGAAGCAAAGCGCTTGAAGGCGCTGGAGGACGAGAACCGCAAATTGAAGAAGCTCTTGGCGGAATTGATGCTGGACGTCGCCACGCTGAAAGAGCTGCTCGGAAAAAACTTCTAACGCCCGGTGCAAGGAGAAACGCCGTGACCTGGGCGATCGAACAGAAGAGTTATTCGCAGGCAACAGCCTGCGCGCTGGTTGGGCTTGCACCGAAGACCTACCGCTATGTTTCAAAGCGCGGAAGCGATGAGGCGATCCGAAGCCGGCTTCGCGAGCTTGCGCATGAGCGCCGCCGCTTCGGCTACCGGCGGCTACATCTATTGCTTGGCCGGGAAGGGATGAGGCTCAACCGCAAGAAGCTCTACCGGCTCTACAAGCAAGAGCGGCTGACGGTGAGAAAGCGCGGCGGCCGGAAGCGAGCCTTGGGGACGCGGGCCCCCATGGCGTTGCCGCAAGGAGTTAACCAGCGCTGGTCTTTGGACTTTGTCTCCGATGCGCTCATTGACAGCCGCCGCTTTCGCATTCTTGCCGTCATCGACGATTTCAGCCGGGAATGCCTGGCCCTTGGCGCCGATAACTCGCTATCAGGCGTAAGGGTAGCCCGTGAACTCGACCGGATCGCGGAGCGTCGCGGCTATCCCTGCCTCATCGTCAGCGACAACGGCACGGAACTGACCTCGAACGCGATCCTTTCTTGGCAGGAGGAGCACAAGGTCGAATGGCATTACATTGCGCCCGGCAAGCCAATGCAGAATGGCTTCTCAGAGAGCTTTAACGGACGTTTCCGGGATGAATGCCTGAACGAGCACTTGTTCCGGAGTCTGACAGAGGCTCGCAAGATCATCGAAAGCTGGCGTCTCGACTACAACACCGGACGTCCTCACACGAGCCTCGACGGGCTCACACCAACCGAGTTTGCAACCCGCCCCGCAAAGGGGCATAACCAGAACGGACTCTACTTATGAACGGGGGCACGTCGGGGAGCAGGTCATAGCCGTTTTCGTGCCGATCAGCGGCTGGGTCGCCGACAAATATGGCGCACGCACCGTTTTCATGGCGGCAATCGCGGTTTTCACCAGTGGCTCCCTCCTTTGCAGTCTCGCTAACAATTTACCCGAGTTTGTCCTTTACCGGATCATTCAAGGTCTCGGCGGAGCCATGATGGTTCCGGTAGGGCGTCTCGTAATTTTAAGAAGCGTTGAAAAATCCGAGATGATCTCGGCGCTTGCCTGGCTTACCATCCCGGCGCTGCTCGGGCCTGTTATCGGACCGCCTCTCGGCGGATTCATCACCACCTATCTGAACTGGCGGTGGATTTTTTATATCAACCTGCCGATCGGCGTTCTCGGGGTCGTCCTGACCTGGAAATTCATCACCAACGTGATGGAAGTTCATACTCCTGCGCTTGATAAAATTGGTTTCGCGCTTTCCAGCATCGGGCTCGCTGCTTTTGTCTTTGGTCTGGCTTTGCTTGGCGAAAATACGAGCAATCTGGCGACCGGCTTTGCGTTGACAGCTGCCGGGCTCCTAGTTTGTGCGGCTTACGTGTGGCATGCCCACCGCGTCGCAAATCCGGTGATCGATCTTAAGCTCCTTCGCATCCCCACGTTTCGGGCCGGCGTTGTCGGCGCCTCCTTCTTTCGAGTAGGCGTCGGCGCCATTCCCTTCTTGCTTCCTTTAATGCTTCAGCTTGGCTTCGGCCTTTCACCATTCCAGTCGGGAATGATCACCTTCGCGGCGGCGGCAGGTGCGGTCATCATGAAGGCGACGGCCGCGCCCATCATCCGAACATTCGGATTCCGCAGAGTTCTTATTGTGAATTCGATAATCAGCGCGGCCTTCATGGCAGTAAACGGTTTTTTTACGGTTTCGACGCCGTACATCGTCATCATTACAGTCTTGCTGGTTGGCGGATTCTTCCGCTCGCTCGAATTCACCGCGGTTAATGCGCTGGCCTATGCGGACATCAAGCAGGCCGAAATGAGCCGAGCCACGAGTTTTGCGAGTGTTTCCCAGCAGGTATCGCTGTCTCTGGGGGTTGCCATCGGCGGCCTGATTATTCAAGCTGCCCGAGGCATGCGCGGTGAAGCACAAATTACCCAATCGGACTTTGCGCTCGCATTCTGGATTGTTGCAGGAATTGCAGCTCTTTCAGTCGTGGCGTTCCTGAAACTACCGCAAGAGGCGGGAGCGGAACTTGCCGGGACCCCGCGCCCTGATGCGATATCCGGCCGCGCAACCGCCGCGGACCCACGCGCCGAGGCAACCGCCCCGCAATGACCGGATTAGGCTATGAGCCTGGTAACCACGCCCTCGATCCCGAATAGGAAGAGGGCCGCGCCGCCGACAAGCACATGCGAGACGGTTGCGGCAAGCAGCGAATTTGTCTTCGCGAAAAGCCAGCCCCACAACAAGCCGGGCAGAAAAGCCGCGATCGCAAAGGCCAGACTGATATGCGCGTGCGCCGCGCTGAAGACGAGGTTCGATGCGAGGATCGCGGTCCATCGCCGTTTCATCTCGCTGCCATCCAGAAAGGCATAGAGCGGAGCCTGGATTCCGGACCGCGCCACGAACTCCTGCATCGGAGTGAGAAGCAAATAAATTGTGAGAGCAAGCCAGTACCACGAGTCAGGTGGTCCAACCCTGCCACCTACCTCCACATCCGCGTTCCCGATCAGGGAGACGCCAGCGAAGCTGGGCGAGGTCTGTATCAGGAACCACTTTGCAAGCACGAAGGCCAACAGAAAAATACCCGAGGCCCTCAAGGCTAAGCCTACCGCTGGCCGCCAATTATCCAGGCGCAGGCCGAAGAAGCGGCCGGGAAAACCACTTGTGGCAATGACAGGAACAAACGTAAGCGCGAAAAGCAGAATTATGAGCGGGCTCAAAGCGAAGTTCGCATGCGCGAAAGACTTGAACTGCGGCAAGAAACTAAGCGTAAGCGTGTAAAAGGAAAGCAGACAGAGCGTCGCAATGATAATGTGCCCGACCCCGGTCCGGTAGGCGGCCAGCTGGTTCTCGAGCTGTAAGCTGTTCATACGGAGAGCGACAGATTTGCCTGCTTGCCTTGCCATGTAGTGCCGGAGCTTTCCGGCCACGATCTCGCGGACCCGGCGGATGGTGTTACTTCTCTTCGACGCAGTCAGATCCACAACAGCGAGCGTGACCTCGGTTTTCGCCATGAAGGAAACCGAACTCGGCTTGCAATCTACGAATGAAACCTCCCCGAAGATCTCGCCGCGCCTGAGAACTGCCAACTCATAATCCGCAGGCCGGCTATCGACGGGCGATATTCCCTTTTTCGTGATCGCGACCTGACCATCCAGGATGATAAAAATTTTCCCAGGGTTCAGGCTCCCCTGCTGCAAAAAAAGGCGGCCACGCTTGGCCCTGCGATACTTCAGGCGAGGTAGTACGAGGCGTAGCTGTTGCCGGGACAAGCTCGAAAAGAGAGGATTTTTTGGAATATCGATAAAGCGCCCTTCGATGCGAGCCGGAAGGCCTCGCGCTGCAGAAGTGAGCGCGTTTGCGATTTCAACCATGAACCCCTACCGCAGTCTCTCGCTTTAGTTTAGCTCGCGTCTCCAAAGTACATATATTAAACCCGCGTATAGGTTAAAACGATCCCAGCCCAGATAGCTCCTATGCAGCCTTTTACGGATCGATAATCTTTCGAAGCGCACTCCAAAAGATGAGTTTAGGTTGGAAGGTTAACGCGAGGCTGATTGGAAACTCTAAGAGAGAGCTTGCCAATTTTGGGTTAAGCGCGACCGATGCATTTCAGCTCGCCGCCTCTGCACTAGCTGCTGAGACACGAAACGCTTGCGCAGCTACGGGGCGAGCTGCGTTTGGCTTGGATCGTTCGACGAGGTGGCCGCCCGCCCTACTCCTTGACGACCCCCACAAATGGAAGCTCGCGGAAAGCGTGGGCCACATCCATGCCGTAGCCCACAACGAAGTAGTCGGGGCAGGTGAAACCTACGAAATCGGCTTCCAAATCGGTCTGCCGGCGCGCGCGCTTATCCAGAAGCACGGCAATGGCAACGCTGTTCGCACCGCGGCCAAGCATCAGATTGCGGGTAAATTTAAGGGTCTTTCCGGATTCCAGAATATCGTCGATGAGCAGAATATCCCGGCCCTCGACGTTGTGCTCGATGTCGCGGAGCACTCTCACTTCGCCGCTCGTCTTCCCGGCGCCATAGCTTGAGATGAATATGAATTCCACATCCGGCGAGATGCCAACATCGTGGAGCGCGCGGATCAGGTCGGCGGCGAAGATGAAGGAGCCTTTGAGGATCGAGATCACGAGAAGGTTATGAAAATTCCGTGATGCTATTTCCTTCGCGATTTCGAGATTCCGGCGGCCAATCGCCGATGCCGGGAATAGGACCTCAATGTTCTTACCGCGTACGATGGGCATAGGGGATCCTGGAGAGCTGGAGGCTTCGCCGATGCCGCCATGCTTACGCGCAACCCACGGGTTTGGGAAGCGGCGATGAGCGGAAAGCGTCAACTCTGCTCAAGCAGCTTGTCGAGTCTCAGGCGGGCAATCCGGAAGACATTTTCGAGGCCGTTGGCGTATTCGGTCGCTGTGTCGTTTCTAAGCCGCCTCTCGAACTCAAAAAAAATTCTCGTGTAGAGCCTGACCGCAATGATGAAGGGAAACCCGAACTTCTTCTTGTAGGCGGCGTTCAGAGCGGTAATCCGGGCCATCTCATCCTTCGTCAGTGCGTTCAAACCGGCTCGGCCTTGCTCGGACGCGGATGAGACCGTCATCGTGCCAGCCTGCGCTTCCTTGCCCTCAAGATCCGGATGGCCCTGAAGAAGCGCGATTTGATCCTGCACCGGCGCCTGCTTGACGGCATCAACCATCGTTGCATGCAGATCATCGGGGGTCGCGAAAGGCTTCTTTTCCCAGGCTTTTTCCGCAACCCACGCCGCCTTTTCGAAGACGCCGCCGAGCTTCTGGACGAAAGCGGCGCGATCGAGACCGTTGATGGCGCTCATATCCGGCCCCGCCCACGCGACTCTGAGCGGCGTCAAAATGGCGAACGCTATTATAAATGCTCTTGCAGCACGAAAGGAGCGGCGCATAGCCAAATCCTTCACTCGAGCGGGCTCTTAGCTGCCGCGATAGGTGGTGTAGCTCCAGGGCGTCGCGAGAATGGGAACGTGATAATGTGACGCCGCATCGGCCATGCCGAACTGGATAATCGCCTTCTCCAAGAATGGCGGATTGGGCAGGATTGTCCCCAATTTTTTGTAGTATTCGGCGATATAGAAAACGAGCTGATACTCTCCGGCCTTCATCGTCTGAGCATTCAGCAACGGCTCCGGCGTGCGCCCATCGGCGTTTGTGTGGGCGGTCGAGATCAGCCGATATCCTTCGCCTTCCCGCACCGAAAAATCAATACGCACGCCTTCCGCGGGCTTCCCATTCGCGACATCGAGCATGTGCGTCGTAAGGCCAGGCGCGCCCGCTGCGAACGCGGCTTTGTGCATTACCCCAACAGCAAGAACTGAGGATGCCAACCCAAGCATTCCTCTTCTCGTAATCTGAGACATAAGCGTAGCCTCCATCACTTTTCTCAATTTTTCGCCGGTTCCACCTGTGGTAAGCCGTGACCGGCCCTCGATAACAGCCGATACAAAAAGGCTGCGGCACCTGCCCCAATTAGCCAGCCCCAGTCACCAACATTAGCAATGATGCCATACGCACCCGCTAACGCTAGGCCTATCGATAACATGGATGCGAGAGCGAACGCTAAGACCGCTTTGCGATTCCAGCCATTGTCATAGAAGTACTCGCCGGACTGCGACATCGAGTAAAGCGCAGCAACGGAGATGCTTCCGCCTTTTACGAGGTAATAATCAGCGATGATCACGCCGAATAGAGGCCCAAGCGCAGCGCCGAAAATGGCGACGAAGATAGTGATCGCGTGTGGACTGGATACGAACAGCCATGGGCAGACAAGGACGGACAGAATAGAGGCAATGAGGCCACCCAGCCTGAAATCAATCTTCTCCGGGTAAAGATTGACGATGTCGTAGGCCGGCGAAACGAAGTTCGCGACGATGTTGATCCCCATGGTCGCGACAATGAAGGTGACTGAGCCAATGATCACAACGAAGGGATTACCAATCTTCTCCACGATCTTGACCGGGTCCATGATCGCTTCGCCGAAGACTTGAACGGTTCCTGCCGTTACGATCACGGTAACCAATGCGAAGACGAGGAAGTTGACCGGAAGACCTAGAAAATTGCCGGCCTTCATCGACTTCTCACTCTCCGTGAAGCGGGCGAAGTCTCCGAAGTTCAAGAGCAAGGCGGCAAAGTAGGCGACGATGAGAATGGCGGCATTTGCCATTAGGCCGGCCGCTGATGCGGTACTCGAAGGCGGCGCGTTTAATTGCAGCGACAGGCTAGACAAGCCTGTCTGCGAAACGATCCAGATCGCGAGTGCAAACATCACCAGATATACGACTGGTCCGCAGAAATCGATAAACTTCCTGATTGTTTCCATTCCGCTGAGAAAAATTAGGAGCTGAAACAACCACATGAAGAGAAAACAACCCCAGGCCAGCCCGGAGAGCCCCAAGAATTGGCCATGTGACCAGTCCGCCGCCTGCGGCACCAAGGCTATCGCCAGCACCTGCACAGCCTTCGATGCGAAGTAGGTTTGCACGCCGTACCAGACGACGCCCACGATCCCCCGCACGACAGCTGCCAGGTTCGCTCCCCTAACTCCGAAGGCAATGCGCGCAATTACCGGATAAGGGACGCCGTAACGCTGAGACGGCCTGCCGATGAGATTCATCAGGAAGTAGACGGCCAAGATCCCGATCAGCATGGAGATCAGTACCTGCCATCCGGTTAGGCCTAAGAAGAACAGGCTTGCCGCGAATGTATAGCCTCCGACGGAATGGACGTCGGACATCCACATGGCAAAAAGGCTGAACACGCCCCATGTGCGCGCCTTCGCCGGAGCTAGATCGGCGTTGTAAAGCTGAGGTGCCGCGTTAAGGGGCTCGGCAACGCTAGTTTGCGCATCCATAACAATTCGCGTCGCAGACATAACTGAAGTTCCCTCAGCTGCACTGCCCCGGTGGTACAAAAATCATGCCAGCTAAGGTTAACCTTGCGCAACCTCAAAACAGGCGCTGCCCGAAATACAAAGGCTATCGCAATAGCTAGTACCTCTTCAGTAATCGGGGCCGCATCAGCATACCGGCCAGAAGTTGTACAATCACAAAGCGCAACCGGTTCGTTGACGTATCTGGCGATCGAACGTAGCGAAGCGCCGGACGTGAATGTTCGGGACAGGGCTTGGGCCGCCCTCAAAAGCAATTTGAGCAGTTCTATGAGCGATTCTGATCAGCGGCCGATGTTGTCGATTGTCATTCCCACTAGGGAGCGCGGCCTTTATTTGCAGCACAGCCTCAACACAGCGATCGCGTGCAGGGACGACCGCATAGAGATCGTGGTCAGCGATAATGCCAGCCACGATGATACAGCCGCTGTTGTTGGCGCGAACGGCGATCCTCGTATCCGGTATGTCAGGACGCCCGAACGTGTTTCGGTTTGCGCAAACTTCAGCTCGGCTTTCTCGAATGCCACCGGCGATTACATCCTCTATATCGGTGACGATGATGCCGTGCTTCCGGGCGGCATCGCGGACCTAATTGCGGTTTTGACGGAGCAAAGGCCGGATATAGTGAGCTGGCCAGAGGTTAGCTACGAGTGGCCCCGCGACAATGCCGACGGGCTTCTTCGCATCAGGCGGCGTCATCTCGGAGGCGGCGTGCAAAGCCGCGATCCTGCTGAGTACATGAGCAAAATCTGTGCCGGCGAAAGCGGAATCGCCAGCGTTCATTGCGGCTGCGTTTCGAGGGACATCGTGCACGCCGTGGCCTCAAAGGCCGGGCGCTATCATTATTACACCATCCCCGACGCAAGCGCGTTTGCCGCATTAGCGCTCGCAAAATCCTACATTTACTTGAACAGGCCCGTTACGGTCTATGGGCGCTCGCCCGCCAGCAACACGAGCGCGCTCTTGACGGCCGGATCGAGCGCCTACGCCACTTTCGGACGCGAAAATGAGAGCGATGCCAGAGAGGAGTTTCTGGACTTAAGATGCCGGTCCATTTTTGCGTTTGGGTTGGATGGACTGATGCAGACCCGCCGCCTTTTCGGCCTTTCGGGTCCCCCTATCAGCTTCGAAAAGTGGAAAGAGCGGATTGTAAAGGACATTCTTTCTATGCGGGCCGAAGTCCGGCAGGAGCAGGTGCGCTTTGTCAATGAATGGCTCGAGAAAAACCATATCGCGCCTTTGGAGATTGCGCCGTCTAAGCTCGCTGCGGCGCATGCTTCTCCGCCAATGACGGCCGCGAAGAAGAGAAGGCGAAAGACCTCCCTCAGGCAAATCGCCATTCCGGCAAGCCAATCCTTCATGCCGAATGTGGATGCCGCTGTGCAGGTTGCCGAGTACGTGATTGGGCCGGCAGTCCTTACTCACAAACAGCCGCGGCTCGCTGCGCTCATGCGGTGGTTTGGGATTGCAACGCGTGCCCGCCTTGTCAGTAAGCGCGACGGAGAGAAGGCGGCGCGCAGATATCCGTTCACGGCCGCGGACGTTTCAGCGCTCACGCCTTCTACTCCGGGAGTGGACGCATCCGCCGGCTAAGTGTAAGGGAAAAGCCGCTAAACCTCTTCAGGAACCTTCAGCTTCTGGCGCAACAGCGCATTAACCGCGTCGGGGTTCGCCTTGCCGCCGGTGGCGCGCATCACCTGCCCGACGAACCAGCCAAGCGTCTTCGGCTTCGTCTGGACCTGCTCCACCTGCTTCGGGTTCGCGGCGATGATCTCATCCACCACCTTTTCGATCGCACCTGTATCGGTGACCTGCTTCAGACCGCGCTCTTCGACGATTTTCGCAGGAGCTTGCCCTGTCTCAAGCATGATCTCGAAAACCTGTTTCGCGATGCGGCCGGAGATCACATTCGAAGAGATGAGGCCGATAAGCTCCCCAAGATGCGCAGCCGACACCGGGCTGTTCGAAATATCCTTGCCCGTCTTGTTGAGCGCGGCGAAAAGATCCCCCATGACCCAGTTTGCGGCGAGCTTCGCATCGCGGCCTTTTGCGACGGCCTCGAAGAACTCGGCTGAGGCACGATCGGCGATGAGGACGCCAGCATCATAGGCAGAGAGCGCATAGTCTTTCACGAAACGCGCGCGCTTCTCGTCCGGAAGTTCCGGCAAGCCTTTCCTCAGCTTCTCGACGAAGGCTCCGGAGAACTCCAGCGGCAGAAGGTCGGGATCGGGAAAATAGCGGTAATCGTGCGCTTCTTCCTTGGTGCGCATGGAACGTGTTTCGCCGGTCCTTGCGTCGAACAGCCGCGTTTCCTGCTTGATCACGCCTCCTTCTTCCAGGATGCCGATTTGCCGGCGGGCCTCGAAGTCAATCGCCTGACCGATGAACCGGATTGAGTTGACGTTCTTTATTTCGCAGCGCGTCCCAAGCTCTTCGCCCGGCTGGCGAACGGAGACATTGACGTCGGCACGAAGCGATCCCTGCTCCATATTGCCATCGCAGGTGCCCAGATAGCGCATGATTGTGCGAAGCTTGGTGATGTAAGCCTTGGCCTCTTCCGCGGAACGCATATCCGGCTTCGACACGATCTCCATCAGGCCCACCCCGGACCGGTTCAGGTCCACATAGGAATATTCCGGGTCCTGATCGTGAAGGCTCTTGCCAGCGTCCTGCTCCAAGTGCAGGCGCTCAATGCCGACGTCGATTGAATATTCCTTGAGGTCGACGATAACCACACCCTCGCCCACGATAGGATTCTTGTATTGCGAGATTTGATAGCCCTGAGGCAGGTCGGGGTAGAAGTAGTTCTTCCGGTCGAACACCGACCGGTGGTGGATTTTTGCCTTGAGGCCGAGGCCGGTCCGAACCGCTTGTGCCACGCACTCTTCGTTGATCACGGGCAGCATTCCAGGCATGGCGGCGTCAACAAGACTGACATGAGAATTGGGCTCGCCGCCGAATGCTGCCGAAGCTCCCGAAAAGAGCTTCGAATTGGAGAGCACCTGGGCGTGAACCTCCATGCCCACAATGACTTCCCAAGGGCCGGTGTCGCCTCTGATAAGATTTTCTTGCCTGATTTCCGCCATGCACTCTTCCGCTTTTCTATCCCGGCGCCGTTGGTCTCGGCGCGGCTAGAGCCGCGGGGGATACCGCAGCCCAATGGTTATGGTTTTCGGCCCGCTCAAAGTGAAGTGCGCCTGCTGGAATGTTATCTTGTTTGCCAGGGGCTTGACTTCATCCGGAAGCAACTGGCTATAGCCGCTCGCCTCAAGCGGACGCTTGAACATGCCCGTGTCTAGAAGCTTGTTGTTGTTTTCATCGTGGAACACGAAAACAGCGTAATCGCCGGGCGGGACCGACTTGAACGTGTAAGAGACAGTGAGGTCCTGAAGGCTTGAAACGATCCTGCGGCAAATGGCCATCTGCGGGAAATCGCAAGGCAGATCGCCCGCGCGCTCGTCGCGGTACTGCACCTTGCTGGGATCGGGAAACCTCGCCTGTTCGGTCACCGCCCACAGCCACAGCACCACATGGCCCTTATAATTCCGGAGCCCGCTGACCTCCACCTTCAAGTCTGCGCCTTCGGCCCTGCTTGAAGAATGGCGCCTGCAAGAATCGAGAAAACTGCAGCGAAAAAAAATGCAAGCAATCGTAAGTGTTTCATTTGATGATTTCGCTTGCTCGGAGCGTTTTGCGAGCTTCTCTTCCTCATACTGAATAAACCAGCCAATCATTTGACGCCAGAACGCCGCCGCGAGTCCAGGCGGCAAGCCGCGTTCCTTGGCGCGCGCCTCGACCTTGTCGATCACTTGACGGATGCGCCACGGAACGGTCGCCTCCGCAGGGTCGCTCTTTAGCTGCCAGGCCCGGTCCACATAGGTGAAACGCTCGGCGACGAGATCGAGGAGCGCGTCGTCGATGCGGTCGATCTCGACGCGCACATGATCCATGTTTTCGCATTCTTCCGCTTTACGAAGCGCCATTGAGCTTTTTTCCCGATGCTGCGGTTGTTGCGGGCCTCCCGGGCCGGGCACTTGCCGCCGCAGGCCGCGCCCTTTTCGCAGCCGCTTTCGCCGCGGGACTTTCATTGGCGATGCCTTCTGTCTGTTTGACGTTCCGTCACGCTGCCACCAAGGCTCCGGAATTGGCATGCGGCCAACCGCATCCTCGATCAGCTGCCCAGCGCGCAAGACAAGCCCCTCGTCGAAGGGCTTGCCGATGATCTGAAGCCCGAGCGGCAGCCCCTCCGCGGAGCGCCCCGCCGGCACCGAAAGCCCCGGCAGTCCGGCCATGTTCACGGTCACGGTAAAGATATCGTTCAGATACATGGCAATCGGATCGGAGCCGCCCTGGCTGCCAAGCGCAAAAGCCGGTGTCGGCGTGGCCGGCGTAAGGATCACGTCCACCTTCTCGAAAGCCTGGTCGAAGTCCCGCTTGATGAGGCTGCGAACCTTCTGCGCCTTCAGATAATAAGCGTCGTAATAGCCGGCCGATAGCACATAGGTGCCAATCAGAATGCGGCGCTTGACCTCCGCGCCAAACCCTTCGGCGCGGGTCTCCTCGTACATGCCAAGATATCTTTGCCATTGGCGCGCAGCCCGTAGCGAACGCCGTCGTAGCGGGCGAGATTCGAGGAAGCCTCGGCGGGCGCGACGATGTAATAGGCGGGCAGCGCCGCCTTGGTGTGCGGCAGGCTCACATCCACGATTTTCGCGCCGGCCTGGCGGAAGATTTCGATGCCCTTTTGCCAAAGCGCGTCGATCTCGGCCGCCATGCCGTCAACACGGTATTCCTTCGGAATGCCGATCCTCAGCCCCTTCACCGGCGCCGAGCGCCTTCTCCAGATCCGGCATCGGCATATCGGCGCTGGTCAATCCTTCGGATCGTGGCTCGCCATGGCCTGGAGCAGTAGCGCCGCATCCTTGATCGAGCGGGCTATCGGGCCTGCCTGGTCGAGCGAGGATGCGAAGGCGACCATGCCCCAGCGCGAGCAGCGGCCATAGGTGGGCTTGATGCCAACGGTGCCGGTGAAGGCGGCGGGCTGGCGGATCGAGCCGCCGGTATCGGAAGCCGTTGCGCCGAGGCAAAGCCCCGCCGCCACCGCCGAAGCCGAGCCCCCCGACGAGCCGCCGGGCACGAGCTTTTCTTTGCTGCCATTGGCGCGCCACGGATTGATGCAGGGCCCGAAATAGCTGGTCTCATTGGACGAGCCCATCGCGAACTCGTCCATATTGAGCTTGCCGAGCATGACCGCGCCCGCGTCCCAAAGGTTTTGCGTGACGGTCGATTCGTAGGTGGGGTCGAAATTGCGCAGGATGTGCGAGCAGGCCGTGGTGCGCACGCCCTTCGTGCAGTAGAGATCCTTCATGCCGAGCGGAATGCCTTCAAGCGCGCGGATGCCGGATTTCGATTTCGCGCCGAGCCGCTTGTCCGACTCCTTTGCCGCTTCCATCGCCTTATCGGCAGTCACGATCAGAAAAGCGTTGAGCGCCTTATTTCCGGCCTCGATGGCGGGAAGGCAAGCTTCCGTCAGCTCGGTTGCCTTGATCTCTTTCGCGCGCAACTTTTCGCTTGCTTGCGCAATAGTCAGCTCATTCAAGGACATGGGCTATTCGATAACCTTGGGGACGAGGAAGAAGCTATCTTCGGATTTGGGCGCGTTTTTTAGAATATCCGCGGGGCGGCCGCCATCGGTCACAACGTCGGCGCGCATCCTGAGCTCCGCACCCCCGCTGAGGTGAGCGGCTCGACGCCATCGGTCGGGATCGCGTTCAGCTCCTCGACCCAGGCCAGTATGCCGTTCAGCTCGCGTTTGAGGCTTTGCGCTTCCTGCGCCGAGATCTTGAGGCGCGACAGATGCGCGATCCGCTTTACCGTCGCCTCGTCGATTTGTGATTTTGCCATGGCTGTCTCTAATGTGGGACATATGTCTAATTTCAGCGCCGCGAGCCCGCAACGGTTTATTTCAGCAGTGGTAGAATGCTATCCCTTGGGCCTCCAAAGGAGGGACGTATACTGAAGTAGCGAAGGCACTTCAAGTTTCTCACCAGAACCCTGCGA
>CAWFHI010000015.1:0-262930 GCA_963815605.1 uncultured Alphaproteobacteria bacterium | reverse complement strand
GGAACCGCTCTAGGACGCGGAAATAGAGAAGAGCATAAGCTTCGGCAAATTCCGGTTTCGTCTATCCCGTCAATCCATCGACCACCTGTGCAATTTGTCCCGCATGGTCGGCTCGGTTATCATCATACCGCCAGATGGTGTCGAGCGATGCATGGCGGAAAAAAGCTCGAAGTTTTTCGAAAGTCTCCATTGAAGGCGTTCAAAGCAGCTGTGATCGCGGTATGGCGAAGGCCATGCGGCCGGGTTTTGATCCCGGCTTTTCGGCCAACTGATCCAGAATTATGGCGTAAACGCCCGCACCGCTTAATCGAGTGTGGGTCCGATCGCGCGTGAGATTAATGAATAGAGGCTCCTTGGCATCGAGGCATTTCGATACTGAAGCCATTGCGACAATGCGCAGTGGACATTGGGCTTGACGCGATCGAGATGCCCCTTCGCCTTGATCGTGATCGTACTCCTGCAACAACGGAACTACGATTACATGCATCTGAGGTTTCACTTGAGCGTCCGACACCCTCTCCGCGAGCGCATGCGACAAAACCGCTGTGGCGAACAAGCCACGAAGACGGACCCCCAAATGGACCCCCCGTCTCCGCGGTTTGTTCTTTTTGGTCGGTTTTGGCTTTTGGCCAAACCCTTTTGTTTTCAGTGATTTGCTTGGAGGCCACGCCCGGAATCGAACCGGGGTACGCGGATTTGCAGTCCGATGCGTCACCACTCCGCCACGTGGCCCTGCCGTTTCGTATCATGATCGATGCCGTATGAAAAGCCGCTTGAGGCGCATCAACCCCTTTGCGAAGGCGCTGGTAATGCCCCCGAATTTTTGTTAGGCGTCTCTCATTCCATTCTCCCCGGCAGAAAGACTGGCGATGCAGTTTGAAACAGCGCGCGTAGCAATGGTGGAATCTCAGATAAGACCGAACGGCGTCCGTGATGTGCGCATCCTCGATGCATTTGCCAGTCTGCCGCGGGAAAAGTTCGTTCCCGAGCACCAGAAGGCCTTGGCCTATATCGATGAGGCACTGCCAATTGTGCCGGCCACGTCCGGTTCTCGCGCGCGCTACCTTCTGCCGCCAATGACGCTTGCTCGCATGCTGCAGTTCGCGGCGCCCCTTCCCTCGGACCATGTCCTCGATGTCGGCGGAGTTACCGGATATTCGGCCGCGATTCTTTTGCATCTCTGCAAAAAGGTTGATGTCTTGGAAGCGTCAGAATCGCTCGCGAATGGGATGCGTAAGTGCCTTGCGAGCGCAGGAATTACCGGGGTCGAAGTGCGCGCCGGGCCATTGCAGAATGGTCTTGATGCGTCCAAGCCTTTCGATCTGATCTTGATGAATGGAGCTGTTTCGGAAGAACCGAAAGGACTTTTAAGCCAGCTTTCGGAGGGCGGCCGTCTTGTCACAATAGTGCGCAAGGGTTGGCTTGGGCATGCCACGCTCTTTACCAAGGCCGCCGGAGCCATATCGGGCCGGGCCATCTTCGATGCTGGCGCCGAATACCTTCCAGGTTTCGAACCCAAGCCTCAATTTGTCTTTTAAGGTAACCGGCACCGCTGCAATTCGGCAACGCATCCGCTAGAAAATCCTTATTATTGCAGCGATTGAGCTTTTGTTAGCTCGCGGCGATCGCTACTTTGCGTGCGGCGCACTTGGTGCCAGCGTTTGAGCGTGTGGTCTGTGCGAGTTGTGCGAACTCTCGAAACAACGGGTACATGTCATGCAGTTCGACCGTTCTTCCCGTTGCCGCTTTGCGCGCAAGCGACGAGCTTGGACTTTACCGGCGGCGCTTTTTGTTCCGTTAGTCTTGGCTTTTCCAGTGCGGGGCGAAACGCTGAAGGAGGCGCTGGCAGCAGCCTACCTTTATAATCCCACTCTAAAAGCGGCCCGGGCACAATTGCGCGCGACGGACAATGGCGTGTCCCTCGCGAAGTCGGGATATCGTCCTACGATCAGCGCTACGTTGCAGGATGGCTACGAGAACCTTCATGCGAAGGTGCCTACTGGGCCTACGGGTACAGTGCCGTTCTGCCAGGGAACCGTAACACCTGGCATACTGGCCTCCTGCTCCGGTGGCTTCCAGCCCCTCCCGCTCAGTTCTCTCGGTGGCAGCGGCCTCACACAGGGTACATCTAATCCACGCTCTGCTCAGGTAGCCCTCACTCAAAATGTGTTCGACGGCTTCCGCACTTATAATAACGTCAAGGGCTCTGAAGCGCTTGTGGAAGCCGGCCGGGAGGACCTCCGCTCGTCCGAGATCTCGGTGCTGCTGAGCGCAACGACCGCCTATGCGAACGTTTTCCGCGATCAAGCGATCGTCAATTTGAGGCGGAGCAATGTGAGGGTGCTCGCTGAGCAGCTTCGCGCGACGCAGGACCGCTTCAAGGTTGGCGAGGTCACGCGCACAGACGTGGCTCAGTCGGAATCAGGCTTGGCTTCGGCTCAAGCCGATCTCAGCATCGCGCAAGGAACGCTTTATGGTGACCAGGCTCTCTTCGCCCAGTATATCGGCCATCCCCCGGGAACTCTTAAAGATCCAGGCGCGCCCGCGAGGATGATGCCGAAATCGCTCCAAGGCGCGATCGAAATCGCGCAATCGGAGAACCCAGGGGTAATAAGCGCCATTTTTCGCGAGCGCGCGCAGGAGCACCAAGTCAAGCTGCTAAAGGGGCAGCTTCTGCCGACGCTGTCTTTGAACGCGACCTACTCCATATCCTCGCAACCATCTGGGTTTGCGAGCATCCAGCAGGAGGAAGATGCGCGTGTCTACGGGCAACTAACGATCCCGCTTTATCAGGCAGGCAGCGTATCCGCTCAGATCCGGCAGGCGATGGAAACCTTATCGCAGGCGCGGCAGAATATCGACGCCCAGCGTGAGCTAGCTCGCTACAATGTGAGCGCGCAATGGGGGCTGGTCATTGCCGCGAAAGGCAACATCGCGGCCGGCAAGTCCGCCGTAGAAGCTTCGAGAATCGCTTTGCAGGGAACGAGGGAGGAGGAGAGGGTCGGCCAACGGACCATCCTCGATGTGTTGAGTGCCGAGCAAATCTATCTCAATGCCGGGGTCAACCTCATTTCGTTCCAGCACGACCTAGTCGTGTCCTCCTATGGGGTGCTGGCCTACGAGGGGCGGCTTACGGCGTATGACATCGCATTAGAGGCAGAACTTTACGATCCCACCCGCTATTATGGGGAGGTCAAGGACGCTTGGTTCGGTTGGGGTGCCTCCGTGGAAAGCCACGAAGATCCCCGCGTGTCTGCGGTGGAGCAGTCAGGCCGTACGCTGGGCCAGAAATCAACCGATGGGCCGGCTTATACTCAAAAACTGCCTCAGATCCCCTAGCGCTGCGCACGCCAATTCGGAATCCGCGCCGCTCTAGGTCTTTGTTTAATCGCGTCGCGTTACCCGAAACCGCTCACACTCCCCGGCGCGATTCTACGCGGGCTTCTAGCCGGCGCAACAGGACATCGCAGGCAAAGCCTCCGGACCTTTGCGTGTGCGCGGACCCTTCGCTTATCGCTCGCCAATGTCTGAGGGAGGAAAAGCCTTTCCTATAATGTGAGTGCTTCGCCCACTTTCCTTCTGGGCCCCTTGCACGGCGGCAATGGCGTTTTGCACCTCCTCGACCGCAGGATGGTCGGGCCCATACTCGCGGCGGCGAATGATGAGGGAGCGATTGAGGAGTTCTTCGGCTTCTGCGTAGCGCCATTGCCTTGAATAAAGCGCCGACAAGTTAAAAAGAGCCGCTGCCAAAAATAGACTGTCCTCCTCCGTACTCTTATTCCCAATCGCGATCGCACGCTTGAAAAGCAACTCCGCCTCGGTAAGTCTTCCCTGCTCAAAATAAGTGACAGCGAAACGATTCGCGATCATCCCGACCCAGACATCCTCGGGGCCTAGAGCGATCTCAGCCGCTTTTAGTGCCAGGCCGAACATAGCAACAGCCTCAGAAGCACGTCCCTCGCTTTTATAGATGACAGCCAAATTAGCGCTTACGTAAGAGAGCCTTTGATCCGCCGGTTTGAAATTCTGCTGGCCGATGACGAAAGCCCGCAACAGGGTCTTTTCGGCATCCTTATAGCGGCCCAGTGCGTTATAGATGCCGCCAAGGGTGTTCAGCGCGTCAAAGACGCGGCTTTGATCGAGCTTTTCAGTCTCCGTCAAAAGTGAGAGCGATCGCAGCGCTGCATCGGCCGCCTCTGGGTAGCGGCGCTGCCCAGCATAGAGTAGGGCCAGATTGTAAAGGGCCGCCGCTCTAGAAGCTAAGTCACCGGACTTTTCGAATGCCGCAATAGCACGATTGAAATAGGCTCCCGCATCCCCCGCGCGGCCTGCCTCCCCGCAATAAAGTGCAAGCCGGTTCGCGATTGCACCTTCACGGTAATAATCTTTCCCGGGCGCGCGATCAGCTATCGCGAGTGCTCTTTCTAACAGACCAATTGCAGCCTCGCTTCGCCCTTGCGCTTTATATAGCATCGCGAGTTTGCTTAGCGCCCATGCAAAGGCGGTGGGGGAAGCAACTGCTTCTCCGGCTGCATTCATCAACCTGATTATCCGGGTGCCCGTCTCCCGATAGAGCCTCTCGCAGCAGAACCATCCCAGATTTTCCGCGATGGAGAGAATGCGAGGATGGAGGGAGCCAAGCTTCTCGGTTGCGGCCAACTTATCCAGGTATGAGAGAGCGGCTGGATGCCCCAGTCCTGCCTCTTCGAAAAGTAAACGAAGCTTTTCCCGCCATTCTCTTTCTAAAGTCTGGCTTGGAGAACCAGCTCGGTCTACTTCCAAAGCGACTTCTGAAAGGCGATTCGGATTATGCGTGCTGTCCTGAAAGTTTTGAGGGTGAGCGAAGGCTTTGCCCTCGCAACAAAACTGTTCCGCCGCGCAGACAGATTCGGAGACGGTACCGGCGAATAGAATAGTCAAGGCTGCGATCAAGTTGCGAGCCGTCAGACAGCGAATAGAAGATTGAGGAACCACGGCCAGCACTGCTGCTCTGCTCCACCTACTGTAGAGAGTGCAGCAGCGTAAGCGTGGAAATTGACGATTCGCAATCTTTGATTGTAGTTCTTGAGTCTTTTCCTGGAGATTCCCTGCGGTGCATTCAAAACTTAAGCAGGTATCAGGTTGCAAAATAGATCCTCGCCGCTCGCAAGAGACTCGCATTTGCTGTTGCTGGTCGTACTGTCTTCGATAAGCGTGCTTTGTGCACAACTAATACGTGAATGTCTTCCTCTGTATTCCTAATAGTTGTCGCATTTTCGTTTATCAACCTTTAATTGTCTCTCTGCTTCGGTCGGCGGGTCTGACAAATGACCAGCTAGCGCTGAGAAGCGAACCAACCAGGGGGAAAGACAACATTTCTCGTTTAGATAGCGTAACATCACTTGTTGCTATTTTTGCTTGTATAGCGTGGAGGGAAAGTCCCAAAACAATGGAAACATTCCATGCTATCCACAAGGTCTTTCAGCTTTTGGCACAGGATACGAATTTGGAAAGTCCTGATCGCGGTTTTGCTTGCAGCGCAGAGCCCGTGCCATGCTGAAACGCTTAAGGAGGCTCTAGCCGCGGCCTACCTTTACAATCCTACCTTGAAAGCTGCGCGGGCACAATTGCGGGCTACGGATAATACCGTGGCGCAGGCGAAATCAGGATATCGTCCTACGATCAGTGCTACATTGCAGGATGGTTATGAGAACTTTCAGGCGAAGCTGCCTAAACCCCCGGTCATGCCGGGCTCTCTTCCCGTTTGCAACGGCACGCTCGCAGATAGCACCACCGCTACCTGCACCACCCCCTTTCAGCCCCTTTCACTAAATTCTCTCAGTACTGGCGCCAGCACCTTCGGAGGTGGCGTCTCCAATCCAAAAATGGCGACCATAGCCCTCACCCAAAACGTGTTCGACGGCTTCCGCACCTATAACAACATCAAGGGCTCTGAGGCGAATGTCGAGGCGGGCCGGGAGAACCTTCGCACGCAGGAGATCAATGTTCTGCTCAACGCAGTAACCGCCTACATGAACACATACCGGGACCAGGCGATTGTCAATCTGCGGGCGAGCAATGTAAGGGTGCTCGCCGAGCAGCTTCGCGCGACGCAGGACCGCTTCAAGGTTGGTGAAGTGACGCGAACGGATGTGGCTCAAGCGGAATCAGGTTTGGCCTCCGCTCAGGCCGATCTCAGCATTGCACAAGGGACGCTCTATGGCGACCAGGCTCTCTTCGCCCAGTATATTGGCCATCCGCCAGGCACACTAGTAAATCCCGGCGCGCCAACGAGGCTGATGCCGAAATCACTCCCAGCAGCGCTCGATATTGCGGACGCGGAGAACCCGGGGATATTGAGTGCCATTTTTAGCGAGCGCGCCCAGGAGCACCAAGTCAAGCTGCTAAAGGGGCAGCTTCTTCCGACGCTGTCGCTGAACGCCCAGTACACCATTACGGGGCAGCCATTCGGATTTAAGACCATCCAGCAGGAGGAAGATGCGCGTGTGTACGGGCAACTTTCGATCCCGCTTTATCAGGCAGGGAGCGTATCGGCTCAGATCCGCCAAGCGATAGAAACCTTATCGCAGGCGCGGCAGAATATAGACGTGCAGCGTGAACTCGCTCGCTTCAATGTGAGTTCGCAATGGGGGCTGGTCATTGCCGCGAGAGGCAATGTCGCGGCCGGCAAATCCGCTGTAGAGGCTTCGAGAATCGCACTGCAGGGAACGAGGGAGGAGGAAAAGGTCGGCCAGCGGACGATCCTCGATGTACTGACTGCCGAGCAGACCTACCTCAATGCCGGGGTCAACCTCATATCGTTCCAGCACGATCTGGTCGTCGCCTCCTATGGCGTGATTGCCTACGAAGGGCGGCTGACGGCCTACGATATCGCTCTAGAAACCGAACTCTACGATCCCGCCCGTTATTATGGGGAGGTCAAGGACTCTTGGTTCGGCTGGGGAACCTCCTTGGAAAGCCTGGAAGATCCGCGCGTCGCTCCTGTGGATCAGTCTGGCCGCACTCCGTGGCAGACATCAACCGATGGGCCGGCTTATACCCAAACATTGCCTCAGGTACCATAAAGCGGTGGCGCTTCCCGGCCGATAACACTAACCTGAGCGCGCATAGTGGTGGCTCTTTGTGAGTCGGCGCAACGTTTCAAGGAAGTTGGGTGTGGGTTTGGAGCTCTTGGTTTCCGGCTCTGCAAACCCCGGGATGAATTAGGATGAACCGAACCGATCAGGCTCCCGAGCCATCCATGGAGGAGCTGCTAGCGTCCATCAGGCTGATTATCTCCGACGGGGATAAGAGGGATCCTGTCGGAAGGGATCTCAGTCATAGGGGCGATGCGGTAGCCCCCGCGAGAGGGCCCACAACGGCTATGGCTCCGAGCGATGAAGTGTTGGATCTTACCGACGAACTTGTTTTTCCTGAACCGCTCGCGGCTCCTACTGTGACCCCAGCGGCCGAGCCAGGAGCGCCGGAGCCGGCAGCAGGTCAGCCCGTAAAAACACGAGCTGTCGAGGAGCTGGCTGCGCCTCCGGTCCTGGCGCCGGAAGCGTTTGCGCGCGAAGCCTTCCGTGAGACCCGGCCCACGGCACAGACGCGGAAGGCACCTTCTCAACAATCTCAGGGGCCGGCGCAGGCCGGTATGGTCCGGACGCGAGCTTGCCAAGCCGCAGGCCCAGGGCCAGGCTGGGACAAAACCCAGCAGAGATGCGGGCACGTCGCGGGCGCCGTTATCCGCCAGTTGGGATCGGGACATCCACATGCCGATTCCCGATAGCGGACCGGTATCTTTGTTTTCCGGCAGGGAAAGCAGCCTTGTTCCCGGCAAGCAGGAGAGGCAAGCCGCGCCTCCTGACGAGGATGGAGCAAAAGCTATCGAATCGGGGGCATCCGTCATGGGTTTGGACGGCGAGGAGGAAGCGGCTGTTGCAGCTCTGGCTGAAAAGCTTGCAAGGTCGGCCGCCCAGGCGATGGAAGCAAGCGAGCTTGAGAATGCCCAAAGGGTCGACTTCGAAAATCTGGACGAGAGCCGCAGGGCTGATGTGACAGAAAAGTTCGTGGAAGTTATTGAAAGAGAGAGCGCACACGGGGCAGGCGAATTGCCTACGCTGTTGGACGAGGTCTTTCGGAAAGAAACGATGCGCCCTCCGGAATCGGCGGAAGAGATCCCGCCTGAGGATGCGGACCCGGAAACTCAGTGGCGTGAGCGAACAATGAATAACCCCCCACAGCCGCAGACCTACTCACCGCCGAGCGTGACCAAGCCTGCAATGCGGCCTGAGACCAGCCCGCGGCCGAGGCCGGCGCAAAATGAGCTTTCGCCTCAGCAGCCAAGTCCGCCCATCCAACCGCTGACACAGGCGCACTATGTTGGGCCAGCGCCAGCATCTCTTCCCTCGTCAGCGAACCGGACACTCGAAGATGCCGTCCGCGAGATGCTCAGACCCTTGCTCGTACAATGGTTGAACGAGCACATGCCGCGCATTCTCGAAAACGCAATCCGGGAAGAATTGGCCACCCGCGGCCTCGACCTTAAATCTGACGGATAGAAAATTAGCGCCATTATCTCTTGAGTACGCGTCCTTGCAGTTGCCGGGGCGGGTGCATTTCTTTACATGCTACACCATGTGACACCCCCAATTGCGTTACGGCCAATGCTGGAAAAGACTTACAATTATGCGGAGATAGAGCCGCGGATTTCCCAGGAATGGGAGAAAGCGCAAGCCTTCCGGGCTGGGCGCATTCTCAAGCAAAACCCCAAAGCAAAGCCGTTCTCTATTGTGATCCCGCCGCCGAACGTCACGGGCTCGCTGCATATGGGGCACGCGCTCAATAACACGTTGCAGGATATCCTTGCCCGCTTCGAGCGCATGCGCGGCCGCGATGTGCTCTGGCAACCGGGTACGGACCATGCCGGCATCGCAACTCAGAGCCTTGTGGAACGCCAGCTCGTGGAGCGGCAGCAGCCAGGGCGGCGGGAGCTTGGACGCGAAGAATTCCTAAAGCGCGTGTGGGCTTGGAAAGAGCAATCCGGCGGAACGATCATCAATCAGTTGAAGCGCCTCGGAGCCTCCTGCGACTGGAGCCGGGAACGTTTCACAATGGACGAGGGGTTATCTCGCGCGGTCATCAAGGTTTTCGTCGAGCTGTACAATACCATGGGGCCTGATGGTCGGCGATTGATCTACAAGGACAAGCGCCTCGTCAATTGGGACCCGAAGCTTCAAACCGCCATCTCGGACCTTGAAGTGATCCCGGTCGAGACCAAGGCGCATCTGTGGTATTTCAAATATCCCATCAAGAATCCGGGAAAGCTGAGACACAAGCACATTGTCGTTGCCACGACGCGGCCCGAGACCATGCTTGGCGATACGGCCGTCGCCGTGAACCCGAATGACGAGCGCTGGAAGCCTTATGTCGGCAAGACAGTGATCTTGCCGCTTGTGGGGCGCGAGATTCCAATCATTGCAGACGATTACGCTGACCCCGAACAGGGTTCGGGCGCTGTGAAGATCACGCCAGCTCACGACTTCAACGATTTCGAGGTAGGACGTCGCCATAATCTGCCGATCATCAATATCTTCACGGAAACGGCCACGCTGAATGATGACGTGCCAGAAGCCTATCGTGGCATGGATCGATTTGAGGCGCGCAAGAAAGTGGTTGCCGATCTGGAGGCGCTCGGCCTTGTCCAAAAGATCGAGCCGCATGTTCTTAAGGTGCCTTTCGGCGAGCGCTCGAATGAAGTGATTGAGCCTTATCTGACCGATCAATGGTATGTGGACGCAAAGACGCTGGCGCAACCAGCGCTTGAGGCTGTCCGGGAGGGCAGGACCACCTTCATCCCCGAGAACTGGCGCAACGTCTATTTTCAGTGGCTCGAGAACATCCAGCCCTGGTGCATTTCGCGCCAGCTTTGGTGGGGGCATCGCATCCCCGCCTGGTACGGCCCCAAGCGGTTAGACGAATTCGGTGGCACCAGCTATGACTTGGCTGAAGACATCGAACTGCTGCGTTCGGGCATTAGAAGGCTCAAGGATCCGAAAATATTCGTTGCGGCGGATGAAGCCGAGGCTATCGCCCAAGCAAAGAAATATTACAAACGGGATGTGGAGATATTCGCCGGCCAAGAAGAATGGATTGAACGGTTCCCACGGCTAGGTATTTGGCGCGACGAAGACGTGCTCGATACCTGGTTCTCCTCCGCGCTGTGGCCGTTCTCGACCATGGGCTGGCCGGACAAGACGCCGGAGTTGAAGCGTTATTACCCAACCTCAGTGCTGGTCACCGGCTTCGACATCATCTTTTTCTGGGTCGCCCGGATGATGATGATGGGTCTGCACTTCATGCACGAGGTGCCGTTCCGCGACGTCTATATCCACGCGCTCGTCCGCGATGAGAAGGGCGCAAAGATGTCGAAGTCGAAGGGCAATGTCGTCGATCCACTCTCGGTGATGGAGGAATACGGCGCCGATGCGCTCCGCTTCACGATGGCCGCCATGGCCGCGCAAGGGCGCGACGTGAAGCTTTCAGTGCAGCGGATCGAAGGCTATCGCAACTTCGCGACCAAGCTCTGGAACGCGGCGCGTTTCTGCGAGATGAACGGTTGCGTCCGGCAGCCGGATTTCGAGCCGGCGAAGGCGAAAACGGCGCTCAACAAATGGATCTACGCCGAGGCGAACGCGACGGTAGCCGCTGTCACAGATGCCATCGAAAGCTACCGCTTCAATGACGCCGCCAACGAGGTCTACCGCTTCGTCTGGAATAGGTTTTGCGATTGGTATGTCGAATTCGCGAAGCCGGTTTTTATGGGTTCGGATAAAGCCGCGAAGGCTGAAACCCAGGCAATGGCAGCCTGGGCGCTCGACCAGATTCTGAAGCTGCTTCATCCATTCATGCCGTTCGTGACGGAGGAGCTATGGGCGGTGCTTGGCGAGGCCGGACCCAAGCGCGAAACTCTTCTGTGCCTCGCCGAGTGGCCAAAAGCTTCCAGGCGAACAGCGAGCAAGGCCGTTACGGAGCTGAATTGGGTTATTGATCTGATCAGCGAAATCAGGTCGGTACGCTCGTCCATGAATGTGCCGGCAGCGTCCGCTCTTCCGCTGACGGTGACCGGAGCGAGTAAGGAGACGAAAGGGCGCTTCAAGCTGTACGAAAGCTTCGTAAGGCGCATGGCAAGGCTCAGCGAGATCCGTTTCGCGGACGCTCCTCCTGCCGGTTCTCTCCAATTTGTTCTTGGAGAGGCCACGATGGCGCTTGCGCTCGCGAAAGTGATCGATCTCGCGGCGGAACGGGAACGGCTCTCCAAGGAAATTGGTAAGCTGGAGCAGGAAATTCAAAAGATTGATGCCAGGTTCGCCAATGAGCAGTTCATGGCGAAGGCGCCGGAAGATGTCGTCGAGGAAAACAGGGAACGCCGCGCCGAGGCCGAGGCAACCGCGGAAAAGCTGAAGGCCGCGCTGCAGCGCCTTTCCGCGGTCGCAGCCTGACAAGCCACCGGGACTCGATCATGCGGTTGGAAGGCTACGCAACGGCGCAGCGAAACCGCGAAGGCCGTGGCTGAGCCGCCACAAACCGCGGCAAATATCATATTTGCGAGAGCCGCTTGTTGCACTGCTCTTGCCTTTTGCGCCGTGCGCCCCTGTATTGCGGCTCGCACTAGAGCGCTTTCAGGAAAAGCTTGCCCTCTCAAAACGGGGGTGTGTGCGGTTTTCTGCCCGGAAAGCGCGACAAAACAGAAACTGGAGTGCATTTGGCGACTCGAAGATCGCCGAAGGTGCTCTAGACGGGGTTTCTATCATGGTGGCGTTAATCGCGAGGCTCATCGCGGGCTGCTTCCGGCAGTAATGGGCTCCGCGCCTATGGATCAAGAGACGCTGAACGCGCTCATAGAAGTGTATCGCGCCCGGGAGGATACGGATCTCCTATTGATCATTATCGACGAGGCCGAGGGGCAGCGCGGGCGTGAATCCGTGCTTGAGCTTCTGCGTTCACTTTCCGCGGAGGTACTCGCCAATGACAAATTCGCTCCCGTAAGGCGGCAAGCTTGCCAGTTCAGCCTCAATGCCGGCGATTTCGAATTGGCGGAACGCTTGGCCCGCGGTTCTGAGCTTCCGGAAGACCGGACGCTGCGAGCCCGGGCGCTGCATGGTCTCGGACGCGACCAGGAAGCAATCGCACTTTACCGCCAGGCCGTTGCTCAAGACCCCGCCATGCGCAATCGCGAGCTGGAACGCTTTCTTGGCATCCGGCAGGGGTCGAACGTCTTGCTGCCAGCAGCAAAGGTAATCCCGCTGACCTCATATTCATTACGCCGGGAAAACAAAGGGGAACCATCACGCGAAGCGGCAGCGGAAACCTTCATAGAGGATTTCGACGAGGGCACTGTAACCTTCACCGAGGTGGCCGGACTCGACCATGTTAAGACCGAGATCCAGCACCGGATGGTGCTGCCCTATGTGAAGAAAAGCCTTTATGAGAACTACCGCCAGAAGGCAGGCGGCAATCTCCTTCTCTACGGCCCTCCGGGCTGCGGCAAAACTATGATAGCGAGGGCAGCGGCCGGCACCTGCGACGCGCGTTTCTTAACCGTCAATCCGGAGGATATTCTCGACAAATACGCCGGCGAGGCTGAAAAGAGGCTTCGCGTTCTCTTCGATGAGGCAAGGTCAGAACCCCCGGCGATTTTGTTTTTCGACGACTTCGATGTGCTGACCGGCAAGCGCGTCGCCATACAGGGAGAGGTGGGCCGTGCCCTTGTTACGGCGATGATTTCAGAACTGGACGGTACGCAGCGAAACAATGCCGGCCTTCTCGTTCTCGCGGCAACCAATGCTCCCTGGCTGCTCGACCCAGCCCTTTTCCGCTCCGGACGTTTTCATCGTTTGCTGTTCATTCCCCGTCCGGCCTTTGAGGCCAGAAAAAAGATTTTGACCAATGCTATTGCCGGAGTCCCCGGGCATGGCAAGATCGCGTTCGATCGAATCGCCCGTAAAGCTGATGGCCTTTCAGGCGCGGACCTTCGCGCGCTCGCAGACCGGGTTTGCAATGCGGCCTTGACAAGGGCGCTATCGCGCAGCGCGGAGACCTTGGTGACGACCGCGATGTTCGATGAGGGCCTGAATGCCTTCGCACCCAGCGCCCTCGAGTGGCTGAAGCTTGCGCGTGCGGAAATGAAATCCCTTCAACGCAATGAGTCCTTACCTAGGGCTTTCGCAGACCTTTACCGAAACTGACTATCTACGTCTGAGTTAACGTGTGCCGGCAACCTGACGTTAGTACGCTTACCTTGCGTCTGTTGCCCTAAGGTCACGGACTGAGACATGTTTGCCAAGTTTAGGCCATAAAGGCTGAACACATTGGCGCCCATCGGAACACCGCAAGGATTCCGGTGCTGCTACAGGAAGGTGCTAAGCCACCGAAGCTGCCGAAGTTCGGAGTGTCCGGCGCTTCTCTCCACGCAAAAAAACCACATGTTCTTCAAACCGGGTTTTTCCCGGCGGAGGGTGCTGTCTTGGGTGTCCGGATGTTCGATAAATCAAAGTTGCCAAGTCGCCATGTAACCGTTGGGCCCGACCGTGCCCCGCACCGCTCCTACTACTATGCGATGGGGCTTAGCGAGGAGGAGATTAATCAGCCTTTTGTTGGCGTTGTATCGTGCTGGAATGAGGCCGCGCCCTGCAATATCGCCCTGATGCGGCAGGCTCAGGCCGCGAAGAAAGGCGTCGCTGAAGAAGGCGGCACACCCCGCGAATTTTGCACGATTACTGTGACCGATGGCATAGCCATGGGCCACCAGGGCATGAAATCATCGCTCGTTTCACGCGAGATTATAGCAGAATTCCGTCGAAGTCACCATGCGCGGCCATTGTTACGATGCCCTGGTTGGAGTTGCGGGATGCGACAAATCGCTTCCTGGCATGATGATGGCCATGCTGCGCCTCAACGTCCCAAGCGTCTTCCTCTATGGCGGCTCAATCTTGCCCGGCAGGTTCCGTGGCAAAGATGTTACGGTTGTCGACGTATTCGAGGCGGTGGGACAATACTCCGCTGGCAAGATGTCGGACGCCGACCTGCACGAACTCGAATGCGTCGCATGCCCAAGTGCCGGGTCATGCGGTGGCCAGTTTACCGCTAATACCATGGCCTGCGTTTCGGAAGCGATTGGCCTTGCGCTGCCCTATTCCTCGGGAGCACCCGCGCCGTACGAGTCGCGTGATGAATATGCGCGTAAGAGCGGCCGCGCAGTCATGAACCTGCTGGAACGCGGGATCCGGCCAAGGGACATTGTCACACGCGAAGCCCTAGAGAATGCTGCAACCGTTGTAGCAGCTTCGGGAGGATCGACAAATGGGGCCCTCCACCTTCCTGCCATGGCACATGAGGCTGGCATCAAGTTCGACCTGTTCGAAGTCGCGGAGATCTTCAAGCGCACACCGTACATCGCCGATTTGAAACCGGGCGGCCAATATGTAGCCAAGGACATGTATGAGGCAGGGGGGGTACCGATGCTCCTGCGGACGCTTCTGGATGCCGGGTGTTTGAACGGCGACTGCCTGACGGTCACGGGAAAGACCCTTGCCGAAAATCTCGAAGGCCTCGTTTTCGATCCCCGCCAGCGCGTGATTCGCGATGCGAAGAAGCCGATATCCCCAACCGGCGGTGTCGTCGGATTGCGCGGCTCGCTTGCTCCTGATGGAGCCATCGTCAAGGTTGCTGGCATGAAAACTCTCAGCTTCCGCGGCCCTGCGCGCTGTTTCGATTGCGAGGAGGACGCGTTCCGGGCGGTCGAGCAGCATGCCTTCAAGGAAGGTGAAGTGCTCGTCATCCGGTATGAAGGCCCGAAAGGAGGTCCAGGGATGCGCGAGATGCTGTCAACGACCGCGGCACTTTATGGTCAGGGCATGGGCGACAAGGTCGCCCTCGTCACAGACGGCCGCTTCTCGGGAGCGACTAGAGGGTTCTGCATCGGTCATGTTGGGCCCGAAGCCGCGGAAGGCGGCCCCATCGCCTTGGTTCAAGACGGAGACATCATCTCCATACATGCTGAACGTGGCACACTCGATCTTGAGGTTCCCGAAGCCGAATTGAACCGCCGCCGGAATGCCTGGAGTCCGCCCAAAAATAACTACACCTCCGGCGCATTGTGGAAATACGGACAGCAGGTCGGCCCGGCGCGGTATGGCGCGGTCACGCATCCGGGCGCTAGTGTTGAAGTTGTGTGCTATGCAGATATCTAAGCTTTTTTACATGATCAGGATTTCAGCCGCACCGGTCCTGTTTTCTGCGGTGGCTCTCGGTCTCGTAGCCACGCAGATCTCGCTTCAGCGGAAAGCCGAACGAGCCAAAGCTCAGGCAGTGGTCGCCATGGCGGCGCAACATCGCGCCCTTGCGGAGAAGATGGTAAGCCTGAAATTCGGGGACCTTGCGCAAGCGGCTGGCGCCGGTGATTTGCCCTCTCGCATCGAAATTGGACGCCGCCTGGCCCTTGGGCAGGGCGTGAAAAAGGATGAAGGGCAGGCTGCCCTTTACTTTCAGGGGGTCATCAATCAATTCGGGGAAATTAACGCTCGCGACAAGCGCGGACCGCTCGTCGCGACAGCACTTCGTTATATGGCTTGGTTTCATTTGACTGGCGTTGCCGAAGCAAACCTTCCTTCCAACCCGGCCTATGCGTTCAGCTTGCTGCACCACGCGGCGAGCTATTTCGGAGACCCGGCGGCGCAGTATGAGCTTGCCAAGCTTCTCATAAATGGGGAAGGCGTGGCGAAAAATAGTCGGGCTGGCGCCCAGTGGCTGCTTACTTCGTCGCGAAAGGGATACGTCCCGGCCCAAGCTTTGCTGGGCCAACTTCTTTGGCGTGGCGATGGGATCAAGCGCGTGCCCGGTGACGGACTTGGCTTGTTGGCTATCGCGAGGCGCAACGCGTCCCCGGACGACAAAGGTTGGGTCACGAAGATGTTCGAGGCAGCGCGGTCGGAGGCTTTACCGATCGAGATTCTCGAGGCGAATGCCTTCATCGTGCAGGAGGCGAGCGTTTCTCATTTTGGCCCGGTCAATGACTCGCTGATCAGCTCAAAATCCAACAACGTGGCGCGTCCAGGAATTGCTGGAGCCAAGCCTTCCACGCTTCAAGCCGGAAGGGAGCAGAGTTCCATCATCCAGGGCAACCCACACGGCTTGTCCGAGCTGCAAGCGAACCCGATGGCGTTCCCTTCAAACTCGTTCGATCGCGAGGTCGCCTCCGGAAAGAGCGATGCGGAGACGTCGGCAGCCGGGACCTTGCAGATGTACCGGCCTTCCGGATTCGATCCGAGGATCGAGAATTCGGCCCCGGTGCGCCTGGCAGGTGTATCGAACTGACTTGAGAGCTTGCCCTGCAATTGTCTACGCAAGGCGCAGGCGGAGTCAGGGCCGGTACTCGCGCAAACTCAAGACTGCGCTTTCGACTCTTTGAACGATTTCTTTCACGAGTTCGCCTGTTTCCGGCGTCGCAAGCGCAGCCTTGGACGCCACCAGATTTGCCTCGGACTTCAGGATCAGCCCATCGCTCAGAATGCGAAGGCCATTCGCGCGGAGCGTCGAGCCAGTGGTCGTAATGTCGACGATGGCTTCGGCGCTGCCCGCTGCAGGTGCACCTTCTGTGGCGCCAAGACTTTCCACGGTCCGGTAGCTCACCACCCCCTTTTGGGTGAAGAAGCGGCGGGCGACCGTCGGGTATTTCGTTGCAACGCGAAGCCGGCGCCCATGCTCAATCGCAAACAGCGCGGCTGCCTCCTCAAGATCGGCCATGGTCTCCACATCCAGCCAGCAATCCGGCACGGCAACGGCGACAGTGGCATGACCGAAGCCAAGCTTCAGAAGAAGATCGGCCTTCTCCTCTACCTGAGGAATGAGTTCGCGAATCAGGTCTTCGCCGGTTACTCCCAGATGGATGCGGGATAGTTGCAGGTGACGGGCAATCTCGCCTGCCGAGAGGAACTCGACTGTCACGCCTGGCATAGCTGTGATAAAGCCGCGGTAGCCGCGCTCGTCGCCTGACTTTTCGATTGCAAGACCCGCAGCTCGGAAAAGTTCGAGCGTGTCCTCCATCAAGCGCCCCTTCGAGGGTACCCCGATTTTGAGCTGGCCGGTCATCATGATCGCCGTATCGCTGCCAAAAGGCGTTCGGTATGAATGGCAGCGCCAACGGCTGGAACGTCGCGGCGATTTTCAGAGAGAGCGCCAATCAGCCCATCATAGCGGCCCCCGCCTGCGATTTCTCCTGCGCGGCCCGCGCCTTCGACTTCGATTTGGAAGACTAATCCTGTGTAATATTCGAAATGGCGGCCGAAACCGGCGTCGAATTGGACCCGTACGGGGCCGGCAATCGAGCTCAGGCCGCGAAAGAGGGCTTCCATCTGCGCGATCGGCTCGGCAAACTCAAGCTTGGCCCCAGCGAACAGCTTCTCAACCGTGGAAAGCGCGGCCGGCATCTCTCCCCTGATGTGCAGGTAGTCTTCCAGTAGCTGCACGGTGCTCTCCGGAAGCGGGGTCTCACGCGCATCGGCGGCCTTGTCCTGCAGGCGCCTAACGATTTCCTCAGGGCGGCGCAGCCCGATAAAAGGGATGCTGCGGGCGTCGAGATGATTTAGAGAATCCTTCGGCGGTCAAAGGGACACTGCTGAAAGCGGAGCTATCCACCTCCTTAGGCCGGGACAACGCATGAAGCTCACTCCCGAAAGCTTGAGGCCTCCAGAAAGCGCGAGCAAGCCGGTCGCGCCACCTCTGCGGCATCCCGAGCGCGTTGAGCAGCGCGGAGAAGATGCCGATGTTCCCCACCTTGACGATGAAGGACTTGAATCCGCTGCTTCGCACGGCCTCGATGGTAAGCGCCAGTACTTCGAGGTCCGCCTCCTGCCGGGCCGCGCCGAAATACTCGATGCCCGCTTGGCGAAACTCGCGCGGGCGAAGCGGGTCCGGCTTTCCTTCCTGCATCCTGAATGCGGGGCCGTTATAGCAGAATTTCACTTTTCCGCCTGTAGCGGCGCGTTCAAGGAATACGCGGCAGACCGGAATGGTCATCTCAGGCCGCAGACAGAGCTCTTCCCCATCGGGATCGGTGAAGACGTAGGTGCGCGCGCGCAACGTTTCGCCGATGCGGTCGAGGAAGAGACTTGCCGGCTGAATGAAGGCTGGGGCGACCCGCTCATAGCCTGCCTTGGTGAACAGCCCCATCAGGCTTGCGGCCTGCGCCTCCAGCGCTTCGAACTCGATCGCGCCTTCAGCCGTCATTCTTGGAACGCTCACCCAGAAGCTGCCGCACGGCAGCAACCATCTCCGATTCAGGTACCGAAAACTGTGCGGGCCGCGCCTCGCGCCACTCGGCCCGGTCCGAAATTTCGCCGGAAAGGCGAGCGCCTTCGAACAGATCCTTGATGGTCACTTCACCGCGCACCCGTTCGTCTTCGCCCTGGATGATGACGCAAGGGGCGCGGCGCCTGTCGGCGTATTTCATCTGCGCTTTCATACCTGCATCGCCAACATACATTTCCGCGCGGATATCGGCATTGCGCAGGTCCCGCGTCATTCTCTGATAGTCGCCGGTACGGGCCTTATCCATGACAAGCACGACAACGGGGGAAAGCTTCGCATCGTTCCCCTTCAGCTTACCAAGGTGGGACAAAGCCGCATAAAACCTTGAAACGCCGATGGAGAAGCCCGTGGCAGGCACCGGCTGCGATCTGAAGCGGGAGACAAGCCCATCATATCGCCCGCCGCCTCCCACTGAGCCGAAACGCACGGTCTGGCCTTCTTCATTCGTGGCCGGGCAGGTCAGCTCCGCCTCGAACACCGGCCCCGTATAATATTCAAGCCCCCTCACAACACTTGGATCAATGATGATGCGCCCATCATCGAATCCCGCTGCAGCCGTAACTTTTCCGATTTCCTCAAGCTCTCGAAGGCCTTTTTCGAGACTTTCCAATTCGCGAAAATCCCGCTTACGAACGGTTTCCTGGTAGTTTCTAACGATAACCGAGATAACAGAGGTCAGCGGTCGCCTGACGGTTTGATCGACAGAAGGTCCCTCATTTATCGAAGGATTGTAAACACGTTGGTTCGGTTCAAGCTGCGCATCCACCGGCAAGCGCAAGCGCAATATCTGTAGTATCAAATTTATAGCGCCTTCATCGAGACCGGCACCTTTGGTGTGGTCTCCAGACTCGTCCATGCGCCCTTTATCACCAAGAAGTGCACAGACGCCATCGAAACCAAGACGATCGAATTTATCTATTGCTCGCAGAACCAGCTTCCGCTCACTTACGTCGGCGAGCCCAATTGCATCCATCACCCCGTCCCAGATCTTACGGTTGCTGACCTTCACGACGTAATTTCCACCAAGTCCCAGCGCGTATAGCGTATCCGCGGCAAGCATGCACATCTCCGCGTCGGCGGCCGGGTTCGCGGTACCCACAGTATCAGCGTCAAACTGCATGAACTGGCGGTAGCGGCCGGGACCGGGCTTTTCATTCCGGTACACATAGCCCGACTGGTAGCGGCGGAACGGCTTTGGCAGAGAGTCAAAGTTCGCCGCGACATAACGGGCGAGCGGCGCCGTCAAATCGTAGCGCAGGGAGACCCACTGTTCATCGTCGTCCTGAAATGAGAATACGCCTTCATTGGGCCGGTCGGTGTCCGGCAGAAACTTCCCTAGCGCGTCCGTATATTCAAAGGCGGGCGTGTCGAGCGGCTCGAAACCGTATCGCTCGTAAACATCGCTGATCTTGCCGAGCATGTGCTTCAGTGCACGCAGCTCTTGCGCCTCTACGTCGCGCAATCCCTTTGGCAGACGCGCTTTTACCTGATTGGAGGGTTTCTTGTCGCTCATGCGTCAAGAAATGAAGGTCCTCACGCTTGAGTGCAATAGATTTGTTTGGGGCCCTGCGGGCGAAAGCGCAGCGCCGCGCGCGGCCCTAAGGGGAACGGCTCTTATGTGTTACGAAGACGTAGAAGAGGGTCAGGCTACGTGCCGCTCAGATTTCAGCTTTTCTATTTTTTCCTTGAGGCGGAGCTTTCGTTTCTTGAGTTCGGAGACTTTCAGGCTATCGACGAGGGGGCGGCCCATTTCTTGTTCTATCTGGCGATGTATGGCTTGATGCTTTTCCGATAGTTCCTCGAGATGCGCAGAAAGGCTCATTTCGCGGCCTCCATTTCTGTTAACGCCCAATCGCAACGCTATATTATGTCAAAACGAGGGCCGGATTAAGCACAAATTGTGTTTTGCGTGCAGGGCGCCCCCAGGACAACCTCAAGCATTGCTGGATTGCGAAATTGTTAATAAACCAGTAAGTTCCGGGCGAAAAAGCGTGTTTGCTCCGAAAGCTCGTGGTATGGCTTTAGTCACCATCGGCGCTTTTCGGGTTTACGGGAATCCATGCTATCATGAGATACATCGGCGGTATTTCCGGGCCGTACATCGACGGCATGATACCCGGAGGTTTGATGAACACTTCCGAAGACCGGGACCTGCGTCTTAGGCTCGCGCAGCTGAGGCAGGCGCACCGGGACCTCGACGAGGCCATCCTCGCTCTGGAAGCTGCGCAAGACCGGGACCAGCTTCGTCTCACCCGCTTGAAAAAGCGAAAGTTGGGCCTTAAAGACGAAATCGCGCGGCTCGAAGATCAGCTTCTCCCCGACATTATCGCCTGAAGTCTGGATAGAGGCAGACGTTCTCCTCAACGGACCTATCGCTACCCAGCCGAATCGTTTTCATGATTGAGATAAATCATGACGACTCAATCGCCCCCCGTTGCCATCATTATGGGAAGCCAGTCTGACTGGCGGATCATGCGTGCCGCCGCGACCGTATTGGACGAACTTGGCGTCGCTCACGAGGCGCGCATTGTTTCTGCCCACCGCACTCCCGGCCGACTCTATACCTTCGCAAAATCCGCCCGCGACTCGGGCGTCAAAGTCATTATTGCAGGAGCGGGCGGAGCTGCACATCTTCCGGGTATGACAGCAGCGTTGACGGCCTTGCCTGTCCTTGGCGTTCCGATCTCCACAACGTCGCTCAATGGCCAGGACGCGCTTTATTCCATCGTACAGATGCCGGCCGGAGTCCCGGTTGGGACGCTCGCCATTGGCGAGGCGGGCGCTTTGAATGCGGGCCTGCTCGCGGCAAAGATTCTGGCTCTCGCCGACCCGGCCTTGGCTGCGCGCGTGGATGCGTGGAGTGCCAACCTCACGGCAAAGGTCGCCGAACGGCCCTCGGATGCACCCTGAAGCTCTCGCCCGCGGCTCAACTATCGGAATTCTCGGAGGAGGTCAGCTCGGCCGCTTTCTGTCAATAGCGGCAGCAAAGCTTGGCTTTCAGACAGCAATTTATGCTCCGGAGAAGGATAGCCCCGCATTTCAGGTGGCCGCTATGAAATGGCAGGCCAGCTATGATGACGAAGCCGCGCTTACGGCCTTCGCAAAAGCGTGCGCTGCTGTCACCTTTGAGTTCGAGAATGTGCCGGCACAGGCTCTGGCGATCGCCGCGCGGCATACCCGTGTCCGTCCCAACTCGCGCGCGGCGGAGATCACTCAGGATCGCATTGCCGAGAAGCGCTTTCTAACACAGCTCGGGCTGCCGGTAGCGCCTCACGTAATCATCGACAGCGAGGAGGGTCTGCCAGCAGCGTCAGCCTTTCTTTCGACGGTTAGGACTGGGATTCTGAAAAGAGCGCGCGAAGGCTACGACGGCAAGGGACAGGCGCGCGTTTCGAGCGAAGAGGAACTAAGCGCCGCCTTTAAGGATTTCGCTGCCCCCTGCGTTCTCGAAGGCGTCCTCGATTTTTCCATGGAAATCTCTGTGATCGCCGTTCGTATGCTGGATGGCGAGGTGATCAGCTACGATTGCCCAGAAAATACCCACAAAGGCGGAATCCTACACACGAGCCGCGTGCCGGCCGGTTGCCGCGCTCCGCATCAGGAACGCGCGAAGGAAATTGCGAGGCGGGTCGCAAGTGCCCTTGATTATTGCGGGGTGCTCGGCGTCGAATTCTTCGTGATGCCGGAGGGAAGTGCGCTGCCCTTGATCGTCAATGAGATCGCGCCGCGCGTACATAATTCCGGGCATTGGACGCTGGATGCCTGCACCGTCAGCCAGTTCGAAAACCACATCAGAGCAATTGCGGGCTGGCCGGCCGGTTCAACGTCACGGCATTCGGATGCGCTTATGACGAACCTTTTGGGCGATGACGTGCTCCGCTGGCGGGAAATCCTGAGCGAAGATCCAAACCTATCCTTGTATCTTTATGGGAAGAGCGAAGTGCGGCGCGGACGCAAGCTGGGGCATGTAACCCGAATATCACCAAGGACGGCGAAGTAGAAAAACTGCAATTCGCGGCCATTGCAGAAATGGACAACGCACCGGCGCACTGCTATATTGCGCAAAAGGAGCCTGCACGCGTGCGGGCTTTTTTGTTCGTCTGCTAACAGCCAAGAAGGAGCCAAGGTGCAAGTTCACGTCCGAGATAACAATGTCGACCAGGCGCTAAAAGCGCTCAAGAAAAAGATGCAGCGCGAAGGCATTTTCCGCGAGATGAAGCTGCGTAATTATTATGAGAAGCCCTCCGAAAAGCGTGCTCGCGAAAAGGCCGAAGCTGTCCGCCGGGCGCGCAAGCTCGCACGGAAAAAGGCACAGCGTGAAGGCGGTGCTGCTCCGGGCCGGACCCCAATGCGCGCGCCAATGCGCTGAAGTTTTACCGCCATTCTAATCTACGGCGGGCATAGACCTACCCAATTTACGCATCGTACCGATTGTAGCCGTATTCTGGGATGATATAGAAGCCCATCAGGGAACCATTGGCTGGGGTGGAGCCTGTATCGATGGCAGCACAATCTGCAATTCGGGTATTAACTGCAAGCGGGCTCTTCATCGCCGCGGCTGCTCTCGTGGGTTGCGAAACCACCGGCATGAGCGATCAGCAGCGCTCGGCAGAGCGGCTGGCGCACCCACAAGCGGACCCGAAGAATAACATCGCGTCTTTATCGGCGATCCTTACGCAAAATCCGCGCGACACCAACTCATTGAATTTGCGTGGTACGGCCTACGGGCAGGCCGGCGATTATGAGAAAGCGATCGCGGATTTCAGCGCGGCGATCCAGATCAACCCTCAATTTTATCAGGCTTACAACAACCGCGCCCTCATCTACCTCCGGATGGGCAAGCTCAATGCCGCCCTTGCCGATTACAACCAGGCCGTCGCGATCAAACCCGATTATGAGGCTGCCTATGTCGGCCGGGGCAACGTTTACAAAGATCAGAAAAATGTCTCCCTGGCCTTGGCGGACTTCTCAAGGGCGATCGAGCTAAAGCCGGACGATCCCTCACCCTATTACAGCCGTGGCCTTATCTATCAAGCGCTGAATGACCATCGCAGCGCTGTGGACGATCTGAGCATAGCAGTCAATTACCGGCCCGACGCCCCCGATCCGCACTATGCACGCGGTCTAAGCTACATGGCGATCCGCGAGTACAAAAAAGCCTTGGAAGACTTCCAGGTTGCCGGCACGAACAAGGTCAACAATTCGGAGGCTTGGTCATCTGCCGGGCAAGCCGCGGAAGCATTGGGCGAGCGCAAGGAAGCGGCGCGGTGCTATCGCAGAGCACTTCAAATCAACTCCTCAAGCAGCACAGCCTATGAGGGACTTCGCCGCGTTGGCGGCGACGAGGCTTAAAGCTCAGCGCCGGCTTCAGCCGAACATGGCTGCGGCCGAGGGCCATCTGTGACCTCGAAGGAGGAGCACCACGACTTTGCAGATTCGAGGCGGTCGTGAAGCCTGCACAGGCCATCATCACCTAATACCGAAGCATAGGCGGAGCTTAGGCTCGCAAGCCCTGGAATTTGTCTTTCGATAAGGCCTGGATCACTGCAAAAATATTTGCATGACCGGCAAGATTGCCTGCTCTCCGCCAAGGTAGAACCTCCGCTCAACCGGCCTCAGCCATGGTTAGCATCTTATCCCGACTCGCACTTCGAGACGCACTGCGGGGGACCAGCGCATCTCGAAGCATTAGGCCAGACTTTGCAATCAGCGGACAAGATTCGTCCAGTGATCGCCAAAGACCATGGTCGAAAGGACGAAACCTAGAGCCACGTTGACGATCACCCCCGCCGTGAAAGCGAGAAATGGCCTGATCCCGGCAGTAGCAAGCTCACGAAACCGCGTCGTCAGGCCGATGCTCAAGAAGCAGAAGATAAAGGCCCAGGTGCGCAGATCCTTCAGGGGAGCGACCAAGGCGGGGACGGCGATCTTATTATAATCGGCAAGGCTGAAGCCTCTTGTGGCATAGGTGATGATGAGCGACGCCAGGATGAAGCCGATTACGAATTTGGGAAAGCGGCCCCAGATCTCCCCGGCATTGGCTTTGCGCCCCGTGGTGGCCGCTTCCCAACGCGTTGTGGCGATAATAGCCAGGATGAAGGCCCAGATGCCGATCCACACGTCGCGCCCCACGACCTTCATTAAGGTGAACGACCAGATCGCCTGGTCGCTTGTGCCTGCGATGCCCTCGACCTTCCCGGCCAGATTGCCATAGGCTTGGGCCGCGGCAAAGCCGGCAGCGTCGGCAAATTCCGATGTGCCGATCCAGGCGCCGGCAACGCCCGCGTTCAAGTGCAAGGCGCGGGCGGCGAGCGGCAGAACGAAAATCATAACGATGGCCCAGAGGATCACCGTCGAGATCGCGACCGAGGAATCCTGCCTCTTGGCGCCGACGGCGCTTGAGACGGCGATCGCTGCCGAGACTCCGCAAACGGCGCCGCCCGCGCCAAGGGTTGCCGCCAAAGGTCTGTCCAGTCCCAGCAGGCGCGCCGCATAGAATATTACTAGAAAAGTGATTACGGCGACGATGGAGGCTTGCAGGATGGCAACCGGACCCGCCCAAGCGATCAAGGAAAACGGCAGGGTGGCGCCCAAAAGCACAACGCCGGTTTTGACGTAAAACTCGACGCGGAAGCCGGCGTCGGCCCAGCGCGGGAGGCCAATGACGTTGGAAATCAGGAGCCCCAAAGCGAGCGCCACCAGCGGCGGCTCCAGATTATACTTTGCCGCTTGATCCCACTGCCCCGCAGCGAAGATCGCAAGCGAGAGGACGTAAAGGATTGTGAATGCTGGAATGAAGTTTCGGGCCTTATGGCCGAGCGAAGTCAGCGCGATTGAAAAGGCCGCGAGCCAGAATGCGAACTGCGCGGCGTAGCGCAAGGCATTCGCGGAAAGATCGGCGGTAAGTTGTGAGAAATTCGACCACTTGGCCGGGGTCACGGTGAGCCATTTCAAGCTCGAATCCTGGGCGAACAGAATATAGGCCACCAGAACAAGGCCTAGGCCGAGCCAAATAGCCCACCAATCCTCCTTGAGCCAAAGCTCGTTCCAGCCTAAGGAACGCTTTTCCGTAACTTGCTCTGATGATGCGTAATGCGCGTCTGCCATGGCTCAATTTCCTTCAATCTGCCCCGCTTCAAATGCACCCAGACAAGATGCTGCCGGTGCTTCCGGGACCAGGATTCGAAGATGAAAATCGCTTAATCTAGAAAAATGGACAAGGCAAAAGCCGCTGGTGTTAGAAAATAAGTCTAAAACAACGCTGGTTGTCGCTGCTGTTAGATATAATTTTTCTAGCGCGTTCGATGGTCGTAAAAACATACTTTCTCCGGCGCACGCGAAAGAAATTGTAGAGGAGCAAGGCTCGAAGCGAACGCGGTCGCCAAGCACAAGGCAGGCTTTGCACAAATCGGCAGCCAATTAATTGTGTATTTAAAGAGGTTGACACCTTACCTGGGGCGGGCGACTTAAAGTATGCTGATCGACGCAAGCGGGAGAGACCGGCATTGCCGGCGCCGAAGGAGCAACCGCCCCGGAAACTCTCAGGCAAAAAGGACCGCACGCAGACAGCACTCTGGAAAGCAGCCGCCTTTCTTGGCGGCTCACCGAAGGAGTAGGCTCGCCGAGGCGGGCGAAATCTCTCAGGTTCCGTGACAGAGGGGGCATTGTTCCGCGGATGCGGATCGCCCTTTGTTATGGAATGCGATGAGCGAGCAGCCCGGGAAAACGTCAGCAGATGCAGCAGCGGAAAAGTTGCGCTTAACGCCGCTGAATGCGCTGCACCGTGAACTCGGGGCGAAGCTCGTGCCTTTCGCCGGCTACGAAATGCCTCTGCAATATGCCGCAGGCATCGTCAAAGAACACAATCACGTTCGAAGCGCTGCCGGTTTGTTCGATGTTTCGCACATGGGACAAGCCCGGCTTGATGGGCCTAGCTTCGAGACATTGGCGGCGGCGCTCGAAAGGCAGGTGCCAGGAGACGTAGCCGGCCTGAAACCAGGCGCACTGCGGTACACCCAGCTTTTGAACGATGCTGGCGGCATTATCGACGACCTCATGGTAGCGCGCGATAGCGACGGCTCGGGGCTATCGATCGTGGTGAATGCATCGCGCAAAGAGATCGACTTCGCGCACATTTCCGGACTCCTTCCTGAGTCAGTGAGGCTTACACGCAGGAATGATAAAGCCCTCCTCGCTCTTCAGGGGCCAAAATCGGCGGAGGTGGTATCCCGCCTCATCCCAGAAGCCGAAAAACTTGGTTTCATGACTGGCGGCATGTTTTTCGCCGGCTCCGCTCCCGTGTTTGTCTCCCGCTCCGGCTATACGGGAGAGGACGGGTTCGAGATTTCCATTGGAGCCGAAAGCGCCGAAGAGCTGGCGAAACGAATATTGGCTGAGCCTGAAGTCCTGCCCATCGGGCTAGGTGCCCGCGATACTCTGCGCCTGGAGGCCGGGCTTTGCCTTTACGGGCAGGATATGGACGAGACGCACTCCCCGGTTGAAGCTGGCCTGACCTTTTCGATCGGCAAGCGCAGAAGGGTTCAAGGCGGTTTCCCCGGAGCGGCACGCGTCCTTCAAGAGATCGCGAAGGGCCCGGCGCGCATTCGCGTTGGGCTCAGGCTCCAAGGCCGGGCTGCAGCGCGCACCGGCATGGCTCTCATGGATACGGCCGGCGAGACCATCGGCATCGTTACGAGCGGCGCCTACACGCCAACGGCTGCGGCCTCAATCGCCATGGCGTATGTGCCGCCCGGGTTGAGTGAGCCTGGAATCCAGGTCGGCGCAGAAATCCGGGGTGCGGCCGTGCCTGCGCGCGTGGTCCCGATGGCCTTCGTTCCCCATCGCTATGTCCGCAAAGTTTGATTGGAGTGAGACCTCATGGCCCAAGTCAAATACACCAAGGATCACGAATACATCATCGTGCAGGATGGCACCGGCACGGTCGGAATTACGAACTACGCGCAGGATAAGCTCGGCGATGTCACGTTCGTGGAGGTTCCTGCCAACGGTAAGACAGTGAAAAAGGGCGATGCAGCCGGCGTTGTCGAATCCGTCAAGGCCGCAAGCGACGTTTACAGCCCTGTCAGCGGCACGATTGTCGAAGTGAATACCGCCCTTCCCGATGAACCAGAGCTCATAAATCAGGATGCCGAGGGCAGCGCGTGGCTGTTCAAGATCAGCCTCTCTGATGCCTCCGAACTGGACGGCCTGATGGATCGCGATGCCTATCTCGCCTATGCCAAGGAGCAAGGCTGATGCGCTACCTTCCTCATACAGACAGCGACAGGCGCGCGATGCTGGCCGAAGTCGGCGTGCGGGACAGTGACGCCCTTTTCGCGGATGTTCCAGACGGGAAACTCTTGAGCGAGCTTCCCGCCCTTCCCCGGCATCAAAGCGAGATGGCGGTGGAGCGCGCGCTGTCGGCGCTGGCTTCCAAGAATGTCCCGACGTCTGCTGTGCCCTTTTTCGCCGGGTGCGGCGCCTACAAGCATCACGTTCCGGCTACTGTTGACCACATCATCCAGCGGTCGGAATTCATGACCGCCTACACGCCCTACCAGCCAGAAATCGCGCAAGGGACACTGCAATATCTTTTCGAGTTTCAGAGCCAGGTCGCAGCGCTGACCGGCATGGAGGTGGCCAACGCATCCATGTATGACGGCTCGACGGCTGCCGCGGAAGCGGTGCTGATGGCCCACCGCCTGACAAAGCGAAAAAAGGCCGTGATCGCGGGCGGACTGCATCCGCATTACCGGGCAGTTATCGAAACGATTTCCCGCTATTCGGGCCATGAGGTCACCGCGCTTCCTGCGGACCCCGATAAAACATTCGAAGCGGAATGCGACGGCGATACATCCTGCGTCGTGGTTCAGATGCCGGATGTTTTCGGGCGCGTTCACGATCTCGGGACGCTCGCCGTAAAAGTGCATGCGGCCGGTCGCCTTGCTGGTTGTCGCTGTCACGGAGGCCGTCTCATTCGGCGCACTGAAATCGCCCGGTGCGATGGGCGCGGACATCGTCATCGCCGAAGGTCAATCCATTGGAAACGGCCTTAATTTCGGAGGGCCTTATGTGGGGCTGTTTGCAACCCGCAATAAATTCGTTCGCCAAATGCCCGGCCGGCTTTGCGGACAAACCGTGGACCGTGACGGCCGCCGCGGCTTCGTACTCACCCTTTCAACGCGCGAGCAGCATATCCGCCGGGAGAAGGCCACGAGCAACATCTGCACGAACTCCGGGCTCTGCGCGCTCGCGTTCAGCGCGCACATGACGCTTCTCGGCGAGGCGGGTTTGCGCAAACTCGCTGCGCTGAACCATGCCGCAGCCGTGGCGCTTGCCAGCGCGCTCAGCCAGGTTCCGGGCGTCGAGATCATCACCCCGCATTTCTTCAACGAGTTCACGATCAAGACTCCGATGCGGGGCGCGCAGGTCATCGATAGGCTTGCCGATCGCGGCATCATCGGTGGCGTGCCAGCGAGCCGGCTTTGGCCGAATGATAAGGCTTTGGCAAATCTTATCGTTGTAGCCGCGACCGAAGTCACACGTGAAGACGATATTGCCGCTTATCGCGCGGCCCTAAGCGAGGTTCTCCATGGGTGAGATGCCGATCGACTTTCCGGCTGTCAGAGCCGAGGCCGTTGCGGGCCAAACCTTCACCGGAAATCGGGGCCTTGCCATAGAGGAGCCCCTGATTTTCGAAATTGGGTCACCTGAAACGAGCGGCGTGGACTTTGAAAACGCCACGCCAGGAACGCCCTCTCCCCAAGGGGAGAGGGCCGGGGTGAGGGGGGGCTATAGTGGCAACCGCCTCGGCGGCCTTGAACGCCGAGAGCCCATAGGCTTGCCCGGCCTTTCCGAACCGGAGGCCATCCGCCATTACGTCCGCCTGAGCCAGAAGAATTATTCGATCGATAGCGGCATCTTCCCGCTCGGTTCGTGCACGATGAAGCACAATCCGCGGCTTAATGAAAAAATGGCCCGCCTGCCGGGCTTTGCCGACATTCACCCCTTGCAGCCGGAAAAGACGGTTCAGGGCGCACTTGCTCTCATGAATGAGCTGAGCCGCTGGCTCCTTGAGCTGACCGGGATGCAAGCGGTCGCATTATCGCCGAAAGCGGGAGCGCATGGCGAGCTTTGCGGCATGTTGGCCATCCGGGCCGCGCTGGAGGCCCGTGGCGAGGGAGCGGATAGGCGCATCGTGCTTGTCCCCGATTCCGCGCACGGGACCAACCCCGCAACGGCGGCCCTTCTCGGTTTCACGGTGAGGCCCGTGAAAGTGCGCGAAGACGGTACGGTTAGCGTTGAAGCGGTGCGCGAAAAGCTTGGGCCGGATGTCGCAGCCATAATGCTGACAAATCCGAACACATGCGGCCTGTTCGAGCGCGACATCGTGGAGATCGCGGCGGCTCTGCACGACGCGGGGGCCTATCTTTATTGCGACGGCGCAAATTTCAACGCCATCGCTGGCAAGGTGCGTCCCGGCGATCTCGGCATAGATGCCATGCACATTAACCTGCACAAAACCTTTTCGACGCCCCACGGGGGCGGCGGCCCGGGCGCTGGCCCCGTTGTACTGTCGGAGGCTCTGGCACCCTTCGCGCCGTTGCCCTACGTCGTAAAGGAAGGCCAGTCCTATCGCTTGATCGAGCACCCATCAGGCGCAGGCGCGCAAGAAAAGTCTTTCGGCAGGCTGACGGCTTTCCATGGCCAGATGGGCATGTTCGTTCGGGCGCTGGCCTACATGATGAGCCATGGCGGGGATGGAATTCGCCAAGCTTCAGAGGATGCGGTTCTGAATGCGAATTATGTGAGGGCGTGTTTGCGGGACGTGCTGTCGCAGCCTTTCGGAGACAAACCCTGCATGCACGAAGTGCTTTTCGACGATCATTTCCTCAAGGGAACGGGTATCTCGACCCTTGATTTCGCCAAGGCTCTCATCGACGAGGGCTTTCATCCCATGACGGTTTACTTCCCGCTAGTTACATCAGGCGCAATGCTCGTGGAGCCGACTGAGTCAGAATCGAAGCAAAGCCTCGATCAATTTATCGCCGCCATCCGTGATCTGGCTGAAGCCGCGAAGGCCGGCGATACCACTCGCTTTGCAAATGCGCCGCGCTTTGCACCGCGCAAGCGTCTCGACGAAACCCGCGCGGCTCGCGAACCAGTCCTGACTTATTCCGAACCGCTTCCCCGCGCAGCGGAATAAGAACAGCGCCGCCCAAAGAACCCACTTCGCTGCGAAGCTTGCGACTTTAAACCGCCCTCGCTCACGGGGTTGTGAGACGCTGGGGGATTAATCACGTATTAAAGCGATTTCGGAGACAAGGGACTTCGGCCGGCTTTGCAGCTTAATTGTTCAACCTTTGGGAGCAGCTCTACCATATCCAGGAAGTCCCGTTCCATTTGAAAGAGTTGCAGGATGAGGGAAGGTAAACCCGCTAGCCGCTTGTGGAAGAGCGTCCGTCTGCGCGCTATTCCCCTTGGTTTTGGCGGAGCCATCGTGCGGCTGCGAAAGCGCCCTGAAGGCGATGAGCCGCAGCGGATCGGCCTCGTCTATCTAAGTTTTCTCGCGCTCGCGGTCGGAGTTGTGACCGGATTCGGTGCGGTTGCTTTCCGTGATCTCATCGGTCTGATCCACAATATGTTTTTCCTCGGCAAATTCTCCTTCGCCTATGACGCTTCCATCTTCACTCCCGTGAGCCCGTGGGGTGCTTTTGTCATCCTGGTGCCGGTCGCAGGGGCTTTGGCCGTCACTTTCCTCGTTAACAATTTCGCCCCCGAGGCAAGAGGTCACGGCGTACCGGAGGTGATGGACGCCATTTACTATGGCGGCGGGATCATTCGGCCGGTCGTCGCAGTGGTTAAGTCCCTGGCCTCCGCCGTAGCCATCGGCAGTGGCGCCGCCGTCGGCCGCGAAGGACCGATCATCCAGATCGGGTCGGCACTTGGCTCGACGCTCGGTCAGATTGTGCGGATGCAGCCGGGCGAGCGGATCATTCTAGTCGCTGCAGGGGCTGGAGCCGGCATTGCAGCCACGTTCAACACCCCGATCGGCGGCGTCATGTTCGCCATCGAACTGATGATGCCGGAGGTGAGTTCCCGCACATTCCTGCCGGTCGCGATAGCAACCGGCACGGCAACCTATCTTGGCAGGTACTTCTTCGGGCCACAGCCTGCCTTCACGGTACCGCATCTTTCCCCGTTCAGCGTGGATCCAACCTCGGCGCTTTCGCTCTTCCTTTATTGCATCCTCGGAGTCATCACCGGCGCCGCCGCAGCCGGCTTCATACGAGGTCTCCACCTTTTCGAGGACTTGTTCGACAAGATCCGGGGACGATACATCCGCCACGTCCTCGGAATGCTTCTCGTCGGCATTCTTATTTATGCCCTACAGCAGCGTTTCGGACATTACTTTGTGGAAGGCGTCGGCTACTCGACGGTCCAAGCCATCCTGCTCGGGCAGCTGACAGGAGCGGGACTGCTTTTTCTGCTTTTCGTGTGCAAACTGCTGGCGACCTCGCTCAGTCTCGGGTCGGGCTCCTCCGGCGGGATCTTCTCCCCATCCCTTTTTATGGGGGCGACAATCGGAGGCGCTTTCGCCACCGCACTTTCAGCGCTGCCGCTGCCCTTTCCGATCAATATCCCCTCATTTGCCATGGTAGGTATGGGCGCGATGGTCGGCGGGGGCACGGGCGCCGTGATGACTGCGGTCACGATGATCTTCGAAATGACCCGCGATTACGACATCGTGCTGCCCATGATTCTTGCAGTCGCGTTCAGCGTTGGGGTGCGGCGGCTTTTGTCGCGCGAAAACATCTACACTTTGAAACTCGTCCGGCGTGGCCATGCGGTCCCGAAGGCATTGCATGCAAACATGTTTCTCGTCCGCAAGGCGAAGGAGGTCATGGATACGGATGTGGTCATGGCCCCCTCCAGCATGAGATTTGACACCTTCCTTTCGTCTCCGCAGCATGGCGGGCGCATCCGGCACGTCGTTGTCTATGACGGCAACCGCATCGCTGGCGTGCTCCGAGTAAACACCGCACTGAGGCAGGCGTCGGAAACATCCCTGCCCTCCATGACTTTGGGCGATCTTGCCAGCCATAAGTTTACCATTGTGCGGGAAGACGACGTGGTCTTCGATGTGATCCAGCGTATTTGGCGGAAGCAGGCGTCAATGGCATTGGTCAGTCGAGGGACTGGGGTTGTCCGGCCAGAAAAGGTGGTTGGCATAATTTCCAAGGAGCATGTGGCGGATTCGGTGGCGAGCAGCGTTGCCGTTTATCCGGTTTGATGGCGTAAGTGGATCGTTTTCTGCACCCGAAACCAGCTCTCCTGTTTTAAATTTGCCTTGCCAAACCTCATCCATTAATCGCCATAGTCATCGCTATGCCCGATCTGCTTCTCGAATTTTTCTCCGAAGAAATCCCAGCGCGGATGCAAACGCGGGCCGCGGAAGACTTGACGCGCCTGATGAAGGAAGCTCTGGGCCAAGCCGGTTTACAGGCGAGCGGCACGCATTCCTTTGCCGGACCGAGGAGATTGGCCTTCGTCGCGGAAGGTCTGCCCAAGGCCTCGGCGCCTACTGTGGAGGAGCGAAAGGGGCCCAGAATCAGCGCTCCGGAAAAAGCCATCGAAGGGTTCCTTCGAGGGGCAGGGGTAAAAAGCCTCGATGAGTGCGAGGTGGTTAAAGACCCGAAGGGCGATTATTATCTGGCTCGCCTGGAGAAACCGGGCCGTTCTACGCGCGAGATCGTAGCGGAAGCCGTTCCCGAAATTGTCCGAAAATTCCCCTGGCCCAAACCGATGCGGTGGGGAACGGGGCGCATCCGTTGGGTCAGACCCCTTCATTCCATTCTCTGTTTCTTCGGCGATGAGCCGGTCGAATTCGAGGTAGACGGCATCAAGAGCGGTAACATCACCTATGGACACCGCTTCTTAAGTGGCCAGAAAGCCACAGAGTCAAAATCAATTCGGATTTCGAAGACTGCAGACTATTCAACGGCGCTTCTGCACGCTAAAGTTGTGGCTGCAGGAGAACAACGGGCAAAGGCAATCTTGGATGGCGCGCGAAAAGCCGCTATGGAGGCCGGGCTCTCTCTTGTTGAAGACCACGGGTTGCTAACCGAGAATGCGGGGCTCGTCGAGTGGCCCGTGGTCCTTTCCGGCCAATTTGACGAGAGCTTCCTTGAGGTGCCCGAGGAAGTGCTGATGACGTCTATGAAGACGCATCAGAAGTGCTTCTCATTGCGACATTCCTCTGGAAAATTGGCTAGCCGGTTCGTGCTGGTGGCCAACATTGAGGCAGAGGATGGCGGCAAGGCCATCATCGCCGGCAATGAGCGCGTCATTCGTGCCCGGCTTAGCGATGCCAAGTTCTTTTGGGAGAATGACCGCAAGCGGCCATTGAGTGAGTTCACCGGCCTTCTGGCGCAGGTCACCTTTCATGAAAAACTCGGTTCACAACTAGACCGCGTAGTAAGAATTGAACGCCTCGCCAAGGAACTCTCTCCGATTGTGGGAGCGGAACCGGGTGAAGCAGCGCGCGCTGCCCACCTCGCAAAAGCCGATCTGATTTCCGAGACGGTCGGTGAATTTCCAGAGCTGCAAGGCGTCATAGGACGTTACATTGCGCTTGCCCAAGGTGAAGTTCCTGCTGTCGCTGATGCTATCGCGGAGCATTATAAGCCGCTCGGGCCCTCGGATGCGGTCCCTTCCCAACCCGTATCCGTCGCGGTTGCCCTGGCCGACAAGCTCGATATGCTCGCTGGGTTCTGGGCCATCGGGGAGAAGCCGACTGGCTCGAAAGATCCTTTCGCGCTGCGCCGCGCAGCCCTCGGTGTGATCCGCATCCTGCTCGAGAACGCACTTCGGTTGAATTTAACCAATATTCTGCTCCGCCATGGAGACAGCTTCGGAAACCACGACTCTGTCGCGACTACGTTCTCTATCATTGATTTTCTTCGCGAGCGCCTGAAGATCCAACTTCGGGACCAAGGTGCGCGACACGACCTCGTCGATGCAGCTTTTCAGACAGGAATGCGCGCAGAGCGAATGATTCCAGGAATGGAGAATGTTCGCGACCCACTCATGATCGTGAGGCGGGTCGAGGCTCTCGGCCGCTTTCTTGAAACCGAAGATGGCGCGAGCCTTTTGACACTGGTCCGCCGCGCGCTGAACATCTTGAGGATTGAGGAGAAAAGGGACGCGCAAACCTTTGAGGGTCAGCCCGCAGCAAAACTCCTGAAGGAAACGGAGGAGAAAGCACTTGCCGCCTCTATCAAGGCCATCGGTAAGGAAGTACGGGCGACGCTGGAGTCGGAGAATTTCGAAGGGGCCATGGGCGCTCTGGCGAAGCTCCGCGCGCCCGTGGATGCCTTTTTCGATAAGGTCACGGTTAATGTAGAACAGCCGGAAATCAGGGAGAACCGGTTGAAGCTCCTGGCACACATCCGGGAACTGACACTTGAGATCGCGGACTTCTCGAAGATCGAGGGACCGTCTTCCGCCTAAACATCCGGATGCAGTGCGCTAAGGTCGCCCATTGGCGGGGGACTTGGGAGCCACAGCACCCGAGCTCTGCATCGCCGACGCAATCTCCTTACGAAACGAGAGAGGTTCCGAGACGCGCGCGAGAACCAGATCCTGGGCGTCCCCAATGCCGCGCACGACGATCGTTCCGTAATCGAGAATGCGGCCAAGAAGGCTTTGACGGAGGTTGACCTCTTCGATTGCGCTGACCGCCAAATCATGGGTGCGCCGGCTTAAGAAGCCCTGTTTCCTTACTACCCGCAGATTTGTCAAGGCGATCTCGAGCGTCCACAACGGCACAATCAAGTTTAAGCAAAAAACGACAGAAAGGGCGAACAAGACTATAGAACTCACGACGCCAATCTGGCCGGGATATGCGTATGCAAGCCAGCCTGCGGCTGCGGTCATGATTGCGAATAACACCCAGATGCGAATATAGAACAAACGATGGATGCGCGCCCGATAGAGAACACGCTCATTTCTTCCAAGTGTCTGGTCGATATAGCTCAAGGTTCTCCTTCCGGCAGGGCTTACCGCGCCCGCCTTCTTATGGCTTCGATGGCCTGTCAAAGAGCTATTCGCATTCGACAGGCAGTCTAGTTGCAGGCCGCCCATACAATGTCTGATGGGAGTGCGCAAGCCCAGACAGCCAATTCACGTAATAACAGAGTTATATTGCTTTCTGCTTAAGCGCATCCGGCGCCAAGGTTTGCTTTCCTGCGGCGATACAGACAATTACAGCGGAGGTTCGATACCACCCTCAGCGTGGCCGGCAGCACTTGCCTCTTCGAGATCCAATTCGCGTTCCATCCGCCGGCGGAACTCGTCGGTAATCCGGCCCTGCCGCAGCAGGTCGAAGATGAAACGGCGTTCGGTTTCGAAAAGGTCGGACCGGATTTTGGAAGCGAGGCGAAGCCCCCTGGAGTCACCGTGAATATGGCCTTTGTGCCGCAAGCGGCTTGACCGGTAATCCTGCCTCGTTCGAAGCGCCGAAAGAAGGTCCTCGGGAAGCTGCTTCCTGCCCGTCAGTTCGTCTAGACGCTCCTGGGCCACCTGAAGCGCCTCGACCCTGGCTTTATGCTCGGCTTCTTTCTCGCGACGGCGCTCGGCGCTGCCGGTGTTATCGAGCCCGAGCCAGCGCACGAGTAGAGGCAAGGTCATGCCCTGACCAACAAGGGTGATAACAATGACCCCAAAGGTGACGAACAGGATAATGTCCCGACCCGGAAAGGGAGCTCCATCGGCGACTGTAGTCGGCAGGCCCAATGCCGCGGCCAGTGAAACCGCACCTCTGACACCGGCGAAGCCAAGAAAGAAGGCCCACGTCCAAGGCGGGGACGGATCCCGCCGCGCCAAACCAGGACTTAGCCAGCGGGGTAGATAAACGGCCGGAAAAACCCAGATGAAGCGCGCAGCAACTGCAACCGCGACAACGAGCAGGACGGCAAATGCCATGGACTCAGGCGTGAACGCATGCATGCGCTCGATGACGGTTCGGGCCTGAAGGCCCATGACAAGAAAAATCAGGCCCTCCAGAAGATAGACAAGCAAATCCCAAAAGAAGATGCCCTGAAGCCTCGTGGCAGCGGGGATGAGCAACGGGCCATTCCAGCTCACGAAAAGGCCGGCGGCAACTGTAGCCAGAACACCTGACCCTCCGAGATATGCAGGCAGCCAAAACGCCGCATAAGGCGTCATTAAAGATAACGTGATCTCGACCCGCGGGTCCTTAGCCCAGCGCCGAAGGCGGAGGCTAAGCCATCCGATCCCTATTCCGTAAGCAATTTCTCCTACAAGGATAAGGCAGAATGTGCCGGCGGCTTGAGGTAGCGAAAATACGCCGGTACTCGCTGCCAGCACTGCAAACCGGTAGAGGATCAGAGCAGTCGCATCATTAGCAAGACCTTCGCCTTCGAGGACCACGACAAGCCGCCTCGGAAGTCCGAGCTGGCGGGCTATGGCGAGGGGAGCCACAGCATCCGGCGGAGCGACAATAGCTCCAAGCACAAAGGCAGCGGCAAGAGGGAGACCCAGAAACCAATAAGCAGCACCGGCCACAGCGCAGGCGGTGAAGATCACGCATCCTACCGCCAGCAAGGCAATAGGCCGCAAATTGAAGCGGAATTCACGCCAGCTCATCTGAACCCCCGCCGAATAGATCAGAGGCGGCAAAACTCCGAGGAGAAAAAATTCCGGAGCCAATTCGACCCTCGGAAGCTGTGGCACAAGCGCTAGACCTGCGCCTGCGATAACGAGTAGGATCGAAGGAGCAATATTGAGGCGCCGCGCGAGGACGGCTACGACGACGAGGACCGCAAGAAGCAGCAATGCCGTATGAAGAGTTGCGGTCATGCAAACATTCCTCTGGGGGATCGGCCCTGAAAGAGTTGCGCTCTTCCGAAGCGAAATTATGCGGCGCTGGTGCCGCTGATCGCAGCGTAGGTCTTCAAAGCGAACATGTCCGTCATGCCTGCAATGAAATCCCCTATCACGCGCTGACGCTCAACAGGATCCCCGGACACAGCCGAGTGCATGCCTGCCTCGAAGTGCATTTCGTCCGGATGTTCGGAAAAATAATCGTACAGCTCTCGAAGAATTGTCTGGGCTTCCGTCATCTTTTCCAGGATCGAAGGATGGCGGTACACCTTGGCGAAGAGAAACCTCCGCAACGCTGCGACGTTCCCGGCCATCTTCTCGGAGAAGGCCGCCAGCGGCATCCCGTGCGCGCGGATATGGTCGATTGAGCCAGGTTTTGCTCTGCCGATCCTTGCTTTTGTCTCGGTGAGTACATCCTCGACCATATTCGCGATCATTCTCCGGTTCATCTCGTAGATCAGAGTCGCGCCGGAGATTTTGCCATAACGAGCCCGGACCTGGGCCAGAAGGCGATCGACCATGGGCACCTCTTCCAGCTCCTTGATGGCGACGTATCCGGCCCGGAAACCGTCATCGACGTCGTGATTGTTATAAGCGATATCGTCAGCCAAAGCCGCCACCTGCCCTTCCAGGGATGGCCAGGTATCGAGGCCGAGATCCTGAACCTGCATATAGGCGCGGATGGCATGAGGAAGGCCGCTCGCCGCATAGCGCCCCGCAGGGTTGCCACTTTCGTCAATAAGTGGGCCGTTATGCTTGACGATGCCTTCCAGCGTTTCCCAAGTGAGATTGAGCCCGCGAAAGGCGCCGTAGTGGTGCTCAAGAGCCGTCACGATTCTGAGGCTCTGCGCATTGTGGTCGAAGCCTCCCACATCTTGCATCGCTTCGTTCAGCGCCTCTTCGCCTGCATGCCCGAACGGGGTGTGGCCTAGATCATGTGCCAATGCGATCGTTTCGATGAGGTCCTCGTTAAGACCGAGAGCACGGCCGATCGTGCGGGCAATTTGCGCCACCTCCAGAGAGTGCGTTAGACGCGTGCGGTAATGGTCGCCCTCATGATAGATAAAGACCTGGGTTTTATGGATCAGGCGGCGAAAGGCGGTGGAATGAACGATGCGGTCGCGGTCGCGCTGGTATACAGTGCGGGTCGGACAAGCGGCTTCGTCGTAAAGTCGGCCACGGCTTTTTTCAGGATGGGCGGCGTAGGGAGCAAGCCCGGCCCTTTGTCTCATCTGCTTTCGGCCCTTGCGGTTGACATCCACTCGCAAACATACGAACTCTTTGGCAAAGGTTCAAAACATGCGAACGATCGTCATGACGAGTGATGCGAACATAAGCGTGACCAACCGCGCCGCCAACCGCATTCGAGAAATCCTGGCGCAGGAAGCGGGCCAAAAGGCGCTGCGCGTGAGCGTCCTTGGCGGCGGCTGCTCTGGCTTTCGCTACGATTTCGAGGTAGTTCCTGAGACAAGCGGGGACGACCTGCTTATCGAACAGGACGGCGCCCTGGTGGTAATCGACCCCATATCGGTCCCATATATGGCGGGGTCGCAGATCGATTTTGTGGATGATCTCATCGGCGCTTCCTTCAAGATCACAAACCCCAACGCCGTTGCATCTTGCGGCTGCGGTACCTCATTCTCCCTCTAAAGCCGTGCTCACCGTCGCCACTTGGAACGTCAATTCCATCAAGCAGCGCGAAGCGGCGTGCCTTGCGTGGCTGAAGCAAGCCTCACCCGACATCCTGTGCCTTCAGGAGCTGAAGTGCTTGACGGAGGGCTTCCCGCGCGGCCCGTTTGAAGACCTGGGCTATAATTGCGTAGTTCTCGGCCAGAAATCGTTCAACGGTGTTGCAGTCCTCTCAAAACATCCAATTGACGAAACCATAACATCACTGCCGGGAGATCCGGCCGACGAGCAGTCGCGATATATCGAGACTGTGATTTCACTGCCGGGCGGGAAGGCTGTCCGGGTCTCCTCGGTCTATGCTCCAAACGGAAACCCGGCCCCGTCGCCAAAGCTCGATTACAAGCTTGCCTGGCTTGACCGGCTAAGAGCGCACGCTCAAAGCCTCCTCGCCTATGAGGAGGTGCTCTTGCTCGCAGGCGACTACAACATCATTCCGCGCCCGCTCGACGTTTATGACCCCACAAATTGGGTTCAGGACGCGCTTTACCGGCTCGAATCCCGCCAGGCCTTCAGGCGCATCCTTAATTTGGGCCTTGCGGATGCCGTAGTTACTTGCGACTCGAGGGCTGGGCTGTTCACCTTTTGGGATTACCAGGCGGGCGCTTGGCAGAAAAACCTGGGCCTTCGCATCGACCACATTCTTCTGTCACCCCAAGCTCAATCCCGCCTCGCTAACGCCGCTATAGATCGTAAGCCCCGTACCTGGGATAAGCCGTCCGATCATACGCCCGTTCTCGTAACGCTCGATTTGTAGCGAGGAATTACAGCAGAATTTGTTGTAGCCGTGCCGCGAGCGCCGCGCCATCTTGGCCTGAGGCCACCCCGACCCTAGTCTTCATTCCCAAATACTTCTCGGCCACTTCCTCCGAGCGCAGGAGCGACTGAGCCGGCCCTTCCAATGAGATGCGGCCGTTTTCCATGACATAGCCGCGGCTAGCGACGGCAAGGCTGAGCCGTGCATTCTGTTCGGCAAGCAGGATCGAAATTCCCTGGTGCGTCAACCCTGAAATCAGTTTGAAAATCTCCTCGACGAGCTTCGGCGAAAGACCAAGCGAGGGCTCATCCAGAAGCATCAAGCTTGGCCTCGCCATCAGACCTCGGCCAATCGCAAGCATTTGCTGTTGCCCCCCGGAAAGGTTACCAGCGATGTGCTTCAGGCGGCCGGCAAGCGCGGGAAACACCCGCAAGATCTCTCCTGTCTGCTCTTGCAAGCCGCCATCTTGCCTTCGGACGTATGCGCCAAGCGACAAATTCTGGCTGACACTCATCCCCGAAAAAACCTGCCGGCCTTCGGGCACATGAACGATGCCCGCCCTGACCCTGGCTGCAGCCGGCAGATCTTGAATATCCGTGCCCCGATATTTGATCGAGCCGCTAGGGACGCGAATTAGACCCGATATTGCTTTTAGGAGCGTGGACTTGCCTGCCCCGTTCGCTCCGATCAAAGCCACAATTTCCCCGGGATGCACTTCCAGGCTCACACCGGAGATCACTTCACCGCTGCCGTAACCCGCAGAGATGGCTTGCACCTCAAGCGACACTGAAGACTCCCTGACCGCCAAGATAGGCTTCGATGACACGTTCATCGCGCTGAATGTCTGCAGGAGCGCCTTCGGCGATAAGACGTCCGGCATCGAGTACGATAACGTGGTCGGCACCGGTAACGAGGGACATGTTGTGTTCGACGACCACGATCGTGATGCCGGCGCCGCAAATCGCCCGCAGGAGCGTGGTGAGGGTCGCGGTTTCGCTGTCATTCAGGCCGGCCGCCGGCTCATCGAGAAGCAGTACACGCGGCCTTGCCATAAGGGCCCGCGCTACTTCGACCAGTTTCTGCGCTCCAATCGGTAAATCGTTAGCAAGACTGCGGCTGAACTGAGTTAAGCCGGCAAGCTCCAGCAGCTCCTGCGCTTTGCTGCTAAGCTCTTGCTCTTGAGCAATGGCACCACGGGTCCAGAGCATTTGTCCAACAGGTCCCACCCTTGTGCGCAGATGCCCGCCGGCCTTTACATTATCAATGGCCGTCATCGCAGGAAAGACGCGGGCAGCCTGAAAGGTGCGGATCAATCCGAGACGGGCCAGTGCATGACCCCTTAAGCCCGCCAGCGAGCGCCCAAAATAGAAGACGGTCCCTTCTGTCGGGAGGGATAGGTTTGTGATGAGATTGAAGAGGGTCGTTTTGCCTGCGCCGTTGGGTCCGATAATTGCAGTGAAGCTTCCGGCGGCTACATCGAAGCTGACATCGGAGACGGCGAGAACGCCACCGAACCGCTTGCTGATTTTGCGTAAACTCAGTGCGGAAACTTGGCTCCCAAGGGCGTCTTGACGGGTGCTCATTTCGCAAGACTTTCAATTGCGGTTCGGTCCACGCCTCGCACCTTCCCTGCAAAGACTGAACCAAACCGTGCAATGCCATTCACGATAAGGCCGAAAATCCCCTGCGGCATATAGGAGAAGAACACGATCAGAAGCACACCCGTGGCAAGCGTCTTATAGAGTGCCAGCGGCTGAATGATAGTTGGCAGCAGCGTGAGCAGCGCAACGCCTATGATAGGCCCCACGAGAGTGGCTTCGCCCCCAATCACAAGCATCCCGAGCATTTCCAGAGAATGCGGTGTTCCGACCATTTCCGGCGAGAGAAAGTGAAAATTGAAGGCATATAGGCTGCCGGCGAGACCAGCCAAAGCAGCGCTGATCATTACAGCGGCCAGCCTATAGCGAGGTACATTGATGCCGAGCGCCGCCGCCGCAAGGGGATCGGTTTTGATGGCTTTTAGCGCCCGCCCGAAGTTGCTGCGCATCCCGCCTGCCAATAGAAACACGAGGATCACGATCAGCGCGGCTGCTAGATAATAGGTTGATCGTGGCGTGGAAAAAGCGAAGCCTGCCACCGAAAAGGATGGGATGCCGACAAGCCCCGATGGTCCGCCGGTTAGTTCAGTCCATCCGGTGGCGACGGAGTTGACGAGAAGCCCGAAAGCAAGTGTCGCGAGTGCGAGGTAATGACCTCGCAGCCGAGTGGTAACAAGCCCAAGAACAATGGAGCATGCGACGGCGAGAACGATACCGCACAAAGTTGCCGCAAGAGGGGCAACTTCATAGGTGGTGGCAAGGATCGCGGCCGTATAGCCGCCTATCGCCATAAAGGCGGCTTGCCCAAGGCTGACCTGACCGGCGAATCCCATCAGCACGTCAAGGCCCAGCACCGCGATGAACCAGATGCCGCTGATCGCGAAGGAATTCAAAAGAGCGCCGGTAGGTATGATCGACGGGACCGCAAAAAGTGCGCCCGCCGCTATTGCTCCCAGGATCCACACCCAGCGCCCGCCAAGACGCACAGGTTCGCCATAAACGCGTTGCTCGTCCCGCACATCTGTTCGCCGCGCGGCAGCTGAGGCAAACAAGCCGCTTGGCCTTACCAGTAGAATAAGGAGCAAAATCGCGAGGGTCAGAGCATTCGAGAATAAGGAAGACACATAGCCTGCCGCGAGCTGACTCACGATGCCAAGAAACAATCCGCCGAGGACCGCGCCAAGGAACGAGCCTATGCCCCCGATGGCGACGGCTATAAAACCGTCGATGCTGAAAAGACGCCCGTTATCGAATTGGAGGGATGTAATGGGTGCGATGAGGATTCCACCGAGAGCCGCTATGCAAGTCGCAAGAACGAAGCTGAAGAGCATCATGCGGCGGACATCTATGCCCATGAGCCGGGCCGCGGTCATGTTCTCGGCGCAAGCCCTCAGCGATTGACCAAGAAGCGTCCGCGCCAAGAGGTACCAAAGTGCGAAAACGGCGAGCGTGCAGATGCCAATAATCCAAAGACCTTGCGAAGCGATGCGAAGCCCAAAAATCTCGACGGGCTGCTCGCCAGAAAAAGGTGGCAGGGCATAGGGCTCGCTGCCCCATATGATCAGGGCCGCACCTTCGATCAGGGTCAAAATGCCAACGGTGAGCATCAAGACGCTGCTGTTGGGCAGCCGCGACATCGCCGGAACAAAGGTCAGCGCGCCGAGGATCAAGGCACCGCACGCAGTAATTCCGATGGCTGCCATCGCTGCCAGCGGAACTGGCCAGCCGAGCGTCACCTCGAATGAATACATTGCGAGCGCGCCGGCAATGCAGAAGGCACCCTGCGAAAGATTGATGACGCCGGCTACCCGAAAGATCAAAGAAAAGCCGAGTGCAATCACGGCATAGATGCTGCCTTCGATCACGCCCCCGATAACGATCTGCAGGAATTCGGTCAGTATGTGTCTCCGTCAACGAGAGAAACTTCGAGCCGATGAGAGCATCGCCCGCCGACTCTCATGGTTCGGGACGGCCTTCGGCGTCCTAACCATGAGGAATAACAAGGGGCTGCGGGGCGTCCAGTGAAGGACTTCGCGACCACTCCGGCCTCATCCTGAGGAGCAAGCAAAGCTGCGTCTCGAAGGATGAAGCAGGTTACAAACATCAGGCCTCAGTTCTTTGGAATACCGGCCGGCTTGCTCATGACTTCCCAGAATTTGATCGATGGATTCCAGCGTGTGACGACGGCCTGGGTTTCCCCAACACCGCGCTGAGGTATTTTCGTAAAGTCATAGATGCCGTTGATGCCGGCCCATCCCTTGATCTTGGAAATATAGTTCCTGACATCGGCCGCGGTGGCATTCTCGCTGAGAGTGCGAAGGGTCTCCACGAGAATCAATCCCGGGTCCCAGGCGAGCGATGCAGGAGCATCCGGAAGAAGATTCGCTTCTTTGTAGGCATCAGCGAAAATCTTCTGAGCCTTCGTGACCTCGGGGCTTTCCGTTTCCCCAGCTCCCAGCCCGGCCCATTCGGAAGCTGGAATATAAAGCTGTTTCGGCAGGAAGTCCGCATATTGCGACATCTGTGCGTGCGTCATATTCCCGTCTGTCGTCGCGATGGGGATATTCAGCCCAGCTTGCGTTATCGCCTTGAAGACCGTGGCAACGGGTGCCCCGGTGGTCCAGGCAATGAAAGCATCGGGAGCAGCAGCCTTGATCCGCTCCACTTGGGCTGAAACACTCACATCCGAAGGGTTGAAATGGACGTTCTCGACGAGCTTCACATCCTTGTTTTCGGGTCTGGAAAGAACCTCCTGAATGCCGCGTTCGGCATCCTGGCCTGACGCATCCGTTGTCGTCATCAGCGCAATCTTTGTCCAGCCTTTCATGCGGAAATAACGGATGAGCGCCGCGGCAAGGTCGTGCGTCGAAACGCTTGATGTGAAGACGTAAGCGCCTTCCTTCGGGTGTATGCCCGGCGAGAAGCAGTAGGTAACCGGGCCATTTTGAAGCAGCGGCGCCATTGCACTGCACATAGCAACCTGCGCCGAGCCCATCATGACTGGCGGGTTTGAGGCTACAATCCCAGTTGTGAGTTGCACTGCTATTTGCGGGCTTGATTGATCGTCCTGAAAGACAAAGTGCAGCGGCTTGCCGTGGATTCCGCCGGTGTTGTTGGTGGTCTTTTCGAGGATTTGCAGCGCTTTTTGTTCTGCCTGACCAAGAAAGGAGGTCCGGCCAGTAAGCGGCAAGACGACATTGATGTCGTAGCTCCCGGCGGCGCTAGCCGGAAGGGTTGGATGAATAATTGCCCCAAGGGCCAGGAACACCCAAGCAGTCTTCTTTGTGGTACGCACGCTTCCCCCTCTTACAACATTCGGCGAATGGCTGCGGCCACAGCCGAGACCTCTAATTTACTCGGCAGCTTTGATGGTTTCGGCTTGTCCCGCTCCCGAGGTCCGCCAGTCCCAACTCTTGGGAACAACGCCTTCGAAACCTTGCAGCGCGACATGCGGCGTGCGCGGCTCTGTTGTTCCTATGGCAGGTTCACCTGCCTGAACGCGCCGGGCGGCCTCGACCATGATGCGCCGGAATTCCACGATTGCGACGTCGCTCGCGCCGAGCCGGTCGCGGCTTCGATCCACGATCGGACCCATCGTCTCCCACATGGCGATGTCCTGGTTCGGTATGCCGCAGATGCCGGTGAAGCTGCCGAGCTTCATTGCATTGCGGTCCTGGAGGTAATTGTTTTCGTAAGTCCGGAACTTCCGGAATTGTGCATCGACATCGATGCCAACCTGCCCACCGCAGAATTTACGCCAGCTTTCCTGATCGGGGGTGGTAGCGCCGCCGAAAGCGATGAAGTGGAATGCAGTGTTCGTGTTGTCGCTGGGGATGTGGAGGATCGCGATCCTATAGAGATTGTTCGGAGGAATAACGACCGTATAGGGTGCGATGAATGTGGTCATGCGCACGTAATGATGCGTGGCCGAATTCTGTATCGGCCGGCGAATGGCTGCATAACGGAATCCGAAATTGGTTTCCTCCACCTCAAGTTTCGGGGATTTGTCAGTGGAGGGGCGCAGCCAATTCTGTTCCGTGGCTTTGGCACCGTCGACCCTTGCGGGCACCATATCTGTAGAGTGCAAAGTCGAGCTGTGAGCCGAATTGATTGCCCCTTCCAGGATTTGCGCCCAGTTGCAGGGGATGTGGATCTTGACGATGCTGATCTTCGTGTCCGCAGTTGGCATGAATGCCGGCGGCTGAAACTCCGGCATCTCCGATGGCGGCCCCATATAGGTCCATACGAAGCCAGCTGCCTCTCTGGTGGGATAGGACTTGTGCCGCACCTTATTCACGAAGCCGCTTTCGGACGGTTCGGACGACATCTCGACCACGTTGCCGTCAACGTCGATTTTCCAGCCGTGATAGAGGCACCGAAGCCCGCATTCTTCATTCCGGCCCAGTGCCAGGGAAGCGCCCCTATGGGGGCAGAATTCGCCGACCAGGCCCACCCGGCCATCGCTATCCCGGAAGGCGACGAGTTTCTCGCCAAGAAGGCTGACGCGAACGGGAGTGCCGTCGGGTTCTGGGACCTCTTCGATGAGGCAAGCTGGCAGCCAATGCCGGCGGAAGATTTGCCCCATGGGTGCATCGCCCTCAACGAGGCACAGCAGATTGTTTTCCTCCGCGGTCAGCATCGGCGTTCCACTCCGGCTCGTGCGTTAACGGCCTTGTTCTTCGCTTGACACTAAGAAATAACAATTGGAGTGTCTAGCTCGACGGAAGCTGTAGACAGGCTGCGTTGCTACCGGTGATTAGAGCCAGCATAGAGAGTGGTCCCCGGGGGTTGGAAGGCGAATGCGACGGGATCGTTGAAGTTGGAAGAAGAGAAAAGCGGTCTGTTTCCGGTCATCATCGCCGCCAAAAACGAAATAGCGGCGGGAATTTTCAGCTTCGAGTTCCGTGATCCGAAGGGCGGGGAGCTGCCTCCATTCACACCGGGTTCCCACCTGAGCGTGCAGGTCCCGAACGGGCTTTTACGCAAATACTCGCTCTGCAATGACGCCACGGAGCGTGACCGGTATGTAATCGCCGCGAAGAGAGAAGCGGGAGGACGCGGCGGCTCCATTAGCCTTGCCGATGAGACAAAAGCCGGCGGCACAATTTTCATCTCGGCGCCGCGCAACGATTTCCCCCTCGTGGAAAGTCGCGGTGGCTACATTTTCATTGCCGGCGGCATTGGCATCACACCCATCATGGCAATGATCCGGCATGTGAACGCTGCAACGGGACGTTTCAAGCTCTACTACTGTACGCGGTCGCCGGAGGTTACTGCCTTTGCGGCTGAATTGAACGCACCTGAGTTCAAGGCTCAGACAATCATCCATTATGACGGAGGTGATGCGGACCGCTCGCTTGATCTCTGGCCTGTGCTCGAAAAGCCGAAAGGTCAGCAGGTATATTGTTGCGGGCCACGTCCTCTCATGGATGCGGTAAGGGACATGACGGGGCACTGGCCGGCGTCTGCGATCCATTTCGAATCTTTTGCCGACGGTGCACCCGTCAGGCCTGACGACCGGGAATTCATTGTGCGCATCGCTGGATCGGATAGGAAGATAAGCGTGCCGGCGGGAACAACGATCCTTGAAGCGCTTCGCCGCGAGGGCTTCCAAGTTGCAAGCTCATGCGAAAGCGGCACCTGCGGGACCTGCCGCACCAAGCTGATTGCGGGCCAGCCTGATCACCGCGATTTCGTCTTGGCGGAAGCGGATCGCCACAACTCGATCATGCTATGCGTCTCGCGCGCGTTCTCTTCAGAACTTGTAATCGCCCTTAGCTAAATGGCGGCTCCGTGACGGACTCAAAAATACGCCTGGGTGCTGTAGGGCTCGGCCGCGCCTTCATGCTTATGCTGCCAACATTCCTGCGCGACCCGCGCGTTGAGTTAGTTGCGGCCGCCGATCCGCGCCCCGAAGCCCGATTGCGCTTTGCAGAAGAATTCAGCGGGAGAGCTTACGCCACTGTCGAGGAACTTTGCGGGGATGAAACGGTCGAGGCCGTCTATATTGCGACTCCGCACCAATTTCACGCGCAACATGCAAAAATCGCCGCCGCCCGCGGCAAGCATATTCTCGTCGAAAAGCCGATGGCACTTACGCTTGGCGAATGTACCGGCATGATTGAAGCCGCGAAGAACGCGGGCGTGTTCCTGATCGTTGGGCATAGCCACAGCTTCAATGCACCCATAAGAAGAACGCGGGAGATTATCGAAAGCGGCGCATTTGGCTCTGTGCGGGCAATAACGGCTTTGAACTTTACCGATTTTATGTACAGGCCGAGGCGCAGAGAGGAGTTCATCACCGGCGAAGGCGGCGGCGTTATCTTCAGTCAGGCGGCCCATCAGGTGGACATCATCCGCCTGCTTGGCGGAGGACTATTGCGGTCAGTGCGCGCGGAGAGGGGGGCGTGGGTTCAGGCGCGCCCTTCGGAGGGCGCGTACAGCGCGCTTATGACTTTTGAGAATGGCGTTTTCGCTTCCGCCACCTATAGCGGTTACGCCCACTTCGACTCCGATGAGTTTTGCGGCTGGGTTGGGGAGCTCGGACAGTCAAAGGACCCAAGCAATTATGGGGCTAGACGCAGGAACCTGGAGAAAGCCCTCACCGCAGACGAAGAAGAGGCTTTGAAGATCAAGCGCACTTATGGGGGTGCAGGCGCGAGCGCGGACGAGGGAGGCAAGCCCTCAGCGCTGCACCAGCATTTCGGATTTATTCTGGTGTCCTGCGACCGCGCCGACCTACGGCCGATGCCGCAAGGTGTGTCCATCTATGGGGACAACGATCAGCGCATGGAGCTGCTGCCGTCCCCGGAAGTGCCCCGTTCAGAGGTGATCGACGAGCTTCACGCAGCGCTGCGCGATGGCAAAGAGCCTGTTCACAGCGGCGAATGGGCACGCGCCACGCTGGAAGCCTGCCTTGCCATCCTTGAGTCCGCCCGCGAAAAGAAAGACATAAGCCTCATTCACCAGATAGGCTTGGCGAAGCAGAACTAGGTCAAGTCCGGAGGGACCGGTTCTTCCGGACGGAAAACCAAATGGGGATAATGGAAGCGTCATGAACAAACTTCACCTCTCCCTCGCGGTTGGAGATTACGACCGGACCCGCCCACTAGCCGATGGCAGGGTCCAAATCGACGGCGTTGATCCTGTCGTCATGCTGCTGCCACCCGAAGAGATATTTTTCCGCGCTTTCCGCTTTCAGGATTTCGACGCTTGCGAGCTTTCGCTGTCGAGCTTCACCGTGAAGACGGCGCAAGGCGATAATCCGTATGTAGGAGTACCCGTCTTTCCTTCCCGCGCCTTCCGGCACACGTCCATGTATGTCCGCACCGATCGGATCAAGCGCCCCGAGGCTTTGAAAGGCCGCAAGGTGGGCATACCGGAATATCAGCTGACCGCAATCGTTTGGGCTCGCGCCATCCTGGAAGAGGACTATGGGGTGAAGCCCTCGGATATCACTTGGGTCCGAGGCGGGATTGACGAGCCGGGCCGGATCGAGAAGATCAAGGTCGCGCTGCCGGAAGATGTTGTTCTTCAAGACGCCCCCGAAGGTGAAACGATCTCGAACCTCCTCGCCGCAGGCGAGATCGATGGCTTCATTGCGCCCCGGCCTCCGCATGGCGGCAGCGCCATCCCGAATGTTGGCTGGCTGTTTCCCGATCCCGCCGCGGTAGCGAAAGACTACTACAGGCGAACGGGGATATTCCCGATCATGCATTTGCTCGGCGTGCGCAAGGCGCTTGCGGCAGAGAATCCGTGGCTTCCCGCAGCGCTGCTCAAAGCTTTCGAAAAGGCCAAAGCGTTGAGCCTGGGCGCGCTTAGCGACACCTCAGCGACGAAGGTGACGCTGCCCTTCGTGGAAGAGAGTCTGAAACAGGCGCGCGACCTGATGGGGCAGGACTTCTGGTCTTACGGCGTGGAGCCGAACCGGAAGACGCTCGAAGCGTTTCTCCGGCATCATCATGCGCAGGGACTGTCGTCGCGACTTGTCACGGTCGAAGAATTGTTCCACCCCTCGACTGTGGAGGCGGCGAAGGTGTGAGTGCAGTTTCCTCGGCTATTACTCAAACTCCGCTGCTAAGTGCGCAACGCGTTCGCGTAAGGATCCTATATGGCGTGAAGTTCGGCGGAACCGCATTTTTGGCAGTGCGTTGGTTATAGGTAATGCGGATCGCCGCCCCATGTCTCGACTAATATCTGGCTCGGTGAGCTTGAAAAAAGGCTTGGGGCCGATAAGCGAACTAGCTGGCACGTGCTTGCCGCAGTATTGCATGCGCTGCGGGACAGGTTGCAGTTAGGCCTCGCCGTTCACCTTGGCGCCCAGCTTCCGATTCTTGTTAGAGGCATTTACTATGAGCAGTGGCGGCCGGCCGAACAGCCAAAGAACTGGCGATCAGAAGAAGAGTTTCTTGAGGCTGTCTCCGAAGGGCTTCGGGATATCAGGCCGGTCGACGCAAAAAAGGCAGCCACTGCGGTTTTCGAAGTACTGAACCACTTTGTCGATCCGGGGCAAATCGCCCATGTGCGGCAAGCCTTGCCAACTGAGATCCGGACTCTCTGGCCCGAAAGCAACCCGCCCCTCCCTCGGGATGATCACGCCCGGCTAAGCTAAAGACTAGCTGGCAATCCTTTGCAATCCTGGAGATGGCGGCGGATGAAAGCGCCTGCGCTGCTCAAAGCAGCCTGGCCTTCATTCAATTGCGCGTTCCAAATAGGCCAAGCATGAATCATGCGCGGCCATATCTCAAGCGTCACAGCCACATCGGCTGCACCGGCTGCTGCTGCAAAGCGAGCGGCATCATCGAGAAGCGTTTCGGCCGAGCCAACCTGTACGAGTACGGGCGGAAAATTCTTTAAATCGGCATAAAGAGGGGAAACTCGAGGATCGCTGGCATCCACAACGCCACCAAGATAAGCGCTCGTGAGCTCAGCCAGATATTCCTTATCGATAAGGGGGTCGGCGGCATCTTTTGATGCAAGCGAAGCGCCGGATAGTGTGAGGTCAACCCATGGCGAGACAAGCCAAGCGCAGGCGGGCACATCTTCTCCTGCATCACGCAAATGGGTAATCAGGGCTGCCGTCAGGCCGCCGCGTGCACTGTCGCCCGCCACTGCGATGTGCGCCGCGCCCAATCCTTGATTGCGCAAGAAATGCCACGCGGTAATTGCATCGTCGAGGGCCGCGGGGAAAGGATGCTCGGGAGCAAGGCGATAGGCCACCGCGAGCGTCCGAATGCCGGCGTATCGGCCGGCCTCAGTGACCATCCTTCGATGGCTTGCAATCGACCCCGAACAATAGCCACCACCGTGAAAGAAAAGGAGCACGCGCAAGGTATCGCTTCCAAGGACACTGGACCATTCCGCAGCCACACCATCGAGCTGCACCTGCTCCAACGATACATCACCCGCTGGTGCCCAGACCGAGCCAACCTCGTCGAGCCTTTGGCGTCGCGCCTCCCAGCCTGAAGGGCGAGGCTTCGAACTTAGCAGCGTCCGGATTGAGTCAACTTCGCTTCCGGCCATGGATGAACTTTTCCCAGCCCACAGCAATGCCCTGACTAACAGCGTAAGAACTGGGTTGTTTCGTTCAAAAGGCCCCGGCCGCCCCAAAGGCAGGTGGAACCCACCTGCAAAACGAGAAGAAGCGCCGGTTACGTCTCCGGCGCCGGCGCAATTCACAGTATCCAAATGAATTAGATGGGGAGCGCCCCGAAAGAGACGCCCGACGCTGACTCAGGCGCCTGCGCTAAGCCGACTGTCGCGCAATTTCCGCACGATGAGAAAGCCAGCCGTCCAATCCCCAGACGCGCCCTGCATTCTCCTGGAACAGCAAGACCAGCACAAGCGCGTAGACAATGTGATAGTCGATCAGGAAGTTGTTGGCGTTCTCGATATACGGAAAATCCATATGCGCTGTCCAATAGAGCAGCATCATCATGATCGCGAATGGAGTGCTGAGGCGGACGAACAGGCCGAAGATCAACGACAAACCAATCAGCATATGTCCGTATTCCACAAGCAGCGTCAGGATCGGCGCGATTTTGTCGCTCGTCAGTGGCGCATAGAGATCGTGGAACGTCTTGGTGTGACTTAAGAAGCCGGCAACAAAAGAACCATCACCATAATGATGAATTGCCGCGTAAAGGAATGTCCAGCCCATCAAAAGCCTGAACAAGACCAAGATTGTACTGCTGAAGCCCTGCTGTATCATGATCTTTCCACCTCCCATTTGAAGCATATCAAACTTAGCCGGGAGCGTAAGCAGGAACCTTGAGAAAGATCAAAGTAAAAGAATTCCGGCGGCAGGCATCAGATTTTCTGCGCGCCATTCAGGAGCGCGGAGAGATGCGAGGCGGGGCCGCCTCGAATATGCCTATTGGGAAAAGTGGCTACGCTGCGTGCACGCCCAGCGTCCGGTGGTCCAGCGCGGCCGCAATGAGGGCCTTCGTATAATCCGTCTTTGGCCGCTCGAAAATTTCCACGGTGGGGCCTTCCTCGACCACAATGCCGTTCCGCATCACGATCACGTAACTCGCAAGAGCGCGCATAACCTTGAGGTCATGGCTGATGAAGAGATAAGCGAGCCCGCGCTTCTTCTGCAGGTCGCGCAAGAGATCCACGATCTGCGCCTGAACCGAAACATCGAGCGCGCTGGTTGGCTCGTCCAGCATCAGGAACTTGGGCTGCAGGATTATAGCCCTCGCGATGGCGATGCGCTGCCGCTGGCCGCCAGAGAATTCATGGGGGTAGCGGTCCTGCCATGCCGGGTCGAGCCCCACTTCGGACATGGCAGCCGAGATACGCTCTCGGCGGTCTTCGTATGTCATTCCAGGATTCTGAATGACAAGCCCCTCTTCGATGATCTGGCCTGCTGAAAGGCGGGGGCTGAGAGAGCCATACGGGTCCTGAAACACGATCTGCATCTCACGCCGGAACGGTCGCATCTCGGCTGATTTGAGACCGTCGATGCGCTTTCCCACGTAAGCAATCTGCCCCTCGCTTGACACAAGACGCATGATGGCAAGCCCGAGCGTAGTTTTACCGGATCCGGACTCACCGACGATGCCGAGCGTCTGACCGCTCCGAAGCTCGAAGGAAACTCCGTCCACGGCCTTGATGTGAGAGACAGTGCGGCGTAAGAATCCTTCCTTCACGGGAAACCAGACCTTGACGCGGTTCGCTTCCAGGATCACCGGCGCCTTCTCGTCAAGCCGGGGCGGGTCGCCCTTTGGCTGCGCCTCAAGCAGGCGTATCGTGTAGGGATGCTTGGGAGCAGTAAAGACTTGCTCGGCCGGTCCGCGCTCGACCACTTCGCCATCCTTCATCACGAAGGTCCGGTTCGCCATCTTGCGCACAATGCCGAGGTCATGCGTGATAAGCAGCATGGCCATTCCGAGCTCGCGCTGAAGGTCCTTCAAGAGATCGAGGATCTGCGCCTGAATGGTCACGTCCAACGCTGTTGTCGGCTCGTCCGCGATCAAAAGATCGGGCTCATTCGCAAGCGCCATCGCAATCATGACGCGTTGGCGCTGGCCTCCGGAGAGCTGATGCGGGAACGCGGAAAGCCGTCCTTCCGCATCGCGGATGCCCACCTTTTCAAGAAGCTCGACGGTGCGCCTGCGCGCGGCCCCGTTCGACATTCCGCGATGAATTTTCAGGATCTCACTGACCTGCTTCTCGACGGTATGAAGCGGATTGAGCGAGGTCATCGGCTCCTGAAAAATGATCGAAATCCTGTTGCCGCGCACGCGCCGGATCTCGCTTTCCTTCATCTTGAGGAGATCCTGGCCCTCGAAAAAGATTTCGCCGGAAGGATGCTGTGCGCCTCCGGGCAGCAAACGCAGAATGGACAGAGCGGAGACTGTTTTCCCAGAACCCAACTCGCCAACGAGCGCGACCGTCTCGCCCTTGGCAACATCGAACGAGACATTCTTGGCAGCGAGCACGCCTGGGGCTGACCCCGGAAAGCGGACGCTCAAATTTCTAACTTCGATCAAAGAAGCCACGGCCGCACTCCTTAAGCTTCTCGCGCTGATACAGCGGGATCTTGTACTGTCCTGCGCGGATCGAGCGCATCGCGCACCGCCTCTCCAACAAAGACAAGCAGGCTCAGCATCAGGGCGATCACGAAAAACGCCGTAAGGCCAAGCCATGGCGCCTGCAAATTCTGCTTGCCTTGCTGCAGAAGCTCGCCGAGCGACGGTGAGCCGGGCGGTAATCCGAAGCCAAGATAGTCCAGCGCGGTGAGCGCCGCTATTGCACCATCCAAGATGAAAGGCAGAAAGGTTACGGTAGCGACCATCGCATTCGGCAGAAGATGCTTGAACATGATCTGCCTATTGGAGAGGCCGAGCGCCCGTGCCGCGCGCACGTATTCGAAATTGCGGCCTCGCAGAAACTCGGCACGCACAGGCCCCACGAAGGCAGTCCATTCGAACACCAGCATGATGCCGAGCAGTGTCCAGAAGCTAGGGGCAAGGATCGCCGAAAGGATCAACAGAATATAGAGCCGTGGCAGAGAGCCCAGGATCTCGATGAAGCGTTGCAGCGACAGGTCGGTCCAGCCGCCGAAGAACCCTTGCACCGCACCCGCCGTAACACCCACCAGGGCAGAAATTACAGTAAGGATCAGGCCAAACAGAACCGAAATTCGGAAGCCATAAATAACGCGCGCAAGCACATCCCGGCCTTGGTCGTCGGTACCGAGTAGGTTCTCCCATGTAGGCGGCGAAGGAGCCGGCACTGGCAGGTCGAGCTTGATCGTTCGATAACTGTAGGGAATGGGGGGCCAGAGAATCCAACCACCCTTTTCATGAATGAACTGCTGGACGGCAGGATCGCGATAATCCGCCTCCGTCTCGAACTCACCGCCGAACTGCTTCTCGGTATACATATGGAAGACCGGCGTGTAGAACGCGCCGTCGTACTTCACGAGCAGCGGCTTGTCGTTCGCGATGAACTCGGCAAACAGCGTCACGGTGAAAAGAACCGAGAAGATCAGAAGGCTGTAATAGCCACGCTTATTCGACTTGAAAATGCACCAGCGGCGCTTGTTCATCGGAGAGAGATGAAACCAGCCGCGCAATGATCGCGCTGCTGCGGCCGGCACTGCCGTGATAGAGGCGGGAGAGGAGACGGCAGAGCGTTCGAGCTTTGCGTCCATGGGCTAGACCTCCCTCGTCTCGAAATCGATCCGCGGGTCCACCCAAGTGTAAACCAGATCGGACAGCAAATTCAGAAGCAGGCCCATTCCCGAATAGATGTAGAGCGTAGCAAACACGACGGCGTAATCGCGATTAAGAACGGATTCGAAGGACAGGCGCCCAAGCCCATCGAGGGAAAAGATCGTCTCGATCAAAAGGGAACTCGCAAAAAACGAGCCTATGAAGGCCGCCGGAAAACCCGAGATGACAAGCAGCATGGCATTGCGGAAGACATGGCCGTACAGGACGCGCTGCTCGGACAGCCCCTTCGCCCGCGCAGTCACGACGTATTGCTTGCGGATTTCATCGAGGAAGCAATTCTTGGTCAGGAATGTCGTCGTGGCTAGCGACGTGATTACCATCGCTACAAGAGGCAGGGTCATGTGCCAGAAATAGTCGGCGATCTTGGCAGGCCAGCTCAGTTGCTGCCAGTTGTCAGAGATAAGACCTCGCAAGGGGAACCAATCGAAAAAAGAGCCGCCGGCAAAGATGACGATCAGAAAGATTGCAAAGAGGAAGCTCGGGATCGCATAGCCGACAATGACGACGGTGCTGGTCCAGACATCGAATTTCGAGCCATCCATCACAGCCTTGCGCACGCCGAGCGGGATCGAAATCGCGTAAGACAATAGCGTCAGCCATAGCCCAAGCGAGATCGAGACCGGCAGCTTCTCCTTGATAAGCTTGAGCACGCTTACATCGCGGAAATAGCTCTGCCCGAAATTGAAGGTCAGGTAGTTCTTCATCATGAGCAGGAAGCGCTCGACAGGCGGCTTGTCAAAGCCGAACTGCTTCTCAAGGCTTTTGATGAGCTCCGGATCGAGGCCGCGGGCGCCTCTGTATCTTGAGTTGACGCCATTATCGCCCCCGGGTTGGGCCGTGCGCGAGAAATCGCCGGTAGAAGAGCCGCCGATGCGCGACGTGGCATCCACGTTGGTGCCGTTCAGCTGGGCGATGATGCGTTCAACGGGGCCACCTGGAGCAAATTGGATGATGATGAAGCTGATGAGCATGATGCCGAACAGCGTCGGAATCATCAGGGCCAGGCGTCGAACGATATAGGCTGTCATCTCTTATGGTATCGGCTATAGCGTTTTCTTAAAGGTGAACATTGCCCCCAGCTTCAAGGCCGCATTTGGGACCATTCAAAGCACAAAATTGCACGAATTAGGGCCGTACCGGGCCAGATATACTCCCGATTGCGAATAGGCTTAAGACATTACGGTACAAAAGCCAGTTACACATCGGAAAGGTTGGGAAGGCCTCCAGCTTGGATCAAGACCCCTCACCCCAGCCCTCCCGAGAAAGCTCGCCAAAGGCTGTCATCGCGGAAGCCGCGCAGTGGCTATCCGCGATCTTGGCCCGAATGAGAACAACTCCGGCAAGACCCCGAATAACGCGTAAGGCGTTTCCGGGGTGACATATGCGAGATTAACCGCCAAATTTCGCGGCTCTGTCCTTATCGTACCACCAGGTATCTAAGACACCGGCATCGTATTTGGCCTGCACAGCGGGGCGCGAATATTTGTCCCAGGTCGCGATGGTGTGCACCGGCTTATACCATTCGGGAACCCAGTAGTGCCCTGCACGAAGAACGCGATCAATGGCGTGGCAGGCGGCGCGAAGTTCATCCCGGCTTTTGGCTGTCAGAATCTTATCGATAATCGCGTCTACAACCGGGTCGGCGATGCCTGAAAGGTTATAGCTACCATCCTGGCGCCCAGCCTCGCTATTCCAATAGGCGAGCACCTCAGGCCCTGGCGTCGGCGAAAGCGAATAGCGCTGCGTCACCACATCGAACTCGTAGCGCCGCAGCCGTTCCTGCTCTTCTGTGGCATCCATGCGGCGCAGCGTTGCCTTGATGCCAAGATCGGAGAGCTTGCCGGCATAGGGCCCGATGATGCGCTCGGTTACAGGATCGTCGATGAGAAACTCGATGTCGAGGGTCTCGCCGTTGGCGTTTCTGCGCACCCCGTTCTCAAGCTTCCAACCCGCCTCATCCAGTAGTTTGGAAGCCATGCGGAGACTGGGCCGGAACCGCCCGGACGCGTCGGTGACCGGCGGCTTGTACGGCTCCCCGAAGATTTCTGGCGCCAGGCGATCCTTGAACGGCTCCAAAAGCTTCAGTTCCTCAGGACTTGGCGGGCCTTCGGCTTTCAGGTCGGAATTTTCGAAATAGCTCTGGGTCCGGGTGTAGGCGCCGAAGAATAGCGTTTTATTCGTCCATTCGAAGTCGAAAGCATGGTCAAGCGCCTCGCGGACCCGGGGGTCGGCGAATTTGGCGCGGCGGGTATTGATGAACATGCCCTGCGCGCCGGAAGGCCGCCCGTCTGGTAATGTCAGCTTTACAACCTGGCCCGCTCGGACAGCGGGAAAATCGTATTCCGTGGCCCAGCTTTTCGAAGTGAACTCCTCGCGCAGGTCGTAAGCCTTCGCCTTGAAGGCTTCCAGGCCAACGGCACGGTCGCGGTAATATTCGAAGCGGATTTCATCGAAATTGTATCGCCCCCGATTGACTGGCAAGTCCGCTCCCCAATAGTCCGGCCGGCGCTTGTAAGTGACGTAGGTTCCCTGCCGGAAATCGCTTATCTCATAAGGACCCGAGCCTAGGGGCGGGTCCAGGCTCTCTTTCAAGAAATCGTTCGCGGTGTAGTAGGCTTTCGAAAACACAGGCAAGGTCGCGACAAGCACCGGCAGGTCGCGCACATTTTCGCCCTTGAATTCATATTTGACGGTGTGTGGATCGAGAGCGGTAGCGCGCGCAACGTCCCGCAAAGATAGCTGAAAGCGGGGATGACCCTTCGTCTTCAGCGTCTCCAGCGTAAAGACAACATCGTCAGCGGTAACGGATGTGCCGTCGCGAAAACGCGCCTGAGGCCGCAAGTAGAACATCACAGACATCTTGTCGTTGGCCACGTCAGCGGACTCGGCTACAAGGCCGTAGACTGCGTCCGGCTCGTCCTGAGCGCGGACCATGAGCGAATCGAAGAGGAGGCCAAGCCCTTCAGCTGGGTCGCCCCGCAATATGTACTCATTGAATTCGTTGAATGTATTGATCGAACTTGTGGGCATTGTCGCCAGCCAGGCCTTTGGGGCATCCGGGTTGACGTAGTCGAAATGCTTGAAATCTGCAGAGTACTTCAACTCGCCAAAGGCAGAGAGACCGTGGCGCCGTTCGCCGAAGGCTTCGCTGTTTGTCCCGGCCAAAATCGCAAAAAACACAAGCAGCGGTGCCCGCCAGTCCGAGAAGGCCCGATGCCTCATTTTGTGCCATTCTTCGCGGCGAGGGCGGCATCATACCACCAGACGGCCGGAAAACCGTCGGATCTCTTCGGCAAGGGATTGGGGGCGCCGAACTTGTTCCAATACGCTAGACGCTCGTGCGGTGAATACCATTGCGGCACAACATAGAAGTTCCAAAGCAGCACGCGGTCGAGCGCCCGGCAAGCTGCCACGAGTGCATCCCGGTTGGGAGCAAAGATGATCTTGTCGATCAGCGCGTCCACGGCCGGGTTCTTGATCCCGATAATGTTGAGGCTGCCCGGCTGATCGGCGGCCGCGGAGCCCCAAAAATAGCGCTGCTCATTTCCGGGCGATTCCGATTCAGGGAAGGAACCTACGACGATATCGAAATCGAATGTATCCTCGCGCCTTTTGGCCTCGGTCAAATCAACGAGCCGAACCGTGGCGTCTATACCAAGCCGCTTGAGGTTCTCGACGTAAGGAAGGATCACACGCTCGAAAGCCTCATTCGAGATGAGAAACTGGGCGGTGAGTGCCTCGCCCGCACTGTTTTGAAGCTTATTGTTGACGACGCTATATCCCGCTTCCTTCAGAAGCCGTGCAGCCTCGCGAAGATGGGTTCGGAAATCGAGCGGCGTGGCATTGACTGGGTTCTTGTATTCTTCCGTAAAGACTTGGGGCGGGATCTTGTCCCGCAACGATTCCAGGAGGGCCAGTTCCTCTGGAGAAGGCAGGCCTTTGGCGGCAAGTTCCTGCCCCTGGAAGTAACTCGATGTTCTCGCGTATTGTCCGTAGAACAGGTTCTGATTGGCCCATTCGAAATCATAGGCCAGATTGAAGGCGTGCCGCACTCGCGCATCCCGAAACTTAGGCTGGCGCAGATTGAAAACGAAAGCCTGCATCGGCTTCGGCGTTTCCAGCGTCACCTCGCGTTTCACCACCAGACCCGCGCTCAGCGCAGGAAAATCGTAAGCCGTAGCCCAGGATTTTGCGCTCGTTTCCTGGCGGAAGTCATATTGGCCGGACTTGAAGGCCTCCAGCGAAACGTTGGTGTCGCCGTAATATTCAAACTCGATGCGATCGAAATTCTCCTGGCCACGCCGTACCGGCAGATCCTTGGCCCAATAATTAGATACGCGCTCATAGGCGATCGAGTTCGGAGCGCGGACCGATGCAATCTTGTAAGGGCCAGAACCGAGCGGGGCTTCGAGCGTCGTTTTCGTAATATCGCGCGGCTTGCCGCTCGCGTCTTTGGCTGTCCAATAGTGCTTCGGATAAATGGTCAGCTGGCCCACGATGACGGGTAGTTCCCGGTTGTTCTTCGTGTCGAAGGTGAAGGTCACCTCCCGGTCGCCGGTCTTCTCGCCCTTGACGACATTCTTGTAATATTGAGCTTGTGCCGGATTGTGGGGCAGGCCCGTCGCTGGGTCCTTGCCTTTCGCCACCTCCATGCTGAAGATGACGTCATCAGGGGTGATCGGCTGTCCGTCATTCCACTTCGCTCCATCGCGGAGTTCGAATGTCACGGAGCTGCGGTCGTCCGGATAGCTGACCCACTCGCAGAGCAGGCAATATTCGGTTTCGCTTTCCTCTAAGGAGTTCTGCATCAACGAATCGTAAATGGGGGCGGTGGCGAAGAGTCCGGGGGCGAGATTGCCGCGGAAGATGGCGGAGTTCAGATTATCGAATGTTGCAAACGATGCGAGCTTGAGTATGCCGCCGTTGGGCGCATTAGGATTGACGTAATCGAAGTGCCGGAAGTCAGGCGCATATTTCGGCGCCCGTATGAGCGATAGCGCGTGATGCTTTTCCGGCTCGGCCTGAGCGGCGGAGCACACAGCCAAAAGGAAAAGGATTACACTCGCGGTTTTGAAGGCAAAAGGCATCGCAAAAGGGGGACCGAGTGACGACTGGCACCGAACCTACCGGCGCCAGCCCTCACGTTCCACTTAAAGTTCTTTCATGCTTAATGGATGAGCCTGAGACGGCCTCACTTTTTCTCGGGAAGCGGCAAGGGATTGTCGCTCTGCTTGTCGAGATAGGCGATGATATTGGCGCGTTCCTGCGGATCCTTCACGCCGGCGAACGCCATTTTGTCCCCGGGGATAAACGCTTTCGGATTCTTAATCCACTGATAGAGATCGTCGAAAGTCCATTTTCCGCCTTTGCTGGCAACCGCGCTCGAGTAGGAGAAGCCGGGCTCCTTGCCGATGTCTCTGCCAACTACCCCGTACAGGTTCGGACCGATTTTATTGCTGCCCCCTTTTGTCCAGGTGTGGCAAACCGCACACGGCTTCATTGCGGTTTCGCCTGCGGTGGGGTTCGCACTCGCCAGCAAGGTCTCTACCGGCGGATCTTGCTTTTCCGCCGGTGCCGTAGCCGCCGCCTGCTCCGCTACCGGAGCCGAAGTAACGGTGATGTTGCCCTTTGACAGGTTCGCGGTGCCTTTGGGGTAGAAGATTTCGATGCCGGTCCGCAGGCTTGCCATAAGAAGGAGGCTGGCGAGCACGGCTCCCGCCACTTTGTTGAAAGTGAAGCTATCCATTGCTACCCCTGATGAAACCCGCGGCCGCCGGGACGGACGGCGCCTCTACAGCTGCAAAGCCTTACAAGGAGGGAGTTGTCAAGGGGAAATTTGACGCGGTCAGATCTGCCTGAGCAGAAGTGTGCCCGCCGCCTGTCTTTCGGAAGAGCATCCGCTTTGCCAACGCTAGCTGACGCAGGATGTTTCCGCGTAAGTTATTCGTAAACCAGTTGAGCAAAGTCAATTAATCGCCTTCGCCAGCCTTCGGAACGGCGTTTCAACCTTAAGACTTGATAAGATGTCAAAGCGCCCACAAAAAGCGAAAGCTTGGGCGAGAAAAAGTTTAATTTTGGGCTTGCCTAGATTTAGCCAAATATCAGTAAATAGAAGATTTATCAAAGACATAAGCGGCAACATGTATATGTTTCCAGTCCAATTATTTTATTAAAACAAAAGTTTTATCAGAGTAAACTGCGACAATCTGTCTTTTGAGTGTCATATTAATATCACATTTCAATTCAGGGGATTGGATCCGGAAATTTACTTCAGGTTCACTAAAGAAGTTCCGCCGACTTCAGCGTGATGTTCTTGCCATGAAGCATAGCGGAATAAGGAGTTGGCATGCAGTTTCCGCTGGTCACAATATTTCTGTCTGCGCTTGCCCTTTACGTTCCACTTACATCCGATGCGCAAGCAAGAAGGGTGCATGGCCGTACAAGCCCGGCATTAACGAGAGCTTCCACAGCGGTAAAGGCTTCCGAGCTCTCCAGCGAATTCGAGGCGAAAGGCCTGAAGCTTGGCTCTCCGATCTTTATCCGGGTCTATAAGAGAACCTCTGAGATGGAGCTATGGGTACAACAGGGGCCGCGCTATGTGCTGTTCAAGACCTATGGAATTTGCCGGTGGTCGGGTGGGCTTGGACCGAAAATGTTCGAGGGCGACCGGCAATCGCCTGAAGGACTTTACCGCATTACGTCAGCCGATCTCATCGTAAACCCGCGCTGGGATCGCGCGATGAATATCAACTACCCGAACTCCTATGATGTTATGAACGGCCGGTCGGGTTCGAGCATCCTCATTCACGGCAAGTGCGGCTCGATCGGCTGCTTTGCGATCCAGGACACGAATGTCGAGGAAGTTTATGCGGCAGTGCGCGCTGCTCTCAAAAATGGCCAGGCCTACATTCCGGTTTTGTCTCTGCCATTTCGCTTCGCGGCCGTAGCTCCAGACAAGCAAGACACGTTGCAGATGAACGAATTCTGGACAGACTTGCGGCGCGCGGATTTGCTATTCGACCGGGACAAGCTTCCGCCCAGTGCCTGGATTTGCGATGGCCGCTACTATTTTGCCGACCGCCGCGGGGACAGTCACCGTCATGCCGTGCATCTGCCCGGCTGTAAGCCGCTGGACAAGCCATTGGACGCAAAGGACCGGGAAACCGCCCGTCTCTTGCATCAGCAAAACGAAGCTATGCTGGCCGCTATGCCAAGCATGACTCCGAAGGAATCCGCCGAACACGACGCCCAGAACTGCAATGGTAAGACTTTCAAGTGCAGATTGCTCCGCGTGGCACTCAAGAGCCCGGTGATTTGTCCCAAGAAGTACGCTCGCTGCCGGACGGCTAAAGCGGCATTCACGAAGAGTGTGGATTGCCCGCTAAAATATCCCCGCTGCCGCTGGTTCGTGGGACCGGAGTCAAAGGGATCGAGATCTGCCGCGGGCGCCCGCCCGACCCTGTCCCATACTTCTCACCATAAGCAGGCAATCCAGCTTGCGCCGCGCGGCAAGCGCGTATCTTTCCGTATGAGCTAAGGGACGCTTCCGGCAAGCACCAGCGCGTACTATTTGCCATTGATGTTCCTAAAGAAGGAAGTGCAATGGCCTGGTATAAGAACTTCTTGGTCGGACCTGGAGCAAGGGTCGACCTAAAGAAGATTGATCCCGCCGAAACCGCCGGGCGCGACAGCGAGACTTCAAAAGCTGAAGTCGATCGCAATCTCGAACGTTTGCAGAAGGCTCAGTATCTTCTTTATGCCGATGACAGCCAGTCTCTGCTCGTTGTTCTTCAAGGTCTCGACGCGTCCGGCAAGGATGGAACTATTCGCCATCTGTTTTCAGGCCTGAACCCGCAGGGCACGTCCGTCGCCGCATTCAAGCAGCCAACTGCGATCGAACTTGAGCATGATTTTCTCTGGCGGGTGCACGCCAAGGCGCCGGCGAAAGGAGACATCGTAATCTTCAACCGCTCGCACTACGAGGATGTTTTGATTGTACGCGTGCACAATCTTGTACCGGAGTCAGTGTGGTCGAAGCGCTATAAGGCCATCAACAACTTTGAGAAATTGCTGAGGCGAAGCCGAACCACAATTCTCAAGTTCTATCTGCACATCAGCCCAGAAGAGCAATTACGCCGTTTTGAGCGGCGGCTCGACGATCCCATGCGCCAATGGAAGATAAGCGAAAGCGATTACACCGAGCGCGAGTTGCAGTACATCGAAGCCTACGAAGACGCGATCTCGTTGACGAGCACGAAACGTGCGCCTTGGTACATCATTCCCTCCGACCGCAAATGGTTTCGAAATCTGGTAATTTCAGAGATCGTTGCGGATACCATGGATGGAATGGGTCTCAAGGTGCCGCCACCTCGCGTCAATATCGATGAACTACGCCGCAAATATCACACCGCCAAATCCGAAGCTGGCAAAAAGCACGATTAGCGAAGGCGGCTTGCCCCGGCAAGTGTAAGCACCGCGAACGCGAACACCAGAACCAAGCCAGCTTGGCTCAAAGTGCCGGCCGCCGGCATGCGCCTGCGTTCGAGCCACCCCCCATGCACATGGGCTATCTCCGGTCCCGGTCTCAGGATGTTTCCCTAGCTGTCAGGGCTAGGCTCCGCCCTGCGCAAGGCGCGTCTTAGGATGGACCCGAGGATTCGCTCCGTCAGAATTGGAGCAAGGCCGTAAGCGACCTCCGCGGCGCGTGCGGGCCAGCCTACCGCAGCCTCGTCCCGTGGGTGCGAAGCAAGATGGACGAAGGTTTCGCCGGCATCTTCGGCTTGTAGTAAAAGGGCCCGGGATCGAGCTTCCGGCCGGAGACATTTGCCGCCGTGTTAAGACCAGGCGTATCGACGATCGTTGGGAATACGGAGCAGACCCGGATGTTGGGATATTTCGTCAGCTTCTGCCGGAGGCTCGCCGAGAAGCCACGCAAGCCGAACTTGCTTGCAATGTAAGAGGCCGCAAACGGGACAGGCGCCCAGCCTCCGACGGAGATATTGTTTATCAATATTCCGCGCCCTTGGCGGACGAATGCGGGCAGCACCGCATAGGCGCCGTGGATCCCGCCGATAAGATTTGTATCGACGGTCTTGCGGTGCAGATCGAAGCTCGCGTTCTGGTATGGGCCGAAGACGCCAACGCCAGCATTGTTGATCCAGACATCGATTTGCCCGAAGCGGTCCAAGGGCGCCCGCGCCACAGCGTTGACCTCGGATGCGTTCGTGATACCAGCAGGGACGGCGATGGCTCGCCCGCCGAGGCGCTTGCATTCGCGGACGGCCTCATCGAGTAACCTGCCGCGCAGTGCGGTGAGGGTTAGGTTCGCGCCCTCTCGTGCAAAGGCGATGGCTGCAGCCCGGCCGATGCCGCTCGAAGCCCCGGTAATGACGACCGACTTGCCTTTCAAGCTGCGCATGCCGATGCCTCACTGACCTGGAATCAGTTCCACCTTCAGCCACCCAGGCTCGCGCTTATCGAAAGCCTTATAGGCTTCGATAGCGCAGTCAGCGGTTCGACTTTGCTTAGGATCTGCGAAGGAACGATTGCCCCGGTTCGCACAAGCTCAACGAGATCAGGGATGTATTTACGGTGATTGCGGTTCCCCATATTCACCGTGAGGTTTTTGTTCATGGCTTCGCCTATGGGAAACACGCGCGCTGCTGGAGGATAAACGCCGATGATCGCGAACGTCCCTGTTTTCGCAACGGCCTCGACGGCCCAGGATAGCGCCTGGCTCGGGGCGTCGCCGGGGATCCAGTTTCCGTCTTTGGGGTGCTGCTCGGGCGCAATCTCTTGGAGTTCTCGCTTGAATTCAGCCTTATGCTGCTGAGCTTCCTTGGCGGCCGGGCCTTCGTGAGCGTGCTGCGCGTCCACACCCACGGCATCGATGACCCGCTCCGCGCCAATTCCTAGCGTAAGCTCCTTTAAAGTCGGCACAGGGTCTTCCTTTTCGAAGTCGATGCACTCGGCGCCTTGTCTTCGTGCCATTGCAAGGCGGTCTTCAATCCGGTCGATTGCGAAGATGCGGCCGCCCCCATCAGTTTAGCGCTCGCGATTGCGAATTGACCGACTGGGCCTGCGCCAAAGAGTGCGACTGTATCGCCTGGGTGATCTCCGCAATATCGGCCCCGAAATAGCCGGTCGGGAAGATGTCGGAGATCAGGATCGCTTCGTCGTCGCTGACTTCCGGCGGAAGCTTCACAGGCCGGCATTTGCAAAGGGGATGCGCGCGTTCAGCCTGAAGGCCATCGAAGCCGCCTGCTGCCTCCGGACCCCCGAAAAATGCCGTTCCGTCTGCGTTGGGGTTGGCGTTGTCACACTGCGGGAAGTAGCCGGCTCGGCAGCATGAGCAAGTTCCGCAAGCGATGGTGGACGGGATGACGACGCGGTCGCCAATATCGAAGTTCCGGACCATGGGGCCGGTCTTCTCCACCGTGCCGACACCTTCATGTCCGAGAATTCTGCCGGATTTCATACCGCTGAAAGTGCCGCGAACAAAGAGCAGATCGGTACCGCAGATGGCCGAGGCGGTCAGGCGCACGATCGCGTCTGTTTTGTCCTTTATTGACGGCTCTGGTACATCATCGACGCGAATATCGCCAATGCCGTGAAAAACGACAGCTTTCATCGAGAAATCCTTATGTGGCTCCCTTTGTCATCACAGGCGCGCGCAAAGAGTTCCCCAATGCGTCCGGACTTTTCCGCCCTGCTATGCAGTACAAGCCAGTGACGATCAGCGATTCGTCCACGGACGCTTTTTTGCCAGGGCCGGGGCGTGCATTCTAAGATAGATGGCTTTAACTCCTTTAGCTTATGAATTGCTTCAACACGTACCGAGACGACGCCAAATGAAATACGCCGTTTTTATCTATAAAGGGGTCGAGCCCATCGATATCGGAGCGGCCTTTGGCGTGCTTTCGATGGCGAAGCGAGTCGAGCCTTCCATCGAGACCTTCGCGCTGGCGAAACTGCCTGGGATTGTGGAGTGCGCGAGCGGCCTGAAGGTGATGGCGGATTTTGGATTCGACAATTGTCCGGCATTCGACGCTCTGATCGTGACCGGCGGCCCCGGTTGGCCCGAAACGGCCAAAGCCCCTTCTACCAAGCGATTTTTGGTAAGCTTGACGGCCCCAGCGAAGATAGCCGCAATCTGCACCGGCGGGATGATCCTGGCTGAAGCAGGCTTGCTGGACGGGCGCGCGGCAACGACGAAGAGTCAAGTTATTGGTGCAGAGCGATCCCCGCTCGTGCTCATGGCCGGCTACTCAGGCGTGGAAGCCAAAAAGGCAGTAGCAGTCTACTCTGACGGCATCCTTACCAGCGGCGGCGTCACGCTTGGCATTGACGGTGTCTTCTACCTGCTTCGGCTCCTTCATGGAGAACGTGTGGCGCGGGAAACAGCGCGCATCATGGAATACGAGCGCGCTTTAGCAGCCAATGCGAAGGCACTCCCGCCCATCAACTTGCCGCGATTCGTGGCTTAGGAGAGTGGGGCAACACTTCAGTGCTCAAAAGCCACCTGACCCAATTCATTTCCTTTGAGGCATTGCCATGAGCTTGCAAGACGACACCACTAGCCGAAGCACCTCCTTTTCTTTGGGGCAGCAAGCATGGATGCGCGCTTTGGAGCGAACGGCGCCGATTGAGCGGCAGCCGCAGCGCATTTTTCCCGCGCTGCTGGAAGAACTGGCGGATAAGTTCGGCGATGCTCCAGCGCTTATTTCCAGCCAGGAGGCTCTTACGTTCAACCAGCTCCTGGCGCGATCGAACCAATATACGCGCTGGGCCCTGGAGCTTGATCTGCATCCGGGAACGGCGGTGGGCCTCATGATGCCGAACCGGCCAGAATATCTCGCCGCATGGCTTGGTGTCACTCGTGCCGGATGCGTGGCGGCTCTCCTCAATACGAATCTGATGGGAGCTGCGCTTGCCCATTGCATGAGGGCTGCCGCGATGAAGCACCTCATCGCGCAAGACGAATCTTGCGCCGCTGTGTCAGAGGCTTTGCCTCTGCTCGAGGCCGCACCAACGGTTTGGGTGCATGGCACCAGCACTTCGAACTTCCATTCGCTTACCGAAGCGCTCGACAAGCAGGCGAAGGGTCTATTGCGGAACGAGGAGCGGCGCCCGATCACGCTGTCGGACCGCGCCTTATACATCTACACCTCCGGCACAACGGGTTTGCCCAAGGCTGCGGTTATCAGTCACAATCGTGTCATGGCCTGGAGCCACTGGTTCGCCGGGATGATGGACGCCAATCCGGCGGATCGCATGTATAATTGCCTGCCCCTGTATCATTCCGTCGGGGGCGTGGCCGCGACGGGGGCGCTGCTTGCCTCGGGCGGCTCGGTATTCATCAGGAGAAAGTTTTCCGCGAAAGAGTTCTGGGACGAGGTCTGCGCAAACGATTGCACATTGTTTCAATATATTGGCGAGCTCTGCCGGTATCTTTTAAACGCGCCAATATCCCCGTCAGAACGCAAGCATCGGCTCCGCTTGTGTTGCGGCAACGGGCTCGGCGGAGACATTTGGCCGAAGTTCAAGGAAAGATTCCAAGTCCCGCATATTCTTGAATTTTACGCCGCAACCGAGGCGAATTTCTCGCTTTACAATTTCGATGAAGAGCCCGGCTCCGTTGGCCGGGTGCCCCCATTTCTCGCCCACCGCTTTCCCATCAAGCTGATCGAAATCGATCCAGAAACGCTGGAACCGGTTCGCAACGCCAGCGGCCTCTGCGTACAAGCAGGCGTCAACCAACCAGGGGAGGCGGTCTTCCGCATCGGGCACGCGCCGAAACCCGGCGCAAGTGCGGGCGCAGCATCCTTCGAGGGTTACACGAGCACGAAGGATTCCGAAAAGAAGATCCTCCGCGATGTGCTGGAGAAGGGCGATGCCTGGTACCGCTCCGGCGACATGATGCGGAAGAGCGGCAAGGGCTTTTTCTACTTCTCGGACCGCCTTGGCGATACGTTTCGCTGGAAGGGCGAGAATGTCTCAACCTCGGAAGTCATGCACGTGGTTGCCGCCTGCCCTGGGATTACCGAAGCCACCGTCTACGGGGTCGCGGTCCCGCGCGCGGAGGGCCGCGCAGGCATGGCTGCCCTTTCGATCGATGCCAATTTCGACCTCGCTCTGCTGCACAACCATCTGCAAAGGCAGCTGCCGCGCTATTCGCAGCCGCTGTTCCTGCGCATCATCCGCGAACTGGAGCTGACGTCGACCTTCAAGCCCAAGAAGGCGGATTTGGCGCGCGAGGGATACGATCCCGCCCTTGTCCGCGATGAGCTTTACTTCAACGATCACGCGAGCGGCAAGTTTGTGAAACTCGATGCGTCCTTCTACGAAGACATCACCGAAGGCCGCACCCGGCTGTGATCGCTGCTGCTGTGCCTGCTACGCTCCTTACGCCGGTTATAGAGAGAATGTTGGAAATATTGCAAAATGCCAATTTCGCGTTGCGTAAAGTTATTCGCCTCGGCTTTCTCAAGATGTCACAATATAGAAATCAGCTTGCGAAAGCTCTAATTGATGTAACACATTGAAACGTCGAGACAAATTTGGCGGCCGGGGACGCGACGCAACTTCGCTTTCGCAGCTCAATAGTTAAATCTCATGCTAAACAAGAATTTAATGCCAATCTCGAAGCGAAATTCGTAGGCGAAAACGTAAGGAATCGCAGTGATTTTCGCCAAAAATCCCGCGCATCCCGGCCCCTGTTAACCACTATAATAGCGCTACGAAATTCCCGTAGGCGGCGCCAAGAAATGCGATACGCCCATACGGGAACGCCGTAGGCTCAGGGCGCGGGCGTGCTTGCGACCAAGGATACGATGCTCTAGCCGGACTGAGCTACTTGACCTCGTGGCCAAGGTTGGATTCGAACCAACGCCGGGCGATAACCCTCAATCTCCGGCCAGAGGCTAGGAAAGAAAGACCTCCATGAGTCCACGCCCTAACCCTTCGGCTTCAGCTGTAAGGCCTTGCTCATAAGCTTGGCCTGCTCGCGGGCATGGATCGCGAGCATCAAATAGGCCTTGGCAATCGCCAGCATCGGCGCCTTTGCGAGCGGATCATTCATGGCCTTGGCGGCTCTAATCGCCTCTCCAGCCTTAGCGATCCATTTCGTTTCGTCGTCTTCCCGCATCATGCTCGAAAGCCCTCGATTCCAAGCGTGGATCGGGGAAATAAGCGAAGCCTATTTAAGGTTCCAAGTTCACGAAAATTTAGCTGGTTTGTCGCTCTTGCGACAGAAGGCCGGGGAATTGGCCCTGCCGAGACGGCTGCCGGTGCCCGTTTTACATGATGAAGTCTGATAGGGGAATTACATACTTAGATGTTTAGTTCCGCGCTCATTTGGTCAGCGCTGAGGGCCGGATTATGCCTTAGGCTTTGCCGCCTCAAGCCGTATTACCCGCATCGATAGTCATCACCGTGCCGGTGATGTTGCGCCCGCTTTCGCCCATCAGAAACTTCACGGCCTGGGCCACATCCTCGGGCTGAGCGAGCCGCCGCAAAGCGCTTCGGTCTGCGATCCGGCTTTTGTCTTTCTCGCCCATGCCGCTCGTCATCTCGGTATCGATGAAGCCAGGCGCCACCGCGTTCACGGTTATGCCAATGCGGCCCACCTCGCGCGCGAGAGAGCGGGTAAAGCCAACCAGCGAGGATTTTGTCGCCGCATAGACCGAAAGCCCGCTATAGCCGGTGAAGCTCACAATCGAGCTGACATTCACGATGCGCCCCGCCCCGAGCATCATCATCGAGCGCAGCACGAATTTCGTGAGCACGATCGGGGAGACGGTGTTCAGCTCCACGAGCCTGCGAATGGCCGCGACATGCATGTTTGCCAACACGCCGTCAGTGCCGAGGCCGGCATTGTTGACGAGGCCGTAAATTTCGCCGTGCTCCGCGCGCAGGCGTGCGACGAAATCTGGGATTTCTTCCGTGTTGCTCAGATCGCATGGCGTGAAGGTAAGCGTGCCGGCCTTGCTTTCCTCTATTGCCGAGGCCAGCTCGCCGCTCATTTTGCGCGCGACCGCGATGACGTGATAGCCCGATTGCGCCAGCTCTTTCACCGTTGCCAATCCAAGTCCGCGGCTTCCGCCGGTTACGATCACATTATGCATTGTGGCGCGCCAGTTTGCCGCCGGCCGTCATGATCAGCGAGGGGACGATCTTGATCAGCGCGGGAACCTTATGCCGCGCGAGATTTTGCGCGCAAATGGTGCGGATCTCGTTCTCGAAATCGGCCGGTTCCGCCTCCGCGCCATTCCCATCGGTCCGCTGCACGATTTCAGCGACGACGATCGCGCCCAGGATCGGATTCTTCCGCGCCCGTACGAGCGACATTTGCACGCGCGGATGGCGGTTGATGACGGTCTCGACTTCTTCCGGATGCACCTTCTGCCCGCCCACATTGATCACGCCATCATTGCGGCCGATAAAGTAATAGCGATCCCCGCGCAGCTCGACGAGATCGCCGGTGTCGACGAAACCGTCTTCGTCGATCGGAAGACTGCCCCTGTTCAGAAAGCGAAGCGCCCTGCGGTTCGATCTGATCCGCAAGGTACCACCTTCGACTTTCAGCTCAACTTCGCGACCGTTCTGACCAACGAAGCTGGCTGGAAAGCCCTCCAGCCCGTCACGCACTTCGAAGCCAACGCCTGCTTCCGTGGAGGCGTAAGCATGAACGATCTGCGCTTCGGGATAAAGGGCCCGAAGGCCGTCGAGGACGCCCTGATCGGCGATCTCGCCTGACAGCCGGACATAGCTCGGAGCCATCTTGTGCGCTGCCGGGCTCATCAGCACGCGGCGCCAATGCGAAGGTGTGCCGGAAATGTTCGTAACCCTGCCTGAGCCGAGCCTTTCCAGATGATCATTCAAAGGCTCGCCGCCGCTCGACAGGATGAAGGAGCAATTGCCGAGCATCGCGCGAAGAAAAATTTGCATGCCGCCATAGCGGCGCATGTCGTAGAAGGTGGCCCATACGCGCTGCGGCGCCTGGGCGGTCACAGGCTTGATCGCGCCTGCGAGCCCCGAAAGAGTATGGAGCACCATCTTCGGAGTCCCGGTGGTGCCGGAAGTGAAGAGCGTCCATTCGGTCCGGCGCGAGCCAACAGCTCTGGGGCCGGTCTTCTCCAGATTGGAAGTCCAGCGCAGATAATCTGCGCCATTGATGTCAGGGAAGAAGCCTTGCTCTCGATCGCTCACGATTGCGTCTATTTCTGCATCCTTGATGACGCCCGGAATATTCTCCGCTGCCAGATCGGGCGGGCAGATCACGAGCCGCCGGGCGACGCCATCCAATTCGGCAAGGCACAGCGCGGCTGCAAGCTGGCTTTGCGTTGCTATGAGAACGGAACGCCCTTCCAAGGCATCGGCGCCGCCAAGAATGGATGAAGCGCGCCGGAGATCGGCAAGCGCAATGCGCGTTCTCGGGTTCGCCAGGTACTGCCCGGTTAGATCCCCCTCCCGCATCGCGGCCCAAAGGGAAACAACTTCATTTGGCTCCATTGTCGTAAGCCTGGATCAAATCGCCTAAAGTAACGGGAAAATAAACGTCGTCCGCCGCCGTGAAGGGGTCGAAACCCAGGCTCGAACTCGAGGCGTGCCACAACAATGGCCCAGCATAGCGAATCGAGGCCGCTTTCCTGCAACGCCAAATCATCGGAAAGAGGAGCGAGCGGACGTTTCTGCTCTTTTGCCACTCTTTCAATATTTTCAATTATTGCTGTTCTGTAAGACATGAAAGTTTGCCCCGTATCCAGATGGAATCCGACCTATATCAGCGCACTGACTTTAGTTCAAGGGACGGTACTCTACGGGGCTTTATTGAGGGTTAAAGATGACTGCATTTCCTAGGGGGCATCGCGTTCGCTGCAGGCTGATTGGCGAGCAGGATCTCGATCGAATTGCCGATCTTTTGCATGTAGGCTTTCCTAAGCGTTCGCGCGAGGCTTGGCGTGTGGCGTTGGAGAAGCTTTCCCGGCGGCCAGCGCCCGAGCATTTTCCGAGATACGGCTTTATGCTTGAAAGCGAGAATTCCGCCGCTGGTGTTCTGCTTACGATATTCGCGCCGGTGCAGAATGGGCATGAAATCTTCCACCAATGCAATATTTCGAGCTGGTACGTCGATCCTGCATTCAGGAGCTATGCGCCGCTTCTGACCGCGCAAGCCCAGAAACATCCAGACGTCACCTACATCAACGCGTCGCCGTCAGACCACACCTGGCCGCTGATCGAGGCGCAAGGCTTTACACGGTTTACGGACGGAATTTTCGTTGCGGCAACGGCCCTGACGGCGCTCAGCAAAGTAAAGGCGTACGCTTTCGAGGATATGCCTGAGGAGGCGGTGCCAGAGGCGGAATACCGCATCCTCCGGGATCACCATGACTATGGCTGCCTATGCTTTTGGTGCGAGGACGGGGATGGCCCAGTGCCGTTCATCTTCCGGCGCCGTGTCGTGGCGGCGGGTTTGGTGCCGTCTGCGCACGTCATTTATGGCCGGAGCGTCGACGACATTTCCCGCTTCTCCGGCGCAATAAGCCGCTTCCTGCTGTTGAAGGGAATTCCGGTCATGACCATCGGCGCGAACGGCCCTGTCGCGGGCTTCGCCGGACGCTATTTCGCCAACAGACGCCCGATGTATTATCGCGGTAGCCACAAGCCGCGCGTGGGCGATCTTACCTACACGGAATGGGCGCTCTTCGGGATGTAATGCCATCCGGGACGCTTGCCAAAATAGGGAACACCGTTGCTCGATACCTGATTGACCTTACCACTGCAGAGTCGTGTCAGCGCCGCACAAGCGTCAAGGAAGGCATCAATGAGTACGATCACAACCAAAGACGGCACTGAGATCTTCTACAAAGACTGGGGCAAAGGTCAGCCCATAGTGTTCAGCCATGGCTGGCCCCTGTCGGCGGATGACTGGGACGCGCAGATGATGTTTTTCCTTAAGCACGGCTATCGCGTTATAGCTCACGACCGCCGGGGCCACGGACGCTCCGCCCAAGTCGCCGACGGTCACGACATGGATCACTATGCCGATGACCTGGCCGCGCTCACCGCGCATCTCGACCTGAAGGACGCCATTCACGTTGGCCATTCCACCGGCGGAGGCGAGGTCGTGCACTACTTGGCGCGCCACGGTGAAAGCAGGGTGGCGAAGGCAGCGATCATCAGCGCGGTGCCACCGCTCATGGTGAAAACGGCGGCCAATCCCGGCGGTCTTCCGAAAGAAGTGTTTGACGCTTTTCAAGCGCAGGTCGCGAACAATAGGGCGCAATTTTATCGCGACGTGCCGGCTGGACCTTTCTATGGTTTCAACCGGCCTGGCGTGAAACCATTGGAAGGGATCATCCAAAATTGGTGGCGGCAAGGCATGATGGGGGGCGCCGAGGCACATTACGACGGCATCGTCGCCTTCTCGCAAACTGATTTCACCGATGACCTCAAGAAGATCACGGTGCCGGTGCTGGTCATGCATGGCGACGACGACCAGATCGTGCCTTATGCCGATTCGGCGCCGCTGTCGGCAAAGCTGCTGAAGAACGGGACGTTGAAAACCTACAAAGGCTTCCCGCACGGGATGCCAACTACGCAGGCAGGCACGATCAACGCCGACTTGCTGGCGTTCATAACAGCCTGACGCTTAGGGAGATGTGCTCCAGCGCCGCGACACTAACGCAATTTCGGGAAGCCCGCTGTCAACCCCTTGCAACGTTGACTTTAGCGGGGCGCAGAAGCCGGTCATGATAAAGGTAGCCCGGCTGCAAGACTTCGATAATGGTGCCCGGCGGCTGGTCTGAGTCTTCGGTAAGCTGGAGAGCGTCGTGCCGGTTGGGATCGAAGAGTTCCCCAACTGGCTGGAGACGCGTTATCCCATGCCTCTCGAAAGTATCCAAAAGCGCTCTTTCGGTGGCCTCTAAGCCCTGCAACACGCCCTTGAGAGAAGGATCGCCAGCGAGGTCACTCGGAAAGCTGTTGATGGCGCGGCGAAGATTATCAAGGCTGCTCACGATATCCTTCGCGAAACCGCTTGCGGCGTAGCTGACGGCCTCATCCCTGTCGCGCCGCGCGCGCATTCGAATATTCTCCTGCTCCGCAAGCTCTCGCAAAAGCCTATCCCTAAGCTCCGCGATTTGAGCTTGTAGCTCCTGTACGGATGCTTGCTGGCCACTTTGCTGGGTCTGCGGGGCCGGTTCACCGGCAGGGAGTTCCGGCTCCTGATGGCTTTGGCGGCGATCCCGACCATTTCCGTTCTCGCCGCCGCCGGGCGCGTGGTTTTTGGACGTCATCCTTGTTGCCGCCGGTTCTTGTCCACCTCTTCGAATTCGGCATCGACGACATCGTCAGCGCCGGGCTGCTGTGGCTGCGCCGATGGGCCCTCACCTGGGCTTTGTGACCCGGCTCCGCCAGCGGCAGCACCGGCACCGGCGGCGGCACCCCTGTGGACCGACTCCCCAAACTGCGTGAGCGCTTGTGAGAGCGTTTGCGTCTGAGCGCGCAAGCGATTGATGTCTTCGGACGAGAGGGCTTCCCGAAGAGATGCCATGGCTTGCTCGAGTGTTCTACGCTCGCTCTCGCCAGCCTTCGAGCCATTTTCCTGCAGCTGTCTTTCCGCGGTGTACACCAGCGCATCCGCCTGATTGCGCGCTTCGACCAGTTCCCGCCGGCGCCGGTCTTCGCTCGCATGGCTTTCGGCTTCGCGGACCATGCGTTGTATATCAGCTTCAGTAAGGCCGCCAGATGCTTGGATCTGGATTTGCTGTTCCTTGCCGGTCGCCTTGTCCTTGGCGGAGACCTTTACGATGCCATTGGCGTCGATATCGAACGTAACCTCGATCTGGGGCATACCACGAGGAGCTGGAGGGATGCCGACGAGATCAAATTGCCCGAGCATCTTGTTGTCCGCCGCCATCTCGCGTTCTCCCTGGAACGTGCGGATCGTGACTGCTGGCTGATTGTCCTCGGCGGTTGAGAAAGTCTGCGATTTCTTGGCCGGTATCGTAGTATTGCGGTCGATGAGCTTGGTCATCACGCCGCCCAGGGTCTCGATGCCGAGCGAGAGAGGAGTAACATCGAGCAGAAGCACGTCCTTCACGTCGCCCTGAAGGACGCCTGCCTGGATGGCAGCACCCACCGCGACGACTTCGTCGGGATTGACGCCCTTGTGCGGCTCTTTGCCGAATTCTTCCTTTACGGTTTCCTGGACCTTGGGCATGCGGGTCTGGCCACCGACAAGAATAACCTCATCGATTTGAGCCTTGGTGATGCCTGCATCCTTCAAAGCGGCCTCACAGGGAGGTATCGTCCGCTGAATGAGGTCCGCCACCAAGCCTTCGAGCTTTGCACGCGTCAACTTTTGGACGAGATGCTTCGGTCCATTCTGGTCCGCTGTGATGAAAGGCAGATTGACCTCGGTTTCGAGCGCAGAGGAAAGCTCAATTTTGGCTTTCTCGGCAGCCTCCTTCAGCCTTTGCAGCGCAAGGGGATCGCCTCTTAGATCGATGCCCTGCTCCTTTTTGAACTCATCCGCAAGATAATCGACAATGCGTTTATCGAAATCCTCGCCGCCGAGGAAGGTATCGCCATTGGTGGCTTTGACCTCGAAGACACCCTCTCCGATTTCCAAGATCGAAATATCGAAGGTTCCGCCGCCAAGATCGTAGACAGCCACCTTGCCCTCGCCGCGTCTTTCGAGGCCGTATGCGAGCGCCGCGGCGGTGGGCTCATTGATGATGCGCAGGACTTCGAGCCCGGCGATACGGCCGGCATCCTTCGTAGCCTGGCGCTGAGCGTCGCTGAAGTATGCCGGAACAGTGACGACTGCCTGCGTGACCTTACCGCCAAGATAATGCTCCGCGGTCTCACGCATTTTTTGCAATATGAAAGAGCTGATTTGGCTCGGGCTGTATTGCTTGCCTTGGACTTCGACCCAAGCATCGCCATTGGGGCCGGCGACGATCTTGTAGGGAACGAGCTCCTTCTCTTTCTGCACAAGCGGATCATCGAAGCGGCGGCCCATGAGCCGCTTGATTGCGAAAATCGTGTTCTGGGGATTTATAACGGCTTGACGCTTTGCAGCCTGCCCAACCAGAATTTCGCCGTTCTTCCCAAAAGCCACTATGGAAGGCGTGGTCCGCCCGCCTTCGGCGTTTTCAATGACCTTAGGCGTCTTCCCCTCCATGATGGCCACGCAGGAGTTAGTCGTGCCGAGATCGATGCCGATTGCCTTTGTTGCCATGGCTTGGGCCTCCTCTCAAGTAACAGCTGGACACCATTTTGGAGATTAAAAGACAATAACCCAGAACTCACCATGATGTTCATCAGTATTACATTATGTATACTTTTTTATTTGAAATAAATTGTGGGAACTTTGCTTTAACTATGCAATATTATCTGATGGCTAGTTCTCTGCGCCGAAGGCGGGACTAGTGCTTCACAGCGCCGCGGCTTGAGTTACGCCTTAGGTATGCTGCCGGCCGTTGGTCTGATTGCACCCGCTTCGACGCCGGCATCCGTCGTGATGACCGGTCCGAGAAACGGCTGAAGCTGCTTTTGTTGGGCCGCAGTGAAACAACCCAGCTGCAAAAGGATTTGGGCCATCGCGCATTCCGCGGCTCGCGAAGCTCCATCCTCGGCTTTAAGCGCGATTCCAAGGCCCATCTTAGGGAGTGCGGCGGTATAGACCCCTTCGGCGCCACCCTTAACTCTCACATTCTCCCCTGCGCATTGCATGACCTCTGTCGTGAACCCTTGAGTGCCGTTGACGTAAAAGGGTTCCGCCGCCATGGCACCCAAGAGGCGTTTCGCGGCCTCAGCGCGGGCTTCCGGCAATCCGGACGGATCGCCCAGCCTTGCCATGCCTAGGGCAAGGCTGCGGAGGGGCATGTAATAAACGGGGATACCGCATCCATCTCGTCCCAGGGGAAGGCGCCTCAGATCGCAGCCTGTCATTTCGCTGAGCGCTTTTGTAACGCGCCTCTGCGCTGGATGGCTGGGGTCGATGTACCCCCGCGAGTTCTCGCCGTGTGCCACCGAGGCGCTAAGAAAGCCGCAATGCTTGCCGGAACAATTGTGATAGGCGGCAGTAAGCTTGGTGTTTTGGCGGATCGCTTTTGCCGCCGCCTCCGCGGTCCTTGGCAACTGAGCGCCGCATTCGAGGAAAGACGCGTCGAGGCCAATCCTGGCAAGCCACCTGTTCACGGCCTCGACATGCTCCGGCTCCCCCTTATGCGAGGCGCACGCCAGCGCAAGCTCCTTCGGCGTCAAGGAGAAACGGTCCGCTGCACCGGTCTCTACAAGCGGAAGCGCTTGCAACGGTTTGGCTGCGGATCTTGGATATATCGGGGTCTCTGCGTCGCCGCCAGCCCAGACGATTTTCCCGCTCGAATCAACAACCGCGAAAAGGACGCGATGGCGGCTCTCAACAACGTTGCCTCTTAGAACCTCTATTATAAGCGCTGGCGCTGTCACCTATTCCAACTCGAAAACCTCTGCGGCTGCCTTCTAAAAGCTCAGTCGGGACGCCCGCACCACATGCGGCAGTTTCCGGACCTTAGCGAGCACTTCGTCATTGACCCGCTCATCAACGCTGACAAGGGCGATAGCCCGGCCGCCCCGCTCCTCTCGTCCGAGATTGAACGTGGCAATGTTGACGCCTTCATTGCCGAGCAGCGTTCCGATTGCACCGATATGACCTGGTTTATCGGCATTCTCGGTGTAAAGCAGGTTTGGCGCAAACTCGGCGTCCATCGGCACCGTATTGATTTGAATGATCCGCGGTTTGCCATCTGAGAAGACAGTTCCCCCAACGCTCCGCTGCCGTCTTTCGGTTTGCAGCGTGACCCGCATATAGGTTTCGTAGGCGCCTTCCTGGCCACGGCGCACTTCCTCCACTTTGATGCCTCGGTCTTTCGCGACAGTTGGCGCCGACACCATGTTGATATCTTGAAGCAGCGGGCGCAGCACGCCCGCGAGAGCGGCTGATGTCAGCGCCCTTGTATTCATCTCCGCGACATCGCCCGCATATTCCAGGCGAATGAAGTTTGGTGCGTTTTCAGTGAGCTGGCCCGCGAAAGAGCCGAGCTGTTCCGCTAGTTTGACAAAGGGCCTGAGCTTTGGAGCCTCCTCCGCGGTGATGGAAGGAAAGTTCACCGCGTTGGAAATTGCGCCTTGGAGCAGATAGTCTGCCATTTGTTCCGCGATCTGAAGGGCCACATTCTCCTGCGCCTCGTTCGTACTTGCTCCAAGATGCGGGGTGCAGATTACATTCGGCAGGCCGAAAAGCGGATTTTCCTTCGCGGGCTCGGTCTCAAACACGTCAATCGCGGCCCCCGCCACCTGGCCGGACTTCAGTGCTTCGGCCAAAGCCTCCTCAACGATAAGGCCGCCGCGCGCACAGTTGATAATGCGGACGCCATTCTTCATCAATGCGATGGATTGTGCATTGATAACGCTTCTCGTCTTCTCGGTAAGCGGGGTGTGCAGGGTGATGAAGTCACTGCGCCGGAAAAGCTCGTCGAGGGCCACCTTCTCCACGCCGAGATCCAGCGCCCGCTCCTCGGTCAGGAAGGGGTCATAAGCGATCACCTTCATTTTCAGCCCCTGCGCGCGGTCGGCCACGATGGAGCCGATGTTTCCGCAGCCGATCACACCAAGCGTTTTGGAGGTGACTTCAACCCCCATGAATTTCGATTTCTCCCATTTGCCAGCCTGCGTCGAGCGGTCGGCCTGGGGGATCTCGCGAGCAAGAGCCATCAGCAGCGAGATCGTATGCTCCGCAGTCGTGATGGAGTTTCCGAATGGCGTGTTCATCACAATGACGCCGCGGCTCGTGGCTGCGGGCACATCGATGTTGTCGACTCCGATGCCGGCGCGGCCAATGACCTTCAGGCGGCCTGCCTGCGCAAGGACCTTGGGGGTGACTTTCGTCGCCGAGCGGACCGCAAGTCCATCGTAATCGCCGATCACTTCGGCAAGTTGCTCTTTATCAAGCCCCGTCTTCGTATCGGTTGCGATGCCGCGGTCCCTGAAGATGGCGGCAGCGGCTGGGGAAAGCTTATCTGCAATCAGGACGCGAGGGGCTGTCATGGTGGTCTCCTGCAGTCCAGAGAATTTCTAAAGAGAGTATGCCGGGAGCACCGGCAATCCAGCACGGGCTCTGGAGCTTCCCCGATCCGGATGGCCGGACGCACCGGCCTTGATGGGGATAGCTCAGGCCGCTTTCGCCAGACCGGACTTGGCCGTGGCAAAAGCCCAGTCAAGCCAGGGCATTAGAACCTCGAGATCGGAGCGCTCGACGGTGGCGCCGGCCCAGATGCGTAGCCCAGGAGGAGCGTCGCGATAGGCGCCGATGTCTAGCGCGACTCCTTCTTGTTCGAGGGCTGACGCGATCTTTTTTGCGATGTCCGCTTGTGCCTCGGCCGACGCAACTTGCGGGTCTGCAATCTTGAGGCAAACGGAAGTATTTGAGCGGGTAGCTGGGCCCTCAGCCAGAAACTCCACCCAAGGTGTGCTCTCAACCCAATTGGAGATCACCTTGAAGTTCGCGTTTGAACGTTCGCGCAGTGCCTTCAACCCGCCCATGCTTTCGGCCCATTGCAGCGCATCCAGATAATCTTCAACGCAAAGCATCGATGGCGTATTGATAGTTGCACCCTCGAAAATATCCAGATTGAGCTTCCCGCCCTTGGTCATGCGGAAAAGTTTCGGCAGGGGCCATTGCGGCACATGGCTTTCGAGCCGGGAAACCGCGCGGGGGGAGAGGATCAGCATCCCGTGCTGTGCCTCGCCGCCAAGCACTTTCTGCCAGGAGAAGGTTACGACATCGAGCTTAGGCCAGTCGAGTTCCTGGCCGAACGCCGCCGAGGTGGCGTCGCACAGGGTCAAGCCTTCGCGATCTGCGGCAATCCAATCCCCATTGGGTACTCGCACGCCGGAAGTGGTGCCGTTCCAGGTGAAGACCACGTCGTTGTCAAAATTAACCTTTGAGAGATCCGGAAGCCTGCCGTAGGGAGCATCCAAAACGCGGGCACCGGGAATCTTGAGTTGCTTGACGATGTCGGTTACCCAATCCTTGCCAAAGCTTTCCCAGGCCAGCACATCAACGCCGCGCGCGCCCAGCATGGACCACATCGCCATCTCGAACGCGCCGGTGTCCGAGGCAGGCATAATCCCGATCAGATAATCCGAGGGAATGCCGAGCAGCTCGCGGGTTTTGCTGATCGCAAGCTTCAATTTTGCCTTGCCGGGCTTCGAGCGGTGCGAACGGCCTAAAAGTGCGGATTTGAGATTGTCGACAGAATAGCCGGGGCGCTTTGCGCAGGGGCCAGAAGAAAAATGCGCCGATTTAGGGCGCAGAACGGGCTTTGAAGCCGTCATGGCGGTCTACCCTTCCAGATAGTTGCCTCCCGTTGGGGGGAGGTGTCCCGCCGCGGTACGTATGTGCGATCGGGCGCCAAGTCAAGAAAAAATGCTGGTATACAAGGGTTTAGAGCCAGGATTTGCTACTAAGCAATTGCAGGAACACGCAACTTTTTGCGGAACTTTGAAGAACAAATCGGCAGGATGTGGCAAGTTTCTGGCAAACTATGTTCACGGCGCGTTCGCACTTTCTGTTGATAGTATTTTTGATACCGTGCATTTTCTAGACTGCGAAGCAAATTGCGTGCCCCGGAGCCCAGCGCTTCGCATTCACCCAAAAATCGAGCTTAAGCCGCGCGGACATCCGTCCGTCTGCGGCTTTTTTGTTGCGTTGCGTTCTGCGTGGAAGTGACGGCGTAGCGGAGGGAGAAAAGAAAAGACATGGGTAACCTCCTGAACAGGAGCTACGCGTTTCAGAAGTCGCGAATTTGCCGCAACCTTTGGCCTTCTGCTCACTTCGCTTTAGGCCCGATGCCGTCCCTTTCACGGTCGGGCTTTATATCAGCTCGGCTTATTGGTTCACCGCCTCGACCAGCTTTGCGAATCCGGCGGTGACGGTTGCGCGCGCGCTTTCCAATACTCTTGCCGGGATCAGGCCGGAAAACGCGCCAGCCTTTATCGCGGCGCAGATCCTGGGCGCCCTTAGCGCCACCCTTCTCGCCAGCTGGCTTTTTCAGCCCCGCATGGCGGAAGCGATGGCTCATAAGACGTCTGCGCGCAGGGCGTCGCAGGCGGCCGAGTAACCCCGGCTTGCCTTACATGGTTGGTAATGGCCGCAACTTGTGCTCGCCAGCACGCTCTCGAAATAAGTGCTAGCGGGGCTGGGAGCCTTGGCGAGTGCGGAACTTCGGCTCAGACGCATTGTGAGTTTGCGCCGCCACTGCCAGAAGCGCCACTAAGGCGGCGAGACACAGGGCGGAGGAGGCGACAAGGGCGCGTGCCCCATAACGGTTAATAAGCAGCCCGAAGGCGAGCGGCGCCGCAGCCTGCGCAAGCCGGGCCGGAGCCCCAAGCAGACCAAGCCGATAGCCGTAATTCTCTTGTCCAAAAACTGCGAGCGGAACCGTGCCTCTGGCGATCGTCAAGATGCCGTTTCCGGCACCGTGCAGCAGCGTGAATGGCATGGCCATGACACCTCCGACGGCAAGGAGCAGCAAGCTTCCCACCGGGTGGGCCAGCGTGCAAAGACGTGCCGAAAGGAAGGGGTGATGATGGCGAAGCAGGCTTGCTTCGGCCACTCTGGCGGCAACCTGACCGGGGCCTACGAGGGCCGCCGCCATAATCGCCTGGGCGGGTGGCGTTCCGGCGTCGAGTAGGATTCGCGGAAGATGAGCCGCCATTCCGGTCGAGACGACCCAACCGGCGGCAAAGGCGAAGGCCAGAACACATCGTGGCGTCCATGGGTATTTGCGGCTTCATCCCCGGTTGTGTTTCGTCTACCGCTGCCCGTCTCTGCTTCGGCAAGACGAAGAGATTGAGGGGGAGCCCGACCACGAAATGGGCGCCAGCCCAGCCAAAACAGGCGGTGCGCCAGCCATAGGCTTCCAATGCCCAGCTTGTCAGCGGCCAGCCAATCGTGCTTGCAAAACCGGCGAGGAGTGTAATGCCTGTCATGGCGCCGCGAGCGCTACTTCCATAGATGCGGGTGAGCGCTGCGAAAGCGGCGTCATAAAGACCAAGGCCCATCGCGATCCCGATGACAAGCCAGGCTAGTCCGAACACCGCCATGGACTGCGAGACCGCCAGCAAAGCGAGACCGCCCGCGAATAGGACATTGGACACGGCCAGCACTTCGCGGCCGCCGAACCGGTCAATGGTGCGGCCAACTCTCGGACCCGCAAGAGCCGAAAGCACCAGCGATGCGGAAAAGGCAGCGAAGACGGCGGTGGCCGTGATGTGCAGATCGCGAGCAATGGCATCGGCAATGATCGCAAGCAGATAATAGCTCGAAGCCCAGGCCAATGTTTGCGCGGTGCCAAGCGCAAGAATGATCGAGAGCCTGGACATGGCTTCAGCCTCCGGCGGCGGGTTGAATAGCCCGGGAGCAACCGCAGGCTTTCAATCGCGCGCGGCTCAGGCCATGGCCCCGATTATGGCGAGGACAACCGCAGCCGCTAGAAGAACCGGAGAAGTCCCTAAATAACGGGCAGCGGTGCATAGCCGATGCGCGTAAGCATGGTCTCGAAATAAGAGCGGACCGTGGGCGGGAACTGCAAACCTTTGACGACTGCGGCTGAGCGCAACAGCGGCAGAACGCGAACATCGTCGCGGGATAGGGTGCCGTTAATCGCGTTAGGGCTCACTATCAGCTCATCGAGCCTTTCGAGGTGGGGCATCAATTCGTCGATGTAGCGGCGCGTATGCGCAAGAATTTCGGTGAAATCGCCAAGCGCTTTGCGTTTTCGCAGATTGTAATGATTAAGCGCCGCGACAGTGCCAAATTCCGGAAGACCAAGCAAAGGGTAACGCGGCCAGGTCAAAGGCGCCGTGCGGTCCGCCGCTTCTTGGGCCCAGGCGGAAATCGCCTCGTGCTCGGGACCCGTGAAGAGGGGTTCGCCCTGAGCATCGATATAGCTCACCATATCCATGCTCTCGAGCATGGCCCTGCCGTCATCCTTGACGAGGATCGGGACCACACGCTTGCCCGCAAGGGCCGTCAGGGTCTTGGTATCGTCGTCGAGCACCGGGACGTCCTGGAGATGCAGCCCTTTCAAGGCCGCGGCCATGCGCACACGAAAACAGAGCGAGCAATGCTCGAACATATAGAGCTTCATGAAAGGGCGGCTTCGCTCGCCTTGGGGCCGCAGCAGGCGCCGGCTTCGGGTTTCTGCGCGATGCGAACCTCTTCGGCCTTGTCCCCGGCATCGCCGTAGAAAGTGCTCGCACCCGTGGTGACGAAGGCCTCCCAGGCGATGCCTGATGGATCGGCGATCCAGGACTTGGTGGACTGCGCATAGCAGCAAGTCGTGGCGCCCTCCTCAAGAACGGGCCGGTCCGCGGCTTTAAGCCTCGAATAGACATCGGCGAGTTCGTCCTCGTCCTCGGCCTGAATGCCGGGATGGTCAAGACCGTGCGTTTTGCCACGCGCCGAGATGGCGAAGTTCACCCGCGGATCGTCCAGCATCCATTTGGCATAGTCCGGCTTGACCACAGCGGGCTTGGCTGCAAACGGCGTCGCGTAAAACGAAACCGACTGAGCAACATCGGGAACCGAGACGTGGATATGCATGCGCTTCATGCGGCACTCTCCTGTTTTATTTTTCTCGAAGACGGCTTCTTCTTGCAGCCGGCGGCGATTTGAGCTTCCGGGCTTCCTCTGCAGCAATTCTCGGTGAGATAGCCAAGAAGGGCATGCATGGTTTCACACCGGGCCGAGTAGATAAGGGACCTGCTACGGCGCTCGGTCTTGACGAGGCCGGCATTGCGCAAGCGGTCGAAGTGGAACGAGGACGTGTTGGCGGGGACCTCCAGCGCTTCGGCCACGTGTCCCGCCGCCATTCCTTCGGGGCCCGTCTGCACCAGCAAACGAAAGGCATCAAGCCGGTTCTCTTGCGCCAGCGCGGCCAAAGCGGCAATGCCTATTGTTTTTCCATAATTCCAAGATAATGGAAATCACTCCGTGATGTCAAGACTCGAGTTCACAATCGCGGTCTCTATGGGATACATCCCCATTAACTTGCCAACAAAGAATCCAGTCACCATCAGCGATACGACCGTCGCAATGATGGTTGCGATGTTCGCCGGATGGAATGCCTCCACCAAACCCTTCCAGGGCGTTATTGCGACGCCGACCATGAACAGTAGCGGATATGTCACCGCGATCCGGAAGAAATTATAAACTACGCGGGCTCCATCCTCGATTTGAGGTGAAACCATCCGGCCGATCTTGACCATCACCGCAGCAAAGAGCACCGCGACTGGACAGGGCAAGCCGAACAAGTGATGGCACAGAACAAATTGATATACGCTCTACCTGTGGTTTCTTCCCAACCATCGGGCCTTAGTTGATCTTTAAACTGGAGAATTAGCTGCTGGAGTACTCCGGCCGCTACAGCTTAACCCTCGAACTGCGCGTCGATAAAAGGGGCCTGGTATGAAACGCGCGAGCCGGCTGAAAAGCATGGCGATAGCCGCAGCCTCCACCTTTGCGGGCACCTCGATTGTTTACGCCGCAGCGGAGGACGCCATAGGCACATGGCGTGACACTGAAACGGGCGGGATTTTGTCGGTCTATTCATGCAGCGGGGGAGTTTGCGTAAAGATTGTGACACCAAGCAAAGGCCGCGAAACCGATTCGAACAATCCTGACCCGACCCTTAAGGGCCGCCCCATGACGGGGGTCGTTATCATGAACGGAGCTGCAAAGGAAGGCGCGGATCGCTGGAAGGGGAATCTTTACAACAGCGAAGACGGCAAGACCTACAGCGGATATCTCATCGTCGACAACAAGGACGAGCTCAAATTGGAAGGGTGAATCCTCGCCGGTCTCGTTTGCAAATCGCACATTTGGAAGCGTGCACAATAAACTGGAACGGGCCGGTATCGAGCCGGCCTTCGTTCTCGACCGCGCTTCAAGCGACGACTGCTTAACCTCTGGCTGCCTAATGCCGGGAAGAACTCGCTCGCGCAGCGCCGCTAACGCGAATTATGGATTATGAAATTGGCACGGCCTAATTAATCTGAATTGTAAATTTATAACGCTATAGTTTGGAGTGATGAAATGACTGAACCCGCGTCTTCCAATATCTCCCCAGCCGATACTATTTTCGAAATCGGGATCGTCATGGCGGGTGCGATTTCCGCCGGAGCTTATACAGCCGGTGTGGCTGATTTCCTGATTGAAGCGCTGGACGAATGGGACAAGTTCAACAAAGAAAAAGGTAGATGGGTGCATGAGGTCAAGCTGCGCGTGATCTCCGGAGCCTCGGCAGGGGGGATGACCGGTTCTATCTTGACGGCTGCCTTCGGCGGGGATTTTCCGCCAATCCATGAACGCCCCAAGCCCGGTGAAGTATCCGCAAATCCGCTTTATCGCGCCTGGGTGCAGCAGATCGATATAAGAGATCTGCTGGAGTTGAAGGATTTGGAAGCGCAGCGCGAAATTCGCAGATTGCGTGACATGCGCCGGAAGGGGGGTCTGACCGAGGAAGAATTTGAAAACAAAGTTTCCGATTTGGGCCACCCGTTTGTTTCTTTATTGGACTCCACAAAACTTCGCAAAATTGCGGAGGAGGCTGTCCGGGTGACGCCAAGTAAGGAACCCTTGTCCAAGCGGCGCCCTTACTTGCCCGATCCGTTTCAGCTCTATTTGAGCATCGCCAACTTGCGCGGCGTCCCATACCTGCTGAAGCTCGAGGGTGGCGCGCAACGTATGATTACACATGCCGACTTCATGCACTTTGCTCTGACCGCCAACAAGCCCCCGGATTTGGAAGACGATCATCTCGCGGGCGACGAGTACATGGCGTGGAACGAGCCATACAGCACAACGCCCACTTACGCGTTCTGGCTCAATCCCGATAAGTACGAAACCAAGAATTGGAAAAGACTTTCAGACGCGGCGCTTGCAACGGGAGCTTTCCCGTTCGGGCTCGCACCTATCAAGCTGAACCGGCTCTGGGAAGAGTATAAAAAAAGGAAATTTCCGGTTAGCACCTATGAAAACGGAAGCTACGGGCTCGTATTTCAAACGCTCGATCCGGAGCCTATTGGAACGCTCCAAAACAGCGCTTATGATTTTATCTGCGTTGATGGGGGTCTTCTTGATAACAGCCCGTTTGACTTGGCGCATCGGGTTCTCACGGGTGATCCCAACAAAGGCCTTGAGCGAGACACCGGTCTCAGCAAACGCGCGGTCATTCTTATAGCTCCATTTCCCGACAGCAAAGAACCGGCAGCATACCAGGAGCCGGGAGGTTTCCTTGGCTTGGGCAACGCCATTCTGAGCAGCCTTATGACGCAGGTTCGCTTTAACTCCGAAGAGCTGATCCTTGCCGCCGACCCCAATGTTGGTAGCCGCTATCTGATCTCACCCAGCAGGTCAGACCCTCCCTATTCGAAAGAGGGCCATCCGGCCGGCACTCTTCAGGGCGATATCGCGTGCGGGCCGCTTGGCGGATTTGGCGGCTTTCTGTCGGAAGATTTCCGGCACCATGACTTCATGCTAGGCAGGCGGAATTGCCAATGGTTTTTAAAGACCTATTTTACATTGCCGGAGGACAATACACTTTTCCACAATTGGGATAAGGACCTAAGAAAGGACTTTTACGTTCCGCCGCGAGAAACACAAGACAAAAGTTCGAAGTACTTACCCATCATTCCATGTGTCGGCAATGCCAGGCCAGAAATTCTGCAATCGGACTGGCCAAGCTATTCCACTGGTAATCTCGATAAGCTTCTCGGCCGGATCGAAAGCCGGTATCTGAGCTTCGGTAATCTTCTCATCGATTTTTATGCCAAGGGAGCGCTCATCAAGAGTTTCCTCAGGCTGGGATTGCGGTCTCAAAAAGGGAAGGTCAGCCGCTTGCTCCGCGCCAATATAGAAAAGAGCCTGAGTGACTATGGCACGCGCTGGGACGATACGGGCGCGAAGTCGTGGAGGTCCAGGATTTGGTTGATACTCGTGGTCTTGGCGGTTGGTACCGGCGCAATTGCACTGCTTCTTTATATCGGCTTTTAAGCGGTAACTGAATCCGCATGGTTCATTATCGCGATTTCATTTTTTCGGATGCTTACTGTCGTCTCGGACAGCCACCGGGTCTTCTGACCCGCTTATTGCTGGGTCTTTGCTACAGGCTTTGTTGTCTGAGCGGTCCTTGCGGCGCGAGTTCCAGGAAGGTTAAAGCGTCTTATGGCGTCACTAAATATATCCGTCAAACGGCCGCATCACAGCCGTCGTATGCTGTCGATGCGGAAGAGGTCGCGGATTCTGCCGCGGGCGAGATCGTCGGCTCGTCGAGTGATCTGATCGCTCTCGCGAAGTCTCAGTATTCGGAGACCGATCACGAAATGCTTTGTTCAAATGAACGCGCCATTTCCAGTTAGGGTCAAAGGCGGCGGTCGGCGAGCTGCAGGACGATAGGCCGCTTATCCCCCAGATGCGGAAACAACTGTAATTGCTGATAGATTTGGCAGCGGGCCAAAAGCCGTCATTCCGGCTCTCTTCACAAATGCGTTGTTTCTCCAGAACCCGCTCGCCAATTGACGATGCCTGCGCAAATTCACTGGGCAAGCAGCTCAACTCGCCCAAGAGATTTGCCGTCTTTCTGCTCCATGCACTTTCTCAGCTCCGTGATAAGGCATCGCGGCCGGAGTGGTTTTGAGAGCGCAGGCGCAACGCCGAAAGCGGCCGGGTACTGCTCCGGGGAATAACCTGACAAAGTCACGAATGGCGTTCCGCACTCTGTGAGTTCGAGAGCGACCTGCTCAGAGGTCTCACTGCCGAGATTGATGTCAAGCACGGCGGCATCGCAGCCGAGCCGCCTGACAAGATCGAGTGCCGCGGCCACGCGCCCCACAGGGCCCGCGACCTCGAATCCCGCGGCATCGAGGACTTGTGCAATTTCCATTGCCACGAACGGCTCATCTTCAACGACAAGAATACGAGGCCGCGCGCCCGATCCATCTGGGGTGGCGGTAGCCTTCGCGCTCCTGACCGCATGAGCTGAACGATTGCCCTCCAAAACGTCTTCGGCCCTGCAGGCCAGCCGCCAGCTAAGCCCACCAACTCCAAAGTTGAGACCTACATTAGCATCGAGGCTCTTCTCGGCGAGCTCACAAATGACCGTCGAGCCAAAGCCGGAATGGGACGGCACCACGACGGAAGGGCCGCCCTGTTCGCACCAGCTCATGGCAAAGGTTTCTTCGCCCGCCTCGCTGCGTTCGAGGCCCCATTTAATCTTGACCCGGCCATCGCCATTGACGAGTGCTCCGTATTTGCCAGCATTCGTGGCAAGCTCGTGCAATGCCATGCCAATGGTTTGTGCCGCGGACGCCGAGATCAGTAAAGACGGGCCCTCAAGTTCGATTCGGGTGCCGATCAGGTCCTTGAAATGAGCAAGCTGGGATCTTGCAAGCTCGCCGAGTTCCACACCCTCCCATGCGTTTTTGACGAAAAGGTCTTGGCTTGCAGCCAGAGCCTGAATGCGTTCGGCGAACCGGCCCATGAAATCCTCGGGTTTGGTGGCCAGCGTTTGGCGGGCCACTGCCTGCACCAGCGCGAGCATATTCTTGGAGCGGTGGTTCACCTCGCGGAGCAGTAGGCGGATATGCTCCTCGTGGAGCTTTTGGCCGGTCATGTTCGTCACCAGCACGATCACGTTCGTGGCGATGCCCGCAGCATCTTTTAGGAGCGAAACATGCCGATGACCCCACAGAATCTTGCACTCTTTGCTGAAATACCTGCTGAGAATTTCGAATGACGGAATCTCACCGGCAATAAGCCGCTTCAAAAGCGCGGTGTTCGCGTCACGATCTTCCGGGTGTATGATCTCTTCACAAATAAACCCGCGCAGTTCCTCCTCGCTGTATCCCAGCATGGCCGCATAGGCCGGATTGCAGGACTTGAACCTCCCCTCCAGATCCTTGATCACGATGCCGGTGCCCGCATGCTCAAAAATGCCGCGGAGCCGCTGCTCGCTATCACGCAAGGCCACCTCTGCTTGCTTGCGCTCGGTGATGTCCACGCAGGCACCGACGATGCGGAACGGGATGCGGCCCGAGTGACCGTCGCGGAACTGGACGCGACCGGTCCAGGCCATCCAGCGAATCTCTCCACCTGGACGCACGAAGCGGAAATCCCCCTTTATCTGGCCACGGCCAGCCCCGCTAAGAGCAGCCGCGAATTTTAGCCGGGCGCTGGCAACATCGTCTCGATGCATGCGGGCGAAAGCATCCTCGATGCTTACTGTTCTTACCCCAGGTACTCCAACCATCGCAGCCAGCTCCGGCGAATAATCAGCACGGCCGGCGCTCACATCGACGGTGAAGGTGCCGATGTCCGCAGCCTCATTTGCCAAGCGAAGCCGCTCTTCACTTTCGCGGAGGGCCTGCTCACTACGATCGCGACCGTCCGCAGACTGCTTCATTGCTTCCCAAAGGTCGCTGAGCTCGGGCGGACCTTGTGGTGGCTTTGCGGACCCAGGAGCGGTCAGCAGTGCGCCGGCATTTTGCCGGAGCGCCGCAATGGGGCCGGTAATGCGGCGCGATATGAGGCCGGCAAAAAGCAGGCTCAGGAGCGACAAGCTTCCGGCAAGAATAGCGGCCCAACGGATTGTGCTCCAGGCTGAGGCTTGCAGTGCGGCCTTTTTGACTGCAATGGCAACCGGCCATCCGCTCATCGCGGAGTGCGCGTTGGCGGTCACGATCGGGTCGCCGTCGAATGAGAGGAACTCGAATATGCCCTCCTGATCCCTGACCTTGCGGAAGCCTTCCGCAGCAAGCTGGCCAACGCTACGTTCGTAGCCGGGCACCCGCACAATGAAACGCCCCTGGTGATCGGTGATACAGGCGAGCCAATCCTCGGGCATATGTTGAGCATTCAGCAGGCGATAGAAGGATTGGGTCTTAACGGCCACGGCGAGCGCCCGGAAGGGCTGCCCGTTCCTGAAAATTGGCACCTCGATGTTGATGATCCAGTCCTGAGAGACGTTGCCTACTCGCACGTCGGCGATGAGGGGTGAGCGTGTTTCGAACGCACGCTTTTGTGCTTCGAGGCCGACCGGATCGCGGGAGGGAAGGCGCTGGCCCTGTTGCTGCGCCGTGTTGATGAGCTGCCGGCCTTCGAGGTCTGCGACCATGATCTGGGCGTCAGGCATGGACGCGAAGGCGCGCCGCGCCTCGGCCTCGAAAGCAGCAAAATCATCCTGAAGGAGCGCCGGCGAACGGGCCAGAGCTTGCGCCAGCGCCATATACTCGCCAAGCTTGGCGTCGACAGCAGCCGCGACCGAGCGGGCGGTATACAGCAGGCTCGTCCGCTGCGTCTCGTTCGCTGTTTTCGACAAATGCCAAACAGCGCCGGCGATGACGAGGTTGAGCGGCACCGCCAATGTCAGGACAACTGCAGTTACGCGCGCCGTGATAGTCCAGCGCGAAAACCACGGCACGGAAATCCATCGTTTAAAACGCCCGCCAAATGGACCGTCAGAGCTGCGCGGAACAAACTCCACGGCTCGGGTGGAACGGGGCTGCGCCAGATACCAACTCATCGCGACGCCTCATGCAAAGCTACGGCCGCGAGCCAACTTCATGAAAGTCCCGATGATCGCCGCTTACTCAAGGGACATCAAGCAACCTTAGGGATTGCCAGCAACGCGTCGCACTAAAAAGCCCTCCCGCACATAACCATCGCCGCAGGGCGCCTCTTTTAAACGTTAGGTTGAGTTCCGTCGCAAATTTCGACTTACTTGGTTAATCGGCTGCTCCGCGGTCGATACTGGCATCCTCCAAAAAGCATCGACTTCCGCTAATGGGATGGTCCGGCTGCTTCTCCGTGAGCTGAGGATAGTCTTGGCAGACTACCCGACCGGTGGAAGCAACCGGACCATCCCATTAGCAGACTCCTGACCCCCCGCTGTTTGTCTGAAAAGAAACAGTTACTTTCTCCACAGCGGACCGCTCCCACCGGCGCAGAAGCCCCAAACTAGCGGCTGCCATTATCTGGTTCGAGGCACAGGCGCTGTAGTGTCCGCAACGAGCTGGCCGCGCCACGATACCACTCAAGGCTCACTATCGAGACAACCCGCACCCCTCGCGCTGGGAACCATCGTCATCCCAGCAGAAATACAGGAATTGCTTTGTCGGACGCGCTTATGGACTACACTGGACGCCACAAGCCAAACGAGAAGGACCATTCATATTGAGAGAGATGGCCTATTTCGATCTCGGGAAATACTGCCGGAATGTCACCACATCGTCGCCTGACGTGCAGCTCTGGTTCGACAGGGGGCTCAACTGGCTGTTCGGGTTTAACCATGGCGAGGCGACCAAGTGCTTCAGAATAGCGCTGGAGCACGATCCGGAATGCGCCATGGCGCACTGAGGCGTGAGCTATGCCTCGGGGCCTAACTACAACCTGCCCTGGTATCTCTATGACCCGCACGGGCGGCAGATGGCACTGTCCGCGTCCTACGACGCTATGCAGGGGGCGCTGCTGCACGCCGGGAAGGCGAGCCCGGTCGAGCAGGCGATGATCCATGCGCTGCCCGCGCGGTATCCACAGCGCGAGGGGATCGAGGACATGGCGCCTTGGGACAAGGCATACACGAAGAAGATGCGCAAGGTCTTCGAAGCTTATCCCCACGATCTCGAGGTCCGCGCGGTCTTTGCCGAGTTGATCATGAACGAGACGCCGTGGAAGATGTGGGATTTGCGCTCAGGCAAGCCCGCTGACGGGGCGGGCACCGAGGAATGCAGGGCGGTCCTGGAATACCCCTTCGACAAGATTCCAGCTTCTTGGGATCACCCGGGACTCCTGCACCTCTATGTCCATCTGATGGAGATGTCGCCCTTCCCGCAACGGGCGCTGCGGGCGGGCGACCGGCTGCGCGAGATCGTGCCAGACGCGGGCCACCTTATCCACATGCCGACGCATATCGACATCCTGTGCGGGCACTACCATGACGTCCTTGTCTATAATCAGAAGGCGTTGGCGTCCGACCGCAGGTTCCTCGCTTATTCGGACGATCCGGGCGTCTATCTGCTTTACGTCGTCCACAACTTCCACTTCGCGATCTACGGCGCGATGTTTCTCGGACAGTACTTCCCCGCGATCGGGGCTGCCGAAGAGCTGATCGCTAGTGTCCCCGAGGCGGCGCTGCGCATTGAATCTCCGCCGATGGCGGATTTCCTCGAAGGTTATTTATCGACGAAACAGCACGTTCTCGTGCGCTTCGGCAAATGGCGTGAGATCATCGAACAGAAGCTCCCCAAGGATCAAGAACTCTACTGCTCGAACGTGGCCATGATGCATTACGCCAAGGCCGTGGCTCATTCGGCGCTCGGCCACGTGAAGAAAGCCGAGACCGAGAAGGCGCGGTTCATGGTGGCGAAGACGCGCGTGCCGGACAGCCGGCGCGTGCATAACAACACCGTGGCCGATCTCCTTGGCGTGGCCGAGGAGATGATTTACGCGAAGGCTGACTCTGCCTGCGATGTTATCGATCACGGGCCATTTCCAATTTAAACCTGGTTCGGCGATACGAAGAAATTTTCCGAAGCGGACGACGACTGCGACCTCCGCCGTGTTGACCGTAAAGAAGCTTCCCACAAAAATTGCGAAGATAAATAGGGCTGGCAGGACAAGCAAAAGCGTAGGCAGAGGCGATTCCATTTTGTCCTCCTTGAGCTTACCTGTGGAGGAGTAACGGACCGACGCTATCTTTAGCAAGAATTACGAAGTTTTCAGGCCCGGATGTTTCTAAGCCCTGACATTACGGAGGAGGACGTCCTTCGCCTCATTAACCTTGGCGGCCAGGTAAGTTGACCCGCCCTGGTCCGGATGGGTACGCTTCATGAGGCTGCGGTGCGCAGCTAGAATGTCGTCCCGTTTCGCCCCTGGATTAAGTCCAAGCACCAGATAGGCTTCATCGATCCCCATGCCTTGGACAGCACCATTGCCGCGCCCGCCGCGGCCAGGGCCACCGTTCCAGCCTGGAGACACGCGATCGAAATAGGCCGCGAACAGCTGAGCGCCTTGCGGATCAGCCGAGCGCAGCTCCATAAAGCAATCCTGGCGCTCTGCCGCAGTGAAATCCGAGAATGCGCGGCCAGCGAACCGCCCTTTTAGCATGCGGCCGGACATCACGCCCGTCGAATGATCCAGGGACATTTCCAGATAGGCGGTCCGCACTGTTGAGTGTCTTCCGGACACGGTGCGCCAGTTCCCGCCCCCAGGAAACCAGCCAAACTTTGACATCACCGAATAAGTGAGCATTCCCGCAAGCACGGCAAACCCGATGTTCCTCGTTAGAACCAGTGTCGTGCCCGAGGCGAGTAGAACCCCGCTATATTGGCGAATCCAGGCTGCAGCCCTGCCGCCATTCCCTTTCGGGAGCCAGCCAAGTAAGTAAAGGACGGCGCCTAAAACAAGCAGCGAAAGGAAAAGCGGTAAAATCGGCCGTCTCCATGTGCGGCACCGCCGCTAGGCTTAGATATATTCTGAAGGCAAATTAGGCGCGGCGCAGCCTTTTGCATAGACCAAAGGTCGCCCGCGCCATGCGCATCAATCGATTTCATGAGCCGGGATGCGCTCGGGCGTGCCTTGCGGCGCCGCGCGCAGATATTGCGCTGGCCATGGCATAGTAACTCCGAGTTCCCTGGCTGCCTTCAAAGGCCAATAAGGGTCGCGTAGGAGTTCGCGAGCGATGAGCACCACATCTGCTTGGCCGGTCTGGACGATATGACCGGCCTGCGCAGCCCCGGTAATCATACCCACGGCGGCAGTTGGAATCGCTGCTTCCCGCCTGATCTCCTCGGCAAACTGCGTCTGATATCCGGGGCCAAGGGGGATGTCGGCGCGCTCGACATTGCCGCCGGACGAGCAGTCGATCAAATCGGCGCCGAGTGCCTTCAGCTGCCGCGAAAGCTCAATAGACTGGTTGAGATCCCATCCGCCTTCGACCCAATCCGTAGCCGAAATCCGCACAAACAGCGGGCAGCGCTCGGGCACGCTTTTCCGAATGACGGCGACTGTGTCCCGAAGGAAGCGCGTGCGGTTCTCGAAGGAGCCTCCATAGGAATCCGTGCGCTTATTGCTCAATGGGGAGAGGAATTCGTGAAACAGGTAGCCATGGGCCGCATGGATTTCGATGACGCGGAACCCGGCGTCAAATGCCCTCCTAGCAGCAGTAACGAACGCCGATTGGATTTCCTCGATTTCGGCTGGCGTGAGCTCTTTGGGAATCGCGTACTTTGAGCCGAATGGCAGAGGGCTAGGCGCGACGGGCTCCCATCCCCCTTCGGCCTTACTGACTGCGCCGGAGCCGGACCAGGGACGAAAGGTGCTTGCTTTCCGGCCTGCATGCGCAAGCTGAGTGCCGGCAACGGCTCCTTGAGCGTCGATGAACCTTACAATTCTTTCCAGCGGCTCGAAATGCGCTTCGCTCCAAACTCCGAGATCTTCAGGCGAAATGCGTCCCTCGGGCGTAACGGCTGCCGCCTCCGTAAATACAAGCGCGGCACCTCCCACCGACCGGCTGCCTAGGTGTACGAAGTGCCAATCGTTAGCAAAGCCATCCTTGCAGGAATATTGGCACATAGGTGAAACGCCGATGCGGTTTGCAAGAGTAACGCCGCGTAAGCGAAATTCGCTGAAAAGTTGGGACATGGGCGGTGTCTCGCTCCTTCTTCCATGTGTAATATAACGGGAGGCGGCACCTTGGTCCCGAAGGAGGTGCATCATTTCGGGGATCGTAAGGTTCTCACTCATCTTGCTGCTTCCATCAAATCAAATCGGAAGTGCATCCTAGAGGTGAAGTTTACGGACCTTTTTGGCGATTTCACTCGCCCGGCCAGCTACGCTTTTGGGACTTGCGGTCTGAGGTGACCCCGGTTGTTCGGACAGAATTCCCGCTTCGATAAGTGGAAGGTCTGCCGGGTTAAGCCGCCAAGCGGACTGGCGGCAAGCTATGTGCTCCGTAGTAAGCTTGATCGGGCGTCATGCCGTCAAGGCTCGAGTGCGGGCGGCGGCGATTGTAGAGATCGAGATACCGTCCGATCGAGCAGGTGCGTCCGGCAGGCTGTCGTAGGCGTGCAGATAGACCTCCTCGTACTTCACCGTCCGCCAGAGCCCCCACAGCACCCGCCGCGAGAACCAGTCGAGCACAACGGTGAGATACACGAAGCCCTTCGTCATCGGGATATAGGTGATGTCCATCGCCCAGACTTGGTTCGGCCGCACGGCTTCCATGCCGCGCAGCAGATACGGATAGACCTTGTGCCCCATGGGATCGCGGAACGCGATCCGTTCTGGATCCCTATTGCTCCGGCTTGGCCGTACGCGGGCGCTGGTACAGCGCCTCGATCCCCATCCGCAGCATCAGCGTCTTCACATGACGCCGTCCGGCCCTGCTCCCATTGAAAGCCAAAAGACGGCGCAACATCCGCGCCCCCCCGAAGAGAAACTCAAGATGCAGCCTGCCGATCTGCCGCATGAGTTCGAGATCGGCTGCCGGCACCGGACGCGGCAGGTAATACACCGTGCTGCGCGCAAGGCCGGCGGCCTCGGCCTGTTTCGTGACGCTTAACGCATGACCGCGCTCGATCATCGCTTTGGGTTCAGCAATCCCGCCTTGCTGAGCGCACCCTCTAAAAAATCGTTCTCCGGCGTCAGCTCGCCGATCCTCGCATGCGGCGCCTTGATATCCACGCCTGGTGCCGGCTGGGCCGCACCGCTGCCCGGCCCGAAAACGTTCGGCGCACTGCCTTCGAGCTGCGCCTTCCAGGCCATGATCTGGTTCGGGTGAACGTCGAACTGATCCGTCAACTGTGCAATCGTGCGCTCGCCCTTAATCGCCGCCAACGCCACCTTCGCCTTGAAGGCCGGTGAGTGGTTCCGCCGTGGTCTTCTGCTCATTGCTGCTCCTGATTCGCGAGCACCAGCGTGCCCGTTGTCAAGGCAGACATTCCACTTACCGCATCGTCCGAAATGTCCAGCCCCCTCTTCGTCATGAAGGAGGCTGATGCGGTTTAGGCTCGATTTCTAAGAAGTGCGGCTGTTTAGCGCTTGCCGCTGAGATAAGCCGCCTTGACATACCCACGGCACTTCCCACACCTTGCCCAAGGATTCTCACGCGCGAGCCAATTATGAAAATCAATGGAAACGAAATTCGCCCTGGCAATGTGATCGAGCACAACAACAGCCTTTGGGTTGCCATTAAGTCGCAAGCCGTAAAGCCGGGCAAGGGGCCTGCCTACAATCAGGTTGAGCTCAAGAACCTGATTAATGGAAGCAAGCTTAACGAGCGCTTCCGCTCGTCGGAAACGGTGGAGCGCGTGCGGCTTGAGCAAAAGGATTTCCAATTCCTCTATACCCAAGGCGACATGCTGGTATTCATGGACACGGACAACTACGAGCAGATGGAACTCCCGCAGGAATTCGTGGGCGACCGCGCAGCCTTTCTTCAGGATGGCATGATGGTGGTTGTTGAAGTCCACGAAGGCCGCCCCATTGGCATCAATCTTCCTGATCAGGTCACGCTGAAGGTTGCCGAAGCCGACCCGGTTGTGAGGGGCCAGACGGCGGCATCGTCGTATAAGCCCGCCATCCTCGAAAACGGGGTCAGGATTATGGTCCCTCCCTTCGTGACCGCTGGCGAGAAGGTTATCGTCGACACAAATGAGATCGCTTATATCCGCCGCGCCGAGTAAGCCCCCGAACGGAACCGCGTTAGAATATGCCTGCCTCGGCCCTTATGACGATCATGGTGAACGCCGCCCGGAAGGCCGGCCGTAGCCTCGCGCGCGATTTCGGCGAAGTTGAGCACCTTCAGGTCAGCGTCAAGGGTCCGTCGAACTTCGTTACCGCCGCTGATCATCGGGCCGAGTCCATTTTGTACGAGGAGTTGAGCCGGGCGCGTCACGGTTATTGCTTCCTCATGGAAGAGCGCGGGCTTATCGACGGGCCGGACAAGTCCCACACCTGGATCGTCGATCCCCTCGACGGCACCACAAACTTCCTGCATGGAATCCCGCTCTTTGGGATCTCGATTGCGCTTGAGCGTGACGGCGAGCTGGTGGCCGGGCTGATCTACAATCCGGCGAGCGGAGACCTCTACACGGCCGAGCGGGGCAAGGGCGCATTCCTTAATGACAACAGGCGGCTGCGGGTCGCCGCCCGGCCGGACTTGGAGACCGCTGTCATTGTCACGGGCATCCCGCATCGCGGTAAGCCGGATCACGAACGCTACTTGCGGGAACTCTCACGGGTGATGAAGGAGGCGGCCGGCATCCGAAGAACCGGCGCGGCGTCCATCGATCTCGCCTGGGTCGCGCAAGGCCGGTTCGACGGCTATTGGGAGCGCAATATTCAAGCTTGGGATATGGCCGCGGGCGTCGTGCTTGTTCGAGAAGCGGGCGGCTTTGTCTCCGGAGCGGATGGCCGTCAGGATATGCTAAAAACTGGGGCTATCGTTTGCGGCAACGAAGCGGTGCACCGGGCCCTTTTGAAGCTTATTGCGGCCAGCAGCTAGGTTAAGCTTACCGATTTGAAAGGAAGTTATGATTTCCCGAGAGGGCTAAATGTTGTATGCATGCCCTCGAACATTGAGTGTCACTGCAAGGCACCCGCGAGATTTCGTTCATGAGCAAGCCGCCTTATTACAAAACCCTGTCCGGACCGCAGACCTTTGTCTGGCGGATGTTTCTATTCGTTGTCCTTGTAGGGCTTATCGTATCGATTTTTCATGAGCGCATTCTGGATCTCGTAAATTTTAGCAATAACACCCCGCTCAAACTTCTTATTCTTGGGGTTCTCTTCTTTGGTATTCTTCTGACATTTCAGCAGGTTTTCCGCCTCTATCCCGAAGTGCGCTGGGTCAACAATTTCCGCATTTCGGACCCCGGCCTGACTGCGGATCATGTGCCTGTGATGCTCGCGCCCATGGCCATGATGCTTCGGCGCCGTCAGGGGCAGGCCGCGATTTCGACCACGGCGATGCGCTCAATCTTAGACTCCATTGGATCACGCCTCGACGAAAGCCGGGAAAATACACGCTATCTCGTCGGCCTGCTTATCTTCCTGGGACTGATCGGTACATTTTGGGGCCTTTTGCTTACCACGGGCTCTGTCGGCGATACGATCAGGGCTCTCAACACGGAAGGTAAGGAGACAGCCCAAGTCTTCCAGGAGCTGAAGGAGAGCCTCCAAGCTCCCTTGAGCGGCATGGGAACCGCCTTTTCCGCATCACTTCTTGGCCTAGCCGGATCATTGATTCTTGGTTTTTTGGATCTCCAGGCCGGCCAGGCTCAGTCTCGCTTTTACAACGAGCTTGAGGAATGGCTCTCCTCGATAACCGAACTCCGTGGCGAGGGCACGGGAGATGCACCAGGCTCGCAGGCGCAGCTTAGATTCGCGCTCCTCGACATGCAAAGAAGCATGTCGGATCTTGCCGAGAAAATTGAGCAAGGTGTAGTTCGCGGCGGCTCCGGCAACAGCGAGGGCTTGCTTCGCCTTTCCGATGGCATCGACAAGCTTGTCCAACAGATGCGGGCCGAACAAAAGGTCCTCCGCGAATGGGTTGATGAGCAGTCGCAAAATCAGAACGAGTTGGCAGCAGTCTTAAAAGAGCAGAACAGGCTTGCGACAGCGCTGCGCGAGATTGCCGCCCGTGCTCCGCGGCGCGACGCCGTTGACCGCTGAATGCTTCCGGTAAGGAACTAGACGATGGCTTTGTCGAGAACGCGCCGCCGCCCGGAAGGCATCAATTATTGGCCGGGCTTCGTCGATGCACTCTCGACGCTTCTCCTCGTCGTAACCTTTCTGATGGTTCTGTTCATGGTTGCGCAATATTTGGTTGCGCAGGAGGCATCGGGAAAAGACACGGTCTTGGCGCGGCTGCAGCGCCAAATAGCGCAACTCGCGGACCAGCTCTCGCTCGAGCGCTCGCAGAAGAAAACGGCACAGGATGACATTTCCACGCTTCGGGCGACACTTTCGGCCTCAGAAGCTGAAAAGAAGCGCCTTGCGGGGCTATTGAACTCGGAGGGCGCAAAGGGCTCTTCAGCTGAGGCGCGCGTGGCAGCCGTTACCAAACAGCTTGACGATCAGCGCGGATTGACGGCGCAGGCGCTGGCGCAGATCGAACTCCTTAATCAGCAAATCAATGCATTGCGGAAGCAAATCACGGCGCTTGAGAATTCGATTGGTGAGGCGGATAAGCGCGATAAGCAAAGCCAGGCACAGATTGCAGATCTGGGGCAACGCTTGAACGTGGCCTTGGCCAAGCGCGTCCAGGAACTGGCCCAATACCGGTCGAACTTCTTCGGAGAGCTGAAGAAGTCGCTTGGCAACAGGGATGATATCCAGGTTGTGGGCGATCGCTTCGTGTTCCAGTCGGAGATTTTCTTCGATAGCGGCTCCGCCGATCTCACACCCTTGGGACTTGCGGAACTCGATAAGCTTGCGGTCGCTCTCCACGACCTTGAGTCCAAAATTCCAAAGGACTTGAATTGGGTCCTACGGATCGACGGTCACACCGACATCCGGCCAATCTCGACCTCGACATTCAAGTCGAATTGGGAATTGTCGTCCGCCCGCGCCATCTCGGTCGTCAAATATCTGATTAGCAAAGATGTCCCTCCGAACCGCCTTGTCGCGGCAGGCTTCAGCGAATTCCAGCCAATCGCGCCGGGCACCTCGGAGGGCGATTTGCGGCGCAACCGGCGCATAGAATTGAAGCTGACCGAAAAGTAGGTATCAGCCGGTAAATTGCTGAAGAACAAGAGAAGAAGAGAAGTGCCAGCGCTCCGGCTTCAATGCCGGCGTATCCGTAAGAAATCTTCCAGATGCACGATATTGGAATTGGTGGTGAATGGCGGCGGGGTTTCCACGGACGCTCCCGAAGAAGGCTCTGAATGCACGCCAGAATTCCGGGAAAACAAAGTTCCGGGCAAAGGCTTCGATGCCTCCCAAAGGGCGATGAAGCTCGCTCTTGCCTCCGCGATTACACCCGGGGTTCCTTCGTCCACCCGATCAATTGCACTGCGGGAATCTTCCGAGCGCCGCATCGAATCTCCTGTCCAACATAGGGCGCGGCCTAGCGTGAGCCTCTCGTGAGCCTCCAGCAAAGCCCGGTTCTTCGCCCACCGGATCGTGGACTCCGGCGATTGGGTGCAACACTGGCTCAGCGCCTGAAGGATCAGATTTAACGCGGCAGCCGGCGCGATCTGTGCAAAGATGATGCGCACGTCAATCGAAAAAGGCTGAAAGCGCCCAATGTTCATCGCCAGCGCCTGAGCGGGTGGTGACGCAGGCGAGCGGGCGATCAGCGTGATCGTCCTCTGCTTTTCCGCCGGCTCATGTTTGAGGCTAAGTCCATAAATATCGAAATAGGGATCGAAACGGCTCGCAGCTTGAAAGGAGGAAAAGGGGGGCCGGTCGAAATCGGAGGTGAAGCTCATGTCTCTCATCCGGGCTGGAGGGAAATGCGGCGGGGAATGTTCCCTCCCTTGGTAAACTGCCAAGGTTAAATAACATTTGAGATGGAGCCGAACTATTCAGAAATTCAAAGCATAAGAATTTGTTTATTAAGAAGAAATCAAGTTTCAATCAGGTGATTTACTAGAAATCGCTTCACATAGGTTGTGCTACTTTTGCTTGCCCGGACTGAACCGGTTAAACCGCTTGCCCATGCGAAACGTAGCGCTCGATCGAACTCGCGATATCATCCACGACACCGCTGACGAGCGTCTTGTCGTCGCCCTCGGCCATGACCCGGATCATCGCCTCGGTGCCGGATGGCCGGATGACGAGGCGGCCAAGATTCCCGAGCCTGAGGCGGCCGCGCTCAATGGTGGCTATGACGCCCTCATTATCGAGAGGATTGCTGCCGTTGAACCGTATGCTCTTAAGCACCTGCGGAACAGGCTCAAACCTGCTGCAGACCTCACTAACGGGTTTGCCGCTTTGCACAACCACACTCAGCACCTGCAGGGCTGTTACCAGTCCGTCCCCGGTCGTCGTGTAATCGGAAAGAACCACATGCCCGGACTGCTCTCCACCGACATTGTAGCCGCTGCGGCGCATTTCCTCGACCACGTACCGGTCGCCGACTTTGGTTCGTGCAAGAGACAGTCCAAGGCCGGCGAGATATCTTTCCAAGCCGAGGTTGGACATAACGGTTGCGACAATGCCCTTGCCACGCAGCCTGCTGGCATCCTTCCAGCTGGCCGCAATAACGGCAAGCATCTGATCCCCGTCTACGACACGGCCTTTCTCGTCCGCTATGACCACCCTGTCGGCGTCGCCGTCGAGCGCGATTCCCACATCGGCGCCGGATTCGCGTACTTTCCTGCAAATGGTTTCGGGCACTGTTGAGCCGCACTCACGATTGATGTTGCGGCCGTCCGGATTCACGCCCAAGGCAACAACCTCTGCGCCCAGTTCCCAAAGAGCGGCAGGCGCGACGCGGTAGGCGGCGCCGTTTGCGCAATCGACTACGGCCTTCAGGCCATTGAGGCTTACATTCCGCTCTAGCGTACGTTTCGCAAACTCGACGTAACGGTCATAAACGCCATCGATGCGGCGCGCCTGGCCGATGCGATCCGGCTCTGCAAGGAGCGCATTTATGTCTCCATAAATCTGCGCCTCGATCTTCTCCTCAACCTCATCGGAGAGCTTGTATCCATCCGGGCCGAACAGCTTTATGCCGTTATCCTGATAGGGATTATGGGAGGCGGAAATCATGACGCCCAGATCCGCCCTCAAGGAGCGGACAAGCATGGCGACGGCGGGCGTCGGGATGGGGCCGAGCTGCACCACATCCATGCCTACGGAGGTGAACCCCGAGACCAGGGCCGACTCGATCACATATCCCGAAAGCCTCGTGTCCTTCCCGATCACGACCCGATGGCGCCGCTTCCCATTCGTGAACATATGCCCTGCGGCCATGGCGACCTTCAGCGCGATTTCCGCTGTCATCGGGTAGATGTTTGTTTGACCGCGGATGCCGTCTGTTCCGAAGAGCTGCCGTGCCATGTTCGACCTTGCTGAGAATTCGCTGCTGCAGTTGTAGTCCGCCTATGCGCCCGGCAGAACGGAGAAGGAAACTCATCCTAACCAGGCGCGAAGTAAATAAATATAATATGCTTGCAAGCTTCTCTGAATGTGGAAACCATGCATTTAAGGCTTACGAAAGTCCACCTGTTTGAGTGCAATCTTGGAGTATTGATGGCAATGGGCAGGAAATCATTGTTTTCGCAAAAGGTTTTGTCGCTTTCGCTTTAATAGGCTGAAATCAGAAGTGATCGGCCGCATCGCCGTCAGCGCCGCGCAAATAGCGCCACATACACAGCGCTTGGTGGGTTACAAGCACGTCATGAACCCTGACGATCTGCACGCCTTGCGACACGGCATCAATCGCGGCCGCGACACTTGCTGCGTCGCGCTCCTTCGGATCCTTCGCTCTTATTACTTTCTGAATGAAACCCTTGCGGGAAGTTCCGGTCAGAATGGGAACACCAAGACCGTGAAAAACGCTAATGCTTTGCAGGAGCGCGCGGTTGTGGGCGGCGGTCTTGCCAAAGCCAATGCCTGGGTCGGCTATGAGGCTTTCCCGGCTCAGTCCTGCAGAGACTGCCGCCTCGATCCGGCTTTCCAAATAGTCGTAAACCTCCATCACAACGTCGACATAGGAAGGATCGTCCTGCATGGTCCGGGGATCGCCTTGCGCATGCATAAGGACTATCGGCTTTTTCAGCTCGGCGGCTGTTGAAAGGCTATTTTCGGCGAAAGTTAGAGCGGAGATATCGTTGAACATCGCGGCTCCGGCTTTCGCAGCCTCTCGCATCACCTCGGGTTTCCGTGTATCGGCTGAAAGGGGCGCCCCAAGGTCGCGAAGGGCTTCCAATACCGGCAAGAGACGCCGTTGTTCCTCCTCGACAGGGACCGGGACTGCGCCGGGGCGAGTAGATTCACCGCCTATGTCGATGAACGACGCCCCCTCCGAAGCGAGCCTTGTGGCGTGGCTTATGGCGTCGCCGGTCTCGAAATGCTCGCCCCCGTCGGAAAAGCTATCTGGAGTAACGTTGACGATCCCCATGATATGGGGCCGATCCATGGGAACCCCTGCGATCGGAGCGCGGCGGGAAACAATCCGGTCAAGAAGCTCTTTGATGCGAGGTTCGTCGATAGCTTGGATCGTGCTAATGCGGACGATCGCGTGCTTGACCTTACCCGGTTCCCCTTCCCACAGGCGAACCGAGTCGAATGCAAGCGGGCCGCCCGCAAGAGGCAGAGCCCCGCCAAGAGCCACGGCTTCCTTGGCGATGTGACCGGAAATCAATCCAATCGGTTCCAAATAAAGGCCGGGCATTGCAATCTCCGGATGTTCATAAGGAATAGAGCGGAAGGCTTTAACAACAGCAATGAGCGGTTACAAGCAAGACTTCTGGGCCGCCTTCCTGGTTTTCGGCCCAGTCGCACACGAGGACTTCGAAATAGATGACATCCCAGCTATCGCGCTTCCTCGGGACGGAAAAAGGATCGCCGGCCGCTCGTGAAACAAGGAAGCAAAAGGCGTTCATCCAAATTATATTCGGATGGCAGATTAGCGGAGCGCACCTGTGGCTCAGATACTTATTCCGATTCCGGCAAGAGACTTTGATCCGACCGAAGCCGCTATCAGCTGGCAGGTCCTCAAGTCGCTCGATCACGCCGTCACTTTTGCGACGCCCGGCGGTAAGGCGGCTGAAGCGGATGAGATGATGCTGACCGGCCAAGGGCTGGATTTGTGGGGCTTCATCCCCATCCTGCGGCGCTTTCCTTTGCTTGGGTTGCTTGTGCGCGCCGATAAAAACGGACGCCTCGCTTATGAAGCGATGACTGGTGACCCCGGCTTCAAAGCGCCCATAAAATGGACTGACATTGATGCAGGCAAATTCGATGGACTGCTCTTGCCTGGCGGACATCGGGCTCGCGGAATGCGCCCCTATTTGGAAAGCCCTGTCTTACAAGGTGTCGTGGCGGAGTTCTTCGACGCCGATAAGCCGGTCGCTGCCATTTGTCATGGTGTGCTGCTTGTCGCGCGCACCCTTTCGAACAAGACAGGCAAATCGGTTCTCTATGGCAAAAAGACCACTGCATTGACCTGGGCGCTGGAAAGCGCAGCAGCTTCGGTCGGGCGCGTGACCCGCTTTTGGGATCCGTTCTATTACCGGACCTATCGCGACGAGCAGGGTCAAAGCCGAGGATTTATGTCGGTTCAGGCGGAAGTAACACGCGTCTTGCAAAAGCCGGAAGACTTTTTGGATGTTCCTAAGAATTCGACCAGCTATCGCAAGAAGACGAGCGGTCTGCAGCGGGATACTCTTGAAGACAGCAGTCCAGCCTTCGTGGTGCAAGACGGCAATTATGTTTCGGCACGCTGGCCCGGAGACGTACACACTTTTGCGAAGACCTTCGCGGCAGCCGTCTCTCAGGCAAAATCAAAGTCAGGACCAACGGCTGCCAAGTGAAAAGGAAGGCCTTCGTAGACTTGTGCTCTACGTACAAAGCGGATGGGGGCTTTACCAAGCAGCAGGCCGCGAAAATCGCAAACTAATGTTGACCATTCGGTGAAGCACAGGCGAACTGGGATGAAAGATAATCGAGGTGGAAGCAGGTATTATCCCAACCGGTCGCATTATCCCTGAGCCTCCAGCCCCGGCAGTCAATCAGATCGCCATAGGCATTTTTGTGGATGGGACAGCTGCTTGCCCGTTCGGCGTAATGCCGATGATGGGGTTTGGTCTCGCGCTTGGCGGCACCTGCATTTGACGATGTGGCGAGCATTGCGTAAGAAGCAATAAGAATCACAAACTTACTGTTGATACCCATGGAATTCCTTCCGGCTTAGGTTCTATCTTAGCAGCAACCGTGCCGGAACAATTTAGCATAAAGTTAAGGATCGATGTACCTTTATTAGATAACAGAAACGATAACTTGTATTTACAGGCTTAAACTTATCATTTATCTTGATGCTTTCGCCGGAATTTTGCGTCAACTAAGAGCCTGACTCGGAAGTTTATGAGGCAGGGGTCAGCTTTGGCTCAGCCAGGCGTTTAAGCATGACAGATATCATCGCAAGTTTTGCGAAGGCCTCGGCCATCACGGTGATGGCTTCGTAATGCGCCAGGCGACGGTTGCGCCTGAGCCAGGAGAATGTGCGTTCAACGACCCCGCGCCGCCGTACAACTTTAAAACCGCCCTCCTTGTCCGTGCGCTTGACGATCTCCAAGCCAACCCTTTGCGCGGCCAAATCCGCGGCAAGTTTGTCACCCTTATAACCGCCATTGGCAAAGACATGTTTGACGAAGGGGAACAAGCGGCGCGTCTTTTTGATAGGTCCGCCGCCGCGTTCGGATCCTGGATGTTTGCCGGGATCACCTCGATGCCGAGGAGGAGGCCGATGGTGCCGGCAAGCGCGTTACGCTTAATGCCTTTGACCTTTTTGCCCGAGTCATACCCAACCGGATCCCGGCTGCGCCCCCCTTTTCTGTTGCCTTTACCGCTTGCGTGTCGATGACGGCAGCCGTTGGCGAAGCCTCGCGGCCCTCCGCTTCGCGGCAAGCCATCAGGAGTTCATGATGGATGCGGTCGAGAACGCCGTAACGCGTCCATTCCCAAAAATAGTTGTAAACCGTTGAACGCGGCAGAAAATCTTTCGGCAGTTGCCGCCACTGGCAACCCGTGCGCAGCACATAACGCACCGCATTCATGACCTCGCGCATATCCGTCTTGCGAGGCCTGCCGCCCCGTTGCGCCTCGGGAATGAAAGGCCGGATGAGATTCCACTCCGTAGCAGTCAGATCGCTCGGATACCGTTCCCTGCGCGGCGCATGCTGGATGCGCCCTTCCTTGGTCCACATTGCAGCCCCGCTGCCTGATTCGCCTGCAGGAGATGGAATCACAAGCGATTCTAAGGACTCAAGAACTTTTTGGTCAGGCTCTATGCAAGCCGGCAAGGCGGCTGGCGTTTTCGTCGAAAAACACAGCGCCAGCCCCGAGTCAATCAAACCTGTCTATAGCTTGCCCGAGCACCTCACTTCAATGAGCGGGCTGCCACTTCCCATCCTGCTTCGTAAAGGATTGATTGTCATTTGCACCAAACACGCAGGCGGATGTCGCTTTCATTTTCCTATTGCTCAGCCGGTGGTGCATTGAGTGGATGGAAAATTCCTTTTCAGCTCGCTCGAGCGCTTCCTGAAACCTGGTAGCCTGCGCGCTCGTGGAAAAGGACCATAAATCGCCTTCAAAGTAGAGGGTAACCTCAAAAAGGTTTGGTTGCGCTTTTTGCTCGATCATTTGCATGACAATCTCTCCGAAATTCACCGCCCGACTTCACAGGCAGCGATTCGCACATACAATCTAAACTTGTCAATAAATTTTTATGCAACCAATGTTGCCGATCAGGCGAACAGGCAAAACGCGCCTCGCAACCCGCAAGACTATGAAGACTTTTCCGCTGCCCGGACAAAGCCAATCGCGAAACCGGCCCGCTCCTGCTCGAATTTCGCGGCTTTGGGTGGCTTTTTAGCCTTCTGAGTCAACGTCTTGGGCGGAGCGCTGATTGTGTTCCGACCTGGGAATAGCGCCGTGCGCGAAATCTCTCCATAACGTGCGGCACAGTATCCGGCACCGGCGCCCACTTTCAACGATGCGCTAAGGCTTTACCGGCCTGTTTTCTCGACAACCGGAGTCCAATCTGTGCCCGGCAAAGCACAACATGTGGAAGGATACGTAAGCGCTTTCCACTCTGCGGCACCGCGGTCCGCAGCCGCTTTCAGCGGCGCTTCATAGGCTCTCCAGCCGCCATGGTTGGCGATCGGTTCCGGCGCAGTTTCACCGGACCGCAGATCGTTTTCGACCACGATTGTCAGAACCAAGAGGGAGGCGAAGCCGCAGAGATAAATTACGCTCCTCGCTAACTCTAGATGCGAAGCAATGCGACGATGCCAATCTTTCAGACGCTCACGCCTGGGTTTTCCGTACAGAAAGCGGAGTTCAAATTGGTCGGGCCTTGGATGCTCATCGAAGTGGACTGACATTACCACATCCTCTTTACTCTTTGACGCGAGCCCCTGCTTCATCTTACCCGATGGGGTCTCGATCAGCAGGCAGCATCCACAGCTTTTTGGTTAATTCCCACAACCACCCGGCTTCAGCTGCACAGCGTTCGCAGAACCCTTTAGCGACGTAGGCTGCGTTTATGGTGCTAAAGCCTCTGTAAAGCCCAGACCGAAATCGGGCCGTTATCTTTCACCGCCTGGCGGTCGTTGTGTAATTGTTTAGCTCGGCCTTCTTGCAGTGACACTTTTGACACTTGGGCGCACCGCATCCCGAGTAACATTCGATAGTGGCCAAGACCGCTCTTGAGCCCAGCGGGCATATGCAAGCTTTAACCCACTTCTTTGGAGGACAGATGTTTTCACCGGCTGAGACAGCAACTGCCAAGTTCAAGATAAGGATCAAGGCCGCATAAATCGTTTTCATGCGAACCTCCTACTTCAGATTGACAACAATACTCTCACATTTGACCCAAAGTTTACAGGTATCCTAAAGATTGAACCAAGCTTCGCTTCAGAAGTTCCGCTCCGTAACGCGGCAGCACTTGTACTCCCTCGTTCGGCGCTAGGCTATGGGCCGAACCGGTATCTTGACTGTGGGCGCATTAGAGTAATTGATACAGCCGCCTGATGCTCCCGGTTCTGCCTTCAAGGAATCCACCTACCCCATGCTTGACGCCGCGACACTTCAGATCGTCATTAAGCTCGCCTACGCGGGTGCGCTTTGTTATGGCTGCGTTTCAGACATTCGGGGCTTTACCATACCGAACGCGGTTTCGCTGACCTTAGCGGCGCTCTTTTTTCTCAATCACTGGCTGATGCCTGCGCCCGGATCCCTACCCGAGCACGCCCTAAGCGCGTGCGCTGCATTCATCGTGACATTCGCGCTTTACGTTTGGGGCCTGATGGGCGCCGGCGATGTAAAACTCATCAGTGCTCTGATGCTCTGGGGAGGATATGCGGAAGGGCTGAAGTTCTTGCTGATTATGAGTCTGGTTGGCGGGCTTGTAGCAGGAATTCTCCTCATTCTCCGGAAGGCAATGAACCTTTGGCCGTTTATTCAGACCTATATCCCTTCAACCCGGCTAAAGGCATGGGCCCGGCTGGGTATTCTTCCCTATGGCATTGCGATTTGCATTGCCGGTCTGATCTCGATGCCTGCCTTCTTTACTGCGGCGTGAGATTATCCTCGCCTCCCCGCACCGGCCTTCCAGTCGGCAAGCAGAGCAATGTTGGCGCGAATTAGCGGGTTGTTCGGATCTTGCGCCTGGGCGGTTTGAAGGGCTTTCTCTGCGCTCGTGAAGTCACCCTTGAGCATGTAGTGATACCCGAGATTGTTCAGGACCGTTGGCGTATTGCCAGCCATCTTGCCAATCACCTCGTAAGCGCGATCGGCTTCCTCGAACCTTTTTAGATGATCATAAGAGGCGGCGAGGCCCAGCCATGCCTCAACATTGCTGTGCCTCTCCTCGATTGCCTGGCGGTAGTAGCGCTCGGCCAAACCATACTCGCCATTTCTGAAGTTCTGTTTGGCTTTATCAACCCAGATTTGCTCCGGCCCGCTGCCGAACGTGGAAGCGGTGCTCACGTCAGCCTTCGGCTCTGTGAGTTGCGTTGTATCGTCGAGTTGCTTGCACGCCGAAACGCAAAGAAACGCAGCCGTTCCGGCTGCTATGAATTCGTAATTTTTTCATGTGCCCCACCCCAGTTTATATGCAATTAAAATCCGGCGTTCTTTAAGCGGATGACCGCAGGAAGCAGAATGACAAGAAGCACCAATGGGAAGACAAACAGGCCCAAAGGCAGAACCAGCTTCGCCGGAAGTGCATGTGCCTTCTCCTCGGCGCGCACGAGCCGCCGTTCGCGCATTTCATCGCTATAAACGCGAAGCGCGTCGGTAACGCTTGTTCCAAGTTGCTCGGTCTGTTCTAGAAGCGTTGCGAGTGTAGCGGCTTCCTCGACCTGCGTGCGGCGGGAGAGATTGAACAGCGCCTCGTGCAAACTCTTGCCCGCGCGGATCTCAAGACTGGCAAGGTAGAGATGTGCGCCGAGAATAGGATGAGCCTTTGCGATTTCGCGGCTCAGCCGGTCGATGGCCGACCTTGGGCCGAGCCCGGCTTCCGCGCAGACGATCATCAGATCGATGAAGTCGGGAAACCCCTCCCTGCACTCCTGCATGAGCCGCATTTTGCGCGTAGCCGTATAGCGCGCAGGCAGGAGAAAGCCCACTCCCCCGAGCACCGCGCCGGCCATCATCTTTCCATTGCCGGCCGAACCCGGGAAGAAATAGTTGTATCCCAGATAGCCACAAAGCCCCCCTCCGAATAGGAAGGCGGCACGCAAGAACTGATACCAAAAGGCCGCTCCAGGCCCGAAGAAGCCGGCGCGCAGAAGCTCGCGCTTGATCTTTGAGGCTTCGGTCCCATCCGATGCCGCGCCGCGTTCCACTTCGCTGAGCAGGGCAGAGGTTGCGATGAGACTTTGAAACCTTAGAGACCGCGGATTTTTAAACCAGTCTTGGTCGGCCGCGGGTTCATCTCCCGTCAATGCGTGATATAATATAGTACGCCTTTTTAGTGCAACGCGAGCGCGGACATAGGTGCTTATTCCCAAAACAAAGAAGAATACAGCGGCGAATGTGAAGACCATCGCCACCGCTAAGCGCACGTTTGCCCCATCGGAAAGCTGTATCGCTGAAAAGATCTGCATCACACGCGGATCCTAACCATCCGATACATCACGTAATCGCCGAAAAGCATCCAAAGAACTCCCCCCGCGAGGAGCGGCTTGGCATAAGCATTGTTCCAAACGTCGTGGTAATAGTGAGGTGAAACAATCGATACCAGAATGAATATCATGACCGGCAATGCGCTGAGGAGAAGAGCGGAGAACCTTCCCTCCGCAGCAAGCGCGTAGGCTTTTCGCCGGAGCTTGAAGCGCTCGCGAATGACCCGGGACAAGTTCGCTAGGATTTCTGCCAAGTTGCCTCCGGTCTTGGACTGGATGGAGATGGCCAGAGAGATCAAGCCCAAATCCGGTTGGCCAACCCTCGTATGAAGGTTCACCATGGCGGTCTCCAAATCCAAGCCATAAGTCATTTCCGCGGAGGTTATTCTGAATTCAGAGCCGATCGGATCAGGCAAGTTTTTTCCGACCGAGGAGACAGCAACGGGGATTGCGTGCCCGGCGCGCAAGCCACGGACGAGGGTGTCTATCGCTTCCGGAAGCTGCTCTTCGAACTTTCGCTGCCTGCCTTCGCGCATTGCGCGCAAAAGGATGAGCGGGAGGCAAATCCCACATATGAAAGCGAGCGGAACACACAGTAGAAGAGAAACCCCGCTCAGATAAGCCGCAAAAAACGACGCACATACGCATGCAATTGCCGCGGCGATAAGTCCGGTCAGTCCCAGCCTGGTTCCAGACTGCAGAATGAGCCTGTTCAGCGTCACGAGAGAAATTGCATAGTGGCCTTCAGCGGACAAAGTTCTGGCCTGGCGGATGCTAGTGAGTTTTGCTTCCGGGCCGACCTCTTCTTCGCTCTTCATCGCGAGTCTTGAGCGGATCCTGCCTCGATAGGCGACCCGTTCCCTGACTGCGATGAAGAGGACCAGCAGGGAGGCAAGGAAAAAGAAAAAGATGAGGATCGAAATCAGAATTCTCTTTCGGCATGGCTAGCCTGGTGCCTTGACTGGATCGAAAAAGCCGTTTTGGACGGAAAAGCCCTTGATCCTGATGTCTTCGATAAAGGACGGCCTGATACCGGTAGCGGTAAAAGTTCCGTGCACCTCACCGTCTACCGCTGTTCCCAGCCGCGCGAACCGAAATAGTTCCTGCATGAGGACAACGTCCCGCTCCATCCCCGAGATTTCGCTGATGCTTATGATCCGGCGCTTGCCGTCGCTGAAGCGCTGGAGTTGCACGATGAGCTTGATTGCGGAGGCAATTTGCGAGCGGATGCTATTTTCCGACATGGCGAGCCCCGCCATGCCAACCATTTGCGAGAGCCGTGATAGAGCATCCCGCGGGCTATTTGCGTGAATGGTAGCCATCGAGCCCTCGTGCCCGGTGTTCATGGCCTGAAGCATGTCGAATGCCTCCTCGCCTCTGACCTCTCCGAGGATGATCCGGTCTGGGCGCATTCGAAGAGCATTCTTTACGAGTTCGCGCTGCCGTATTTCGCCCCGGCCTTCAATATTGGGGGGCCTCGTTTCCAGCCTGCCCACATGCGGCTGCATCAAGCGCAGCTCAGCGGCGTCCTCGATAGTGATAAGGCGCTCCGAGTCAGGAATATGCCCGGACAAGGCGTTGAGAAGAGTAGTTTTTCCGCTGCCGGTGCCACCTGAGATGAGGATGCTCATCTTCGAGCTGACGCACATTCTGAATAGCTCAGCCATTCTCTCGTTCAGCGTGCCGAAGCCTATGAGTTTTCGGAGATCGTAAGATTCCTCCGCAAACTTTCTGATCGAGATGAGAGGGCCGTCCACGGCTATTGGCCGGACGGCAACATTTATACGGGAACCGTCGGCCAGCCTCGCATCGACCATTGGCTGAGATTCATCGACGCGTCTGCCGACCGCGCCGACGATCTTGTTGACGATGCGCAGGATATGCGCCTCGTCCTTGAAGCGAACGGGGACCAATTCGAGCTTTCCCCGCCGCTCCACATACACTTTCTCATGCGTGTTGATGAGAATATCGCTGATGGATTGGTCTTTCAAAAGAGGCTCAAGCGGTCCCAGACCAGTCAGCTCATCGAACATCTCCTGGGAGAAGACTTCGAGCTCTTTCGCATTGAGCAAGATACGCTCTGTCTTGACGTATTCCGAAACGAAGTCGTTGATCTCGCGGCGCACGTCTTCTCGCGAGAGGCGTTCCAGCGACGCCAGGTTCAGCTCCTCGATGAGCTTCCGATGGAGCTTGACTTTTACATCGATCAAGCCGTCGCCAAGCTGCTTGCTCTCATCCGAAAGAGGCCGTGTATCGGATTGCGGCTTCGCTGCATCCTGGAAGACCGGCAAGGCGGGCGGATCCTTGGGCACCGGCGCAAGCGCTCTTGCCGGATCCTTCCTGAATTTGTTCAATGACGGCCCCAAATCAATGCCTCTTAAATCTAAGTCTTCGCCACACGGGAGCCGCTATCCAAAATCTGCGACAACCGCTTTGCAAGCTTGTTTCCCGCACGCAATTCCGAAAGCGGGACACCGCGATTGATTGCGTCGTCGACTAAGCCGCCAAGGCTAGGGATGAAGCCCGAAAGTTTGGGCCCGAGGATGCCTTCCGCGTCTTTGCGGCTGAGGCCAGCGCCCATCAGTGGCTCGCTGTACTTATTGACGATCACGGAGACTTCGGCCGACGCCGAAGCTTTAGAAGTGAGCGCATCTGCCAGGAAACGGGAGTGACGAAGCCCTGGGACAGTAAATCCGGTGACGACGAAGAGCCGATCTGAGCCCCACACCACATTGCTGGTCCAGGGATACCAGGTTTTCGGGAGGTCAATGATCAGATGCTCGAAAGCTTCGGAAAGGAGCCCGAGGATGGTCGCGATCAACTCCTCGCCCACATCGGCGAAATGGGCAAGAGTGCGCGGTGCCGCCAACACGGACAGGCCGGACCGGTGTTTTGAAAGCATCACCTCCAAAAGCTGCCGGTCGAGCCTACGAGGCATGCTGGAAAGCTCCGAGATCCGGAAGGCGGGAGGTAGATCGAGATACTCAGCTACCATCCCATCCTGGAAGTTCAAGTCCACCAGACAGGTGGACTCGAGCTGCTTCTTCTCCTTCCCGATCAGAAAGGCAGCCTCTATGGCCAGGGTGGTGTTTCCTGCTCCTCCATGCGCCGGAAAGAAGGTGCTGCAGGTAGCTGGCTCTTCGCCTGCTTCATCGAGCTGCGATTGAATCGCAATTTCGCAGGAGCTCTGTATCTCAGCCGGAACGCAACCCGCAGGAAGCCAATCATTGACCTTTACCTGCAGGAGGCTTCGAACGATCTGCTGGTCCATTTGGTCCGAGATCGCGACCATTGGGACTTTCCCAAAGCGCAACTTCTTCAAGCGATCTATGACGGCGGTATCGTCAGCGGTTCCATGGCTTAGATCGGCTACAAAGACATCCGGCAGCTTGGCGTCTGAAAGCTGCGCTTCGAGCTCAACCAAGGAGCCATACAATCCCCTCAGCTTGAACCGGGTCCCTTGAGCGAACTCCGCGGAAAGGCGCTCGAAAAGATCCGCGTCGCGCGTAACGAGGAGCACATCGTAGCGCCGGTCCAGGCGAAACTCATTTCGCATCAATACGTGGTCAGCCTGCGGTGGGGTTTCGTGCGCGCCGATCATTGAGGCCGCGTCTGTTTGCAGGCCATCGAAACCCATTACGGACACACCATTCTGCATATCGAACCGCCGGTTGCTCACGCTGTTCTCCTACTGTGGCTGAGGCGGAGGAACCGCAGACAGTGAGGAATTGTCTGGGAGCGGTATTTCTTGTGCCTTCTCCGGATTAAGAGGACGGGGGCGCAGCGTTTGATTTGCTTGGTAACGCCTCATCGCGATGCCAGCACGCCTCCCATCATATATGAGCTTCCTGTTTTTTACGTAGCGAGGCCAAGGGTCGATTGTCTGTGTCGCTACATTGACCTGGACAGCGTCGCCAACTCCGCAGGTTACAAATTCAGGCCGGTCGCAGCTTTCCTCCCAGGCGCCAAGCGTTAGAGTAAGTGCCGGCAACGCAATGAGCAAAACAGCGCGATGCAAGGAATTGTCCGCAAATCTTTTCATGGCTGCCTCTATTTGCTTTGACCTGGGATTGGCTCTTCGGGCTTGTAGTCGATGATGTGTCCTCCCACGAATTTCGGCTTGCTCACCTCGACCTCATGCCGCCCATCTAAGAAGAATTCGGCATCGGTCGCGTTTTTCCTATTATCGAGCGGCGTTGCGAGCTTGTCGCCCGGCACCCTCGGCTGCGCGAGCCTTGGGGTAACGATGATTACAAGATCAGTCTCATTCTTTTGATAGGACTGGCTCCGGAAAAGAGTGCCGAGCACTGGCACGTCGCCCGCCCAGGGCAATTGCCTGGTGTCGGCGACGTGGGAACCTTGCAACAGCCCCGCGATCACGAAGCTCTGACCGTCGCGTAGCTCGACGGTAGTGGATGCCCGGCGCACGGTGAGACTGGGTATCTGATAGTTGCCGATCGAGACCGTATTTGTCGTATCGAGTTCGCTTACTTCCGGTTCGATTTTCAGATTGATTTGGCCATTGGAGAGTACGGTGGGTGTAAAGGCTAATCCGACGCCGAACTTCTTGAACTCCACAGAGACCTGATTGAAAGCATTGACGGCAACGGGGAAGGGAAATTCGCCGCCTGCGAGAAAGCTCGCTGTGTCTCCCGAAAGCGCGATCAGGTTTGGCTCTGCGAGACGCCGCGCGAGTCCCTTTTCCTCCAGCGCGCTAACGAAGGCATCGGCCTTTACTCCACCGTTCAACACCCGGCCGCCTAGCGTGCCAAAGGGAATCAAGTTCGAAGCGAGGCCCGACATTGAGTTGAAGACGGCATTATTGGCGAAGTTACCGTTGCCGGTATCGGTAAGTCCTCCGCTTAGAATATTTTCGTTTCCGGTCGTGCCACCAATCTTGCCGCCGGCAGCCCAATTGACCCCAAGACCGCGATTAAGCTGACGGGTCGCTTCGACAAAGCGCACTTCCAGGAGGACCTGCTGGGGCGCAGCGACAGTCATTCCATTGGTCACATCATGGGGCGCGAGCTGTTCGGCAAACGTCATCACCCGCTGCATGGCGACTGCATCGGGAGCGACCCCGCTGATCAGAACCTTCCCGTTTACGGATGAAACATGAATGTTCGAGAAGCTACGCTCTTGCTTCAATTGCCGCCGAAGGATGTCCATATCGTAGGTGACCTCGATATCGACCACACCAAGCACCTGCTTCTTGGTGTCGAGAAGCGAGAGGCGGGTTACACCGACCTTCTTGCCGAGAATATAGATGGATTGGTTGGTCAGCGGGACGACGTCCGCGATCTCAGGATCGCCGACGAGAGCATCGCCGAATGGGAATGCCGCGCGCACCGTTTCGGATTTGTGGAGAATCACACGCACGTCTATGCGCTGGGTTTCCCGGTCCAGATAGTAGCTCGTTATATTTTTGCTATTTCCGTTGGCGAAGGCAGGACAACACGCACAAAGCGCCGCTGCAAATGCGGCCCCCATGTAGCGTCCGAAGTAACCTGGCTTCGCCAGCCAGCCTAAAGTAAGCATTTTTCCCCCAAAAATCTATCAAGTCCGGCCACACTTCACAAAAATGAAAGCCGCCTACTCCTGCGGGACCCGATACTCTTTCCGTTCCACCGACCGGAAGATCGCCACGACAGGCGACTCCGGCGCTCCAAAATCCGCCAACCCGGCGATATCCCGCGAATCGACCGACCGGCTCACCTGCCAGCCGCTTTCCCCTTTGCCCTTATTCAGCGTCAGAGACAGCTGACCGATCGCCCCCGCGAGCGTCAGCCTTTTCGCATCCTCTTCGTTCACCTCCAGAGTGACTGTTTTCGGAGGTTGGGTTTGCTGCCTCCGCTGGGTTTGCTGGTCCGTCGCCAGCACCCTCACATTTCTTATAAGCGTTCTTGTGTAGGCCCGTGGCGCCACGGTGCTTGCTTCCGGCGCCCTGTCGGTCTGCGTCAAAAGAACGTCCACCCGGTCATCGGGCTGCACAAAGCCGCCCACACTCGATGCCTCATTCACCCGGATCGTTACTCCACGCATTCCATCATGGAGCCTTCCCGTCAGGCCGCCATCCACAGTGGCGAGCATCTGAGCCAGGATCGGCTCATTTTCGGCGACGGGAGCGGAGAGCGTTCTCTCCTCGCCTCTGAAAAGGGCTTCGCGTGACACGAAGGAACCCTTTGGCAACATATCGGCCGGCCAACCGGACTCGCGCACCATCGCTGGCGTCAGTTTGTCTCCCGCTTTCAGGTCCGCCATCGCGACAACGACGCTTTTCATGGCCATGGCATTCGATTGCACTTGGGCTGCCGCCGGTTCCGCGCTTGGCGTCATTAGCGCGGAACGCACAAGAAGCGCCCCGATTGCTGCGCATAAGAAGGCGGCGACGAATATGGTGGCGGTACCGAATCTCATGCGAACCTCAAGCGCCGGTCAAAGCATGACAGCCTTATCCCTGATTAGTCGCCGCCAAGCCTTACCAACTTCCTCCTACTTCAGAGTAGTGACGATAGTGCCAAGCATAGTGTTGATATCGGTGCCAAGAGTTTGAATGGCGCCAATGCCGACTGCCGCGATCAAGGCAGCGATAATGCCGTACTCGAGCATGGTCACGCCCGCTTAGTTCTTCCAAAAGGCGCGGATTTTATTCGCCATTAGATGGCGCATAAAAGCCCCACAGATCGAGAAAAAAAGTTTGCCGCTTACCAACGGTTACTTGGTAAGCGTGGTCGCAATTGAAGTGAACTTCGCATTGATATCAGTACCAAGAGTTTGAATAGCACCAATGCAGACGGCTGCTATCAGAGCGGCAATGATGCCGTATTCAAGCATCGTCACACCCTTCACGTCTCTCTTGAAGGATTTTATCTTTTTCGAAATAAGTAGAGTCATTTTATGCCCCTCTAAGTTCGGACTACATTAAAAGCGATTACTCGTGGCGAGAATATCGCCCTACGCGATTCGCAAGTCCACAGTGGCGCAGTCCCGCACAAGCTCACAACCAAGCGGGAATTGTGCTTTTTTAAGTTACCTACCTGTAGTAGAAGATTTGAGAGGTTCCTCTACCTAACCGAGAACATTAACAAAACCTATCCAACCAAGTCTTATGCTTCTGCAAATGTTGGTTTTGCCGGTATTAAATCCTTAGTTTCTGCGGAAATTGCTGAGTCAAGTAAGGAATGCGTGAACCGCATCGTCCTCTGCGCCTTAAACTTGTGTTCATCTTGGCGAACCAACAGTTCAAGCTTTTGAACAATATGAAGCTAACGATAAGCTTGACAAAAGCAAAGAAATGCTTGGGGCGGAACAATCGGTGGCAAAAATACAGCAGGTTTCCGCAATTCCGTAATCTCCATTCCCTGTTTCTATGTGACGCACGCAAAACTGCGTTTGGCACGAAATTACTCGTCCATTTGGGTGAGCGGAATCGAGCAGAAGCTTCGGGAATCGGCTTAGGGGCAGAATACCGCCATGCGGCGCCAGAAGTTATGAGAGATGCTACAAATGAGACTGAATCGATTCTGTGCCGCGAGCAGGATCTTGCGAACCTCCAAGGGTATACTGTAGTTTCGTGAGGGGGGCCATTCGATGGACTTTGAGCAGCTGCGTGAGATTTTCCTTCGTGCCGGCGGACTTTACTCCTCTCAAATCCCGGTCATCGCGGGTCTCGCGGCTCTCTTCAGCTTGCTTGCAATCTTTCAGAGCCAGGCTTCAAGCCCTGGAAAGGTCTGGTGGCGCAACCCGGGCCTCGTCACTGATATTTTCTATGCGCTCGGGAACGGAGTGCTGGCTAAATATTTGCGGCTCCCCGCTTTTTTCTTCATTTTCTTCCTCCTAACGGGGACAGTCTCAACGGCTGCAATAGACGACTATTTCAATAATGGGCGCGGCGTCCTGCATGGTGTCTCTTTTTGGTGGCAGGCAGCGATCTATCTTCTGCTGATGGATTTGCTGCTTTATTGGATTCACAGGCTTTTTCATGGTGCGGCTTTCTGGAAATACCACGCCATCCATCACTCCGCACGGCAGGTGGACTGGACAACGTCCTACCGCTTCCATCCTGTCAATCTGATGCTGCAACCGTCTCTCGTCGCGGTCATCATGCTCCTCCTCGGCATCACCCCGGAGGTTATGGCGTTCTTTGTGCCATGGGACATACTCAGCGCGGCCTTTGTACATGCGAACGTGAAATGGACTTTCGGGCCTTTGAAATACATCATCGCGACGCCCGTGTTTCACCGCTGGCATCACTGCATGCCGGACGATGGTGGTAACACCAATTTCGCGCCTACCTTCGCGTTCTACGATGTTTTGTTCGGAACCTTCTATATGCCCGAGGAGCGTCTGCCGCAGCTATTCGGGGTGGACGAGTACCACTTTCCCCAGGGTTATCTCGAACAGATGGTCTATCCGTTCAAGCGGCCCCAGGCGGCTTCGCCGGGAGAAGCAGTAGTGGCGCGCGGCACCCGGAGAGCTGAATTAAGGCGACGCCAATGAACCCTGTCAAAGCCAGGATCGGCATCGCGGTAGCGGCGGCATGCGCGATACTGGCGGTATTGGCCCATCCCAAACAGCCGCTTACAGCTGAACTGCCGGCGACGGTGGAACTGAAGGACATGACCTGGGTAGAGGTCCGTACCGCATTGCGGGAAGGCTATAAGACGGTCCTCGTTCCCACAGGGGGCATCGAACAGAATGGTGCTCACATGATCCTCGGTAAGCACGATTATATCGTGGCCTGGGCTGCCAACCGGATTGCTTTAGGCGCTGGCCATGCGCTCATTGCGCCTGTTGTCTCCTATGTCCCTCAAGGCGGCTACAATCCCCCTGAAGGCAACATGCGGTTTCCTGGCACGCTTGGAGTTCCGGATTCTGCCTTTGCCGCTGTGCTGGAGGGCATCGCCCGTAGCCTGAAAGCGCACGGTTTTACTTTGATCTGCTTCATGGGCGACCACGGAGAAAGCCAGCGAGTCCAAAGCGACGTCGCGGCGACGTTGTCCGGCGAATGGGCAAAGGACGGTGTGCGCGTTGCCAGTCTCGACGCCTATTACAATGACAGCGAACAGGCGAGGCGGCTTGAGGGGGAAGGCGAGACTGCACGCACCATTGGCCAGCACGCGACGATTATCGATACCTCCGAGCTAATGGCCATTCATCCGGCTGGCGTCGATCTGAACAGGATCCCGAGGCCAGGCTTCGCAACCGAAATAACAGGAAGTTCCGGCGACCCCACTCGTGCAAGCGCAGATCGGGGCCGCGTGCTGATCATGATGCGCGTGGAGGCTGCGATCGCACAGATCAAGTCCCTGAGGGCAGCTGGCACTTCCGGCCAATAATACCGGCGGCCAAATTGCTGGCTGCATTAGCGATGTGCGGACGGCATTCGCCGCCCGTAAATCTTATCTGCTGGAACTTTTCCGCACGCACGTCCTTGAGGAAAGGAGGAAACTGAAGCGGACGCGTTCTAGTATGCGAGTGTTAATATTCGCGGCAGCCGCCGCTCTTATCGGCGTTACCGGAGCCGTAGCCAAAACCGAAACACCCGATGCCCCAAAGCCCATCGTGAAAGCTCGTGCGACCATCCCTAACGCGAGCGACGCAGTGAAGAAATGGCACCGGTATGTTCGATGGCGGCAGCCGGAAAACCGGCTGGCGCACGACTAAGCGCGCAACGCCTGCCAATTCCCCCCACAGAATAATCCGGGTGCTCAAAATCAGGGTGCGCCAAGAACGCTGCAAGTGTACTGTGAGGGAAGGTAATCGAGATAGAAGCAGGTGTTGTCCCACCCGACAGTATCCCGCCAACGCCAGCCATGGCAATCGACCAGCACTCCTTGCAGTGTCCTGTGAAGAGGACACCGCGCCAGGTTTCCTAGATAATAGGGATAATAGGAGTAGTGGTGGTAACGGGGGCGATGCGCCGCGAACCTGATTCTACCTGCGCTTGCCGTCTGCGGTACCGTGAGGAGCGCTATGCAGCCGGCTACAAGCGCTAGCTTACTGCCGACTCTGTACGGATTACTCATGAGCCTCATGCTAGCGCTAAAAAATCTAAGGAATCTAAAGATCCCGGCGCGAGCGCGTCACACATGGGCTCAAGCTGGCGCGCCCGATCGCCAAGCAGCTTATGCGCAGCGCCGTGTTCCTACACTTTTCGTCAGGCCTTCCAGGACGGTGCTCCGCTAAATTAAATCGTGAGGCTCCAGCAACCCACAATCACAGATTGGTTGAAAGAGGAGTAACTCGCGTCGCAGCTGCAACCGTTGGAGAGAGGAAAATCACCGATTCCACACTCGGCATCACGCGATTTGCGGCAGCCTGCGTAAGGGCCCCCACAACAAGGTTTTCGTAACCGTCGGCTAGAAAAAAGAACCGTGTAAACTCCATCTTGACTGAAACCGTACTGCCGAAGCTTACCATCATCGTGGCGAAAAAATGCTCATAGAGCAATCGTGGCAAACACAAGAAGAAATGATTAATTGTTTCGCTTGCGCTTCAAAGATATTTACAAGACTATGCTTCCTTTAGTAAGCAAATGCCCTCGTCATAACTATAAACCTAATCGATAATGCAGCGAAGGTCAGCAACGTGCCTACTTGCGGTGCTGCTTATCAATCTGTATTGTTGTTAAGGTGCATTTGGAGCTCATTCAGTTAATGTTTGGGGCGAGGTTGGGATTGAGACAGTCGCCGAAGGTAGTGTCCGTTTGTTGGGGAGCAAATGATGGCAAATGAACCCGCGCTGAAAGGTGCTCGTATCTTGATTGTTGAAGATGACGAGCTTTCATCGATGCTCGCAGAAGAAATGTTGGCCGAGCTTGGGTGCACGGTGGCCGGTAAAGCAAGGTCCGTGGAAGCAGCGGCGGCGGCAATCGAGCATAATGGCGCTTTCGACTGCGTAATGCTCGACGTAAGGCTTGGGCCCGAGATTTCCGGCGACATCGCCGGCGAGCTCATCAAAAAAAGCCTGCCCTTCATAATCTGCAGCGGCTACGACATCAGGCTTCCCGGAATGAATATCCCCGTAGTCGACAAGCCCTACTCGGTCGAAACCCTGGGCTTGGCGCTTAGATCGGCAATGTCGAAGCAAAGCGGTGACTGCAGAGTTACGGCTTGATCTGACCAATGCTTCGAGGCCTTTTCGCAAAAGCGATAGCGCTTCTGGTAAACGAAGGAATTCATAACTTGCTCGCCAGCTGGCTTTGAGCAACGAATGCTAAAACCTTCAAGTCCTCTTCGCTTTTCTCGCCTGTCAGCAAGAAGCGGACACGGTCCGAGACCCAGCTTACAGCCCTGTTGGATCCTAGCGCCTGAGCGGCAATGGGGCTGTCCGCGTGCTCAGCAGTAGGGAGCACGTAAAGAGTTAAGGGCGGCTCGGTTTTTGAGGAGTAGGTAAGCTGCATCATATGGTCCTGGCGATAGTTGAACGTCTGACCGCGATACAGCGTGAAACCTTGACGGCTAAAGTCGGGGGGTGTCAGCGCCTTGGCCGTTATCTTCGAAAGCTGGAAGCGAATTAGCTCGGGATTGGCGATGGCGTCCGGGTAAGGCGTCAGCATTTCCCGGGGAAAGAAGCTGTGAAACTTGGCAATGTCTGCGGCCCACGAGGACGGCGATATGAGCGCTGCCGGTGGCCTATCGGTGCTTTTCGGCGGCAAGGATTCGTGCCGCGCTGTAAACAGGGTCGCCCCATAGCCGCCCAAAAGGCCACTGGCAAAAACTACGCAGAGAAAGACGGCGCGCCCGAAAGCTCCGGTGCCTCTTTTCTCAGGAGAAGAACCATAGGCGGCGCTCTTCGGCTTTGATTCCTGGCGATCGAACTGAAGCAGGTTGCGGGGAACTGCGATCTCTTCCCGCGCAAACGCGCCCAGTGTCTCTATGAGTTGAGTTTGCGTTCGCCTAAGCCGCGTAACGCGGCGCGAAACTTCTGGGTTGGACCCGGTGAGCTGGGTAACCTCCGCAGTCTGGCGCTTCTCCAGCTGACCATCAAGATAGGCCAGCAGGAACTCATCACTGAGATGCGTCATGCCACACGCTCGCGCCAACGGGTTTCAATGGCGGCGGGACGTGCGGTTTCTTCCGTAATGCCCCTATGATCCAGCCAATGAGAGAGAGCGAGATGTCCGCGCGCCAAGAGTTTCATAAGCGCGAGCATATTAAGGGAGGTCACCTCTGCGGCTTCCTCATAAGAACAGCCCTCCCCATAAACAAGGTAAAGGGCTGCTCTCTGCGTCGAAGGCATACTCACGATAAAGTTCGCAAAATGCATGTTTCCGGCGAAAGGTCCGCTGGCAAAGCTGTTTGCAATGAGCCGCGGGTCGGCCGGAAACCTTCTTTCAATATCGCTATCCTCGGCGGCTTTTGTGCTCCAGGCCAAATACATTCGCCGGAGTGCCTCGATAAGCCGGTCACGATCCTCATAGCGCCACTCATTGCGAGCCGCTAACGCTTTGTATGTTCCGCGCAGGAGCCCGCGAGCGAGCTCGTCATTCACGGTCAAGACCAGCGCAAACTTATAGAGGCGCCCCCATACGCGTTGAAGCGGCTCGCGGGAGCGGCCAGAAACCTGTCCATGACTAGCCATGCTAAACCGGAGCCCTCTCACAAATCGCTTTGCCGCCGATGGCGTAAAGATTCGCATAGAAAGATTGATGCGAGGTAAAATGGCAACAGACGGTTGAGATGAGCCTGAAAGGGCCTCAAGGCTTTTTTTGCCATATTGAAACTGTCATCACTTGAGCGAAAGTTGTGATTGCACTCACGATTACGATAGCGAGATAACCCCCGCTTTGCGGAACGCATGATGACCGCTGATAGACCCACGGAAGAAAGCTCCCTCACGCCTGTTCTCACGGCGGGGAATAAGCTTGTCAGCAGCGAGGCAGGCGACGCCTCCGTTGATGACGGGGTTCGCATGTCCGACACCACTTTGCACTCTTCCGGCGGAAGAGAAGAAGCTGGAAAGCCCTTGAGCGGCAGGGTCGCTTTGCTTGTTCCGGCCGCCCGCCGGGCAGGCGAGCTATTGGCCAAAGCCGCATTGCGCGGAAATCGCATAAGAAGGCAGCTGGTCCACCGCATGCAGCCCCGGGAATGGCGGCGGCGTTATCTCGGGCTTCTAAGCCTTTTGCATCGGCATGTCTTCGATCGGCGTGTCGAATTTTTGCTTTTTACCAAGACACCAACGTCGCTAGTTTACGACGTTGTGCAGACGGATTTGGGGCCGGAAAAGACTTTCCATTACAAGGGCCCCATGCCACGAAAAGTGTTCGAGTGGACCTTGTCGGCGCTTCCTGCAAGCCTGAAGCGATTTGCATTCACCGACTTCGATGCAGGCAACGGACGTACGCTCCTTTTGGCGTCGCGTCGCGATTTCGAACACATAACAGGTTATGCTGGGCCGGATTGTTTCGAAATCTTACATATGAACGCCGCTCAATATCCCCGCTCTTATATGGGTTGCCGGGATGTCCGTCTGCGGCGCTCAGGCCTGGACCCTGACGTGGTTCCAGCGCAACCCGCTGTCGTTTTTTTCCCGGACAGCCTGACGGAAGAACGCCTCAAAGGCATTTTGGAGAAGGTCGCTGAGTCACTTCGGGAGAGCCCCCGCCGGATTTATCTGATTTTTGAAAATGCCGGACGCGAACGCACATTCCCGGCGATGAACCTTTTCGAGAAGGTACCCCTGCCGATCTTGACCCGGATAAAGGCATTCTTCTTCAGCCCCGCCAAAATTGCAGTCTATCGTAGCATCGCTAGCGGACGCGAAGACTAGCGCCGCAATATCAGGAATGAGCCATGGACCAAGCCGGGAACGAAATTATTCTCGCCGAAAGCGGCCGCGCCGGCATCGTGCGTCTCAATAAGCCGAAGACTTTGAACGCGGTCACATTCGGGATGATACGCGCTCTGGAACCCTTCTATCATCGCTGCGCGAAAAATCCGCATATCTATGGAATCGTGATGGAGGCCGAGGGGAAGGCATTTAGCGCCGGCGGCGATATCCGTACACTTCGCGAATGGATTCAAAACGATATTGCGGAAGCGGACCGGTTCTACTCAGAGGAATACCAGCACAACTGGACGCTGGAATGCCTTAAAAAACCCCATGTCGCTTTGATGAACGGTATCGCGATGGGCGGCGGCGTGGGCATCAGCCTTTACGGCACGCATCGCGCTGCCGGGGAGAACATGGCTTTCGCAATGCCGGAGACCGGCATTGGCTTTTTCCCTGACATCGGCGGCGGGTGGTTTCTGCCAAGGATGCCTGGCAAGATTGGGATGTATCTTGGGCTCACCGGATATATCTGCGACCGTGCCAGCGCTTATTATGCCGGCGTTGTGACGCACTGCATTCCAGCTGCTCAATTCCCGACAGTAAAAGCCGCGATTATGGAGGGAGAGCCGATCGATCCCATTCTTGATGGCTTGCACGAGCAACCCGGCGAAAGTTTTCTTGAGAAGCACCGTGAGCCCATCGACCGGATTTTTGCCGCCGCTTCCCTCGATGATATTTTGAGCGGCCTTGAGCGTGAAGTAGGTCCTTGGCGCGGCTGGGCGCGGGAAACGCTTGAGACTCTTCGGAAGAAGTCGCCGCTTGCGCTAAAGATCACATACGAACAGCTTCGGCGCGGGCGCGGATATCGCAAGCTGAAGGAAGCGCTCGTGGTGGAATACCGGCTTGCGACCCGCATGATCCGCCAGCAGGATTTTCCCGAAGGCATCCGGGCCGTCATCGTGGATAAGGACTATTCGCCCAGATGGCAGCCGGCATCCTTGGCGGAAGTGAGCAAGGATTGGGTGCAATCCCTTTTCGCGCCGCTTCCGGCAGGCGATCTTTCGCTGATCGATTACTGGACCCCGCCGCCTACGCCCTAGCGCATCTCGCGTTTCAACGGCATCACCCGTTGTCATGGCCGGGCTTGACCGGGCCATCCAGGAGACAAAACGGAGACATTTCAAAGACTGGATAGCCCAGTCAAGCCTGGCCATGACAGAAACAGATGTTCAACCCTAGCTGTTTGAGCATGGCCATGGCAAACAGTCCATTTGCGTTAGCGGTTGACCCATCTTGCGGTCCGTGCAGATTAAGCTGGCTGTATGTGAGAGGTGTTTGGCGTTATGGGGGGAGAAGGAAGGTTCGGCTTTCATCGCCGGATTATTGCCCTCATTTTTGGAGTGCCGCCCATGCCATTGGCCGCCGCCTTGGCGGGCGCTCTTGCCCTTGCGGCCTGCTCCTTAATCCCAAGAGAAAGCTTCACGGTAGGGGACCAATCCGCCGCGCAAATTGCAGGAATACAGAATGTACGCTTCTGGCTCGATGGGAGCCGTGCTGAACTGCATGAATTTCTTCGGGGCTCTCCAGTTGCCTCATCGAATACCGGCGGCGGTGACTTCGAGGTGCTTGCGATCTCCGGCGGCGCTTATGACGGGGCTTACGGCGCGGGAGTCGTAAACGGCTGGACTTCAACAGGCGCGCGCCCGAAATTTGCAATCGTGACAGGCGTGAGTGCGGGCGCGCTCATTGCGCCTTTGGCCTTCCTGGGGACCGCCTACGATCGTGAGATGCAGGAGGCGTTTTCCGGTGGCGTTGCGCAGGTGCTGGGTGACCTGGGAGGCATTTTTGCGCTTCTGGGATCGGCCGACATGCGCCGGCAATCCCTTATCGATTTGGTGGACAAGTTTGTGGACGCCCGCCTTCTGGCCGCCATCGCGGCCGAGCATTCCCGCGGCCGCCGCCTCTTCATCGTTACCACGAATCTCGATGCGCAGCGCGGTGTCGTCTGGGACATGGGCGCAATAGCGGCGAGCCGGCTACCCGGCTCCCGTGACCTTTTCCGCGACGTGCTGGTAGCTTCAGCCAGCATCCCCGGGGTCTTCGGCCCGACTTTCATCGACGTTGTGGCCAATGGCCGGCATTTCAAGGAAATGCATGTCGATGGCGGGGCAACGACTCAGGTTTTCATTTTGCCGGATGTAGCCTTCGAAAGCAGTTCCGGAATACGGCCGAAAATCATGCCGAGCAATGTCTGGGTTGTGATCAACAATCATTTGACGCCGCAGTTCGAGGTTGTGGAGGCAGGACTTTTGCCGACTGTCTCGCGATCCTTCTCCACCCTGATCAAGAACGACGCAAAGGACACTCTTTTTGCGACCGCCGGTTTCATAGGCCGCGAACACTTCAACCTTACCTTCATCGACAATGGCTTCGACGAGTGGCTTCTCTCCCATTACGGGCCAGATGTGAAGCCGGGCTTCAACACCCCGTACATGCAAGCCCTCTACCGTTATGGCTACGAAAAGGCGCGGAGCGGGCAACTCTGGACGCATGACGTTCCCTTGCCAGGCTCTGCGGCTATGAAGCGTCTTCAGCAGGCAGCACAGCCGCGGTAGCGGCGCTTAGTTTCTAGCCAGATCATGATAGAGCTTTGGCCAGATCCGCCACGCTCTTAAAATTGTGGCATGGCCGCATTTCGCTGATATGGCGGCGCAGTTCGGCCGCTCCAGCGGCGAGCGGAGCGTAGTCGTCATAGCGCAGAAGCGGATTCAGCCAAATCAAACGGCGGCACGACGCGCGAAGCCGCCTTGCTTCAATTGCAATGCCTTTCCCCTCCGTGCGATCCAGCCCGTCGGTAAAAAGAAGAACGATCGCATTTTGCCCAAGCACACGCCTGGCCCAGACTTTGTTGAAGGCGTGAAGGCTCTCGCCGATGCGGGTTCCGCCGGACCAGTCCTGAACGGCACCGGAGGCTTTGACTATGGCGGTATCCGGATCGCGGCCTTTCAGAAGCCGCGTCACGTTGGTCAGGCGCGTTCCGAAAAGAAACGCATGAACCCGCTCACCCTCATTGATGAGGGCGTAGAGAAAATGAAGAGAGACGCGGGCATAAGTGTCCATTGATCCGGATATGTCGCACAGCACCGCAAGCGGCGGCGCCCGTCTTCTTCGCCGCTTGTAAAGAGGGAGCATTGCCTCGGGTCCGCGGGAGCTAACGCGGTGCAGCATGCGCCGCAAATCAAGCTGCCGTTCACGTCCAATGGTTGCAGCCTGGAATCTCCGCGAAGGTCTTTTTGACAGTGCGGCAGCCACAGCCGGCATCGCGCGCAACGCAAGCCTAAGTTCATCCGCCGTCATTTGTTCGAAGTCTTTCGAGGCCAAGACCTCAAGATCGCTGGCGGTGCCGCTTGCGTCGATTTGAATGATCTCGCGTTCGACGGCATGGTGGGCTTCGCGGCGGAGAAAGAGACTGTCCGCGAGGCGGCGCGCCATTGCGTCCGTTGGCCGTTGTCCGCCTCGCAGATTAGGCACCATCACCGATAGAAGCTGCTGGATGTAGCCCGGATCGCGCCAGACCAAATGAAAGGCTTGATTGAAGATTTCGCGCTCCGACGGGCGATTGACCAAAACCGCATGCAAGGCCCAGTAGACAGCCTTCGGATTGTCCAACCCGGCTGCGATCACCGCCTCGGTCGCTTCAATGACTTTTTGCGGGCCAACCGGCATTCCCGCCGCACGCAACAGCCGCGCGAAGCCAAGAATGTTGCTCGCGATGCGTCCGCCATCCGCGGTGGCGGTTACGATATTGGCGTTAAGTGCCTCAGCCATTCTCCGTTACGCGCGTTAGTTCATTACCGACGGGCTCGCGCCCCGCATGGGCATCAGCAGCGCTCAAGAAGCGCCGCCTTCCGCGGCGAAGGCCGCTTCCCGCGCACGGGACTTCACGCTTTCCAAGAGGCGCGCTGCCTCGCTCCCCTGAATGCGGGCGATGTCGTCCTGATATTTCAGGAGCGTACCAAGGGTTGAATCCACTGTTTCCAGGTCCAGTGCGACGCAATCAAGTGAAGTCAAGGCCTGCGCCCAGTTGATGGTTTCGGCAATGCCGGGATTCTTATAAAGATCCATCTGCCGGATAGACTGCACAAAAGCTACAATTTGCGTGGTTAGTATCTCCGGCGCATGAGGAAGTTTGAGCCTTAGAATTTCGGCTTCTCGGGCCGCGCTAGGGTAATCGATCCAGCAATAGAAGCATCGGCGGCGGACAGCATCGTGCACTTCGCGCGTGCGATTGGAAGTGAGAATGGTGATGGGTGGTTCGGCAGCCCGGATCGTGCCGAGTTCTGGGATCGTGATTTGGTAGTCTCCGAGAATCTCAAGAAGAAAAGCTTCGAATGGCTCATCGGCCCGGTCAAGTTCGTCGATTAGAAGAACCGGGACTTTTCCTTCTGCCGAAAGCTCAAGCGCCTGAAGCAGGGGCCGCTTAAGTAGATACTCCTCCCTATACAGGCCGGCTTCTACGCTGCCGGAGTTCGCGGCACCGGCAGCTTCAAGCAGCCGAATATGGAGGAGCTGGCGGCTGTAATTCCACTCATAAGCCGAGGAGGCGAGGTCCAGCCCCTCGTAGCACTGTAGTCGTACCAGCGGTCGATCCAGAACCGCGGCAAGTACTTTTGCCACTTCAGTCTTTCCAACGCCGGCTTCCCCTTCGAGAAGGAGAGGCCGCTGAAGCTTTAGCGCAAGAAAGACTGCGGTAGCGAGCGCGTCGCCGGCGAGATATCCCCCTTTTGCGAGCAGCGCGGCAGTTTCGCTAACGCTGTTGGGAATGCCAGCTGTCATGTCGCCGTGAGGGCCCGTTCGACCATTACGCTAATCAGCGCCGCCCGGTAATCCGCGCTGCCATGCATGTCGCTCATCAATCCGTTCGCGGGCACGGCAATGTTGCGAATCGCTTCCGGGGCGAAGTTCGTTTTCAGAGCCTGCTCCATAGCAGGCACGCGGAACACACCGTTCGAGCCTGCGCCAGAGATGGCCACCCGCACGTCGCCCGAGGAAAAGAGCCCTCCCTTCGTCCGCGCCACGAAAGCGCTGACGAGACAGAACCGGGAAGCCCTCTGCTCGAATTTCGCATACCCAGCTTGCTCCGGTACGGGAAAACGCACCGCCACAATGATTTCGCCGGGTTCGAGAGCGGTTGTAAACAGGCCTTTGAAGAACTTATCCGCGTCGATCGTGCGTTTGTTGGTAACAACGCTGGCGTTGAGGGCAAGGACGGCGGCGGGATAATCAGCGGCAGGGTCGTTATTGGCAACCGAGCCGCCAATCGTGCCGCGATGGCGCACTTGAGCATCACCAATGCCATCGGCGAGGTTCGCCAGTGCCGGAATTGCGGATTGAACCTCGTTGCTGGATGCCACCTCGGCATGAGTTGTGGTAGCCCCAATCACGAGCGCGTTGCCCTCGCGCCGAATGCCCTTTAGTTCGGGGATGCCACCGAGATCCACGAGCAGACTTGGCTTGGCAAGCCTTTGCTTCAGTGTTGGGATCAGGGTGTGGCCGCCCGCGATAGCCGTCGCATTCTCTGCCGCAAGAGCCTTCGCAGCCTCATTCACTGAAGCTGGGCGTACATAGTCGAAACCGTTCATGGCCGTTCTCCTATTCCGCAGCCTTCTTCATACCGCTGTTAACGATGCGCCAAATCTTCTCCGGCGTTGCAGGCATGTCGATGTGATCGTTGCCGTATTCTTTCAGTGCGTCCACTACGGCATTGATTACGGCAGGCGGAGCTCCGATGGCCCCCGCCTCCCCGCATCCTTTCACTCCCAAAGGATTGTGTGTGCAGGGCGTTCCCTTGAGCGTCTCGACCTTGAAGGAGGGCAGATCATCAGCCCGCGGCATGCAGTAGTCCATGTATGAGCCCGTTAGAAGCTGTCCGTTCTCGTCATAGACGGCGTTTTCGAGAAGCGCCTGCCCGATGCCCTGCGCAATACCTCCGTGAACCTGGCCTTCGACAATCATGGGATTGATTACATTGCCGAAGTCGTCCGCGGCCGCGAATGAGACGATCTCCGTGAAGCCCGTTCTTGGATCGATTTCCACTTCGCAAACATAGGTGCCGGCCGGAAAGGTGAAGTTTTTCGGATCGTAGAAGGCCGTCTCCTCAAGCCCTGGCTCAAGGGTCTCAATGGGATATTTATGGGGAACGTAGGCTGTGAGAGCGATCTCGCCGAAGGCCTTGGATTTGTCTGTGCCTTTCACCGTATAGGCGCCGTTTTCGAAGACGATATCGCCTTCGGAGGCTTCAAGAAGATGAGAGGCGATCTTCTTCCCCTTCTCGATGATCTTGTCGAGCGCCTTCACAATGGCGCTACCGCCGACAGCGATGGAGCGCGAACCGTAGGTGCCCATGCCGAAAGGCACTTTTGCCGTATCGCCGTGCACGATCTCGATCTGGGTAGGGTCAATGCCAAGCTTGTCGGCCACAACCTGAGCAAAGGTTGTTTCATGGCCCTGACCATGACTATGGCTTCCTGTGAGCACCGTAACGCTGCCGGTCGGATTGACGCGGACGGTCGCGGCTTCGTAAAGGCCAGCGCGAGCACCGAGCGCGCCGACAAGGCTTGACGGTGCAATGCCGCATGCCTCGATGTAGCTCGCAATTCCGATTCCTCGTAGCTTCCCTTTTGCCTTCGCTTCGGCGCGGCGATTTGGAAAGCTTGCGTATCCGGAAAGCTCAAGCGCCTTCTTCAGCGCCGCCTCGTAGTCGCCTGTGTCGTACACCACAGCTACCGGCGTCTGATAGGGGAACTGGTTGGGCTGGATGAAGTTCTTGCGCCGGATCTCCGCCTGGTCCACTCCCATCTCCTGGGCAGCCTTACTCATGAGGCGTTCGAGAATGTATGTCGCCTCAGGGCGGCCAGCACCCCGATAGGCGTCCACCGGTACGGTATTCGTGAACACCGCCTTCACATTGCAGTAAACGGCCGGCGTCGCGTATTGGCCTGCAAGCAAGGTTCCGTGCAGCCACGTCGGGATGCAGGGAGCGAATGTGGAAAGATAGGCGCCCATATTAGCGAGCGTCTCGCATTTAAGGCCGATGGCCCTGCCTTCCGCGTCGAACGCCATCTCCGCATGTGTGACGTGGTCGCGGCCATGGGCATCCGAGAGGAAGGACTCGCTCCGGTCTGCTACCCATTTTACGGGCCGGCCCAGCTTGCCACTGGCCCAGGTGACAAGAGCCTCCTCGGCGTAATGATATATTTTGGAGCCGAAGCCGCCGCCGACATCTGGCGCGTAAACGCGAAGCTTGTGTTCCGGAATATTGAGAACAAAGGCCCCCATCAGAAGCCTGATGACATGCGGATTCTGGCTCGTCGTATAGAGTGTGTACTCACCCGTGGCGAGATCGTACGATCCGATTGCCGCCCTTGGCTCGATCGCATTCGGGACGAGCCTGTTGTTGACAAGATCCATCTTGGTCACATGTGCGGCGCGTGCGAATGCCGCATCCGTGGCGGCCTTGTCTCCAAGTTCCCAGTCGAAGCACAGATTATCGGCGGCCTCATCATGTACCGCTGGGCCGCCTTTAAGCGCGCGTTTCATGTCAACGGCTGCTGGAAGCTCGTACAGGTCGGGTTTTATCAGCTCGGCCGCGTTTTTCGCCTGTTCGAGGCTTTCCGCGATTACTGCCGCGATCGGGTCGCCGGCGTGCCTGACCTTGCCCTCTGCCAGGATCGGGTGCTTCGGCTCCTTCATTGGCGTGCCGTCGCGGCTTGTGATGAGCCAGCCGCACGGCACGCCGCCTGCACCGGATTCGGCAATGTCTTTGCTTGTGAACACAGCAACAACGCCCGGCGCTGTTTTGGCGCTCGAAGTATCGAGCGAGCCAATCCGGGCATGGGCGACCGGTGAGCGCAGGACGTAGCAGTAGAGCTGGTTCGGCAGGTTGATGTCATCCGTGTATTTGCCGATGCCTTTGATGAAACGGAAATCTTCGCGGCGCTTCACGGATGCGCCGATACCTTGAGCTGTCATGATCTTCTCCGGCTTATTCCGCGGCTCTAGCCATTCCCTGCCCGCTCATTGTGGCGGCGGCGATTTTTACGGCCTTCACTATGTTATGGTACCCCGTGCAGCGGCATATATTTCCTTTAAGCCAGCTACGGATCTCCGGCTCGGAGGGGTTCGGATTTTTCTGTAGAAGATCCGCCGCCGACATAATCATGCCCGGCGTGCAAAACCCGCACTGGAGCGCGTGCGCCTCCCTGAACGCCGCCTGCACAGGATGCAGAGCCGTCCCGGCCGAAAGCCCTTCAATTGTCGTGACGCGCGCCCCTTGCGCCTGCATCGCTAGCATAGTGCAGGCTTTGACGGAGTTGCCGTTCACATGCACCACACAGGCGCCACATTGGGAGGTATCGCATCCGACATGCGTTCCGGTCAGCCCCAGACTATGCCGCAGAAAATCCACAAGCAATAAGTGCGGCGCTACGGACGCGCGCACCGGTTTGCCATTCACCTCAAGGGAAATCTCAGGCATGTGTCCTCCCAGACTTTCTGCCCCGAGCCTGGCTGCTAACCCAGCCTTATCAATAAAATTCGGTGCCCGGAGGCGTACTATGCCACATGATAAAGGTACTTGGAACGGACATGGCAGAGAAATCGCGCCGGGATTCGCGACCGTGAGCAATTTCTCGATTTAACGCCGAGTGAACCGCCTCAGATTCTGAACGCTTTCGGCCGTCACTATCGAAAGAGGCAGTACATGGTTGATTTTCCGTAAGAACGCCGGCTGAATTGCAAGCCTGCGTGTTATCAGGCTGCACCTTAAGTACATAATGAGGAGGGACGCCTTCATGACACGGATTGGAGTATCGATCACCCTAGCAGCTGCGCTCGGCTTCAGCGCCGTAGACGCAATGGCATACGAAGGCAACGATTATAGGGGAAGCCAGCAACAGCAAGAGGCTTGCACGCCAGATGTCCACAGTCTCTGTGAAGCGGTTATACCGGATGAAAAGCGTATTGTAGCTTGTCTGAGGGCAAATATCTGGAAACTTAGTCCGGCATGCCGCAAGGTGTTTTCACGCCGCCGCTGAAGCCGATGTTGGCAGTTGGGGCGGAGCCAAGCGACTTAGTTCGGCGTTCGAGAAAGCTTTCGGCCATAATATAGTGTCTGCGAGCCGCTAACCCTGCTTTTTCAGCGAAGGCACGGCGGTCGCCGGCGCCGCATCGGCTCGTGTGCGTTTTCGCTTTCCAGCCGCGGGTGAACGGTGCCCTGGCTTCAACTTCGGACGCTTCCCTTTTCTGCCAAGAACGGAAGGATGCCTGCCGCTGCACACGATGCCGTGCAAATCAGGAGCCGCCGCACCTTCGGGCGTAGCAACCGGCCATGTGGCAAGCGTTGGTGCGAGCACTGCTTTCCAAGGGTAAATCTCGAATCCGTGCTCGAAGAGGCTGGCCGCTCGGATGGTGCGCGCCGAGGACGAGCTTTCGCCAAGCACCACCGCAACAAGCCGCCTGCCATTGCGGGTCGCGCTAGCAACGACATTGTATCCCGCAGCACAGATGAAGCCAGTCTTCATGCCGTCGGCCCCATCGTAGCTCTTCAAAAGCCCATTATGAGTGCTAATCATGCGGTTGCCGACCTTGACTTCGGTCATCGCGAAGATATCCGCATATTGCGGGAATTCCTTGAAGATCATGCTGGCAAGGATCGCCATGTCGCGGGCCGTCGTCACAGACTGCTGCGGTGCCTCGGTATTATCGGGATTAAACATGGGCAAGCCATTCGGATTGACGAACTTCGTGTTCGTCATGCCGAGACGCTTGGCGGCCTTGTTCATCATGTCCACGAAATTGGCTTCGGTGCCACCGATCTTTTCCGCGAGCATGACCGCGACGTCGTTCGCGGATTTGACGATCAGCGCCTTCACCGCAAGGCCGACCTTAAGCTGACCTCCCAGCGGCATTCCAAGCTTGCTCGGCGGCTGGCTCTGCGCGTGCGCTGTGCATATCACAACATCTTCAGGCGATAGGTTGCCGTCGCGGATTGCCTGGAAGGTCAGGTACGCCGTCATCAATTTTGTCAGGGAAGCCGGCCGCCAGGGCATATCGGCGTCCTCCGCATAGAGCACCAGTCCAGATGCTGGCTCCATAAGGAGGGCAGGCCCCGCCGCCGCCGGTAAAACGGCCGGGAAAAGGCCTATTACGGCCGAAAGTACAAGCGTTGCCGCTGTCAGCAACTCTTTAGAAGACTGTGCCGCAGGCCTTGAAGGCAATACCATCATTTTCAGCGTCTTGAATCACTTCCGGGAGGGACCCCAAGCAGCGAGCCGCGCCGTCTGCCGGAGTATCGTCTATGGGGCCGCGATCTTAGTTTGCGAAAGCGGGAAGGCAAGCCTGATTTAGGAAACATCCCGTGGATTTGCCCATGCACGCGTGCTACAGCCGCGGATGGTTTCTCATCTGGCTCGTCATTTCCGCAATTCTTTATCTTTGGTGATACAGACCAGCGCTTAAAATCCAGGCGCACTTGCATGTCACGATTTTAATTAACAGGTTCTCCGGATTTCAATGGGCCTGAGTAGCGGAACCTACTGCGTCCTAAGAACGTTCAGCGAACGAACCCGGGAGAGTACATGGTTTCTGAGAACCCGAAAAAAGATCCGGAATCCTAGTCCAATATCCAGAAAGACCCAGACGACTGGATCACCGGCCATGAGCCGATGACCGGTGCGCAAGCGTCATATCTCAAGACGCTTTGCGAAGAAGCAAAGGAGGAGTTCGACCCCAGCCTTACGAAGGCGGAGGCGTCGAAACGCATCGATGAGCTGCGTCATAAGACGAGAAGGACCGATTGCAGGTACCCCTTAGCAAGCTAAGGGGGCAATTTCATCTAATTTACCTTAGACTGCCAGTCCCGGCTCACTTGTTCGCGTCAATATATATCCTATCGCCCATCTCCTTGAACTTCTCGCTCATCTCTGCCATGCCGGCCTGCGCCGCCATCTCGGGCGTCTCGTTCAGCTTGGCCGCGTAATCGCGCACCTGCTGCGTAATTTCCATCGAGCAGAATTTGGGCCCGCACATCGAGCAGAAATGCGCGACCTTATGCGCCTCTTTCGGCAGCGTCTCGTCATGCATGGCGCGCGCGCCTTCCGGGTCGAGGCCGAGATTGAACTGGTCCTCCCAGCGGAACTCGAAGCGCGCGCGAGAAAGTGCGTCGTCGCGAAGCTTTGCGGCTGGATGGCCCTTTGCCAGGTCGGCGGCGTGCGCGGCAATCTTATAAGCAATTACGCCGGCCTTCACATCGTCGCGGTTGGGAAGGCCGAGATGCTCCTTGGGCGTCACATAGCAAAGCATCGCCGTGCCGAACCAGCCGATCATGGCCGCACCGATCGCGCTTGTGATGTGGTCGTGTCCGGGCGCGATGTCCGTAACGAGCGGCCCGAGCGTGTAGAACGGCGCCTCGCCGCAAAGTGCGAGCTGCTTCTCGACATTGACCTTGATCTTGTGCATAGGCACATGACCAGGGCCTTCGATCATTACCTGGCAGCCCTTCGCCCATGCGATTTTAGTCAACTCGCCCAGCGTCTCGAGCTCGGCAAACTGCGCAGCGTCGTTCGCGTCCGCGATTGATCCAGGCCGCAATCCGTCGCCCAGGCTGAACGAAACGTCGTAGCGGCGCATGATGTCGCAGATCTCACCGAAGCGCTCATAGAGAAAGCTCTCGCGATGATGGGCGAGGCACCACTTCGCCATGATCGAGCCGCCGCGGCTGACAATGCCGGTGACGCGCCGCGCGGTCAGCGGTACGTAGCGAAGCCGTACGCCGGCATGGATCGTGAAATAGTCCACGCCCTGTTCGCATTGCTCAATCAGTGTGTCCTTATAGACTTCCCAATCGAGTTTCACAGGATCGCCATTCACCTTCTCCAGCGCCTGATAGATCGGCACCGTGCCAATGGGCACCGGCGAGTTGCGGATGATCCATTCGCGTGTCGTATGAATGTTGCGCCCGGTGGAGAGATCCATAACGGTGTCGGCGCCCCAGCGAATGGCCCACACCATTTTCTCCACTTCCTCCTCGACAGAGGAGGTGACGGCGGAATTGCCGATATTGGCGTTCACCTTCGTGAGAAAGTTCCGGCCAATGATCATCGGCTCCAGTTCAGCGTGGTTAATATTCGACGGGATAATTGCGCGGCCGCGCGCAACTTCGCTCCGCACGAACTCTGGAGTTATGAATTCTGGAATCTCGGCCCCGAAGCTCTCACCGCCGGCGAGCGCCTCCTTGGCGTGGTCAAGGGCCGCAGCCCGGCCAAGATTCTCTCGATGTGCGATGTAGGCCATTTCCTCGGTTATAATGCCTGCGCGAGCGAATTCGAGCTGCGTGACCGGCTGCCCATCTGCGGCCCTGTAGGGCTTGTGGATGGTTGCAAATTGTTGAGCGGCGTGCGACCCACGCGCATTGCCATTATCTTCCGGCTTTACCTCGCGTCCCGCATATTGCTCCGTGCCACGGCTCTTGACCCAGCGCTCGCGGATGCGCTGAAGACCGGCATACACGTCGATGGTGGCGGCTTCGTCCGAGTAGGGCCCGGAAGTATCGTAGACCCGGAAGGGAGGCTCGCCGCTTGTCTCGTGGAGAGCGATTTCCCGGAAGGGAACCTTGACGGATTCGTGACCTGCCGCAGCCGTGTATGCTTTACGGGACCCCGGGAGGCTTCCCGTAGTAACCTGAACCGGTTTTACGGTCTTTGGGTCGATTGGCGCATTCATTGGCGGCTCCTTCTTATCGGTGGCTGAGGAGATGGGTATAGATCGCGGCTTCAACTTTTGCCGGATCGCGAATGTCCACGAAGGCAGGTTGCGGCTTCCACATCCAGCTGCGCGTGTACCACCAGTCGCTCGGACCTCCCAGATCGAACTTAAGCGTGCCGCGCTCGGAGTCTCCCGAACGCTCAATGCGCCCAAGCGAACCTGGTCCCAGACTCTGAGTGGAGCCGTCCTTTCCGATTGCGATGATGACCCGCCTGTCAGTCAGGCCATAAGCCGTTTCCCGGCAAGCGATGATTGCCTGCAGCGCCGACCAGAGTTGGTAGAGCGCGAAGCCGATGAAGATGAGTCCGAAGAACGGGAAAATTTGCGCAAGTGGCGAACCGTTCTTTGATGAGGCACTTGAAGCACCCCAAGTCCAGAACAGCGCAAAAGCCAAAAAGAACGTGCCGAAAAGTAGCCTTAATAGCGGGCCATTCTGGACGGCCTTCCACGGACGCGGAGAATCGGACCAAAGGAGCCTTTCGCCCGGCTGAAGCCGCGATGTGATAACTGCACGTGCTTCGAGTTCGGTCACCCTATCCCTCCGCCGGTACTAACCGGATCAGGTTCAACGGGTCGGTCGCGCGGCATGTTCCGGTCGCCTTTTAAGGCGCGGCCCTCAGCGCGATCTCAGCCGCATGCCTGCGGCCCCCCGAGGTATCCTTTATACTGGTGTTTTCGAGCGCGCTTGGCAAGAATCCAAGTTGATAACCGGTAAAAAAGCCACAGAAGCGCCAGGAATCACCCTACACGCTCCGGTTATAGATTGCCGCGCCAACGTCTGGCGGGCTAACTACCCTCAACTGGATCATACGTTGGTAAAAGAATGACAAAGCACTTCGCACTACCGTTCGCAGTGGTCCTTGCGCTCACGGGTTGCGCCGCGCCCGGTGCCGACCAGCCTCTGCAAGCCGCTGCCGTTGATACATCGAAGATGCCTCAGGCAGGCATTTTCACCGTCAAGGACGTCGTTGTGACCGATCAGGGTCAGGACATGCTCCGTCTCGCGGCAGCAAGCACAAACAAGTTCACCTTCGCCCAACTGTCCTCGGTCGTGTGGTGCCGTGCTCGCGAAGAGGCAGTGAAACGCAAGTACGATGGGTGGTATGAAGACGGCATCCAGCAAGTTTCGAATGGATCTGGACAACCTCAGGTCGTGATTGCAACAGCCCATTACTTCAAGGGCAAGGCCCCCGAAGGAAAAAAGACGCTCAAGCACGAGAAGAACCCGTGCGGCGAGGTACCGGCAGTAGCTAAGGCTCAGATCTAGCGGGGACGCGGCCGTCTTGGCTGTGTTGTTGGGAAATGGGGGTTTCCTTCACCCGGCCAAGACGAACTGTGACTGTTCAATCCTCCAGCGAAGCCCGCGAATCGTGCTGGCGCGTCCAGCTTACGTTCCCTTTTCGCTTGGCACTGTAGCCTCGCTGCCGTTCCCTGAAATACGGTTGCCGTAGGCGTTGGCCATGTATTGCTTTACCGCATCGCGCAGCCAATCGATATCCCGGACAGTCACATCGGTTTGGCGTGAGGGAATAACGATTTCTGCGGTTTTGAAGGCGTCGAGGATCGCGATCCGCAAATCGGTTCTTGTCGCCACGGCCTTGTTCAAATCATAGATGAATGCATAAAGCTTGAAGTTCAGCGCATCGGACGCGAAATCCTCAAAGTCCACGAATGGTTCTGGAGTGCGCATCACATTAGGATGGGCTTGCGCAAGCTGCAAAAGGATCGCCTTTACCTTTCGTGGATCGCAGCCATAAGCGACGCTAACTGCGATGGCGACGCGGCCGGTATTATTGCGCAAGGTCCAGTTCTTCACCTTTTCCGTTATGAAAAAGGAATTGGGAATTAAAACATTGGCGCGGTCGGCGGTCTCGATCTCCGTCGACCGGACGCTGATCTTGCGAACGTAGCCTTCCTCGCCGCCAACGACGACTAGGTCTCCAACCTTGATTGGCCGCTCGGCGAGCAGGATCAAGCCCGACACAAAATTGCTCACAACGCTTTGCAGGCCGAAACCGATACCAACTGAAAAGGCACCAGCGACAAGCGCGAGGTTGGACAGGTTAAAGCCTGCGTAGGAAAGAGCGATCAGGGCTGCGGCAAAAATACCGATATACCCCACAGTTGTGCTGATCGAGTCGCGTAAGCCGCCTGAAAGGCCGGCTTTAACACCTGAGTATCAAGCCATTGCTGGAAGAGTTTTGCGGCGAAGTAGCCAAGAATGAAGACAACGATGGAAGCTAAGATCGCGCCGAGCGAGATATGGGTGTCCCCAATCCGGAAGCCGAAAAAGAGTTGACGATACCACTCGAGAATGTCTGCCCACGGAAACTGCCATTGATTAAGAATGAGCGGGACCGCGCATACAAGTATTACGAATTTCAACAGAAGGCTGGTTGGAACCGCGAGCCTCTGGCGCTTGGCTTGATCTAGTCCCGCCGTATGGGCGAGCCACGATCCTATCCCGGAGCTTTCGTCCCCGATCGCCTGTGCAATACCGTCCGCCCATAAGAGTAGCAGATAAACGATCGCGAGGATCGTGCCGGTCACGATGAGCTGCTGCGCAACGAACCGGGACAACGCCAGATAACCGGCAAGCGCAGTTGCCAGAATGGCGACGGCGATCAGCAGGATCGGGATTCTTATTGCGCGGAGCCAGGAGAGTGAAGGCAGTCCTGAAGCACCCGCTTGCCTGAGCGGTGTCTGGAGGATGGCGATCACCAGCAAGCCAACCGCAAGGTTCGTGGGAAGGCTGACCGCCACCCTTAGCGTCTCCGGCGCCTTCATCACGTATACTGCAACGAGCACGAAAGTTGCCGCGCCGTAAGTTAAGGCGAGCGCCATCGTGAGCCCAGAAATGCGGACAGCAGCCGCATTCGATGCCGGGATCAGGCGCCATCGGTGGTCGCCCGGTGAAAGCACCGTCGCGACGAGGGCTCGCACAACGGCAACGATCAGGATCGACCGCGCCCCAAAATAGAAAAGCCGGTCAATCTCGTTCGGAAAGGTTTGAACCTGATCGACGGCATTGAAGAGGAAGACAAGCGGCACAATCGTTGGCAGAGACCTCAGCAATATAACTCCGGCAGCTGTCGAGGCCCTCCGCCAAAAAGGAGGATCGCCATCGCACTGCCTCAACCAGCGCACTCCAAACCAGCTCAAAAGGCTCAAGCCCAGCCATAGCGCCAACGCAATGGCGGCAAGGGGAGTAATTTGATCCTGTTCCTGGTTATTCCACCAATCCGCAATGGCACCGCGTACTTTTTCCAGCACCTGCTGAGCTTGCTGCGGCACTCCCCGCCAGGTTTCAGCAGAGAAGATGCCAGGCATACGTTGCAAGAGGTTATTGGTTACTCTGGCTCGCCGGATGTCGAGGATCGTGCCGATGAGCTTGTTAATACGATTTTGCGTTTCATCGAGCGAGCTTCGCGCTGATTTCAGGTAGGAAACATACCCACTGGCGTCCTGGCGCGCGGTTGCCGTTTGTTCAATCTCTGGCGGCTGACCCTGAGCTGGCGCGGGAGGCAATGCCTGAAGGTCTTCATTGGCTGAATTCAAGGCGGGTTCCAACTTCCGCCAGAATGCCTCCCCGTCCGCCCGCAAAGCGAGAAGCTGCGAGCGATAGTCATTGAGCGCCTTATACTCCAGCTTAGGGTCCTGGAGCCCGTGTTCAATACGTTCGAGGGCGCCGCGCCAAGTCTTGATCTTGGCCTCCACGTTGAGGCCCGTGGCATCGTTTGCCTTCTTGATGATCGCGGCCATGTCGACCTGATGCGCCTGTGCAGGAGCAGCCGGAGCAGTGGGTTGAGCCGGCACGGCAGGCTTGGGGGCGGCATTTAGTGGAAGCAGGGTTTGCGCTTCAGCTACGAAGCTGGTGGCGGCAACAAATGCAAAAATCGCACTGACAAAACCCCAGGCTCTCTTCCCCATGGGTATACCTCTCACCCGGCAAGCTCAAACGCAGCGCAACATCTACTAGAGGCGTGCTATGCCGGCAATAAGGCGAATACGGTACTTACCGCGTTAAGAGATCCCAGCTGGATTGTGCGTTGTTCTGTGCTCATCCGGTGCAGGTCCGGTAGAAGATAATTGCGGTGATGAAGTTAACTTACAGGGCCGAAATATTGCCGCGTGAGCCATTCCGCCACGAGCGCATGCTTCTCGCTACCATCGATCTCGACATCGACCTTATATTTCATCGTGAGCTCTCCCGCCCTGCGCTCCTCCGCCTCTATCAGCCAGAACCGGCCGCGCACCCGGGACCCGGCCGGCACCGGTGACAAAAACCGCAGCTTGTCAAAGCCATAATTCACACCCACGGCCAGGCCTTCAGGGCGGGGCAAGACTTGGGCACCCATAGCCGAGAGGAGCGAGAGTGTCAGAAAACCGTGGGCAATTGATCCACCGAACGGCGTCTCCCGCGCGGCGCGATCCGGATCGACGTGGATGAACTGCCAGTCGCCAGTGATATTGGCAAAGGCGTCGATTTTAGCCTGAGTTACCTCAATCCACTCAGACACGCCGATCTCCCGGCCAACCAGGGCTTTGATCTCATCCGCGGCAAGCCTTCCTGGTTTGTCCATGTGGTTTCCCCCTCCCGTTAAAAATCCTTGGCTCTAACTCATGCTAGAGGTAGCAAATGAGGCAAAGTGCGACAATTGGATGATAAGAACTCCCCTCGCCTTACGCGCTTGAAAAGTGACCAGCATCAAGGTGAGGGGTTTAGCTCTGGAGTATTATGCACACCAGGGGTAGTGCTTTGGCCTTTTTCCCCTTACGGCAGTCGCATTAGGCCCCCAGAAGGTTATCATGATCGGCACGGCGCCCGCATATGCTGATAAGTTTCTTCACTCGCTGGCGATACGTGATTTTGCGTCGCTTGGAGGGTCGTTCGCTCCTGAAGTTCAATTTCGTGCTCTGATCCCCGCTGGGCTACGGGAGGCACGTTCCAGCCTAGAGGCGCGCAACTACTATCAGCAGTGGTTCTCGGACCTGCAACGCTTCGAGATGGTCGGGCATACCGTTCTGCCCGTGGCTAGTCGCACGCACATCGCATACCGGCTTCACTTCCTTCATGAAGGGATGCCGAAGGTGTGCGAACAGCGCATTTTCCTGACAGTGGGAGAAAACGGAATTCAGAAGTTGGATCTCCTCTGCTCTGGTTTCTTGCCGCGACACGAGTAGTTAACGCACGGACTTAGGGGGAGCAGGCAAAACTGCCCCCTGTGAGGTTGTCGATTTCGGAGTCTCTGATAAGCGAACCAGCCTGTGTGCGTGACCATAGAAACTGCCCGGAGGGAACCGATTTGCTCTAACCGGATTCAGCTGGGTGAAGCCACAACAAACGGGGGAGGAGGAGTTAGGTTATGTCTCAAACGAGGCATGCTTCCAACGGGAAGCGTTCAAAGAAAGCGTTACCCGTCTTAAGCGTCGCGGGTCTTTCCCTGGCCGCAACAACTGCCGGAGGCATAGCGGAAATACGCTCACCAGCGACGGTGCCGCTTCGGGGCATCCCTCTGCACGAGGAAGAGATCTCAGACGTCAGTCTGGCGACCTTTCACCTTTCCGGCCAAGAAAATACCGGCGTAAATCGGTCCATCATGCACCTCGCGAGAGGGGGCTGCGGATGCCGTGGATGTGGCGGATGACGTGTCCGCCAATACTTCCTTCGCCGTCCTTCGCTACCCTTCGAAAATTCCATGCAAATAAAGGCTTAAGCCGGGTTTGCATACCGTCATCATTCGCTTGCTTTCGCCATAATCCGCGCTATGTCTGTAGGCAGGATTGCAGGCGAGGTTCACATGGCAAGGATGATCGGCAAGCTCACGGCAGTCGGGGTCGAGAAGGCGAAAAAGCCCGGCCTCTATGCCGACGGCGGCGGGCTCTATCTGCGGGTCACCAACGAAGGCGCGAAAAACTGGATTTTCAAATTCATGCTCAACTGCAAGGCGCGCTCTATGGGGCTTGGGCCGGTATCGCTCTATGGGTTGCAAGAAGCCCGCAACATGGCACATGACGCCCGCAAGCTTCGGCATCAAGGCATTGACCCTATCGAGGCACGCCGCCTCAAGGCCATGAAGGACCGGCTCGACGCGGCTAAGGCAATAACATTCGATGAATGCGCCCGCAAATACATTAAGGCACACCGCGCTGGCTGGCGCAATGAGAAGCACGCTGCCCAATGGGAATCGACGCTCGCCGCCTATGCCGGGCCTATCATCGGAGCACTGGCTGTGTGTGATATTGACACCGGCGCTGTCATGCGTGTGCTGGAGCAGGACGTAGACGGCGCTACCCTTTGGACGGCGAGGACCGAGACAGCAAGCCGGGTGCGCCAGCGCATCGAAGCAATTCTCGATTGGGCGAAAGTGCACGGCCATCGCGAGGGCGAGAACCCGGCGCGCTGGAAAGGACACCTCGACAAGCTTCTGCCAGCGAAAAGCAAGGTGCGGGAGGTGCAGCACCACCCCGCTTTGCCTTATCGCGAAATGCGCGGCTTTATGATGGAGCTGCGGGCGCAAGAAGGAGTTGCACCCAGGACGTTTGAATTCGCGCTCCTGACCGCCGCGCGTACCGGCGAAGTGCTTGGCGCGACGTGGGGCGAGATCGGCATCAATGAGCGCGTCTGGACCATTCCGGCTTCACGCATGAAGGGCAAGCGGGAGCATCGCGTACCACTTGCTGACAGGGCCGTCGCGATCCTTAAGGAGATGCGGCTGCTAGCCCCGGCGAACGATCCTAACGGCGCCTTTGTATTCCCTGGCATGAAGCGCGGCAGGCCGCTCAGCGGCATGACCTTCCTCATGCTTCTGCGCCGCATGGGGCGGGACGGCCTCACGGCGCACGGTTTCCGTTCGACGTTTCGCGATTGGGCGGCCGAACGCGGCTTTCCCGATGAAGTGTGCGAGCTAGCGCTGGCGCATGCGGTTTCCGATAAAGTCCTGGCTGCTTACAAGCGCACCGATCTGTTCGAGCGCCGCCGGGAACTCGCGGCGGCATGGGCCGCGTTTTGCGGAACCGCGGAAGCTGCGGACAATATCATTGAGATGGGAGAGCGAGAGCTGCGGGGTGCCCGGTAATGGTAATCAAAAACCTAGTCTCGATTTCCGGGCCTGGCCAAGGTGTTGCCATAGCACCCGGCGGTGTTGTCAGCCTTCCCTCGCTTGGTGGTGGCAATATCACTCTTTCTGGAGCTGATGTTGTCCCAGGCGCCGTTATCGAGCTGCCCGGCGGCGGTACCTTCACTGTTCCTGCAAGCCGGGAGAAGAAGCCACGTCAGGCCAAGCCGCCGTCCCGATTGAAGCCGTTTTGGAATGACGCAGAGCGCGAAATCATGGACCCGTGGTTCGATGAGAACGGCTATCCCAGGCGGGGCGACGGAAAGCAACGCGAGCTCGAAGAATGCGTTGCTAAATGGATTAAGGATCACGGTGAGAAGGCTGGCAAAACTGCGATCCGGGACTTTGTATGCAGGTCTATCAAGAAATATAAGGAGAAGGTCGGGGCTGTTTAGGCCGGATGGGTTTAAACGGCCTAAACGGCCTTAACAAATTGATAATACACGTTATTTCTCCTATCATTGCATAAGTGGCGGTGCATTAGCGCCGTGTGCAAATGAGAGAAGCATAATGTTTGCAAGTGCAAAGCAAGAGGCGCAGCCGCTCACGATTACGGTGAAACAAGCGCTGGAACTGTCCGGGCTCGGTTTAACAAAACTCTATGAACTAATTAATTCAGGCGAGCTGGAGACGGTTTTCGTTGGACGGCGGCGCTTGATTACCTATCGCAGCCTTTCAAGGCGGCTCTTGCCCGAGACTGCGCCCGAAGCACGGCGCGGCCGTGGACGCCCTAGGAAATCCCCTAACCTAAGTAAATAAATCAAGAGCCCAACGATGGATAGGCTGGAAGTCGCGGGGTGCGCGTAATGAACACCGCCTTTGCGCAAAGCCTTGGCCTCCCTTGAGCCTCAAATCGCGGCGCATCTTCAAGCCAGCGAAACGCTCGCCCGCAAAGTAGCCCTCATGAGGACGCTGAAGTGCATTGGCCTGGGGACCGCCACAGCGCTGCTTGCCTACATGCCGGAGCTGCCGCAGCGGCCTGCATGCTGGCGTTGCCCCCTTCGACGATAACAGCGGCAAAACTAGCCTTCCCCGCCATATCGAGGCTGGCCGGGCCGCAGTTCGCAAGGTGCTTTACACGGCAGCTCTGACCACCATCCGGCATAACCGCATCATGAAAAGCTACGCGGAGAAACTCCGGCGGAAGGGGAAATGCGCTATAGTGGCACTCACGGCCGTCATGCGAAAGCTTATCGTGACGCTCAACGCCATGCTCCGCACCGGCGAGCCCTGGCGCCACGCACAGCCTCCAGCAGCTCTTCAGCTCAATCTTTACGAAGCTCTTCAGCTCTTCTCTTCTCTTCGCGCGGAAGGTCTGAGAGGGCAAGCAGACCAGGGTAGCTGTCGAGCTTTCCGGCTATCTGCGCCACTTCCTTAGGTGTATTGGTTCGGCGAGCGCCTGAGCTGATCCTTTTCGTCTGCGCGGGCACTAAGGCGGTCATAAGCACGGGCGATCAGTGCCATCCTGGACTTCGCTTCGCGGCTTTTCAACGCCCCCACTAACTGCCGCGCGTCTTCGGCGCATCGAAACCAATAGGCTGCAGGAATGTCACCCATTACTCAACTTCCCACTTGCATCTGGGTTACAACGAATAATCGCTGGCCAGGTTCCAGCTTGTGACGAAAACGCGTTCTCTGCTTCCCCACACACGAAAAGACCGCCGGGCAGCTTGGTGTATGACGGGCGGTCTTTTCTGTCTTCCGGGTTACGCGAGAGAAGACGATCCTAACCATACTCCCCGGCTTACCGGCCACGCAAGCAGGCGAAGCCAACGCGAAGCGGTGTAGCCAAGCACAAAAAGACCGCCGATCGGATGCGGGCGCGTGGATAGCGGTCTTTCCGGTCTTCCTGCGGGGCATGCGGAAGACGAGCCCAAGCATACCGGTCTATCGATCAGGCAAGCAGCAGCCACGCACGAAAAGACCGCCGAGTGCATGAGGGGCGACGACGGCGGTCTTTTCTGTCCTCCGGGCAGTAGGAAGACGAGGTGAAACATAACCTTCAATCTATCTAGCTGCCACCGCCCTCCCATTGCAAATAACTTTACGAAAAGACCGCCCGGCGTTGCGAAGCCTAGACAGCGGTCCTTCCATCTTCTGGTGAGAAGGCCCAGAATATACTCCCCGGCCTATTAACCAGGCAAGCAGGCGAAGCCAGCTAGGCAATATCTGCTTGCTCGCGATCTATTTGATAAAGTTAAAAAACCAGCCCGGTCTCGAAAACTGGTATGCTCGCAAGCATACCGAAGGTTAGAACTCCCTCTCCGCCAATTGGTGATCTTAAGGCATTGATTTTACGTGTTTAATCATCACAATAAAATGGATCACCCCACATTAAAACCCATATCCTTTCTGGATTTAGACGGTTCTGGTTGGACGATATGTTTAAGGTTAAGGCAAGTCTGCAATATCAGCCATAGGTCCGCTGCGCGGCCGATAAGACACGTGGCTACAAAAAGCTAGGTGTGCTCCTTCGGGCCGATTTTGTTGTAAAAGTCCCTTTGCTTGCTGCGCCGAACAGTGATTCCGTTAGTTGACGGGAACTGCTGGAGTGCGGGCTATGATGGGACGGCTTAAGCAGGATCAAGAGCAGCTATTCTATTCGTTCAATCTGGATGAAGCCGTTCCGGACGATCATCTGGTCCGCAAGATTGGTGCAGTGCTCGATCTTTCCTGGGTCCATGATGAGCTTGCTTCGCATTATTCTGCGACCGGCAGGCCGTCGATCGATCCGGTTCTCATGATTCGGATGCTCATGGTTGGCTACGTGTTCGCCATCCGCTCCGAGCGCGCATTATGCCGCGAGGTACAGGTCAATCTGGCCTATCGATGGTTTTGCGGCTTGAGCATTGAGGACAGGCTGCCCGATCACTCAGCCTTCTCGCGCGCCCGCAACGAACGCTTCCGGGATAGCGATATCTTCCGGCAAGTTTTCGAACGTGTGGTGGCGGCGTGCATCGCGGCAGGTCTTGTGGGTGGCGAGGGTTTCGCCGTCGATGCCAGCCTGATCCAGGCTGACGCCAACAAGTGCCGTTCGATCCCAGGCGGTGAATGGAACAAGGACATCGATCCGGAAACAGCCCGCCGGGCGGTCAAGGAGTATCTGGCGACCCTCGACGATCCGGCCTACGGCGCAGCTAGCGAGGTGACGCCGAAATTCATCTCGCCTTCGGACCCGGCCGCGCAATGGACCGGCGCGCTTAGGAACGCCGCCTTCTTTGCTTACGCCGATAACTATCTCATCGACGTGAAGTTCGGCATCATCATGGACGTCGAAGCCTCGCGCGCCATCCGCCAAGCCGAGGTTGGCGCGTCGCAGACGATGATCGAACGCACGGAGGACTGTTTCGGTATCAAGCCCGATTGGCTTGCAGCCGATACGGCCTATGGGGCGGCACCGAACCTCGATTGGCTTGTCAATACGAAGGATATCGCGCCGCACATTCCCGTCATCGACAAGTCTAAACGGGAGGATGGGACCTTCAGCCGTGAAGACTTCCTCTATGATGCTGCCCGCGATTCCTATGTCTGCCCAGCCGGCTGCGATCTGACAACGACAGGCCGGGTCCGCGACGATGACATGCTGGCTTATCTCTCCAGCGTTTACGACTGCCGCGGTTGTCCACTGAAACCCAAATGCTGCCCGAAAACCCCTCAACGCAAGGTGCCGCGCAGCATTTATGAACCTGCTCGCGATGCCGCCCGCGCGATCACTGCGACCGAGGCATACAAGCGAACGCGCCGCGATCGCAAGAAAGTCGAGATGCTGTTCGCCCATCTGAAGCGAATCTTGCGGCTTGGCCGCCTAAGATTGCGCGGACCAAACGGCGCCCAGTTCGAGTTCACGCTCGCGGCCATCGCGCAGAATTTACGGCGCCTCGCAAAGCTTGCCGTGCATCCGCCGCCGGATAGGCTAGCGGAGTGCGTTGCGTAAGCGTGAAGGTGCGTCCTGGTTGCGTCGAGCGTCTCAGTTCGAAGCGTTGACGCCGCCGCTCCACCCGGAGCAAGCGGCAGGAATCGCTTGTCAAAAAAGCCGCGAGGCGGCCATCCCTGGCTCAAGGCCTACTTTTACAACAAAATCGGCCATGTGCAGACATCCGGTAATCGCGTCCGCCGGTCTCTCTTTGCCGGTGCGATAAGCTTGCCTCTGGGCGAGGGTGCAAATGACTTCGCCAGCAGCCGTTGAGCCGTCATTGCATACCTTTGGCGAGCTCGCCGTGGACATTGAAGCCCTTGCGCTTTCGAACCAGGTGATGGCAGCACTTTTGCCAACCGCGAAGAGAACCGTGACCCCAGGGCAAGCGATATCGGCGGTGCAAGCGGGGTTGATAATTAAGGTGCGATTAGAGAACGGCCGTGACAGTTGGTATTGCGTCTGTCTCCTGGATCACCGCGCGTGCCGGGCAGTTCATTCTCCAGGCCAAGCCCATGGGCGCATAATCGAGTTCAACGTCAGCTTCAAGACTGTCCTCAATCACACTCGTGATCACTCTCGAGCCGAAACCGGCCCGGGACGGCGATTCAATAGCTGGGCCTTCCGTTTCCTTCCACTCCATGAAGAACGCGCGTGTGCCGTCCTCAACGCCATCCAATCTCCAGTCGATTGCGACCTGACCCTCGGAGCCGGAGAGCGCGCCGTATTTCCCGGCGTTGGTGGCGAGTTCATGAAGCGCCATGCCAATGTTCTGGGCCGCCGCCGGAGCTATGGCAAGACGCGGACCGCGAACTCTAATCCGCGTGCAAATCAAATCCTTAAGGTGCGCTAGCTGCGATTGAATGAGATCGTGTAAGTCCACCCCCTTCCAGTCGTTCTTAATGAGCAGGTCCTGACTTGCCGCAAGCGCAATGATGCGCTCTCCGAAGCGCCCGATAAAATCCTCAGGGCGTGTCGCCGCAGTTTGACGTGCAATCGCATGAACGACTGTGAGCATATTCTTAGAGCGATGGTTCACCTCGCGCATAAGAAGTTCAATTTGCTCCTCTTGGCGCTTTCGATCAGTCATATCCGTCACCAGCGCGATCACATTGCGAGGATTGCCCGAGGCGTCGCGTAAGAGGGTGACATGCCGGTGACCCCAGATGAGGTCCCCTCGCTTGGTGACGTACCGCGACAAGAGCTCAAACGAGGCGATCTCGCCCGCGATGAGCCGGCTTTGCTGGGTCATATTCACGCCGCCATCCTCGGGATGCACAAGAGAGGCGCAAATCAGGTTCTGGAGCTCCGCTTCTGTGTAGCCGAGCATCCGGGAATAGGCAGGGTTACAGGATTGGAATTTCCCGTTCAAATCCATGATGGCGATACCCGTCCCGGCCTTCTCGTACACCCCGCGAAAGCGCTCCTCGCTTTGCCTGAGACTTTCCTCAGCCCGCGCCCGCTCCACGGCATGCCAGCAGCGGTCAAGCGTTTCCCGGGCAAGAGCGCTCTGGAACTCAGTCCAGTCGCGCGGGCTCGTATCGCCGATGACCAAACAAGCGCGCGGCTTGCCGAGCCGCATAGCGGGCACCAAAAGAGCAGAACGGAGCCCACGCTGTGCGAACCCTTTTACGAGCTCCTCCCCCGCTGGTGTCCGTGGTTCTTCGAGGATGTCCCTGATCTTAGTGGTTTCACCCCTATGCAGCGGTGCAACCCACCTCAGGCTACGGCTTGCAAAACGCGGAAGCGTCGGGAGAGATTCAAGGTCAAGTCCGGTGCTCCAAGCGTTCACAATGATATATTGCTCCCCATCCCCAACGGCTTCGCCGACGCTAGAATATGGCGACCGCAACTCGCGTCCCAGAGACTCTCAGGCCATGCCGATGGCCTCACGTGCCGAGCTGGCTCCTTGCAGCCGCCGCTCAAGATCGAGGAAGAACCGGTCCCTTTTCTCTTGATTCCGGCGAATGTCATCGCCTTCCTTCGCGGCGGTCACATCCCGAACCGTTCCCGAGAAGAAGGTCACCCGCCGCCCAGCCGAGGAAAGCCCGTCTGGCTCAAAAAATGCCCGGCCGTTCGCAGCTATCCAATGCACTGTCCCGTCCGAGTGTTGCACACGGTATTCGCAAACATTAGTCATCGATCGGGTCTACAGGATCATTTGCCCGGGCGACGCCAGCCTCGGCCTCGGTTCGATCATCAGGATGAATAGCCGCCGCCCATGTCTCATAGGTAACGGCCGCGTCAGAGGGTAAACCAAACAACGCCTTGCATGCTTCGTCCCAATGAAGGCGGTCTTCGCCAGTCCCAACGTCCCAGCGCCAAACTCCAAGCTTGGCTGCCTGAAGCGCAAGACGCAGCTGGTCCTTGCCTTCTCTGATACGAGCTTCCGCTTCCTTGTAGCGGCTGAGATCGCGGCTGATCGTCAACGCGCCTATAACGGCGCCGGATACATCCCGGATCGGCGATACGGATACGGCAACAGTGACGGCGCGGCCATCTTTGTGGATCCTCACGGTCTCATATTCCGGGACCCTTTGATCAGCTGCGATCCGCGCAAGTATGGTATCCTCTTCGCTCCGGCGTTCTGGCGGAATCAGAAAGCGAACGGACCGGCCGATCATCTCCTCTTCGCGGTAACCGTAGATGCGTTCAGCGCCTTCGTTCCAATTCGTGACCACGCCAGCAAGAGTTTTGCTCACAATGGCGTCTGAAGCGGAGCTGACAATTGCTGCCAGCCGGGCAAGCTCCCAGGAATTATTGGGGGCCGTGCTAGATTTCGGCGAAGAAAAACTGGTCGAGTACGTTCGCGTTAAACGGCGTCTCACTTGGTTAACATGCGCCCTTCTCCACAAATTGGCCGGGCGTGAAATGGATCTTGGTGAGCAGGCCTCGAAGCGGGGCGAGATATCCGCAGTGCGGGCCGGGACGACAGTTTCTGTGGTTTCGATGACTGCGTCCTTGCGGTCCGGCCCATGTTGCGCCCGTCGCCACTGTTAGGGGCGCTAACATCCCTGCGCATTTACCTGAACCCGGCGTCTTCTTTTGCATCCCTTATGCAACTACCGATTGCAACGTGGACGCTGGTATAGGGAGTTCCTTTGTACTGTGCCAGTTCTTTTTATGACATACCGCGAACACGGTTAACCCAGCTAAAGCCCGACGAATCCCGCGCGCCTCTCGCAAAGCCCACGCATTCAACCGCACAGTAGCAAGGGCCGCATGCTGTGAAAGAGGAATCGTTAAATTTGATAGTTCTCGAATGGACTCCTCAGCTGTAATTTAATGAACGATTTCGACGAGCCTTGACACTACTTTTTTTCACATGTCGGCGCTTGATATGGTTCGAGAGCCGTCAACGACTCGGTCGCAAGGTCTGGATTTGCGAGGTGAAATGCTCCTCGTACGGCGCCGCCGAACCCGGCGCGAAGGCGAATAGAGGGCGGGCACGTTCTTTCCGCCACGGCCGAATCCGTGGACCTGAATGAGGCTCCTCAAACGCGAGGGCCTATATCGGGAACCGGCGCAAACTTGTGAACCATCACTGGTAATAGTAGAGAAAGTTCTGAGGAAGAAGCCAAAGCTAAGCAGCCAAAAGCGGAATCGCAAAATGAAAAAAAATGAAAAATACCAGGCCAAAACAGCGGTGATCGAACGCGGCTCCTCCACTGTTTAGGGTGTTTCTGCTCCCTAAAATGACCCTAAAATGAGAAATTGCCGCCCGCATCAGGGGGATTGGGCGCCTGAAGTGCGGTGCCGCGCCAAGGCACAATCCGTCTCCCGTGCGCGGCCCACGCCCGACGCCTCAATCCTTGTTGCTTCAAGGTGCAACAAGGCCGCAACACTAAGCATTGTGTTCCGCATGCATAACGGGCAGGGGCTGATATCTTCCTTTGTGTTGTAATGGCTGAAGCCTTCGGATAGCGGGTCACGTATGGGTGACCGCGCGAGTGTGCAGGCCGCGACGCAAGTGAACGCTGAGCAATCCTCGAAACGGACGCTGCGCGGGCCGGCGCAGCTGCCATACTGGGGAAGCTGACATGGTTGGGAATCTACGTCGCCTCGCAAAGCTAGCCCTGCATCCGCCGCCGCACATGCCGGGAAAGTGCGTTGCGTTTGCGTGAAGTAGCGTCACGGTTGCTTCAAATCAGGCGTCAAATCCGAGGGCGTCTTCGCCGCCGCTTCATGCGGAGCGAGCGCAAGCGCAGGCCGTCAAAAAATCCATGTGGCGGCCATCGCCAGGGTCAGCCGACTTTTGCAACAAAATCGGACCCAGAACGGACTCAATTGTCCTTTCGAATGAATCCAAAAGCCGATCAGAAAGCGGACTTTGCTGCTAATCGTTGCGCAGAGCAGCCCCATTGCCGCCGCGAACATCGCCGTCATATGTCTTTTTTTACGCGTGCAAATTGGGGGTTGCTGCTCCAGCGTTACAATTTTGTTTATGCAGTCAAACACGCGGGACAGTGCGGTCTTGTCAGAACCGTGACGGGACCCAATTCCGTCCCTTCAATGCATTCTGATCATCATACTTTCCCTGTTTAGACCTTTTCGGAAGCTCAGCCTTGGCAAGGATAGATTGCGTATAGGGTATCATGTTTAGAATATGTGAGATGCAGTTCAGGCGCGCGGCACGTTTTTCATCAGATGCGACGATGTACCAGGGCGCATGCGGCGTGTCTGTCTTTGCCAGCATCAAATCCCGCGCGCGCGAATAATCATACCAGCGCCGGTAAGACTCAAGGTCCATTGGGCTAAGCTTCCACTGGCGCAAGGGGTCATCAATTCGCGCAAGGAAGCGGCGTTCCTGCTCCTCTTTTCCAACTTCAAGCCAGTACTTCAGGAGGGAAATGCCGCCATCAACAATGTACTTCTCGATTTCGGGACAGAGATTGAGAAAGCGTTCATGTTCGTCAGCTGTGCAGAATCCCATGACATATTCGACGCCGGCCCGGTTGTACCAGCTGCGGTCGAAGATGATTACCTCGCCAGCAGCTGGGAAGCGTTCAACATAGCGCTGCATAAACATCTGCGTTTTTTCGCGATCAGAGGGAGCGGGAAGCGCCACGACCCTAAAGACCCGGGGGCTAACACGTTCAGTAATCGCCTTGATGGCGCCTCCCTTCCCGGCAGCATCGCGGCCTTCAAAAATGATTATGATGCGCGCTCCCGCCGTCTTGACCCATTCTTGAAGATGGCAAAGCTCCACCTGCAGTTTTTGTAACTCCTTCTCGTAGATTTTCCGTTTCATCTTAATATTCACATCCGCGTGGTAGTGTTGTAAGTATGAATCGCATAAAGCTTCAGGAATAGTTTCTGAATTAAGCTTGGATTTATCAGAAATCATCCTTGTTATTGTTTTTAGCGTTCAGCCTGATTTATGCTGCCGGACACAAACATAGCGAAATCAGGGAGGAATGCATGCGAAGCTTCATCCTGGCATTGATCGCTTCCGCAGCGATAGTCGCAATTGTGACATCTGAGGCGCCGGCGGCGGCATTGATTCCGAATACTAAGCTGGAGAAGGGCAGCGTGAGCATCGAGGCTGCGGCGAGGAGAGGCTACGCCAGAGGAGCTGCCGTGCGCGGCCGTGGAGCCTATGGCAGACGCACTGTTGTGGCAGGCCGAAGGGGCGTCTATGGGGGCCGCGCCGTCTACGCAAGGAGAGGCGGTGTCTATGCAGGCGGAGGCTACTATGCTGGAGGGGTTTACGCCCATCGTCCCTACTATCACGGCGGCTACTACCGCGGCTATTATGGCCATTATCCTCGCTATTACGGACGCTACTACGCTCCAGGCTACGTTTATGGGCGCCGCGGGTTTTATGCCGGGCGCGGTGGTTATTATCGCGGCGGCGCTGTAGTTGCGGGCCGGAGACGCTTTGTTGGGCGCGGGCGGTACGCTGGACGGGGTTTCGCAGGCGGCAGGCGGTACGCTGGAGGACGCATGGGCGGATTCAGACGCCGGTAGGAGCAGATCGGCTAATGACCTCTGCCGTAGTGGAAAGCTGCGGCGGCTCTCCCTCTAACCCGAGTGAAATTCGAACGTCGGTCTGAGGAGAAAAGTTTTGGAAGCGGCAAACTATTCGTCATCCGGAACGTTGCGCAATGGAGAGCGTGTGCTTATCCGCTCTTTCAAGCCGGAGGATCGCGAAGAGTTTTTCATCGCGGCCGGTGGTCTCACCGCTGAATCCTTGCGCCGCCGTTTTTTTGGCTCAAAGACTGATTTTAGCGAAGCCGAGCAGTCCTTCTTTCTAAATCCCGACTTTAGGACTCACGTTGCCCTGATCGCTGTAGTGGACGAAGCGGCCCGCCCGGTCATTGCTGGCGGGGTACGTTATGTCGTTATTTGAACCTAGGCAAGCGGAGATAGCTTTGGCGGTGGCCGACTAATATCAAGGCCAGGGTATTGGCGGGGCTCTCATGCGGAACCTTACCACCGTCGCGCGCAAGGCTGGCTTGCGCGAATTGACGGCGCATGTGTTGCCGGAAAACATTCCGATGCTTCGGCTACTGAAGAACAGCGGGCTCCGTAATAAGACAAACTTTGAGGCGGGAACTGTTCACGTTGCCCTTGAACTGGCCTAGGCTGCCGGATCTGCGTTCCAGCACCGGGCATGTCCCAATTTGCGTTGAAATCGCGTCTGTGATGCGCGCGGAGGCGATGATAACCGAAAATCTAAAGCCGGTGTTACAATCGGGGCGAGTATTCCCCGCGATCCGCCGCCGCAACGCGACAATGTTGAGAAGGCATCAGCGAACGGGCGGTATCTGTTCTGGACTGTCAATCGTAAGCCTGTTGCTGTCGTTGCAATTGTGCGCAGCTTACGAACCGTATCGGCGATCGGAGCTGTCTTTACACCGCCTGGGAAGCGCGGCCGTGAATATGCGTAGGTTGGGACGATGCCGACAGCGATGCTGCCGCGAACGTTTCATCTGCGCCGCCATGGCGAGCGCGAATTAGGTGCATGCAAAGGCTTCCTTATTAGTGCGCTTCAAACGCTTCAGTCTTGCACGGCAGCGTCATACGCTCTTGACGGGCTAGCTCGCGCTGGGGGTATTGTTGCCAGACCCGTTCAAGAGCCCGATAGTTTTCTAGTTATAATTTGCTATTGCTGATGGAGCGCAATGAGTCATACCCGGCTAGGAATTTGTATTCATAATATATTGTTATGTTCATAAACCCGTTATGTTGAATTTACTTTCTTTGCGTTTTGTCAAGCCTCGAAACACCCAGCTTATATACTCAATGTTTACTTCCAAGCCGATGCCATGACTTGGACTTACCAATAATATCAAAGGGAGTGAATTGTGAAACGCGCAATGTTTATGGCCGCGGCATTTTTGCTTTCGGCCTCAGTCTCTTCCCTCGCTCTGCCCTCTAGTGGAGGGGCACAAGGCTGGCGGGACTCTCTCTCAGACCGCCAACAGCTGCGTGAGCTGCTTGGGGACCGCATTCAAAGCCGGCAGGACCTTCGCGACCTATTGATGGATAGACTCGAGCGCCGGGCCGCTTTGCGCGATCTCGTTAGGGATCGGCTTGAACGGCGCCAGGCTTTGCGCGACCTCATTTCAGACCGCCTAAACACACGAAGCGGCCTGCGCGATTTGTTGGAAAGCGCTCCCTATGAGCGTGGCAGCCTTGGGGACCTGATTAAGGACCGGATTGAGCGCCGTGCCGCCCTGCGTGACCTTCTCATGGACCGGCTGGAACGGCGCCGGGATCTCTATGATTTCGTTTTGGGCCGGCTGGAGCGGCGCAATGAATTGCGTAACCTCCTCTCAGACCGGCTGCGGGACCGCGAGGGTGTTAGGGGCTCGGTCATGGATCGCCTGGACCACCGCGCCGCGCTTCGCGACCTTATCGCTGACCGCCTCGCGGGCAGCGGAGAGATCGGCGACGAGGAATATGGGGACGAGCCAACGATCGACCGCGAGGCCGTGCGCGACCTCATTTTGGACCGTTCGCGAAGCGGCGGCGAGCCGAGCCGGGCTTTGGACCGCCTGCGCGACCGCCTCGGCGAGAGCGAGCAGTAAACCCAAGCGAATCTAACCACGTTCGAGATGGAGAAGCTCGATGAATAAAGCCATTATGCTGGCGTGTATCCTCGCGCTTGCGCCGCTGCCCGCGCTTGCCCAGGATGTGCAAGGGAGGGTAGCTGGAGAAACTCAGGCAGCCGAAGACAGTACCGCGAGACAGGGTGACCGGCCGCAAATAGGAGTTGTGCTCGATTTTCTATCCCAGACTCAGCTCAAAGACAGGCTGGCGGCAGCCACCGGCCGGGTCCGAGAAGCCTGTGCTGCCGATATTGAAGAGCTTTGCGGTGACGAAACTGAAGGCGGCGGCCGGATCGCTGTCTGCATGCGCGAAAATGCGGATGAGCTCAGTCCCCGATGCCGTTTGACGCTGGCGCTGGTTGCGCGCGGCATCCGGCGGGCGGTCGCAAATTTTGCGGATGAATGCGGCAACGCCATCAGGGCCCAATGCGCCGGGGCGCAGAAGATTGGAGATTGCGCGGAACAGAAGAGTGCCGCCATTTCTCCTGCCTGCCACACCATGGTGACCGCCCTGCGCCGAGCTGGCGCGAAACTCTCAAGCCTTAAGGGCGTGACCGTGTTCAGCTCCGATGGCAAGGATGTCGGCCGCGTCGTCGAAGCAATACGCGGACCCGATGGCAAGCTGCAATCGGTACAAATCCAGATTGGCCAGCTTTTGGGCCTTGGGGACAAGGTCATCTCTATCAGCGCTGACCGGCTTCAAGAGCTTGGCAATCGCATTCAGCTCAAATTGGGCGCTGACCAGCTCCGCTCTCTGCCGGAGGCTAAAAGGCAGGGAGGATAGCACGTAAAAGCCGCGGCTCCGGCGTGATCGCACGGCCGCAAGGCACAATGCTGGATAAACACGGACACTGCGTGAGCTTGGTAACTAAATTAATTCTGTAATCCCATTGCCTTAGTGCCAAATGGCGTTATTTTGTCCATGGCTGGGCAAACATGTCCTAAACAAGGCCGAATTATCACGGGTCTGTGGCGGGTGTAAGACCCATTGGAGTTTGTCCGCTCTCACGAGGGCTGCCGATCTGATTGAGGGCCATGGTGCGCTGGCGGGCCAAGTCCAGGGCAATGCTGAGCCTGGCCTACTGCTCACGCCTCCCGCTGTACCAAGTGAGGAGGATGACGGCTATCTTACCGCCTCCGAGATCGCGGGCCTCAAGCTCGACGCTGATTGGGTGATCCTCTCGGCCTGCAACACGGCGGCGGGCGGCGCAGAAGGAGCCGAAGCCTTATCGGGCCTCGCCCGCGCCTTCATCTACGCGCAGGCACGTGCACTGCTGGTCTCGCGTTGGGAAGTCGATTCCAATGCGACCGTCAAACTCATCACGGGGGCCATGAGCCGACTCGCGGCCAATAAATCCATGGGCCGCGCCGAGGCCATGCGGCAATCCATGTTCGCGCTGATCGATACAGGCGAACCGCAAGAGGCGCATCCGGCCTTCTGGGCACCGTTCGTGGTGGTGGGCGAAGGCGCGGCGGCGCGGTCGCCTTGATGTCCGGAATCGCTGGGTAGGACCTGAAGTAAATGGAGATTGGCGAGTTCGGCCGGTCTGGGTCAAGGGCGGGCTTCGTAGATATCTAATTCGCCAGATAGGCGATGCCCCCTCTCGGCGTTTTATGCGGCCTTCGGGCTGAGTTCGTTTCCGCGGGTGCAGCAGTCTATAAATGCTCATGATGAGACTTTCCGGTTTCGACCCCGACCTGCCTTTCAGGATGAAAAGAGCCTGGACTCAGAATCGGGTCAATTTCGCCGCAAGCCATTTGAGCCAAGGACCGCTAAGCGCCGGAAGAAGCGAAACAAACTTTCTCCTAATCCTGGGGTGCTGGCTCGCCCTCTAGTCTTGAGGCGACCGGTCAAGAACCCGGTTGCCGCTGCTCAGCGCCCCCTCAGAGGTATAAATAACCAGTTAACGCAGCGGCGCGGTCAGCGCTGGAGCTGCCTTGCACTTCAAAACCGTGCTATATTCGTTCTCTCAGAAAAGGGAGAAACTCCAAGATGGCAAAAGCACCGAAGCATCCGGCCCAGGAGCATCATCACTTAGCCGCCGCCCACCACCATGCCGCCGCGCATCATCACCATCAAGCTGAGCACCATCACGCTGCTGGCGAGCATGCGGAGGCAAAGAAACATGCAACTGCGGCTCACGAGCATAGTGAACTAGCTCACAAACATACGACGACTGCCCACACGCATTCTCATAAATAACGGCTCGACCGCATTGTGCAGCTTCGTTTATCTTTCCTCAGGCGGCGCGCCCTAGGTCAGTGGGGCAAGCCGCGCTTCGACATAATCCAGCTCATAGCCAAGCTGGTCAGCCAGCTTGCGAAGGCGTTCAGCAAAGAGCGTGTCCCCTGCACGTTGCGCTTGGGCACTCGCGTGTTGAGTGGCGGTACGTGCGGCAATCAGCTGATGTTTTATCGCAACGAGAATGGTGTGGTTTAGGGTCATCTTTCTCCCCTGATCAGCTGCAGCAACCAGGAGTAGAATAAGGGTAAGCCCTCACCCAAGCGTAAAGCATTTCCGGCGCACCGTTGATGCGCTTAAGAGCGAAGGTTTTGGTGTTCTCACCGAAATAGACGTGAAGGACACGCTTAAGAAGAAGATCAATGTCGAGTTCCGGAACTATCGCATTCTCGGCGCCTGCAATCCCGCGCTCGCCTATGAGGCCCTTCAAATCGAGGACAAAGCTGGGACCATGCTTCCTTGCAATGTCGTCGTCCAGGATGCCGGTGGGGGCCAGACGGAAGTCCTCGCTATAGATCCGGTGGCCTCGATAAAGGCGATCGACAATCCGCGGTTGAAGGATGTGGCGGCAAGCGTTCAGGCCAAACTGCGGAACGTGATCCAAAGTCTTTGAGACGCAGCCTTATGATGTGATGGATCTAAGGGGGGTCGCAATGGCAAATTCTCTGTCAATGCGGAAGGTCACTGTACTTGCGGCGGTTTTTCCGGCAGTTTGGGTGTTGTTCGTCACGACCGCCATTTGTGCCCAGGAGATGACAAACAAAGCGATGCCGGAGAAGGTGGCTGATAACCGCCAGATCATAAGACTCACAGAAGCGGAACAGGCCATTGTTGCGGCAGACATGCGTCAAATGCTGGCGAGCGTGCAAGGGGTTTTCGGCGATCTTGCCCGGGAGGATATGCAGGCTGTAATCGATGCCGCATCCAAAAGCGGCATGCAACGGGTCAACAGTGAGCCTCGCAAGTGCAAACAGTAGCTCATTGCTAAGCCGGCATGAACAGTTTCCGGAATTGAAGGTCAAGCAGCCGTGGCCTTTTCTGAGCCACGAGTTCGGAATAGCCTCGATCGGCTGCGGGTTGTTATGTTTCATTCTCAAGAGGCACCATCAAAGTGAAGAGCGCACCGCCGCCTGAATTGTCCTCGACCATTACCCTCCCTCTATGATCCTCCATAATTTCCCGAACGATTGCGAGACCGAGGCCTGCACCGGGACGGCCGAGACACCAGTTCCCTCGCCAGAACCGCTCGAAGATCCGGGTACGATATTCTGCCGGAATTCCAGGTCCTCGATCGGCGACAGCGATGCGTCCGGCCGGATCGACACGAACTTCCACTTCTGTGCCGGGCTCCGTAAATCCGATCGCATTCTCTATGAGATTGCGAAGCGCATCTTGGAGCGCATGGGCATTCCCGCGGACAAAGACCTTGTCCGGCGCTTCCGTCAGGGACAGGGTCTTCTTTTCCGCGATCGCGAGTGGAGCAAGCTGGCCTACCACTCCTACCGCCACACTATTCAGATCCACATCGGCGTTGACCTCAAGAGCAATACTATCGAGGCGGGCAACCTGCAAAAGCTGGTCTATCAAACGGTTCATCCGTGCCACATCTTCGCGTAAATGAACGATGCTTCCACTGCTCTCCATCGCCTCGATTTCTGCAGTTAGCACAGCGAGCGGGGTACGCAACTCATGCGCCGCATTGGCCGTGAACCGGCGCTGCAAGGCAAGGCCATCATCCAGCCGTTGGAGCGCCTGATTGAAGGCCCGGACAAGAGGCTTCAACTCCGTTGGGAGTTTTTCGGCCGGCAGCCGCACACCCGAATCGTGCGGACCGATACGTGATGCCGCTGCCGAAATTTGATGTAAGGACCGCAGGCCATATCTTAATCCAGCTATGGCAACCAGCAGCACAAGCCCATCAACGACGGGAATGAGCCAGGCTATACCGAACAGGAACTCTTTCAGAACCGCCCTGATGAAATGCTCGTCGCCTCCAGCGGTTGCGATCGAAACTGTTACCGGACCGCCGGATGTTTCGCCGAGGCGGACAATGCCGCGATAGTTTCGGCCGGCTGGGCCAAAGGCCTTGAGCCGGAATACTTCGGCGTTCTCCCGGCCCAGCGGCCAGCTCGCGGTCAAACTGCCAAACTCTGCCGGGGACGCCGCAATTAATGTGCCCTTGCTGTCTCGCAGAGCGAAGATGTATTCATAGCCCGGAGCTTGAAACAGCGCGGCAAGACGGCTCGCCTGGTGTAACGTCAAACGGCCCTGATCGGGCACAACTTCCGAAAGCAGTTCCTCGATGCGCCGTTCCAATTCGAATTTATCAAGATTTACCTCGGCATCCCATGCTTTACCGGCAATGCTCATCATCACGATGAAGGCGCCCGCTGCGAACAGAACCGTCAACTGCAAGGCCATCCGGAATTGTAAGGAACGCGGGTCGAGAATCACTATTTCCTGTCCATCAACACATAGCCGACACCGCGCACGGTGTGGATCTCGGCACTGGCGCCTGCCTCTTCCAAACGCTTCCGCAAGCGGTGGACATGGACAGGAATCGCGTTCGACTCCGGTTCATCGTCTATCCCGTAGAGCTTTTCCTCAAGGATAGAGCGCGGCACTACGCGGCCCTGACGGCGGAGCAGCTGCTCCAGAACCGCAACCTCCCTGCGTGGCAGGGCTACAACGCTTCCTGCAACGTGAACATCGCGGCCGATGCTATCGAACGCGATGTTGCCGGCAGAGAGCACGATACCGAGCGCCCCGCCAGGACGGCGCAAAAGCGCATTAATACGGGCGACCAGCTCCGCCATTGCAAACGGCTTGATAAGATAGTCGTCCGCACCTGCGTTAAGACCGGCGATGCGATCTTCGACAGCATCCCGCGCAGTAAGCATCAAAACCGGTGTCGTGTTTCCGCGATTGCGTTCTTCGCGGCATAACAGAAGTCCGTCCCCATCCGGTAGACCGAGATCGAGGATGAGGGCATCATAGGGGAAATTTGCAAGCGCTTCAGCCGCATCCCGTTTTGACATGCAAAGATCAACGGCAAACCCTGCCTTCTCGAGACATTGCCGGAGGAGCTGACCGAGCCGGAGATCATCCTCCACGACAACAATGCGCATGCCGCCACCGTTATAGCCTCTAAGCTCAACCCAATATCGAAGCCATAAAGACTTTACCCCAGGATGACAGGAGCAACCGCGCGGCAAGGAAAGCACTAGCGCTGCCAATTTTGGGTGTCAAAGGGTTACGATCCCGATAGAGGCTTAAGTATCGCGCGAGCTGTTCCCTGCGCCGCACGCCCAGCGATGAGGAATGCTAGCCCGCTTTCAGGAAAGTTGTCTGCGGTTTTCCGCCGGAAAGCGCAAATCAAGAAACTGGAGCGCATTTGGCGGCTCGAAGATCGCGGAATGTACTCCAGCGGTCTGTGGAGTACCTGCGGATTGTAATTCTGCCTTAAAGTTGTCCCGCGAGCCTCGACGGAAGCATAGGATCGTTGGCGAGGGTGCATGGTCCTTAATGAGCGGAGCGTGCTCGAAGCCGCCGTGTCCTCAGGTTCGTTAATCACATGCGTAAGATGCGGAAAGCTGTGATAGGTAACCTTTACTTCCGTCTCGGGCTTAGTCCAGGTGCCTCCGCCGATCAAATTCGTGACGCTTATTTCGAGCTCGCCAAAGCCTACCATCCAGACAGGCGCGGCAGCGACGCGAAGGCAGCGGAGACCTTCAAAGAAATCGTCCTTGCCGCTGCTATCCTTCGAGACCCTGAAAAGCGCAGGCTTTATGATCGCGGCGAAATAGATGAGAACGCAGTTGGATCGCTTCCGGCCACGAATACCCAGCTGCGGGGAGACCGTTATTATTTCGCTGCCTGCCTCCTTGCCGTGGCCATAGGCATTGCAGGTTGCCTAGCCTTTTTCTCTCTCGCACAAAACCAAAACACTGTGCCGGTCGCAACCGCCCCTTTCGAGCCCGCGGCAGAAAACCCTGCCGTTGTGGAGACTATTCCCTATCGCGATCCGTTATCCCCTGGCGCCGCCTTCAGCGAACTGGTGCGGACGATACGCGCAGATGACGCAAATGCGCGGAAGGAAGTACCGTATACTATACCCGCGCCGGTGGCCGGTCCGCCTGCGACAGCAATCACTTCGAGCAGTGCTGTTGTGACGGAACTCCCGAAATCCTTGGGTACATCAACAGATAGCAAGAAGGGTGCGCTTCCGCACGACAGGCAATCCGCCAGCAAACCTGGCTCGCCTTTCAACAACGCACCGCGGGAGTGGCGCCCTTTGATCGTGTACCCGCAATCCGCAGCACCTAAGAAGAGTTTTTTCGATCTAAGAAACTGCGCCATCACTTCGGCTGCCAAAAATATCCTGACAAGCATCGTTATACATTAAAGGGCGAAGGCCGGCTTGCGTCCAAGACAATGATCGAGAAGACTCCGGTGACATTCAGCGTCCGCGACTACCTGGAATATGATGCCAGCCAAATGTTCCATGGCAATCTCCTGATCTCTTCTTTCACGGCTGGGTTCTAGGCAGCTCAAGCCATTCAGTTTACGGAATTGAAGCTTGAAGTCGTAGAGTATAGTTCACTTTAGGCCTATGGCGGCCCGGCAGGCCCGATTTGCGGTGCTCGTACGGGTTTCGCCATTCCGAAGAAGATCGTTATACCTTGGCCACCACAGAGGGTGGAGGACAGAATGCCGGAACCGAGGCGGTAGCTTACGATAAATCTATCTAATTGTGGCTTTGATCTCCGCAGTAGGCCGAAAGCAGCCTATTCGGGTTATTGTCCGCGATGTCTCCTGCCGTTGTAGACCGGCCGAGCCAAGCGCTACCTTGGTTGTTGCTCGGAGCACCGCTCTCGTTGCCAAACGAATTTCTATCTTTTCTCCAGCCCAGGGCCATGAGCTGACCGGGCCAGCTAGGAGACAGTGCACAGGCGTTTTGGCTTTCGTCCGCAGCCGTAATTTGGGTGACAATAACCGTTGGGTTAACTACATTTGAATTACTTTACCCTGCCCCAAAAGCAGAATATGCCTTGGGTGCCCAGCTCCGCTTCATCACGATCCCATCAAGATAAACGTAAGGGTGGCTCGCCCTCAATCGGCCGGTTCCGCCAGGTCTCGGCTATGCAATGCTGGCCGCTATGAGCGCAACGAGGCGCGCCGGGACACCCGCGCTGGCCATTACGAGCGCGGTCTTGAAACGAAGGCCGGCGAAGTGACGCTGAAGGTGCCAAAGCTCAGGCGTCAGACCTTCGAGACGGCGATCATCGAGCGCTACCGGCGGCGGGAAGCCTCTGTGGAAGAAGCGCTGATCGAGATGTATCTGGCAGGGGTTTCGGACGCTAAGTTCTTCCTTGAGAACACAAAAATCATGTTTCAAGACTGCCTGCTTCGGCAGGGAACATTGCTGTTTCAGGGCGAGCCCGCCGATCTCAAAGCGATCCAGCAAACTGCACTTTTGACGATTGAGGGGGAATTGGATGATATCGCAGCGCCCGGGCAGACGGCCGCCGCGCATAGCTTATGCACCTCACTTTCACAGCGCCTCCATCGTCGACTCATCGTCGCGGGCTCCGGCCACTTCTCGCTTTTTTATGGCGGCACATGCCGAAGAGAAGTGCTGCCAGTAATCCGGGCATTCTGCCGGGAAATAGCTGGGACCAAACAGGAAAGACCGCTGCAACACTCTTCTGCTTCCGCCGTGGCCTCGCAGTGAGACTTCGCGTTTTTTGAGAGAAGTCAAAGCGCTGATGCTGCATGGGGGCAGACAATCACCAAAATGATCATAATAGGACTTTTTTCAGATGCCGCATAAGCAAGTGCTTTTCCGGGCCGCTAGCCAGGCCTGAAAGATGATGAGCTATAGCCGTGACAGCTTCTACCGCTTCAAGGAGCTTTACGATAAAGGCAGGGAGATCGCGCTCGCCGAAATCTCCCGCCAGAAGCCGGTGCTTCGCAACCGCGTCGCAGAAGAGATCGATCGCGCCATAGTCGAACTCGCTGTCGAACAGCCAGCTTTTGGGCAGGTGCGTATCGCCAATGAACTCAGAAAGCGCGGGCTGACTGTCTCGCCCGCCGGCGTCCGCTGCGTTTGGCTGCGCCATGATCTGGAGACGATGAAGAAGCGGCTGAAAGCTTTGGAAGCCAAAGTGGCCCAGGACGGCATCATCCTCACCGAAGCTCAGCTCGCGACCCTCGAAAAAGCAAAATCCGAAAAAGAAGCGCATGGCGAGTTCGAAAGCGAGCATCCCGGCTATTGCGGAGCCCAAGACACTTTCTATGTTGGCAATATGAAGGGCGTGGGCTTGCCTCAGCCTCGTAACTGTAACCCTGCCTGCAGCTGGCGCCGCCTCAGACCCTGCGGCGGGGGGCGGCCTTTTGGTTTCTTAGGTACATGTAGCCGGCCGGACGCCCCTACAGCGCCGAGGGATAAGGTACCGTCTCAGGGGTTGCGTTGCCGGCGAGTGGCCCGGTTTTGCTGCGATTTTTGCCTGTTATGCCGCGTTCTCATCAAATGGCAAGCGGCTGGAAAACCGTCCGAACCCTTGATACCGCGAAGCTCGGCATTGGTGCAAAGCCGGATAGGGCGTTTGGGTGTCAATTTCTGCTGAGACAACAGTCTATCTTCGGCAAGGCAGTATACTGCGGCGCAATCAGGGAGTGTGACAATGCCGAGGGACGCTTTTGTCGCGAAGTAGGAGTTCATCTAATGAGTTGCTTTTTTGCTTTTGCCGGGATTGCTGTTGCCATCTTTGGCACTGAGACACCGGCCTTGTCGCAAACCTTTAACCAGAGTTCCGCTCTTGTCACCAGCCTCACCGATATCGCATGGCTGAAGTCCGGCTTCGCCGCCCAAGAGCCGGAAGCAATCGGAATTGCTGCTGGCGATGCGGCACATGGCGCGCCATCGCTGGAGAACCTTACTGGGAATTTCCACGGGAGCGGCCGCATAGACCTGATTCTCGGTATTTCCGAAGATTTCACCTGCTCCCTTCAGGCGAATGCGAACGATGCGAAGACGCAGATCGTACAAAAGCTTAAATGCAAGAGCACGAGCTATGCCCTCAACGCGGGTACGACCCTGCTTCTGGACGGTGAAAAAATCACAGGTGGTTGGTCGGAGCAGACTTACTCGGCAGCAGGCCGCCTCAAGGGCAGGTTGACGCCGAAAGGCATGGAGCTCACCCTGCTAAGCCCCTATTTCACCGCTAAGATGGACATTGTTGCTTCAAAATGCCGGTGGTCTGCGCGCGCGGTGCCAACGCCCCAGGCACTCGTGACTTCGTTCCACGCGCGCGTCAGCAAGTGCTGATCGATTGGGGAAGCGGCGGCTCGGCGCAAAGGCCGGCTGCTTTCGGCGCCGAGGCCTGTTCGCCGATTGGCGCGGATTTAACGTAAATGCTAATGCAAGTGACCACTAAACCAGCAATTGGGATCGCAGCATGTTTTCCTCCCGGCGTGAACTAACCCTCTTGTCCGGGAGCCTATCACATCTAGGCTAAGCCTGAGGAGGGCCGCTCCGCACCGGCGAATCCGGCGCTCCTCTCGCAAAAGGCGAAGAGTTACCGTCTCACCATGCACTGGCGCGGACGCGGGCCAGAAGGGCCCTCGGCGGTCCGCAATAGCCAGCCCGAGGCAAAATAATCATGATCCCGATTAACGGAAAGCTATCGGGCGAACACGCAAAGGAATCTATGAGCGGCTTTATCTGTCCCAATAGGGCGGGCGGAAGCTTAATTGTGACGTCCAAATAGTTACTAATAGCTTTTTCCTACCGCTTTAAACCAAGAAGTATTTCGAAGCTTATATTCACCTGGATTTGCTAGAAAATGAGTGTGGCCAGCAACTCTTTTCACTGCGAGATAAAAATCCCCAAACGCGACGAGTATATTGTGATTGCATTGTCGGCTCTTACCCTGGGTTTGGGCGCGGCCTATTGGCGCGCCGGTAATGAAATCGGCCTCCGGATTCAGGCAGCCACACATTTGGCGGCAATGGCGCAAGCGGCAGCCGAAGATCAAGCCGGTAGCCTTGGCGAAAAGCTTCAATATGAACGGACGGCACGCAAAGCTGCGGAGCGGGCAAGGAGCGATATACAAGCCCAGTTTTCGAATGCTAGGGCTTGGGTATTTGTCCTAAGTGCGCGGCTGCAGCAAGAGATCAGCGCTAGGCAGTTGGCTGAGATGGCCAGAATAAGAGCAGAATCTGAGATCCAGGCTGCCAAGGATGCAACCATAAAGGCGCAAGCTGAAGCGCGGTCCGCAACGCAAAGGCTTGCTCTCGAAATCAAGGCGCACGAGGCTGCGGCAACATCGGATCGTGGTCATAGGACAGCCGAGCGAAAGCAGCGCGTTTCCCGCCAGCCGGGCCTTCCAGTCAAGAAACGGAGGCAAGACTTCGTTGCTGGCATGGTGCGTTCCTCATAGTAGCGGATATCGAAGCGTGTGGAGAGGTAGCGTTAACAGCAATCTTAGCTTGCAATCGCGAATGTTACCTGATCTTCAATGTCCCGCGTCTTTTCCTTCTTAGACGTCCACTAAGCCGCTGAGCCTAGTCTCGCGGCTTATGTTTTGAGGATTTGACATAGGTGCAGGGTCTCACCGTTTTATCGTGTCGTCCGTTAATAAGCCCCGTTAGGTTGGGGTCCTGTATGAAGGCCGGCCAAGACAGCCTGGAGGATGAAGCGCAAAAGGCGGCTTAGCCATCTGAGGACCAGCCTGAGATTGTGCCCGGCAGCGGTCAGGATGGCGTTTGTGGCTTTCCCTTTGCCGATGCACTCGGTCTCGGGAGCGTGGAAGGAATAAAGCTTCCATCCGCGCTGGTGTTGGTTCTGCGACTGGATCTGCCGTGCGGCGGCCAGCGGGGCCGCGAAGACTTTTTCAAGGGCTTCCTTGCCCTTGATTTTGCGGCCGATGTCCCGGACCAGGCGCCCGAGTTTGGTTCTAAGAAAGCGCAGCTCGCGCTTGTGGCGCCGAAACTGTTTGGCGTGTGCGTAACGTCCCGCCATCAAGGCCGCGCGCTTGGAAAGCCGCAGATAGGATTGCCTGAGCTTGATCCCATATTTCTTGGCGAGGCGGTTCAAGCCTTTGATGGCGGCGTAATTAAGCTTGCTATCAATTGGAAAAGTCACGTTCTTCGGCTGCACCGTCGTATCCACCGTAACACGCGCCAGGTCCTTGGTTCTGAGCGCCCCTGCTTGGTGGGCCACACGGAGGCTTTCGGCCAGCAGCAAATCGAGTTTGGCTCCGAACCGCTTGCGCCAATGCGAGAGATCCGAACGCTCATGCGGGAAGCTGTGCTGAAAGAACTCTTCCCCGGTGAAATATTGGAAATAGGGATCATAGACCCAGCGTTCGCAAACACCTTCGTCCGAAAGCCCGTAAATGTGCTTTAGGAGCAGAAGCCCGATCGCGAAACTCGCCTCGATCCCGGGGCAAAATCGCCCGATCCTGTCAGCTGGTGCTTTCTTGGCCGCATCGTTGCCTCCGATGCAGCCACGGAATCATGCTTCGCTCCTTTAGAAAATCGAAATCTAAAATTGCAGCCTTCTTTCGCCTTCGCAGCCAGAAACCTGCAATTTGAAATCAGCTCCGGCCACCGTAAACGCTAGCTAAATCAATCCTCACTGCCCTTATTCACAGGCGACTATCGTGAGTTGGTGGGAGAAAACCATAACGAGGCAAAAACTGCGCAAGAGAACACGCGCAGCGGCAATGCTGATCCCTGCGGATACAAAGAATGGGACTCTCACAAGCCCCCTTCCTCAAGTCTGCTCAACGTCGACCTAAGACGAAAACGATATCCTCTTTGAAGGGCTCCGAGAATCCGTCCTGGCCCGAACCTCCATTAGTGAACTCGTTCCAAGCTCTCCCGCTTCCGAATCTGGAAGCGGTCGTAGCTCCTAGGCACTTGCCCTCAAACAGTTTTGACGTGTAGTCTTTGAGTTGACCCCTATCGGCTTTGCGACACTTCCAAAGCCCAGGTCTTTGTGACTTCCCTTGCACGCTGCCACTCCTCATTGGCAGGATCCCTGGCTATCAAACTTTCGATGACCGGTAGAGCCTTTTCGAATTCGTCTAAGGCTTCTCTTTGCTGATTCTGCGCTTTGAGCGTCTGTCCAAGTTTTGCCTCCGCGTTCCAAAGATTATAGAGCCCCTCGCCGCTCTTGCTATCTTCTTTGGCCATCTGTTCCGCGATCGCAAGCGCCTTGTGAAATTCCTCGATCGCTTCCGCCGGAGCCTTCAGTTCGAGCAAGAGGTCGCCGATTGAAAGCCGGGTAGCAAATACATCCTTCCGCCTTGCGTCGCTGGCCGGTCTTTCAGTACGGAGCTGTTCAAAGACTGCAATCGCAGCGCGGTAAGCTTTCAAGGCGTCATCGCGACTGCCTACAAGCACAAGCGTCTCTGCATGGCTTCGATGTGTGCGGGCCAAATTCAATTTCCAGCTGAAATTAGTTTTACCGCGCTTTACAAGCTCTGTCCTGAGAGCCACGGCGGATTGGTAGTAGCCAAGCGCAGCATCAAATTCTCTGTTATCTCGAAGTGCATTAGCCAAATAATAGTAACCATAGGCTAACTGACTCTTTGAAAGCCCATTTGTCGGGTCTTTAGCAGCAAGCTTCTCCCGAATCTGAAGTGAGAGCCGATGCTCTGTCATCGCAGCTTCGGTATCGCCAATAGCCGTTAGGATTCGGGCAATCTGAGTATGATTATTAGCGAGGTTAGACAAAATAATTTCGTTTTCTGGAGATGCCTTCTCGACTGCTTCTCTTAAAGAAAGGGCTTCACGATATTTGGCAAGAGCAGCTCTCTTGTCGGAACTACTGAGTGCATCACCAATTCTAGCGTGGGCGGAAGCCAGATCTCTTTGGACTTCTAGGTTATTGGGCAGCTTTGCCCTGAGGGCCTTATAGATATCTAAGCTTCGGTTATAGTGCGATAATGCCTCGGTCAGCTTCGAGCCCATGAAGAATGTATCACCGATTTTACTCTCCATGAACGCCAATTCTCTTTGCCAACTATCGTCCTGTGGAGCCTTCCGGACCTCCTCCCCGGCAATTACAAATGCTTCCTCAAGGTAAGTTTGGCCCTTATTCTGGTTCAAAATCTGCAGCATTAATGCATCACCGATTCGGAAGAGGCTTGAATATTTCAAATAGATGAGTGCCGGGTCGGTTGGATTTGTTGTAAGCTCTCTTACCGCTATTTCTTTCGCTTTCATTGCAGATTGCAGGGAATCATTTGTGTTCCCGAGATTGGAATGGACATCAGAAAATAATACAAGTAACTCAGCGATGCTTTTATTCATGTTGCGCGTGTTGTCTAGTTTGACTAACGCATTTATCGCTTCCTCCGACGTTGTTAATAGTTCCTTAGTCACCTCGCTTGAGACCGCGTTATTAGCAAAATAACCCTTCACCCGTTCAATCAACTTATTCGTGGACTGAAGAGCAAGCACAGTGGCGCGTTCCGCCCTGCTAGCTTGTTCACTTGCCTTGCGCCATTCGAGAACTGCAAATACGGCGAACAATGACACTGAGAGAAAAGCGAGCGCGGCAGCCCTCAGCCTCCGCCGTCTGCGGGAGGTCTCGCGGTTAAAGCTGTCCTTGATGTAGTGGCGCTCGTCAACTGCTAGATCTTGAGGCCGTTGCAGAAGCCAACCCTGCGCGCGCGCCAATCTGTTGCCTGTGAGGAGCGCGCCCGCTTTTTTGTCTAGTGCGGCTTTTTGCCATTCCTTAACGTCCTCCTCTAGCTGACTTTTGCCTGCTAAAAACTCGCGTTCGCTTTCGAGCGCTGCGTTAAGAGTGCCCCAAACTCTGGAAAAGGGCTTCGTGTGCAACCTCAAATGTCTCTGTTTCGCGTCCGGCCAGTGACCTCCTATCCTTAACGAGAAGGCGGCTTTTGCATAAATGTTCGAGAAGTGCGATAGCTGGGACGGGAAGCTCATCGCGTGATGCGATCCTTCGAATATACTGTCCGGCGGAATTTAACCGCGCTAAGTGAGGTATGAACGCCGACGAGATCAGCGCAGCTTGCGCTTTGGTGTCTTTCGGCACGTCCCCTTGCTTCATCCCGTTTGAAAGCACTTCGTTGACAGCTGCGGCGATGGCACCCTTCACGCGGCCGAGTTTTTCGTATTCCTGAAAAGTAAGGTCTCCGTCACCCCCGTACTGCTGATAAAGCCGTTCGAGCGTAAATGCCAAAAGAGGAAGAGAATCCTGGCCGGACACGTCTTCGAGCATCGCATGCGTTAGTTCGGGATCAATTTTGAGCGGAGTTGGCTGAGCAAGATGCGCAGGCCCTTCGATAACGTCGCGATATGAACCCTCAAGCATCGCATCGAGCGGAAAAAAGTCCTTTTGTATTTTCGTCATTAGATGGTCGCTCTGCAAATCCGGTAAAGCGTCAGATCGCATTGCTACCACTGCGAAAAGGTGAGGGTCCGCTTCGAGAGCACGAGCCAAGATTTTGAGAAAGAGACGTGCCTCGTCTCGGCCTTCGTCGTTGAAAAGTTCCTCACCCTGATCAATTGAAATAATAAGGGTGGGAGCCGGAACGGTTTCGTTCGACAGGGCTGGGAGACGCCCTGCCTCTCTTATCGACGCAAGAATGGTTTCTAGTCCCGCCTCTCCACTCTTGAGGAAGCTTGTTATCCCGCCGCGAGTCTTCGGCCAGGGCTCTTGCTTGAGGCGATCGGCGAAAGGCTTCTCAAGCGCTATGCCCTGGATAGCGCGCGCGATCCCGGTGTCACCCGAAATAACCCCGCGCTCTGGCCTAATTACGGGCAGAGGAATCCAGCTGCGGTCATCGCGTTTTAAACGGGGCCACAAACCAGCCCTCAAAAACGAAGATTTGCCCGCTCCGGATGCGCCTATGATGACTAGCGCGCGAATGACGCCAGACCGCGAAAGGCCGCGAATCCTATCAAGCCCTCTTATAACCTCAGCGTCCCGCCCGAAGAAAATGGCGGCGTCGTTCTCATCGAGGGGAGCAAAGCCAGGATAAAGCCGGCGGCCAGCTGGAAAGGGAAAGCTGGCCGGATCGAGGCCTGCTTGTTTCAAACTAACCCTGAGCTTGATAAAACCATCCGGATCTGAAACGAGATCCACCCACTGCTCCTCGCGCAAATCGGTGAGCGCCTCTGCCGGAACAGCCGCAATGAGGGCGACAACAATCTTCTTATTTAAGAGACGCGCTGCATCCATCTCGGCTTTGCAGGCACTCGACGCTAGCCATTCGCGCGAAACAAGGGCGAGCACCACTTCACATCGATAGGCGGCCTTTTGAAGCGCAACCTTCCAACGCTCACCAGCCTTGATGCCGCGTTCCGGATCGAGGTCCAGAAAGAAATCGGACCAACCGTTCTGTTCCAACCAATTTTTTATTCGTACTGCCCAATCAATATTCTTGCTCGAATGCGAGATAAAGATGCGCGACACAATAGCCTCAGCATTATCAAAACCTCCTAACTAGTTTACAATACCCAGTACGCCGAGACAACCAGGTAAGCAGAGATTGGGCTGAGACCGTCACGCAATGGGACCAGCAATTCATCTGGAGCAGGTACGCATGCCTAAGCTGAAAAGCCTACTGATCGCAGCAGCCGCCGCGGTGTTATCAACGAGCGCAGCTTTTGCCGACACAAAAGCAGATGATCGATCCTATCTACCTCGGCAAGATTTGCGGGCGCAATCGAAGCAGGCTGATGTTCTGGCCGCGCCAGAGACCAAGCCTCGCCTTCTCAACGGGCCTGATGGGACACGGCGCCGCCATTATGCGCAGTGGCGCGGCCATCGCGACAATGCTTCGCGACGCTTCTTCGCTGGCTTTCCCGGCATTTTCTTTAGCCCGTTCCGTTGAGCCGGTGCAGGCAGTTACGCCTAACCCAGCAATTTCCGCGGCAGAAAACGGTAAACCCGAAAAGCGCTGGTTGCCTGTAGCGACCCGAATAATAGCATCATGACGAACTGCTCGCGGCTCGCAGCGTACAATTGCAGGCGCGCGCCCTTTGTGAGCGGTCGGCCCCTCAATGGGCAAATGCGAATGCGCTTCTGCTTCCAGTAGTGGCCGCATTTCCAATTACGATGCCTCAGCTTCATAGGCGGGCTTAGCCTTGAGCCATTTCGCAGCTTGGCCTTCGGGGCTGAAGTCACCAGCGCGGTGCCGGCGTTGATCGTTGCTCGTTGGTGCAGGATTTAGAAGGTTAGATCGGGCAGCTTGGGATAGTTGGGCGCAGTAAGGGACCGCAGCGAACGTTCATCCGTTTTGACTGTTAAACGGGTGGACATTGGGGCGGCTTTTCCTTGTGAATACTATCGGGTGCATTTTATGATCCCGCCGAACCGCGCTCTATAAGGGAGGCGCAGCGAGGCAGCTTTGATGAAGTGGAAACCACGGACGCTTGAGCAGATCGCGGACATGATCTGTGGCAATGAAGTGCCGGAAGGGAAATTTTTCCAATATCGCAGCAGCAGCGCCCTTACCCGCTTCTTCCGCGACGTGGACACCGACTATACGCACAATGGTTCAACTCGTAACTCGTGGGTCGCCGGTACACTGGCCGAAATCCTGAGGGAACCTTGCGCGGATGCGCACGGTCCACCCGAGCCTTTCTGCCGTGTAATTCGCGTCCTGATGGACCCCTCGGATGCCGTTGAAGGTGACCCGCTTCGTGAAATGGCTTTGAGCACCTTGAACTTAGCGCTCAGCCGCGAAGGCTTCGAGGCTTTCTATGCGACTGATAAACAGTGCTACCTTCGTAACCTCGGCACGAATACCATTGCCGCTCCGGCGCCAAATCCTCACCGTCCATTTTCGAAGGCGGAGGTTGAACGCCGGGACCGGCTGGTTGACTATCTCGATAAGGCGTCTGAGGACGAGTTAATCGAGAAGATTCTTTTGCCGCTGTTTCGGCAGCTGGGATTCCACAGAGTCACGGCTTCCGGGCACAGAGACAAGTCATTGGAGTATGGCAAGGACGTGTGGATGAAATACACGCTGCCAACTCTGCACGTCCTCTACTTTGGAATCCAGGTCAAGAAGGGCAAGCTTGATGCTTCTGGCGTAAGCAAGGCGACAAATGTCAATGTGGCGGAGATTCACAATCAAGCAATGATGATGCTCGGGCACGAGATTTTCGACGCCGAGGTGGGTAGGCGTGTTCTGGTCGATCACGCGTTCATTGTGGCCGGTAGCGAAATCACGAAGGCAGCGAGGAACTGGATCTGCGGCAAACTGGACCAAATGAAGCGCAGCCAGCTCATGTTTATGGATCGAGACGACATTGTGAATCTATTCATCGTTACGAATCTGCCGCTGCCTGCCGGTGCGCTGCCAGCAGTAGAACCCGACGATGATAATGACATGCCTTTTTGAGACACCCGCCACACAGTTTTATGACAATGACATCAACCCTCAACCGCGGCGCTGGCCTGGTAACAGGTATGAAAATGGCACCTTTTCTACAACTTTTCTAGCAGTTTCAGTTGATTGCGTTATTCAAGGTCTTTTAATAACAGACGTGGATCAGATACCTGAACAGCTCGCGCTTCAGATTTGGAGCAGGTTTTACCCGTCCAACGCAGCAACCCGCGGAACAGCTTACCGCGTGCAGGCTCCCATCTTTGACCTATCGAATCCCTTTACCCTTTGTGCAGATGTATCTTTGATCCGCGCCGCTTCAGTTCCCGCGTCCATCCGAACGGTAGAAGGGCCATGCTCGGCCGCAAACAATCCAGAAACACGAAATCGCATCATGACTACGAACAAGGCGGGCAGCGCGTTCTGCCACATCGTGCGGGACTAACGGCCATGTTGGTCTGCAGGCCTGTATAACCTAAGACCCGCCCGCCCGCATACGAGCCTTGACGGGCTCACCCCCAATCGAGTTTGCAACCCGCCCCGCAAAGGGGCATAACTGACCTGCTCCCTAAAAACTCCCTCGTTTTTGATTAGAGTTTCCGGTCAGTTTGATGGGGCTGGACGGGAATGGAAGCGATGAAGGCATCGAGGTTTTCGGATGCGCAAAAGGCATTCATCATCAAGCAGAATGGTGATGGGATGGCGGTTGCGGAGATTTGCCGGAAGGCAGGGATCAGCCAGGCGACGTTTTTCAATTGGAAGAAGAAATATGCCGGCATGCTGCCCTCTGAGATGAGGCGCCTTCGCGAGCTTGAGGCGGAGAACGCGCGGCTAAAGAAGATCGTCGCCGATCTCTCGCTCGACAAAGAGATGCTTCAGGATGTCATCAAGCGAAAGCTTTAAAGCCTGGTCGCAAGCGCGAGCTGGTGGACGGGATGCGTGACGATTGGCAGGTCTCGGTCCGGCGTGCATGTTCGGCACTTCGGTTCGATCCCAAGAGCTATCGTTACAGATCCCGGCGCCCCGATCAGGCTGGGCTGAAACAGCGCATCAAAGAGGTGTGTGAGACGCGGGTGCGTTATGGCTACCGGCGCGTTCATGTGACGCTTAGGCGCGAAGGCTATAGGGTCAATCACAAAAAGACTTTGCGGATCTACAGGGAGTTAGGCTTGCAGCTGCGCAATAAAACCCCGAAGCGCCGGGTAACAGCGAAACTGCGCGAGGACCGCACAGAGGCAAGCCGGCCGCATGAGACCTGGGCCATGGACTTTGTTCATGATCAACTTGCCACGGGCAGGAAGCTGCGGATTCTAACGGTGGTTGATACGTTCACGCGCTTCTCGCCGGTGCTCGATCCGCGGTTTAGCTATCGCGGCGAGGATGTGGTGGCGACGCTCGAGCGCGTGTGCGGCGCCATTGGCTATCCGAAGACCATTCGGGTGGACCAAGGCTCGGAGTTCATCTCGCGCGACCTTGATCTCTGGGCGTATCAGAAAGGCGTGACACTGGACTTCTCGCGGCCAGGCAAGCCAACGGACAATGCGTTTATCGAGGCTTTCAATGGCCGGCTTCGGCAGGAATGCCTGAACACACATTGGTTCTTGACGCTGGATGATGCGCGGGAGAAGCTTGAGGCGTGGCGTCGAGACTATAACGAGGTCAGGCCACATGGTGCGATCGGCAATAAGCCGCCGATGGCACTCATAAATTGCGATCAGGCGAGCAGCCCGCCATCGCGGTGAAACCGGAAAACTCTAATTTCCGGCGAGGGCAAGAAGGGGAGCGCTTCATAACCAGAACGGACTCTACTTATAAACAGGGGCACGTCGGGGAGCAGGTCAAGATAATTCTACAACGTGAAGAGTCGGCTGGCTAGCTGCTGTTCTCCTTACGCTAACGACCTCCCGGAAGATTTTCGACGCCAGTTACTCCGCCATGATAGAATGATTGTGCTAGACGCCAGGGGGCTGGAGGAAACCCCAAATGGCAACCTATATCACACTCATGAACTTCACCGATCAGGGCATCCGGAACGTCAAAGATAGCCCCAAACGGTCCGAGGCCTTCAAAGAGACAGCGGGGAAGTTCGGCGTGACCGTGAAGGACATCTACTGGACGCTTGGACGGCATGACCTCATCGTTACGGTCGAAGGGCCCGACGATCTATCTGTGACAGCACTCGGATTAGCTCTCGGCTCCATGGGTAACGTTCGCACTCAGACATTGCGTGCGTTCGGGGCGGAAGAGATGACGCAGATACTCGGCAAGATCGCTTAGCCACCATAAACTGGATCGCTCGCGGGGAAGGTCTCTTCCAGCGCCTCGTCAACCAACCGCTCCTGTCCCGACCATGCTTAGCGACTGATCACAGTCGAAGAGCCGAAACCCCTCGCCTGCATACTTTTGGCGAGAGCGCGCCATGTGGCAAGCGGATACATCGCCCATTGCGCCTGCGAGCAAATCGGCGGCCTTCCTTTTTCGGCGTCCCATTCGGCATGCCAGGCGAACTCGCGCGTAACGATCACTGGCGCCTGCCCAAACTGGTCCGCGGTTATGTCAATGATAATGTCGCCAACGGCAAGCCATGCGTGCGTCCTGCCAGCCCGGCTCGCGGCCACATAGCGAGCGTCCACACCAAGGAATTCGATGAAATATCGCCCAAGCAGCTCGCATGTGGCTCCGCAGGCACGGCGGGGAAATCTCTGAAAAATGAACTCACCTGGATCTGACCTGCACTCCTCCATAACTGCGCGTGCGGCCGTGGCTACGGCAGCAAGGGTTTCAATAGGCGGAGCAGTGGACCTATCGGCCATCATGATTGCGCGAATTCCCATATTGGCGAAGCGATCGAGGACCGTGCTCGCGCTGGCATAGCGTGCTTGCACACAAGGATAGCAGTGAACCCCAACCAAGGCACGCTTTAGCGCCAGAAGGGTTTCGCCTGCCTCTGTGTTAGACAAAAAGCGGTGACAGCGCCGTTGTTATGCAGCGATCGCCGCCATCAGCGGCTTGATGCACAGGGAAGGCGATTGCGAGAACTGGGAAACGCTCCGCCAAAAACAGGGAAAGTTGCGACCCCAATTGCAATCGCCTGGACAAACCCGTGGATGTTGCATTGCCCACAGGGTCACGTTTCTTGGTGAAATGAGCAGTTTCCCGGCTGTGGGAGGCTTACCGGTGATGACGCTCGCCGTCTTGAGTATCTTGATGGCACTCCATTCAGTGAGCAGTTGTATGAGTTATGATTCAGCAATCCGAAGCTTTGGGCTATGCCGTCCCTCAAAGTCTCCACTGTCCCGGATCAGCGCTCGTGAGACAAAACAGGGCTAACGCGGAATGGAGGATTTCTGGCTCATTTTGAGCAAAAATGAGACAGAAATCCGGGGCCGGCGGCCGCGCTTAAAACTCCCATCCAACCCTATGGAACGGACGCTGAAAAAAGTTCGCCCCCTGTATGGTTGGTCGGTTTTGTCAGTAGTCTGACATTGAAGAGTTCATCCGTAACTCCCACGTTCAACCACGAAGCTGACGCTGCTAGCGTGCGGCAATTACCATTGTTGGAAGGTTCAATGCCAACTCAAGCAGAGCTTACTCGTCTTCTCGCAAATTCAAATGAAAGCCTCACGCTGGAATACAAGAGCTGGCTAGATCTCAACGTGAATCATGGAAAGGCGACCTTGGCTAAGGCGGCCATAGCTCTCGCAAACGAAGGGGGCGGCATCATTATTTTAGGAATGCGTGATGCTGAAAATTCCCCGCTGGCCTCTCAAGCTAGGCCTGCCGGACAAGCGCGGTATTCTCAGGACCAAGTAAATTCCGCAATCAATCGCTACACCGACCCGGAAATGCACTGTGAGTTGATCTTCGCACTTCACCCCGGCTCCGGCGTAGAGCACGCGTTTGTAGCGATCCCCGGCAGGATGACCGTCCCCGTAATGAGCACCCGCGACTGCCAGGGCGTGATCATGTCCCGGCGCTGTTATATTCGTAAACCGGGGCCGCGGTCAGAAGAACCTCACACTGCAGAGGAGTGGCGCGGTCTCTTGGAACGGTGCGTTCGGGCGCGCCGGCAAGATATGCTTGATGCAATCAGAGTAATTGTGCAGGGACATTCCCCCTCAGTACGTGCCGGTCAGAATGGCGACTTGCAACGGTTTTGCAAGCGGGCGAAGGCAGAATGGCTCCGCGTCATCGAACCACTGCCGCCACATGACCCAGCACGCATGCCGTTAGGATTTTATAGCCTAGCGTTTCAAATTAAGGATGTTGCGGCTGCAGCGACCTTTAGGCAGCTCCAGGAGCGCATGAAGACTGCCGGCCGTCTGAGGCATACTGGTTGGGGACCGTTCGTGATGCTGTCCCGTCAGGATCTTGCTCCTAATATCGTAGACGACACTATCCAGGTTTGGCTTGGCGATCCAACTGCTGAACGCTTGGATAGGGCCCCGAGCCACTGTGATTTCTGGCGAGCCGATCGCTCTGGATTTTTGTATCTCCACCGCGGGTTCGATGAAGACGCGTCGGACCAGGTTGCACCCGGCTCTGCCTTAGGTATAACGCTGCCCATCTGGAGGGTAGGTGAAGCGCTTCTTTACATTGCGCGCCTCGCCCGAATTTTTGGCAACGATCCACTTATTCGTGTTCGCGCTGTGTATACTGGACTTCGAAATCGTGAGCTCGTATCGCTTCGCGAGGATGATTTCAATTTGATTGAACGACACAGAAGCTGCGATAACGAGGTGACGCTGGAGACGGAAGCGGCTTCCTCCGAGATAGAAGACAATCTCGTGGAGATTCTCCACGCGTTTCTGTTGCCGCTTTACGAACGCTTTCACTTCTTTGAATTGCGCCAGGAGTTGGTGGCGCATGAGGTTGCGAAGTTGCGCCGGGGCCGATTCTGAGCTGAATGCCGTTATTACCTATAATGGCCTTTGGGCTGTGTTGCCTGGAGAAGGCCCCCTCTTTCCAACCCACTTCTCGGGGCGCCGGGTGGGGTTTTCGAAATCCCTATGGCACCATATGGCGAGGCCTTCTGGAAAAGTTTCTGCTTAGGTCAAGCATTGCGCCAGCTTGGCGTTCGTTTGCCGCTGCCCAGGGGGTAGCTCTGCTTTTTGCCCTAAGGTGAGGAGTGTGCTACCGCACTTGGTCTTTGGTCTTGCCCGGCTTCGGCAAGAAATTTTCCTCCGAGACGATCGGCCGGCCCAACGTCTCCCCTCCAAAAACTGGGACGAAAGCCATCTACTCGCGATTCTGTGGAATTCGGTCCGGATTGTCCTCCGGACGCCACCCGAATCTGGCACCCTTTTAAGCCAAGCAGAGGGTGGGCCTGAAGCAGGTCTCAGATATTGAACTACCAGAAACGTTTGATATCGAAGAGGATTTCGATCACCGGACTATGTATTGTGAAGCCGATATCAGCGACATGACGGGCTGGAATGCCCAAACCATCGAAGCCGAGATTAAAGCCGGTAGGTTTCCTGGCCCTTTGAATAGGAACACTCGTGCTCCGGGATGGAGTTGGATCAAGGTGGATATCCATTATGCAATCATGATCGCGCAAAGCCCGAGCAATGAAGAGGCCGAACGTATTGAGCGATACTGCGATCAATATGAGGAAGCCTACCGGGAAGCCTTAGCCATCGAAAAGCAATCGCCCACGTTGTCGATCCAGATCCTTCAAAACCAGGCCCGCGCGATAGCAGATCAGATGGTTGACCGGATGAAAAAGTGCGACGCGGAGGAAGAGCACATCGAGGAAGCGTGGGAGCATTATTTCGAGGAAGCGTTGTCTGAAGCCGAACAGGAGCATGAGGACTTCATCGAAATATCCGCCAGGCCCGCCAAGCATTACGCTGGCTTGCTCAATCGCCGTAAGTTTGCAATGGGCCAAAGTAAGCAAAGACAATCAAAAACGCCCGCTTTTCTAGCTCAGCATCCGTGGTCCCACTTGTTGCTACCGATACCTCAAGCCAGGCATAGAAAGGCTTAAACATCCCGGAGATCGTTTGAAAGCGTCTGAGCCATAAGCCGCCAATGAGACTCACGAATTGGGCCGCAGCATCACCGTATTTCCGCCGCTAATCGCCCAGGTAATTTCGTCTTCGCGCTTCTCTTCCCGGTGAGGCATTCATGAGGCTGATTTTCGCGGCCATTATTGCAGTAAGCACGCCCTTGATTTCTCAGGTGGCGGAACTCGCGTTGACGCGTGTGGTCCTGTCCACTTCCGGCCTTGCTCAGTTCACTTATTCAGGTGAGATCGTCGGCAAAACCGTCATTGAGGTTCCGGTTCGCCTTGACCAGGCAAATGATGTTCTAAAAAGCCTGACAATCTTCGATTCCGCAGGCTCGATCGGGGCGGTCAGCCTGCCCGGAAAAATCCTCTTGACGAGTTGTTTGGCGATCTTCCCTTTGAGCGTGGTGCGCTTGGCTCACAACCGTCGCTACTGAACGCTCTTGCCGGCTCTGAAGTGGAGATCGAAGGCGAGGTGAGCGCGAAAGGGCGTGTCCTCGCTGTCGAGGAAGAGACAGTTCAATTGCCAAACAATGGCGGGGAGACGAAGAGGCACCGGCTCTCACTTCTGACCAGCAACGGGTTCGTCCAGGCCGTCCTCGAAAATGTGCGGGCCCTGCGCTTCACGGATGCGCAAACCCGATCCCAAATCGAGCGGGCTTTGGCGGCTGTGGCTCAGGCCCACGGCAAGGACCGCCGCACCCTCTCAGTGAACTTGGCCGGAGAAGGCCGCTCGCATTGCGAGTTTGAGCTATGTTGTGGCGGCGCCCGTCTGGAAAACTGCATATCGGCTCGTGCTCCCAAAAGAGGCCGGCGGGGGAAAAGCTCGGTTGCAACCGCTTCGAACCGGAGCAAGCAGAACCGATAGGGGCGACCCGTGCAGCTATACAAAGAGCATTTGAAGCCGCTGGCGTTATCTTCATCGACAATGGCGAAGGACAAGGCCCAAGCTGAAGCGGCGCAAAGACTAGCACTTCCTTAGCCAGTCCATACCTTTGGTCAATACGGGCTTTGCAGCCCCTATGGTGCGAGGTGTACGGGGGGCAAGCCTTCCGGGGGGTCCCCGCCGTCCGCAACGGGGCTGATGGGGGCAACCTTTTCCAGGCCAGCAACAACATCCTCGATAAATGCACCGTCCATCGCATCCACAGAAGGCGCTTTTTCAGCCTCAAGCTTGGCAGCATCTCTTCGTCTATAAAGGTGTGGATGCTTCTCCCGGATAGCCATGAGTTCGGCAAGAAAGTCTATCGGCTTCTCCTTGAGCGTCTGTGCCTTCAGCTTGTTTTCGTCCACACGGACTTGGGTGTTGAGGATGATCTGGGCAGCGGCGATTTGGTCCTTGCGGAGAGCGGTGTCTTCGGGGGCACAGGGGGCGAGGAGAATCTCCTCCAGCTTATAGAGAGAAAGGTGGACCAGAGCTTCGAGGCGGGTGCCTAAGTGCGGGGCATCAGCGCGTGTCAGCTCAGCAATAGGCTTGGTGGCTGGCCGTTCTTCAGCCGTGGCTTGCTTGGTGATGGAGGTAGCCGCTGTGAGGAGTTTGGAGCGGGGCAGGCGTCCGTCATCTCGGGACATCGTACAATCTCTTTCCTCACCATCGCTCAATGCCAATCGTGCTGGCGTCCACTCTTTCAGGCGGGCGTATAAAAAAATTATGTGGTTGATCCAGCGCAACCGGCTTCATTGTAACCGGCCATGAACTACTTTTTTGTTTTCGGATTCGCAATTCTGGCGGCCCTTCTGTTCATTTTAGCATTCTCGGAGACTGCCCCGCCGCCCCCGCCTCCTCCGGCCAGAGGCAAAACTCTCCTGATCGAATGGAATGTGAACAATGCAAAAAACGTACCCTCCCAAGGTCAAATCATCTTCGACGAGATGAAACCGCGCCAATTAACGGGAGTAGCCGTCGTTGGCCCTGGTTTTCGAGCTAGGCGTCAAATCAATATTGGCTCTTGCGGCGAATTCCAAAATGCTACCATCTTGTTACCATGGAAGTCTGAACGGTCCATTTGGCGCTGGCCTGGTAACAGATACGAAAATGGCACCTTTTATACAACTTCTCTAGCAGTTTCAGTTGGTTGCGTTATTCAAGGTCTTTTAATAACAGACGTGGATCAGATACGTGAACAGCTCGCGCATCAGATTTGGAGCAGGTTATTTCGATCACGATGTGGGCAGAACGCGCTGCCCGCCTTGTTCGTAGTCATGATGCGATTTCGTGTTTCTGGATTGTTTGCGGCCGAGCATGGCCTTTCTACCGTTCGGATGGACGCGAAGCGGCCCGGATCAAAGATACATCTGCACAAAGGGTAAAGGGATTCGATAGGTCGAAGATGGGAGCCGGCACGCGGTTAGCTGTTCCGCGGGTTGCTGCGTTGGACGGGTAAAACCTGCTCCAAATCTGATGCGCGAGCTGTTCACGTATCTGATCCACGTCTGTTATTAAAAGACCTTGAATCACTTAACTAATTGAAACCGCAATGGAAATTGTAGCAAAGGTGCTATTTTCGTATCTGTACCCAGGCGCTGAGCTCTCATTGAAAGAAGCAAAATGTTTCAGACCGGAATGCTCTTAATGAATGGCGGCAGAATGGAAACCCGTGTGCGCGTCATCGGGGAGACGCTTACCCGGTTCCGTATTCAGGCGATTGATAGGACAAGGCTTGTGGGTAGGCCCCGCTATTTGGAGCCTGGCGATACAGTGCTCGTTCCGAAATATGCAATCCGCCTCTTGCGTGAGAAGTAGGATGTCAGAGAGTTCCAAGGACCCAGAGAAGCCCGGCAATCCTGGAGGCTCCACGGCCAGCTGCCCCCAGCATCGGGCCAGTTGCGGCAACGCGCTCTTGATAACAGACGCGTCATCCACTCTAAAGCAGTGCAATCGGTGATAGGTGGCACCTGCTGCTACATTCAGTTACGTTTTAGCTGTTGCGGTGCAGCGGGACTTTGGATGCACACTTTCCAATGAAAACCGAAGCGAACCCAAATAACGGCTCTCTTCCGGCTCCCGGCAGCGATGAGTTGCGAGACACGCTCTTTCGCACCCTCCGCGATTTGCGAGCAGGCCGCATCACGGCCGCCGAAGCCAGGGCGGTGACAACCGCCGTTACAAGAGCGCTCTTCAGCCCCGAAAAGCCGTACGTCACCGGCACCTTCTGAATAATCTGGGCTGCCCGGCTTCATCGATTTAGCCGCGCGGGGAAAATCGCGGCGACTAATGGTGCTGCTTGCCAGATCGTACAAGCCTGCGAGTTCGAACGTTGTAAATCTCTGAGTAAAACACCCACACATTCTTTCCCTTGTATTGCGCCGCAAGAGGGGACGTCAACCGCTGACGCCGGCGCAACCTCCTGCGGCCATGACCGGTAGAATGGGCACTCTTGCGGATGCCCGGCTTACACGCCCTGTGATCCGCTTTTTGGCTGCTTAGCTTTGGCTTCCTCCGTTCTCAAGTATCAGGGAAATGACCCGCTGTTGTTCGGTTTCGGTTTCCAAGGTGCCCGAGAGAGATTGAACGCCGAGGATTACCACGGAGCGCTGTCTACGCTCATTAAGGCTGTTCGGCTTTACCTTCGAATTCTTGTGATACCCCAGTGGAAGGCCAAACACCTTTGTTTTCTTTAACATCGCTTCTATCTTTCGAGACACCAGGCCGCAAAGGGTAACCGCCCGAGCATCTGAAAGCGCGATGGTATCCGCAAGGTTTCCTTTAGCGACGCCTGAAGCCAGGCCGAGACAAACAAGCGTATCGAAGCTTTGAACATCACGCGAAAACTCCGGACTGTCGAGAAAATCAGCTAGATTTGCGCTTCGATTGGTGTGGGTAATAAGCTTAGAGGAGCTACCATAAGACCAGGCAGCGCTGTCATAGAGCATGTAGATTTTGATCTGAGCTTTGCCGCCCTCGTCTGTTTGAATTTGAACCGAGCGTTCTTTTACGGAGAAATCTCTACCGACTTGAATTGTGTTGGTCCCGCCGATGAACCAGTAATGAACTCCTCCAGTTATCGTCTTCTGCTCGTTGACGGTGTTTCGTCCGTGGTAGCGGTAGGGGCGCCCGCAGAGACGTTCTGCTGAACCGTCTGGGCGTGCGGCTCTTCGGATTGTGCCTCTTTTGCTTTGGGAACCAGCCAGGGGCTCGCGACAAAGAGCACAAAGCCAGCCAATATCCAAAGACCGAACCACAGCCATCTCGATATGGGAGGAAGGTCCGCAAGGAATTTGAGAACTGAAACTACATGAGCCATAAGCAATTTCGTGAAACTGTTACGCCGAAGCCTTTAAGGTAATAACGTTCAAAATTCACCTAGATTTTGACGCAACCGGGGGACGGCACGATTTCTTCCACGGGGGAAACACTTCGTCTTGCTGTCGAGAGGGGCATTTGGGGGCCACGCCGCATGCTTCTGCCAGCTTAACATGCCGGGCAACTAATTCTCACGATTAAGAGTTTGACCTGAATCGGGCAGCGGCGTTACGCACGTTCTTTCCGCCACGGCCGAATCCGTGGACCTGAATGAGGCTCCTCAAACGCGAGGGCCTATATCGGGAACCGGCGCAAACTTGTGAACCATCACTGGTAATAGTAGAGAAAGTTCTGAGGAAGAAGCCAAAGCTAAGCAGCCAAAAGCGGAATCGCAAAATGAAAAAAAATGAAAAATACCAGGCCAAAACAGTGGTGATCGAACACGGCTCCTCCACTGTTTAGGGTGTTTCTGCTCCCTAAAATGACCCTAAAATGAGAAATTGCCGCCCGCATCAGGGGGATTGGGCGGCTGAGGTGGGGTGACGCCCGCACGAGGCGCACCACGGCGTTAATGTGCGCCTCCAGTCTTACACTCAAACCCGAGCATTAAAAAGCTGCCCCCTAGTATGGTAAGGGACGGCTCTGCGCCGCGCGTCTCCACGGCGGGAGACGGATTGTGCCTTGGCGCGGCACCGCACTTCAGGCGCGGTTCCTTATGGCAAGCCGTTTTGGAACAGAAGGCCGAGGGCTTGGCCTCGGCCCTCCTTCCTGGCTGCTGCAAAAAAGTCTGGGATCAAAGCTCGCGGCTGGCGCTTCGTCCCAGGCCACGACGCCCGCTTACCCCATCTACCCCGGCGCAGCGTCTGGGTGTCCTCTTCGCTCAGTTTGGCCCGTCAGGCGGCATTGAGAGTTGTAGCCCGGTTTCGGATGCGATTGCGATTTGGAGATGAGGCGAAAGCTGGCGCTCAGGCTTGGCGCATTTGCTGCATCGCCTCGGTTGCGGCACGCGCGCCCCCCAACATTGATCCGGTAAATCCGCCCCCGGAGGTGAAGGCCGACGCAAGCCAAAGACCAGGGATGGCTGTGCGCGGTCCGGGAGAAAAGGCGTCGATCGCGGTCACGTCCGGCGAAAACCCATAAACGGCTCCGTCAGGTGTGTTGAGGTATTCATGCATGGTTTCCGCCGTCGCCATCTCGCAATGCATAATGGCGCCAGTTATGCCAGGAAAATGCCGGTCGATATCGCCAATCAAAGCATTGGTCCAAGCTTCTTTCCTCGCCTTCTTCGCGGCTGGGTCTAACGGCGTCCAATTGTCCAGGCGGTCGCTGCCGCAGAAGCTGACCAGATAGGGAGGCCCTTCGTTGAGGCCGCTATCGATTTGATGAAAGTCGACAAACACATAGAGGGGCATTCCATAGCCAGGCTCCGCTCCCATCATGGCCGCCATCTCGCGCATTTGCGAGAAGCTTTGCATCCAATCTGGGATGATGAATGTCGAGTAGCTAGTAACCCCAAAGTTGCGCGCCGGACGGTTCAAGCCCAAGGATAGGGTCCAGAGAGAAATGGAGAGGCCGCGTCCGGCATAAGGCTCCAAAAACCCGGCACGCTTTTCTTCGGGAAGCATCGCCGCAAGCATTTGGGGCGCCGCATTGCCAAGGACCATTCGCGTCTCGTGAACCCGCCTGTCTCCGCCGCCTTTGCTGCTGTGGCCCACACCCGCAACCTTTCCTCCTAAAAGAAGGATTTCATCCGCTTCGCGGCCGCTTTCAAGCTCGCCGCCGGCCTCCTTAATCAAGGTGGCTAGCCGATCCGCTAAAGCCCTGGAGCCTCCGCGAACGTAGTGGCCTCCGCCACCAATAAAGGAGGCCTGTGCAACAGCATAGCGCAGAAACCTGAACCGGTCGGGATTGTCATGCCAATATGCGAGATTTGTACAGAGCGCCAGCTTGACCCTCTCATCATCGCCGAACAGCTCGGTCATCACCTCGCCTAGCGTGGCCCGCCCATCGCGAAGAAGCGTCCACAGATGCCGGACAGTCTCCGGGGCGTGCGAAACCCACCAGCGCCGGTCATAGCGGTGCAGGGCTGCAGATGATAAGGCCTGACGCGTGGCCCACAGGCGCTTGAAATAATCTTCAAGCCCAGCCTTATGCTCAGGAAAGCGCGCGACGCCCCCCGCCAAGGCGGCCTCAAGACCGTGATGCAGCCGGAACGGCTCGCCAAGCATGGACCCGCGCACCTCATAAATATCGCCGACGTCGACGAACTGCAGGTCGTGCTCAAGGCCTAAAGCAGAAAGGAGAGGTTTCTTCGGATCCCCTTCGTCGAACCCATCGATCTCATGCAAGGACGCCTCAATGGTGAGACCGTGATGGCGATACGTGGCGGCAGCTCCGCCGAAATTTTGATTGCGTTCGAGGACCAGAACCTTAAGGCCCGCCCGCGCGCAAAGTGCGCCGCCAGTTAGCCCACCCAACCCCGAACCGATCACGATGCAATCGAACTTTCCCGGCATCGCCAGCCTCCGCCAAAATCCGGCCACGAGGCTGCGTCACATCGCCCCCGACTACGTTGATCAAGATCAACATCGCGGTCCAATTGGAGACGAGCCGGGCGTATTGCCATGTATTAGGGATTCCTTTCCTGCCGCGGCGGCTGCTGGACATGCTCTTTCCGGAAGGTCCGCTGCTGTGCAGGTTTCTCGGACGCCTGCATGACCGGACCATCCGCGAGCGCTACCGGAGGCGTCGGAGAAGCGCCAAGGCACGAAATCGCGGAGTATGGGGCACTGTGGCTCAGCGAGGCCTATGGGGATTTAGCCGCAGCGTGGCGGTTGGAATAGGCCGTAATTTTGCAGCAAGCCGAATAGCCTTCGGTTTTTACGAGGGACCTTAGCGGGCGTCTGCTTAAAAAGCCGCGTCAGTAAACGTAGAAACACCGCAAGCCGGCAATATTTTCTGGCATTGCGGCGAGCGCAAAGGTGGCGGCAAAAGCCGCAAGGAAAATCAGCACTGCCGCTGAGTTCTGGAGCCAGCCTAATCATGAGGTATCGAGCCTGATAATCAAAGCCGCCGGGGCGGCACGGTATCTGGGGCTTGGGCCGCTGCCGCGTGCAAAGATCTCAACAACCCTCATGCGCCGGCCACAGCATGGACATGGCCGTTCGAGTTTGAACGGCTCTGTGGCATCGGCGGGCTGTGTGTCTTGTGTGGCCGGAGCGGCTGCTGGCACCTTGAGCAGTTCTCGCGCCTTGGCAATCGCCTCTGCCCGGTTGCCGTTTGCCAGAAATCCGGCGTGGCGGATGCGGTGAAAGCCTTTTGGCAGCACATGCATGAGAAAACGGCGAATAAACTCCGGCGTGGCGAGCGTCATCGTTTTATAGCGGCCAGGGCCTTCGATGCGGTAATCCTTGAAGGTAAAGGTGACGCTCTTGGCATCGGCGGCGATCAGGCGCTTATTGGAAATGGCGACGCGATGGGTGTAGCGGGCAAGATAGGCGAGCACCGCTTCCGGGCCGCCAAAGGGCCTCTTGGCATAAACTACCCATTCGTAGCGCCGGAAAGGCTTGAGGAAGGCCTTGTAAGCACGGGCATCGGCAAGCCCCGCGTGCTCACCCAAGAGCATAAGCCGTCCTTCAGCATGAGCGGCAAACAATGCCTCGATAAACACGCGGCGAAACAGCCGGGACAACACGCGGACAGGCAAAAAGAATTTGCGCTGGCAGGCGATCCAGCTTTCGCCATCCGGCGAGAATCCGCCCCCAGGCACGATCATATGCACATGCGGGTGATGGGTCATGGCCGACCCCCAACTGTGCAAGACGGAGATTATGCCGAGCTTGGCGCCGAGGCGCTTGGGATCGGCCGCAATGGTGAGGGTCGCCTTGGCCGAGGCCTTGAACAGGATATCGTAGATGACCGCCTTGTTGTGATAGGCGAGGCCGGCGATGGCTCCCGGCATAGTATAGACGAGATGGAAATAGGGTACCGGCAACAGCTCGGCTTTGCGCTCCGCCAGCCATTCCCGCGCTGCCGTCCCTTGGCACTTGGGGCAATGGCGGTTGCGGCAGGAGTTGTAGGCGATGGCTGTGTGTGAACAGTCTTCGCAACGCGCAACGTAGCCGCCGAGCGCCGCGGTCCGGCAGCGCTCGATGGCGCTCATAACTTTGAGCTGGTCAAGACTGATGTGCCTCCTGTTGGCAGCACGCCAAGAGGGGCCGTGGCCGCGGAAGATGTCCGCGACCTCCAACGCTGGCCGTGCCATGGGCGCGGCTTAACGCTTCTGGCGGACCTTCTTCAAAAGCGGCACCGCGATCTTGCCGATCGGGCTTTCGATGGCGGCGATCCGTCCCGTAGCCACGCGGGTATAACGGGCCGTCGTATCGAGCTTGTGATGGCCAAGCACCGCTTGAATCAGACGGATATCCAAGCCTTGCTCGAAAAGATGGGTGGCAAAAGAGTGCCTGAGCGAATGCAGCGTCACTGGCTTCTTGATGCCGGCGGCTTCAGCTGCCTCGTGGAACAGACGCGAGAGCTGGCGCGTAGTGAGCGGCTGGGCGCGCCGCCGGCCGGGAAACAGCCAGCGCTCCTTTAAAGGCACGCCGTCATCGTAGCGTATGGGCCGCACCTTCCACCATTGCCGAAGCAGATCCAGAACTTCGGGGGGAAGCATCACATGACGGTCTTTGCGCCCCTTGGCTTGCACGACGCGGATGATGTTGAGCTCGCTGTCAATGTCACCCACCTTGAGGCGGCACGCTTCGCCAGCGCGTAATCCGCAGCCATAGCACAGCGCGAGCATCACCTTGATCTTCAGGTTGCCCGCCACGGCCAGCAGGCGCTTGGCCTCGGCCGGGCTCATAACCAGCGGCAGCTTCTGTGGCTCTCTGACATAATAGATCTCGGACGCTAAATCGTGCCTGCGCAGCGTGACCCGGAACAAAAACTTCACGCCGGTCATAATGCGGTTGCGATTGCAAATGCTGGGGCCGCTTTCCATCAAATAAAACTGGAAGGCGCGGACCTCGTCCGCCGTCGCCGTCTCAGGCGAGCGCTTCAAATAGGCGGCAAAACGCTTGCAGCTGTAAACATGGCTGCGCTGGGTGTGCAAACCGAGCTGGCGTGCCTTCATGTCCTCGATCATGCGCAGACGCAGTTCACTGACGGCCTGGGTACTCATACTTGGCTCCTGTCTAGGATGAGGTTGTTGAGACCCCGATCCAAAGGACAGGCGCGTTGAGCAGGTTATCGTTATGTTCTCAGATGGTTACCTTGGCCTCTCGCTCCGTGCGGGCAGCAGCTATCGCGCCAGCGATTTAGTGCTTTGGCCCCGGGACGGCGGTTCTCGCGGTTGCAACAATCTCTCCCGCTGCTAGAGGATTTGATTTCGTTGCAGAAACTACCGTCCTGTGACCCTTAGGCGAAGTTTGCCAAGTGCGGCAATTCCCGGGGCATCGGCGAAGACGCTCTGCGCGCTCTATCGCGCCTCTGCCGCCTGGAGCCACGCTGCAATCTCTTGCAACGCTTTCGGCTCGGTGAAGAGCCCAAAGTGGTTAATACCCGGCAGGATTTTCATCTGCGAGCCGGGAGCGTCGCTTGCAATCATGCTTTGCAAACTTGTGGCGTCGACAGCTTCATCCGCCGCCCCAACCATGACCAGCGCCTTGTCCCCAAGACCGCGAATATCCTTCCGATAATCATAGCGCGGGTGATAAGAGGCGTTCAGGCGGTAGGAGTAAGAGAGCGTCTCCGTGCCGTCCCAATATTTCTCCGGCTTGTTGAATTCAACGATCGGAAGGGCATTGAATCCCTGAATGCCAAGAGCGTTCAAGGCAAGGAGACCGAAAAGTCGGCGCTTGTGGAGAATTGCCCAGCCGCCCGCGGTCCCACCTTTCACAGACGGCGATGTGGGGATCACCGGGCTCAAGAGCAGGAAGTGCGAGACCGCGCCGCCATGAGTTCCGCCAGCAAATCGGATCGTGAGGCCTCCGCCGCTGGAGTGGCCTCCCAGTGTCAGTGGACCTCGAAGGCCTTCGTTGCGAAGAAACTGAATAAGGTCCGCAATGTCATCTTCCAGCTGCCCGATATAATCCACATCCCCGCGGCGGCGCCCGGATTGGAGATGCCCGCGCAGATTGGGCAGAACCACGGTGGCGGCGCCACTCTGACTTACAACGGAGGCGAGCGCGTGATACCCGGCGCCATGGTAGGACGATCCATGAATGAAAATGAGCAGGCGCTCGCTGGGCGAGGCGTAGATGCGGTAGGCCAATTCCGACCCATCACGCGCCTTATAGCGCTTGAGCTCGGGGATATTGGCTGGGACCCTGCTATTACGAAGGCTCTCAAAGCCGAAGACATCGTCCGGTTTCTCAATCTGCGGTGGCGGCGAGGCAACGAGAATGAGGGCCGCCGTGAGCACCGCCAGAGCCAACAGGCCAACGCTGGCGATCACATAAAGGAACATTCGCATCGCCCTAGCCTCTAGGCTTCAATGCCGCAACCGTTGCAAGATAAGTTCAACACTGATCTGGATAGAGATGCGCCCCTTGGCATTCTGGAGCTATCAAAGGTGTAACGCGAGCGCAAAGTATTTTTTTGAAAGGCGGAATGACGGCTCGTGTGCAGGTTTCTCGGACGCCTGCATGACCGTACCATCCGCGAGCGCTACCGGAGGCGTCGGAGAAGCGCCAAGGCACGAAATCGCGGAGTATGGGGCACTGTGGCTCAGCGAGGCCTATGGGGATTTAGCCGCAGCGTGGCGGTTGGAATAGGCCGTAATTTTGCAGCAAGCCGAATAGCCTTCGGTTTTTACGAGGGACCTTAGCGGGCGTCTGCTTAAAAAGCCGCGTCAGTAAACGTAGAAACACCGCAAGCCGGCAATATTTTCTGGCATTGCGGCGAGCGCAAAGGTGGCGGCAAAAGCCGCAAGGAAAATCAGCACTGCCGCTGAGTTCTGGAGCCAGCCCAATCATGAGGTATCGAGCCTGATAATCAAAGCCGCCGGGGCGGCACGGTATCTGGGGCTTGGGCCGCTGCCGCGTGCAAAGATCTCAACAACCCTCATGCGCCGGCCACAGCATGGACATGGCCGTTCGAGTTTGAACGGCTCTGTGGCATCGGCGGGCTGTGTGTCTTGTGTGGCCGGAGCGGCTGCTGGCACCTTGAGCAGTTCTCGCGCCTTGGCAATCGCCTCTGCCCGGTTGCCGTTTGCCAGAAATCCGGCGTGGCGGATGCGGTGAAAGCCTTTTGGCAGCACATGCATGAGAAAACGGCGAATAAACTCCGGCGTGGCGAGCGTCATCGTTTTATAGCGGCCAGGGCCTTCGATGCGGTAATCCTTGAAGGTAAAGGTGACGCTCTTGGCATCGGCGGCGATCAGGCGCTTATTGGAAATGGCGACGCGATGGGTGTAGCGGGCAAGATAGGCGAGCACCGCTTCCGGGCCGCCAAAGGGCCTCTTGGCATAAACTACCCATTCGTAGCGCCGGAAAGGCTTGAGGAAGGCCTTGTAAGCACGGGCATCGGCAAGCCCCGCGTGCTCACCCAAGAGCATAAGCCGTCCTTCAGCATGAGCGGCAAACAATGCCTCGATAAACACGCGGCGAAACAGCCGGGACAACACGCGGACAGGCAAAAAGAATTTGCGCTGGCAGGCGATCCAGCTTTCGCCATCCGGCGAGAATCCGCCCCCAGGCACGATCATATGCACATGCGGGTGATGGGTCATGGCCGACCCCCAACTGTGCAAGACGGAGATTATGCCGAGCTTGGCGCCGAGGCGCTTGGGATCGGCCGCAATGGTGAGGGTCGCCTTGGCCGAGGCCTTGAACAGGATATCGTAGATGACCGCCTTGTTGTGATAGGCGAGGCCGGCGATGGCTCCCGGCATAGTATAGACGAGATGGAAATAGGGTACCGGCAACAGCTCGGCTTTGCGCTCCGCCAGCCATTCCCGCGCTGCCGTCCCTTGGCACTTGGGGCAATGGCGGTTGCGGCAGGAGTTGTAGGCGATGGCTGTGTGTGAACAGTCTTCGCAACGCGCAACGTAGCCGCCGAGCGCCGCGGTCCGGCAGCGCTCGATGGCGCTCATAACTTTGAGCTGGTCAAGACTGATGTGCCTCCTGTTGGCAGCACGCCAAGAGGGGCCGTGGCCGCGGAAGATGTCCGCGACCTCCAACGCTGGCCGTGCCATGGGCGCGGCTTAACGCTTCTGGCGGACCTTCTTCAAAAGCGGCACCGCGATCTTGCCGATCGGGCTTTCGATGGCGGCGATCCGTCCCGTAGCCACGCGGGTATAACGGGCCGTCGTATCGAGCTTGTGATGGCCAAGCACCGCTTAAATCAGACGGATATCCAAGCCTTGCTCGAAAAGATGGGTGGCAAAAGAGTGCCTGAGCGAATGCAGCGTCACTGGCTTCTTGATGCCGGCGGCTTCAGCTGCCTCGTGGAACAGACGCGAGAGCTGGCGCGTAGTGAGCGGCTGGGCGCGCCGCCGGCCGGGAAACAGCCAGCGCTCCTTTAAAGGCACGCCGTCATCGTAGCGTATGGGCCGCACCTTCCACCATTGCCGAAGCAGATCCAGAACTTCGGGGGGAAGCATCACATGACGGTCTTTGCGCCCCTTGGCTTGCACGACGCGGATGATGTTGAGCTCGCTGTCAATGTCACCCACCTTGAGGCGGCACGCTTCGCCAGCGCGTAATCCGCAGCCATAGCACAGCGCGAGCATCACCTTGATCTTCAGGTTGCCCGCCACGGCCAGCAGGCGCTTGGCCTCGGCCGGGCTCATAACCAGCGGCAGCTTCTGTGGCTCTCTGACATAATAGATCTCGGACGCTAAATCGTGCCTGCGCAGCGTGACCCGGAACAAAAACTTCACGCCGGTCATAATGCGGTTGCGATTGCAAATGCTGGGGCCGCTTTCCATCAAATAAAACTGGAAGGCGCGGACCTCGTCCGCCGTCGCCATCTCAGGCGAGCGCTTCAAATAGGCGGCAAAACGCTTGCAGCTGTAAACATGGCTGCGCTGGGTGTGCAAACCGAGCTGGCGTGCCTTCATGTCCTCGATCATGCGCAGACGCAGTTCACTGACGGCCTGGGTACTCATACTTGGCTCCTGTCTAGGATGAGGTTGTTGAGACCCCGATCCAAAGGACAGGCGCGTTGAGCAGGTTATCGTTATGTTCTCAGATGGTTACCTTGGCCTCTCGCTCCGTGCGGGCAGCAGCTATCGCGCCAGCGATTTAGTGCTTTGGCCCAAACCTGCATTGCGCGGGTCTCGTCGAGTTCGACCGCTATCAGATCCAAGAGCAGAAACAAGCGGATAGCGCGTCACACGCTCACTTTTGACCCTTAGCGGAAGGATCGGCCACCCGATATAAGGCCTTGTGGTCTTGGCGCAAATAATCACCGCTGGCGCATTGATTGGCGATTGGCCGCTCTGAAGGCTGGCGCCAAAACCGCGCGGGCGCGCGTAATAAGGTAAGTTCCAAGTGCGCGCATTTAAAATAATTACATATTGCCCAAAATGCCCTCGCGGCGGGAAGCAGCTAGGGACAAGTTATGGGTCTTCGCGATGAAAAATACATTTGGCCTAAACTCGCTTTTAAGTGTTGGGGCTAAGCTTGCTCAAAGTGAGTTTAGCAACCCGCGTGGCGTCGGAATTCTGGACCAACTATGAAACCCGCCGCCACTTCGACGCCTTATGCCAGTGCCGAAACTACGACAGCCCCCGTTCTTCTACCGGCGAAGCAACGCTCACTGGTCTTAGGCCGCCTTGCTTAATTCAGTTTTCAGCCTCTCCTCGTCTTGGTCTGAAAGGGATGTCTTGAGGATACGGGGTTTGTAAGGCTCGATCTCACGCATCACCTTGTCTTCCGTTAAGCGTTTGACGAGGATGAAAAGAGCCGAAGAGCCTGGCGGGATTGTCTCGCCGAGCTTTTTCACGAAGTCGTCGGAGATTCCATAATCGGCAAGTGAGCCCGCCACAGCACCTGCGCCGGCCCCGGTTATCGCGCCGATCGCCATCCCAGCGAGGGGATTCAGAAACAGAAGGCCGACAAGCGTTCCCCAAAGGGCACCACTGGCGCCGCCGCTTTTTGCGCCTACCGCCGTGAGATTGACCGCTTGCTTGATGTAAACTTTGCCGGAAGCCTCCCGCTCGACGACGCAGGAGTCTTCCAAATCGATCAGATACTCCTTCTGCATCGATCGCAACTTATTCAGGACCTCGTCCGCGGTGTGGAGACCGTCGAAACCAAGCACAACTAGATCGCTCATAACACTCTCCAATATTTACTTTTCGCGCCCCGCCAGGGGCCTTTGCGCGTTAAAGAATAGCCCTTCGCTGCTTTAGTCGCCTTAAAGGAAAATCCAGAGGTTTAGAGATTAGAAAATCAACTGTGCCATTGTTTATTAAAATCTGGTGGACACACATTGGCCTGCCCCATCGAAGTGATCCGAGTTGAATGTTAAACTCGGCGGGTTTCTGGTGGCGCTCATGCCGCCAGGCCCTGACCGTAAGGCGGCATGAGCGCCGTTGGCAAGATTGTTCTTGGCGCCGGCGGGCGATAGCCCAGAGACGAGTGCGGACGCTGGGTGTTGTAATGACGCCGCCACGATTCGATCAGGATTTTCGCCTCCTTCATCGTGTAGAAGATCTCGCGGGCGAGAAGCTCATCGCGAAGTTTCGAGTTGAAGCTCTCGCAATAGCCGTTTTCCCATGGGCTGCCAGGTTCGATGTAGAGCGTCTGCACGCCGAGCCGTTCGAGCCATCCGCGTAGCGCCTTCTCGACAAATTCAGGACCATTGTCCGAACGGATGTGTTCCGGCGGCCCGTGAAGGAGAAAGAGATCGGCAAGCGTTTCGAGAACGATCCGGGCGTTGAGCTTGCGCTCGACCCGGATCGCCAGGCATTCACGCGTGAACTCATCGATGACGCACAGCATGCGGAACGGCTTGCCGTCATGGGTGCGGTCCATCACAAAATCATAACTCCAGACGTGACCTGAATGTTGAGAGCGCAGCCGTACGCATGATCCGTCATTGAGCCACAGACGTCCCCGTTTTGGCTGTTTCTGGGGGACTTTCAGCCCTTCGCGCCGCCAGATCCGATAGACCCTTTTCTCGTTCACATGCCAGCCGTCTCGCCGGAGCAGGGCGGTGATGCGGCGATAGCCATAGCGGCCGAACTGTTCGGCAAGGACGATGAGGGCTCTGGTGAGCGCCTTCTCTCCCTGCCGGCCGCGCGGTTTCTTGCGTTGGGTCGACCGGTGCTGACCAAGCGTCTCGCAGGCCCAGCGCTCTGACACGCCCATCTCTGCAACAACTCGGTCAACACAGGCCCGGCGGCGCGAAGGGCTTAGAAGTTTCCCTTTGCGGCTTCAGCTAAAATCAGCTTGTCGAGGGTGAGATCGGAGACCGCCCTGCGCAGTCGCTGGTTCTCTTTCTCCAGCTCCTTCAGCAGGCGGGCCTGATCAACGCCCATCCCGCCATATTCGCGGCGCCACCTATAGTAAGTCTGCTCGGTTACGCCGATCGCACGAACCGCCTGGCCTGCCGTCTCGCCACGGCTCAGGCGGACCTCTACTTCACGCAGCTTGGCAATGATCTCTTCCGGGTTGGCTCGTTTCGCCATCTCTCAGCTCCATTTGCGAAGCCGAGACTAACCAATTCACCAGACCACTTTCCGGGTAGCAGACCAACATGAACGGCGCTTTTCTATCCTGAAGCTTGGTCTTGCGGCGAGGCATTCCTTTAGCAGCCGTGATTGTGAAAACACCGGAGTTGCTTCCGGCGGGATGCCGGAATGCGTTTACGCACGTTCTTTCCGCCACGGCCGAATCCGTGGACCTGAATGAGGCTCCTCAAACGCGAGGGCCTATATCGGGAACCGGCGCAAACTTGTGAACCATCACTGGGAACAGTAGAGAAAGTTCTGAGGAAGAAGCCAAAGCTAAGCAGCCAAAAGCGGATCGCAAAAAAATGAAAAATCCAGGCCAAAACAGTGGTGATCGAACACGGCTCCTCCACTGTTTAGGGTGTTTCTGCTCCCTAAAATGACCCTAAAATGAGAAATTGCCGCCCGCATCAGGGGGATTGGGCGGCTGAGGTGGGGTGACGCCCGCACGAGGCGCACCACGGCGTTAATGTGCGCCTGCAGTCTTACACTCAAACCCGAGCATTAAAAAGCTGCCCCCTAGTATGGTAAGGGACGGCTCTGCGCCGCGCGTCTCCACGGCGGGAGACGGATTGTGCCTTGGCGCGGCACCGCACTTCAGGCGCGGTTCCTTATGGCTAAGAACGCCTTTAGATGGCTCGATGACACGGTAAATTTCACCAAGCGTGCAGCATTCCGCAACATAGTCGATGATCTGATCGTCGATTTCGACGGCCGACTTGATCCGCAGGACATGATCGCAAAAATGGCCGAAGTCATTCCAGCCAGCAAAGGCAGGTTCCGAAACGTGCATCCGTCCTTTGTTGAGGATGCGATGAAAGGTGACCAAACTTAAATGTTCAATCGGAGAAGCTGACGAAACCGAAGTGGCTTAATAGGAATTATCTCACAGCTGATTCGCTTCGCGCCACGGTTCGCTTTTGACTGATGGAGCCACCGTAGCTGTCAGCGACAAGGATGCACGCCCGTTTATTTTCTGATTTTACCACTGCTAACAGCTGTAGCCACGTATAAATTATCACTGATAAGCACTTAGGTTAGAAGCTTCATAGGGTGCTGGCCTTTCGGGCGCAAAAGCGCGTTAGGTTGCAGGTTTCTCTCTGTTTCCCATCTGATACCAGTGGGCAATTTTTGTTGCCAGTAGGCTATTTTGCTATTTGAGGTTGCACGCGATGGCTGCTGGGATTCGCGCCGAAGCTCGAAGGCGTGCGAGGTGTCGAAAATCCTTGTTAGCCATATCATTCACCTGGCGAGGAGCCTCATCGCCGATCCTGGCCGTTGGAGAGAGGGTGAACTCGCAACGACGGTCGATAGCGGGAGTTGCGGTCCTGGCTCCGTGCCGAGGGCTTCTTGAATCTTTGTTCCATGAGTTGACGATAAATTTTGCACCGTGGGGCAAAAACTCCACATTCCGGCGTTCGAGTTTGAATGATCGCCAGCCGTGCGCGAGCATGCGCTTGCGGTCAGTCCATGAGACACGTCTATGCGTAATGCGTGTCACAATGCGGGCTCCGTCCCACTCGATTGACACCCCACCAATCGAGTCCGGACGGAGAACGACGGCAGCGGCAACGTTCGAAGTCAGCGGGAGCCGGAAAAGCAAGATCCGGATTTAGCGTATCAAGCCTGCTATATGAGGTGCATCTACACGGGCAACCCGGCTGACTTTTGTGAAGCCAAAGCTGGCGGCTTTTGCCCAAAATAGCCAAAATGGCTAACTGGAACAACTTGGCGCATGACGTCACGACGGACAAACGGTTCTTTAGCGCGAGCAGGAAGAGGAAGATAAGCGTGGCGCTCAACGGCACCTGCACGAAGGATTCGAGGTAGCTGACCCCGTCAGGGATTTTCGGCTCAAAGTCGCCGCCGAACAGGCAGTGGTAGGCTTGCGTGATCCGCGCATCGCCGCTGCCGCTGAAGAGCACCAGCGCGTTTCGGCCCGACAGAAACAGCGCCTTGATGAAGGGAGCGCCGCAGCTCCATCCCTCAGCCTGGTCCGCTGTCCGTATGTATAAGACGGCAAAGACAAAAACGCTGGCGAACCAAATCGCGAGCGGCCGGACAATGGAGCGTCCGCAGTCGGCAGCGCCATCATAAAATATGCCTAGCCACAGGCTGGGATACCACCATTTGTCTGTCGTCCAGCGCCGCGACCTCAGCTCACCCTTAAGTGCCATGTGCTCCCGCTCGTAATCGGTGCCCTGAATAGCCATCCGGCGGATGGCGCGATATTGGGAGATGAGTTCTGCCTTCCCCATGCGGAAAAAGCCCGGAATCGGGAAACTCACCTCATCGAGGAACGGCGCCTGCTTAAAATCCGATTGATTGAACGCGGGCACCTGAGCGAACTTTGCGCCTTTCAAATTGAGTGCCCGCTCCACTTTGAGGCCTATGAGGCTTGCCTCTTTCAGAAACCGTGCGCCTGCAAAGGTCGTGTAGTTTCCAAAAGCGGTGCTGCCGAATGTCGCGTTGGCGCGGAAAGTGGCGTTTTCGAACGAGGCATCGCCCAGGAAGATAACGCTGCGGAACCGGGCGGCGCCCCGAAAAGTGGCACCTCCAAAACGGGCGTCGCGGGTGAAGGTGGCGCTCAGGAAATCAGCGTGCCCCGTGAAGGTGGTGCTACCGAAATCAGCGTGGCCGCAGAAGGTAGCGCTCAGGAAATTGGCGTTACGCCTGAAGGCGGTACTCCCGAAATCGGCTCTGCCGGTGAAGGTAGTGCCAACGAAATCGGTGTCGCCTGGAAATATGAAACCACGAAAATCAATCTTACCGGCATCGATCAGCATTGATTTGACAGACGGTTCCGCGCCTCCATTTCGATCATTCTCCTCTGCCTCTGTCTCTTTCTTTTGCGGGGGGCTGTGGGGACCGAAAAGACAGCGGGCGAAGTCGGCCCGGGCTGCGTCCATCCAGGAGCGCGTTTCGGCGTTCTTTGGCGCCAGGTTTCCGGCTGCGGCTGTTTCTGCAGCCCAACGGCCATCTGCCTCCATAGTCTTGCGCTCGGAGAGCATCTCATTGGCCCAAGCGTTCCACGCTTCGCGTCCCTGCAAAAAAAGCGCAACCGTCTCATCCCGCGTCATGCCCGCCCCCTACAATGCGTTCGTGATGAAATGTTTCTGTGAGGGAATTTTGTCCCTCCAGCCGGGACCGGCAGCGCCGACCGATGGGATGCAAGCCGTGTCGGCCATCATCCACGATTGGGCTTTGATAGACCAAAAAGTGGAAGCTCTTCCTCCGCACAAGCCTCCACAAAGTTCGAAACGGTGACCCCTACAAGCCGGATCCCCTTGGCCGCTGGAAAGATCGATCGAACGAGATCAAGGCTCGCGCGCCTGAGGTGATCTTGGGTTATCACGGCTCCCGCGAAGCTGCGGCTTCGCGTGATGGTCTGAAAATCGGCGAATTTGATTTTTACCGTCACGGTCCGCCCGAAGGCGCTCGCCTTCGCGCACCAGGCCCAGACCTCGTCCGCCATGGAACGCACACCGGCTTCGATTTCGGGAGGTTCTGTGAGGTCGCGAGCAAAGGTCGTTTCTGAGCCTGACGATTTCCGAACGCGATGGGAAGCGACGGGGCGATCGTCGTTCCCATGCGCGATGGCCTGATACCAGGCGGCGGCGTTGCCGAAATGCTCGCGCAGAAAGGCGAGGGGCTTTTCGCGCAAATCGGCGCCGGTCATGATGCCGAGGCGCTGCATCTTCGCCGCCGTGACGGGTCCCACGCCGTGGAATTTCGCGACCGGTAACGTTTCGACGAAGGCAGGCCCCATCTCCGGGGTGATCGCGAACTGGCCATTGGGCTTCCGGTAGTCGGATGCGAGCTTTGCCAGAAACTTGTTGTAGGAAATGCCTGCAGAACCGGTGAGACCGGTCTCCTCAAGAATGCGCGCGCGGATTTCCTTGGCGGTCGCCCAGGCGGTCGGCAAACCGCACAAATTCTCTGAGACGTCGAGATAAGCCTCATCGAGAGAGAGCGGCTCGATCACCCCTGTGTACGCTCCGAAGATTGCATGGATTTGGCGTGAGACCGCTCGATAGGCCTCAAAGCGGGGTGGGACAAAGACGAGGCCTGGGCATTGGCGTATGGCGGTGGTGGAGGGCATCGCCGAGCGGACACCAAATGCGCGCGCCTCGTAGCTCGCCGCGGCAACGACACCTCGTTTGGCGGCGTAGCCGACGGCAACGGGCCTGCCCTTAAGGCTTGGATCATCGCGCTGCTCGACGGATGCATAGAAGGCATCCATATCGATATGGATGATCTTGCGAGGCGCTTGGACCAGCATGCCGGGATTCTAGCAGAGTCGGAACGGACTAAGAACGCATCAGCCCGGCATGCCAGGGCGTTACGCACAATTACTCAAATCACAGCGCGGCGCAAAACACCGGCCTATGCTGGTTTTGTCAGGCGGCAAAACGCTCTCTCCTTCGCGCCCGAGCCTTGCTGGCTTCCACGTGGCGGTCGCGCGGCGGTGCGTTCGCGACAAGGGCATAGCACGCTGACCGCGCATCGCTTCTACAAAAAGCACGGGTATGTCGATTGCGGGCCACCCGGAGAGAAGCATGGCCTTACGACATTTCCGATGGCAAAAGCGCTTTAGGCCGGCGGCGCTTCTGCAATGGCGTCGAGGCGTTCGGATAGGAGCCTTGGCCTAAGTATTGGCAGCTTGAAGGAGTTCCGAGGCGATCTGATCGCATGCCGGCTCGTCGAAATTCTGTTTGAGTTTTGTCGTTTGAATCAACCTGAGCTGGTATTTCAAATTGTCTTGAGAGTACTTCTGGTCTACTAAAACCTTTATTCTTTCAGCGTGTTCACGCAACTCCCGAGGACTCAAATCCTTTGGAATTTGCCAATGCTCGCGCAAGATCAATTCTACTTTTTGGATGTCAAGTGCCATCTCTTACTCCAATCCTCATCCATAACATGTCACCGAAAATTACGTCTCCCACTCTTCATCATCATTGCGCTCCGACCTGTAAGCTTGTGTGTTCCTGATGATCTGCGCCCGATCCTTATCGAAGATGAACGCCACGGCATCGAGAAAGCATGTAGAGATCAGCTTTATGCGGGATGTTGTCGTCGAACTCCCGAACGCCCTCGTTACGAAAAGGGGGCTGTGGCAGAGACGCAACAAGCACGCCAACTCTAGGTTTATTGCAATGGCGGCCTTCCTCTCTTTTAATCATGAAACAGTAAATATCCCCCGGCAAAGCCGGGGGCTTTAGGATTGGAGCCGCTCGAAGCGGCAGAAGGGGTCGCTCACGCGGCCCTGAGAGACCGAGCCACCTGAAGGTGGTGGCGTTCAACGCCACAGGTTGGACCCAAAGCCGCCCTTCTGGATCGCATGAAAGCGTACCGCATCTGGAACGCGAACCTGGACGCGTCCTCAGAGTCCCGTATAGACGAAGGCCCCCCAATAATAGGGGTGCGCAAACGGCCGCGATTCGGGATCGGGCGCGCCATTGCTGGCTGCCGGCATTGGCTATCGCTGGCGGCGCCGCGCTCGTGCAAAATATTCCAAGCCGCGGCGAACCGGCTGCCGGCGGCACGGCTGCGCGTATTGAGCATGTCTTGCAGCTGGTCGAGCTTGTCCGGAGCGAGCTTGCGCTCACCATAAGCCTTCAGCTCGGCCCTGGTCGCTGTACGCAGCCAAGCTTGCGCGGCTTTGAGCGCCGTGGGCGGGCTCAACCCCTGGTCCAGGTGAAGGTCGTAGAACTTAATTGCCGCCCGCATCAGGGGGATTGGGCGCCTGAAGTGTGGTGCCGCGCCAAGGCACAATCCGTCTCCCGTGCGCGGCCCACGCCCGGCGCCTCAATCCTTGTTGCTTCAAGGTGCAACAAGGCCGCAACACTAAGCATTGTGTTCCGCATGCATAACGGGCAGGGGCTGATATCTTCCTTTGTGTTGTAATGGCTGAAGCCTTCGGATAGCGGGTCACGTATGGGTGACCGCGCGAGTGTGCAGGCCGCGACGCAAGTGAACGCTGAGCAATCCTCGAAACGGACGCTGCGCGGGCCGGCGCAGCTGCCATACTGGGGAAGCTGACATGGTTGGGTGAATGAGCGAAGAGGACACCCAGACGCTGCGCCGGGGTAGATGGGATAAGCGGGCGTCGTGGCCTGGGATGAAGCGCCAGCCGCGAGCTTTGATCCCAGAACTTTTTTGCAGCAGCCAGGAAGGAAGGCCGAGGCCAAGCCCTCGGCCTTCTGTTCCAAAAACGGCTTGCCATAAGGAACCGCGCCTGAAGTGCGGTGCCGCGCCGAGGCACAATCCGTCTCCCGCCGTGGAGACGCGCGGGGCAGAGCCGTCCCTTACCATACCAGGGGGCGGCTTTTTAATGCTCGGGTTTGAGTGTAAGACTGCAGGCGCATATTAACGCCGTGGTGCGCCTCGTGCGGGCGTCACCCCACCTCAGCCGCCCAATCCCCCTGATGCGGGCGGCAATTAGCCTGTTTTTGCCACCACCGTGCCGGCATGAGCTTCGGCGTGCATCGCTCAAATCGAGGGTGCCCCCATTCTGGGGTGTTGGAGGCAACTTCCGAAGCGGGAGATGGTGCTGACGACGATCTTTCCCGCCTTGTGCCAACAAAAATAGAGATGTGTGGGCACCACCGCGGGCTCACCCGATGCTTTGCGGTGGACATAGGACTGAAAGGAGGCCTCAAAGGATTGATGCTGGCGCGAATGCAGCCAAGATTACGGGTGAAGTTCGTGAACAGGATTCCGGCGACGCTCAGCCATTGAACCCGTCATCAGCCATATGAAAACTGAAGGCCATCTTGGCCGCTGCTTCCTCAAGGGCCGTGCCGGCGATGCCACAAACGCCATCCTGACCGCTGCCGGGCACAATCTCAGGCTGGTCCTCAGATCGCTAAGCCGCCTTTTGCGCTTCATCCTCCAGGCTGTCTTGGCCGGCTTTCATACAGGACCCTTACCTCACGGGGCTTATTAACGGACGACGACTTAATCGCATTCGAAGGCCGCTATATCCAATGGGAGCGGGATCCACGGACCCTTCAAAATGACCATATTACCTTGAGAGTGGCGACGCCGGCCGGCCGCGATTTGGCGTTGATTTTTGGGGGTTCCCGTCTATGCCGAACCGCAGCGCTAGCCGCTAAGGGGCAGACCATTATTATTAGACTTCTACAAAAATCTTTCCAATCCCATGGTTTTGAGACCTGGCCCCGCCAGAGCCGCACAAGTTCAATTGCAGACCTTGCGCTCGGAACCAATCCTCAGCACTGCACGGAATAATCCCGCCGCTGGTTCGATATTCTTGCGTCGATTGACCAAGCATCGTGACTTCGCCGCCCTTCGCGCCGCGAGAGGCGGTTTTTCATTTGGCGTGGGCAGGCCTAGCCGCACTGCTCCCGCCTGCGCATCAGGCCGTTGCGGTCGAGGACAACATGCACCGTCGAGACCGCGGGCGTGTGGACGTCGGGGTAAAGGCGGCGCAAGCGCTCGCGGATCTTCGGTGCGCCCCAGCCCGGATAATCCCGCTTGAATTTGGACGATCAGGCTTTCGATCTGGAACGGCAGCTGATTGGCGTGGCGGTAGGGCCTGCGTGAACGGTCAGTGAGGCCCTCAAGGCCGGTCTCCTTGTATCGATTGAAGATCTTGTAGCCGGTCTTTCGCGAAATGCTGAACTCCCGGCAGAGCGCGGCCATTTTCTCCCCGTCGAGGAGACGGGCTACAAAGCGAAGACGCTCGTCTTCCACGTTACACTCCCTTCCACGGCACCTTTGCATCCTCCGCAAAGGGCCGAAAGTGTAACCTATGTGTCCGGAACGAAGTGGAACCTGTGTCTCAGGAAGGGCATCAAAGACTTAATAGCCTACAATGAGGACCTAAAGGTTTAATTGGTTCCGCTGTGGTTCCGCGGATGCAGAACTCGCGCTGTTTTTTCGCTTCGCCGCAGGCAAAAAGCCCGGTCCTTGGAATGCTCCACTGGGCTCGATTCATTGATTGCCCGGGGTGACGCTCCGGAGAGCCTCGGGGGTCGAGGGCTATTGTCGTTATCTCACGGCTTCCCGCGCAACTTAGCCGGCACGCTGAAAAGTTCATCGGGCACCCCAAGCCTGATTAAATTAATCCGCTTCTCCTGGACAGTATAACGCGTGCGTCGCTCCATCGCGAGGCCTTGCCTTACTCCTTACAGGCCTGTTTAAACGCCAGCAAATGCTCGGTATTTCAACCGGACATCTCTTGCCCGCCTATACCGCTTATGCCAGAATTCGATATGGAGTACGTCACGCCGCCATCACAACTGCCTGTTTGCGTGGCCATTCGTGAGGCCATGGTCCGGTTGGAAAATGCCCGGCACCTCGCACCCGAGGGCGTGAAATGCCACCTCGAAAATATCGCCAATCAGCTTGCAGTCTTGCTTGCAACCGTGCTGCCTGATCCAAAATCCTCCCGCCGCTGACCGGGGCTGCTGCCAGAAGCTTCTCTTGCCCGGCCAACCGTTCGAGCGCAATCCCCAATGTCCGGTTCTGGGCTGCTGCTGCCGAGCGCGGTTATCCCGAAGGGCGAAAATGACCGGACCGGTCCAGGGAGGTCGAAATGGTCGTATGTCCGAGAAGGGTTGAACGCGGAAACACGCGCTTCAGGGCATTCGTCCACTATGTAAGTGCGGCACCATTGATCGAAACTCTCCTTGAACCGCGAAAGAAGTTTCATAAGGCCCTCCCGCGAATCAATTCGAACTTGCGCTAAGCTTACGGTGAGAGCGCTCCAATCCGTGCAAGTAAATTCAAATTGTGCACCGAGTAACGCTAACGCCGCTTTGGCGGTGGCACGCTCCGCGAACGAATTGCGCCCAGGGCGGCCCGCTGTACATTCTTTTCCCCGTTATGACCTCGCAACCGGAACACGCAAAGAAAATCCCGCCCAGCAGAGTTGCGGGAGCTGGACGGGACTGCCGCGCAAACTCATAGGCGTTGCAAAAGTTCCCATCCCAGATTGCGGCAGTTTAGCGCATCAAGGATTGAGCCCGCATCTGCTTATGCCGCCACTGTGTGGTAACGCAAACGGATCATCGGGGTGGCGCTTGAGTGCCCGGAACTCTCGCCCCGTGAACTTGCAGTCCGGTTCACCGACACCGAAAGCTATTTCGTCTCAGAGGCTTCGGTCTATCGTCTGCTGAAGGCTCATGACCTGATCACCAGTCCAGCCTTCATCGTCATGAAGGCGGCAGACGAGTTTAAGGACAAGACCACCGCGCCAAACCAGCTCTGGCAGACCGATTTCACCTATCTCAAGGTCATCGGCTGGGGCTGGTTCTATCTGTCGTCCGTGCTGGACGACTTCTCAAGGTACATCATCGCCTGGAAGCTCTGCGCCACCATGAAAGCCGAAGACGTCACCGCCACCCTGGAACTGGCGCTGAAAGCCTCCGGCCTCGGCAAGGCCACGGTCCTCCACCGCCCAAGGCTGTTGTCCGATAACGGCTCGAGCTACATCTCCACCGATCTGGCCAAATTGCTCGACAAAAAGAACATGGCCCATGTCCGCGGAGCGCCTTACCATCCCATGACCCAAGGCAAGATCGAGCGCTGGCACCAAACGCTCAAAAACCGCGTCCTGCTGGAAAACTACTATCTGCCTGGCGATCTCAAAGCCCAGATCGATGCCTTCGTGGAGCATTACAATCAGCGGCGCTATCACGAAAGCATCGGCAATCTTACCCCGGCCGACGTCTACTTAGATCGCGGCCAGACCATCCTCATAGAACGCGAAAGGATCAAACGCCAAACCATCGCTAATCGACGCTTGCGGCATCACGTTCAAGCCGCATAACATCCAAAACCAGATGAGCCAGAGCCTCCCTTAGATCAGCTCGTTCGCTGTCCCAAAAACTCTGACGACGGACAGCCACATAACAAAATCGAGGCGGGCAAGCTTGAGCTTCACGAAGAAAACGTGAGGATCAACGAAATCATTCAAGGAAGCTTGCTTCGAAAACACATCTCGGAAATGGCGAGCCAGAACTCCCACATCCTCAGGAAGCGGTCGTCATAGGCCTTTCACTTGGTTCGAGCAAGGCAAGCAGGCCTTTGAGCAGATTGACAGGACGCGGCGGGCAGCCGGGGATATGCAAGTCGACTGGAACCACATCCTTTACGCGGCCAATCACGGCGTAGCTGCCGGAAAAGACACCGCTGCCGGCCGCGCAGTCGCCCACCGCCACAACCCACTTGGGGTTGGGCGTCGCATTGTAGGTGCGCTCGAGCGCCTCGCGCATGTTCTTAGTTACCGGACCGGTCACCATGAGCACATCGGCGTGGCGCGGCGAAGCCACGAAACGAAGCCCGAACCGTTCGAGATCATAGAACGCGTTGTTGAGTGCATGAATTTCCAGCTCGCAACCATTGCAAGATCCGGCATCGACCTCGCGGATCGCAAGGCTGCGGCCGAGAAGCCGTCGAGCGGCGCGGTCGACGTTGGCAGCTAATTCCGCGAGCGCCGCGTCGTCCGCCGACGGCGGTGCGTCCGTAACCGGATTTCGTATCAGGTTCTTGAAGATGAGCGTGCGCATAACCGTCAAACCTAAAGATCATGCCCCGAATAGGAGCAATTGAACGACTTGTTGCAGAGGGGGAAGTCGGCAACGATGTTACCCTCGATCGCTGCTTCGAGGAGTGGCCACTGGAACCAGGACGGGTCACGCAAATGGCAGCGATCGATGAATCCGCTGCCGTCAAGCCTCACCCACACGAGCACGTCACCGCGGAATGATTCGACAAGTCCGAGACCTTCACGGATTTGCCCGGTACTTCCGCCCTCAATATCAATCCGAATCGGGCCCTCCGGCAGCCGCCGCAGAATCTGCTCGATTAGCGAAAGGCTCGCCTCGACCTCGCGAATGCGCACCCAGACCCGTGCATTGACATCGCCATCTTCCAATATGGGCACGTCGAATTTCAGCTCGCCGTAGGGCGGATAAGTCAGCGCCTTACGCGCATCGAAACCGCGGCCTGACGCACGGCCGACATAGCCGCCCGCACCGAACTGTCGCGCCAGCGCCGGCCGCACCACCCCGGTTGCGACGGTGCGGTCTTGAAGGGAAGCAGTGTTGTCATAGATGTCGACCAGTTCGCGAAACGGGTGGCGGATGTTTTCGAGAAGCGCCCACAGCTGAGGAATTCCTTCTTCGCTGAGGTCGGCAGTGACGCCACTGGGCACGATACGGTCCATCATCAGCCGATGGCCGAAACAGGTGTCGGCGGTGCGCAAGATGCGCTCGCGCAAAATGCCGCATTGTGCGTGCAGAATGGAGAAGGACGCATCGTTGCAGATTGCGCCGATATCGCCGAAGTGATTGGCGAGCCGTTCCAGCTCTGCCATCAGCGCACGCAAATGGAGCGCGCGCGACGGAACGTCAATCTGCAGCGCCGCCTCGACGGCATGCGCGAACGCGAGCGCATAGGCGACCGTGCTGTCGCCCGAAGTGCGGCTGGCAAGGCGCGCCGCCTTGCCGAGTGGCGCGCCAGCCATCAGCGACTCAATACCCTTATGGACGTAGCCAAGGCGCTGTTCGAGCCTCACGACGGTCTCGCCGTTCGCGGTAAACCGAAAATGCCCGGGCTCGATGATGCCGGCATGCACCGGCCCGACCGGGATCTGGTGAAGGTTTTCGCCTTCCACCGGCAGAAAATCATATCGAGTGTGCGCCACCGGTGCCTCGCTGCGCGCGCCAACTGGATGCCGCGCGCCCCAAAAGCCGAGGTCGAGCCAGGGCCGCGTGTCGACCAATCCCACCGGCTCGAGCCCATACAGATCGCGGAGCGCGCGCTCCAGGCGGATCGCGGGCGGGTGCAGTGCCCCGATCGATGGGAACTTTGCCTGCTGACATTCGAAGGTCACCACAGCGATTTCGCCCGCTTGCTCGTCTAACACGGCCATGTGAACCGTGCCGGTGTCACCCCACAGGCCGAGCAGCGTCCAGCGGCCGGCTGACATCTGGTCTGCGGCGAATCGCCAGCCGTTCTCATTCACGATCAGGCGCGGCCACCCGCGATGCCCGTCGACTCTGAAGCCTTCAATCATATCGATCAGCTTGGGCATGTGTTTCTACCCCAGCAGCTTCGCCACGTTTTGGAACCCGGTGACGAGCGCGGGCGGTATATAGACTCCCGCGGCGAAAACCAGCCCGAGGTGCGCGAACATGGGAACGTAGGATGCCTTCGCTTCGGCGGTGGTGCCGCGCGGCTCGCCGAAGGCGATGCCGTTGAGGCGAAGAAACAGCGCGCCTAAGCCGACGAGGATGCCAAACACCAGCGGGATCGCCAGCCATGGCTCGCGAGCCATGGTCGAGCTCACGACCAGAAACTCGCTCATGAAGATGCCGAGCGGCGGTAGACCGGCGATCGCCACGACGCCCAGCACCAGCCCCCAACCGAGTACTGGATCGGTCTCGGTAAGCCCGCCCATGTCAGAAATGCGTTGTGTGCCTTTAACCTGTGCAATGTGGCCGACAGCGAAGAAGATCGCCGACTTGGTCAACGAGTGCATGGTCATGTGCAAAAGACCGGCGAAGTTTGCGAGAGGTCCGCCCATACCGAAGGCGAAAGTGATGATGCCCATATGCTCGATCGAGGAATACGCGAACATCCGTTTTATGTCGCGGCGGCGGTACAGCATGAAGGCGGCGAAGATAAGCGAGATCAGTCCCATCGTAATCATCAGCGGACCCGGTGCGAGCGCTTTCAGATTCACCGCGAGCAGCATCTTAAAACGCAGTAATGCGTAAAGCGCGACATTGAGGAGGAGTCCAGACAGCACCGCCGAAATTGGAGTGGGTCCCTCCGCATGAGCGTCTGGGAGCCACGCATGCAGCGGCACAAGTCCGACCTTGGTGCCGTAGCCGAGCAGCAGGAATACGAAGGCGATGTTGAGGAGCGCTGGGTCGAACGCGGCAGCATGCGCAACCAGCCCAGTCCACATCATGGCGGCATAGCCCTCGCTGATCACCGGCCGCGCCGCCATATAGATGAGGATCGTGCCGAACAGCGCGAGCGCGATACCAACGCTGCCTAGGATGAAGTATTTCCACGCTGCTTCGAGCGCCTCATGCGTGCGGTAGATGCCAACCATGAGCACGGTGGTGAGCGTGGCGAGTTCGATAGCTACCCACATCAGCCCAATATTGTTGGCGAGGAGCGCGAGGTTCATCGCGAACATAAGTACCTGATACATGGCGTGGTAGAAGCGCAGGAATGACGGCGTCAGCCGGCCAGTCTCGAGCTCGTGGCTGATGTAGCTCGCACTGAACACGCTGGTGGTGAAGGCGACGAACGTGGTGAGCACGATGAAGACGTTGTTGAGATCGTCGACTAGCAGATAGGTACCCGGCTCCGGCCTCCCCAACACAAGCGACGCCGCCGCGAGGAAAGTTATTAGCGTCGCCAACACATTGAGTCGCGCGGTGAGCCGGTAGCCTGGAAGGATCGCGAGCACCGCCGCTGCTACCGCGGGCGTGACGAGGACGGCGATCAGTGCATCGAAAGGGTCGATCATCTTCGTTCTCCGCGGAAACGGTCGAGCGCCTGCACATCCACGGTATCGAAACGCTCGCGAATGCGGAACAGGAAGATGCCGATGACAATGAAGGCAATGAGTATTGAGAAGGCGATGCTAATCTCGACGACGAGCGGCATGCCCTTGGCGCCGGTGGCAGCGAGCACAAGGCCGTTCTCGAGCGACATGAAGCCCACGACCTGACTCACGGCGTTGCGCCGGGTCACCATCATCAATAGCCCGAGCAACACCACAGATAGCGCGAAGGCGAGGTCCTCGCGCGCGAGGGGGTCGGCGTCATGCGTGGCCCGCAGCATTACTACCATGGACAAGGCTACGAGCCCCATACCGAACAGCATCGCAGTTCCGACGCCCACCACTTTTTCGATCTCACGGTGGATGCCCAACCCTACGATGATCCGATGCAGCACCACCGGGATGATGATCGCCTTGAAAACGAGCGCGATAGACGCGGTGACATAAAGATGCGGTGCGTTCTGGATGAAGCCCTGCCACGCGACCGAGAGCGCCAGCACCAGCGCATGAAGCGCGAAAATGTTGAGGAGCGCGTAGAGCCGATCCTGATAGAGCTGCATAAAGCTTATCAACACCAGCGAGCCTGCCAGCATGTGGGCGACGTCGAAATCTAGATTGCGCATTTACAGGCTCCGCGAGACGAATAAGAGAAGCGTTGCCAAAAGGCCGAGCATCAGCGCTGCCCCAAGAAATTCGGGAACCCGAAACACTCGCATTTTCGCGATGGCAGTCTCGAATACAGCCAGCAGGAATCCGCCAACTGCAAGCTTGGCGATATAGGCAACGATTCCGATCGCCAGCGCTTGCAATCCGCCTCCCGGCGGGGCGAGGCCCCATGGTGCGAACAAGCAAGCGATGAGTGAGACGTAGAGGAGCAGCTTCAGCGACGCAGAGAGGTCGATCAGAGCAAGATGGCGGCCGGAGTACTCTAGCACCATCGCCTCATGCACCATCGTGAGTTCGAGGTGCGTCGCCGGATTATCGACCGGAATGCGCGCGTTCTCCGCAATTGCCACCATGATCAGGGAAATTAGAGCTAGTCCTAACGATACCCGCAATCCCACCTCTGGCGAGATCATGAATCCGGCCATGGTCGACAGTTGAGTTGAACCAGCGATCAGTGCTAGCGCAAACACGATCATCAGCATTGCTGGCTCCGCGAGTGAGGCAATCATCACCTCGCGGCTCGAGCCAATGCCGCCGAAGCTGGTGCCGACGTCGAGGCCGGCGAGCGCGAGAAAGAAGCGCGCGTTGCCAAGCAGCGCAATGATGGCGATGAGATCCGCCGACCAGCTAAAGAGCAGGCCCGTGCGAAAGGTTGGCACCAGCGACGCCGCCACCCAGATACCGGCAAAGATGAGATAAGGAATCACGCGAAACAACCATGACGCGCTCTCCGCTAGCACCACCTCCTTGTGCATGAGGCGCACCAGGTCACGATAGGGTTGGACGAGCGGCGGGCCCTGGCGGCGCAGCAATCGTGCTTTCACCTTACGCACGAAGCCGGTGAGCAGCGGCGAGAGCAGCAGCACTAAAAACATTTGCGCGGCCTGGACGGCGGTGTTGAAGATCACGGCCATATCGCGAGTACCAGAAGCAGTAGAATGACCGCGACGAAGACGAGACTGAGATACTGGCGGATTGTCAGGAATTGCAGGTGATTGAGTCGCTCGCTCGCAGTCGCGATGCCGCCAGCGATTGGTGCATAGAGCGTCTCCCAGATGAGGTCGTGCAGCTGGACCGTGAAGCGCGCGGGACGCACGTCGCCTGGCGGCGGGATCTCCACGACCTCGCGTGCGCGGAACACGACGGAGCCGAACACGCGCCGGATCGGTTCCGCGAAGCTGTCGGCCGTGTACTGCGTCGCAGGATTCGCATCGGGATAGCCGCAATCCCAAGCTGGGCCGCGGCGCAGCATATCGGAAGCGAGACGGTGAATCATGGCCGCAGCCAGCGTGCCTGATATGATCATGAACAGGAACACGAGCAGACCATTGTAAGAGCTACGGCTTTCCGCGATTGGAACGATTGAAAGCCATTCGACGCCGGTTTGGAACGGCATGCTATCGCCGACCAGCCCTTTGACCGGTGGTGCCAGCGCGTCGATGAATAGACCCGGCAGAATTCCGGCAACGAGGCAGAGCGTGGCCAGGGAGAACATCGCAGCGAGCGAGAACCGGTCGGTTTCATGCCCGCGGCTGGCAGCCGGCGTGCGAGGCCGGCCGAGAAAGGTCACGCCGAACGCCTTGACGAAGCAGGCGGCCGCGAGCGCGGCCGACAGCGCCAGCAGTGCGCCGACGGCCGGCACCAGGAACTTCAGGCCCCACGATGGTAATTGCGGGCTTAGCAAGATAGCCTGGAACGTCAGCCATTCGGACACAAAGCCGTTAAGCGGCGGCAGCGCCGAGATGGCGACACAGCCCACGAGGAACACGAAGGCGGTCTGCGGCATGCGATGAATAAGGCCGCCCAGATGCTCCATGTCGCGCTCGCCGGTCGCGGTCAGCACGGCGCCGGCGCCGAAGAACAGCAGGCTCTTGAACACCGAATGGTTGAACACATGGAGGAGTGCTGCAGTGAGCGCGAGCGCGGCCGCGAAAGTCATGCCATGCGCCTTGAAGGCGAGCGATAGGCCGAGCCCGATGAAGATGATCCCGATATTCTCCACTGTGTGGTAGGCGAGCAGCCGCTTGAGGTCGTGCTGCATCAGCGCATAGAGTACACCCATCACCGCGGTGATGCCGCCAAGCGCGAGCACTACCATGCTCCACCACCAGTCCGGGGGGCCGAGCAGATCGAACACGATGCGCACGAAGCCGTACACAGCGACCTTGGTCATGACGCCGCTCATCAGGGCCGAGACATGACTTGGCGCCGCCGGGTGCGCGAGCGGCAGCCAGACATGAAGCGGCACGACTCCAGCCTTGGAGCCGGCGCCAAAGAGCACGAGAACGAGGACCAGCGCGGCGACCGCGGCCGAGGGATGACCCGCGCGTATAGCCTCAAATGTGTAGCCGCCCTCGGGACCAGCGAGCATGCCAAAGGCGAGGATTAATGCGAGCGTGCCAAAGCTTGCCATGACAAGATAAACATAGCCGGCGTAAGTGTTGTCGCGCTCGCGATGGTGCGCCATGACCAGCGCCCACGAGGTGAGCGACATAAACTCCCAGGCGCTTAGGAAGGTGAAAGCATCATCGGCGAGAACGACAAGATTCATGCCGGCCAGGAAGGCAGGGTAGAACGGCAACACGCGCAACGGTGCCTTCTCGTGCCTTCCGTAGCCTAGCGCAAACAGGCTGGCGGCGGCAGCGCCGAGATCGACAACGGCGAGGAAGAAAGCCGCAAGCGCATCGATACGGAAATGAGCGCCGAGCCAAGGCAAGCCAAGCGGTAATGTCACGGTCGAGGGAATTGCCGGGACATGGGTGAGTTCAAACAGTGCGCCAGCAAAGGAAATCAGCGAGATTGTGAGGCATGCGCCGTAGATGATGGGGACCGCCCCGGTTGAGCGGCCGATCATAATGGCGAGAGCCGCGACGCCAAGCAGTGCTGCGACTCCCGAGAGAACGATTGCGAGCACCATCACGCCTACCTTCCCCGCTGCGGCGCGTTGCGCCGATGCGAGGACGTTGGAAAGCTTGATTTAGCTTCGATGACCCGCTCCAACTTGAGCCGCACGCCGCGGCCGCCACCTTCGCTCACATCGCCCTCACCGATAAGCTCGATGCCTGCCGCGTCTAGGGCGGCGATGAGCTTCATCAGCGAGTCCACATGGCCGCGGATCAACCCAGCGCTTGCTTCCATCCGTTGGATGGTCGGCAGCGAAAGTCCGGACAGTTTGGCGAGTTCACGTTGATCGACGCCAGCCAAGGCCCGAGCGGCGCGTAACTGGAATGCGGTTATCATGGTCTGAACGTTAGATGTTATGTAAATGATGTCGATCTTTGGACCAAGCACATTAATTGTGCCCATTCAAGTCATTTCGTTTGAACCTGTTGATAGGAGCCAAATGGCGTCGTCGTCACACCGAAAATGCGGACCGGGACCGCGCGGGACTGCCGGTTGGCTGTCGCCGGATATGGTGGGCCACGGCAAGGCAGGGTAGCGGCTCAAGCCTAACCGACCCGCCACATGCGCGACGTCATGTGATCGGAGTGGCGTCAGGCCGTCAATGTCGCCATGGCGCCGCCCATGTTCAATTGTGCACCGAAGAGCTCCGACAGGCGAGCGAAGCGGGCAAGGATGCCGACAGCCTCATTGCCTTCGGCAAGGCGAGGGCGGCCGCCATCGAGCTGGTCGCCTAGCTCGATGGGTCGCTTCGCCCGCTGCCTCTGATACGCTCCTTACCAAGAGATGTTTCGGCGGCCACGTCCCGCCTTGCTATGGCTGGAATCGTAAAGGCCCACACGGAGTTGTGACATGACAGCTGTGTCAAATTACTCAGAGATATGCGCTTTTGCACGGAAGCGAATGGCTTCCTTCCCCTATCCTCCGAGAGGGCAAAGAGGGGCGAATATGCTGCGTGTGGAAAATAAGGACGAGCGCTGGTTCGAAGATTACGCCGCCGGCGACGTCTACGAGTTGGGTCCGGTTGTCATGGACGAGGTCGAAATTCTCGACTTCGGCCGGCGCTATGATCCGCAACCCTTCCACACCGATCCGGCGATTGGCGCGGCTTCACCCTTTGGCGGTTTAACGGCAAGCGGGTGGCATGTCTGCGCGGTCATGACGCGAATGCTCGTCGATGGCTTGATATCCCCGCGCGCGAGTTTGGGCTCGCCAGGCATGGAGCAGATCCGCTGGTTGAAACCAGTCAGGCCGGGAGACGTACTTCGATGCCAGCTTACGATCACTTCGGCGAGGCTGTCTCAGTCCCGTCCGGGCTGTGGAATTATCGCCATGGACATCACCATGCTGAACCAGCACGGCGATGCGGTAATGACTTGCTCCGGTGCCGCGATGTACCGGACACGGCCCTAATCAGTAGCTGAAAAAGCTTAGGGCGGCTTCTCGTCATTCGCCGCTGTTCGCACTCGGCCCTGCGAATAGAGGTGCCCAGGGGCGAGGCGTTGCCCTTTGGGCAGCGCTGCAGCTGCGTTTACCGTTGCGTCAAAATCTAGGTGAATTTTGAACGTTATTACCTTAAAGGCTTCGGCGTAACAGTTTCACGAAATTGCTTATGGCTCATGTAGTTTCAGTTCTCAAATTCCTTGCGGACCTGGTTCATCGGCGGGACCAACACAATTCAAGTCGGTAGAGATTTCTCCGTAAAAGAACGCTCGGTTCAAATTCAAACAGACGAGGGCGGCAAAGCTCAGATCAAAATCTACATGCTCTATGACAGCGCTGCCTGGTCTTATGGTAGCTCCTCTAAGCTTATTACCCACACCAATCGAAGCGCAAATCTAGCTGATTTTCTCGACAGTCCGGAGTTTTCGCGTGATGTTCAAAGCTTCGATACGCTTGTTTGTCTCGGCCTGGCTTCAGGCGTCGCTAAAGGAAACCTTGCGGATACCATCGCGCTTTCAGATGCTCGGGCGGTTACCCTTTGCGGCCTGGTGTCTCGAAAGATAGAAGCGATGTTAAAGAAAACAAAGGTGTTTGGCCTTCCACTGGGGTATCACAAGAATTCGAAGGTAAAGCCGAACAGCCTTAATGAGCGTAGACAGCGCTCCGTGGTAATCCTCGGCGTTCAATCTCTCTCGGGCACCTTGGAAACCGAAACCGAACAACAGCGGGTCATTTCCCTGATACTTGAGAACGATATTGTCGATGAGTTCAGGTTCAGCGATTATTCCGAGGTCTCTTCCGGCAAGTCACTGCGCTACCTTTGTATTGAGCGTGGCCAATTTCCCTGCACGCAGGATGGACAGCGGGAAGCGCCTTGATACCGCTGAAGGCAGCGCTATCTCAGCGCCAACGCTGACCAATTGCCAGAAGGTAGGCAATAACGTGAGCTGCCGGTCGTATTGAGGGCCACGGCGCCGCCGAAAGTATGGGATAAAGAATGGTAGGGCCGAACTGCTGCTAGGCTAAGCGATTGCAAAATAAATGTCTTTTACTTGCGGGATGGTGGACACGACAGGACCAGCATAACGACAAAAAAACAAAGGGTTAGATAAAAAGTGGGACAATTTGTTCCCATAGAATTGCAAGGCTTTTTCTAGGATTGTCCCACCGCCACGCGGGCTAAGGGTACGAGGATCACCGTCAAACGGCTGCATTACCTTCGATAGCCGAGATGATCATTAAAGAAAGGGATGGCCCTTCCGGGGTCAAGGCACTCTGATATCCCTTTTCAAGCCGCGAGCGCACAATCGCGGCAGTTCAACCGCCTGTTCGATGACGCCGCGGAAGCGGCGGGGATGAAAAGCCCGTGACGCTGCAAACCGCGATTTCGTGTCTTGGCGCTTTTCGGACGCCTGCCGTCAGCGCGTATGGATGGCTCCGTCATGCAGGCATCCGAAAACCTGCACAAGTCCAGAAGTCACCGGATACCAAGCACGCGCATTGCTGGCTTCGGCCGGGCCCCAGACCAGCGATATTTAAATTCGGGCCGCGTCATTTTCCGGCTAGAACGCGGCATTGGCGCCGCAAGGGGGCAGATAGCGATGACGCGGGATGAGACGGTTGCTCTGTTCTTGCAAGGCCGCGAGGCCTGGAACGCCTGGGCGGAAAAGATGCTCGCTGAGCGCAAGGTGGTCCAGGCCGCGCGCAAATGGTTAGTAGAGGAACGATTCGGCACTCTCGAACCACTGAATGAGGAAACGCGCGCCTGGATGGAGGCGGCAAACGCCGATTTCTCCCGCTGCCTCTTTCTTGTAAGGGGGGCGGAGGGAACCAAAGAGGCAGCGCGAGAAACAAAACATGAAATCGGCTCCGTACAGCCGGCTGTCAAATCGATTTCGCTCGATGCGAAGGTAATCGGTTTCGAAAGCTTCGTTTTTCCCGGCTTCGCCTATTTCCAAAGCGCCGGCTTCACCGGCCCCGCCAATTTCCAACATTCCGCCTTCTCCGGCCGCGCCGATTTCCAAAGCGCCGCCTTCTCTGGCCCCGCCTATTTCGGACACACCGCCTTCAGCGACCGCGCCGGTTTCCAACGCGCCCGCTTCACCAGCGATGTCTGGTTCCGAAACGCCCACTTCACCGACTGCGCCGATTTCCAAAGCGCCGCCTTCTCCGGCCCCGCCTATTTCCAAAGCGCCCGCTTCACCGGGTTCGCCTATTTCCAAAGCGCCGCTTTCACCGACCCCGCCAATTTCCAAAACGCCGCCTTCAGCCTTCGATGCCGATTTCGGAGGCGCCCGCTTCTCCGGCCCCGCCGATTTCGGAAACGCCGCCTTCTCCCGCCGCGCCGATTTCGGAAACGCCGCCTTCTCCCGCCGCGCCGATTTCCAAAGCGCCGCCTTCAAGCGCAATGCCGATTTCGGAAGCGCCCGCTTCTTCGGCCCCGCCCTGTTTCGCGCGCAGACCTTCACGAACGACGCATTCTTCAACGGCGCGAAATTCGAGCCGGGGAGTGCCGCAGATTTCAGCCTCGTCACCTTCGAGCGGGTCGTTCAGTTCGATGACGCGTCATTCGAAGGTGAGGCGGATTTCAACGCTGTTTGGGGTAAGCGCACATTTAGCTTGGCGCGCGCGCGCTTCAAAGGCGTGCCAAACTTCATCCAAGCGCATTTCGAGGAGGCGCCGCGGCTCGATAATGTGGTGGCGGAAGGGCGGCTGCTTGAGCCGCAAGAGGAGGCGCCCGAAGGTGAAAAACTGCCGCGCCGCAAGCGGCTGCATCGCTGGCTCCAGGGCCGGAGCGCGCCTTACCGGCAAGCCCATTATATCCGCCGGCGGGTGACTAGCGGCATCGCCCAAGGCAGCGCACTGCGCGACATGCCAGCACGCTGGCGGGCGCTGAAGCGGCTGGCCATCGAGGGCCACGACACCGAGCGCGAGCTGCATTTCTTCTCGGGCGAGATACGCTCGCAGCGTTTTGCGGAACATTGGCCCTTGCCCTGGCCCGTGTGGAAGTTCAAGCCCTGGGGCGGGGCTCTCGGCTTCTTGGCCGGGCTGCTGTATCAGACCTTCTCGAATTTCGGGCGCTCGGTGGTGCGGCCGTTATTCTTCTGGGCGCTGTGCATCGCAATTTTCTCGGTCTATTTCCTAGGCCAGAACCCAGACATCGCCGCGGCGCGACGCCAGTTGAACCATCAGGGCTTCTTCAGGCAAGTGGCTGTGTATTCGACTGTTGCGTGGAAGGCCGCCACAGGGAAGCTCCCGGCCGCGTGCGTGACCAAGACGTTGCCAACCGGCGACTTCGAAAAGGACAAAGAGAACGGCTTCACCGGCCTTGCCGAGCCGGTTCGCCATTGGATCAACCCCATCAACGAAGCCCTCAGCATAGCCTATCACAACGCGGCCATCATCCTCGACTTAAGTGGGGATTCGGCGCACCGGGCCTTTGGCTGCCTCTATGGGGTCGAGCGTTATGGTGGTAATCCGGTGGCCTTTGTGCCGCGCAGCGTCGCCATTGCGTCGGGCATTCAAAAGCTGCTTTCGGCGATCTTCATTTTTCTGTTCGGCCTTGCCGTCCGCAACATGCTGAAAATGAAATAACCAACTGAGATAAAAAGCTGCTAAGGGTCAGACTCGGTCCTAGTCGGGTTTCGAGGCGGTAGCCGCTTCACCCTTGATTGCCGATGTTTGCCGGAGGGTGGGGAAAGGGAGGGAATGAACTAGGCGAGTGAAATCAGAGGCTTAAATTGGCTAACATACCGATTTTTGCACACTGTCTTGTATAGCGTATTTTGGAATTTGGCTAACGTTTCCGATTTTGGTTTCTGAGATATGAATTCGAATCCAGCCTGGGGATTCGAACCGCGGTGAAGCCGAATATGTTGCGTGAACGGCGGCGATCGCAGCTCGCGCTCCTTACGACCGCTAAATCCCCCATAGCCGAAGCTCCTGTCTCGCCCGCGAACGGTGAAAGAGGTCCAATTGCGGTCGTGGGCAGAACCAGCAGGAGACGCAGTCACGCGTTCTTCAGGAATTTCATGAGGGCTCGGTGCTCCCTACATCCGGCTAGACCTGGCAGAGTAACGAGCATGGTTGGCAGAGGCACACCGGCGGTCGCTTGCAAGTCGATGCGATCGGCATGAAGGCCAGGTGGTGACTGCAGAGAGGTTCTGAGCATCGCCTCAACTTCACCATCGAGCAATTGGCTCAGGTCATCCGTGAAGACGAGTTTGGCGAGGAGGCGATGTCCCTTCAGATTGCCAATTAACGGAAGCCCTTCCCGCTGCAGGGCCGGCGAAATCGCGAGACGCAATCGGCGTCCCTTGAGCGCTGGTGTGATCTTCTCAGTCGCATCGGAGATCGCATGGAATGCGCGGCCGATCGAAGGCAAGTACTCTTCACCGGCTGCGGTAAGAAGCAAGCCACGCGGCAGGCGTCGGAAAAGCTTCACTCCGATGCTCGCTTCAAGGCTCTTGACCTGCTGGCTGACGGCTCCCGGTGTCACGCAGAGTTCATCGGCTGCTCGCTTGAAACTCAAATGACGGGCGGACGCTTCGAAAGCACGCAGGCCATTCAGTGGCGGAAGTCTATAGCTCATTTTAAGGGCAACGCTGCTATTTCCAGTACCCGCGATATTCGTGGCATAGAAAATCTAAGTCAATGCCGTAGAAGAACTGGTTTGATCCGCGGCCGCTTTCGCTGCACGAGATGACGACAGACGTTTCAACCAATGAGAGCGATCATGGCCGACACCAGCGAAGTTACTATCAGTCACCTACAGCGCCGCAAGATTGAAGGGCGTGTGCTAATCCCGTTCATTCAAACGCTCAGGGAGAAGCTCGGCGAGAACTCAATGCGCGAGGTCCTCGATGCGACAATTCGCAAGCTGGCGGCTGACGACGGCGCGGCATGGGCGGAGACCTATGGACGAAACACGGCGTCATTGCGAACGGTGGCCCAAGAGCTGTGGGCGGGCGGCGGCGCTATGGAAGTTCAGGTTATCAGCGAGGCTGATGACCGTCTCGACTTCAACGTGACCCGCTGCCAGTACGCCGAATTCTATAAGGAGCTCGGGCTTAATGACATTGGCTACCGCGTCCACTGCAACCGCGATCACGCCATGGTGGTGGGCTTCAACGACGAACTCGAACTGTCCCGGACCCAGACGATCATGGAAGGTGCGGCCTGCTGCGACTTCCGATTTCGCATGAAGGCTTGACGGCCGTTGACCAGCAGAGCTAGCGAAACCACCAACCCCCTGCTTAGAAGGTAGTAGCTTTTCTGCTAATCCTTTGTTTATGCTAAGGAACTGTTTTACACGGCCTTCGCAAAACGTCGTTATGGATCACGGCGAAGCATAGTCGTATGTAAAACACCCGAGGCTCGGGCCGTAATGGCCAGGGCCGTCGCGGGGCTGGCTGTACCTGGCTGATATTCAAAGTCTTAAATGAACTCACGAATGGTGATACATTGTTCAATGACCCATCTCACCATGGCGACCGCCATGTTCAATCAAAAGCGAAACGATGCTGAAATTCAGACCGCCGCGCGAAACCTCTTTGAAGGGGTCGCGCCCGAACGCCGACCGGAACTCACGGAGCTTTGGACCCGTTACAGCCTCCGGTTCAACCTTCTCACAGACGCAGGACCGGATGGATTATTCGTGCTGGACGCCGGTGCTTATCGCGACGTTCGGTTCAATCACCGGGCGATGCGCGCCTTCTGGCTTGCCGCGTATATTGCCTGGGAGGGGTACGAGCGCATCCATGAAATGGCAATTGGTACTGAACCAGAGTTCGAGCGGTTCGACGGCATGGTGAAAACGTTCTTTCGAATACTGAAGGAAGAGGACCCGTTGGCTGTCAAGTTGCCCGAGGAAGTTCCAGAGCCGGGAATCTATCTGGATACCGCGCGGAATCCGTCAGGGAGGGCGGCAGCTGAGCTGGCGACAATTGCCACGGGATGGGCGTTGTTGCACGAAGTGCGTCATCTTCAGCATCAACAAGAGGGAACCGGCGCTGACCAAGATGCGCCTTCACCAGCCAAACATGCGGAAGAACTTTCCTGCGATGAATTCGCCACAACTTTCATCCTGGAAATGACAGATGCATACGCAGAGGCGCAATCAGTTAATGCCGAGCTTGTTCGCCGAAAACGCCAGCTCGGCATCTATTTCGCAATGTTTGCGATGACATTGATCGGCGCAGGGCGCTGGGAATCCTCAGATAGTCATCCTGCGATGCAGGCACGAATTGATGCCGCTATCCGGCAAATGGGGGGAACCGGGACGCATGCTGCCGACGCGATCGCGCACGCTGCCTTCGTAGCCCTTTGGCGCTTGTACCCCGACGCGCCGGGACCGTTCAAACGCTAGGAAGCGAGTGGGGGTGGGGCCATGATTCCGCAGCGGTTCGTAACCGAATATCCAGCGCGCTGCATGGATCTCTTTGAACTGTTGGAGCCCGTCGCCCGGGAAAAGCAGCTCATTGGATCGTTTTCGCTCATCGTCGCGACGTCGGTATTCGTGATTCCCTATGAGAGAATGAAAGCGGGCCACCCTCTAAACCAGGGTGCCCGAGCCCGTGATTTCTACGTGGCGATCCGACGCGTTGAGCGGCAACGCTTCTTCCAAACCGATTTCTGGCCCGATGCCCCCGCCTATCCTTGGGCCTTCAGCCGTATCATGAACGACGTGAACCAGACCGACAGGTGGCGGGATGAACAGGGACTGCATCCAATGGCGGGGGAGGCCGTCAACACGATCGAGCGCCGTACCGTGAACGAGGTTCTGAGAGTCGTGCGCAATGCTTTGGCGCACGGCAATGTGGTCTATCTCGACGAGCATGGCTTCGAGACCAAAGGTGCCCGAGTGCAGTATCTAGCGTTCTTATCGCGTTATGAGGAGACCCCGGAAGCGCGGGAAATTGCGGAGACGTATCGCCTCGTCGTCACGACGGAAGATGGGTTTCTTGCCTTCGTCAAGGCATGGGCAATTTTGCTTGCCGCTTTGCCACCGGATGAAAAGCTGAAGGAAGCCGACGGATAGCCCAGTCGTGGTCCCAAGAAGTCCGTCTGGCCGGTAAATATTGGCGACGAGTACGTGCGTTCGAGACGGGACGAAGAAAGCCACTCGGCGTCACGCGCGCGGCCCTTCAACAGGCATTTGAAAAGGCCAGCGTTGAGATTCTCGACGGCGTGCGGCTGAAGAAGTGACGGAAGTGTGAACCAGCCTAGAAAAATCAAGCGCTTAGAGTGGCTAACCTCCCACATTTTGCACACCGTCTTGCATAGGGCATTTCCGAAATTGGCTAACACGCTTCAACTGTCTTAGCAGGAGACGGGTTCGAGTCCCAATTCGGGATTAAAATTTCCCGGATTTGCTCGTCTATGGCAAATCTCCCATTGAAGCATTTTCGCTTCTCGTAGGACCTCGTCGAAGAGGCTCCGGGGCAGCATTTTTTTTGGCTGCCTCTCATGGAGCGCTGCTAGGCCCCGCGACGGCGGAAGCGATGTCGAGAGAATTACGTCGACATGCCGCTAGGTTCGGCCTACCTTCGGCGCCAAGAGTTCCCGCGTCCCTTTCCGAAACCTAAATCTGACAGCTTAAGCGCCTTGGAAGCGCCGAGCGCCTATAATGGTGAGCCAAATGCCCCGAAATTTAGCCGACGTATTTCGCGACGCAGAAGAGCTGGTTGATTTGCCTCCCGAAACCTTAGCAGGTGTAATCATTGAACTTCGAAGTGACGCCAAAGACCGACCCTTCACTTATCATGATCTCATTAATGTCAATCGACGCGATTTATCGGACCGTCGAGTGATCCTGGCCGTGTACGAGGCGATGAGCTGGCTAAACGCGCAAGGGCTCTTAATGCGAGACCCCGAACAACCGGGCGAATGGTTCTTGTTCACTCGGCGCGGACGATCATTAAATACACGTCAGGACGTCGATGCCTTTCGCAAGGCGAGTATTCTTCCCATGGATCTGATAAGCGCTGACCTCTCGGAGCGAGTTCGCCCTTCTTTCCTAAACGGACAATATGGAGCGGCAGTATTCCAAGCTTTCTTACAGGTTGAGGTAGCCGTTAGAGATAAGGCCGGGCTTGGCCCTGAGTTCTACGGCGTCAATCTCATGCGGAAAGCTTTCCATGAAGAGACCGGCGTGCTTCGGAATGTTGATGCCCTGGTATCCGAGCGGCAAGCCGAACGCGATCTTTTCGCCGGCGCGATTGGGTACGCAAAAAATCCTCCTGGCCACCGTGATGTAAATCATGAGCCCGTTGAGGCTGCACGGCTCATTTTATTTGCCACTCAACTGCTGGACATGGTTGCGCGTAAGGAACGGGTAGAGGTATGTGTGGAAGCAGCTTAGCTTAGCATGGGTTGACCCCGCGTTTCGCCGTTACGCCATAAGATAGGCTCGCCACTTCTAGATTAGGAATATGCCGCAGAAGGCATAAGGGACTGTTCTTATTGCACAATTGTTTTACAAGCATTTCGTAAATCGTCGTGAGAGATCACGGCATGGCGCGCCCGTTTGTAAAACAATTTTTGGCGGAGTACGCGCCGCGCAGAAATATCCATTATTGTACAGCTTAAGCAAAAGCTGGTCCGATGGGACTCGCATTAAAAAGCCCTTAGCTCCTGCCGTAAGAGCTTGAGGGGATTGTTTCAAAGGGCTTGCCCCCTGATTCTGCTTCGAGGGCAAACCTTTAGGCATGCAGGACGTAACGCCTAACTCAGCGGTTTCATTCGCCTGTTCATTCACTGGCGCTTTGCCATGGACTCGGATTGAACGCGTGCCCCTACCGATTGTGGGGAATCGGGGGTTGCACGCCGCAACTATGATCCTTAAAAATTTGCCAACAGAAATTCCCTGGACCTTGACCTTACCTGTTGCACTTCCTTTGTTTCCCTAAGCTTGGCAGCCTATCAAGGTCGTGTTCATTAAGTGCTTAGGTGGACTTCAGCATGTGGTCCTGGTTCCGTTGGTTTGGCATCCTTCTTGGTGCGATCTCCCTCTTCAGCCTGGTGCAGAAGCTCTCTGACTTTGGTCTGTCTCCGATCTTCAAGGACATGTTGGCGTTCTATCGTGCTGCGTTTCATCCAGTGGCTGACCTAATCATCAGTGGTTTGAGTTGGGCATTCAGCCTAGTCTTCGATAAGATGCCTTTCGGGAGCTCGCACGCCTTCGAGCTTCGGCGCGAATCCCAGCAGCCATCGCGTGCAACCTCAAATAGCAAAATAGCCTACTGGCAACAAAAATTGCCCACTGGTATCAGATGGGAAACAGAGAGAAACCTGCAACCTAACGCGCTTTCGCGCCCGAAAGGCCAGCACCCTGTGAAGCTTCTAACCTAAGTGCTTATCAGTGATAATTTATACGTGGCTACAGCTGTTAGCAGTGGTAAAATCAAAAAATAAACGGGCGTACATCCTTGTCGCTGACAGCTACGGTGGCTCCATCAGTCAAAAGCAAACCGTGGCGCGAAGCTGGTCTGCTACCCGGAAAGTGGTCTGGTGAATTGGTTAGTCTCGGCTTCGCAAATGGAGCTGAGAGATGGCGAAACGAGCCAACCCGGAAGAGATCATTGCCAAGCTGCGTGAAGTAGAGGTCCGCCTGAGCCGTGGCGAGACGGCAGGCCAGGCGGTTCGTGCGATCGGCGTAACCGAGCAGACTTACTATAGGTGGCGCCGCGAATATGGCGGGATGGGCGTTGATCAGGCCCGCCGGCTGAAGGAGCTGGAGAAAGAGAACCAGCGACTGCGCAGGGCGGTCTCCGATCTCACCCTCGACAAGCTGATTTTAGCTGAAGCCGCAAAGGGAAACTTCTAAGCCCTTCGCGCCGCCGGGCCTGTGTTGACCGAGTTGTTGCAGAGATGGGCGTGTCAGAGCGCTGGGCCTGCGAGACGCTTGGTCAGCACCGGTCGACCCAACGCAAGAAACCGCGCGGCCGGCAGGGAGAGAAGGCGCTCACCAGAGCCCTCATCGTCCTTGCCGAACAGTTCGGCCGCTATGGCTATCGCCGCATCACCGCCCTGCTCCGGCGAGACGGCTGGCATGTGAACGAGAAAAGGGTCTATCGGATCTGGCGGCGCGAAGGGCTGAAAGTCCCCCAGAAACAGCCAAAACGGGGACGTCTGTGGCTCAATGACGGATCATGCGTACGGCTGCGCTCTCAACATTCAGGTCACGTCTGGAGTTATGATTTTGTGATGGACCGCACCCATGACGGCAAGCCGTTCCGCATGCTGTGCGTCATCGATGAGTTCACGCGTGAATGCCTGGCGATCCGGGTCGAGCGCAAGCTCAACGCCCGGATCGTTCTCGAAACGCTTGCCGATCTCTTTCTCCTTCACGGGCCGCCGGAACACATCCGTTCGGACAATGGTCCTGAATTTGTCGAGAAGGCGCTACGCGGATGGCTCGAACGGCTCGGCGTGCAGACGCTCTACATCGAACCTGGCAGCCCATGGGAAAACGGCTATTGCGAGAGCTTCAACTCGAAACTTCGCGATGAGCTTCTCGCCCGCGAGATCTTCTACACGATGAAGGAGGCGAAAATCCTGATCGAATTGTGGCGGCGTCATTACAACACCCAGCGTCCGCACTCGTCTCTGGGCTATCGCCCGCCGGCGCCAAGAACAATCTTGCCAACGGCGCTCATGCCGCCTTACGGTCAGGGCCTGGCGGCATGAGCGCCACCAGAAACCCGCCGAGTCTAACATTCAACTCGGATCACTTCGATGGGGCAGGCCAATGGCTCCCATCACCAGCATCTGCCTCAGATAGCGGTTTCCGGCTTTTGAGATGCTGCCAAGCCGTTCCTTTCTTCCGCTGGAGTTTTGTTTCGGCACCAGGCCGATCCAAGCGGCAAGGTTGCGGCCTGTCTTGAATGCGGAAGGATCGGAGATCGTGGCGATGACCGCGCTTGCCAGCAGCGGACCAACGCCCGGGACCTCCATGAGCCGGCGGCCCAGTTCGGTCTCACGTGCACTTGCGCGGACACGCCTGTCGGTCTCGAGAAGTTGCTCCTTCACCACCACGAGCTGCGCTGCCAGCAGTCGAAGGAAGACCCGCGCCTCCGCCGGCACACGCATGTCTCTCTCATCTGCGATGACAGCGCGAAGCTGATCAACGCCGCGCCGGCCGAGCGGGGCGACAATACCGAACTCGGACAAATGCGACCGGATCGAATTGGAAAGCTGGGTGCACTGCCGGTTGAGCATCAAACGAACCCGGTGCAGCATCATCACGCTTTGCTGTTCTGGCGTCTTAACGGGTACAAAGCGCATCGTGGGACGCGTAACGGCCTCGCAGATTGCCTCGGCGTCAGCCGCATCGTTCTTCCCGCGCTTCACATAGGGCCGCACGTATTGCGCGGGCAGCAACCGCACCTGGTGCCCGCGTGCGATGAGTTCCCGTGCCCAATAGTGCGAAGTGCTGCAGGCTTCGATGCCAACAAGACACGGCGCGAGCCTCTCAAAAAAAGCCAAGACCCGCCCCCGTGAAAGGCGCCGCCGGATGACGGTTTGCCCGGTGGCATCAACTCCGTGAACCGGAAAGACAGTCTTTGCGATATCCAGTCCTACGGTTGCTACCAGCGCCATGGTGCCCTCCCTCCCGGCTTCCGCCGATAGTACCTCAGTTCGGGTGGAAGGCCGTCCACAGCATCACTTGCGGACATGGGCTTGATTTTTGGGCGCGGCCGCTTGGCTCCAAGTAGCGGACCAACCGAAATTAAGCTTGGCTAGGCACAGCTGCGCGAGCCGGATGCCGGCATCAAACCCTTCGGCCGCGAGGCCGTCCAGCTCCCTGCTTGCGGCGATCTCCAGCTCGACCTCAGGATAGGACCTAGCAGAAGGATCCGATCAACGGCTCCAGCAGGATCGGCACCACCGCGCGCGGCCGTCTTAGAAAACGCCCGGTATCAGCCGATTTTGTTGTAAAAGTCCCGTTGATCGCCGCGCCGAACAGTGATTCCGTCAGTTGACGCAAACTGCCGGAGGTGTCGGGCGATGATGGGGCGGCTCAAGCAGGATCAGGCTCAGCTGTTCTATTCGTTCAATCTGGATGAGGCGGTGCCGGAGGATCATTTGGTTCGAAAGATCGCCGCGGTCCTCGATCTCTCATGGGTCCACAGCGAGTTAGCAGGGTTTTATTCGCCGATGGGCCGGCCTTCCATCGATCCAGTGCTCATGATCCGGATGCTGATCGTTGGCTATGTGTTTGCAATTCGATCTGAACGGGCTCTCTGCCGCGAGGTGCAGGTCAATCTGGCCTATCGTTGGTTTTGCGGTCTCAGTATCGAGGACAAGCTGCCCGATCACTCCGCTTTCTCGCGGGCGCGCAATGAACGCTTCCGGAACAGCAATGTTTTCCGGCTCGTGTTCGAACGCATTGTTGGGGCGTGCATCGCGGCCGGGCTTGTGGGTGGCGACGGGTTTGCAGTGGATGCTAGCCTTATCGAGGCGGACGCCAATAAAAGCCGATCGATCCCGGGCGAAGAATGGGACAAGGACATCGATCCGGCAACGGCCGAGCGTGCGGTGAAAGACTACCTCGCGACGCTCGACGATCCAGCTTACGGCGCGGCCAGCGAAGTCACGCCGAAATTTATCTCGTCCTCAGACCCAGCTTCGCAATGGACCAGCGCAATGAAAAGCGCTGCGTTCTTCGCCTATGCCGACAATTACCTCATCGACGTGAAGTTCGGGATCATCATGGATGTCGAAGCCTCGCGCGCCATCCGGCAGGCGGAGGTGGGCGCGTCGCAAACCATGATCGAACGCACCGAGGAGCGCTTTGGCGTCAAACCGTCCTGGATCGTCGCCGATACGGCCTACGGCTCCGGCCGCAATCTCGACTGGCTTGTGAGCGAGAAGAAGATAGCGCCGCACGTCCCCGTGATCGACAAGTCGAACCGGCAGGACGGAACCTTTTCGCGCAAAGACTTCCGCTACGATGCCGGGCGCGATTGCTACGTCTGTCCCGCCGGCTGCAATCTGACAACAACGGGCCGCCTCTACAACGACGATCAGTTGGCCTATCGCGCCAGCGTCTACGATTGCCGCAGCTGTCCCTTGAAGCCAAAGTGTTGCCCGAAGGCGTCGCACCGGAAAGTTCTGCGCAGCCTCTATGAAGAAGCCCGCGATGCCGCCCGCGCCATCACACCGTGTAGACGGCGGAGCAGATAATAAAGGTGGCAAGGTATGCCCATCCCCGCCAATAATGGAGTGTGCCGGCAGGGATAAAAATGAGCGCAGTGAAAACAAGTGTTCCAAAAACCGACGATCTGACCAGTTGCTTGTACAGCGAACTCATAACCTAACTCTTGGAGGCATGGTCTTTTCGTTTACTGGAGAAACCGAAATAGAAACAAAGTAGGAATAAGATGAAGTGAACGATGGCGCGCTGACCACTGATCTCAGGCGTCTCCGTAGAAATCGTTCCAGCATAGGGCAGCACCAGGGGAATTGAGGTACCGGTCACCCACAGATACCAAAGCATCCCCGAGCTCACAAAGAAGGCGCCCGCGAGAAATTTTCGCACTTCCCGATACTTGATTGCGACAACGAGAGCCGCGATCGCGTAGAGAACGATGAAAATGACGAGCCAAATCGGTAACGAGATGAGCCACAGCGGTAACATATCGATAACTCTAAGCCTAAGCCGGTAGGGTGTCCATCTTCTAGGGCCGCCGCTTCCCGGCCGCAAGCATGGCGCAGGTTTCCTCAATTCACAAGAATCTACTTGGCGGCTTCACAAGCCTAACTCATTGATAATGTTTGCATTATCCTACTTGCGGCACAAAACTAGATAAACCATTATATCTCAATGACTTGGAGGAAAAATGGAGTTGGCTGCGGCCGCCCGTTACGCCCGCTTATCTTCCATCAAGAGAAGTACTGCTTACCGAGCCAAACTTCGCGTTTCGGCCTTCTGTTCGCATTCCGGCCCGATCATGCCGGAGCGGCAATATTTGAGTGGTGCAGACTTGCGGTTAGGATTCTTCCCATTTCTTTTGCCAGCCGCGGGCGTGACCCTCCCGGCTTTTGGAGGGTGCCGCCAAACATCATCTTCTGTGCCAGATCACAAGAATGCCCTGCGATGGCAAATCAGAGAACGTTGATGGTGCGGATGACGATAGTGCTGCCCTCGCTATAAGCAATGGAAGTACCATCGGGACTGAAGCCAAGGCCCAAGCATGGACTTTCGAGATTGAGCTGTGCAATGGTCTCGCCCGATGCGAAATCGAAGACCATCAAGCGATTATCGCTGAAGGAGGCTGCGACGGCAGCACCATCTGGACTTATAGCCAAGGTTTTTGCGCCCCAGGCCTGAAAACGCGGAAACTCAACTGGGATTTCCCGAAGATATTTACCGGTTGAGGCCTCCCAAACAAGAAGCCGCTTGCCCAAGGTATTGCCAAAGCCGGTAACAATCTCCTGACCGTCACGGCTGTAGGCCGTACTGAAGATCGCTGGGCCGACAAAATTGATTTTGGGTTGAGTCACATTGAATTCGAGCCGCAAACTGGCTGTGCTCGTATCCCATTGTTGAATGGTAGTGGTGTCATCGTTCGATTGAGCCGACGCATAATACCGGTTCGCGCCCGTATACTGCCGGGCCAGCGCGATTAGCGTACCCTCCGGGTGGACAGCCATTGTCCGCTCAGGCCAGGGATAGAGGAATATAGGTTCTTCGGTAGTGCCCGGCCCCCAACCGGCCTTCCGGCGCCCCAAATTAAGCGCCTGGACTGGTGCCCATGTGACCGGGTCATAGAGATGGATCTCGCCTGCACTTCCCTCCTCGAGCTCAGGGAAGAACAGCGCAAGCCAGCGGCCTTTCGGGTCTGCTGCTGCAGCCTCCAAAGCCCAATTCGTGGGTGGCCGTCTTGGCGGCGAAATGTGGCCGGTGACTTTTGCCGCATTGCTGTCGATTAACAGGGCGGCGTATTCGGGGGCGCGAAGGTTTCTATCAATGGCCGACACCACAAGGGTGCACCCGTCTGGGGAGAAGGCTAGCGCCTTGTTGATAAGGGAGCTTATTTCGCGAGGGACACGGCCGATCAAGCGTTGATCTTTAACGCTCCAAATAAAGACGTCTGGGACAGCGCCGATGATCGCGGCGATGCGCTCGCCGCGGGGGCTCCAGAGCGCGTTGAGTACAGCGTCTTGATCAGGACCCGGGAAATACTTCATCGACAGCTCGGCAGCGACAGGCCCCAGAGTGAAGCCTGATTGCCTTGGAGACTCGTTTTCTTTTACCCGCTGACGGTCCTGCGTCCCGAAATTAGGCCGAGTCAAAGGACTTACGAAAGCGGCCATTCCGAGAAACATGGACCGCCGGTCGATTTGCTTTTTTCCGTGTGGCACTCTTCATCCCCAGCCTAAGATGACCAAACGATAATTGCAGCAGATTTCTCCCGCTCCTTTCATGATAGGAGAGCTGGAGCGATGCGACCTCATAACTTAGGGATCGGATTATAGCAGGGATCACGACCTGTCCGGTCGCCCCTCGAAAGCAGACTTCACCGCTGGTGCCAAGAAATTCCGCTCGCGTAATGGGTTTCAGATGGCGGCCGCATCGATGCGCGCAGGTCTTCTCCAGCCCGGCCGGCGTCTGAAAGCCCTCGAAGAAGGAAACCGCGGGGGGCGTCCGTGACCTATGGGGATTTAAAAGAAACGGCAGCCGCATCGGTTAGTGGCACACGCGGTTTTCGGATGGCAGCATGCTCGAAGCCGCCCCCTGGTATGGTAAGGGACGGCTCTGCGCCGCGCGTCTCCACGGCGGAGACGGATTGTGCCTTGGCGCGGCGCCGCACTTCAGGCGCGGTTCCTTATGGCTAAGAACGCCTTTAGATGGCTCGATGACACGGTAAATTTCACCAAGCGTGCAGCATTCCGCAACATAGTCGATGATCTGATCGTTGATTCCGACGGCCGACTTGATCCGCAGGACATGATCGCAAAAATGGCCGAAGTCATTCCAGCCTTGCGCCTCACGCAAACTGAGCATCGACCGTGATGGCACCGCCCTCGCTCAACAAGACGACCGCCAGCCATGTCTATGCGTGACCTTTGGGAATAACTGCTCCCGCCGGTATTGAAGCTTTCACACTCGCCGTTCCTGACCTTTGAGGGAGCAGGCTCGCGCACAGGTTCTCGTCCACTACGGCCGCGGCGCAAAGGAGGCGGTGGCAGAAAGACTGCAGGCGCACATTAACGCCGTGGCGCGCCTCGTGCGGGCGTCGCCCACCTCAGCCGCCCAATCCCTCTGATGCGGGCGGCGCCCTTCGCGGCCGCTGATAAAACCATTGCCGGCATCGGCTTGTTGGCTCTTGCGATATTCACGGCGGATTAAAGAGCGTCTCTTCGACGTTTGGGCCTTTTTCTGCCCATAAGACACTCAAGCCGGATACCTCTGTAATGCGCAAAGCCGTTGCGCTTGATGCGCTCCAGCTTGAGGCCGGAAAGCCTTCTGCCGAGTGCGACGGGGCGAAAGTGCCTCGAAGCATGCTGCGCTCGCAAGCACCAAGAGTGCCAAGCATCCCTTGACCAGCGCACGCAACATTCCGGCCCGCCATTACTCATGTGACTATTTCAGGCACTTTGCCGAAGTGGGCGGGGAGGTGCAAGGGCTGAGTCAGGGCCGGGCTAAGTTGCGAAGTTCCATGTCGTATCCGCACGCCTGCTTTCTGGCAGACGCGGTAGAGATCGAGCGGTCCAGGGGCACCTGTCATGCTCAATGCTATCTCCCGGCAGCCGCCAAGCCAAAGAGCGTTCATCTTCTGGGCACCCTGAGAAAGTCTCACCGTGAGCATATGTGGGCGGCTCTACATTCGAAACCGGAAAAAGCTTAATGCACTTGGACTCAATTCGCGAAAGTCCCTCGCTCTTTCAGATGCCATAGTGGCTAGCCAAGCCTTAAGGAGCCGGCGGAGAAACTCATCCGGGGGCGATCGAGCGCCTAAGGCAGAGGTTACCGCTTATTGAGAAAGGCTTTAGCCGCAGCCACGGATTGGACAGGGTTTTCCTCCTGTGGGACGTGTCCTAACTCGGGAAAAGTGACAAGCTCACTGCCTTCAATATCGTGATGAAAGCGTTCGGCGTTGGAAGGGGGGATCAATTGGTCGCGGCCTCCCCAAAGGATCAAGGTTGGAGTTCTAAGCGTGGCAATGCGATCGGCATGCGCGCCAAAATCCGATTGCTGAAAGCGCTGTAGAAGTGCGCGGCGATTGCCGGCACGCACGGCCATGTCGAAATAAAGGTCGACCGTGTCAGCCGTGACCTTGGATGGGTCGCCATAAACATTGCGCAAGCTTGCTTCGATAAGGCTCCTCGGCAAGATATTCTCCATAAACCGGTTCAGAACCGGAATTCTTGCGAGCCGAAATCCAATGGGTATGGAGGCAGATTTAAAGGGGTAGCCGCCAGCATCCACGAGGATCAATCCTTCAACTCGGTCAGGCATGGCAAGGGCTGTTTCCCATGCCACATTGCCGCCTAACGAATTGCTGCCAAGAACGCAGCGCTTTATGTCAAGCGCCTTTAGCAAATTGCCTATAAATACCACGTAAGCATCCATCGTGTAATTCGCTTCGGGCGATGGCCCGGTCAATCCAAACCCCGGCAAATCGAAGGTGACAACACGCCGGGTACCACCGAGGTGCGGCACCCATCCATCCCAGGTATGTAAGCTCGATGAGGTGCCATGGATAAGGATGATGGGCACAGCGTCGGAGACCACTCCCTCGTCCCGAAGGTGCACCTTGAGTCCGCCGACATCGAGAAACTGAGAAGGCGGCGTGGCCCAACGGCCAACCAGCGCAGATACGGGCCGGTCCGGCACCCAGTTTATGACGATGAGAACCACAATGGTGACGGCGACGACGGCGAATAGGATAAGACCTAAGCGTACTATTGTTTTCATCAACTATCCGCCGTGTGAGTGCTGCGCTGATTCAGCGATTGTGCGCCATCTCCTCGGTCAAGGCCTGGCGGCACGCATTGCTTCAAGGCGCCAAGAGCGAGCCTATTCTACTGAAGGAGCTCAATCGATACGCGCCGATATCAACGATGAAAGCGCCGTTGCTACAGCCGTCGCTGGAGCATACGGGGCGCCCGTCGCACCAAAAAACTCGATTCCTGCTGGCCGCCAGCGGATCGGACGGTTATCGCCTGGACGGACGACGCGGATCGCCCGAAAATAGCAATAGGACCAGACTGCTGGTTCCTTCTCGGCCTGGAAGACTTGAGAGCGCCAGCCAATCACTTCAGCCATGCTGTCATGTAGATCGCTCGGAAAAACTGCCTTTCCGTGTACACATACCGGGTAGAAAGGACAAAGCCTCTGGGGATTACAAATTTTGGTATCCAGTGCCAGCGCTCCACTGGAGCTAACACAAGCTGTCAATCCTGCGATGATCAACCAGTGCATCGAACTTTACCTCTTGGACGGCAACCGCTCCGGAAGAGGCCCTGAGATTGGCTGCGCATTAGCTCCTGAGACCGAGGATATCACTCCGTCCGGCTTGATGGACCACAGTTATGTGCGCGAACTATACCTACGCCACAGAGTCCTTCTCTGCCGGCTCACGAAATTATTGCATTTTTTGCACCTGCGACCGCTCTAGCTCTGTTTGCCCGATCTATAACGCGAAAAACAGGGCTAATGGGGCATACCAGGCGTCGCGGCCTCCCTCCGAAAGGCGCTGGGACTCTTAGGCCAGACGGGTGCCGTCAATTTCTGTCCGCAAACGTGGCGGCACTTAAGTTTGACGGCTTCAAAGACATTTCATCTGGCAGCACCCTCTGTAGGCAGCAGCCCATTTTGGTATGCAATCTCCACCGTTTCCGCAGCTCTTGTTTTTGACCGGATCCTCTCGTGCCGCTGCCGGCGTGCTATGGCTTCCTCCCCGCCCGAGGTCGCGTGGTAGAGATCAAGCGAATCAAATTCATCGTCGGCGGGTGGAGCTATCGCGAGGTCCGTATACCTCCAGCGATCCGGCGCGGAAAGAACATGCTTCAGAATGGCCTTGCACTGCCGGTAGACTGACAAGTAGCGCCATGCCTTGAAGGCAGTTTCCTTGATGTAGCGCGGATAGAAGACCCAGGGGCTTTCCAGCTGAAGACCGCTCCGGCGGTCGCGGCGGAATTTGAGCCGGAATGCCCCTCCCTCCAATGGATGAACACCTTCATAGGATTGCACGAGCTTGAACCAAAAAATCTTCGCTAGGATCGACTTCGGACGGCCCTTGCGCCAGGCCGCGGCCCGGCGCAAGATGGTGCGAATGTGCTCCGGGGTATAGAAAGCCTCCCAGGCAGCCTGGTAAGCCTGTTCCCACTCTCTATCAGACATCTTTGGGTGATGCGATACCCGGTGATTAAGATCGTATTTGTTCATATCAGAGTCCATCCAAATCCCTTTTCCGGAAAGAACCTTATGGTCCTCCGATCCGGGAAGGGGAGTCAGGAAAAACAACTCTAAAATATCAAGCGGCAGTTCACGCTTGATGATCTCAATGTCGCGGAGGATCGATGACTTCGTGTCGCCTGGAAAACCAATGATATAGCCAGCACAGGTTATTGTGCCGTGGAGGCGCCATTTCTGCAGCATCTCCCGGTAGTCAGTGATCTTGTTCTGAAACTTCTTGGCCGCGATCAGATTGTCAGGATTGATGTTCTCGAGGCCGATGAAGACGCGGCGGACACCGGCTTGTGCGGCCTTTTCGATGAAATTCGGGATCTTGTGACACAAGGTATCGACTTGGATGGTCAAGCCGATGTCTGGGCAACTGTCCCTCCGCAACGCGATCAGACAGTCAAACAGCGGCTCCCAATCGCGATTGCGCGCGAAATTGTCGTCGGTGATGAAGAACCGCCGGATGCTCTGAGCATAGTTCTCCCGGATGATTTTCTCCAGATCATCCGGTGACCGGAATCGGCTCTTACGGCCTTGCACGTTGATGATCGTGCAGAAGGAGCATTGATAAGGGCAGCCACGTCCTAGGTCCGCGCTTGTGTGCGCGCCGGCAGTCCGCCGCAAATGCTTTTGCGGGAGCATTGGCAGCGGCTCGCCCTCGAGGCTCGGAAGATTGTCCATGTGATTGTAGAGCGGGGCGAGTTTCCCCTTCCAGGCATCGCGCAGAACTTGGTCAAAACGGCCGCCTTCCGCCTCACCTGCGAAAAATGAGATGCCTCGCGCCTGCGCATCACGCATATCCTGCGGCATTTCGGGAAGCATGGCGATGCAACCCGACACATGAAAACCGCCGAGGCAAACGGGCAGACCTGCTTTGAGAAAGGGCCGTGCAATGTCGATCGCACGGGGGAATTGATTAGATTGGACACCAACCAAGCAAACCAGGGCCCTGCTCCCGAATTTGCCGACCATCCGGATAATCTTGTGCGGCTGCATCCGCCGGTTGGTCTCATCGTAGGTGTGTATTTGGATCGCGACGCCTGGGCCTAGGACTTGGCGCCGTTGTGCATCCATTGCTAACCCATTTAAGCATGCCAGCGTGTTGGAAGGGATTGCTGAGCGCAGCCACTGGATGGGATAGCCGTCATCATCGTAGTGAGTCGGCTTGATCAGCACCATATGGAACTGTGTCGGGCCAGCTGGCCCCGCAGAGGCTATTGCTCTCATTGATGTGCTTACTCCCCCGGCACTTGGTTTGCGAGTCCACAGTGAAAGACTGCCATAGAAAACGCCACCACCTGCGCTAGAGAAATACGTGTGACAACAGCCCTCCATACAAACAAAAATGTGATCTTACACCGTTTTCAGATATGTTCCCGCTTGTGAAGTGGCTAACCCGGAGTTGATTGGCTAGCGATTTTTCGACCAAGAAGTAATTTGTGAGTGGGTCGCCGTGCAGCCTTCAGGCAAAGGTCGAGACAAAGCTAGGCTGGTATAGCACGCGCTTTTCCACGATAATGTACTTGCATCAATTAGTATCTGGGACGGTGAAGAACGCGGCCACCACCTCGCACGCCTTCCGAGCTTCGGCGCGAATCCCAGCAGCCATCGCGTGCAACCTCAAATAGCAAAATAGCCTACTGGCAACAAAAATAGCCCACTGGTATCAGATGGGAAACAGAGAGAAACCTCCAACCTAACGCGCTTTCGCGCCGAAAGGCCAGCACCCTGTGAAGCTTCTAACCTAAGTGCTTATCAGTGATAATTTATACGTGGCTACAGCTGTTAGCAGTGGTAAAATCAAAAAATAAACGGGCGTAATCCCTGCACCTTCTGAATTGAGTTGGTGCACTAGGAATTCTGCCTCGGCCCAGGTTAGGCCGCCATCGGTGCTCACTGCGATCTCGGCCACCTATGCAGCGCCGGAAACCGTGCTGTAGAGCTGTTCACGATTTGCCGGCAGCGAACAACAAGCGTATCCTGATAGCAATTCTCGAAACCGCCCGCATCGTGAGGCGACGCGCACCTCATATGCGCTGGCCACCGTCCCGATGGAGGGCATCCCATGACTATCGCCCCGACGCTTCAAACCTATCTAGACCGGAACGTTACCTACGACCTAATCCTGCATGAGCCGGCCATGACCTCGATGCGCACAGCTGAGGCCTGCCACATCCCCGGCGACTGTCTGGCAAAAGGCATCGTTCTGCGCCGCAACGGCGGCTACGCACTGGCTGTCCTACCGGCTTCGCACCACATCCATTTGCCAGATTTGAGGCTCCAACTTGGTGACGATATCAGCCTCGCCAGCGAAGACGAGATCTCACAGCTGTTCCTAGACTGCGCTCGCGGCGCGGTTCCCCCTGTTGGCAAGTGCTACGGCCTTGAAGTTGTTATCGATGAGAGCATCAATGAGCAGCCGGAGGTCTATATGGAAGGCGGCGATCACGAGACGCTGATCCACATGGGACGTGCTCAGTTTGAGCAAATAACTGCGGACGCACAGCGCGGGCGCTTCAGCGTCCACGATTGAGGCGATAACCCGGGCGTGAGCAGCGTCTCCCCGCATTCCGGTACCTGCCAGATCCGTTCAAGCGGCAGGCGAGTTATGGCGCACCTGCCCAAGCACGCATAGGCGGCTTATCATGCACAAGGTTCAGATTCAGGGTGACGACACCTTTCAGATTGACGCGAGCACCATCGGCCGAGACCTCGGCCTTCAGCCTTTCGAGGTTCAGAGGCTCATGCATGAGGGGAAACTTACGAGCAGCTGCGAGCGTGGCGTTGACGAAGATGCGGGGCGATATCGTCTAACTTTCTTTCACGGGAACCGCCGGTTGCGGTTTATCACGGACAACACCGGACAGATCATACGACGGTCTCTTATTGATTTCGGCGATCACCCCTTAGCAGCTAGATTGAATAGCCGGGGCAGCTAGCTCCCATTTGGCGGTCTCGGGGCGGAGAACGCGCCCTTCGATTTCAAGGACGTTTTGAAAAGCCGTGGCTACCGCTGGAACGGAGAAGTTCGCTGCTGGTCCGTTCCTGGAAGAAGCCGCCCTGACGGCGAGCAAGGTAAGCATCCGGCCAAGACCCAGGGTGTAGGCGGTTAGGCAGCCTTTGCGCTGATCGAAAGGCTCTGCCAGTTCCAGGGCAACAGTTCGCCGAGGCGATGAACCGGATGATCGGCGATGCGGGCGAGGACATCCGCGAGCCAGGCCTTCGGATCGACGCCATTGAGCTTCGCCGTCTCAATCAGCGTGTACATAACGGCTGCGCGGTGGCCGCCTTCGTCCGAGCCGCAGAAGGTCCAGTTGCGTCTGCCCACGGCAATGCCACGGACGGCGCGTTCCGCGGCATTGTTGGACAAGCAGATGCGTCCGTCATCGAGAAAGTGCGTCAACGCCTTCCAGTGGTTGAAGGTGTAGCCGATAGCCTTGGCAAGAGGTCCCTTGGAGGAGAGCTTACGCCGCTCGCCGCGAAGCCACGCCTCGAAGCTATCAATGAGCGGTTTTGAGCGCTCGCGGCGCACGGCAAGACGTTGTGCAGGCGGCTGGCCAGCGATCTCGCGCTCGATTGTAAACAATTCGTCGATGCGCGTGACCGCCTCGATTGCGATCGGCATTTTGCGCAGCCGCGCGAGTTCGAAGAACTTGCGCCGACTGTGCGCCCAGCACGCAGCCTCGATAATCGGACCAGGCTCGCGGCTTTCCTCGAAAAGCCCGTTGAACCCAGAGTAGGCATCGGCCTGGCAGATGCCGGTATATGCAGCGAGTTGCTGTTCCGCATACTTACCTTCGCGTGTGGGCGAGTAGTAGAACAGCGCCGCTGGGGCAGCCTTGCCGGCGAATGGCCGGTCGTCGCGCACATGTGCCCACAAGCGGCCCGTACGGCACTTGCTCTTGGCGAGCACCGGCACCGTGGTGTCGTCAACATGCAGGCGTTCCGCGGCATGGACATGCTTTTCGATGGCATCGCGGAGCGGCATCAAGGCCGCTGCCGTTGCGCCAACCCAATCGGCCAGGGTGGAGATATCGAGTGCGACGCCCTCGCGGGCGAAGAGTTCGCTCTGCCGGTTGAGCGGAAGATGCGCGCCGTATTTGCTGGACAGAATTTCGGCGAGCAGCTGCGGGGCCGCCCGGCCGCGCGCAATCGGATGGGAGGGTGCCGGCGGCTGCGCGATCGCCTCGCAATCGCGGCAGGTCATTTTCTCCCGCACATACTGAACCACTTTCCAGCGCGCTGGCACCCGCTCCAATGTCTCGGTCACGTCCTCTCCCAGCTTGCGCAGCCGTCCGCCGCCGCAGCACGGACAGGTCTGCGGCGAAGGCAGCACCACACGCTCGCGGGGCAGATGATCCGGAAGCGGACGGCGGGCCGGAGCCTTCCGTTGCCTTGGCGCAGGCTTGCTCGATGCTCGTGCCTGCGCCGCCGCGATCTCCTCAGCCGCGGTCTCCTGGGCGCGCCGTTCCACCAGTTCGCCGAGCTGAAGTTCGAGCTGATCCATCAGAACGGAGGTGCGCTCGGAGGAATTTCCAAACCGGGCGTGCCGGAGTTTGGCGATTTGTAGCTTCAGGTTCTCGATCTCGGCATCGAGATCGCTGGTGCGCCGGTTCTCTTCGATGAGCATCGCTTTCAGCAAAGCAATATCGTCTGGAAGCTGTGCGGGATCGAGAAGCAAGCGCGTCACAATAGCTGCTTCGCGCTCCTGCCGGTCAGAACCATGGCAATTATTCCGCCAAGGAGTCCTCTGCGCCACACCGCCCGGCGAGCTTATCCTGCGATCTCCGGCCGCCAGGTATGCTGGGGTACCCGCCAGTCGATGCCTTCAAGCATGTAGCCGAGCTGCGCGGGCGAGATCATTACCGCGCCTTCGGCCGGGGTAGGCCAGATAAAGCGGCCGCGTTCGAGGCGTTTCGAGAACAGGCAGGCGCCGTGACCGTTATGCCAGATCACTTTGATGAGATCGCCCCGGCGTCCACGGAAGACAAAGAGATGGCGGGCATGGGGGTCCTGCTGCAGCTTCTCTTGTACCAGAACAGCCAGGGACGAGAAGCCTTTGCGCATATCGGTATGCCCCGTCGCCAGCCACACGCGCACAGTACCGTTGGTGATGGTCTGCGCTGGAACTGGAATCACCGGCCGGTCTCCAGCGCCGCAATGATGCGTATGAGTGCGGCCGTATCGACATCGGCGCCAACGCGTACCGTCCGCCCGCCTTTAATCACGATCTCGATGGTCCTGGGCTTGGCCGCCGCCGGCGCTTCCGGCGGCGGCAGCATAATGGGCACAAAGTGCTGTACAGTAGCGGGAGGTGTTCCCGGCGATTTTGAAGCTGGCCTCCTGGCATCTGCACCGTTTGCAGGTGCGCCTGCCTTGGCGCGCAGGTCGCGCCGCCACCGGAACAGCAGGCTCGCATGTACACCGTGCCGCCGCGCCACCGCCGATAGAGAGGCACCCGGAACTTCGACCTCAGCAACGATCGCTTGTTTCTGCTCCTGGCTCCAGCTTCTGCGCGTACTGGCAACAACATCAAAACGAGGGGAAGTCCTAGCTCCAGACATACTACCGGCCTATCTCCAGTTCGCCATCTCCTGGAGACAGGAGGCTCTATCGCTGCCTTCAGCACAAGGCGGCCTTCCCCGGATGCTTACCGAGCAAGACTATTTGCGCCGCGAAGTCTATGGCGGGCAGCAAGTCGAATTGCGCTGCAACAAGCTCGCAGCGCGCACGAGTTCGGCGGCCCGTGTAAGCGCTGCTCGCGGAGTTGGTTCAAACCTGACCGGGCAATTGCGGTTGCTCGCAAATGCGGCCGAAGCGGCATAGCCTAGCAAAGCAAGAGCGCCCCTAGCGCTACTCGCTGATTTCTTACATCGGCCGGCAAGACGGCGAGTGAAGAAGGTCGCTCGAAATGAGGCGCTGGTTGAACCGGCCCGACCGCCGCCCGTATTTCGCAAACAGGATGTTGAGCGCGTACGCGTTAACGCGCCATTCCTCTCAAAGGAGGAGATTATTAAATTCCGGGTGTTTCGCAATGAAAGCCGAAATGAAAGGACATTTGGCGATCACCTTCAACCCCTCAGCCCTTGTAAGCTCAAGAGCGCCTCGCGCGAGCTTCGAGCCGATCCCCTGGCCCGAGAGGGCAGGCGGCACTTCGGTATGGGTGAAGGTAGTAATCTCCGGCGAACGCGAATAATAGGCCACGGCGATCTCACCATTCACTTCGAGCTCGAACCGGTTATGCGAAGGATTGTCACAGACCACGCTGACCATGGTGATGCCCTGGAAATAGACTAACACGTAATGCTTATTTGCTCGGCCGGGTTCGACGCCCCGCAAATTTGTAAAATGTGTTTTCTGTAACGCGACGCTTGTGATCGCTGATCCAAGCTTCCGCGTTCTGCACCGTGGCGAAGCTGGTGACTATGGCGGGTAGGCTCCCGGCACGACAACTTCAACGCCATAGGTCATGTTGTTTTGAGGAAGGACCCGGTAGGCTGCGCCGGTATGCGGATGTTCATTTGCCATCAGCCCTATATGGTGTTTCCTTAGAAAAAGTGCCACCAGCTCAGCCATAAGCCATTGCTAGGGCGGGGGCGGTAGCCATGGCCTTGACGCTAATCCCCGTCTGCACCTCGCTATCTTTTCCGATCAACAATGAGGCGACGGTGCCTCCGGTGCGGACGCGTGCGTTGACGACATCGGTGCTCTGGACGGTGCCAAAGACCGACTTCAGATCGTCGACCTGCTGTTGCTTGACCTCGAATATTTCCCCAGCGGTCGCCGCCTTAGCGGAAAAAGCTAAGCCTAGCGCGAGAGCGGCGGCAACTATCGACGGCCAACGCCGCGGGTTGAAGCTTCTTTCGGCCACCACATCCTCACGCGCTGGCGGGTTCCTTTTGGGCAAGAAACTCGTCATAGGCCGCGACCGCCTCGGCGGCGTACATCAGCGATGGTCCACCGCCCATATAGATCGCCACGCCGATCGCTTCCTCGATCTCAAGGCGGGTCGCATTGAGGTTAACCAAGGCCTCGACGTGAAATCCAATGCACGGGTCGCAATGCCCCGCGACGCCGAGCGCAAGAGCGATCAGCTCCTTCGTTTTCTTGTCGAGCGCGCCTGAGCGTGTCGCGTTCTGGGCGAGCGCCGAGAATGCCTGCATTGTTTCCGGCTGATCCTTCCGCAAAGGCTTGAGATTGGATGAGATGCGCTGGGTAATTTCGATGAAGCTCTTCGGCATTAGACCCTCCGCTAAAATGCTTGCTTGCTACATTAGTATATTCTAATATTATGTCAACATGGACGCGATGACGAAATATTCACCCAGCCAGCTCCAGGAGCATGCTGCTCAGGCAGCGGCATTGTTGAAACAATTGGCGAATCCTGTCCGTCTCTTGATCCTCTGTCAGCTTTTAAGCGGGGATAAGTCTGTCGGAGAAATGACGTCGCGCATTGACATATCGCAATCCGCACTTTCCCAGCATCTCGCCAAAATGCGGGGTGCGGGACTGATCGAGCCGCAGAAGAAAGGCCAAATGGTCTATTATCGCATCGCCGATATGAGGGTCCACGCGCTGCTATCGACCCTGTATCTGATTTTTTGCAAGGACTAGAATTAATTAGAGAATACTAATAATTTCTGGAGCAGGAACCGCTATTCAAATCCAAGATGGAGAGAACTGATGATGATTGACAATGCAGTGCTGAACTTTGCCGGCTTTGTGGTAGTTGCGGGCTTAGGGCTCGGTTATTCCGTCAGTGACTATTGGTACCTGCTTTCCGCCTTTGCCGGTCTCAACCTGGTGCAGGCGGGGTTCACCGGATTTTGCCCGGCTGCAACGGTGTTCAAAAAACTCGGTCTTGTGCCTGGTTGTGCATTCAGATAAGCAGGCTGGCCCATGTTGCCGGTGCTAATGCATCGGGGGCAAGGCGACAAAATCGACGGCATGATCTCATCCACGGTGTTGATCTTGTCCGTCGTCTGCGCGTTTATGCGTTGCCTTAGCAGCCAGGCTTGCACCGGAGCGGATGCCCGGCCAGGTCCGCAAAAAAATGAAGAGTTGGCCCTGGCTTACACACGGGAAGTTCCGATTTCCGAAATTCACCAACAATTGATCTCGATATTTAGCCCAATTGCGGGATGTACTGTCTAATAAGATACTTGAGTGAGTGACAATATTCCACCTGGAGGAACTTCATGAATATTAGCTGTAGGTTAACAGGTCTCACAATTGTTTTTGCCGCGGTTGCGGTGCTATCTGGTGCGGCGGTTGAAGCTAAAACCCATAAGCATTACCGGCATTATGCGAAGAGCCAGCACTATTCTGCGTTTCGGCGAGCTCCTGGCGGGACTTTGATAGACAGTCAAGGATGGAGGAAGAGGGACAATGCCATTGGCTGGGACAACACCTGCTTCAATCTCGATTATATGTCCTCCATGTACGCCTGCGGCGGCGGCAGGAGGTAGGAACTCATGACGGTGACGCATTCGTATGCTCGCCAAAGAAAATACATCGGCGCGGAGCCAGGAGCATCTACGCCGTATTCACTCAGAATTTGAAGAGAGTGTAGGGGATGGGGTGGGCGCCCCTGATCCGCGCCGTCCTTGACGTGCCCATGATCGCGCCCGGGCTCGTAGAATATATTTTCTCGATTGAAAGGGGGCAGGCCGTGCCGCGCTTTGCCAAGATTAGCACCGGCCCCGACATGTCTTCTCCTGGCTCTCTCCAGCGACGCACACTGATCGGTTCCAGCACGGTCGCTTGCAGGCGGACGAACATTGCCGGGCTTGCTTCAAAGAAATAGGAGACCCACACAGACTGCAATCTGAACGGCACATGCCCTGTGCCGGATCAGCCTTGGCGCGAGTGACCAGCGAAGTTATTTCGCCTATAGTCCCCGGGTCCTTTTTGCAATAATGTTCGCAATGATCCGTGACCCGCGTGTTTTTGTCTTTATGAATGGTTTCGCAGCAGCGGTGTGCGGGTTTGTTTTAGGTCTTCATTTCGCTGAGACAGCTAGTACCGGACAAGGTTGGGATAAAATAGCGATCTGGACTTTCATCTTCCTGACTATCCTTTTTTTGTTTTGGAAGAGGGTTATTCGGCTGCCCCGGTAAAAGCCCTTCAGCCTTCGATTTCGTCTCCTTTTGGCCCGGAGTGTGAGTTCCAAGTTCTAAAAACCACATCCGCTATTAGGGGTTAAGCGGGTATAAGACGGGCTGGCTTGGACGTGTGTCCGCTTGCTACCAACGACAGCCGCCAGTAGCTCGCGCCGTCACTCGCTTTCAAGCTGATAGGTTTCGCGAGGCCGCCTCTTGCCACAAGAACAGCCTCTCAACCATAATTTGCGAACGATTACTGATACTTAGTCTCTTCGCGAACAAGCGATAGCAAAACTATTATCAACGACCTATGCGGTATCATAGCAGCGTCTCACAAATTCTGGTTGAGAGGCTGTTCTTGTGGCAAGAGGCGAGTTCGCGGGGTTCGACTATCACAACCGCCAAGCACAGCAAAGCGAGCGATTCCCCCCACTTTCGCGCGGTCAAAATGAGCAGCCCGCCAACTGCATAGAGAGCGCCAATACCGGCAGCCCCGTACGTCGCGAGCGCGCCATTGGTCGTTGTTATGAGCCCGAGAAAATTATGGGTGAAGCCTGTCGCAACTTCCGCCAAACCAAAAAGGATCATCAGTACCGCGACGAGCGTAATTCCCCATGGATGACCGTGATTCATAGGCACGTCAATCGACGAAACGTCTTGTCCCCGCACACCCCAACCAGCCGGTAAATCCCCGACAGCCACAAAGTCCCCGTCCCCACAATCATTCCTCCAGTGTACCGCGGCAACGCCCGCTTTCTTGCACCGGCGGACAGGGCACATCACCGAAGGAGCAGAAGACGCAGCAGTCCCCTTTCTCCGGCTTCATCACCAACCCGCAGCGTTTGCACTCATAAAAATATTGGCACGCGTCCGTGGGCATGATCTCGGCAGCCCGCCTACCGCAGGTCGGACACGTAATCGTCGATCGGACTTCAACCATAGCCTTCACCTAAGACGCTGCCGGCACCCTTGATCATTGCATTGTTTGACTTGGCGTCCGCCGCGAAGAGTGCGATCCTAACTTTCTTGGAGGACGCCGCCATGGCAGAAAGTGTGTACAAAGTAGTCGAGCTTATCGGCACGAGCACCGATTCTTGGGAGAAGGCAGCAGCTGCGGCGATCGAACGCGCAGCCCACAGCTTGCGGGATTTGCGTATCGCTGAAGTCACCGAACTGGACCTCGTGATCGACAACGGCAAAGTCTCAGCCTATCGCGCCAAGCTGAAGGTCTCCTTCAAATATGAGGGCAAGGACTAGCATTTATTGCTGCAGCCAGATGCACGTGGCATGCCTGCTCCTCACGCCGCCGCGAGCCGATCGATCTTCGCCGCCATGATGAAATCGTTCTCGTGGAGACCCTTGATCTTCTTGGTGCGCAGCGACACAGTCCCGTAGCCCCAACCGAAGCTGATATCGGGATGGTGACCTTCAGCTTCTGCGAGCTCACCCACCTTCTGCACAAATGAGAGCGCCTCGCGGAAGTCCCGGAAACGGAAAGTCCGCTCAATTCGGTGTGCCTCATCCTTGAGCGCCCATTCCGGGGCTTCAGTGAGCAAGGTTTCAGCTTCTTGCTGCGTGAGAGGCGGGACGCCTCCGCGGCAGGGCGTACAGGTCTTCTCCAAAAGGGTTGTTGTCATGCTGCCTCCGTCATTGTGCCGACACCTCCAGTTCATCAAGGATCGCACCTTCGAGGCGCTCGCCGGCGGTCGCGGTAGGGCGCAAGCCACTCGCTTTCTTCAACGCAGAACCAAGGCCTCGCGCCGTCCGTATAAAGCAGAGCATCTGGACATCGTTCCCGTTGTAACCTGCTTATCTGCCGGCGAGTGAAGAAGCGGCGATCGCTGCAATTGAGCCCTCCTCCAACTCTGTCACCACTGCCTTCACAGACAGTCCGAGCGCGACGGTCGCCGGTCTCGCATACAGCTCCAGAAACCCGCACTGCGTGCATCGCATGCCATCTACACGGATATGCTTGAGCGCTGATCCCAAGCGTGCCACGAGAGAAGCATTAGAGGGAACAGGACCCCACTTGACTGCGCCGTTCAACCGCCCGCTCTCCATTTCGCCATTGCACTTCGGACACGTCGCCATTACCGCCTCCTTCCATACCGTCTAGTCCCTAGTCCCTAGTCCCAGGCATGAGATTTCCCACTAAAATCCGTGACCACTACCCCATCCAATATACGCTTCCGTGCCCGCTGTGTCGCCCACGCCAGCTTGATAACGGCCGTGCAGGACCGGCTCTAGATTTGTTCCCTGCCTACCCAAACAAGTCTCAAGCGCGCCAAAAAAGCCACATTATCAAATATCGAATACCCGGTGAGCGCATGGAAGGTGCGACCTCCCTATCCTTGTGCTCACTACATGAGACACGTCCATGCGTATTGCGTGTCACCCCGTCGCGGCCCGGTAGCACCCCGCTCTCTCGAGCCTGGCGGGGTTTTCATTTCATCAAAGTTGCGAATGCGAAAAGGCCTTCTCACCAATCGCAACGACACCCGCAGGCAGCACCAGCCCCGCTTCCCTTCCCCCGACAAGACATCCTTCCGAAACCAGTCGCTCCGCCGCCGCAGAGTTCCGCGCCCGCACCGACCTCGCTTCCACTAAATCCCGTGACCCGCTCGGCCACCAAAATCCGTCACCAGTCGCGCCCGCGCCGTTCCAATTTTCGCGGCCACACCTTCCAAAATTCGTGGCCTATGATACGCTCCCCGCACACCCCACTTTATGTCCTGTTCTGCACTGCGTCCGGCTACAGCTCCGCACACGAACAAGCTGCCCGCCGAGTGTCCTTATTGCGGCAGCTACGTCATCACCCGCAAAGGCATTCGCAAAAAGAAATTAGAGGTCGTTCAGCTCTGGCGATGCGCAGCGTGCAAACGCACCTTCACGCCCGGCCCGGCCACGTTGCGCGACAAGACCTATCCGATCCGCATCGTGCTGCAGGCACTGACGCTTTACAATCTCGGCTACTCACTCACCGCAACAGCGAAGCGCCTCAAATCAAAAACCGGCCGCACCATCTCCCCTACGACGATCGCGACATGGCTCGGCGCGCATAAAGATCACACGACCTTCCGCAGGTTGCGCGCGGAAAACGCATGGGACACTCCTTTCGACCACCGGAACCGTTTTCGATTATCGGCATTACCAAAGCAAGTATTTATTCCCATGGGAGAGAGTCAATGAGTGCTCGGCGGTTTTTTGTTTGGTCGGCGGCGCTGTCCATTTGTATCCTCGTCGCGCCGCTAACCCGAAGCCACGCAGCGTCAGAAGCCGCGCCCGGTGCCATGCCCTCTCTTGCCGGACAGAATGCTGCGCAGATAACAATCCTCTATGACGCCTTCGGAAAAGCGTCCACGATGAAAAAGGACTGGGGATTTTCTGCTCTCATCGAGTATGGCGGCAAGAAGATCCTTTTTGACACCGGTAACGATGCTGAAATCTTCGCGCATAATGTAAAGGCCAAGGGCATCGATCTAACAAAGCTTGACTTTGCAATCGTTTCGCACCGCCATGGCGATCATACAAGCGGCCTGAACTATCTTCTAAAAATTAACCCGGCGATCAAGATTTATGCGCCGCAGGAGAACTTCGGGGTGTTCGGTGCGGCCTTGCCCGGCACCTTCTACAAAAGTGACGAGTCCTTGCCTGCCGAGATGCGGTACTTCGATGGAAACCGTCCCCAGCAGCTGCGTTTCGGTAGCCCGTGGCCCGAGGCTAATTTCTCATGGGTGAGCAAAACAACTGAAATTGCGCCCGGGTTTCACCTCATCCCGTTGACTGGGAAATGGGGCACCGACTTTGAGCTCAGGGAAATTTCGTTGGCAATCGACACGCCTGACGGTGTTGTGCTGATCCTAGGCTGCAGTCATCCAACGATCGAAGCGATCGTGGAAGCAGCCAACCGTGTACGCACGTTCTTTCCGCCACGGCCGAATCCGTGGACCTGAATGAGGCTCCTCAAACGCGAGGGCCTATATCGGGAACCGGCGCAAACTTGTGAACCATCACTGGGAACAGTAGAGAAAGTTCTGAGGAAGAAGCCAAAGCTAAGCAGCCAAAAGGGGATCGCAAAAAAATGAAAAATCCAGGCCAAAACAGTGGTGATCGGACACGGCTCCTCCACTGTTTAGGGTGTTTCTGCTCCCTAAAAATGACCCTAAAATGAGAAATTGCCGCCCGCATCAGGGGGATTGGGCGGCTGAGGTGGGGTGACGCCCGCACGAGGCGCACCACGGCGTTAATGTGCGCCTGCAGCACGCTATTAAAGGCGCGTGTGGGTGTTGGCCAGAGACAGGCTAGACTCCGCAGCACAACTTACCGTTTTTATAGTTGTTGCACCACATTCTACTTACTATTTGTGTAGAAAATCACACTTTCGGAGAAAATAGGCATGAGCAAAAAGCCTGCCCGCAATTCGGGCGCTCGAATTTCCGAACGCGTGCGCGGCGGCCGGGGCCACGTCAAAGACCCTTCGATGGATAGGCGTTTGGCAGAAAACAGGACAGGGCCTACGGGGCAGGGCCGTGTGGTCAACGCAGACAAAGATCGGCGCCTGGCAGTCAATCGTGATGGACCTAGCGGGCAGGGCAAAGTATTAAATCCGAAGAGGGATAAGCGCCTGGCAAAAAACCGCGCCGGGCCTACAGGCCAAGGCAGAGTGAAGAGCCCAAATGTAGACAGGCGCCTCGCGGCAAACCGCGAGCGCCCTACCGGGCAAGGTCGAGTATTAGACCCGGGGCGTGACAGGCGCCTTCGCGAAAACCGGATTGGCTAACGGCTTACCCCTCGGCCTCTCTGCGTTTCTTAGTGGATGCGTTCACTCGGCTAATTGCGGAGATGGCGATGCCTCGATTTACACCGCAGACCCAAGTGATCTTAATGACCCTTCGTACGTCAATATAAATACCACATAAAGGTCACTGTACAGTCGTTCTACCGACAATAAAACCATGATAATGAAAGATTAAATACAATTTTCAGTTGAGAAAATAAGACATACACTCCGCGAAAGAATGGTGCATGAAGGCTAGTGTTGCTGCCTTATCCCTGACGTTCTTCATCGCGGGTTGCTCGGCCTGCGCCGAGCGTAGACCTATAAAGGCTACTCCTACCTTAGCTGACCACCATAAGATCGCCAGCGCGAAAGAAACATCGCCATCTAGGGCAGATGCAGACGTTGGTGCAGGTTCGCGGTTTCGTTTGAGTAACTTCTTGAACAAAAGTGTGCGGGACAAGACTGGAAAGGAGGTTGCGCGGCTGGAGGACCTAGCAATCGGCATTGATGGCCGCGTGGTTTCCGTCACTTTGGCAATAAACGGGAAAGGTGCGAAAGTTACGGTTCCTTTTGAAAAGCTGAAAGTGAGAGATCAAGGTGGTGACCTGTATCTCGAAACGGACGTTGTGCTCAGCATGGAAACATCTGATCACCCGGGAGGGACGAAGGACGCAACACCTTCCGAAACCGCTCCCTCAGAACGGAAATCTGATGACTAAGGCACTCTTCTCCGAAAACCAAAGGCTCACGGGCTGGTAGCTATTGGACGCTAGGCTAGGCTTAAGCTACTCCGGGACCCCCCTACCTGCCATCGAGCCAGGCGAATTTGAATTAGCTATTATAATTGAGGATGAGCGCGAACCCGCTCAATTCTCTCACTTCCCTTGCGGCTCTTGATCCAGGGCGTAGCTTCATTTTCCGACGGGAACGAGTAGGGAAGAACAAGAGGGGAAGTAAGACCAGTGAGTGGCACCACTACTTCATAGGTTCCGTCGCTTGCAAGGCGCATAAACGGCTGCAACTTTTTCATAAAAGAACTTTAGCACAAAAGAGGCATCAGGTCTGCCGGCGGATGCAGGGTAGCGCCGAAGTCAACCATGACTTGCAAAAATGCGAGCGAGTTGCGGAGCGGTTAGAAAGCCGCCAAAACCCCCCATCGCTAGCGGCTATGTCCCGACACCGGAAGGCTCCAGAGGGCGAAACATCATGCTCCAAACCTTTCATTCGCTACCGCAGGCAAACACAAGTTCAGGCTCCGGTTCAGTTGCAGCGATGGCTCTGCTTCTTTTGGGATTAGCTGGCATCGGCCTTTCAATTTGGCTGGGCGTTGATATGGTTGAATAGCCGCGATATGGGATTTCCCATATCGGAGCGATTTCGCTAGGCCGCCTTTGCGATCTCTTTCAAGCGCACCTTCATGCGCGCCATGTACTAGCGGGGCCGGTCCCTTTTGGTTTTCAAGGTATCCCTCCCTCTTAGCTCACAGGGACCAAACTGGCCTCCTAATCGAAGCCTTAGGTGCGGCTAAACCCGACACTGGGCCCGCGTCCACACGTTGAGGTTTGCTGTGGAAGTGATTGGTAGCTGTCTGAAAAGAGATCTTAGGCCCGGCTAGCTATCTTTCCTTCCGAAAAGGCTTATGAATGATGCTGTTTTTGGCCGGACTGCCGCTGTGGGAAGCGATACTTCTCGTAGTGGCCCTTCCAACAATTCTTGCGGTTTGCGGCCAAATTGTTGTCCGCCGGTCGGTAGACCTCCGGCAGTTGACAACCAATAACGAGATTGCCGGTTTCAAATTCGCAACCGTCGGCGTCATTTTCGCCGTGATCGCCGCATTCGCCACAATCGTGGTTTGGGAGAAATTCGCACAAGCTGAAAACGCTGTGGCTCAAGAAGCGGGTGCCTCCGCGGCTCTGTACCGATTTGCTGCTGGGCCCGATCCAAAAATGAAAGCGATAAGAGAAGCCCTGAGCAACTACCTCAAACTCGCGATTGAGAAAGAATGGCCTGCAATGGCAAAGGGAAAGAAGAGCCGGGAAGTCACAGACGCGCTCGGCGGGCTGTATGCATCGGTGATGCATTTAGCAGAAGGCGATACGGCACCGGCTGCCCTTCTGAATGAGATGTTCAAGCTGGCCGACGAAATCACGCATGAGCGACGGACCCGCCTTCATCTAGCTAGCGGCAGCATTCCCGCGGTCACGCCGAGAACCTTCGCGATCAAGTTCTGATGACTGCCTTCCTCTCTCTTCTAACCTTCACGACCGTATTTGCGATCACGGAAATCGATTATCCTTTTACGGGTCCTTCCCATGTAGAGAGCCATGAGCTGAGCGAAGTCCTTCAGGAGTTTGACCGGAAGGATTGACGGCGCCGGTGCGAAGCAAGCTGTAGTCTCCGTTTCCGCCACCGCCGAAACGCGATGCTATCAAGGCAGCTCATGGCTGGGGTAACTTGGCCGTCACTTGCGAGTTGCAATTCCACACCTCCGGGCACTCGCTTCTGCACCTTTGCGGTCCTTGAATGCTGTATCTATCAAAGGCGTGTGGAAATTGCTGGCAACGGCTTGGTTGTCCGGTCTGAATTTAGATGGCTTGGTTTGAATAAGAATCTTACGTCGATTCTTAAATTACTTGTGCCACGGTTCAAATCCAGCCCGTGTCATTCGATCAGGACTGCTCATGGCTAGGACCGAGTTGATATCCCTGACCCCAAGAACCGGATCGAGGTTGGAAGAATCGATCAGCATTTGGCTTGCCGTGATATTCAGCGTGGCGAATGTCGCTTATTTCCTGCTTATTCCAGCCCTCGGTCTTAAAGGGCAGCCCCAGCAAGGCTGGATGTGGGCAGTGGTTCCGGTTCTCGACATGCTGTACATAACGGTGCAGGCGTTTTGCCTGATCTTGTCGGGATCGCGAAGCGACCGATTTGGCTTCACTGACATCGCAGTATCCTGGGCGTCTGCGATCATAATGGCCGTGTTGGCCTGTTGGTCGCTTTTCTCTCCAGCGGTGAGCCTATCGCCATTTCAGACCATGGTTTTGGTGTGTAACCTGGTTGCGGCCACGGCAGAAAGCGGGCTGACCCAGTTTGGACGGATGGCGTTCTCAAAGAGGATAATCGGTTTCGGCGGATAATATCGCGGTGCAAGCGCTCACGCATGGTGGTCAAGGCTTCACTTGCAAAAAGGGCCCGGTCAAGAAGGACCGGAATTGCAGCTCATATAGCAAGAAATAAGAAATCACGCCGGGCATGGACGATTGAGATGAACCCTTTATGCAGTGACAATCTCATTGGTCCGGCCGCTTCAACTATCGCCTTCATTGGCCGGGCATAATCGAGGAACCAACATGCGCCTTCTGATAATCGCATTCCTTCTTCCGGCGGCGTTGATGATTGCCTTGCCGCCCCAGGCTGGAGCGGCGACGAAGCATCATACTCAAGGAGCCAAGCTCAAACAGCCCACGGCAAAAAAAGAGTTCCGGTCGAGGAGATCGGCAGCCAATCGTCCAAAGGGCAACCCCTTCAGGAGGCCGGGCGGGCTCACACCAGAATCTGCGAATCCAAACCGGCTGCGCTGATTGAAGTAAAAGCTGGCTGAGCAGGTCGCTACGACGACTAGGCCGTAGGCAGTACTTGCGCAAACTCGCACGGCTTTCGGCCATCATCGCTCGCTGAAGGAGTCGATGATCTGATCGAGCCTTGACCGGAAAAAATCGCCCGATCCTGTCAGCTGGTGCTTTCTTGGCCGCATCGTTGCCTCCAGGACGCGCCCAGCCTCCTCGCCCGGGGTCTCTTGAAGTGCGAGCTGGTCCCAGGCGATTGGCCTTGAACGTCGATCCGAGGCTACCGAAGGGCGAGGTCGAGGACCGCCCAGCCAATATTGGTGGATGCCACTTCAAGGGCAGTCTTTAAGCAAATTCCAACCAAGGGGCGAAAGTACCCGGTGGCAGGACGGTGATCGGCCTAAACTTGCTCCCCTGATAAAGGAGTCCCATGACCATCCCAACCGCATTGACCGTCGTATTTATGACCCTGTCCATCTTTGGAGCGTATGCCTGGTATAGGGCCACGCACAGCTCCAGAGGTTCGCGTGGTCGCTTGGCCAAGTTATTCACCAGCGTGGCAGGTCATGCGCCCAAGCGGAAGCTGGCAGTTCTGGGTGCTGCATTGGGACTAAGCAATACCCGCCCGCGACTTCCGCGGTGAGCGTCGGAGGGGCTTTTGGGACCACTCGGGAGTTAGTTCTGCGATGAGCGGTTCAGGGCATTTCATCGGCCAGCGCCCAGGGCCGTAGGCGTGTGCTCGCCGATCGCAGCTTTCAGCTCGCGAAGAAGCTCAAGATAGCCAGGCATCCAATGTCAGCGCTGCCAGTTCCGTATGGGGGTTATCCTGTCATATCAGCTGGTGATGGTGGCAACAGTTTCCGCCCCTAGTATGGTAAGGGACGGCTCTGCGCCGCGCGTCTCCACGGCGGGAGACGGATTGTGCCTTGGCGGGGCACCGCACTTCAGGCGCCGGTTCCTTATGGCAAGCCGTTTTGGAACAGAAGGCCCAGGGCTTGGCCTCGGCCTTCCTTCCTGGCTGCTGCAAAAAAGTCTGGGATCAAAGCTCGCGGCTGGCGCTTCATCCCAAGCCACGACGCCCGCTTATCCCATCCACCCCGGCGCAGCGTCTGGGTGTCCTCTTCGCTCATTCACCCAGCCATGTCAGCTTCCCTAGTATGGCAGCTGCGCCGGCCCGTTTCGAGGATTGCTCAGCGTTCACTTGCGTCGCGGCCTGCACACTCGCGCGGTCACCCATACGTGACCCGCTATCCGAAGGCTTCAGCCATTACAACACAAAGGAAGATATCAGCCCCTGCCCGTTATGCATGCGGAACACAATGCTTAGTGTTGCGGCCTTGTTGCACCTTGAAGCAACAAGGATTGAGGCGTCGGGCGTGGGCCGCGCACGGGAGACGGATTGTGCCTTGGCGCGGCACCGCACTTCAGGCGCCCAATCCCCCTGATGCGGGGCGGCAATTTCTCATTTTAGGGAGCAGAAACACCCTAAACAGTGGAGGAGCCGTGTTCGATCACCGCTGTTTTGGCTTTACGTTATTCAGGCAGACCGTAGGTGGCTTCGAGGCGACATCCTTTACGCCGAGGCTCATTGCAGCTCAGTTTACATTGGCGGCATCTGGGTGGATGTCATGATTGCGCCGCTGCCAGATCGTCTTGCGGCTATCATTGAGTTTGCGCCTTCCAAGCGAGGTGCTGCCGAGGGTTTTTGGGTCCGGCTTGTGCAACAGCAGAACATGTCCTCCACCCGGATCTCGTAAGTTGAAAGAGGGGTTTCCAACCTCCTTCAGGGATGCCGGGTGGGGTCTTCGAAATCTCTATGGCACTCTATGGCCAGGCTTCCGAAAAAAATTCGCTCCCCCAAGTGGGCATGGTATGCTCCGCGCGCAGAGTGCCGCTGTCTTTTGTCCTGCGATGTGAAAGCCAACAATGCAGGGGGCGTGATTCATGTCGGCCGGAATGCGGACTTTCGCACGTGAAAGGCTGAGGATATGAGCGAATCACCCAGGATAAGGCCGGTTGGAACTGAATTCGACCTCACGCTTCCGAACGGCTGCGTGCAGCACTGCCGCGTCAAAGCCCATGACAACGGGAGAGGTATGAATTGGGAGACGCGGGAAGAGGTTTCCCGCGTTGTTGAAGTGCACGAGATCGTAAGCATAGAGGCGCCGAAAAAGGTACAGCTCCCCGAAAGCTGAATTGATTGCCTCGCATTGCCAAGACTGATTGACGAGGGTACGCTTGTCGTGGCCGTGCACTTCACTTCCCGCGCCATCTACGGGGTGGACGATCGCAAGGATTGGTATGAAATGATTCACGCCACTCGCGCTGATAAGCTGTTTTCGCGAGCTTAGCGGCAGCTTTCTTACGAGGCGCCCGCTTCTCCACAGGGCCAAGCTTAAGTTCCTGGCAAAATTTGGGGGAGGCAGGTGAGAGCAGGAGCGAAACGACGCCCGTTTCATCTCCTTACCATCAGGCCAGCGTCCTACTTTTCAAACTCCCTCTTTGCTCGGCAAGGCAGCCGAAGCCGAGTTCATGATCCGGGCGTCTAACGTCACCGGCTTCTTTTGCACTGGCGCATGAACGGTATGAGGAGATCAGAGCCTCACGCCACCAGACGTGGTTTGGGTGTATCGCGATAGAGGGCCGCAAGCCGCGCTATTTTATTCTAGGCGGCCAACATTATTTTGACGCGGCCGGTCAAGGGAGGGGCCTTTAAAAGCTGGGCGGCAAAGCTCGCTAAGCGAGCCGGGATGAAAAAAGTCAAGGTGGCTCTTGCCCGCAAGCTTGCGGTTGTTTTGCATCGCATGTGGCGTGATGGAACAGCCTTCGACGCTGCAAAGGCCACTGCAGCCTGAGATAAAGAATTTTCGGCGGGGTCAGGGTACCAGCCCGCTTGAAAGCGATGTCCCACTGCCGGGACGGTGGATAAGGTCAAGCCGGGGACTTCTCTGCGGCACAGATCGCGCCAAACAAGATTGGCTGGCCTTGTCTCCTCAGATCCTATCAGGTGGCAGCTATACGCTGACCAAGGACAGAAGAGTGAACAGGCAAAGGGAGCAAGCAAGGCGGGTTGGCAAGCCTCCTTTACAGAAGAGAAGTCCAGGTTGAGAAGCAAAAGGTCCGCAGCCGGCCTCATCACGGCCGTCGATGCCTATTTAGGATATTCGTCAAAGCCTTGACTTTCCTCTGATTAGGCATGCTTCTCCCCGATCGTCAATCCGAAAGCTGATCCTGCGAAAACCCGGTTTCGAGGCTCAGTTCTGCTAAGCTCAGTCCAGCCGCCTCAATTAACGTCGACCGGAGTCTTAGCGCCGGGCCTGGCACCATCCCGATCAACCCTTGACACGCGGTTTATCAGTTACCGGTGACAAATTCACGCCATCCGTTACTAGGTGTGAACGGGTCCTTGGGCGCCGCTTCCGCCCGCCAGTTGGCCATGCGTGCGGGAAGGGAGACAACCCCAGCATGTTTGGCTTGAGTAACTTACCCCGGGACGCTTGCTTCTGGTTTGGCCCTCGCGGTGATAATGCGGCTCTCTTTTTTGGTGCGAATTCTTCAGCTAGCTTCTAAGCGGCAAGACGCCGGTGGCTTGATCTTCTAGCTTGATGGCCCCGGCGATGGACCTGCGCGTAGCGCTTACCCTTGCCATGAGACACGCTAGCTCGATACCAGCGGCGGTGACCGCCATAGGCCAAGCGTGTCAAGCCGCGTGTTTTGGCGTAACGGTGGCCCCGGCGCTGTACCCTGGCATAGTGCTTTCCGTTTCCATGACGCATACCAGTCACGTGCTTAGGCCGATGATCACTGTGTGCCAGGCGCGTTATGATGCGCAGCTCCGCGTGGTACCGCCGTCCGGAATTCACCCATGAGTAGCCACGGGCTTCGCTGCCATACGTTAAGACTTCGGTGCAGACAGGAGCAGGTGTCTCCATGCCAAGAGCATGCATAGCCCCTGCCGTAAAAAAAACTTTAGCACAAAAGAAGCATCATGTCCGCCAGTGGATGCAGGTAGCGCCGAAGTCAGCCATAAACTTGCAGAAATGCGTGCGACTTGCGGGACACGCCTGGAATGTGCCTCAAATGAAGCGCGGCCTTAAGGGCAGTGTGCGGCTCATCGCCCCCAACCGATGGTCAAAACGCAAACAGCCGGGGTTTCTAATTCAATCAGTGGGCAATCGCTAGCGGATTTGAAAGACTGGACCGCTCCCATCAAAATCCAGGACGCGGCGGCGTGCCACTCCTTCTCAGGCCCTTGTCCGAATACGAACAGGCTGTGGGAGGGGATGGTGATGGAAGACGCCCACGATCACCTCGCGGCCATGCTCACCAGGTTTGAAGCTGACGGCCATCCGCGACCAGCTCGACAATCTCGCCGATGAAGCAGCCCGGAAAGAACTGACAATCCGGGAAGCATTGTCGTTCTTTCTCGAACATGAGATCCCCGGAAGGACGAGCGCCGGATCGAGATGGGGGTCGGGCTTGCGCGCTTCCCCTTCGTTCCCGATCTGGCAGGCTTCGATTTCTTGGCCCAACCCTCGATCGACAAAGCGCAAGTAAAGGAACTCACGGCTTGCCGCTTTGTGGCCAATGGCGAAGCGCTGCTTCTGCTCGGACGGCCCGGCGTCGGCAAAACCCATCTCGCCGTTGCAATTGGCGGAGCCGCCATCCTAGCCGGCTACACGGTCTCGCTCATCTCCCACAGGCCCTCGTCGCCCAGCTTGCTAATGCCCATGCCGAAAACAAGCTCGAGGACCGGCTGACGTTTTTCTCAAAGCCGAAGCTCCTGATTATCGATGAGTTCGGTTATCTGCCCTTCGAGCGGAATGCCGCGCATCTGTTCTTTCAGCTCGTGAGCCGCTGTTACGAACGCGGCAGCATGCCGGTCACCTCAAATCGCGCGGTCAGCGAATGGGGGCAGGTTCTGGGCGACCCTGTCGTGGCAACCGCGATCCTCGATCGCCTCCTCCATCACAGCCACGTCATCACTATCCGGGGCGATAGCTACCGCCTTCGCGAAAAGCGACGCAGTGGACTTCTGCAGTTCGCGGGTTTCGGATGCGCTTACAGCTTCAGCGCCTCTGTTGGGCCGCTGCGGCAGGATTTCGGCTTACGCCGGGCCGCATTCGCGCCGCCGCGCAAATAGCGCCGCACCGTGTTCCGCGACCGGCCCGTCGATCGCGAAAGCGCGCGGATTCTCAGCTTGTTCAGAACCATCAACTCCATCTGCTCCTCCGCCCAAACTCAGCCCCAAGGCCTCCACACGCTTCGTTATTTGTTCAAACCCTGAGCCGCTACTATGAGGAACGCCCGATGCCGGCAACGACGTCTTGCTTCCGTTTCTTGACTGGAAGGCCCAACTGGCGGGACACGCGCTGCTTTCGCTCGGCTGTCCGATGACCATGATTTGATGTTGCCGCAGCCTCGTGCGCCTTGATTTGGAGAGCAAGCCTTTGCGTTGCGGACCGCGCTTGGCGCCGATTTCGGCTGCGGTGAAGGCCTGATTAACTGGCGCTGTTTTTGTCGAGCGGGTCCATGGGCGTAATACTGCCGCATGGCGTCGGCGCGGCCCATGGACTTATCGTGGGCGAGACGGCTCATAGCGCCCGTAATAAGCTTCACTGTCGCGACGGAGTCCACTCCCAATGCGAGACAAGAAGTGCGCGGGAAACCCCGTTAGGGGGATTTCTCGTTTTCTCGCTTCTTCGATCGTCAGCGGTTTCAGCTAAATTTGCGCCGGTTCTAGCCCTGCGGCTCTGCACGGCTCTTCTAAGCGAGAGCGTCACCTTTTCGGGTCGCGCTCGGCGCGTGATAAGGGCGGTCATTTTAGCGCGCCGCCTTGCGCTGGCGAAGCGGGGCCTGCATCCTCGCCTCAAGCCACGGCTTGATCCGTTCGCGAAAAAAGAAAACTTCGCGGCCGATCCGGCACCACGGGGCCGCGTCGCGATTATTTCGCCAATTTCTTGTGGTGCGAACGGTGACGCCTAGTTGAGCCGCAAGATCTGCCTCTGGCAACAGACCCGCGAGAATCTCTTCTTCGTCTTTTGTCAATGAACTCTCCCCGCGCCATTTCATGGAATTCGAAAGCGATCGCGGGAAATTAAGCTCATCAAACCACGGTTTTCAAAAGGATTTAATAGCCGCGCTAGGCCGCCTTTTTCTCCATACTTGGCACAACCGCCGGACCGCGGATTCGGGCTTGATGATTTCTTCGAGCCGTATCGCTTGCAACATTTTCAGCGTGAAATTATAAAAAATGCCACTAGCTTTGTTATTCACCGTCGAGACGATTGGGCGTTTGCCCGTCAAGTCAAAATACGCTGCACCAAGACCATCTAACAGTATTTGCTGGAGGAGGGCGGAGGGTGGCCGTCCCGGCTTTTTAGGCGCAAAGCTTAAATAGGCGCCCTCAGCGCTCTTAAGCATGGCTTCCAAAGCCTGCTGGCTTTTTCCGGCACCGAACCGGCCCCGGCGAGCGCAACAGCGACAGGTTCAGGCAGGAAGGCGAGTGTGTGGATGGCGGTGTCGAGACTGGAGGCGAGCTTGCGCAGCGCTTGATCTGCCGCCCGTTTGTCAAGTGAGGGCGAAGGGCCGCCGCGAAGCCGCTCCAACCTTGGGTCCGGTAAGAACGACAGCGTGATCTTTGCCCGCCGGGTGAGTTCGCCCGCGGCAACCGCAATGCGGCTTTCGAGCTCCTCTGCTGACCGGTCCCGCTGGAACGGCAGCGTGCGCAGCACGATTTCTATACGCTCGCGGAGCTTGTCGTCGATCGTCATGCCGCACCTAACTGCCCGCCTTCCGGCGCCCTGCGGACTTAACCGCGGCATCGATCATCCCGCCGATCTCTTCGGCGGCTTTACGCATTCGGGCATCGGCCAAATGCGTATAGCGCTGTGTCGTCCGCGCTTGGGTATGACCAAGAAGCTTCCCAATAACGGGAAGACTCGTACCGGCGCCGGCGCCGAAGCTCGCAAATGAATGCCGCAAATCGTAAATGCGTGCGGTTGCGAGTGAAGCGGGCAGGGTGACTTTCGCAATGCCGGCGGCGGCCGTCGCTTCCTCCAGAGATGGGAGCCGGCCGAGCTGCTCCCTGAGGCTCGAAATCAATCCAGACACGGCGGGATTGGCTGAATCGAGCCATAAGAGCACCGCGGCCCGCCTGCGTACCGTCCGCCACACCGTGCGCACGTGCTTGACAGGCTCGCCTGGATTGCGCCCTGGAAATACCCAAGGCGATTCGCTCTTACGGGTTTCTCGCAAGCCGCCGATAAGCTCGCGCGCCGCAGCGCTAAGGGGCGCCTTGTGGGTCCGGCGCTGCTTGGTATGCGAACTTGGCCGAATCCAGAAGCTGGGCTCGGCATCGAATTCGCTCCACTTCGCTCTCATGGCCTCGCTAGGGCGGCATCCTGTCAACATGATAAGACGCAGGCAGTCCGCCGATGAGCGCTCATCGGCCCTGTTGAGCGCATCCGCGATGGCGGCGATTTCGGCCTCGCTAAAGAAGCGCTCGCAGGCTTCCTCAGGATTGCGCCTAACGCCCTTGCAGGGATTGCCCTGCTCAGCAGTCCGCCATGCCTCGCGCTCGCCTGGCAGCGGCATCAGGGCTAGGGAGAAGCATTTCGAGGCAAGAGCAAGGACGCGGTTCGCCCGGACCGGACCGCTGCCTGCGGTGATCCCGCGATGCAGTTTTTCGATATCGGAGTGATGGATCTCTGTGATCTTACGCGCGCGGCCGAGACCTTCACCGATGCGGTCAAGCATCTTGCGCTCGTCCCGTTCACGCCAGCTGCCAAAACATGCTTTCTTGGGCAGATGGTCTTGAACATAACGGTCAAGCAGATCCTGCACCGTTGCTGCCTCACGCCGCTTGTGCCTCGCTCCTGTAGGATCTCCGCCGCGGTCGATCTGCTTCCTCAGCTCCGCGGCTTCCGCGCGGGCATCGATCGTCTTGTGCGTGGGGAACTCGCCGATTGTGAAACGCCGCTCGATACCATCCACGCGATAATTCAAAAAGAAGGAGCGGCTTCCATCAGGGTTATTTCTCGTTGACGCATAGATACGAACACCGAAGCCAGCAACAGCACCCTTGCCGCCATCCCATAGCGTCTTGGTTCCCTTTACAGGCGCCCCTTCCCTTCTGATCAGCGCATCCGTCAGTTTCTGTGCCGTGGGTACCCTCCGGTTATCGTCAGCGATTCGTCAGTACGTTTTGCGCATACCTGCTTCCGCTATCTTCTTCGAAAAACCGTAGGACGGCAAGGAACTTCCCTATTTTTCAATACGTAGGTGGTACAAAAAATAAAATCTCGTCAGTTTTCAAAGGCTTATGAAAGGCTAGAAATACGGACTTTTAATCAGAGGGTCGATGGTTCGAATCCATCTGGGCTCACCAACAAAATCAACGACTTACGAGCAGCTGGTCGAACTTCAGTCGTCTCTTGGGTAGCACATGGGTAGCATATAAACGGGCGCCGATGTGTTCTGGAGTGGCCCGTCGTGGGCTGTGGATAGCGTCAGCGCTGCTGGGACGCATGCTACACTTCCCCTATGGACACGAACGAATTCATACGCACGCCAAGTCGCGACGTGTCGCGACAGGACGCGACAGGGCTCGACACCGACTATACCCTCTCCCTGGACGAGGCTGGGGAACTGTACGCGCGAGCGGGCCACCCCAGAACCTTGCGCAGCTTGCAGCGTTATTGCGTCACAGGACATCTTGAAGCGCGCAAAATCGCAACTGCAATTGGCGACAAATATTTGGTCACCCGACAATCGGTCAACCGCCATATTGCGGAAATTCAGGAGATGAGTGCGCTGGACAATGTCGCGACACTTCGCGACCTGTCGCGACACGTCGCGACACCGTATGTGTCCGAAAAGCCACTCGAATCGGCGCCTGACACAGCAACGGTAGCTGCGACAGAGAGCGTCATAGCGCGACAGGCTGCGACAGCTGCTGCGCCAGAAGTTTCAGAAACACAGCCAGCGCCGTCTGAGCCAGCCACCGTATCAACACCACACGCGACGCCAGCGGCCGACACGGTACGACAGGCCGCGACAGAACCGGCGCCAGCAGGGGAGTCGTCGCGCTATGTCGCGACCCTCGAGCACCAGCTCGAAGTCGCGCGCGATGAACGCGACTTTCTTCGCGAACAAATTAATCGCAAGGATAAAACCATCGATGCGCTAATCGAACGCGATCGCGAGACCAACTACCTGGTGCGCGGGCTGCAAGAAATGCTCACGCCGTTACTGTCACTGGGTGCACGACGACCAGACCCACCAGCGCACCAATAAATGGGTGAACGCGTTGCTGTTGATAACAGGCACACGATCGATCTTGCGCGCTATACTTTAGCTAAGCGCACATGGACTCTATCAATGGCCGACTAGGTGAGATCGCTCGCAACATCGAAATTATCGGTGCCGATCCCGTCACGCGTCACGGCTTTACCCAAGTACCGAATTTTATTCTTACGAACAAAGAATTAAGTGTGGGCGCGAAGCTCGCCTATGCCATGCTTCTGAAATATGCCTGGGCCGACGACGCCTGCTTTCCCGGTCAGCAGAAGCTTGCGGACGATATGGGCGCAGGGGAGCGCAGTGTCCGGACCTACCTCAAGGAGCTCGAAGACGCGGGCTTTTTGGAAGTCACGCAAAGGGGATTGGGCAAGACCAATCTGTATCGCCTGCATTTAACCGTGAAGAAACGGAAATAAGGTATGCCCTGCCAGCCCAGACCGGCAAAATTTGCCGGTCAAGAGCGGCAAAGGATTCCCCTACAGAGCGGCAGAAATTGCCGGTCATACTATAGAAGAATACGCATTTACAAATACTCAGTTATAAAAATATTCAGATAACTCTTTTTATAAAAATTAGAAAACAAAATCCAAATACGTCAAGTAAGGCCAAAATCTTGACATTCTAGGGTTTCGTGTCGCGGACTAAACTGTCCGCTATCCACATTCGCTTTATGTATAATGTGCGAATAAGCGTGTTACGCTTCCCGTATGCGCCAAAAATCACTGCGTGACTACCTCGTCCCCTTTCTCGATTACTGCGAAGTGCAAAAGGGGCTCGCCGACAACACCCAGCGCAATTACCGCAATTATCTGCGCGTCCTCTTCGAGTGGCAGCAGAAGCGAGGCCACCAAAAATTGACGCCCGAAGAGCTGACCAGCGAGCACCTGTGGGACTATTGGCTGTATCTGGCACGCCAGCACAAGACACCCACAGGTGGCTATCTCACCAAGCGCTCGCAGAACTTTTACCTCACCGCCTTGCGCGCCTTTTTGCAATTTCTCGCCGAGCGCGATATCGACACGCTGCCCTCCTCCAAGGTCAAGCTCAGCAAACACACGGCCGACGAAACCATCTCGTTCCTCGATGCAGACGAAATCGACGCCATGCTAGCGCTTCCGGACACCACCAAGCTCGAGGGCGTGCGCGATCGCGCGATTATGGAAACACTTTTCTCCTCCGGCATGCGCCTTGCGGAACTCGTCGCGCTCGACGTGGATCAGCTCGCGCCCTTGAGGCGCGCCGGGAAGGACGCGGACAAAACGCTCGAAATCCCGATCATCGGTAAAGGAAAGCGCGCCCGCACCATCTTCATCTCTCCTCGAGCGGCACACTGGATGCAGGACTATCTCGCACTGCGGCGCGACGATGAGAGGGCGGCGTTTATAAACACGCGATCTAAAAACGATAGCAGACGGCTCTCGCCGCGCTACATCCAGCACCTCATAGCAAGATACGCGCGAGCGGCAGGCCTCGCGAAGAAGGTCACCCCGCATACCTTGCGCCATTCCTACGCGACCGATTTGCTCTCGCACGGCGCCGACTTACGCAGCGTGCAGGAATTGCTGGGCCACAAAAATGTCGCGACCACACAGATGTACACCCACGTGACCAACAAGCGGCTGCGAGAGATCCATGAGAAATTTCATGGGACGGAAAGCGCTGGGAGTTAAAAATGCACGACGTTGCCGATATACTCGCCTGCTTCGGCACGTTAGAGTTTTCCACGCTTTCCGCAAGCGAGAGGTCGACTGATGTCTGATCGGGTAATGGATCGTATCATGGCGCGTAGAGCTGAACTGTATGCTGCGAGCGCTCGCGATCCAGATACAAAGCGCCGCATGCTTGAGATCGCCGAGCAATGCCGAAAAAGGGCACGTGGCCGCGCTGAAGTTCTGCCCAAGAGTAGAACGAAAGGCTAATGCACCGACGCGTCAGCCGCTACCCGTTCACCAATCTCTCACGCTCAGGCCGATATCGAACACGTCGCGATAGGCGCTATCGAACATGTCCGATATGGCTCCCCCCACAAACGCCCCTACACTCGGTTTGTAGGGGTGAAACTTCCCGCAAAACCGAACAAAGCTACGTCGCGCAAGCCAAATGCCTTTGCGCTTGTTTGAGGCTTGACGGGGAGGTCTCGGGCTGCTCGTTGGTGCCGTAGTCGCAGAGATTGAAGGAAAGTTTCCTTAATTGCGACGTTAAGTTCACTCGATGCCCATCCAATCAGAAAAAGGAACTCACCATGCCTCTTTCCATGTATGAAGCGGCCTTTCCACCGGTAATTCGGACGCTCGGAAACCTCAGTACGATCCTCGATAAAGCAGCGGCCCATTGTGAGGCGCGCAAGATCGATCCGTGCGTGCTTATGCACTACCGGTTTGCGCCCGACATGTATGCATTTCCTCGTCAGCTTCAGGTCGTGACGGACCAGGCCAAGGCCATGGCGGCGCGCCTTGCCGGCCTTGAAGTACCGAGCTATCCCGACACGGAAAATACGATCGAGGAGCTGAAGGCGCGTCTTGCCAAAACACTCGATTTCGTTAAGAGCGTGCCGCAATCCAAAGTCGAAGGAAGCGAGAACCGGACTATCATGCTGCAGCCAGGCGGTAGGGAGATGACGTTAAGTGGGCGCGACTATGTGTTCGGCTTTGTCATTCCGAACTTCTATTTCCATGCGGCAACGGCTTATGACCTTTTGCGGCATGCGGGTGTTGAACTTCGTAAAAGAATTTCATCGGCGCTCTTTGATGGTGGCGCATATCTGGTTGTGGGGAATCCAGTAAAATCTACCTCCCTAAAATGACGGAACCAATGAGCGGACTCGCTAAAGGCAGACACCCCTAATGGGATCACGTTGAGATCGGGCGGGATTTATCGGCTCGTTGGTGTCTTGCTGATGAGCAGAATCCACGCTCGTGTAGGGTGATGCAGTGCCGATGCATCGCGGGGAACGAAGCTTCGCGCCGCGGTCAAGGATGGAAAGCTTTGCGGGGAGGCCGTCGAAGCCGTGCTTGCCATAGCAGGACAGCGGCGCGGCGGGCGGCGAGCCAACGCATCGTGGGTCTGACGCCCCGCGAGATCGAGGTCTTGCGACTGATCGGGCCGGCCACACAGCGAAGGAGGCGGCCCGAAAGCTCGAAATCTCGCCGAAGACCGCAGACAATCACATCCAGAGCCTCTACTTGAAAAGCGGCGTCAAGACCCGCGCCGGTGCGGCCCTCTTTTCCCTTGAGCGGGGAATGGTGCATTGAAGCCGGAGAATAATCCGGGTTGGGTCGATTCCGGAAATGCTCGTTTTGATTAAATCAAGGCCGCTGAACCTCCGGAAACGGACCACCATCTAAGGAATTCATTTCGCCGATATCGGTAAGGGTCGTCCTGCCGGTGCTGACCCCGATCGCTTCGGCTCCAGAGTGACCTGAAATTCCCCATTAGCTTTTAACAGAATGGTCTGCACCCACCGGACAGTGGACCGTTGCTACGCCGCCAGAGGGGCCCGACTGGCCGTG
>CAWFHI010000014.1:0-293068 GCA_963815605.1 uncultured Alphaproteobacteria bacterium | reverse complement strand
ATCTATCAGGTGGACATGGAGACCGGCGCGGAGGGCGAGGTCGCGGCGTTCCCCTCGCCAGATGAGCTTTGGGCACTGACTTTCGCCCAGGAGAACGCGTGGCGCAACCGCTTCGCCGCCGTGCCGTTCGAGACCAAGAGCGGGACGAAGCCGCCGCGCTATTATCAGGAGATCGCGATCGATCGCGTGCTGGAGGCCATCGCGGCAGGGCGCGAGCGCATCCTTCTGACGCTCGCCACCGGCACCGGCAAGACCTCCATCGCGTTCCAGATCGCGTGGAAGCTTTTTCAAAGCCGCTGGAATATCGGCGGCAAGGCGTCGGAGGCCGCGCATTCTCTTCCTCGCCGACCGCAACACGCTGGTCGACCAGGCGCGCTCCGAATTCGTCGAATACGCCGCCTTTCAAGAGGATGCGCTGGCACGCATCGACCCCGAGGAGATTCGCAAGAAAGGCCGCGTGCCGAAGAACGCGAATGTGTTCTTCACGATCTTCCAGACCTTCATGACCGGCACGGGCGCCGATGGCAAACCCGCGCCCTATTTCGGTGAATATCCGCCGGACTTTTTCGACCTCATTATCATCGATGAGTGCCATCGCGGCGGCGCGAACAGCGAAAGCTCCTGGCGCGGCATCTTGAATTATTTCGAGCCCGCCGTGCAGCTCGGCCTGACCGCCACGCCGAAGAGGCGCGACAATGTCGATACCTATGAGTATTTCGGCGAGCCCGTTTACAGATACTCGCTGAAAGAGGGCATCAATGACGGCTTCCTGACGCCGTTCAAGGTGAAGCAGATCGCTACCACGCTCGACGATTACGTCTACACGAGCGACGACGAGGTGATCGAAGGCGAGATCGAGGAGGGGCGGCGCTACCGCGAGGATGACTTCAATCGCGTCATCGAGATCAAAGCGCGCGAGAGTTATCGCGTGCGGCTTTTTCTGGAGCAGTTGAAGCCTTTTGAAAAGACAATCGTCTTCTGCGCGAACCAGAACCACGCGCTGGCCGTGCGCGATCTTGTCAATCAGATGAAGACTGAACTAAAGCTCAGTTCGGACCCTGATTACTGTGTCCGCGTCACCGCGAACGACGGCAAACTCGGCGACCAATTTCTGAGACGTTTCAGGGAAAACGACGGCCAAGGTCCCTACATCCTCACGACATCGCACAAGCTTTCGACGGGTGTAGACGCCAAGAATGTCCGTAACATCGTGCTGATGCGCCCAGTCAAATCCATGATCGAATTCAAGCAGATCATCGGGCGCGGCACGCGCGTTTATGACGGCAAGGACTATTTCACGATCATCGACTTCGTGAAGGCTTATGAGCATTTCAACGATCCCGAATGGGATGGCGAGCCGGTCGAGGTCGAAACCACTACCAATATCGCCTGCCCCAGGGAGCCGGGTCTTAGAGAGCCGCCGCCACCCCCTATCATTGAAGGAGAGCCTGAAACTCCCCAGCCTCCCCAGAGGATCAAGATCAAGCTTGCGGATGGAAAAGAGCGCTCCATCCAGAGCATGATGGCGACGAGCTTTTGGAGCCCGGATGGAAGGCCGGTTTCAGCAGCGCAGTTCGTCGAGCGGCTCTTCGGCCAGCTTCCCGAGTTCTTCCGCAACGAGGATGAGCTGATCGCGCTTTGGAGCGTGCCCGAGACCCGGAAGAAATTGCTCGAAGGCTTGGCGGAACGCGGCTTCAGCGGCGAGGCTCTGAAGGAGGCTAGCGCCATCGTAAATGCCGAGAAAAGCGATGTGTTCGACGTGCTCGCCTATATCGCCTTCGCCAAAGCGCCGATCACGAGGCAAGAGCGCGTCGAAGGTCGGAAGCCGCTGATCCTGCCGAACTACGGCGAGAAACTGCAAGCGTTCCTCGATTTCGTGCTGGCTCAATATGTTGTAGAGGGCGTGAGCGAACTCGACCCCGAAAAGCTCACGCCGCTCCTGCATTTGAAGTACGGCGACATCCACGACGCCGTCGTTCAACTCGGTGGCACGGCTGAAATTCGAGCGGCTTTCAACGGCTTCCAGCGGCACCTGTACGCCAGACATTGAAGCCCGCGCCTTTCAACCTCTACTCTAATTTTCGCGATTTACTGCGGTTTTGTTCAAGCCGAGCGTTCTCTCCGAAATACGGTCGTTTTTCGGTTAGAAGACATAGCAAATTGGTCCCTGCACCATAGAGGGGGAAATCTACTCCGAAAACAGTCTCTTGATTTATGCTCTCCGATAAGCTATCGCTAGCTTGAGTTTTCGGAGAATGCAAATGCTGGTGGGTTATGCGCGGGTCTCGACCCGCGATCAAAATTACGAATTGCAGCTGGATGCGCTTGAGGCTGCCGGCTGCAAGAAAATCTTCGAAGAGAAACTCTCGGCCGCCAATCGCGACCGGCCGCAGTTGCAGGCAGCGCTCGACTATGTCCGCGCCGGCGATACGCTCGTAGTCTGGAAGCTCGACCGACTCGCCCGCTCGCTGAAACAGCTGATCGAGACGGTGGAAATGCTTTCGGAGCGGGAGATCGGCTTCAGGTCGCTGACGGAGAATATTGACACCACCTCCTCTGGCGGCCGCCTCATCTTCCATGTGTTCGGCGCCTTGGCCGAATTCGAACGTTCCATCATCCGGGAAAGGACAACCGCAGGACTTGCCGCGGCGCGCGCCAGAGGCCGTGTTGGCGGCAGGCCAAGATCGCTGGACGATCGCGATATTGATATCGCTAAAGCGCTTTTAAGAGATGGCAAGATGACCGTCGCCGAGATCGCCGAGCGGCTCGATGTGGCTGCCTCGACGCTCTACAAACACCTTCCCCGGCCCCGGTCCACCATCACCCTTGGCGAACCGGCGTGAGGGTAAAGGACTTCACGGATAATTCCAGCCGATCATTTTGCTGGCCCGGCACACAAAGGCGAAATTTGCGATCTCGTCTTGTTCTTCGACCTGCGCTTTCAGCCTTTCGAAAGTGCGCCAATGCATGCCCTTGGGCTTCTTCCATATGGAATCGCCAATGCCGCCATCGTCTTTGAGCTTCCTTCGCAGTTTGAAGGCCTTGCGATTAGCACGGTCGAGCACGGTCTCCTGTTGACTCGCATAGGGAAGGCGGCAACAGCTGCGGCAGCGGAAATAGGCGGAAGCCGAATAAAGCTTGGCTGCACGGCTTGAACAGCTTGGACACACAAACCAGATGCGTTCGCTGCCAAGGTGGCAGGGTGTTGTGGCAAGGCGGATGGTGTCATCGACATCGCGCCAGTCGCCGCCATTGCGCCGGTAGCGATAGGACAGTGTCACCGAACTAAACGACACAAAAACGCGGATATTGGCAATCTGTACCCCGTCTCGCGACCATGTCCAGGAATAGCCCGTGCCCGGCCTCAGCAGGCCGCGGCGTTTCCAATCGCGCACATCGACGAAACGGCAATCTTCGAGTGCTGTCTGTTTATCCCAGCGGAAGATGCGTCCGCTGCCCCGTCCGCCCATCGTTTTGCGTTCTCCTTTTTATCCGAAATCATTTGGCAAATGACCCAACAACTACGGACGCAAAACAGAGAAATCATCACTGGTAACAGAGACTTATAAGATAATATTGCCCTTTGCAATTTGTATTGAGCGATAGGCTTTCCAGCGCTGCTTTTGCGCTCTTGCGATCCGGGCTTTTCCGGCTTTTGTTTTGGGCCCAGTGGAGAGGCCACCGTGATTGGGACAGCGCCCGTTTTGCAAGGCTTGCCGCTTGCAGGGCGCTCCCGCTCAACTCCTGGCATCGCAGTGCGGGCGCTTCGCGCGCGATGGGCGCCATGATGTTGCGATAACCCTGGTGTTGTTCGCTGCCGCTGCAGCGTCTTCCTCGCCCGGCAAGCGAAAGGCCATCGTCTCCTCGATGATGCGGTCGATCGCAGCAAAGGCTGCATCATCCTGAGAGGCCAGCCCTTCGGCAATCAGCCTCAACATGCCTCTGTTTTTGCGTCCAGCCATGTGCGTATTTCTCCAGAAAGCCGAGTAAGACCCCATGACGCACGCGCGCGCGCGTTGGTGGTGCGGAAAATCCCTGTAAGAAGCCCTCGCTCAAACTCTTCAGTAGCCGGTAGTGAGCGATGGTCATTTGCCCAACGGCGCCACTCGCACTTGGGAGAGGCACCAGACCTCCCAATGAGGTGTTCGCTTGCTTTTTTTGGATGCGTTCGCGCCGCAATACGACCATAAAATCTGGCGCCATTGGATAGAAGAGTAGTTGCGTGGGAGCAGGCTTATGGCGGATGGCAGCGGGTGGCTTCAGATTTCCACGGAAGGCTTTGCCTCCTTCAATCAATCCCGTCCTCCAGGCCATCTCGTCAAAGAACTGGTGCAAAATGCACTCGATGCGCTTTCCGATGCGGCAGGTACGGTGTCACTTGATTACCGCCATGACGGGCGTCACTTCCATGTCGCGTGCCGCGACAGCGGCAATGGCATTCACGATCTCGCAGCCATGCGCGTCGTCTATCTTACTTTTAAGACCGACAGCCATTTGAAGCGCGGGCGCTTTGGGCGCGGCTTCAAAGAGATCCTGTCTGTGGCACAATCCGCAACCGTCACCAGCGGTTCTGAAAGTATCGAGTTCTTGATCGAGAATGGAAGGCAGATCACGCGCTCAAATAAAAGCCCGAAGCCAGTTGCGGGCTCCCATGTGGTGATGCATTTCGACTGGCCTGCCGAAACGGTAAAGGAGTTCGACAGCTACTTTTCGCGGTTCCTGGTTCCGGAAAACGTAACTCTCAATTTGAATGGCCGGGCGCTGAAGCGGCGTGCGGTCAAGCACTGCATCGAGGCGCAGCTGACCACCGAGATCTATAATCCCGAGAACCATAGCTGGCAGAAACCGCGCCGCAAAACTACGATCGAACTCGTCAAGACCCGCGGCGACGAAGAGCCCTTTATCTATGAGATGGGCATCCCGATTGCGCTGGCCGAATGGACGGTGCCCTACCATGCCAATATCCTGCAACGGGTGCCGATGAACCCCAACCGCGATGCGTTGGCTTCGGGCTATGCGAAGCGCATTCACGCCGCATGCCTGCCCGCACTTCTCTCAGAGCTCGATAGCGAGGCCGTCACTGCCGACTGGGTGGGCGCGGCCGGGGTGGATGCTGCACCCGAGATCCAGAAGGAAATCGTCACCAAGGCCTTTGGCGAGAACGCGGTGCGGTCGGTGCCCGCTATGGGCAAGCGGGATTTCGACGACGATGCGCATCGCATCGGGGGCAGCGTCGTGAAGACCGGGCAGATGTCGGGCGGTTTTAGGGAAATGGCCAAGGCGCATCTGCCCACCACCAAGGAAGCGGTGCTTAAAGAAGAGAAGCGGGTTGCCGCCGAGATGGCCGCCAACCGCTTCACGGCTGAGGATATCAAGGAAAAATCCGACCGGCGCCATGCCTGGATCGAGAAGCGCGGCGGCAAAGCGCGCGTTGATCGCTGCCTCTCCTTTGCGGTCTGGTTTTGTCAGAAGCTTATCGATTCCACAGAGGAACGCCAAAAGCCGGTGACCGGAGCTTTGGCGCTTGGCGATGACCCCATACAGTTTGGCCCGAGGGTAAGCCGCTTTCTAGCCAATTGGAGCGGCGATAACCGTGTCACACTCGCCCTTGAACGCGACTGCTTCTGGAAGGAGCCGCTCGGTGCGGAATCCCTTGGCATTCTTATTCATGAGGCAGCTCATGCCCGCAATGCGCATCACGGCAAGAGTTTTCATGACGAAGTCGAGCGTCTTGGCGGTGTTGCCGCCGAGGTCATGTTCCAGCATGCCGAATATGTGCGCCGCAATTGGCCGGACCTGCTGAGACCTGCTTCGCCGGTCGCTGCAGTCACCGCCAAGGGCGGAGCTTGGCTCAAAGCGCTCTTCAGCTCTTGAGCGGATCGCTCCTTGTTCGGCTAAACCATCCTAACCGGACGCTTCAATCTCGGGAGCTTGATTCGGCCTTGGGCCAAAGCACTAAATCGCTGGCGCGATAGCTGCTGCCCGCACGGAGCGAGAGGCCAAGGTAACCATCTGAGAACATAACGATAACCTGCTCAACGCGCCTGTCCTTTGGATCGGGGTCTCAACAACCTCATCCTAGACAGGAGCCAAGTATGAGTACCCAGGCCGTCAGTGAACTGCGTCTGCGCATGATCGAGGACATGAAGGCACGCCAGCTCGGTTTGCACACCCAGCGCAGCCATGTTTACAGCTGCAAGCGTTTTGCCGCCTATTTGAAGCGCTCGCCTGAGACGGCGACGGCGGACGAGGTCCGCGCCTTCCAGTTTTATTTGATGGAAAGCGGCCCCAGCATTTGCAATCGCAACCGCATTATGACCGGCGTGAAGTTTTTGTTCCGGGTCACGCTGCGCAGGCACGATTTAGCGTCCGAGATCTATTATGTCAGAGAGCCACAGAAGCTGCCGCTGGTTATGAGCCCGGCCGAGGCCAAGCGCCTGCTGGCCGTGGCGGGGAACCTCAAGATCAAGGTGATGCTCGCGCTGTGCTATGGCTGCGGATTACGCGCTGGCGAAGCGTGCCGCCTCAAGGTGGGTGACATTGACAGCGAGCTCAACATCATCCGCGTCGTGCAAGCCAAGGGGCGCAAAGACCGTCATGTGATGCTTCCCCCCGAAGTTCTGGATCTGCTTCGGCAATGGTGGAAGGTGCGGCCCATACGCTACGATGACGGCGTGCCTTTAAAGGAGCGCTGGCTGTTTCCCGGCCGGCGGCGCGCCCAGCCGCTCACTACGCGCCAGCTCTCGCGTCTGTTCCACGAGGCAGCTGAAGCCGCCGGCATCAAGAAGCCAGTGACGCTGCATTCGCTCAGGCACTCTTTTGCCACCCATCTTTTCGAGCAAGGCTTGGATATCCGTCTGATTCAAGCGGTGCTTGGCCATCACAAGCTCGATACGACGGCCCGTTATACCCGCGTGGCTACGGGACGGATCGCCGCCATCGAAAGCCCGATCGGCAAGATCGCGGTGCCGCTTTTGAAGAAGGTCCGCCAGAAGCGTTAAGCCGCGCCCATGGCACGGCCAGCGTTGGAGGTCGCGGACATCTTCCGCGGCCACGGCCCCTCTTGGCGTGCTGCCAACAGGAGGCACATCAGTCTTGACCAGCTCAAAGTTATGAGCGCCATCGAGCGCTGCCGGACCGCGGCGCTCGGCGGCTACGTTGCGCGTTGCGAAGACTGTTCACACACAGCCATCGCCTACAACTCCTGCCGCAACCGCCATTGCCCCAAGTGCCAAGGGACGGCAGCGCGGGAATGGCTGGCGGAGCGCAAAGCCGAGCTGTTGCCGGTACCCTATTTCCATCTCGTCTATACTATGCCGGGAGCCATCGCCGGCCTCGCCTATCACAACAAGGCGGTCATCTACGATATCCTGTTCAAGGCCTCGGCCAAGGCGACCCTCACCATTGCGGCCGATCCCAAGCGCCTCGGCGCCAAGCTCGGCATAATCTCCGTCTTGCACAGTTGGGGGTCGGCCATGACCCATCACCCGCATGTGCATATGATCGTGCCTGGGGGCGGATTCTCGCCGGATGGCGAAAGCTGGATCGCCTGCCAGCGCAAATTCTTTTTGCCTGTCCGCGTGTTGTCCCGGCTGTTTCGCCGCGTGTTTATCGAGGCATTGTTTGCCGCTCATGCTGAAGGACGGCTTATGCTCTTGGGTGAGCACGCGGGGCTTGCCGATGCCCGTGCTTACAAGGCCTTCCTCAAGCCTTTCCGGCGCTACGAATGGGTAGTTTATGCCAAGAGGCCCTTTGGCGGCCCGGAAGCGGTGCTCGCCTATCTTGCCCGCTACACCCATCGCGTCGCCATTTCCAATAAGCGCCTGATCGCCGCCGATGCCAAGAGCGTCACCTTTACCTTCAAGGATTACCGCATCGAAGGCCCTGGCCGCTATAAAACGATGACGCTCGCCACGCCGGAGTTTATTCGCCGTTTTCTCATGCATGTGCTGCCAAAAGGCTTTCACCGCATCCGCCACGCCGGATTTCTGGCAAACGGCAACCGGGCAGAGGCGATTGCCAAGGCGCGAGAACTGCTCAAGGTGCCAGCAGCCGCTCCGGCCACACAAGACACACAGCCCGCCGATGCCACAGAGCCGTTCAAACTCGAACGGCCATGTCCATGCTGTGGCCGGCGCATGAGGGTTGTTGAGATCTTTGCACGCGGCAGCGGCCCAAGCCCCAGATACCGTGCCGCCCCGGCGGCTTTGATTATCAGGCTCGATACCTCATGATTAGGCTGGCTCCAGAACTCAGCGGCAGTGCTGATTTTCCTTGCGGCTTTTGCCGCCACCTTTGCGCTCGCCGCAATGCCAGAAAATATTGCCGGCTTGCGGTGTTTCTACGTTTACTGACGCGGCTTTTTAAGCAGACGCCCGCTAAGGTCCCTCGTAAAAACCGAAGGCTATTCGGCTTGCTGCAAAATTACGGCCTATTCCAACCGCCACGCTGCGGCTAAATCCCCATAGGCCTCGCTGAGCCACAGTGCCCCATACTCCGCGATTTCGTGCCTTGGCGCTTCTCCGAAGCCTCCGGTAGCGCTCGCGGATGGTCCGGTCATGCAGGCGTCCGAGAAACCTGCACATTAGGAGACCAAGTCAGCTAGAGGTGCTCGTCATCCCTAAGCAATGGCGCAATTCAGCTACAACATCGAGCGCTCGCACTGGTTTGGACAGCACCGGGAAACCGGAATATGCCTCAGGCCGGTGCTCGTGGGAGTAGGCGGTCACAGTCACGAACGGTATGCCTCGCGAGCGTAGCGCTTGTGCAACAGGCTCAGAAGTCTCGCCCCTGCCGAGGTGGACATCGAGTATGGCGGCATCGCAGCCGGCTCCAGCTGCTCCGGCGATGAGCGCAAGTGCCTTGGAAACAGACACCGCCAGGCCCGCGACCGCAAATCCGGCGCGCTCTAAGTGCTGCTTAAGGTCGAGTCCAAGCAAGGCATCGTCCTCAACGATCAAGATGCGCGCTGCCGTCACTTCCCCTGTCCTTATTCATGCCGGTATCCGGCCCCCACCGCCGGCGCGGCCAGGCTCCAAAACGTTCTTCGCCGGGCAGGTCATACGCCATGCGACGCCACTCGGCGAAAAGTCCAGAGTGACCTTGGCGTCAAGCTGCGTTTCCTGCACCTCGGCGATAACCGTCGTACCAAAGCCTCGGCGGGCTGGCGATGCGACAGCAGGTCCCCCGCGCTCGGTCCAACTCAGATGGAAAGTGCTGTCATGGCTGATGTCCCATGCGATTCTTACCTCACCCTTGCCGTTACTCAACGCGCCATATTTGCCAGCGTTGGTTGCGAGCTCGTGCAGCGCCATCGCGATCGGCTGCGCCGCCTCGGCGGCAATGTGCAGGTGCGGTCCCAGGATCGCTATGCGCCCTCCAATGAGTCCCTCGAAGTGGGCAAGCTGCGCCCGCACCAAATCCTCCAGCCCAACGCCCTGCCATTGGCTCTTCACCAGAAGGTCCTGATTAGCGGCCAGCGCCTGGATGCGCTCCGAGAAGCGGGCGATGAAGTCCACGGGCTGGGACGACGCGGTTTGCGACGCGATGGCCTGCACCACCCCCAGCATGTTCTTGGCGCGGTGATTGACCTCGCGCAGCAAGAGCTGCACCTGCTCGTCGCGCTTGCGGCGCTCGCTGATGTCCCGAATGGTGCCGGTGAAGTAGCGTTTGCCATGGACCCTCCATTCGGCGACCGCTAGGTCAGCGGGAAACGTCGTGTGATCCTTGCGGCGGCCCTCGATCTCACGGCCTTTGCCAATAATCTTGGCATCGCCGGTACGCAGATAAGCCTTGATGTAGCCTCGGTGCGCCGACCGGTTTGGTTCAGGCATGAGCATGGAGACATTCTTGCCAAGGATTTCATCGGGCGTGTAGCCGAAAATACGCCTGGTGGCCGGATTGACCGATTGCACGATCCCCGTCTCGTCGATCACAATGATGCCGTCGACGGCGGTATCAACGATGGCGCTGAGCCGCTTCTCGCTCTCACGCAGCGCTTCTTCGGCCCGTTTAAGCTCGTCCACATCGGTGTTGGTCCCGAACCACCGCAGCACCCGTCCTTCCGCGTTCTTGAGCGGCTGCACGCGGGTCAGAAACGGCCGGAACAGGCCGCCGGCCCACGCAGGGGGAAAACCATGTCGAACGGCTCGCCGGTGGCAATGGACCCCTTCCACCGCTCCAGCACCGCCGGCAGCGTCTCGGTGTCGTGAACGCTTTGCCAGCCCCAGCCTTCCATCTGTTCGGGCGTCGTGCCGGTGTATTCATACCAGCGGCGGTTGTACCAGTAGATCCACCCGTTGGCGTTCGCCATCCAGGCCAATTGCGGAATGGCGTCGGCCAGGATGCGGAACTGCTCCTCGCTCTCACGCAGCGCTTCTTCGGCCCGTTTGCGCTCGGTGATGTCGCGACTGAGAGTGGCATAGCCAACGATGCGGCCGCCTTCGTCCTTGACCACAAAAACGTTATAAATCATCCAAAGCGCCTCGCCCGTCTTGAAGTGGCGGAAGCGCACCTCAACCTCGCAGCTGCCGTTGCGCAATACCCTGGGAAAGAACTCATTAGTGATCATCGACTGGTCTTCGGGGAAGAAGTAGTCCTGCACTCGCGTTGCGCAGGCTTGTTCGAGGGAATCCAGCCCGACGAGCCGCTGGCCGGCTTCGTTGACATAGAACGGCTTGAAATCAAGGTCGCACATGCCGATAAACTCGGCGCTGTGATCAGCCAGCGACACGAATTTTTGCCGCTCCGCTTCGGCCCGCTTGCACTCGGCGATGTCGCTGAACACCACGATCAGGCCGGTGATCTGACCGCCATCGTCGCGCATCGGGGTGATGGTGTAGATCACATCGAAGAATGTTCCGTCCTTGCGGATGAACACGTCTTCGTGATTCTTCAAGGGCTTTCCGTGCGTGAGCACCTGGAAGCCGGCGCATTCGCAGGCTGGGAATGGCCGCCCATCGCGATAATGGTGATGGGTCATGTCGTGCATCTTCTTGCCGCGCAACTCGGCAAAGCTCCAGCCGAAGAGTTCCTCGGCGGCCGGGTTCATGAATGTGACCAATCCCTGCGTGTCAATCGTATACAGCCCCTCGCCAAGGGACTTCAGCGCGGCTTCGTTAAAAGCCGCTAACCGGCGCAGTTGCTCTTCGGCCCGCTTGCACTCGGTGATGTCGATGTCCATCCCAATCACCCGCACTGATTTCCGGGTGGAATCCCGGAACACATGGCCGTGCGCGTTCATCCACCGCGCCTCGCCTGATGATGCGATATTCGAAGTGAAGTAAACGCCCTCTTCTAGAACCTTCTCCAGAGCCGCTTCGCTCGGTGCAAGGTTGCTGGGGTGAACGGATTTGCGCCAAATTTCACGATCGACGCCGTCGCCCATGGCCGGATCGATCCCAAACTGGTGGCATTGCAGCTCGGACCCGCGCAGCTTGTTCGTGACGAGATCCCAGTCCCAAGTGCCGACCTCCTGACTCAGGCGAAGCCGCGCTTCGATTGCCTCCAGTACGATCCTAACGCGTTCCTCGGTCAGATCGTGGCCGTCCACGGTCAAGCCTTCTCTCGATGGATACGCGCGCGCCGCGCCAGACATGGACGCCGGCATCCCTCGCTCTATCGCCGTCCGGAAGACACGGCCAAATAGGCTGTCCGCCAAGCCCGGGAATGTCCCATCTGGGTTATGGTACATTTGGCGCTTGCCTGCGATGGTTTCCCTCTCCTAAGCTCCGCCAGCATAGTTTAGTTTTCGATCTTGAAAAGGCTGCGCACGTCGGGCCATAGGGTAAACGCGGCAGGTTCCTCCTTCGCTTTAGAGCAAGTAAGCCATTGGCTGCCATTTCCGCAATTGGCCCTGACCGCCATTTTTCGCAGTTGCAACAGTTCCTTCCGCTAGCAGGGGATAAGCGGGCGTGTTGAATTTGCTCACAAAATTGGCGGTATTGACCCGGAGCTGACACCGGGTCTTTTCGCCTCGGATTGCAGGTTGAGTAGAAAGCTGACCTTCATGCCCGTTTTCTGCAGGCGCTGTACGGGTTTTAAGGAGGTACACTGTCGTTTGGGAATTGTGCGCGGTTTCAACTTGCGCGCAGCCGAAACGCAAGCGCGATCCAGGCACTCCCGTAGAAAATCAGATCAATTCCGATGAAGAGGCCGATAGCCCAAAGCCCTGAGGCAGGCCATTGAGCTAGAAGCAGCAGGCCCAGAACAAACGTGATGATCCCGTCCGCCACCTGCCAACCCCAGCCTGGTAGCGCTGTAGCCAACGAGGCAATCAGTTGGAATAACCCGCCAATCAGGAAGAACATCGCTATGACAATAGTCAACACCTCCGCGCTGATCACGGGTCTGGTTACAAGTAGGATACCCGTTACCGCGAAGAGGATCGCCGCCACCAAATGATAGAAGAAACCCGACCACTGCCCAACCATGACGGCCTGGGCGATTTCGATGCCGGCCGCAAGTAGCAGCAACCATCCGAAAAACAACATGGAGGCAATTGTGGCTGCAAATGACCGCGCGACGGCGGCGACACCAAGCACGAGCAATCCGACACCGAAGGCTAGGAACCATCCCCAGTATTGAACGAGTTCGTGAGGAAACTGGATAGGAAGACTTTGGACATTGCTCATCACGTTCCTCCTTGGCGTTGCGCCGGCACTCAAGGCGCAGCCTGATTACCGCGTGCCCGACCGTCTTATATGCCTGGCCCTGGCGCTAACTCTTTCAGAACCGGTTCTTCCGCCTTGGAGGTCCTTGGATGTTTTATCTATCGAAGGCGTGTGGCCCATATTGCGCGAGACATCCGTGCCACCCTCATGGCTATCCGATCTAAGTTTAGATCGCTTGGTTTAATAAGAAGCTTAACGGGATTCGCAAATTGACTTGCGCCACAATTATTTGCAGTGGTTTGGGCGTCGGCCTCGGACGGAAACAATGGCAGCATTCGGCGGCAAGAAACTTCCGAAAAGCGCTTCGGGAGGTCACGCTGCGCGATCATACTATCGCGGTGAGCCAAGCGGCCGGCGAGCCGATCGCACCCTTTTTCCGCTTTCCTAGCCTTGGGGATTCGGCAGGAGCCACCATGGGCAGGCTGGTGGGGTCCGCAGACCATGTTGCCGATTGCCCATCTCAGAACCTGGCCGCGTTTTCAATTTGTTCAGTAATCAGGAGATAAGCCGCTTTTTCTTCGCGCTGGCGGCCGCGGGGATGAGCTCATAGATGATGAGGATTCATCACTATCGAATATTCGTAGGCGAGCTTCGCGCGAAATCCCGCTCGGGAGATGAGCCTTCCGAAGAGATCAGGATCGGAATCGGATGAGAGCATGACGTACATTTGCCCGCCGTGCTTCAAGCGCTCGCGGGAGAGATCAAACAGCAATGCAATGTGCCGGTATCCGCACCAGCATGCCAGCCCGCGTCCGCGAGATCGCGGGGCTCCCCCGCGTGCTTGGGCGGGCTCGACAGAATGATATCGAAGAGCGGCTGCGGTGCGATTGCCGACAGCAAGTCGCAGCAGAGGCTGATAACATGCCCGGCGAAGCCATTGGCTCGCGCATTCTCCCGCGCCGCCAGCGCGGCGTTGGCATTGATGTCGGTGGCGATCACGATTTTTGCTCCCGCTCGCGCGGCGGCTAAGGCAAGAATGCCTGAGCCTGTGCCCACCTCGGCCACGCACTTTCCAATCAGGTCGAGACCGCCGATGAATTTCGCAAATCGCTCGCTGCTGATGAAAAAGCGCGGATGAAACACCGTCGAAGGCACGATAAGAGAAAATCCGGCGGCCCGGACCGTTCGGGTTTTCCGGCTGCTCAGTATGAAGTGATAGGAGAGGAAGTGAAGGCTCCTGCGAAGCACTCTGCGGAAGCGGCCATGCACACGGCCTCCTTGCCCCAAGACACTCTGAGGGTCTTCCTGAAGTGGGTCTGTAGTAATGGGATTTAACCGCGGCATCGATTTCATGGAGCATCACAGGCGGGGACGCCGCTCCGCGGCTTTCGATGCCAGCCGCGCGAATGCAGTGACCATGTACTGCCAGGAGGGCCAGGAATGCGCCGGAAGAACTCTAACTTTACCCTCTTGCGCATCCGGCGGCACGAGCACTCCCCTCAATTTCGCGAGTTCCCAGGCAAGAGGATTCCAATCCCGCCAGGCTCGCTGTGCCTCGGCCGAAAGCACACCCGCGACCACTTCGGGTGGTGGCGCAAAAATCGGAATCCGATGGGAGATGCAGGTGTCCGCAGGATGTTCCATTTCGATAGCCCGCCCATAACGGGTGATCCTAGCGCAAAGACAACGCGGCCGATCCAAGCCTCCCGAATGCAGTAAGAGCACATGACGCAAGGCTCGACGTTGCTGTAAAGCGTAGCCTCACGAAGTGCCCGCCTACCCAGGGCTTTCTGTGCAATGGAAAGTGCTATCACCTCGGCATGACAAGTCACATCCCCTTCCCGGATTGTCCGGTCAACTGCTTCCGCAACAATCTGGCCACCGGCCGCAATCACGGTGCCGAACGGGTATTCGCCTTGGCCGATCGCATCGCGCGAAAGCTCAATGCAGCGCGCCATCATGGCTTCGTCGGTCGCTTCGCGTAACAGATCCATCGCAGCAGCAATCCTTTCCCGGCCGCGCTCGCAACCGGCCGTAGAGCCCTCTAGGATTTTAGTGGCCTGCACTCTAGGTTCTGTTAAAGCGGCTCTGGCCGCTTACGGCCCCGATTTCGCGATTTCTTTATTATCGCTGCGTTGGTGGCCGCGCGCTCGATCTGATTAGCGGAGTGAAGGGTTTGGCGAAGTCATATCACCTTTTGTGGCATGATGCCCCTCGTGCCTGTATGTCCGAGCAGGAGTAAAGCATGAGCTTTGACCCACATACCACCCACAAGCCAGAAGCGACGAAGCTTTCCGGCACCGCGACGCTCACGCTGCATGACAAGCAGTATGAGTTTCCTGTCTTCTCGGGCACGGACGGCCCGGATGTTGTCGACATCTCCAAGCTTTACAGCCAATCCGGCGCTTTCACCTACGATCCCGGCTTTACCTCGACCGCGGCCTGCAAATCCGACATCACCTATATCGATGGCGAACGGGGTATTCTCCTCTATCGCGGCTATCCCATCGAGCAGCTTGCCGAGCACGGCAACTTCCTGGAAACCTGCCACATTCTGCTTTACGGCGATCTGCCGAACAAGCAGCAATATCTCGACTTCAAGAACCGCGTCACCTACCACACGATGACGCACGAGCAGATGAACCGGTTCTTCTCCGGTTTCCGGCGCGACGCGCATCCGATGGCCGTCATGGTCGGAACGGTCGGCGCGCTTTCCGCCTTCTATCACGACTCCATCGACATCAACGATCCGGTCCAGCGCGACATCGCCTCGATCCGCATGATCGCGAAGATGCCGACCATTGCGGCGATGGCCTACAAATATTCCATCGGCCAGCCCTTCATTTATCCGCGGAACGAGCTCGATTACGCCTCGAACTTCCTCTACATGACGTTCGCGGTGCCGAGCGAGGAGTACAAGGTCAACCCGGTGCTCAGCCGCGCGATGGACCGCATCTTCGTCCTGCACGCCGATCACGAGCAGAACGCCTCGACCTCGACGGTGCGGCTGGCCGGCTCCTCCGGCGCCAACCCCTTCGCCTGCATTGCGGCGGGCATTGCCTGCCTGTGGGGCCCGGCGCATGGCGGCGCAAACGAAGCCGCGCTGAAAATGCTGATGGAAATCGGCACGGTCGACCGCATCCCGCATTACATCAAGCGCGCGAAGGACAAGAACGATCGATTTCCGCCTGAGCGGCTTTGGGCATCGCGTTTACAAGAACTACGATCCGCGCGCACGCGTGATGCAGAAGACCTGCAAGGAAGTGCTCGAGATCATCGGCGTCAAGAACGACCCGCTCTTGCAAGTGGCGCTGGAACTCGAGCGCATCGCGCTTCAAGACGAATATTTCATCGAGAAGAAGCTTTATCCGAACATCGACTTCTATTCGGGCATCACGCTGAAGGCGCTGGGCTTCCCGACCTCGATGTTCACGGTGCTGTTCGCCTTGGCGCGCACGGTGGGCTGGATCGCACAGTGGAAAGAAATGATCGCCGATCCGGAGCAAAAGATCGGCCGGCCGCGCCAGCTCTATATCGGCGAGAAGCAGCGCGATTACGTGCCGCTTGAGTTGCGTCCTTAAAAAAAGCGGCTGCCGGAAGCATCGTTATGAACTCGCGCCGGTTGCTAATTCGCGCTTGGCTTCGTCTCCTTTTGGCCCGTTGCCGATCTCTAAGCATTTTCAGTTGCTTCCGCACTTGAGGGATAAGCGGCCTATGGTTATTCACGCCGGCTGCGTCAATGCGTTGCTCATCGCGTCGGATAGGGCTCCTTGCAATTCGAAGTACAATTCGATGACCTTTGCCGTACTATCGCGCCCTCCGGTCTGAAATCAGCGCGGCGCAAGTCGGCTCCTTCGATGGTCGGCTTCGATTGTATGATGCTCCTCCATGATCCCCGTTCCGGTAGGTCGCTTTCGTGGCCGGCCGAATTCGATGCCCAATACGCTCGGGTGATTACTTGTAATGTTCGAGCCGAGCCATTTGCGCTCGAGGTCCAAGAGAAAGCCGCTCCGGTGCCAATCGACGATGACCTGCGAAACGAATTGGCCGAACGCCGAGCGCTCCTCGCCGCGCCGCGCCGCAATGCCCCAAAGCAGAGGATCGATGTCGACGAGTTGCTGGACATCGTAATCCCCGAAGCGGTCTGGCTCCGATTGCTTTTTGTATTCAAGCAGATTGTCGTTGAAAAACAGCGCCTCACACCGGCCATCGAGAAGCGCCTGCTCGGCTGATGGCACATCCTTGAAGAGGAGCGGCCGCGCCAATGGGGCCTGAGCCTTAAGGTCAACTACAAAGATATTGCCCTCAATCGCGCAAACGGTCCGGCCTTCGAGCTGAGAGGTTTCGTCTATGCGCGTGCCGCGTCGTACGAGCGCGGCGGCGCCTGCAGCGTAATAAGGGGAATCGATAATACCAATTTCCTTCTGGCGTTCCTCAGTAATGCTTAAAGTGGCGATCACAAGATCGACCTTGCCGTCGCGGAGAAACTCAGCCCGGTTAGAGGACAGCACACCGACCATTCTAAGCGAGACCCCCAGCCGGCTTGCAAGGTCTGCTGCCATGTTCTTCCGCGTCCTTGAAGCCATAAGGCGGATAATCGGTTTTGACTCCGACTACCAGTTCGCCCCTGGCCTTGATGTCCTCCATCGATCCCGCGATGGCCGCACCCACATTAAAAATCAAAAGCAGGAAAGCGATGCAGGCATTGAATGTCATCATTTCTCTCAATGCATCCGCGGCAATAATAGCGACTGTGCAGGTCGCCTGGGACGCATGTGAGGAACCCGAATCTCGGCTCCAGGCCAATCCGCCAGCCAAATCATAAATGCCACATTCTTAGTCGCATAGCGCATCTTTGGTACCAGCCAAGCTGTAGCACTGCGAGCTTCAGTCAGGGCACCGCTATCCGGCAAACGAGAGCCGCCCTAACGCGGGTGAGCGAAGCGCCGCAATGTAACGTGCTCACCCTTAGGTTCGGCCAGCCACGAAGGAGAACACAATCACCTCACACCCGCAACATCGGCCAGCCGAGGTCCAGCTAGATATGCTGATCTCAGCTCGGGGTCGAAGAACGAAACCGCTGTCGCGGTAGGCCGCTGCGTCACGGGCAGTATTCTTTTTAAATCGTCAAGGCAAGCCGATGGCTCCGATTGAGAATGAGGCGTCAGTCTCACTCACAATAGGAGCTTTGTATGCGTATCAGTCCGCTTCGCCAGCGCATGATCGACGATATGACTGCGCGCCATTTCTCAGAGAAGGCGCAGAAGGACTACATCCGGTGCGTCAAGAACCTTGCGGCATTCATCGGCCGGCCTCCGGAGACGGCGACGGCGGAGGATTTACGGCTCTACCGCCTCCATCTTGTGCAGAGCCCGCTCGGGGCCTCGAGCGTGAACTCGCACATGACCGCGCTTAGGTTCTTCTTCACCATCACGCTCGACCGGTACGATCTTCTCAAGCCTCTGTTCCGCGTCGAGCAGCCCCGGAAGCTGCCCACGGTGCTGACCCAGGAAGAGGTCGCCCGGCTGCTCGATGCGGCTCCAGGCGCAAAGTACAAGGCAGCGCTGAGCGTCGCCTATGGTGCGGGGCTTAGGGCTTCCGAGGTGCTGGCGCTGAAGGTCTCCGATATCGACAGCGCCCGGATGCTTCTGCGGGTGGAACAGGGCAAGGGACGCACAAGGACCGCCACGCCATGCTCTCCCCGATGCTGCTCGATATCCTGCGGGAGTGGTACCGCATCGGAAGGCCCGCCGGCTGGCTGTTTCCGGGCAAGAACCCGGTCAACCCTCTGACCACGCGCCAGCTGAACCGCGTCTGCCATATGGCCGCCCAGCTTGCCGGGATCAACAAGCGCGTCTCCCTCCACACCCTGCGGCACAGCTTTGCGACCCATCTTCTGGAGCAGGACATCGATATCCGGGTCATCCAGGTGCTGCTCGGACACGCCAAGCTCAACACGACAGCGCTCTATACGCGCGTGGCCACCACCACGATCCGCAAGGTGATGAGCCCCTTGGACCGGCTTTCGCTTCTTGAGAGGCGGAGCGATCCGCCAGCTTAGCCGCCTGCGGCCATGCCGCGTCCCGCGCTTGAGGTTGCGGACATCTTCCGCAGCCACGGGGCTGCCTGGCGTAAGGCCAATGCCGGGCATTTAAGCCTCGGCCAGCTCAAAGCGATGGCCGCCATCGAAGCCTGCCGCACGGCGGAGCTTGGCGGCCATGTTGCGGCTTGCGAGGACTGCGGCCACACCGTCATCAGCTACAACTCCTGCGGCAACCGGCATTGCCCGAAGTGCCAGGGCTGCAGCAGCGCGGGCAGTGGCTCGCAGAACGCGAGGCCGAGCTTCTGCCCTTGCCCTATTATCACGTGGTGTTCACGCTGCCCTCGGCGATCGGCGCCATCGCCTGGCAGAACAAGGCCCTGGTCTACGGCCTTCTGTTCAAGGCGGCGTCCGAGACCATGCTCACCATTGCCGCCGATCCCAAGCACCTTGGCGCCCGGATCGGCATGACGGCGGTGCTGCACACTTGGGGCTCGGCGCTCACCCACCATCCGCATGTGCATATGATCGTGCCCGGCGGCGGGCTCTCGCTCGACGGCGAGCGCTTCGTCCCTTGCCGCCGCGGCTTCTTCCTGCCGGTCCGCGTGCTGTCGCGGCTGTTCCGGCGGCTCGATGCTGGAAAAGCTTGCGCGCCGCCTATGGCAAGGGCCTTCTCACCTTGCAGGGCAGCCTCGCCAAGCTCGCAACGGGCCATGCGTTCGCCGCTCTGCTCAAACCGCTGCGCCGGAAGAACTGGTTCGTCTACGCCAAGCGGCCCTTCGCGGGGCCGAAGGCGGTGCTCGCTTATCTGTCGCGCTACACCCACCGGGTGGCGATCTCGAACACGAGGCTCATCGCCCATGACGAGCGCGGCGTCACCTTCCGCTACAAGGACTACCGGGCGGACGGCCTGGCCCGGCGCAAAGTCATGACGCTGGCCACGGACGAGTTCATCCGCCGCTTCATGCTCCACATCCTGCCGAAGGGCTTTCACCGCATCCGCCATTACGGGCTGTTCGCCTCCACAGGCCGCGCCGCCAACATCGCGCGGCTGCGCGAGTTGCTTGGCGCGGCACAGCGCGAAGAGAAAGCCGCCAATCCCGTGCAAGATACTCTGGGCACGGAAGAGACAGTCTTGCCGCCCTGTCCCTGCTGCGGCGGGCGCATGACCATCATCGAGTTCTTCGCGCGCGGAACGCAGCCCCGATACCGCCCGCCATCCGCCGCCGTCATCTGGTTCGATACGTCATGAGTTGGGCCTTGCTGCTAAAACGCACAATGCCGCGCTGCCTTGCAACCGGTTCTCAAGCCGCAAAGCCCATCCCTTGTCTCTGCAGACCGGCAGTCCCGGAAACTGGGCCCAAACACCTAGTGGCAGTAGCTTCTTCCGGCTTCGATCAGGCGCAGGCCTTTTACGCCGGGCTTGTCTTGATCCGCAAAACGCATCTGCTGCGCATGACTGCGGCTGCCGTTCCGCTCAAATCCCCATAGCTCACGGACGCTGCCCGCGGTTTCCTTCTTCGAGGGCTTTCAGACGCCGGCCGGGCTGGAGAAGACCCGCACGCGTTCATGCGGCCGCCATCTGAAACCCATTACGAATGCAGAAATGCCAGATTTTTCAATCTAGTACCGCTTGCCCTCCGAAAGCCGACACGAATTTTCGTTTTCAAAAGTCGCGCTTGATCGGCGCTCATGACCCGATTCGGACATCATGCCCCCGCAAAACGAACGGATCTGACATCGACGCCAAGCAGAGAAAGCCGACACTGACCTCCTTGAGTTTTCTAGTTATCTACGCCTTCGCTTTCATGTCGGCTTGGACCGCGAAAGCGGGAGTGCCACATCAAAAACCCAAATGGGGTCTCGGCACCGATAGATTACGCGCCTTTCCGGGAACACATTGCGATAGCGCTTGAAGCGTTCTAAGAAGCCCAGCGATAGATGCGCGCGATCAAGCCGTCACCTTTCGCAAGCATGGTCTCGCGCCGCAACAGGGCATCCAGGCCAAGGCTGCGGCCTGCGGCGTAAATATAGAACAGCCAGCAAATGACGATGATAAAGACAAACTCCCACGGCCATTCCGCCGGGTGGCGGTAGAGGCCGAAATAGAGCTGTGCGGCGAAGATCATGCCAAGAACGGAGAATGCGCGCACACCGAAGCCAAGAATAAAGGCCGTGGCCATGCCGATTTCCGAGAGAAAGGCGATGACGTTCACAACCGTAAAGCCTGGCAGGAGCACAGACGTAACCAGCGCCCGGTGAAGGCCAAATGCGGCATATTGCGCCTCCTGCTCAAGCCAATATTGAAAGCCACCGGAGGGAATGGGGAGCTTCCAAAGACACCCTTCAAACCACATCGTGCCAATTGCCACGCGCGCAAGCCAGGTGCCGAAATGAGCTTCGGTGCGCTGGGCCGGATCAGCATGCCAGTTCCGGTAAGCGAGGACGATGCTTGCAATGATGAGCCCCCAGAAAAATGCCACGAGCAAATAGCGCCAGGCGCCAATGCCGAGTTGCGGCCCGGTCTCGCCAGTGAGGAACAGCCAGGAATCGTAGAAGGGATTGACGCGCATATTATTTCCTCCAATTGCGCTTCAGCAGGCCAGAAGTGATGACCGGGCATCGCCCGCGGTGGTGAGCGAATTCTAAGGGCGGCAATGTGCGGGCCCGTATTTTCGGAGCTGCGCCGCTGTTCTCATGGCGTTATCGGCTTAGGCGTTGCAAAATCATGCGCACTGCCTTTAGGCAGGGTTTTGATCTCCTCTCGCGGCATTTTCAAATCGTCGAAAAGTGGCGCGAGGCCCGTAATCAACCGCGCACCGCGCCCGAATGTGAGATAAGCCCAAAACCATTGAGCAGCCACGAGCATCGGCGCCCGCACGCCGATTAGGAAATAAATGTGGGCAATCCCCCAAAGCCACCAAGCCAGGCTCCCAGTCAATCTCAGGCGCCCGAAGTCAGCAATGGCGGCGTGGCGGCCGATAGTGGCGAGATTGCCCCGATGACGATAGCGGAATGGCGCGGGCTTTTTCTTTCCGTTCAAGGTGGCGAGAATAACGTCCGCCGCATACCGGCCGCCCTGCTTGGCCGCTGGTGCAATGCCGGGCACCGGCAAGCCGCTCGCGCCAGGGCGCCATGGCGGCATCTCCGATCACGAAAATATTTGGGTGCTGGGAGACTGACAGGTCGGGGCCACGCTGACGCGGCCGGTCCGGTCCGTTTCTACAGGCAGCCAGTCCTTCAAATGCGGGACAGTGACGCCTGCCGCCCAGATCATGGACGCGCTTGGGATCAGCATATCTCCGATAAATGCACCCTCGTCGCCCCTTACTTCCACCCGGCGATTAAGGAGCACCTCGACGCCAAGCTTTTCGAGCCTTCGTTTCGCATAGTCCGATAACCTTTCTGGAAAGCCCCGAAGAAGACGCTCGCTCGCTTCCGCAAGAATAATTCGCGCGGAGCTGGGGTTGATGTTCCTGAAATCGCTCGCAAGCGTATAACGGGCGAGTTCGGCGATCGCACCCGCCATTTCCACGCCGGTTGGTCCACCCCCGATGATGACGAAGGTGAGCTGGCGCCGCCGCTCCTCCTCGCTCATCCCGACTTCGGCAAGCTCAAAGGCAAGCAGAATCCGTTTTCTGATTTCGGTCGCGTCGATAATGCGCTTTAGGCCGGGCGCATGCATCGCCCACTCGTCATGGCCGAAATAGGAGTGATAGGACCCTGTGGCCAGGATCAGGTAGTCATAGGGAAGGCGAATGCGGTCCGAGATCACCTCGCGCGAGATGAGATCAATGTCCTCGACCTTACCGAGCACAACGCGGACATTCGGGACAGTTCGCAAAGATGCCGCGGATGGGCCAGGCCACATCAGCCGGCGACAAATCGGCGGTCGCAACCTGATATAGCAGCGGCTGGAAGAGGTGGTAGTTGCGTTTGTCGATGAGGGTCACGTCGACGGGGTGGTTTGCAAGCCGTTTTGCCGCCGCGAGTCCGCCAAAGCCCGCCCCTACGATGACCACGCGCGGGGGCGAAGAGAAGCTTTCTGCTGAGGCCATCAAGGCACTTCCACGTTAAGGTTGTCAAAGGTACAGTTTCGGTAAATCTAGCTCGGTGCGATCAAGAGGGTTTGGGGCTGAGGGTACCGCAAATGGCATCGCCTGCCATGACGCGGCCGGCGTGAACCTCATGCAGGATGAAGCCCTCGGTGCGGTTGAATTCCTGGTTCCACGGCATTTCCATGAGTGCACGTTTCGTGTCCGCGCGGCCCGCCTCCCAGCGGGCGCGAATACCCTTCGCACTGAAATCGATGTCTTTGGAATGATCTTCGCCTGCGAGAGGCGGCGCCAGCAAGCGTACGACATGCATGCGGGTCACGCACCCGTGAGCCGCCAGCGTCGCAATTGCGGGATCAGCATGGGCTCCGGCAGGTAGCCGCTCTGCGAGCTCCGCGATGACATGACGGAGCTTGTGGATCTGTCTTTGACGCCGGATATGGCTTACCGCCCGGCTCGCATATTGGAGATCCTTCTGGCGTCCCATGACGCTCCAGAGGCTATCCGGCTCGGGACCGTTCGGTCCCCACATATGCACCGCGAAGATCAAGCCGCTGCGGCGCGGGTTGTCGTCGAACACAGCTTCGACAGGGGTATTGGAAAGGACGCCGCCGTCCCAGTAAAGTTCGCCATCAATCCTGATCGCCGGGAAGGCCGGCGGGAGCGCGGCCGAGGCCATGATGTGACGGATCGACAAGCTGGATCTCACGGCTGTCGAAATAACGCATTTCACCCGTTTGCACATTGGCCGCGCCGACGGTCAAACGGGGGCTTCCGGCATTCAATAACGCGGCAGAGGTCAGACCGTGAAGCGTACTTTGCAATGGCGCGGTCGAGTAATAAGCAGCCTGCTCGGCTCCAAGCCTCGCCTTCGCACCGATCCAGGCGGCCGGATTTGGTTCGAAAAAGCCAGGAACGCCGCCGGCAATGGTGGCTGCGTTGGGGGCGAAGGCGGCTATGAATGGGTTGGCGTTTGCGGCCGCAACAACAGAGCTTTGCGTTATGCGGGACCAGAATTCCTGAAGCTGGGCCAGGCGCTGATCCGGGACATTGCCGGCGATGAGACCAGCATTGATCGCGCCAATCGAAGTCCCAATGACCCAGTCGGGCTCGATATTGGCCTCATGCAGGGCTTGATACACACCTGCCTGATAAGCGCCGAGCGCCCCGCCGCCCTGAAGCACCAGAACGATCTGTCCGAGCTTTTCCCGGTCGATTTTGATGCTTATCGTCATCTCTTTTCCGGAAGCGTGCGCTAATTGCCTAGACATAATCCCGGCTCGGCCCGCAATCGCCTGAAGCAGGCTTCCAACCGGGTGGCGCTGCCCGGTAAGTTATGAATTTGTTCGAAGTCCATGCCGGGCTCGCCGTGCGGATCGGCAAGTCGCCCGCCAGCAGCCGCCACCATGGCGCGCGCCGGAGAGGTGGTTTCGGCACCGGCCTCGGCTCTTTGTCTGTCATCGCGGCATCCCCCTAGGGGGGAGAGACCGCGGCACTGTGGCATCTGGGAGCCGCGCTAGAAGCGTTCGTCAGAAAAGTGGAAGGGATCAAAATTTCCATCGTGATTACCGCTGCTGTAATAATGCGTAATATTGTGGCAAGGCATTTGCTTATTTGCGGCATTAGCTGGCTGCACTGATGAAAGAATGCTGCCGTTTGTAATAACTCCCATTACGATTGCAAGTACTATTTTAGCGATCATTGAGCTGTTTTTCATTCTTATCTCGATTGTTTGAATTGTCGATGTATGCGATGAAATATGGGCGTTTCTCTTCCCGTTTGGAAAATGCTCATTGACTAACAATTCCATAGCCATTGGCTATAAAAATATTGAGCGCCGTACAGCTGGAGGAGATTCAGGTCTGGGCCGTAAGGCCGGAGGGCAAACGAGCGGGGCGCCAGCAACCCGTCAGGCGCAAACCGCTATGAACGTAGCTGATTTTCGATGCCTAAAGGGCACGGAAGAGCAGCAGCTTTTTGTCGAGGGCTTTCTCATGAATTAGCGGAGTTGCCCCGGGAAGCGCAAGCTGCGCCCAACTTACAATCATAGTCTGACCACTGGCGCGCGAAACAACTGCCAGCAATGAATGATCTCCGCATATCAAAAATCCCCGATCGCAGAAGACTATGCGGTTTGCCTCATGCCCGCCAATGCCAATTGACTAAGATTTCATTAGCGTTCCGGTATAAAGGCCGCACACTATTTCTTTAGTTGCGCTGATAAGCCGGCCGGGTTAGTGGAGCGATCCAAATGGAAATGCACCAAGTCAGATATTTTTTATCTGTGGCCCGAACCCTGAACTTTACCAAGGCTGCCGATGAATGCCATGTCGCCCAGCCCTCCTTGAGCCGCGCCATTAAGAAGCTTGAGGAAGAGCTTGGCGGCGATCTCTTCAGGCGCGAACGGACACTGACGCATCTCACAGAACTTGGCCGGCTGATGATGCCCGTGCTCGCGCAATGTTATGACAGCGCGCTAAGCGCGAAGGCGCTGGCAAGCTCCTACAAAAAAGGGACCGCTCTTCCGTTGAGGCTCGCCCTTTCCCACACGATCGATCTTGGCCTGCTGCCATTGACCGACCTTGTGAAGACTTTTCCAGGGTTGGAGTTGATATTTTTCCGCGGCACGGCGGATGAGGTAGCGCAAGACCTCAAGGCGGGCAGCTCGGAGCTTGCGGTTGCAGGCGGGTTCAGCGAGCCATGGGACCGGTTCGACTGCTGGCCTTTATTCTCGGAAGGGTTCTCGCTGGTGGTCAACAAGCTTCATCCGCTCGCGATGCGCAATATCATTGAATTCAAACAGCTATCGGGGGAGCGGCTGCTGCCTCAGTCCTATTCTGAAGCATCCTCCCAGCTGTCGGAGATTTTGCGAGCCCAAGGAATTGCCGAAAGCACTGGCGACCGGATCGTCTCCGACCATGATCTCTTGTCTTTGCTCGACGGCAATGTTGGCATAGCGATCCTCCCAGACAGCACGCCAATCAGTGACAGGCTTTCAAGGATTATGGTCGACGGCCTTGCGCTAGAGAGGACCACCTACGTTTATGCGGTTTCAGGACGGGAGCGGACGCCCGCATCGAGCGCACTAATCAAATTGTTACGCGCATGGGACTGGTCACGTATCACCCTGGGTTTATTTGGCGCGAGCACCGGAACCAAGTGCGGCTAGGATTTCCGTTGGCTCCATCCGTGTGCGGAAATCTGGATTGACAAAGCGCGCCACTATTTCTCCGCCGGTGCCGATAATGAAGGTTGCCGGGATGGGTAGAAACCACCCCTTATTGTTTTGAAACAGGGAGAGATCAATTCCGCCCCTCAGGTAATGCTCCCGAACCCTTTCTCCAGCCCAAATCACCAGGCCCAATGAGAGTGCGTAACCGAGATCCAGATCGGTCAGCACTTTGAAGGGCAGGTTGTTGTCCTCGACCATTCTTTGAGAATACGAGAGCGTCTCGGGAACAATGGATACAACCTGCCCGCCGAGGCCAACCACTTCACTGTTGATTTGAGCAAGTGCCCGCAGCTCCAACCGGCACCATGGGCACCAGTGACCCCTATTTAGGCTCAGTACCACCGGTCCATCCGCAATCAGGGATGCGAGACGGATCGATTTCCCGTTGTGATCCGGAAGCACGAAATCCGGCATGACTGCTCCGGCGAGAGGGCCCGCGTTCTTCAGGGCAACCAGCCGCCGGATGAGCTCCTCGTAAACCTCATGGAGCTCAGGATGGAAGCTTTTCGAGTAGCGCGAATAAAGGTCCAGCCGTTGCTGGAGCGAGACCCCCGACGCTTCCGCAATCGCAAGCGCTTCGCGGGCTGTGGCGGGTAGGTTCGATACGGGCTCTGCCTCCTTGCGCGTCATCCGCTTCGTTACCTGTCCTGTCAGTCCTTCCCCGTCCAGCCCCATTTCTATACGAGGCTTCTGGCGGGGTACTTATACCTTATCTTGCCCGGCCATGCACAGGAACTATGAAGACGATAGCTGTGGCACAGATACTTCACCGCAGCGCCACGACCAAGCTACAAGACAGATCCGCGCCTTCCGCCGAACTATAGGACGCGAAGCCGCCAGCCTCTTCTAACGCAGCCTTGTTTGCCAAAACGGTTGAGGTCCCGACAAAGCTTGGCTTGAGGTTCAGGTCCTCGTCGAGCCGGAGGTAATCCCAGGTTTCGCGAAGGCGGAGGGGGCACTCCCAATGTGAAGGATAGCACGCGGCGTAGCCCGAAAAGTGTAATCGTCCTTATGGGCCGAATTCCAACAATGTTTTATAGGAGGACAGAGTTTCAGGTCCGCATACAGGCGCTTGCTGCGGAATTCTTAGATATCAGTCGAAAGAAAGCTTATGCCAAAGTACAGCCTACGTCTATACAGAGTACATATTTAAATTAAAAATGAACAGTATCTTCACCGAGCTCGGATTTTAAATTTCAAATATCATTTCCCAGTCGAACCAGCAGGTATAGGGTCCTCCTTTAGCCTCAAGCTTTTTCCGTGAGAGGGCAACGCACAACAATGTCCGAAGAGATCGACCATCATCGCCGCCGCTTTTTTGGCACCGCGGCCTGGTAACAGCCGCAACTCTTTTCAGAAGAGGTTCGTGCGGGCCTTAGACCATTTCGCAAATCAATTTGAAGACTTCGGCGCGCAAAAAACGCGCGCCTAGATAGCGACGCATTTTCACACGGAGATCTACCTTGAACACGTTCAAAATGCGGGAAGACATGCTAGAAAATCGAGCCGATATCCACTTCTCCAAAGAAAACATCATTCAAAAGATTGGACATTTACTTTCTGTAAAGATTAGGCCGAGCGCGATTTACTTTTCGCCTTTTGCGATCACCGCGGCGGCCATGCTGGGAATAGGGGCACTGGACTTGCACATAGCTCGCGCAGTGGACGTCTCGCAGCCTGCAATGCAGCAAAAGCTGCTGAGTTTCTCGGCGCTCGTGGAACGGGTGAAAGCAGCCGTTGTGTCGATCCATGTCAAGGCCGAGGAAGCGGCTGCGCTGGGATCGGATCGCAGCGCGGGAACTCCGGCTAATCCTTTCGAAGGAACTCCTTTCGAGCGCTTTTTTAAAGCTCCCCATTCGCCATTTAAGCGGGCACCAGGCGGTCATCGCGTTGTGACTGGACAGGGTTCAGGTTTCTTCATTTCTCCCGATGGCTATATCGTTACAAACAATCACGTAGCAAATCGCGCCGTCAGCCTTGAGATTGTTACGGATGACGGCAAGATTTACCCAGCCAAAGTTGTTGGCACCGATCCGGGCACTGATCTTGCTCTATTGAAGGCGGGCAGCAGAAACGATTTTCCTTACGTGAAATTTTCCCACTTCGAGGTGCGTGTGGGAGATTGGGTGGTGGCCATGGGCAATCCCTTTGGCCTAGGCGGTACCGTCACGGCGGGCATCGTCTCTGCTCGCATGCGCAACATTGGGGAAGGGCCTTACGACGACTTTTTACAGATTGACGCGCCTATCAACCGGGGGAATTCGGGTGGCCGGCCTTCAACCAGGATGGGGAAGTGGCCGGTGTGAACACTGCGATTTATTCTCCTTCAGGAGGCTCGGTCGGGATAGCCTTCGCGATACCCGCCTCCACCGCCGAGCTCGTCGCTAAAGAGTTGAGAGAACACGGTCATGTGACGCGTGGCTGGCTTGGAGTCCAGATCCAATCTGTCACCCCCGACCTCGCCAATAGCCTCGGCTTGAAGTCAGACCAGGGAGCTTTGATCGCGGAGCCGGACGAGGGAAGTCCCGCAGAAAAGGCCGGGCTCAAGGCAGGTGACGTCGTCGAGCAGCTCAATGATCAGCAGGTAAAGGACGCCCGCGACCTTGCCCGGAGAGCGGCCGCGATATCGCCCGGAACAGAGGTCAAGCTTGGGATCATACGTGACGGAAAAGAAGAAACGGTCAGCCTCAAGGCCGGGGAACTCGCAGATAAGGGTGTCAAGCACGCCCGCGCCATGCCGCAGACACAAGACAGGGTTGAGGACCTCGGCATGCGCATAGCACCGGCCCGGCTGCTCACGGGCGGTGAAGATAGTGGCCTTGCAGTCGTTGCCGTTGACCCCGGCGGAAAAGCACAGGAAGCAGGCATTTACCCTGGCGATATCATCATGAAAGTCGGCGGCACCAGCGTGAATCGGGAGGACGATCTCCGTGCAGCCATAAACGCGGCGAAGAACGAGGGCCGCCGTTACGCAACTGTTTTGGTCAAGCGTGGGGGCAACAGCCGCTTTTTAGCCCTTCCAGTGGCTTCCGGGTAGAGCCCCAGTGCTTTCGGGGCAGGCTCCGTAATGTGGCCAGCCTCAAGCTCTGCCGGGCGGTTTTTGAAGCGGCATTTAGTTTCTCGCCGATCTTTCCTTCGAAGACAATGCGCGCCATCGAAAGATCGGTTTCGCTTCTCGTGCTGTCCCCCCGAAAGCGGGCGTCTATAGTTTATGACATCGCCTCGGCCGTTACAGCCCGCAAGCGCGCTACCTCCGCTTGCAGCTCTTCGATGCACTTGTCGCGCTCGGCGAGGGCGGCTGCGACATCGGCGGCCTCAAAACGCTGAGGAATGTGTTGTGGGCAATTTGTGTCCCAGGCGGAAATGCTAAAGAGAATGACTTGCTCGGGCCGCGCCCGGTAGTCCTTGGGCATCAGCTTCGTTGTGAGTTCGGCATCGTCTTCAACGACCCGCGCTTCGCCCCAAATCTTAACGCGCTGGCGGTGAGCATAATCGATCAGGAACAGATAGGCCTTGGGATTTTCGGCGAGATTGCCTTGCGTGATATATTGCCGGTTGCCAGCGAAATCGGCAAAGGCGATGGTTTTCCCGTCCAGCACATGTAGGAATCCCGCCGTCCCGCCACGATGCTGGATATAGGGCTGTCCCTCCTTGTTCGCCGTGCCGAAGAAAATGCTTGTCTGCGCTTCGATGAAGCTTGCGAGATCGGGCGTAATGCTGGTCTGCCAAGACCCGCCCTCTTCCATGCGCGCATAGCCCTTCCGGGAACCCTTTCGAGTTTGTACCGCCTTGACCGTGGGCGTGAAGGCGACGTCACTGGGATAAATACGGGTAGCTTCCATGCACCGCTCCTCAAAGGCCAAGATCGCTCAAAGACGGGTGATCGTCTGGGCGGCGGCCAAGCGGCCAGTGATATTTGCGATCTCTCTCCTTGATCGGCAGATCGTTGATGCTAGCAAGCCGTAGCCGCATTAGGCCATGCTCGTCGAATTCCCAGTTCTCGTTGCCGTAGCTGCGGAACCATTTTCCGCTGCCGTCGTGCCATTCATAGGCGAAGCGGACAGCCATGCGATTTTCCCGGAAGCCCCAGACTTCCTTGATCAGGCGATAGTCGAACTCGCGGTTCCATTTTCGGGTCAGGAACGCTACGATAGCCTCGCGCCCCTGGATAAACTCGGAGCGGTTCCGCCAGCGGCTGTCTTCCGTATAGGCAAGCGCGACGCGGATGGGGTCGCGTGTATTCCATGCGTCTTCGGCGAGACGGGCTTTCTGCGTTGCGGTCTCGGGCGTGAACGGGGGAAGCGGCGGGCGGTTCATTTTCCTGTTCCTTGACGGATGAGGGTGTGGATTGACGAAAGCCGGCGGAGCCGCATGTCAAGCCTGGCGAAGCCCGTTAGGCCGCTTTGCGGGCTGTGATGATGGGGAAGTCGATGTCGGTCTTGGACGCCTCATTGAGATAATTGGTCCAGGTGTTGAGCGCGACATGGAAGATGATCTCGATGACCTGAGCATCGTCGTAACCGGCGGACTTCACGGCCCGAAAGTCGTCTTCACTCACATGACCGCGCTCGCGCACGAGCTTTGCAGCAAAACGCACCGCGGCATCGGCCTTGAGGTCATTCGAAGCGCCGCCGCGGTTCGCAGCGATTTCGGCGTCATCGAGCTTGGCGAGGTTCTTGCCAAGGTAGCGTGTGAGCCGACAGACAATAGTTGCAGCCGTTGATCTCAGCAACGGCAAGGGCGATGCGCTCGCGCGTTTGCGCGGGGAGCGCGCCCTTGTTCAGCGCACCCGAAAGGGCAAGGTAACCTTCAAGCGCGGCTGGGCTGTTGGAGATGAGACGGAACATGTTGGGAGCAGACCCGAGCTGCTTCTTGACGGCTTCAAGAAGCGGCTGCGAAGGGGCGGGCGCATCGCTAATCAGTGCGGGAGTGGGGATGCGGGGCATGGCGGTTTCCTTTCGGTTGGTCGGGCCGGGCGCATGCACCGGAAGATAGCCTCTTCCAAATAACGCTACCATCTGCCATTATTGGGAAGCATCCTTCCGAATATTGGGAACGTCCGATGGATCGCTTCGAATCGATGTCGACCCTGCTGGCGGTGGTCGAGGCCGGAAGCCTTTCCGCGGCAGCCCGCCGCCTAAATATACCGCTCACGACCGTCAGTCGCCGGGTTTCCGAGCTTGAACAGCACCTTAAGACCCAGCTGCTGCACCGGTCGAGCCGTCGGCTCTCCCTGACCGACGCAGGCCGGTCTTACGTGGCGGCTTGCAAAAGTATTCTGGACGATTTGGGAGAAGCCGAGCGGGTGGCTGCGGGAGAATTCAGTGCGCCGAAAGGCGATTTGATCGTTACCACGCCGATCGTCTTCGGCCGGCTTCATGTCTTGCCCATCATCATCGATTTCCTCAAGGTTTATCGGGACATCAACGTCCGGCTGGTGCAGGCCGACCGCGTAATCAATCTCTTGGAAGACCATATCGATCTCGCGGTCCGGATCGGCGAGTTGCCCGACAGCAGCCTCATCGCCACCCGGGCTGGCTCGATCCGCCGCGTTGTTTGCGGAAGTCCGGCCTATTTTACGACGCGAGGCATGCCTAAAAGTCCTGAGGAACTCGGCGCCCATGATTGCATCACCTTCGAAGGGCTTATGTCCGGGGAAGCATGGACCTTCGGGGCCGGCAAGTCCCGTGTAGGCGTCGCGGTCCATTCGCGGCTCATCGTCAATACCGCTGAGGCCGCCATCGATGCCGCGATCGCAGAGCTTGGTGTCACCCGTGTGCTCTCCTACCAAATCGCCGGGCCGCTTCGCGCTGGAACGCTCGCATTGGCGCTAGAGCCGTTTGAGCCGCCGCCCGCGCCGGTCAGCCTTGTCTATGCTGGCCAAGGATTTTTGCCCCTTAAGGTGCGCGCCTTTCTCGATTTTGCGGCGCCACGCCTGAAAGCGAGACTTTCCGGCGGCGAGTGTTAATACGACGGCCCGTGAGGTCGGCTCCTGGCCCGGAGTGTGAGTTCCAAGTTCAAAAAAACATCCGCTATTAGCAGCAACAGCAGCAGCAGCGGCGGCCTCCGCCCCAGCCAGCGGCCGAGCCATAGTCTCCGCCCCAGCCGTAACCTCCGCCGTAATCAGCACCCCAAACCGAGCGTCCGCCCCAGCCGTAACCTCCTCCATAGCCAGTAGCCCAACCAGGGTATCCGCCCCAGCCGTAACCTTCGCCGTAGCCAGCGGCCGAGCCGCGGTCTCCGCCCCAGCCGTAACCTCCGCCGAAGATACCAGCCAAAAAGGGGAGTCCGCCTGCAGCCCAAGCGGAGTGTCTGACCCACCTATCACCTCCGTGCCGGCCAGCAGCCAAACGGGAGAGCCCGCCCCAGCCTCCAGACCAAGCGGAGCGTCTGACCCACCTGTCACCTCCGTGCCGGCCAGCAGCCAAACGGGAGAGCTCGCCCCAGGCTCTAGACCAAGCGGAGCGTCTGACCCACCCGTTTTTGGGGGCCGCCTCGGACGCATGCACGGCCGGAGTTACAACCGCGGCGAGTGGTTCATCTTTCTTTGCAGCGAAAAAAAGAGTACCAATAATCGAAGCCGGGATCACAGCGAAGGCGAAGCCTCTAACTATGCCCATTGAATATCTCCATAGTGCTTTTCGTGAAGAACATGATTTGTTATTAAATGTTTCCTAATAGTTATTTTGTAGGTCAGTTTGAAAGAAAATTGAGCGCCTTAGCATTATTATGTAGTGCGAGGTAAAGAATCCGTGGGTGCTACTTGGTAATTTACCCTTCGGAATTTTAGCTATCATTACCAGAGTTCTGAGAGGGGCAAAGCTGGCCCCACGCAAATGCACCCACCCCCTGCGAACGGCAAATGCAGGCGGAACGCTGTTCACCGCGAGGCTTTGCCTGCAACCGCTCCTGTTGGGACGCCTGCCGCCTATTTCAGAACTTACGATGGCGATGTGAGACCCCGGGACCAAACAGCTCCATCAAGGGGTCCCGGGATCTCGGGCGAAAGCTTTGATGATCGCACAATGGCGCAACAGTTAGATACGGCTTTGCCCAGCATTACCGGTACGCTTCCGCGCGTTTTGCTCTCGGCCAGAGTTTGCTGCTGTGCAGGTTTCTCGGACGCCTGCATGACCGGACCATCCGCGAGCGCTACCGGAGGCGTCGGAGAAGCGCCAAGGCACGAAATCGCGGAGTATGGGGCACTGTGGCTCAGCGAGGCCTATGGGGATTTAGCCGCAGCGTGGCGGTTGGAATAGGCCGTAATTTTGCAGCAAGCCGAATAGCCTTCGGTTTTTACGAGGGACCTTAGCGGGCGTCTGCTTAAAAAGCCGCGTCAGTAAACGTAGAAACACCGCAAGCCGGCAATATTTTCTGGCATTGCGGCGAGCGCAAAGGTGGCGGCAAAAGCCGCAAGGAAAATCAGCACTGCCGCTGAGTTCTGGAGCCAGCCTAATCATGAGGTATCGAGCCTGATAATCAAAGCCGCCGGGGCGGCACGGTATCTGGGGCTTGGGCCGCTGCCGCGTGCAAAGATCTCAACAACCCTCATGCGCCGGCCACAGCATGGACATGGCCGTTCGAGTTTGAACGGCTCTGTGGCATCGGCGGGCTGTGTGTCTTGTGTGGCCGGAGCGGCTGCTGGCACCTTGGGCAGTTCTCGCGCCTTGGCAATCGCCTCTGCCCGGTTGCCGTTTGCCAGAAATCCGGCGTGGCGGATGCGGTGAAAGCCTTTTGGCAGCACATGCATGAGAAAACGGCGAATAAACTCCGGCGTGGCGAGCGTCATCGTTTTATAGCGGCCAGGGCCTTCGATGCGGTAATCCTTGAAGGTAAAGGTGACGCTCTTGGCATCGGCGGCGATCAGGCGCTTATTGGAAATGGCGACGCGATGGGTGTAGCGGGCAAGATAGGCGAGCACCGCTTCCGGGCCGCCAAAGGGCCTCTTGGCATAAACTACCCATTCGTAGCGCCGGAAAGGCTTGAGGAAGGCCTTGTAAGCACGGGCATCGGCAAGCCCCGCGTGCTCACCCAAGAGCATAAGCCGTCCTTCAGCATGAGCGGCAAACAATGCCTCGATAAACACGCGGCGAAACAGCCGGGACAACACGCGGACAGGCAAAAAGAATTTGCGCTGGCAGGCGATCCAGCTTTCGCCATCCGGCGAGAATCCGCCCCCAGGCACGATCATATGCACATGCGGGTGATGGGTCATGGCCGACCCCCAACTGTGCAAGACGGAGATTATGCCGAGCTTGGCGCCGAGGCGCTTGGGATCGGCCGCAATGGTGAGGGTCGCCTTGGCCGAGGCCTTGAACAGGATATCGTAGATGACCGCCTTGTTGTGATAGGCGAGGCCGGCGATGGCTCCCGGCATAGTATAGACGAGATGGAAATAGGGTACCGGCAACAGCTCGGCTTTGCGCTCCGCCAGCCATTCCCGCGCTGCCGTCCCTTGGCACTTGGGGCAATGGCGGTTGCGGCAGGAGTTGTAGGCGATGGCTGTGTGTGAACAGTCTTCGCAACGCGCAACGTAGCCGCCGAGCGCCGCGGTCCGGCAGCGCTCGATGGCGCTCATAACTTTGAGCTGGTCAAGACTGATGTGCCTCCTGTTGGCAGCACGCCAAGAGGGGCCGTGGCCGCGGAAGATGTCCGCGACCTCCAACGCTGGCCGTGCCATGGGCGCGGCTTAACGCTTCTGGCGGACCTTCTTCAAAAGCGGCACCGCGATCTTGCCGATCGGGCTTTCGATGGCGGCGATCCGTCCCGTAGCCACGCGGGTATAACGGGCCGTCGTATCGAGCTTGTGATGGCCAAGCACCGCTTGAATCAGACGGATATCCAAGCCTTGCTCGAAAAGATGGGTGGCAAAAGAGTGCCTGAGCGAATGCAGCGTCACTGGCTTCTTGATGCCGGCGGCTTCAGCTGCCTCGTGGAACAGACGCGAGAGCTGGCGCGTAGTGAGCGGCTGGGCGCGCCGCCGGCCGGGAAACAGCCAGCGCTCCTTTAAAGGCACGCCGTCATCGTAGCGTATGGGCCGCACCTTCCACCATTGCCGAAGCAGATCCAGAACTTCGGGGGGAAGCATCACATGACGGTCTTTGCGCCCCTTGGCTTGCACGACGCGGATGATGTTGAGCTCGCTGTCAATGTCACCCACCTTGAGGCGGCACGCTTCGCCAGCGCGTAATCCGCAGCCATAGCACAGCGCGAGCATCACCTTGATCTTCAGGTTGCCCGCCACGGCCAGCAGGCGCTTGGCCTCGGCCGGGCTCATAACCAGCGGCAGCTTCTGTGGCTCTCTGACATAATAGATCTCGGACGCTAAATCGTGCCTGCGCAGCGTGACCCGGAACAAAAACTTCACGCCGGTCATAATGCGGTTGCGATTGCAAATGCTGGGGCCGCTTTCCATCAAATAAAACTGGAAGGCGCGGACCTCGTCCGCCGTCGCCGTCTCAGGCGAGCGCTTCAAATAGGCGGCAAAACGCTTGCAGCTGTAAACATGGCTGCGCTGGGTGTGCAAACCGAGCTGGCGTGCCTTCATGTCCTCGATCATGCGCAGACGCAGTTCACTGACGGCCTGGGTACTCATACTTGGCTCCTGTCTAGGATGAGGTTGTTGAGACCCCGATCCAAAGGACAGGCGCGTTGAGCAGGTTATCGTTATGTTCTCAGATGGTTACCTTGGCCTCTCGCTCCGTGCGGGCAGCAGCTATCGCGCCAGCGATTTAGTGCTTTGGCCCAGAACGGCGGTTCTCGCGATCGCAGCAATTGCTTCCGGTACCATGCGATAAGCGGACTCATTGATTTCGCTAAAGAAACTGCCGCCTGTGACCCGGAGAAGACCTAGGAAGTTGTTAGCCAGTTTCTCGTTAGCGCATTTTTAATCGCGGTTTCCATTTGCAGCGAAGACGCCTCTACGAAGACGACCGCAGGCGCATCAAGATTGTACCCTCGGATGAAGAAAGCTCCGCTTTTCCTATTTGTCAGTCCACCGCGCCTTTCTAAGATACGTTCGCGATGATATTCTGCCTCTTTGTATGAATATAAACCGCAAGAACCTCAACCGGCCGGGCGAGCGCACGAGCCACGTGGCTTTCGTTGAGGATGCGTTATGACACCTCGCATCATGCGCAGATTTCGGTGGCTAACTCGCTCGTCCAATGGTGCGATAACGAGCGTCGGCTGTCTCAGTCCGGAGGGGTCAGCTTTTTGTCTCCGGCGAACCATTCTTTTTTTTCAAAGTCTAGCGAGATGAAGGGCCACGGGCCGACGAAAAGGCACATCCACGCTGGTTGGGTCGTGTACCTTTATGAGGTTGCGCGCTGTGGTTCGATCAGAGCCGCCGCGCGCAAATTAAATGTGGCGCCATCGGCGATCAGCCGGCAGCTCAAGGAGTTGGAAGCCGAACTCGGGGTGCCGCTATTGGAGAAAACGTCGACATCTCTTCGCCCCACCGCCGCCGGCGAGGTCGTCGCCCACCATGCCGGGAACGTGCTTCGCGGCCTTGAACATGCCCGTTCCAGTATCGATCATCTTAATGGCCTGCGGCGCGGCCATATTACGATCGTGGCTGCTCAGGCAACCTCGACGGATTTCCTTCCTCGTGCAATCGCAAAATTAAAGGCCCGATATCCGGGGATCAGCTTCGATTGCCAGTTCGCTGGGTCTGCAAATGTTATTCCGCGATTGCTCGACGGCACGGCGGACATAGGCGTATCTTTTCACGTCACTCCGCACCGGTCTATCCGCAAAATTATAGCCGTTCCGCTGCCCTTTGGGGTCCTGGTCCATCCGGATCACGCCCTAGCCACCAAGAAAACGGTTCGACTCGATGACATCGAGGACGAACTCATCATTCTTCCTGACCCAACCATTTCCTATCGAATCGTTCTCAACCAGGCGATCGGAGAACGATTGTTTCAGTTTCGAAGCACGGTCACATCTTCCGAGCCAACCTTCATCGTTTCGTTGGTCCGATACGGAGCCGGGATTGCCTTCGGGACACCGGTCGGGGTCGAACGCGAATTGGAAGAGCGGAGTCTCCAGTTCGTTCCTATTCAGGATCGAAACCTGAAGCCGCCCGAATTGACAGTTGTCGTAGCCGCTGATCGAGCACTGTCGCCATTGGCCAGTATTGTTGCCGAAACCTTCCGTCACGATGCCTCTGAGTTACTCGAAAAATTTCTCTCCGTGAGCTGAATCTGGCGTTACGGAACGGTATGCGGACGTCATCCTCAGCTCCTCACGACATAAGGCATGGACTCGGTAGCGGAAATTGCTTGCGGTTCGCTCATCGCCTCTCTCCCTGCAAAACGGCCCCATCCCTCAACTTCCTCTTGCGGACACGTCTCACGCATTTTCGAGAATATTGCCTTCGAAGGCGAGACGGGGTCGAATGAATTCTTCGCGATCTCTACAATTTGAATTCAGCCGCTACAGCAATGGTTAGAGGAATGTACGGCAGACGGATTTATCGTGATGCCTCCCCATTTCCCCGGAGGGTTCGATGATGTCATCGACCTCGTCGTTTCGATTCTGCAAGAAAGAGGTTTGTTTCGGGGGAAGTACAGCGGCAACACCCTGCGGGGCCATTTAGGCCTCTCAGGACCTGAGCTCGAACCGAGTACCCTATAAGGTATTGAAGTCATCTGGCGCATTGATACGATTTAGCTGCGTATAGGCCATCTCCATCACATCCGTTGCCGCAACAGGCACTGCAGTGGTTGTGCTGTACGCCTACGGCATTACTCCCCGCAACCACTAAGGCAGCAGATATAACAGCCGAAGATGCGGTGCGAACATGTTGCCGTCCTCATTCGGACGGCCTGAGGGAACATTCAAGAACGGGTTCTGTAGTCCTTTATTCGCCGATGTTGCCGAAACGGCAACGCCTTGTTCAAAAGACTTAGGATTTACGACTTCTAAGGCCCGGGCAAAGATTTCGCTCTTGACAAGCGAAGGGGAACTTCGATGAGCGAACAAAAACCAATTGCTGCTGCCACACTAAGTCCGGTGGACGTACAGCCGGGCATCGATCGTTATTTCAGTATCACCTCACGAGGTTCGACCATCGCGACGGAAGTCCTTGCAGGGGTGTCAACTTTCCTCGCTCTGTCATACATCTTCGTCGTCAATCCCGCGATTATGAGCCAGGGTGGTGTTCCGCTGGCCATTTCACTTTTCGCGACGATCGCCATCTCGGCCGGCGCCACTCTCCTGATGGGCTTGTGGGCGAACCTGCCATTCGCGGTTTCGACTGGCCTGGAGATGAACGGGTATGTCGTTTTCACCGTCATCGCAGCGCTAGGCTTCAGTTGGCAACAGGCCTTCGGCCTCGTCTTCTGGTCTGGATTACTTATGACAATCGTCACCGTGGCTTCGATCCGTGAGCGCGTCATCGATAGTATTCCCGACTCCCTCAAAATAGGCCTTTCCTTTAGCGTAGGAACGTTCCTGATCCTCATTGCCCTGAAACTGAGTGGGATCCTTCAGTATAAGGGGCTCATGATTTCCGGGATAGGGAGCTTTGTCTCTCCGGCGGCGCTCTGCCTCTATGCAGGCCTGTTAGCGATCCTGCTCCTGGAAAGCGGCAAGGTCATTGGGTCAGTTCTGATCAGTATCATCGCGGTGTCGATTGGCTATCATTTCCTCGTCGAACAGGGCCTATTTGGATTCACTGCGGACAAGGCGAGCGAGCTGCCCACGATATCGAAGGAGATGTTTGCGGGTGTCGGATCATTCGACTTGACCGCAATCCTGAATCCGAAGTCGATTTCAGTTGTTTTGGTCCTTTTCGTTCTCGATTTCTACGGAAGCGTTGCGAAGCTGATTGGCCTCACTTTGCGAACGAACCTTTCCGTAGGAGGTAAGCTACCTGGCCGCGAGCGCGCCCTCTTAGTCGATGGTGGCGGCACGATGGCCTCAGCCGCTCTTGGTGCGACGAGCGTTGTGGCATTCGTGGAGAGCGCGGTTGGAATTGGTGCCGGTGCCCGTACGGGCTTGAGCTCAGTGGTGTGCGGAGTTCTGATGGCGGCATGCTTCCTGCTGATCCCATTTATCCACTATGTTCCCTCCGTCGCAACCTTTGGCGCCTTGGTCTACGTTGGTTTGCGCCTCTGCCCGACCTTCCAGCAGTGGCAGGCATTTCCCGCCATGGAAAAGATAGCGCTCATCAGCATGCCGATCGTGACGTTTGCAACCTTCTCGCTGGATAAAGCCATGCTGGTGGGATTCCTGCTCGCGGTGGCAGGTCAAATCATCCTGCGCGGTAAGGCTAATCCCTATCTCGTCGGTTCCGCGGCCCTGCTCGCTTTGAGCATCGGACTTCAGTTTACATTCTGATCAATCGTCAGCTCAACCAGGACGAGGTTTTTTCGATGCCCGCACTCGACCGCTCAGCGTGGTACGATATTGCCCGCGACACAAACTGGACTCCCTCCTTCGTCACCGAAGAACAACTCTTTCCGAAAGAAATGTCGGACCCGCACGGCGTCCCAGTTTCTGAGTGGGAGACCTATGACGAACCGTATAAGGTTTCCTATCGCGAATACGTCGCCATTCAACGCGAGAAGGATTCCGGCGCGTATTCGGTTCGATCAGCCCTCCGTCGCTCGAAATACTACGAAAATGCAGATCCTGCATATCTCAGCCTATTAAAGCTCCATTACGCTTCCATTGCACTTTCGGAATACCAGACCGGGCAGGCCTCCGCCCGGATGGCGCGGTTTGGGCGTGCTCCCGGAATGCGGAATATGGCAACGTTTGGGGTGCTAGACGAATTGCGCCACGGCCAGATCCAACTGAGCTTCGCGCATCAGCTGGTACCACTTGACCGGCAGTTCGACTGGGCCCTGCGCGCACAACACACCAATAATTGGGCCGCCATTGCCGGCCGTCACGCTCTCGACGATGTCATGATGACGCGGGATGCGATTACGACGTCGATCATGGTCAACTTTGCATTCGAGACCGGTCTCACAAACGTGCAGATGATCGGATTGTCCGCGGATGCAGCGAACATCGGTGATTTTACCTTCGCCAATCTCATAACGAGCATTCAGTCCGACGAGGCGCGCCACGCTCAGATCGCAACGCCTCTCATCGAGATCCTGATCCGGAACGGAAAAAGGGCTGAAGTCCAGAAGGCCGTCGATATCGCATTCTGGCGCATCTGGAAGATATTCGCGCTCCTGACCGGAATCCCGATGGATTATTGGTTCCCCCTCGAGAAGCGTGATCAGTCCTTCAAAGAATACATGCACGAGTTCGTCATCGTGCAATTTGACCGGCAACTCAAAGATGTCGGCCTCGACCGCCCGTGGTACTGGGATCACTTCCTCAATGAGATCGATACCTACCATCATACGCAACAGGCCGGGCATCTGGTCATGGCGCAACACAATCTGGTGGAATCCGACGGGCGGGTTGGGGAAAGCTGAGCGCGCCTGGCTCGAACAGAAATATCCCGGTTGGAATGACACCTATGGAAAATACTGGGATGTCATCATCGACAATGCAAATAACGGAAAGGTAGAGCATACACACGCCGTCGGCAATCCGGCTCTCTGCAGCATGTGCAACAACACGATTGCCAGTCGCGGTGGTTCGGCCTGGGACGCCCGCGTACGCCAAACAGAATATCAGAACCGGCGCTACAACTTTTGCTCAGACCCTTGCCAATGGATCTTCGACCAGGAGCCGGATCGCTACAAGGACTGGAACACCGTCGTCGATCGCCTCTACACAGGAGAGATCTCGCCGCCGACTGCAGAGGGTCTCCTGCGGTACATGGGGATCGGCGTCGTTAGTAAGGGCGGAGAGGACGCTCACGGCATGCAGTGGGCTCACGAATACCGCCAATTGGCTGCTGCGGAATAAATTGGGAGAATTGTGATGCCGCTCGCCCTTCTCTCTCGATTTCAAAATGACGCGCATGTCCGAGTGATTGACGTCCAACCCGGGCACACGATGGATGAGGTGGCTGCCGCCTGTGCCGCCCCTGCTGTCGACCGCCAAGTCCGCCATCCGGACCCCTCGAAGCCGCTTCGGGTGCGTATGACGACACCCGATGACAGTGCGCCGCCGCTCCCGCGAGAGAAGACGGTTCGTGAAGTCGGGTTTCGTCACTTCGACTGTGTCGATGTTTTTGTGGAGTGAATTATTGCCCCTGGATGACACAGATACAATTGCGCGCAAGTTCATCAGGGTTTCTGATTTGGATGAACTCTGGGCAGGAGAGATGATCGGCGTCGAGGTGGAAGGAACAAAGGTCCTTCTCGTCCATACTGAGGAAGGCGTAATTCAAGCGGTTCAGGCGATGTGTCCGCATCAAGGGGTGCCATTGATCGACGGGGAACTCTGTGGAAGGGCGCTTATCTGCGCCGCGCATCGTTGGGAAATTGACGTCGCTACCGGCAAGGGCATCAACCCTGGTCACGCTGAGATAGCGCTGTACCCAACTAAGGTTGAGGACGGTCAGGTCTATGTCTCAGTCGCCGGAATCGAATCGCGGCATTGCAAACCGTAAAAAGGTGGATGGGAACACAATGCAGAACGGTACTTTTGAAAATGGGGAGCCTGTAGCAAAGGGAGTGTCGCCCCTATTTGCCGCCTGCTCCTCAGGTCTGGTGAGGTGACCGATGCCCTGATCGACGCCTTGAAGGAGGATAATGCTGGCAAGGAGCTGACCATTGCCGATCACGGCGGATACATCCGTGTCGAGGGTCCCGGCGGGCTCGTACTCAACAGGTCCACCGCGGAACAAATGCTTGGGCGCCCGTTTTCGATGCAAGAGCTCGAAATCTACATGACCGGGTTCTCCGGGATGATCTACACCACGACCGAGTCGGTCCGGTGGTACTTCAAGCAAACCGCATAACCAGACCGGAGAATAAGATGACGACGCTATCCGACGTCTCGCAACCGCTCAAAACTTGGAGTCATCTCGCAGATCGTCGGCGCCGGCCTACGGAATATGAAACAGTCTCGACAAGCCTGCTTTGGAGCACCCGCAACCCTGAAGCTCCCTGGACCATGGGCGACGGAATCGCCATGTCGAAGTGGTTTAAGCAGTATCGCAACAATAGTCCGTTGAAAGCGACTGACTGGGATAGCTTTCGCGATCCCGACCAGCTCATCTACAGAAACTATACGTTGATCCAAGACGGTCAGGAATCTTTCGTTGATGGCTTGCTTGAGGACTACAGCAGAAACGAGCACGACGTCTCGATGCCGGATGAATGGACAGCGCTACTGGGCAGACACTATACGCCGGCTCGCTATCTCATGCATGCCATTCAGATGTCATCGAATTATCTGGTGGCGCTTGCGCCCGCAAGCGCGATCGCCAACTGTTTCATGTTTCAAGCCGGAGACCACTTGCGATGGCTTTCCCGGGTTTCCTACCGGACTGCGGAGCTCACGATCGCCAAGCCGCACCAGGGATTCGTTGATGAGGAGCGGAGTCACTGGGAACAATCGCCTGAATGGCAGGGATTTCGCGAGCTTACGGAGAAAACCTTGATCGCTTGGGACTGGGCGGAACAATTCGTGGCGCTCAACCTGGTTCTGAAGCCCGCGGTCGACGCCGCCTTCATCGGTGCGTTGGGGCAAGCCGCGCGCAGGAACGAGGATACGTTGACGGCGCTGCTTCTGGATGCTCAGTTCATCGACAGCGAACGGTGCCGCCGCTTCACAGCTGCGCTCCTCAAATTCGCCCTCGAAAGCGAGTCCGGAAATTCTGCTGTGATCCAGGGCTGGCTGGACAAGTGGAATCCTTTTGGTCGAGTCGCAATTTCTGCCTTTTGCTCAGGGCTTCCGGATGGTGGCGAACTCAGGAGTGAAGCGCTCAATAGCTACCAGGGAATTCAGCTCTCAAGCGGCGCGTCTTACCTTCAGGGCTCTCTATGAATAGACGCCTGCTGTTCCGCGGATGCAATGGCAGCCGCCTCAACAAACAGAGCTAGTGGGACCATGTCTGAAGATTTGCTGTTGGAAAGGCAGGAGTTTGCGGAGTCCGTCGTCAAGGCAGTCTGCCGGATGTGCCATGGCGGCTGCGGCACATTGGTGACGGTACGGGAGGGCGTGGTCGAAAGCATCAAGGGTGATCCTGATCATCCGGTAAACAGGGGGAAGCTTTGCTCCAAGGCGGCCGCTCCCTCCATTGAACAGCTCTATCATGAGGCGCGGATCAATCAGCCGATAATGCGGGCCGGACCAAAGGGCTCGATGCAATGGAAGGCCATTAGCTGGGATGAGGCCATCAAGTTCATCGCCAGCAGGATGCTATCGATCCGCGAACAATGGGGCGCCGAAGCCGTTTCGTTTGCCCGCGGCGTCTCGATGAATAACAATCAGATTGTGACGAGGCTCGCGAACGTTTTCGGGACGCCAAATATCGCTTCGATCAACTACTATTGCTATGGCCCGAGGGTCGCCGCCTGCACCCTGACCGCGAGCGGTAAATTCAGCGGCCGCGTCTGGGACACCGTAGCGGTTCCTGATCTTTACGGGAAGCCAGCCTGCATGGTTGAGTGGGGCGCCCAAAAGCGCATCTCCAACGATCATGGGCTCATAGGTCATACTCCTATGACCGACGCCCTGCGGGAAAAGCCTTTCAACATCATCGTCGACCCTCGCCGGCCTTCCGCCGGCGGTCCCGGGCACATTTGGTTGCCGATCCGTCCCGGGACGGACGGCGCGATGGCCCTCTGCTGGGCAAATGTGATCATCGAGGAGGACTCTACGATAAGGCGTTCGTCAAGGACTGGTGTCATGGCTTTGAGGAGTATAGAGCGCGGGCTGCCGAGTGGAAACCTGAACGAGCCGCAGAAGTAACGGGGTGCGATCCGGATCAAATCCGGGCTGCCGCACGTGCCTACGCGACGATGAAGCCCGCGACTGTGGTGTGGGGAACGGGTTCGGATCATATCGGCCGCAATGCAGTGCAGGCGAACCGTGCGATTCTGGCGCTAATCGGTATCACTGGCAATCTTGACGTGCCTGGAGGTAATAGCTTTTGGCCGGCGCCGCGAATGGCGGATACGGAAAAATGGGATGCGCTATCTGCAGGGCAGGCGGCTAAGAGGCTCGGAGCTGATCGGTTCAAGTGCCTGACATTGCGCCCCACCATCTACGCACATCCTCCGAGCGTGTTCAAAACGATCCTTACCGAAAAGCCGTATCCCGTTAAGGCGATGCTTGTAATTGGAAACAATCCGGCAGTTTGTTATCCGAACACGGCTGAAGTTACTGCGGCGCTGCGCAAACTCGATTTGCTTGTCGTCAGCGAGATATTCATGACGCCTACGGCAGCCTTGGCGGATATTGTGCTACCCGCAGCCAGCAATCTCGAGCGCGACGAACCCAGGCTTTACATGCACATCAAGGGCCCTGGCGGGACCCACATGGACACCTCCACGCGCGCCGTTGTTCGGATCGCAGAGCGCCGTTCCGATTGGGACTTCATCGTGTCTCTCGCTCATGAGCTCGGTTACGGGAAGGAGTTCGAATCCGTCGAAGCTATCGCGAGCGAAGCGCTGAAGCCACTCGGTTTGAGCTGGGACGAGTTCCGGCAACATGAGAACATCCTGGAGCCGATGGCGTACAAAAAGTACGAATTCAGAAGGCTTTGGCACGCCCACTGGGAAATTCGAACTCTGGTCCACAACGCTCGAGGACTGGGGATATGATCCGCTCCCGGGCCATGTGGAGCCGGCGGAAAGTCCGGTTTCGCGGCCTGATCTGGCGGAAAAATATCCGCTGATCCTCAATACCGGGGTGCGGAGTCCGATGTACTGGAATTCCAACGGACATCCTCTTTCGACCTTGCGGCGTCTTCTTCCGGAGCCTTTGATCGAAATGCATCGGGACACTGCCGCCGCTCGGGGGATTGCAGATCGTGCTTTGGCCTGGGTCGAAACCCCTCACGGCAGGCTCAAGATGCGCGTTCACCTCACAGACCGAATCCGCGCCGATGTCGTTTCGATCCCGCACGGCTGGTGGCAACCGGGAGAGGAGGGACCCGACTTTGGGATCTTCGACATCTGCGCCAACGTCCTTCTCGGAAGCGAGCACGAGGCGTGCGATCCCATCTTAGGATCGAGCCCACTCAAGGCGATGCTTTGTGAGGTCAGTCCGGTACTCTCCTGACCTGCCGTGTGCGAGACACTCTAGAACCAAGAAGGGAATGTCCGATGATAGTTGAAATCGTAAAATTCGAGGTCAAACCGGATAACGTGGCCTCATTCGTTGCGGCAACCGCAATTGGCGAAAGGATCTTCAATGAAGCCGAAGGCTGCATCAGTATGGAGCTGCGGCAATGCGTGGAGCAACCCAGCAGCTTCGTAATGATTGTTCTATGGCGGAAAATCGAGGACCACATCGAGGTTTTCCGTAATTCGAAGGGAGTGCAGGAATGGCGGGCCGCTATCGGTCCCTTCCTAAAGCAACCCGGCGAGATCTCTGAACTTTGATAAGCCAGTGGTGAGAGCGGGAGTTGAGCTTCCACAAGCCCGGGCAATGAGCCCAACCTAAGTTGCTGGGTCGTAATAATGATTATCTGTGTGGGTGCTTGCAAGGCTGTTTCACGGCGCCGGGTGTTGCTTGAAGAGCGCACGATGCCAGTTTAAAGAACTCCACCCGGCAAAATTAATCTCTGGGATTTTCGCATCAAGGGGCCCAGCAGAAAACGCCAGGACGTGGGCGTGGACCCCACGCGCTTGTGTCGATTATCAGCGTGCCGCCAAAGCGCAGCTAGAGTCTGTCAGTCTTAGACGGAAGCATAGCCTGCATTTCTAAGGTAGCTTGAGCATTCGGTTGAAGTGAAGGTCTTGAGGACGCAGCCGGCGGCTTTCCAAAGCTCGTTGGCCGTTCTTGCTTCTGCCCTTCTGATCAGGGTCTTGAGTTTGGCGAAGGCCTGCTCGATGGGATTGAGATCGGGACTGTAGGGCGGCAGGAAAAACAAATGGGCGCCTGCAGCCTTGATTGCTTTCCCGGCTTTTGCGCTCTTGTGGCTGGAGAGATTGTCCAGGACCACGATATCGCCAGGCTTCAAAAGGGGGATGAGTTGGGTTTCAACCCAAGCTTCGAAGCTGTCGCGGTTGATAGGTCCATCAAGCACCCACGGTGCATCGATGCGATCCAGGCGAAGGCCAGCCATGAAGGTGAGCGTCTGCCAGTTTCCATGGGGGACTCTTGCCTTGAGGGGGGTACCCCGTTTGCTCCAGCCGCGAGCGCGCGTCATGTTGGTCTTGATCCAAGTCTCATCCACAAAGATCAGCCGCTTGGGATCGATTTTATGCTGATACGCCTTCCAGCGGGCCCGAAACCGTGCGGTCTTGGGGCGCATTTGCTCTTGAGCGAATACGGTTTTTTTTACAGCTCAAGTCTTCGGCCTTGAGGCATTTCCAAACGGTGTCGTGGCTGACTTTGAGCCCCCGGCCCAGGAGTTCGGCCTGAAGAGCCCGGACGGTAAGATCGGGCTTCTCGGCGATCCGCCTCACAATGAAGATACGGGCTTCCTCGCGCAAGATGGGCCGCCTATGGCCGCCGGCTTTGCTTGGGGCCACGCTCCCCGTTGCCCGTTGCCGCTGGCTCCACTTGACCACCGTCGAGACCGCCACCCCAAACAAGGATGCCGCCTCCCGCACAGTCGCGCGCCCGACAGCACCGCATTCACAACACGCTCACGCAAATCTATCGAATAGGCTCGTGTCATGCATGCTGGCCTCCTCCAGCATGCATCATGAATCATTGTGTGTGGACGGCCCCGTTCCGGTGCAAGACCTTTAAGATCGGAAAATTCTAGCGCGCAGTCCCGTGCTGACGTGTGTCCGGCCTTTGATGCGCCGGATCGCGCCGGCTGGCCCTGATGGGATACGCGGTGCGGTCCAAATCGTTCGCGCGCGCTCGAAGCGCTACACTGATTTCTGGTTTTCCGCACCGGTCTTGAGACTTGCGCCATCATCTCCGTCGACGTGTCTTACTCCTTGCGGCCTCCAAGCGTTCGGCCGGCGATCATGCCGCCGCGACGCTCAAAGCTCTGTAATTCTCTTCCTTGGTAATCAAGGCCCAGATGATCCGAGCCATCTTTCCTGCAAGTGCAACCGCTACAAGCTGCCGTGGTTTGCGCGCTAGCATCCGCCCCAGCCAGGAGTCCGGCCTTGGGGGTTTGCGGACGCCCCAGCGAACCACGCCCGCCGCGCCGATCACGAGGAGCCGCCGCAGCGAGCGTTCGCCCATCCGGGTTGTCTTGCCCAGCCGGTCCTTGCCCCCGCTAGAATGCTGCCTTGGCACGAGCCCCAGCCAGGCGGCGAAGTCGCGCCCTCGTGAGAACGTCTCCATCGGCGGCGCCAAAGCCGCAAGCGCAGTCGCCGTGATCGCACCAACGCCCGGGATGGTCATCAGACGCTGGACAAGCGCGTCTTTTTTCGCGCGCCCTGTGATCTCATGATCGAGCATGCGGATCTTTTCTTCCAAAGCCTTCAGCGTATCCGCCAGACAATTGAGCGCGAGGGCAGCCTCCGCCGGCACTGCCGAGCCCTCTTCGACAAGCTCAAGAAGCTGGCCAGCGTGCGCCGGGCCCTTCGGAACAGCGATGCCGTACTCGTAGAGATGACCGCGCAGTGCGTTGATGAGCTGTGTGCGCTGGCGCACCAGGAGGTCGCGCGCGCGAAAGCCCGCCGCCGCAGCTTGCTGTTCGGCGCTCTTCACCGCGCAAAACCGCATTGTTGGACGCTGTGCTGCTTCGCAAATCGCCTCCGCATCCGCGGCGTCGTTCTTCTGCCTTTTCACAAACGGCTTCACATAGGCTGGGGGAATAAGGCGCGTCTTGTGACCGAACCTTGCAATCTCCCGCGCCCAGTAATGGGCTCCGGAACATGCCTCCATCGCCACCGTACAGGCATTGAGCCTGGCAAAGAACGGCAAAACCTGATCACGGCGCAACCTCTTTTTGAGAACCGGGACCCCGGAAGCATCCGCTCCATGCACCTGAAGGATGTTCTTCGCCAAATCCAAACCGATAATCGCAATCTCTCTCATGAACGGCCCTCCTCGTTTACGGCTCACCCACGCCACTATGGCAGGTCAATGCCGCACGGGGCCGTCCACCCCATCATTCGATGAAAAAGGGAATCCCAATTCCTCTAAATCCTGACAAACTCTAGATGCCCGAGCGCCGCCACTCGTCGATGAACAGCACCGTGCGAAGGCCGCCCGCCTTGTAGAGCGCCTGCAGCGCCGAAACGATCACAAGGCGCAGCCACACACCGTGGGTTCGCAGCCGCTCGGCCGGCAGAATGAGGTAGACCGTGGTCGGCTGCTCTTTCAGCTTCGCGAATTCCATTCCCGGCTTTAACAGATTGACCAGCAGGAAGCGGCGGGTCTTGCCCGTTGAGGTGGGCCCGAACATCAAAAGGTGGCGGTCATCCTCATAAACAATCGGATCACCAAGGCCGCCATTCTCGAGGCCGTCACCGAGGCCACGGACGAAAAGACCGCCGATCTTCTGGCCGATCTGAAAAAGAAGGAAATGGCGCAGGAGGCCGAACGCCTGATCGAAGGCACCGGCTGGCTGCCCGAACAGCGTCGCAAGCCTGCGCCGCTCGATGAGGCTTCGGACCAATCCCTTCCGGCCTTTCTCGACGAAGGCGAGCTGCAGGCCGCCGAGTAGGCAGCCGAGCATACCGAAGACACGCAACCCGAACGGCCCCCGTCTCTGCGGGCCGTTCCATTTTCAGGAGCCTGCATCATGACCGACAACCTCTCCGAATCCACTACGGCTGCCGACGCGAGCCCTTTCAACCAATGGAAAGAGCGCGAGAAACTTGAAGCCAAAGCCATCGGCTTCAACAAGGCGAACATCATCGAAGCCCTGAAGCGCGCGGGCATTTCCAAAATCGTCATCGAATTCGACGGCTCCTGCGACGACGGCGGCATCGAGACCATCGCTTGCGAAGGCAATGACGGCAAGATTCCCGAGGTTACCATCAACGAATGGCGGCCCGGCCAATGCAACACGCTTGTCGGCGAAGAGACAGCGCTGGCAACTGCAATCGAACTTCGTCTACGGCCTTCTTCAGCACACCAATTCAGGCTGGGAAAACGATGCCGGCGCCTACGGCGATATCACGATCGACGTCTGAGCCGGAACCGGCACGCATACGCACAACACCCGCTTCGAAGACACCTCAACCACCACCCACAATTATTGAGGGCATCGCGATGACACACCCTCATTTCCACGCCGAAAGCTCGGTCAAGCTCTTCGGCGGCATCGTCGCCGACTACCTCCCGGTATCGCTGGACTTCCAAAGAAGTGTTTCAGGCCGTGCCGTTTTACATTTGCGGCGAAACGCTTGCCATCATAGATTTTCAGACAATCCCGGCCCCGACCGTCGTGCTCCTGAAGTTCCCGGCCATCTACGCCTACACCATCCGTGACGAACTATGGGCCGACGGCACCGTTGCCGACACACACGCCTTTCTCTCGACCTGCGGCCGGAAGCATCGAAACACGCCTCAAAACTCGTGCTCGATCGCTTCAAGGAAGCCCTTCCGTTTCTCAACAGCGGAATGCATGCGCCGCCGTCGCAAGACGGCGACTTCCATGCTCGTTTTCCAATTCAGGTTTCCGCCTGACCCGTCACAGACCCGAGGTCAGCGCGATACCGAACGAGCCGCCGTTACGCGGCTCCAGCTAAAGCTTCGGCCCTTCTCCCAAGCTGGCAAGTTGTTTTACAAACCGGCGTGTCACACCGTTAATTCTCACGATGATTTACGAAGGGTTTGTAAAACAGTTCTCCCGCACAAACAGCAACTTACCTCTTTCGCGGCATATTCCTAATCTGGGGGTCACAGGTTCGAATCCTGTCGGGGACGCCAATAGAATCAATGACTTGATTACGTCTGGTCAGAGCCAGAAATCAAAAAAATACTCACTGCGAACGCACCGCGAGTAAAATTGAAGCGCGGCTTAACTGCTACCAAAAGTCACCGAAAAGTTGAGCAAGTCTAGATCGGCGCAAGGGGCACCGGCAAGTCCGAGGCCGGCGGCTAGGCGATCTTCTGCGTGGATCGGAATCGAGAATCTGCGGAAGTCCGCAAAGACTTGCGAGGCCGCCGATCGCGAGAGCCTTTGCGTAGAAGTCCGCGATCGAGCCGGGCTCCAAGCCCCGTCTGAGCGCAAAGCAGGGGGCGGACGGTATGGCGAGAGCCGCTCCAGGATGCTCTTGGAACAGGGATCGAACGTGCTGCCTCAATCGGTCGCGAGCCAGCCTTGCCCGAGCGATTTCGCTTGGGGACGAGGCCCATATGCCGGCGAATCGCGGTGCTATATTCGGTCCGAAGATTGGCTTCGTCTCGATGAGCCATTGCCCCTGCGTGGCCACGATATCCGCGGCTTGGATGTGCTGGTAGCATTTCGCCAATTCCATCATGGGAAACGGCGCGGCCTCGACCATGTGAACGGGAAGCCCCAGACGCCGAACGGCAGAAATCAGGATGGCAGAAACATCTTGATCCGCCAGTGCAAAGGCATCCTCGGCAATTAGGATCTTCGAGATCGGAGAGGGCGCGCTGTCCGCCAAAAGAACTCGGCCAACACTTGAGAGGGCGGCTGCGTCGCGGGCGAACCATCCAATCGTATCAAGGCTTGGTGCAAAGGGAACGGCGCCGTCGAGGGGAATGGCGCCATGGGTGGGGCGGAAGCCATAAATTCCGCAGAACGCGGCAGGGACGCGCACCGAGCCCCCGGTGTCCGTGCCTAATGCGAAATCCACAAATCCTCCTGCAACCGCAACCGCGGACCCGCTGGAAGACCCACCCGGCAACCGGTCCGGGGCAGACGGATTGACTGGCGTCCCTTCAAAATAGTTTTCGCCTTCGAGGCTGAAGGCCAATTCGTCCGTTATTGTCCGACCGGCAATGCTGGCACCGGCATCCAGCAGCGTCTGCACGCAGGCGGCGTTCGCGGTGGCGATGCCGTGCGTTTGCCTCCAGCCGGGATTACCGGCACCTGTGACGCTGCCCGCGGTATCGATGAGGTCCTTGACCGCAAAGAACAAACCGGATAGCGCCCCATCGGGCGCCCCCGCAATCGAAACAAAGCCATCTTTGCAGAAGCAGCCAAAGGGATCATTTCGCAAAGACATGCCGGTCACTTGATTCCGGGATGGTAGGGCTGTGTCAGAGCGGCCGGCGGCGTCTGCCGGCCTACCAGACCCGTTACCGCAAGGAATGCGAGTAAATAGGGCGACATGATAAGAAGGGCAGTGGGCACGATGATCCCAATGGCCGGCAGCTGAAATTGAAGCGCGGTTGCGGCCCCGAAAAGCAGGCATGCGGCAACCATACGCCACAGGCGCCAGTTTCCGAAAATCACTGCCGTAATGGCGAGGTAGCCGGCGCCGCTCGTCATACCCTCGGTAAAGGTATGAATATTGCCGAGTGAGATGAAGACACCGCCAAGAGCCGAACATAACCCAGCGAACAGCACCGCCCCATACCGCACTAGCGTCACGGGCACACCCGCGTTGTTGGCTGCAGCCGGTTCCACGCCGGCGGCGCGAATGGCTAAGCCGATGGACGTATAGTTCATAATGAACGCGACGGCAGTTATCACGGCGAATGCGAGATAAAGGATCCAGACCTGTTCGAAAATGGGCTTGCCGATTACTGGAATATCGCCAAGCAGTGGCGGCGACCACGTTGCGAAGCCGCTGACAAGTTGACTGGAACGCGCCCCGAATATCTCCCTGTAGGCGAGCGTGGTTGCACCCAAGGCGAGAATATTAATCCCTATACCGCTGACGATCTGATTCACCCTGAGAGAATTGCTGAGAAATGCCTGCAAGAACGCTACAGGCAAGACGGCAAGGATGCCGCAGAACAAGCCAACGGTGGCATTCCCAGTGAGCAAAGACCCCAGCGCGCCGCCGAATGCACCTGTGAGCATCATGCCTTCGATGCTCATATTCAATACGCCCGCCTTCTCGCTAACGATCTCACCCGTCGCACCAAATAAAATCGGGGTTGCCAAACGCAGCGAGGATCCGGCGAACACTGCAAATTGCTCAGGCGTCATCCACGGCCATCCCTTTGTTTCATCCAGAATGCCGAGGCGGCGATCGCGATGATGACTATGCCTTGAATAATGACGACGACGGCCGAAGGGACGCTCGCCACCATCTCCATATTGATGCCGCCCGAGCGCAGAAAACCGAAAAACAGGCCGCCAAGTATAACGCCCAAGGCGGAGCCGCGCGCGAGCAGCCCAACGACCAATCCGTCGAAGCCATAGCCTGAGGTAAAACCGTCCTTCAGGACATATTGGTCGCCTTGGAACATGATTGCTCCGGCCAAGCCACCGAACGCGCCGGCCACCGCCATGGCGACAATAACCATGCGGTCATACGAAATCCCCGCGCGGCGCGACGCGAGTTCGTTCAATCCGGCCGCCCGGAGCTTCAATCCAAGCACGCTTCGATCGAGAATGAGCCCGATCGCCACCGCAAGTATCCCCACAATAATAAGACCCGCATTGAGCGGGCCGGAACCGTCGCCAAGCGTCGGCAGCTTTGTCGCGTCCGGAATTTCCAGCGTCTCCGGCAGCGTTGCCGTGCTGGTCATGGGCTGACGCAGAAGATCTTCCGACTGTACGCACCAATAGAGAAGCCAAACGCCGATGAATGTAAGGAGCAGCGAGCTTATGACCTCGTTCGTGCCGGCTTTCACCTTCAATACGCCGCAAAGACCGCCCCAGAAGGCTCCCGCCAACACCCCAGCAATCATTGGGAGGGTGAAGGAGAGACCGAGAGGCAACTCGCTTGCGCCCGTTTTCAGGGCTATGGCCGCAGAGGCAATTCCCGCAACCGCGATTTGGCCCTCACCTCCGACGTTGGTGAGGTTCGCGCGGTTGGCGAAGATGAAGCCCAGACCTATTGCGGAGAAGACCACCGCGCGATTGATCGAGGCTCCGATTGCATATTCCGAGCCGAATGCGCCATCGAGAAAGGCTGCGACTGTATCGGGCAAGGAGACCCCGATCGCCATGACAATGAGGAGACCGGCGAGAAGCGATCCAAGCACGGCCGCAACTGGCAGAAGGACCGCGGGTTGCACTAGAGCACGCAAGCCTTTCAGTCCGCTTTGGGTCTGTATCGCCGCCGTGCTCATAGTTCGTGACCTGCCATAAGCATTCCGATTTCCTCGCGCACCTTCGCTTGGGCGCGGCGCTCCCCGATGATTCTGCCGCGGTAGAGGATCACGATCCGGTCAGCGACAGCGATCAACTCATCCAGCTCAGACGAAATCAGGAGTACGCCTGCACCCGCGTCGCAAGCGCTGCGGATGGATTTGTAAACGGCTTCGACGGCTCCGACATCGAGCCCGCGGGTAGGTTGCGCCGCAAGCAGGAAGATGAGGTTACGAGTAGTGAGCTCACGGGCGAGGATTGCCTTTTGCTGGTTCCCCCCCGACAGACTCGAAAATGGGGACTTCGGTCCATCCGCGCGCACGTCGAAGCGGCGCATCAGCACGGTTGCCTCGTCTTCAAGCTTCCGCCGGTCGAGCAGACCGAAACGCCGGAACCAGTCAAGACGGTTCAGAAAAATATTCTCCGCTACCGACATTTCCGTGATGGAGCCGACCGCATGCCGGTCTTCAGGGATGATCCCGGCCCCCAGTTCCGTGATCTCTCGGGGCGCGAGATGGGTTGCTTCCTTTCCCCCTATGAAAACTCGCCCTTCCGACGGCTTCAAAAGGCCGGCGAGGACGAGCCCCAACTCGGTCTGCCCATTCCCCTCGACGCCAGCCACTCCGACGATTTCCCCCCGGTCGACGGTGAGCGTCACATTGTCAACCCTGCGCACGTTGTTCGCGTCGCCGACAACGAGCCCATCGATCTGCAGTACCTCGTGCCCCCGTTCGCGGCGGTGCTCTACGGCCTTAGTATCACCGCCGTCCGCCAGCCCGATGGAACTTGACATAATGGAATCCAGTGAGGCCAGGTCCCGTCCCACCATCGCGCTCACGAGCTCCTTAATGTCCCGCTCCGGATGGTTCGATCTGGCAACGGACTGACCCTGGCGAAGAACAGTCACGGTGTCCGCGACCTGTTTGATTTCGGCAAGTTTATGGGTGACAAGCACGATCGCGCAGCCTCGGCCGGCGACGTTGCGGCAAACATCGAGGAGCTTGCCGATTTCTCCTGGGAGAAGGACGGCGGTAGGCTCGTCAAGGATCAAAAGTTTTGGCGACCGGATCAGACATTTGATGATTTCAACTCGCTGGCGTTCGCCGACGGAAAGATTTTCGACCGTAGCGCCTGGGTCAATGTCGAGGCCATAGCTGGCACCTAGATCACGAATTTTTCGCGAATAGGCGCGCCGTTCTAGAATAATCTCCTTTCGGCCGAGCAAGATGTTGTCGGCAACGGTCATATCCGGCACAAGGCTGAAGTGCTGATGGACCATCGCAATCCCGGCCCTGAGCGCTTCACCCGGATCTCTTGGCGCATGAGCAGTTCCGTCGAATTCCATCGAGCCGGAATCAGGCTGATGCACCCCGAATATGAGGTTGCACAAGGTCGACTTGCCTGCGCCATTCTCGCCGAGAAGGCAATGAATCTCGCCCGCAGCCACGCTTAGCGAGACCTTATTGACAGCCTGGATCCGGCCGAATGTCTTTGAAACATTCTCAAGGACGAGCACGCTCTGCCGCTGAGGCAGAGCGTTGACTTGATTTTCGGAAACGAGGATGCCGGAGGCAGTACCCGCCATAGCCGCGGATCAGCCGTTCAAGGTCTTAATCTTACCGGACAAAATGTCCTTCTTGATTTCTTCGAGCTTCCGTATTTGCTCCGGCGTGCCATTGCAGATCACCATCTTGGAGGCAGCCGGCCCCATGGCGAGACCGAAAGGCTTGTATCCCGGCTGCCATGTTCCGGCGACCGCCTGATCAATCGCGTATTTCACCTGAAAACCCACACCGGTGACGGAGTAGGCGATGTAGAGCGGATCGGTACCGCAGCGGTCTGTATACCCACCGATCAGATGCGTGCCCTTCTCACGAGCAGCCTGTTCCATGCCTCGCAAGCCGAGATTGAGAATATGATAGTGGATGTCTGCGCCTTGTGAGATCGCCGCCAGAGTCGCCTCCTTGGATTTGGCGACGTCGTCGAAATCGCCGGCATAGGCTTCAAAATATTTGATGTCAGGCTTTATATATTTTGCGCCGTTTCCGAATTCCTTGCCGGCATTGACGATGGAAGGGATCTCAAGGCCGCCTACATAACTCACGGCGCCATTTTTCGAAAGCATGGCGGCAGCAGCGCCCGCGAGGAACGCGATCTCGGCCTGCTTCACGTCGTACTGCGCCACGTTCGAAATCTTATCGCCAAGCGCACCGCCGACGATCGAAAACTTTACCTTCGGAAAACGCTTTGCAACCTTTATGAGCGCTGCTTGTGTCTGTCCTCCGACGCCGATGACGAGATCATTCTTACTTGCGAGGTTGGTGAGTGCCTGCTCCATGTCGGCGTCTTTGATGTTTTCGATCATCTGCACTTTGATCTTGTCGCCGTATTTTTTCTCGGACTCGGTGAGTCCGTCATACCCCGATTCCATCCAGCCCTTGTCTGCCTTCGAGCCTGGAATGAGAATGCCAACCTTCAGCGTCGAGGCCGCCTTTGCCCCATTGAAGATCGAAGAAGAGGCGGCGGCGAGACCGAGCGCCAGAACGCCTATAAAGATACGACGCGTGATCATAATCATTCTCCCGTTGTCCCTACAGCAACGTCAAAGCAGCAAGTTCCATGCCACTTTGGGTCGCGGCGGTAACCCCGGCTTTGCGGTAAACCCGTGAGAATGATTGGAAGCTTTTCACAAATCTAAAGCACGGACAGAGCCCGTCTGTGTCCCAGACACGGCATCCAAACTGGTATGTACTTTGCATCTATAAATCGGTCGTCATTCAAGGAGGCAATGCGTGAAGCTCCATTCTCTCGGCAAAGGCAAGACCTACCACTGGCTCGCAAGCGATACGGCGGTCGACATGTCGATGGCGCTTCCCGAGCCCCGCAAGGTCCAAATTGAGTGTGCGCCACAGTCGGTGATCGCAGATCTCAACCGGACCGCGGTTGTGGTCATCGATATGCAGAACGATTTCTGCGCGAAAGGCGGCTGGGTTGATCACCTTGGTTTCGATTACTCACCCGACCGCGCTCCAATCGAACCGCTGCAAAGGTTGCTTCCCCATTTGCGAAAGGCAGAGGTTCCCGTCATTTGGGTGAACTGGGGCAACCGCCCGGACCTCGCCAACATGCCTCCGAACCAAATCCATTTATACAAGCCGCATGGCGTTGGGATCGGGCTAGGCGAGCCGCTTCCTGGCAGCGGCGCCCACGTCCTCGAAAAGGATAGCTGGGCCGCCTCTATCGTGGATGAGCTAAAGCCAGAGCCTCAAGACATCAAGGTCGACAAATATCGCATCAGCGGCTTTTGGGACACGCCGCTTGAGAGCATTCTCAAGAATTTGGGGACGCGGACAATTCTCTTCGCTGGGGTGAACACAGACCAATGCGTATTCTGTAGCCTGACGGATGCAAATTTTTTGGGCTATGGCTGCATTTTGCTCGAAGACTGCTGCGGAACGACCTCACCGGAGTTCTGCACGGAAGCCACCATTTGGAATGTCAAGAAGTGCTACGGCTTCGTGACGAAGTCGGATCAAGTGATTTCAGCTCTTACAAAGTCACATCTTTAGAAACAGGGGAATAGAGGTGGAAGAACCCAATTTCTCCCTTCATCCGGATGTCGTTGCGGTCCTCGACGGTCTCGACATTAGCGACAGGCCGATCAATCACCCAGCCGGCGCGCGAGTTCTTCCACGGGAAGCCTATATGTCGCCAAGCTTTTATGACTTTGAAAAAGAGGCCGTCTTCATGACGTCCTGGCTCTGCGTGGGCCGAGTCCAGCAGCTTCCCAAAGCAGGCGATTACATTGCGATCACGCTTCTTGGCGAAGCGCTATTGATTGTGCGTGGAAACGACGGCGAGATCCGTGCCATGTCGGCTCTTTGCAGGCATCGCGGGCATGCTCTTGCCGAAAACTGCTCCGGCAATGTGAAGCGCTTCGTCTGCCCCTATCACCGCTGGACGTATACAGTCGAGGGTGAGCTTGTGGGTGCCCCGCGCATGAGCGATGCCGTCAAAATCAGGAAGCTCCGCGAGGAAAGTGCGCTGCCGAAATTGCGGTGCGAAGTCTGGTATGGCTTCATTTTCGTGAACTTTGACGCCGCCGCGAAACCGTTGGCGCCAACAATGCGCAAGCTCGAACTCTATCTCGAGGGGTACGACCTCGACGCCATGGTGACGCTGCCGCCCACGTTCAGCAAGGAACCAGTGCCGTGGAACTGGAAGATGCTGCTCGAAAATTACATCGAGCCGTATCATACCGAATATGTTCACCCGATTATCCACGATTTCGCACCGAGCACGGGCGTGGAATTCGACCCATGGCGCGGCGACGATGACAATGTGATCGTCCGTTACGTGCCCTTCCTGGCGCCAGATGGGGGGTTGACCGAAAAGGGCTGGGCCGCGCCTGCTTGCTTCCCGCCCATTGAGACACTTAGCGCGAAACAGCGTCACTGCGTCGGCTTCGGGATGGTGCCTCCCACGATGAACATTATCTTCACGCCGGATATGCTTTGCTACGGGCTCATCTATCCGGAAACCCCGACGAGCCTGACCGTCGGCGGCGGCCTCTTCACCGCGGGAGGGTGGTGTATGCCGAAATCTACCGTCGCGCTGCCGGATTTCGCCGACCGGGTGGCTCGCATGATGGAAGGATCGCGGCAGCTCGGAGAGCAGGATACGGTAATCAATCTTGCCATGCAGCGAGCCAAATTCTCGCGTTTCGCACCGCGCGGCCGGCTCGCGCCGTTAGAGGAAACGCTCAGCCAGTTCAATCGATGGCTCGCCATTCGCTATCGTTCGCACGCGGCCCGTCTCGGCTACAATGCGTCGAGAAAGACAGACGCGCGGCGCAAGGCAAGTTGAGTTGGCATGTCAATCAACGATAGCGCAGGAGCATTCGTCCCGCAGGGGCATTTCGAACTTGCGCCCCGGGCGGAAGGCCCGCTTTCAGGGCTGACCTTCGCGGTCAAAGACCTTTTCGACATCGAAGGCCATGTCACCGGCGCAGGAAACCCAAGGTGGCTCGAAACGCATCCTGTTGCCGGCGAGACCGCGCCAACCGTGCTGGCACTGCTTGCCGCTGGCGCAAAGATGATCGGCAAGACAATCACCGACGAACTCGCCTACAGTCTGAATGGCGACAACATCCATTACGGAACTCCGAAGAACCCAAAGGCGCCCGATCGCGTTCCCGGTGGCTCATCGAGCGGATCGGCGTCTGCCGTCTCGGCGGGTCTTTGCGACTTCGCGCTTGGGACCGACACCGGCGGATCGGTTCGTATCCCTGCGAGCTATTGCGGTCTGTTTGGAATAAGAACGACGCACGGCGCTATATCGGCGAAAGGGGTGGTGCCCCTTATGCCGAGCTTCGACACGGTGGGCTGGTTCGCGAGTGACCCAGAGGTCTTCGCAGCTGTGGGCAAGGTCTTGCTCCCCTCGCAAACGGATGAACCCTCATTCACACGTCTCGTCATCGTGGAGGATGCTTTCGCCATCGCCGCTTCGGAACTGAGGACCAGCCTGGAAACGAAACTCAAAGCCCTGCAAATATCAGTCGCGCAAGCCGAGACGGTGACTGTCGCCCCAGATGGAGATCTTGAGAAGTGGAGGCAGGTGTTCCGAACTGCCTCTGCCTATGAGACCTGGCAAATTCACGGCGAATGGATTGACAGTCAAAAGCCGGTCTTTTCCCCCCCGATAGCCGCACGGTTTGGGTATGGAAAAAGTGTTCAAAGAGCAGATTCCGATGCCGCACGCAGCACCCAGGCCACGATAAAATCCAGGCTTGTCGCGATCGTGCGGCAGGACGCGCTTCTGGTTCTTCCGACGGCGCCCGGCCCCGCTCCGAAGCTCGCTGCCAGTGGAGTGGAAGTCGAAGACTTCCGCCAGCGTACTCAGCGCTTAACTTGCATCGCGGCCCTCGCAGGCTTGCCGCAAATCTCTATTCCGGCCATTGAGATCGAGGGAGCTCCGGTGGGCTTATCCTTCATAGGACCCTTCGGATCGGATCGGCGCCTCTTAGAACTTGTCCGGCGCTTGCCGAAGTGGTGACAAAATGCATTTGACCATGCACACCGATTACGCACTTCGTATGTTGATTCACCTCGGCGTGAATAACAACCGCCTCGTAACCGTGAGTGAGACCGCAAACGCCTATAACATATCGAAAAACCATATGATGAAAGTCGCACACCGCCTGTGTGTGGAAGGCTACGTCGTCACATCCCGCGGAAATGGGGGCGGGCTGCGGCTTGCAAAGCATCCATCCGCGATAAACATCGGCGATGTCGTCAGGAAAATCGAAGGCGATTTCGCGCTCGTCGGATGCTTCCAGCCATGCGGACCCGGTTGCGTTATCATATCCGCCTGTCTTCTGCGTTCGGCCCTGTGCAAAGCTTTGGAGGCTTTCTTTCACATTCTAGACAATTACACGCTCGACGATCTCCTGGTCACCAAGCCCCTCCTTTGTGAGCTTCTCTCTTACGGTGCCACAAACGAGCAAAAAAGTCCGTACCGGGGGCCGCAGGAGCGGCGCTTAGTCCATCGATAGCATCGGATGGTATCGCTGCTTCCTGTGCGGCCTATCCCGCACTGCAGAAATGTATACGGAAAGTTCAGCCCTCTTCATCTTTATGGGCGTGCTAACGGAGATCCTCACGGGTCAGCATCGGGAAACCGACTTCTTATGCAACACGCAAGGCATGAGGCGAGGGCGCGCCAAACTATCTCATCGATGTGAAGTTCGGCGTCATCATGGATGTCGAGGCCTCACGCGCCATCCGTCAAGCTGAGGTGGGCGCATCGCAGACAATGATCGAACGGACCGAAGATCGTTTTGGGATCAAGCCCGATTGGCTCGCGGCAGATACGGCCTATGGTGCAGCGCCGAACCTCGGCTGGCTTGTCAATACGAAGCATATCGCGCCCCACATTCCCGTCATCGACAAGTCGAAGCGGGAGGATGGGACTTTCTCGCGCGAAGACTTCATCTACGACAAGGCCCGCGATATCTACACCTGCCCGGCGGGCAAGAAGCTGACCACGACAGGGCGCATCAATGCCGATAATGGACGGCGTTACCTTGCCTCCGTGCCCACATGCCGCGCATCTCCATTGAAGCCGGTGTGCTGTCCCAATATGGACGCCCGAAGGATAGTGCGCGATGTGAACGAAGAAGCCCGATGCCGCGAGCGGTGAAGCCGCTAGTGGGGCTTTTCCCCAAAGCCTCCATCGTTGTCTAGGGAACGAGAGAACGAGAATAAAGATAACCTTGCAGAGCAAGCGCTCGCTCACTACTTGCGATGAGTTTTTCGATAAGGTCTAGCAGGCAGTTGAACTCTGCCGCCGTCAGACACTCGAATTCGACATTATTGACCTGTCTTTGCACCGGTGCGAGGCGCCCTAGCAAGGTCCGCCCTGCAGCAGAAACAGTCAATGATACCCGGCGCCTATCCGCCGCATCGGTTTGTTTATGAATGAGGCCAGCTTCAAGGAGGCGCCGGGTTGCGGTAGTTATGAAGGGCCCGCTCAAGTGGAGATGGTCGGCCACTGTCCCCACATAAACGTCCGCCTTTGCGCCCAGATGAGCAATTGATATGAGAACAGTATAGTCGATACCGGCAAGGTCTATATATCTGGCATGGCCATCGCGAAGTTTTTCATGACGGCTAAAAAAGCCGAAGAGCCCATGAACAAGCCGCCGGAAATCGCGGTCGCTCCCGTCTTTTAGCAGCTCTGGACGCGAAATTGTAAGCGGCATGGGCTCTTTGGAGCGAGCTAATTCTAAGTCGCCGTTGGAGCCGCTCACCCGTGCCGCCGTCTTGCGTGGTCTTGCTTTCAGGGTCACTGAGCGGCCTTCTCCGCCGGGCGGTCCGGCCCAAGAGTATTAGTGTGACCGCCTAAGAAAGCTTCCGATACCGCATGATCATTAATGAGCTCGGAAGCGAGCCCTGTGCGCACCAAGGAACCGTTCTCAAGCAAATAAGCTCTGTTGGCGATCTTCAGCGCATGCCTGACCTTTTGCTCGACAAGAAGGATTGTCAGTCCGTTCGCGCGGAGTTTCTCCATCAATGAGAAGACGAATGCGCTCATTTTAGGAGCTAGTCCGAGGGATGGCTCATCGAGAATTAGGAGCTTCGGTTTCGACAACATAGCCCGCGCGATTGCTAGCATCTGTTGCTCGCCCCCGCTTAGAAGGCTCGCGAGTGTTTTCTTGCGGAGCTGAAGTATCGGGAAGTTCTCTACAACATCGTGAATTTCAGACCGGGCTGTGGCAGTGTCGCGGCGGCTATAGGTGCCCATAAGGAGATTTTCCTCGACGCTCATGCGCCCAAGAATGCCGCGTCCCTCCAGCACGATTGCCAGACCCTTGCTAACGTTTCGGTCCGCGCTTCCGGGAGCAAGCTTACGGCCCTGAAAAACGACTGAACCGGAATATGGCAAAAGCCCTGCAATAGCCTTGACGGTGCTCGTCTTGCCCGCACCATTTGCGCCGGTCAGCGCGATGATTTCTCCTTCGCAAACCTCCAAATTTAGCCCGCGAACCGCGCGAACCGGACCGTAGGAGACGGACAAGTCTTCAACCAGCAGCATCGGCGTCTTGCCCCATATAAGCGTCGATCACGGCGGGGTTTTGCCGCACGCTTGCGGGATCGCCATTCGCGATAACCGATCCGAAATCCAACACGTAGACGTAGTCGCACAGGCGCATGACGAACGGCATGTCGTGTTCGATCAACAGGATCGAGAGGCCAAGCGCTTTCAATTGCAGGATAAGCTGCCTGAGGTCTTCACTCTCGTCCTGGTTCATGCCGGCAACCGGCTCGTCCAGGAGCAGAAGTTTAGGCGAAGAAGTCAAGGCCCGGGCGATCTCTACCCTGCGCTGAAGGCCATATGGCAGGGATTTCGCAAGGCGGTTGCGATAGGGGGCAAGTCCCAGCAGGAGGAGAACCTCCTCCGCACGCTTGCGCGCTGCGGGGTTGGAAAGCTCGGGAGGAAGTACGAGCCTAAGGGTCGAGCCTGGTTGCGCTACGAGCAGATGCTCCCACACCGTCATGCTCGCAAACAGCCGTATATTTTGAAAGGTGCGTGCAACTCCAAGCCGCGCAATCCGATAAGGTTTAAGTCCATCGATACGCCTGTTTCCCAGCACTATGGCGCCCAAATCAACGGTGTAAGCTCCTGTTATAATATTGAATACGGTGGTCTTTCCGGCGCCATTCGGGCCGATGATGCCGCCAATCCCGCCATCGGTAATGGTAAGCGAAACGTCTCTGAGGGCGGCGATGCCTCCAAAGGTTTTGGTCACGCGGCTCACCTGCAAGAGAATTTCTCCCATCAGACCTCTTGCTTTCTCAAGGCAGGCCAGCGAAACATCCGCCGGTCGAGTAAGCCTTGAGGCCGGACAAGGAGCATAAAGACGAGCATCGCTCCAAATGCTGCCAGCCGCCAGTCCGCCATGAATTGCAGCCACTCCGGCAAGAGCACCAGCAGGGCGGAGCCAATGATCGAGCCAATGGCAAGCGTAGAGCCTCCCAGAATGGTAGCGAGCACGAATTCGATCGAGCGTTCCGTGCCGAAATTGCCCGGTTCTATATAAAGATGGTGATGCGCGAACAGTCCGCCTGCGAGACCTGCGATAAACGCGCCGAGACCGAATGCTCCCACTTTGATAGATGTTGCATTAAGCCCGACCAGACCGGCCGCAGTTTCGTCGTCGTGCACCGCGCGGATGTCGAGCCAAATGCGGGATTTCTCCAGGATCAAAACCAAAAGAAGCACCCCAGCTGTCCAGGTCCATATGTATCCGGCCCCGATCGGCTGCATCCCATGATAACCTCCTGCGCCGCCAAGATGCTCCAAGTTCAGGAAGAAGCTGCGGACCATCTCTCCGAATCCAAGCGTTGCGACAGCAAGATAAATTCCTCGCAACCTGAGCGCTGGAAATCCGATGAAGATGCCAATCGCGGCGCATCCTGCAGCCGATGCTAGAAGCGCAAGGGTTATGGGGAGCCGCTGCTCCACGCTTAGGTAGGACGCAAGGTAAGCGCCTATAGCCATGAAGCCCGCGTTGCCGAGCGAAAGCTGTCCCGTAGAAAGGATCACATAGACGCTCAGGGAGCCCAGTATTAACACTCCTATGTCGGATAGGAGCGCTGCGTTGTAGGTGGAGATCATACGCGCTGGCTCCATTCGCTGCGCGATGCGCCGAGAAGCCCTTGGGGCCGGATCAAGAGAATGACAATCATGATCCCGTAGACGATAAAATCGCGGAGCTGCGATCCGCCATAGGCGACTGTCATCACCTCCGCGATCCCAATCAGCGGCCCAGCGAGGAGCCCGCCCCAGATGTTCGTCACCCCTCCAACAACCATCACTGCGATGGCCTTCAGCCCTGTGTCAGCGCCGGCATAGGGCGTGATCGCGGAGTAGTGCATGCCGATGAGAACGCCGGCTGCCCCCGCCAGCAATCCCGATATAACAAAAGCGATGAGCGTCAGCCGGTCGACCGCAACGCCAAGCGTCCGCGCAATTTCCCTGCTCTCGGCCACTGCGCGTAGAGCCCGGCCTATTTGTGTGCTTTGCACAAGAATGGCGAGAAGGCAGGCCATGACAATCGTCACGCCGATCACGAGGATCTGGCTAGTGCCGATCTGGATCGGACCTATCGCGATCCGTGTGTCGAGAAGTTCCGAAGGAAGCTGAACGGGGTCTGAGCCCCAATAGTTGATGGCCACGTTCTGTAAGATGATTGAGAAGCCGAGCGTGCTCAACATTGGCGTGACGAGCGGCGCATCTCGAAGCGGCTGATAAGCGAGTTTCTCGATCACGACGGCAAAAAGTGCCGATATAGCCATTCCTGCAGCCAACGCCGTTCCGATCGAATATCCGGCTCCGATAAGGGTAAAGCCCGTCAACCCCCCGAACATGAACAGCTCCGCAATCGCGAGATTGAGGATGCCAAGGATACCCATGACAAGGGAATACGAGAGCGCCAGCAGCGTGTAAACGGCGCCGAGCGTGATCCCGTTCACAAGCTGCTGTAAGAACATGGAGGTCTCCGGCGCGAGGGGGAGCGGGTAAGCTGGCTCACTGCCTATCGCCTTAGCAGGTGCTGCCTCCGCTGCAGCCCTTTTCCTCTGTTTCCCAAGCTCCGTTCTTTCCGAGCACAACATAAAAAGCCTTTGCAGCATCTCCGCTCGGCTGGAAGCTGATAGGACCAGCGAGGCCTGGGAAATCCTTAAGGGCGACAAGATGGTCCCTGATCTTGACGCGGTTCGCGGCCAAATTGGCGGCGGAGGGCGTGATCTTGGCCTGCCTTATGGCATCGAGGTAAATCTGCACAATTTCATAGATGTTGGCATCGTACATGCTGGGTTCGATCCCGGCCGGAAGGCCTGGCGTGGCGCGCAGTCGCGGCGTTAGCTTCGAGACAAAGGCCTTTGCGCGTTCCTGGGGCATAGTGGCGTAAAAAGTGGCTGGCGCGACCACTGGAATTTCTGGCGCGGCTTTGAGGATCGCCGAAGAGATGAGCGGAGTGCCGCCGATCACTGGAACTGTTAGACCCTGACGCTTCATTTCCCGTAACACGGTAATGGCCTGGCTATAGTCCGCGCCTATTACAACGCCGCTTGGATTGAAGGCCTTAAGAGCAGTGATTTGAGCGCTGACATCGAGTTCGCCGGTATTGAAAGACAGCGGTGAAGCGGCGTTCAGAACCTCGATGCCGTTTTCCTTCATCACAGCCGGCATGATCTTCGTGGAAATCGCAGTCGAGACGGCATCCTTGGCATCGTAAATCAGAGCTACGGAACTAATATTGAACGTCTTTTTGAAGAAGGGCACCGAAGTCTTAGCCAGCACAGCTTCATCGACCGTATTCCGGAAGGCCCATGGCCTGTTTTTCGCAGCAACGCCCGGCTTCGAGGAGGCTTGCGACGTCGACGTCACTTCAAGCTGGTTTGCGACCGGAAATGTGACTTCGCACGCGCTACTGGTCAGCGGCCCAGCGATGGCGAGCACTTGTTCGTCACCTGCGAGTTGCCTGAGTGCGTTTGCCGCCTGAGCTGGTTTGGCCTGGTCGTCGGTCACGATGATGCGGACCTTCGCACCATTTACCCCTCCAGCGGCGTTGACTTCCTCCTCGAGCATCTTCAGCGCGACTGCGTTGGCCCGCCCCCACTCGGCGAAAGGACCGCTGCTCGGCACAATGGCACCGATCTTGATATCCTCGGTTTGAGCGAACGTCGCCTTTGAAAGCGGCAGAGCTAAAATGAGGGAAGTGACTGCTGCGGGTATTGCAATCCGGCATAATGCAAACACTGACCAAGTCATAGTCTTACCTTTGTTTCGAGCGCTGGGCTACGGGCCAACTATGCGAAGAGGATGCCAGAGTAATGAAAATTCGTGGTGATTAGCATTAGGAGAAAAGTATGATCAAGCGAGCTTGATTAGCTTTCAAAGTTAGGCAATGATGTTATCGAATTTAGCTTTCCTCCCTTGACAGATGGTCGCTTTGGACATTCGGAAGACTGCCATTTTTTTGGAAGAAGTCCACTCAGAGAGGGGCCATCGATTTTCACCTTCGCTTTTGAAAGTCGCGGTTGCAGCGATCCTCAATAACCCGTTCGCTGGCAAAGATCAGCACGATCTGAAGCTTCTTACCCAGACAAGCGAGCACATTGGCCGCGAGATTGCCGTTAGGGCAGTTCAATTGCTTGGATCCCAGAAGCCGGTCAGCTATGGGAAGGCTGCGATCGTCGGCATTGATGGCGAACAGGAGCATGGCGTTGCCATGCTGACGACCGTGTTCGGCAACGTGATGCGCGAAGCCGCTGGAGGTGGAAAAGTCTGGATCTCATCGATGACGAAGCGTGCCGCGCCAGGCGCTACAATCGACATCCCGCTCGCGCATAAGGACGCGCTCTACGTGCGATCCCACTATGACGGCATCAGTATCACTCTGGCGGACGCTCCGCTTCCCGATGAAATCGCCGTCGTTTGCGCATACGCAACAGGCGGCCGTCCAAGAGCGCGCGTTGGCGGATTGAGCGCTGACAGTATTAAGGGCGAAGACGGGCTCACCTAAAAGCAAGCTTGAAATGCGCTGGAGACAAGCATGAGTGACTGTAAAACCGGTGCGGAGCATATTTCCTCGCTGCGGGACGGCCGCACGATTTACATCGACGGAAAGCTTGTCGAGGACGCGACGACGCACCCCGCCTTCCGGCACGCGATCGAAGCCGCTGGCGGCCTGTACGATTATCAGTCACGGCCGGAAAACATTGAGGCGATGACCTTCATGCCTGAGGGCAGCGACCGGCGCATCAATCGGGCATGGCTCTCACCCAAAACTCAAGAGGAGTTGGTCGGACGGCGCAAGGCCATGCAAAGCTGGGCGGCTCTTTCGGGCGGCTTCCTTGGCCGTGCACCCGACCATTTGGCGTCCGCGCTTTTGGGACAACGCATGGGAATCGAAGTCTTTCGCAAGCATGGCGAAGCCCGCGCAAAGGCTGTCGAGGACTATTTCGATTATGCAAGCAAGAACGACCTCTTCCTCACTTACGTGATCATCAATCCTCAAGCGGACCGCAAGAAGGCTTGGGGCGAGCAGGAAGAAGAACTCGTCGCACGCATTGTCGATGAGGACACGCGCGGCATTACGGTGCGCGGTGCCAAGATGCTCGGCACAAGTGCAATACTTGCAAATGAGATGTTCGTGGCAAATCTCCAGCCATTGAAGCCGGGCGAAGAGGCGCTCGCTTTCTCCTGCGCGCTACCAATGAATGCAAAGGGTTTGAAAATCATCTCCCGCAAATCCTATGAGGCTAGCGCGGCATCGATCTTCGATAACCCGATTTCATCCCGCTTCGACGAGAACGATGCGCTAGTTTATTTCGATGACGTTCACATACCGTGGGATCGCGTCTTCGTGTATCGCGACACGGACATGTGCCGCGCGCAGTTTCACGACACACCGGGGCATGTTTATCAGAATTACCAGGCGCAAATCCGGCTCTCTGTTAAGATCAAATTTTTTGTGGGACTTGCGCGGCGCATTTCCGAGTCAATCGGCACCACGGATATTCCTTCTGTGAGAGAGCAGCTTGGCGCGCTCGCCGCCCATGCAGGCATGGTAAACGCGATGCTAGCCGGCATGGAAGCCGAAGCGACCCGCCATGGACCATGGCTCGTGCCGAACCGGCATCACCTCTACTCAGCGCAAGTGCTGACCCAGGAGCTTTATCCGCGCCTTATGAACATGATCCGGGAACTCGCAGGCGGCGCTTTGATCATGCTGCCGTCTTCGGTTGAGGATTTCGCCAATCCGGAACTGGCGAAGATCATCCATATGACGCAACGCTCGCCGTCAATGCAGCCGGAAGGCAAAGTGCGCCTCCTGAAGGCGGCTTGGGACGCGATAGGTTCCGAATTCGGATCGAGGCATACGCAGTACGAGATGTTCTACGCTGGAGCCCGCTTTGTGACCGCGGGGCACAGCTTTCGAACCTTCGACTGGGATACGGCGACCGGGCTCGTTGAAACGATGACATCGGGCTACGGCGCCGAAAGCGCTCTGGCCTCGATCAAGCATTAGGCGGACGCGGCATGCGCACCGCGATCGTCAATATTGGCACCATTGTCACCGGGGACTGGCGCAACCCGCTGGCGGCGGGCGATTGTCTTCTCTTAGAGGACGGCAAGATTACATTGGCCGGCACGGCCAGCTCCAGCGCCATCGAAGCGGCCGACGTCGTCATCGACGCGGACGGCGCGACCGCGATTCCGGGCCTGATCGACTCCCACGTCCACATCACCTTTGGCGATTATACCCCGAGGCAACGCACAGTTGGGTTTCTCGAAAGCTATCTTCATGGAGGAGTGACGACTTCGATATCGGCTTCGGAGGTCCATGTTCCCGGCCGTCCGCGCGATCCTGAGGGGGTGAAATCGCTGGCGCTGGCCGCGCAGCGTTGCTTTGCGGACTTCCGCCCTGGAGGCATGCGCGTCGTCGCCGGCTCAGTGATCCTGGAACCAGGGCTGCTGGCCGCGGATTTTTCGGAACTCGCCGCTAAGGGCGTTAAACTCGCAAAAGCTGGCTTTGGAGCTGTGAAATCAGCCTTCGAGTATGTGCCCCTCGTGGGAGCTGCACGGGATGCGGGTCTTATCACAACCTGCCATACGGGCGGCTCATCCATTCCCGGCTCCGGCCCTGTCTATGGCGAGCACCTCCTCGCCATCCGCCCGCATGTATCCTTCCATATCAATGGCGGCCCGACGGCCATGCCCGACGCAGATTTCGAACGTGTTATCCAGGAAAGCGATATCGCGCTTCAAGTCTGCACCGCAGGTAACTTGCGCACCGCACTTCTGTGCGGGAAATTGGCCCAAAAGCTAGACGCATTTAGCCGCTTCATCATCGCGACGGACACGCCAACCGGGAGCGGAATCATGCCGCTCGGCATGCTCTACACGATCGGACATCTCTCCAGCCTTGGCGCAATGGCCCCTGAACTGGCTATCTGCGCGGCCACGGGCAATAACGCCCGCGTGTTTCATCTTAACTCCGGCTTCTTGCGGCCGGGTGCGGACGCCGACGTGATTGTGATCGACGCACCAGATGGGGGCACGCAGGACGACGCACTTAGTAGTATCAGGAATGGCGACATCGCAGCCATCGGCGCCGTGGTTACGGCTGGTGAGCCAAGATTTGTAGGCCGCAGCAGAAATACGCCCGCCACCAAACGAAACATAAGGGTATCCCAAAACAGAGTGCTACAAACATTCTCCGGACATGGGCACTGACATGGCTAGAAGATAAGATTTCCGCCCGTCATTGATTTTCGCAATTGATAGGCGCTTTTGACGCCGGACGCGCGAAATCAGGACTAGCCTTCGTATTGCAGAGTGAACAGGCGGACCGCACCTAGATGGTAAAAACACATGGCCGAGCTTTGAAGCTACTCCTGCCGCGCCGGCGGCTGGAACGGCGCCAGCAAGCTTGTGCATGCCAGGCTAAACTCTTACGATATCAAACGCAGCCATGTCTATTTCCTGACCTTTTTGAGAGAAACCATGCCAGTCAATAAAAAGCACGAAGAGTTTCACGCGCTCGATATGAACAGCGGTTGGGAGGTTCCGGCTGGATACCCTTCCGGGATTCAGCAGAAGATCCTTTCCGGCGCTCTCGACGAGGAAAACAAGAGCGGCACGCGGACGCGCCTGCTGCGGTTCGAGCCTGGCGTCTTTACAACGGTACCGTTCTCACACGACTATTGGGAAGAGGTCTACCTGATGCATGGAGACCTCACGGTCGGGAACGATGCCGGCGGGAATGGCGGCACTAGTTTTCAGCCAAACACCTACGCCGTGCGGCCGCCCCACGCGAAGCATGGACCGTTCAAGTCTCAGAACGGCTGCATTCTCCTCGAAATCCACTATTTCGATCCCGTCTAGATCGCATGGCGAAATCGCTCGCACTGCTAGCGGCGGAACTGGCGGCCGGCCGTGAAACCGCGGAGGCGCTTACCGCGCGCGCGCTCGAAAGGATCGAGGCGTCAGAGGGAGAGGGTCGCCTCGCCTTTCTGAATGTCCACCGGGAGAAGGCACTCAAGGCCGCCGCGGCGATGGATCAGCTGAGGGGTGCCGGTTTGGCCCCCTCGCCCTACGCCGGCATTCCGATCTCCGTCAAGGACTTGTTCGATCTCGCGGGCGAGCCAACGACAGCCGGCTCGATTGTTCTGAAAGACTTCCCTCCCGCCCAATCGGACGCGGTTGCCATCGCGCGCTTGCGCCGGGCCGGATTTATCCTAGTGGGCCGCACAAACATGACCGAATTCGCCTTTTCCGGCATCGGCATCAATCCCCATTACGGCACGCTCGCATGCCCCTACGATCGCGGCGCACGGCGCATCCCGGGAGGGTCCTCGTCTGGCGCGGCCGTGTCGGTCGCGGACGGGATGGTTTACGGCGCTGCCGGTTCTGACACGGGCGGATCGTGCCGGATTCCGGCCGCCTTATGTGGCATCGTTGGCTATAAGCCGACGGCAGCAAGAGTGCCTCTAAAGGGCGCTTTCCCTCTATCGTCCACGCTCGATTCAATTGGACCGCTAGCGAACACCGTAAATTGCTGCCGTGTCCTCGATCGGTTTATGAGCGGTGAAGAGCTTTCAGAGACCGCGCCTCGACCGCTTTCCGGGATCCGCCTCGCCATGCCCAAGACCCTTGTACTCGATAACCTGGACGGGCATGTCGCCTCCGCATTCGAGCGTGCGCTCACAACCCTTTCGAGGGCGGGAGCGCGGATCGACGAGATTCCGCTTGCGATGTTGTCCACGCTTGCAGGCATAAACTCGAAGGGCGGATTTGCAGCCGCCGAAGCCTATGCGCGTCATCGGGCTTTGCTGGCGGAAGGCTCGGCGCAATACGACCCGCGCGTTCTTTTCCGCATTATGCGCGGGGAGCAGCAAAGCAGCGCGGATTACATTGCGTTGATCGAAGCTCGTAACGCCTTTATCGCCGCTGTGAATGCCGAGATTGTGCCCTACGATGCCCGAAACTGTGCCCGTAATTGCGCCTTTGATTTCAGAACTCGAACATGACGGCAATGCTTTCACGCGCGCGAACATGCTAATGCTGCAAAATCCCGCAGTGGTGAACATGATGGACGGCTGCGCGATCTCCCTCCCCATGCACCGCGGTGGCGAACCACCCGCCGGTTTGATGCTCGCCGCATCCGGCGGCAGGGATGCTGCGCTTTTTTCAGTGGCGGCCGTTGTGGAGGCCGGGCTCGATCCGCAGGAATAAGCTTCCTTGCGGTGTTGTCGAGACGAGCGTCTTGATGTGTTCCCTTAAGCAAGTTACCCAGCGATTGGCAGCACTTTGATACCGTAGCCAAAACGGATGCACCTCTGAAGGACCGGATCTTCAAGCTCGCCTTCAAACTGGGTCGCGGGGCGGATCCCGTCAATCGCCGCAATGGTGCCGCCGAAGAGCGCTGTGCCTTCGGGCAGAGCGCCGCCTCCAGTAAGCCCGCGAATGAGCTCGGCCGGGGGGAGAAGGCCTGCGACCGGTCCTTCCTGGTACTTCAACCGCTCTCCGCCGATCGTAGCGAAACTGCGCAGGATCAACTGGTCCCAATGGGCGGCGACTTCCTCGAATGGCCAGACGGCGGCTGCGAGCGGCTTGTCGCAGACCTGCTTGGAGATAGCGATTCCGTAGGTTTCGACCTGGCGGTCAGTGTGATCGGACCCAGCACCCACATAGAGATGCCCCCCGCTAGAAAACAAAACCGTTTCCACTTCTCCACTGCCGTTCGGGCCTGCATCTTCGATAAGCGGCTCCGCCGTAAGCCGGGAGGCCGCAACCCTGTAGTAAACTGGCGTCGTGACCGGACGCTTCACACCAAGCGCTTCGAGCTCCTGCATGTGATGTTCCATCGCCGCTTTATCCCGGCCGGCCCACCCGCCGATCACCAACTCCCGAATGGACAGAGCAAGGTCCCGCGCCCCAGCCTTGCTTTCTAGCCTAACAATCAGGTTCTTCATTGAGGCTCCTTTTTTGAGCGCCGGGAAACTGCCACCTAAGAGGCAAGGTCTGCACAACAGAAATCCTTGAAATTTTACAAGAACATTAGCAAGAGGGTCCTCGTTAATGTCAAGTCGTGCCCGGCGCGCTTTTATGAGACCTGAGCGCAGGCTGGTTTTCTAGCTGCGTCAGTTTATGTCGCTGTGTCTTTTCTGAGTTAGCGCAACATCAATCCGAGTTGATGGGGACTGCTGGATGAGGAGGCGAGCAGAGCGGACCCATTATCAGCTCCACTGTCAGCTCGCACATCGTACTCTACGCAGAGAGAGGTTCTGCGATACATCCATCCGGCACATCGCACGATTTAGGTTACGCCCAGGGGCGGCATGGCAGAAGCGTTGCCCTTGAGTGCTCGTTGTGGCCGCTTAGGGTCCGCCTTCGATCGCGCCGCAATTCAGTTGGGAACTCAGGCATTCAACATCATCGGAACTGACTAGAGTTGCAGAGGGTTGGTAGTAGGCGGGACGGGGAGAGCAGTAAAAGCTAGGCTGTGAGGGCTATATGCCATCTAACGATCGAGGCGGCACTGCCGCGCACCCAGAAAATACCCAGGATCGCGAAACGAACGAGAGCGGTAGACGGCAAAGGGTGCCCGGCACTGAATTGCCGGGGTTCGTTTATCGTTCGGTGGCATGGATCTGTGTTGCGGCCTTGCTTGTTGTCTGGGTGGCCTTCGGCAGAAGCGCTCATATCGGTTACCTGCTTGTAATTATCACGCTGGTCCTGGGAGCTGCTTTAGGGTTGCCGGCCGTCCTGGCGCATATGGGCAAGAGACGCACGCAATCGGAGAAGCTTGAGGACTTTCTTTCTTCAAACGTGGATACGGCCACGGAGAGGCTTACTGGCGCCCAGGCCTGGATTCAGATACTTATCATTCCCGTCTCGCTGGCCATCGCTACGATATTGATTGGCATCGTATACATGTCAGTCACTTAAACTGCCAAACGGCAGTCTATAACTCCCGTCTTCTTCGCCTTCCCTTTCGGCAGCCCTGGGGCCGTCGGTTAGGCGTCGGTTTCGTCGAAGACATGAGTTGTTGATTGCCAGATGGATCGCGACGCCAAAAAGATATCCAAACGGCTCAATCGCTGGCCTGGTTGAGCTGGAGGTTTCGACTGACGATTGGGCGACAGCCGACTTAGCGGGCGCAAAGATGTCCAATGCGAAAGTAGGAAGAATTCAGCCTTGAGATCGCCAGCGTGACGACGAGCAAGGCTCTGTCAAGAAAGAAATCTGTCTTGGTCCGCTTATGAACCAACGGCCGCTAAGACGCCGCGCCAGTTGACCCTAAGCTGCCTTCGGACCGTCGGATTCAAGCTCCATTTGCCTGTTCAGGCGGTCGAGATGGCGCTGCGAGCTCATCGCCTGCTCGATCTTATCATCAAACTTGACAAAGGACCTTCGCTTGGACAGCCGGACTGCAGACGCCAATGCGAGGTTACTTATTATAGGCCGAGATAAGCCTTCTGCACGCTCGGGTTCCGCATGACCTCACGTGCGGGCCCGGACATCACGTTACGGCCCGCCTGCAGAACATAAGCATAGTCTGCGATCTCAAGAGCGAGTTCAACGGATTGCTCCGCAAGCAGGATCGTAAGGCCGGCGGCGTGAAGCTGCTTCAGCGTCTCGTACATGGCCTCGACAATAGCGGGGGCCAAACCAAGACTTGGTTCATCAAGCATCAGGAGTTTGGGGCTGCTCATGAGAGCCCGGCCGACTGCGAGCATCTGCCGTTCGCCCCCCGACATTGTACCGGCACGCTGGCGCCGGCGTTCGGCGAGCCTTGGGAATATCGCGTAGACTTTTTCGAGCAATTGCCGCTTCACGATTCCCCTTGCATTTGCTGTGGCTCCGAGAAGGAGATTGCTTTCCACGCTCTGCTGAACAAAAAGCCGCCAGCCCTCCGGTGACAACGCCAGTCCCTTTCGCACAATCGCATAGGCTGGCCGGTTGGTGATGTCCTCACCCTCAAAGACAATCTTGCCGTCAGAACAAGGAATAAGCCCCGCGATTGCGTTGAGGGTTGTCGTTTTGCCGGCTCCGTTCGAGCCGAGCAGCGCTACGGCTGCGCCTCGTTCAACGGCGAGGGTGACATCGGAGACACCGATGAGACCGCCATAATGGACCTGCAAATGATCCACGAAAAGGAGCGGCACCATCACTGAAGCTTTCCAGCCGCTGTTGACGGCTTCGAACTTCTCCGCTTGCCGAGATAAGCGGTGATCACCGCTGGATCCTTCGTAACCTCCTCCGGCGTGCCGCGCGCAATTTCCCGGCCCTGGTGAAACACGATGACTTTTTGCGCCAGCGAGACGATCACCTCCATGATGTGTTCGACTATGACGAGTGTGACACCGGAGGCGTGGATGCCGCGCACCAGCTCAACTGCACGCCGGACCTCCGCCGCGGTCAAACCTGCCATCGCCTCGTCAAGCAGTAGGATTTCAGGTTCCGTAGCAAGGGCCCGAGCCATTTCCAGGCGTTTTCGTCCTGGCGTGCCGAGACTATTCGCAAGGGAGCCGGCATGATCCTCGAGCCCTGTTCGCACTATTACGGCTGATGCCTTCCTTCGAGCTTCGGCGGGGTTCGCGGTGCGAAGAAATGCGCCGATCATTACATTCTCGAGGACGGTCAGGCCCTCGAAGGTTTGTGGCACCTGGAAGGTTCGCGCCAGGCCGAGAGCTGCGCGGGCCTCGGGCGCGAGATTTGTCACATCGCGGCCATTGAGACAGACGGTACCGAAGGTGGGCCGCACATCACCTGTGAGACAATTGAAGAATGTGGACTTTCCGGCTCCATTGGGGCCGATAAGGCCGATGATTTCGCCTCGCCCGATTTGAAGGGATGCGCGGTCGACCGCCCGGAAACCGCCGAAGGCTTTCGTCACCTCCCGGGCTTCAAGCAGCATCGGCGACCCTCGTATCTGCTTCCGCTACTTTGCGAATAACCTTCTCCCGGACCAGGAAAAGCTTGAGTATGCCCCCAGGATAGAAACGAGCGATTATAACGATTATCGCGCCGTAGACGACAAAGGTGATCCCGGCTCCCTTGCCGCCCAAGAGACTGTTCGAGATCTCTTCGAGCGGCACCAGAATAGCGGCCCCGGCAAGGGGACCGAATAGCAGTCCGGCGCCGCCAAGTGCCGCCATGATGACCATCTTGACGGAAGTCAAAATCCCGAAGCCGCTCTCGGGATCGATATAACCGAACATCATGGCGTAGAGGGATCCGGCGACGCTGGTTGCGCCCGCACTCAGAAGATAAGCGTATAACTTGCAGCGGCCAGCTTTGACGCCGAGCGAGCGCGCCGCTCGTTCGTTGTCTCTGATTGCACGAAGATAGAAACCAATCCGGCTCGAGGCCATGCGATGCGTGAGCCAGAGAAGAGCGATCAGAACCGCTAAAAAAACGTAGTAATAGGGCACGGCGGATGTGAATGAGAGATCGAGAACAGATCTCGGGACAGCCGGGCCGCTCAGGCCTATCGCCGCCCCAAGAAACTCCGTATTCGTTACAATAAGACGCGCAAGTTCCGCGACTGCGATGGTCGCCATGCTAAAATAATGGCCTGAGAGACGTAGCGTTGGTACCCCAATGATGGCCGCTATCCCCACACTCACCGCGATTCCAATCGGTAAGCCTGCCAGAGGCGGCCAACCGAGATGTGTGAAGGTAGCGAGACTCGCATAGGCGCCGCATCCGAAGAATACGGAATGCCCGACCGAAATCTGACCGGCATAACCGCCAACGATGTTCCAGGCTGAAGCCGCAATGGCGTAGAGCAGGACGAGCGCGCAGAGGCGCTGCTGGAAGGGCGTCGTGAGGATGTAGGGGAGCAAAGCTGTCACCAATATTGCAGTGCAGGCCCAAAAGGTACGCCTCATCAGCTTTTGCCCATCAGGCCCTGCGGCCTTGCCCAAAGCACTGCGATGAAAAGCGTGTAGACGACGATATCTTTGTAGACAGCGCCAATCAGGTAGCTCGACGCGGACTCTATGACACCGATCAAGATGCCTGCGGCGAGCGCACCCAAAATGCTGCCGAACCCCCCAAGAGAAACGGTCACGAAAGCGATGATGGCGAGCGACTCGCCGACAGTCGGTGAGATATAGAAGAATGTTGCGATCAACGCGCCGGCAATTCCCGTGAGCCCCGCCGCCAGCGCCCAGGCGAGCGCCTGCATCCGCTCGGGCCTGATACCCATCAGTTGCGCAGCCAAGGCATCTTCGGACACTGCGAGCATCCGGCTGCCAATCATCGTGCGTGTCAGCATGAGATGCAGCCCCAAAGTCAGCACTACGGCAAGAATTGCCGCCAGCAGCCGCGAGGCCTGGATGCGAATCCCGAGGATGTCATAGTTGCCGCCAACGATGTCAGCGGGCAGAGATAAAAAATTTGCGCCGAAAGCCCAGAAAATCGAATAGCGGAGCAGCAGTGCGAGGCCGAACGTTCCCAAGATCTGAGCCAGCATCGGCCCGCGGACGATGTGCCGGACTAACCCGAAATAGACGATGACACCGATTGTCGCGAGAATGACAGCCGCGACTGGCACCGAGGCTGCCGGACCCGCTCCGAACAGCGTCCAGATTAGAAAAGCGATATACATCGCGATCATGACAAAATCGCCATGCGCGAAGTTGATGACGTTCATCATGCCCCAGATTAACGTGAGCCCGGAAGCGAACAAGGCATAGACCGCGCCTAGCAGGACGCCGCTTACCAGGACTTGAACAAGAGACAGGGTCATATGGGGCTTGATTATCCACGCTGAAAAAAAGCCCGGAAGCGTTTTGCATCCGGGCTCTATTCCTTCTACCAGCCCTTGTAGGGCAACTGGAGCGGTGCGACCGCGGCAGTTTTCGGCCAAACCGCCACATATTTATCGCCTTGGATTTGGATCAAAAGCGCGGACGCCAAGACATTGTTGCCCTTGTCGTCGAATTTCACGCCGCGATAGCCCATCATCAGCTGATTAGGCTTGAGGTTCGTCTCCCTAAGTGCAGCCTGGATTTTGGCCGGCTCCGTCGAGCTCGCGCGATTGATCGCATCGACGAGAACAAAGAAGCCTTCCATGGCCCGTCCAGATGTGTCGTCGAGATCGTTGCCGGTTTTTTTCTTGTACATCTCATTGATGCGATAGGTAACACTGCCGGGCTGGCCTACATTCCAAGCAGAGCGATTGATGGCGCCTTGTGCGATCGATCCAACCGTTTTCAAGAATGCAGCGTCCGAGAACCCAGAATCGTCGCCAATCAGGATTCGCGGCTTGTAGCCCAGAGCCTGCATCGTCTTCATGTATAGAATTGCGTCCGAGGTGTAGCTAACGAAGATCACGCAATCAGGGTTCTTATCCTTAAGCTGCAGCACCTGGGATTGGACGTCAGCCGTATTTGCACCGTAGGCAATTTCAAGCCCCACATTCAGGCCCGCGCCTTGTGCGGTCTCGCGTACGACTTTGGCGATCGATGTGCCATACTCCGTATTCTCGTTGACGATGGCGATCATATCGACTTTGGTGCCAGCCGATCGCAGTTCCTTGAGAAAATCCACATAGGTTTTCGCGATATCGGAGGCGATCGGCGTCGTCCTGAAAAACCATTTAAATCCGCGCTCGGTAAGATTGGCCGCCACTGACTCTCCCGATAGAAACGGAACGCCGTATTTCTCAGCGATTGCGCTTGCCGTCGATGTGATGCCTGACTGATAGGCGCCCATCAAGGCATGCACCTTTTCCTCAGTGATCAGCCGCAAGGCTTGGTTCTGACCCGCCGCCGGCGTCCCTTGATTGTCGGCAAAAATGACTTCGACTTTGGCACCTTTGAGATTTGGCAGCCCAGCGTCCTTGGCGAGGGTCAATTCCCCCAGTTCCGGATGTGCGTTGTTGATGATCTCGGTTGCGACTTCGATCGCAGCTTTCGCGCCTGCGCCAGCGCTTGCCGCGTTACCGCTCAAAGGATAAATGGCACCAATTTTGACGGCCTCCTGGGCAAAGGCCGCCGTCAAAGAAACCGCTGTGAGGACAGCTGCTGCAAACGCGCCTACGAGCTTTCGAACCATGGTGCCTCCCCTTAATTCCGCTACGATTTAATTTCCTGGCAGCTTAAGTGCCAACCGTAGCAGAGGTTGGACGGGCAAGGAAATTCACCTATCCGCCAATCGGAGCGCAGCAGTTGCCGCCTCATCCACCATGCCGGCCTCTGTCAATTCGACGCCGTAGTCACCCCTCGCTGATTCCACGGAGAGGAGACCATTGCGAACGTCCAGCGCCACAAGCTCCGGGTCCCGCTCGCCGGGACGACCCATCCCGCCGCCCCCTGGCAGGTAAAGCATTAGGCGATCGCCGTCCGGGATGATTTGAAAGCCTTTAGTGCGCAGAACCGCGCCAGACTTGAGTTCAACCCGGCCCGGCGCACCACTCCTGCCGCCCTCGCGGCCTTCTGGCGGAAAAGAGATGCGGTCGAAAATGGCGTTGCAGGCAAATTCGAGATCGTCCGCTCCAGCAATTTCCATGATCTGCCCAAAGCCGCCGCGCGTGCGGCCTGGGCCGGCAAAGTCAGGCCGAAGTTCCTTGCGCCAAAAAATCACCGGGGCGACGTTCTCCGTCGCTTCGACCGGCATGGTGCGTACACCGGATGGGAAGGCAGTGCTATCGAGACCGTCGAGTAAGCGGCGCGCGCCGGTGCCACCGGAATTGAAAGTAATGATCTCGAAATCGGGCAAGACACGGCGATTATCCCCGCCTTGTCCGCTCACGGCGCTGCCACCACGCAAAGGCGGGTTCCAAAGGCAGGAAGAGCCTTCGGCAGCCACCCGGTTTGGCGCCGCCTGGTGAAGACACCCCATCATCAGGTCCGGCAGCAACTGCCCGATGACATGGCGGACTGACACCGGATAGGGACGCGGGGCATTCAGAATCGAGCCTTCGGGAATTGAGATCCTGAATGGCTGCAGGCTCGCCCAGTTGTTCGGAATTTCGGGAGCCACGACAACCTTGATGCCGAAGCAAGAATAGGCGCGGCAATAGGCGGCAGGCACGTTGATGCCGCGCGATGAAAGTCCGGATGTGCCCGCAAAGTCCACATCGATGGAGTTTTTTCCGATCGTCATCGCTGCCCTGAGGGTAACGGGCGCTTCGTAACCATCGGATCGGATTTCGGCGCTCCAAGTCCCACCGGGCAGCCGCGCGATCTCTGCAAGCGTCGCGATCAGACTGGCATTGAAAATGTATTCCGCAATTGGATCGAGGCTTTCTAATTTGAACTCATCCATCATTTGCACAAACCGCGCCGCGGCAGCATCATTGCAAGCGCAGAGAGAGTAGATATCGCCTTCGAGTTCCGCAGGCAGGCGCGTTCCGGCGCGAATGAAATCGAAGAATGTTTCGTTTGGCTTTCCGGCTTCGAAACAGCGCACTATTGGGATGTAGAGTCCCTCTTCGAAGACCGATCGCGCTTCAGGCCCCATGCCGAGCCCACCGACGTCGATGACATGAGCCGTATTGGCGAATAGGCCCACCATTTTGCCTCCGCGGAAAGCAGGAGTAACAACCGTGAGATCATGCAAATGACCCGTGCCGAGCCAAGGATCATTTGTGATATAGTGGTCGCCTTCCCGCATGCTCTCGGCCGGAAACTTTGCGAGAAAATGCCCAACGCTCTCCATCATCGAATTGACGTGGCCCGGCGTGCCCGTCACGGCTTGCGCAACCATACGGCCCTGAAGATCAAAGATCCCGGCGGACAAGTCGCCTGCTTCTCGAACCGTCGTGCTGAAAGCCGTGCGGATCATGATCTGCGCCTGTTCCTCCACGACCGCGATCAAGCGGTTCCACATGACCTGCCCCTGGATGGCGGCAAGCTGGGCGTTCTTCTCAACGATCATATTGCCCCCGGACCAGTTCGATATATCCTTCCGCAGTAATACGGCCTGACCAGCCTTGGCCCACGAGGGTCGAGGTCTCCGCCTCCGCCACAATAGCTGGACCTCGAAAGATGGCTCCCGGGCGAAGATCTTGCCGGTCGTAGACATCCCAGGTGGAAACTTTACCGGTTGCGGTATCCCGAACGGTTTGACTGCGGGAAGGTTTGGCTGGAAAGCGAGTAGCAGCGGCAGAAGCTTTTGCCAGAGCCGGCGGCCGCGTTGATACCGTTACTGAATAGCTCAGAACTTCGACATCCGAGCCGGGAACAGGGCGGTTGTAGAAGCGTATGTATTCCTCCTCATACAATCGCAATACCTCCTTCACATCAGCGAACGAGAGCGAGCGGACCGGCAGCCTCACCGCGATCTCGTGTCCTTGCCCGACATAGCGCATATAGGCGATCCGCCGTTCCTCTGTTTCCGCGCCGAAGCTACCTTGTGACGCGATTGAAGCGGCTTCGTCCGCCATTGCGGCGAGAAGTGCATTCACGGCTTCGAAGTCGAACGTGCTAAGTCGCTGATAGAGGCTGCGAACGACCTCGTAACCGACAGGAGCCCGCAAAAACCCAATGGCGCTCCCAACGCCGGCGCCTGAAGGGATCACGACGCACTCGATGCCGATCTTCTCGGCAATCCGAGTGCCGTGCACTGGACCGCCGCCGCCGAAGGCGATCATGGTTCGCCCTTGATAGGTTTTTCCCGACTCTACGGCGTGCACGCGGGCAGCGTTGGCCATATTCTCATCGACGATTTCGACCACGCCAAGCGCGGCCATGCTCGCATCCATACCCAGCGGCTGGCCGACCGATTTCATGAGTGCTGCTTCCGCTGCCGAGCTATCAAGCTGCAAACTGCCCCCGGCAAAACGCTCAGGATCGTACCGGCCGAGAAACAAATTCGCATCCGTCACCGCCGGCTTCTCGCCTCCGCGTCCGTAACTGGCGGGGCCTGGATCGGCACCGGCGCTCTCAGGCCCGACGGCAATGCGGCCCATAGCATCGACCAGCGCCACACTCCCGCCGCCAGCTCCGATCTCGACCATCTCGATCACCGGAATACGAAGAGGGAGCCCTGAGCCTTTCTTGAAGCGCCCAATGCGCGCGACCTCGAAAGCGCGGGATGTCTGTGGTGCGTAATCGTCGATCAAGCAGATTTTGGCCGTGGTGCCGCCCATATCAAAAGAGAGCACTTTCTCGATCTCGCATTCACGGGCAATGCTTGCAGAAAAGATGGCGCCGCCCGCCGGACCGCTTTCGACCAGCCGGATCGGAAATCGGCAAGCTGTATCAATGGTCGTGAGATTACCGTCGGACAGCATCGTGAAGAGGGGTGCGGTAATCCCGATTTGCCGCACTTTCTGTTCAAGCCGCTTCAGATACGTGGACATAAGCGGCTGCACATAGGCATTTGCGACGGCGGTCGAGAATCTCTCCCACTCCCGCATTTCAGGCGAGACTTCGCTCGCAAGTGAAAGCAGAACGTCTGGCATTTCCTGCGCCAGGATCTCCGCGGTCCGGCGCTCGTGGTCCGGATTCACGAAGCCATGAAGATAGCCGATTGCTATGCTCTCGACGCCTTCATTTCGAAGATAGGGCACTAATTTGCGGACCGCATCTTCGTCCAACGGTAGAAGGACGCGGCCTCGGTGATCCAGACGCTCGGGCACCTCTAATCGCAAATAGCGAGGCACGAGAGGCTCGGGCAGGACGATGTTCAGATCGTACTGATCGTACCGGCTCTCATTGCGGAGAGCGAGCACATCACGAAAGCCCCGCGTGGTGATCAACGCAGTGCGAGCGCCTTTCCTCTCAATGATCGCATTCGTAGCCAGAGTGGTACCATGGAGGAGCAGCCCTATCTCGGAGGGTGGCAATGCTGACGCCCGAAGGATCGTATTAATTCCCTCGATTACGCCTAGCTCCGGTGCGGACGGCGTGGTCAGCACCTTAGTCGTGTGCCCCTTGTCGCGATACTCCAGGGCGAGATCAGTGAAAGTTCCACCGATGTCGATTGCGAGACGTGCACTCGCGCGAGAATTCGGGCCCATGGTTTTCGCCCCTCTTGAAACAGCCGGTGTAACCGTGGCGTAACCGTGGTGTAACCGGCCTCACATTGGTACGGGCCCGCGCCCTTGCGTGGAGGTTGATTTAAACAGGGTGAAAGCTTGATCACAAGTGGCGAGCAAAGATAATCGCCGCGGTAACACTTTAATCGCTTGCGAATGACCTTGTTCTGTTTATGGCCGGGGGAGTGCCATTCCTAGCAGTTGCAACAATTCCTTCGGCTGCTTGGGATAGAGCGGAACCGTTGATTTTATTCAGGAAACAGCTGCAGATGCCCAACTGCGGAAGTGGCCACCATTGGCTAAGAAGCTCCGCTTGGAGCCTTGGCAGCGTAGGTCAGGGTAAAGAGCTGACTATTCAACCCATGATAACGCTATTGACGAACGGGTTACTGCGAGCCTCGGCGAGCGGACCTGAGAAAATAATTTCACCGCGCTCTATCACATAGATTCTGTCAACGGATTCTGGCACATGGTGGATGTTTGACTCGGCGAGAAGTATCGCGCAGCCCATAGCGCGAATGGACCCGATCCCGGCGGCTATTTCCGGGATGACGACCGGCGATAAGCCTTCGAACGGTTCATCAAGCAAAAGAAGCTTAGGATCAAGCGCAAGCGCACGCGCCACCGATAGCATTTTTCGTTCTCCGCCAGAGAGTTGCGTGCCGCCGCGAGACTTATAGCGAGCCAGCTTTGGAAAGATTTCATAGGCGAGCCTTAGCCGGTCTTCGGCCGACCGCTTGGAGTGCGGCCGGGTCCAGACCGGAAGCTCGATATTCTCCGCAACCGTGAGATCCCCGAAAACCTCGGATTCCTCTGGAGAGAAGCCAATACCAAGGCGTGCGATCTTCCAGGGTTGAAGTCCCGAGATTTGCCTGCTGTCAGCCTCGATCAGTCCAGAATCAGGCTTCCGGTAGCCCATAATGGTTCGGAACACAGTTGTCTTTCCCGCGCCGTTTCGGCCGAAAAGGCAAACAAACTCTCCTTCAAGGACGTGTAAAGTAATGCCGTTGAGAATGCGGCTGCCTTCTATATCAACGGTGAGATTAGTGAGGGAGAGCATGGTGTTGCCCGCCTGACGCAATGACTGGAGGTTTGCCAGCCACCGCTGCAACAAGAGCGTCATCGGCAAAAAAGGCCCCGGTTGGCAAATCCGCCAGGACGCGGCCTTCTTGCATTGCGATTATGCGTTTCGAATAGCGATGCACCAATTCCATGTCGTGTTCGACAAGAATGATCGAACGGATGCCAGCAGATTTCGCAGCTTCAAGAAGCAACTTCATAACTATATGCTTGTCCGAAGTGCTTACGCCGCTTGTCGGCTCATCGAGGACGATCAGTTCCGGCCTTAAGGTGAATGCGCTCGCAATATCGAGGAGCTTCTTCTCACCTTGGGAAAGATGTGCGGAACGAGTTTCCAGGCGGTTTGCAAGATTGAATATAGTAGCGACGAACTCGCATTCGCTACGAACGGCCTTGTTGGCGGAGACACGGCGAAGCGAGTTTCGCAGTTTCTCAGGTCGCGATGCTATCCCGATGGACAGCGTTTCCCGGACTGTAAGCGTCGGGAAGATTTGAACGAGCTGAAAGGCTCGCGCCATCCCCCTCCGGGAGAGCTCAACCGGCCCTACGCCCGCGATGTCCCGGTCTTTGAATTGGATTAAGCCGCCGGTCGGTCTCAAGAGCCCGGTGACGACATTGACCAGCGTTGTCTTGCCAGCTCCGTTCGGCCCTATGACTGCCACGAATTCATCGGCATCGACGCGGAAGGAAATGTCGCTTAGCGCGCGGAAACTGCCGTAGTTCTTCGAGACATTCTGCGCCATCAAGAGGGCTGTCACGATGGCCCCCGCCGAAAAGACTGAAAAAGGCCTGCGACGCCGCCAGGGGCGAAGATGATCACGGAGACGAGGATGGCGCCGAGAACAAAGCGCCAATAGTCGGTCGAGGCTATCAGCGCGTCTTGCAGAAACACAAAGACGAAGGCGCCAAGTGCGGGGCCGGCAAAGGCACCACTACCCCCGAGCACGGTCATGAAGACAAGGTTGCCCGATTGGGTCCAGTAGCCAAGCTCGGGATCGGCCAGACCAACGCTCACTCCGATCAAAACGCCCGCGACCGAACAGTAAACAGCCGAAATGACAAAGGCCCACAACCTTGTCCGCTCGACATGGACGCTGAGATAGGCCGCCTTTTGAGGATTATCGCGTGTCGCACGCATGTGGAGGCCGAGCGGTGAGTGCACGATGCGCCACGCCAGGAAGCCGAGGATTGCAAGCAGGGCAAGGGAGTAGAAATAAAAGGGACCAATCAGAAAGGCGGTCTTGCCGCCGCCGAAGTGGATGCCTGCTAGCAAGGGCCGGTTCACCCTCATGCCCTGATCCCCGCCAGTTACGTTGTAGAACTTGAACAGGAAGGAATGAAAGGTCATTCCGAAAGCAAGCGTCAGCATCGCGAAGAAGATCTTGGTGTAGCGAACACAAAGCAGGCCGATAAGTAGCGCAGCGCCTGCCGAAATCGAAGCGGCAGCGAGTAGAATGAGTTCGAGATAGTGAATTCCGATTTTCGACGTGAAAACGGCCGCAGTGTAAGCTCCGATCGCTATGAACATCGCATGGCCGAACGATAGGAGCCCGCAATAGCCCATTAAAAGATTGAAGCCGAGAAGTGCGATTGAATAAGCAACGAAGGTGCCCAGCAGTGTTACCGCATAGGGGCTCACGAGAAAGGGCGCAGCCGCCAGAGCCAAGAACACAGCCGCAGCGAGAGCAAGAGACCAGACCTCTGGATCGGTTCGGGGAACTGCTGCACTTCCTTTTGCAACCACATCGGCCTTCATGGCCGCGCCTTTCCAAGAATGCCGCCAGGACGAACGATCAAAACGGCAATCACGATCAGGTAAACGCTCAAGATTTCCGCCTCGGGAAGCTTCGATATGGCAAGAGCTCGCACCAAGCCGACAATTAATGCTCCAAGCAGGGCCCCTCGCATGCTGCCGAGCCCCCCGATGACAACGACCGCAAAAGCCTCAACGATAAGCTCCACAGCCATCTCCAGCGACGCAGCGGATGCGGGAACCACCAGAGCGCCTCCAACGGTGCCGAGCATACAGCCACCCGTGAACACCAGAGCGTAAATCTGTCCGGCGTTGGCGCCGAGGCCCTCCGCCATGTCTCGATTTTCAGCCGTTGCCCGAATGATTTTTCCAAGCGATGTCCGCTGCAGGAACAGCCCAAGCCCTGCCGCCAAGGCGATGCTTGCGGCGATCACTATCAAATTATAGGCGGGAACCTGAACGCCACCGAGAATGACTATTCCGTAAGCAAGATAAGCCTTCTCCATCGTTTGCGGAGCCGACCCCCAGAAGAAGCGGATGATGTCCTGAAACATCAGAAGAAGGCCAAAGGTCAACAGAAGCTGATGACTCTCTTCGCGCCGGTAGACTGTGCGCAGCACCCGTTCCACCGGAAGGCCAACGAGCCCGATAAGAAGCGCGGAGGCGAACAGAACAGGGAAGAAATATGCGATGGGTATCCCGTAGGAGGTCATCGCGGACACCGCCGAGATCCCGAAATAGGCCCCGAGGGCGTAAAACGATCCGCAGGCGAGATTAAGAATGCGCTGCACGCCGAAAACGAGCTGAAGACCGGCTGCAACAAGAAAAAGGACGGCAGCGTGGAAGACGCCCCCGAGGAAGATGTCAAGCCATGCTGTCAATGTTCCACCAGGCGATCAGAACTGCCTTTGCCACCGTGCTTCAAACATCAATCGGCATGGGTGCTGTCTTAATCCACTCCCAGAAATCCACTCCTTGTGGCTTTTGCAACTTTGCCGCTGAAATCGCTTCTACTTTTGAAAGCGTTGGGAAGGAGTATTCGTTTTTGTTGGAGGACGGCCCCTGGTAGAAGACCTGCTCTGCGATTTTGTCGGTGCGGAAACGGCCGGGTCCGCCGAGGCCTTCAATCTCGCGGCCAGGAATAGCTGCAATCACTTCTTCGGTCTTCGGCCATCTCCCAGCTGCCTTGTAGGCCGCTTCGACACCTGCCTTATAAGCTGCTAGGGCAAAATAGGCGCGGTCGGCTTCCCAATGCGGTGCCTCTTTGAACCTATCGAGATAATAGGAAACGAACTCCTTCTGAAGCGGAGAAGCGTTTGGGAGAGCAAAGTAAAGAGTGTTGTATCCAAGGATTGTGCCTTCCGGAACGAACTCTTTGTTGAGCTGATTGATCTGCCAGGTTGCGGCTGGGAGAACGAGCTTCACGCCGTTGAAGAGGCCGGACGCGTGGCCCTGCTTCAAGAATACGGGGAGATCGGCAAACAGCATCGATGAGAAGATCAAGTCGGGCTTTGCCGCGCTAAGAGCTGCAACATTCGAGGTTAGATCAAGCGTGCCGACCTTTGGCCATTGTTCGGCCACCACCTCATAATCGACCTTGTAGCGCTTCAGGAGTAGCTGGAACGCTTCCCAATTGTTGCGGCCGTACGAGTAATCCGGATTGATTCCAGCGACTTTCTTGAATTGTCCCTTGAAGAGCTTCAGTACGAGAAGCGAGCTCATGACCGCTTCACACTCATTGTCGGTGCTTCGGAAGACAAAATTTGGATTGGGCATCGTTTCCTTGACGCCGTCTTGGGTCGTGCCATCCCATAGGATCAAAAGGGCCCTCTCGTCTTCCGCAGCAGGCGCCACGCCGAGCGAAACGCCAGTCGACACGATGCCTTGAACGCAATCCACTTTTTCTTGCAAAACAAGGCGGCGGAAGCGCTCGATCGTGTCTTTTGGGTTCGAACTCTTCTTCTATGACGAGTTCGATTTGCCGCCCCGCAATGCCGCCGTTCTTGTTGATGCGGTCGGCCCCCCACTGCACGCCACGCAACCCGCACTCCCCGATTGTCGCGGCCGCTCCAGCTTTCGGAGCTAGGATTCCTATTCTAAGCTTTTGATTCTGTGCGAGGGCAGGCGCCGCCACATGCGATGTCAGTGCTGCGGCGCCCGATGCCGCAAGTCCCTGTCCAAACTGTCTGCGGGTCAGTTTCATGCTGCGGCCTCCTTTGAACCGGCGGATTTTTGCTTCTTTGGAGAGAGTCTATGCCGCTCTCTGCCCGCCGTCTCCGTCCCTAGATCATTGATATGCGACTGATATATTTCTAGGCGCTTTGGAGGGACTTGCAACAAATTACCCGGCCGCGCGCCTCAGCCTTTCGGACTAAAAGCGTTTATGAATGCGCCGTTGATGGCATCAGCGACATGATCTCACTGTAAGGCACGCTGTCCTTCATGAATGATACGGTCCCAAACTCCTTAAGCTCCTTTGCAGCCCTTAGAAAGGCGCCGAGTGCCGCGCGGCTGAGAGCGGAGCCGGTGCTTATGCGCTTTGCGCCTGCTTCCGCAAGCTCCCTCACAGAGTAGGTTTGTCTTGCGCCCGCTAGCACGTTCACGGGTTTTGTCAAAGCCGCGCAAACCTCGCGGATGGCCTCCAGGGACGCCAAAGCCGGGGCGTAGAGCACGTCTGCGCCTGCGTCCTCGAAGGCTTTCAGTCTCTTGATGGTATCGTCCAAATCGTTCAGCCCATATAGGAAATTCTCTGCCCTTGCAGTGAAGGTGAACGGGAAAGGCAGGGCTTTAACCCCCTCTGCAGCCGCTGCAACGCGCTCTACAGCATGAGAAAAGTCATAGATCGGGCGCGTTGCATCACCCGTTGCGTCCTCGATAGAGCCCCCTACCGCGCCCACTTCGGCGGCCATCAGAAGAGTTTGGGCAGCGGTTGCAGGGTCGTCAGAATAGCCATTTTCGAGATCTGCAGAGACCGGCAAAGAGGTCGCAGAGACGATGACGCTCACGTTCGTAATCGCCTCCTCACGCGTCAATCCACCCACATCCTGGCGGCCGAGCGCAAAGGCAAGCCCCGCACTCGTCGTTGCTAGCGCCTCATATCCCATTAGTTCAAGGAGAACCGCGGTCCCAGCATCCCAGGGATTTGGGATTACAAACGCCCCAGGCCGGGAGTGAAGGGACCGAAAGAGTTCGCCTTTGCTTTTTTGGCTGGTCATGACGCCTCCTTCTTCAGTTAAAACAGGACGACGCTTCGGATCGCTGTGCCGGCTCTCAAGGCCGCGAACCCATCGTTGATTTGGTCAAGGCTGATCCTTTGAGTGATCATCTGATCCAGTTGCAGCTTACCGCTGAGATAGGCCTCGCTCAAAAGGGGGAAGTCACGAGCCGGACGCGCGCCGCCATAACTGGAGCGGCGAATCCGCTTTTCCTGCATTAGCGAACCCCAGCGGAAGCTCACGTCTGAATTTACATCCGTCTTGCCAAGCCAGATGATTTCGCCGCTGGGGCGCACAGCCTCAGCGGAAAGCCTGAAACCTGCTTCGTTCCCGGCACTCTCGATCACTACATCGGCGCCCCGGCCTGCGGTGAGGTCCTTTGCCACCTTCGCCGCGTCTTCATTCCTGACATCAACCGCACGTGTTGCGCCAAGCGTTCGCGCCAACTCGAGTTTTTGAGGAAGGAGATCAACCGCAACGATCTTCCCTGCGCCTGCGAGAACGGCCCCCTGAATCGCGCTAAGGCCAACGGCGCCGCAGCCGATCACCATGACGGTATCGCCGTAGGCTATGTGCGCGACATTCAAAGCCGCGCCTACGCCAGTCATGACCCCGCACCCGATTAGGCAAGCGGCATCGAAGGGGATTTCTTTTGAAACCGGGACAGCACAATGTGCCGGAACAACGCAGTATTCGGCGAAGGAGCCTAGGAACATAAGCTGATGCAGTTCCTTGGACTCCAATCTAAGCCGCGCCTCGCCATCGAAATGTTTCGAGCGGGCGCCCTCCCGCAAGTAGCTTTCGCAAAGGATTGGCAGGTCACGATCGCAATAGAAGCAATGCCCGCAATGAGGGTTCCAGGAGAGGATGACATGGTCTCCAGGTTTAACCCCTTGCGCGGCCCCTCCGGTTGCCTCCACGACGCCGGCGGCTTCATGGCCAAGAACGATAGGTGCCGGAGCGCGCAGCTGCCCGTCGATAACTTCGAGGTCAGTATGGCAGAGGCCCGCCGCCTTGATACGGACCAGTACATCCGTCTCCTTGAGCTGCGTGATGTGAATGTTCTCAATTCTTAAGGGTTCGCCGTAAGCGAAGAGAACGGCAGCTTTGAATGCGCGAGGGAGCATGGGTTGTCCTATGGCGAACGCTACTCCGTTCGCGCCGTGCTATCGGGCTTCTTCCTCGACACCTCCGGGAAAATCCACATTGAAACAACCGCGATTACGCCGAAGAGCAAGGCTGCATAGCTCGGCCCGATCTTGCCGATGCTTTGCTGGAAGAAGTATCCACCGACGGCTGCTAATGCGACAAGGATCGAAAAAATTAGTTTCACTTTGGGGGGCATCGTTTCCTCTTTCAGGTCTTATTGAGTGCTCGAAGAACGAAGTCCTGTGCTCCTGCTGCAAGCAGGATCGCGAGTGCAAGCATTAGGAGCGTGGCGAGGAGGGCGAGCCCAGCCTTGTTCGCTTTGATGGGTTCCGGCAAATCTTGCGTGACAAACGGGGAGCCAAGAAAAATGAGGCCTCCAACCACAACGATGGATGTCCAACGCAATTCCGTGAAACAATAGACTAAAGTGAGCGGCGTAACAGCCAGGAGGAGGGCTAAATTTGCAAAGAGAAGCAGGGCACCGATTGGCGATCTGACGCTGCGAGGCGCATGAGCGAGAGGCAACAGCCCGGAAAGCTGGATTGCGCCGGCACAGCAAATGAGCCAAGCCACAGCAAATATCGTAAGCGCTCCGATATTGGACTCGATTGCGTCCAAGATGCATCTCCCGAAGAAGGCCTGGATCGTATATCAATCATATATCAGCCGCAAGCTGTCACGCTTCGCAGCAGCACCATATGCGGCCCAGGGAGGGCATGATGCGTAAAGTTTACCGCGGCGACCGTACCATCGATGGAATTACCGTGACCGTCGACGGCAGGCCATTGCCGGAGCGGACAGATATTAAACGGATTTCTGAGGACGGTTTCGAATGGAGCTATGAAGGTACAGCCCCCTCGCAGCTTGCCCTTGCCATCCTCACGGACCACACTGGGAATTCGCAGCTCGCGCTCAAAGTGTGCGAGCCGTTCATGAAACACATCGTGGCGAACTTCAACAATGAGTGGGAGATGACAAGCGAAGACGTCGAAGCGGCGATAGTTGCGCTTGGAGGAGTTCGGGGAGAAGAGTGACCGCTTGCTCATCTGATGTGTGACTGATATATTAGTCGGAATTTTAAACTTGGACGCTGGCGAGAAGACTGCGCCCGCATCACGAAGGGGACGAAGATGGAGCTGGCGGCATCATCGATGAGCGAGCGGCAGCGAAACTACCGCGCCACATATCGCAGCCGGGTGGCAGGGTGGTACAATGGCTGGATGCATGTGCTGGTGATCTACGCCATTGGGTTTACCGGGCTTTATATTTACATCTCCAATCTCAGATACCCTGTGCAATGGTGGGAATGGCTGACGGTCCCCATCACCTTTGTGCTCTGCAATTTCTTTGAGTGGTTTGTCCACGCCCGGCTTATGCACCGGCCTTCACGGGTGAAGCTGTTTCGGGCTGTGTACAACCGCCACACACTCATGCATCACCAGTTTTTCACAGAGCACGAAATGCGGTTTGCCGGCCACCACGATTGGCGCGTGACGTTTTTTCCCCCTTATTCACTGGTCGTCTTTACACTCATGTCGATCCCGGCGGCGGGAGTGCTCGGCTACGCAATCTCCGCGAATGTTGGATGGCTGTTCATTACCACCACGACTTCGATGTATCTCGTCTATGAATTCATGCACTTCTGCTGCCACATCGAAGAGAATTCCTTCATACGCAACATGCCGTTCGTGAATACGATCCGGCGGCATCACACCGCTCATCATAACCAATCGCTTATGATGGACGTGAACATGAACCTGACTTTCCCCATCATGGATTGGCTGTTTGGGACGTCAGATCTCAACCGCGACCTTTTGGGCCATCTCTTCAACGGTTACAGCACGAGATACGTCAAAAGCGGTCTACGAAAGACCGCCAAAACCCCAAGAGTGATGCCTGAAGAGCGGGTGATGGCAGCGGAGTAGGCTGTGTTGCTGCTTTGTCCTACTTCACCGAATCGAGTGAAGCACGGGTGAAGTCCTCAATATAATCAATAAGCCGGTCTGAGCCTGCTGATGCTGCCTCAGTGTCTTTTTCGGAGATGGCGAATGCCAAGTCCGCGTGCAGCCTTGCGCAGCGTGGAAGATCGAGAACTTCCTTGTAGTGCATATACCAAAAGCGGCGGGACAAACCCTGCATCAAGCCCATGCTGCGGCGGGCGAAATCATTGCGGCAGGCCGCCGCGACCAAGAGGTTCAATTCCCTATCGAGCCGCATGAAGGCGATGTCATCGTTTTCTAACGCTGAATTGTGCATCGCCTCCGAAAGAGCAGCGAACGCCCTCAAGTCCCCCCTTGTGGCGCGCTCGACAGATAAACGAACCATCAGCCGCTCCACCTCCCGTCTCACGCGCAGCAACTCAAGCTGATTTCGAATATTTATCTCCGAAACCATGACGCCCCGGCGCGGCAGGATTGTGACTAACCCTTCCCTTGCCAATTGCTGTAACGCTTCCCTTACAGGCGTTCTTCCAATGTTCAGGTGCTTTGCAAGGCCGCTTTCCGAGAGGAGGTGGCCGGGCGGTAATTGCAGGGTGACAATTCGTTCCTCGATCTCCTTATAGGCCTTCTCAGTAAGGCTGGCGTCTGGGTCGCCGGACTGGAAAATTTGCGGATTGGGATTTGACATCCAATTTCTTGAACTGAAGGCGCCTTTATCGCGGTTGCATTGATGTACGAGTAAGATATTAGCCGTCAAGCAGACCTTTTCAGTCTATTGATATTCGTGGGGGCAACCCCGATCAATTGCGCCTGTCCAAGACTTCCCCGGCTCTGATCAGCAATAGATTTGGAACGCCCTATGTCATTCTTCGCGGCGATTGGGAGGTTGGCCTCGGCATCGGCTTTGACGATACCGGCATTTTCGCCGAATTTCTCTGCCTGTACGTGAGCGCATAAAAATAGAACTGCGGCTCGCTCCTAACCGCAGATAGCCGAAGTAGCCCTTGTTTTCCGTCGGCAATGTTTTTGGCGTGTCTTCCACCCAGCCCCCCAAGAACAGGCCCGGTCGAAACTCCCCAAGGCCGGTTTTCGGATGCTGAAGGGAGTTGGGAATCCGTACTTCCGGATTTGGCCCACGCCTACGCTTTCGTCGAAGAGGGAGCGGGTCCGCTCCGCCTCTTTAGATAGACGTCGATTTCTAGGGCCAGACGTGCAAACTCGGCGAAATGCCAAAGTTAGGAAGGTTCAAACAAATCACGTCAATGTCAGGAAGCTGCGACCAGCGTGCTGCCTTGCGGGGCGATTTCCTCAGAGCCTCTTGAGCGAGCGTTCAGGATTGCCTCAACGGAGGTAACGCCCGCATCTGAGATCCCGCATGGAACGATGCCGGAGAAATGCGATAGATCAGGGCAGATATTAATCGCGACCCCATGATAGGTGACCCAGCGGCGCACTCGCACGCCAATCGCGGCGACTTTCGCGTCTGCACCGCCGCCCTTTACCCAGACCCCCGGCCGGCCTTCCCCGCGCTCCCCCTGTATGCCGTAAGTGGCAAGAGCTGCTATTACCCATTCTTCAAGCCGGCAAACATGGCCGCGAACATCGCAGCCGCGCTTGTTGAGATCGAGGAGCACATAAACCACGAGCTGGCCGGGCCCGTGATAGGTATATTGGCCACCGCGCCCGGCCTGATAAACGGGAAAGCGGTCAATATCGAGAAGGTCTGAGGCTTTGGCGCTGGTACCGGCTGTATACAAGGGTGGGTGTTCCAGAAGCCAAATAAGCTCTGGGAGCGCTCCCGCCGCGATCGCAGCAACGCGCTCCTCCATCTCGGTGATTGCGCGATCATAGGGGACTTGTTGGGGCGCGAGGCGCCATTCGGCGCTTGCCCTCTCCCCAAGCACATCGCCGCAGCCCCGAAGCCTCTCGACGAATTCCAGAACGTTTTTGTGCATCGATTTCTGCGTTGTTTAGCTCCTACCGCGAATGCCTTTACTTAAGCGTAACCCCAACCTGCAATACTGCTCTTGTCCCGCGTTGCTGCGGGCCGGGGCAATGTCCCGCGTTAGCCCCGGTTTCCCGCAGTTCACTGACTACATACCATCCTTAGCTTGTCGAGCTTCCTAATCTAGCTTTCTGCAATCGCGACAGGATTCGCGTCCGCGGCAAGGCGCTATTCATTATCCCTTAAGGTCTTAGCCGGGGAGAAGGATTTCAAGCCGCCACTGCATTGCCGGGTTAACACTTCAGTCACCGTTGCAGCCTCTCCTATTAGAAAATGTCCCTGTGACGCTCTCTAGGTGAGTGATGCTATGAACAATTCATCAAAATGGGTCTCCTGTGTAGCCGCGGCCGTCATCGCGGTGCTCCTGCCAGCTTCGAGCTATGCGCAGCACAAAACCGCGAAGGCATGCGAAAGCGAATGGAAAGCAAATAAGGCAGCGATTCAAGGTAGCGGGAAAACAAAAAAAGCCTTTATGGTCGAATGCCGGTCTGGAACCGGTGAGCAAGCCGCGGCTGGAACTACCGGGAACGCGGCGCAGAATGAAACTAGCCGCCCAAAGAGGACGGCACGCGCGGAAACAGGCCGTGGCACCTCTACAAAAGCCGCTGGTGAGTACGCAACCGAGAGTGAAGCGAAGGCTCACTGCCCCGGTCAGACGGTTGTCTGGGCGAACACACGCTCGAACATCTATCACTTCTCAGGCACCCGCGCCTACGGCAACACAAAGCAAGGCGCCTATGTGTGCGAGAATCAGGCGGCTGCCCTTGGGCTCCGGTCAGCGAAGAACGAGAAGCGCCACTGATAACGGAGTGCTCAGGCTAAGGATCGCATAGGCGCGGGCAGGCTTAACACGCCACCCCGCCTTTGGCCGGGGCGGAAACTTCTTACTGTCTGATAGCCCCATTCGATCGTGCTAAATCTCCCTGGCCAGCCAATTCGCACGAATTGACAATTGGTATTTTGTATACCAATCTGTAGAGTGGATGGTAAATCCATCCCCACAAAAGGCTGGCCCGCCGAAAAGGGAGAAGCGTATGAAGGTCAAGGAGTTACTGCTTAAGAAGGGCACCCGGATAGTTTCAGTTCATATGAATGAGACAGTCGAGCGCGCCGCGAGGATGCTGCGCCAGGAGAACATCGGCGCCCTCGTTATCAAGGATGTCTGCAATACCGAGGGCGACACTGTTGTCGGCATGTTTTCGGAGCGCGATTTTCTCAGAGCCATGATCGACCGTGGGCCATCAGTTCTGAAGCTGCCGATCTCCAAACTGATGACGCCGAATGTGATCTCGTGCAGCTCTCACGACAGAGTGTCTCGCGCGATCGAACTGTTCAACAAACATCAGATCAGGCATCTGCCAGTTATCGACGATCATACCTTGATCGGCGTCATCAGCATTCGCGATATTGTCGCCGTAAGCGAACTCGTCGCGGCTTAAGAAAGCCACGAAATCGCAGGATCAGGCCGCCCCTTCAGCGAGCGGCCAGTGGCTTGCTTGATTAAAGCAGGCCCGCGCCGCGTGCCCACTTATATTTCGCTCCGAGCACTTCCACCGGGAGTTCTGTCGAATAGGCGTAGGCCGGGATGCCATGCTCGAAGAGATATTGTGAGGCCTCCTCTACCTCGACGTCGCCCGCAAGCGAAGCGACCATCGGCTTGACTATGCCTTTCGCAGCCATCTCTTCCTTAATCTCTACCATAATCCTTGCGAAGACCATTGGCGGCGTCACGATCGTATGCCAGTAGCCTAGAATGAGCGCATGAATGCGATCGTCCTCAAGGCCGAGCTTGACCGTATTTTTGTAGGTTTGAGGCGGCTCGCCTCCCGTAATGTCGACCGGGTTACCGGCGGCGCCAAAGGGTGGGATGAATTTGCGGAAAGCCGCGTCGAGATCAGTCGGCATTGCCATCAATGACAAGCCGTTGTCGACCACAGCGTCGGACAAGAGCACGCCCGAGCCGCCGGCACCGGTGATAATGACGATATTCTCACCCTTGGGCGTGGGCAGTACAGGAACCGCGCGGGCGAATTCCAGAAGCTGCCGCAACGAGCGCGCGCGGATTACGCCGCTTTGCTTGAACACATCTTCGTAGATCTTGTCGTTGCCCGCCAACGCGCCCGTATGCGAGGAGGCAGCCTTTGCGCCCGCCGATGTGCGGCCCGCCTTCAACACGATCACAGGCTTCTTCTTCGAGACGCGCTGTGCCACCTCTGCGAACGCTCGGCCGTCCTTCAGGTCCTCGCAATGCTGTGCGATCACATGCGTATTCGGATCCTGCTCGAAGAACGTAAGCAGATCGTCCTCGTCGATATCTGATTTATTGCCGAGCCCAACGATGGCCGAAACGCCCATCTTCGCCGACCGCGAGAACCCGATTATGGCCATGCCGATGCCGCCCGACTGCGATGAAAGGGCGGCGTGCCCCCTGACATCGTAAGCGGTGCAGAAAGTGGCGCAAAGGTTTTCCCAGGTATAGTAGAAGCCGTAGATGTTCGGGCCCATCAGCCGGATGTTGTATTTGCGCCCGATTTTCTGAATTTCGAGCTGTCCTTCGACATTGCCCGTTTCGGCGAAGCCCGATGGTATCAGGACCGCGCCCGCAATTTTCTTCTCGCCGCATTCGGTAAGGGCTTGCGCAACGAGCTTCGCAGGGATCGCAAAGACAGCGACATCAATCTCGGCGGGCACATCCTTTACAGAAGCATAGGCTTTGTAGCCCATGATCTCCGGGGCTTTCGGATGGATCGGGTAGATCTGTCCCTTGTAACCACCGTTGATGAGGTTTTTCATCACCGAGTTGCCGATCTTGCCGGTCTCGGAGGAGGCTCCGATTACCGCAACTGATTTCGGCTTCATAATCCGGTTCATCGCCTGGACGATCTCATCCTGGCTCGGCCTGTAGCGCGCTTCTTTAGGCTCCCAATCGCAGACGATCCGGACGTCAGCAGCAACGGCATCGTTCTTTGTTGCGAAGACGGGATTGAGGTCCATTTCCGCGATTTCCGGAAAATCGCTAACAAGCTGCGACACGCGCACGACGAGATTGGCAAGCGCATCGCGGTTTACGGGATCGCTCCCGCGTACGCCTTTAAGCATTTCCGCGGCCTGGATGCCATCCAGCATCGAAAGCGCATCCTCGCGTGTGCAGGGCGCGAGCCGGAAAGTGATGTCCTTCAAGACCTCAACAAGCGTGCCGCCCAGGCCAAAGGCAACCAGCTTGCCGAAAGAACCATCGGTTACGGCACCAATGATGACTTCCTGGCCGCCTTTGAGCATCTGCTGAACCTGAACGCCCACAATTTTGGCGTCAGCCTTGTATTTCTTCGCATTGGTCAGGATAGTCTCATAACCTTTGGCCACGGCATCGGCGCCGCTCACACCAACGAGCACGCCCCCCGCTTCGGTTTTGTGGAGAATATCGGGTGAAACCACCTTTAGGACGACCGGGAAACCCATCCCATTTGCGAGTGCGACGGCTTCCTCAGCGGAGCTGGCAACCCCTTCCTTGGGCACGGCAATGCCATAAGCGTCGCAGACAAGCTTGCCTTCGGGCGCAGTTAAAGCGGTGCGCTGCTCTGCTTTGGCGCGGTTAAGCACCTGCTTGACTGCCTCTCGCGCGCCTGCTCCTTGAGCCCCGTTGAATTCCTTCAGAGCTGCTTCTGCCATAGACTTCTCCTCACCATGTAGACAATTGTGTTATAAGACGCTGCCGCCACTGACTCAAATCAATGGATCGCTGCCGCAAAAGGGGTATATTTCCGCTTTGGTATTTGGTATGCCAAAGGAGTGTTCTGTCAAGAGAGTATTGGGGCTAGATTGGTATCCTGTTCAGGTATCAGTGATTATGATGTCGGGATTGCGGAAGCGGTGCTTTTGTAACGCGACGAATTCGTTATTATATCAGCGGGGCGCCACCGTTAGCGAGGCAGTGTAAGGAGAAGATAAGCGTGACACAAACGGCAAAACGGCCAGAACTCAGGGTCGTGCCTCTGGAGGCGAGCACGAGTCTTAGGGCTCTTGCCTACGACTCCCTTAAGCGCGCTATCACGGAAATGGATATTTACGGTCAGGTGGACGATATCCGCCTGGATGAACGGCAATTGTCACAGAAGCTTGGTGTGAGCCGCACCCCGATCCGGGAAGCATTGACCCTGTTGGAGCAGGAAGGCTTCGTTCGCGCGGTGCCTCGCAGAGGCATTTATGTAGTTCGGAAGTCCAAAAAACAAATCATCGAAATGATTATCGTCTGGGCCGCGCTCGAAAGCATGGCAGCGCGCCTGGCTGTGAAGAACGCAAGTGACGAGCAGCTCAAGGAACTGTCGGATCTCTTTAATGAGTTCAAGGATGAGCCGCTTTCCGACCATCTGAATGAATATTCGGAAGCAAATATCAGATTTCACCAAACGATCATCAAGCTCGGCGGCTGCAACTTGATTGCCGAGATGACAGAGAACCTCTTCATCCATGTCCGCGCCATCCGAAGCGTGTCTTTGCGGCAAGACAACAGGGCAGAGCGCAGCATCAATGATCACATGCGCATCATTGCGGCCCTGGAAGCGCGGGATGCAGACCTGGCTGCGCGCCTAGTCCGCGAACACACCATGGGTCTTGCTGCCCATGTCGAAAAACACGGGGCTTTCGCCGAATAGGGTTCTACTCGGCGGCCACGCGCGGCTTTTCTCCGATTGCGCCCGATCTTTCGATATCGGCGATCTGATCTTCCCGGAAGCCAAGCACCTTGCGCAGAATCTCGCCGGTGTGCTCGCCGAGCAGCGGTGAACGTACGACTTCGGAGGGGCTGTCGGATAGTTTGATCGGATTGCCTACGGACAGATATTTGCCGCGCGTTGGATGATCGACCTCTACCACGGTGCCCGTTGCCCGGAGCGACTGATCCTCCGCGAGTTCCTTCATGGAGAGAATTGGCCCGCAAGGAATATCGTACTTGTTGAGGATCTCCATGGCCTCGAATTTATTCTTGGACATGGTCCATTGCTCTATACGGCCAAAAATCTCGTTCAGACGCGGAAGGCGCGCCTTCGGAGTCGCGTAATTAGCGTCGGTTTTCCAACTGGGCTCGCCAATCACATCGCAAATTGCCCCCCACACCGGCGCCTGCGTGATGAAGTAGATATAAGCGTTGGGATCGGTTTCCCAGCCCTTACATTTGAGAATGCGCCCCGGCTGGCCACCGCCGGAGTCATTACCCGCGCGCGGTACAGCGTCCCCAAACGGGACGCCTTCACCGAACTGGCTATATTCTTCAAGCGGGCCGTGCGCCAAACGTTGCTGATCGCGCAGCTTCACCCGGCACAGATTGAGCACGCCATCTTGCATGGCGCAATCGACCTTCTGGCCGCGCCCGGTCTTAGTGCGCTGATAGAGAGCGGCTGCGATGCCAAGGGCGAGGTGAAGTCCCGTCCCGCTATCGCCAATCTGGGCGCCGGTAACAAGCGGGAGCCCATCACGGAAGCCCGTAGTGGAAGCGGAGCCGCCGGCGCATTGCGCGACGTTCTCATATACCTTGCAGTCCGCGTAAGGTCCAGGACCAAAGCCTTTGACGGAGGCGACGATCATGCGCGGATTCAACTCCTGAATCCGTGCCCAGGTCAGCCCCATGCGATCGAGCGCGCCTGGCGCGAAGTTTTCGACGAGCACATCGCAGACTTTGATGAGCGCGGTGAGAACCTCCATCCCCTTCGGATTTTTGGTGTCGACCGTAATCGAGCGCTTATTGTGGTTCAGCATTGTGAAGTAAAGGCTGTCCACATTCGGGATGTCGCGCAGCTGCCCGCGTGTAATGTCGCCCGCGCCCGGCCGCTCCACCTTGATTACGTCCGCACCGAGCCACGCGAGAAGCTGAGTGCAAGTCGGGCCTGATTGGACGTGGGTGAAGTCGAGAATCCTGACCCCGCCTAATGCCTTCTCCATCGATCGTTTCCCAATTTCCTGTGGTTGGATAGGAGGAACCTTGCCGCCTTTCGCTGGCTGTTCTCTCCGGAACATTTTCCCAAACATCTATCTGCACATTGGCCGAGGCACCGCGGGCGTAATGCTAGCCTCACTACGCATGAAAGAAGAAGAGCATCTCAAAACTGTTCTCATCGCGTCCTCCCCTATTTCTTTTTAACGACGCTTTGGGGGTTGAGATTGCCAATCCTGCCGCTCTCGCTGCCCGCCGCTGGGTCGATGACCGCATTTATGAGGGTTGGTTTCCCGGATTCGATCGCTGCGTCGACTGCGCGCTTCAACTCGTCAGGCGTCGTTGCGTTAACACCGGCGCCTCCGAAAGCTTCCATCATCCTATCGTAGCGCGAGCCCTTGACGAAGACGGTCGTACCCGGGTCCCGGCCCGTCGGATCGGCGTCGGTGCCGCGATAGATGCCGTTGTTGTTGAAGATGACGATGCAGACCGGCAGGTTATACCGGCAGATCGTTTCGACCTCCATGCCTGAGAATCCAAAGGCCGAGTCGCCCTCGACCGCGAGCACTGGCTTGCCGGTTTCAATGGCGGCGCCGATGGCAAAACCCATGCCGATGCCCATCACGCCCCAGGTGCCGACGTCAAGGCGCTTGCGAGGCTGATACATGTCGATCACGCCACGCGCTAGATCGAGGGTGTTCGCGCCTTCATTGACGAGGATGGCGTCAGGCCGCTCCTTGATAACGGTCCGCAAGGCGCCAAGGGCGCTGTGGAAGTCCATGGGAGCCGAATTCTTCATCAGCCTCGGCGCCATCTTGGCGATGTTCTCTTCCTTCTTCGACCTTACGGACTCTATCCAGGCGGCTGGCGGAGCCTGCCAATTGCTGCCCATGCCATCGGCAAGGGCCGTAACACAGGACCCGATATCACCGACCAGAGGTGCTGCAATCTCGATATTCGAGTCCATCTCCTTCGGCTCGATGTCGATCTGAATGAACTTCTTCGAGTGAGGTTCGCCCCAGGTCTTGCCCTTGCCATGGGACAACAGCCAGTTGAGGCGGGCCCCGATCAGCATTACGACATCAGAGTCCTTGAGCACCGTGGAGCGTGCAGCCCCCGCGCATAGAGGATGCGTGTCCGGCAGCAGGCCTTTGGCCATGCTCATCGGCAGGAATGGAATGCCGCTTTTCTCGACCAGCATGCGGAGGGCGTCATCAGCCTGCGCGTAGGCTGCACCCTTGCCGAAAATAATGAGCGGCCGCTTGGCGCTCCTCAAAACATCGAGGGCGCGCCGGACCGCGTCACCACCAGGGATTTGTGCGGGAGCTGGGTCGATCACCTTCACCAGCGACTTCTGTCCCGCCGCAGCATCCATAACCTGAGAGAGCAGCTTAGCCGGTAGATCCAGGTAAACTCCGCCGGGACGGCCCGACACTGCCGCGCGGATGGCGCGCGCCACAGCAATGCCGATGTCTTGCGCATGCAGCACTCGGAAGGCTGCTTTACAGAGCGGCTTGGCGATGGCGAGTTGGTCCATCTCTTCATAGTCGCCCTGCTGCAGATCCACGATCTCGCGTTCGGAAGAGCCGGAAATCAGAATCATCGGGAAGCAGTTGGTGGTGGCGTTCGCGAGCGCGGTCAAACCATTGAGAAAACCCGGAGCCGAGACCGTGAGGCAGATTCCAGGTCTCTTTGTGAGGTAGCCCGCGATCGAGGCGGCATAACCCGCGCTCTGCTCGTGCCGGAAGGAGACGACGCGGATGCCAGCGGCCTGAGCCATGCGGCCCAAGTCCGTGATCGGGATGCCAGGCACGCCATAGATCGTCTTGATCCCGTTGAGCTTTAACGCATCAATGATTAAGTGAAAACCGTCCGTCAGCTCATGCTCGGCTTCACCGGAATCAGCGCGCTGCACGGCGCTCGTTTCCATGGCCGCTACCTCCCCTTGTTTATGGGCTGTCTCATTCTCTGAACGCGCCTTGCGCAACCCTAACCAAATTTTTGGCATACAAAATACCATGTGTCAACGCACTCACGGGCCATACCGCCCGCGGAGAGCCCGCTAGCTTGTCGCTAGTTTAGTGCAGTGAGAAAGAGAATCAATTTCGAAACTTATGCGGCGATCGCATCTTTTAGCAGGGGTAAGGCCCGCAAGCCTCGCCACAGCCGAAAGGATGCGGTCAGCTCGAGCCGGCGTTTTAGTAAAGAAGATGCTTGCCTAAGCGCTATTTGTGCCGTTTTCAGATTGGCCTCGCGCTTTCACAATCTCCCGCTTTAGGCGACGGGCCCTTAGCGAAAGCTCGTCATCCTTCGCCTTAAGCAGGAATGCGTCGAGGCCGCCGCGATGCTCAACCGAGCGAAGAGCGTTAGCGCTGATCCTGAGGCGAACTCCTCGGCCGAGCGTATCGCTAAGCAGAGTGACGTTGCAAAGGTTCGGCAAATACCGCCGCTTCGTCTTGATGTTCGAGTGGCTTACAAGATGGCCAACGAGGCCACCCTTGCCTGTGAGTTCGCACTGGCGCGACATGATCGGTCCTGGACGTGAATGGAGGATCTGGCATACCGCCAGTTTGAGATGATGTAACTCCTGCCGAGGCACGGGTCAAGGGTGCCCTGAGCGGCGCCGAGTACGGCAGCACGACTCAGGATGGGACGAAAGGATAAATCGCAGGTAATTTATGCGGCTCCGCCACTAATAAATGGCTCTCCGGTACCGCCTCCCAAAGAGCGCGATCCTTATCAAGAGGCTCGGACGCGATAACAGTGCCATCCGCGCCGCTTCTGTAGTAAAGCGTGTTCGCGCTGTCGTTCACAGCATACCGGAAAGCATATATTGTATTGCCATCCGTCAGCGCCGCCGTGAAACGGAGCTGGTTTTCAGGGCCCCGCAATCGAAGCATTTCTTCCAAGTGCCCTAGCACGCGGGCGGTCGCGGCGACCGGCCCATCGGCTGCACCCGCCCCGAGGATGGCAAGGAAAATAGCTTCCGAGTCGGTTGTGCCGGCGCGGGAGGGATAGAGAGCGTCCGGGATCAGATTTTCGATAGAACGCCGAAGGCTTGGCCATTCTGCAACGAAGCCATTATGCATGAACATCCATTCGCCATAGGCGAAGGGGTGACAGTTGGCGTGGGCGACCCCCGTCCCCGTGGCGGCCCGTGCATGGGCGAAAAAAAGCCGCGAGTGAATATGCCGGCAAACATTATGCAAGTTCTGATCGGACCATGCCGGACGTACTTCATGATAAAGTCCTGGCTCGCGGTAATCGCCATACCAGCCAAGGCCAAAGCCGTCACCATTTATGCTGGCAGTTGCCTCAAGCGCGTTAAGGCTCTGCGAGATGAGCGAATGCTTCGGTTTGGTTACATAGAGCTCAAGGGGAATTGGCGTCCCCTCATACGCGATCCAACGGCACATGCTTAGATGTTGGAAGCTGCTAACAGGCCAAGGTTTGCCGGGCAATCCAGGCAGCCGCCTCCTTGAGAGCGGCCTCTTGTCCTTCATGCTTCCTTTCCTGGAAGACTTTTAGCTGGGCATCGGCGGAAGTGCCACCCGAAATGATGTTACGGCAATGTAAAATCTGCTCATAGCACCCAAGCGAACAGGCATCGTCCGCGATCATATCGATAACTTCGTCAAGAAGCTGGCCGCAGCTTTGGGGCCCGTCCCTCGCAGCGAAGGTACCTTGGACCCCATAGCGCTGAGCCCGCCACTTGTTCTCGTTTGCGATCGCACCGTCCGCCGCGCTCAAGTCACGGAATTTACCGGGTGTCCGAAAGAGATAGCTGATAAGTCCTTGGTACAGGCAGGCGATGGCGATGGCGTCGTCAAGGCTTGTGCAGACATCCGGCGCCCTTAGCTCCAGCGTTGGGTATTTGGAAGATGGCCGGACCATCCACCAGATATAGCTCGCATCCTCTACGGCGCCGGCTTGTACCAGCGCTGTCACATAACGCCGGTATTCCTCCTCGCTGAAAAAAATAGCGGGGAAGCCGCTGCGTGGCAGCTCATCATAGGCGGCGGGCCGGTAGCTTAGAAGCCCGGTCTCATGTCCTTCCCAAAAGGGTGACGATGCCGCCAGCGCGATGAAGAGTGGCAGATAAGGGATGATCCTTGTCATGACATCCACTCGCCTCTGTGGGTCCGGTAGCTCCACATGCACATGCATCCCGCAAAGCATGTTGCGTCTGCCAATCATGCGGAGCGAATCCATGACCTTCAAATAGCGTTGGGAGGATGACGGCGAGATGTGCCGCCAGCAAGCAGTGGGATGCGTACCGGAAGCAAGAATAGCGAGGCCATGACTTTTGGCGGCGCCGGCCGATGCCTTTCTAAGCCGGCAAAGCTGCTCTTTGGCCGCAGCCGCCGAGCGGGCCGGCATCGTGCTTACTTCCATCTGCGCCTGCAATGACTCTCTTCCGGCCCTTCCGTCAGTTTTTCGATCAAGCTTCTCGAATAAGGCGGTGGGCGTATCGCTTGCAGCTTCAAAGGTTTCGGCATCAGCGAGGAAATATTCCTCCTCGATGCCAAAGCTGAACGCGTTCTTTGAAGTGGTTCGAATGCTAGAGACCATTGGCTTGCAACCAATACTCAAGTACTGCGGCTTGCCAAAGCTTCGAATTGCCCTTTGGGGTTAACTCCCCCTCGGGGTTTGCCAGAAGCCGCTCGGTATAGGATGGATTGAAAAGACCGCGGTTCCTTGCAGTAGCGCTAGAAAGCACCCTACGCACAAATTCAAGGAAGGGGCCGCGAATGAACTTCAATGCCGGTACCGGAAAGTACCCTTTAGGACGGTCGATGATCTCGGCTGGCAAAACCTGCCGCGCGGCCTCTTTTAGGATGTACTTTCCGCCGCCCTGAACCTTCAGGTGAGCAGGAATCCGCGCTGCCAATTCGACAACATCGTGATCGAGGAATGGCACGCGGGCTTCCAGCCCCCATGCCATGGTCATGTTATCAACCCGCTTTACCGGGTCATCTGCGAGCATCACCGTAATGTCGAGCTGGAGCGCTTTATCGACGGCGGACGCGCTTGGAGCTTGGGCGAAGTGGCGGGCGACGAGTTCACGGCTGAAGTCACGGTTCACATACGCAGGCGCCAATGCCTCGCGCATTTCTTCGTGATCCCGGTCGAAGTAGACCCTCGCATAGTCGGCTGTTGGATCGCTGGAACCGATGAGCTTAGGGTACCAGTGGTAGCCGCCGAAAACTTCGTCTGCGCCCTGACCACTTTGCACCACCTTGACGTATTCGGAGACCTTCTGTGAAAGGAGGTAGAAGCCGACGGCATCGTGGCTCATCATCGGCTCGGACATGGCAGCGATCGCCTTCGGTAGAGCTTCCAGTGTCTCGGAGGCATTGATGCGAAGGCGATGATGGCTCGTTCCGAAGCGCTGAGCGATCAGGTCCGAGTATTTGAACTCGTTGCCCTCGACACCTGCGACTGTTTCAAATCCGATCGAAAAGGTTTCGGGGATCTGCGCCCCCATGTCCGCCAGGAGGGCGACAATTAGCGAACTATCGAGACCGCCGGACAGGAGGACGCCAGTGGGAACGTGAGAGACAAGCCTACGCTTAACGGCTGCGCGGAGAGTTTGCAGTACAGCTTCGCACCACGCCTCCTGCTGGATAGAGCTGTCTTCTTCGCGCGAGCGGACCGTGAGCAACCAATAGGTCTCCTCCTTTCGGGTGCCATCGGGCTCGACGGTCATCACCGTTGCAGCAGGTAGCTTGCGCACATCTCTCAGGATCGTGAGAGGCGGCGGCACAAGCGCATGAAGACTCATATAATAGTGAAGCGCTTCTGCATCGATGGAGGAGCTTATGCCGCCACCGGCCAGCAGAGCTGGCAAGGCCGAAGCAAAACGTAAATTTCCCCCTGTTTCCGCCAAGTAAAGCGGCTTAATGCCGAGCCGGTCCCGCGCCAGAATAAGCCGGCCGCTGTTGCGCTCCCATATGACAAAAGCAAACATGCCATAGAAGCGCTTCACGCAGTCAGCACCCCAAGCAGCGTATGCTTTCAGTATGACTTCGGTGTCGCCATCCGAAAAAAAGCGGAAACCCTGCCGTTCAAGGTCCTGCTTAAGTTCTCGAAAATTGTAGATACAGCCATTGAAGACAATTCCGAGACCTAGTTCCGGGTCGATCATAGGCTGATGGGAAGCCGCATTAAGGCCTAATATCGCGAGCCGGCGGTGCCCAAGCCCTATCCTGTCCTCTATGAAAAGGCCCCCCGAGTCGGGCCCGCGATGACGAAGGGCTTCCGTCATGTTGGCGAGCGCGCAGGCGTCAACCCTATCCTTGACGGAAAGCTCGCCACTAAATCCGCACATTAGTTCCTCAGCGGAGCGCTCAGCCGCCGCGCGCGGCCTCGGCAGTGAAACCAGTCCCCTAAGCTGATGTTCCGTTTGAAACCAAGCGCCCGGAGTTGTCTTTTGGAACTAAGGGGTCAACGGAAAGTTGATCCGATCCAGCATGTGGGAGAAGATAACAATCTGCATTGGTAAGCGTTCTGCTACATGCGATCGTAAATGGCCTGGAATGAAGAGGCGGTATGCCGGAGCAAGCAGATATGAGTTTTCCTAAGGGCGTCAAGGTTTCTGGCGCCTTGAAACCGGGCTACGAGCGCGTCCTTACGGCGGACGCGTTGCAATTCGTGGCCGATATCGCGCGCCGTTTCGAGCCAGAGCGCCGCCGCTTGATGCAGGCCCGCCGCGACCGCCAGGCCAAATGGGACGCGGGTGCATTGCCTGATTTTCTGCCGGAGACCCAGCAAATCCGCGAAGGGACCTGGAAGATCGCGCCGATCCCGGAGGACTTGCTTGACCGCCGCGTCGAGATTACCGGCCCGACATCGCGCAAAATGATCGTCAATGCCTTAAATTCCGGCGCCAGTGTTTTCATGGCCGATTTCGAGGATGCCCTTTCGCCGACCTGGGCGAATGTAATCGAGGGGCAAATAAACCTCATGGACTATTGGCTTGGCCAGATCGCGTTCACTGAGGAGGACACCGGCAAGCGCTATGCTATTGGGCCGAATCCCGCCGTTCTTATCGTGAGGCCTCGTGGCTGGCACCTCCTGGAAAACAACGTCTTGGTCGACGACGAGAAGGTCGCTGGCGCCTTCGTGGATTTCGGCCTTTACTTCTACCACAATGCCCGCCGTATCGTTGATGGCGGGACTGGCCCTTATTTCTATCTCCCTAAGATGGAAAGCCATCTTGAGGCGAGGCTTTGGAACGGCGTCTTCGTCTTCGCTCAGGATCAGCTGCAGATTCCCAACGGCACCATTAAGGCCACCGTTCTTATCGAGACTTTGCCTGCTGTTTTCGAGATGGACGAGATTCTCTATGAGCTTAAGGACCACATTACCGGGCTCAATTGCGGCCGGTGGGACTACATCTTTTCTTACATCAAAACCCTTCAGGCGAAGCCCGAATATGTGCTTCCCGATCGCAGCCAGGTCGTCATGAGCAAGGCTTTCCTCAAGGCTTACGCCGAGCTGCTCATCCAGACTTGCCACAAGCGGCGGGCATTTGCGATGGGCGGGATGGCCGCGTTCATCCCGAACAGGCGCGACCCAGAAGTTACGGAGAAGGCACTGGCCGCCGTGCGCGAGGACAAGCTGCGGGAAGTCCAGTATGGGCATGACGGCACATGGGTGGCCCATCCCGACCTCGTCCCGACGGCGCTTGAGGTCTTCAACCAGCACATGCCGCAAAAAAATCAACTCGATAAGCTCCGGCAGGACGTGAAGGTTGGCCAGAAGGAACTGCTGCAGCCCCACGAAGGCACCCGGACTGAAGAAGGTTTGCGAGTGAACATTCGCGTTGCGGTACAGTACATTGAAGCCTGGCTTCGGGGGAACGGCGCGGTGCCCCTCTATAACCTTATGGAAGATGCCGCTACCGCGGAAATTTCGCGCACGCAGGATTGGCAATGGTTGCGCTACCGAGCGACGCTCGACGATGGCCGCAGCGTGACGCCTGAGCTTGTTGAGGCCGCTCTGGCAGACGAGATGGCGAAGCTTAAAACGCAGCTTGACAAGGCCTATTCAAAAGGGCGCTTTGATGAGGCTGTCGGCCTGTTCAAGCAGCTTGTCGTGACTGACAAGCTTGAAGCGTTCCTGACGCTCCCTGCCTACCAACTTATCGCTTAGGACTGGCCCAGGATCTAAAGGGGGTGCACGAGACAAGCGAGGGCGGAAGCGGCCCCGCTCCAAGGGTCAAAGCGGATAAATCCTTCCCTTTCGTAGAACTTTACCGCGCGGGATGATGCGCCGGTCACTACGTGGATGCCGTCTGACCCCGCGTCCTTGCAAAGTCTCTTAAATTCGGCCACGAGTTGCCGGCCGACACCCTGTCCCTGATGGCCCGGCCTTACATTGATATGAAAATGGGAGGGATAGTTCCTGAACGCACCGGCGAATTCCGGAGAGTAATAGATAATATCGTTCGTGATGGTGCTGGCCTTGACAGAAAAACTGCTTGTGCAACCGGCAAGGTAGCCGAGAGTCTCCTCCCGGTTGTTCATTGCCAAAAGAAAAGCCTCGGGTTCAATCTCGGCGTAATTTCCGAACCAGCGAGAGAAAAATGCCTTTTTCTCCTCTGCCGTCTCGAACGCTCTCGTATGGGCGGTGGCGAAAAATATATCCGTGGCTTGCGGCAGCAAAGCATCCTGGATGGCGGCGGGGATGGTGTTCAGCGCGGCAATTTCCAGCAATGTAAAGCGCGGCCTACTCCGCTGCCCGTACTTCCCCGCGTCCATGGGAGAGCTGCTGACCGTTCCCGGAATCGATGGCTAGTCCCTCGCCCCGCTCGTTAATCGTCTCCGGCCGCGGCATGGCTACGATGTTGTAGCCGGAATCGACGTAATGAATTTCGCCGGTCACTGCCGTGGAAAGATCGGAAAGAAGATACAGCGCAGCACCCCCGACTTCGTCGAGAGAAGGTGTGCGGCGAAGAGGCGAGTGCATCTTCTGGTAATTGAAGAGAACGCGCGCATCGGAAATGCCAGCCCCGGCCAAAGTGCGCATCGGTCCCGGCGATAAGCCGTTCACGCGGATGCTCTGCGGCCCGAAATCCATAGCGAGGTAACGGACGGATGCCTCGAGGGCGGCCTTGGCGATCCCCATAACGTTATAGCGAGGCACTACCCGCATTGACCCGCCATAGGTCAGCGTGATCATCGAGCCGCCCCTGTTCATAAGAGCACCCGCGCGCTTTGCGATCTCCGTGAAGGAGAAGCACGAAATCACCATGGTGTTGATGAAGTTCTCGCGCGTCGTATCCGCGTAGCGGCCCTTCAGCTCATTGCGGTCCGAAAAGGCAAGCGCATGCACCAGAAAATCCAGCGAACCCCATTTTGCCGAAAGTTCTGAGAATACCGCGTCAACCGATGCGAGATCGGAAACGTCGCACGGAATGATGATCTTGCCTCCCAGGCCTTGCGCCAAGGGCACGGCGCGGCGGCCAAAGGCGTCGCCCTGATAGGTATATGCGATCTCAGCGCCGTGGCCGGATAGGACGCGTGCAATCCCATAGGCGATGGATCTGTCGTTGGCTACTCCCATGACGAGACCGCGCTTCCCTGCCATGAGCGGCGCCGGTTTTGCAATGTCCACCGAGGTCATGCATCGATGCCTTTCTAATGGTTTTAGGCGCCGTCACCTTTCATAGCGCCTGAAAATCAATGTCGCGTTCGTACCGCCAAAGCCAAAACTATTCGACATGACACAGTTAAGGTCGACGTTATCGAGCCGCTCGCGGACTATGGGCATATCTGCGAAGGCCGGGTCAAGTTCTTCTATGTTTGCAGACTCGCAAACAAAGCCATTATTCATCATTAATAGTGAGTAGATCGCTTCTTGAGCGCCCGCCGCGCCCAGCGAATGGCCGGTAAGCGACTTCGTGGCTGAAATAAGAGGCACTTTAGAACCGAAAACTTGCCTGACGGCCTCGATCTCTTTCAGGTCGCCGATCGGTGTGGATGTCGCATGGGGATTGATGTAATCGACTTTGATATCCAATCCCTCCATCGCCAGCTTCATGCAGCGCGCGGCGCCTTCCCCTGAAGGTTGAACCATATCGAAGCCATCGGAGGTAGCGCCATAGCCGCAAAGCTCGCCGTAAATTCTCGCGCCACGCGACCGAGCCCTTTCCAGTTCCTCAAGGACGAGGACTCCGGCTCCACCCGCGATAACAAAGCCGTCACGCCTGGCGTCGTATGCCCGGCTGGCCTTCTCCGGCGTATCGTTGAAGTTGGATGACATTGCATTCATGGCGTCAAACAGAACCGAGAGCGTCCAATCAAGCTCCTCGCCGCCTCCCGCAAACATAATATCCTGCTTACCCCACTGGATCATCTCCGCAGCGTTCCCGATGCAGTGAGCCGACGTTGAGCAGGCCGAAGAAATGGAGTAATTGATGCCTTTGATCCGGAAGGGCGTGGCAAGCGTCGCGGAATTCGTGCTCGACATGGCTTTCGGCACTTCGAATGGGCCGACTTTCCGGGGCCCCTTCTCCCGTGTCGTATCTGCTGCCTGGACTATTGTGCGCGTCGATGGCCCGCCGGACCCCATAATGAGCCCGGTTCGCTCGTCGCTAATCTCCCTTTCCCCGAGCCCGGCGTCCACAATCGCCTGCTGCATGGCGATGTAATTCCACCCCGCGCCCGCGCCCATGAACCTCCTAACCTTACGGTCGATGAGATCTTCCCAATTAAGGCTAGGCTCCCCATGCACTTGGCAGCGGAAGCCCCGTTCTGCGTAGTCTTTAGCCCTGACGATGCCCGATTTGGCTTCGCGCAGTGAAGAGAGCACTTCCTGCGTGTTGTTCCCGATGGATGAGACGATGCCCATTCCGGTGACAGCAACGCGTCTCATGTTTTCACCCCACCTTGTCGCATAAGGTTATAGCCCGAAGGCCAGGCATTCGTTCCGGCTCAGCCAGCCGCTGCCTGCATGCTCATATTTGCGCCGGCGAACAAGCCCACTCGGAGGTCTTTCGCAGAATAGACTAGAGTGCTATCGGCCTTAAGGTAGCCATCGGCCACTCCGAGCGTGAATTTGCGCCGAATCACGCGCTTGATATCGACAATATATTCGAGCTGTTTGACACTAGGGAGTACCATGCCTGCCAATTTAACTTCACCGACTCCCAAGGCGCGGCCTTTTCCCGGCGCGCCTAGCCAGCCAAGAAAGAACCCAAGCATCTGCCAGAGAGCATCGAGCCCCAGGCAGCCGGGCATTACAGGATCGCCTTTGAAATGGCATGCAAAGAACCACAAATCGGGCCTTACTTCCATCTGCGCTGCAATCCGGCCCTTGCCGTGTTCCCCTCCTGTCTCCGAGATTTCTGTGATGCGCTCGAACATAAGCATGGGCGGAAGCGGCAATTGCGCGTTTCCCGGCCCGAATAATTCGCCGCGGCCGCAGGCGAGTAAGTCTTCGTATTCGTAGCTGTTGCGGCGCTCAGGCATAATTCCTCATATTATCTCGCATCGGGCGCACCGGCGGACAAGGCGTCTCTTAACTATCACACCTTCCGGCACTAGCAACCTATCTCGAGTTCTGTAGACAGATATTGCGGCAGGACGGCGCTTGCGAGTTAAGGCGCCACTGCCTATAGTACAAGGCTAGACATCAAAGATTGCGACGAGAAATGCCTGACAACGTTTCACAATTGCCTATTGATCGCCTTCGTATGACAGGGCTTCGCCCCACGCGACAACGCGTCGCTCTGGCTGAACTCCTTTTTGGGCGGGGGGACCGGCATTTTACTGCGGAGATGGTCCACGCTGAAGCAGTTAATAAGGGCATCAGAGTGTCGCTGGCCACCGTCTATAATACGCTTCACCAGTTCGTCGAGGCGGGTCTTCTGCGCGAGGTCGCGATCGAAAGCTCAAAGACTTATTTCGATACGAAGACATCCAACCATTTTCATTTCTTCTTCGAACAGGATGGCACACTCGAAGATATCGAAACCGATGGGTTAAGCGTGGAAAACCTCCCGGAGGCGCCTGAGGGGATGGAAATCACACGCATCGACGTGCTTGTGAGACTTGCTCCGAAGCGCGTACCATAACTTCTGCACCCGAAGATCTGGGGTATCGCTGGAGATCGCCTTTGAAAGACATGCCGGAAGGCGAGAGCGAGAGGCGTCCACAGAAAAATGTTTTCGGTGAGCCGCTCGCCCCATGCTCGGAATTGCCGCTGACCGGGTTCTTTCGTGATGGCTGCTGCAATACGAGCCCCGAGGATTTTGGTTCGCACACCGTCTGCGCCATCATGACTGATGATTTCCTGGCCTACTCGAAGAAGGCGGGGAACGATCTTTCGACACCGGTACCTGAATACGGTTTTCCTGGGCTAAAGCCGGGGGACCGGTGGTGCTTGTGCGCGCCGCGATGGCAACAAGCCCTTGAGTCGGGCATGGCCCCCAGAGTGGTCCTTGCCGCTACCAATGAAAAAGCGCTTGAGATCCTCGCTCTCCAGGATCTCAAGCGCTTTGCGATCGACCTCGCTTAGAGCCGGATCGTTTCAGGTTGGATCGACCTGAAACGTGAATCCGTCTCTGACTCAAATAGCTGGAGCACGATCGGACGGAAAACCGGTGTCCACTTTTCCTGATCGTGCTCGAGACGGCGTATTCGGTTGCGGATCAGGTTCTGAGAATTAGCCCGCGATATTGCCGTGCAGTCATCCCGTATGTCCAAGCGACCGCGGAACGGGCGGTCAGCATATTCGGTGGAACTTGAAGGAAATATCTTCTTCGCTGGCCATCGGGTTCGGGCGTGCCGTTGATCACTTCGACTGCTGCCCAAGCATCACCGTCTGCCCAGCGTCTTTCCCAGAGTATGCCCGTTTCATCTTCAGACACGCGATATGCGGCGCCACAAGCGATATATCTTTCCGGCGTCAGGCGCTCGATCATGCATCGGCGGACGTGGATGTCGGTTGCGCGATCGATGTCTGAACAGCTAATTTGATCTGCCTGTTCGATCACACGCGGTGGCACCTCGACGCCCTTCCAGGCATAGACCGACCAGCCGTCACGGTATTGAAGAGCCGGTCCGTCCTCGCAATGGAGCCGCCCCCTAAGGTCACACTTTAGAACCTGCGGTGGCTCGGAGACCCAGCATATTTGCTTATGAGGTATGAACCAGTCGGCGTTCTCAGCAATCATAAGAAGGCCGCGAAGGCCGTCGGTCTCCTCTTCAAAGCCGCAAACACCCCGGAAGAAATCGTGGCGTTCAAGCCAGGCAAATCCCCTTGGGCTACAGCCGCTGTCGTCGATTTGTAGCCAGGAACGCCCCCTGTTCAACCAGAAAAGCCAAAACAGCCACCAGCGCCCTTCAGCGCCCGCGGGCCGAATTCCGCTCGTAGCCTTGAGGACTGCTTCTCTAGCCGTTTCTGTCGCAGTGTCGCTTCCCGCTCTCTGTCCAGAATTGTCGACGGCAGCCAGAACACTTCCCGTTACCAGACGCTGAATGGCGATTGCGGCGCGGCAGCGGACCTGTTCTACAATAGCGGCTTTAAGATTTGGCCCGGCGCGCTCGGCCGTGGAACCGGCCCATAAGGCCGCCATTTCAACGGGGCTGTCACACCATACGATCTGCTTTGGGGGTGCATAGCCCGCGGCGCGGTAGGCCAGGCCCACGCCGCGTTCTGCAGCTTCGCGATCCGCTTGAGCCGTTGATAACCTTATCCCAGCCCAGCGCTTCCGATGAGTTTCAAGGAGGGCCTTTTGCTCCGGAGACAGCTGTCTTAATTTAGTCCGCAACGATCCGTGCATCCTTAGGCTCGAGTTCACGCTGCCTACGGACCCGGTAAGTACCTTTAGGAAGTGTCACGGTCTCGTGTTCCTGGTGCTGGATACGAGCGGCAGGGCCATCAACCTTGATATGACCCACATACAGTCCATTCGGAATGTCATGCGCCAGAGCATCATCACGGAACATCGTTATAGTGTCGTAAATGGCATGGCGGTGGCCCGTCACTTCGCCTTCGGCTAAGACGGTGGCGCCCTCCATGGTGGGATCGATGGGCGTTCCAGAGAGCGGGATATCGGCAACGCGTTCTATCAGCAAGTCGCCTTGTGCATACAGCAAGCTCATCGTGTTCTCCTCCTTGAGATACGTGCAAGCATCATATCGACGAACAAGCATCTGCAGCCTGAGTTCCATAAAAATGAGGGGTTGCGCGGCCGGCAGTCTGTTTGGCGATTTCCGATCCCGGCCTTTCTGGCGTGCCAATAAATCAGTATACATTTCCGGGGTGAGGTGAATCTTGTCTAGGTGCAATCCAAATTTAGGCGGCACGCCAGAAGCGGCCGGACGGCAAAAAAGGCGCACAACAGTTGGTATCGCCTTCAACATTTGGAAGGCGATTTCTAGCGACAACATCAGTCTTTTGGCCGCCGGAGTTGCGTTCTACACGCTGCTCGCGATCTTCCCCGGCCTCGCATTTATTGTCGCAGTCTTCGCGCTCTTCTCAGACCCAGCTCAAGTCCAACAACAATTCCTTACGCTTAAGGACATTTTGCCGGCGGAGGCCTGGAATGCCATTGACGCTCAGCTTCTTGCGCTTACGCGTCAAAGCGGCGCAGCGCTTTCCCTCGCCTCTCTTCTCAGCTTGGCGCTTGCCTTCATAAACGCGCGCCTTGGCGCTTACGCCATGATGGGCGCCCTGAACGTCATCTATAAGCGGCCCGAGACCCGCAGCTTTTCCCGCATAAACTTCATCGCGATTTTATTCACGGTTGGGGCTCTGTTAATATTCGCCTTCAACGTTTACGCAGTGGTTGCCGTCCCGCGTGTTCTGAACGAGCTAGGTTTTAGGGAGCTTTCCAATAGCATTGTCCACAACGCGCGCTGGCCGGTGCTGGCCATCCTGATGTGCTTCAGCCTCGCGCTGATTTACCGTTATGGGCCCGACCGCAAAAAGCCACGCTGGCGCTGGGTGTCTGTAGGATGTATCACCGGCACAGCGCTTTGGCTTGCGGCGTCTGCGATTTTTTATTGGTACGTGTCACAGTTCAATTCCTATGATCGTCTTTATGGCTCGTTCGGGGCGGTGGTAATCCTTCTATACTGGCTCTGGCTTACTGCTTTTGCAGCGATGATGGGTGCCGAATTGGACATGCACATTCACACCGGCCTTGCGGAAAGCAAAGACCTGAACAGGTAGAGTGTTTTTGTCCCTCAAGCGCTTTTCCCGCCGCTCGCCGCGATTTCGTCTCAATGTCTGCGGACTGTCGCGTAAAGCCTGTCCTGCGGATTGATTTGGAGGGAATTACCGCCACGGCGCGCAATCCATTTTTGACACGCCACCGGCAATGACTTATGCCAAGAGCAACATCAAGCGAGCGGGCAGGCGCCGCGCTACTGCAATTCAAGATCGAAATGGCAGGCCCAAAACATGCTTCTTATGCAAGCCGCTCCAAAGGTTCGGTATTCTTCTTTGACAAAAGCCGGAATTGTCACAGGGCTTTGCCTATTCATGATGGGGACCGCGCCCGAAGCTTCAGCTCTGCATAATAGTAGAAGCAGAGCCGCTCCCCGCTCCCAGAGGGTTGAGGGCACGTCTTTGCTGGGGAGCTATCTCGCGGGACATGTCGCGCGCGCCTCCCGCGACAGCGAGAACGCCGCGCTTTACTTCAGGCGGGCTCTTGCCAAGGATCCAGGCAACGAAGACATCCTCGATAATGCCTTCCAGCTTGAACTGGCCGCAGGTGAATTTGAAGAAGCCCGCAGCCTCGCCGAACGCCTCGTAAAGCGCGAGAAGAACAACTCCGTTGCGCATATCTTTCTCGGCTTGGATGCCTTCAAACACAAAGACTATGCCAAAGCCAGCGCTCACTTCAAAAGTGCAGGGCGCGGATCATCTTCGGACGAACCGACGATAAGGCTGGCGCTTGACTGGGCCGGGATCGCGCAAGGGCATGCGGATAAAGTGATTGCATCACTGCGCGTGCCGGGCAAATCGGCTTGGGCGGCTCATTTTGAGGTCGTGCAGCGAGCATTCATGGCTGACGTGGCAAAAAAGAAAGCGGCCGCTGAGGATGCCTACCGGGCCGCCTATGATAAAAAGGCCCCGAATGCCCGGATCGCCGAAGCCTATGCAAGGCACCTGGCTTTTTGGGGCGACGGGAAAGCCGGACTCCGCGTGCTGGAAGAGGCCGATGCAGCTGCCACCCCGTTAGGTAAGGTGCTCTCCAAGGACCTGAAGGCAGGCAAAAAGCCGAAGCTGATGGTTTCGAACGTCGAAGAAGGATTGGCCGAGTCTTTCCTTGGTATCGGGCAGGTGCTTGCCGCGAATAATGGGTTGGATGCCGCCCAGATCTATTTCAGATTTGCCCTTTTCCTCAATCCGAACTCCGACATTGCAAAGCTTGAGCTCGCCGAACTCTATGGAAACATAGAGAAATATGCGAAGGCAATTTCCGTCATCGATAAGGTCCAAGACGCTTCACCTTTCCGGGAGAATGCGCAGATTCGGAAAGCGCTTTATGTCAACGCACTTCAGAAGCAGGATGACGCTGTCACTTTGCTTACATCCCTTTTGGAAAAAGACCCCACGAACCAGCAAATCCTCCAAACCTTGGCCGGCATCGAGGCCAACCGCAAGAAGTACGATGCTGCAATTCCCTATTACGACCGCGCAATCGCCTTGCTGGGAACCCCCGAAAAGAAGGACTGGAGCCTTTTCTACTCTCGCGGCATTGCATTTGAGCGCACGAAACAATGGGCCAAGGCAGAACCGGATTTTAAGAAAGCTCTCGAACTCGATCCGGAGCAGGCGGCGGTGCTCAATTATCTCGGATATTCATGGCTTGATCAGAACATGAATATTCAGGAGGCCTTCGACCTCATCAAGAAAGCGGTCAAGCTTAGGCCGAACGACGGCTATATCATCGATAGCCTCGGATGGGCCTATTACCTCCAGAAGGATTACGATCAAGCGGTTAAGCACCTCGACAAGGCGGTGGAGCTGCGCCCCGAAGATCCTACCTTGAACGACCACCTGGGAGATGTCTATTGGCGGCTCGGCCGGAAACTTGAAGCAAAGTTTCAGTGGAACCAGGCCCTTTCCCTCAGTCCTGAACCTGAGGATGCCCTTAAAATCAAAAAGAAGCTAGAGGACGGATTGCCGGACGAGTCTGGGCCGCGGGCAGCCCTTGAGAATGAAGCGCCGGCAGCCCCGCCTGCCAGTCCCGAAGGGGCAAAAGCCTCAGTGAGCAGTCATTAGGCAGCTTAAGCCTCACAACGAGCGGAAGCAATCACATCCCTCCGCATGGCTATGAGCTAGGCATGCGATTGCCTCTACGGAGCCGGCATGAGCCAGGGTGCTTCAAGCCTTGTCATTCGCGAGCGAGCTCGCGCAAAGGTCAATCTTACCCTTCAGGTCGCCGGAAGGCGGCTCGACGGCTATCATGAACTCAGAAGTCTCATCGCTTTCGCAGATATTGCCGACGAATTAACCTTCGATCCTACGGGCGAGGGCGGCCTCACCCTCGAAGGTCCGTTTGCGGAGGCGATCGATGGCGAGAACCTGATCCTTAAGGCAAAGCGCACAGTCGCGGGGTGGCTCGGCCGGGAACTTGACGGAGGGTTCCGGCTACAAAAGCGCATTCCAGTCGCCGCAGGCCTTGGGGGCGGCTCATCCGACGCAGCCGCTGCGATCCGGGTTCTTTTCAGGGCTTATGGCGCCGATTGGAACGTAGAAAACTTCATCACGAAGTCTGCAATTATAGGCGCCGATGTGCCCGTTTGCCTCTACAACAAAGCGGCGCTTGTAGCAGGTATTGGCGAACGCATTTCGCCGGCACCTTATCTGGGCACATTGCCCGCCGTCCTTGTCAACCCAGGCATAAAAGTACCGACGGCCGAAGTCTTCGGGAGGCTGAATGCTCCTCCTTATAGCGGTGACGGGGAGGGGAAAGACAACGCACCAGATGACAGCTTCGCTTCTCTTGAAGAGGTCGCGCTTGCCCTGAAAGATGGGCGCAACGACCTCGAACCGGCAGCGATAGCCCTGGAGCCCGCCATAGCTGAAGTGCTCGATGCGCTTCGCAACCGCCGGGGGTGCGTCTTGGCTCGCCTCTCGGGCAGTGGACCTACCTGCTTCGGGCTTTTTCCTTCACCTGAAATTGCATCAGCCGCCGCGGACGAAATAAAGACGCTGCGTCCAAATTGGTGGGTCGCGGCGACGGCGCTTTCTTGATCCTGGCTGAAGGGCTAACCCCCGGATCTTCTAAACCCGCCTCCTGCGCTACCGGAAGCTAGCATGACTTTGCGCCGCACAGCCGGAATTTTATGCTGCATTAATCCATGTTTCTGGAATTAGCTGAAGCGAAACAAGGTATTAGACTAGACATGCATTGCGGCGAGCGTATTATTATAAGCTTAGACCAGAACCACTTTGGATGGAGGCGTTCTTGAAATCCCGTGCCGCAGTTGCCTTTGAAGCGAAGCGCCCCCTCGAAGTGGTTGAAGTTGACTTGGAAGGCCCGAAAGCCGGTGAGGTGCTGATCGAGATCAAGGCCACCGGCATATGTCACACCGACGCCTATACGCTGGACGGCTTTGACAGCGAGGGCATATTTCCTTCAATTCTTGGGCATGAAGGCGCTGGCATCGTCCGCGAAATCGGTGCGGGCGTAAAAACGGTGAAGCCCGGAGACCACGTTATTCCGCTTTACACCCCGGAATGCCGCCAATGCGAGGCTTGCCTTAGCCGGAAAACCAATCTGTGCATCGCGATTCGCGCCACGCAAGGCAAAGGACTGATGCCAGACGGGACCACCCGGTTCTCGTACAAAGGGAAGCCCATTTACCATTACATGGGTTGTTCTACTTTCTCGAACTACACGGTGGTGCCCGAGATCGCCGTCGCAAAAATTCGCGACGATGCTCCCTTCGACACGGCATGTTATATCGGATGCGGCGTAACCACCGGCGTTGGCGCCGTTATATTCACAGCGAAGGTCGAACCAGGCGCCAATTGCGTTGTATTCGGGCTCGGCGGCATCGGACTGAACGTCATCCAAGGTCTGAAGCTGGTGGGCGCCGATAAAATCATTGGCGTCGATGTCAACCCGTCGAAGGAGGAATGGGGACGCCGCTTTGGAATGACCCATTTTGTAAACCCGAAGGAAGTTCAGGGCGACCTTGTCGCGCATCTTGTCCAGTTAACTGGCGGCGGCGCGGATTACACCTTCGATTGCACGGGCAATGTTCAAGTGATGAGGCAGGCCCTCGAATGCTGCCACCGCGGCTGGGGCACAAGCATAATCATAGGCGTTGCCGAAGCCGGCAAAGAGATTTCAACGCGCCCCTTCCAGCTCGTGACTGGCAGGGTTTGGAAGGGCTCAGCCTTTGGCGGGGCGCGAGGACGTACGGATACGCCGCGCATTGCCGATTGGTATATGGAGAAGAAAATCCAGATCGATCCGATGATCACGCATAGGTTGCCCCTGGATCGGATCAACGAAGGGTTTGACCTTATGCATCAAGGAAAGAGTATCCGTTCGGTCGTCATCTACTAAAGAAACGAAATTCGGAGAGTTCGCGCCTTAAGTATCGCCCACGAATTCCGAGGTCCTGTCGGCGAGATCCTGAAGGTTCTGCAGCGTTTGTTCGAAAGTGAACAGCAGCGTGAATGCCCGCACCATATCTTTATTTCCTGCCTGATATGACAGGCCATCTTGCCCGTTCCCCGCAACTGCCTTCTTGTAGTCCTCCATCGCGGCCTTGACGGCTTCTAGGTTTGGGGAAGGCTTTCCGGCCGCCAGAGCCTGGGAATCCGCTGCCAGCCAGGCCCCGAGAGCAGAGAAAAGTGCGCGCAGCGGCGCCTCGATATGCTGCCGGACCTGCTCCGAAAACGGTGTCTCTAGAGCGCGGGCAATCATCGCCAGGTCGTGCCGCAGCCGCCGTAGGGTTCGGGCAAGCGGCTCCGGATCCGGTCCCGCCGACAGCCGGTTCGACCTCTCAACCCCTGCTTCGCTCGCGCGAGTCTCGGTTTGTCCGATCCCCGTTCTTATCCTGTTTTGCACTTTAAGAAGTTCCGCAGCCTTCGTTCCCGAGCATGGATGTGCTGCAAAGAGAGAAACCATCTCTGCCATGGCAGTGAGAACTCCTGTCGCCGATCGAGCGAGCAGCTGGTGCGCGCGGGCGGGGAGAATGAAATAAGCTACGGCAATGGCGACGGCGCTGCCGAGGCTGATCTCAAAAACACGCGATACGGCAGAAGTAACCGGGTCCGATTGCATAAGCGATGGCGCCATCTGAACGATTATTGCGGTGACGGGCGCGACTCGATAGTCGGGCCGAAACCCAGTCAGAATGGCGAGCGGAGCAACTGCCGCAAATAGAGCCGCGGCCAGGGCTGCAGTTGTGTTGTGCGGAATGAGAAGAGCCACGCCAGCGCCCCAAAACGCACCGCCGACCGTTCCTATCAGCCGGTTTATGCCGGCTCTTAGCGAACCGCCGACGCTTGCCTGAATAACGATCACCGAGGAGAGCACGGCCCAATAAGTTTGAGCGAGCCCGATCACTTCCCCTAGGCCATAGCTCGCAAGCGCGGCAAAGGTCATGCGCAAAGCAAACTGCAGCCTTACCTGGTTCTTAGCAAGCCAAGCCGTCATTTCCGGTGCCCAAACTCCGTATTTAGATGCAAGCTCCGATGCAGCCCGCACCATGACACGCGAAAGCGGCGCAGCCAGCGCCGGCATCCCACTTTGCTCCTTCTGTCAAGAATCGCGCAAGGGCCGGACGCCGCCGGCCGGAACTTTGGAGGATTCCAGTTTTTGGATAATGGCCTTACCTGGCGCTGGTTCTTCCTAATCTTGAGCAGAGCTGCCCCAATTTTTCCGCGCGAATCAGTTGGCACTGACATTGCAAGCAACTCAGCAAGGGAGAAAGTGATGACGTTTGCGATTGGGCACCGTGTCAAATGGAAAGAAGCTAATCCCATTCGCCTCGGCTATACGCCGCTTGACATTGGTCAGGTCGTGCGAATTAGCGGAGACACGGATGAGCCCAGTTCCATAGATGTCGAGTTCGACAATGGGGACATTTTGCACGGCGCGGAGGGGGACTGGTTTGAGCCGGTAGAGGACGCGGCTCTGCAAGATGATGAGGCAATGGATTAAGGGCAGCGGCTCCCCTCTCCGCACATAAGTTCACCGCTGCTTGTTTTTGGCGCAACCTAATTACGTGAGCGTTCGAGTGAATTCGTCCTCTTAGGCCGCGAGCCGGATAGGTTCAGGCGGTAAGGTGGCCTGCATGCTTGGCCGCGCATTCATGCGTCCCAGCCAGGCGAGTAAGGCCGTGTTTCTCATGACCTTTGCGCCTTCCGGGGTAGCCGCCAGAAAGTAGAGTTGCGGCGCGAGCAGTATGTCCGCGAGCGTCAGTTCATGCCCGGCCAAGAATGGCTGATCCCACAAAAGGCGAATGAGCTCGCCGAAGCATAGTTCGGCGTCGGGAACAGCGCGCGCGATCGCCTCCTCATCGGGCGCGATGCCGAGAAGTGCTGGTCCAACGATGCGGTTGAAGACGATGATCCGGGCCACTTGCGGGAACAGATACCAATCGTTGATGCCCATAATCTGGCTCATGCGCCCGATTGCTTTCGGGTCTTTCGGCTGAAGCGCCGGTTCGGGATAGAGAGCATCGATATAGCGCAGAATGGCTTGCGTCTCGTAAAGCCTATAGTCACCGTGGTCTATTACCGGAATGCGTCCGAAGGGATGAAGCTTTAGATGGCGCTCGCCCCGAAACTCGTCCGGGCCCAATCTCTCGATCCGGTACGGCTTTCCTTTTTCCTCGAGAGCGACGCAGACGCTCCGCAAAAAGGGACTGGCTGGGTTTCCGTAGATGAGGAATTCCGTCATTTTCATCACCTTTTTAGGTTTGGATGTTGTTCAATGGGCGCGACACGGCGTCTGGGCGCACCTTTCATCAGTTGCCGCTGCGCTCGGCTTCCTGCGCGAAACGCTCCATGAGGCCCGGCCAGCCGCCATTGACGTCCTTCTGCATGGAAGCGCCTGCTTCCGCGCCCATCGTCTCGAATTTATGGTGCTTCAGTTCGACAAGCGTGGCCTTGGGGCCTTCCTTGGTGAAACGGACATCGACCTCCGATTTCATCGACTTGTCCGGCTGCCATTTGGCGTTCACCTGCCAAAGCAGCACCAGGCGATGCGGCGGTTCCCAGAGCGTAATGGTGGCTACCGTTGTCTCGGTCCCGTCCTCCGAAATTTCAAGCCAGCGCCCGCCTAGCCTCGGCTCCATCATGACCTTCTGGATGGGCTTCTTGCCAATCCCGTGATTATGCGGCCACCAACGCGTCAGACCGCTCGTGAACACATCGAACGCGCGGGCAATGGGGGCCTTCACCCGAATGGTTTTGACAACTGGGGCGATCTCGGCGCTTGCGTTCATTCCTCTTCTCCTTGAATTTTCCGTTCCGGCTTTTCCGCCTCCGCTTTGAAGGCTTCCAGCGCCACACTCCAGAAGCTGTCGAGCCAATCGCGAAGATCGATCAGGCCTTCCTTTCGGATCGAATAAATCCGCCTTACGCCCTCACTCCGCTCCTGAACAAGCCCGGCCTCCTTTAGCGCTTTCAGATGCTGCGAAACTGCCGGACGCGAAACTGGCAAGCCGCAGGCGAGCGCGTTCACCGCTCGCGGGCCATCCCGCAGACGCTCGAAGACCTTGCGGCGTGTTGGATCGGAGAGCACGGCCAGAGCTGATTCGTAAGTCATTACTTACCGTAAGCCATAACTTACGTAAAGGCAAGCGTAACCTTTAGCCACGGCTCGGTTCGCATCCCGACGGTGAAACTGGTAAGCTTTGTTTAGTTAACGGAAGTGGGAATCCCGATGCGTAAATTGATCGAAGGCGCTTTGCGCTTTCAAAGCGAAGTTTATGGCCGGCGCAAAGAGCTCTTCGAGCAGCTCGGCGAAGCTCAGGCGCCATTCGCGCTTTTCATTGCGTGTTCGGACAGCAGGGTCGCTCCCGAGCTTCTGACCCAGCGCGAACCGGGGGACATTTTCGTTATTCGCAATGCCGGAAACATTATCCCGTCCTACGGGCCCGCTGCGGGTGGCGTCTCAGCCAGCATTGAATATGCCGTTGCTGCGCTCGGCATCGAGGATCTTGTGGTCTGCGGCCATTCCGATTGCGGCGCCATGAAGGCCATCTTGCGCGAGAACCGGCTTGATAAAATGCCCGCTGTCTCAAGTTGGATAAAACACGCGGCCGCGGCAAAGGAGATCATTGACGCCACTCTGCCCCCCAGCGCAGACGAGCAGACGCGCTTGAATGCCCTCGTCCACGAAAACGTACTTTGCCAGATTCGAAACCTTCAAACCCATCCCATTGTCGCTGCGAGGCTGGCGGTCGGCCGGCTTCGGCTTTACGGGTGGGTTTACAATATCGAGAGCGGGACAATAGACACCTTCGACGCGGCCAGCGGGCGGTTCGTACCTCTTGCCGACGGAGTAACGGTGCAGGCCACGCCAAAATCCGGGCTTGCATCTTCTCCGCCGCAAGGTTAGCTGCGCGCAGGAGAGGGCAATGGCAATCGCGGCAATCGACACTAAAGCCAAGCCTAAGGAGCTATTTGGGCACCCGAGAGGGCTCGTTTTTCTATTCTCGACGGAGATGTGGGAGCGCTTCTCCTATTACGGGATGCGCGCCCTGCTCGTCCTTTACCTGGTCAAATATTTGCTTTTGCCAGGGCATTTCGAGCAGGTCATTGGCCTCGCGTCGCTGAAAAGCGGCTTTGAATCAGTGTTCGGGCCACTCGACACACAGCCTTTCGCGTCGCAGCTTTACGGGTCCTACACAGCTCTCGTTTATTTGACCCCGATCCTTGGCGGCATCATTGCCGACCGCGTCCTTGGCCAGCGGCGGACGGTTATTATCGGGGCCATCCTTATGGCCATCGGACATTTCATGATGGCCTTCGAGCCGCTGCTCCTGTTTGCGCTCCTTACGCTTATCCTGGGCAATGGCGCTTTTAAGCCGAACATTTCAACCCAAGTTGGTGGGCTCTACGCTGAAGGCGACCCCCGCCGCGACCGCGCCTATTCCATTTTCTATGTCGGCATCAATCTCGGCGCTTTTCTTGCCCCCCTTGTCTGCGGAACGCTTGGCGAGGAACTGGGCTGGCATTACGGCTTCGCCGCGGCGGGCGTGGGCATGCTGATTGGCCTGTCGATCTATTTGTGGGGCTACAGCGACCTGCCGCGGGACGAGCTCGCTAAAGCCAAAGCCGCGCACCATGAACACGATCCTCTAAGCGCGGCAGACTGGAAAGCCATTACAGCGCTACTGATCTTTTTCATCCCCAATACCTTGTTCTGGGCAGCCTACGAGCAGCAGGGAAACACCATTGCGCTTTGGGCCAACAGTTACACCGACCGCTCGATCAACCTTCTATTTTGGCATGCCGAAATCCCGGTTACGTGGTTCCAGGCCTTCAACCCCTTCATGATCTTCGCCTTCACGCCCTTCGTCGTCGCGCTGTGGGCGCGGCAGGCTGAGCGGCACAAAGAGCCCTCGTCGGTGACAAAGATGGCGATCGGCTGCTTTGGCGTGGCACTGGCCAATTTGCTGATGGTGTTTGCGGCCCTTGATTTAGCTGCAGACGCGAAGGTGAGCTGGCTTTGGCTTATCGCTTATTTCGTGATCCTGACTCTGGGCGAGCTTTACTTGTCGCCCGTGGGGCTTTCGCTCGTATCCAAGGTGGCCCCTGCCCGCGTGCTCTCTCTGATGATGGGTGTATGGCTTGCAACGAGCTTCGTGGGCAACTTCTTGGCCGGCTGGCTCGGCTCCTATTGGAGCAGCATGGAAAAACCGGCATTCTTTGTCATGATCGCAAGTGTTGCCGCATTGGCTGGCTTTACCATGGTGATTCTGAACAAGCCGCTCCGCCGGACTTTGCAGCATTAGCACCTCCTCCGCGCTGAGAGGCCTCAATTGCTTGGTCAACCCGTTCTCATCACAAGTCTTTTTGTTAGCCTCATGCTCTCATCCGCGAAAGCCGATGAGGACATGTGGACGCTCGACAATTTTCCCTCGGCGGATGTGCAAAAGCGTTACGGGTTCAAGCCAAACCAGCAATGGCTCGACCACGCGCGCCTATCCGCGGTCCGGCTCGCACAGGGGTGCTCGGCGGGTTTTGTCTCTGCCCACAGCCTTGTGCAAACGAATCACCATTGCGCCGAGCATTGCATCGAGAATCTTTCTTCAAGCGGCAAGGACCTTCTTCAAACCGGCTTCTACGCAAAGGAGGAGAAGGACGAGGTCAAATGCCCCGCGTTTGAGATCGACCAGCTCATTGAGATCGGCGATGTGACGGCCCGGGTACAGCAAGCGCTCGAAGGCAAGGAAGGAACGGATTACGCGGTAGCAAAACGGGCCATTAGAGCCACGGTCGCGAACGAGTGTGCCGGGGGCAACCCTGCTCTTCGTTGCGACGTGGTCGAGCTTTACAATGGCGGCATCTACGACCTTTACAAATACCGCCGATACCAGGATGTGCGTCTGGTTTTTGCGCCAGAGCAGGCTATCGCCTTTTTCGGGGGCGACCCCGACAATTTCGAATTTCCACGCTATGACCTCGATGTCAGCTATCTACGCGTCTATGAGAACGGCAAGCCGCTTGATACGAGCGCGAACTACTTTCGCTATGCCAAGGAGGATGCGAAATCGGGTGACCTAACCTTTACGGTTGGGCATCCAGGCTCGACGAAGCGGCTCGATACCGTTGCCGAGCTCGAATACGACCGCGATGTCAGCCTGCCGCGCGCACTTTTCCGGTCCTCCGAGCTTCGAGGTGAACTTACGGAATTCTCGACGAAAGGCGCGGAAGAAGCCCGCATAGCAACGGGCCGGTTGTTCGGCGTGGAGAATTCGCTGAAGGCCAGAAAGGGGCAGTTCGAGGCGCTGGTCGACTCAGCCTTGATCTTGGCGAAGACGAAGGCGGAGAACGAGCTTCAAGCCAAGGTAAAGGCCGATCCCACGCTTGAAGACGAAGCCGGCACTGCCTGGGATAACATCCGCTCCATTCTCGCGCGCTTGCGCTCAAAGAGCCTTCGCTTCAACTACCTTGAAGGGCGAGGCGGCTTCGACTCGCGACTTTTTGGCGATGCCCTGGCCCTCGTCCGGTACCCGGAAGAAAAGGCCAAGCCGGATACGAAAAGGCTGCCAGAATATTCGGAAGCCAACTTCCCGGCCCTGAAACACGCGCTGCTCGCAGATTCGCCGATATATCCTAAGCTTGAAAAGCTCACTCTCACCTTCTCGCTGACAAAGCTCAGGGAAGCCTTGGGGCCGGATGACGCCTTCGTGCGCAAGGTTCTCGGCAGGAAATCGCCGGCGCAGCTTGCGGAGGCTCTGATTGACGGGACGAAACTCGCTGACGTGAAACTGCGTGAGCGCCTTCTCGAAGGGGGAGAAACGGCCATCGAGGCCGCGAACGACCCGATGATCGCGTTCGCGCGTCTCGTTGACCCTGACTTTCGGGCAAGCCGCAAGGACGAGGAGGACAATTTCGGAGCGCCGCTGAACAAAGCCCATAGCGCAATCGCGCGCGCCCGCTTCAAGATTTACGGCACATCGATCTATCCCGATGCAACCTTCACCTTGCGCATCTCTTACGGCACGGTGCGGGGCTATCGCGAGGACGGCAAAGAGATTGAGCCGATGACGCGAATTGGCGGGCTTTTCGAGCGCGCCACCGGTGAGCCGCCCTTCAAACTGCCGGAAAGCTGGCTTGCGGCGCAGTCTGCGCTCGACATGCAGCAACCGATGAACTTCGTGACCGATAACGACATCATCGGCGGCAATTCGGGCTCGCCCATGATCAATAAGAATGGAGAGATTGTTGGCCTGATCTTCGACGGCAACAGGCAATCGCTAGGCGGCAATTTCGGCTTCGATGCGGCGGTGAACCGTGCTGTCGCAGTGAATGTGGGCGCGCTGCGCGAGGCGCTGTCCAAGGTTTACCACGCGGACCGGCTTATGGCCGAGCTTGCGCAGTAGAGGATAATGCGTCCTCCGCTCAAGCGATCATGCGAAAGCCCGCCCTGAGGCGCTCCTCCGCTTGACTAATAATTGTCTCTACGATCCTGGCAGCTGGCTCTATGCTTTCAATCAAACCAACGGCTTCGCCGACGATTATTGCCATCACGGCCGGATCTCCAGCTTGGGCCGCCTCTCTATAACGCTCTGCTTCTTGGTCTCGCACAGCTATGAGCTCATCTTCCCTTCCGCGCCACTTCCGAACCATCTCATTCTCGAGAACCCGGCCGGTATAACGCCCTGGCCAAGGGCGATTGCGGACGATATCGAGCACGCTCTGCCTAATCGTATCATCCCCACTTGCCGCAAGCGCCGCCGCATGAAGCTTAGGTTCCACCAGAGCTTCCTGAGACGCCCAGAACCGAGACCCAACCACCGCCCCATCTGCACCAAGCATGAGAGCGGCAGCGAGTCCACGCCCATCGGCGATCCCTCCTGCGGCGCACAGCAGCGTGTCTGGAGCGCGTTTTGCAATGAGATCTGCGATTTCGGGTACAAGCGTCATCGTCGCGCGCGAGCCGCCGTGCCCGCCGCCCTCGGTACCTTGCGCTACGATGACGTCCACACCGATGTCCAGGGCACGTTCCGCATCGGCGCGCGTTTGCAGCTGGCAGAATACGGGGGTTCTAGCGGCTTTAGCCTGGCTCGCGAACGGCTCCGGATCGTCGAAGGAGAGAAAGATAGCCTTGGGCTCGCGGGCCAGCACCTCGTCGAATATCTCGCGCTGACAACGAAGCGACCAGGTGATGAAACCGCAGCCGACCGGCTGGTTGCCGGCCGCGGCGAACTCACGCTCGAACCACTCTTCATCGTCAGAATAACCTCCCCCGAGAAATCCCAAGCCGCCCGCGCCTGAGACGGCGCCCGCGAGTTTGCCGCCCGCGATCAGGTCCATCGGAGCGGAAACGATGGGATGGATTAGGCCAAATCTTTGGGTGAAGCGGGTGGTGATAGGCATCATTGGACTCCGCACATTGGAGGGGCTTTTTAAATTACTTCAGCACCGCTGAATAGCGAGCCCCCAGTTAGCCAAATGATGGACTGATGTGAGGTTCAATCCTTTCTAGCCGGTATGCGGCAGAAAAGCCCCCGAAACTATTAGTGGAGGTTGCCCAGACTAGAAGCAGAAGCCTTTCGGGAGCCTATAAGATTCCCGAAGGGCACTGATATCCTCTTCAATCGCGGATGAAGTCCGCGATCACCGCCGGAGCGGCGGCGTCGAAGCCGACCACATCCAGCATGCCGGCGTCATTCGGGTCCGCAATCGAGAACCCGTTCGACACCATGCCCACCACGACGAGCTTCGCCGGAATGCCGGTCTTCGTCCGGTATTGCCTCAGCGCCTGCGCCGGATGGATCTTCCCCGCCCAAGTCTCGCTGTCGGTGTAGACCACGAAGGCATCCACCTTCAGGCCCTTCTCCATCGCGTGGAGCATCGGCAGCGCGCAGTCGGTGCCACCGAACGGCAGGTCCGACACGGCCTTGACCGCAGCGTCGAGCCGCATGGACGGCGTGAGCGGCAGCGGAGTCAGCCGCGTGTTGGTCTGCCAATCGCCGCCAGACGTGGTGAACCCCACGATATGGTAGTTCTCCTCCGTCGCCGCCGTCATCAGCGCCATCGCCGCCGACCCTTCGCGGGGTGTAAGCGAGGTGCCCGCGATACCGCCCCCGCCCATGGAGCCGGAAACGTCGAGCGCGAGCAGGATGCGCTTACTGGTGGGCTCGACATTCGCAAACGCGGTGTAGAAGGCCGCGTTCAGCGCGTCGATGACCTGCGGCACAGGCTCCCAGGTGAGCTTGCCCTTCTCGCCACGGCCTTGCGCATAGGTCTTGAGCGCAAGCAGGATCGCAAGCGGATGCAGGCGCGCCTTGCGGATACGGTCTGCATCGCGCAGCGCCGAGAGCACAAGCGGCAGCCCTTCGCCAAGCGGCTTCACCACACCAACCGAGGAGAGCTTGCCGAGATTGCGCACAAGCGCCGTCATCGGCATGCGCTCCAACAGCGCCTGCCACACCTTCGGATCGTTCAGCCACTCCGTCGGCACCGCCTCGCGCGGCAGATCGTGCTCCACGATGAGTGCCGCGATTTCATCCGCGTCCTTTGCCTTCGAAAGCTGCACGAATGCCGTCACGAGCTTCGGGAGTGCCTCGCCAACTGTATCGCGGCACACCCAGTCGAACAGCCCCTTGCGCGCCGCCTCATCCGTGGAAGGATGCGCGAGCCGAAGCAGATCGCGGTGCGTCCAGCCTCCGCGCTGGCGGTACTTCACCACCTGCAAGGCAAGCTGGTCGGCGGACTTCGCCGTGTACCAAGCCGCGATGCCGCGCCTGAGCCCGCGCCCCCAACCGCGAAAGCCTTCCACAGCCTCTGCGAACTGGAAGAGGTGCGTGCCGGTGCGGCAGACCTTGGGAATGGCCGCCATGGCATGGCTCTTCGTCTCGTCATTCCCGAGCGAAGAGGCAAGCGCCAGCGCGAAAATCGCCGGATCGTTCTTGGGCGCGCGGCCGGAATGGCTGATCTCGACGATACGGGCAACGGCCCGGGCGCCATCCGCCTGGATAGCGCGAATGGTCGCCTCCGCATTCTCCCTGGTCAGCACGCGCTCGGTCGCGTAATAGCTTCCGCCCTCGGACCCAAGCACAAGAAAGCGGTCGAGGCGAGCCCAGTCATCAACAGGGAAAGCGAAGCCACCAGCAGAGTTCGCAACCGTGCCGGGAATGGGCTCGGACTGCGGCGTGCGCCGAAGCGAAAAAAGCTTCGTATAGTTGATCATGGATCGCCTCCTTCAAAAAATGGACACCGGGCGGACATGTTATGACTAAAGGCGTTTTGCCGCTCTGGCCGCTGAGCTACGCGAGTGTAGATTATACTCGCGGCAGGATTCGAACCTGCGGCCTGCCCATTAACAGTGGTAACCTTCAATCTCCGGCCCGCCCGGGCCAAAACTGCAAACCGCCTTCCGGCGCGGACATGTGATGCACAAGCGCTGCTCTCCGTCAGATCGGAGCCCGGCAAATGGTCGGGCTGGATGGATTTGAACCAGCGATAACGCTCACACTCCGGCCCGCGCGCCGGAAACTGGAAGTCAAATATGTTGGCCAGGCGGCATGTTTGGTTCGAAGGATTTACCGGCGCGCACCGTTGCCAGCCGCCTTCCGCCTCCCAAAGGTAACCTTCAAACTCCGGCCCGCCTGGCCGAAACCGCAATCCCTTATATTCCGCGCCCGGCAATAGTGCGCGAAATCTTGAACCGTCTCAACGAAATCTCGTTCAACGCCACGCTTTTGAAGACGAATCCATAGCCGCAATTTTTGAGGTAGTTGCAGCACTCTTCCGGAGAGAAAGCGCTGAGGAGTTTGCCGGTGGCCTTGAGAAGGGCGCCGTAAGAGCGACCCTGCGCCTTGCGCAGCAGATGTTTGAGTTTGGAAAAGACTTGTTCGATGGGGTTCAGATCGGGGGAGTACTTCGGCAGGAACAGAAGCTTCGCCCGAGCCTTGCGGATTGCCTGCCACACGGCTTTGCCCCGATGACTGCCCAAATTGTCCATAATCACGGCTTCGCCAGGCTTGAGCGTGGGGACCAGCTGAGCCCGTGCGCATGCACGAACTCCCAAACCGAACGGCGATCCACCTTGAGCCCTCGAACTGTTTGCAACTCCTCGACCAGTTGGCTCGAGGTGAAGTCTTTCTTGTGGCACCGGGCAATCTGCCACACCGCATGTTTGCCGCGAAGCGTCTTGGGCTTATAGCCACCCATCCAGGCTGGCGCCACACTGCCGGCCCCGCGAAACCGGGCTACCCACCTCACCGCCGAACTCACCGCCACCCCAAACCGCCTTTTTTCGTCCAGGGTAACCAACGTTCACTCAAATTTTACATGGTTGGGCTGAACGACGCGCGTGACGAAGCGTTCGCCGGTTGAAGAGGGCGCGCTCGGGAAGCTTCCCCGCGCCAAAATAGACGGAGTACAAGGATGTCTTACAAGAGACTTATGATCGGCGCAGCTGCTGTGCTCTCAGCGTGTGCGGCAATGCCTTCCGCTTTTGCGGAAACCACGGCTGCGGCAACTACACCACAGGCTCCAGCGACAGAAATCACGAAGGTGCAGTTCTACCCTTCTTATGGCTACGGTTACGGGTACGGCCCCTATTATGGCTATGGCTACGGTCCATACTATGGCGGAGGCGTCATCGGCATCCCAGGCGATATCATCGCGGGGACCGCTGCCGCCGTGGACGGCTTTCTCGAAGGCCCCGTGGCCGGACCCGTCTATGCTGGTGGTGGCATAGCCGCATGCGAACAGAGGTTCCGGTCTTTCGACCCAGCCACCGGCACATACACGACCTATTCGGGAGAGCAGGTTGTCTGCCCCTATCTGCGCTGGTAAGCCGGGCTATAGCGAGAAAAGGCCGGTTACCCGGCCTTTTTAGCGAGGCAATTCTGAAAGAAATCCGGCAGGATAAAGCGGCGGCGCTGGCTTTGGGGCCGCAACCGTGGTCCCAATGTAGATGAAACCGGCAATATGATCGTTCGGCCGAAGGCCCAGCGCTTCTTTCACAATCGGATGGTATGCCGCCGGACCGGTCTTCCACATGGCCCCAAAGCCGAGCGCGTGGCTGGCTAGCATGATGTTTTGCGCCGCCGCTCCAGCGGAGATTATCTGCTCGATTGCTGGAACCTTTGGATTATCGGTTATTCTCGCCGCGACCACGAGGATAAGCGGTGCCCGCAGGGCCTTTTGGCGCTCGCGGTCGGCGGCCTCCGCAACGGCCAAAGATTCGCGCAGCCGAAACGAGGAGGCGAGGATTTCGCCGAGGCGGAGCCGGTCTTCACCCCGAATGGAAATAAAGGCCCAGGGGCGCAGCCGGCCATGGTCGGGCGCTCTTAGAGCAGCAGCGATAATCCTGAGTTCTGTCTCCGCGTCCGGTGCCGGCTCCCCAAGCGTCAAAGGACTTGCGCGCGTAATAAGGGCTTCGTAGGCTTCCATTCAGGGTCTCCAACAAGCGGCCCCTTCTGCGGCCACCTAAAGCACGCTACTGTTCGGGCAGTTCGATCTCACCGTCAATCACGTGATTGAGATTGGTGCCTTCAGCGGTCAAGACGGCGCGAACCTTGAGCGTGCCGGACTTCAGATACCCCTCCCTGACAATCCGCTCGATCTCCTGCTGCGAAGTGACGCCCACTCTTTTCAAAAATTTCCTCATCGACATATTGAACTGGTCTTCGTCCTCCATTCAGACCTCCTCATGAATTGAGCGCGTCTAGCATAAATGCTTATGCGCGCCGCTTGTGCCTGCGATATACCCTGCTAAGTTGACAGCCAATCACTAAATAATGTGTGTCACAGAAATTCGTGGGATGCGCTTATGACGTTTCAATCCTCCCCTGCCGCAAAAGCCTTTGTGCCAAGTGGCAGTGCCATGGTCGATCCGTTCGGTAGGCGTATAACCTATCTACGCGTGTCGGTGACAGACCGGTGCGACTTCCGCTGCGTCTATTGCATGGCCGAGGATATGACTTTCCTGCCAAAGGCAGATGTCCTGACGCTAGAGGAGTTGAACCGGCTTTGTTCCGCCTTCATCGCAAAGGGAGTGCGGAAGCTACGGCTCACGGGCGGCGAACCCCTTGTAAGGAAGAACATCCTTTGGCTCGTGAAGGAGCTTAGCCGGCATCTCAAGAGCAGGGCTTTGGATGAGCTGACGCTCACCACTAATGGAAGCCAGCTGCGAAAATATGCAGCCCAGCTTGCCGAAGCCGGCGTCCGCCGGATCAACGTATCACTCGATACCCTCGACCCCGAGAAGTTCAAGGCGATCACGCGTTGGGGCGATTTCGGGAAAGTGATGGACGGCATCCGGGCAGCCCAGGAAGCCGGATTGCAGATCAAAATCAACATGGTCGCCTTGAAGGAAATCAACGAGCATGAAATCGAAGACATGCTGCGCTGGTGTCACGGCGAGGGGATGGACTTGACTTTGATCGAGACGATGCCGCTCGGGGACATAGACGGCGACAGGACCGACCAATATTTGCCGCTGTCGGTGGTGCGTCAGCGTTTGTCAGAGCGGCTGACGCTGGAGGAGATCCCCTATCGCACCGGTGGCCCTGCCCGCTATGTTCGCGTCGCTGAAACCGGCGGAAGGCTGGGCTTCATTACCCCGCTCACACATAACTTCTGCGAAAGCTGCAACCGGGTCCGCGTCACCTGCACGGGCACGCTCTTCATGTGCCTTGGCCAGGAGGATGCCGCCGACCTGCGCGCGCCGCTTCGGGCCTCCGCTTCGGATGAGCTTTTGAACGCCGCCATAGCTGAGGCCATAGCTAGGAAACCAAAAGGCCACGACTTTGTTATTGACCGGCGCGCGCAAAAGCCCGCCGTTGCGCGGCACATGAGCCAAACGGGCGGCTGATATGTGTTTTAATGGGCCGGCTAGGACGAAGCCTCACCATCGCCCTTTTTACATTTTTAATTCCCTGTCTCGGTCACGCTGGGGATAGCCCGGCCTCCAGCTTGATTCCAACGGATAGCGAAAAGCTTCTTCTTGACCGCTTACTAGCTGTCGAGTCCGGAGGAAGGCTCAATGCGGTGAACAAAGCCTCCACCGCATTTGGACCTTATCAGTTCATCCGCGATACCTTCCTCGACGTGATGCAGCGGAGGTTTCCGGAATTGACAGCAGGTAAGTCAACCGATGAAATTTTATCGCTGCGTGCTGCTCCCGAAATCGCTCGCAATGCCGCCTTGATCTACACCCGTGAGAATGCCGCATTTTTGTCTGCGCATGGAGTTGCCGTCACCGCAGGTAGTCTCCGATTGGCTTTCCTCGCCGGTCCTTCCGGAGCAATAAAGGTGCTCGCGGCCAAGCCTGAGGACCGCATAGCAAACCTGCTTAGCGCAGCGGCGCTGCAGGCGAACCCTTGGATGCGGGAAATGACCGCCGCCGATCTTATCGCGAGAACGGCCCGCGAGGGTGGGGGGACGGCGCCGCTTTCTGTTCCTGCATTAACGCCTGCCGCGGTGTCAAAGGCAGTCGCGGAAAAGCCCAAGATCGATGTCCGCTGTAATTTGAAGCTCGCTTCCTGCCGCAGGTGGCTCTTTTTGGCTGAGAAGCGTGCTTTACTAGTGAAGGTGCGTCTCGGTTCGCCAACGGCACCCCGTTGAGGGCCGCGCCGGCCCGCCGCGACGTAGACCGCATCTGCCTTTAGCAGAACCATTGAAGTCCGGCCTCATCCTGTCCTTCTTCCGAGGGAGACCTTTGCGAAAGGGGTTTCCGGGAGTAGCGAAGGGGGGGCTTTTGCGATCTTTGTTGTTGGCATCGTTTGTTTCTTGCTCCGAGGCATGTGCGTTCCCGAGGGGAGAGGGCTTTCCGCGCCGGCCCCATTTAACATACGATGCTCTAAAGAGGCCGGACGAGGCTGCGGGGCTTCTCCGCCTTTACAGTTTTGTATCGCGGGTTCGCCAGCGCTATCATTCTTCGATTGGCCGATTGAAGCCTAAGAATTCGCCAGCTGCAGCAGCGTGTGCGCCAGAACATTCGTAGCTGCCAGCGCATCGGGCGGTTCGACGCTTTCGGAGGGATGGTGGCTGATGCCGTCCTTGCACGGAACGAATATCATGCCGCTCGGACAGAAGTAATGGAGGTAGCGTGCATCGTGGCCAGCGCCTGACGCTATCTCCATCGCATCGTATCCAAGCTCGCGCGTGATCTTCGCAATCGTATCCCGGATGCTTTGCGGGAATGTCAGCGGCGGGTCATGTAAGAGTTGCTGCACTGTCACATCGCAGTGGCCGCAATTTGCTTGGGCAATAGGCTCGACGAGATCGCCAAGCCGCGTCAGCTTTGCGGCAGCTGGATGACGCAAGTCTACTGAAAAATCGGCCTTCGCCGGTACGACCGACGGCACATTTGGCTCTACAAGAAGCTGTCCCACGGTGAAGCGGACGGCATCGGCGTCATCCCAAAACGCGTCTTGCATCGCGCTTATGATCCGGACGGCGGCTGTAAGCGCATCCCTTCGCACTGACCTAGGAGAAGTTCCGGCGTGGTTCTCCTGTCCTTCAACTTTCACCCGGAAAGTGCGCTTGCCCTGGATTCCGCTAACAATGCCGATGGTCTTTTTTTCGCGATCCAAGATAGGTCCCTGCTCGATATGGACCTCAAGATAAGCCGCCGTAGGCCTTTGAAGCGAACGCCTCGGGATGCTGCAATCGGCATCAAGGACACGATTGATCTCCTCCCCAACAGTTTTTCCTGAGAGATCGCGGATGCCCAAAATATCGGAGAGCTTGCGGGCGCCCGTGTAAACCGCCGATCCCATCATGCCGGGTGCAAATCGGGATCCTTCCTCGTTCATCCACGCAACCGCTTCAATCGGCCGCTTTGGCAAGACCCCCGATGACTTGATGGACTCCAGCGCTTCAACAGCGGCGAGAAGACCCAGCGCGCCGTCAAATTTCCCGCCGGTGGGCTGGGTGTCGATATGCGAGCCTGCCAGAACCGGTGGCAAATCTGGATCGGTAACCTCAAGCCTCAAGAAGAGATTGGCGGCATCGTCCGTAAAAGGAACAAGCCCCGCAGCCCGCCCCCAAGCCACGATTTCCGCACGCGCCTCAATTTCCACGTCCGAAAGTGCCTGCCGATCGACGCCGCCATCAGCACGGCCCCCGTGCCGGGTTAATGTCATCAACCTATCCCAAAGCCTTGCCCCGTCAGGCGTTATGGAAGGCATCGGATCAATCTGTTTTCATGATCTCGGCCGGATTCGAGCGGGGGTCGCGCGGTAGCCAGCGGCCCTGTTCTACCTGCGCCAAGAATTCGGCGACGAAGGAGTTGAACAGCGCGGGTTCCTCAAGATTGATCGTGTGCCCCGTCTTCGGAAGCATCACCAGCCCGCTTGCGGGGATAGCGCGCTTCATCAAAAGGGCCGGTTGCAGGCAATGATCGTCCTCGTCCCCGGTAATGATCAGCGAAGGGATCTGCATCTGCCTCATCCCGTCTTCTAGATCGTAAATGGATGGGCGAGCAGCTTGCACTCCACGCATCGTATTCGCGGACCCCTTGGCGGAATGCTCCTCAAGCATCTGGCGGAATTCCTCGAAGCCACGCGGATCTTTAACCAGGAAGGGGATACGGGAAGCGGCAAAGCCGTAGACATAGGAGAATTTCTCGCTCCCAAGCTCCTCGAACTGCCGTGCTACTTCGAGCGAGTTTTTCCTGAAATAATCTTCGTATTGTTTCTCAGAGCCATAACCCGCGCCTGCGATTACGAGGGACAGCGCTTTCTCAGGATAAGTGAGCCCAAAGTGCAGCGTCGCGAAACCGCCCATGGAGAGTCCAACGATATGCGCCTGCGCAAGACCAAGCCCATTCATCACATCGCGAATGTCGTCAACGGCGCGCGCCTGCGAGTGGGCCCCGGCATGTTCGGGAACATCGGAAGGAGGGTAGCCGCGCGCGTTGAAGGTGACACAGCGGTAACGCCGGGAAAAGTATCGCACTTGCGGCTCCCAGCTCCGCTCATCGCCGGCAAACTCGTGCACGAAAACGATCGGCGTGCCGGACCCGGTTTCCGTCACATGCAGCTGCACGCCGTCATCGGTTGTAATCATCGTCATTTGCGCACCCCTAGATAATCGACCGCCGCGAGGCGATGCCGCCATCGACAGTAAAAATTGTACCTGACGTATATCCCGATCTCGGAGAAGCTAGGAAAGCTATAAGATCAGTAACCTCCCGAACATGCGCCGGGCGCTTTAGTGGGTATTTTGCTTCCAGTTCGGTGTAGCGGCCTTCGTCTTTGAACAGCGTGCTCGCCCGCTTTTTCAACATATTGTAGATGCGGTCGGTGTTGACCGGTCCAGGATTGACGCCAACAACCCTGATGTTGTCGTCTAGGCTATGGCCACCAAGAGCGCGCGTAAACGCCATCAGGCAGGCATTTCCTGTTGCCCCCGCGATATATTGCGGATCAAAGATTTCGCCGCCGTTGCCGATATTGTTGATGATCACGCCGCCGCCCCATTCTTTCATCTTCGGATAGATGAGCCGGCAGAGGTTGATGTAGCCGAATACCTTCAGTTCCCAGCCTTCGCGCCACTTGGGTTCATCAATTTCAAAGAGCGACCCGCTGGGAATCACGCCGGCATTATTCACGAGGATATCGATTCTGCCGCAGGCTACTGCGAGCTTTTCGCAAGCTCCAGGCTGCGTAATGTCGGCAGGGTGAACATGAACCTCAACGCCGTAAGCGGAGAGATCATCCTTAAGGGCATCGAGCCGGCCCGCGCTGCGCGCGGTGAGATGAAGATTAACCCCCTCTTCCGCGAAAGTCCGCGCCGTGCCCTCCCCAATGCCTTGGGAGGCGCCCGTGATGAGTGCCCACTTCCCTCTTAATCCGAGATCCATTCCATCCTCCGGAAATTCGGCTGTGCGCTAGTACAGTTTGACCGGCTCGTTCATGCCTCTGGCCTGCTCGGCGGCTTTAGGTAGAAGCGCGCAGAACTCCTCGACCCAGGTCCGCGGCACCGAAACGCTGACCTTGATGAAGCGGTCGCCGAATGCGGCTGTGTGATAGCTGCCCTGGCGTATCAAAATATTATGCCGTGCGAATATCGCGCATAGAGCCTCCGGCCTGATGCCGGCCTTATCGCATTCGATGATGAGGAAGTTGCCGTTAGAGGGATAGACGGGAATTTCGAACCCCGGCAGTTTTGAGACCGCCGCGTGTACCAGCGCCTGGTTCTCCCGCTGGGATGCAAGTACGTGCGGGAACCATTCGGCCTTGACTTCAAGCCCCGCGATGGCGCCGCGCTGCGCGACGATGGAGGAGCCGAGATTATTGGGCATGGCTTGCGCAAGACGCTCCATGAGCTCTTCTTCGCAGATGATCGCGCCCACCCGCAGACCCGCAAAGCCAAGCCATTTCGAGAAGCTCCAAATCGTGATCGTGCCCTCAGGATAAAAAGTGGAGGCAAGGGTGTGGCTGTACGCGAAGTCGCGATAGGTGCAGTCGTGGATCAGGTAGGCGCCGGCTCCGCGTGCAATGTTGGCAATGGCCTCGATTTCGTCCCGGCTGCAGGCGGTTCCAATCGGATTGTTCGGGTCAACGATATAGATGATCTTTGTCCGAGGCGTGATCGCCGCCTCTAGGCGCTCTGGCTGCAGCCGATAGCCATATTCGCCGCCGTAGATTGGGATCTGCGCAACAGTGGCGCCTGCGGCCTTGGCGAATGACATTGGCCAAGACCAGGTTGGATCGGTGGTCAGAAGCTCATCGCCCGGCCTGAGGATCGAGCGGCAGATATGGTAGAGACCGGCAACAGCCCCGTCGGTAATGACGGTGCATTGGCCATCGAGACCAAGTTCCCGCCCGACCATCTTGCGCAATTTTTCAAATCCCAGCGGCGGGGCGTAAGCGTGGAACTCCTCGTTCTCGATGCTCGCGGCCATCGCTTTCTTGACGGCTGGATGCGTGGGGTAATGATTGGTGTTCTGACCAAGCCAGCGAAAGCCGGGAGTTTCAACCAAGCCATCGAAATGCTGATTACGGCGCTCGAAGTCGCGCAAGGCCCACCTGCCTGCGCCCAAGAACTGGGCACGTTGCATACCAAATGTGCGTCCTTGGCGCGAAAAGCCGTGCCAAAGCTTCAGTCTTGCATACCACGGTAAAACGCGTAAAGTGAAGCCTTCGGTTTCGGAATTTTCAAACGGCCTCTGGAAGCGAGTTGCGCATGTCGAGTGGAGTTACGCGGCGAGAAGTGTTGGCAGGTTTGTGTGTTGCGAGCGGCGCCGCCGCCGCCAGCTCTTTTCCAAAGCCCGCGATCGCGCAAGGCGCTTCGCAAGTGAGCTTCACGACATCCTGGCTTCCTGAAGGGCCGAACGTCTTCGCTTACATCGCCCGCGATAAAGGGTTCTGGAAACAGGCCGGCCTTGACGTCAGCGTAGCACGGGGATCCGGTTCTGGCGCGGCGGCGCAGGCCGTTTCGGCGGGGCGCTTCGACTTCGGAATGGCTGCAACCCCGACAGTTATCGTTCAGGCGGCCAAGAAACTTCCTATCACCTGCATCGGTCAAATCAACTATGACGCGCTTATGGGCGTGGGCGTCCTCGCCGATAGCCCGATCAGGACGCCAAAGCAGCTCGAAGGCAAGAAGCTCGGAGCGAGCGTGACCTCCGGAGAGTACCCTTTCATGCCGCTCTACGCGGAGAAAGCGGGCTTCGATTGGTCTAAGGTGCAGCTCGTTCAGGTTGACGGCAAGGTCCGCGAGCGTGCCTTAACTGAAAAACAGGTCGATGCGATTTCAGCATTTGCGACAAGCACAATCCCCACGCTTGCTTCGATCGGGGTGCCTGTCCGTTTCATGCGCTTCTCAAGCGTTGGCATCAATTTCTATGGACAATCGCTCACCACTCAGCCAGGCCGGATCGAAAAAGATCCAAACCTTTGTGCTGCGCTCGTTGCTGGTGCGATGGAAGCGGTCAAGTTCACGATGACGAATTTCGATGAGGCGCTGGAGATCTTTCTCAAAGCAAACAGCGAAATAGCCATCAGCTCTTCTGGAAAAGACTACACCCGCATCGGGCTTGGGCTGACGAACCTTACCAATCTCGTTCCAGAGGTAAAGACAAACGGATTTGGCTGGGCGGACCCCGCCAAAGTATCTGCCATGGCGGAACTCGTCCTCAAATATGCGGCGGGAGAGGGTGCGAGCAAGCCGGATCTCGAAGCATTGTTCACAAACAGGTTCGCGGGCAAGCTCCACCTCTCGGCGAGCGAGCTGGCTTCCGCGGAGAAGAACGCGGCCGAATTTTCGAAATACGTGGCCTGACACGTCTATGCTCTCTAGCCCCGATCCGGCTAATCTTTCGGCCGAGGCATTTGTTTTCGCACAAGGTATCGCGAAAACCTATTACGGGCGGCAAGGTCCGGTCCACGCCGTTTCGTCGGCGTCCCTATCCGTTGGGCGGGGCGAATTTGTCTCTCTGCTCGGACCGAGTGGGTGCGGAAAGAGCACGCTTCTCATGATCCTTGCGGGACTGGAGAGCTCGACCGGCGGTCGCGTCAGTCTAGACGGCACTGCTGTGACCGGTCCCCGCCGTGATATTGGCATCATCTTTCAGGACGCGACGCTTTTGCCCTGGAAGACGGCGCTTGAAAACGTGCTTTTCCCTATCCGTATCCTGAAAATGCCGGTCGAGAACTTTCGGCAACGGGCTTATGAGCTTTTGTCGATGGTGGGCTTGAACGGGTTCGAGAACAAGAAACCCGCCCAGCTTTCCGGCGGCATGCGCCAGCGAGTTGCGATTTGTAGGGCTCTCATCCACGATCCCGCTATTCTTTTGATGGACGAGCCCTTCAGTGCATTGGACGCAATTACTCGCGATCAAATGAATGTGCTGCTGTCGGAGTTGCTTGAGATGTACAAGAAGACGGTCTTGTTCGTGACGCACTCTATTCGCGAGGCTGCGTTTCTTTCGGACCGCGTGCTGGTGATGGGTGGACGGCCTTCCACGATCGTTCTCGACCTTGCAATGCCGTTTGCAAGGCCCCGCCGCTTCGAGATTCAGGAGACACCGGAATTTGCGCAAATTTGCCGTGAGCTGAGGCTCACGATCGAGGATGCGCATGCATCCGCTTCCATCCCCTCGCGAGAGACTGCTCATGGTTGAGACAGCAATCGGTACCGAGACAGGGGCTACGCTCGAGGGGGCGAAAGCGGATAGCGCCGGGGGCATGCGAGCGATTCTGCTGCCAACGGCACTTGCGCTTGCAGTTCTGTCAGGCTGGCAGATTGTGGTCACAGCGCTGAAAATACCGCCGGTAATTCTGCCCACACCCATTTCGATAGCGGAATACATCGTATCGCGGTTCGACATTTTGATGATACATGCCGTTCCGACGACGGTAGAGTCGCTGGTTGGATTTTTGCTGGCTGCGATCCTCGGCATCGGGTTGGCGGTTTTGATCACCTATTCAGACCTTGCCCGGGAAGCGCTCTATCCAAACCTTGTCTTCTTTCAGTTGATCCCGAAAATCGCCCTTGCACCTCTGTTCATCATCTGGCTCGGCATCGGCTCGCAGTCGCGCATCGCTTTCTCCGTCTTTATTGCATTTTTCCCCGTCGTTATCGCCACGGCGGCCGGGCTGACGAGCGTTGACAAAAGCATGCTGCGGCTTTGCCGTTCGCTCACTGCCTCGGAATGGCAGATCTTCATGAGCGTTCGCTTCCCCTCAGCAATTCCGCATATCTTCAGCGGCTTGAAGATTGCCATTACGCTCGCGATTATCGGCGTCATAATCGGCGAGTTCATCACCTCTCAAGCCGGTCTCGGCTACCTCATCATCCTCGCGACTTCTCGCGCCGACACGGAGGTTTCTATGGCCGCTATAACCGTGCTCTGCATCTGCGGCCTTTTTCTCTATGGCCTTGTCGTACTTGCCGAGCAGATTGCCAAACGTATTTATTCTGACGGCACTTGAGGGTCTCGATGGCGGAACGCACGATTTTCAGCGCCAAAGAAATCGTTCGCGCCCTGCAATCGGAAATTATGTCGGGCGAGCGAAAGCCTGGGGAGCGGCTGGAGGAGCGCAGCCTCGCCCAACACTTTGGCGTATCCCGGACACCGGTGCGGGAGGCGCTGAAATCACTTGCGGGAGCTGGGCTTGTGACACTGCGGGGCCGGCAGGGAGCGTGCGTGGCGCGGCTTTCGCTGCCGGATCTACTCGACACCTTCAATGTCATCGCTGAGCTGGAAGGTATGGCCGCCCGGCAAGCAGCTCGGCGGATAACCGCGGATCAGCGCCGGCGACTGGAGCAGAGCCACGAGGCCTGTGCGATGCTTGCGCAGGCTGCCGATCACGAAAGATTTTACCGGGAGAACTTTATCTTCCACGAGATCATCGCCGAAAGCAGCCGCAACCGCGTTCTCTGTGAACAGGTCCGTACAGTGTCAGGGCTGGCAGCTGCCTATCGGCGAGCTGTTACCTATCAGCCCGGCCGCATGCTGGGCTCCATTCCCGAACATGAAGCTATCATGCAGGCCATCTTTCGCGGCGATGGCGAAGCTGCCTGTCAACTCATGCGCCAGCACGTGAATCTGCTGGGTGAAGGCTTAAGCGATTTGTTGCGCTATCTAGAGCAAGAGCCTCTGGCCTTGCAACTTTCTTAATCCAAGTACGAGGAGTGAAGCCCTATGATTGAGGCCTCGCCAACGTCTCAGCCTACTTCGATTGTGATCCGCAATGCACAGGTCTTGTCCCTGGACGGCGATATACACCGGCCGCCACGAAAGGATGTCGTGATTGCGGGCTCTATCATTGCCTCGATCGATGATCCTGGAAACACAGCGCCAGCCGGCGCTGGCGCGCCTGAAATCATAGATGGGACCGGGAAACTACTCATCCCCGGTCTCGTCAACGCGCACTATCACTCGGCCGACACGCTCTGCAAAGGGCTTTTCGATCCTCTCCCCTTCGACGTGTGGGCGTTGCTCGCCATGCCTGCCTACTGGGGGCCGCGAAGCCGGGCCGAACTTCGCATCAGAACACTGCTTGGGGCGCTCGAAAGCATCAGGACTGGAATCACCACAATCCAGGATATGAGCGGCCTTGTTCCGCAGAACGAAGAGACGCTCGATTGCATCTTGGACGCGTATCGCGAGACCGGCATCCGCACGGTGTTTTCGATCATGATCCGTGATCTTCCGGCACTCGACATCGCTCCTTTCGTCGATGCTGAAGTCCCGGAAGAGGTTCGCAAGACGATCTTTGGAACGCCGGGCAATGCAGCAAGCGATCTCGCCTTCGTTGAAGCGCAGCTTAATCGCCTCGCCGGCCGCTACGGCCGTCTGAGCTGGGCGCTTAGCCCTTCGGGCCCCCAGCGGTGCTCCGCAAAATTGCTGGAGGGAATTGGTAGTCTCTCTCAGAGCTTCGACCTGCCAATATTGACCCACCTTTACGAGACGCGGGCGCAGCTCGCCAAAGCGAGAACGGAATGGACGGAGTTTGGCGGTTCGTTGATCAACTACATGGATGCGATCGGCATCCTGAATAGGCAAACGACTGTCGCACACGGGGTCTATTTGACTGAGGCCGAAATTGAACTGATGGCCCGGCGCGGGGCAGGCGTGATCCATAACCCCGTTTCGAACTTGAAGCTAAGGAACGGTGTCGCTCCGCTTAGATCTTTCAAGGAGAGTGGGATCAACCTTGCTCTTGGATGCGACAACAACAGCTGCAGCGATTGTCAGAATCTCTTTCAGGCAATGAAATTTTATGTGCTCCTGGCGCAGGCAATCGATGGCGAAACCACTGGTGTCGAGGCCGGCGATGCTCTTCGGTCCGCCACCACAGGAGGAGCGCGGGCGCTTGGCCTGCAAGGTCAGATCGGTGAAGTTCAGGAGGGAAAGCGGGCCGATTTGGTCCTATTAGACCTCAAGGATTATGCGTACCAGCCGCTGAACAGCGCTGCTCGCCAGCTCGTATTTTCAGAGACCGGCCGCGCCGTCGACACCGTCATAATCGACGGCCAGATCGTCTTCCGCGATGGCCGCCACCTGCTGGTTAATGAAGACCTCTTCCGGCAGGAACTTGCCGAGCTGATGATGGAAGTCGAACGCGATTACCGCCAACTGGTGGAAAGGCAAAGCTCCTCGATCCAGCATGTGACCAAGGCTGACAAACAGCTGCGTTCGCAGACACCGGAAATGAGCCGCGTCATTAGGCGGTAGGGCAGCTACCCAGCACCCCAACCCGCAAACTCGCTTCTCTGAGAAGTAAACCAGATATTTGGGAAGTTTTTAGCTACATCTTAAGGGGCGATCAAGCTTTTCTTGCATCTAATGATTTGTTTACTATCGGCTTTTCTACAAGAGTCAGGTGGCTGGTCGGGTGCTGGTCGGGCGAAACGAGGCAAACGGTGTCTCAGCCGCTCTGAGCTCGGTGGCGACGGATTCTGACGTTTCACGGCTGAGGTTGATATCGAGTACAGCGGCTTCGCAGCCAAAGCGCTTCAAAAGATCAAAAGCCATAGGCACGCTCCGCGCCGGACCCATGATGCCGAAACCGCCGCCTGTGAGGACATGGGCGATCTCAGTCGCGACCAGCGCTTCGTCTTCCACAACGAGGATGCGCAGGGACTGCCAAGAGAGTGCGGCACCATCCGTGGGCTTCCCACGCTCTTCATCCCGGACAAGACCAACACCGCCGTCCAGAACCTCATCGGCCGGGCATCTGAGCTCCCAGGTCAACCCTGTCGATGGAAAGCTGAGCGCGACTTTAGCGCCAAGGCTCATCTCAGCCATATTGCTAATGACTGAAGAGCCGAAACCCTGCTTGGCAGGCGGCGCAATGGGATGGGCGCTTTGCTCGCGCCAGCTCATGATGAAGACTTCGTCACCAGGTTGTTCGCGCTCAACGCTCCAGTTGATTTCAAGGCTCTCGGCGCTGGAAAGCGCGCAATATTTGCCGGCATTGGTGGCGAGTTCATGCACAGCCATGCCAATGGCTTGAGCCGCGGACGCGGAACAAAGCCCCATCGCGATGGGGCTCTATGCTTCGGCGTGAATTTGCTGTGATTTCGCCGGTGTCGGGATCGACGATTTCGGCGGCGAGCGTTTCCTCGCCTATCGATTTAGGAAGTTTACGGCCTAAGCTCTTTGATTGCTTGAGCCGGCAACTGTCGCCGTTCATCTCCAGGATGTGCACGTGATGGGTGAGCCGGTCGAGTAACGGGCCGGTCAGCCGCTCAGAACCAAAAACGCTCGTCCAGTCCTCGAATGGCAAGTTCGACGTCACAAGGGTTGAACCGCGCTCATATCTTTGACTGAAGACTTCGAACAGCAGTTCCGCGCCGGTCGGCGACAGCGCACATAGCCCAGTTCATCAATGATCAGAAGCTTAGAGGGCGCGAGCCCAGCCTGGAACCGGAGAAGCTTCTTCTCGTCGCGGGCTCCCATTAGCTGGTGAACAAGGCCTGCTGCGGTCACGAACCCAACCGCAAATCCGCCCTGGCAAGCCGCGAGTCCAAGGGCCAGAGCAATGTGTCTTGCCGGTTCCGCTTGGCGTCGGCAGCCTGAGCTGCTTGGCTCAGCAGGACCTGCGGCTTGGCGGAGCGTCTTCCCGGCGGAGAGGTCACTCATGCGGCTCTCCCAGGCATCAACGCCGCATAGTCCGTCTTCGGCATCCATTGGCAAACCACTCCTTATGTCAACTGCGACAGTCTAGTCATTGCCGCGTGTGACATTTGTCACATCTTCACAAAGCACTCCGTGGCATCCTGTGACGGTGAGGCCAAACTGTATTGTGGATTCTCACATTCAAATTTTTCCGTGGCGCGCCGGGTTTGGCTCTGGGGCATCCAGCCGGGGCGTCACACCATCAATCAGCCTTCGCCTTGCAAGCGCTCTGCCCAGTTCTTTGCAGCCTTAGCCCTGCTGGGTTACCGCAGTGTCAACTTTTCAGAGGGCCTGCCCATATGGTGCCTTTGCGGCACAGCCCGAGGGGGGTGGCCGCCCGAGAAGCCCCGGCAAAAGCGGGATGGAGTGTTGTGGTGCGTGCTGCTTAGAAAGCGGGGCTTTTTGCATTCGCGCAATCGATACCCATATTGTGGCTATGGCGATAGAGCATCCACAAGCTGCAGCTACCTATCGGATTGTCCCGCAAACGGACTTAACCTTTGGAGTTGAAGTTAGCGTCCCCGGAAGTTTTCCCACAATGGTGACGGCCTTCGCCACAGAACGAACGGCCGAGACTTGGATTGCAAACTATAAGCAGCGTGTAACAGAGAATAGCCCTTATAGGTTTATGCGAGGAAGACCAAAAGCATCCCGAGCCGAATAACGGCACATTGCCCTTTCCCGCTAATCCTCACGAAAATTGGTGACTTTTTGGGTGCCTAGTCATAGGGTCTGAGGGAGGATTATAGCAAGGCCACCGGTACCCCGGATAAGCCCTTTGCAACCCCTGACTCCCCTCGCGCTGGAATCCCGGCGGCGAGGCAATTCCCCTAAGCCGAGCGCGGCCAAAGTTTCTCAGCCCCTTTTTGACGTGAAGGCAGGCGTCGCGCGCTTATTGCTCGCGCAGGTTCGTTGCGCGCATCTTCCCGCTTTTGCGGTCCGGTTCGAGATCGAAGCTGACCTTTTGCCCTTCGCTAAGATACGAGATCCCGGCGCGTTCTAGCGCACTCACATGCACAAAGACGTCGGCGCCTCCATCATCCGGCGAGATGAAGCCGAATCCCTTGTTCGCGTTGAAAAACTTCACTGTACCTTGTGCCATTTGGGTGCGCTTTGATGGACGAGCTAATCATTCTTCGGACCAGGAGGCCACCTTCGTTGGAGCTCGCGCCTGCCCGTTGCCTACGGCAATCTTGTCATGGGCTTCCTTTTGAGCTGCAATTACAGCGGCTTCCGTGCTTTTGACTAGGAGCGCTAACTCGGCGCGTTGTTCGGTAGTCTGCTTGCCCTATTGCGCCGATCCTACGAACGTTCGCACACTGTCGGTTCGGCGTGAAGACGTGTAGCCGTCGCTAATATTCAGGCCGGGTGATGCGCGTTAAGAGCGCGAAGAGGTTGCCACATTTCAGAATATCCGCTTTGGCGCCGGAGCTCTGGCGCATCTGCTCAAGAATAGAACCTATATCGGCGAAGTCGCTTATCGCGGTGAGGTGCATCTTGGAGAGCATGAGCCTATTCTCGATCGCGGCCCGTTCGAGGCGGTGCAGGCCAAGCTCGCCGCCAACGCGGTGGCGCGGCGGGTCCGGCTTAATGGCTCTTCGGCCATTCTTGGAGGCCTCCTCTTCGATTGAAGCGTGCCGAACCTGGCCTTCGGCAGCTGGGATGAAGCGATCGCAGGCGATGCGGTGCTAACAGCCGCCATGCTCGATCGCATCCTGCATCACGCGAGCGTCGTGCAGATCGCCGCCGAAAGCTATCGGCTGAAAGACAAGCGCCGCGCTGGTATCATGGCACGGCCTGCCAAGAGCAAGGACGCGCAGAAGGGGCACAGTAACTTAAGAAGGGTGGGTTAGATTGAAATTGCCCATACCCGCAGATCCCGGGTCAGATTCAAACCGCCGTTGACAGCGCGGTGATCTCGTGAAGATTCTTTACCGGGACGGCCAGGGCTTGTGCCTGTTCGCAAAGCGGCTGGAGAGAGGCCGCTTCATCTGGCCCACCACAAGGGCGGGTGTGGTGACGCTATCGCCAGCCCAGCTTTCGATGTTACTTGAAGGGATCGACTGGCGGGCGCCGCGAAGAACTTTCGCGCCGGAGCTTGCCGGGTAAAGGACGAAGCTGTCCCTCAATTTACGCTCAAGCGCCTCGTCAGAAGTCAAAAGCTGATTGCTTTTTACTATTCGACAGGCAAGCTCCTCCTGGTTTGGTATCTCACCACGGCGAGACGTCATAGTAGTTCATTAGAACCCCTTTCTATTTAACAAAACTATTTCCAAAGCTGCGGAAACTAGCCTAATGTCATAGCCTCAAGTGTGGAGTGCCAGAGGCCTCGCTAGCTCAGTCACAGGAAAAGCCTGGCCCTATCAATGTGACGCCTGAAGCAGCTTAACCTATAGCTTATGCTCGCTGAAGCCAACCTTCCTCTTGGCCTAACACCGGGGTAATGTAGGTAGATAAAAGACATTGCTTGGGACCCGCACCGCGGAGGCGGCTGGGGCTCCCAACGCAGGTCCTGGAAATGCACAATACGGTTTACGAAAACCAAGAGGCTCTGGAGCCTGAAGATTCTGGTGCACTCGCAGCTCCCTTGTGCCAAAGGGAGTGAAGATTACTGCAGCTCTTGGGCATTCAAGGCGCCGTCTCATCAAAGCTTTATGCGTTGAGTCCCGCTTCCTCCGCAGGAATGCGAGCAAGACCGGCCCAGTCGAGATCGGCCCCTCCGTGCGCGATGCCACTGATGAAGTGATCACGAACCACGCTCGCCACTGCCATTGGCACAGACTTGGCTTCCGCGGCTGCCAAAACCGACCGCACATCCTTTAGGCCGAGTTCCAAACGAAAGCCTGCGGGCTGATATTTTTCATCGGCGATCAGAGCGCCATATGTTTTGTAGACGGGCGCGGCGAATAGGCTCTCCGTCATGATTTCGAGAAAGCGGTGGGGATCGACCCCATATTTGCGCGTGAGTGCAAAGGCTTCCCCCAAGCATTCAATCATCGACGCAATGAGGAAATTACCGCTCAGCTTCACAAGATTGGCTTCGGGAGGATTGTCGCTGAGTACAAATGTCCTCTGACCAAGCGCGTCGAACAGCGGCTGGTATTGAGCGATCACATCAGCCTCGCCTGCAGCGACTATGAAGAGTTTGGCCGCAGCAGCAGCTTCGGGCCGCCCGAATACGGGGGCTGCCAGGTAATTCTGTCCGGCCTCCCGATGCGCCTGCAACAGGCGCTGCGACATAGCGACGGTGATCGTGCTCATTGAGATGTGGGTTCCACCGCTTCGTAGGCCCTGGAGGAGGCCGCGGCTTCCAAAAACAACGCTTTCCAACGCTTCGTCATTGGCCAGCATCGTAATGACGATGCCGCCTTTGCAAGCATCTGCAGGACTGTCTGCGAGAATCGCGCCCTCCTGCTTAAGTAGTTCCCCCCGGCTGCGAGTGCGATTATAGACGTGAAGGCGATGCCCAGCCTTGAGAAGGTTTCGCGCCATCGGAAGGCCCATGTGACCAAGGCCAATAAATCCGGCATCCATATCTCGCATCTCCTAACATTGCTGTCTCCTCGGCCAGACTGTATCGCGCTCCACAGCGGACTCCCTGATCCCCATCAGATCCGGCTCCTATCTTTGTCAGGATCGGCCGCTGGCCCTAAGCCCGGAGTTTGTGCTTCGCGGGAAAAACTCCGGATATGTGGCGGGCCCTACTGACGGCTATCATCGATAACGCTCGATCTTTGTCTTACCGTGGGCGGGATGGCATAAAAGCAAAGGATTCCGTCATGCGAAGAGAACTCGATAAACACGAGTGGGGCCCCTTTCTCGATAGGCTTTCCAAGCTCTTCTCAAGCTCCGATCCGCGGCTACAAAGGGTCTCTTTGTTCGTCGTCAGGCGTGCCGTGAGCTCGGCACCGATAATCGGTGTAACCTATGATCGAAAAGACGACGAGGTCGACGTAGCATTCGAGACCATCGATCACCTTGTCCATAAGCCCGTTGGGATCGTCGTCGACGAGAGCTTGGACGGCCTCAAGATGTTAGAGGTTATCGATGCTGAAGGTACCAGACATGTGCTTGAGCCCGCCGTGTCGTTGCCCCTCCCTGACGCCGCCTTCTAGGCATTTCCCTTAGATGCTTGGGTACCCTACTGGATTTTACTGACAGAGAACAGTGAATGCACGTTATGTCATGCGATACTCTTGGGGCGGCAATACCGGCTTGGACTTCATTAGTTGCATCAGATGATCGACGTCCGCGAGCGCTATCGGAAGCCTTAAGGGCAACGCAGCGGGCGCGCGTACGCTTGCGGGCTGGGCTTGCATATAGCGGGATTTCGTTCAACTCGCGCGGGCAGCCCTTTTAGATTGTGTCGTCTAATGCTGCATCCATGTTGAAGGCGCTCCTCGTTGGAATCGTCCGCACTAGTGCTGACAGGCGCTGGCTCACCGTCACCGTCGCGGTTTTGGTGGCGTCGCTGGCGGGAATTTATGCCGCGGCACACTTCGCCCTGAACACCGATATAGATAAGTTATTCTCGCCCAACCTTTCGTGGCGCCAAGACGAGATTGCGTTTCAACGAGCCTTTCCCAATCAGGAACAACTGATACTCGCCGTGATCGATGCGCCAACATCGGAATTAGCTGAAACCGCAGCCGATGAGCTGACCCAGCGCCTCAAGGAGCGCCATGACGTTATTCGCGACGCCTTCGAGCAGGGAGGAGGCCGTTTTTTCAGGCGCAACGGGCTTCTCTTCCTCCCTGAACCAAAACTTGCCGAAGTTTTAAGACAGCTGTCCAACTCGGCGCCTTTGCTCGGCACGCTCGCCTTGGACCCAAGTCTCAGGGGCGTGATGGATTCAATCAGCCTCAGCTTGCGTGGTGTTCAGTTCCACAGAATTACCCTTGAGAAGTCTGGCTCCGAAATTTCGAGCCTTTGCCGAGCCGATCCGGTACGTTCTAAGCGATCGACCGGCTTACTTCAGCTGGCGCAAGCTAGTGAATACTGGACCGCTCGAACTCCGTCGGTTCGTTACAATCTTGCCGAAACTCGATTTCACCGCATTGGCGCCCGGCGCGAAAGCAACAGCCGCGATCAGGCAAACGGTCGGGGACCTCAATCTTGCCAAGCAAGGCATTCGCGTGCGTCTCACGGGGCCGGTCGCCATCACCGATGATCAATTCAAAACGCTGAGGCAAGGCGCGATACAGAATCACGTCCTCACGGTCTGCGCGGTGCTTGTCATCCTATGGCTGGCCCTACACTCGGCTCGTATCATTCTTGCGGTTTTCGTCAGCGTGTTGGCCGGGTTCGCAATCACGGCGGGAACCGGGCTCGCCATCGTGCAAGCACTAAACCCTATCTCACTCGCCTTTTTTGTACTGTTCGTGGGTATCGGGGTTGACTTCTCCTTGCAGTATAGCGTCGGCTATCGCGCCGAGCGCTATGCGCAGGGCGATCTCATGCGCGCTCTTTTGTTGGCCGCTTCCAATACCGGTCCCCGCGTAACACTTGCGGCCCTTGCCACGGCCGCGGGTTTCATGTCGTTTTTGCCGACAGCCTATCGCGGACTTGCGGAACTTGGTGAGATAGCCGGCGCCGGTATGCTCATTGCTCTTATCATGAGCCTGACGGTCCTTCCGGCTTTTCTCAGAACTCCTGGACCCCCCACCGGAACCTCGTCCGCTCGGCTACGCCTTTCTCTTGCCGTTAGACCACTTTCTTGAGCGCCATCGCGTCTCAATCGTGATCACGACGATCGCTGTTGTCCTTGGGGCAAGCCCCCTTCTCTATTGGCTGCAGTTCGACTTCAACCCGATGGATCTGCGCAACCCTAAAGCTGAATCGGTCGCGACTTATCTCGATCTCAGCAAGGACCCCGAAACGGTTGGGCTTACAGCAGAAATCCTCGCACCCTCTCTGGAGAAAGCCGACGAAATAGCCAAGAGGATGATCAGACTTCCTGAAGTTTCTCGCGCCATGACGCTGAGCAGTTTCGTCCCCCCAGGGCAAGATCAAAAACTGCAGATGATCAAAAGGACTGCTGGCGAGCTTAGTGGAATTATAAACCCACCCAATATTCTTCCCGCGCCGAGCGACGCTGATATTGTGAAAAGCATACACACTGCAGCGGACGCACTGAATACCGCCGCAGCGCAGGGGCAGGGCGAAGGCGCCGAGGCCGCCCGAACGCTGGCGAGCGCTCTGATGCAAGTTGCAAAAGCGGGGCCGCAGGTCCGCTCGGAACTTACAAATGTGTTTATCCCACCGCTGATGGTCACGCTAAATGATTTGCGAGACAGCCTGAACCCGGAACGGATCGCCTTGGCAAATCTGCCTCGAGATCTCGTGGCACAATGGGAGAGCCCGGACGGGAGAGCGCGCGTGTCCGTCATTCCGAAGGGCGACCCCAACGATAACGCGGTCCTGCGGCGGTTCGTTAGCGCGGTATTGAGCGTTGAACCCCACGCGGCAGGCGCAGCGGTAGATATCATAAAAGCGGCTGAGACTATTCTTCGAGCCTTTGGCGAGGCTGCGCTTTGGGCGCTTCTTTCTATTGCAATCCTTGTCTGGCTCTTTCTCCGCCGTTTGACCGATGTCGCGGTGACCCTTTTTCCGCTGTTATTGGCTGCAGTTGTCACCTTGGAGCTTTGCGTCATTTTTGGAATAAAACTTAACTACGCGAATATCATAGCTCTCCCCTTGCTTCTTGGCTTGGGCGTCGCATTCAAAATTTACTACACCGTGGCTTGGCGGCAGGGGCAGAGCGACCTACTTGCATCACCTCTAACCCGTGCGGTCTTCTTTAGCGGTTTGACCAGCGCATCGGCTTTTGTCAGCTTGTGGCTATCGGACGATCCCGCGACCTCCAGCATGGGGCGATTGCTCACCCTATCCCTAGGCTGCTCGATGGCTGCGGCAATACTCTTTCAGCCGCTGCTATTGGGTCCGCCGCGCAAAGCAGCCACGACCCCTACTCTTCGAGACCCGTCCCTTGAAGTCGCTGAAAGGAGCTCAAAGCGTTAGTCTAATTCCCTGCAAGGCAATGAAAAGCCTTGACCTGACCCGGCAAGCTACACGTCCGGCAGGCAAGCCGCGGGAGCATGCAGGGAGGCTCGGGTCCTCGTGAACCTTGAAAACTGATCAAGATGAAGGAGATCGGATTTAGCTCCGGGGTATTATTCACGTTGTAACAGCGGTTTGGCGGGATGCTGAGATGCCCCAATTCGTAGTTAGCTCTCTTTCTGATAAGCTTATGTTTTTGCATGAGAACTGTTTTACAAGCTTTTCATAAATCGTCGTGGGAAATCACCGCATGACATAGTCGTTTGTAAAACAGCCACCCCGCTCTCATCAGGTTCAGAGCGTAGGGGAGCATTTTGATGGTCACGCAAGATGCAGGTGAGAAAGGAGCACCCAGCTTGCTCAGTAATAGACATCGGCGAGCTCGTCCTCGTTCTCGGCCTGAATGCCGAGATGGTCAAGACCATGCGTTTTGGCGCGCGCCGAGATGGCGAAGTTTACCCGCAGAACGTCCAGCATCCATTTCGTATAGTCCGGCTTGACGACAGTGGGCTCTGCTGCAAACAGCGTCGTGTAAAACGAAACCGACTTAGCAACATCCGGGACCGAGACGTGGAAATGCATGCGCTTCATGCGGTATTCTCCTATTTCATTTTTCTCGAAGACGGCTTCGTCTTGCACCCGGCGGCGATTTGGGCTTCCGGGCTTCCTCTGCAGCAGTTCTCGGTGAGGTAGCCGAGAAGGGCATGCATGGTTTCGTACCGGGCCGAGTAAATAAGCGACCTGCTGCGGCGCTCGGTCTTGACGAGGCCGGCATTGCGCAAGCGGTCGAAGTGGAACGAGGACGTGTTGGCGGGGACCTCCAGCGCTTCGGCCACGTGTCGCCTGAACTATACCAGCTCTGCCTCCGACGGAGCTTGTAAGCTAAGGTTGCGGAGATGGACTTGCGCGCGCTATTTCCTCCGCAGCCCTAGCCATCAAGGATGCCAGCGCCACGCGCGGGTCAGCTCCGTTTAAGTACGCACAAATTCTGCCCTTCCCAAGCTCCACGCCCAGGTCCGAAATCGGAATGCGAAAGCGGCCGTTAGGATCGGAATTATCTCCAGGGACCTGGTGGTTCTTGATGGAAATACCAGCAGAGGGCTTTTTGGCATCGACATCGGGTTGAGTGGCGAGTGACTTCACGGCTCCGGTCCCGAGATCATTCTTGCAAATCCCAAGTCTTCAGAAAAAGCCATTCACGCCGAACATCCAACGGAAGGCAAATAGGCTAAAGTTAGGTCAATATGTAGGATGCTCAGGAAGGTTAGGATGAATTGGCTTGCGAGATCGTTGAATGGCCGCGTTCCCGTGCCGCCTTTCTGTGTGGGGTGCCACCATACTGCTCGTCACTACGAGCGCGTTTGGGAGAGCGCCCGCGAAAGCGTACGAGCTAATTATTCCGGCATTGGAATATCGGACAGGACCATATGCACCGAGCGGCATTCCCCTGTGGTCGGGATTTTCCGATTACTTCACGCTTCTAAATGAACGTGACGGCGGGATAAGGGGCGTTAAGATCAAGATCGCCGTGTGCGAGACTGCCTACGACACCAAGCGGGGCATCGAGTGCTATGAGAAGCTAAAAATCGGAGCGCTCGCCGTGGTTCCCGGTTCGACCGGCATCGCTTATGAGCTGATACCCAAGACTCTTGTTGATCATATTCCCATTGTCTCTACCGGCTACGGCCGCACATCTTCGGCCGATGGACGTGTCTTTCCCTGGGTATTCAATTTCCCTGCGACTTACTGGTCGGCAGCTTCGATCATCTTGAAATATATTGCCGACCAGGCGGGTGGCGAGAAAAACCTTAGGGGAAAGAAAGTGGCTCTTTTGTATCTGAATAGCCCCTACGGCAGGGAACCGATTCCGATCCTCGAAGAAATTGCGAAGAAAAAGAATTTTGAGTTTCTGCGCTATCCTGTTGAGCCTCCGGGAAAAGAGCAAGATCAGACCTGGACCCAAATTGAGCGTGAGCATCCCGACTGGATCCTTTTGTGGGGCTGGGGCGCAATGAATCAAGTTGCGGTGTTAAAGGCGGCGGCCATCCGATTTCCAATGGGTCACTTTATCGGCAATTGGTGGGCCAGTGCCGAGAATGACGTGGCGGTCGCAGGGTCCGACGCCGATGGATATCTCGGGGCGGCGCTCCAAGCGCCGGGCGCTGTTTGCCCGGTGCATGACGATATTTTCCATTATGTTTACGATGCAGGAAAAGCAAGAGCTCCGGATTTCAGACCGCGCGTTGGGGAGGTCCTCTACAATCGCGGTCTCGCGCAAGCGATGTGGATCGCGGAGGCCATTGCCAAGGCGATGGATCTCCGCGGCAAGCGCGAAGTCACAGCATCCGATGTGCGCGATGGGCTGGAAACGCTCGACATTACCGCGGAGCGGATTGAGGAACTCGGGTTCGAAGGTATGCTTTCGCCGATGAAAATCACCTGCTCGAACCACGAAGGGCCGGGCAGGGCCGCGATTCAGCAATGGGATGAGGCTGGAAAAAGATGGCGGCTCGTAAGCGGGTTTTACGAGCCCGATCACGACCTCATTGATCCGCTTTTGAAAGCGGATGCAGAACGATATGCCAGAGAAAATAATATTCCGGTGCGAAACTGCCACTAAGAGCAGTCTCACCCATGGTCTTCAGTAAAGAGTCGGCTTTACTGAAATCAAGGAACTCAAGCAGCTCGTCCGCAATTGCATCGCGCCTGGCCGGTCTCTGCGTTACTTCGACAGGTCGCAGGGGCCTCTGTGCGGAACTCGGCGTCGCGGAGCCAACACTCTGCCGCAATGTCAGGTCAAATGGCTATACAGACGCAAGGAGGCGCGCTTTGGCAATGTGAACGGATCGCCGCCTCGCCTGGTTTGCCTGGTACTTTCGTTCGGTGAGGCTCCGGCTCTGCTACCTGTGTCACTCTGTGTTAACTTTGCGTGAACCGGTTTCATACGAAGGATCGTGAGAGGCAAAAAGGGGGCTCGGCTTGCCCAAACCTAAGCGAATAAAGCAGAGGATATTGCAGGAGCACGATGTCCAGCCCTCGTTCCACCGCGTTGAAACTCCTGATGCTATTGGCATTTTTATACAATTCTGAAGCCACGGCTCAAAAGGTGGAGGGAAGCGATGGCAAAGCCGCTTTAGATAATCTTATGCGCAGCGGCTATCTGCCCGTGGAATTCGTGGTGCGCGTGTATCGCACCAGCGGGACAGGTCTCGGCCCCTATATTGGCACGATTGCCGCCCGGAATTCCTTCATAAAAATTGCGGACCGCGAGGAGCCGGCACTCTTCTTGAAAGCGAACCTGATTGGTCTCACACCCGGCCCGCATGCCTACCATATCCATGAATTCCCCGATTGCGGACCGAAGGAAAAGAATGGCGTCATGGTTCCGGGCTTGGCAGCGGGCGCCCACCTTTTCGCTGAGCACACTATGGGAAGTGAGACAGTCACCTATAAGAGCCACTTAGGCAATCTGCCGAATCTGGTTGTCGATGTGGACGGTGCCACAACCGAGGAAGTCGTTGCTCCGCGGTTAGCCTTGGCGGACTTGCTGAACCGGTCGATCATGATCCATGCGACGAAGGACGACGATTCCCCGCGAGTCGCATGCGGCGTTTTCAAATAAGGCACGATGCTTGCCTGTCTTTGATGATTCGCAGGGAGGGCATCATGACGGCGCAGGCTATACGAAAAGATCGCACACCAGCGGTATTGCGCAAGCCAGCTAAGGCCGAAGCCAATGCGCGCGCAGCGCGGCGGCTGCTCGCGATCGCCAATGCGCTTTCGGGCATGAGCCGGAAGGAGGCCGCGGAAGCGGCCGGCATGGACCGCCAGGCGCTCAGAGACTGGGTAATCCGCTACAACGCGCATGGCCCGGACGGACTCTATGACTGCTGGGGCGATGCGCGCCCGCCCCGCCTTCAGGCCCACGAGCAGGCTGTGGGATCTGGGCCTTCACGCGGGAGGATCTGGTGCGCATCTGCGACGCCCGCTTCGGCAAGACATTCCATCCCGCCTCGCTAGGCCGGATCATCCGGCGGCTCGGTTTTTCCCGGCAAAAGGCCAGGCCCCAGCCACCCGCAAAAAGACCCGGCCGAAGCAGAGGCCTTCAAAAAGAGCTCCAGCGCTTCTGAAAAAAATTTAGTGTACGCATAAAGAAAAGCGCATCCGCCTCTTCTTCCAGGACGAGGCACGGATCGGCCAGAAGGGCCGTGTCTGTCACATCTGGTGGAAGCGCGGCCGACGCCTGCCGGACTCGCCGATAAGCGCTTCACCTTCGCCTATATCTTCGCTGCCGTGGAGCCGGGCACGGACAATGCCTTCGCCCTTGTCATGCCCTATGCCGATCCGGCAGCGATGCAAGTGTTCCCCGACCGCTTTTCGGAAACGGTTGCTGAGAACGAACACGTGGTGATGATGCTCGATCAAGCCGGCTGGCACGGCTCGAATAGTCTGGCCGTTCCGGCCAATATCACCCTGGTTCCCTTGCCATCCTACTCGCCCGAGCTAAACTCGGTGGAGCGCGTCTGGCTTATCTCAAGGAACGCTTCCTCTCGCGTCGCCTGCTCGACGATTACGGCGCCATCGTTGCGGCCGCGTGCGCTGCCTGGAACAGGTTGTTGGCTGAGGCTGGCCGAATCCAATCGCTATGCTCCCACCCCTGGATTTCAAAGGTAAATACTTAGGCGCGGCGGTATTAGAGGTTCATGGCGTGAAGTTTCTCGATGTCAACCGCCTAACCCGGATTGCCCGGTTGCGGATGGCCCCGACGTTTCGCTCAATTGCCTTCTCGGCCGGATAAACATCATTAGTGTAGTGGAGATGGAGCCGCCGCCGAATCGAAAGGGGCTTCGAGACGGTAAGAGAAGGGGCGCACAGAGCTATTAGCGGCGAATAGACTAGCCGCATTTATGCCCTACACTTCGAAGTGCCTCTCGATCCAACTAGCGATCGATATCCTTCGGCGTCTGCAGCGTTTAAGCTCCCCGCCCCAAACCTGAGAACGAGGATTGAACAGGGAAGGGAGACTCGGGCGAAAATACGCCCGATGCCGTCATTGATTTTCCTTCGGGTGTAATTCGGGTGTTCCTATATGGGATTCACCCTCTGTTCACCCCCGAAACCCATACGAAACAACCGCCTAAACCCCTCACAATTAAAAAACCGCCTGAATTGCAAATTAACTACATCTTAAAAAGCGCTGCCACGGCCGGCAACGAACTGCACTCCCATGTGTATGAAGGATCAAGCAATGCGAAAGGTATTCAGATAGTCTTCCAAATACCGGCCTAAGAAAACATGATCCTGTCCTATATCTTTCGTGACAAAATCACAAAGATGGATATCTCCCCGGATCTGATTAGATTCGGGAGCTACCGGGTCGCTGTTAGAAGCATTGCCTCTGTTTCTGCGCCCAGGGACCTCAGGATTTGGAAAGCGCTCGATGCAAACGCTGTACCTATTAATGTCATAGCATTCATTGCTATCGCAGCAATAGGTGTATACGCGCGGAAATCTTACGGCAGTATCCAGCCAGCCCTTGCGGCCTTCGGACTGGCGCTGATTTCATATATCGCCATCATCTGTTTCGCGTATTGGCTGTTTAGAATGCGTGCCAGGCGTAATCTTGTGATTCTCACGAATGGCGGCAACGTAACTGTATTCACGAATATTCGTAGGCGGTTCGCCCTAGAGTGCGTTCGCGTTCTTCAGGACGTCATGATGGGAAGAGAGACCCGCAGAATTCATGTCGACTACAGACGTAGATATATTGCATTTCTCGAAGCTGCGGAACCCACCCTGCCCGCTCCAAACACAGCACCAGCTGACGCTAGTGGGATAAGGATGCCCTAGCCACGCCTGCTGCCAAATGCAGGCTGTCTTTCTCTGCTGCCAACTGGGTTCTTTGATGGTTGCTTGAGCAGCCGTTACCCGAAAACCTGTATTCCGCGACGTGCAGACGAACGATTAGAACCGCGCTATGAATCGCTTTGGAGTTTGGCGAGGCGTCGATGGCGCAGGTTATTTTGGGTGTTTTCATCGGGGTCGGCCTGGCGAGTTTCTTCCTGGCCGAGTCTTGGGTGAAACGTTGGCCAAGCCTTAAGGGACGGCTCGCAACGTGGCGAGCCGGCGTCTCGCGCATCCTGACGCAGGCGAAAGCCGTTTGGACGGCGGAAGCCGCAATTGTTGCGCCGGAGATTCTGCCGCCTGCTCAAATCGCGGCGGAGGAACCGCTCTCAGCGAAGCTCAGGAAGTGCGAAGCCGCATTTCTTCCACTTGCTGATAACGCGGCGCACCCCCGTGAGTTTTACGACGACGCCGATTTCAAGCAAGCCGTGTCTATGCTCGCTAACGCGGCCGTGCCCTTGAAGACCGTGAGCCAATATGCGCTCGGCACCAATTGGGGATTGTCCTGCGCTGCATTCGCGGCTTTGGGGCAACGCGCGGACGGGAAGAATGCGAAAGATGCGGCGCTTGCCGCGTTTGAGCGTTTCCCGCCGTGGGTGATGTTCTACGCTCTCACCTATTTCCTGACGCTGCCAAGCCGCCCACCCGTAGGCTCCTTCTTCGTTGGCGCGAAGGATTGGTGGCAGAGTAATCCAGTCATGCTTGCCGTTGCGCAAGGTCATTTTGAGGACCTGGAGGCCTACGATGCGGAAGCCACCTTCGGGGCCGCCCTTGATAAGGTGCCTCACGCATCACACCCCATAATCCGCGGTTTTCTTGAAAAGATCGTACATCCATTTGCAAGCGAGTTGATCGCGGAAATCGATGCCAAGGAGCGCGCGTATATCGATCGCACCTATCTTTCGTCTTTTGGGCGCTTCTGGACTGTTCAAAAAAAACTGGAGTTTCTGGAGGAGCCGGAAAGCTGGCGGGACAGCCTCGCCGCGGCGGAAATCACAGTTTCAGGAACACCCTCGAAATCGCTGCTGGTATCAGGCGAGCATGGCGTGGGGAAAACATCGTTCCTCCGGCTGCTGGCACGGCGTTTGGAGATACAGGGCTGGACAATATTCGAAGCGTCCGGCGCCGACATTATGGCTGGCCAGAAATACATTGGAGAGATCGAGGGCCGGATAAGGGAGGCGATTGAGAGGCTTGCGGTCTCCAAAAGGGTGGTCTGGTACATACCCGACATTATGCACCTTGCATTAAGCGGGACGCATCAAGGCCAATCCGCCAGCATCCTCGATCAAATCCTACCAGCAATCGCATCGAACCGGCTCCTTGTCTGGACCGAGACGGGAGCATCCTCAGCCGCCAAACTCCAGCGGATGCGGCCATCGCTGCGCAATCATTTCGAGGTACTTCGCCTCGAACCGACGTCGAAGGAAGAAACGCTCGCGCTCGCCAATAGGATGCTTTCCAGGCTGACGGTCGAAGGCCGCCTGAAGATCGATCCGGCCCTTGCCGCCACGGCATTGCAGTCGGCGCGGCAATATCTCAGCGGAACCGCATTTCCCGGCTCGGTGCTTGATCTTCTCAAATCGGCGCTCGCGCGCGCCATAAAAGGAGCCAATCGCACCGTTGCCGCGCAGGATGTCATCCTGAGCCTCTCCCAGGCATCCGGCGTTCCGGCTGCGATCCTCGACAGCAAAGAGCGCGCGAATCTTACAGCCATACGGGCGCATTTCACGTCCCGGGTCATCGGCCAGGAGGAAGCGGTCGCGGCTATCGTGGACCGGATCGCGATGATGAAAGCGGGCCTAAACGATCCCGGCAAGCCCATTGGCGTTTTTCTCTTTGCTGGCCCTACGGGCACCGGCAAAACCGAGTTGGCAAAGACGCTGGCCGAGTTCCTTTTTGGCTCCGCCGAGCGCATGATCAGGCTCGACATGAGCGAATTCCAAGCTCCCGATTCAGCTTGGAAGATTCTTGGGACATGGGATTCGTCGACCGAAACGTTGATAAGCCGTGTGCGAAAGCAGCCCTTTTCCGTGGTGCTGCTTGATGAGTTCGAAAAGGCGCATGCGAATATTTGGGACCTATTTCTTCAGGTTTTCGACGATGGACGACTGACGGACGCCAGCGGCCAGGAAGCAGATTTCCGGCATTGCATCATCATTCTCACGACAAATTTGGGGGCGACAGCTCACCGGAGCGCAGATCTCGGCTTCCTTCCCTCGCCGGTCACATTCTCAAGAGAACAAGTTCTGCAGGCGGTAGGCCAGACCTTCCGGCCCGAGTTCCAGAACCGCCTCGACAAAGTGATCGTCTTTCAGCCGCTGACCCGCGAGCTGATGCGAGGCATTCTCGAGAAAGAGCTTGACGGTGTGCTGGAGCGGCGCGGCTTCGCAGACCGCGAGTGGGCGGTCGAGTGGGAGGCTTCAGCGTTTGAGTTTTTGCTAGAGAGGGGCTTTACGCCGGAGATGGGCGCGCGTCCGCTTAAGCGCGCAATTGATCAATATGTGATTGCGCCGCTGGCTGCCACGATCGTGGAGCGGCGCTTTCCCGAAGGCGACCAATTTGTCTTCATCAGGAGCGACGGCAAAGCAATTCAAGCCGAGTTCGTTGATCCCGATGGCGGCCCCAAGGCGGTAGATTCGCCGGCGGCGCCCGAATCAGGGACAGAGCCTACGCTGCCGGCGCTTATTCTCGGGGCGACCGGGGCGGGGATCGAACTGCAAGCGCTTGAGAAAGCGTTTCTTGCCATGATGGAGGCCTTGCAGGCTGATGTTTGGGAAGATCTGAAGGCCAGCTTCGCAGACAAGATGCAGGAAGAAGGCTTCTGGAGCGATCCCGCTCGCAAGGCGGTCTTGGCTCGCGTGGCGCTCATGGATCGCGTGAAGGCCGCAGCCGGCACGGCAGAGTCCTTTCATGGGCGTTTGGTCAGAGGCTCGGGAAAAAGCGGCAAACATTCGCGCGAGTTGATTGCCAGGCTTGCCCTACAAATTCACCTCATCAATGAGGGGATCAAGGATGTGTTTGAAGCGGCACCAATCGAGGTCGCACTGAAGGTTGAGCGCGCGCTCGACAGCGACCGTGTGGGAGGCCAGGACTGGTGTGCGGCGCTGATCGGCATGTACAAAGGCTGGGCGGCCGCCCGCCACATGCAGCTTTCCGAATTGAATGCCTCGCCACGTTCGGCGGGGATGCCGATCCTGCTTATGAGCGGCTTTGGCGCGCATCGTACTCTTGCACGGGAACGCGGCCTGCATGTGCTCGAAATTCCCGAAGGCGAAAAAACCTACGATCGGTTTACCGCGCGGGTCAGGGTTGCCACTGTCCCCCTAGAAGACCTGCCTGCCCACAAGTTGCGGGCGGTTTTAGCCGCTGCACTGGCGAAGCCGGACACGCTCAAAACCATCGTCCGGCGCTATCGGAACGGCGCCTCTCCGCTAGTCCGCGACATGGCTCAAGGTTGGCGCACGGGGCGGTTCGACGCTGTGATGCGTGGAGATTTCGACCTCATTGGCCTCATTTGAAAGCTGCGATAGCACTCCCCGGACGCAATTTGGGCCTTATGCTCGGAGAATTGCCCGGCGCTATCGGTCCGCTGTGCGTAAAAGTGGGCAAAGGCTTCAAAAGGCCCATGCGCGCAACCATACTAGGCGGCAAGTGCGAGCGCAAAAAGCATAACCTTCCCATTTTTTGAGGCTGCATACTTCTTCCGGCCGGAATGCTAGTGTGCATCCGAAGCCGTGAACCGGAGTCCCAACGCATGACCCCTTTCTCCCAGGCGCCCGGTAAAGAAATGATCGCCCTTGAGGCAGCTAAAATGCTCCTTGAGATCAAGGCAGTCCTTTTCTACAAGGACCAGCCGTTTTTTTTTACCTCAGGTTGGGCCAGCCCCGTATACATTGATTGCCGGAAGATCATCTCCTATCCGCGCCTGCGGTCGGCCCTGATCGACTATTCGGCGGCGACTATCGTTCGCGAAATTGGCTACGAATTGATTGACAACATTGCAGGCGGTGAGACAGCCGGTATTCCATTTGCCGCGTGGATCTCGGATCGCCTAATGCTCCCGATGCAATATGTGCGCAAGAAGGCCAAGGGGTTTGGCCGCAACGCGCAGATCGAGGGCGAAGTAATGGCAGGCGCTCGAACCCTTCTCGTGGAGGATCTTGCGACGGATGGACGAAGCAAAGTCAATTTTTGCCAGGCGCTCCGCACTGCTGGGGCTGACGTCAATCACTGCTTCGTCCTCTTCTACTACGACATCTTCCCCAAAAGCCGCGAAGTAATGCAGGAGCTGGGCGTACAGCTTCATTATCTCACCACGTGGTGGGACGTTCTCAAAGTAGCGAGGCAAAACGGTCACTTCGAGCCGCAGGTTCTCGCTGAAGTGGAAAGTTTTCTCAGCGATCCTGCTAGGTGGTCGGCAGCAAATGGCGGCATTGCCGAATTCGGTGAGCCGAACGAGGCTTCTTCCTGAACTGCCCCCATGAAAGTGCGCGCACGGGCGGTGCAGCGGTGCCCAAAGAGATCTTCCTAGCCAGTTAGCCCCGTGACGGCTGAGAATCCAGATTTAGGCGGCCTTTTCTGCCTCGGCAAGCTTGCCGTCAACCTCGCGAAGCTTTTCGGCGAGCCCCTGCAGCCGAAGCAAAAGCTTTTCTGCAAAATACTTGGCGATGTGTGGATGATGCTCCATCACGGCGCGCAATGAGGATTGTTCCAAGGCAAGCGCACGAAGCCTCTCTTGTGCCGTAACGGTCACGGCGTGGACCGTCTCGACCAACATGCCGAGCTCGCCCACAAGGGTACCCGGCCATATGTCTTCGAGAATGTTTTCGCCTTGCTCGAACTCTTACCCAGCCGGCCTTGCCGGTCAAAATCAAGAAGGCGGTCGTTCCGGTCTCGCCTGCGGCAATAAGATTTTCCCCGGCTTCGAAATACCGCTTCTCGCCTGCATCGGCGATTAGCTCAATTTCGTCGTCCGGCAGACCATCAAACAACGGAACTTGCCGCAGCAGCTCGATTTTCTGGTCGAGCATGGATTTAACCCGCCCTTGGTTTCAGGAAACTCCCTAACGCTAGGACTGAGACACCGTCGAGTTTGTGGGCGATTCGGTTGTTTTCGCAACAGAGCAGAGGATTAAGTCCACCCCCGGAAGGAACGTGCTAGCCAAAACTCTTCTGCTTTTCCGTATCAGCGCGAGGCATCGGGGAAAAGCGCGCAAAATACTTTGGAGAAGGTATTTGGACTATCGAACTTGGTGGAACCAGTTCGGCTTGCTGTCCTTCTGCAGCAACAAGAAGAGCATCCAGTCCGCGTAGCTCCTGCGCAAGCCTTCTAAACCTAGCGAGAAGATTATCGGAGATTTGCTGGGCTATCAGCGGGTCTCTTAGCATGACCTGCCTCAGGGCGTCGCGGCGTATCGACATCGCCCTCAAGCGCTCGTTTGCCTGTACTGTAAAGGAATGCGCGGTTTCGGTGAGCATGGCCATCTCTCCCACCAATGCACCCGGACCGGCTTGATAGCTGGATGGGGGCTGACCGGGAAAGCCTGGGCATTTTGCGGTACCCGTTAGAATTAGATATGCAGTATCTCCGAACTCATCTTTTGTGATGAGGTTATCGCCCGCCTCGAAAAACGACTTTGCCGATACGGTTACGATCAGGTCGAGCTGGTTTTCGGAAAACCCCTGGAATGTTGGTAAGTTCTGAAGAAGCCCGATCTTGGGGTCGAGCATAAGAGCTAACCTAGCCGTAAGTGTTTTCTACTCCTTCGCCACCTGAACACAGCCCATGTGTCGTTGATTCCTTTCCACAACTCAAGATTGTAACAAAGGGAGATGTTGAAAAGCCCAAAGTTTAAACGCCTCAGGGAACGAGTTTGTAACCGCCTGATTCCGTGATGAGGAGCTGCGCACGCGAGGGATCGCGTTCGATCTTCTGCCGAAGACGGTAAATGTGCGTTTCAAGCGTATGCGTCGTCACGCCGGCATTATAACCCCAAACTTCGTGGAGCAGCACATCCCGCGAGATGACTTTTTCTCCAGCGCGATAAAGATATTTTAGGATCGACGTCTCTTTCTCGGTTAGCCTGACCTTACTGCCCTTTTTGTCGACGAGAACCTTGGCGGCAGGGCGGAATGAATATTCTCCAATCGAGAACACAGCTTCTTCGCTATGCTCATGCTGACGCAGCTGCGCCCGGATGCGCGCTAGCAAAACGGCGAACCGGAAGGGCTTTGTAACGTAATCGTTAGCGCCAGATTCGAGGCCAAGAACGGTATCCGAATCGCTATCCTGAGCGGTCAGCATGATTATCGGGTGCTTGAAGTTGTTCTTCCTCAACAGCTTACAGGTTTCCCGCCCATCCATGTCCGGCAAGCCGACGTCGAGAAGAATGAGGTCGATATGCCCGTTCTTGACAGCAGCGAACGCCTGAGCGGCCGTATGAGCGACGGTTACATCAAACTCTTCATGCAAGGTTAGTTGCTCTGACATGGATCGCGCGAGATCTTGATCATCGTCGACAACCAGGATATTGCGCGTGTTGCTCATTATCTGCCTCCGGACATCTCAAGTGTGTTGATTTAAGAGACCGCGCCGGGCAACGCAACGGTGGTGTAGTGCGCCGCAAACAGAATCTAGGCCGGAAGCAGATAGAAAGAACCCGAAAGCGCACACCGGTGCGTGTATTTGCCCTGTCAGATTCAGCTTGGCTGGGAACCTTGCGCTATGGCCACATGGTCTTTCGCGCCGCGCTTGGCAGGCGTGGCGTGCGCATTGTTAAGCGCGAAGGTGACGGCGCCGCGCCACTTGGTAGCTGGCCTATTTTATGGGCATATTACCGGCCGGACAAGGTAAGGCATCCAAGAATCGGCATCCCACTCCATCCTATCCGGCAGGATGCCGGTTGGTGCGACGAACCGGAAGACCGCAACTATAACCGGCCAGTCCGGCTTCCCTATAAAGCAAGCGCAGAACGCCTTTGGCGAGACGATGGACTTTACGACCTGGTGGTAGTGATCGATTACAACCTCAGATCACGGTCCAAAGGCCGGGGGAGCGCCATATTCATGCACGCCGCTCATCCCGCCTGGGATCCGACGGCGGGTTGCATCGCCATCCGTCTTGGGCATCTCAGGCAATTGCTGGCCGCATTGCGCCCCCGAACGTCCGTGGCGGTGGGAAAGAACCTCCCCCAGAGACCTCAGCGCGGGCGGCGCGGATTAAGATAGAGATCGGTCTCCTGCTTTTCGAGCGCGAGTTTCATAGCACCCGCACTAATTTCCTGCGTGAGCCTTCCGACATGCCGCCGCGCGGCGGCGTTGAACTTCAGCATCGCACTTACGAGTTGAAGTGTGGTTGCCAGATACGGCGATGGTGAGCGGCTATACGTGACGTCCCAGCGGCCGCCAATGTCGAAGAGATGTCCGCTCAAACGGCCGATTTTCGCACCCCTTTGGTCGAAGAGGGTGTAGTCACCGCCGATGTCTATCCAATCCTGCCGCAGGCGGTAGAGCCTCGCTTCCCCGTCCTCGATCAGGAAAAACGAGAATTGCTCCGGCATGCCAGGCCATTTTCGCGCAGAGCGTTCGACCTGAATGATCTGATCGTAGCCTTCGATGTGGATCGAATAGGCAATGACGGGAAAACCGCCTGCGCCAGTTGAAAGCTGCACACTGCGCCCCACCAGCATATCCATGCTGGCCCGCCAATTCATTGATGGCGTGAAAAGCTTGAGCACGAGCCGCTTTTCGCCTGGATTTTCCGATTTCCAGAGCTGCTCGCGGTAAGTAATCAGCCCCGTTCTTTGGCTATCTTCCAAGACCTCGCCAATGACATCGGTATCTTGCCCGAACTCCCTTGATTTTGCGCGGTGCCGAGAATGTATGAAAAAACCCATTTCCACATCGTGAAGGCCAGTCCACCACATGTTGACGGTGAATGTGCGCTCCGCTTTCTTCGCCATGCTTGCCCCCAATTGACCGAATCACTTCTGGGGAGTTTGCGCGAAGGAAAGCGGCTTGGGACAAGTGAAGCGCTGCAATCCACAGCTGGTTTCGGGGGGCCAGGTCTGGCACAATTCCGGCCAAGGCTCCAAACCGTGTTTGGCGGTGCCGAGCCTAACGATCTAAGTGTTGATCTTAGCGTTAGGGATGCCATCTTTGCGGTGATAAGGGAGGAGATGCTCTGGGTGATAGCATCACTGAAGATTGATACCGTACTCTATGCGCTGAGCGATCCAGTACGCCTCCACATTGTGAGGAACCTGGCGGAAAAGGGAGAGCTTCCCTGCTTTGCGGCAGTTGCGGGACTCGACATCGCGAAGTCAACTCAATCCCATCACTATCGAATCTTGCGGGAATCTGGGGTCATCGCCCAGCGCAAAGAAGGGGTCTGCTTCATATCCAAATTGCGCAAAGAAGAGCTGGACCAGCGTTTCCCCGGTCTTCTTGACGCGGTTTTGAGAAATTTCCACGCCTGACCTTCCGCTCCCGACTTCCACAAAAAGGCCACGCAGACAGCATTTAGTGATTGCTCAGTATCAGCTCGGCAACAGTGCCGTTAGGCTGGGAGCCGCCCGGAAGAGTCAATGCGCCGCGTTCTGGTCTCACTCAGTATTTTCATGTTCCTTCAGTACACGTTCGCTGCAACGTTGCCGCCTGTAGGGGCAGGTTCAGCAGAAATAGCTCTGAAATGGATCAAGAATTACCGCGCAAAGCCCGAACCCGCTGCTGTTCCCCTGCTTATCAAGGCCCTCAGCAAACAAGGCTCTATAAAGGATCCCGAGAGTACGGGCGTCTATACAGGGTTTTTTGCAGGCGTCCTGCATGCAAACCCGGCGAAGTCCTGGTCTTTGATCGAGAAGACCCTTCCATTGCCCTTCGAAGACCAGTGGATTGTCATCAGAGCGGTCGCCTATTCGGGATTGCCGGACTGGAAAGAGCAAATGCAGAAACTCGCTCTACGCCTGCCAAACCGCAAAGTTATGGCCGAACGGTATATTAGCGGTGATTTGCCGCCTCTCAACCAAGTGTCACTGGAGTCATCTAAGCCCGGAAGCATGGACAAGGTGAAGAGCTTCTTCACCGGAGACATGTTTTTCGGCAAAAAAGATAAGCATCCCAAGCGGCTGGTAACGTTTGAGACCTCGCCCGAGTTGATCGATGCCCTTTGGGGCGTTTACTTTGCGACTGGCAGCGAAGGAGCTATCGCCCAGATCGTTGTCCTTCTTCCCTGGTCAAAGAACCGGGATAATGCTCAAAAGCTTACCATTGGCAGCATGGCAAAGTTCACGCTCGCGTCAAACGCCGCGCGAGATGCCGAGTTGCTTCGCGTACTGAAGCACCTTCAAGAAAATCAACCCAAGGACGTAAAGCCGATCCTGGCTGAGGTCATTGAAGCAGCCGAGCTCGTTGACACGGGCCGGATCGGCAAGGAGGCTGTAGCGGCGCTCGATGAGCTCAAGAAAAAGGGTCCAGGCTCCACGCGCGACCTCATGAGCTGGGGCGCAGTAGGAGAAGCAGCGCTTTCATTCGGATGTCTTGGCTTGGCAGTGGTGGGGCAAGTAGAGGCCGGCATTCCTTGTGTTGTCGGCGGAGCGCTTAGTACGGGTGCCCTTCGATATTTGGGGCAATCTACCCAGTAAGAAGCTTCCGCGTACGCTTTCGTGTAGGAATTCAAGGGACAGCTTTTTCCTTGGCTTGCAAATCCTTAGGCTTGACTTGCGGCGTTTGAGCGCGACAAGAATGTAAGAATGTTTGCCGCCACCAGTTGGCACAACTCGCGGCCGGGATGCCAGAAGCGATTGTAGATAAAGCCAAATCAGCAGGAATAACTGATCAATGGGATTATCCTGTCATATTTCGGCCACATATCAGGCAATCAAGCGCAGAAACTTTGCCGCAGTTGGGATTAAGACCCCGCGTCAACCGTTATCCATGCGATTGAGGAGAACGGATTGTGAAAAATGATCCCCGCCTCCTCATCGTGGACTTCTTGCCGCGTCTGCGCCGTTTCGCCTACGCTTTGACAGGTGATCAGGACAAGGGCGACGATCTCGTGCAGGAGACCTGTGCGCGAGCTTTGTCTCGCTTGAAGCAGTGGGAACCGGGGACTAGACTGGACAGCTGGATGTTTCGGATTGCTCAAAACATATGGCTGGATCAGCGAAGGGCTCACAAGGTGAGAGGTGACTCTGTCGACCTCGATCAAGCCTATGATGTTGCCGGCGATGACGGACGCGATATCGCCGAGACTCAACTCACATTGAATGAGGTTTCGAAAGGCATCGCCGAGCTGCCCGCTGACCAGCAGGTTCTTATCGCTCTCGTTTGCGTCGATGGTCTCTCCTACAAAGAGGCGGCAGAGGTCCTTGAGGTTCCGATCGGCACCGTTATGAGCAGGCTTGCTCGCGCGCGCGCCGTCCTGTTTGAAAAGGCCAACCGGAATCAACAAACCGCCCCACTTATCAATTTGGAGAGCCGCCGTGGCCGCTTTAACCGATAAGACCTTGATGGCGTATGCGGATGATGTTCTCGATGCGGAAACCCGCCGTAGCGTTGAGGCGGTCTTGAGAACCGACGCGCAATGCCGCAGACGGGTTGAGATGTTCCGGCAGACCGGCGCTCCTTTGGCGGAACTCTACCGCGAGCCGATGTTTGAGCCCGTCCCGCCACATCTGATCGACTTCGTAATGGGTTATCGCAACGGAAACGAGAGGACTTCGACACCGCGGCCGAACTGGAAGAGTTTGAGCGCGTGGGGTGAAAGGCTCGCCTCTGCACCCATGCATTGGCAGGCTGCGGCGGCCGCCGCAGCCGTGTTTTTTGCGGGAGCAGGCGCGGGCTGGGTTCTATACCCCGGCAGCGAGGATGGAGGGCAACGACTAACCGCTCTTGAACGCGGGCAGATATTTGCTGAAGGTCCGCTACAGCAAGTTTTGAATACGGTTCCGAGCGGCCATGAGGTGAGGATTGCGGGTTCAGCTCAGGATTCCACCATCATTCGGCCGACCTTGACCTTCAAGAACAAGGAAGGTGGATACTGCAGGGAATACGAGCTGGCGAGTGCCAATGACGGGCGGTTCTCCGGCCTCGCGTGCCACACCGAGACGGGAAAGTGGGCTCTTAGGGTTCATATTGAGGAGCCCACACTAAGAGGGGGAAACAAGACCGTCCTCGCGGGAGGTTCTCGCCAGCATACGCTGGACACCGTCGTTGACGGCTTGATGGATGGCGACGCTCTTGGAAAGAAACAGGAAGAGGCCGTTATCGCCAAGGGCTGGAAATAAAGCCGCCAATCGAGTTAGCGATCTGCGCTTGCCATGCTCTCGCTTGGCGGGGAGCAAGATGGCGGCGCGACCAGAAGGCCGCGCCCATAAATGGGATCACGGCCGGGCGAGCCTAGGTCGACTACCGGAAGACCATCCAGTATATCGTTCTTGTTTTTTGCGAAATCCTCCCTCGGCATCAAGGCCAGAATGGCTGTGACGTGTGGTGCTGCGAACGACGTACCCGAATGGTATCCCTGCAGACCACCTGGGACAGCGGTCCAAATGTCCACACCCGGTGCAGAGACATCAATATGATTGCCGCGATTGGCGTACCTGTAATTGCGGAGCTCCTTAGTGACTGCGGTAACGGCAATAACTTGAGGATAAGCGGCAGGGTAGGCGGGATCCGCAGTGGGCCCTTCGTTCCCTACGGCTGCAACCAAGACCACACCGTTCGAGCTTAATTTTTCAATCGTTTCCCTAACAAGATCGTCCTCCGGGCCGGAGAAGCTCATATTTATGACTTTCACGTCATTTGCCCGCATCCAATCGAGGGCCTTCATAAGGCTGATTGTATCGGTTGCCATTCCATCATTTTCTTCCGCAAAGAAGATGTTCGCGGCATAAAATTCTGCACCCGGTACGAGCCCGGGGGTTCCACTTTCGGGGTTTCCGGCAAGGACACCGAGAACTCCGGTGCCATGCCAATCGGGTGCCGCAGGCCGGGTTTCCGGGGCGAAATTGACCCGGTGAATATGCTGGCCTTTAAAGGCAGGGTGACTGACATCAACGCCAGTATCGATAATGCCAACTCTCAATCCTCGTGCACAAGCCGCGAACTGGTCTTGCCACTGAATGATATTGCGGGAAAAGCAGCGGTCCGGAGTGCACGCCGCCGGAGCCTGCTCGCCCTGCTTATAACTCCCGCTATCGTCTCTCGTCGCAGCCCGGTAAATGCGGTAAATTTTGTTCAGCTCAAAACGGTGCCCAGGGAATTGCTTGCTGAGGAGATGCTGTCCGCGTATGGCGTCTGCGGTGGGCGGCACAAGAAATCGCACGATAGACGTGCCTCCAGGCGTGGCCGGTTCGTTTGATTGAGCTTTAAATCCAAGCGACTCCGCAGCGGCAATCGACTGCGCATCAAGGCCGACGCCAACAACTTCTACAGGGGAGAAGGACAGGCTCCCCAACCCAAGCTTCGTCTTCGTTACGACAGTCGTCGTTCTGCCGGGCAGCGGTAGAATCGCATGCCTGTATCGGCGCTCGACTGGATTCACAGCCTTTTCAAGCAGTTCGAGGGCCTTTTTTTCATGATCGTCACCTGTTGAAGCTAGGTGCAGAAAGTTAGTTTTGTCGCTATGGCCAGCGCTTGATTGGGGTGGGTGGGCGAACCCAATATGATGGCTGAATGGCTCCTCTTTGTGGCCGGTAGTCGCGTGAATGGGCAACTGCAACCGCACCATGTTTCTTCCAGCGTCGTAACCTAATGCAGGGCCGTCGCCCCGTGACTGCTGAAAGGAAGAGGTGGCACCCCAGCTGTCGCGGTTCGAGCCGTTTCCGTTATTCGAATTACCCCCGGACCAACTGTTGCCTCCGGACGAATTGTTACCCCCAGACCAATTGCCGCCTCCGGAACCGCCACCGCCTCCAGACCAGCCATCGTTGGAATCTCCCCGGCCGCCGCCGTCGTTTTGCCCTCGTCCATCACCTCCGCCTTTATCTCTTCCATCACCCCAGTCACCGGCTTGCGCGGACGTTATTAGTGAAAAGGTGGAATGGCGTGGCGCTTGTACGATGGTTGCGGCAAGGAATAAGCTGGCCCCGATCACAGGTAGCCCCCGGTACGCAATAAATAAAAGAAACGCCGGAAGCATTCTGGTCACCGCGATTTGAGTTATCTGCGTTCTAATAACGACGCGGAGATCTTCGATATTCCAATTTCGTGGTTGAATTTGGGAATAAGCCTAAAACTGAGCCGTTGTATGTCTTGAGCAGATCCGGGGTGCAGCGGGGTGACCGGGACCTGCCTCAAGTCGCTTGATCGCTCTAACCTCCCTTACCAACTTAGCGCTTATCTCCAAACGACTTGGCGAGCCAGCCGGCGATGACGGCCGCCGCGCTCTCCCAGTTAACATCCATCATGATTGCATGCGCTCCGTTGGGGACAATCACCGAGACCGTGCCGTAATACATCGCGGTCAATCGAACATCCGCCACGGGCACGAACCGATCACGCTCGCCGCCAATAACAAGTAATTTCTGGAGATTCCAGGGAAACGGCGCGAAGGGCACCCATCCCATCGCCTCGCGACTCGCCGTCTGGGCCACCTCATTGAATCGTTTCTCAATGATGCGCCGCAGTTCGGGCGGAGGCGGTCGCGAGAACAGACCCCTTTCGAAGACCTCGATATCGACGCTGGCCACACCGTAAGTTATGGCCCTATTCAGCTCATGTGCGAGCTGCGGGTCTTCGATAAGCATGACTGCCAAGGCCCGCAGAAGGCCGTGAGGTGGGACAGAATTTAGGTGGACAGTGCCAGCGGGCCTGCCGCCGCGCCTGAGGTAGTTCTGAACAACGGCTCCTCCGAGCGAGTACCCAACCACAACAATTGGGCCACCAATTCGCTTGATCGCCCATTCCACGTCATTGGCGAAATCGGCGAGACTGAATTGCCGGACTTTATCACTTCCTTCGCTTTCGCCGTGCCCGCGAAGGCTGAGGGCGTAGCTATCGTAGCCTAGTTCGGCGAAATGGCGAAGAAAGTGGATATCCCAAATCCAGGCCGCGGTGCATATGCCGTGAATAAAAAGGAGCTTCACAGGCTTGGCGCGGCCGTATGACAGAGTGCTTAGAAGTTCGAGGGTCATGGAATGTGTGATTACGAAACAAGATGATAAAAAGCCCTCATACAACTTTTAGGTTCAAGACATCTTGAAATGTTCAAAGCCTGGGCTTTTGAAAGAAACCTTCGAACCGTCGGGGCCCAAAATTTTTGGCTGACCCTCGCCCTCTTGTATCGTTCCAATACGCGTAACCTTTATACCAGCGTCCCTGCTTGCAGCCTCGAAAGCCTCGGCCCGGTCCCGAGGGACAGCCGCCAAAATTTCATAATCGTCTCCCCCGGTCACGATCGTCTCGATGATATCGGGCATAGCTTCCAATAAGGAGCTCGCGGCTGAAGACAGGGGGATATCGCAGATCATCACCTCGGCCGATACACTTGAGGCAGAGCACATCCGGGACAGGTCGAGGACCAGCCCGTCCGAAATATCCATCGCCGCTCTTGCCTCTGCCGCAAGTACCGGGGCTAGTGCCAGACGCGGCTCCGGGTGAAGGTAGCGTTCCAGCAGGAAGTCGCGTTGAGCCTTTGTAAGTCCGCCAGCAAAAGATGCTGCATGAAGCCGCAGCTGAAGGCCAAGGGTGGCATCGCCGAGCGTGCCGCTCACGTACAGATAATCGCCATGGCGCGCGCTGCCGCGTGGCACAAGCCCTCGTGGCGCGGCCTCGCCAAAGGCCGTGATTGAAAGCCACCAAGGTCCCGGCGTGGAGACGGTATCGCCCCCAATAAGGGCAATTGAGAACCTTTCCTGTGCTTGCCTTAGTCCGGATGCAAAATCCCGCGCCCAAGCCTCGCTCGGTGCCTCAGTAAGCGCCAAGGTCAGGGTATAGGCTTGAGGGGCCGCTCCCTTGGCAGCAAGGTCTGAAATATTGACGGCGAGTGCCTTGAAGGCAACGTCCGCGGGGCTGTCCTCCTCGAAGAAGTGAACCCCTGCGACAAGCGCATCGGCCGTGACCACAAGCCCGCTTGCAGAGATACCGGTCAAGAGCGCGGCATCATCCTTCAAGCCGAAGGCTCCGGGGTGCGTTGCAAGTGATGCCAGGAAGTCCGAGATCAACGCTATTTCGCCAAGGCGCGGCATAATCAGCCTTACTTTCTCGCCGGCGTGGCAAATTCCTCTTGCCGCCTGCTCCGGGCAACACGGTCAAGGACGCCGTTGACGACCGCGGGCTCCTCCCCGCCAAAAAAATCGTGCGCAATCTCGACATATTCATTTATCACGACGCGAGCTGGCACGTCGCTTCTATTGGCTAATTCAAAGACTCCTGCGCGAAGAATAGCCCGAAGGATGCTGTCGATGCGCGACAGCCGCCAGCCTTCGGCGAGGTGAGTGGCGATCTCGCTATCGATCCCGGCTTGGCCGCGAACTGCGCCGGAGACAACATCGTGGAAGAAGAGTTTGTCGGCACCGGAGTAGATGTCCGCGCTTTCGAATCGATGAGATATAAATTCCTCCAGCACTTCCCCTAAATCACGTTGTGTCAGGTCCATTTGATAAAGCGCCTGCACTGCCGCAAGCCGCGCTGGCGTGCGCGACGGGAGAGAGGGCGCGTCATCCGTCTCGTTGGGGCCAGGCTCGATATCAGGGCTCATTATTTAGCAGCCAAAATGGGATCAGCGGCCCGCTTCTCCAGCGCGCCTTTGGGCGAATTCTCGTTTAATTCTGATAACTTCCAGGCAAGCCTCGACAGCATCGCGGCCCTTATTCTTGCCGTTCACGGCAGCGCGCGAGAGGGCCTGCTCTTCATTTTCCACGGTCAGAATGCCATTGCCGACGGGGATCGAATGCGTCGTCGCAAGCCCCATGAGCGCGCGTGCCGAACCGGTTGCCACGGTCTCGTAATGCGACGTTTCTCCGCGTATGACGCAGCCCAGCGCAACGAAACCGTGAAATGGCGTAGCGGCCGTCTCGCTAAATAATCCTGCGTCGATCGCCAACGACAAGACCTGCGGTATTTCCAGCGCCCCTGGCACCATCATGAGCTCCCACGTGGCGCCTTGCTCCCGCAAGGTTAACTCTGCGCCGTGAAGAAGTTCATCGGAGATGTGGTGATAAAACCGCCCCTCTGTTACGAGGATATGAATGGGGTTTTTCATTGTTCGTCTATCGGAAGGCGGGCGACAAGGTTGAGGCCATAACCTTCAAGCCCAACGATTTTAGGGGTCGGTGAGTTCGAAAGCAGAACCATATTTTTGATGCCCAGGTCGAGCAGAATCTGCGCTCCTATGCCATAGTCGATCAAGCGCTTTTCGCTTGGTTGCGCGCCGGGCGAAGCCGATGCAGCTTCCGCAAGTCGCGCCTGAATCACCCCGCCTCGAACGTCACGAATTACCACGATCACACCCCGGCCTTCCTTGCCGATCCGGCGCATGGCACGCTCTACGAGAGATCGCCGTTTCCCGTTGCGTCCCATCCCCACAAGATCTTCAAGGATGTTAACCGCGTGCATCCTGACGAGCACCGGGTCGGAAGTCGAGACATCGCCCTTGATCAAAGCGAGATGCTCGGTGTTATCAATGGAGTTGACGTAAACCTTGAGCTTGAAGGGGCCGCCGTAGGGCGTCTCAATCTCACGCTCCTGGATGGCCCGGACGAAGCTTTCGTGCCGGCGCCTATGGGCGATGAGATCAGAAATAGTCCCGATCTTGAGCCCATGTCTCTGCGCGAACGCAAGCAGATCCGGCATGCGAGCCATGGTGCCGTCGTCATTCATGATCTCGCAAATGACGCCGGCGGGCTCAAGCCCTGCTAGCCGGGCAAGGTCGACCGCCGCCTCGGTATGCCCTGCCCGAACAAGAACGCCACCCTGCTGAGCCACCAGCGGAAACACGTGCCCTGGGCTTACAATATCGCGCCAATCCTTATCGGGGTCTATCGCCACCGCAATGGTCTTGGCTCTATCAAAGGCTGAAATACCGGTCGAAATGCCTTCCTTCGCCTCGATCGAAACCGTGAACGCGGTGCTATGGCGCGACTGGTTGGATCGTGCCATCGCCTGCAGATGCAGCGCCTCGGCTCTGCTAGGGGTAATGGCAAGGCAAACCAACCCACGCCCGAATCTGGCCATGAAATTGATCGCTTCCGGCGTGGCCATCCGCGCCGGGATGACGAGATCCCCTTCGTTCTCCCGCTCTTCCGCGTCCACAAGAATGAACATGCGGCCGCTGCGCGCATCCTCGAGGATTTCCTCGATGCTTGAAAGCTGCCGGAGGATTTCTGACGTCTCGATCACGCGCGCCTTTTCGCCTTGCATAGTTACCTAGTGCCCAACAAGCCTTGCCACATACCGTGCGATCAAGTCCACTTCGATATTGACGGCGTCCCCCCGCTTGCGGGAGACCCATGTGGTAATATCAAGTGTGGTGGGGATGAGATTTACAAAAAAGACTGAGCCGGAAACTTCATTGACAGTAAGCGAGACCCCATCGAGGGCGACAGATCCCTTTGGGGCAATGTACTTGGCGAGACTATCCGGAACGCTGATCTTGAAAATCTTCGAGAAGCCAGAAGGCGAAACGTCTTCGATGTTTGCGACGCCATCAACGTGACCGGAAACAAGGTGTCCGCCCAGCTCATCACCCACCCGCAACGAGCGCTCGAGATTGATCTCCCGCCCTGTGTGCCAACTTCCGAGGGTTGTTTTGTCAAGCGTTTCATTCGAGACATCAAACGCGAGTGCCGCGCCGTTCTCATGCTGCGCAACCCTTGTTGCGGTGAGGCAGCAGCCGTCGCAACAGATCGAGGAACCCACGACGATGGAAGCCGCATCCCACGGGCAAGCAATTGTGAAGCGGCCATTGGCGGCTGCGATGAGGGTGCCTTTCGCCTGCACAATTCCGGTGAACATTAATTCAAGCCTGCCAATGAGCCGTCGAGCGGAAGACGAAGATGTTAGTCGAGCCGGCCCTGCGCTGTGCCGCCAATATAAACGGCTTCGAGCCGGAGACCAGCTCCAAGCCCCGGTCTACAAAGGGCAATAAGGTCGCGCCTGCGCCCATCTTAGTCTCTCCTTGCATGATGATGACCTCGTCGGCTAATCCGGCCTCGATGAATTCGCGTGCCGTTGCCGGCCCCCCCTCTACGAGCAGACGGGAAATGCCTTCTGCCGATAAAAGTCTGAGCACGAAGCGAAGGTCAAATGCCGACCCCGATGTAGCATCGACGCGTAGAAAGCGAATGCGGGGGATACCAGCCAGGCCAGTGACTTCTGATCGGCGGTTGCACACCACCCAAATAGGGGAATTACCGGTCCTGAATATGCGCGCTCCGAGCGGCAGATTGCATTGCTCCGTGAGCACGATGCGGACCGGTGACCGGTCTTCCATTCCGGGAAGCCTGCAGGTCAATTCGGGATCGTCGGCTTCGATTGTCTTCCGGCCGACAAGGATCGCATCGGCTCTCGCCCGCAGAAGGTGCGCTTGCGCGCGGGCCGCTTCGTCAGTTACCCAAACCGGCTTGCCGTTTCCAATTGGCACGCGCCCACCTGCGTCGACGGCCAGCTTGAGTTGGACGAAGGGGCGATCCTCGGTCATGCGAAGGCTGTGCCCAAGATTGATCCACTCCGCGTCCTTCGGGAACTCGCCCTTGACTGTCCTGACGCCGTTCGCTTCAAGGAAGGCCAACCCCTGCCCTGCCACACGCGGATCCGGATCGGAACAGCCATAGACGGTCATGGCAATTCCCGCCTCGACGATAGCCCTCACACATGGTGGCGTGAGTCCGAAGTGGCTGCATGGCTCAAGCGTCGTGAAAAGGATTGCACCGCGAGCTCTGACTCCTGCTTGGCTCAGGGCCAAGGCCTCGGCATGCGGCCGGCCTCCTGGTGCGGTTGCGGCGCTGGAGATAATCTCTCCCGTGACCGGATCGGCGATGACGCTTCCGACCGAAGGGTTCGGGTAGGTCGCCCCTAGATTGCTTTCCGCAAGAAAGAGAGCACGGCGCATCAAGGTGGCCATCCGTGCCGGATGGAACGGTAATGGATGAAGCGACTGGGATGTCGCGTTATGGGAGGCAGGCATATTCGCTATTCATTTTTCTTGGCTGGGCCAATCGTGTCAGCCAGCTCCCCGAGCACGCGGTGGAAGTCTTTCGCCTCCCTGAAATCGCGGTAAACGCTCGCATATCGGATGTAAGCCACGCTATCGATGTTCTTCAGCCCTTCCATCACCAATTGCCCGATCTTTTGCGACGAGGGTTCGGCTTCGCTTTCGTTTTCCAGCACACGGACAATGGAACTGACGAGCTGGTCAACGCGCTCCTCGCTGACATCGCGTTTTCGCAACGCTACTCCAATCGACTTTGTGAGTTTGTCCCGGTCGAAAGGAACCCGCCGGCCGTCTCGTTTTATTACCGTCAGCTCCCGAAGCTGCACCCGCTCAAACGTCGTGAAGCGCGCGCCACAGGCGGGACACGACCGCCGCCGCCGTATGGCTGCATGATCTTCCGATGGCCGGCTATCACGCACCTGCGTGTCAAGATCGCCGCAATAAGGGCACCGCATTGTTTCGTCAGCCCGGTCTGCGCGGAAGGTCCTGCCGCTTCATTAGGCCCTGCTGCCAGGATAGATCGGAAAGCGATTGCAAAGCTCAAGAGCTTCGGCCTTTACCTGCTCCTCAGCGTCGCGAGCCCTGTTCCCGCCTTCCTTCAGGCCATCGAGCACCCTGCCAATCATGGTGCCGATATTCGTGAATTCCCCCAATCCAAAACCGCGCGTTGTCCCCGCTGGGGATCCGACACGGATCCCCGAGGTGACGGCCGGCTTTTGGGGGTCGAACGGAACGCCGTTCTTGTTCACTGTGATATGCGCGCGCCCCAACGCCGCCTCTACAGCCTTTCCGGTCAGCCCTTTGGGGCGAAGATCGACCAGCAGCAGATGTGTGTCAGTGCCGCCAGAAACGAGATCGACGCCGCTGGCCTTCAGGCTTTCCCCGAGCGCCTTCGCGTTTTCGACAACGGCCTTTGCATAGATCTTGAAGTCAGGACGCAATGCCTCGCCGAATGCTACCGCTTTTGCCGCTATGATATGCATTAAAGGGCCACCCTGGAGGCCGGGAAAAATGGCAGAGTTGATCTTTTTCGCCAGATCGCCGTCATTCGTGAGAATGATTGCCCCCCGGGGGCCACGAAGCGTCTTATGTGTCGTCGTCGTCGCGATATGGGCGTGAGGGAACGGGCTTGGGTGCACGCCGCCCGCAACCAACCCTGCGAAATGGGCCATATCGACGAGGAGAAGCGCGCCTAAGCTGTCGGCAATTTCACGAAACCGCTTGAAATCGATAATGCGCGCATAGGCAGAGCCGCCGGCAATCATAAGGCGAGGCTTATGCTCGCGCGCGAGGCGCTCGACCTGCTCGTAGTCGATATATCCTGTGTCGCGGTGAACGCCATAATGGACGGCGTTGAACCATTTGCCTGACAAATTCGGGGCCGCGCCATGCGTGAGATGGCCGCCGGCGTCGATACCCATGCCGAGAATGGTGTCGCCGGGCTTGAGGACGGCAAGGAAAACGCCCTGATTGGCTTGGCTGCCTGAATGCGCTTGGACATTCGCAAAGTCACAGCTGAAAAGCTGCTTTGCACGGTCAATGGCAAGTTCCTCGGCAACATCGACAACCTGGCAACCGCCATAGTACCTCTTGCCTGGATAACCTTCCGCATATTTGTTTGTAAGTACCGACCCGGCAGCTTCGAGCACCGCCCTCGAAACATAATTTTCGGATGCAATCAGTTCGATCTCATCGTGCTGGCGCGCAAGTTCGCTGACCAAAACCCCATAAATCTCTGGATCTGCTTGTTCCAGAGTAGCTGAAAAGAACTTGCCTTGGGGACTAAGGGCATCTTCCTGTGAGTGGAGTTGTGCGCTTTGAGGGGACATCAAGCCTCTGCCGGGGTGGGATTGGTTTCGCAGCCGCAGTATAGAAATTGCGCGCAGGATTGCAATCGTGCACAGCGGCGGGGAGGGCGAGTAGACCTCTTATCAGGAGAGCAACGCGCCGGGCGCAAATCCGCGGAAGCCTACATTATTTGGAGGAAAGCCTGTTCTGATATATGGCGAGATGCGTGTAGGCGAGCGTAAGAAGGGGCACTGGGATATTCGCTTGCCTGCCCCTGTTCAAAAGGTCGGTGATAATTTGGTCCGCCTCTATCGGGCTGCCGTTCTGCAAATCGCGGTACATGGATGCGGCAAGAGGAGAGCCCTGCGCCGTCAGCAGTGACCGTGTCTGCGCCAGGAATGTTTCGCCAGGGGCGTGGCCTTTCGCGGTCACGACGGCGGCGACCTCATCCAGAAACCGGTTTATGAAACCCTTGCCGCCGGGCGCAGCGACGATCTCACCAGTAGTGCCGCGCATCAGGCAAGTCACGCCCGCAAGCGTCGCCAGCATCACCCACTTTTCCCACATTTCACGCTCGATCGTGAGCGAGAGGCGGGCATGGAAACCAGCGCCCTGCATGAAGGCATCCAGCTCCGCTATGCGCGCGGTCCGGATGCCATCGAGTTCGCCGTAAACAAGGTCCTCGAACTTCGCTAATTGGACGATGCGGCTCTGATCGTCGAGATGGGCGCTTATCCTGCAAACGCCTCCAAGAACGGCCTCCTTGCCAAAACGGGTCCTAAGTACATCGATGTGCTTCATGCCGTTCAGCATCGGCAGGATCATCGTTTCGGCACCAACTGCCGAAGCCATTTCTCCGAGGACGCCATCCAGGGAATAGGCCTTCACGGCGAGCAGGATGGCGTCGTAAGGGCCTTGTATAGCGCCGGGCAAAGCAATTCTAGGCTTGAGACCGAAGCCGCCGTCAGGCGTAACTACTTGCAATCCGTTCGCTTCGAGCTGCGCTGCGCGCCGGGCACGGACGAGAAAGGTGACATCGCGGCCCGCCTGAGCAAGCCGCCCCCCGAAATATCCGCCGGTTGCTCCGGCCCCAACAACCAGCAGACGCATTGCTTCTTCCCATTAACATTGGACGATCCGCGCTACCTTAGCAGATGGCGTTCGGACTACGTACAGATGTTGGAGCGGATATACAGAATCAAAGACATTTCAGCCGGCTCGCCAGCCAGTGGTGTGCGCAATTGTGGCGTCCGCGGCCATACCGCCTGCTGCTGCCTACGGGGCTTCCTGGGTGCACATTGGATGAAACATACGGCAAAGCTGTTACAGCGCGCAGGTTCGGAAACCCGCGATCATATCGCTGCGCTCGGGCGTAAAAAAGTTGCGATAGCCCGGACGTGCGATGCGGGTGCTCGACGCGAAGCTTCCGCCGCGGAGCACCTTTCGCGTGTTGAACCAGGGCTCGGAGTAGTCCTCGTAAGGGTCCGCGGTAAATCCCGGAAACGGTACGAAATCCGAAGCGGTCCATTCCCAGATATTGCCGATCATCTGCCGGCAACCGAACGCGCTATCGCCCGCGGCGAATGCCGCAACGTCGATGAGCGCATCGAATGCGAAGTCGAGATTGGCGCGCTCAGGTTTTGGGGCGCCGTTGCCCCAAGGCCATTTGCGTTTGATGCTCGCTAGGCGCGCGCCGCCGGGGGTGGCTTCGCCGATCGCCGCCGCCTCCCATTCAATTTCCGAAGGAAGCCGCCGATTGGCCCATCTGCACCATGCTTGAGCTTCGTACCAGTTCACGAAGGTTACTGGCGCATGCGGCGGCAACGGCTCGGCCTTGCCGTAGCGGAGCCACATCCAGGTTCCATCGGTCTTTTCCCGCCAATAAACGGGCCGCTGTGCACGAGCGCGCTCGCGCCAGGCCCAGCCGGCACTGTCCCAAAATTCCCGCCGGCGGTAACCGCCCTCTTCGACAAAGGCCGAAAACTCGCTATTCGTCACGGGCGCCCTGGCAATCTTGAAAGGCGCGATTTCAACTTCGTGCGCCCACTTTTCATTGTCAAAAATGAAATCGTCTCCGCCCGTTGAACCGAGGCTCCAATTTCCCCCAGGGATGTCCGCGTCACCAGACCATCCCCCCTCCCGGCAATTTGACTGACTGCCAAGACCCTGGGGCCACCCATAACCGAGCGTCTGCCGCATATAAGTCAGAGCCTCGGCATGCATGTCCTCGTGCCGGATCGCAAGCTCGTAAAAATAGAGGGCAGCTGGCTTTGGCGCGCCCGCGAGACGCTTCTGCTGGCGGTCGAGCACGTCTGCCATATAACGGAAAACCCCCTTGCGATCCGGGAGATCCAGGTTCCATCGCGTCGAATGCGCCACCGTACTTGAATTCCATAGGGCGTCTCCGCCCTGGAGGATCAGAGCTTCGCCATGGACGTGACGAAGCGTCCAAAACTCGTGGAACCAGCCCACATGCCCGATCTCCCAGAGCACGGGATTGACGATCGGAAGCATCGGCCCCATCAACTGTTCATCCGAGAGGCTTTCCGTCAGACGAAGCGTGCGCCCGCGTATTTCGCCAAGCTGAGCCGAAATCTCAGCAGCGGAAGCGCCGCTGACCGGCCGCTCAATAAGGTTCTGGGTCATGGACATCGTCATTATTACACCGGAGCGCTCTTCGCCACGATCTGGAAACGATATCACGAGCAAGCGCTGGGCGAAGATCCTGCGCTTGCTCGGGCACAGCGTGATCGTGACGTCCTCTTACAGCGGAGCGCCGGCGGATCTCATGATCGCGCTGCACGCATGGCGCAGCGCAGACAGCATCCGCGCTTTTCGTGCGCTTCACCCGAAACGGCCTTTGATCGTTGCTTTGAGCGGCACAGATATTTACAGCTTCATTCATCGCGATCCAGAACCGGTGCTCCATTCGCTTGAATGTGCCGATCTCCTGGTGGCGTTCCAAGGCCTGGTGATAAATCGTGTTCCGCCGCAACACCGATCGAAGGTTCGGGTCATTTACCAGTCCGCTCCGGCTGTGCACCGCAGGCGGCGGCGAAAGACTAAGTATTTTGACGTCGCAGTCATTGGCCACCTGCGCGAAGTCAAGGATCCGTTTCGCGCCGCCAAGGCAGCGAGGCGGCTGTCCCCCTCTTCCCGAATCCGCATCGTGCATCTTGGAGCTGCCGAGAGCGTGCGATGGGCTGCCTTGGCGAGAGGCGAAATGAGGACCAATCCACGTTATCTGTGGCGTGGAGATCGCCCGCGTGGCGAGGTCCAGGCCCTACTCGCACGGGCGCGCGCTGTGGTGCTTTCTTCCCTAAGTGAGGGCGGCGCAAACGTCATATCCGAAGCTGCTGCAGCTGGCACGCCTGTTCTGGCCTCCTGGATAGATGGATCGGTTGGGCTGCTGGGCAATTACCCGGGCTACTTCCCCGCAGGGAATACAAGGGCGCTCGCGCGCTTGCTGCATCGGGTCGAAACAGACCCTGAATTTGACAAAATGTTGCGCCGGGCGATTGCAAGCCGCGCCCATCTTTTTCAGCCAGCCCGCGAAAAGGCCGCCTGGAATGATCTCATACAGAGCTGCAGGAGCAGCGAGGCAGCCAGCGTGTCTGCTTACACCCGCACAAACGCGAATTGACTATTTCGCTCGCGGTGTCGCAGGAATCGCCAGCTCCGCCCTTCATGAGCGTGCTGCGCCGCGTCCCGCGACATTGCGAAACATAGAATTACATTGCAAGACAGCAAAGGTGTGCCTTGTACAAGCGATCGCAGACAGCACATCACTCCTGCACATTCCGATTTTGTTTTTCATGAGCTGGTATCGAGGGCGAGCCGTTGCATTGGGGAGGGCTAAGCTGTTGCCGGTGAATACGGATGCTCTGGAACTAGATCCTGAATTCGGCCCATGGAACCCTGGTCTTGAGTCAGCGCTGCCCCGGGAGTTTTTACCGCTGTCGACACTTTTCAGTGCTGAAAATGTCAGCAAGACCCTGGATGAGTTACACGAGCTGAGCGCGTTTTCAGGGATTTCGATTGAGGAGTTAACGGAGTTTAGGCCCGAACGCCTGGCCCTGCATGAGTTGCTCATCCGCGTTACAGCGGACCTGTCGGTGCCGGACGGGACAAGATATGAAGACCTTGGCACCAATTTCCGCCAGATGGCGGGCACCATTTTCTCGAAGCACATTCTTCCTCATATCGGGGAGGTGAAACAGCTCTACGGCGAATTGCGGCGCGAAGTTTCGAACCTCCTCGGCCGGGAACTCGAGATTTGCTTCCGTCAGCGTGCGCCTGGCGCTCCACAGGCGCCCGAGCGGCGCGGACTTTTTGGCCTTTTGGGATTGACCGCCCGGCCCAAGGCCTCAGCTTTCACCCCGGAAACTTCCGAACAGCGTGAACTCCGTATTGTTACCGCGTGGACAGAGAAGGGCACGTGGGCGCAAACGGTGCTGGAACGCAAGGCTTATAAGGCTCTTGTGAGAATAGCGAATGCGGTCGCGACCAAACACGGAAGGCTTATTGGCAATACAGACTTGCTCTCGGCTCTCGCCGTCCCGCTGATATGCAATGACTATTGTAGCGAAGCTATCGGCGCCCATATCGAACCATATTTTCTGCGCGCGATCTCGGAGGAGGGCTATAAACTTCTGCCGCCTCAGGCGCGTCCCGTGGTGATGAATGTGAAGGGGGCTTCGGCATCGGGAAAAAGCACGATGCGCCCTTTGCAAAAGCGGCTTGCGGAACGGCTGGGTATTCGATGGGACGAATTTGCGCTCATAAGCCCGGACATCTGGCGCAAGTTTTTGCTCGACTATGAAAGCCTCGGCCCCGCGCGGAAATATGCAGGGACACTGACTGGTCACGAGGTAGCCATCATCGACAAAAAGCTCGACCGCTACATGTCAAAGAAGGGTGAGACAGGGCGAATGTCTCACCTTGTGATTGACCGTTTTCGCTTTGACAGCTTCTCCCCCGGCGAGGAAGACGGCAGCCGGCTACTCACGCGCTTTGGCCATGTGATCTATCTGTTTTTCATGATCACGCCACCTGAGGCAACCGTCGAGCGTGCCTGGAAAAGGGGAGAGCAATTTGGACGCTACAAGGCCGTCGAGGACCTTCTGCACCACAATGTCGAAGCCTTCACAGGTATGCCACGGCTACTTTTCACTTGGACGGAGAAACAAGATAAGCAGGTGCATTTCGAATTCCTCGATAATAGCGTTCCTGAGGGATGCCATCCGCGGACTGTCGCCTTTGGGACCGATGGTGAAATGAACATTTTGGACGTCAGCCGGCTTCTTGATATTGATCGATTCAAAAAAATCAATGTGAATGCGCAGCGGCCGGAGGAGGTTTACTTCGCGAATCTCTTGGCTCCGGAAAAAAATACGGATTTCCTACGCCAATGCATGAAAAGGATTTCGCTCATCAATTTCGCGGAAAACGAAACGGGCCGAATATACGCAAGGGTTCAGGGTGGTACTCTGACATATAGCGCGGAAGTACCGGCCGATCCCGGCACGAAGGCCGGACTTGCCGCCATTGCAGCCGAGGTTCCGCATGATCCCAATAGCGCGCAGGGAAATCTCGGAGTTCTCACACCCGAACATGCCCCCACCCTTGGTACTTGGGGTGGCGTGCGTGCAGCCGTCCCGGCAGATGATGGGATGGCACCGCAAGCATCTTCTGAGAAAGCGTTGTGCAGATAAAGGGTCGAAAACTTAGGAGCCTCAGCGCTCATCTCGCCTTTTGGCGTATCCTGGTGTTATTCCTGGCGATGATCCCGTTTGCTTGGGTAGCCGCAACTCAGGAGAAGTCTATGACCCTCAAGCTTGTCTCACCCGCTTTCAGCGAAGGCGGAGCCATTCCCGCGAAGTATACTTGCCAAGGAAAGGATATATCACCGCCCTTGGCATGGTCGGGAATACCGCCAGAGACAAAGAGCCTGGTCCTGATCGTTGATGATCCTGACGCGCCCGATCCAAAAGCGCCCAAAATGACGTGGGTCCATTGGGTCCTTTACAACATTCCGCCCAGCCCCACTGGCTTGAAGGAGGGGGTCAAGGAGGATGAACTGCCCGCCGGCACCAGGGCCGGTCTCAACGATTGGAAGCGGCCCGGCTACGGGGGCCCATGCCCGCCCATCGGGCGCCATCGTTACTTTTTCAAACTTTATGCCCTTGACACTGTGATTCCTAGCCTTGCTCATCCTGACAAAGCGGCGGTCGAGGCGGCGATGAGGGGCCATGTCATCGCTCAAGCTACTCTCACCGGTACCTACGAGAAGACGCAGTAGATCGCCCGCTGCCATCTGCGAAGTTTTCTATGTTTGGATTGGCTGAGCTTGTCAGCCGGGCGATCTTCGCGGCGCAAATGAATAACTTACCAGCCAATGGCGGCACCGTCGCTTCTTGGATCGGAACCTCCGGAAAACACACCAGTGCTGAGATCGATCGTGATGCCGTGGGCATGGCCAGCGAGTTCGTTCCAGTCGCCCCAGCGATTGACGATGTGGCCCCGGCGCGCGAGTTCCTCGATCGTCTCCGGCGGAAAGCGCGCCTCCATATGCAAGGTGTCTCGATCTTCTCCCAGTGCGAAACGCCCCGACAAGAAGCGCGGCATTTCAAGCGCCTCCTGAATGCCGAGCCCGAAATCGATCATGGCAACATAGGCTTGCAACTGTATTTGAGGCTGTCCGTCCGCTCCCATGCAGCCGAGCACGCACCAAAGCTTACCGTCGCGTTTGGCCATAGACGCTATGAGCGTGTGCATTGGAATCTTGCCAGGTTCCAGGCGGTTAGGGTGCCTGGGATCCAGCGAGAAATAGGCGCCGCGATTCTGGAGCATCACGCCCGTGTCTCCCGCCATCATTCCCGAACCGAAGATGCCATACAGGCTCTGAATGAGCGACACGGCATTCCCCTCGGAATCCACGGCCGCGATGTAAACGGTGTCGCCGGACAAACTGCCGAATGAAGGCACCATATCCCAAGGCAAAGCGCGTTTCATGTCGATGATTCTGGCGCGCTCGGCCGCATAGGCTTTCGAGAGGAAGCGATCGACAGGCACTTGGGCGAATGCCGGATCGGCAAGCGCCTGGTCGCGGTCGTGATAGGAAAGCTGCTTCGCCTGTACGAGAAGATGGAGGTAATCGGCGCTGAGAAAGCCGCGCTTTTCCAGTCCAAACGGCTCCAGGATGTTGAGCATCTCAAGCACCGTGAACCCTTGGGTCGGGGGCGGCGTATTGTAGATTTCGACTCCCCTGTAATGGCCCCTTATGGGCTCTCCCCAAGCCGCGCCCTGCGCTTTGAAATCGGCAGACCGGAAGAACCCGTCATTTGCCGCCGCGTAGCGTTCGAAACTTCTCGCGAGCTCACCCTCGTAGAAGCCGGACCAGTCCTCCAGCCCAAACAATGTGAGCGTGCGGGCAAGGTTTGGATTTGCAATCACAGAGCCTGGCGTGGGCAGCTCGCCTTGCGGAAGGAAAACCTGCGCCGCCTCCAGCGACTGCGAGAGCTCTTGCCGTGTTGCAGCGATCCAATAAGCCAGCCGTTCGGTGACGGGAAAGCCATCGCGGGCGTAACCAATTGCGGATTCCAAAACGCGGATTAATGGAAGGCGTCCGTATACCGCGTGCGCTTCAGCCCAGCTTGCAGGAGCGCCGGGAACGGTAACGGTCGCGGGGAGAATGCCACGGAAGGGAATTTCGTTCAGCCCCCGCTCTGTAAAGGCAGCGATTGAAGCGCTTGCGGCGGCTTTCCCTCCGCCGTTCAAATAGCGGATCTGGCCGTTTTTGCCATCGTGGATGAGCCAGAAGGCATCTCCACCGATCGAGGTCATGTGGGGATAAACCACGGCAAGAACCGCGCTAGTTGCGATGGCGGCATCGACAGCTGATCCCCCAGCGTGAAGAGCCTGGACGCCGGCGGCGGAGGCCAGCGAATGAGGGGACGTGATCATGCCATGAGTGGCAAGCGTTGCCGGGCGGCCGGTTCTGATTTCCATGGGCTTCCTGGTAGGATGTAATGCTTTGGAGAGTGAATGGGAACGGAGGCACGGCTGCCCGTTGCCTGCACTACGAAATGAGGCGCTGGCAAAAAAGCGACCGCTCAAGCCCCGCAGGCTCGTGTACTGACTGGAGGCTTTAAACCGTCAGGCGGCGTCGGCCCGGTTCCATCCGCGGCCGCCTTCGCCATAAACCTCATATCCGCTGTCTGTCACTGCAACAGTGTCTTCGAGCTTGATGAAGCCACGCCGGGGGTGTAGCAACGTCGTCTCGATCGATATGACCATCCCTGATGCCAGAGGAAGATCGGCATCAAAGTCGTCATAGGGGATCGGGCCCGTGGTGGTCATGCGGGGCGCCTCATGGGATACGAGGCCCATTCCGTGCGCCACGAACTCGTAGTTGTTATGGTTTTTTGAATTCCGCACGAGTGGCTCCGCCGCTTCGTAGATGGCCTCGCCCTTGACACCTGGCTTGACCGGCTTCATCCCAGCTCTCTGGATGGCTTCAACCTCGGAAAGCAGATCTTCGAGCTCGGAGTTCGGCTCACCGAGGATCCCCATACGGCAGACATCGCCGATATAGCCTTCGTAATTCGCGCCGGAATCGAGCGAAACAATATCGCCCGGCTCCCACGCCTGATCCGTTATTGCACGGTTTAGCCCGGTCCCCATCGTGATCAAGCAATAGTCGAAGACGAGCCCGCGATTGGTCTGCTCGCGCCGCAAGGCTTCGACGAGCTGACGCTTGGTGGCTCCCGCGCCGTGGCTGCCGAAGACGGCTTTCATGGCTTCGACATCGCATTCCGACGCATGCCGCAGCATTTCCAGCTCTTCGGGCCGCTTTATCGCGCGCAGGCGCTCAAGCACGAATAGCGCGTTATTGATCGTGCTGTCCGGAAACGCGTTCTTCAAAGCATTTGCGGCATCGGCCGGCAGGAATGCGGATTCGATGCCGATGCGGGCAGCTTTAACCCCGGTCCTCTGCACATGCTCAATGGCCTTTTGCATCGCATCGAGGGTGCCGCCGCAATCCGTAAAGGCAGTAGCCGTCCAGAACGGCCGCACTTTGCGCTGATAACTTTCCAGGCGATGGCCGAGATAGGCCGCCTTATCGGGCAACCCTTTCGGATAGACGAATAGCGGGAGATAGCGGCTTGTCCCTATTGCGTCCATGAACTGGAAGAATTGAGAGCGGTGGCCTAAGAGATATTGGATGTTGTGCTTTGAGTTCACGATGAGGACATCTATGTCTGCATCGTCCATCAAAGCGTCGAGCTTGTTCATGTCGAACGGTGTTTGCAATGCATTGTCCGGTTCGTTCGCGATATTCGGCATGCCTTGGATCCTTAAGCCTGACGTTTCCATTCCCGTTTCGGATCATACACAAGTTGCCCGAACCGGCACAGAAACCAGTGAGTAAAATAGTCGTGCGAAAGGTCACGCCGGCGTTGGTAATCGCCCAGCGTTTATACCGATATTGCCTTCCGCTTGCGGGGTCTGCCAAGCAAGGAGTATGAGCTAAGCGGTACTGCTGTCCAGCATTGCGGCCGCCGTAACTTTGTGTCGACGCAAACATGATTGATCTTTCGGCATATTTTGATCGCATAGGCTATTCAGGACCCCGAGAGGCATCGCTCACGGTGTTGTGCCAGCTTCATGCTTTGCACCCCGTAGCGATTCCCTTCGAGAACCTGGACCCCTTTCTGGGGCGACCGGTCTCCCTCGACTTAGAGCATTTGCAAGGCAAGCTCATAGCCGGCCGGCGCGGTGGCTATTGCTTCGAACAAAACCTGCTTTTCAGGGCCGTTCTTGAAGCACTTGGCTTCAAGCTCACAACACTAGCAGCCCGCGTGGTTTGGATGATGTCCCGTGATGATCCGCCTAACCCACGCGCGCACTTGGTGCTCAATGTCGGCACCGATGAGGGGCCCCAGATTGCGGATGTTGGATTTGGCGGATATCTGTTTTCGGCGCCACTTAAGCTTGTACCGGGTCTCGAACAAAAGACGCCCGGAGGCCTTCTAAGAATCCTGGCCTCGGAGGACGCGTTCACAATGCAGGCCTTCCTTGACGGGGGCTGGCGCGATGTCTATCGCTTCACCCTGGAGCCTCAGTACCCTATCGACCATGTTGTCGCGAACTGGTTCACGTCGACGCACCCGGACTCGCGTTTCCGCAACAATCTGATGATCCAAAGAGTCACCGAAGATGGCCGCGTCAGCTTGCTGAACAGAAAGCTCACCCGGCGAAAAGCCGGGAATGTTGCGAGCGCAATCCTCACCAGCCCAGAGGAACTTGGGCAGGCGCTTTTGAATGATTTTCAACTGCCGCTGCCGCCGGAGCTAGATTCTATCTTCCCACGCCTGCCGAAGGAATAAGGAGAAGACTAGCCGGAACCGCATGCAACACGTCCCCTGACCTTTTGCCGAGAGCTACGTTAGCCCAGGTTCCACCGCTTATCTGAGCGCCTGCTGGAATGCTCGCCTTGCGGATGGCCGTTAATTGAAAACACATCCGGGCGGATACCGTTTTCAACGTCAGACCAAGTGACCGGCGCTGCGATAGGAAAGCCGCGCCGGGCACGGGGAGAATACGCGCCCACCGCCGTCGTACCCCGCCCATTACGCAGGTAGTCTATGAACAATTTGCCTTTCCGCTCAGGGAGTGCGGCAGATAGTGTGAAGCGCTTGAGATCAGCTTTGCGAAGGCGCTCGGCAAGCCTCAGCGCATAGCGGTGCGCCTCGTCATGGGAAGGCCGCTGGGAAAGCGGGGCCATCACATGCAAGCCCTTTCCGCCTGTGACTTTCGGCCAGCTCGCGAGGCCTTCTTCTTTTAGTAGCGCCTTAAGTGCAAGTGCGGTTTCAATGACGAAATTCCACTCAATGCCGGGACCTGGATCGAGATCGAATGCAAGCTGGTCCGCGTGCTCGGCGCAGGAGGCCCGGCGTTAGGGCAGCCCGAACAAACTCATTTCCAGATTGTAATCTTCCCAGCCATTTTTTCGCCTCATCACGCCGCAATGTCCCTAAGGCCATCCGGAGCCTTTTCTTCGCCCGGTTTCGCTTCCGCGTTCACCAACAGGAAACCAGTTTATGCTTTGCAGTAGAGCGAAGCTGCCGGTGCTTAGAGGGTGTTAAGGCAGCTTGGACTATAGTGTGAAGGCTGGAGAAGCCAATGATCGCCGCGAAAAGTCTTACTCGTAATTATGGAAATTTCACTGCCGTCGATAATGTGAGCTTCACCATCCAGGATGGTGAGATCGTCGGTCTCCTGGGCCATAACGGCGCGGGCAAGACCACGATCATGAAGATGCTGACGAGTTTTCTCGAACCCACCTCAGGCTCCGTTACGATCAACGGCTTCAACATCGAAACCGAGCGAAGCGAAGCCCAGGCGCAGGTTGGTTATCTGCCGGAGAATTGCCCGCTTTATCCGGAAATGACCGTGGCAGCGTTCCTCGATTATGCGGCGGAGCTTAAGGGCATCGCAGAGGGCCAGAAGGCGCGCGCGATCAAGGACGCGATCGCGGCGACTGAGCTTTCGGACAAGATCATGGCGCCGATTTCGAGCCTCTCACGGGGCTACCGGCAGCGCGTGGGAGTTGCCCAGGCCATTCTGCATAATCCCAAGATCGTCATCCTCGACGAGCCGACCAACGGCCTCGATCCTTCGCAGATCAAGCAAATGCGGGGTTTGATCAACCGGCTCGCGCAGAGCGCTACCGTAATGATCTCAACGCACATTCTGCAGGAAGTGGCGGCCGTGTGCGGCCGGGTCATCATCATCAATCGAGGCAAAGTGGCACTAGATTCCGCAATAGGTGATCTCGGCTCGGGCGGCCGGCTCCGGCTCGTCACGAATGGAAAGCCGGATGCGATCCGGCCCATTATCAGCGCGCTGGATCTGGTCAAGGCTGTCGAACCGCTCTCCTCGGAGGGCGAAGTCAACACCTATGGGCTGAGGCTCAATGGTCACGGCGCCGGACAGGTCGCGCCGCGGATCGCCCGCGCCATCAATGAGCATGGCTTCGACTTGATTGCCCTCTACCCTGAGCAGCGCGACCTCGAAACTGTCTTTGCCGAGATTACGCGCGGCGCGGAAGCGCAAGAGGTGGCCCATGTCTGACATACTTCGCAAACTTCCAATCGACAAAGTCCGGGAAATGCTGCCGCCGCCGGATGCATTCCGCATGACTCATACGCTGCAGATCGCCCGAAAAGAGCTTTCCGCGTACTTCGCTTCACCGGCGGCGTTCATATTCATCGGCGTCTTCCTCGCCGCCTTGCTTTTCATCTTCTTCTGGGTGGATCGCTTTTTCGCCCGCAATATCGCGGATGTCCGGCCTCTCTTCGAATGGATGCCCATCCTTCTGATCTTCCTTGCCGCCGCCATGACCATGCGGATGTGGAGCGAGGAGCGCAGGTCGGGCACGCTAGAGTTCCTGATGACGGCGCCGGTGAAGCCGGTAGAACTCGTAATTGGCAAGTTCCTGGCCTGCCTTGCTCTCGTGGCAATCACGCTCGCTCTGACATTGCCGATTCCGATTACGGTTTCGATCCTCGGCCCGCTTGATTGGGGGCCCGTTTTCGGGGGCTATATCGCAACGCTTGCGCTCGCTTCGGCCTATATTTCGATCGGACTCTTCGTCAGCTCCCGCACCGACAATCAGATCGTCAGCCTCATCGTCACCGCACTGATTTGCGCAGCATTTTATGTGCTGGGCTCGGACTCACTCACTTCCCTCTTTGGGAATAGCGGAAGCGAGTTCCTGCGCGATGTCGGCAGCGGGTCGCGTTTCGATTCCATCGCCCGCGGCGTCATCGATCTGCGCGATATCTACTATTACATCAGCATCTTCGCCGTTTTTCTGATCCTCAATCTCTATTCGCTCGAAAGCCTGAGATGGTCCGCCCAAGGCCGGGACCGGAAGCACTTTCAGTGGCGCGTTATCGCGGCTCTCGCCGCAGCAAACTTCGTAGCCGGCAATCTGTGGCTTGGACAGCTGACCTGGGCGCGGGCGGATCTTACTTCGGGAAGCATCTATTCGATCTCCGGAGAAACCAAATCCTATCTGCGCCAGCTTCAGGAGCCGCTTCTAATACGCGGGTACTTCAGCGCGCAGACGCACCCGCTGCTTGCGCCGCTAGTGCCTCGTTTGCGCGATCTCTTGAAGGAATATGAGATTGCCGGCCGCGGACGTGTGCGTGTGGAATTCGTCGATCCGCAGAAGGACTCCGGCATCGAATCGGAAGCGAACAGCCAATACAATATCAAGCCGGTGCCCTTCCAGACCGAAAACAAGTATTCGGCATCCGTTACGAATTCCTACTTCGACATCCTCGTCAAATATGGTGGCGAGTTCCAGACGCTGGGTTACAAGGACCTGATCGAGGTCAAGCAATCCGGTGAAACCGGCCTGAATGTTAATCTGCGCGATCCGGAATTCGAGATCACGCGCGCGATCAAGAAAGTGCTGGACAGCTATCGCGGCGGGGGCGACGTCTTTAGCAGCATCACCGCGCCGGTTCAGCTTGAAGCGTATATTTCAGCCGACGACAAGCTCCCCGACCCTCTCCCGAAGCTGAAGGCCGATTTGCAGGACTTGATCGCATCTTATACCAAAAGCAGCGGCGGCAAGTTCTCTGCGAAGTTCGCCGATCCGGACGAAGGCGGCGAGGCCATGGCCCAGCAACTTGACCGGGCCTATGGACTACATCCGCTTGCCATTGGCCTGCTTAATCCGAAGCAATTTTGGTTCGCCCTCGTCTTGAGGAGCGGAGACAAGGCCGAGGAAGTTTCGCTTCCGCAATCCTTGGACAAAGCTGGTCTGAAACAAAACATCGAGGCTGAGCTCAAACGCTTCCGGCCGGGTGCCTTGCGCACCGTCGCTCTGTACACGCCGCCTTCGACTCCCCCGATGCCGCAATTTGGCATTCAGGGCGGGGGAGGACCTGCCTTCCAGCTTCTGGAACAGAAACTCAAGGAAAACGCGAGCGTCGAGCCCGGTGCCCTTGCGACTGGCAGGGTGCCTGAGCAGTCCGACATCCTCATTGTGGCCTCACCAGAGAAGCTGGATCAGAAGCAGGTCTTCGCCATCGATCAGTTTCTGATGAAGGGTGGGACGGTCGTGATTGCGGCTTCGCCTTACAAAGTGTCGCTGCAAGGCGATGTGCTGGCTCAAAAGACGCCAACCGGCCTCGAAGACTGGCTCAAGTTCCAGGGATTGAGCCTAGAGGATGGCATGGTGCTCGACCAGCAGAATGCTCCCTTGCCGATCCCGGTCGAGCGTCAAGCCGGGGGCATACCGATAAGGCAGATCCAGCTTCTCGATTACCCGTATTTCGCCGATGTGCGGCAGGACGGACTTGCACAGGGCGAAGCGCCCACCCTTGGGCTGCGCCAGCTGACTTTGACCTGGGCTTCACCGATCCAGATAGACCAGGAAAAGACGAAGGGCATGAAGGTCGTCCCGCTGATCGAAAGCTCACGCAGCTCCTGGGTCTCGACGTCGAGCAATGTCGTTCCCGATTTCGATAAGTATCCCGATCTCGGTTTCGAGGAGGGCCGCAAGAAGGGCCGGCAAATGCTCGGAGCCATGGCTGAAGGGCGGTTCAAGTCCTATTTTGCAGGCAAACCCTCGCCGCTGGCGAGAGACACAAAACCTGAAATATCAAAGCCCAAGGAACCGGGTGACGAAGCGGCCAGCAAAGAGAAGGCAGAACCTGAAAAGCCCTCTATCACAGGCGTAATCGAACACTCTCCCGAGACTGCGCGCATCATCCTGATTGGGTCCGGCAGCTTCCTCTCGGACGACATGCTTTCTCTGGCCTCGCAGATCGACCGCACGCAGTATCTTGCTCCTGTTAATTTTGCCCAGAACCTTGTGGACTGGTCGCTGGAAGATCGGGGGCTCCTGGCTCTTCGGGCGCGCGGCGGCCTTTTTTCGCGAACGCTGGCGCCTGTGAAGGCAGGGCAGCAAATGATGTGGGAATATCTTAACTACGGCTTGGCTCTTCTTGGGCTAGGAGTGGTCTACTTTGTTCGCCGCCGCTGGCGGGAAGCCTCTAATCGCAGATATTTGCAAATGCTCGGCACCGGGAGCGCCTGATGACTAAAAATCGGCGTACTGTTACTTTGGCAGGCATATTGGGGGGGCAGCTTGTTCTGGCCTCCCTGCTCTGGCTATCAGGCTCGGATCACGGTTCTTATGCCGCGAAGGAGCCGCTCCTTAAGTTCGACTCCGCGAAAGTGGACGGGATCCAACTCGACGAAAGCGGTGCCAACTCGGTCTCGCTCAAAAAGCAGGACGGAAAGTGGATCATCCCATCCATGGCCGGCTTCCCAGCGGATAGCGCTAAGGTGGATAGTCTGCTTTCGAAGCTTGCTGCGTTGAAAAAAGGCTGGCCGTCCGGGACCACGTCTGAGGCGGAGAAACGCTTCAAGGTCACGGAGGACGTGCATGAGCGCCGCATTATTCTAAAAAGCGGGGACAAGACAGCTGCTGAGTTGCTCCTCGGTACTTCTCCCACCTTCCGCCAGACCAATGCTCGCAACGCCAATGAATCCAGGGTTTATAGCGTAGCCTTCGCTACTTACGATGCTGGGACCCGCGGCGAGGATTGGATGGATCGCAGCAGCGTCGATACTCAGCAAGATCAGATTGCGAGCGTCTCAGTTGGCGGCGTCACCATTGAGCGGAAGGATGCCAACTTCGACATCCCGGGGCTTGCCGAGGGTGAAAAGCCGAACGAAACCGCGATCTGGAGGCTTGTGGGCGCAGTCACGCGTCCCGCTTTCGACGCGGTTCAGGGCAAGGGCGAAGAAGCGCTCGCCAAGGTGAAGAACCCCGACATCGAGGTGACGGTGAAGCGCAAAAGCGGACCGGATGTGATCCTGAGGTTCAAGAAGGAAGCAGGCGGCGGCGGTTATCTGTTTACAAGGTCGAACAACGACTTTCTCTTCCGTGTCACCGAAGGGAGTATCGAGCCGATCGTGAAGGCGAAGCGCGAAGAGCTGGTAGTGGCACCGAAGTCTAAGGATGGGGCGGAAGCCTCCACCTCAAAAGGCGAAGTTTCGCAGCCGCCGAAGACCGGCGGTTAGGCGGTTCCGGGTCGAGGTTTTTGCTGCCTTCTGCTAGCGCCGGCCCAGCGCGCGCACCGCGCCAATAAATCCCGCTGCTTATAAGAGCGCCGCCCGTGATTAGTATCGCGGCGAGCGCGAGCTTCATGCTGAATGGGCTCAATCCGGCCGCCATCAAAACCGCCGTTGAAAGCAACGGCGCGAAATAGGCCGAGATACCCAAGATGCGCAGGTCGCCGTGCTTGCAGCCGTAATCCCAGACATAGAAGGCCACTCCAAGAGGGCCGATACCGAGGGCGATGATAGCCGCGGTATGAGAGGCACCAATAGTCCACACGGATTTTTCGAGCGCGGCATGGGCGCCCCAAGCAAGTACAGCGGTAAAAGCGGAGTAAAATACGACTGCAGCACTCGGGACATGGTCGAAGAGCCGGGTTGCCACGGAGTACGCCGACCAAATCACGGCTGCCAGCAAGGCCATACCATATCCGAAAGCGTTGCCGCCTAGGCTCAGCGACTTGCCGCTGGTTATAGCCAGCGCCGCACCTGCAAAAGCGATGGCGGCGCCGAACAGATGCTGGAAAGTCAACACGCCCGCGTTTGCCTGTGAAGGGAGCGCCGATGCGAAGACGACAATGAGAACCGGCCAGAGATAGTCGATCAGGTTTGCTTCCGCAGGCGGAGCGTTTTGAAGCGCGAGAAAATAGGCGAAATGAAAGCCGAATAACCCCGCGGTCCCCAAAAGCAGCGCCCGTTTGTCAATGCGGCCTAGGTCCTTCCTTGCGCGCGCATTGATCGTGAGAAAGCCAAGGCCGGCGACCGTCCCGATCGTGAAGGTCAGGGCCAAAAGTTCCAGGGGCGGTATGTTTCCCGCAGCGACTGTCAGCGCTGGAAGAAGAGACCAGATTGGGATTGCCCATAAGCCAACGCCTGTCGCCCGTGCGGTCTTGGTTTTGCTTTCCATGCCGCGCGCGCCGTTCACGCGTCTTCCTCAAGGGGGCCGCACCATCCTGGAAGATGGTCCGCGTCATGCGTCTTGGCGACTTGGAAAGCAGCCTCGAGCGTTGCCGCGAAGTCTCTTTCGATTTCCTTTTTATTGAAACGCCTGCGCAGAAAGTCGGCCCAGAGAAACTCACTGAAAGGTGTCGTATCCTTTGCATAGCCGCCCTTTCGGCGCAGCGCTCCGGCAAGGCTTCGGAACGGGTCGTCGGTCATATCCTCGATGGATTTTGGAATGTCTTCGTAATCGCGGCGCTTGCCGTGTTCGTCGAACGGATGAACCAGTCCTCTATTGTCCATAAAAACCCAGAACGCTTCTTTATCGAGACGGCGCAGGTTCATGACGGCAGTTACAGAGACTTGCTTCGATCCAACAAGCTGGAGAGCGCGGCAGAGATGATGGTGGTCGATCACATAAAAGCGGTCCTTCGGCCCGCGGACGACAGGGATCACGTGCTTGCGAAGAAGCTTGTCGCCGTCTTCTTGGGCAAGTTTCTCCAATTTCGCCGCGCGCGTCTTTACCTCATTCAGACCAATGGTGATTTGTGTGGGGCGTAGGTCTGCAATATCGACGGGGTGGGATACTGGAGCCCGGACAGTTCCTATCAGCATTGAAGAATTCCCTCCCGTGCACGTTGATGTTGCGCCTTGACTACGAACTACCTGATACCACGTGCCTTTCTTGGCCGGAAATCCGGCGCCAATATATTCGACCGCGAGAGACGGACAAGGGTAGCACGCCTTCCGGATTGCCGTCGTGCAGGCTCACCCTTCCGGCAAAAGACCGGCCGCGTCGAAGCCACCGTCAACAGCGATGTTCTGCCCGGTGATGAATGAGGATTTCCTATCGTCGAGCAGGAAAGCAATTGTCGCCGCGATTTCCGACGGCACGGCATACCTGCGCTGTGGGATCGCGCGCAGCCAAAGTCTTCGGATGTCTTCGCCATGCAAATCCTGAACAAGAGGCGTATCGACAGGGCCAGGCGAGACCGCATTGACGCGGATGCCATGCTGCGCGAGTTCAATGGCCATCACCTTAGTCATTGTGATGACAGCACCTTTCGAGGCGCCGTAGGCAACACGCCCAATATTGCCGCGCATGCCGGAGATGGATGCCACATTTACGATCGCTCCCTTGCGCTTTCCGTTAATCATCGAACGGGCAACAGCCTGCGCGATGATAAAACTCCCGATCACGTTCACATCCAGGATTGTCCGGAACATCTCAGGGGTGGTGTCGAGACACGGGATGTCGCGCGCGATGCCTGCGCAGTTTACCGCGGCGGTAATCGGGCCGAGCTTCTCCACTTCATTAACCGCGCCGGCAACAGCGGTGGCATCCGTGACGTTCACCTGAAACGCAAAACTCTCGGACCGAAGGTCGTCTTTCGCGGCCGCAAGGAGATCACCTTGAATATCGAAAAGAGCCACTCGCCAGTTTTGCTCTAGAAGCTCCCGAGCCGTTGCGAGTCCAATGCCCGAGGCTCCTCCTGTGATGACGCATACATTCGCCATGGCTCCTCCTTGCAAGACCATCAAATATGATCCGCGAGCGGCGCAATCGCAAAGTCGTTGTCTCCCAGGTGCGCAATGGCATTGACGCCAGTTGCGGAAAAGCGGAAGACGCTATCCCGGATCGTTAATGCTGTACTCGGAGGAATCATGTCACTGTCCTTTGCGCGGGGCTGGTATAACCCACTCTCCATGATGCACTCAGTGATGATCCGGCCAAGGTTTTATGGTGCGGTGATCGTTGGTGCTGCGGCTCTATTTTTCTTGCCCCTCGAATGGCCCCACACCGTGCGTTCTTCCGTTGCATGGGATTTGGGTGGGTTTGTTTATCTCTTTTTCGCGGTACGGCTCATGACCTCTTGCGGAGCTGACCGCATAAAGGCCCGGGCTGCTCGGCGCGACGATAGCCGCGTCGTGATACTATTTATTATTCTGTTCGCGATCGCAGCAAGCTTCGCAGCCATCGCGGGGCTGATCGGACAGGCCAAGCTGCCAACGACCGGGTCCACGGAGAAGCTTGTTCTTGCCGGACTGGCTGTTGTGACCATTATGACCTCGTGGAGCGTAACGCAGGTTGCTTTCGCACTACACTATGCACACGATTATTACCGCCCCGAAGCCGGAAGCGACGCAGCTGGAGGGCTGGTCTTTCCCGGCTGCGAAATTCCCGATTACTGGGATTTTTTCTATTTTGCGACCTCAATCGGTGCAACGTCGCAAACCTCCGACACCGCGATCAAATCGCGTGCCTTGCGCCGCCTCGTGACCCTGCACGCGATTGTGGCGTTCTTTTTCAATACAGCCGTTCTTGCCCTTACCGTGAACATCGCCGCAAGCTTGGCCGGCTAACCGGGCTCGGGAGTTTCCGGGATCGCGAATGCTCACGTCCTTTGGACGCCGGACAGGAAAACCTTGTTTTCAGTTTTGTCCAGGGAGTGATCCGATGCAGGGACAAGGCTTTTTGAGGTAAATATGGAAGAATTTCCTCTTCTCCGAAATGTGCCTGGCCTCAAAAACTCCGCCATCTGGGCGCTCGTAGCCATGGAATCGGAGCGGGAAGCCGAGGTTGAAGCAAATTCAGATGCGGCCGCCGCGCCTCCTTTCTCTGAGGTCATGGCAGTATTCCCGCCGGAAGAGAGTTATTCCGTGGCAGCAGCCTTCGGAGCCGATACGGTCTTCGACTGCGAAGGCAGCGAACCCAGCGGATTTTCAGAAGAAGATTAAGATAGCCGGGCCAAAAAATGGCCCAAGCTCGCGGTTTTTTGGCGCCTGCAACAATATCCTGGTTGAGAAACGCCATCTCAGGTAAAGCGTGAGCCCGGGGCGCTTGCGCGGCTTCCCGCACTCCCCTATATCATCACCAATCCGAGATAGGCATCTCGCCGCGGGATGGATGTCGCTGAGTCCAAAATAAACGGGGTCGCTAGCTGCAAGCAGCTTGACGTCTCGCAGCTAGAGTGAGCAGCAGAGGTTTTGAACTATGTCTAAAGTGATCGGCATTGACCTTGGCACGACCAATTCTTGCGTGGCCGTGATGGAAGGGAGCCATCCGAAGGTCATCGAAAATGCGGAGGGAATGCGCACAACGCCCTCGATGGTCGCGTTCACGAATGACGGCGAACGGCTGATCGGCTTGCCGGCAAAGCGCCAGGCCGTCACAAATCCGGAGAACACATTTTTCGCGATAAAGCGCCTGATTGGCCGCCGCTTCGACGACGAGATGGTCAAGAAGGACATTGGTCTTGTCCCTTATAAGATTATTCGCGGCGATAATGGCGACGCCTGGGTGGAGAGCCACGGCAAGAAGTATTCACCGTCGCAAATCTCCGCTTTTATTCTTCAAAAGATGAAGGAGACGGCCGAGGCTTATCTTGGCGAAAAGGTCGAGAAGGCGGTCATCACCGTACCTGCATACTTCAACGATGCTCAACGCCAGGCGACGAAGGACGCCGGCAAAATTGCGGGCCTTGAGGTGCTGCGCATCATCAATGAGCCGACGGCTGCCGCGCTTTCGTATGGCCTCGACAAGAAGAAAGAGTCGAAGACGATCTCGGTGTATGACCTTGGCGGCGGCACCTTCGATATTTCTATACTTGAAATTGGCGACGGGGTATTCGAGGTCAAATCGACGAACGGCGATACCTTCCTCGGCGGCGAAGACTTCGACATGCGGCTCGTCGATTATCTTGCGGCCGAGTTCAAGAGAGAAAACGGCATTGACCTGCGCAGGGACAAGCTCGCCCTTCAACGCTTGAAGGAAGCCGCCGAGAAGGCAAAAATCGAGCTTTCTAGCGCCCAGCAAACCGAGATCAACCTGCCGTTCATAACCGCCGACCAAAGCGGTCCAAAACATCTCACCATGAAACTCACGCGGTCGAAGCTTGAGAGCCTGGTGGACGATCTCATTCAAAAGACAATTGGACCTTGCGAGGCAGCTCTTCGCGATGCGTCGCTAAAGGCAGGCGAAATCGACGAAGTCGTGCTTGTCGGCGGCATGACGCGCATGCCCAAGATCGTGCAGATTGTCAAAAACTTCTTCGGGAAAGAGCCGCACAAGGGCGTCAACCCGGACGAAGTGGTCGCCATGGGCGCAGCCATTCAGGCGGGCGTGCTTCAGGGAGACGTGAAAGACGTCCTGCTTCTCGACGTCACCCCGCTCTCACTCGGCATTGAGACGCTTGGCGGAGTGTTCACGCGCCTTATCGACCGCAATACAACGATTCCGACCAAGAAGAGCCAGGTTTTCTCGACCGCAGAGGATAATCAAAACGCGGTGACCATCCGCGTTTTCCAGGGCGAGCGTGAGATGGCCGCCGACAACAAGCTGCTTGGTCAGTTCGACCTCGTCGGTATCCCGCCTGCCCCGCGCGGCGTGCCCCAAATCGAAGTGACTTTTGACATCGACGCGAACGGCATTGTGAACGTCTCGGCGATGGATAAGGCCACCAACAAGGCTCAGTCCATTCGCATCCAGGCATCGGGCGGTCTTAGTGAGGCCGACATAGATCGGATGGTCAAGGAAGCCGAAACGCATGCGGCTGTCGATAAGAAGCGGCGCGAATTGGTTGAAGCGAAGAATCAGGCCGAAGCGCTTATCCATTCGACGGAGAAGACGTTGCAAGAGCTTGGCGACAAGGTTTCCGATGCCGACCGCAAAGCAGTCGAAACAGCTCTTGCCGAACTGAAGACAGCCTCGGCAGGCGAAGATGCCTCGCGCATTTCTGCGAAGGCGGATGAACTTGGTAAGGCAGCGATGAAGCTCGGCGAGGCGCTGTACCGGCAATCTGGCGCAGGGGCCTCGGCCGGAGGGGCTGGTGGGCCAAATGCGGGCACCGGCACCGGATCATCTTCGTCGGATGGCGTCGTGGATGCCGAATTTGAGGAAGTCAAGGACGACGAGGGCAAGAAGAAGTCGGCCTAGCTGCAAATGCTTGGGGAGAGCGTCATGCTCTCCTCTTTTCGCGCGCAGCTTGGTTGGCAGCTTGACGCGCATTATTTATGCTGGGAAAGCCTAAGCTAGTCTTTGCTCGCCACCCTGCATGACGAAGGATACATAAAGCACCCATGAAGCGCGATTATTATGAAGTGCTCGGACTGAAAAAGGGCGCAGCCGATCACGAAATCAAAAGCGCTTTCCGCCGGCTTGCAAAGGAATATCACCCGGATAAAAATCCGGGGAACAACTCTGCCGAGATCAATTTCAAGGAAGTCAACGAGGCCTACGAGGCTCTGAAAGATCCTCAAAAGCGAGCTGCTTACGACCAATTTGGCCACGCGGCGTTTGAGGGTGCGGGCGCAAACGGTGCGGCTTATGGCTTCGGAACAGACTTCTCAGCCTCGATGTCCGAGATCTTCGATGATCTTTTTGGCGAGTTCATGGGCGGGCGCCGCTCACGCGGCCGGAGTGCCAAGGAAAGGGGCTCCGATCTCAAATACAATATGGAGATCTCTCTCGAAGAGGCGTTCGCCGGCAAGAGCGCGCAAATCCGGGTTCCGGCATCGGTGACTTGCGATGCCTGCGGTGGAGCAGGAGCGGAGGCTGGCTCAAGCCCAATCACCTGCCCTACATGCCAAGGTTTCGGCAAAGTGCGGGCCAGCCAGGGATTCTTTACGATCGAACGCACCTGCATGACCTGCCAGGGACGCGGCGAAATCATTCAGAAACCTTGCCAGGTCTGTTCAGGCACCGGGCGCGTGACCCGCGAGCGAGTTCTGTCCGTGAACATCCCGCCTGGCGTAGAGGACTCCACTCGCATCAGGCTCGCAGGCGAAGGGGAAGCGGGTATCAGGGGCGGCCCTGCCGGCGACCTTTATATCTTCTTATCTATTTTGCCTGACGATATCTTCCAGCGCGACGGAGCCGATCTCTTCTGCCGGGTTCCGATCACAATGGCGACCGCAGCTCTCGGCGGTCAGATCGAGGTTCCCACAATTGACGGAGGCCGGGCACGCATCAAGGTGCCTGAAGGTACGAAGACAAATGAGCAGTTCCGCTTGAAGAGCAAAGGAATGCCCGTCCTTCGCTCCAAGCTTACGGGCGACCTCTATATCCAAGTCGAGGTTGAAACTCCTCAGAACTTGTCCCGGAAGCAGAAGGATCTTCTGAAGGAGTTCGAGAAGGCCTCCAACGACGCGACACATCCAGAAGCTGCGGGCTTTCTCAATAAGATAAAGGCGTTTTGGGATCGCGCCAGCAAAGCCTGAAGGGCTGGCGCTTCCGAAAACACCTGAAAAGATCGCTGGTCCTGGAACGGCGTGCTTGCAGTCTACAGTGGATTGACTCCCCCTCACCCCGGCCCTCTCCCACCAGAGGGGAGGGAGCAGGGCGTGCCCGTTGCGACGGCGCTCCTCCTCCCCTCGCGGGAGAAGGACAGGATGAGGGGGGCTACCGATTCCACATAAAACCAACAGAGCTTAGATCGCAATCTGGCGGCCAATCTCAACCACCTTATCCAGGGGCAATTTAAAGAAATCCGTCACCTGCGCCGCGTTCCTGTCCAGCACGGCAAAAATGGCTTCAACAAAATGCGGGAGGCCTTTGCCGTCTTCGCGGGATACGACCGTCTCATGCCCTACATAATAAGTGACATCGTCAAGTAAGAGGTTGCAACCCATCTCTTTTGCTGCGCGTAACACCGCCGGGATATCGGGTCTTTCCATGAAGCCGAAATATGCTGTCGCGCGCCAAAAATTGGGTGCTTCCTGGATGAACGTCACACGGTCATCCTTCCTCACCCAGGGGACGGGCTCAATCGAGACATTCAGAACCAGGACCCGTTCGTGAAGTGCGCGGTTATGCTTGACGTGCCATGCCATCACGGGAGGGACTCCCCTCGTCGACCGCGTCAGGAAAACCGCAGTGCCGGGAACGCGCGGCACCCCACACCCGGCCAAGCCTGCCATGAATTTCTCGACTGAAATATGTTTCGAAGTAATCGCGCGCGTAACCGCCCGCCGGCCCGCGTGCCAAATCCACATCAGGCCGTAGATGCAGGAAGCAAGAGCAAGCGGAACATAACCGCCTTCCGCGATCTTCATTGAGTTCGCGGCAAAGAAGGCGCTATCGACGATCAGAAAATATCCCGAAACAGCAACGCTCAGCCAAAACCCCCAGCGCAAATACTCACGCATAGCAATGAACAGCAGCACAGTGGTCATCAGCATCGTGGCAGAAACCGCGATGCCATAGGCGGCAGCCAGATTATCCGACTTGCGGAAAATCAGCGTCAGCGCGATCGTTACTATCATCATCAGCCAATTCACCGTTCCAACGTAAATTTGGCCGTAGCCAAGAGCGGAGGTCTGGGTGATGCGTAGGCGCGGGAGCCAGCCCAGTTGGATGGCCTGCCGGGTCATGGAAAATGCGCCAGTAATGATAGATTGGCTCGCGATAATAGTCGCGGAGGTGGCTAAAAGCACAAGAGGAAGAAGCAAGCCGTCCGGGCAAAGTGCGTAGAAGATGTTGCCCGTGATTGGAGCGCCGTTGAGAACCAGAGCAGATTGCCCTGCATAATTCAAGACGAGGCAGGGAAAAACCAAGGCCGACCATGCCAATTGAATCGGCCGCCTCCCAAAATGCCCCATGTCAGCGTAAAGCGCCTCCGCCCCTGTGACGCAGAGGAAAACGGCGCCCAGCACAAGGAATGCGCCGAAACCGCCAGAAACGAGATAGCGAGCGCCGTGAAGGGGATTGACCGCCGCAAGCACGGATGCATTCTTCGAGATGCCCCAGATGCCCAGAAGCCCAATGGTAATAAACCATGCTGCCATGATGGGCCCGAACATCTTCCCGATACGCTCTGTCCCTCGCGGCTGCACAAGGAAAAGTACCACAAGGATCGCTACTGTAGTGGGGACGATGTAGGGGTCGAAGCGGGAGGTCAGGATCGAAAGGCCTTCGAGGGCAGATAGAACCGAGATTGCAGGCGTGATCGCACCGTCGCCATAGATCAAAGCCGCACCGAACAACCCAAAGGCGATAATCACGGCGCGGCGTTTCTTGCGGCCACCAAGAAGGGCCATCAGCGCCATGATGCCGCCTTCGCCGTGATTGTCGACGCGCATTGCAACACTGACATACTTGATCGTCGTGATAACGATCAGCGTCCATATTATCAGGGACAGGCTCCCCAGCGCCGCGGCGCGGCTGGCCGTCTCGCCGCCGCTCACTGCAAGGACTGTTTTAAGCGTGTAGAGAGGGCTCGTGCCGATATCGCCGAATACGACGCCCAGCGCTGAGAGCGCCATCGCGGCCGCGCCTCCGCTCGGGGAAGCGGAGACACCTTGCGGCAGGGCAATGGAAGGGCTCGTGCTGCTCATGAAAGATTATTTGCCACGCTGAGAACGAGCCTTGGTATCATGGCAAGTGAATGAAGCCAATATTGGGTTGCGATCAACGAGAGCGCGCCTGACATTTCGGGGTAACGCCAATGACGGATCGCGCTGGGCAAGCGCCTGCGCTAAACTTGGCCGTACTGTCTCGCTTTGCCTGGCTAGCTTTTCCTTAGCTTTGGACCCTGCAACTGCGTAGGAGCCACGAAAACCGATGAAGATACCGTTCGAACTCCTACCCATCGCGATGGTACTCGCGGGTTGGTGCTTGTTGATCCTCTATCTTGGCTCAATGCTCGGCGTCCACATCGCCTGGTGAACTGCTTCGGCAGTCATGAAGGCAGCCGCTCCCAAAAGGGTAAGCATCAGCCGGGAAAATGCAGCAGATCCCGGCAAGACGCCAGCACCGCCGCGCTGCGATAAGGTTTTGGAAAATAGCAGTCCGCCAGCTTCGTGGATGGTGCCTGCGGCAGATGGCCTGACAGCATGATGATCTTCAACTTCTCGCAGGATTCCCGGGCGCGCTCTGCGAGTTGAAGCCCGTTTATCGCGCCTGGCATGAAAACATCGCTGATCAATAAATCCACCGGGACGGTTTCGAGGATGTCCATGGCATCGTCCGCATTGGAAGCCTCTATCACCTCATATCGCGCGCCCCTTAGTTCAGACGCGAGCGCGAGACGAATAATCGCCTCATCTTCGACGAGCAGGACCTTTGGCCGGTGGCCGAACGCTTCATGACGCTCGCTTACGGCTTCGGCGACATACACAACACAACCTCGCACAAACTAAGCGGAAACTTTTCCTTTTAACGGACGAACCGGCGTTCACGTTCCCTTCTCTTAATAGAGGCATCATAATATATGTCGCAGGTTGCAATTTCCAATCCGGCGTCTGCAAGCCGATAGCTGGACGGCGGCCACAAGGTAAAAACTGAGCCTCAGCCTAGGAACTTTGAGGCCTTTGGTTACGTTGGCTTGGCGGAGGGACACACATCATGCTCAGTTATCTTCCCATCGCTCTGTCAATCGCAATATTGGCCGGGACCGGAACCGCCTTCGCCACTGACTCAGACGCAAAAAGCCAACCCGGAATGCCTTCCACGGGCCTCCAGGACGGCCCCAATTCTGGCACCCAAAATATGGGCTCCACCGGTTGGACCGGCGGGGAAGGCAGCACCCGCATGGGCGTCACAGATGAAGGGGGATCCGGACAGCCAGCAGTAGTCAAGGGTCTTGATCCCAAAAAGGCTACGAACAGCCGTGCCAGCAAGACGAAAGACTGACCTATCTCCGGCCTGGCTTCTCTCCTAGAGCCGGAGCTTTGGCTTTCCGCGCCATGCAGGGGCTGGGAACTTCCATTCTTCTCTCGCGAGTTCCCAAATCTCGGCCGGAAAGCGGCCGGATACGAAGTCGCGCTCTTCAACTGCTATAAGACGGGCGCCCTGTTTCATCGACACTTGGCGAGAGGCAGTGTTTACTGCTGCCTTCGAGACGCGCAGGCGTTCCTGTCCAAGGACGCCGAACCAGAAATCCGCGACAACAGCGCATGCCTCCGTCATCAGACCTTGGCCCTGCCACGGGATACCGAGCCAAAAGCCCCGATTTTCGGTAGTCTCCAAGGAAAGATTGATGCAACCGATCAAATGAGCTGGCCCGCCTTTTAGAAAAATGGCCCAGATCCACTTTTCGCCGCGCACTACGGCGGGAAGCGCCTGCTCACGGTAGAACGTCAGCGCTCCGTCCTCCGGATACGGCCAGGGAACTTTATTGCTGAGAAGACGCACGATTTCCCAATGGGGAAACAGCTCCTGGGTAGCGGCAGCATGCTCCAGCGTCAGCGGCCGAAGCACAAGGCGCCTTGTTTCAAGAACAGGCGTCATGGAGCCGCGACGACAAGGGCCCAGAATGTCTTGAACTTCGTATCCGCCTTGTACTCATAAGCGATGCCGATATGCTTCGCATCTTTCAGCAGCATATTGCGGCTATGAGTTGGGCTTTTCTTCCAGTCGTCGATGAGCCCGGTCAAAGTCGGCTGTCCTGCAGCGACATTCTCGGCCGCAAGGTGGAAAGGATATCCTGCCCCCATCAGGCGCTTGCCGATATCCTGCCCATTCGGTCCGAAGTGCGACATATGGTCATGCTTGGCCATGTCTTGAACCAACGCCGTCGCCGCTTGCGTTGCATGAGGATCAAGTGCAACAGGCTTGAGCCCATTTTTGGCACGGTAGCCGTTAACAAGCCGCAAGGCCTCATTCGGATCCAGCGCCGTCATCTCCGCGGGAGGGGACTTCTGCGAGACTGGCTGTACGCCTGAGCTGAACGGCGACGAGAAATTTGACCAGATGTTGCCTAGGGTAGAACCGCTGCCTTTTGAAGCCGCAGCATCTTGCGCCGGCTCCGCCTTGGGAGGCGTATCATGTGCGCCTCCTCCGCCGATACTTGACAAAGAAGGCAGACTTCCAGCCGATGCACAACCGCCGACGGCGGCGCATACGAGCAATATCCCGACTGAACGCCCCATTTGAACTAGCCCCAATGCCGCTACATGATACAAAACTGGTTAATCTTACCTTTCCTTCCTGTTGCGAGCCTTGGATATATTCCGATCTCGTCAAGATCGTGATCTTGGCCGTGCCGCATCGCCATAATGAGGCGAACGCAAAACTATTCCCAAGAGGGTGTGCGGAATGAAACTCATCTCAGCATTCAGAATAGCCTCGGCGCTGGCCGCAGCCGTCTTCCTGCCCGGCCCCTCGTTCGCCGATGTGATGCTATCTGATTTCAACTACCCCTTTGAGGTACACCGCTTCGAGTTCACGTCCCAAAAACTGCCGCTGTCCATGGCCTATATGGATGTTTCACCCCGGGGGACGGCGAATGGCGATACTGCCGTTCTCCTTCATGGCAAGAATTTCTGCGCGGCTACTTGGGATAAAACCATCAGGGCTTTGATCGCCCAGGGTTATCGCGTCGTCGCGCCGGACCAGGTCGGCTTCTGTAAATCTTCCAAGCCTGAACATTATCAGTTCAGCTTCCATCAGCTTGCCGCCAATACCCACGCTTTGCTGCAGCGGATTGGCGTGAAGAACCCAATCATCATGGGGCACTCAACCGGCGGAATGCTGGGTTTCCGCTACGCCCTGATGTATCCGCAGGAAACGAAGGCGCTGGTTGAAGTCAACCCAATCGGACTGGAGGATTGGAAAGCAAAGGGCGTGCCGTTCGCCACCATCGATCAGCTCTATCAGGGCGAGCTTAAGACAACGGCCGATAGCATCCGCAACTATGAGCGTAATACCTATTACGCAGGCGAGTGGAAGCCCGAATATGACAAATGGGTCGATATGCTCGCCAGCATGTATCAGGGTAAGGACGGTGAGCTTTTCGCCTGGAGTCAGGCCCTGACCTCGGACATGATATTTTGCCAGCCGGTCGTCTATGAATTCGGAAATATCCGCGTGCCGACGCTGTTGCTAATTGGGGCGAAGGACAACACCGCAATCGGTAAGAACAGAGCTTCGCCTGAGGTCGCACAACATTTAGGGGATTACAAGACACTCGGGCCAGAGACTGCCAAGGCTATTCCGGCCTCGGTGCTGGTTATGTTCCCGGATTATGGCCACGCCCCGCAAATCCAAGACCCAGACCGCTTCAATGAAGTGCTTCTTCAACATCTGGAAACATTGAGAGGCGCTATAAAGGCAAACTGACCCTCTCTTATTGATGCAGGTATCCTCTCCTTCGGGAACTATCCAAGGCTGGGAAGGTGTTCGCGGCCGTGCGGAGCATCGAAGTCAAGCTCAGGGCCAACAGGCACGATGCGCATCGGGTTAATGGTGGCATGGCTTTCGTAATAATGGTGCTTTATGTGGAAGAAATTCACCGTTTCGCGGACGCCCGGCCATTGATAGAGCTCTCGCGTATAGCCCCACAGGTTCGGGTAATCCGCGATCCTACGGATGTTGCATTTGAAATGCCCGTTATACACGGGGTCAAACCGCACTAGCGTCGTGAATAAGCGCCAATCCGCTTCGGTGATGCGGCCGCCACAAAGATACCGGCGACTGGCGAGCCGTTCCTCAAGCCGGTCCAACGTCGCGAACAGCGGAATCACTGCCTCCTCATATGCGGCCTGCGTGGTCGCGAAACCCGCTTTGTAGACACCATTGTTGACGCGGCCGTAGATTTCCGCGTTGAGTGCATCTATCTCGGGCCGAAGCTCCTTCGGATAGTAATCTCCGCGCTTTGCGCCAACAGCGTCGAAAGCACTGTTGAACATGCGAATGATTTCAGAAGATTCGTTGTTTACGATGGTGCCGTTTTGCTTGTCCCACAGGACGGGAACGGTGACGCGGCCGGAATAGCTGGGGTCAGCCTTGGTGTAGACCTCGAACAAACGCGTTGCGCCATTTACCGTATCGGGGATAACGCCGGGCCCATCGTCGAAAGTCCATCCGTCGGAACCCATAAACCAATTGACCACCGACACAGAAATTGCGCCTTCGAGGCCTTTGAGCGTCCGGAAAATCATGGCGCGCGAAGCCCACGGGCAGGCAAGGCACGTATAGAGGTGATAGCGGCCGGGCTGCGGTTTGAAGCCGGCGCTACCGGATGGGCCCGCCTCGCCGTCAGGGGTGATCCAATTACGAAATTGGCTTTCAGAGCGTACGAAACGCCCACCAGACTCGGCGGTGTTGTACCACTGATCGCGCCAGATGCCATATACCAGAAGACCCATTCAGCTCATCCCTTCGAATATTTCGCCGGTTCCCCCAAGTTGGTACCACCAGCTTCAAGGTCCAAGGCACCAATTCCTAGGGAGCGGATTAAGGATTCTCCGCCAAGAAAAAGGCCGCGAGAGCGCGGCCTTCATCCTGCATCGATGGCGGTGCTCAGCTCGCCGCTTCCGAAGGGTGCTCCGCGGGCGCGCCTTCTTTTCCAGTCTTCTGGTCAATCCCCTTCATTGAAAGCCGGACCTTACCACGGTCGTCGAAGCCCATAACCTTCACATAGACCTCGCCGCCTTCCTTCACAGCTTCGGAAGGGTGTTTCAGCCGCCGGTCGGACATTTGCGAGATATGGACGAGGCCGTCGCGGGCGCCGAAGAAGTTCACGAAGGCGCCGAACTCCACGATCTTCACGACCTTGCCCTTGTAAATCTGACCGACCTCGGGCTCGGACGTGATCATCTTGATGCGGTTCATGGCATCCTTGATCGAGCTCTGGTTTGCTGCGGCGATCTTCACGGTACCGTCGTCCGAAATGTCGATCTTGGCGCCGGACTCCTCCACAATCGAGCGGATCACCGAGCCGCCGGAGCCGATCACCTCGCGGATTTTGTCCGTTGGGATGGTGATTGTTTCGATGCGAGGCGCATGCTCGCCCAGATCCTTGCGTGCATGCCCAAGCGCCTTCGACATCTCGCCGAGAATATGCATCCGGCCTTCGCGCGCCTGATCGAGCGCCGTTTTCATGATCTCCGTCGTGATCCCGGTGATCTTGATGTCCATCTGCAGCGCGGTCACACCGTTTGAGGTTCCCGCAACCTTGAAGTCCATATCGCCGAGATGGTCTTCGTCGCCAATGATGTCGGAGAGAACGGCAACGCCTTCCTCCTCCTTGATAAGGCCCATAGCAATGCCCGCGACAGGGCTTTTCAACGGAATCCCCGCGTCCATCATCGCAAGCGACGCACCGCAGACACTTGCCATCGAAGAAGAGCCATTAGACTCGGTGATCTCCGAAACCACCCTGATCGTGTATGGGAAGCTTTCCTGATCAGGCAGCATGGGATGAACCGCCCGCCACGCCAGCTTGCCATGACCGATCTCCCGGCGGCCGGGCGACCCCATACGGCCGACCTCTCCAACCGAGAAAGGCGGGAAGTTATAGTGCAGCAGGAAAGTTTCCTTGTAGGTGCCTTCCAGGGAGTCGATCCACTGCTCGTCCTCACCGGTGCCGAGCGTCGCCACGACCAAAGCTTGGGTTTCGCCGCGTGTGAAAAGGGCCGAACCGTGGGTACGGGGGATTACCCCGACCTGGCAATCAATAGGCCTCACCGTCGTCAAATCGCGGCCGTCGATGCGCTTTCCTGTTTTGAGGATGCTGGAGCGAACGACATTCTTTTCGACATCTTTGAAGGCATCCGCGAGCTTCACCTTATCGCCCGCGCCTGCATCACCTGTTAGAAACTCAGCGACGGCTCTTGCCTTGGCTTCGTTGACTTTCTCGTTCCGGTCCTGCTTGCTGGCAATCTGAAAAGCCTTCTTCAGATCCTTTTCGACCAGCTTCTTGACCTTGGATTCGAACTCGTTTTTCGCCTCTGGAAGGTCCCAGGGCTCCTTTGCAGCCTGTTCGGCGAGGCCGATAATCGCATCGATCACCGGGGCGTAAGCCTGCTGTCCGAAGACAACAGCGCCAAGCATGGTTTCCTCGGAGAGTTCTTTCGCTTCTGACTCCACCATCAGGACCGCATCGCTTGTGCCGGCCACGACGAGGTCGAGCTCGGTTGTTTTCATCTGCTCCACAGTGGGGTTCAGAATGTACTCCCCGCGCGAATACCCAACTCTTGAGGCCGCTATCGGCCCAAGAAAGGGAAGGCCGGAAAGGGTGAGCGCTGCCGAAGCTGCCACCATGGCCACGACGTCGGGATCACTCTCCATGTCATGGGACAGCACGGTCACGATGACCTGAGTTTCGTTCTTGAAACCAGGGGCAAATAGCGGCCGGATTGGCCGGTCGATAAGCCGCGAAACCAGCGTCTCCCGCTCAGTGGGACGGCCTTCACGTTTGAAGTAACCGCCAGGAATTTTGCCTGCGGCGTAGGCTTTCTCTTGATAGTTCACGGTAAGGGGGAAGAAATCCTTGCCGGGATCAGCGTCGCGGGCGGCGACCACAGTAGCGAGCACCGAAGTCTCGCCATATTGGGCAAGGACGGCCCCGTCGGCCTGCCGAGCCACGCGGCCAGTCTCCAGCGTGAGTGTGCGGCCGCCCCATTCAACTTCTTCCCGATAGATCTCGAACATGTCGTTATTCCAACAGCTTTAGCCGGAGGCCCTTCCCCCGGCTCTCTCTTTGCGTCTTTGTTGCGCGGGTAACACTTAGCGCAGAATCGCCCGCGCTCCTAGAAGAGAAAGCGCCTGTCCAAACCTTTCGCGGTCAATCCAAGGGAGATCTGCAAAAATGCCTGAAGATAAACACAAGCAGATCAGGGTCAAAGGTCTTTCAAAAGTGGAACGGCAAGCGTCCCCCAAGTATTTATTTACGATGCTTGCGCCGAAAGGAAAAGAAGCCGTGCATGTAAACGCCGGTCAACCTTTAGTTAGGCTCTGAGCTTGGGTGCTGAGCAGCTGATGCCTTGGAGGCGCTCACTTGAAGCTTCTTTTTGTCCACCCTGGACCGCTGCTTTACACCAAAATCTTCCTGCGCTTGGAGCCTCTGGGCCTGGAAACGGTTGCGGGGGCGGCTCGCCGCCAAGGACACCAGGTCAAGCTCATCGATCTTCAGGTCGAAAGCCACCGCGACTATTACCGCCTGCTTGGCGACTGGGAACCGGACTTCGTGGCGTTCTCCTGCAACTACCTCGCCAACATTCCTGAAATTATCGATCTCGCAACAAGAACAAAGGCATCCTGGCCATCAACCTTCATCTGTGTGGGCGGTCATAGCGCGTCTTTTACCGCAAGAGAGATAATCGAGCATGGGAATGGGGCCATCGATTGCGTGCTCAAAGGGGAGGGTGAGGCTGGAATTGCGAAGCTGTTGAAAGCAGTTGAAAGCAAAGACGCATCCGCAACAGACGTGCCCGGCGCCGTAACGCCTAGCGGCGAGGGCCCTGCCCCGCACTTCGTTCACAACCTCGACGATTCCATCCCCGCCCGCGATCTTCTCCGGCATCGAAGAAGATATTTTATCGGCATTCTGGACCCGGCCGCTTCCATCGAGTTCTCGCGTGGATGCCCCTGGGACTGTTCATTTTGCAGCGCCTGGACTTTCTACGGGCGCAGCTATCGCCTGGTTAGCCCGAAAAGAGTGGCTGAAGATCTCGAAACCATAAAAGAACCGGGCGTCTTCATCACCGATGATGTCGCCTTCATTCAAGCCCAGCATGGAATGGCAATCGCGGAGGAGATCGCGAAGCGCGGCATCCGCAAGGAATATTATCTCGAAACCCGTGGGGACGTCCTCTTACGCAACAAGGAAGTCTTCCGGCTATGGACAAGGCTCGGGCTCAAATACATGTTTCTTGGCATCGAGGCGATAGACGAAGAAGGATTGGGTTCGTTTCGCAAAAGGATATCTTCGACCAAGAACTTTGAAGCGCTGGAATTCGCACGCACGCTCGGGATCGAGGTGGCGATCAACATCATTGCGGACCCTGATTGGGACGAGAAAAGGTTTGCCGTTGTGCGCGAATGGTGCCTGGAGGTCCCGGAAATCGTCAATATCAGCGTCAATACCCCTTACCCGGGCACTGAGAGCTGGCTGACGGAAGAACGCGAACTGCAGACGCGAGACTACCGGTTGTTCGACATCCAGCATGCGGTTCTGCCGACGAAACTGCCGCTGCCCGTTTTCTACCGGGAGCTGCTGCATACGCAACGGGTGCTTTACCTCAAGCACTTCAACTGGCGCACGGCGCCTGGTGTCGTGCACGCGTTTCTGTCACTTCTTCTGCGCGGGCAAACGAACTTTCTCCACGGCATGATGCTGTACCCAAGCATCTACAAACTTGAGAGGATGCTGGACGATCACGCGATGCCGGCTGAGTATCTGATGAGTTCAAGGGTACGCGCCCCGGTGCCGGCCGCAAAGAAGGCGGTGGCGAAGGCGGCCGGCCTTTACGTACATGTCCCGAAAGGCCGCCGCGGCCGCCAGATCGACGAAACCACCGAGAAGTTCGTGGACAGCACACGATAGCTGCCTGATCTGCCTTCAATGAGTGGAGGTTTAACCTGTTGTGCTTCTGTCAAGCGACGCTCTAGATACTTGTCATGGCCACACTTGATGCGGCCATCCAGAAGCAGACCAATGTCAAAAGTTTATGAATGCCGGGCCCGAGCCCGGCCATGACACAGTTATGCCGCCAACGTAAGCCGGGTTTTAGCGCCGTATGCCGAGCCGCTCAATCAGTTGGCGATAGCGGGCCTCGTCCTTGCTTTTCACATAGTCGAGGAGCCGCCGGCGCGCGCTCACGAGCTTAAGAAGCCCGCGGCGGGAGTGGTTATCTTTCTTGTGAGTCTTGAAGTGGTCCGTCAAGTTAGAGATGCGTTCCGAAAGAACGGCCACTTGAACTTCAGGGGAACCTGTATCGTTAGGTGCGGTCGCATACTCTTTGATGAGCGCGGATTTGCGCTCGGCAGTTATCGACATCGGTCATCTCCGTTTTGCTGGTCAATTATCCGGCTTCAGGCGGGGATATTGAAAACCCTGGTTGGATGCAGCTCGCCGCGTTCAACCTCACCAATCGCGATGAGGACCCCGCGCGCGGTCGCATAAACCGGACCTTTCAAGATTGGCGCATTCCCGCCCCGGATAAGGATGGGTTGCCCCCGCTTCAGCCTGGCCGCGTCGTCCCCGCTCACGGCGAGCGCCGGGATGCCGTCCAGCGCCGTCTCGACAGGTACGATAGTGCTCATAAGAGCGTCTAAGCCGCCCGCACTATTGCTCAAACCTTCAAGCGTTTCCAGGGAAATCGCATGCTCTTCATCAAATGGGCCGGCCGAAGTGCGCCTAAGCTCCTCGATATGGCCAAAGCAGCCGAGTACGCGGCCCAAATCACGCGCGAGTGAGCGCACATAAGTCCCCTTTCCACACGCGCAATAGAGCCGGGTTAAATCCGGCGAGGGCATGTCAAGGATTTCAAGCTCGTAGACCGACGCGAGCCTTGGCGCGAGTTCGAAAGTCCGGCCATCGCGCGCAAGATCGTAGGCGCGCTCGCCCTCTACCTTCACGGCAGAATAACTCGGCGGCGTTTGCATAATGTCGCCCGTGAACTGCGCGAGGGCAGCCTGGACGGCTTCGCGGCTCGGACGGGCTTCCGATGTCCGGACGGCTTCGCCTTCTTTGTCGTCGGTATCGGTTTCGATGCCCCAGCGAATGGTGAAGTCGTATGTCTTCTCGCAATCTACGACGTGGGCAACCGTCTTCGTGGCCTCGCCAAACGCGACCGGCAACACGCCCGTGGCAAGCGGGTCGAGAGTGCCGGCGTGACCAACTTTCTTGGGGTTGAAAAGCCGTTTCAAGCGGCCAAGCGCCTGGTTCGACGTCAGCCCTTGCGGCTTATCCAAAATCAGCCAGCCGTGAATGTCAGTGCCTTTGCGGCGCGCCATTGGTTCGCTTCGGTTACTTGAGGTCGCGGGCTACATCCGGCGACCGGAGCAGCTTTTCAATGCGCTCGGCTTCTTCGAGAATGTGATCGCCGCGGAACACGAGATCGGGGATGTATTTCAGCTCTACGCGACGGGCAAGCTCGCCGCGCAGAAAGCGATGATGCCGGTTCAAGGCGCGCGCGATGTCATCGCTGTTCTTGCCGCTGAGCGCACTCGCAAAAATCGTCGCGTGCTGCAGATCTGGACTCATCCGGACTTCGCCGACGGTAATTGCCTCCCCGGCAAGCTCCTTATCTTCGATTTCCTCGGTGCTGAAGATTTCGGATAGAGCGTGCCGCAGAAGCTCGCCCGCGCGGAGTTGCCTTTGCGATGGGCCCTTCGTTTGCTGGCGTTTCATGTTCTTTTTCTTTCTCCGCAGCCGCTTAAATTAATCAAACTTGGAAATGACACAAGACTGCCACACACGGCGACACGATAAAAAGCATCGTAGGAAAGCATTTCCCCAAATTGATTCTAGCTCGGTCAGCGGAACGGACATCTGTTTGCACTTTCGTGCAATTGAAGATTATTCATTAGATTTGCTTCAATTATAAGTTGCTATTGCTGAAACGTGGCCGATTGGGCCTGTTCCAGAGAAAGTAACCGAAATGGCAAGAACCTCTCCTTCCACACTCGCCTTGGATTCCATTTCACAGTGCCTCGCGGCTGCCGCCGAGGCCGCGCGGAGGCTCGACACATCGAAGTCTGAGGACCTTCGCTCGCTTCTCCGCATCGCTGGCAGCGAAACTGACCGCGTTCGCAAGGCAAGCCGGAGGAGGACTGCGAAGAAGCCTGTTGCAGCTAAAACCGCAAAGAAGCCAGCAAAGCGAGTACCAGTAGCTGCGATGAAAGCCACGTCGCGCACAAAGGGCCGCCGCCGGGTGACGGTAAACGGCGCAACTCATTGACGAACGGATTGGATGAGCCGGCGAAGGCTTCCCGCTGGGCGCCGGCTGCATTCATTCCGTTTAAGAGAGAGCGTCAGGGCTGTTCCCTAGTCCTAAAGCGGCAATAGCAAATGAGGCCCACCCCACCAGGAATGCCATGCCGCCGAATGGCACGATCCCGGAGCTGGAGGTGAAGCCCTTCGCGACCTGGACGTAGATCCCGCCCGAGAAACAGACGATGCCGATGACAAAGGCGAATGCGGCGATCTGAAGAAAGACGCTGGCGAAGTAGGCGCACCGGTCCTTCCATTGGGCCATAACCAGGGCCACGGCCAGCAGTGCGAGCGAATGCAGCGCATGGTAGAGCTGCCCTGTATTATAAATCCGCAACGGTGCGGCCAGCCCCGCACCGTCGGGAAGTGCATGCGCTCCGATTGCGCCTGCAACAACGGCCAGTCCTCCTAAAACCGCCGCGATGAAGATCCAGAAGCGCGCGCCCATGAATTCAGCCTTTCTTCGAGTGCGCGTTAAGCGCCGATCACTTCCACGCCGCCCATGTAAGGACGCAAGACTTCGGGGACGCGAATGCTGCCGTCCTTTTGCTGATAATTCTCAATGACGGCAATGAGCGCGCGGCCGGCAGCGAGCCCGGAGCCGTTCAGGGTGTGGACGAAGCGAATGTCCTTACTTTCCTTCGGCCGGTAACGCGCCTGCATGCGCCGGGCCTGGAAGTCGCCGCAGTTGGAGCAGCTCGAGATTTCGCGATAGGCATTCTGGCCGGGCAGCCAGACCTCAATGTCGTAGGTCTTGCGCGAGGCGAAGCCGGTGTCGCCGGAGCAGAGCACCGTGGTGCGATAGGGGAGATCGAGCCGTTTCAGGATTTCCTCGGCGCATCCGGTCATGCGCTCGTGCTCATCCGCGGACTGCTCCGGCGTCGTGATTGAAATCAGCTCGACCTTGTAGAATTGATGCTGGCGGATCATGCCGCGCGTATCTTTGCCGGCTGCGCCTGCTTCCGCGCGGAAGCACGGCGTCAGCGCCGTGAAGCGATAGGGCAGATCCGCCTCGGCGAGGATGCTCTCGCGCACCAGATTCGTGAGCGGCACCTCAGACGTTGGGATAAGCCAATACCTGTTACCTCGAAACAAATCTTCATAGTGTTCAGTAACTGCCTCTTTGACATCGATATCACTAAGCTGCTGCATGCGTTCGCGAAAATTGTTCGGGGACTTCTTATTTGGCAATCGCTCCCAAAGCTGGTCTAATTTCTTGTCAAGTGCTCCATTCGATGTTTGGAATAGATCGTCTATAAACTTCGGGAGTTGCGCCGTTCCGTAGACGGCAGCATCCCTTACCAGTAGAGGGGGGCTGACTTCGGTGTAGCCGTGGTCTTGCGTCTGCACGTCGAGCATGAATTGGCCGAGCGCGCGCTCAAGCCGTGCGAGCGCTCCCTTTAGCACTGTGAAACGGGCACCGGAAATCTTCGCCGCCGCCTCGAAATCCATCTGCCCTAGGGTTTCCCCGATCTCGAAATGCTGCTTCGGCTGGAAGCCCTCCGCCTCGAAATCGCGGGGCTCGCCGATGCGGCGGATCTCGAGATTATCGTGTTCGTCTTTCCCGTCGGGCACGTCAGGCAGCAGCATATTCGGGATGCCGGCAAGCAGGCTTTTGAGCTGCTCATCCAATTCGCGTTCACGCGTTTCGCCGGCCGTGATCTTATCCTTCAGCGCCGCAACCTCGGCCATCCGCGCTTCCGCCTTTGCCGGGTCGCCGCCTTTGCCTTTGGCCTTGCCGATCTCCTTCGAAGCCGCATTGCGGCGCGCCTGCATCTCCTGCAGCGCCGTCGCATTAGCCCTCCGCTCCTCATCGAGCGCGAGAATGACCGCCGAGGGCGTCCCAAGCCCACGATAGCGCTCCGGCACATCCTCCGGCTTCAAGACGAAGCCGCGCCTCGCCAAACCGGCGTCCAATTCCTGCGGGTGTTCACGGATCCATTTGAGATCGAGCATGGATCGCCTCCAAAAAGAAAAGCTGGCTGCCGCCAGCTATAAGAGCAGCCCCCCAGCACGTCCAGTGCCGGACTCTTTCAATATCACCGGGTTGTTGATGGGTAAGACAAGTTCCCCCTGTTCGGATACCCGCTCATCACCGCGACGCGGAGACTATCCGAGTCGCGGCTGTAAGAAAGTCATGCAACTTGTGCATGAGAGCATCTTCAAGCGCGATGGTTTAGAATGCCGTAGTCCGCTGCCCGGAACTTTTTCATGCGCACTCAAGTCGGCATCATCGGTGCTGGTCCCGCGGGGCTTCTGCTGTCACATCTTCTGCATTTGGCCGGGATCGAAAGCGTTGTCCTGGAAACCCAAACTCGCAAGCACGTCGAGGAGAGGGTGCGCGCCGGCGTTCTGGAAGAAGTTGCGGAACGTCTTCTGATCGATACCGGCGTGGGTGGCCGGCTTAAGCGGGAGGGCCTTCGGCATCATGGCATCAAGATACGCTACGACGGCGAGGGCCATCGCATCGATTTCAAGCATCTGACCGGCAGCCATGTGACGGTCTATGGCCAGCAGGAAGTTGTGAAAGACCTTGTTGACGCCCGCCTCGCCGCTGGCGGCGATATCCGTTTCGAGGTGGCGGAAGTCTCGCCTCAGGATTTCGAAAGCGTGGAGCCGCATATTCGCTTTATGGAGAATGGGAAGCAGCAAGTCCTTCATTGTGACTTCATCGCAGGCTGCGACGGTTTCCACGGTGTGTGCAGGCCAGCGATTCCATCATCTTCCCTGACAGTTTTCGAGCGCGAATACCCGTTCGGCTGGCTTGGCGTGCTTGTCGAGGCGCCCCCTGCCTCGGAGGAATTGATCTACGCGCATCATGAGCGCGGCTTCGCTCTCCTTTCCATGCGGTCATCGCAGGTCAGCCGGCTTTATGTTCAATGCGATCCCAATGACGATATTGCGAACTGGCCGGATTTGCGGATCTGGGAGGAATTCCACGCGCGGATGTCTGGGCACGACGGCGTGCGTCAGCAGGAGGGGCGCATCTTGCAAAAGGGGATCACCGCAATGCGGAGTTTTGTGGTTGAGCCCATGCAGCACGGGAAGCTCTTTCTTGCAGGCGACGCCGCGCACATTGTGCCGCCCACCGGCGCAAAAGGAATGAACTTGGCCATTGCCGATGTGAGCATTCTTTCCCGCGCTTTGGAGGCCTATTACAAGAAAGGCCGCAAGGAGCTGCTCGCGGCCTACTCCTCGATATGCCTTCGCCGGATTTGGAAGGTGCAGCGCTTTTCCTGGTGGATGACTTCGATGTTGCATCAGTTCGCGGAGCACACACCGTTCGACCGGCGCAGGCAGCTGGCTGAAATCGACTATGTCACCTCGTCCCAAGCCGCAGCCACCTCGCTTGCGGAGAATTATGTAGGCTTGCCCATGGAGTGGGATTGGGTTCAGGATAAAGGCAAAACGCAATCCCGGTCATCCAATGACTTTTTCCGCGCTCGACTCCCCAATCCTTGGGCCGCTTTTCGCAAGCGCCGCGATGCGCGGCATCTTCTCGGATGAGGCACGGATTCGGGGTTTTCTCCGGGCAGAGGAAGCGCTGGCGCGGGCCGAAGCAGACTTTGGTGTGGTTCCGGAGAATCTTGCGGCGGCAATTGCGGCGCGAAATCCCGCGGATTTCGACATGGAGGAACTGGCGCGCGGCGCGATGTTGACCGGCGTCCCGGTTATCCCGTTTGTTTCGGCTCTTCAAAATATGCTTCCGCCGGATCTTCGGGGCCACCTCCACCGTGGAGCCACGACGCAGGATATCGCCGATACGGGGCTAGTGCTTCAGATGCGGGATGCGTTCGCGCTTCTCGAAAAGGGACTTCTGGAGCTGCTGGAGCCGCTGGAAGCTTTGGCTTGGCGCTACGCGCAGACGCCATGTGCTGGGCGGACCTATGGGCAGCATGCGGCACCGGTGACCTTTGGCTTCAAGGCGGCGGTTTGGCTTTCCGGCATTACGAATGCCGCATCAGCCCTGCCGCAGTTGAAGACCAAGGTGCTGCTGGCCTCGCTCGGCGGACCTGTGGGGACGCTGGCGAGCCTTGGCGATAACGGCCCCGCCATAGCAGAATCTTATGCCCAATATCTTGAACTGCGGAATGCCCCCATTTCCTGGCATACGGACCGGACGCCAATAGCAATGACCGGCGCCTGGCTCGCTCTCATCCTCGGCGCAATGGCGAAGATGGCAGGGGACATCATCCAACTCGCCGCTACCGAAGTTGGCGAGGTTTCAGAACCCTACGAATCCGGGCGCGGCGGGTCTTCTGCAATGCCTCACAAGCGTAACCCGGTCTCATCGGCCGTCATTGTCGCCGCGCATGAAGCGGCGCTTGGTCATGTGACCACCCTTTTTTCGGCGATGCGGGCCCCACAGGAGCGACCGGCGGGGCAATGGCATGCTGAGTGGCATTCCCTTCCGCAGCTGTTCGGACTGGCATCGGGAGCGCTTGAGCAGGCTATTTCGCTTGCAAAAGGGCTTCAGATCTACCCGGAGCGTATGCTCAGGAACCTGAATGAAACGAAGGGGCTGCTGTTCGCGGAAGCTGTGGCAGCAACTCTTGCCCCAAAGCTTGGGCGGCAGAAAGCGCACTCACTCATCGAGGAAGCTGCCGCGAAGGTTCGTGATACTGGGATGCCTCTCGAAGATGTTCTCGCCAATGAACCGTTCGCATCCTCCACAAAGGATTGCCCGATCGCTGACGCTTTTAGGCTGCAGCCGCACATCAATGCCGCAGCCCACTGGGTGGAGTCTACGGCTGCCGCCTCTCGCTCCGTTCGCGCAATACTCATTTCAAACCCGGAAAAGCAATAAGGAACCCCATGCCACACATCAGGTGCAACGGCGTCAACCTCTTCTACGACATGACCGGCGCAAGCGACGCGCCACCTATCCTCTTCTCCAATTCCCTCGGCACTTCTCTTGAGATGTGGGATGACGTTATTCGTAGGGTCGCCCGTTATTACCAGTGCATCCGCTATGACACGCGCGGACATGGCCGTTCCGAGATTGTTTCTGAAAAAGCCTCGATCGAGGATCTCGCCGCTGACGCTGCCGGCCTTCTCGATGCTCTCGGAATTTCGAGGGCACACATTGTGGGGCTCTCCATAGGCGGCATGACGGCACAAGCGTTGACCGCAGCCCATCCGGAAAATGTCCTGACGCTCTCTCTTTTGGCAACGACGGCGTATTATGCGGACAAATCCGCTTGGGACGATCGCGCGCGCCTCCTGAGAGCCGAGGGAACTGGCCCTATCGCGGACGGGACGATGGAGCGCTGGTTCACGCCAGGCTTCAGGAACGCCGCTCCAGAAAAGGTGGCGCGCGCGAAGGCCACGCTTCTCGCCACATCGCCGGAAGGTTATGCAATCTGTTGCGGCGCCATTCGTGATATGGACCTTCGCGACCGGATTGGCGCCATTCGCGTACCAACCCTTATTCTTGCTGGTGCTGACGATCCGGCCACTCCTCCAGCGATGTCCGAAGATATCAAGGCTCGGATTCCGCAGGCGGAATTCACGGTCCTCTCTCCCGGCGCGCATCTGCTGGCGATCGAACGCCCGGACGCGGTTACCTCGCGCATGCTCGATTTTCTATCGAGAAACGGCGGCGTTCCCGTCAGCAATCCTGCCGACAACGGCGGCTCCTCCTTTGCTGCCGGTCTAGCAAACCGCAAGGCGATATTGGGCGTCGAGCATGTGCAGCGCTCCCTCGACGGAGCCGGTGCTTTCGGCGCGCCCTGGCAAGATTTCATCACCCGCAACGCCTGGGGAGAGATTTGGGGCGATCCTACTTTGCCGCCGAAAACGCGGTCGCTGATAACTCTTGCGATGATGGTGGCGCTCGGCCGCGAGGATGAATTCAAGCTTCATGTCAAACCCGCGTTGCGCAATGGGGTCTCGCTTGATGAACTTCGATCTCTCCTAATGCAGACCGCGATTTACGCCGGTGTGCCAGCCGCAAATAATGCCTTCAAATGGGCGCGGGAAACTATAGGCCACGAACTGGCATGAGGATGGGGTCGCAAGCCGGCCAATCGCATAGCTTTGATATGCCCATTGGGCAGATTGACAAAGTAAGGCTTACGCCACAGAGTTCGCCGCGAAGGCCTCGTCGATCAAATCCAGGGTAACACCATGGCCAAATTCTGCTCGCTCGCAGAGGCCATCTCGGAAAATCTCCGTGATGGAAATAGCGTGGCCATGGAGGGCTTTACGCATCTGATCCCATTTGCGGCGGGCCATGAAGTAATCCGGCAGGGGATCAAGAACCTCACCCTCATCCGGATGACGCCCGATCTCATTTACGACCAACTGATCGGGGTGGGTCTGGCAGAGAAGCTGGTCTTCTCCTGGGCGGGAAATCCTGGCATCGGATCGCTGCATCGCATGCGGGACGCGGTGGAAAATGGCTGGCCGAAGCCGCTGGCGATCGAAGAACACTCCCACGCCGCGATGGCGAATGCTTTCGATGCGGGCGCGGCCAATCTGCCCTTCGCGGTCTTCCGCGGCTATATCGGCGTCGACTTGCCGAAGGTGAACACGAACATCCGTGAGGTCACTTGTCCCTACACGGGCGAGTTCCTCGCGACCGTGCCTGCGCTACGGCCGGACGTTGCGATCATTCATGCGCAAAGGGCGGACCGCGCCGGCAATGTCCTGATCGAAGGCATTCTCGGCGTCCAGAAGGAAGCGGTGCTGGCCGCAAAGCGTTCCATCGTCACGGTCGAAGAGGTGGTCGAAGATTTCGGAATGCGCAGCCCGAACGCCGTTATTCTTCCCGCCTGGACGATAACGGCCATTGCCGTAGTTCCAGGAGGCGCTTACCCCTCCTATGCGCATGGCTATTACAAGCGCGCGAACGGATTCTACAAAGCCTGGGACGCCATTTCCCGCGACCGAGACAGTTTCACGGCCTGGATCAGGGAGAATGTGTTGAACAAGAGCCCGGCCGACTTCAAAACCCGTCAGGTACGGGCAGCCGCGTGAGGAAGAGATGAGTTCGGCGGCAACACCTTCGGAAATGATGACTATCGCGGCTTCGCGCGAGCTGAAAAGCAGCGATATCTGCTTCGTCGGCATTGGCGCACCGTCCGCCGCCTGCAATCTTGCGCGCCTGACGCACGCCCCCGGAATCACCCTCATTTATGAATCCGGCACCATCGGCACGGAACCGGACATCCTGCCACTCTCGATCGGCGACGGCGAGCTCTGTTCTACAGCCCTTACCACGGTCTCCGTCCCGGAAATGTTCCGCTACTGGCTGCAAGGCGGCCGGATTACCGTTGGCTTTCTGGGCGGGGCGCAAATTGACCGCTTCGCAAATTTGAACACCACGGTCACGGGGAATTACGAGAAGCCGAAAGTTAGGCTTCCGGGTGGGGGCGGGGCTCCCGAAATTGCCGCTCATTGCCAGCAGGTGCTCATCACGATGGCGCTCACGCCGCGCGGCTTCGTCGAGAAGCTTCCCTTCGTGACCTCCTTCGGGCACGGGGCGGGGCCAAAGGATCGCGAACGGCTTGGCTTGAAGACGAAAGGCCCGGTTCGCGTCATAACAGACCTTTGCGTTCTGGAACCCGATGCGCAGACCAAGGAATTGACTGTGACATCGCTCCATCCGGGCGTCACGCGCGATAAAGTAACTGCGCAGTGCGGCTGGCCGTTGAAATTTTCAGGCAGCCTGATCGAGACACCGCCCGCCTCTGCCGAAGAGCTTGAGGTCTTAAGAGCGCTCCAGGCGCGGACCGCGAAAGCGCATGGGGATGACGCATGAAAGGCACCGGAATGGATACTGCATACGATCTGGAAAGCCTCCCCGCGCACCCCCCTTACCTCGCGCCCGATTATCGATCGACGCGGCTCCGCGCGCCTTTGAAGCCGCTCGTTATCATTCCGCACACACTGTCCGAACTCACTGGCCCCGTCTTTGGCCACGACTCCATCCGCGAACACGACTCCGACATGACACGGCAGCACGCCGGCGAACCATTAGGAGAACGCATTATCGTGACGGGACGCATCACGGATGAGGATGGCAGGCCGGTCAGGAACAGCTTGATTGAAGTCTGGCAGGCAAACGCCGCTGGCCGGTACATTCACGAGCGCGACCAGCATCCGGCGCCGCTTGATCCGAATTTCACGGGCGCGGGCAGAACCATGACCGATGACGAGGGCCGTTACCGTTTCGTCTCGATCAAACCCGGCGCCTATCCCTGGCGCAATCATCCGAATGCCTGGCGTCCGGCTCACATTCACCTTTCTCTTTTCGGACCTTCCTTCCTGACCCGGCTCGTCACGCAGATGTACTTCCCGGGCGACCCTCTCATGCCGCTGGACCCGATAATGAACTCGATCCCCGACGAAAAGGCGCGTGCGCGGCTGATTTCTGAGTTCGATATCGAGACGACGGTACCGGAATGGGCGCTTGGCTACAAGTTCGACATCGTCCTGCGGGGGCGCGCGGCGACGCCTTTCGAGGAGGATGCGCGATGAGCAGGGGTATCACCGCATCCCAGACTGTAGGCCCGTTCTTCGGTTATGCGCTAACACCGGAACCGGATGGCTTTACGCCGCTGGTAGGTAATCTGCTCCGCACACCGGACGCGGAAGGCACGCCCATTCGCATCGAGGGACGCGTTTTCGATGGTGCTGGCGAGCCGGTCCCCGATGCGATGATCGAGATTTGGCAAGCCGATGCCGCAGGGGTCTATGCTCGCGGTCTTCCCTCCGGCAGCAACCGGCAATTTCGCGGGTTTGGACGGTGCGAGACGAAGTTGGGTGTATTCAGCTTTGAGACGGTAAAGCCGGGACCAATCGCTGCACCGGACGGATCGCTTCAAGCGCCTCATATCAATGTGGGACTTTTCGCCAGAGGCTTGCTGAAGCGCCTTTTCACTCGAGTTTATTTCGAGGATGAACCGCTCAACGTGAAAGACGCCACCCTGAATCTCGTGCCGGAAGAGCGGCGCAATACCTTGATTGCAAAGCGGGTCTCCCCTGGTGCATACGCCTTTGATATTTATGTGCAAGGTCCGAACGAAACCGTCTTCTTTGAGGCGTAGCCGGACTGCCCCGAACTTTGAGCAACTCACTCTTCGAGAATAGCCACGGCCCGAGTCCAGCCAGCTGAGGCGGCCGCGATCTTCACCGGAAAGCAGGAAATCATGAAGCCGGTGGCTGGAAGCGTCTCAAGATTATGCAGCTTCTCTATGTGGCAATAACCGATTTCGCGCCCCGATTTATGACCCTCCCAAATGAGGGAAGCGTCGTCTGTCTCCGCATACTTCTTCGCCGTGTAGATGAACGGCGCGTCCCATGACCACGCATCCGTGCCGGTTACGCGAACGCCACGTGAGGTAAGATACAATGTCGCCTCGCGGCCCATGCCGCAGCCTGCGGCCAAATAATCCGCTTCGCCATAGCGGGATCCCGCTCTCGTGTTCAGGACCACGATTTCGAGGGGCCGCAAGTCATGGCCGATCCGGCGCAGCTCCGATTCCACGTCGCCGGCCGTTACCACATAGCCATCCGGGAAATGCCGGAAATCGAGTTTGATCCCAGGCTGGAAACACCACTCAAGAGGAACCTCGTCGATGGTGATAGCCCTTTTGCCGCCGTCCATCGTGGACGCGAAATGCCAAGGCGCGTCGAGGTGGGTCCCGTTATGCGTGGTGATTTGAACGCGTTCGATGGCCCATCCCTCGCCGTCCGATAAATCGGATGGCTTCAAGCCGGGAAAGAAGCCGCAGACGAGTTCGGCGGTCTGACGATGGTTGAGATATTCTATCTGCGGCTCCATCCCAGGCGGGTCGGATGCAATGCCAGCGCGTAGAGGAGAGGAAATGTCAACGATGCGGCGAGCCATGGCGGATCTTCTCCTGGAACAACGCGCCTTCTAAGCGGCACTTTGTCCAGGTCCTAGAATCGCATTGCTTCCATGACAAGCATATTCGCCTAAGTCGCCGGCTAGACTGAAGTTTCGCGCCCGCACGTCTCAATGCGAGAACAGGCACGGCGCCGTCATATGCCGCAGCATGTAGCGCGTTCCGCTGCCCCGGCTGAACAAGGGGAAGCCATATCCGCCGAAAGCGCCCATTACTATCAAGTCGGCGTCCTTGTCCGCGGCGAGGTTTAGCAACGTATCGATCAGGCCAACCTCGGTCACTTGCATATGCTCAAACTGAGACTCGATGCCGTGAGCTTGAAGATGCTCGCTTATCCGCTCCGAGGAAAGTTCCTGGGCCTGTGTCGCCAATCCGACTGTGACAACGGAAACCTTCGAGCCAGGCTTAAACAGCGGCAAACCGTCGTTCAGCGCCCGCGCCGCGGCCCTTGCCTCCGTCCAAGCGATAAGGGGGCGTTCGCCTATATCGGGGAAATGGCCTGCGTAGGGCACGACGAGGATTGGCCGGCCGGATTCCACGATAACTTGCTCAAGAAGTTCGCGTGGAACGATTTTCGGCCCGTCTTCGTCATCTTGTCCGAAGATGGCGAGATCGTAGTGGCGTGCGGCTTCGGTCAGTCCGTGAACGATTTCATGGTCGCTGCCACGGTCGAGATCAAGCCATAGGCTGCGCCGAAGTCCGGCCACGGCGGCCTCGAACTGGTTGCGGCTTGCGGCACCCACGGGATACGTTTCTCCTCCTTCACTCGCAGGACTGTATCGCGCCACCTGGGCGAAAATTCCGGTAAGCCGCGCGTCATAGCGCTGCGCTAAGCCAGCCGCCAATGCAAGGCGTTCGCTTGTCCTGGGGCCGGAATCGAGATGGACCATAATATCGCGTAGGGACATGGCTTTTCCTCGCGCAAAGGCTGATCGGGAGGCCGGGCCTGTTCGTTGCCAGAGCGGCCGCCCCTAAACTTAACTTTAGCACACCGGTCGCGAGCAAATATGAGATAGATCAAATTTGCCCGCCACGATAGCGGCTGAGACCTATTGTCATTCCGGCACAGCTTCCCCCCAAACCGTTTGAGCTTCTTGCCGCTCATGGTTCAGTCAGTTACAGCGGGGGGAAGAACTCAAGCCGTGCAGGAGGAAGGGCGCTCTAATGTCAGCAAGTAAGGCCTCTTGCAGCAGGCGCCTCGCCCACATTGAGGGACTGAGAGCGCTTGCTGTGTTGGCAGTCATCATAAACCATTACTTTGAAGGCCTGATGCCTGCCGGTTATCTTGGTGTTGATATTTTCTTCGTGATTTCAGGCTTTGTGATCACGCTTAGCTTGCACAGCACGCCGATTGACCGGCTTGGCCCTTTTTTGCTGAATTTCTATTCGAGACGCGTCAAGAGACTTTTGCCGTCTCTGTTGGTCTCTGTCCTGATAACGACGGCGCTTTTTGTAATCTTAACTACCAAGCCCTCAGTATCCGTTTATTTAACCGCCAGTTACGCTGCTTTCGGGCTTTCTAATATCTATTTATACGTGACCTCCTTCGACTATTTTTCGCTGGATGCACGCCTCAATCCATTCATGCATACATGGTCGCTTGGGGTCGAGGAGCAGTTTTATCTAATCTATCCAGCGCTATTTTTCATGGCCGGTTTACAGTGCGGCGCCCAATCCGAGGCGCCTTATTCCTTTTGGCTTGTCTCTTGACGATCTCCTTTTGTTTTTACTTAGTTATGTATCAGCTTGATACCAGCGCCGCCTTTTATCTTCTTCCGGCACGCTTTTGGGAGCTTATGGTTGGCGGGCTCGTCTTTTTCGCGCACAGGAACGGGTGGGCGACTAAGGTCCCGGCATTACCGGAATTAGCTCTGGCGGCTCTGTTAACAGTTCTATTTACATCTTGGGACTACCAGCCAGCGGCAACGATTGCGGCGGTATGTATATCCGGCATCTTATTGCTTGAACTTGGGTCTGCATCTCTGGCTGGGCGCGCGCTAGCGTTGCAACCAATCGTTTATATTGGACAGATCTCGTATTCTCTTTACTTCTGGCATTGGTGTTTATTTGTCCTTTTAAAATGGACAGTTGGCGACAGTCTTACTTTTAAACTGACCTTGCTTGTGTTGCTCCCGCTTTTGGCAGCTTGCTCCTATCACTTCATAGAGTCGCCCCTCAGATATGCAACCTGGTTCAAGGCCCCGCGCATGACGATCGCTGCAGGGTTTTCGGCAGCGTGTGTGACCGTTATTCTTGTGAATGCTGGATTGGGGAAGCTTTCCTCCGGAAACAACCAGCTTATAGCCCGGCTAGCGGGTGTCTCGGCCCCTGTTTCATGGCCTAAACTCTCCTGCGACGTGAATAGCGGTGAACTTGGGCGCTTCGCGGATCCCTTCGCAGCATGCCTGGGAGGCGAACGGACTGCCGAAAAACCGAACTTTGTATACGTTATTGGCGACTCACATGCCGCCCAATTGATGCTGATGATGGATCGGGCGCTGGCCGGAACGCCTTATGCGGCCCGGTTCCTCCAGACCGGGAAACGTGCCGACTATCCGGCTGCCTTCCTGAAAGCGCATGCTTATTCTGTTCCGGCAGTGGACTTCATCATGCGCAATGCTATTGCGGGCGACTTCGTCCTGACAGCCTTTCATCGTGGCCTTATTAATCCGCATCTCGATAAGCACATTCCGTTAACCCAGCCGGTGGTGTTGGATTCGCGAGCCCAGGCTTATGCAGGCAATATGCGCGCATGGGCGAAAGAGCTGACTGCCAAGGGGGTTGGGGTGGTCTTAGTCCATGACACCCCCCTCATGAGAGTTATCTCTCCTGTTACCGCGTGTGCCCTGCAGCTCTCGCTTACAGGGGACGATCTTTGCCGTGTGAACCGGGAGCAAGACCTGCACACAAGGAAGGCCCAGGACATTGTCTTCGATGCGATTGCTAAGGCTATTCCAGGCGTTTTTACTTTAGACCCGGCCCCGGCAATCTATGCTGGCCGTTCCTATGCCGACGTTGTCGATAGAGAAGGGCAATATTTGATGATCGATTGGAATCATCTTTCCTTGCACGGTGCGGAACGCCTCATTCCTGTATTCCAGTCATTCTTCCAGTCGGCGCAGGCAAAACATTTGCCGGACAATCAAAAGCAGATCATGGTCCCGTAACCACTCACTCTGCCACGAGGGGAAGGCCGATCTTGCGAAAGTCGCACAAGCCTTAGACGCCGAAGGCCCTGCCGATTTCCGGGATCACGACATTTTTCCCAGCCATCGCGGCCACGAACTTTGCAGGGTCCTGGTCCAGCATGGGGAACGTCCCGTAGTGGATCGGCACCGTCATGTCGAAGCTGAAATATTTCTTGCAGGCTAGCGCCGCGGATTTGGCTCCCATGGTGAAGCGGTCGCCAATCGGCACGAAGCCGATTTTCGGGGCAAATATCTCATTGACCAGCGCCATGTCGCCGAAAATCTCGGTGTCGCCCATGTGATAAATGGTTTTGCCAAGCCCCTCGATCACCACGCCGCAAGGATTGCCGAGATAGATTGGTTTGCCTTCGGGCAAGGTGGAAGAAGAATGGAATGCCTTCACAAAGCTCACGCTTACGCCGCCGCCGAGATTGATGTTCCCGCCGGGGTTTGCTGGCTCGATTTTCTCAACGCCCTGTCCCGACAAATACATCGCGAGCTCAAACACGGCGACGAGCGTCGCCCCCGTCTTTTTGCAAATGTCCGCCGCATCGCCGGTATGATCGTCGTGGCCATGCGTAAGGACGACGTGCGTTGCGCCGCGCGCGGCCTCCTCCACCGAGCCCTGGAACTTGGGATTTTCCGAAAGAAATGGATCGATGAGGATTACGTGGCTGCCGTTTTCCGCACGCACGGCAGAATGCCCAAACCATGTCAGCTTCATTGCAAATCTCCTAAGAATGAGCGACCACTGCTGGAGCCAGTATAGCCGTCCCCGCACTTTCTAAAAACACCCAAGGAAAAACTTGTGCCCTTTGAGCCCTTGGCGCTTTCCGCGATTTTGGAACGCTTGCAGCGCGATGAACGCCTGCTCGGCCTTGATGTCGGCACAAAGACAATCGGCCTAGCCTTGTCCGATGTATCGCGCCAGATCGCTACGCCGCTCGAAACAATCCGCCGCACCAAGTTCAAGGCGGATGCCGAAAGGCTGCTGGAGCTGGCTGCGAAGCACGGCGTGGGGGGTCTCGTCATCGGGCTTCCTATCAATCTGGACGGATCAGAAGGTCCGCGCGCCCAGGCAACGCGCGCCTTCGCGCGCAACCTTGCGGGCCTGACCCACCTTCCAATCGCGTTCTGGGACGAACGCCTTTCAACCGCGGCAGCGGAGCGGATGCTCATTGAAGCCGATGCCAGCCGCAAGCGGCGCGCCGAGCTCATCGATAAGATCGCGGCTGCGTATATCCTGCAAGGAGCGCTGGACAGGCTGAATTACAGCCGCGGCACGCCTCCATGATCGCCATCCTGGCGGCGCTTGCGCCGCTCTTCATCATTTCTGCGATTGGCTATCTGCTGGTGCGAATGGAATTCGGCGGCGAGGCCATGTGGCATGCGCTGGATCACATTACTTTTTATGTGCTTTTTCCGGCGCTGCTCGCGAAAACGCTGATGCGCGCCGATCTTGCCAGCGTCCCGGCGAGAGATTTCGTGCTGGTCTCCATCGGCTCGATCACCATCATGGCCGCGTCTATCGTAGGCGGTTATCTCGCACTTGATAGGCCCCTTCCTGGCCCAACATTCACGAGCTTCTTTCAAGGCGTGCTCCGCTTTCAGAGCACTATTGCCGTTGCTATCTCGGCAGCGCTGTTCGGGGAGCGCGGGCAGACCTTTGCGGCGCTTTCCGTGGCCTCGCTCGTGCCGGTGGTGCAATTTTATACGGTGCTCGTTCTTTTGATTTTTGGCCGCAGCGGCGAGGAGGTCCGCTTTTTTCCAATCCTCAAACGCCTGGCGCTAAACCCCTTCACACTGGCTTGCCTGCTCGGTTTTGTCTTGAACCTCACTGGCGTTCCGAATTTCGTCTACGAGACTTTTTCCGTGCTTGGCTCGGCAAGCATTGCGCTCACGCTTCTTGCCGTCGGCGCTGGCCTCAACCTCCGGACGGCCCATGCCGCGCGAGGCCTGGTGGCATTCAACATGGCGGTGCGGCTCATCCTTATGCCGCTTCTTGTGTTTCTGCTGTCATGGCTGGTGGGATTATCGGGGCTTGCCCGCACCATTGCCGTGATTTCAGCCGCCCTGCCGACCGCCGCGACCGCCTATACAATGGCCCGAAAAATGGGGGGCGACGCAGAACTCATGGCGCAGCTCATCACCTTCCAGAGTATCGCGTCGGCGTTTACACTGCCGGTATTCATCTATCTCGCGCAAACATTGTGACCTGCTAGAGCGCTTTCAGGGAAGGTGCATGCGATTTTCGACCCGGAAAGCGCGAAAAAACAGGAAAGTAGAGCGCATTGGCGGCAGGAAGATCGCCGAATGTACTCTAGTTGTTAGTCCTCCCATGTGGCGTATTGGCTGCAGCTCAACTGCTTCGGCACGGAGGTGGAACTCGCTTGCGCGGTTCTGCGTTCGGCGTTGGTGGTGAATCTCGCCCTCAGCTGAACAGAATTCGAGATGTCCATCGAAGCTAATAAGAACGGAACCGATCGCGGTGGCCGTGTTTCCACCGGAAGTGCAGGCCTCGATTACATCCTCAGAGGCGGCCTCGACCCCAATCGCATGTACCTTTACGAGGGGCGGCCTGGGACCGGAAAGACCACGATCGCTCTCCAGTTCCTGCTGGACGGTGCGCGGCAGGGCGAACGCGTTCTTTACATAACGCTGTCAGAGACCGAGCAGGAACTAAAGCTTGTGGCGGAGCGCCACGGCTGGTCGCTTGATCACGTCGACGTTTTCGAGCTGGTGCCTCCTGAATCGACGCTCGACCCCACACGCGAGTTGACCGTGCTACACCCGGCTGAGTTGGAGCTCAGTGAGACGACAAAACTGGTGTTCGACCGCGTGGCGGAGCTCAATCCCTCCCGCATCGTTTTCGACAGCCTATCCGAGTTGCGGCTTCTTGCGCAAAACCCCCTGCGCTATCGGCGGCAGGTTCTCGCACTCAAGCATTTCTTCACAAGCCGCCAGTGTACCGTGATTCTTTTGGACGATCTGACGTCCCAGGAAAACGATCTCCAGCTTCACTCCATCTCCCATGGAGTCGTCCGTCTTGAGCAGCTTGCCCTTGACTATGGAGTCGAACGGCGCCGGCTTCGCGTGGTGAAAATGCGCGGAATTCAGTTTCGCGGCGGCTATCATGATTTCATTATCGAAAAGGGCGGGGCTCAAATCTTCCCGCGCCTTGTCGCCGCCGAGCATCACAAGACCTTTGCCGGCGAATTCACCTCCAGCGGTAACGCTGAGCTCGATCACCTTCTCGGCGGCGGCCTTGAACGGGGCACCAATGCTCTGTTTATAGGCGCGGCTGGGGTCGGGAAGTCATCGCTTGCACTCACCTATGCAATTGCGGCGGCGGACCGTGGCGAGCATGCAGTCTTCTTCGCTTTTGATGAAGGCCGGGGCACCGTCGAAGCTCGGGCCAGAACGCTTGGCCTGCCCTTGCAACAGGCGGTCGACACGAATTTGATCCGGTTCCAGCAGATCGACCCGTCGGAGCTGTCACCCGGCGAGTTCGCGGCAATTGTGCGCCGCAGTGTCGAGGTTGAGAACGCCCGTGTTATCGTCATCGACAGCCTAAATGGCTATATGAACGCCATGCCGGATGAGCGCTTCCTGATCCTGCAAATGCATGAACTACTGAGCTATCTCAGCCAGCAGGGCGTGGTGACTATTTTGATTTTGGCTCAACACGGGCTTGTCGGCCCAATGGAAACGCCCATCGATCTTAGCTATCTCAGCGACGCCGTATTGATGCTTCGCTATTTTGAGTTTAATGGCTCCGTGCACCGCGCGCTGTCTGTCGTGAAAAAACGTAGCGGCGATCACGAGCACACCATACGTGAATTCCGCCTCGGCGCTGGAGGGGTTGCTCTTGGACCGCCGCTGAAAGATTTCAGCGGCATCTTCACGGGAACGCCACGCTATACCGGTGGCGGCCCGCTCATGGATGAGGGGGATGGCTGAGGGGCCTGATGTCCGTATTCTTGTTTTTGCGCCAATCGGCCGCGACGCCCCTGCTTGTGCGGAGCTTTTAGAGCGAGCTGGTTTGAGGGCAGAGCTCTGCAAATCGCTCCCGGCCCTTCTCACAGAGGCTCAAACCGGAACTGCGGCGATTCTTATTGCCGAAGAAGGCCTCTTTGGGAATGATTTGGCTCCGCTAATCTCACTAATCGAAGCGCAGCCCGCCTGGTCGGACCTTCCTATAGTTGTTTTGACCAGCCATCATGAACACGCTGTGCTGGGCGCCTGGCGTGGCGCGCTAGTTTCACGGCTTGGAAATGTCTCCCTGTTGGAGAGGCCTGTCCAATCTATCACCCTGACAAGCACGGTGCAGGCGGCTGTGCGGGCCAGACTCCGTCAGTACGAGGTGCGCGCGCTGCTCGAGGCCCGCGAAGAAGCAGCTCAAAAGCTTGAATCAAGGTCGCTGCGAGGACGGAGGCACTTCAGAAGGCGAAAACAGAACTCGAAACGCAGATGGCCGAGAAAGCGCGGGTCGAGGAGACATTACGCCAGGCCCAAAAGATGGAAGCTATCGGGCAACTTACAGGCGGCGTCGCTCATGATTTCAACAATCTGCTGATGGTCCTCCGGGGCGGCCTCGACATGCTTCAACGGCGCGTTCCGGAGCTTCGACAGAACCAGCTTGTGGAAGGGATGCGTAGGGCAGCCAGCCGTGGCGCAGGTCTGACGCGGCAATTGCTGGCCTTTTCGCGCCGGCAGCCGCTGCGTCCGGAAGCTGCGGACCTTAAACAGCTTCTTGGCGGAATGACTGACCTTCTTGACCGCAGCCTACGCGGCGATGTGCATGTCGAACTTGATTTTCAGAAAGGCATTTGGCCGGTCGAGGTCGATCCTGCGGAGTTTGAGCTTGTCATCTTGAACCTCGCCGTCAACGCGCGCGACGCGATGCCCACTGGCGGAACTATTACTATCCGGGCCCAGAATGTTCCGGCATCTGAAAGCCCACTTCCTTCCGACGCAGTCAGGTTATCGGTCATCGATGCCGGCGCGGGCATGTCTGAGGCTGTGCGGGCCCGGACTTTCGAACCTTTCTTCACCACCAAGGAGATAGGTAAAGGATCAGGCCTCGGTTTGCCCCAAGTCTACGGTTTCGCGCAACAGTCGGGCGGCACCGTTTCTATCGAAAGTAAACTTGGCAAAGGGACAACGGTAACGCTGCATCTTCCCCGCTCGGCGAAAGCGCCCGTTGCGGACGTGGAGCCGCTGATAAACCTGAAGGCGGAACAGCCCAAATTGAAAGGGCGAGTGCTGCTTGTGGAGGACGACGATGAGGTCGCCGCCCTTGTGACCGAGATGCTTGAGCAGCTCGGCTATGAAGCGACCCACACCAAGAGTGCGGCTGCCGCTTTGGGCGCGCTAGCCAACGGCCGGAGCATCGACATTGTTTTTTCGGACATCATGATGCCCGGAGGCATGAATGGCCTCGATCTGGCTCGGGAAATCCGGGCCCGGCGTGGGTTGCCGGTGCTCCTGACGAGCGGATACTCGGAGGCCACCAAATTCAAGGCCGATGCCGAAGGATTCCGGGTGCTGTCAAAACCCTATCGCATCGAAGAGCTTGCAGCAGCTCTTAGAACTGCGATGAAAGAGGGTTCACCCGCAAGTTTGCATTCGTGATGACCCTGAAGCACAGCACAACGCGCGGGGTCCACTACTTGCTCAACGCTAATTCGATCCGGTGAGCCAAGGCATCGAGATCGAAGGGCTTCTCCAGCACCTCGCTTTTGGCCGGCAATTCCATGCCCGCATAGCCAGTAATAAATAAGAGGGGTATACCGGGCAACCGCTCGCGCACTGCCTCCGCGACCTGCCGGCCATTCATGCCATTCGGAAGGCCCACATCCGTGACCAGCATGTCTACGTGCGCACCGGTCTCCAGCAGCCGCACTGCTGAAGGACCGTCCGCGGCCTCAAGCACATGATAGCCAAGTTCACGTAAACGCTCCGCGGCTGCCTCCCGCGCGACCTCCTCATCGTCGACCAGCAGCACGGCTTGGCCGGTGCAAGCGATGTCTCGCGACGAAATGGCTCTTGGCTCGTCAACCTCGCTGGCCCGCTCACGGCCAGGCATTAGGAGACACACAGTCGTGCCTTCTCCCGGAGCGCTCTTGATCCGGACGAGGCCGCCAGATTGCCGCACGAACCCGTAAACTTGACTCAGTCCGAGCCCCGTACCGCGCCCTGCCGGCTTCGTGGTAAAGAAAGGCTCGAATGCCCGCTCCAGCACATCGGCTGGCATCCCCTTGCCCGTATCCGTGATAAAGATCGATATGTAAGCGCCAGGTTCGGCAGTTTCCCCCTCCACATCCTCCGTGGTCAACCTGACATCCTCGGTGCCTATGATCAAACGCCCGCCATCCGGCATGGCGTCGTGCGCATTGATGCAAAGGTTCAGCAATGCGCTTTCCAATTCCCCGGGATCGCAGAGAACACGGGCGTTGCCGTCTCTGAGATGGAGCTCCAAGGTCACAGAAGGACCGACCGTGCGACGTATTAGGTCTGCCATCCCAGCCACCAATGCGTCCGGGTCCAAGGCTTTTGGCTCTAGCCGCTGCCGCCGGGCAAAGGACAGGAGGCGCCGCGTCAGACCGGCTGCCCTTTCCACTGTCTGTTCTGCAAGATCAAGGAAGCGCACCGCATCTGCGGTACGGCCCTGGGTAACGCGAGCCCTCGCGATGTCCAAACTGCCCGACACGCCTTGCAGCATATTGTTGAAGTCGTGAGCGATTCCGCCGGTGAGCAAGCCCACCGCCTCCATCTTCTGCATCTGCCGCACCGCTGCTTCGGCATGTTCCCGTTGCAGCATCTCCTCCCGCAAGCTTGTGAGCGCATTTTGAAGTTCGAGGGTGCGTAAGCTCACCTGAGCCTCCAGCTCCTCGCGGCTTCGCGCTAGAACTTGACGGGCGCGCACCTCATCGTCCATGTCGGTCGAGGTGCCGAACCATTCGACGGACTCGCCGTTTGCATTCGGCACCGGAGTTGCCCGGCTCTTGAACCAGCGGTAGGTCCCCTCTTTCGCATTCAACGTGCGATACTCGACGGAAAACGATCCTTCCTCCTCTGCCTTCGCCCAAGCCTCCAACGTCCTAGCGCGGTCATCGGGGTGGACGGAATCCAGCCAGCCAAAGCCAAGACTATCCTTCTCCGAAAGGCCGGTATACTTCACCCATTGTGGGCTTCCCCAGACACGCTCTCCCGAGCCGCGCGAAGAAAAGACAAGCTGCGGGATACGCTCAATGAGCGAGCGCAGCCTCGCCTCACTGTCCCGCAGGGCCTGCTCCGCCGCCCTTCTGCCCGTGACATCAAGGACGAGTTCGACGCCAGTCTTGTTATCGAACATCCTTCCCGCGAACAGCCCCAGCCAACGTGACCCGTCTTTGCGAATGTACTCTTTCTCAAAGGGGCGAGCCTCACCGGTTGCCTTCAGCTCCTCGACCGCCTTAAGGGTCACCGGCATCCACTCCGGGGGAGTCAGTTGATCCCAGCGCAGAAGCCCCGCTTCCAAATCTTCGCGTGTGAAACCGGACATGCGCAGGAAGGCCGAGTTTCCATCTGTGATCTTGCCTTCGAAGTCGAAGAAGATCACCCCCACCGTCTCGATCTCGGCAAGCCGGCGGAACCGGCTTTCGCTCTCGCGGAGGCGGGCTTCCCGATCGCGCAGCTCACCTGTGACCTGAAATCGCTCCACTGCGGCCGAGATGAGGTTAGCATAAGTACTTAGGAAGGTCGTATCCTCTTCCGTGAAATTGCGGGGCTTGCGGCTGTCTACCTGAAGGATGCCGAATGGAGGCCTGCCCTTGGCGCCGACGATAGGGACATTCACTATGGCCTTCACGCCGTTATCGACAAGGAACGGCGGATAATCAAAGCGCGTCTCGCTTGCAATGTCGGGGGATATCATGGGGCGCCCGGTTTTAAGGGCATGTCCCTCCGACGTTTTATCGGAAGCCTTGGCGGTAGCTTCACCGACTACTCCAGGCTTCCACCCCACGCCCGCACGCACAAGTAGGGTTTCACCGTCTTCCTGCAGCTCCATAACTTTGGCGAGCTCAGTGCCGAGCGCTTCCCGGACGAGGCGGCAGGCTTCGGTAAGGATTTCGTCGAGGCTCTCAGACCTGAGGGCTAGTTCGCCAAACCGGGCCAGGATGGTATCCCGTCCCATACCCCCCGAAGCGTTGCCATTTTTCTTTTTGCCCATAGGTGCCCCAACGCCATTTTCCAGGGCAGCACAGCGGCTCAATATGCGAGGCAGCCTAGGGGGATCTTGTTGGCTCGGAGGAGAACACACGCGCCGCCGCTCCGGTTCACCCTCCCTCCCCGGCAGAGCGGCCGGAACTAGCAGGCTAGTTTAGCCTCAGTGGCGACGTGAACTACAGAACTTGGATATCATAATGCCCGAGGCATGAACGGCCGCGATCTCGCTCGCCGAAATTCGGGATACCTTATGGGTCATGTAACACGCGCCGAGAGCCTTACTTGTCCTTGGCTTGTCCGGCGCAAAAGCCCGCCAGATTTACTCATTTCCCCCGCGCTATCCTCTTTTGTACCTGTCCTTGACCTTGGCAATATCGGCTGCGGAATTGATCCACTCTTCGCTGAAGCCGCACGTGGCGCACAGATAGCGTGTTACCTTAACAGGCCAAGTCCACATCGCGACCCTAATATTGTTGCCTACTCCGTAGGGGCCAACCTGGCCGGGAATCCGAATGATATCGCCGGACTGGCATTTTGGGCATTTCTTGGAATTCTTCATTGGTGTGCTCCTCTGAAACGGAGCTTTATGATAACCCTACAGCATTAGCTGGGTAGCGGCGGCAGATATACTACGTAGGGCCTCGAAGGCGATCGCCTCGACATGCAATCATCGCGGCACACAAACTCAAGACGGCTGCGCAGGAATCACCGGATGCATGGGCATCATGTTCTCATTCAGGTGATACATGATCCAAACCGATCCGCCGACGACGAGCGCCACGATCAGAATCCCAAACGCCAGCGCAAGTATATTGTTGGTATTGTCAGGTGCGGTCGTGATGTGCAGGAAAAACACCAAATGAATTCCGATTTGCGCGACGGCAAGCACAACGAGCGCAATCGGGATCGCAGGAGGCCAAATTTGATTGGTGTGTACTACACCAAAAGAAGCGGCGGTAAGTAGAACGGCCAGCCCAAGTCCGATGAGATAGCCTTGAACTCCAGCGCGAATGCTATGTTCCGGCGCATCCATCACGCCGGGTGCGACGTCATGTGAGTCCAAGCCAAATTCCTCGCCGTTTTCGCTCATGGTACGCCACTCATCAGATAGACGACAGTGAAGATCGCGACCCAGATAATATCGAGCGTGTGCCAGAACAGGTTGAAGCAAAGCAGGCGATGCAGGATGCTCACTCGGAACCCTTTGACATAAACCTGCGCCATCATCGTGCCGAGCCACAGAAGGCCAAGAGTCACATGCAGGCCGTGACAGCCGACAAGGGCAAAGAAGGCTGACAGGAAGGCACTATGCTGAGGGCCTGCCCCTTGGGAAATGAATGTGGCGAACTCCTGAGCTTCCAGGAAAAGGAAGCAGGCGCCTAGAACGCCCGTGACGCCGAGGAACGCTTGCGTCCAGAAATGGCTGCGCACGCTCGTGGCGACCGCCGACAAGCCGGCGGCAAAGCTTGAAGCGAGCAGGAACGCGGTCTCCGCAGCAACGCGCCAAGTTTCGAATAACTCCCGGCCGGTTGGGCCACCAGCCGTTCCCCCTCGCAGCACGGCGAAGGCCGCGAAGAAACAGGAGAACATTACAATGTCGCTCAGGAGAAAGATCCAAAAGCCGAAGCCGGTGATCACGCGTCTCGATGCGGGGCCGCCTTCGCCCTGGCCTGTAGCGTAATCATGCCCGCCGCCGAAATCGCCGGCATGACCGTGTCCAAGCTTGTAAGGATCGATGTCGCGGTGAACGATGTCTGCGGTACTCATACGATTTCGCCGGTCTTTGCATGCTCTTCAAGCCATTCCTGACGGGCTTGCCGCACAGCACGGTCGATGCGCGCAACTTCTTCCGCGGGTATCTCGTACTCAACTTCATCGCGCCACGCGTACCAGACGAAGACGCCATAAGCGGCGACAAGACCAACTCCGGCCAGCCACCAGATATGCCAGATCAATGCGAACCCTGTCAGGGTAGCGAAGAACGCGGTGACGAAACCCGTGGGACTGTTCCTCGGCATTTCGATTGGTTTGTACTTAGGTTCGGCCGGCATTTGCTGCGTCTGAATTGCCCGCTTTTTGATCTCCCAATAAGGCTCTTCGCCGTGAACGTCAGGCATGACTGCGAAATTGAACGCGGGCGGAGGGGAGGCAGTTGCCCATTCCAGAGACCTCCCGTGCCAAGGGTCGCCCAGGATATCCCGCAATTCCTCGCGGCGCCGGATGCTGACAACGAGTTGTACTACTTGGCACACAACGCCCAAGAAAAGGATGATAACTCCGAAGCCAGCTGCAACAACCCAAGGATGCCACAGTGCCAGATCGTAGTGCTGAAGACGCCGGGTCATGCCGAGGAGACCTACTACATAAAGCGGCATGAACGTCGCGTAGAAGCCTACGAGCGCGAACCAGAACGCTGCCTTACCCCACCCCTCATGCAATCTGAAACCAAACGCTTTCGGGAACCAGTAAGTGAGTGCCGCAAACCCCGCGAATAGGACACCGCTGATGATAACGTTGTGAAAGTGAGCAACGAGGAACAGGCTTTCATGCACCACGAAATCAGCCGGAGGGACCGCGAGAAGCACACCAGTCATACCGCCGATCACGAAGGTTACAATGAAGCCGACCGACCATAGCATGGGCGTCGTGAACTGAATCCGCCCTCCATACATAGTGAAGAGCCAGTTATAAACCTTAACGCCGGTGGGCACCGCGATGATGCTGGAGGCAATGCCGAAGACGCTGTTCACGGTACCGCCCGCTCCCATTGTGAAGAAGTGGTGCAGCCACACCATGAAGGATATGAGGCAGATGGCTAAGGTGGCGAACACCATCGACCGGTAGCCGAAAAGCGGCTTGCACGAGAATGTGGAGATAATCTCGGAGAAGACGCCGAACGCGGGCAGGATGAGGATGTACACCTCCGGATGCCCCCAGGCCCAGATCAAGTTGATGAACATCATCATATTGCCGCCGGCCGTATTCGTAAAAAAATGAAACCCGAGATAGCGGTCAAGCAGCAGCATCGCGAGCGTGGCTGTCAGGACCGGGAATGCGGCGACGATGAGCAGATTGGAAGCAAGGGAGGTCCAGCAGAAGATGGGCATGCGGAAATAGCTCATCCCAGGCGCGCGCATTTTGAGGATTGTCGTGACGAAGTTGATGCCGGTCACCAAAGTCCCGATGCCGGAGATTTGCAGCGCCCAAAGGTAATAGTCGACACCGACGCCCGGCAGGTAGGTTGCCTCTGACAGTGGAGGATAGGGGAGCCACCCTGCCCGCGAAAATTCACCAACGAGAAGCGAAATGTTGACCAGCAAGGCCCCCGAAGCCGTAAGCCAGAAGCTTGTAGAGTTCCAGGTCGGGAAGGCAACGTCCCGGATGCCCAGTTGCAGCGGCACCACGAAATTCATGAGGCCGATCATGAACGGCATGGCACCGAAGAAAATCATGATCGTGCCATGAGCGGAAAAAATTTGGTCGTAATGCTCGGGCGGAAGGTAGCCCGGCGCATGGAAGGCAATCGCCTGCTGCGACCTCATCATGATCGCGTCGATAAAACCGCGCAGCAGCATGACCAGTGCGAGAATGATATACATCACGCCGATCCGCTTATGGTCCACGCTCGTGATCCACTCGCGCCAAAGGTAAGGGAGGTAACCTTTCAGAATGACCCAGGCGATTACCGCTATGAGGACCGCAAAAACCACCGAAGCGGCGATGAGCGGGATAGGCTGATTCCAAGGAATTGCATTCCAGGTGAGTTTGCCAAGCATCTTCAACCCCCCGCTACCGGTCGCACTGTCCGAGGGACTGTGCCCTCAGTTTCAGGCCCTGGCCCAGGCGGAATTTGCTGCGTCACGATCGCGTTGAATAATTCCGGATCGATTGCCCCATAAGTGAATGGGCGGCGTGCCACGCTTGGATGATTAAGCTCGTCATAGGTAGACCGGTCCAAGACCGGCCCAACATTCCTAACGCTGCTTGTCCATGCGCTGAACGCGTCCGGAGATATTGCGTGCACAGTGAAATGCATATCGGAAAAGCCGCTGCCGCTATATTGCGTAGATAGACCGTAGTAGTCACCCGGGTGGTCGGCCTGCAGGTGCAGTTGCGTCACCATCCCATTCATCGTGGCGATCATGCTGCCAAGCTGCGGCACGAAAAAATTGTTCATCACGGTTCCGGAGGTGAGCCAGAAATGAACTGGGATGCCTGTTGGCACGACAAGCTCGTTCACGCTGGCTATGCCTTGATTGGGATAGATGAACAGCCACTTCCAATCGAGCGCCACAACCTGAACCGGTAAAGGATTGTATGGTGAACGGATTGGCCTGGCTGGGTCGAGAGCGTGCGACCCGATCCAGATAACGCCGCTTAGAAAGAGGACTACAAGGATGGGAATGGACCAGACGATCAGCTCAACGCGTCCTGAATAGGCAAAGTCTGGCCTGTAGACTGCCCTCGTATTTGACGTACGGTACCACCAAGCGAAGGCAATCGCTGCGATAATCGTCGGCACAACGATTACCAGCATTATTTCCAGCGAGTTGAGCAGAATAAGGCCGTTTGAGTCTCCAATCGGACCTTTAGGATCCAAAACGCCGCCCCACCCGCCGAGCGTCAAGGGCAGGACGACCAGCCCCGCAATCAACCAAAACCTGCGCCGAGGCCGAAGGCGGCTAGGTAGAGACACCTTTGGGCGGCCGCTCTTCCGGGATCGAACTTGTTCAGCGCATGCAATCATGCCGAAGCTTTGCCGCGTGGTTGCTGAGCGATTTGGCACTGCGGAAGTTTCAATACTTCAGACGTCATTCCTTCCGCAGGCGTCAATGCCTGGAGAAGCTTGGCGTTCCAAAAAGAGGCCGCGTTCTGAAACGCGGCTTCAGTCTTCATTGATGAATAATTTCGCCCTGTAGCCCGAATGTTGGCTTCCCCGCCCAGGCGCGGTGGCCCTTCGCCGCAGGCCTCAGCGGACATGCGAAGGCCTCCGCACTAGCCGGCTTCCCGCCTTGTTCGGTACATCCTTCGCAACACGCTTTTCACGCTTGCGCTGATACTAGGAATGGCACAGTATAACGCGTACCTAGGCTATACAGTTAGGAATGCCGGCTCGCGTTGCCCTTCCTTCAAAACGCTCGAATTCATCGAGTAAGAGAAACAAGTCACTCTTTTGTCTCTCAGAGACTTCGAGATAACCGATCATGGACCAGCAGAAGGCGCAAGCAGAGTCTCGCATTGGCACAGAGGACCTTGCCGAGGCCCTAAAGGGCAACCGTTTCAAGGAGTTTTTAGACAAAATTCCGATTGCGATCGTTCTTGCTGCGATGCAGCCAATCGAACGCATCGTCTATGCGAACTCCCACTTCGAGACCCTGGCGGGAGAGCCGGGGGCGATACTTGAGGGGAAGTCCTGGGTTGCCCTGAAGGGACGTGCCCAAAACGGGGACCGGGAATTGTCGCAGGCGAAATTCAACATCCTCTTCCCCTCATGACCCCGAGATCATGACGCGCATTATTGCCGCGTTGTGCCAATGTAACAGAATCGCTGGCTTCGTCCGTCTAATGGCCGACACAAGGCTGAACACTACAAGGAATATTTTTAGCAATAGGGAACTTTTTGAGTTTTGGCACGCGAGAAACACGCGTGATACGCATCGCGCGTGGCTTGATAACATTCGCACGCCAGCTCTTCTAACCCCTGGCGATCTTTTATGGTGACAAAGCCGCGACGATAACTAATCACCCCAACATTTTGAAATGTTCGCCATATCAGGCTTACCGTTGGGCGCGTCACTCCGAGAAACGCGGCAAGCAACTCTTGCGTCAAAGGGAAGGTGTCGCTTTCCGCACGGTCGCAGCACATTAAGAGCCATCGGGCAGCCCGTTCCTCGTTGTTGTGAATGCTGTTGCAGGCAACTGATTGCTGAACCTGGGCAATGTAGGCCTGTGCATAGCGGAGCATAGCATCCTCGAACCCAGGGCTTTGTTTTTGGACGCGGCGGAAGACAGGATAGGAAATGGCAAACGCCAAGCCTTCAATTTGGATAAACTGGCGGTTCAACGCCATAGGGCTGCCAACGGCTGCGCCGATGGGCACCAGCCCCTCACAGCCGGTTGTTCCCATCTCTGCTATTTGACCGTCCTCGAACAGAGCGATGGCCGAAACCACGCTCGAGGTGGGAAAATAAACCGTTGAATATGGCTGACCCTTGTCACAGAGGACAACACCTTTCCCCAGTTCGACTTCCTCCAAGTCTGGACGAATGAGTGCCCAATCGTCATCATCAAGGTAGGATAGAAGCTTATTTCCTGACCTCTGCGTCATTACCTTAGAACGAACGGAAACGGTTTATGTTACAGGCTCAAGCGAGTTCGCCTGCAGCACTCCCGCTCGGAAAGCCCGATCCCGGCGCGGCGCCCTCATGTTCAGGGAGGTTTGCTGCGTAAACTCAGCGAGCGCTCAAACCATGCCTCGATGGCTGCTCTCGTTCGAAAACGCAAGCTTGCCGGTGCCGCTGCTCTCTTCTCCTCGTCTACCCACGTGCGAACAAAGACCTTACTCCGGGAGTTTGATCAGTAGCGGCAAAACACCAGTACAAGACCTTCTCAAAGCTCAAACAACAAACTCTTGCGCGCAGTGGCTGAAACGGATGAGTGGCACCGACCCTTCAAGGCTTGATCGGGACCAGGTGCCCGAGGCCGCGGCCCGGCTGGCAGCTATCGTCGCATCATCCTGCGACGCCATCGTAAGCAAGGCGCTTGACGGCACAGTCACGAGCTGGAACGAGGGCGCGACCCTCCTCTTTGGGTATACCGAAGAGGAAATGATCGGTCAGTCCATTCGCCGTGTCATCCCGGCGGACCGGCAGGAGGAGGAAGAGGTCATCCTCGCGCAGATAGCATCCGGGCAAGTTGTCAAGCCTTACGAGACTTTCCGGGTTCACAAGGACGGGCGGCAGATCCCAGTCTCGGTTACCGTCTCGCCGATCCGCAACGCGGCTGGCATCATCACGGGCGCCTCCAAAATCGCGCGCGATATTACCGAGTACAAGCAAGCCCAAAAAAAACTCGCCGACAGCGAGGCGCGCTTTCGCGCTACCTTCGAGAACGCGGCTGTGGGGATCGGGCATGTCGCGCCTGACGGTTCATGGCTCTTGGTGAACAACCGCTTATGCGAAATAACTGGATATTCAGCAGAGGAACTCTGCGGCAAGAACTTCCAGGCGATAACTCATCGTGAGGATCTCGGGGCTGATCTGGCTTCCGTCCAGCGCATGCTCAGTGGCGGAATCGACAGCTATGGCATGGAAAAACGCTATCTGCGCAAAGATGGCTCGATCGTCTGGGTGCGGCTGAGAGTTGGCTGCGTGCGCAAAGATGATGGAGCGGTCGACTATTTTATCTCGGTTGTGGCGGACATTTCAGAACAGAAACGGGCCGAAATAGCACTGCGGGAGAGCGAGGAAGGGCTGCGTCTAGCGAACAAGGCGGCCGGCATCGGCATCTTCACCCTGGATCTCCAAAGGAACCGTGTTTTCTACTCGCCGGAGCTGGCTGGCATACTTGGAATTCCCGGAGTTGAAGCAGAGTCCATCGAAGCCGCTTTCGCGCGTGTGCACAGAGACGATGTTCCGAAAGCAAGGGAGCTCTACGATGGGGCGGTACGCGGTGAGAACGGCAGTCACATGGAAACGAACTTTCGGTTCCTGCATCCGAGTGGCCAGACCCGATGGATGTCATGGATTGGCCGGGCAGAGTTTCGGGAGGGGCCGCACGGACGGGAGCCATTCCGCTTCGTGGGCGCGTGCCTCGATGTAACCGAGCGAAAGCGCCAGGAGGAGCACATCAGTGTCCTGATGAGGGAAGTGAACCATCGCTCCAAAAACATGCTGGCGGTGGTGCAAGCGATTGCACGGCAGACGCTTGCTACAAGTCCCAGCGAGTTCGTCGAGCGTTTCGGCGACCGGGTTAGGGCGCTGGCTGCCAGCCAGGATTTGCTCATCGAGAGCGCGTGGAGAGGCGTTGAACTCCATGAGCTTGTGATTTCCCAGCTTTCGCATCTGAAGGACCTTGTGGATTCACGGATCGAGCTTAAGGGGCAGCCTCTACAGATTTCAGCATCCGCGGCCCAGGTCATCGGCATGGCTGTGCACGAACTTGCTACGAATGCCGTCAAGTACGGAGCACTCTCCAATGACACTGGCCGCATCGAAATCTCTTGGAGCCTTGAGCCCGGCGATGCCGCCGGGGAAAGCTTCGAAATGAGCTGGCGTGAGAGCGGCGGATTCTGTTCTTGTTACCTCACCCCCCAGGCGCGGCTTCGGCTCAACTGTGCTCTGCAAGGTGGTGAAGGAAAGCCTCGATGCAGAAGTTAAGCTCGACTTTGCATCAAGCGGGCTGGTGTGGCGGCTTCAATGCCCGGCCGCGGAGGTGATGGGTACGAAGGATTAGGTCACGTGCATGCTGCGGCTAACGGCTACTTTGCAAAGTGCCTCCGGATTTCACTGAGGCCAAGTCGAACCGGGCGAAAGGCAACTTCTCCAACAAACAGGTTCGCAGTTCGACCAAGCCTTCATCCAGCACGAGTTGAAACAGAACCAGCAGTCGCTGTCGAGCTGGCAGAACGAGGCGAACAAAAACCGCGAGATCGGCACTTTGACAAAAATCGGGTTGCAGCAGCAGCGTCAGCACGCGGCCCTAGCTAAAGCGATTGAGGCGCAACTGGAGCACGGCGGACATAGCGCCCAGTACAGCCGGCCCACAACTGAAACCAAGCGAAAAACTAACAAGCGATCGCGTTCGAAATTGCACCACGTCCTGTATCGCGTGCAATTCATGTTCAGTTCAGACTTGTGTTCTTAGGGTACTGTTAGGGATCGCTAAGCGTTCCTCGCCAGGTATTGGCTCGGTGATCTCATATCAAAGGAGAAATTCATGAAAAAACTTCAGGTTGCAATACTCGGACTTGTGATCCTTGCCACCACGGCATCATCAGCAGTTTCGCCCGCGTTTGCGTTAGGCGGCTGCGGTCCGAACCGCCATCGCAACAGTGTGACGGGCCGATGCATATGGGGCGGTCAAAATCAGGCGTGGTGCCTGCGGCACACCGGTCACACAGCCGTACCGGGGCCCAATGGGACCTTGATTTGTATTAGGTAAAGAGGGAATTGCTGTCCCTGTTTGGGGCTCGGCCAAGCGAGTGCCCATCGTGAGTTAAAACGAGTCCGTTGAGCAGCGACAGGCCGCAAATCACGGTCCATCGCTGCCGAAGGCGTAAGCCACTACAATCTCAAAGCAAATTTTTCCTAACTCATGGGCAGCCGCCAACTGGGAGCCCGGCGGAATTTCTTCATGCTTTGCGTGACGATCAGTGGCGCAAAACCGAGGACATGCAGCTCTTTTAGCCACGTTTACAACGCCGTTCCATCACCCTCCAGTGGCTCTCCCGTCCGTAGTTTGTTCAGCCTGGCGGTGTCGACGGCGATCTCGTTCCAGTAGCGCAGTATGGTCCTCTGTTTGATGTCGAATGCCGGCGGGATTTTTTTTAATAGATAGTCAGCGATCATACGCGGCTCGTTAAAGCCCACGCGCATTCGGGCTGCTGTGGTTCCGGAACAGCGTGCGTTGATCTCAAATATCCAAGGTTCACCACCGCGAAAGCGAAGTTGAAAGTTGCACGCTCCGAACGGTTTCAACGCCTCAGCGGCCGCACGCACTTTGCTCTCTATCCGCCCGTTGAACTCAACGAACGCCTTGTAGGTATCACCGGCCCGCAGCACCCGCCGCATTATGATCACGCCGTGGCAGCGGCCGTCCAAGTTGACCGTACCGCACGTATACTCGTCACCCTCGATATACTCCTGGGCGACACAATTTTGCTCGTCGACGAACTGCCGATAGCGTCCCAGCTCTTCGGGAGTGTGCACGACGTAGGTATCTCTGGAGCGTGCGCCGCCCTTTTGGGGTTTCAACACAAGAGGAAATCTCGGCTCGTGGAGGTCACGGAACGGCACGGTCCACGGCGTGGGCAGCCCATGCTTCCTTAGGAAACGATGCGTCAGGAGCTTATCATCGCAGGTCTCGATTACCTCCGGGGAACTGACGACTGTCGTGACGCCAACGCTGCTGAACCGGGAGGCGTGGACAGACAGCGGGATGAGCTCAACATCGTGGCCGGGAAAGATCAGTCTGCAGTTCTCGCGTTCGCAGATCTCTAGCAGGCGATCTACGTAGCGAGGGTCCTCCGCAAGGTAACCCTTATATCCCTTCGATACAGCATGCAGGCCGGCCGCCAACTCGTCTCTATCCACACCCACCGCTGTATAATCTGTTTCCTGAAGAGCTTTCACCACGCTCTGGCCAACGCCACCACCCACCCCGGTCACCAAGATTGCATCCATGGTCAAATCTCACCGTGTATTGTGGAACAATTACACTTAGGCGGCGCGCGGAACCTCATGAGCGAAATCGGCCTCTGACCCGAGTGCGACCGCCTGATTATCAAAGCCATCGCAGCGCTTAGAAGCCAAAGCATAAGCGGATCGGAGTGCCGCTCCAAAGAGTTGGCGCCGTTCAATGCCTTGGGAGATAAGCGCGGTTTTGGAGATCTGCCGCTTAGGCGCGCCTTGGGCAAGGCGCATTTCCTTAAGCAGTTTGGCCGGATTATTTGGAGGAAAGTAAGCGTCAACCCACCTCGAGATCTCGCGATTAATTTGAATATCGGACACGATGACGCGCTGGCCGATGGAAATAGCTTCGTGGACTGCTCCGCCTCCAGGGCTCCCCTCAAAAAGGGTGGGTTGAATGAGAGCGATGGCAGCCCGCATGATGGCAATTTGCTCAATTTTCGGTATCAGACCCAAAAAATGGCAATACTGTTGAATTCCGTAGGTTCCAACTTGCTTCAATAGAGCTGGGACGTAAGTTGGATCACGATAATCGTGCATTTCCCCCGTAAATACGACAGTTATGGGGCGTTCTTCTGCCTGCGCCCGCGCGATGACCTCCAAAACAATCCTGTGATTTTTGTGGAGCCAAAATTGATTGCTGCAAATGAAAAAGTATTCAGGCAGATGATATTTGGCAATGGCTTTTGCCGGGTCGATGTCTAACCATTCGGGATTTGGTGCAGCAGAGAATGGGAGTGCCACTACTTCCGCGTACTGGCGCCCGTAAAAGTTTTCAAGGTCTGCTTTGGCGTTCGCGGAGCCGACGATGACCACTGGGGCCGTCTTTAGCAGTTCCAAAAAGGAATCGTCTCGCCACCTACGGTCCTGTTCTGAAAAGAAGTGCGGCATATGTCTGTGTTGGCAATCTGGAATATAACCCAACCAGGCTTTACCCATGGCCGGAGAGGGGGGCGCGTCAATGGGGCCAATGACATCGAACAGCGGGCCCATGCGATGACGTGTTGCTTCCACGCCATTCACGTCGACAGAAAGGAATTTGGCCTTCGGACCGAATGTGGCTTGGAGAACCTTGCGATATGGCTTGCGTTCGAATTCTTGGGCGATCCACGACCAGCGCAGGGAATGCTGCATCAGCAGGTATTTGCTAATTCGGGCCAGCCTCCACGCGAGCCCATCACGTTTTCGCCCGCAGATGAGAGCCGGTTGATGGTCGGAGGGGCAGGCAAGTTTAAGCCCCTCCCAAATGGCGTAGAGAAAGTCGCGACCGCCCTGCCAGCCGCTCAATCTGTCGCAGTGTAATGCAATTCGCATCTACAGTGAGCCCCTTTTGATTGCTTTAAAGGTGTGTCCTTTACCCTTGGTCTCTTTTTAGCCGGCGGAGAGCAGGCTTTCGTGATCGCTGGCTCTACGAATTTCATCGGCTTCACTATGCACGCAGTGGCACAAGTACGCCTTTCCTACGATGCACGGCAGATGATGCTAAATGTTGTATCCGTAACGCCCTCAAAGATTGGCACACGCAATCCACATCTCTCTCACTCATCTGAGCAAAGGTCGGAAGGTTAATCCCGGCTGCCGATATTCGTTCGGTGAGGGGTAGTACGGTATTGCGTTTGCCCGCTTCTTCGCGGTAAGGCGGTAAAGTGTGCAGCGGGATAAAAAACGGCCGCGTTTCGATGCCAAGCGCCCCAAGCTCTGCGATGACTTGGTCACGCGACCTACCGAATATTTCAGGGTCAATAGTGATGCAATATAACCAAGGCGCAGGCTCCACATTGCAGTCAATGGACTGCAAGCGAATTCCGGCTACGTCTTTGAACTGGTCGCAATAGCGTTGGAAAATATTACGCCGCCGCCCCTGGAGTTCCTCAAAGCGCTCAAGTTGAGCGCATAAGATTGCACAGGCGATATTTGTCAAACGAAAGTTGTAACCGACTACCGGAAAATAATAGCGCCGCTTTGGATCCATGCCTTGGCCGCGCAATGTTTTCAGGCGGAGATAAAGATGAGAGTTGTTAAGCGTTAGGGCTCCACCTTCACCGCTACTAAGGATCTTGTTGCCGAAAAACGAAAAAGTTGCGACATGGCTCAGACTGCCAACAGGCCGGCCTTTGTATCTGGCTCCATGAGCTTCGGCTGCATCTTCTACGACCCAAAGGCCGTGGACCGCTGCAATGGCGTTAATGGCATCCATGTCAGCGGGATAGCCATAAAGGTGAACAGCGATAATGCCCTTGGTGCGGGGCGTGATTTTTGCTTCGAGCTGGGCGGGATCAATGCACCAGGTCTTGGGGTCGACATCCACGAAGACCGGTTCGGCGCCGACATAGCGCACCGCATTGGCTGTCGCAATGTAGGTTAAGCTTGGGACCAAGACTTCATCACCGGGCCGAACGCCCAGGCCCAGAAGGGCCAAATGCAAGGCTATAGTACCGTTCGAAACGCTTAGCGCGAATTTCGTGCCGGCGAAGGCGGCAAATTCCTTTTCAAACCGCTCCACGAACTCCCCAGTAGAAGAGATCCACGTCGAACGAATGGCCTGGACAACATATTTCTCTTCATTGCCAGACAGATCAGGCATGGACAGAGGAATAAATTTCATTGCCTAACGTCCGAGCCGTTCAAATGATAGGTGTTACAATTGCTCTGCCTCCACTCGAGAAGGGGGCGGATCACGCCGCGCCGGTTATCTGGAACGTGGCCGCCCGCAGTACCACTCGGGAGAATGGAAAAAAACAAGGCTTCGGGAATGTCATAGAGTACTTCTACCATTGGTACATCGGCCGCAAGGGCTATGCTGTATTCGTCCGGCCTCAGGAGGTTGGCAGGGATTATACAGGAAAGGCGATAGACACCCTGGGCTCTTTCGGTTGCATTAAGTCTATCGGTGTCCCCAGACGTAAAAATTGTATCCAGTTCAGAATGGATTACTCTCAACCCAACTCTGAACCGCTTTCGGATGCAGGCGACTGCCACATCCATAACAACGACAACAGGTTCGTCCGATGCAAATACGTCTTTCTTCACGCCGCAGGCATCACATGTGTAAGCGGATATAAGCTTGACGTCACCGCTCGCGCTGCGGTTCTCAGTAAATGACGCCGGCCGTTTGGCCTTGACCATATAGCTCTGAACCACTCTTGAGGCGTCACCAACCTCATGCACGCGGCCTTGGTTCAAGAGTATCCCCGTGATACAAAGAGCTTGTACAGCTGCCATATTGTGGCTCACAAACAGCACCGTCCTGCCACCCTCCGCCACATCCTGCATTTTACCCAAGCACTTCCTTTGAAATTCAGCGTCGCCAACTGCCAGAACTTCATCGACGACTAGAATCTCGGGTTCCAGATGCGCCGCTACCGCGAATGCGAGCCGCACATACATGCCGCTGGAGTAGCGCTTGACAGGCGTATCGAGGAATTTTTCGATTTCAGCGAAGGCGACGATCTCGTCGAATTTGCGCGAGATCTCGGCGTGGGTCATGCCGAGGATCGCGCCATTCAGATAAATGTTCTCGCGGCCAGTTAGCTCAGGATGAAAGCCGGTACCAACCTCAAGCAGGCTTGCGACGCGGCCTTTGATCTCTACACGCCCGGCACTAGGCTCCGTTATGCGGGATAGAATTTTGAGCAGCGTCGACTTGCCGGCCCCATTCCGCCCTATGATGCCAACAACCTCGCCGCGCTTAATCTCGAAGGAAACGTCTTTCAGCGCCCAGAATTCTTCCAACTCATCGCCCGGTAAGAGCTGACGTCCACGCACCATGTCTCTGGCGGCGCGGACGAGACCTTTCGTGGCGCTCGCCAGTGCGTCCCGCAACGCCGTATACCGCTCACGGCCGGCTTGATGGCCGATGACGTATTTCTTACCAAGGTCTTCGGCGCGGAGTACAATGTCGCTCATGCTTTGAAATGCATCCTGTCAATCCGGGCAAAAACGTTCACCCGGACAAAAGAGGACAACCAAATTACGCGGATTGTATTACTAGCAACTGGCGGGACAAATAAGTTGCTACGGTCCTACGATAACTGCATCTTACAGAAGACGGCGTTGGCTGCAAGCTTAGCAATACTGTTGTTCTACTGAAATTGGACTATTCCACAGGACGTTAAAGCATGCCGGGTAAGCCCCCTTCACTCTTCCGGGATAAGTGCTAACGCTAGCGCTTATCGACCATTTGCGTGAGGCCGGAACGGAGTTGCTGGCTTGGGCCTTGCTTGTTTCTCCCTGGACCGGCCTAACCATGTCCGGGGCTTCACTTGAATTCGAAGAACTTGGTGGACCCGCTCATTCATAAGAGCTATCTCAGCGAACTCGCCAGCGCCTATCTTGACGGTGCCGTCGTTGGCTGGGATCCGCGGGTCTCTCCTGCTTACGCCGATTTAAGAGGCTTCTCGCCCTCGCTCACCCAGATTGATCGGCTGAAACACTTCTCGCTGATGCCGTAGCGATTGCAGCCGCAGCGGGCGCAGCCGATGTTCCCGTCTGGGGAATAGCCTGAAATTTTGGCGCTTCGGGAAACGGGGCCAGAGCTGCTATTCGCGCTTTTCGGCACCGCCCGGGCTGTTCTTTATTTCGGTATTTCCGGGTCTGCAGCTCAATGCCACTCAGCAAGCTCGATTGTGATGCCTTCCGGCCCCTGCAGGAAGACGAGCTTGCGGTCGTGGAAATCCATCATCTTGTTGCGCAGCATTACGCCGGCCCCGGTGAGCCTCGCGATCTAGGCTTCCAAGTCATCGACCGAGAAGCAGATGTGGTTGAAACCAAGCTTGTTGAGCTTAGTGATGGCAGGGTCGGGCAGAGCGCCGGGGTGGTGGTAATGCAGGATCTGCACCTCGATGTGGGGGTTTTCGATGGCCAGGGTGATGTGGTCGGCCTCGATGCCTTTGACGCCCATATAGTCTTCCATGACCGGGCCTGAGATTACGGCGGCTTTGGTCTCCTGAAGCCGAGTAAAGCGAAGAAGTGCTTGGCGGCTTCGGCATCGCGCACGACGATGGTGACGTGATCGAATTTTCGGACCATGCTGTGTCTCCTTTGGCATCAATGGATATCGCGTCGCTTTTGCTACGCGCAGCGCGGACGGTACAGCGTGGAATATCTTGCAAAATTATGATGCTTTCCAAGAAGACGTCTACGTAGGTTTCCTTGGGGTTAACATGCTTCGCCTTGCAAAGGCGTCTAAGTGGGTCAGATAGGCTACAATTTTCAAATGAACCGCCTCGTCTCGGGTATCGAAGCCAATATTCAGGGCAGCGCTTCCGGAACTACAAAGGCCGGCGCTGTTGTGGCGGACGCTTACAGAGAAGGCTCACTCGATTGGTTTGGAACGGTTCGGGGCCGGCTCGGTTACAGCTTCGATCGTGCATTGATCTATTTCACGGGCGGCTTCGCATACGGGGGGAGCAGCGCGTCGAGCTCGATCACATTGGACGAGAGTGCGGATGGCGTAGGAGTTTTTAAATACGCTCCCACCGCAACTGGAACTCGTACAGGCTACGTGTTGGGAGGCGGGCTTGAATACGCCCTGTCCCGCGATTGGTCTGTTAAGGCGGAATATCAGTACTTCGACCTTGGCAGCTCAAGCGGGTATTTCGGCTATCACATCTATCCCGGCGGTCTTGAGAGCATAGCCCGCGGCTACGTGGCTACTGACCGTGGCTACAACACAGCGCGCGCCGGTTTGAACTATCATCTTTCTCAGGACAACAAGCCCTTGAATTAGAGAGCTTTAACTGAATAACCTGTAGCAACTTAATTAACCAAGCAGCGGCCCTTACATAGGGGCTATGTAGCGCCTACGGCGTGGTTGACAGGGGCGCCGTAAACGCCCGGAATCGCGAAAAGCACCCGAAAAAATCGCGTTTTCGCCTAGGAATTTTCGTGCTTGATAAGCGGCAGAAGGCCGGTAGCGTCTCCGTGAGGAGTGAGCGCGTTCGCTTTCGAGGGCTCAGCCGGCCTGGTCCATGAAGCAAGGCTTAGTTCCGTCCTGGGGCCACAAGCGGCTCTTTCTGTGCTTTCCAAAATCGCCTGGATTTTCTTCCGGCGCCAGCCCTTGCCGGATGAAGTAGGTTCTGAATGAGCGCCAAATCGAAAGGGCTGCTTTCGTAATCGATGCAGAACAGGCTCGGGATAGGCTGCGGACGAGCCGGGTCTGCCCAACAGCATATGTGGCCTGAACTGGGCGGGGCCTCCGCGAGCACGAAGCCGTAGGCGAACGCGGGCGGCCCAGCACTCCTAATGGCGCACGGGACAAATTTAGTTTGAGTCCAGATAATTTTGCCGGAACCACAGCTCACGCTAGGGGTTGAGCCTGCAGGTGATTTCGAGCCTAATTTAGTTCGCATCTGATAAGGAACGGGAAATGTCAATCGGCGCCATTATCCTCATCATCTTGGTGATCGCATTATTAGGTGGCTTTAGTGGGGTCGGTGGTGGCCCTTTCTATGGGACCGGTTACTACGGCGGAGGCGGCTTAGGCCTCGTAATCGTTGTTCTCTTGGTCTTGGTGTTACTTGGCAGAGTTTAACGCCGCCACTCCTTATGAAGTAGATTTTGGTTGGGTTTTCCACCATCGACGCTGACGTGTGATCACTACAAAGTCCATTTACAAAGGGAGAAAACAATGGCTAAGGAATCATCTCACGACCATCCAGCGCACGGCCACCATCTTAAGGCGGCTGAGCACCACGAGCATGCTTCAAAGCATCACAAAGAAGCCGCCGCCCATCATTCTTCCGGAAATCATGAGAAGGCAGCTCATCATGCGCATACAGCCCATGCGCATACGCTGCATGCAACCCATCATGCCAGCGAAGCCGCCAAGTCTCACATTTCTCACGGCCAGAAGAAAAGCTCGTAGCTAGAGCACACTGTATGTGGTTCAAGTGTGCCGCTCCTTCAGGCGAAAATGGACCCATAGCCGAACAAATTGCAGAGCGGTAATGCGTGTCACTGATCAGTTGCGATGTTGTTTTCGGAATGGGTCACTCAAGACCTTCGGCCCGGCGCATGAGTTGGTTCGAGGGCAGAGCCGGATCAAGCAGCTTCCTGGCGGTCTCTACGCCCGCAACCGGGAGCTTCCCGGAGTCCAGAAGCCCGAGTTGTACGAGCACAGAGGCCTGATCCCAGTAGATATGCTCGTTGTATAGTTTTCCTTCGCGAAACTGAACAATAGCAACCGTCGCGCATTCCACGCGCTTTCCGGTGGGAGCGATTCCGGGGAGCATCCAGTCAATCTCGATATCGTGAGTAAACGAGAGGATCATTTCCTCCACGAGACGCTCACCACCAATTGTGCGCGAAATTGGAATGATTTGAGTATCCGCAGGCATTTTGGGGATGAAGTGCTTCGCATAGAATTCCCGCAGTTCCTCACGGCCAACGCCGCCGGTCATCACGGGAACATGGTTCACGTAGGCATCCGAAACCATAGTGTCGAGAGCCGCGCTTGCGTCTTTGATGGCGAACTCGTCACGGACGTGCTCGTCCCAAAGATCGCTCAGCGCTTTTTGCTCCGGAGACAACACAGACATTGGGGTTTCGGATTTCATCTTTTCTTATGGTCCTTTCGCTATTAGATTCTTTCCACAGTATGGGCGGTCCTGCCACGCATGCCCTGTCCAGCCGGATGTGGAGGGCATCTTGCAAAACGGGCGGCTCGGACGTAAGACCTCGGCCATGGACCGTTGTCCAACGCCACAAAGATTTTTCAGTTCCCGTCCGTTCTTGGGACACCAGTGCCGTTCGTGCGTTTAGCCACGATCATTTTCCGGTTCCAATCATAAGTTATGTGGCAACGCGGGGCTCGGAGCGAGTTTTGCAAACCGCCATGCAACGCCGTGAAATCTTACGACAATTTACAAACTGCGTGTAAAATCAACGCCGAAGAAGAGGCCGCAATGACTCAATTGTCTGTACATCTGCATCCTGCCGCCGCTCAATCGCTCGAGCTTTGGCACACCATGATCGCCAGCCGCGATCTCGGCAATCTCTCCACAATCGTGCACCCAGAGGCTGTTTTCCGCTCGCCGATCGCTTTCAAAGCGTACTCCCCGGCACCCGCACTTATCCTTGCGCTCACCACAGTCATCCAAGTGTTTGAGGACTTCGCTTATCACCGTCAGCTGGTAAGCGAAGACGGTCTGAACGTCGTCCTAGAGTTCAGCGCCCCCGTGGGCGAGAAGGAGCTGAAGGGTATCGATCTCATCCGCTTTGATGAGCAAGGCAGGATCGTAGAGTTCGAAGTGATGGTGCGGCCGTTGAACGGCTTGCAAGCGCTGGGTGCTGAAATGGCTGCGCGCCTAGGACAACAACTTCCAGCTTTCAAGGCCGGCAGGTGATTGCCATCGAGCGCCCTAGCATGATCCAACTCGGCGCCAAGGACTGCTCCTGGCCGATTTCGTTGTAAAAGTCTGCTTTCATCCTGGCATGGCCGGCGCGCGGCGCTTCTGACAGCCGATCCTGGCCGCTTGCTCGGCGGAGAGCGCGGCATTAGACCCGGTGAACTGAGACGCCTGACGCAACTCCAACGCCACTTGACGCTTACGCAGTACACATTGCCGCCGCCTTCGGCGGTGGATGCACGGCCAGCTTTGCCAGGCGCCGCAAATTCTGAGCGATGGCCGCAAGGGTGAACTCGAACTGGGCTCCGCTTGGCCCGCGCAAGCGAAGCCGGCCAAGGCGCAAGATGCGCTTGAGGTGCGCGAACAGCATCTCAACCTTTTTGCGGTCTCGCCTTGTTTGCGCATAAGCCTCGCTCGCAGTGATGGCGCGGGCGGCATCGCGGGCTTCTTCATAGAGGCTGCGCAGAACTTTCCGGTGCGACGCCTTCGGGCAACACTTTGGCTTCAAGGGACAGCTGCGGCAATCGTAGACGCTGGCGCGATAGGCCAACTGATCGTCGTTGTAGAGGCGGCCCGTTGTTGTCAGATTGCAGCCGGCGGGACAGACGTAGCAATCGCGCCCGGCATCGTAGCGGAAGTCTTTGCGCGAAAAGGTTCCGTCCTGCCGGTTCGACTTGTCGATCACGGGGACGTGCGGCGCTATCTTCTTCTCGCTCACAAGCCAGTCGAGATTGCGGCCGGAGCCGTAGGCCGTATCGGCGACGATCCAGGACGGTTTGACGCCAAAGCGCTCCTCGGTGCGTTCGATCATGGTTTGCGACGCGCCCACCTCCGCCTGCCGGATGGCGCGCGAGGCTTCGACATCCATGATGATCCCGAACTTCACGTCGATGAGGTAATTGTCGGCATAGGCGAAGAACGCAGCGCTTTTCATTGCGCTGGTCCATTGCGAAGCTGGGTCTGAGGACGAGATAAATTTCGGCGTGACTTCGCTGGCCGCGCCGTAAGCTGGATCGTCGAGCGTCGCGAGGTAGTCTTTCACCGCACGCTCGGCCGTTGCCGGATCGATGTCCTTGTCCCATTCTTCGCCCGGGATCGATCGGCTTTTATTGGCGTCCGCCTCGATAAGGCTAGCATCCACTGCAAACCCGTCGCCACCCACAAGCCCGGCCGCGATGCACGCCCCAACAATGCGTTCGAACACGAGCCGGAAAACATTGCTGTTCCGGAAGCGTTCATTGCGCGCCCGCGAGAAAGCGGAGTGATCGGGCAGCTTGTCCTCGATACTGAGACCGCAAAACCAACGATAGGCCAGATTGACCTGCACCTCGCGGCAGAGAGCCCGTTCAGATCGAATTGCAAACACATAGCCAACGATCAGCATCCGGATCATGAGCACTGGATCGATGGAAGGCCGGCCCATCGGCGAATAAAACCCTGCTAACTCGCTGTGGACCCATGAGAGATCGAGGACCGCGGCGATCTTTCGAACCAAATGATCCTCCGGCACCGCCTCATCCAGATTGAACGAATAGAACAGCTGAACCTGATCCTGCTTGAGCCGCCCCATCATCGCCCGACACCTCCGGCAGTTTGCGTCAACTGACGGAATCACTGTTCGGCGCGGCGATCAACGGGACTTTTACAACAAAATCGGCCCGACCCGGACACGTTTAACCCCTGATTCCGGACGCGCCAATTCCCGCGGGAAAGTCGCCGACCCAACACCGCTGCACCGCTAAAATTACCGCTCAGCGTCTACTTGAGCCAATCATCGGATGGTACTTGACTAAGCCGGCAGCGGCAAAGCCATTGGCGGCTGCGTTGGTGGGATCCGGACAGCTAGCTTCTCCTAGAATAGGCCTGTAGCAACTTAATTAACCAGCCAGCGGCCTTACATAGGCTCTAATAGCGCCTATGGCGTGGTTAACAGCTCTTACACAGTGCCTATGGGGGTGGTTAACAGGCGTGGCGCGAGCGGGTCGGAATCGCAAAATCACGCGAAAAAGCGCATTTTCGCCTACGAATTCCGTACTCGGAAATGGCATAAATTTCACGTTCACCCTGTGAATTAACCATCCCGGCGCCGAAGCTGCCCGCGCGTACTTCCGCTCCGTCGAAGATTGCCCTGCAATTTCATCGCGTTATGCCCATTAAAGCTTTCGCGAGCCGATTTGCCTATTGTAGTCAATTAAGAAAGGGAGGTGGCAAAAACTTTAAGTGATAGAAAAAAGCGAAATGCGAATTTCCCACAATTTTCAGTTCCGGCTTCTAAGCGCGCTATAAGGGCTGCATCAGCCAAAACGAAACCCAAAAACAGAAATATAGGTGCCCTTGCCGCAAGAGGCTGCGCCCTCTAAATGACCCCCAAGAGAGACGCTATCCTTACGAAGCAAAGCGGCGATCATGGCTGATCCTTACAAGACGCTCGGCGTTGCGAAGACTGCGACCGAGGATGAGATCCGGAAGGCTTACAGGAAGCTCGCCAAGGAGCATCACCCGGACCTCAATCCCGGCAATAAGCAAGCCGAAGCGCGGTTCAAGGAAATCTCCGCTGCCTATGATCTGTTAAGCGATCGGGAGAAGCGGCGCGCTTACGACGCCGGCGAGATCGACGAAAGCGGCGCGCCGCAGGCCGAACGCCGGTACTATCGCGACTACGCTGGGGCTGACTCGGGATTTCGCTATCAGAACCCTGAGGATTTGGGAGGCTTCGGCGACTTCGGCGACATTTTCTCGGATCTGATGGGGCGCCGCCGCGGCGCTGGTGGTGGGCGCGGTGCCGAATCGCAATTCCGCATGCGTGGAAGCGACGTCAATTACAGCCTTACCGTCGATTTCATTGAAGCCGTCAACGGCGGAACCAAGCGCGTCGACATGCCGGATGGGAAAACGTTGGACATCAACATTCCCGCTGGTGTTCAGGATGGGCAAACGCTGCGGCTGAAGGGGCAAGGGGCCCCTGGCTTGGGTGGCGGCCCTGCGGGCGATGCGCTCATCACGGTCACCGTCAGGCCGCACCCGGTTTTCCGCCGTGAAGGAAATGACATCAAATCCACGCTGCCAATCACGCTGAATGAAGCCCTTTCGGGCGGAACCGTCCAGGTTGACACCATTACGGGGCCGGTTAGTCTCAAGATCCCGAAGCATTCGAATTCAGGCCGCATCCTGCGGCTTCGCGGAAAGGGTGTGCAAGGCCGCGTCAAGGGCGATCACCTGGTTGAGTTGCAGGTGGCAATGCCGCCCCATCCCGATAGCGAGCTCGAAAGCGAGGTCGCCGATTGGGAACGGCGGCACCCCTATAATCCGCGGACGGGAGGAGCGAGGTGATCACAGAGACCCAAGTTATTGCTCGCTTTACCCGCCTCGAAGCTCACACACTCAGCCGTTGGATCGCAGCAGGCTGGGTGAAGCCCAGAGAAGGTGCGGCCGGCTTCCTTTTCGACGACGCCGATGTGGCACGCATCTACCTGCTTTGTGATTTGTGCTACGAAATGGAAGTGCGCGATGAGGAGCTGGCCTTAGTGCTTTCTCTGGTTGACCGGCTCAATGGGATCAGGACGATGCTACTGGCCGTCAGCGCCGCGGTGCAGGAGCAGCCGGCAGAAATCCGCGAGGCGATCATGACTAGGGTCGAGGTACACTTGTCGGGCCAGAATTAGCCGGTCTTCAGAAGGCCCATCAGCCTCGTCGCAGCCGCAACACTCCAGCGCTTTCAACATTGTCAGACCTGCCGCATCCAGGCACAACCGCATCAAGACCAGGAATGCGGGATTGATGAGCGCCCGCGCCGCGGTTACAACAGCGGAAACGGCACCTTAAACCGCCGCACGGAATGCTGTAATGTTCCATAAAATTCTAATCGCCAATCGCGGCGAAATTGCCTGCCGTGTCATCAAGACCGCGCGCCGCATGGGCATCAAGACAGTCGCGGTCTATTCCGAAGCAGACCGCGACGCGGTGCATGTGAGCATGGCCGACGAGGCGGTGCTTATAGGTCCGGCGCCCGCAGCGCAAAGTTACCTTGTCATCGAGAAGATTATCGAGGCGGCGAAGCAGACGGGTGCGGAAGCCATTCACCCCGGATATGGCTTCCTGTCGGAAAATGCCGCCTTCGCGGAGGCGCTGAACGCGTCCGGTATCGTCTTCATCGGCCCTAACGTTGATGCTATTCGCGCGATGGGCGACAAGATCGAGAGCAAGAAGGCCGCCGCATCGGCGCGTGTCTCGACGGTGCCTGGCTATCTAGGCGTGATCGAAAGTCCTGAGCAGGCAATCGGCATTGCCGATGACATCGGGTATCCGGTAATGATCAAGGCGAGCGCCGGCGGCGGCGGCAAAGGCATGCGTGCTGCGCGCTCCGCCGATGAGGTACACGAAGGCTTCCGGGCCTCTACCGCGGAGGCGAAATCGAGCTTTGGTGACGATCGCGTCTTCATTGAAAAGTATATCGAAAGCCCGAGGCATATTGAAATTCAGGTGCTTGGCGACAAGCACGGCAACACCGTCTACCTCTTCGAGCGCGAATGCTCGATTCAGCGCCGGAATCAGAAAGTCATCGAGGAAGCCCCAAGCCCGTTCCTTGACGAAAGAACGCGCCGCGCCATGGGTGAGCAAGCGGTAGCGCTGGCAAAAGCCGTGAAATATGAGAGCGCGGGCACAGTCGAGTTTATCGTAGACCAGAAGAAGAACTTCTATTTCCTCGAGATGAACACCCGGCTCCAGGTCGAGCATCCCGTTACGGAGATGATCGCGGGCTTGGACCTTGTGGAGCTTATGATCCGCGTGGCAGCCGGTGAGAAGCTGCCCTTCCGCCAGTCCGACCTCAAGATCAAGGGGTGGGCGATCGAGAGCCGCGTCTACGCCGAAGACCCTTTCCGCAACTTTCTTCCCTCAATCGGGCGGCTTGTTCGCTACCGCCCGCCCGCCGAAGGCCCGCGCGAAGGAGGCATCTTCGTCCGCAATGACACCGGCGTTGAGGAAGGCGGCGAGATTTCCATCTATTACGATCCGATGATCGCCAAGCTCGTCACTTATGCCCCAAACCGCGAAGCCGCGATAGACGCGCAGGCCGCCGCGTTGGATGCCTTCTACATCGACGGCATCGAGCACAACATCCCCTTCCTCTCGGCATTGATGCAGCATCCGCGCTGGCGCCGCGGCGATCTTTCCACTGGCTTCATCGCGGAGGAATTTGCGGGCGGCTTCAAGCATCACGAGCCGCATGGCGAAGCGCGCGACGTACTCGTCTGCGTTGCCGCTGCCATCGATCATCTCGGCAATGTCCGGCGGCGGCACATTTCCGGCCAGGTGCCGGGGGCCTTGGGTCTTAAACTCGGAGAGATGCGCGTATGCCAGCTGGGGACCTTCAAGCAGCGGCTGCTGGTGCAGGGCGAGCTTGGCGGAGAAATTACTGTGCAGCTTTGCGACGATAGCGGCGCCGTCCGGCGCAAGGCCGTCCTGCAATCCGAGTGGTGGCCGGGCGAGCCGATCTGGCGGGGCACAATCTCGGGCAAGGAAGTCTTCGTTCAGGTTCGGCCCGTGCCAAACGGTTACGACCTTTCCTATGGCGGATTGAGAGCGAAGGCTTTTGTTTATACGGCGCGGGAGGCTGCGCTGGCTGCGTTGATGCCTGAGAAAAAGCCTGCCGATACATCGAAGAAGCTGCTCTGCCCTATGCCCGGTCTTGTCGTTTCGATTGCGGCTACGGAAGGCCAGGAAGTGAAGGCGGGCGAGACGCTGGCGGTGGTCGAGGCCATGAAGATGCAGAATGTGCTGAAGGCCGACCGCGACGTGACAGTGACGATGCTCCGCGCGAAGCCGGGCGACAGCCTCGCGGTCGATGCGGTCATCATGGAGTTTGCTTAGATTGGCGCCGGACCTTGAGCTTGTTGAACGGTACCCCTGTTACTTTTTCACGTAAATCCGGCACCAGGCATTCGGGCTGATAGTGCCCTCGACGGACTTGCAGCCTGAAGGCGGCTCAAAGAGACGGCAGTTCTCGCAGCTCTGCGTTCCCTTCGGCGTGTCCTGATAGCCAACGGCCTTTTGGCTTATTTTCGCTGCATGTGCTGAGTTAATTCCAGCGAGCAGAACAGGGACTGCGCTCGCGGTTAGGATCGCGGCACGAATGATAGTACGGCGGGAAACCTTGGCCTGTTGGCCCTTTTCATGATCCATCATTACCTCCGGCTTTTGACTGGAAAAATCAGACGCTGGCTGTGTACGCCGCCTTGTCGAGAGAGCGCTTGATCTTGATCAACCGGCGGCAAGAAGAGAAATGGACTAGGTATTCAGAGCATATTCAGCACTGATTTAGGTAGCAGTAGTTGCGCCAAAGCCACAGTTTAATTGACGAAGATCAAGACCCCCTTGACGTGAATCGCTAAGGTACAGCTGGGGCACTTGGATCTTGCGAGGTCCATTGAGAGGGGGGAGCATGCGCTTGCCGCATCGTTTGCGGATTCACGCCGCCACAGCAAAGCCTGTTCCATCCAGCGGCACCGGCAGGTTCCCGGTCGCTCCTTGGCTTGCCACCGGCGCGGCCGGGCTTGCATCGCTGACTGCTATCACATTGATCGAGATGCCGCCGGCAGAGGCCGTGCCGTCCTACGCGCGCCAGACCGGCCAGCCATGTTCCACATGCCACACCGCCTTCCCCGAACTTACCCCCTTCGGCCGTCAGTTCAAGCTTATGGGCTACACCTCCGGCGGCACGCGTTGCGACGACGGTTCGGCAAAATCGGGCGAGCCGCAAGTTCCGCTGGCGGTAATGGCCTGGCCTGCCACTTATACGAACGTCAAGAACAAGGCTAATCAGGCCCAGCTCGGTTCGGCGCCTAACATCAACGACAACGATTGGCTGCCCGGGCAGTTCAGTGTTTTTGTTGCGGGCCAGCTTTACTGCGATGTGGGCGCATTTGCCCAGATGACCTATGACCGTCCGGGGCAGGCCTTCAGCTGGGACAACACCGATATCCGATACGCAAAGACCGGAGTGATCAACGGCACCAATATCGTCTACGGCATCACCGCCAACAATAACCCGACAGTTCAAGACGTTTGGAATAGCACGCCTGCCTGGGGCTTTCCCTTCATAACATCAGAAGTCGCACCAGCACCTGCTGCCGGCACTATGCTAGGCGCGGGAAACTGGGGTGGGCAGGTCGGGGGTGTTGGCGGGTACGTCTGGATCGATAATATGATCTACGCGGAACTCACCGCCTATGGCGCCTTGCCGCCAAGCACGCTTATCACTCTCGGCGGCGATCCTACCGCTAACAGATTTAACGGTGCGGCGCCCTATTGGCGGCTCGCGGTCGAAAAGACCTGGGACAAGAACTCGCTCATGGTGGGTACCTTCGGCATGTACGCCGAGGTGCAGCCAGTTGGAGGAGGCGCCTTTCCGGATTCTTTAACTTTCGCGCCAGGGGTCGTTAATCCGTTTCTCGATATAGGACTTGATACCCAATACCAGTATATCGGCGACACTCACATCTTCACTGTTCGTGCGAGTTACATCTGGGAACACCAGAAATATAGCGCTCAGAGTATCGGGCTTTATGCGTCGAATCCTACGGACGAGTTGAACGACCTCAATATATCTGCGAGCTATATCTACGATCGAACGTACAGCTTCACGGCTGGACATTTCAATACCTGGGGCACGGCAGATTCCACTCTTTATGCCAGTTCGGCGAACTTCTCGCCGAACTCAAGCGGATGGAATTTCGATCTAGCATGGCTGCCTTTCAGTAATGGCGGCCCGGACCCATGGCCCTGGTTCAACGCCCGCATCGGCATCCAGTATACCCACTACGACAAGTTCGACGGAACCGCTTACAACGTAGACGGGACAGGACTAAAGGCCAGCGGCAATGACACAGTCTTCCTTTACACTTGGCTTATGTTCTAACTTAAGCGTTTGCAATTCTCTCCACGATAAGAATGTATATCTAAAGGCGAGGCGGAGCTAGAACATGAAAGCCGACAGTTTAAGAGCGGGAGGACTGATCGCAGTACTTTCATTTTGCTCTGGCACAGGGACACAGGCAGGAGAACTGCAGGACAAAATCGAATATTGCAAAAACTGTCATGGCTCGTCGGGCCAGGGATTCCAGGGGTTCTACACCGCCCCCCGTATCGCCAGTCAGCAACAGGAATACCTGGAGAACCAGTTCAAGGCTATCGCCCAGCACGCCCGGGACGATCCTACCGCCGTGGAATTTATGTGGCCGGCCATGGCAAGCGTTAGACAGGAATTTCGAGCAGCTGTGGCTCGATATTATAGTAAGCTGGACCCCCGTCCGGCTGCAGACGGTCCCAAGAACCTTGTAAGCACCGGCAAGAAAATCTTCACGGAGGGTGTGCCGGAAAGGAATGTTCCGGCTTGTTCCGCGTGCCATGGCGAGGATGGCAAGGGGAACGGGTCGATCCCGCGTCTAGCCGGTCAGCTTTACAGCTATACGGTCTCCCAATTGAAGGGATGGAGCAAAGGCTACCGCCACAAGAGTTCCATAGCGGCGGGAGAGGAGAACACCATGCTGCCGATCGCGACCGCCCTGTCAGAGAAGCAGATTGAGGCCGTCGCAGCTTATCTTAGCTATCAAAGGTAGCCGTCATGAAGCTCACAAAGCCGGCATTAGCGGTCCTTGCGATTGCTGCCACTTTCGCTTTCACGCTGACGAGTAATGCGGAGCCCATTCGGGCGAGCTGCCGCGGAGGCAAGGGTGGCGAGACTTCGCCCATCGTCCCCCAAAATTATGTGACGCGAAACTGCGCTTACTGTCACGGACCATCCGTTCAAGGTTTCGCCGTTACTCCGCGTCTTGCTGGACAGCATAGGGATTACATCTTGCTGCAGTTCGGTCGCTTGCGGAATCAATCCCGCGACAATCCTTTCTCTCTCAAATATATGTCGCACGCCGCCGTGAACGTGCTCCCGGAGAATGAATGTGAAGTGGCGGCATATCTTGCCTCGCTCGCGCCGGAAGCCGCGCGCGATGGCAATGAGGGTTTGACTGCTCAAGGAGAGGCGATTTTCCAGCGCGGAATACCCGAAGAGAACATTCCGGCGTGTGCCTTCTGCCATGGGCAGGGTGCCCAGGGCCGGGGACAATTCCCACGTTTGGGAGGGCAGTCCTATTATTATCTGAAGAGAAGATTGGAACAGTGGGGCGAAGGGTACGGTAAGGTCGCAGAGCATATGCCCGGCATCGCGGCAAGGTTGTCCCCTAAGCAAATCAATGCCCTCGCATCCTATCTCAGTTTCGTGGAGTGATCGTTCCGGCCTCAATCGCACGGTTACGATCGGATCGCGAAGACAATTCCAGGGGGCAAGCGCAATCTCTGTGCGCTTGGCAAGATGAGTGAAAGCAACACTCGCCGGCAAAGTTTATCGGATGAATGGGGAAGCCTGGAGTTCAGTTGCTACACAAAAAGCGTGGCTCTAGGCTGCCGTCCTGCGCTCTGCCCGCGCAGGGAGACCGCTGGAAACACCAGCGGTCTTCGATTTCCAAACCTGAGGCTTATCGAGGCGCGTCCAATGTCCACTGGCCTTCATTGAATTCGATCAAAGTCAACGCTCTCGCTGACCCGGCCGATAATGTCGAAAATGCAGCCCCAGCGAGCATGAGCCAGCAGCTATTTTGTTGCTGACGCCCGCACTTCAGTGTGAAATCAACTTGGGGCGGCGTAAGCAAGGCATTCGGAGTACTCATTGAAGATGCCTTACGAGTTCAACGAAGATCTTCCGCCCTCGGTCCAGAATCACCTCCCGCCTCACGCTCAGGATATATACCGTGAGGCCTTCAACAACGCCTACCGTCAGCATGCCCGTGACACGCGCCAGGAAGAAGCTGCGCATCGCATCGCGTGGGCCGCCGTGAAGCGCTCATACGTAAAGGATGGAGAAGATTGGGTGCTGAGGTAGCAAAGCCCTTCCGAGTTTGCTCCTTGGACAATAGAAGCCTGGCCGCAACCCATCAGTGCCTTTTATGTTTTGACACGCATCAAGACAGCCGCCATCAAACGCGCCTACAGATTCTGACATGTTTGATGACACTTTACAGGGGCCAGCTGCAAGGATGACCGACCCGCGAGCCCTGGCGTTGAAAGCAGCCGAGATAGGGATCATGGACGACGATCCCTTGACGGGTGAGACTTACTGGTCTCCAACCCTTCTTAATATTCTAGGAATTGATTCAGCGTCGGAGCCTTCCTTCCCAACCTTCCTTGATCTTGTTCATCCCGAAGACCGGGACGGCGTTGCCGCCGTAATTGCAAAGACGAAAAATGCCTCCAGAGAAACGATCTCATCCATGGAGTGCCGGATTGTCCGATCCGGCGAAGGGGTGCGTTGGCTCAGCATGCGTCTGAATGCGTCGCGTCTCAAAGGAGGAAACGCCAAACAGGCGCGGATCGTCGTGAGCGTGATGGATATCACGGAGTGGAAAGCCAAGGAGGAAGAGCTAAAGCACAATGAGGCGCGCCTCGCCGCCATTCTCTCAATCGCGCCCAGTGCAATCATTTCCATAGATGGGCGGCAACGCATCACTCTGTTCAATGACGCAGCTGAAAGGCTTTTTGGGCACAAGCGCGACGAAATCGTTGGCCAAAAGCTGGACCTCCTCATCCCGGAACGGTTCCGGTCGCAGCATGGGGGGAACGTGGATCTTTTCTCAGCGAGCCCAGAAAGCACTCGGCGCATGGGCGAACGCCGGAATGTCGCTGGCCTCAGGAAAGATGGAAGCGAGTTCCCTGCCGAGGCTTCGATCTCGAAGGCCGAGATCGGTGGTGAAAAGATTTTCACTGTGGCGCTTCAAGACGTCACCGAGCGCAAGCTCGCGGCCGAGCAGCTCGCCAACATGAATAGAACCTTGGAGCAGCGGGTCACCGAACGTACAAACGAGCTAGAAATTGCGATGCAGCGCAGGGAAGAGGCGCAGAAGCAGCTTATTCAATCGCAAAGAATGGAAGCTTTTGGCCAGCTCACTGGCGGGATCGCGCACGACTTCAACAATATCCTGGCTGTCATCGGCGGGAGCCTTGAGCTTCTCGAACCCGATGTGGCCAGCGCCGCTGGCAGGGAACACGTCGACAGAGCTAGCAACGCCGTCGAGATGGGAGCCAGGCTCACTTCCCGCCTTTTGACGTTTGCGCAGCGCAGGCGCCTCGAACCTAAGATCATTAATCTGAACGACCAAGTGCGGGGCCTTCTTGAGCTGCTTCGACGAACCTTGGGAGAGCAGATCGTTTTGAAGACGTCCTTGGCGCCGGGCGCATGGCTGGCATTAGCGGACGCGAGCGAGGCTGAGAACGCGATACTCAACCTCTCCCTTAACGCGAGAGATGCCATGCCACATGGGGGGCGCCTTATTATCGAGACTGCTAATGTCGCTGTTGACGAAAGCGAAGCGGCCGCGATCAGGGGACTCAAACCTGGGGATTACATCCGGCTCTCCGTTAGCGACACAGGTGCGGGTATAGCGCCCGAGCTCATGCAGAAGGTTTTCGAGCCATTCTTTACAACGAAAGGCACGGGACGCGGCTCAGGCTTGGGGCTAAGTACGATCTACGGCTTTGCAACTCAGTCCGGAGGATCAGTAACGATATACAGCGAGCTTGGGAAGGGTACGACAGTACATCTTTATTTGCCTAAGGCGAAAACATCGGGCGCAAGCCCAACCCCGTCAGATCGTACTGGCACCATTCTCTTTTCCAAGAACAATGAAACGGTGCTCGTCGTTGAGGACAACCCAGAAGTGCGCGAAACCACCCTGCAACGGGTCGAAGGTCTTGGCTATGTTGTCGAGGAGGCAGCTAGCGGGCCAGAGGCAGTAGAAATTTTGAAGTCGAAACCGGGTGTCGCGCTCGTCTTTAGCGATGTCGTGATGCCGGGCGGCATGTCGGGATACGACCTTGGTCTCTGGGTTTGGCAGAACAAACCTGACGTGAAAGTGCTCCTCACCTCGGGATTTGCCCCAGAGCTGGCAGAGATCGGCCATGAGGGCGAATTTCAGGTGCTGCGCAAGCCCTTTAGCCGTGTGGAACTTGCTAGAGCTTTCAGCGATGCGCTCTACGGACCCGACCAGGACTAGATCCGGCGGACATCTATTCCAAAGGCGTAACCCACGCTGCGAACGGTCTTTATCAGTCTTGGACGCTCGTTATGAGGCTCGATCTTGCGCCGAAGGCGGGCGATCAGGCCATCTATGGTCCTGTCGAGTGGGGACCAGTCCTGCCCCTTTAAGAGATCCATGATGTTGTCGCGGGAAAGTACCCGCCCAGGCCGTCTCACCAAGATGGTCAGAAGTTCGAACTCAGCCGTTGTCAGATCGCAAAGTTCACCGGACGGCCCGGTGAGTTCCCGGCGCGGGATATCCAGAACCCAGCCTTCGAACTCGTAACGCTCTCCTGCTGCGCCGTCTGACGGGGGTACTGCACCGGGCTCATGTGCATAGCGCCGGAGTACGGCGCGAATGCGCGCGAGAACTTCCCGAAGGTGAAAGGGCTTGGCAATATAGTCGTCTGCTCCAACCTCAAGGCCGACGACACGATCAATCGTGTCAGCCTTGGCGGTAATCATAACAATAGGCACATTGGAGCCTGACCTTACCTCCCGGGCGAGCTTCAGGCCGTCTTCGCCACCAAGGCTCAAGTCCAGCGTGATGAGATCGGGAGCCGCTTGTTTGATCGCGGCGAGCATCTCTGCCCCAGTTCCCGCTTCAGTGACGCGAAAACCCTCTGGCTCGAGCACAGCGCGCAGCGTCACACGAACCTCAGGATCGTCGTCGACGATAAGTATGTGCGCTATTTGAGCGGGCTGGGGCATGGCCGGTCTCTTACACGAACTTTAACATATTTGCACAATCCGCATTTGACCTCTGCAATTCTGCACTCAATAGCACACAGCGCTTATCAGGAAGGTACGTACTGCTGGTTAAGTCAAGCTGTCGAATTTGACCAACGGAGCAGCGCCATGACCCTTCCGGCAGCGATGACGTTCGATATTAGCAGCGCGCCGAAGTTTGGCCCTGCCGTGGCACTAAGCAAGGGAAACGCCCTCTTTAACGCAGTCAGCAAAACCTACACGCCAAAGCAGGATATTTTTTGCGAAGGAGACACCAAGCGCAACGTTTTTCAAGTCGAGTCGGGCGCCGTTTGCCTTTACAAATGCATGGCCGATGGCAGGCGCCAAATTTTCGACTTTGCCTTTCCAGGCGATATCATCGGTCTTGGCGCGTCCGATGTCTATTTCTGCAGCGCGCAGAGCATCGGTTCAGTTCAGCTCAAGCCCGTGCCTTTGTCTAAACTATATGAGCTTGCGGCCAAGGAGCCGAACTTCGCTCTGAGCCTTTACCACGCTGTTTCCCTAGAGCTGGACGCAACACGCGACCTTCTTCTGACGCTGGGCCAGCAGAATTCGATCGAGCGAGTGGCTATCTTCCTGCTCACACTTTCTCAGCGCAACGGCCGGAATGGAAAAAATCCACGTCTTTTGACGATCCCGATGACACGCGCGGATATCGCAGACTTGCTCGGCACCACCATCGAGACGGTCAGCCGTTCGCTCACAAAGCTGCGTCAGTACAAGCTCATAGAAGTTATACGGGGTTCACTCATCCAAATCATCGACCTGGATGGGCTAACGGTTCTGGCAGGAAAGGCGAGCTATCATTGAAGGTCCGGAGTTGTAAAGATAGAGTAACGTTTGCAACCCCCGCTGAAGCGGGAGACCTTAAGCGACAGCGGCCGCGGCTTGAGCGATTGCTCCGGCGCTAGGCAATTCCTCCACCTTCCAGCACATCTCGATGAGACGCTTAACCCGCTCATGGGGAAGGATTCCCTCGGCCAAGTCGGCGAACTTCGCCTCCAGCATTTGGTCGCTCATCGGATTTGTTGTGCTGCCAACTGCGTGCTCGATAAATTTCTCAAGAACCCGCCCGTCTTTGAGAACGATCTTGACGCGGGCCTGATCCTCTTTGATCGACGGGTTAACAGCCGCCGCTACCTTTTTGCGTAGGCTGACGATGACTGGATCACGAACGGCTGCATCGCTGAACTGCTTTTCGCCCGCTTTTCCCTGCACCAAGCTTATTGCAACAGTATGATAGACGCTGAATTTCCCTTCGAGGCCAGTCTGCGGCTCGGCTTTCCCTGTTAGCGACAAAACGAGAGGATGGATAGCCAGCTCAATACGGTCGATTTGTTCGGCTGTCAGATGGTGCTCGTTTCGAAGCTGGATCGTTCCGTCGATCGCCGGGTGGATTACGATCCCGCAGGCAAACGGCTTGTAAGTATTGAGAGCCGCCTCGTAGCGCGATCCCCAACCCTCGACAACTTCTGACCAATTGTGCTTGGGCGAGACGGCCCCGCCCCATCCATCTTTGCCCTCAATGGCTCTGTCGGAGGATGTGAACCCTTTCGCGGCGAGGAGCGCGGCCAGCATTCCGCTCTCAGCCGCGCGTCCAGGGTGAAAGCTCTTCGTCATGGACCCGAACATGATTTTGAGGCCGGTTTGCTGGGTGGCGGCGACTCCTAAGGCATAAGCCATTTGCTTTTCATCTAGGCCAAGCACCTTTCCAACTGCTGCAGCGGCCCCAAACACACCGCAGGTCCCGGTAATATGCCACCCAAGAGCGTAATGGCTCGGATAGACCGAATTCCCAAGCCTGCATTCCGTTTCAACGCCGAGAACGAGAGCGTTGATGAAATCCCTTCCACTCACGGGCGCATATTCCGCATAGGCAAGAAGCGCCGAAGCAACGGGCCCACCAGGGTGGATGATCGTCTTCAAATGCGTGTCGTCAAAGTCGAAGACGTGCGAGCTGGCGCCGTTCAAGAACGCCGCATGCATGATGTCGATGCGATCTGCGCGGCCAAGAAGGGTCGCCTGGGCAGGACCTGCGAATGGCCGAAGCGCTGACAGCGCGATGCTAACGGTTTCGTGATGCGAACCGCCGATAGCGCAGCCGGTCCAGTTAAAGAAAGTCCGCACAGCCTCTTTACGGACCGGCGCGGGAATGTCCTCATATCTGGCTTCGACGATTTTGCGGGCCAAAAAGTGCGTCACCGCGGGAGGCGGCGGGGAAGCCGTCCCCGTCGCCGACGGCTGAGAACCAGACCCCGGACTGCCTTCCGCCGCACTTGCCAGAGTTGGAGCTACCGTTGCCGTTACGCCCGCTGCTGCGGACGCGCGAAGGATGTCGCGGCGCGCAAAATTTGCCATAGAGGGTTCCGCTAGTTTCGTGAGTTCAATCCCAGGTGCTGTCGCGGCGAGTATATCAGCGCTCAGGATCCGTCAAGGCCAAGAAGCTCGGAATCGCGCGTCTGTGAAGATACATTAGGGAGAGCCTGACCAAGTGGGCTCTTCTTGACGGCAAAAGCGGATTCGCTGGCCTGGGAAGCAGCGATGAGACGCCTAAGCTGCCCGGTCCTCAATGAGCTGTGGCGGCGCCACCGGCATCACGCGGTCCTGACAAATAAACCACACGAAAAGGCCGCCCTGCCCGAGAAGAGGATCGAAGGCGGAACTGAGAACATTGATGCCGGGAGAATAATTACCCATCGACGGAAGGATCATGCGCATCCCATTGGCGACAAAGCAGCGCCCACGTACGGGATGACCATATTGGGAAACTTGCGCCACAGGGTGAAAGCCGCCGGCGATCTCGTTAGCGACAGGCGCCCTAACAGCTTCAGCCCTGAATTTGATGCCGCCTAGCATCATTTGTGGAACGACCGTGCCTCCAATAGCTTCGGGCGGGGCACCGCGATCATTTGCCACGACCCAGTACCATTCGCGGCCTTCCACCATATCCTGAAGCCAATCGCTTTGATGAGCGCTCAAGCCTTCTTGGGCGAATCCCGCGAAGCTGTTCCCGAGGGCAATGACTCTTTCGGGATCGTAGCGATCGAGAGCCTCTTCAAGCTTTTCGAAGGCGGACGCTGTGTCGTAAGGCGGAAGTAGAACGTCATCTCCCTCAAGATAGGAGCAAGTCGAAAGCTGAAGATCAGCAACGATCAGCGTGTTTTCCGCGGGCCAGAAGAGAGCCCCGGTGGGGTCGGCAATAAGCGATTTGCCGCTGACAAGAACTCTTGATGCGCCCGTGCCTTGAAGATAATCGGTGGCGGAACGCTGAAGCATTGATGCTGCAAGCATAAGCTTTTGCCCTCTAAGGGCGGCCGGGCGATGAACTCAAGCCCGCGAACCGCAGTGTCCGGACAAACTCCCCACAATCGGACGGTTAAACTCGGTTACACAGGTTAACTTGGCTGATTCGCGTGGCTTTTGTTACAAAAAAATCACTTGAACCAGGTTTTTGTGGAAGTTGGCAGATTATGGCGAAATGTTGTCGTGTAGACACAGCCAATTCCAGTACCTTTGCGCGGACACGAATTCAGGCAGCCTTGTTTTGCGGAGCCCGTTTGAAATAGGGAACCAGCTTGAACTTTGCGTAAGGCAAGTATTGCTGGTTCTGAATCAGGCCCTCAAACTGGGTCAGCCGTTCCAGAACGCCGTGAAGGTGAGCGGCGTCTGGCCCGGAATTCGCGCCGCACAAAGCTCTCACAACAGCCTTTTTGTGATCAGGCTGCTGATTTTTTAGATATATCTTCGTGTCGAGTGCGCCGGAGAGATCAGGCGGAAGGTCTCCCGGATACTGAGTGCCGATGGCAATGCCCGCACCGAAAGCACGACCTTCGCGGGCGAGATTTTCAAGATGAGTGCTGTTGGCGACGCGCCAGGCTTCATCGAGTACCAGGAGCCGTGTCAGCTTCCGCGGCTGAGAGCGCCGCAGAAGCACTCCATGCAAGCGGATGATGATCAATTCGGCAAGCGCGGCCTTTATCTCATCGGTCGGCAGCGCGAACAGCGACAGCACCAGCTTCTCGTCCAGCATGGCCTCGAACGGGACCGGAAGGTCATTCGACTTCGGGAACAGGCCCAGCTCAAAAAGCGGTGCAATGCGATCGAGCAGGCTTATGGCCTGCGGATTTCTTGCTTCCTTCTGCTCCTCAAGAATTGCAACGACGTCATCGAAATTCGGCGGGTCGATCCTGTCGGCGCTGATCCATTTCTGAGGGCTATAGCCCTTTTGTTCGAAGGCTTGCTTGACGGCATCGCGCAAGGTGGCCGTCTGCCGGTCGCCCAGCCCGAAAACGCGCTTCAGGACTCCAGTAATGGTGAAAATATGCTCGATCGGCTGCGCCTGCCCCTCTTCGTTAGCACTGGGCATTAAGGGATTGAACGGAATGCCGTAGCGGCGCACGTCGTGAACCTTGAGCCCAATCGACTGAACGAAGCTGCGCTCCGAGTAGTCGTTTTTGAAATCGAAGATGCAGACCGGGAATCCCATACCAGCGACGCCGTCAATGAGCACATTGAGCGTTTGCGTCTTGCCAGAACCCGGATCTCCAGTGACAAGGATGCCGAAGTTCAAAAGCCTCGCCTCGGTCTCGAACGGCGCCCAATGCACCTGCGCCCCATCCTCATCCATTCCTAGCATTACGGCGGGACCGGTAGGCTGCCTTCGCATAGCGACCGGTTTTGGGGCGGGGGCTTTCTCAATCTCGCGGGCGTCCTCTCTCTCCGGTGAGGTGTAGGGGTATTGTACTATCTCTGAAAGCGAAGCGGTTTTTGTGAGCGGGCGCGCTTTGCTTTGCCAATCATGAAAACCTGCCGTGTCCTGAAAATTGCGAAAGAAATGGCGGGCGGCGTCGAGCCGCTCCCAGGACAGCATATCGAACTGAGGAACGATAATAGAGTTCCTATCTTCGGCGTCCCTGATCACTGAGGCAATGAAGCGGCCTGTCCTTGGCAGCCTTCCCCCCCGTGGCCTTACGATCACCGGCCTGGCGCCGTTGACGCTTCTGAGAAACGCCTTGAGTTCCTCTGCCAGCGGGGCACCCCTGCCCTCATTGCAAAGCGCGATGTCGCGTCTTTCCAGGCTTTGTCCATCCCTCTGAAAGTCGGCTTCGATGATCACGGTGGCGGCGCGCCCTGGACGCACGGTACGGCGCGTCTTGATGGCTGTAATGCCCTCGATCTCGGCGGCGGCTGCCTGTAAAGCCCACTCCAGAATCTCGGCCTGTTGAATGCCGTTTCCAATGGCCGGCTGCACCGTTCGAGAGGCAAGCTCTCCGTTCCATTTGTCATCGAGGTTTATGGAAACCGGGACTGGTCCCGAACTAACAACTGGCGCGCCAAACGTGATGGATGGCGGCGGCGGCATATCTTCTTGCGCCGGCAGCTTCCCCGTTTCCAGATACACGCGCCGGAACTGCTGAATGAGTTCGAAGACATAGCGGGAAGTCTGCCCCCCCAAGTCTTCAATCATCCACGCAGGAAAAGGATAAAGCGGCTCGCGACTCACCGCCTTTGCCCCGCATCGTTCATAAAGCACCGCGAGCCTGCGTTGCATCAGGGCTTCAGCCTGCCGCCGGGCAAGCGGTTTCAGGCGCACAGGCATTATCCCGAAACGCTCGATGCGGTCACGGATGGAACTGTCCATACCATCCGCGATCGTGTCATAGAGCGAAGGCAGAACAGCATAGGCGACACATAAGGGTGGAAGCGTTTCCGCCAGGAGCGCGCCGCGGCTGAACAGATGGCGCAACCTCTGCTCCCAGCCCTGGACGCGGCTTTGCTCCAGTTGATCGAACGCGAGGAAAAGCGCGCCCCCAGTCGCACCTATGACAGTGACGAGAGAGTCGATGTGGGCCCTCGCAATGTGATTGTCGGCGCTTTGTTGGAGGCGAACACCACTAACACTGACATTGAGCGGATAACCGCGCAGATAAGAGAAACAATCATCGTCTCCTGCTGCGGCTCCAAGCAGAGCAGCGATGAACGCCTCTGAAGGCGCAGGAAGGTGTGACAGCTTTTGAAGCTCAGTCCTAATGGATGCGGTTAAGGGCCGGAGATCGAAATCTCTGATGTCCCCGCCCTCGTCCATGATTTCGCGCCGGAAAGCAGCCGCGAGCTTGCCTTGGCCTTTTTGGAGTACCACGTCAGCGAGCAGCGCCAGCGGGCAAGGCGCGCCGGACGGAACGAGATAGCGTTCGGCGAGCCGGGAAATGAGGGCACGCAGGAGCCACGCATCGAGATCCTTCTCGGCGACGAGGTCCACCATCGGGAAAAGCGCCGCGTAGACGGCTCCCTGCTGGTGCAGGCGCCTTATGGCAGTCAGCAACGTATGAGTCTTGCCTGTGCCGGTTGCCCCTTTTATCAGCAACACGCGAGACGCGGGGTCTGGGTTTTGGGTACGCGCGTTCAGGCAGATCGCGTTCAGAGCGTCGTCTGCTTCTGCTTCGATCTCGGGTACATCCACCCGTTCTTCATCCGCTGCGCCCGCCAATGAAGCGACGGCACCAAAGACTCGCTCGAATTCTGGGCTTTCAAAAGCCTTAATGCGTAAATCCATGACGCCAGCGCTAGATCCACTGATTGACAATGAAGTGCCGCTCATCACGGCCCAGGCGCAGGCGCGAACGCTCTCTCAGGCCCGCATCGAGCGGTCCGGCAATATCATAGCGTTCGAGGTCGAGAAGCCCCTCACGTGCTGCGTCCGCCAATCTGGCTTTGAATTCATCGAGGGTGCCAAGTTCCAAGCCTTCTGCCAGGCCCGCATCGTAAACCTGAGCAATGGCAACTTTGCCCGCATAGGGCTTTGTCTCCAAGCGGCTCGCAAGCCTCTTGACGGACTCGGCAAAGCTTTCGAGATCGGAGGCTTCGGTAGCTTCCGCACCAGTAGGCTCGCGAGCCGCGATTGCGGCGCGGATGATTGTAATGGTAAGCGCCTGGACTGTGTCCGCAGGCCCGCCGAGAGCCTTGGACAACAATGCCGCATCTGCCTGCAAAACCGTCCCCCGTTGCAAACCTGCAAAAGCGAGATACATGCGCCTGCTCATATCGTCGAACTTAAATGGTTTGAGCGAACTGCCGCCGCATTCCGCGAAAGCGCCTCCGAACGACGAGACGATACGAGCCAGAAGCGCACAGCGCGCATGCTGAGCCGTTGGCCACGGCGGCAATTCCTGCAGGTCAAAGATTTGTTTCAATGCCAATGCTGCAAGGTCGCGTCTCCGCTTCGGCCCGGCTGCTGGCCCGCTTAAGGCGCCCACTGCGATCACCCTCAGAGCATCTTGCGCCGGCGTGCCAGATCGCGAGGGCGGCCCAGCGGACGCTGCCTTGCTTTTTGCGACAAGGAATAAGGCGTCCTCGCAAACCGCGCCAAGCCCGGTTGCTTCTGCCAAGGTGGAAGGGAAGTGAAAAACTTCGGCCAAGGTTTTTTCAGCCGTCTCTTTCGAGCTGCGGCCCTGCGGCTGCGCCGCAATCCAGGAAGTAAGAACGTCTTCTGGCGCATATGCGCGGATGCAGGCTAGGCTTGGCTGCGGCAATGGCAATGCACTTTTCCGTGGCGTTGTCATCGTGTTGCGCCTGCGTCGTGAAGTCCTAATCCGAAGCAAAACCTAGCTGATTCGCAGCTTTTTGAAACCCAAGGGCAGTTTGGCGGCATTTCCGGGGCATGATTTGTCCCCTGAGTCATGCGCTGGCTTAGCCATTACTTAGCCCCGACGTAACGCGTTTCAAGCCGGAGCAAACGGAACTGATTCCGAATCCGCCTTCGGGCTTGACGCCAGATGAGCTGGAGAGTGTGCTACTTACCTTCGCGGAGCGTGCGGCTTACGCCATGCTGCGTCTTCTCCCAATAAAAAGGGTTCCGGATGAGTTGCCATACGGCGCGGTAGGCCGCGGCAGAGATATAGAGCCAGTAAACCGGGATGAAGATGACGTGAGGCAAAAGCCGTTTGTGGCGGGCGCTGAGCACGCTCGCGGTCCCGAGCATGACATTCACGCTATACCCGCCCACGAAATTTACGACAGCCAGGCCGAACAGCATCTTATTGTACGGCGTATCCCCTTCCTTAAACAGCGAGCCGGAATAGGCGTGACCAAGTAGGATGACATAGAAGAGAGGATGTGCGAGCGAGGAGACAATGATGCCGGCGAAATAGGCGTGGAAGGCGAGAAAGCCCGCGAGCCCTGTCTCCCGCAGCGTCGAGAAGGGTGCGCGCATGTGTACGCCAAATGTCTGCATCCAGCCTTTCAGCCACCGGGTCCGCTGCTTTATCCAAGCTCCCGGTCTGCAGCACGCCTCCTCATAGGTAGTCGAATCGAGCGTCTGCACCCGGTATCCCGCCCGGTGCAGTCGCATGCCAAGATCGGCGTCCTCCGTGACGTTATAGGGGTCCCAGGCTCCAATCTCGCGAAGGACGCTCATACGAAAATGCGGCCTTATGTAGCAAACGCATAAAACAAAAACTAGCTGAATCAGCCACTTATCCACTACAAAAGGTGGTATGAAGAATGATTTGCGCCCCGCAAGAACGGACAGTTACGAGCATACGATCTCCGGCTTACTTACAAAGCGCCGTGAGATGCTAACCGAGGCAGAGCGCATCAGGGACCGCCTGGCTGAGATCAGGAACGACATTCAAGCCTTAGACCGCACGCTTGCCACACTAGGCTTCTCAGGCGACTTAGAAGGCATGATGCCGCGCCCAAGGCGGCATGTGGTATTCGGGCGCGGCGAACTCATTAGGGCAGTCCTGGACGAACTGAGAGGCGCCGGAAGGCCAATGCGAAGCAGGGAGATTGCCCAAGCGCTTATCGCCTTACGTGGCGATGATCCAAGAGACCAGCGCTATATCGCTGACCTTACAAGGCGCGTTGGGAAGGCTCTAAGGCCGCTCCGGGATGAAGGCGCGATCAAATCCATTCATGACAAGCAGGGTTGCGTTATGTGGACTATTCCCGGTTAGCTTTCAGTTTCGTCATCTGGCGCCCTTTCCGCTAGCATCTCATAGCCTCTAGCCACCGTTTCGAGCGCATCCCTAGTCAGGGAATCGCCTGCTTCTTTGGCCTGCAGGCGAAGACTCGTTGCCCTTTCGAGAAGAGATTTCCGCGATAGTTTTCTGGTTGATGTGCTTTCGTCAGACATAGCAAGCCAATCAGGCGCCAAATTTCTTTGGGTGTCTCGGCCGGTGCGGCGCAACTTATCGGCTTTTCAGGTCGTGGCCGGATCGCCAAGGAGCGGCGGAAGGATGGCGTAAGGGTGTGGCGGATTTCGTAGCTTGGATATGAAGCGCGTGCTGCACACGCAGGGATTTATCAGAGTTTTTGGGTCAGTTTATCTACACAAGCATTCTTCTCCGCGCGCGGCAGGGCTTTCGAATTGCTGATGAACTCAATTAGTGGCCCTATATGTTTACGGGCCAACGACCCGAGTTTTTCTGCCTCGTACAATTTCAACTGGTTTAGATTTAGCCGTACCACGAAAGAGCAGCTGATCACGCTCAAGCCCGTATCATTCTTTGGGATGCAATCGATGTCATCGTTCTTTAAAACAAAGTCGGAATCGTAATTATTTTCAGAATTGATAAATAGAAACCAGCCAGCAACGCCATCCTCCGCCTGACTGATACATAGATGATATTTCTTGTAGCCAACAGTTGGCGCGTAACATCCAACAATATCTCCCGTCTCAAACATCACTGATGCTGAGAAAGGAACGCTAATTCCTTGGCCTGATCAAAGTTCGGAGTGTCGAACAACATTCCAAAACTCATATCATAGGCTGAGTTTGGATCTTCGTCTTCCCACGCGTCTACGTACGCCGGATCTTCGTGCGTCAATCTCTTTATCTGATCGAAACTCAGCATCGTCGTGATAATGAAAGCATCAGATAAGGCCTCAATATCACTCTCAGAGAGCAGATCGAGATCCGGCTTGGCCTTGCCAGCATGATATCTAAAGGCACGCGGACCCATCTGCGGGACAGGCGTTCTTTCCCACAGTGGCCCTGCTACGCCAAAAGCAGCTGGGAAGTTGATATTATTTTTCAACACATCGTAGATGAAACTGGCGACCGGGCCATCCTTCATGGCCTTGTAATTGTCGAAAGTAATCGGCCTGCCGTACCTATTGAGATGCGCTCTGTCTGCGAAGAAGAAGGTTTTCAATATGGTATATTGCGTTAGAACCACACCTTTCTTGTCAGCCTGCTCTATCAAATAGAGCAGGGCGTGAAGAATCTTCTCTTTGTTGGGGCGCAGAGCCACAAGAGGGGCCTTCTTGCGCCGTTCTGGAAGTCGTAATCCAGCCATGGCTATCCCTTTGCAGGCGCTAGAGCTGAGTTGCAGTTCAAGGCTGCGTGATTCGCGCTGTGGATAATCTGCAAACTCCAAATTTTTATGTTGATTACTAAATATGTTCCTGATTCGTTCGTGTCAAGCCAGGATTGCGCGATTACCCAACTCACGATTGGTAACTGCGTTGCCAATATCCAGCCCAGACCCGGCTCACCGGATATGCCATCGCAAGGGCGAGTTTTTTGTAGCTGAGCGCACCATTCGACAGCCGGCGGTGATCCTCTTTCCAAGCCGCTTCATTGGCGAACTGGTAGAGGTATTGCGGGCTAACATGATGATGCTGGCCCATGACCATGCGGCGAAGGCGGGCTAAAAAGCTTTCCGCTTGGTTCGTGCAGGCGCCGTTGAGGCTATAGGCTTGTTGGTGATTGATGCGGAAGGTTTTGTACTTAGCGTGAAGTGCATCCCAGTGGCCGGCTTCATCGGCCTGGAGAACAGAACCAGAAGCGACGACTGCCTCAACAAAGGCAACGCCTTCCGCTTCGGTTTTCTTGACTGTCGTAATCGTGCGCCCATGGCGTTCGCGGGCGACGACGACAACGCGGCGCTTACCGGTTTGGTTCTCGGCAAGGCGGCGGTCAATGCGGTTCTCTTTGAGGTTCGCAGGGCGAACATAACCGCCGAAATAGGCACCATCGACCTCGACGGTGCCGGACAGGGTAGCGCCATTGATCTCGGATGCGATGGCTTCCCGGAGCTTATGAGCAAGCACGAAGGCCGTCTTATATTGGCAGTCTAGATCACGGGAAAGCTGGAGCATCGAAACGCCCTTGGCCGCATTTGCGAGAATGACGATCGCGGCCAGGAGATCTACGAACTTCATCTTGCGGCTGGCGAAGATGGTCCCGGACGTGACGCTGAATTGATGACGGCAAGCCCGGCAATCGAATTTGCGGCGGCTAGGAATACGATAAGGGTCTAAGCCGCCGCAGCGCGGGCAAATGGGCTCGCCCTCGGTTTCGGCCCAGCGCATCCGGCAAAAGGTCTCGTATGCCTTGTCATCGCCGCCCTGATAAACAGAGCGCAAGGACAAGGTCCGAGCCGCTGCCGAAAGTAGGAAATGCTGAGCCATGCCATCGTTTCCAGTGCTTATGCACTATGTATAATGGCAAATCGCATTCTTTACAAGGGCAAAAGCATCTCATATGATGGCATCCTTTCGTATGAGAGGAATCATGGCCGATAATGAGCAGTGGGAAGACCGCGCTAAGGGCTTATTAAAGGGCGAAATCAAGCGCCGGAACTTGACCTACGCGCAGCTCGTGGAAAAGCTGAACGCGATAGGCATCAAAGAAGAGGAGCACAATCTGCGCAATAAGATTGCGAGGGGAAAGTTCACGGCGGTATTCCTGTTGCAGTGTCTTGAAGCGATCGGGGCGCAGTCTGTTAGACTTGATGATTTCCCCAGGGCCGCTAGGGACTAATGGACAGAATCCGCGGCGCACGCTATATAGAACGAGAAAGCGCGCGGGGTTGCCGCGCGCCTCTCCTCTAATGAGAGGAGGCGGAAGATCCGGGGTATAGGCCGGACCCTCCGCACCGGATACAAAAGCATCCGGTTTCTCCTGACCCCGGAAACGTCACAGTGCCGGGTCTGGCTTGATGGGTTCAAGTTTGCTGACTGTGGGCACCCATGGCTAACCCCACAGCTAAATTCCGGCCTCGGACCGCAGATCCGGGGCCGAATTCATCTTAAGTCTCCTTTTCTATGGAGACCGATAATCCATTCGCTGTCGTCGATATCGTCGGTTTCAGTTTGATTACCGTTGACCACTGAGACCCATCTTCGCTTTTTCTGATGTTTCCCAGCTTTTCCAACTGATCAAGCGCATGGCGTATCGATGCGTATGCGATACGCCTTCCCTTGTTCTCATCAATCCATGTCTGCACTTCCATGGGAGTTACCCCCTTGGGGGCGACGGTTCGTAGCATTTCAAAAACAAATTTACGGTTCTGCCCATGGGGTGCTCGCTTGACTTTCCTTGTTTGCGAACCTCTTTCCCGCTTGACTGCGGATTCCTTAGCATCGAAAGGCTCAGAAGGAAGAGGCTGCGCGTTCGCTCCAAAACGGTTCATCTCGCGGATCATATCGCGAATGGCAGCTTGATAGCCTTCTGCAAAAGCTTCCTTTCGAATGGCCTTGGCATGTTCTTGGAGTTTTTGGATTGCTTCAGACATGGGTTCTAATGGTTCCGAATTTTCCAATTCGCTATCATCGGATTCCAGTTCTTGCAAGATCCCATTTTCCAATTCACCAAAGTTATCCACTTCAGACATGATTACCTCCTTAGCTCCTAGAACTATGCGTGATATGGAAATTGGTTAATGCGTGCCGTATAAAGAAAATGCAGTATCAAGTTGATATTATTGATATTTCCCAATTCTTCCAGTTTACAACGACTAAACGATGAGTTGACTCCGCAGTGACCAATGTCGCCAATATTCAACGTTTTTTGCGTTTGCTACATAAGGCCGCGAAAATGATTCGACGTACCCCCCAAGGGAATAGGCAGGTTGAAGCGTGAGAGAAGTGGCAGCAGCCCTCTGAACAGCGAGGCATATTCAATTGTGAACTGCCGCGACAGCCAATTCTCGGTTGCATTAAAATAGTCGAGCCGAGCCTGAAGGCAGGCCACATTCGCTGGCGGAAAATGAAATGCGCTTGCAGCTTTCCTCAGCTGGTCGGGTTCGGGTCTGTCTTCCGCGTCGTAAATGACTGCCAGCCCGCCGGTTGCGAATTGCAACGCATAGTTCAGGGCTTTCGGTTTCGTGCGGGGCTCTTTATCCGGCACGATGATGAGGTCGACATTGCCCGGGAAAGCGAGACGCGATGCCACCTCGATGGTTGCTGTGTCGATGCTTTCCAGGATTATCTTTATATCTAATTTTGCCGCCGGATAATCCAGCTTGGCCAGCGCGTTGGCCAAATAGGGTAAGATCTCCACTTCTTTGAAGAGAGGTACGAACACCGTGTAGCGCGGGAGCTCAGCGTCGCTCAGAAGTTTGGGGTGCTGGATTTCCTTTCGTGGAAACATGAGGTTGACCACGGCTGCAAACCTCAACCCTTTTGCCAAAAGAAAGACCAGGGAAAGCGCGGCTCCCCACACCGTAAGCGCTTCTGCTGGCGCGATCGCGAGCGCACCCAGACTGAGGCCTGCTATGACTGCCCCAAAATAGGCCTGCCAGGATGCGAGGCCAATTTTCGCGCTCAAGCCCGGCCACTCGAACCGCAAGCCGTCGGCGGCCCTCCGAACCAACGCTTGCCCATGGGAGCGCGTCACAGAATCGATGAGCTCTTGACGGGTAATGAGCTTGAGGTGCCGCCTTTTTGTACCCAGTTTTCGCGATAGAGCCAGCAACGTGTGGATCGACGAAGTCTGTCCGTTCAGCGCCACCACCGTGGCCCCTGCCGCGGTAAGCGGCACGGGTCTATCCATGAGGAGCCAGGCCTCTTCCGGCGCGGTTGGCAGGTGCACCCGGTACTGCAGGTTATCCCCGGCAAATGAGAAAGCCTGTGAGAGCCAGTGATAAAATTCGGAAGCCTGGAGAACTCCCGACGCTATTGCGGTTTGTATCACGCCTACTTTTGCGTGCCGCGCCTTTGCTTCGAGCTCATGTACAACTCTTGGCGGCCAGCCCATGGACAGAAGAAATTCACACTCAAAGTCAACTCCGGCGCTCCCATCTTCGGAAACAATAGCTGCGAAGCCAGGCTCGGAAAAACGCCCCCGGCTTGCATTGAGATTTCGTGCGGGTTTATGGTCCGGCGTAAACGAGCGAGGCGCCATCGAACAAAGCCATCTATGCCATGATTGAAAATGTCTTTATCTCTTATGACAAATGCGGAGATGCTTCTTTGTCAATCAACCGGAGCGTGTGGTGAGAAGCAAATGCTTTAAGCTGAGGCCGCGCACCTCCAAAATACTTGCCTTTGCTATCTTCGTGGCATGCACTGTTTTGGTTCGGCCCGCGGTTTCACAAATGGGGCCGAAGCCGGATTGGTCATGGCTGCCCCAATTGCGGGTCCTCACCGAAGCCGATTATCCGCCCTTCAGCTATTACGATGACGAAGGACAACTCACCGGCTTCAACGTGGATTTATCGCGTGCCATTTGCCGAGAACTTGCCGTCACTTGCGAAATCAACACCGCGGAATGGGATACCCTTATTCCCGCGCTAAAGAATAATGAAGCTGATGCAGCCGTCGCCTCCGTAGCGATCAGCGCGAAGGCGCTTGAGCAGGTCGATTTCACGAACCGTTACTATATAACGCCAGCCCGCTTCGCTGCCAGGACGGACAGCAATCTTAAAGCGATTTCAGTCGAAGCTCTGAACGGCAAGAAGATCGCGGTCCAACGCGGCACAGCGCATGAGGCCTTCCTGCACGACTTTTTTCCTAAAGCGAAGATCTTGGCCTATGGGACGCCGGCCGAGGCACGCGCTGCACTAAAGAACGGTGAGGCCGATCTCCTGTTCGGCGATGGAATTTCGCTGATGTTTTGGATTCAGGGAACTGACAGCAACCGATGTTGTGAGTTCAAGGGCGAAGGATACACCGAGGCTCGCTATTTTGGCGATGGCGTCGGCATCGCGGTGAAGAAGGGCAATTCCAGACTCAGGGACGTCCTGGACTACGCGCTTGCCCGTATCAAAGCATCAGGGCGTTACGAGGAACTGATGCTGCGTTATTTTCCGCTTCCGCTCTACTAAAACATCGCGCCGAAAAGTGTGGGCGGTTTTCGGATAGCTCGATGCGGCGACAAAGGCTCTAACGGCAAGAAGACCTGCCGGAATCATTTCGCAGCTGCACTCCGGCCGTTCGCGTGCGCCTTAATATGCGCGATAAGTGCCGCTGTTGGCCAGCACGTCTGTGGCAATCCGGCGCGCTTTTGATAGACACCTGCAGCGCTCCGGGTGCGGCCGCCAGCCTTGCCATCTATCGTGTCGCTATAGAGCCCAAGGGCGGTCAGCTGTTTTTGCATGAACTCGACGTCCGCGGTCGAGACTTGCACCACTTTTTGCCAAGGGCGGCGCCGGAAGCCGCCCTTAGCGCGAATACGATCGGCGAGATCGCCAACAAACAGCGCATAGAGGTCCGACTTGTTGTACTCGCGGATCACTTGGAAATTCTGGAAAGTCAGAAAAGCCGGTCCGAATATTCCGGCAGGCTGCAGAAGCGACGCCTCCCATGTCAGGGTTTGCGCAGGGAATGTGCCGCCGTTTACAGGCATGATTCCCATTGCAGCCCATTCGCTTACGGGCTTGCGAATGTCGAGATAACCGAGAGAGCAATCTACTGTTGACGGGGCCTGAACCTCCAGACCCCAGGGCTGTGTCTTGTCCCATCCCTTGTGTTTGAGGTTATTGGCCAGCGACGCGAGCGCGTCTGGCACCGAATGCCAGATGTCTTTTTTGCCGTCGCCGTCCTGGTCCACGGCGTAATTATAATAATCTTCCGGCATGAATTGCGCGAGGCCCATAGCCCCGGCCCAGGAGCTTTTCATATCGCCGGGCGCGATAATTCCGTCCTGGACCATCCGGAGGGCGTAAAGGAACTGCTTTTGAAACAACTCTTTCCGGCGTCCTGCATAGGCTTGCGTCGCGAGCACGTTCAAGGCGTTGAACGGCAGATTGTAAGTGCCAAAAGCAGTCTCTCGGCCCCAAAGAGCGAGAAGAAGATAGGGGTCAACGCCATGTCTTTCTTTGATAGCCTCAAGCGTTGCCTTATGCCTTTCATATAAACTCCGGCCCTGTTCGGCGAGGCGGGCAAGGTATTTGGCATCGAGATATTGGTCGGGCGTGCGTACGAACTCGGCTTGACCCGGCTCTTTTGTGGCTCTCGAAGGGAAATCGAGATCCGGCAACGAAAAGTCAGGAATAATCCGCTGCGCGAGGGAGTCATAGACGCCGGGCCGGATGCCACTTTCGATGGCTGTGGCGCGGAAGGAGTTGATCCAGGCGCGAAATGCTTCGGTTGTAGGGGTCGCCGCGTGAGCGCCACTCTGGAAGGCAGAGAGGAACGGACTTAAGACTAGAGTAGCGAAAAGCGCTCCCATCAATTTCTTTTGAAACTTAATTTCCTTCATCGTTTCCTGACGCTCATGGGAAGGTGGGGGTGCCGGCTGTCTGCCCCGAAAGTTAGACAGCGGAACGTACAGCATTCGCCTATGCTCACAGCGGCATGGGCAGCCATGCCCGAAGGCACGTGCCCTACATCGAAAGTTGGGCAGGAATACGTAAAACATCCGTAACAATAAGAAGTAAACTCACGCAAGACATTCAATGTAAAGGCTTTCCCTTGCCAGCAGCGTATATCAACCAGATCGCGACAGCGGTGCCGCCTCACCAGGTACATGGTGCATTTATAGAATTTCAGAGGAAGATGATCGGGGACAAACGGAAGCGATTCATATTCGATCGGCTTGTCGAAAAGGGACAGATTGAGAAGCGATGGTCGTGCGTCCTTCCTGCGGAAGACCGGTTGGCTGCTTCCGTGAACGGCGAGAAATTCTACGCGGCTGGGGATTTTCCCTCTACCGGGAAGCGTATGCGCCATTACGAGATTGAAGCTCCGGTGCTGGCGCAGCGGGCGGTCAGCAAATTAGCGCTGGGAAGCTTCAGCGATAAGATGACGCATCTGATCGTGACATCCTGCACCGGCTTCTCCGCGCCGGGCATTGATTTGCAGCTCATCCAGCGCGCCGGCCTTAATCCCTCTATCGAGCGCACGATTGTCGGTTTTATGGGCTGTTATGCCGCAATCAACGCGCTAAAGCTTGCGAGGCACATTGTCCGGTCTGAACCTCACGCTAAGGTCCTTGTGGTCAGTATCGAACTCTGCACGCTTCATTTGCAGGAGACTTACGATCTTGAGCTGATGATGCCCTTTTTGCTTTTTGCGGATGGGTGCGCCGCAGCTATTGTAAGCGCAGAGCCCAAGGGCTTCTGCATCGACGGCTTTCATGCTGCTGTGTTTCCGGAGGCTGCCAGCCAAATGGCCTGGAACATTCGGGATCTCGGCTTCGACATGGTTCTGTCCAGCCGCATCCCCTCCTCCGTAGCCAGCGTGCTTGGCAGGGCTGCTGACAAGATCCTCGCCGGGGCCGCCCCTTCGGAGATTGCGCTTTGGGCGGTGCATCCAGGGGGCCGCGCGATCCTTGATTCCGTTGAGGCCGCGTTCCGCCTGCCGTTGCATGCGCTTAATGCGTCGCGGAAGGTGCTGCGCGACTTCGGAAACATGTCCTCCGCCACGGTTCTTTTTGTTCTGAAGGCTCTTCTCGAGCAGTGCAGCCCGGGCGAGAAAGGATGCGCCATGTCCTTCGGACCGGGGTTAACGGCGGAGACGATGCTCTTCAAAGCTGTTTAGAAGGCGATGCCGGACTTCTCCCGGAGAGATACGACGCCGGAGCTGATGGACACCGAAGCGGTGGACTATGAAAGCTTTCGTGCGTGTCTGAAGGAGTTGGCGCAGGCAAACGCGCTCTCACTGGCTTACCGGCCGACGCTTGCATTTTTCGGAAGGCTGACCCGCGAGCAGCGTTGGCCTAAAGGGCGCCCCCTTACCGTGATCGACGCAGGCAGCGGCTATGGCGACTTTGCGCGCAAGCTCGATGGCTGGGCTTCAAATCGCAGTCTCCCAATCGAGATTGTGTGCGTCGACATGAACCCTTGGTCCAGGCGCGCGGCAGAAGAGGCCACAGATGAAGGAAGGTCGCTGCGCTGCGTCACCGCCAACATCTTCGATTATCAGGCTGAAGGCGGCGCCAACGTCTTGATCTGCTCTTTATTTGCTCATCACCTGCCCGATGCGACTCTGGTGCGTTTCCTTCGGTGGCTGGAGGACAATTCTCAGATTGGTTGGTTTATAAATGATCTCGAACGGCATCCTCTGCCCTACTACTTCCTCAAGCTCGCGTTCTGGGCCACGCGCCGTCACCGGTTCATGCAACATGATGGCCCAGTGTCCGTCGCCAGTGCATTCAAGCGCAAGGATTGGGTGCGGTATCTGGCTGAGGCCGGTATCCCGCCCGATGCTACCCGCATTGAGCCGTGGGCGCCTTACCGCCTCTGCGTCTCGCGTGTGAGGCCGGCTTCGTGACCGTCTACGACGCCACCATTGCCGGGGGAGGACCGGCGGGAGCTGTATTGGCAATGCTGCTTGCTGGCTCCGGGCGTAACGTCATTCTTTTCGAAAAAGAGAAACAGGCTCACGACAAGGTCTGTGGCGAATTCATTAGCCATGAAGGCGCAAATTACCTCGCAAGGCTTGGTGTCTCAATTGAGGGCTTGGGCGCATTGCCAATCCGGCGGGTAGGCCTGGTTCTGCGGGGACAACCTCTGACCGGGGAGCTTCCCTTTGAAGCGTGGAGCTTATCCCGGCGCGTGCTTGACGAAGCGCTCCTACAAAGGGCGTCCCAAACAGGAGCGGAAGTCCGGCGTGGTTTGCGTGTCAAAGAACTGTCCCGGTGCGGGGACGGATGGAAGGTAGAAATGGAGGACGGGGGCGCCTTCCGCGCCAAGGATGCGTTTCTTGCCACCGGCAAACACGATCTGAAGCGGTGGAAGCGGTCACCTGGCCGGCAATCCGGCCTGATTGCATTCAAGACTTACTGGCGATTACGCCCTGAGCAGGCCGAAAACTTGTGGGGCCGAGTGGAACTCCTCCTCTTTCCCGGCGGCTACGCTGGGTTGCAGCCGGTAGAGCGCGGGCGCGCAAATCTTTGCCTTCTCATTCGCAAACCCATGTTCATTCGAAAGCACGGCTCTTGGGAAAGCCTTCTCGACGCCATGCAGCAAGCCTGCCCGCATCTTGGGTCACGCCTTGACGGAGCGGAATGTCTTTCCAGTAAGCCCCTCGCCGTTTCTGGCTTGCCTTACGGCTACGTAGCTTGGCAAAGCGCCGGCCTTTGGCGGCTTGGCGATCAAGCGGCCGTCATCCCGTCCTTTTCCGGCGACGGCATGTCAATTGCCCTTCATAGCGCGCACCTTGCGGCCGCCACTTATCTGCAAGGGAAAGGACCGAATGAATACCAGCAGCAGCTCGCCACCCAGGTGTCCAAGCAGGTGGGTCGGGCAACGCTTTTATCCAAAACATTGGTCTCGGTAGCTGGACAGCGTCTTGCAATCGCCGCCACCTTTTGCTCCACGTCAACGCTTGCTGTTTGCGCTGCATTTACGCGCATCCGGGCCGATGCTTTACTCCCTTTCGACGGCTCCTCTATCCCAGCTCCCGAATACGGGTCTGATAGAGCGTGGCAGTAACCGCGAGCAGTTTCAGTTGCTAAATTGTCTGGTGACGAGCGCGGGCGCTTCTCTCGATCGCAGCCGTTACAAGCTTGTCGAGATGAAACGCATCCCGCAAAAGCTCCAAAAGCCTGATCTCTTCATCCGGCACTTTCAAATCCGCGGCTGCCACCTCGACTGCCAGTGCATAGGCCGTTTCCTGCAGTTTTTTGGGCAGCGCGTCGGCAACCATTTCGAGCATACGCTCCAAGCCGTCCTCCTCGCTTAAGACGTCCGCGCATTTCTCGGCTGTCTTCGCAAGATTATCGATGTCATAGCCCATGAACACCGGCAGATGCCGCACAATTTCGGCAATCCGTTCAAGCTCCCGGTCCGATATCTGCCTGTCAGCGGCAGACATCGTGATCATGGTATAGATAAGCGCTTCGTGGGGCGTGATCTTCGTCATGATACATCTCCGGCTCGTCGAAAAGGTGTAAGCCGGCACTGCCGCTGGTGCAAGCGACATTGCGAAAGCAATTCGACGCCTTGATGGCGACTGTCCTGCCTCTATGGTTTCTATAAAGTTAAAATATGCCCCGCGCGGATGAATGTTATCGCTTCATCGCAATATTTTTGGCTGAGACAGTAGTGTACAAATATAAAAGAAACTTAACCCGTATCCGCTCTGCCTGAGCTTGATGAGCCAATCAACAATACCTTATTCCATTATACTGTAAAGAAAGCGGAGGACTTAATGAAGAAGACAGTCATCGCAGGTTTGACGGCGCTTGCTCTGTTGGCACCGTCAGTGAGCTTTGCTCAGACACCACAAGGTGGCGGCGGGCATGAACACCACCGCCCGAGCGCTGCGGACCTGAAGGCGCTTACCGATGCGCGCGTTGCCGCCCTTAAGGCTGGCCTACAGCTCACGCCGGATCAAGAAAAGAACTGGCCGCCGGTTGAGCAGGCCATCCGGGATATGGCGCAAGCCCGCCAAGCTAGGGTTGCTCAGTGGCGGGAGCATGGGAAATCGGAAGATGCGATTGCGAAATTGCGGACGCGAGCGGATGCTCTAGCGCAAAGCTCAACCGAACTCAAGAAACTAGCCGATGCGGCTGCGCCGCTTTACGGCTCGCTGTCTGACGAGCAGAAGCATCGTTTGCGCTTCCTGGTCCGCATGGTTATGGAGCATGGCCGCGGCCATCATGGCTGGCGCCATCGCGGCTGAAGTCTAGCAAAACAGCATGCGGGGCAACGATGAGAGCTGCCCCACATGCAGCCAGTTCTACGCGTTAATTTCTGACTTAGGAGGGATGTATGGCGCTCAGCCGATGCGTGCGGTACCGCTTTTCCCATCATCGCGATGCCAGCGGACGGCATTAGGGCTAAGCCAGTGCATTGTGAAGCAATGCGGCTTGCCGCCCATCCAATTGCGCCATTGAATACAAAGCTTTTTTTCTGACACCCACCAGCGGCCATGATCTGCCGTAGCCGATTCTCCATCGAGTAGCGCAAGCTCTGTCCTGCCGCTTACACTACCGTTTGCGGAATAGCGGATCGGGACCTCACCCAGGGGCGTGTTTACGTAGACGGTTTTTCCGGCAAGCGCTTTGTGCAGCTCTTCGCCCCTAAGCTCTTCGGCATGGGCGTTTGTCAATGGAGTGGCGGCCAATAGAAATGCAACAAGCTTTCGCTTCATGAATGTAAACCCACCTATCACTGGTTTGGATTGGGCCAGGAGCGCCATCGGGAAGAAAGCAAGTTTCACGCCACCCGTCGCCCTGCGAGCGGCGCAACATAAACTACTTACGCGCCCGGTCAAGGGGCGAAGGCCGCAAGCCTACCCTAAGCAATGCGGACCGCTGTTTTCCGGCCGGTGCTCTACGGCTCCGTCTGCAGGAAGGGGTTCTTGACAAGAATAGGCGGCGTCCTGCCGCGGCTGGGAAAGGCTGAAAAAGCATCGCAAGCTTTTTCGTCAACTTCGCCATCATCGGTGACGGAGATAAGGCTGAAGTTAGCAGGGTGGCTGGCTCCGTCAGAAGCGCAATAGCCCTTTGCGGATGCGCATAGGAGAGGCGGAACACCCCCCAAAGGTGCCGCAGCTCCTAGGGGGCCGGGCTGTGCGGAGCACCAGACTGCAACTGCAATAACGCTCGCTGGAAAGTATTTCATGAGAGAACTCACACGCAATAACTTCCGAGCCGAAGCCCGGCACAGCCTGAACATTACCACCGCATGGATTAAGGTCCTTATATAATTTCAAGAAAATTGCAGGCAGCCACGTTTTCTTCCAGCTGTGTGGTCGCGAAACGCCGGGAGGCTTGGAATAAGCGAAAAACCATGGTAGCAAGGGACGCGCTCGGCTGCCGTGCGCATAAACCCCAATTCAGCAGCTTGCTGTTCCCGGCTAACTTCGCGAGTGGTGAAGCGCTTAGGATTTTGACAATGAAGATCAAGAACTCAATCAAAACGCTCAGGACGCGCCATCGCGACAACCGCGTCGTCCGACGCCGGGGCAGGCTCTACATCATCAACAAGACGGTGCGCCGTTATAAGGCGCGGCAGGGCTAATCAGCTTCCAGCGCCATCAAGTTGGTCGCCTATCTGCCGCTCTTGAGCTCGAAAACGCGTAGCATATTGGTCGTTCCAGGCGTCTTGAATGGCACGCCCGCGCAAACGATGACGCGGTCGCCATCCGAAGCGTAGCCTTCTGAGCGTGCGACCCTCTCCGCGAAATTGACCATGTCGGCGGTGTTGGCCGGGTCGGGGGTCTCGACGCAATGCAATCCCCAAACGAGGTTCAGGCGCCGCGAGGTTTCCTTGACCGGGGTCAGCACCAGAACTGGCTGCCGCGGCCTTTGCCGCGCGACGCGAAGGCCCGTGGTCCCTGTCGCAGTATAGCAAACGATCGCATTGAGATTTAGCGCTTCTGCGATAGAGGCTGCGGCGGCGCTGATGGCATCCGCCGTCGTGTGGGCTGACTTTGTTTCCCGGAAGTGCAGGATTTCGGTGTAATCAATGTCCTTTTCCACCTCTCTTGCAATGCGGTCCATCGTGGAAACCGCCTCGACGGGATAGGCGCCGGTCGCGGACTCGGCGGACAGCATAACGGCGTCCGCGCCCTCGAAAACGGCCGTCGCAACGTCGGAGACCTCCGCCCTCGTCGGGACAGGTGAAGCTGTCATGCTCTCCAGCATTTGGGTAGCGACCACGACAGGCTTACCACGGGCGCGGGATGCACGGAGAAGCTGCTTTTGCAAGCCGGGGACCTGCTCGAGCGGAAGTTCGACGCCAAGATCACCGCGCGCAACCATGATGCCGTCAAACTCGTTGAGAATATCTTCCATCGCGGCGATAGCGGCACGGCGCTCGATCTTGGCCATGATGGCCGCACGGCCCTGAACGATCTGCTTCACATCCAGAATGTCTTGAGCACGCTGGACGAAGGAGACCGCTATCCAATCAACGCCCGCTTCCAGCGCTGCCTCGCAGTCTTCCCTGTCTTTCCCCGTCATGGACGCAAGCGGAAGAATGGCATCCGGAAGGTTCACTCCCTTGCGGCTCGATAGAACCCCGCCAGAGACCACTTCAGCGATAAGCCGCCCGGGCCTCGCCTCCAGGATTCGCAAGTTCAGCTTGCCGTCATCGATCAAAAGCGTATGGCCAGGCTGGGCTGCCGCGTAGATCTCGGGATGAAGAAGCCCGACCCGTTCGGCATTTCCTGGCGCGTGATTCGCATCGAAAACGATGCGCTGACCCCTCTCCAATCGTATTTGACCTTCGGCGAACGAGCTGATCCGCAGCTTTGGTCCCTGCAGGTCCCCGAGGATGGTGATTGGCCCGTATTTAAACTCAAGATCGCGCAAAGCCTTGACGTAAGCCCGCATATCGTCGTGGCTCGAATGGCTCATGTTGATGCGGAAAACGTCCGCACCGCTTAACACGAGCTGCTCAAGGAGCTCGGGTTCCCGCGTCGAAGGGCCTAAAGTGGCAACAATTTTGACCCTTCGCTCACGCTTCATCGTTTCCGAACTCCTTGCGGCGGCGTTACAGCAGCAGCCTGCGATGGCACTGAGGTGGGCGGAGTCGCAGGCTGAGAGGTGCTGTTCAAAGCCGGGGGAGCTGGCGGCTCTGTATCGGTCAACTTGACCGTCCAGTCTGTCTGCTCTTGGGTGTCCACCTCGAAGAAGCTACTCTTCTTGAAGCCTCGCCCCTCACAATTGTCGATTCCCTTGATCGTGAATTCGACATCGTTGGTACACATGGGGATTGGACCGCCCCATTCACCACCCTTGTCGTAGTCGAACGCGTAAATATAGTAATAGCGAGCGCGAAGCTTGTCCTGTATCAGGAGCGCGCAGGATTGGCTGTCGACATTCCACCAGCCTTCGCTGGCCCAGCCATCCTTGTCTTTGTAGCCTATGGCGACGCCAACGCGGCTGGATGTGCTATTGCAGAGTTTGAGTTCGGCGACAGCAACACCTGGCAGAAAAAGTCCTACGCTAAACCAACTCGCCACAATCACGGTGCGTGCCAGCCGTGCCGATAGAGTAAGTTTTGCAATGGTCATCTCGAAATCCGGGAATCGAGTGAGTCGTTTTGTGAGACTAATCTCTGATCGAGCTATCGACAACAATCGCCCTGAAGTCGTTCACATTTGTCCCGGTGGGGCCGCAAACGAGCAGATCATTTGTCAACCGGAAAAAACCGGTGGAGTCGTTATTTTCGAGAAATGTGGCTGGAAGGAGATTAAGCGCTGCAGCGCGGCTAATTGTACCAGGGTCAATGAAGGCACCTGCGGGATCGTCGGAGTCTCCGGAGCCTCCGTCCGTGCCGTCGGTATCACCGGCAACGGCGGCAATCCCGGGTTGCCCGGCGAGCGCAATTGCAAGGGCAAGGGCATATTCCTGATTTGGCCCGCCCGAGCCATTGCCCTTGACGATAACCGTAAGCTCTCCGCCTGACAAGATCACGGCCTTGCGGCCTTCAGCGAGGCATCTTCTGGCCAATTGGGCATGCGACTGAGCAACTTCGCGCGCTTCTCCTTCCAAAAAATCGCCAAGCATGATCACCTCATAGCCGAGGCTCCGTGCAAGTTCCGCGGCGGCATCAAGTAAATCGCGGCCAGTGGCCACCAGCTCGTAGCGGGCATTGGCAAACACGGGGTTCCCCGGCTTAGGAGTTTCATTGGCCGGGTCTCTAAGAACGGCAGCGACCGAAGGGGCAGTCTTTATTCCATACTTGGAAATTATCGAGCGCGCCTCTTCCAATGTTGTGGGGTCTGGGCTCGTCGGACCTGAGCCGATCGTTTCGGGTTCGTCGCCCGGCGTATCGGAGATGGCGAGCGTGACGAGGGTGCCGGCGCCGGCATACGCCGCGAGCCGCCCCCCCTTGAATTGGGACACGTGCTTGCGCACGCAGTTGACCTCGTAAATCCGCACGCGCCGGCCTTCAACAGAGCCCTGGTTAGTTCCTGCTTTTCCGCCAGAGTGATTTGCCCGGCCGGGGCGACGCAAAGGGAGGATGCTCCGCCCGAAATGAGAAAAAGGACGAGGTCATCGGGCGCAGCGCCTTTGGCAAAGGCTATCGCTTCCGCTGCAGCATAGACGCTGGATGCGTCAGGGATGGGGTGTGCGGCTTCAATCAGCCTCAACTTGCTCAAAGGCTGCCCAAAACCATAGCGCGTGATCGCAATCCCGATGAGGCGGCCAAGCACGTTTTCGTGCTCGTAATGGATTTCGGCTGCGCGCCCCATACCGGCGGCAGCCTTTCCGCAAGCGATGACGACGATCTTTCCGCTTGCCGGAGGAACCGGAAAATGACGCTCCATACAACGCTCGGGTTGCGCTACGGAGACGGCAGTGTCGAAAAGAGCGCGAAGGAAACGTCGGGTATTAAATGA
>CAWFHI010000013.1:0-237590 GCA_963815605.1 uncultured Alphaproteobacteria bacterium | reverse complement strand
GACAGACTCTAGGGCCGCTGGAAGACGCCTTTGGTCTGGTGCGCGGCTACCGCGTGCAGATCGTCGCCATCCTGCAGGACCTCAATCAGCTGAAAGCGCTTTACAAGGACCGCCCGCGGCACCGGCCTTTTCTGGCTCGCCGGGATGGAAGAAGGGGTCAGATTCGCGGCGCGCGATTATGAAGATATCGCGTTATGCAAAAGCCGCGCGTCTCACAACCCTTATGGAATGGGAAGCGGAAAGGGGTGGCTCACGTCGCCGATGGACCCCGAAATCAGCGATCGGGATCGAGATCGAGCTCTCGGCGGCAAACCGCGTAAAGCAACGGCAAGTCATGGTTGACGACATGCCACAGCACGTCATGGGCAACGCGTTCGTAGTCGTGACGAATGACATTGCCGATGCCGGCTACTTTTGGCCAGGGAATGTGCGGATGCCGCTCTTTAAGTTCGGAAGGGAGATGGCGGCTGGCTTCGGAAATAATTTCGATGCCTCTTTCGACGATCCAGCGTTTGCGCGTATCGGGCTCGAAAGCCTGAGGGCTGACGCCGGTCATTTCGCTGTTGATGAGTTCGATCGCCTCGATGATGTCGGTTAGCCGGAGGTTCTGCAGGCGTTCAGACATTAGAACAGTTGCAGGGCCGAGGCTTCAATGCGGCTCTTGAGGCGCGGATGCAGGCTGCGGCGCGTCATAATGTCGGTTTTGCGGCCGAGAAAGCGTGCAGCGGCTTCCTTGATGTCGATCAGCTCGAACAGGCCGAGCGAGCCTTCGGGGTGATCGAAGAAGAGATCGATATCGGAATCGTCGCGGGCTTCGTCGCGCGCCGTGGAGCCGAACAGAAACAAGTGCTCGACGCCGAGCCGCTTCAGGTCGGTCTCGTGCTCTTTCAATCTGGCAACGGCTTCGTCGCGGGTCATGGCTCCCATTATAGCAAAAAGATGGTGCTGAAAGCGAATTTTAAAAAACTCAGGCCATGGGATTAACTATGTCACTTTTCCCATTTAATCTTAAGCATTTATCCTGACTCAGCCGCAGCATTGGTGAGGCCGTGTCGCCGTAATTCGCGGCGGGAAAGCACGCGCTTGGCGATGGCATAACGGCGGCCAGCCTGCATGCCACGATAGTTCCTCCAACTCACCGCGTCATCGATCAAAGGGCCGACAGGGATCATATGTCCTGTCGCCACGTCACGCACGGGCGGCGAAATGAGCCGGCGCACGTTCATCTCCGCATCCACCACGCGGTCTTTGCAGCCATGGACTTGAAGAGGTGCTGGATGGTGTTGTCTCGGAGTCTTAAGACAAGCCTCCGGTAAGTTCGCTCGATTAAGCGCTTTTTGCGTCCCTCAATGAAAGAGACCGGAACATTGCTCTTCCTGACGCTGACCGGGCGCAAGGCACTCTACCGATTGAAGCAAAGCTCAGAAGGTTATGGAATGACAACTTTAAGAGATGCCAGGCTACCGATTGCTCGGATACTCCCTTGGTCCAGACCATTCCTTCGGTCCATATATCGGGACGCTGCCGGAGACTCGCGCACGAAAGTGTATAGAAATGTATAACAGGCTGGTAGGGGCCATCCGAGAACGAAGATTAGCTGGTGGCTTGTGGCGAAGGGTTAAACATCCCATTCGTGAAACACGGCTAAGGTGGGCATTAGGCGTCGACCAATCCCGAAGCACAACTTTACCGCGCATATCACTGCGCGATGATTTTAGTGGCCTTTCGGAGAGCGAACTACTCAAGCAAGCTTTGCACGATGCATTGAATAACATTAGCAGTCTGCCGGACTCTGTGCGACAGATTGATGGCATGTCGGGTCAAAAGTATCGCGCATTCATTAGCTCTCTCATCAAAAATCACAGAGATCCTCGGTACTTAGAAATAGGCTCTTGGACTGGGTCCACGGCAACTTCGGCGATCTGGGGAAATAAGATTAGTGCCGTCTGTATTGATAATTGGTCTGAATTTGGCGGCCCCAGGTCGACGTTCTTCTCAAATATCGAACGAGTCCTGGCGCCAACAGTCGAATTTAAGTTTATAGACGCCAACTTTCGACAGGTAGATTACTCGTCAATTGGATGTTTCAACGTTTATTTGTTTGATGGTCCGCACGCCGAGCAGGATCAATATGACGGAATTATGATTGCCAGACCGGCTCTAGCTAACCCAGTAATCCTCATCGTGGACGATTGGAACTGGCGTGAAGTTAGGCTGGGAACTTTTCGAGCGTTAAGGGACGCGAAACTCTGTATTGCTTCGTCCATTGAAATACGAACGACAATGGATGGGACGCTGCCGTCAGTCTGTGGCCGGAACAGTGACTGGCACAACGGATATTTCATCGCGACGCTCCTCGCAAATTCAAGGGTGACCTGACTAGGGGTCATTCGAACTACCAACAACGTGCTAGCGACATGGCTTGGACGCAGAAGGTCAGCTGATGCGGCCATTTTACGCGAGTGTTTGTCTGACAGACTATCCATAAGTTTCTGCTTCGGTATTCCAAAATCTGACCTCGCCTGATCGCAGAACTGATGGAATTGCAAGGTCCGCTCTCCCACCATCCAGCCTCCGAAGAACGCGTGCACTGTTCAGATTTTAAAGGTACAGCGGACTCAGCGGCTTGATACGCTTTGTGCCTGAGAGTTGGCCTGGCTCCCTTACTGCCGGCCCCCAAGTCATCCCCTAACTCTGCAGCTTCTATCGCTCCTCCGCTCCTAAAGAATCGCGCCGCATAAATAATGTTGCGCGGTTGTCTTGCTCAGAGGCTCTCACAACAAGGGTAATGACCTGCTCCCCGGCGTGTCCCCGTTCATAAGTAGAGTCCGTTCTGGTTATGCCCCTTCATGGGGCGGGTTGCAAACTCGGTTGGTGTGAGCCCGTCGAGGTTCGAGATCGACATCCCAATGCGATCGTCTCGTCTCCATCTTCCTGTTGTCCGCTAGCAAAGGGCGAGTTCTGCCCGCCCTTTGTCAAATCTTCTGCAAATCTGGAGGCGATGCTGCCTTTCGCGCAGTCTCGTTCTGTAACGCAGTCAGTCTATCCCTCGCGAGCTTCGCGTGCGGATGATCGGGACCAACTGACTTCTCCAAGATGGCCGAACGTGCGACCCTAAACCCGATGTTGTCCTCTGGCTTGTCGTAGTGAGGCAGGTCGCGATGCGCGCTGCGCAAGCAATTGCTATCACTTGTCCAAGCACCGCGGGCGATGAATTGTTAGAAAATGCAGTTTGCGGGCGCGTACTTTATGGTGCTGGTGGCCTAGGCAAAACAAGATTGATGATTGAAGTCTGTGCCGAGTTGTCTGAAAAAGGATGGCTCACCGGATTTGTTGAAAGGAATCTAATAAAACTATATTGCCTTAAGGCGTAATTGCGTCGACATCAATACGGACAAAGATACATTGGATTTTGAGTTATTGGCGCGTACCGTTAGCGATGTTCTGGAGGAATTGACTCCAATAGATATATCATTTGAACTTCTCTTCAGCGCTTTTAGCGGGGGTCTAGGGTCGATTTCGGAGCTAAGTCTTACTCTCATGGAATTAATCATAGATCGAGAGCGCCTGCGAAAGACCAAAGTGACCCATCTCGTAAGACGTCGTAAAGTCATTAGTGATGTTCTTATCAACCGTATTATCGCCAGGATGCTAGAAGGCGTTAGCCCCGCTTGCCATCCTAGAGTTGATCGTGACCTCGTTACTCTCATCAACTATCAACTCACCGGCCCAGCAGCGAAGCTCGCCAAACAGCGTGAGAAGAAACTCTCAATCCACCTCATACGCGAAGCCGCACACGAGCTTGGGTGTGCCGGAGTGAATCCTTCCCTTCGAGCCATCGGCAAACAACTTGGTGTCAATGCTTCCACGGTCAAACGCAGCATACCAAGCGCGGATATGCAACGGATCCAGCGAGCTAATCGGCCGGAAAGCTTAAGGTCTGGTGACAGGTCGGTATATGCCTTCCAATTTGTGCTGGGCTGCATCCCCGAGGGCAACGGCGCCGACACTAATGCATTCCTCTTAGCTTGTGAGATCGTCGAAGCATACTCGGAACTGGCTGAAGCCGAGCTGCGCCCGATGGTCGAGGACGCACTGCGAGGAAGATTGGCATGTTTCTCCGACCGTGTTGCGCCTGAAGATTGATGCGCAACACCGGATTCATCGATTAGCGTTCGCCCGGGCCGCCTCGTGTCCCGTTCAAGGCGCGTCAAGAATAAACAGTCCGGAGTTGAATGTGAGCAAGAGCAACGGGCCAATAGGCTCTGAGGAATTGAACCCCTTTGATCCGCAGCGGCTGCGGATCGGGCAAAGCTTTGGAATTGAGACCGCGGTAAGGCGAGTGATTGCGGCGATCCCCGTCAGAAAGCCTAATCGTCAGGAGTTCTTTCGGGTTCACCCCTCGGAGGAAATGCGCCTCGCTGTCGCCGTCCTCGATCTTCGCGAGGAAGGCCAAACCTTCATCGTGGAGCCGTCACTCTTGCCGGATTTGCCCGGCGAAACCGTGCCTAAAATGCTCCATACGACGATAACCAGGCAAAACGTCCTGATGCTGTGGCCAGTGCGGCTGCCAGACGAGCACGGCCGACTCGACGAATGGAATGCCTCAGCGCACGAGGCAGCTCAAAGAGCGGAAACGTCCTGGGTCAGAATTGCTTCAAATAGATCGCTTGGCGCCTACGAGGTTTACGAGGCTCTTGGACAGTTTCCTGATCCGGAATGGCCGCCGCTTTCTTTTGAAAGGCTTCTGGAGATCGCTTTCAGGGGCCGGAAGATAGATAGCCTGGACCATTCAGTCCTTCGACGCCTCCGCGGGGAGATCTGATGGGCTTTCCCGACCTGAAAATCGAAAGTGTGTGGATTGTCGTATCAGGAATGCAGCGTCAAGCAGGCGAGTGCCCAAAGCCTCTCTATGTGGCCGCGGTCGCATGTGACGGAGTTGATCCTGTCCAAGCAGGCAAGCCGAAATTGATGACTCTTCGAACGCCGCCCTATCCTACGGGCCGATATGCTTTGATTGTGTCATTTGATGCTATTGACGTTGCTCATTGCCATCTCACCCTAGGCTGGCCACTCCCAAGCCGGATAATCGATCTTGGCGTCGAGTTCCGGCGCCTTGTGAATGGCCGGGTTATTCCCTTCGGAGCCGGACTGACAGGTGCGCTTGCTTGGTTCGGGCTTCCCTTTGTGCCTTATACGCGCGAACAGATCTCGCCGCATGCAGGGCTTCGAAGCCTTGAAGCGGTGCGGCGCCTTTATTGGGCAATGTCGCCTGGGATGGACTTTGCCCGGGCTGTCTTTCGAGGCAGAACTCTCATCGCCGTTGCTAAGATCGAGAGGGCCGGCATCCCGGCCGATAGGATAACCGCTCAGGACCTTGCTCAGGATTGGCCGCGACTGCGGTAGAAAATCACGGCCGAAATTGATCGTTCGTTTGGAGTCTACCGGAGTGGCGTGTTTCATCCGCAGGCCTTTGAAAGATTCCTCCTCGTCCAAAACATCGGCTGGCCTCGCCTCGGCGGCGGAAACCTTGATCTATCCGACGAGACCTTCCGGGAAAGAACGAGGGCCTATCCGGAACTCCGGCCCCTGCGGGAGCTGCGAACGACGCTTTCGGTATTTGATCCCAAGTCTCTTACAATCGGCAGGGATCACCGCAATCGCGTGCCTTTGAGACCATTTTCGTCGCGCACCGGCCGCAGTCAGCCGGGCGCCAAAGCCTCCCTTTTCGGGACTGCGGCATGGGTCCGGCATTTGATCAAGCCAAAGCCTGGGATGAGCCTCGCGCTCATCGACTGGGAGCAACAGGAATTCGGGATCGCGGCAGCTTTGTCCGGCGATTACCTGATGCAGGAATCTTATCGCTCCGGCGATGCTTATTTAGGGTTCTCTGCCGCCGCCGGGGCGGACTTGAGCGGCGGTACCGCCGAAGTCAACGAGGCGCTCCGGCAGCAGTTCAAGGCTTGCGCGCTCGGAGTGCAGTACGGGATGGGTGCGAATACGCTTGCGGTCCAACTCGGTCTTTCCGAGGGGGAAGCCGCCACCCTCATTCAAAAGCATAAGTCCGCTTTCCCGCGCTTTTGGAAGTGGTGCAACGGAATTGAAAATTACGCCCTGCTGCACGGAAGGTTGCAAAGCGTGTTCGGATGGCAAGTCCTGACGCCTCCGCCTGTGAATTCTCGTTTTTTGCGGAACTTCCCAATGCAGGCCAACGGGGCTGAGATGATGCGCCTTGCGGCCTGCCTGATTACGGAAGCGGACATCCTAGTGTGCGCCACCTTACATGACGCCTTTCTCATCGAAGCACAAGGGAAATCGGCGGTGCCGTCTCAACGGTCCAGAGGCTTATGGCAGAAGCGAGCGGCATCGTTTTGGAAGGGTTTGCGTTGCGATCCTCTGTCAAGGTCTTCCGCCATCCAGGGCGTTACTCCGATAGGCGCGGCGAAGGCGCCTGGAGTGCAGTCAAAAGAGCGCTGAAGGCTAGCAAAAATGACCCCCCTGTTCACGTGCGCGGCAGAGCCTGATCGCCTGCGAACACCCGTTCCATCTTATTATGTCTATCTTATGGGGAGTAGAGTGACGACGAATTTTGAGCCGGAACGGCTTCGGATCGAAACAAACGCCTTGAAACGGCAGGAGAAGCCCCCGAGGCCCAAAGGCGGCGAACACTTTCTCAAAGGCCCCATCCCGCTCAGCTGGCTCACAGCCGCAAGCCGTCTGCCTGGCCGGTCGCTCAATGTAGGGATTGCGATCTGGTATTTGGCTGGCTTGACCGGGTCGCGCACTGTTCTTCTTAGCAACGTCGCGGCTTCCCGTTTCACGCTCGACAGGAACGCCAAATACCGCGGTTTGGAGTGGCTGGAAAAGGTTGGCCTTGTTGAGGTAACGCGGATGCCGGGGAGGGCACCGGTGGTTTCAATACGGGACGCCAGCGCATGATGCGGTTGGAATCCAGGACCCGCTTGCGTCATGACCGGTGACAATAAAGGCCGGCCATATGCGCCCGATTTTGTATCGGCCGAGACGCTCGCATACCGGCTCGATTGTTCCAGGTCCACCATCGACACATACCTCCGGCTTGGCCTATTGCCGAAGCCCGACATGATCGGCAATCTGCGGCGCTGGGACTTTGGTCAGGTGAAAGCCTTTATCAAGGCACAAAATGCTGGCTCAATGGCTCGCAAAAGTGTTTCCGCATCGGAGGAGGAGGACGCGTTTTTGAAAGGGTTGGAAGGTGGGTCGGCCAAGAACGGCTAGGGTGAAGCTGCCTCCTCACGTGCATGTCGTGAAAGCGAGGGGGAAGGACTATTATTACTATCACCCTCACCGAGGCAGAGATTACGAAGGTCAACGCGTCAAGGTGCCGGGCGACCCTTTCCAGCCTAGCGGCGCGCCCAATGCCGAATGGTGGGACGCCTACGACGTCCTTGCCGGCAACCGCAAGCGGGGGCCAAAGGAAGGAAGCTTTTCCGCTCTTATCCTTGAATTCAAGGCGAGCCCGGAATGGTCGATGTTCTCCGAACACACGCGCCAGGATTGGTCGCGCTATCTCGACCGTATCGAAGAGGCCTGGGGACCGCTTTCCGTTTTGGCGTTGGAGCCAAAGCATGTGCTGAAGCTCAGGGACAAATACGCGCAAACCCCGGCGGCAGCGAATAATCTTCTGAGATGCCTCTCGGCCATGATGAGCTTTGCGGTTCCGCGCGGCTGGCGGCCAAACAATCCTTGCGTCCAGGTCAAAAAGCTAAAGGGGGGCGAGGGGTACGCGCCGTGGGAATTCAGCGACATTGATTATTTTAAAATGCGCGCCCGCGCGGACCTTTGGCATGCGGCCATCCTCGCGCTCTATTCCGGCCAGCGGCTCAGCGATGTTCTGAATATGCGGTGGGACGACATCGCGAACGGCTTAATTGCGGTCCTTCAGAACAAAACGCGGAAGAAGCTTTGGATACCGATGCACGCGAACTTGCGCGCGGCTCTCCACGACATACCGCGTCGCGGCGTGACCATCCTAACGAACACGAAGGGGCAGCCCTGGACCTTGATGGGCTTCAAGGCAAGCTGGTCCACCGAACTCAATCGGCCTGAAATGAAGTTGCTGCGCAATAAAGCGCTGGTGTTTCATGGCCTCAGAAAATCCGCCGTCGTGTTTCTGCTCGAAGCGGGATGCACCGACGCGGAAGTGGCGGCCATCACGGGACAGTCCCGTCAAATGGTGGAGTATTATGCGAAGCAGGTGAACCAGCGGAAACTGGCGGCGACGGCTATGTCGAAATGGGAAGCTTCCGATGCGGGCAACGCTTCAAAACGTGATGAGGATTAGCTCTATCCGCTGTGAAAAACCGCCGCGGTGTTGAGCGTATTTCGGACGAAACAGGAACGTCTAAAAGCGGAATATGTAAAACATCGCCCGATAATATGTAAAACGTTCCTAAATGTTCTATGGTTTCTGCTCTCTAAGACATTGATTTAATTGGCGATCCCGGAGGGGCTCGAACCCCCAACCCCCTGCTTAGAAGGCAGGTGCTCTATCCTGTTGAGCTACGGGACCCGCGCCTGCACCCTATCTCTCGCCGCAAATTCTGTAAATCGGGGGATTTGGCGAGAGTAGGCAGGTTCGTCCGGCCCCCTTGAAGAATGCCACCACGGCCGGCGCCTACTTTCTTGGACCGGCCTCAATCATATCTATCTTTGCTCCATGCGTTGGCAAGATCGCCCGAAGCACTGATGTCCGCCGCGTGGTTCATTCGCGATCACAAGCGAGGCTCGCTGCCGATAAATCCATGGGCCGCGCCGAGGCCATGCGCCAATCTATGGTCGCACTCTCGATAGGGTCGAGCCGCTAGAGGCGCATCCGGCGTTTTGAGGGCCCTTTGTTGTTGTAGGCGAGGGCGGAGCTACGAGATGATGCTGATCGCAGGGTGACGCTACTGCTGTCTAATGGCGGCCCATGGGATATTCTGCTTTGTTCGTGCTTGAGATTAAGAGCAGAGCAAGCGGTAGCCAAAATGACAAGCATCAGGCATGCCCTCGCGACCGCGGCAGCCCTAATAGGATTAGCATTCCCATTCGCGGCGGCAGCGCAAGCGCCGATCATCCTCAAATTCAGCCATGTCGTCGCCCCGGATACGCCAAAAGGGAAGGGAGCGAACAAGTTCAAGGAGCTTGCCGAGAAATATACCGGCGGAAAGGTGAAGGTAGAGGTCTACCCCAACTCCCAGCTCTACAAGGACAATGAGGAGGTGGATGCCCTGCAACTCGGGGCAGTGCAAATGCTTGCACCGTCACTTTCCAAATTCGGTCCGCTTGGTGCCAGGGAATTCGAAGCGTTCGACCTTCCTTACATCTTCCAGGATAAGGAAGCGCTGCGGAAAATCACTGACGGCCCCGTCGGCCAGGAACTGCTCCATAAGCTCGAAGGCAAAGGCATCCTCGGTCTCGCTTTTTGGGACAATGGCTTCAAAATCATGTCGGCGAACAGGCCGATCATCACGCCGGATGACATGCTCGGCCTTAAGATGCGGATTCAGTCCTCGAAAGTACTTGAAGCGCAGATGAAAGCGCTTGGAGCGCTGCCGCAGGTCATGGCCTTTTCGGAGGTCTATCAAGCCCTGCAGACCGGCGTTGTCGATGGCACCGAAAACCCGCCCTCGAACATGTTCACCCAGAAGATGTACGAGGTTCAGAAATATGCCACCCTCACAAGGCACGGTTATCTGGGCTATGCCCTGATTGTAAATAAGAAGTTCTGGGACGGTCTTCCCGCCAATATTCGCGCGCAGCTCGAAAAGGCAGTAAAAGAGGCGACCGATTACACCAATGAGATTTCTCAAAAGGAGAACGATGAAGCATTGGCGGCGATGATCAAGTCCGGCAAAACGGAATTCCATACGCTCACTGACAAGGAGCGCAAGGCCTGGATCGAGGCGCTGAAGCCGGTACACAAGCAAATGGAAAGCCGGATTGGCCGGGAACTGCTGCAAAAGATCTATGCGGCAACCGGCACTGCGATGAATTGAAGCCCTTGGCAGAGGCGGCCCACAAGGAAGGAAATGTGATGCCCGTGCGCCTCTTGATGAGAGTGCTCGATCACCTGGAAGAAATCCTGATCAGCACCCTGATCGCCGCCGCGACGGTTTTGATCTTCACCGCAGTGGTGCAGCGCTATGGCCTCACCGCCTCCATAAGCGTCGCGAACTGGGGACGCGCGCATGGATATGACTGGCTGTTCCATGGCGGGCGCGACGTCTTTGCCTACTTGAACGGTTTCAACCTCACCTGGGCGCAGGAGCTGTGCATTTATCTTTTCATTTGGATGGCGAAGTTCGGGGCCGCCTATGGCGTACGGCAGGGCATCCATGTGGGGGTCGACGTCCTTGTCAACCGCATTGGCGAGAATGCCCGGAAACCGGTGATCACCTTTGCCTTGTTTTCCGGAGCGCTGTTTACGTTCACGATCGGGACGTTCGGCAGCGTCTTCGTTTACAATATGGCGCATACGGACCAATCCTCGCCTGACCTCGAACTGCCGATGTGGCTTGTCTACCTCGCCATACCCGCCGGATCTTATCTGATGTGTTTCCGCTTTCTGCAGGTCGCGTGGTTCTACATGCGCACCGGCGAGATCCCCGGCCATGGCCATCATCCGCAAGTCAGCGTGCCTGGCATCGGCGTTGCAGCAGATGAGGGAGCTCCTGGCTTAGCTGTCGTGCCGGAAGGAGCAGCGCAATGAGTGTGGCCGCTGAACCCGTCGAACGCGATCCCAATGCCGGGCGTCTCCTCGCTGTCAGCCTGATCGTGCTGCCGCTCGCCTTGGTCATTGTCTGCTTCCTGGCTAAGTACGGCATCATTTCCTTGGGCGACTCCGCGCGCGCATCGCTGATATTCGCGCTCCTCCTCGCGATGATGGCGACCGGGATGCCGATTTCCATCGCGCTCGGACTGACGGTTTTGACGTTTCTGTTCACCCTCACCGAAGTCGATCCGCAGGCGGTGGCGCTCAAGCTTTTCACCGGCATTGAGAAGTTCGAGATCATGGCGATCCCGTTTTTCATCCTTGCCGGAAATTTTCTCACCCGGGGCGGCGTTGCCCGGCGCATGATCGACTTCGCAGCCTCCATGGTTGGCCATTGGTATGGAGGGCTGGGGCTCGCCGGCGTTATAGCCTGCGCGCTCTTCGCCTCTATTTCCGGCTCCTCGGTGGCAACTGTGGTGGCGGTCGGGTCGATCATCCTGCCGGCGATGGTCCAGCAAGGCTACCCGAAGCGGTTCGGGGCGGGCGTGATCGCCACCTCGGGAGCTCTCGGCATCCTCTTTCCGCCTTCTGTGAACCTCGTCATATTTGCGGTTGCCACGGCGGGCATGAATCCGATCGGTCCGGACGGGCACCCCGTGGGTTCGGCATCGGTGGGACAGCTTTTCATGGCCGGCGTGGTGCCGGGTTTGATGCTGGCGACGCTTCTAGGGTTGGTTACATGGTGGCGGGCATACAAGAACGATTACCCTAGAGGACAAAGAGCGACCTGGGGCCAACGCTTCCGGGCATTCCGCGAGAGCTTTTGGGGCTTGTTCCTGATCGCCTTCGTGCTCGGCGGAATTTACTCCGGCTACTTTACTCCAACGGAAGCCGCCGCAATGGCAGCGGTTTATTCCTTCTTCGTCGCAGTCTTTGTCTATCGGGATCTCAAACTCAAGGAGGTACCCAAGGTTCTTCTCAACGCCGCGGCCATGAGCGCCATGCTGCTCTACATCATTACAAATGCGGTGCTTTTCTCGTTTTTGATGACATCGGAGCAGATACCGCAGGCGATGGCCACGTGGATGGCTACGCAAGGGTTGAGCTTCGTTATCTTCATGCTGCTGGTGAATGTCATCCTGCTCGCGGCGGGGAACTTCATGGACCCGGCAGCGATCGTCTTGATCATGGCTCCCATCCTTTTTCCCGTCACCGCGGCGCTTGGCGTGCATCCTGTTCACCTCGGAATTTTAATGGCCGTAAATATGGAAGTAGGGCTCTGCCACCCCCCGGTCGGATTAAACCTCTACGTAGCGTCGGGAATAACGAAGATGGGGATCGGGGAACTGACGATTGCGGTTCTTCCTTGGCTGCTGACCATGCTTGCCTTTTTAGTACTTGTCACATTTGTACCGGCTATCTCGCTATGGCTGCCGCATCAGCTGGGCCTTCTATAAACTGGAGCCGGCGGCCGCAGTTTGACATAGCTAGTGGCACGGTGCGGCGGGACACAAATCCGGCTCGTTAAGCGTTTTGAGAAGGAAATGCCGTTCATGAAGGGCCCAAAACCCTATTCCAAGCGCTTCTTCCGGTCTGACTCGCGTGCAAAGCCTCAACAAAGCGAGCGGGGCGCAGGTGTCAAAATCCCCCGCGATCGCGTCATTTATGGCATTCACGCCGTGGAGGCGGCCTTATCAAATCCGAAGAGAACTATTCTTCATGCCTACTTCACCGAGAACGCATTCGCGAAACTGGGTGAGCTTGCGACCGAGCGGGGTATTGGGACATCAATCCTGCAGTCAGCCGAGTTCGACGCGCTGCTCGGTCCGGGGACTGTCCACCAGGGCGCAGCGCTTCATGTCGACCCCATTCCACAACTGCGCCTTGAAGACTTCCTAGCCGCGCTTCCCGATGCCGAGGGAGCGGTGCTCGCGATGCTGGACCAGGTGACCGATCCGCACAATGTGGGAGCTGTCTTGCGCTCCGCAGCGGCGTTCGGCATCGCGGCTCTGATCGTGCAAGAACGGCACAGCCCGCCACTTACAGGGACGCTCGCAAAAGCGGCGTCCGGAGCGGTTGAGCACGTGCCGGTGCTTGCCGAGGTAAACCTGTCGCGATCATTGGCGACGCTCAAAGATTTTGGATTCCGATGCATCGGTTTCGACTCTGACGCCGGCGAGCCCTTTGTTGATGCCACGCTGGATGCGTCACGCGTTGCCCTGGTTTTTGGTGCAGAAGATCGAGGGCTAAGAAGACTGGTCCGCGAAGGGTGTGACGCCGTTTATGCGCTTTCGGTTCCCGGCACGATCAAAAGCCTGAACGTTTCTAACGCAGCGGCCATCGCCTTCTATGAAGCGGCACGGGCTCGATCAGGGAAATAGAGGCATTCCCCGGCCTGACGCGCTTACCGCTGACGGCGTGCCTGTGGCGGGTCCCTACCCAATAGCCAATCCAGACTGACGTCGAGTGCATCGGCAACGTAGCAAAGCCGGTACAGGGGCAAGTGAATGGCGGTAATAGCTAGGTCCCGGCCGGCGTCTGGCGGAAGACCCGCCCGCTCCGCAACTTGTTGGGGAGACAGACTCCTCGCCCTGCACGCCTCAACGAATCGGGACGGAAATACGGAGAGGTCTGTCATTGCAGCGGGGACGCCGTAGATATTCATCAGCTTAGTTTACCGGAAAGTGTAACCGAATGTCTGTGCCGATGGAAGCTTAGGCAAGAAAGGTGTACTAAGCTTGAACTTATTAGTTAAAATGTCAGTACGTGCGAAGAAGTCTCCTTTTATGATGGAACCGGACAGTGTTTGCACCGGCAATATCTTGAGCGCCGGTTCCTTTCAGGAATACTTCCCAAGCACTGAATTTGAAACCGCGTGCTAAGAAGACAGCGTCAAAGACTACGCCTCAGCCTTACAGGGAGCTTGATGTTGGCGCGATGCGAGGGAAGACGAACTTCCCCACGCGCCAACGTTATCTCAGTGTGGCAGGACGCTGCCGCCGGTCCCGCCATCCGTCGCCAAAGGAGAGGCAAGACCTTTCATTTGAGCTGCCGCAAGCGCGGCCGCCTCATCCCATTCAATCGGCTCAAGCTTGCGGGCAAGAGCGATCGCAAGTACCTCGTCCATGCGGGCCACAGGGATAATCTCAAGCGCGTTCTTCACGTTGTCCGGGATTTCCGCGAGATCTTTCGCATTCTCCTCCGGAATAATCACACGCTTGATGCCGCCTCTAAGCGCCGCGAGCAGCTTCTCCTTCAGTCCTCCGATAGGCAATACACGGCCGCGAAGCGTAATTTCGCCAGTCATTGCGACATCACGGCGGACAGGAATGCCTGTTAGCACCGATATGATTGCGGTCCCCATTGCGACGCCTGCGGACGGGCCATCTTTTGGTGTCGCGCCCTCTGGCACATGGACGTGGATATCCTTCTTGTCGAACATCGGTGGCTCTATGCCAAAAGCGACAGCCCGGCTGCGGACATAAGCGTTCGCGGCCTGGATTGACTCCTTCATGACGTCCCGAAGGTTGCCCGTAACGTTCATGCGGCCCCGCCCAGGCATCATCACGCCTTCGACGGTGAGAAGCTCGCCGCCGACCTCGGTCCAGGCCAAGCCGGTAACGACGCCGACTTGATCTTCGAGTTCGGCCTCGCCATAGCGGAATTTCTGGACGCCGAGGAAATCGCGGATGTTTTCCATCGTGATATGTACCGATGTCTGCTTGCCGCTTTCGATCTCCTTGACCGCTTTGCGGGCCAGTTTCGCGATCTCGCGTTCAAGACTGCGGACGCCAGCCTCGCGGGTGTAGCGGCGGATGATTTCGGTGATCGCATCATCGTCCACCGTCCACTCGCCGGGCTGCAGCCCATGCGCTTCCATCTGGCCGCGCATCAGATGCCGCTTGGCAATCTCAAGCTTCTCATCCTCGGTGTAACCGGCAAGCCTTATGATCTCCATCCGATCCTTCAGCGCCGGCGGAATGTCGAGCGTGTTCGCGGTTGTGACGAACATCACATTGGACAGGTCGTAATCAACCTCCAGGTAATGATCGTTGAATTCGTGGTTCTGCTCGGGGTCGAGCACCTCCAGTAGAGCCGAGGCCGGATCGCCGCGGAAGTCCATGCCCATCTTGTCGATTTCGTCGAGCAGGAAGAGAGGATTGGTCTTCTTGGCCTTCCGCATCGACTGGATGACCTTGCCCGGCATCGAGCCGATATAGGTCCGCCTATGACCGCGGATTTCCGCTTCGTCCCGGACACCGCCGAGCGACATGCGCACAAATTCGCGCCCGGTTGCCTTGGCTATGGACTTGCCAAGCGAGGTTTTACCCACGCCAGGAGGCCCAACGAGGCAAAGGATCGGCCCCTTCAGCATGTTCGTCCGCTTCTGAACGGCCAAGTACTCGACGATGCGCTCTTTGACGCGCTCGAGGCCATAATGGTCCTCATCAAGCACGGCTTGCGCCTCGTCGAGATCCTTCTTGACCTTCCCCTTTACGCCCCAGGGAATTGATAAGATCCAGTCGAGATAGTTGCGAACGACTGTCGCCTCGGCCGACATCGGGCTCATCTGCTTGAGCTTCTTCAGCTCGGCGACGGCCTTGTCCTTCGCTTCCTTCGACAGTTTCGTATTCTCGATCTTCTCCTCGAACTCGGAAATGTCGTCGCGGTCGTCCGAGTCGCCGAGTTCCTTCTGAATGGCCTTCATCTGCTCATTCAGGTAGTATTCGCGCTGCGTCTTCTCCATCTGACGCTTTACGCGGCTGCGGATCTTCCGCTCGACTTGGAGCACGGAAATCTCGCTCTCCATGAGCGTGAACACGCGCTCAAGCCGCTCCGATACGGAAAGCTGCTCAAGGATTTCCTGCTTGTCCCCGATCTTTACAGCGAGATGCGATGCGATCGTATCGGCAAGCTTCGAATAATCGTCGATCTGCGAAAGCTGGCCGAGCACCTCAGGCGAGATCTTCTTGTTGAGCTTGACGTAGTTTTCGAATTGGCTGATTGCCGAGCGCGAAAAAGCCTCGATCTCATCCTGGTTGCCAAGTACCTCCTCGACGCGTCCGGCTTCGGCCTCGAAGTACTGCTCATTCGCAGTGAAGCGCTTGATCTTGGCGCGGGTGGTGCCCTCGACCAGCACCTTCACGGTACCATCCGGCAGTTTCAAAAGCTGAAGCACCGTCGCCAGGGTGCCCATGGTGTAGATGGCGGACGGCTCAGGATCGTCATCGCCCGCGTTCTTCTGCGCGGCAAGCAGGATCTGGCGGTCGGTCCGCATGACCTCGTCAAGGGCATTGATGGATTTTTCACGCCCGACGAAAAGCGGAACGATCATGTAGGGAAAAACTACGATGTCGCGCAGCGGAAGTACCGGATAAGTCTCATTCGGACCGGAGGTCTTGAATTGCTCTGAAGATGGATTCGTCATGTCAGTCTCCTAATCCGAGCGGAGGTCCGCCCAACTGCTTTACTTTCATCGCCTTCGCTTCCCGGTGGCCAGGCGGCCTCTATCGTGAAGTGGAAGCGTCATACGCTTCCCTCCGGGAATGTGAAACCGGTGCGGGAAAAATTCTGCGCGCCGGGCTAGCGTTGAGGGAAAATGCGGGAGGAACCGAGTTATGGACTAGTTTGCTACGAACAAACCACGCCCTCATGCACTGGACTCATCTAGGCGCTCGGCATAGATCCGCAAGGGCTTCGCATTCCCCTCTATGACCTCTGGGCTTATGACCACTTCCTCCACCCCCTTCAGGCTCGGCAATTCGAACATGCTGTCGAGGAGAATTGCCTCCATGATCGAGCGCAGCCCTCGCGCTCCAGTCTTCCGGTCAATGGCTTTCCGTGACACTGCCTTGAGCGCCTCGCCGGATAAGGTCAGCTGAACCCCTTCCATCTCGAACAGCCGCTGATATTGCTTGACGAGGGCATTCTTCGGCTCGGTCAAAATTTTCACGAGAGCCGGCTCGTCAAGGTCTTCAAGCGTGGCCAGAACGGGAAGTCGCCCGATGAACTCGGGGATAAGCCCGAATTTGAGGAGGTCCTCGGGCTCGACGCTGCGGAGGATCTCGCCCGTGCGCCGCTCGTCTTCCGAGGAAACCTTTGCGCCAAAGCCAATAGAGGTACTTCTCCCCCGCTGTGCGATAATCTTTTCCAACCCCGAGAAGGCGCCGCCACAAATGAACAGGATGTTGGTCGTGTCCACCTGCAGGAATTCTTGCTGAGGATGCTTGCGGCCACCTTGCGGAGGCACACTTGCAACAGTTCCCTCCATGATTTTCAGCAACGCTTGCTGCACACCCTCGCCCGAGACGTCCCTCGTGATCGAGGGATTGTCGGACTTCCTGCTGATCTTATCGACTTCATCGATATAGACTATGCCGCGCTGAGCGCGATCCACATTATAGTCCGCTGCCTGCAGAAGCTTGAGAATGATGTTTTCGACATCCTCGCCGACATAGCCCGCTTCGGTCAGCGTCGTCGCGTCGGCCATCGTGAAGGGCACATCCAAGATGCGCGCCAAAGTTTGCGCCAAGAGCGTTTTGCCGCACCCAGTTGGGCCGATCAGGAGGATATTCGACTTCGCCAATTCCACATCGTTGTTCTTTGCGGAATGGTTAATTCGCTTGTAGTGATTGTGCACAGCGACGGAAAGAACGCGCTTAGCATAATCCTGCCCGATCACATAATCGTCGAGGACGTTGCAGATTTCCTGAGGGGTCGGGACGCCATCACGGGACTTGACGTAGGAGTTTTTGTTCTCCTCGCGGATGATGTCCATGCAGAGTTCTACGCATTCGTCGCAAATGAAAACCGTTGGCCCGGCAATCAACTTGCGGACTTCGTGCTGGCTCTTACCGCAAAACGAGCAGTAGAGCGTATTCTTGGAGTCGTGACCCCTGCTTTCCTTCGTCATTGACCTACCTTAGCACCCACATACCAGGAAATCTGGTCATGGATTGCACCTGTCCGATGACAAAACCGGCTCGCCGATATTGCCGTCCTCAAGCTCGTCCCTACCCCACCTACCTCGTACGCTATCTCATAGTCTTACGGCTTCTGAGGCGATTGTCCATACCCTCGATGAGCTATGCTGGCCCGGCGCGAATCATTACCCGCCCGCTAGGTTGGACCTGGTGTGCTTTCGATGCCGTTAAAATCTGGGTTCAAATGCTGCCGCGGAAATCCACAAGACCTCTTACCGGGACAGCGCCACCTCCTCGGAAGCGGCCCGCTTTGTAATGACCTCGTCGATAATGCCGAATGCTTTGGCCTGCTCCGGACTCATAAAGTGGTCGCGATCGAGAGTGCGTTCAATGATCTCGTACGGTTGGCCTGTGTGCTTCACGTAGATTTCATTAAGGCGCCGTTTCGTCTTAAGAATATCCTCGGCGTGACGCTCAATATCGCTCGCCTGGCCTTGGAAACCGGCCGAAGGCTGATGCACCATGATTTGCGCGTTTGGAAGTGAGCGGCGCAGCCCAGGCTCCCCTGCCGCGAGCAGCAGCGATCCCATGGAAGCTGCCTGCCCCACGCAAAGCGTCGAGACCGGCGGGCGCACGAATTGCATGGTGTCGTACATCGCAAGACCCGACGTCACGTGTCCGCCGGGCGAATTGATGTACATCGAAATTTCCTTCTTAGGATTTTCCGATTCGAGGAAAAGCAATTGAGCCGTAACGAGCGAGGCCATCATATCCTCTACAACTCCCGTCACGAAAATGATCCGCTCCTTCAAAAGCCGCGAGTAAATGTCGAACGCCCGTTCGCCACGGTTAGTCTGCTCCACAACCATGGGGACGAGCTGGTTGGTATAGTATTGTACTGGATCACGCATTCTTCTCTCCCGCGCGGTTGGCGCCGTGGCATGCCTAAATTATTCTGATTGCTCGTAAAGCAAGCCTTTCACGAGCATCTGAAAGGGAGTTCCGCCAACACAGTTGCGGCCAGCGATTCTGGTCCGCACGGATACATGGGACGATTTGAGCGCGAACGCAACTACCCTCTTAGGCAGGCGTCCTTCCCCACTTAGCCGTGATGATCGTGATCGTGACCGGAGTGGTCATGCCCGGCATGATCGTGGTCGTGGTCGTGGTCGTGACCGTGATGATCATGATCGTGAGCAGCAGCACCGTCATCTGCGCCGTAAAGCGCATCCTCGCGCTCTTGCTCCGCTGCGAAAGCGATCAGCTGAGCTGGCTTCACCGGCTTATCGGTAACGTTGGCAAGCTCAAGCGCGAAGTTCATCACTTTCTCTTCATACACCGGGGCCCGAAGCTCGTTTAGCGCATTCGGATTTTTCTTGTAGAATTCAAGGACTTGCCGTTCCTGCCCTGGAAACTGACGGGCCCTCTCGATCATGGCCCGGCGCAGCTCCTCATCGGTGATGCGGATTTGATTCTCGTTGCCGATTTCCGACAGGATGAGGCCCAGCCGCACGCGGCGCTCGGCGAGCTTGCGATAGTCCTCGCGCGCCTTCTCTTCCGTTGTCCCTTCCGCCTCGAAGCTGCTGTTCGACTGTTCGAGCTGCCGGGCGACGTTGCGCCAGATGCCCTCGAATTCCGCCTCGATCAGCGAGGGCGGCAAGTCGAATGAATGACGCTCATCAAGCGCATCGAGAAGCGCTTTCTTGAGTTTATTCCGCGAAGCGTTGTCCAGCTCCCGCTGCAGCTGGGAGCGCACCGCTACCCGGAGTTTATCGAAAGATTCCAGTCCAAGCGACTTCGCAAACTCGTCATCCTCTTTAGCCTCGATGGGCTTGGCGACCTCCTTTATCGTGACGTCAAAGACAGCTTCTTTTCCGGCCAGTTGCGCTGCTTGATAATCCCGGGGAAAAGTGACCCGCACTTCCCGCGTTTCTCCCGCCTTCGCGCCCTCAAGCGCTTCTTCGAAGCCGGGGATGAACCGGCCCGAGCCGATGACGACGATGGCATCCTCGCCGGTGCCACCCTCAAAAGGATTCCCGTCGATGCTGCCCTTGAAGTCGATGGTGAGCCGGTCATCCTTTTCGGCTGAGCCTTCCTTCGCCTCATAAGAGACATTCGCTTTTAGGAGCCGGCCGATCGACTTTTCGACGTCTTCCTTCTCCGGCTCGGCAACCTCTTTCTCGAGCGAGATCGCTTTTAGATCGGCAAGATCGATCTTCGGCAGGACCTCGAACGACATGGTGAATTCGAGGTCCGACGCGCCCTCTATCATGCGCTGAACGGCCTCTTGATCCTCGGGCAGCTTGATGTCCGGCTGGACGGCCGGCCGCTCCTTCCGGTCCGTAAGGGCTTTTGTGCTGGTTTCCCCAACAGTCTCTTCCAACACCTCCGCCATGACGGAGCGGCCGTAAAGCTGACGTACATGGGCGAGTGGTACTTTGCCGGGCCTGAAACCGTTCAAACGCACCTTGGTCTTGAGGTCTTCGAGACGCGTTTCCACGCGAGCCTTAAGCTCGTTCGCTGGAACAACGACCTTCAACTGGCGCTTAAGCCCTTCTGAAACAGTTTCTGTGACCTGCATTTTTGAAAACCGGATTGTGTTAGCTATGCCGCGGCGCGCCCAAAGCCTCCGCCCTTGCCGCAGCGCCATGGCGCGGCTTGTTGCCAGTCAGATTGCATATCGCCCGGCGATCCACAAGAGGGTGGGGGAAAGGACGCTAAAAATTGCCTTGAACACTCCTCAAGGGAATTAAGACTGATGGATAGTTCCGCGGGACATGGACTCTGGATCGGGCAACATTTGGAGGGAACGGAGGTTGAGGAGAATGTGATTGCTTAAGAGAAAGGCGCTTCTCCCAATAGGGTCTATGCAACAACTTTTTGCCGGAAAGTCATTCGTGCTGCAAAAGCCGCTGCTGAACAGGCTTGATAAGGCGTCGCGGGCGCTACTGTTGCCGGACAATGGCGAAGCGATTGACTTTGCGCATCCAGCCGGGGAGCCGGCGCTTACCTCCCCCGATTCGGTGTCCTGGCAGGTTTTCAAGAACCCGGTTTCGCTGTTCATCGGGGGTGTTTCCGCGGTTATCCTGGAACTGGCGGAGCCCCGAGTTCGCACAGGAGTCTGGAAACACAGCGGGTTCAGGCACGATCCGGTGCGGCGCTTGAAGCGTACGGGGCTTGCCGCAATGGTCACGGTCTATGGCCCACACAGCAAGGCAGCGGCCTTGATTGAAAGTGTGCGGCGCATGCATGAACGCGTTCGCGGAACGACGCCGGCAGGGGAACCTTATTCGGCCACCGATCCCGATCTTCTTAATTGGGTACACGCCACGGCGGCCTTTGGCTTTCTGCAAGCCTATCATACCTATGCCCGTCCCGTCAGCGCCCGGGAAAGGGATCGCTATTACGGCGAGGGTGGCGCCGGAGCGAAGCTGTACGGGGTCACAAAGCCGGCCCAGTCTGAGGCCGATATCGAGGCACTCTTTGGGGCGATGCGGGATAGGCTCGAACCCTCCCCGATCGTATTCGAATTCCTGGAGATCATGCGCAAAACACCTATGTTGCCTCCCATGCTCAGGCTGATGCAACCCTTCCTGGTTAGGGCAGCCGTCAGCATTGTCCCCGGTTCGAACTCGAAAAATTTTGGGCCTAACGGAGGAGCTAGGCTTGCGGGATTGGCAACGTATTCTTATCAGCCGGGCGGGGGCGCTGGCAGATCGGATCCAGCTCGAATCCAGTCCGGCCGTGCAATCCTGCCTTCGGTTGGGCCTGCCCCCAGATTTCCTCTACCGGTAGAACCACCTCTGCGGCGCACGATTTATACCAAACGCCGAAATTTTTAGAACGATCAGCGGCCTGCCAGCGGAAAGTCCTGCAGATCAAGAGGCGGCTGAAACTCAACGAGATGAACAAGATCCTCTTTATCTGCTATGCTCAACCCGCTGGCCTTGCCGGCCTTTGGTCAATCCATCGAAAGTGCGCGTCCAATCCTGCTTCTTGATAACGAGCGATTGCATTTAAATGACCTCCCGGTTTTCCAAGATCGAGCGCTAAACCTAGGCCGCAATAGTACCCCCGCATTCGGGGTGCTCTTTGCGGAAGATCAACATTCGCGCCCGCATCGCCGATAGTGCTGTCTCTTTACCGGTCGCGCCATCGAGGCCGGATGCCGTATTATCGCGCCGGAGATAGAGCATGCTCGCCGAATTACCTCCTGACGATAATTTGTACGAAGCCTTCCGCAGAAGGGACATGTCGCTTGACGGGATCGTCTTTATCGCAGTTCGCACAACGGGGATCTTTTGCCGTCCAGGATGCCCTTCGCCGTTTCCGCGCCGCCGGAATGTCGAATTCTTCCGCTCGCCCGAACACGCTTTGGCCGCCGGCTACCGGCCCTGCAAGCGGTGCAAACCGCTGGTGCCGCCAGAGGCAGAAAGCAGTCTCGTCGAGGACCTGTTGGCGCGGGTAGCCAAAGATCCCGCCTTGCGGTGGACGGTGGCGCAACTCGATAAGCTCGGCATTAATCCAGTCACTGCACGGCGCCATTTCGAAAGACGTTTTGGGATGAGCTTTTTGAAGTATGCAAGGGCCAGGCGCCTGGCGCATGCCCACAACACGTTGGAAAGCGGAGGACTAGTGCTCATGGCGCAGTTGGATGCGGGATTCGAAAGCAGCTCTGGGTTTCGCGAGGCTTTTGGCAGAGAGTTTGGGAAATCTCCGAACCAGGCCCGCGCAACGGCGCTGTTGAGGGCCGATTGGATCGATACACCGCTTGGGGTGATGATCGCTTTGACCGATCAAAATCGCGTGCATTTGCTGGAGTTTGTCAATCGCAAGGGCATTGAGCGCCAAATCGCCGGCTACCAGCGCCTCGCAAATGCGGCGCTACTCCCTGGCGAAACGCCGGCGTCGCGGAAGGTGCGCCGCGAGCTTGACGATTATTTCAGCGGAAAACGCTTGACGTTCGAGTCCGCCATCGTGGAGGCTGGCACGCTATTTCAACTCCGTGTATGGGCGGCGCTGCGGCAAATTCCGCCGGCCCAAACTCAATCCTACAGCGACATCGCCAAGAAAATCGGCGCCCCCACTGCAATTCGCGCAGTCGCAAACGCCAATGCCATGAACCGCTGCGCAATTCTCGTCCCCTGCCATCGCGTGATTGGCTCGAATGGAACGCTAACGGGGTATGCCGCCGGATTGCCTCGGAAGCAATGGCTCCTCAATCACGAAAAGGCGCACAGTTAGGGGATCAATGATGGATAGTCAGAACAAGCGGCGCGTAGTCGAGATGTGGCGCGCATTTTCCACCCGGGACAAAAGCCAAATCGAACCGTTCCTAGCAAAGGATGCCGTTTGGATTGCGCCTCCTGGCAACGCTACAGCAGCCTTTATTGGGGAGGCAGGCGGCATGGTTGGCCGCGAGAGCATCATCCAGTTTGTGATCGAGCAATTTCCGAAGATATTTTCCCGCGATGTGAAGCTGGATTTCAAAGGAGTTTATGCTGACGGCGATACCGTCGTGATCGAATTGACCCTTAGCGCAATCCTGGCAAACAATCGGGCATACCGGAACGACTATTGCTTCGTGCACACGGTCGAGGACGGAAAAGTTATCGAGATGCGCGAGTACATGGACACGTATAATGGGCATCGCATGTTCTTCGGGGACAGCGCAAGCTGACCCCTTGAATGAGCGTTGCCTGGGCCACCCCGGCTGTGTGCAGGCGGCGGGTCAGATCGCCGATGCTCTGCAAGAGCCCTCAAAAGTGCCAGAACTCCAATGAACATGAGGCTAGCGGCCCAAGCTTAACCCGTTCGTCGCATTGCCACTCCCAAGCTTACGCCCTACAAATTTTTACAATTGGGAGGAAGGCACGATGGACAGACGGCAATTTGTTACAGGTGCAGGGTTTGCGGGACTGGCCACCGCCACAATCGCGGCCCCGGCAATCGCACAGAGCATGCCGGAAATCAAATGGCGTATGCAGTCGAGCTTCCCGAAATCGCTGGATACAATTTATGGCGGCGGCGAGACCTTGGCGAAATATGTCGCCGCGATCACCGACAAGAAATTCCAGATTCAGGTTTTTGCCGCTGGCGAGATTGTTCCCGGGCTGCAAGCCGCTGATGCCGTCACGAACGGCACCGTGGAAGCTTGTCATACGGCGAGCTACTATTTCTGGGGCAAAGATCCTACCTTCGCTCTAGCGGCCGCGGTTCCATTCAACCTCAATTGCCGTCAGCAAAACGCCTGGAACTACTACGGCGGCGGCGTAGACCTTATGAATGAGTTCTATGCCAAATATAATATCCACGCCATTCCCGCAGGCAACACGGGAACACAGATGGGCGGCTGGTTCCGCAAGGAAATCAATACGGTCGCGGATCTGAACGGCCTCAAAATGAGGATAGGCGGTTTTGGCGGCAAAGTTCTCACAAAGTTAGGCGTCGTGCCTCAACAGATTGCGGGCGGCGACATCTATCCCGCGCTGGAAAAGGGCACCATCGACGCCGTCGAGTGGGTTGGCCCCTATGACGACGAGAAGCTCGGCTTTTACAAGGTAGCACCATACTACTACTATCCAGGCTTTTGGGAAGGCGGCACTATGGTCCACGTGTTCATAAACAAGGGCAAATGGGAATCGCTGCCGCCGATTTATCAATCCGCGCTGGCGACTGCCGCGCAGGCGGCGAACTGCGACATGATGGCGAAATACGATCATGTAAACCCGATTGCCATCAAGAGCCTTGTCGGGAAAGGCGCAAAACTGCGGCCGTTCTCGCCCGATATCATGGCTGCTTCCTTCAAGGCGGCGCAGGAAACCTATGCTGAACTGAACGCGACCAACCCGATGTTCAAGAAGATTCGCGACTCGCAGATGGCGTTTGCTAATGAGTCCTATCTCTGGATGCAAGTGTCCGACTACAACTACGACAGCTTCATGGTTGGCGAACAGCGGGCGGGGCGGCTAGCGATCAAAACTTAGCTCGAACTGATAGGGGTCAGCACTTTGAGGCTGGCCTTTTCTTTGGGCTCCCTTGAAGGAGCGTAAGCCCGCATGCGAATGCTGCTTGGAGTAAGCGCCGCGATCGATGCGATCACCGGCTTTATTGGCCGCGCTGTGTCGTGGCTTATCCTTGCGGCAGTGCTCATCAGCGCAGGCAACGCAATCGTTCGAAAAGCCTTCGATGTGAGTTCAAATGCTTGGCTGGAGCTGCAATGGTATCTTTTCGGTGCCGTGTTCCTTCTAGCCGCGGCCTATACCCTTCAACGCAACGACCACATACGGATCGACATCATATCGGGCCTTCTGCCGAGAGGTCTTCGCAACGCCATCGACTTATTCGGACATGCGTTGATGCTCATGCCGCTTGCGACCCTGATGGTGTACGAGTTGTTCGAGTTCGCCTGGCAATCCTACTTGCAGCAAGAGAACTCTTCGAACGCAGGCGGCCTCATTCTGTGGCCCGCCAAAGGGCTCATTCTCGCGGGCTTTTTTCTTTTGGCTTTGCAAGGAATTTCCGAAATCATCAAACGAATCGCGGTCATGCGGGGGCTTATACCCGACCCCTACGATGCGAAGCCGAGCGAGGAAGTGCTGGCGGATGAACTGAACTTGGTCCAAGGACGCGGCGAGTGACCGAGTTCCTCATCCATAATATGGCGCCGATCATGTTCGCGAGCCTGATCGTGGTGCTGCTGCTCGGCTATCCCGTCGCCTTCGCGCTCGCCGCAAACGGGCTGGCGTTCGGCTTTCTGGGCATTGAACTCGGTCTTTTTTCGCCGAACCTTCTGCAAGCGCTCCCCGAAAGGGTGCTCGGGGTCATGAGCAACGACACGTTGCTTGCGATTCCCTTCTTCACATTCATGGGGTTGATCCTTGAGCGCTCGGGGATGGCGGAGGATCTGCTCGACACTGTGGGCCAGCTCTTCGGCCCGGTCCGCGGCGGTCTAGCCTATGCGGTTGTGCTCGTTGGCGCATTGCTTGCCGCAACGACGGGTGTGGTTGCGGCTTCGGTGATTGCGATGGGCCTGATCTCGCTCCCCATTATGCTGCGGTACGGCTATCAGCGTTCGCTTGCGGCGGGTGTGATCGCGGCTTCTGGCACCCTTGCTCAGATCATTCCACCATCGCTTGTTTTGATCGTGATGGCCGACCAGCTCGGCCGCTCCGTGGGCGACATGTATCAGGGAGCCTTCATTCCCGGCCTGGTCCTAGCGGGCCTCTACATGCTCTATGTGTTTCTGGTCACGCTCATCTCGCCAAAAGCCGCGCCTGCTCTTCCGAAGGAGGCGCGGACCTTAGGATCTGGCGTTACCTCTCTTTTCATCACCATCGCCACTGGGGCCGCGGCCGGATATTGGGTCTTTTCCTGGCTTGAGGGCCAAGGGCGGGAAGGTGCGCCGATTTGGGGGGCGACTGCAGCAGTCGCGATTGCTTATGTTTTGGCCCTACTCGACCGAGGGCTGAAGATCGGCTTGCTGTCGAAGCTTGCCCAGCAGGTGGTCATCGTTCTCATTCCACCGCTTGCATTAATTTTCCTCGTCCTTGGCACGATCTTTCTTGGCATCGCAACACCCACCGAAGGCGGAGCCATGGGCGCAACTGGGGCGCTGATTTTAGCGGCTTTCAAGGGCAGGCTTACCGGCAAGATGCTCGTGCAGGGGCTCAACTCGACAACGAAGCTTTCCTCCTTCGTACTTTTCATTCTGATCGGCGCGCGTGTTTTCTCACTCGTCTTTTACGGGGTGAACGGACATGTCTGGGTGGAGTCCTTGCTCCTCAACCTTCCGGGAGGGCAGCTCGGCTTTCTGATCATCGTCAATCTTTTCGTCTTCGTTCTCGCCTTCTTTCTCGATTTCTTCGAGCTCGCCTTTATCATCGTGCCCCTTCTTGGGCCGGTCGCCGAAAAGCTTGGGATTGATCTCATTTGGTTTGGGGTGCTCTTGGGAGTCAATCTGCAGACAAGTTTTATGCATCCGCCGTTCGGCTTTGCGCTCTTCTTTCTTCGTTCCGTCGCCGCCCGGGATTCCTATATCGACAAACCCACTGGACGGCTCATTGAGCCCGTGACCACAGCGCAGATCTATTGGGGCGCCATCCCCTTTGTCGTAATCCAGCTCATCATGGTCTCCCTCGTCATCGCATTTCCGCAAATGGTGACGCATTACAAGGGCGCGGCCCTGGAAAACCCTGCCGCGATCAAATTTGAAGTCCCGCCTATCGCTCCGCAGTCTGGATCGCCTTTCCCTGATGCACCGAACTTTTCATCGCCGCCGCCCGGCCTAGAAGGTCCGCCAGCAACTCAAGCACCCTCCGGGCCACCTCCAGGCCTCGCCGATGCACCCAAGGAAGGGCCGCCGGCAAGCCAGGCACCTTCCGCACCGCCACCCGGCCTTGCCCAACCAGCGAAACCCGATTAGCAGAGCCAAATAATCGAAGTGCGGTCATGACACCGATCCTGCCAGCCATGGCCATGCCGCTCGCAGCCGGCAACGTAAACATCCCGCTGTTCTACGTGGCGGGCATTCCCGTCGAGTTCATTCTTTTCGCCATCACGCTCCTCTGCGTCGCGATGTTCCATAATTATACGTTGCAAGCGGCACTCGCCGGACTTTGCGCAATAACCGCGTACAAGCTCGCGTCCGGCGGCTTCAAGCACGGCGCTGGCCTGCCGGGTTTGCTCCATCATTTGGCGAATGAATGGGTCTTGCTCGCCAATCTCTTTTGCCTGCTCATGGGCTTCGCGCTTCTGTCGCGCCATTTCGAAAAGAGCCGCGTTCCGGAGGAGATGCCGCGCTTTTTGCCCGATGATTGGAAGGGCGGCTTGGTGCTCCTGATAATCATCGCCGTGATTTCGAGCTTTCTCGACAACATTGCCGCAGCCCTGATCGGGGGGACCATCGCGCGGAAGGTGTTTCGCGGCAAAGTCCATACCGGCTATCTTGCCGGAATCGTCGCGGCCTCGAATGCTGGCGGCTCAGGCAGCGTGGTCGGCGACACGACCACAACCATGATGTGGATTGCAGGTGTCAGCCCTTTGAGCGTCGTCGAGGCGTTCGTGGCGGCTGGCGTGGCTCTTTTGATCTTCGGTATTCCTGCCGCGCTGCAACAGCAGAAATATTCGCCGATCCTCGAGCACGCGCCGGCGGGATTGCGCATCGAGTGGGTGCGGGTGTTCATCTTCGCTGTCATTTTGCTGACCGCGATTGCCGCCAATGTCGTTGCGAATTTGAGATTTCCGGAATTGCTGGACGCCATTCCCGTGATCGGGCTTGCAGTGTGGGCGGCAATCCTGGTGACAGCGGCGTTGAAGCGCCCCGATTGGGAAATCATGCCCGAAACCTTCAAGGGCACGGTATTTCTTCTTGCACTCGTAACCGCGGCCTCAATGATGCCCGTGGAGGAATTGCCGGCTGCTTCGTGGCGGGCCGCCTTGGGGCTGGGCTTCGTCTCCGCAGTGTTTGACAATATTCCGCTGACCGCCCTTGCGCTTAAGCAGGGCGGCTATGACTGGGGTTTCCTGGCCTATGGCGTCGGCTTTGGCGGGTCCATGATCTGGTTCGGATCGTCCGCCGGTGTCGCTCTCACTAATATGTATCCCGAGGGAAAATCGGTGGGTCTTTGGCTCGGGAAAGGCTGGCACGTGACCCTTGCTTATGTCGTTGGCTTTTTCGTCATGCTCGCGGTGCTGGGATGGCATCCTTAAGGTGAACGCGACCGAAGCAGCCCGCATCTTGCGGCGCGGGCAGCTTCGAGCCAGTCCGGGTGCAGGGAATTAGCGTCCGCCACTGGCGAAGAGCTGTTCTCCTGTAAGCCAAGCCGAGTCGTCTGAGGCGAGAAAGACTGCAACAGAGGCGATATCACCGGGCTGACCAACGCGGCCAAGCGGCGTCTGCGCAATGGCTGCTCGCTCGAATTCCGAACCGATAAGCCCAGCGCTGTGCGTTCCCTCGGTTTCGACGACTCCGGGGCTAAGAGTGTTAACGCGGATCTTCTTCGGCCCAAGCTCACGGGCAAGCGCCCCAGTGATGGCGCCGACCGCACCCTTGGTGCCGGTGTATATTGCGGAGTTCGGGGGTGTGGCCCGGGAAACAAGCGAGCCGATATTAATGATGCTGGCGCCTTCGCCCAAATGCTTCACCGCAGCCTTGGTGGTGAGGAGAAGCCCGAGCACATTGATATTGAACATCCGGTGGAATCGTTCCTCGGTAACCTCCTCGATCGGCCCGAGCTCATAGACGCCGGAATTGTTGACGAGGATGTCGAGGTGGCCATAGTTCTTGATTGCGGCATCTACGATACCTTGAGCATCGGCGGATTTCGACACATCGCCCTGCACGGCAACAGCCTTGCCGCCCGCCTTGGTGATCGCGGCGACCACATTTTCCGCCCCGGTCTTGCTGGATGCATAGTTGACAATCACCGATGCGCCCGCTGCGGCCAGCGCCTTGGCGATAGCGGCGCCGATGCCTTTTGATGCGCCGGTGACGATGGCCACCTTACCTTGAAGCTTGCTCATGTGGGATTCCTTCGAGTGCGTTTCGAAACCGCGCAAAGACGTATGAGGTTCCCCTTGCCGCGGCCTTCATAGTTCAAGAATTTAGAACTATTCGCTGAGATTCAAGGAAAAGGCGGCGCATTACTCTTCACATTTTCGTTCAGGCCTCTGCATCGGGGGATAACGCTTGATGGTTCCCCAACTCTGGCGGGAGGCTCCGGCCAAAAACGCGGCGCCACCCACCGCCAATAAACGATTGCCCGCCTCTTGGAGATAGAAAGGGTTGCAAGCCTAACGCAGCCCGATTAATCGACCCCGATCATCACATCGGATGCCTTAATCACGGCGGCGGCCTCCATGCCTTCCTTCAATTTCAGATCCGCGACGGCCTCGTTGGTGATGGACGCCGTCACGGTCATCCCGTTCACGTCGACCAGGACATGAGAGGTCGTCGCCCCCTTGACCACCTTGGCGATCTTGCCCCTGAGCACATTTCTTGCACTTATCTTCATTGCAGCCTCCATGGGTACTATGCCCGTAAAAGCTGAACAAACCGCTGCATCCGGCTCGAATATACCCCTGTTGCAAAGCGCGCCGCGAATGCTATTGTTGTGGTGGTGCGGGTATAGCTCAGCCGGTAGAGCATCAGCTCCCAAGCAGGATACGACACTAGTAATTTCAACGACTTAGACGGATTTTTCCACCAATTTTCCACCCGAGTAATGCGTGTTGGTATGGTCAGTATGGGCTGTATGAGGAACACGTAATGGATCGCGAAATCATAATACTGGCGTTCGGTCGCTATTCCGAAGAGGGAGCGATAATCGGTCGGCTTTTAGCTGGTTATGGTGAGCTTGAGCTTGAGATATGCAACTGCGTGGCCGCAGTGACTGACGATATTGACGGCGCTCTTAGAACCTTGTTCGGCATTCGCGGAGCAGAAAAGCGTATCGAGAAGGCCGACGGCATTATGCGAGCGTCTTACGGTTCAGCTGGTCTTGAGCCAAAGTATGTGGCCGTTATGGATGCGATTGAATGGTGCAGGAAAGTTAGAAATCAGTATGCACATTGTCATTGGTATGACACGAAAGATGAGGGCTTATGCTTCGTGGATTTGGAGAGCATAGCTAAGATCAAGAACCATCTTTTGCCTCTAAAGTTACATCGACATGCGGTTGACGTGCCGAGAAGTGGCTCCACAAATTCGGACGATGCGGTAAGTGGAATTTCTGCCTGACAACGGGCACGCTGGTGCTCGCGAATCAGGAGCAGCAATGAGCAGAAGACCACGGCGGAACCACTCACCGGCCTTCAAGGCAAAGGTGGCGTTGGCGGCGATCAAGGGCGAGCGGACGATTGCACAGTTGGCGGATCAGTTCGACGTTCACCCGAACCAGATCACGGCCTGGAAGGCGCAGCTCGAAGGCGGTGCCCCGGACGTTTTCGGCGGCGTTGGCAGCGCCCCACCGGCGTCGCCCAGCGTCGACGTGAAGGCGCTGCATGCGAAGATCGGCGAGCTGACGCTGGAGAACGATTTTTTAGAAGGCGCGCTCAGCAAGGCGGGATTGCTGAACGCAAAGCGATGATCGACCGCGGTCATGCGTTAAGCGTCACGAAACAAGCCAGAGGCCGGCGGCCTCGCGCGCAGCACGGTGTATTACCTGCCGCGCCCGGTGCCGGCGGCCGATCTCGAACTCATGCGCCAGATCGACAGGCTGCATCTGGAGTTCCCCTTCGCGGGGGCGCGGATGCTGCGCCATCTTTTGGCTGCCAATGGAAGCAAGGCCGGACGGCGTCATATCAAGACGCTGATGCGGCGCATGGGGATCGAGGCGCTGTACCGGCGTCCGCGTACGACCAAGCCGGAGCCGGGGCACAAGACCTACCCCTATCTGCTGCGCGGCATGGAGATCGTGCGGCCGAACCAGGTCTGGGCGATGGACATCACCTATATTCCGATGGCGAAGGGCTTTGTCTATCTCGCTGCCGTGCTCGACTGGTTCTCGCGGCGCGTGCTGTCGTGGCGAGTTTCCATCACGATGGAGGCCTCGTTCTGCATCGCGGCGCTGGAGGAGGCGCTCGCCAGGCACGGGAAGCCGGACATCTTCAACACCGATCAAGGTTCTCAGTTCACCGGCACCGCCTTCACCGGCGTGCTCATCGCGAATGGCATCGCGATCAGCATGGACGGCAAAGGCGCTTGGCGGGACAACGTGTTCGTGGAGCGGCTCTGGCGGACGGTGAAGTACGAGGAGGTCTATCTGCACGCCTACGACAGCGTGCCGGACGCACGTGCCTCGATCGGACGGTATCTCGATCTCTACAATCGCCGCCGCCCGCACTCGAGCCTTGACGGCAGGACGCCCGATCAAGCTTACTACGGAGCACACAGCTTGCCGCCACTCCGCTCGGCGGCTTAACCCCGGCAGACCTTCCACTTATCGAAGCGGGAATTCTGTCCGAACAACCGGCGCCACCTCACCGTTACTTCACCACCAAGAGGATTATTTTAAGTATACGCAAAGGTGCTTTTGGCATCTTGAAGAGGCGTATCGGGGAACGCAGGGTAAGCAGCGTAAAGGAGAACCGATATTTAATTTGCCTGCGCCGATGAATGTTCCCGCTAAGCACAATTAGTTTGAGCTTTTATTTTTATGAGCTAATGGGGAAGGACTGGATAATACGGGCTAGCACGCCTTCCAATCTCTAGCAGGTAACACCTGTTCCCCCATCAGATAACAAAAGTTAGCTGGCTTGAGTGAAATCAACGTAGTAGAACTTTCCGGGATTTAATTTTCAAAAAGTGTGGGATTTGCAATCATGATCTCAAGAGAAGCAGATGGGGAGAATTTGGCGTAGGTATTATTCTCATCAGAGCCGTCGCTGGGGTAGCCATCTTTTTTCGCTACTGCGCGGAATTTAACTTTCTCTGAATTTAGTACCCGCCGATGTGCGGTAGACCTCGACTGTCTCGACTATCATTTTTGCTCGCATTGTTGGTGACATATAAAAAGTCTATCTAATAAGGCTTAAGCCTAACATTTGCAGAGCGTCGTGCAAGGGTGGACGCTGGGGACATTTTCCACCTGACGCCAAATGTGCTCTACCCACAGTAACTCATACCACCTCACTACAATTCATGAACGAGGTGGAAAAAATATGGGTTTTCCTCATACTTACGATGCGCTATGGTCAACATGGTCAGGATGCGGGTGTAGCTCAGCCGGTAGAGCATCAGCTTCCCAAGCTGAGGGTCGCGAGTTCGAACCTCGTCGCCCGCTCCAAAATCTCCAGAGATAACAATAGTTTATCGCTAGGTGCCGGAGAACTACGTTCCGCAAAAATCAGCAGCGGAACGCTAGCGGAACTAAAAACAAGTTCATTTTCCACGGCAAATAAAAACCCGCTGATCAGGGGGATGATCAGCGGGCACTTGGCGATAAGCGAAAACAGCGCGGTTTAGGCCTGTTCCGTTGACTATAGTCCCAAATCGGGACATTCTCCTTTCATGAACAAGAAAGAACAAATCCGCCGCAGATTCGCGGCATTACTTGGCGAGCGCAAGCTCGCAGAGAAGATAGCTGCTGCAACCGGATCAAGCCGCGCCGCTGTATTCCGATGGTTTGATACGGGCTTTCCGGAAAATGCAGTGATAATACTGGACTTCATGGAGATAACTTCGCGCAATAAGTGGCCTGAGCGCATCACAATTGCGTTATCTGCGAATATTTCTTTGTGAAATACTGCTATTTTCTATTCAAGTCTTGATTTAGTCTCAATTAGGGATTATAAATAGGGTCATGACGAAGAGATGGCCCAGAATGACGACACCTAGATCAGCCGCCGCCTACAGCTGAACCCGAGGAGGGGAACCGGAAAAGGACCGGGGACAAGGGAAGCGGAGCCCAAGGCTAGCAGAAGGACTTCCACTCTTCCGAGATCAGCCCCAAGCGAGGGATTGGCGAAGCTATTCCAGGCGCCGGGCTGAGAATCCAAATAGCATGACATCGAGCGCCGCCCATCTGCTGGGCAGACAAGCCGCCTAACGCTCGCACCCGGATGCCACGGGTTGCCAGACAGGCCACGCAGTCGCAGCAGCGCCGCGCTCGCTCATGCCAGTTAATTCAGATTGCAGGAGTGCCCGGTTGAACGCCGGGCTTTATTTTTGCGCTCCCCGGATTTGGGGATCGGCGGCTTTTAGCCTGAAAAGGCGCCGAGGCGAGAGGCTTCAACTCTCGCGCCCGGCTTCGCAACGCCAAAATGGAGCAGGTCCAAATGGCGAAACGTCCTCAAACTATAAAACCGCGCATGCCTATTATCAAGATCGTTGCGGCCTTGCTCGGCTTCGTCTTTGCCGGGGTCGAGATATGGCTCAACACCGAATATCTGGCCAAGTCGGAAGGCTTGCTCAGTCCGGTCACCGCTACCGTTGTCGTGGCGTCGATCGGGGCAGCCGTTTTCATTCCTATTGCGGAAGCGGCGGCGAAGACCGGCCAATGGTTCAAAGCCCTTGGCTTCGGCTTAGTGTTTATCTGCATGGCTGCCTACGCGCTATCGGCGAGCGTCGAGAGAATCGGCTCTTACCGGGATACGAGCGTAGGGACTGCCCAAGCTGACAACGCGAGGGCAGGCTTGGCGAAGGAAGCTTACGCGGAAGCGGAGAAAATCCGTGAGCGCGAGTGTACTAAGCCAGGTGTCAGGTGCCAGGCCGCCGAGGAAGCGGTCAAGAAAGCGCGCGAGCGTTTGCTTGAAAAACCGGTGCAACGGGTGATCGACAGCATGGGAGCTCGCATAACGGCGGTGCTGCCATTCTTGACCCCCGAGCAGGTGCGGCTTTACCAGCCGCTCACATTGCTGATCGGTCTTCAATTCGGTGGATACCTGCTACTTGCTTTCGGGTTCGCGCCCGCGAGCGTGGCAGCGCAGCCAAAGCGCCGGAAGGGCAACCGGAAACGGAAGCCCAAGAAGGCGCTAGCCCAAAAGACGCCGCCAGCTGCTAACGTGGTTGGCTTCCCGGCGTCTCACAAGCAGGCGTAACGATCACGAGCCCGGCCGGAGCAATCCGCGTCGGGCTTTTTGCTTTTAACTTAAGTCGTTCCTAAGCAAGAATGTTAATATTCCTAGACATGCTCACTACATTATACAACGCTCTCTTAACAAACCATGCGGAGCAAACTAAGTGAGAGAATTGCTTGCTATAGCAGCGGTCGCATTTCTTTTCAGCAACGCTAACGGTATTGCAGGAGTGAAGAAAATAGGCGTCCATCTACTACAGACGGCCAAAGCCGAGGTAGCATATTACCACTCTAGCCGCCGTGGGCGTCACATCCATACCTTCCCTTCAGGTCAAAGATATCCTAGCCGGGGCGGCCCTTACCCACGGTACATTACGCTTGGTGGTGGCCGCACAGGGTCGGCCCATCCCTCGCTCAGCTATGGGCGGCGGATGATGCAAGATTGACGCGGGATCAACTTGAATCCGCATAACAATGAGCCTCGGCCGGGAAACCGGACCGGGGCTTTTTTGTTTGCGCGAATCGTCTCGAGTGATAACTAAGCTCTCATTCCCTCACGTGTGTCGCGGACCTCCCCCGCAGCCGCGGGATGCACGGAGGGAAAATGGAACTGGCACTGAGCATTATATCGTTAGCGCTCGCGGTCTATGACCGGATCGAGCGCGAAATAAAGCGGCGCCGCAAAAAGCGACATAGGCCACATTCTGAGGCCGAGACACAGTGAAGCCTATTTAAGCCCCGGCATCGAAAGGTGACCGGGGCTTTTTTGCTTGGACCGGCGCAACAAAAAACCCTGGGGCGATGGTGGGACCGCTCCAGGGCTTTCTGAACAGGGAAGAAGGTTACAATGACCTGCTGAGATTAGGACGATTTCCACGGCGCGCCACAGATATTAAAAATCAGCGTTACCGAATTATTGCCACGCCCGCGCGCGCAGGGAAGCCTTATCTATCCCGCCGCTCCGAAAGCCGCGCAGCCTCAACTCCGGCCCTCTCGGCTTCCATAAGGGATCTGGCGACATGGCTGACGAGCCACGCACGGGCCTCGGCTTCCTCATCGAAATCCTGACTCATAAACTCGTCCACGATCTCAATCGCCTTTTTCTCTGCGGCTGGGTTCGTCATGGTGTGGCTTGCGCCTCCGGGTCGCAATGCCTCTCCATGAACTCGTGAAGTTCCTTTTTGATGGCGAACAGCGAGGTCAAGAGAAAGTTGAACGAACTTCCCTCAGCACAAGCTTTGAAGATTTGCCCATCCTTGGAGCCCGTCGTGTATCCATCCAACACGAGCTGGAAAGTTGCCGCGAGTCCATCAAGGTTCTCTTGGATGCACATGAGTTCGCCTGTGACTTCATCGGACAGTTTCGGCTCCGGGAGCGCTGCTTGTGTCGCAGTGTCCGTCATGACGTGGCCTCCGCATGAGGCTGTGCCGCGGCCTCCAGCAGCCGCTTAGCCTTTGCTTCGAGTTCGACGTCCGGCCGCACGATGAAATTGCCAAGCCCGAGCGCTTCGGCGGTTGTACCTGAAAGGCCTTCGAGGAACAGCGTGATCCGGTCAATCAGGCGTTCGACGGCGTCGGATTCTTCCTTACCGTCATTGGCAATCCGCCAGCCGACGAGAAGCATTAGCAGGAAAGCCTCGCGCGGGTTTCCCGGCACTTCCCAGCTGATAATATCTTCCAAAACTGATTTGCGGTTACCTATATCATCTGCTTCGTTTTTAAGGCGGATCATAACCTGTCTGGCCGGGCTGTTGATCGGAATTTGGTCCATGCCGCCTTCGTTCGTTTCAAGCCGGCCGACGAGATCATTTAACTCGTTCTCACGCCGATCGAGTTCGGCAATCTGAGCAGCAAGATCCTCGATGCGGCTGGGCTTTGGCGTCTCCGGTGAAGCGTTCTTGCTCCTGATATTGCGGGCAACTTCTGCATCAAATGCTGGGTTCAAAGACATTTGTGTACTCCGGGTTAAAAACAACCAGTTTGCGCCCTTCTGCTACGCTTAAGCTATGGCGTGAGGGCAACACGGTGGGATATTCAGGAAGCGCCGTTCTTATGGATCTGCCGCTCGATCAGATCCCGCTCATCGGCAATGCGGTTCGATATGTCGTTGAGGCGCGTCGAGGCATCGGGATCGCCCGCGCCCCAGAAGAGGCCGGAGATGGCGCTCAGCAAGATATGCGCCTGGCTGAGGAAGCTCAGCGAAGCCTTGAGCAATTGAGGTGAGAGAGGCATTGGACTCCTTTCGGCAAAGCTTGCCCGTTCGCCGAATCCTGAGAGTTGGCGGCTTGGCTTTGCGCAGTTGAAAAGTTATTAACTTGTGCAAGTTGACATATGTGGATAGGGCGGTCAAGCCAACTTGTGCAAGATATCCACTTGCCATAGAAATGGAGGATGACCTCTGATTCGAATGAACCGAAAGATCAGCGCGTGCCGGTAATGATGACCGCCTCCGAGCTGAAGGCGGTCGATGACTGGTCTTTCGCCCGCCGCATTCGCAGCCGCGGGGAAGCGATCCGTCAACTTATTACGTTGGGGCTCAAGGCTTCAGCAGGAAAGAAGAGCGGGGAATGATAGGCACAACTTCACGCGCCGCCTAATACGCCGCAGCGTTGTGGTCACACCGCCTTCGCCCTTCATCGCGAGAGCGTGTAGCCTGATTTGGGGCGATCGGGAAAGAGAGGAGTTCCCCACCCGTGCGCGGGCGCGCGTTAGCGAGGGAAAAATTTCCCGCGCGAGGCCGGGCCAATTTTTGGCCGGGGATATGAACCCTTCACAGCCCAGAGTGACATCATCACTTAGCTCATGGTGATGTCATTGGCGCTCAATTTCAAAGGCTTAGGTGAGCCGAATTTTGCGCAGAGTTGACCTGTCAAGCGGAACTGTTCCAGATTTGATGGATCGGCGGGAAACTGAAACAGATGTCTTGGGGCGGCGGGCTTCATGACGCCGAGATGGTGCTACTAACGACGCCCGTTCCAAGGGACGCTACCGGTGGCGCAACTTCTTGTAACCCTACCCGCGCCGCGCCGCGATATCGGCCTTAGCCGCTTCGATGGCAGCCTCTTTCGTTGGATAGATTGAGCCGTAAAAGTCAGTGGGCATGCTGCGCTGCCGAACGTCGCCCCACAAGTTTGTGCCAGGGATTTTGATGCTCGCGGACCAGCCTACGACCTCGCCGGCGTCGTTCCTCCGTTTGAAGATGCGGATCGTATTCTCACCCATCAGAGTGAAGATTAGCACGAAACATGAACAGCGTTCAGGTAAGGCCTCTGCGCTTGCATAGCAAAACTCGATGCACACATAAGTTGCGTGTTGCGTAGCTTTCCCTTCATAAAACCGTGCCTTCCAGCCCAGCGGACTCAGCCGCCGAAAGGCGCCGATTGGCTGCACGAAGTGAAGCTCGATGGCTGGCGCGGTCAACTCCACAAATGCGATGGCCAGGTGCGCCTCTACTCCAAGCGGGGCTGGTCTGCTACCCGGAAAGTGGTCTGGTGAATTGGTTAGTCTCGGCTTCGCAAATGGAGCTGAGAGATGGCGAAACGAGCCAACCCGGAAGAGATCATTGCCAAGCTGCGTGAAGTAGAGGTCCGCCTGAGCCGTGGCGAGACGGCAGGCCAGGCGGTTCGTGCGATCGGCGTAACCGAGCAGACTTACTATAGGTGGCGCCGCGAATATGGCGGGATGGGCGTTGATCAGGCCCGCCGGCTGAAGGAGCTGGAGAAAGAGAACCAGCGACTGCGCAGGGCGGTCTCCGATCTCACCCTCGACAAGCTGATTTTAGCTGAAGCCGCAAAGGGAAACTTCTAAGCCCTTCGCGCCGCCGGGCCTGTGTTGACCGAGTTGTTGCAGAGATGGGCGTGTCAGAGCGCTGGGCCTGCGAGACGCTTGGTCAGCACCGGTCGACCCAACGCAAGAAACCGCGCGGCCGGCAGGGAGAGAAGGCGCTCACCAGAGCCCTCATCGTCCTTGCCGAACAGTTCGGCCGCTATGGCTATCGCCGCATCACCGCCCTGCTCCGGCGAGACGGCTGGCATGTGAACGAGAAAAGGGTCTATCGGATCTGGCGGCGCGAAGGGCTGAAAGTCCCCCAGAAACAGCCAAAACGGGGACGTCTGTGGCTCAATGACGGATCATGCGTACGGCTGCGCTCTCAACATTCAGGTCACGTCTGGAGTTATGATTTTGTGATGGACCGCACCCATGACGGCAAGCCGTTCCGCATGCTGTGCGTCATCGATGAGTTCACGCGTGAATGCCTGGCGATCCGGGTCGAGCGCAAGCTCAACGCCCGGATCGTTCTCGAAACGCTTGCCGATCTCTTTCTCCTTCACGGGCCGCCGGAACACATCCGTTCGGACAATGGTCCTGAATTTGTCGAGAAGGCGCTACGCGGATGGCTCGAACGGCTCGGCGTGCAGACGCTCTACATCGAACCTGGCAGCCCATGGGAAAACGGCTATTGCGAGAGCTTCAACTCGAAACTTCGCGATGAGCTTCTCGCCCGCGAGATCTTCTACACGATGAAGGAGGCGAAAATCCTGATCGAATCGTGGCGGCGTCATTACAACACCCAGCGTCCGCACTCGTCTCTGGGCTATCGCCCGCCGGCGCCAAGAACAATCTTGCCAACGGCGCTCATGCCGCCTTACGGTCAGGGCCTGGCGGCATGAGCGCCACCAGAAACCCGCCGAGTCTAACATTCAACTCGGATCACTTCGATGGGGCAGGCCAGGCCGTCGATGCGGCAGATATTGGGAATGCCGGATACGATATAATACTATCAAAGACTGTTGGTGGCACGGTGAAGTTGGTAACGCTTTCCGCTAACGCGTTAGTCTACGAAGTCCCTTGGGTTCGTACTAAGAGAACAATAATTAATGCTTCGGTTTCCGGCAGCAAAACGGAGGTTGCATCGTTCACACTCGAAGATGAACAACGCCTTTCGTTCGAAAAATATGGGATCAATTATGTGCTTTCTCTTCCGTGTGCGCCGCCACAAACGAGGGGCAAGCGATGCGAAGCCGAGCGTGACCTTCTATTGACTATTGTGGAAACGCTGAGTTTTGCGGGGGGCGAACGCCCCGGTGCAGCCTATGAGACAAAGCACGGCCTTGTACCAAGGCCTAAAGAGTATTCTCCCGACTTTAAATTTCACGCTCCCGGAGACCTCAAAAATGGGTCAGGCGCTGGCCGCGCCGATTATACGGTTTACGCGGCGCTGCATTTTCCCCTCAAGGACGGCCCTGCATTCGCTAATTCGCAAATCTTTGCGGATGGTGGAAACTGCCTAAATACAAAACTGAATTTATCGGGTGACGTTCCGGGCGAACCCTTCGTCCCTTATCGGGACACCTATCATTGCGACCGAATGAAGGCCAAGCTGGTCAACGATGAAGGCAGCGTGCGAAACTACGGCTATCCGTGGCGGGATAATTTTTGCGAGGAACGCGATTGGAGCATTGCCGTTTGCCCCAACGCGGCAGGCCACCAGGGACAGGATATTCGCCCCAGAGTTTGCCACTTTATCGCATGGCGTGCTGCCCCTGACGCCCCGCCGATCCAAAAATGTGAGCCTTTTAGGGAAACTGTTGTTGCGGCGGCCAGCGGCGTTACCTATCGCGTCAAAAATGCGCAGGCCCTATATCTCTTCGCCAACAGTTTTTCGGAAAGGTTCAAAGTACGATATCTCCACATGAGCCCAGACGCAATGAACAACGATGGCCTAGTTGTTTAGTCCCGGCATGTGGTGGATTGGATCAAGTCTGAACTGATCCGGATTTTCTGTCCAGCATTTGCAGATGTGTTCGAAGGGCGTAAGCCCTCGCAGGGTTTTGAGCCTTTTTGCGAAGTTGTAGGCAGCCAGGAAAGCGGCGAGATGGCCCTTGAGCTGACCATGGCTGTCGTAGTGATAGCGGCGCACGGTGGCCTCTTTCAGCGTACGGTTCATGCGCTCGACCTGCCCATTCGTCCAGGGATGCTTCGGCCTTGTCAGCCGGTGATCGATGTCATTGCGGGCGCAGACGAGTTCGAAGCCGTGGGCCCGGAAGATTTCACCGGCGGCGATTGCGCGTTTGATCTCCGGCACGGCTGATCCGCCTGCGCCTGGGGTTGTGAAGTGGAGGCCATTGTCTGTCAGGACTGTGTGGATCCTATACGGAACGGCGGCGATCAAGTCCCGGAGGAAGCCCGCGGCCACGGCCCTTGTTGCTTTTTCATGCAGTTGGGCAAAGGCGAACTTGGATGTGCGGTCTATGGCCACGAAGAGGTAAAGCTTGCCTTCTTCGGTCCTGACCTCGGCGATATCGATGTGGAAATAACCAATCGGGTATTTCTTGAAGGCGCGTCTGGCAGGTTTATCCCCTTCCATTTCTGGCAACCGGCTGATGCCGTGACGCTGGTAGCAGCGATGCAGGGAGGAGCGCGTTAGATGCGGGATCGTGGCCTGCAGCGCATAGAGGCAATCGTCGAGCGGCAAGAGCGTGTGTTTGCGGAACGCCACCGCGACGGCTTCCTCCTCTACCGCCAGGACCGTCGAGCGAGGAGCTTTCGGCCCCATGGGCGCGTCGTGAACGAAGGGTCTTTCCTTCCATTTCGCCACCGTTTTGGGATTGATGCCATGGCGTTCAGCTAACTCCTTGGCCGTAGCTTTCGATCGCTGTATTGCAGCTCGGATGGCGTGCGTGGTCGTGGCGCTGCCGTGAAGAACCTGTCCCATAAACTCTCCCGCTGTTTACGGTCAGTTAGACTGATTCCATCACATAGCGGGACTAAACACCTAGTCGGACGGAAACCGGTAAAAGAAGGAGATGTGCTTGGCACTGCTGGGAACTATTTGGATTACCCCTTCGGCACCACGACGCACGTCCATTTCGAACTCATGGTGCCAACACGCCTGGGCTGGGTCCATATCGACCCTTATTCGAGCTTGATCGTTTCCTATGAGTGGTTCATGGGACGAAAAGGCCAAGAGATCCCGAGGGGCAAATAGACACCAACGTTAGGGGTTTGCTTTGGTGCTTTAAATTGTTTCCGTTTTCTGAGGAGATGTCCTACTCTCTTTCTCCTTGATGCGCTGGTAATTTTTGAGCCAGTCTTCATTCGTACGATCCATATTTGTTAATTTTTCAAACACTTTCCTTGCTTCCGTAAAATAATTGAAAGCCTCCTGAATATTATTCTTCTTTTCAGAAACCTTTCCTAAGTATTCAAGAGTAAGCCCAAGGCCTTTCTGATATTACCTGTCATCAGGATCCGCTGTTGCAACGAAGTTGAAAAGTTTATAGGCCTCGCGGTAGGGTGGAACTGCTTCGTCTTCGTTTCCTTTGGCATAAAATACATTGCCGATATAGTTGTCAATCCAAGCCAAATCGTATTTATAAACCGAGCTGAACGAGTCGTATTGAATAAGCTTCAGGCGGATGGCAAGACATTTTCCATAATACAACAAAGCGTTATCCCAATCCTTTAGATCTTCGTAGGTGCCTCCTACGGCTTCATATGCCCAAGAGAGGTTTCTCTGCCACTCTATGTTGTCTGGTTCCGAGGCAATAACCTTCTCGCGAATAGCAACTGCTCTTAATTGGCTACTAAGCCTCTCCTGGGTTTTGCCAAAATGTTGGTTGGAATCAGCTATTCTGAGTTCAATGAATGCGAACTTCTGCTGTAGTTCGCTCGTTTCACCTTGTATCTCTATGGCGCGCTGCAGCTCGCTTAGCGCCATTCTTTGATAGTCGAGCGCTTCTGTGTGCTTCCCTTGCAAATCAAATACGTCTCCAAAATTAACATAGGATGCGGATATATCGCGATGGGTTTTGTAGTTTGCAGGATCATGTAAAGCTATATTTTGTCTCAGCCTCAAGGATTGCTGAAGATATTGTAATGCGCTTGTGAGATTTCCCTTCTTCTTTAGCAGGCCAAGCTCATCTAGCTCCTGAGCAATTCCGCGCTGCAAGTCTATATCCATAGGGTTGGCCGCAGCTAACCGTTGATAAATCTGGAGGGACTCGGTGTAGGATTCCTCCGCTTTCTGCAAGGTTGTCGCCTTACTGTAGGCCTCTCCGAATCGATGCATCATCTCGGCCCGGCTTTTTTGAAATGAAAGATCCTCAATGAGCACCGGGGCAAGCTGATCGAAGGAGCGCTTGGCGCTATCGAGAATACGGGCGGTCGTTTTCGCTTTAATGCCGGGAACCGTCCGAAGATCTGTTGTGACGAGAGTAACGAGATCCTCCGACGTCCTGCGGGCGAGGCGGAGGTGGTCTTCTGCCTTGTGGCTTTCTCTGGTGGCCCTCACCGATTGCCATGTAGCCAGCACTGCAACCGCTAATAGCGCCAGCGACGCCGCGGCCGAACCCCATTGGATTATCCGCCGAGCCCGCGCCCGCGCCTTCTGCGCATGCGCCTCGCGCTGCAAGGCCTCATGAGCCTCGGCCAAGGCCTTGGCCCGCTCCGCGTTGGCGGCTGCCATCTCATCGAGCTGTTTGCGCTCCGCGTTGGCGCGGTTGGCTTCTTCTTCCTCGCTGCCGGCGAGGAAGGCGCGCTGCAGGGCGGTTAGCTCCGGTGCATTTGCCGGGTGCCGGTCGCGCCAGGCTTTGTAGCCAGCCAGCTCAGAGCCGCGCAGGAGAAGATCAGCCACCCGGGCGTTGGCGTCCCAGCGCGCCGCAAGCTCTTCGAGCCGCGTATGCTCGCGCAGCCAGGCGATATCAACCGAGAGCGCTTCGACAAGCCTCGTCAGACCGGTGCCGAAGCCGGAGCCGGGCGTATCCTTCTCTGGATAAAAATAGATGTAGTTGAGGTCTCGCAGGCGACCGTGGGGCTGCTGTCCTTCGAGCGGGCAGGAGAGCACGGGGACGATGCGCTTACCGCGCCTCGTGGCTTCCTCGACTTCCCAGGCGCAGACCTCTGAGGCCGCCGAGTTGGGCGAGAGAACGAAAACGACGACGTCGCTCTCGAGGATGAGGTGGCCGAGGCGTTCTTCCCACCGTTCGGCCCCGTGGATGCCCTTCCGGTCGATGACGGGCAGAAAGCCTTGCCATTCCAGCACGGCGACGAGTTGATCAGCGAAGTCGAGATCGCGCCGGGAATAGGAGATGAAGATTTTGAGCTTGCTGCCCACGGTTGCGCGAGCATCGGGCATGCGGCCTCCTCGAAATCATCTCGTTCAACGGCTAGCAGCATAGTTTGGCCTCGGAAGGTTGTACAGGCTTGTGCTGGAGCGCTTGGTGCACTGCGATGGGCGTGGGAGGGCTCGTCAGCAATTCGCCTGGAAGCTGACGGCTTGGTTCGACCCCCACCGGTGCAACAATGATTTCCGGAACGGGTCACCTGCGGCATGTGGCGGCTTATCCATCCGTTTCCGCTTATAGATCCAATAGCCGACTGCACGAATATGCCTTCTCAATAAAACCGACACTTCCGGAATCGACCCTGATCGACGAAATCGATGATCACTACAGCGTCGTCTGTTTTCCGTTCACGGGATCTGCTCAGCGACGACCTATAAAAGTCAGTTTGTCTCCGCATTGTGCTCAACTCTTGCATCTGTCCTGTCAACGGTGGTTAGAAGCTGACCCGGGATCTGCCAAGGTAATTCAAGACGAAGAGGATTTTTTGACTTCGTCGAGCTTGCAGCGCAAAATCGCAACGAGCGCGCGATCTGCGCCTGGGTATTGGTCAACAAGCCATTGGATTGTGCGCATCGTGTCCGCCTCGCTGCCATTGTTCTGGGCAGCCTCCAAGGTGTGGTTCAACGCATCAACAACATCCTGTGCCGTGAGGTCGTAGCCGTAACCGCACAGCAGCCATTTCAGTGCCGCCAGGCCGACCGAGCGGGCAAATTCGGGGTGGCTGGCTGCGAAGTCTCGCGTGGCGCGCGTCAGCGTCTTTGGATCGCAGGGGCTTGTCTGTGCAAGCTCAGCCGCTTCGGTAAAAAGTCCTGCTGATTTCGCCGCGGCGAACCATTTGCCCTCATCGCCGGAAGTTCTGTTGATGAGGTCGCCAAGTATCGTCCTGGGCTCGATCTGCGGATACTTGCTTGTTATCGCCTGGAATGTGGCCAGGTACGTGCTATGCCGGTTCGCCTCAAATGCGTATCGATCATAAGCCTCCCGCCATAGGCCTTCGGACAGCATGATCTCTTCGCATGCCCTTGAGATCCCGCTGTCGGATTGATTAAGGCCGCGTGTGTCCTCTGCATATCGGATCGCTTGAGCGGTCTTGCCCTGCTCGGCTAATGCTCGTACGCCCCAGCGGCGGTCATGCCAAAATTTGTAGGGTGCCAAGTCCAACAGGTTGAGGAGATCCTCATGCCGTCCGGCAGAAAACAATGCGCTTAGGCAGGCGGCGGTGCCCTTGAAGAAGCCTCCACGCGCTAGGCCGGGGCTCCACGTCAATCGCACGCCCTCCATAAAGCGATCCGCCCACCGCGATGCGCGCTCGGGCGTGACGCACAATTCGCCCCAATGATCGGGGAGCAGCTCAATGTAAGGGTTCTCGTCATCCTCGATGGCACGCCATAGCCGCCCGAGCCATTTGTCTCTCAAGCCGTCGCTCGTTGGGGCTTGCGCAATGATCGGCACCAGCGTCTCGATTGCCCAATTGACCGTGGTGCCGATGGCGCCGGACGAGCTGTCAACGTGTGCAAGGGCGCCTGACACCTTTTCAAGAAAGATCACCGCACCTTCGGCACCAAGGACCTTGTCTTTGCGAGCGGCTTTCTTGATCTCCGCCACAGCCTCCTTGACGCGCTTGATCGGCAGATCCGATCGCCATCCAAATGCACAGGCCCGAAATTGTGACCGAAACGTCCAAACATGCGCCCTGACCGCCGGCATTGGCTGCCCCTTGATGCTGCGATGGTGTGCGTCACCAATCAGTGTAAAGGTCCTTCGGGCTGCCAATTGAGAAGGCTGTTTGCGTCTTGGGCTGCCAATCGCTGTTTCGCCACTTCTCTGGCTTGCTGCTCGCCAACTTCCGCGACGAGAGCCTGCCAGCCTGGTACGTCTGCCATGGCGGCGATGAAATCATCTGCCAGGGCATCCAGCTCGGCGTCTGTGAACGGCGTTTTGCGATCATTGCGCGTATCGAGCCAAGACGGCTTAGAACTTGTCTCCTTCTTTTTCTGCATTTCTTGCTCCAGTTTCGATCCACTGTGTGATGCCACACTCGATTATCCTCGCTAAGCATACGAAAGGTTTTGCTTGAAACTTGACACCGATTCAACATGTTGCGTTTTCAGCCTAACGCCGGCTTTGAATGCCGTTAAAATGGTTGAGGACTAGGATTGTAGGAACTCGTCAAACTGAGCTGCCTCCACTCCGTCCCCGATCCGCGGCTGAGTTGCTGCGGCCGACGCATGCGGCTCAAACGCGGATGTAGTAACCAATTTATAACGCGGCCGAAGCTTCGACGCAGTCCGGCGCATTGTGCTGCGGCGAATTCATTTTCGGGGACACCGGCTTCAAGTGCATCGCTTCGACGATATCCGGATCGGAGATTTGAATCTTGGTCCCTCTGGGGGCCCTTCCGCGAATTTAACTTTGCGGCGGTTCGCATTCCTTCTTACATTGCCATCAAAGGTCGCGGTAAGGGCGAGGATTGCCCCCCCGCAGAGATACCGGCGCTTTTGCAAACGCTCATGTAAACCTGCTTAGGCGAGTAAGCTTTGCATCTCAGCAGTAGGCTCAATATCCATAGGGTTGGCCGCAGCTAACCGTTGATAAATCTGGAGGGACTCGGTGTAGGATTCCTCCGCTTTCTGCAAGGTTGTCGCCTTACTGTAGGCCTCTCCGAATCGATGCATCATCTCGGCCCGGCTTTTTTGAAATGAAAGATCCTCAATGAGCACCGGGGCAAGCTGATCGAAGGAGCGCTTGGCGCTATCGAGAATACGGGCGGTCGTTTTCGCTTTAATGCCGGGAACCGTCCGAAGATCTGTTGTGACGAGAGTAACGAGATCCTCCGACGTCCTGCGGGCGAGGCGGAGGTGGTCTTCTGCCTTGTGGCTTTCTCTGGTGGCCCTCACCGATTGCCATGTAGCCAGCACTGCAACCGCTAATAGCGCCAGCGACGCCGCGGCCGAACCCCATTGGATTATCCGCCGAGCCCGCGCCCGCGCCTTCTGCGCATGCGCCTCGCGCTGCAAGGCCTCATGAGCCTCGGCCAAGGCCTTGGCCCGCTCCGCGTTGGCGGCTGCCATCTCATCGAGCTGTTTGCGCTCCGCGTTGGCGCGGTTGGCTTCTTCTTCCTCGCTGCCGGCGAGGAAGGCGCGCTGCAGGGCGGTTAGCTCCGGTGCATTTGCCGGGTGCCGGTCGCGCCAGGCTTTGTAGCCAGCCAGCTCAGAGCCGCGCAGGAGAAGATCAGCCACCCGGGCGTTGGCGTCCCAGCGCGCCGCAAGCTCTTCGAGCCGCGTATGCTCGCGCAGCCAGGCGATATCAACCGAGAGCGCTTCGACAAGCCTCGTCAGACCGGTGCCGAAGCCGGAGCCGGGCGTATCCTTCTCTGGATAAAAATAGATGTAGTTGAGGTCTCGCAGGCGACCGTGGGGCTGCTGTCCTTCGAGCGGGCAGGAGAGCACGGGGACGATGCGCTTACCGCGCCTCGTGGCTTCCTCGACTTCCCAGGCGCAGACCTCTGAGGCCGCCGAGTTCGGGCGAGAGAACGAAAACGACGACGTCGCTCTCGAGGATGAGGTGGCCGAGGCGTTCTTCCCACCGTTCGGCCCCGTGGATGCCCTTCCGGTCGATGACGGGCAGAAAGCCTTGCCATTCCAGCACGGCGACGAGTTGATCAGCGAAGTCGAGATCGCGCCGAGAATAGGAGATGAAGATTTTGAGCTTGCTGCCCACGGTTGCGCGAGCATCGGGCATGCGGCCTCCTCGAAATCATCTCGTTCAACGGCTAGCAGCATAGTTTGGCCTCGGAAGGTTGTACAGGCTTGTGCTGGAGCGCTTGGTGCACTGCGATGGGCGTGGGAGGGCTCGTCAGCAATTCGCCTGGAAGCTGACGGCTTGGTTCGACCCCCACCGGTGCAACAATGATTTCCGGAACGGGTCACCTGCAGGCATGTGGCGGCTTATCCATCCGTTTCCGCTTATAGATCCAATAGCCGACTGCACGAATATGCCTTCTCAATAAAACCGACACTTCCGGAATCGACCCTGATCGACGAAATCGATGATCACTACAGCGTCGTCTGTTTTCCGTTCACGGGATCTGCTCAGCGACGACCTATAAAAGTCAGTTTGTCTCCGCATTGTGTTCAACTCTTGCATCTGTCCTGTCAACGGTGGTTAGAAGCTGACCCGGGATCTGCCAAGGTAATTCAAGACGAAGAGGATTTTTTGACTTCGTCGAGCTTGCAGCGCAAAATCGCAACGAGCGCGCGATCTGCGCCTGGGTATTGGTCAACAAGCCATTGGATTGTGCGCATCGTGTCCGCCTCGCTGCCATTGTTCTGGGCAGCCTCCAAGGTGTGGTTCAACGCATCAACAACATCCTGTGCCGTGAGGTCGTAGCCGTAACCGCACAGCAGCCATTTCAGTGCCGCCAGGCCGACCGAGCGGGCAAATTCGGGGTGGCTGGCTGCGAAGTCTCGCGTGGCGCGCGTCAGCGTCTTTGGATCGCAGGGGCTTGTCTGTGCAAGCTCAGCCGCTTCGGTAAAAAGTCCTGCTGATTTCGCCGCGGCGAACCATTTGCCCTCATCGCCGGAAGTTCTGTTGATGAGGTCGCCAAGTATCGTCCTGGGCTCGATCTGCGGATACTTGCTTGTTATCGCCTGGAATGTGGCCAGGTACGTGCTATGCCGGTTCGCCTCAAATGCGTATCGATCATAAGCCTCCCGCCATAGGCCTTCGGACAGCATGATCTCTTCGCATGCCCTTGAGATCCCGCTGTCGGATTGATTAAGGCCGCGTGTGTCCTCTGCATATCGGATCGCTTGAGCGGTCTTGCCCTGCTCGGCTAATGCTCGTACGCCCCAGCGGCGGTCATGCCAAAATTTGTAGGGTGCCAAGTCCAACAGGTTGAGGAGATCCTCATGCCGTCCGGCAGAAAACAATGCGCTTAGGCAGGCGGCGGTGCCCTTGAAGAAGCCTCCACGCGCTAGGCCGGGGCTCCACGTCAATCGCACGCCCTCCATAAAGCGATCCGCCCACCGCGATGCGCGCTCGGGCGTGACGCACAATTCGCCCCAATGATCGGGGAGCAGCTCAATGTAAGGGTTCTCGTCATCCTCGATGGCACGCCATAGCCGCCCGAGCCATTTGTCTCTCAAGCCGTCGCTCGTTGGGGCTTGCGCAATGATCGGCACCAGCGTCTCGATTGCCCAATTGACCGTGGTGCCGATGGCGCCGGACGAGCTGTCAACGTGTGCAAGGGCGCCTGACACCTTTTCAAGAAAGATCACCGCACCTTCGGCACCAAGGACCTTGTCTTTGCGAGCGGCTTTCTTGATCTCCGCCACAGCCTCCTTGACGCGCTTGATCGGCAAATCCGATCGCCATCCAAATGCACAGGCCCGAAATTGTGACCGAAACGTCCAAACATGCGCCCTGACCGCCGGCATTGGCTGCCCCTTGATGCTGCGATGGTGTGCGTCACCAATCAGTGTAAAGGTCCTTCGGGCTGCCAATTGAGAAGGCTGTTTGCGTCTTGGGCTGCCAATCGCTGTTTCGCCACTTCTCTGGCTTGCTGCTCGCCAACTTCCGCGACGAGAGCCTGCCAGCCTGGTACGTCTGCCATGGCGGCGATGAAATCATCTGCCAGGGCATCCAGCTCGGCGTCTGTGAACGGCGTTTTGCGATCATTGCGCGTATCGAGCCAAGACGGCTTAGAACTTGTCTCCTTCTTTTTCTGCATTTCTTGCTCCAGTTTCGATCCACTGTGTGATGCCACACTCGATTATCCTCGCTAAGCATACGAAAGGTTTTGCTTGAAACTTGACACCGATTCAACATGTTGCGTTTTCAGCCTAACGCCGGCTTTGAATGCCGTTAAAATGGTTGAGGACTAGGATTGTAGGAACTCGTCAAACTGAGCTGCCTCCACTCCGTCCCCGATCCGCGGCTGAGTTGCTGCGGCCGACGCATGCGGCTCAAACGCGGATGTAGTAACCAATTTATAACGCGGCCGAAGCTTCGACGCAGTCCGGCGCATTGTGCTGCGGCGAATTCATTTTCGGGGACACCGGCTTCAAGTGCATCGCTTCGACGATATCCGGATCGGAGATTTAAATCTTGGTCCCTCTGGGGGCCCTTCCGCGAATTTAACTTTGCGGCGGTTCGCATTCCTTCTTACATTGCCATCAAAGGTCGCGGTAAGGGCGAGGATTGCCCCCCCGCAGAGATACCGGCGCTTTTGCAAACGCTCATGTAAACCTGCTTAGGCGAGTAAGCTTTGCATCTCAGCAGTAGGCCGATTCCGGACCTTTGACCTATTGTCCCGAACTTCTGTTGCTGAGAGTGGAGCGGGAGTGGCTGACTTCGCGATCAAGCCGGCAAGCCGTGAGCCCCTGGCAATCTGGCAGTTCTTCAGCATCAAGGCCAATAGGGCGCATGGCTATATGCGGAAAGCGATCTTTGCTGTACGGCAGCTTCCTGTTAGCATCACGACAAATCAACGGACGTTAAGCGACAGGTAAATCTGACTCAGGCTGTGTTCGATGACGTACCGGCGAAGGCCGGCCCAAATTGGGACCGGAGGTCGATCAATATCCTCTGGGATTGAGTTGACCGATGGTCATCACACGATACATGTGCTGAATTGGCGCGTGCGGCTTAGTATTGCATTCCAGGCGGAGCGATGACCACACTCGATGCCGACTCTCTTGCGCTGATGCGGACAAAGCGGTTGCGATTTGATCGCTATGTTCTGGACTTGGATCGCGGCTGTCTCCTTCTGGACACCCATGAAATTGCCCTTCGGCCAAAGACTTTCTCGGTCCTTTACTTCCTCGTCGAAAATTCCTGTCGTCTTGTTTCGAAGGACGAACTCTTTTCCGCGGTCTGGCCGGATTTGGCCGTCACCGACGATACTCTCGTGCAAAGCATCGGTGAATTGCGACGGGCGCTCGGGGATGATGGGCCGCGCCTGATCAAAACAATTCCTCGCCGCGGTTATCGTTTTGAATCAGCCGTCTCAGCCATTGCGCGGGTTGAGCAGCCCAACAAAGATGTGCCGGATTCAGCAATTTTCGAGGCCAACGTGCGGCTGTGGAAGCCCATCATCCGTGCTCACGTCCGGACATCGTTGACGGCAGCACTCACTCATCGGCGCGCCGGACCGTTCGCCGTTCTGACGCTCGCGGTTTTTCTTGCTATAGGGACGTTTTTAACCGGTTACTCTGAATGGAAAATCCTCGGCGTCCAGCGCTCCGGCGATCAATTCTCGAAGGTTGCTGAAATCGGCACGAAGCCCGCGATTGCCATTCTGCCCTTTGTGAATCAGAGTGGCGATTCGGCTCGAGAGTACTTCGCCGACGGATTGACCCAGGATATAATCAACGTGCTGGGTCGGTTTTCCACCCTGACAGTGATGTCATGGAACGCGGTTTCCCCCTACAAAGGCAAATCCGTAAGCCCCGGAGAGATCGCCCGCGCTCTTGCGGTCCGCTATCAGGTTGAAGGCAGCGTCTGGCAGACCGGCGATCGCGTGCGAGTGACCGCAGAACTCGTCGATTCCGATGGTCGGGTGCGTTGGTCTGGCCGTTTCGACGACGCGCTAGTGGACCTCTTTGCCTTGCAAGACAAGATCACCACCCAAATCGCCCGCGCCCTCGCGCTTGAAGTGACGCAGATTGAACAGCGTCGAGTGTTTGCCAAGCGGGTAGAAAGTCTCCAGGCCTACGATTACGTGCTTCGCGCCAGGCCGGCGCTGCAGCGTCCGGCGCGTGAAAACAACGTAGAGGCACGCGCGTTCCTCAGGCGCGCGATTGAACTCGATCCCGACTGCGCCGCCGCCTATGCCGCGCTCGCCGAAACCTATTATATCCCCGTGTCGATGGGCTGGGCAGAATCCCCAGCAATGTTCCTTGCTCGCGCGGAAGAAATGGCAACTAAGGCGCTAAATCTTGACAGTTCCGAAGTGCGCGCACGCATTATCCTCGGCCGAATCAACATCTTCTATCGCCGATACGAACAGGCCAAGGAAGAGATGGCTCGTGCGATCGCGACCAATCCGAACGACGCCCAGGCCCTTGCCGGCTATGGTAATATCCTGATGTGGTTGGGGCAGACGGATGCCGCGATCAACGCATTGGAACAGGCGCAGCGTATTGATCCCGAGCTAAATGCGATGGATCGCTTTGCCCTCAGTCTCGCCTATTATCTGAAGTTGCGCTACGACGCGGCGATCGAACAAGCGAAACTCAATCTTCGCGAAACCACGGGCGCGAACTTTAGCCGCATCGTCCTTGCGGCGGCCTATGCACAGCAGAGTCGAATGGAAGATGCTGAGCGTGTCGTGCAGGAGATACACCGCATTGATCCGACTTTCGAACCTCAGGAGTTCGGGAGCAAATTTTTAAATTCCGTCGATCTCGAAAATTTGCGCAACGGACTTCGCAAGGCAGGTCTCTATCGCGCAGTAGCCAGTCGCAGCTCCTCGAACCACTAGAACTAGAGCGAGATCGCATCTGATGGAATCGATGCCGCCCTAAATTCGTTTGTTTTCGCGGGATTTTTCGGGAAAGCTGGGCTCCGCACGGGGTCTCGCTTTAACGGTTTAGAATGAGCGACCGATTTTCATTAGCCTTGGCGATATGTCCTGCAAGATCCTGCCGGAACAGATCCGGCCCGTTCGGTTTTCCGAAAATATAAAGCTTGCCGTCGCTGATAAGCCAATATTCGGGGTTGGCCTTGACGACCTCCCCCTCGGCGAGGGCAGCGGCGCAGAAATTCGCGAACTGCGGCGCGTAGCGTTCGGGATTGGCTTTGAAAAGCTCGCGATGCTCTGCGCTCAGAAAGCGGTAGCGATACTCGTCCCATACATATTCGATCTCTGGCACCCCGCGCACCGCTTTCCCGACGGTGAAATAGGCAACCGGGTCATAACCCCCAATCGCAAGCGGGAAACTGTCCGCGGCAACTGAAGATATCGAAGTCGCAGACCAGGAGGCCAGGGCCAGCAAACCTAGGCGAATGGCATTTCGCCGAGAAAGATTGTGCATGCGAATTCCATCTATGATTTGCCCGTCTTGCAGGTCTGCCTGGAACGCCGCTGGGGCGACAAGGCGGACCATCTGCGCCCGTCGTCTTTCGAGCGGCGAGCCAAATTATAGCCCACGGGCCCTACCGTTTCTTCAAATTTCGGAGTTTTTTCGCCCTTACCTTCGGCTTTTCTCATTACCGCGACCGCTCCCTCTGGTTGGCTCGCTGCCTCGCTAGTGTCCATCAACCCCAGGAGGAGAACGATGAAACTGCGAATATCCCGCGCCCGGCCTGTTATGGCATTGGTGTTCTCGCTTTGTACGACGGGATTGTTGACGTCGCCGTCGCCAGTGGCGGCGCAAACCGAGCCAAAGTTCGTTATCAAGCCGGTCGCCGAGAAGAAAATCAAGCAATTGCCGGCCGGACCGTTGTTCTGGCGGATCGAGAATTTCTCCACGCTTGCACAGGCGCAAGCCGCCGAAGGTCAGACATCCTTGGTTGCTCAAGTTGCGGGCAAGATCTGGCTTTTCACGCTCGGCCAAAAGGGCGACTCGACGCCCGGTGCAACCAAGGTCGTCGAGATTGGGCCCGTGCCTAGAATCGTTGCCTCCGAGTATCTGCTGCGGATCAACAACACGGGCGGAGCACCTGGGGCCAAGACACCCGTGCATATGCATCCGGGCTCCGAAACCTTCTACGTGCTGAGCGGCCAGTTGGGCCAAAAGACACCACACGGCGTGAGCTATGTCGACGCCGGCCAATCGATGCCTGGACATGGTCCCGGCATGCCGATGGAGGTCTTCAGCAGCGGCACGACCGACCTGAACGCGCTGGTCATGTTCTTTGTGGATGCAACCAAGCCGTTTTCATCGCCGGCCAAGTTCGAATGAGGTGAGGACCGGCGGCCGTTCTGGGACTTTCGGCCTTCAATCTGATTAGCACTGACCTGACAGGTCACGCTGAACCCGGCAGGTTCGTCAGCCAAGATTAGGAATCCGAAAGTCCTAAATAAATATCGAGATCAGCGGGAATTGAAAGGCAGCTCCGAATCAAAGTTCACCGTCGAGAGTTTCGGGCCTCCTTCGCTAATCCGCGTCCGGCTTTTGTCCGGAAATTCCGCTGCTGAGGGTGAAGCGGTTGTGCCCTGAAAATGCGCCCGAGTCCGGAATCGACCCCACGCGGAAATGCGGGCTTCCAACCCGAAGCATTCCGGTTGGGAGGACTCAATGGGCCTTCGGTAGCTTTGTTTCGCGAGTTGAACCGGCCCCGGGTTTTTGTAGTTTGCAGGCTTGACACCCCAAGACGCGCGCACACGCGTTTTTCAGGGCGTGCAAAAACTCAGGGCCGCGTTGAACTCCCTATCGTCGGCCAAACGAACGGCCGCGATCAGCGCTTCGCGTCACCTTGCAGAGTCGATGGCCGGCGTGATGGCAAGGGAATGCTTACCAAAACTCCATCCGTGACGGATGCAGGGGTGGCTTGTTGGGCGACGCTTGTTTCATTGGCTACTCCGCCGCGATTGAGCAGGGCAAATGCCAACAGGCCGATGACTATCACTGAGACAGAAATAAAGAGAAGGCTGCGCCACGCGAGAATTTCTGGCAGGGTTATCTTTGGGCTGCGCTTCGATGGTGACGGCGTCGTCGGCGTGGCTGCATCAACTTTCGCCAAAAGCGAAGGGCGCGGAACCGCTCTGTGGCGAAGAGTTTGCCTGCTGCCTGCAGAGGCTAGCCGCTCATCCACCGGCTGGGGTGAGATTGCTTTGAGCTCGCGCTCTAAAAGATCATGAGCTTCCGCAATTGGATCTGACTGCCTGGATGGATGCGGCCGCGTCCTTTGGTTGTTGGGACGATGTCGTACCTGAGCAGGAGGCGCGGGTTTTAGGTCGATTGAGAGACCGGCCGCGGCTCTCTCCAAAATTTCGCGCCACGAGTTTGCCATAATAACCCTCTGACGCGCAGAACCAATTCGGCCCTAAACGCACATGGGTGCCGTCCGTCTCACCGCCACCCACCAGCGAACGATTCAGTCCGCGGTGCCTACCCTGATCACCGCCAGTTGGCGCGGGCCCTATTACTCAGCCTGCTGGCTAACCGCGTGTCAAGGGTTGATCGGGATGGTGCTAGGCCCGGCGCTAAGGCTCCGGTCGACGTTGATTGAGACGGCTGGACTGAGCTTACCAGAACTGAGCCTCGAAACCGGGTTTTCGTAAGATCAGCTTTCGGATTGGCTATCGGGGAGGACATGCTTGATCAGAGGAAAATGAAAGCTTTAACCAATGTCCTAAATAGACAGCGACGGTTGTGATTGGCCGTGGACCTTTCGCCTTTCGGCCGAAATGTCGCTTGCTAAGGGTGAAGCGGGAGTGGTGGTCTCGCGGCTGAGCCAGACGAGTTACTGGCCTATGGCAATGGTGCAGTTCTTCAGCGTCGATCCAGACAGCACCTAGCTCCAATTATTCGCCAAGTACGCTTACGGACGGCGCGGGCATGCGTCATCGGCCGGTTTTTCGGTGGTTTGGTGAGTGGAGATTGCAACGCGTTGAGGGTTTGAGATCGGGGCTTGCGCGGCACTTGCCGCAAGGCTCATGGGCTTTGAACGGTCAATGAACCGGCGAGGAGAGCGAGCACCGGCGCGTGCGGATAAGCTGAGGGGAAGGCGACCTTGATACGGCTCTTCAGTTCCTCTACGCGCACCGCGATTTTGAGGAATGCGCGCCGCAGCGTCTCGAAAGTTGCCGTGCGCCACAGCGAGCGCCTGGGGGCAGCGCCCCGCAACGCGTGCAAAAGCCAGTAGGCAGCCATGTGCAGGATGAGCCGGGACTGATTGGCCTCCCAGCGGTGAAGCAAGCAGGCCAATTCGTGCCACCGCCTGCTTCGAAGATAGGAGAACCCGCTTTCCGGCCTTTAGAATACCTCCGACTCCTTCAAACTGACGCGCTATGAAATTTACCGTAGCGTCTCTCCCAAGATAAAAGCGGGTCTTGTTCGCCACTGAGTACCAGGTCAATAAAAGCACTATGAAAGCTGGTATCAATCGCAGTAGCTATCGGGGGCAAACCAATATAGATTCGATGGTTGGACTCCGAGACAACCATCGACGATAGCACGAATGGTTGAAACCAGTCTCTTTCTTTAACAACTTCTATATTTCTATGCTGTGTAGCCGCGCGGGCCGGGCCTATCCAGCGTCTTGCTCGGCGGAAGCCGTTGCCTACGCCCCCTGACCCATCCAACGTCTTGCTCGGCGGAAGCCATTGCTCTCTGCTTCGGAAACTGTTTTGGCATAGAATTCGCCGGGTTTGCAGATTTTCACTCTGTCGTATTGCTGGTCCATCGGCAGATGATAGATGCGCTCCGAGGCAGCGGATATATTGCACTTCACCATGGGCCAGTCCGTCATAGCCATTTCTTCTTTAAGCTTTATTCCCATGGCCAAGGCTACGTCGCGAATACGGACATCGACTTGAGTTGAGGAATATAGGTAGGGCTGAACATATTCAAAAAGTATTTTCAAATCTGGCGGCGGGTTCCCATTTCTTTCAATGTAAAAGCCAACTGTAGACCCCAGCAATTGAAAAATTGCTGCTTCTAGTATTGTCCTGTGCGAAGACCAATATTTGCATTGTATTATCGCAATCTTTCCGGTTTTTCCGGTTATTATCAAGTCTCTGCCGAAATCATCGAAGCCCTCTATAGCGCCGTGAAATACAACGTCATACCCCTTCTCTTCCCAGTGATACCCGATATAGCGCTCGTAATCTCTTCCAATTTCCCACTTGCTTTTGCGCCGCGTTTTATAACGATCAAGCGCCATTTGATATTTCTTGACGTCCGGTAGGCTCAACCACTCGTGTTTTGATAAGAACCGGGCAGCACGATCGCCGTCATCTTCCAATTCCCTGGCTTCAGCTTCTGCCACCCGTTCTACATCTTCAAAGCCTACTTCCTGCAGCCACGGGAAAAGGCTTTCCAGTAGTGAAAGCCGGTACTCCACAAGGCGCTTCGCCAAGCGGAGAGCCTTCTTCTCACGCCCATGCGCTCGAACTTCTTCAGCTGCGCTACGAGCAGGCCGCTTTTTCGTTTCTAGATAGCGGGCTTCGCGCTTGTCCTGAACCCAATGCAAATCAGCCACCATGCCCGCAATCCACGGCATGGCTTTCGATTTGTCTCCTAGAAGGCGCGCTAGTTCATCGTTCCGGCGCTGCACTTCTTCAGCGGTTTTTCGTGAGGCGGCGAGCTCTTCATCTTTCCGCCGCGACGCCTGTTTTTCTTCGGCAAGATCTTTATCTAAGCGGCGCGCCCTAATGGACGCGCTGCGAGCAGAGGCGGTGGCAAGTATGATTGCGGCGGCAGCGCCAAAAACTAATAAGTCCGGTATTTGCATTATACAGCGCGGGGCTTCCCCAGCTTAAGGCTGCTTTGGGTTCAACTGTAGCTCTTATCTATTTTGCCAACTAAAGCCAAGCTGCGGACGTACGTAGCCACCTAGTGGATGAATTAAGGTTTGGTACCCGCGCTTAACAGCAGCGATTATTTCGTCTGGGTCCTTAGTCCAGACGAAGGGTTTGGGCTGTTGGTTGTGCTCTGCGAGGAAGCGGTTGATGGCGGCTTGAAGGTCAACAAGGGAGCGGAAGGCTCCCCGCTTGAGCCGTGTGCGGGCGGTGCCATATACAGCCCAACGATATCCTGAAGCTTCTCAATGAATTTGGGGTCTTTGGACAGCTTGAACTGCCGGAAGCGGTGGGGTTGAAGGCCGTGGCTGCGCCAAATGCGCCGCACCGAGCTTGCCGAAATACCCGAAGCCTCGGCCATGGCGGATGCGATCCAGTGCGGCGCCGGAAGGGAATCCAAAATCGGACTCTTATATTAGGCTTGAACCACTAGCTTGCCTTCATCCACAGACACTGGCGATGCCGATCCATGTGTATAAGAGCTGCCTCCCGCGAATTGCTGCACAGCCACACCCGCCTTTCCACCTTCTCCGCTCCTCCACACACCCGCCAAAGCTTCTGGCCGTCCTAGAGGCCTCGGCGAGGCTCTGAGGGCTATGTCCGTGAAACACCTAAAAGCTGTGAAACATCAGCGCCTTGCTGGCGATTGGCGCCGTGGGTGCGCCAATGCTATGGCGTACGTTCGCGAAAATCCGGGTTCCAATCGCAAGTCACTTCCCGGTCAACCTCCGCAGCGAACTTATCGCGGCTGGTTTCTTGCCGCGGGGCCCACGACTTTTCTCCCCTGTATGCACTGCCGCGAGGTTGGTATCTTACACGGCCGCCCGCAGTGATCTCGATCACCAGCATTTTAGATAACAACGCGATCATATCGGCCGGTTTCGCGATCGAGGGTGAACGAAATTTGGGCATGACTCCGGAACAGGCAAACTAAGCAGGCAGTCTCGATCATCGGCCGCCTCCGTTAGGAAGCGCAGCAATACCTTCGTTTGCTTCTAACTGCCGGCGCCCCTTGTCGAGGATCATGCCCATGAACCTTGCGAGCTCCAGGTGGTCGGTTGGATATTCCGGAATGAAATCCTTGCCATCCTTGCCGGTGACTTCGAGAGAGGCCTTGTCGCCGAACAGGTGTGGTGCATCGCGTCCTGCAAGCCATTTTAAGTTATTGCAAATCTCCCGCGCGGATTGCGGGTCAATTGTACCATGCTCAAGCTTTTCGTTTATCTCGGCAATCTTATCTCGGCTCAATTCAGCCCGGGCGACTTTGGCGGCCTCGAATGCCGCCTGAGCCTCGTTGGAAGCTTTCGTCCATCCGTAAAATGTGCGGGGCGCTGGCATGCCGGGTGCCTTGCACAAATCGGAGACGCGCTCGCCCGCAGCGACGCGTTGTAGGATGTGGCCGTATAGCTCCGGCGAATATTCCACGCGCCCCGCAAAAAAGGCGCCCTTATCTTTTCCGCTCATTGGCCAATGCGCTCCCGCCTAGGCACATCCTGGCCCGCAAATCCCTTCTGACTGCTTTCCTCCAAAACTGCCGCTTCCGCAAGCACTTGGCCAATGGTGCGGCGCTCAAATCTTCCACCGTGCATGCGATGCGTCCTTCTCTCGAATTGCGGGGAACGCAAGACGCAACAGGACGCAACAGGTCAAATGGCAAACTTTGCCACTTGAAACTAAGCAGATGCTTCACCCAGGACGCGATACACTGTCACGCGATTGATCTTAAGCGCGCTCGCAATATCCGTTGGGGTGCGGCCTTCCGCTTTGAGCCGGGTAATGGCTTCGCGATCAACCGAGCGGCGGCGTCCCTTGCCAGCATAGATGCCCTCCGCCTTTGCCTTTGCAATGCCTTCCATCTGGCGCTCCCGGCGCAGGTTGGTCTCGAACTCGGCAAAGACGCCCAGCATGTCGAGAAACGCCTTACCGGCTGCGCTGCCCGTGTCGATAGGCTGCTCAGTGGCTTTGAGCGCGACGCCCTTGTCCTTCAATTCGCCAACGATGTTCTGAAGGTCACGCATCGAACGCGCCAGGCGGTCAATCCTCGTGACCATCAACACGTCCCCTGGCCGAAGGAAGGCCATGAGCGTTTCGAGCTCCGTGCGCCCTTCGCGGCTCGTGCCGGAGCGCTTCTCCTCGCGGATGATCGTGCAACCAGCCTTCGCAAGCGCCTCGCGCTGGATGGTCAAGTCCTGTTCGCCGGTCGAAACGCGAGCGTAGCCATAGATTGCCATTTCATCCCCATCCGTTGCATAACGGTCTAGACCTTTGCTTTATGCTGTTACATAATTCAAAAGTCAACCCTTTTGCAACGCGAAATCTGTTGCAAGCTCACTGTTGCTAAACCCTGTACCGTTTTGTAACAAATCATGCAGCCTCCGCCTTCGCCGCTCGCCAGCGGCGCATATACGCGGCATGATACGATCTCCAGCGGTCCAGGTTGTTCGCTCTCCAGCGCGCAACCTTCAACGTATTCGCTTTGCGCAATTCAGGCTGCGCGTGAGTAACCCTGTGAGTACCCTTGTGAGTAACCTCAATCGCGTGAGTAACGCTGTGAGTAACTGCGTGAGGTACGGGCGCCTGGGGTGGCGCTAAGCTTCGGTTGAGGCATCGCAGCGCGTAGCTTGCAGGCATGCACAAAGCCACTCTCGTAAACCTCGCCACATAGTTTGCATTGCACCCTCATTTAGTCAGCTTTCTATTTCTCAACTTTCACGGGAATAAATCTGAGTGTTCAACCGTTATCCTCATGCCAGAGAGTAGGGACCGCTTCTAAACTCCCGGAGGCGGTCCTTTTTATTCCGCAGCCTCCATCTTGGCCCAGCGTCCGCGAATTCGAGGTTGTGTCGCAGCAAACCGCCTGGCAGCTTCCCTTTGCTCCGGCGTCCGGTGCGGAGGCGTACCGCCGCCGTGCTTTATGCACTTGCCGTTCCTGAGCGCTTTCCGCTGGCAAGGGGTTCCGGCCTTGGTGCGAGCCCCGCATTTTATGGCCTTGTTCGCGAGAACAAGAGCTTCACGCCATAGAATGCCATTACTGGAATGCAATATCTGGCGGGCGATTTCATTGCGGCGATCTCTGATCTCCTTGCGCATGGCTAGACGGAACCGCGTACATGAGGGTTGCGCAAAGCATGCAGGAAAACGCGCTGATGATGGAGTGCGGAGATTTGCAAGCTACCCTCGCTTTACAAGCACGCAGTTATAGCCATACAGCGTGTCAATAGCATCGTTTACAATCGCTTCCGGCGTCTTGGGCGCTCGTCTCTGATAAGGCTCGTGTTGCGCCCGGGGGCTCGGCTCTCTACCCATTTCGCGGTCCCATTCATCATCCTCACGCTTCCTCTCTTCAATGCGCCTATTATGCCTCCGCTCAGACGCATCCTCCCACTCAACTTCTGTTTGGATTATCTCCCTGATCAGCCTTGTCGCCTCTGCTGAGAGCGTGACTGTGATGCGATCGTGAAGCTGAACGATATTTGTCTCTTCCATGGTCTGTATTTCCTTCAGTGCGTCGATACGTCTATCAGTTTGGCGTATAACCGGTACGGCGGCTAAAATCTGCGGCGCTCTCGCGATCCTGGTTGAAATCGTCCTCATGGCGTTCCCGCTTTGCGCGATCCTTGCCGATTTGCGTTTTTCTTATGTGGAAAGCTTTGAGTGTTAGATCGACTTTGGCCCCCTTCTCGGATTCCCAGATCGAGGCAGCAAGATTTCCCTCAGCGTAAAGACGATCGCCTTTTTTGATTTTGGCGATCTCTGGGGCGTCTTCCTTGAAAGCGAAGATTTTGACGAATTGACTGACGTCCTTGCCGTTGTCATCCGTGCCATTCGGAATGGCGACAGTGACAACTCCATACGAACTTCCGGACTTAGCCTGTTTGACTTCTCCGTCCCGGACTGCAGTTCCGTAAAGCGCTGAATGTAAGCTCATAAACAATTTCCCTTCTAAATTGCGATTATGCATATCCGGCCGGCTCAGCAATTGCCGCCAGCGGTATTCCTACGGTTGACCAAACTTCGCTACCCTGCAGCCTCGTGCACTTCCAGGGGACCAAGATATAGCCGCGCTCGCCGAATGCTTTCGCCGCAGCTGACTTTGCTGCTTCGATAGAACCGAAGGCGAAATCAACATCGTCCATGTTTAGGCGCTCGCCGAGAGGTCGGGCTAGCGCCTCTGGCGCCACGGCAAGAACTGGCGCATTGCGATCGCGGACGTCCATCAAAACGGTGAAGGTCGCGCTCGGCTTTCGCGGCCTCCGGCGGCGTTCTTGACCAAGGTTCACCACTTGAACTTCGCTCATTGTCAAGCTCCAGATTTCATCGAAAGAAAAACCTTTCTAAAAAAAAAAGAAAAAAGTAGGTACATAGTTTCAACCGTTTTGCCTTTCTCCCGCTCTCACACCTTCCGGCTTAATGCCGTTCGGCGTGCAAGCTTTCCTTTCGATGTCTGATGCAGACGCGGACGTCCTTCAGACGGACGTGTCTGCTTCAGACGCACACGGGGGGTATAGGGGGGTCTGAACACACACCCTGTCTGAAGGCGTCTGAAGGGTGTCTGAAGGCCGTCTGAATGGGCGCCTGAAGAAACACTCATGATACCCTCGCAAGCTTTTGGACATTGCGAGACGGCGGCCCTACGGTGACGACGTGAATACGCTCACAGGACAATAGCCGCTCCATAGCGTGCTTCAGACTATCCTTTGAAATACCCTTGGCATCCGGATGTTGAGCAAAAACGTGCGGGGCATAATTAATCCCTGACGCGGTGGAAACACGCCGATTTTGGTTCTCGAACTTATCGAGCAATGCGAGGAAAATTACTTCTGCGTTTAAGGCATTCTCCATTTGGAACGCCGCGCTGTCGCCGCTTCCTTCCGGTACAAAGACGCCGTTCTTCCAACGGAGACAAAGCTTGAGCCCTTTCTTGGCGCGATTGGTTTTGGCTAGCTCAAGAATGCGCGTATCAGTATCAATGTCTGCGCCATTCTCTGCTTTCTCTGCTTGTGGAGCAGTAAAATATAATCTGCTGCGCACAGAGGCGTTCCATGCGGTAGTGCCGGCATACCCTCGTCCTGTTTTCATTCCATCAACTGAAGGATGTGCTAGCAAAACAACTGCGCAATCGTTGCGCATTGCGATGCCGCGAAGAAGTTGGATGAAACTGCGGACTTGAGCGCGATTGTTCTCATCGCCGCCATAAAGGTCTGCGGCAGCGTCTAGTACGAGTGCACCGGCTGCGCAATGCTTCACGCATCTTTCGATGTAGTCGAAAAAGCGAGTAGGTTTTAATCCCCCGCTTTGAGCCGGAACCGCGAGGACGTTGTCTTTTCCCGCACGATCCAAAATGTGAAGCCGGTCAAGCCGTGCCATTGGTTCATGCTCTTGCAGACGTTCGAGCCGAAAATGGATTTCCTCTTCATCATCTTCGCAGCTCACATAAAGAGAAGGGCATGATCGTGTGGCAATACCCATCCATTCCCGGCCTGCTGCCGCTGCAGCGCATAATTGCAATCCGATCAAGCTTTTGCCAATGCCGCCATCACCAGCGAGAAGCGTAACATCGCGTTGAGGAATGTAGGAATCGACGAGCCAAGTCCGTTTTGGCGCAGGCTTTTCGAGTAATTTCGCCGCAGATATGAGATTCAGAATCTCCTCTGAGGCTTGCTTGACCTTTTCGCGGTGAACATTGTCATTTACCGGAGAAGCACCTGGGGAAGATCCATTTGTATAAGCCGCTGGACCGTTCGGTTGATAGCGCTCCGCCACATCCAGCCTGGCGCGAACTGCGCTGCTTCCCTGCGTTGAATGCAAATCGTTAATATCAAAGCTCATTTTTTAATTACCTGCGGACATGAAAAAAATTTCAAAATTGCGCGGCGCAAGGCGAGCAGCGAGTTCTTGAGCGCCTTTGCGGCCGGCTGGATCATCATCGGTGACAATGGTCACGGCCTCGATGTAATCCGGGACCTTATGAGCGAGATCGGAAAGGCGGCCTGCTGCTCCGGCAGCCCAGGCGCCGAGACCGGTTGCTTCATGAACGCTGAGCGCGTTCTCGATGCCTTCGCTGATCGCAAGGCCTAGACTATCGTTTGGCGGTGCGAGTACTATCGGCCATCCCTTCGATTTACCGATCATGCGCTTTGCCGGATCGATGGGTGCCTTTCCGCTTCCATCCTGAGATAAGTAAGTCAAATGGACGCCGCAAATGGCATCTCGTCTCTGTCCTGCTTCTGGCTCTTCTGCTAATCCGAACGCCGCAACCATTGTTGGCCACGGATTACGATTATCGCCTGGCAGAAAACGAATTGTTGCGGGGGGCGAGACCTTGATTCCACGGGAGCGGAAATAAGTTTCAACGAAGCTATTTTTTGCGTCGCGCGATCTCTCCCATAGCCAAAGCGCAGTGCGGCGTCGCTTTAGCTCGTCATCTGCATCGCGCTTTTGAACTTCAAGCTTTGCCTTTGCAACAAGGACCGGGTGAGGACCGGAGCTGTTATTATCTCTAAGGGCGAAGCCCTTTTCGTCGCAGCGAATACATTTGAAGGTGAGAAAATCTGGCTGGTTAAACCAGATTTTCAGCACAGTACGCTTATCAGTTCCCGCTCTCTCGCGGCTTGGCCCGCAAAGAGGGCACGGCACATCATGCTCGCCAAGCTTATTGTCGCAAAGGCGCACGAGATCATCGAAGGGGATCAGGCTTTCGCTCATGCGCAGCCGCCTTCATGAACGAGATGTGCAATGTGCGAATCATCCGGCCGCGCAATCGCCGTCATAAACAAAAGGGTGAGGACTGCAGCTCCTTCAGAGCTTGACGACGCGCTCAAATAGGGCACGCCGAGACAATCTTCTCCGTGAAGACAACCAGTCAGATCGGAAATTTCTCGGATGGCGTCACTTGGACGGAAACCGTTGTTCCAAAAAGTAAGCGCGGATTGCCGGGCAACAGCTACACCGTTAAGAGTTCGAATAAAGATTGTAAGGTCTGGACTTTGGTCAAAACACTCAAAGCTGTAATTCGTTTGCATCTTTTCCTCGCGAAATAATGTTGCGAGGAAGTGCGGCGAACCTCTTGCGCTGATTCGCGCGAAATGTTACATCTGCTTCGCTATTTGCTGATGCATCCATTCTGAGTTCGTCTTCTTCCTCTTGTTGCACAAATCGGCTCGCTTTCCAGGCTGGAGCCCACTCAAAACGCAACAAAAGAAACATCAAAACCGCCGGGGCCATCCTCGGCGGTTTTTCTATTATGCAGCAATTTCCCGATTTTCAGTGTATCGGACCGCCTCGCTCATGCGAACACGCAAGCAGCGGGGCGAGAGCCGCACTATTTTCAGGTGACCCCTTCTTGCTTCATTTTTCAGCGTATTTATGTGCTGATCCGTCCATTCGGATAGTGTGCTCAACCTTATCCACGGATCACTGAGGATGTCTGCGGTGGTCACTTTTAGGCGCTCACGCATCGCGAAAATTTCCTGTTGGCGATAACTGCTGTTGCCAACTGAAAATAGCGACAAGAAAAATGAAATCTAGGGAATTCTGCCACTTTTCTCCGGTGGTAAAATTACCCAATTTCGCCACTCCAATCTGCGCTTTTTGAGTGTATCGATGCTAGAAGCGCGTTTTTCTCCTGCGAGATCGCACAGATCATTATAGAAGTTTAGAAAAGGCTTTCCGAGCCGGGGGCGCCCTAGATTTCCGCACCACATTTGCTCAGCGCCGCTACCCAAAAAACGTAACCAAGCCGCATCTCTTTTTTTTGGCTTTCCGATAGAATTTTGACGATGATGATGTTCATCAACTGCAGAGGCTGCTAGAAGACACAATCTTGATACCGCTTCAATGTCGCTTCGGAGACGCGCTTCTATTTCGCGCCATTGGATGCTCGCTTCCTCAGCGGTATGGCTTGGATAAATATGTCCCTTGTCTAGTTGAGTTATCAAGGTGGGAAAGCTGCGCCGTCGCCCGAGTGCTGCCTTTGCCCGGTGTAGTGCTGCGAAAAGCCGGTCTAAGTCTTCTGCTGTCTGGCTTGGCGCAGGTAGGTTTTCAAAGTTTTCGCGCACGTCTTTATACAACTTAAGCCAGCCAGCCATCGCCTCTGAAAGCGTCACTGCCAGTTCCGGTGTCTTGGCCCAATCGGACCAGTATCCGGCAACGCCTTCAATAGTTTTAGGCTTGTGCAGCATGGACCAGCCCCTCAACATGTGCCGCCCAACGCTCCATCAAAACACGCCGCTCACGCTCATATTTGGCGCGATTATAAATTGCGGCGATTCCGGCCTTGCTACCGCTCCAATGGTTTAGCGCCATCTCGATCGCGTGCGGAGGCGCAAGGTCAAGATCGCTCGCAAGCGTGGCGAACGTTCTTCTGAGATCGTGAAGGGTCCACGGCGCAACCGCGCTACCGAGCCGGCCGTCTAGCCGTTCTTTCGATTTGCTCCAGCCTGAAAAGGGGCCTGCGCCGATGCCGAAAACAAAATCCCGATGCGGATCTTGGGCATGAGTATGAATAAGAGCGAGAGCCTGATCGGAAAGAGGGATGAGATGTGCTTTTCCGTTCTTAACCCTGGAAGCCGGCAGTTCGATTTGCCGCTGCTCGAAATTGATTTCATCCCACATTAGGCCGCCAATCTCCTCGCGTCTTTGGCCCGACAGGAGAAGCAGCCGCACAATGATGTTGTAGCTGGTTAATTCGTCTGTAGCGCGCCAAATCGCTATGAGCTCCGGCTCCGTCAGCACACGGGACCGTGCGCCATTTGGGCTCCGGCGTTTGATGCCCATTGCGGCGTTGCTGTCAATGTAGTCGCGTTCGATGCACCAGCCTAGAAACGTCCCGAAGCTAGCTTTCGCCCGGTCTGCTTGAACCCGTCCGTTCTGATCCGCAATCTGATCGACGACTTCGACGATATCGCGCCGGTTAAGTGTTTCTATTGCACGGCCGTGGAGGGATGAGAAAAGCTTTTCAAGATGGCGCTTGACTTCGACAAAGCTTCGCGGCCGGAACTCTGGCTTTCGAGCTAAAAGATAGCGCTCGATCAATAGGCCAACAGTCACGCTCTTCTTTGCAATAGCGGCTGTCTTGTTGGCTTGGACGTCGGTGCCGAGATGGGCTTGGGCAAGAATCTTGCTCGCCTCCTTTCGCATCTCAGTGAGCATCCCAGCCACAACCGGCCCCAAGGTGATTTTGCGCTGCTGGGAGCCAATATTGTATTTGACGAAATAGCTCCTCCGGCCGCTGCTGAAAGCTCTCACTCCGAAGCCAGGTAGTGCTTCGTCAAAAATGAGAATATCGCGCTTTCCGTCCGGGACCGTAATTTTTGAAACCGCTCCCTCAGTGAGCCTTGCCATTTTTCCCCTCTCAGCTTATTGCGGAATGCCAGCGGAACGATACTCTTTGACTAGCTGAGGGTCACGAGTTCGAACCTCGTCGCCCGCTCCAACTTCCCTAATGTAATCAACCCTTACGAGAAGCTTGCGATACAATTCCGTCCGCAACTTCCAACAGAGTGCCAGCGGAACAAAAAAGCGTAACCCGACACGAAACTGGGCCAAATAGTGGGTGGTGGGAGTTCGCAGACGCTAAGATGCTCAGGGACAAGCGGCGACGCGGCCCGCGGCTGAAATTGGGAACGCGGGTCTCCCTAGCCGATTCGGACGAATACGTAGGGCAAGTTTCAGCGAAAGATTTAATCGCTGCCTTTGGACACTCTTATCGTGCTACAATTTTCAAGTTGAGGCTCCCGGTGCTTGTCTCTCGCCATGAAAATCACCATTGAAATTAATCCTGAAGACCTCAGCGTCATTACCGAACAGGTCATGAAGGCCGCGGGCCCCGAAGCTATCAGCAGAATCTGGATGGCGATCGGCGAGCAGGTCGCGCAGCAAATGCATGCCCAGATGCTGTCGCAGATGCCGGATGCTTTCCGGCCGTTTTTCAACACGCGCTCGCCGGCAGCTACAAGCGAAAAATCGTGACTGCTTAAGACACATGTTTGCCCACCAAGCTGGGAAAAAGTTCTAGCTAAGGAATGCATAATGGCTCGCGGCAGGTCTTCGCTTGGAATGTTTGGCGTCTTCGGACGCTCCGCAGACCTGCGGGCGCTCGACAAGGCGCTTAGTGCCACCGGGCTGCATCCAGCGTTCGTTCCAGATGCCGTCAAGCTAACCGTTCTTAACATGCTCAAAGACGCCAGTGACGAAGACCCCACGGCGGCGGACTTCCGTGAAGCAGCAGCGCTTCTCAGCTATTGCGTGCTTGGACGCGAGATATTCGGCACAGCTAATGGCAGCCATGCGGCGGAGATAGCCGAGGAGCGGATCGAGGCTGCGCTTGAGGCTCGCAATAGCCTCGATGCGAACCTAATCTTACTCGCACTCCATGCGGCCATTATCCATCCCAGCGTGAATGAAGCTTTTGAGCTTCAAAGCGAATAACTTCGCGGCCGCACTTCGTCAAGAAAGGGCATAACTGGCGGCTGAACGCTCGATTAACTCCGAAGCTAGCGGCAGGATCACTTCAAAACAAGTGCCCCCTCCTTCTCCCGGCATTCAGCGCACTTCTCCAGCATGCGCTTCGGTGATTTAGCGGACCAGGGCAAGCCCAAGCCCTGTTTCACTAGCGCCTTGGGCGTGTCCGCTCAGCCGATAGAAGGGCTCAAAAATGAGAAGGCGCTCGTCATTCCTGTTGCGGCGGACGATGTTCCCCTGGTCGGTCCGCTTCACTGGGATAACTGCGAACTTCGTGTTCGCGCCAAGTGGCTGGAACTCACAAAGAACTAGGCGCCTTCTTGGAAGCTCTTTTGCCTGCAGCTTTGATGTTTTTGGCGGCCTGTTTTTCCGCTGCGTCTTCTGCTTCCTTGGCTAGGCGCAGCTTCCGAAGCTTGGCCGCCTTCTCCAATCGAACCTTTGTCGCGGTATCAAGCTCCTGCCTTATGCCACGCTCGCGCTTTTGGATTTCCGCGTAGCGCTCTTCGGCCTTCGATCGGGATGCGGTCATTTTTGCTGAATTCCCGTTGTTGCACTTGCCTGAACTCTGGGTAGCAACATCTTACACAGCCTTCTGGCAATGCACACGGGTTCGCGGCCAAGCAATTCCTGCAAAGTGATAGCGCCGGAGCGGCCAAAGATAAGGACGTTACAATGGCCAACCCAGTAGCCACCTTAAATGGTAATCCAAAGCGCATCCGCAAGGCTTGGGCTTATCAAAGCTGTCTTGTGAGGACTGGCTCGGGGTTCCCTGTCCCCGCTTGTCAGAGAAACGATGCCGGACTATATAATGTCATCGAATTTGGCCAGAGAATGAGGCCGCTAGATCTTGGCGTAGCCAGGCGCACTCTAAAATCTTCCCAAACATCGACGAAGCAAGTTGTGGTAGTGCATCGCTAGGCCATGGCTTGTCTGCTTCCACCTAGGAAAAGGAAATTCTATGAGCACCGGCACAGTAAAGTTCTACAACGGCCAAAAAGGCTTTGGCTTCATTCAACCCGACAATGGCGGCAAAGACGTGTATGTACACGCAACAGCCCTGGAGCGCGCCGGTATCCGCAACCTTGTGGAAGGCCAGAAGGTTTCTTTCGACATCGAGGAAGATCGCCGGACCGGCAAGATCGCCGCGAACAACTTGCGGACGGAGTAACCTAAGCCCTACACGATCCCAGAAGAACCAAAGCCGCTCTCCATGGGCGGCTTTTTTGCGCCTATTCGCAGGAGCAACATCGAATTGAACTTGCCTCAGCGGCCCTGACAAGTTATCTCTGCTTCGTGGCGGCGTTTGCCGCCATTTTGCATGCCCGCGACGGCTATTCCCGTCTGTCAGCAGTTTATCTGCAAAGGAGGGCGTGCTCCAACCATCCAGATATGGAGCACCAACATGACGAAGCGCGTCAGCGCCAAGCATAAAATCGATCGCCGGCTTGGCCAAAATCTGTGGGGCCGCCCAAAAAGCCCTATCAACAAGCGTGAATACGGACCCGGTCAGCACGGCCAGCGCCGCCGGGGCAAGACCTCGGACTTTGGTACGCAGCTTAAAGCCAAGCAGAGGCTGAAGGGTTATTATGCCAACATCACAGAACGCCAGTTCCGCCGCATCTATGGCGAGGCTACACGGCTGAAGGGCGACACGTCGGAAAACTTGATTGCGCTGCTGGAGCGCCGGCTCGACGCCGTTGTTTATCGTGCCAAGCTCGTACCGACGCCCTTTGCGGCAAGGCAATTCGTGAGCCATGGCCACGTTACTGTCAATGGGCGCAGAGTGAACATCCCAAGCTATCGCTGCCGCCAGGGCGATTTAATCGAGGTGCGGGAAAAAGCGCGCGCGCTTGCCCTTGTTCTGGAAGCCGTTCAGAGCGCCGAACGTGACGTGCCCGACTATCTGGAGACCGACCACAACAAGATGACCGTCCGCCTTGCGCGAATTCCGCAGCTTTCGGATGTGCCTTATCCCGTTGTCATGGAACCGAACTTGGTCGTCGAGTTCTATTCCCGCTAGATTAGCGCTCGCCTCTTCATACATGGCAATCTGCCCTACCTGACAGGGCGGCTGCAAAACTTGTGAAGACCATACGATTGCGTTAGTGAAGCGCTAAACATAAAGAAGCATGCTTCCGCTTCGGAGATTATCATGACCTACGTCGTTCTGGATTCTTGCATCAAATGCAAATTCACGGATTGCGTTGAGGTGTGCCCCGTCGACTGCTTCTATGAGGGGGAGAACATGCTTGTGATCCACCCTGACGAATGCATCGATTGCGGCGTCTGCGAACCGGAATGCCCTGTCGATGCCATCAAGCCGGACACCGAGCCGGGCCTGGAGAAATGGCTTGAGCTCAACCGCAAGTATTCTGAGACGTGGCCGAACATTACGGTGAAAAAGCCGTACCCGCCAGACGCTCATGACTTCGAGAAGGAAACGGGGAAGCTCGAGAAATACTTTTCCCCCAACCCTGGATCAGGGGACTGAACTCCCAATTAGCACGCTTTTTGCTTTGCATAGCTTGATGCCGGTCTAACTTTGCCGCGTTGTGCACGAACATTACCCTGCCCCCAACTCTTATCCAGCCTTGAGGAGAGGTTGGCGGTTCATATTGCCCAGATGGGCGGTTGGCGCAAAGGGCTTTGCGTGGAGCGCTGATTGGCTCGGCGCAAAACCCCTTTGCGATGCTGCATACGCTTGCGGCGTGAACCATCTCAGCCGCGAGTGCGGCGGCTGGCCATTGTAATAGGCCTGCCAGCTTTCCAGAGCCGCCCGAGCCTGCGGCAGAGACCGGAACAATTTTGGTAGCCATCGATGTTTCGAAGCTGCGGAATGACGTGCTTATCGAGTTACCTCGTAATAGTCGCCGCAGACGGCTCACAGTCCTTAATTCCCAACCAGAGCATGATCGCTTCGTTAGCCTCCTGACAGACCTCGGGCTGCCAGAGACTATCGGTTTTGAGGAACGTCGAATCGCCGCTCTAACAGCCAAGCGGGTGCTATCGGCTCAGACAGGCATCACCACCCATAGATCGAGATCCAGAAGGACAGCCGGGTCGTAGCGGTCCCCGTCCATGAGCGGAAAACCGTCTCCCGGATTGTTTTTCAGGGCCACAAGACGTAGCCGCAATGCGGCAGCCCCTGATTGCGCTAAAAGCGCCTTATCCAGAACCTCGCTGTAGGCATAGATCGTATCCCCCGCGAAAGCAGGCGCCACGTGCCGCCCACCATTGATGGCAGCGACGTGGAATGCATTTTCCAGGCCGTTGAAGCTTACCGCCCGGGCCAACGAAATAATGTGGCCGCCGTAGACGAGGCGGCGTCCAAAGCGCCCTTGGCCCTGTTCCAGCTGATTGAAATGTACCTTCGCCGTATTCTGGAAGAGTCGCGTTGCAAGCTGGTGCTCTGCCTCCTCGATGGTCATGCCATCAAGGTGAGAGATCTTTTCGCCGATTTGATAGTCTCCCCATCGGTGAGCGCCGCCTGCGAGGGCATTATTGTAACTTTCCAGTTGCAGGCGGGGTAAAGCGCCACCCAAGGCCGCAGCCTCAACGGCTTCTTTCAGGTCAGGCACGTGGGATTGGGGCGCCGGCGATGATTCCTGACGTTTGCGCACCATCACCCAGCGCACATATCTTAGGACAGCCTCGCCCTGCTGATTTGAGCCGGTCGTGCGCACATAAACGACGCCACTCTGCCGGTTCGAATTTTCCCGAAGGCCGATAACCTCGGAGGTAGCCTGTAATGTATCTCCGCTATAGACAGGCTTCAGAAAGTAGCATTCTGCGTAACCGAGATTTGCCACTGCGTTGAGAGAAATGTCCGGCACCGTCTTCCCGAATACGATGTGGAAGACGAGAAGGTCATCGATAGGGCTTGCCGGATAGCCGATGGCTTTCGCGAATTCGTGTGAGGACTGCACCGCAAAACGCGGCCCATAGAGTGCGGTGTAAAGAGAGACGTCGCCTGCTGTGACGGTGCGCGGCGTCGCGTGCTCGATGATTTGCCCGAGCCGGAAATCTTCAAAGAAGTTACCTTGACGAGCCTTACCCATTTGGCACCCATCCTTCGCGACAATTAATGAGAGGCTTATATCAGCCGCCGGTAACCGGAGGAAAGAATGCGACCTCCCGCGAGCCCTTTATGGATGCGGTGTGCGGTACATGAGTTTGGTCGAGCGCGGCCCGGACAATGTCTTCGCGATCGAAGGCCGCGGCATAACCTTCGCCCCTGTCTTTCAGCCAGCGCATCGCATCCGCCACGGTGGAAACGCTTTCCGGCAGGGTGACCTTCTCCTCGGCCACTCCGATACGCTCGCGCACCCAGGCAAAATATTTGAAAGTCACTTCCATCTTCGCAGCTAACCCTTCCGGAATATACAGCGGCTTTGGCGACCATCACAATTTAAATTCCCCTAGTGGAGCGAATTTGACATTTGAAATCCCACCTGCCGCGAGCTCATGCTCAAATGTCAAATTCAAAAACTCCACTAAAATCATAAGGCTGAGAGCGGTCCTTTGATTCCGGCATTTTCTCTCGACCATGCTGCAAGGGGACGCAAATCACGGAATCCGACCACTAGGCGCTTGTGGGAAAGAAAACGGCACCACTCCTTGATGAGGCTGCAATTAGACGCGAGAACCAGCCATGCAATTCTGCATTGCGTAGGCCGGATAAGAAGAGGCGCAGCCGCTTTAGAGTGCAGGCAATGGTCTCGTTCGTGGTTGAGATGCCACAACAGAGATAAATTTACACCATGGCTGAGCAGCTTCTATTACTTTCTCCTTCGCATTTTATAAGGACATATGCATAGCATTGCTTTAGGCAGCCATTTGCTGGCTACCGAACTGGGCGGACGGTGAGGTGAAAGCGGTTCAGTCTTGCATTTCCCGTCTTAAAAGTGTCTTGGAATTGTAATAGTTGCCCTGTACAACCAAGTCTGGGTGCGTTTGTTGTGGGGTTCTGTAATGATTGAGCGTAATGTGATCGACGAGCTGTTCCGCTGCCTGCTCGCCGGAGTTGCTACGACTTCCGATGGCAGGACCAGGTTTGACCAGACGCAGCGGCTTATTTCGGCATTTGACCAGATAGATGATACGCAGCTTCGGCAGGAGCTGATACTCCTGGTCGAGATCGTCTCAAAAATGCCTGAAGTCCTGCAGCATAAGCGTGAAAGCTGGGGAAAAACAAAGCTTTCGCAAGTCCACTAGCCGAACTCACAGGCTCAAGAGCCGCCGATTAGCTCCGCGGAGTCTTCCGCTTCTTCAGCCGCTGGCAAGGACTTGCTTCACAAGCGCGCTCGCTTTCGTTATGTCGATTTGACCCGCGTATCTTGTTTTCAGCGCGGCCATGACTTTTCCCATATCCTTCACACTTGACGCTCCTAACGAGGCAGCGATCTCGCGGGCTGCGGCTTTCGTTTCCTCTTCGCTCAGCTGTTTCGGAAGGAATTGCTCGATTAGAGCGACCTCCGCCTCTTCCTTATCCACAAGATCTTGCCGCTCCCCCTGCTTATAGAGCTGTATGGATTCCCGCCGCGATTTGATCAGGCTTTGGAGCAAATTCAGGATCTCGTCATCGCTAATCTGCTGATCGCCACGCCCCCGCGCGACGTCAATGTCTTTCTGTTTTATCGCTGCATTGATCATCCGGATTGTCGTGGTCGCAGGCTCCTTCTTCGCCCGCATCGCCTCTTTCAAAGCTTCGGTCAGCTTGCTCCGGATCATTGTAACCTTCCTTTCGTGCAAACTCCGCGCCCCAAATAAATCGCGGCAACTCAAAGGCGAGCCAAGCGAAGCGTCTGGGTTCAAGGCCGCTACCTGGGACTCAATGGCAGAATAGGAAGGAGCTTATAACGGAGAGGCTAGGAAGGTGCAAATTTCAGTGCGCCGGCGGAGCCGCAGGGAAAAGGGCTAGCGATACCAATAATTGCGCGGGACGGTGCCAAAATTAGCCTCCCGATATTCTTCCCCGCCGGGCACAAAACATCATTGAACGGCGAGTGCGAAGGCGCAGTGCAAAAACGCACAAACCCGCAAATATTTAAGCTTAAGTTTACGAGGAAGCGTTGCGTCTGCCGATTATGGGCAAACGGCCTCCTCAGCGAACACGGCTCAAGCTAGTGTGAAACAACGATTTTGGTTCCGCCCGATCTTCGGACGAGGCCGTAGAGCTCGCCAGCATTCTCAGGATCAAGGCGAATGCAACCATGCGAAGCGGGCCTGCCGAGGCGGCTTACCTCATAGGAGCCGTGAATGGCATAGCCGCCACGGAAGAAGATCGAGTACGGCATCGGGGAGTTGTGATACTTGCTTGACCGGTGGTACGGATCGAGCCCTGTTGGATGAAAAACTCCTGAGGGGGTACTATAGCCGCCCCTTGCAGTCGATACTGGCCACTCACGCACCAAGACGCCGTCGACATAGACATACATCATTTGTCTTGATTTGCTGACGTGAACGACCACGCGAGCATCTGCGTCCGAGATGAGCGCCCCTGAAACCAAAAGCGCTGCCGCCACTGAAAGTACTTTACTCATATACAGCCCCAACCCTGCAATCATCGCCCAAAGCGGTTTGTACCGCTTCTATCCAGCTATCAGATTGCCAGGCAGGTGTTAAGGGAGGATTGCGTGAGGCTTACGCTTCAGCGCTGCCCAAGGTGACGAGCGCAATTTCCGGCGGAACTAGAAAGCGCACAGGAAAATTCGACAAGCCGAGCCCGCTCGAAACGATCATTTGCCTGCCATGTTCCTGGATATGGCCATAGGCATAATTCCGGTAACGTCTTGTAGAGCTGGCATAAAGCGCAGGCCGTCCTAGGAAGGGAATATAAACCTGACCGCCATGAGTGTGTCCCGCTAATGTGAGGGCAATCCGTGACGGGACATGTGCAAAAATATCCGGTTCGTGGGCGAGAAGAAGGGCGGGCGAGTCATCCGTGATTTGGCGGAGAGTGCCGGAAAGATTGTCAACGCCGTGCAGTCCGTAGGCAATCTGATCGCCGAGCCCCGCGACCCAAAAATGGCGTTGTCCCCGGCTAATCCGAAGGGCATCGTTTTCCAGAAGATGGATGCCGGCCCGGGTAAAAGCACGCCGGATGGCGGGAGCTTCACCGGACCACCAATCGTGATTGCCGAGTACGGCATAGACGCCAAGTGGAGCATGAAGGTCCCGGAGTGCGGCCATCCACTCCGTAACGGGAACCAATGAGGTGTAATAATGCGGTCTGAGTGCATTGACGTAATCACCCAACAGCACGATCAGATCCGGGTTCAGGCCATTCATCCGGTTTACGATCGCGCCAATTCGCGATGGCGGCATCCATGGCTCGACCGCATGAATATCCGTGAGGACGCCTACCCGAAGTGGCGGCGCAGATGATGGCCAGCCCGCGTGACGGACATTCCAGTCCTTCACCGCAAGACTGAAACCGGGTTCGATTGCGAATGCGTCGGCCGCTCCCACCATCCCGGAACCTGCCGTGGCTGCGCCCAGAGTAAGAAAGCTGCGGCGGGAAATCATGGTCAGAGGGTAATGCTCGAAGTTTAACCTTTTATTGGCCGGACTGCGTCATTTCCTTGCCGTCGCAAATGATGTCTGCAAACAGAAGTGGATCGACATTACCGCCCGAAAGCACCAGCGCCACCGTGCGGCCGCTCACGGGAAAGGCACCGGACAATACCGCAGCAAGAGGTACGGCACCACTGGGCTCCAGAACGAGCTTCATCTCGCGGAAGGCATAGGCAACTGCGTGCCTAACCTCCTGGTCGCTGACCGCGATTCCACCCGAGAGAAGCTCCCTGTTGATGGCAAAAGTTAACTCGCCGGGCTCTTTCACGAGGAGGGCGTCGCACACCGAGCCGCTGGCGAGGACATTGCTCTGCGGCGACCCAGCGGCAAGCGACCGCTTGTAATCGTCGAAGCCCTTTGGTTCAACGCAGTATATCTCTGCCCCCGGAAACGCGCTCTTCACGGCCATCGCCACTCCGGCCGCGAGCCCGCCGCCGCTTGCCGGCATGAGGACTGCGTCGACATTTGCGTTGGAAGACTTAGCCTGGCGCACCAATTCCAGTCCCACGGTGCCTTGACCCGCGATTACATAACGATCGTCAAAGGGCGGCACAAACGCAGCGCCTAGCTTTTCACAGAGTTCTAGCGCGATCGCGTTCCTGTCTTCTGTTTCGCGATCGTAGAAGACGACTTCGGCTCCAGCCTGGCTCGTGCGGGCGATCTTTATCTGCGGCGCGTCCGAGGGCATGACGATGACGGCTTCGATACCACAAAGGCGCGCAGCCTCGGCCACGCCCTGAGCGTGATTGCCGGAAGAACAGGCCACAACGCCGCCGGGAAATTCGTTCCGGCTGATCCTTGAAATGCGATTGTAGGCCCCCCGGAATTTGAAGGTTCCTGTTCGCTGCAGGCATTCGGGCTTGCAAAGAACTCTGGCGCCGGTCTTCGCGTTCAAAACATTCCATTCGAGCAGAGGCGTCTCCACTGCGAAAGGCCGTATCTGCTTATCGGCGCCGGCGATATCGGCGACTGTTGGCATTTGCATGCACACCCCTCCGCGGCGCCGTCTCTATGAAAGCGCAATCTCTGCCGCCGTCTTAGATAATGGCGGAAACGGAGCCGTAAAGGCATTGGCCTCAGCAAGGATGTCGCGGAACCGGCGAGCGCACGCGTTCCAGCTGAACTGCTCGGCGTAGTCGCGGCACACGCCGCGATCGAGGGAAAGGGCGGCAAGGGCGGCTTCCCGGAGATCTCGCCCGAGAACGCCAACGGTGCCGTTTGCGATGACGTCCTTGGGACCCGTGACATCATAAGCGGCCACGGGCACACCACAGGCCAGAGCCTCGAGAAGCACATTGCCGAAGGTGTCGGTCAGGCTTGGGAAAACAAAGACATCCGCCGAAGCATAGTGCTCGGCGAGATCTTCCCCAAACTTCGGCCCGGTGAATAGGGCGTCCGGATATCGCTGCTGAAGTTCGCGCAATTGAGGACCGCCGCCAACGATGGCCTTGCTTCCGGGAAGGTCCAAGCTGAGGAAAGCGTCGAGATTCTTCTCGACTGCGACGCGGCCCGCATAAAGAAAAACCGGACGCGGCAACCCGAAGCGGTCTACTTTGCGCGGGCGGAACAGATCAAGATTGACGCCCCTCGACCAGAGATGAACTTTTGAGAATCCATTCAGCGTAAGCTCAGCGCAAAGCGACTGCGAGGCCGCTAAAACACCGGCGCCGGCGTTGTGAAACCATCGCTCAAAGCGGTAGCCCCAGGACAGCGGCAACGGCAGCCGGGCCGCCATGTATTCCGGAAACCGGGTGTGGTAGCTCGTTGTGAACTTCCTGCCGCTGCTGAGGCAGGCCGCTCGCGCTGCCATGCCAATGGGCCCTTCGGTTGCGATGTGAACGCAATCCGGGCTCTCAAGCTTAATGCGCTTTTTAGCATCGGAGGGCCGGATGAGCGCAAGGCGGATTTCGCCATAGCTTGGCAGCGGCACCGTCCGGAATTCCGAAGGCGTCAAAAAAGACAACGAAATGCCGGCGGCCGCCGCTTCGCGGTGCAAGTTATTGTAGGTGTTCACGACGCCGTTCACCTGCGGCTTCCAAGCGTCGGTGGCGATGAGGACGCGCATCATGACGCAGGAGAAACGGCCGCTGCCTTTGCAGCGGCTGATTCGCGCGAGCGGAGCCCTTCGCTCCACCGGATGATCTCGAGGCGGCCGTCGGCGTGCTCAACTACGGCTGTGCAGCTATCGACCCAATCACCGGTGTTCACATAGTGAATGCCATCGACTAAGTGCATCGCTGCATGGTGAATGTGACCGCAGATAACGCCTGCGGCGCCTGCATTCCTGGCTGCAGACGCGACGGATTTCTCAAAGTTTCCCGCGTAGCTGACGGCTCGCTTGACCTGATACTTCAGGAAAGCCGAAAGGGACCAGTAAGGGCGCCCCACCCTGCGGCGCGCCGCGTTCAGGAGCGTGTTGGCTAATGATGCGAGGTCGTAGCTGACATCGCCGAGCACCGCGAGCCATCGCGCTCTCTTGATTACGACGTCGAACTCGTCGCCATGGATTACCAGAAACCGCCGGCCGTCCGCGGTGATGTGGATGGCTTGCAACCTGATCTCGAAGGGGCCCAGAGTAGTGCCCGCAAAAGTACGGATCTCGTTGTCATGATTGCCGGGAATATAGGTGATCCGCGAACCGTTGCGCGCCTTGGCAAGCAGCTCTTTTACGATTTCCGTTTGCGAAGGAGGCCACGACGCGTTGCGGCGCAGGCGCCAAAAATCGAAGACATCGCCAACAAGGTAGATCTCGGCGGCATCGTGAGATTTCAGAAAACTCAATAGCTCCCCGGACTTGCAGGCCCGGGCAGCGAGATGCATGTCAGATAGAAAGAGGGCGCGATATCTCACAGGCGCTTTATAGTTCCATGCGGCCAGCGGGTCCACCACGCTTCCGCCCCGCGGCAGATTTGTACGGCGTCACCATGCCGGCACGTCATTTCGGAAGTATGACACACATTCGTTACCGATGCCGGCAAAAATAAGCGTTAGTGGTGACTGCGGCAAGTGGGTCGAAGACCGCTCGTGGCTCCAAGCGGCAGCATAGCCGGGATAGCTACACAGGAAGGAGGTTATGGTCCGCCGGGCATGCGGAAAAGGCCGAAAAGATCGAAAAGTGAAGGCAGGCCCGTAGAATATTAGGTTTATTCAACATTCGCCCTCCTCTAATATCGGCGGGTGAGAACTAACCCATTCATGGAACTAGCGTTAGCCGAGGCAGAGAAGGCTGCCAGCCTCGGCGAGGCGCCTGTGGGTGCGGTCGTGGTATCGCCGGCGGGAGACGTCGTGGGGATAGCACACAACCTCGTAGTCGCGGCTAGCGATCCAACAGCCCATGCAGAAATTCTGGCCATCCGCCAAGCGTGCCTCGCCGTCAAGAGCGAGCGTTTGCCTGGATACGGCCTCTATGTTACGCTTGAGCCGTGCGCGATGTGCGCGGCAGCCGTCTCCTTTGCTCGGATTGGACGTCTCTACTTTGGTGCGCCCGATGAAAAGGGCGGCGCCGTGGAGCACGGCGTGAGATTTTTCTCGGCCGCTACCTGCCACCACGCGCCTGAGGTTTACGGCGGCATTGCCGAAACGCGCTGCGCCGCCATGCTTAAAGATTTCTTCCGCAACCTTCGCCCATGACCGCTCTTTGATGGAGGCCGGAATGGGATGTTAGATCGATGGCCGGCTGAAAATTAAATCGTAGCACGAGCCGGCCCCTTTTGCCGATGCGAATCTAAACTTCCCGTAGAGTTTTCAAAACCTAGACTGCCGAGGTAGTCAGATAGCTCGGTAACAGTCGTACACCCGTCATAGATTTCGAAATCAGCGGCCTCCGATTTGATGAATTTAATGGTTTGGAGCGTATTCCGGGCTCCTTTTAAGACAAGCAACTCCGATCCCTCTGTGTCCAGAACGAGGGCGTCGTGGTTGCCGCCATCTTAGTCAAGGAATGTTTGCGCAATTTATTACTGAGGAGGAAGCCGTGGCGCGTTGGGCGGTCCTTTAGCTTTTCAATTTGTCGAACAGATCGATTGGAATCGGAAACACGATCGTGGAAGAGCGCTCTCCAGCGATGTCGTGCAGGGCCGCGAAATAACGAAGCTGCATCGCAGTTGGAACCGGTGCGAGCATCCTGCCGGCCTCGACCAATTTTTCCGCAGCCTGCTGTTCGCCTTCGGCATTTATAATCTTCGCCCGGCGCAGCCGTTCCGCCTCAGCCTGCCTGGCAATAGCCCGGACCATGCTCTCGTTCAAGTCGACGTCCTTGATCTCGACATTCGAAACCTTGATCCCCCAGGGGCCGGTATGCTGGTCCAGAATGGTCTGGATATCGTTATTGAGCTTGTCCCGTTCAGCCAGCAGCTCATCAAGCTCGTGCCTGCCCAGCACTGAGCGCAGGGTCGTTTGCGCAAGCTGGCTCGTTGCGGTCATGTAATTCGCGACGTTCATTATGGCCCGCTCCGGGTCGACCATGCGGAAATAGATGACCGCGTTCACTCTAACGGGCACGTTGTCCCTGGTGATCACATCCTGGGGAGGGACAACGTCCACTACGGTGCGCAAATCCATGCGGACCATCTGCTGGATTACCGGAATGAGGATTACCACGCCCGGACCGGCCACCCGCGTGAAGCGGCCCAATGTAAAGACGACGCCCCGTTCGTACTCGCGCAGTACCCGGATAGATAGGATAACGAGCCAAAGCACAAAAAGCGCCGGAACAAGAAAAACTAAGCTGATAAGTCCCATCTGTGCCGTCAATCCTTTTGCATTTGGTCCTGATTGTTGCATTTCGCGTCAACATTCAGGGTCAGCCCATCCAGACTATTGATTATCAACCTGTCGCCTGCGGCGAATACCCTCCCACCTCTTGCATGCCAGCGCTCGCCTTGAGCCCAGACATAGCCTTCGCCATCCCGCCAATTCAGAACCGTCGCCTCGCTGCCGATCAGCTGCTCGGCGCCAGTAACTGGCTTGCGCCTCTGCGATCGCCAAAGATATCCCACGAGAAAGATCAGAAATGCGGCGCTCGCCAAGGCCATACCCGCGATAACACTATATGACACCCGATAGGCGGGGACATCCGTATTGACCAGCAGCGCCGCACCAATGGCGAAGGCGATAATGCCGCCCAAACCCAAAATGCCGAAGGTAGGCATGAATGCTTCCGCGATCATGAAAGCCATGCCCAGACCTACCAGCGCAACGCCAGCATGGGCAAGCGGAAGCTCGCTTAGGGCGGAGAGGCCAAGTACGAGGGAGATCGCGCCTAGGACGCCCGGCAAAATCGCGCCTGGGGTCATCAGCTCGATGATCAAGCCGAAGACACCGATCAACATCAAGATTAGAGCCACATTCGGGTTGGCAATGGCCCCCAGCGCCTCGACCATGAAATCGGGCTCAAAATGCTCGATCTCAATTCCTTGCGTGGAGAGGACACGTTCAGTACTGCCGATGACAATCTTCTTTCCATTCACGTCAAGAAGGAGGGCAACAGTGTTCGGTGCGATCAGATCGATGACGTGCTGTTCAAGGGCCTGCCGGGCATTGAGTGCTGCCGCCTCGCGCACGGCTTTCTCTGCCCACTCCGCATTGCGTCCTCGCAGCTCGGCAAGACTCTTGATCCAAGCCACGGCATCGTTCGTTGCCTTGGTTTCGAGCGTTGGTGCCGGAGCAGGCGCGGACCTTGCAGTTTTTTTATTCCCGCTAGAGTTTTGTTGTGGCGGCAGCGAGCCGCCACCGCCAATCCGCACGGGAGTCGCGGCTCCCACATTGGTTCCTGGGGCCATCGCTGCAATAGAGGTTGCGTACAATATGTAAGTGCCGGCGCTTGCCGCGTGAGCACCGGATGGACCGACGTAGCCAATTACTGGCACGGGGCTAGCCAAGATGGCTTCGACAATTTCGCGTGTGCTAATGAGTAGCCCGCCGGGGGTGTCAAGCCTGAGAACGAGCAGCTGGGCGTGCTGCAACTCAGCCTCCCCAATGGCTTTTCGCACATAGAGTGCGGAGGCGGGGCCGATGACACCGGTTACGTCCGCGACCACAGCAATCGGCGCAACCTGCGGCCTCTCATGCTCCTGCGCGGCTGCGGAAGTGGAAAAGATAAGCAGCAGAGCGATAAGTAAACGCTGAATTGCAAGGCATCTGCGCACGGGCCACTCCTTGAGAGCGGCGTTTTGGCTACGACGCCGCTCGCCCGTATGAATTCCATACAGCTTAATCCAATCGCGGGCACTGCTGCAACGGCAACCCTTGCCGCGCTGCAGCTTAGCCGCGCGCTGGAGTGTATCCCGCAAGCAGCCAGTACACACTGCCAGCGACGAAGCCGGCAATAGCGAGTCCGGCGGCCGCCTGGGCCGACCCAGCGGTGCTGGTCTGTTCCCACAAAGCCGCGGCCAGCACGGCGGCCAGGGCGCCAGTTGCGCCCGCATAAAATAACAGGGAACGTGCTTTGAAAATCTCGCTTAAGAGTACGCCGGCGATCGCCGCTGCAAGGAAAAGAGACGGGGCGCCTTGCATATTACGGATCGCTTGCTCAGAAGCGGATTGCATAATCGTAAAGTCCGCCCAGCCTTGCGCTTCGAACTGCTCGAAATGCTGCAAAAGCTTGATCATATCGAAGGCGAAGAGCGACATCCAGCCAATGGCGCCCGAGATCGCGATAGCGAGCAAAACACGCAGGATATGGAGAATACTCATGCCGTCCTTGCTTGCCGGTTCAGGCGTTGGCGTCTGCGGCAGCAGTCTGGCGCAACACGCTCGCCCGAAGTTTTTCACTGGCTGACTTCAATTGACCGCAGGCCGCCATGATGTCGCGCCCGCGGGGAGTTCTAATGGGACTGGCATAACCCGCACGGTTAACGACATCGGCGAAGCGCTCGATTTGAGCCCAGCTCGAGCATTCATATCGCGAACCGGGCCAAGGATTGAAGGGGATCAAGTTAATTTTCGCCGGAATGTGCGCGAGAAGACGCACAAGCTCCTTGGCCTCGGCGACGGAGTTGTTCACGCCTTTCAGCATCACATATTCGAAGGTGATCCTACGCGCGTTGGATAATCCCGGATAGGTACGGCAAGCCTCCAGCAGCTCCGCAATCGGGTATTTGCGATTGATCGGCACCAGCTCATCGCGCAACTCGTCTCGCACTGCATGCAGCGAAATCGCCAGCATGACGCCCATCTCGGTGCCTGCGCGAGCGATCAGTGGAACCACGCCCGACGTCGAGAGCGTGATCCTCCGCTTCGAGAAGGCAAGGCCATCGGGGTCCGAGGCGATGGCCATGGCGGACTTTACGTTATCGAAATTATAAAGCGGCTCCCCCATGCCCATGAGCACGATGTTGGTAATCTTCCGTTCCGTCTCCGGGATCCCGCGAGCGTCGGCGGGCGCGCTCGAACCGGGCCAATCGCCAATGCGGTCACGAGCTACGAGGATCTGGCCCACTATCTCGGCGGCTGTCAGATTACGGACGAGCCGCTGGGTGCCGGTGTGACAGAAAGTGCAGGTGAGAGTGCAGCCAACCTGGCTTGAGATGCAAAGGGTGCCCCGGTCCTGCTCCGGGATATAAACGGTCTCGATCTCAGGGCTGCGCTCGCCAGGGCGCTGGGCGTCTAGCCTCAAAAGCCACTTCCTGGTGCCATCCGCGGAGATTTGCTCTGTTACAATTTCCGGCCTGGTGAGCGTAAACCTCTCGTCCAAATCCGAGCGCAGACCTTTCGCGATGTTCGTCAGGTCCGAAAACTCCGTGGCACCGCGCGCGTAAATCCAGTTCCACAGTTGCATTGCGCGCATCTTAAGTCGAGCCGCAGGGATTCCCGCCGCCGCCAGGGCCGCCGTGAGCTCCGGCTTGCTCATGCCTGCCAAGGATTGCTGCGCAAGTGCCGGCGCTGGCAGGGTCCCGGGCGGAGAATTTTCGAGGAGGATAGTCATAACGCGAAAATAGAAGAAGGGCCTGCGCTTAACAAGCGCAGGCAGCACAACTCCTTTTGGAAAAGGCGATTGGGATACGTGCACCCATTTCGGGGGCTTCGCTCACACCCTACTAATTTCTGAGAGCCTTCTTGATACTTCCCCACAAAACGCCGTACCCGAGGCACTTGATTTACACTCCGGGTTGCGCCCAAACTGGCATGCCAGAGATCTAGCTGAGTACCAGGATCCGAATACTTTGTCTCTGGCTACTATTTTCGCTTTTGCAGATAAAGATCGTATGCTGTGGGAAAAAGATGCCAATTATTGCTTTTCTTGTCACCTTGGTTTGTTTCGCTAGTCTGTCAGCTGAGAAGACGAGTGCTGCCTCCCTCGAAGAAATTAGAAGCAAAGGTGTCCTTGCGGCGGGGGTGAAGGCAGATTACCCGCCTTTTGGCTTCCGCGATAAAGACGGCCAAATTGCTGGCCTGGAGCCGGAACTTGCGGCCGATCTTGCCCGCCGCCTCGGTGTAAATCTTAGAATGGTACCGGTCTTATCCTCCAACCGCTTCGACCTTCTGCGGAATGGCACAGTAGACCTTGTCATCGCGACCTTGAGTGTCACCAGCGAACGCCGCAAGGAAGCGGCTATCATCGACCCGCCGTATTATGCCGCTGGAGCTGGAATCCTTGCGCCGCATGGTATCCAAATCGAGGAGGTGACTGAGCTCGGAGACAGGAAGCTCTGCGTCGTTGAAGGCAATATCTTCTTCCTGGAACTTCAATCGCAGTTTCCAACTGTGAAGGTCCTTGTGTTCAAGGATGTGCCTTCCGCCGAGCGGGCTCTTCTTGAGGGCCACTGCGAGGGCTTCTTCTTTAACGAGAACCTGCTTTCATACAAGAAGCGCTCCGAGCCAGAGCGTTTTGCCGGCTACGATGTCATTCAACTGGGCGATTTTGATCCCCTGCTTTGGGCCGTCGCCATAGGCCTGGGACAGGAGCATTCGACGCTGGCTGATTTCCTGTCTCAATCGGTCATTGATTGGCACCGCAGCGGGTTCCTCCTGAATGCTGAAAAGAAATGGGTTGGAGAAAACACGCAGCTTTTGCATGCCTTAAATGTGAAATGGGCCTTGGCAATGCCGGCGACGCCCGCCGAGCAGGCGAAGCCCGAATTCGGAACTGCTGCCGAGGCCAGAGCCATGCTCGAACGCGTCGTTGCTGCAATGAAAGCGGATAAGGTCAAGACGCTCTTGCAAATTACCCGCCGCGAAAAGATGTTTAAGGACCGCGATCTCTATCCCTACTGCATCGGGCCGAATGGCCGGTACGTAGCTCATCCCGATCACTCACGCATTGGGCTAGTCTACACAGAGGTGAGGGACAAAGCGGGTAAAGCTTATGGCCGGGAAGTGAGCAGGTTTGCAGCCGAAGGTAAGTTCGGGGAGGTGCATTACGTCTTTCCCCGGCCCACAGACGGAGTACTCAGGCCGAAGGTTGGCTTGTTCACAAAGGTGAGCGGGCATATCTGCGTCGTGGGCTATTATCAATAACCAGCCTGCAGACACCTAAGTGATAAGAAGCCGGCGCCTCAGTTCGGGATCGGGAAGTTCGCACATATTCGCCCGGCCGAAGACCGAATAGCGATTGCCGGCAATGCGGCGGTATACCCAGTCCCGCCCCGGTCGCGGAAGGATCCTCAGCACGGCAAGTAGCCGTGCCGGACCGCCCAACCGCTTACTGGCTTCAATGACCGCCTCTAGTGATAGATAGGCGCGTCCGTCGCTGAGATAGAGCCAGCTTTCAGCGTTTTCGGGGTCGAGCCCATAATGCCTGAGGACGGCGCTCCCGAGCGGACTCTGAATGGGGCAGATGCGGAACTCCCCTGCCCTGTCTAACCTCGCAATAGCCCTGGCGGTCCGGCTGCATAGGGCGCAGTCTCCATCCATGAAGACAATCGGCCCGCTATCGTCAAAGGCGGGAACGGCCTTGTCGGCCCGGTAGGAGTAAGCATCGCGATCGAGGTGCGGCATTTCTCATCCTCACGGCAATCAGCTTTTGAAAGCAATTACGCTTGTCGCCGCAGCAGCCTATGGATGACGCAATCCTTCAGCTTGGATAGCATGGATCTCAATTTGCCCCCGGCCATTATACCGTCTGCGCATTCGCGAAAGAGCTGATCTGTGAAAGTACAGCCCATTACAATCAGAGTGGATAACGCGATCGCAGTGTCCGGCCTCGCGCAGGTGCCGCCAAGAGCGCAGGCGTGCTTCCTGTTCGCCCATGGCGCTGGTGCCGGAATGACCCATCCCTTCATGGCGGCAGTTTCGGCCGGACTTTTCGATTTTGGGGCCGCGACACTCCGCTATCAGTTCCCATTACATGGAGCGTGGCTTCAAACGGCCGGATCCGCCGAAACTCGCACAAGGGACCGTGCGTGCGGCGGTGAAGGAGGCATCAAGCCTACTGCTGGATATTGGGCTGATCGCCGGAGGAAAGTCCTTTGGCGGCCGCATGACCTCCCAGGCACAGGCCGCGAAGCCGCTTCCCAATGTGCTGGGCCTTGCCTTTCTCGGATTTCCATTGCACGCGGCGGGTCAGCCTTCGCGGGAGCGCGCAGAGCACCTGTTCGAAGTCCAGATTCCGATGCTCTTCCTGCAGGGGACGCGGGATGCGTTGGCGGAGGTGAATTTGATCCGCGCCGTTTGCGATGAGCTTGGCGACCGCGCAACTCTCAAGCTGTTCGAGAATGCCGGTCACTCTTTCAATGTGCCCGCGCGTAGCGGACGCTCGAATACCGAGGTACTCAACGACGTGATAGGCACACTCGCGGACTGGATCAAAGGCGTAGCACAGGGTACTCCTCAAAATGGAAAGCCATGAAGATCGCGACCTTTAAAGTCAATGGCATAAACGGCCGTCTGCCCGTTCTGCTACGCTGGCTTGAGGAGTCGTGTCCTGACATTGTCTGCCTCCAGGAGCTGAAGGCCCCGCAGGAAAAATTTCCGCGAGCGGCAATAGAGAAAGCCGGCTACGGCGCAGTCTGGCACGGACAAAAGAGCTGGAACGGCGTCGCCATCCTTGCGCGCGGCGCCGAGCCCGAAGAACGCCAGCGCAATCTCCCCGGTGATCCCGATGACATCCATAGCCGCTATATCGAAGCGGACGTGAAGGGCTGCGTGATCGGCTGCCTTTATTTGCCCAATGGCAATCCGGCGCCAGGGCCGAAATTCGACTATAAGCTCCGCTGGTTCGAGAGGCTGACGGCGCACGCCGCGGAACTGGTATCGCTGCCGGTGCCGGTCGCGCTCGCTGGCGATTATAATGTCATGCCCACCGGGCTCGACGTCTATAAGCCCGAACGCTGGGTGGACGATGCGCTGTTCCGGCCGGAAGTGCGCAGTGCCTTTCACAGGCTTGCTGCGCAGGGATGGACGGATGCCTTGCGGACGCTCCACCCGAATGAAGTCATGTAGACCTTCTGGGATTATTTCCGCAATGCATGGGCAAGGAACGCAGGTCTACGCATTGACCATCTGCTGCTCAACCCGCCGTTGGCGTCTCGCCTCATCGCCGCCGGTGTCGGCCGCGAGGTGAGAGGCTGGGAAAAGGCCAGCGACCATGCTCCGGTCTGGATCGAGGTCGCCGATGCCAACGGTGCCGCGAAGAGGAGACCGAAAGCTGAAATTCCAGCTCCGCGGAAACCCCAGAGGGGGAACCGCTTCGTTCAACGTTTGCCGTAAGGCGGTTTAGGCAGCATCGGCGTCTGGGACGCGGTTCTTTGAATTTTCAATCTCCCACAATCTCAGAGCCTCTCGAGAGGCGGATACCGCTTTGAGGTGGTTGAGGCCCTCTATCTGAAGACGCTCCATACGTGAATCAGGACACTCGTCCACTATGTATTTGCGACACATCCGGCCAAGACGTTCCTTAAACCTAGAAAGAAGATTCATAGACCCCCCCGAATCAATTTGAGCTTGCGCGAAGCTTACGGAGGAGGATGAAGGCACTCAATCCAATCGGCGTCGAACTTAGGACGAACCCACCTAAAATCACCGCGGCTCGTGCACTGCAGAGCGTCTTCGAGGCTGCCCTCACAATTGCGAAGTTGACAGATGGCGGGCATATCAGCTCACCTTTACTTAATTACCAGTAAAGGGAGAGGCCGGCATGGCGAAGGATCTAAAGGCGGGCGCCATCGAGTATCATGAGGCGAATCCGCCAGGCAAGCTCGCGATCATGCCAACGAAGCCGCTTGCCACCCAGCGGGACCTGTCGCTCGCCTATTCGCCAGGCGTCGGCTATGTCTGCGAAGAAATCTTCAAAGATGCCCGCGCGGCGGCCCGCCTGACAGCGAGGGCCAATCTCGTTGGCGTAATAACCAATGGAACGGCAGTGCTCGGGCTCGGCAATATCGGACCGTTGGCGGCCAAGCCGGTGATGGAAGGCAAGGCGGTTTTATTCAAGAAGTTCGCCGGCATAGACGTATTCGACATTGAAGTCGATGCGAGGGACCCGGAGCACTTCGTTCAAGCCGTCGCTGCGCTCGAGCCGACCTTTGGGGCGATCAATCTCGAGGATATCAAGGCGCCGGAATGCTTCGAGATCGAGCATAAGCTTCGCGAGCGGATGAACATTCCTGTGATGCACGATGATCAGCACGGGACTGCGATTGTGGTTGCAGCCGCGATCCTGAATGGACTGAAGATCGTCGGCAAAGACATCCGCGACGTTCAGCTCGCCTGCTCCGGCGGAGGGGCTGCGGCACTCGCCTGCCTCGATTTGCTCGTCAGTCTCGGGCTACAGCGCGAGCATGTTTTCGTGACCGACCGCGCCGGCGTCGTCTATGAGGGCCGGACCGAAGAGATGAACCCGTATCTTTCGCGCTATGCGCGCAAGACAAAATTCCGCAAGCTTGCGGAAACGATGGCTGGTGCGGACATTTTTCTCGGCCTTTCGGCGCCGCATATCGTTACCCGGGAGATGGTGCAATCCATGGCGCAGCGCCCTGTGGTCATGGCACTGGCAAATCCCGTTCCGGAAATCATGCCCGAAGACGTCATGGCGATTCGGCCTGATGCCATCATCGCGTCCGGACGCTCGGACTACCCGAACCAGGTCAACAACGTCCTGTGCTTTCCATTTCTTTTCCGGGGCGCCTTGGATGCCGGGGCAACGACAATCAATGAGGAGATGAAGAAAGCTTGCGCGATGGCCATTGCGGAGCTCGCGCAGGCCGAGACTTCTGACATTGTGCTCAATGCCTACGGGGCTGAGAGTCTCGTCTTTGGGCCGGATTACATCATTCCGAAGCCTTTCGACCCAAGGCTCATTCTGAAGCTCGCTCCCGCGGTTGCAAAAGCTGCGATGGATTCGGGCGTCGCGACACGGCCGATTCAGGATTTCAACGCGTATCGCGACCAGCTCTCCCGGTTCGTGTTCCGATCGGGCTTGGTCATGAAACCGGTGTTTGAAGCGGCCAAGAAGGCGCCGAAGCGCGTGATCTTCGCAGAGGGTGACCGGACAAAGGTGTTGCAGGCGGCCTTTCAGGTTTTGTCGGAGGGAATCGCCAAACCGCTCCTGGTAGGCAGCAAGCGCTTCATTGAGGACCGGTTAAAAGACCTTGCTCTTCCCATGAAGGCAGGACGCGACTTTGAGGTATTCGATCCGACCGAAGATGCAAAAGTCGACGAGATCGCCGATGAATACCACCGGCTGACGGAGCGCAAGGGAGTGCTGCGTTCAGACGCTCGGGCTGCGGCGCGCCGGCAAAATACTGTCATCGCTTCCATGCTGCTTAAACGCGGAGCCGGTGACGCCATGATCTGCGGAACTGCAGGCCGTTTCGACCGCCATTTGAAGGACGTCAGCGACATCATCGGCAAGCGTGAGGGGGTGACCACCTTTGCGGCCTTGAGCGCCCTCGTACTGCCCTACGGTACCTTCTTCATCGCCGACACGCAGGTGAACTACGATCCGTCGCCGGAAGAGATTGCAGAGATCGCCATGCTCGCCGCCCAACAAGTGCGCCGGTTCGGCATCACGCCGAAGCTTGCTTTCCTCTCCCATTCCAGCTTCGGAAGCGCGAGCACCGCGTCCGCATGCAAGATGCGGCAAGCGCTTGACCTTTTCTGGGAGCGCGAGCCGGGGGTCGATGCGGAAGGAGAGATGCAGGCTGATGCCGCGCTCTCCGAGCACATCCGGGGTGAGCTTTTCCCACATTCGAAGCTCATAGGAGAGGCGAATGTGCTCATCATGCCCAGTCTTGACGCCGCGAACATCAGCTTCAACACCGTCAAGGTGCTTGGCGCGGCTGTCCCGATCGGACCGATGCTGCTAGGGGCGGCCCAGCCGGCTCACATCATCACGCCAGCGGCCACCGTGCGTGGGCTCGTCAATATGACGGCGCTTGCTGTCGTGGGAGCGGGCGAGGGGGTGCAGCGCTTGCAATAAAGTTTCCTAATATGTTGCTTCAAAGGTGTGAAAAGATTCTCTTTATTGCGCACGGGTCAGAGGGATTGTGAGAGGAACCAATACAGGTAAACTTGAAAGTAATAGTAGAATTATTTTGCCTTCCTCTTCATCTTATCTCCGTGTGACTAAAGAAAAACCCTTTCAGGGGGTGAGGAGCAGATGCTCGCCATCGCCCGAATTCTCGCGCGCGATATCAAACGACGTGCGACCCCCTCCAGCAATGGACTCCGGCAGGTCTGCGTCAATGAACCACGCTCTCACCCGCCTACGAGGATGCCTTTTTCATCAATCTGTTCCACTCGCCAATCTCCGCCGGGAGATTTGCTTGGGCCTCCGACCCTCGCGCAAGCTGCTCATACGTTTTGGCAACATTCAACATCGTCCGCTTCGTGTGCCCATACGACATTTGGCCGGCTATCGCGCGCGCTTCTTCAGCGCGGCCTTCCCAATATTCACGGCTATAGCGGATCGGAGCCATTACCTGGGAACACGGTAAGTTGCCGAAAAGTTCGCAGCACGTTTGGGACGCTGCCCAACAAATGCCTGAAAAAAAGACGATTTTCGGCGGCTCCGGCGCTCATCGCTCTCGTTCGTATTACCGGGAGCTTTAAAGTAGCCTCGCGAGCATAGGCGCTAGCGAAGCTGTTATTTCTACTTCGGTGGGCCGCCCGCCGGACCGGGAACGCTGAGGTTTCCGCTAGGGGAGCCCGTTCCTCCGGTGCCGCCCGTACCTCCGGCCGGAGCGCCGCCAGGGCTTCCTGTGCCGCCCGCTGGGCCGGGCACGCTTATATTTCCGCCTGCAGGAGCGTTGGGCGGAGGAGCAGTTCTAGCTGGGGCCGCTTCCCTTGCCGGGGCGTTCGTTCGGGGGCCCCAATAACCGCCACCCCAGCCCCAGGCGATGATAACGATAATGGCTATGATGACGATGAGCCAAATGATCCACACCGAGGAACCGCCTCCCGGCGGGGGTGCAGTCCTACCCGGGCCATATCGCGGGTCCGTATTTGTCATCTCACATATCTCCGAATACTAGCGGGCTTCTGCACCGCCCTTTGTGCCGGTTCCGCCGGCTTCGCCACCGGCCCGCTCGCCAGCCACGCCGCCAGCCCTTTCGGCCCCCGCACCAATTCTTTTCGTTTCCCAGCCCTTTTGCATGAACCTGAAATATTCTTTGTTGTTCCGATTTGCCCTGCGTTCAGAACACGTTAACGCAAACAAAATATGAAGCTGCGTTGCAACAATAATCGCCGGACACACAACCGCAGGGGCCGCTGCGGCGGAGATCCCACCCCAACGGAGAGAAAGCCTAATTCTATTGGCTTGATGCGTGCCTGGATTTCAGTGCTAGAGAAGCCGAAACCAAACCGAATATTATTTCACCGTCTCGCCAAGGTAGACCCCCCACAGATCCTTCTGCGGGACCCAACCTTGTTGATGCCCGGCATAGACATCGCAAGCCTCGCCGTCGCAAGACATGACATCTACAATGGCCCCCGCCTCGATCTTCGCGACGGGCGTGGAACCTCCGCGGGACGCCGTGAGCTTAAAGAGCAGGCGTTCCTTCACCCAAGGCGCGATAATCGCAGTGCGGCGAGCACTGACGAGAGCCGCCGCCACCCATCCGGTACCGCCGTCGCTATCACGGACCTGGCGCCAATTTTCGAATTCTGCAAGGACTTCGACGGGAAGCCCGGCCCGGCGGAAAACCCAGGCTATCTGATAGTCTGCCCCAGGTCCGACACGGGCGTTCACTTCGCTTGCCTTCAGGCTGACAAAGCGGGGAATGGGCAAACCGGTCACCCTTCCGGCCTTCTTGCCTGGATTTTCCTGGGCAGATGCGGATGCTACCGCCACTGCAGCTAGGCCAAAGAGAACAGTGAACCTTATGCGAGTCTTTGTCATCGGGAGCCGTATCTGGTAGAGAAGGAGAAGACAAACTGAGCTACATATACCCCTAAGGGCCGCCCGGCCACTTCGAGCACAAAATGACCCCACAAAACGTTAAAGTCGTCGTCACGCGCAAGCTTCCGGAAGTCGTTGAAGCGCGGATGCGTGAGCTTTTCGACGTCATGCTCAACACCAGCGATACGCCGATGACGCGAGAGCAGCTAGGGGCGGCGATGCGAACGGCGGCTGTGCTCGTTCCAACCGTTACCGACCGCATTGACAAGGCCCTTCTTTCGCTGGCTGGGCCCCAGCTGAAGCTGATCGCGAACTACGGAACTGGCGTAGACAACATCGATCTCGAAACCGCCCGTAACCGTGGCATCATCGTGACGAATACGCCGGGCATTCTTACGGAAGACACTGCGGACATGACGATGGCGCTAATCCTTGCGGTCCCCCGAAGGCTTGTCGAGGGCGCGGATTACCTGCAAGAGGGGAACGAATGGCATGGCTGGTCGCCGACCTGGATGCTTGGACACCGCATTTGGGGCAAGAAGCTGGGCATCATTGGCATGGGGCGTATTGGCCGCGCGGTTGCGCGGCGCGCAAAGGCCTTCGGCCTTTCGATCAATTACCACAACCGGCGCCGAGTGCCTGCCGCAGTCGAAGAAGAGCTTGGCGCCACCTATTGGGAAAGCCTCGACCAGATGCTCGCCCATATGGATATTATTTCGGTGAACTGTCCACATACGCCGGCAACATTCCATCTTCTATCGGCGCGCCGGCTGAAGCTGCTGAAGTCCACGGCTTTTATTGTCAACACGGCACGGGGCGAGGTCATCGACGAAAACGCGCTTTCGCGTATGGTGGAAGCGGGCGAGGTGGCAGGCGCAGGCCTTGACGTCTTCGAGAATGAGCCGGCTATCAATCCCAAGCTCCTCAAAAACAATAAGGTGGTTGTGCTGCCGCATCTGGGATCGGCGACCATTGAAGGCCGCGTCGACATGGGCGAGAAGGTCATTATCAATATCCGCACTTTCCTCGACGGTCACAATCCACCGGACCGCGTGCACGCGGCTATGTTCTGAACAAAGGAGCTGTTAGGCGCCAGCCCTCAAGCACGGGATCCTGCACCTTCACTGCGCCGGTACCGTCTTCTCGCGTTCGGCAGAAGCAGCATAGGCCTTAATGCGGGCAACCATGGAAGCGAGGCCGTTTGAGCGCTGTGGCGTCAAATGAGTGTTAAGGCCCAGCTGCGCAAATACGGCCTTCTCGTCCGCCGCCAGAATCTCGGCCGCTCTTTTTTTTGAGTAAAGCGCGAAGAGAATTGCGATAAGGCCCCGGACGATATGGGCATCGCTCTCGCCGCGAAACGTCAGGACCGCTTCAGGCCCGGTACCCTCAGCTTTCGAGATGAGCCATACCTGGCTTGCGCAACCGCGAACCTTCGTCTCGGGCATCCGCTCGGCTTCTTCAAGCGGCTCGAGCGTGCGGCCCAGCTCGATCAAATAGCGGTAGCGGTCCTCCCAATCATCGAGGACGCTGAAATCATCCAATATCTCTTCAATCCGCATCGAACCACCGCTCTTCGCCTAGGGTTTACCTCATGCGTGCGCTGCGGTTGTCAAGGCCCCCAACCCAAGCCGCAGTCTTGACTCTGGGCACCCACCGGGCCTGCCAAAGAAGTTAACCATCTGAGTTATCTCAGGAACCATCGAATCCACAGTGTGTTTGCCTAGTGGTCGCCGTGTATCGCACTGCAAAAACGCGGGTGAGGCAACCAGCCCACAAGAACATGCGGAAAGGCATCAATGGGTGAGCAGTCTGCGCAACCTGCGGGTTGGCGCATCACGGCAAGCCGAAGCCCCCGAGCTTACGGTTCAATTAGAGTTCAACATACATATCCCGCTGTCCTTTTACTCAGCAGCACGGCGGAGAGAAAGGAGAAAGAAATGACAGAAGTCGTGGCCCCACTCCCAAGAAGGGAGAGCTGGACGAAAGCGGGTCCGGTTGTCTCGCACATGGACGAAACTGAAATCACGGCACTGGAAGAGCGCACAACCGCCACCTCGGCCGATCCGAGCCCGCTAGGCCTTTGGGCGCTCGCAACAGGTACCTGGATACTTGGCACGGTTTTCGGAGGGGCCTTCCCATCTTCGGCCTTTATGGGCACCGTGCCGGCGCTCCTGATCTTTGCCGGCCTTGCGCAGTTCATCGCGGGTCTGTTCGCCTTCAGGCGCACCAACGTGCTTTGGGCGACTGCATTTTGCAGCTTTGGAGCCCTGTATGTGGCTACATCGCTCTTCTTCATCATGTCAGCTAATCAGGGTTTCCCCAACGGAGGCGACGCAACCATTCTGCAAGGCTTCTTTCTTGAGTCATTCGCTTTCATAGCGCTGGCTTTGGCTATAGCGGCTTTGCCGACGAATCTGGCCGTGTTTTCGGTATTCGCGTGCCTTACCGTCGGGTATGCGCTGACCGGAATACCGTTCCTCAAGGGCAACTATGACGCCGCGGGCTGGACAATCATTCGCGATATCGGCGGGTGGTTCCTGGTGGCGGCGGGCTTCTTCGCCTACTACACCGGGATGGCGGTCGTGGTGAACAGCATCTGGAATAGAACTGTGATGCCCCTCGGCGGCGAGGCTCACTGAGCCTTCCGCTTTTCGAACCCTGGTCAAGTATGGGCGCTTCTGGCACCCATACTCTTTTGTTCACCCGTCACCCTATAGCAGCTATCAGTCCAAGGCTTCACCGTCCACCTGCGCGGGCAGGGTTGGAGGACAGCGCTTGCGCCTAGAAATGGGAGCCCGTATGACAAGGATAAGCTCAGCAAGGGCGCTTCGGGAGGGCGAGTGACATGCAGTCAAGGTGGCCGTTCGCGTTTGGATTTGTTTTCTGTCTTTTAACGCTGCCAAGCTGGGCAGAGCCTCTGCCGGCAACCTCGCCTGAGGCAGCCGGCCTCTCGGCCGAGCGGCTGTCCCGCATTGGCAAATTCCTGAAGGACGATGCGGGCAAGGGCAAGCTGCCCGGCTCCGTCGTTGCCGTAGCTCGTAAAGGCAAGCTTGTTTATTTCGAAGCTGCCGGCTTTCAGGACAAGGCGGCCGGCAAGATCATGAAGAAAGATGCCATCTTCCGCGTCTACTCCATGACAAAGCCATGGACCTCGGTCGCGGCCATGATTTTGGTTGAAGAAGGCCGCATTCAGCTCACGGACCCCGTCTCGATATATCTGCCGGCTCTCAAGGGTCTGAAAGTCGCAATCAAAGACGCGAACGGGCAAAGCGTGGTCCCCGCTGCGCGCGAGCCCACCATTCAGGATCTTCTAAGACATACCTCCGGGTTCGCTTACGACTTCCTCACGGCAAACGCGGCAGTGAAGGAGGCCTATCGCTCGGCAGGTCTGAAAGCTCTTGGCCGGGACATTCGCGACAAGATGACGCCGCCGGAATTTATCGGGAATATTGCCAGCGCACCGCTCTCAAGCCAGCCCGGTACGACTTGGGAATACAGCCTTTCGACCGCAGTTCTGGGGCGTGTGATCGAGGCCGTCACCGGAATGCCTCTGTCGAAGTTCCTGGAGCAGCGCGTATTCAAGCCGCTCAAGATGCCCGATTCCGGTTTTGTGGTGCCCGCATCTGAAGCTGGCCGCATTGCGCAGCCTCTTTCTGTAAATGAAGGAATAGAAGTTTTCGACCCCGCTACTCCCCCGGCAAACGACCTCGGCGGGGAAGGCGGCGTTTCGACGGCCTCCGACTATCTCCGCTTTGCGCAGATGCTGCTCAACAACGGCCAGCTGGAAGGGGAAAGAATTCTCTCGCGGACATCGGTTGCGCTGATGACCTCGGACCACCTCAGTCAAGATACGCATTCGATCGGTTCGTCGCCGATAGGGCCGGGGGAATTGCTTCTGGGGACGCAAGGCTACACTTTCGGGCTCGGCTTTATGGTCCGGCAAGGTCAAGGGAACGCAGCTGTTCCGGGTTCGGCAGGGGAATTCATGTGGGGAGGCGCCGCCGGCACTTACTTCTGGGTCGATCCCAAGGAGCAGCTTGCCGCAGTGTTCATGTCGCAAGGACCGCTGTCTGCCCGTGTTGCCTACAGGCGGATCATCAAACAACTCGTCTACGCCGCCATTGTCGATTGAAAATCAGGTGCCTCCCGGCGCGGCGGAAGGATCGCCAGTTTGATGGCAAAACTTGCGCCGCCGCAAGTTTCAAAACCTGACATTAACGCCGGCTCGTGTTAACTCGCTCGCAATTCAGAGCGGCGGACGCCAATTGGAATCGGAGCGCCGCTCTAAGTCTTTGTTTATCGCATCGCGTTACGCGAAAACCACTCACACTTTTCGGCGCGATGCTCTAGCCGCGGGCGGCCATGCTTGGTCCGATCAAAAACACCTACCGCTTGATGAAGGCAGTTCTGACGCTTGCGTGGTATGGAGCGCGGTTTATGCCAGCATCCGTGACGCTGCCAGGGCCGCTGCGCGTATTGCGAAGCTCGCTTAATGGCAGCGCCGAGGCAGAGCTAAGAAACGAGCGCTTGTCGCGCGCAGTCCGGGCACTTGGGCCGAGCTACATCAAGCTGGGCCAGTTCCTCGCCACGCGCCCCGACGTTGTCGGGCCGCAGCTTGCGGACGCCTTGGGAGCGCTTCGAGACAAGCTTCCGCCATTTTCACCTACGGAGGCGAAAAAAGAAATCGAAGCAGCCTTTGGGAAGCCTTGGCAGGAAGTCTTTGCGGAATTCGGCCCGCCGGTGGCAGCAGCCTCAATTGCGCAGGTTCATAAGGCCAGCATTGCGTCAGCCGGGGGGACGCGCGCGGCTGCCGTCAAAATTCTCCGCCCAGGGATCGAAAAGCGCTTCGAGCGGGACCTCGCCAGCTTCTATTTCGCTGCGCGCATGGCCGAGCGCATCTCTCCGCAATCCCGGCGACTGCGGCCCGTCGCAGCAGTGGATACGCTTGCGCAATCGGTCGTGCTCGAAATGGACCTCAGGCTGGAAGCAGCCGCCATCTCGCAGATGGCCGAGAATATCACCAAAGCAGGCGACACAGGTTTCCGGGTGCCTCAAGTGGATTGGGAGCGGACGGCCAGACGCGTCCTCACGCTCGACTGGGTGGAAGGCATCCCGCTCAGCAACATCGCAGCAATCGACGCAGCGGGCCTCGATCGCCGCGCGCTTGGTCTCGCCGTTATCCGATCCTTTCTCAAGCACGCGATTCGAGACGGCTTCTTCCATGCCGACATGCATCAGGGCAATTTGTTCGTGGACCCTCGCGACGGGACTCTCATTGCGGTGGACTTCGGGATCATGGGCCGGATCGGACCGAAGGAACGGCGCTTTCTTGCCGAGATCCTCTATGGCTTCATCGTAAAGAACTACCGGCGCATCGCAGAGGTGCACTTCGAGGCCGGCTACGTGCCACCCACGCAGGATGTGTATGCTTTCAGCCAAGCCCTGCGAGCTATCGGCGAGCCGATCATGGGGCGGCCTGCCGGCGAGATTTCCATGGCACGCCTGCTGACGCAGCTCTTCGAGGTTACGGACATCTTCCAGATGCGGATGCGGCCGGAGCTTTTGCTTCTCCAGAAGACGATGGTTGTCGTCGAAGGCGTTGCCCGCTCGCTCGATTCAAGCCTCAACATTTGGACGGCAGCGGAGCCGGTGGTGCGGGAGTGGATCGAGCGAGAATTAGGGCCTGCCGCCCAGGTGCGGCACGCTGTCGAAAGTGCGGGTGAGCTTGCCAACGCATTGCGCCACGCGCCTGCCTTGATCGAAAGAGGCGCGCGCGTTGTAGAGGCCCTTGGCAGAGGCGCCGAGGGTGAAAATGTGCGCGAACAGGAGCCGCGTGGTCGCGCCTTGGTCTTGATCCCACTTTGGATCACCGCCGCCACTTTGATCGCTATCGCAGCCAAGCTTCTCTTCACCTGAAGAATTAGGGCGCTGCCAACCGGTCGAGGGCCCGCTTCATCGCGGCTGCGCCAGCACTCATAGCCGCGTCGATTTGGGGAGCGATCTTGTGCGGGAGGAAGTCCGCAACCCAGATTATCTTTGCAGAGCCATCACTCATGCCAAAGACCTGGGCCGAGCCGTTGAAGTGGGTGGCGAGACCACTTTCGGCGGACCAAACGAGCCGCATGAATTCATCGTCGATGGCTACGATAGGCTCGCGCACCACTCTCCCGTCTGCGAAGGTGACGATGCGAGCCCCCGGCTCCAGACGGGTGTCCGTTACAAATCCCGGCACAAGCCGCGTATGAAGGGCACCGGCATCGCGCAAGGCATCCCAGACTTCAGAGGGGTTTGCCCCCGTTTCGATTTCTTTTCTGACGGTTGCCATGCTTTACCTCTCTTCAGCGCAGGCTTAGACGGCTTTGCTGCAATAGGCTTCAAGGCGATAACCCTCGGGATCTATGACGAAAGCTGCATGATAGGTGGCGCCATAATCTCGGCGCAGGCCAGGCTTGCCATTATCTTGGCCGCCGGCACCAAGCGCAGCCTTGTGGAAGGCATCCACGCTCTTCCTGGTGGGGGCTGAAAAACAGAAATGCAGGCCGGATTGCAAGTTGGCTGGCACCGGACTCTGACTTTCGTTGATCCAAAAGGCTACCTCATCCTTACCGTAACCAAGGCTGCTGTTACTTGGACTGAGGCAGGCGTAGCCAAGGGGCTTCAGGATAGCGTCGTAAAATTTCCGGGCCTTCGCAATATCGCGAACTCCGATTGACACGTGATCAATCATTCTCTTTCCCCTAATCGGACCGGTTCCGAGCAATTCTGGCTGCCCATGGAAGGAAGTTAGCCATCGTGCTGTTTGTCTGCTTGGGGAAAGTTGCTATCTACACCGTATGAGCCGCGAAGAATGCCGAAGAGCCAACGAAGCAGAACGCGGCGGGCCTGTTGCACGCCGCCTCGCTGGGGGCAGCGGCTGGTCCGTCAGCGATTATATTTGCCGGGCGGGGCCTGAGGACCGGCCTTTTGAGGAGCAGCATCAGTGGGCGTCTATCGCCGCGGTCGTTTCCGGGTGCTTCCAATACCGCTCGGATGCCGGAAGGGACATCCTTTATCCTGGCAGTATTCTGCTTGGAAATCATGGCGCCTGCTATGAATGCGGGCACGACCACAGCCGCGGCGACCGGTGTATCTCGATTGGCATCGCGCCTCATTACTTCCAGGAGATTGCCGCAAGTAACGCTTCGAACTCTCGCTTCCGGTTCGGAGCGCCTTCATTGCCGGCGATGCCAAGATTTCTTCCATTGATTGCGGAGCTGGAATCCCTTGCTGGGGCAAAGGAGTCCATGGCGATCGAGGAAACCATAATCAGCTTCATGGGATCGCTCCTGCAAGAACTCGCGCAATGCCGGTCATCATCGCGAAGCCCTTCGCCTCGCGAGGCAGCGAGGGTTGCCGGGACAATTCGGTTCATCGAGGAAAATACGAGCGAGGATTTCGGCCTCGATGATCTCGCCGCGCGGGCAGGACTGAGCAAATATCATTTCTTGCGCACCTTCCGGCACTCGACTGGCACGACTCCTTACCAGTATTTGTTGAACATACGCTTGCGGAAGGCAGCAGTGCGGCTCGCTACCTCGGCTGCGCCCATTTCCGGGATCGCATTTGACGAAGGATTTGGGGATCTGTCGACCTTCAACAATCGATTTCGTGCGGTGTTTGGCTCAAGCCCGAGTGCGTTCCGAAAAAGGCACGCGCCGCCCCAAGGACCTTCGCAGGAGAAGAAGTGATGATCCGCGTTCAAGAGCAGGATTTCGACGTTGGAGCCGAGATTGCCGCCTTGCGCAGGGGCCGGACTGACATCGGTGCCATTGCCGCTTTCATCGGCACAGTACGGGATTGTGCGGCAAGCGGAAGAATAACCGCAATGACACTGGAACATTATCCGGGGATGACGGAGAAAGAACTGGAGCGCATTGAAGCCGAGGCCAGGGAAAGATGGCCTTTGCAGGATAGCCTCGTGGTCCACCGGACCGGGCTGCTTTTGCCGGGCGACAATATCGTATTGGCCGTAACGTTATCAGAGCACCGCCAGGCGGCGTTCGAGTCGGCCCAATTTCTCATGGATTATCTCAAGACCGCAGCTCCATTTTGGAAGACTGAGGAGACAGAAGGCGGCGGCCATTGGGTCTCTGCGCGGGACAGCGATGAGGCAAGCGCCGGGCGCTGGAAAAACAGGACTTAAGACTGCAAACCAGCGGGGCGGTCTCTTCGGTAGCTCCCTGGTAAAGCCTCAGCTCGCCCCAATCAGCTGCCAAGACCATCAACAGCATCGAGAACCGCCTGCACAGAAGGACGGATCTTGTACCCTTCCTCCGCTAATTTGGCCTTTATGTGCCCCGTTGGCGAAATAACGAAGATCACCGGCCGCGGCACGCCAAAGGCGAAGCTGCCCGGATCATATTGAGGGTCCCGCAGCCCAAAGGCATCAATGGTGACTGAGCCCCTATCGGAAAGGAGCTGATAGCCAATCTGCTGCTTTTTTGCGAACTGCATGAGCACTTCCGGCGGATCGTAGCTAATCGCCGCGAGCTTGAAGCCACGCGCTTCCAGAGGAGCCTGTGCGTCACGAAATTCGATCAGCTGTTTCTGGCAAAATGGGCACCACTTTGCGGACCGGAAGAATATCAGCACAACGCCTTTCTTGCCCGTAATTGACGCAAGATCAGCCGGCTTGCCAAGGGCATCAGTCGCGTGCAGGTGTGGAATAACGGAACCTGCCGGGGGCCCCACGTCGAAAGCGAGCGCGGAGGCTGGGCAAAGCAAGGCGACCATGACGAGGGATCTGAGGAGCTTCATTTCACGTACCAGGTTGAGCATCTATTGCGCGCTTTGTGCTGCTCGTTGGGAAGATGCCTTTCTAAGAGGTCCGCGAGAAGTTCAAAGTACCGATGCCCGGCAAGGATAACGGGAAAGTGAAGGTCCACGGCACTCCAAGGACCCTGGTGCTTCTACGGATAAAGGCGGTATGAGTTGTGGCTGGGGTCAAAGTTTGCTGAGTGCGCTTCACGAGGGAAAGATGGGAATGCGGATCAAATGCCTTGAAGGGATGGCCGCCCTGCTGTTCGCGGCAGTAATAGCGGCGACAACGCCGGCACTTTGTTTCGCTGAAGACGGGATGCGGCTTTATATTTTCGATTGCGGACAGGGCCACGCCGCGGACATGTCGCGCTGGACTCCAGGGCTTAATGTCGGCACGCCGCTAGATGTTGTCGACAATTGCTACCTGATCCGCCATCCAAAAGGAGACCTGATTTGGGACACGGGTATCCCTGACTCTGTTGCCGGCAAACCCGAAGGCTTCGGCGGTATGAACGGCGCACCTGTCTGGAAGCGCGCCAAGGCTTTGGCCGCGGAGCTCGCGGAAGTTGGTGTTCAACCATCAAGCGTGAAGTATCTCGCGGTTTCGCATACCCACCCTGATCACATTGGCAATGTCGAACTCTTCCCTCAAGCTCTTTTGCTCGTACAGGCTCTCGAGTATGACTGGCCTGGACCCCTTGGGGTGAACCGTTTCAAACCTGAGCATCCGGTCAAGAAGCTTGCCGGAGACTACGACGTTTTTGGAGACGGAAGTGTTACCATTATCTCGACCCCCGGTCACACACCTGGCCATCAGTCGCTTTTGGTGAAGCTGCCAAAGACCGGGGCGGTGATCCTCAGCGGAGATGCTGTTCACTTCAAGGATAACTGGGACAATCGGCGTGTGCCGGCTCTGAACTTCAATAAAGAGCAGACAGTCGCTTCCATGCAGCGCATCGCGGATCTTATGGCGCAAAACAAGGCGCAGCTTTGGATCAACCACGACAAGCCACAAAGCAGCACCCTGAAATACGCGCCCCAATATTACGAGTGAAGGCTACTTATATGATGGGGCTAGTTGCCGGCCGCGTGAGCCCATTACACCGCTTGTCCGGGGCTTTATGATCGAAGCCAAGCGCTTTGGGATGAAGAACAACGAGGGGCTGGTGCCAGCAGAATAGCGGCTCTACACCCGGGCATAAACATCTTCGAGGCGGACGATGTCGTCTTCGCCAAGATATGGGCCGGACTGAACTTCAATGAGTGTGAGCGGAATGAGCCCTGGATTTTCCAGGCGATGGACGGCACCGAGCGGCACATAGATCGATTGATTTTCCGTCAGAAGCTTCACCTCCTGATCGATCGTAACTTTTGCCGTTCCTTTTACCACGATCCAATGTTCGGCCCGGTGATGGTGCCGCTGCAGCGAGAGGCTGGCTCCTGGCTCGACGATGATCTGCTTCACCTGATAGCGTTCACTTAGATGGAGTGTTTCGTAGTGGCCCCATGGGCGGTGAACGGTGAGATGGTGTTCCGTCTCGTTGCGTCTTTTTGCGGCGAGCTCCTGCACTACGTCCTTGACGATGCCGCTTTCCCCCCGCTTCGTAATGAGGGTGGCGTCCTTGGTGGACACGACGATCAGGTCCTCGACCCCTGCAAGGGCAACCATGCCGTTTTCTGAGCGGACGTAACAGCGGCTCGAATTTTTCAGAATCACATCGCCGCGGGTAGCGTTGTTACCTGCGTCCTTCTCCGCCGCATCAAAAAGCGCGTCCCACGTACCAACATCGCTCCAGCCCGCGTCAAGCGGCACGAGCGCCGCCTTTCCGGTTTTCTCCATGACCGCGTAGTCAATGGAGTCGGAGCGGCATTGCCGGAAATTGGCTGCAAGGCGGATGAAATTAAAATCGGTGGTCGCGTCTTTGACGGCTGCATGCGTCTCGCGAACCATATCCGGCTCCAGCTGGCTGAGCTCGTCCAGGAATGCGCGTGCCCCGAAAAGGAAGATGCCCGAATTCCAAAAATAGGCAGGGTTGTTGCAGAATTCGCTGGCAGTTTCCTTGTCCGGTTTCTCGACAAATCGCTCCACGGCGTAAGAGCCGGCGTTCGAAGCTTCCAGAACTGCCTTGACATACCCGTAACCCGTCTCTGGTTTTCTGGGCCTGATGCCGAACGTGACGAGCATGCCTTGCTTCGCGGCGTCAAGCCCCGCGGCGACCGAATGGAGAAAAGCGCTCGGGTCCTGGATATGATGGTCCGAAGGCATAATTAGGAGAACAACGCCCGGGCCGGTCCTTTCCAAAGCAAGGTGTGCAGCAACCGCAGCGGCCGGCGCCGTGGACCGGCCTTCCGGCTCCAGGACGATGCCCTGAACAGAGATTTTCGCGTTCTTAAAGGCCGAAGCGACGCCAAAGCGGCTCGGTTCGTTCGTAATGACAAGAGGTGACGCAAAAGAAGGCCCTGACGGCACTCGGCGCGCCGTGTCGATTAGCAGCGGTTCGCGGCTTACCAAGGCATGAAATTGTTTAGGGTGCTGGGCGCGCGACAAAGGCCAAAGTCTTGAACCCGAACCACCCGCCAGGATAACCGGAATAATCATTTGATCCTCGTGATGAAATCGATCGTACCTATGACTGGGTAAATCCAACCAAAAGCAAGCGCCTAATTCGTTCGCCTAATTCGATTGCCGGAACCTTACTTGTGACGGTAGGCAAAGCATCCATGGACGGCCATGCATCGCCGGTAGCGCCAACCATGCCCCCAGCGATTGACACAGATTCGATGCCAATTGGCGCAACGATTTTGCCGAACCTCTATGATGGCACCGCTTCGCGTTTCCTCTAGTGGCTTTGCCGGGACCTGGATCGCGCCGCTTGTTGATGGGATTAGGAACGCAGCTCCGAGCCACGCAAGACCCAGCACTGCGAAGGTCAGGCCTTTCATGCGCTCCTCATCTAATTTCTTGCTCTGGGGTAGTAGGTTATTCAGTCAGAACTTTGTCGGGACCGGAAAAATGCGGCAACATTCAGCGCAGCGGACCGAAGCACCCTGTTATTTTTCCGGTATCGCGCGCAAGCGGCCGCTTTAGAAGCTGAGCCGCCGTCAGTCCAAAGACGGGGTGGTGCCACTCCGGGGCGGCCTCTGCCAGCGGCCTCAGGACATAGGCCCGTTCATGCGCTCTTGGATGCGGCAGCACCAGCCGAGGGCGGGGACCAGCCGCACCTTTTGTCCAATTGCAGACCCTGCCCTTGTAATTGATTATGTCGAGATCGAGCGGTCGCGGCCGCGTATGTTGTGGACGCAGCATAGTTTTTGTTCCCTGCCGCCCAGCTTGTGCCTCAATTTTCTTCAAAACTCGCAAAAGGGAGCTGGCGGGCATCGGCGTCTCGATTGTAATAATCGCATTCAAAAAATCCGGCTGCGGGCCGTAAGTATCCGCCCGGGTGTTGTAGATGTTTGACGTGCGCCTTACTTGTATACCAGATACCTCAAGTTCTTTCAGTGCGTTACCAAGCGCCTGCGTAGGCGTGCCAAAAGAAGCTGATTCGTTTGAACCGAGGGCGAGGATGATCATGCCGGCTTGATTAACAGCCTAAAACTTTGATATCGTGTCAGATATCACTATATTTTGGTTTGATTCCGGATAGTGGGGTCTCGATTCGCCAAAACTAGAACAGCAACCCCAAATTTCGCAGCCAGGTAACCGCATGAATTTCTACCCAACAGAGCGCATCGCTCTTTTTATTGACGGGGCAAATCTTTACGCTACAGCTAAAGCTTTGAGCTTCGACATCGATTACAAGCGTCTTCTTACCCTTTTCCGAGCCAAGGGCGTGCTTTTGAGAGCGCTCTATTACACAGCGCTTGCAGAAGAACAAGAGTACTCGTCTATTCGGCCCCTAATAGATTGGCTCGATTACAACGGGTATTCCATGGTTACGAAGCCGACCAAGGAGTTCACCGACGCTTCGGGCCGCCGCAAGATTAAGGGCAACATGGACATAGAGCTCGCCGTTGACGCAATGGAGCTCGCCGATCACCTTGACCATATTGTGCTTTTTTCTGGAGACGGGGACTTCCGAACCCTTGTCGAAGCCTTGCAGCACAAGGGAAAGCGCGTCAGCGTGGTCTCAACCCTTACTACACAGCCCCCGATGGTGGCTGATGAATTGCGGCGCCAGGCCGATCAGTTCATTGACCTGTCGGACCTCCAAAAGGAGATTTGCCGCACCCAGCGCCCCGCGGATAGCATCAATAATGGCCGCGACTATCAGGCTCATATCCATGATCGAAGGGTGCATGAGGGCATGACCACTGCCGGTGGATTGCGGGAAGGCCAGGCAGGATCCGAGTAGGCGAGATAAGGGGCATGACGGCGTCTGCGGCCCCAAAGTCTGTCCCCGAAAGGTATAGCGGATCGGCCGAAGAGCCTGAACGGGATTGCATATTTTGCCCGCGGCTGGCTGACTTTCGCCAGGCGAACCGTGTGAAGTTTCCAGGCTGGTTCAATTCCCCGGTGGCTTCTTTTGGTCCTCCTGACGCTGAACTTCTGATAATAGGGCTCGCCCCAGGCTTGAAGGGTGCGAACCGGACGGGGCGCCCTTTCACGGGCGATTATGCGGGTGTGTTGCTCTACGAGACCCTGATAAAATATGGCTTCGCAAAGGGTCATTATGATCAGAGACCCGACGACGGCCTCGAGCTCGTCAACTGCCGAATCACCAACGCTGTCCGCTGCGTCCCGCCAGTAAACAAGCCTTTTCCGGACGAGATTGCAGCGTGCCGCGGCTTTCTTTCTGCAACGATACGAAATATGGGCAACCTGAGCGTGATTCTTGCCCTCGGCAGAATTGCTTTTGATTCGGCGATGCGGGCCTTAGGGCTGAAGGCAAGCCAGAACAAATTCAGTCACGGCGGCGCTGTTGATATTGGTGAAGGCCGCAAACTTTTCGGCAGCTATCATTGCTCGCGGTATAATACCAGCACAGGCCGTTTGACACCCGCCATGTTTCACAGTGTCGTGGAGACCATCGCAGCTCATACCGGACAAACTCGAAAATGGCAGAGTTGAGGGATATGCTGGAAATCGCACCTGAGAAAGTAGGGCATGTGATTCTACGTGCCCGCGAAGTGGATGTGAAGACGGAAGCCTGGGATCAGGAGGGCTCGTTCGATCCAGACGACAGGGACCCCACCACGATCCTAGAAGACTTACCTGATGACGCAACCCGGCAGGAGCTCAAGGAGTTCTTGGACAGCCTGAACGAGGACGAGCAGGCGAGCCTCGTCGCGCTTGCATGGATCGGACGCGGTACATATGCACCGGGCGAGCTCATGGAGGCGATAGCCACAGCAAAAGCCGAACATGCTGGCAATGCCTCCACCTATCTTTTCAGCCTCCCATTGCTGCCGGATTATCTGGAAGATGGCCTGGACGAGCTCGGCATCTCTGTGGAGGACGCCGAGGCAGATGTACTGGGCCCCGCCCAGGCCGAGCCTGGGCAAGCAGGCGCTTGATAGTCACTTTAGACGCGTGCCACGCCCCTATCCATGGATGCTGGTCGCGCCCTTTTTCGTGTCAGCAGAATTTGCGTCAAGCCGGGCAATCCAGGCTTCCAGAGCCGCCTCTTCAGCATCGTGCACTGCCGCTGCCGCAATATCCATGGAGGCTGCAGCATAAATCTCAGCTCTATCTGCCCGGTTTTGCAGACGGGCTATTTCCTGCTTGGCCCTCCACTCGTTTATTTTGGTTCTGGTCTCAATATTTCGCGCTTCCACCCAGTCCTTAACTTTGGCTTTTGCCTCCAAGACTTTCCTGCGATCCTGTTCCTTGCGTTGCTGCAAACGTTCGAGCTGACCCCGGACCTCTGGTTCGGAGCTCTTCGCCTTGGCACCAATCTTGGTCTTGAGGTCATCGAGCCCGCTCTCGATATTCGCCAACGTGGATCGAAGACTATCTATTATCTGTTTGGTTTCTTTAGCCACTTTGAACTCCTTCTCATTGAGTGCCGGTGTTCTTCAAGCTGCCTTGCTAAGTTCGGCTTTAAGCTTCCGCTCGGCTTCGTCCGAGAGGGAAGTTTTGAGGACGCGCGGTCTATAGGGCTCAATTTCGCGCAGCACTTTGTCTTCATTGATGCTTTTGAAAAGCACGAAAAGAGCCGAGGATCCGGGCGGGATCGTCGCGCCAAGCTTTCTTACGAAGTCGTCGGAAATGCCGTAATCGCTGAGAGAGCCAGATATGGCACCGGCACCGGCTCCGGTAATCGCGCCCACTGCCATCCCGGCGAGCGGATTTAGAAACAAAAGCCCTACGAGAGTACCCCACAGGGCACCCATGGTGCCGCCTGACGCTGCGCCAAGGGCGGTAAGATTGACTGCTTGTTTGATATGAACCTTACCAGACGCATCGCGCTCGACAACGCGAGCGTCTTCCAAGTCAATTAAATATTCCTTTTGAATAGATCGTAGTTTATTCAGGACCTCATCAGCAGTGTGGAGTCCATCAAAGCCAAGTACCACGAGATTGCTCATTGCTTCTCTCCTGTCTATTTTAATCGCCGATCGCTTCAAGCTTGTGGTAGCGACAATGGCAAACTTTAAGCTCAGCTAAATTTAGTCTGAGCCATTATCTTCTTTGGTAGTAGTGAGTTTCTCTGTGTGGATTAACATATATACAACTCCCTTTTCGTTACGTTAGGAAAATCTTCTAAGCTAAATGATCCCGCGCCTATATCGGCCCGGTATGGAGCCGGGCCCTTCGGGGTTGTTCCCGCAGGAACTTCCGCCGCAACAGAGGGTTGCTCCTTAGCTTCTCGCGGAGATTCCCATGAAGGCACGGCTGGATCCTTACGCTGTGGCGCCGGACGCGATGAAAGCGATGCTTGATCTCGTTCGCAATTGCGGCCTGGAGCACAGGCTCATAGAGCTCGTGAAGATCAGGGCTTCGCAGATCAATGGCTGTGCCTTCTGCATCAATCTCCACACCAAGGATGCTCGAAAGCTGGGCGAGGCCGAGGAGCGCATCTATCTGCTCGACGCATGGCGGGAAGCGCCTGTTTATACGGAGCGGGGAGAGAGCTGCACTGACTTGGACAGAGGCATTGACGCTTATTGCTGATACGCACGCGCCGGATGATGCTTACAACGAAGTTAGAAGACACTTCTCCGCAGAGGAGACCGTAAAGCTCAGCCTTCTAGTTGTTGCGATCAATGGATGGAATCGCCTAGCGATTGGCGCGAGATCGATACCTCAAGTAGAGGCTGGGCCCGAAAAAGCAGCTTAGCTTCTCCGCCACACCACAGGCATCTCCATGACCAGAGCGCGCCGGGAATTCGAGCTGAAGCTTTCTCTGACTGGTGAAGAGCTTGACCGTCTGGCCGGAAATGCAAAGCTGGCCTCGGCCGAGCGATCGAATTGTGCCCTGCGGTCCGTATATTACGACACGGAAGATTTCAGGCTGCATAAGGAAGGCATTTCCTTACGTGTGCGCGACAATGGGAAGGGTTTCGTTCAAACCGTCAAGCTGGATGCTAATTTCGGGGACGGGATTTTGAATCCCACCGAGATCGAGGATCGCGTCGATGGCCCCGGCCCCGGCCTTGACCGCATCGGTGACAAGCGCGTGCGCCGCCGGGTTCTTACAGCACTGAAGGGTTTGCCACTCACCCCAGCTTTCGAAACGAGCGTTCAGCGGACAACGCATCGCCTGCGTAAGCGCTCAAGCTTGATGGAGCTTGCAATCGATAGGGGAGAGACGCTCGCCCAAGGCAAGCGAAGCCAAATCTGCGAGGCTGAGATTGAGCTGCTCGAAGGTAGTCCCAAGGACCTGCTGGAGACCGCGCAATCCCTATTCGCGAAAAACGCGGTGCGCCTCTCGCCTGTGTCCAAAGCGGAGGCAGGGTATCAGCTCCTTTTCGATGCGCAAGCACCCGCTAAGATCGAGCCAGCGCATGCAGCGGCACCTGATGTTTGGAGTGGGCAAAGCTGCGGCCAAGCATTTGCGGCCATCTTTCGATCGGCGAGGGATCAGATCGTCAAAAACAGAAGCGTGGTTCTTCAAACGGGTGAAGCTGAGGGCGTACATCAGCTTCGCGTGGGCCTTACGCGGCTGAGAAGCGCTCAGCGGGTTGTCAAGCCCCTCATAAAGTCTCAGCAGCTACAGCAGCTCGAAACCGATGCTCAGGCAATCGCGCGCGCCGTAGGGGAAGTCCGGGACGCGGACGTTCTTATCGAGGACATATACGCCCCGGTCGCTGGTGATCCCCCCGCTGAGGGTTTCGATCAGCTCTATCTGTGTCTGCAGACGCACCGCGCTTCCAAACTGCAAGAGGCCAGGCAGGTTCTGAATGGGGAGATATGGTCCCGCCTTCTTCTCAGCCTGACCTTGTGGCCATTCATGCTCGAAAGGGAGCCATCCCTCAAGAAGCCCATAGATGATTATGCGGGCAAGGCCCTCCAAAAACGCTGGAAGAAGGCGGCCAAGCTAGGCCGTGAGATTGAGTGTCTTGAGGGCCCAAAGCAGCATCAGATGCGGAAAGCGCTCAAAAAGCTGAGATACACGTCAGAGTTTTTTGCGCCGCTTTACCGGAAGAAAGAGGTCAAACCCTTTTTGAAGGAGCTAAAAAAGCTTCAAGACGTCTTTGGCTATGCAAATGATGTCAGGATGGCAGGGCAGCTCCGGCAAATTTGTGGGATGCAGTGCGGCGAAGATCCTGCCGCATGTTCAGCAGCCGGCTACGTCTTGGGCTACCACGAAGCAAGGGTGCAGGATGTCTGGAAGTCCGCTCCGTGCTGCTGGCGCCGGCTGAAAACTCGCCGGCGATTTTGGCATTAGCACAAGGTGCGTATTAGCGGCATTGCCCGTTGTCGTAACCGGGCTTGACCCGGCTATCCAGTGTTAAGTCTTGTTTTTTGTCTTGTGGATGGCCCGGTCAAGCCGGGCCACGACAGTAGGAGATGTTCGCAACTTGCACAAGCGCCACCTCTCAAGCCGCGTCCGATTGTGCCGGCGCGGTGTAGCGGCGCAGAACGGCACTCTTGATCCGCTCCCTGCTTTCCTTAGGGTCAAGTTGCGCGTCTTGCTCGATTTTCTCAACTTCGTCCGCCAGCTCGCCATTCTTGATCGCGTTGCGAAACCACTTCGAATAATCGCCGCGTTTCCGGTGGAATTCCCAGGTGCGATCATCGACGCCTTCAGCGATCTGCAAGAACGTCATCAGGTTTTGCGCCCTCAGATTGAGAGCGTTATCCGGCCCGCGAAAATAGAAGCTTCGATCGGGGCCAAGATCGCCTACTGCGTACTTGCGTACATGCCGTCTATGCTTTTGTTCCGGCCGCTCGGGGTTTATGGCGAAGGCTTCGCCGTGAGCTGTATAGAACAGAACCTCATCTTCCGTTGGCTCCGGCAGCTCTCGCGGCGGAGATATGCCGATAGTTTTGCAGAAGGTCTCGATAACCTCCTTCGCGGGCGGGCCAAGCGCGATAACTGTCTTCACCATGTACAGCGCTTCGGGTGCTAGCGCATCCGGATGCACGGTGATGAACACGGTGGCATCAAGCTTCTCGGGCAAGACCTGCTCCATGCCGCCGCGGGAGGCCGGAAGCAAATGATGCGCTTCGTCGATCAGCAGCCAATGCGGCCGGCCGGATCGCGCCCGCGCACTTTCGATCTGCGGAAACAATGCTGCAAAAAATCTGGGGCGCTCACCTATCTCCATGGCCTGTGTATTGACCACGGTATTCGCGCCCAGCTTGCTCAAAAGCTTCATCACCTCGTCCACGTTTGGTGGAATTCTGGGCGAACCGGCTGGAACCGCGTTCTCCAGCTCGAGATAGTCGCCCTCTGGATCGAAAACGCAGAACTCGAACTTTTTTGCGCTCATCTTTTCTGTGAGCGCCGTCGCAAGCGTGGATTTCCCAATCCCGGAGGAGCCGGCGATAAGAACGCATCCCTTTTGCGGTTCGATCGAAAACTGATTGCCGCGGCCATCCTTCCCGACTGGGATCGCATGACGTTCCGGAGGAATGAGGCCAGTTTCATCGCGGCACAGACGACCGGTCAGCTCGATGACGCCCTCGCCGCGTTCGCCCTTCATTACCGCATTCGCTGCTTCTTTCAGCGAAGGTAGCGCGTTCGCGACTGCTGCGGCACAGCCACAACAGCGAAGAAAAGCGTGATCGTTCTCAGCGTCGCCTACACCTACGGCATTGTGTGGCGAAAGGCCGAGGCTTCGCAGGGCCTCGATCAGTCCGGATGCTTTATTGATCCCTGCGGGGAGCACCATGACCGCGCCCTTGTTGAAGATAATTTCCAGCTCCAGGCCAAGATCGCGGATGGCCTCTAGCACGGTTTTTTCGTGAGGTTCCCACGTCGAAACGATGCAATGCCCAGAGGAAAGGGGGCGCACGCCCTTGTCTCTCAAGGCGGCGACGAGGCGGCTGTCAGCCGGTGGCGCAAGTGTTTCCACCCGCTTCGTCGCAGGTTCATAGAGCACCGCCCCGTTTTCAGCCACGATGCGGTCGAAGAGCTGATAGCCGGGAAATGCCTTTTTAAGATCAGGCAGTTCACGGCCGGTTACGAGCAGCAGCCGGCGGCCGCTCTCTTTGAGGTTTCGCAGAGCATTGTAAGTCGCGTCATCGACGGCGCCGTCATGGGCAATGGTTCCGTCGTAGTCACAGGCGAGCGCCAAGAAGTACAAGCTTGTTCCCCCGGTTGAATTTGCAAGCGGCAGGGATAACGCCGTCTCTTGGAAAACCGGGCAAAGCGCGTCTTGTTTCCGCCGGAGGGCGCGAGGCTGTTTGCCCGCTTTTGGATCCCTTCTCGGGCTACTATGGACAGCCAGCGAATTCGTTGAGTGCAGCCAGCAGCGCCCGGTATTTGACCGGCTTGTCCAAGCGTGGCGCTTGCGAGAGCGCCGGCTCGCTGGATCTCGCCAACAATCAAAATCATTTTTGGGGTCTGCCCATATTGGAGAGCGACCTGTTCCCGCACGCGCCTTTTTTTGAAAAACCATACGAAACGGCTGCGATCATTGAAACGGCTAAGCAGTTCCTTGCGGGCAGCGTAAGCTCGGCCCGACGCCTCCTTAGTATCTTCTTTTTGAATGGGGTAAAGCCCGCCTTTGGCCACAGTGGTCATTAGACAGATCAAGGCGCATGCGTGCTGAAGGCCGCCAAACCGAAGTTCGAAGTTGCTGAACCATAAAGCGCAATTGAGTGGATAGCGGACGCCGAATTAGTCGGAGTAAGCGGTAACCTAACTTACTGTATAGCGGATATCGTGCTTAAATGCTTCTGTCCATCGGGGGGCCTTGGAAACCCAAAACTCAAACTGGGAAAGGATCCAGAAATGAGAAAGTGGACAGTAGGAACCCTCGTTTCAGCGATCGCCGTGTGCGGGTTATGTGCCGCTCCTGCCGATGCCCACCGGGCCTTTCGGCGGAAACATGCCGCCTCAAAAGTCCAGAAATGCCCTGCCCCGCTAGTTCCCTGTGAACAGGCCTACGAGAACAGAGGCGGCGCTCCGGAAGGCGGCTGGACGTGCGCCGCGCTACCCAAGTGTGTAGCTTGGGACGAGTTCAACCGGTATGATGCGGGCGGCAGCAACAGCGGTGGCGGCGGCGGCAACATCAGGTAAGAGGTAAAACGTTCCCATGGGCTTCGTACGATAATGATCAGATCCCGCTTTTCCCGGCAAAGAAAAGCGCGCCACGTCCGCCGAGGATCAGGACGTACCGCCGGTTTCGCCTCATCATTCCCGGATGTTATTGTAGTACCCCCCTCCTTGAGGGAGCGTGGCCTTGTGGGTCTTCGTGAGGCTGCCTATCTTCGGCGCAGCTCGCGATTTCGGAGTGTTTGCGTGTGCGCGGCTACCCTGCAAAAAGGAAGACTGCGGACGGACCTAAGAATGCTCAAGAACGATAAAGAACTGAAAAAATACATTGAAACGAATTACCCGGAAGTCACAAACCATAAAATTGATGAAGATCACTGGGACTTGCAATGCAATCATTGCAAGGTTACGCGCGGCTTCCAGGTTGTAAAAAGAGAGATAGGCACGTACAAAACAGAGTACGATCGTTATCAGCAAGATTTTACGTCGCCTCAGACCATATATTTTCGCTGTCCTGTTTGCGAAAGCTACAAGATCTGGGTCGTCTTCAAGTTAGAGTATATTCGCAAGCTAAACGAGGAAAATAAACGTCTCTATCGTTACTATCGCGTGACATCGTTGCCTGGTGAAGGTTTAGAAGACATCGAAGAGTTGCCTGAAAACCCTCCCGCCCTTCGCGAAGCGTACCGCCAAGCCATTCGCGCGATGGACGCAAATGCGAATCTTGCTGCAGCTGCGATGTTCCGGCGCGCCCTTCAGGTCATCACTCGCGATTTACTCGGGGCAAGGCCCGGTAACTTAGCTAACGAGCTTAGGGAGGTGGTGGGCAAACCCTACAACGGTGGCATCATCACCCAGGATTTCGCGGACGTGGGATACATCATTAAAGAGGCCGGCAATCAAGGAGCCCATCCCGATCATGATCCTGACCTTCTCGATTTTAAGGCCCAGGATGAGGAAGACTTGCAAAGCATTTTCATGGAGATAGTCAGCGATTTGTTCATAATTCCGTCTGCCAAACAAAAGGCTAAGGCAGAGTTTCTTGCACGCAGAAAGATTATGGTGTGAGCCAAAAAGTCGCCTATCAGTTTCCAAGATTTGCCTCGCCGGCGATCAATTAGACCCTGGGCGGATTCTTTAATTGTTCTAGGATGCTAGCAGGATTCGGGCACAATCAGCGCCGTCTGGGATGCAACAGGTAGCGTTTCGCCTCTGCAATGGCGATTGCGAGGAGAAAATCTCCGCGAAGGGAACATGATCAGGGTCACATACGTCGCAAGGCCCCAAACCTGCTGCACTCCGGCCAGGGCGTCGCGTCTCAAAGCCAATTTATTGCGGTCTTTTCCGAGCGATCGCAGCCGTCTCGGAAGAATTTGACCCGGTGTGGAAGCTCTTCCCCATCACAGTTCCGATAAGCCACTTTGCACCCCACCCGGCGAGAAATCCCAAGAAGGCGCTACCGAATTGGATTCGTTGGATCAAAAGACCTATCGCCGAAGAGGTCGTCGGATCATTGATGTTTCTCGTGACCCATTGCTGGAACTCCGTTTGCCAGATGATGGTGTCAGAGAGAAAGGTATTGATGATCCAGTTTCCAGCTGCCGGCCACAAGATGACCAGCAGTACAAGGACGACCACCGATCCGATCGCGCCGCCGATAACGACAGCAATGGTTTCAATCACACGAAGCGCAACAGAGGGATGAAGTGCGGATTGCTTTACGAGCGCTCGTAGCCAGAGACCGATAATGAACGCCACGGCAAGGACAAGAAGCACCAACGCTGCCGCAAAGACTTGGAGCGCGCTTACCGTTTGTTGCATCGTGTTCTCCACTCGAATATGGCTTAGCTGCAGCACTGAATTCCGGCCGGCTACTTTGTTAGAGATCTGGGCCGCAAGAGCAGGAATAGTCTATTTTAAGCTGTTTGCGGCGATACGCCATGTTTCCTGCGCTCTGTCAACGATGCCACCGTCTTCGACGGTCCAATGTCGCTCACGCAGCTTCCGGTAGGAGGTCACAAGCGTGCAGCCGCCGGTATCATTTATTGCTTTGAAGAAAAGGAAGTTCGGCGGAACCGCCGATTGCCTTTCGGGGCCTAATTGGCGAGGCTTCGAATCTCGGCCGCGGCTAACAATTGTTTCAACCAAAATGCTTTTCCAGGGATGCCGTCGCAGGGACTTAAGACTCAGCGTCTACTTGAGCCAATGATGGAATGATAGCTTGACGAAAACCCGGGGTAGCAAAAGCCTTTGGCCGCGGCGAGCGGGGACACCGGCAGTATTAGCTTCTCCTACGATAGGCCTGCAGCAACTTAATTAATCAACCAGCGCCCTTACATAGGCCCTAGGTAGCGCCTATGGCGTGGTTAATAACTCTTACGCAGTGCCTATGAGGGTGGTTAACAGGGCCGCCTTAAGCGCTGGGAATCGCGAAAATCACGCGAAAAAGCGCGTTTTCGCCTACGAATTTCGCGCTTGAAAAGTACAGAAATTCATTGTTCACCCTGGGAATTAACGATGCCGCCTCCGAAAGCGCCATCGCGCTCTCTCGCGTGGACTGAAATGATTACACGATTTCATATGGTTACACCCGTTAAAGCTTTCGCAAGCCGAATTGCCTATTGTGGCGAATTAACAAATCGGGGTGGCGCAAACTATACGTCATAGAAAAAAGCGAAATGCGGATTTTTCCCCGCATTGAAACTCAGGTGAGTTTGCTGCGAAAGGCGGGCGAACGTGCGTCGGCCGGCTGATAGCGAACGCTGAATTGGTGCACCGCCTTGGTAAAGGCTTCCGCGTCCGCGTCCTTTTTCACTTCATAGGCATCGAAGCCGGCGCGCGTCATGAACAAGAACTGATCCCGCAGCACATCGCCGGTCGCGCGGATTTCGCCCTTGAAGCCATAACGCTCACGAAGCCTTCTAGCCTGTGTGTAGGCGCGGCCGTCGCGGAAGACCGGGAACTCAAGCGCAATCAGGGCAAGACGCGGAAGGAAAGGTTCCAGTTCGCTCTCGGGCCTATCATTCGGCCAGGCAACGCCCAAGGGAGCACCCCGATTTTCGATGACTTCTGAAGGGGCCGCGAAGAGCCAATCCGGCGACACAATGGCCGGAAGGTCCGGCGGCACGGGTTCGTCTCCCTCGATGTAGATCCAAGGGTCGGTGCGAACCTCGCCGTCCTTAATGTAGCGCATGAAGCGTCTCTTTGAACGGTGCGACCCCAAGGCGCTTCACCGTGTCGATAAACAGCTCCTTGCCGTTGAGCCGCAGGTCGAGATAGCGGTCGACCACCCGCTCAATCACATCTGCCACCTCTTCGTAAGGAACGGCCGGCCCGAGAAGAGCTCCGAGAGTGGCGTCCTCGTCAGCCTTGCCACCGAGCGTGATCTGGTAAAACTCCTTGCCGTTCTTTTCCACGCCCAGAATGCCAATATGCCCTACATGGTGGTGGCCGCAGGCGTTGATGCAGCCCGAGATGTTGACATGCAGCCTGCCAATCGACCGTGCCTTATCCAGCGACGCGAAGCGCTTGGCGATTTCCATGGCGACCGGGATCGAGCGCGCATTGGCAAGGCTGCAATAATCGAGACCGGGGCAGGCGATGATGTCTGTGACGAGGTTCACGTTCGGCGTCGCCACCCCAATGGCTTTGAGCTTTTCCCACAAGGCTACAAGATCGCGCTGGCGGACATGCGGCAGGGCGAGATTTTGCTCATGCCCTACACGGATCTCACCGGCGCTATATACATCAGCAAGGTCCGCGATAGCCTCCATCTGGCCAGAGGTCGAATCTCCAGGCGGTTTGCCTATGGGCTTCAATGAAAGCGTGACGATTGAATAGCCGGGGACCTTGTGCTTTGAGACCGAATTCCGGTACCACATCGCGAACTCGGACTCTGTTTTGAGCGCCGCATTCAATTCGCTTGGGTCATCGTCGAGAGTTTCGTACTTTGGATAGATAAACCGCGACCGGATATCGGAAACCAAGGCAGGGTCGAGCTTCAGATAGCCATCTCTGATCTTGGCCCATTCTTCTTCGACTTCGGCGGCAAAGCGGGCTGCGCCAAGATCGTGAACCAGGATCTTCATGCGCGCTTTGTAGATGTTGTCACGGCGGCCATAGGCATTATACAGCCGCAAAATCGCTTCGAGATAGCTCAGCAAGTCCTGCTTGGGCAGGAAATCGCGGACGACTTTGCCGATAAACGGGGTCCGGCCAAGTCCCCCACCAACGGACACCTCAAAGCCAATTTCGCCCTCCGCATTCTCAATCATGCGGAGCCCGATATCATGCACCTTTACTGCGGCGCGGTCATGCGGCGCGCCCGTGATCGCGATCTTGAATTTCCGCGGGAGAAAGGAGAATTCCGGGTGCAACGTGGACCACTGCCGGAGGATTTCCGCCCAGAAACGCGGATCTTCAATCTCCCCCGGAGCGACGCCGCCCCATTGATCGGTTGTGATGTTGCGAATGCAGTTCCCGGAGGTTTGCATCGCATGGATACTCGCTTCGGCCAGTTCTTCCAGTACTTGCGGCATATCCGAAAGCTTGATCCAATTCAGCTGCAGATTTTGCCGCGTTGTGAAGTGACCATAGCCGCGATCGTAGACCCTGGCCACATGCGCGAGCTTGCGAAGCTGATTGGATGACAGAGTGCCGTAAGGAATGGCAATGCGCAGCATATAGGCGTGCAATTGCAGATAGACGCCGTTCATAAGCCGCAGAGGTTTGAACTCGTCTTCGGTGAGTTCGCCGGAAAGCCGCCGCGCGACTTGATCCCGGAATTGCGCCGCGCGCTCTGCAATGAAGGTGCGATCGAATTCGTCGTAAACGTACATGAGTTTTTCCGATGCCTAGGCCCCTCTTATGCTGGAGGGAGAACGGCCTTTTGCGCCTCGGCGGGAATAGAGGCAGTGATTAGGGCAACCTCACGATAAACGCCTATGCGGCCACCTTTTCGGGGCTGTCGCACGGCAGGGTGAAGGTGGGCCCGCGGGAACGGATAAACTCACGTAGATTGGCAGGCTGAACCGTATCCTCGCTGGCATCGATAGGTGCGGCGTAGGCGCCAACGGCCTCAAGACCCTCTGATTGAGCCGCCGCTAGTGCGCGCCGGACCTCTTCTGCGGACCACAAGATCTGGGCGCTAGCCAATTCCTCGACCCATTCGCCTGATAATGTGCGATGAACGACCGCACCATCGGAAAGCCGATTCGCGGTGATGACGACAGGACCGTCAACCCGGAGCTTCTGCTGCAGCGGTGAAACCATGGCTTTCTGCCTCGTCTCTAGCGGGCCCGCGGAAGCGGCACCTCTCCAGAGAATTTGGCCGAAATAAGAAAGTTCTCAAGCCAAAACAGCTTGCTGCTAGAAAATAAGTTCTAATTGCGCGGCCCCTGTGTCGGCTCTAGGAAAATTTGTTCCTCTTCGCGAGCAGAGCAGTAAGCTTTTGCTTAGATTTGGGGGAGAATGAAAAGGATGCGGCTCTAGCATGCAGTTCCCAGATGACATTTCCCCTGCTCTGGCGGGTTCGCGTCCCATTGGTTAGGATCGGCTAAGCAGAAGCTTTAAGAAAATTTGGGGGGTATAAAATGCACATCAAATTGGCCGTGGGGGCTTTCCTATTCGCGTCCATCTTCGCAACCGGTGGCGCCAGAGCAGATGCTGTTCCGCATTACGCGGTCGATGCCTCCTGGCCCAAAACACTGCCCAATGATTGGATCATGGGGCAGGCGGCTGGCGTCGCCGTGGACGAAGACGATAATATCTGGGTAATCCAGCGGCCCTTGACGCTGACGGATGACGAAAAGGCCGCGTCACTCAATCCGCCCCAGACAAAATGCTGCAGGCCCGCTCCTCCTGTCCTCGAGTTCGACCAGGCCGGCAATCTTTTGCGCTCGTGGGGCGGAGCCGGGGCTGGCTATGAGTGGCCCGGAAACGAGCACGGCATCTACATAGATGGAAAGGGTTTCGTTTGGATCGCCGGCAATGGGCCTAATGACGGCCAGATCTTGAAGTTCACGAAGGATGGGAAGTTCGTCTTGCAGATCGGGAAAAGTGGGCCGCAGACCAACTCGTCCGATACCTCCCGCCTCGGCAGGCCGGCCAACATGGCCGTCGACATCGCCGCGCACGAGATTTACGTCGCCGACGGCTATTACAATCACCGCATCATCGTCTTCGATTCGGAGACCGGAGTGTTCAAGCGCATGTGGGGTGCATACGGAAACCCTCCTACCGACGAAAAGCTTGGCCCATATGACCCAGCGGCCCCGCTGCCGCAGCAATTCCGCAATCCTGTCCATTGCGTAAAGCTTTCGCTCGATGGTCTCGTCTATGTTTGCGACCGCACGAACGACAGGATTCAGGTCTTCAAAAAAGATGGAACCTTCGTCCGGGAATTCCGTGTAGAGAGCAAAACCCTAGCCAACGGCTCGATTTGGGATTTGGAGTTCTTCCCCGACACGAGCCAGAGTTTTCTGCTGAACGCGGATGGCGCGAACAACGAGGTGCGTATCATCAAGCGCGAGACGGGCGAAACTGTTGGTTCGTTCGGGCGTAATGGCCGGAACGCCGGCGAATTTCATTGGGTGCACAATCTCGCCGTCGACTCCAAGGGGAATGTCTTCACAACCGAGGTTGATACGGGCAAGCGGGCTCAGAAATTCCTCTTGCAAGGCAAGATGGTGCTGCGGAAGAGGGCTGCTCAATAACGGCCCTCACCAATACAAGAGCTCGATAGGAGCAAGCCTTGACGATGTTGACAGTTTGCGCGGCAAGCCCCTAGATTGGCAGAAATCTGGACACGTAGCTCAGCGGTAGAGCATTCGCTTCACACGCGAAGGGTCACAGGTTCGATCCCTGTCGTGTCCACCAATTCTCTGTTGGAAATTTAACCCAAAGCTTGTGGACACGATCCGTTCAGCTTATCCGATAAGTCGGGCAATTGAGTAATGGGGGGGTACGTGGTGGCGACACGTTTAGGGAGTTCTGGGCGATAGCTTTGGCCGAACTCCAAAATATTTGATTGGAGTTCGCAGTGGCGAAGTTACCAGATCATCCGCAGCTCCCGTTCGAGGGAGGACTCCCGGAAACATCTAACAGAAATAGGAAGAAATCGTTTCGGAAGTCCGTATTGCCGCCTGCGCCTGCGCCAAGGCGTCAGGGGAGATTACGCCGTTTCTGTGGCCGAGCCTTGCGCTGGGCTATTCGAGTGGTCGGGGAAACCCTCCACGAGACAGTAGTTCACGTTGTTAAGTTGTTAATTATTTCGGGTATTGGTTTAGGTGTTGCTGATGAATGATTTGATGCATTTGGGCGACATTCGAGGAAGTTGCCGGAAAAGGTTGTGAATGTGAAGCCCATCGGCAACTGGACGCTGGAGGTGAGAGACACTACTCGCGAACTAGGCGGTAAGTAGCTTCGGCTTCTGGACGCCCGCGATGAACTCTGGTGAAATCGTCAGCCCGAAAAAGCAAACGGCGCCCGAAGGCGCCGTCCACATAACCGGCTGTGGGGGTCGGCTATTTCAAAGGCTCATACCCGCCGCCGAAGTGATAGTTCAACCCAAGGCGCACGGTATGAAAGTTTGTGTCGAGACTGTTCGTCGTCACGGCGTTCGCCGCATCCGTGAGCTTCGCGGTGCCTAAATCGACATACTGATATTCGCCCTTAAGCGACCAGGCAGGATTGATCTTGTATTCGATGCCGCCACCGGCTACCCAGCCGGTCTGTGTGCCGCTATTGCTCAGCACATCTCCGCCGAGATTTGCGTGTTGATGCAGGTCTCCATAGGCGAGGCCGCCGGTGCCATAGATGAGCGTGTTGCCCATCGCGTAGCCCAGGCGTCCGCGAACAGTGCCGAACCAATCGACGCGCTCGTTGCTTGTGTAGCCGGCACGGCCTGTCGAGACGCCGGAGACGCGATCGCTGATATCGCCGCCTTGGAAGTCCGTTTCTACGCCGTAGACGATAGAGCCGCTCTGGAAGTTATAGCCGATCTGACCGCCTCCGAAGCCACCTTGCGGCTGTGCGCGCCCCGATGAGTCCGTGACGGCACCGCTATAATCGATGGCGGTACCGCTGCCGCTCCAGGCATAGCCGCCATTGATGCCAGCGTAGAAGCCCGCCCAGGTGTTTGGAGCGATATAAGGAGCCGGCGCCGCATAGGACGGCTGGGGCGGCGGAGTCCGGTATAGGTCGGCCGCATTCGCAGCCATGGGTGTTAGTGGAATGGCACCCACGACCGTGAGGCCAAGTAATTTGCGATGGAGCATGTTCATGCCAAGCATCCCCGTAATTTATGCGCATTACTGATTAGTGTTCGTCAGTGTGGCGCATGGCATTTACAGACTTGATCGAGAAATCGTAACAATGGGAGTTTGGCAGCGGCAAGGCGCCCAGGCGTCCATTTTTGGCCAATTCCTTCACGCCGTTCGGCTTTGTGGGGCGCACCGAGCCAAAAACTATAAATGTTTACAAGCTATTAGTCCAAACGCTTGAAGTAAGGCGGACAAATTCTCGTACATTTCCTGGGCCCGGCAACCAAGCGCCCAGTTTTGGAGGGAATGCGGAGGCAGGCTCTATCTGAGTATCTTATATTAGACTATTTCTAGCTCCGATTGAAACTTGTAACAAATATATTCTGGGTGCTTAATTTAATACACATGCCGTAATAAAATCCTTTGACGCCCTGGAGGTGCCGGCAGCCAGGCCTAATTCCGGCACAGTCGTTTATTAAGAATAGCCTGTCTGAAGCTTTAACTGCGCACTAGCAGCGGGCAAGACCTTGCATCTTTTACAGGGGCAAATGTTGCAAGGACCATCACTTGTGCGCGGTCATGAACGGGTAGCTTAAATCTTTGGGATGTGATGAATGCGAATTAAGGCTCTGATCGCTGCACTCTTCGTTAGTGCGCTTGTGGCCGGCTTCGGGCAAAACGCTCAGGCAGGCCTTTTTGTCTCTATTTCTGTCGCCCCTCCGCCCTTGCCTGTTTACGCTCAGCCACCGATCCCAGGCCCCGGCTATATCTGGTCCCCCGGCTATTGGTCATGGGACGACGATGATGGCGACTATTACTGGGTTCCGGGTGCCTGGGTTCCAGCACCCGAACCCGGTTTGCTTTGGACGCCAGGATATTGGGGCTGGAGCGACGGCGTCTACGTTTGGAATGCAGGCTATTGGGGACCGCATGTCGGCTTTTACGGCGGCGTCTGCTACGGATTTGGCTATGTTGGTGTGGGTTTTGCGGGCGGATATTGGGCCGGCGGCGTTTTCACCTATAACAGATCCGTTACGAATATCGGAACCTCGGTGACGATAACGAACGTCTATAACAAGACGGTGGTGACGAATAATGTCACGAATGTCAGCTACAATGGCGGCAGCGGCGGAATCAAGGCCCAGCCTAATGCTCAGGAGCTTGCTGCCGCGCATGACCATCACATACAGGCCACGAGCGAGCAGTTGCAGCACCAGCAGCTTGCACGGAATAATCCGGATCTGAAGGCTTCGAAGAACCATGGCAAGCCGCCGATTGCCGCGGTGCGCCGTGCTGGCGACTTCAGCAAGGGAAATGTTTTCGCCGCGAAGTCGGCGGGCGGCTCATTTCGTCCCGCATCTCTTAAGACAAATAATGGTCCGGGCAAGAGTCAGTCTGGGATCAAGCGCACCAGTAAAACTCCGGGTGTGAAACCATTCGGAGGGAGCAACAACAATACCAGCGCAAACGTGAACGCCCATACCAACACATTGAATAAAAACAATCGGCAGAATTTGAATTTGTCTAAGGCGAACGGCAATGCATCCAATGGCGCGCCGCTTACGAGGAAGCCTGGGGGACCGAAACTTCCGCCGAACCGGCCCGTTGGCAAGCAGCCATCGCCCCCCAAGGATAAAAAGCCCACATAAGCCTGGCATTCTGTAAGCGTCTGGGAATCCAGCTCATGTAAAGCTAGCTTAAAACGGCCAGGCGAAGGCCGTTTCTCACATTGCTTTCTCGAATAGGCTCATGGTGCAAACAACTAGAGGAGCAGCCGCCACGGATAGCCAGTTCCAGGGCTTTGGTCCGCAGGCTCTCGATTTTTTCAAGGCGTTGGCCTTCCATCAAAGCAAGGAATGGTTCACCGAGCATAAGACGATTTACGAGCGCGATGTTAAAACGCCAGTGGTTCTTCTCATCGAAGACCTGACGGCCGGGTTCGCCGCGCGGGGCATTCCCCTGATCGGCTTGGGCGAGAGGTCCGTTTTCAGACCGCGCAGAGACATCCGATTTTCCAAGGACAAGAGCCCCTACAAAACTCACGCGGGCGCGGTTCTCACACGCGATGGCGGTAAGAGCTCGCCCGGGCTTTTTTACATTCATGCCTCGCCAAATGGATCATTCGCGGCGGCAGGTTTCTATCACCCAGACCCGGCGCAGCTGGCAGCGATCCGGTACGCCATCGCGGAAGATGCCGCAGGATGGCTCCGCATTGAGCAACGGCAGAGCCGATGCGGGCTTTCCCTTTCAACCGAGGATAAAGTCACGAGACTTCCAAAAGGCTTCAATGTTGCAGAGACTGCCCAGGTCGCGGAGGCGCTCAAGCTTAAATCCTACATCATTCAAAAGCCGCTCGCCCTCGAGGACCTGTTCAAGGCCAAGCTTGTTGGCGATCTCATCGGCTTTGCAGAAACTGCCATCCCACTCTTGGATTTTGGCTGGAAAGCAATCGCAGGCGAGCGAGTCAGAGGCTAACGAAGACCGTCTGGTTCCGGCATCATTCGTTATCGCGCGTCTCCAGCGGGTGCAGCCTTATTGGCTTTCCGGAGCTCTCCACTTTCTGGAATGCCGTAACTGCGTCACCCGCTTTCACGATCAAATCACGCACAGCGGCAACGCTTTCCGCGACTTGTACCCAACCCTCGAGCTCGTTCATGAATATGTCGGATCCGCCATGCGCTCCCTTTCGCACACGTTGAATGTCCTCGACGCAGATGAGCGTGATGTTTCCGCCGGTGTCGTGTAGCTCGATGAACATAACCGATCCTCCATGGCGCAGACGGCCCGTTGTCTGGAAGCCGATTATAGCAACAACGTTGAGAATAAAGCGTGCCGTATCGGCAACCCAGACCTGCTCGCCAAACCCACGCACGGGCTTGAATGCAACCGCAACCAGCTTTAGTCGCCAGCTGTGAAATCAGCATGTCCATCGTTTTATACAAAAGTCTCAGCTTCGAGGTTGCCGTGGAACCGGCGATAAGGCTGATTCTGCGCCGCCAACCTTAGTATGCATTGATATTGCTACAAAAGTCTTAGGTGTGAAGTATCGTAGAATCCATCGCTTGGATTGTTATATTTCGCCCAACAGAAATCCGTTAAAAAAGGAGGAGTGCATGGGAGACGGCTCGTCGCCGCTTAAGGCGTTAATGAATCGAGGCGTTGGACGCCGTACGGTTCTGAAGGCTGGATTAGCCGCGGGCGCTGTTCAGCTCGCAAGTCCGTTTATTATTAGTGCGCGCGCAGAGCAGCCCATCAAGATGGGATTCGACGATCCGCTCACCGGCACCTACGCGGCTCTCGGTAAGAACGAGCAGCGCGGCTGCGAATACGCAATTGAGCAAATGAATAAGAAGGGTGGCATTCTGGGCCGTCCCGTGGAGCTTCTGGTTGAGGACTCGACCTCGGGCGACGTAGGCACCGCTGTGCAAAAGGCAAGGAAGCTCATCGACCGCGACAAGGTGGATTTTCTGCTCGGTAATGTGAACTCAGCGATGGCGCTGGCGCTCGGCCAAGTATCAAACGAGGCCAAGGTGTTTCACATTGTGACCGGCGGCCATACCGATGCCGTCACGGGAAAGGATTGCCATTGGAATGTTTTCCGCGTCTGCAATACTACGCAGATGGAAGCAAATGCCGTTGCTTCTAGTCTGATAAAGAGCGGCAAGAAATGGTATTATATAACACCGGATTATGCATTCGGGCACACGCTGCAGGCCGGGCTAGAGAAGGCCTGCACCAAGCTTGGCGGCACGAAGGTTGGCGGAGACTTGGTTCCACTGGGAACCACCGATTTTTCCTCTTACCTCATTAAGGCGCAGTCGGCGAGCCCGGATGTCATCATCTTCCTGATGGCAGGAGATGACATGGTCAATGCTCTTAAGCAGGCCGTGCAATTTGGTCTCGACAAACGCTTCCATATCGCAGGCGCGCAACAGGAACTCGAAGTGCTGGAAGGGTTGCCGCCTGAAGCTTTGATTGGAACGTGGGTTTTTGAGTGGTACTGGAAGCAGCCGAATGTTCCTCATGTAGCGGAATTCGTTGAGGGAATCCGGAAGAAGACCGGGAAGGTTCCGACAGCCCGCACATGGTTCGGCTATGTTAGCGCCTGGACTTGTGCGTTGGTTGCGAACCAGGAAAAGACGTTGGATGCCGTAAAGCTGGCGCGTGCGATGCAGGATTTTGCCCTTCCACCTGAGATCGCCCTTATGCCGCATAAGGCATTTTACCGGGCTGGACAAAACCAGCTGATGCCAACATTGTACGTCGGCAAAGCGCGTCCTCATCCTGCCGGGGGGGACAAGGAAGACCTGTTTGAAGTCACTGAACTCGTAAATGGAGCAGAAGCTGCGGGTCCCGTGGAGGAATCCGGATGCAAGCTTAGCTGGCCTGCGTAAGACTTCCGGGAGCGGCCACTTCTGCGGCCGCTCCTTCACTTTCCCGTCCCCTTCCCCGTTCTTCCCAAAGTAGGCCCATGGATCAACTCGTCGTCTTCAATCTTTTCAATGGCCTGGTGACGGGGACCTTTTATGCCCTTATGGCGTTGGGGCTTTCGCTTATTCTCAATCTGAGCGGCGTTATCAATTTCGCACATGGAGGCTTCCTGGCATTGGGCGGCTTCTTCGCCTATGCTATTGAGCCCTACACCGGCTTTTGGGTCGGCCTTCTCGTCGCCCCTGTGCTAGTTGCCATTCTCGGCATCATAATAGAACAAGTTTTCATTCAACGGCTCTACGGGCGCGACCCGCTTTATAGTCTTCTTCTGACCTTTGGACTTGCCTATGTTCTGCAGGACATGGCGCGGATAATCTGGGGCGCGCAAAGCGTACCTTTTCAGGTGCCTAGCATCCTCACAAGTCCGGTAAGCACCCAATTCTTTTTCTTGACCGGCTATCGGCTGTTTATGGTCGGACTCGCGCTTGCAGCGGTTACCCTGCTTTTCTTGATCCTGACAAGAACGCGGCTTGGGCTGAGAATCCGCGCCGGTACGCGGGACCTTGAAACGGTTTCGGTTCTCGGCGTGAATGTGCGCGTCCTAAGGAGTCTGAATTTTGGGCTCGGCATCTACCTCGCCGGTCTGGCTGGGGTGCTCGCCGCGGGCCAGCTTGGTCTGTCCCCTACCATCGGCGATAGCCTTATCATGCCAAGCTTTGTCGCCATCATTGTGGGAGGTCTCGGGAGCCTGACCGGCACGCTCTTGGGCGGGTTGCTCATCGGCATTGCATCCGGCCTGGCGACCATCTATTGGCCGTCCGCTACCGAAGCCGTAATTTACGTCATGATGGGGCTGGTTCTTTTGGTGCGGCCGCAAGGGCTTCTCGGCGAGGAAGGAAGGCTGCAGTGAGCCGCTTCCTGAGCATTTTGGTCACGGCCGTTATCTGGGTCGGCCTGATAACCGCGCCATACTGGCTTCGTGACGTTGGCGGTTATACCAGCCTTGGTACACGCGTGGTGGTTCTCGGCCTCGCGGCCATGTCCCTGAATTTCCTGCTTGGCTTCACCGGAGTTCTTTCATTTGGTCATGCCGCCTATTTTGGGCTCGGCGCTTACGGAGCAGGCCTAACGATCAAGTATCTCTTGCCGAGTACGCTGGCAGGGATTGGTGTAGGTATCGCAATTGGCACTGTCGCCGCAATGATCATAGGCGCGCTTATCGTGAGGCTAAGAGGCGTCTATTTTGCCATGGTCACCATTGCGTTCGGCCAAGTTTTCTATTTCATCGCCTTTCGCTGGCATGAGGTCACAGGAGGCGACGATGGCTTGGGCGGTTGGCAGAAGGTCCCGATTCAAATCGGCTCCTGGGTTTTCGATATCGCCAATAATGAAATCAACTTCTATTACTTCTGCCTTATTTGCTTCGCCATAGCCACCGGCATCATGGCTATCCTTCTCAGCTCACCGTTTGGTGCCACTCTTGTCGCCATTAGAGAAAATGAGCGTCGCGCGCGGTTCTTGGGCATTCGCATCGAGCAGCATATCTGGCTGTCTTTTGTCATTTCCTGTCTTTTTGTCAGTCTCGCTGGAGCGTTATTTGCTCTTCTGAACAATTTCGCAGATCCGCGGTTTCTGCGGTGGGATCAATCCGGCACCTTTGTAATTATGGCGGTGTTAGGAGGAATGAGATCGTTTTGGGGTCCTTTACTCGGTGCAGCTATCTATGTGGTTTTACAGGACTACGTCTCCAGCATAACGGAAAACTGGATGTCTATTATAGGAGCTTTCTTCATGGCCGTGGTTCTGTTCTTTCCGAGAGGCCTTTTTGGCCTGTTTAGATGGAAAGCGGCCGCATGAGCATCCTTCGCGTTGATAATGTCACTCGCCAATTCGGCAGCCTTGTCGCCGTGAAGAACGTCTCCATGACGATCGAGGTTGGCGAGCTGCGCGCGATAATCGGGCCGAATGGTGCGGGCAAGACCACCTTCTTCAATATGATCAGCGGCCTCATCCGGCCCACTTCAGGCCGTATCTTCTTCGAGGGCCGGGATGTGACGCGGCTAAGGCCTGCCAGACGCGTCGCCCGCGGTATGGCTCGCACATTTCAAATTACGGAAATTTTCCCGGAGCTTTCGCTCTACGATAATGTTCGCATAGGTGCCGAAGTGGCCGCCGGGCGCCGCCTGCGTCCTTTGCCAGGTGCTGACACCGCTGTGCACGATGCCGTGATCGCACTTCTCAAAATGGGTGGGCTTGAGGATAAAGCGCGGCGCCTCGTCGGCGAATTATCCCATGGGGACCAGCGAGCGGCCGAAATTCTGATGGCGCTTTCACTCAAACCCCGCCTGCTCCTTTTAGATGAGCCTACCGCGGGAATGGGCGGCACCGAAACTGAATATGTGACCGAGCTTATTCGCCGCCTTCACAAGCATCATGGGCTCACCATCGTCTTGATCGAGCACGACATGCGCGTCGTCTTCTCATTGGCCGATCGCATCACCGTCCTGGCGGAGGGAGAGATGCTCGCGGATGGGATGCCGGTAGAAATAGCAGCCAATGACGCTGTGCAACAAGCCTATCTGGGTGTCGCGGCATGAACGCCCTCGAAGTCGATAATATCCATACGTTCTATGGCAAAAGCCATATACTTCATGGCGTTAGCCTGAAAGTCGGTGAAGGAGAAATCGTAACGCTTCTTGGGCGCAACGGGGCCGGAAAAACTACAACTCTTCGAAGCATTAGCGGACTTACCCCGCCCACGCAGGGAAGGATCCATATCTTTGGCACTGACTCTACGCACTTGCCGCCCTTCCGGATAGCTGGGCTCGGTATGGGATACGTTCCTGAGGGCAGAAGAGTATTTCCAAATCTCACGGTTGAGGAGAACCTTCTGGTCCCAATGGATCGGAAGGGCCGCTGGGACCTTAAGCGTATCTACGAGCTTTTCCCGCGGTTGGCGGAGCGCAAGCAAAACCTTGGATCGCAACTCTCTGGCGGCGAACAGGAGATGCTCGCGATCGCGCGCGCCCTTATCTTGCAACCCAAGCTCCTCATACTGGACGAGCCCTCCCAAGGGCTTGCGCCACTGATCGTTCGCGATGTCTTTAGGATCGTGCGCGAGTCCCGCGATTGGGGTATTTCCGTGCTCCTTGTCGAACAGAATGTGCGGGCCGCTGTGGCGGTCGCGGACCGCTGCTATGTTCTCGATGATGGCGCCGTCGTCTATGAGGGCATCGCGTCTGAGTTCGGCAAGGACGAAGAACGCGTGCGCGAGCTTGCCGGCGCAAGCGCCTAACAAGCACGGGAAAGCCATACGCGCTAGCCGCGGTGGTGGTAATAAAAAGTAAGCACTTTAGCCAAGGCTCTCAATGTGGTAAGGGGCGAAGCAATCTTTCGTCCTTACTGCACTTCGAAGCTCAGGCATCAATAAGTGAAACCCTGGACCTCCTATGGGGCAACCGCTCTTCTGTCTCTTTTTATCTCCTGTGCGATTTTCCAGCCGGTCCTGGGCGCAGAAGCTTCCCCTTGCAGAGCCACGGTATTTGAGCATCGCCCTTATACATTGTGCGAAGCACCGCTTTCAAAATTCGATATTCGCTTTTACTGGCAGACGCCAGACGGAGCGCCTTACACTTACCTGAGTGCGTTGCCCTCAAGGGATGAAAAAGGTGGGCGTCTTGCCTTCGCGCTGAATGGCGGCATGTTCCAGCCGGACTACCGGCCGGTGGGGCTTTACATCGAGGGAGGCCATGAGCTTGTACGGGCAAGTACGCGTTCGGGGCCTGGCAACTTCCACCTCAAACCCAATGGAGTTTTCTACGTCGCCGATGGCGAGGCAGGGGTCCTGGAAACAAGCGCATTCTTGAAGCACAAGCCAAATGCGTTGTTCGCGACACAGTCGGGGCCGATGCTTGTCATCGACGGCAGGCTACATCCCCGCATTGCCAGGGCAAGCGCCTCAATGAAGACGCGGGACGGGGTTTGTGTGCGAGGCAACTCAGATGTTATTTTCGCCGTCTCCGAGGAGGAAGTGCCCTTCGACAGCTTCGAGCGTCTTTTCCGGGACGGGTTGAAATGCCGGAATGCTCTCTTCCTGGACGGTGGCAGCGCTCCTGCCCTCTTCATCCCGTCCACTTCCCGTCCGGGTAATAGTTTACGCGGCTTGGGGCCCATGATTGCCGTCTACGAGAAGCGGCACCATTAGGAAGACGCTACTCATTCAGGAAGTGTTTCAAATTCTCGATCCGGACCATTGCCGTCTGTGAAGCCCCTCCGTCCATCGCCTTCCGATACCAATCGAATGCTTTCGCAGGATCGGGCTCAGCATTCTTTTTCTCTATTCTGGCGAAGTAAATCGGGTCGTATGAGCGGCCCATAGCGAGCGCAGCTTCGGGATCGCCTAACGCTACTGCCTTTTGATAGAGCTGGCGGGCTTCAATAATGTCGCCTTCCCGCATCCGCTTATTCCCCTCCCGGATCAAATCATCCACCTCGGGCCTTGGAATTGCACGATGCGCAATTCTTTCCTGACTGCCTTGAACCGGAGACGGTACAATAGATGCCTGAAATGGTGCGGCCGCAGGAGGCTGCTGCTGAGTGGCCGTGGGAATGGTCTGGGCCCTAAATGCTTCAGCCACCAAGCTTTGCGTGCTCGGCAGCACCGGACGCGTTGAAGGCTGGGAAGCAATCTGCGTATTGAATGGGGTCGCAGAACGGCTTGCCGGATTGACCGGAATTGCAGCTCTGTCCGCGTTCGGTGTGGAATCTAGGCTGGTGGAAGCAGAGGCCGATAGGTCAGCGCTAGACTTCGCTAACCTAACCGTGAATTGCGCTTTCGCCGATACGGGTACTTTTCCGCTGCTGTCCAGCAGCTGCGCTTCAAGCGGAATCGTCTCAGGCGCGCCATTGGGAAGAGTGAGGGTCAGCCCGTTTAGCCTCCGCGGCGGGAGCAGCCAGTTTCCTTCCCCTGCGTCGACCCCGGCACTGAGGCGTCCTCCTTCGGGAATGCCGGCGATGTTGACAAGCATTTGCTCAAAGGGCTGCTGCGACTTGATGCTGATCGTCAAAGGCGCGGGCCGGCCAGCCTCAGCGAAGGCATCCGTCGCCATGACTTCCCCAGGCACCACTGCCGCGGACGGTGCCGGCAAAGTCTCTTGGGGTTCCGCAAGCGCTTCCTCAAGCGTATTACGGCCATACCCCGGCTCGTCCTTGTCGAGCCGGAGGCTACCCACGCCAGGTATATTAACAGTCGTCTGATGCGGGGCGCCGTAGATCAGAAATGCCGCAAGGCTTGCAGCGATTGCGATTCCTCCTACGAGACCGCCTGCTGCTGCTCCTAAGAGCCGGCCACTGCCGTGGTCCCGCATAGCTGAGGACATCGAAGGTGGAGCGAGTCCCGCCGGGACGGGGTAGGAAGGTGGGCCGTCATAGTTGACGCTCTGCCTCGGTGGGGCCTGCCGTTGCCCGGGGGACCCGGGATAATCATGCAGCGCAGCGCTTACGCCAGCGAAGGCCAGCGGCCCCTGATATGGATAGGCCCCTTCCTGTCTGTCTTCGTAAGATCCTAAGCCAGCAAATTGTGCTGTATCGCCACCCGCACTTGTCCTGCCAGGGGTGTAGTCGAAATAATTGAGGATCATTTCCTGAGGCGACAGCCCGTCCTTAGGAGCCGGCCCCTGTGATGCGCTCGAATTCGCGCCATGGGCGTAGAGCTCTTGCTCCGAGCCGGCACCAATGGCGCGCTCACTGCCGCCGTAGAGGCTAAGCAGCGCTGACTGTACGGCATCCGCAAGCTCATCATGCTTGAGCTCTTCTTCCGTTAGGCCAGCCGTCAGTTCTCCCTCCTGGGGTTCGACCGCTAGGAAGGTCATCTCGGAAAGGGAGCGTAAGCTGTTTTCGCCAGATGCGAGCTCTCGCGGGGTTGGTTCCGGCTCTTCCGTGGCCAAACCATCCCATCCCGCGAAAAAACCTTCGGGCGTTTCCGCCGGCAGTTCTAAAGCTTCCTCAAAGGTGGAAATAACTGCGTCGCTTTCTTCCACTTCCAGAACGGCGTGCTCAAGGCCCGATACAACATCATCAGCAAAGCCGCTTATATCATCGCCCTCGGGTACTTCCGTGTAGGGAAGGCTCAGGGCCTCACTTTCCTCAAAGGCGGTTGTGTCTTCCTCAGGCTTCACGTTGGGATTATCCCGGCTAGGTGAGGATGCGGCGCTGGGCTTGTGCACGTTTGCCGCCGGCTCATGAATTTCGGGACGGCCATAGTCAGGCTCGTCGCGCCTATTTGTCTCTTGCATATCTACCTCCCTGGAGGCGCTGAGGCGTGCTATTGCTGCTGCGGCGATGGAGCATTCTGTTGTTAGTACCACCGAACGAACGGATTAGACAGGTCTTCTCGGTCGCCGGAACTCCCCTCTGTCTATCAACGAATTTCTGTCGCATCGGCCTCAGCCGCCGGCCGGCATAATTGAGTAGCAGGTTGCGGGTTCCTAGCAGGAAAACAGGGTGAAACATCTGATTGCACGATGGCAAGGCCGACCGCATTGAGCGTCAAAAGACCGTTGATATTCGGAACTGAGCCTTTCCCAACAATTGGCATCACGGTCAATTCGTTCCCAATAACGCGAAGACCACTGAGATCGCTTGCAGTGCTAAGGCCGGTGCCGTCGAGGTGACCTTCAGAATTTCCGGCTGTGTTAGCATGAAGGGGGCGTGCCTCATCTATAGGCGCACTCTGCTTTGCAGTAGTTTGCGCAAACTGAAGACCTGGCTGCAAAATGAGAATAAAAAGGCTTAGACTTAGAAGCCTGAAGACCATCGCGAGCTCCTAAATTGCTAAAGCGGTTCCCCGGAAAATCGCTGCGGAGGAGCTAAAGACGCCATAGGAAGTGAAACATCGACGCAGGAAAGCAATGTGCGGCACCGCCTCATACTCCGGAATAACTGGGTGAAAAAAGCGGCGAAACTGTGCCATAGTGCACGCTGCGCGGTGGCCCTCGCACCGAAGCACACGATTGGGGAAGGCACTTTTGAACATCAGACATAGTAATCATAGGAATGCGCAGGCGCCAGACGGTCTGCGTTTGTACGCGGTGGGAGACATTCACGGCCGGCTTGATCTTTTAGATGCATTGCTGGAGCTTATCGTCAGCGATAATGCCGGCCGCGAACCCAAGGAAACCGTTCTTGTCTTCGTAGGCGATTACACCGATCGCGGACCCGATTCGAAAGGTGTTGTAGACCGGCTCATAACCGGCCTGCCGCCGGCTATTAGCCCAATTTTCCTGAAGGGCAATCATGAAAGCTTTCTGCTTTCCTTTCTTCAAGACCCGGCTTCGGGTTTGAACTGGCTGTATAACGGGGGAGTTACGACCCTGCTGTCCTACGGCTTGGAGAAAGAGCTGGTTACCAAAGCACTTCTGGTTGGGGGCTCAAGGCTGGCAGAAGCAAGCGAAAGATTTAAGGTTCGTCTTCCCGCAAATCATCTTGAATTCTTCGAAAAACTGGAGCTTTATCGCCACCTCGGTGATTATTTCTTCGTTCATGCGGGCGTTAGGCTGGGAGTTGGCCTTGAAGATCAGAATGAAGAGGACCTGCTTTGGATCCGGGACGAGTTCTTGAACTGGCCTCATGATTTTGGTGCGGTCGTTGTTCACGGCCACACGCCTGTTCATACACCCGAAGATTATCGTAACAGGATCGGTATCGATACCTATGCTTTTCAGACGGGAAAGCTAACCGCCGTAGGCCTTGAGGGATCACGCCGCTGGTTCTTGTCGACGAACGCTTCCGTTTAAGGAAACGCCTACTTTTTTCCCTCAGCGGATCCCCCCGAGGCGTTACGAAGCCTATCCAGCAGCGTAAGACCTTGGCCAGAGGTACTGGCCTCGGAAGAGGGCAGCTGGCCTCCGCCAGTCTCATCGTCAGCAATATGGCCTATAAGTTTTCCATCAACGCTGCCGTTGATAGAGTTTTTCAACGTGCCTTCAGAAGATGTCTTGGCGGCAGGGGCCGTACTGCCCGAGCCGTTCAAAGAATTCCCTGCAGCAATGGTACCATCCCCGCTTGGAACCGGTGCGGCGGCCTGCTGCCCTGTCTCGGCCTGCGGCCCATCCTTAGTGGTTTTTCCCTGACCCTGAGCCAGAGGTTGAAATGCTTCCTCTGCTTGAGGAGTAGCCTCGCCGGCGCTCGAAGCGGGGATTTTCTCCTGGCCCGCGGCATCGCCCCAACTTACGGAAGGCGGGGAAGAATTTTCACTCTTTTCAGATAGACTATCCAAAGCCGTCCCATTGAGGGCAGGGGCGTTTTCGGCCTGGAGTTTCAGGTCTGAGAGTTCTTCACCTTCTGGGTTTCCAGACCCCATCGCAGAGGCAAGTGGAAGAGCCTCCGGCCAGGGGACAGGGCGGTCGCGCCGCAATTCCGGACCGGAAGTTCTCTTAAGGGGCAAATTGGGGCGATCCCCTGCCTTTGTCTCCCCCCTTGGTTGAGCCGAAGCAACCATCAACTCTGCAAGCTTTTGAAGTTCTTCTTTGAGCACGGCGGTCTGCTTGACATCGCGATCCTGCAGCTGCGCAAGTTGCTGGCGCAACTTCGACAGTTCCAAGTTAAGCCGGTCATATTCGGATTTGTAATCCTCCAAGGCCCATTGCGATGGCCGTCGCAATCGCCTGCCACTTCGTTCTCCGGCGCTTTTTTCCAGCGCCTCCCGAACGCGCAATAGTTCCTCCTGATGAAATGCGGCAGTCCGTTCGGCGCGCGTTAGCTCTTCATTCCTCCGGGCCAGCTTATTTGCAAGGTCTTGAAGCTCATACGAGCGCTCTTCCAGTTGTGCTTTAATGGCTGCAATTTCCCGATCGAGTTCCGGAAAGCGCTTTGTTATGGTTTGCTCAAGCACGGTGGCGGCATTGCGCCTCTCGGAAAGCTTGAGATCGAGATCAGCGATCTGATCCTTTAACCCTGCAATCTGCATTTGCAGACGGCTATTGTCCACGAGCTGAATGGCAGCTTTCTGCTTGGCGCTCGCCAGCGCTGTCTCAAGCCGTCTCATGCGCACGGCGTAAGAGGCCTTAAGTTGATCTTGAGTGGCCTCAATTTCCGCGAGCGTGAGAGGCAAAGTTTGCTCAAGGCGCCTACGGGATAGACGATACGCCCGGCCCCACAACAGCGGTGCGAGGAAAACCCCAATCAGCGTCGCTGACAGAAAGCCCAGCGCGATCAGCATAATCGCTTGGATCATTGAACTGGGCTCTCCCCCTATACTTGCCTATAAATGCGGATGCGCCGAACAAAGTAATCCATTTAGTCACGCCGCCCAGCGTTGCAGCTTGTTCGGGGCGTACCGATAGGCTTGGCCTTCAAAACTCCCCAAGGCCCGGAAGGTTCACCAACGGTTCCAGCGACGCCTCAAAATGGGTTCCAGGTCGGCGAGGGCGTATATTTGAGATAACCGACATTAGCGCCCAAACGCAACCCCAACCCAGCACGAATCGGTGCGAGGATGACATCGTCACGTTGCTGAAAGGTTATTCCAACTCCGCCTACGAAATATGCGGATCCATCAACGCCTGCGAAACGCTCATAAATCTGTGACGTATATTGAAGATTGTAGACCAGGGTAAGCACCTTCGAGCCATTCGCGCCAAAATCGTAGCCCAGTGACGGGCCTTGCCAATACACTTTTTGCGGAGGGTATCCCTTTGTATAGAGCATGCCTTCGCCATAACGCAGACCCGCCACGACCGCTCCGCCCGCCTCTTCGCCAAGAATATATCCATTGGGGCGGCCATTCCTCGCAAACGCATGTTCAACTACCTTAGCCAGCCCCTCGGAAAGGCCGCCGAAGAACTGATGGCCCGCATCGAGAATTTCATTGGATGAATATGTGTTGGGTTGTGGCGGCGGGCCGCCGAAGGCGGGGCCATTACCGTAAGGCGCCGCGGGCGGAGGCGCGGAATAAGGCTGTCCGTATCCTGGGTTGTTGTATGTGTCGTAGCCTTGAGGCGGCATGATCGACCGCGGAGGCTGATTGTCCTGCGGCGGCAAGTAGCCTCCCGACTGGGCGTAAGCGGGTGCTAAGGCCAGCCCCAACAGCACTACCGCAACTAAAGCGGGCAAAAGCCGCAGGAAAAAGACGCGATAGCGGATCATCGTTATCTCCGGTATTTGGCCATGCTTCATCCGAATCGGGGACGCCGCTAGAAGATACAGCTTCGCCTTCACCTGTGTGGCCAATGAGGGCTAAAATTTGGCTGCTACCAAGGTAAGCTGTAGCGCGATCCACTCTTTCAGTCTGGCCGCCTCCGCCAGGCGATGAAGGGCGGGTTAATAAAACATTCCGCTTGCTTGCCATAGATGAACGGCTCTCCGCCCGCCGTCAGGACGCACCCGCCCGCGGCTTCGAGAATGGCCTGCCCTGCGGCTATATCCCATTCCGAGGTTGGACCAAACCTCGGATAAACGTCTGCCTCGCCCCTTGCCAGGACACCAAACTTAAGAGAGGAGCCCAGGGTGATCCTTTCAACAATTCCCAATTTATTAAGGAAATCGATCACTTCCGGCCTTGGATGAGACCGGCTTATGATTGCCGTTACGGGTCGTGGAACTGCAGGTTCACCCGTCAGAGGCTGGAATTCCAATTCCTGCTTGGTCGCGGGATTGTGTGCAGGAGAAAGAACACACCGGAAAGCTTCTCCTAGGCTCAATGTAACGTAGCAGTCAGACTTCGCGGGGGCATAAACAAGCCCAAATACAGGCTTTTTGTTCACAACAAGCGCAACATTGACTGTAAATTCTCCATTTACCTTTAAGAATTCTTTCGTACCGTCCAAAGGATCAACGAGGAAGTATTCACTGCCGATGACCGGACTTTTTCCAGCTGCGGCCTGCTCCTCGGCGATGACCGGCACTCCCGGCGCCAACTCCGAAAGCGCAGCCAGAAGAATAAGCTCGGAGGCGTTATCGGCGCCAGTAACGGGTGACCGGTCTGGCTTATAGCGAACGTGCGCGCCTGAACGGTAAACGTCCATAATAGCAGCACCTGCACGCCGAGCCTCCAAGAGGAGCGCATGTGCGAAACCCTTGTATTCAGATGCCCCTAAACTCATGCGATACCTCTACAGAGCGAATGTATGTTTCCAGCGAATTAAGCCCTTTCAATTCGCGGTTGCCATTTATGACATAACAGTTGAAGGCGTAGGGCAAATCATGATGCGTATGGCAGAAGTCACAATAGCTCCCCGCGAGGTGGCGCCATCGTCATGCAGGGCAGGAGACTACCATGACAGCAAATGAGACCTTGGAAGACACAACTCTCGCGGGTCTAATTTCTAGCAAAATTTGCCATGATCTGGCTGGACAAATCGGCGCGATCAACAACGGGCTTGAGCTCCTCGAAGAGGAGAACGACGAAGATACGCGTTACTACGCCCTTGAACTCATTCACAATAGTGCAAAAGCGGCTTGGGCGCAGCTCGATTTCAACAGGCTGGCATTCGGAGTCTCGTCGAGTTTAGGTGCGGTCGTTCCACTCGGCCATGTTGAGCAGGTTGCACGCCGCTATGTGGAAAACGGGAAGCGAAGGCTGCATTGGCAGGCAAACATTGACGAGATCGAGAAGGATCAAGCCAGACTGTTGATGACACTTCTCGCGGTTGCGCTTACGGCTCTTCCCGCTGGCGGAGATGTTTATGTTGGACTTACCGCCTCCAAGGCCGGACCCCGCGCCGCTTCGCGGTTTAAACTCGCCATCATCTGCCGCGGCCGCGCCGCGCGGCTCCAAGACGGGCTCGCTGAAACCCTCTCCAGCAGGGGATTAAAGGCCATAGATAACAAGCTCGCCGTTGCCTACTATGCGGCGCGGCTTGCGGCGGCTGCCTCCATGAAGATCTCGGCCCTTAAGGACGCGGATGACGTCGTGTTCACGCTCGAGTCGCGATAGCACCATATAGAAAAGTGATAACACCCCGGAGCTGCATTGCCAGGCGATGAATTGTGGCTTAGCCATGGAGGCAGCTTTGGCCCGGGTGCTTCAAGTCAAAGCGGTCGCGGTCTCGGCCATGAAGGCCGCTTCAAGCGCCTGGACAAGCGCGTCAACATCATCTTCCGAAGTTTCGCCATTGGTCACGCAAGCGCGGATGACCTTTTCCTCTTCGTAAGACGCAACCGAGACCCAGGCCTTGCCGGAAGCCAGCACCCTGTCGACGATCACGCTGACACTTACGCTCCTTTTCGGGGGCAGTATGTTGAGAACCGCTAGAGGCGAGTTGTTTACGATTTTCCAGCCCCTGGCTTCGAGCGACTTTTTCGCATAGGCGGCGAGATAGATGGCGCGCTCGATATGCGCGGAATAGCCGTCCCACCCTGCGGCGGCGAGGCTTAAAAACAGGCGCAAGCCCATGAATCTGCGGGACCACTGCGCGGTCGTAACATAAGGGTCGTGGCTTGGGATGTGAGACGGCATATAGCTCGTGGACACGTCGAACGCCGTTGTGAGAATGGGCGCATGGCGCGTCAGAAACATTCCGCAGCCCATTGTCGCGGCGAGCCACTTGTGGGCGTCGATCGTGATCGAGTTCGGCCATCTCGATGCCGGCAAGGTGCTCGCGCAAGCGGTCCGAGACAATCAGCGCGCCGCCCCAAGCCGCGTCGGCGTGATACCAAAGTCCATGCTCTCTGGCGACGGAGGCGCAGGCTGCCAGCGGGTCGATCATGCCGGCGCCGGTCGTTCCAGCGGTAGCGGCAACCATCACCGGGATGAAGCCCTTTGCCCGATCCTGCTTGATGGTCTTTCTCAGTGCATCCGCATCCATTCGTCCTTTGCCATCGGTGGGGATGAGCCGGACGGCGTCGCGTCCTATTCCGGTTTCATGCGCGATCTTGATCCAAGCAAGGTGGCTTTCGCGAGAGACGTAGAACGCGGGAGGCCCTTCAAAAGCGCGAGCGCCGTCGGCTGCAAAGCCGCTATCGGCACGAGTGAGAGCGCAGACCAGCGCGGTGAAATTCGCTTCCGAACCCCCGCTTGTGAAATGACCGCCGGCATCTCGAGGAAGGCCTGCCTTCTGAGCGAAAAGGCTGATAACATGAGCTTCGATATCGACTGCGACGGGCGATGTTTTCGAGCTTGCTAGCTGAGGGTTGAATGCGCCAGCGATGCGGTCCGCGCATTGGGCCGGAAATGACGGGTTTGGATTGAAGAGCCCAAAATATCGCGGGTGCGTCATATGGACGACGCCGTGCTCCAACTGAGAACTGGTCCAGCGCAAGACATCTTCGAGAGGGCGTGGTGTCGAGAAATCGAATTCGGCAAGTTCGGACCTGAACTTGGCGCAATCCAGGGTGGGCGTTACGCTGGCCGCAGCCAGGCGGCGTTGCGCTTCCAGCAAATCAAGCGTTAGCTGCTGGTCGCAACGAAGACGATCCTCCGGGGAAGGGAATAGAGCCGGATTGCTGCTGTTCTTTTTCATGTTTTTTTGCACACCCTTTGCGAACGCCGCCGGCCTATTTCCCTTGAACGCCCCCGCTACAACTCACACTTGCGGGTTTCCGTGGCAGCCCATGCCGCGATCAGGGTGATCAACGCGAGGCCGATCAGGAGCAATGAAACGCCCTGGGTGCCGCCAGTGCGTTCCGAGAGATATGCGGCAAGGACAGGAGAGAGCCCCCCGCCGATTGCGGCCGAGACCTGAAAGCCGAAAGACGCACCCGTGTAGCGAACGCGCGTGCCGAAGAGTTCGGGGAAGAACGTCGATTGCAGCCCGAACATGGTCCCATGCCCCAGGCTCAGCGCCACAACGATGGCCAGGGTAACAAAGGTGGGGTCCTTGGTGTCAATCAGCCAGAAGAGCGGAAACGCGAAGCACATCGTGAAAAGAACGCCGAAGAAATAAAGGCCTCTGCGGCCAATCTGATCGCTGAGCCAGCCAAAGAACGGTATCGTGACAACCTCGACGAGAGCAGCGATGACGATTGCATTCAAAAGCGTGGTCTTCGGCAAGCCGAGCTTCGAGGTTGCATAGAAGACGATGAAGATCGTGAGAGTGTAGACCCAGGAAACCTCGGAAATCTTCAATCCGACCGCGATGAGAAAGTTCTTGCCGTTTTTGAAGATCGCCTCATAGACCGGCCGCGCCGAAATTTCCCCGCGGCTCTTTATACCTTCAAACAGCGGCGACTCCGGCACGCGGGAACGCACGAACCAGCCGACTCCTAGAAGAACGACGCTTGCAAGGAAGGGGAGGCGCCAACCCCACGATTTGAAGTCCGCTTCCGGCATCTTGCTGACGAGGTTGAAAGCGGCCGAAGAGATCACCAGGCCAAGCGGAAAACCAATCTGAATCAGGCTTCCGAAAAGACCGCGCCTGTTCGAGGGTGCATGCTCCAATACAATCAACGATGCTCCACCCCATTCGCCGCCAAGCCCCACGCCCTGAATGAAGCGCAGCGTTACGAGCAGGATAGGTGCCCAGATGCCAATCTGCTCATAGGTTGGCATGAGGCCAATTGCAAAGGTGCCAAGGCCCATGACCCCCATGGTGACCATGAGCATTTTCTTCCGGCCAATCCGGTCGCCGAAGCGTCCGAAAATTGCGGCGCCGAAGGGCCGGGCGAAGAAGCCCACCGCATAGGTACCGAGCGAGGCGAGAGTGCCGGTTGTAGGATCGAAATTCGGGAAGAAGAGGCTGTTGAAGATGAGAGCGGCTGCGGTCCCGTAGATAAGAAAATCATACCATTCGATAATCGTACCAATGGAACCGGCGAAAATAATGGAAAGAAGTCCAACCTTTGGGGAGGCCGCGTTCATATTGGCTGCCTCCATATATTTTCCTGTAGCACTCATTCGCCCCTCCTTGAGTGTTATCACTTTTTCACCGAAGCAATAACGCGCTCTAGTCCCATGTGCGCATTATCTTGATGCAAAACCGGTGCCCACTTTTGCGGATGATGCATTAGACGAGATGCAAAGCCTCTAATGATGACGTACGCGCGACTTCGGCTTCCTTGCGCTTGCGTTTTGCCTCGGCAAGATAACGGACCCAGTTCCGGTAGATGATGGTAGAAGGCAGCCGCCAGACATTCTGGATTTCCCGTCCCTGCAAGAGCCGGCTAACGGCAGCAAAGGAGCTCTGATCGCGCTGGCAGAGAGCCTGGTCTCGAAGCTCTTCCAGCCTGTGCAATGTTTCCTGGTCGAAATAGCCTGCGGGCGCGTCCGGATAGCTCTCACTTTCTCTTTCGATAAAGCGCTTCACATCGCGGATATATTCAAGAAGAAGAGACTGGGGCTCGTATTCAGGATGCCCCTGAAAAAATACGAAAAGGCTTTCTTCCTGCCTGATGAAAGTATCCAAGCCTGCCCCTATTGTCGTAAGCGGCAGGAAGTCTTGTGACAGGAGCTCCGATTCCGGCAGGTCGTTATAGCGTGAATGAGGGACGAGCCATTTCTGTGGCGCACCAGCTACCAGCGGATGTTCCAATGACTTGCTGCATTCGAAAAGCCCGCTGAGCTTCCTGCCCATATGCCGTCTTGAAACGCCGCTAAGACGGTAGACCGCAGCGTGCGCGGCAAGGCAAGACCAGATTGTCGAGACGGTATTCTCTCTCGCCCAATCAATGAGATCAGCCAAGGCCGGCCAGAAAGGCTCCTCGCTTATGCTCGAAGCGAGTGGCTCCGCGCCGGTAACAATCAAGCCGTCAATATTACTGTCCCAAAGCTCCTCCAGGTCACTATAGGATTGGAGGAAGGTAGCGCGGGCTATATCGCTTCGCGGGATACCGGGGCAAATGAAACCCTTCAGCTCGACTTCGAAATTGCCGGCACCGGCTTGCAAAAGCCCCTTGAACTGGCGCTCGGAGGAACGGATTGCTGCGTCGGGCATATTATTGACAAAAGCGATGACAACGCGGTCACTTTGACCAGTGATGTAAGCCGGGTCTTGCGAACCTTTTTCTAAAACAGACACGTCCATGGTTTATCCCACACAAAAAGAAAGATTGGTGCTCACGTTCGATCGTGGCTAGAGGCAGCGGCAAGTGCCTGATCCAGATCGGCGATGATGTCTTCGAAATGCTCGATGCCAATGCTGAGGCGGATCGCTTCCGGGAATACGCCCGCTTTGCGCTGCGCATCGGGGGGCATCTGGCGATGAGTTGTCGAGGCTGGGTGGCAAGCGAGGGATTTTGAATCCCCCAAATTCACGAGCCTCTTGAAGAGCTTGAGAGCATTGTAAAAAGCCTTGCCGGCTTCAAAGCCTCCGCGCACCCCGAAGGTCAGGAGAGCGCAGGCCGCGCCGCCCAGGTATTTCTGAGCAAGCCGGTAATGGGGACTGTCGGTGAAACCCGCGTAATTCACCCATGCCACTCGGGGATCGCCGCGCAGAAACTCGGCGACCTTCTGTCCGTTCTGGACGTGGCGTTCGACCCTAAGTGCAAGTGTTTCGATGCCTTGGAGGAGAAGAAAGGCGCTCATCGCAGGAAGTACCGAGCCCATGGTCCGCAAGTATACGCTTCGGCAGCGGGCGATATAGGCGGCATTTCCGAAATGATCTGCGTAGACGAGGCCGTGATAGGAGGCATCCGGCTCGTTGAACATGGGAAAGCGGTTCGGATGCTCTTTCCAAGGGAAGTGGCCGCTGTCGACGACGATTCCGCCGAGAGTAGTGCCGTGACCGCCCATGTATTTGGTGAGAGAATGCACGACAATGTCTGCGCCGTAGTCGAAGGGACGGGTGAGGATGGGGGTTGCGACTGTATTGTCGACGACGAGCGGCAGCCCATGCGAATGTGCGACCTCGGCAAGTGCGGCGATATCGCAGACATTTCCGGCCGGATTGCCGACGCTCTCGCAAAAGACGCCCCGTGTGTTGGCATCTATTAGCGCTTCAATAGCTGCTGGCGTGTCGGCTTCTGCGAAGCGAACATTCACACCGAGATTCGGCAGAACGTAGCCGAAGAGTGTATGCGTTGTTCCATAGAGCTGCGGTACTGAAACAATGTTGCATCCAGGGGTCGCCAGGTTGAGAACTGCATAATGCAACGCTGCCTGCCCGGTACTGACGCTCATCGCCTCTACACCGCCCTCAAGGGCAGCGACGCGGCGCTCGAGCACTGCGTTGGTCGGATTGGCGATGCGGCTATAGCGATAGCCGGGAGTCTCAAGATTGAATAAGGCTGCTCCATGCTCTGCGCTGTCGAAGGCGTAAGCCACCGTCTGGTAAATAGGGACGGCGACAGCCTTCGTTGCAGGGTCATTGTCGAACCCTGCATGGACAGCAAGCGTCTCTAAATGCATGAAGCGTGCCCCTTCATTATAGAATAAAAGCTTCAATCATGCTTCGGAGCGTAGCTCCGATACTATGAAGTACATGCTATAACTCTTAATGATTAAGAGTTCGATTATGGAACAAAGGATAGCGCCAGAAAATCTGTCCTTGGCTACTTGCGTGTCTCCACTCGTCTAGCTAACCTTAGGTAGAAATTCAGTCAACGGATCGTCCTTGTTAACGTAAACGCAAGCCCTGCGGCAATTCGGAAGTTCACGGAAAATTTGAAGATCTGAGCTAGACGTTGACACAGATGGAATAAAGCCGGGGCGCTGGATTCTTCGTGGCGGTCTGTTTCGAAACATCCCCGGATCTTAGGGCAGGCTAGCTGCAGTTGGCAAGCTTTGGAGTTTCAAGAGCCCGTGCGCCTGTATGTATTCTGAAAGGATAATGACTTGCTCGCTAAGACTGAACCTAATCCTGTCATCCGGTCGCGTGAGATAACGGGCGCGGACTTCCTTGACATGGCCGCATTTTTTGGGCGCGGCCTTGGTTACCCCGCCTGGGCCTACTCCCACATTTTCGAACTATTGCGCGATCACCCAACACCAGAAGGGTACCCGAAATATGGGTATCTCTTGGAGGCTAATGGTTCGATTGTTGGCGGCATCATCTTGATCTTCTCGTCCGTTGGCTGCGGTTACAAAAAATCCGTAAGGTGCCAGCTGACTGCATGGTATGTGGAGCCCGCCTTTAGGACCTATTCCACGATCTTCACCTCGAAGGCACTCAGATTCAAAGATGTAACCTACGTTAATTTAACCGCGCGGCCGGCCGCTCGTCCCATCATCGAGGCGCAGGGCTTCACCAAATACAGTAGAGGCCAACTTCTTGCGATCCCAGCCCTTAATTTCTTCTTATCCCGCGGTGGCAACGCAAAGGCCGTCAAGATCGACGCCGCACCAGAAGGTCTTTATGACGCTTATGAACGCGAACTGCTGCTCGATCACCAAAAATATGGGAACATTTGCTTCTGGTGCCTCACTGGATCGGATGCTTTTCCGTTTGTGTTCAAACCCCGTCTCGTCAAGCATGTGATACCGGCGGTTCAGCTGCTCTATTGCAGAGACATTAAGGACCTCGCTCGCTTTGCCCCGCCGATCGCATTGCACCTGGCTTCATATGGCAGGTTCTTCGTTTTCGCTGATGCCAACGAAGCCATTCCTGGCCTCATCGGCCACTATTTTGATGGCATGTACCCGCGATGGTACAAGGGGCCGAAGCCCCGGCTTGGCGACCTTTCCTACACCCTTCCCGCTCTCTTTCCTGCGTCCGGTTAGCTGAGGAAGGGCAAAATTAAATGCAAAACGCTTCCCATGATGGGCTCGCGCGCATCGCTCAAAGCGTCAGCAATCGCGCGACGCGAGCCATCCCAATCAAACTATTGCGCCTGCGCCTCGAAAGGCCCATTGCGAGTTTTACTTTCGATGACTTCGCCAAAAGCGCTTGGCTAACAGGCGGCAAGATCGTTGAAGACTTCGGGGCGCGCGCAACTTTCTATGTCTCGGGCGCCTTGGAGCGTGGCACCCATCATGGAGTGCACACTTACGACGAGGAACACCTTATCGACCTTGCTGCGCAGGGACATGATCTAGGCTGTCATACTTACGATCACATTGCAGTCACGAACCATCCGGCATCCGAAATCAAAGAAAACCTGCAAAGCAATGCTCAATATGTGAAAAGGCTGACCGGCAAGGAAATGGCGTCTTTCGCCTATCCTTTCGGCTTGGCGAGCGTGCGCACGAAGCGCTTGCTTGCAGAACGCTTCAAGGCTTGCCGTGGCATCTATCCTGGCATCAATGCCGGCTGGACTGATTTCTCCCAATTGAATGGCCTTTGCCTCCATCAACCTGGCTTGCCTATCGAAAAATATATCCAGAAGACGTTGAAACAAAACGGCTGGCTCATCTTCATCGGGCACGACGTTGACGAAAGACCTAGCCCCTTTGGCTGCACACCTAAGGTACTGGAGAATGCATTGCGGCTTGTGTCCGAAGCGGGGATCGAGGTGATGACGGTTGAGGCTGCTTTGCGGCGCATTCTGGAGCCTGGCGTGCTTTCTGCCGCGGCTTGAATTTCATTTCGCCGGCTGACTCCCTACGAATTCCTGAGTTCTTCAGCGAGCAGATCAAGTTCAGTGTCAAGCCCCGCCTGCCACGAAGCAATCTCGATCCCGAGTAATTGCCGTACCCGGCTCGTGTCGAGCCGGGAGTTCTGTGGTCTCTTCGCAGGAGTTGGGTAATCCGCAGTGCCGATCGGGATCACCGATCTCACCTGCAATGGAATATTCCGGCGCCTCAAACCGTCAACGATTGCGCAAGCGAAACCGTGCCACGTTGTTACGCCGTTCGCTGCAAAATGCACCACGTTCCGTGCGGTTTCAAAAAGGCTGTTCAAGCTGTGTCTGTTGCCATCTACGATTTTGGCAACGCAATCCGCAATCTGGTTTGCGGAGGTCGGGGCTCCAAACTGGTCCGAAACAATTCGCAGTTCGTCACGCTCTCGTGCCAATCGGGCAATGGTTCGCAGGAAATTCTTGCCCTGGGCAGCGTACACCCATGAGGTGCGGATGATGAGGAAGTCCGGGGCACCAGCTTTTATAAGGCGCTCACCTTCGGCCTTGGAAGCGCCATAGACCGATAGCGGATTTATGGGCGCATCTTCCGCATAGGGAACATCGCCGGCACCATCGAACACATAGTCGGTGGAGAAGTGGATCAATGAGACTTCCCGGTCGCGAGCCCATTGGCTGAGAGCACCCACCGCCTCGGCATTAATTTTGAAGGCGAGATCGCGCTCTTCCTCGGCTTTGTCCACCGCTGTATACGCTGCCGGGTTGATTGTCAGATCCGGCTGAATGCGGTCGAGCGCGTCGCGAAGTGTGGCGGGCTTGGATAAATCAAGAACTGCCCGGGAAGCCGGAATTATTTCGCCGTACTGCGCCAGCCGCGTAACGAGCGCCCGACCGACTTGCCCCGAAACGCCAGTTATAAGAATGCGCATCTTCAATCAGCGTAGATATGATCACAGGAATATACCGGCAGGTGGTGCATCAAATCCTTCAGGAACGGTGCGGCTGCATCCTTCGCCGAGAGGAGAGGCTCAACGACCGGCCATCCGATACCAATCTCAGGATCATTCCATCTTATTCCGATCTCATCGGCTCTGCTGTACGGCGCGTCGCACTTATACAAAAAGGTCGCCTCGTTAGAAAGAACAAGAAAGCCATGGGCAAAGCCTCGCGGAATCCAAAGCTGGCGGCAGGCAACGGCATCAAGCTCCACTGCGGCATAGCGGCCGAATGTAGGGCTGCCGGCCCGGACATCCACCGCCACATCGAGAACCCTGCCGGAAACAACGCTCACCAGCTTGCCCTGCCCATTCGGGTGCTGGAGATGAAGCCCTCTTAGGACATGCTTTTTCGAATGGGAGATGTTGTCCTGGAGGAACCCGCCCGGCATCCCCGGCAGGTCCTGGTAGTTTCGACTATAGCTCTCAAAAAAGAAGCCGCGATCGTCTGAGAAGATCTCGGGCTCGATCAAAAGAACTCCCGGTAATCCAGTCTGGTGTATCTTCATCATAAGTCCATGATATTCAGTCCAGGAAACTGCGCATTAATAGCGATGCGATAGCGTGCATCCCAAGCGGAAACGCCTTTTGGAAATGTGTTTTATCCGGGAAGTGTGAACAGATATGAAAGGCATAATACTGGCCGGAGGATCCGGCACGCGGCTTTATCCGGCTACCTTGGTTGTCTCCAAACAACTGCTTCCGGTTTTCGACAAGCCGATGATTTATTACCCGCTCTGCACGCTCATGCTGGCGGGTATTCGCGACATATTGGTCATTTCCACGCCGGCCGATCTTCCGCTTTTCGAGCGTTTGCTCGGTGATGGCTCGCAGTTTGGAATAAATCTTCAGTATGCAGTCCAAGAAGCGCCCAACGGGATTGCCGAGGCGTTTCTGATTGGCAGGCGTTTCATTGGTTCTCACCCGGTCGCCCTTGTGTTGGGGGACAATATCTTTTATGGACATGGCCTGCCCGAGCTTTTGCAGCGCGCAAGGGGGCTTGCGAACGCTGCAACCGTATTTGGTTATCTTGTAAAGGATCCCGAGCGCTACGGCGTCATTGAGTTGGATAACAGAAGCCGCCCCGTTTCGATTGAGGAAAAGCCCCAAAAACCGAAATCTAATTATGCGGTCACCGGCCTTTACTTCTACGACAGCCGTGTCGTGGAAATTGCGCGCTCATTGAAACCTTCCGCGCGAGGCGAACTCGAAATTACCGCGGTCAATAACCGCTATTTGGAATGGGGCGACTTGAACGTAGAGCTCATGGGACGTGGTTATGCCTGGCTCGATACCGGTACGCATAGTTCGCTGATCGAGGCCAGCCAGTTCGTTCAGATCATCGAAGAGCGGCAGGGCTTGAGGATCTGCTGCCCCGAGGAGATTGCCTTGCGCCAAGGCTACATCGATGCGAGTGAGTTTTACAGGGCGGCCGAGGCCTGCAAGAAAAGCAGTTATGGACAGTACCTTCTCGGCCTCCCAAGCATAGCGCCCGAGCTTTTTGTCAGCAGTACACCTGAGCTGCAATATTGACTGGGAAAGCAAACAGATGTCGCAAAAAATAGTCGTCACTGGAGGCGCCGGATTTATCGGCTCCGCGGTCATCCGCCAAATCCTTGCGAACACCAGCGATATTGTCACCAATGTCGACAAGCTGACTTACGCGGCGAACCCGTCGTCCTTGCCGAGCGTAGCAGAGGATCCGAATTATTTTTTCGTGAAGGGCGATATCGCTGACGCCGCCGCGATGAGGCAGCTATTCGAGAAGGTCCGCCCCGATACGGTCCTTAATCTTGCTGCCGAGAGCCATGTCGATCGCTCCATCGGCGGGCCAGCCGATTTCATTTCGACAAATATCGTAGGGACGTTCACGCTCCTTGAAGAAGCGCTCCGCTACTGGCGGGAACTCGACGCCGGAAAGCGCGGCCGATTTAGATTTCTCCATGTGTCCACGGACGAGGTGTACGGATCACTTGGACCGAGTGGGGCGTTCAGTGAGACAACCCCCTATGCTCCGAATTCTCCTTATTCCGCGAGCAAGGCAGCGTCGGATCATCTCGTTCGCGCTTGGCATCATACCTATGGACTGCCAACCATAATTACGAATTGCTCCAACAACTACGGGCCGTATCAATATCCGGAAAAACTCATACCGCTCACGATCATAAAGGGCATTAGAGGCGAACCGATCCCGGTCTACGGCGATGGGCAAAACGTTCGCGATTGGCTCTTTGTCGACGATCATGCGCGTGCGTTGCTGCTTGTAGCGAGCCAGGGAATTCCGGGCGAGACCTACAACATTGGCGGCCGGTGCGAGAGGACAAATCTCAGCGTTGTCGAAGAAATTTGCGATCATCTCGACCGGATTTTGCCCTGGAATGGCGGGCGCAGGCAGTTGATTACGTTCGTAAAAGACAGACCCGGTCATGACCAGCGGTATGCGATCGACCCCGCCAAGATCGAACAAAGTCTTGGGTGGCAAGCGCTGGAGAATTTCAGCTCAGGTATTCAGAAGACCATAGAATGGTACGCCGGGAACGCCCCCTGGTGGGACAAGGCAAACAACTGGCAGCCCGAGTTTTTGAATGCCTGAGCGCGTACACCAGAAATAGTGCTTTACCGGAGCCAGATACTGATTATCAGGATAGGTTTCAAAAACTTCACAACGCTGTACCTCTGATACGCTAACATGCATTTTGCCTCGCAAGGGCAGTCCCCCTAACAGGGCGTCCCACGACTCTGTTAGGGGACCTGGTGCAGCTACTAGCTGCCCAAAGTGAGGGGCCATCACCTGGTATGCCACAACACTCCTGCCTGCGACTGCTCAAACCAGTCACAATCGACAGTAAACGAACGCGAATTAAAATTATATCAATCGAAATCCAAGTAATGTAATTCCGCTGCGACATGAGCGGCCGGAGCCCATAATGACCAAAGACGTAGAGATCTCGATAATAATAGTAAATTACAAAACCAAAGCTCTTACGCTTGACTGCATAAGATCGGTTTATGAAGAATGCCGCGGCCAATCATTCGAGATAATCCTGGCCGACAATAACTCCGAGGACGGAACAGTTGAGGCTGTCCGCGAGCTTTATCCCGGGGTGCAAGTTATTGCGCTCAAGAAAAACGTAGGTTTCGCTCGCGCCAACAATGCGGCCGTCAAGTACGCTTCCGGGGAGTACATTCTGCTGCTCAACCCTGACACGGTTGTGCTCGACAACGCGATTTTCCGGCTTTTAGAATTTGCCAAGCAAAACCCGCACGGAGGCGTTTGGGGAGGCCGGACGGTTTTCGCAGACAGGTCGCTCAATCCGCCTTCCTGCTGGGGAAAGCTGACGATCTGGAACTTATTCTGCAATCTAACCGGATTGAGCGGCGTACTTCCAAACAGCCCGCTTTTCAATTCAGTTTCCTATGGCGGGTGGCTGCGGGACAGCGTCAGGGAGGTGGATATCATCACCGGATGCTTTCTGTTGATACGGCGAAGCTTATGGGACCGGCTTGGCGGGTTTGACCCTGTCTACTTCATGTACGGTGAGGACTCCGATCTGAGCCTCAGGGCCAAAGCTCTTGGTTTCCGGCCCATGATTACACCGCACGCGACAATCGTGCATTACAACGGAGCCTCGGAGTGGCTACCTGCGCGAAAGCAAACGCAACTGTTTGCGGCGGCAATTACAATTATTGACCGTCATTGGCCCCGGCCGAAGCGGTTTTGGGGCCGCCTGCTCATCAAGCTCTATCCCTATCCGAGGTTGTTTTCGTACTTCGTGCTGACCCTACTGTACGGCCGGGCAGGCAATTCAGCCAATCGCCTGGAAATCTGGAAGACAGTGCTGTCTCAAAAGCAGCAATGGGTTCATGGATTCAAAGCAAGCGGGACTGAAGAACCCCCACGTTACGAGCAATTGCGTCTGCGCTCGCTTGAGCAATAAAGCCGAACTTATTCCGAAGGCCTGAATAGCTGCCTTTTTGAGCATCGCCGTAGTAGGTCTTATAGTAGGCCATCGATGCCGATATGAGCCTATCGACCTTGACCTTGTTGACGATCACGCCCAAGACCTTGCCGCCGCTGCGAACGATAAGCTCATGCGTTTCTCTGATCTGCTTCATGGAAGACTTCGACCACTCTGCGACGATGATGACCCCGTCGACCTGATTTGCAAGAATAAGGGCATCTGGAAACAGTTGCGCGGGAGGTGTGTCGATCCAGACGCAATCGTAATTCTCGCACGCCGACACGAGTAGAGCCCCCATCTGGGGCTTGAAGAACTTCAACCAAACGGCTCCCTCCGCGGGTGCCGGCCTGAAGACGTCGAAGTCCTGCCCCTCAGCCGAAGCGAGCATCATGTGGCCAGGTTGCCCATTGTGCAGGCCGCCATCAAGCGCTCCATTCACTGTGCCGTTTGCCGTGGCAGTCCGTGCTGCTTTCCGGAAATCGACATCGACCAGAAGCGTCTTCTCACCGAGCATTGCCGACAATGTTGCGAGGCTGGAAGAGATCTGGGTCTTCCCCTCGCCCTGCATCGGCGAGGTGATCATAATGACCTTGCCGCCATTTGGTCCTTCCACATCCGCCATCGCAAGCTTTGCGCTCAAAAGGCAGTCCGTGAACAGAGACTCCGGGTGATGTTTCGCGAAAGTCAGGTAGCGCGAGCGAGAGTCCGGATATTCGACGGTATTGGTAAAATCCTCGTCGCCAATAACCGGGACACGGGCTATGACATCAACAGGTAGCTGATTTTCGGTCTCTTCAAGGTGAACGAGCCGGTCATTGAAGAAGTCCAAAAGGAAGCTCAAACCTAACCCGAAGAGCAAGCCGGTAACCCCGCCACCAAACCAAATAAGCAGAGGATTGACCTTCGGACGGTCCGGAGGGACAGCGTCCATCAAGACCTTGAACTCGGAAATAGCCAGCGTTTGTTGAGGTGCTGTCTGTGTGAGTTTTGTCAGCATAATCTCATAGAGCGTCTTGACTGCGCCCCTTTCGCGCTGGAGTTCTCTTAGCTGTACCTCTGAGCCGCGAATTTGCTGAAGCTTATCTTCGAGTACCTGAATGCTGTCCTTGAGCGAGCGCTCTCTGCTGCGCAGATTGTCGAGTTCGCCCTTTGCCGCCAAGATCACCCTGCGCGTTTGCAGCTCGATCTCCTGTTTTATTATCTGGACCTGTGCCTGCTTGTCCTGAACTTCAGGGTGAAAGTTACCAAATTTAGTCTTCGCTGCCGCGACTTTTCCCTCGGCGTCGGCTAGTGATGAACGCAGTTTGTCGATTGAAAGATCGTTTACTATTTCTGCCAATTTCGCGTAATTCGGATTCTTATCTCCAGTATAGGCTTCCACTTCGTTATAACGATTCTCGGCGTCGGATAATTTAGCCTGAACCGTGATCAGCTGTTCACGAAGGCGGTTTATCTGGCCATCGATAGAGGAAGAGCCTCCTTCGTTTTCGATCTTATGTTCAGCCTTGTATTCCTCGATCCTCCTGTCGATTGAAATGAACTTGTCCTTCGCCTCGCCGACGCGCCGATTTAGCCATTCGGTTGCGTCGGCCAGTGCTTTCTTCCTTGTTGCGACGCGATCATCGATAAATGTTTGGACAATCAAGTTGACAATATCGGCAGCTTCTTTTGGGTTTCTGGATTGATATTCGGTGACTATGATCTGGTCCGCAGCTTCGGTATGTATGGTCAAGTCCCTTTGCATCTGCATAATGAGCCGCCGCTGGCGGCCACTCTCATCTCCAGATGTGTCACGAAGAATGCGTTGAATGTGAGTATCGCCGTAAGCCTCTTTCTTGGAATCATGAATAAGCGCCGCAGCCACTTCCTTGAGCGTACGAGGCGATTGAATCAACGCGATCGCCCGTTCGAGTGCCTTCAACGTCGTTATGCTGGGAATACCAGGGGTCGGTTCCGAGTTTGTGAACTGCTCAGTTGCCGGATCAAACAGGAGCTGAGCACCAGCCTTATATCGCGGCGGAACCAGCGCAGTGAAAAGGTAACCGAGGAAAAGCCCGCAAAGAAGGCAAGACAAAATAACAAGGGTATGCCGCTTGAGCGCCCAAAGAAGCCGATTAAGACTTATGCCGCTTTTTTGAGAGTTCTGTTCCTGGTACACTATCGGTCACCTGCGCAGCGTAAGGCTTTGTAACAAGCCTTCGTATGAAGGATAAAAACTAATAAAAGATTTGGCTGTGAAAGCTTTGTCAGAGCAAAAACTTAGCTATTGTTCGTTAATTAAGCATGATCGCAATCGAATACCTCCAACTTGGTGACTCGGGTTGTGCCGCGAACAAGCCCAAGCGCACAATTCCATTGTGCTTGCCACCGTCAGGAGCTGTTGCCACGCGGCCTGAAACTTAGTCGCTAACGCAAAAAGCCGCCTTATGGAGCTTCCGAGCGTCCTTCAGGGGCGAAGCACAATAGGAACCTTGTGTTGGCGCACCCGTTTCCGGTTCACGGGACGCGAGACATGCCTATGCAAGCGCCTGATACGACAGCGTTTACACCCGGCCGCGATGGCCTCCGCAAGGAACTGGAGGTGATTGATGAGGTCCCTGTGGCGTTCAGCTACCACGCCATTCCCTACGCGGTCATGATGGCGACTCCGCAGGACATCGAAGACTTCGCTTATGGGTTTTCCATCGCGGAAAATCTGGCCTTATCGTTGCAGGACATTCGTGCCGTTAGCATCAGCAAAATGGACGGCAATGTCGATGTAGATATCGAGCTATCCCCTCCGATGCTGCAAAAGTTTCTTGCTTTACATCGTAGGCGGAATGTAAGGGGTCGCACGAGCTGCGGACTGTGCGGAATCGAAAGCGTTGACCAGATCCCGCTGCCGGCCCGTTCTCCAATACGGCCCACAAAAGTTGACGCAGCCGCGGCAATCCGCGCTGGGGATGAGATCGAACAATGGCAGCCGCTCTTCCAGGCCACGCGGGCGGCTCATGCTGCAGCTTGGTGTAGCCCAGACGGCGAGATAATGACCGTACGCGAGGACGTGGGGCGCCATAACGCACTCGATAAGCTTATTGGAGCCTGCCTTCGCGTTGGAACTCAGTTTGGCGCGGGCTTCTGCTTAATCACGAGCCGCTGTTCGTATGAGATGGTCCAGAAGTCCGCATGTGCGGGCATACCGATCCTCATTGCGCTTTCACGCCCGACAAAGCTTGCGGTCGGCATTGCTGCTGAATCCGGAATGACGTTATGCGTCATCGAAAGGAAAGCCTTGCGAACCTTCACAGGTACGGGCTGCGCAATCTGAGACCCGGCTCAAAGCTCTCGCTTTTGGGGACGCGGCGGAACAATCGGTCAAGCGCTCTCTTAGAATCAGTGTCACAGAGGCGGCCGCCGGCAATCTCCGTCCGCGATGCGCACGAACGAAGAGAAATTGAATGCCCCAACAGACCGGTAGCGTATCCAGCCATTCGCCTGAGCAGGCACAACAAAGACGAGAAAACATGCGGCCCGTAAGCGCCGTCAAGGTGACGGCTGAGGAGGCTTCCCCTCCGCCTAGAACAGACGAGGGCCGCACCCTCACCAAAACTGTAAGCTTCGACCCCTACAAAGGTCCGGTAGGCGGCTGGGGATCGGTGAAATCGCTTTCCGCGATTTTGTATCGCGAGAAGGTTCCGCTCCGAAGTGATCTAGCGCTTTTGCAGCAAAACAAGCCCCACGGATTTATGTGCGTGTCATGCGCTTGGGCAAAGCCCCGCGATTACCATACCTTCGAATTCTGCGAGAATGGGGCAAAGGCGACAGCATGGGATCTTACCTCCCTGCATATTGGGCGGGAATTTTTTGCGCAACACACCTGCAAGGAGCTCGAGTCTTGGAGCGACTTCGACCTTGAATATGAGGGGCGGCTTACAGAGCCTCTGCGTTGGGACAAGGCCACAGACAAGTATGTGCCTGTGCGATGGGCCGATGCCTTTCGCGACATCGGTGAGCGCCTAAAAGGGTTCGATCCCAAGAAAACGGTGTTCTACACGTCGGGCCGAGCGGCCCTCGAAACCTCCTATATGTTCCAGCTATACGCCCGCATGTATGGGCATAACAATCTGCCCGACAGTTCGAATATGTGCCACGAAAGCACATCAGTTGGCTTGCCCAAGAGCATCGGCGTGGCTGTGGGCACTGGGACACTTGAGGACTTCAAACACTGCGATCTTATCTTTCATATCGGCCAGAATCCTGGAACCAACAGTCCCAGAATCCTGCACGAGTTTCAGCGCGTGCGCGAACGCGGCGTCAACTTTATTGTTTTCAATCCCCTGCGTGAGCGTGGGCTCGAGCGCTTCACCAATCCTCAGAACCCGTTTGAGATGCTGACGCTGTCGGAAACGCCGATCGCGACGCAGTATTGCATGATGAAGGTGGGCGGTGACATTCCAGCGCTCACCGGCCTGTGCAAAGCCGTCATCGAGCTGGACGATGAAGCCAAGGCCAGTGGCGGGCCGCGCGTTGTCGACGTTGATTTCATCGAAGAGCATACCCACGGCTTCGACGAGTTCGCTGCTTATTGCCGCGATACAAGCTGGGACGTCATCGAGGATGGTTCCGGGATTCCCCGCGCCGAAATCGAACAGGCAGCCCGGACCTACGCGCGAGGCAAGTCTTGCCTTGGCATCTACGGCATGGGCGTGACCCAGCAGATCATGGGCACCGAGAATGTTCAGATGGTTGCCAATTTCCTTTTGCTACGTGGCAACATTGGCAAGCCTGGCGGGAACATCATGCCTGTTCGCGGCCATTCCAATGTTCAAGGCCAGCGCACCGTAGGCATCACGGAGAAGCCGAACCTCGCACCGCTCGACCAGCTCGAAAAGCAGTACGGGTTCAAGCCGCCGCGCGAGAAAGGGCTCAACATTGTCGAAGCCGCCGGTGAAATGCTCAAGGGCGAGATCCAGGCGCTTATTTCTCTTGGTGGGAACCTGGTCCGCGCCCTGCCTGATGGTCCGATCGTAGAAGAAGCCTGGCGCGAGCTGCCGCTCACGGTGCAGATCGCAACGAAGCTCAACAGAAGCCACGTCATACATGGCAAGACTGCTTATCTCTTGCCCTGCCTTAGCCGCATCGAGATAGACAGGCAGGAAAAGGGTGCGCAGGCAGTATCGATGGAGGATTCGATTGCATTCTTCCATGGGTCGAAGGGCCAGGTTGAGCCGGCCGGGCGAAACATACTTTCCGAGCCAAAAATCATTGCAGAGCTCGCAAAAGCGACGCTGCCGGGGAATCCTAGGGTTCCATGGGATGAATGGGTCGCTGATTATGGGAGAATCCGCGACTCCATGGAGGAAACATGGCCAGAGATGTTCAAGGATTTCAACAAAAGGCTTTTTACGCCCGGCGGATTTGAAAGGCCCGTGCCCGCCCGGCATCGCCAGTGGAAGACACCAAACGGCAAGGCGAATTTCCTTGTCCCCGATACTCCCGCCGGGGACCCCGATTCACAGGCGCATAAGGGCACCGGCATCCTGCGGCTCAGTACGGTGAGAAGCAACGACCAGTTCAACACAACCGTTTACGGATTCAAAGACCGGCTTCGCGGCGTTGAAGGAACTCGCATGGTCGTTTTCATGAACGAGAGCGACATGCGCCAGATGGGATTGCGGGAAGGGCAGATCGTCGATCTTGAAACCGCTGTTGGCGACAAAATCAGTAGGCAGGTCCAGGGTTTTAGCGTTGTGCCGCATGCTATCGCCAAGGGCTGCGCGGCTGCGTACTTCCCGGAAGCCTCCCCGCTGATTCCCCTTTCGCATCACGAAGCTAAGAGCTGCACACCGGGCTACAAATCAATCCCCGTTCGCGTGATACCCGCATCGGCTTAGCCCGGCTTGTTCGGGATTACCAGAAATTGCGTCTCGTCCGGAGATGCCTGCGTGAGCCACTGCCTCGAATTGCTCGCGACAGGCGACACCTTAATCTCAGCTTGAGCGAAAAGCGCCTACAAAATTGTCACCACGTGCGAAGCCGTCGCCGGCTTGCCGTTGCCTGCAAGACTTGCGCTGAAGCTGTGCCGCCTGTGCCGAGGACTGCAAGAACTACTCGGCCTGATTCCATCGCTTTTGTTGGTGCGATTAGCAGTATTCCTCTGCCTCAGATTTCCGTGCCTCAGCTTTCGTCTGCCCGGCGCGCGATGAGCGCACTGCTTTCAATCACTTCGCTTAGAGTGCCTTCATGGCTCCACCCGCCTGCCAGGGCGCCCGTCGTTTATGCTTGACATGGAAAGAGCGCGTTCAACGAGTAGCGCCGCGGGCAGCGTACGCTTTTCTATAACCGAGCATCGTTCGAGCCGGGCGAAAGGCGAAGCAAGTAAGGCTTCCTCGTTGGATGGCCAATCGGCGGAGCGGCGTCTCGATCTTTCAGCATCACCGGCAGTGTATTCGTCGATGATTCGCCTAAATGGCTCGACCCATGGATTGGTGCGATGCTTTGGATGGGAATCAGAAAACAGCGCGACCGCTCCGCCTTTTGCAATCATTGCGTCCAATCGCTGCAAAGTGTCTGAACGGTCCATCCAGTGGAATGCACGGCCGATCGTCGCCAATCTGAATGTGCCTAGTTCAGGTCCCCCGCAGCCAAGATCCATCACAGTATCTTCCGCCCCAAGGCGGAGCTCCGTAACAATCCTCGATATGAGTTTTTGTGCATAAGCTGGCCGGCCTGTGACATAATGCCTTGCCGCCGCCGCAAAACGGTTGGGTTCGAAATTAACTTCTTCCGGCATAGCAAAAACCTCAGCGATAGAGGACCGAACCCGGCTAGAGCTGCGCAATCGCGTTCGCGGTGGAAGCAGCGGCGTTAGCATTCGGTTTCAGGAGGAGAGCGGGATGGCTATGGGGCAGGGTAACCGTCACCGTTGTTCCAGCACCGGGGCTTGAACGCAGATCGATTTTGCCCTTATGCAGCTCCACTATACTTTTCACGAGGGACAGTCCCAGGCCCGCGCCGCGATGGCGGGAACCCTTGCTGCGGGATTCAAAACGCTCGAATACCGTCGCCTGCTCCTCCTCGGGTATACCGAGCCCCTTATCCTGCACGCTGATGGAGATGCCGTCCTTCTCGCGCTGGCAGCTTAGGGTAATTGTGCCTTCTTCTGGGGAAAACCCGATCGCGTTCGAAAGCAGGTTATAGAAGACCTGAACGAGGCGATTTTCATCCGCCATTACTGTTCCAGCGTCATTGGCAATGTGGACGTCGAGATGAACCTTGGCTCGGGTGAGCCGCTCGCGGACGCCGAGTTCGGCGGCCTCAATCACTTCCCTAAGATCTACAGGTGAGAGCCTCAGGTCGAGGGCGCCCGCATCGATCACTGCAAGATCAAGAATGTCATTGATGATGTTGAGGAGGACGTGACTTGAGGTTTTGATGTCGTTAAGATACTCGCGCTGCTTGCTGTTCAATGATCCGGTCGTAGGCTCCGCGAGTAAATCGGCAAAACCAATGATGGTCGTCAGAGGAGTACGCAACTCGTAGGAGACGTGGGACAGAAAGGACGTCTTAAGCCTGTCGGATGCCTCCAGTGCCTCATTTCGTTCCAGCAGCACATCTTCGAACCGCTTGCTGTCAGTGATGTCCGCAAATGTTACGAGCGTCCCTCCATCGGGAAGGGGCGTCGCCGTATAGGTGAGGTGTCTGTCATCACGCCTTTCGAAGGTACCGCCGAAAGTGTCTCTCGCGTCCGGCATACCAGTAACGGCTTCCGTGAGGCTGTGCCAAAAGGCCTGGTCTTCAACAAGCGCCCGGCATTCCGCTATGATCTCTTTCAGATGCGGGGGCTTTTCCAGCAAAGCACTTGGCAAATTCCATAGGTTCTGGAAGGCCGGATTGAAGAGTTGAAGCCGTCCATCCGCACCGAAAACTGCGATACCTTCATTGAGATGGTCGAGGGTTTCGCGCTGGCCTTCGATGAGGCTATGGTACTGCCGCTCGAGCGAAAGCTTCGCGGTTACGTCGTCGAATAGGAAAGTGATACCACCGTCATTCCGGCAATCACTGATGACGTGGATTGTTCTGCCGTCGGGGCAGTGCCATAGTTCGTCGATGGTGCGGTTGATCCCGCGTGCGGAAGTGCGGCTGTCCCGCCATTTCCGGTAATTCGATTGCTCGGGAAGAAGTCTTCGCTGGCGGAGCAAATCGAAAAATTCAGCCGCCGAAGGTCCCTGCTTAATCCAGCTTTCCTCAAGCGGCCAGATGCGGGCCAGCGCATCATTGGTGTAAACGAGTTTTCTATCGGCTCCAAAGACTGCCACTCCGGTCGATACCTTGTCCAGCGTCCGGCTGTGCGCCTGAGTTTGCCGATCGAGTTCTTCTTTTGCGATAACCAAAGGGGCGACGTCGAAGGCCGCTCCGGCACTTCCAATATCCAGCGGCGCGGCGACGGCTTCGTAAATGCGCACACCGCCATTGACGACGGTCTGCAGCTTCAATTTTTCAGTCTTCTGGGTCCGGCTGAGGCGATGCAGTTCGGAACGCTGCCTGGTCTCGAAGAGCTCGATCTGCTTTTCAAGTGTTTCCTCTCTCGTCTTCGCACCAATAGCACCGGCATAGGCGCCGTTAACCCAGCTGAGCGCCCCTTTTGCGTCGCGAAGCCACACAGGCACAGGAAGACTATCTAGCAACCGTTCCCGATCCTTCAGGGCAATCTTCAACCGCTTGTTTTCCCCTATCAGTCGAACGACTTCCTTATTTACTGGGGAGAATGGCCTGATACGCAGGACGGTCTCGGCACCTGCAACCGCGCCCGCAATTTCGATGACATGGCCCTCGAGTGTGATGGCATTGGCTACGAAAGCTTCGCCGCGGCTTTGCAGCTTCTCCAGAGCTTCCGTGGCCCTGCCGGCGTCGTCCGGATGAAGCCAGGAGCCGAACCTCAAAATTTGAGGCAATTTCGCCGGGATTCCCAGCGCAGTCTGCAGCGTATGAAGCGCGAGCCGCGGATGCCCATCGCTCCAAATCACGCAAGCCTGCGGCTCAAGCGACGCCAGCGCCCGGAAATTGGCTTCCACCGCCGTTAACGCATCAAGCCGCGCCATTTGGCGCAAACACTGCTTCGCGACTGCGCGCGCCTTCTCTCTGAAGATCAAGGCTAGGATGGCAAATGCGACCGCAATCCCCGCAAGCGCGGCCCATATCACAAGGGCCCCCGCAGCCGTGGCTGGCACCGGCGCAGTTTCTGCAGCGGCGGCAGGCTTATGTGCAAGCATAAGGGAGAGGCCAGCTGCCGCGCCGAATTGGGAAAGTGGCAATGCTCTCCAAGCTGTCATCGATTTCTCCTGCTTGGCAAGCTAGCCAAGCGCGGCACTATGCCGAATCGAATATTAGTCTATCGTTAATTCTTCCTTTAGAGCTTGTGATTCAAGAGGCGGGTCTTGGCTCGCTAGGGCCCTCGTCCGGCGTGTAGTGGACGCGAAAAACAGGGCAGCTGCCTGGTCTGCTACCCGGAAAGTGGTCTGGTGAATTGGTTAGTCTCGGCTTCGCAAATGGAGCTGAGAGATGGCGAAACGAGCCAACCCGGAAGAGATCATTGCCAAGCTGCGTGAAGTAGAGGTCCGCCTGAGCCGTGGCGAGACGGCAGGCCAGGCGGTTCGTGCGATCGGCGTAACCGAGCAGACTTACTATAGGTGGCGCCGCGAATATGGCGGGATGGGCGTTGATCAGGCCCGCCGGCTGAAGGAGCTGGAGAAAGAGAACCAGCGACTGCGCAGGGCGGTCTCCGATCTCACCCTCGACAAGCTGATTTTAGCTGAAGCCGCAAAGGGAAACTTCTAAGCCCTTCGCGCCGCCGGGCCTGTGTTGACCGAGTTGTTGCAGAGATGGGCGTGTCAGAGCGCTGGGCCTGCGAGACGCTTGGTCAGCACCGGTCGACCCAACGCAAGAAACCGCGCGGCCGGCAGGGAGAGAAGGCGCTCACCAGAGCCCTCATCGTCCTTGCCGAACAGTTCGGCCGCTATGGCTATCGCCGCATCACCGCCCTGCTCCGGCGAGACGGCTGGCATGTGAACGAGAAAAGGGTCTATCGGATCTGGCGGCGCGAAGGGCTGAAAGTCCCCCAGAAACAGCCAAAACGGGGACGTCTGTGGCTCAATGACGGATCATGCGTACGGCTGCGCTCTCAACATTCAGGTCACGTCTGGAGTTATGATTTTGTGATGGACCGCACCCATGACGGCAAGCCGTTCCGCATGCTGTGCGTCATCGATGAGTTCACGCGTGAATGCCTGGCGATCCGGGTCGAGCGCAAGCTCAACGCCCGGATCGTTCTCGAAACGCTTGCCGATCTCTTTCTCCTTCACGGGCCGCCGGAACACATCCGTTCGGACAATGGTCCTGAATTTGTCGAGAAGGCGCTACGCGGATGGCTCGAACGGCTCGGCGTGCAGACGCTCTACATCGAACCTGGCAGCCCATGGGAAAACGGCTATTGCGAGAGCTTCAACTCGAAACTTCGCGATGAGCTTCTCGCCCGCGAGATCTTCTACACGATGAAGGAGGCGAAAATCCTGATCGAATCGTGGCGGCGTCATTACAACACCCAGCGTCCGCACTCGTCTCTGGGCTATCGCCCGCCGGCGCCAAGAACAATCTTGCCAACGGCGCTCATGCCGCCTTACGGTCAGGGCCTGGCGGCATGAGCGCCACCAGAAACCCGCCGAGTCTAACATTCAACTCGGATCACTTCGATGGGGCAGGCCATGCCTGACTATAAGTGGGGAAAGGCTTTATAGACTATCTCGTTTACGCACGTCCGGAGCGAACGAAAAGCCTTTTCAAAGCTGCCGTTCGACCATCATTTTCTTCAGCTCTGCAATCGCTTTCGCCGGGTTCAGGCCTTTCGGACATACCCTGGCGCAGTTCATTATCGTGTGGCACCGGTAGAGCCGGAACGGATCTTCCAAATCATCAAGGCGGTCGCCGGTTGCTTCGTCGCGGCTGTCGGAAACCCAGCGCTGAGCCTGAAGAAGTGCCGCGGGCCCAAGATAGCGCTCGCTATTCCACCAATAGGAGGGACAGGCCGTGCTGCAACAGGCGCACAAAATGCACTCATAAAGGCCATCGAGCATAGCGCGATCTTCGCGGCTTTGCCGCCACTCGGTCCCGGGCGCAGGCGATTCCGTCTTGAGCCAGGGCTCAATCGCCCGGTGCTGAGCGAAGAAGTGCGTAAGATCCGGCACCAAATCCTTGATGACGCTCATATGAGGCAGCGGGTATATCTTGACGGGGCCGCTTACCGCATTGATGGCGCGTGTGCACGCGAGAGTGTTCGTCCCCTCTATATTCATAGCGCACGACCCGCAAATGCCTTCGCGGCACGACCGGCGAAACGCCAGCGTCGGGTCTATTTCATTCTTAATCTTGATCAGCCCATCTAAGACCATGGGGCCACAATCGTTCAGGTCGACATGGTAGGTGTCCATTGATGGATTTTTGCCGGTATCGGGATTCCACCGGTAGATTTCGAACCCGCGCCATTTCTTGCCGGCTTTTCTTACAGGCTTGTTCCAGGTCTTGCCCTTCTGGATTTGCGAGTTTTTGGGCAGCGCAAGCTGAACCATGAAGACCCCTCAAAACAGGAGATGGCTTCGCCACCCCGCTCGTTACGCAATTTGGCAGACCTTGCCCCGGTGTACAAGGTAAGCGCCGCCGAAGCGCGACAAGTGCATAGCCCTGATTCAGCCGCTTTAGAAGCCCAAAGCTTAGGCTGCGTCGCTAATTGGGGCGCCGGATGTGCGCGCATCGAGCCATATGTTCAGATCCCTGATTGCCCTCGCCGCAAGGGCCCGCTTCCGGGCAAGCCCGCGATCAGCTCCTTTGAGACGCTTGCCGTCTGTGGAAGGCTCAACATCAAGCGGCGGAAACAACCCGAAATTAATGTTCATCGGCTGGAAGCTCCGGGTGGCATTTCCAGCATCGGTCAGGTGGCCGCCCGTGATATGAGCAAGCAATGCGCCAAGCGCCGTAGAAGGAGGGGGCGCCGTTATCTCCTGCCCTGCGAGATTTGCAGCAGCAAAAAGGCCGGCAAGTAGACCACAAGCCGCGGATTCTACATAACCTTCAACTCCTGTGATCTGGCCCGCAAACCGAAGGCGGGGCTCGGCCTTGAGCCGAAGCCGGCTATCGAGCAACTTTGGGCTATTGAGGAAGGTATTGCGGTGCAGACCGCCGAGACGCGCGAATGAGGCATGCTCGAGACCTGGGATTATGCGGAACACTCTGCTTTGCTCGCCATGCTTAAGCTTAGTTTGGAAACCGACCATGTTCCAGAGCGTTCCAAGCTTATTGTCCTGGCGCAATTGCACGACAGCATGCGGTGTGCGTCCGCTGCGCGGATCGGTCAAGCCAACCGGCTTCATAGGTCCAAATCGCAGCGTATCGCGGCCACGCTCAGCCATGACTTCGACAGGCAAACACCCCTCGAAATACGGGGTAGACTTTTCCCAATCCTTGAAGCTGGTTTTTTCCGCGGCGAGAAGCGCGTCGATGAAGGCCTCATATTGGCCGCGGTCCATAGGGCAGTTGATATAATCCGCTCCGCTGCCGGCAGGGCCGGCCTTGTTATACCGCGATTGCATCCAAGCAATATCCATGTCGATGCTTTCGCGGAAAACAATCGGCGCGATGGCATCGAAGAAGGCCAGTGCGTCCTCACCCGTCAGCTTGCTTACGGCTTCGCTTAGAGCAGCGGAGGTCAAGGGGCCGGTCGCGATGATGGTTGCGGCCCACTCGGAGCGCGGTACATCTCCCACTTCTTCCCGTTCGATCCGGATGAGTGGGTGAGCATTCAACCTGTCAGTCACTTCTTCGGAGAATGCGTCACGGTCAACGGCCAGCGCGCCACCCGCGGGAAGCTGATGCCTATCCGCAGCCTGCATAATAAGCGAAGAAGCGCGGCGCATCTCTTCGTGCAACAGACCTACCGCATTGGTTTGCCAGTCGTCCGAACGAAAAGAGTTGGAGCAGACAAGCTCGGCGCAGCCATCTGTTTTGTGGGCTTCGGTCATGCGCCCCGGGCGCATCTCATGGATAATGACGGGGATGCCCCGTTGCGCCGCCTGCCATGCCGCTTCCGAGCCGGCAAGCCCGGCACCGATGATGTGAAGAGTTTTTTCTGTTGCCATGGGTGCAACGTAGGGGAAAACGCACTCATTCTCAATCCGGGCCCTTGCAGCGAACCTCAGTTCCAAGCTTATCTTCGGGGCCTGAGAGTGCCCACCGGTTTTGTAGACGCAGTATGACCCTCCATATTTTGAAATTATGCGTGGGATGCAGCAGCCTCGAGGAGCTCGTCTCCTGGCAGCGCCGGCGGCTTCAAACCTTAAAGGAAGGGAACCCTGACGCTGTCCTTATGCACGTAACGCGGCAAACCCCTCGCCGTGAGGGTTTTGCTTCAGGTTCTTCTCTTTATTGGGTCATCGGCGGATTTATACGCTGCCGGCAGAGAATTGTAGAGTTGCGCGAAGTGGAGGGGGGAGACAACATCCTGCGTTGCGGGCTGGTGCTTGAGCCACAACTTATGCCGACTGAACCGGTTCCGCGCCGGCCTTTCCAGGGTTGGCGTTATCTGCCGCAATTGGACGCGCCCGCAGATTTGGATCCGCACGCGCCAAGTCCCGAGGCGGCCATCCCAATCTTGATGCGGCAAGACTTGATTGAACTCCGGCTCATTTGAAACCTGCGATGGCTGCGGTCCTGTCGCCGGTTTCCTGACCTGAGGCCGCGCTCCGTAGCGCGTGAGGATTATTACAATTTTGCCAGGGAGCGGCATTTAAAGTCTCGATAGAATCTACTAAGAGTAATGCAGGGGATATTTAGGGGACGGTGCGATGGGATATCGTAGGAGCCTGCGACCTGCCCGATTTTCCGCTGCACGCAGAATAGGTCAGCTTTCAATGTTCTGCCTTGCGCTAGCGCTTTGCGCGGGACTTCCGGCCTGCAGCGTGGATCCAGCCTGGCCAAGCCTCGGAAAAATTTCCGACCTGTCCAACATCTTGTCGCCGGAAGAACGTCAGAAGGCTGTTCAAGATCTTCAGAAGGACAATCCAAACCAGAACACCAGCGCCGATGCCGTGAAGGCAAGCGCCAAGACCGGCCAATGAGCCCCTCCCAGCATACGCACGCCTGAACCGGAAATCACTTGTCTCCTAGGCATGCGGATTGGTACCGGCTTGGGAGCTGGCGGCGCGGTTACGACTACCGTAGAAGGTACCGAGCTTTTTGTCCTTCATTTGATGTGTTGCTTGATGGCTACTATTTCCGGGCTAAAGCGTTAGTCAAGAGCTTCGGCCAAGCGACCATCGCCAATCCTTGTCCGAAATGAACTCATCCAGTTTCAGTAAAAAGGTAAGTAAGACGATGGAAATCGTTGCGCTGAGCGTTGCGGGCGTTTTCGTTCTGCTCGTGCTGTTGCTCGCCGCATTCATTGCGGCAACTTGGGCGCCCGAGCGCACGGTTGCCGAGTTGAAAGCGCGCTGGGCTTCCCCGCCGTCAAAGTTTCTCGATGTCGCCGGTATGAAGGTGCACGTTCGCGATGAAGGGCCCGGAGAGGACAAAAGCCCCATCGTGCTGCTGCATGGAGCCGGGTCTTCTCTTCATGCGTGGGAGGGTTGGGCGCAGGCACTAAGGGGTGAGCGGCGTGTAATCCGCTTGGATCTGCCGGGCTTTGGGCTTACGGGGCCCACCCCGAATGGCGTTTACACGATCGGCAACGACATGAGTGTCGTCATTGCGATCCTGGACAAGCTCGGCATCAAACGCTTCATCGTCGCCGGCAACTCGCTCGGGGGCGCAATCGCGTGGAGGACTGCGCTTGCCTATCCATCGAGGGTAGAAAAGCTTATCCTGGTGGACGCCAGCGGCTATCCGTTCGGTTCGATTTCCCAGCCACTTGGTTTTCGCCTTGCCAGGGTGCCCGGTGCAAGCTGGCTTTTGCAGAATACGCTCCCCCGTTTTCTCGTCGAAGAAGGTTTGCGCAACGTCTTTGGCGATCCAAATAAGGTCACCCCGGAGATGGTGGAGCGCTCAGTCGAACTGACCCAACGCGAAGGCAATCGCCGTGCGATAATGGAGCGCTTTCATCAAGGCCGGCGCGGCAACTTCGCCCAGCGCATCCCAGAGTTGAAGCTGCCTACCTTGATTATATGGGGCGGCAAGGACCGTCTTATTCCGCCTGTAAACGCAGAGCGCTTTCACCGCGAAATCGCGGGCAGCAAATTGGTGATGTTCGATGATTTGGGTCACGCTCCCGAGGAAGAAGACCCGGCCAGAACGGTGGAAGCAGTCAAGCAATTTCTCAGCTTGCCGTGATCATTACTGAGTCCAAGCCAATCGCGTTCGGTACTTGTCACCCTCGACGGCTTCTTCCTCCTCCATCTCGACCAGCTCGAATTGCGCTTCGGCGGGAATTATCAGCATCTGCATGAAGGGTTCGCGCGGCAAAGTGCTAATTGAGAATCGACCTCCCTTTGTGGCCTTTGATCTGCAGCTTGGGGCAAGCGGTCGCCGCTGAAGACAACCCTGATTTATAGCTACGGACGAGGCCATGGCCGCCGGTCGAACCAGCGTTTACGATGCTCATTGCTCATGGACATTTAAGCGTTTCCGGTTTTATAGGTAATGGATCGCCTGGATTTGATGTCCTCCAGTGCTTTTTTGGAAGAATCTCGAAATGGAAGAATTTCACCGCATCAAACGCCTCCCGCCCTACGTCTTTGAGCAAGTGAACAAGCTCAAGGCCTCGGCACGGGCGCGCGGTGAAGACATTATCGACTTCGGCATGGGAAATCCCGATCTGCCCACGCCCGAGCATATCGTCGAGAAGATGATCGAGACGGTGACCAAGCCGCGGACGAACCGCTATTCGGCATCGCGGGGCATACCGGGGCTTCGGCGCGCGCAAGCGGCGTACTATGCTCGCCGCTTCGGGGTGAAGCTCAATCCCGACACACAGATCGTGGCGACGCTTGGTTCGAAGGAAGGCTTCGCCAACATGGCGCAAGCAATCACCGCGCCGGGCGATCTAATTCTTGTGCCGAACCCGACCTATCCCATCCACGAGTTCGGCTTCATCATGTCAGGGGCAAGCATCCGGCACCTGCCCGCAAGCGTGGATCATGAATTCCTGGTTTCGGTCGACAAGGCTGTCCGGCATAGCGTGCCGAAGCCCCTCGCTTTGGTGCTAAACTATCCTTCAAATCCGACAGCACTCATGGCGAGCCTCGACTTCTACCGGGACATAGTGAGTTACGCCAAGAAGCACGAACTCATCGTGTTGTCCGACTTGGCCTATGCCGAGATTTATTTCGACGATGATCCGCCACCTTCGATCCTGCAGATTCCTGGTGCCATGGATGTTGCCGTCGAGTTTACGTCGCTGTCAAAGACCTATTCGATGCCAGGCTGGCGGATGGGGTTCGCCGTCGGCAATGAGCGTCTCGTCGCCGCGCTATCCAGGGTCAAATCCTATCTCGATTACGGCGCATACACCCCGATTCAGGTCGCCGCCGCTGCCGCGCTGAACGGTCCTCAAGACTGCGTTGAGGAAATGCGTAACACCTACAAGCGCAGACGGGACTGCCTTGTGGAATCGCTTGAGCGGGCGGGGTGGTCTATCCCATCGCCTCCTGGAACCATGTTTGCGTGGGCGCCCCTGCCTTGCGGCATGGAGCAGCTTGGATCGCTCGAATTCTCGAAGCTGCTCCTCGAAAAAGCACGGGTGGCGGTGGCGCCTGGATCAGGTTTCGGCGAATATGGAGAAGGATATGTGCGAATTGCACTCGTCGAAAATGAGCACCGAATCCGCCAGGCTGCACGCGCCATCAAGAAATTCCTCTCCTCAGCCGACGTGCTTCTTCACAATGTTATACCGTTTGCGCAAAGCCAGGCCCTTTAGCCGGCCGCATCGCCGGGAAGCAGCATGAAAGCCGAAAAGCCTCTTCGCTTGGGCGTCGCCGGTCTCGGAACCGTTGGCTCCGGTCTATTGACCCTTCTGAAAGAACATGGGCCAGCGATTGCTGCGAGATGCGGCCGCCGCATTGAGGTGAGTGGCGTCTGCGCCCGCTCAAAGGAAAAGAAGCGGGCCGCCGATCTCAGCGAACTTGTCTGGTTTGACGATCCCGCCATGCTTGCCGCCGATCCCGGCATCGATGTCTTCGTGGAACTGATTGGCGGCGACGAAGGTCCTGCCCGCAAAAGCGTGACTGCCGCTCTCGCCGCAGGAAAGCACGTCGTCACAGCCAACAAGGCATTGCTTGCGAGCCACGGCCCTGAGCTGGCGGAGCTTGCCGAAAGAAACGGCGTGGCGCTGAACTTCGAAGCAGCAGTCGCCGGAGGCATCCCGATTGTGAAGACGCTTCGGGAAAGCCTGCTCGGCAATTCCATTTCCCGCGTTTACGGCATCTTGAACGGCACTAGCAATTACATTCTTACCCGAATGCAGCGGGAAGGTTTCCCTTTTGCGGAAGTCTTGGCCGAGGCGCAGGCGCTGGGCTACGCCGAGGCCGACCCGACCTTTGACGTGGACGGTCATGATGCCGGCCACAAGCTTTCCTTGCTCGCTGCTCTGGCGTTCGGCGTCCGGCCAGACTTCGCTGCCATCCATCTCGAAGGCATCCGTGGTATAACGCCGGCGGATTTCAGGGCGGCAGAGGAGCTTGGCTACCGCATTAAGCTGCTCGCCGTCGCGGTCAGGACCGAAAGCGGGATCGAGGCTCGGGTCTCGCCGACCATGATCCCGAAATCTAGCGCGCTTGCCGGTGTGGACGGTGCGCTCAATTGCGTTGCCGTTGAAGGAGACTTCTCCGGACTGATCCTTCTTGCGGGCCCGGGCGCGGGAGCGCGGCCGACCGCTTCGTCCGTTGTTAGCGATATTATCGATATCGCCCGCGGGCAGGTCTGGCCGCCTTTCATCCTGCCGTCGGCGCGGCTTAAATCCAAGCCGACTGCGCAGATGCGCGGGCATGAAGGCGGCTATTACATTCGCCTTTCCGTCTACGACCGGCCGGGAGCAATCGCCGCCATCGCGACGAGAATGGCCGAACAGCGCATCTCGCTCGAAAGTGTGGTCCAGAAGCGAGAGGCGCCGGATCTTCCCGGCTTCGGGCGCCCTGGACAGGAAGGCGATGCCACCCCGGTCGTAATGATAACGCATCGCACAAGGGAAGATGCGCTCCGGGCCGCACTTGACCTCATTGTCAAGGATGGTCACGTCCAAGGCACCCCTCAAATGGTCCGGATTGAAGCTTTGTAGCACGCCGTGCTAAGTCTTGCCTTCATCTAGCCGCGAGGAGAAAGCTTATGGCCGATCAGGCCGCCACGCTCACGCGTACGCTGAGTTTGGAGGTAGCGCGCGCCGCTGAGGCCGCCGCGGTTGCTGCTGCCCGGTTACGTGGCAGGGGAGATGAAAGACTCGCGGATGCGGCAGCGGCGGCCGCAATGAACCGCGAGCTTAGTCAGCTTCCCGTTTCTGGCCACATCGTAATTGGGGAGGGCCAGCGTGGCGAAGTCCCTCTCCTGTATATCGGTCAGGAGACCGGACGCGGCGGACCGGAAGCAGACATCGCCGTCGACCCATTGGAAGGCACCACTCTTTGCGCAAAATCCTTGCCCGGAGCGCTTGCTGTCCTGGCAGTCGCCGAGCGCGGCGGACTGTTGCGCGTGCCTGATATCTACATGGAAAAAATCGCTATTGGCCCCGGCTATGAAGCGGGCGTCGTTAGCCTGGACTTCTCCGTGGCTGAGAATCTCCAGCGCCTTGCCGAGGCAAAAGGAGTTCATGTTTCCGAGATTACTGCCTGCGTGCTGGACCGCCCGCGCCATGCCAAATTGATCGATGAAATTCGCGCCGCCGAGGCCGCTGTCAGTCTCATCGGCGACGGCGATATTGCCGGTGTGATACACACCTGCGAGCCGGATGAGACAGGCATCGACATCTATCTTGGCACGGGCGGCGCCCCGGAGGGCGTCCTAGCAGCGGCCGCGCTTCGCTGCATAGGCGGGCAGATCCAGGGGCGGCTTATGGCTTTGAACGACGAACATGCTAGGCGCGCGGCCGTGCTTGGGCTGAAGGACCTAAGCCACAAATATTCGACCGCCGACATGGCGTCGGGCGACATTATCTTCGCAGCCACCGGCGTTACGAGCGGCTCGCTCCTCAGCGGCGTCCGCTTCTACGATGGGCAGATCGAGACGCATACTGTAATCATGCGCACGCCAAGCCGCACCGTGAGGTGGATTTACGCTGAGCACATGGACATGGAGAAGTTCGAGGCACCTAATCAGTCGCCCGTGTAGCACGCGCCAAAAGCACCAGCTCATGACCAAGATCGATGATCTGATCGAGCTCGGCCTTGAACAGATCGTTTTGACCTGTCTGGCGCTTTGCCCTCGGCTTCACGCTTCCCTCCCCAAATGCACCCAGAAAGAGAATCATGCTTCGCTAAGACGCCAAGGTGGGCGTGGTGTTTTGCAGGCTTTTGCGCTTCCGTCCAAAAGCTTGCAAATCCACGCCGCGGAAACGGTGATAAAGCCCTTAGTATCAGACGATTGGACTTACTTCACGGACGCGAATTGGCGTCCGCCGCTTTGAAAAATGTCATGGACAGCGTATCGCGCGGTGCCGATGCCTGTGGTGCCGGTGAATGTGCGAGCCGTGACCAATCCGCGCCCCGTGGGCCGCGCGCTTGCCTCGAATTCGCTTGCACCGGTGCCTATGCCGCTTCGAGCGGTGGCATCGCTTTCCTTTATTGCGCGCCTTGATCTGATGCTTGGGCGGTGGTGGGGAAGGGTTGGCCTCGCTCTCAATCGGGTTTTTGATAATGAGCTTTGTGCCAGCGGGCAGGTTCAAGTCGCCCCAAGTCAACAAAAGCTTCACGCCCGCGGGAAAATTGCCCTTGCAGGTGTCGGGGTGCAGCCGCCGGATTTCAACGCTGGCCGCTCCTTTCGGCGTGGGCTTTGTACTTACCGCGAAATCTGACTTGTTCGTGCAGCCTCCGGTCGGAACCGTAATATTCAGTCCTGCTTCAGCCGGCTTGGCCGATATAAGCTCCTCAAGCGGCTCCGGTGCCGCGAAGGCTGGGAACGCTGAGAGCAAAATGCATCCATGTACGAACGCAACAATCCTTTTCGTCATGCCCTTTAAACTTCCTCGCGCCCACTGGAACATGAGCGTAGCACGAAATCTGTGAGTGGAAGTTGCTACGAAGCAACGTCAATATGAAGTAATGGTATTAATCTTAATAACTACCGACAAAGAGCCCCAATGCCTTCTTTCACAAAAGCCGATATGAACCGCTTCCGCAATGCGCGAGCCGCATCAATCTGGGCGCGTGGGCGCGATATCTGCGGCGACGAGGATGCCCTTGTTGTGTTGCGCCATGATATCGTCCAGGAATGCCGTGGCGTCATTCAGCGCGAGATCGACCTGCTGAAGGCCGAAATTCAGCAAGGCTCGCCGTCCGACCCTCAGGCCCTTGCCAGGCTACAGAAAGTTCACTCGGCACTCCTGAGCCTGATCGATACGGAAACCCATCGCAAGCTGACACGGTAGAGCGTGTCTGTGATCTGCGAATTGTGACTTATCAAGCCGGAGCTTTGTGGCTCTTGGCCCAATCCTCGAAGTTGCTGGTCTCATAGCCGCGCTCTCTGACAAACCGGAGTGCCAGCAAGAAATTATCGGGTTCGACATAGCCAACGCGGCCAAGTTCGCCTCCGAACGAGGCGTCGCTTGGCTTGAAGAATTGGAAGGTAGGAGTTGCATTCACATCGTGCTTCAGGGACAAGGATTCTTCGGTGAGTTTTTCGCCGTCGAAATCCTTCACTTCTGTCTGCCCGCGCAGGCTCATTTGCAGCAATCCGAAATTGTCCTGCACATAGGACGCGATGTTCGCCCGAGCAAAGTTTTCGAGATGAAGCCGCTTACACCAGGGGCAGCCCCGCATTTCCCACATGATGGCGAAGTTCTTTCCGGACTTCGTGACAGCAGCGAAGTCCTTGCCTAGGTCGAAGGATGGCTTAAGCAGCCATAGCTCATCGTAAAGGCCGTCAAGCCGGAGCTGAGGTGCTACTGCTCCAGCTGCTGCTGGCAATCGGGGCGCCAGCAATGCGGCTGTTCCCGTGGCTAGGAAGAGCCGGCGCGACAGCGGAGCCAGCGTTGGCGGCAAATAATGCGGCATGAAGCAATTCCCTCTACGGCCCTTGCGGCATATTCGAATACCTTCATAATGGTTTGAGTCTCAAGAAGGCCATTCACGAATTCATGAGACCCACTGCGACAAGTTAGCGGGGCAAGCAAGCAAGGGACACCATGGGAGAAAGCCATTCCGATGCTCATGAATCGCGCTGGAAGCACAACGGCGTCCGAGTAATCCCCGGCAATTCGCTCGATGCGAACACGGCGCAAACCCCGGGCATGCACCGGGAGGCCGCGATAAACTTTGCCCGGGTGGGCGCGCAGAAACTCTGGGCGGGAACCGTAACCATTCACCCCAATGCGAAGACCGGCGCACACCATCATGGCGAGCTTGAGAGCGTGATTTATGTCGTTCGCGGGAAAGCGCGGATGCGCTGGGGCGAACATCTCGAATTTGTCGCCGAGGCAGGCCCAGGCGATTTCATTTACGTCCCGCCCTTCGTCCCCCATCAGGAAATCAATGCGAGCACCGGAGAGCCGCTCGAATGCGTGCTTGTGCGCAGCGACAACGAGGCGGTGGTGGTCAATCTCGACATCGAGCCGGTGGAGAAGCCAGAGGAGGTTCGCTGGATCGATCCTATCCACAAAGCCTGACGAGGCTCTATCTTGGTTCACTCGCTGAACATCGGATTGCCCTGATATTGCTATTCAAAAAGCGGACGAGTTGCTTCGCCTCCTCAAGGCTTGTTCCACGGAACAGGTCGAGGCCAATTTCTCCCCTGAAGTCTTTGAAGCCTTCATGTTTCGGCTGCAGCGCAATCCAGGGCGTCCCGTCCTGCTCAAGCCGCACCACAAACAAGAATTCAGCACTTTGGGCTATTTGAAACTCCCTGCGGCTCGTGGGCTCCTGGCTAGGAACAAAACAAGAACGACTTAGCCGGTAAAATCAGCCCCCGCAAGCCTATTCGTGTTCATTAACCCGGTTAGTTAGCTACTGGCGGTGCAGTGCAGGTGGGATCCTGCGTCGTTCGCCAATGGGGAGCCATCAAAAGCTGTGTGCAATGCCTTGGCCGAGCATGTCAGCGCTTGGCTTTCGGATTGAGCAACATCTTATGGCCTGCGGTAGGCTGCCATAGTATGTTGTCTGGGTATTGTCCGGGTAATTATGCGCCTCACAAGCGTGCGCCCTTACAACATCGCCGCCCACCTCGAAAACGGACCCCGGTGCAAGCGCTACTTCAAGTTCGTGTTCACCGTCAGATCGAAGGACGCCTTGGCTACGAAAGCCGCCCCGCACCAATCCGAGCCCAACCCGCTTGGATTGATTGAGGTGACGTTGCTCAAGCTAAAAGAAGCGGTGTGATCGTCCTCCAGCACATTGCAGTTGGCTCTGGTAAGGTCAGTATCGTAATAGCGAAAGTCGAGGGTGAAGATCTTGTACGTGAATGAGATGCCTGCGTTCCAGGTATTGTAGTCCGGATAGTCGACATTGGCGTAAAAGGCATTCGCTCTTCCGAACCAATAATGTCCGAACTCGCCCGAGACGAAGGCGCCTACGCCCTTTGGAGCGAAGCTTGAGAGCCAGCTTTCGGGCAGTACTGCCTTACCCGTTAGAGATGCGTATGTTCCGTATGCGCCTTCGTTCTCCCACGAGGGGGAGTAGAAGACATCCCCCCCGACCGTGAATGTATCGTCGATTGCGTAGGTCGTCTTACCGTACACCTCCCAGAAGCTCAGGTCTGCCTGATCCACGTTGCATCCGCCTGGAAACTTGAAACGGTTGGTGCAGTTCGGATTGGGGCCGATGGGACCAAGGCCGTCGAAGAGCTGGCCGCCGGGATACCAATAATACCAAAAGCCAAAGTCGAGGCTCAGCTTATCGAAGGTAGGCCGCACGCCGGCATAAAAGTCCACTTCGGCGCCGGCATGATTGGGGAAGTCGATGCTTTCCCCCGATGTGCCGGCATAAAGCACCATAGGTTTAATCGTGTAGCGCAGCTCGGTATAGGATGACACTGAAGGCCATCGATCGGACTGACTGATCCCGCGAAAGACATAGTCGCTGGCCCCCCAGCCGCCGAAGGCGATATCGAAATCGGGAGTGGCGGCTGCGGCTTTGTCTTTCATCCCGCCTGCCTCATCGGCCGCGGCTGTCAGCGTTCCGGCAAGGAGCAGGGCTAGAACTGCGGGCGTGAATCTAGTCATTCCAGCTCTCTCAGATACGGTGCGATCTAAAGAGCCAGCGCCCGCCCTGGCTATAGCCGGTCAATTCGCAGCCCCTAAGAGAGTCGTAGATCGGGCGCAACCATACATTGTGCGTTGCCGGATGCGTCCCTCCTTTAAGTTGTGCATTTCCAAGTCTGATTGGGATTTTGCCGCTGGCTTGCCTCGAAATAGGGCGAGCCGCCGTTCCAATCGCTCAAAGAATTGGCAGCCGGGCAAATGCTTCAGATTGCTATTGGCGGCCGGGGAAAGTTTACGCTACATGCTGGAAGTGAAGGATTTCTCCATGGCGTGCTCCGAGCTTTCTGAATGGAATATTTTTCTCAGCAACTCATCAACGCCCTGACTCTGGGCTCGATCTACGGCCTGATCGCCATTGGCTACACAATGGTTTATGGCATCATCGGCATGATCAACTTTGCGCATGGCGAAGTGTTCATGATCGGTGCCTTTATCGCCCTGATCGCAATCCTCTCCCTATTCTCGATATCCGTAACCTCGGTGCCTCTGGCCCTTTTTGTTGCGCTGATCGCTTCGATGCTGCTCACCGCGGCTTGGGGCTGGACCATCGAGCGCGTTGCGTACCGGCCGCTTCGTTCCTCGTTCAGGCTCGCGCCGCTTATCACTGCCATTGGCATGTCCATCACGCTGCAGAACTTCGTGCAGTTGAGCCAGGGGGCGCGCTCAAAGCCCCTGCCCCCGCTGATCCGGGGCGGCTATGCGCTGGCCGAGAACAACGGCTTCGTCGTTAGCCTCAGCTATGTGCAAATCCTCATCATGGTCACCACCGTTGTTTTGATGACGGTGTTTTCGCTCATCATAAGCCGCACGGCGCTGGGCCGGGCGCAGCGCGCCTGCGAGCAGGATCGCAAGATGGCGGCCCTGTGCGGCGTGAACGTCGATCGCACCATCTCGATCACCTTCGTCATCGGCGCCGCCTTGGCGGCCGTGGCCGGCCTGATGTTCCTTGCGTATTACGGTGTGATCGACTTTTTCGTGGGCTTCGTGGCCGGCATCAAAGCATTCACCGCGGCAGTGCTTGGTGGCATTGGCTCGCTTCCTGGCGCGATGCTCGGCGGACTGATCATCGGCCTCATCGAGGTTTTCTGGGCGGGATATTTCACCGCAGAATACAAGGATGTTGCCGCGTTTTCCATTCTCGCGATCGTTCTGATCTTTCTGCCGACAGGGTTGCTTGGCCGCCCGGAAGTGGAGAAGGTTTAGCCGATGGCGGACGCGGCCGGCTCCGTAAGCACAGTAATCCAGGCCCCAGCCGTCTTGCGGGGATCCGCGGCCAAGGCGCTGCAAGGCGCCGGTGTGGCCTTCCTCATCGCTCTTGCTCTCTTTGGATCTCTGGTCGGCTTTCGCACCGATACGGTGAACGGCAGCCTCGAAATTTCGCTCCACTTCGGCAAGGCTATCTTGATGGCGGCTGCTGTCGCCGGCTGCCGTTTTCTTCTCGATGTGCTGGTCTGGCGGCCTCTTGACGGGGGAGTGACGCTATCGCTGCTGAGGCGTCTTTCGGCGAAGGCGGGGCTTCCGGCCCTCATACTTGCATTGGTAGCCGGGCTGCTCCTTTACACCGTTGAGGGGCTGCGCACCGATATCATTGATTGGGCCAGCGGTCAGGCCTGGCTCGCGGGCACGCTCGCCGATCTTCTGACTTTCGCGTGCATGGCGGCGTTCATCATCTTTCTCGCCATGGCCATTATCCGGGGATTTCGCCTGGTGACAGGCCTCGGCACCCGCGTAGCTGCGGGTGCGAATAAGCTTACGGCAGACTTCGGCCGGGAATTTCCGTTTGCGCTCCTGGTCATCGCCTTGCTTCTGCCCCTTCTTATTACCGGCCCGTCTCAGCGCTACGCGGTGGATACTGCCACGCAAATTCTGATCTATATCATGCTTGGTTGGGGCTTGAATGTGGTCGTCGGGCTGGCCGGTCTCCTCGATCTCGGCTACGTCGCCTTCTATGCCGTGGGTGCTTACACCTACGCGCTGATCGCAACCGAACTCGGCTGGTCGTTCTGGGTCTGCCTGCCGCTAGCGGGGTTCTTTGCCGCACTCTGGGGAATTACACTGGGCTTTCCCGTTTTGCGTCTGCGCGGCGATTATCTCGCCATTGTCACGCTTGCCTTTGGCGAAATCATCCGCATCATCCTGATCAACTGGCAAAGCTTCACAGGCGGCCCCAACGGCATCAACCGCATTCCAAGACTTACCTTTTTCGGCCTTCCCTTCGAACGCTCCGCAGATCCGAGCTTCCATAGCTTCTTCGGTCTCGACTACAATGCCGCCTACAGGATCATCTTTCTCTACTACGTCATTCTGATCCTGGCGCTTTTTACCAATTTTGTCACTTTGCGCTTGCGGCGTGCACCGCTGGGCCGCGCCTGGGAAGCCTTGCGCGAGGACGAAATCGCCTGCCGCTCCCTTGGCATCAATACCGTCACCACAAAGCTCAGCGCCTTTGCCATCGGCGCCATGTTTGGCGGCTTTGCGGGCGCGTTTTTCTCGGCTCGGCAAGGTTTCATCAGCCCCGAATCCTTCACCTTCGCCGAATCCGCGCTCGTGCTTGCTATCGTCGTCCTGGGCGGGCTTGGCAGCCAGCTCGGCGTGGTGATCGCCGCCATTGTGCTTGTGGGAAGTGCAGAACGCTTCCGCGAGCTACAGGACTACCGGATGCTGATTTTCGGCCTCTCCATGGTGGCCGTCATGATCTGGCGCCCGCGCGGGCTGATGGCGGGAAGGACGCCATCTGCCCTGCTCCATCAGACGCGGAACATCTCAAGCAGTTTCGTGAAAGAGGGGCGCGGTTGATGGGCATGTCTATTCCCAATAGCGCTGCCATTGCCGCCAAGGGAAGCGACATCCTTCGCGTAGAGAATCTGACCATGCGATTTGGCGGCTTGCTCGCTGTGGATCGATTCTCCTTTACGGCACGCAAGGGCGAGATCACCGCGATCATTGGCCCGAACGGGGCTGGGAAAACCACGGTCTTCAATTGCATCACCGGATTTTACAAACCGAGCGAAGGCAGAATCGCGCTCGCGCATGGCGGGGCAGTAGCCTTTGAGGCCTTGCGGGGACTGACGGCCAGCGGCAAGCAGTGGATGCCGGCGTCCGGCGGGGCATTATACCTTCTCGAACGGATGCAGGGCTTCGACATTGCCCGTTTCGCGCGCGTGGCCCGCACTTTTCAGAATATCAGGCTGTTTGCTGGAATGACGCTCCTGGAAAATCTTCTGGTTGCGCAGCACAATGTTCTGAACGCCGCTTCGAGATTCACTGTAGGCGCCCTTATCGGACTGAAAAGCTATACCGAAGCCGAGAGAGAAGCCATCGAACGCGCGGCTTTCTGGCTTCGTGAAACCGGCTTGCTTGACCGAGCCGACGATCCTGCCGGCGACTTGCCTTACGGTGCGCAACGCCGGCTTGAGATAGCAAGGGCGATGTGCACGTCGCCTGTCTTACTCTGTCTTGATGAGCCCGCGGCCGGCCTCAACGCGCGCGAATCCGCGGAGCTGAACGAACTTCTCCTCAAGATCCGGGACGAGCATTCGCTTTCGATCCTCCTGATCGAACACGACATGGGCGTGGTGATGGGCATTTCCGACCGCATCAACGTCATCGATTACGGCAGTAAAATCGCTGAGGGCCCGCCTGACGCAATAAGGTCCGACCCGAAAGTGATCGCGGCCTATCTCGGCGTCGAGGATGACAAGCTGGAAGAGGCTGAAGCGGAGGCCGGCCCATGACCCCGCTTATTTCCATTCGCGGCGTCGAAACCTTCTATGGCAACATCCGCGCGCTGAGCGGCGTGGACCTCGATGTGTACGAGGGCGAGATCGTCACGCTGGTCGGGTCAAATGGGGCGGGGAAGACCACGCTGATGATGACGATTTGCGGTGATCCTCGCGCACGCAGCGGCCAAATCGTCTTCCAGGGCCAGAACATAACGAACCTTCCGACGCATGAAATCATGCGCCTTTCGATCGCGCAATCTCCGGAGGGCCGGCGCATTTTCCCCCGGATGTCCGTCTACGAAAATCTTCTCATGGGGTCGCTCCTTGCGCCCAAGGACAAAGATTCGTTACAGAGCGATCTGGCATTGGTTTTCGATCTCTTCCCGGTGCTGCGCAAAAGGCAAGGGCAGCGCGGGGGAACGCTTTCAGGCGGCGAGCAGCAAATGCTTTCGATAGCCCGGGCACTAATGGGCCGGCCGAAGCTCCTTCTTCTCGACGAGCCCTCGCTCGGCCTGGCGCCGCTCATCGTACGCCAAATCTTTTCGGTTATCCGCGAGCTGAACGAAAAGCGGGGCCTCACCGTGTTTCTGGTTGAACAGAACGCCTATCACGCATTGAAGCTCGCTCATCGCGGCTATGTAATGGTGAATGGCAAGATCATGCTGTCGGGCAAAGCCTCGGATCTTCTAAAACGCGACGAGGTGCGGGCTGCTTACCTTGAGGGTGGCGCTCATGTCTGAGATGCCGCGTGCAATACTGTCATGGCCGGGCTTGACCCAGCCATCCACGAACAAATTGAAATCCTTGGCTGTTGCCCTGGATGGCCGCATCAAGTGCGGCTATGACAACAGTGTTGATGCCAAGCTCCCGATATGTTCCGAGGCACGATGAGCCATGGGCATAATCTTTGAAACCTCCCTTTGGGCTTTCATTTTCATCACCGTCATCGCGGGAGGCGGCGCTGCATTCATGATTGGCCGGGCCGCCGCAAAGGGTTGGAAACCCTTCTGGCACGCCGTCGTTTTTGTGCTAGCCCTTAGCGCCGCAGTCCGCTTCCTGCACTGGGGTCTGTTTGCGGGCGCAACTCTGCAAAGCTGGCGCGAAGCGCAGGGCAGTCTCTTGTCCATTCACTTTTATGCTGTGGACTCAGCCGTGCTTCTGGTCTTTGCTGCATTAGGGTTTTGGCTTTACCGAAGGTCGCAAATGATCCGCCAATATGGCTGGCTAACGAAAAGAGCAACTTACTGAGCTGAAAGAGGGAAAGCGCCACTCTTGGGCCGCAATCCAGTAGAACACGGTCTTGTCTCCTTCGCATTGAGTTTCAACTTTAAGAATAAAGGGCACAATAATGCGTAACATCCTAACAGGCCTCGCCGTTTTGGGAGCGGCCCTCGGGTTTGCCTCACCCGCGCTTGCACAGTCGGAAGTCACCATCGGGGTGGCCGGTCCGATGACGGGCGAATACGCCACTTTTGGCGGCCAGTTCAAGGCAGGTGCTGAGGCCGCCGTCGCTGACATCAACAAGGCGGGCGGAGTTCTTGGCAAGAAGATCAAGCTCGAAATGGGGGATGATGCCTGCGACCCTAAGCAGGCGCGCTCGGTCGCCGAGCAGCTAGCCGCGAAGAAGGTTGTTTTCGTAGCTGGTCACTATTGCTCCGGCTCCTCGATCCCCGCTTCGGACGTATATAACGAAGCCGGCATCATCCAGATCTCTCCCGCCTCGACGAACCCGAAATATACCGACGAACGGCCCAAGGATGGCTTCAGCTATCGCGTATGCGGCCGCGACGATCAGCAGGGAGCGGTCGCCGGAAAATATCTCGCTACGCATTTCAAGGACACGAAAGTCGCGATCATCAACGACAAGTCGGCTTACGGCAAAGGTCTGGCCGACGAGACGCAGAAGGCGATGAACGCAGCAGGCAAGAAGGAAGTGTTCACCGACACGATTACCGCCGGAGAAAAGGACTACAGCGCGATCGTCACCAAGCTGAAGGAAGCCAAGATCGACCTCGTATATCTGGGCGGCTATCACACCGAAGCCGGCCTAATTATCCGTCAAATGCGCGCGCAGGGCATGAAGACCATCCTGATGGGTGGGGATGCGCTCGTTTCAACTGAGCTCGGCCAGATCGCGGGACCCGATGTCGAGGGTACGCTTCTTACATTTTCGCCCGATCCGCGCAAGAACCCCGCCGCTGCCGCGGTCGTGAAGGAGTACAAGGCGAAGAATATCGATCCGGAAGGCTATGTGCTTTATACTTACGCGGCCATCCAGACCTGGAAAGGCGCCGCGGAGAAAGCCAAGTCCTTTGATGCCGCCAAGGTAAAGGCCGCGCTTGACTCAGGCGAGTTCAACACAGTGCTCGGGAAAGTCAAGTTCGACTCGAAGGGCGATCCGAGCCTTGTGCCGTACGTTATCTATAAGTGGAACAAGACGAATTACGAGCAGGAATAAGGACTGCGCATACTTTTGCAGTCATCCCGGAAAATGCGTCAGCGCTTATCCGGGATCTTGCTTGTGTATCAGCGAGATGCCGGATACCAGCCTGGCCGGTTCCGGCATGACAGCCCTGGTTCCCCGCATAACTTAACACGCTCTAAGAGGCTTCATGGCCTTGGTTGGCCCGCGCAATTCGATCACGGACGTGGAAGGGCTTTCGATCGGCAACGCCCAGGATGAGAAACTGGCATCCGGCGTTACGGTCATCCTCTGCGAGGGGCCTACCGTTGCAGCCGCCTCGGTCTTCGGAGGCGGTCCGGGATCGCGCGAGATGGATGCGGTTGGCCTCGAAGGTACCGTTGGAGCGGCGGATGCGATCGTTCTTTCCGGCGGCTCCGCTTTCGGCCTCGACGCGGCGACCGGCGTGCAAAGTTTCCTGCGCGAGCAGGGACGCGGCTTTCCGGTACGAACCGCGCGTGTGCCCATAGTGCCCCAGGCAATCCTTTTCGATCTTCTGAACGGAGGCGCGAAAGATTGGGGCCGGCATCCGCCTTATCGTGATCTGGCCTACGAGGCTGCCGTCACTGCAAGCATTGACTTCCAGTTCGGCGCCGCAGGAGCGGGCTTTGGCGCGATGGTCGCAGGTAGGCGCGATAGAGCAATGCGAGGCGGCCTTGGCAGCGCGTCTGAGTCCGTCGCTGGCCTCACCGCCGAAGCGGACGGTGTTGTCACGGTGGGTGCGCTTGCAGCTGTAAACGCCGTGGGTGCCGTTACCATATCAGACACGCCGCATTTCTGGGCCGCGCCGTTCGAGCAGGCACGCGAATTCGGTGGGCTTGGCTCGCCTAAGCCCTGGCCTGCAGATGCAGGCGAGCCCCGTTTCAAGTTCCCGCTCAGAGAACGCGGCAGCACCACCCTTTGCGTTGTGGCGACTGACGCCGCCCTTACGCAAGCTCAGTGCAAACGGCTGGCCGTGATGGCTTCAGCCGGGATGGCGCGGGCCATCTTCCCCGTCTTCACGCCACTCGATGGCGATATCGTCTTTGCTCTCGCCACAGGGAAAAAGCCGCTTGCGAATGCGATGCTCGCTCTGCCCTACCTGGGAGCAGCCGCGGCGAACTGCGTGGCGCGCGCCATTGCCAGAGGCGTCTTTGAGGCCAAGGGCACTCTGCCCGATGGAACGCGGTCCTACCGTGAGCTTTTCCAATCCGCCTAGATCGGGTAAGACATACTTGCCCCGCGCCGCTTTGCAGGATCACAAGCATGGGTTTTCCCGGACGCGCGCCGCGTCTTCTTTTCATTGATTCCGGCCTCGGCGGATTGACCGTCCTGCGAGCGGCCCAGCAAGCTATCCCCGAAGCTGAGATTCGCTTTATCGCCGATAATGCGGGCTTCCCGTACGGATCGCAGGCGGAAGCAGATCTCGCTGCGCGATTGCATGCGCTTATCGAAAGGGCGATTGCGGACTTCTCTCCAGACTGCATTGTGCTCGCCTGCAATACGGCATCCACCATCGCCCTCAGTTCCTTAAGGAATAGCTTTCCTGTTCCTTTTGTTGGGGCGGTCCCAGCCATCAAACCGGCCGCGTCTCTGACGCGGACAGGGCTCGTTTCGGTGCTTGCAACTCCAGGAACCGCAGGGAGGGAATACACCCAAGCGCTTATCGCAAGATTTGGCGGGGGAGCGCGCTTTGCTCTAGTAGGCGCGCCAGCCCTTGCCGCAATCGCCGAAGCCTACGCGACTGGTGTACCTGCCGATGACGCTGCAATCGCAAATGAAATCGCTCCCTGTTTCATCGAAAGCGGAGGCGGCAGAACCGATGTGGTGGTGCTTGGCTGCACCCATTACCCACTTCTGCTCGATAGGCTTGAAGCGCTGGCTCCTTGGCCGGTAACCTGGCTGGACCCGGCTCCGGCTATTGCGCGGCGCATCGCTAATGTGCTCTCAGAGGCGGGCCATATCGTGGGCGTCGGCGCGAAAAGCGGCCCTGGCGAAATGCAGTTCACTTCCCGCGTCAGCCCTTCTCCGGCGCTCGCAACCCTTCTGCAATCGCACCAATTGCGTATATTGCCTTTCGAGGCAGCCTTTGCCGCTTGACGAGACCCACCATGATCCCGCGCTATTCCCGGCCGCAAATGGCCGCCATTTGGTCCGACCAGTCGAAATATGAGATCTGGCTCGAGATCGAGACGCTGGCCGCCGAAGCAATGGAGCGGCTTGGACAAGTTCCCGCGGGCACCGCGAAAGCCTTGCGCGAGCGCGGAGCCTTCAACATTGCGCGCATCGATGAGATCGAACGGGAGGTCAAGCACGACGTCATCGCTTTCCTGACGAGCGTTACCGAACACGTTGGACCTGAGGCGCGGTTCATGCACCAGGGCATGACCTCGTCGGATGTGCTCGATACCTGCCTTGCGGTTCAGCTGTCCCGCGCTTCCGATATCCTGCTCGCTGATCTCGATGCGCTTTTGACGGCCCTGAAGAGGCGCGCCGAAGAGCATAAATACACGGTCACGGTTGGCCGAAGCCATGGCATCCATGCGGAACCCACGTCGTTCGGCCTCAAGCTCGCGTTTGCTTATGCGGAATTCGCCCGCGCCAAGGAGCGGCTCGTGGGCGCCAAGGGGGAGATAGGCACTTGCGCGATCTCGGGTGCGGTCGGCACCTTTGCTCATCTTGATCCCAGGGTAGAGGCCTATGTTGCGGAAAAGCTTGCCCTGAAGCCGGAGCCCGTCTCTACGCAAATAATCCCGCGCGACCGGCACGCGATGTTCTTCGCGACGTTGGCGGTCATCGCATCATCGGTGGAGCGGCTCGCCACCGAAATCCGGCACCTGCAAAGAACGGAGGTCGGTGAGGCTGAAGAATTCTTCTCCGAAGGCCAAAAGGGTTCGTCTTCGATGCCGCACAAGCGCAACCCTGTGCTGACCGAAAATCTAACGGGGCTGGCCCGTGCCGTGCGCGCCTATGCCCTCCCGGCAATAGAAGACGTCGCGCTTTGGCACGAGCGAGACATTTCACATTCTTCGGTCGAACGAATAATCGCACCGGATGCCACGGTGACGCTCGACTTTGCGCTGGCGCGCCTCGCCGGTGTCGTTGAGAAGCTCGTCATCTATCCCGAGCGCATGCGGGCGAATCTCGAACGCGGTGGCGGGCTTGTCCATTCCCAGCAAGTGCTGCTCGCTCTCACGCAGAAAGGGATCGCACGCGAAGAAGCCTATAGGCTCGTGCAGCGCAATGCCATGCGAGCCTTTCGTGGTGAGGGCTCGTTCCTTGAATCTCTGAAAGCGGACCCTCAAGTAGGCGTAGCGCTTTCGCCTGCCGAACTCGAAGAGCTATTCGATGTGCGTGCCCACCTGAAGCACCTAGATACGATTTTCGGGCGTGTCTTCGGTCCCGGAAGCTAAGCTCGGGGGAGCTCAGCAGGAGCCGCTGGGTGTCGATTCCCCGACTGCCCTCGCAACCGCGCTTGCGAGCTGATCTTGATTGAAAGGCTTCGCAAGCCACGGGAGGTCCGCCCCTTTCCCCAAATAGGGCTCTGCGTAACCTGTAGCGATGATGATTGGCACCCTTGGACATACATCGCGGATTGCATGCGCCAATTCAATTCCTGTCATCCTGGGCATGATCTGGTCCGTGATGATCAAATCAAAGCCTGGATGTTTTTTAAACATCTCCAGGGCCTCGTCTCCGGACGCAGCCTGAAGGACGCGATGGCCGAGGTCCTCCAGCATGGCGGCCGTGTTCGTGAGGACAAGGCTGTCGTCGTCAACTGCGAGGATTTCCAGCGGCCGCGGGGTCGTGCCATTCTCCGAAGAAGACGTTTCTTCGCCGCGAGGGGATGGCGGATCTACAATTGCTGCGGGAAACCAAAGCTCGACCGTGCTGCCTTCCCCCTTTTTGCTTTTTAAACTGAGGTGTCCGCCGGACTCGGCTGCAAGGCCGTGCACCATAGAAAGCCCAAGCCCCGTGCCTTTGCCCATCCCTCTCGTTGTGAAGAAAGGGTCGGCGGCGCGGGCAAGCGTTGTCTGGTCCATTCCTTCACCCGTGTCGGCGACAGTCAGGCAAATATAGTTACCCGGAGCTAGCTCAGGTTTTCCTGGTCCGACCCTTTCGAGGCGCGCCCCGATGGTGATATCGCCACCTTCTGGCATCGCATCTCTAGCATTCACGGCCAAGTTCACTAGTGCCGTTTCAAGCTGATTGGGGTCCGTATGAGCGAGCGGCAGTTTGGCGGGGAAACGCACGGCGATACTTATATTCGACCGCATGCTCTGGCGCAGCAGGTGAATAATTCGGTCGACGACGGAAGGAATGTCAACCGGCTTGAGCGCTAGCTCCTGCTTGCGTGCGAAGGCAAGCATACGCTTCGTCAGAGCTGCTCCGCGGTCAGCGGCCTGGATTGCATTTTGAAGCAGGGACGCGACCTTCGGATCGGGTGGTACTCTTTTTTGTACAAGCTCCAGGCTGCCCATGATCGCCATGAGCAGATTGTTGAAGTCGTGAGCGACACCGGCCGTGAGCTGGCCGACCGCTTCCATTTTCTGAGATTGGAACAGCGCTTGGCGCGCATTATCTAGTTCCCGCTGCGCCTCCCTGCGCTTGGTATCGTCCCGCGTGACCTTGGCAAAGCCGGCAACCTGGCCGCTTTCATCGAGAATCCGGTCGATAACCACGTGAGCCCAGAATTGGCTACCGTCCTTGCGGACCCGCCAGCCTTCACTCTCCCATCTGCCCTCGCTCCTTGCCCGCTCCAGCGCCTCGTGGGGCAGGCCGGCCTCCCTATCCTCTCCGGTGTAGAATTGGGAGAAATGTTCTCCCAAAATTTCTTTAGGAAGATAGCCTTTGATCCGTTCGGCGCCGGCATTCCAGCTAGTAATGTATCCTTCAGGGTCAAGGGTATAGATCGCGTAATCCGTCACGCCGTGGACAAGCAGCCTGAACTGCTCATCACTGCGGCGCAGGGCTGTCTCGGCGGCCTTTCGCTCCGTCAGGTCACGCGTTACCTTGGCAAAACCGGCAAGTTTTCCCGAAGGCTCCCAGATTGGATCGATGACGACGCTGGCCCAGAACCGCGTTCCGTCCTTGCGAACCCTCCACCCTTCAGATTCGAAGCGCCCCTCGACGGTCGCAGTGTCGAGTGCCCTAGCGGGAACGCCTGCTGCGCGGTCCGCTTCCGTGTAGAACGTAGAGAAGTGATGGCCGATTATCTCGGAGGCGGCGTAACCCTTGAACCTCTCGGCGCCCGGGTTCCAGCTCGAAACGATCCCATTGGGGTCGAGCATAAAAATTGCGTAATCGGTGATTGCGTGAAGCAACAGACGGTAGCGGCCAGCGTCGCTTCCGACGTCAAGGTACCGGTCCTCGCTTTCGTTCATTCCCCGCTTCCTTCAAAGAGTTTATAACCGGGCACAAGCTCGCGAACCCGCCCAAGGTTCCAATTTCGCGCCAGCCGTTCAGTCGAAGCAGGGGGTAAGGAATAAGGAAATATTATGATTTGCAATTGACTTGTCTTGGCGCCATCGGCTGCTAGCCCAAGTATTCATACTTCGACCATATAAATCAAAGGCTTTGGAAGCCTTCATGAAAGTCCGGAACTGTTCAGGTTAGGTGCAGTTGAATAAAAGATTGGACGCTTCCGCGTCCAGGCACTGAACGAACTTGTAGCCTGGAGCTTGTAATAGTCAGCTTCCCTCGAATGGCTAGGCCGGTCGCGCAGGGGTGAGGCGGGCGCCAGGCTTCTAATTCGCCCCCGAGTGAACCAATGCCAGGGAAAGGCTGAACGGAATGGCACGAAGAGATATCGTTGTCGCTGGGGCCTCAGCCGGCGGCGTGGAAGCGTTGAAATCGCTCGTCCAAGGCCTCCCACCAAATTATCAGGGTTCTCTGCTTATCGTAATTCACATCGGCTCCATGAGCATGGGGCTCATGCCGGAGATCTTATCGCGGGTTGGGGCGCTGCCTGCGAAACATCCGGACGAAGGCGAGATCATTCGCCCCGGTCAAATCTACGTCGCACCGCCGGACCGCCACCTGATCATGCAGCCCGAAGGACGCCTGCATCTAAGCCGGGGGCCGAAAGAAAACTTTGCGCGGCCCGCGATCGACCCGCTCTTCCGTTCCGCAGCACTTCATTATGGCGAGCGCGCCGCGGGTGTGATCCTGACCGGATATCTGGACGACGGCACGGCAGGCCTATTCGCACTCAAGGAGCGGGGTGGATTGGCTATTGTGCAGGACCCGGAGGACGCAGAAATTCCCGCGATGCCTCGAAGTGCTCTGCGTTATGTAAAAGCGGATTATTGCCTGAAGCTGAGGGAAATCCCGGCGGTCTTGGCGAATCTGGCCAAGGCGAGTGAAGAAGCCGAAGTCAAAACCAAGCCGGACAAAGCCATGTCAAAGGATTTGGAGCTCGAAGTTGCTATCGCCTCCAATGAAAGGGCCTGGCTTAGCGAAGTAAGGAAGCTTGGCAGCCCTTCATTCTATGTGTGCCCGGAATGCCAAGGTACTCTTTCGCGGATGCATGATGCTCATCCGCCGCGCTTCCGTTGCCATACGGGTCATGCTTATTCGATCGGTTCATTGGAATCGGAAATGACCAACCACATCGAGGCGTCCTTATGGAATGCCATTAGGTCGCTCGAAGAATTTGCGATTCTGCTGAAGGAGCGCGCCGGCGAGGAACGGGATGGCGAGGGCGAGAAAGAGCGGATGAAAGCGGATGGCGCGATACAAAAGGCGCAAGCACTGCGGCAGCTCCTGGCAGAATGATGCTCAATGCGAGATCAGGGCCCTGATCTTATCCGCTGAAAGCGCAATGAAAATTCCCGCGGCGAAATAAAACATGTCGCCCTTGAGCCCATAACGCAGCCGGTCCCTTAGCGGCGGGAAGAATGCATGTGCCCAGCTTTTGTGGAAGGTTAGCGATTTGTAAGTGGTATAGGCGAAGCTCGCGACCATTTGCACGGCTTTAATAATCACAAACAAAGTAATGTACATGAGAGCGTCGTAAATATAGGCCATTGGGCTCCCTCAACTTAAGTCCCCTGCAGGTAAAGCGGCTTATCCGAAAGATGCGCGCGCGTAAAGCTTCGGGTTGGAGAAGCATTAACACTGAAGGCCGCGCTCCACCCCCCGGCTTATTTCGTGGGCAGCATCTGCCGCGCGATCGCTGCTAGCCAGGCATGATCCGAACTCACGGTGACGATCTCCCATCCAGCTTCGATCATATGCTTCGCGTATTCATGATCGTTCGCGAAAATCATGGTGGCGACCCCGTGGCTGGCTGCCAGTTTGCGGACGTGTTCGACAGTTTCCAGCATGCGCGGCGATTTGATATCGCGGTCTTTTCCGCCGGACATCGAGATCGCAAGATCGTTGGGGCCGAGGCAAATCATGTCGAAGCCCTCGGTCGCGCAGATCGCGTCGATATTCTCGACGCCCCGCGCGGTTTCGATCTGCCCGCAGGCGATCGTCCAGGCGTTCGCCTCAGGGAAATAGTCGCCCTCGACCAGGAACCTTGCCCGGTACGGGCCGATGCTGCGCCCTCCAATAGGTGGATATTTTACGGCATGGGCAAGGCGCGCTGCTTGCTCCGCCGTCTCAATCATAGGCACGACAACGCCCTGAGCGCCGGTGTCGAGTGCGCGGCCGATAAGCCCGTAATCCAGATGCGACACCCGGGCGAGCGCAGGTACGCCGGCGGCGCGAGCAGCGGTGAGGCAAGCGGCAAGCTCAGCATGCCCGCCCCCACCGTGCTGCTGGTCGATAAGGACCGTATGCCAGCCCGCATCGGCAACGATCTCGACCCCAAGCGGGGACGCAAGCCCGAGCCAAGCCTGGAACACGGTCTTCTGCGCCGAAAGCAAAGCGCGCAAATCGGGCTTCGTGGAAGCAGTCATGTTTCACCCCTACGTCATTCTCGCGGGAGCGTAGACCGCTAGGCGCAACGTTGTCTATCGGCCGCCAACTCCGCCTACCGCTGCCGCACCGAAAATTGTCAACTAATCGGCGATCCCTTCACGGCCGGTCACGGCCATGAGCGTCGCGGTCATTGTCGCGATCAATTTTTCATCCCCGCGAGTTCGGCTGAACGCCTGCGCGTCACATACGGTTATGGCGCGCCCAGCCTTCACTGTCTTCCCAACGAATCGAAAGCTTTCTCCTTTTGCAGGCGCCAGAAAATTCGCCTTGAATTCTACGGTGAGTACGGCCCAACCCGGCTGCATTCTTGTGAAACCGGCGTAACCGCAGGCGTTATCTAGGACTGTAGCGATCGTGCCCGCATGGATGAAGCCGTGCTGCTGCGTGAAGTCCGCCATGAACGGCATCAGCAATTCGATCTCTCCTAGGCTGATCCGCGAAATGGTCACCCGAAGCGTTTCCATAATTTTCTGCCGCGTGAAACTCGCTCTTACGCGCGCTTCGAATTCACTGATTGCACCCCCACCCATCCCGCACCCATTCTCTGGCGTTGCCGTTTTTCATGCTGCCTCATTCTTCCTCGCACTACAATCTTGGCCTTCAATGCGCAGGTAGGCAGCGAAACAGTTGCAGGTTTCGCCGGCAACGCTTATTGTGCGTTTCCAAAGCCGCCCGGCGCGAATGGGCATGCCGTGGCTGCTTTAAAGCTTCTCCCTATGAAAGCAATGGCAGGGCGGGCACCTGAAGCGGCCCTTGGACCCTGTGCTAAGAGACGAGACGAAAGGAAGCAAAATGCCCAAGTTGAAAACCAAAAGCGGCGTTAAGAAGCGCTTCAAAATCACCGGCACCGGCAAGGTGATGGCTGGACAGGCGGGCAAGCGCCACAACATGATCAAGCGAACCCCGAAATTCATCCGGAACGCACGCGGAAGCGTGGCGCTGGAGGACGGGGATGCGCGCATCATCAAGAAATTCGCGCCCTATGGGCTTGACTGATCCGCAGAAGATTGTATCGCTTGAGCTTGGAGATTTAGCATGTCACGTGTGAAGCGCGGCGTCACTTCCCACGCCCGTCATAAGGCCGTTCTCAAACAGGCCAAGGGCTATTACGGGCGCCGCAAGAACACCATTCGCATTGCGCGTCAGGCCGTGGAGAAGGCGGGACAATACGCCTATCGCGACCGGCGCACCAAAAAGCGGAATTTCCGTTCGCTTTGGATTCAGCGCATTAACGCGGCCGTGCGCGAGCATGGCCTGACTTATGGGCGCTTCATCGATGGCCTCAATAAGGCCGGCATCTTGATTGACCGCAAAGTGCTCTCGGATCTGGCCATCACTGATCCCGGCGGCTTTGCAGCGCTGGCCGCCAAGGCGCGGGATGCCTTACCCGCGGAGCTTCGTACTGCATGAGACTAGCAGACCTCACGGTTCCCGAATTGCTTGCCTTGGCGAACATCCTTCTGCGCATCGCCGAAGAGATCCCCAGCGAGGACCGGCAAGCCACTCGGGAGGCCCGTGACGAGATTGCCTATGTGCTGAAGCTCATCTCGGAGAAGGAGGCTTTGAAAAAGGCCTCCGAGCACCGGGTTCTGAACTAGGTGACGGTCCCGGAATTCCTGCCTTTTGCGCAGCTCGCCACGGGGCCACCTTGACCGGTTCAGACGAAAGTGGCAGGTCAGCAATCATAATCACCGCCCGGGAACGCTATGGACGCTGCCGCCGATTCCTCCTCTGTTCTGGATGCCGTGACATCCAGGCTTCTCTCCAGCATCGAAGCCGCATCTGATTTAGCTGCGCTTGAGGCGATCCGAGTCTCTGCCCTTGGCAAGAAGGGGGAAGTCTCGGAGCTTCTCAAGAAGCTGGGCAGCATGGCGCCGGAAGCGCGCAGAACCTATGGCGCGGCGGTAAACCTCGTCAAAGACCGGGTCGCAGCGGCGATTGAAACGCGGAAGGCGGAATTGGAAGCGGCGGTCCTTGCGGCGAAGCTTGCCACCGACCGCGTTGACATCACGCTACCTGTCCGGGTCAATCCGACAGGGGAGGGACGCATCCATCCCGTCAGCCGTGTCTTGGAAGAAGTCATGGTGATTTTTGCCGAGATGGGCTTCGCGGTGGCAGAGGGCCCGGACATCGAGACGGACGAAAACAATTTTACGCTGTTGAACTTTCCCGCGGGACATCCGGCCAGAGAAGCGCACGACACCTTTTTCTTCAAGCCGAAGGCGAATGGTGAGCGTCTCCTGTTGCGCACGCATACCTCACCCGTTCAAGTGCGGACGTTGATCAAACAGAAGCCGCCCATCAGGATTATCGCACCAGGCCGCGTCTACCGCATGGACAGCGACCAGACGCACACACCCATGTTTCATCAGGTCGAGGGCCTCGTCATCGAGCGCGACAGTCACATGGGGCACCTCAAATGGGTGCTGGAGGAATTCTGCAAGGCATTCTTCGAAGTCGATAATTTGAAGATGCGGTTTCGCATGTCCTATTTCCCGTTCACTGAGCCGAGCGCCGAAGTCGATATTCAATGCGACCGGTCCGGCGCCGAACTAAAAATCGGCGAAGGCTCCGATTGGCTGGAGATCCTCGGCTGCGGCATGGTTCATCCGAATGTGTTGAGGAGTTGCGGTATCGATCCGGAGGAGTGGCAAGGCTTCGCATTCGGTATGGGGATCGATCGCATCGCCATGCTGAAATATGGCATGCCCGACCTGCGGGCGTTCTTCTCCGGCGATTTGCGCTGGCTCAAGCATTACGGCTTCGGTCCGCTTTCCGTTCCCTCTCTTATGGGCGGCCTATCGGGTTAGAGCCCGGAAGCTTTCGTGGGAAGCGCAGCATGTCCCTCTCCCGCTGGGGGGAGAGGGATGGCTGGGCGACTTTGGCGATATTTTAGTGGGCGAGCGCGGGAGCTGAATCGACCAGGATCTGCCTGAACGCCGTCCACAGCGGAAGGATACGGTCATCCGGAACCAGATGGCGGCAAAGCGCGCCATGACCGCCATTCGGATCGCTGTCGAGCGCAATATGGCCCACCAGGAAGTGCTTGAACGCGCGCAATAGCTCGCCATCCCAGTTCGGGGCTTTGATAATTGCGGTAAACACTGCCTCAAGCCCGCCATCTTCGTAGCTCGCGAGGCTGATGGCCCTGGTCATATCGTCCATGGCGCGGATTTCGGCCAGATAAGCTTGGCCGAGCGCTTCGAGCCTGCGCTTCCTCTCCTCGGGAATCGGAGTCAGAGTGAGAGTGCGGCGCATGAACTCGTCGTGGTGCATCTTCTCGCCGGGCTCGGCAACGCCGGCGCAGGGCGAGAGGTTGTCCGTGTCACGCTCCCCGAGATCCAGGTCCAGAAGACGTTCGTCGTCGGGATAAAAATTCCGTGCAATCTCAAGATTCTCGCGGAATTGGGTCGAGAAATAATAGTACGCCCATGCAACATTGATCAAGTCGTCGCGGGTAAGCTCAGTCCAATTCAAGTTGCAAATGTCGTCAATCGCGTCTTTGTATGCGAAGTGACTGGCTTTTGTACGATGTGCGGGCTCATAAGCCAGCTGAGTGTCCATAGAAAACTTCTCCTGAAGAGGGGCACGCCCCGTTTGGCACAATCCGAGCTCCTGCATGCCAGGGCCGTTACTGGGTGGCTGCAGCGTTTGATTTGGGTTCTGTTCCGCGGATGAGGGCATTCTATCCGGGTACGGCCTAAACCATGCAGTAAAAAAGTTAAATATGCCTAACGGCTTGAGCTCTTGCGATGGCTCTAAATGACTGGCCGGCGCGTGGTTTGCTCTTAACCACTGCCCCTTTGCTGGCCCCGCGCGCGAGGAGCCGTTCTCGCCCGTAGAGGGCTAGACTCGCTCGCCAGCTTACCTTCTCCCGGGCGCATGTTTGCTGCGAACCACTCCTTGCGGCTGCGGCGCTTTCCCGGGAGCGGGCTGTTTCATCTTCCCGATGTTCAGCCGAGGCATTGCGTCGCCACTTGCGGTCGGCGGCAGCGCCGGTTCCTTATTTTCCGCAATAGCCGCAAGCTCTCGTAGAAGCGCACGCGTTCCCTTCAGCCGCTCCACGCCGTCTTCCCAGCCGGCCTTGAACACGAGCTTGTGATCCGGCTGCAGTTTCACCGCACTGCCATTGTCATGCATGAACTTCACCAAGCCCTGCGGGTTGGCAAAGCGCTTGCCGCGGAAAGAAAGCAGCGCTCCCTTGGGGCCAGCGTCCACTTGGGCGATCCCGGCCCTGCGGCAGTAGTTTTTGATCTGCACCACCGTGAGCAGGTGTTTGACCTCTTCGGGAAGCGCACCGAAGCGGTCTGCGAGCTCGGCCGAGAAGTTCTCAAGATCGGCGCTCTCATGGAGAGCTGAAAGCCGGCGATAAAGCCCAAGCCGCACCTGCAGATCGGGGACATATGTTTCGGGTATCAGAACCGGCAAGCCAACATTGATCACAGGCGACCAATGCTCTTCGCGGTCCTGGGTGCCATGCTCCCTAAGCATCTGCACCGCATCTTCGAGCATGGACTGATAAAGCTCGTAGCCAACCTCCTTGATATGGCCCGACTGCTCCTCCCCGAGTAGATTACCGGCGCCGCGCAGATCGAGATCGTGGCTCGCAAGCGTGAAGCCGGCGCCGAGGCTGTCGAGTGAGTGCAAGACTTTCAGCCGCTTCTCCGCCTGTTGCGTGATCTTACCGTCAGCCGGAATGGTGAACATTGCATAAGCGCGCGTCTTCGCGCGCCCGACGCGCCCGCGAAGCTGATATAGCTGAGCGAGCCCGAACATATCCGCACGATGCACGATGAGCGTATTCGCATTCGGAATATCGAGACCGGATTCCACAATGCTGGTGGAAACGAGGACGTCGAACTGTTTGTCATAGAATGCGGCCATAATGTCTTCGAGCTGCGTCGCGGACATTTGACCATGGGCCTGCATGAAGCGCACTTCCGGTACCTGCTCCCGCAGGTATGTGGCAACTTCGTCCAAATCGGAGATGCGCGGCACCACAAAGAAGCTTTGCCCGCCGCGATACCTTTCGCGCAGCAGAGCTTCCCTTAAAATGACCGGATCGAAGGGTGTGATGAAGGTGCGGACTGACAAGCGGTCCACGGGCGGTGTTGCAATAACGGACATTTCCCGGACGCCGGTCAGCGCCAGTTGAAGCGTGCGCGGGATTGGTGTCGCGGTTAGTGTCAGTACATGCACATCTTCCCGAAGCTGCTTAAGGCGCTCCTTGTGGCCGACGCCGAAATGCTGCTCCTCGTCTACGATGAGCAGGCCCAGATCCTTAAACTCGACTGATTTGGCGAGCAGGGCATGGGTGCCGATGACGACATCGACCTGGCCGTTCTTCAATCCCTCGCGCACATTTGCCATCTCCTTCGCAGGGACCAGCCGCGAGGCCTGCGCGACTTTCACTGGGAACCCCCGGAAGCGCTCGGAGAAGGTCTGGAAATGCTGCCTCGCGAGAAGCGTCGTCGGCACCACGACCGCAACCTGCTTTCCTTCCATCACCGCTATAAACGCCGCACGCAGCGCGACCTCCGTCTTCCCGAAGCCGACATCGCCGCAGATGAGCCGATCCATCGGCTTGCCCCTCGCGAGATCCTCGGTAACGCTCTCGATGCTGACAAGCTGGTCGTCGGTTTCGTCGTATTGGAAGCGCGCGACAAACTCATTGTAAGCGCCATCGGGTATGTTGAGGACTGGCGCGGGCTTCGTCTCGCGGGCGGCCGCCACTTTGATGAGCTCCTCCGCCATTTCCCGAATTCTCTTCTTGAGGCGCGCTTTGCGGTGCTGCCACGAGGCACCGCCGAGCTTATCCAAATTGGCGCCTGCTTCATCGGAGCCGTAGCGTGTCAGAAGCTCCATATTTTCGATTGGCAGAAAGAGCTTGTCGCCGCCCGAATATTCGAGTTCCACGCAATCGTGCGGCGCGCCTGCGGCATCAATGGTCTTCAGGCCGATAAAGCGGCCGATGCCGTGATCGGCATGAACCATGAGATCGCCGGGCGTGAGGCTTGACGCTTCGATGAGAACATCGCTCGCCTTCTTCGCCTTGCGGCGGCGGATGAGCCTGTCGCCCAGGATGTCCTGCTCTGAGATGATGGCGAGGTCCGGAGTTTCGAAGCCGCTTTCGAGACCGAGCAGCCCGAAGCTGACTGCGGATTTTGCGGCTTTACGCGCTTCCGCGATGTTCGAAACCTTCACAATGTCCTTCATGCCGTAGGCGCCGAACATGGCGCCCAACCGCTCACGGGCGCCATTGGTCCAGCAAGCGACGATGACCCGCTTTCCGGCGTGATGCAAAGACCGGATGTGATCGAGGACGGCAGGAATAAGCTTTTCGGAAGTCTCGGCGCGTTCCAGCGCGAAGCTGCGGGCCTGCTTGCCCCTGAAGTCTATTTGTATAACGCCACGCGACTCTGGCTGCGCAAAGGGCGAGAAAAGCCTGAGCTTCTGGTCAGAGAGCCGCCCGGTCCATTCATCATCAGTGACGTAAAGCGCGTTCGGGGGCAGCGGCTTATAGGGAGGTGCGCCAAAGGAGCGATGCTCGAGTCCCTCTTTACGCGCTTGATAGTGGTCTGCAATGGTCTCAAGCCGGCGGTTTTTTGCGTCTTCGCCCAAATTATCCAGCGTGATCACCGCATTCGGCAAATAGTCGAACAGCGTCTCCATCCGCTCATAGAAAAGAGGAAGCCAATGTTCGATGCCGGGATAGCGGCTGCCGGTAGACACAGCCTCATAAAGCGCGTCATCGCCCTTATCGGGTCCGAATAGTTCGACATAGCGCTGCCGGAATCGTTTCACGGCATCTTCTGCCGCCGGCACCTCGCTTATGGGCAAAAGCGTAAACTGCTCGCGGGCCGATTGTGTGCGCTGACTGACCGGATCGAACTGCCGGATGCTTTCAAGCGTATCGCCAAAGAAATCGAGCCTTATGGGGCGGGAGTGGCCAGGTGCAAACAGGTCTAGGATGCCACCGCGAACCGCATATTCGCCAGGCTCCATGACCGTTCCCGTACGGTGGAAGCCCGAGGCCTCCAGGCGCTGAACGATCTGTTCCATGCCAAGCCTGCTTCCCGCAGCAAGCCGCATCGCACATTGCTTGATGAATGCAAGCGGCGGCACGCGCTGAAGCGCCGCATTCACTGTGGTGAGCACAATGATCGCCGGCTTCCCACCCTTTGCATGAGCGAGGCGGGTGAGCGTCGCGATGCGGCGGCTCTCTATCTCCGCATCGGGCGAGATCCTGTCATAAGGGACGCAGTCCCAGGCCGGAAATGTCAAAACGTCGGCGCCGGGTGCGAAGAATTCCAGCTGGTTCCTGATCGCGGCAAGGCGCTGATCGTCCCGGGCTATGTGGAGAACGGCTTGCTGGAATGTTGTATCTTGCGGCAGTCTGCGCGCCATGGCCGCAAGCAGGAAGGCGTCGTAACCCTCCGGTACGCCAGCCGCAAGGATGGTGCCTTCTCCGCCTGCGAGCTTGTCGAGCACAGCCGGCAGTCCGGCCGGTTTCGCCTTGGCCTCATCCCTTTCTAAAGTGCCGCCCCGTGCCATCGTGGCTGTTACCTCTCGTTCAATCCGCAGAAGGCGCGCACTTCCGCAACGGCGGCTTTCACCCCCGGGGGCGCGGGATGCCCCTGAATCCACAATGCAATCTGTGTATCCGGTAGGCCGAGAAATTCTTCAAACGCAGACAGCTTCGCTTCGTCCATCGCCGGCACGCGCTTCTCAGCGAAGCGACCGAGGATGAGATCGAGTTCTTTGGTGCCCCGGTGATTGGCGCGATAAAGCGCGCGCTTGCGCCTGATTTCAAGCCCGTCCATGAATTGCCCTGTGGATGCCCCCGCGATACGCGGATGGAAAACACCATCTTCTCGCAATATAGGCGCATGATCGATTCCATCCAATTCGCTGAAGAGTTATCGCCTTGGAATAGCGAACATAGGCCCACATCTTGCGATCGCATGTCCGTTCCAAAGCCAGACGCAGCTTTACCCGGCCGCGCTGGGGTTTCACCTGGCGACACGGAAGGCTTGCTTGCGCCATTGAACAGCTTGAGAGGCCTCGGCCCCAGGAACGAAGAGCTTCTAACCAAGCTTCTGGCGAAGCCGCTTTCTCCTCCGCGAGTGATCGACCTCCTTTGGCATTTGCCCTCGGGCTATCTCGACCGCCGGCTTTCGCCAGCTATCGAGGATGCGGCGCCGGGCAGCATCGTTACGCTGCTGGTCACTGCCGTGCGCTACAATGCTCCCCCGAAGGGCGCAGCCCGCGCGCCCCTACGGGTTGTTTGCGAAGACGAAAGCGGCACCCTGGACATTGTGTTCTTCCACGGCGACCGCAATGCGATCCGGAGGCTTCTACCCCTGAACGAGGTGCGTCTCGTCTCCGGCCGCATCGAGAAATACGGCGCACGTCTGCAGATGTCTCATCCCGACTATGTACTGGCGCCGCGAGACCGTGATCGCTTGCCTGCGATCGAGCCTATCTACCCGCTGACGCTTGGCCTCACCCAAAAGTTCCTTCACAAGGTCATAGGAGATGCGCTTCTAAGACTGCCAGAGTTGCCTGAGTGGCTCACGTCCTCACAGCTCGCGTCCGAAAATTGGCCCTCATTCACTCAAGCTCTTCGGCTTCTTCACCGTCCTGAGTCACTCGCGGACATCGCGCTTTGGCCTAAAGCTAAGGAAAGACTAGGCTTCGACGAAGTATTCTCGTCTCAGCTCGCCATCGCACTGGTTCGGCGGAGCTATCGCCAGCTTCCTGGCCGGGCGCTCGTGGGCGATGGAGGTTTCGCTCAACGCATTCGAAGCGCGCTTCCCTACGAGCTTACTCGATCGCAGGAGCAGGCGCTGGCGGAGATCAAGGCCGACATGGCGGGGCCGCGCCGCATGCTGCGCCTTCTTCAGGGAGACGTAGGAAGCGGAAAGACGGTTGTTGGTGCCTTGGCAATGACCGCGGCCGTGGAGGCTGGAACGCAGGCGGCGCTCATGGCTCCAACGGATGTTCTTGCACGCCAGCATTTGGAAACATTGATCCCGCTCTGCGAGGTGGCAGGAATTGAGCTTGGATATCTGTCCGGCCGGGAACAAGGCAAGGCGCGTTCGGTGATCCTCGAACGCTTGAGGAAGGGGGAGATACAGATCATCGCTGGGACGCACGCGCTTTTTCAGGAGGGTGTCGAGTTTCAGGATCTCGGTCTCGCTGTCGTCGATGAGCAGCATAGGTTTGGCGTGGCGCAGCGGCTGGGCCTGCAGGAGAAGGCCCGCCAGGGCGACGCAGATATTCTGGTCATGACGGCGACGCCAATTCCGCGGACGCTGCTCCTTTCGGTACACGGTGATCTCGACGTTTCAAAGCTCACGGAGAAGCCCGCAGGCCGGAAAGCGATCGCAACCCGGGCCATTCCCCAGGACCGGCTTGAAGAACTGGTGGAGGGCCTGCACCGGGCGCTCCACGAAGGAGCGCAAATCTATTGGGTCTGCCCGGCCATCGAAAATGAGACGGCACGCGAAATGACCGCCGCCGAAGAACGCGCGGCCCACTTGCGGCAAATTTTCGGAGAGGGGGTCGGTCTCGTGCATGGCCGGCTGGGCGGAGCGGAAAAGGATGCGGCCATCGCGGCGTTCACGGGACGTCAAACCTCGATCCTCGTCGCGACGACCGTCATCGAGGTGGGTGTCAATGTACCGGACGCCACCGTGATCATTATCGAAAATGCGGAGATGTTCGGTCTGGCGCAGCTTCATCAATTGCGAGGCCGTGTCGGACGCGGCAACACTCAGTCTTCGTGCATCCTCCTTTACAAGGCGCCGCTTTCGCAGACGGCGAAGGCAAGGCTCGACATCTTGCGGCAGGTGGACGACGGCTTTATCATCGCCGAGGAGGATTTGCGCCTGCGCGGCGGCGGCGAAGTGCTGGGCCCGCGCCAGAGTGGCGATCCCGGCTTCCGGCTTGCACCGTGGCCGCAGGCGGCATCGTTGATCCAAAAAGCTTCCGATCTTGTTGCCTACCAGCTCGGGCGTGATCCCTATTTGAAGTCAGACACAGGACAGGCGGCCAGGCTTTGCCTCAAACTTTTCGAGCGGCAGGATGCCATGCGACTCCTTCAAGCGGGATAGGCTTACCAGCGCGTTAGGGAGTGACCTGACAGCGTACTCCACGCTGTTTCATCGCGGAGCAAAGCGCGAGCGCTGCGCTCTTTGATTTATATGGTCCGGCCACGATCAAAACCCCGCCATTTACATTCGGCTGCAAATCGAGATTGCGGGCGACAAGGATGTCGGCAACCTGCGCCTTGATCTGTTTCGCTTCGGTGTGTCCTGCCCTTTCATTACTCGCAGTTCCGAAGACAATCAGGAAGCCTTCAGCCGGGGAAGAGGGCTCTCGCGTGGAAACAGGCTGAATTGAGGCGGCAATCGGAGCCGGATGATGATGCGCCACTTTCTCCGCTGGCCGGGATGGCACAGATGTTTCCGCGGGTTCCGCCGCCGCGGTGTGATGCGGTTGGCCGTGCGTAATGGGACCGGACGCGGAGGTTGATGTTTGCCAATTTGGCTGGGGCTCGGCAGGGCGCGCTGGCGGAGGTGCGGGCGGGTTTGAAGAGCCGAAAAGTCCATTGAACATGCCGAACACGCCGCCGGAGGAGGAACTGCCTGCCGGCTGGCCTTGAATGCTCGGTCCTCCGGCCGAGAGGCTTGCCTGTTGTGGAGGCTGCTGACTGGGCGTGTTCAGCCCCATGGCTGCGATAACACGCTGTTTGCCGTCGGCTGCGACCTTTCGCTCTTTAGCCGGAAGCGTATCCATCCAAAGTGCATTCGAATAATCCTGCAGCGCGCGAGCGAATGCCCCGTTGCGCTCATTCACCTGCGCCCGAAGCAGAATTGCCCTGGCCGCAAGCTCCTTGGACAAGCCCGCCTTGAATGCCTCATCAATCGCCGCCGCGGCCTCCGCATAGGAGCCAGCATCATAAGCCTTCGCGGCTCTGCTGACGAGTTCTAGCCCCTTATTCGCATCCTGGGCGTTCGCCGGACCAGCGCCGCACAAAGCCGTCGCCATGAGCCCGAGGCTCAATCCTGCAGCGAAGCAAAGCCGTTTGGTGTGAAATAGCCACATAAGACAGTAAGGAATCCGATCCTGATCGCAAAAGACCATGGCGCAGATGCAACACCCAGACAAAAACCTAATCACAAAATTGGGCGTAGGCGTGTCTGAGCCTCTAAAGCGATTCCCTTTCCTAGGGCAGTCTTGCCGCCTGCTTTCCACAAAAGGAAGTAATTCCGCTCGGAGTTACGCACAGAATAGGAAGCAGATCTGCACCGCTTTTCAAGCATTTGCAGTCCAAGTTTTCCACCGCATTCCATGAATCATGCGGCAACGGTACATTTAGTTGAAGCGGCCTCTGTCAATGCAAGCCTTCTGCTTCAGAGTCTTTGACGGCGTCGTTTTTTACACCAAGCTGGCTGGTGTCAAGGGCAAGAGCTTCATAGTGCGCCGCCACTTCTTCCAGCATCTCCTTCAGCCAGGCGTCATCAGTTGTTTTAGCACCTTCCCGCGCTTCCCGCGCTTTCTTGAGAAAGTAATCTTTCCGGTTTTCCTTCGGGCCCATTGGTCGCACCTTTCAAATCGAACTATGGTGCGCTGAGCGTTGTTCCTCTTTGACTTCGGTCAAATTTCTCAGGGCTGTCCAGGTTTTAAAGGGCACCCCACCTGCCGCTCGTACTTTGACGCGAGTTTGAGACCTCGCTTTTTTAGCGCCGGTCGGCCATCCTTCCGGACGCGCCATCCCTCCATCTCAAATCTGCCTTTAGCCGCCTCACGCAGTACCCGCAGGCACATTCGCCTTCTGACAGAAGTGCTCACCGATTATTTCGCCGGCTTCGTAGCCCTTGATGCGTTCGGCACCGCTATTCCAGTTGGCAATCTTGCCTGTAGGGTCAAGCATGAAAAGGGCATAGTCCTCGATGCCGCAAATCACTGCAGGCAGCTGCGCCGCACTGCCAAGCGGGTCCTGCTTCATTGCCGTGATGTTCACTGCTGCTGGATGCGGTCTAGTCATACAGCAAGCAGGATATACGACAAGAGCTCGTACTAAATGGAAGGTTAATTTGCGAGTGGCAGTGTACGCTTCCCAGTCCACCTATTACACGGTCACCGGCTTAGCGAGATTGCGCGGCCTATCCGAACCTGCGCCCTCTTCCCATGCCGCGCCTCGGCGACGGGGATCGGAATTGCATGCGGATATTTCTCCGTGCTTGTGGAGCGGCTAGGTATATGGCGAGAGCGGCAAGAACCCCAATTGCTGCCGTGGCCGTTGCGACCGGGTGACGCAACACAACGCGCTTAACTGCGTGCTCAAGCCTCCTCTCCCTATGCGCCAGGCGCTCAGGGTTCCCGATCCGGTTCTCCGCGAGAGCGAGCTCTGCTTCGGCAATTATCACCTTTACTCAGCAAGTTTTCTGACCTATCTTAGTTTTCAAGAGGTTAGGGAACACGGCGATGTCTTCATTAAGTAACCCCATTTTTCAGGACGCTGATCTAGGCCGCGAATGGCTTGAGGCGCATCTTTGGGCGGAAGGCCGTGTGTGCGGTTATTGCGGAACGGTAAACAACTCGACGCCGATCGCAACTCGCAACGGCTTTTATCAGTGCAATTCCAAAGAGTGCCGCAAACAGTTCACTGTGATGGTCGGCACCGTATTCGAGCGCAGCCACATTCCGCTCAACAAGTGGCTGATGGCTGCCTTCCTGATTTGCGCTTCCAAGAAGGGTATGAGCGCGCACCAACTCCATAGGATGCTTGGCATCAGTTACAAATCGACTTGGTTCATGATGCACCGCATTCGTGAGGCGATGGCAACAAACAACTTTCCCGGCCCAATGGGCGGACAGAATAAGGTTGTCGAAGGCGACGAAAGCTACATTGGCGGCAAGGCAAAGAACCGTGCCTTCCGTGAGCCGGCGCCGAAGAAAGCCATCTTCTCGCTAGTGGAACGCGAAGGCCAAGTCCGCACTTTCCACGTTGCTTCTGTCTCGGGAAAGACGCTCGGACCAATCATCGAAAAGCAAGTTCACAAAGCCACGATGATGATGACTGACGAAAGCCCGATCTATCCAGGGATCACGAAGCGCCTTGAGATCACGCACGGCACAGTGAACCACTCGCAGAACGAATATGCCCGCGCACATTTCTGGCATACAAACTCGGCCGAAAATTACTTCTCGATCCTGAAGCGCGGCATCATCGGCGTTTATCATCACGTCTCAGAAGCGCACCTGCATCGCTACACGGCGGAATTCGACTTTCGCTATAGCAATCGCTCCGGTCTTGGCGTCAATGACGAAGCCCGCGCTGGCAAACTTCTTAAGGGTATCGTCGGCAAGAGGTTGACCTATCGGCGGCCTAACAGAAGCGTCGAAGCGCAAACGTAAAAACGAAGCCCGAAAGGTGAACGCCGGATTCGACAAATAGCGTAAGCTATGAAATAAAAAGGGCGAAGCATTCGCAGTGCTTCGCCCGAAAGGGCTAACGGGTGGCGCCCGGTAGCCAAAGTGCGATTCCTTTATGCGTTAATTCGTTGTTGCGTTCAAGACCGGACGCCACCCTTTCACCTGTTTCACGAAAGGGAATGAAATGGATATGTCAGCAATCGCGGCCATGTTGTCGTCGCTCAATACGACCAAGGATCTCGCGCAGGCGATGATAGGTCTGAGGGATGCTCAAGCCCTTCAGCCGAAGCTCCTCGAATTCCAGGCCGAACTCTTGAAGACCAACAGCAGCGCACTTGCGGCGCAACAAGAGCAATTTGCGCTGCTGGAAACGGTAAGAGAGCTTAAAGCAGAAGTGGCTCGCCTTAAAAACTGGGAAGCTGAGAAGCATCGGTATCATCTCACCGATATCGGTCTGGGCGTTGTCGCCTACACGCTTAAGCTGGGCATGGAGAACGGCGAACCGCCGCATACCATATGCGCTAACTGCTATAAGAGCGGCGAAAAATCCTTCTTGCAGCCGGAAACTCGCTTTCCGGGCAGGACTAAGCATCTGACTTGTCATGAGTGCGGTTCGGACCTGATCGTTTCTGGTGGCCGCGACGCAGCGCTGAACTCGCCTTTGCCAAACGTTGTTGCAAGTCGGCGGAGGCGCTAATCGCAGCTATTTCGGTGACGTTTTGATCGCTATTCCAATTTTCAAAAGAACTAGGGTACGCAGCCTAGCGGCATCTCCACGTCGCCGTTCTGAAGCTGTTCTACTCATAGGCAGCCTTACCTCGTTACTTTTGGTTTGATGCGCTTATGTTTCTCCGCTTTCAATTGGCCCTGCGGTTTTGGAGGCGTTTCCCGATGCTTTGGTCCAGCCTTCGCGATGTCTTTGACGAATCTCTCAAAGCGCGGCCAAGCGTCCGGGATCAGTTCAACATCTTCCACTGAAGATTCTTTTTTAGGTGCTTTTGCCATGACCAATCCTTGGGAAGTACCGCCCATTCCCTTATACGGCGATCCGAAAGAAGATGACACCTATATGGGTGTAGGCAGAGTTCTGAGCGCTTGGGAAGGCGTCGAACTCGTCCTAGGCCAAATCTATTCACATTTTGTAGGAATGTGCTATCAGCTCGGAGCTTTCCACGAGTACGGAGCCGGCCGCATTTTTTCGGAAAGGTTTGTCATCATAGCTAGGGCCGCCGAAAAGTTTTTTGTGAAATGGTGCGATCAAGACTTAGAGGGTGAATTTTTAAGAAATTCCCTTGCGGTTCACGGCTTTTCTAATCGACGGAACGATGTTGCGCACGGCATAGTTCGCCCCAAAGAATGGATTGAGCCGATTGATCCATTCAATCCGCTCGCGCGCACGCCAACGACTTTTTTGTTAGTTCCGCCTCAATACAAATTCAGCAAATTCGACCAAAACAACCGGCCGACATACGCATACAATCTTGCCATGTTGCTTCAACTTGATAGGGATCTCTTTAACCTTCGCCTTCGCCTGCTTGACGTTGACTACAAGGCGCTATCGCTCTTATCTCCTCTAAGACGGCGATGACCATAGCTTGAGCGATATAGTTCGGCACGTCGAAGTCTTGCGCTAACCTCTGTGCGCCGCGAGCGATGTCCGAAACAGACAGACCATCTGGAACCCAATAGCCGCGCCCATCAAACACTTCGATCCTTCCGTCTGGCTTGAGAGGCGCACTCATGACGAAGCGCCTTTGGTAGCATCAGCCTTCCAAGCGGCGCAAACTGTACCGCTTCCATTTGCTGAGTCAAGGTGATAATTGCCTCTGCTTCGCTCACACTTTCATGAGGCAGGGGTCTGAGCGTTCGTCCGCGCTCTTGGCGCAGTTCTTCCACGGCGCGGATGAAAGAACCCTTTCCGCCTACCAATTTCACGATAGCTTCTTCCGAAGTGCCAAGATGCTCCGCCAACAGCCTGTTACGAAGTTTTTGTATGGCGGAGCAAATGTCCGGCCTCTTTTCCGTCCCCTCAACGGCAAGATCGCATTCGGAATCGAAGCCCATGGAGCGGTTGTTGATGTTCGAGGAACCGACACGCAGAAAGCAGCCGTCTATCACGGCCACCTTCGAATGGACATAGATCGCCTCGCCGGCTTCATTGACGGGATAGTAAATTCGAAACCGGCCATACCGGTCGGCGGCCCTGATGCGCTTCAGAATGAGGTGGCGGGCCCCATCCATGGTTTCCTGGTCGAGCCAGCCTTTCCCGGTCTCCGGGTTGACGACGACAATCTCTGGCCCATTGAGTTCGCGAAGCCGTTCTATGATCGCATCGGCAATTCGCGAGGAGGCGAAATACTGGCTTTCAAAGTAGATAACATCCCGGGCTGACCGCACTGCCGCCACATAAAGCGACTCGATTTCATGCACCGGCTTCCGTCCCCGGTAGCCGGGCATCGTCCGCGCAATACCGACATCGGCATTCTTGATTTGCGGGATGAGCTGCTCCGGCCAAGCGTCATTGTGAGTGTGACCCTCCGGGAGGCGGTGCCCAGTCGCTAAATACCAGCGATGCCGCGCTAGCTCGCTCAGGGCGCGCGGCTTCGCCATCTACCGCGACCGTGCTGTCGTGCCATGGTGCATATAATGAACCTTCAGGGTCGACACGCCGGGGATCATTGGCAAGGTGCGCGCGGGTATCCCAGCGGTGGTCATTGACGTCGATGCCGCCGCAAAAAGCGATCGAAGCATCGATGACGGCAATCTTTTGATGCTGAGCGGCCGTGAGCGGATGCGTGCTGTCGAAACGCAGATGAATATGGCGGGGGATCAGGAAGTCTGAGAAGAGGGCGGGAAGCGTTCGCCAGCCCAGAGTGCAAAACACAGCCATATCCCACTGCAGGATATAGATGCGCAAATCCGGCCGCCTTCTAACCAGCGATTTCATGAATTCGCCAAGACGGGATCCAGGGTCATCAAAGCCCCCTGGGGTGAGGCGGATTCGCAGATCGAAGTCCCATCCGATCAGCAAGATCAAGTGCTGAGCCTTGAGCATGGCAGCTCTCAGTTGAGCAAAGTATTCAGCTCCATCCACGATCATCGCGAAGCGGTGGGCACGCGCTATCCGGCAGCAGGTCTTGCCTGGCTCCAAAATCGGGCCGTGTCCGGCATCTGCGGCGTAGCCAGTCCCGGTATAAGAAACGTACTGACCATGATCCATTGCGGGTTCCTTCCTGGCCTGCGCTGAACTCGTTGGCGTCGGTCAGGTTCCCCTCCATGGGATAACGAACACTCAAGCGAAGGCGATCGGGATGACCGGAACGTTCTTTTCCTGGATTGTGACCGCAATCTCGGCCGCGGGTTATGGCGGCATAATTGGTCTTATGACATTGGAGTCGGCCTGCATTCCGCTGCCTTCGGAAGTGATTATGCCGTTCTCAGGCTATCTGGCGTCGACCCGGCAATTCACACTGATCGGGGTGGCGCTCGCGGGTACGGCAGGTTGCAACATAGGCGGAACCTTATCCTATCTCGTGGGCGCATATGGTGGGCGGCCCGCGGTCCTCCGCTGGGGCCGCTATGTACTGCTAAGCCGTGGCGAGCTTGACCGCTTGGATCACCTTTTCCATCGTTATGGGGGGTGATGGTCGTGATCGGCAGGCTGTTGCCCGGGGTGCGAACCTATATTTCGCTGCCTGCGGGTATCGCCCGCATGCCCTTCCTGCGCTTTTCAACTCTACACTTGCGCTGGCTCTCTGCCGTGGTGTTACGGGCTGGCATATCTTGGGTATAAGCTTGGTCAGCAGTGGAATAGCAATCCCGCCGTCCAGTCCCTTTTCAGTAAACTGGATTGTTGTGGTCGCGGCCTTTGTTGCAATCCTGTTCGCCTTTTACATCTACTGGCGCTGGCGCAAGGCCCCAAAGTAGAAAGCAGGCCTGTGCGCTCAGGTCGCGATCAGATCCCCAGACCGGCTTTCGCACTCACTCCACAGTCACGGATTTCGCCAAATTGCGCGGCTGATCCACATCGGTGCCCATCTCGACCGCGGTATGATAGGCGATCAATTGAACCGGAATTGCATAAAGGATGGGGACTACGAGTGGGTCCGCGGAAGGCAAATCGAAGTGAAGGTGCGCTTTGACGTTGGCGGCGGCGTCCGGCGCGTCGCTGAAGATGATGAGCTGGCCGCCGCGTGCGGCAACCTCCTGCATGTTCGACATCATCTTGTCGTAGAGTACATTTTTCGGGGCCATGGCGATGATCGGCACAGTTTCGTCAATTAGGGCAATCGGCCCGTGTTTCAGCTCCCCCGCCGCGAAGCCTTCGGCGTGGAGATAGGAAATCTCCTTAAGCTTCAGCGCGCCTTCGAGGGCAACCGGGAATGTCGGCCCGCGTCCGAGGTAAAGGACAAGCGGCGCCTTCGCTAGGGCATGTGCGAGCACGTCGAACTCGGCCTCCCGCCGCAAGACATCTGTCATAAGGCGCGGAAGCTGGACAAGCGAGGCAACCAGTTCGTGCTCTTCGCTCGCGGAAAGCACGCCGCGCTGCCGGCCGGCTGCGATTGCCATGCATGCAAGAACGGTGAGCTGGCACGTGAAGGCTTTGGTCGACGCGACGCCGATTTCCGGCCCCGCCAAAGTTGGGAGAATGGCGTGAGCCTCCCGCGCAATGCTCGATTGGGGCACGTTCACCACAGCGGCGATGGTTTGGCCGTGTTCCTTGCAGTAGCGAAGGCTTGCGAGCGTATCCGCCGTCTCGCCCGATTGAGAAACGAAGACAGCCAAGCCGTCTTTAGGCAAAGGGGCTTCGCGATAGCGGAACTCGGAAGCGATATCGACATCCACGGGCAACTTCGCATATCGCTCAAACCAGTATTTTGCTGTCAATGCCGCGTAATACGCGGTACCGCAGGCTGAAATGGTAAGTTTTGAAAGGCGGTCAAAAGCAAGGGGAGAGCCGGGGAGCGTGATGGCGTTCTCCGCAAATTTCACGTAATGGGCAAGGGTGCGGCTGACCACCTCCGGCTGCTCGTGGATCTCCTTAGCCATGAAGTGCCGATAGTTTCCCTTCTCGATCAAAAGCGCTGAAACAGAAGTCCGCGTCACCGGCCGTGAGACTTCAGTCCCTTCCTCCTCGTAGATGGTCGCGCCGGAGTGAGTCAGAACAGCCCAATCGCCTTCCTCCAGGAAGGTCACGCGATCCGTGAAAGGGGCAAGCGCCATAGCGTCCGAGCCTAGGAACATTTCTCCTTGCCCGTAGCCAACTGCCAGTGGGCTGCCACGGCGCGCGCCAATCATCAAGTCTTCCTGGCCGGCAAAGAGAATCGCGAGCGCGAAGGCTCCCTTGAGCTTGGACAGCGCCGCCTTCACCGCCTCGGCAGGCTCTGCTCCCCTCTTGAGTTCGCGGTCGAGAAGATGAACGACGGTTTCGGTATCGGTGTCGCTTTCGAAGACCGCACCCTCTCCCTCCAACTCCTCTCTCAATTCCCGAAAGTTTTCGATGATGCCGTTATGAACCACGGCGACACGAGCGGTCATGTGCGGGTGGGCGTTGCGCTCCGCAGGCTTCCCGTGTGTGGCCCAGCGTGTATGTCCAATGCCGCAGGCGCCAAAAAGCGGGTCCGCCGCAAGACGGCGCTCCAGCGCGAATAGCTTTCCCTCGGCGCGGCGCCTCGTCAGAACGCCACTCTCCAGAGTGGCGGCGCCTGCTGAATTGTAGCCGCGATATTCAAGCCGCCGGAGAGATTTAAGAACCCGAGGTGCCGCGGGTTCCTTTCCGAGAATGCCAATAATTCCGCACATTGAAGAGGTGCTTTCCTTTGGGGCGAAGGCTGCCCCATTTGAGAGTTCAAGGCTGCCATAGCCGAACCGCGGCTGGCAGCCAACTCAAAGAGTACTACAAACTATTTCAAAAGCTGATTGTTACGCCCAGCCTTTTCTATTCGCTGCCGCTTTTGTTATTAATCGCAGTTGCGGGGTGTTTCTGCTTCACTGCTTCCGCAGCCTTGTGACGCTCGCGGACGCGACGCGCCCAATCTTCGCGATGAACTTGCGGAGCTCGCGTCACCGCCAAGGCATCTGCCGGAACATCCCGGCTGATGACGCTGCCCGACCCGATATAGGCGCCGTCCCCGATTTTGACTGGCGCAACAAGCGCGCTGTTCGAACCGATGAAAGCACCGGCACCAATCTCTGTTTTGTGCTTGTGGAAGCCATCATAATTGCAGGTGATGGTGCCTGCGCCGATATTTGCGTTTTCGCCCACTTCGCTATCGCCGACATAGCTTAAGTGATTGACCTTCACGCCGGCTTTCAACTCCGCCGCCTTGAGTTCCACGAAATTGCCAATCCGCACCTTTGGCCCAAGATGCGTGCCCGGACGCAACCGGGCGAAGGGGCCGACAGTCGCGCCGTTTTCGATGCGCGCACCCTCGATATGGCTAAAAGCCTTGATGGTTACCCCGTCCCCTACTACCGTGCCTGGCCCGAAGAAGACGTTGGGTTCAATAAGAACATCATGGCCGGTGACGGTATCGTGGCTGAAAGTCACCGTAGTGGGTGAGATCAGCGTCGCGCCGCCGTCCATGGCTGCCAAGCGCAAGCGATTTTGAATGATCTCCTCGGCTTCGCTTAGCTGCGCCCGGGTGTTGACGCCGCGCACCTCGTCTTCGGCGACGAGCGCGAAGGCAACGCGGTGCCCTGCGGCGCGCGCGATTTCAACCGCGTCGGTAAGATAATATTCCCCCGCCTTGTTCTTGTTATCGATCTGGTCGAGCAAGCTCAGCAGTATATTGCCTTGGAAGGCCATCATCCCCGAATTGCACAGATGAAGCGCGCGCTCTTCCGGGGACGCATCCTTCTCCTCTCGGATCGCGGCGAGTTCGCCGTTCTTTTCCGTAATGAGGCGCCCATAGCCAATGGGGTTAGTTGCGTTGAAACCCATCACGGCCATCGCAACCCCATCCTTCAGGCTGCCCGCGAGTTTCTCTAGGCTTTCCGGCGTAACAAGTGGGGTATCGCCGTAGAGGATCACAACAGGACCTGCTGCGCCTTCGATGGCTTTCCGGGCTGCAAGAACCGCATGGGCGGTGCCGAGACGCTCCTTTTGTACAAAGAAGCGGGTTTCCATCGCAGGCCGAAGGCTCTCGAAGCCCTCGTTATCCGAGCCAAACACGGCAGAGATGCGGTTTGCGCCAGCAGCTGCGGCCGCCTTGAAGACATGAGCCACCAGTGGCAGACCCGCGAGCGGATGCAACACTTTAGGGATCGCGGATCTCATGCGGGTTCCCTGTCCCGCAGCCAGAACCACCGCGTGAAATGCGACCATGTTTTTCAATCCTCGTGAGGATGCAACTGCCCCTTTGCTTAGAGCGCCTCGGCCAGACTGTCAAAATCGAGGCGGAACATACCAGGAACAAGACAGGTTGCCTGGAAATCTGCCAAGCTTGCGAAAAGGCCCGCCAGTTAGAGCCTACAAGGTATCGGCGTTGAAGGTATCGCAAGCGCGAATGGCGCCCTCGTCGTAACCTTTCTTGAACCAGCGCACGCGCTGCTCGGAAGTACCGTGCGTGAAGGAATCCGGCACCGCATAGCCGCGGGCGGCCTTTTGAATGGCGTCGTCGCCGATAGCGGCTGCCGCTCTCAGCGCCGCTTCGATGTCGCCCGGCTCCAGCGTCTTGTTGATGCGGTCGGTGTTCTTGGCCCAAACGCCCGCGTAGCAGTCCGCCTGCAGCTCGACGCGAACCTGGATGGCATTGCGCTGCGTGCCCCCAACCGCCGCCTGCTGCCGCTGGGCTGCCTGCAACTGGCCCAGAAGATTTTGCACATGGTGGCCGACCTCATGCGCGATCACATAGGCCTCTGCAAACTCGCCCGGCGCTCGGAAGCGGCGCTTGAGCATGTCGTAAAATGAAAGGTCGATGTAAATCTTGCGATTGGTGGGGCAGTAGAACGGCCCCATTTGCGCGCTGGCAAGCCCGCAGCCGGAGCGGATGCCGCCCCGGAACAGAACAAGCTTCGGTTCGGGGTAGCTACGTCCCTGATCGCGGAAAATCTTGGTCCAAACGTCTTCGGTGTCGGCCAGTACCACGGAGACGAAGCGTTTCATAGTGTCGTCATCCGCGCTCGCCACGCGCGGCTGGCGCTCATTGGGCAGTTGAATTTGCCGCGCGCCCCCGGGCGTGTCCATGCCTCCGCCGCCGTTAAATATCACCCGGGGATCGATACCGAGAAGGAGCGCAATCCCTACGATCACGATCACACTGATCAGGCCGAGTCCGCCGCCGCCCCCGCCCATAGGGATCTGAAAGCCGCCTCCGCCTCCACCGCCGCCGGGGAAAGGGATGCCGAACCCGCCTCCGCTGGGACCGTCGCCATAGCCGCTGTCGTCGCGCCTGTCTTCAACATTGTCGCTTTCGCGGCGCCCCTGCCATCTCATTAAAGTGCCTCATTCCTGAGCGGGAACAAGCGCCCTGGCCTTTTCCGGCAGCAGAAGCAAAGACCGGACAGACTTGGACGCCGTCACGGTCCCATTGTTTACATAAGCTTCATGGTTCCGCTCGATGTCCCGAAGGTCATAGCGGTAATTCACCATCAAGCTCAAGGCCTGCTGCACGCCTTTTTCCGACGTGTCGCCGAGCCAGTTGATCCGTTCGAGGCGGGCTCCATTGCCGAGATGAAACCGGGCGACGGGATCGAGAGGCTTGCCGCTCCGGTCTTTGGCGAGCAGGAAGTAGTGGGCGGCGGCGGCTGATATTGCGGGGCCAAGCTCATCCTGAACCTCTTCGTCCTCGCTCCAGCCCTCCGAGCGCATTTTCTCGATCTGCCGCTTTTGAGGCTCCGTAAGATAAGGGAGGCCGCCGCTGTCAAACGCGCGGTAGAACCACGACTTGAAGGCGGGAACGGGCGAAAGCGTCACGAAAGTCCGCAAACTGGGAAGCTCTTTCGTAAGGTCCTCGACGACTTGCTTGATCAGGAAATTGCCAAACGAAATTCCTCGCAGACCCTTCTGGCAGTTCGAGATGGAATAAAAGACTGCGACTGCTGGTTCAGGATCGGCATTTTCAGGGCCCCCATCCGACTCGAGAAGGGTCTGGATCGATCCGGGAATTTCATTGCCTAGCGCGACCTCCACGAAGATCAAAGGCTCGTCCACAAGTGCAGGGTGGAAGAAGGCGAAGCAGCGCCGGTCGTGAGGATCAAGGCGGCGGCGCAGATCCTCCCAGCCCTTGATCTCGTGCACAGCTTCATAAGCGATGATCTTCTCCAGGATAGAGGCCGGGGTCGACCAGGCTATGCGCACAAGAACAAGGAATCCTCTGTTGAACCAGGAGTTGAATAAGTGAACGAAGTCCCGGTCAACCGGAGCAAGGTCTGGATGGAGCCGCGGGAGCAGGTCTTCCCGCATGCGCACAAGCGCAGCCGTTCCTCCTGGTGCGAGATTGAGCCGGCGCAAGAGTTCCTGCCGTTTAGACTCGACGCTAAGGGCGAGGTGATCCAGCGCCAGTGGGGAAGCGTTCTCAAGGTATTGCTTTGCTGCCGCTTGTATTGCGCCAGGGTCAGGGGCAAAGCCGGTCGCCAGGAAGGAGAAAATCGCGTCCTTCTCCTCATCGTCTGCATTTTTATAATAGTCCAGGATCCGGCGCGCCAAAGCCACGCCCGAGGCCTCACCGCGGCTCGAAACCAGCGCGCGGCACATGCTCTCGAAGGTCTCCTCTCCTCCGGCGCCTATCAGGGACGACAAGTCAAGTATTTGCCGGCCGCGATCAGAGATCCTGCTTAGGAGCTCCTGAAAAAAGGACACATTCATTCCAACGCCCCCAGAGTGGCCTTGCGAAAAAACAAAGCGATTCACGTCAGGCATAAAATATCACATCCCCCCGTTACAATCGACGCATGAGAAATCAAAATGGGCTTACCGAAGTTCCGTTCGCAGGCGCTTTAATAAGTGCGTCGCATCCGTCTGGAATTTTAGTATAATCGTTGACCAGAGGAGCAAACCTGGATGAACCCGTCTCATGCAGAACGTCTGCGTTCACTCATTGAGAACGAGATTTCATCATTCAGGCTCAAGCCGGGGGACAGGCTCGACGAGACCAAGCTCGCTGAAAAATATGGAACCTCGAGGACCCCTGTAAGGGAAGCATTGCGGCAGCTGGCGGCGGATGGGTTAATCGAGATCCGCCCCCATAAAGGTGCCGTCGTCGCAAAACTTGGGATGCGCGATCTTGTCGAGATGCTTGAGGTCATCGCTGAATTGGAAGGCGCCTGCGGCCGCATGGCTGCAAGGGCCTGTCTTTACGAGGACATTGAAAGGATCGGCGCTTCACTCGAAGCATGTCAGGATTATGCAGCAACGGAAGCGGTCGCGGCCTATCACGAGGCGAATGAAGCGTTTCACGACGCTATTTATCAGGCAAGCCGGAACAGCCATCTCATCAAGCTTACACGCAGCGTGCGCAACCGCTTGGTTCCGTACATCCGTTTGCACCTCCACGATTCCGAGCGATTAAGGACCTCCGTCCGGGAACATGAGCTCATAGTGCGAGCCATAGAGGAAGGACAAGCGGACGAGGCCGACCGTCTCTTGCAGATGCACATGTTGAACACGGGAGGGGCGCTTCGCGCCTTAATCCTCTCGGCCAGCGACTCGAACGTCTCATCGGCCAATCAACCGATCCGCTTCGGAGGTCATCGGAGCGGCTAGAGCGATGCCCGGGCGAGGCGAGAGCTCCCAGTGACGATCTCGCTGTAGAGCCAGTCAGGAGATCGCGGGATGCACGCACTCCATCGGTGGCATCATTGCTTTCCTATTCTTTCCCTGCAGAAATCGCGCAGCCTTCATGAGTTTGAACCAGCGCACATAGGCGATGGGCAATACGGCTGGATGATTGAGAGCTGCATCCCCTATGAGGTTCTCAGCAGTGATAACGGCTGACTCCACATTCTCAATGAAATGCGGGCTCGCAGGGATGACCACGCTTGAGAGAGATACGCGCGGAGGTATTCTCCGGGATTGACGCCAGCCGTCAGACCCTTCGGGTGGGCTCCATTTGATAAGGCTTCTATCTATTGGCTTGATGCCATTCTTGGCAAGCCAGCGGTTCACGAAGCAAATTTGTGTGTCCCGGATCGACCCCGGCATCGAAGCGATATCGCCAAGAATCCGGTCTTTCCACTTTTCAGCATTTATGGGTGCGCCGGACAGCTGGAAAATGCGCCTCGTTACCATGAGGCCATCCAGACCAAATGCAAAAACGGAGCGGCTCCGTAGGTCAAGCCAGTTCTTCTCCGCCGCGTTCGAGTTCTCGTGGACGAACGCAGCATAGGCATTCGACGCCTGCGAATGAAGCGCCATTCTATTGCTTACCGGAGAGGTTCCTGAGACTGTTACAGGCCTGTTCAGGTGGAAGTACGAGTTCGCGAAAGCGAGCGTTGCGAACCAGCTTGCATCGGGGATTGAATAGTAGAAAAAGGGCCCGGCTTTTTCGGTGATGCGTTGCACAAGCGCTTTGGACACACAGCCGCAATGAAAGCTGCTCCCGCCCCAATCACCCGCGCAGATGGCTTGCATCGTCTCTTGGGGAGAGCGCTCGTCCGTGCCCCCTCGCAGGTGACGCCTCTTGATCTTAAGAAAGCCATCGGCGTTCCGGCTTGGCCAATAATATGGAATTTGCGGCCAGCTAACGATGCAAGGCGATTTTGTCTCCAGCAGTTCCAATAAGTCTGCGATGCCGCTGGGCAGCACGGCGTCATCGTCGCCGATGCAGAGGATATATTTCCCGGAGGTATTTTGAAATGCTGACTCGAAATTTGCGCAGATAGAGACCCGCTTGGCTGTCCTCACATATTTGACGTGCTGATAGCGCTGCGCTTTGAAAAGAGAAGCGGTGTTATCCTCGCTGGCATTGTCGCTGACCAGGATTTCGACGCGCTCGCTGGCGCAGGCCAAAGTTGTGTTTAAACTGTGCTCCAAATAACGGCCGCGCTCGCGCGTCGGTATTACGATGGACAACAAAGGTTGTTGACTGTCACGCTTCATGAATCCAAGTATTAGACTAAGAAGGTAAGGGAGTGATGACCAAGCTTCACCTTGAGAGCGGCCGTGCAAGGGGCTGCCTTCGCGCGTCATGTTCCGAAGTCAGATCTGCTTTTGCCGCCATCAATGGAGGATAAAGCCATGCCAAAAACTCAGAATGCTGCGACGAAAGCCAGCAAGCCGGCAGCGAAGGGGAAACCTGCTGCCAAGCCCGCCGCCAAGGCTACTACGGCCTTTATGCCCGAAGGCTTCCATACCCTCACGCCGAGCCTTACGGTGTCAGACGGCGAAGCCGCGATCCCCTTTTATGAGAAGGCGCTCGGGGCCAAGGTGGAAGTGAAGATGCGTTTTCCGGGCAGCAAACGGATCATGCATGCGAGCCTTCTGGTCGGCAATTCCAAGATGTTCGTGCAAGATGAAATGCCGAATATGCCCGGCCCGAAACAGCGCCATTCCTCCTTCTATGTCTACGTGCCGGATGTGGATGCCGCGCATAAGCGCGCCGTCGATGCCGGCATGAAGGAACTCTTCCCTCCCACCGATATGTTCTGGGGCGACCGCACGAGCGTTGCCGCTTGTCCTTATGGCCATCACTGGACCTTTGCCACTCACGTGAAAGATCCAAGCAAAGAGGAAATGGCAGAGGCGATGAAGAATTGGGGGGCGAAAGCTTCTGCGTAATAGCGTTGCGGCTTGGCTATCCGGCGCAGGCGTTGTTGTTGAGTTTGCCAATGTGCAGCGAAAGGAGAGCGGCAGGCTCTTCCGGTTGAGAAGGGAAACACCCAGATTGGGGTTGCGCCGCGGCCTGTCCGGGGCAAGGATTGAAGTTCGCTCAGCGATGGAGAAAGCGATGGACGACCCCCGCCAAGGCATGCCTACGAACGAGCAGGACGACAACGACATCGTCACCGGCGTTGAAAAAATGAATTACGACCAGGGAAGTGGCTACGGCTTCAGCCTCCTCGACGAGGAGTCGAGAGCGCCTTGCTTCCGCCTTGTGTTCCAGACCCAGCAAGACGCGCAGCACGCCCGTTCAATGATGGTTGAGATGATGAACCACGCCGTCTGGTACGAAGTACCCGATGAACCCGCTGCCCCGGCGGGCCAGGGTGGCTGGTCGCGATAAGCACGGCGCGCCTTTCAGTTCAATGTATGCGACGCAAAATACCCTACCTCTTCAAAAGCCGAAGTGACAGTTGCGGCCGCTGACTGTAGCATGCCTGAGTTTTTCAAAGCCCGCCGCAAGCTGTGGAGCATGATATGAACGCTCTTAGTCTCAAGCAAAGCAATGAACTTATCCGGATCGCGATGGAAAAGGCGATAGCCAATTACAAGCGCCCGATCTGCGTGGCCGTCTGCGATGCGGCCGGCCTTCTGATTTCGCTTCAGCGGATGGAGGGCGCACCGCTGCGCAGCATCGCAATTTCGCAAGGCAAGGCTTACAGCGCCGCGCGCATGCAAACCAATACGGATGCTTTCTTTGAGCGCGTCCAGAAGGCCAACCTGCATACATCCTGGTTCTGCGACGAGAAGATCACGGCCCTGCCCGGAGGTGCCATCTTCAAAGACTCGAGCGGCGCGATCATTGGGGCAGTTGGGATTAGTGGACTTGCCTCCGAGGAGGACCAGGCCATCGCCAATCACCTCGCGGAACGGCTGGCGAGCGGCGCCGTGTAGGTTGCGCCGCGAAAGCAATCCTAGTGATAACACTCCTACGCTTAGCAGGCGCTTCTTAATGTAGCGTTGGGCCGATTCCGGTCTTCGGATGCCTAACGCTCTGCGGCTGCTTTACGCCTAATTGCGGAAGTGTTTGAAAACACGCAAGAACGTCCCAATGGGTTGATACCGGACGCTGCGTTGGATCAGCTCGACGCAATGCCTTTATGGCGGTTGAGGCCGATTCCAGAAGTTCGAATTTGGATCAAGAGTTTCTGTTGCTGGGGGTTAAGCGGCGGTCAGCGAGCAGCTCGGCAGAAAGGCTTGTGGCGCGATGCTGCTCTCTGCCTCGGGCCAACTGCAGAAATCAGTACCTCACCAAAAAAATTAAATAAGTACTGGATGTAAACCAGTTGCCCTATGACTTTGGTTTTTTTAATCTGCGGAGGCAGCGAGCGGTCCCGCCGGAACAGAGCGTATCTCCGATCGGGCGAGGCCGCCACACGCCTGTGGTCTATCCCAGGGTCAATCTTTTATTCTGCACTTTGGATCCATTGCGCAGCTTCCGAGCATCTCACCAGCTATTGAAGTATGTTGACTCAGCCCCTCTACTTCATAGATATGACCATCGACTTTCATGAATAGCTTCGAAACAGATACTTGTTTCCCATGCTTTCTGAAGTAGTTTTCCCATTCCTTTTGATCTGATACCTTGTCCGAACAGCGATCTGCCGTTTCTATTTGCCCCATGTTGCTAGTGCTGATTGCGTCATGGCGAATGATACGAATCCGGCGGCAATAATTATTCTACGCATAACTTTCATCTTTCCTCTTCTAGAACACTATTTTTTTTATGAATAAGCGCAGCTCAATATTGATATTCGTCACCTCCTACTTCTGATGCTAAGACCTCCCGCCGGACGGCTACTCAAACGGATCGCCTTCCTATAGCACTTTAACCGTGTAGTGCGCGCCTAATATTTTAGCGCTCTTGCAGACGCCGATCGGGCCAGGAAACGGACGAGATAGTGCCGAGCGGACCGGTGAACCGCGAGTTCAGCATTGGGTCATGAGTAAGCCTGGGCGTCGCGCGGGACGAGCGCACGAGTTGCAATTCTGAAGATTTCCGCTGCTCGAGGTCAAGCGGCCGTGATCTTTTCCGGTTCGCATATCCGTTCTCGACCCGACCTGCCTGTTGGCTTAACGGAGGGGCAAAGTCCGAAAGGGGTGGATAGCCGAGATCGCGAAATTAAGGGCGGTGGTCCGCTCTTCATTCGGTTTCGGAAGTTTTTAAAACAGGCTGATGAGCGTAATGCCGCCCACCATAAGCGCGCCGCCAATGATGCGCCAGATATTCGCCTCATGCACCGGCGTGTTCATGATTCCGAATTGATCGATCGCAATCGACGTTATGATATTGGCACTGATGATTAGGCCATTGACGGTTGCAGCGCCGAGCTTGTCGATCAAAGTCAGCCCCGCAAAAACAGCGACAGCGCCAGCCAGGCCGCCCAAGGGAGCCCACCACGGCATCGCATTCAAGCTTTGCACCGCTGGCAATGGGCGCGGAATGATCGCAAACATGCTCGCGAAGAAGAACGCGATAAGCACGAAAGAAACGAAGCTCGCAAGCCAGGGATTGACCAGATAAGCGCGCAGCTGGGCATTCATGACCGCGCCTGCTGCCTGCAAGACACCAGCGATAATGATGAAGGGATAGTACCAAACTCCACTCATGATTACTCCGTTCGTTACTTCAGCTTGTAAGGATGAGCGCGCCCAGCGCCAGGATTAGCGCAGAGGGCATTACGATCGCGCCAATCTTTAGAAACTCACCCGCGGTGCAGATCACACCTTCCCTCCGCAACGCGATCAGCCAAAGGATGGTCGCGAGGGAGCCTGTCACGGAAAGGTTCGGCCCTAAATCCACCCCGATCAGGAGCGCGCCCGTAATAACTGCCGGGGGATGCACCGGTTGGATAGCGGATTGCGCTATAAGTCCCGCCGGCAGGTTGTTCATGAGGTTCGTCACGGAGGCAAGGCCAACGCCAGCGATCCAAGCCGTGGCCGTCAACGATCGTTCCAGTCCCCAATTGAGAAGGTTAGTGAGGTCTGACACGACGCCAGTGTTATTGAGACCCTCGACGAGGACGAAGAGGCCAGCCACCAAGGGCAGAATGCTCCAAGACACACCTTTGAGGAGGGGCCAGGGAGCTTCGCCCTTTTCGATAAGGACCAGCAATGCGGTGGCCGCTCCAGCCACGCATGCCGGCGCTCCGAGCTGATAGCCCAGCGCCGAGGCCAGCAGAAGCGCGATGGCCGTGACTCCGATGCCGCAGGCTGCGTAACGGCCGCCATTGTTCAGGGGCAGAGTTGGTACTTGGTCTTCAATTCGGGCCCGGATTTCGTGTCGATAAACCCACCGCAAGCCGGCGTAGGTAATCGCAATCGAAAATATCGACGGCAGTGCAAACTGCTGAAGCCAAGGCCACAGCGGAGGCATTTGGCTGCCATATAGGACGAGATTGGCCGGGTTTGAAATCGGGAGAACAAAGCTCGCGGCGTTCGAGATGAAGGCGCAAATGACGAGGTAGGGAAGCGGACTTGCTTTAGCAGCTTTTGCCACCGCATAGACCGCCGGCGTCAGCACTACCGCCGTCGCATCATTGGACAGAAAGGCGGTCACCACGATGCCCACCAGATACACGAGCCCGAACAGCCGCGCGGCCGAGCCTTTTGCCGCCATCGCGGCATGCCCCGCCAGCCAATCGAACAGGCCCTCACGCCGGGCGAGCTCCGCAAGCAGCATCATGCCGGTCAAGAATAGATAAACGTCGATGCCCTTCTCGACTGCGGCAAGCGCGTCCCACCACGGCAAGAGAGCCGCGGCTACCAAGAGGGCAGCGCCAGAGACGGCCCATATGGCTTCGGGCAGTCCGCACGGACGCAGAATGACACCGCCGGTCGCGATTGCAGCTATGCCCCAGGTCGCCGCTTGCGCGATTGTGATCCCGTCCATCCGCTTCACATTGCCAGAAGGCTTTGCTGCACGCCTTCAGGTCATCTATCTACTAATGTTTCGGGCCGGATTTCCGTAAACAAAAGAGCAGCCGTGCGCCATCACTCACGTAAGAAGTGGAACCGCGGCAAAAAGTTCAACGCAAAGCGTTCGGGCAGGATGGCATTGTTAGACTTACCTGTATCAGCTTTCGAGGCGCGGCTTCGCTCACCTTTGTGGCGTCAAAGCCCGCTGAACCAATTATAGCCGCCATCCTCCCAATATCCGCCGGGATGGGTATTCGTCACCTCGATGGCGTAAATCCATTTCGGCTGCTTGAAGCCGAGCTTGAGCGGCGTCTTGAGCCGCATCGGGAACCCATAGGCATCTGGTAGCGGCTGCCCGGCGTAATGCGTGGCAAGGATCGTTTGCGGATGCAGCGCCGTCGCCATGTCGATGCTGCCTGAGTAGGTGTCGCTGCATTTGAAGCCGACATATTTGGCGGTTTTGTCTGCGCCGACCCGTTCGAGAAAGACGCGGAAGGGCACGCCGGACCATTTGCCGATATAATCCCAGCCCTCAACGCAAACATGACGCGTGATCTGCGTCTCCTGCGGCAGGGAATAGAGATCATCCTTGGTCCAAGGCTGCTTGTTCTCAATAAGGCCGGCGAGTTCAAGCTTCCAGGTCGCCCCATCGACAGGCTTCACTTGATCGATGCCGTAGAAGGCATTGAAGCGAGGCGGCATGAGCACATCCGCATCCGAATAGGTGGGCGCCAGCTTTCTTGGATTGAAAAGGAAGGCCTGGACCCGGTCATTCCATGCAGACATGGCCCGGAGCACATGCTGAACGGCGCTCTCGTTGCTGATGTCGCATCCTGTTAGCAGAGTGAGGGCTCCAAGGCTTAGGGAGCCACGAAGCAGGGTCCGCCGCTCTATGCCAGCGATCAGCTTGCGGTTCTCAACAAGCTGGGATCGGCTGATGCTCCCTTCCGGCCTGTTGACCGATCTTCCGGGACGAATGATTGCCATCGCTATTCTCCCGCCTTCGCAGATGAAAGGCCGCCTGGATGGTCAACGCGAATCGTTCCCTTCGTCATGGCCGCGATTGTCTTAGGTACTAAAAGCGCAAGTACGACATGAACCAGCAGAAAAAGCGCAATCGCAGACATTCCTATGAAGTGTGCGAGCCGGGCCCCTTGGAAGTCGTAGAAGAGCCAAGTCAGCGTTTGAAACTGCACTGGCTTCCAGATTGCAAGCCCGGAAACCAGCATCAGAATGGCGGCGAGAATTACTCCGATATAAAGAAGCTTCTGAACGGCGTTGTAGATCGTGATGTCGTCATGGGCGAGGTTGAAGCTAAGCGCTGCGCGGATATCTTGGATGAGTTCCCGGGGGCTGACGGGAAGCCACTTGCTCTGGAGGCGCCCGCTGATAAGGCCAAGGCCTAATGCGGCAAGTCCGTTGATGAAGAAGAGCCACATCGCGGCGAAGTGCCAGAGAAGCGCGTTGCTGAAGCCAACATCCTTGTTGAGTTTATAGGTGATTTCGGGGTCGCCGCCTAAGGTTGCCCATTCGGGGAAAGTCAGCCAGTGGAAAATTGGCACATTGTTATAGATGCGCCATCCGCTGCCGATCATGATGATGATCGCGATGGCATTTATCCAATGGGTGACGCGCACAAAACGAGAATGCGCGGCTACGATCGTTTCCTGTTTTCCGTTGAGCTGGCCTGCCATCACCATACCCTTACAGCAGCACGAATTATCTTTTGTGAAACCTAGCATGATACGATTTCTACAGGGAGCCGGCATCGAACAATCTTTCGTTTCTGGCCCTAAATTCGTGATCACCGTCCTGTAACATCATTCAAACTCACCTGCACAACCTCGTGAGGGCACAAAGCGAGGGTTAGATCATTGCCCCGGATTGCTGTAGGAAGGTTTCCATTATGATACCGGCTGGTAACGCATGGCTAATGGTGCAGGCGACACATTTTGCGGGATTGCCGTTATGGCGAAGGCTTCGCAGCCCGGCCGCACGAAAACCCGGCTTTGTCCACCCTTGACGTTCGATGAAGCGGCGTCACTAAATACTGCCTTCTTAAAGGATATTGCGGAAAATCTCGTCACCCTGTCCGCGGAAGGAAGTATAGCAGGAGCCATGGCTTTCGCGCCCAGAGGCAGCAAGGGCTTTTTCGAAGCTCATTTCCCCGCATCCATTGGCCTTTACGAGGTTTCCAACGCCAATTTCGGGAGTTGTCTGATCGAGGCACTGACGCTGCAATTCGCGGCGGGCCACAGAGCGGCCTGTGTCCTTAACTCGGACAGTCCGACTTTGCCTTTGGGCATACTCCTTGAAATGGTGGAAGAGTTGGCAAAGCCGGGGGACAGGGCCGTCATCGGGCCATCGTCGGATGGAGGCTACTATCTCTTAGCCTGCAAGGCTTTGCACACAGGTCTCTTCGAGGGCATCGCGTGGAGCACTGCTGAGGTGTTCGCGCAAACGCTGGAGCGTGCGGCTATTATCGGTTTGCCTTTGCACGTTCTTCCGGAGTGGTACGACGTCGACGATTGCAGCTCCCTCTGCGTTCTTATCGGTGAGATATTCGACGGCCGCGGTTTTTCAAAGCGTTTGCGATCAAGCTCACCACGCAACTCCGCCGAACTCCTGCGGTCATTGGTCACCACAGCGAATCTGAGAGAACGCATTGCTGCGTTTATGTCTGAAGCTCCTCCGATACGGGAAGATGCTTTGTCATGAGCAGCATTCGGACCGTCCCGGCTTTCATGCTCGCCGCAGGCGTTCTCCTGGCGTTCATGATCCCTGGCGCCCTCGCTTTATTCGGCATGAAGCATGACACAGTCGTCTATATCACTCTTGTACAGTGTGGAGTTTACGGCCTGTTCGCCTGGCTTCTGCTGCGCGCGCGAACCCGTGTCTCAGCCGCAGACAGCCGCCAGTATTTATTTTATCTGCTGATCATAGGCTCCATCGCGCGGGCGGCGTTGTTGTTCGCGCCCCCGCATTCGACCGACATTTACCGCTATGTCTGGGACGGCCGCGTTCAAGCAGACGGCATCAATCCCTATCGCTACGTTCCTGCCGATCCCGCCCTGGCGCATCTCCGCGATCACGGCATCTATCTCAATGTCAATCGCAAGGATTACGCGCCTACAATCTATCCGCCCGCAGCGCAGCTAGTCTATTTCGTCGCGACCCGCCTCAGCGAAACGGTCACGATGATGAAGGCGGTTATGCTCGGCTTCGAAGCAGTGGCGATCTGGGCAATTGTCCGGCTCTTAGCGGCGCGCGGGTTGCCCATTGTCCTCGCCTCGCTTTATTTCCTGCACCCCTTGGCGATCTGGGAAGTAGCAGGCAGCGGCCACGCCGACATCATCGCGGTTGCATTCACGCTTCTTTCGCTTCTCGCAGCGGAAAAGGGGAACCGGATCGCATCCGGAGTTCTTCTGGCAACAGCTGCACTCTCCAAATATTTTCCGGTGACTTTGGCGCCCGCTATCTATCGCCGCTGGGATTGGCGCATGCCCGCGGCATTCGCCGTTAGCATTGGCTTGATCTATCTGCCATATATATCCGCCGGATCGAAGGTCTTCGGATTTTTGGGCGGATATGCTGGCGAAGAGTTCCGGGGCGGGGAGGGCATCTTCCTGGCCGCGCTTCTGAAACAACTTGGGCTCGGAGCGGCGGCGTTGCCGCTGTTTCTGGCTTTGGCGGCGCTGACGCTTTTGGCGCTGGCCTGGCGCACTGGGTTTCGTGCCGATCCGCAAAGGCCCGACCTTGGCGGCGCATTCGCGATCGCCACTGCCTTCACGGTCTTCGTTTCCCCTCACTATTGCTGGTATTTTCTCTGGCTAGTCCCCTTCCTTTGCTTTTTCCCGCGGCCTTCGGTGTTTTGGCTGACGTTGAGTTCGACCGCGCTTTACCTTGGCAACTGGCCTTTGGGTGTCGCAGACATGAGCGTCCTCTACGTGCCGTTCGCGGTTTTACTCGTTGCCGAGAATTTACGGGTTAACACCTCAAAGGAGCAGCCCGATGGACGCGCAATTGCTTGATCCAAAGCCAGTTCCTGCCGAAGCTGACGATCCTCGCCGCTATTTCGAGCGTGTTAAGGCCGACAGAACCCCAGTTGCGGCCGAAGATCCGGTCTGCCTCTATCTCGAAACCACAAATCGCTGCAATCTGCTTTGCACTACATGTCCGCGCACTTACGAGGAGCTTGAGCCTCCCTCGGACATGAGCTGGGAATTATTCACCAGCATCGTTGACCAGTTTCCCAAAATCGAGCGCGTTGTGCTGCACGGCGTAGGCGAGCCGATGATGGTGGCCGAGCTGCCGAGGATGGTGGCCTATCTTAAGAGGCGGGGCGTTTATGTGCTGTTCAACACGAACGGCACCTTGATGCGTGAAAAGAAAAGCCGTGAGCTGATCGAAGCAGGCCTGGATGAGATGCGCATCTCGTTGGATGCGGCAGAAGCGAAGGCATTCGAGGCGGTGCGCGGGCGTGACCTGTTCGACCGCATTTTGCGCAATATAAAAAACTTTGTCGCGCTCAAGACCAAGATGGATGCCAAAAACCCTCGTCTTTCCCTTTGGCTCACAGGGTTGCGCGAAACCCTGGAACAGCTTCCCGCTTTCATTCGGCTTGCACATAGCATTGACGTACCTGAGGTACACCTTCAGCGGCTTGTCTATTTTGAAAACGGTCCAATCGGTTTGGCCCGGCCGGAGTCCTCCCTTTTCGAGAGACAGGATGCGGAGGAGGGCAAGTACCTGATTGAGGCGGAGAAGATCGCCGCCGAACTGGGCGTATTTTTCGATGCCTCGGGAGCTGCCGAGCCCGAAGCCAGCCTTCGCCGCATTGATGGAGAGGCACCCTGGTCACTCTGCCGCCGGCCGTGGTCCCTCATGTACTTCACCGCGCATGGGCGGGCGCTCCCGTGCTGCATTGCTCCCTTCTCTATGCATGGCTATAAGAACTTCACCCTGGGAGATGCAAAGACAACTCCGCTGCCCGATATCTGGAATGGGCGGGAGTATCAAGACTTCCGCGAAGCTCTTTTGAGCGACAATCCGCCTCCAGCCTGTGCTGGGTGCGGTCTTCGCTGGAGCTTGTGACTTGGATACCACGGGGACCGATACAGCCGGCCTCAAGGAAGGACATGACAAACAGGCAAAAACGGGGGTTTGCCTAGTCATCCCAGTCCTGAATGAGGAAGAAGCGATCGGCGGCGTTCTCGACCGCATACCCCGCGCTGCCGTGGACGAAATCATTGTGGCTGACGGAGGCTCGAAGGATCAGACCGTAGCCGTTGCGATCCAAAAAGGCGCGCGCGTTCTGAACGCGGGCAAAGGATACGGCCGTGCTTGCCTAGAAGGCGCCCTCTCGGCGGGCGAGAGTTGCCGGGCTGTCGTCTATATGGATGGGGACGGCAGTGATTTCCCCGAGAAACTGCCGGATCTTATATCCCCGATTCTAGACGGAAATTATGATTTGGTTATCGCGTCTCGCACACGTGGCGTGCGTGAACCAGGCTCGATGGCGTGGCATCAGATCGCGGCGGGGAGAATTATTGGGTCTTTGATAGGCCTAGTCTACGGCTTTCGCTACACGGACATGTGCGCGTTCAGGGCTATTCGCCATGACTCTCTTCTCGCGCTCGGCATGGAAGAGATGACCTATGGCTGGAATCTCGAAATGCAGATGAAGGCAGCGCGCTTCGGCCTGCGAATTATGGAAATCCCCGTCCCCTACGCAAGGCGCGGCGGCGGCCGCTCCAAGGTGGCAGGCTCCTTCCGCGGGACGTTCCGCGCAGGCACGCGCATTCTTCTCACCTTCATGCGTGTGCTGATGCAACCCAGCGGGCGGTCAACCTCCCAAAAGGCTTCCTTTTTCAAATGACAGCCTCGTGTGCCTCGCGGCTATCCTCGGGCGCCTGCTCCCGGCGCTCCGTCATTCCATAGTCGCGGACAACGGCTGCGACGCGAAGGCGGTAGTCACGAAAGATTCCTTCCCTACCCGCGCGCTGCGTTGCGCGATGGCCCGCGTGAGTACGCCATGTTTTTACTGCTGCCTCATCGCGCCAGAAGGAGATTGATAAGAGTTTGTCCGGGTCCGTTAGGCTTTGGTACCGCTCCACCGAAATGAATCCATCGATGCGCTCGAGCTCGCTTCGCAGGCGAGCGGCGAGATCCATGTAGTCGCCCTTGCGGCCCTCGTTTGGCCAAACCTCGAAGATGACAGCGATCATTTCTTGGTCCTTCCAAAGATGCGGGAGCGCGCTCGATCTGCTGATGACGCTGCTGTTTCACTCGAACTGAGCCAAGCATAGTATCTCTTGGCCACAAGCACCAGCGCGCCCGCTTATGCTTGAGGCCGATTGCTAGGCTTAAGCGATCGGACTAGACTTGGGGCACAAAAAATTGAGCAAGGGAGACGTCCATGATAATGAGCCGGTCAGGGAGGGCAGCCGTCGCGGCTGCTTCCATTTTCGCGGGAACTTTAGCGGCCGTGAGCTTCGGCGCATTCGCGCAGCAGAGCACTGCGCCCTTGCCTCCAGGCTCGCCTCTGATCGGCCGGCCGAATTCGCCAGAGGCAAAGAAGCTTGCGCCGGTGGCACCACCTCCAATACCAACCGCCGCCGATAAGCTGCCGGTCGACAAGCTGAAAGCCCCGGCGGGCTACAAGATCGAGGTCTGGGCTTCCGGGATTGGAAATGCGCGCTCTTTGACAATGGGCGACAGGGGCACCGTCTTTGTTGGAAGCCGCTTGCTGGACAAGGTCTATGCGGTCGTCGACAAGGGCGGCAAGCGCGAGGTGAAAGTGATCGCGTCCGGGCTTTACCGGCCCAACGGCGTCGCTTTCTCGAAGGGCACGCTTTACATCGCCGAGCTTTCGCAGATTTCGAAGATCGACAATATCGAGGACAAGCTCGACAACCCGCCGAAGCCGACTGTTATCTACACTGACCTTCCCAAGGATGAGGCTCACGGCTGGAAATATCTGCGCGCCGGCCCGGACGGGAAGCTCTATTTCCAGGTCGGCGCCCCCTGCAACATCTGCATGCCGGACGACAAGCATGCTCAAATCCGGCGCATCAATACGGATGGAAGCGGTGCGGAAGTTATCGCGAGGGGCATCAGGCAAGTCGTCGGCATGGACTGGCAGCCGGGAACGAACCTCCTCTATTTCAGCGAAAACCAGAGGGACTGGCTTTCGGAGGACATCCCCCAGGACAAGCTGAACAGGATCACGAATCCGGGCAAGGACAATTTCGGCTTTCCCTATTGCCACCAGGGCAATATCACCGACCCGGAATTCGGCTGGGGTCATTCCTGCGACGAATTCACGAAGCCGATGGGTTTGATGGGGCCGCACGCAGCGGTGCTTGGCCTACGCTTCTACACAGGTAATATGCTGCCATCAGACGCGAGGGGAGCCATCATTCTGGCGCGGCACGGTTCGTGGAACCGGTCGGTGAAGCTCGGGGGCGATGTCGTGGTTGTGAGGCTGAACAAGGACGGCACGGTAAAATCCGTTGATCCTTTCGTCACGGGCTTTCTGCAGAATAATAATTATGTCGGCAGACCGGTTGATGTGCAGGTCATGAAAGATGGCTCCATCTTGATTTCCGACGACTGGAACGGGGCAATCTGGCACGTCAGCGGAAGAGGCAAGATTGCCTCAAACTGACGCCAAAAGAAAATACTGGCATGGGCTGAAGGCCGCGATCCTGGCCGCGCTCATGCCGTGCCCAACTTTTCAAGCGCGAGCGGTTGGGTTGGAGGAGCGCCTGCCAACATGCGTTGCTTGCCACGGCGAAAAGGGGACCTCGCGGAATGCCGAGGTTCCCTCGCTCGGCGCGCAGATGGCGCCCTATGTGCTGATCCAGCTCTATCTCTTCCGCGACAAGCAGCGCGTGAATGAGGACATGAATGCGATGACCCATGATTTCAGCGATGCGGACCTTCAAACTTTCGCCGATGCTATCGCGAAACTGCCGCCGCCTGCCCCAGCGCCTGGAGAGGCAAACGCGAAGACAATGGAGGCGGGCCGGACGCTCGTTGAAAAATACCGCTGCAATTTCTGCCATGGCGCTGATCTGTCAGGGCAGAATAACGTGCCGCGCATCGCCTCCCAGCGCGAGGACTATCTGCTCAAGACCCTCAAGGAGTATAAGGCCAACGTCCGTCATGGCTACGACGGCTCGATGGCCGAAGTGCTTCAGCCTATTCCGGAAGCCGAGTTCACCGAACTGGCTTATTACGTATCCCGGCAGCCCTGACGGGCGCTGCTTGAACGTGGGGCCGGTCTCTGAGGCAAGCTCCCTGGAGCTTCCGTTTCCGCCGCGCCCGCCTTGACAGGGATTTGTCCCTGAGCCTAAATGGAAATTGAGGGGCCATAGCTCAGTTGGGAGAGCGCTGCAATCGCACTGCAGAGGTCGTGAGTTCGAATCTCATTGGCTCCACCAATAAAATCAAAAACTTAGCGGCCAACATCCCCACAGAATAACTTGATGGTGCATCACTGGGGTATCGTGAGAAGCGATTTCGCCCCTTCCGCAATGCATACTCCCCGCGTTGCAGAAACGCGTAATCGGGGCCATCCACAGCCTTACGAATGATGTGGAAAATCGAAAGAGGCAAGCTGGGAGCAATGTCGCAAATCACCTAGCGTAGATTGCTCCGATAAACAATGCATTCCATGGTTGAGGCGGGTGGGGAACGCTTTTAATCCCGTGGGAAGCGTAAGTAAGGGCATCCACATGGAAGAAGCTTTCAAATGCGTCGGCGATCATCTCTTTCATTACAGGAACGGCGAATTAATACCCTGCACTGAATATGAATTCTTTGGCGATGAAAGCGCCAAAGGTCAGCAATTGGACTTTCAGAACTACTATGTAATCGAAGATGAAAAATTAGCCATAAGCCCTCGCGACAATAGTCTTGAGTGCTATCTCAGAAGTGGCTCCACAAATTCGGACGATGCGGTAAGTGGAATTTCTGCCTGACAACGGGCACGCTGGTGCTCGCGAATCAGGAGCAGCAATGAGCAGAAGACCACGGCGGAACCACTCACCGGCCTTCAAGGCAAAGGTGGCGTTGGCGGCGATCAAGGGCGAGCGGACGATTGCACAGTTGGCGGATCAGTTCGACGTTCACCCGAACCAGATCACGGCCTGGAAGGCGCAGCTCGAAGGCGGTGCCCCGGACGTTTTCGGCGGCGTTGGCAGCGCCCCACCGGCGTCGCCCAGCGTCGACGTGAAGGCGCTGCATGCGAAGATCGGCGAGCTGACGCTGGAGAACGATTTTTTAGAAGGCGCGCTCAGCAAGGCGGGATTGCTGAACGCAAAGCGATGATCGACCGCGGTCATGCGTTAAGCGTCACGAAACAAGCCGAGGCCGGCGGCCTCGCGCGCAGCACGGTGTATTACCTGCCGCGCCCGGTGCCGGCGGCCGATCTCGAACTCATGCGCCAGATCGACAGGCTGCATCTGGAGTTCCCCTTCGCGGGGGCGCGGATGCTGCGCCATCTTTTGGCTGCCAATGGAAGCAAGGCCGGACGGCGTCATATCAAGACGCTGATGCGGCGCATGGGGATCGAGGCGCTGTACCGGCGTCCGCGTACGACCAAGCCGGAGCCGGGGCACAAGACCTACCCCTATCTGCTGCGCGGCATGGAGATCGTGCGGCCGAACCAGGTCTGGGCGATGGACATCACCTATATTCCGATGGCGAAGGGCTTTGTCTATCTCGCTGCCGTGCTCGACTGGTTCTCGCGGCGCGTGCTGTCGTGGCGAGTTTCCATCACGATGGAGGCCTCGTTCTGCATCGCGGCGCTGGAGGAGGCGCTCGCCAGGCACGGGAAGCCGGACATCTTCAACACCGATCAAGGTTCTCAGTTCACCGGCACCGCCTTCACCGGCGTGCTCATCGCGAATGGCATCGCGATCAGCATGGACGGCAAAGGCGCTTGGCGGGACAACGTGTTCGTGGAGCGGCTCTGGCGGACGGTGAAGTACGAGGAGGTCTATCTGCACGCCTACGACAGCGTGCCGGACGCACGTGCCTCGATCGGACGGTATCTCGATCTCTACAATCGCCGCCGCCCGCACTCGAGCCTTGACGGCAGGACGCCCGATCAAGCTTACTACGGAGCACACAGCTTGCCGCCACTCCGCTCGGCGGCTTAACCCCGGCAGACCTTCCACTTATCGAAGCGGGAATTCTGTCCGAACAACCGGCGCCACCTCACTCGACGGTCTAGGCTTCAATGGGCTTGATAGTGTCGGAGCAAGTCTCACGCACCTCCATCACATCTATGAAAGAAATAACACCTACATATTTATATTAAACATAAACCTCGATACTTGGCATGGCTTTCGCGTCGAAGGTGCCCTAGAATTTATGAAGTTCGTAAGGGAGTGGCTTAATCCCCTGATTGAGCTTCAATCCCATTCGGAATGTGAGTTGCAGGAAATAGGGGAACGGGCGGAAGAGGCGAAGCGTCCCATAATCGTAGCGTCGCCGCCGACCCCGCAAGCTAAGCCTGAAAAGAAGCGCAGACCCTTCAAGCTTAACTTGCACAGGCAAGAAACAAAGAATACTGGCTTTAGCCTTGAAGGCGAGATCTAGCTACGCAGCCTTGCTAGCCTCGTTATATCTCAGCGTTACAGAAACGCTTAATCGCGGGCATCGCAGCCTAGCCGTAAAGCTGCAAGACTGTCTCGCAGCCTAGATTGCGGATGGACGCCTAGAGAGCAAATCAGCTATATACATATTTGGGTAGCAGCGCGCGCGAAAGGCTAGCATACCCTGGCAGGAGTGATCGAGGCTAGCTTATCGGCGCTGGATGGCGAACCTCACCCCGCGTGGCCTTCAGATCACCCGCCTGTCAATCCGCTCCGAAATGTTAACCAGGATCGGCTCCGAAGAGTTGACCACCCTTCAGGTTGGGCTGATGAAGCGCCAAGGCTGGAGGCGCGCAGCGAAGCGTGGCGCCGGAAGGCTTGCTTGACGGGCGGCGCTGGCCAAGTCCGAACGCGCTCCAATAGCCAACGCGCGAACCGTTGCGCGCAAGGCCGGCCCCTTGCTCGCCGACCATCCGCCGCACCATCAAGGAGCCGAGCGAGTGGCCCATGAACACAAGCGGGGAGCGTGTCATTCGCCGATCTCCTATCTTGTCAAGTGCCGGGTGGATTGCTAAGTGTTCGGTTTGAAGCGCCTTTCTGGGTCCTCACCTGGAGAGGGCTTTTTGCTTTTGTGGAGCAATCTGATGTCCACAGCCAGAGACAGCCATATCAGGCTGACATCACATCCGGGCCATGGCACGCCAACCCGCTTTCCCGTGCGTTGGGGGGCTCTCACCGCTCGCGAACGCGGGCCCGTTATCGCTACAGTCAATGCGGGGGCCGATCGCAATGCCATAGGAGCGCATGGCGGATCGTATGCCTTGTATCGTGCGCTGGCTGTCTCGTCTGGAGCACTTAATCCAATTTCGCGGCCGGATCTCAGGAATACCGCTCCCGTTGTGGACATCCCCATAAATGCCAAATGGTGCAATTCCGCCCAAATCGTATCGCTGGACCCCTGGGGCCACCGGATCGCAGAGGACTTCGCACCCGAGATCGCGACCGGTCTGGACATTCGGCCAACTATTGCCGTCACGAGAGCGCGTCTCTCCGTTCCCGAGCTGAACGTCCCTGGCAATTGGTCGCTGAAGGCTGATGGGAAGATCGTGCGCGAGAGCAGGGACATCGCCGTCACGAAGGCAGCCGTCGATCCTGTCTGGTATCTCCCGGGCATCGCCGAACGTTTCGGCGTGGGCGAAGACAAGCTGCGGCGTACACTGTTCGAGCAGACGGGCGGCATGTATCCCGAACTCGTGACGCGGCCGGACCTAACTGTCTTCCTCCCACCGATCGGCGGGATCACGGTTTATATCTTTGGTGATCCGGGCGGGCTATCGGATTCATCGCGGGCGCTGACCTGCCGCGTGCACGACGAATGCAATGGTTCCGACGTGTTCGGCTCCGACATCTGCACATGCCGTCCCTACCTCGTTCATGGGATCGTCGAATGCGTAAAAGAGGCACAGAACGGCGGCGCTGGCCTGATCGTCTATAACCGCAAAGAGGGGCGCGCGCTCGGCGAAGTCACCAAGTTCCTGGTCTACAACGCTCGCAAGCGGCAAGAGGGTGGGGATCAGGCTGCCACCTATTTCGAACGAACCGAATGCATTGCGGGCGTTCAGGATGCGCGCTTCCAACAGCTGATGCCGGATATTTTGCATTGGCTGGGCGTCACGCATATCGATCGCTTCATCTCGATGTCCAACATGAAATACGACGCGATCGTGGGGTCCGGGATTACCATCCGTGAACGAGTTCCTATTCCGGCTGAGCTTATTCCGCCGGATGCTGAGGTCGAACTCGAAGCCAAGAAGGCAGCCGGTTACTACGCACCCGAGCTGGTAGGCAAAAAGGACCTCACGGGCGTTCTCGGACGAGGGCTGGATGAGTTCTAGACCCCCGGTTACTGCAGAAAGCCGGGAAGCACGGGATGTCGCGCAGGAGCTGCTGTCTGCTGCCGCCGTACGGGAACGAGCGCATGAGGTGCTGGAGGCGGGGCTGGCGCATCAGCTCGCACACTTCCGTCTCAATTCTGACCGGCTTTTGGTAACGGCCCGATTTGTGGCGGAGGTCATTCGCGAGAACTACCCCAGCCTCAAGGTTCCCCTTCACGCCCGTTGGCGCCATTTCTGCTTTGGTGGGCGCGATCTCTGGGCTGAGATGCAGTCAAGGGTTGCCTGGAGAACTTCCGGCGATCGCGCCAGGGCGGCATTCGATTTGGCAATCATTTCCGTGCTTCTCGACGCGGGGACAGGTCCGGACTGGACTTACCGGGACGAGGAAACTGGCCTCATCGCCGCCCGTTCCGAAGGTCTGGCGCTCGCCACATTACGGATGTTTGCAGCGGGCCTTTTCTCGTCAGATCCGCATTCGCCGCTTCGTGCGGACGGTACGCGGCTCGCGAGCTTATCTTTGGCCGATTTAGGGGAGGGATTCCAGTCTCATTCAGGGAATGTGCTCCAGGGCTTGGATGGCCGGCTACAATTGCTACTTCGCCTGGGCAACACGGTTCTGCAAAACCCGAGTATTTTTGCCAACGCCGGCGCGGGCCATCCCGGCGGTCTCTTTGACCATCTTTCTGGCCTGGCGTCTGGAAAAAAACTGCCTGCTACCGCGATCCTTGGTGCCATACTTACACATCTAGCGCCGATTTGGCCGGCCCGCATCTCCCTCGGCGGTATCTCTCTCGGGGACACCTGGCGGCATCCCGCCATCAAACGCAGCGATCCAAGTGACGGGCTCCTTCCGTTGCACAAACTCTCGCAGTGGCTGTCTTATTCCCTGGTTGAGCCGCTGACCCACGCTGGGATCACTGTAACGGATGTGGACGAGCTGACAGGACTTGCCGAGTATCGCAATGGAGGCCTGTTTCTCGACCTCGGAGTTTTAGAGCTGCGAGACCCTTGCGAAGCATTTCATGCGCTTCCCGTGGACTCTGAGTTAATCGTGGAATGGCGGGGCTTGACGGTGGCGTTGCTCGATCTCCTTGCGCCCAGGGTGCGCGATGAACTTGGCCTCAGTGCCAAGGCTTTTCCCTTGGGCTCCCTGCTTGAGGGCGGCACCTGGTCCGCTGGACGCAAAATCGCCGGGCAGAAACGCGGCGATGGGAGACCTTCACTCACTGTTATCAGCGATGGGACGGTGTTCTGAATGGCGAGGGAGGCTATAGAGGGAGTCACGGTTGTCGATCATCCGCTGGTCCAGCACAAATTGACGCTGCTGCGAGACAAGACACGATCGACGAAAGACTTCCGCGAGCTCTTCAGCGAGATCGGCATGCTGCTGTGCTACGAGGTGACGCGCGACCTTCCTCTCGAAATCATGGAGGTCGAAACGCCGCTTGCGAAAATGAAGTCCCCGGTCCTCTCCGGAAAGAAGCTGGTTTTCGTCCCGCTGATGCGAGCGGGTTTGGGCTTTCTCGATGGGATGCTGAACCTGGTGCCTTCCGCTCGCGTGGCGCATATCGGACTCTACCGCGACCCGCGTACTCTCAGCGCCATCGAATATTTCTTCAAGGCTCCTGATGACATGGCGGACCGGATGGCGCTGGTGTTGCAACCTGTGCTCGCGACCGGCAATTCCGCCGTTGCTGCCGTCGACCGGCTCAAAGAAGTCCGGGCGAGGGAAGTTCGGTTTGTATCGCTGATTGCGACTGAGGAAGCGGCGCGCCGGGTGCGGCTTCATCACCCGGATGTTCACATCTGGACCGCGGCGATCGACGAAAAGCTCAACGAGCAAGGCTATGTCTTGCCTGGCTTGGGCGATGTGGGCGACCGCATGTATGGGACGCGCTGACAAAGGCTTACCGGCTTCAAGGGCGAGCTATCGAGATAGAGCCCCCTTCCAAGGCAGAAGTGCAAGAAGAACTGCGTCGTGGTAGCTTGTCGAACTGCTACGGCACCGCTTTTGCATTCCCGGCAGTTCGGAAAACCATTAGAATAGGACATTCATCATGAGCAGTGTTCAGACTGCAGCCGCCGGGGCCCTTTCTCCTCCCGAACTTACCGAGGTGGACGGCGCAGCGCGAAAGGCTTTGATAGGCGCAGCCCTCGGCTACGCGATGGACGGCTTCGACCTGCTCATCCTAGGCTTCATGCTGAGAGTCATCTCGGCCGACCTTGGGCTAACGCAGCCGCAAGCGGCATCATTGGTGACCGCGACCCTGGTAGGCGCTGTCCTGGGCGGGATCGGCTTTGGGATGCTGTCCGACAAGATCGGACGCGTTCGCGTCCTGACCTACACAATTGTGGTCTTCGCGGTATTCACAGGTCTATGCGGCCTTGCGCAGGGCTACTGGGACCTGCTGGCCTATCGAACGATGGCAGGCTTGGGTCTGGGCGGCGAGTTCGGCATCGGCATGGCCCTTGTCGCCGAAGCATGGCCCCCGAGCAAGCGGGCCCGGGCATCATCCTATGTTGGGCTGGGCTGGCAACTTGGCGTTCTTGCAGCGGCGATCGTCACTCCTGTGCTGCTCCCAGTAATCGGATGGCGCGGCATGTTCGCTATCGGCATCGTCCCTGCGGTCTTAGCCTATTTCATACGCCATTCTCTCCATGAGCCGGAGATCTTCGTCGAGAAATCAAAAGACAGGCCAAAAGAATCCTCCTTGGGTCTGCTCGTGAAAGACTGGGAAACGGCAAAGCTCAGCTTGGGCATGGTCATCCTGTGCTCGGTCCAGAACTTCGGTTATTACGGAGTCATGATCTGGCTACCGAACTACCTGGCGACACGCTTCGGATTTGCCCTCACGAAGTCTGCCGTATGGACTTCGGTCACCATCGCGGGCATGGCGCTCGGTATCTTCTGCTTCGGCCATATTGCCGACCGGCTAGGCCGCCGCCCGACTTTCTTTGCCTATATGCTCGGAGCTGCAATCATGGTCGTCGTTTATTCAAGACTGACGGATCCCTACCATCTTCTCTTCGGCGGGGCGGTGATGGGCTTCTTCGTCAATGGGATGCTGGGCGGGTACGGGGCGCTCATCAGCGAGCTTTTCCCGACAACGGCTCGCGCCACCGCGCAGAATGTCCTCTTCAATATTGGCCGCGCCGTTGGAGGATTGGGTCCTATTGTTGTGGGCGCAATCGCGGCGGCCTACAGCTTTGACTTGGCGATCGCCCTGCTCGCAACGCTTTATGTCCTGGACATCATAGCCATGGCATTCCTGATCCCCGAACGCCGGGGGGCGGCACTTGCGTGAGTGGGAAGCTCGATAAATTGGAGGACATGGCTGCGCTGCCGGACAGTGTTGCCATAGCCCCATCCTGGCGCCCGAGTGTGGCTGCAGAACTCGCAGACGTGCTTGCCAACGAGAAGGTCAATCCGGAGTACCGGCATCTCAGGGTTCGCTGCAGCCAACTTGCCGCCCGGGCAAAGCCTGGGCAGTTCTTCCAGCTCTTGTGCCCACAATCGGAGGGCAAGCAGCCTTATCTTCGCCGGCCAATGAGCATCTATGGGATGAACCCGGTCAAGAATGAGGTCGAGTTCCTTTACAAGGTTACCGGAGCCGGGACGCTCGGCCTCGATACGCTGAAGGCAGGCGATCGCCTCGACATCATGGGGCCGCTTGGTGTTGGCTTTAGCCTCGACCCTGAGTGGCGTCACATCGTGGCCGTTGGGCGCGGGGCGGGGCTTGCAACACTCGCGCCCCTGGCAAAGGCTGCAAGGAAAGCTGGCGTTGCCGTCACCGCCATTCTCAGCGCCAGGCGGCCAAATCTAATCGTCTCAGACGAACTTTTTCGCAGTCACGGCGCCGATGTCATTGCTGTCACCGACTCGGAGTCTACAAGCGGACCCTCTAATGTGGAGCGCATTCTCCGGCGGCTGATTTCCGAGGGCCGTTGCGAGGCCTTCTTTACCTGTGGATCGAGCCGGCTGATGCGGGTGCAGCAGCGCCTTGCAAAGGAATTCGGTCTCTCGGGCCAAGTCGCGATGGAGCAGCAAATGGCCTGTGGCATCGGGCTTTGCTACTGCTGCGTCCGGGATTTCAATGTGCATGGCGAGATCGTCAATCGCCGTGTCTGCTGGGACGGCCCTGTCTTCGATCTCATGGAGGCGCTTCCGTGACGCACGCTGACAGCGTTGATCTTTCCGTCACGATAGGCGGGCTGCGCCTGCGTAATCCGGTGATGCCTGCGTCCGGAACTTTCGCCGAGGGCCTGGACAAGGTGATGGATTTCAATCGGCTCGGCGCCGTAGTCACGAAAACCATCACGCGAGAGTTGCGTGCCGGCAATCCGCTGCCGCGTGTTGCCGAGCAGCCGGATGGGCTTATCAATGCGATCGGCATTCCTTCCAAAGGCGTCGCCCATTTCGTGGAAAAGACGCTTCCCTATTACGCTGCTTATGACACGCCGCTTGTCGTGAGCATTTCGGCGCCAACCGCGGAGGGCTTTGCTGGCCTTGCGGCGGAGCTTTCCCTTCCAGGCATTGCCGCGATCGAAGCCAATATCTCGTGCCCGAATATCGAGGAAGATGGCAAAGCCTTCGCGATGCGGGCTCAGTCCACGGAAAAGGTCACCCGCCAGATCCGCGAGGCAACGAAGCTGCCGCTCTGGGTGAAACTCACGCCCAACACGGGGGAAATCGCCGATGTGGCGCGTGCTGCGGAAGCCGCTGGTGCAGATGCGGTTGTAGTCGCCAACACGATCCTGTCGATGGCGATCGACCTGAAGACATTCAAGCCTTGCCTCGGCAATCTCATGGGCGGCCTGTCCGGTCCAGCAATCAGGCCGATCATCGTGAGGCAGGTCTTTCAGTGCGCCAGGGCGGTCAAAATTTCCGTCATTGGCTGCGGCGGCATCTCAACCGCTGAAGATGCAGTCGAGTACATGCTGGCAGGCGCGACTGCGGTGCAGGTCGGAACGGCCACCTTTTTGCAGCCGGCGGCCATGATCACCATCATCGAAGACCTGAAAGCTTTTTGCATTCGTAGGGAAATCCCGCGCGTCTCGGATTTGACCTTCGGTGTTGTGATCGAAGAGTCCGATGAGGCAGACCTCGCATGGGTGGATCCTTCTCCATGACAGCGGACTCAGCAGCAAAAGCCAAAACTTCCTCGCCGTCCGCGAATGACCATGCTCTCGCCGAAGAACTCTTCGATGAACTGCGCAAGCAAACCTCCGGTGGGATCGGCATCACGCGCTTGGCCTATAGTGACCAGGAATCCGCTGCGCTCGATATCATAGAGGCAAAGGCGAGGGCATTTGGCTTACAGACCGGGCGTGATGCCGGTGCGAACCTCGTCGTGACATTGGAAGGCGCAGACCCTACGCTACCGTCGCTCGCATTGGGCTCGCACCTCAATTCTGTCCCGCAAGGCGGAAACTACGATGGGGCGGCTGGCGTCGTCGCCGGCCTGATGGTTCTGGCTCGTTTCGTCGAAGAAGGCCGCACCCCGAAGCAGAGCCTGAAGCTATATGGTCTTCGCGGCGAAGAAAGTGCGCGCTTCGGCAAGGCCTATATCGGATCAACTGCGCTCTTCGGTGGTCTTACCCGTACTGACCTGTCAGCGAGGGACTTATCCAGCGGCCAGACTATGTTGGATTGCATGGCGGATGTGGGCGTTGACGTTGATCGCGTCAGGAAGGGAGAACCCTTGGTGGACGCCAAGTCGCTAGCAGGCTGGCTTGAACTTCATATCGAGCAAGGGCCTGTGCTTGTCGCCAGGGAGACCCCAATTGGGATTGTAACGGGCATTCGGGGTAATGTCCGGCATCGCATGATCGAATGCCTCGGCGAATCGGGGCATTCTGGCGCCGTGCCGAGGAGCTTCGGCATGATGCGGTGTTCGCAACGGCTGAGCTGATTCGCCGCCTGGATCGTGCGTGGGAGGTGGGACTCAAGCGAGGCGAGGATCTCGTGGTTACCTGCGGCATCCTCAGCACCGATCCCGAGGAGCATGCTATCGCGCGCATTCCTGGAAAAGTTCGCTTCAGTTTCGAGGTGCGCAGTCAGAACGTCGAGACCATGGAGGCGTTCTACCGCTGCTTCCTTTCCGAGTGCGAGGCGGTTGAGCTTGAACGGGGAGTGAAATTCAAGCTTGATCGGCGGGTGGAGTCACAGCCCGCCATGATGGATGCAGGGTGGGTCGCGCGGCTGAAGCGTGCGGCTGTCAGCCTAGGCCTTCCGGACAACAAGATGGCGAGCGGTGCTGGGCACGATGCGGCGGTGTTTGCAAATGCCGGCATTCCGAGCGCCATGCTCTTCGTTCGGAACGAGAACGGCTCTCACAATCCGAACGAAGCAATGGACATCGAGGACTTCGTGAACGGGGTGGCGGTAATGCGGGCCGCTATCGCGGAGGCGGTTCTTTGACGCGCGCGGACTCCGCGAATGCGTCTACACTAGCTGCGCGGATGGGGACGCTTACCATACGCCGTCCCGACGATTGGCACGTCCATCTGCGAGATGACGACATGTTGAAAGCGGTGCTGCCGTTTACGGTGGCACAGTTCGCGCGTGGAATCATCATGCCGAATCTGGTGCGGCCCGTGCGCATGGTGGCAGACGCGATCGCTTATCGCGAACGCATCCTTCGTGCGCTACCGCCTCAGACGCATTTCACGCCGCTGATAACCTGCTACCTCACCAACAACACGCAACCTGACGAGATCGAAGCCGGCCATGTTGATGGCGTCTGGGTTGCAGCCAAGCTTTATCCCGCAGGGGCCACCACCAATGCTGGCCATGGCGTTACCGACATTCCGGCCCTCTCCCGCGTATTCGAAAGGATGGAAAAAATCGGCATGCCGCTTCTTGTACATGGCGAGGCGACGGACCCAGAAGTGGACGTCTTCGACCGCGAGGGTGCGTTCATGGAGAAGAGCCTGCTCCCGCTGCTGAAGCGCCATCTGGGTCTGAAGGTAGTGGTTGAGCACGTGACAACGTCGGAGACGATGGACCTCGTAAGCATTATGCGCCCCGGGTCGCGGCCACGATCACCCCGCATCATCTGACGATCAACCGCACCTCCATGTTCCAGGGCGGGATACACCCCCACCTTTACTGCCTCCCCATAGCGAAGCGCGAGCACCATCGGCTCGCTCTGCGAAAGGCCGCGACCTCCGGCGAGAGTTGCTTTTTCCTTGGCACCGACACCGCTCCCCACTTCAGGCGAGCCAAGGAGGCTTCTTGCGGATGCGCGGGGATGTTCGTTGCGCCAACGGCCTTGCAGACCTATGCGCAGGTGTTTGATGAAGAGCGGGCGCTCGACCGGTTGGAGGCCTTCGCGTCGCTGAATGGTCCGCGGTTCTACGGCGTCCCTCCGAATGAAGGCACGATCACACTCGAGAAACAGCCCAGCCGTTTTCCTGCTTGGATTTCAGTGGGAAACGAGGAGGTCGCCGTTTTTCGAGGCGATGAGGACTTGCCGTGGTGCCTCCGGTAGACAGCCGCCTGGGGACGGATCCGCTATCGAAGCTTCCTCAAACCACTGATCCTGCGTTCGATAGCAAATTCTCTTCAATGACAGCCAATACTAGATGTTAAGTCCCGGCATGTGCTGGATTGGATTGAGCCTGAACTGATCCGGCTTAAGCGCACTGCAAGGCGTAGCATAGTGCACCGCCCATGTGCGGCGCTAAATCTCGATCAGGCGTTCGCGGCGGTGAACCGCTCAGCGCAAGCTGGCATGAAGTTTGCTGCGTGAAGATCGCCAATATCGTGGCAGGTCAATCGATTCCTCCTGGAGAAGCCGGTGCGTTCCCCCCTTTTTCCTTACGCTTGCCCTCGCCCTGATGACCGCGTCTTCCCCGGTCTACGCTGAAAGCACATTGCGCATTGCAATGACCGCATCGGATATTCCGACGACGACAGGCCTGCCGAATAACGGCTTCGAGGGGATGCAATTCCTGGGCTACCCAGTATTTGAAGGCCTTGTCCTTTGGGAGTTGACAAAGACGGATCAGCTGGCAGGCTTACGTCCTGGCCTTGCAGAGACCTGGGAGCAGGTCAAGGATGACAAAAAGACGTGGGTTTTCCATCTCCGTCATGGGGTGAAATTCCACGACGGTTCGGACTTCAACGCCGATGCCGTGATCTGAATCTCGATCGCTATTTCAATCAGCAAAGTCCCCAATATGAGCCACCTGCATCGGGGATGACGCGAGCGCGCGTTCCGCAATGAGTTCGTATCAGAAGATTGACGACTACACGGTGGCGATCACAAGCAAGACCCCCGCCTCGTACTTCCCCTATATGCTGGTCTATATCCTGTTCACCTCGCCAGCTTCATTCGAGAAAGCAGGCAAGGACTGGTCCAAAGTTGCGACCTTGCCCGCCGCAGGCACCGGCCCTTTCCGGATAACGCGGGTGGTTCCAAGGGTGGAGGCTGATCTGGCCCGCTGGGACGGATATTGGGACGCCTCGAAGAAGGCAAAGGTGGATCGCATTGTTTTCATTCCCATCCCGGAGGCCACGGCAAGGGTCGCAGCACTCAGATCAGGTCAGGCCGACTGGATCGAGGTGCCTCCAGCGGACGCCGTCAACTCTCTTAAATCCGCAGGCTCGTCATAAAGACCGGATCCTACCCTCATGTTTGGCCTTGGTTTTTCAATATCGGCGCCAAGAATTCCTTTAGCAGATGTGCGCGTCCGGCAGGCGCTCAATTACTGCATCGACAGGCCAGGGCTGGTTTCGCTGCTGAGCGGTTTGGCAGAGCCGTCGGCCGGATGGCTCAAGCCCGCCGATCCAAATTTTGGCAATCCCGCAAATCATTACACGTTCGATGCGGCGAAAGGTAAAGCTCTCCTCGCCCAGGCCGGG
>CAWFHI010000012.1:0-237023 GCA_963815605.1 uncultured Alphaproteobacteria bacterium | reverse complement strand
GGAGGCTAAGTCCGGTTCCGAGTGTGCAGCAGTCTACAAATGCTCATGATGAGACCTTCCGGGAACAGTATTTTTTCTCGGGCGAACGTAATAGGTGGGCACGAATGCTGAGATTATTCGTTTCTAGCGAGAAGATCACCTGGCATCATGCCGAGGTGGCAGCGGCGCTGCGAGGGGTGATCGTTCCATAGCTCCGAATGAATTCCAGCCGTAGGACCAGGTTCTGCTTGCCATAATGTAACGCCAAGTAGCCTCAGAGACATTGCAAGGATGCGTACCGGCAAGTGGCGGGAATGGCGCTGCTAGTTCACATGCGAAGAGCGTGCAAAGCGAATGGAACTCTGAGTGGCACCGCAACCGATCCAAGATGTTTCCGAAACTGCGCTCATGGTCGCTATGTGGCGCGCAGCGGAAAACACTCACCCGAACCCGCTTTATCATGATCCGCTGGCTCCGAAGCTGGCGGGCGACAGGGCAATTTTATTCTTAAGGGCCTCCCAAAGGCGCGCACATCATTGGGGTGGCTGGATGATGCCGATCCGCACTCGCATCATCGACGATCTTATTCGCGAAGCGGTGGCCGATGGAGTCGATCTTATGCTTAACCTGGGTGCAGGCCTTGATACACGCCCTTACCGCATGGAGCTTTCTTCAAATCTTCGCTGGCTGGAGGTAGACCGCACCGAGATTATTGAATTGAAGGAATCATGCCTCTTCGGAGAAAAGCCAGCCTGTAAACTTGAGCGTGTCGCCTGCGATTTGGCGGATGCCGACGCGCGTCAAGCGCTCCTAGCATCGGCAAGTGAGGAGGTCAAAACGCGTTGGTTCTGACAGAAGGGGTAATTCCCTATCTGAGCGAGGAGGAAGTTGGAGCCTTGGCCCACGACCTCCACAAATGCCCCTGTTTCAAACATTGGGTTGTGGACTATTTTTCGCCCTTAATTACGAAATACCGGCAAGCCGAAAGCAAGAACCTGCGCATGGAGAATGCCCCGTTTAAGTTTGCTCCCGAAGACTTTTTTGGCTTCTTCCTAAGCCATGGTTGGCAAGCCAAGGACGTGCGATACATCGCGGATGCTGCGCAAAAGCTTGGACGACCCGCTCCCACGTGGGCCCGTGTTATGTTTACTCTTCGCGGACTGTTCTTAAGCCCCGCGCAGCGAAATCAACTGAAAAACTCCATGGCTTACGTATTGTTTGAACCATCTCAAATATCCGACATGGTCGGATCTACACGAGATCACCCTGAGAATGCAGCTTAAAGGTCATGAGTGAGGAGGAGCGCTCGGCAGGCGTTTCTGAGAAGTTCCGCAGTTGCGGGTAAAGCAGCCGGAGCGTTTCCAAGTCGCATATCCACTTTCGGCCGACGCGGCGCATCGCGACCGGTAAGGGACCCGCCGCGCTTCCTTCCGCGATCTTTTGGGCAAAAGCGCGACTCGGCTGGAATGAGCCGCGCGCCATAGAGATCACGGGCAAAGACGGAGGCCCGCTCCGCATCAAAGGCGCTGGGCTTTCAGGAATGCTCGCGGCCGCAAAGGCTCACAAGAAGAAGAAGGCCAAAGAGCTTGCGAATTTTGCCAGCGCAACTTTGCGCCCGCCTCTTACCGGCCAAGACCTTGCGCTCGGTGCTGCGATGCTTACCGGCACGGCTGCAGCCTTGACCGGCCCGGATGCCGAATAGGAACCATCGGGGATCCCCGATATCCAAGACGGGAGCAAAAAAATAGCGGAAAAGCGCCATTTAGAGGCAAAAAATCTCTTTTTGAATAAAAATCAACGCACAATTGCATTTCCCGAAGCTATCGAAAACCGCGCGAACGCCTACAGCCACGGGGAATGGGGCAGCGCAACTGTGAGTAGCCTATCAGCTATAAAAAAAAATATGGAGCAACGAAGTGAAACTACCTCACGTTGAAATGAACGTTGAATACATGCCTCTGACCCAAGAGGAGAAGGCGTCGCCGACGCATTTCTGCAACCGATGCGAGACCCTGCAGCCGCGATTCCAGCTTCACGATTGCGAGGCGACGGATCGCTGGAAAGTTGCAAAAGGCATCCCGATCAACCCGGTTGAGGAGGCCGAATTGGAACCTGCAGCATGACCATTCGCACGCGCGAAGTGCGAGCCCACCGAGGCGCGAACAGCACCAAGATGGTGCTAAAACCGGCCTGGAAACGGCCAAAAACCCCAATTTGAACCGCTTTGGAGGCAAAAATCGATGATTAGCCCGCGTGAGAATAAGAGCAAAGCCGCGCAAAACAGTATTAAGTTGGTGCCACGGCTGCGAGCCTTTATGGAGCGCTTCGGACTCTCCCGTTCGCAGATGGCAGCCATTCTCCGCACGCCGGACCGAACGTTGGATAACTGGCTTGATCATGACGTTTCACCCCTGCCTGTCTACTCACCCTTATGGACTTGCTTGAGCAGCGCTCGCAGGTTCGCACATGGGCAGGCGTGCGCGATCAGAGGAAGGCATATGCCCCACGCGGCCGTCCCTTCCGTCGCGGCAATGAGTATCGGTTTGGAGACAAGCGGCGCAAGGATGCGCTGGCCATGGCAATGGAAGATGCGCGTTCATAGAAGCTCTTTCGAGCGAGGCGAGAATTCCCGCCACGCTGAATCCCTAGCCCGCGTGAGAATGAAAGCGAAGCCGCGCTAACTGCCATTAGGGCGAGCCCGTGAGGCAGTACCGCAAAGCCCCCGTTTTCACTGCCATATAAATTGTTCTTGCCTTTTGTCAGTGTCTCTGTCATCTTGTCTAAGATCTTAATAGCAGACAAGGGGACGAAAATGAAGATAGGCTATGCGAGGACTTCTACGATTGAGCAGATCGCGGGTTTCGAGGCTCAGATAAGAGATCTCAATGCGGCCGGATGTGAGAAGGTTTTCCAGGAACAGCTTTCGAGCGTCGACTCGAAGCGGGCTCAGCTTGAAACTGCAATCGACTTTTGCCGCGAAGGCGATGTACTGATCTGCACCAAGCTTGACCGCCTGGCACGCTCTGTTTCGGATGTGGTCACGATCGAACGCCGCCTTAAAGATAAGGGCGCGGCCTTGTCCATTATGGACCCGGCGATGGACACGACCACACCGGCGGGGCGCCTCACCTTCAATGTGCTCGCTTCCATCGCCCAATTCGAGCGGGAGATTATGTTGAGCCGCCAACGGGAGGGCATCGCCAAGGCGAAAGGCGAAGGCAAGTATAAGGGGCGGAAGCCAGTCGCGCGTGACCAGGCGGAGAAGATCAAGGCGCTGCATGCGCAAAGGTTTAGGGCTCCCGAAATCGCCGCGCAGTTGGGCGTAAGCGAGCGATCCGTCTATCGGGTGCTTAGCGATAAGGCCGCATAGCGGCGAGGGTCTCTCCCCCCTCCTTCCGCGACCTCCCGGCCGGGGGACTTGCCGCCTGGCCATAGGCCGCCCTGGCCGCCCGGCCCTCCCGCGCGCTCAAGTGCGCCGATCATGGCTCAGAACGGTGGCTTCAATCGACGGCTTTCAGCGGCGCCCCCTCTTCCACCCGCAATAGCATTTTCGCAAACACGGCTAAGCCTACGCTAGTTCCCCCCCTCTCTCTCCCGCGGACTCTTTTGCGACGGAATAGAAAAGTCTAAGCGTCCCTGGAGGTCTCCCCAAACTGAAAACCCGTAAGCTTACGCTCGTTTCCAACGAGCGCAATTTTGCGCTCGTTGAATATACCGATGCCAAGGGTCGCATGCGCACTACCGAACTTCCGCTTGCTTCTAACGAGCCCAATTTTGGGCTCGTTGAACATACGGACGCCAGGGCGAGAACTGCCCCGCGAACGGTTTTTTCCGTCGCTATGTAATCCCACAAGATCTTGGTTCCCCAAATCTGGGGAATCAAGGCAGGGGCAGCTCTTTAGCCATGTCCAGGCTGGCGTGGTACTCTTTGGATCGGCGATCACCCCCCAATCTTGGTTCGCCAAATTTGGCGAACCAAGATTTTCGTCAGGTTTATCAATGACGTAATCCTCGCCTTCGACAAAGCCGTACCTCGAATGCTTAAGCTTACGCCTCTCCGTTATCGGAATTCCGAGGCTACCAGCTAACGAGCCTTGATGCGCGGAAAGCCACCCCTCCAATCTTGATTCCCCAGATTTGGGGAATCAAGGCAGGGCCAGCCTAGCGTGGTATTCAAGGATGTTATGACCACCGCGACCTTTGCTCCCCAAATCCGGGGAGAAAAAATCTTCTGTGATTACAAAGTCTTGGCCTTCGACAAAGCCGTACTTCGCGATGCGCTCCTTGACCCAGGTTGAGAAGTCCTGGCCGGCCGCCAGAAGGGTTTTCGCCAGATTTGGCGGAAACTTCGGCCTCCTTAGATTTTGAGCTCCCCCGATTTGGGGCGCGCAAAGTACCGCCCGCGCACGTGGGGGAAACCCTCCCAATCGCCAGATTTGGCGAGTGGCATCGACGAAACTGTTTTCGCTATCGCTCGCACTGCTTAGAGATCAGGCGAGCCCGCATCGACAGCGAATTGCTTACCGTGAAGTTCGCCGTCCTGTTTCACTCTGCTTTGCAGGGCGGTCCTTTTTCCATAGGTTGTCACCCTGCGCGGCGTCGGCGCGGGGTGAATTTTTTTAAACCGTGCCCATAATGCCCGGCCCCGATTGATCTCCACACCGAATCCGATGACGATACTCGTATCAGGCGCGCCTGCCGCCGGCCATGGCTGCGCGCTTGATGTTGATGACTTCTGGACAGCCCCTCCGGTGGTGCTTGCCATCGGGGGGCGTTTTACTCCGATCACGCCTTGAAGTAGTTCGGGAGGTGTCCCGCCGATTTAGGGTAGATCCTACCACTGGTAGATTCTACCCATGGTAAGATTCTACCTTTGAGGTAGATTCTACCAAGCCTCCCGACCTCATCACTTTCTGACCGCCTGAAAATTCAGGCGGTTGACTATACCGATTCTCAAGGGAGCGCGGCGGCCCGCAAAAATTCGCGCACGGCCGAGATCAATGACTTAGACCGGGTGCAAAATTTCGCTCGGGTGAAAGCTTGGGTTTCAGCTTTCAGAATGCCATCGCCCCAATGAAGGGGAAGTCTGAAAGCGCAAACGTGCGCTCTCAAGTTATCGCCCTGAATTTTAAGGCCGATCCAGGTTTGGATTGGCGGGCCTCTTAGGCGGCTCCGGCTTGCACAGTGAAACTCGATGCACACATAAGTTGTGTGCTGCGTAGCTTTCCCTTCATAAAACCCTGCCTTCCAGCCCAGCGGACCCAGCCGCCGAAGGGCCCAGAGTGGCTTCATGAAGTAAAGCTCGATGGGTGGTGCGGCCAGATCCACAAGTGCGATGGCCTAGTGCGCCTCTACTCCAAGAGGGGGCAATGAACTGGATTATCGCTTTCCGGCGCTTGCACGTGCGATTGCCGGGCTTCCGATCGACAACGTGATCCTCGATGGGGAAATCACCGCGCTCAATGGGGATGGCCTCCCCGATTTCGAGGCCTTGCAGCGCGCTGATCGGCGCTACCTTCATACATTCTGGGCTTTCGATCTGTTGCGGACCGGGGAAAGCGATCTCCGCACCCTGCCGCTGGAGGAGCGCAAGGCGAAGCTCGCGGAACTCTTAAGTGGAACGGATGGGCTTCATCTCCGCCACTCCGAGAGCTTTGACGATGCCCACGCACTTTTGGAGAGCGCCGTCAGCCTTGGGCTTGAAGGCATTGTGTCAAAGAGGCGAAACTCAGCTTACCGCTCCGGCCCGTGTCACAGCTGGATCAAGGTCAAGACTGCCCTTTGGCGCGAGGCGAACCGGGAACGGTGGAAGCTTTTCGAGCGGCAGGGTTAGCACATTGGCAGAAGACGCAAGGCAGCCAACCTGCTACGGAGCCACCACCCCTCCTTTATGAAGCAGCCGGTCGCGGGCTTAAACCACGCTTCCGCCGTTAGGAACACCTGCCCATTGAGAAAATCCAAGCCTATGCCGGGAACATCTAACTACGGAATTGTCTTGGCCTTGAAAGAGAGCCAAAACTATGAAGGCCGCGAGTGAAAAGCCCCTTGAGGGCTACGGGGTTCTTATTGTCGAAGATGAGGCTATACTGCTCCTTGAGTATTCTCAGATTCTGTTAGCCGCGGTGCATGTATCGCTGGCCGCGCAATGACCGTTAAAGGCGCCATCCCCATGGCGAAATCGGAGGATTTCGACTGCGCTCTCATGGACGTTAAGCTCCGTGACGGCGACATTTATCCTGTTGCATGAATTGTGCGCGACCGTGGCAAGGGCATTGTCTTTGTCACGGGAACCCGAAGCTTGCCGGAACTTAGGAAAGAGTGGCCCGATGTCGAAATTCTAGACAAGCCAATGAATGTCGAGGAGTTGATAAGCGCCGTCGCTAGGGCCGGCAAGAACCGCGCTCAATAGGCTTGGGCTGGCTCCGAATTTGACCCGCATCAAAGTTGCCGCCATATCGAATTCTGAGCGGCCGCGCCCTGGACACACAGCCTGGCTTGGGGGTACAACAGCCATACTGCGGTGCCCAAGGCCCCCCGCGCCTTTGGGCACCATTATTGCCGATCGGGTTGCAAACGCTTGCGATAGGCGTACTGGTCGCCCTCTTCCTTTGCCGCAAGCTGTTCGAAGCCACGGGCAATCTCCTGTAGCGAACTCTTTCGCCCATGCGGGACCTGCCATTTCAGCATGTTCACGAGCTTCCCTGGCCTTGCTCAGGAAGTGGTTCCGCCTTGTTTCCTTTGAGTCCATTTTTTGCGCCTTCATTCCTGAGTATAGCGCGACTTGGCCCCAAGAGCTTTGATTTGGCTCAATCCTTGGGCGGCAGCGGCCAAATGCGTGCCGCTCCCAAGCTGGAGCGGGAACTTTCAAAGCGCCCCCTGTTTTAATTCGTAGCTAGTACTTTACCCGCCCGGTGTACCCCTGCCGGGCGGCTTTTTGTATAGCTGCTCTCTCGACGGACAACACGGCAAGCGCTAATTTAATAAAATCCCAAGAAATTATTTTTCCAAAATGGTGGAACCTAATGGGCTCGGCATGCCTTCGCGGTCAAGCTTGAAAAAGAGGGCCAAGCTGGCATGACCGAGAAAGTTAGCGAAACAAGTTGGCTTGATAGAGCTGAGGAAGCCTTTGAAGCTGCGGAGATGATGAAAGACAGTGAGTGCAAAGCTTCGCTTTTGACGACCGGTAGGCTCTACATGAAACTGGCCGAACGTTGCCGTAAGCAATCTGGAGCTTCGAAACTCAAAACTCCCGGATTGAAGCTGCCTGATCGCCCCTGGGTGCGGGGCAGTACTCTCCCAAGATAAGTCCAAGGTTGTATCGTCAGTGTGCCGGTGTTGTTTACGCAACCTTCACTAGAAACGTAGAAAGAAACACTTAAAACGAGTTGTCGTTGGGCGATACCCGCTGTAGTTGTAGTCCTACGAGGCGATGGAGTAACACGACCTTTGTAGCTCAGCCAGTTCATAAGAACGATGGCCCAACGCCAGTTGGAAAGACTACAACCCGTTTCCTTGTCAATGATCTCTGCGATCCGTGCCCAAGGATTGCTTCGATCATTTACCCTCAAGTGCCCAGGCCGGACCCACTCCCCACCCGGGTCCGGCCACCCTTGCGGTTGAGAAAGACACCAAGCTCCGGGTAGCAGAAGCGCAATTTTATCCACAGCCTATACCCTTTTCTAAACGATCCTCTTGCTGAGTGTGGACCTTGAGCGCAGGCAGGCTATTCTATCTGATGTCAAGAAAGGAAGTCATGTCCCAGCGTGTTTCTTGTGGGGAGAGGCCGCCATGTCACACTCACCCGATCCGATTGTTTCGGAATCCCGTTCCGTCATCGAAAGCAGCCGAGATCAGCTAACTCGCCTTTGCGAGCAGCAAGCGCAGATCAGAGCGGCGATTGAGGCCAGCAGGCGCTTGCTTGCTCACCCTTACCTGCCAACCCTAAATGAACCGCCCCCTGCAATTGAGGCCGAGCGAACCGCCTCACCCTCCGACCCATGCCAGCCATCGCAGAGCTGCCGCGATAGAGCTGAAGACATGCGGGCTTTTGCCAACAATGTTCAGGACGGGGCCGTTAAAACACTCCTGCGTGAAATCGCCGAAAGTTACGATCGGTCCGCGGCAATGTAGCCGCCTCAAGGCTTGGCTGCTTTCAGCCTGACGGCATACTTCGGATGGGTATCAGCCGATAACGCCGCGTCGAAGCCCGATGGCTAGTCACTGCGTCGGGCCCTGATGTCAGCCCTGGCCGCTTCGATGGCGGCCTCTTTCGTGGGATAGATCGAACCATAGAAGTCCGTGGGCATTCTGCGGTGCCGTACATCAGCCCACGTATTGCTGCCCGGGATTTTAATGCTGGCAGACCAGCCTACGAGCTCGCCGGCGTCGTTCTTGCGCTTGAAGATGCGGATTGTTGGCTCAGCCCTTTTCACAGGGATAAGGCTAGAACAAAGAGCGAACCTTGTGGAGGGGTAACGTTAACTGCAATCCGAGATTGCATTCCAGTACATTTACGTGATCTTCACCGCCGCGCGCCTTATCCTCCCTCGGGCGCAACTAGGCCGTTGAGCCTCTGCTCGCGGCTTTTTTCTTGGGCGGCGGTTCCGGCGCCTCGGGCTCCTTCGGCATCTCCACAACACTCATGACATTCGTGCGGCCGAGCAGCCAATCGATCGACACGTCAAGCTTATCGGCGATCTGCGACACCCGATATAGATCGAGGGTCTTGAGAGGATAATATTCAATTTCAAGAGCCTTTCTCGGGCTGAGTCCGATACCCCGGCAAAGGGCCGAATGTGACATGCTCCGCACCCGGCAGGCTTCGGCGAGCCGCTCGCGCAAAACTGAGAAATCTGTATGCATAACAGTGATATGAGCACGAAGATCGCGGTTCGCAAATGCGTTACTAGCTTCAACGTTTTTGCAAAAGACATTATCTCTTCATCGTGATATAGCAAGCCTGTCGTGTAATGCGTAACGGGGCATTGTTATGTTTCATTCAGATTCAAAGTCCGGCTTTTCAGGCACCAAGGGAGTGGTTAGGGATGCAACGGAGCAGGAGATGGCGGAATACGTCCGCTTCCTGCTGAAGCAACTAAGGAGCATGATCTGGCGCGCAAAAATGGCCCCGCAAAGAAGGGCGCAGACTGAGAGAAACATCGCCTACTTTGAAGCCTATCTTGACCGTGAGTATCCACCCTCCAAGCCGCATTAAAACATCCGTTGAGGTTGCCGCCCAGCGTGCTAGAACTTTTCCATGTGCGGCCGGTTTACCCAGCTCTTCACTTGGCGAGAGCTTTATGATCTCTACAATCTCACGAATCCGCTGGCGCCCAATATCAGGCCTTCGTGGAACGTCGCACCAACTCAGGACGTGGGCGTGATCGTGCCTGAAGAGGGCAGCCGGATTTACAAGACAATGCGATGGGGCCTCGTTCCGATGTGGGCGAAAGACCTCAAGATCGGCAATCAGGCGATCAATGCGCGGGTCGAGACTGCGGCCACCAAACCGGTCTTCCGTTCAGCATGGAAAATGCGGCGATGTTTGATCCCGGCGAGCGGCTTCTATGAGTGGCGCGAGATCGTGATGCCGGGCAAATCAAAGCCCGCCAAGCAGCCCTTCTACGTCAGCCGCAAGGACGGCATCCCATTGACCTTTGCGGGCCTTTGGGAGCGCTGGGGACCGGAGAACCTGCTCACCTGCACCATCCTCACAACCGAGCCCTGCGACGGCATCCGCGATCTGCATAACCGCATGCCTTTGATGCTGGCGAAGGAGGCTTTCGAGCCTTGGCTTTTGGGTGAAGATCCGGCCGTCGATCCTAGGATTGATTCTGCGGTGCAGGTCATACCCGTGTCGCCGAAGATGAACTCGCCATGGTATAACGAGCCGGATTGCATAGAGGCGCTGGTGGCACCGGAGACCGTCCTCCCCAGCCCGCAATAGCTTTCCAAATACTGGCCGGGTACGTTCCGGGATAGCGCCCCGGTGGCTTCCCAGGCCTGTTTCACGGCTGCGCTGCGATTTTCTGGCGTGTTGGTGGCGTCCTTCGCCTTTCGGCCCATTATGGCGCGGCGCGTGTTTTTTTTGCGCCGCCCCCTATTCTATAACAAATACAGTATTCTGCTAGAAAACGGCATCTCATTTGGATCACTAGCAGCTTAGCTCAATCCTGGTGAGGCGTTGGAAACAGGGCATAGGAAGCCCAACCGCAGCGCCCGCAAAAAAAAATGCGAACAGCCACGTTGTTCCCATGCCCTCACCGATTAACCGCGCTCTCAATCCCGGAGCCGGCGCCGGTGCCAAGGGCCACATGGTCGCGAGCCTGCGCCATGTGTTGGCCGCGATGTCTTCGGCTGAATGCTCACCGTCCCCGCGCGTCGGCCTTTCGGACTGCGCCCCGGCTTAGAGGATACCCACAGTAGCCGGGTTTTAGAATTCAGTGCTGCCGTCTGGGGGATCGCCCTGTACCGACCGCTGAAAGCACTCTTCGCGCTTCGCAGTCTTGACGGCGATGTAAATAGCTCTTACATTTAGCCCGTCTCGATCGCGAAGCGTGTCTAAATCCACGCAGTACAACGGGACGCAATGCAGAAATCCTCTAGGCAAGGATCTCCGCTTACTCTGATTTTGAAAACGCATCGCCTTGATTGGCGGTGCGTTTTGTCGCTTTAGGTGGTGTCAGATCGAAAAGTTACTATGCCGGGAGCTATGCAGGATCCCGCATGGCGGAGATGCAGAAAAAGCATAGCTGATATGAGCGCCGCGCATGCCGCGAAAGAAAAGTGCCGGAAAACCGGCGCGTGTGGCAGGCTTGCAGGTATTGGTGTAGATCGGCGTCCAATCCGGACCCACCATTAGCACGCCGCAGCGCCAAGCCTTCTGGCGCTACGCTTCGCTGCGCGCCTCCAGCCTTGGCGTTTCATCACCCCAACCCGAAGGGTGGTCAACTCTTCGGAGCCGATTGGAGTGCACCCCAGCCAGTAGACGGAGTTAGCCGGCGAATTTGACCATCTGCCGGGCGTGCTGCTCTTCGAACTTGGCAGGGCTCCGGTATCCGAGCGCGGAATGGAGCCACTTGCTATTGTAGACCTGATCGATGAAGCACGGCAATGACGCCGCCACATCCTCGAAGGTGTCATACTCCATCAGGTATACCTCCTCCACCTTGAGGGTCTTCATGAAGCTCTCGGCCTTGGCGTTGTCGTAGGGATTGCCGCGCCGGCCCGTCGAACCTATAAGGCCGTGCTTCTCAAGCTCAGCCCGGTAGTCCTCGGCGGCATATTGGGAGCCGCGATCGGAGTGATGGATGCAGCCAGGCGGCGGCTGCCGGGCAGCGATTGCGGCTCTAAGCGCCGCCAGCGCGAGCCGCGCATCGACACGCCTGCCGATGGCGTAGCCAACCACGCGCCGCGACCAAGCATCCAGAATGGCCGCCAAATAAACGAAGCTCACCGCAATCGCGATGTAGGTAATGTCCGCAACCCAGAGCTGATTGGGACCGGCCGGCGCCACATCCTTTGCGAGGTTCGGGAAGATTGGCCCATCATGATCGCTGCCGGTGGTGACCACAAAACGTTTGCGCGGACGCACGCTCAGCCCATGCTCCCGCATCAGCCGCATGACCTTCTTATGGTTGACAAAGCAGCCGGTGGCATGCAGCTCGGCAGTGACGCGCCGATAGCCGTAGCACGGCCACTCGGCGCAGATCTCCTTGATGCGTTCAATGAGCCGCGCCTCCTCGACCGGCTGACCTTTTGGCTCATCGTAGTAGGTCGATCGCGCCAGACCCATCAGCCGGCATCCTTCGCTGACCGGGAGACCACGGGGCCGGCAATGACGGACGTAGTCCCGTTTGCCAGCCGGGGAGCCTGCCGCGAAGCCCCCTTTAGAAACTCGTTCTCAAGTACCAGCTTGCCCACCAGCCGCTCCAGCGTAGCGATGCGCGCCTCGTATTCCTGAAGGATGCTTGCTGCGGCGAGATCGTCATCGAACTCGCCAGCCTCTGCCTTGGCCGCCCAAATGCGGATCAGATTGCGGGAAATGCCGTGCCGCTTGGCGAGCCCATGCAGGCTCTCACCCGCCTGGTATTCTTGAACAACCTGCCGCTTGAACTCGATCGAATATCTGTGCTGTGTGGCCATGGGCTTTCTCCTTGAAAGCCCGGTCCAGATAGTCTGATTCTCACATCCTCAGCTGTCCACCTGGAGGGGTGCACTCCAGATCCTGGTCAACAGTTCGGAGCCGATTGACAACACAGAGTTTAAGACGCCCTGCCACGTGCAGGGCGTTTTATTTTCACGCGACAAAGCTCCGTCGCGTGCAAGTTACGCATCAGAGGAAGCGCCGAGAGCTACCGCTTCACGTTTCTCGATTGTTTCCCGTAGTGTTGATTTCCGCGCGCAAAGCTCACTTCCAAGTCTGAAAATGGGCAGGCGATCAGCCGATTTCGAACTCGCGAGGTGATAAATCCGCCGGCGGTTTTGCGTGGAATTATCGCCGAGTAAAAACTGGGCGATCGCTTCAGCGCCTCTGAGCATGTCGTCCGATAGCCGTTCTGTCATCCTACACTCTCCTTATGCCAATTTTGACATTCCAAAGTGCACGCAAAATTTTTTAAGTATCGATCTGCCGGTTGATGGCATCCTCTAATGCAGATGCGAGGCCGCCAAGGTTTAATATCCGAGCATGAAAGAATTTTGTGCTCATTATGAGTTTTCCGATTTCATCCTCATCTTCCATACGCAGCAAGTGAGTCCCGAATTCTCCTTCTTTTTCATCAAATATAACCGCGTATAGGCCCTTGTAATTCTTGGACTGCTGTTTGGAAGCCGCAATCAACCACCCCACAAGTGAGGCCGCATGCCTGGGGCTCACACCGGTCCTTTGGACCATCAGCGCTAGCAACAGCTCAAACGCGTGCTCCCGCGTATATCGAATAGCCACCCCCTTTCCAGGGGTCGGTAGATCCCATGGAACACGGATATTTCTCAAGTGCCGCAGCTGAGCGCGGAAAGCTTTCAAATAAGCCGGATCGACTTCGATGATCTCCGCAAGCGCGTTTTCGACGTGCCCATACCGCAGTGCAATTTTTTTCAAAATGTTGCCCTTCAATACAAAGGGTGTAATGTTGGCCCATCAGAATGTCAATTATAACTTCCCTGGTGCTGGATCTCACATCCACAGCCGATTTTTTTAGCGGGAGCGAAAAGCATGGCTAGTGTGCGCAAGCGGGTGCTGCCAAGCGGTGAAATCCGCTGGCAGCTGGATTACAAAGACCAAGGCGGGAAGCGTCGGCATAAGCAATTTAGGACCAAGGGCGAGGCTGTCGCCTTTGAAACCAAAGTACGGGCCGATATTGCGAACGGCGTTCATGTCGCTGATTCGGTCGCGATCACAGTCCGCGAGGCAGCCGATTTTTGGCTGCAGCGGGCGCAGACAGAGAATTTGGAAGCCTCGACGCTGAAGCAATATCGCGAGCACGCGCGCATCCACATCGTTCCTATGATCGGCGAACTCAAGCTGTCAAAGCTCAATGAGCCTGAGGTCGAGAAATTCAGGGACCTGCTCCTAAATTCGCGATCACGCGCCCTTACCAGGAAGGTTCTGACCAGCCTAAAAGGCGTCCTAGCCGAAGTGCATCGCCGTGGCCTGATCAACCAGAACGTCGCAATCGGCACCAAGGTCTCAATGCCCAAAAGACATGAAGAGGAAGTTGAGATCCCGGCTAAGGACGAGATCAGAGTCATCATCAATAAGAGCGGCGAGCTTTGGCCGCCGGCGTGCTGCTTACCATGGCGCGCCTTTATTGTTCTTGCCCTCTTCACAGGCGCGCGGCTGTCGGAGTTAAGAGGTCTTACATGGAATTGTGTGTCGTTGCCGGACGGTTGCATCACTATTAAGCAGCGCGCAGATTTTCGCGGCACGCTTGGTGTTCCAAAATCAAAGGCTGGAAAGAGGGATATCCCACTCGCCCCGATGGCTCTAAACGCGCTAAAGACCTGGCGGCTCGCTTGTCCTCAGACGCCGGGCAATCTCGTGTTTCCTAACCGCTCCGGCAAAATTCCGTCGAGCAGTTCCATTTATAAAACCGTGTGGTTTCCCTTGCTTCGCGTCGTTGGCCTTATGGATCATCGGAAAGGCGCTAGCGGAAGGCAGGTTGAGGCCCCTCGCTATACGTTTCATTGTCTCAGACACACGGCCGCGAGCTTATTTATCGAGAGCGGCTGGACCCCGAAGAAGGTGATGGCAGTCATGGGCCATAGCAGCATTCAAGTGACCTATGACTTATACGGCCACCTATGGAAGACGGCCGAGGATGATGCAAGGATGATGGCGCAAATGGAAGCAAGGCTTTTCAGCTAGGGGCAACACGGATGCAACACAGTGGAGGTAAGGCATTGAAAAATAACGGTCCAAAACTGACTGTAAATCCGTTGGCTAAGCCTACGTTGGTTCGAATCCAACCCCCTCCACCAGACGCCATCCCCCAGTTCCCAAAATATGCAGCTGGGCTTTCGGCTTAGCCCACCCGGCTGAGGCGGGGCGTGCTCTTGCCCGCGGCAGCGCCACGCATGTGCCGCTTCGATCTGTGGAAAGTCTTGCTGGCCGGGCGAGGAAGCGGCTCCGTGTCGTTCGCTGCCTGACCACTCAACTGCGTAAGCGAACGCCCGAGGAAGCGCTCAATGTTGCGCAAGCTGCTCCGTTCGCTCAGATCGCAAAACGAAATCGCGATGCCGTCGCTTCCGGCTCGGGCGGTGCGGCCGATGCGATGAACATAGTCTTCCGGGTCATTCGGCAGTTCATAATTGATGACGTGGCTGATGCCGTCCACGTCGATACCGCGCGACACAATATCGGTCGCCACGAGTACCCGCGCTTTCCCTGCCCGGAGATTTTCAAGCGCCTTTTGCCGCGCGGCCTGGCTCTTGTTTCCATGAATAGCCTCTGCGGCAACACCGCCTTGCATAAGGCGTTCTGCGACACGGTTGGCCGTGCGCTTAGTTCTTGTGAAGACGATGACCCGCGCAAACTCCGGTTGGTCCAGCAATCCGGCAAGGACCGTGTGCTTGCTTCCAGAAGCAACCATTTGAACGCGTTGATCGATGCGGTCAACGGCGACCGTCTTCGCTGCAATGGTGATGGGCACGGGATCTTTCAGAATTTGGACGGCGAGCGCTGCAATTTCCTTGGGCATGGTGGCGGAGAACAGGATCGACTGTCTTGTCCGCGGCAAGAGGCGCATGAGTTTTCGCACATCGCCGATGAAGCCCATGTCGAGCATGCGGTCTGCCTCATCGATCACGAAAAAGCTGGTCTTGCTAAGATCGACACTGCCCTGAGACAAATGATCCAAGAGGCGCCCGGGAGTGGCGACAAGGACGTCCACGCCCCTGCTCATGCCTTTGACCTGCGGACCATAGGCAACGCCGCCCATGAGCACGGTGGTCGTTAATTTCAGATGGCGCCCATACGTCCTGAAGCTCGCCGCAACCTGAAGTCCGAGCTCGCGCGTGGGAACGAGAATTAGGGCGCGCGCGGTTCGGGGCGGAACCTTATCCTGGCGCGCCGCAAGCAATTGCAGGAGCGGCAGCGCAAACGCAGCCGTTTTACCCGTACCAGTTTGGGCAAGCCCGAGCACGTCACGTCCTTGCAGGAGAGGCGGAATGGCCTTTTCCTGAATTGGTGTTGGCTGGACGTAGCTTTCGTCCGCCAGTGAACGCAACAAAGGTTTGATAAGCCCTAAGGCTTCGAAGGTCACAGAAGTCACGAGATAGTCCTTTAAGCCGAGTATAGAATTCTCGGCATGGGGCCTTATCCACGCGCAGCTGGACGGCCGGATTGTTGAAAAGGGTGCGGCAGGAAGGCTAACACTATGCAGCAAACTGCACGGCCGCATCACCCGGGAAGATCTCACTTATTGGGATGCTTGTCAATTTTTCCTTGTGAATGGGCGAGAGTCCATCTCGCAGGTCTGATAGACAGCGGCTAGCAATACGCTTCCCTCAGCAAATCAAGGGCCGTCGGGCAAAGCGGACAACCAGGCCCTCGCCGCGGCCGCGACCACAGCGAGCGTCGCTTTCGTCCCATCGGCCTCGCCCTTCTCGAAATCCCCTTTGCTCTGTGCCATCGCATTTGTAACATGGGCAAAGCACACGACCTGCCGGTTCATCGCAGCGGCGAACGCATAGAGAGCCGCCGCTTCCATTTCCACGGCGAGGACGCCAAGGTCCCGAGCATGGGCGATTGCGGCTTCCGTCTCCCGGTAAGGTGCATCCGTTGTCCAGGTTGCGCCGCGATATACAGCAACGCCAGCGAGCCCAGCCAGCGCGTCTTCGATACGGGCTAGCAACGCAGGGTGTGGGGCATCTGCGAACGCCGCTGGCGGCAGGTAATGATAACTCGTTCCTTCCTCCCGGAGCGCGCGGTCGATCAAGACAAAATATGGCGGCGCTGCACGCGGCGTAATCTGGCCCGCCGATGTCACGCTGATCAACAACTGGCAGCCGGAAGCAAAGAGCTGCTCGGCTATGAGCACCGCGAAAGGTGCGCCGACCGCGCAAGCGATGATGCCGATTTCATCTGCCTCGCTCGGATTGAAGGTGATGAGTTCGGTATGATAACAAGCCCAGCCCTTGTGCTTGCGAGCCATCCCCGTCCGCTTCAAATAGCGCACGACATCGCCGTCGGGATCGAGCACGCATATTTTGGGCACTGAAACGAGCGCCAACTGTTTCTGGCGGCGCGCCTCGCGCAAAAGAGCCTCCGGCCGGAACACAGAAGAAGCCGCATAGTCTTTATTCGCTATGATGGGCCACTCTGCATGATCGTCTGCTTCAATCGGCTTCATTGCCGAAGCCTCGCGCCATTGCGGCCGCAAATGCTGGCAGGAGCGCAAATAGGGCTGCCTCAAACCAAAGCACCCGCCTCACGGATGAGATAGCGGTGACGTTGGGGCAATTGCCGGTGGTTTGGAAGCGCTTTCGCCAACCGATAAACTTCAGCGTTGGCCAAACAGACAGTAAGCCGATGACCACGAACACGCCGATCTTTGCCCAGAAGAACGAATTTGCTGAATAGTATGCCCAGCCTTTCGCCGCGAAGATGGCGCGTGAGAAGCCGGCTATCACGATCAACATGGCAACGATGCCATACCAAAGATCGATCGCGGCCACGCGCTTGGTATCAGCGCCCGTCATGCCTTTCCGCACCAGCACAAGCTCGCTGACAAGGATGCCGAACAGGATGAAGATCAAGAGATGATGAGCTATAGCCAGATGCAAGTCGGTTGCCATGTGTTAACCCCTCAACTAGTCCCCAAATGCTGCAGCATTGAATTACTTCGTTCTTAGAACTGCAATTTGTCATTGCAATCCGCTCAGTATAGCAAGGGCAATCTCATTTGAGAGGGTTAGATAGCGGCAATCGAAAGAGAAGTGACAGGAACCGGTTTCCCGGCTCCTGTTTCGAGGCGAAGAAGATCAGCCGTTTGGATTATCAGAACTGAGAGGACCGGTTAGTGTCCCGTCCGGCAACCTGTCCTGATGATACGGACTGCCATCCGCGCCCACGCGCTGACTGTACGAATGACGCACCTGGTGGCCGCTCTCCTGCGCTAGTGAGGGCGCGGAAAAGGAAAGGGCGCCGGCGAGGATCGAAGCTAAGATTAATCCGTGCTTTTTCATAGTGATACTCCATTCTGATCCCTGCCAAGATTGGCCGCGGGACCATTTTGTGCACTGCACACATAGGCACCCGGAGCCTGACCGTCATCTCAACAGTTGCTCACGGAGCATCACGCTCGTGCGACTAAAGTTTGAAGCAGAGTGAAGCAGAAAAAGCCTCGGTCGAGATTCGGGGCAAGGTTTCTATTCGGCAGGAAGAGCTGCCGCTCTTTGCGCGTTAGCTTTTGCCGAATGAGTGATATGACGCCTTAGGCGCGCGCTGTTATCATTGCAGCCTTGTTAGCGGAATGGCCTGTCTGCAAATCCACGGAAGCCTTTCATGACAACACTTACACGCCGCGACCTGGCCATGCTTGCGGCCGCAGTGGCGGCAGCGGCAACTGACTCCGCCGATGCGCAAATCCGGAGCGGGTCGGGCGCGAAGTACAAAGAAATCCTAGCAAAAGACTTGCAGGGTTTTCCGCTCCAAATGATCCGGCTGACCATTATGGATGTTGCGCCGGGAACCAGCATCCCTTGGCATTATCATCCCGCCGCGCAGGAGATCGCCTTTGGACTAGAAGGCGTTATGACCTTCGAGGTAGACCCTCCAGCCGTTAGGACCATCAAAGCCGGTGACGTTATTCTCATCCCGGCGGGTACCCTTCATATGCCACGCCCCGATGCCTCGAGCACGGCTAGGGTGCTGTTCATCCATAGTATCACCGACAAGACCAAACCCTTCCTCCTGGAACTGGAGGGCATTTATGGGCCGGAATAAAAGCGGTATGTGGCCGGGGGCGAAATGCTTCGGTTCCACCTGTTCGCCTTGATAACGGTGAGTGCATAGCCAAATCAATGAAGTAATTCTTCAAGAGAACTCACCCGTTCTTTTATGCCTCAAACTCAGCACGCTGCTAGCCCGGAGAGCCCCTCGCTAGGAACCAAGGAGTACCCCATGCATGAGCAAGGTCTGCATCGCGGATTGGAACTACGGCTGGAAACGCTGTCAGATCGCATACGAGCACTAAAGCAGAAGACCTTCCGGCTTGAAGGTATTCAGAAGCTTCAAAGCGAGGCGAAGGTTGCCGAACTCGAACAAAGACGGAATGAGCTTGAAGCGCGTTTGCAAGAGCTCCATCGCGAGGGCGAGGGCTTCCGGCAAAGCCTCAAAGACGAGATCGACAAGTTGACCTACGATCTGGGCAGTAACCTCGACGATTACATTATGCGGCTCGACAGCGAGTACGATCAGCCCCCGCCTCCCGGAGTGGACAAGCGGATCCAGGGCTGAAGGGGCTAGTAGGGTCCGGAAGCGGGTAAGGCAAGTCCCGGCGCGGCTGCGTTAGAGGCAGAGGCGGAACTAGGCCTGCCTTAAACGAGGCAGCTATGGATGCGTAATGGACCACAATTCCTATACCGACGAATATATTGCCGGCATCCTTCATGAGGCGAAGAGCTTCGCGATGGTGGGCGCGAGCGCGAACACCGTGAGGCCGAGCTATTTCGTTTTGAAGTATCTCCTTGCGAAGGGCTACCGCGTCTTTCCGGTCAATCCAGGGCTGACGGGCAAAGAAATCCAAGGACTGAAGGTGTTCGCCAGTCTTGAAGAAATCGAAGAGCCGGTGGACGTCGTAGACATCTTCCGAAACTCGGAAGCCGCGTTGGGCATCGTGAGTCATGCGCTCGCACTGAAGGATGAGCTCGGTATCAAGGTGATTTGGATGCAGCTTGGCGTTCGCAATGACGATGCTGCGCACCTGGCCGAAGCAGCCGGACTGAAAGTCGTGATGAACCGCTGCCCCAAGATCGAATATGGGCGCCTTTCGGGGGAGATTTCCTGGACCGGCGTCAACAACCGGGTGATCTCGAGCCGTAAGCCGATCATTCTCGGCAGCGGATATCAGCAGCTATCCATTCGCAAGCAGTAGCCCTGAATTTGGCTGAATAGAGAAGAATTTTCTTCTGTGAAGCCGCTAAACGGATTCGTGCGGAATGCTGTTTTAATTTCGGTTGATTTTGCGGCCTAAATCGCTTTCCTTGAAGATCAAAATTCAGGGAGGTTACAATGGCGGATGAACGCACACCCGGTTTCAACACGCTTGCAATTCATGCCGGCGCCCAGCCTGACCCTGCGACCGGCGCCCGGGTCACTCCGATCTATCAAACCACCTCATACGTTTTCGACAACGCCGAGCACGCGGCAGCGCTTTTCAATCTCGAAGCGTTTGGCAACATTTATACCCGCATAGGGAACCCCACGCAGGCCGTGCTCGAGGCACGAATCGCCGCGCTTGAAGGCGGCACCGCCGCGCTCGCCGCGGCCTCTGGTCATGCGGCTCAGCTCTTGGCGTTTCATGTCCTTCTTGAACCCGGTGACGAGTTCATTGCTTCGCGTCAGCTCTATGGCGGCTCGATCAATCAGTTCAACCACGCGTTCAAGAAGTTCGGCTGGAACGTAGTCTGGGCCGATGGCAATGAGCCGGCCAGCTTCGAAGCTGCCGTGACACCTAAGACAAAGCTGATTTTCGTGGAGTCGATAGCAAATCCGGGCGGAATCGTCCTCGACGTGCCCGCGATTGCGGCTGTAGGAAAAAAAGCGGGCGTTCCGCTCATTGTCGATAACACGCTCGCCACACCTTACCTCTTCCGTCCCAAAGAGCACGGAGCCGACATCGTGGTTCACTCTCTTACCAAGTTTATCGGCGGCCAAGGGAATTCGATCGGCGGCGCTATCGTTGATTGTGGCTCCTTCGATTGGGTCAAAAGCGGCCGCTATCCCATGCTCTCGAAGCCGAACCCTTCCTATCGAGGTATGGTGCTGGCGGAAACATTCGGTGATTTCGCATTCGCCATCGCAGCGCGCGTCCTGTCGCTTCGGGACTTGGGGCCGGCCCTCGCACCGCTCAATGCCTTCCTGTTTATCAACGGTTTGGAGACGCTGCCATTGCGCATGGCTCGCCACTGCGAGAATGCGCTTGCCGTTGCCTCCTGGTTGGAAAAGCATCCTAAGGTCGAATGGGTGAACTATGCTGGGTTGCCGGGAAACCGCTACCATTCGCTCGCGGAGAGGCTCGTCCCAAAAGGCGCAGGCGCGGTGTTCACTTTCGGGCTCAAAGGCGGATACGACGCAGGCGTGAAGCTGGTCGCCAATGTGAAGCTTTTCTCGCATCTCGCCAATATCGGCGACACGCGCAGCCTAATCATTCACCCCGCGTCAACGACGCACAGCCAGCTAACGCCGGATCAGCGCCGGCTTGCTGGCGCCGGCGACGATGTGGTCCGGCTTTCCGTAGGACTGGAAGACAGCGCCGATATTATCGGTGACCTCGATCAAGGCCTTGCTGCAGTATAGGCAGCATCGCCGGCGCGGCGGAAGGTCCATATTGCAAGCCCGAACACGATAATGGCATTCGCCTGATGGGCGAGCGCCATGCCTAGCGGCACATCAAGCACGATCGTGAGCACTCCAAGCGCAATCTGAAGGAGAATTGCGCATAAGATCGCTGCCAGCGGCGCCCTCATGCCCGGATGTGAACGCCAAATGAGTGCACCAAAGACTGCGGCGAAAATTGCTATCACGTAGGCCAAAAGGCGATGAGTAAATTGGGCCGTCAGCGGGTTTTCGAAAAGATTCACGTACCAGGGTGAGTAGACGTTCAGCCCCTCGGGGATGATTTCGCCGTTCATCAAGGGCCAAGTATTCGAGGCATGGCCTGCCTTGAGGCCCGCCGCGAAGGCACCAGCAATGATTTGCAAATAGACAAGCCCTGCAAGAAGCCCGACTCCCGCGCTCAGCCATGTCCCACTTTCCAACTTACTTCGCGCCGGGGCTTCCCTCGTGGAGAAACCGAGCCAGAGCGCGTAGCCCCCAATTCCGGCCGCAAGCGCGAGGTGCGCCGCAAGCCTGTATTGGCTGACCTCGACCCGATCCGAAAGGCCGCTTTTCACCATGAACCAGCCGAGCGCACCTTGGGCCCCGCCCAGAAGGAAAAGCGCTGCGATAGGCAAAATTGAGCGCCGCGGAATGGAGCGTCGCGCAAGAAAATAAACGAAAGGAAACAGAAAGACGAAACCGATAAGCCGGCCAAGCAGGCGATGGCTCCATTCCCACCAATAGATTGCCTTGAAGGCTGAAAGGCTCATCCCTCGATTGATGAGTTCGTATTCGGGAATGTGCTGATACTTCTGGAAAGCCTCCTGCCATGCGGCTTTGCTGAGAGGCGGAAAAACGCCAAGAATAGGCTGCCATTCCGTAATCGAGAGCCCGGACCCGGTAAGCCGCGTGGCGCCGCCCAACAACACCATCGCGAAGACGAAACCCGCCACAGCGAAGAGCCAAACCCGAACTGGGAGAAGCCGTGCGTCAGTGGCCCCAGGAGAGACGATTTCAGCGACGGAAGCGTTTGCAACAGAAGTCATGCGGGAGGCGCACCGAAGGTTTTTGCCGGAAGTAACCCCGGCGCCGCCAATCTTAAAGCTCGCTTTTTGTCGCAAGTTCCAGAGGCCGCGCAAAAAGTCACATCAATAGATGTGCTCGAACGGAGCGCTGGGCGTGTCGTTTGAGTAGAAGGTCAAGGCCAGCGCATTGTCCAGCGGGCTCGCGTCTCTGTCCCAGCGATAGCGGAAAGGTATATCCTGGTCGTAGGCGAAGCTCCTGTACCCATATTTGCCGAAGCAGCCGTGAGCATAACGCGGAACGGCGTAGCAATTATAAGCGCACCAATTGCTGAATAGACCTGATCCGCGATGGTGCCGATGCCGGTGGCCGGCGACTTGGATCGCCGCTTCTGAGGTTTCTGTGATCCCAGGCACGTGGACTGGTAAGGCGTTCGCTTCTGCAGTGAAAACTGTCGCCGCGAACGAGACTACCGCAAAACATACAAGATTTTTCATTCTTCAGCCGCCACTTTTTGAAACTCCTACGCTAAGCCGGGCAAGGGTGTTCTTTGTCCGTCTGGAAAAAAGCATGAAAGGCTAGCCGGAGGCGACCTCTAAAAGAGCCAGCCGAACAATCCTCCGCCGCCGCAGCCACCCCAGCCACAGGCGCTACCCCAGCTGCAGCCGCCGCCGCAATAGCCGCCTCTCCAGCCGCAACCGCCACCGCAGCCGCCGCTACCGCTCCAGCAACCGCTATGCCAGCCGCATCCGGCATTCCAGCCGCAACTGCCGCAGGAAGGGTAAGTATAATACTGCACACCACATCCTGCACAACGGCCATAGCTCGGCCGGCGGTGATAGCAGTAACCGCCGTCGCATATTTTCAGAGCCTGGTTGGAGGCGCCGATCTTTTGGGCGTAATTGCCTGGCACAGCAAATGAGTTGCCGGTGAGAAGCATTGCCGCGAACATGGCAGCAAGCGCAATGACGAGCCTTTTCATATTATCCTCGATGCAAAACAAAGATGCGCAGCCGCAAGCTGCCAAGCTTCATCGTAACGCTCTGGTGGTGACATTATGCTTAATCATTTGAGATGAGATCCGTCTTTGTATCACATTTTTTTTCAGTTAATGCTACGTCGTCTAATAAAAATGGCGGCCTCCAAGGCCGCCAGTGAAGTACAACCTCATTGTCTTATTTGGTGTCCTACTTGGCAGCTCCGGGTTTGACTGGGGCTGGCGCTGGAGTCCCTTGCTTATGGTCAGGCATGGTCTTGGTATTCGCGCCGGCAGCGCCTGCCTGTGGGACCTTACCCTGTTCGACCTTCTTCGGCGTCACATGAACCTTCTTCGGCGTGACTTTGGCATGGTGGGCCTTATGATGGTGCCGAATCCCATGCCTGTGGTGGTGTTTCCGATGATGGATGTATGCATGCCTGTGGTGCCTGCGCGGGTACATGCAATAGCCATAGTGGCGTGCGTAATGGCGCCAATGGTGCCGCCTGTGATGCCTGACGTGGTGTCTGCGGTGACGCTTTCTCTTAGTGGCTTTCTTATGCGTTTCCTTGGCTACGGTTGCCTTCGGAGTGCTTGGCGCTGCCGTTTGTGAGGTCGCTACAGGCTTGTTCCCGGAGTCATCTTTTTTGGCATCCGCCGGAGTCGCAGGCTTCTTTGTCTCTGTCTGATTTACGGTCCCAGGCTTGACCTGCGTGCCTGTTTTGGTATCAGCAGCTTGGGCCGTGTGGCCTGCTGGGGTTGCGGGCTTGTCCGCCGCGAACAGGCAACCGGCGGTAAACAGGACCGCCCCGAAGCTCGCGAGAGCAACAACTAACTTCTTCATGTAACACACCGGATTTGAGTTAAGGATCACGGCTTGAGGCGCTTGTGGAGCTCCAGCCGCGGCCGCAGATATCAGAGGCAAAGATCCCTTCTATCTCTGACACTTACTCAAGCTAAAGAGAAAAGTTGCCGTAAGAACAAGCCTTAAAGGTGAAATTGGGTTAACCGTTGTAATTTAGACACGCACAAGACAGCATGGGTTGAAATGAACAGCCGCCTGAAAAAGCTCGTTGGAACAGTCGCTTTCGTTGTCGGTACGGCCTGCTATTTCTTCTTCGCGATAAGCGTTGCCCTTGCGCGACTGCCTGGTACGCCCATGAGCACGCAGCTTCTCTTCTACCTGGTCACGACGTTGATTTGGGTGTTTTTCGCAGGGATTCTAATCCGCTGGATGCAAAGGCCGGTTGCAAAAAGCTCCACGTAAAGGGGAAGCCGTGGGTTCAGGCAATTTGCGAGGCGGCCGGCACGAGGCGGTCTACCGCTTTGGCCGAGCAGATAACGCCAGGGATTCCTGCTCCCGGATGGGTTCCAGCGCCGGTGAGATACAAATTCCGAATGCCCTCCGCCTTATTGTGAAAGCGGAAAAAGGCCGATTGAGTGAAATGCGGCGCAATTGAAAAGCCGGCTCCGGCATAACTTAGATAATTCAACTTAAAGTCTTCAGGCGTGAGCATCATTTCCGCGGTAATGCACCGGCCCAGCTCAGGCATTATCGTTCGGTCCAGTGCTGCCACGATGCGATCTCGCAACCGAGGAGCCTCTACGGTCCAATCCACGGCGCCCAAGAGATTGGGCACAGGGCATAAAACATAGAAAGAATCACAGCCCTGGGGCGCAAAACTTGGATCGGTTGCTGTTGGTCTGTGAACATAAAGAGAAAAATCCTCGGGCAGGTGCTTCCGCTTGAATATGTCGTCCAGTAGACCCTTATAGCGCCGCCCAAGCCAGATCGTATGTCTCGCAAGGTCCGGGTATTGCCGTGTGGTCCCGAAATAGAGAAGGAACAAGCCCATGGAAAGCCTCGCGGTTTTCCGCTTGAGGCGCGCGGAGATGCCTTGCGACGCAGCTGGGATCATCTCTCCGAACAAGTACATCGGATCTGCGTCTGAGACGATGAGATCGGCGGCGATGCGCTCGCCACTCTCAAGAAGCACGGAAGTGGCCACACCCTTTTCGACAGCAATCGAGGAAGCAGTCGTCCCGAGGCGTATCTCGACCCCCTCTTCCTCCATCAGCCTTCCGAGTGCCGCGACGATCGCGCCTGTGCCGCCCTCAGCGTAAAACACGCCCCATTTCCGCTCGAGGTAGTGGATCAACCCATAGATACTCGTCGTATCGAATGGGCTGCCGCCAACAAGCAGTGGCTGTATGGAAAGGGCCTGCCGCAGCTTTGGGCTGTGAAAATATTTCGATACAAACGCCCAAACGCTGCGGTAACTGCCAAGCGTAACCAGCCGGGGAATTTGCCGCAGCATCGTCATCGGATTGTGAAAGGGCTGGTCGGCAAGTTCAGTGAAGCCCGCATCGAAGAGCTTCTTCGAGTGCTGGAGCATCCGCAGATAGCCCTCACCATCACGCTCATCTAGCCGGCGCATTTCGGAAAGTGTTTCTTCGAGGGTACCTCCATAGTCGAATGTTGAGCCGTCTTCGTCGTAGAAAAAGCGGTACCATGGTGTCAGCGGCTTAAGCTTAAAATAGTCTTCACTCCGCTTTCCGAAGAGTTCGAAAAGTTCCTCGATGAGGAATGGCGCCGTTATCACTGTCGGGCCGGCGTCATGACGGAAACCGTCCTTTTTGAAGACCTGAGCGCGCCCGCCGAGCATCCCCAGCCGGTCGATCAAAGTCACGCGATATCCCTTTGCCGCGAGCCGGAGAGCTGAGGCTATGCCTCCAAAGCCCGCACCAACGACGACGGCTTTCTTTGCGCCGCGCTTCCGGGGAAGACTGCGGCGTGATGCATCTATTTGATCCAAGATTGGGCTCTCAGTCAGGGCTCGACACCCTCAACGATCACAACTTCAGCCTCGGAAGCAGGCAGCCGGTGTGAACGCGCTGCTTGGTAGCCGGGCGAATTGTAGCAATCCACGGCTTGTTGATAGGATGGGAATTCGATCACGACATTTCTGGTGCGGGCGGAGCCTTCGGCAGCCAAGAACTTTCCACCCCTCACCAGGAATTTCGCTCCGTATTGCTGGAATGCCGATGCGGCTCCAGACACGTAACCCTTATAGGCCTCAGGGTCGTTTACATCGACCCTCGCAATCCAATACCCTTTTGCCATGATAGTCCCCATTAGAGAAGCTAAAGCTTGTGGCCGAGCCCGCCCTTTGGTTTACAAACGGCGGCGCATAGGTCATACGTAATGGGCAAGGCCTTTTCAAAAGTTTTCAGCCGCTTGATCAAATATGTGCCGCGAAGGCAGCCGGAATGTTCAGCGCTCGTCAGACCTGTGGCGGTGATTCCGAAATGACCGGCCAGCTGGACTACTTTAGCAAGCTACGGGGACGGATTGAAGATCGTCTCTCCGAGCTGATGCCATCTGTGCCATCGGATAAATTGCAGGAGGCAGTCCGGCATAGTCTGCTTGCACCGGCAAAGAGGGTGCGTGCCGTCCTAGTGATGATCGCGGCGCGCGAGCTTGGCGGCCGCGAGGAGAATGCGCTGGACCCCGCCTGCTCGCTCGAAATGATCCACGCCGCGTCCTTGATCCTGGACGATCTGCCTGCCATGGACGATGCGGCAACGCGAAGAGGGTTGCCTACGAACCATAGGGTTTTCGGAGAGGCGACAGCCATTCTCGCAGCCGTTGGCCTTTTGAACCAATCGTACGGCGTCGCTGCTTCTTCAGAGACATTGAGCCGGGATCAGCGCCTTGCCGCTGTGGAAGTTCTGCACTGGGCGGTGGGCCTTGACGGGCTCGTACGCGGCCAGCAGGAGGACCTCGCTGACTCGCGAGAGATTATGACGCAGGCCGAGCTCGAGCATATGTATGCCCGAAAGACGGGCGCACTTTTTGCCGCCGCCGCCGAGTGTGGAGCGATCGTGGCGCAGAAGCCCGTATTGCGAAAGGCAATGCGCCGCTTTGGCTTGGACCTGGGCGTGGGGTTCCAAATTCTGGATGATGTCCTCGATGCCCGGTCCACTTCGGACCGCGCCGGAAAGGATGTCGATCAGGATACAGGCCGGACCACATTTGCCAGCCTGTTGGGCGTAGACCGGGCGGCCGCGCTGGCGCGAGCGAGGATCGAGGGCGCTCTCGTCAAGGCTTGTCTCTCGGCAAAAATGGCGGGAGGGAACGGGGAGCTGTTCACTGCATTTGCCGCAAGAACTCGCTGGCGCCTTCACGGAACTCATGCCTGAGTTCGCGGCGGCGGTTGCGGCGACCGGATAGGGAAGCAGCCATGAGCGATTGGCTCATATACCCCGCCATCTTCCTGGCCGTCTTTTTCACGATGGAAGGTGTCGCATGGGTCATGCACAAATATGTGATGCATGGCTTTCTTTGGTCCCTCCACAAGAGCCATCATGAGCCACGCAAAGGCTTTTGGGAGCTGAACGACGCCTTCGGCCTATTCTTTGCGGCGATTTCAATTGCTTTCATGGCGTGGACCGCGCAGCTCGGCGGCCCGCTCTGGGGGCTGTTCGTTGGGCTCGGCATCATGGCCTACGGAGCTGTCTACTTTCTTGCCCACGACGTTCTCGTTCACAACCGCGGAGGATGGCGCCCCAACCCTGGCAAAGGCTATCTCGGCCGGCTCTATCAGGCTCACCGTCTTCACCACGCCGTGGACGGCAAGGAGGGCTGCGTTTCGTTCGGCTTCGTCTTTGCGCGTTCACCGGAGCATTTGAAGACAGAGCTACAGCGGCTGGCTCCGCTTCGGCAGGGTCAAGGCAGCAAAATTGATGCGAAGCGAGGCCATACCGTTCATTAGAGACGCTGGCGCCGCTTTCCATTGATGTCCTTTTCGTGAAAGAATGCCTCCAAATCCAAGGAACGCACTGATGTCCAACAGCAAGATAAAACTCAGCAGCATGGCCCATGGCGGAGGTTGCGGCTGCAAGCTTTCTCCAGCGGTTTTGTCTTCGTTGCTAGCCGGGATGCCGAAAACTCAGGCTTATCAAAAGTTGCTGGTCGGCACGGAGACGGGCGACGACGCGGCCGTCTGGCAGCTTGATAGCGGCACTTGCCTTATTTCGACGGCGGATTTTTTCACCCCGATGGTGGACGATCCCCGCGATTTCGGACGCATTGCGGCGGCGAACGCCATTTCAGACGTTTACGCCATGGGGGGCAAGCCGATCTTCGCGCTCGCCATACTCGGGATGCCGCTTGGCAAGATCGAACCTGAAGACGTGCGTGAAATCCTCGAAGGGGGCCGCGAGATTTGCGGCAAAGCCGGCATTCCGGTCGCGGGCGGCCATTCAATCGACACTCCAGAACCGATTTATGGGCTCGCGGTGAATGGTCTTTGCGCCGCTTCAGACCTGCGGCGCAACTGTACCGCCAAGGCGGGGGACCTCGTCATTCTGACGAAGTCGCTAGGCGTGGGGGTTTATTCGGCTGCCTTCAAGAAGGAGGCGCTCGAACCGGCAGACTATGCAGACATGATTGCGACCATGACGAGGGTGAACAGCATCGGCGCGGAGCTTGCCAAAGATCCGGATGTGCATGCCATGACGGACGTGACAGGATTTGGCATACTGGGACATGGACTTGAAATGGCACGCGGCTCCAATCTGAAGCTGTCCCTTCAATGGGAAGCACTGCCGCTTTTGCCGAAAGCCGCGGAGTTCGCCATGGGCGGCTATATCACGGGGGCGTCAGGGCGCAATTGGGAAAGCTATGGCCAGGAGGCTGTAATCTCTTCCGATCGCCCGCTCTGGCAGCGGCAACTGCTCACAGATCCGCAAACATCGGGAGGGCTTCTCCTCGCCTGTGCGCCAGCACGTGCAAGAGACGTTCTGAACTCAATCCGGGCTGCGGGTTTCGGTGAAGCGAGCATCGTAGGCGAATTATCGGAGGGAACCGGCATATCAGTGAGCTGATGGCGTCGCCGAGCGGTGGCACGCTGACGGCGGAATTCTTAGGACGCAGGTGTGATTGCACGTACACTTCAAGTAACACACTATCAGCCAGCGATTCGTCTCACGAATCGGAAAGGCTGGCCTAATTTTGAATCCGCAAGGATATGATTTCATTGTCGTGGGAGCGGGATCGGCAGGGTGCGTCGTCGCAAACCAGCTCTCGGCCAACCCCGATCATCGCGTTCTGCTGCTTGAGGCGGGCGGATGGGACCGGAATTTCTGGCTTCGTGTTCCGATTGGCTACTATCGTTCGGTTTTCGATCGACGGTTTTCGCGCACGTTTCACACCGAGCCTTCAGAGGGGATTGCGGGCCGGTCGATCCCATGGCCGCGCGGAAGGGTGATTGGCGGATCGAGTTCCATCAATGGCCTCATCTTCATCCGCGGAGAGCCGGACGGCTTCGATGACTGGGCCGAGCAAGGCGCGCCCGGATGGGACTATGCGTCCCTGCTCCCCTACTTCAAGCGGATCGAAAATTACAGCGGCGAGCCCAGCCAATTTCGCGGCGCCTACGGAGAACTCAGTGTCTCGGATCTCCGCATGAGGCATCCTTGGTGCGCAGCCTGGATCGAGGCGGCAAAACAGTACGGCCTTTCCGAGAATCCGGATTTCAATGCCGGAACAACCTTCGGGGCGGGCACTTATCAGCTTAGCATTGGGAAGCGCTGGAGAGCGAGCTCCGCAAAGGCTTTCCTCCATCCCATCCGGCATCGGCCCAATCTGACCATTAAGACGGACTCCCTTGCGACGCGGGTGCTGATCGGCCAGCAGCGTGCCGCGGGCGTGGAGTGGACCGAGGGCGGGGTCACACAGCGGGCGTTCGCTGAGGGCGAGGTTATCCTTTGCGGTGGTGCGCTGCAGTCTCCGCAGCTTCTGCAGCTTTCGGGGATAGGGCCCGCGGACCTCTTGCGGTCGCACGGCATCAAGGTGGTTGCCGATCTTCCCGGCGTGGGAGAGAACCTGCAGGATCATCTTCAGGTGCGAACGGTCCTACGCCTCAAACGCAAACAGTCGCTGAACAACGACGTTCGCAATCCGCTGCGCTTGGCTCAGATGGGGCTTCAGTGGCTCATAAGCGGCAGCGGCCCCTTGACGATTGGGGCAGGTCATGCCGGGGGGGCAGCCTGCACGGAACATGCTTCGGATGGCCGCCCGGATGTGCAGTTTCTGGTGATGCCGCTATCTATTGATCGGCCGGGCGCCCCGCTGCACCGGTTTCCTGGATTTACTGGTGTACTCTGGCAGTGTCATCCGCATTCGCGCGGCCGGCTTCGTATCCGTTCAGCAGACCCCGCGGCGGATCCGTTGATCGAGCCGAATTATCTTGCGTCGGAAATTGACCGCAAGGTCATGGTGGCAGGAGTGAAGATGCTGCGCGAGATCCATCGCCAGTCTGCCTTCGCGGATTTATGGGAGGAAGAGATGTCCCCCGGACAGGGGGTCCAAACCGATGAGCAGATCCTTCGTTTTATTCGGGAAACGGGAGGAACGATCTATCACCCTTCAGGCACATGCCGCATGGGACACGGGGCCGGCGCGGTTGTCGATGAGAACCTCAAAGTACACGGGGTCAATCGTCTGCGGGTCGTCGACGCTTCTGTGATGCCGGTCATCACGTCGGCAAACACAAATGCGGCGACGATCATGATCGGCGAAAAAGGCTCCGGCCACATACTGGAGGACGTCTCGCACCATTAGACTAAGGATTCGGGTGGCGGCCTTCCTCCCTATTAAGCGCGGGGCGGCCGGCGCCGCTCATGGAACCACGCCCGGTAGTCTGTCATTTTTGCGCGCTGCACTCGGGGCGCATGTCTCTTGCAGGTCGATGCCTCCTCGCTATTCTCAGGCGCGCCCCAACGCAGCTCGACGCAGTCATTCAAATTATACCCCATCTCGAGATCCTGCGCGCGGTCAGCCACATCTCTGAGCGCGAGTGTCCACGGAGAGCCATCGCTGCGCGTATACGAAAACTTGCGTGCCGCAAGCTCGGCGGCGAGCACGCCTTCCAATTCAGCTCTCACGTCCGCAACGGTCTTGTCCTTCGGCATGGCATAACGCTGGGGCCGTCTGGCGACGCGGTCAGGAAATCCGCGAAGCACATCGATCGCGATTAACAGGCGCAAATCGCGAGAGGGCGTAGCGAAATCCTCCCACGCCCCATTGGTCTCGAAAATCGCCCCGCCATCCGGCATCTCAGCGTCACCGCCCCCCTTGCTCTGATACTTCCGCCCATTTTCCACAGAAGTCACGCGTGCCTTCACCTGTTCCTCTAGCGACGCGATCACCTCCTTCAGCGCGCGCACCGGATCCAGCGGCTCCGGCGACATCACGTCATCCATCCGATCGTAGAAGTCTTCGACGCCCAATTGCGACTGCTCTAGAGAAAAATCCGCATACTGCGGATTCTTAGTGATTTCATTGTTGCTAAGACGCCTCAACACGCCGTTCTCGCGTACAATCGGCCGGAAGTGCTTGAACCCAGGGCCGCCAAGGGCAGGATCCTGCGCAAACAGGAAATTGCCGCGCCAGAAACGCTTTCGTGAGACGGTCCCATCCGGCTGGCCGTCCACGGCGAGGAACACGCCCGCCGTCTCCCCCGACTGCGATATCCGCCGTACGAGCATTAAGACGTGCCCATATGGGTCGGCGTATACGGTTCCTGGGCGGAGGGTGCCCTGCTTCAAGGGCACTGGGTAATAATCGGTGTTCTCGTCGGCGGCAGCCGTTCGTGCCGAGCCGGAATGCACGCCGTCGGCGAGCGTCGGCAAATAATGCCCAAACGAGGCCGCTAGGCCCAGCCGCTTCACTGCGACTGCGGCTGGCGCACGCGCGACCGGCTGAGGAATCATCCCAAACAGGCCGCCGGAGGCAGTTTTCTCCGGGGGCGGCGAAGGATGAGGCTGCTCCGGGTTTTGAATGCTAAACCATTCGTAGCATTTCGGTGGTTTCCCTCCGCCTCCGCGCGAGCATTTCGAGTAGCCGAAAGGCAGCCCCATCTTGAAGGCGAAATAAGCCCGCAAAAAATAGGGCAGGTCGGCGCAGTCCGGGCGAATAACGATCCCCATCTGGTCTTCGCCCAGCCCCAAATGGTTGAACAGGAAATTGCGGGACCGGTCGCGTAGCACTTCATGCAGAGCCGGCCACGACGGCGCCGCATCGAGCGGTGCGTCGAACAGCTTCTCGACCCACGCAGCGAATAGGTTTTCGGTATTGCGATCCCAGCTATTGCGCAAAGGCCAAATGCCTGTTTCGGCCGCGTGCGGCCGCGGCGGCTCATGCGCGCTAACGTTGATTTCGCGCGCAATCACTCCGCACCCGGCGGAGGCACCGTCGCGAGTGAGCCGCAAATGCCACGTACCCGGCTGCGGGGACGAGGTTTCAGCAAACCAGGAATAGGGCGGTCCACCGAATCTTTCGTGGGATTTGGCGGCGACGCGGCCATCGGGCGCAATCAGCGAAAGTTCGCCCTCCATCGGCTTCTCCGCAGCTAGCAGAACTCGCAGCGGCGCGCCTTTCCACGGGGCGAGCGGAGAGGTAAGAACCGCGAGCCCGCCAGCATCCCCGCAGGTGGCGGTTTCTTCCCCGGCCCTTGAGCCTGCTGTCGCGAAAAGCAAGAGGAAAAATGCACCGCCAATCGGCAGCGATGCTTTCAGAAAAGCGGCAAATTGGCATCGTAGAAACAATTGAGTCTCCATGGCTGGTCGCGATTCGACGATATCGCGAAAGCCTTGACTAAATCGTGGCAAAAATGGTGACGCGGATGAATCAACGGCATTTCACCGCCCAAAGTCAAGCCTGAGCGAGGTTCGAGCTGCCGATGAAGGAGGCTGGGATTTTTGCCTTAACCGGAAGCTCCATCCTCCCAAACGCGGTTGAGCCGCGCTTCTCCGGCCGCCGCTTATTCAAGTCGCTCCAGCGCCATAAATCTTGGAGAAGGCTTCCAGAAGAATCTCGCGGCTTGGGGGCTGCCCCCTCAGAGTGATTGCATCGTTTTCGAATGTGACGTTTGGAGCCGCCTTTTCGATCCAGATATGCGAGGCGGGTACCGCCCAAGCGGAGTCGTCGAGAGTTCCGGCCGCTACGAAGACATATTCCGGCGAAGACTGCGGCTCATGCCAGAGACGCACGCCGCATGACTTGCAGCGCACGATGTCGATTTCCCTGCCGGAGTCGGCTCGTTTCCGGAAGCGTGTCACATCTCCGTGCTCGTGCCGGAAGGCTTTGCTGGATGCGAGCAAAGTGACAATGTTGGTGGCACCGGAGAGCTTCTTGCAATCGTTGCAATGGCAAGCATTGATACCAAGCGGTCGCGCATCGAGCTGATAACGCACCGAGCCGCAAAGGCAGCCGCCTCTATAGGGCGCCGCCGGTATCGGTAGCCTCGCCATCTTAGTTTTTGGACTTATCCACTAGTGCTCGCTCGGCAATCCACGGCATCATTGCGCGCAGGCGGCGGCCAGTTTCTTCAATTGGGTGTGCATCGCATTTCGCGCGCATGGCCTTGAAGCTTGTCTGATTGACCCGGTTCTCCAGCATCCAGTCACGAGTAAACCTTCCGCCCTGAATATCGGCCAGAACCGCTTTCATCGTCTCTTTGAGACGATTGTCGACAATGCGCGGGCCGGTGACATATTCGCCATATTCGGCGGTGTTTGAAATCGAATAGTTCATGTTCGCGATGCCGCCCTCATAGATGAGATCGACGATCAGCTTCACCTCGTGCACGCATTCGAAATAGGCCATTTCCGGCGCATAGCCGGCCTCGACGAGGGTCTCGTAACCAGCCCTCATTAATTCGACTAGGCCGCCGCAAAGGACTGTCTGCTCGCCGAAAAGGTCGGTTTCGCACTCCTCGCGGAAATTAGTCTCGATAATGCCGGCCCGTCCGCCGCCGATAGCGCTTGCGTAGGAAAGGCAAAGCTCATGCGCATTGCCGCTACCATCCTTGGCGACCGCGATAAGGCAAGGCACGCCAGCGCCCCGCGCATATTCGGAGCGAACGGTATGGCCTGGCCCTTTCGGCGCCACCATGCCGATATCGAGATCAGCTCGCGGCTCGATGAGATTGAAGTGGATGTTAAGACCGTGGGCGAAGAGCAGCGCCGTCCCTTCTTTCATATTTGCGTGAAGATGGTCGCGATATATGTCGGCCTGCAACTCGTCCGGGGTGAGAATCATGACCACGTCCGCCCATTTGGCGGCCTCCGTCACCCCAAGTACGCGGAATTTTTCTCGCTCCGCCTTCTTTGCAGAGTTCGAGCCCTTTCGCAGCGCGACCGCCACCTCGGCAACCCCCGAATCCCGCAGGTTCAGCGCATGGGCATGACCTTGACTGCCATAGCCCACGATGGCGACTTTTTTGCCCTTGATGAGATTGATATCCGCATCGCGATCGTAATAGACGCGCATGATGGCTTTCCTTATTTTTCGTTTACTGACGCTCAGGGCATGCCGGGGCCATATCTAACGGACGCACGCTCTGCAACTTGCGCTCCGGCTTAAAGCAGCGCAAGCCGCATGGTCAATGTATTTAAACGGCCCCATGTTTCGGGGGCAATTGAAGCTAGCGCTACGGGTAGTGCGCACTTCTTGACTTGAACAGCGTTGAAGTTCATAACGCTTTCGGTCGCTGCAATTGTGAGCTGTTCACACCTTGCCTGGTTGTACAACGAGAGATGTGGATTCCCCTGCTAAAAGGAGGGGGCATGGCGGGCGCCGATTTGCCTCCAGACTATAGGCCTTCGGAAGACGAACCCTTTATGAATGAGCGCCAACGCGCTTACTTTAGAAAAAAACTTCTTGTATGGCGTGATGAAATCCTTCGCGAAAGCAAGGAAACTCTTGATTACCTGCAAGATTCGGAACAGCATCCCGATGTTACTGATCGCGCAAGCTACGAATCCGACCGAGGAATTGAACTCCGTGCGCGCGACCGTCAGAGAAAACTCGTAGCGAAAATCGAGGCCGCGCTGGGCCGTATCGACGATGGCACCTACGGCTATTGCGAGGAGACGGGCGAGCCTATCGGCGTAAAAAGGCTCGATGCCCGCCCGGTCGCAACGTTGAGCCTCGAGGCTCAGGAGCGGCATGAGCGCCGCGAGCGCATCTATCGCGATGAGTAGCTTAATATAACCTTTTCTCGCCCGGCCAATCTCACTGCAAGTCTTCCAAAAGAGCCTGAAACAAGCATCGCGAGCCCTTTTTTACGACCCGCCTTCTTAATTGAAAGCAGGCAAAACTGCCTGTCGGATTTGCGCTGAAGCCGGCCGGTTTAATCACCTTTTCTGAACCGTGTTTCGCGATGGCCGCAAACCTTGAAGCCTCGCACCCGAGCCAAAGCAAAGTTTTAGCACTCTCCTCTTGACAGTGCTAACAGTTCTAAATATTTCATGGGCAAAGGAGTGTTGGCCGAAGCTGCCGCACCCTTTCAAACCCGATCTGATTTGTCTCCAGGAGGATACCCATGAAATTCAGGCCGTTGCATGACCGCGTGGTAGTGCGCCGTGTCGAAGAAGAAGAGCGCACAAGGGGAGGGATCATTATCCCGGATACCGCCAAGGAGAAGCCACAGCAAGGCGAAGTGATAGCGGCAGGTCCGGGCGCGCGCAATGAGCAAGGCCAGCTTGTCGCTTTGGACGTCAAAGAGGGCGATCGCGTCCTTTTCGGTAAATGGTCCGGCACCGAGGTCAAGATTGATGGCGAAGACCTTCTGATCATGAAGGAAAGCGACATCCTCGGCATCATCGAGAACCATGCTGCCGAAGCCGGAAAAGGCAAGAAAAAGGCCGCATAACTTAAAGAACCCTATTTCCACAGCATTAACAGATACAAAGGAGTCATGAACCATGGCTGCTAAAGACGTACGTTTTTCTCAAGACGCCCGCGAGAGGATGCTTCGCGGCGTGGATATTCTAGCCGAAGCGGTGAAGGTGACCCTTGGGCCAAAGGGACGGAATGTCGTTCTCGACAAGTCCTATGGTGCGCCTCGCATCACCAAGGACGGCGTAACCGTTGCCAAGGAAATCGAGCTTGAAGACAAGTTCGAGAACATGGGCGCCCAGCTGGTGCGCGAAGTCGCCTCCAAGACCAACGACATCGCAGGCGACGGCACGACGACGGCGACAGTGCTCGCTCAGTCGATCGTTCGTGAGGGGGCCAAGTCCGTTGCTGCTGGCGCAAACCCTATGGATCTGAAGCGCGGCGTGGACCTGGCGGTCGCGGCTGTCGTGAAGGATCTCCAGAGCAAAGCGAAGAAGGTTACGTCCTCGTCCGAAGTTGCGCAGGTCGGAACCGTCTCCGCAAATGGCGACATCGAGGTTGGCCGCTTGATCGCTCAGGCGATGGAGAAGGTCGGCAACGAAGGCGTCATCACGGTTGAAGAGGCGAAGTCTCTTGAGACCGAGCTGGAGGTCGTGGAGGGCATGCAGTTCGACCGCGGCTACATTTCGCCCTACTTCATTACCGACGCCGAAAAGATGCGCGTCGATCTCGAAGATCCTTACATCCTGATCTACGAGAAGAAGCTCTCGAACCTCCAGGCTCTCCTGCCTGTGCTTGAGGCTGTCGTGCAGTCGGCCCGGCCGTTGCTCGTTATCGCCGAAGATGTGGAGGGCGAGGCTCTCGCGACCCTCGTCGTCAACAAGCTGCGTGGCGGTTTGAAGGTTGCGGCTGTGAAGGCTCCAGGCTTTGGCGATCGCCGCAAGGCCATGCTGCAGGATATCGCTATCCTGACGGGTGGCCAGATGATTGCAGAAGACCTCGGCATCAAGCTCGAGAACGTTACGGTCGCTATGCTTGGCCGGGCGAAGAAGGTCACCATCACGAAGGACGACACCACCATCGTTGATGGCGCTGGCAACCGGAAGGAGATTGAGGGCCGCGTCAATCAGATCAAGGCTCAGATCGAGGATACCACCTCCGACTACGATAAAGAGAAGCTGCAGGAGCGGCTTGCGAAGCTCGCAGGCGGCGTTGCGGTGATCCGCGTCGGCGGGGCGACCGAGGTTGAGGTGAAAGAAAAGAAGGATCGCGTTGACGATGCGCTGAACGCGACCCGCGCTGCTGTCGAGGAAGGCTTCCTTCCCGGTGGTGGAGTGCCGCTGCTCCGCGCGATCCACGCTCTTGAGCACCTCAAGCACGCGAATGAAGATCAGAAGGCTGGCATCAATATCGTGCGCCGCGCGATCCAGGCTCCTGCCCGCATCATCGCCGCTAACGCTGGCGAGGATGGCGCCGTTGTGGCCGGTAAAATCCTTGAGAACAAGGAGTACAACTGGGGCTATAACGCCCAGACTGGGGAATATGTCGATCTCGTCAAGGCTGGCGTTATCGATCCGGTGAAGGTGGTGCGCATTGCGCTTCAGGATGCGGCTTCCGTGGCCGGCCTCCTGATTACCACCGAGGCGATGATCGCCGAGAAGCCGAAGAAAGAGTCAGCGGCTCCCGCGATGCCGGGCGGCGGAATGGACTACTAAGCCCAGCGCTTCCGAATGAACGCAGGCCCGCGGGGAAACTCGCGGGCTTTTTCTTTTGCCCCTGCTAGAAACCAGGCCATTCACCATTTGGGGTCGCGAGGCAACATCGGGGGGCGAGGCGCAGGCGCTCGCCAAACGAGAAAGCTCTCGGAATGGGTAACCTCGACTACTTTACTGCTCCCGCTCCGCCTCCTGCCTGACCGAAGTTAGTGCTCGCGGCAAACCTTTACCCAGTGGCAGACCTTTTTGAAATTCACCCACCGGCATTGCTGCTCCATGTGGCAGCGCATCTCGGCTGAGGCCGGTGGTACATCCATAGCTGCGGCGCAAGCAACGGCGAGAATTACACAGGCGAAAACAGCTCTCATGTCATTTACTCCGAGTTGCGGGCGCGAGCCCCTTAACTGTCTCACGGACAAGATTGCACTGGAACACCTATGGCAGCGCGCCGCTTCCCATCGTTGAAGCAGCCATCGCGCCACATCCCATCAAACGTGCCTGAAGCATCCGTCAGCACACCTCTCCCATTCGGCTTTCCGTTGAGGAATGAGCCGTCATAGTGGGCTCCCCCAACTAGAAGGACGCCGTGGCCATGCGGCATCGCGCCGGACAATTCTCCTTTATACTGCCCTCCGGGCCAACTTTGTGCTCCTTCCCCCACTTGCCGGCCGCTACGCCATAAGCCTTCGTCGCGTTCATAAGGCTTGCCTACGCGAAGCCACTCAAGGACGCCTTTGCCTTCGGCGTAACCGTTTTTGCACGGTCCACTCCAGTTCACCGTTTCGCCCGGAGAAGGCTGCGGGTTCCACACCTTGCAGCCGGTTTTAGGGTCGGCGATCCAATCTCCGGCGAGTGCAACTCCGAGTGCGCCCGAAAGTAGGAGCGATACCAGCCCAAAGGCTGACAAAGAACATGGGAAGCGGATCATTGTGTGTCTGCCCTATCGGAGCGCGACGCTTCCCGCAGCAGCGGCAAGACCACTTCTTCCAAAAGCTCGTCATCGATTGCGATGAACTTGTCCCGCACAATGCCTCTGGCATCGATGACATAGCTGACCGGCACTGCTTCCGGAGTGCCAAAACCATTGCGGCGTGCATCGGTTAAGAGCGCGGCTGGAAATGGCAGCTTGCGGATAAGATTTCGCACCTTCTCGCGGTCACGTGGCCTGTCGATACTGAGAGCGATTACCTCAAAACCCTGAGAGCGATGGTCGCGGTAGAACTTCTCAATTGCCGGCAATTCTGCAAGGCAGGGTGCGCACCAAGTTGCCCAGAAGTCAACGAGCACAACCTTGCCATGCATGGACGCTAGATCGAACTCGTTCCCCTCCGCAGTCTTGATGGTGAGCGGAGGGGTATGGTGCTTAAAGAGCGGCTCCGCGGGAGCCATTTCAAGCCCCGCCGCAAATGCGAGGAGCGCCGAAGCCGCCGCTACGGCCCCTATTACTTTTGTCAGAACTTTGCGCGTATAGATCAAAATGTGAAAGCTCCAACGATCTTGCATAAATAGGGGGCAACAAGCTGATTGCCATTCACCCTCTGATAGAGCGGCACCTCAATGTCGCCATAGAGTTTGAAGGTCTTGTTCTCCTCGTCGTTCAACACTTTCGTGATGTCGAAACCTGGGGAGATGAAAATACGGTCATAGCCGGTGTCGCCAGGATCTGAGGCCGCGCCGCTATCGGGCTGGCGGTGCGATATTATGACCTGAAGAAGTGGCGCTATTTTATCAAGTGGCCCCAGGTGGTACCAGTTGTTGTAGGTTACACCGATGGCTGTATCGATTGACGTGCCTGGCCGGTAATCGCCGGGATCCGAACCGAAGGTCGGATCCGCCTCGGAGTGCGTCAGCAGCGGCTGCACAAGTTTGGTTTGGGCGAAATATTGCCATGCGTTATCGCCGGTGATTAAGCCACGCCAAAACCCGCCGAGCACGAGATCCGTGCTCCCGGTGCCGATTTGCGTATCCCGGTCAAAGCCGTACGCCCGCCAATTTCCCGTCGGCAGCTTGAGGCCGAATATCAATCCCTTAGAGAGGTCGTTCGAGAAGCCGGTATACATGCCCGTGAGCTCAATGTCGCCCACCGTGGAAACATGATATCTCTCCAGTTGCGGAGTATCACCCGGACCCTCGGGAAAAGCGGCATCGGTCAGGAACGACCGGTTCGCGGTTGGAATGCGCACCCCGAAGCCCCACTCGCGGTTGAGCATATATTGAAGGCCGACAACATACCAATCGGTCTGAATTTGTTTATCGCCGTTGTTGGCAGCCGGCGCTTTGGAGAGGCCGCTCCAGTTTGTGTTTTGGTTCGAGTGGTCCCACTCGAAATAGACGGCGCCGCCATGGTCGCCTTCTTTTGGCAAAAGGGCGCTCGATCCAACGTCAAAAACGCTACAGCCGCAGGCGCAGGCGAGGGCCTCGACCGGGATCAAACAGGACGCAAGAAGTGTGGCTGCAACACAAGCGCGCCAGCCGAAGCCAGCGATGCTACCGTTAAAAACGAGCCGCATGATCTATTCTCCGCCGGGCACGTCGCCGTGCCGTAAAATTTTAAAACTCAAGCCCAACTAATGCGCAGCACTCAAGGCGGGTTCCCCGCTCTTCGGTACTGCCCTGATAGGGAAAGCGACGCTTACGCTTCGGGCGGAGCGCGCGGTCTTGCTTGATTGACGGCGTGAAAACGTGGCTCAAACGTCGCGCTCTTTGGGCGGAAGCGAAGGATCGCCGTCCAGGACGTGGCGGGAACGAAGGCGCTACCGGGAGGGACCAGCACCGGGTGATGGTGAAGCCCCAGGCAAAGAACGCAGCAGCTCCTGCAAAGAGGGAGCTGATCGCGACCCGGCACGCCCGATGATCCGTCATCGTTGTGATGACAAATCAAGTTCTCTGGTGCTTCGGCCTGCCCGTCAAAAAGGAGCCGGAGCTGCGTCAACTCATTATTTGCCGCAGCAGCTTGCGCCTCATGCCTCGCAGATGCGGCCACACTCAGAAAGAGGATAAGGGAGGCGAAGATGCTGACAGCCGCACGCGGGAAGCCGTGCACTCGAGCAAGCGGCCGGACATGCCTATCCGCCGCTCCCCTCCCTTTACTCCAGCTTATGGATGTGCCCACCATTGCCGCCCGGATTCCCTTGGATCCATTATAACCAGTTTCGGAGCATCTGTGGCAACATGTGCGTGAAGTCTTCACGTCAATATTTTTTGTTGTGCTTATAACACATTCCACACGATCGATCCCGGAGAACGGCACATTCCTTCGAAACCGGGCCGCGGCATTGAATGGCGCCGGAGACCGCGATAGCGTTGCAACGGCTCACCGATTCGGCGTGCGCGGCATTGGAGGTCTTCCTTGGAAAACGGGTTCGAACTCAGCATCCCCAGCAAGTACGATTGGGCAGGCGGCGAAGGATCAGCTGCGGTCCTTCATCGAGCGCATTGAGCGGCTCGAAGAAGAGAAAGCCGCGCTCGCCGGCGACATCCGCGATCTCTTTGCACAAGCAAAGTCGTCGGGCTTTGACACGAAGGCGCTACGCACCGTCATCCGCCTTCGAAAGCAGGACGCCAATGAGAGGCGCGACCAGGAAGCGGTGCTGGCCACTTATATGCATGCCCTTGGAATGCTCGACGGGGAGCAATAATCGGCGAGGGCAGAGAGGGAACCCCCCTGCACTTATTCTCCGGGATAGTCAATCGGAAGCGCTGTCCGAACCGGCTTAGCGCGTGGCACGCCCGCCCTCGGTTGCGTTCATGAGCGCAGCCATTCGCGCCTTTTGTCTCTCCAAGAAAGCGATAGCAGGCCCCTTGAACGTATTCGCCTCATACAAGCCTTCGATCTGCAGGCGATGCTCGAACTCTTCGCTGGCCAGACTGCTCGGGGAGGTCATAAGTAGGCCGATTTTCACGAAAACGTCAGGACGCGGCTTCTTATCGGGCACATCGGAATAGGACAATGGCTTCTCCGCCAGGAGGAAAGTCGCAGGCAACGGCTCGAAGGTAAGATCGTCATATTGTTCCTCTCCTTCTTCCGAGAGTTGCGTCTCCTGTGTCTCAGGCGAAGCCAAGTTTTCTGGCTTTACCAACGGAAACGCGTGGGGAGATTTGGGTGCTTCGGCGTGGCTGGGAAGGGTCAGGCTCGCTTGATGCAAAACAGACGGTTCTGACGGACTTAGGCTGGCAAGCATTGGGCCCGCTACACGTTTCCGGGTCAAAGCCCAGGGCATTTCTTGCCCACTTGATTCCCACCTCGCCAACGCTATCCGCGAATCGGACGGAGTAATGGGCCGGCCATCCGCAGGCACATAGGGCGAATGCCCTTTGGGAAACAACGCCGCAAGCTCCAAGCGCGGCATGCGGGGCCAATAGCGTACGTTCCCGGTGTCGACGTGCACGAAGGGTAGGCCGGAAGCGGGATAATAACCGACGCCACCACGTTCCATAATAAGAGCCGAATAACGCAGCTGCTTCAGAGGCACATCCGGGAACATGAGGTCGGCGGCCTGACCCGTAATGTGACGGCTATTCCGCGCTTGCCCGCCGACGGTGTGCCTGAGCATTTCATTGGTGCCGGCCGAGCGGTAGCCGCATATCAAATGAACCGGCTCTTTCGACCCCAATTGTTCATGAAGCTCCCAAATGAGATCGATCAGGGCGGGGTCCATCCTGATTTCCATGTTCCGTCGCCAGTCGCGCATGAAGTGATTGAGCTGCTGGAGCGCTTCGGGAACGTATCTGCCGTTCCGCTTGAAGGTGACGGTGATCGTCTCCTTCGTATGGATATTGAACATGGAAAGGGTGCGGTCCTCGGCCAGCGAGGAGTTTGTCAGCGAGAACACGATCCCGGTTAACGCAAACAAAAAACTGAGGCTTTTCAGGCCTACGGCCACGCAACTCTTTACAAACTTCACGCGATACGCCCTCTACGACACCCGCCATTGTCTGTGTTTCTTAAGACAAATGCTGGAAGCTGAGGCAGGCAAGATTACACGCCTAAGTAGTTACTCCAAGTTAGGTTAACAGACGGTTAAGAATGAATTGCGCACAAAACAAGGCGTAGCTTCCGCTGCTATGACATTTCCGCATCTCCGCAAGCTAAATCTCTACGACCAAAGACAAAAAGATGTCCAAAAACACTGAAAAGGATCTGGAAGAATAATTTCCAGATCAAACAGGCAGCCAGCAAACGGTTAAAGATTGCGTAGCCATTTCAATAAAGAGACCGGAATCCGGTGCGGATCAAGCCCCGCCGCCAGCAAACATTGACCCAGCAGTTGACCCGCCCGCGGAAATCGCCAAATGCGTCAGGACGAAAGAGCGAACACAAGGAAGGATCTTGGATATGACAAGGCTTGCTCCGCTCGGCTTCACAATATCCCATGCTGCTGTGCGAAGCGGAGGGTTCCTGGAGGCAGCCCCTCAGCCTATCGGAGATATGCCTGCCTGGAATCTGAGCGGTCTTTATCCGGAGGGGGGCGCGCAGCTTACTAGCGACCTCGAAAAGGCGGCAAAAGATGCACAAGATTTCCGTGAAAAATATGCCGGAAAGCTGGAAGGCCTGGCACGCGAAGATGCCGAGGGCTTGGCCGCAGCGATCGCCGCTTACGAATCCCAATCCGATCGCATGGGCCGCATCGGCTCTTTCGCGTACCTCAACTACGTCACCAATACCGCGGACCCGGCGCGGGCAAAGCTTTTTGGCGATGCTCAGGACAAGCTCACCAACATTAGCTCGCAGCTCCTATTTTTCGAACTCGAATTGAACCGTATCGGCGATGAGATCATGGACGCCGCGCTTCAAAATAAGAAGCTCGCTCATTACCGGCCGTGGCTCACGGATTTAAGAAAGGAACGGCCTTACCAGCTTTCGGACGATCTTGAGAAGCTTTTCCACGAGAAAAGCATGACGTGCTCGGCAGCGTGGAGCCGTCTTTTCAATGAAACGCTGACCGGGCTTAGGTTCGATATCGATGGGGAGAAATATACCCTTGAAACAGCGCTCAATTTTTTGAGCGATCCTAATCCCGAGAAGCGAGCATTCGCTGCGGAAGCGCTTGCGAAGGTATTCAAGGAAAACGTGCGGCTGTTCACGCTCGTGATGAACACGCTCACTAAGGATAAGGAAATCTCGGATCGTTGGCGTAAGTTTCCTGATGTGGCTGCCTCGCGGCACTTGGCGAACAGAGTCGAGCCGGAAGTTGTCAATGCGCTCGTTGCGGCGGTTCGCAACAGCTATCCCCGCCTGTCACACCGGTATTATGCGCTGAAAGCGAAATGGCTTGGTCAGGACCAACTAAACTATTGGGACCGGAACGCGCCAATCAGCCGGGATCCCGAGCCAATAATGGAGTGGAAGGACGCTCGGAAAACCGTGATCGAGGCTTACGGACGGTTCTCGCCTCGAATGGCAGAGATTGCCGACGGCTTTTTCACCAAGAACTGGATCGACGCTCCTGTCCGCGAAGGCAAGTCGCCCGGCGCTTTTTCGCATCCAACCGTACCCTCCGCACACCCGTACATCATGATGAATTACCTTGGGAAGCCGCGTGACGTAATGACGCTCGCGCATGAGCTTGGCCATGGCGTTCACCAAGTGCTTGCCAATGGGCAAGGGGCGCTGATGGCTTACACGCCTCTTACACTCGCCGAAACCGCGAGCGTCTTCGGTGAAATGCTCACCTTCAAGGCGATGGTTGCGCAAACGCGCAGCCCCCGCGAAAAACGGGCAATGCTTGCTCAAAAGGTCGAGGACAAGATCAATACGGTGGTGCGCCAGATCGCTTTCTATCAGTTTGAACGGCTTGTACACGAATCCCGGCGGGAAGGCGAGCTGACCTCGGACAAGCTTGGCGAGTTCTGGCTCAATGTCCAAAGCGAAAGCTTAGGCCCCGCGATCCGGATGAATGAAGGCTACGAGAATTACTGGACCTACATCTCTCACTTTGTCCACTCACCCTTCTACGTTTATGCCTATGCTTTCGGCGATTGCCTGGTGAATTCCCTGTACGCCGCTTACGAACGCGCCCCTGAAGGCTTCGAGGGCCGCTATCTCGATATGCTTCGGGCTGGCGGCACTAAGCATCACAAAGAGCTGCTCGCTCCTTTCGGGCTTGACGCTTCGGACCCGGGCTTTTGGGCTATGGGCTTGAAGGTGATCGAGGATATGATTGCGGAGTTAGAAACCCTCGACGCATAGGGGCTTATGCAGGACAAGCCAGACAATCCCGAGTTTGACGGGGCTCCGGAGCAGCAGGACCGCGAGGGCAACCGCTTTTCCCGGCGCGTTCAGCGCTATGCGCGCGTGGGCACGAATGTCGGAGGCGTCGCGGCGAGAATAGGGGCCAACTACATTTTCGGTTCCGGCGGCCCCGAAAAGAATGCGGCGCAGCTGGCGGCGGCACTTGGCGGCCTTAAGGGCCCGCTTATGAAAGTGGCGCAGCTCATCTCGACGATCCCTGACGCAATCCCGCCCGAATATGCGGCTCAGCTCTCACAGCTTCAAAGCCAGGCTCCTCCAATGGGCTGGCCCTTTGTCCGCCGGCGCATGGCCGCCGAGCTTGGTCCCGATTGGAGGTCAAAATTCGCGAGCTTCGGCGAGCAGGCCGCGGCTGCCGCCTCTTTAGGGCAAGTGCACAAAGCCGCGAGCCTGGACGGACATCCCCTGGCCGTGAAGCTGCAATATCCGGAGATGCAGTCGGCGGTAGAGGCCGATCTCAATCAGCTGCGCATCGTAATGGCCATCTATAAAAGGATGGACACGGCGATCGATACTTCCGAGATCGTGAGCGAGATCGCCGCACGGCTGCGTGAAGAACTCGACTATGGGCTCGAGGCCCGGCATATGGCGCTCTACAGCCATGTGCTCGAAGGCGAACGCGGCATTCGCGTTCCAGAGGTTCTGCCGGAACTATCGACGAAGCGCCTTCTGACCATGACATGGCTCGAAGGGCGGAAGCTCCTTGAGTACAAAACGCGGCCACTTGAAGAGCGCAACATAATCGCCCGCGCCCTTTTCCGAGCCTGGTGGTATCCATTCAGCCATTACGCCGTCATTCATGGCGACCCCCATCTCGGCAACTATACTATCTTCGAGGAAAGCGGCCGCGCTGCCGGGATCAATCTTCTGGACTATGGCTGTATCCGTACCTTTCAGCCCAAATTCGTCGGCGGCGTGATCGACCTTTATCACGGACTGCGCACCAAAAATCGCGACCTTATTGTCCATGCCTATGAGACTTGGGGCTTCCGCGGGCTGTCCAAGGAGTTGATCGACATCCTGAACATCTGGGCGGGTTTCATCTATGGGCCCTTGCTCGAAGACCGGGTGCGCCCTGTCGCGGAGGGCGTTTCTCCAAGCGAGTATGGCAGGCGCGAGGTGTTCCGCGTACACCAAGGCTTGAAGGCGAAAGGCCCGATCAAGGTGCCACGCGAATTCGTGTTCATGGACCGAGCCGCGGTTGGCCTCGGCGGGGTTTTTCTGCATCTCGCTGCGGAGCTTAATTTCTATCGTATCTTCAATGAGGTCATTGAAGACTTCAAGCTAGAGGACACCGCGTATCGCCAGCTGCAGGCTTTTGCGGCGACGGGGGTTCCGGTTCCTGCAAATGAGTAATGGGTATGCTGCCTTGTGCAGCGAAGGCAGGGGCGGAATGCTCCTTGGACTACCGCTCGCAATCCAGGGTACGCTGTAGTAACTTCGTGCCGGGCCGCAGTTCTCGCGGCTTTTCCCGGCAGTGAGGACTATGAGCACTTCCCGTTTCGATGTGGTCGTTATTGGGTCCGGGCTGGGCGGTTTGACAGCGGGGGCCCTCCTCGCAAAGGCGGGCTATAGCGTTTGCCTTCTCGAACGCAACACAAGTCTTGGTGGAGCAGCATCCTGCTATCGCATTGGGGCTCTGACCATCGAAGCTGCCCTTCAAGAGACAGCGGACCCGCGCGATCCTAGGGATCCGAAGGCCGCCATCTTGAAGAAGCTTGAACTTCTCGACAAGCTAACCTGGCTGCCGGTGGGAGACGTCTACACCGTGAAAGGTGGTCCGATCGGCGAAGAATTCACTCTACCGACTGGACTGGAGAAGGCGAAGCAGGCATTCACTGAGAGGTTTCCGGAGGTCAAGCAGCCGGCGGGGCGCATCCTGGAAAGGATGAGGCAGCTCTATGAGATGTCCCCACCTTTGAGTGCGCCTGACCAATATAGTCTCGCCGAAGGACCGATGGCGTATCCTGGCGACGCTTCAATCGCTACAGACTGGCAAGCCTCATTGGGGGACGTCTTTGCGCGGGATTTTGGGGAGAATGAAGCCGCCAAATGCGCGCTAGCGGCGAACCTCACATACTACTGCGCCGACCCCAAACGGCTTTGGTGGATTCACTATGCCGCCACCCAGGGAGGCCTTCTTGGCTCGGGCGCGGTCTTTCTGCAAGGCGGCTCGCGGCAGCTTAGCATCAAGCTTGGCGGCATTATAAAGAGGTCGGGCGGGAGCGTGTTGCTGGGCACTGCAGCGGCCGCGATCGAGACTGGCAGCTCGGGTGAAATGAATGCCGTTCTAACCACCGCCCGCGGCGAGAAGGCCTCCCAGCGCATAGAAACCAGTTTGGTACTTGCAAACTGCTCTCCCTATGCCGCTGCCGCGATGCTGCCAGAGGAACAGGGCAAGCGGTTGACTGCAGCTCTTGCGAGCTTTGCACCTTCGATATCCGTCTTCACGGCGCATTTTGGGCTAAGGTCCGACCCTGCCCCGTTTGGGCTTAGCGCCTACTCGACAATGATCCTGCCGTCATGGATGACCGCGCTTCACGATTACAGGAGCGCCGCGAGTCTACTCCACGCTATGCCCGCAGGAAAAATGCCGCCTCTTACCGTCACCAATTACGGCGCCATCGAAGCCAATATCGACGATGGCGGCCCCATCCTGGTTACTGTCCTGGGTGCTGATGACATTTCGAACTGGCGGGGACTGTCGAAAGGCGACGAAGCGGCACGCCGCGCCGCATGGCTAGATGCTATTCTCGGAGAAATGGAAAGTCACTACCCGGGCTTTGCCGGCGCTGTTTCCGAGAAAATCTTGATGAATGCCGCTGCCGTCGAGCGCTATCTCGGGACGCCCGGCGGCGCAATTTATGGGTTCGAGCCCCTTCCTCCAACCCGCCCCTTTCCCGCGCGATTACCATACTCGCCGAAGACGCCGATCAGCGGACTTTACCTTTCCTCTGCCTTCGCCGGCACTGGCGGGTTCTCCGGAGCTATGTCTGCCGGTGCTGAGGCCGCCGAGCTTGCCACCGCCTTCTTAGAAAGCTCGGTGAGGTCAGGCGGCCTGCGGCTGTAACTTAAGGCTGTGCTTGAAAGACGCTCAAGCTAAGAAGACTATCGCACCGCCGGGATAAGCTCCTCAGCAGGTTTCTTGCCTTCAAGCGGCGGAAAGTCTTCCGGCGTAATAGTCTCCTTCTGCAAGAGCAGCGCCGTTCCCTGATCGAGATCCTTCCGGCGGCCGGATAAGATCGACTTCGCCTTTTCGTAGGCTGCATCAACAAGCTTCCGCACGGCTTCGTCGATTTCCCGGTTCGTGGCGTCGGAGTAATCTTTTGGCCGTGTACCGACGAGCGCCTCTCCAAGGAAGGCCTGACGCTGGGGCTCGTAAACGCGCTGGCCCAGTGACTCCGCCATACCGAAGCGAGTCACCATTTGGCGTGCGATATCCGTGGCGCGGTCGATGTCGTCAGCGGCGCCGGTGGAGATTTCATTGAAGACAAGCTCTTCTGCGGCCCTGCCGCCCATAAGAACCGCCATGCGGTTGATAAGCTCGCCACGCTCAATCACGAACCGGTCATCAGTAGGCCGCTGCATGGTATAGCCCAGCGCTCCAATGCCTCGCGGAATGATGGAGACCTTATGCACGGGGTCAACTCCCGGCAGCGTCGAGGCAACGAGCGCATGCCCCATCTCGTGGAAGGCTACCACGCGGCGCTCTTTGGGTGTCAAAATCCGGGAGCGTTTTTCGATGCCTGCCACAAGCCGTTCTACCGCGGTCGTGAAATCGTCCATGGTTACCATGTCCCCGCCACGGCGGGTTGCCGCGAGCGCCGCCTCATTCACGAGATTGGCGAGGTCGGCTCCTGAAAAACCAGGCGTGATCGCTGCAATCCGGTCGAGATCGATGTTAGGAGCGGCTTTGATCCGCCTGATATGGACCTTGAGGATGGCAATGCGAGCCAGTCTGTCGGGGCGGTCGAGCGCAATCTGGCGGTCGAAGCGCCCGGCGCGCGTCAGGGCCGGGTCCAGAATTTCCGGCCGGTTCGTGGCCGCGAGCAACACAATACCTTCCCTCGGGTCGAAGCCATCGAGTTCCGCCAGCAACTGGTTCAGCGTCTGCTCTTTTTCGTCGTTGCCACCGCCCATCAGCCCAGCGGTACGGGAACGGCCCAAACTATCGAGCTCGTCGATGAAGATAATGCACGGCTTCATCTTGCGTGCTTGCTCGAACAAGTCTCGCACGCGCGCTGCGCCCACACCGACGAACATCTCGACGAATTCCGAACCGGATATTGAGAAGAATGGCACACCCGCTTCCCCGGCCACGGCGCGGGCCAAAAGGGTCTTACCGATGCCGGGAGGGCCTACCAGCAAAATCCCCTTTGGGACGCGGGCCCCAAGCCTGCTGTAACGGTCTGGGTTTTTGAGAAAATCCACGACCTCCTTCAGCTCACCCTTGGCTTCGTCGGCGCCTGCCACATCATCGAATGTGACACCGGTCTTGGTCTCGACATAGATCTTCGCCCGCGACCGGCCCACGCTCATTAGTCCCCCAAGGCCCTGGCGTTCCGCCATGCGCCGGAAGAAAAAGGCCCAGATCACGAAGAAAACGATGATCGGTAGAACCCAGGAGAGAATGTCGGTGAGGAGACTATGGCCGGTACTTCCAGTGAAGCTGACCCCATACTTTTGCAACTCGTCGGCGACGGCCGGGTCGACCCGCGTGGTAGTAAAGTATTTTTTTCCGTTTTGGGGAGTTTTAAATTGGCCTTCAATTTGCGATGGCCCAACCACCACCTTTTCGACCTGTTTGTTCTTCAGAAGTTCTTGAAACTGGCTGTAAGGAATGGTCTCTGTCTGGGAATAGCCGGACCAAAAGGACTGGAACACGAGCAGCAAGAGGAATGCGATCAAAAGATAGGTGAGATTGAGCTGATGCTTTTTTTCCATCCTCGATCCCCTTCTGGCCCTTGGCTAAACTCCCCTCACTTAATCGCGCCCACGCCTTCGCAAAAGGGCGCAGTCCTGAAAATCAGGAGCGGTCAAGCCTGTGCTTCATAATCCGTCACGAAAGCCAGCGCTTGCGGCGGCGGTAGTGCTTAACCTGCGTGTAATCCTTTATCCCAGCGCCCCCTAGATAGAAGGCCTGAATATCGGGATTTCGCTTAAGCTCTTCGGCCGTACCGCTCATCACGATGCGCCCATTCTCGATCAAATAGGCGCGCTTCACCGTATCGAGGGTCGCGGCGGCGTTCTGTTCGACGATCAGCACGCCGACCCCGTCGCGGTTGAGTTGCCCGATGATCGCGAAGATCTCGTCCACAAGCGATGGCGCAAGCCCAAGGCTCGGCTCATCGAAAAGCACGAGTTTAGGCTCGGTCATTAGTGCCCGCCCGATGGCCAGCATCTGCTGTTCGCCGCCGGAAAGATAGCCAGCCTTGGCGCGCCGGCGCTCGTAGAGACGGGGGAAATAGCCGAACACTTTCTCTTTCAGGGCGGCGATCTTTGCGGCGCTTCCATGCATTGACGTCGCCGCAGTCAGATTCTCATCCGCGGTCAGATGCTCGAACACGCGGCGGCCTTCGAGAACATGGGCGATGCCAAGCCGGACGCGTTCAGAGGCGGGAAGGCGCGAAATTTCGCGCCCGTTCCACTGCACGCTTCCGCGTGTGACCTCGCCCCGCTCGGGCGCTAAAAGGCCACTGATTGTCTTTAGCGCCGTGGTCTTCCCCGCCCCGTTAGAGCCGAGGAGCGCGACCATGCCGCCGTCCTCAACCTCGATCGAGACGCCCTTGATGGCAAGGAACACCTTGTCATAGACCGCCTCGACATTGTTGAGGACCAGCATGGCGCTGGCTATTTGCCGGAGGCCTTGAAGTCAGCCGCCGTCTTTTTCACGAGCTCCCACACGACGTCCTGATAAGCCGCATACCATCCGGAGTCAGGCTTCCATGCCTTGCCGTCCCAAGTGGCGATCCGGCCCTGACCGCCTCCCTGATGGTCCTCCGGCGTGACTGTCACCGGCGGGAGAAGTCCGTCCGCGGTGAAGCCCTTGATGCTTTCGAGGCCCTTTTTCAACTTCAGCCGGCGTCAATGGTGCGCCTTCCTTCTCAAGCGCGAGCTTGGCCCCTTCCGCAAACAAGGCCATGGTCGCAACGCCGATATTGTAATAGCTGCTACCAACCTTGGCTGCGTCTCCCGCGCCCTTACCCTTGGCAATGACTTCGGTCTCGATCGCCTTGATCACCGGCACGTCCTTGCCAGACGCGACTCCTTCGAAACGGGAAATGCCCTTGGCCTGTTCCGGCCCGACGATGCCCATATCTGTTTCGGAGAGCCAGATCACCGACACGATTTTGTTCGGCGAAATTCCATTTCTTAGCGCCTCGCGTACCGAGTTTGGCTGGCCGCCTCCTGCGCCCCAGAGTACGACCCAATCGGGCCGGTCCCGCCGTACTTGCGTCCACTGCGCCGATTGTTCATTGCCGGGCGAAGGATAGCCGATGTCGGAGAACGTATATCCCAGCTGTTCCGCAAGCTTCTGGAAGACAGGAATCGGCTCCTTGCCGAAGGGGCTGTCGATATGCACGAGCACAATCTTCTTGCCTTTGAGGTTATTGCCTTCCTTATCGCCGATATATTTCACGATCGCCGTCGCTTGCGACCAATAGGCCGGCGTCATCGGGAAGATGGTCGGAAAGACTGTGCCGTCGGCGGCATCCGACCGCCCATGGAACGCCGTGATCACGTTCATGCCATCGGCGAGCGCGCGCGGCACGATGGCGCGTGAAACCGGCGTGGACAGAAAATCCGTGAGAACCGCACCCTCGTTCTTGAAACGCTCATAGGCTTCGATGCCGCGTTGCGGTTCGTTTCCCGTATCCACCGTTTCGAGTTCGACAGGCGTTCCCTTGATTCCGCCGCGCGCGTTGAGCAGCGAGATGTAGTCACGCTGGCCCTGGCTATATTCGGCGGTGAGAAAAGTGTAGACCTTCGTAAAATCGAGCGCCGCGCCGACCTTGATCGGTTTCGTCTGCGCAAGCGCACTTCCGGCCGCAAGCAGCGACAAAGCCGCGAAAGCAGAAAGTCTCGCAAATCCTCCCATGAACTCCTCCCGTTATTGTCTTTTGGCTAGGTCCAAAGTCCTAGAACGGCGCGACTTGGACTCGATTTCAATTACGAATGCCTGGCATGGCGAAATGGCCAGACCAGGAAATAATTCCGTATGTTATCCCAGATCTTTGCCAGACCTAGAGGCTCGAACAATAAGAAACCCACGATCAGCCCGCCATAGAGAATAAGTGGGATATGCGACCTCAGCTCTCCGCTGACTTGAATGCCGAGGCTATCGGCTGCGCCACCAACGGCATTGTTTAGGACGATGGGCGCAAAGAAAACAAGGGCAGCCCCGAGAAAACTGCCGATGACGCTCGCGAGTCCCCCGACAATCGTCATGGCCAGCAACTGGATCGACACATCGAGGTTGAATTGCTCGGGTGTTACTGCACGATAGTAACAGAAGGCCAGAAGCGCGCCTGCCATCCCCCCAAGCAGAGAGCTTACCCAAAACGCCATCAGCTTAAAATAGAACGTATTCACGCCAAGGACAGCGGCGGCGTAGTCCTTTTCGCGCACAGCGGCCAGCGCCCTGCCGAAGGCGGTCCGCCGCACATTCAGAAGAAAAACTGCAACGGCAAGACAGGCAAAGAGCGCGAGATAATAGCGTTTGACGTCATCATCGATCGGGATGCCGAAAAAGCGAAAACCGGGCGCTTGCAGCGTCGCCTGGCTCCCGCCGGAGATGGCAGGCACATGGTTGATCGTCCAATCAACCACATACTGCATGGCGAGAGTGCTAACGGCTAAGTAAAGACCTTTAACCCGAAGCGATGCAAACCCGAAGACCAGCCCGATCGCTGCCGCAAGGACGCCTCCGGCGATGATCGCTGCCTCGAACGGCACCCCAGCACGTACTATGTGGATCGTGCCGTAAGCACCGATCGCCATAACCGCGGCATAGCCGAGATGAATCTGTCCCGCCCAGCCCACGAGCAGGTTGAGGCCGAGAGCCGCCATGCTCCAGATAAGCCACGGTAGCAGGTAGCCCGACAAATAGAGCCGCGAAACGAAAAGCGGTGCTGCCAGTGCAAGCATAACAAGGAACAGCACCTGCCAGCGGTCAGCAGGAACTTTGAGAATGGTCCGGTCCGCCGCATAGCTCGTATGGTAAACGCCTGCGAGCCGATAAAACATGGCGTCAGATCCTCTCGATGAGTTCGCGCCCGAATAGGCCGTAGGGGCGAACGATTGTCGTGAGAAGAATGACAAGAGAGGCGACTACATCCCGTGTCCCGCCGCCCGCGATGGGGTCGAGGTAACCAGGGACGACGTTCTCGGCGACGCCAAGCACAACCCCGGCGACCAGCGCGCCTAGGATGCTGTCGAGGCCGCCAAGGATGGCGACGGCAAGCGCTTTGATAAGAAGCAGCGATAACGTCCAATCCACGCCCTGTACCGATCCCCAAAGTACGCCGGCAAACAACGCCGTCATGCCTGCTAGCCCCCAAGACAAAGCTATGGCGTTTTCGACGCGGATACCTACCGCCCACGAAGCGGGCTGGTCATCGGAAACCGCGCGCAGAATGACGCCACGGCGGGAGTTAAAGAAGAGAGCTGCGAGCGCCACGCAAAGCAGCGCAACCGCGCCACCTGCGAGATAAGCGCGGTTGATGAACATCTGCGCTATGATCAAAGGCTGCTCCGGTATGCCGAGGTTGAGACGCTGGAGGCTCGTTCCCCCAAGCGCTGGCACCAGTCCGCGAAGAAGAATTTCGAGGCCGAGGGTGAGCATAATCACCATGATGATCGGCTGACCCACCATGCTTCGCAAAGCGAGCCGCTCGATCAAGAATCCCATCGAGAAAAGCGCGGCAAGGCCGATCAAAATTGAAAGCGCAAGCGGCACCCCAAGGCCGGTCGCGAGCCACGCCACAAGATAGCCGCCCGTCATTATCAAAGCGCCCTGCGCGAGGTTTGCCACCCCGGACGTCTTATAAATCAGGACAAGGCCAAGCGCGCAGAGCGCATACATCAGGCCGACCAGCGCCCCATTGATTGCAAGCTCACCAAGGAAAAGCCAATCCATTTACGGTGCCTCCACTGCATTGAGCGAAAGCGTCCGCCGCAACGTGCCTTTTTCTCCGGTCTCGTAGACAATGGGCAGGTCCACATCCACGCTGGCGGCACCGCCAAAAAATGCTGCGATAACATTAGCGTAATTTGTCCCGATCACGTTTCGCCGCAGCTTGCGCGTCCGCGTTACCTCACCATCGTCGGGATCGAACTCCTTGGGAAGGTTCACGAACCTTTTGATCCTTAGAGCGTCGGGCAGGACTTCGTTGGTATGGGCAAGAACGCCCTTGATCAGCGCCAGAACCTCAGGCTTTTGTGAAAGATCGGCATAGGACGTGTACCCAACGCCTTCCACCTGCGCCCAATGCCCAACTGCGTCCACATCGATGCAGACAAGCGCTGCGAGATACTTCTCACCCGCGCCCACGATTGCGACATCGCGGACATAGGGGCTGAATTTGATGCGGTTCTCGATATAAGTCGGAATGAAGCGGTCGCCGCTCGCGGCATATTGCAGCTCGCTGACGCGCCCAAGCACCACGAGCTGGCCATCGCTCTCTAAGTAGCCCGCATCGCCCGTATGCAGCCAGCCGTCAGCTAATGCTTCGGCATTGGTTGCATCGCCGTCAGCATAGCCATCGAACACGCTTGCCGCGCGCACAAGGATCTCGCCTGCCTCGCTGATCTTCAGGTCCACGCCGGGCAAAGGATGGCCCACCGTATGCAGCCGGACCTCCCCGTCCCTTTGGGCGGCCGTGAGCGCGCAGTTCTCGCTTTGCCCATAAAACTGTTTCAGGTTCAGGCCGAGTCCGCGGAAGTAAAGAAACGTATCTTCGCCCACCGCTTCGCCGGCCGTATAGCATCGCTTGGCGCGGCCCAGTCCGAGGTGGTCCTTGATGGGGCCATAGACCAGCCCCTCCCCTACTGCTCCCCAGACGCCTGAAAAGGGAAAGGGCGATTTCCCCGCAAGCCGCCGCTTTTCCACACGCATGGCAAATCCCGTGAAATGGCGAACCAGCGCACGTTTTAGCGGAGTTGACTCGGAGATCTGTACTTGCAGTCTGGTTAGGAGGTTGTCCCAGCTCCGTGCGGAGGCGAAGAAGAAGGACGGCGCGGCCTCCCGAAGATCGTGCATCGCTGTTTCTTGCCGTTCCGGAATGCAGAGCGTGCCGCGTAGCGCGATTGTAGCCGCAACGGAGAAGGAGTAATCGCCGACCCAGGCCATGGGGAGGTAACCCATCAAAGTGTCACCTTCCTGGAAGTAGCCCGCCTCTGCAGCGTGTCTAACCGCAGCGATCAAATGCCGATGTTTGAGTGGCACGCCTTTGGGTTTGCCCGTGGTGCCGGAGGAGTGCAGCATCACGGCCCAATCTTGAGCTGTTGCCCGGTTCAGAAGGGTATCCGCTAGCAAGGGCTCGCTCGACAGACGCGCGGCTCCTTGCGCTAGTACCGTCTGATAGGAGAAGAGTTGTTCGTTCCCATAACCCGAAACGCCCCGGGGATCGTCGTAGATGATAACCTTGGGTGCGCCCATCTCCGCCCGGATCTCAAGAAGCTTGTCGACCTGCTCCTGGTCCTCGGCAATCGCCAGCGGTACGCTAGGTTTGATGAAATGGGCGAGTTCCCCCGCAGGTGTTTCGGGATAGAGCGGCAGGGCATGACCCCCGCACATGGCGGCGGCCACCATCCCGAAATAAAGTCGTGCGCGATTGTCGCCGATAATGACGGCCGGCCGATTGTGGTGCAAGCCGAGAGCTTCGAGACCGGCCGCAAGAGCGGTGACCTCATCTAGATAGTTCCGCCAGCTATATTCCCGCCATATTCCGAGCTCGCGTTCCCTCACCGCGATCTGGTTCGGGGCTTGCGCAGCATTCCGGGCGAGGAGCGAGAGAAGCGTATCCCTTGCAGCCGCCTTCACAACAGCCGGTGCAGCCGTCTCTTCCGGGCGCTCTGTAACGTCATGCAGCATGAGCATGCCGCTTCCCGAGATAGGCTTCGATAACTCTGGGCTCCGCGAGCACTTCCTTTGGCTTTCCTGCCGCGATCATCTCGCCATAGTTCAACACCGCCATCCTGTCGCACAGGCTCGCAACGACGTCCATGTGATGTTCGATCATAAGGACCGTGGTGCCATTTGCCTCGCGGACGTCCAGGATGAAGCGGGCCATATATTCCTTCTCTTCCTGGTTCATGCCCGCCATCGGCTCATCCAGGATCAGAAGCTTGGGTTCCGCCGCGAGCGCCCGCGCCAGCTCGACGCGTTTCTGCAGTCCCAGCGGGATCACGTCGATCGGCTCATCGCGGATGGATTCGAGTTGCAGGAATTCAATGATTTCTTCGGCCTTGCGTCTCTGCGCAGTTTCGTCCCGCTCGGCCCACCACCAGTAGAATGCCGTTGCCAGCGCGCGAGGGCGCATGTGGATATGCCGGCCCATCAGGATGTTGTCGAGAGTAGAAAGGCCGCGAAAGAGCGCGAGATTTTGGAACGTCCTTGCGATGTCTAGACGCGCCACGCGGTGCGGGCGCATGCCGGTGATATTCCTGCCCCCGAAAACAATTCTACCTTCCTGAGGCGGAAAAAAGCCGGCGATGGCATTGAGGAGAGTGGTCTTGCCGCTTCCGTTCGGCCCAACGAGACCAAAAATTTCCCCTTCTTGGACCTCTAGTGACACGCCTTTGAGAGCCTTCAGCCCGCCGAAGCTGCGAGAGATCGCATCGCAGATGAGGAGCGGCTTCCCGGCAGGCTGACCAGCTTGCCCGCCGCTGTTCCAATCCCCATCCATTGCGTTTCCTTGTGCTTGGCGACCAATTTTCGCGAAAGAGTAATTTTAGCGCACCCATCTGACAAGTTCGCCTTCCGTTAGGGTGAGCACATCGGTCTTTAAGGATCATGTTGGCAGCGCAGCAAGCAATCTGGAGCACAAATTCTCCAGGAGCCTCTTTGCCATGGAACATAAGCTTTTTCCGGTTGTCACCGGGCCAACCCGCTTTGCGAGAGCGTAGGGGCGTGCCTCTTCCGGCAGCGTAAGCGCTGGCGCAAAAACATCAGGAGAGTGGTGTGAAACGCATAGCTTTCATTAGTTTAATAGGAATGAGCTTCGCTGCCAGCCCGGTTTTCGCACAAGGCTCCGGGGATGCCGCGAAGGGCAAAACCATTTTCCAGCAACAATGCGGGATCTGTCACCAGGTCGGTCCTAACGCGCATAACACAATCGGGCCTATCCTGAACGGCGTTTATAATGCAAAAGCCGGCGCAGTACCTGGCTTCAATTTCTCGCCGGCAATGAAGCAGGCGGGAGAAAAGGGCCTCGTCTGGAACGACGCAAACCTCAATAAGTTTCTTGAGAATCCGCAGTCCGTGGTTCCCGGCACCACCATGCCCTATGCGGGACTACAAGACGCCACCCAGCGCGCCGACGTGATCGCCTATCTGAAGACCTTGAAGTCTTAAGACGCGCCACACCACGGCGGTTACCTCATGCCATAAATTCGGAGACACACGATGACCCAGCTCAAGATCAATGGCAGGCAGGTCGAAGTTACGGCCGCGCCGGAGACGCCCCTTCTTTGGGTGATACGGGACGAAGTCGGATTGACCGGTACGAAATACGGGTGCGGCATTGCGTTCTGTGGTGCCTGCACCGTTCTTGCCGGGGGCACCGCTATCCGCTCTTGCGTCACCCCCCTCAGCTTAGTCGCAACCCGCGAAATAACAACTATCGAAGGCCTTTCCCCCAACGGCATGCATCCCCTTCAGGTGGCATGGCGCAATCTGAACGTTCCCCAGTGCGGCTACTGTCAGGCTGGCCAAATCATGAATGCGATAGGCCTCTTAAAGACGACCCCCAATCCGACCGACGGAGACATCGATGCCGGCATGAGCGGCAACATTTGCCGCTGCGGGACCTATCCCAGAATCCGCGCCGCAATCAAGCAGGCGGCGGCAGCGATGTCACAATCCGGCAAAGGAGCCTCGCTATGAGTCCCAAGCTTTTGCCAGTCTCCCATATGAGCAGGCGCGATGCCTTGCGCGGGCTCGCTGCCGGTTCCTTTGTCCTTGCCGGCGGCTACCGCATTTGGTCCCTTCGCGCTGAACAGATATCGAACCTGCCTCAAGAGAAAAAGAAATATGACGGCGCCGCCATGCCGGGGGGGCTGAAAGATAACCCACTCATCTTCTTGGCGATAGCGCCCGATGGCACAGTGACGTTCATATGCAATCGCTCTGAAATGGGACAGGGAATCCGCACAAGCCTGGCCATGGTCGTTGCGGATGAACTTTGCGCCGACCTCCCCCGCATGAAGGTCGTTCAGGCCGAAGGCGACGAGGAAAAGTATGGAAACGAGGATACCGACGGTTCCCGCTCCATGCGGCAGCATTTCTTGCCGATGCGCCGCTGCGGCGCCGCCATGCGCATGATGCTCGAAACGGCTGCTGCGACCCGTTGGGGTGTCCCCGTCGGCCAAGTTAAGGCTGTCCGCAACGAGATCGTCGATACTTCGACCGGACAAAAGCTCGGTTACGGAGACCTGGCGGAGGCGGCGTCGAAACTTCCGGTGCCGTCGGATCAGGAAATCAAACTAAAAAGCCTCGCCGATTTTATCTATATCGGCAAAGACAATATCCCCATAGTCGATGGCTTCGATATCACGGTTGGCCGGGCTCACTACGGAATCGACACGAAACTGGACGGGATGCTGTACGCCGTCGTCGCCCGCTCCCCTGTTTATGGTGGTTCGGTCAAATCCTACAATTCCTCCGCGGCGATGAAAGTCCCCGGCATTGTAAAGGTTGTAGAAATTTCCGGGTCCCCGCTCCCCGCAGGTTTCTGGCCCTTGGCCGGCATCGGCGTCGTGGCTCACAACACATGGGCCGCCATCCAAGGCCGTAACGCCCTTAAGATCGACTGGGACCCCGGCCCCAACGGCAGCTATTCGTCGGAAGCCAATCAGAAAGAGATGCAGGAGACGGCGAACAAGCCCGGGCATGTTGTCCGGAAAAATGGAGAATTCGGCAAAGCCTATGCGCGCGCTGCCAAGAAAATCCAGGCGGATTACCACATTCCAGTGCTCGCTCAGGCTCCGATGGAGCCGCCGGCGGCCACGGTGCAAATCAAGGATGGAAAGTGCGAGGCATGGGCCTGTGTGCAAGCGCCCCAGATGACAGCGGACAACCTTTCACAAAGGTTGAAGATCCCGCTTGAGCACGTCACCGTGCACGTAACGCTTTTGGGCGGCGGTTTCGGCAGGAAATCCATGCCCGATTTCGTGACCGAGGCCGGTCTTCTTAGCCAGGCGATGGGCGGCACGCCTGTCAAAGTCATTTGGACTCGTGAGGACGACATTCAGCACTCCTATTATAACGCGCCAGCGGCGGAGCATCTTGAAGGTGGACTTGACGAAAATGGCAAGCTCATCGCCTGGCTGCACCGGAGCGTAGCGCCGCCCATGGCATCAACCTTCAAGCCCAATCAGGACTATGAAGGCGCAACCGAAATGGGTATGGGCTTCATCGACAACCCTATGGTCTTGCCGAATGCACTGTTCGAAGTTGGACCGGCCAGAAACCATGTCCGTATCGGATGGTTCAGATCCGTCTATAATATCGCGCATGCCTTTGCGATTCAGTCCTTTGTGGCCGAACTTGCAGCTGCGGCCGGACGCGATCAAAAAGAATACCTCCTGGAAATGATCGGGCCGGCCCGCACGATAAATCCCTATTCGATCGATGATACCTGGAATTACGGCGAAAGCCCGGTGCGGTATCCCATCGAGACAGGGCGCTTGCGCGCTGTAAGTAATCGGGTGGCGGAAGGCATTAACTGGGGCAGAAAACTGTCAAAAGGTCACGGACTCGGCATTGCTGCGCATTATAGCTTTGTGACCTATGTGGCTGCGGCAGCCGAGGTCGAAGTTTCGCCTCAGGGCGACCTTACGGTGCATCGGGTCGACATCGCTATGGATTGCGGACCCAGGCCAAATCCAGAACGTGTCCGCTCCCAGATGGAGGGCGCGGTCATCATGGCGCTGACGACGCTGAATTATAGCGAAGTCACGTTCAAGAATGGCGCAGCCCAGCAGCAGAACTTCAACAATTATGAGATGGCGAGGATGAACACGAGTCCTCGCGTCATCAATACTTACCTTGTCGGTGGTGAGGACTGGAGCCAGCCTCTGGGCGGCGTCGGCGAACCGGGCGTGCCGCCGGTCGCCCCCGCCATCTGCAACGCCATATTCGCCGCAAGCGGTAAGCGCATCAGATCAATCCCGATAAAGGATCAGCTAAAGGCTTAAAAAGGGCCGGCAACTAAAAACCGCCCACGAGATTACGGAGCTTTTGGCGTCCTACACGCCCTGCTCCTCGGGCACGGGAACATCGAAGCCGTTGAGCGTGACCGAGACCATGCAATAAAGCCCGACGAGGTAGATCAATTCCCCCGCGGCGCCTTCCCCGAATGAGGATACGGCTTGCTTGTAGCAAAGCTCGGGCAAGGTGCCGCCGGTGACAAGCGCGGATGCCACGTCATAGGCGACGGCCTCCTCCCGCGTTAGATCCGCAGGACGCTGACCGGCGATAATCGTAGATATCTTTTCGTCTGAAATGTGCCGGAGCTCGGCGACGAGCGTGTGCGCATATATCTCATAGCCCGCACGAAATTTGGCGCCGGTCACCAGGATGGCCACCTCCCGGACCTGCCTGGGCAGGCTTGGCGAGGAGGAAAGAGCCTTTGTAAGCTCCCAAACAGGGCCCCCGAACTTTGCAAAATGAAGCCAGGGATTCCAAGGCCCGCAGAGGGCGCCATCGCTGGCGATCGCCTTGAAGCCCTGAAAATTGGTTTCGATCCCCTTTTTCATGTCCTCGTAAAGCGGACGCTGATCGGGGCTAAGCTTTTGCGGCGAGATCAGTGGCAGGCGCATGGAAAACTCCTTCTCAGATGGTCTGTTTGGCGATACCCATGTTGTAGTCCTGAGTGCATGAGGTGTTCCCCCCCCTGCACCGCGGCTCGTGACTAGCCTTGCCCCATTTTCGGAATAATCCGGCCGCCATCGCGTTGTAATTATTGGCCAAAGCTGCGCCGTTCTAGCGCGGCTGCGGGACAACACAGTGCGAGCGGCGTACATTGGGGAGGGAATAGTGCAGTCTTTCAGAATCCAAGCGATTGGGCTCGCGGCAGTTCTTCTTCTGGCTGGAGGCTGGCCAATGCCGCAGGCGAAGGCAGGATCGGCGCCAGAGATTGACGCGGCGGCACGCGCAACGCTCGATCGGTTCTATGGTGATGTTTGGTCATCCCGTGAGATTGCTAAAAGGGCGGTGGGAGTCCTAGTGTTTCCCAGGGTGGTCAAGGCGGGCTTTGGCTTCGGCGGCGAATATGGCGAAGGCGAACTCCTCGTTCATGGCCGCCCCGCCGGTTATTACAACGATGTCTCAGGTTCCTTCGGGTTTCAGATCGGCGCGCAGGCGCGCTCTGTCATCATCATGTTCATGACGCCAGAAGCGCTTGACGCATTCCGCATGAGGGATGGCTGGAAGGTTGGCGTTGACGGATCGGTGACGGTTATTGCCGTGGGCGCCGGCGGCTCCATTGATACGAACACGATCCGCAGCCCGGTCGTTGGCTTCATATTCGACCAGAAAGGCCTAATGTACAATCTCACGCTTGAGGGGTCGAAGATCAGCCGGATTTACCGTTAGCTTCCAAACCCAAATGTCACTGTGGGGCTCGGATCTATGCAAGTGCCTTGCGCCGCGTGGGCGATTTCGCGGTTCCTTTGCTGCTCTCATCTTGGCTTAAGACGTAAGCCCGCCATCCACCAAATGATGAGATTTCCTTTGCGTCCGAGACAGCGACCGCTTCACCGAGGAACCCTTTAGGGGCCGTGCCGTCCGCGAGCAGAACGGTGCCGATGCCGAGAGGCGGGGGTATTTGTGCAGTTAACTTTCCGAACTCCATCGCTGGTAGCGCCCATACCTCCACTTCGATAGAGGCACCGCCGGCTCCGGTCCGTACCAGCGCGGGCTTTTGTACCGTGCCGCCGGGGAGCGCATAGAGCCGGTAAACAGGCTCGGTGACGGCGCTTCGCAAGAAGACGCCTCCACTTTGGATAAGTTCGCCGTTCAGCGGCATGCCCGATAGATGGGCGCCAACGACAGCAATCTCGACCATCCCCTCTGGGCAAGAGTTTTCAATCGGCCTCATCGGAGCAATCGGCAGCCCCGTCGCGCCTATAGTGCCGCCGCAAGCGGAATGAAAGACGCGTCCGAAGCCCGCCAGACGCGCATCACTTCCGTGAGGCCCTATAAGAGTTATGCCTGCGGGCAGTTTATCAGCTCGTCCCGGGCTGGGAATTGCCAGGGCTGCGAGATCGAGAAGGTTAACGAAATTCGTGTAGGTGCCGAGTTCGGAGTTCCTTCCAACAGGATCGTCCGCGACATCCGCAACAGTCAAGGGGCGCGGTATCGATGGCACAATAAGCGCGGCGATCTGGCCCCATACGGGCTCGGTCGCCCGGCGAAGCCCGGCTAGAGTGTAAATGGCGTCGAACAAGTCGGAGGCCGAGTAGCGCTTAGCAGTCTCGATAATGCTGCGCGTTACCGGCACCATGTCTTCGGCATGGCTGTCCATGAAAGACCGGAGTGCCGCATGCCGTTCGGCAACCCATGGGCCGTCATAAAGAAGGGCGGCAGCCTCATAGAAAGGCCGCAAATCGACTTCCTTGAATGAAATCCCCATGCCGGCAAATATCTCGAGCGCGTCATCGAAAGCTTTCGCGGCTTCCGGATCTCCAAAAATGCGAAGATCCTCGCGTCTTGGAACGCCCAGCACCGGATGGGACGGCAAAGCAGAAAGAACACCAATCGCATCCTGCCGCGAGTAGGGGTCTTCGGCATCGTATCCGGCCATAACCTCGAAGACGCGCCAGGCGTTATCCACGGTTCCCGCGAAGATGGAAACGCAGTCAACCGTGCGGCAGGCCGGAACAACCCCACGCGAAGAGATTACGCCGCCTGACGGTTTAAGCCCCACGATGTTATTCAGGGCGGCCGGTACGCGCCCCGAGCCTGCGGTGTCAGTTCCGAGTGCGAAGCTCACGATCCCTTGGGCGACGGCAACGGCTGAACCCGAACTCGAGCCGCCTGGAACGAGGCTTGGATCAATAGCGTTGCGCGGGACAGGGTATGGGGTGCGGACGCCAACGAGGCCCGTGGCGAATTGATCGAGGTTGGTCTTGCCTATGCAAAGAGCCCCCGCTGCAATCAGTTTTTCGACCGCTGGCGCAGACCTTTCCGGCCGATAAGCAAAGGCGGGGCAGGCGCAGGTCACGGGCATCCCCGCGACATCGATGTTGTCCTTGACGGCGAAGGGAATGCCCCAAAGGGGAAACTTGACTGGATCGAACGGCGGCAACGCCGCTACCGCTGCGAGCACCTCTTTTTGCCGCTGCAGGGTGATGAAGATCCCGGGGTCGTTCACCGCTTGTATGCGCGCGAAAACGTGTTCCACGACTGCGCCGGCCGCCAGCCCTTTCGAATAGGCTGCGTGAAGCCCGGCAATGGTGAGACCGCCGCCCAGCGGCGCTTGCGCAGTCTTCTTCGCAGCACGGATTTGCTTAGGTTGGGCAAGGGAGGAGGCACCGGAAGGACGGCGTTCGCTCATCGTAACAACAATCGCAATAGAGTTGGAATACCGCGGAGGCCGCTGGCGGAGCTAAAGCACAAAAAGACTAAGCGGTCACTTCCTCCTTTAGCGCGGTAGCGGGCCTGCTTCCATGGGCATTCGCAAGCAGAGATGAAAGCTGCCGCCTGACAGCATTGAACTCCGGAGAGGATACATCGCGCGGCCGCGGAAGGGAAACACGATTGTCGGATTGAATTTGACCTGGGCGCGGAGTCATGACGACGACGCGATCTGCGAGCAGGATGGCTTCCTCGATACCGTGCGTGACAAAGATTATTGACAGCTTGGTCCTTTGCCAAAGATCGAGAAGGTCTTCCTGAAGCCGCTCGCGCGTCATGGCATCGAGCGCTCCGAAAGGCTCGTCCATCAGAACGACCTCGGCATCGTTCGCAAGCACTCGGGCGATTGCCACACGCTGTTTCATACCGCCGGACAATTGATGCGGATAGGCGCCCGCGAATTGTGTGAGGCCAACCATCTCCATGAACCGGTCCGCCGTCTTCAGAGCCTGCGCATTCGGTACTTTTCTAGCCTTGGGGCCGAAGGCGATATTGTTGCGCACGCTTAACCAGGGAAACAGGCCATAATCCTGGAAAACCATGCCCCGGCTGGGACCAGGCCCCTCGACCTTCAAGCCCCACATTTTTACCGAACCCGCTGTCGGCTTCTCAAACCCTCCGATAAGACGCAACAATGTCGACTTTCCACAGCCCGATGCACCGATAAGGCAGATGAATTCGCCTTTGTGGACGGTGAGGGACGCGCTTTTCAGCGCCACTATCGGTCCCGAAGCTCCATAGAAGGATTTGGAAAGACCGCTGATTTCCAGGATCGGCGCTCCGCTAGCCATGTTGCGGGCTCCACGCAAGCAGCATCCGTCCAACCCTTTGCACAATCTGATCCGTAAAAAAGCCCGCGAGCCCGATCACGATCATGCCTGCGATGACAATTTCCGTGCGGGAAAGCTGGCGGGCATCCATAATCATCGCGCCAAGGCCGGTCTGAACGCCGGTCATCTCGCCAACCACGATCACCACCCATGCGAAACCAAGGCCGAGTCTGAGGCCTGTAAAAATGCTGGGCAGCGCGGCCGGGAGCACAACTTTGGGAAATATCGATGCCTGCGAGGCTCCCAGCATGCTCGCGGCTTCGAAAAGCCTTGGATCGACGCTGCGCACGCCGAAGATCGTATTCACGAGAATGGGATAGAAGGCCCCGAGAAACACCAGGAAAAATGCGCTCTTCGGACCGATCCCGAAGATGATCATCGCGAGCGGCAGCCAAGCCGTCACTGGCACTGGCCGCAAAAGCTGAAATGCCGGTTCCAGGGTTGCCCGCACCAACGGCACGCGCCCAATCAACATTCCGATTGGAAGCGCCGCCAAAGCGGCGAGTGCAAAGCCCCCGAAAACCCGGGAGGCCGATGCGGATAGATGCGTCAGCAGCGTCCCGCTGAAGGCATCGTCATTGATACCGCCAAAGGCCAAGTCCCAGATTGCTCGCCCGGCTTCCATGGGCGAAGGAATAAGGCCGTTCGGATTATTCCTCGTCGCGACCCACCAGAAAAGCAGAAAGCCCAGTGGAGCAAGCAAGGGCCAGATCACGCTGCTCGCACCTTTTATAAGCGCCGTATTTTTGAACGCGGGGGCTGCAAGAACGCTCATGCTCTTGCGAGCTCATCGGAAAAGGTGGTGTTGAAGAAGCTTGCGAAGTCAGGAACTTGCTTGATCTGTTTCAACTCAACCATCTGCTCGGCATAGGTCTTGGCCTGCTGGATCATGGTTGGCGTCATTTTCCAGTTCAGCTCGACATTTGGAACTGAGACCACAAGAGCGTCGCGCTTCTGACCGAGCTTCGCGACAGCCATGTCGATCATTTGCGATGGGTTAGCCATTGCAAATTCGCTCGCCTTTCTATGAATATCGAGAGCGGCCCGGACGAGCTCGGGTTTCTTTTCTACGGTCTCGGCATGCGCCGCGAATATCATATTCAGGCTGCCCATCGGCGTTGAATAGGGGTACTCGACCAATTTTCCGACCCCGGTGGAGATGGAGACACCCGGGCCTGGCTCTGCGCCGACATAGGCGTCCACGTCTCCCCGGGCCAGCGCCAAATGCATCTCGCTGAATGAGATGCGGATCGCCTCAACGTCCTTGATCGACATCCCTTCCATCCGAAGCCGCTCGCGGATGAAGACTTCCTGCGTCGACCCCGGCCAGATCGCGACACGTTTTCCCTTCAGATCCTTGATCGTTTGAATCGGGCTGTCTTTTTTGGCTATGATCGCCATGCCCTTGTTGCAGCATGAGCCAACCACGACTACCGGCTCGCGTGCCGCCGCGCCGAGGATAGCGGCGGCGATGCCAAATACGCCGAAATCGACCGATTGAGTTACCACGCCGTTCTTGCATTCGGTTGGGCTTTCAAATGGGACGACATCGACGCGATATCCGGCCGGCGTGAACCTTTCATAGAAGTAAGGTGCGATGGAATGGATGAGCTTCAGCGACCCTATCCGGATCACAGTTGGGGATTGTGCTCTTGCAAGCGATGGCGCGGCGATCAGGGCAGCGCCCGCTTTCATGAAAGTCCGCCGGTTAATTGAGGTCATGCAGCCCGCTCCACGAAAATTTGTCTAGCTGGGTGGCTGCAAGAAGTGTGCCGCGAAAGGAGCTATTAAACCGGCCGCGCCGTGTACGCTCCGAGCTAGCAATTCAACCTGGCTGGACGGTTCTTAGCGAGCCCGGAGGGGTCTACCGCAGAGTTATTCCGGCCGGAACCCGGCTCGAATTAGTCCTGCCGAAAAAACAAGCAGAATAGTTATCCCTGACCCTCAAGAAGTTAATTGGCAGTCAGAAGAGATGCCTCTTACTGTCTGGGAGCATAGTGGTGCAGATCCTGCTGAGCGGGTTCCGGGCTGGGAGTCAGAGATCACGAATTTAGGCTAGAGCCGGCCGTGCAGGCGAAGCACACAAAAGCGTCAGTTCAGCCCGTAGCTGTGCCTTAGCCATTGATACAACTCAATTTCGGTTGACGTTTTTTTGAGCGGATTATCGGCAATTATGCTAACTTTGGTAAATGGGGTTTGACGCTCAAACTTCGCCGTTTTAGATTTCAGTATTCATCCATTCGGGTGAAGCGTCTTTGCGAAGTCGCACAGAAAGGGAATCGATTCCATGAATATCGAGGTCTCTCGCCGTCATTTCATGAAAATGGCGGGGACGGGCGTCGCAGGGTCGGCCTTGGGAGCGCTTGGTTTTACTGCGGCTGAGGCAATGGTCTCAGCGCATGTAAGACCCTTCAAGCTTGCTAGGACCACAGAAACCCGCAACACCTGCCCCTATTGTTCCGTCGCCTGCGGCGTCATCATGTATAGCCGCGGCGATCTAAAAAAAGGCGAAAAAGCCGAGATTGTTCATATAGAAGGCGACTCCGATCACCCCACCAATCGGGGCACGCTTTGCCCGAAAGGTGCGGCCCTGCTCGACATGGTGCGAGCGAAGACGCGCACCAAATATCCGCAAGTTCGCGAGCCCGGCAGCAGCGAATGGAAGAGGGTATCCTGGGATGAGGCTCTCGATAGACTTGCCCGTCTCATGAAGGAAGACCGCGACCGGAACTTCATCACCACCAATAAGGATGGGGTGACGGTCAATCGCTGGACGACTACCGGCTTCCTCGCCGCATCGGCCACGACAAATGAAACCGCCTGGCTCACCTACAAGGTAGTCAGAAGCACCGGAATGCTCGCATTCGATAACCAGGCACGTGTTTGACACGGCCCGACGGTGGCCAGTTTGGCTCCGACGTTCGGCCGTGGTGCAATGACGAATTCCTGGACCGACATTAAAAATACCGACCTCGTCGTGATTATGGGCGGTAATGCCGCCGAAGCCCATCCATGCGGCTTCAAGTGGGTCACAGAGGCCAAAGCCAATCGCGGCGCAAGGCTGATCGTCGTCGATCCGCGCTTCACGCGATCTGCCTCGGTTGCCGATATGTACGCGCCGATCCGCCCAGGGACGGACATCGCCTTCCTGCTCGGCGTGATCAAATACTGCATCGAGAATAACAAGGTGCAATGGGAGTACGTGAAGTCGTTCACCAATGCGCCCTACATCGTGAAGGAGGGTTACGAATTTCACGATGGCCTGTTCACAGGCTACGACGAATCGAAGCGCGACTACGATAAGTCGACCTGGAACTACGTGATGGGTGATGACGGCTACGTCAAAAGCGACGAGACGCTTCAGAATCCGCGTTGCGTGTGGAACCTTCTTAAAGAGCATGTGAAGATCTACACGCCCGAAATGGTGAACCGCATCTGCGGCACTCCCAAGGACAAATATCTCAAGGTCTGCGAGATGATCGCTGAGATGTCTGCACCTGACAAAGCGATGACGTCGATGTACGCCCTGGGGTGGACACAGCATTCCAAGGGCTCGCAGAACATCCGCTCGATGGCAATGCTGCAGCTTATCCTTGGCAACATTGGCATTCGCGGCGGCGGCATGAACGCCCTTCGCGGCCACTCTAACATCCAAGGGTTGACCGATCTCGGCCTGATGTCGAACCTCATTCCGGGTTATCTGACGCTCGCCACCGATAAGGAGCCTGATTACGCCTCCTATATCGGGAAGCGGGGGTTCAAGCCGGAACGGCCGAACCAGATGAGTTACTGGCAGAACTACAAAAAGTTCTTTGTCAGTTTCCAAAAATCGATGTTCGGCGATGCGGCAACAGCTGCGAACGATTGGGCCTATCATTATCTGCCTAAGCTCGACGTGCCTGCCTATGATGTGTTGCGTGTCTTCGAGCTGATGCATAACGGGAAAATGAACGGCTACTTCTGCCAAGGCTTCAATCCCTATTTGTCGGCACCTAACCGCGCGAAAATCCAGGCTGGACTGTCTAAGCTCAAATTCTTGGTGAGCATAGATCCGCTGCAAACGGAGACGGCCCGCTTCTGGGAGGATCATGGCGAATATAATGTCGCCAAGCCGCATGAAATCCAGACGACCGTCTTCGAGCTCCCGTCTACCTGTTTCGCGGAAGATGAAGGCTCCCTGACAAATTCCGGCCGCTGGCTGCAATGGCATTGGAAGGGAGGAACGCCTCCCGGCGAAGCCAAATCCGACTCCTGGATCATGGCCCAGCTGCATAAACGGCTGAAGGCGCTGTATCAGAAAGAGGGCGGGGTATTCCCGGATCCGATTCTGAATTTGACCTGGAATTACGCCAATCCCGACGAACCGTCGCCGGCAGAACTGGCCAAAGAGGTCAACGGCTCTGTTCTAGCCGATGTGCCCGATCCGACGGACCCAACCAAAATCGTTCTGCAGAAGGGGAAGCAGGTAGTCAGCTTCGCGGCTTTGCGGGACGACGGGTCGACCGCTTGCGGCTGCTGGATTTATTCGGGCTGCTACAACGAGGCTGGCAACAACATGGCCCGCCGCGACACTACCGACCCGGGCAACACCGGCGCCTATCTCAAATGGGCATTTTCATGGCCTGTCAACCGGCGCATCCTCTACAACCGCGCCTCCGCAGACATTCACGGGAAGCCCTGGGATCCAAGCCGCAAACTCATCGAGTGGGACGGCGCGAAATGGGTTGGCTACGATGTGCCCGACATAGCGCCAACGGCACAGCCTGAACTCGTGCAACCCTTCATTATGAATCCTGAAGGCACGGCACGTCTTTGGGTTCGCGGCATGATGAAGGATGGCCCCTTCCCAACTCACTACGAGCCCTTCGAGAGCCCTGTTGTGAACATTGTTGCCCCCAAGATCCGGGGCAATCCCGCCGCCCGCGTCTTCAAGGGCGACATGGAAGTATTCGGTGAGCCAGACGAGTTCCCTTATGCGGCAACGAGTTACCGGCTGACGGAGCACTTCCACTTCTGGACGAAGCATGCCCTGATCAATGCCATCCTCCAACCCGAGTTTTTCGTAGAGGTTTCGGAAGAACTGGCGAAAGAGAAGGGTATCCAGAAGGGTGGCTGGGTCCGCGTCTGGTCCAAGCGCGGTTCGGTGAAAGCAAAGGCTGTCGTCACCAAGCGCATCAAACCTCTCCATGTCGATGGAAAGACGGTGCACGTGGTCGGTATCCCCCTGCATTGGGGCTTCATCGGCGAAACGAAGAAGGGCTTTGGCCCCAACTCGCTGACCCCGGTCGTGGGCGACGCGAATATAGAGACGCCGGAATACAAGGCGTTTCTTGTCGACATAGAGCCGCTCAACAACGTGGTTTCATAGGGGAGGATTGGCGATGACAGCATACCAGCCTCTTGATGTGATCCGCGTCTCCGCGACCGTCACCGAAGCGAAGGCCGCGCCTCCGCCTGATCGGGATGTCGAGGTCACCAAGCTCATCGACGTATCGAAATGCATCGGCTGCAAGGCTTGCCAATCCGCATGTCTCGAATGGAACGATATGCGGCTGAAGCCTGAAGACAATGTGGGGGTCTACGAAAACCCCCACGACCTCACGCCGAATATGTTCACGCTCATGCGGTTCACCGAATGGGACAATCCGCAGACGGGCAACCTGGAATGGCTCATCCGCAAGGATGGGTGCATGCATTGCGAAGACCCGGGCTGTCTCAAAGCTTGCCCGGCACCAGGCGCAATCGTTCAATATGCGAACGGCATCGTGGATTTCATCCACGAGAATTGCATCGGATGCGGCTATTGCGTGAAGGGCTGCCCCTTCAACATCCCGCGCATCTCGAAGGTCGACAACACCGCCTACAAATGCACGCTCTGCTCCGACAGGTCTGCAGTAGGGCAGGAACCGGCCTGCTCAAAGGCGTGTCCGACCAAGGCTATTGTCTTCGGCTCGAAGAAGGAGATGCTAGCCCATGCGGACGGCCGGATCGCGGATCTGAAGTCGCGTGGCTTTGATCATGCTGGCCTTTACAACCCCCAAGGTGTTGGCGGCACGCATGTGATGTACGTATTGCATCATGCCGATAAGCCGCAGATCTACTCTGGGCTTCCGGAAGCTCCGGCAATAAGCCCCATCGTCGACGCATGGAAAGGGGAAGGGAAATTTATCGGGCTCGGCGCGATTGCACTTACAGCGGTGGTGGGCTTCTTCCACTACATCTTCACGGGCGCCAACCGCGTTTCCGAGGAGGATGAAGAGAACGCCGACAAACTCCTGGGAGGAAAGTAATGGGCCAAGGGCAAGCACACATCCGGGTCCGGCGCTACTCAGGCAGCGCCAGGATCAATCATTGGATCGTCGCGATCAGCTTCGTATTGCTGCTCGTGACGGGGCTGTCGCTTTTCCATCCGAGCCTCTTCATTATCGGGGTTACTCTGTTCGGCAGTGGGCAAATGGTCCGCTTCATCCATCCCTGGATTGGGGTAGTGCTGGCGGCATCGTTCTTCCTTCTGTTCCTTCGCTTCTTCCCGGCGAACCTGCCCGCCTTTACTGACTTCGTTTGGGTCGCCCGGCTGCGCTCCGTTATAGCGGGGCGCGACGAGTACCTGCCTGAGGTTGGTAAGTACAATGCCGGCCAGAAATTCGTCTTTTGGTCGCAAACGGTTCTTGTTGCTATCCTCCTCGTGACAGGAATCGGGCTTTGGGACAGCAAACTGCAGTTCTTCGAACAGCTGACCGGGTATTACCCAACGATTGACCAGAGGCGCTGGGCCGCGGTAATACATGCGTCGGCAGCGGTGCTAACGATTATGGTCTGGATCATCCACGTCTATGCTGCGCTGTGGGTGAGAGGAACCATCCCGGCAATGACGCGCGGTTCGGTGAGCGGCGGATGGGGATGGCGCCATCACCGGAAATGGCTTCGCAAGCAGTTGAAGAATCCGTCGCAAATCGAGCAGGGGCCTTCGTCGAAGCTGACGCCGGCAGAGTAACATCCTCAGTCTGAGGTTTACGAGTGAGCCAATTCGGCGTAACGCCAGGGTTAATGAATATCGGGGAGGAGGCAAAGCCAGCTTATGCCGTCCTCCCCGATCCCATTTCATTGTTCCGCAATCGCTCAGCGCGGTTGCGTTCGCTGGCTCCTGGACACCCACTTGAGTCCTATCTCAACTTCGCGGCGGATGTTACACAAGCACAGCACGATATTCAGGCCGGACTTGCCGAAGCTGAGCTCCCAAGCGCGGACCAAATCTCGCAAGCGCTGGCGCACGGAATGCCTCCGCTATCGGGCGACATTCTGGAGCCTGGAAATTCCGCAGTCGCAACGCTGACAAGCCTCTTGGCAGCGTTGCGGGAAAAGGACATCCCCCAGGAGACAGCCCGCGCGATCAAGTCCCTGATCGAAGTCTCAAGCGAACTCAAGGTCCAGCGGATAAGCGGCGCTCTCAAAGATCTTCCCGCCGATGACGTCGCTGAGCGCGTCCTTGTGCTGGCAGCGATGCAAGTGCACTTCGCAAGACTTGCCGCGATGCTCAAAGCTGATGACTTGCAGCCGGTCGCCGATGGCATCTGCCCGGTATGCGGCAGCGCCCCAATGACAAGCGCCGTAGTGGGCTGGCCGGGGGCGCACAACACGCGATATTGTGCCTGCTCGCTATGCGGAAGCATGTGGAATGTTGTCCGCATCAAATGCGTCCTCTGCAGTTCCACGGAAGGCATTGGCTATGAGGCCATCGAAGGTCAAGCAGATACTGTAAAGGCTGAAACCTGCGATACGTGCCATCGCTATGTTAAAGTCCTCTACCAGGTAAAGGATCATCTCCTGGACCCCCTTGCCGATGACATCGCGACCCTTGGGCTCGATATGCTGCTCGCAGGTGGGGATTGGAAGCGCGGAGGTCAGAACCCCTTTCTGTTAGGGTACTAAGGTGCGCGATAATGCCGGAGCTGTCCGGAATGAAGTCAAGGCCCCGAAATACCGCCTGCCATCCGTTGATCAGGTCCTCCGATCTGAGACCGGCCAGATTGCCGCAGCGCGCTATGGACATAAGACAGCGGTTCAGGCGATCAGGCATATTATCAGCCAACTGCGGGGTGGTCCCTCTGCCCGGCCATACGAGGATGCTTCTGCGATTGCAGCCGCGGCGCTCCACCTCGCCGAAAAAGCCGATGCGCCAAGCGTCCGCCGCGTCTTCAATCTGACGGGCACCGTCTTGCATACCAATCTCGGCCGCGCGATCCTCCCCGAAGTTGCGATCAATGCGGCCGTCGACGCAATGCGAAACGCGGCCGTTCTTGAGTTCGATCTAGAGAGCGGGGGGCGCGGCGAGAGGGACGATCACATCAGGGGGTTGATCTGCGAGCTAACCGGGGCCGAAGATGCATGCGCCGTCAACAATAATGCGGGCGCTGTCCTTATCACGCTCAATACGTTCGCGCAGGGCAAAAATGCTATCGTCTCCCGTGGGGAACTGATCGAGATTGGCGGCTCCTTCCGCCTTCCCGACATCATGAAACGTGCCGGCACCAACCTTGTCGAAGTTGGAACGACCAATCGCACCCACTTTCGCGACTACGAACAGGCGATCGATGGGGATGCGGGATTAATTCTAAAGGCCCATACCTCGAATTACCTCATTCAAGGCTTTTCGAAAGCCGTACCCGCGCCGGAACTGTCTGCTCTGGCGCGGTCGCGGTCGATCCCCTTCATTCACGATCTGGGGTCTGGCGCCCTGGCCGATCTCAGCCAATACGGGCTGAAGTCCGAGCCCACCGTCGCGCAGGCGATCAGCGAGGGCTGCGATATCGTCACGTTTTCGGGCGATAAGCTCCTTGGCGGCCCCCAGGCGGGAATCATCGCAGGCCGGAAAGGCTTGATCGCGAAGATCGCTAAGAACCCGATGAAACGGGCGCTGCGCCTCGACAAAATCCGCCTTGCAGCGCTTGAGGCCGTTCTGAAGCTCTATCGCAATCCCGAGCGCCTCCCTGAAACGCTTCCAACGCTTCGATATTTTGTGAGGACCAAGGCAGAAATTGCGGTTTTCACCGCAAATCTCCGCGGGCCTTTGAGTACCGCACTGGGCGGGGATTACTCTGTAGAGGTCGTCGAATGCGCGAGTCAGATCGGCTCGGGATCGCTCCCGCTGGAAACTTTGGCAAGCGCAGGGATCGAAATTGCGCCGATGCATAGGAAAGGATCAGGCCGGCAACTCGACAATCTCGCATCGGCTTTCCGGAAGCTTCCTGTTCCCGTAATAGGCCGGATCAATGATGGCGCTCTCTTATTCGATCTCCGCTGCCTCGAAGACGGCTCTGAGTTTCTCAGTCAGCTTCAAAAGCTGAACATCGAGGCGAACCCTGAGGCGCAAGATGCGAATAGCATTTAGCGACTTGGCCCTATCATGATCATCGGCACAGCCGGTCATATCGATCACGGCAAGACCTCGCTGATCAGGCGGCTCACCGGGGTGGATACGGATCGCCTGAAAGAGGAGAAAGCGCGCGGCATTTCGATTGATCTGGGCTTTGCCTACTGGCCCCGCCCCAATGGCGCCGTCATCGGCTTCGTGGACGTGCCCGGCCATGAAGGCTTGGTGCATAACATGCTCGCGGGAGCCACGGGCATCGATTACGTGCTCCTGGTCATCGCCGCTGACGATGGCATCATGCCGCAGACGCGGGAGCATCTCGCGATCATGGACCTGCTGGGGATCAAGCGCGGTCTGGTGGCGCTCAACAAATGCGACCTTGTTGGTGAATCGCGCATAGCGGAAGTCATAGCTGACATCGAAGGTGTATTGGCGGAAACCGGACTGAAAGGTTGCGAGATCGTGCCGGTGTCTGCCGTGATAGGTCAGGGGCTCGATGTTTTCGCTTCGCGCATTGACGCGGCGCTGGAAATACCCTTGAAGAAGGCAGAGGATCTGCGGTTCCGCTTTGCAATTGACCGGTCTTTTACGCTGACTGGCCTCGGAACAACGGTAACAGGCACTGTGCTCTCGGGCTCCATCAAGGTTGGCCAGCAGATGGTGGTCACGCCGTCCGGACTTGAAGCGCGGGTTCGGTCCCTGCATGCGCAGAACAAGCCTTCAGAGCAAGGGCGAGCGGGAGAGCGGTGCGCTCTCGTCTTGAATGGCGCCCGCATCTCGAAGGACACCGTCCGGCGCGGCGATATGCTTGCCGATCCTGCCCTGCACGCGCCAGCAAACCGCATCGACGCAAGCTTACGGGTGCTGAAATCGGAGCCGAAGCCCATCGGGCAATGGTTTCCGGTCAAGGTGCATCACGCGGCCGCCGAGGTTCCAGGCCGTGTCGTTGTTCTGGGTGATGGCCCGATAGCACCCGGACAGTCGGGATATGTGCAGCTCGTATTGGAGCGCTCGCTAGCCGCATGTGCTGGAGACCGTTTCGTCATCCGGGATACTTCGTCAAGCCGTACAGTTGGTGGAGGAAGTTTCATCGACCTACGCGGCCCGGAGCGCCGGCGCCGCACGGCGAGCCGCATCGCGAGGATTCGGGCCTTTGCAGAATCGGATGCCGCCGTAGCGATCACGCGCGCGCTTTCTGAGCAACATAGCTGGATTGAATTCCACTCCTTTCTCCGCGACCGCGCTCTACGCGAAGACGCAGGCAGGGCGCTCGCGGCTAGCCTGAACCTCACCCTCTTACCCTTCAAGAACGGCGCAGCAGCACTTTCGCATGATAGCTGGCAAAAACTTAGCTTAGCAGTGATTAAATGGCTGGAAGCTTTTCACGAGGCAAATCCTGATCTGCCCGGCGCTCCATTCGAACAATTGCGAAAAGCCCTGGACCCGCCGATTCTCGCCCCCGTGTTCATTTCTGCGCTGCGAAAAATGGCCGGGGAGGGCAGCGTCGCTCTCGACCGGGCATGGGTGCGCCGGCCAGAACACAAAGTGCTGCTTTCTCCCGGCGAGGAAAAGCTTCTGGCGAGCTTCTTTCGCCTTTTGCGTTTGGACCCCTACCGCCCTCCCCGCGTGCGCGATATCGCCGCATCAATGGACCTGGACGAAAATTACGTCCGGCGCTTGTTGCGGCTGGCGGCAAAGCGAGGAGACGCCGAGGAAATCGCACACGATCATTTCTTCGCGCGGTCTGCGGTCGAATCGATGGCGCGGATAGCAGTCGAGCTTGGACATCAATCTTCCGAAGGCAAGTTCACCGCGGCGGATTTTCGCGACCGGCTGGGAAACGGGCGCAAGGTTGCCATCCAAATCCTTGAATTTTTTGACCGCCACGGCTTTACCATCCGGCGTCAGGATTTGCGCCGCATCAATAACGCCCGTATAGAGTTGTTCGTGCCTGCAAAATCTTTAGCCAGCAGCGGCATCGAAGAACATGGAGGAGTCCCGCTCCCGGTGGGGCGACCGGACTTCAAATCCGGGTGGGACCGTGAGACGGTTTCAGGTGGGTTCGACTCCCATCCTCCTCCGCCAATCATTGAAGAGGTTTCAGGATGAGCGATGCGGTCGCGGCGCTGGTCGCGGAGTTGGAAAATGCGGCGCGAGACGCGCAACAGGCAGAAGCCGCGCTGCGTAAGCAGATGGCGCGAGAAATCGAGCGGCTCGAGCGTCAGCGCGCCTTTGCCTTCCGCCGCACCGCTTTCGTCCGCCTTCTCGCGGCGCGTGCTTCGAGCTGCGAGACGGAAGATGAGGCACATGCCGCTCAGCGCGACGCCCTGGCAGAGGAGCTAGGCTGGCACGTCGCAAGTGAATCTCATGACGTGATCTTCGCGGAGATGAAGCCGCTTGGCCGCTGCGTCTGGCAGCGCGTTCGCGGAATAGAGCTTGAACCGGATACAGCTCTCGCAATTGAGCTTGATAGGTTCGAAGCGTGGTTCGAAGAGAAGCACGGAAGCCCGTTTTATACACTTTTCGAGCAATACATCCCGGAGGCTCCCCTTGTCGACTTCTGAGAAGACAGAGTTCGATGAGTGGTTCGCCTCGTTCTACTCATCGACAGGCGATATGACGATGCTCGTTATCTTAGCCACCATTGGCGAAAGCAGCGTCGCCCCCTTATGCTCAACCTATTTTCATGTCATTGGTAACGACCTTGATTGGGACGATCTGAGCCTCATGTTTGTGGGTTCCGGGCAGCCTTGGGATGGCGCCGCGTTCTTCCCTACGAAAGCCGCCAATGGCGGGCCGGTCGACAATCCAACGGCTCGGCTCCGCATGCGGGAGCTTGAGACGAAGGTGACTGAGAACCGCATGACCCTCAATGAAGGCTACTTCTTCGATAAGGAGGGGCGGAAGATCAAGATCGAACCAATTGCCGAAACATGAGCCGCAAGCTTCTGATAGTTCTCCTCAACACCGACCCCCGCAATCCAGAGGAGCTGGGCGCGCCCTTCTATCATGCCGCTGTCGCAGCCGCGATGGATTATGAGGTCGACGTCGTTTGCACAGCCACTGCGGGAAAGCTCCTGAAAAAGGGGGTGGCTAGCGGCATCCACATCAAGCCAGGCCATCCGAAAACAGTCTATGACTGGATTCGTGAAGCGCACGAACATGGCGTGCGTTTGTGGTGCTGCCCGGCTAATCTCGATCTGTTCGATCTGACCGAAGACGATCTCATACCCGAATGTTCCGGAGTGATGGGAGCTGCTCACATGCTCAACGGCATCATGTCGGATGAATATCGCGTGTTGACCTATTAGGGCTTCCCATGGCGCTGATCAGGGGCATCGTCTATCCGGAGCATCTATACTACGATCTGCATAATCAGATCTGGTACGAGCCGCTCCTAGACGGAACCGTTCGCGCCGGATTTACTCCGGTTGCAATGCAGCTTCTCGGCGACGTCTTGGCATTTACGCCAAAGCGCTTGGGCAAGCCATTCCTGGCCGGCAAATCCATGGCAACGATCGAGGGCGGGAAGTGGGTGGGCGCTGCCGAGGCTGCATTTCCCGGCGTTGTGGTTGCTTCAAACGAAAATCTCGAACGGCGGCCCAAGCTACTGAACCAGGATGCATTTGGCGCCGGCTGGATGGTGATCTTACGGCCCGCTGCGGACAATTGGCGCGAAACCCTTCTTACCGGGTCACAGATCGGGCCGGCTTTCGAGGCTTGGATCGCAGCCGAAGACTATAAGGGTAAGGTTGAGTAGCCTAGCTGCTACGATCTTGGCTTGAGTTTTTTGTCTTTTCCGCCACGCCGCAACTTTCATTTTGATCGGGTCTGTCGCTGCGGGCGTCATCACTTTCTCTGCCGGCCTGGTTTCAGCTATACTCCCTAACATATTCTGTTACGGCATCAGCGCAAACCCAGAGAGATGTAACATGTTGATTGGGCCGCGAATATTTGTGTTCATTGTGTATTCGCTCCTGGCACTGTCATTTCTCTTTACGACCGGCACATTGGTCTGGGAATTCCGGGATGTTGGCTGGCTCGATTTCGCCGCCATGGATAGTCACCTGTTCGTCTTCTTCCCGACACTTGGCATCGTCGCGCTTGCTGCCTTTTACCTGCCCTCCGTAATCTTCCTCGACCTCTATTGGAGGTATGTCTGGTTCGGAAAGATCAGATTCATCTTCGGATTTTTTGTTGTTGCTGCCGCCTCCTATGCCATTGCGCAGGTCATGCTAGATAACCCGCGCCGCAGCCTCTGGGAGGGCGCTCCCGAAGTTCTCATGGCCGACCAGGGGGACCCTGCCGGATGTGCGAAAAAGGCAGGCCCCTGCCTGCGTATGCCTGTGCTCCAGGCATTGCGAGACGTTACGCAAGTCAGCCGGCATCGCTACGGGCTGGACAGTTTCGGCCGTGATTGCGGAGCGGGGACGCCGGACCCCTACATTGAGCACTCCGATGCCTCGAAGCCGCGGCGCCTTTGCTTCGCGTCCACGCCATTGAGCGATGCGCCTCAACTCCAGAGCGATGAAGAATGCTGCAAGGCCGAGGCGCGCGTGATTTTAGCACTGAGCGCCAACTATATTAACCCGGCCACGCGCTCGACCGTCTCTAAGGTCCATGCGGCCATGCTTCCTCTCAAGGTCTTTTTCCTTATTGTCGTTTTCATAATCAGCATCATGCTCGCCGCGCATCACCGCAAGGTCGAAAGTCATTACCCGGCGCTTCTACCGGCAATGGAGATTGGCCTTATCACGGGCGCGATCAGTATGCTTTTCTTCCCGCTGATGTCGCAGGCTTTCCTTCAATCGAGCGAGGCCCTGACCGGAAGTGCTGGCCGCGGCACGTTCAGTCTCATCGTGCCGGTCATTAGTTTGCTCTTTGTTGTTTGGGCGGTTCTTATCGGTCTTTTCTTCTACCGGCGCAGAGCGAACGATAGGAACACGATGCTTGTGCGCTTCGCCGGGCTTTTCGCGAGCAACGTTGGCATAATCAAATATAACCTGGTCATTTCGATATTCGTTTGGGCGCTTGGCTCAGGAGCAACCGAACTCGGCCTTACCGGCCTTGTTCTGGGCAGCATTCTGACGATCGCGCTCATGGTTGCCGCCATGAGCGCCGCAAGGTAGCAAGCTCATTTATTAGGGCTATAAGAAGCAGCAGAGAGAGCCGCAGCCACTAATCTTTGGAGCGATCCGGCTTGGGCTTTGAATCGGAGCCAGATTCGCTCTCTGGCTGATCGCAAGACCCCGGAATGGAAGTTGAGCCCATATAAGCCGGGAGGGTCGCTGGCTGGAAACGTCTGTTCCAAGGCCTCGTCGACAGCCTCCTGGCGCGGGCGCCGCTTTCCGGTCTTATGGTTCTCTTCGTGCCAGTGTTCGCTTGCGCCTGCCGTCCCTTTGCTGTTTTTCATGACCATCCCCATTGCTGCGATAGGGATTCAACGGCAGAGCGTAACATCCGGTTCCAGAGGGGGTAACGAGGAGGCGGGCCCGCGGCGAGCTCAATCGGCTTTGAAATAATGCCAGACGCCGTCCTGGCCTATGCCAACGCTGTAGAACCCATATTTGCCCTGGGCAATCATCTCTTTCACACGTTTTGGCGGCAAAAACCTGTAGATTTCGACCTCTTGGCTTGGGGTGAGCGTGGAAAGCGCTATGACCGCGTGATAGGGCCACACAATCATTTCGTCTGTTGTTCCAGCATGCGTGATCGCATAGCCTGTCGTTAGAAGGTTATACAAAATCGCGAGCATTTCCCTTCCGTTACCGTCAGCCGATACCGATTTCAGATAGGCAATCGGATCTTTGGTGCTCTCCCCGGCGAAGATGGGATGGATCTCATTCATCTCGATCGGCACCCGCAATTGCTCGATCTCGCCGCTTATCGCTGCCTGCAAGATCGCGTGGCGCATTCGCTGCACCTCCGGCGGAAGCTTTGAGACATCGTGACCCACCTGAACTTCTTCCGCCGCCAAACTCATTCCACAGCAGGCTAGCAAGACAAAAAGGATGGTGGTGAAAAGCCTTATCTCTCGCTCCGGTTTAGGAAAATGTGCTATTGCCAGGTCAAACACGTTGCTCTCCTGTTGCAATCCAAGGCGATTCCACGGCATGGATGACGCGCGGTGCGGTCGAGGCACCAAGCGGGTTGTTTTTGGGCGTGCATATGGCGGGAGAACTGGCCTAGATGCCCCTCCGCCAAGAGCAACTGAGGGCTGAAGCGGCCGATGTGGGCACAGTCGATCATCGATCCGACCCGATATGCCGTCCTAGGCCTGTTCATCGGTGTGCTCATTGCTGCCCCGGTCGGGCCAGTTAATATCGTTTGCATTCAGCGAACCCTCGAACGCGGGTTCTGGGGCGGCTTTGCAGCGGGTGTCGGAGCGGTGCTGGCCGATGGGATCATCGCGACCGTCGCGGCTTTTGGGACCTCCGCTATATCCGGCCTCATGCGCGATCATCAGCTCAAGATTGAATTTGCTGGCGGCTTTATCCTTGTGCTTTTCGGAGCGAAGGTATTTGGCTCTCAGCCGAAAATCGTAGCCACTGCCACGACGAACATTGCCCGGCTAAGACGGCTCGCCGATGTTGTACCGAAGTCCTTGCGCCCGGCCTTGCGCTATAGAGTGTGGAGGATAATGCCGCACCTGAACATTGTCCCTCAGACCTTTTTCCTTACGATAACAAATCCAGGCGCCATCCTTGGGCTATTCGCGTTGTTCGGGGGGGCGACCTCGGTGCTCGGAGGCATCGATACTTGGTTGCAGGCGCTGGCTGCGGTGGTTTCCATCATGACAGGCAGTTTGATATGGTGGGCCGGTATTTCGCGTCTGATATCGAGGCTGCGGCACAAGCTGACGGAAGGCCGGTTGAAGCAGATTAACCAGGTTTCAGGAGTCGTACTCCTTGCATTTGGCATTGTTCTCTTTGCTCAAGTTGCCTTCGGGCTCGCCGGACATCGGATGGCAAGCCGAGAGGAGTTGCCGCAATTTGCCCAATGCGCGCCATGCACCTCTAGAGCCATCGAGGCTTCCTCTGATAAGTTACATACCTCTTTCCGCTAAACGGCCGCGACCGTCCCCGGCTGGCTCGCAGTTTCCTGGCACGCAAACTGCAGCGGAATCGACAGGACTCTCTCGTGGAACAGCTACCGGTCTTTTTTCAACTTAAGGGCGAAAAGGTCGCCGTCGCTGGAGGCGGCGCGGTTGCCGCGCGCAGAGCTGAACTTGCGCTCAACGCAGGCGCAAGAGTGCTGGTCTTCACCGCCGTGCTCAGCGAGGAATTCAGGGAAATCCGCGATCATTCCGATTTCAAACATATCCCGGCCAGGCCCACAGTTGAGGACCTTAAGGGCTGCAAACTGTTTTTTTGCGCAGCCGAGAGCCGGGAAGAGGGTAAGGGCTTCTGGAACCTGGCGCATGAAGCAAGAGTTCCGATCAACTTCGCAGACGAGCCGGAGCTTTGCGACTTCATCATGCCATCGATCGTTGATCGCGGCCCGCTCGTGATCGCGATATCCACCGGAGGCGCTTCGCCGGTATTTGCCCGGATGATCCGGGCGCGGCTCGAGAGCATGATTCCTGCCTCCTATGGCCGTCTTGTCGCTTTTGCTGGGTCCTATCGTGAGCGCCTCTCCAGAAGTGTCGGCAATATCGTGCTGCGCCGCCGCTTTTGGGAACGCGTGCTTGAAGGGCCGATAGCGGACCGCTTTCTTGCTGGGCAAGAGAAAGAAGCGCGGGAAGAACTAGAACAGGCACTTTCCGAAGCGGCGACAGGCACCATGACCAGCCCTTCCGGGGAAGTTTATCTTGTGGGGGCCGGGCCAGGCGATCCAGATCTCCTGACCTTCAGGGCATTGCGGCTGATGCAGCGGGCGGATGTTGTGCTCTACGACCGGCTTCTGCCGCATGGAATATTAAATCTGGTGCGCCGCGAAGCTGAGCGCATCTATGTCGGCAAGCTGCCAGAAGATCATACGCTGCCTCAGGAAGAGATCACGGCGCTACTTGTTCGCCTTGCAAAGGAAGGGAAGCGTGTTCTGCGGCTGAAGGGCGGCGACCCATTCATATTCGGGCGCGGTGGCGAGGAGATAGAAGCCTTGGCCGAGGCCGGCATCCCCTTCCAGGTCGTCCCCGGGATTACGGCTGCCAATGGCTGCGCCGCCTATGCCGGGATTCCTCTCACTCATCGCGATCATGCGCAAGCCTGCGTTTTCGTTACCGGGCATGCCAAAAGCGGAAAGCTCAGCCTCGATTGGGAGGCGCTGATCCAGCCGCGGCAGACCGTGGCCATCTTCATGGGGCTTGGCCATCTTCCTGGCTTAATGAGTGAATTCATCACCCAGGGGGCAAGCGCTGACATGCCCGCTGCTGCTGTTGATAATGGCACGCGGCCCAATCAGACGGTCATTGTAGGCACGATTGGAACTCTCGCTGACATGGTAGCGCAGGCGCAATTGCGCGGCCCCGCGCTTATTATTGTGGGAACCGTGGTCACGTTGCGGGCAAAGCTGCTCTCGGGCCAACTGGCAGGGCAAGAGGGAAGCCAGCTCAGGGCCGGAAAACATTCTGGACTTGGGTTATAACAAAGATCACGCCACTCTTAAGGCATCCTTTTGCGGCGGCAATTGTTTCCGGCCAGAATAAGGGTCCTTGCCAATGATCCCAAATTTCAGAGAGCACGCCGCAAACGAGCGCACCTTCTTAGCTTGGGTGCGAACCGGAATTGCCGTCATCGCTTTCGGCTTCGTGATCGAAAAATTTAATCTCTTCATAATGGCGCTTGCCGCATCGGCCTCACCAGAGGCCGCGAAAGCCATTCGCACAGACCGCCTGAGCGGACCCATCGGCCGGTATGAAGGGATTATCTTCATGATGGTTGGCGTCCTACTTTTGGGGCTGGGCTCATGGCGCTTCATCTGTGAAAGAAGGCTGATTGATGATCCCGCGCCGCAGAAGGGCACCGGCGTCCGTGCCGAACTTGCCGTCTCGATCATTCTGATGCTTCTAGTGGCCGCTTACTGCCTATCGATACTAACCGGCCTATCCTCAAGCGTTACGACGCCGTTGCACGCTCCTCCATAAGAACGTCTCGAAATTCATCGCGAAGCTGCCGCTTCAACAGCTTGCCTGTCGCGGTATGGGGTAGCGCCTGCACGAAGATGACTTCATCCGGCAGCCACCATTTGGCCACCTTGCTCTCAAGAAAGGACAAGAGACCTGCTTTTGTCACCTCCTGCCCTTCCTTCTTGACAACCAAAAGGACGGGACGCTCATCCCATTTGGGATGAGGGACGCCGATAACGGCGCACTCGGCAACAGCCGGATGTGCGATGGCCACGTTCTCCAGCTCGACCGAGCTGATCCACTCGCCGCCGGATTTGATCACGTCCTTCGAGCGATCAACGATGTTGAGCGTGCCCGTCTCGTCGATTGTGGCGACATCGCCGGTATCGAACCAGCCATCGACCCAGGCGCTGCGGTCCTCGTGTTTGTAGTAGCCGCTTGCGACCCAAGGGCCGCGTACCAGCAGCCGGCCAAAGGCTTTCCCATCTCTGGGAAGTTCTTTTTCATCCGGCCCAACGATCTTCAATTCGACGCCGTACATCGGCCGCCCCTGTTTCGCCTGAAGCTTGTACCGGTCCTCCAGCGATAGGCTTGCCATATGGGCGTTCATGCTGTTCACGGTCCCCAGCGGAGATGTTTCGGTCATGCCCCAGGCATGAATGACGAATACGCCGTGTTTTTCCTGGAATTGCCGGATCATGGACTCGGGGCAGGCCGAGCCGCCGATGACAGTGCGTTCAAGGTGATCGAGCTTGAGATTTTCCTTTTCGCAATACTGTAAAAGCCCAAGCCAAACTGTGGGCACGCCAAGGGAGAAAGTAACCTGTTCATCGGTCATGAGCCGGTAAACTGAAGCGCCGTCAAGTTGACCGGCAGGCAGGACAAGCTTCGCGCCCGCCATCGTCGCGGAATAAGGGATGCCCCAGGCGTTGACGTGGAACATCGGCACGACCGGCAGTATCGCACCCCGGCTGGAAACCCCGAGCGCATCGCTCGCCATCGAGGCCATGGCGTGGATGACGGTCGAACGGTGTCCGTAGAGCACGCCCTTGGGGTTGCCTGTCGTGCCGGAGGTATAGCACAGTGCGGACGCCAGCCCCTCATGCAGGACAGGCCAGTCAAAACTCTCGCTCTCGGCTGCAATCAAGTCCTCGTAACAGACGAGCGGCAGCGAAGATTTCGGCATGTGCTCCCGGCCGACGAGTACGACGAAATGCTTAACGCTCGTAAGTTCAGGCCTGATTTTCTCGACGAGCGGCAGGAATGTGGTGTCGAAGAATAGAACGGCATCCTGGGCGTGATTGATTATGTAAACGATCTGTTCGGGGAAGAGCCGCGGGTTGACCGTATGAATGATCGCGCCACTGCCGGAAACGGCATAATAGAGTTCGTAATGCCGATGCGTATTCCAGGCGAGCGTAGCGACCCGGTCTTGATGCCTCACACCTAGCCTGATCAGCGCATTTGCAAGCTGGCGCGCGCGCGAGGCGGCTTGTGCGTAGGTGTAGCGCCACAGGCCGCCTTCCGGAAGGCGGCTTACAATCTCGTTGTTTCTGTAAACAGTTTCCGCATGCCGCAGGATCGACGATACGGTCAGTGGCAAATTCATTATTTCAGCTTGCATGGGCGCCTCCCAATAATCGGGCAATCTTTTGCTCTTGTTCGGATTCAAGATAGCGCGACCCTTAAGCTATGTCTCGCAGCTTGTTTCGCCTTAGCGAGCCCAGGCAGGGCCGCTTGATGAAAAGGCAGCGTCTGCCCTCTAATGTGGCGAAAGTGCTGAAAAATTGGGCTAGGAGACAAAGACAGCCCGCGCTTTGAAACCCATCAGCTTATTGTATTTCGCAGCGCTTGCCCTTATAGAGGTGGTTTGAAAAATCCTGAGTGCCGAAGGTTCGCGCGCCTTTTCGCCGCACAATCGCGCTCACCTAACAAGTAGAGAAGATCATGGCGGAGCTCACGGAATTGAAAGCAGTCGCGCGGGAAGGCACTGGCAAGCTCGCCAACCGCGCGCTTCGGGCGAAGAAAATGGTCCCAGGCGTCGTTTACGGCGGTGGTCAGGACCCGGCGAATGTAGCCCTGGAATACCGGAGGGTATGGCAGCACTATCAAACGGGCCACTTCCTTTCTACTGTCTACCTGCTTGACGTAGACGGGAAGAAGGAACGGGTCATACCCAGAGACGTTCAGGTCGATCCCGTGAAAGACCTGCCCATCCATGTCGACTTTCTGCGCGTGAGCCGTTCATCGAGGATCGATGTCGAAGTGCCGGTCCAGTTCTTGAACGAAGAGGCGTCTCCCGGCCTCAAGCGTGGCGGCGTGTTGAATATCGTTCGCCACACGATTGAGCTTTCATGCCCTGCGGACGCGATCCCCGAACGGATTACTGTCGATCTTACAGGGCTGGATATCGGAGACAGTGTCCATATTTCGGCAATCAAACTTCCGGAGGGGATAAGGCCGGTCATCGCGGATCGCGATTTCACCATCGCGACCATTGCCGGCGCCTCGGCGGTCAAGGCAGAGGCGGCAGCCGCAGCGGCCGCGGAGACCCCCGAAGGAGAGGCAACCGAATAATGGCGCAATAATTGCTGCGGTTACGGCGGCGCTTGTAAAGGGAGACGGGCGTAAACATGAAGCTTATTGCCGGGCTCGGCAATCCAGGTACGAAATATGCTGGCAACCGCCACAACATCGGCTTCATGGCTGCGGACGAGATTGCGCGCGGCTATTCCTTTGGCCCTTGGAAGAAGCGCTTCCAGGGTTTGACCGCAGAGGGGCAAATCGGGGTTGAAAAGTGCCTTCTGCTCAAGCCCGGCACCTATATGAACGAAAGCGGGCGTTCTGTGGGCGAAGCCTTGCGCTTTTACAAGCTCGGGATTGGAGATGTCATCGTCATACATGACGAGCTGGACCTGCAGCCCGCTATGATCCGAGTGAAGACCGGTGGCGGAAACGCCGGACATAACGGCCTCAAATCGATCTCCGCCTATATCGGCAACGAATATCTTCGCGTAAGGCTGGGGATCGGCCATCCGGGCGACAAATCCCTTGTTACCAACTATGTTCTGCAGGATTTCTCAAAATCGGACCAGCAATGGCTTGGGCCTTTACTGGAAGGGGTAGCTCGCGGGATGGAACGTCTTGTCCAGGGCGGAGAAGCCGCTTTTTTAAGTGAGGCCCTTCGGGGCCCGCCTGCAGCAAAATCTGTAACGGCAGCGCCACAGCGGTCACAAGAGACGCGCGTCACACAGATCCAAGTCGTGGCGGCGCGCGAAGGTGGCGGCGGCAGTGCTGTTTCCAAAGCGGTTATGCTGCCCGACCCCGGCAAGCCGGCGGCTACTGAAACTGGCGACGACGCCCGCGGCTCTTCAAAGGCGAAGGCGAAAGCGCTTGCAGAAAGCCAGCCGGTCTCCAAACTGGAAACCGCCCCGGCGAAAAAGAAGGATGCCGGGCTCATCACGCGGTGGTTCCGAGCGCGCATTCGCGGCGGCGTTGCCTAGTATCCGGACGCTGATAGGAACTGCATGGGCTTCAAATGCGGCATAGTCGGATTGCCGAACGTCGGCAAATCCACGCTTTTCAATGCACTGACGCAAACAGCGGCGGCGCAGGCGGCGAATTACCCGTTCTGCACGATAGAACCCAATGTCGGCGAAGTGTCCGTACCAGATGAACGCCTGGAGAAGATCGCTGGCATTGCGAAATCGAAGGCGGTGATCCCAACGCGGCTTACCTTCGTGGACATTGCCGGGCTCGTGCGCGGCGCCTCCAAAGGTGAAGGACTCGGCAATCAGTTCTTGGCCAATATCCGCGAGGTCGACGCGATTGCCTATGTGCTTCGCTGTTTCGAAGACAGCGATGTAACGCACGTGGAAGGCCGCGTGGATCCGGTCGCCGATGCGGAGACGGTCGAGACCGAACTTATGCTCGCCGACCTGGAGAGCCTTGAGCGCCGCCGTTTGGCCCTTGAGAAAAGGGCCAAGGGTCAGGACAAGGAAGCAAAGGCGGTTTTGGGCCTCATAGATGTTGCGTTGAAGTACGTCGCCGAAGGAAAGCCGGCGAGGCTCGGCCTTCGGGAAATTCCTGCCAGCGAACATCGCGCCTTCCAGCAGCTGCAGTTGCTGACGGCAAAACCCGCGCTCTACGTCTGCAATGTGGATGAGGCGAGCGCCGCTACCGGGAATGAATACTCAGGACAGGTTCAGGAACGCTTCGGCGCGGAAGGCGCAGAAGTCGTCGTGATCTCGGCAAAGATCGAGGCCGAGTTGGCCCAGCTGGATGAGGAGGAGCGGAAGCTCTATCTTGATGAACTCGGACTCTCCGAGCCCGGCCTCAATCGCCTCATCGCGGCCGGTTACCGGCTGCTTGGCCTCATCACCTATTTCACGGCCGGTCCGAAAGAGGCTCGCGCCTGGACAGTCACGAAAGGTACAGCCGCGCCGGCTGCTGCAGGTGTGATCCACTCAGATTTCGAGAAGGGCTTCATCCGCGCCGAGACGATTGCCTATGACGATTTCGTCAGTCTTGGCGGGGAGGCAGGCGCGAAAGAAGCCGGGAAGATGCGGCTCGAAGGCAAGGATTACATCGTACATGACGGCGATGTCATGCATTTCCGGTTTGCCCCCTAATCAGACAGCGCTGCCGGCGCGTCGTGAACCTGGGTAAAGGCCGCGTTAATGCTTGAGTGCCTGGATGAAGGCCTTAAGCTCGCCTGGGAACAGCTTCATGATTCGGGGACCATGCGAGACGCTGGAGAGGATTTCCTGGATGCACTGGGGGGGAGGCGTTTTGGAGCAATTCTTGCCGATCCGCCCTGGCAGTTTCAGAACAAGACCGGGAAGGTGGCGCCAGAACACCGTCGCCTGAACCGCTATTCAACCTTGACGCTAGATGAAATATCCGCGCTTCCGGTTTCGGAGGCTGCAGCCGGCACGAGCCACCTTTATCTTTGGGTACCGAATGCGCTCTTGCCCGAGGGGCTGCAAGTCTTGAAGGCGTGGGGCTTCACCTATAAGAGCAACATCATCTGGCATAAGATCCGCAAAGATGGAGGTCCGGACGGCCGTGGCGTGGGCTTCTACTTTCGCAACGTGACTGAGATCCTGCTGTTCGGTGTGCGTGGTAAGAATGCGAGAACGCTGGCGCCCGGCCGCCGTCAGGTCAACTATTTGGCGACGCAAAAGCGTGAGCATAGCCGTAAGCCCGGCGAGCAATATGGGTTGATCGAAGCCTGCTCGCCCGGCCCCTTCCTGGAGTTATTCGCGCGTGGCATCCGTGAAGGGTGGGAATGCTGGGGCGCGGAGGCGAATGGCGATTACGAGCCAAGCTGGGCGACTTACAGATCCGCGGCGCCAAACACACAAGTGAATGGACACAGGATTGTGCCGGCAAAGGCGGCGCCGCAATCGCCAACGGTCCTTGAATTATGTGCAGGTGCCGGGGGACAATCTCTCGGCCTTGAGCAAGCCGGCTTCGAGCATACAGCGCTCGTCGAGATTGATGCGGATGCATGCCGGACTCTGCGGCACAATCGCCCTGACTGGAACGTGATCCAAGGGGACATCACAACATTTGACGCAAAGCCATTCCGCGGCACCGATCTTGTCGCGGCCGGGTTGCCTTGTCCGCCTTTCTCGGTTGCAGGGCAACAGCTGGGCGAAACGGACGAACGCAACCTGTTTCCCGCCGCTTTCAGGATCATCCGCGAGGTGCAGCCGAAGGCGGTCATGGTTGAGAACGTTCGCGGCCTGCTCGACAAGCGGTTCGATTATTACCGGCAGCTGATCAAGCAACAGCTCAGCACCCTTGGCTATGAGACTCGCTTCGAGCTTTTGAATGCAGCCGATTTTGGCGTACCCCAAAAACGGCCGCGTGTTTTCATCATCGGGCTTCGGCGTGAATATGTCGGGGCTTTCGAAATGCCGGCGAAAAGGCCCCTGAAAGTTACCGTTGGTGATGTTCTATTTGATCTCATGAAGAGCGTCGGCTGGGAGGGCGCCGAAAGCTGGCGAATGATGGCAGCGGGGATCGCGCCCGCGATCGTTGGCGGCTCGAAAAAACATGGTGGGCCGGACCTCGGCCCTACGCGCGCAAGAACCGCGTGGGCCGCGCTCGCCGTGAACGGCAAGGTTATCGCACTCAATCCTCCCGCGCGCGATTTTATTGGCAAGCCGAAGCTGACCCTTGCCATGGTAGCGAAGATCCAGGGGTTTCCGGACAGTTGGCAGTTCACGGGAGGAAAGACCGCAGCCTATAGGCAGATCGGCAATGCCCTGCCGCCGCCTGTAGCATTTGAGGTAGCGAAGGCACTCGCTACTGCACTGCAAAAAGGGCAAGCGTTTAAGGGCGTTCCGGCAGTAGGCAATGGCTGACAAGCTAACGGCCGCGGAGCGCAGCCGTAATATGGCGTCGATCCGCAGCAAGCACATGAAACCGGAGATCGCGGTCAGGAAAGCCGCCCACCGCCTGGGGTTCCGTTTCCGGCTGCACCGGAAGGATTTGCCCGGCAAGCCCGATCTTGTCTTCCCTAAATACCATGCCGTGATCTTCGTCCACGGCTGCTTCTGGCACCAGCATAACAAGCAGGGTTGTTTGGATGGCCGCCCACCCAAGTCGAACCATGAATATTGGCGGCCTAAGCTTGCGCGCAATCTGGAACGCGATGCAATGCACAGGCCGGCGCTCGAACGCCAAGGCTGGCGCGTTCTCGTGATATGGGAGTGCGAGACGAGGGATACGCAGCTTCTGGCAGGCCAGATTGCGGTTTTCTTGGCCGGAAATGTATGCGCAGCGCCGGGCGGTCCGCTGGCACCTACTGCGCCTCTATCTGCGGCGACTCCGTTACTAGCGCTGCTTGGGGAGGCGGACCCTGGGAGATGAAGGCTTTTGTTTATGGTGCATCATGCTCACATTATGGTGCTGAGCTTCACCTACAGAAAGCCACCCCCGCACGCCGATGACAGGAGAGTTCGCATCAATCTATTCCCATGACTTTGTGCGCATAGCGGCCTGCGTCCCGCGCACGAAGCCAGCGAATGTTGCCGAAAATCTGAAGGAAACGCTGCGGCTTGCCAGGGAAGGCGACGCTGCCAAAGCGGCGCTTATGCTTTTTCCGGAACTTGGGCTTTCCGCTTACGCGATAGACGATCTTCTGCTGCAGGATGCGTTGCAGGAGGCCATTCATTCAGCCCTGAAGACGATCGTCGATGCCTCCCGTGATCTGTATCCCGTGCTGATTGTTGGGGCACCGCTTCAATGGCAAGGCGCGCTCTTCAATACCGCTGCCGTTATTCATAACGGAACGGTGCTCGGTGTGGTCCCCAAAATCTTCCTGCCGAACTACCGGGAATTCTACGAGCGCCGACACTTCCGCTCAGGAGCCGGCATTCGCGGTCAGTCTATCGCGATTGGAGGACAGGAAGCACCTTTCGGCGCTGATCTGTTGTTTAGATCAACAGGTTCGGTGAATTTCACGTTCCACGTCGAGATTTGCGAAGATTTTTGGGTGCCTGTGCCGCCCTCCTCGCGCGCGGCCCTTGCTGGTGCGGAGGTGCTTCTCAATCTTTCGGCAAGCAACATTGTCATCGGCAAAGCCGATACGCGCAGGCTCTTATGCGCAAGCCAGTCTGTGCGTGCGCTCGCGGCCTATGCCTATTCGGCTGCAGGCCCTGGCGAGTCGACAACGGATTTGGCCTGGGATGGTCAGGCGGCGATCTTCGAATGCGGTGAACGCCTCGGCGAAACGGAGCGCTTCGCGAGAGAATCGGAAATCATTTTCGCCGACGTGGATCTGGGCCGCATCCGGCAGGAGCGGATGCGCATGAACACCTTCGGGGATTGCGCGCATGAGGAAGTGGAGCGCGCTGCCCAATTCCGGCGAATTGTATTCCAACCCGACGCCCCTGAGGGTGCGGTCGCGCTCAAGAGAAATGTTGAGCGCTTTCCCTTCGTGCCGTCAGACCCTGAAAGGCTGCGCGAACAATGCTACGAGGCCTACAATATCCAAATCCAGGGGTTGGCCGAACGGCTAAGAGCCGTCCGCTGTGAGCATCCGGTTGTTGGTGTGTCCGGGGGCCTGGACTCGACGCAAGCGGTGATCGTTGCATCGCGCGCGATGGACCTGCTCGGGCTTCCAAGGAAAAACGTGTTGGCCTATACGCTTCCCGGTTTTGCCACCTCGGAAGACACAAAGAAGAATGCGTGGGCCTTGATCCGCGCGCTCGGCGTCAGCGGCGCGGAAATCGACATTCGCCCCGCCGCGAAGCAGATGCTGGCCGACCTCCATCACCCATTTGCCGCCGGGGAGGAAGTTTACGATGTAACCTTCGAAAATGTGCAAGCCGGGCTGCGCACCGACTATCTTTTCCGCCTGGCCAATCAGAACAAAGGCCTTGTGGCCGGCACCGGCGACCTCTCGGAACTGGCTCTCGGCTGGTGCACTTATGGCGTCGGCGATCAGATGTCGCACTACAACGTCAATGCGTCGGTTGCGAAGACCCTTATTCAGCACTTGATCCGTTTTGTCGCCTCTTCGGGAGACGTCACGGGCGAGACCGCGGGCATATTACAAGCGATCCTCAACACAGAAATTTCGCCGGAACTCATTCCGGGAACTGCTATCCAATCGACTGAAGTTATTGTTGGCCCTTACGCGTTACAGGATTTCAATCTCTACTACCTCACGCGCTACGGCTTTAAGCCCTCTAAGATTGCATTCCTCGCGCACCATGCCTGGTCGGATGCCGGCAAGGGAAGATGGCCAGCCGACATTCCAGAGGCCAAGAAGCGCGCCTACACCATCGGCGAAATCAAGCATTGGCTGGAAGTGTTCCTAAGACGTTTTTTTGCAAACCAATTCAAACGCTCCGCTCTGCCAAACGGCCCGAAGATCTCGTCCGGCGGGAGCCTTTCCCCGCGCGGGGATTGGCGTATGCCGTCGGACGCGGATCCGGCAGTGTGGCTTGCCGAGCTTGAAAGGAACGTGCCTCTTCAATGAAGAGAAGCGCCGGCATACTGCTGTACAAATTCGTGAGGGGCGACCCTCAGGTGCTTCTCGTGCATCCAGGCGGGCCGTTTTGGGCGAAGAAGGATCTGGGGAGTTGGTCCATTCCCAAGGGCGAATATACTGAAGGGGAAGACCCGCTCGCAGCCGCCATTCGCGAGTTCGGCGAGGAGACTGGCGAAACACTGCGTGGCAGCTTCCATCCCCTTGGCGAGGTCATTCAAAAAAATAGGAAGATCGTGAACGCCTGGGCAATTGAAGGAGATTTCGATCCAGCGCGGCTGAGGTCGAATTTGTGCGAGATCGTCTGGCCTCCCAAAAGCGGCCGCCTCATGCAAATCCCGGAGGTAGACCACGCGGAATGGTTCGGGCTGGCGGATGCACGAATGAAGATCCTGGCGTCGCAAGTGCCCTTCCTCGATCGCTTGGAGATGGATCTACGGGCTAAGCGCGGATCCTTTCACACCTTTCCGGACGCACGATAGGGTTCGCGTCTAGACGCGGGTTCCGGAGCCCGTGTGCAGTCTAGGATCCGGATCACTTCCTCATCGCTGATCTGGCAGAAATCTTCATAGTAAAACCCGATTGCGGAAAATGGCTCGAAGCAGTGAGGGCAGACGATTTGGTCCGCATCCCCGCCGAGCTCTTCAAAAATACTCATTGGCGCGACGGGTGCAGCAATCACAAGTTCAGCCGGGTTTCGTTTGCGGATTGCTTTGCATGCAGCGCGGACAGTGGCGCCAGTAGCTATGCCGTCATCGACGACAATCACCACGCGCCCTCTGACCCTGGCGCGCGGGCGATCCCCCAAATATAGCCGCCTTCGGCGGTCGATTTCGTCCAGCTCAGTGTCCAGCACGTAATCGAACTCTTCCTCAGTGATTCCATAGGCCGAGATGATGTCTTCGTTGCGCACCACGCTAATTTCAGCATCGTCAACTACGGCGCCCATAGCCAGCTCGGGCTGCATGGGGGCCCCGAGCTTACGCACGAGAACGAGATCAAGCGGCGCATCGAAAGCCCGGCTTATCTGAGCGGCCACAACCGCCCCGCCACGTGGAAGCGCCAGGATCACTGGCTCTTGGGTTTCGTATCGCGCTAGTGCTTGCGCCAGCTCCTTTCCGGCTTCGACACGGTTCTTGTAGATCATTGCTTGCCGGCCTCACCCGGCTCACTTCCAGGCTATATTTTCCGTCAACTTCGACGGCCTTCAAAGCTTATCTGAGCAATGCCGCCCGGCTGGAATGGGTTCCATCGCAACCGGCTCAAAGGCGTCGTTTGAAAAAGCACTATAGGCGGCTGAACTTACGGCAACCGCGTCCCCTAGGGGTGTTGGATCTCACGAGGCCGATGGCTGCGGCGTTTCCGGAATCGTCCCAGATGATCGCCGATGGCGAAGCTGATCAAGCCACAGGTAGATGACGGGCGTCGTATAGATAGTGAATAGCTGAGATACGGCCAGACCGCCAAAGACTGTATAGCCCAGCGGCATTCTCAGTTCCGACCCCGGCCCTGAAGCGAGCGCCAGTGGCAGCGCTCCGAACATTGCTGCAAGCGTCGTCATCAAAATCGGACGGAAGCGTTCCAGGCAAGCCTGACGGATAGCCTCTTCGCTGCTGAGGCCCTGCGTCCTCTCCGCGTCAAGTGCAAAATCCACCAGCATGATTCCATTCTTCTTCACAATACCAATCAGGAGAATAATGCCGATGAGAGCGATGATCGACAGCGATTGTCCTGTCGCGTGCAGAGTAAGCAGCGCCCCGAAAGCCGCGGAAGGCAGCGTCGAAAGGATTGTCAAGGGATGGACGAGATCCTCGTACAGAATTCCAAGGACGAGATAGACAGAGACAAGCGCCGTAATAATGAGCAAAACCACGGATGATTGCTGCTGCTGGAGGGCCAGTGTTTCACCCGCCAATTCCAGATGGACCGAGTCCGGAAGTTGAAGATCTTGCTTGATCTGCAGGATCTGGGGGAGCACTTGCCCAAGAGTTATGTTCTGAGCGGTGTTGAAGCTAATGGTCACTGCAGGGAACTGCCCCGTGTGATTGACCACTAGCGGAACCGCGGTAAGGCTTAGCGTGGCGACCGTCGAGAGCGGGACCTGCTGGCCGGAGCCGCCTTTGACGAAAATCCGGTCGAGCCCAGCGAGGTTCCTCTGCACATCCAGGTTAGCCTCGAGGACGACGCTGTATTGGTTGCGGAAATCATAGATCGTTGAAACGGCGCGCTGTGAGAAGGCATCATTCAGCGCGTTGTCGATGTCCTTGACGGCCACACCATACTTCGCTGCCTTGACCCGGTCGATGGTAAGCATCGCCTGAGGACCGCCCGCCTCGCGGTCTGTGTTGACGTCGATCACGCCGTGGACCTGTTTTAGCCTGCCTTGAATGCGCGGAAGCCACTCGACGATATCCTTGAGTTCGCTGCTCCAGATCGTAACCTGATATTGAGATCTGGATTGGCGCGCTCCGAACTGGAGTTCGGAGCCTGGAAACATGGTGACATCCACGCCCTTGAGCTCTGACAATTTTCGCCGCAGCCGGGCTATTACTGCAAGGGCTGGCGTTTTCCTTTCAGGCATCGGTTTGAGAGACATGTAGAATCTGGCCTGATTGCTCGCGCCAAATCCCGAGGTGCCGCCAATAGAGACACCCACGCCCTCCACATCCGGGTCAGTATCGATGATCGTGTTGATCTTCTTTTGCAGGTCTTCCAGCGCATCGAATGAGATTTCCGGAGCGGCACGGGCATAGCCAATGACAAGCCCGGTATCGCCCTGCGGTACCAGTCCGCTGGGCAAGACTCTTATCAACTGCACACTCAAAGCAAGCGACGTAAGCGTGATAAGAAGCATCAGCCATCTATGATGAAGCGCGAAATTCAGCGTACGCGCATAAAACCGCAGAAGCGCCTCGAAGAAGGGCTCTACGCGCCTGTCGAGCCATGTCTCCCGCGGTTGCGGCAGGCGGCGTATGAAGCGGCCGCAAATCATTGGCGTAAGGGTCAGCGAAATGACCGCGGAGATTAAAATGGCGTAGGTCAGCGTCCAGGCGAATTCCCGGAAGAGACGCCCAATGACGCCTCCGAGGAAAAGCAAAGGGATGAAGGCCGCGACAAGGGAGATGCTGATCGATATGATCGTGAATCCGATCTGACGCGCCCCCTCTAAAGCCGCCTGCAGGGGCCTCAGACCGGCCTCCATATTGCGGTAGCAATTTTCGATCGTGACGATTGCGTCGTCCACGACGAAGCCGACCGAAATCGTAAGAGCCAGCAGCGACATGTTGTCGAGGCTATAGCCCGATAGCCACATCAGACCGACGGTTCCGGCTAGGGATAGAGGAACGGCGACGCCGGCGGCGAGCGTAGGGATTCCCCTTCTCAGGAAAATCAGCACCACCAGCATGACGAGCAAAATGCTGGCCATCAGAGTCTTCTGAATGTCGGAGATGCTGGCGCGGATCGTCTTCGTGCGGTCATTCAAAATGTTTATAGTAACGTCGGCCGGAAGAAGCCTGTGCAACTCCGGCATCAGAGCATAGATTTGATCGACGGTCTTGATGACGTTGGCGTCGGCCGTCTTGAAGATGATGAAGATAATGGCTGGTGAGTTATTGAAGTAGCCGGCGGCCAGCCGGTTGCTAGTTCCCGTGGAAACGTCTGAGACATCGCCGATCCGGACAACATCCCCGTTCTTCACTTTCATTACAAGTGCTGCGAAGTCCGCCGGCTTGGTGATCTGGCCGTTCGTCAGGACGAGCGTCGATTTATCTTGGCCGTCCATGCTTCCGATGGGGACAAGGGAGTTGGCCTGGGTTATGGCTGTTCGCACATCTTCGAGACCGAGGTTACGCGTCTGCAACCCGGAAGGATCGGCAACGATGCGGACCGCAGGCGTTTGCGCTCCCCCGAGCAGTACTTCTGCGACACCGTTTATCTGGCTGATGCGGGTCGAAACGATAAGATCGCCGAGGTCGTAAAGATCGGTCGCGCGCCTGACTGGGGAGGTCATGGCGAGGATCATAATGGGAGACGCAGCTGCGTTCGATTTTCTGATCGTTGGCCGCCGCGTCAGCGTAACAGGAAGATCGGCTTGCGCGGCGTTAATGGCGGCCTGCACATCGCGCGCGGCGTCGTCTGCATTGCGGGATAGATCGAACTGAGCCTGGATGCTTACCGATCCAAGCTGGCTTGTAGAGGTCAGCTCATTGATGCCGGCAATCTCACCGATATGGCGCTCCAAAGGAGCAGCGATAGTTGCGGCGACGGTTTCAGGATCGGCACCCGGCAGAGAAGCGCTGATGCGAATGGTCGGCATGTCGACATTCGGCAGGCTCGACACGGGCAAATTGAAATAGGCCACGACCCCGGAGAGAAACAACCCTACGGATAACAGGATGGTGCCGATTGGCCTTCTTATAAAAGGGGCGGACGGGTTCATCGGGTCACTGGTGTGAACGCTTGTCCGTTCTTGACAGTACCGATAACTGCTTGCGCGGCGCAGTCACGCTCATGCCGGGCCTCCAGCTTCCGGGGTAGGCAGGCTGCCGGGCTCCTCGGCCGGTCCCATAAGATTCTCGAAGCGGCTCTTCAAACCCTCCATGGCGAGGTAGATTACAGGGGTGGTGTAAAGAGTAAGCAGTTGGCTAAGAAGCAGACCCCCAATGATGGTCACTCCTAATGGCGTGCGAAGTTCCGAGCCGGGGCCATGACCCAATACAAGGGGTAGGGCGCCGAGCAGCGCCGCCACTGTTGTCATCATAATTGGGCGGAAGCGCAGGTGGCAGGCTTCCCGGATCGCATCAAGTGGCGCCAATCCCCGCTGCCGCTGGGCCTCAATAGCGAAGTCGATCATGATGATCGCGTTCTTTTTCACGATACCCATGAGAAGGACGACGCCGATCAGGGCGATGAAGGAGAATTCCATGCCGAAAAATTCAAGCGCAAGGAGAGCTCCAATCCCCGCGGAAGGCAGGGTCGTCAGGATGGTGAACGGATGAACGAAGCTCTCATAGAGTACGCCTAGAATGATGTAGATCGTGATTACGGCCGCTAATATGAGGAGCGGCTGACTTTTCAGCGAGGCGTTGAATTCTGCCGCGGCGCCGGTGAAGCTGCCTACAATAGAAGATGGCATGCCGATCCTGGCACTTGCGTCGGCAACGGCCTGAATAGCCTCACCGAGAGAAACACCAGGAGCGACATCGAAGCTTATGGTAGCTGCCGGATATTGCTGAACGTGATTCACCGAGAGAGGCGCCGTCGTCCTTTGCAAAGTAGAGAAAGCCGAGAGCGGCACTTGTGCGCCCCGTCCCTGGCCGATCGCCGGCACTGCAGTGATCGAAGAGTTGGTGGCGCCGCTGGAACTGCTGCTTGCGAGCCCCGTCGTTGAATTGCCCGAAGTGGAATTGCTGATCGCATTGCCCGGTACGTAGATCGACCCAAGTGCCCGGAGATCTCTTTGATATTTTGGATCGACTTCGAGAATAACGCGATACTGATTGGACTGCCCGTAGATGGTGGATACCTGCCGCTGGCCGAAAGCGTCGTACAAAGTATCGTTCAGCGCCTGCATCGTCACTCCGAGCCGTCCGGCGATAACGCGGTCGGCATAGATCATGACAGCATTGCCGTCCTCTTGAACGTCGGACGAGACATGGGCGAGGCGGCTGTCCTGCTTCAACTCGCGCTCCAACTTCTTGGCCCAGCCGGAAAAGCCCTCCCGATCGAGACCGACGAGCACGTATTGATATTGCGTCCGGCTGAGGCTGGTTCCGATCTGAATATCTTGAACGATCTGGAACGTCGTAAATATGCCAGGTACAGCGTGGGCTTGCTCGGTCAGCCGTTGCATAATATCGGTCGCAGAGGCAACCCTGTCGTTCTTCGGTTTCAAGGTAATCGCGAAGTGAGCTATGTTTGGCGTCGCATTTGAGGTCCCGACCCCCACTACGGAAGACACGCCAAGAACGTCCGGATCTTTGCGGATGATGGTTTCGATCTCCTTTTGAAGGGCATTCATGCCTTCGAAGGAGACATCCGAAGCAGCTTCAGTATCGGCGGTGAGAAAGCCGGTGTCCTGATCCGGAAGGAAGCCCTTCGGGATCGCCAAATAAAGCGTGATTGTGAAAACAAGTGTGAGAGCAGCCACGATAAGGGTCAAAAGCCGGAAGCGCAGCACAATATCGAGCGAGACACGGTAGAAAGCAAAGAGTGCATTGAGAGGCGCCTCGGTTAGCCTCGCATACCAGGGCGCCCTCTCGCCGTGCCGCGGCGAACGCAAGAGCCGCGCACTCATCATTGGCGTGAGTGTTAGCGAGATAACCATCGAGGTAAGCACCGCGATGGTCAGAGTAAGCGCGAACTCACGGAATAGCCGTCCCACGATCCCCGTCATGAACAGGAGTGGGATAAAGACGGCGATGAGCGAAACTGTCAGCGAAACAATCGTAAAGCCGATTTCGCCCGCTCCCTTGTAGGCGGCGGTCATCGGCCTGTCGCCGCCTTCGATGAACCGCATGATGTTTTCGATCATCACGATGGCATCGTCCACAACGAAGCCGGTGGCGATGGTAAGCGCCATCAGCGAGAGGTTGTCGAGGCTGAAGCCGGCAAAGTACATAACGCCGAATGAAGCAATCAGCGACAGCGGTAAGGTAACGCCTGCCACGATGGTTGCGCTCAAAGTGCGCAGGAACAGAAGGACGACCAAGACGACCAAGATGACACTGAGCACCAGGGTGAACTGCACGTCGGAGACGGAAGCGCGGATCGTGCCGGTGCGGTCGGCGGCGATCGTGACATTTATGCCGGCCGGCAGCGCCGACGAAAGGCGCGGCAGCAACTTCTTGAGCCGATCGACTGTCCCAACTATGTTGGCTCCAGGCTGCCGCTGCACATCGATGATTACGGCGGGAATGCCATTATATCTTGCGGCCACTTTGTTGTTTTCGAGCCCTTGGATGACGGTTGCGACGTCCTTCAGAAGGACCGGCGTCCCGATCGAGGAAGTGGACACGACGATATTTTCGTAAGCCTTGGCCGTATCGAGCTGATCGTTCGCGCCAATTAGATAGGCTTTTTCCGAGCCGCTGAGGACACCTTTCGAACCCGTGACGTTGGTGTTGCCGATGGCGGCGCGCAGCGTCTCAAGTGCGATGCCATAGGAAGAAAGCTGCGTGGGATCAGCCTGGATCCGGATCGCTGGCCGGATATTGCCCTGGATGGTGACCCGGCCAACGCCTGTGACCTGACTGAGCCGCGGGCTGAGAAGTGTATCGGCAAGATCGCTCAGCTTCTCCATGGAGAGGCCTGTGGACGTCAGCGCAATCGTCAAAATCGGTGGATCGGATGGATTGACCTTCGCATAGGTCGGTGGGTAGGGCAGGTTTTGCGGAAGCTGGCCCCCCGCCGCACTGATCGCCGATTGGACGTCCTGGCCGGCGGCGTTGATATCGCGGTCGAGGTTGAACTGCAGCGTGATCTGGCTGATCCCCAGCGAACTCGTAGAACTCATTCCTTCGAGGGACGGGATTTGCCCGAGCTGCCGCTCCAGAGGAGCGGTAATCAGGCGGGCCATCGTGTCGGCATTCGCTCCCGGCAGCTGCGTCGTAACTTGGATGACCGGGAAATCGACTTGCGGCAACGAGGAGATTGGTAGGAAGCTATAGGCGAGAACGCTGCTGAGGAGGATCGCAACTGCCAGAAGCGAAGTCGCAATCGGGCGCGCTATAAACGGCGCGGAAATGCTCATGGCTTTGGGGAGCTCTCATCCGCCTGCTTCACTTCCGCGGCGGTTTCGCTCTTGGAAACATCGCCGCCGGCTGCCTCCTTATCTCTTCGTTTTCGATGCGGATGGTCACCGCCTGTGCTTTTCGGAGCGGTTGCAGAGGCAGGAGGTGGGGCCGCGGCAGGAGCGCCTTTATCCGGAGCAGATGTGTCCACTTTTACTTTTGTGCCATCCTGAAGGCTCGCGAAACCGGTGGTGACAACCAGATCCCCCTCGGAAATGCCGGACCCGATCACAGATTTCTGTTCGCCTTCTTGGATTACCTTTACGTAAGCGAGTTTAACTGTGCTCTCCGGCGTCACGATATAGACGTAGCTGCCGTTTGCCCCCTGCTGGACGGCTACAGAAGGAACGACAATAACGTTGGGAAGAATTTTCAGCTTCAGTCTGACATTCACGAATAGGCCGGGCCAAAGGCGGTTCTGCTGGTTCGCAAATGTGCCCTTGATTTTGTATGTGCCGGTGGATTGATCGATTTGGTTGTCGATGACGAGGAGGGTTCCATCGCCGATCACTTTGCCGCCGGAGATCGCTTGGAGTTCGACAGGCCCCTTGGCGGAAGCATCTAGAACATCCGCAACTGTATCCTCGGGAAGTGTGAAGACAACTGTGATGGGCTGAAGCTGGGTGATAATGACGATGCCGGTCGCATCCGCCGAGCTGACCAGGTTTCCCTTGTCGACAAGCCTTATGCCGGTCTTGCCAGCGAATGGCGCTTTGATGGTGGTCCACTGCAGATTGGCCCACGCATTATCGATCGCCGCTTGGTCCAATTTCACCAGAGCTTCGTCCTGATGGACGGTCCACGTTGCGGTGTCCGCCTGCTGCTGTGTGGCGGCATTGGTCTTAACAAGGTTTGAATATCTTTTTTCATCGAGACGGGCATTGGCAAGGATCGCTTCGTCCTTCGCCTTCTGAGCAACAGTTTGATCGTAGAGTGCCTGATAAAGCGCCGGATCAACTTTAGCGAGAATATCGCCTTCTTTGACGTACTGGCCTTCGGTATAAGGAACATCGATGAGCCGGCCGCTCACCTGAGTGCGGACGGTTGCGGTGTTATAGGCCTGTACGGTGCCGACCCCATTCAGATAGACCGGGACGTTATCGGTTTTGGCCTTTTCGGCGACCACAGGAACAACCTGCTCTCCGCGGCGATGTCCTCCGGCGCCGCCTTGCCTGCCGCCCCCTCTAGCGCCAGCAGCCGCCGTCTCCTGGGGCGGGAAGATGCGATCCTTGTAGATGAAAGCGACCAGACCACCAGTAATCAGTAGAAATATCAAATACGGCGTTAGCCTTTTCATTGAGCTTTCGCTTTCACTTCTATAACAGACGCAACCTCAGCTATGCCAGCAGGCGGCTTATACCATCCTCCGCCCAATGCTTGGTAGAGGGAAACTGCATCCAAAAGTCGCGTCTGTCTGATTTGAGCGTAAGCGATTTCGGCCGTGAACAAGGTTTGCTCCACCTGCAAAAGCGTCGTCACATCAATGATGCCGCCCCTTAGCTGTTGCTCAGATAAATCAAATGCCCGCCTCGCCGAAATCACGGCTTCGTGCTGTAGGCGCTCCTGTTCCGCATCTTTCTTGTAGGCGATCAACGTGCTTTCAACATTTTGAAATGCCGTGAAGACTGTCTTTCTATAGTTCTGAAGGTCCGCGCCGTAGGTTGCCTTATTGAGGTCGAGAGTGGCCTGCAGCCCATACTCGTTCGTGATAGGCTGAGTTATGCCTAAAGCCATGTTGTAGAAGGCATTATGCGGCGAAAAAAGGGTCGCTAAGGCGGCACTTTGGAGACCACCCTGGCCCGTGAGCTGGATAGAAGGAAACATCGCTGCCCGCGCCGACGAAACGTCGAATTTGTCTGCTGCGAGTTGAGCTTCAGCCACTGCTACGTCAGGCCGGCGGAACAGGAGATCGGAGGGCAAGCCTGACGGTATGACCGGCACTGTCAGGGAGAAGAGCTTCTCCCCGTTATAACGGAAAAACTCTGGTGCCTGACCCACCAGCACGGCCAAGGCATATTTGTATTGCTCAAGTTGCCGCTCAAAGGGTGGGATGGTGACAGCAACATTGGCAACCAAGGTTTCCTGCTGGGCAACATCCAGCCCGCTTGCCGTGCCCTGCGCGAAGCGGTCCCGGATCGCCTTGAGAATGCGTTGTGCCGCGGCGAGGTTTCTCTTTGCAATAGCGATCTGCTCTTGTGTGCCGATTGCATCGAAATACGTTGTGGCGATGGTCGCGTCGGTTGTGATCGTGGTTACGGCAGCGGCGAAGCTTGCATTCCACTCATTCGCCTTAGCCGCGTAGAGGAGTGAGCGGTACTGGCCCCAAATATCAAGCGTATAGGTCCCATTCAGCGCCGCGGTCACCGTTGTGGTCCTGACAGCCCTACCATCTTGGTGGTCCAGGCTTTGACTTGCGCCGGTGCCACCAGTTGTAATTGTTGGAATAAGCTGCTGGGTGGCAATCCGGACCTGTGCTTCGGCCACCTGAATGCGCGCTATTGCTGCTCCAATGTCGAAGTTGAAGCCGCGTCCCAAAGCGATGAGTTCAACAAGATGCTTGGACCTGAAGGCCACAAAATCATCGGGCGGAACGGAGCTCTGGTTGCTCGTTTTCTGTGAGATATACAGGTTGGGGATCTCAAGCTCCGGCGAAGGAACGTGCGGGTCGAGGATCGAGCACCCTCCCGAGCAGCCGAGCGCCACCAGCGCCGCCGACGTCCGGCGCCATATTTTTGCTGCCCTTTGAATGCCGTCCCTCTCGATTGCCCTTCGCATTCTGCCCAATTCGAAGATAATTCCGCTTCGCTCTCACCCAATAAAGGGATTCGCGGGCGCAGCGAACACTTCGATTGCGACTGTTACGAGGTTGTGTTGGGAAAATTCTAGCCGGAATTTGTAACGGTTAACGATAACGGTACCGTTCGCGGAGATGCGTGTTCTTTTCGCATCAGCTTGCGCTAAGGAAGCTTCACCCTGATGAGATTTGAATCGGCTGGCCGGAATAGACTATCAATTCGAGGATCGTGTTTTCGCTCAGGCGCCCGGTGAGCGGCAGGCCTCGATGCCTTTCGAAGTCTTTGACCGCGCCGATGGTCCAAGGATCCATGTGTCCCGACAGGGTGCCGCGAAAGAAACCAAGACCAAGAAGCACCTTTTGCGCTTCCATCACGAATCTGGCGCTGGCTTCGGCCCGGTCTGCGAAAACGCCACGCGGCGCTTGGTTGACGTTGAAGATCACCTGCTTCAGAAGCGCTTCCGTGGGTTCGCCCGTCAGCGGCATCCCGTTATCGAATTCATAAGCCAGAACGGCAAGCCGAAGACCGTTTGGCTGAGCCGTAAGCTGTTCGGAATAGCCTCGCTCTCCGAGTTCTCTCCTTAGCGCGGAAAAAAGGCGAGGTTCCCGTGGGAGGGCCTCCAAAGGAATTGGGGAGGCAGGTTGTTCAGCTCGCCCTGGCCGAGCGGCATCAGGCCCTTTCTCAACCGGCAATTGCGCGACTGATACTGCGGTGCTCGGCATGCCCATGCGAAAACGGCTGCGATCTTGTAGAAACAGCGCATTTCCTGCCGTCGCGATAAAGATCGCGGTGATGGCAATCAGAGTGAAACGGGCGCGAGCGGGTGTCATGCGCCGATATTGTCATAATTCGCAATTTAAGAAAAGATTGGATGGGTTCGGGAAGGAATTGGAAGGCCTAATAAGGTTGCTGGCGCACTCGCGGACGCGACGGCCACTGTGCCAGAGGGGCGTTTCCTGGCTTGATGAAGATGAATTTCCGCGCTACCGCCGTAATAGCAAGGACAGGTTGCAGTAAGTGGCAGAGTGTCTCGGCGACGTCAGGATTCGTAAAGTCCAGGTAGGGGCTAGCGTGGAGGGAAGAATGCCAAAATGGTGCTGCGCTTTGCTGTTGGCGGCGGTCACCGGTTTTTCTGCGCAGCAAAGCCGGGCTCAAACCGCAGTCGATGTCTCGCGCTTTGACATAGCCGGGATCAGACTGAGGATGCCAATTGCGGAGGTAGCCGCCGCGCTCAAACACCGTCAGGAACAAGACGGCGGCGAAATCCTTGGCGAGGAAGAACTCGAGAAAGCCATCAAGGATGCTAATGCGGTCACGGATACCAGATATTTTGGCTATTCGACGCCAATCTACAAAATTGGAATTACTCTCTCCCCCGCATATCGCGCGGAAAACAAATCCTTCCCGCCCTCTGTTATCGATGTTGTCTTCGTGATCAATAATTATAACAAGAATTCGGACGCTATACAGCAGGTGATGGAAAAATATGGCGAGCCAACATTTCAAAACAGAATAACCGGTGAACTTAAATATTGTCAGCACCTTATCGGCGCCGGTAGCGATAAGACATGCGATGCGAAGCATGGAGATACATTATTCTTTGTCAATGGCGCGCTCTATCTGTCAGATAGGGAACTCGCAGAACTCACTCACGCTAAGATTTCGGCACCTTCAGCGGTGCGTTAAGCTCTTTACCCCTCGGGTGGCCGGCTCCTCGCCGGGTGCCGAAGCTGCGGTTCCGCATGACGCCGGGAGCGAACTCTCTGCTTTGCCGCTTCCACCAGGCTTTGGCTAACCCTCGATGGCCTTGGCTCTTTGGGCGCAGGTTGGACAAAGCCGGCCAGATACTCCTCCTTAGGTGTAAAGCGTGTGCTGGGAACGGGCTGCACAACCTTAAAGCCGTTTTGCCTGGCGACTGACAAAATATCATCAAGCGTATCGACGGTAACTTTCCTGCCATCATGGAACTGAATGACGCCTTTTCCGGCCTCGCGAATCTTGGCGAGCGTGCTGTTGAAGAATTGCCCCGATGTGATGCCCGGCTCATTGTCCCCCGATGCGATATCGTAGGACCATAGGCTCACGCCCCGGTCCCTGAGATAAGCAAGGACATCCGGAGCTGGACTGGCTGCGATACGAAAAAAGGGCGCGACCGGCCCGTCTGCTGCTTTGGCGACGGCAGTTAGTCCCTTCTCGATTTCGAATTTTGCATCTTCGATAGCGATGTTGGCGAAGCTAGCTGATGCTGACCACGGTCCCGCCGCGATCGTGTGGCCGCGCCGGGCCACCTCACGGACCATTTCCGGGTGCGCGATGGCTGCGCTGCCATTGAAAAAGAACACAGCCTTCGCACAGAAGCGATCAAGAGTGTAGAGGATATATTCCGTGTTCGCCGGTTGAGGGCCTTGGTCGAACGTCAGGACAATTTCTTTATCGTTCAAAACAAGTGCGGGCGGTGCGTTGTCCGCAATATCGATTTTTCCATAAATAGCGCCGTTGGTGGAATCGACAGCCACAACTCTCGATAGCATGCTCTTTTTCGAGCCTTCGTCACAGTCCGCGGCGGCAGCAGTGTTCATGCTCAACAGGACTATTACTATACAAAACGCGTGAAACTTCATTCTAGTGGTCCGATTCCGCCATTTGCATCCGCTTGCGACACACTCGAGAGCAAATGCCGGAATCAAATGGACCACTAGCAACTTTATGATTTTAGTGGAGCTTTTGAATTTGACATTTGAGCGCGAGTTCGCGGCGGCCGGGACTTAAATGTCAAATTCGCTCCACTAGCAGCGCCGCTAACCCTTGCCCTCCTTGAGGCGCTGCAATGTTATTCTGATCTACGTTGTTCTCTCAACCTGAAAATCGCCGCGCTCCAGTTTGTGCTAAACCACGGCGTTGGATATAGGCTGGCTGAAAGTCGGCCGCTTGGCCTATAGTCTTTTTAAATGACCGTAGGGCTCGGTCAGCGAGAAAGATAAGTGCATATCCTCGGCGGCGCCCGAATAAGCTCAGTTTCGCCATCGCAGGTAGAGATCGAACTCACCCGCGGCTACCTGCTCAAGCTCCATTTTCTCGCTCCTTATCTTGCGCGCTTACTCATCATCCCGCCTCAAGGCTTAAGATGCGCGAGAACCTGGTCCCTTTCGCCGGAATTAGCTGGAGACGATCCCATCGATGGCCGGGACAGACTCGATGTGACAGGCTTCCCCGGAAGCGAAATCACGGAGGTTACCGAAACGGATGCGGGCATTTCGATCGCAACCGCGCTGATCAAAGCTGAGATGCGGCGCTCTCCACTGGCGGTGAGTTGGTCCTTTCGCGCAAATGAACACGCGGACTTTGAACCCGTTTTGCAAGACAGGCAAACCCAGGCCTATTGCTACCGGCGGCAGGGAGCGGGCTTTTCCCATTATCTCGCACGGCACCCCAGCGAGCATTATTACGGCTTTGGCGAGAAAAGCGGTGATACCAATAAAGCGGGCCGCCGCTTGCGCATGCGAGCTACCGACGCTCTTGGCTACGACGCCGAAACAACAGATCCGCTCTACAAGCACATTCCGTTTCACCTCACTGTGCTGCCCGATCCCGGCGGGGCTGCAGTAGGGGTCTTCTACGATAACCTGGCACATGCCGAATTCGATCTTGGCCAGGAAATCGACGCTTATCATGGGCCGTACCGAAGCTTCGAAGCTAAAGGGGGCGATCTCGATCTCTATGTGATTTTTGGGCCGGCGGTCCCCGATGTTGTGGCCCGGTACACGGCACTGACGGGGCGTACGGCGTTCCCGCCTCGCTGGAGTCTGAGCTATTCTGGCTCGGCGATGCAGTACACCGAAGGGGAAGATGCGGCTGAAAGGCTTGGCGAATTCCTAAGCCGTCTGCGCGAGCATGAGATTCCTTGCGGTTCGTTTCACCTGTCCTCCGGCTACACAAAGTCGAACGGGAAGCGTTATGTTCTAACCTGGGACGCGAGCCGATTTCCCGATCCCCCCGCACTGGTTCGCCGCTTTAGCGATGCGGGGATGCGATTGATCGCCAATGTTAAACCGGCCATGCTGTTGGACCACCCGCGCTTTGCCGAGGTGGAAGCCTGTCGCGGTTTCGTCCGCGACAGCGAGGATGAAGGGCGTCCGCACATCGCGCAATTTTGGGGCGGCGAGGCGGCCTATCTCGATTTCACAAATCCGAAGACCTCGGCATGGTGGGCCCGCGAAATAAAGGCACAGCTTCTCGTTCACGGCGTCGCCTCGACCTGGAACGACAACAATGAGTATGAAATCTGGAATGACAGCGCCTGCGTGGACCTGAACGGGCGCGGTGGCACAATGGAAGGCCTGCGGCCTGTACAATCGGGGCTGATGTTGCGCGCTTCTTCGTGCGCGCAATTAGAGCACACGCCTTCGAAGCGTCCATTCCTGGTTTCGCGCTCGGGTGGCCCTGGAATGCAGCGCTACGCCCAAACCTGGACGGGTGACAACCTCACCGATTGGAAGACGCTTCGATATAATTTGCGCATGGGGCACGGCCTCGGCCTATCGGGCCTTTTCAATTTCGGCCATGACGTTGGCGGCTTCGCCGGGCCAAAGCCTGAACCCGAACTTTTGCTCCGCTGGATCGAGCAAGGCATTTATTGGCCCCGGTTCTCGATACACTCCTGGAACGATGACGGCAGCGCCAACGAACCTTGGATGTATCCGGAAATTGTTGATGCGGTGCGCGCGGCGCTGAACTGGCGCGAACGGCTTGTGCCGTTGCTGTATACGCTGCTTTGGCGTGCACATGCGCATCATGAGCCAATTTTGCGTCCGCTTTTCTATGACTTTCCCAAACAGCAAGAGAGCTATGCCGAACATGACGAGTTCACGCTGGGCTGCAATCTGCTCGTCGCGCCAGTTCTTGAGCGGGGGGCACGGCAGCGAGTTGTTTGGCTGCCGCAGACGCAAGGCGGCTGGTACCGGATCGCAACAGGAGAGCATTTGCCTTCCGGCTTTGCTGAGGCCGGCGCGCCGCCAGGCGCCGCACCTTCCTTCATGCGCGCGGGCTCTCTCCTCCCGCTGGGACCATCGCCCTCGTGGATTGATGGACCGATTACATTTCGCCTGTTTCCGCTAGGGGGCGGCGAAGCCCAGTTCGAACTTTTCGACGATGATGGCGAAAGCCCCGTCGATCGCGCCAACCCGCCTTGCCTGCTGAGCATCAAGGTAGCTTGGGATCATGGGGCAACCGCTTCCCCGAAAGTCACGCTCGAGCGCTTCGGTTCTCGTGCGCCGCGCTGGCGGGAGTTCCGGTTTGAGGACGCGGCGGGACATGAACTGAACATCACCGCCGAAGGCCAGTACCTTTGACGTGGCGCTTTATTGTCCGATTCCGGCCGGAAGCCCGGGCAGTTTCATCCGTCCAAGGCTGGTGGCGGTGAGCGAGCCAAAATAGAGGAACCCATTTGGGTGCTCGCGCACCGATGTGATCGGAAAATACGCGTCATTGCCATCGTATTGCAGATTGGCGGTGAGCTTTCCATCCGGGTTGAACGCCACGGCGTAGGCCTGCGGCTTCACGGGCGGCGGCAGGAATTGCAGCGCGCGCATCACCACCTTGCGCAGGTAAGGATAGGGCGCCAAGCGGTCGGCAATTGGCGTCCGGGGTGCATAAATCGCAACCCAGAAACGGTCGCTGCCGTTGAAGGTGATGTTGTCGGGGAAGCCCGGCAAATTGTCTGCGAAAATATCGGAAGTGCCGGCCTTCTCGCCCTTTAGCCAAAAGCGGACGATACGGTAATTGCCAGTTTCGTTGACGAGCACAAAGGCTTCGTCCGGACCAAGCGCCACACCGTTCGCGAACTGCATGCCTTTCAAGAGCACGTCCGTTTTGCCCGTGTTGAAATCGTAGACCAGGAAGCGGCCATGACCGGCATGCTCAAAGATGTCCTGGGTGGAATAGCCATAACCAAACTTGGAGGAGGCATCGGTGAAGTACACCTTCGAGCCATCCTTCGTGACGGCAAGATCGTCGGCGAAGCGAAATGGGACATTGTCCGCGGTGGCGGAGAGCACTGAAACCGCACCACTCTGATCGATTTTCAGTAATCCCTTCTGGGCGTCACAAACAATCACACTGCCGTCAGGATGGATGAACACGCCAAGCGGCCTGCCGCTTGTATTTGCGATGAGCGCGTAGCCGCTGCCATCGGGTTCAAACCGAGCTACGCGGCCATCCTCCAAGCCAGTGTAAATGCGGCCCGCGGCGTCGAATGCCACCGCTTCAGGCCCTTTTCCAACGTTCGGCGCGATCCGCTCAATCGCCTTTAAGATCTCGTTCCGCGCATAAGGTCCTTGCTCGGTCGAGGGCACTTGCCGGGGCTGCCAAGCCACGGGGTCAATGCCAACTGGAGCGAGAGACAAGTAAGCCAAGACGGCTGCGAAAATTATAAAAATGAAAAGTAAGATCCTGCGCATGTTCCCCCCCTTTTGCCCGGTCTTGTACGCTGGCACGAAGTCGAAATATACAGCTCAAAACAAAATTGGCTGGCTCAAGGCAGCCGGCAGCTCGTATGTCACCGGGGCCAAACTGCAGCTCCGCGCAGCGCGGTCCATGGCGTTTGCTTCTGCCGTATAAGCCCCAGCTTCACCTCGCGTAACCAGCCTGGGGAGGTGGCTTGGCGTAAGGGCGCGTTGATTAGGTCTTCATCGGTTTCCGGAAAAGGCCGCCACCCGGGCCGCCTGCTTGTTACGCGGATCACTGCAGCGGCTACATTGTTAGTGCATCAGTATCAGCCAAGGATTACGCCGTGACCCTAGAGACCGTCTCTCAATCGCGCTGTTTTGACGGCATGCAGTTTGTTTACCGGCATCAGTCGCGCGAAACGAAAACCCCCATGCGATTTGCGGCATTCGTGCCGCCGCAAGCAGAGAAGCGGCGTGTCCCTGTGGTTTGGTACCTTTCCGGCTTGACCTGTACGGAGGAGAATTTCACAACGAAAGCAGGCGCACAGCGCATCGCGTCCGAACTTGGCCTACTGCTGATCGCACCAGACACCAGCCCGCGCGGCGAAGGTGTTCCAGGCGATCCGGAGGGCTCCTATGATTTTGGCCTTGGCGCGGGTTTCTATGTCGATGCCACCCAAGAGCCGTGGGCCCGCAACTACCGGATGCGATCTTATGTCGAGCGCGAATTGCCGGACCTCATCGAAGCTGAGCTTCCGGCTGACATGGCTCGGCAAGGTATTACCGGCCACTCGATGGGAGGGCATGGCGCACTCACCATCGCGCTCCGAAATCCTCAACGCTTCGGAGCGGTTTCCGCTTTCGCGCCTATTGCCTCACCGACGCGTTCCCCATGGGGCGAGAAAGCCCTTAGCCGCTATCTTGGCGTGGATCGCGCAGCCTGGCGGCCCTATGACGCTTGCGCGCTCATTGAGGACGGCGCGCGAATCAGCGAACTGCTCGTCGATCAAGGCACGTCAGATGGCTTTCTTCATACCCAGCTAAAGCCGGAGCTTTTGGCGTCAGCTTGCGTGGAGGCCAATATCGCGCTCACGCTTCGCCTGCAGAAGGGTTACGACCACTCCTATTTCTTCATCGCAACGTTCATCGAAGATCATCTGCGCTGGCACGCGGCCCGATTGTTGGGCTGAAAGGGTTCTACGCCTGCGGTAAGGAATAAGGCTCATGACGCGGCACAACATCCAGCTGGGCAGAATTTTCGGAATCCAAATCGGTTTGGATTACTCGTGGTTTATTATCTTCGCGCTGCTTACTTGGCTCCTCGCGACAAATTATTTTCCTGCCGAGTTCAGGGACTGGCCAACATATTTATACTGGGTCATGGGTGCAGTGGCTGCCATCATGCTCTTCGTGAGTGTGCTGCTTCATGAGCTCGGCCACTCCGTAGTTGCGCTCCTGTATAAGGTCCCCGTGCCAAGCATCACGCTATTTCTTTTTGGGGGAGTGTCTCAGATTGCGACGGAGCCGCCGAGCGCGAGAGCTGAGTTTCTTATCGCGGGTGCGGGGCCGCTCGTAAGCTTGATCCTGGCGATTATTTTCTACTTTGTGCAGCCACTTGTTGCTGGCGTCGAACCGCTGCTGGGTTTGGCAAGATATCTCGTCTACGTCAATCTGGCCCTCGCGATATTCAACGTGATTCCTGGCTTTCCGCTAGACGGCGGCCGCGTGTTCCGCGCCATCGTTTGGGGGATCACAGGAAATATGCGCCGGGCGACTATCATCGCTGCAAATGCCGGGCGCTTCTTTGGCTTTCTGTTTATTCTCGCAGGCGTCTGGCTGATGTTCGGCGCGAACTTCATCAACGGGCTCTGGATCGCGTTCATCGGCTGGTTCCTGGAAGGCGCCGCCTCCGCGCAGGTACAACAAGTGGCAGTTCAAGGTCTTCTGGCGGGCCACACCGTTTCGCAGGCCATGAGCACTCACTGCGCTAGCGTGCCGGCGGACGTGACGCTACAGGATTTAGTGGACGAACATATCCTTGGAACCGGACAGCATTGTTTTATCGTCAAACGCGGAGATAACGACATTGGTGTGATGACGTTGGAACGGATAAAGACGGTGCCGCGTGCCGAATGGGCAGCGACGAGAGCTGGTCAGGTGATGCTTCCCCTCGGCCAGTTAGAGAGTTTCGATCCTAATACCGAGCTTTGGACTGCCCTCCAAAAGCTGGACCGCAATGGCGTCAATCAGCTGCCCGTCATCCGCGATCACCATGTGATCGGCATGCCAAGCCGGGAAGATGTCATCTCCTTTCTGCGAACACTCCAGGATTTGGGACCCCGGAAGGGGTGACGGCATCAAGCAGGATGGGATAAGCTCCGGCACTGGCGCTGATGTCCAAAGTCAGAGGGTAGCGTAGAGAGATTCAGGGCTACTCCGCGGCTCTCGCAGACGTTGGCGCGCGTTTCATGGGGCGGCGCTTCAGAGCTTGCGCGAGAAATTGTCCCGTATAGCTCTCCGGCACCTTCACGATGTCCTCCGGCCGGCCTTCGGCTACCACGCGCCCGCCGGCATCGCCGCCTTCGGGGCCTAAGTCGATAATCCAATCCGCCGTCTTGATCACTTCGAGATTGTGCTCGATCACGGCCACGGTGTTGCCCGCGCCCACAAGCTGGTGCAGAACCTCCAAGAGCTTCGCCACATCATGGAAATGCAGCCCCGTCGTCGGCTCGTCGAGAATATACAGCGTCTTGCCGGTCGCCCGCCGCGACAGCTCCTTCGACAGCTTTACGCGCTGCGCTTCGCCGCCGGAGAGCGTTGTCGCCTGCTGGCCCACCTTGATATAGCCCAGGCCCACGCGCTGTAGCGTCTCCATCTTGTCGCGCACGGCAGGCACGGCCTTGAAGAACTCGGCCGCCTCGTCCACCGTCATCTCGAGCACATCCGCGATGGACTTGCCCTTGAATTTGATCTCAAGCGTCTCGCGATTGTAGCGGTGGCCTTTGCAGACGTCGCAGGTGACGTAGACGTCCGGCAGGAAGTGCATCTCGATTTTGATGACGCCGTCGCCCTGGCAGGCCTCGCAGCGGCCGCCTTTCACGTTGAAAGAGAAGCGGCCGGGCATATAGCCGCGGGCCTTTGCTTCTGGAAGGCCGGCGAACCAGTCGCGGATCGGTCCAAAGGCCCCAGTATAAGTGGCCGGGTTGGAGCGGGGTGTGCGTCCGATCGGTGACTGGTCGATGTCGATGACCTTATCGAGGAACTCGATGCCTTCGAGCGCGTCGAATGGTTCGGGCGTTTCGCCACCGCCATTAAGCTTGCGCTGCGCCGCCTTCCACACGGTTTCAATCAACAGCGTGGATTTGCCGCCGCCGGATACTCCCGTCACGCAGGTGAAGCAGCCGAGCGGGATAGAAGCGGTGACGTTCTTTAAATTGTTACCGCGTGCGCCGCGAATGACGAGTTGGCGCCGCTTGTCAATCTTCCGCCTCTCCACCGGAAGCGGGATGGCTCGCTTGCCGGTGAGATATTGCCCGGTCAGGCTTTCGGGCTGGGCCATGATCGCGGCAGGCGTCCCCTGCGCCATGATTTCACCGCCATGCACGCCCGCGCCTGGACCCATGTCGATCACATGCTCCGCCTGCAGAATGGCGTCTTCATCGTGCTCCACTACCAGGACCGAATTGCCGAGATCGCGCAAATGCTTCAGCGTTCCAAGCAGCCGCGCATTATCGCGCTGATGCAGGCCGATGGAGGGCTCGTCGAGCACATAAAGCACCCCGGTTAGCCCCGAACCTATTTGCGAGGCGAGCCGGATGCGCTGACTCTCGCCGCCCGAAAGCGTGCCGGAGTTGCGGGAGAGCGCCAGATAATCGAGGCCCACATCGTTGAGAAATCGCAGCCGCTCGCGGATCTCCTTCAAAATGCGGGTGGCGATCTCGTTCTGCTTCGGGGTGAGTTTTTCGGGAAGGGCGCCGAACCATTCATTCGCTGCGCGGATCGAGAGCCGGGACACCTGGCCGATATGGTTCCCTGCGATCTTCACCGCCAGCGCCTGTGGCTTCAGCCGGAAGCCGTGACATTCCTCGCAAGGCGCGTCTGATTGATACCGCGACAGCTCCTCCCGCACCCATTGGCTGTCGGTTTCCTTCCAACGCCGCTCGATGTTGGTGATGACGCCCTCAAAGGCTTTGCGCGTGGTGTAGGTGCGCATGCCGTCGTCATAGGTGAAGGCGATAGGCTCGCCGCCCGAGCCGAACAGGATGGTGTCCTGTACCTTCTTCGGCAGCTTGCTCCACGGCGTTTCCATCGAGACATTGAAATGGTTCGCGATCGCTTCGAGCGTCTGGGTGTAATAGGGCGTGGTGTTGCCCGTGCGCGCCCAAGGCAAAATCGCGCCTTTACGCAGTGACAGCGATTGGTCCGGCACCACAAGCTCGCCTTCGAACTTCAGCTCCGTGCCGAGCCCATCGCATTTCGGGCAGGCGCCGAAGGGGTTGTTGAAGGAGAAAAGACGTGGCTCGATTTCGTCAATGGTGAAGCCCGAGACGGGACAGGCGAAGCGCTGAGAGAAGGTGATGCGTTGGGGTTCAACCTTGTCATGGCCGGGCTTGACCCGGCCATCCAACTTGGACCCCGTCATCCTGTCCTTCTCGACCTGCTCCCTCTCCCCTTGCGGGAGAGGGTTGGGGTGAGGGGTGACTCTCGGCGCATCCGCGAACTCAACCACCGCAATGCCGTCCGCCAGTTCAAGCGCCGTCTCGAAACTATCCGCAAGCCGCGCCGCGATATCGGAGCGCACGACGATCCGGTCCACCACCACGTCAATGTCGTGCTTGTACTTCTTGTCGAGCGCAGGCACATCCGAGATTTCGTAAAATGTGCCGTCCACCTTTACGCGTTGGAAGCCGCGCTTCTGCAGATCAGCGAACTCTTTGCGGTATTCACCCTTGCGGCCGCGGATCATCGGCGCGAGCAGATAAAGCCGCGTTCCCTCCGGCAGCGCCAGCACCCGATCCACCATCTGGCTGACGGTCTGGCTCTCGATCGGGAGCCCGGTGGCCGGCGAGTAAGGCACGCCCACGCGCGCCCATAAGAGGCGCATATAATCATAAATCTCGGTGACGGTGCCTACGGTGGAGCGGGGGTTACGGCTCGTCGTCTTCTGCTCGATGGAAATGGCCGGCGAAAGGCCGTCGATCAGATCCACATCGGGCTTCTGCATCATCTCCAGGAACTGGCGCGCGTAGGCCGACAGGCTTTCGACATAGCGGCGCTGGCCCTCAGCATAGATCGTGTCGAAGGCAAGGCTCGACTTGCCGGAACCGGACAGGCCCGTGATCACGACTAGCTTCTCGCGCGGAATATCAAGCGAGATGTTCTTGAGATTGTGCTCGCGCGCGCCGCGCACCGCGATGTGAGTTTGTGTCATGCCGATATGCTGTGCCGCCCGGCCGGGGAATGCCGCCGGTTCTTTACAACTCCTTACCATAGGGCGAATGGCGGGATTTTAAAGGCCGGCGCGCCGGTTACGCACCGGTTCGGCTCATTAGCGGGGGCGTGGCTTGCGCTCAAGTTCAGCTAAGCGGTAGGCGCGTCAGCTTTCACTTTAAGTGGGGTCAAGGGAAAGGGAGCGGCGCATAGTGCAGCCGCTCCCCCTGCCGTCACCAGCCAAAGTAGAAGTCGAAGTCCGGGTTATCGCGGTAAGGCCCGTACCGGTACCGGAAATTCCAATCCGGACCGTAGCCGTAACCATAATGGGGGTTGCCGTAAAAGCGGTAACCGTGCCGGCGCCAGGGGCGCGGGTGGTCGTAGCGCCAATCATCCCAGTCCCGCACCTTTTGCGTCAGCTGGGCAGCCTGGTCCCCCGGCGCTTGGGTTGCCGGCGCCTGTAGCGCTGGAGCAGCATATGCTGCGGTGCTTGCAAAAAGGCCGAGACCGAGGGCCAATGCGATTGCCGATTTCATGTCACTTACCTCCGCGTTTGATTCGCCGACCTTTTCTAAACTCATAATCAGCGTCGAAGGTTCAGCAGGCTCTGGCTAGTCAATGGCAGTACTTGCTCCGCTTCAGGACACGGAGAGAATGACCATCCCGGCTACTGATAAGGCGAATTCTGTCTTAAGTTTTGCCGTTTGCGGGCACCCGTTTTGTAGGCCGCCCCTCGTAAAGCCAGTCGTTCATAGAGAGCAGCGCGTTCCCGCTCAGGGTTCTAATCGCCAAGTCCCGCAAAAGGTCGAAAGGCGGGGGACAATGGTAGACACGGCCTCTTTGCGCCGATGCCCGCGCCACGCGCCAAACGCGCCCGGCACGTTGCATACGGAAAAGCTTAAGCCCCCGCTCCAAATTCCCTCCGGTCGCGGTAACGCTTCCCGCAAGCGCGGCGGCGTCCTCGATTGCCATTACGCCGCCCGAAGCGAGATAGGGCAACATCGCGTGCCAAGCGTCCCCGATCACCTGAATAAGGCCCTTTCCGCCGCCGCCCTTTTCGACGCCAGATAAGCGCCAGTGCAACCATTTCCCCGTAGATTGTATCGCCGAGCAAGGAAGCTCCGCCCATCCGGCTAAGCGGGCAAGAAGATAAGGCAGAGGTTCGCCCTCCTGTGCGACAACATCGTCTCTGTAGACATCGTCGATTATGAGCACTCCGTTCAGGGAAGCGCCACCTGCCACGGGATAATGGACAAGGTGGGCGCCCGGTGACATCCAAATGACGATGCGGCCCCTGAGGGGGGCTGGAAGCGCGCCAAGAGGCAAAATCGCGCGCCACGCCGCCGCCTGCGCCGAAAAGCGCCGCTCCCGCAATCCCTCAATTTTACGCACATCTGAATTTACTCCATCGGCACCTATAAGCGCTCCGGCGGCATAGGTTTCCCCACCCGCCTTGATAAGGACGCTGCCATTTTTGTCTTCGGCGGCGGTTACCGGGCAGCCGAAATTGATACCAGCGCCGAGTTCTTCCGCGCGCGCCAGCATCGCCTTTTGCAAATCGGCCCGCAAAAGCGTCACGTAGGGAGCGCCATATCTTGCCCGGACCGCCCGCTTCAACGGGATTGAATTGAGAAGAGCCCCGCTGCGTGCGTTGCGAAGCTCAATCGCCTCCGGTTCGACCGAGCTTCCCAGAAGGTCGAGGTTCCAGCTCTCCAGAATGCGGGTAGCGTTCGGGCCAAGCTGGATGCCTGCTCCTATGGGAGCGAGAGTGGCTTCGCGTTCAAATAATAGCGGCTGGAATCCAGAAAGCTTCAGAGCAATGGCGGCACTTAAGCCTGCGATCCCCGCACCGGCGATCGCAATTGAGCGGCCGGTGCCGCTATCGCTCATCTCACGTCTGCACCCGCCTGCTCGTAAAGGCAATAGGGCGGGTCCGACTGATCCGGCCGGAGATTGCTATCGTAGACATAAAGTGTCGAGCAATAGGGGCAGACGATCTGGTCGTCCGACCCCATATCGAGATAGACATGAGGGTGGTCCATCGGCGGACGGGCGCCCATACATTGAAGCTCTTTCACGCCAACATGAATCTTCTCAACGCCGATATCGTTCTGAAAATGGGGAACGCCGATGTGTGCCATGATCTGTCTCGCCTTGTTTGGTGGAAGTTACTCGATCGCGGCCCCGGTGCAAGCCCTCGCTGCGCATTAAGGCCGCACGGCCCCAGAGCATTCTCTGAAGATGACAAAGCCCAATAGAAGAATACTTATATGCGGTGCCGGAATCGCAGGCCCCGCACTGGCCTTCTGGCTGGATCGCTATGGTTTTGAGCCGGTCCTGATCGAGTTTGCGCCGGCGTTGAGAGAAGGCGGATACATCATCGATTTCTGGGGGCTGGGCTTCGACATCGCGGAGATGATGGGCCTGCGGCCAGCATTGATGGAAAACGGCTATCACATCAAGGAACTTCGTATTGTCGATGACAAGGGGAGGCGCAGCGGCGGCTTCACCCTTCAGGCAATCGAGAAGGTGCTCCAAGACCGTTATGTCAGCATTTTGCGCAGCGATCTTTCCAGGCTGATCTATCGTGCGCTGAGCGGGCGCGTGCGGACCATTTTCGGGAACACGATCACCGGTATCGGGCAGCAGGATGCCGATGGCGTTCAGGTCACCTTCGCGCATGGTGAGCCGGAGCGATTCGATCTCGTGATCGGAGCCGGCGGTCTGCATTCTCCGGTAAGGAACCTCGTTTTTGGACCCGAATGCGGGTATGAGCGCTATCTCGGTTATTACGCTGCCTCCTTCAGCGCAGTTGACTATCCGTACGGCGATGCGGACGCGTATATCAGCTATTCCCTGCCGGGAAGGCAGGTGGCAAGATATTCCCTGCGGGACGGCCGCACCGTCTTTCTTTTCGTTTTCGCGCACGATGCCAAAGTGCCGTTCGATCATCATGATCAGGCTGCCCAGAAAGCACTTCTGCATAAGTTATTCGACGGCGGGAAGTGGGAGTGCCCTGGCATTCTCAGTGCTTTGAACACTGCAGACAGCCTATATTTCGACGCTGTAAGCCAGATCCATATGCCGGGCTGGTCAAACGGGCGGGTGGCACTCGTGGGCGATGCCTGCTTTTGTCCCTCTCTTCTCGCTGGCCAAGGCTCTGCGCTCGCGATCACAGGCGCTTACATTTTGGCTGGCGAACTGAAAAACGCGGAGGGAGATCATGCCGCTGCCTTCAGGAACTATGAGCAGCTCTTCCGGCCATTCATCGAGCGCAAACAGAAAGCCGCGGCAAGATTTGCGGCATCCTTCGCGCCAAAGACGAGGTTCGGCATCGCGGTGCGCAACGGGGTCACGCGACTTATGTCCCTGCCATTCGTGGCGAGGCTTAGTATGGGCCAGCTTTTGACCAACTCGCTCCGTCTGCCATCATACGGCTAGTTCGAGCGGGATTTTTTATCAGATTATACTGTGGCTTCCGTCGCAGAAAGGGGCGTTCCCCGTCTGCTTGCAGCCGCAAAAGCTGATTGTCCCGGACCGCTCTGCCTTGAAAGGTTTCGGCGACTTGTCCGTGCCCGCATGGGATCCATCACAGAATGGTTGATTCTGCGAGCGGCCACACGCGCACCAGAAGTAGGTTTTTCCGGCTTCCACCTCGACGAGGTAAGGGCTCAACTCTGAAACGAAGCCATCATCGTTCACGGCCTGCACCTCTTTTAAGAGTCACCAAGGGCTAATCTTGGAACGGATCGTATACCAGGATCGTGTCTTCGCGCTTTGGACTTGTGGAAAGAAGAGCGACAGGGGCCTCGATCAATTCCTCCAGACGCTTTACATATTTGATCGCCTGAGCCGGCAAGTCTGCCCATGATCGCGCGCCCTGCGTCGATTCCCCCCAACCCTTCAAAACTTCGTAGATAGGCTTTACCCTGGATTGCGCGCCCTGCATCGCGGGTAGGTGATCAACCTCACGCCCGTCCAGGCGGTAGCCCACGCAAACTTTCACCTCGTCGAAGCCATCGAGCACGTCGAGCTTTGTAAGAGCAATGCCGTCCATGCCTGAGACCTTGATTGTCTGGCGAACGAGGCAGGCATCGAACCAGCCGCATCGGCGTGCGCGGCCCGTAACCGTTCCAAACTCGTGGCCGCGTTCACCGAGAAGCTGGCCGGTCTCGTCGACGAGCTCTGTGGGAAAGGGGCCGCTGCCTACCCGCGTCGTGTAGGCTTTCGTAATGCCGAGCACATAATTGATCGAGCGTGGCCCGAGCCCGGAGCCTGTCGCAGCCTGCGCCGCCACCGTGTTGGAGGATGTCACGAATGGATAGGTGCCATGGTCGATGTCCAGCAGGGCACCTTGTGCTCCCTCAAAGAGGATTCGTTTGCCTTCGCGCTTTTGCCGGTCCAGGAGCTGCCACACCGTGTCGATGTACGGGGTGATTACGGGTGCTATCTCCACAAGCTGCTGAAGAAGCTCCTCCCGTCCGATTTCCGGCTGCGACAATCCGCGCCGCAGAGCGTTATGATGGATGAGCGTGCGATCGAGCTTGCCCGGCAGCGTCTTCAGGTTTGCGAGGTCCATAACCCGGATGGCACGCCTGCCGACTTTGTCTTCGTAGGCAGGGCCGATGCCCCTCTTTGTGGTGCCGATCATCGCGGCCCCAGCAGCATTCTCACGGAACGCATCGAGCTCCCGGTGCAGCGGTAGAATTAGGGTTGCGTTCTCCGCAATGCGAAGATTATCACGGTTGACAGCCACCCCAAGCCGTTCTAGCTCCGTGATCTCCTTTTGCAACGCCCAGGGGTCGACTACAACCCCGTTGCCAATGACCGAAAGCTTGCCGCGAACGATGCCCGAAGGCAAAAGCGACAGCTTGTAAGTCTGGCCATTGACGACGAGCGTGTGCCCGGCATTATGGCCACCCTGAAAGCGTACTACAATGTCGGCCCGCTCAGAAAGCCAATCGACAATCTTCCCCTTGCCCTCATCGCCCCACTGAGAGCCGACCACTGCGACATTCGCCATTTCAATCCTCTGGTGCCTATCGCCATCACATTAATGCAATGCACGCCACCTTGTCATGGCGAGAAAGCAAGTTCTGGCCGCGCGCCTTGGCCGCGCAAATCAAGAGAGGAATAGCTCTTGAAGTCCGTCTTCGACCGCCCACGGCTGCTTCTAACATTGGCGTCAGTGTTCTGGGCTAGCAACGTGGTATTGGCACGCTGGCTTGGCGCGGCAACGCCGCCGATCTCGCTTGCCTTCCTGCGCTGGGGTATTGCGACGCTTATTCTTCTTCCCTTTGCGCTGCCGCATCTGAAAAAGGAATTTGGGCTGATCCTAAAGAACTGGCGGATTCTCCTATTTCTCGGCATTACCGGGCCTGCCATCTTCAATACGCTTTCCTATCTTGGGCTGGTCTCGACCGAGGCGATAAACGGCCTTGTCCTGAATGCCGCCGGTCCGATGTTCATCGCGCTCGCCGCCTGGAGCATTTTCGGGGACCGTTTGGGGCTATCCCAGCTCATTGGAATGGTCACGGGCTTCGTTGGCGTTATTCTAATCATCGCAAAAGGCGATCTTTCCTCGCTCCAGGCACTAAGATTCAATCCAGGCGATCTGCTGTTTATTGCAGGCACGATATCCTGGGGGGTTTACACTGCTTTTCTAAGAAAGCGGCCGGCGATTAGCTGGCAAAGTTATAACCTCGTGACTTACGCGGTCGCTGCCGCCGCCAACGTCCCGTTCGTATTCGTCGAATACCAGCTCGGCGGCGTCATGACCGTCAACTGGCTCACGATCTCTTCGGTCGTTGTCCTTGCCATATTTCCCAGCCTGCTTGCCTATATCTTCTATAACCGGGCTGTGGAACAGCTTGGCCCTGCCGCTGCCGGGCTTTACCTATTTCTGATCCCGATCTTTGGCGCGCTTCTTGCTATGCTTTCGCTTGGCGAAAGGCCGCATCTCTTCCACTTGATCGGCTTCGCGCTGATTATCGCCGGGGTAGTAATCGGAAGCAGAAGCGGGGTTAAGCGGCTTCGGGTTTCGGGGCCGGCAGATCAAATTGTCACAGAGGGGCAGTAACCTAGCAGCAACGTTTAAAAGCGGTGCACAGCCTCCAGGGAACTAGGGCTGGCGTTTAACAGAAGTCACGGTTATTGTCGGCGGCTTCGAAAACAAGGTGGATTAGACAGGTGCGCTGGAGAGTTCTTACTTTCATTGCTTTTTGTGGGCGGCGTTGGCTACGGATTGTATTTCTTCGCCAACTTCAAGAATGCCGCCATTAAAAGCTACTTTGCCTCGCATAGGCCGCCACCGGCTCCGGTTGAAGTCGCGGTCGCCCGGAGGGAGGGCGTCCCCCAATCGCTATCTGCCATCGGTACGCTGACGGCGGATCAGCAGGTCAATGTCACCACGCAGATCGCCGGGCAGGTGCGGGAAATCTACTTCGACTCCGGACATCGAGTAAAAAAGGGAGACAAACTCGTCCAGCTGGATGATGCGCCCGAACGCGGCGATCTCGCGAATTTCCAGGCGCAAGCCCACCTCGCTGAAGCCAACCTCGCTCGCGCCGAAGCGCTCCTCAAAAACGATTTCGCAGCACGCCAGACCGTCGATCAAAATCGCAGCACGCTCGATCAAGCCAAGGCGCAAATCCAAAGGACACAGGCGATTATCGATCAGAAGCTGATCACCGCGCCTTTCGATGGTGTGCTTGGTATCCGGCAGATCAATTTGGGGCAATATATTGGCCCAGGAACAAACATAGTGAGCCTCGTTAATCTCAGCTCTCTGCACGTCGATTTCAGACTGCCGGAGCAGGCGGCTTCACAACTCACAATCGGTCAAGAAACGGATATTACTGTCGATGCCGTTGCGGGCACAACCTTCAAAGCGAAGATCATGGCGATCGAGCCGAGGGTAAGCGAAACGACCCGCACCCTCAGCATCAGGGCTTCGCTCGCCAACCCCGGCGAAACGCTCCGGCCCGGCATGTTCGCGGACGTCTCGGTTGTGCTCCCGCCCAAAGAGAATGCCATAACCGTGCCTGTCACGGCGCTGGATGCGACACTTTACGGGTCAAGCGTGTTGGTGCTTGAGCCGGCAGGGAATGCCAGCGAAAAGGTCTTCAAGCTGAAGCGCGAGCCTGTGCGGGCGGGCCTCTATTTTGGCAATCAAGTCGAGATTGCGGAGGGGCTTAAGGGCGGTGAGACCGTGGTCGCGTCCGGACAATCGAAACTGCAAACCGGCGCTCTTGTAACTCCGATCGATACGACTGCGCTGATACCGCCCGCGACAGTGGCGCTTCCATAACTGGCGGTTCAGTCAATGCGTTTTACTGATATCTTCATCAAAAGGCCGGTCCTGGCTTTTGTCGTAAGTGCGCTGATCCTGCTTCTCGGCTTGCGCTCGCTTACAACGCTGCACGTGCGGCAATTTCCCCTGCTCACCAATACGGTCGTCACTGTGTCGACCATTTATCCCGGTGCAACAGCCGACCTGATGCAAGGCTTCATTACCACGCCCTTGCAGCAAGCGATCGCGACTGCGGACGGGATCGACTACATCACCTCTTCGTCTGTGCTGGGCGCGAGTACAATCACCGCTTACGTGAGGCTCAATTTCGATCCCGACGCCGCAGTCACCGAGATCATGTCCAAGGTGCAGCAGGTCCGCTATCTCATCCCGCCTGGCGCCAACGATCCGGTGATCACTAAAAGTACGGGGCAGACCACCGCGATTATGTATATCGGCTTTTCAAGCCCTTCGCTCGCCCTACCCGCAATTTCAGATTATCTCAACCGCGTTGTCCAGCCGGTTCTGGCGACGGTCGAGGGCGTCGCCTCGGCAGACGTGATCGGCGGCCAGACCTTTGCGATGCGGGTTTGGCTTGATCCTGCGCGCATGGCTGCGCGAGGGGTCAGTGCCGCGGACGTATCCGCGGCCATCCGCGCCAACAATTTTCAGACCGCGCCCGGGCAGCAGAAGGGCTACTTCACCATCGCGAACATCACCGCGAACACCGACTTGCAGAGCGTAGACACCTTTCGCGAAATGGTCGTGAAGGTGAATGAGGGAGCGCTGATCCGGCTTCGGGATATAGCGACCGTGTCGCTCGACGCCCAAAGTTTTGACGCCAGCGTTTCCATGGATAGTCAGAACGCAGTCTTCATCGGAGTTCAGCCTAGCCCGGCCGGAAACCCCCTTAGCGTGGTAAGCGGCGTTCGCAAGAAGCTTGAAAGCATCAGGAACACACTGCCCCCGACGCTTCAAATGAATGTCGCCTACGACGCCAGCAAGTTTATCCAGGCCTCTATCGACGACGTGATCTGGACTCTCGCGCAGGCTGTCGGGGTCGTGATCATCGTGATCTTCCTCTTCCTGGGCTCGATCCGTTCGGTTCTGATCCCTGTCGTCACAATTCCACTCTCCCTGATTGGCGCAGGGACGCTGATGCTGGCCATGGGGTTCAGCCTGAACCTCTTGACGTTACTGGCGATGGTGCTCGCGATCGGCTTGGTCGTGGATGACGCGATCGTCGTCGTCGAAAATGTCTTTCGCCACATCGAGGAGGGTAAGACCCCTATCCAGGCTGCGCTGATAGGGGCGCGCGAGATTGCGGGTCCTGTGATCGCAATGACCATCACGCTCGCCGCGGTCTATGCCCCCATCGGCCTTCTCGGAGGCGTGACCGGCATTCTTTTCCGGGAGTTCGCCTTCACCCTTGCAAGTGCCGTGATCGTGTCGGGCGTCGTGGCCCTGACGCTTTCACCGGTGATGTCGTCCGCTCTGCTGTCGCGATCGGTGCTCAACTCCTTCTTTGCACGCGCTATTATGAACGGTTTTGGGGCCGTTGAACGCTGGTATGCGCGCCGCCTCGCGAGCAGCCTGGATTACCGGCCGGCTACGTTGATCCTGGCCTTGGGCGTCATCGCGAGCCTTTATTTCTTATATTCGAACGCAACCACAGAGCTGGCGCCGCAAGAGGACCAGGGCATCATCCTCGGCCTCGCCAAGGGTCCGCAATACGCGAACCTCGACTATATGCAGGCCTATCAAAAGCAGCTTGAGGCCGCGCTCTCCCTGCCCGGCGCCGATGGAACTTTCATCATCTACGGGCGCCCCACCGTCAATCAAGGCTTTGTCGGCGCCCGGCTCAGGCCCTGGAATGAGCGGACCCAAACAGCCCAACAGATCCAGCCGCAGCTGCAAGGGCGGCTGAGCAGAGTGCCGGGGCTGCAAGTATTTACGTTTTCGCCTCCGCCCTTGCCGGGCTCCGTCGGCGGCTTGCCGGTGCAGATGGTTGTGTACTCGACGGACGGATACAGCATTATCTACAACGTGATGGAGAAGTTGAAGGCCGAGGCTCGGAAAAGCGGGCTCTTCCTCGTTGTGGACAGCGATCTCGCCTTCAACACGCCAACAGTCAAACTAGAGGTGAACCGCTCCAAGGCGAACGAGCTAGGCGTGACGATGGAAAACATCGGCAATACGCTGGCCCTGATGGTGGGCGGCAACTATGTGAACCGCTTCGACCTGCAAGGACGCTCTTATGAGGTCATCCCGCAGGTGCCGCGCGCGGAAAGGCTCACGCCAGATAAGCTCGCCAACTACTATGTGCCGACGGCCAGCGGGACGGAAGTGCCGCTTTCGACTCTCGTCAAAATTTCCACCGCGACCGAGCCGAATGCGCTGACCCAGTATAACCAGCTCAACTCAGCGACGTTCCAGGCCGTGCCCTCGCCTTCGGTCACGGTTGGGCAGGCCGTAAATTTCCTGGAGCAGCAGGCCAAGGAGCTTTTTCCGGAGAATTTCAGCCGTGCTTATCTGGCCGACTCCCGGCAGTATGTTGAAGAAGGCAGCCAACTCGTCTTTACCTTCGTCTTCGCATTGATCGTCATCTATCTTGTGCTTGCCGCGCAGTTCGAAAGTTTGCGCGACCCGATCGTAATTCTCGTCAGTGTCCCGATGTCCATCTGCGGCGCGCTGCTGCCCTTGTTCCTGGGTCTCGCGACCGTGAATATCTATTCGCAGGTCGGGCTTGTCACTCTCATCGGGCTCATCTCGAAGCACGGCATATTGATGGTCGAGTTCGCCAAGGAACTGCAGCGGCATGAGAATGTGGATCGGCGAAAAGCCATCGTCCGGGCAGCTACCGTAAGACTCCGCCCGATTTTGATGACGACTGCCGCCATGGTGGTTGGGCTCATTCCGATGGTGTTAGCGACAGGGGCCGGGGCTGCAAGCCGCTTCAGCATCGGCCTTGTCATCGTCTCCGGACTCACAATCGGAACGGTATTCACACTGTTCGTCCTGCCCATGGTTTACACCTTCATCGGCGCAGATCACCGGCCGGCGACGACGGCAGCCCGGGAAGCGGAGATAGCTTCCGCAGGCTAACTTGGCCCCTATTGGCATAGCAGGCCGCATTCCCTTAGACTGAGCCTTGGATTAAGGCGTAGCGGGAACAGGTGCGTGCATGCCTAAGGGGCAAAGCGAGCCAGGCCGGTCAGGCCCCATAAAAGTAACCACCTTCTCTGGGCCTGGCGCGGACCCAATCATGCGCGAGGTGCCAAGGCCGCGTGTTCCGCCCAAAGGCGCTCTCATCAAAATCGGCGCCTGTGGCGTTTGCGGAACTGACCAGCATATCCTCAAGGGCCACTGGCCGAGGCCGCTTCCTTGGCCGTTTACGCTCGGCCACGAACTTGCCGGCGTCGTCGTCGAGATTGGCGATGAACTTAAAACCGACTTCATGGGCAAGCCAATAGGCGTGGGTTCGAAGCTGATGCTGCCTCCGCTGATGCCTTGCGGCGTTTGCGATTGGTGCCTGCATTATCCCGAGACCGCCAACAAATGCCTTACCCCGGTTTATTACGGTCGCTATCTTGGCTTTGACCGGCCTCCCCACCTTTGGGGCGGCTGGGCCGAATATGTTTATGTGGATCTGGGCGAACTGCCGGGGACGAAGATCTATAAGCTGCCGGACGGCATGGATTTGCTGCTTGGTTCGCTCTCCGAGCCGCTGACATCCTGCATCCGCGCCTTCAATCGCGCCGCGAAGGCTGGCGGCTTCCGCTGGAACGACACGGTCGTAATCCAAGGTACCGGACCTATCGGCATCCTTGCCATAGCGGCAGCGCAGGAGATGGGAGCCGGACGAGTGATTGCGGTTGGGGCGCCGGAGGAACCGCGGCTCAGGCTCGCACGTGAGTTCGGCGCGGAAGCAACGGTTAACATCGAAGAGGTGACGGCGCCCGAAGCGCGCATCAAGGCTGTGCACGATATCGTTGGCGGCTATGGTGCGGACCTTGTCATGGATTGCTCCGGGCATCCTAGCGCGGGGCCGGAAGGGATCGAGTTCCTGCGCGACGGCGGCACCTATGTCGAGATGGGCCAGTTCACGGATGCAGGGCCGATACAGACAAGCTGGCACCGCATCTGCACGAAAGATTTGAATGTCCTCGGCTCCTGGGCTTTCACGGCGAATGATTTACCTCTGGGCGTAGAGATGCTCTACAAGGCACGCGGCAAATATCCCTGGCGGAAAATGCAAACGCTGTTTCCGTTCACTGTCGAGGGGGTGAAAGATGCGGTTGCGCAAGCCATGGCGATGAAGACCGTCAAATCCACGATTGTCCCCTTCCCCGAGCTATTGGGGTAAAAACCGTCCTTCTTTAAAGCCCTTTGATGCAATCCGCGACAGATCGTTGGGCCGAGCTGTATTTATTGAATTACTTAGTTAGTTATATCGGCGAGAAAGCAGAATTCTGCGCTTCCGCTAAATTGGTTACACCAGGAGCGTGCTTACGCGCCGAGGAACAACCCAAGATGGTCGCAACCAAAGAAGATGCCCTCGTCGCATACCTGCTCCGGGCAGACATCGACCATAAGAGCTTCGTTGAGGCAGCCGGGTTCTCCGACACCCGCGGCCGACGGCCCTAGCGGCAATGAAGGTGCCCAAGGGCGCGGGGTTGCCCCTTGGACACCCTCGCAGCATGGCCCATGCTCCCGTCCACGCCGCAGACCATCACGCGTCCGCATTACGGTGAATGCATGGCAGAGCCAAAGCCTCATGCTTCGTTCAGGGCTGCGGGAACTTTTTGGGCGGGTGGGTCTCAGAAAATTAGAAAGATCAGCCGGAACCGGCGATCGGTCACTCCGCTGCCTTCAGGTTGCGTTCGGGCCGGCCGTGGTTGTAATGGTCGGGGCGGCGTGATTCGAACACGCGACCCTCTGCTCCCAAAGCAGAAACCGGAAAGACGCACAAGTGATCAAAGTGCAAGGCCAAAGAAGCTCGCAAGCGCGCAGAAGAAACGTCTAATCCACGAACGAAAAGGTTACCGGAAGAGATCGCCGAAGGCTTTGAGCGAACGCTTAAGGGGAATTGCAGAGAGGCTGGCTGCGGAGCTTGATTTTATTGAGGGGTTGCTTGGGGAGTAGCGCACGCCCTGCTGTGTGGGGCAAACCAGGGCGTGCACAGATACAACGGCTTAGGTTGCGCTTTAATCCATTTGGATGATTGAGCCTGGCAGCGCTGAGTTATGTTGGAGGAAGGAACCAACCCTGCCAGCCGCTCGTCACGAGAACGGTGACGCACGGCCACATAATGCTCAGGACGCGGTTTAGTTCCACAAGGCTGCTGCAATGCTGGCAGGGTTGGGCGGGGTTACGCGAGAGCGCATCCAACCCTGTCAGCTGCACGTCTTGCAGAGGAACATGACGTGCACAGAGATAACACTTTGAGCGCAGGTAGGGTTCAATCGCCTTGTGCCGAGACGTAAGCGGATACAATGCAGCGCGCGGTGTTCGGGTCCGCGCGGCGCCGGTCGGCCACAAGGCCATGACGTTTCACAGCTTTTAAGTGTTTCACGGCCATAGACCTCAGAGCCTCACAGGAGCCCGCTGGCGGGCGGAAGCTTTGGCCGGTCTGGGGGGGGGGCGGAAAATCGGGAAGGCAGCTATTGCCTGGCAAATTTCAAGGCTGGCGAAGGATTTAGGGGCCCAGACCGCCTTCCTTGCCTTCCTCTCTGGCGGTTCGAACGCTGCATGTGCTGATGATAATTACTTTCTGTTAACGGGTGCAACCCTAAACTGGGAGAGCAAGGGGAGTGCTTGGCCGGACCGAAAACAGGAAGTAGGTCCCCTTATGCAAAAAGTACACATGGCAGCCTGCGCGGCAGCCGCTCTCGGCTTATGCCTTATAAGCGCAAACGGCGTGGCGGCAGTTCCCGCAACTCCTGATAGCGGCAAAATCTATAACCAAGTTACAAAAGGTGAAAACGGCCTCATTCAGGTGAGAGCCTACGGCGGCTTCCGCGGCGGCGGCATTCGCGGCGGCGGCATTCGCGGTGGCTTTGGTCACGGCTTTGGCGGCATTCGCGGCGTAGGTGTAGGCCGGGTAGGCTTCCATCGCGCTGGCTTCCATGGCGGACGCTTGGGCTGGGGCGGCCGGTGGCACGGCGCAGGATGGCACCGGGCGGGCTGGCGCCGGGGTTATTGGGGCGGTGGCTGGGGACGGCCATGGGGCCTTGGCCTTGGCCTAGCAGCAACGGGCTGGGGCGCGGGAGCTGGTTATCCTGGCTATGGTTATGGCGCAGGCTATGGCGGAGGCTATGGCGGGGGCTGTGGCGGCGGCTGTGGAGGGGGCTGTGGTTTTCCCATTTTAAGCGGGATCTTTGGCGGCGGCTGCGGCTGCGGCTTCTGACAGCGGCCTGTCCCGCGCACAGTTAGCTGGCGCCTCGTTAAAAAGAGGCATCAGCCCCGATACGTGGCTACCAGCTCCCCCAGCCACGTATCGTTGTGGTGTCCTAAAGCCTCCCGCCCACGTCACGATCACCCTTTCCACGCCGGCCTTTGCGCTGTCGCCCCGGTCCCGTTCGTCTCTCAGGCTGAGTTTTGAAGCCTTCGCAGCGCGAGGAGCGAAGCCTGTATTGGAAATCCCACACAAGTTTTGTGGACAGCTACGACTTTTTACACAGGTTCCGTTCCGGGATAAAAGCCAGTTTGCACGGAACGCAAAAAGCACTTAAACCCTTGATTTTATTGGTCGGGGCGGCGTGATTCGAACACGCGACCCTCTGCTCCCAAAGCAGATGCGCTACCAGACTGCGCTACGCCCCGACAAACGATAAGACCTGGATACCTAGCCTCTCCGAAGCTTATTGGCAATGCCTGTATCAACCGCGAGACAACCCAGCCACGCCCGGTTGAAGCTCGGGCGCTGACGTGGAACAATGTGTTCCCTCGGTTTTTTTGCCAACAGGGTTCCCTTGGAAGTAACGGACAATGTATATTATTGTCATGTGCGACGACCGGATTTACCTGCCATGGCCCAAGAGCTAACACATCAGCTAGACGTACCTCCGCCATCTCTATCATGGCCGCTTTGGCGGGTTTTGAAGTCCGTCATACGGTCGGGGCGTCTCCGCATACGGGACCACAAGGGCGAGGTCCGGGAATTCGGCGACAGCACTGGCGATACAGTGGCACTCAATTTTCGCAGCAGCAGGATAGAGCGCGCCCTACTCTGGGACCCGCAGCTTGCAATCGCTGAAGGCTATATGGATGGGGATATCGAGATCGAATCCGGCACCGTCTACGATCTTCTCAGTTTGCTTGCTCGAAACCTCAACGAAAGACCGCTTCCTTATTGGATGCTGTTGGCTGACCGTTTTAGGAGTCTGACCCGCATTCCCCGGCAAATGAATAATTTGCACAGGTCGCGACGGAATGTCAGCCACCATTACGATTTGCCCGGCGCCCTCTACGATCTGTTTTTGGACAAGGACAAACAATATTCCTGCGCTTACTTCAAAAACGGCACCGAAACGCTCGATGAGGCGCAACTCGCAAAAAAGCGCCATATAGCCGCCAAGCTCTGCCTGTCGCCCGGCCACCGCGTTCTCGATATCGGCAGCGGATGGGGCGGTCTTTCCCTGTCTCTGGCGCGCGAGGCCGGGGCCGAGGTGGTCGGCATCACCTTGAGCGAGGAACAGGAACGTTACGCTAACGTTCGCGCCGAGAGAGATGGCGAAGGCCAAGTGGCGTTCCGGCTCATGGATTACCGCATGATGAACGAGACATTCGACCGTATCGTCTCCGTTGGTATGTTCGAGCATGTCGGCGTCCCGAACTACAGGGCCTTTTTCGGAAAAATCAGCCAATGCCTCAAAGACAGCGGGGTGGCTCTTCTCCACACAATCGGCCGCCTCTCCGGCCCGGGGTTCACAAACCCATTCGTCGCCAAATACATATTCCCCGGCGGGTACGTCCCGGCTCTAAGCGAGATTGCCCCGGCAATCGAAGCATCGGGGCTCCTTATAACGGACATCGAAATACTGCGCCTTCACTATGCAGATACGCTGGCGGCATGGCGCCGCAATTTCGAGAACGCTTGGGATAAAGCTGCGGGCCTCATGGAAGAACGGTTTTGCCGCATGTGGGAGTTCTATCTCGCTGGCTGCGAAGTTGGCTTCCGCTACCACAATCTCGCGGTCTTCCAGATCCAGCTCGCGAAGCGCATCGACGCGGTGCCGCTAACCAGGGATTACCTCTACTCCCTGGCAAAGGTCCGGGAACTTTCGGTGACGGCTGCCAATTGACATAAATCATGGAGCTTCAGGCGGTTCCGGCGTCTCCTATTAAGTAATTCGAGGAGGACAGTCATGACCACCGGCCTAGACGTTTTTGACGCTACCGTCCAACAGACCAACCTTTGGCTCAAGGATTTGATGGGCCGCATCGAAACAACCGACCGGCACGAGGCTTACCAGCTGCTGCGGGCCACGCTGCACGCTTTCCGCGACAGAATCGGGGTTGAGAACGCCGTCCATTTCGGTGCGCAACTCCCGATGCTTATTCGTGGCTTTTATTATGAGGGCTGGCAGCCATCCAAGCCGCCAACGAAGATACGTCACCTCGACGATTTTCTGAACGCCATCGAGGACGAGGCCGGCCGCAGCCTGGGTCCTGATCTCCGCTCGAAGGCCAAAGCAGTGTTCGCGACTGTCGCCGATAAGATTGACGCCCACGAAATAGAAAAGCTACGAAAAGTGCTGCCTGCGGAGCTGAAACTATTGCTCCAAGAAGAGTTCTATCTTTTGTAGCTGCCCTTTCTTTCAAGCTTGAGCCCGGGGGCGAGATGCGATTTCCACGCTTTTGCAGTTTATGCTTGCTTGCGCTTTGCTTTTCGGGAAACGCGCTGGCCCTAAGCACAGAAGTGGAAGCAGGGAGGCAGATTGCGCAGCGGTTCTGTGCTCGTTGCCATGCCATTGGCGCCCAGGATAGGAGTGCGAATCCGGACGCCCCGCCGCTCCGGGTTATTGCTGCAAAACGCGACGCGGCCGGCCTGGAACAGGCACTTGGAGAGGGAATAATTGCGGGGCATCCAGCCATGCCTCAATTCCAATTCAGGCACAAGAATGTGAGCTCGTTAACCGCCTATCTGAAGAGCCTGAGCAAAAGGGGGTAAGATGAGCGGCCGGCTTTAATGCCGCAAAAAAGAGGTTCGAAACGAATGCACTTGCGGGACGCCGCCCAACCAGAAATGGAGACCAAGATGAGGCCTGTCCAAACCTACATTCTCGTCGCTGACGGTGGACGTGCTCACCTCCTTCTGTCGGAAGGACGCGAAAAGCCGCTGACGGAGGTAGTAGGCTCCGAGAGGCGGCAGGAACTAAAGCCTGATCATGAGTTGTCAGCGGACCGGCCAGGACGCGTTCATGAATCGGCAAATGTTTCCCGTCACGCAATTGAGCGCGAGAACTTGCATCGCCGCGAGAAGGAACGGTTCGCCCAAGCGCTGGCGGCCGACCTCGATCAGCGTCTTGCGAAAAAAGAGTTCGAACGCCTTCTGATAGCCGCCGACCCCGAGACGCTTGGCGTCATCCGGTCTAACTTGAGCGCCAAGGTCCGCGCTTCCGTTCTGGGTGAAGTTCCGAAGGACCTAACGAAACTCACGAACCAACAAGTCAAAACCATCTTGAGCGAGTCATTTCCGATCTGAGGCGAGTATGTACTACTCCATAAAGTATCTAAATTCTCTAGCGAGTGACTTCTTTCCATCCTAGCTAGAGTCTTCCTATGGAATTGTCAGGGTTTTCTAAGATAAAATTATGAGTAGTGACTGCAGTAGGGGAAGAATGACTTTGCCTGACTACTGGGCAATGTTATGCTCCCCGGGCACTTTGGTAGGAGGGCGACATGCACGGCTCCCGTGTGCTGTGCCGCCGGGAGGGGATTTGCGCCGTGTTGGATGAAGATGCGCGCGCCAGGCTCTATCAAATGTCACGATGGAGGTCGGTTCCTCCACGCCACGTCCTGTTCAGGGACGGCGACGCAGTCGATTGCTATTTCAACATAATTTCCGGCATTGTTAAGCTTGTGAAATGCTTCGCGAATGGGCAGCAGCATATTGTTGGGCTGGTCCATTCGCCGGGGTTTTTGGGGCAATCCCTGAATCCCCGGCACAGCTACTCAGCTGAATCGGCCAGCGCTGTCGAGCTTTGCTCCTTCCCAAAGGCAACCTTCGACGCCTTTATGAGGTCCAATCATCAGCTTGAGCGGAAGATTTACGAGCTGACGGTTCGGGAACTCGATTTCTGCCGCGACTGGACACTTCTTCTTGGACGTAAGTGCTCCTACGAGCGGGTAGCAGGGTTTCTGCTCATGATGGCGAGAAGGGTTCCGGAGAACGGCCATGGTGTGGGGAAAAGTGTGCAGTTTGAATTGCCATTCACGCGCGCCGAAATGGCCGACTATTTGGGCCTCACCTTGGAAACGGTTAGCCGGCAATTCAGCCAGCTCAGAAAAGAGCGATTAATTGCTTTACCCTCGAGCCGCGAGGTTGTGATTCCCGACATTGGGCTTTTGAGCGCCGCCGCTCAAATTGAAAGCTGCTCCAACGCCTTTGATGAAGGTCAAGGCCGGGCCATCGCGTGAGGCATAATCTCCTTCCTCAACGCACAGGCGGAGCAATCGCATGTCCATGAAAACGCTGCTCGTTTATTTGCCCTCAGAGAAGAATGCAGAGGCCATTATGAGCGTCGCGGCCAAGATAGCCGCCCCTCGGAAAGCTCATATTATCGGTTTCCATATTATCCCCGAGCTGCCCGTTTACGGCGAATTCCCCGCGGAAGTTTCCGCGGACGTCCTCGAAAGCCTGATGAAAGCTGGGCGCGACACGGCGACGTCGGCGAAACGGGTATTTGAGGCGGCCGTTGCCCCTCTCGATTCCGTAACGAGCGACTGGAAGCAATACACTGCCTCTTATGTCCTGGGGTCGGATCTCATCGCTGAGCAGGGGCGGAGTGCTGACCTTATCCTGTGCGGGAAAGCAAGCGATGACGTTCCCGATAATTGGAGCGATGCTGCCGAGATTGCGATCATGCGAAGCGGGAGGCCGGTGCTGGTCGTGCCAACCTATCCCGTGCCGGAGCAGCTTGGAACTCACGCCGTGGTGGCGTGGAACGGCACCCGGGAAGCCGCGCGAGCGATATTCGATTCCCTCGACCTGCTTCGTGATGCTGCCACCGTCCGCGTTGTCACTTTCATTTCAAATGAAAACGAGCGCGCCGCCGCCCAAGCCTCTGGATCTAGCCTCATTGCTAATCTTTCGCGTCACGGCATCCCGGCATCGCTGGACATTTCATACGCAAGCGGTGCGGGTGCAGGCGACGCAATCCTCTCAAGCCTGATTGATGAAAGTTGCGACCTTCTAGTCATGGGCGCCTACAGCCATTCCCGCTTCCGCGAAATGATCTTTGGAGGCGCCAGCCGCGATGTTCTGCGGGAGAGCTGGGTGCCAACTCTTCTTTCGCATTGAAAGGGGAGGAAGCCCGCGACGATCCGTGGATGTGGGCCTCGAACCGCGGCGGCGTGTGGCTACTTGCGCCAGGAGGCGGGCCAGCTGCTCATCATCTCGGCAAGGGGCTTGGAGAGTTTTGTGGTCTCCCGCACATAGTCAGTCGCAAACTGTGTGACGAATGCCGCCTGAACCTGACCAAGCTCGGCCGGCGTGCGGCACCTGGCTAGATCCTGAGTCAGCTTAAGATACTGTTCCCAGCGGTTCCCAAAAAAGCGGCAGAGTTCCACCTGCTGGTCGACGAGCTGCTTCAAGATGCCGGTGCCCGATTTCGACCAATCCGCCAGAGCTGTATCATCAGTGGCCTTCGTGCTCTGAGATGCATGCGAATTTGGTATGTTCTTGGGTTCCCCCGCGAAATTCTCATAATTCTTCTTCCACGCATCGAGCGAGTCCAAATACATCTTAAGCGCAGGCATTACGTCAAGATCGCTTTGCTGCATGGAGTGCTGTGTGTTCATGATGGTGGCTCCAGGTTTATTTGCTAGCAACCTACTTTGCGCGCTGGTAGCACCCTTCTACCATTTTTATTCTTGTGCACGACGTCTGCTCGAATATTCCAAAAATAATATTGGCGCAAGCTAAAAAGGGACTTCTCATGTATAAGAATAATGCAGAGTGAATAGATGCAAAAGTGGAAGAGCTGAAGTTAGCGCGGCCGACGCTATATTGGTCAATTCCTAGAATACGTCTTTAACCTGCGCGGAAATGATCGCATATTTGTTTTGGAAAAGATGTTTTTTTATAGGGCCCACCCAAAGCGGCGCTCCGTGGGCGAATCCGGCACCGGATTGAAACGCATCGCGTTGCTTTGGAGCTTGCGTTAAATAGGGGAGAGGGAATTTGCTTCGAACGGTAACATCAATGGAAAACTTGCTGACGGCGGCTCAAGCGCCTTGTGAAGCGGAAGTCCGGGAAACCGGGGCGGCGATATTCCCGTTCGATAATACTTATGCGCGCCTGCCAGAGCGCTTTTTCGCGCGCCTCTCGCCCATCCCGGTTCCGGCGCCGCAGCTCGTCCAACTGAACCGAGCCTTTGCCGGCGAGCTGGGCATCGACGCGGACAAACTCGGCTCGCCCAGCGGGGTCGCCATCTTGGCAGGAAATAGCGTGCCTTCTGGCGCGGAACCAATCGCGATGGCTTACGCAGGCCACCAGTTTGGGCAGTTCGTTCCCAGTCTCGGAGATGGGCGCGCGCTTTTACTGGGCGAGATCATCGGCCGCGATGGCCAGCGCAAAGACATTCAGCTCAAGGGCTCAGGCCAGACATCCTTTTCACGCCGGGGCGACGGCCGCGCGGTTCTTGGGCCTGTTCTGCGCGAATATATCCTGGCAGAGGCCATGGCTGCTTTGGGGATTCCGACGACAAGGGCGCTCGCTGCTGTAACGACGGGGGAGACGGTGTGGCGCGATAGGCCGTTGCCCGGTGCAATTCTTACCCGAGTTGCCTCCGGCCATATCCGGATCGGAACCTTTCAATATTTTGCCGCCAGGCAAGACATCGAGGCCATTAAAATCCTTTCTGACTACGCTATCGCCAGGCATTACCCCGAATTGATGGGCACCCCTAACCCTGTCCTTGCCTTCTTCGATAATGTTGTCTCCCGCCAAGCAGAACTCATCGCGAAATGGATGCTGGTTGGGTTCATCCACGGCGTTATGAACACGGATAATATGTCCATTTCCGGGGAGACGATCGATTATGGGCCGTGCGCCTTCCTAGATGCTTACGATCCAGCGAAAGTATTCAGCTCGATCGACGCCTATGGACGCTACGCCTATGGCAACCAGCCAGCGATTGCGCAATGGAATCTGACCCGGTTCGCGGAAGCGCTTTTGCCGGTCGCCGGGGATGATGCCGAACAAGCGGCCAAGCAAGCGCAGGAGATCATCGACGCCTTCCCGGTACGCTTCGAAGCGGTCTACGCTCGCGGCATGCGAGCTAAGCTTGGGCTGTTTAAGGAGGAACCGGACGATATGCGCTTGGCCAATGAACTCCTCGAGTGTATGGCGCGTAACAAGGCTGACTTCACACTCACCTTCCGCAACTTGTGCGAGCCTGCGGCTGGGTCTGGCCATGATGATGGAATTTGTGCCCTGTTCGCCGATCCGGCCCAGTTCGAGGAGTGGGCCCTCAAATGGCGGCAGCGCCTGGAAAGAGAAAGTGTGGCACCGGAGCAGCGGAAGACGGAGATGAGGAAAGCCAACCCCGTCTTCATACCGCGCAACCATCTCGTTGAAGAGGCGATCGCGGCAGCGCAGAATGAAAGGGATTTCATCCCATTTCAGCGTTTGCTGGATGTGCTCTCAAACCCGTACGAGGACAAGCCGGACAGGGCGCGCTACGGCCTGCCGCCGAGGCCCGGGCAGGAAGTTCATCAGACGTTTTGCGGAACGTGATGCCGGTGCCGTCGAGGCCCACCGGTCCGCTAATGCTGCATGAACAACGGCAGGTTCGAGTGGTCGAGCATGTAGCGTGTCACTCCGCCCAGGATGGCCTCCCGCCATTCTCCGTGCGCGAAGGCACCCATCACAATAAGATCGGCTCCAAGCCCATTTGCCGCTTTTAGAAGTTGCGCTCCCACGGGCCCGTGACCCTCCAGTACAGCATGGGCCTTTGCAGCTATCCCATGCTCTTGCAGGATCGCCGGAACGGACGCGTGCTCGACGCGGGCCCGCAAAATGTGAACGGCTTCGGCTTTGGCCAGGATCGGCATCGCAGCAAGCACCGCTTTTGGCGCACGGGCATCGTCTTTCCAGGCCACCGCGACAATGCGGCCAAAGTTGGCGCCAGCTTCGGGCGGAGCGATCAAAACGGGCCGCCCTGTATCAAAAATTGCCGCGTGTAATGCGTCGCGGGCTTTTCTGGTAGCCCTGGCGCTTCCCGCAACAACAGCAGTCCGGGACTCCCGGCCATGATGTGCAACCACATGACCGATCTCTCCTTCGGTTTCGACAAATCTTATCGAGATGGGCCCCGCATCCTCCTTGGCGGCCCATTTCGCGGTTGCGGCCCTAAGCTGATCGGCCCATTCCTTTTCTCGCGTACGCAGCCTTTCCTCTTCGGCATGGGTGATGGCTTGATCTGGAGCCATGAGTTCGGCCACAGGCGAGTTGCGGACCGCTAGCGCTTCAATGCTTCCGCCGCTATTGAACGAGAGAAGCCGCGCCGCGCTTGAAAGAAGATTGGCGGCCGTTACCGGACTATCCAAGAGGGCAAGAACCGCCGGCCCTTGGGGCTGAGCAGCAGAAGGCGCTTCCACGCGAGCAGCATTGATTGCTTGAGCGCTGGCGTATCCTGCCGTCACGGCAAAGAGGCAGAGAATAACGGAAAGCCCAATGTTGGCGAAAGCGGCGCCGATCTTGCCGTCGCGGGCAAGGTCGAGGGTTTGCAGGCTGAAGGACGAGAAAGTGGTGAACCCCCCGCAGATACCGATCATGACGAAGGCGCGCGCGTCGGGATGGGCGGCGAAGCGTGCGTCGCTTGTGGTCAGAGCGCCATAAAAGCCGATGATGAAGGACCCAACGATATTGATAAGGATGGTCCCCCACGGGAAGTAAGGGCCCATGGCGCGGGTTACCGCATTAGCCATCCAGGCTCGGGCCATACTGCCGATGGCCCCGCCCAAAGCGATGTAAAGATAAGTAACCATTGGTGCTCCCTAATGCTCTCCGGCCGGCCCAGATGTGATGCAGAAAGCGAGCAAAAAAAATGCCCGCTTCGCAGCGGGCCGCGTGGCAGACTCCCGCCGCAGTTTTTGCTTTAGGAGTCATTAGCCTATCGGCGGTTTCGGGGGTACCCCATCCCCATCGGTACCGTTTTTATAGGTCATTTTCCCTGTTCTGCAAGGTCTTGCGCCCCTGCGATACACAAGGAACATCTTGGCTAAATCGGCCCTTCAACGGAAGGGAAGGCGGTAGTAGCTTTGCACTTAGCGAACGCATCAAGGAGGACGCTATGGCAGGAAGGCTTCAAGGAAAGCGCGCGCTCATCACTGCGGCGGCTCAAGGTATCGGGCGTGCGAGTGCCGAGGCTTTCGCACGGGAGGGCGCTGAGGTTATCGCGACCGATATCAATCTGGAAAAACTTGAGGGGCTGCGAGGCGCTCAGAACACCAAAGTCTACCGGCTGGACGTGCGGGACGCAGCAGCAGTCGCGGCTTTGCCGGGCGAGACCGGCCCCGTGGACATCCTTTTCAATGTCGCGGGCTTCGTTCACTCCGGCACAATTCTTCAGGCCACCGAGGATGAATGGGATTTCGCCTTCGATCTCAATGTGAGATCCATGTTCAGAATGATCAGGGCTTTTCTCCCGGGAATGCTCGCCAAGGGACACGGCTCCATCATCAACGTCTCGTCGGTGGTCGGCTTCGCGGGCGTGCCCAACCGCTTTATTTATTCGGCCACGAAAGCTGCCATCATCGGCATCACGAAGTCGGTCGCAGCCGACTTCATCAGGCAAGGGATACGCTGCAACGCGATCTGTCCCGGCACCGTGCAATCACCTTCCCTTGAAGATCGCCTTCACGCCATGGGCGACTATGATGCTGCGCGGGCGGCCTTTATTGCGCGGCAGAAGATGGGCCGGCTTGGGGAGCCTGAGGAGATCGCGGCACTTGCCGTCTATCTCGCGAGCGAGGAGTCTGCCTTCACGACGGGGCAAGCGCATATCATTGACGGCGGCATGACAATGTAGCTATCGCATGATCCGCAAAAGTGGGTACCGGTTTTGCGATAGGAACAAGAGCATTCTATCAAAAGCGATTAGGCCATCGGTCCTGCCGCAGCGCCGCAGCTCCCCTACCAGTCAGTGGGTTCGCCCTTGTAGAAAAAGCCCCCGTTTGGGCCGTTCGCCGCGATCGATACGAGATCAGCAACCTCTCTGGCCGCCTCCGAAGGATCCCGCTCTGCTCCAGCCCCGCCCATGTCAGTTCTTGTCCAGCCGGGGCTAAGGCTGTTGACTTTTACGTTGCTCTCCCGGTCCAGCTCCGCGGCAAGGACGCGAGTGAGACCGTTTAGGGCAAGCTTTGTGATACGATAAGACGCATAACCACCGCCCATCTTAGTGATAGAGCCGAGGCCCGAGGATATGTTGACGATCCGGCCATAGCGGCGCTTAAGCATGCCTGGAAGAACCAGTTGGCAGAGGCAGAAGGGGCCGATCAGGTTGACATCGATGACGCGGCGCAAATCGCTCTCAGGCAAGGTCAGCACCGGGGTTGAGCCATCGATAAGAATGCCTGCATTATTGATGAGGCCATCGATGCGGCCCTGCTCCTGCTCCCCGCGCTCCACGAAGACGCGGCAGCTTTCGGCATCGGAGGTGTCGAGTTCCAGGATAGAGACGCCTTCGACAGATGGCATCCTTTTCGGATCACGCACACCCGCGACCACCTTCGCACCGCGCTTTTTCAGCTCATGCAAAGTGGCAAGGCCGATGCCGCGATTTGCGCCGGTAAGAAGGATTACTTTGCCTGCGACAGGCTCAATAGGCAACGGCATGTGCATTCCCGTTCGCTATCGTTCCGCGGAGGGCGGCCGTTAATGCACGCTCCTCCCGGAACCTTTAGGAAGTGATGTGGGGAGCCCGATCGCGGATTATAACGCTACTTATGCCGCGGAACGTGCCTCTTGAGCGTCCTGCAGCATCAGCTCCCAGGTCTCCCCCATGAGCGGTTTTCCAAACAAGCTATGCTCCTTCGTCTCGACAATCCGGAATCCATGCCGCGAATAGATGCGCCGGGCGCTTTCGAGGATGGAATGGGTCCACAGCGTCATGCGGCAGTACCCAACCGAGCGGGCAAAGGCCACGCAGGCTGAGACGAGCGCGTCGCCGATGCCGCGGCCGTGAAACGCCGGCTCGACATATAACAGACGCAAGCGCGACAGGCCCCCGCCCTCATCCGTCAGGAATATCGAGCCGGCGAGTTGGCCATCCACTTCAGCCACCCAGCACTGTTCCCGGCCGGGTTTGAAGTCGCGCAGAAAGGCCGTGGCAACCTCGCCTATGTTGACCTCGATATTGCTGCTCCAGCCGTAGCGTTCCTGGTAAAGGATCGACTGGCGCGACGCAATCACCCCCATATCGCCGGGGCGGAACGTTCGCAGAGTAAAAGTTGAGCCGTTCTTCCCCTCCAGCAGGTTCCGGGCTGCTTTCAGCGCTCCTAAAAGACGCTGCCGCGCCGGCTCATCAAGCTTCTCTAGAACGCTCTTCACCGCCTCGCGCTGCCGCCCATCGAGTTTACGGAATTGCTCCCGGCCGGACTCAGTAAGCCGGATCGAACGGCGCCGGCCATCCTCATCCAGCCGGACGCGACTGATCCATCTGCGACGTTCGAAACGGGTAAGCACCCGGCTGACAAAGCCGGCATCCAAATCCAGCCCAGCCTGGAGGTCATCCGCAAAGCAAGGCTCCGTCTGCTCGATCTCAAACAGAAGCCGCGCCTCTGCAAGCGACATTCCGGAGTTTAGGAAATTAGCGTTGAGCGCGCCCACATATTGGGTGAAAAAGCGGTTGAAGCGGCGTAGAGCAGAGATAGCGTCTTCTTCCATGATAAGCACCCTAGATTAGATAGTTGATCAAGTCAACTATCTACAGTGGCGCTTACGTAATCAGTATTGCTTATTTGGCTGTGTTGATGATGTTGCCGCAGCATAAGGCAGCTTGCCGCTCGCGCAAAGGCGGGCTTTCCCTAGCGAATTAACGGACCCTGTGCCTAACGCCGGGCGCTTTGCCATGTCCGGCCGAAAGCCTCGCTAGCGAGCGTCCCCTTCTCCTCATCATCGGCTTTGCAGGCAAGGCGGACAGCCTGAGGGGCGCATTTTCAATGGGCTCAAGCACCTTTATGGGTGCTGCGTCTTCGGAAAGCGCCGGGGGCGGGGCAGCGATCGCATTTTCACCCGTCAGCCGCTGAACAAGCCATTTCAAACTCCCGCCGCGCACATCGTGATCAGCCATAAAAGCCACGATACGTGGAACAATTTCGTGCCGGTAACGCGAGCCGTTGAAAATTCCATAATGCCCGGCGCCCGGCTGCATGTAGTGTCGCTTCTTTGAGCGCGGCAGGCTTGAGCAAAGATGAAGCGCGGCCTCGCATTGACCGAGACCGGTTATGTCGTCTTTTTCACCCTCGATCGTCATGAGCGCGACGCGCCGGATGGCGGTCAGGTCAATCAACCGCCCGCGATGAAACATCTCACCCTTGGGTAGCTGATGCTTCACGAAGACCTGATCTACCGTTTGCAGATAGTACTCGGCGGTGAGATCCATGACGGCGAGATACTCGTCATAAAACTCCTTGTGCTTTTCTACCGAGTCACCGTCGCCGCGGACCAGGTTGACGAACAGCTCCTTGTGAGCGTTCACATGCCGGTCAAGGTTCATGGCCATGAAGCCAGTAAGCTGCAAAAAGCCCGGATAGACCAGGCGCCCATAACCGCGATTGGGCCATGGGACAGCTGTGATCACGGTTCTTCGGAACCAGTTTGTGCCCCGTTCCTCCGCAAGCTTGTTCACTCCCGTCGGGCTGACACGTGTGTCGATAGGGCCGCCCTTCATTATCAGACTGCGCGGCACCGACGGGCTATCCTGCGTTTCCATCAGCGCCACCGCCGAAAGCACCGGCACCGCGGGCTGGCAAACGGCCATGACATGCACATCGCCCCTGAAAAGCTCGATCATGCCGATGGTATAATCAATGTAATTGTCGAGATCGAACTGGCCGCCGCTCAACGGAACGAGCCGGGCGTCGCGCCAGTCAGTGATATAGACATCGGCGAAGGGGAGCATCGCTTCCACGGTGCCGCGCAAGAGGGTCGCGAAGTGACCGGACAGCGGCGCTACGATAAGGAGCTTAGGCTCGTTCGGCACAACGCTTGCCGCGGATTCTTTCTTGAAGTGGATGAGATCACAAAAGGGCCTATGCCAAACGATCTCCTCCGAAATGGTAACCGTCTGGCCTTTAACCATTGTTTTCGAGATATTGAATGCCGGCTTTCTATAACGGCGTGTGGTGCGCTCCAAAAGCTCGGCGGCCGCGGCGGTATTTCTGCCAAGATTGGTATAGGCGAAAGGATTGAAGGGGTTACCCAGGAAGTAGCGGGTGGAGTTGGCCGCAGCCCGGGCCGGAGAAATAGCCGCCTGGCTCAGCTGGTAAAGATGGTAGAGCACGTGATCTCCTCGATCGAGCCAACGCCTGATTGCGACCACGCCACAAGCGCCTCAAAGACCAGTAAGCCGTGCTTACATGGATCCGCTCACGCCACGCTTGCCACGCGAAACCCACAACGGAAATTGATCTTTGGTTGAGCTTAAGGCGGGATTATGCGCTGTTGCCGCTCGGTATGTGCTTTTTTATCACATCAACCACGGTTTCTGGGGGTGTGTTGAAGGTGAAATGAGTTAGATATTTTCCTTGCTGGTCCATAAGATAGACGAAAGCGGAGTGGTCGACGGTATAGTCCTCAGAGGCATTGCTAGCCTTCCTGAAGTAAACACGGTAAGCCTTCGCAGCGATCGCCACCTCGTCCTGGCTCCCGGTCAAGCCGATAATTTGAGGATTGAAGTTTTTCACGTAGGCTGCCAGCGCCTCGGGCGTATCGCGCTTGGGGTCAACCGAAATGAAAATCGGCGCAACCTTTGATGAACTTTGGCCCAGCTTGTCGATGGCCTCAGCCATATTTTGCAATTCGGTGGGACAGACATCGGGGCAGTGAGTATAGCCGAAGAAAACCAGCATCAGCTTTCCGCGGAAATCCTTGTCAGTAACCCGCTTTCCATCTGTATCGACAAGCGAGAAGGGGCCACCGATCAGCGCGGCGCCCTGCGTCTGGACGCTATCAGACTTGAACGCTATGGAATAAGCCGCCGCAAAAGCCACCACAAATAACACGAGAGCGAAAAAGACCGGGTACATCTTGCGCATGGGATACCGCCTAGCGTCGTCTTGTATTCGTTTGCGAAGCTTTGCATCACGTGGTCTTAAAAACCCGTTTCTTCAATGGTGGCTTAGCCGCTGGCAGAAGCGCTCCGGCTCGACCATCTACCAATCGCGCATTTCAAGTTTCCGGTCATCGTGATGACAAGCCCGCAAATCGCCCTCGATGGAAGCCGCCTCCGCCTTAACACCACCATTAGATTGAGGTGGTTTGCGGTCGCAGGCCAGACTGCCACGATCCTTCTGATCTATTACGGCTTCGGCTTCCCGGTGCCGCTCGCCTTCTGCCTCGGAGTGATCGCACTCTCTGCCGCACTGAATATCGCCCTAAGCTTGATCTATCCGCGCTCGCAGCTTCTCGTAAGCCGACATGCTTTGCTGCTTCTAGGCTACGACATTCTTCAACTCGCGGCTCTGCTGTACCTTACCGGGGGCCTCGAAAACCCGTTTGCATTCCTGCTTGTCGTGCCGGTCGCCGTCTCCGCGTCCACTCAGCCGCTGGCAGTAACGGTCTCGCTGACTTCTCTCGATGTGGCGCTGGCAACGGTGCTGGCCCGGTATCACATGCCGCTGCCATGGGCGCATGAAGAGCCGCCGCTTCTGCCTCTGAACTACGTAATCGGGCTATGGTCCGCGCTCGTCGCCTGCATTGTCTTTATCGCAATCTACGCATGGCGCATAGGCCAGGAAGCCCGGCAAATGTCGGAGGCCCTCACGGCGGCAGAGCTTGTTTTGGCGCGCGAGCAGCGTCTCAGTGCGCTGGACGGTCTCGCTGCTGCCGCCGCCCACCAGCTTGGCACGCCGCTTTCGACCATTACTCTTGTGGCAAAGGAACTGGAACGTGAGGTCCCGCCCGGGAGCCCGTTGCGTGATGACATTGCTCTACTTCAAACGCAAACGGCGAGGTGCCGCGACATTCTGAGCGAGTTATCCAAGAGCGGGCGGCAAGGCGAAGACGACTACATTTTTTCGCAAATGCGCCTCAGCCATCTTTTGGAGGAAGTCGTGGCTCCGTTGCGCGCTCCCGGCATCGATATCAATGTGAAGCTTACGGATACGGTTCCGCCCGCGAAATCGCCGGGTGAACCGGTAATTCCGCGCAATCCCGGGCTCATCCATGGCCTGGTGAACCTCGTCGATAACGCCGCCGATTTCGCAGAAGAGCGGGTGACGATAGAGGCTTTGTACGATCAAGAAATGGTGCGTCTTAGAATTTGCGATGATGGCCCAGGCTTTCACCCCAATGTCATCAGTCAGTTGGGCGACCCTTACGTGACAAGCCGGCCTCGCGGTAACGGCAGTGACGAAGAAGCTGGAATGGGTCTTGGGTTCTTCATTGCGAAAACATTTCTCGAGCGTTCGGGGGCTACAATTAGAGCGGCCAATCGTGTGCCTCCAGAAAAAGGGGCCGTGGTCGAAATTCTTTGGCAACGCCAGCGCCTGGAAACTTCTGCATAAAAATTGACCGCTAAGGTTTTGGGCTGCACAGTGCGACATTATGTAAGGTGCGACAAATTGCTATGGACGCGCATATGAGTACGTTAGCCGCTTCAACCGCGGGCACCGACAATTCGCTTCTCATCGTTGACGACGATAAGCCTTTCCTTTCCAGGCTCGCAAAGGCGATGGAAGCTCGGGGTTATGAAGTTCGCACCGCCGATTCCTTGGAGGCAGGCAAGCAGGCAATCAGAGATTCCGCACCCGCGTTTGCCGTGGTGGACATGCGCCTTGAAGACGGAAACGGGCTTGAGGTCATCCGCATGTTGCGCGATACGCGGCCGGATTGCCGCGCCCTCGTTCTCACGGGATACGGCAATATCGCAACCGCCGTCACGGCAGTGAAGCTCGGCGCCGTCGATTATCTCTCCAAACCCGCGGATGCCGAGGATATTTTGGCAGCGCTGACCGCGTCAGCGGAAGCGAAGCCGATACCGCCTGAGAATCCGATGTCTGCCGACCGAGTTCGCTGGGAGCACATTCAGCGCGTATACGAGCTCTGTAACAGGAATGTTTCAGAGACAGCCCGCAGACTGCACATGCACCGCCGCACGCTACAACGCATTCTCGCGAAGCGCGCTCCGCGGTAGACTTGGGCATCTTTCCCGCGCGGCCAAGCTTGCAAGCGGTTTCGGCTAACGCTATGCGGCGAACCAAAGATTTAGAGCGGCTCGCCGATTTAGAAGAGGCGTCCGCCGCTCAAAAAAAGCCGCCTGCCGAACGAGCCACTGGGAGGAAAGCGGCGCCATTGCGGCAGGCGGGCAAGATAGCGGCAAGCGCTATCTTTGATCTTACATGTTGTAGGCGCGCTCACCATGCTCGGAGATGTCGAGGCCCTCGCGCTCGGACTCCGCCGAAACACGCAAGCCGACGATCAGCGAGATAATCAGGTACACAATGAGGCTTCCGACGGCCGACCAGCCAATAGTGACGAGCGCGTTCTTGAACTGGATGAGTACCTGGGCGGGCAGGTTATAGTCGGCGATCGGACAGTCGCTCGTCACCACACCATCTTTCACCACGCACTTGGCGTAATCCACAACACCCGTTCCCCCGTAGAACGGCGCGGCGACAATCCCTGTGCCAATCGCTCCAACGAACCCACCGATCGCGTGAACGCCGAAAACGTCAAGCGTATCGTCATAGCCAAGCGCACTCTTGACTGCCGTGCAGAAGAAAAAGCAGATGGCACCGGCAACAAGCCCAAGTATCAACGCTCCCATCGGGCCAGCGTAACCGGAGGCCGGCGTAACCGCCACAAGGCCGGCTACAACTCCCGAAGCAAGTCCAAGCAGGCTCGGCTTGCCCTTGAAGAGCCACTCGACCAGCATCCAGGAAAGTCCCGCTGCGGCCGTGGCCACAAAAGTGTTGGCCATCGCCAAAACCGCTCCCGCATTGGCTTCGAGGTTGGAGCCAGCATTGAAACCGAACCAGCCGACCCAAAGCAGAGAAGCGCCAACCATGGTGAGCGTCAGAGAATGGGGCGGCATAGCTTCCCGGCCGAATCCAATACGGTGGCCGAGCAGGAGCGCGCCCACGAAGCCGGCGATGCCAGCGTTGATGTGAACGACTGTGCCGCCTGCAAAGTCCAGCGCCCCCATCTGATAGCCGAACCCTGACCGGGCAATCGCGGCTTCATTGTTGGTAGCAAGGTCGTTTGGACCTGGGTTGAACCAAACCGAATGCGCGATCGGAATATAAACAATTGTAAGCCAGAGGATCGCGAAAAGAACGATAGCGGAAAACTTCATACGCTCTGCAAAGCCGCCAATAGCAAGAGCAGTAGTAATGGCCGCAAAAGTCATCTGGAAGCAGACATAGACGAGTTCGTCTATGCCGACACCGACCGTGAAAGTGGAGGCAGGCGACTTTGGATCGATCCCATGCATGAAGACGCGGGATAAACCGCCAAGGAAGGGAGACATGAATCCGCTGCCTTCGGTAAAGGCGAGGCTGTACCCATAAAGGAACCAGACCACGCAGACGATGCACTGGATCGCGAAGACCTGCGTCAGCATGGAAAGCATGTTTTTGGTCCGCACCATGCCACCGTAGAACAGCGCAAGACCGGGGATGGTCATCATCAGAACGAGAGCGGATGAGATCATCATCCAGCAATCGTCAGCCTTGTTGACGACAAGCTCAGGGGCTTTCGGCGCATCGGCGAACGAAGGCTCCACCATAGCCATCGCCGCCAACCCTGCCGCGCCCAAAAGCGCTAAATTACGCCAAGCGATTTTCATTCCCTTGATTCCTTTTCTCGATCAGAGTGCGTCTGCGTCAGTTTCGCCGGTACGGATCCGCACCGCTTGATCGATCGGAGTGACAAAGATCTTGCCGTCGCCGATCTGGCCTGTCTTCGCCGCCGTGCTAATTGCCTCTATCACCTTCGTCACGCGATCTGAGGGGACGGCGATCTCGATTTTGAGCTTCGGCACGAAGTTCACTTCGTATTCCGCGCCTCTATAGATTTCCGTGTGCCCCTTTTGCCGGCCGTAACCCTTCACCTCGGTTACGGTCAAACCCTCGATCCCGACGTCGTCGAGAGCCTGGCGAACCTCCTCGAGCTTGAACGGCTTAATAATCGCCATCACCATTTGCATTTAAGTCCCCTGTCTCAATCGCCTCAGTGTCGAACGTGCACCCATTTCGCCGGCCAGACGGCGGCAGGGTACAAGGTGAGCCACTTCGATGGAATCAAAAGCTGTGCCAAACTGGGGTTGAGTATCGCCATGGCGAACTGGCGGCGGTGCATTTCATTGCTTGGCAATTGGGCTGCGAAGGCAGCACCGGTCCCTGCGTTGCAGAATCCTGAACTGCCTAAAAATTATGCAGCCTGCATTGCAACAGGCATATTCCCTGCGATCGGCATTGAAATTGGCTTAGCCTTTGCGCTGGAATGCGGTTCATCAGCGGTGCATCGCGGAAGCCGCGCGTGGCTATCCGCGATCCCGCCTCGAATGAATCAACAACTCCGGCAGGACCCCGGATAACGCTGAGGTGTTTCCGGGGGCGACAGCTTCTAGTTTTGCAAAAGGTCTCCCCTCGCGGAGGGGAACTCTGTTTCGACGATATTTCTAGGCTGGCGCTCCGGCCTTCGTCCCCATTTCCGTCTGAATTTCGATGGTGACCTCATCCGAAACTAAAGGAATGCCTTGGGAAACGCCGAAATCTCCTCGCTTGACAGTGGTAACCGCTCCGACACCGATCACGGGCTTTTTGGTTAGAGGGTGCGGGCCAGCGTAGTTGAGCGTCACGTCAAGGATTACGGGCTTTGTGACCCCCTTTATGGTAAGGTCCCCGAAAACCTTGCCCGTCTTATCGCTGAGCTTTTCGAATTTTGTGCTCTTGAAGGTAATCTCTGGATATTTCTTTGCATCGAAAAGCTTTTCGCCCTTCATGTGCTCATTAAAGGTTTGGTTCAAAGTCTCTATGCTGTCGGTCTTGAAAATAACGTCGACTTTGCTGTTGGCCGGGTTTGCGGCGTCGTAAACAAGCTCGCCGTCGTAATTCAAGAAGTGCGCGCATTGCCGGCTGAAGGCCAAAGTGGATCCAGCAAAACCTTATTTCAGTGTGCTTCTTATCGAAGGTGTAGGCCTCGGGGGCGGCGGTGGCCCCTACGGTCAAGGCAATCAGCGCAGGCGCCGTGAGCGCCAAAAGCCGGTTCAGAGTCATCGGTAGAATTCTCCAATTCTTGATCCTGGAATTGGCGAAGGGCTAGCTTGCCGCTAGGCAGAGTGCAAGAAACTCTTCCCTGAGGTTGATCACAAGTACTTGTAAGATTTAAACAAACTTGTGATGCTGTCTAGGCCAGCGAGGAGTATCGGTGTCTGAGGCAGGAAGATGGTGGCGGACAGCCTTATTTTCAGGCCGCGTGAACTCATGCACAGCGCACCCCGGCAGCTGCGCCGCTCTTTTTCGTCTTCTACGCCAAAATTTGCGCGAGAGCAGTGCTCACGCAGCGTGCCGGCAAGCTTAGCCCAATTTCTTATGATCTGTTGCGGCGATAACCTCGCTGGCGGGCGCGCCGCGCTCCAACAGTCCAGCCATGCGGCGGCTGTCAACATCCCAGTATTCAGCTTTTATGATTTCAACCGCAAGAAGCTCTAGCCGCGGGTCGTCCGGGCCCTCCGGGAACCAGCGCCGCGCACTCTCCGTCCAAAGTTCGCGGATTTTCGCTGTGTCTCGTGACGGTTTAGCGATACCTGAGACCGAGACGTAAATCTGGTTGTTGGGGTCGGCGTAGCTGACGTTCACCTTTGCGGTCTTGCTCGCCTCTTCCGCCTTCGGAGAATCTCTGGCGGTGAAAAAGAACAGCGTGCCGTTCTCGGCCTTTTGTGTCGCCATCGGCCTCGACCGCAGCTCACCGTTTGCGTCTTCCGTGGTGAGCATGCCCACATCAAGGGCTTCGATCATGGCAACGAGCTTGGCGAAGCCCTGCTGGCTTGTATTCAGCATCGTATCCTCAAATAGTGAGCATCCATGCTTACCCAACAAGAGGGTATCCGTGCCGTTCCAGCGCGGCTAGGGGAATGGATTTGGCGTCGGCTTAGCCTCCAGCCGCCACGCTCAGATCGAACTGACCCGCAATCGCGATACGGCCACGCCAAACCTGGCACCATTCGCGTCCGGTACGTAGGCCCATTTCGTCCCAAAGAGTGCGAAGCGCAGCCAGGAGAGAATCCATCTGCTCAGCCGTGTGCATCGGCCCGGGCGTGAGCCGGATTCTTTCAGTACCGCGCGGCACGGTCGGATAATTGATGGGCTGGAGGTAGATTCCAAAGCGGTCAAGCAGCGCGTCGGTCAGCGACTTGCACTTGACTGGATCGCCCACGAGTACGGGAACTATGTGACTCGGTGTATGCATCACTGGCAGGTCTTCGCCGACTAGGCGTTCCTTTAGCATCCCCGCCTGTGCTTGATGCCGCGTACGCTCTTCCTGGCTCACCTTCAGGTGCCGGACACTCGCCAGCGCGCCAGCAACGATGACCGGCGCCAGCGATGTCGTGAAGATGAAGCCGGGGGCATAAGATCGGATTGCATCTACGCACGCCGCCGTGGAGGCTATGTAACCGCCCATAAGGCCGAAACCTTTGGCCAACGTGGCTTCGATGATGTCGACCTTGTGCATGGCGCCATCGCGCTCAGCGACGCCACCGCCCCGCGGCCCATACATACCAACGGCATGCACTTCATCGAGATAAGTGAGCGCATTGTACTTCTTGGCGAGATCACAGATTTCGCTGATCGGTGCAATATCGCCATCCATTGAGTAAACGGATTCGAAAGCGATGATCTTTGGCGTTTCGTATTCGTATTCGCGAAGAAGGCTTTCCAGATGGTGAAGATCGTTGTGCCGCCAGATGCGTTTGGGTCCGCCGCCCCGCCGCACGCCCTCGATCATGGAAGCGTGGTTCTTCTCGTCCGAGAAAATGACGGCTCCTTTGAGGAGCTTAACTAGCGTCGAGAGTGTGGCCTCGTTCGATATATAGCCGGACGTAAACAAAAGCGCGGCTTCCTTGCCATGCAGATCGGCAAGCTCGGCCTCCAACTCAACGTGATAATGCGTCGTGCCTGAAATGTTACGCGTCCCGCCGGAGCCGGCCCCAGCCTTGTCGATGGCTTCGTGCATCGCGCTCAAAACAGCAGGGTGCTGACCCATACCCAGATAGTCGTTCGAGCACCAGACCGTGATTGGCCGTTTTCCAGCCGGTGTGTGGTGAATGGCGCTCGGAAATTCCCCCCGGTTTCTGAGTATATCTGCGAAAATCCGGTAACGTCCCTCCAATGCCAAAGCGTTGAGAGCGTCCTCAAACGTGCCCTGATAGTTCATATGTTTTCCTCTTTGGCAGGACGGCGCAGGCCCCTTTGCGCCGGGCAAAATCCCCAAGGAACCCAAGGCCCTGAAGCTTTCGCCTAGACTCTGGATCATGGCGTGAAGAAGGAAGGAAGTCTAGAGTTTAGACCCATTACAAAATGCCACAGTCCACTCTTTGACGGGCCATTGCTTAACACGCGTTGACTCAAATCAAAACGCTTCAATCCAACCGCCCAGAGCGCTCGCTTTTCAAGGGATATCCTTTGTTTTTACGCATCAAATTAGTAAACCTGATAAAAAGATAGTGACTATCTTGTGGGCCGGGCGAGGCCTCGGGGTGATATTGAACCGAGAAAACCGGCTTTCCGTGCAGTCTGATACCGCAATTGCTGCCGTCGAAGAGTGACACATGAGTTTCCTCAATCTCACGGGGAAGGCTCTCGCGGTCCACGGCAAATCCATGGTTCATGGAGGTGATCTCGACCTTGCCGGTGGTGTAGTCCATCACCGGATGGTTTGCCCCATGATGCCCGTGGGGCATTTTTATTGTCCGGCCGCCCAGGGCCAAGCCCAGAAGCTGGTGACCCAGGCAGATGCCGAAAACGGGGATTCCCGAGCTGATGAGGTGACGAATGGCGGGGATTGCATATTCCCCTGTTGCGGCGGGATCTCCAGGCCCGTTCGAAAGGAAGACGCCGTCAGGTTCCCGGGCAAGAATTTCTTCCCCCGTTGCATAAGCAGGAAGCACCGTGACCCGGCAACCAGCCGAGGCCAGGCAGCGAAGGATATTGCGCTTGATGCCATAATCGATTGCGACAACGTGAAACTCCGGCTGCGACTGCTCCGTGAAGCCGCGATCCCACTCCCAAAGCCCTTCGTTCCATTGATAGCTTTGCGTGGTCGTGACGCCACGCGCAAGCTCGGCGCCTTCCATATCGGGGCAAGCCCGGGCGTGAGCCAGAAGCGCGCCGAAGTCGAAAACGCCATCGGGATGGTGAGCAATGACCGCATTGGGCATGCCCTGATCGCGGATCAGCATCGTCAATGCACGCGTGTCAACGCCTGTGATGCCGATAATTCCCCGCGCGCGAAGCCAAAGATCGAGACTTTGCCTGGACCGGTAGTTTGACGGAGCGGTAATTGGAGCGTGGACGATACAACCGCGCACGCCCGATGCTGCTGCCAAGCTGGCTGTTTCGATGTCCTCAGGGTTTGTGCCTGTATTTCCTATGTGAGGGAAAGTGAAGGTGATGATCTGGCCCGCATAGGAAGGGTCGGTAAGGATTTCCTGGTAGCCAGAGATTGCGGTATTGAAGCAAACCTCGCCGCTGGCTTCACCCACCGCACCGGCCCCGAAACCCTGAATAATGGTTCCATTGGCGAGAACCAAAGCGCCCGTGTAAGGCTGTTCCGCCCATGCACCGGCAGCGAGGTTTTTACTCGTCATTGCTTTACCAAGAGTTAGACTAGCTGGCTTTGGCCGGGTCAGCGGGTGGGGATTGGCACTTCCCCGCGATAATCATAGAAACCGCGCTGGGTTTTGCGACCGAGCCACCCCGCTTCCACATACTTCACCAAGAGCGGGCACGGCCGGTATTTGGTGTCCGCCAAACCCTCATACAACACTTGCATCACGGATAGACAGGTATCGAGCCCTATGAAATCGGCAAGCTGCAGCGGCCCCATAGGATGGCGTGCCCCGAGCCGCATGGCGAGATCAATGGCCTCGACCGACCCTACGCCCTCGTACAACGTGTAGACGGCCTCGTTGATCATAGGCAAGAGGATACGGTTCACAATGAATGCAGGAAAATCTTCGGCGACAGTGACCGTCTTTCCAAGACTTTCGATGAACCGGCGAGCCGCGGCGAACGTCGATTTATCGGTGGCAATGCCGCGGATCATCTCAACGAGGTCCATCACCGGCACCGGGTTCATGAAGTGCATCCCGATGAATTGCTCTGGCCTATCCGTTACCGCCGCAAGCCGCGTGATCGAAATGGAGGAGGTATTGCTGGCAAGCAGCGTAGCAGGCTTCAGGTGAGGACAGAGGGCAATCAGAATTTTGCGCTTGATGTCCTCGTCTTCCGTTGCCGCTTCGATGACGAGGTCAGCATTGTGTAAGGCGTCTAGCGAGCCTGCGTAGGATATCCTTGCAAGAGCCTTATCCCGCTCGCTCTCGGTGATCTTGCCGCGGTGTATTTGCCGGCTCATATTTCCATTGATGGTCGCGAGCGCGGAATCGACACGCTCCTTGCTCAAATCATTGAGCAGAACATTATAACCGCCAAGGGAGACGACGTGCGCGATACCGTTGCCCATCTGACCCGCGCCGATGATTCCAACGGTCTTGATCGTGACGGCTTCGCGGCCCTCGCTTCGATTCACGAAGGGGTTCTCGCGAGCTGTGTAAGGGGAAACTTGTGCCATCGTTGAACTCCGGGTTTCGTTGCGGGCTATTTCCGGCTGTCAAGCGCGGCTTCGAATTCCGGCAGGATCTTAAAAAGGTCACCGACTAGCCCATAGTCCGCAACTTGAAAGATAGGCGCTTCTTCATCTTTGTTGATTGCGACGATCACCTTGGAGTCTTTCATTCCAGCAAGATGCTGTATCGCTCCCGAAATGCCCACTGCAATGTACAGCTCAGGCGCCACCACCTTACCCGTTTGGCCGACCTGATAATCATTTGGAACAAAGCCGGCATCTACGGCAGCCCGGCTGGCACCTACCGCCGCCCCAATCTTATCGGCGATTCGCTCCAACAGCTTAAAATTCTCGCCGGATTGCATACCGCGGCCGCCGGATATGACAACTTTTGCGCCTGACAATTCCGGGCGTGTCGATTGTGACAGCTCTTCCTTGGCAAACTCTGAAAGTCCGGCTGGCGCAGGCACAGCTATAGTCTCGATCGTTGCAGACCCCCCTTCTGGGGTTGCTGCGAAAACCGTTGTTCTTACCGTCAGAACCTTTTTGGGCTCAGTGCATTCAACGGTCTGGATAGCGTTGCCGGCGTAGATAGGGCGTTCGAATTGAACCGGGCTGCGCACAGCTATCACATCGGAAATCTGTGCGACATCGAGAAGCGCGGCGACTCTCGGGGCGAAGTCCTTGCCTCCGGTGGAGGCAACGGCGACGAGCGCATCGTATCCTTGCATCAACGGCACGATAAGCGCCGCCATATCTTCCGCGAGGCGGGGCTTCAAATTTGGGGCGTTCGCGACCAGGACCTTCTCGACACCGCTCAATGCTGCCGCCTTTTGCGCCACTGCTTCACAATCCGAGCCGGCGACAAGAATATGAACTGGGTTCCCGATCGCCTTGGCCGCGGTTAGCGCCTTGGCCGTTGCCCCATTCAACGCTTTGTTATCGTGCTCGGCAACAAGTAGGACTGCCATTATTGCAATACTCCTGCTTCGTTGCGGAGCTTTTCCACCAGCTCGGAGGCCGAGCCGACCTTGATTCCGGCCTTTCTGGCTGGAGGCTCGGACGTCTTAAGGACTTTTACCCTCGGCTCGATACTGAATTCCAGGGAGGCGGCGTCAATTTCGTCGAGTTGCTTCCTTTTCGCCTTCATGATGTTCGGAAGGGAAGCGTAACGAGGCTGATTCAGGCGCAGATCGGCCGTCACGACCGCCGGAAGCTTCAATTTCAAGGTCTGCAGGCCGCCATCGACCTCCCGGATCACTCCCAGGCCGCCATCACTGAAGCTGACTTTGAAGGCAAAGGTTGCCTGCGGCCAATTCAGAAGGGCGGCCAGCATCTGGCCCGTCTGATTCGAATCGTCATCAATGGCTTGTTTGCCCAGGATGATTAGCCCAGGCTTCTCTTGCTCCGCGGCATGCTTCAGGATTTTGGCAACTGTCAGTGGCTCAACAGCGAGGTCGGTCTTATACAGAATAGCCCGGTCGGCTCCCATAGCCAGCGCGGTGCGCAGGGTTTCCTGAGCTTTTTGCGGGCCAACCGAAACCGCAATAATTTCATCGGCATGCCCGGCCTCTTTGATGCGGATCGCCTCTTCCACAGCGATCTCATCGAAGGGGTTCATGGACATTTTGACATTGGCAATATCGACGCCACTGCCGTCCGGTTTCACCCTTATCTTCACGTTAAAATCTACGACCCGCTTAACGGGGACGAGAATCTTCATGTAACCGGACCCTGACTTGATGTGCCATTAGATATGCTGCACCGCAACGACGGGTCAACTTCGTCTAATGGCGTACATCTGGTGTTCGCAGGTGCCCACCAAGGCGCTAAGTCTATTTCGCACATGCGAAAGTGTCAATGTGACGCGATTTAGTCATTTCGGTTAAACCCCTGTCGCCATATCGAACAGCCGCACGTCAGGCCGTTTCATGATCGTGACAAGAAACATGCCGGCAAAAAAGCCTCCAACATGAGCCCACCAGGCAGTTGCCCCGCCGGGAAGGAGTAAGGCGCTGGCGATCTGGAAAATGATCCAAACTCCGATCACCAGAGCAGCCGAGAACCGCAGCGGCACAAAGGGTAGCTTCGGTAGCGGCAGCAAAACCCAGACGCGGATATTGGGGTGGAGCAGCAAATAAGCGCCGATAACGCCCGAAATTGCGCCGCTGGCACCGACAAGCGGCAAGTCCGGGGATGTGGTAGCATAGCTGTGGACCAAAGCCGCAGTAACGCCGCACAGTAGATAGAAGAATATAAAACGGATGTGACCCAGCGCGTCTTCAACGTTATCTCCGAAGACGAAGAGGAAGATCATATTGCCGAGAAGATGTAGGAAGCTCCCATGAATGAACATGTAGGTGATTAGCTTGAACTGCTCCGGCATGTGGAGGACAAAAGACCCGAATGGCACCACATTGCGAGGATGCAGGGACAACGTTTGTAATAAATTCGCATGAATCGGGAAAATCAGATCGGTCTCGAAGACCACGTAAACGATCACATTTACAGCAATAAGCGTCGTTGTAACATACTCAAATTTAACCTTTTTGAGATGGTTCATATCCCAGATAGGTACAAATAACATGGTGGGACCCAGGAAATAGAGCTAAGCGTTCTGGCCGGGCTTCCAAAGAATATCGTCTTTACCTTTGGCGTTTACGTACCGGCTCATGACGAACAAATGATCGGAGAGGCGGTTAATGTACCGGCAGACCGTATCGCTCACTTGTTCGTTCCCGGTGACCTTGAGCTCAATGATACACCTTTCCGCCCGCCGGCAAATAGTGCGCGCGAGATGCAGCGCCGACGCGACCTGCGAACCCCCCGGCAGAACGAAGGATGTCAGTGGTGACATTTCGCTGTTCATAGCGTCGATTTCGCGCTCAAGCCGGTCGACCTGCGCATCCTTGAGCCGTAAAGGGGTGTAAGGAAGGGACTCCCCTGTTTCAGGCACGCAGAGGTCAGCGCCGAGGTCAAACAGGTCGTTCTGGATTCTCGCCAACATCTCTGCCGGCGCTTCCTGGCTCGCAGGAAGAAGGGTGCGCGCTATTCCGATCGCGGCATTCGTTTCGTCAACCGTCCCATAGGCTGCAATTCGCGGGCTTGTCTTGGGCACACGCTGGCCGCTGCCGAGAGCCGTCGTCCCGTCGTCGCCGGTTTTTGTGTAAATTTTGGTTAGAACGACCATCGCGGCGCGAAGACCTTATCACAGATCTTCAGCATAGCACGTCTACCAGCGGTATCCTAGACGGAGGCCTGCGTTTGTCAGCCCCCGGTTTGGCTGGCAAATTCCAGCTTGCGACATATGATCTACGGTTGCCATCAGGCGCCATTCAGGCGTCAGAGAAAATCCGAGAGAAGCAGATTCCCTGAAATTAAGTACGCAGCCATACGAGGCTTCGTGAGGGGTATCCAGAGGCCCGTCATGCGCGGCGCCACCGAAAGTGGCCTCGAAAAACGTGCGATCGATTAATTTCACATCCCACGTAAAGCCCGCATAGAACTCATCGGTTTTGCCGAAGGCAAGCGTTGTGCCAACGTGTGGGCGCGGCGTCAAAAAGAAGTCAAGAATGCTGTTCTCGTAACCGCCAGGGAAACGGCCGCCAAGAACTTCAAGATTAAGCGCTGGCCCGCCTTCGTGAGGCGCATCGTCTATCGCCTGCTTGAAGATGCCGCCGCGAACCTCGTCGATCATCCAAAATGGATGATCCGTAACCGTATAGGGAACTATGACTTGGGCACGCGCCGGCGTGCCACCAGCTTGGGCCAAGATGAGTACGCCCAAGGCTACGATCCAGCTCAATATGAATTTGCCGGCCACCGGAATCCCCCTGCCACTGCTTAAATCTTTTTGCGTAACAGGGGTGTGTTGTCAAACCGATGTTTCGGCCTGCGGCTGGTTTGCGAAGGCATGTGGGATAATTGACACTTTGTGTTAATGGGAGGCGAAGTAGATGGCGATCATGATGATACAGATGGCAAGGAATTGGAGTGCGACGCGCCATCGCATCAACTTCTGGCTGGTGCTCATACTGCCGCCCCGGGCCAAGTTCAGAAAGCCAAGCGCGAGCACAACTCCCACTGCAAGCAGGGCCACAAGTATTATGGATTTCGAAAACGCTCCCATGATTCTTCCATTCGTGAAGCTTACCCGCCGAGCCCGTTTTGCGTGGGCTCCTTTTAAGCCAGCAAGTGGAGCGAGAAAAGGCCGTCGTCATCAGTCCAGCTTTTTGATGGTGTCCAGCCTGCTTCTTCCGCAAGCCGCTGAAAGCCCGCAACAGTGTATTTGTACGAATTTTCGGTGTGGATGGTTTCCCCAGCCTCGAAAGCGATAGAGCGGCCCGCAATCGAGACTCGCTGCCGTATCAGCGATCGCAAATGCATCTCGATGCGGTTTTCTGCCTCATTATAAATTGCTTCGTGCTGGAACTGGCTGAGATCGAAGCCGGCCCCTAGCTCCCGGTTAATGCGCGCAAGAATGTTAAGATTGAATGCCGCAGTTACACCTTCGGCGTCATTGTAGGCGGGAAGCAGAATATCGAACGGCTTTTGGAGATCTGCGCCGATGAGAAACAACGCGTCAGAGCCGAGAAGATACTTCGCCTCTCGCAGCAAGGCAGCCGCCTGGTGTGGCGTCAGATTTCCGATCGTGGACCCTGGGAAAAAGCCGAGGCAGGCGTGGCCGGTCGCGGGCAGCCTGATTTTATCCAGATCGTGAAACCCGCCAAGTATCGGAAATACCCTAAGGCCGGGAAATTTTTGCTGGATGCGCTCCGCCGCGGGATAAAGCGCCGAAGCCGAGATTTCGATGGGGATATACGAACGGGGATTGTCGAGGAAGCTCAACAGCAATTCGGTCTTACGGCTCGATCCAGAACCGAATTCAACCACGTCAACCCCGGACGGGACCAATTTCCTTATCGCACCAGCGCGAGACTCGAGAAGGCGGACTTCCGCACGCGTCAGGTAATATTCGGGCAGCGCGGTTATTTGTTCGAAAAGCTCAGACCCGTGGCTGTCGTAAAAAAAGCGGCTGGGCAGCTCTTTCTGCCGCAGCGACAAGCCGCGCAGGACCTGCTCAAGGAAATCGTCCCCGGCAAAAGAGGCAGCGGCCTCAAATTCGACCAGCATCAGGAGACGCCGCCTGCAAGACGAAGCCCCATGAATTGCCAGCGCTGGTGAGGATAGAAGAAATTGCGATAGCTTGGACGTATATGCCCATTGGGGGTTGCGAAGGAGCCTCCGCGCAACACGAACTGATTGCACATGAATTTACCATTATACTCGCCAAGAGGCCCAGGCGCAGGCCTGTATCCCGGATAGGGAAGGTAGGCGCTTTGCGTCCATTGCCAGAGATTGCCGAAGAAGGGGGAATCCCCGTTAGAGGCCGCAGGTTCGGCCGCCAGGCGAGAAACATCAAACCGGTCGCGAACCGTTTCGCTTCCGGCTGCGGTCTCCCACTCAAACTCGGTTGGAAGGCGCTCCCCAGCCCAGCGTGCGTAGGCGTCCGCTTCGTAATGGCTGATATGAGTAACTGGCCGGCTCATTTCGACGGGGCAAAGCCCGTGCAGGGTCATTTGATGCCAGGCACCGTCGAGAAGTTCCCAATAGCCAGGCGCTTGCCACTGCTCGCGTTGCAGTGTCGTCCAGCCATCCGATAGCCAAAGTGTTGGCGTAGAATAACCGCCGTCTTCAATGAACGCGATCCATTCCCCATTCGTGACTTCACGGCTGAGGAGTTTGAAATCGCGAAGCAGCACCTGATGCCGGGGGCCTTCATTGTCGTAGGCGAAAGCCCGCCCGTCATGCCCGATGTCATGAATGCCGCCTTCGAATTCCCTCCAATAGCCAGCTCCAGGCGTTTCAGCCTGCTGCCTAACTGGTGGCGCGTTCGCGTAGGCAGGGCGCAGCGGATTCGAAGCGAAAAGCGCAAGAATATCCGTAAACATTAGCTCCTGATGCTGCTGCTCATGGTTGATGCCGATCTTAATCAAGTTCTGGGCTGCATCCGGCAGTGGTGTATTCAAGAGCGTTTCGAGATGTCCGTCGGCGTAGCAGCGGTAAGCTCTCACTTCTTCCGCCGAGGGGCGCGTAAGCAGACCGCGCCGGGGCCTAGGGTGCCGGGCACCAAGGCTCTCGTAATAGGAGTTGAAACAGTAGGCGAATTGCGGGTCGAAAACGCGATAATCGGGGAGAAATTCCTTGAGGATCAGCTCCTCGAAGAACCACGTCGTATGCGCAAGATGCCATTTCGCCGGGCTGGCGTCGTCATGCGCCTGCACCACCTGATCCTCAGCGGAGAGTGGCGCAGCGATTTCAAGCGAAAGCTTCCTTGTGGCCGCGAGGCCTGCCGCAAGCTCATCTTGCCTCACCTCAACCCCGGTTGAGTTGGGACGGTCATCAAGTGGCATGAGTGCGCCCTTTTCGCAGCTTCTTAGGTTGCGTGTCTTGCCGAACCCGCGATTTGGGAAACAACCTAGTCCGAAATCAGGTCCATCGTGGTCACGTTAGAGAATGTGTCAGGCAAAACTTTGTTACATACTCTGACGCCCACGGCGCGGGCGAAGTGAGCCAAAGCCCGCCGAGGCGCGATAAGGTCGGCTGGAACGGATGGCCTAAGCGCTCTTCGGGAACTCTTGAAGCGGGCACAATGCGTGACCCTGCAGATAAACGAAAGCGCAACCTGAAGCATTGGCCCGGCTCTTTCCGTCCAAACCAAAAGACCGGCAATATTTCGCAGGAACCTTCCTTTTAGCCTCACATTGACTGCGTGAGACCGGCGCTTCCTGCGCCCCTAGCTTGCAGCCATAGCCAGCAAGCACGCCGCGCCCCGGCCGTCGTCGAAACAAAAAGGGTCCTACCCATGAAGATCAGCACCTTCAAGGATATGTATATCGCGGAGCTTCAGGAGCTCTTCAGCGTCGAAGCCCAACTCTCCGAGGCTCTATTGGAAATGGCTGAAGTGGCATCCAATAAGGCGCTCAAGGACGCCCTCGCCAGCCATCGAGAAGAGACGCTGGTTCAACAGAGCCGGCTTGAGTTCGTTTTGGAGAAGCACCGTGCCAGAGCTCAGGAGCACACCGATCAAGCTATGCAGGCATTGGTCCGTGAGTCCCAAAAAATGCTAGAGATGGTCGAAGGCAATGATTTGCGCGATGCGGCGATAATCGCATCGGCGCAAAAAATCGAGCATTACGAAATAGCAGCCTACGGCACCGCGGCCGCACTCGCCGGGCAATTGAATCTGCGCAATGATCAGCAAATGCTGCATCAAAGCCTTGACGAAGAAAAAAAGGCGGATGCCTTGCTGACTCAGCTCGCCAAGGGCGAGGTGAACCGTGCGGCGGCTGCGTAGGTCGCTTTCTAGGCTAGGCGAAACCGCCAGCAGCGAAGCGTTAGCCGGAACGCGAAGCTGGACAGCCACGGCGGTGGTAGGGCTGCAATGAAAATGGCGGCCGGCAAGGTTTGGCCCTATGGCGACAGTGAAGTCGGCCCAAACCCCAATTCTTGAGCGCGGGGATATCTACTTCCTCTATCGTCCGCGCGTGGGATATTCGGCGGCTCATGGGCTGGCGGATGTGGAACGCCTTTACATTGTTCTGAAGCCCTGGCGTACCCACAAATACAGATTGCTGATCGTTGGCCGCAAGAAGCTCCCTGATCCAGAAGAACATAACCGCTTCTGGGCTTTTATCTGGAAAGTCTTTCATGACCGGAGAGCCTTGAACGAGGAGCTTGGAATAAAGGAATATGCGACCAAGACCCGCGGCGAGCGTATCGTGCCCCCTGCGCGCCCTGCCGCCGAGGGTATATATGCCATCGTTAGACACGGTAATCACACGCATTTGGCCTACGTCCTGGAGTTGCCCAAACGGCAAGGCCCTGTTGAGCGCGAGCTAAACATTGAGCGCGAAGCCAGCTATGTGATCGCAGTAAAAAATCCTGAAGCCGGTAGTCCTCCGGGCGTCGGGCTTAGACCCCAGCAGGAAGCGCGGTTCCCGGAAGAACTTCAGATGAAGTTTGAAGGCCGCCGATTTCAGCCCGTGGACCCGCCGGAATTTCTTGACTACGAGGGCGCTGAACTCGTCCTTATAGGCGCAAGAGAAAATGCCGAGGAGGAGCTGGGCATCGAATTCAGGCCGGATGCAGAAAACGAGCACAACGCAGACATATTGAGGGATTTGAAACTCCCCCGGGAGGTGGTGCGAGAGCCCCTCTTCGAAGGTCAATGGAAATGAAGAGTTGAGCCGTGACCACATGTCTTAGCGCTCGCGGATTGCTCGCCGCCTATGGCCGAATCCGCTGACGCGTGACATATAAGGGATATGGGGAAAGCGCGCTCCGTAAAGTCATCTGTTAAAACGTCGAAGCTACAGCCTAGGGACCAAGCCGCCGGAACTGGTTTCTCGGAAGGGCCCCAGTCTGCGTTCGAGGGCGAGGCTTACAGCTCCGAGAGCACGGCGCATCTCATTCCTGCGTTGCGCAATCTGAAGCCGTCGGGCGCCATGCCGCAGCCTTCCTATCTGCGAGGCAAGCTCCCGCCGATCGGCGACCATCCGCTGCTGACGAGCAAGGATATGCCCCTTTTCATGCCGCACCGCCCGCCGAGGCCCGAGAAGAGCGAAGGCGGCAGGCCCCTCGTCATCAAATCCGATTTCGAGCCGCGCGGCGACCAGCCTGCTGCCATCCGCGAGCTGGTTGAGGGCGTCAGCCAGCACGAACGCGAGCAGGTGCTGCTCGGCGTGACCGGTTCGGGCAAGACCTTCACCATGGCCAAAGTGATCGAGGAGACGCAGAGGCCCGCGCTGGTCCTTGCGCCGAACAAGACGCTCGCCGCGCAGCTTTATGGCGAGTTCAAATCGTTCTTCCCGGACAATGCTGTCCAATATTTCGTTTCCTACTACGACTACTATCAGCCCGAGGCCTACATCCCGCGCACGGACACCTATATCGAAAAGGACTCGTCGATCAACGAGCAGATCGACCGCATGCGCCATGCCGCCACCCGAGCGTTGCTTGAGCGAGACGATGTCATCATCGTTGCGTCGGTTTCCTGCATCTACGGTATCGGGTCGGTCGAAACCTATTCGGCTATGACCTTTTCGATCGAAGCCGGCGCCCGCGTTTCCCAGCGCCAGCTGCTCGCTGATCTGGTGGCCCTTCAATACCGGCGCAACAATATTGGTTTCGCCCGCGGGGATTTCCGAGTGCGCGGCGATACGATCGAGATTTTTCCGGCTCACCAGGAGGACCGGGCCTGGCGCATCTGCATGTTTGGCGACGAGGTGGAAAGCATTGTCGAGTTCGACCCGCTCACAGGCGAGAAGACGCAAGACCTGGCGCTGGTGAAGGTTTACGCGAACTCGCACTACGTCACGCCGAAGCCGACGCTGAATCAGGCGATCATGGGCATTCAGCAGGAGTTGCAAGAACAGCTTCAGCGTTTCAACGCCGCCGGGCGCCTTCTGGAAGCGCAGCGCCTCGAGCAGCGGACGCAATACGACATCGAAATGATCGAGGCGACGGGCTCCTGCCACGGCATCGAGAACTATTCGCGCTGGCTAACGGGCCGCGCGCCTGGCGAGCCGCCACCCACACTGTTCGAATATCTGCCCGACAATGCGCTCGTCTTCGTGGATGAAAGCCATGTCACCGTTCCGCAAATCGGCGGCATGTTCTGGGGCGACTTCCGGCGCAAATCGACGCTCGCCGAATTTGGCTTCCGGCTGCCGTCCTGCATCGATAATAGGCCGCTGCGATTCGAAGAATGGGATGCGATGCGGCCGCAGTCCATGTTCGTTTCGGCAACGCCCGGCAAGTGGGAGATGATGCAAACCGGGGGCGTATTCGTGGAGCAAGTGATCCGGCCCACCGGCCTCATCGATCCGCCAGTCGAGATCCGGCCCGTAAGGACTCAGGTGGATGATCTCATAGACGAATGCCGCAAGGTCATCAAGCAAGGTTACCGCGTGCTCGTGACGACGCTCACGAAGCGCATGGCCGAAGATCTCACCGAATATGCGCATGAGCAGGGTCTCAAAGTCCGTTACATGCACTCGGACGTGGATACGCTGGAGCGCATTGAGATCATCCGCGATCTGCGCCTGGGCGCCTTCGACGTGCTCATCGGCATCAACCTTCTGCGCGAGGGCCTCGACATTCCCGAAGTTGCTCTGGTCGCGATCCTGGACGCCGACAAGGAAGGCTTCCTGCGCTCCGAGACCTCGCTTATCCAAACCATTGGACGCGCCGCGCGCAATGTGGACGGCAAGGTGATCCTCTATGCCGACAGCATAACCGGAAGCATCGAGCGCGCGATTGCCGAAACCAATCGCCGCCGCGAAAAGCAAATGGCTTACAACGAGGCGAATGGCATCACGCCGCAATCGATTAAGAAGAACATCGGCGACATTCTCGCGAGCGTCTATGAACGCGATCACGTTACTGTCGACGCGGGCTTTGCCGAAGCCGGGCAGACGCCGCTTGTCGGGCATAATTTGCAGGCGGTTATTGCCGGACTTGAGAAGCGCATGCGCGAGGCGGCGGGGAACCTCGAATTCGAGGAGGCGGCGCGGCTTCGCGATGAGGTCAAGCGCCTGCGGGAGGTCGAGATGACCATCATGGATGACCCGCTCGCGCGCCAGTCTGAGGTGGAGGATCGTGCGGGGCGCTATGAGGGCGAACGCCGCACCTCATATGTGCCTCAGCTTGCTGTTGACACGGAGGAGACCTCGGGCCCCGATGCTGGCACGCGAGGCAAACGTGGGAGCCCCCGGAGCAAGAAGAAGTCTCGCGATGCGCTTGCGGAAAGCCCGCTATTCAATACTGGCGAGGGTTCTGACAACCCCTTCGAGTGGGACATCGCCGCAGAGAACAATGCCGCTGTTTCCGGTTCGCGTATTGCTGGGCGCGCGCCCGAAAGCATGAAGGAACGCAAATTCGGCGAGCGCGGCATCACGACGAAGGCAGCGCCGCTCACCTCGCATCTATCGCGCCCGCACAAACCCACGCTGGACGAGATGGGACCGCATGCCGAGCGTCCTGTCCCCGGAGCTAAGGCGAAGCCGTCGCGCCCGGCGCCGGACCTGCGAACGTTCAAGCCCGGCAAGACCATCATTGTCGAAGAGGACCGCGAGCCGCAACGCCGCGGCAAGCAGCGGCGACCCGTCAAGACCGGCCGCCCCGGCGGCTGATTGAATATCTATGGCATCGCTGCTCGTCTGGAGATCGGCTAGGATCGATGCTCCACTGCGGAACTCTGCCGGTTTCCTGATATCTCGCCATGTGTAGAGCAGCGTGCAGCAGCATATTGTGAGCGACTTAACTCATAAGATTGAGCTGCCCCTTCAATGGAAGGCGGCCGCAGAACTGTGTTAACGGGCAGGGTAGTTGCATATGCCTTCAGGTGAGCCAAGGACCGACGAAGAATTCTTAGTAACAGCTCAAGCAATCTGGGACGGGCTGCCTGAGCGGTTCCGCAAGGTTCTGAGCGATGTATCGGTCCAGGTGGTTGATTTCGCCGATCCGGAAACGCTCAAGGCTGTTAGCGTCACAGACCCATACAATCTGCTCGGGCTGTATCATGGCGTGGGACTGCCCTCCAAGAGCGTTTGGGATTCTGTGCGGCTGCCCGATAGAATCTTTCTCTATCGTATCCCCATCCTCAGTTATGCGGACCGTAACGGCGAGCTGGTGGACAGCGTCATCCGGCACGTGCTGATCCACGAGATCGGGCACCATTTCGGTTTCTCTGACGCCGATATGGCTTTGATCGAGGGCTCGTAAGCGGAGTCGGCCTAAGCTTCGATGGCAGGGGCTTGCCGTTATATTTGAGCCGCGGCCACAAATTAGCCCGCGGCATGAGGCTACCCAGGAGCGACAGCCCTCTTTTTTGCCGATCCGCGCGGGTGATCGCATTTTTGCCCCTGGCTGGAGTATAGTAACCGTGTGGGAATTCGGGGGCGTAAAGAATGACAGAAAAATATCATAGCGGCCGCGTCGCGGTTATCACGGGCTCCACAAGCGGCATCGGGTTAGGCATCGCGCGAGCACTTGCCGGTGCGGGTGCTGGCTTAATGTTGAACGGCTTCGGCGAAGCGGCTGCGATAGAGGCTCTGCGCAAAGAAATCGCAGGCACCTATGGGGTTCCTTGTGCTTATAACGGTGCGGATATGTCGAAGCCGGCAGACATCGCCGGTCTTATAGAAGCGGCAACGCGCGAGCTGGGCAAAGCCGATATTCTCGTCAACAATGCCGGCATCCAATATGTCGCTCCGGTCGGCGAGTTTCCGGCTGAGCGCTGGGACGCCATCATAGCGATCAACCTTTCCGCCGCATTTCATGCAAGCCAGGCAGTCATGGCCCAGATGCGCGCCAGGAACTGGGGACGGATCATCAATATCGCATCGGCCCACGGCCTCGTCGCCTCCGCGAATAAGTCTGCATATGTCGCGGCCAAGCACGGCATTATTGGCCTTACGAAGGTGATAGCGCTAGAAACCGCCAAAACCGGAATTACCTGCAATGCAATATGTCCTGGGTGGGTTCTGACACCCCTGGTGCAGAAGCAGATCGACGACGTGGCGAGCCGGGACAATATCTCTGTTGCTAAGGCAAAAGACCTGCTTGTGCTTGAAAAGCAGCCGTCTGGCGAATTCGCGACGCCGGAACAGATCGGAGCACTTGCCGCCTTCCTCTGCACTGAGCATGCCGATCAGATTCGCGGAGCTTCGTTACCCGTGGACGGCGGCTGGACGGCACAGTAGGCTTCCCATTCCCGCATTCTTGTCCCATCCATTGTGCAGCGCTTCCCGCGTCCGTGCCAACGCAACAGAAGACACCAGCCGCAGCTCGAAACCGGTTTCAAGCAGGCGGTAGGTAAGCGGCCTGTGATAGTTGCCGGTCGCATGCCGAAACGGGGACGGCGGGCTTTGCGGTCGGGCGCGCGTCTGTGTTCGCCGGGGCCGGAAAAAACAAAGTTGCGCGAAGGCCGGGCAAATTATCCCCCAGGTTGAGCCGAGCCCCATGACGCTCTGCCACAGCGGCCACAAAGTTCAGGCCCAGACCGAAGCCTTCCCTGCCGCCATCCTCCTCCAGGCGAACAAAGCGGCCCAAAATTACTGCCTTTTTTTCTGCCGGGATGCCGAAACCGTTGTCAGTCACCGTTACACTTATACCTTCCGGGCTCGTAGCGGCTGAGATGACCACCTTGCCCCGGGGCGGTGAATACCTGATCGCATTCTCAAGAAGATTGGCGACGGCTTGGGTTATCAAGTGGCCATCGCCCTTTACCATAATTTGGCGCGAAGGCCCTTTCCTCTCAAACCGCGACTCCAGAGTGACTCCGCTTTCTTCGGCGAAGACTTCATAAAGATCAAGGAGCTCCGCAATCATATCAGCGATATCGATGTTCTCGCCGGGAAGCGACAAAGCGCCCGCCCTTATTCGCGCTATTTTCAAGATGCCATTGAAGGTCGCCCCAATTTTTTCGAGGTCGGCGACCGCGCGGCCCAGCACCACGCGATATTCTTCCGGCGAGCGCGGTGACATCAGCGCGACTTCAAGTTTGCCACGCAACCGGTTCAAAGGGGTTCGCAAATCATGCGCAACGTTTTCGGTAACGCCGCGAACAGTAGCCACCAGCCGGTCAACGCGTTCGAGCATGGTGTTGAAGTTGTGAGCAAGGAGGTCGTATTCGTCTCCTCCGGAGCGCGCAGCGACACGAACCGAAAGGTCGCCTTCAAGTACCTCTTGTGCCGCTGCATTGATCTGCCCAAGGCGGCGCCTCGCATAACGTGCGAGAATGACGCCAGCCATGACCCCTAGGAGGAGATTTGCCGCCAGTACCCCCACCAGCGACTCCCTGACGAGGCTTTGGAAATTGCTGCGCCTAGATAGCTCCCGGCCCGCGAGCAGACGGACGCCTCCAGGAAATTCAAACGTGCGCACACGAGCCATGACCGCGGCGTTGGAGACTTCGATATCGGCAGTCTTCCGTGGCGCGGGTGCGCTGGCTGGCCATTGTTTAATATTGCCGGTGAGATCCCCATCCGGACCTTTAAGCACATAAAGGCGTATGGCTTCCGGCTCGGGGGACGCTCTGTCCGTAACGAACTGGCGCAAGCGGTCGTAACCTCCGCTCTCGAAAGCGGCTTTCAGGTCCGTGCAGTCGCGTGATAACGCAGCGTCGATCTGGCCGTCGATGGTGGAGACCATGCTGAAATACAAGAATCCAAGCATGGCGCCGCCGGCCGCGATGAAAGCAAGAGACGCGAACACCGTCAGTCGGAAAGTCGTGGTCTGGAACAAACTAATCCGCACGAATGCAATACCCTGAGCCACGGATGGTATGAATAAGAGGTGTCGAACTCTCCTGGTCGATTTTATGGCGAAGCCGGCTCATCTGGACCTCAAGGATCTTGGTGCCCGGCTCGACCTGAAATTTCCAGACGCCGTCCAGAGCATGGAGCGCGTCACCGTTTGCCCCGCATTCCTCATTAGCACCTCCAGGAGCCGGAATTCCCTTGGCTGCAGCGCGATCTTATTGCCGCTGCGTTGCACCGTGCCCGCTATCAAATCCATCTCCAAATCGCCCACACGCAAAAGCGTCTGAGGTGCAGCTTGATTGCGTCGTGTGACGGCTTCAAGCCGCGCGAGCAGCTCGGGAAATGAGAAAGGCTTGATGAGGTAGTCGTCGCCGCCGGCGCGCAAGCCTTTGATCCTGTCGGATACGTCTCCCAGGGCGGTGAGGAAAATTGCAGGCGTCATGATGTTCTGGGCACGCAAAGCCTTTACGACACTCAGGCCGTCGCCATCCGGCAGGCCCCGGTCCACAATCATGGCGTCGAAGTTGGTCTTTTCCGCGAGCGCGATTGCCTGCGTGCAGCCAGTTGCGCAATCGGCATCGTAGCCCTGCTCGGCTAACCCTAGAGCCAGGACAGTACCGCTGTCAGGATCGTCTTCGACGACAAGAATTTTCATGGCGAGGCTTCTCCTCCCGCCTGCCGGGGCACTGGAGATTGTGGCTTCGGACGCGTTGCTTTCCCACCAAAGCTGAAGCCATTTAGAATTATCAAATAGGAGATCTCTTAGCAAGACGCATATTACTTAAGTTTAACTGTCTTGTTCTGAAATTAAAAGGCAATACAAGGTTACAAATACGTAACATTAGTTACACTACCACCATGTACATATGTTACAACACATTTACAATGTAACGTGCAGCATACAACCCCTTCAATACAGAAACCTTTGTGTCAAAAATACAGTATAGTTGTAAAAACACAACATTCTTGATTCGTTATTGCTTTCGTGATGCTTATGGCGGTGACCATTACACTCGCGCTTGCGTACAACGATTGTGGCACGGGCGGTTATTGCGGAAAGAAAAGGTGGCTGACCTTTCGTCGCGCTGTAACCGTGTGAGAGAGAGGAACTTTTATCAAGATCCGACCGCGCAAGTCTGAACGGTTGTTCGGGCGAATAGTTTGTTGTCACGCCGAGTCCGGCACTTGAATGGGGGAAATACCTTGAAGAAATTAGCGATTTGCGCTCTCGCGCTTGGCGGGCTCATGGCCTCCGCGCAAGCGGCCGACTTAGGTCTGGACAGCATGAAAGATCCGCTGCCGGATCAGCTCACATGGAATGGCGTCACCGTCTACGGGACGATCGATGTCGGCTATGCCTATCAGACGCATGGCGTCGCAGCGAGCAGCGCCCTGGCAACCGGTCTCGAGGACAATATTTATGCCTCGAAGAATGCCAAAGGCTCCGTCTCCACGCTGAACAATAACGGCTTGTCGCAATCGACCATCGGTGTGAAGATCGAGGAAGGCATCGGCCTCGGCTGGACGGCGATCGGCAAGGTCGAAACCGGCTTCAACCCCCTATGGGGCGAGCTTTCTGATGGTTGCCAGAGCGTGCTTCGTAACGCTGGTCTCAACCAAGTTCAGCAGACGGTCGCCCAAGGCGACGCCAGCCGTTGCGGTCAGGCCTTTAACGGCGAGGTCTATGCCGGTATCAGCAACGCGGGCTATGGCACACTGACACTGGGCCGCCAAAATGCGCTGGCGCTCAACCAGTCTGTCGCTTACGATCCGATGGGTGGCTCTTATGCCTTTTCGATCATCGGCTATACCGGCACGTTTGCTGGCGGCTCCGGCGTCACGGAAGATGCGCGCTGGGATGACTCCATCAAATACGTCTATCAATATGGCCCTGCCCATGCCGCGGTCATGTATTCGGATGGCGGCGATGCCACCGGCATGTTCAACGGCGGCTACGCCGGCAATATCGGCGTGACCTGGAGAGGCTTCTCCTTTGATGCGACCTACACAAAGGAGAATGGCGCCGTTGCGGTAACCGGAGCCACCTATCCAAACTTGACCGGCGCAATTTCGGATAACACTTCATACATGCTCAGCGGCAAATATGTGTGGGATCTTGGCGGCGGCTGGAAGGACGAAGGCCCTGGCTCTAAGGTCACGTTCTATGGCGGATGGGCCCATACTTCGGATGCAGACGGCTCAGGAGGTCCAAATGACTACCCCTTGAACGCGCATGTACTTGGCGGTTACGCTTTTGCCGTTAGCGCCACCACCGTGAACACATATGAGACCGCTAAAGTTTACGACCTTGAGTGGGCAGGCGCGAAATATGAGATGGGACCCTGGGCTCTTACCGGCGCCTACTACCACATCTCCCAGGGCTCCTTCATCACCGATTCTTCTCTCGCAGGCAATCATTCAAACTGCGCGGCCGTAACGGCGTACAATAAGGCTCACCTCGGTGTGACGGCCTTTGGAAATACTGTCGGCTCGAACTGCTCAGGCGATTACAACATGGTGTCTGGTCTCGTCGACTACACCTTCAACAAGCACTTCGACGTCTATGCGGGCGTTGGCTTCAGCGAGGTTAGCGGCGGTCTTGCTTCTGGCTTCCTCAACGACAACACGACCCTCTTCATGACGGGTATGCGGTTAAAGTTCTAAGCCGATTTAGGGCACTGCCCTGCCCTTCAACGGCATAAAAAAGAAGCAAGCGATGCTCTCACCGTCATCGCTTGCTTCTTTTATTTAATTTATTGCTCTTTTGAAAAATGATTAGCCTGTGTCTCGCAGGGCGTTTGGGGCCCCGGTGGCGGCCGATCTTTGGGACACCATCGCACAGGTCGAGCTCCAATATCATTTCCACAATGACGCCGCGATGTCGGGGAAGATCGGGAACACAGTGCGCGCGCATGGCCGCGAGCCGAGCTGATCCTTACGTCGCCGTCGCCTTCCAAAAGCTCTCGAACACGGAGGCTCAGAACTCCGTCCCGCTGCTCTCAGACCTCGCGGGCAATCGCGTTCTACGGCCGGGGCTAAACCGATTGCATCAAACATTTCCCGCTGCGGAATGGGGAGGAAGCGTGACATCTTGAGCACTAATCGCGCTCATGAGGCAGGCGATTCAAAAGGTCAGCGGGGAAGCGCAGGAGCTTCCCTGTCAAACTAATAAGAACGCACTGCGCCTCAAGCCGGAAGATAACCTTACCCTGACGAAAAATGGATTGCTTCAGGACGATGCTGGCCTTTGTAACCTCACCCGCGCTCGTATTGACTTCCAGGATTTCGTCAATACGGGCCGGCGCGAGAAACTCGGCGTTGATCCGCCTTACAGCGAAGGCGCAGGGCTCGCCCGTAAGAGCGCCCGAGGCAAGCTCCGAATGCCTGACGCCTTTGAGCCGCAGAAGGTCCGAGCGCCCGCGCTCACACCAGCGGAAGTAGGAGGCGTGATAGACCAAGCCGGAAAAGTCGGTGTCCTCGAAATAGACGCGAACCGGCAGGATATGACCGGTATCCGTGAGATGGCCGGAGAGTCCGGCCCAGCGATCCTCACCCACGTTGCACGCGCCGCTGGGCCTTCTCATGATTTCCTACCTTGCAGCTTCATCAGCTTTCTCAAAGCAGATGAGAGGCGGAGCCACAAGCCGGCGCTCATGAGGCTGCCACAACTTTATTAAGCCTGATGCGCTCAGTCGCCCCGATCTCTATTTCTTACGTGAGCCGCGGTTCCGGTCTGGCTCTTTGCCTGATCCAGCTCGGTGCTATACCCGCCGTAGCCAACTCCCTGCCCGTAGTCCTTGTCCAAACCGGAGCGCGCCCCGATCTCTATTTCTTACGTGAGCCGCCCTTGTCCAAACAGGAGCGCTTCTTTTTCCTTCCGCTCGGGTGTTTGTCATCACCTTCAACGATTTCATGTCCTTTCGGCTGGACGTCCTCGCTTGCCTTGTCATCCATGATTAACTCCCGCTGAAAAAAGCGAAGGCGGGCTCCGTGGCAGGGCCCGCCTTCTGCCGGAAAGATTGCGTGCCCTCAAGCAGCCTTGCGGTTCACATTGCTGAGCGCGATCTTGTTCAGCAATTCGTCGGTCATCTTCTCCTCTTGCAGCGTTTCATTCAGTAATTTCGCTGCGTCCTTCATGCCAAGCTGCTCGGCCCAGGTGCGGAGAGTGCCGTAGCGCGCGATTTCGTAATGTTCGACGGCCTGAGCGGCGGCGATGAGGCCAGCGTCCATTACCTCTCCAGGTTCTGCCTCCGACATTACTTCAGTGCCTTCTTCCACGATGCCTTCAATGGCCTGGCACGTGCGTCCGCGCGCGGTCTTGTCCATCATCTCAAAAACGCGCTGAAGCCGCTCGACCTGACCCTCCGTCTGATCGCGGTGCTTCTGAAAGGCTTGCTTGAGCTCAGGCGTCGTTGCGTTCTTGGCCATTTTCGGCAACGCCTTCAGGATCTGCCTCTCCCCGTGATAGATGTCTTGCAACGTCGAAAGAAATAGTTCTTGAAGTGTGCGTGCTGTCGCCATGGTTGTTGTCCTCTGCCTAGGGGTTTTCTAAACTCGTAAAGCAGGGGATTTGGGAAATGTTCCGCTTTTTCTTACAGCCGGAAGCGGGGACAGAACTCTCACTCCGTCCCGCGCATTTTTTTCCGTTTACCGGTTACTTGTATTGCTGGAAGAGGCGGGCGCACTGAAATTGGGAGCGGTACGAAGCTGCTCCCGGGTCATGTCGATGACTATCCGGTTCGGGGATATTCCGCCATTGTGCTCGATGTAGTTGTAGTCAATGGCGACGTCTTTTTCGCCTAAGCCCAGGAAACCGCCGACGCCGACTATGAGTGCAGAAACCTTGCCATCGCGATCGATCAAGATGTCTCGCAAATCGCCGATGGGCTTGCCAGCCTTATCGTAGACATTTCTATTGATAAGCCTGCCGGCAAGCCACTGATCGGGCCCTTCCTTCGTCAGGAACATATTCGCGTTGGCTTGCGTGGCCGGCTTAGCCTCATTGCTTTGCTTTGCCGCATTCTCTGGACTCGCCGCATTTGTATTGGGTGCGGTGTTTTGGGTAGCCGTATTCGGCGTTGGATGGGCCGCTGGCGCGTTTGTATCTGTTCCCGGGGCTTTCTGAGCTAAAGCAGGCGTTGCCACCATAAGCGCAATAGCCGCCGCTGCGAGGCATTTCATTGGTGTGCTCCTAAGTTGAAAACTCAATTACACACAAGAAAACCTGCCCGGCAGTGATGTTCCGGTTCAGAGCTGCGAACGCCAGTCGCGTTATGGTTAGTTTGCTATCGCCCGCCCATGCGGCGGATTTATTCGCCCACCATGACGGCCCAGAAAAGCGCACGGCGGGCCGTGCAACCTGTATCCCTCCCGCCGGCGGCTAGTCGGTTCAGAATGCGGCTAGTCTTCCTGAGCCCACAGTTCGGCGACTGCCTCCCCGCGGAAATTAGGCCGGGAATGATAATGAAGCTCGACGGCGCGGATGAAGCGACCATTGGCCCAAGGTGTCCGGAGATCGAGGGTGGGCGACTCGCCGCCGGCGCGGACTTTGTGGTTGAAGACGAAGTCTTCAACTTGGCCGTTGCCGAATATCACTTTTAGACTGTTGAGCTCGATGTCGTTGCCGCGGACAATCAGCTTCAGCCGTTTAAACTTTCCTTCGTGGCGGCCCACGTCGATCTTATCGTGATCGCTTATGAAGCCGACATGCCGCTCGCCCAGCCTTTCCCACTCGCGCGCATAGGACGCGCTCACGGAAAGAAGGGTCACAATCAGAGTTACAGCAAGAGTGCGAAACATATTTCCTCCGCTTGATTACTACCAAAGCGGAGGGTTGATACATGCGCGAGTATGGCGCGAGCGCGGCGCTTTGATTAAAAATATGTAATGGGTTGTAACCGCGGAAAGCGGCAGCAGAAATTAGATTCGGCTCTTCCGGCATCACAAATTCTGTTTCAACCGCGCGCGCTCTAACCCGGAAATTGGCTGCGGAAAACAGCCTTAATATGATCGAGGCGCCTGCTCAGCCTCTCTGCTTCATCTTCGTTGCCGAGCCGCCGTGCAAGCCGGATCGCATCATAGAGAAACTCCTTCGCGTCACTGTAGAGAGCAGCCGCCGGGCTGCCAAACGGGGCATCATACATTTGCGCGTAGGCCTTTTCGGCCATCTCTTCGAGCCAGAGCAGTCTGGCGGCTGTGTCTTCAGGAGGCGGCTCAGCCGGCATGCCCGAGCTCGCGCCGAAGCAGTTCCGCGCCGGCGCCGAGCGCCCTCAGCTTATCCACCGCTACGTTTCTGGAGAGCGGGGCCATGCCGCAATTTGTGCAAGGGTAGACCCTTTCGGCTTCGGCATAGCGCAATGCCTCCCGGACAACGGAAGCAACGGCTTCCGGCGTTTCCGCCACGCTTGTCGCAACATCGATCGCGCCCACGAGGATTTCTTTGTCTTTGAGGAGGGAGATGAGCGAAACGGGCACTTTCGATCCAGCGCATTCAAGAGAGACCTGCTGGATCGCGCTTGCATTCAAAGCCGGGAATATCTCCTCATACTGCCGCCACTCCGAGCCAAGCGACTGCTTCCAATCGATATTGGCCTTGATTCCATAGCCGTAGCAGATATGGACGGCGGTCTTGCATTTTAGTCCCTGCGCGGCGCGCTCAAGGGCGGCAATGCCCCAATCCTTTACGTCCTTCATGAAGACGTTGAAGGCCGGCTCGTCGAATTGGATGACATCGACGCCGAGCGCTTCCAGCTCAAGGGCTTCGGCGTTAAGGATATCCGCGAAGGCCATTGCCATAGCGGCGCGTTCGCCATAATGGGCGTCCGCGATAGTGTCACAAATCGTCATCGGCCCTGGCAGCGTGAACTTGAGCGGCTGCTTCGTATAGGCGCGCGTAAACCGTACTTCATCCGAATGCACGGGCTCAGGACGGTGCAGCGGCCCCGTTACTGTTGGGACCTCCGCCGTGTAGCGATTGTCGCGAATGCCCATTTGCGTTTTCCGGGCCCAATCAATGCCTTCGATCTTTTTCAGAAAGCCATGCACGAAATGCACGCGAAACTGCTCGCCATTACCTACGATATCGATGCCGGCGGCTTCCTCTTCCTTGAGCCAAACCAGGGCTGCGTCCCGTTTGCCTTGTTCCAATTCTTCGGCTTCGAGACGCCACGGCGCCCAAAGCTTTTCAGGCTCCGCCAGCCATGATGGCTTCGGCAAGCTTCCCGCAATCGTTGTTTGAAACAGTTTTGCAGCCGCCACCTTGTCTCTCCGCCGTTCTTAGTTTTCCCATCCTGGGTTACGGCGGCACCATCGTCAATCGGTAGTGGCAGGAAGTCCGGCAACGCGCTAACGGAAATTTATCGGGAAAGGGCGCTTATGCTTGCACTGGGTGGCAGGCGATATTAGCGTTCGCGCTAGGAGGCTTCGCGGGATGAGGTTCCTTAACCCTTTGCTTAATGCTGTGCTGGCCGTGAGCCTTATCCTTTTGGCTTTCGCAGCCTTCGGAGACCTTGGCGCCGTTTCGCCTCAGCCCGCACAGCAACCCGATCAGCCTGTCACGGAAGCGCCGCAGGCTGCCCCGGCCTCTGCGCCAGCTCCTGCAAATGCTGAGCCTGCGCCTGTCACTCTGTCCCCCTGGTCTGCGTCCACGGGGAGCGACGCGCATCCCGCGGCGGGTGCTCCGGTGCAACAGGCAGTGAACGCGCCCGCGCCGTCACCGCAGGTTCCAGCCCCGGCCAAACCGGCGGTGATTACGAAAAAGTCTATCGCCAAGGACCTGTTCGGCGCGAAGAAAGAGCCTGCCAGTCTTGCCACGAGATCCATCGGCTTTTACTCCAGAGGCTGCCTCGCCGGTGGCAAGCCATTGCCAGTCAACGGCCCTGCCTGGCAGGTCATGCGCCTCTCGCGCAACCGGAATTGGGGTCACCCCACGCTCATCAAGTTCATCGAGCGTTTCGCGGAGGACGCGAAGCAGAAGGACGGTTGGCCCGGCCTGCTCATCGGAGACCTCTCGATGCCGCGCGGCGGACCGATGCCTTTCGGCCATGCCAGCCACCAAATCGGACTCGATGTCGATATCTGGTACAAGACCGAGCCTGATCGCGTGCTTTCCGGCGAGGAGCGCGAAGACATTCCCATGCAAAGCTTTCTGCTCGATCCGGGGCATGTGAACCCGGCGATGTGGAAGCCCGACTACGAAAAGCTCTTGCGGCGGGCCGCCTCCTATCCCGAGGTTGCGCGCATCTTCGTGAATCCGGCGATCAAGAAATGGCTTTGCGATAATACGACAGGGGATCGCAGCTTCCTGCATAAGATTCAGCCTATCCCGGGCCACGATGATCATTTTCATGTCCGGCTCGTCTGTCCTGCCGATAATCCGGGCTGCGAGAACCAGAAGCCTTTGCCCAGCGATGAGGGATGCGGAAAGGGTCTCGACAAATGGATCGAGGCGCTTATGAAGGCCGCCCCGCGGGCTGCGCCGCAGCCGAAGCCTGGGGCAAAGGCTGTGGTATCCAAGAGAAAACCGCTCACTCTTGGACAACTCCCTAACTATTGCGAAAAAGTGCTGGAGGCTCCGCCGGAGAAAGTCACCACGGTAGCCCGCTAATGCACATTCCGAGTTCGGGTCAATGAAGTTTGCGAGACAGAACGCGTGACCGGGCTCATTAGCCGGGAGCAGTCTTGCCAGCGAACCGAACGCAGCTTATATTAATAGGCATCGAATTTGGCCAGAAAACGAGGCCGTAGGACCTTGGCGTAGCCGGGCGCGCTCTGTCTCTCCAAAAATCGACCAAAGCAGTTTTGCCTGCGCCCAGGCAGAACAATTTGCACCCAGTTACGAAAAGGACCTTCCATGAACACAGGCACAGTAAAATTCTACAATGGCCAAAAAGGCTTTGGCTTTATTCAACCGGACAATGGCGGCAAAGACGTGTTTGTCCACGCGACCGCGCTTGAACGTGCCGGTATCCGCAATCTTGTCGAAGGACAGAAGGTTTCTTTCGAAACCGAGGAAGATCGCCGTACCGGCAAGACCGCTGTGAGCACCTTACGGGCCGAGTAGCGCCGATACCGTTCACTTTTATAAGAACGCAAAGAGCCGCTCTTCGTGGGCGGCTTTTTGCTATCCTGCCTCAAAGGCGTTTCCCGTGATACGTTCTCCTGCCGCTAACGATTGGAGTAAGCGATGTCTCTTGATGTTGATAAAATAGAAGCGATCTTGCGCAAGCATTGGCACATACCCAGCAATTTAAAGTCTAACGAATTGCACGATCACGCTAGCAAACTCCAAGTGCTGGTCCGCCAAAAGTACTCTCATGACAACTTGAAATATCAGTTACGCCTGATGCAGACGAATAAACTTCACCAGGAGTTTGACGATCAGGCCTGCGATCAAATCGCCGCGGAGCTTCTTGCCGCGTAAATGCCGCCCGTCCTCGTAAGCGGCGCGGCAAAGATGCGAGAAGAGATCATCGCCGCTGGCTTGGCGCCTCAAGGGGATCTGTTTCTTGAAATAGCCGATCACGAACGCGCCCCCCTAACACCGGCCGCCATCAGAGTTCCAGGCAAGGGCACCCGAATTGGTGCAATGCTTGCGGCAACCATCGCGGACAAGGCTTGGGTCAGAGCGCCTAATCCACTTGCTGCGCGTCTGCGAGCGCCCGAAGAAAACTTCCCTGACCGCTAGAGCATCGTGCCCCAAAGTGTGAGCGGTTTTCGTGTAACGCGACGCGATAAAACAAAAACTTGGAGCGGCGCGCCGATTTCAAATTGACGTGCGCCGCCCTAGACCAGAAACCGGTTATTGCGCTCACTCAATTCAAAATCCCTGTTTCGGTACCTCTTCCGGACCAGCCGAGCAAAGAAATGGCCGGGCAGAAGACCCGGCCATTCCAAAAGCGAAGCTTGGTTTACGAAGCTCAGCGATGCGCCAGCACCGCAAGGATAAGCAGCGCGACGATGTTCGTGATCTTAATCATCGGATTGATGGCAGGCCCGGCGGTATCCTTGTAAGGATCGCCGACGGTGTCACCCGTTACCGAGGCCTTATGCGCTTCCGATCCCTTCAAGTGCCGGACACCGGCGGCATCGACGAATCCGTCCTCGAAGGACTTCTTGGCATTGTCCCAGGCGCCGCCGCCTGAGGTCATTGATATGGCGACAAAGAGGCCCGTAACAATCACGCCAAGTAGCAGCGCTCCCAACGCCGCGAAACCTGCAGACTTTCCGCCAATCCAACTGATAACAGCAAAGACCACAATCGGGGAAAGAACCGGCAGCAGCGAAGGCACTACCATCTCTCTGATTGCCGCCTTGGTTAGCATATCGACCGCCGCGCCGTAGTCCGGTTTTGCCGTGCCCTGGAGAATGCCGGGCTTGGCGCGGAATTGTCTGCGCACCTCTTCCACGATGGACCCCGCTGCCCTGCCGACGGCCGTCATGGCAAGGGCTGCGAACAAATAAGGAAGCAAACCGCCAAAGAGGAGGCCGACCACTACATAGGGGTTCGAAAGAGAGAAGTCGACTTCGACACCCTTGAAGTAGGGGTAAAGACCGAACTCATTCGCCTTGGAAGTGAAATAATGCAGGTCCTCGGTGTAAGCGGCAAAGAGGACGAGGGCTCCCAAACCGGCCGAGCCGATCGCGTAGCCTTTGGTAACGGCCTTTGTCGTGTTGCCGACCGCATCCAAAGCGTCGGTCGTTTTTCTGACTTCCGAAGGCAAGTTCGCCATTTCGGCGATACCGCCCGCATTGTCCGTCACAGGGCCGAAAGCGTCGAGGGCAACAACCATGCCCGCGAGAGCAAGCATTGTGGTCACTGCGATGGCGATGCCGTAAAGCCCGGCGAAATTATAAGCAACAAGGATGCCGCCAATGATGACAAGGGCAGGAAGCGCCGTCGATTCCAGGGAGACGGCGAGCCCTTGTATAACATTGGTGCCATGCCCCGTAACCGAGGCTTGAGCGATGGACCTTACCGGGCGAAAACCAGTGCCCGTGTAGTACTCGGTTATCACCACGATCAGCGTGGTCACCACAAGCCCTGCGATGCCACAATAGAAAAGGTCCATGCCCGTAAAGGCCACGCCTTGCGCCTTAAGCTGCGTATCCATCCCGACGAGATATCCGGTGAGAGGATAAAGGGCGACCAGCGACAACACTCCCGTTGCGATAAAGCCCTTGTAAAGCGCCCCCATGATGGAGTTGCTGGAGCCGAGCTGCACGAAGAATGTGCCGATGATTGAAGTCACCACACAAACCGCGCCGATCGCCAGCGGATAGACCATCATCCGGGAGAGCAAGCCTGCGTCGTAACTGAAATAAATCGAAGACAGCACCATGGTCGCCACGACGGTGACGGCATAGGTCTCGAAAAGGTCAGCTGCCATACCGGCGCAGTCCCCGACATTGTCGCCGACATTGTCGGCAATGGTTGCCGGATTACGCGGATCATCCTCCGGGATGCCCTTCTCAACCTTGCCGACGAGATCGCCGCCTACGTCGGCGCCCTTTGTGAAGATGCCGCCGCCAAGCCGCGCGAAAATCGAAATCAGGGAGGCTCCAAAGCCAAGCGCGACAAGCGCGTCGATGACGCGGCGGTCATTCGGCGCGTAGCCCAATGCGCCGGTTAAGACGAAGTAATAGCAGGTGACACCAAGAAGGGCGAGGCCGGCCACGAGAAGACCGGTAACGGCTCCCGCCTTGAAGGCCATGGAAAGGCCCTGAGCCAAGCCCTGCGAAGAGGCCTGTGTGGTGCGGACGTTGGCGCGAACTGAGACGAGCATGCCGATAAAGCCTGCGGCACCAGAAAGCACTGCGCCAATCAGAAATCCTATTCCCACCGTTATGGAAAGCAGGACGGTAAGCACCACAAAAATGACGGCGCCCGCAATGGCAATGGTGGTATATTGGCGTGTCAGATAGGCCTGCGCGCCTTCCTGGATCGCGGCGGCGATCTCCTGCATGCGCGCATTGCCTGGGCTCGCCGCAAGCAGAGACCGGGTAGTCAGCGCTCCATACACGATGGAAAGCGCACCTCCCGCTATAATAATCCAAAGTACTTGGTTCATGAGTTAATGGTCCTGGATGTAAGAGTTGGGCGGATATTTCTGTCTTATTGCCTGCCCACCGGGAACACCGAACGGAACGTGGGAGAATGCCCCTCCGGCATGGCGGCAGGACTTTAGAAAAAGCGAGGCCGCCACGCAACAACGGATTTGTTCAACGCGGCAATATGCGCGCAAGCCCGAAGTCTTAACACAATGGCGTCCATTCTGGATTACTTTTCGAGTTGAAAATACTGCGGGACTGCTTGTGGGATCGAAGCCCGAAAGCTAGCCTCGCCCAAAAATGGGGTTTGCCAAATGAGCCTGGACTCTTCTTTAAAAAACGAACCGGATCTCTCCGCTTTCTGGATGCCTTTCACCGCGAACCGGCAATTCAAAGCCAATCCCAGGCTTTTAGTAGCCGCGAAGGGGATGTATTACACGAGCGCAGATGGCCGGCAGATCCTGGACGGCATGGCGGGGCTGTGGTGCGTCAATGCCGGGCATGGGCGGCGCGAGATCGCGCAAGCGGTAGAGCGGCAGCTTTTAAGCCTTGATTATGCTCCGGGCTTCCAAATGGGCCACCCTGCCGCCTTCGAGTTTGCGGCGCGGCTTACACGCATGACACCGGACGGCCTCGACCGCGTCTTCTTTACAAATTCAGGTTCCGAAGCAGTCGATACGGCGCTGAAGATCGCGCTTGCGTATCATCGTGCCCGGGGCGAAGGGCAGCGCACGCGCTTCATTGGCCGCGAACGCGGATATCACGGCTCTGGCTTTGGCGGCGTGACCGTCGGCGGGATCGTGCATAACCGGCGGACCTTTGGAGCCATGCTGCCCGGAGCCGACCATCTTCCGCACACCCATGGCTTATCCAATAATCTATTCTCGAAGGGCCAACCCGAGCACGGCGCCGAGCTCGCCGATCAACTCGAGCGCATCATCGGGCTCCACGGCGCGGACACGATCGCGGCGGTGATCGTGGAACCTTTGGCGGGCGCAACTGGGGTTCTGGTACCGCCGAAAGGCTATTTGGAGAAACTGAGCGCAACCTGCGCCAAGCACGGGCTTCTTCTTATTTTCGACGAGGTGATTACTGGCTTCGGGCGTATGGGAACGCCGTTCGCGTCGCAGTATTTCGGCATTACGCCGGACATTATCACCGTGGCGAAGGGGATCACGAATGGTGCCATCCCAATGGGCGCCGTTTTCGTTAAGCGGGGCATTCACGATGCGCTGATGCAAGGCCCAGATCACATGGTGGAGCTCTTCCACGGCTACACCTATTCCGGACACCCCGCAGCCTGTGCGGCAGGCATGGCGACCGCAGACATTTACGAGAACGAAGGTCTCTTCGAACGCTGCGCTTCGCTTTTGCCATTCTGGCAAGAAGTCATGCACTCCCTCCGGGACAGCCCCCATGTGATCGACATTCGCGACCTAGGCCTTATCGCGGCCATTGAACTCGATCCTCGCCCCGGCGAACCAACGAAGCGCGCTTATGAAGTCTTTCTGGATTGTTTTCAGAACGGCGTTCTGATCCGGCAAACGGGGGATATTCTTGCCATTTCTCCTCCGTTGATCGTGGAGCAGAACCAGATCGAGCAGATGGCCGCGAGCGTTGCGAAGGCATTGCGGAGGGTGAATTGATTTAGCCTTGCGCTAAGCGCGATTTCTTGACTTAGCGAGCTGGTCCAATTGCATCAGCTCGCGAAGCAGGCTTTCCATGGATGCGAGCGGGAGCATATTTGGCCCATCGGATGGTGCCGCATCGGGATCCTGATGCGTTTCGATGAACACCGCAGCAACCCCGATGGCCACTGCCGCCCGGGCGAGTACCGGCACGAAGCGCCGCTCGCCGCCGGTTGCTGTTCCCTTGCCACCTGGCTGCTGCACGGAATGGGTGGCGTCAAAGACCACTGGACAGCCCGTTTCAGCAAGAATGGGAAGGGCGCGCATGTCAGAGACGAGAGTGTTATAACCGAAGCTCACCCCGCGCTCGGTGAGGAGGACATTTGGGTTGCCAGCCGCAAGTACCTTGGCAGCTACATTCTGCATGTCCCACGGGGCAAGAAACTGGCCCTTCTTGATTTTCACCGCGCGGCCGGTTTCCGCTGCCGCGATCAGCAAATCGGTCTGCCGGCAGAGGAAGGCCGGGATTTGCAAGACATCCACGGCTTCGGCCACCGGATCGCACTGCGCAACTTCATGGATGTCGGTGACGACCGGCAAGCGGAACGTTTCACGAATTTCCGCAAAAATCGGAAGTGCCGAGCGCAGTCCAAGTCCCCGCGCGCTCATCGCGCTCGTCCGGTTCGCCTTGTCAAAGGACGTTTTGTAGACAAGACCAATGCCAACGCGCTCGGCCGTTTCCTTGAGTGCCGAAGCCATCTCAAGTGCATGCGCTCTGCTTTCGAGCTGACACGGCCCTGCAAAGAGAGCCAGCGGCAGGGTGTTGCCGACCCTGACGTTCCCAATTTCGACGATTGCGTTCGGTTTGAGGACTGGAGCCATGCGGACTCTATCAATTCAACCGATCGAGATCTGCAGCAGTACCCTTTGCCAACTGGACTCCATTCTGCGTGACCTCAGGCCCCGTATATTTGGCGTAAATGGCAAGGAATAAGGGCTTCTTTCGAATTACGGTGCTGGTCACGATGCTAGACATTAGCAAGTCTTCTCCCCGAGCTCCCTTAACGCCCACAAGCAACGCCGCGTAGCAGCCATGTTCGTCCTCGTCAAGGACGCCAATATAGGCCGTGCTTGTCACGCCAATATTTGCTTTTAACTCCTTGGCTTTCTTGGCGACTATGTCCTTCACCCCCGCTAGCGTATCTTGGCCCTGCTTGCGCATATCGTTACAAAGTTGCTTGCGAAGGGTTTGGTTGTCGCCATCAAGCGTCGTTTGCACGTAAGAATCGGGAGTGTAGTAGGTGGAGTAATCCAGAATATTGCCCCTGTCGCCATTGCGGAACCGCTTGAGCCGGTTGCACTCGACGGAGGCGAGGATCATGGTGTTTTGCGCACCCTTGAGCAGAGTCCTGATAACGTGCGCGAAGGAAGCATCTTGGGTTACTCCCTCATCAAGCGCACAGTGACCCTTCGGGATGGCGAAGTCATACTTCGCGTTGCCGACATTACGGCTGACGCTGTCCGCATGAGCTAAGGCACCCTGCCCCGCGAATGCTAACCCTGCCACAAGTACTTTCACGATCTTCATAGATGCGCCCCTATACTCATTTTCAAAATCCCTTCAGCCCCAGGGCAGGCTTTAACCGCCCCACCTGAACACTAGAGCACGATCAGCAAAAGAGAAAGAGCCATTACCTTCTCATCATGATCTCAAACGGCTCCCACCTGACGCGGGTGACTTCGTACTGTAAGCTTCCAGCACCGTTACCCAATGTCAAAGGAGTCTGAGAGATGAGCGCACTCGAACATCCCCGCCCAGAAGGACTTCTGCCGAACCCGGCGTTCTCGCACGTAGTCGTCGCCTCGGGGACGCGCACGATCTATACGGCAGGGCAGGTGCCTATTGACGAGCGCGGTACGCTCGTCGGTGCCGGCGACCTGGCCGCACAAACAGCGCAAGCGATGCGCAATGTCGGTCTTGCCCTCTCTGCCGCCGGGGCAAGCTACGCCGATATCGTGAAGATCACCACCTATGTCGTGAATTATAAACCTGAACACCGAATCATCATCGGCGATGCACGAGCACCCTTCTTCGCGAACGGGAAACCACCAGCAAGTACCCTCGTGGGCATCGCTGCGCTCGCACTACCGGAGTGGCTCGTCGAGATCGAGGCCATTGCGGTTGCAGGCTAACGCCAAGAAGGGAACGCGCCTTTGATGAGCCGCCTAAGCCGGGGATCAGCTGTCAACGGTATGCGGGATGTATCTAGTTTTTCCCGTTCGCCTATGCAATCGAGCGCTGGAACAGGCGTTTTACGGCCGCTAATTCAAACCGAGTCACATAGGCTCAGGCCCGCGGGAGATCGCTGCCGACCCCGTTCTTGCCACTTCCACAAGCCCCAGTGACTTCATAAGGCCGATAAAGTTGTCGATCTTGGCGATCCGGCCCGTGATCTCGAATATGAAATGATCCGTTGTGGCATCCACAACCTGGGCGCGGAAGGCTTCGGCAAGCCTAAGGCTTTCCACCCGCTTGTCGCCCTTGCCCGCCACCTTGACTAGGGCAAGTTCCCGTTCGATAGGATCGCCCTTTACGGTCAGGTCCGTGACACCGTGAACAGGAACCAGACGGCCGAGCTGACTCTTGATTTGCTCAATCGTCGCTGGCGAGCCGCGCGTGACGATCGTTATTCGCGACTCGCTCAATTCGTGGCTGACCTCGGAGACCGTCAGGCTGTCAATGTTGTAGCCCCGGCCAGAGAAGAGGCCAACCACGCGCGCGAGCACACCCGGTTCATTATCGACGAGAACAGCAATCGTATGCCTCTCCTCGGTCTCTTGTTTCGGCTCTCCGGATGGCATCGCCGGTCCCCACTCCATCTTGTTCATTGGCCAGGCCTCCTGCCTTAGACGAGAACCTTACCGGCGTCAGAGATATCGTACGCGACATCATCGCTGGAAACCTCATCGCCCAGGATCATGTTGTTATGCGCCTCCCCGGAAGGAATCATGGGGAAACAATTCGCCGTTTTCAAAACACGGCAGTCGAAGATGACCGGCTTCGGAGTCTCGATCATCTCCATAATGAGATCGTCGAGCTCATCCGGCTTTTCCGCCCTAAGGCCTACCCCATGGTAGGCTTCCGCGAGCTTTACAAAATCAGGCAGCGCCTCGGAATAAGAGTGCGAGTAACGGCCGCCATGGAGCAGTTCCTGCCATTGCCGGACCATGCCCATATACTCATTATTCAAGATAAAGATCTTGATCGGCAAATCATACTGCGCCGCTGTCGACATCTCCTGCATGGTCATCATGACGGAGGCTTCCCCGGCAATGTCGATGACGAGGCTCTCGGGATGCGCGAGCTGCACGCCGATTGCGGCCGGGAGCCCGTAACCCATCGTGCCGAGGCCGCCGCTCGTCATCCACCGGTTCGGTTCCTCAAAGCGGTAGAACTGCGCGGCCCACATCTGATGCTGGCCGACCTCGGTAGTGATGTAGGTGTCGCGATTCTTCGTCAGCTCGTACAAACGCTGCACCGCATATTGCGGCATGATAACGTCGCTGCGATTTTTGTATTTGAGGCAGTCGCGGGCGCGCCAGCCCTCGATCTCGCTCCACCATACTTTGAGTGCGCGCTTGTCGATTTGGGGTGAGCGGGCTCGCCAGATCCTGAGCATTTCTTCGAGCACATAGCCGCAATCGCCAATGATCGGAATGTCGGCCTTCACGTTTTTTGAGATTGAAGACGGATCGATGTCGATGTGGATCTTCTTCGAGCCTGGCGAGAAGCGGGCGAGCCTTCCAGTGATGCGGTCGTCGAAGCGCGCGCCAACGCAGATCATGACGTCACAGCCATGCATGGCGAGGTTCGCCTCGTAGGTACCGTGCATGCCAAGCATCCCGAGCCATTGCTTTGACGAAGCAGGGTATGCGCCAAGACCCATCAATGTGGATGTGACCGGAAAACCAGTCAGGTCCGCAAATTCCCGCAATAGCTTGGACGCGTTGGGGCCTGCATTGATGACGCCGCCTCCGGTATAGAAGATAGGCCGCTTAGCGCTGGCCATCAAATCGACGGCATCGCGGATAGCCTGCGAGCTTCCTCTGATCTGTGGCCGGTAGGTTTTGGGAGCGATCTTGCTTGGCCCGACATAACTTCCCTTGGCGAATTGCACGTCCTTCGGAATATCGACCACGACCGGCCCAGGGCGGCCATTCTGGGCGACATAAAAGGCCTCGTGCAAAACGCGCGCGAGATCATTCACGTCCTTGACGAGATAATTGTGCTTTGTGCAGGGCCGGGTAATGCCGACGGTATCGCATTCCTGAAAAGCGTCGGAGCCGATCAGGGGGGTGGGTACCTGGCCGGTGATGCAGACGAGGGGTATGGAATCCATCAAAGCGTCGGTGAGCCCTGTAACGACGTTTGTCGCCCCAGGCCCCGAGGTGACCAATACCACGCCTACCCTGCCGCTGGAGCGGGCATAACCCTCCGCAGCATGCGCGGCGCCTTGTTCGTGGCGTACGAGGATATGCTTGATTGCATCCTGCTTGAAAATCTCATCGTAAATTGGAAGGACCGCGCCGCCAGGATAACCGAAAATAAGTTCGACACCTTGATCGCAGAGCGCTTGCAGGACCATTTCGGCCCCGGACATCGAGCGCGCCATTGGCTACTCCAAAAAACGTGGCGGCCTTGAGTAGCCGCCCGCCAGTTCGACGATTTGATGCTTGTTTTTGCAAGACTTTCGGTAGGCCTATAACATGGTTAGGTCAAGGGCTTTTTCAAGAAAAGATTGATTTCTCCTTTTGTTCTTTCTACTTGTTGCTTATATAATGCATTCCACGACATAAAATTTCTATTGGCCCAAGTGAGCTGCCTCTTGGCATAATTTCGGGTCGCCGTCTTTGCTGCCTCCACGGCATCCTCCAGGGAAAGCTCGCCAGACAAATAGGCAAGCAATTGACGGAGGCCCACGGCCCGCATCGAAGGAAGCGCAGGTGAAAGCGCGAGCGCTTCGATGGAGCGTGCCTCTTCTATTGCACCATTCTCGATCATGGCTTCGAAGCGCTCGTCGCAGCGGCGGTAAAGTTCGCTTCGCTCAATAGCGAGCGAGATGGGGTAAGTCTGGCTCAAAGGCAGCATTGGCGGCTCTCTTTCAGCCTGCCATTCAACAAGCGGCTTGCCAGTGGCTTCAAGCACTTCCAGCGCCCGAACGATGCGCTGAGTATCGTTTGGGCGCAGGCGGCTTGCAGTCGTTGGATCGCGCCGTGTCAGTTCTCCATGCAGCGCTTCGGCTCCCCCTTTTTGGGCCTCCTGGCGATAGTGCTCACGAATTCCTGGAGGAATTGATGGGATCTCCGACAGGCCTTCCGTCAGCGCCTTAAAGTAAAGACCCGTTCCGCCAACGATAATGGGAAGCCGCCCCGGAGCTTCCGCATCGTTCAACTCAGCCGCTACATCGGCAAGCCACAGAGCTGTGGAGTAAGCCTCGCTGGCTGGCCGGAACCCGTAAAGGCGGTGCGGTGCCGCGGCTTCGTCCTCGGGCGCCGGCCGGTTCGTAATGATGCACAACTCGGCATAAACCTGCATGGAATCCGCGTTGATGATGACGCCGCCAAATTCCTGGGCCAGTTCCAGGGCGAACGCGGTCTTGCCGCTGGCGGTCGGGCCTGCGATAAGAATGGCGGGTCCTGGTATTGCATCCAAATTCTTCATCATCGCTAAGTTAAGCGCTCCTCATGGAAATCGCGATCACATTGTCGGCCGCCCCTCAGTCGAAGGATTTACTTCTCGACGCTTCGGCGGCCGTCCAGCGGGAGCTGCAGGGGGCGCTCGAATTTAGCTGGCTGGCTGTGGGCGAAGCCGCGGACTTGATGTTTCGCGACGGCATCAACGGACTGGATGGAAGCCAGCTTTCGGCTCTCAGAAAAGCTGTTTCCGGCGCGGTTGGGGCCCGCCCCGTCGATTGGTGCGTGCAGCCCGCGCAGGGGCGCCGCAAACACATGCTCATCGCGGATATGGATTCTACCATCATCGGCCAGGAATGCCTCGATGAACTGGCAGACCTTAAAGGGATCAAGCCCGAGATTGCGGCGCTGACTGAGCGGGCCATGAGGGGCGAACTCAACTTTGAGGCGGCGCTTGGCGAACGCATCCGGCTGCTTCGCGGCCTCACCGAGGCTGATCTGCAGCGCGTTCTGGAGGATCGGATCACTCTTAACCCCGGGGCGCGGACGCTGGTCCAGACCACGAAAGCACACGGAGCACATACCGTGCTCGTTTCAGGCGGATTTACATTCTTCACGAGCGCAGTTGCGGCTCGCGCGGGATTTGCCGTCAATCGGGCCAATGTTTTCCTTTGGGAAGGCGGCCGCTTATCTGGTGTTGCGGAGCCCATTCTTGGGAAGGAAGCTAAGCTCGCGGCCTTGAGAGACGAAGCGGCTGCGCATGGTCTAGCGTCCAGCGATGTGATCGCAGTGGGTGATGGGGCGAATGACCTTGCCATGCTGAAAGAAGCAGGGCTCGGAATAGCATACCGGGCGAAGCCCATCGTCGCCGCCGAGGCCGACGCGCGCATCAACCATACCACTCTTACCACGCTGCTGTATTTCCAGGGCTACACGCGCGACAGCTTCCGCAGCTGATCACCCGGCTCCTTTGCCCCATTCCCGCATCTCGGGCATATCAAGAACGGCGCTGGCGTATGCCGAGGCAGTTCCATCGTCGCCGTAGTTCCTTAAATCGATGCCGTAAGTCTGGAAGCGCGTCGCGACGGGCGCGTACATGGCATCGGCAATGGTGAAACCGCCGAACAGGAATGGTCCGCCTGTGCCAAAGGCCTGCCTTCCTTCTTGCCAGATATTGACAACACGCTTGATATCGGCGATCGCCTCCTGCGAGGGAAGGCGGCCGTTGATCCGCGCATGGAGATCCATTGGGAATTCCTTGCGCAGCGCATGGAAACCCGCATGCATCTCGGCTGAAATCGCTCGCGCGACCGCCCTTGCGCTTGAATCTTCAGGCCACAGCCGCGCTTGCGGTGCAAGCTCCACCAGATACTCGCAAATGGCAAGGCTATCCCAGACAGTGAGGCCGCCGCGCCGCAAGACCGGTACCCTTCCGGAAGGCGAATGGCGAACGATCTGTTCCTGCGTATCCGGCTGGCGCAGGCGGATTTGCACTTCCTTGAAAGCGATCCCAGTTACTTTGGCGGCTAGCCATGGGCGAAGGCTCCATGATGACCATGCTTTATCGCCGATAACGAGAGTCAGTTCCTCTTCCATGTTCCGCTATCCATATTGCCGCAAACTTCCCGAAACGGCATAATGAGAACATGAGCGCGCTGGCAAAGCAAAAGATGACGGTCGATGAGTTTCTGGCCTGGGCGGAAGGCCGGGAGGGGCGCTACGAACTCATCGAGGGGGAAGTCTTCGCCATGTCTCCTCAACGCGTCTCCCACGCCGTCATAAAACTCAATGTGGTGAACGCTCTGGGCGCCGCAATCAGAAAAAGCGGCAAGGACTGTCATGCCTTGCCGGATGGACTGACGGTGAGGGTGAACAAACATACCGCTTTCGAGCCCGATGCCCTCGTCTATTGCGGCAAAGCGGCGCCGATGAATGCTGTTGAAATTCCAAATCCCGTCATTGTCGTGGAGGTCATTTCACCGGGTTCGCAGTACATCGATACCGGCATCAAGTTACGCGGATATTTCCAAATTCCGAGCATTATTCACTACTTGGTTATAGACCCGGAACGCAATCTTCTAATCCATCATCAGCGCGGCGAGGGAGAGGTTCTCGCTACCCGGATTGCAACCGAGGGCCAATTAAGTCTTGACCCACCTGGCTTGACGCTTGAGGTCGCGGACATCTTCGGCTAATGCGGCCTCCTTGCAGTCCGGCCAGGATCGTCTAAGACTGCGCTGAAATTGACGTTTTAAGGGAAGAACCCGTGAATATATGCATGATCGGGGCCGGATATGTCGGCCTGGTATCCGCCGCCTGTTTTTCCGATTTCGGCTGGGACGTGACCTGCGTCGAGAAAGACCAGGGCAAGCTGGATCAGCTCAACAGGGGCGAAATTCCAATTTACGAGCCGGGCCTGGATGACCTCGTGGCGAAGAATGTGCGCGCCCAACGCTTGAATTTTACGGGCGAATTGCCCGCTGCGGTGAGCAAGGCAGATCTCATTTTCCTGGCTGTTGGCACCCCTATGCGGCGCGGCGACGGCTTTGCCGATCTTTCGTATGTGTATCAAGCAGTCGAAGAGATTGCGCCGCATCTGGCAAGCTTTACGGTGATCACAACCAAATCGACCGTGCCTGTGGGCACCAGCCGTGAGATCGAGCGGCGCTTACGCGAACTCTGCCCAAACAAGGAATTCGCGGTGTGCTCCAACCCCGAATTCCTCCGGGAAGGCTCCGCGATCCAAGACTTCACCCACCCCGACCGCGTTCTCGTCGGCACCGACGATGACCGCGCACGCGCCACCATGGAGCGCGTTTACGAGCCGCTGCGCCTTCGCAACGCGCCCGTCCTCTTCGTCAGCCGGGAAAGTGCCGAGCTCGCCAAATATGCTGCCAACGCCTTCCTCGCCATGAAGATCAGCTTCATCAACGAGATTGCCGATCTATGCGAGGAGGTAGGCGCGAACGTCCAGCAAGTTGCCCACGCCATCGGGTCTGATGGGCGCATCGGGGACAAGTTCCTGCATCCGGGGCCAGGCTATGGCGGGTCCTGCTTTCCGAAGGATGTCGCGGCGCTCGCGCGTACGGCGCGCGAAGCTCGGTCGCCCTTGACCCTTATCGAACAGGTCGAGAAGGTCAACACGGAGCGGAAGATTGCGATGGCGCATAAGATCGTCCGCGCGGCCGGAGGACACGTTGCGGGAAAAACCATCGCGGTCCTCGGCGTCACATTCAAGCAGAACACCGATGATATGCGTGACGCTCCGAGTCTGGTGATCATACCGATGCTTCAGGAACGCAGCGCGCGGATCCGGGCCTACGATCCGCAAGGCCGGAGGCAGGCGGAGCCGCTTCTGCCCGGCGTAACGTGGTGTGAAAGTGTGCTGGAGGCCGCTGAAGGAGCGGACGCCACCGTGGTGCTCACCGAGTGGAATGAATTCAGAGCCGTGAACCTTGCAGCGCTCAAGGCAAAAATGAGCGGCTCGACCCTAGTGGATCTGCGGAACATTTACCGGCCCGAGCATGCCCGCCAAGCCGGACTGTCCTATTACAGCATTGGCCGGCCTCGCTCAACTCGGGAGGGTGCAGGAGAAAGAAACCGGGCCGGTGCTGAGGGGAAGCCTGCCCTTTAACTCCAAATAAATTACTGACGCCTAACTTTACAAAAATTGTAGCTGTGCCGGCTTCGATTTGTGAGGCGTTACGTGGGCGTTTGGCGTGTGAAGCAATTGACAGAGGTTGCTTGCGCTTGCCGGGAATGGGCAGCCTACTATGTTCGCCTGACAAGCTTGCGTCTTTCGCAGCTTGCAAGCGGCATGGCTCGCCGGCTTCTCAAACTGGTTTGGCGCTGGCTTCGAACAGCAGCGGTTTGGCTGGTGGTTCAGTCTCCGCTTTCGGAGCCCCAGCGGAGCTCTCACCGGCCGCTCCTCCGTCTCATCCCGTGGGTCATTGCCGCTTCGGGCTGGATTGCGATCAGCATCGTAAGCGCGGCAGCCTATTTCGCCTCCGTTTTGCCTAGCCCGCGGGAAGCGATGATCCTGCATCTGCCGCCGCACATCACGATCCTAGCGCGGGGCGGCGAGTTCATCGCGGAGCGAGGCATGCGCCGCGAGTATGTTCCCTATAAGGATATTCCACCGAACCTCATAAAAGCGGTGCTGGCGGCAGAAGACCGGCGCTTCTTCTATCATTTCGGCGTGGACCCCCTTGGTCTTGCCCGCGCGGCGAGCTCCAATTTGCGGTCGGGGGAAGTTCAGCAGGGTGGCTCGACGATTACGCAGCAGCTCGCCAAGAACTTGTTCCTCACGCCAGAGCGGGCGTGGACCCGGAAAGCGCAGGAGTTCGTACTCGCGCTATGGCTGGAGAGGCGGTTTACAAAGCAGGAGATTCTGGAGCTTTACCTCAATCGCGTCTATTTCGGTGGCGGCAATTACGGGATCGGCGCCGCGGCGCACTCCTATTTCGGCAAGGCGCCGCAGGACATAACCTTAGCGGAAGCCGCGCTGCTTGCTGGCTTGATCAAGGCGCCCTCCTACTATTCCCCCGCGGGCAATATGGACCGGGCAAAAACGCGGGCCCGCGAAATCCTTCGCATCCTTGCCGAAACAGACCAGATCGACATCAATCAATACGCGGAAGCGCTGGCCAATCCGCCACAGCTTAAAGTGCCCCCGTCTAAACCAGGTTTCGGCTTCGTCGCGGATTGGGTTGCCGAAGTAACGCCAATGCTGACGGCGGAATCGAGCCGCAATCTTACTGTCGACACCACTATCGACGCGGGCCTTCAGATCGCGGCACGGGATGCCGTTGAGAAGGTCATGCGCACGAAGGGAAGAACGGCAAGGGCCTCTGAGGCTGCAGTGTTGCTCATGACGCCGGATGGGGCGATCCGCGCCCTGATCGGCGGGAGAAACCACGCCGAGAGCCAGTTCAACCGCGCAGTCCGCGCCATGCGCCAGCCCGGCTCTGCCTTCAAACCATTCATCTATCTGGCCGCCATCGAGAACGGCTTCACGCCGGATACTCCGATCGACGATAGCCCGATCGATATCGGTGGATGGCATCCAACCAATTTTGGCGGCACCTATCGTGGCATCATCACCCTGCGCGCCGCGCTCACCCACTCCAGCAACATGGCCGCAATTCGCCTTATGCAGGCTACGGGTTCCCGCCAAGTGGTCGAAGCTGCGAACAGGCTCGGCGTAATTTCAGCCCGCGATGTTGGCCCGACGCTGGCGCTCGGGACCTCGGAAACGACGCTTCTCGAAATGACGTCAGCATTTGCGGTCTTCGCCAATGGAGGTGTGGCGGTGGTGCCGGACATTGTGGAGCGCATCCGCGATGACCAAGGCCGGATCGTGTTCGAGCGTTCGGAGCTCGCGCGAGCGCGCATCGTCAGTGCGCGCGCCGTGAGCGCCATGAACGACATGATGAACGCCGTGGTTGCGGGCGGCACCGCCAACGGCGCCGCGCTCGATTATTACCCGGCCGCGGGTAAGACCGGCACGAGCCAGAATTTCAAGGATGCCTGGTTCATTGGCTATACCGCGCAGTGGGTCTGTGGCGTCTGGATGGGCAATGACAATGCGCACCCCATGCGCGGCGTGACCGGCGGCTCACTGCCGGCCGAGATTTGGAAGGACCTGATGCTGAAGGCGCAGGCTGGGCTTATGCCGGAACCGCTGCCGGGGACGGCCCTCGATCCCGCGTTTCTGCAGAGAGCCGCCGAGGGTACGGGCCTTGCCAATCTTCCCGCGCGCAACCCCTTCAGAAAGGCCAACACGGCCCAGAACACGAAGATCGCAAAGGAGGCTGATGCAATAGCACCGGAACTCCACAAGACGATTCTGCGCTGAGCTAGTTGTTTAGTCCCGCTGTGTGATGGAATCAGTTTAACTGACCGTAAACTGAGGGAAGGTTTATGGGACAAGTACTTCACGGCAGCGCCGCGACAACGCACGCCCTCTGAGCTGCGATACAGCGATCGAAAGCTACGGCCAAGGAGTTAGCGGAACGCCATGGGATCAATCCCAAGACCGTGGCCAAGTGGAAGGAGAGAACCTTCGTTCATGACGCCCCCATGGGCCGAAAGCCTCTCACTCGACAGTCCTGACGGTCGAAGAGGAAGCCATCGCCGTGGCCTTCCGCAAGCACACGCTTCTGCCGCTCGACCATTGCCTCTATGCTTTGCAGGCGACGATCCCCCATCTGACGCGCTCCTCTTTGCATCGCTGCTACCAACGCCATGGCATCAGCCGGCTGCCGGATGTGGAAGGGGATCAGCCTGCCAAGAAAGCCTTCAAGAAATATCCGATTGGCTATTTCCCCAGCGATATCGCCGAGGTTAGGACGAAAAAGGTAAGCTCTATCTCTTCGTGGCCATTGACCGCACCTCAAAGTTCGCGTTCGCGCAGCTGCATGAAAAGGCAACAAGGGCCGTGGCCGCGGACTTTCTGCATCGCTGCGGTTCCCTACAAGATCCACACCGTGCTCACGGACATCGGCACCCACTTCACAACGCCCGGCAATATCTGCTCATTGGCTCAGGAGCTAAGGGAATGCCTGGCAAGAGGCGAGCTTTTCTGGGCCCACGCCTTCGGGATGCGGGAAGCGACCATGGCGCTACCGCCGCGTAGGCGAGGCCAAGCTGCCCAGGCATTCCGGAGACGGTTTTGCTGCTTTCCGTGTAAGCGCCTTGCCAGAGCTGGGTACAGTCTATGGCCCCAAACGGTCCCGTCGTGCGGCAAAGGAAAACTGGCCCGCCGGTTGAATTTGAACTCACCGAACAGACCCGCGAAGCAGTCGATGCCTATCTCAAAGGTTCTGGCCGCATGCCTGATCGATTCCTCTTCGCTGGCCGGGGCGCTGGGAACCGCCATTTAACAACGCGGCAGTATGCAAGGCTTCTTGGCTGTTGGCTCAAAGCCGTTGGCTTGGACGCGAGTATCTATGGCACCCATTCGATGCGCAGGACGAAGGCCACGCTCATTTACAAAAAGACGGGCAACCTCCGCGCGGTTCAGCTTCTTCTCGGTCATACCGAGAGCGCGGTTAGGTATCCCGGCATCTAAGTCGATGGTTCCCTGCAAATTTCCGAACAGACCGACGTCTGATTCCAGGGGACGGAGCAGACCTGCTCCGCCTTCACGGGAATCGTAAGTGCGGGCACAAAGCACTAAATCGCTGGCGCGATAGCTGCTGCCCGCACGGAGCGAGAGGCCAAGGTAACCATCTGAGAACATAACGATAACCTGCTCAACGCGCCTGTCCTTTGGATCGGGGTCTCAACAACCTCATCCTAGACAGGAGCCAAGTATGAGTACCCAGGCCGTCAGTGAACTGCGTCTGCGCATGATCGAGGACATGAAGGCACGCCAGCTCGGTTTGCACACCCAGCGCAGCCATGTTTACAGCTGCAAGCGTTTTGCCGCCTATTTGAAGCGCTCGCCTGAGACGGCGACGGCGGACGAGGTCCGCGCCTTCCAGTTTTATTTGATGGAAAGCGGCCCCAGCATTTGCAATCGCAACCGCATTATGACCGGCGTGAAGTTTTTGTTCCGGGTCACGCTGCGCAGGCACGATTTAGCGTCCGAGATCTATTATGTCAGAGAGCCACAGAAGCTGCCGCTGGTTATGAGCCCGGCCGAGGCCAAGCGCCTGCTGGCCGTGGCGGGCAACCTGAAGATCAAGGTGATGCTCGCGCTGTGCTATGGCTGCGGATTACGCGCTGGCGAAGCGTGCCGCCTCAAGGTGGGTGACATTGACAGCGAGCTCAACATCATCCGCGTCGTGCAAGCCAAGGGGCGCAAAGACCGTCATGTGATGCTTCCCCCCGAAGTTCTGGATCTGCTTCGGCAATGGTGGAAGGTGCGGCCCATACGCTACGATGACGGCGTGCCTTTAAAGGAGCGCTGGCTGTTTCCCGGCCGGCGGCGCGCCCAGCCGCTCACTACGCGCCAGCTCTCGCGTCTGTTCCACGAGGCAGCTGAAGCCGCCGGCATCAAGAAGCCAGTGACGCTGCATTCGCTCAGGCACTCTTTTGCCACCCATCTTTTCGAGCAAGGCTTGGATATCCGTCTGATTCAAGCGGTGCTTGGCCATCACAAGCTCGATACGACGGCCCGTTATACCCGCGTGGCTACGGGACGGATCGCCGCCATCGAAAGCCCGATCGGCAAGATCGCGGTGCCGCTTTTGAAGAAGGTCCGCCAGAAGCGTTAAGCCGCGCCCATGGCACGGCCAGCGTTGGAGGTCGCGGACATCTTCCGCGGCCACGGCCCCTCTTGGCGTGCTGCCAACAGGAGGCACATCAGTCTTGACCAGCTCAAAGTTATGAGCGCCATCGAGCGCTGCCGGACCGCGGCGCTCGGCGGCTACGTTGCGCGTTGCGAAGACTGTTCACACACAGCCATCGCCTACAACTCCTGCCGCAACCGCCATTGCCCCAAGTGCCAAGGGACGGCAGCGCGGGAATGGCTGGCGGAGCGCAAAGCCGAGCTGTTGCCGGTACCCTATTTCCATCTCGTCTATACTATGCCGGGAGCCATCGCCGGCCTCGCCTATCACAACAAGGCGGTCATCTACGATATCCTGTTCAAGGCCTCGGCCAAGGCGACCCTCACCATTGCGGCCGATCCCAAGCGCCTCGGCGCCAAGCTCGGCATAATCTCCGTCTTGCACAGTTGGGGGTCGGCCATGACCCATCACCCGCATGTGCATATGATCGTGCCTGGGGGCGGATTCTCGCCGGATGGCGAAAGCTGGATCGCCTGCCAGCGCAAATTCTTTTTGCCTGTCCGCCTGTTGTCCCGGCTGTTTCGCCGCGTGTTTATCGAGGCATTGTTTGCCGCTCATGCTGAAGGACGGCTTATGCTCTTGGGTGAGCACGCGGGGCTTGCCGATGCCCGTGCTTACAAGGCCTTCCTCAAGCCTTTCCGGCGCTACGAATGGGTAGTTTATGCCAAGAGGCCCTTTGGCGGCCCGGAAGCGGTGCTCGCCTATCTTGCCCGCTACACCCATCGCGTCGCCATTTCCAATAAGCGCCTGATCGCCGCCGATGCCAAGAGCGTCACCTTTACCTTCAAGGATTACCGCATCGAAGGCCCTGGCCGCTATAAAACGATGACGCTCGCCACGCCGGAGTTTATTCGCCGTTTTCTCATGCATGTGCTGCCAAAAGGCTTTCACCGCATCCGCCACGCCGGATTTCTGGCAAACGGCAACCGGGCAGAGGCGATTGCCAAGGCGCGAGAACTGCTCAAGGTGCCAGCAGCCGCTCCGGCCACACAAGACACACAGCCCGCCGATGCCACAGAGCCGTTCAAACTCGAACGGCCATGTCCATGCTGTGGCCGGCGCATGAGGGTTGTTGAGATCTTTGCACGCGGCAGCGGCCCAAGCCCCAGATACCGTGCCGCCCCGGCGGCTTTGATTATCAGGCTCGATACCTCATGATTAGGCTGGCTCCAGAACTCAGCGGCAGTGCTGATTTTCCTTGCGGCTTTTGCCGCCACCTTTGCGCTCGCCGCAATGCCAGAAAATATTGCCGGCTTGCGGTGTTTCTACGTTTACTGACGCGGCTTTTTAAGCAGACGCCCGCTAAGGTCCCTCGTAAAAACCGAAGGCTATTCGGCTTGCTGCAAAATTACGGCCTATTCCAACCGCCACGCTGCGGCTAAATCCCCATAGGCCTCGCTGAGCCACAGTGCCCCATACTCCGCGATTTCGTGCCTTGGCGCTTCTCCGACGCCTCCGGTAGCGCTCGCGGATGGTCCGGTCATGCAGGCGTCCGAGAAACCTGCACAACAACGGACCTTCTTGTCTCAAGAAAATCCTTAGGACATCACCCAAAACTAGCGTGACTGGATCCAAAGCCAGGCCCTTCTTCAATACCTCCCCGAACGCACCTCGAAATGGGTCTCTTTGCCAAAACTAGTCATGCCCCGGGAAAGCCAATCTGCCGTCCATTCGACCATCTGATCGAGAGAGATGGCCGGGTAGCCGAATAGCCGCGCTGCCTGTGACGTGTTGGCAAGCCAAGCTGTCGGGCTTTCCTCTCCCGTAAATCTTGGACCACGTCCAAGCCTTTTGGCAAAGGCTAGCGCAAGAGACCGGATGCTAACTGTTTCTGGACCGCTGACGTTCAACGGGGCGCTTGGCACCGTGCAATGCAAGAGCGCCCTCAATGCCTGGCTGCAGGCATCGCCCTGCCAGATTACGTTGACATGGCCCATCGCAAGGTCGATCACGCCGTCATGCAAGATCTTGCTCGCAAGATCGTGCAACACGCCATACCGCATGTCGATTGAATAGCTGAGACGGATCAGAACGCCGGGAGTGCTATGCTGCTGCGAGAAATACTGAAACATGCGCTCCCGTCCCACACAGGACATCGCATACTCCCCTGGCGGCCCCACCGCATCCTCCTCGCGCGATCCGCCATGCATAACGGGAGCGAATGGATAGACGCAGATGGTTGAGAAGACCACGATGCGGCTTTGCCTGAGATGATCTGCCACGAGCCCGGGCACGAAGGTGTTCATCGACCATGTCAGCGGCTCATTCCCCGACGACCCGAACTTGCGGCCCGCCATGAAGATGACATTCGGCACTAGTGGCAGTGCCTTGATCGACTCCGGGTCGAGGAGATCGGCCGCGATTGTTTCAACGCCACTCTCTCTCAAATAGGCCTTCATGCCAGGCTCGGTGAAACGGGCGACTGCGATCACGCGCCGGTTGGGACATGCCCGCTTCGCCATTCGAGCTAGTGTCGGGCCCATTTTGCCGCCCGCACCTATGACCATGATGTCGCCTGGAACCTGATCGAGGTCGTCGATTAGCGCCGTTGATGGGCTGGACATGAAGTCATCAAGTTCCTCCACCGTGGAGAAGGAGACAGGAAGCGTTCCTGGCATGTATGCTCCTCAAATTAGAATTAGGCGCAGCCGGTGCAGGCGCGATACAGCGGCGATGCCAAGCCTAGATTGCATCTCATGTGTTTGAAGTCACGCAAAGACTGCGCTATGCGATTGCGTATGCGCCTAACCTCCGACCTGTTATCTCCGGAGCTGTCAATCCCACCTGGACCTGCCGATGCCGCTCTCCATTTCTAATCTTCCCGCTTCTCTTCGCACCTCAATTTCGAACGGTACGGTGATCCCGGCGCACCCGCTTGCGCTGACCCAGAAGAGAACTCTCGATGTGCGGCGCCAGCGTGCTTTGACCCGCTATTATATCGATGCCGGCGCTGGAGGCCTTGCCGTCGGCGTGCACACAACGCAGTTCGCGATCCGCGAAGCCGGTCTTTATGCGGAAGTATTGCGACTTGCCAGTGACACCGCGCGCAACTGGGAAGGGCAAAGACCGAAAAACTCTGCACCATTGGCGATGATTGCTGGCCTGGTTGGGCGGACGGACCAGGCGAAGCGTGAAGCCGATACAGCCGCTGATCTGGGCTATCACGCAGGGCTTCTCAGCCTTGGAGCCTGGAGGGGCGCCTCCGAGGACGACATTATTGAACACTGCCGCGCGATTTCAGAACGGATCCCTCTGTTCGGCTTCTATCTTCAACCCGCCGTGGGGGGAGTTCCGCTAAGCGTGGGCTTCTGGCGCCGATTCGTAGAAATCGAGAACGTCATAGGAGTGAAGATCGCACCCTTTAATCGCTACGCAACGATAGACGTTATCCGCGGTGTTGCCCTGGCGAGGGCGGAAGATCGCATCGCCCTCTATACGGGGAATGACGACCACATCTTACTCGATCTTCTGACCCCTTTTATTGTTGATCGGGCCCGGGAACGTGTCGTTTTGAGGATTCGGGGCGGTCTTCTCGGTCATTGGAGCGTATGGACAAAATCCGCTGTCGCGCTCTTTCGCCGCTGTCATGCTGCCGCAGCACAGGATCTCGTTCCCTCCGATCTCCTGGCAGAAGATTCCAAGGTGACGGCCTGCAATGCCGCGATATTCGACGTCGCAAACAATTTTCACGGCGTTATCGCAGGATGCCATGAAGTGCTCCGCCGCCAAGGGCTGCTGGCGGGAACCTGGTGCCTTGACCCGCGCGAAGGACTAAGTCCTGGTCAAGCGGAGGCGATTGCTGAGGTAGCCCGCAGTTTTCCGGAATTAACCGACGATGACTTCGTCTTATCCAATCTCGAACGCTGGCTCGAGTGAAAAGTCGAGATGTCCGTTCTTGTGGGCATTCTGAACACGAAAACCATTAAGGTGTGACCCGTGGCACCCGAAATACGCCCGATAGGCCTCAACGAACTGGACCAATGCCTCCAGCTCTCGAATGAAGACTCGGGGTGGAACCAAAACCCTGCCGACTGGAAGTTCATTTTGGAAGCAGGCGTTGTTTTCGGGATTAAGAGAGAGTCAGACCTCGTCGCCACAGGCGGGGTCATGCCATACGGTAAGCGCTTTGGATGGATTTGCATGGTCCTCGTGAGAGCCTCGGAACGAAGACAGGGCTTCGCCTCCCTTTTGATGCAGAGGTGTGCCGGCTGGCTGACCCAGCGTGGTTCGATCGCCGGATTGGATGCAACACAGGCTGGCCGCGAGGTTTACCGCCAAATCGGCTTTCGCGACATTTACGGCATCACGCGCATGCACTCCGCCGCGGTTCTACCTACGCAAGAAGGAGCCTCATCAGCGAATATAACTGCCTTGACCGCGGACACTATCGATGCCGTGGCCGAATATGATAAGCGGCGCTTCGGCGAGGACCGGTCCGCACTTCTGAGGACATGGCTGGAGCGCAAACCCCAGTCCGCTTTCTTCATATCAAATAACGGTCGTATCAGAGGGTTTGTCCTGGCGCGCGAAGGCCGGAACGCTTCGCATATTGGGCCGCTGGTTTCAGACGATGAAACCACTGCCATTGCCCTGGCCAGCGCCGCACTGAATACAATTCAAGGACCAGTTGTAATCGACGTGCCGGCACAACATACTCAGCTGCATAAGTGGCTGCGGGGGCGGGGGTTTTCACCGCAACGCAGTTTCACGCGAATGCTCCTCTCCCGGACGGAACCGTTGGACCGTCCAGAGCAAATCTTTGCGGTGAGTGGGGCTGAGTTTGGATAGCCCAAGCCGCGAGACCGCAGCTCTACTCGACCCCAAGCAACCTATAAATCTTGCGGGTGTAGGCGCCGAAATCCTCATGCGTCTTCATGTCGAGCGTCCGCTCGGCCGGCAGCAAGATCGGAATATTCTCGAGCATGCGCGCCGGCCGGGACGTTAGCACCACTACCCGCGTTCCGAGGAAGACTGCCTCGGCGATATCATGAGTCACGAAGACGATGGTTTTCTTGAACTGCCGCCAAATGTTGAGCAGTTCGAGGTTCATCTTTTCGCGCGTGAGGGCATCCAGAGCACCAAAGGGCTCGTCCATCAGCAAAAGCTTCGGATCGTGAACGAGGGCGCGGGCTATCGATGCGCGCTGCTGCATTCCGCCCGAAAGCTCATAAGGAAAGCGCGCTTCAAAACCGTGCAAGCCAACCATAGCCAGGAGTTCCTTTGCGCGCGCCTTGCTTTCAGCCTTGCGCAAACCGAGAATCTCGGCCGGAAGCAAGACGTTGTCGAGAATCGTTCTCCATTTCAGTAACAGCGCCTGTTGGAACACCATACCTACGTCGCGGCCAGGGCGAAACGGATTCTGAGGGTTGCCGATCGCAACCTCGCCTTGGCTCGGCTGCAAGAGTCCGGCGAGCATCTTGAGCACCGTTGTTTTGCCACAGCCCGATGGTCCAACTAGAGACACGAAGTCGCCTGCGGCGATTTCGAAACTCACGTCCGACACCGCGATGAACTCAGCGCCATCCTTGCGATAGGCCTTTCCGGCATTTGACAGCCGGACAAACGGCAAGGAATGGGCCGTTGGCACCACAAATTGAGGGCGCTCAAGCAAGCCGGGCATCACGCGGTACAAGTGCACGTTCCATAAGTAGAATAAGCCCGTACAAGGTGATGCCGATCATTGTGATGAGTAGCAACGCCATAAACATTGCAGGAGTGTCGAGCGTCACTTGCACTTGCATCATCAGATAGCCCAAGCCCTGATCCGACCCGAGGAACTCCCCGACAATTGCACCCGCGACCGCGAGTATCGCGCCGACCTTCATGCCGGAGAAAACGTAGGGCAAGGCGCTGGGCAATTGGATCTTCTTGAAGAGCTGCCAACGTGACCCTTTGAGGCTGTGGATTAAATCAAGAAGCTCAGGATCGACTTCCTGCAAACCGCGCGCTGTCGTTAGCAGAATGGGAAAGAAGCAGATCGAGAATGCAATCAACATATTCGGCCCGATCCCATATTTGAACCAGACAATGATCAGCGGGCCCAATGCGACTTTGGGGATCATATTGAAACTGATGAGAACCGGCATAAGCAGGCTCTCCAGTAGTTTGAACCAGCAGAAGATTACAGCCAAAGCGATCGCGGCAAGCGCTCCAAGGCAGAAGCCGCCGAAGACTTCGGTTGCAGTCGCCCAGCTATTAGCAATCCAACGATAGTTTTCGCCATCCAGCGTGGCGACGGTTGCGGCCGGAGTAGGCAACACGAACTTGGGCAACCCTGCGTACAGCGCGGAGGCTTGCCAGGCAGCCAGAAGGAGCAAGTGGCTGAAGATTATCAGCCCGCAGCGCCGCCAGGACCTGCCGCTGATTCGCCGGCCTGCCGAATGCTGCGGCCGCTGCGCGGTTTCGGATTTCTCCTCGCCGGCCAGAGTCGCGCCGGTCATCGCCCGGCGCTCCGTCCCAGCGCTAAACTTCTGGCCCCAACACCGTTCACTGCGCTTCTGTCACCCAACCATGTTGAGAGATGTCGAAAATGATCCCGTCCGGGTCTTTATATTTTTCTTCGTAGTAGAGCGTATCCTTCAACGCGGGCAGATCCATGAAAAAGCTGCCGCCGTTTTGTGCGACGCTTTCTTTGGCGGTTTCCGCGTTATCAACCTGAAATCCGAAATGATGCACGCCGACATAATCCTTGCCCTCCTTGACGCCGGCCATTTCGTCGGAGTGATACTTCAGAAGAGCAAGATTGATGTAGCCGTCCGAAAGATAGACCCCGCTGGCAAGGACCGACTCGGTCGCGCCGACCCTTTTTAGTCCGAAGGTCTTCTCATAGAATTCCGCTGTCTTTTCGGGGTCTGGGACGGATAGGGCAATGTGCCGGAGCTTCGCCATTTAAGTTGCCTCTCATTGGTGCATAAATTCAGCCAAGGAATCCCTTAAGAGCCTCATTCACCGCGGCGGGCTGCTCTATCGGGTGCCAGTGCCCGCACTGTTCTAGGGATTGGAAGCGGCCGTTCGCTATCTCCTTGACAAAAGCCTCGCCATTCGCCGGCGGACTTACGGAGTCATCACTTCCAGCAAGGACCAGCACCGGTGCGGAGATCTTGGAGATATCGGCTGCGTTCGATGCGGCCATTGCTTCGAGAGAGGCGGCGTAATCCTCGCGGCTTTGGCCCAGGAGCAGCTCGCGTACAAACCCCACTACTTCGAGCTTGTTTTCATAGATGTGGGGGGACAACCCCCCTTTTACGACCGCTCCCGCTATAAACTCGATGCCTTCCGCGCGCACCTTTGCCGCGCGCTCGCGAACCGCTTGCCGTCTTGCCTCGTTCGGAGCGCGGCTTACCCCAATCAATGTCAGGCTCATAACCTTGGTGGGATTGGCTACGGCAAAATGCTGTAAGATCAGTGTGCCCAGCGAGTGTCCCACAAAGTGTGTCTTGCTAAGCGATAGAGCCTGCAACAGGGCCCCAAGATCCTCGACCCAACTCTCAATCGATAGTGGGCCTGTCATCTTCGAGCGCCCGGCGCCCTCGAGATCGTAACGCACAACCCGAAAGCGGCCCCCTAGCGCCCGTGTTTGCGGCTCCCAAACGCTGCTTGTGCTCCCAAGTCCATGGAGAAATATAACCGGATCACCATCCCCGGAGACATCCACCGCAAGGTTCTTCCCTCTCACCAGCACGCCCGCACCTCCATCCGACCCGATACCATAATATCTTCAATTGCTTGGTTGGATTTCTTCCAGGCCAGAGCGGCAAAGGAAGAAATGAAACGTCGCACATTTCGTTGGTCTTGACAACTCTAACTGAGGTAGAGGACTTTGATGCCTGCGCCATGTTAGCAGGCGCAAAAGCTGGAACCGGCAGCGCGAAATTCCGGCGATCACAGACCCATCCTTCGTGAGGTTTAGAGCGAATGTTGAAAAAGGGGCACATGCTGCGGTGGGCTGCAGCATTCGCAGGGGCGGTTTGCTTTAATCCGGCATTTGCCGCTGATAAGATTTCAGTTTCTTTGAACTGGGTACCGGCCGGCGATCATGCCGCGATGTACTTCGCGAAGGAACGCGGATGGTACAAGGACGCGGATCTCGACGTGGACCTTGAAGCCGGCAAAGGATCGGTGGGGGCCTTGCAAAAGGTCTCCGCGGGGATCTCCCAGGCCGGGCTTGCCGATATGGGGGTCGCGCTGACGGCAAAAGGGAAAGGCTCCAAGATCGTTGGCGTCATGAACATCTATGCCAATACGGCCCTGGGCATGTACTGGCTGAAGAGCTCCGGGATTGCAGGGGTGAAAGACTTTGCGGGAAAGAAAATAGGCGTTCCAGCGGGCGACGCGCAGCGAGCTCTTTGGCCAGCGCTCGCTGCGAAATACGGTGTAGATCCTAATTCAGTCACGTGGGTGAATGTGGACCCCAATGGGAAGTTGCCTGCGCTGAAGGCACATGCAATAGATATCACGACGAATTTCTACAATCTCCACCACATCATGTCACGCGAGTTGGGAAGCGACATGGGATATCTCTCGTGGGCGAAGGCCGGGATCAATCCCTACGGCCTCACGATATTCGTCAATTCGGATTTCCTTCAGTCGAACAAGGATGCGGTCGCGCGTTTCGTGAAGGTCACCCAAAAGGCCTATTATGAATGCGTGAAATCTCCAGACCCGTGCATCAAGGCTCTCGTGGATTCTGTCAGCGGTCTGAAAACCGATAGTGAGATGGTGAACTGGAAGCTGACGATGCAGCTGATGAGCGACGAGGCGTCCAGGACAAAGGGGCTTGGTTACCTGGCTCCCTCTCGGATGAAGGATGATTACGCACTGGTGTCCAAATATTTTGGACTGGAGACGCCCTACGGAGTTGAGACGATCTACACCAATCAGTACCTCGACCCTGGTCTCAAGATGATCGAAGTCCCCGAAATGAAATTCAACTGAGTGGTTCCTCCCATGACTGCTGCCGCGCCTAATATTCACGAATTTACCTGCCCCGATACTGCAGAGCTTGAAGCCAGACGTCAGCTCGCGGCTTGCTATCGCTTCTTCGGGCGCCGGAATATGGACGACCTAATCTACACGCACCTTTCGGCGCGGATTCCGGGACGCCCTGGCCGCTTCCTATTCATTCCATTCGGAATGCTGTTCGAAGAGGTTACCGCCTCCAATTTGGTCGAGGTCGATTGGGATGCGCAGGATGTTGGTGGCAGCGGAAAGCCAGTTAACCCGGCAGGCTGGATTGTGCATCGGGTCGTCTATGAGGCTTTGCCCGAAACCGAATCGGTGATGCATCTGCACACGATCTGCGGCACGGCTGTCTCTGCACAGAAGGCTGGGCTCTTACCTGTCAATCAGTTCGCAGTCACCTATAGCGGAAAAATCGGTTATCACGATTACGACGGACCCGGCTTGCGTCCTCAAGAACAGAAGCAGTTCATCGCCGATCTGGGGGACAAGCCTATGATGTTTTTGCGCAATCACGGTACCCTTTCGCGCGGCCGCAGCATTGCCGAAGCGTTCACGCTCATGCATTATCTGGAGCGTACTTGCGAAATTCAGATCATGGCCCAGGCGGGCGGAGCGGAGCTCGCGACACCCGCACCGGATATCATCGATCGTACTGTCGCGACTGCACAGGGCGTGGGCGACCGGAGCTTTGGAGACGTTGGATTTCAGGCCATCTTGCGCAAGATGGACCGTGAGGAACCCGCCTATAGGCTTTGAGGAGCGTACTATCTCGAATTATTGAAGTGCAAAACAAATGGTAGCCACGGCGGCTGGGGTGATCCTTGGAAGACTTTAGCTTAACTAGATAGATCTGACGGAGGCATGGGCTCCTACAGCCTGAGTCGGCATCCGGACCTGAAAGAAGCAAACTCTGGAATATTCACACATGGGGCTGTATACAGCGCCGATGTCGCACCCAGTACACTGAGTTCGCATGCGTGCAGTCTTTGTCGATGCCAACCCGGCTCTCGCTGATGCGGCAGAAAAATTGTGGCAGCCAACTGACATCCCGCTCGAGATCAACCGAAAGCCGGAGGTGAAATCATCGGACCTGCCAAGTGCAATTGGCGACGCCAGCATTGCACTCATCGACTACACTGCTCTTCCCACCGAAATCGCGAAGAACTGCGGCCATCTCCGCCACGTCGTGTTTCTTGACACCGGGGCCCGTTCCTACATGAATCCCGAAGAACTCGCGGCTGTCGGCATCACGGTGCATATCATCAAGGGCTATGGGGATACAGCGGTTGCAGAAATGGCGATCGCGCTGATGTGGTCGGCGGCGAAAAGATTGGCCAATATGGATCGCGGCATCCGGTCTGGCCTGTGGTTGCAAACGCAAGGCCTGCAGCTCACGGGCAAGACTCTTGAACTCATCGGCTTCGGCGGTATTGCGGTAGAGGTGGCAAGACTCGCTGCTGGTATGCGCGTGCTTGCCTGGAACCGGACGGCCAAATCCCATGCTGGCGTGGAATTTGTGGCGATTGAGCAATTGCTGGCGGAAAGCCATGTGGTGTCCCTTCATCTGCTCCTGACCGATGAAACGCGCTGCTTTCTCACGGCTGAAAGGCTCTCGCTAATGCGGACGGGCGCGATCCTCGTTAATACCGCACGCGGCGCCCTCATTGACGAGGACGCTATGGTTGCAGCGCTCGAATCCGGAAAACTAGACTATGCTGCGCTCGATGTCTTTTGCGAAGAACCGCTGCCGCACGGTCACCCGCTGACAAGCTTGCCAAACGCCACACTCTCAGCTCATTCCGCCTTTCGCACCGACGAAGCGACAATTAATCTAATCGAGGCAGCTCTTAATCATTGCAGGCGTATTGCACGTAGCAACTAAAGCGAACCATTCGGCGCTGACCAATGGATCAAGAATTGGTCGTATCGCGGCCGCGCCATCACACGCACCTATGTTTTGAGAGGAGAAAGGCTTGTTGGCACAAGAATGCGGTTCTCCTGATGTTGAAGATATTGAAGCGCGTTCGCCATGTATTCGGTCCAGCCTGGAGCTACGGCTAAGGTGGCGCGCCTTGCTTCCCTGTCGCCCAAGCTCGCGAAGCGCCACCAAAATACGACTTGATTGAGAGTTCCGGCATCTGTCAAGAAAATCGCAAGCGGGTCGTTCAGGATTGGCCATTGGATCGGCTTCCCACGGCTTTCATAGATGTCCAGGAAACTTTTCAGTTTGCCGGGCACGCACGTATATGTTCGCTCCTCGACTATCATGGCCGGGATTCGCATATTGCAAGGCCAGACAATTGCTCAATGATCGTGTACACGACCGCTGAATCCATCTCGCCCTTGTTTTGCGCCCTCGCAGCCTTCAAAGTTTCAAGCGCCGCGGCTGCAGCTGGCGCACACGCGCCTAGTTCGTCCGCTAGTTTCAGCGCCGTCGATAGATCCTTGTGCATATTGTCTGTCGAAAAGTGGGCCGTAAAGTCATGCGCGATCATGCGCGGTCCCCGCGTTTCCATTGCGCCAGTCCTTGCACCTCCAACGGTGGTGATCTGGCGAACGCATTCAGGATCGATACCGGCCTTTCTCGCCAATACCAGCGCTTCCGCGACCGCCTGTATGGCCACCGCGAGAACAAGATTGTTGACGAGTTTGAGCGTTGATCCCGCGCCCGATGGACCGGCGTGGACGATTATAGACGACAGGGACTCAAGAACCGGGCGCACTCGCTCCAATGTGGCCGCTTCCCCACCAACCATGATGCCGAGCTTGCCACTTTCCGCGGCAGCCGGATTTCCTGTCACGGGCGCGTCGAGCATGACTGATCCCCGATATTTAGCTCGCTCTGCAATCGATCGCGAGACTTCCGGGGGGATCGAACTCATATCGACAATGATGAGCCCCTCCCTGGCATGTTCGAGAACACCGTCCTTGCCGCATATAATCCATTCCACCGCACGCGCATTCGTCACCATCGTTATGACAACTTCGCAGTGTGCCGCCAACTCGCCAAGGGTCTCCGCCCGCCGGGCGCCCATGGCGAGCAGAGGAGCGGCCTTTTCCTGGGTGCGATTCCACACCATTAGCTCGAATCCAGCTTTGATGATATTCCGAGCCATTGGAAGGCCCATCAAACCGAGACCGGCGAATCCAATCCGCATCATTTGCTCTCCAATCAGAACATGCAGTTCGCTATGGCGAGAAGCTTTTCCGGAAACTCCAGTGCAACCGAGTGGGAACATTCGGCGAGCAGATAAAGATCAGCATGACGCAACTTACGAGCCAACTCGATGCTGACTTCCGCTGGAAATGGCCGATCCTCACGGCCATGGATCATTGTCACTGGACAGTCGACCGCCGCGATCTCATGGTCGCTGAGATAGGTTTGCGCGGCATACAGCTGGCGGTCGCCCTCGAACATTTTCGAGAAGTACGAGGCGTAAGTTTTGTCGTCAAATAATATCTTCCGGCGTCCAGCAAGCCACTCCGCTGTGACATGACGTTGATCGTGGATTGTCGATCGCGCAAGCGCGAGCAGCCCCTCGTCGCCTTTCGGAAAACTCCAGCAGTTCATCGTATCCTGATTAACAATGAACGGAGCACCCATCGAAGCTGTAGTAAGTACTTTTGAGATCCGTTTTTCTGCGGCCGCGAGTTTCAGTGCAATTGCACCTGAAACCGAATGACCGATCACACCGATCCGGTCGCCGGGAATCCGGTCAAGCATGAAACGGCATTGACGAACCCAGAGATCGACGTCGAAATATGGCGGAGCCGGGCGCCGTCCTGATTCTCCGAAACCGATAGGGTCCATTGCGTAGATCTCGTAGTGTTCAGCTAGGGGACCAAGCACAAGGCGCCAATTCCGTTGGGTAGAGGCGCCCGGGCCGGAGCCGTGGATCATTAGGATCGGAAAACCTCTATTACCGCCCCGGATATAGCTGACGGGAATTCCCTCAAACTCGAACCCATGCTTTGAATACCTCGACATACGTGAACTCTCCTATTCCGATAGCGGCCCTTCTTGGGTTGACCCGATCCCGCTCTGCAGACGAGCCTCCGGTTACAGGTGTGATCTGCGGACGTGCATGGTCAAAGAAGTGCAGCCATTGCGGTCACTTCAACGAGGAGCGGCTTTTGCACAAGCTGTGTCACGATCGTCAAGGTGTGTGGCGGATATAGTTTGTTTGGGAAGAATTTCGGGTACGCGTTCGCGCGGTAGGACATGTATTTCGGAATGTCGTCGGAGTTCACGAGATACGATGTGAATGATATTGCTCCAACCATGTTTGCCGGTTCATCGGTTATGAGCGAAGCGGCAACTTCAAGCGACCCCAAGGCTAAAGAGCACTCGTATAAGGTCCAAACCTTCACGCTGTGGGATCTACTTCATAACGCCGAGGGCTCTCTCAAAAAAGTCAGGGCCACCGAAATTTCCCGACTTCAGGGCCACCAGTAGTTCCAGCTTTCCGTACCCCAAGGAGCGTAGGAGGGGCACGCCGGATGCGATTTCTGGGCCAACCTGAAAGGCAGGGATGCCAAGGCGATCGATCACTGCGCCTGAAGTTTCACCGCCGGCGACGATGAGGCGCCTGACGCCAGCGTCTATCAACGCTTTGGCGATAGACGCCATCGCCTGCTCGATGGCGTGGCCTGAATAATCGCGCCCATGTTTTTGTTGAATCCGCGCAACCGCCTCCGGTTTGGCGCTCGTAGCGATCAGCACGGGCCCGACAGCTATATGCTCGCAAGCCCAAGAAGTTGCATTCTTGATTTCGCCTTCGCCACGATCGTTAGCCAGTTGCTCTGCATCGAGCCGCAACGCGGGTATCGATTTCTCGGCAAACTCGATCTGCTCGAGCGTCGCCTTCGAGCAGCTTCCAGCCAAAATAGCACAGAAGCCGCCTACGGGCCGCGGAACCTCGGAAATATTGGCCTGTTCACTGACAACACGTCCCCCCCTGACAAGCGCGCGCGCCAACCCGAGCCCGAGGCCAGATGCCCCCGTTGAAAGTCTTTCTTGGGCCGCCACTTCGCCAATGACTTCGAGATCGCGTTCGAACACCGCATCGGCAATAGCCGCGACATGGCCGGTTGCGGCGAGTTCATCAAGCCGCGCACGCAGCATTGCAGGCCCTCCACTTACCATAAACAGGTCGGCGAGCGCGACTTTGCCCCGAGATTGGCGCCCAAGCACCCGCACGAGATTCGCGTCACGCATGGGATTGAGCGGATGATCCTTCATTGGGCTCTCATTGAGCGGCGCCAGGCCCACAAAAAGATTGCCGAGATAAACCGTCCGCTGAGTCTCGGGGAAGGCCGGGGTGACGAGCACGATTCTCGTACCGGTGTCGTTCCTGAGGGCTTCTGTAATAGGCCCGATATTGCCGGCATCGGTTGAATCGAAGGTTGAGCAGATCTTATAGAGAACATGATCCACGCCGCGCTGCTGTAGCCAGCAGTTCGCAGCCCGGGCAGCGGCAACGGCCTCCCGCGCTGCAACCGAGCGGATTTTCATGGCGATAACAACGGCATCGATTTCGGGCATTACGAGATCGTTCCGCGGTATGCCAATGGTCTGGATGGTGCGGAGCCCGTTACGCGTGAGCGTGTTGGCGAGGTCCGAGGCTCCTGTGTAGTCGTCAGCGATGCATCCAAGAATGATGGACATGGTTCAATCCCTGGCGAATGGCTCGAACCAGCTTAACCCGGCAAGCGTCTCGGCACGTGGATTGTACTCACAGCCGACAAAGCCTTCATAACCAAGCCTGTCGAACTCTGCGAAGAGATAGGGATAGTTCAGCTCTTCGCTGTCGGGTTCGTGGCGGGATGGAACGCTGGCGATTTGAACGTGGCCGATGATCGGCTGTAAGGCTCGGAACGCCATCGTGACGTCGCCATGGAGGATTTGACGGTGATAGACGTCGAACTGCAGCTTCACGTTGGGGTGTTTCATGTCCGCGATAAGTCTCTCCGCGTAGACGAAATCGTTGAGAAAATAACCTGCCATATTGCGGGAATTGATCGGTTCGAGGAGTAAATCGAGCCCTTTCTCACCAAGACGTTCGGCGGCGTATGTCACCGCGCGCCGGTAGCTCGCCTCGGCAGCGGGGTCCGCTCGCGAGGCCAGCCCCGCCATCAGATGCAGCCGTTTTACCCTCGTCGCCTCAGCATAAGGGAGCGCGCCCTCAAGACTCGCCTTTAGCTCATCGAACCGCGCGGGAAGCGCTGCAAGCCCTCTTTCGCCCGCTGCCCAATCGCCGGGCGGCAAATTGAAAAGAGCCTGGGTCAGGCCGTGTTGTTCCAGCCGGGAGCCGATAGCGCCGGGTGGATACCCATAAGGGAAAAGATACTCAACGGCCTCAAAGCCTGCATCTGCGGCTGCAGCGAAGCGGTCGAGAAATGGCCACTCGTTGAACATCATTGTGAGGTTAGCGGCGAATTTCGGCATTTGCGCTGCTCAGGTCCTGGCGATTTACTGGGATTTTTCGGGCAATTTCGCACCGGATAGAAGAGCATAGACGCGCGCCAGCGATGAATTGTCGTCGCGGCCGTAGCCTGCGCCAGCAGCGGAAAGATACATTTGAAGTGCGGCCGCTGCTAACGGTACCGGATAGCATTCGGATCGCGCCATATCCTGGATGATGCCGAGATCTTTGATGAAAATCTCGATTGCGCTGAACGGACGATAGTCGCCATCGAGGATGTGTGGCACCCGGTTTTCGAACATCCATGAGTTGCCGGCCGAGGCGGTGATGACTTCGTAAACTTTCGCGAGATCTAGCCCTTGTTTGGCAGCAAAGGTAATTGCCTCCGCGGCGGCCGCGATATGAACGCCGGCAAGCAACTGATTGATCATTTTGAAAGCGGCGCCGATGCCTGGCGCATCGCCAAGCTCATAAACCTTGATCGCCATAGCATCGAGCGCTGGTTTCGCCTTGGCGAAGGCGGCAGGTGAGCCTGAGGCCATAATCGTGAGTTCGCCCTTGGCCGCACGAGCCGCCCCGCCTGAAACCGGCGCATCGAGGTAAAGGCCACCCGCTGCCTCGAATTTGCCGCCAAGCCTCCGGGCGGCAGCGGGATCCATGGTTGCCGACGAGACGAAAACAGGGCCACTCTTCGCAGCACCGGTGATGCCATTCTCCCCAAACAACACCGCCTCCGTCTGTGCAGCGTTGAGGACAACGCAGACGATGACATCCGCATCTGTGGCTGCCTCAGCGGGGGTCGCGGCTCCGGCTCCTCCCTCGGCGACAAACCGTTCGACATTCGCAAACACGGCATCGTAGCCCACGACGCTAAAACCGCTTCGCCTCAGCGATTGCGCCATGCCAAAGCCCATGGAACCGAGGCCAATCACTGCGGCCTTAGGAACACCATCGCCGGCTGGAGAAGGATTCGACATTGCGGCCGCTCGACGCGATTATGACAATAGTTTTACTTCTATTGTCCATTCGGCAGCGCTGCCAAGCCGTAATGTTACTTAAACGCGGAAAATAACGCTTAAGGACACTGCCGCTCATCCAACGCTGATGTCAAAAAAAGGGGTCGCGGGACCGCTGCCTGTCTTTCGCCCGCCCGAACTCGATGAGGACCGTCATGCCGCTTACGAAACTGCGTGAAGAGATCTGCCGTTTTGGCCGGTCGCTATTTGAACGCGGATTGACGCCGGGCTCATCCGGCAACATCTCCGTCCGGCTTGACGACGGGGGATGGCTGGTGACGCCAACCGATTCCTCGCTCGGTTTTTTGGACCCGGCGCAGCTCTCTCACCTCGATGTTAAGGGTGGCCTCGTCTCCGGAAAGAAACCTACCAAGGAGATTCCGTTACATGCCACACTCTACGAGACTCGCCATTCGGCGCGCGCCATTGTTCACTTGCACTCGACGCATGCGGTAGCGGTGAGCATGCTGCCAGAGATTGACTCGCGCTCGGTCTTGCCGCCAATGACCGCCTACTACCTCATGCGTGCCGGCAACACTGCGCTCGTGCCATACTACCGCCCAGGAGATCCGGCCGTTGCTGGAGCGATTCGTGGACTGGGGGGAAAATATTCCTCGATTCTCCTTGCCAATCACGGTCCTGTCGTAGCCGGCGACACACTCGAGGCTGCCGTTTTTGCCACAGAGGAATTGGAGGAAACGGCCAGACTTTATCTGCTCCTTCGCGGTCTTAATCCACGTTATCTGACACCAGAACAAGTGGAGGACCTGGTTGCAACGTTCGGTCTGTCGCTGCCCGAGCATTAGTGATGGAGCTTTTGTCTTTCCATAGTGGGGCGCCTCCGCCGGAGTTAGACCTGGGAGTGGCAAGCTGAAGAGTCAGCTCAGGGTCCAGACCGCGTGAAAACGCTGGACCTGTGTTTAGGAAAACCGACGGTGCCCAGCGATTTTCGGAAAATCCGTTTTTCGGGCTTCTTTGGCAAGCCTGAAGGCGTTTTGGGGCGGCCATGGGCCACCAGAAGGGCTGGCGGCGGCATTCACGCCGCGATGGCGGCCATCAGGGGTTTGACGCCGATGATGTTCATCACCCGCGTGAAATTGTAGGCAAGCACATGCAGCGCCATTTCGCTGGCCACCTTCGGCAGCGTCTTCATGAGAAAGTGCGTGGTCCCCATGCGCGCCTTCATAGTGCCGAAGGGGTGCTCGGCCGTCTCGCGTCGCACTCGCATGGCCCCAGGGTTTTCGTCGAGCCGCCGCTGCACCGCCTCCGCGACATGCTCATTCTCCCAGCGCGTGATGCGCCGCAGCTTGGCCTTGGTGCATTGAGGCTTCATGCCGCAGCTTTGACAGGCGTTCGTCCAATAGCGCCGTAGGGTCTTCCCCCGCTCAACAGTGGTGAAGTAGTATTTGAGATGCTCCCCAGCTGGACAGCGATAGACATCCTCGCTGGCAAGATAGACAAAGTCCTGCTTCCCGAACCGCCCTTCCGATTTTGAGCCCGATGTCATCGGCTTTGGCAGCGTGACGGTGACGCCGGCCTCTTCGCAGGCGAGGATTTCCTTGCCTTCGAAGTAGCCGCGGTCAGCAACCGCCTCGAGCTTGTCCGTCTGCAACGCTTCCTTCGCTTTGACAGCCATGCTGGCCAGGTGCGCGGTGTCGTTGCCCACATTGGTCACTTCATGCGCGACGATCAGATGATGTTCCGTATCGACAGCGATTTGCACGTTGTAGCCAACCATGCCCGAGCCGCGCCCGCTCGTTGCTAAGGAGCGGCTATCTGGATCGGTCAGCGAGATTTGCTGGTCCGGCGAGGCAAGCATCTGCTTCTCGATGGCCGCAAGCTTTTTCATCTCCTCATCGAGCTTCACAAGTTTCTCTTTGAGGTGCGCGGTCTTGGCGGCCAGCGCCTCGCTTGGCTCCTGGCGGTCCGCGGTGTCGAGCTGGCCCAAATAGCGGGCCACGCTCTCCTCAAGCTGCTTGCGCCGCCGTTCCACCTTGGCGCTCGTGAAGTTCCTGTCGCGGTTGTTCACCGCTTTGAACTTACTGCCGTCGATGGCGACGCTGGCTTTGGTGAGGAGCCCTATCTTGCGGCACAGCTCCACGAAGCGGGCGCAGACTTTGCGTATAGCGGGGCCATTGTCCTTGCGGAAATCGGCGATCACCTTGTCATCCGGCATGCGGCGGCCCAAAAGCCAGATCACTTCCAGATTGCGGTTTGCCTCACGTTCCAGGCGGCGGCTCGATTGGACCCGGTTCAGATATCCATAAACGTACAGCTTCAAATGAACGGAAGGATGGAAGGAAGGCCGGCCGGTTTCTGCTGGCTGCACCTTGAAGCCAAGCTCGGCAAGATCGAGCGCATCGACAAATGCATCGATGGCCCGGACCGGGTTGTCCTCAGCAACCCAATCATCGAGACATTCGGGCAGAAATGTCCACTGCCCCCGGTCAGCCCCCTCAATGTAGCGCTTCATCAAGCCCCCGCTGTAAATCGCCAGGGGAATCATAGCCGACTCGACGTTTTCACGCAGCCAGGGTCATGTGCAGGCTGGTGACTAGCTATCCGCTTGTTTCTGCCTTGGGATCCGATAGCGGTCGAACCCTGCTCGACCCGCAATCGGCAGGACCGGGCCACAACAGGAGATCCGCGCGCCTTCTCCGCTAAGCGGCGAGGAACCACATTCCCGTCAGCCAATTATCTAGCGGCGACGGGCCGTTATCATGTCCAGTGCGGCGAAGTTGATACCGCGCTCTTTTACGGCGGCTCTGCGAAAGGAGCTGACGATATGGAGACTGAGAAATCACAAAGCGTCTGGGCAGCAACCTACGATCTTCTGCGGTCTTTGGGTTTGACCACGGTTTTTGGCAATCCTGGTTCCACCGAACAGCCATTCCTAAAGAACTTTCCCACTGATTTTAATTACATTCTGGGCCTGCAAGAGGCCTCAGTCGTTGCAATGGCGGATGGCTTTGCTCAAGCCATGCGCGGTCCCGCGATGGTGAACTTGCACACATCGGCGGGTACCGGCAACGGCATGGGCAACATCATGACGGCCTTCCTCAATAAGACGCCGTTGATCATCACCGCCGGCCAGCAGACGCGTGAGATGATTTTGTGCGATCCCATGCTGACAAACCGCGATGAAACGATGCTGCCCCGTCCCTATGTGAAGTGGGCCTATCAGCCGGCGCGAGCTCAGGATGTGCCGGGAGCTCTCATGCGTGCATACGCCTTGGCGTTGCAGCCGCCTGCCGGTCCAGTATACGTCTCGATCCCGCTGGATGGCTTGGACCAGCCCGCGCTAGGCGCCGCCGCCGTCCGTACGGTGAGCACCCGCTTCGCGCCGGATGGAGATCGCGCTCGTGAGTTTGCCAAGCGTATCTCCGCGGCGAAAAGACTGGCCCTGGTGTACGGCCAGGAGATCGACAGGAGTGGCGGTTGGGACGTGGGCGTTGCACTCGCCGAAAAGCTTCACGCGCCTGTGTTTCATGCCCCGAATACCGAACGCCCCTCCTTTCCGGAGACGCACCCGTTGTTTCAGGGCATGCTCCCGATTGCCATGGGGCCATTGAGCGAGCGGCTCAAGGGCTTCGAGTTAGCGGTGGTGATCGGCGCACCTGTTTTTCGTTACTATCCATATGTTTCGGGGCCTGTACTACCGCCTGGCTGCGAGCTGCTGCAGGTTACAAACGATCCGAGCGATGCGGGCAGTGCACTAGTAGGAGACAGCATGCTTGGTGATGCCAAGCTTACCCTTGAGGCCTTGCTGGCACTGGTCGAAGACGGCTCATCGCGCACGGCGCCACCGCCTCTGCACCTTCCGCGCACTCTCCCCTCGCCGCCCAACTCGCCACTGACTGCCAGTGAGGCTTACGCCGCGTTGAGCGAACTGCGGCCGGACAACGCCATCGTCGCCCAGGAGTCGCCGTCGAATGCGATGGATTTGGCGATGAGGTGGCCCACGATTCAGCCGGCTTCTTACTACACCTTTGCCAGCGGCGGGCTTGGCTGGAATGCGCCGGCAGCCGTTGGCATCGCACTGGCGCAGAAAAAGCTGGGCACAGGCCGGCCGGTGATAGCCGTGATCGGCGATGGATCCCTACAGTACTCCGTGCAGTGCCTCGCCACCGCCGCGCAGCACAAGCTCAAGGTGATCTATATCATCATGTGCAACAAAGAGTACGCGATCCTGAAAGAGTTCGCCGAGCTTGAGAACACTCCCAACGTACCTGGGCTGGATCTTCCCCCGCTCGACATTGTCTCTACCGCGAAGGGGTTCGGCTGTGCCGCGGTCGAGGCCACCACAAAGGAAGAGATAAAGTCGGCGTTCTCTAAGGCGCTGGACGCGGACAATCCGACGGTCATCGCGATTCCGATCAAGCACCAGCTGAGGCCGCTCGTTCCGTCCGTCTCTAACAAGTAAGCCTTCGCGGAGTACGGGGTTTCGCGTCTTCAACTTCGAGATTTCAACGAGGCCTGCTCTTGCCCAGCAGCCGAGAGGGCAGCTTCGGGTCAATACCGCCAATTTTGTGAGCAAATTCGACACGCCCTCCTGGATGAAGTGGATGCCCGGGACAGTGACCTACTCCTGGTTCGGCCAGGTCCGGCAGAATGTGCGCGCCCGGCCGATTAGCAATGATCCAGGCTCCGCCGAGATGAACAGCTTCGGCAGCTTACTCGCGGCCAGCCAGCTTCCATATTCTTCGACGATTGCCACAACGTCCGCAGGTTCGCCCTCGATTGGAAGCTCCCGCGGCCAGACCTAGGTCGGCAGGCGCGCCGCGCGCTCGCGAAACGGCCGGCGGTAAGCCTCCATCTCCGCCTCACTTAGCCGCCGGATGATCAACTTGGGCAGGAGCACCTCAATGAAGGCGTTCTCGTCGACCCTTGGCTTTCGGAAGTCGTTGGAGCCTCGCACACGCTAGATGTCCTGGATCGCCCTAGCGACCCAGGATAAGGCGATCTGCTAGGTCTTCATCGCTGCTTTGACAGCCTCAGCTGTGATCGGAAGCGACCGAACGCGCGCACCGACCGCATTGAAGATCGCGTTTGCGATCGCAGGGGCGACCACGGTCACGGCAGGCTCGCCACAGCCAACGGGCGTTTCGCCGTTGGAAATGATGCTGACGTCAAGTTCGGGCACTTGGCTCATCCGCATGGGAGTATAGCTGTCGAAGTTGGTTTGCTGGATGCCACCATTCTTCATCGAAGCTTTTTCGTAGAGCGCGATCGAAGCTCCCCACAGCGTCGAGCCCTCTATTTGAGCGCGGACACCGTCAGGATTGATGGCCGTGCCAACATCCATGGCTACTGTTAACTTCTTGAGCTTCACCTCCCCCGACTTCGGATTTACTGCCACATGCGCGACGCAAGCCGTCCATGTTGGCGTTGCCCGCTCTTGCGAACTTACGCAGGCGACACCGATACCTTCGTTTGGCCCAAGCTTCACGGCACCATACCCGGAACGGCCCACCGCGGTACGTAGTGTGTTGGCCAACCGCTTGGCTCCGCCACTTGTGTTAGGCTTGCCATCTCCGGAATTTGCGCCGGCAGCATCGAGAAGGGCAAGGCGCAGCTCAACCGGATCTTTCCCGCTCGCATGCGCGATTTCGTCCATTGTGCTTTCCACGGCCCAGAACGTCCATCCCGGAGCGACCGAACGGAGTTGCCCCGAAGGCGTCGCATTCTGCGCTAGCTCGTTCTCGAAGTTACGGACAGTATGGTTCGCGATTGTGTACCAGTAGTCCGCTCCGTTGACCGTGAAGCCGTCATGACTGCCTTTCTTGTCAACCGACGGTGTCAGGAACGCAGGAATGCCCCAACGCGCGGTTGGCCAAGCACCAATTACGTCATGCTCCATGGCGATGGGATGACCATTGGCGTCGAGCCCGACTTTGATCTTCTGATAAGTCAGCGGCCGAGTGAAATCCATCGTCATGTCATCTTCGCGTGAGTAGATAACCTTAACCGGTTTCCCAACCGCCTTGGCTGCCGCCACCGCGGGCACCACCATATCGGACTCCAGCCTGCGCCCAAAGCCGCCGCCAATATAGTGCTGGTGAATGACGACGTTCTTCGGATCGACGCCTGCGGTAGCGGCCGCGATCGCCGTGGTGCGCGTATTGAACTGGTTGCCGGTGTAGATGTGCCAGATGCCGTCCTTCTCCAGGGCAAGTGCATTCATCGGCTCCATCGGGCAGTGAATGTTGATGCTGGTCAGGTATTCGGCTTCGATCACCTTCGCCGAATTTGCCAAGGCACCTGCGGAGTCGCCATCCTTAACAAAAAGGAAGCCCTTGGTTCCTTCCTGTTGCAGGCGGCGTGACTCGGCGATAATCGACTCGTCGGAGACATCGGCGTAAGGACCCTTATCCCAATCGATCTTCAATGCATCCGCAGCTTTCTGCGCACCCCAATAGGTAGAGGCCACAGCAACAACCCAGCCGGACGTCGTTCCGGTCTTGTCATCGACTACGACGGTTTTGACGAATCCGGGAACTTTTTTGGATGCACTCTCATCGACCGACTTCACCTTTGCGCCATACCGCACAGGTGGCAGGGCAAGCTTTCCATAAAGCATGCCCGGTACGGAAGCATCGATCCCAAACTTCGTGGTCCCGTTGGTCTTGCCGGGAATATCGATCTGCTGAATGGAGTGCCCGATCAAAACATATTGGTCCGGGGTCTTCAGCACGATCGCTTTGAGCTCTTCCGGAGTCCAAGTTTTGTTGGCCTTGCCGCTCTTAATGATTTGAGCGTAGCTTACACTTTTGCCCGATTTCGTATGGGTCACGCGCGAACTACTCGCACGGCACTCCGCCTCGGCCACGCCCATCATCCCGGCACCGGCCTTTACAAGCGTTATGCGGCCAGCCGCGCCCGCCCGGCTCATGGCGTCGAAGTTCATGTTGGTGCTCCAGCTACCCCCGGTGATCTGTGCACCTAACAGAGGATCGTTATACTTCGGGTCGTTGGAGGCGAGGACCACAGAGACGTCTTTCCAAGCGGCTTCCAGTTCCTCGGCGACAATTTGTGCCATCGTGCTAGAAATGTGCTGACCCATTTCCGCTTTGCCGACGGTAACGACAACCTTTCCGTCCCTACTGATGGAATACCATATCGACGGCTCGAAATTGGCGGGTGCGCCCGCGGCTCCAAGAGCCTTGTCTATCTCGGGAAGTGCCGCATAACCCAGCAGGACGCCGGTCGCGCCTGTTCCAATAAGGAAGTTGCGGCGGCTGAGATGCGAGAACGCATCGGGTTTTTCGTGCTTCGTCATGGCTTATACTCCCCTTTCGCCACGCATTTCGGCGGCAGCGCGCAGAACAGCGCGTTGGATGCGAGTGTAGGTCATGCACCGGCACAAATTGCCATCCATGTGTTGCACGACTTCTTGCCGGGTGGGGCTGACGTTTTTTGCGAGCAGGGATGCGGCCTGCATAATCTGGCCGGATTGGCAATATCCGCATTGCGGTACCTGTTCGGCGACCCAAGCACGCTGAAGAGGATGCTCTCCCTTCGGATCTAGGCCTTCGATTGTTATTATTTTTTTGCCGGCCGCATCGGAAACCGAAGTCTGGCAAGAACGAACGGCTTCGCCATTGAGATGCACCGTGCAAGCGCCGCAGAGACCAGCCCCACAGCCGAACTTGGTGCCGGTCATCTGCAAGTGCTCGCGTATGACCCACAAAAGGGGGGTATCGCTCGGAACATCGAGAGACAGATTCCGCCCGTTGATATTCAATTTTGCCATAACACCTCCCATTGGCGGTAGTATTTATTAGCTCATTGGCCGCCGCCTGCGACCGTATGGAAAATGAAGCGCGGTAAAGATACCGCTTGGCTCCGCGCCGCATCGCTCGTATTATGGTAAACAGTAAATTAACGTCCGTCACTTATTCTTAATTTCAGCAACATCAATTTTGAGTGCGAACCTGAACGCTATCGGTTGGCGCGATCGAGTCATTGGATGCGCAGACCCAACAACCCTTGCAAATAGTTAGGGCATTACTAACAGGCGGGATCAAATACCACATCAGATTGCCGATCCGGCTCAAACTTCTAAAGCTCGGGGTTGCACTCATTGTAAGTCGGAATTTTCGAGCCGCCCCGATGTTCTGGTTTAACAGATAAGGCAATCTACAAGGCTTCGAGGCCCGGTGTCTCTGCACCATGTCGGAAGTTCCGCTTTTAAATGCATCGCTTACATCGGCCTAAGGAGCTCTCAGGCTATTGACCCTGAGCCGAACTCCCCGCCCACCGTGGCGAGAAACTCGGAGTCATTGAAACGGCGCTCGATGGAAGCCGCGCGATTGGACAGTCCGTTCCCGTCGCCAAGCCGGAATGCAACCGAAATCAGGCAGACGCACGATCGCTCATGATCTCGCTCCCCAGCCGGAGGGTCTCACGGACCAGGAGATCGAGGTCCTTGTAGCGGGTGCGGTGGTTGTTGATAGCGACGCGCAGGCAGTGCCTGCCATGCACTGTGGTGTCGGAGAGCGCAGCGATGCCTTGTTCCTGAAGCCGCAGCATGATCTCGGTGTTGAGCAACTTCAGCGCTTCAGGCGCGAGCCCGTCTACGCGGTATCGGAAACAGACTATGTTGATATTGGCCGGCACGGCCAGCTCGAGACGCGGCTCTTTCTCGATCATCGTGCTGAGATAATGGCCCTGGGCGATGTTCTGATCGATCAGCCGGCCGAATTTGTCGATCCCATGCTCCTTGATCGCCATCCAAATTTTAAGCGCCCGGAACCCGCGCGAGGTCTGCAGGCCGTATTCGTGCAGCCATGGCGCCGCCGCCAACCCGCGAGGGGTCGATTCCAGATATTCTGGCGTCACACCGAAGGCGCTCCGATGCGTCGCAGCATCCCGGACAAGGGCGCAACCCGCCTCGAAGGGCGCGTGCAGCCATTTATGCGGGTCAAGCGCAATTGAATCGGCGCGTTCGATGCCGGCGACGCGGTACGCATTCTCGGGCGCAATGGCGATCAATGCACCGATGCAGCCGTCCACATGAAACCAGAGGTCCTCGCGCGCCGCCAGCACAGCGAGCGCTTCTAAGTCGTCGATCGCGCCGGTGTTGACGGTGCCGGCTGTGCCAATGATGCAAGCCGGTCGAAATCCAGCGGCTCGGTCTTCGGCAATGGCGGACCGCAATGTTCGGAGATCGATGCGCAATCCATGGTCCGTCGGAATGCGGCGGAGCGCGCGATTTCCGAGGCCAAGCGATTCCATCGCCTTGCGGTGACAACTGTGGATTTGGTCTGAGCCGTAGAAGCGCAGGGGCTTTTCGATGGCGGCGACGCCCTCTTCGCGCACATCGATGCCGGCACCGACGTTCCGCGCAACTGTCAGGCCGATGAGATTGGCCATCGAGCCGCCGCTCACCAGCGTGCCGCTCGCCGAAGCGGGCAAGCCCATCATCGCCTTGCACCAATTCACCACCTGGCCATCCATCAGGGCTGCGGCATGATTGCCGCCACCGAGATTGGAGCCCTGGATGGCGGCAAGAAAGTCGCCGAGCGCTCCGGTAACATTGCTCGTGCCCATGTACCAGGACCAGAAGCGCGGATGAACGTTGCCCATCGGATAGGGCATCACATTTTCGGTGACTTGCGCGTAGACCTCGGAAAGCGGCGACGCCGAGCGCGGCAAGGGACCCTCAAAGAAACTCCTCACCTCGGACGGCATCTCCCGCCATACGGGGCGGTCGCGCACGCCGCGCAAATAGGCGATCGAATCCTCGATCATCTGGTGCGAGACCGCCTGCACATCTGCCCAATCCTGTGGATCGAGCGTTTCTTCCGTCGCCTCCGTAGACGCATTCCACGGCGTATTCATCCGGACGCTCCCTTCGTCGTCTTCAGGCGGCGAACTGGAAGCCGGGCGTGGAGCGCGATAGGGCAATCTCTTCCTCGTTCATATCGGCGTCGATGCTCTCAAAGAGCGGCGTGGTCAGATAACGCTCGCCCGTGTCGGGAAGCATGCAGAGGATCACCGAACCGGCGGCAGCACGTTCCGCGATCCGGCGCGCCACGGCGAACGCGGCTCCCGCAGATATGCCGGCAAAAATGCCCTCATTCTGAGCCAATGCCTTCGCCCACTTGATGGCGTCGGCTCCGGCGACCGGCACGACCTCGTCATAGAGCCTTGCATCAATCGCCTCCTGCAGCACATAAGGCACGAAATCCGGCGTCCAGCCCTGGATCGGATGCGGCTCGAAAGCCGGATGGCTGGCGACTGGCGCGCCATCGCCCATGCGTTCCTGCTTGACGCCGCTGCCGACGAGCTGAGCATTGGCCGGTTCGCTGAGAGCGATGCGCGTTTCCGGCCGCTCCCGGCGCAGGACGCGCCCAACTCCCGCGACGGTGCCGCCGGTGCCGTATCCGGTCACAAACCAGTCGAGCCGCGATCCGGAGAAATCATTGATGATCTCACGCGCCGTCGTCGTTTCGTGTATGGCCGCGTTAGCCTCAGTTTCGAATTGACGGGCGAGGAACCAGCCATTGGCTTTGGCCAATTCCTCGGCCTTCTTGTACATGCCAAAGCCCTTTTGCGCGCGCGGCGTCAGCACCACCTTGGCGCCCAGCATGCGCATCAGCTTGCGGCGCTCGATGGAAAAGCTGTCGGCCATGGTCACGACCAGCGGATAGCCCTTCTGCGCGCAGACCATGGCGAGGCCAATGCCGGTATTGCCGCTGGTCGCCTCGACCACAGTTTGGCCCGGCTTCAAAGCGCCGCTGCGCTCCGCCGCCTCGATGATATTAAGCGCAAGGCGGTCCTTGACCGAGGCCGCCGGGTTGAAGAATTCGGCCTTGACATAGATGGTCCGCCCCTCGACACCCAGATTATTGATCCGGACCGTCGGCGTGTCACCGACCGTATCGAGAATGCTAGCGAAGAGCCGGCCGCGTCCCGCCGTCGTTCTGATTTCCTTTTGAGCTTGCATGCACGATCTCCATAATAGTCACAATGAACCGGGTCGACTGGTCACGGCCACAACATCAACCGGGTGCTCCTCCGCGGATCGGGGGATGCGTCGAGCCATTGGCATGATAGAAGAGTTCCGAGGTACAAACGTTGGAGGAAGCGTGGGAACACGCGTGGAATCCACTTCACCAGGCCTTAAACCGCGGCGAATCGGCCTGCAGGTCCAAATGCTCGGAGCGTTGTCAATCACCCGGGATGGCATCGCGCTGGAGCTGCCGGCCTCCCGCAAGGTGCGCGCGGTCTTCGCCTATCTTGCCTTGAGCCAGCGCCCGGTCGGGCGCAGCCGGCTTTGCGAAATATTCTGGGACGTTCCGGACGACCCGCGGGCCGAGCTGCGCTGGTGTCTCAGCAAGGTGAGAGGCATCCTCGACGAGCCGGCCCGGCGCCGGGTGATCACCTCCGGCGACCTGGTCTCCGCCGATCTCACCGGCGTCATGGTTGACGTGGCCGAAATCGCCGCCGCCTTCGAGAGGGGCATTGAGACGCTCGACGCGAAAGCGCTGGAGACACTATCGAGACTGTTCGCCGGGGATTTCCTTGAAAGCCTACAAATCGAGCGCAGCCCGCAATTCGATGGTTGGCTCGCCGCGCAGAGACGCAGACTGAGGCACTGCCACGCTGTCGTGCTGGAGCATCTCGCCGCAAGTCTTAAGGAAGATGGCGAAAAGGCGTTACCGCATCTCGAAGGCTGGGTGGATGTCGCACCCTTCGACGCGCGCGCGCATGTGGCGCTTCTTGATGCGCTTGCGGCGCGAGGCCGGATCGGCGATTGCGAGGAACACGTCAAGGCGTCCGCCAAAATCTTTAAGGCCGAGGACCTGGAATTCGAGCCGGTGCTTGATGCCTGGCGAGCGATCAAAGCCGGGCGGAATGGGTCGCCGCAGGCACAGATCGTCCCGGTGAGCAGCGCATCGCTTTCGTTGGCCGGTGCAGCGGAAGGCGCCCCTCCTCGCCGCGCTTCGCTTGCCGTAATGCCCTTTGTGGAGCAGGCAAAGGGCACAGGTGCTGGTGGCGGACTCGCGCACGGGCTCACCTACGACATCATTACACGGCTGGCAAAGCTCAGAAATCTGCTCATCATTGCGCGGGGCTCCGTTTTTGCCCTCGCTGATCGCGGCGCCGGTCCGGAGGAAGCCGGGCGCCGCCTGAATGTCGATTATGTCGCCAGCGGAACCGTGCGCCGAAAAGGCGGCCGCATCCTGGTTACGGTCGAGCTTGTTGAGGCGCGCAGGGCCGTGATCGTGTGGACTGAGAACTTCGACCACAAGCTCGGCGATGCATTCCTTGCGCTGGACGAAATCGGCGACCGGATCGTCTCGTCGATCGCCAACGAAATCGAGCTGGTCGAACGGAACCGCGCGATCCTTAAGCCGCCGAATTCGCTGGATGCCTGGGAAGCTTACCACCGTGGCCTCTGGCACATGTACCGGTTCACGAGGAGTGACAACGATCTGGCCCGGCACTTCTTCGAGGTGGCAATCGACCTCGATCCGACCTTTTCGCGCGCCCATGCGGGTCTGTCCTTCACGCATTGGCAGAACGCTTTCCAGAACTGGGCAGATCGGCAAAGAGAAAGCGACCGTGCCTTCGAGGCCGCCGGCCGCGGCCTGATCGTGGACGACCGCGATCCGTCCGCGCACTGGGCCATGGGACGGGCGCTGTGGCTGCGCGGCCGCCAGGACAAATCTCTCGGTGAGCTGGAGCGGGCCGTGGATCTGAGCCCAAACTTCGCGCTCGGTCATTATACGCTGTCCTTCGTCCATTCGCAGTCGGGCGATCCGCGTGCGGCGATCGAATCGGCCGACCATTCGCGCCGTCTGAGCCCGTTCGACCCGCTGCTGTTCGGCATGCTGGGAGCCCGCGCCATGGCCCATGTCCGCCTCGGCCAGTTCGAAGAGGCCGCAGAGTGGGCCATCAAGGCGGCCGCTCGTCCGAACGCTCATGTCATCATCCTGGCGATCGCCGCTCATTGCCTTGGGCTGACTGGCAGGATTGAAGAGGGACGCGCTTTTGCGGCTGCGATCCACACGACGCAGCCACAGTATCGGGTTGACGATTTCCTTGGCACGTTCCGATTTGCGCCTGACGCGGCCGCTTTGTTCCGGCAAGGTGCGGCCCGCATAGGATTGGCTTGAGCTCGATCCGTCCAGGGCCGATGTCGCGACAGCGCCGCCACGCCCCGCTCTCGCAATACATGCCCGAGAGGTAAATTCCACGTGCTTTTCCACGCCGGTTACCACGTTGAATCCCGCACGCGGCGATTATCGTGGAGGAAGTGAGAGCCTCGACAACGATCCCGTGCAGGAGTTTCCAATATGAACGATAACATGCGCGAAAAGCTTCTGAAAATTGCCCTGGTGGCATTTGGCGCAATCTTCTCCACCATCTATCCGCTTGGTCTAGTTTGGGCTTCGGGCTGGGTATGGCATGACGGACATGGCCAATATTACTTGCAGATGATCTGTGGGCTCTATGTGGTCCTCGGTGTCTTCCTGATTGCCGCTGCTCGCAATCCGTCAGAGTATCGCAGCCTGATCTCGTTCACCATCTGGTCGAGCATCGTGCACGCCGGCATCATCATGGCAGCACAGTCCCCGACAATGGGCTTGGAACAACGCTGCTGCCCGCGCTCGCGGTCGAGGCCGGTCTCATCCGGGGTACAGGTCTCGTTACCCGCCCTCTTGAATCTGCCGATCGCTCTCGCCTGATCGGTCTCGCTTGGCGCAAGGGGACGGGACGCCGCAACGAGTTCCTTTTGCTCGCGCAGGAACTCGCGCGCCGCGGCCATACTCAGCACGCTGCGCAGAATCGATAATCACTGGCCAGACTCATAATCCTGAAACGAGCGCCGTCGAACCGGCTAGTTAAACAGGAGATGCGAGGGGTCGCAGCTCTATCCGCCTGGGCCAACAGTTACCGCTCAGCTGCAGCCCCAACCAATAAAGAGAATAGCGTCGCTCTTAAAGGTTGTGAAATGACAGCTTTATGGCCCGACGCGGTCGTTTGCCGGTTTAGGAGAGATCGGCCGCTATCGGATCTCAAAGCAGAAATAAGGGATAGGCGTTCCCATGCCTATCCGCTATTGCGCAGGCCTGCCGCAATGCCGTTGATGGAGATAAGAATGCCGCGGCAAATCTTCTCGGCGTGCTGACCGCTGCGCCAACGCCGGATGAGCTCGATCTGAAGATGATTGAGCGGCGCGATATAAGGAAACCGGTGCCGGATAGAGCGCGCCAGCGATGGATTGTCAGCGAGACGCACGGTTGTCTCCGTGATCGCATTCATTGCATTGACAGTGGCCTCCCATTCGGCCTCGACCGCGCCGAATATCGTGTTGGCCTTTGCCTTATCGGGCACAAGGCCTGCATATCGTCCTGCTATTCTCATGTCCGCTTTCGCGAGCACCATGTCCATGTTCGATAAAAGCGCGCGGAAGAACGGCCATTCCTCATACATCTGTTTTAGCAGTGCCATCTTCTCCGATGGCCCATCCGCTACGAACGCCTTGACGGCGCTTCCGAAGCCGAACCAGCCGGGAAGAGCAGCGCGCGCTTGCCCCCAGGAAAAGCTCCAGGGAATGGCGCGCAAATCCTCGATGCTTTTGGTTCCGCGCCGCGACGCGGGACGGGAGCCAATGTTCAACTCCGCAATTTCCGCGATTGGGGTGGCCGCAAAGAAAAAGTCATTGAATTCTGGCGTTTCATAAACAAGCGCCCTGTAGGTTTTCATGCTCTCTTCGGAAAGTGCGGTTGCTGCATCAAGAAATTCTTTCCGCGTTGGCCGTTCCACCGCCAAGAGAGACGCTTCGATGAACGCCGCGCTAAGGGCCTCGAGATTGCGCCGGGCAATCTCCGCGTTTGCATATTTCGAGGCTATGACTTCGCCCTGCTCCGTCACCCGGATTTGCCCATTCACTGTCCCGGACGGCTGAGCCAGGATAGCCTGATAGGTTGGGCCGCCGCCGCGGCCAACCGTTCCACCGCGCCCGTGAAAAAGGCGCAACCGGATGCCGCTCATCTCATCGAATAGCTTCGCAAGCGCAATCGATGCCCGGTACACCTCCCAATTGCTGGTGAAGATGCCGCCGTCCTTATTGCTATCCGAATAGCCGAGCATGACCTCCTGCACACCGCCGCTCGCCCTCACAAGTGCTGAAATGCCCGGCAAAGCATAAAATGCGCTCATGATCCGCTCCGCATTGCGAAGATCGGCGATTGTTTCGAAAAGAGGGACCACGATCAGCGCCGCCGAGGCTTGCTCGTCTCCAAGCACGCCGTGCATCATCCCGCCTTCCTTCAAAAGAAGAAGGATTTCAAGAAGATCGCTTACCGCCTCCGTGTGACTAATAATGTATTGGCGCATGGCACGGCCGCCGAAGGATTGACGCAGCGCGCAAGCGGCATCAAGGATCGAGAGCTCGCCTGCGGTCTTCACCGAGTAGCTGGCGCCGCGCACGCGAAGCGCGCGCGCATCGCGCAACAAGGTGAGAAGCAAATCCTGTTTTTCTTTCTCGTTCAAGGCCGAGTAATTTTCGCAGAGGCGTGCGACAAAGAGCAACTCGGCTACCGTCTCCTCATGGCGGTCCGAGTTCTGGCGAAGATCAAGCGTGGCAAGATGAAACCCGAAAACTTGAACGGCGTACCGGAGCGGACGCAGTCTTGCCCTGGTCAATGGGGCGCCGCGATGCGCTACCAGCGAGGATTCGATAACCGCAAGATCAGCATCCAGCTCCTCTGCGCTGGAATAAGGCGCTCCAGTGACAAGCGCAGGGCGTGCGGGCGAGACATTTCCAAGCTTCAACAACGTTGCAGCCAACCTCCCGTACACGCCGATAAGTGCGCGCCGGTAGGGCTCATCGTTGCGATGCGGGTTCGTGTCACCGGACCGTTCCGCGAGTGCGTGCAATTTGCGGCTGCAGCCAGCGAGCGTTCCCGAAATCGAAAGCTCCGCACCGAGCGCGTGAATTTCACTCAAATAATAGCGAAGCGCGGTCTCGCACTGACGCTGCATCGCGAGATTAAGCGTCTTCTCATCGACATTGGGATTGCCGTCGCGGTCGCTGCCGATCCAGGATCCCATCCGAAAAAATGAGGGTACGAAATCCCAATCAAGATACCGTTCAATGGCGGCGTAGAGGCGTGGGATCTCCATCAGAAAGCTCGTCTGATAATAGCTCAGCGCATTCTCGATTTCGTCCAGTACCGTCAGATGCGAATAGCGAAGCAGTCGCGTCTGCCAAAGTTTAGCGATCTCCGCTCTAAGCAGCATCTCGTTCTCTTCGATTTCGCTCTCCAGGCGCACGCTTTCGCGCGAAGCGAGGAGCCGGACAAGAGATGCTGCGGCTTCGAGGTGGCTTCTGCGCTGAACCTCGGTTGGATGGGCCGTGAGTACAGGGGAGACGAGTCCGTTACTCAAAGTGCTCCGGATTGCTTCACGTGAGATCCCAGCCTTTTCCAGAAGCTCGAATGTAAGGGCGAGGCTGCCTGCTTGGGGCTGGGCTGCTCTTTCATATTCGGATGCGGCGCGGCGCCGGATATGGTGAAAGTCTTCTGCGATATTGGTCAGGTAGGAGAAATAGCTGAACGCACGGATAACGGAAACGGCTTGATCCGCGGTCAGTGCGCGAAGCATTTGATTGAGAACGCGCCCGGATTCCTCATCGTGATCGAGTTCGAAGGCGACGCTCAGTTGGCGGACCTTCTCGACTCGGTCGAAAATCTCGGCTCCCTCCTGCTCCCGGATCGTTTCGCCAAGCAGCCGTCCAAGCAGGCGGATCTCGTTTAGGAGGGGACGGTCCCTGTCAGTGCTCTCGTCCGGCTTGGAATCTTGCTGGTCCGTCATGGAACCTCCAAGCATTGCGATCAAAAGGAACCGCCGCCTTCTCTCTCAGAATCGGCGATAAATCCGCCTTCTCATATTCAAAAAAGCTTCCGGCCCCGGTACAGGACTCCTACTATACCCCACGCGCTAGTATGCAAGTAGCGAGACAGCCGCTGTTGTCAAATACCACTGGCGGCCGCGTGCGCACAAATGGCGTTCTTGTGGATCTCTCTGCTGTTTGTGTGTGCCTGGCGAATTGAGCTAAACAACCGGGCTTCCTTCGACTTTCCTAGAAACTTTTCCCCGCTCGTCTGGACAGCTTGTCAGCTTCTAGCTTTGGTTGTTTCCTAGCGAACTTCGTCCAATAGATAATAGGCAAGTGAAGGCCGCATGAAGAAGCATAAGAACCAGCCGATCGCGATGCGGTTCGGGGAGACGGAACTCATCAAAACGGGGGCGTCCCGATATGACCTCCGCGATCCCTACACTATAGCAATCTCAGTAAGTTGGAGCGAGTTCTTCATTCTACTGATAATGCTCGAGATGGTTATTAACTCTGTATTTGCTGCGCTTTATGCGCTCAATCCAGGCTGCATTGCCAATGCCAGGCCCGGCTCGTTTCTCGACGCGTTTTTCTTCTCAATCCAGACGCTCGCAACCGTCGGCTATGGCACCATGTCGCCCGCCACATTCTATGGCAATATCGTCTCCGCGATCGAGATCGTTTGCGGGCTCATTTTCACGGCGATTATTACCGGTCTCATTTTCGTGCGTTTTTCCAAGCCAAGGCCAAATATCCTTTTCGCCGATCACGCCGTGGTGGCGCGTCACAATGCCAAGCCAACCCTCATGATCCGCATCGCCAACGGCCGCGACGCGGTTCTTGCCGGCGCAACTGCGCGGCTTGCGGTTTTAAAATGGCACATATCCGACGAAGGCCGGACATATAGGCAAGCTTTCGAGCTCAAGCTTGTTCGCGATAATCTTGCGCTTTTTCTGCTCACCTGGACGCTGATGCACGAAATCGATGAAGCCAGTCCGCTTTACGGCATCGATGCCGACAAACTCAAATCCGGCGAAGCGGTTGTAATCCTCACCATCGAAGCCCGCGATCATGCATCAGGAAGCAATATATTCGATGTGAGATTTTATGGGCCAGGCAAGATTTTGCCGGGAATGACCTATCAGGACGCGGTTAGTCATGATGAAAATGGCCGAACTCACGCCGACCTTCGAAAATTGAGCCTCGTGGAGCCGGAGGTTAGCCGGGAGGCGTCTGAGGCTGTTTTAGCAGAGAGCCAGGGCTTGGCTTGAGCACACAACCGGGGCAGCCTTTCGTAATCAGCGGAGCTGAGCCGCTGGCTTCCCCACTTGGCCCGCTGCCGAATCTCGACGAATGTTCAGTTACTTCCGCACCTCAAACATTGAGATTGATGCGCGTGTTCCGCAAGACGTGACGCTTCTCGTCAAGTTCGCCCGCGATTGGTTAGACGACAATGTGCCAAATCAACCGATCCGGGGAACCCCTATACTTTTGAACCTCGTATCGGTCACATTCGATTCAGCGAAGCTTTCGAAGGCCGGAAAGCTAGGAGTAGTCGAGATTTCGAACAGCGTTGATGCCGGGAGTTCGCGGCAACCTATTTCTCCTCTTGTCCGGAAGGCTACTCATCGCTTCAGGCAATCTCTTCGGCTATTAAGGGCTCAGCGGTCGCAAGCGTTGTGGCCGATACCAGCGAGATTGAGCGCGGCGGAAGGTTGAACTGCTTGGCCCGAAAACCAGAACAGGTCTATGTTGACGCCGAGCAGAACAGATTATTCTGTGGTGTTTCCTGGATCAGGCGGCGGCACTTTAGCAGGCTCGACCCCACGCCAAAGCCGGTCAAAGACCGCCCATTTTTGCTCGCCGGTGGTGAACGAGGCATAGATCGCAACACCACGGAAGTGTTCGGCTCCCTTTGTGCTGCGCAGCCCCGACAATAGCCCTTTGAGACTGTGCTCGATCGTTTCCACTTCTGGCCGGTGATAATCCTTGTCGTCGTCGTAAGCGGGAATGCCCATGAGCCACTCGCAGCCTCCCGCTGAGGGTGGAGACAACGTCGCGGCGAGTTCACGCGTCCATCTCGATATAAGGCCTTCAAAAACCGGCGCGGAGGTTATTCCCGTATCGTAGGCCATGATCGCGAGCTCATTTGCATTTCTGCACACCTCGCGCATGAAGGGCAGTTCCCAGTGCACTTCCCCTGCTGGCTGCAACGGTGTTGGCGGAGGATAGGCCGCCACCGACAGCGTGTGCTCACCAATGGCGGCTTTCACCTCGCGAAGAAACTCAAGGTAGCCTCCCGTCCAGCTGGGAACGGGTTCCACATTGAGGTGCACACCATCGGCACCGAGCGCGATCAGCTGCCGAGCATGTTCCGCAAATGCCCGGCGCTGTTTCTCGTCCCGAAGTCGCACATCGCTGTCCAAAATTCCACCCGTCCAAGGGATCACGCTGATCTCTGGCGCAACCCTGTGGATTTCAGCCAGGAATGCGCCCGCGCGTTCGGGCACATAGCGAACAAGGCCTGTCTTGGATCGCCACCCCGGCCAGCCGTCGCGATCCATCGGCCCAAGAAACGGGTAAATGCGCCGGATGCCGTGCGCTCTCAGACTCTCCACAAGGGCCGCGATTTCTTCTTTGGTTGGATTTTCGTGCAGCCAGTGCCGGCGCATCCACAGCGCATTGTCGCCACGGTCAAATGTGCCGGCCTTTGACTCCGTGGCTTGCGATACCTTTCCTGGCATGCACATGCCGATCACCATAACGGCCACCGCGCAAAGGGCGTGACGTGCGGTCCGGAGCACCTGGCCAACTCCAAAGGATTTCCTTGAACTGCTCATTTCCGGGGTACTCATAATGCACGAGTTTAGGCACATCCCCTGGATAAAGGTACCTTTAGTAGCAGAGCAAGCCAAGTTGAAGACATGCTTTCCGCTGACCATGCGGATTGATGGCAGATGCTTTCGCCCTCCTACAAGCGCGGCCATGAAGCCAGCCTGTTTTACGCAATTAGTGGTCTTGCGGAGTTTGGAAAACCGAACCCCATGTAACGTGATCAAAGCCAAGCCGCCACTACCGTTGCTCTCCCTTAACAGCCATGCGATTACTCAGGCGCGATGAGAAAGGAGTTCAGCATTGATCAGGCGTCTAGTCGCAACCTTTGTTCTTGCACCTTTGTTCGCAGCGCCTGCATACGCGGCTCCATGCGGCGGGGACTTCAATGCCTTCGTCGCTGCGATGTCGCGCGAAGCCGCGGGCGCGGGTATCCCGCCTGCCGTCATCCATGACGCGCTCGCGGGCGTTACTCCCGATCCAGGGGTGCTCACATTCGATCGCCGTCAGCGCGGCACGTTTCGAATGAGCTTTGAGCATTACGCTGCGACCCGCGTTACCAATGCCCGCATCAAGCGCGGCAAACAATTGTTGCAGCGCCATGCCGCGCTGCTTTCCCGTATTGAGCGCCAATTCGGAGTGCCCGGCGTGTTGATCGTTGCGATCTGGACCCTGGAAACTGATAACGGCACCGGCGACATGGGCAAACTGCCCGTGGTTCGTACCCTTGCCACGCTGGCCCATGATTGCCGCCGCGCCGAGCTGTTTCAGGCGGAGCTTCTCGCCGCGCTGCGGATAATTCAGCGCGGTGACCTTCCCCTGCGTGACATGATCGGCGCCTATGCAGGGGAGATCGGCCAGACACAGTTTCTCCCCTCCTCCTATATCAAATACGGCGTCGATTACGACGGCGACGGCCATGTCGATTTGAGACATAGCGTGCCGGATGTGCTCGCCTCGACAGCCAATCTGCTCAAGGCCAATGGCTGGCGCGCTGGCGCGCCGTACGGTGAAGGCACAGCAAATTTTGAGGTCATGCGCGAGTGGAACCGGGCCGTGATTTATCGCAAGACCATGGTCCTCTTCGCCGAACGGCTGAAGGAACCGTAAGGCAGAGGCCTCAGGGGAAGCGGTAGGCCGGGCGATCTCCGGTGAGGAACAATGAGCGCTGATCTGTTTCGGTTCAAACTTCGTCTGTAAATGATGCGAAAGCAACCGTTTGAGTTGGCCCCTCAAATCGTAGCATGACCCGAAAGGCGTCTCACCATCTAACGTCTGTTCTTCTTCCGCCTGCCACCAGTAAGGTGATGCCCCGTTTCAATGGATCCGCGCTCGACCCTACTTGGGGGGAGCGAATCATTGCCATGCCCGGCCAGTGGCACGGACGAAGGCGGGAGATATCCTTCGATGGCAACATCTCTCGCGCTAAGCGCTTCTCCACACTCCGAACATGTCATTACGCTTCGGAACCTGTGGCCGCAGGTATTGTGACGATGATGGACAGGGGGGCCTTCGCTGCCAGCATAGTAGGCATCGCCCCAATGCACGAGCGAGAGGATCACTGGGTACAAAGCCAAACCCTTTTTTGTTAGCCGGTATTCATACCGTGTGGGGCGTTCCTGAAGAGCAACTTTTTCCAGCACGCCATGATCGGCGAGAATTGCAAGGCGCTCGGCCAGCACGCGCCGCGCAATCCCAAGCCGTGCTTGAAAATCATCGAACCGGCGAACGCGTAAAAAGGCGTCGCGCAGGACAAGCAGCGTCCAGCGATCGCCCACCACCGCGAGCGAGCGGGCCAGCGAGCAATTCTCGGATAAGAGCTCATTCCACTTCATGGGTAGGCTTTGCCATTGACAGAGTTCCTAATCAAGACCTACGAGTCTTGAAAATGAACTAACTGGGGGGCGGGCCATGACCCAACGAAATGCCAGCGTGGCCGTCGCCGGTGCAGGCGACTTCATCGGTGCGGCCATCTGCAAACGCTTCGCGGCGGAAGGCTATCGGGTCCATGGTGGGAGGCGGCAGGGTGAAAAACTCGCGGACCTGGCTCGCGAGATCGGCTCTGCCGGTGGTTCCCTCACCGGCCACGCGCTCGATGTGCGCAGCGAAGGGTCCGTACAGTCATTTCTCGACGCCGCTGATGCCAGCGCTCCCCTGGAAGTTTGCGTGTTCAATGTCGGTGCCAACGTGAACTTTCCGGTCCTTGACACCACCGAACGCGTGTTCCGCAAGGTTTGGGAGATGGCCTGCTATGGCGGGTTCCTAACCGGCAGGGAGGCGGCTCGGAGGATGCTGATCCATGGCAAAGGCTCGATCTTCTTTACAGGCGCAACAGCCAGTATGCGCGGAGGCAAGGGCTATGCCGCATTCGCCTCGGCAAAGGCGGGCCTTCGTGCGCTCGCGCAATCGATGGCGCGCGAGCTTGCCCCGAAAAACATCCATGTGGCGCATCTCGTGATCGATTCCGGAGTGGACACGGCCTGGGTTCGGGAACAGATTGCCAAAGTTCAAGGCTCGGACGCGGCCGCCAACCTGCCTCCTGACACCTTGATGAACCCTGCTTCTATCGCCGAGACCTACTGGCAACTCCATCGGCAGCCGCGCGATGCCTGGACACATGAACTCGATCTGCGCCCCTTTGGCGAAAACTGGTGAGGAGTGACACAGCATGGCTATTGAGCCGATTTTTTATTTCGACTTCGGCAGCCCGAATGCCCATCTCGCCCATCGCGTGATTCCCGGGATCGAAGCGCGCACAAGCACAGAGTTCCGTTATGTGCCTGTGCTTTTGGGCGGTCTCTTCAAGCTCAGCGGCAACCAAGCGCCCATAACCGCCTATGCGGAGGTGCCCTTGAAGCTCGCGTATCAGCGGCTTGAGATAAAGCGCTTTATCGCCAAGCATGGGCTGACGAAGTTTCAGATGAATCCACATTTTCCGGTCAATACGCTTGCCCTCATGCGCGGCGCCATTGCTGCCGAGGCCGAGAGCATTCTTGGGCCTTACGTCGAAGCGATGTTCCGCTTCATGTGGGAGGAACCCCGGAAGCTCGACGACCCTGCGGTGCTGGCTCAGACGCTGACCGATTCGGGGCTTCCCTCGGCCCGCCTCATGCAAAGATTGCAAGAACAAGGCATCAAGGACCGCCTCGCCGCCAATACGCAATCAGCTTACGATCACGGTGCCTTCGGAATTCCTAGCTTCCTCGTTGGCAAAGAATTGTTCTTCGGCAAGGACAGTCTGCGGGACGTGGAGGAGGAGATCATGGCGCAGATTAAGATAGCGGCATGAGAGCAGACGTCTCGTTGGCATACAAGCCTGCCCTCATACACCAGGTGCCGGAAGCAACCGTGTCGGCGAATTGTCAAATGGTGCATGTGTTAAATTCCCAATCAGAAGCACCAAACAAGGAAGTGGCCGGGCGGCGAGGATGCCAGCAATGAAGTTCGGCTTTTGGCCCTCTTCGATGCTTGCGCACCTGAAGAGGCTCTCCCGCTGTTGAAGGTATAGCGGGCGAAAATAGTGCTTTCGCGGGTACCCTGCTCGTCCGCGGCTGCGGCTGCACCGATTTGCTAATGGCGACCCGCGGCAGCAGTACGATTCAATCTTCGGCCGCCTGCTCAAGCTCCCGGATGAGACGCTTGTTTATCCGCGCGTGACTACAAAGGGGACACGTCTCCGCCATCGTCCATCGAATAAATCTACTTCCGATCAATTGAAGCGCACAACTTTGGAACGTAGCCTCGAATGGACCTTCGAAATGGGAGGTATTACGCCCATGGACCCGCTCGACAAAACAGCGCCAGTTAATCAGGCCTTCACCGCAGCCGAAATCGGCGCCATTGCGCATCTCTACCGCGGTGAAGTCTACCGCAGCACGGTCTGGCGCACCCGGCTCGACAACACAACGAACTGGGCGGTGGCGGGACTTGGCATCGCGCTTTCGGTGTCCTTTTCGAACAAGGAAGCCTCTGCCCTGCCGCTCTTGCTGATAGGCGCTCTGATTGTCATTTTTCTCATCTTTGAGGCGCGGCGCTATCGCTATTTCAACGTTTGGCGCGCGCGGGCGCGATGGTTGGAAACCTACTTTTATGCGCCAATGCTACTGCGCAAAACCGCTGCTTCTGCCTTAAACTGGCAGGAGGTACTCGCAAGTGATTACTGTGAGCCCCAGTATCACATAAGCCTTGCCCGCGCCATCGGGCGAAGGCTTAGGCGCAACTACGGCTATGTGCTCACCATCCAGGCCCTGGCCTATGTGGGCAAGATCGCTATTCATCCCACCGCCGTCGCGAGCTTTGGCGAATTCGTCGAGCGCGCTTCCATCGGCCCGATTCCTGGAGCGGTGATCCTGTTCGCGGGGCTCTTCTTCAACGGCGGCTGGATCGCATTTGCTCTTGTCACCTACCAGCTCGATCGCGCGAAGCATGGAGGACAGCACGTTTCGATGGGGTGATGAGCGGGGACACAGACCTCATTCCTCGATCTCAAAGAGAGTCCGGAACTGTGCAGGTTTCTCGGACGCCTGCATGACCGGACCATCCGCGAGCGCTACCGGAGGCGTTGGAGAAGCGCCAAGGCACGAAATCGCGGAGTATGGGGCACTGTGGCTCAGCGAGGCCTATGGGGATTTAGCCGCAGCGTGGCGGTTGGAATAGGCCGTAATTTTGCAGCAAGCCGAATAGCCTTCGGTTTTTACGAGGGACCTTAGCGGGCGTCTGCTTAAAAAGCCGCGTCAGTAAACGTAGAAACACCGCAAGCCGGCAATATTTTCTGGCATTGCGGCGAGCGCAAAGGTGGCGGCAAAAGCCGCAAGGAAAATCAGCACTGCCGCTGAGTTCTGGAGCCAGCCTAATCATGAGGTATCGAGCCTGATAATCAAAGCCGCCGGGGCGGCACGGTATCTGGGGCTTGGGCCGCTGCCGCGTGCAAAGATCTCAACAACCCTCATGCGCCGGCCACAGCATGGACATGGCCGTTCGAGTTTGAACGGCTCTGTGGCATCGGCGGGCTGTGTGTCTTGTGTGGCCGGAGCGGCTGCTGGCACCTTGAGCAGTTCTCGCGCCTTGGCAATCGCCTCTGCCCGGTTGCCGTTTGCCAGAAATCCGGCGTGGCGGATGCGGTGAAAGCCTTTTGGCAGCACATGCATGAGAAAACGGCGAATAAACTCCGGCGTGGCGAGCGTCATCGTTTTATAGCGGCCAGGGCCTTCGATGCGGTAATCCTTGAAGGTAAAGGTGACGCTCTTGGCATCGGCGGCGATCAGGCGCTTATTGGAAATGGCGACGCGATGGGTGTAGCGGGCAAGATAGGCGAGCACCGCTTCCGGGCCGCCAAAGGGCCTCTTGGCATAAACTACCCATTCGTAGCGCCGGAAAGGCTTGAGGAAGGCCTTGTAAGCACGGGCATCGGCAAGCCCCGCGTGCTCACCCAAGAGCATAAGCCGTCCTTCAGCATGAGCGGCAAACAATGCCTCGATAAACACGCGGCGAAACAGCCGGGACAACAGGCGGACAGGCAAAAAGAATTTGCGCTGGCAGGCGATCCAGCTTTCGCCATCCGGCGAGAATCCGCCCCCAGGCACGATCATATGCACATGCGGGTGATGGGTCATGGCCGACCCCCAACTGTGCAAGACGGAGATTATGCCGAGCTTGGCGCCGAGGCGCTTGGGATCGGCCGCAATGGTGAGGGTCGCCTTGGCCGAGGCCTTGAACAGGATATCGTAGATGACCGCCTTGTTGTGATAGGCGAGGCCGGCGATGGCTCCCGGCATAGTATAGACGAGATGGAAATAGGGTACCGGCAACAGCTCGGCTTTGCGCTCCGCCAGCCATTCCCGCGCTGCCGTCCCTTGGCACTTGGGGCAATGGCGGTTGCGGCAGGAGTTGTAGGCGATGGCTGTGTGTGAACAGTCTTCGCAACGCGCAACGTAGCCGCCGAGCGCCGCGGTCCGGCAGCGCTCGATGGCGCTCATAACTTTGAGCTGGTCAAGACTGATGTGCCTCCTGTTGGCAGCACGCCAAGAGGGGCCGTGGCCGCGGAAGATGTCCGCGACCTCCAACGCTGGCCGTGCCATGGGCGCGGCTTAACGCTTCTGGCGGACCTTCTTCAAAAGCGGCACCGCGATCTTGCCGATCGGGCTTTCGATGGCGGCGATCCGTCCCGTAGCCACGCGGGTATAACGGGCCGTCGTATCGAGCTTGTGATGGCCAAGCACCGCTTGAATCAGACGGATATCCAAGCCTTGCTCGAAAAGATGGGTGGCAAAAGAGTGCCTGAGCGAATGCAGCGTCACTGGCTTCTTGATGCCGGCGGCTTCAGCTGCCTCGTGGAACAGACGCGAGAGCTGGCGCGTAGTGAGCGGCTGGGCGCGCCGCCGGCCGGGAAACAGCCAGCGCTCCTTTAAAGGCACGCCGTCATCGTAGCGTATGGGCCGCACCTTCCACCATTGCCGAAGCAGATCCAGAACTTCGGGGGGAAGCATCACATGACGGTCTTTGCGCCCCTTGGCTTGCACGACGCGGATGATGTTGAGCTCGCTGTCAATGTCACCCACCTTGAGGCGGCACGCTTCGCCAGCGCGTAATCCGCAGCCATAGCACAGCGCGAGCATCACCTTGATCTTCAGGTTGCCCGCCACGGCCAGCAGGCGCTTGGCCTCGGCCGGGCTCATAACCAGCGGCAGCTTCTGTGGCTCTCTGACATAATAGATCTCGGACGCTAAATCGTGCCTGCGCAGCGTGACCCGGAACAAAAACTTCACGCCGGTCATAATGCGGTTGCGATTGCAAATGCTGGGGCCGCTTTCCATCAAATAAAACTGGAAGGCGCGGACCTCGTCCGCCGTCGCCGTCTCAGGCGAGCGCTTCAAATAGGCGGCAAAACGCTTGCAGCTGTAAACATGGCTGCGCTGGGTGTGCAAACCGAGCTGGCGTGCCTTCATGTCCTCGATCATGCGCAGACGCAGTTCACTGACGGCCTGGGTACTCATACTTGGCTCCTGTCTAGGATGAGGTTGTTGAGACCCCGATCCAAAGGACAGGCGCGTTGAGCAGGTTATCGTTATGTTCTCAGATGGTTACCTTGGCCTCTCGCTCCGTGCGGGCAGCAGCTATCGCGCCAGCGATTTAGTGCTCTGGC
>CAWFHI010000011.1:0-1426094 GCA_963815605.1 uncultured Alphaproteobacteria bacterium | reverse complement strand
GGCGCCTGCGCGCGACATCGGGGGATGTGGCTTCTAGCCCTGCCGATTTTTCACACTTTGATTTCTTTACCGCCAACCGGGATAGCACGGGGAGTGGCTTTAGGATTGGAAAACCCGTGGCCGGTTGATGCCCGGACGGATTATCACGCCCGAGACGCAACGTCTTGAAAGCAAGGACGGTGCCTTTGCTGGCGTGGTCCTGTTCTCAATGGATCCGCTGCGTGCCACAGCATTGTATCACCACGTCGATCCAGGCAAGAGCGGATCGCTCTTAATCCTCGGCACCGACGGTACAATCTTTGCCGGCTACACCCTGCCGCGCGGTCTTGATCCAGCGCTGATTGGCACCGTTTTTGGCGACAAACAAATAACCGCCCGCCTGCAAGGGGCGCCCTTGGGCAGCTTTATCGCGGCGAGCCCGATCGATGGCATCGAACGCATCTATTCCTGGCGAAGATTGAATGACTTCCCCCTCACTGCTCTCGTGGGCTTGGGAAAGGCGGAGTCCCTGGCGGCTGCGAACCGGCAAGCAATCCTCATAGCAGGCCTCGGCCTCCTTTCGATCGGCCTGCTTCTCGGCCTGACCGCTATGCTCCTCCGCGAGATTTCCCGCCGCATTAAGCAAGCCCTCGCTTTGGAAAGCCATAGGCACAATTTGAAACAAGTGAACGCCGAGCTTGCGGCCGCCAAGCGCGAAGCGAACTCAGCCAATCAAAGCAAGTCGCTATTCCTTGCCAATATCGGCCACGATCTGCTTACGCCATTGACCGCCATCACCGGCTTCGCGGAAATCATACGCGGCAAAGTTTTTGGCAATGACCTCGACCGTTATGCGGGATATGCCTCGGATATCTATGGGGCAGCCACCCATCTCCTGGAGTTGATCAGAAATCTTCTCGACTGGTCAAAGATCGAGGCCGGCAAATTCGAGCTCCACGAAAGGGCTCTCGATCTAAGCCAGATTGAGGCTGAGTGCCTTCGCCTCGTTCGAGGCCAAGCTGAGAACAGCGGAATAGAGCTCACGGCAAGCCCTGAGGGAGCACCGGTCTCGCTCTACGCTGACGAGACGGCCCTGAAGCAAATTCTCCTCAATATTCTTTCCAACGCGATCAAATTCACTCCCAAAGGCGGTTCCGTCTGGCTCGGCCGCACGCTTGACGCTGAGGGCTCGCTGACGCTCTCCGTCACGGACAGCGGCATCGGCATGACGGAGGAGGAAATTGGCCAAGCGCTCGAGCCATTCCGCCAGGTGCAAAGCCCGCTCTTGCATCATCGCGACGGGACGGGGCTGGGTCTTCCGCTTGCCGCTCAATTGATGGAGCTTCATGGCGGTTCGCTGACCGTTGAAAGTCATCCAGGCCAAGGCACGGCGGTCTCCGTCCATTTTCCGGCCTGGCGGGTGAACCGCGATAACGGCCGCGAGCCCTCGAAAGCGCTGGAGAACAAAGATGAGCCTCCGCCCGCAAAGAAGGTAACCAAGCCTGCGCGAAAGCATTGATACCGGCCGGTCAGCGCCGGTCGCGCTTTTTGCATTCGTCCATAGAGTCTGCTACGGCCCTGACCGCCCGAAGATAGCATTTCAAGAGGGGTCCGCTATCGAAGGCTGAGCCCGCCATTTTGAGCGACCATCAAACTGACGAGTTTGCGCCAAAGCTGGCGATTACGCTGATCACCTGATTTGAGCCATGGACGTGCAAAATCGGCATCGTGGCCGATGCCGAAGGCGAGTGAGAAATCTCTGCCGCTTTATTGCTTTCGTCAGACACAGCGAATGTCCGCACGCGAAACACAAACCTGCGTTATGCCTCAGGCAGACATTTGTTTGGGCTCATCAACGATCGTCTTCGGCGGCAGGCCGTCATTGCCTAGCGCTCAGCAAAAACCGTGGTCGCAGGGCGATGAGGGGAAAGAGTCCGATGTGCCCTTTTCCTGCGTTCGCCATTGAGGCCAAGGACTGTACGCGTGGTCCGGATGGCTTCGTAGGTCTCTATGGCGGTATCGGCAAGAGTTATGGCCTCACGGCTGCGGCAGCGCTCGGTGACCATCAATGCCACGGAAGAGCGCCCCTCCCTTGACATTTGCTGAAAAATCTCGATTTGACCCCGCAGCTGGTGCAGGCGGTCCACCGCCTTCATGATTTCAAGCGTATAGTCCAGAATTTCTTTGACCTTCTGTTTGTCCGGAGAAGGAGCGTCCATGACCTTCACGATCGCCCCGCAGGTTGTATCGTCATCAAGGCTTTGCGCGTAGGCGGCTGATCCAGCTAAGAGCAGAAGGATAGAAGTAATGCAGCATTTTAAGACATTCATGACGCAACTCATTCGCTTTGAAACACCAATCCGGCGATAAGATTAACAAACCTAAAATTTTAAGAAACGATACGCACGTTCTTTCCGCCACGGCCGAATCCGTGGACCTGAATGAGGCTCCTCAAACGCGAGGGCCTATATCGGGAACCGGCGCAAACTTGTGAACCATCACTGGTAATAGTAGAGAAAGTTCTGAGGAAGAAGCCAAAGCTAAGCAGCCAAAAGCGGAATCGCAAAATGAAAAAAAATGAAAAATACCAGGCCAAAACAGTGGTGATCGAACACGGCTCCTCCACTGTTTAGGGTGTTTCTGCTCCCTAAAATGACCCTAAAATGAGAAATTGCCGCCCGCATCAGGGGGATTGGGCGCCTGAAGTGCGGTGCCGCGCCAAGGCACAATCCGTCTCCCGTGCGCGGCCCACGCCCGACGCCTCAATCCTTGTTGCTTAAAGGTGCAACAAGGCCGCAACACTAAGCGGTGAATGAGCGAAGAGGACACCCAGACGCTGCGCCGGGGTAGATGGGATAAGCGGGCGTCGTGGCCTGGGATGAAGCGCCAGCCGCGAGCTTTGATCCCAGACTTTTTTGCAGCAGCCAGGAAGGAAGGCCGAAGCCAAGCCCTCGGCCTTCTGTTCCAAAACGGCTTGCCATAAGGAACCGCGCCTGAAGTGCGGTGCCGCGCCAAGGCACAATCCGTCTCCCGCCGTGGAGACGCGCGGCGCAGAGCCGTCCCTTACCATACCAGGGGGCGGCTTTTTAATGCTCGGGTTTGAGTGTAAGACTGCAGGCGCACATTAACGCCGTGGTGCGCCTCGTGCGGGCGTCACCCCACCTCAGCCGCCCAATCCCCCTGATGCGGGCGGCAATTTCTCATTTTAGGGAGCAGAAACACCCTAAACAGTGGAGGAGCCGTGTTCGATCACCACTGTTTTGGCCTAGTATTTTTCATTTTTTTTTATTTTGCGATCCGCTTTTGGCTGCTTAGCTTTGGCTTCTTCCTCAGAACTTTCTCTACTGTTCCCAGTGATGGTTCACAAGTTTGCGCCGGTTCCCGATACAGGCCCTCGCGTTTGAGGAGCCTCATTCAGGTCCACGGATTCGGCCGTGGCGGAAAGAACGTGCGTAAAGCGCCGTATGCACGCCGCGCGGGACCGTTTCCGCCGCACAAGTGTAATCGGGACGACGGGCACGATGCTCGTAGACAACGCGTCCAGCTACGGAACTTCCAATTCGCAGGGAAGCTCTGTCGCACATTGATTGTGCCAAAAATAATGCCAGTTGAGGTTGACGGTTATAAACTCTCGGCGCTCCTCGGCGACGAGGATGTACGCCCGTTTATTTTTTGATTTTACCACTGCTAACAGCTGTAGCCACGTATAAATTATCACTGATAAGCACTTAGGTTAGAAGCTTCACAGGGTGCAGGTCTTTCGGGCGCGAAAGCGCGTTAGGTTGCAAGCTCTGGACGAGCACGCGCCGTAACCTTTCCATTTGCGCCAAGCGGGACTCCGGGGGCGGGATTGGATTATCTAAAACTGAACGCCGAGGAATTTGAGAGCGGTGAGCTGCGTTTTCCCGAATTCGGAAATCAGCGCTATCGACCTGAAACAGGAACCGCCATCAGACTGAAGTCACCATTTCTGATTTCGAGGTGAAGGCGGACGTCGAGGCGACATCGGGCGATCAGATACGACCGCGCAGCGGCCGGTGGCCGGCGGCGATGCGATTGGGGCCGATAGTAGATCGTCGGCCATGAAATTTGTTCGGTTCGAAATTATGATCTTGTGTCGAAGGCTGAGCAGAGGAGGACACGGTGGGCTTGAAGCTGTACTACCATCCATATTCGACATACTCGCGCCGTGTGTTGATTGCTCTCATCGAAAAGCAGATCCCCTGCGAGAAGGTGTTCGTGGACATGGCCGCGGGTAAGCATCGCGAGGCTGCGTATAAGGCGCTCAATCCCTATGGCCGGGTTCCGACATTGGAGGAGGATGACTTCCGGCTCTACGAATCGACCGCGATACTTAATTATCTTGAGACGATTTACCCCAGGCCGCCGCTGGTTCCGGCGGATGCCAAGGGCCGTGCGCCCGTTGCAGGTGCAGGTGCGCTCCGCTACGGAAGTGTCACGCGATTCCTCCAAGCTATGTTCGTGCGCCAAGCACAAAAGCGCTTCTTCGCTCACCCGCTCGACGGATGGCTCAGCATCGAATTTTCCCGCTGGCGGGAACATCTCAGCGCGAGGAAGAGGTGGCTCTAGCTCTGGCTCCTCGTCCATCTCTTGCGGAGGCCGCGAAAGGTCCACCTCGTACCCATTGCTTGGAAGAAAAACCGCTGCCCGCTCTTCGGAGCCATCTTCTGAGTATGCGGCAAGCTGCGCCGCCTCAAGCGAATTGTAGATATAAACGTTGCCGCTAAACGCAGGGTTCAAAGGCTGGCCGCCTGCCCCGCTATGCTGCAAAGCTTGCGGTGCGCGAGGCGGCAGTCCTTCGGCATAAGCCAACAAACGCGATGACGGGGATGTGAATAAGATGGAGGCAGAGTTCGTGTACGTTGCCCAAAAACAGAGGGATGTTCGTGAGGTATTTTATATTACTTTCCATTTTTGCAGCACTTCCGGCTTACGGACAACCGCCTGCAAAACCAGCCCCTCAATCGTCAGAGGAACAACAGCGTCATTTAGACAATGCTCTTCGGCTCATAGAACAGATGCAAGTTATGGCTCAGCAAAAAGCCTTAGAGATGCACCTGCAATAACTCAAGGCAGTGGGAAACTCCCAATTTTGTGAGTGCATCGCTAATGAAAGCCCGATGTCAGTGAACTTCGTGGGCTATGTCGCGGCAACATCTCTGACCGACGAGGAACTTCGTTATTCAGCCCTGAAACCGGATGACCGCAAAGCAATTGACAATTCCAGGGCAGCGCGCGTGAAAGTGCTTGGGACCAGCGGCGATGAATTGAGGGACTGCGCTCTCCCATACTGGCCGAGCCTTCCGGCCGTCTACCCATTGAACCCTACCTGCGCTCAAAGTGTTATCTCTGTGCACGTCATTGTTCCTCTGCAAGACGTGCAGCTGACAGGGTTGGACGCGCTCTCGCGTAACCCCGCCCAACCCTGCCAGCATTGCAGCAGCCTTGTGGAACTAAACCGCGTCCTGAGCACTATGCGGCCGTGCGTCACCGTTCCCGTGACGAGCGGCTGGCAGGGTTGGTTCCTTCCTCCAACATACCTCAGCCCTGCCAAGCTCAATTCATCCGAATGGACTAAAGCGCAACCTAAGCCGTTATATCCGTGCACGTACTGACATCCCACACGTCAGGGCGTGCGCTTGCCGCCGTCTTCGCCGTCAACTGCTTTCTCGGCAAGAAGTTCAAAGCCTTCTGCGACCTCTTCCAGCAATCTCTTTATCCGTGGATTGGACGTTTCTTCGGCGCGTTGGCGAGCTTCTTTCGCCTTGCCGATTAGGTAGTCAGGTGAAAAGGCTTTCCCGGTCATTGGCTGTGCTCCTCAGCCCACGAAGCATGTTTTCGGGCCTCCAGCCTTGATCCTCGTCAAAATGGATGAAGGGCCATTTATATGTTCCGCCTACCCCGGACCGCCAAGCAACCCCTCGATAAAATCAAGCTCGGCTGCTAGCCGCTCTGCAACTCCCCTTAAGCGTTCGCTCAAAGCCTTCTCATTCGTCCCGCGTGCGGCAGCAGCCGCCTCTTGGATCATGGTCTTGGCTGAGAAGAGGTTGCGCTTGACGGAAATCAGTTCGGGCTTGGAAGCGCGCATGACACAGTACCTTGTGGACAAACTCAGTGCGTATTGTGTCTATGTAATTTTGAGACAAGAACGGCACGCCAAGTGCATTTGTGCACAGCTTTGCGTCTGGCTATCGTCAGCGGATGGGCGCGAGGCCAACGCGGCAAGGACATATGACGGCTGAGCAATGCAGGATGGCGCGAGCAGCGCTTGGCTGGGGCAGCACGCCCTATCCAGAAAGGCATACCGTGGCGCTGACTACTACCGCGATTTAGCTTTCAGCCATGCCTCCATTTGTCCGAGGATGCGCTCGTTCTCCGCTTGCCTTATTGTCGGCTCTTGCGCCGCTTTCTGCTCCGCGAGCAGCCGCTTAAAGGTTTCGACCGTGTCCGGCCAACGCTCCCCGTTTGCCATCAATGACGGTGTTGCCGAAGCCAGCTCAGATTGGGATGTGTCGCCTGTTTCAATAGAGAATACCGTGGCAACCCCTGCTTGATCCGAATGAACGGGCTCTGGCGCCGCCCTGCTGTCGTGTGAGGCCGCTGCCACAAGAAGCAGTCCCGCAGAGAGAATAAAGCCGGCCGCGATATATGGAGCGAGGCGAAGCGTTACGCTCCAGTTCCCATACCGTGAGGATCCGACGGCTGAAAGCGGTGCACCGCCGTCTGTGCCTGGGTATCCGTGTTCGACGCCGGTGATGGTGTTATTCGCCGACGTCCACTCACTGCTATCGTAGCCCAGGCCGCGGGCTGACCAGAAGGGAGCACACCTATCCCTGGTCATATAGTTGCCGAACGTGATGGGGCTTTCGATTATTGGATGGCTTAACCGCGAGTTGCTCAGCCTCTCGCTAGGCTTCTCTTTTAGTTTGCTCATGAGACACCGCGGTCCCGGACGTGACGGGCAACGTCCTCTCCTGCGGCATTATGTGCCACTATTGTGTAAAATTTTTAGCAAAATGGCACTCTTTGAAAAAACTGCGCAAATAAACTCGCGCGCCGCCAATCGCACACAACCAAGCCTCAGTTTATTTTCATTCGTTTGGACTAAATATATTCAACAGGCGTTATGCTCCTGCACGGCAGGAGTGCAGTTGGCGCCGCCTGCGGCTGCAACCCCGCTGAACTGCAGGCGCGCCAATCTTGCTGCGCTACCTGATGGCTGCAGCAATTTCACCGCTTACGCACAGAAGGCCGAGGCTGTCCAGCCAGCCCAGCTAGCCGGGGCGGCTTAAGGACGCTTGCTCAACTTGCAGTCGGCACAAGTGCTCACTGATACCCTCTATTTCGTTACGGATAAAATGTAGGCGTTCTTGAAACTTTGGCGGGTTTGCCGCGAGCACTTTCAGGCTTTCCGACAACAGCTGAAACCGGCTGCTCAGCTGCATCAGTTCGGCGTTCAACAGGTTCTGGCCTGAGATCATTTTAAGGAACCGGATCGCGTTCACGTTTATGCTGCGGTTATGCCATCCGAACGCCGCGGCGTCTGCTTACTTCCTGACAAAGCCCTAAAAATAGCGAAATATCGAAGACGAATTTTCACTGCGAGCGCCGCACGCAGTTCCGGAAAAGCTAACAAAATGCTCCTCAATCAAGATGGCAACAATTGAGATAAACCGTCAGTGCGTTGCGCGCGATCGCCGCTGGGGCCTCGTGGCCATGCCGCTCACCGGCTTGCGAACAGGACTTTGGGACGGCTTAGGGCTTGGCTTTTTCTGCGCTACCACCCCTTTTTTCTGCCCATGAAACACATGGGTCTTTGCAGCTTCGCCTGCGTGATGCCCCGCTTGCAGCATATGAGCGTGTGCGCTGTGGGCGTGGTGCGCTGCCGTTTCATGATGACCGGAAGCATAGTGTCCGGCCGCCTCCCTGTGATGCTCCGCTGCCTGCTCGTGTTGCTCGGCCGCCTTAATGTGGTGGGTGCGGGAAGGATGGGCGCGTGATGGTGATGGTTCCTTAGCCATAGTCTTGACACTCGATCGAAAAAAGCCGCCCGGTTTGCGTTCCGGGCGGCCGCACGCACAGTTTGCTGAAAGAAATAACCTAGATACCCCCGATTGTTCCCGCCTTCGCTTGTGAAGCCAGGAGGTGCTCTGCGGCTGCGGATATCCGCGTCTGCTTTGCAAACTTTACGACGCCGCTTCAATGTCCGCGGGCAGTTCCGCGATGCAGTTTTTCGATATCGGAGTGATGGATCTCTGCGACCTTACGCGCGCGGGCGGTCAAGCATCTTGCGCTCGTCCCGTTCACGCCAGCTGCCAAAACAAGCTTTCTTGGGCAGATGGTCTTGAACATAACGGTCAAGCAGATCCTGCACCGTTGCTGCCTCACGCCGCTTGTGCCTCGCTCCTGTAGGATCCTCGCCGCGGTCGATCTGCTTCCTCAGCTCCGCGGCTTCCGCGCGGGCATCGATCGTCTTGTGCGTGGGGAACTCGCCGATTGTGAAACGCCGCTCGATACCATCCACGCGATAATTCAAAAAGAAGGAGCGGTTTCCATCAGGGTCATTTCTCGTCGACGCATAGATACGAACACCGAAGCCAGCAAACTTAGATCGGATAGCTACGAGGGTGGCACGCATGTCTCGCGCAATATGGGCCACACGCCTTCGATAGATAAAACATCCAAGGACCTCCAAGGCGGAAGAGCCGGTTCTGAAAAAGCTGAGTTAGCGCCAGGGCCAGGCATATGAGACGGTCGCAGCCGTAAGATAATTCCTATTAAGCCACTTCGGTTTCGTCAGATTCTCCGATTAAACATTTAAGTTTGGTCACCTTTCATCGCATCCTCAACAAAGGACGGATGCACGTTTCGGAACCTGCCTTTGCTGGCTGGAATGACTTCGGCCATTTTTGCGTCTTGCAGAGGAACAATGACGTGCATGGTGATAACACTTTGGAGCGCGGGTAGGGTTCAGTGGCTGGCAGGTCCGGCGCCTACTTCTTGTCAGATTGTCCGGTTTGTCGCGCTTGGCAGTCAATCATATAGGCCATGTCAGCACCTTCTGGCGTGAGTTTCTGCGCAGTGGGTTCGGTGTAGATTTGCACGGCCAGGTCCGCAACGATCCGCCGTTCCTTCGTCTTTTCCTTAGCCGCCATGACGGGTACTGCCGCAATGGTTCCACGGTGGCTAGAAAAGCCCCTGAAACCCCACGATCAGCGCGTTATAAACCGCATGAGCGCTCATTGGCGCGATAAGAAGCATGGTACGCTCATAGACAAGGGCAGTTATGAAGCCGAGGCCGAACACCGGGATCACCGAAGCGGGCGGATGCACGATAGCGAAAATGGCCGCGCTAGCTACCGCCGACGTCAGGAGCCCCAGCGAGCGCCTCAGGCCGCCAAAGATCAGTCCGCGAAAAATGAATTCTTCAAAGAGCGGCGCTGCAGCAATGGCCAAAACAGCTATGATTGTTTGATCATGGTTCCCCAACAGCAAAGTCCTTTTCGCTTGTTGGAGAAGCGGCGTATGGCTTGCCGCACTCAGATAAATGAAGGCGGCACCGGCCGCAAATATTCCTCCCAAAGCGCCCAGGCCTGCCGCGCTTATAGCTCCCGGTCCTGCAGTCCTCGGAACCCCCTGGGAATGCAACCGCCAGAAGGCGAGCCGCATCAAACCGAAAGTTAGACCACCCGCGATGGAGAAGGCCACGAGCACATCATATCCTGTGACGGTCCCGCCGTCTGTGCGGAAAGCGAAGACAACTCCCTGGATGACAAAAAAGAGGAGCGCCGCGATGAGACCATCCGATACGGAAACCCGCGCAGGCGGCGAAGCTGCCGGATCAAGCAAATATGGCAGCTGATCGCGGGCCTTCTGCCACAGCGCCGCCGCTATCTCAGCTCGTTGACGAAGTCTTCGGCGTCATAGCCTTTATCGGCGCCCAAAGTAATGCGCGCAGGCCGGTCTGCCCGGCGTTCGATCATAGCCAGCGCAGCATTTCTTTCGGCATGGCCGTCCGCGCGTGTAAGGCAAGCCTCAACCACCAAGCCATTGCGATTTTCCATCAAGGCATGGCCTATATAGCAGAGCTTGGCCTCCTTGCCCTCGCTCTTGCGGTAGAGGCGGGCCTCGGGATCGGTAACGGAGGCATGGGTCTCGTTGGAACGCTTCTGCCCGTGAAAGTTCACTTCGGCATTTCGGTCCCTGTCTGCCACTGCACCTGTTTCAGCTGGGGCGGCGGGCTCGCAGGCTTGCGCTTCCATGGGCGTTTGGCTTCCCTCGCCAGAACCTGCAGCGGGCGGTTCGCTTCCCTCCGCTCCGGCCTTGGGCTTAAAGCTCTTCATGGAAGCCCATGCTTCGATCAGCGTGCCGTCTACTGAGAAATGTTCGTCCGATAGCAGCGGGGCCACATCCTTGTGCGCCAGAATTGCGGCCAGCAATTTGCGGGCGATATCCGCGTTCAAGAGCCGGTCGCGGTTTTTAGTGAACACCGTTGGCACCCACACCGGATCGTCAATGCCGACCCCCACGAACCAGCGGAAAAGGAGGTTGTATTCCATCTGTTCCATGAGCTGGCGTTCCGAACGGATGGAAAACAGAATCTGGATCAGCGCGGCGCGCAGCAGCCGTTCGGGCGCTATCGAAGGTCGGCCATCGCTGGAATAAAGCTTGGTGAATTCCACATCGAGCGCCGCCACGGCAGCGTTCACGAACTTGCGGATTTTGCGCAGCGGATGACTGGCGGGAATGCGTTCCTCCAGATCGACATAGCTAAACATCGATCCCGTTTGCCCATCCAGTCCGCGCATGCAAGCCTCCCTCGCCAGTGCGCGAAGGGAATCATATTCGCAAAGCGAAGTCAGCAGCGGAGTTTTTCAGCAGCCTGCCAGCCGCTGAAAAGAGTCACCGGGAATACTCGCTGTGAGCAAGTCCGGGCTGCTGAACCTCCAAAAGAGGACCGATCAACGAGGCCACAAACTTCACCGAGATAGGCAGGGGCTGTTAGGTCAATTAGATAGATGCGAGGCACACTGTTGACCCATCTGAGACATCGAGTGGCACAACTCCAATCTCCAGAAGTAATCGAAGTATTAGGCTGCTCAGCTGTTCAATTTCAGGGTGTGACCAGCTCACTTCGGGTGTTTGCTTCCGCTAACGATCTCGTTTTCTTGGCCCACTTATTCCGGATACGCGCCGACGCATCGCATGTGATAGGAGGGCCATGGCCGAACCCGGCAGCATCGAACGAAAGGCTGGCAAGTTTCTTCTGGCTCGCACGGCCTTCTTCCAAACTCTCGAAGCCGACGGGATCACCGAGGCCCATGACGTTCATCCACACATCGCCCGCGAATAGCATTCGTCCCGGACGCCACAACAGCGCGACTTGTCCAGCGCAATGCCCAGGCGTATGAATAACTTCGATGCCGCCTGCGATGGGCAGCATTTCCCCAGCGGTTAAAGGCTGGTCGATGGCAACCGGGGCCAACCGTTCGCCAGGACGGAAGAACAGCTTGCACATCACCCGGTGCAACAGGCCAGGCGCCGCCGTCATAGGCCGGAATGGACCTCCACTTTCGGCTATCGGGATATCGAGCGGGTGCATGTAGGTTCTCGCGCCGGTTTCCCGCACGATCGCAACGGCGCTGCCGATATGATCGGGGTGGCCGTGAGTGAAAATCAGGTGAGTGAGCTGGTCTAGCGAACGGCCAAGCTCGCGGATCGCCCCGAAGAGGGCTGCCTCCTTAGCTGGGAAACCGGCGTCGATCAGTGTCAACCCGTCGCCGCCTTCGATCAGGAAGGCGTTTGCAAACCCCATTGGGACGACATGCACGCCGTCGATAACACGCTTCATGCCCATAGGCTGAACTCCTCGCGTCTTTTTACGGCGTAAACACACTACACGAAGAATTGTTTTCCCATCGATCAGTTGCAGGGCGGCGCCGGGAGAGCGGCCGCCCCCCGTCTGCCATGCCCAGGCACGCTACTGCTAACAATGCAAGCTTTCTCGCAAGCATCCGGTTCGCCTTTTTTGGTGTATCAGCCGGTTTAGGCGCCGGGATTTGCGTTATGCTGGGCGCGCCGGATATACGCTTGTGCGGCTGCGAGATCGAGATGACGGTGCGCCGCGCCGCAGATGGTTCTTATGTGGCGGTTGCGTGACTTGTCTGATGATCCGGAGAATTTCGCAGCGCGTATCGATCGCCGCAAACTCCTTTGCTAACAGAGACGCACGGTTACGGTAGTCTGGATCGTCCAGCGCTGCCAGGACAGCGTCGCGCAACGCCCGCGGCTCCGGTTTGTTGGTCGCAAGATTTATGCCCACGCCGGACCAGGCCACGCGCGCGTTCACGTCGGCTTTGTCTTCGGTCAAGCCCGCCGTGACGAGTGGAATTCCGAAGCTGAGAGCCTGGTTGACACTGCCATATCCCCCATTCGTCACGAAGACGTCAGTTCTCGGAAGCATCCACTCGAATGGCAAATAAGTGGCGATGCGCGCATTGGCGGGGATCGGTCCGGGTATGGCGCTCACGGGGCGGCCGCCCGTGGTGACCACAACGAGCAGATCGTCTTCGTCCTCCAGTGCCTTTAGCGCTGGGCCAATTAAGAGACTGAAATCGTGATTTGCCACAGTCCCTTGGGTCACGAGGACAACCTTACGCGATCGGTCCAATTCATGCCCCCAAGGCGGAATGGGAGCCTGGTTCGGAATAATGGGAAGTGCTCCCACGAAGTGTACTGTGTCCGGAATAGTGCCGGGAAATTCAAAACCCGGCACCGAGAGTTGCATATAGACATCTGCCAGTTCTACAACCGATTCGAACAGGGCCGTACTCACAGGCCCGGCACGCAGGTTCTTCAAATACCGGTTCAGGCGCTGGACCAGAGGCCGATTGATCATCCTGTCGTGTTTCCGGGCGATGGCCGCATACTCCCGGCGCTGCTCCAGGGTCGTTGCGGGCGGCAGCCCGGCGAAATGCGGCGCGCCGTCCTCGCGGTGCCAATGCAGGAACGATGTACCGCAAAGAACGATCGGCGGACGTTCGGGGCAAGCCCAAGAAGCATCGGCAGGACGCCGAACATCATATTATCGGCGATGATGACATCAGCGGAGAACCTGCTGAGAACCTGTTGCAGGCCCCGGTGCTGCGCCGGGATCGGTTCAACAAAAATGCGCTCGCCCACGATGCGCAGTAATTCCGGACCCGGGAGCATGGTTTTCAGTTCGGGCACGACCGAGATAGGCTCCGTGAGATCGAAGTCGGCGCCCGTAGGGAGCGGGTGAAAATCCGCCCCGATTCCTTCGATGCGATCGCGCATTGCGCTTCCGGATAAGCAGGCGACGCCGTGACCTTCGGCGATCAGGATACGGCCAATCGCAAGGAGCGGGTTCAGATGGCCTGTCGCAGGCGTCGAGGCTAGAAGAATTTTCATGCCGATACTCTCATTTTGGATTTCGCGAAGAGCGCGGGATTGCCTCTGGTTTGAGATGATGCAGCGCTGCGGCTCTGAGAGGAAGATTGCGGGGTTGCAGTTACAGCCTGATTTCAGATCAGCGCAGGAATGGTTTCGGCTGTAACGCTTCCCCCGCCGCGCAAACGGATCGAGGAGTCTGCTGCTGCCATAAGACGTAGCTCTCCCGAAGGCCCCGGCGCTGGATCTTGCCGGAAGCGTTCTTTGGCGGCGCATCGAGGAACACGATCTCCTCGGGTATCTTGTAAGCGGCCAGCCGCTTAGACACGAAAGCGATAAGGTCTTCCGCACTCGCCCTCCGGCCTGGCCGCCAGCTCACAAAGGCCACGACACGCTCACCCCAATGGGCGTCTGGAACCCCAGTTACGCCCGCCTCCCGAACGCCGGGATGCCGATACAGGACGGCCTCTACCTCTTGGGGTGAGATGTTCGAGCCGCCGCGAACGATGATTTCCTTTTTGCGGCCGTGGAAATAGAGGTAGCCTCCGGAGTCTTGGGAGACGAGATCGCCGGTGCGGAACCAGCCGTCTGTGATGGCTTTTTCCGTAGCGTCTTGGTCGTTCCAGTATCCCGCCAAATTGCCGGCGGAACGGACCGTCATCTCACCCGCGACACCCGGCGGCACAGGATATTCGTTGCTGTCTAAAATCGCGATATCAACGCGGGCGACGGCGTTACCGAAGGAGCCGGCGCGGCTATTTGCGCCATGCCAGTTCGCGGCAATTAATCCGGCTTCCGTCGTGGCATAAAGCGGCCGCCCGAAAAAGCGGGCAAACTCTGCCTTTAGCGCCGGTGGAACGGCGTCGCCGCAGGCGAGGTAGCGATTGCCCGAACTGACATCGCGCGGCCTCACTTGTTGAGCTGCGATTAGCATCCGGAACATGACGGGCATGGCCGGCACATAGGTGCACCCATGGCGGGCAATGGCGTCCAACACCGCTTCAGGATCGAAGCGGGCAACGATTACGCCGGTGGCGCACATGGTCACACTGGTTAGCAGCATTCCAAATGCGAACCCCTGAACCATTGGCGTAACGATAGCGGCAACATCGTCTCGCTCCAGGCTGAAACCCCGGGTGGCGTGACTGCGGTGCGTGTGTACAACGCCTTTAGGCCGCGCCGTCCTGCCCGAAGTGTACAGGATGACTGCAGGCTGACCGGCGGAAACGGCGGGCAGTTGCACAGCCGAGGGGCAGTCCTCAAGTTCGCGCCAGTCGCAGACGAACTGCCGGATGCCAGAAAGGCTGGGCCGCATATCTTCGATTTCCCGGAACAGTTCCGGTTGGCCCAGATAGAGCGAAGCGCCGCTATGCGTGAGAATATATTCGATCTCTTTCGCTTTCATCCGGGTGTTGACCGGAACCGCGATCGCGCCCGCGTAAAAGCAGGCAAAGTAGCCGATGGCGAGGTCTGAGCAGTTATGCATGTGCAACGCCACACGGTCACCCGGGCTCACTCCAGAAGCGATCAGCTTACGTGCGAGGCGCCGAGCTTCGGCGTCGAAGCTGGAATAGCTGAGCCGCCGGTCCTCGAAAATTAAGGCAAGCTTGTCAGGAAAGCGTAGAGCCGCCTCACCCAAGCAGGATGCAAGATTCCGCTCCGGCGCTGAGAATGTGCTGGGCCGTGAATCGCGTAGTGCTGTGGACATCAAACAGGCCTCCTTGTCGAAGTTTGCTGTCGAGGAGAGTGGCGGGTTGGTGTTACGCTAAGATTTCAGCGTTTTCCTCAGGCGTCGCGAGCCAGTAGCCATATCGCTCGACGGTCTCATGAAAACGCTGCATCAGCTCTGGAGAGGGTTGAGCGGACGGAGCTTCAGGGCCGGCCAGTCTGCTTATTTCCCTAACAAACCTTCCGAGCTTGGCTGTGGTCACGCAGATCATGGCGGCGGGCGCCCCCGAAAGATTGCGCAAAGCGTGCTTGGCCCATCCGGGAGCGTGGAGAACGCAGCCGGGTGCGACCTTGACCCAGCGGTAACCCTCTGCCAATTCCACCAGCGCCTCGAGCTCCCCGGAGATTATGATAAAAGTTTCCAGGTCGTCATGGCTGTGAAGCGGCACGAAAACGCCCGGCCGGAATACCGCGCGCATGACACAAGGAGCGGTCTCGGGGGTCTCTGACGGTGTGAGAAACTGAATCTTTGGGCGGAACGCGTCGAACGTCCCGGCAGTCTCCGGATCAACAAGATATGCGGCCGGGGCGTGGCCGGAAAATACAGAAGGGCTTGCCATCGTTTAAGCCTCCTTTCGTACACCGGATTACTCATCGCGGCAGTGCGCCATGCCAGACGCAGTCCCACGCAGCCCAATCATGGGGTTGCAATTCCGCCCGGTCCAACGACATATTCTGATGAGACTGATCGGAAATTTCGATGGTAAACCTGCCTTCGGTGCGCCATCTCTTACATTTGGTGGCTCTTGCCGATCATGCGCATTTCGGTCACGCGGCGGCGGCCTGCCATGTGACCCAGTCTACTTTGAGCGCGAGCATCAAGGAACTAGAAGCCACACTCGAAGCAGGACTGGTCGACCGCACGAAACGAAGCGTTGTGCTAACGCCGCTTGGCCTCGAGACCGCGCATCGGGCGCGCAGGATTATCGGGGCGATGGAGGAACTCGCGGGTGCTGCCCGTGCCGCGCGCGAGCCGCTCTCGGGAACAGTCCATATGGGTGTGATCCCAACCGTGGGGCCTTACCTGCTTCCGCAGGTGCTTCCACGCCTGCGCCGCTCATATTGCCAGCTTAGGCTCTATCTCGTCGAAGACCTGACGGCGCGCTTGGTTGAAGCCCTGCATCAAGGCAAGCTTGATGTTGTGCTGCTGGCGCTGCCTTGCGACTGCGGGGCGGTTGAAACGACGATCCTGTTCGAGGATCCCTTCCTCGTGGCGTTACCCAAGGGTCATGCCCTCTTGAACGAAGACCCAATCACACCGCAACATCTTTTATGCGAAGAGTTGCTGCTGCTTAAGGACGGTCACTGCCTGCGCGAGCACGCCCTTACTGCCTGCAGTTTTACCGGCCGGCAACGCACCGAGGCGTTTGAAGCGACCAGCCTGGCGACCCTCGTGCAGATGGCCGACAATGGGTTTGGAGCAACGCTTCTGCCCGTGCTCGCGGTCGATGCCGGCCTCCTGAGGGGCACCGGTCTTGTGACCAAGCCATTTGTTTCGAATAATTCCGCTCGCCAGATCGGCCTCGTTTGGCGCAAGGGAACGGGACGCCGCCATGAGTTCCTTCTTCTCGCGCAGGAACTCGCGCACCGCGGTACCAAGCGCGCCGCTGCGGAAAGCGGCGCTCGCCAGCCAGGCTCATAGCCGTGGCCTTTGCAGCGGGCTGCCGATCGGCAATGGCCACCAAACGGCATCGAGTGCAACATCGCTTTTTCCGATCAGTCTCTCCAGAATATCCACCCGGGTTTTCGCGCCATTGCCCCTCTGCACCCCAGCGGATGCAGTTAAACGAAGCTACTAAGCCGCAAGCCCGTCCGGCGTTGGGAGCGCCGAATACCTGAGGGTCTTGAGTGCCGGCTGGTCGGGGAGCGCCAGCAAGCGGCGCGCTGCCGATATGGCCCGTGCCTGGCCATTAAGGGAGACCTTACCGCTTTCCAGCGCGGCAGCCAAGCCAACATAGCCAAGCCACACCTTTGTTAAGGTCATGAGATCAGCGGCGATAACGGCATCAACATCTCTGGCAGGCGGTTTGAGGCAGACCTCGATGTCTTCAGGCCGCGATATCAGCCACCAGTAGCGTGGACTGCGGCTGGACTTGGGGATGCCGCGGAAATCGAAGCGGATCACGAAACCTTGGCACCGGTATTTCTGCTGGGTCGATCTGCCGGCGCATGCTCCAGACAAGCGCTTGGGGATCAAAGGTCATCCGGACCGAGCAAACCTTGCCTCCAACGCTGGCCCCAGACACTCAACAATTCGATGATGGACCGGAAATCCTCGCCTGCTGGCGTCAGCCGGGAGAGATGGCCTTTGCCGCTAGGTTTCGGCTCGATATGCACGACGCCGGACTGCTCAAGACATGTCACTTTTGGATAGAGCTTTTTAGCTTCCTCATCGGAGACGGAGCCGGCGATGATGACGTCTTCGCCAGGCCGCCAATTGACTGGGATAGTTCGGTGCGGCACCTTGTGACTTAGCTATATCATCCGCCCAACGGCCGTGATCCTCAAGCGCGTCGACGCTCAGCCCGACTCGGCGATTTGTGGGCTGTGCTGTTCTCGCATCCCAAGGACTTTCATCATCGGGGATCCGGATCTCGCCGTGTCCAAGCTTTATGATATGCTTCCGGCCAGCGCCTCGGGTGACGGACATCGCGGTAATCGCGGAGCTCGAATTTGACCTTATGAGCGATGCCAGCTCGCTGCGCGCGCTTTGTTGCGGCGGCGAGCTGCTCTTCCGACAAAGTTATGCCTAACACTGAAAGGTCGGCTGCTTGCGCCAGAAAGCGCAAGACCACCCCACCCCGAGCCAATATCGAGAATGGATTGTCCAGGCTCAATAAGCAGTTTTGCAGCGATGTGACGCTTCTTGGCGGCCTGCGCAGCCTCAAGCGACAGTCCGGGCTCTCGAAAATAAGCGCAGGAATATTGCAGATCCGAATCCAGAAAGCTGCGGAACAACGTCTCTGAGAGATCGTAATGGCGGGAAACATTGCGGCGTGCGGCAAGCCGCGAGTTGGCCTGCTGATAGGCCCGGCGTAACACCCGCATTCCCCGGGACGAGAACGATGGACTCCTCAGAGGCGCATTTTCCAAATTCCGTCCCCAGAGATCGAAGAAACCGGCAAGGGTGCCTTGTTCGATCTCCACCGCCCCGTCCATATAAGCTTCGCCGAAATAAAGGTCCGGGTTGATGGCGATTTTGAACTCGGTCCAACGCGTCTTCAATCGCAGCACGATGTCCGGATCGCTGCCGTTCGCGACGGTGACGGCCACAAATCTAGTGCCATCGGCACGAATTATGGTGAGTTTCCCGGTCTTGACGAAAGACTTCAGCATCCGTTCGAGCATAAGCGGTCCTCTCTAAAAATAGCGCAGTGTGTCGCGCTAAAGCAGGAGCTGGCCTATCCGGTCTGGCGCCACAGCCAAGCATACACTAACACTGCTCTACGATTACTGTGCAAGTGCCAGCTACAGATCGTTTTGCTTTCTGCCGGGCCGCGGGAGGAAGGTCTTGCCGGGCATATACGATCTTGGAACCACACACTCCGGTGCATTTATCAGGCGCGAATTTCGGGACCGCCCGTCTTCGATCCGCCGCAGGCGCAGTTTCCCGCTGTTTACCCTTCATTGAAGCGTGGACGGCGGTACGCTCCGAGGCCCTGGCGATTGCGGGACAATTAGAAACGGTGCCCAGATTTCAGGAGCTGATGCCCGAGCAGACCGCCATCTCCGCCAATGACGGCCGTGATTGACGGATGTTCATTTTGAAAGCATACGGGATCGAGGTTCACCAAAACATGGCGGTGCGCCCAGCTCTTACTTGCCTTATTAGACAGGCCCCCGAGGTCATCTCTGCGGCGCTGTCCTTTCTCGCGCCCCGCAAAATTCCACCCCATTACGGTCCCTTCAAGGGCATTCTCCGTTTTCAACTCATCTTGAGCATGCCAATAGGTAGCGACGGAAAGCCCGCGGTTGTTCTAAAAATTGATGATGCGGAGTACCGGCTTGCGGACGGTGATTGCCTTCTGTGGGACGACACCTACCGGCACGAGGTTTGGAACCAGAGCGACCAGCTTCGTATCGCGCTTCTGCTGGATGTGTGGCGGCCGGGCATGCCTGTCGATATGCAAGTCTTGTCGCGGCTGATCGTTCTTTTTGTCCAAAGCGCAATGCGAAACCGTGCCGCCTCCTATGGCGGATGAAGAGACGGCCTCGACAAATTCTAACCCTTGGCCGACCCTCTTCATCGGGCGTTTCGTAGCTCAAAATCCGAGCCAATAAAATTCACCCCGCCGCGAGCTGATCCTTCAGTGCCGGCATCAAAGCCCTTCAGCTTCTCTAACCTTGAGAGCATGATATGACGTGGAGCGGCGAGCCAAGAGCAGGCGGTTCGCCCGGCACATCTACCTGGGCCTCACGATACGCAAAGGCCTGAATGTCAACGGAGGTAACGATGTATGCGTCCATGCGTCAAGGCAAGGCAAAGGCCGGGATGGCAGAAGAGCTCACGCGCAGGATCAAGGAGGGGGCAATCCCGATCATCAGCGATGTCCCGGGCTTCAGAGCCTATTACGTAATCTATGCGCCGGACGACACCGTGACGGCAATCAGCATCTTCGACGATTATGCAGGTGCCGAAGAATCCAACAAGCGCGGGCTCGCATGGATCGAGCAAAACCTAGCGCCTCTGATGATCGGGTCAGCCTCAGCGGTAGCTGGCCCTGTGATCGTGCACACCCTGGCATAATGTGCCGTGGCCGCGCGGATGGCGGTGCACGGTCCAAACCGTTGCATCTCAGTCCATCCGGGGTCCCGGACAGGCGGGCTCCCCTCTGAGCCGGAGCCCGCTCGAATGCCGCTTCACCAAGAAGCGATCACTCAAGTATATCTCAGTGGGGCTAATAGCGGATGTACCCTTAGCGCCCTCGAATTGTCGAAACGGGCCATGGCACTAAATCGCTGGCGCGATAGCTGCTGCCCGCACGGAGCGAGAGGCCAAGGTAACCATCTGAGAACATAACGATAACCTGCTCAACGCGCCTGTCCTTTGGATCGGGGTCTCAACAACCTCATCCTAGACAGGAGCCAAGTATGAGTACCCAGGCCGTCAGTGAACTGCGTCTGCGCATGATCGAGGACATGAAGGCACGCCAGCTCGGTTTGCACACCCAGCGCAGCCATGTTTACAGCTGCAAGCGTTTTGCCGCCTATTTGAAGCGCTCGCCTGAGACGGCGACGGCGGACGAGGTCCGCGCCTTCCAGTTTTATTTGATGGAAAGCGGCCCCAGCATTTGCAATCGCAACCGCATTATGACCGGCGTGAAGTTTTTGTTCCGGGTCACGCTGCGCAGGCACGATTTAGCGTCCGAGATCTATTATGTCAGAGAGCCACAGAAGCTGCCGCTGGTTATGAGCCCGGCCGAGGCCAAGCGCCTGCTGGCCGTGGCGGGCAACCTGAAGATCAAGGTGATGCTCGCGCTGTGCTATGGCTGCGGATTACGCGCTGGCGAAGCGTGCCGCCTCAAGGTGGGTGACATTGACAGCGAGCTCAACATCATCCGCGTCGTGCAAGCCAAGGGGCGCAAAGACCGTCATGTGATGCTTCCCCCCGAAGTTCTGGATCTGCTTCGGCAATGGTGGAAGGTGCGGCCCATACGCTACGATGACGGCGTGCCTTTAAAGGAGCGCTGGCTGTTTCCCGGCCGGCGGCGCGCCCAGCCGCTCACTACGCGCCAGCTCTCGCGTCTGTTCCACGAGGCAGCTGAAGCCGCCGGCATCAAGAAGCCAGTGACGCTGCATTCGCTCAGGCACTCTTTTGCCACCCATCTTTTCGAGCAAGGCTTGGATATCCGTCTGATTCAAGCGGTGCTTGGCCATCACAAGCTCGATACGACGGCCCGTTATACCCGCGTGGCTACGGGACGGATCGCCGCCATCGAAAGCCCGATCGGCAAGATCGCGGTGCCGCTTTTGAAGAAGGTCCGCCAGAAGCGTTAAGCCGCGCCCATGGCACGGCCAGCGTTGGAGGTCGCGGACATCTTCCGCGGCCACGGCCCCTCTTGGCGTGCTGCCAACAGGAGGCACATCAGTCTTGACCAGCTCAAAGTTATGAGCGCCATCGAGCGCTGCCGGACCGCGGCGCTCGGCGGCTACGTTGCGCGTTGCGAAGACTGTTCACACACAGCCATCGCCTACAACTCCTGCCGCAACCGCCATTGCCCCAAGTGCCAAGGGACGGCAGCGCGGGAATGGCTGGCGGAGCGCAAAGCCGAGCTGTTGCCGGTACCCTATTTCCATCTCGTCTATACTATGCCGGGAGCCATCGCCGGCCTCGCCTATCACAACAAGGCGGTCATCTACGATATCCTGTTCAAGGCCTCGGCCAAGGCGACCCTCACCATTGCGGCCGATCCCAAGCGCCTCGGCGCCAAGCTCGGCATAATCTCCGTCTTGCACAGTTGGGGGTCGGCCATGACCCGCATGTGCATATGATCGTGCCTGGGGGCGGATTCTCGCCGGATGGCGAAAGCTGGATCGCCTGCCAGCGCAAATTCTTTTTGCCTGTCCGCCTGTTGTCCCGGCTGTTTCGCCGCGTGTTTATCGAGGCATTGTTTGCCGCTCATGCTGAAGGACGGCTTATGCTCTTGGGTGAGCACGCGGGGCTTGCCGATGCCCGTGCTTACAAGGCCTTCCTCAAGCCTTTCCGGCGCTACGAATGGGTAGTTTATGCCAAGAGGCCCTTTGGCGGCCCGGAAGCGGTGCTCGCCTATCTTGCCCGCTACACCCATCGCGTCGCCATTTCCAATAAGCGCCTGATCGCCGCCGATGCCAAGAGCGTCACCTTTACCTTCAAGGATTACCGCATCGAAGGCCCTGGCCGCTATAAAACGATGACGCTCGCCACGCCGGAGTTTATTCGCCGTTTTCTCATGCATGTGCTGCCAAAAGGCTTTCACCGCATCCGCCACGCCGGATTTCTGGCAAACGGCAACCGGGCAGAGGCGATTGCCAAGGCGCGAGAACTGCTCAAGGTGCCAGCAGCCGCTCCGGCCACACAAGACACACAGCCCGCCGATGCCACAGAGCCGTTCAAACTCGAACGGCCATGTCCATGCTGTGGCCGGCGCATGAGGGTTGTTGAGATCTTTGCACGCGGCAGCGGCCCAAGCCCCAGATACCGTGCCGCCCCGGCGGCTTTGATTATCAGGCTCGATACCTCATGATTAGGCTGGCTCCAGAACTCAGCGGCAGTGCTGATTTTCCTTGCGGCTTTTGCCGCCACCTTTGCGCTCGCCGCAATGCCAGAAAATATTGCCGGCTTGCGGTGTTTCTACGTTTACTGACGCGGCTTTTTAAGCAGACGCCCGCTAAGGTCCCTCGTAAAAACCGAAGGCTATTCGGCTTGCTGCAAAATTACGGCCTATTCCAACCGCCACGCTGCGGCTAAATCCCCATAGGCCTCGCTGAGCCACAGTGCCCCATACTCCGCGATTTCGTGCCTTGGCGCTTCTCCAACGCCTCCGGTAGCGCTCGCGGATGGTCCGGTCATGCAGGCGTCCGAGAAACCTGCACAGGAGCAGACCTGCGATGAATGCTAATCTTCCACTTTCCGATCCAATCTTTCGCCGTTGATTTTGGTGACCGGCGCGACAAGGCGCGGTAGGGTCCAAAGCTGCGCCTATACATTCCAGAAACTATTGGCACGGTCAGTGATTAAATCTCAATCGTGGCAGGGAGGACCGAACTCCATGGAGACGTGTATTTTCTGCCGGATCGTCGCTGGCGAAGCTCATGGGTATTTCTTGTACAAAGATCAATACTGTAGTGCCTTCCTCGACATCGACGGTTTCAATCCCGGGCACGCCCTTGTCGTGCCAAATCACCATGTGGCGCGACTCGCGGATTTGACCCCCGAGGCCGGCGCTCACCTCATTGCGACGGGGCTCCGGATCGCGAGCGCCATCCCCATCAGCGATCTATCGAGCGAGGGATTCAATCTCTTTATGTCGGACGGCGAATGTGCGGGGCAGGAGGTGGCGCATATTCACCTGCATGTTCTGCCGCGGTTTTCTGGAGATGGCATTAACGTCGGCCTTGGCCGGGAGTCACTCGCACCTGCGCCAGCGGCACTGACCACGACTGCACGGGAGATCACGAAACACATGGGTGCGGTAACATTTAGCTGATGCCGTCGTAGAACCGAATTCCCCAGCGGCCGCGAGAGGCAGCGAAATAGTTAGGCCGCAGAGGAACTTAGGAAGCGCACGTAGACGATCATTGGCGTAGCTGACGTGCCCCAGAGCTTCAAGTGGTACCAGTCGCTACTCGGCCTGCCGAAGACGGCTCCGCGGACCAAGCTGAAATCTGTGGGTTTTGGCGAAGTGGGCCAATACCAGACCTCAGCGGCGAGGCTTTGGCCTCAACCGTGGAAAAATGACGGTCGGGCTCAACGAGAGAAGAATACCGCCCGCGATGCCGATGATCACGCCTGTCCACACCTGCGATGAGTCTCGTCAACAATGTGAACGACATAACTCGCAAAGACGGCCCAGAACAGAAATGACAAAGTCATGTTCATCGGAAGCCCCCATTCTGGCAGTCGCTACAAGACGCGCTCGCTTCACGGTCTGGCGCCAATGAAGCGCGCCAATGCCGTCCCAATCTCGTCGGGGCTGTCCTCTTGGATGAAGTGGATGCCCGGGACAGTGACCTCCTCCTGGTTCGGCCAGGTCCGGCAGAATGCGCGCGCCCGGCCGATTAGCAATGATCCAGGCTCCGCCGAGATGAACAGCTTCGGCAGCTTACTCGCGGCCAGCCAGCTTCCATATTCTTCGACGATTGCCACAACGTCCGCAGGTTCGCCCTCGATTGGAAGCTCCCGCGGCCAGACCAAGGTCGGCAGGCGCGCCGCGCGCTCGCGAAACGGCCGGCGGTAAGCCTCCATCTCCGCCTCACTTAGCCGCCGGATGATCAACTTGGGCAGGAGCACCTCAATGAAGGCGTTCTCGTCGAGGATCATCTGCTCACCCCGCGAGGAGCGCAGATCCCTAAACAAATGAATGCGCTCCTTAGGAAGATCCTCCCAGTTTCGCGGCTGGGCGATCGCCTCCATGTAAGCAATCGCCCGCACCCGCTCTGGATGCCGGCGGGCCCAGTGAAACCCGAGCGCCGAGCCCCAATCGTGCAGCACCAGTGTAATGTCCCGCGTCAGGTTCATCGCGTCGAACCAGGCATCGAGGTAGCGGGCGTGGTCGATGAAGCGGTAGGTATGGCCCTGCGAAGGGGCGGATTGACCCATCCCCACAAGATCCGGCGCCAAGCACCGGCCGAGGGTGCTCACATGCCGGATTACATTGCGCCATAGGTAGGACCAGGCCGGATTGCCGTGCAGGAAGACGAGCGGGTTTCCCTCCCCGGTGTCAACGTAGCTCATTTCGGTGTCGAGCACAGATACGCGCTTACGAGGATGAGGGTCGGCCGGATTGGGCGGGTCGATCATCTCACGATCCATCTTGTGCCATGTTACCCAACACAAGTCGCTTATGTCAGAGCTTGTTCCAAGCAGTGGCGCGGCAACTTCAGACCGGGATTCTTTCCACTGCCGTGGCCACCGGGGGTACGGATCCCTTGCAGCGTGTAAGGGCGGGTCTTGATAACCTAATCGATGCACACGCCTTAGTTGCAACGCACATCTTCGTCGGCGCTCCGAGGAGATCTGCTCTGAGACATGGCTCCGAAGCGTAATTTTCAAGTTGGGTCATGATCGCCGATTTTATGAGCGGATTCAGCGAGTCCGCTCATCCCATGGCAGCTGAAGAAATTGCTGCGTTCGCGAAAACCGCCGTTCCAGGCCACAAGCGGTCCATGGTTGCGGAAGAGAACGCAAGCTGTCCCCGAGCCAATCTGCGCCGCCACTATGTTCGATACCCGTTAGCCCGCTATCTCCCGAGCGCGAGCGCGTAATTCTCCGCGTCGCGGGCGTGGAAAGATTGCGGCTCCTGGGCGCGGTTGCATGGCGGCCAGCGCCGTCACCTGCGCGCGCAGGAAATCGCGCGAACTCTCGCCAACCGCATCGCGCGCGCCACTCGCTCGCCGCGCCTCGAATTTCTAGAAGATCCGCGCCAAGGCATATGCGCACACGGCTCTGAGGCGAGAGAGATCAAGCGCTGAACCCGTCACGCTTCAGCCGGACGATGGCGAGATCGAGGGCGGACAGGAATTGGGATCGATCACGCTGCTGGAACGGCTTCGGGCCGCCGGTGATTTGCCCCGCCGATCGCAATTCGTCCATCAAATTGCGTGTCGCGAGAGCCAGGCCGATGGAAGCGTCGGTTAGCGCGCGCCCGGTGGGCGTGATCACGTGCGCCCCAGCCTTTACGCAGCGATGTTGGAGCGGCACATCGGCCGTGATGACGATGTCCCCGCGCGACACCCGTTCCGCGATCCAATCGTCAGCGGCATCGGGATTGCTGCCGGCCACGACGCGCTCGATTAGCGGCGTTCGGGGAACCGCCATGGGGCTATTGCTGACGACGTAGACCTTGAGCGCATACCGCTCGGCGACTCGATAGATTTCCGCCTTCACCGGACAAGCGTCGGCATCGATGTAAATCGTGATCGCTTTCGCGGGCTCGCTCAATGCGTTGCTCCAACTCAGAGGAACCTTTTGTATCATGGCGCGCGAGGCTGCGGAACTGGTAGACGGTCTCGTTTGCAGAGGCGGCATTTCAGGAAAGCCGGACTTATGTTTGCGAAGGAACGACATGAGCCTTGTAGGCCTTTTTGATTGATTTTCGCTCTGCCTTCGGGTGCGGACGCGGCAATCTAGTGCTCGAGGTCAGCGGCCGGCAATTTCGTGAAGAATTTCAAAGAAGCGGCTTATCCCTCAGCTGCTGAAGCACTCAGATTGTGGCAGTTTGGGCAAATGGGCCAAACCCGGACCTTAGGCCGGTTCAGAAATCACGGGTTTGGGAGGCGCCTTTAAGAACTGAACCGGCCACGGTAGTCCTGCGGTGTGACGGCTAGAACGCGCAGGAAGCTTCGGCGCATCGTCTCTTCAGCACCAAAGCCGCAGCGCTGCGAGATCCGCTTCGCGGGTAGCCGTGTCTCCGAGAGCAGCAGCCTCGCCGCTTCCACCCTAAGGCGTTCGACTGCACGGGCTGGGGTTAGCCCGGTTGCCTCCAAATAATGCCGGCTGAAACTGCGCTCGCTCATCCCGGCTTTGGCAGCCAAGACCGGGAGCGAAAGTTCATCTGCCAAATGTTCTTGGATCCACTTATGGAGCGGCCCGAATTTATCTTCCGCCGCTTGCAGGGAGAGAAAAGCGCTGAACTGGGACTGGCCTCCGGGACGCTTGAGGAAGACAACGAGGTAGCGAGCCACCTCTAGCGCGACGGTGCGGCCGAGGTCCTGTTCCACAAGAGCCAGCGCCAGATCGATGCCTGCCGTCACGCCAGCGGATGTCCAAACCGGGCCGTCGTTCAGAAAGATGGGTTCCGGCTCGACATGCACGGCGGGGAAGCGCCGGGAAAGCTCGGCGCAAAGAGACCAATGTGTTGCCGCCCGCCGGCCATCCAGCACACCGCAAGCGGCGAGCAAGAACGCCCCCGTACAGACCGAAGCGACGCGGCGCGCATCTCTGGCCCGCGCCTGCACCCAAGCGATGAGCTCCTGGTCCGAGGCAGCGGCTTCGACGCCCTGGCCGCCCGCGATAATCAGCGTATCGGCAGCGGCGCCGCCTTGCGGAAGCGGGTTCACGGCGAGCCCGATCCCGGCGGAGGCTGTGACCGCCTGGCCGCTCTTGGCCACAACTTGGAGAGCATAGGGGGCCACCCCGCCTGCTCTGGCAATGAAATCGTTAGCTGATGCGAATACCTGAAGCGGACCCGCGACATCAAGGAGCTGCACGGCGGGGTAAGCCAGTACTTCGACGCTGCGTATCAAGTTTGGCGTAAAACGAGGGGACTTTGGATTTTCGCCAAAGGCTACTGCGGTAAAACCGCGTTGTCTACTCTTAACCTCCGACATGGACACTCACATGATCCCGCAAGATATCCATCTGGAAATCGGATCGCTTTTATTTGAGGGCATCGATCAAATCGATCTGACGGGACCGTTCGAGGTGCTTTCACGTATCCCGAACTCGACCTATCGGATTTATGGCACAACAGGCGAACCGGTACGCGATCTCAGGGGATTGCGGCTGGCACCCGATGCAGCGATTGCCGATGCGCCAAGGCTTGACGTCCTTCACGTACCGGGCGGCTACGGGCAGGAAGCCTTGATGGACGATACGAAAGTCCTCGACTGGATCCGGCAGCAGGCCGAAGGCGCATGCAGCATTTTTTCAGTCTGCACGGGCGCGTTGCTCTTTGGCGCAGCTGGCCTTCTCAAGGGACGCCGCGCGACCACTCACTGGGCTTCGTTCGATTTACTGCCTTTCTTCGGTGCGATCCCCGTCAATGAGCGGGTCGTTGTTGATGGGAACTGGGTATTCGCCACCGGCGTCACGGCCGGGATCGATGGCGCGCTCCGTCTTGCAGCCAATTTGCGCGGAGACGCGGCCGCTCAGGAGATCCAGCTCTACATGGCCTATGCGCCAGAGCCGCCCTTCGACAGCGGTACGCCCGAGAGGGCTCCTGCCGATATCCTGGAGCGGGCGCGGCGGTCAGTTCAGGCTATGACGGCGCAAAGGCAGGACACAGCGCGTCGTGTAGCAGGCAGGCTCGGCATCGATGTCCAGCCGGCACGCGCGGAGTGAGTAACTTCGCACCGATGGATGGCGGGAACCGAGGGTAAATTGGCGCTCTCGCCAAACGGCGCCTTCCCGGATCAAGCGGGCCGGTCGCAGTACAACGCGCCATCAAGCGTGCCGTCGCAGCGGCTGAAAGAAATCCACTACAAATTAGGAGATTATCATGACGACGATCACTTTCACGAAAACCAATCCACCGGAATGGCTCTTGGCCTTTTGGAAGGAGATTGACGACAAGACCTTCGGCAAGGGATTCGATTGTTTCGCCGCAAATGCGGTTTGTAATCTTGGCGTCGCCGATTGGCATGGACGGGAGGCAATCAGGCAGAATTTGCGCGACTTCATTGACAAAGGTCTTACGGCCCGCCACGACGTCGTGGAGTACTGGGACAGCCCTTTGCTAAAGGTGTTTCACGGCAAGGTCACGATGACGTTCGATGATCCTGCAGCGCCAGTCGTGAAGCCCACGATGACTCATTTCTTCTACATGGACGAGACCGATCCCGCCAAAGTCGGCAGATGGATTGGATCGGTGGGCCCGACAGGGTTTTAGACCGCGAAGGGCAAATTGAGGACGGGCGTACACTCAAGCCGGCCCTCAGCCTGTCCTTTCAGCTCCGCTCAAGCTCTACGTTTGGCTGCGCAGCCCCTGGGAGCCGACGACCGCTGCGGGTCAAGGGCAGAGGTTTTGTTAATGATATCAACGAGGCCGCTCCTCCTCCGGCAGCCGAACGGTCGGGGCCAGGAGCAGACCTGCGCTGAATGCTAATCTTCCACTTTCCGATCCAATCTTTCGCCGTTGATTTTGGTATCTCGAACCGGTCTCCAGCGCACCAAATACGGAAATTAGAATTTCGCGGGCAGAGACAGCCGCTGCAAAAACCGGCGACGTGAAAGCCAGAATTTGAAGATTGGCCGCCTGAGACTCCCCATAAAACCCTAACTTACTGAAGTATCGAAGCTCTTTTCGGGCAGGGAAGCTAGGCCGCAGGTGGGAGGATTCGAACCTCCGCATGGCGGAATCAAAATCCGCCTCAAGTAGGACCCTGGCCTGATGGTAAGGAGATGAGACGGGCTTCGCTCTGCGTTGCAGCATGATGTGGAGCGCGAGGTGCCGGTGCGGACTGCCCGTGTCCATGGCTCAGGGCTACCATTTTGTGCGAACGATTCCGGTCCAAGGCCCTGTTTGCACGGACAAAGTCTGCCCCCAGCCTAAACTGGACATTAGCTCAAGGCAAAACATTGCCGGAATTGATGAGGTGGCTATTCGCTTCTAGGACATGATGACGACCGCTAAGGCTCTGACGATGTTAGCGGGTCGGTTCGGCGGCTCGACTCTCAATATCGCGGGCCAAGGCTTCGAGTTTGCCAGACCATTACGCGGCAAAAAAACCATGGCCTCGTCTAGGCCAGCCTTGGCAGCTAAAGCGTTGGCCTCGTGCATGTTCTGCACAATTACCACGCTTGAGCTAGGGCGAGGAGAGCTTCACCATGCGGCGGAGCGATTTAAGCGACGGCGCTCGAGGCCGATGAACGAAACCGCTCTCGCGGTAGATGCTGCCTCACGGGCAGCGTTCCATTTGAACCGTTATGGCTAGTCCGATTGAGAATGAGGCGTCAGTCTCATTTTCAACAGGAGTTGCGTATGGCTATCAGCCCGCTTCGTCAGCGCATGATCGACGATATGACCGCGCGCCATTTCGGCGAGAAGTCGCAGAAGGACTACATCCGGTGCGTCAAGAACCTCACTGTCTTTCTCGGACGGCCGCCCGAGACGGCGGATATTGAGGACTTGCGCCGGTTCCGCCTGCATTTGATCGACAGCTCGCTCAGCGTTTCCAGCGTCAACACGGCGACGCAGGCGCTGCGGTTCTTCTTCAGCGTGACGCTCGACAGACCTGAGCTTCTAAAGGCGTTGTTCCGGGTGCAAGGTCCACAGAAGCTGCCCACGGTGCTGACCCAGGAGGAGGTTAAGTGCTTGCTGCCTGCAATCGTCACGTAGCAGCTGAACTGCCTGGCGCAATGCCTGTTCGGCGGCGATGGCTCTCCCTGTGTTTTGATTGCGGCGAAGGATCTCCTCACGCCATTCGCTTAAGAGATCGACACCTCCGTACGGAAGGCGATGCAGGTTGGTATAAGCGTGCTCAAACTTCATTTCGTGAAGCCGGGCGACAGTCCGTCCAAGTGCATGAGCATGACTGGCGTCGAAGTCAGCAGCTAAGGTATCGCCGCTCGATATCTAGAATTGAATCTTTTAAGGATGCTGATGGGCTAAAAGCACGCACGCACTGCGCTCAGTGGAGAGCGGCCAGCCACCGCGTCCGTATTAGGAGGTTCTGTTGGCAATAGCAAGCGTCGAGTGCCAGAATGATACTTCCGGTTATCCCTCACGAGCGTGATCCGGGTGTGCTGACGTCGCTTCGGATCGGATTTGTTGATTATCGGATCAACGAGCGCAGCCGGACGGCACGCCGCGGAAGCACTCGCACGCCATTGCCGGCTTCCGAGTGCACCATCGGCGATGGGGGGGAGTGCATGAAAAGGAGATGCGCTGCGGGTGCTCGACGGCGCCGCTATTAACGTTGACAACAGGGGTCAATGCTATGGTCGAACAGATTGTCACCGTGTTTGGAGGAACCGGGTTTCTCGGGCGCCGCATCGTGCGTCACCTACACGATCAAGGCTTCGCGGTCCGGATTGCCTCAAGGCATGCTCAACAAGCGGGCGAGGGAACTGGCGGACAATCGATACGCGCCGATATCAACAACGAAGCCTCGGTCACGGCAGCCGTCGCCGGAGCCTATGCCGTTGTGAATGCTGTCAGCCTTTATCGCGAACGCGGATCCGAGACATTCAATGCCGTACATGTAAAAGGAGCGGAACGGCTCGCACGCCAGGCTCATCAGGCAGGCGTCGAGCGGCTTGTCCATGTGTCGGGGATTGGAGCCGATGCCCAATCGAAATCCTCCTATATTCGCAGCCGCGGGGAAGGCGAATTGGCCGTGCAAAATGCCTTTCCGAAGGTAGCGGTAGTTCGCCCCGCGGTGATGTTCGGACCGGACGACGCTTTCCTGACCACGCTCGTGACGCTTCTGAAAAGATTACCGGTTTATCCGATGTTTGGGCGGGGCACCGCGCGGCTGCAGCCGGTGCATGTCGAGGACGTGGCCGAAGCAATCGTGCGCACTTTGCAGCCGACGGCTCTACAACCGGTAGCTTACGAGCTTGGCGGTCCGCAGGTCTATGATTATGAGGATCTCTTAAAGTTCGTTGCCGGCCGGCTGCATAAACGCCGGGTCTTGTTACCGATGGGTTTTCCGATCTGGAACGTTCTGGCGGCGATCGCAGAGAAGGTGCCCGGCGCGCCGCTCAGCCGCAGCCAGGTGGAACTCATGAAAGCGGACACCGTCGTTGCGACCGGGATGCCGGGTTTCGACGCGCTTGGCATCAGCCCGAAGCCGCTCGAGCCTGTGCTCGAGGAGATCATTGCGAGGAGCTAGAAATGCCTTGGCGGCGCTGGGTGCTGACCTTACCCCAGAATGTTTCGCTGCTTTAATCGGCGTTGAGCGCCGGAGCCTTTCGACAGAAGGGAATGGCGATCCTTCTTTTATAGGCTCCGTTCAAAAGGCGCTTTGTAAACAGACGCGCGGTGCGATTATTCACGCCAGCCAAAACGTGAATTTGACGCGCGTTCTTGCCGTCCCACAAAAGACGAACCATACGAACGAGTTGCACTTTTGTGCGTCGGAATTCGTTAGAAGTTGTCGGCGAGAATTGCTCAAGGCATGCGCAGCATTTAAATGCGAGGCGCGCAGGTAGGGATCAGTACTACCACAATGGGGCAGATGATTTGAGGGCAGACGATCTCAGGGTCAAGACCAGGCCAGATGATCTCGCAGAATTCCCAAAATGCCTCTATTTCTTCGTTGGTGATGATTTGTTTCATGAATTACAAAACATAAGATATTTACCGTTACTGCGATCAGAGTCGTTCTGACCGGACAGGCACCGGCAGTCAATAGACTAGCACTTATTCGGTCAGGCCGTAGAGGAGATGACGCCTAGGCTGGAAGGGAGCGGATGCTATTGATGCGCGGAGGGGCGGCTGCGTAGTTGAGGGACCGAATGGCATCGACAATCTGCGTCCCCAAATTACGATACGATGATTTACGTGCCGTTCGTGATCCATCGCTTGGTCGAACGTGTCTGATAGAATAGCTTCCTGGCGTGCTGTCTGCAGCGCTAAGATCTAACCTTGTTCCTCGCGTTTGCGCTTGCGCGTCGCCGCGCCTTTGGCGGCAGCCCCTTTGCGGTTGCGTTGCGGATGAACGCCGAGATCATGCCACGACGTCTCCGAGAGGTCGACATTGTAATAGTTTGCAGCCTTCTCGATATTTGCGAAGGCCAAAGCACGATCGCTATCCGAGACAGCGATGACTTGATCAAATCGCGCGACGGCGTTGCGCACGTGCTGTGCGTCGGTCAGCGGCTCTTTACGCTGCTTTGGAAAGGCATAGACGGTGTCGGGCAAATCGCTCCGTTTCGTGAGCTGCCCGTGTTTCTCGTGAGGCTTCCAGGTCGCTTGCATTGGAAACTCCTTTCTTTGAATGCAGCACGATAGCCAATCCCGCAACGCTCCGCTTCACCCAGCCAGTCGTGCTTTGCGGGGTGCAAGAATATCACCCTGCGGCCGCTCGACACGAGCAACCCCCAGATTCCAAATTTGTTCGGAAAGATGTAACTTGTTTGGGCTGAAGGCATGTTCTAGGTTCGGCCCAAGAAAAACGCCTCCTTCGCTATTCTGCGCTGAGGTTGCCTTTGCGCGGGTGCTGACAATAAGGGGCAGGGGCCGGGGAGCACCACCCTGGTTGCAGGAGCTAAGGCTTGTCGGAATGACCAAGGGAGCGGCCCAGGCGCGATCCGATCACGGACAAGCTGCTTGAGCTCTTTAAGCTCGGGAAAGCGGCCCATGTCTTTGCGGGACCACACGGTTTCGTTGCCGACGCGGACCTCGAAAACGCCGCCTGACGCATCGGGGGTAAGGGCCACCGAGCCGGCTTCCTCGGCAAAGGTGGTCAAAAGCTCCTGCGCCATCCAACCGGCGCGCAATCCCCAGCCGCACAAGCGGCAATAGGTGATTTCGATGAGGGGCGTTGCAGGCATTGCTCACCAAGAATTGATAGGGTCTGGCGACTTTCAAGAACTGGCACGGGATATTCTCTTAGGAGAAAGCCATCTGCATTTCGCAAAGCTTGAGCGCTTTCTTGGCGCGCGTCGCCCAGCCTGAAGCCTGGTCGATGTCAAGATAGCGCCGCCATTGCTTGGCGGCATCGTCAAGGCGCTCCAGCTTTTGCAGCAAGAGCGCGAGATTGAAAACGGCATCGGCATAGTCCGGCACGGCCTTGATCGCGCGTTCCAGGCAGCGGACGGCCTCAACGCCGCGCCGCTGCGCATCGAGCAGGTCAGCCAAATTATACCAGGCTGCCCCAAAATCCGGCTCTCGCTCGACCGCGATGCGGTACGCTGCTTCGGCTTCGATGAGTTTATTCTGCGACCGCAGCACATTGGCGAGATTAAATGCCGGCGCCGCGTCCGCGGGATCGATCTTGATGACGAGGCTGTAGAGGCGCTCCGCGGCTTCCCAATTCTCAACTTCCTCTGCCGCCTGCGCCTTCGCAAAGAGCGCGTCCGCATCGGCGTTCGCCTCCTCGATCGGCAGCACGAACTGGCCCTTTTTGTCAGTGCGGCCTCTTGGATGTTCAACGAGCAGCGTATGCGAGTTCTCCGGATAAAGCCGGAGATTGGCAAGGCCCGCCTCGGGGAGCCATTTGCGGATTTCAGCGAGGCTTTGCGTGACCGCGGAAAGCCTGACGCCCGAGGCCAGCAGCTTCGCAATCTGGCGCGCGGCGGCAAGGTCACGAAAGCCATAAAAATCGTTATGCGGCGCGATGAGACCGAACATGGCGAATTGATCGATGAGTTCGGCCGAAACCTTGCTCAGCGCGGCGAGCTGTGCCTTTGTATAGGCCTTGTTTTGGCTGTCGGGCACGGACCGGCCGAGGCAGGAAAGAAAGTCGCGCTCGCTCTTGATTGGGATGCCATAGAGCTCGGCCTTTGCAAGGCTGTTGGAGGGGCGGCCGTCGGCGAGGAGCGGCCAGCCAAGTTCGCCGACAATGAGAACGGCGGTCGCCTTGGTCACGCCCGAACGCGGCGTGCCGCCGTGCTTTTCGACCAGCGAAAAGGCCTTAGCGCGTGTCATGGAGGCGAGCCTTCCCGTGAACGCGACCGCTCCTTTGAGCATACCGCTATCCCGTTCGATAATTCCCGTCAGCCTGCGGCCTTTCTTTTCGCCGGTTTGCGGGCCTTGGCGCTTTCAGCCGCCGGTCTCTTTTGCGTGTCAGCTTCGATGCTGGCGCGCAGCGCATCGATAAGATTGACCACCCTTCGCGGCGCTGCCTCTTCTTTGGGGGCCTCGATGCTGCGGCCAGCCTGTTTCGCCTTGATGAGCGAGACAAGCGCGGTTTCATAATGGTCCACAAATTTATCGGGCTCGAAATGTCCGGACTTGCTGTCGACGATATGTGAGGCGAGCTCGCGCATCTCATCGGGAAGCTTGAGATCGGGAATGTCGCCGAAATAGGCATCCGGTTCGCGCAGCTCATAGGGATAGCGAAGCGTCACGCCAAGCAGCCCTTTGCCGAACGGTTCGAGCATCACGACATGCTCGCGCCGCGTCAGCACCACCCGCGCCAGCGCCGCCATGCCTTTCGCCGCGATCGCATCGCGGATAACCGCAAAGGCTTCCACGCCCACCTTGTCGTTCGGCGCGATGTAGTAGGGGTTGTTCAAATAGCGGTCGTCGATTTCGCCCCTCGGCACGAAGCGGTCGATATCGATGGTGTGGGTGCTTTCGATCTGGATGTTCTCGAGTTCCGCATCCTCGACCTCGATATATTCGCGCTTGCCGGCTTCATAGCCGCGCGTGATGTCTTCCTTGTGCACTGGCTCCTCGGTTTCGGAATCGACGAGGAGCTGCTTGAGGCGGTTGCCGGTCTGCTTGTTCAAACGATGAAAGGAAACCTTCTCGCTCGTGGACGAAGCCGGGTACAAGGCGATGGGGCAGGACACCAGTGAGAGTTTGAGATAGCCTTTCCAATAGGCGCGCGGCGCCATGTTGTAACTCCTGACGCAAAACCAAAGCCCGTGAAGCGCGCCGCATCCGCGATCTGGGCCAACTCTGCCATTATAGGCAGAATCGCATGAAAATCTCGTGCAGTCCGCGAGATCGGCTAAGCCTTCGGCTGGAAAGGGCGAACTCTCTGCCACCTCCATACAAAACAGCGAAGAGCGGCCGCCTGTTCGCGGCCTGTCATTGGCCGGAAAGCAAGATGAGAAGTAAGAGGGTTGGAGGCAGGGAAAATCCTGCCATACTCATGTGGGAGCTGGTTGGACCGGAGGCGGAGCGATTAAGGGGCGTTACGCGAACAACGGAGTAGGTCATGTCGGAGACCCTTGTTACCCAGATCATTCGCGAGGCTATGAGCCTTGTTGCCGATCCTGGCAGCTGGGCCGAATTTGATCTTGCAACCACGGCGGAGGGTGAGAGCTGCGAGCCATGGGACCCGCAAGCGGCACGCTTCTGCGCGTTCGGCGCCCTGATCAAGGCGGCTTACGGGATTTCAAGCGACCGGGATCTGGCGATGCGCTTCGCGCAGACGGCCGCGGCCGCGATGCTTGGCTCTGGCGGAAACCCCGAACGGCTGTTTGAGTTCAATGACGGCGAGGGGCGGGAAGCCGTCTTGGAGCTCTTTGAACAGACGCTTGCGCGCCGGTGATCTGAAGTCCCGCAGCGGCGCGCGTCGAACGGGCGCCTGATCGAACATGGCCTCGTAAGTTTCGCAATTGTGGATAGGATATCGGCCTTCCCGGCTGGAGGGACGCGCATGATCATTGACAGGCCGCTTTGTCCGGACGGTCAAGGTGCACTGGCAGGCACGAGCATCTCCCCATGCCTTCCCGAGTTCCCGCCCCTTCATCCTTGCGGCGACGATCCTCGCCTCGGCTATGAGCTTTATCGATGGATCCGTCGTCACGATTGCTCTTCCAGCAATCGAACGCGAACTCTCCGCGCCCTTCGAAACTCTGCAATGGCTGGTGAATGGCTACGCGCTCACGCTCGGCAGCGTTATTCTCATCGGCGGCGCGGCCGGCGACCGCTACGGGCGCAGGCTCATATTCCTGACCGGTATTCTGATCTTTACGGCGGCGTCATTGCTGTGCGCCCTCGCGCCTGGCATCGAAACATTGGTGGCTGCACGCTTTGCGCAGGGGATTGGCGCAGCGTTGATGATTCCCCAAAGTCTTGCGATCATTACTTCTTCCTTTCCAAAGACGGTGCGTGGGCGCTCGATCGGCATGTGGGCCGGAGCCTCGGCCGTCACGACCGCGCTCGGGCCAGCGCTGGGCGGTCTGCTGATTGATGCTCTAAGCTGGCGCGCAGCCTTCTGGATCAACCTGCCGATCGCCTGCGCCGCGATCTGGCTTACCTTGAAGCATGTGCCGGAGAGCAAAAACGAAACGGAGACAGGCGAGCTCGACTGGCTGGGCGGCCTTCTCGTAGTTAGTGCTCTCGGCGCGCTCACGCGCGGCCTAAGCCTGGCCGCAACGGGCAGGCTACTGTCCTTGCCGGTTCTAACGTCGTTTGCGTTGGCGGCTTTGGGCCTTGTGCTCTTTTCACTAAGGGAGCGCAGGACTGCTCAGCCGCTGCTGCCGCCTGAACTTTTGCGGAACCGGGACTTCGCCGGCGCCAATCTGCTGACGCTTTTCCTTTATGGCGCGTTTGCTGCCATATTGTTTCTCCTGCCCTTCGATCTCGTTGCGCGCCGTGGCTATAGCGCAGCCGGGGCCGGGCTTGTCTTTTTGCCGATCGGGCTTGTTGTCGGCTTGGCCTCAAGACCTGCAGGCCGCTGGGCCGACATGACGGGGCCGCGCCTGCCGCTCGTGCTCGGATCGGCGCTTGTGGCGCTGGCCGCGTCCTTATTGGCGTTGACGCTGTCCGATCTATGGCTGGGCGTGGTTGGACCCGTGACCCTGATGGCGGCCGGCATGGCGCTTGTGGTCGCACCACTCACGACGGCGGTCATGAATACCGTTCCGGAAAACGAATCCGGCATCGCGTCAGCGGTCAACAACGCTGCGAGCCGCTTGGCCGGGTTGATCTCGGTTGTGATCGTTGGGTCGGTAGCGGCGGTTCTGTATCTTCGCGGTGCGCACTCGCTCGCAGCCAACGGAACGCCGGAACTGCGTTTTGGCATACTGCCGGACATCTTATCGCCGGCGAGGCCAGCCCTTGAAGCCGCGTTTGTCGCCGCTTACCGGGCAGCCATGTCGATCGCTGCCGTTCTTGCCGGACTCGGCGCCCTGACAGGCGCACTATTTGTCAAGGCAAGAGCCTAAGCCTTTTCAGCAATGACCCTGCGGCGGCTTCGCGGCAAAAAGGCAACGTCGCAGCACCGGTCGCGGCGATCAATCCGGCGGTTTTGTCCAATCCCGCCCCGGCAAAAAATCAGGGGGCAAGAGAGAACCTATTGCGCGCCGTTATCTTATCGCGCCGCAATTCAAGGTCCCGGCCGCCATACACTTCACGGCGCAAATAGTCTTCCTCGTTGGGCAGGGCGGCTTCATCAAGGATAAGAGCCCAGCAGCGTGCTTCCGCATTCCAGCGGTAGCCACGGCTTTTGAAGACGTCCTTGAAGTCAAACGGCGCGTTCTCGGCCCAGAGCTGGTATTGGATCTTTCGCGCATTCTCAAGCAGCGCGCTCATGGCAAGGCGTTTCGATCGCCGCATCGGTTGCGCAAGCAGGTGCAGCACGGCATGGCAATCCTCGATGGCGCGGTGGCCGTTGTGGAAGCGGCCATGTTCATTGAGGAGATAACCGAGCTTGACGCCCTCATGCCCTTCCTTCTTCCAGGGCACCTGGGTGCAGGAGCAAGCCCAATTCAGATTGCGAAAGAAGGGCCAGGCCGCCTCGCACATCGGCCGATCAAATTTGGCGTTGTGGGCGATGATTAGCGCCGCGCCTGACACGAAGGCTTCCACGTCGGCCGGATCGATGATCTGACCCGCGACCTCCTCATTCGTAATCCCGGTGATGGCGGTGATGTGAGCCGGGACCGGCTTCTTGGGCTGGTGCAGGCGATTGAAGCTGTCGAGGACGCGGTAGATTTGCCTATCATGCGCATATTCAAACTTGAGCATCCCGAGTTCGATAACCTCATCGACACCGGGGATCATGCCGGTGGTTTCGGTATCGAGGATGATGCCGGTAAAGGAGTTTGCTGGAATTGCCGATGCTGACCGGTCCCGCTTCTCAAGGCGGCGCAGCACGCGGTAACTTCCTCTGGCCTCCAGGACGCCGGCAAGGCGGTTCAGAATGAAATTCATGAGACGCATCATAGCATATCTCGCGGTTGCCTACGTGTCGCAAGATGGCTCGCGGCTCGCAAGCCCGGCAGCGACGGAAAGCTGACCTGGCAATTTCGGGCCTGACGCCACGCCGATCACATGACGTCGCGCATGGCGGGCCGGTTAGGCTTGAGCCGCTACCCTACTATTTTATTGTCTTCCGAACCGCTCTCGGCACATCTCGAACCCGGTCTCCGGCCGCACCAAATACGGAAATTTGAATATGGCGAGCAGAGACAGCCGCTGTAAAGCGGGCGACGAGCAAGCCAGAATTTGAAGATCGCCGGCCTGAGATTCCCTCATAAAAGCCTAACCTACGGAAATATCGAAGCTCTTTTCAGGCAGGGCAGCCGAGCAGCGGTTCGAACCTCCGCATGGCGGAATCAAAATCCGAAGCGTTTCATTTGTTTCCAGTGGCTTAGCCTGTCTAGAAAGCCTATTTGCGCGGACCTGCATCAATAGCTTATAATCCATTTTGTCTAGACGAGACTAGGCATGATCCAGCTCCTTCAAAGCCGCCTTGACGCCCGGCTTAGAGTCTTTTCCCTCGTCGTCGACGGCGCCAAAGCCGGCTTCTGCCGGCTCCGGCGCCGAGCCTGGACTATCGGCTGGAGTGCCAAGAGCATCGGCGATTCAAAGTTAAGCCGTCCCTCTTTAACCGGCTTTAGGTCCAAAGCTCCGGTCGAGCTCGGAGCCGCATGGAGCCTCCCATGCGAACAAAACGCGAGTAGCAGGCTTGGAGCAGGCCGCCCCCAGCGGCAAGCCGGTTTCTAATTGTGGCCTAGTTCGTAGACAAAATTCATGTATTTTCAGTAACTAGCGGAAACTCTTAGAGTTTCTAATATAAACTGGCGGATGACGTGGAAGCCCTTCGGCAGGATGTGGAGCAGGAAGCGGCGGATGAACTCGTCCGTTGAAAGCGTCATCACCTTGCGCTGGGCCAGGCCGTCCACGCGATAGTCCTTGTAGTGGAAGGTGACGCCGCGCCCGTCATGGGCGGTGAGCCTCGTGTTCGAGATGGCGACCGGTGGGTGTAGCGCGACAGATAAGCGAGCACGGCCTTCGGCCCCGCGAAGGGCCGCTTGGCGTAGACGAACCAGTTCTTGCGGCGCAGCGGTTTGAGCAGAGCGGCCAACGCATGGCCCGTTGCGAGACAGGCGAGGCTTGCCTGCAAGGTGAGGCGCCCTTGATCGTAGGCCGCCGCAAGCTTCTCCAGCATCAAGCGCCGGAATAGCCGCGACAGCAGGCGGACCGGCAGCAAGAAGCGCCGGCGGCACGGAACGAAGCGCTCGCCGTCAAGCGAGAGCCCGCCGGCGGGAACGATCATATGCACATGCGGATGGTGGGTAAGCGCCGAGCCCCATGTGTGCAGCACGGCTGTGATGCCGATCCGGGCGCCCAGATGCTTTTTATCGGCGGCGATGGTGAGCATGGCCTCGGATGCCGCCTTGAACAGAAGGCTGTAAACTTCGGCCTTGTTCTGCCAGGCAATCGCGCCGATCGCGGACGGCAGCGTGAACACCACGTGATAATAGGGCAAGGGGAGAAGGTCGGCCTCGCGCTCGGCAAGCCACTGGCGTGCAGCCGCCCCCTGACACTTCGGGCAATGCCGGCTGCCGCAGGAGTTGTAGCTGATCACGGTGCGGGCACAGTCTTCGCAAGCCGCGACATGGCCGCCAAGCTCCGCCGTGCGGCAGGCTTCGATGGCTGCCATCGCTTTGAGCTGCCCGAGGCTCAGATGGCCGCGTTCGCCTTACGCCAAGCAGCCCCCTTAGCGGCGCGCTACCGCACGGCGCTACTTGAGCGCTATGGCTGCGGAAGATGTCCGCAACCTCAAGCGCGGAACGCGGCATGGCTGCAAGCGGTCAGGCTAGCGGCTCCCGCTTCTCAAGCAGTGAGAGCCGGTCCAAGGGGCTCATCACCTTGCGGATCGTGGTCGTGGCCACGCGCGTGTAGAGCGCTGTCGTGTTGAGCTTGGCGTGTCCGAGCAGAACCTGGATGACCCGGATATCGATGTCCTGCTCGAGAAGATGGGTCGCAAAGCTGTGCCGCAGGGTGTGGAGGGAGACCCGCTTGTTGATCTCCCCCAGCTGGGCCGCTGCATGGCAAGCTCGGTTGAGCTGCCGCGTGGTCAGAGGGTTGACCGGGTTCTGGCCTGGAAAGAGCCAGGCCTTCGGCCTGCCGATGCACCACCACTCCCGCAGGATATCGAGCAGCATCGGGGAGAGCATGGCATGGCTGTCTTTGCGGCCTTTGCCCTGCTCGACGCGAAGCACCATAGGCCCGCTGTCGATATCGGAGACCTTCAGCGACAGCACTTCCGACGCCCGAAGCCCGGCACCATAGGCGATGCTCAGCGCTGCTTTATACTTGGCGCCTGGAGCGGCATCGAGGAGCCGGGCGGCTTCTTCCTGGGTGAGGACGGTAGGCAGTCTTGGAGATTCGTAGACGTGGAACAAGCACTTCAGCAGGTCTGCCCTGTCGAGCGTGATCCCGAAGAAGAACCGCAGCGCAGTCATGTACGCATTGACGCTGGAGGCGCCGAGCGGGCTCTCCGCCAAGCGAATGCGGTAGAGCCGCAAATCTTCCGCCGTCGCTGTCTCTGGAGACCTGCCGATGAACGCCGCAAGGCTCTTGACGCACCGGATGTAGTTCTTCTGGGTGTTCTCTCCGATATGGCGGGCAGTCATGTCGCCGATAATGCGCTGACGAAGCAGGCTGATACTCATACGCAACTCCTCTTGAAAATGAGACTGACGCCTCATTCTCAATCGGAGCCATCGGCTTGCCTTGAGAGATCAGAATAGAATGCCGGCCCGTGACGCAACGCCTACCGCGACAGCGGTTTCGTTCCTCGACCTTCTTGAGACGAATGCTGTCATTCCGCCGCAAGATTTCGCGCCGGAACTATTTAGTTTTGGGTTCGATCTCAGCAACAGACCTGGAAGAGACATTCCTGCGGGAAGAGGCTTCGTCCGCCCTCGGGGGGCGAGCGGAATTAAACCGCACCCCCCGACACTCCGAGGGGCGGGGGCCCTCGTCGACTTCCTGCTTCGGCCTGATCTATCTCTAATCCGCTTTACGAGCTATTATCCCCGGAAATTCAACCACAGGGAGCTCACGAACATGCGGGGCTCAGTGCACAACGAACTTTGGCCAGAGCTACCTTTCGATGCCTGGAAGGATACCCGCGACACGCTTCATCTGTGGACGCAGATCGTGGGCAAGGTGCGGCTTGCCCTTACGCCCTGGCTAAATCACTCGTGGCACGTGGCGCTGTATGTCACAGCGCGCGGGCTGAGCACGTCGCCCATTCCATACGCCGAGGGCACCTTCGAAATCGAATTCGACTTCAACTCACATCTCCTCAGGATCATGACCGGCGACGGCCGCGAGAGACGCATTGCGCTTCAGCCGCGCAGCGTTGCCGAGTTCTATGAGCTTATCATGGGGGACCTGAACCACCTGCAAATCCGGGTCAAAATCACCGAGATGCCTTCGGAAATACCGGGCGCTATCCCATTCAGCCAGGACCGCGCCCACAGCGCTTACGACCCCGCCTATGCGAGCCGCTTCTGGCGTGCCCTGGTTCAGGTTGACCGGATTTTCAAACACTTCCGCACCGGCTTCATCGGCAAGGCTAGCCCGGTTCACTTCTTCTGGGGCAGCTTCGATCTCGCCGTAACCAGGTTCTCAGGGAGGCGGGCACCGCCGCATCCGGGCGGCGCGCCAGGTCTTTCCGATGCGGTCATACGCGAGGCCTATTCGCATGAAGTGAGCAGCGCCGGTTTTTGGCCTGGTGGCAGCGGTATCGATTATGCGGCTTTTTATTCCTATGCCTACCCAACGCCTGAGGGCTTTGGCGCTAGCGCCGTCAAGCCCGAGGCCGCCTTCTTCCATGAAGGACTAGGCGAGTTTCTCTTGCCCTATGATGCTGTTCGCACTGCGTCCGATCCTGATGCGGCGCTGCTTGCCTTCTTGCAATCCACCTATCGGACGGCGGCTAACCTCGCACAGTGGGACCGCGCCGCGCTCGAATGCTCACTTGGAGTGCCAGGGGTCCCGCGGGAGACTAAAGCTGCTAGCCGGTAGAATTGTACAGCCCGATTATCCTATTGCCCCGGCGCCCGGCATCGCGTCTGACACATTCTGCGATGGTCCCGACCCGCTCGTGCAGGGCCGGGAGACCGAGAAGAGACATTTCCGGCTAAGATGGCCACGTCCGCAATCGAGGGACAGACAGAATTGCTATGCAAATCAGATTCTTATCCAAGAGCCGTCTTTCTTGTCGCGGTTGTTGTTACGCAACGGGCCGGTCGCAATCACAATCGAGGCGGCGATCAACAGTATCGCCGATATAACGAGCGATGCATGAACCCCCAAGATGAATGAGGCGGGGTTACCGACGAGGGATCCAAACAGCGCTACTCCCAGAACGCTGCCGGTCTGCCGCGCCGAGTTAAGCACGCCAGCCGCAATGCCCGAGCGAGGCTTCTCCACGCTGCCAAGCAGCGCCGATGTGAGGGGAGGGACCAGCAATCCAAGGCCTGCGCCCACCGCCACCAGCTGGGCACAGATCGCCCAATAGCTGGTGCCGGCCTGGATGCCAAGAAGCGCGAAACAACCAGCGGCGGAAATGGAAGCGCCCACGGCGATCACGGTTGTAGCGCCAAACCGCTCGCTCGCGCGAGCAGCCAGCAGGTTGGCGGGGAGCACGACACCCATCATGGGAAGAAAGGCGAGGCCCGTCTGTAAAGCTGAAAATCCATTTACTTGCTGGAAGTAGAGACTCAACACGAAGATGAGACCGTAAAACGCCACGTTTACCAGAACACCCACCAGCGATGTCAAAGCGAACATCCGGTGAGGAAAAAGCGAAAGCGGCAACATAGGCTGTGCGGCGCGGCGTTCCTGAGCAATGAAAAGCGCAACCAGAACCGCTGAAGCGGCGAACCCACCTAGCACCCAGCCATTACTGCAGCCAAGCGTGCCGGCTTCGATCAACGCTCCGGCCAAACAACCGAGAGCAGCGATCGCCGTGACCTGCCCGATCGGATCGAACTCATGAGATGGCGACCGCGCCGTCTCGGTCGTGAAGCACCATGTAAGCCAAAGCGCGCAAAGACCAAGGGGCAGATTAACGAGGAAAATACTACGCCACGTTGCTAAAGCGATGAGGGCTCCGCCAACGAGCGGGCCCGCGGTTAGGGCCAGGCTTGCACCAGCGGCCCAGATCCCAACCGCCCGTCCCCGGGCCTCTTCGTCGGGATAAGCGTGATTGAGGAGCGCGAGAGAGTTTGGAACTAGGACCGCGGCCCCGACGCCCTGCAGACCCCGCGCCGCAATCAGGATGGTGGCGTTGGGCGCAATTGCGCACGCAGCCGAGGCCGCCGTAAAGAGGGCGAACCCGCCCATAAAGACCTTCTTCGCTCCCACGCGATCGCCGAGTGCTCCGGCTGTCAAGATAAACGCAGCAAACCCAATCGTATAGGCGTTCACGACCCATTGAAGTTCTGCCACTCCCCCGCCAAGCGATGCGCCCATGCTATGCAGGGCTGTATTGCATGCGCATCGCAAAACGCAAAAGCCTGAGCAAAGCCCGGGTCGCGGTCGCCCGCAAACTCGCCGTCATCTTGCACCGGATGTGGGTCGACGGCACCGAATTCTGCTGGTCAATGCAAGGACCTGCCATGCAGCCAGCCTGACCGCCGCAAGAGTTTCCGCCCGCAAGGCGGGAAAAGATGTCCCTGCCGGGACGTGGCGATGGCAAGACCGCCGAGACTGCTGCGATGCCCATAAGGGCAAAGCGCGTTTCACACATTGGCCCGCCAAAGTCACCAAGCACCATCATGCGGAGGGCATCGCCCGAACGCGGAGAGAACCGTGGCCCGGCAAGGATTTCTTGGAGAGCTTGACCTCACGCCCGGAACTAGAGAACACGCTCTACCGATAGCGGACGGTATCCCAGCGATCAAACTCCTTGGCCTTTTCCAGCCTGCGCTAGGCAATGGGATAAAGACGCACCCAGCACCCGTCGCGGGTGATCCCGGCGGTGCAAACGGTCTCCCCATGCCCGGTGCCAAGCCGCGGCGCGGCCTTGACGACAATGATGGCCTCCTCGGCATCAGCCCCGTTAGAGGGGGGCTTCGAGGTAAGGGACGTGGAGGCGGTGGTGGTCATGGCTGCGGGCAAGTCCGTGTTGGACGCCGAGATTCTGCCGCTTCATCCCAGTCTTGGCAATGATGTGGTCCGCCACAATAGTGCGGTGGCAATGGCGGCAATCTCGCTCAAAGCACAGAAGACATGCAGTTGATTCGCTGATCTTGAGGTCGGCCTGGGCGGGCGCCGCGTTGATCGTCAGCATCCTGCCGCGGTCGACGAGAATATACGCTCTGCGCCATGGCTCGCTCCGCTGCTTAAAGTGTGCCGGCTACCTGATCGGCGAGAACGGGGCCGGCACCAGGAGGCGCGATTCCATCGCCACTACGATGTCGGGCGACTGCTTCAGGTAATCGAGCCATTCTTGATCTGCGAAGAGCAGTCCGCGCCGGCGCTCGCGCTCCGCGAGCGATTCGTAGCCCCACAGATGCACGACCTTGTTGAGTTTGCCGATTTCGGTATGAAAGTAACCGATCAGGTTGCCAAGAATCCGCGTTTGGATCTCCAGACCTCGCGTCTGGTAGTCCTGATAATACTGCTGAACCGTTCCCGGCTTCAGGGTGTAGCAGCGCTCTTCGACGATCATGACTTCTCTGTCCTCTGTGCTCACCGCTTGGTGCAGATGGGTTTCTTGTTTTCCGAATTAGACCATCACGTCGCCGCCGGCCGGGCAGAGTGTCTGGCCTGTAAAGTAGTCGCCGTCCTTCGTCACGAGGAACATGGCCGTCGCGACGATATCCTCGACCTCGCCGACGCGCCCCAGCGGGTATGCGCCTACTATTGAGTCGCGCACGCCTTCTGGCATGAAGTTGTAAAGGTCGGTGCGGATGATAGCAGGCGCGATGCAATTGACGTGAATGCCGTCATGACCAACCTCGCGCGCGAGCGCGCGGGTGAAGCCGATCATGCCGGCTTTAGCCGCCGACATATGCGTGAATTCGGCGCCCCCGGATATCCCGAAGGTGCCGCTCATGTTGATTATCCGGCCACTCTTCTGCTTGAGCATGTGCGGGACAGTGAACCGCGTGCACAGGAACATGCCGCGCAGGTGTACCTTGATCATCTCGTCCCACATCTCGACCGGCATCTCGGCCAGTTTGGAGGAGTTCAGCATTCCGGCATTGTTGACCAGGATGTCGATCGTGCCGAATGTCTGCACCGCCGTATCGATCATCGCCTGCACCTCCCCGGCTTCGCCGATATTGGCGCGCACCGGGATGGCGTGGCTGCCGGCCTTCTCGATGGCCGCAACGACCTCGTTCGCGGCCTTCTCGTCCTTGAGATAATTGACAACGACCTTGGCGCCTTCTGACCCGAAGCCCTCAGCGATGCCCCGGCCCAGACCGCGGCTGCCGCCTGTAACCAGCGCGACCTTCCCCGACAAACGTTTGTTTCCACTCATGACTCGTCTCCCGTTCAATTAAAAAGATGTCAGCCGGCCCGCGCCAAGTCCGCCAGCGGCCATGCTCCACCGCGGCGAGAAAAGAGAACAGGATGCTGTTGAAAAGCACCGGTTCTTCGAGATTGAGAAGATGACTCGTTCGCGGCAAGATGCAGAGCGCGGCATCGGGCAGGGTCGCTTTGAGATAGATGTTCGGCTCGATGCAAGGCTGGTCCTCGTCGCCGATCACGAGTAGGACCGGAATCTTGAGTTGCGGCAGGCCGGCGAGGTGCCATAGCGACGGCCGTGTCGCCAGTACGCCGCGCAATGTCATTGCCGTTCCGGCCGCTGAATTCTCACTGAGCAGGGTTGCGAACTGACGCCAGCCCTTCTCGTCCTTCGCACGCAGGCATTTAGCATAGCCGCTGCCGGCGAGTTCGCCGGAAAAGACGGCCATGCCGACTCTTTCGACGTGCTCGGCCTCAGCGCGCATGGCGTCGCCGTGGGCGGGCTGCTGCTCGGGCTTTGCGCCATAGCCGGCGGCGGCGATGGTCAGCGACCTGACCAGATCTGGATTGCGCAGCCCCAGATGCAGGGCGGCGAAACCGCCCATCGACAAGCCCACGACGTGTGCCGGACCACGGCACGTCGCGCGAATGACGTCTACGAGGTCGTCTGCGGCGCGCTCCTGGCTGTAGGAGCCGACTGCAGAAGGAATATCGGACGGCGGATAGCCCCGCGCGCAATAAGTGATGCAGTTATAATAGCGTGAGAAGTAGCCGGTCTGCGCGTCCCAGCTTCGGGCCGTGCCCGAGAATTCATGCACGAACACCAGCGCTGATCCACTCCCGGTCTTGCTGGCCGCGAGCGCAACGCCGTCGGAGGTGGTGACCGTCATCACCATGAATCAAGGCCCCCCTGGTTTGGGCTGGGGGTAGCGTGCTGCGAAAGCGAGCGCGTCTTCGATCCGGCGTGAGACTTCCAACACCAGGTGGTCCGATCCCCACGGCCCGACAATTTGCAATCCGACCGGGAGACCGTCCGCCGCGAGTCCGCAGGGTAGCGACATTGCGGGCTGACCGCCGATGTTGAAGGGATACGTGTAAGGCGTCCACGTGATCCAGGGCAGCGGCGCCTCCGTCTCGCCGCCGGGCGGGACCTCGCCAGCGGCGTCGAACGCAGTCAGGGGCATCGTCGGCATGAGCAGAATGTCGAACGCGGCGAATATCCGGCAGGTCGTAACGACGAAGGCTCGCCTGCTATTGATGGCGGCGAAATACTGCTCGAGTGTGTAGCGCCTCGCCAGCCCTTCCAGACGCACTAGTCCCGGGTCCATGATGGCGGCGTGCTCGGCAAACAGTTGGGTGAAGCCGAGGCCCCGCCCCGTAACCCAAAATGCCTCGAAGATGTGGCGAGGCAGCGGGGCGTCGATCGTCGCCGTGGAGTAGTCCCCAGCGACGTGGGCCGCAATGCTTGCGAACGCATCTTCGACCACCGTTCCGATCGCGGCATCCGGTGCGATACCGAAGGGCGCAGCGACAAGTCCTATGCGCAGTGCGCGCTTGCGCAGGCGGTCCCAGCGCTCGGCATCGCCCGGTCCGCTGGAAGCATAGGACAAGGGATCGCGCGGGTCGGGGCCTGCCGTGAGTTCTAGCCCGAGCGCGATATCGTCGACGCAGCGGGTCAGGAAACCGGCATGCGAGAGATTTTCCGTTACCGTCCCCGGCCAGACCGGGACGCGTCCGAGCGTCGGTTTGAACCCTGAGATCCCGCAGAAGGATGCGGGAATGCGAATCGAGCCGCCGGCATCGGTGCCGACCGCGACCGGCACCGCCCGCGCACCGACTGTGGCAGCCGAGCCCGCGCTGGAGCCCCCGGAGTGACGCGCCGGATTCCATGGGTTGCGGGTCGTCCCGGTCAAGGGCGAGATGCCGGTGCCCTTCCAGCCGAATTCCGGCGTCGTCGTCTTGCCGATGATAACGGCGCCCGCGTCCTGGAGCCGCTGCACCATCGGCGCTGTGTCCCCCGGAATGTAATTGGGATCAGTGCGAGAGCCGCGCGAGAGCGGAAAGCCTTTCAGATAAAAATTGTCCTTTATCGCAATTGGCACGCCATGCAGGGCGCTTCTGATACAGCCTTCGCGCGCTTCCGCTTCGCGTTCGGCGGCGGTCCGCCGCGCCCAGTCTTCGAGGAAAATTACATAGGCATTGATCGCAGGCTCCGCTTCCCTCGCGAGCGAAAGCGCGAGCTCGGCCAAGTGAACGGGAGAGACGCGGCGCTTGGCCACCAGGCTGCCCAGCTCGCGCGCCGAGAGTTTGGCATAATCGTCAGGACTTAAGTCGACGAATGACATATGCGCGACTGACCCCGATCTACGACGCCTTGAGGATATCCGCGGCGGTCAGCGCGTAGATGCCCGTTGCCGCCTCGATATCGCTCAGGCCAAGTGATTCATTCGGCTGATAAACAGGCTCGCCACCGGGGCCGAAGATGACCGTCTCGCAAAGATTGCCGAAACTGGCCGTGTCGCCGAGCCAGGACCCGCCGCGGAAGACCGCAGGTTGACCCATGGTCGTCTCCCAGGCCGACTTGAGTGCGGTGACCACGCGTGCGTTGGGATCGACCATGAAGTAGTTTTTGATGTCGGCATCGACGACTTCGAACGCAATCTGCGGATCGCGGGCTTTGGCGCGATCGAGCGCCCCTTGCAGCACGCCTTTGACCTCTTCGATGGAAACGCCCGGCTGCGGACGCGTATCGACGCGAATAGTACAACGGTCGGGGATCATCGAGGGGCCTCCAGGGAAAAGTCCGCCGAAGATGCGGCCGACGGCGATGAACAGCTCTGGACCGACGAGATCCTTCATGCTCTGGGGAATGCCGGGGAAGTATTTTAGCTTTGCGATTTCTTCGACGACCGGCATCATTTTCTCGATCGCATTGATCGCATGATATTTGTGACAGGTGTGCGCCGATTTCCCGATCGTAGAGATGTCGAAATAATAACGCCCGCGGTGCGCGATGTAGATTTGCATATCCGTCAATTCGGCCAGCACGCAATAGTCGAACTTGTGCCTGCGGAACAGGTCGATGCTGCCGGTCTGCTGCCCCATATGATCGGCGACCGCGCAGAAGGTGATCTTGCCGCCGAAATCGACGCCGCTGTTGATCAGCGTCATCATGCCTCCGATCAGCGAGCCGAGGCCGGCCTTCATGTCCATCACCCCGTGCCCGTACAGCCGTCCATTCTCAATCGCGCCTTCGAAGGGATCGCGTTGCCATCCTTCGCATACCGGCTTCGTATCAAGATGGCCAGTGAACAGCAGGTGCGGTCCAGGCTTGCCGCTGTCGATCTCCCAGAATGTGTTGAGGCGGCCTTCATAGGTCTTTTCGCACCAGACCTTTCCGGCTCCGAGCTCCTTGAGCCGCATTTCGAGCTCGCGGGCGAGGTCGTCTTCCTTGCCGTTGGTGCTGTCGATCCGCACCATCGTCTGCGTTAGCGCGATAGACGTTTCGCCGGCCAGCGATGAACTGACTTTATCGCAAACGAGCGTGTTCATTTCTTCCTCGCATTGTCGAGTTATATGAAGCTTCATGTTTGTCTGCCACCCGCCGCCACCCTCTCATCTCCCAGCTCTCCTGCCACGACGCGGCCGGCAACCATGACCGTTCGTTTGAGTGGGCCGGCGGCGACCAGATCGGCTACGTCCTCGGCATCGGTTATCAGCAGATCGGCGCGCGCGCCGGGCCTCAGGCCGTAAGTCGTGCCGAGCCCCATGATCTCGGCCGGTACCCTGCTGACAAGATCGAATGCGGCCCCCAGGTCCGAAAGGCCCATATGTCCGGCAAGCAGCGTCCAGCGCGCGATCTCAAGGAGATCACCGGAGCCTGTCGGAATGAAGGGGTCTTGAATGTTATCGGATGCCGCGGCCACCTTAACGCCCGCCGCACGGAGGTCCTGGACTGGGGTCAGGCCACGTAGTGCAGGCTGCGGGCACGCCGCGGCTTTGCAGAAACAGGTTCGCCGCCGGCAGCGTCGTCACTGAGATGCCGTTCTCGGCCACCCCTTCGATGATATGTTTGGCGCGATCGCCCGCGACGGCGAGCGCGCAGCAGTGTCCCGCGTTGACGCGTCCCTGCATGCCGTGCGCGCGGGTGCGTTCGATGACGGCCTCGATTACAATCCGGCCGGCGTCGAGATGCTCATCGATATGCAGATCGAGCGGCAACCCAGAGCGCCCGGCATACTCAAACAGCATGTCAAGGAATGCCACCGGATCGTCCGCATATTGCGGAACCCCGCCGATCGCGTCCGCACCGGCGGCGATGGCGTCCGCAAGCCAGGCACGCGATTTCGACAGCAGGCATGGCGCGTCGCTGGTCAGGTGCGCGACCACCTGCAGGGTGATGCGGTCCCTGTAGCTCTCGCGCAGCTCGATCATCGCTTCGATGCCGCGCAGTTCGCTCTGCGATTCGATATTGGTGTGACTGCGGATCGCAGTTGTGCCCCTCGCGAGGCAGTGTTCGACCGTTGTCCGGGCGCGTTCCGCGATCTGCTCGGGGGTCGCGCTCGCGGCATATTCACGGTACGCGCGCGAGGCGCCTTCGAGAGTTGCCGAGGGATTGCGCACCACATTGCGCGTTCGCGACTTGTCGAGGTGCTGGTGCGCGTCGACCAGTCCGGGAACAACCAAGCGGCCTTTGAGATCCAGCGTCGCGGTAGCGCCGGCACGATCGAGGCATGGTCCGAGCTCGGCGATACGGCCGTCTGAGTCGATGGCAATATCAAGCGATTGAGGCTCTTCCGCACCGGCCTTCTGCACCCGGCCACCGGTGAGCAACTGTGCAAAACGGCTCAATTCGTAACCCGTCCAAAAGATGTCGTTCGGTCCGGGGATCATATGCTAAGGCGTGGCTATTGTATACGCAGATGCGTTATGTGTATAATCTTTTTTAGGCACGCGGCGGCCGGGGTTGTGAGTGCCTCCATCAGACGTGGCGGACTTGCTTCGGTCACAACAAGGGAATTACGATGGTCGACAAGAAGCTCTTGGATAGGCGCACCGTTTTTAAGGGGGCCATCGGGTTGGCCTCAGCCGGAATCGTGGGCCTGCGCCACCGGGGCGCACAGGCGCAAGCGGCGCCGGGCCTGACCGATGGCGAAATTCTCATCGGCGCCCTCGGGCAGCTCACCGGGCCGTTTGCCTTCATTGGCGCCCCTGGCCGCGATAACATGCAACTCGCTGTCGAGAAAATTAACGAGGCGGGAGGAATCAACGGCCGCAAGTTACGGCTCATCTTCGAGCATGCATCCACTCCCGCCGAGTCTGTTGCAGCGGCCAAAAAGCTCCTCGAGAACGATAAGGTTTTCGTTCTCGTTCTTGCGAGTGGCAGCACCGGGGCTGCCGCGGCCGCTGACTATGTGCGAGCCGCCAAAATTCCGACATACAACACGGTCGGCGCGACCCCGATAATCCGTAATCCATTCGCCCGCAACGTCTTCCACGGCACGATCCCCCCGGCGGCAATCACCGGGCAGGCGATGATCGATATCGGATTTCAAGCGGTGCCCAAGGCGACCAAGATCGGCGTTCTCGCCGGGACTTATGCCTTCCCGCAGTCGCACCTGGCCGAAATCGTTCCACGGCTCGAGAAGCGCGGCGGGCTGAAGGTGGCCGTCGAAAAATTCGACGCGGCAGCGAGCGATTACACCTCGCAGCTGATTTCGTTTGCCCGTCATCAGGTGGAGGTTGTGCTGATCCTCGGCAGCTTCACCGAGGCGGGGTTCGCCATTAAACAGGCACCGGAAAAAGGCCTTACGGACGCCACGTTCGTGCTCGACGGCTCGGCGGCGAACAACGCCATCATCCCGGTGATCGGCCCGGACAATGCCAAGAACGTGTGGGCCTACTTCAACGGCCCGTATTTCCCCACCCAGGACGAGCCGGCGACGATCGTCGATTACCGGAAAGCTCTCGTCCAAAAATACGGCAGTCTGCCGGTGGGCCGCCCGAACATCTACGATCTAATCGGATACGGATCCACCTATGTGCTGGCGGAAGTGCTCAAGAAGGCTGGTCCCGATCTGAGCTGGGACAAGGTGGTCTCGGCTTGGGAGACGATCAAGGACGCCAAACCGTCTGGTCTCGGCGGCTATGACGTGACCTTCCCGGAAACGGTCACGCCGGAAGACCATCAAGGCAACAAGAAGGTGGCAGCGGCCCGTATCTTTGGAAAATCGTGGAAGGTCGTCGGCCTTGCGTCATAAGGCCGGGTCTGGTGCACGCGGACGCGTTATGAATGGCTGAGTTGTTTATGATTGTGATGGGTGGCCTCAAGTTCGGGGCCATCTACTCTCTTGCGGCACTCGGGATCGTGCTGATCCACAAAGCGACGCGCATCGTGAATTTCGCTCACGGCGCGTTCGTTCTCGCAGGCGCCTACGTGACCTATTACGTCGTGGAAGTGCTTCAACTTGGTTATTGGCCGGCCTACATCCTTGCGCCACTCGCCGCGGGAGCACTGGCGGTCGGCGTCGACTGGATCCTGCTCCGGCCCATCCGGCGGGCGGAAATGTTCGCGGTCGTGGTGTCGACGATCTTCATCGGTATCGGCTTGTCGGAGGTGTATCGATTGGTGCAGAACACCGAGATGCTCGGCTTGCGCAATCCGGTGCCCGGGCGCTCGATCCTTATTGGCGACGTGATTATAACGAGAGAGCAGCTCTGGGTCATTGCGGGAGCAATTCTAAGCTCGCTGGTTGGCCTGTTTGCATTCTCCTATGCGCCGCTCGGGCGCGGCCTGCGCGCTATGGCCAGCAATGCCCGGGGCGCGATTCTGTGCGGGTACTCGATCGACCGCATGTCTGCGCTCGCCTGGTTTATAGGCGGCGTGCTTGCGGGGCTCGCCGGGGTTTTCGCCGCTCCGAGCAAAGGCGTATCGAGCGAACTGGCAATCTCGATGATGACGGCCGGCTTTGTAGCTGCGGCAATCGGCGGATTCAACTCTCTGCGCGGGGCGCTGTTCGGTGGCTTGATTCTGGGCGTCAGCGAGACGTTGGCCGCCGGCTACGTATCGAGCGCAACGAAGCACGCCGTAAGCTTCCTGCTGTTGTTCCTCGTTCTCTTGTGGCGGCCCGACGGTTTGTTTCCCGAAAAGAGAATACGCAATGTCTAACGCGCGGCTGGGCGCCTTGGGTTCGGTGCTCGCTCCGAGTGCCGCATTGTTTGCAGCTTCCCTTTTCGGTCTTCAATTCGATACCTACTGGCAATACGTTTTCGCAATCTCGATGGGCGCGGCCGTAGTCGGGGTAGCGCTGATCATGCTGGTAGGCTACGCGCGCTGCATCACGATTGCGACCGGCGCGATGCTGGCAGTAGGTGCGTACGGCGCGGCTGTGCCGGTGGTGCACCTCGGCATCCCGTTCCTGCCCGCGCTCCTCATTGCGACAATGCTCGGTGCTCTGGCGGGCCTCTTACTCGCAATCCCAGGAGTTCGATTTCGCAGCCACAATCTCGCGATGGTGACATTGGTCTTTCAGGCCGTCGTCATCATCGTCCTGCGTGAGAGCAAGGAGCTGACTGGTGGCGCGGAGGGGATCAACGTGCCACCGCCGGTCATCTTTGGTCAATCGTTTGCCGGCGACGCCGTATTCCTGATCATGAGCGGCGTGCTCTACGCATTGGCTGTCTTGCCGATCTCAGTGCTGCTGTTCGGTCCATTTGGGAAGAACCTGCGCGCGCTCGCTACCAACGAGAATGCCGCGCGCGCCTTCGGCATCGACGTCCGGCATCACCTCATCGCCGCCTTCATCTGGAGTTCGGCGCTGATCGCCTTCGCTGGCGCCGTTTCGGCTCCCCGCTTCCGCGTCATCGATCCGGACAGCTATGGCGTCCTCACTTCGATCTTTGCGCTAGCTTATCCGATCATCGGCGGCATGGGGTCGATCTGGGGCGGCCTCGTGGGTGGCGGCCTGCTGCGTGCCATGCCGGAACTGCTCCGGCCGCTAGCGGACTACATCGAGCTGATCTTCTGCGTTCTCGTCGTGGGAACACTAACGTTCTTCCCCGATGGATTGATATCGGCGCTGTGGAAGTGGCCCCGCCGCAGGCCGATTGCAGCGGCAAAGGTTTTCAGCACCACTGGAAAGAGCGAGCGCGAACTGATAGCAGAACTTCTATCGGTGACTGACGCTCTCGGCGACGGCCGCGAACACCCGGTCGAGCGGTGCGTCGCGCCGCTGCTCCAAATCCAAGGCGTGTCGAAGTCATTCGGCGCGTTACGTGCGGTCAAGGACGTCTCGCTTCAGGTTGCGGTCCACGCCTTGCACGGCCTGATGGGGCCGAATGGCGCGGGTAAGACCACTTTGTTCAACATGGTCTCGGGGTTTACCCGGCCTGACAAAGGGAACATCTTCCTGATGGGGCAGCCGCTCGAGGACATACCCTTGGAGAAGCGGGTCACGTTCGGCATGGCGCGCACGTTTCAGCACGCCGCGCTCTTCCCGCAGCTTTCCTGCCTTGACAATGTGCTGATCGGGCTCGGCCGCAACGGCATCAGCCAAGGCATGCTGCGCAGCGTTGCCGCAGCGGTCGACGCAGAATCAGTGCGCTTTGAGCGCCGTGCGGCGCGCGCGGCGCTCGGTGCAGTCGGTTTGCTGGCGCGGGAGCAGCATAAGGCCGGAGCGCTATCCCTGGGGGATCAGCGGCGGCTGGAGATCGCGCGGGCCGTGGTGTCGCGGCCGCGGATCGTGCTGTTCGACGAGCCGGTTTCCGGCGTCTCGCACGAGGAGGCGGCGAGGCTGCGGGAACTGCTGCTTGCGCTCAACGGCGAGCTCGGCGTCACGATGGTGGTTATTGAGCACAATATCGGCTTTCTCGCCTCGCTGTGTAGCCGCGTGTCGGTCATGACGGAGGGTCATATCCTCGCCGAAGGCGACGTGAAGTCGATGCTCGCTGACCCACGCGTCAGGCGAGCCTACTTTGGCGAAGTAGAGGCGGCCGCATGATCCTCGAAGTGAGCGGCCTTCGTGTGGCAAGCGGCTCGATGATCCGGGTAGATGGACTGGATCTGGCGCTCCCTGAGCGTGGCTGCGTCGCCCTGCTCGGACCAAACGGCGCCGGCAAGACGGCATCGGTCGAAGCGATCGCAGGGCTGCTGCCAAAATCGGCGGGGAAGGTGACATTCGCTGGAAAGGACATCACTCGACTAAACGGCAATGAGGTGGTCTGCAGTGGCCTCGCGCTGGTGCCGCAGCTGCGCGAGCTGTTCCCGAATTTCTCGGTGCAGGAGACTTTGCTTGCCGGCGCGCATGCGGCGCGCGGACGGGAGCCAACCCCGATGGAGATGATCTACGATCTGTTTCCCCGGCTTGCTGAGCGGCACACCCAACTTGCCGGCTCGCTGTCAGGAGGGGAGCAGCAGATGCTTGCGATCGGGCGGGCGCTCATGACAAATCCGAAAGTGATGCTGCTGGACGAGCCATCGGCCGGACTTGCCGTCGGAATCGTCCGCGCCTTCATTGGCGCCCTGCAGCGTATTCGCGAGAGCGGCGTTGCCATTCTTCTTGTTGAGCAGAACATCGAGATTGCCACTGCGCTGGCCGAGAGCTGCGTCGTGCTGGCGGCCGGCCGCGTCATGTGGCGCGGCTCGGCGCAGGACGCGACAAAAAACGACGACATCCGCCGGGCTTATTTCATGTAGCTGAGGATGCAAGTCACCGCGTCTTGCCTCGCGCTGCACGGCATGCCGAGTAAACACGGTCGGGACGCAGTGGCAAGGTAAAGAGTTCGGATTCATGTCCGGTGCCCTCCGGATCAATCGCCCGCGCTAGCGCATTCGTAAGTGCGGCCGCGACCGGAATAATGCCACCTTCGCCGACCGGGCGGGCGCCGAGCGGATTCGTACCCGACGGCGAATCGGCGTGCACAATTCTCACTCGCGGGATTTCCGGGGCGGTGGCTACCATGTAATCGGCGAGCGACCCGGTGAGGATTTGACCTTCCGCGTCGTAGATCATCTCGGACAGGATCGCACCGCCGATACCGTCTGCCACCGCTCCAGCAATCTGGCCGTCGACGATCATGGAATTTATGGCGCGCCCGCTGTCGTGCGTCACCACATAATCGAGAATGTCGAAGAATCCGGTGCGCAAGTCCAGCCGCACCTTGGCAACGTGCACCGAGTAGCTGCTGGTCAGCGGGTTCTTGGCCTCGTAGACATAGCTCTCCTGTAGCGCCGGATCGCCCTGAAATAGTGCGCCGCCGGGTTGGCAGGCCTGCGCTACTTTGCCGACCGTGAGTGCCGAGTGGCGACTGTCCCGGAACACGATCTCGCCCAGGTAAATATCGAGTGCATCCCGTTCACTCTGCAGCAGTGTCGCGGCAAGCTCCAGCACCCTGGCACGCAAGCGTTTTGCGGCGCCGTGTACGGCATTCGCTCCGATAACCGCGCCGCGCGCAGCAAAAGCGCCGCGGCCGAACGGCATCAGATGCGTGTCGCCGAAATGCACCGAAACGCGTTCGAGCGGCACACCCAGTGCATCCGCACAGACCTGGGCGTAAGTTGTCGATTGCCCTTGGCCTTGCGAGGACATTCCGCTGTTGACCGACACAGTGCCGTCGGTGTTGAGGCGGACCAGCGCAGACTCGAAATTAACGATGCCGCCCGTCTCGACCGCGCCGGCAAGACCGTAGGCGATCCGGCGTCCCTGGACGTCGGTCTCGATTTGCTCGCTATAGCCGCTCTCAGACAGCGCTCGGGCGAAAAGTTTAGGATAGTCGCAATTCTCGAAGGCGAGCGGCAGCCCCATCATACTGGTGCCAGTCGGATAAGGGAGATCTGTGGGGCGTACCAGGTTGCGCGCCCGCAGTTCGTGTGCCGGAACGCCGAGCTCTTTCGCCATTACGTCGATCAGGCATTCGGTGGGAAAGGTGACTTCGGGCTGTCCGGCGCCGCGATAAGTCCCGATCGGCGTCTTATTGGTGCCGATGCACCTGACCGCGATGTGGATGTTGGGGAAGCGATATGCGTTCGCGATATGAGCCGCGGCCACTTCGGCAGTAGCAATGCCGCTGGTATGGATATAGGCGCCAATATCGACGCTGAGATCGGCTTTCATCGCCGTGAAGTGGCCCCCCTCGTCGCAGCCGGCTTCCAGATCAACCGTGATGCCGCGTGAATGTGTGGTCGCTTGCAGGTTCTCCAAGCGGTCTTCTATCCATTTGACCGGGCGCCCTAGTACCCGGCTTGCGTGCGCGACAAGTATATCCTCGGGATAGGGTCGTGACTTCGAGCCAAAGCCGCCGCCGACGTCCTCTGCGATCACGCGGACGTTGGCTTCCGGGATGCTCAGGAGCGTGGACAGGTTTTGGCGCAAATTATAATGTGGCTGGGTCGAAATCCATGCCGTGAGCATCTGCCGGGTCACGTCGAAGTCGGCAACAACGCCTCGTGTTTCAAGCGGTACGGGAGCCTGGCGAACGAACGTGAAGCGGCGGCGGGTGCGATGGTGCGAGTTAGACAGCGCGGCGGCAGCAGCCCCGCGCGCTTGCTCGAAAGATGCGGCGACGTTGCCGATCCATTCGGGGTGCAGTGGCATGGAAGTGGGCGCGACCGCGCCCTCGATCGTCGCGATCGCGGGCAGTGCGCTATATTCCACCTCGACGAGCTGCGCGAAATCTTCGGCGAGATAACGGTTCGACGCGATCACCAACGCGACCGGCTCTCCGACATAACGCACGCGGTCGCGGGCCAGGAACTTGATGAGGCCGTTCCGAATGCTGCGATGCCAATAGCGTACGATCCATTGAATGTCGTTGAACGGCAGGTCTGCCGCAGTGAACACCGCAACCGCGCCGGCTGCGCGCGCGGCCGTGGTATCGATAGATACGATATCGGCATCTGCTAGCGGACTACGCACGAAAGCAGCATGCACCATACGGTCGAGATGGACGTTGTCAACGAAGCGCCCAAGGCCGCGCAGCAATGGTGGGTCTTCCTTTCTAGGCGGCGAAACATGGTGGGAGCCAGTCATGACACTATAACATCGCCGATGCTGTCCTGGAGCAGTACGCGCGCAAGCTGGAGGCGGAATTCCCCACTCGCGTGGATGTCCGACGTGGGCTCGACTTCCGCAAGGTCAGCATCGATCGCGGCCTCTATCATGTCCGTTCGGGTTAATCCCAAACGTAAAGCTTTGGCGAGAGCTGGACATAGTCGCGGCGCCCCCTCGATCCCGCCGAGGACGACGGCCGCACGCTCAGGCTCGACAACGACGGCCGCCGCGACGATCGCAAAGTCGGCTTGCCGCCGAGCGAACTCTCGAAAGGTCGAGCGTTGGGCCGACCCTGGGATGTGCACCGCAATCTCGGTCAGGATCTCGTCGGGCTCAAGCTCGGTCACCATCGCGTGCCGGAAGAAAGTCCGGATCGGCATCTCACGGACGCCGCGCCGGCTTGCAATCGTCAATGTCGCGTCGAGTGCAGTGAGCGCCAACGGCAGTTCGCCGGATGGATCCGCGTGCGCAACGCTGCCGCCGACCGTACCGCGGCTGCGTGTCTGCACGTGACCGACATAACTCGCAGCCTTCTGCAGCACCGGGACGGTCTGGGCGGCGAGCGCGCTTTCGAGTAGATCCTCCTGGCGCGTCATCGCCCCGATCCGAAGGACCCTACCATCGCGCTGGATGCCGGCGAGTTCGCGGACCCGGTTGAGATCAACGATTACAGCAGGCATGGCTAGCCGAAAGTTCAAAAGTGGCACCAAGCTCTGACCGCCCGCCAGTAGCCGCACGTCGTCCACATTGTCGCCAACGATGCCCAGCGCTTCGGCAAGCAACTCCGGACGGTACATCTTGAAGGGCGCAGGCTTCACGTCGCTATCGCCATCACAGCGTCGACAATATTTTGGTAGCCGGTGCAGCGGCAGATGTTACCCGACAGTATCTCGCGGATTCCGCTTTCGTCCTCCGGCAGCCTGCCGCTTTCGATGAGCGCCTGAACGGTCATCAAGATGCCGGGCGTACAATAGCCGCATTGCAAGGCGTGATGACGATGGAAAGCGTCCTGCAGTTTGCTGAGTGCGTCGCCGTCGCTGAGGCCTTCAACGGTGCGCAGCTCCGCACCGTCTACTTGGACGGCGAACACCAGACAGGAGCGCACAGGACGCCGATCGACGATCACAGTGCAGGCGCCGCACACGCCCATCTCACAGCCGACATTGGTCCCAGTCAGCCGCAATTCGTGACGAATGAAGTCGGATAGGAGAAGGCGCGGCTCAACATCCGCTTCCACGCTCTCTCCATTGACGCGACACGCTAGCTTCATCTCCTCTAACCTCGTCCGCAGTTCAACATTTGCGGAGATCTTCGAAGGCACGTTTGGCCATAAGGACCAAGGCCCTCATGCCCCAAGTCGATATCTATGATGAACAGGGACGTCATCGTCGAACTGGCATTGACGGAAAGCCCGAAGCGAAGACGTGAGGGTGTAACAACCCAATACGATATACAACGGGCACTTGGCTGTATACAAAGAAATCGATGACGCGAAGCTTCGGGTATGCGTCAGTGGCAGGAGTTAGACATGCGCGAGCACCTTTAGAGGCAGGCTCGCGGGAGTATGCGGAGGTATCGACGATGCCGGTGGGAAAAGCAGCGGCTCGGGTAACATCACGGCGGCGCACGCGCTTGGCGGGGCCGGGCAAAGTTGAGGAGGGAGAGGAGCAACCCCTGATCCGCTCGGATAGAGTGCGGCGCCAGATCGCGGACGACATCATCGCCGGTGTGCTACGGCCTGGCCAGGAACTCGATGAGATGAAGCTCGCCAAGACTTTTAACGTCTCTCGCACTCCTGTGCGAGAGGCGTTGCGGCAACTGGCGGCGGCACAACTGGTCGAGTGGCGTCCGCATCAGAGTGCGGTGGTGTCCAAGATTACACCGTCGAAAATGGTCGAAATGTTCGAGGTGATGGCGGAGCTGGAAGGTTTCTGCGGCAGGCTTGCTGCGCGGCGCACGACCCCGGCGGAGCAGACCAATCTCAAGGCAATTCACCGCCGCATGCAGCCCTACATTGAAAAGAGGGATCACGAAGCCTACCACGCCATGAACAAGGTGCTGCACGAAGCGATTTACGCCGGCTCGCACAACAGCTATCTGATCGACCAGGCTTCCGTGCTCTACAACCGCTTGGCCCCCTACCGGGCATTCCAATTGAAGCGGCCGGATGCATTGCGCCTCGCCTCCGAAGAGCATCAGAGAATCATAGAAGCCATAATCGCTGGGGATGGCGAGGCCGCCCATCGCCTGCTTTCGCGTCATGTGAGCCTCGACAACGAGCTGTTTTCCGATCTTATTGTAGCGCTCAACAACACGGATGCCCTCGACTGATCCGACTGCAATCCGGCCCGTCCGGCGTGCGTCTGGGTGAAGGCTCAATCAAGTGGAGATCTGGTTCTCGATCCCTGCGGGGAAGGCGCTTTCCGGCGCTTCCTTCGATTCCGTCGCCGGACTCGAAGCCCATATCGATGCCTTCATCGACAGCTATAGTGAGACCGCCCAGCCATTCGCCTGGCGAAATCGAAGGTCCACCGTCTTAAGCCCCGTTTCGCGGATTAATGATTCTCGGTATTAGTGCGAAGACCATCTATGAGAAGCCAATCCAGAAGGCTCCGACACCGTCAGTGAGAGCGGCCGTGATGGCGGACGAGCTGGCCGCCCATAAGGACAGCCCGAGCACGACAAACAGCCTCAAAGCCTATAACGCAGGCCCATATCACGAAAGCATTATGAAAAGTGGCAGGCTAACCGGCCCGGCGCGGGAATAACTAACGGCGGTTGCCATCGCTTTGCCTGGGGCTTTCCGTAACCCCGGCAGGGGTAGTTCGTCCGGAGCGTCGTAATGGAAACCCCGAGCTCATACATATGGGGGACTTCGGGACCATGCGCTGCGGGCAAGCGTAGCATGCCTGCTACCGGGCGTCCCGGCAATCAGGAACTTACGAGCGCCTCCGAAGCTTCGAGCAAGGCGAAGGCCCGCGCAAAACCGTATATGGTGAAGCCGGCGACGATCAACCCGCCAATCGCCCACATCAGCACGCCGCCCAATTGTTGATCCTCCAGCGGGGTCATCCCCCATACCCAGGACGTGGTTCGATGAACCTCGTACCAGGGCACTCCCGAAAAAGTCAGCAAAGCACCAAGCAAAGACATCTGGAGGCCGGTGAAAAGGCTTCCTGAGACCAATTGCAAAGCCTTGATCTTCTCCTCGCCAATCAACGCATACCAAAGGCCGATCGCGGAAACGATGATCGAGAGTTGCATCGCCCAGTAAATCACATTGTTTTGGAGCGTCGAATCGTAGGGGTTGCCGAAATGCCAGAACCAGTAGATTACCGCGAAAAGGTAGGGCCACATAGGCGTTAGCTTCCCGATGCGGCGGGCAGTATAAACGCCTAAGAGACTAGGCGCATGCCTGGCCAACAGCGCTGGCGCTCCGCTCAACGCGATCAGCGGGGCCGCAATTAGGATGATTGTCAAATGCTGAACGGCGCGCGCCGAAAAGAGAGCCACACTCAGATTACAAAGCGGAGAGAGCAAGGCCAGCGACAATATCAGCCAGCCGGACACGAAATAGGCGGTGCGCAGTCTTGAAGCGCCGCCAACCCTGAAGGCCCTCGCGGTGACCAGGAGCACAAGCAGCAGGGCTGAACCCAAAACCGGGTCCGTGTTCCAGGCAACGTGCCCGGGGGCAGGTGGCGCGCCGCAATACGGGACAAAGCTTGACACGGCGGATTCCTCTCCAACTCTGCCCCTTTTCTCCCTGTGTAGAAGGTTTCGAAGATTACGAAGGTTCCTGCTTTGCGGGCGGGACGAAATGCATTTTAAGACTTTACCCGAGTGATGTGAATTTTGCCGCTTGGTTCCAAGATCACCCTATCCACCTCGTTCAGGCTCCGCACCTTCGAGCGCCGCATCGCTTCTTCAATATCGATACCACTGATCGAATTCACTTTCATCCGGGCTTCATACAGTCTCCCGCGGTGGCCAAGCACTATTGGCTTGCCTTCAAGCGCGCGAGCTATAACCCGCGAACGTGCGGAAAGCTGCGCAAAAAAAGCGTGAAGTGCAACAATGACCGCCATAGCGGCCATGGTGCCAAGCACAGGGGCGTTGCCGGTAAGCGCGCGGGCGAGGCTCGAACCTATGATAACGGAAACAATGATGTCCAGAACGGACCAGCGGCCGGAAATGCGCCGGCCAGCCAGGCGCATGAGCAAATAGCCGTAGAGAAACACCATTACGGCCCGGGCGCATTCCGCGCCCATGCCCAAATTCGTGTCCGTCTCGAAAAGGGCGTGGAACCAATCACTCATTCTCGCGGTAGCAGCCTCAACGCAGTGTTTCCAGATAGGCAGCAATTGCGCGGCCTTGCTGGCGAGTAAGTCCCATATTGGGCATCGCGTTGCCGGGCACGTAAGCCTGGGGATTTTCAACCCATGACGCCAGATTCTCGGGAGTGTTGGGAAGAACTCCGGCGATATAGACGCGGCGCCCGATGTTCCCTAGTGGCGGCCCAACTAGCCCTGATGCCCCATAAATGCCAGGTATCTCATGACAGCTCCCGCAACCGTTCGTGGCGACCAGCTTCCTGCCGAGCGCGACGAGGCTTTCCTCCGCTGTGGCCGTGCCGGAAAGCCAGATAGACGCGATCAGCAGCGAAATTAAGCAATATGTTGCGCAGTTTCGCACCCTTAGAAGCATATGCGCAGGACCCCGACGAAGATGAAGTCGAAAATGATTGCCACAATAAAGAGATACGCGCAGAGCATTCCCCAGAAGACGAAAAAGCGATCGGCGGTTTCAAGAACCGAGGTTGGAGCACTATCGTCCAAAGCCGCTTGCCTGTTCATCAAAACCCAATCGGCGTATGAGACGTAGGCGGCAAGAATCGCGATCGCCAGCGCGCCCGCATCAATTCCGTATTGAAGGGCTCCCAGCCAATCAAGGTGAGGCGGGCTTGGGTTGGTCGCCGGCAGGTTTGCGGGGAAGCACGAGTGAGACGTGAACGCATATTTCAAGAGAAGCTGTAAATACCAAACTGTGGCGCCGCCCAATAGCCCGAAATATAAAAGCGGCCTGCGAATGCGGAAATCGCGCCAGCGTAGCCGGCGCTCTGGACCAGGCCTGGCATCACTGGTTGACATGGTGGGTCAGTCCGAGATAGGGGGTGAGATTTAGGGTGAAAAACACCGCGTTGACTATGATCACGAGAAAGTACCAGTAGACCGCCACAATTGCGACAGGTGCATTGTTGGAGCGCCCGATATAGCCAATCCATGTCCAATAGATTGTGGCCACAACCATGAGAATTCCCACAAGCGCATGAGCAACGTGAAATCCGGTGATAACGTAGTAGAGAGAGCCGTAAGCACTTTGGAAAGTGAATGACTTGGATCGCCAGTCATAATATTGAAGAATTACATAGGCCACGCACAGCGCGAGCATAGCGAAGAGCGAGATATAGAGCCAGAAAAGGTCCCTTCTCATAACCACTCGGTTGCTGAACCAGGCTGCGGGCGTGCTTGCCACAAGAAGCAGCGTCCCTGTGCCCGAAAGTGTGAGGTTTGGCAGGCCCCCGGGGGGCCATTCCCAGGGCCGCGGCTGAATGGCGAAGTAGTAGTAGGCGAAGAGCAAGAATACGAATACGCAGAATTCGGAGATGACGAAGACGACAGTGCCCCAATAGGCCAAGCTGTCGGAGACCGGAAGGTCTGACTCAGCCAAGATTTCACTCATGCGCTAGCCTCTTCCTGCCTCTGGAGCTCAGCATTCGGTCCGGTAGGCCAGAGCCAGTAGACGATATAAGGTATTGAGAGAAACCCAAATATCGTCGCCGCGATCCAGACATTCACCAGAAGTGCGGAGAAAAAGCCAAGCAAGAGAACACTCAAAATGAACGGCATTATCGAGTCCTCCGGCATCCTAACGATACGGTTCGGCTCGGCATCGATGGCGGACGTCGCGAGGATTTGCTTGCCGTTATCGAGCGTAATGCCCCGGCGCAGTATGCTGTGCTGACGGGTCTCGAACATTCTGTCTTCCCAAAGAGGATGACGTGTCCCGACGATTGGAATGGTCACGAAATTGAAGGGAGGCGGGGGCGATGGGGTAGACCATTCGAGAGTATCGGCATCCCAGGGATTGGGGCCGGCCAGTTCCCCCTTCTTGCGGCTGACGAGCACGTTGACAACCATCAGAAGAAATCCAATGGCAAAAAGATAGGCTCCAATGGTACTGAGTAGATTCCAATAGCCCCAGCCCATGCCCTCCGGATAGGTGTAGATGCGCCTCGACATACCCAGCAGTCCATTTATGTGCATCGGGAAGAAGCCAATGTTGAAGCCAACGAACATTAGCCAGAAGTTAATTTGTCCCAATGTCTCGTTCAGCATCCGGCCGGTCATCTTGGGGAACCAGAAGTAGATGGCGCCCATGACGGCGAAGAGGTTCCAGCCGATCAGAACGTAGTGCAGGTGACCGACGACGAAGTAACTGTCGGTCAGTTGCCAGTCGGCAGGGACGGAGCCAGTCATGAAGCCGGAGACGCCTCCAATGACGAACAACACGATGAAACCCGCGAAAAAAAGGAAGGCGGTGTTCATGCGCGGCCTGCCGGTCCAAATCGTTCCAAGCCAGGCGAAGGCAGAAACAGCGCTTGGAAGAACGATCGCGATGGAAGCCGCGCCGAAAAAAGACAGGGCCTTAACCGGCAGCCCTGTCGCAAACATGTGGTGGACCCATACGCCGAACCCCAACACCATGGTGGCGGGCGTTGCGAGTGCAACAGCCGCAAAGCCAACAAGTGGGCGCCGGCAAAGCACCGGAATGGCTTGCGAGGCAAACGCGATTGCAGGGAGCACGATCACATAAACCCATGGATGCCCCCAGAACCAGAACATGTGTTGCCACAGAAGAGGCTGGCCGCCCTGATCGGTCACATAGAAGTGGGAGCCGAAGACACGGTCGAGCCAAAGCAAAAAGAAAGCGAGCGAGACAGCCGGAATCGTCAGGATATTCGCGACCGATGTTGTCAGCGTTCCCCAACTCAATATCGCCATATGGTTCAACCCCATCCGCGGCGCTCGCATTCGGAGGATGGTAACGATGAAGTTGAGAGAGCCGAGAGTCGTCGAAATCCCAAGAAAGATGTTTGCGAGAGCATAAAAATCTATATTTGGGCCGGGATTATATTCCTTTGAAGCGTAGGGGACATAGTTGAACCAGCCATCATTAGGCGCCGCTCCGATGAGCCAGCTCGAGTAAAGAAGGAGTCCTGAAAAGAGAAATGTCCAGTAGGTAAACGCATTGAGCTGCGGAAAGGCCATATCCCGCGTGCCAATTATGAGCGGTTGAAGAAATACGCTGAAACCCGTGAGGACGGGGAAGGCGTACCAAAGGATCATCGTGATCCCATGCATGGAGTAAAGCTGGTTGTAGGTTTGCGGGCTGAGAAGCGTTTCATTCGGCTGCGCCAATTGGAGGCGCATGATAAGGGCTTCTATGCCACCTGCGGCCAGGAACAGGAAGGCCGTGACGATATAGCGGATGCCGATCTCTTTGTGATCGACGGTTGCAAGTAGGCCGTAAATGCCGGGCTTTGATTCCCAAAGCTCCTTGAGCTTTCTTGCAACCGCTGAATCATAGCCAACCTCCTCAGCAGGAGTCTCTTGATGCGGCTTTGGAGGCGCCGTTTTCTCACGTGGTTTTGTAATGCTCACGGTTCCTCCTCAATTCAGGGTAAGCAGAAATTCACGAATGCGCTGCAAATCCGGCCCGGTAAGCCCGAGCCGCGGCATGTAAGCCCCAGGCTTGATGTCCTGCGGGTCGGCAATCCAGCCGGAAAGATCGCCGACCGTATTCGGAAGCGTTCCCGCGCCGATGGTCGTACGGCCCATCAGATGGGATAGATCCGGCCCCATAACTCCGCCGGCCCGCGTGCCGCGCACGGCGTGGCAGACGCCGCATTTCTGGATGAATGTTGCCTCGGCCGCCGTCTGGCGAGGGCTCGCCGGCTGTGACGCAGGTGCGATCTGCTCATCCCACCACGCCTTGAAACGCTCCGGCGGATCCGCGATGACCATAAAGCTCATATGGGCGTGCTGAAGCCCGCAATACTCCATGCAGCGGCCGCGAAACACGCCTTCGTGAAAGGATTGCAGCCAGAGCTTGTTCGTCTGCCCCGGTATGAGGTCCATTTTTCCGGAGAGTTGCGGAACCCAAAAGGAATGGATGACATCCGCAGTCAAAAGATTGAATTGGACTGGCTCCCCGGCAGGGATGTGAACTTCATTGGCGGTTCTGAAAACCCGAGAGGGATCGCTGCTTTCGTACCTGACCTCCCACCACCATTGGTGCCCGATGACGCTAATTGTGAGCGCAGGATCCCCTCTTGGAGGAGCGGAGTTGTCGTTCAAGACTATGGATGTCCATATGATTGTGCCAAGAAGCAGCAGCGTTGACACCCCAACCCCGACATAAATCCAAGAAATGGCCTGTGGAACTCGCGTTCTGGGGTCCGGTGTGACCAATCTCTCGCGCCTGTGATAGATCGCGGCATATAAGGTAAAAACTGTGAAAGAAATGACTGCCAGTGATATGAAAACCATAAACCACATCAACTGCAGAGTGTTATTTGCTCTAAACCCGTACGCTATAAGATATGATAAAGGTTGATAGGATATTAAGTAAAGCAGATAACCAAAAACAGCCGCGGACAGGCAGGATAATATGATTATCCCAATCATGGTCCATACGCGCGGCACTTCAATCCCTTTATTTTAGCCTACTATCAGGTTTCGTTTGGTATTCTGCAGATTTCTATTTCGGTGGTTGCATGCCTTTCATGAAGGGCTGAGTATAGGCCCAGGGATTCGGTGTTGTTTGAAACTCCGCGGGCACCTGCTCCACTTTTGGATAGTTGTGCGAAATGGTCTGGCCCCATTCGGTCGATGGAGCATTGCTGATTGATTCGATATAGGAAACAAGGTCCCAGATGACCTCGTCGGGCAACACGGTTCCCCAAGCAGGCATGCCGAGGGGTCGGCCTTGTACAATCGACATGTAGATCTGGCCGGGGCTGCCCCCGAATTTGAAATAGCGGTTACTCAATGAGGGACCGATGCCGCCGCCGCCATTGGGAGCGTGGCAGCCCACGCAGTTAAATGCATTGAAGTAGCGCATGCCGCGTGTGGCAGACTCTCCGCTTTGGAGAGGATTTTTGATGTTCACGTTGGGGCTGATACCTCCCGGCAGCAGCCTCGACACCGGAAGCTGCATGAACTTACCATAGAGCTCGCCGGGGGTGTCCTTCACCACCGGGTTCGCGGGCAAGCTTGCCTGCCCCGGCGCCTCGGGATTCGGTGCGACCACTTGAGGCTGCTCCTGCTGCGCAGAGGCGATCGCAAAAGACATGCAAAGGACAACGGCCGAGGAGGCAATTAACGAGGATCCCTTCCAGTGCAACGTCATGAGTGTTTACTCCTTATTGCGGTGCGGGGACCCCATGCTGGCCGCGCTCAACGCTTGCTCGTTTTCAATCAGTGGAACCCCGTAGCTCTTGAGCAGAGCGGTGATTTCAGGATGCCTACGCTCAATGACTGCGTTGAGCTGGCTTTTGAACACCTCGTCCCCTTTTCTGACGCCCATCGCGATATCGAATTGGAACCGAAGTCCCGGAAAATCGTCTGGGTCCGAGACAGGCGTGACGACGAGGGGAGTTCCACCGCGCGAGGCAAAATAGCCGGCCAGTGGGCCCCAGACCGCGGCGATGTCGACCTCGCCGTCCCTCACCGCCTCAACGATCCTCGCTGGCGGGTTCGCTTGCCGGTAGTCCCCATACACAGTGTAGCCGCGAAGGTTATTGACGATTCCCTCCGAAGTCAGCGCATGGGATGGCGGCGTGTTGAAGCCGTTATCGCCTATGAGTTGAATACCGATGGTCAGGGACCTAAGCCTTGCATCCTTCAAGGATGAGATTGCGTCTCCGCTGCCCGCCCGGCTCACGAAAACATAGGTGGAGCGGTAATAGGGACGGGTCGTCTCAACCTTCCGAAGATCGGCGGGAACACCCATAATGACGTCGCAGGTTCTGGCTTTGAGTGTGTTACGTATGTTACCTCGGCGCTGTGCCCACCAGGTATACTCAACCTTCTCACCGAGATCGGCCGCAACCAGATCGGCGAGCTTATTCTCGAAGCCTTCGCGGACCTTGTTCGAGAAGGGAAGGTTGTTTGGATCTGCGCAAACACGGAGAGCCTTCCCCGCGTTGCTAACGTCTTCCGCGAAGGCAGTGGAAGCGCAAAGAGATCCAGCGAGAAGCAAGAAAAAGCTACTTCGCAGAAGCATGTTTGCCACCTGCGGATGCCTGCTGGTGCGGGAGACTGAAGACCATCAGAGTGCTGCCTCCAGTAGTGTGAGCGGGCAGGTCTTGCATCCCGCCCACAAAGCCCAGGGCGCCATTGCGCACGCGGGGGTCAACTTCGGCATCCGCTACAACCCCAGACCAGCCGCCTACGCCAGAGAGCATGGCCACATATTGATTGCCGTCGCGGCCCTTATAGGTGATCGGCTGGCCGATGTTCCCGGATGGTGTGCGAAACTGCCAGAGCAGATCGCCAGTCTTCGCATTAACAGCCTTGAACCAACGGTCCATGGTTCCGTAGAAGGCGACATCGCCGGCGGTTACCAGAGTGCCCGTCCAGACAGGGAATTTCTCCTTGATGTTCCAGACATACTTCTGCTGCTCGAGGTCCCAAGCCCCGTATACGCCCCGATTGCCACCAGGCCCTGGAAACGTGTCGACGACAGCGCCGACATATGGCGTGCCTGCGATATAGCCGACCTCTGTCGATTTCCAGTTCATGCACATATTGGTGTGGGGAATGTAGAGCAGCTTGGTCTTCGGCGAGTACGCTGTCGGCTGCCAGTCTTTCACGCCGTCATGGACCGGACAGACATTGGTGATTGTCTTGCCAGTCTCCGGTTTCAATTCGGGAACCTCGATGAGCTTTCCGGTCTTGAGGTCCACGCCTCTGGAGCTGTTAATGTAACCAAAGGGTTCGGCCGACAGGATCTCACCCGTGTTACGGTCCATCATATACATGTGGCCGTTCCGGGAGGGATGAACGATCAGTTTCCGGTTTTCGCCCTTGAACGGCATATCCAAAAGAATACTTTCGTTGATCTCGTCGTGATCCCAGAGCTCATGCGCATCAAGCTGAGTGGCCCATTTTGCCTGCCCTGTATCGGCATCGCGGGCGAACATAGTGCAGGTCCAAAGATTATCTCCTGGCCGTTCATTGGAGTTCCAGGAGCCAGGATTTGCGGTTCCGTAAAAAATGGTGTTGGTTTCAGGATCGTATTGGAGCCAGCCCCAGAAGGTACCGCCACCGATCTGCCAGCGATCCGGCGGCCAGCTCTTGACCCCCAGGTCCTTTCCCTTGGCTGAAGGATAAAAGGGCTTGAACTCCGGTCCGATCAAAACGTCCTTATCGGGGCCTGTCGCATAAGCGCGCCAAACGATGCTGCCTATATTCTCGTCGACAGCGGTGAGCCACCCGCGGACGCCATATTCTCCGCCGCTGTTTCCAACCAGGACTTTGCCCCTGACCACCATCGGCGCCATGGTAATGCTCTCGCCCCGGCTAATATCGGCAAGCTTCGTGTGCCAAATCTCCCTGCCCGTATTGGCGTCGATAGCAACCGAATAGCCATCGAGCGTGTTCAGAAAGACTTTGCCGTTGTCGTAGCCGAGCCCTCGAGTGACCACGTCGCAACATGCGGCGCCCGCGGCGGCGGGATTAGGCTTCGGCGCGTAGGACCAGATCAGATCTCCTGTCGTGGCGTCCAGAGCGAAAACCCGGTTGGGATGTGTGCCGTAATAGGGGGCAACAATAAACATCTTGCCGTCGACTACGATCGGCGCAGCTTCTTGGCCGCGATCCGCCCCGACCGAGAATGACCAGGCCATTTTGAGCTGGCTCGCATTCTGGGTGTTTATCTCATCGAGACCGCTATACCGCGTGTTGGCGTAATTTTTTGTCGCCATCGGCCACTGACTATCGTCGGCGCTAAGGGCCTGAAGATCTTTTTGTCCGCTGTGGTTGTTGGTGTTGGGCTGCGATTGACCAAGAGCCAGATTCGCGCTTGCGAAAAGAAAGCCGCAGGCTATTGCTATTCTCAAGCATGAGGTGCGCAAGTCTAAGTTATTCCTGACTAAGCGCACTTCCGGGACTTTGCTCTGCCCTCCGATTTTCATAGTTTTCCCAGTCATCTCGATTCCCTCATCTTTCCGGATAGTGTTGCTGCTTTTGAGTAGCGCCCGTCTTCTCATAGGCCTCTCTCAGCCTTTGACGCAGATTGGCGACGTCCTGCGGGGTGACCGTGCCAAAGGAATTACCCCAGCTGTTGCGTATGTAATCGACAACCGCCGCGATCTGGTCGTTGGAGAGCTTGTGCGCGAAAGCTGGCATCTCCAGTCGTCCGAGCAGTATCATCGTAATCACAAAGTCTTTGTCGGTGAGGAGTACGTTGCCAGACAGGGCGGGCCCTAACGTACCCGTTCCGAAATTGCCATGGCACGCGAAACAGCGGGCTTGGAGGTAAACCTCGGCGCCTTCCTTGATTTCTTTCTTGTTATCTTGGCTTCTTGCTGCTCCGGCTCCTCCGCACACAACGAAGGCGAGTATCAAAAGAACAGGATAACTTATGAGCCACGGTCTTTTTGTCATCATCTTAACCTAGACTTGTGACTGCCAAGTACGCTTAGGATGGATGACCAGTTATGTCATGAAACTAGAATGCGTTCCTTTACTTGGCTGAGCTGCGCGGCTGTAGATTAAGAATTCATTGCAATGCTGATTGTTTTTCCGGCGACATGGGACTGATCTGCGTACTCACCGTTTGCGTCGCGATCCCGGCCGCGAGTGGGCCGAGGGAAACCTCAAAGAGCACTATCCAAAGCTTGGCAAAAATTTGCTTCTTCGGCGCTGAGGTCTCTCACATTGGCCAAGTGAGGGTGAGTGTAGACGGGATATCCGGAATGATAGCCTCTCACCCTGATCGATCCGCGCGCTCGGCAGACGTTGCCCGATTGAGAAACATTCCGCTAAAGAACATCCCCCTGCATTCGCTCGCGGCGTCACGGACTAGCGGAATGATTCTCTAAAATAGGAAGGCCGAGTATCAGACCTCCTACAACCACCGGACCAATAAATTGGGGTGGTGACGGTGGCGACGGTGGAGGTGGCCCTTGCGTGGGTGATTACTGGAGGCCGATCAGCAGGCAGGCACTCGAAATCGCGAACGGACATTCGGCGGACGGGATCAACTTTGAGCGTTTTTCCGATGAATGGAAATGCGGTTTCCAAACCGATTGTATGTATGAATGAGTGCCCGCATCTTGAATAAGTAGAAATAACACCGTTCTCGCTCACAAAGAGGATCGCCCCGACGCCGTCTTGAGGCCGGCAAGTTCCGGCCAAGTTGCACAACTCAACGGCGCCGTGATGCAACAGCACTGCGGTTTCGCCGTTGTTTGCAACATAGACGTCAAAAACGGTTCCTCTTACGCCGAGTGAAGCAGTTGGCGTCTTGATCTCGTATGACCTTTTTTGCAGCGATACCTGTGATGAACCGAAATGCCCCTTTTGAGAGAGTGACCGAAATCGACTCCGCCGGCGCGCTCGCATTGTAAACAAATTTATCAAGTACGATCCTCGCATATGGTCCAACCGCGAGCTTGGTCTTGTCAAGAAGCTCAACCTCCGCGCTCGCGCCCGCGCCGGTGACAATAATCTCATCCTGATGGACGGCCGCGCCCACGGACAGCGGCTGTTCATCAGGCCCGCTCTCAAGCATGACTTCATTCTTGACGGCTACGGTTGTTCCGATATCGGGGGTAGCTGCGACCCCTGCGCCGGAAAAGCTTGGTAAAAATGTCAGAGCGAGAACAAATTTTCGAAACAACAGGTAACCATCTTTCTATTTGATCTCTTGGGCGAGAAGACCAAAGCGTAGCATTATCCATCCAAGGGTCTGCCCGCAAGCTTACACGGCGCCGGCGAGCCAAGCACACGAATGCAACCTGCGGCCTGTGGTCAATTTGCCACCGAGCTTGTTGCGGAGGCAACCAGCAATCGGAACGGGAACCGTTGGCGAACAGCTAAAAGGTCGCGTCTTCATCGGTCCAGTAGTTGCCGCGCTGCGGCGAGACCAATCCAAGCTGAGAGCGTAGTCAACTTTTATCTCCACAACAAAAAATGCAAGGAAGTGAGAACATCATCGAAACTAGACCGAACAACCGTAATCGCCGGACTGCCGATTAAGGCTGTGCGAGATGCTATACGCGAAATGAACCGCCATGATGTTAATGGCTACGGCTGGAGTGTCGAGAATTTAGCGGCCGAATGACGATCCGGCGGATCGCAAATCAAACGGGCGAGAAGCTCAATAAACAAGCGCTCAAAACGCTGAACGACAAGGGCTTCATCAAACCGTTCCGCAAAACAAAATGGCGGCTGACCGGCAAGGGCGAGATGGCGATCAAGTATCACCACGAACGCGATGCACGGAGTAAACAGCGCAAAGAAAAAGGGCTGGGCAAAAATTAACGCTTGCAAAAAGCGTATGGGCCGAAGCTTGATGCAATGTACGGGCGGCCACGGATTGCTAGTCAAATTTCGAGCGGGGCGGCCGAAGGCGGAGGTGCGGCCGTGGCGGCTGGCCTTCCATCTACGTCCCGCCGTCCACGAATTGCGGCCGCCACATCTTGGAAGCGTTGGCGCACGCGCTCAATGCCGCGCAAGAAGGATTCGCCGCGCCGAAGCCGCCTGTCCAGTGCAGCCATCGTGCGCGCCATGCCTTGGTCGTCGTCTTCAAGCCAGATCGGGAATACGCGAGCATAGATCGCGAGAAGTCCCTGCACCCGCATTAAGCCCCTTCCGCCTTCGCCGCTGATGCCTGCAGCAGCAAGCATCCAATATTGAGATTTGAGTGCGGGGCGAAGCTGCCTGTAGGCTTCTCCAAGGCTCGTACCAAGGTCCTGAGCGATCCGGCGGAGTGCTGGCTTGTAAGGCTGCATGAGCTCAAAGCGCGTGATGATGACGTCGAACAGCCGGTCGCGCGGCACATCCGAGCCAGGAGCCGCGAACTTCTCCAGAACCGCTTGGTCCAACGCTCGCGAAAAGGCCGACAGAATTTGCCCTTTGCTCTGAAACTCGCGCCGCATTTCAGCAAGAGGAATACCGGCTTCGGCGGCGATCTCGCCAAGGCTCAAATCAAGCCAGCCGCGCTTTTCGGCAAGGCGAAGGGCTGAGGCTATGATCCGGTCGCGTGGTTTGGAACTGTCAAGCATGTGCGGCCTCGCGCATTTGTATCTTCAGACTTCCTGCCTCACTTCAGCGACTTATATGCGGCGATACGAAAGCCATTCAATCTCACCGGCGGCGATATTTCGTTTTCGTGACGCTATGCCCCAGGACAGCCATGAGCTGTTCCAAGGGAGCGTCATGCACCCCCATCGCCCGCAAATGCTCTACCGTGTTCACCACATAATCGATGTTGGCCCCGGAAGCGCCAACGCTCCGGCGGACGAGGTAGGTCTGTTTTTCGATTGGCAGGCTCCCGGCATATTGCGGATGACGCCGGTTTACGAGGAAGCAAAGCGCATTAACGGTGCGATGGCTTCCGTCGAGCAGTTTCACGGGCTTCATCACGGCTGCATATGAGTTCGTGACGTTTTCGCGTCTGTGAAGATAGGCTCGGGTATTTTGGACTAGCTGTTTTGGCACGTGGAAGGCCATTCCTTCGCAATGCCCCCCCTTATCAAGCCCAAGCACGAGTCCAGGGGCGGAATGTGTGCCGCGATGGATCACCGAATAGATACAAAGTGCGCGGTGGGCACCTTCAAGCAATGCGTGGCACGCTCCCTCATACTCGAAATTCGGCCGCCACATCAGAGAGCCGTAGGCAAACACCCAAAAATCCAAGTGAAAATCCCTTTACAAGCACGCTGAGCCCGCGCCGCTTTTCCGTGTACGACCCTAAGCCTGCTTGTCTGTTGCGGGTTTTCCGAGCGGAATCTTGCGGCCGAAATCGGGTGCCGGTGTTTCCTGGCCTGCATCGATGATGCCGCGGCGGATCGCGCGGGTCTTCGTGAAGAGTTCGAAGAGTGTATCGCCGTCGCCCCACCGGATAGCGCGCTGGAGTGCGGCAAGGTCTTCGGTGAAGCGGCCCAAGATTTCCAGAACTGCTTCTTTGTTGTTCATGAAGATGTCGCGCCACATCGTCGGGTCCGAGGCCGCGATGCGCGTGAAGTCGCGGAAACCGGAAGCCGAGAATTTGATGACTTCCTTTTCTGTCACGCGTTCCAAATCGGAGACGGTGCCGACGATATTATAGGCGATCAAATGCGGTACGTGGGACGTAACTGCCAGAACAAGATCATGATGCTCCGGCGTCATGATCTCAACTTGGCTTCCGCAAGCTTCCCAAAATGTCTTCAGCTTTTCTACCGCAGTTTCGCTGGTAGCCGGGAGGGGTGTAAGGATGGTCCAACGTCCATCGAAAAGCTCCGCGAATCCTGACTCTGGGCCGGAGAACTCGGTGCCCGCAATGGGATGGCCGGGGACGAAATGAACGCCCTCGGGGAGGTGCGGGGCGATGTCGCGCACGACGGCAGTTTTGACCGAGCCTGCATCGGTGAGAATGGCATCTTTTTCGAGGTGGGGGGCGATCTCAGCGGCGAGGGCGGCAAAAGTTCCGACCGGCGTGCAAAGTGCGATAAGATCGGCGCCTTGGACGGCATCGGCCGCACGCTCGTAAACCTCATCCGCAAGCTTGAGCCGCCGTGCTGTTGCCCGCGTCGCTCCGGAACGTGCACAAGCCGTAATTGCTCCGGCGAGATTGGCGCGGCGCATGGCATGGCTCAAGGAGGAGCCGATCAGGCCGATGCCGATCAGCGCGGCCTTCTTAAACATTGGTTTCGTCATAGCTATTTTCTAACAAATTCGTGTAGCGCGTCGAGTGCCGCGCGATTTTCGCTTTCAAGGCCAATGGTCATGCGCAGGCCATTTGGCAGCTTGTAGGCGCCAAGCTGCCGCAGAATGATCCGCTTCGAGATGAGAAAATCGTCTGCATCTTGGGCCGTTCGTCCCTTGTCCGGTGGAAAAGGGATCAAGACGAAGTTTGCGGCGCTGTCCGGGACATCGAACCCGATTTCCCGCAGCTCTTGTGTTACCCTTGCGCGCCAAAGCTCATTGTGAGATTTCGCGCGCTCGACATGGGTCCGGTCCGACAACGCCGCCACCGCGGCCGCCATCGATGGGCCTGCCAGATTGAAGGGACTGCGGATGCGGTTGATCGCTTCGGCGATAGCCGGTGGCGCATAACCCCACCCAACCCGGGCGGCGGCCAACCCATAAATCTTGGAAAAGGTGCGCGTCATGATCGTGTTCGGCGTCGCCTTGGCAAGTTCGAGTCCCGCCTCGTAATCATCTTTATTGGCATACTCGGCGTAGGCCCCGTCCAAGACGAGAAGCACTTGCTCCGGCAGCTCTTGGCGTAGCCGGCGCACCTGTGTCCTAGTTAGATAGGTGCCGGTTGGATTGTTCGGATTCGCGATGAAGACGGCCTTCGTGCGTGGGGTGACGCGCTCCAGGATCGCATCTGCATCGGCGGTCAGATGCCGCTCGGGTGCAATGACGGGAGTAGCGCCGGCCGCGAGAATCGCAATCCGGTATACAAGGAAGCCGTGCTCGGTGTAGATCGCCTCATCTCCAGGCCCTAGATAGGCCTGGGCCAGCACGTGAAAAAGCTCATCGGAGCCGTTGCCGCAAATGATTCGTGCAGCGTTTATCCCATGGGCCGCCGCAAGCGCCTCGCGAAGCACGGTGTGGCTGCCATCGGGATACCGGTCGAGATGACTGGCTGCTTCGCGATATGCCTGAACCGCAACCGGCGAGGGGCCAAGCGGTGTTTCGTTCGACGATAATTTGATCACTGGCCCCGAGCCGGCAAGCTTCGACCGGCCCGGGACATAGGGATCGACCGAAAGCACGCCTGGCCTTGGGCTTAAAGCCTCTCCGCAAACCACTGATTTCTCCATGAAGACGAGCCTGGGGCAATGTCCGGCTCTTATAGACCTAAGATCTCGAATGCCACAATATGAACTGCAAGGGCTTCGGGGATATCCCACCAAGCACCATTGCAAAGTAAGTGGATATTTGTATTAAGAAGCGAATTAATATCTGTAAGGTTGTTTTACTTCTGTCAAAATTGCCTGCCAGTAGCGGAACGAAGCTTTTTCGAGGCGATTGTATTGGCGCCCGGCTGTCACCCCGCGCGGAGCTTGAGAGAAGCGATTGCGCGCTCAACACCTTCGGAGACATGAAGCGTGACTAATGCTAACAACGGGCGCATCCTTATCACTGGTGCAAGCGGTTTTATTGGCTCCGCCATCGTCCGGGCTTTCTTGAACGCCGGCTTTATTGTGAGGGCACTCGTCCGGTCCTCAAGCCAGCGCGACAACTTGCTTGGATTACCGGTAGAGATTGCGGAAGGCGATGTCACGGACAGAGCCTCCATGGCGCAGGCCCTCAAAGACGTACGCTTTCTTGTTCACGCTGCGGCCGACTACCGCCTCTGGACGCCCAATCCATCGCAATTGATGGCAGCCAATGTGACGGGCACGAAAATTGTAATGGAAGAAGCGTTAAAAGCAGGCATCGAAAAGATCGTCTATACAAGCAGCGTTTGCACAATTGCTCATCAGCCCGGACAAGAATCCGCAGATGAGACCCATCCACTCCCGCCCGCCAAAGCCTTCAATACGTACAAGCGCAGCAAGATATTGGCTGAAGAAGCAGTCAGCGAACTGATCGCAAGTGCTGGTCTCAATGCTGTCGTCGTGAACCCCTCCGCACCCATCGGTCCCCGGGACCTGAAGCCAACACCAACCGGCAGGATCATACTTGAATGCGCAGCCGGACGAATGCCCGCCTATGTGGATACGGGGCTCAACCTCGTTCATGTGGATGATGTAGCGCAAGGCCACGTTGCGGCACTCAAACGTGGCCTTGCGGGAGAGCGCTATATCCTAGGCGGTCAGAACGTGAATTTGCGTGAAATGCTGGGCGAAATTTCGCGCCAGGCAGGGCGCCGGCCCCCAAGCGTAAGATTAAGCGTGCCCGTAGTGTATCCGTTTGCCGTGATCAGCGAGGCGTTCGCTTGGGTTACCGGCAAACCGCCCTTTGCGACGCGCGACGGTTTGCGCATGGCGCGCGAATTCATGTTTTTCGACGATTCTAAGGCGCGTGCAAACCTCGGTTACACCTCCCGTCCGTATGAACAGGGCATTTCCGATGCTATCGCCTGGTTCCGAAGCGCCGGCCTGCTTCCGCGTACAACTTTCACGGTGCCCCGGAAATTCAAGATTTTGCCGCGGTAAGTTAGAGAGCGGCTCGCCGCCTTTCCCTAAGAAAGTCGAAGAACTCTTTGCCTTCGCGCAGGCGCCGCTTCATCATCACAGGGCTGGTAACCATCTCCGACACGATGGATGCGATCTTCGGAACCCGCAGATAGAAGCGCCGGTAAAAGTCTTCGACCGAGTTGAAGATTTCGGTATGACTTAGATGCGGGTAGGTAAGCGGGGCGAGCTGCACGCCATTCGCGTCAACGAGTTCAGCATTCGCCGCATCGAGCCAGCCCTCTCTTACAGCCTGATCGTAAAGATACGTACCTGGATAAGGGGCCGCGAGAGAAACCTGGATGGTGTGAGGATTGACTTCCTGCGCGAAGCGAATCGTTTCTTCGATCGTCTCCTTTGTCTCGCCCGGCAGCCCGAGGATGAATGTTCCGTGAATTGCAATGCCTAGCTCCCGGCAATCCTTGCTGAAGCGCTTGGCCACGTCGATGCGCATTCCCTTCTTTATATTGTAAAGGATTTGTTGATTCCCGGTCTCGTACCCGACGAGCAAAAGCCGAAGCCCATTGTCCTTCAGTACCTCGAGTGTGTTTCTCGGGACATTTGCTTTCGCGTTGCAAGACCAGGTTATGTTCAGTTTCCCTAGCTCGCGAGCGATCGCTTCTGCCCGCCGGGGATCATCGGTAAAGGTATCGTCATCGAAGAAAATCTCCTTCACCTCGGGGAATGCGTTCTTCGCCCACTTTACCTCGTCGACCACGTGCCCGACGCTCCGAGTCCGGTAACGGTGACCGCCGACTGTGTGCGGCCAAAGGCAAAAGGTGCAGCGGGATTTGCAGCCTCTGCCCGTATAAAACGACAGGTAGGGATGCCTCAAATAGCCGATAAAATACTTCGAAATATCGAGGTCCCGCTTGTAGACGGGCGTAACGAAGGGCAAGAGATCCATATTTTCGAGGATTGCCCGGTCCTCGTTATGAACGATCTGCCCATTGGGGTTGCGGTAGGAGAGACCACGAATGTCCTGCCACGCGCGGCCTTCAGCGAGTTCCCGGACGGTGAAGTCAAACTCTTCCCGTGCCACGAAGTCGATCGCTTTCGAAGCGTTCAGGCAGCCATCGGGATCTACGGCGGCTTTGGCGCCGATCAGTCCGGTGATCAGCCCCGGTTTCGCCTCCTTCAGCGCTTCCAGAGTGCTGACGTCAACCTGGAAAGAGGGGGTGGAAGTATGGCAGATAACCGCGTCGAATGATTTCACTTCCTCAAGGATATGGGCCAAGCCCAGTCCCTGCGGGGGAGCATCGATGAGCTTTCCCGATGGCACCATTGCCGCAGCTTGAGCCAGCCATGTCGGATACCAGAAAGATCGAATCTCACGCCGCGCTTGATATCTGGATCCGGCGCCGCCATCGAAGCCTTCGAAAGAAGGTGCTTGAAGAAAGAGTATATTCATTGCTTATCCCTCACGGCTATGAGCCAAGGTGCCGTCAGAAAGAACGTCGTAATGGGCACGTTTCCAGGTGACGGCGCTGCCGAAAAAGCTCCAGATGTAAACGCTGAAGGATATTAGATCGGTAATCGGTACCATCCAATAATTCTGCGGCCTGATCCGGAATGACTGCTCAACCGCTTTGCAAAGCGCGAGCCGTAAGAAGAGCGCAAGCCCGGCAATGCCAAGGCAATAGTGATTGCGTGCCGCAATCCCAAGACAGGCTATCATGAAAGGATTGGCGATGAATGAGCCTAGATAGCCGGGAAAGTCGATAGTCCGGATCGTCCTTGCCCAGCGGAGCTGGTGTTCCATAAGTTCGCGAGCGCTTTCTTCGCTGCAAATGTGGGCAACGGAAAATGAGCTGATTTCCACGGATTGGCCCCTCGCTCTGACCGCTTCCCCAATCGCATAATCGTCGGCGAGGTGGTTTGCGAAGGCTTCGAATCCCCCAATAGCTTTGAGCGTCTCGCGCCGAAGCGCGATCGTGGAGCCAAAACACGGCTTGGCGAGGCCGAGCTTCATGCCAACCAGCACATTTGGTAGAAAATGCGCATTAATGCATTGGGCGGAAAGCCTGGACCAGAAACCGGCGGCGCCCTCGCCATGATAGAGGACGCTCACCGCCCCGGCTCCTGGCTTTTCCAACAAGGCAACGACCTGCTCCACATGGTTCGCCGGCACAAGGATGTCACTGTCAGCAACGAGCAAGATGTCATTCGCCGCAACCGGCTCCATATTTATCAGGTTGGATACTTTTGCATTCGTGCCATGCGATGTCTCGTCGATCTTGATTGTGACCGGAAGCGCTGGAAAGCTAGCCTTGATCTCCTTCGCCGCCGCTAGCGCTCCCGTATCATTTCGATCTTGAATACCGAAAACGAGCTGCGTTTGCCCGTTATAGTCCTGAGTGCAGAAGGAACTCAGGCATTCAATAAGGCGCGGCTCCCTGCCGTGAAGTGGTTTCATTATGGTGACGGCTTCGCCATGATCGCGCCTGTTCCTCTCTGGAGCGCTCCTCCAAAGTAAGACCACGGCCAGAGAAAGAAAAAGATATAGGCAGCCGAGGCTTGCGCAAGCCTCAAGAATACGTCCGACGTCTGGTATCACGATGCGAGCCTCTCGCTTGAATCACGAGGGGAGCATACGCGAGCAGCGCCATAACGTCTATCCAGCTCAGCCCGCGTCATGAAGACCGGGACGCGATTGCGGCGGAGCGAAGAAAAATTGAAGCTTTCAGGATTTAGAGCGAGAATCATGAGGGCGATGAGAATATTTTCGCCCAAGCGGCGCGCCTCCCCGGTCTCGCCTCCCCATCCGGTGCGGCTGCGCATAAAGCCTAACCTCTCGCAGGTACGCAAATGTTGCTTCGTGTCGTCCGCTGTGAATAGGGCAATGTTGGCACCGACGGCCCCGATCCGGGCGAAATCCGCCCGCTCAGCTAGGTACCCCGATAGTAGCTTTAGCGAATGGGGAAACGCCCTTCTAATGGATAGCGCCCAAGCAACCGGCGAGACGTGCTCCCGCAGAATTGGTACCTGCTCGTTCCAGATGTGAAGCTCTACTATTTCCATTCCGGCGGGCAAGGTGGTTCCATTGTCAAGAGTCACTGGTGCATTCAGCGAGGAGATTTTTATTCTGAAGATGCAGTGAGCGTCGGAGGTAAAGCAAAACACCCCCTCCCTGCGCTGCAAATAGCGATCAACCCCAAACACGGCGCTCGCGAGCAGCGACTGCAGGCTATTCGGCGCGCCGCCATTGCCATGGGCGTCAGCTGCGTCAACCATGGGGCCAATCGCAATCTTCGCGCGCTGGGTCAAAATGCGGGGATCGGGCGCAGAGACCGTCAACATCACCGCCCAATATTAGTCTGGCGATGCGCGGTGTTGTCAGAGTTACGGTAACGGCAGCGGCGGGATGGAAGTCGAAAACCTCTCTATCCCAGAATGAAAGGCGCAAAGGAAGCGGCTTATTAATCCGGCGACTGATAAATTCCAGGAGGCGCCGCCTGAGGACCATGCAAACTCCGAGACTTAAAAGGTTTTCTGTTTAGAGAATGCATGAGCATCTATTTTGTGCCCTTCCCCATTCAAAAGGCGGACGGGTCTTGTGAGCACTAACTCTCTGCTTCTTCCATTTCCCCGTAGAGGGTTTTCAAGGCGATGCGGATGCTAAGCGCGACAGGGACCGCGAGGATCACGCCGATGAAGCCGTAAAGGATTCCACCGGCAAGAAAGCAGAAAATTACCGTAACGGGGGACAAGGATGCCGCGCGTCCCAATACGATAGGACCAATGAACTGGTCGATGGAAAGGCGCAGCGCCGTCGCATAGATAATATATCTGAAGACGTCCCAAATGCTCGAAGCGCCCTGCAGGGCGACGATCCCCGCAAGCACCCCGGAGACCGCCGGCCCCACGACCGGGATCATTTCCAAGAAGCCGGTGGCTATGGCAAGAAAGAAAGCATGTTTTATGCCGAGGATCAGGCCGAGCCCAATGTATGCCGCAACAGCAGCATAAGTAACGACGACACCAACGCCGAGAAAATAGCGCCGGAGGACAGGATTTACTTCACCGATTATCCTATTGATGATGGGCCTATAATGCGGCGGCGCCAGGGAAACGAGACCTGCGACAATCTTCCCACCGCCCAAGAGAAAATAAAAGAGAATGACAGCGCTTAAAAAGCCGCTGAAAATGGAGGAGAAACCGGCTCCTGCAATAAGAACCAAGTTAGAGGGGTTGCTAAGCCATTCGCGGAAGGCATTCTCGGCCATGCCAGCAAGCTGCGATGCAGTATAAGATCCTCCTAGAACATCGAGCCTCCCTTTTCCAAGAATGCCTTCGAACGCTTCCGTTAACGCCTTTTCCAGGTTCGAAGCAAATTGCGAGGCTTCACCGGCTACTGTGGGGTAGATGAGGTAGGCAATGCCAGCGCAAAAGGCGATGAAAAGAACAAATACTGCGGTCGCAACTGCTGGCCTTGGGAGGCCTAATCGCGGCGTAAGGTAATCAATGAGAATTGATAAAATAAAAGCAATGGCCCCCGCGATTACAAAAGGGATCAAAATCAGGCGGATCAAGTAAACAAAGACGGCCAGCGCCGCCACCGTCAGTACCGTCGGCCCTAATTTGTTTCTCTCGATGCGCACAGCGCCCGGGCTTGCTGGATCTCCCGGCTTCGAGGTTTCGCTCATGAGTAAGTGCGGCCTTTCCAGCGGATTTTGCCGGTAAGCTGCCTTCTGACGCTATCTAGAGCGAGCGCGGCCCCAACCGTGTAGCCGAGCGGAAAAATGAGGCCGTACCAGAAAGGAATGCGGAAAAAAGCCGTCCCCGCCAGATGAAGCGCGAATGCAGCTGCTGACGCCGGTGCTGCCGCGAGAAGCGCGATGCAAGATCTTGAGGAATGTCTGCACTGGATCGCATCGGCCATGGGTAGTAGGGGAGCCGCCCAGGCCAAGGCCAAAGCCATTGCGGCGACGATTATAGCCCTCCGGCGCCCGCCAACCATAATTGTGAGGTTTTTGGTGAGACCTAGCCAAAGGCTCTTCCAGCCCGTGTACATCCGAGTACTGTAAAAAGCGGCTCCGCCGAGAAGCTTCGTTTTATAGCCATGAGTTTTGGCGAGCCTTGCGAGTTCAAGATCCTCGCAGATGTCGTCTTTGACCGCCTGGTGGCCGCCGATTGCCATGTATACGGAGCTGCGGACGAGAATAAACTGGCCGGTTGCAGTAACGTCGCTTCCTTCCGGGGAGTTTACTTTGCTGAGGTCCTGGCTGAAGCCGAGTAAGTACAGGCCGCAGGGCATGATGAGGCGCTCACTGAAGGTCACCAGCTGCTGCCTCGGTGTTAGCGAAAGGAATTCTATGCGTTCGGCTACCGCCGCCGATATGGCTGCCGTCATTAGATCAGGGCATGCCTCAATGTCGGCATCCACGAAGCAGAGCCATTCACTCTCCATTGCTGCGGCCGCGGCAATCCAACAAGCATGCGACTTTCCGGTCCAGCCGTAAGGCAGTGGCGGCACTTCGATCAGCGAAACCCGCCCCGTCGATTCGAATTTCGAGATGATTTCCGGCGTCTCATCGGTCGAATTGTCATCGGCTGCAATGATTCGAAGGCGCTCGGCAGGGTAAGTTTGGGCGAGCAGACTTTCGAGGCAGCGTCCTATGTTCGCGGCCTCGTTCCGGGCCGGGACGATTATTGTGACGCCCGGCGTCTGCGGACAGGGAATGAGAGGCTTCGACAATTCGCGGAAAAGTGTGCGCTGACGCAGCGCGCGGGAAATGAGGACAGTCATGGCTATAAGCCAAGCAAAGGAAACGATCAGCATTGGACTTGCCAATCGGCGAATAACAGCTCCATCACTCTCTTTGGCACGTAAGCTGTCTCATAGTGTTTTGCCGCCAAGCGCGCATTGGCGTAAACACCGCCTTCTAAAACAGGTTCATACCCTTATGATCGCAACGGTTGTTCGTAAATTCGTGCTTAACGCGGACGATTTCGGGATGGATGAAGGCGTCGATGCCGCCATCCTGGACCTGGCCTCACATGGAATTGTAACGGCGGCAAGCGCGATGGTGCTCTCCCCGAGATGGATGGAGGCTGGCAAGGCGCTCGCCAAAGCTCCCCTCAGCAAAGGCCTCCACCTGGACTTTACGAGCCCATTTGCAACGGGCCTTCTAGACGAATGTTCTATCATGGCCTTCGTCATGAAGGCGTACAACCAGCGCTTAAACCGGCACGAACTTCGCATATCCATCGGGCGGCAGCTCGCTCTTTATGAAGATGTCACGGGTGCTGCACCGGAATTCGTCGATGGACACCGCCACGTTCATCAGCTTCCCGTCATTCGGAAGGAATTAGCGGACTGCTTGCGAGAAAGATACAAGTCTGGGGTTAAGGTGAGGATATGCACACCAAAACACTGGCGAGGCGCGGAAGCTGCCTTTGTTGGTTTCACCGGCGCTAGCGCATTGAACCGTCTTGCGGAAGGCCATGGCTTCTGCACCAACACCGACTTCTGTGGGGTTTACTCCTTCGGAAGAAATGCAAATCTGCCGCATCTTTGGCGTGGATGGCTGGAAGGTGCGAGCGGCAGCCTGCCGCTCATTATGTGCCATCCAGCCTCCCGCCTTCCCGCGCAACTCAGGCTGCCAGACTCAATTCGTCACGCGCGCCGGCGCGAATACGATTGGCTCAAAAGCGATGATTTCCGCAAGCTCTGCATCGAAACCCGGATGACACCGGCTCATTGGTGAGCGGCTAGGCTGGATTGTACGGCGTGCCCCCTGCCCAGGGCTGATGAGATGTTAGCGAAAGCGACACTTCGACTAGGTTCTCTCGCTTTGCCATTACATTGGCACGGAAGTAATGCTCCGTATGTCTGGGCATCTCACTCCTACCGTGAGGATGAGATTCAGCGGTGGCAATGTTGGATAAAAGATAATGTTCCAAACGAAAAATGAACGTAATTAGCAAGCTAATTGTTTGACTTATGTGTCATTTGTCAGGTGTCTCTCCAGGGACAATCGTCTCTTCACCCAGACTATCCCTCACATATAGCTTTTTTATGAGCACATAAACCACGACGACAAGCGGGCCCGCGAATATGATCGCGGCCGTTCCGAAGATAAGGCTGAGGGTGGCGATACCCAAAAGCATAATCGCGGGCGGTATGTACACCATTTGCCTTTGGACCAGAGGCGCAATCACGTTCCCCTCAATAAGGTGGATGAGGATATAAGCGCCGAGGGTCCAAAAAACGGCGTCCAGGCCTTGAGTGGCGGCGACAAGCAATGCAGGGATTGCCGCGATAACGGGGCCCACGTAGGGGACGAATTCCGTTATTCCCGCAATCAGACCGAGCGCAAAAGACGAGGGTAGGCCAATCAACCAAGTTGCAAAGGTCGAAAGCAGTCCGACAAGGAACATTGAAATGAACTGCCCCTCCAACCAGCGGTAGAGGCCGTTCGCAACGGCGTTGGTGGTCTCCTCGGCATTCGGCCGCCGGTCGGGCGGGAACAAAGTCAGAAATTCCTCAAGATAAAGGCTAGGCTGCGCGGCAAGATATATGCCAGCAATAACCGCCACCGCGATCCCAGCTAGGACGCTCGCGCTCATGCTGAAGATGCTGGTCGCGATCTGCGTAATCGGGATGTTTGACGCGCCGGCATGCGCAAGCAGAAGTTTTCCCAATTCCGAATTTTCTACAGTTGCCCGAATACTGGTCTCGGCCGAGGCCATACGTGACACAACCTGCTGAAAATCCGTAGCGATCCTTGACCCGAACAAATATCCGGTTCCGCCAACAACCCCTACCAACGCAATACCAGCAATAATCAAGGCCGCCCATCTGTGCACTTTTAAGTATCGGGTGAGGGGATTTGCGAGCAGCGTCAGCAGTATGGAAATCAAAATGGCGCTGAAAATCAGAAGAACGACGTCAAAAAATACATAGGTAAAGGCAAAAAGCGCAGCAATGATCATAAGTGTTGCTACATGACCGAGAAACACTTCCGTTCTGGTTCGCGGTGGTAGCTTTGGGCTGATCGGATTACCCTGCCTTGGCTGCTTTGCCCGCGGAAAAGCCTCGCCCGGCTCTGCGGTTATTGGCAACTGCCCTGTTTCGCAAGAACACAGCTGCGGCAGCTTTGCTCCGGCTATCGGATTGCCAGCATGACCATCTTTCTGTCCGATCGCGGGACTACGCTGACCCCCAAGTTATAATTGTACACGTGGTCCTTTCTCCCGCCCTTTGGCTAATGTCGGGCTCAAGCCTCAGGCGTCCTTCCATTTGAAGCGAACACCTCCTCTTGTGACGTTCGCTTCGGCTGCAATAAATTCGACGCCGGCAGCCTCCAAGGCAGCGATCACGTCCCGTAGCGTGCGCGGATGCGGTGTCACTTGGCTAAGCTCGAAGTCAGCGATGGTTTTTCGCGCGACCTGGGCGCGCGTCGCAAGCTCTTGCTGCGACCAGCCGAGTAAACCGCGCGCAGCTCTGCAGAGTTCCGGAGAAATCGTCATTTTGTATACCAAGTGGCTATTCGTAAATTAATGAGTATGCTAAAGCATGCCCCGCCTTCTTTGATCGGGTCAATTAAGCATGATACTACGTCAAGATGAACCATTCCACGCTGTAGCGATTTAGTTCTAAGGTTGCCAAAAACTTGAAGGTCATTCTTTTGGTGGAAGCTAAATTCTAAATGAATTGTCTTCCGGCTTCGCCTTTTTACCGGCCGACCATAATGCATAAGTTCAAGAATGGGAGCAACTAGTCAGATAGAATTATTTTTCCTGCAGTGTGCATCCAGCTGTTTTCGGCAAATCTGATTATCGGGGGAATTGCCACGCTAACTTAGCGCGCGCTTACGAGATTGAACCAGTCATCCTCGGACAGGACCTTAACCCCGAGTTCCTCCGCTTTTTTGAGCTTCGAACCCGCACCTGGTCCTGCGATAAGGTAAAGAGTATTCTTCGATACCGAACCGGCAACTTTCGCACCTAGTCTTTCGGCTTGAGACTTGGCTTCGTCGCGGGTCAACCGTTCCAACTTGCCGGTGAACACAACCGTGGCGCCCGCAAGCTGGGATTCCACGGCATTCGATTTGTACTCCTTCACCGTGACCTCGCGCATGAGCGTGGAGAGCGCCTCCCTATTATGAAGCTCGTCAAAAAAATCAACGATCGATTGCGCCACCACGTCACCGATGCCATTGATTTCATCAAGCTCTTCCCGTCCGCCCGGCTCGCGCATGTTTTGCACGAAATTTTCCAGGGACCCGAAGTGCTTGGCGAGTAGCCGGGCTGTCGTCTCGCCGGCATGTCTGATTCCGAGCGCAAAGATGAATCGCTCCAGCGAGATCGTTCTGCGGGCTTCAATGGCCGCGAAAAGATTGGCGGCGGACAATGGCCCCCACCCTTCTTTATCCTCGAGCTTCGGGAGAGTGACTCCGTCTCGCGCCTTCAGCGTGAAAATGTCCGCGGGTGTCCGAATACGTCCCTCATCGTAGAATGCTTTGATGTGCTTTTCGCCGAGACCTTCGATGTCGAAGGCGTGTCTCGACACGAAATGGCGAAGCCGCTCGACTGCTTGGGCCGCGCAAATCAAACCTCCAGTGCAACGGCGGACTGCGTCGAGTTTGCCTGTTTTTGGGTTCGCTTCGCGAACGGCATGGCTCCCGCAAACGGGACAGATCGAGGGATAGACGAACGGTACCGACTTCGCAGGGCGCTTTTCGAGAACCACCCCCAGAATCTGGGGTATGACGTCGCCTGCGCGCTGCACAATCACAGTGTCGCCGGCGCGAATGTCCTTGCGCACAATCTCGTCCTCATTGTGCAGGGTGGCGTTCTGAACAACGACGCCCCCGACCGTCACGGGCTCAAGCTTTGCGACCGGTGTAAGAGCTCCGGTACGGCCGACCTGGATCTCGATACCGCGGAGGAGCGCAGCCGCCTTTTCGGCAGAGAATTTGTGCGCGGTGGCCCACCGAGGCGTCCGCGAGATAAAGCCGAGCCGGTCTTGCAAATCAAGCCGGTCAACTTTGTAAACAACGCCGTCGATATCGTATCCGAGCGCAGCGCGGTTGAGTTCAATTGCACGATAGGCCGCGATCATTTCGTCGACTGATTTGCAGATCTGGACTGCCCCCACGGGAAAGCCCCACCCGGAGATCGCCTCCAAAACTCCATGATTTGTATCGGATGGAAGCTCGCTGGCTTCTCCCCAACCCCAACCGAAGAACCGCAAGGGCCGTGAGGCAGTGATTGAGGGATCGAGCTGGCGCAGCGATCCGGCGGCGAAGTTGCGTGGATTCGCGAAGACCTTGCCTCCAGACTTCGCCTGCCTCTCGTTGAGCGCAGTGAAATCTGCATGCGCCATATAGACTTCGCCCCTTACCTCGAAAACATCCGGGATGTTGCGCCCTTTGAGCTGCTTGGGGATATCGCGAATGGTTCTCACATTGGCGGTAACGTCCTCCCCAACCGAGCCATCGCCGCGCGTTGCGGCAACCGCCAGTGCCCCGCGCTCGTACCGGAGCGAAACCGAGAGGCCGTCGATTTTCATTTCCGCAGTAAAATCGAGGGGATCGCGTTCTCCGAACTTCAGAAAGCGCCGCACTCGCGCGGCGAAGTCCTTCACATCCTCGTCGGTGAAGACATTGCCGAGGGATAGCATGGGGAGGGAATGCGGAACTTTCGCAAACTTCTCCGAAGGCGGTGCGCCTACTGCCTGTGACGGACCGCGCTCGATGACGAGGCCGGGAAACCGCTGCTCCAGGGCATTCAAGCGCAAACGGAGGCGGTCGTAATCTGCATCGGAGATTTCCGGCTGATCTTCCTGGTAGTAGCGACGGTCGTGCCTTTTGATCTCGCCGGCCAGGAAGTCATGTTCGGTCGCCGCCTCCCCAGGCGTCAACTTTTCCACGGGCTTTTCCATTTGTGGGGCAATGCCCGCCGCTCCCTCACCCGAGGTCATGCTTTGCTCCGATGAGGCGCTCGGCGGCCGCTCTCGCTTCCTCGGTTATTTTCCGCCCAGCCAGCATTCGCGCAATTTCTTCTCGCCTGCCGCAGCCGTCGAGCGCTTCGGCGAAAGTCTCTACCGAGATGTTCGCGCCCGCGCCCTTCGAGCTTTTGTAGAGCCGGTAATGGGTATCGGCATGCGCCGCCACTTGAGGAGAGTGAGTTACTGCCAGCACCTGGGCCCGGCGCCCGAGACGCAGCAGGCGTTCACCGATCGCGGAAGCCGTCGCTCCACCGACCCCGGTGTCGATTTCATCGAAGACAAGAATAGGCGCGGTGTTCTTCTCCGCTAGAACCACTTTCAAAGCGAGAAGGAACCGCGCGAGTTCGCCGCCGGATGCGACTTTCATGAGGGGTCCTAAATCAGCGCCCGGATTGGTCTGAACATAAAACATAATCGATTCAAACCCGGAGGGGCCGCCGCCAATTCCATTCTTATCTTCGGATAGCCTTTCACTATGAGTAAGGAAGCGAGCCTTTTCAAGCCGCAGCGGCTTAAGCTCTTTCTGCACAGCGCGGTCCATACGTGCCGCTGCCGCTAACCTTTTTTCACTTAACGCTCCAGCCGCATTCAAATAGGCCTCGGCTGCCACGGCTGCTTCCTTTTGCGCAGCAATAAGCTGTTCGGCACCCAATTCGAGAGCGGATAACTGGTCCAGATAACGCTGATGGAGATTTGGCAGCTCGCTCACTGGAACGCGGTGCTTTCGGGCCACGGCCCGAAGCTTGAAAAGCCGCTCCTCGATCGCCTCAACATCTTCACCCGCGCTTGCGCGAAGTTCTGCTTCGACAGCTGTTCGTGCTTCGTCGGCCTCAATTAGAACCCGTTCCAGGCCACCGAGGACCGGCCTCAAAGTTTCCGGAAGGTTAGTCTGGCGTTCCAGGCGGCGAAGGATCGAATTGATTTTCCCTGCCGGAAACTGCGGACCAGAAAGCGCCTGAGAGGCTTCCTGAAGATCAGCTCTTACCTTTGCGGTCGCGAGGATGACCTGACGCTTGGCGGCGAGCGTCTCTTCCTCTCCTAATTGCGGAGCGAGCATATTGAGTTCTTCACAGGCCGCGGTGAGGTAATCGGCTTCGCGCGACGTCTGCTCGAGGCCCTTCTGAAGCTTCTCGGCTTTCGCAATGAGCATGCGCCAGCTGTCCCAAAGCCGGGATACCTCCTGCACCTCCGGCACTAGCCCACCGAACTGATCGAGAAGATGCCGGTGGGCCGAGGTCTCGAGCAAGGCGCGGTCATCATGCTGGCCGTGGATCTCGACAAGAGCGCGCCCTATTTTGGACAAGAGTGCCGTCGAAACCGGCGTGTCATTGACAAATGCTTTTGTCTTTCCGTCAGCATATTGGATGCGTTTCAGAATGAGGATCCCGTCATCATCGAGGGCGTGTTCACGCAACATCCCGCTCGATGGATGCGCTGCCGGAAATTCGAAGGATGCTGTGACAAACGCTGCCTGCGCACCCTTGCGCACGAGGCTACTGTTGCCCCGCGCTCCAAGGGCAAGGCTTAGGCTGTCTAGAATAATGGATTTTCCGGCACCTGTTTCGCCGGTGAAGACGGTAAACCCTGCACCAAAGCTCAAATCGAGCTTATCGATCAAGACGATGTCACGGATCGACAGAGTCGCAAGCATGAGTTCTCTTTACGCGATTCTTTCCTCGCGGTGAGAGCGGGCCATGCCAAAATCGCTCCTAGTTATCCTGCCACGGATGAGACAGTCTTCTTCCAGGCTTGGCTTATCCATGAGCCCTTATCTTCCCTCGGCGCGGCGCCGCCGTTCTGGAGGAGAGCATAAGCGTCCTTGTACCATTGGCTCTCAGGGAAATTGTGCCCCAGAACGGCTGCTGCTGTCTGAGCCTCGCTCACAACGCCTAGGGCCATGTAGCACTCGGTCAGGCGCATCAAAGCTTCTTCAACATGCGCGGTCTGCTGATAATCGGTTACAACAGTCTTGAACCTGTTGATGGCCGCAAGGTAATTGCCCTTCTTCTGCCAGTAGCGTCCGACGTGCATCTCTGCGGCGGCGAGCGTGTCACGCGCGATTTTGAGCCGCTTTTTCGTCTCTTCTACGTACTGGCTGTTTGGATAGCGCCGTACCAGCGTCTCCATCTCTTCGATTGCTTTCTTGGTCTCTCCCTGGTCGCGCGAGGGTGTGGAGATGCGGTCATAGTATGAGGCAGCGATTATATTTTGGGCGTCCGCGGCATCTGGACTGCCTGGATGCAGTGCTAGGAAGCGCCGTGCGGCCGCAACGGCCTCGGGCGATTTTCCGGCCTTTACATAGGCATGCGCCGCCAGCAGCGTGGCTTTCTTAGCTTCGTCCGAGTAAGGATAGAGCTGATCTATCTTTTCAAACATCTCGGCGGCCCTGCTGCTGCTGCCATCCTCAAGCGCCTTGTTCGCCTCTTTGTAAAGGACGTCGGGGGGACGGTGATCGAGCTTTGAATCACTGCCATCGAACAGAGAACCCATCGAACTGCAGCCTATGAGGGAAGCCGCCATAAGCACCGCCGCGGCAGATCGCCCGATAAATCGCAATCTCATATCAGCTCTGCTCCGAAACCCCAATTCGCATGAGTAGGAGAAATCCGACTCACGCCCCGCTGTCGCTTTCTGTTTGACGATAGAAAGCCGCAAAATAATGGTCAAATATGAAGTTTGTTAGAGCTTGTGAATCCCAGGCTTTGTTGCCCTAGAATGAGCGCTTCGGCGAGCGTTTCGGTCAGATCAATCGGCTTCCGGAGCAAAGCTCGGACTGGCAAAGGCAAATCCGAAATCGGCACGAGGCGCGATATGCTGAGCTTGGGGTCTTTCCGGGGCCTCAATGATCTTCCATGCATCCTTATTTTCGTAAAGAGCATGAAGCATCGCGGAGTTGAGCCGGTGTCCGCCCCGGTAGGAGCGATAAAGACCCAGGATCGAAGCGCCGGCTAGAGCCAGGTCGCCGACGGCGTCGAGCGTCTTGTGCCGCACGAATTCATCCTCATAGCGCAGGCCTTCCGGATTCAGGATGCGATCATCCCCAATGGCAACGGTATTTTCGAGGGACGATCCGAGCGCCCGCCCAGAGGCCCAAAGCTTCTTCACATCCTTCATGAAGCCGAATGTCCGGGCCCGGCATATCTTCTTGAAGGCGGCTGGCGTCACTTCGATGTCTAGGCGCTGCCGGCCAATGAAGGGAGAGTTGAAGTCGATTTCAACGTCGAGGCGGAAACCGTTATAAGGCATGATTTCGGCCATGGAGTTGCCGTCCTGGACCTGAACAGGCCGCAGGACCTTTATGAAGCGGCGCGGCTCCTCCAGGTCCCGTAGACCTGCCTCTTCGATCGCGTCGACGAAGGGCTCGGCGCTCCCATCCATAATGGGAACCTCATTGCCGTCGAGCTCGATATTGGCATTGTCTACGCCGAGCCCGCGCAGCGCTGCCAGCAGATGCTCGACCGTTGCAACGGTAGTTCCGTCCGCTGAGCTTAAAACGGTGCAGAGGGTTAGATTGCTGACGGCGCGGAAATCGCCGGGGACATGCCCGGCGTCGCCACCGCCTTGAACGTAAAAGTTGTATCCCGTGTTCGCTTCAGCCGGATGAATAACGAGCGAAACCTCGGCGCCATTATGGACGCCAATTCCCTTCAACACTATTTCGCGGTCAATCGTCGACTGCCTGCTCGAATTGCTTCGAAAGCTCATAGTTTCGCGCCGTTATTTGTGCCACTGCGCCTTCCTTTGCCGAAGGAGGGCGCCCCACGTGAGCGAACGTTGCTGTCCTTCGAGCGAGCAGCGATAGCTCACGCTACTCCGGTCTTTCCGCCGGTTACGCACGCTTAAGCTCAACAACATTGCATGGGTGGCACGTTAGCCGGGCCGGAAGCTCGGCTACAAATCACGCTTTCTAACAATGTGTTACGTGAAGGGGGACCGTTTTGCTAAAATTACGGCCGGGATGCGCGCAGCAACTTACGCCCGCACGCGGGGCGTGTTTCATCACCGAGACTTCAGGAGGCGCTACTGAGATGCAGGTTTCTTGAAAAACTCGGGAATATCAGAGGCTTCGTCTGAAAAATGCTGATCAGATAAGCTCGGATCCTCTGTTCCCTCATCCACATGAGTGTGCGATGGATGCCGTGGAAGGTTGTTTCGCGTCCCATTAGGCATGGGGTCTAGGGTTAGTTTTTCGTGTGGATTGCGTGGCTGAAGTGCAACATTCTTAGCTGATTGGTTGTGCGATTCGGATTTTGCCGACCGCCCTCTGCCTGCCATCCAATCGAAGAAACCGCGCGGTCTTCCGGAATTTCGATTCGCTGAGCTACCATTTGCAGAGCCGCCGGCTTGATTCAGCTCCGGAAAGTCCTGGAAAGTAAGGGGACGCTTCGGGGGGCGCGCCGAATTGGCAGGCGGCAATGGCTCAAACCTCGTGCCTGCTGCTCCATTCGGGTATGCAGAACTATCCTGACCATGGTTCCTAACACTTTTGGGCTCAAGGACGACTCGTGGCTCAAAGCTTTGCCGTGTCTGAGAAGCGAGACCAGCCTGCGGCTCACGTGAACGGCCTCTGCCGCGATTCCGTGCCGCTTCCGCTTCATGGGAGCGCAGCCGCTCAATTAAGCGAGGGTCCCGTTCCTCAGAGCCTGGAACCGGCCCCAGGTGAGGCATATGAGGTCCCGGCCTGATCCCGGTTGCCACCAATGAGACGCGAATGCGATTTTCCAAAGATGGGTCGAAGGTTGCACCCACGATAATATTCACGTCCGGGTTCTCGTCGGGATCGACTTCCCGGCGTATTCGGGTTGCGGCCTCTTCAACCTCATAAAGCGTCATGTCGAAGCTACCCGTGATACTTACGAGCAGTCCCCTGGCGCCACGCATGGATATCTCGCCGAGCAGCGGGTTCGCGATAGCAGCCTCGGCGGCCTGCAGCGCGCGCTTTTCTCCCTCGGCTTCCCCGGTCCCCATCAGGGCCGTACCCATATTCTGCATAACGGTGCGGACATCAGCGAAATCGAGATTGATCAGGCCTTCCTTGATCATCAGATCGGTGATGCAGCTCACCCCGGATTTCAGCACGTCATCGGCGCGCATGAAAGCATCGGCGAAAGTCGTCTTCTCGCTCGCGATCAGGAACAGGTTTTGATTCGGAATGACAATCAGCGTGTCGACATATTTAGCCAGTTCCGCGATGCCGGCTTCCGCCGTCCTCATGCGGCGCTGTCCCTCGAACTCGAAGGGTTTTGTAACAACTGCAACGGTCAGCACGCCCAGCTCTTTAGCGCTGCGCGCAATCACGGGGGCGGCGCCTGTGCCGGTACCGCCTCCCATGCCGGCGGTGATGAACAAGAGATGCACGCCTTCGAGATTAGAGCGGATTTCCTCGATGGCCTCCTCCGCGGCTGCGGCACCGATTTCGGGTTTCGAACCCGCGCCAAGGCCCTCGGTAATGCCAACCCCCATTTGAATGAGGCAGCCCGCGCTGGACGCAGAAAGGGCCTGCGCGTCGGTGTTGGCAACAACAAATTCCACGCCTTCAAGACCGCTTTCGATCATGTTGTTGACGGCGTTACCACCCGCACCCCCAACTCCCACAACCGTTATGCGCGGCCGCAACTCGGTCAGGCCTGGCAGTTGCAGATTAATTCCCATGTCGGGCCTCGTCAGCTCCCTTCGCGGGCGCCGTTTGGGCCTGCCCGCTTTTGCTTGCTGCCAAAGTCATCGCGCGGAGCCTTTCAAAAGCTTGCACGCAGCCATTGGCTGATTCGAGACGCGTAGCTACTATCCTGAGACGCTATTCCGGGCACATGGCGCATTTCGCCTAGCGACTGATGCCTGCTTGCATAAAGACATGCTCCTACGAGCGCGCTCATCGCGGGGGCGCCGTTAAGCCCATTCAGCGCAACCGGCTTCGCCACCTTCACTTCCGACGCAAGAAGATAAGAAGCAAGCTCACAGACACCTGGGAGGAGACTTCCGCCACCGGCAAGCACAGCACCCCCTACCGGCACAGAATATCCCGCACCCTTTAACCGCTCATTAATAGCAGTAAAGATTCGCGATGCATTCGATCGAATGAGGTGATTAAGCGAAAATTTCGAAATAGGTTCGCGAGTTTCGCCGTTGGCGACAGGCAGATCAATATCGGCTTGGAGGCCATCATGGACGCTTCCGTAGCGAACTTTCAGCCGTTCGGCTTCGAATTTCCTTAACTTGAACGTGCGCGCAAGGTCGTCCGATATGTGGTGGCCGCCAATCGGGATGCACTCCACGGCGAAAGGAATGCCGCGGGAAAACAAGGCATATCCCGTGGAGCTTGCGCCCATGTCAATTACCAGGATACCCGCTGATCTTTCAAGCGGGGTCGTAACGGAAAGAGAGGCTGCCACCGGCCCCGCGATATAGCCATGCGATGTGAGCAAGCTCTTTGCTAGGCAGGCTGCGATCTGTCTTGCGCCCCGAAGCGGCATAGAGACCGCAACAACCTCGATCTCTCGGTCAGGGACTAAATTCCCATCTTCGTTTTCGATCTCCCCCGGCGCGGTATATAGATGCAAAAGTTTGCGATGGGCTGAGTAGCACTGTTCTTCAGCCGCCCTTTCTATAGCGCTCATATCCTCTTTAGAAATCAGGGTATTTCCATCGCCAAGCTTGGCCTCAAATGTCTGGGCGTTCAGCCCCAAAAACGGGCCTGTCACGAGAACGTCCTCGACCGTAATACCAGCCTGGGCCTCAGCCTGAGCGACGGCGCGTCTTATGCTCGTTTCCATCGCAACGAGATTGACGATCCGCCCGCTGGAAAATCCTGACGACCTTACGGCAGCGCTGCCAAGGATCCGGATGCTTTTGGCCCCCACGTCCAGCCCAAAGCGCGGGGATGCGAGGGAGACTATCGCACAAGCAACTTTCTGTGCTCCCAAATCCAGAACCGTGATGATGTCGTCTCCCCCCCCGAATGGCCATAGCCGGGAAGGAGCGCGCAAGTGCCGCTGGGCGGCTCTCATAAGGCCTTTCCCTTTCGCGGCATAGACGGGACCTGCGCTTGCAATGATGTGAGCAAGCCAACGGCTCTGTCGCGGTTCGCGATGGTGGGGTCGGGCAATTGTAAGATCGTTCTGTTCGATAGGCGTAAATCAATCGTTTCCAGGCCCATCACGGCAATCTTCGCGCTCGTGAGAAGCGAATCAAGGCGACCCAAGACTAGGGAATTCACCTTACGCGGAAGTTTCAGCATAAGGCCGTTGTCGAGCCTAATCAGCCAGAAGCGGCCCGCAAGCAACTCGGCGCGCCCGATTCGGCGCTTCAAAGAATCATCGCCGGAAATGGCATCCTCGAACCCTGCAGCTTCCTCTGGCGCGCCCTGGCCACTGAACAGAGGCAGAGCAGAAAATTGGCCTTCCTGATCGGGCCCAAGAATGTGCCCCTTACGATCAATGACCTGGACAGTGTTTGCCTGATCTTCCCACCGCGCGAAGGGGGCGCGTTCAGAAATGACGACTTCTAGCCGGGACGGTAATATGCGGCGTACCTCCGCGGCCTCGATCCAGCCTAGAGCGAGCAGACGGTCATGTGCCTGCGCGGTATCGTAGAGCAGGGACGACTGCTTGTAGGGTAGATCGAGCGCGTCAAGCAAAGCCGCCCGGGGCGTGTTCTTGGCCCCGGAAAGGGCGAGGTCTTCCAGCCTGAAGCCGGCATCGAAGACTGCCCGGTCTGCAAGATTCAACAAATCGCTAAAAACGAGCCGGGCCGGACCCGATAGAGAAAGGGCATAAATGGCCGCTGTGGCCAAGAAAGCCATACTGAGAACAAATCCTGCCCTTGCCGCCTGATCAGCATGCGCAACAGCCCAGGAGAACCAGGACGCGGCAGGCGGGTAACGCATCGGGTCCACGCTTTGCTCGAATGTGTAGGCTGCGGACAGCTTACCTTTGCCTAACGATCGCAAGAAGCATCCTCCACAATCCACCGCACCAGTTCACCGAACGTCAATCCAGCATGGGCCGCCAGTTCTGGGACGAGGGAGGTTGCCGTCATACCTGGCTGGGTATTGACCTCCAGGCAAACAAGCTCACCCGTTCCATGAACCCGATCGTCGAACCTAAAGTCGGCCCGGCTTACACCCCGGCACCCCAATGCGTTATGAGCATCAAGGGCTAGTTTCTGGATATTCTCGTAAATTTCCGGTGAAATTTGTGCTGGTAGAATGTGGTGTGAACCTCCTTTTGCATACTTGGCTTCGTAATCGTAAAAACTTAGCCCCTCGGCCGGCAAAATCTCAATAATCCCAAGCGCTCTGTCTCCCATAACGGCGCAGGTGAGTTCGCGGCCTCCGATGTAGCGCTCGACAAGAACATCGCCGAAAGCCCAGTCGGGCCTCGTTAATTCCTGCGGCGGATGTTCATGGTCTTCCCTGACGATAAAGATGCCGACGCTTGATCCTTCGCTCACCGGTTTGATGACATAAGGCGGCGTTAGAAGATGCGTTTGCGCGGCTTCCCTGGGCTTGGCGACCAAGCTCTCGGCCACTGGGACACCCGCTGCTCTGAAGGCCGCCTTGGCGCGCGCCTTGTCCATGGCAAGCGCGGAAGCCAATACTCCGGAATGGGTATATGGCAGCTGCAGGGTTTCGAGGATTCCCTGAATGCAGCCATCCTCGCCGCCCTTGCCATGCAAGGCATTGAAGCAGACGTCGGGCTTGAGCGCCGAAAGCGTCTCTGCGATCCAGCGATCAACATCGATGCGGGTTACGCGATAGCCGGTCTTTGCAAGCGCGTCTGCACAAGCCGCGCCTGAATTAAGCGAGACCTCCCGCTCTGCCGACCACCCTCCCATGAGGACGGCCACATGCTGATATTTACGTTTCATTCGGCGGCAGCAAGCTGACTATCTTCTCGCGTCGGGATTCCGACGCGCTTGATTTCCCATTCGAGCATGATGCCGCTGTGCTGGAATACCCGTTCGCGCACAAGCTCGCCCAGGCGCTCGATCTCGGCTGCCGTTGCGTCTCCGCCATTGATGAGGAAATTGCAGTGCAATTCGGACATATGCGCTCCGCCCACCCGAAGGCCCCTACAACCGGCGGCATCGATCAGTTTCCACGCGCTTTGCCCCGGAGGGTTCTTGAAAGTTGAGCCTCCGGTGCGGCTTTTTATGGGCTGATTGGCTTCCCGGTACTCCGCAACCTCCTGCATCGCCTTTTCAATTTCGGCCGGATCCCCGGGTGTCCCCTCAAACACGGCCCCGGTGAAAATATAATCCTCGGGCACTGAGCAATGACGGTAGGTGAACCCCATTCCGCCGTTATCGAATATGTGAAGCGTGCCCGCACGGTCAAGTGCGCGCGCCTCCGCAAGAACATTCCTGGTTTCGGAGGCATGAGCGCCCGCATTCATGCGCAGTGCGCCGCCAACCGTTCCAGGAATCCCGCGGTAGAAAGCAAGCCCACCAATGCCGGCCGAAGCTGCTGCCTGAGCGAGTCGTACATCGGGGACGGCCGCGCCGGCCTTGATACGGGGGCCATCCGAGCGAGCCGTGACATTGAAGCCGCGGGCCAGTCTTATGACAACTCCAGGCACGCCGCCGTCGCGGACAAGAAGGTTCGAACCCACGCCAATAACTGTGACCGGAATTCCTGACGGACAGCGCGAAAGAAAATAGGCGAGATCATCCTCGTCGGCGGGCGTGAACAATGCCTGAGCCGGACCGCCAGCCCGAAGCCAAGTCAACTCGCTGAGTAGGACGTTCGGCAGCAGTCTTCCCCGAAGGTCAGGCGCTTCGGGAAGAAGGCTTGGTATCAGATCAGGGAACATTTCTCATTCCGCGGCGCCCGCGAAGGCGGAATACTGTCCGAGGTTGCCCGGCAAGGCACGTGTCCACTCGCTGATTGTACCTGCCCCGAGGCCGATTAGAAGGTCTCCGGGTTTTGCCAGCGCTGCGACCGTGCGGGTAAGCATGTCCTCATTTTCGATAGGGTAGACGCGCGCGTGACCTGCCTTGCGAATGCCCTCGACAAGTGTATCCCGGTCGAAGCCGTTTGGAGTTTCGCCTGCCGCGTACACCGGCGCTATCAAAACCACGTCTGCGTCATGGAAGCAGTGGCAGAAACCTTCGAATAAGGCTTTCAATCTTGAGAAGCGATGTGGCTGCATCACCGCGATTACCCGCCCCGAGGCGGCTCCACGCGCAGCGCCCAGTGCTGCTTCAATTTCGGCGGGATGATGCGCGTAATCATCGTAAACGGCGACGCCATTCCATTCGCCTGCCGGGGTGAAGCGGCGGTCGACGCCTTCAAAGGAGGATAGCGCTTCGAATATGACCTCCGCAGAAAGCCCGAGATGAAGACCGACGGCCGCCGCTGCCGCGGCGTTCAAAGCGTTATAGGCGCCCGGAACCCCGAGCTTAATGCCGGGCACGCGGATGGGTGAGCCGCCGTTACGCTCTGCGGTCCTGGCGCTGAAGGTAACGGAACCTCCATTACTGACCACGTTGTCGATTTTCACTGTCGCGTCCAGTGCGTTCCCGAAAGAGGAAAGCGGCGGAAGCCCGCCCTCGGCCACCAATTTGGCTAGAAGGTCACGGATGACCGGGTGATCGATGCCTGCAACGGCGAGGCCGTTTACCGGAATACGGCGGAAGAACATGAGGAACGCCTCATGCAGCGCTGCCTCAGTGCCGTAATGGTCAAGATGTTCCGGATCGATGTTAGTGACGACACCGATTTCCGCCGGTATCTGAATGAAGGTGCCATCCGATTCGTCGGCTTCGACGACCATCCAGCGGCTGCCGCCGGTCCTTGCATTCGATCCCCATGCGCGAAGCACCCCTCCAACAAGCACGGTTGGATCAAGGCCCGCCTTCTCCATCATCCACCCTATCATCGCGGTGGTGGTGGTTTTACCGTGTGACCCGGTGACCGAGATTGTGCGATAACCGCTCATCAGCGCGGCAAGCAGTTCGGCGCGGCTATAGACAGGCAGGCCCGCTTCCTTAGCGGCTTGCAGCTCAGGGTTTGTCTCTTTAACCGCGGTAGAAATGACAACCTTGGCGGCACCCGAAAGGTTTGCCGCGTCGTGGCTCACAAAAACCTTGATCCCCTTCCCGCTAAGCCGGCGCAAATTGGCGCCGTCCTTGAGGTCGCTCCCCTGAACCGCGATCCCCCGCGCCATCATAATTTCGGCCATGGCGCTCATGCCAATACCGCCTATGCCGATAATATGGATCGGGCCGCCAGTCAGCGGTTCTATCATCGCCTTTTCCTCTCGTCCCCCAGACAAGCCTCCCCGCAGCGGCCCGCCCCCTTATGATGGTATGTCCAGATTCTTAAGCAGTTACTGCCGCCCCCGCGTCAATAACCTGCTTTTCGGCCAGTTCTTCAAGCATTTCCGCCAAATTTTGGACGGCATGGTAATTTGCAAGCGCATGTGCGCTTGTAGCGGCCTTCACGAGCGCCGCCGGATCTTCGAGAAGCCTCTGCACTGTGCCTGCCAGATTTTCTTGGGTCAGCGACTCTTGCGGCAGGCACCAGCCTCCCCCGGCAGCTTGCAGGCGCGTTGCATTTTCGAGCTGGTCATTGTCTTTGGCGTGAGGCAGCGGAACCAACAGAGCTGGCCGGCAAAGTGCGCAAAGTTCTGCGACCGTGGTGGCGCCGCTGCGAGCGATGATCAGATGCGAGTTCGACATCCTGTAGGGCAAATCCTCGAAAAAGGTCGCGAGCTCGGCAGCGACACCAGCGGCTTCATAAGCTTCGAAGACGCGATCGATGTCCTCTTCACGGCATTGCTGCATGACGAAAAGCCGGTCACGCATGGGAGCTGGCAGAAGTTGCAATGCCCCCGGGACGGTATCGGAAAAATACCTGGCCCCTTGGCTGCCGCCGAAGACAAGAAGATTGAGCTGTGATTGACTCGACGGGGGCCGGTACGGCACGTTGTGAAGCGCCAAGACCGCGGCCCGAAGTGGAGTGCCGGTGACGCGTGCCTTAACCGCCAGCTTACCTTCCAAATATTTTGTATGTTCGAACGAACAGGCTATCGCCTTCACCATCGGGGCCAGAAAGCGATTTGCCTGGCCCATGATGGAGTTCTGCTCATGGATGGCGGACGGGATCCCCTTCCCTATCGCTGCCAGCACCGGAGCCAGGGTAGGATAGCCCCCAAAACCAATAATCGCCTTAGGTGCCGCCTCCGCCATGATGCGGTACGAGACTTGAAAGCCATTGCCTAAAGTCCCGAGCGTCTTTGTGGCCTCGATCGGAGAGCGGCCCCTAAATGTGGCGGCGGGCACCTTATATACCTTACGCGCGGGAAATTCCGCGCCAAAAACGTTGCCGCGAGTATCCGTGATCAGATCGACATCCCATCCGCGGCGGATCATTTCTTCCCCGAGTGCCTGCGCCGGGAATAGGTGGCCTCCCGTCCCTCCGGCGGCCAGCATTAAAGAGCCGCGGCTCATAGTCCGCTCCCCTTACCCGAACTCAACCTCAGATCACGGAAGAATGGGGTTGCACGGCGAATCCATCTTGATCCTGGGCGTCGTGTCAGGGCTGCAATCATGCCGAGCGTGATGGCCGTACCGATCAGTGATGACCGGCCATATGAGACAAAGGGCAGAGTAACCCCTTTTGCCGGAAGCAAATTCAAGTTCACTGCCATATTGATCAAAGCTTGCAACCCAAAAATAATGACGAGCCCTGATGCAGCGAGACGCACGAAGGCATCCTCTTCGCGAAATGCATTCCTTAACGCTCTCCAGACGATCAAGCCATAAATCAGAATTAAGAAAAGGCAAGCGGCAATCCCGGTCTCTTCGGCGATGGCTGCGAAGACGAAATCATTGTGAGCGTCCGGGAGCGGCGTCCGCGTAAAGCCCTCCCCGAATCCGCGGCCGAGCCACCCTGCTTCGCGGAAGGCTCGAACGGCAACCGAGGTTTGAAAAGTGTCGCCGGCACCGCGCGCAAAGCGGTCAACACGGCTCGTGAAGTGCGGCATCGTGAAATATGCGGCGGCCAGCCCGGAAGCGGCCAGCAGGACAAAGACAGGCAGCAGGCGCAGCGAATAGCCGGACAGAAAGAAAAGCGCGCACCACGCGGTCGCGACGATGATCGCTTGGCCCATATCAGGCTGCAGAACAAGCAAAGCTACGAAAAGGCAGAGCATCAATACGGCAAGCTCGATCGCTGGCATTTCGGGGCGTTTGGTGCTCTCAGCGAAAAGCCATGCGGCAAGCACAGCAAAGCCCGGTTTCGCGAATTCAGATGGCTGAATGACCATCCCGCCGAGAGCGAGCCAGCGAACCGCACCATTGCGTTCGGCGCCTTGGAGGAGTGCGGCGATCGAGAGAAGAATACCCGCCACAAATAGAAAAAGAGCCAATCGCCTGACTTGATAAGGACTGAGAAGGGAAACAAAAAATACGGCCGCGAGCGCGAACATCATGCCGAGAGCATGCAGCTTCACGAAATGAAAAGGCTCCAGCTTGAAATGCAGCGCAACCGATGGGCTTGCAATCAGCGAGCCGGCCATGCCAGCCAGAGCCAGTATCAAGATAAGTGAAAGTAAAGTCCGATCCACCGTAAGCCACCAATCGGTGACAGCAGCGCGCTCGGCTCTAGAAAAGCTCATGCGGCGCAATCCTCTGCCGCAGCAGGTGAAAGTGCTTCTACGAAGGAGCGGAAAGCTTGCCCCCGCACCTCAAAATTCTGGAACTGATCGTACGAGGCGCATGCCGGCGAAAGCAAAACCACCGCTTCTTCTCCCCCATTTGCAAGAGCGTCGGCCGCCGCCAGGGAAACCGCTTTCTCTAGCGTCTGCGCGAAAACGAACGGAATTTTCTCTCCAATTGTTCCCGCAAACGTCTGGGATGCCTCCCCGATCAAGTAAACTTTCTTGGTGCGCGAAAAATATGGTTCGAGGTTAGCAATCCCACCCTCCTTCGGCTTCCCCCCAGCAATCCAGAAGATGTCCGAGAAGCTAGTTAGCGCGCGAGCGGCAGCATCGGCGTTCGTCGCCTTTGAGTCATTGATGAAGAGGACATGGCCTATCCGCCGCACCTCCTCCATCCGATGCGCAAGACCAGGGAAGGTTTGGAGTGATCGTGCAAGCACCTGCCATGGTACTCCGAGCACGCGGGCAGCCGCGAGAGCAGCGCATGCGTTCTGCGCGTTGTGAGCGCCGCGCAGCGATCCGATCCCGCTCAGGCTGGTCCGATTTTGAGCGACCCCATTGACCATCTCGAAGAGTTCGGCGCCCGCTGCGTAAACACCGGTCTCGACTAGATGACTGGGCGAGATGCGCGCGGTCTTGATGCCGCGGCCAATGGCTCTCTCCGCAATGGCATCGCAAAGCGCATCATCCGCGCCGATGACGGCGGCTGCCGGGCTCCGGATCATCTTCTCCTTCACGGCCGCATAATTTTCCAGGGTGCCGTGCCGGTCGAGATGATCTGGGGTGATGTTGAGGAGAACTGCAACATCAGGATCGAGGCTGGGAGTGAGGTCGATTTGGAAGCTGGAAAACTCAAGCACGTAGTGGCGATCATCGTCGAAAGGAGGCAGCTCCAGCACCGCAGTGCCGATATTTCCTCCCACAACCGCGTCCAGACCTGCGGACGTTAGAAGGTGGTGCATGAGGGCGGTTGTGGTCGACTTCCCATTCGTGCCCGTGATCGCAATTACCTTGGAGGAAGCACCCGACAACCGGCGCTCGCGCATAAAGATTTCAGTATCGCCAATGATTTCGGTTCCATGATTGCGTGCGAGCTTCACGGTCCAGTTGGGTTCAGGGTGGGTGAGCGGTACTCCTGGTGCGAGAACGAGCGTCTCCAGCGCACTCCAATCGGCGTGTGCCAAATCATAAACAGCCAGCCCTGCCTGCTTCGCGGCTTCCCGTCCCCGTTCGCTGTCGTCCCAAGCGACAACATCTGCGCCGCCATCCAGCAATGAACGCGCGGCGGCAAGCCCGGACATACCCATCCCGAAAACGGCGACCCTCTTGCCCGCGAATGATCTGGCAACGATCATGCTACCTCAGCTTGAGCGTCGAAAGGCCGAACAGCGCCAGTATTACGGCGATGATCCAAAAGCGGACAACAACGGTTGGCTCCGCCCAGCCCTTTTGCTCGAAATGATGATGCAGCGGGGCCATTCGGAAGACCCGCTTTCCCGTCATCTTGTAAGAGAGCACCTGAACGATGACAGAAACCGTCTCAAGAACGAACAAGCCGCCAACGATCGCAAGCACGATCTCATGCTTGACGGCAACCGCGATTGTGCCGAGGGCTCCTCCCAGGGCGAGCGAGCCTGTATCGCCCATGAAGATCATGGCTGGCGGCGCATTGAACCAGAGAAACCCAAGCCCCGCACCAAGCAGCGCTCCGCATATCACCGCAAGCTCGCCCGCTCCGGGCACGAAGTGAATCTGCAAATAATCCGCGAAGATGCGATTTCCGACGAGGTAAGCAATGACGCCGAACGCGGAAGCAGCAATCATAACCGGCACAATCGCAAGTCCATCGAGGCCGTCCGTTAAATTAACGGCGTTTCCGGCCCCGGCAATTACGAAGACTCCGAGGAAAATGAAGAGAACGGGGCCGAGATTGAACACGGCATCCTTGAAGAAAGGCACTGTCAGCGAGGTTGCGAAAGGCTTCGCGCCGGCGACTGATATGGCGTAAGTCGCGAGGCCAGCTATAAATAGCTCGGCAAAGAGGCGGACTCTGCCTGAGAAGCCGGACGACGTTCGCCGGGTAACCTTCAGATAATCGTCGTAAAACCCGATTAGCCCATAGGAAAGCGTCACGGCAAGCACGATCCAAACGTAAGGATTGTATGGATTTGCCCATAAGACGGTCGCGACGCAAAGCCCCAGTAAAATCATGAGGCCGCCCATCGTGGGCGTCCCCTTTTTGGTCAGCAGATGCGATCGCGGTCCGTCCTCGCGGATAGGCTGACCTTTTCCTTGACGGATGCGCAGCGCATCGATGAGCCAGGGACCGAGGATAAAGACGACGAGCATGGCGGTAATGACGGCCCCGCCCGTGCGAAAGGTAATGTACCGGAAGAGGTTGAAGATTTGAGCTTGGCCTGTCAGCAGGCCCAATAGGTACAACATCTTAAGCGAAACCTTTAAGGGGCATTCGGGCCGCGCCCGCCGTGAGCGAAGTTTCGAGGCTATTCCGAAGAGCGGCGGCAACTAAGCCCATCCGGCTGCCAAGCGACCCCTTGATCATGACCGCATCTCCTCCGCGCACGGTGTTCACCAAGGAGGACTCGAGCTCTTCCGGGGTCGCCGCTGCTTCTCCTCGCTTAGCCGCGGGAAGCTGGTCCCAGAGATGCCTCATCAGCGGTCCCGCGCAGAAAACGAGATCGATACTGTTGGAGTCAATGACGCTGGCGAGCTCCGCATGGAATAGCGGAGCGCAGTTGCCGAGCTCCAACATATCACCGAGGACTGCGATGCGGCGGCGATGTTCGCCACCCGTTGTCTCGCCCAATACTTCGAGCGCAGCACGCATCGAGGCCGGGTTTGCATTATATGTCTCATCAATAAGCAGAACTATTCCCTCCGGCGTCTCGAATTTTTGCCTCCTGCCACGCCCTTCTGGGACCGCGAACCCTGCGAGAGCGGCTGCGGCATCCTCGATGTCTGCACCGGAGACTTTCGCGGCGGCCAATCCGGCTAGAGCGTTCAGCGCGAGATGCCGGCCCGGAGCGTTAAGGACAAAAGAAACTCTGGAACCAAGGATTTCAGCCGACACCTCGGACCTAGTTCCAAAGTTCGTTAAGCTGAGAAGGCGTGCATTGGCTGTCTGGCGTTCACCGAAAGCGATGACGGTGGCGTCCTTCTTACGCGCCCATCCGGCAAGCCTTTTGTAGTGATCATTATCCGCCGGCAAAATAGCAATGCCACCTTGCTCCAACCCTTCGAAAATCTCGGCCTTGGCATCGGCGATACTCTCGACGGAATCGAAAAACGCAATATGGACGGGTGCCACCCAAGTTATTATCGCAACGTGGGGCTTTACTAGCCGGGTGAGGGGTGCAATTTCTCCAGCATGGTTCATGCCGATTTCAAAAACACCGAACTCTGAGCTTCGCGGCATCCTCGCAAGCGACAGCGGAACGCCCCAGAGATTATTATACGATTTCTCGGATGCGTGAGTTAGGCCGGAGCCGCTCAGCATCAAGCGCAGCATCTCCTTGGTTCCGGTCTTTCCGACGCTCCCAGTGACTGCGATGACCCGGGCATTTGTTCTCTTTCGCGATGCCGCGGCAAGCGCATTCAAAGCTTCCAACGTATCCGAAACCTGGAATAGAGGGTGCGAAGATTGAGGAATGTGTTCCTTCGATGCTATGGCCGCCGCGACTCCCTTTTCGAAGGCGGCTTCAATGAATTGATGGCCGTCGATGCGCTCACCCTTAATCGCCACGAAGAGATCATCTTCCTTCAGGGTGCGGCTATCGATGGAAACACCGTTAGCAATTGGGTTCTTTGCAGCGGGCGCCGGAACTCCCAGCGCTGCGGAGATCTCTTCGAAGGTCCAAAGCGGCTCATGCATTGCTGACTGCCCTTACTGCTGCCAGAACGGCTGCGGCAGTTTCTTGATCCGAAAAGGGAATAATAGTGTGGCCGATGATCTGACCGGTTTCGTGGCCTTTCCCCGCAATCAGCAGGGCATCACCTTTCTTGAGGCTCGCAATAGCCGTTGCAATCGCTTCCGCACGGCTTGCGATCTCGATGGCTTCCGGTGCCGCTGCCAAAATCTCACGGCGGATGGTGGCCGGTTCTTCGCTTCTGGGGTTGTCGTCGGTGACATAGACAACATCGGCATGCGCGGCAGCGGCCCGGCCCATTTCCGGCCGCTTTCCCTTATCCCGATCGCCGCCGCAGCCGAACACCACATGCAATCTTTTGCTTACCGCCGGCCGGAGCGCTTCCAACGCTTTTATCAAAGCGTCAGGGGTGTGCGCGTAGTCGACGAAAACAGGTGCGCCCTCTGCCGTTTTTCCGCAATATTCGAGACGGCCTTTTGCTCCTCGCAGGTCAGAAAGGGTGCCGAAGACGAGGCTCGCTCTCGCCCCAAGCGAAAGAGCAAGGCCCGCCGCCAGCAGCGCATTCGAAACCTGGAATGTTCCCGCCAACGGCAATTCGATGTTGAATTCTTCCCCTCTGTAAGTGAGTGCGAGGTGCTGGCCGAAGCCAGCAGCTCGGACGGTTTTCAACGAAATATCTCTTCCGCGCTCGCCAATGGTGAAGACGCTGAGCCTTGCTGACTCCGCCGCGTTTATAGCTGCTTCAGCGCCAGGGCTGTCGGCATCGATGACCGCAGGCGCATTCGCTGGCAACAGCTCAGTAAATAGCCTCAGCTTCGCATTGAGGTAATGTTCGAATGTGGGATGATAATCCAGGTGATCACGCGTGATGTTAGTAAATGCGCCCGCCGTGGTCCGAACCCCATCCAATCGATGCTGGTCGAGGCCATGACTGGAGGCCTCCAATGCCAGATGGGTCACCCCGGCACGGGCTAATTCGGCCAAACGCGAATGCAACGTAACTGGATCGGGTGTCGTGTGCGACAAAGGCGCCGTCCCCCGCGCCGTTACAATCCCGATTGTGCCAAGGCTCGCAGCTTCAAACCCGATTGCGGCCCAGATCTGTCTCAGGAATGATGCAACCGAGGTCTTGCCGTTCGTGCCAGTTACCGCGGCAATGGTCTCGGGCTGCAATGCGTAAAACCGGGCAGCGAGGAGCGCCAAAGCCCGCCTGGTGTTTCCTGCGCTCAGGATGGGAACCGGAAATTGGTGCACACTTGCCTGTGGTCCGCCAAGAATCACAGCCGCTCCCCGGCGGACGGCTTCTTGGGCGAAATTCATGCCGTCGCTTTTCGTGCCCGAGAGTGCTGCGAACAGCATTCCAGGAGTCACACGCCGGCTATCTTCCGTTAGCCCCGTAATATTGGGACTGATGGATAGGCTCGGGCTGTGTATATCCGGAATATTCTCGATCAACTTCGCCAGATTCATTATGGACTTTTCCGAAAAAGGCGCGTTGAGGGCGCCCAACGCCCGCCTGTTCATAGAAGGCTGGACGCGCTTCGTCAAACGCGGCGGCCGGCAGGATGTCCAGCATGGGAGCGATGCGTTTGATGATTGCGCCGGCAGTGGGTGCAGCATTATAGGCGGCTTCGTTGAGCTTGCCGGGCGCTTCCGGCTTCGGTTCGTCAATCGTGACCAAAATCAGATATTTGGGGTTCGCAATAGGCACAGCCGCCACAAAACTGTTGATCACATCATGCGTATAGCGTCCATCTTTGACCTTGAGCGCGGTGCCGGTTTTTCCGCCTACGTCTATCCCGGCAACGGCTGCCCTGCGGCCCGTTCCCCGCTCGACGACAAGCCGCATGAGATCGCGCATTAAAGCGCTGGTTTGAGGTTGAATGACGCGGGTTTCAGGGTCATTGGCCGGACCATCCGCCAGCAGAAATGTTGGCTTTACACGTGTGCCGCCATTCACGATGGCGGCCATCGCCGAGGCGAAAAGCAGCGGAGGCACCGCGATGCCGTGCCCATAGGCTATGGTGATGGAATTTGCGGGCCGCCATACTTTCGGAAACTCAGGCTTCGGAGAAGTTCCCGCTTCGGTTTCGAGCTTCTCAAACAACCCCAGCGACGCCAGGAATCTTTCCTGGCGGGCGCTTCCCGCAGCCATCGCGATACGGGCTGCACCGGTATTCACGGAGTGAACAAATATATCCTCGACCGTCATCGGTCGCCGGGAGGCATGCGGATCGCGCAAAATAAAATGTCCGATGCTTAGGGGGCCGGCATCGAACAGCTCATAACGGTCCGCCACGCCCTGGTCGAGGGCCATGGCGATGGTGAAGGATTTAAAGACCGAGCCTAATTCGTAGTCGTCAGTGACGATCCTGTTCCTCCGTCCGTCATCGTTCGCTTGTTCACGGCGATTCGGGTCGAAATCGGGAAGGGAAGCGGAAGCCAAAACCTCGCCATTTCTCACATCAAGCACAACACCCAGGACCGCCGCCGCCCTGTAGCGCTCCTTCGCATTTGAGAGTTCTTCGGTGAGCGCGTGCTGAACCCCCAAATCGAGGGCGAGTTTCACGAATGGGCGTTTGGTCAGCGAAACCGGCGTCAGCTGCCCAGAAAGCTTTTGATCGATATACCATTCAATGCCGCTGCGTCCTTCATTGTCGACGTCAGTGATGCCAAGTATCTGCGCGGCTTCATTACCTGCGGGGTAGACGCGCTGAACCGTCGTAAGAAGGGTTAATCCGGGAATGCCGAGTGCATGCGCCGCTTCGGCATGCTTCGGGGTCAGCCCTCGCTTTACCCATTCGAAATGGCTAGACTTATCGCGAAATTTTTTCGCGAGGGCCGCCTGGTCCAAGTCCGGGAAAAGGGCAGTGAGCTTTTCTGCCGCGTCATCCGCATTGGTGATGTCATTTGGGTTGGCGGCAAGCCAATAGACGCGGATATCTGTGGCTAGGAGCCGGCCATTCCGGTCCACTATGTCGGGTCTGCTTTTCGCGAGCGCCGGCGGCCCGCTTGCCGAGGCCAGCACGGGCAATTCGTTCGAGGATGTTGCATAAATAATAGCTTTTCCGCTAACGGCAGTGAATGCGATGGCAAAGCACAAACAAAGCATGAGTTCAGCGCGCCGGCCATTATCGGCGAAGCTGGCCCTGCCAGGCCTGCCTCCGATGCTGTGGCAGAGAGATGCCAGTGTGAGCATCGACACCTACCTAGCCACAGGAGAGGGGCTTGAGACCGCGGACTTCTCGATAAGCGCCGCAATGCCATCTGATTGTGCCGGTGGCGTTTGGGCCTGAGCCCCCGAATCCGGGCCCGTTACAACTGCTTTCCAGGGAACGAGCTGCGCCGGTGCAATAGGCTCCATCCGCAATTGCTTGCGCGCTATCTCTTCAATGCGCTCGGGCCTGGAGAGATAGCTGACTTCGGCGCGCATCAGTGCCAGGAAATCGCTCTCGTCCTGAAGCGCCGTTACGAGTTCGCGCGCGCTCCCCTCGAGTTTCCTCGTTTTCAGCTTCAGATCGTAAGTGTACAGCAAAAGGCCCACGAGGCAGCCGAAGGCCAGAAGGCAGAGTGAACGCATACCGCCATTTCCTCATGCGGACATTTCCCAGAGAGTGTACATGAGGGATGTAAATTTTCGGTTTGGCTCATGCTTGAGCATAATCTCGAAGAGCCATTTCCAACGTGTCCTGATGCGGAACAAGCCTGGAAGGACCGAGCCCTCTACGTGCTGAGGACGACAGCCCAGCCACTCTCCTTTATGCGGGGAATGACGCTATCGGGACTTTGCATATATGCCCGCAAAGGTCCAAACCTAGCAGTGACAATTTCGCAACTTTTCCCGGCGAAAGAGTAACCTAAGCACAGCCATACTCTACTTCAGGTTGCATCCAAAGCGGAATCGGGGCAACGGTACTGCCCATGGGGATGTACGCGTTTTAGGGATCGCGTCCAGCGGACTAATAGCGTCCATGCCGTAGACCCGCTCCCCATTGAGCACCTTAATAACATTCGGGGAAGTCAATGAAACGCATCATTTCTGCGCGCGGTTTTGCGCGCCCTGCACGCGCATGTCTTCTAGCCAGCGTTAGTGCGCTGAGTCTTCTAGCTAGCGCGCAAGCTTCGTATGCTAGCTGTCCTTCCTCACCCGGCAACAACAAGACGGGTTTCGATTCTGGCTGCTTTGTCTTCGGCTTCGGAAACAACGCAGCCGGCGACTTCACTGGCAATCATGTGATTGGCATAGCCAACAACGCCTCCGGTGACGCAACAGGGAACTTCGTTTTTGGAGCGTTTAACAACGCTGCTGGCGATCTAACCGGCAACTTCGTCACAGGCATCGGCAATACGGCAGTGGGAACAGCGACCGGTAACTTTGTCTTCGGGCTCGGCAACACGTCCGAGGGGCTACTAACGGGTAATTTTGTCAGCGGCATCGGCAACACCTCAAGCGGCCTACTTACCGGCAACGACGTGCACGGCATCGGGAACACCTCGTCCGGCACGGCTACCGGCAACGATGTCCATGGCATCGGCAACACGTCAAGCGGCCTCCTCACCGGCAATGACGTACACGGCTTTGGGAATACGACAGACGGCACAGCCTCCGGCAACGACGTCCACGGCATCGGGAACAACAGCGTCGGCTTAGGCTCCGGGAACGACGTCGGGTCGTCGGGCAGCCCGGCATTTGATAACAGCGTTCTCGGAGACAAGTCCGGCAACGGGGTTAGCGGAAGCGGCAACTCTACCGTCGGCGATCACTCCGGCAACGGCGTTTCCGGCTACGCAAATTCGGTCCAAGGTGACCATTCGGGGAATGGAGTTTCGGGAAGCGCAAACGGTGTCGTCGGCGACCATTCTGGCAATGGTGTTTCAGGCAACGCCAATTTCGTTTTGGGAGACCACTCCGGCAACGGCGTAGGGAACGACAGCAACATTGTGATTGGCAACCACTCTGGGAATGATAACCAATATTCGAACACCGTGACCATCGGTAACGACGCAAACCCCACCGCATCTAATCAGATCATGGTAGGCGGCGGTTCGCAGTCGATTGTGTTGAATGGCAATACCCAGGTAAACGGTAACTTCAATATCGCGCCTGGTAACTCCGTCAATCTTGGCGGCGGCGAAATCCAGGGTGTTGGCACACCGATCAACCCCACTGACGCGGCTAACAAAGCCTATGTGGATGCGGGCGTCAAAAAAGCTGAGCAAGGGGTCGCCATCGCCATGGCCGTTCAGAACCCGATCTTTACCGGCGGTGACCGTTTCGGCGTCAGCTTTAACTTTGGTGATTATGCCGGAAACACGGCCTTCGGCATGGCTGCAGCGGGCATCGTTGGCCAAAATTTATTCGGTCAGGGCGAAAAGATGGCCATTACCGGCGGCTTCGGCGTTAGCGACACCCAGGTTGCTGGACGGGCAGGCCTTCAGTTCACTTGGTAGCCTTCTGGCTGGTGACGCATCATAGGGGAGTGCCGCAGGCGGCGTTCCCCTTTTTCGTCCACGCTTAGCGTTTTCATGTTGGTATTTGGGGGGAATGATGCGACGCTTTTGCGTACATGGAACTACGTGTTTTGTTTTGATCGCCTCAATGAGCTCCGCCTTTGCGCAGCCGGTTAAAGTGGCGTCCAAGCCGAATGACGTTGCCCAGCAGCCGAAACAGCAGATGGCGATCGGCCGCGCCGAGTTGGCAATGCTAATCAAGTCAACGATTGTGGCGCTTCAGAACGCTAATCAGACAGGAAACTACTCGGTTCTTCGGGATCTTGGAACGCCAGTATTTCGGGAGCGTTTCGACCAAGCTATGCTGACAGCCGCATTCTCGAATCTTCGAGCGCGGCATGTGAATCTCACTCCCATCATGCTGCTGCAGCCGAATCTTGCGAAGGAGCCGGAACTGACCCCTCGAAATCAACTGCACATTGCCGGCTACTTCCAGACGCAGCCACTACAAGTCAAATATGAAATGCTGTTTCTTCAGATCGACGGCGTCTGGAGGATAGACGGGCTTGCTGTGGACGCAGTGCCGGCGCAAGCTCAGGCTACTTTTGCCCCCTTTGATACCAGGACCGAGGCTCAGAAATTAATTAAGTCCGGTAGGGTCCACTGACTCGGTCTTATATGCTTCAGCCGTTATGCCTCTGTGCGCACCGCCCATCGGAGACGGGCCGAACGTGCGCGGGGATTGGCTGAAACCTCTTCCTCCGATGGTTCAAGACCGTGGCGGTCTTTCAGCAGGAAAGCAGCTGGAGCAGCTTCGGTCTCCGCTGGGAGGTAGCGAGAGGCATGCGCCCGTTTGCCAGAGCGCTCGTGAAGGAATTGCTTCACAATGCGATCCTCCAGCGAATGAAAGCTGACAACCGCGAGCCGTCCTCCGGGCTTGAGGATGTGTTGGGCCGCCTCTAGCGCACGTTCCAATTCCCCGATCTCGTCATTTACGTAAAGGCGCAGAGCCTGAAAGGAGCGAGTCGCCGGGTGCTTGTCTGCACCAGGCTTGCGACCGATCACGCGCTCAATGAGAGCGGCGAGTTGGCCCGTGCGGGTGAAGGGCTGTGCCTCTCGTTCTTTAACTATTGCAGCCGCAATCGCGCGGGAGCGCCGCTCTTCGCCAAGCTCATAAAGGATATTGGCGATTTCATCTTTGCCGAAAGTGTTCACTACATCGGCGGCGCACAGGCCCTGCTTCGACATGCGCATATCCAGTGGACCATCGCGCATGAAGGAGAAGCCGCGTTCCGCCTCATCAAGCTGCATCGAGGAAACACCGAGGTCGAGCACAACTCCATCCACGCGATCCCAGCCGATCGCGACCGCAGCTTCTTGCATCTCGGAGAATCTGGTCTCAGCTATTTTTAGGCGGTCGCCATAGACGGATTGCAGGCTGTGGCCGATCGCTACTGCAGCAGGATCGCGGTCGAGGGCCAAGACCTCGCAACAAGCGGCATCGAGAATGGCGCGCGTATAACCGCCCGCTCCAAATGTGCCGTCGATGAAACGCTCACCGCGCTTAGCAGCCAGTACCCGCAGCACTTCCGGAAGCAAAACGGGGATGTGACGGACCGGTCCGCCATCGGGAGGCTGGCCCTCTACCTGCCTCCCGCGGTCCGCCACGTCCCTGTTGCCCCCTCGTCCGCGCCGCTTCATCAGCGGCTCCCCGCGCCGAGCCCTCTGCGAAGCGCAAGCGCCTGCTCGCGCGCGCTTTCGCGAAACTTGTCATAAGCGCTTGGCTCCCAGATTTGAAATTTGTTGCCAAGGCCAACGAAAACCGCTGTGTCCGTGATGCCTGCATGCTCACGGAGGCGCTTTGGCAGAATTGTGCGTCCGTCTGGGTCCACTTTGAGCTTTTCGCATTCACCGAAATAGACGAGTTCGAGAGCTTCCCGGATCGGCGAGCCGGTCGCTTGGCGGCCCAAAATCCCTTTAATCTCTTCGACCAAACGCGTACCGCCAGCTTCGATCGTGGCGCAATCGAGGTGCGGGTAGCAATGAATTTCATCAGCGCCTTCCTGGGCGAGGATGGCGCGGAATGGCGCTGGGACGGCAACGCGTCCCCTAGGATCGATCTTACTTTCGAAGCGCGAGGCAAATTCATCCATCCCTCAGGTCCACGCTTCCGCCAAAAGCACGAGCGGGCGGCCGCGCACTGTTTCCCCCACTCACACACAAACCCATCTATGCCCATTCAAACCCACCCATCGAAAGCGGATGGTCTGAACCAGGGTTGGTAGTAAAGTTACAAATTATAACTACGCTCATGCATAATATGGCAAAAATAGAAGGATCGGAGGGAGATACCCCGCGCGCAGTGGCCTTGCGTGCAAAAGCCTTTTTATCTCCCCCCAATCGCCCCCTTCCGAACGGGCTTTAATGGGATAACATGGGTAAGCATGGGCGTCAAGCTAATGCCTCACCGGGCTCCCCATTTCGACAATAAAAACCGGCGTCGTCGCACTCTTGGGTGCGATCCGCTTCGTGTTTGGCAGTGTGGGTGAAGTTTAATTGACGGCGGCGCCTTTACTTCTGGCGCTATTGGCTGGTTTAGCTATCGTTACGCTTAAGAAAAGCTTCGATTGCTTCGGCTGTGTCTTCCGGTTTTTCTTCCTGAGGCATGTGACCGCAACCGGCGAATACCGTAAGCTCTGCCGAAGGCATGTCCGCATGAAGCCTGCGGCCGAGACGGACGGGCACGACTTTGTCTTCCTGGCACCATAGGATCAGGGTTGGGAGCTTGATCGTTTTGTAGCTTTCGGCGACCTGGTCGATATCTTCCGGGACAATTTTTTCGACAGTCTTTATGAGCGCATGTTTGGCGGCTGGGGAATACAAGGTATTCGCATATTCGGCCACTTCACGGGCCGAAATCTTGCTGCGGTCGTAATAGGCAAGCCGCAAACCTTGCGACGCCTGCAGCTCTGGGGGGACCACGGTCATCCCAATGTCGCCGACCATCGGCAATTCCAGCAGACGGAAGAAGATTGGCATCGGCTGGCGATAGGCGATTGTGTCAACCAGAATCAAGTTTCGGATACGATGGCTAAGGTCCTTCTCCGTCTTGAGGGCAAGAGCGAGGGTGATTCCCCCGCCGAAGGAGTGCCCCACGATTGTGAGGTTCTTCAGGTTCTGTTGTTCAATGAAGGCCTGGACCACTTCCGCCTGATCCGAGATGGCGTAGCGATCGTCGAGTGGTTTGTCAGATGCACCGAAGCCTCGCAAATCGATCGCGATGACATGGTGGTTCTTGGCAAGCTCCGGCATGACGGCATGCCAGGTATAGCTCGATGTCGCCAAGCCATGCAGGAGAAGGATTGGTCTGCCACGGCCCATTTCTGCTACCGCAAGGCGCAACGGACCTGCGGAGGTTTTGACGGTTGTGAATTGGACCTCCGACTCGTGCGTTGCGACGAAAGGTGCGCAACTTGCCAGCATCGCGCATAATGCCCCTACTCCTATAAGCAAAAACGCGCGCACGACTCTCCCCGCTAAGGTCACCCGCTTTGTGCCCCCTGCTCGATTTGAATGTCAAGGCTCCCGTCTGCGGCTTTAATCACGACACAGCACAGGTTCTAGTCAAATTTATTAAAAATGCTGACATCGAATGCGAAGACGGATAGGCTCAAGCCGGTTCGTATGCGTTATATTGGTGTGAGCCCATAATTGTGTTGCGTCGCCTCTTACAGAAATGCGTCTCAACCCTGCTGTTCTTGTCCGCAAGCACGATTCCATGCTTTGGCGCGGACGAAGACGCAGGCAAGCGATTTGAGACCTATGTGGGCGGAGATTACGTAGAGCGTTCCGCGAGCTTGTCTACCACCACGGTGTGGAGCGTTTTTGGCCCCGTTACGGAGCCTGGGGTGAGAATCAAGCTCGACGGGTTCGCGGGTGGCTACGGCGATTCCAATGCAGATGTACTTTCCAGTAAGTTCGTGGCAGCCAATCTGGGCGGGTTTGGCGCCCTCATGGCGGGATATCAATTCAACAGAGGCCCCTTTTGGATCAAGCTCTATGCCGGAGCCGCCTATCAGACGGAGATACAAGCCTTTTGGCAAGCGGGCGTCCTGGCGCAACAGCAGGCATGGGGCGGCGCGGCGGCAATTGAGATATATTGGCGCGCCAGCGACCGGCTCTGGTCGTCTACGAACGTGTCTTGGCTGCAAATAGGCAATAGTTGGAACCTCTATTCCCGCGCGGCCTACGAATTCTACCGCACCGATTGGGGTTTGCGCGTCTCCGGTGGAGCGGAGGACAGCTTCTTCGTCGCGGACGCCAACATCTTCAAAGAAGGCAAGGCGCTCGGTCTATATAACGATTACGTCCGGGGCGGCGCCCTTCTCAATCTGCAATATGGCGTAAACGACTTTACTTTTTCGGGAGGGCTTTCGGATGCGAGCAATGAGGCAGTGTGGCGGCCTTACGTGACTATCCGCTATGGAAGAAAGTTCTGAGACAGCGATAGTTAATTCGAAAGGCTCGGCTTTGACGGCGGGGAGAATTCTAGGGAAGCAACTGTTCCAGAGAGCGCGATATTAGCCTGCCCTCCTGATGCTGCGGCCGTGCCTCCGGGAGTAGCCGGGGCCTGAGCTTCCTGGGCAACCGAAAGCGTTCCGCTGACTGCATTGTCTGGCGAAGAGATGCGAACCACCCCGCCAATATGGCTGGTCCCGCTCTCGCCATCGATTTTGAAAGCTATGCCGCCCGGCCCAGATGTTCCCTCCACATTGGCAGCAGCAAATGGCAAGGAGCTGCGGGAGAATGGCCAGAATGCCTCACCGCTCGAAAATGCGGCGCTGAGCTTTTTGGCGGCATCGCCCGCAACCGTGCCGCCCGCCGGGAAATCGATTGCAAAACTGCCCGATGGGAGTGCGTTAGTTCTATCTCCATGAGCCGGGATGTCTAGCGTAAGCCGGACTGTTGCGGGACCGCTGACGCTTACAGGCCACCCAAGGAGATCGGACAGCGAATGCGAATCCAGCTTTGAGCCGCTCGCATCCAAGATCAGCGCGGCGTTCTCCCCAAGCTTATAGTCAAGCCTGCCCTTCACGCTACCGCCAAAAAGAGTCAGTTCAGCGAGATCGACGCTGAAACGGTCGTGCCGCGCCGTCAGCGCAGCGGCGAGCGGCCCTGCGTCGAATGGCCCAGCCGGGAAGTGCTCGGCTGAAATTCGCATGTCCAGGTCTTGATCCTTTCCGGAGACCGATTCCGCCAAGGTTTGAAGAGACTCAAAAAGCGCTTTCGCCGTTCCCTCTTTTGGTTCCCGCGTCATCAAGGCGAGCGCGTCGTAGGCTAGCGTGCCCTCTAGAAAGGCACGTCCGTGCCTGATCCCCACGGCGAGCAACCCTTTCGCAGTCTCGTCACCGAACGAGGCTGATGCATTATCAAGACTGGCCTGGCCCGAGGACCATGCGAGATCGCCCGCCAGCGAGACGCTACGCCCGCGCTCCCAGGGAGCGACGGACGACACGATCTTTGCGCTCGCCGGATAGTCTTGGGACACACTTAAGTGGAGGCTCCCCGCTGCCGTCTGAGCCGGAAAATTGAAGAGGCCACGGTAAGAGGCCTCCAAGCCCCGATCCTTTATTGAGAAAGAGATGTAATCTCCACCGCTCTCTTCCGCTGCCTCGCCAGCAAGCTGCGTAGAAGGCTTCGCCGGCCCTTTGTCAAGTCTCACCCATTCGGCATGCGTTTGCTGATAGGGGCGTTTCCCCGTAGACGCGAAGAGAAGGGCGTCCCGCAGTTCAAGGCGTTCGAAAGAACTTCGATCCGCAAAAGCAGCAGCCAAACGCGCCGTCTCGAGCCCGAAAAAGAGGGGCTTCGACGAAAACCAATCGCGCCTGAAAACAAACCGGGGAGACTCGAGCAAAACCTGTTTGAATTCAAGCCGGCCGCGGAGAAGCGAAGATATTCTCGGTATTAAGGTGATCGACTTCGCTTCAATCCTGACGACGGGATCAAGCCTAGTTGCCGCGGCGAAGCGCACATTGGTTGCGCTTATGGAAAAAGTCGTCGGGCTCGCTATATGCAAAGGCCCTTTTATGGCGACGGGTCCTCCGCTCCATGCCGATAAACTTCGGATGATGGCATCCCGGACGCTGCGCCCCTCGATTAGGAAAGGAAGCGAGACCGCAACCGCACCCGTGGCAAAAGCCAGCGCTGCGGCGCTGAAAATCAGCCCCCGGAATAGGAATCGGATTTTATTAGCGGATCTGTACATTTTCCAAAGATTAACGGGTAGACAGCGGCATCGAAGCTGTCGAAAATCTGTAGCAGTGACGTCCCGCGCCGTCCGGACAAGTGAGTGTTAAGGTTTAGAAGCTTTTTTCGGAGCTGGCGAGTCCTTCCTCTGGAGCTTTCACATGAAATCACAGCCGCTATGGTCGCCTTCCCAGGAAAATGCAGCGAAGTCACGCATGGCCCAGTTCATGGCCGAGGTGATCCCGGCTTCCAAAGGAGGATTGGGGTCCTACGCCGAACTGCACGCTTTCTCAGTCCGCGAAACCGAAAGTTTCTGGTCGAAGGCATGGGAATTCCTGGGTGTCATCGGAGAACGGGGAACGGGACCTATTTATGCACGGGGCGAGCGGTTTGAGGACGCGAAGTTTTTCGAGGGTGCGCGGCTGAACTATGCGGAAAACCTGTTGAGGAAAAGGGATTCGAGTCCTGCCCTGATTTTCTGGGGAGAGGATAAAGTCAAGAAAACGATGAGCTGGGCGGAGCTGAACGCCGCAGTGAGCCTCGCTCAGCAAGCGTTGAAGGCCCAAGGCGTCGGCGAGGGCGACCGCGTGGCGGCGCTTCTGCCGAATATGCCGGAAGCGATTATTGGCCTTCTTGCCGCATCCTCCCTTGGAGCCATCTGGTCCAGCGCTTCGCCTGATTTTGGCGTTCAAGGCGTGCTCGACCGGTTCGGACAGATTGAGCCGAAGGTCTTCATAGTTTGCGATGGTTATTGGTACAATGGCAAGGCGCTGCCTATCGGCGACAAGGTATCTGAAATACTTGAGAAGATTCCGAGCATCGAATGCGCCCTCGTCGTGAATTACCTCGGAGATCCGGACGGTGTTCTGAAAAGGTCCAACAGAGCACAATCATGGGACCAAGCGCTTGGCGCATTCCAGGTAAAGGAGGTTGAATTCACGCCTCTGCCCTTCTCACATCCACTCTTTATTCTCTACTCCTCCGGCACGACCGGCACACCAAAATGCATCGTTCATTCCGCCGGCGGTGCCCTCATTCAGCAGATGAAGGAGCATCAGCTTCATTGCGATTTGCGTGATGGGGAAAAGCTTTTCTATTTCACGACTTGCGGCTGGATGATGTGGAACTGGCTTGTGGCTGGTCTTGCCAGTGGGGCAACGCTGGCACTCTACGACGGCTCGCCCTTCCATCCGTCCGGGAACATCCTTTTCGATTATGCCGACGAAGCCGGCATCGATGTCTTCGGAACATCGGCTAAATTCATCGACTCCCTGAAGAAGGCTGGCCTTCGCCCCCGCGATACGCACGAACTCTCAACGGTGCGAATGATAACTTCAACAGGGTCACCGCTTGCGCCGGAAAGCTTCGATTTCGTTTACGAGGCAATCAAGCCGTATGTTCATCTCGCTTCCATCGCCGGCGGCACCGACATTTGCTCCTGCTTCGTGCTTGGCAATACCTTGTCTCCTGTCTATCGCGGCGAAATCCAGGGGCCGGGCCTCGGCATGGCCGTCGATGTTTTTGACGATGCAGGAGAGCACATGGACTCCGGCAAGGGCGAGTTGGTGTGCACCAAGCCCTTCACCTCAATCCCGGTGGGGTTCTGGAACGACCCGGACGGCAGCAAATATCACAACGCGTATTTCGCGCGCTTTCCTGGCGTCTGGCATCATGGCGACTTCGCTGAATGGACGGAGCACGGCGGCATCATCATTCACGGCCGCTCGGACGCGACGCTCAATCCAGGTGGAGTGCGGATCGGAACAGCCGAGATTTATCGTCAGGTTGAACAGCTTGAAGAGATCAAGGAAGCCATCGTCATCGGTCAGGATTGGGACAACGATGTACGCGTCGTTCTCTTTGTCGTGCTTCGCGAAGGGCTTTCGCTTGAGGACGGCCTGCGCCAGAAGATCAAGTCTAAAATCCGGGCCGGTGCGAGCCCACGGCATGTGCCTGCGCTAATCCTTCAGGTGCCCGATATTCCGCGCACCAAATCCGGAAAAATTACGGAAATTGCCGTTCGCGACATCGTTCATGGCAGGGGCGTCAAGAACAAGGAGGCGCTCGCCAATCCGGAAGCGCTTGAATTTTACAGCAATATCGAAGAGTTAAGGCATTAGCATGCCTTGGTTCACGCGCGGGAAGTCGCCATGATATCGCCCATCCAACTCACTCAAGAGCTCATTCGGTTCGAGACTATCAATCCTCCGGGCAATGAAGCTCCTTGCGCGAGGCATCTTGGCCGCATTCTCGAAGCGGCTGGTTTCCGCGCCCGCTACGTCGAGATGGGTGAGAACAGGGAAAACCTGATTGCAACCATCGGCGGCAGCGCAGAGAGGCTTCCCATCTGCTTCACAGGTCATACTGACGTGGTGCCGCTCGGAGCTGCGCCTTGGACTGTGGAGCCCTTCGGCGCCGAAATCGCGGATGGCAAAATCTATGGGCGCGGCAGCACCGACATGAAGGGTGGGGTGGCAGCTTTCCTTTCGGCTGTGACCAAACTCGCTCCAAAGCTCGGCAGCACGGCGGGAATAGTTCTTGTCATCACCGCCGGAGAGGAGCGCGGCTGCGAGGGTGCAAATTTCCTAGTGCGGGAGGGTTTGCTGCCAAAGGCAGGAGCGATGGTGGTGGCTGAGCCGACCTCCAACCGGGTGCTTGCCGGCCATAAGGGTGTCCTCTGGATGGAAGCCGCAGCCAAGGGTGTGACCGCGCATGGCTCGATGCCGGAACAAGGAGTCAATGCAGTCTATAAGGCTGCCCGTGCTGCGCTCGCATTAGCCGATTTCGACTTTTCCAAAGACGAACATCCGGTGCTGGGCCGGCCCACGCTGAATGTGGGATGGTTCCGAGGAGGATTGAACATCAACTCCGTGCCTGACGAGGCTCGCTTTGGGGTGGATGTCCGCCTCGTGCCTGGAGTTGATCCCGGACGGCTGCTGCAACAGTTCCGGGAGCGAGCTGGAAGTGACATTGAGTTTGAAGTCAAAGGAACCGCGGACCCCGTTTGGACCGACCCCAGCACGCCTTGGCTGGGCACGGTCGCAGACATCGCGCAGTCCGTCACAGGAAATGCCCCCACAATTGGCGGAGCCCCTTATTTCACCGACGCCGCCGCGTTGAAGCCCGGGATGGACAACCCGCCTACCGTCATTCTCGGACCTGGCGAGCCTGCACTAGCGCATCAGACAGACGAATACTGCTTGGTCTCCCGGATCGAAGAGGCCGAGGCGATCTACGAAAGAATAATCGCCGATTGGTGCGGCTTATAATCCACTTATCGCTTGGCCCGGCAAGTCGCAGGCCAGCCACCATTCTTGGCTCAACAATAGCGCGAAAGAACTCCCCCTCCAAAAGGAACCAGCTTTCCAGGCAATCTGTTCTCCTGTCAGCAATCCCAACAGCTCAAGGAGTCCCGTCCATGAAGTCTCTTATTGTCCCCGTGCTTGCAGCCGCATTTGCATTATCCGGCCCAGCACTTGCTCAGACACAGAATGGAAACACGCAAAATGAAAACGCGCAGAATGCGCCGGCGGCTGGTTCCATGAGTGCGCGAGGTTCCAACGACCAGAGCCCGGAAAACACGGTTCTGTCGGTCAACAAGATTAAGCAGGATCTGCAAAAGGCTGGGTTCACGGACGTCCGGATTTTGGCGGATTTGTTCGTGGTGCAGGCAAAAGATAAAGACGGCAATCCCACCGTGATGACCCTGAGCCCCAGCGGGGTGTTCGCTATTTCTGAAATTACGAAAGGAAATGAGCGGCAGGCAAGGGCCGGTGCGGCGCAACCGCAATCAAAGCAATAAAGGACGTACTTGCCTAATCCTGCTACCTAAAGCGTAATCGGTGCTTTTAATTCTAGCGGCGCAGTTCGCAGGGGCCGCGCCGCCTACATTTTTTCCTTCACGCCTATACGGAGCAGCCACCAGTTCATGGGGTAGCTCGTGAAGAAGCCGCAGATCATGGCAATCTGCATCATGAACCAAAATTCGAAGCTGTCTGTCTCAAGTGGCGCACCGAGCAAGTGACGGAAAATGTAAAAGTTCGCGAATGCCATGAAGCCGTACATGCCAGCCTGCCATGCGGTTATGGATAAGGTGTCGGCCTTCACGGCTTGCCAAATCCCTTCCCCCACCCCGAGATTCCGCATCGGCGCGATTGTAAAGTATTGAAAAACAATGCCGAACAGAAAAGCCAGAATGAAATCCAGCACCCACAGGGCGAATATCCTGTCAGGAAACAGCGTGCAGTAACCGAGAGCCAAAGTGATGACCGGAAAAGCAAAGGCGAGCCACTCCGCGCAGATGTCACCCACTGTGCATCCCGCCCCGCAATGGGTTGATGCCTTCGCTGTCATGACTGCAAATGGGGCCTCTTCTCTTGTCCCGTAAGCGAAATAACCCCACACCGCAAAGACACTGGCGTAAAGGGCCGTCACCGGCCAAACAATGTTCATGATTGCCATCTTTTGGAGATGGTGAAATTCATGGATGGCAATGATCGCGGCACAGGCAAAGCCAAGAGCGATGAAGGCAATGGAAAGCTGGTGCAGCCAAGTTGGAACCATTGTGGCTCCTTACAGTCATAGGCTGCAATTCAGAAAGCCGACTACGGTTCCGGTTTCCTGGCACGCGGAACACCAGACAATTGACAGCGGGCGCCGAGCAGCCGGATAACGGTTGCACCCTGAAACCAGGATAGCAGTGTGGACAGCGGAAGCGCCCTCGGCCTGATACTATCCGGCGATGCGAATCTGTTCGCGATCGTCCGGCTTTCTCTTTTCGTAACGCTATCCGCAACGCTGCTTGCCGCCGCCGTAGGACTTCCCTTCGGAGCGTTGGTAGCGCTGACGCGGTTCCCGGGCCGGGGAGCGCTCATTGTCCTGTTGAATGCAATGATGGGCCTGCCGCCTGTTGTTGTTGGCCTTGTGGTTTATCTGCTTTTGTCGCGTTCCGGGCCGCTTGGTTCGCTGGGCCTTCTCTTTACGCCGCAAGCTATGATCCTAGCTCAAGCGTTGCTGATCGCTCCTATTGTTGCGGCGCTCACGCGTCAGGCCGTTGAGGACTTATGGCAGGCGTACCGCGAAGAGTTGACCGCCATGGGCGTCAAGCCGGCCGATCGCGTCTTGACGCTGCTTTACGATGCGCGTCTCTCGCTTGTGACGGTTTTTCTTGCGGGATTCGGGCGAGCCGCAGCAGAAGTGGGCACTGTGATGATCGTCGGCGGTAACATCGATGGATACACGCGCGTAATGACGACGGCGATTGCGCTTGAAACCTCGAAAGGAGATCTGGCACTCGCCATGGGCCTCGGACTGGTGCTTCTGACGTTGATCCTGGCGGTGAATGCCGCGGCATGGGGCCTTCGCCAATGGTCTGAATTGCGGGCGGGGTGAGATGCGCGCAATCAAAAGCTCAATTCCTGTCGTCTTCGAAGACGTTTCCTACGCGGTAAATGGGACCGCAATTCTGAAAGAGATTTCGGTTTCTATCCTGCCGGGGGGGCCTACAATTGTGCTTGGGCCGAACGGCAGTGGGAAAACCACTTTCCTGAAGCTTGCGATGGGCCTGACCAGGCCGGCAGCCGGCGCAATCTCCTGGGGAGGGCAAAGAGCGATCAGTTTCGAACGGCGTGCTTTTGTCTTTCAGCGGCCGGTAATGCTGCGGCGTTCGGCAGAAGACAATGTCAGATACGCCCTTCAGACTGCGGGCAGGGACGCGGGGAAGAAGAGGATTGACCAGCTTTTGGAGCAGGTTGGCCTAACCGCGGTCAGGTCAAGGTTTGGCCCGCGGCTGTCAGGCGGAGAGCAGCAACGCCTTGCGCTTGCCAGAGCGTTGGCGCGCGATCCGGAGCTGCTATTTCTGGATGAACCTACGGCGAGCCTTGATCCTTCATCGGCAAAGGCAGTTGAGGATATCATTTGCCGTTGCGTGGCCGCTGGAGTGAAGGTTGTGATGTCGACGCATGATCTCGCCCAGGCGCGGCGTCTTGCGGCTTATGTCATTTTCCTCGTCGGCGGCCGGCTTGTCGAAGCCTCGGCTCCATGCCGGTTCTTCGAGTCGCCCGAAACAGACGGCGCGAAACGATTCCTTGCGGGAGAAATCGTAACATAGTCCGGTGCCGAAGTGCTCAGCCCTGCATTTTCAGGCAGGTCAGGCGGATGCCTGATTAAGAGTTGGGTTGCTGCCTCCGTCAAACTTGACCGTTTCGGCTGCCCGTTGCAGGGTCTGCCAAGAAACAGGGGCGAGCATGATATTTGCGTTGGCATTGGGATGGATCGGCCTTGCGGCTTGGCTTTATCTTCTGCTAGCGCGGGGCGGTTTCTGGCGCGCAAATATCCTCGACGAAGGCGACATGCTCCCGGAGCCAAATGAATGGCCTAACGTTACTGCCGTCATTCCAGCGCGGAACGAGGCTGATGCCATCCCCGGAAGCCTGCCGAGCTTGCTGACACAGGATTATCCTAAATCCTTGACCGTCATTCTCGTTGACGATCAAAGCAGCGACGGAACGGCCACGGCAGCCTTCGTTGCCGCTGAAGCCGCCGGCTGCAGCTGATAGATTAGAGGTGCTGAAGGGGCAGGCGTTGCCGAGAGGATGGACGGGGAAGCTTTGGGCAGTGAATCAGGGGGTTTTGCAAGCACGGGAGCTTTCGCCGCCTCCGCGCTATCTTTTGCTCACGGATGCCGACATCGCATACGATCCGGAGGTAGTCAGGCGCTTGGTCATGCGGGCCGAAGCCGGCCAATTGGCGCTCACCTCGCTCATGGTGAAACTTCGCTGCGAGAGCTTCGCAGAGCGGCTGCTTATCCCCGCTTTTGTTTTCTTCTTTCAGATGCTCTACCCGTTCGCCTGGGTGAACAGGCGAAACAATGCCGTTGCAGCCGCGGCCGGGGGATGCATGCTGGTAAGGCGGGAAGCTCTTGAGCGAGCGGGAGGTATCGAAGCCATCCGCTCTTCTTTGATCGATGATTGTGCGCTTGCCCGGAATATGAAAAAGCAGGGTCCGGTGTGGCTCGGCTTGACCGAGAGTGCGAGAAGCCTTCGTCCATATCCGCGCATCGCTGACATTCGCCAAATGGTAGCGCGCTCGGCCTATGATCAGCTGAATTACTCTCCATTGCTCCTGGCGGGAACGGTGATCGCAATGACGATAGCTTATATTTTGCCACCCGCATTGGGCTTAGGCGGCGCCGGCTACGCTCAGGCGATGGGTTGGGTGGGCTCGCTCCTGATGACCGTTGCCTACCTTCCCATGGTCCGGTTCTATCGGCTTTCCCCTTTATGGGCGCTGGCACTTCCTGTTAGCTCGGGCCTTTATATGTTATTCACGCTCGACTCCGCGCTCCAGCATTGGCGCGGCAGGGGCGGACTTTGGAAAGGGCGCCTACAAGCGCGCCGGGCGGAGGCATCATGACGGCCGGTCCGGTTTGGGACCCAGGCGAGAAGACTCATCGCGATGAGAACTTCCCTGTTGCCTCCCGCCTTATCTCCAAGCGGCATAGAGATGTTGTTCTGGCTTTCTACCGTTTTGCACGGGCCGCCGATGATGTGGCCGATCATCCCGCCCTTCCGGCGGAGGAGAAGATTTGCCTACTCGACAGGTTCGAGGAAACGCTTCTCGGGAAGCATAATGAGATCCAGGATGCGTTGCCGTTACGGAAAGCGATTGAAGAGCGCGGGCTTTCACCAAAGCATGCGCAGGATTTGCTCACAGCCTTCCGGATGGACGCGATGAAGCTGCGCTATGCCGATTGGAATGATCTGATCCATTATTGTACCTATTCGGCGATGCCCGTCGGGCGCTTCGTTCTCGACGTCCATGGCGAAGACAGTTCAACGTGGCCCGCCAACGATGCGTTGTGCGCCGCGCTTCAGATAATTAATCACTTACAGGACTGTGGCGCCGATTACCGCCGTCTCGACCGCGTATATATCCCGCTCGATGTCCTTCGCGCGAGAAGCGTTCCCATTGAGGCCTTAGGCGCACAAAAGGCCACGCTTGGGCTATTGGCTGCGATTCATGAAGTCGCTGCAAAAACTAATTCGCTGCTGGGAGAGGCTGATCTCTCCTGCCGCATCAGGGATCTGCGTCTCAGCCTGGAAGTCGCAGCCATTGAAAAGCTTGCACGCCGCCTCGTCGCGATGTTGATGGAGCGTGATCCTTTAAGCCAACCGGTGCATCTTCGCAAAGGCGCCTTTGTTTCGATTCTGGCAAAAGCGGTGTCCGTCGGACTTGGCCGGCGCCTTTTTCTGCCGCGCCCTGGAGCCGCGCCCTTATTACGGGGAATCGATGACCAGCCAAGCCATTGAGATTGCCGCAAAAGTTGGTGGTGCCGCACGGCGCGCCCACGGCAGCTCATTCTATGCCGCGATGCGCATCATGCCCCCAGCGCAGCGCGAAGCGATGTTCGAGATTTATTCGTTCTGCCGCGCGGTTGACGATATCGCCGACGATCAAAGGCTGGCTGAAGTGCGCCTCGAAAAACTCGAGCTGTGGCGCGACGATATCGATTCGATTTACAGGGGCGAGGCTCCCGCCAGCCTTCAGGGCCTAGCCATAGCTGTTCGCGATTTCGACCTTCAGCGCGAAGATTTCCGGGCCGTCATCGATGGCATGGAAATGGATGTGCGGCAAAACTTGCAGGCGCCGGAGTTTGTCGATCTCGATCTTTATTGTGATCGCGTGGCCAGTGCAGTTGGCAGGCTTTCCTCGCGAGTGTTCGGGCTCCCGATGGAGGACGGCAAGAACCTCGCGGAGCATCTAGGGCGAGCCCTGCAGCTGACAAATATCCTTCGCGATCTCGATGAAGATGCCACGCTGAACCGGCTTTATCTACCCCGCGAATTTCTCAACGAGGCCAGTATAACGGCAACGGATCCGGCTACCGTGCTCCGCCATTCGGCCTTGCCGGAGGTGTGCGGCCGGCTTGTGGCTCTCGCGCGCTGGCGCTTCGCCGAGTCCGATAAGATCATGAACGCTCATCCACGCCGGATGGTGCGGACGCCCCGGGTCATGGCAGAAGCATATAAAGGGATATTGAACGCTCTCGTGTCTCGGGGGTGGACGCCGCCGCGTGCGCCCGTCCGGCTCAGCAAGCCGCGCCTCGCTCTGATTTTGCTCAGGCACTATGTGCTTTAGTGATGCGGGAAACTTCACCTGAATACGCGCCCCAATGGCAAAGGCAACGCTGTCGTGAGTGTAGGCTCGTGGCACTCCTCGCGAGGAGCTTTCGATGACCGGCGCGGCCCCAGCCAAGGGCACCACACACATCGTGGGTGCCGGGCTTGCCGGGCTTTCTGCGGCCGTTAACCTTGCAGCACGCGGGCATCAGGTCAGGGTTTACGAGGCGGCTGGCCAAGCCGGGGGGCGCTGCCGGTCCTACTATGATGCCGCCTTCGGCGGTGTCATCGACAACGGAAATCATCTGCTGCTGTCCGGCAATAGCTCCGCGATGAATTACCTGAAGCTGATTAGCGGCACGGACAAGCTCGCAGGCCCGCCAATGGCGGAGTTCCCCTTCGCTGATCTCGCGAGCGGCGCACGCTGGACACTCAAGATTAACAAAGGCCGCTGGCCGTCCTGGCTTTTTGATCGGTCGCGCCGCGTGCCTGACACCAGAGCCGTAGACTATCTCGGTGCCGCACCTCTGATTTGGGCAGGAGCGCATAAAAGAGTAAGCGATGTCATTCGCCCAGAGGGCGCTCTTTACGCCCGTCTGTGGCATCCTTTGTTTCTGGCGGCCCTCAACACCGACCCTCAGGAAGGTTCGGCAAGGCTCGCTGGCGCGGTAATGCGCAACACGCTCGCGAAGGGCGGGTCCGCCTGCCGCCCCCTCATTGCCGAAGGCCTTTCAGCGGCCTTCATTGAGCCCGCAATCGACTATTTGCAGGCTCGGGGCGGCCGGATCGCATTCGGCAGCCGGGTTCGCGAAATAGCATTCGGGTCTGAGCGAGCGAAATCGCTTTCGATTGGCGAGGGCAATGTCATCGAAATCGCCGAACGCGATTCCATTATTGTTGCTGTGCCGCCTTGGGTTGCCGAAACGCTCATTCCGGGCCTTGAGGTACCATCCGTGTATCGAGCTATTCTAAATGCCCATTACCGGATCGAGCCACCCCCTAACTGCCCGAAAATCCTCGGTGTTATCAACGGAACTGCCGAATGGATCTTTGCGTTTCCAAGTAGATTATCTATCACGATAAGTGGAGCGGACCGTTTGATGGATCGCCCCCGGGAGGAACTCGCCGCGTCCTTATGGCATGAGGTTTCTCAAGTCGCAGGGCTTCCGGCCGAATTGCCTCCCTGGCAGATTGTGAAGGAAAAGCGGGCCACCTTTGCGGCCACTCCTGTTCAAGATGCGAGGCGCCCTTATACGAAAACCAGATGGCGTAATCTTTTTCTTGCCGGAGATTGGATACAAACAGGATTGCCAGCCACGATCGAGGGAGCAGTCCAATCCGGTGAACGGGCCGCTGGCAATGTAATGAAGGGGACAGGTTAGGGGATGACGGCTGAAGGCGAGATGGTGGCAACCGAGGGGCAACTACTTAGTTCGGGTAACGGAGATTGGTATCATTCACATACTCTTGAACAAGAGGACAAGGGAGTACTCGAAAACAGGATCAGAGCAGCGACCGCGGCGCTGCTTCAGCGACAGCACCCCGACGGCCATTGGAGCTTCGAGTTCGAGGCCGACGCTACGATCCCGGCGGAATATATCCTGCTGACACATTATCTCGGCGAGGAGCCCAACCTAAGCCGCGAGGCGAAAATCGGGAATTACCTCCGGCGCATTCAAGGGAGGCATGGCGGCTGGCCGCTTTTCCACGACGGCGCCTTCGACATGAGCGCGAGCGTGAAGGCCTATTTCGCGCTCAAGATGATCGGTGATGACATTGAAGCTCCGCACCTGGATAGGGCAAGAAAAGCCATTCTCGAGCGGGGCGGGGCTGAAATGTCAAACGTGTTCACCCGGATCCTGCTTGCGCTTTTTGGCATCGTAAGCTGGCGCGCTGCACCCGTCATGCCGGTCGAAATCATGCTGTTGCCGAAATGGTTTCCCTTCCACATGACGAAAGTGTCCTATTGGGCGCGGACTGTTATGATTCCGCTTTTCGTACTAGGGGCGCTTAAGCCGCTCGCGCGGAACAGGCGCGGTGTGACCATTGACGAACTCTTCCTGACCGATCCGAAGAAAGTAGGAATGCGGGCCAAAGCCCCGCATCAGAAGTGGGGCTGGTTTTTGACGTTCGCTGCCATCGACCGGGTCCTTCGCGTTGTCGAGCCCCTTTTCCCGCGGCGAAGGCGCAAGCGAGCCATAGATAAGGCCGTCTCTTTCGTAAAGGAGCGCCTGAACGGCGAGGACGGCCTTGGCGCGATTTTTCCCGCCATGTCCAACAGCGTGATGATGTTCGACGCGCTTGGCCTTCCGGAAAGCGATCCTGATCGTGCCATAGCCCGCTATTCCATCGAAAAGCTTTTATTAGAAGAAGGGGACGAGATTTATTGCCAGCCTTGCGTATCTCCGGTCTGGGATACCGGTCTTGCGGCTCATAGTCTTCTCGAAGTGGCCGGGCCGGCGGAGCGCGAAGCTGCGCTGAAAGGCCTTGAGTGGCTCAAGCCCAGACAGGTTCTCGACGTAAAGGGAGACTGGGCGGAACAGCGCCCAAACGTGCGTCCCGGTGGTTGGGCTTTTCAATATGCAAATCCCCATTATCCCGATCTCGACGATACGGCCGTGGTAGTGATGGGCATGGACCGGGCATCCGGGGTAAGCCCGGAGCGGCGTGTGGAGTATGCTGAAGCGGTTGCGCGAGCGCGGGAATGGATTTCTGGTCTTCAGAGCAAGAATGGCGGCTGGGCATCTTTCGATGCCGACAACACCCACCTCTATCTGAATAACATTCCCTTCTCCGATCACGGAGCCCTCCTCGACCCGCCGACGGTGGATGTAAGCGCGCGCTGCGTCTCCATGCTCGCGCAGCTCGGTGAAACGGCGGAAACCAGCCCCGTTCTCAGGCGCGGGGTTGAATTCATACTGAGCAATCAAGAAAAAGATGGCAGCTGGTTTGGCCGCTGGGGCATGAACTACATCTACGGAACCTGGTCGGCTCTGTGTGCGCTCAACGCGGCAAATGTGGAACCTTCGAGCGAGAATATTCGCAAGGCCGTCCAGTGGCTCATCTCGATCCAGAACGAAGACGGCGGCTGGGGCGAAGATGGTTCAAGCTACAAGCTTGACTATAAAGGTTATGAGAAGTCTCCCAGCACGCCCTCGCAGACGTCCTGGGCGCTGCTCGGCTTGATGGCCGGAGGTATCCTAGATCACCCCGCCGTGAAAAAAGGGATCGCCTATTTAATTTCGACTCAAGACAAAACCGGCACGTGGCATGAAGAGCGGCACAACGCGCCTGGCTTCCCTCGGGTTTTCTACCTGATTTATCATGGCTATGCGAAATATTTCCCCCTTTGGGCTCTCGCACGCTACCGCAACTTGACTCAAGGAAATCAGGCTCCGGTAATGTACGGCATGTAAATAACTCCTTCGGGAAGGTTTCTGCTTCAAATGCAACATCTCTTGTATAAAAAGTACAAATGTTGAGGTCTGCGTCTTGTTCGAAGAGCGTGCAGCCGCTTATCTTGGGCGGAGCTTTTGAAGCTTTGCCGTTGGCGCACGTCGCAAACGGGAGGGCCTTTCTATGATGCCTGCACTAGCGCTGGCAGAGTGGGAAGCTTTTTTTGCCGTTTGGCGGGCCGGACTAAGCATGGACATGCTCTTCAATCGAATACCCGTAGTGGTGGCTGCGGGGATGGATTTTGAGGCGCGCATCGCCCGGGGACCTGGCATAAACGTCGTCTACGGACAAGATCGGAAGACTTTTCTCGAACAGCTTTATTGTTCGGCGGGCTCCGGCGTAGGGGGGGTGATCAGCTTCGGAATTGGAGGCGGCCTTTCCCCGTATCTGAGAGCAGGCGATGTCATCGTCGCTAACAAGGTCATTACCCCGAACGGTGTCTTCGAAACTTGCCCTAACTGGACACAGGCGTTGCTGAATGCTCTGCCGCACGCCTACCACATGCCGGTCTTTGGGGCGGATGGACCTGTTGTTACGGTGCTTGAAAAGCGTGCGCTGTGGCATGCGACCGGCGCGGGCACGGCGGACATGGAATCAGGTGCCGCCGCTACAGTCGCGTTCGATCACGAACTGCCCTATGCCGTCTTGAGAGTTGTGCTGGATCCGCATGACAGGCCCATACCGCTAAGCGCGCTTGCCGGTGCCCAAAAAGACGGAAAGACGGACGCCGCCGCGGTAGCGCGAGCCTTATTGAGGAGGCCGGGGGATTTTCCAGGCCTCCTGCGGCTTGCGGACGACACAAGAAGGGCCACCCAGGCTTTATTCCGCAGCCGCCAGGCCCTGGGTCTGCTGCCCAGTTTCGCTCTCCCTGAGACGCGCAAGCTCGCGGTCGACATGGACTGAATGCACATAATTTGCCGGCCGTTGCTTTTCGAGCGAAATCTCTGTAGCCATCGGCCCTTCGGTGCGAATACCCCGGAAAGCAACGGCAAGTATTTTCAGTGGATTCGAAACCGCCGCATCCGCCGCAGTGGGCTCATAGCCACAGTGCGCCATGCAGTTTGCGCACTTCTCGTAGCGGCCCGTGCCGTAGCTGTCCCAATCCGTGGTTTGCATTAGCTCTTGATAGGTGCTGGCATAGCCTTCACCCAAGAGATAGCAGGGCTTCTGCCAGCCGAAGATGTTGCGCGTGGGCATGCCCCAGGGGGTGCAGTGGTACTCCTGGTTTCCCGCGAGGAAGTCCAGGAACAGCGGAGAATGGGCGAGCGTCCACTTCTTCCCCTTTCCGATCTCGAAAACCCGCCGGAAAAGTTCTTTAGTCTTGCGCCGATTGAGAAAGTGCTCCTGATCCGGGGCGCGCTCGTAGGCATAGCCGGGCGAGATGGAGACGCCAACGCCGATTTCTTTGGCGAAGTCCAGGAACTTCGCAATGTCCTCAGCCTCATAACCGTCGAATATTGTGGCGTTAACGTTGACGGCGAAGCCCTTGGCCTTCGCCGTCCTGATAGCCGAGACCGCCTTATCGAATACGCCTGTCTGACAGACGGACTTGTCGTGATGGTCTTTGAGACCGTCTAAATGCACGGAGAAGAACAGGTATGGAGATGGCTCGAACAGATGAAGCTTTTTCTCCAGGAGGAGCGCGTTCGTGCAAAGCGAGACAAAACGCTTCTGCGCGACCAAGCCCTTTACGATCTCCCCTATTTCGCGGTGAATTAGAGGCTCTCCGCCAGGTATGGCGACCATAGGCGCGCCGCATTCCTCGGCCGCGTCCAAGCACTCCTGCACAGATAGCCGCCTGTTCAGAATGGGATCGGGATAATCGATTTTGCCACATCCGGCGCATGCCAAATTGCACCGGAACAAGGGCTCAAGCATGAGAACCAAGGGATAGCGTTTTCTGCCTTTGAGCTTCTGCTTAAGAAGATAAGCGCCGATCCGCCTTTCCTTGAAAAACGGCAGAGTCATAACGTGCTCCACTTCACTGCGACGCGCAAAGTGCGCTTTCTAGATGTTTACGGTTGTTACAGGGGACTTAAATGCCTGCGCGTTCAAATCAAAGGGCATGTAGTTCGACCGGAAGCCTGAACTCGACATTTTCTTGCACCCCTGGTAAATTTGTCACTTCTACGGGGCCAAGCGCGCGAAGGCTTCCTATAACATCTTGCACCATAGCCTCGGGAGCAGAAGCGCCGGCGGTCAAGCCTACAATCCGGGCGCCTTTCACCCAGTTTGGATCGAGCTCGCTACCATCGGCCAGCAAATAGCTCGGGACACCCGCCTCCTCGCCAATCTCGCGCAGGCGGTTGGAGTTCGAGCTGTTCTTAGCTCCAACGACTAGAATAACATCGGCGATTTTTGTCAACTCCCGCACAGCCGTTTGCCGGTTTTGGGTTGCATAACAAATATCATTGGTTTCAGGACCAACAACGTCTTTGAAGCGCCGCTTTATTGCCTCGATGATCTCGCGCGTATCGTCTATGCTGAGGGTCGTTTGCGTCACATAAGCCACAGGCGTATCGATCGGAAGGGGAAGCACACCCACATCTTCCTCGGTCTGCACGAGATACACAGGTCCCGGAATTTGGCCCATCGTGCCCTCAACTTCGGGGTGTCCAGCGTGCCCTACAAGAATAATCGTGCGCCCCTGGCTAAGGTATTTCTTCCCTTGCAAATGAACCTTTGTCACAAGCGGACAGGTTGCATCGATGATGGGCAGGTTCCTGCTATGCGCGGACGCCTCGACCGACTTAGCGACCCCATGTGCACTGAAGATTGTGACGGCTCCTTCCGGGACCTCATCGATTTCGTCGACAAAGCGGGCACCCTTCGCTTTAAGGTCTTCGACAACATGCTTGTTGTGAACGATCTCATGGCGCACATAAACTGGAGCTTCGTACTTTTGCAGCGCGCGTTCCACGATCGAGATCGCGCGCACGACGCCAGCACAAAACCCGCGAGGTTGCGCGAGGACAACCTGTATGCACCCATCATCGCGAGCGATCTTCTGCATCATCCTTCCCCGCCAGACGTCTCTTCACACTAACGCGTTCGATTGATCCACTTTCCGCAAACAAACGGCGCCCCCCACCGTTCCGAGGATCGCTCAACATTCGTGAACTGACATGACATTTTTGGGGGTTACCTGTCCAGGAATCAAGTTGAGAGAGCGCATTTGGCAGGAGAAGCATCATGCGACTGTGTTGTTGACGTACCAGCCAGCGAGATCAAAAGCACATTTCGGGCCAATAATTGGTGTGCGTTAGCAACAACCAGGGAGAATCTGGAATGATAATATTTCCAAGTTTACAACATACGAGATTTGAATTTGGTAAATGCTGCGGAGGTCTCGCGCGTGATTAGTCTCGATTTCCGTCTCCCCTACCCTTCCTCGCGCTCCCTTATTTTGGGACGGAATATAGTTTCTACCTCGCAGCCTCTAGCTTCGCAGGCTGGATTAAGCATGCTCTTAAGAGGAGGGAATGCGATCGACGCCGCGATTGCAGCAGCAATGGCTCTGACGGTCGTCGAACCCACAGGTTGCGGACTGGGCAGCGACGCTTTTGCGATCGTGTGGGATGGCGATAAGCTGCATGGGCTTAATTCTTCCGGCCGATCGCCCAGAGGTTGGACCCCGGAAAGGTTCAAAGGCCTTGCGGCAATGCCTGAGCGCGGCTGGGAGTCCGTGACGATCCCGGGAGCCGTCGCGGCCTGGGCCGAGTTGTCGAAGCGTTTCGGGACGTTGCCGCTGCCGGTTCTGGCCGAACCGGCTGTGCGATATGCCCGTTTCGGTTTTCCCGTCAGCCCGAAAATCGCGGCTCTTTGGGAGATTGAAAGCCGTTTGCATGCGAAGCAGCCGGGATATGCAACGTATTTCATGCAAGGGGGGCGGGCGCCGAGGCCTGGAGAAGAATTTAAGTCTCCTGATCTGGCCCAAAGCCTGGAGCTTATCGCTGAAACGAAGGGCGAAGCTTTTTACCGTGGCGTTTTAGGCGAGCGCCTCTCAGCTTTCGCTCGAAACCACGGAGCAGCCCTCAACGAAGAGGATCTCGCGGCACATTCGGCAGATTGGGTCGAGCCTATTTCGATGCCTTTCGAGGGGCATCTTGTTCAGGAGCTTCCGCCGAACGGCCAGGGGATAGCGGCGCTCATGGCGCTCGGTATGATCGACGCGCTTGGCGAGCGAGGAAGCGGGCCGGACGATCCGGCCGTGATACACATTGCCATAGAGGCCATGAAGCTCGCCTTCGCCGACCTTCATCGCTATGCCGCCGACCCGGGCGCGATGGCAGTCACGCCCGCAGCCCTCCTCGATAAAGCTTACCTAGCCAGCCGGGCAAAACTAATTGACCGCAACAGAGCCGGCACTCCCACTTTCGGCGCTCCGAAGCCCGGCGGAACAGTTTACGTCGCCACTGCCGATCAGGATGGGCGGATGGTTTCCTTCATTCAATCCAATTACATGGCTTTTGGGTCTGGAGTGGTGGCGCCAGGAGCCATCAGTCTGCAAAATCGGGGTGCGGGCTTTGTCCTTGAACCTGGCCACGCCAATCAGGTTGGGCCTCGCAAGCGCCCCCTGCACACTATTATTCCAGGTTTTGTGACGGAGCAGTCAGGCGCGCCCCTTATGGCCTTCGGCGTCATGGGCGGTTTCATCCAGGCTCAAGGGCATTTGCAGATGGCGCTGCGGATTTTGCGTTATGGACAGAACCCGCAGGCGGCAGCTGATGCCCCACGCTGGCGCGTGCTTTCAGGACGCAGCGTAGCCGTCGAAGCGAGCATGGACAGCAAAATCATTGATGGTTTGCGTGCGCGCGGCCACGAGATCCAGACCGGCCTTCCCGTTCAGCAATTTGGGGGCGCCCAAATCATTCTTCGTACGGAAAGCGGCTATGCCGCTGGCTCCGATCCCAGGAAGGACGGCCAAGCCGTCGCATTCTGAGGCTGCTGGCGCAAGCAGCTGGCGGAAGGAAGCAAAAAAATGAAAGGCCGGAGAGCCCGGCCTTTTATCAGAGGTCTACAATGCGGGCTTTTCCGCTTATTACGAAATCGTCTGGACGTGGTTCCAGGTGACGACGACCTTGGCCCCAACCTTTGCTCTGCGGTAGAGATCCAGCACGTCCTCATTGAACATGCGGATGCAACCATGAGAGACCTGCTGGCCAATCAGCCACGGCGCGTCGGTGCCATGGATGCGGTACAGGGACTCGCCGAGATAGAGTGCGCGGACACCAAGCGGATTACGGGGATCGCCGCCGGCAACGTAGGCAGGAAGCTTAGGATTCTCCTTGCGCATATCAGCAGTCGGCGTCCAAGTCGGGTTTTCGCGCTTCTGGCTGACATAACTCACGCCAGACCATTTTGCTTCCGCCTTTGGGATCGCGATTGCATAGCTGATCGCCGTTGTCTTCGAACTCGATGTAATAAAGCCGGCGGTCACCGAAGCTGACTATGATGTCGCCCGGGTTGTAGGCGCCACGAATTTTGACCTGATGGCGCGGGCCGCCATTCATGGGACCAAACAGGTCATTGAAGAAACCGTCTAGAAATCCCGCATTTGCGTTCGATGCAGCAATCGTCAGCGCAAGGCTGGCGATCGCAAATTGTTTGAAGAGCCGTGACATCAATCCCTCCAATGTCTCGTAGCTATGTTAAGTCACCTCGGCGCAGACGCGGTGCATGCCACTCAATCTGACATACGCTCACAGGTTGCAGGCTGCCGCCATTCCTAGAGATCGCGCCTTCGATTACGGAGAACATAGCGAAGTGCTTATTCCGCGTCAGCCCCTATGTCGCCTTCATGTCGCCCGTTTTTGCCTGCTATGTGGCTAAGATGACACGATTTTATGACTGTCTGCTTAATGCGCAGCCACAGCCTTAAGAAAGAGCCAATTTTGGCCGGTGGCGCTACTTCTTGCGGAACTTGTCGAGGCTTACAACTTCAGCGGTTCGGCGCCCGTCGTCGGGAAGCTCTTCGTCGGCTGTAGCCAGGTTTGAGGCTTTCCTTTCGACCTCTTCCCGCTTCTGGCCCGGAAGGGGTATCCCGGAAAGCTCGGACTTCGGCGCGGGCAGAAGCGGCGTCTCTGAAAGCGTGCCTGTGCGCTCGGAATCGTCGGCATCCGGTGGCCGCAAGGCCAACGCAAAGTGAACGGTCGGGTCCTGAAAAATACGAACGGCGCTAAATGGGATCACAAGCCGCTCTGGAATGTTATTGAACGAGAGACGGACCTCAAATCTGTCCTCGGTGACGGCCAGGTCCCAGAACTGATGCTGGAGGACAATGGTCATCTCGTTTGGGTATTGGTCTTTGAGCCGTTTCGAAAGTCCGACACCCGGCGCGCGTGTATCGAACGTGATAAAAAAATGATGTTCGCCCGGAATGCCCCGCTTGAGCACGCGCTGCAAAACAGCGCGCACGACGCTGCGTAGAGCGTCTAAGACGAGAGCTTCGTACCGGATCAGATCTTCAGGCATTTCCGCTTCTACGCCAAAGCCCGCAATCGCCTATAGAAAAGTGGCGGGCTTCTGTTGCCCGGCGCCGCCAACCGCGCCTAATAGCAGCTACGCCATTAGGACTTTGATCGGAACACTTACGCCGCTAGCGCGACGGGCTGTGCTCCAGCATAGTTGTCGTTTGCAACTATTTGTTTTGGCCCGATACGGCGGTACCATGCCGAGCGAAAGACCACCCTTTACACCCTCGTCGATCCTATTTCGCCCCCATCAGAAGCCTGCCGATCGCGTTGCAGGCTTATGGTGGAGGCGCCGGGTACTGCCCCCGGGTCCGAAAGGCTTATTACGATATCCATTTATCGCCATAGCTGGCAGAACCAGCGCTTCTAATATAAATCTTTCGCGCGCCGTTGGAAAGGTGACACCGGTTAAATCGGGGCATAGCAGCAAGTTAGCCACGCGGCTTTTGCGTTCGAATGAACCCGCGCTGGAACCAGGGTAAGTCGCCCCGGACAAGCGAAGGACCTTGACGTGCGCCGTTCCGGGTATCGAAAGAAAGGTCAAGGCTACTCCCTGCGAGAGCGATCCCTGATAAGGGGGCGGGCTTCGTCTTCAAACTGATCGATGTCATTGGCGTTGAAGGATCCTGAGCCGTCCCCTGACCGATTGGGCAGACTTCTCGGCGCAGAACCCTTCAAGAGCCCTGCGAATACCTCCCTACGGCCTTTTTGCGGGCGCGCTCCCTTGTCCTGTCTAGCGGCAGCGCTCCCCACCGTCTGAATTAGAAGGTCAGCCCACTTGCCCTGCCGGAACCTGTATATGCGAAAGGCATCCGCTTGCGCATACATGCTCCCCTGCTTATCGAGCTTGGCTCGCACTGTCGATTCATCCAGGCCGTTGAACCCGCTTCGCTGAAACCGGCTTCGCCTTTCCTCGCCAAGAAGCCGGACAAGTTTTTCGCCTTCGAGTATGGCGAAGACTGCCGCGAGATAGCGCGATTTTTCTAAGGCTTTGGAGGATTCGAAGCTCGGCGCAGTGGCGCGCTTTTCGGCCCATTCGTTATAGTTCTTTTCGCGGAAATCCAGCGGAACGGCCGCGTAATAATCCCCTTTGTAGTCGAAGACCACGTCCTGCAGCGGCGCTATGATTTCACCGGGTGAAGCTCCCTGTCCGCGAGAAAGCCGGAACTCATCCTCGAACACACTGTAAAAGGTTTCCAGGACGCCCTGCATTGGCCCCCGCTCCCGGGCGCGGGAAAGGTCCTGGCCTAGATTGAAGAAGGGACCGAATGGCCGGTTGACCGAAACGAGCAAAATGCAGACGTCCACGAAAATGGCGATCATCAGCGGGATGTAGTCACGGTCACTCAATCCAGCCTTTTCCTGGGTAAAGGTGGCCTCCAAGGTGCCCGGACGTGACGCCCCGCCTTGCTCTTTCATGATTTGTTCGGGCGAGGGGGGCGCCTTGCCTTGTGTGACAAGGCCAATCGCAGTGTTGGACAAGCGCCGGAACGCTTCGATCACGGCCTCGGAGCCTTCCACAGACCGCAACTCCGGCTTCTGGAGTTCCGGGAGATTGTCAATAGACCTTACAACGCCGTTTAGTGCGATTTGCAGCTGAGCATCAGGGCATGAAAAGGTGCCGCCTCGGTCGTCAGGAAACGAGTTCTGCTTGGCCCGTGCGGCAAATTCATCCCGGATTTCGCGGATCTGCGGGTCGGACCGCAACGTGTTGAAGCGTGTGACGACCAATCCAAGCTTACGATCAAGGCCCTCTATGAAGGCGGTCCTTGTCCCGGTCTCTGGATCGATTGTGGAAGGATCTTTCTTCAAAACCCGCTGCAGATCATTATTCAGGTCGGTAATGTCCGCTTTAACGGCTCCAACTCTTGCGGCGATCAGGTCATTCGCAAATTGAAAGCGCTGGGCGTCGCCTTCGCGGAGGCGGCGCCTCGGGCCGTCGCCCGCCCGGCTTCTCGGACAGGTTCCTCCTGCCGTGCGTTCGGTCTCCGCCTTTTGAGTAGAAATCGTGCTGAGAGTTGTGAATGTCGTCTGCAGAAGTTCGAGACGGCTCTCACCTCCCTGCAGTTCGCGCTGAACCTCAAAGACTGATGAGCCGGCTGCCTGCGTGGTCTGTGCGCCCGCTTCAAGGAAGCGCCAGTAAAAACCAAAAGCAAAAGCAACAGATATCAAGACTAGAACGATGTAACCAGCAATGTAGAAAGGATAAAGAGCGATTCTAAGCTGCCCAGAAAACATAGCATCAAGAATATAGATGATCATGCCCTGGAGCATCACCACTGCAAACCCGATTGCAATTTTGGCAGCTATTCCGATGTCGCCGGAGCTAGCGGAAATGAGCTGCATAATTCCGGTATAGGTCGAGACCCAAGCAAGGGCGCTCAGGCCGAGCAGCAGCATGACCATCAGAAAAGAATAGGACGAGCTGCCACCTCTAGTGGGAACCACCATTTAAACACTCCGCCGGTGCGCTGGTCGTGCAGGCCACCGCCCTCACGTCCAAAATCACGCGAAAGCCTAGCATTAACAGCGCAAAGAATTCGCTACAGACCAAGGTCTAATTCGCGTGATGTGGGGTTTCGCTGTGGATTTGGGAGCAGTTTACTTAAATTTAACCGAGTGGAAACCGGCGTTCCAGGCGCGAACCGGCAAAACCGCAATCTTCGATTGAGGAAAACACGACAGCACCCTTCGCGAGGCGCTGCGTTGTCATAGGCCATGAGGATCGAGAATACCGAAAGATGAGAATGGAATAAAACCGACGCGGTCGCCTTCACGAATTTCCGTCACATCTTCGGAAACCTCAATCAATCCGCTGGCGGCCCGCAGCGAAGAGATCAAGCCAGAACCATCGCGCTCGTATTTCTTGACGGCAAAGTTCTCCCCCTCGCGCTCAAGCCAGCCCCTGAAGAATTCTCGCCGGCCCAGCTTTCGCTTTCTGATCTCGAAGGCGGCGGGGTAAGGGAGGCGCGGAGGTTCAATCCAGGGCTCACCTGAAAGCCTTCGCAACACTGGCCACACATACAAAAGTGCGCAAACCAGAACCGCAACGGGGTTTCCCGGCAAAGCAAATGCGAGGCAAGAGCCGATCCTGCCCACGCCCATTGGACGGCCGGGCTTAATCGCAAGCTGCCATAGGCTGAGCGCGTCTGCCTGACGCAGAGCTGCAATCACGTGGTCTTCCTCGCCTAGGCTTGCGCCTCCCGATGTGACGATCAAATCACAGCACTTTGCAGCTTCCCGAAGAGCGAGGCGCACCGCGTCGCGATCATCGGGGAGGATACCTCCATAGGTGAAGGCTGGTGTAAGGGCTGCGAACAATCCCGAAAGCATTGGACCGTTGGAATCGTAAACTTTCCCCTCCACAAAAGGAGTACCAGGCGCCAAGACCTCATTACCGGTGGAAAAAACCATAATTCGCGGCTGCCTGACGCAACCTGCCTTCGCCTGACCGCAGGCGGCAAGCGCAGCCACGTCCTGCGGGCGCATCCGTGTTCCCGGCGCGAGGACGACGGAGCCTACCTCCACATCCTCCCCTGCGCGCCTGCGGTTTGCACCCTGCTTCAAGCCCCCCGGAATGAACACCGATTGAGGACCGGCCGCGGTGCAATCCTCCTGCATCGCCACCGTATCGCAGCCCTCGGGCATGATCGCGCCAGTAAAGATCCGGGTTGCGCTGAGGGAACTTGGTTTTTGCAGCGCATCGCCGGCGGCTGCCCGCCCTTCTACGGGAAAAGCTGTGCCATTGACCGCGTCGTAACCTGCAAATGGAAAGGCATAGCCGTCCACAGCCGCGTTGGTATGAGCGGGTACAGGACGGGGTGCAATCACGGTTTCGGCGCATACCCTTCCGGCAACTGCGTGAATTCCAACAACTTCGCAATCCTCAAGGGGACGGGCAAGCTCTTGCAGGAGCGCGATTGCCTCGGCATGCAGCAGGCGCCGCTCGGGAAATGCGAAGCAGTCATCACGTGCGGTCACGCGAAAACTCCATGTTCATGAGGCCGATTCTATCGAGAATGAAGCCGGCAATTTCATCGACGCTATTCAAATCGAAAACCGGAAGGTCTTCCTTGTCGATCGGAAAATCCGCTGCAATGGCGAGAATTGAAGGGTCGGCAGGGGCGAGCGGCAATTGGTTTAGCGACTCCCTCCGCCGTACCTCAATTTTCGGGTGGCTTTCTCTCTTGAAGCCCTCCACAAGAATAAGGTCAACTCTGCCGACGCGCCCGGCAAGTTCCTGGAGTGTTGGCTCGGGTTTTCCCCTCAACTCCGTCATGATGGCAACGCGCCTCGAAGACGATAAGGCAACCGTGCGAGCTCCTGCTTCGCGGAAACGGTAAGAGTTCGCGCCCTTCCTGATCGATGTCGAAGCCATGATGCGCGTGCTTGATGGCGGCTACCTCCAAGCCCCGCGCCGCGAAATTCGCGATAAGTTTTGCGGTCAACGTTGTTTTGCCGGAATTCTTCCAGCCAACAACGCCGAATATCGGAGTCATCGAGGCTCGCTTTCGGCCATGAGAAGCTGCTCGGCTGCTTCGAGTTCCTGAGGGGTGTTTGCGTTGAAGAAAGGATCGATAAGCTGGCCTCCAAGGCTCGCCAACTCGAATTCAGCCGTAAAGTGTATGTGCCGGTCTGTCCAGTGCAGAACTTTCCGCGTTCCAGTGGCAATTGCATTCGCCAAATCGTCCGCGAGCGAAATAGGCCAAAGCCCGAAAACCGGATGGATTTGCCCACCTGACTGGGCAAGCACGATCGCGGGGTAGGTATTGCCTGCCTCAGCTAAAAAGCGGGCGACAAGGTCTTTCGGAAAAAACGGTGTGTCACATGCTGCCGTCACAATGTAGCGAGCGTCCGGAGCAGCGGCCGAGGCCCACCGGAGGCCGGAAAGCACGCCAGCCAGCGGGCCGGAATAGTCTGCAACGGCATCTGCGACCACAGGTAACCCGAAACCGGAAAAGCGCCATGGATCGCCATTCGCGTTGACGGCAATGGGAGAAGCTTGCGGCGAAAGCCGCTCAATCGCGTGAGCCATAAGCGGCTTGGCGCGGAGCTTCCGTAAGCCCTTGTCGCCGCCTCCCATACGCCGGGAAAGGCCCCCGGCTAGGATGACACCCGCCACCTCCTCCATTTACAATCCTTCGTCACCGAGGCTGCCCTTGCGGCGATGCCGCGAATCCTCCTCATCGACAGCGCTGATATCCTGGTCATAGATGACGCGCTCTTCACCTGAAAGCACGACGAAGCGCTTTCCACGCAAACGGCCAATCAACGTGAGCCCTGTTTGCCTCGCAAGCTCCACCCCCCAGGCTGTGAAGCCCGAGCGGGATGCGAGGATGGGGATGCCCATTTTGACCGTCTTGATGACCATCTCGCTTGTCAGCCGGCCGGTCGTATAGAAGATTTTGTCATCGGCGGGGATATCGTTGAGCGCCATATAGCCGGCGATTTTGTCGGCGGCGTTATGGCGCCCGACATCTTCCATGTAGACCAGAGGCCGATCTTCCCCGCACAAGACGCAGCCATGGATCGCCCCCGCTTTGAGATAAAGGCTTGGCTCGGTGTTGATTTTCTTCTGGAGCGCATAAAGCCAGGAGGTTCGCAGCCGGGCCGATTTACTTAATTCAGCGCCCTCGATTTCCTCCATCAGATCGCCGAAAACCGTTCCTTGCGCGCAGCCGGAGGTGCGTGTCTTTTTCTTGAGCTTTTCTTCGAAATTCGTTGGGCTTGAGGTACGAACAGCAACGGTGTCGATCTCCGGATCATATTCGATCGCTGTGACGTCTTTACCGCTGCGCAACATGCCTTGATTGAGGAGATAGCCCGCCGCCAGCAGATCGGGATAGTCGCCGATAGTCATTAAGGTCACGATTTCTTGGGCGTTCAGGAACACCGTGAGGGGCTTCTCCGTGACGACGTGAACCTCGACCCGTTCGCCAAGATGATCGCGCCCAATCGCGGGAACGGAGAGTGCCGGATTTTCCGTATCCGGCCTGATCTCGAACTCTGCAAGTTTACGCCTATTTAATTGCACTATCGAGCACTCCGATTGCGGCAGGCGCACTGCGCAGGCTTTCGCAGACGCGGCTCAGGCATTAAATAAAGCCGGCTTGTTTCCTGACCTGCCTTCTCAACTTTTGCAACTGGCGGTGCCATGGCTGATCACGTAACCAAAGAAAGCGTTTTGAATGCGCTCAAGAACATCAAGGTATCCGGCCGGGGCGACATCGTATCCTCAGGCATGCTATCTGAGATAGTAATCAACAGGGACAAGGTCTACTTTGCTCTAAGCGTTCCGCAAAGGGACGCGAAGGCCTACGAGACGGTAAGAAAAGCCGCCGAGGATGCCGTCAAGGCGATGCCGGGCGTGGCCGGAGCGGTGGTTACGCTTACCTCCGACGCAAAAGAGACGGCAGCCGCGCCGGCTACACCGGCAAAGGGGGCGCCGGCGCGAGGCATCGGCGCGATCAAGCACATTATCGCGGTCGCGTCCGGCAAGGGCGGCGTCGGCAAATCGACCACCGCGGTGAATTTGGCGCTCGGCTTCAAGCAGAATGGACTGCGCGCAGCCATCCTCGACGCCGATATATACGGTCCCTCCATGCCGCGCCTGCTCGGCATCCACGAAAAGCCAGAGCTTGCCGGGGAGAACCTGTTGAAGCCGGTCGGAAATTACGGCCTGAAGGTTATGTCGATGGGCTTCCTCGTCGAAGAGGAGACCCCAATGATTTGGCGCGGGCCCATGGTCATCTCCGCAATCACCCAGATGCTCAAGGACGTTGCCTGGGGCGAGCTTGACATTATGGTTGTGGACATGCCGCCGGGCACCGGAGACGCGCAGCTTACTATGGCGCAACAGGTACCACTGTCGGGAGCGGTAATCGTTTCGACGCCGCAGGATTTGGCGCTGATCGACGCGCGCAAGGGCCTCAACATGTTCAAGCGCGTGAACGTCCCCGTGCTCGGAATCATCGAAAATATGAGCTTTTTCGTCTGTCCCAATTGCGGCCATCGCTCCGATATCTTCAGCCACGGCGGTGCGAGAAAAGAGGCTCAGCGTCTCGGCGTCCCCTTCCTGGGGGAGTTGCCGCTCGCGATGCCGATCCGGGAGACTTCTGACTCCGGCCGCCCGATCGTGGTGGCGGAGCCGTCGTCCATTCCGGCGCAAATCTATAAATCGATCGCCGCTTCGCTCTGGTCGCAATTAACTGGAAGCGCAGGGAATCGCCCGCCTCCCCGCATCGTCATCGAGTGAATAGCGTGCAAAGCTCCAGCTTTTCCAGATAATTAGCCGATCTCAGGATTGACATAGAAGATATCGCTCTTACGATCTGGAACGGGGTTGCGTGAAGTAGAGTTTCCGTAGGACACGCGCCCCGAAAGGGCTTGATTTGAGCCGGCATCGCAAGTGCATTTCCTCGATGGGCAACAGCTCTCAAAAAGAGTGTCAGGCATGAACCTCGTAGGCAAGCGCATCCTCGTCGTCGAAGATGAGATGCTGATCGCCCTCGATACGATGGATGAGCTGAAAAATCAGGGCTGTGTCGTGCTCGGACCGGCATTGAGGCTCGAGCCGGGGCTTGCCATGGGACGCGAGAAGCCCATGGACGCGGCGGTGCTCGATGTCAATCTCGCAGGTAAGCTCGTCTGGCCTCTGGCGGGGCTCCTGCTTGAGAAGCACATTCCCTTCGTGTTCGTCACCGGCTTTGGGTCTTCTTTGGAGTTCCCGCCCGCATTCGCATCCGTGCCTCGCCTGGACAAGCCTATCCAGCCCGGCGCTTTGGCTTGGGCGCTGGCATTGCTGCTGTCCTAGCCGGGGGGGTAGCGCCGATAAAGAGCCCCTTGCCGCTCACGGCACAGGTTAGCGAGGCCAGCCGCGTTTTTTGAAGCGGCCTTCATGGCGTTCTTTGGAAGCTTGCATTTGGCGCCCGTTGCGGCTAGCAACCGCCTGAGCCTGGAATACTGGCCTACCTTTCGGAGAAAACCGGTGACGGAAAGCGCTTCCGGCCCATGGGTTGGCAGGTCAATCGAGCGTTTTGAGGACGCGGCCCTCTTACGGGGGGAAGCGCGATTTATCGACGACCTCTCACCCGTAGCAGGTCTCTGCCACGCAGCCATTCTCCGCAGTCCGCACGGTCATGCCGAAATCGTTCGCATCGACACCTCTGCCGCTGAGGCTCTGCCGGGCGTGATAGGTGTGCTGACCGGATCGGAGACCGCGGTGCTTTCCAGGCCGATGGCAAATCTGATCACCCGCAACATCGACTTCTATCCGTGTGCGGATGGGAAGGCACGCTATTTCGGCGAACCCGTCGCGGTCGTGGTGGCAGAAGACAGATATATCGCGGAAGATGCGTTGGATCGCATCACAGTCGAATACAAGCCATTGCCTGCCGTCACGAGCATCACAACCGCGCTCGAGAAGGACGCACCTGTCATTCACGATAAGATCGGCTCCAATCTAGTGCAGGAGCGGACTTTCCGTTACGGCGACCCGGAGGTTGCATTTGCGCAGGCGTACAAGATCGCAAGCTACGACGTTGACTACCCCCGCGTGAACTCGACGCCCATGGAAACCTACGGCGTTATCGCCAATTTCGATGCGGGGGCTGAGGGTTACACCGTCTGGTCGAATTTCCAGGGACCGTTCGCCCTTCACCCCGTCATGTGCGAAGCCTTGCGCATTCGAAGCGACCAGCTTCGCCTTATCTCCGCTCCCTCAAGTGGTGGCAGCTTCGGTATCAAGCACGGTGTCTTCCCCTATATCGTGCTGATGGCGCTCGCGAGCCGGAAGTTCGGCGTGCCCGTCAAGTGGATCGAGGACCGGCTCGAGCATCTAGCCGCCTCCTCAGCCTCGAGCGGACGCCTGACAAAAATCGAGGGCGCCTTCAATCGCGACGGACAGCTCATCGGGATGCGGCTCGATCAAACAGAGAATGTTGGCGCCTATGTTCGCGTGCCGGAACCCGCCGCCCAATACAGGCCTCATGCTGCGATAAATGGCCCCTACAAAGTGCGGGACATCGCAATTCACAACAGGGTTGTGGTCACGAACCAGGTGCCAAGCGGACTCAACCGAGGTTACGGGGGGCCTCAATTCTTTTATCCGCTCGAACGGATGATGGACATCGCGGCAGATGATCTTGGCATCGATCCCGCGGAGTTGCGGCGACGCAATCTCCTCCAGCCAAGCGCATTTCCTTACGAGGCACCGGCCGGGGCAGTCTTCGATAGCGGCGACTACGAAGCGGCCATACAACTGCTTCTTGAAAAGACACGATATGAGGAGCTTAAGGCGGATCACAAAAAAAGAAGAGCCGAGGGCAAGCTCTGCGGCATCGGCATTGCAATGGGGGTTGAAACGTCAGGCTCGAATATGGGCTATGTCGGTCTCGCATTGACGAGCCAACAGCGCGATCAATCCCTGCCCAAGTCAGGTGCCTCAGCCGCCGCGCGCGTAACCATGGATGCGGGCGGCTCAGTCATCGTTCACGTGGATAGTGTCCCAAACGGCCAAGGCCACCGGACAGTGGTTGCGCAAATCGTGGCGGATGAGCTCGGCGTCGATCCTGGCATCGTAAGGGTTGTTACCGCCCTCGACACGCAAGACGGCATTTGGTCAATCACATCGGGAAACTATTCGAACAGATTCTCGACAACGGTGGCGTCGTCGGTTGCGCTCGCCGCGCGGCAGGCCGCGGATAAACTAAAGCGCACCGCCGCTGAGGAACTTGGCGTGCCCGCCGAGCAAGTCGCCCTAAGCGGGGGACAGGCATCTTCCCCCGGCGCGCAAAATAAGTCGGTGCCGATCCGGCGCCTCGCCAGTAGGTTGCATTGGGATGCGGGCAATTTGCCGGAAGGTGTCGGCGGTCCGGTCGCCGAGAACTTTACATTTTCCCCCATAACGCTCCGCGCACCTGACCGCGAAGACCGCCTGAACTCGTCTATCGCCTATAGCTTTCAGTGCGATCTCGCCGCAGTCGAGGTTGACCCCAATACCGGCCATGTCAGCGTTGAGCACTATGTGACCGTGCACGATGCGGGAAACCTTCTGAACCCGTTGCTCGTGGAAGGTCAGATACACGGGGGCTTCGTCCATGGCTTGGGCGCGGCCATGTCGGAGCGCATAGCATACGGGTCCGATGGCTCGCTCATGACGGCTACATTTCAGGACTATATGTGCCCCACCGCCCCGGAAATTCCGCATCTCGATGTTGGGCATGTCTCTAGTCCCTCACCGAATACTGTGCACGGGTCGAAAGGCCTTGGCGACGGGTCCTCCATGGTGGCCCCGGCCGCGCTCGGGAACGCCATTGCAAGGGCGATTGGCGTGCGAACCGTCACGCCGCCCTTCACCGCGCCCCGGATCTGGTCGCTGTTGAACGGCTTGGACCCCGATTCCGGCCTACGTGAGCAGCCAAAAGAAAAAGTGACGGAAGCCTATCCAGGCCGTCCGCTTACCGGCTCGGGTGATGTGACGCTAAGCGCGCCGCCGGAAGCGGTTTGGGCTGCTTTGCTCGATGTTCAGGCCCTGAAGGAGGTCATTCCTGGCTGCAAGGAAATAAAGCCAGTTGGGGCACACGCCTATGAAGCCATTGTCGATATCCGCGTTGCTGGTATTGGCGGCAGTTACAAGGCCAGCATTCAACTATCGAACCTGAAAGAGCCCGAGTCCTTGCGCCTATCGGGTGCCTCCGAAGGCGCGCTCGCTTCCGGAAAGGGCCATGCTGACGTTCAGCTAAGCGCACTGCCCGATGGCAAGACAAGGCTCGCTTACACCTACCAGGCGGGGATTAGCGGAAGGGTTGTGAGCTTCGGCCACCGCATGCTGGATAGCGTCACCGCGATCCTGATCTCGAGCTTCTTTGAGGCTTTGGAAAGCAGGCTCACGGGACACCGCGGCTCCAGGTTCGTGTCCGCCATCCGAAACCTCGTGCGCTTGCTGCGGAGCTACATTCGATGAAGCCTGCGCCTTTCGCCTATGTGCGGGCCGACTCCGTCGAAGAGGCTTGCGAGGTTCTCTATCGCGAGGGGGAGAATGCGCGCATTCTGGCGGGAGGCCAATCGCTCGGCGCCATGCTCAACATGCGGATCGCTACCCCTTCGGTGCTAGTGGACATAAACCGCATTGCCAGTCTTGACCGGATCGAGGCAGCGGATTTATTCGTTCGAATGGGCGCGACTGTCCGTCAGGCCGGGGCGCTGAAAGATCCGGCTATCACAAGGCAGATCCCGCTCCTTGCCGCAGCGCTTCCTCATGTCGGGCATTACCAAACGCGAGGCCGGGGAACCCTCGCTGGCTCGGTTGCCCACGCCGATCCCAGCGCAGAAATCCCACTTGTTTTGACGGTCCTCGACGGGTTTGTCGAACTCGCTTCCCGGCGTAAGCGGCGGAGGATCCCCGCGCGTGAGTTTTTTGTTTCAGCCCTCACGACGAAGCGCGCGCCGGAAGAAATGGTTGTCGCGCTGCACTGGCCGCCGGCTCTTCCAGGCGCCTATTATGGCTTTCGCGAATACGCTCTGCGTGCAGGCGACTATGCTATCGCGGCAGCCGCTTGCTTTGTACAACCTCCCAACGCAGGCAATCCCGGTCTTATCACTATCGGCTTTGCCGGTTGCGCCGGCCGGCCGCAGGTCTTGGAGCAGTCGTTTTCGGATGACGAAGCTGGTCCTGCCCTGATCCTTGCACTCGCGGCCGAAGCCACGGACAAGATCGAGTGCAAAGGCGATCTTCATGCAAGCGCAGACTACCGACGGCAGCTTGTTCGCCTTTTATGCAAAGAACTGGCGGGGGAAGCTTTCAAGTTTTTCGAAAGGTCTGCGGAGAATGTTGAAGCTGGCAGCTGACGGGAAACACGTCATCAAGCTCCGGGTAAACGGGCGCGACCGCACGGGCCGCGCTGAACCCCGCATGCACCTTGCCGATTTCCTCCGGCACGAATTGAACGCGCCCGGCACGCACATTGGCTGCGAGCATGGTGTGTGCGGCGCCTGCACCGTGCTTCTGAACGGGGTACCCGTACGCTCTTGCCTTACCTACGCGGTGCAGGCTGATGGATGTTCGGTCCGGACCGTGGAAGGCTTGGCCAGTGACGGCGCCCTTAACGGATTGCAGAAGGCGTTCTCGAAACATGGGGCGCTTCAATGCGGATTTTGCACCGCAGGCATTTTGATGTCCGCCACTAGCTTTCTCGAAGACACGCGTAACCCAACCGAAGAGCAGGTTAGAGATATGCTTTCCGGCCATATCTGCCGCTGCACCGGCTACCAGAGCATCGTTGACGCCGTCCTTGATTACGCAGGCGAGCGCCTTGCTCAATCGAAATAGGCTCCGAAAGGGAAGCTGAGCAAGGATTTACTTCACACACCGAGATAGCGGCTCATGTCCGCCGAGCGCAAGAGTTTTTCTGGCAAGCCCTCGAACACGACGTGGCCATTGTTCAGCACATACGCGCGGGTCGCGAGACTGAGAGCGGCCGGTAGGTTCTGCTCTACGATCACGATGGTCTGTCCGCTGGCCACAAGAGCCCTGCAGACGTCGAGGAGACTCCGGACAATGGACGGCGCAAGGCCTTCGAACGGTTCGTCGAGCAGGATGAGGCGTGGACTGCGGATCAGCGCCCGCGCAATGGCAAGCATTTGCTGTTCGCCCCCAGAAAGCGTTCTTCCGTAGCTTTTGCGCCGCTCGGCCAAACGTGGAAAGATCTCATATATTTTCGCCGTGGACATTGGCTCCGGCGCCGACAAGGCGGCCAGTTCCAGGTTCTCTTCGACAGTCAATCCCTTGAAGACGCGCCGCTCTTCAGGAACGAGCTGGAGGCCCAGCTGAGCGATCTTATGGCTTGGCAGATTGTGGATCGGCTTATCATCAAAACGGATAACCCCTGAGCGCGGGCGCAACGCACCTGACAGGCTTTTAAGCGTTGTCGTCTTTCCCGCTCCATTGCGGCCGAGAAGCGCAACGACCTCGCGCTCGCGGACTTCCACTGACAAGTCGAATAAGACGTGAGAATCGCCGTAATATGTATTTATGGCTTCGGCTTCAAGCAGGCTCATGGCAAAGCAACTCCGCCAAGATAGGCCTGCTGCACCTCCGGGTTTTTCTGGATTTCGTCCGGAGTGCCTTCCGCGAGCTTTCGCCCTTCATGAAGCACCGTAATGCGTTCAGCCAGTTCGAACACCGCGTCGAGATCATGCTCCACAAGAACAATTGTGCGGCCTTTATGGAGGCTCCTGATGAGCTCCTTGACTGACTGCCGTTCGCTTGGGCTCAATCCCGCAAGCGGTTCATCTAGCAGCAGCACCGACGGCCGGGATGCGAGCGCGAGGCCCAATTCGAGCCGGCGCTTTTGCCCGTAAGCGAGTACATTAACAGGCGTGTCCGCGCAGGCGTTCAAATCGAGTTCTTCGAGAAGCACGCCGACGATCTGTTCGACCTGTGGGAAGCCGCCTGCCCGCCGCAGAAAGTCGAGCCGGAGCCGCCCCCGATAGCGCCCCAGCGCCGCGATCCGCAAATTCTGGCGCGTGGTCAATTGCGGGAAGAGCTGATTGATCTGGTAGCTTTTGCTCAATCCAAGCTGACAGGCCGCGGTCACTCCGGCCGAGGTAATTTCAACTCCATTCAAAACGATAGAACCTGAATTTACCGTCTCGCCTCGGGCCATCAGGCGCAGAAATGTGCTTTTGCCAGCGCCGTTCGGGCCAATGATCGCGTGAAAGCTGCCCTTGGGGACTGCGAGCGAGACATTCTCGACAGCGTGGATACCGCCGTAGAACTTGCTGATACGCCGAATGTCGAGGGCGAGCTGAGGCGTCTTATCCGCGGCCGCTATTGCGGGAGACCGGGGGTCCAAAAGAATGTCTCCCAGCGGCTTTCCGTCCGATTGCAAAATGAAGTCTGTATCTGGGACGGGACTAGGGGGGAATGTTTGACGCCAAAGCCAGGTGAAGGCGCCCGTGACGCCGTAGCGGAAGAAGGTGACGATCAGCACAAACACGAGGCCCAGAAAGAATTTCCAGAGATCTCCCACCGCCGGTATTTGCTGCAGTTCATTACGCAAGCCCAGCCAAATCGCTGCTCCAACAGCCGGACCAATCAAGGTTCCCGCGCCGCCAATTACGGTTTGGATGACGAGCTGTCCGGACGTCTGAAGCGCGAAGGCCGATGGGGGCATGTAGCTCTGGAAAATGCCGAGCAGGGCACCGGCGCACCCGGCGTAGGCTGCGGCGAGAATGAAGACGGTAAGCTTATAGGCGGGTACGGAGTGGCCAATGGCTGCGGCTCTTTCGGGATTCTGTTTGATGGCGGTCATCACGCTTCCCACGGGAGACAGCACAATGGCGCGGGCAAGCAGGAAGCCGAGAAAGTAGATTGCAGCGATCAACTCGTAACTTGGCCAACTTCCTGAGAAAGTTACTGACATGGTACCGAGTTCGAGGCTTGGCGCGGGCACGCCGGGTAAGCCGTTCTCTCCCCCCGTCCAGGCTGAGAGCGGCGAGTTCTCGAGAAAATAGGCGAGCTCTCCGAAGGAGAGGGTTATCATGGCGAAATAAATGCCCACGCGGCGGAGAGCCAAAAGTCCCACAAACACACCGAAAATCGTCGCTGCTGCGATGCCGGCAAGCATGGCCAGCCATATGCTGCTGACCAGGCCGCTAATTGCCAGATAGGACGTGACGAATCCGCCTGTGCCGTAGAAGGCGGCCTGGCCGAAGGATAGAAGCCCCGTATAGCCAAACAGCAGATCGAAGCCGAGGCCGAATATTCCCCAAATGAGAATGCGTGTGAAGAGATCGACTGTGCCAAAGCCGGCATCAAAGACAAAGGGCAGGATCACCAATGCAACCGCAAGCGCCGCCTCCGGCCACCATCTCAAAATCCGGGAGCCCTTCACTCTCTCCATCAGACCCGCCCGTGGGTGCCGAACAGCCCTCTGGGCCGGGCGATAAGCACGAGGGTCATCACGATGTAGATCGCAGCCTGCGCGTAGGCAGGGTTGAATAAGGTGGTCAGACTTAACAGCTCACCCACGATAATTCCCCCGGCAACCGCCCCAGGGAAAGAGCCGAGGCCCCCGATGACAATGACGACAAAGCATTCGACGAGGAATGGTTCTCCCATATCGGGGATGACGGCGGAAAGCGGCGCGTAAATCACGCCGGCAATGCCGGCGGCCATAGCTCCTAGGCCAAATACAAACATAAAGACACGTTGCACGTGAATGCCGAGCAGGCCAACCATGCTTGGGTCTTCGATCCCGGCGCGCACGACGAGCCCGATGCGCGTGCGGTATAGAAGGAGATAAAAACCCAAGAGAAGCGCCGCAACGATGCCGATCACTTCGATCCGGTAAAGAGGGTAGAAGAACATGCCAAGGTTGACGATGCCGTTTCCCCAGCTTGGGAGGGGCACACGCTGACTCAGGCCGCCGAAGAAGTAGCGGACTGCCTCGACCATCATAATGCCGAGGCCAAATGTGACGAGGATCTGATCCTCAGGCGGCCTGCTGTAATAGAAGCGGATCAGTCCGCGCTCCATCGCCAATCCGACAAGCATCAGAAACAGAGCACCCAGCAATAAGGCAGCGAAATAAGAACCGGAATGACTAAGGACGACAAAGGCAGTATAGGCGCCCAGCATGAACATGGCGCCATGGGCGAAGTTCAGCACGCCTAACATGCCAAGGATGATGGTCAAGCCGCTGCTGATAAGGGCGAGCAAGCTGCCAAATGCAATTCCGTTGAAAGCCTGGGATAGAAACTGCGGGAGAGTTGGCATCAGGTGCTCGCCTTAGAAAACCCGGCTGCGGCCGGCGAGCCCCGGCCGCTTCTTTGCTTTTGCTTGAGCAAATTATCGTCTACCGCGCATGGGCGCGCCAGCGAAAAGGTCGCCCTAGGCACTATACGAAGGCATATGACAACCTGTCTCCGCCAGTGGCGGCAAGACATCATTCCCAGGCACCAGCTCTATAATGCGGAAGTAATCCTCGGGTCCCTTCATTTCCGAAGGTTTCTTGCCAACCATGACGGGCACGGGCCGCACCATTTGATGATCGCCGCCTCGATACCAGACTTCGCCATAAATCGAGTTCACCTTGTCGCCGCTCTCGAGGGCCTTGATCACCTCGACAGGATAGAAGGTGCCGGCACGCTCAACCGCATCAGCCCAGACCATCATCTGGACATAGACTTCGCTAGCGCCCCAGCGTGGCTTGTAATTGTTTTTCTTTTGGAAGTCTTCGACGAAGTACTTCGCTAGGGGGATATGGTCTTCTTCGGTCCACCACCAGGCCTGGGTACCGTAGGTCCCTCCCATGATCTCAGCACCAAGCTCCTTGGCTTGGAACTGGGAGATGTTTGGCACCACGTACTTCATGTTCTGAAGAATGCCGAACTGCTGCGCCTGCTTGGTTGAAGCCGTGGCATCGGCACCGAAGGCGACATTGACGAAGACGTCGGCGCCGCTATTGGCAATATTGAGGAGGTAGGAGCTGAAATCTGCAGTTCCGAGCGGCGCAAGCTGCTCGGTGACGGTCTTCCACCCTGCCTTCTCAGTGAACTCTTTCATCGAATCGTAGACGCTATGGCCGTAAGTGTAGTCGGGGACTAGATAAGCCGCCTTGCGGTCCTTGCCGAGTTCCTTTGCCAGCACGGGCGCGAGCGCCTTTGCAGCCATATAAGCCGAGGGCTGCGAGCGGAAACCGTAGCGCTGGCAGTCCTTGCCCGTGGTGTCGTTTGAGCCGCTATTTCCCACCATGAACAGAACGTGTTCGCGCTGGCCAAGCTTCTCCAACGCGATGGACACGGCGCTGCTCACACCTCCCGTTAGCATGATGGCCTTGTTATCGTGGATGAAGCGTGTTGCCGCTTGCACGGCGGCATTGGGGTTGGTCTCACTGTCCGCGACCTGATGTTCGATCTTCTTGCCGAGCACGCCCTTGGCCTTTTTCAAGGTGGGAATTGCCTCGGTCACCCGGCTTCCATTGTTGAGATGATCGACCGCAAGCTCGAAGCCGAGTTGCATATCCTTTCCGGAGGAGGAATAGGGGCCGGTAATGGGCATCACGCCGCCAATAAAGATGCTATTGGCTCCAACGCCTGCGGGATAGGTGCCGAGCGCCGGATGATTTTCCGCAGCCCAGGCAGCCGGAGCCGAATTGCGCATTAAAAAGCCGGCCGCGGTTACTCCGAGGCCGGCCTTAATCAGGCTCCGCCGTGAAACTCCAATGCTGCCAAGGATGTGATGACCATGATCGGCTTTTTCACGCATAACCGCTTCCTCCTTTTGAGCACCTGCGTTAGGGGCATCGCTCAAAATTGCAGGTGCAACATTCAAACTGCGGCATGGGCCGCATTTGCCCCATTGTTCAAAAGTTAACTATGCAACTCGTTCCATGCCTCTTTGGTCCTATAAGCCGCATCCTGAGGAATTCACTAGCCGTGAAAGCCACGAGAGCGCTTTGAGAGGCAGCCTCCCGCTTCAGCATTAAGCTATTGAGGAATTGCAGACGAGTTTCTCATTCGGCACAGCGGGCAAACATGGAAAATGGCCGGGATGCCGGCGTACTCTCTGCGGCATCCGCAGAAAATAATCGGCAAAAATGGATACCGCTTTTGCGATAAGACCTGCATAATTATCACCATAACAAGTTGAAGCCGCAATCATCGGCGGCGCGAAGTAACTTGAGAGGGAACGTTGACTTTGGACGCAAGCGCTCAGGAAAGAGCAGCGGTAGTGCTTGCCCGCCTCGACCGGCTGCCGGGAACCCGTCACGTGTGGCTGATTGTTGCCGTCCTCTCTTTAGGCGGCATGTTCGAATTCTACGACCTGTTCATGACCGCCTATGTCATTCCAGGTTTGATGAAGGCCGGACTTCTCGCGAACGTGTCGGTGAGCATATTCAAAGGACCCGCATTATTTGTCGCGGCAACCTTCACAGGCCTCTTCATCGGAACCTTCGTCTTCGGCTACGTCGCCGACCAATATGGGCGCCGGACCATCTTCACCTATTCGATGCTTTGGTATTCGGCGGCGACGCTGGTGATGGCTTTTCAAGAGACCGGCCTTGGCGTCAGCCTGTGGCGCTTGATTGCGGGCATTGGTATCGGCGTAGAGCTTGTCACCATCGACACCTACCTGTCTGAACTCGTGCCCAGGTCCATGCGAGGCCGCGCCTTCGCTTTCAACCAAACCATACAGTTCGCGGTCGTGCCTGTTGTTGCTCTGGCCGCCTATTTATTGGTTCCCGCTAGCCCGTTCGGCTTCGACGGCTGGCGCTGGGTCGTGTTGATTGGCTCTATGGGCGCGCTCGCTGTCTGGTTCCTCCGCCGCCGCTTACCGGAAAGTCCGCGGTGGCTGATCAACAAGGGGCGGCTGGACGAGGCAGAGGCGGTGACCGCGTCGATCGAGTCGAAAGTGATCGCGGATCTTGGCGGCGGGCCTCTGCCCAAACCAGCGGACCATTCCGTGGAGAAGGCGGAAACCATCGGCCGCCTAAGCGAGATTTTTGAGCCTGCCTACCGCAGCCGAACAATTATGCTAATGGTCTTTCAGTTCTTTCAGACCTTCGGCTTCTATGGGTTCGCTGCCTGGGTCCCGACCCTCATTACTCAGCAAGCTGGCATCAATCTTGGCGCGAGCCTGCTTTACTCGTTCATCATCGCCATAGCGAACCCCTTTGGCCCATTGCTGGCGATGACGTTCGCGGATAGCTTCGAGCGAAAGTGGCAGCTAGTTGCGGCTGCGATCTGCATTGGCGCGTTCGGCATGCTGTTCTCTTTTCAGACTACGATGCCGCTCCTCATCCTGTTCGGAGTGCTGCTGACCTTGTCGAACAACGTGCTGTCATACGCTTTTCATGGCTATCAAACCGAATTGTTTCCGACGCGAGTCAGAGCACGCGCGGTGGGTTTCACTTACTCACTCAGCCGGATCAGCGCGGTTTTCGCCAGCTTCATCATTGGCTTCTTTCTTCATACCGCGGGCACGAAAGGTGTGTTCGGCCTCATCGCTTTCGCCATGCTCATGGTCGTGATTTCGATTGCAGGGTGGGGGCCGCGAACCCGCAACCGGGAACTTGAGCAGATTTCCCGGTGAGGCATTCAGTGGTCAGTGAAGCGGGGCCGCTTCTACTGGGCGCCGTTGGCTTCGAACAGCTCCAAAGTCCGCCTCCTTGCCAATTCCGCATCCGCCGGGTCAGCGTCCTCGCGGCCCGCGTTGTTGAAACCATGGCCGGAATTCTCGTAGATGAAGACGGGCACCTCAGGATGCGCCTTTTCGATCGCTGCCTTAATCGCATCCGCTGGGATATGACTATCCCTCCGCCCGAAATGGCAAATCACCGGGCATTTGAGCTTCAGATCGATCATGTCCTGAATGCGGCCGCCGTAATAGCACGAGGCAGCGGCAAGCCCCGCAACCTCGGCCGCAGCCAGCCAAGCGATTGATCCCCCATAGCAGTAGCCCACAATGAACACTGGCCCCTTGGCCTTCAGGTAATCGACGCAGGCTTGAACATCGGACGCCGGATTCTCCATGCCATTGGCCGCCGCGAGTCTCCGGCCTTCCTCTATCCCGGCGGGATCGTGATCGGCCACGAAGCCGGGCTTCTGCCGATCGAACATCGATGGTGCAACCGCTTCGAAGCCCATGGCAGCCCACCGCCCTACATCGTCCCGAACGTACTTATCGAGGCCGAAAATCTCTTGGATGACGACAACGCCGCCTCTTCTCCGGCCCTCCGCATTCGCCTGCAGCGCGTCGAACTCGAACCCGTCCAGTGGTGACTTCACCTTTATTGTCTGGGCCATGATCGCCTCTCACTCAGTCATGTTTCTAACGGGAAAGTGCACTACATCGGCGGGCGAGAGACAAGTCACAAATTGCAAAGGCAGGACGCTTCCGCTCTCCGCGCTGGTAACGAAGGGTTTAGAGCTTGCGCCACAGTTTCCGCTCAATTTCCCCAAAGCCTTTCGCTCGCGATGTTGTCTCATCCAAGGGAGTTTTTCATGCGAGCCATTATGGCAGCCGGCTTTGGCCTCACATTTGCGCTGTCCGCCTTTACACTGGCGGCCGGCCCAACCTCCGCTTTCGAAACCCCAGTTGTTAGTAAAGCCAAACAAAGCTTCATTACAAAGGTTGATGAGCGCGACCATGAGCGCTGCGAACGCGTGCGCCGTGAATGCCGCGAGCGCCACCACGAGCACGAAAAAGAATATCGCGAGTGCGTTGTAAGGGAGCATTGCGACTAAGCCGGACACGTGCTCGTCTTTAACACAACTTGCCCCGCCTTTTGGCGGGGCTTTTCTTTTCGAGCTTCGCCTACGATCCAAGCAGTGGAGCAGGATCAACCGGCTTTGAGTTCTTCCGTATCTCGAAATGCAGCTCAGGCTGACTCGCGTCACCCGTGGTGCCCGCAGTGGCTACGGTTTGGCCACGCTTAACCATATCGCACTTCTTGACCAGGATCGCGTCAGCGTGGGCATAGGCGGTGACATATTCGTCGGCGTGCCGGATCAGGATCAAGTTACCGAAGCCGGGCAGCTCGTCGCCGACATAGGCAACGACGCCATTTTCCGCGGCTTTGATCGGTGTTCCTCTTGGGACCGAGATGGTGATGCCCTCGTTGACAGTGCCGTCCTTTTGCGGTCCGTATGGAGCAATTGTCTTGCCTTCGACGGGTCTGCGGAAAGTGCTTCCCATGCGTGGCACGGGGTTTGCCAAAGCCGCCTCACAAGACGGTTCCGCTGCCGGTTTTGCGCTCGCGTCCTTCACGCTGGGCACAGGCTTGAGAGGTTCAACTGTTTGAAGCGAACTAGTTTTCGCATCTTTGCCGGGGGGTGAAGCGAGCGCCATGCTCCCGCCGGGCTTGGCAGAAGAAGCTGCGTCATGGTCGCGGCCTTGACCGTTTGAAGCGAATTCATGCCGGTTCGGCTTGTCCGCGAGTGGAATAAAAATCGGTTGGCCCGGTTGCAGCGCAGCTTTAACCGGCAACCCGTTAGCCTGGGCAATCTCATACTCGGGTACGCCATAGCTATGGGCAAGGCTTTGAATGGTTTCGCCCGGAGTTACAACATGGCAGCGCTCGCCGCTGCACGATGCCGGCCTCGAGGGGTTCGCCATTTGCGGCTGACCGTAGGATGCAGGATCGGCGCGCGGGATGAGGAGCTCCATTCCAGGTCTTACACTAAGGCTCGACAATCCGTTCGCCCTGGCGATCATGTCGACCGTAACGCCGTAGCGTCTCGCCAATGAGTAAAGCGTATCACCCGGGACCACCCTTACAACCTGGCGCCCGCGCGGATCGCCTGAAGGGCCTCTGTAATACTCATGTCCGCGGAGTTCATCACGGTAATTGCGCTCGTAGCCCGGCCCCGGCTGGGGCTCACCCCCATAACTGTGCTGAGGTTCAGGGACGTAGACATGCACGTCATTGCCGCTTCCATAACCCGGGCCGCCTGAGCGCGGGTAAGGCGGCGGTTGAGGGCTGTATTGTCCTTCATATCGCGGCGGGTCGTAAGGTGGATTTGGCGCAGTGGGAGGGGCATCTCCAGGCTGATCGTAGGGCGTGTAAACGCGCGGACCTGCATATGTTCCATCTGCGACAGGAGGCCGGTTATAGGGGCCATAACCATCTGCCATCCTTGGCCCTTGCGCTCCTTGTGGACCCGGCTGGAGTGGAGGCAGGTCCACCCTGGAGACCTGAAGATATCCGGTGGGCTGACCGGAACTGGCACCTGCAAGCTGAACGCCGTTCGCGGGTTGCGGCCGGTAGTTCGAGGCTTGTGCTGTCTGAGGAGCTTGGGACGTTTGGGCGGGGAAGGGCGCGTAAGCGGCTTGTCTTGAAGGCGGCCGGGAAGCCGGCCCAGAATCGTAACCGCTGCCAAGAGAGAATGAAGAGAATCGATCCGAGGTTGCGCTGCATCCGCCGAGCAGCACGCAACCTAAAGCTAACTGAACAGCAGCGCGGAAATGACTTGGTCCGCGCTTCCCCGCATCTACAACATAACGCATCGCCGCACCTCACTCTAAAGAGTGTTATGCAGAGTAAGGCTTAAGATTAACTTAAACGGGTAACCAATTAGTCCCTTTTTGCAAGCACGGCTTATCAATCATGTTTGGGCAGCAAAGGGACGAAACGTACCGGTAGAAGTGCCTGCCTTTCCATATGGCTGTTGCTTCGCGTGATCAGGGTCAGCCTTTGATCGTCGGGCGGTCCGAGCGGAATTATCAGAGCCCCGCATGGAGCGAGCTGGTCGAGCAGGTCTGGGGGCACCTCATTCGTTCCTGCTGTAACCAGGATTCGATCGAAAAGCCGTCTTTTCGGCCAACCCTTTGTGCCATCGCCATGGATGGCGGTGATGTTGGTGAGCCCCAGCCGATCGAACCTCTCTTGAGCCAATTTGTGCAGCTCAAGATGGGTTTCCATCGTGCATACATGCCTCGCAAGCCGGGCAGCGATGGCCGCCTGGTAGCCGGACCCCGTGCCGATTTCGAGCACCGTATCCGCCGCCCCAATGTGAAGTCTTTCGGTCATGTAGGCGACGACGAAAGGCTGCGTGAGGGTCTGTTCGCATTCGATCGGCAGCGCCTCGTCTTCATAAGCGTAGGTCTTGAGTGCGCTGTCGGAAATGAAAAGGTCGCGAGGGGTTTTCGCAATTGCCCCGAGTACTAGAGGATCGAAAATTCCGTCTTTTTGCAGACTACGGAGAAGGTCCAAAACCGCATCGTTCATATGCATTGCTCCCGAAGCGAACCGCCCCAGAAGCCCGCTTCCTATTATAACGCCAGAAACTCTGAAAGCTTCCGGCAGGTATCACCGTGCGTTAGATTGAGATAAAGCGGCGTTACCGATATCGCGCCGTTCCGGACCGCCCAAATGTCCGTGCCTTTGCTGGCGTGAAACGAGCGCGGTTTGAACCCCAGCCAATAATAGGGATTGCCCCGCGTATCGAGGCGGTCTTCGACGCGCAAATAATCCTGATCGCGCCTGCCTTGCTCCGTTACTTGAATTCCTTGAACTTTACTTGGTTCCCGGTCCGGAAAATTGATGTTCAACAATATGTCGGGCGGCCAGCCCGCAGCCATCAGCTTTTTCACAAGGTCCGCCCCGAGTGTCATCGGCGTTTCCCAATGGATTTTGGCGGGATCTTCCCAGTTCACGGCAAGGCTCATCGCGATGGACGGTATGCCAAGCATTGTGCCCTCAATCGCTCCAGCGATGGTGCCGGAATAGGTGACATCGTCGGCGAGGTTCGACCCGCGATTGACCCCAGACAGTACAAGAGCAGGCTCCTCGCCTTTGAGCACATGCCGGACCGCCATGATGACGCAATCGGTTGGCGTGCCTTTCACGGCGAAAACGCGCTCGGAAAGTTTCCGGAGGCGCAATGGTTCATGCAAGGTCAGCGAGTGCGCTGCGCCGCTTTGGTCGGTTTCTGGCGCGACGACCCAAACGTCGTCTGAAAGGTCTGCCGCAATTTTCTGTAACGCATCGAGGCCAGGGGCTTCGATGCCGTCGTCATTGGTGATGAGAATGCGCATCAGCGGATGGCGCCAAAGCGAAGGTGGGAAGAAGAAATGCCCTTTATGGATGGGCTGTTATCTTGGCTCTCGCCCGTTACCATCCTTTGGCATCCCATAATTCACCCCTCAAAGGCCAATACTGTGCGAGAGATCGATAAGATACCTCCGGCACCGCTTCTTGATGAGAGGTTCTACTTGAACACGGCGGCGATGCCAACCGCAGCAAGCATCAGCGGTGATCCCCTGCGTCCTGATAAGGCTCGGGAAGGAACACAAGTTTCGAAGAACCACTCAGCCCCAGGGCCCGCGCCCGGTGCGCCTCGGGCCGCTGGGACTGGAACCCCATGGGCCAGCGCCGTAGGGATTATCCACGCCAGGCGAATAAGTCATCCCGCTTGCACTCGGCGCGGGCCAGCCCGTTTCCCCCATCTCCCGGGCTTGTTCTTGCAGGGCGGCAATGCGGTTTTCAGTGTTGGGATGGGTCGAGAAAAGGTTATCCATGCCGCCCCCAGTTAACGGATTGACGATATAGAGCGGCGCCGTCGCCGGGTAAGCCTCAGCCCGCTCATTCGGAATTGCATGGGCGGCGCGGTCGATTTTTTGCAATGCAGAGGCCAGCCAAAGCGGGTGGCCACAGAGTGCAGCCCCGTCATGGTCGGCCGCATATTCGCGGGAGCGGCTTATAGCCATTTGAATGAGAGCAGCCGCAAGCGGCGCGACAATGACTGCCAGAAGTGTTGCGATGATGCCTCCATTCCTACGCCCACTGCCAAAGAAGAGCCCGAAGTTGGCGAGCATCGAAATTGCACCGGCGATTGTGGCCGCGATAGTCATGGTGAGCGTATCGCGGTTTCTCACATGCGAAAGTTCATGCGCCAGCACGCCCGCCAGCTCTTCCCTGCTTGTCATGCGCAGAAGCCCGACAGATGCCGCCACGGCGGCGTTATTGGGGTTGCGCCCCGTGGCGAACGCATTGGGCTGTTCCGTATGAATGATAAACACCCGTGGCATCGGGAGATTGGCCCGGGCCGCTAGATCGCGCACCGTGGAATAAAGCTCAGGCGCCTGCGCTTCGCTGACCTCTTCCGCCCCCTGTTGCGAAAGGACCATCTTGTCGGAATTCCAATAGGCGAAAAGGTTCGTGCCCGCCGCGAAGATGAACGCAATCGCCATGCCGGTCCCGCCGCCGATGGCATAGCCGATGGCCATGAACAACGCGGTCAGCGCCGCGAGCAAAAGCATTGTGCGGAAGAAATTCATGGCCGCCTCCTAGCTGCGCAGCCGTTACTTTTGAAGCTCTTCCTATTTCGGCGTTTCTGTTCTGAGCTACAAGATGATCTCGAAGACTTCCCTGCCCAACTATATTTAGCACAGCGCGCACATCGCGCGGGGCCCGGGAAGGCCTCTTCAACCTGGTCAAGAACGCGCCGGTGACGCTGAAATACGAACCCGTGGATATTCGCCGGCGAGGATTTGTGATCGTCACGGCCGATTCTCCGGAGACGGCCGGCCCCTAAACTGGATCGCAGCCGATATCGTACGCATCGAAGACGGCGTGCTCGCGGAAAATTGGGACGTTCTGCAGGACGAGGCTACCCGTGAGGAATACGAACCTATAGTAGCGCTTGCATTAGCGCTCCGCCCAAGGAATGAGGTGGCGGTTAAAGCCGCTTTATGAGCTCGCAGCAGGTCTTTTTAGGACCGCCCACATATTGTCGTCTGCCGGCAATCTATCGCGCCAACGGAAGCTTGTCGAAAAACCGGCCATTTTCGCCATTGCGCTGAGCGAGGCGGGCGTAAAGAGTGAGATCAAGCAAGACCTCACGGCCAAGAGAAGAATTCATGCTCGATACTGCGTTCCTCGCAGAAGCTTCTTAGTGCGTCTACGGCTCTAAGATTGCCCGCGAACTTCTCCTTCAGAAGTTCAAACGCAAGCCGTGCTACCGCTGTTGCAGGTACGGTGACGGAAAACTCGTAGTCGTCATGATCCCAAATTTGCTTAACGGCTGGACCGATATCATGCGCATGGATCTCAATGGCGCCGCTGCTATCAAGCTCGAGGCCTACGCAGCGATATTCCGCATCATTTTGCAATGCCAACTCAACTCTAGGCGTAAATTCCATAAATCCCCCGCGCCCAAGGCTCTTTACGAAATCGGCGTCGATCCCGGTGAAGCTTGGCCTCGATGTGCAATTGCCGCGCCGCGATCTATTGGGGCATGGTTAATGCGGCCGCAACCTTTTCGTGTGAATTATCTTTCTTTCAAACCGTGAAATCTTTAGCCTAGTTGACGCGGGTTTGTTCTGACCTCACTTCACGGCTATAAGATTCGAACCGTGCTGCCTGCGGTGCTACGTCTGCCCGGCGCCGCGCGGCGCTCAATAAAGGATGCGGCCATGATTGTGGGAACCTTGCTCGCCATTCTCACCCTCGCGGCCATGTTTGCGCTCGCGATAAGGCGCGATCCGCTCTGGGCGTGGGCCATCTGGGTCGCCATCGTAACGCTTCTTGCCGAGGTTGGCCTTTACGCCGGTGAGCTTCATCTGCCGCCATTAGCAGGCGCTTCGCTCGCGGCCTGGATCCCTGCTATACTCATCGCGCTTTTGTCGTGGCGTCCAATCCGGCAAACAGTGATCACCCACCCTGCTTTTGCGTTCGTAAAGCGGATTCTCCCGCCCGTCTCGAAGACCGAGCAGGAGGCCATCGACGCAGGCACCATCGGTTTCGATGCCGAACTCTTCTCGGGCCGGCCGACTGGACCAAGTTGCGCGCCGTCGATCCAGTCGTTCTGACAGACGAGGAAAGGAGATTCCTCGAGAATGAGACCGAAGAATTGTGCCGGATGCTCGACGATTGGGAGATTCGGCATAATCAGAACGACATCCCGGAGCACATCTGGAATTTCGTGCGTGAAAAGGGCTTCCTCGGCATGCTCATTTCGAAGGAGCATGGCGGGCTCGGCTTCTCACCACAGGCGCAATCCATCATTCTGGGCAAGGTATCTTCGCGCAATCCGGACGCTTCCATCGTTGTGATGGTGCCGAATTCGCTGGGCCCCGGTGAGCTGATCGAGAAATTCGGCACCGAGGCGCAGAAGGAGCACTATCTGGAGCCGCTCGCGAAGGGAAAGGAGATCCCCTGCTTTGCACTGACAAGCCCCTTTGCTGGCTCCGATGCCGCAGCAATGCGCGATGTTGGCTACGTTACCAAGGGTATCTATAACGGCCAGGAAGTTCCCGGCATCCGCGTAAGCTGGGACAAGCGGTACATTACGCTCGCACCAAAAGCGACGCTGCTCGGCCTCGCCTTCCATCTGTTCGACGCGGAAAACCTTCTCGGCAAGGGTAGCGACATTGGAATTACGCTGGCGCTCATTCCCGCAGATCATCCAGGTGTCAAGATCGGGCGCCGGCATTTGCCTTCCGGGACCGCATTCCCGAATGGTCCGACCTCGGGCGAGAACGTGTTCATTCCCCTCGACTGGGTCGTTGGTGGGGTGGACCGCGTGGGCCAGGGCTGGCGCATGCTGATGAGCTGCCTCGCTGCGGGGCGCGCAATTTCGCTGCCGGCTTCGTCGACCGCGGGTGTGAAGTCCTTGCTCCGCTTTACAACCGCGTATGCGCGCATCCGCAAGCAGTTTTCGATCCCGATCGGGCGGATGGAAGGGATTGAGGAGCCGCTCGCCCAACTCGCCGAGACCGCTTACACGCTGGAGGCAGCCCGGGCCGTAACTGCGGCGATGGTCAGCCAAGGCGCGAAACCAGCCGTCATCTCGGGGCTTATGAAATACCAAAGCACCGAGAGAATGCGCAGATGTCTCGACGCGGCCTTCGATATCCATGCCGGCAAGGGGATTTGCGACGGACCCCGCAACTATCTGCAATCGGCGTTCCAAATTTCTCCCGTCAGCATCACGGTGGAAGGAGCAAATATCCTCACGCGAAGCCTGATCGTCTTCGCGCAAGGCGCGCTCCGAAGCCACCCTTATCTCTATTCCGAAGTGCAGGCCGCGCAGGACCCGGACCGCAGGGCTGGATTTCTGGCTTTCGAGAAAGCCTTCGAAGGGCATGTGGGGTTTGCAGTCTCAAACCTTTTCGGCTCGCTGTTTCACAACGCGACATTCGGGCTTTTCGCCAGCGCGCCTGCGAACGCGCCCGTGCCGTATTATTACCGCCAGCTTTACCGCGCCTCCACCAGCTTTGCTCTGATGGCTGACCTTTGCGTCGGCCTGCTGGGCGGCGGCCTCAAGGTCAAACAGCGGACAACAGCGCGGATGGCGGATGCGCTGAGTGAGCTTTACTTCATAGCCTGCCTTCTCAAGCGTTATGAGGACGACGGAAGGGAGCGCTTCGAGAGGCCTATTTTCGATTATTCCGTCCAGAAGGCCTTTCATAATTTCTACGCAGCGGCGCATGAGGCCATCGAAAACTTTCCCATTCGCGGTGTGCGTCCCTTGCTGATGTTTTTGGTGTTTCCCTTCGGGAACCATTTTCGCAAACCGAAGGACACACTGGCCAAACGGGTTGTGCACGCTGTTCTCGAACCTGGTGAGCTCCGGGACCGGCTCACGCGCTTTGCCTTCGTGTCGCACGACGTGAATGATCCAACCGGGCTCTTGGAAGTCACCATGAAAAAGGTGGTGGAGAGCGACGCCGCTGATAGGAAGCTGGAGCGCGCCATACGGACCGGTACCGTTAAGCGTTACCTAGGTAACGACTGGTTTGCCGAAGCCGTAACCAAGGGCGTGCTGAGCGAGCAGGAAGCCGGCCTGCTGCGCGAGACAGAGCATCTCGTCGCGAGGGTGATTGCGGTCGACGATTTCTCTCCGGACGAGGTCAGGCCGCACTACGCGCCGGGCGATAATCTGCGCGCCATGCTGCACAATGGAGCCGGCCCGCTGCCTGAGCCAGCCGAGATGCAGCCGGCCAGTTAGGCCCGAACGCAGGGCGCGACGAATAGAAAGGGAGTGGTGATGGTAGCGAACGCCGCAAGCCTGAAACATTGGCGCTTCCAGATCGATGTCGAAGGCATCGCCTGGGCCGTCATTGATGTGAAAGACCAGTCCCAGAATACGCTCGGAAGGGAGACCGCCGAGGAGCTTGAGGCAATCGTAACCGCGGTCGAGGAAGGCGCACGCGACAAGAGGGTTCGCGGGGTCATCTTCATGTCGGGCAAGGAGAAGAGCTATATCGCCGGCGCCGACATCAAAGAGTTCGACAACCTGACCACCGAAGAAGAGGTTGCGAGTGTGGTCGGACAGGTGACCGCCATTTTCGACCGGGTCGAAAGGCTCTCCGTGCCTGCCGTCGCAGCCATCCACGGCTTTTGCCTTGGGGGCGGCCTGGAGTTCGCGCTAGCCTGCCATTATCGCATTGCCGATCGTGAGGAGCGCACCCGGCTTGGGCTGCCGGAAGTGAAGCTCGGCCTCATTCCAGGCCTCAACGGCGTCGCCCGCTGGCTGCGTCAGTCCGGCCCCATGAATGCGATGCCGAACATGCTCGCGGGCAGGATGCTCAGGCCGGCCCAGGCGCGCGCCGCGGGCATCGTGGACCAGCTTGTTCCGACGCACCATGAACTGCGCTGGGCCGCGCGAAAAGCGGTTTTGCAGAAGAGAAAGTCAACACGCGCGGGGACGTATCTAGCGCCAGTGATGATGGTCGAAGCCGCGCGGCGGTATCTCGCAAATCGGATGCGCAAGGAAACTGCTGAAAAGGTCCGCGAAGAGCACTACCCCGCCCCGTTCCGGCTCATCGACCTTTTCGAGAAGCATGGCGGGAGCTACGAGCGCCTGAAGCGAGAGGAGACCCGCACTTTCGCCCCTTTGATGATCTCGGACCAATCGCGCAATCTGCGGCGCGTTTTCCGGCTATCCGAGATGCTGAAAGCCGAAGCGCCCAAGAACGGCTTCAGGCCGCTTCGGGCGCATGTCATCGGCGCCGGGACCATGGGCGCCGACATCGCCATGGTTTGCGTTGTCCAAGGCATGGAGGTGTCGCTGCAAGACACCTCGGTGGAAGCGGTCGACCGCGCGCTAGCCCGTGCAAAGCCATTCTTCAAGAAGCGCCTTAGATCGGACGCCGAGGCAGCGAAGGCGATGGCGCGGCTGATCGCCGATCCAAGCGGAGCGCAGGTGCATCGCGCCGACGTGGTGATCGAAGCAATTTTCGAGAACCTGGAAGCCAAACAGAAGCTGTTTGCAAGCATCGAACCCAGGCTCAAACCGGGTGCGGTCCTTGCCACAAACACCTCATCCCTGCCGATTGAGCAGATCGCCTCGGTGCTGAAAGACCCCGGGCGGCTGATCGGCCTGCATTTCTTTAATCCCGTACCAGCCTTGCCGCTCGTTGAAGTGGTGCGGGGTCCGCAAAGCCGCGAGGAAGAAGTGCGCAAAGGGGCAGGATTCGTAACGAGGATCGACAAATTCCCGCTCATCGTGAAGTCGGTGCCGGGCTTCCTCGTGAACAGGGTTTTGGCGCCTTACATGTTCGAGGCGATGAAGCGCGTAGCTGAAGGCACGCCGAAGGAGAAAATCGACGCTGCAGCCGAGAAATTCGGCATGCCTATGGGGCCAATCGAACTCGCGGACGTGGTTGGTTTGGATGTGGCGCTAAGCGTCGCCAAAGTGCTCAATATGCCAGCGCCGGAAGACAGCCCTCTGATGCGGTTGGTGCAACAGCGAAAGCTCGGCAAGAAATCCGGCGAAGGCTTCTATAAATGGGTCAGCGATAAGCCGCAAAAGATGGCCATGGACTTCGATCAGGCAGAGCTTGCCGAGTTGGGGCGGGAACTCGTGAACCCCCTCATCAACGAATGCGAACGGGCGCTCACTGAAGGCGTGGCCGCAAGTGTTGATCACGTGGATGCGGGCGTGATCTTCGGTACGGGCTTTGCCCCTTTCCGTGGAGGGCCACTCCATTACCGCGAAGAGCTAAAGAAGGCAGCGGGCATGGAGCAATCCTCGCTTACGGCGCATGCTGCGGAGTAAACTCCCTCTCGGAGTTTCTGGCGTCCCTTCTCCCCTTGGGGACAAGGCTAGGATGAGGGGGTCTTCAGCCGTTTCAAATAGTTCGGACAGTCTAACGAAGCTTTCCCTGTGCGCGGAGCATGAGCGCGGAAGCACCCAAAGTTAGGGTGCAGATACCGATGGGCAGGAACGCCCAAACTGGATTCCCGGCCAAATCCGAGGCCACGCCGCTAAGCAGCGCCACCGCGACCCCTATCGAATAGCTCAGCGTGAACATCGCCGCGGACGTTGGGCCTACTTGTTCCCTCTCTACCAGCAGCGGAGGAAGTGTCAGCCCCAAAATCAAGGACGATCCGATGGAAAAGCCAAGCAACCCGGCCCAAAAGATTGTCCAGGCTCCGCTCATGAAAACAAGTCCGCATACGCATGCGGTGCTGGCAAGGGCTGCGCAGACATAGGGCCAGGCGCGCCGTTCCAGCCTTTGCGCAACAGCCGTGAGTAGCAGGGATGCGGGCAGCTGGCCAAAATTCAGGGCCGTAAGGGCATGTTGTACTTCATCGCTCCGTCCAATGCTCTTCAGAAGCGGCGGCAAAAAGGCATTTGTGGCGAAATACAACGCGTTGACGCTGCCGAACAATACGCCAAGCCGCAAGATTAGCGGATTGCTCCAGTCCGGCCACCAGACTGCCGGCTTTTCCGAACTCCGATTAATAGACCGCGGGCGAGGCGCAAACAAAGCAACGGCGATTGCCGTCAAGAACACCGGCAAGGACCAGACCGCGAGCCCAAGCCGCCAATTGCCGTGGAGAAGCGGCAGGAAGATTCCGGTCAGCCAGATTACCAGGGTTTCCCCCACCAGAAGCCCGTTGGAGTAAATGGCCGTGGCAAAGCCAATCCGCGATGGAAGCCATTCCCGCACAAGCACCGGCATCGCGGGCTGCATGACGGAAACCCCGGCGCTCATAATGATGGTCGTGACGTAAAGGCTGATTACATCCCAAGATACGCCGCGTAATGCAGCTCCGGCAGCGACTGCCAGCAGGCCGCAAATGAGGGCCATTCGGGACCCAAGGCGCGCAATTAAAAGCGAGCCTGGCAGCGCTGCTATCGCAAGCATTGCCATCGGCAATCCGGAGAGGATGCCTAATTCCGTGGCCGACAGATGCAACTCGCCAGTGATCAGCAAAATCAGCGGAGGGACCGCGAGAATCGTGATCCTTAGCGCAACTCCAGCCCACCAAAGAAGCGCGAGGCAAACAAGGTCCCTGTGAGGAGTTGTCATGGTTGGAGAAACAACAGACAAGGCGAGGTGACGGATGAATTGATCAGCTGAAACGGAAAGCTCCACCGGCCGGGGAAGGAAGGCCGAGTGCTGCCGGCAGAGCTGCCTTTGAGATATAGGCCGCTCTTACCTTGCACACTATTTGGGCACGCATACGATTGCAAGACTACTATTGACGTTTCGAGCCTCCCCGGTCTCGGTCTGCCGTGCAGCCGCCTGCTCGATAGCTGGCCGGGGAGGCGCTTGCAGATGCCCGAACCCGGGAAGAACCGCCCGCAGGCTCTGGCCGGAATGTTGCGTTAATCCGTCTTCCGTCACCCTGCCGGATGCGAGGACGTGAAGGGCGCCGAGCGTCTGGCGGCCGATCCAGCCGGAAGCAGGAACCATGTTTGCCAATTCAGCTGGAGGATTTCGGAATTAGATTCGATTCGCCGCGAACAAGCATCCCGATGCTATCGTGAAATAGCATCTGCTCAACCTATTAGTAATTCTTTTGATGACCGCCCTCGGGGCCGGCGTCGCCGGAGCGGCCATAATCGCTCCCGCTCACTCGGCCGCTTTTGCAGGCGTTTCGCGTGGTCCGAACTTTTCGCTGACGGCATCCCATTCGCCGGAGCCCATGCGCCGGAAAACGTCTTGCACCGTCATGCCACTGTCCAGCGCCGGGTGCCTTCCGCTCTGGCGAAGCTGCTTGAGCATGGCGTCACATGTGCCAATCACTGCCTTGAAGAGGAGGCCGGGCAGGATCGCGAGCTTGTATCCCGCATTCTCTGCTTCCTCCAACGAGACGTCAGGTGTCTTGCCACGCCAAACAATGTTGAGAAGGCAGGGCCCCCGTGCACCAGCCGGGGGACCGCGGTCGCTTCCTCCATGGTCTGCGGAGCTTCAAGGAAAGCCATATCGGCGCCGGCATCCAAGGCGGCGTTCATTCGACGGACCGCTTCCTCGAACCCAAGAAGCGAACGCGAATCCGTCCGCGCAATGATTAGAAAGGTGGGATCGCGCCGGGCGGCCACGGCAGCGCGGATTTTTGCGATATATTCGCCTGCCGGAATGATGGTCTTGTTATCGAGATGGCCGCATTTTTTCGGGAAGCCCTGATCCTCGATATGCAGGCCGGCCACGCCGCGGCGCTCATATTCGTGGACGGTTCTCGTGACGTTCAGCTCGTTGCCGTATCCCGTATCGGCGTCCGCGATAACGGGAACGGTGACGGCGGCGGCGATGCGCCCAGCATTGTCCGCCATCTCGGACATGGTCAGCAATCCATAATCCGGATATCCGAGCATGGCCGCCGTTCCCGCCCCTGTCATGTAAACGGCGTGGAAGCCTGCCTGCTCGATCGTTCGGGCCGTGATACAGTCGTAAGCGCCGGGTGCAGCAATCACGCCGCCCTTATCCATGAGTTGCCGGAGTTCGCTGCCGCGGCTCATGCCCATGCCTCCATGTCAGTCCGATTTCTGTCTAGTATGTTTGAACGCGGGGTGCGGCGTCCAGGTTTAAGATCGCATTGCGAACGCGCTTTGCACTGCGTAATAAGGGCTCTCCAGGCAAGCACGTAAGCTTGCTGTTTCAGCGAGGTGAGCAATATGGACCGCATCGGGTGAGCAAGGCACAAGCCACATCGCCGCCGGCTCCGGCGCCGCTATCTTCCAGCAAGAGGTTCGGCATTATCTCCGCCGCCTCCATTGGCAACGCTCTCGAATGGTTCGACCTGCTAATCTACGGTTATCTTGCCGTCACCCTCTCGAAGCTGTTCTTCCCGAGTGGCGACGAGACCGTGTCGCTGCTCTTGACCTTCGGCACATTCGGTGCCGCCTACTTGGCCCGGCCACTCGGCGCTATTGTGATTGGGGCTTATGCGGACAGAGCCGGACGCAAGGCTGCGCTCACACTCGCGATCCTGCTCATGATGCTGGGCACGCTCGTGATGGCATTCATTCCTCCCTATGAGTCCATCGGAGTTCTTGCGCCGATTGCGGTTTTGGGCGCGAGGCTCATCCAGGGTTTCTCGATAGGGGGTGAGTTCGGCAGCGCGACCTCCTTTCTTGTCGAGCATGGCCGTGGCCGCGAGGGCCTGTTCGCGAGCTTCCAATGGTCCGGCCAAGGCTTGGCCGCGGTGCTCGCGTCCCTGTTCGGCATCGGGCTCAACACACTCTTGACGCCGGATCAGCTACACGCGTGGGGCTGGCGTGTGCCTTACTTCTTCGGACTGCTGCTCGGCCCGGTGGGCTTCTATATCCGAAGGAATGCCGAAGAAACGCCGGAATTTCTGTCAGCCAAGCCGGCGCAGGCTCCGTTGCGGGAGTTGGTCAGGCAGCAATGGGGCCGTGTCCTACTCGCTGCTGGAATTGTGATCGTTTCCACCAGCTCGAACTACCTAATCCTCTACATGCCGACTTATGCAATCAAGCAATTGAGCCTGCCCGCCTCGAGCGGCTTCGTTGCCACGACGCTCGGCGGCATAATCCTCACCTTCGGATCGCCGCTTTTCGGCCACTGGTCTGACCTTGCGGGGCGCACGCGCATAATGCTCGCCGCCGTGGCTCTTTTCGTTATTTCAGCCTATCCGGCGTTTCTCCTGGTGACGCGCTTCCCATCGCTTGCTGTGCTGATCGCAGTCGTGTGCTGGCTCAGCCTTCTGAAGACTGCATATAGCGGGGTGCTGCCGTCGCTCATGGCGGAAATCTTCCCAGCCCGGACGCGCGCCACCGGCATGGCGCTGAGCTATAATATCTCCGTGCCCGTCTTTGGCGGCTTCGCGCCCTTCGTCTCGACCTGGCTGATCGGCGTGACCGGCAGCAGCCTTGCGCCGAGCTTCTATCTGATCGGGACGGCGGTGGTGAGCTTCGGAATGCTGATGGCGGTGCGCAGCCGGCTCCGCATCCGCTAGGCGTAGCAGCAGGCGCCTAAGCCAGCTCCGGCGCCCACCCTTCCGCGGGATCGGGCTCGGGGTTTTTCGGCTTCTGGATCGCCTTGGCAAGTCTCAGGAGCGCCTCGCGCACCCCAGCGCTGGAGACCGCGGAAAGAAGCAGCGGCTTCTTACGTGCGGCCCGTTGTAAAGCGGCAGCCTTCTCCAACACGGCTTCAGCGGTCACGGCATCGCACTTCGACAGAGCCACGATTTCACGCTTGCGGCTGAGATCGCCGCCATAGGCCTTGAGTTCGCCCCGCACGGTCCGGTATGCCTCGGCAACGTCGGGCTCTGTCACGTCAACCAGGTGAAGGAGGACACGGCAGCGCTCCACGTGGCCCAGAAAGCGGTCGCCGATGCCAGCACCTTCATGAGCGCCTTCGATGAGGCCGGGAATGTCGGCTAGAACAAAATCCGTATCACCGGCTTTGACCACGCCAAGATTGGGATGGAGCGTCGTAAAGGGATAATCCGCGATCTTGGGCTTCGCCGCGCTCACGGCGGCGAGAAAGGTGGATTTACCGGCGTTTGGAAGGCCGATAATGCCCGCGTCCGCAATAAGTTTGAGCCGCAGCCAGATCGTCATTTCGATGCCCGGCTGGCCCGGATTGACCCGGCGCGGGGCTCTGTTCGTCGAAGACTTGAAGTGAGCGTTGCCGAATCCGCCATTGCCGCCCCGCGCTATTAGAGCACGCTGGCCCGCATGCACGAGGTCAGCGATAAAGGTCTCATTGTCCTCTGCGAACACTTGCGTTCCCGGCGGCACTTTCAACACGGCATCTTCCCCGGAGGCGCCGGCCCTGTTCGCGCCCATCCCGTGCTTGCCATTCTGAGCCTTGAAATGCTGCTGATAGCGGAAGTCGATCAGAGTGTTGAGGTTGGTCACACACTCGATCCAGACATTGCCTCCCTGGCCGCCATTGCCGCCATCGGGCCCGCCAAACTCAATGAACTTTTCGCGCCGGAAGGAGAGACAGCCATTACCGCCATCCCCCGAACGGATGTAAACCTTCGCCTGATCCAGAAAACGCATGGGCTGGACTTAGGGATAAATGCTCACCGAAGCAAGCAGACCCTGAGTGCGGTGCTTCGCGTAATAACCTGTGAAGCTTGCCGCGTTCCGCGGGTTGGCCTAATCGGCGCGTTCGAGGTTTACTGCCTTTGGACCCTTGCCCTTCGGATCGGGCTGCGTCTCATAGGAAACGCGCATTCCCTCGTCCAGCATACCCACACCGGAGCGCTCGACGGCTGAGATATGCACGAAGACATCCTTCCCGCCTTCGTCCGGCGTTATAAAGCCGAAGCCCTTGGCTTGGTTGAAGAATTTGACCGTACCGGTCTGGCGCATGGGATGTTTACTCCTCTTCCCCAACGAAAAAACACGGCCGGACGACCATGTTTCATCTTTTCCGAGCAATACAGAAATCGTGGGAAGACATGCGTACTATGACCGCACCGCGGCTTATGCATCAAACGCGTAGTTCCACTGGGTCCGATCGTTTGCCCGATTGACCCGGATTATGCTCGATCACGGTCTTTTCGTAAAGTGCGGTCATCTGTTTTTTAAACAATTGCTTGTCCTCAAAGCCGCACTGATGCCCAAATGCATCAGCGACAGGCAAGGGAGTAATCACAAGGTGGCTGCTACGACCCCGCCTGCCGATGCGGTCCTTTCACTTTGGCAAGCGCTTCCGTGGCCTCCTTCGCCGCCTGTTCTGCCTTCTCTTTGTCTTGCTGTGCCTTCGTCAAAGCTTCGCGGGTGTCCCGCGCCGTTTGCTCGGCATTTGCCAAGGCGTTCTGGATCTGGGAAAGGCGCTCATTCGCGGACTTCACTGCTTCGTCCGCCTTTTCATGCTCCGCTTGCTCCTCCGCCAGCTTCGCGGAAACAGCCTTGGCGTCCTTTTCAGCCGCTTGCCGGGCCCGCTCCTCGTTCGTCAGCTTCTCGCGCAATGCTTGCAGATCGCGCTCAGCCTTCTCGCGCGTGTCGCTTAGAGTCTGCATCTGGCGATCCAGCTCTTTGGAAAGCTCGGAGTATTCATAGCCGAGTACGGCCACTGCGATTGCCAAAATGGCGATGAGACTATTGCGGATCATGATTAATCGCTCCAGGCACAGCCTTGAGTGCGAAAGTTTATTAGGGTAGGCGGGGGGTCTTATCACAAGGCCAAGACAGCCATTATGGCATTTCCGCAGCCGGATTTATTTTTGCGGAGCTGTGACATGGCTGCACAGTGTGACGCACGTTCAGGGAAAAAGGGGCAATTGCTCCAGGCCCGTGGTTTCGGGAAGGCCAAACATCAGGTTGAAGTTCTGAATTGCCTGGCCGGCTGATCCTTTGACAAGATTATCGATGGCAGAGATGAGTATGGCGCGTCCAGGTACGCGATCCGCATAGGCGCCGAGAAGGCAATAATTCGATCCTCGGACGGACTGCGTCGAAGGTAGCGTCCCCCTTGGCGCAATTTTCACGAAAGGTGCATCCGCATAGCGCTCGCGGAGGGCCGCTTCAAGGTCGCTGGCGTTGTAGCCGCCGGCGAGCCGTACATAGCACGTCACAAGTTCACCCCGGCTCATTGGCACGAGGTGCGGGGTGAAATTCACAAAGACCTTCTCCCCGGCTGCCGCTGAGATTTCCTGTTCGATCTCCGGCGCATGACGATGGCTTGCAATGCTATAAGGAGAAAGCCCTTCGCCTGCCTCAGAGAATAGCAGGTTCTGTTTCACGGAACGGCCCGCGCCCGAAACACCTGATTTGGCATCAATAATGATGTCCGATGCGTCGATCAGCTTCGCACTCACAAGAGGCAAAAGGGCAAGAAGCGCGGCGGTAGGGTAGCAGCCAGGGCAAGCAACTAGGCGTGCGCTTGCGATCGCTGCGCCGTTGAACTCTGTCAGCCCATAGACGGAATGCGGCAGGAGACGGGTAGCCCCGTGCTCACGTCCGTACCATTTCGCGTAAACTGCCGGATCCTTGAGCCGGAAGTCCGCGGACATGTCGATGACTTTGACGCGTTCGGGCAGCGTCGCGATGATGTCCTGCGCTGTCCCATGCGGGAGGCCGCAAATCACCGCGTCACAGGAAGTCCAGTCCGCCTCCTTCGCCTTCACTAGGGGCGGCGCCTCTATGAAGCCGAGATGCGGAAAAACATCGGCCAAAGCCTTGCCGGCATGAGTATTCGCCGCAAGCACGGAGATCTGCATGTTCGGGTGGCGGGCAGCGAGACGGACAGCGTCGGCCCCGGTATAGCCACTGGCGCCGAGGATTCCGACTCTGAGCTTTGCTGCTCCTCTCGAAGGAGACGCCGGGGACGCTGGCATCGAGCTGATGCCAGGCTAGCGTTTAGAGAATTGGAAGCTGCGCCGGGCTTTGGCCTTACCATATTTCTTGCGCTCCACGACACGCGGATCGCGCGTGAGGAAGCCCTCTTTTTTCAGGACGGGGCGCAATTCCGGTTCATAATAGGTCAAAGCCTTCGATAGACCATGCCGCACCGCACCCGCCTGTCCCGAAAGCCCGCCGCCGGACACGGTGGCGACAATGTCGTATTGGCTTGCGCGGTTGGCGGCTATGAGCGGCTGCTTCAAAATCATCTGAAGCACTGGCCGCGCGAAATAGGTTTCGTGATCCTTGTCGTTGACGGTGATCTTGCCGTAGCCCGGCTTCACCCATACGCGCGCGACAGCGTTCTTTCGCTTGCCGGTGGCATAGGCGCGCCCATTGGCATCGAGCTTCTGGACGTGGACTGGACGGGAGCGGTCTTCGGGTGAGGCGGAACTCGCCCCCTTTTCAAGGCCTGAAAAAGACTTTGCGCTTGCCTCGGCCATTAGCGCGCCCTCATAGCATTTTTGGGGTTCATTGCACGGATATCGAGAGGTTCAGGATTTTGTCCGGCGTGAGGGTGCTCGGGGCCCCCATAGACTCGCAGGTTCGTCATCTGGCGCCGTCCAAGCGGTCCGCGTGGAACCATGCGCTCAACCGCCTTCATCAGAACGCGCTCGGGGAATTTGCCGCCGAGTATTTCGAAGGGCCGCCGCTCTTTGATGCCTCCGGGATGCCCCGTATGGCGGTAGTAGACCTTATCTTGCACCTTGTTTCCGGTGAAGACGATCTTCTTAGCATTGATGACGATGACGTTGTCTCCATCGTCCATATGCGGCGTAAAGGTTGGCTTGTGCTTTCCACGAAGCCTGGAGGCAATGATCGAGGCTACGCGCCCAACGACGAGGCCTTCGGCATCGATCAGGACCCACTTCTTTTCAATGTCTGACGGTTTTGCAGAATAGGTTTTCATGAGTGTGTCCGTGGGAGCTGGATCTCCCTTCAACAAAAAAGGGCCGCAAGGCCCGTTTGCAAAACAAATACGCGAAGCGCTGGCTCATGTCAACGGAGAAGATGGCCTTGCTTCTACAAATAACCTAGCAAAAACAGTGTGATATATTCGTGGTATTATAATACCACTTCTGGGATCGCAAGATTCACTGGGGCAATCCGCGACTCTTTCCCGGCCTCTGTCATGACCGCACGCGTTACCGGGCGAGCCAAACAGTGCGGCCGCCGGCTTGGGCGTCATTGATGGGGTGCGCAATAACGTTAAAGTTTCAATAAAGCGATCATGCCAACACTTATCATTCCAATAGCTGTTTTGGCGATCGGCATCCCATGCGACGGCATGGTGCTCATAGTGGCCGATCATGCCTTCAGAGAAATCAACCATGGGGGGTATATGGCTTTCAGTTGTTCAACCCGCCGTGCCCGTTGCAAGGCTTGGAAGAAAGGCTCGTCCGGGTTGTCCTCTAGAAAGTCGCCAGGAATTCCTTATAGGCCGGATTTTGCCGCAGCAGGCTTCCGGCCGAAGTGATGAGCAGGTCCACATCGTCCTTCGGCAGCTTAAAGCGCGTCGGAATGCGATCAAGCCTCGCCTTCACGCTTGGCTCACGCATGCCCTCGAAGCTGACCTTGGCCACCTGCATCGTCAGCGCATGGCAGTCCCAGCCCTCGGTTGTGCCACGCAAGGCAACCACATCAGGAGGCGTCAGCCCGCACCGGTAATCGATCAGCCGATCGCGCCACTTCTCCATTTCGCCCACGAAAGCGTCGTAGGCGGCGCGCACATTTGCATCGACCGCGGTATCGGAAACGGCCTGGATCAAATCCAGTAGCTCAGGGGAATCGGCATCCTTCGCAAGATCGCCTCCAGGCGGTCGGCCAGCATCGACGACGATAAAGAGGAAGCGTTTTAGGTTGACAGCCTGCCGGGGGGTCAGCGGTTCATAAGGTTTGGTCGCCGCACCCAATTCGAGAACAAACCCGCTTAGCCCCAAATTATCGGTCATGCCGCCGTCGAGCAGCTTCACGAATTTGACGTCGGTATTCTCGCGATAACGGCGAACCGCCGCGGCAGAGGCACGCAGGATCGCGGGAGCGCCCGGCCGGTCGGCAGAATAGACCCAATCGGGAGCATTGAATTCGCAGCGATCAGCATAATTCTGGATGACGATCGGCGCGAAAATGAGCGGCAGCGCTGCGGACGCGGCAACAGCTTCCGATAGGGGATAGCGGCGCAGGTCGCTGCACAAAGCCCCAAAATTCACGGTGTTGTAGATGAACGTCGTGCGGTTATAGATATCGGACGCGTTGATCCAAAGCTGCGGATGCCCCGGCTTCAACACATCCGCGTAGGTCGCGCCGTGAAACAGGTTCTTGTCGAGCCAGGTGGGAAGGCCTGTGCGGTCGTTGACGCCACCTTTTGCCATCAGCATCAGATTGGTGACGTTTACCGAGGTGCTGAGTGAGGCTTCTACGTCCTGGATCAGGAACTTTTTGCGGAAGTCGGAAAGCGTCTCACGCCCTTTCAAGGCGAAGTAGGCTGCGGTGATCGATCCACCCGAGACGCCCGACACCAGCGAAACGCGGTCGAGGAGCGAGCTGCGCGCGCCGTTCGGCGATTTCTCCTCCGTTTTCGCTAGCTCCTGTAAAACCCCAAAAGCAAAAGCGCTTGCCCGGGTGCCCCCGCCGGAGAAGCTAAGGCCAATTGCTGTTTCCGCCGTTTCATGGAGGGGAACTGGATCGGGAAGGCCGTCTTCCGTGCCGGCGATTGCTGGAGCGCCTGTGAGTGCAGAATTGATGGGCGCATTGCGCATACCGAAGGCGGCGCAGCCTGCTAAGGCAAGCGCCGCTCCGAGGCAGAACAAAACGCCCCAGCGCCGCCTTCCAGGGCCGCGCCCCTGCATCTCGATGCGAGCCAAAATATAGGTCCCACGCCCTGACAGGCGCCTTCGAATCCTCATGCCCCAACGCTTACGATGATGTGCCCTCAAATTGGCCGCGGGGTGCAGACTCTCACGCGGTAGAGATTGAACAATGCAGTTGCCTCAGCGGCGCGTCGAAAATGTGGCATCGCTTGCGTAGCCGCGAGCGTTAAGCCTTGGGTAGGGCGCGCCTGCGATAAATGAGGGACTGTAAAATTGAGATGTCTCAGCGTCACCATTCGGCTACAGTTCAGGCTATGTCCAAGCGCTTAACCTTATTTTGTGTTCTGTTGACATGCCTTCTTGCGGGGCAATTCGTTGCTGCGTCGCAGCCTGAAGCGGGCACGCCCCTCCAGGACGCGATTGCAAGACTGACGCCCGAGCAGCAGGCAAAGGTGAGGGCCTATGATGCGGCACGCCTCGCTTTCGTGCGACGCGTCGATCAATATTGGCGGCAGGTCGAACTCAAGCGGAGGAAGCGGAAAGCGAAACTTGCGGCCGGAAAGCCGGTTACGCTTGCCGACTATGTCAGGGAACAGCCGCCGGTTTATAAGGGCCCGCCGCGCCCAGACCAAATCATGGCACTCCTTCCGAAGCTCTCGCTGCCACCGGCCGAGCTGCATGCTCCTGTCCCCGTCGTCACCGATTTTCTCCAGGCCGCGGAGTCCGTTTACGGCTTCAGGCCCGAACGGGTGAGCGAGGACGAGTTTATGATCTACTACGCCCTGGAGGCGGTAAGATTCGGGCTCACCCGCGACCAGGTCGTAAGGGTTTATGCGCTGGAGACCGGCGGTATGGGAACGCAGGATCTTCAGTCCGGCTACAATCCGAGAACAGGGCATGCGGCTTCCACCGCGCTGGGCTACGCGCAGCTTTTGGCCGCGAACACGGTCGAGCAGGTCCGGAAGGAGGGCCCTGAATTCGTGGCGCGGCTCGAAAGGATTGCTTCGGAAGGCAACATTCCGGAGCGCAAGGCCGAGGCGCTTCGCGTAAAGGCCTTGTGCCTCCGGCGAATGGTTGCGGACGCTCGAACGGTACGCGACAATTGGCCTGCGCACGTCGCCTACGCGAAGACCTCGCAAGGGCTCGGCATGCATGCCCTCAATCTTGACGGCGATATCGGCCCTTGGATGCAGGTGGTAAAACTTGAGGGGATCAGGGAATTCGCAGCCAGAAAGGGAATGCCGGCGCTAACAGGGGCGCAGCTTGAGTTGATGAACCTCGCGGGGCCGGGGCATGGATTCGAGATGATGCAGGTGCCCGGCCGCGACATGCCCACGTCCAATTTCTTCGAGCGTCGCGGCTACGAACGTAATCCACTCGTTCATGGCAAGACGGGCGCTCAGCTTCTGGCAAAGCTCGACGAAATCATGGACCGGAATGTTCAGAAGCCAGGCGCGCAACGCTTTGGGCAGATCTTCGACAATATATCGCGGAGAATCGCGGCGAACCGCTAGATCGGGCCCTGTTTGCAAAGGCGCCAAAGCCAGCGTAACGGCCGCGCTAAAGGTTCGTAAGGATAAGTTTAGGATCTGGCCGGGAATCGCTTGGCAAAACCAGAAAATCAGGTACACTTTACGCATGGAGTGAAGATTTAGCGCGGTTTGCTTAAACAGCCCAGGAGAGATTATGAGGTATGTCCCTCTTGCTTTGGGGTTACTTATAGTATTTCTGAGTAAAGCAGCATTCTCTCAAGCACCAGATTTTTTCCACCAAAAAATTGATAGTATTGCTGGCCACTTTACATCTCTCAATATTCCAGATTTGGAAAAGATTCAACTTCCTCAGCCGCAGGCGGATGGTTCGATAATCTTCATTTATGTTTGGTTCCCCAATACCCATCGGCCCACGACCGCATCCTTCGAGGCAAATGTCGGCGACTATTTCGATGTGCAGGGCGCACAGCAGAAGGTCTTCGCGGGCTGGTGCTACACCAGAAAGCCCGAGACACATGTCGTAAAAACCGGTACGGGCGAAGTAGCGGTAAAGCGCATCTGGGCGCTGGCTTACCATGGCCGCGTACCCCGTGCGAAATGCCAGGGCGGCTTCCCTAGCGCCGCCGGGCAACTGGGCCAAACGCAGGTTTTCAAAGATCCGAGGTCTGGGCTGTTGTCAATGGTCCGCTCGGGACATCCGACGCGCTTTCCAGCGGTTGAAGAGCGTCTTCAGTAGCCCGGTCCCAAGGCTCCTCTCAGAAAGTGCCTGCCGTGTTCTGCCTATGTAACCTTTAACCTTTTCGCACAAATTAAGGCAAATGAGCCTTGTCCGTGAGAGGTGTATAAGGTGCTTTACAGACAAAGACTTCCTTTAGCATTATGGCAGAAAGCGGTGGCAATAATGTCACCTGATGGGCACGCTATGTTCGAAAAGGAACTCGTCTTTGGTCGCTTGTCAACGCGCCTCCTGCCCGCTTTCTACGCCTCGGCTTTTAGGGATTTGCCAGTTTCTGCCGCGGCCCCTGGATACTTCGTTCACTCTGTTCCAGTCAAAACTGCGCGCCCTGCTTGACCGTAAATTGGAGGTGAAACCGCGAAGGTTGGAACGGGCTGCGGCCCAGCTTGCACACATCGTAAATTCGTCAGGTGACGCTATCGTCGGCAAATCGCCGATGGGATCGTCACAAGTTGGAACGAGGGTGCTGCGCGCCTCTTCGGCTATGCCGCGGAAGAGATGCTCGGTCACTCAATTCGCCGCCTCATCCCTTCTGACCGCCAGGATGAGGAAGATCGCATTCTCCAGCAGATCAAGAGCGGCAAGTGTGTTAACTCGTATTGGACAGAGCGGTTCCACAAGGACGGCCGCGTACTGCATGTTTCCGTCACCATTTCGCCCGTCTATGACGCATCTGGCAAAATTATCGGCGCATCAAAGATCGCGCGCGATGTTTCCGATCGCCACCGGGCACTCCTTGCACTTGGAGAAAGGGAAGAGAGGCTCACATCGGCGCTTAACGCGGCAAAGCTCGGCGTCTTCGATTACGATCCAAGCACCGGAAACATTGAATGGGACAGTGTTATCCGCGGCATGTGGGGTGTGCCCGAAGGAGAGCCGATCACGTACGAGACCTTTGAGGCCGGGGTGCATCCCGATGACCGGACTGTGGTAAGAGAGGCAATTGGAGCGTCCTTCGATCTTATGGGCACGGGCCGTTATGAATGCGAATACCGCGTAGTCAATAGGGCCGACCGCGCCGTTCGCTGGGTTTTCGCGGCAGGAGACACGACGTTCCGCGGCGGCAAACCAAGCCGGCTTGTCGGCATCGTGCAGGATATTACCCCGCGAAAAGAGGCTGAACTTTCACAGGCTGAGCGTGAAAAGCAGGATCGATATTTCTTTGAGCTCGAAAAGGCGTTGCAGCAGTCAAGCTCCGCGCGCGAAGCTATCGGGGCCGCTTGTCAGCTGGCAGGCCGCGAACTTAACGCCGCCTATGTCAGCCTCTCGGAGTTAGAAGCCGGCACCGACAATTACACTATCGTCAACGCATGGAGAGGCACAGGAAATATCGAACCGCTTCCTAGCCATGGGCGCGTATCTGAGACGGCAGGCCGAAGGGTCGCTTCGCTTTTCGCCGGAGAAACCGTCACCGTCACCGACGTGTTAGAAGATCGGCGCGTTGCCGGCGATGCCGTTGCGCAATCACGGTTCGAAGACCTAGGTATTCGATCCTGGATGGCCGTTCCTCTGATGCGGGAAAGCCAGGCCCGTGCCCTATTTTTTGTTGCCGATTCAGGTCCGCGCGAGTGGACTGAACAGGATATCGCGATTACGCGCGCAACTTTGGACCGGCTGTGGCAAGCAGTCGAGCGGGCCAGGGCCGAGGCATCGTTGCGGGAAAGCGAAGAACGCTTGCGGGTGGCAAATGAAGCGGCAGGAATCGGAACTTTTACCGTCAATCTGGAGGAAGGCGTCGCGTATTATTCCCCCGAGCTCGCAAATATGCTCGGTTTTCCAGGCGTCCAAAAAGCAAAAATTGAGGATGCGCTGGCCCGCGTGCATAGGGACAATCTTGGTCACGTGCGGCAATCCTTCCAGGAAGCGGCAGGCGGCGGGAGTGGCGGGCGGCTAAAAATGGAATTCCGTTTCGTGCTGCCCGGCGGTGAAGTCCGCTGGATGACATGGATTGGCCGCACCGATGTCCGCCACGGCCCAGAAGGTCAGAGGCCCTTCCGTATTGTTGGCGCTTGCCTCGACATCACCGACCGCAAGCGGCAGGAGGAGCAGATCAACCTCTTGATGCGAGAAGTTAACCACCGCGCCAAAAATATGCTGACGCTGGTGCAAGCAGTGGCGCGGCAGACCGCCGCCAGCGGCACCGGGGACTTTATTCGCCGCTTCGACGAGCGCGTTCAAGCCTTAGCTGCAAGCCAGGATTTGCTGGCCAAAAACGAGTGGCGCGGGATACGGCTCGACGAATTGGTCAGCTCCCAGCTCGCTCATTTCAGAGACCTGATTGGCAAGCGGATTGAATTTCGCGGACCGCCACTCCTGATCTCGGCATCAGCGGCGCAGACCATCGGCATGGCATTGCATGAGCTTGCCACGAACGCGGGAAAGTACGGTGCGTTAACCAATGGAAATGGCCGCGTCGGCATCCTGTGGAGTCTTGACCGGGACGAAGGCGGCGAAAAGTCTTTTGTCATGAGTTGGAGCGAGCGTGATGGTCCCCCCGTCGCGGTTCCGGCGCGGCTTGGTTTTGGCACTACCGTCATTTGCCGCATGGCGGAGACCAGTCTTAATGGCAAGGTCGAACTGGACTTCGCGCCCGCAGGACTGTTTTGGCGCTTGCGATGCCCGGTCGAGGAGATCCTCGATGTCAGTTCCAAGGCCGGCCGGGGCCACATCGTATCAGGCACAAACCTCTTAAAAGGCTAGTGGTCGGACCGCTAGCTGCTTTCGGCAGCGCGATATTGTCTAAGGTACTTCAAGAAGTCACAAGAAGCCCCGCGATCCCAAGCAGCACCAACCCCAAGGCTGGCCGGAGGATTCTATCGGGGATATGATGCGCCCAGTGACTCGCAAGGATAATCCCAGGGATCGAACCAATTAGAAGCGATCCCAGGAGTGTCCATTGCACGTCGCCAATCAGCCAATGACCGCTGCCGGCAAGCACCGTCAGCGGCACGGCATGCACAATGTCCGAGCCCACTAGCCGAACGGCGGTCAATCGAGGATAAAGCTGGCGTAGCACCACCATCCCGACCGCCCCCGCGCCAACGGAAGTAAGCGACACGATGATGCCCAGTAACAGCCCTAATGCCACCGTCATGATCGGCCTTGCGGCCCAATAAGCGGCGGTCCAATTGCCCGCAATTCTGGTTGCAAAGCGGTCTACAGTCCGTCCAAACAGCAATCCCGCTGCCCCAATCATCAAAGCCAGGGCGATCGCCATGGTCACAGCGGGTCCCAAAGCGTGGCCATGCATGGACAGCCGCGCAATGGTGAACACGGTGCCGAGGGCGGCGGGCACGGAGCCAAGCGCCAGAAGGCCAACGACCTTCCATTCCACGTTGCCCCGGTAGGCGTGCACCCTTGCCCCCGTAGCCTTAGTGGCGGCAGCAAAGAAAAGGTCCGTCCCCACCGCGGTCACGGGGTTCACCCCGAAGAACAGGATGAGCAGCGGGGTCATTAGTGAACCGCCGCCCATGCCGGTAAGCCCGACGAGCCCGCCAACTAAAAAGCCGCACAATGGGTAGGCAAAGTCCATCGGAGCCATTCTAGTTCGCCGGGACCACCGCGCAACTCCCTATAAGGCTGTCTGCTATCTCTTTTCTGATCACTCACGATAAGGCGTTCTCCGCGAGGCATAGAAGCTTCGAAGCCACAAATGTTTTCCTATGGTAATGCGTTCTCTCCTCCCTCATGAAAAATAAAACCTTCTCGGAGGAGCTTATGGAAGAAATTTCTCAATGACTGAGCGGGAGTTAAGCTGTCCAGGGTGGGCGTCACGGCCTCTGCCAGGGCGACCCGCGATGCCTATCTCCTTCCTCTCCATGGTCGTGCCTGGGAACTTCCGTGTACTCGACGTCGACCACATCTTCGGCGCGGCGCGGCCGGGGCCTTTCGGTTTTCGGTTCGGCCCTCGCTCCTCCGCGCGCGTTTCGCCCTGCCATAGCGAATGAGACCACGCGCCAGATAAATCGCCTGGCCGCTGGAACGAGAAGAAGAAGTGCGACTGCGTCGGAAACAAAGCCGGGTATCATAAACAGCACGCCAGCCAGAATCGGCGTCGCGCCGCTAAGAAGTGACTGCTTGGGAGGGTTTCCCTCCCGCATGCTTTGTACAACCTTTAACGGCGCAAGCCAACTTTGCGTTCGGATCAGAAAAGCTCCAAATGCCACTGATGCTGCAAGAAGCAGAAAGGTGGCAAGAGGACCTATCCAGCCCGCGACCGCAACGATGGAGGCAACCTCGATCACCGGCCACGATAGCAACAGGAAGAGAATTATAAAGGGCATGTTTGTACCGGCCTCGCTTCCGGTTCGGGTCCGCCGCATGGGCTATTATCGCCTAATATAGTGCGAGATTAGCGGATTTTCCGGGAAGAGCGGCTCAGTTTCCGGTATGGTGGACGATGGACGCTATAGCCAGTTCTGCCTTAGAGACTTATATCACTCTCACTCAATGGCACAACAAAGGCCCAAAGGCAGGAGTGGCGGCTTTGAAGATGAGTGATATCTTCGATCTTACCAATTTATTGCTTCTAGCCGTTGCGGTGGTGATTTTTCTTCGCCTCCGAAGCGTGCTTGGCCGCCGTACTGGAGCCGACAGGGCACGCGCCGATCAATACGCCGCAGCTCCTCGCGACGCTAGTATACACCCCCTGCCAAAGCTAGATCCGCGTCCGGCCCCCGCCGAAGGCCCGCCTGGCACGGTGGACGAGCGCGTTGGAAGCATTCCGTCCGAAAGCCGGGCATTGGAGCCCTTGCGGAAAATCGCGGCGGCCGATCCTAAATTCGACACTGGTGCTTTCCTGAAGGGGGCAAAAGCTGCTTACGAGGCCATCGTTTCCGCCTATGCGCATGGCGATCGGGAGGCATTGAAAAATCTATTGTCCCCTGAGGTATTCGATAGCTTCAACTCCGTGATCAGAGACCGTGAGACACGAGAGGAAACAACGGAATTTAGTTTTGTCGGGATCAATTCCGCGACAATCATTGATGCCAACATAGAGGGCCAAATGGCCGATGTGACTGTGCGCTTTGTGAGCGAGCTCGTCACCGCTGTGCGCGACAAGGCTGGCAATGTCGTTGAAGGCGATCTCAAGGCTGTTCGTCAAGTCACCGACATTTGGACTTTCGCGCGAGACGTAACCTCCCCCAATCCAAATTGGCGCCTTGTGGCGACCGATTCCCCCGAAAGTTGAGCTGTGGCGGGAGCCTTGGAAGGCCCTCTCTGGCGCTGGCAGCACGCGAGGGCCGCAACCCCTTCAATCAGCGTCGAGCAGATTGCATTTGCTGCCATTGCCGGCTGGAAAGACGATGATCACTGCGCTGCTTTTCGGTGCTATTCCCGCTCGGCCGGACTTGCTGGCCAGCCTGCGCCCGGCGCGGATGAGCTTTTACTGAAAGACCACGCGAAGGCGCGTGCATTCTTTGAAAGCACCTTCGCCGCCTTCCGCGTCACGGCAGAGCCGGGGCTTCTGACGTCATATTTCGAGCCGGTTCTCAAAGGTTCGCGAACCCAATCACCCGCCTTTCCCCTTCCGGTCTATCGATGCCCCGACGATCTTTCCATTCTTCCCGAAGGTCATCCTCTCAGAGAACTTAACCTGACAGCAGGGCGGAAAACGCCGTCAGGCTTCGAGCCCTATTTTACAAGGACGGAAATAGAAGACGAGGCGCTAAAGGGCCGCGGATTGGAAATCCTTTATCTGGCCGATCGGATCGAAGCTTTCATTATGCATGTGCAGGGCTCCGGCCAGGTGCAGCTTAAAGATGGAACGGCAGTTCGCCTGGCCTTCGACGGAAAGAACGGCCATCCTTATACCTCCATTGCCAAGCTGCTCGTCCAGCAAGGGCATCTGACGATTGAGAATGCGCATCTCGAAGGCATGGTGAATTGGCTTCGAAGCCAGCCTGCTCCCCAGGACTTCCTCAACGCGAACAAATCCTTCATCTTTTTCAAAGAGCTGGATGGCAGCGCTGAAGGGCCGCGAGGCTCCATTGATGTGCCGCTCACAGCCGGCCGCAGCTTGGCCACGGACCCGCTTTACCACCCGCCTGGAACGCCCATATGGGTTGAGACGAAAGACCTTCAGTTTGAAGGGGGACCGTTCCGGCGGCTGCTCGTGGCCCAGGACAGCGGTTCCGCCATCATAGGGGTGCAGCGGGGTGATATATTTGCTGGCTGCGGAGAGGACGCCGGCCGCATAGCAGGAAGGATTCGTCATCAGTGCAGCTTTATCGTTTTGCGGCCGCTGCGCTGACTGGGCAAGAGCCTGCGGGAGGCACTATTGGCAGGGCAAGGCCGGAAACGCACCCTATCCGAGGAAGAGTTGGAGCTGTGGAGCCGGGTCACGCGCTCCGCAAAGCCCCGGAAAAGCAGGCAGCAAACTCAGCTTGAAGAAAATGCGGCCCCGGTAGCAAGCGAAGGGTCCGGCGGAAATACAGCTCGCCGCCCCGAAACTGCGCGATCCCTCGGCCTCAAAAGGCAAAAAGCTAATCAACACTCGCCATCCCTTCCCGCCCCCTTCGATCATAGGATCGGCAAAAAGATCGCCAGGGGCTTGCGCGAAATCGATGCCAGGCTTGATCTACACGGCCTACGCCAACGGGAGGCCTACCAGGAGCTGCGCCGCTTTATCGTACATTGCCATGCAAAGGGCTACCGCCACGCGCTTATCATCACTGGCAAAGGCCGGAGCCAACGAAAGCGGCAGCTGCGGGATTTTTGGGAAGCGGAGGAACCTGGTGTACTTCGAAGGCTCGTTCCTCACTGGCTTTCCGAGCCGGCTTTGAGCGCCTACATCGTGAGCTTCACGGAGTCCGCGATGAAACATGGGGGCAGCGGAGCCCTCTACGTGATTATTCGCAAGCAGGGCCGGCCAACAGATTAAAGTTACCCGGCAGGTTGAATCGAAGGTGCTCCCAAATAGTCTCCTTCCAAACTTCCCGCTCTGACGAGCCGCTCAAAGATACCGCCGGCTGCGGCAAGTTCTTGATAGGTTCCAGTCTCGGCAATCCGGCCCTTGTCCAGAACGATGATTTTATCTGCGCTGGCCGCAGTGGAAAGGCGGTGAGCAATGAGAAAGGTCGTGCGTCCCCGGCGGACGGCAGCGAGTGCCGATTTGATATTGGCTTCGGTTTCATTATCGAGTGCGCTCGTTGCTTCATCCAAAACCAAGATCGGCGCGTTCTTCAAGATTGCCCGGGCGATGGCAATGCGCTGACGTTCGCCGCCTGAGAGCGCCGCCCCGCGTTCTCCGATTAAAAACTTATACCCTCCAGGCTTTGCGCAGATGAAATCATGAGCCTCGGCGAGCCGTGCAGCCGCCTCGACCTCATCGTTGGACGCGGAAGGCCGGCCGATCCTGATATTCTCCGCGATCGAGCGGTTGAAAAGACCCGCTTCCTGGAACACGACGGCTATCGACTGCCGGAGAGAAGTGAGGGTGATCTCTCGAACGTCGATACCATCAATAAGGATTCTGCCTTCCAGCGGATCACGAAGACGCTGAAGCAGGGCTAAAGTCGTGGTTTTTCCTGAGCCGGTCGGCCCTACCAATGCGACCGTCTCGCCCGGAGCGGCTTCGAAACTAAGATTGGTGACGCCCTGTTCGGTGTAAGGAAAGCGGAATGTGACATTCTGAAATTCCACGCGCCCCTTCACATTTTCGATCGGGAAAGCGCCAGGCTTTTCGATGGTCACGCCACTCGTGTCGAGGAGCTTAAAGAAGCTTGCAAGCGCCGGCGCCTGCAGGAAGACGCGGGCCACAAAACCGGAAATCAGGTCCAGCTTGCTTATCATGAGGTTTGCGAATCCGACAAAAGCAACAATTTCACCGACCGAAGCCTCGCCGCGGCTGGCAAGCACGGCTCCCATAGCGAAAACGGCTACCATCGTGACCGTCGCTGCGGAGCGCGTCAAAACAGTGAGCATTGCCCACCAGGTGAGCACTGGATATTGCGCTCTCAAAAGATCAGCCATGAGGCCGCGAAGCGCGCTCGTCTCATCCATGAGCCTCGTATAGCTTTGGACAATGGTGACGTTGCCGATGACGTCACCAACGCGTCCGAATACGTTTTGATGATATTGCTCCACATCGGCCTGCCCGCCATGAGTGCGGCGGATGATGAGACTGTTGGCAAGATAGTAGAGCACGGCCAAGGCGGCCAACACTCCGGCAAGGCGGACATCCATCGAAAATGCCGCCGGAATTAAAAGAAGAACCCCTATAATTGCGGTCAAATGCTCGCGAAGAAAAGACAGCCACAGGGCAAAAAGCTGGTCCGAGCCTGAGAGCATTACCCGTACCACCCGGCCTGAACCTTGCTCGGCGTGATAGCTGAGCGGAAGGGTGATCGCGCGCTCGAAGGCCTGGCTTAGAGCGGCAAGCCGCAGGCGGTGAGAAAGCCGGTCTGCCAGCACAGCAAGTGCTGCGGAAGCTATGATGTTGAAGAGCCCGAGAATCGCCCAAACGCCGATGATGGAGTAGGCTCCGTAGCCCTTTGACAGGGCATCCACAACGCGCCCGAACAGGACTGGCTCAGCGAGCTGCACCGCTGCGATTGCGGTACCGGCCGCAACGAGCACGATCGCAAGCAGGCGTTCGGACGCGAGCATGCCGAGCGCACGAAGATAAACTTTGGCTATCCCCACGGTCAGCCCGATTCGCGAATTTACTTAGGATCTCTCTGACAAACGAATCAGAAAGGGATAAGTGCCCTGAAAAGAAGGGCATTTTGAGGCTCCGGCGATAAGGTTTCGGAACTGCCGTTACGCTGCGCGGCCAACGGCGCCAGCAGGTGCGGCAACAGCGAACTTCCAATAAGAGCCATTGGAAAAGTGAGCAATGATACTGCGATCGGCATGAAGATGAAGGCTGCGAAGGCTGCGCTTTGCCCGGCCATCGGGTAAAAGGCGCGTGACTTTGACGCGCCCGGAACGGCAGGGCAGGCATGTCAACAGCCCAGTTGGATGGGTCAGCGTGACGCTGCTTCCTGCCGGGGAAAGCGGAAGGTTTACGGGTTCGGCCGCATTGAGGAGCAGGCAGCTTCCAGCTTCAAACACATAATCGTGGCCTATCGCAGACCAGTCCCTTGCGCCAGAAGATGATTGCACGAAACATCGCCACACCGAGCCAATGGAAGAGTGGGCGGAGATGCAAAGCCAGCGGAACCTGAGTGAGGCCGGTGCCCCTTCTTCCGAAATTATCCGCGTTTGACCTCCGGGAAGCGATGTGTGCAAGAAAGCCGGCTCAATACCGGGTGCGATCTCATCCGCATTCCCTGTTGCATAGGCAAGAGCATCATTTTCAAATGAGGCGGGTGCTGGAAGATTGCAGGCATAAACGATGTTCGAAGTTGGTGACTCTTCCAGTAGGCTTTCAGGGAAGCGCAAGGAGTGCGGCGGCCGAGTACTTTCTTCGCCGATCCAGCCTACGACCGGGTCCAATGCCGGCGTGACGATGATTTTTGCCGGCGTTAGCCTAAGCGCGATAGGAGCCTCGATAAGCGCCGCGGTAATTCCGGTCATGGAACCAATTGAATCGAGTTTTGCGATCAGCGCTTCCACTGTCCCACAAAGCAATCACCAAAAGATAAATGGAAACTGTACGGCAACGATAAAGTTGTGTAAGTCGTGGAAACCCTGCTATGAGCAGAAAGACGGTCAGCTTTGCCTTGCCGTTCAATCTCAAGCTATGGAAACTTGATGATCGTTGCAGTGGTAATTCCCGCATTGAATGAAGAGGGAAATATCGGCCGCCTGGTCGAGGAAGCTTTTCGTGCAATAGCGCCCGAAACACTTGCCGAGGTTATCGTGATCGATGACGGCAGCACGGACGGTACGCCTGCGGAGGTCAAGCGGCTGATGCCGGCCTACCCCAAGCTTCGCTACATCCGCCATCGGGAGAAAACCGGCCAAAGTGCCGCTGTTAGGACAGGCGTTCTCGCAGCGCAGGCCCCGATCATTGCGACAATGGACGGGGACGGCCAAAACGATCCGGCGGATATTCCAAGACTCCTGGCGAAACTGGGACATTCGGGCAGCTCAGGTCCTGCTTTCGCGGGGGGGATAAGGGTCGCCCGCAAAGCCAAAGGCTCACGCCGGATCGCGAGTTGGGCCGGGAATGGTGCACGCCAAGCCATTCTCAAGGATAACTGCCCGGATTCTGGCTGTGGAATTAAGGTCTTCTGGCGGGATGCCTATCTGCGCCTGCCATTCTTCACGAGCATGCACCGGTTTAATCCTGCCCTATTTCTCATGCACGGCTATAAGGTGGAATATGAAACAGTAAACGACCGGCCAAGGCTGGCGGGGCAATCGAAATACACGAATTTCAATCGCCTTCTTCTTGGCATCTACGACATGATTGGAATTGTCTGGCTCCGCCGCCGGACCAGGATCCCTTTTATAGAAGAAGATAGCCGGCAGGCGGAACGCTCAGTCGAGGCCGCGATGCGCCATTCCAGCCCACGCCTGAGGGCACAGCATACGCTCTGACCACATCGCCCGGGGCCGAAGTTTAGACCGATGGATATTGCCAAACTCAATCAATGGTGGGCCGAGGTTTCAAGCGTCGAGCTAGTCTGGCTCGCCTTTGGGTTTACCGCCCAATCCATGTTTTTCATGCGCTTCGTGCTGCAGTGGATTGCGAGCGAGCGCGTAAAGCAAAGCATCGTCCCTGCCACCTTCTGGTATTTCAGCTTTGCGGGGGGCTTGATGCTGTTTATCTACGCCGTACATCGCGCTGACCCTGTCATCATGCTCGGACAGCTTATGGGCCTTTTCATCTATGCGAGGAATATTTACCTGATCTGGCTGCATCGCCGGAGGCAGGCGCTCCCGCCGGGGATGAAGGCCGCCGAATAGCTCTCGGATACCGCCTCCTACCGTCAAAAATCCGGTTATTTGGCCCAGGTATGGGTTGCGATCTTTGAGCAAACAGCCTATGTCACTTTTGTGACGCGGGGTGGAGCAGCCCGGTAGCTCGTCAGGCTCATAACCTGAAGGCCGCAGGTTCAAATCCTGCCCCCGCAACCAACACTTAGAACTCAAAACCACCGGGCCACCTCGGTGGTTTTTCTTTTATGGCAACGCGGGTGGCAACACTTTGCAAATTTCGTAGCCGTAGGTTTTCTACAGCCTGCACCTGATTAAGGATATTGCGACAGATATGGCGCCGTTGCCCTATGACCTCACGAAATTCGCAAAGGAGTTGTTCAAGTCAGCTCAGAAGCCGAGCGCTTGGCTTGCGAGCGCTGATCGCCTACGCGACGCCGCTGAGGCCATATTGCAGCATGAGCTCCCAAACGAAGTCCCGTATTTTACGGCCTACGCTGAGGCAGAACAGGCAGCTGCAGCACAAGAATATTCTGACGGTGAAGATTCCGGCCACGCAGAAATTAAAGCGATGCCGCCCAATTACCCGCCAGCGCAATTACTCTATGCCTATGCAATCGAAAATGTGCTCAAGGGCTTAATCTTGGCAAACACACCCGGCCTCGTCGAGGAGTATAAGCTTAATTCTGAGGTAACGTCTCACGATCTCATCACGCTTGCCGCTAGGGCCTGCGTCGCCGTTCATGTTCAGGAGAAGCCAGTACTAGAAGCGCTTTCGCACCTTTCCATTTGGGCCGGCCGCTACCCCGTTGCCCGCTCCCGGCGTGAGTATACTGGTGCACCGAACTCGGATGAATTTCTCGATTTTGGCTCTGCTCACCCCATTATGCGTTGCTTTTTCGAAAGGGCGCGAAAAGAGCTCGAGCCTCGATCAGGTCCACAAATTGGGAGCCAGTTCGGCTCGGTAGTGGTTTGGCGCCAGCCGGGCACCTAACCTCATCACCTTCAACTTTCCGCTACGCAGGCGCCGGACAGACACACCCCTAACCCGCTTTTGCCAGTTCCTGAGCCCGCCGCGTGACGCGCAAGAGTAAGCCGGCGTCGAAGGCCTCGGCCAGGGCACCATCGCAGAAACGATCCGCCCTTATCCGCATCGTCAATAGCTTCGCCAATTGCTCGGCGGTTGCTTTCCCTACGGCCTCGGGATCGTCGCGAGGCGCGGACGCTTCCGGTGTCCGGGACCATTCCATCCAATCGAAATTCGGAAGTACCCAGCCGTCATCGTAACAGAGCTGCGTGAAGGTTGCGGCAGGCTCGGAAAGGTCATACCATGGCATCTGGAACACGCCGGGCGAGCTCTCCTCTCTGCCGCGCAGTTCGGCGAACTTGAAGCCATCAGCCTCGAAAATCTCCGCGAACGCTCCTAGCCGGGAAAGCCGATCTTGGTCCATCGCGAATCCCCTCCCACTCGATCCGAGAGCCATGATGCGGCAAAGCGCGGAAACAAAAAAGCCCGACGCGGATTGCTCCGGCCGGCTCAAATCGTTGCGGTGCGCGCGAACGGCGCCCTTTCTTGGACTTTGACTTGGATTTCCTGACACTGGGCCCCAGAGGCCGCTCGTGCTCTAAAATGAAGGGAGACGCCCCGTGTCTCAGCGTGGGATCTGCTTAATAGCGAAAGGCGTCTCCGCTGCGCGTCTCCGCTTCAAGGCGTGCGAGGTAACGGTCATATTCGTGCTGATTATGCGGGCGCCCCTGCATCGGGCCGCCGAGAAGAAGTACGCCTAACACGAGGACGGCGATTTCAGAATATGACATGGCTGCATCCTCCGGGGCAAAACCGTTCGCCGGTAGGCGCTAAGAAAGCCGATTCGCAGGCACAAAAAAGCCCCGGTCCGGTTTCCCGTCCGAGGCTCAGCCCCCAAAAAACCCATAACCAAAGCGCCGCCACTCTTGGGCTAGGCGCCGCCAGATTACTAGATGAGGTCAGGTTATTTCAAGGGTTCGTAGATTGCGCCGAAGTGATAATTTATCCCCGCCTTCGCGCTATCAGCCGTGACGGCAAAGGTATTTTTGTAAACGTATCCGATTGGTGGATCTGACACCGAAGTCTGAGCACCCCCTTTGGTGCCAAAATCAAAGTGCATGTATTCGGCTTTGACACTCCAAGCGGGGCTTATGAAATGCTCAATCCCGCCCCCCGCAGTCCAACCGGTGAAGGTACCGGTCTCCGTGGACGTATATCCCGGCTTGGTTGTAACCTGCTCTCCCTCGCCGCTATAAAATGCAAAACCACCCTTTGCGTAAAGAAGAGTGCGGTCGAAAGCATAGCCAAGCCGTCCAGTCACATCGCCATAAGCGCCCCCATCGAGCGTGACGTTTTGATGATACGCCGGGTTGGAGGAAGCAACGATCGTCGAGCCACTGAGGTTCATGTAGCCAACGTCACCTTCAATGCCGAACACGAAATGACCGCGTTGGAGATTATACCCAAGCGTACCACCACCCAAAACGCCATCGGCGGAAAACGAAAAGGGTCCCGGAGGAACGCCGCCCGTCGTGTCTTTGAGATCAACATGGCCCCAGGCACCGCCGACATCTGCGCCGAGGTAGAATCCAGACCAATTGTAGATATAGACTGAGTCCTTATAGCCGCCCGGTCCAGCTGGGGCCGCACCTGGAACATACATGTCGGCCGCATTCGCCGCGGCCGTTAGCGCGATAGCGCTTACTGAAGCTAAAACTATACGCCGAAACATTGAAGTGCCCCCCCTAGACCTAACAACAATCTAATAAGGTCGTAGACGCTAATCGCCTGCCCCAGAACCAACCTCAGGTAGATTGAGGCATTTCACCTGGCTTGTTGCGGCTTTGCCACATATGAGGCATTATTCAAAAGTTACGTTGCAGCTAGAACTACTTGAGCTAGCATTTGTGTCCTTCGGTTGCGGCGCGAGGGCGGCCTGTACCGCGGTCTCGCCGTTGTGTTTGAAAATGCTATCGCCCACTCATAGGAAACTACTCGACTTCATCCGCGATGAAATCGCAAAGACGGGAATGTGTCCGAGCCTAAGTGATATGGCCGCAGCTATGGGGTACTCGGCAACAGCAGCTCGCAGAAGTCTGGTGAAGCTCGAAAAGTATGGTTACCTTACCCGGCAATCCGGTGTCCCGCGCAGTATCAAGCTGACGCAAAGCTAAGCAGGCGCTCCGCCGGAGCTTTTGTCAGCGTATATTTGCATGCGGGGCTGCAACTTGAGCCCTTAAGAGTAACACAGGCATAAATCGTTACGTTACGATACTGTAACACGTCGCTTAGGCATAAAAAAATCCGACTCGGGTATTACACCTGGCGGCTTTGGTTATTTAACAACCGAGAGTCTAACCTTATGATGTTCCGATAAAGCTTGTTCAAGTTGGCGTTGCTTGCCACGAGTTCATTGAAGCGTTTGGCGCTTGCCTTCGAATCGGCAATACCTGTCTCAACCATCTCCAGAAGATTTGAAATTCTACGAGCCTTTGTTGCCACCTCCCGTTCAAGTCTGGCTCGGTGTTTGGTCCGCTGTTCAGTGAGCTTCCGCCGCTCTTCACGGCCTCAACGGCGGCGGCAATAACATCCGGAGCAAGAAACGCTATCCAGCAGAAACACTGGCGGCTCGGATGCTCTCGGAAGATGATCTTTTGCCCTTCGACGACCAGAATCAATATGTGCCGGTCAGTCATCGCGGAATGAGAGGCGCTAGCTAGTCTTATGATTCGCCATTCGGCGTGCCGACGTAAAGCGTGGCAGCCGTTCGAGAAGCTTTGCTTCTTCTCGTCCGAATTGCCGTTAGTTGCCCACCCGGAGATCTTCACCCGTCGTAATTCATGTCATCGCTTCAGAATGGCGCTGCTCTAAGCCACGCAGGAGGTGGTTTTGCGCCCGCCGCCGAGCGGGAGATGGGCCGGACTCCTCAACGAATCTCATCAGCTCATCCCGGTTGCTCAGTGAAAAATCGCGCCATGTCAGGGCATCTCCCCGCTCAAGACGAAGCAACGCCGGTTCCTGCCTCAACACGCTGCTAAGTGTAAGGCCAGGCGCCTGTCTGGATAGTTGATCCTCAAGCCAGTCTAGATCGTCCTGCCCGTGCACTTTGTTGGCGATGAGGTGCAGCTTGACGGGATACCCTTCGATAGCCTCCGCCCACTGGCGGGCAACGGCGACACCCTTGAGCGTGGGTTCAATCACCAACGCCAGGACATCGACCTTTAGGAAAATCGGAGAGGCGAGCGGATCGACCCCTGCGGTAAAATCAATCACAAGGCACTGATTCTCCCCCATCTCCAGATGGTTCAACAAAATATCGGCAACGGCAGTGTAGCCGTGATAGCACCCCGTGGCGTGAGAGGAGGCTTGATAATCGCCCACCCGCAAAAGATTAAGATTATGTTCAACGCTATGATAACGGGAGCAAAGCCATTCATCGTCCTGGCTTAGGCAGATAAGCCGGGAGTCAGCCACGGGCGTGGTGAATTTGGTAAAGGTGGCGGGCGTAATATCTCCTCGATTGCCGATGACGTGCTGGACGAGCGCGGCCTTCGCGTCCGAGATGGATGGGATAGCCGCGCTATCGGCCGCGAACATGGCGGCGAGATGCTGGTTGAAGTCAGCATCCAGCCCCCAGACATCGGACCCCAACGCCTGAGCCGCACGCATCAACATGCAACTGATTGAGGTCTTACCGCTGCCGCCCTTGCCGATGACGCCAATGCGCACTAGGTCAACCCGCTCAGCAATCCACGAATTCTTTCTGCTGGAGACGGGCCTGCTTGATTAGCAGCTCCTCTTCGCTTGCCTCTCTCCTTTTGGGATTTTCGGCAACCACGCCGCAGCAATTGAAGAAGGTAAAGCGCACGCCGAAATGCTGTTGCAGCACGTTGCGGGCCACGTCAGCTCCGATGAGACGTGCAAGCTGCTTTCCCTCAACAGAGTTTGGGTCAAGGGTGATCTCCGGCTGAGGCTCGCCCCGCTGCACGCTGGAAGCCAACTCGCGCACATGCGCCATTCCAAGCGGCAGGTCGTGTTCAAAGGCTGCCAGGTAAGCCGCGTGGTGCTGGCTGATGGTTGCGCGCTCCGGGGTGGTTCCGGCCTTCTCATAAAACCGGTTCAGGGAAGGGTAGCTCATGCTCGGAATCCTTTCTGGAGGGTTAGAGGCACCTGCTATCACAAGCCGAGATCAGCTCGCGTAATGTTATAATATAACACTGTCAAGCCAAGCCAATCCTTGTGCACACCCCAGTAAGTCGAGGAAAGCTTGCGTGAGGCTTATCTTTCGACTTGAACTTGGATTGATTACTGAGAATAGGTTAGCCCTTTGTTTTAATCGTCAAAAACTTAGAAATATCTGACAATAAATAATAGATGATTACTTTAGTTGAATGCAATTTATGGCACACGACGTCCTGGCCCCCGCAGAAGCCGTCGCGGATGAACTCATGGCAGTGACCGGGCCTTGAGCAACTGGAGACCGTTCATTGCTGCGACCAAGTTGTTCGCAAGAGAAATGTTGCACGCGGGTCTTCGGCGCCTTCAAAGGCGGCTGCATCTACACTCTTGAGGTAGGCCACCGTTCTTGCACACGATGCTTAAGCCCGTCAATAGTTTGCTCGTTGTCTTCAAAGCGGGGCGGCTCGACACCGATGAGGCGCGCGACGCCGTTTTTGGCTTGATCACAGGCGAAGCGGACCTGCTGCGCGAGTGTGTACATGTCGGGCGCGAGCCTTGCTTGGCGAGATCGAGCCCGCTTTCCTTCGCGTAAGCCGCGCCTTTATCGAGAACGGCCGAAAGGTTCTGTTACTAGATCACGGGCCCATTCTGCGTTCATTGTCGAGGACTTGATTGGCCTTTCCGAAAAGCTAGTAGCGGCCGGCGACCCAGTGAGATCGGAGCAGCCTCTCAAAGACTGTATTCGAGTCTATGTCGACGACCCCTTTGGCAATCGGATTGAACTAATGGAACCGGTCTCTTGAAATGGGTCGCCTGAATCCCTGCAACTTCTGTTTTTGGCCATCTTTGCCCGTTTTTGGCGTTTCCCACCGAGTGCGTAATTACGGGTAGGTGTGACACGGCGTGCATTGAACAGACCGGCGTTAATGCAAATTTCCCGTTCTTGGCGGCCTTGATTAATAGCATAGGGGGGTATACTACGAGGTAATCTGAAATTGGATTCCGCATGTCGCATACCGCCCGCGAAAAAGCGAAGCTGATCAACCGCGTCCGCCGCATCCGCGGCCAGATCGAAGCCGTCGAGCGTGCCCTCGAAGAGGAACATGGCTGCGCCGATGTGTTGCAGCTGATCGCCGGCGTTCGAGGCGCTATCAACGGCCTGATGGCCGAAGTGGTCGAGGATCACATCCGAATGCACGTGGCCGATCCCGCGCTCGAACAGGACCAGCGCCAGGAAGGTGCCGCCGAACTCATTGATGTCGTGCGCGCCTACCTCAAGTGAAAATGGAGTTTGTCATCATGGGAGTTCAGGACGCCGCCCATCGCCGGCCGCTGGACAACGCCACGGGCGCTCGCATGATCGCACCCGCGACTGACGATCACGACCACGGCGATCACGGCCATGAACACGACCACCCCTTCGCGTGGCCGGAAGCCCTGCGGATCGTCCTCGTCGCAGTCGCGGCGGCGGCCGTGTGGTTCGGGGTCTGGGAGCCCTTTGCGGCAGTTAGCGGCGTCGCCGGTCTTCTGATCGGCTGCTGGCCAATTCTCGAGGAGGCTTTCGAGAACATCCTCGATCGGCGCATGACCATGGAGCTCTCCATGACGATCGCCATCGCCGCGGCGGCCGCCATCAGGGAATTCTTTACTGCACTCGTTATTACCTTGTTCGTCCTTGTCGCTGAGGCGCTGGAAGGGATGACCGTGGGCCGTGGCCGGAGGGCCATCCACGATCTTCTCGAATTCCTGCCCCGCGAAGTCTCGGTGCGCCGAGCTGGCTCAATCAAGTCCATCTCCTCTGAAGAATTGTTTGTTGGCGATGCCATACTTGTCGCACCAGGCGAACGTATAGCGGCCGACGGGACGGTGCTTTCAGGCCATTCCTTCGTCGATGAATCCCGCGTCACTGGCGAATCCATGCCGGTCGAAAAGATGGCGGGCACGCCGGTCTTTGCCGGCACAATCAATCGATCTGGTGCGCTAGAGATTGCCGCCGAGCGGATCGGCCGCGATACGAGTTATGGCAAGATCATCGAGGCGGTCGAGCTGGCCGAGAAATCCCGTGCGCCGGTCGAGCGCCTCGCCGATCGCCTCGCAGGCTATCTAGTCTATTTCGCGCTCGGTGCCGCCATCCTGACCTTTCTCGTCACCCGCGACATCTATTCGACAATCTCAGTAGTCATCGTCGCCGGCGCCTGCGGCATCGCCGCTGGCACGCCCCTCGCCATCCTGGGCGGCATCGGGCGCTGTGCCCGCCTTGGCGCGATGGTCAAGGGCGGCGCGCATCTGGAGACCTTGGGCCACGTCGACACGCTCCTGATCGACAAGACCGGAACACTTACATTCGGGCGTCCCGAAGTACGGCAGATTGTGCCGGTTGCCGGAACAACCTGTGACGAACTTCTGTACTGCGCGGCCGCAGCCGAACTACGGTCCGAACATCCGCTTGCCAAGGCGATCGTCGACTGTGCCCGCAGCAAGGGACACAACATCGCCGAGCCGGTCACCTTTGCCTATACGCCGGGCCGAGGCATCGCGGCCGAGGTTTCCGGAGCCACGATCCTTGCTGGTAATCAGACCTGGATGGCGGATCATGGGGTTAGTGTACAAAGCGCTCCTATCCCGAACGTCACGGCGGGCTCCGAGGTCTTTGTCGCCCGCGACGGCCGCTTGCTTGGTTCGATCGAGCTTGCGGATACAATCCGGCCCGAGGCCAGGCGGGCGATTGAGCGGCTGCATCGCATGGGCATCCGGACGGTCCTGTTGACAGGCGATACGAAACGGGTGGCGGCCGCAGTGGGTTCGGCCGTCGGCATCGAGAAGATCCAAGCGGAGATGCTGCCCGAGGACAAACTGGCCTGGGTCCGGGACCTTGTCGCGCGGAGGCGCGTCGTCGCCGTGCTAGGCGACGGCGTCAATGACGCGCCCGCTCTGGCGCAAGCCAATGTCGGCGTTGCCATGGGGTCGGGTACGGACGTGGCACAAGAAAGCGCTGACGTGGTCTTGCTCGGCAACGATCTCGACCGCTTTGTGGAAACGCTCGCCGTCGCCAAGCGGACGCGGGATATCATCTGGCAAAACTTCGCCGGGACCATCAGTGTGGACACGATCGGCATCGTGCTCGCTGCCTTTGGCTTCCTCAGTCCATTGCTTGCCGCGGGCATTCATGTCGTCTCGGAGCTTGTCTTTATCCTCAATTCGGCCCGTCTCCTGCCAGCGCCCGAGAAGACGGTCACGCCCGCGTCTGGCCAACGCGCGCTTAAGTCTTGACCGTGGTATCGCTCCGCACACTGACATGCGAGCTTACAGGAAGTACTTTATCCTACATAACGTAAGTCATATTATGTTATATCATAACATCTTCTTGAGCGGATCATGGCTTTCTCAATCGACCGAACAGGCCGAACCCGCAAATCCTTCGAATAAGCCATGACCGCCCCTCCCAGCTTCGAGCAGCCTGAGGTGGTTCGGCGTGTTTGTGAATCTTTCTCGATTCGGATCAATCGGGAACGGCTCTAGCGAAGGTTTAGAAATCCACCCGGCCTGGCCCTTCATGCCATAGGCGATATACAGCAAACGCCTCTTCGGAGAGCTCTGACAGGCACACAGCCGGAATTATCTGTCTCTTATCGAGCGGTCGGGCCAGCTCCGCATAGAAAGGATCGTCGCCAAGTCCAATGGCTGCCGAATCTTTCATTCCGAGGATGTAATAGAGCTTACGGATGCGTGCCCACAACATAGCGGACATACACATGCAGCAGGGCGCGCCATTGGTGTACAGTTCGCAATCGGAGAGGTCATAACTGCCGAGCTTGGCGCTTGCCCGGCGGATCGCGAGCGTTTCCGCATGCGCCGTCGGGTCTTTCGTAAACAGCACCTCATTATGGGCCTCACCCACGATTTCGCCGCCTCTCACGATGACCGCGCCGAAAGGCCCGCCTGCGCCGCTTTCGACGCCCTGTCTGGACAGTTCTATAACGCGGTTCATGACCTCTGTTGCGTCCATCTTCAACTCCTCATGAGCGCGCTAAGCGCCGAGATAGGCTTTCTTGACGGCATCGGCATTAAGAAGCACGTCCGATGGCCCGGAAGTCACGATCTTGCCGACTTCGAGCACATAGGCCCGGTCACAATAGCTGAGCGCCCGCCTGACATTCTGTTCGGCGAGCAGCACCGAGGTGCCGCGGAGGAGTATTTCCCTAAGGCGCCGGAACACCTCGTCGGCGAGTTTCGGGGACAGGCCGAGCGAGGGCTCGTCGAGCAGCAACAGGGTGGGTTTGCCCATGAGCGCTCTGGCGATTGAAAGCATCTGCTGCTGGCCCCCGGAAAGCTGCCAGCCGGGGGATCGCTGACGCTCACCCAGTAGTGGAAACAGGGCGAACATGCTTTCAATCACGCGCTCACGGTCATGCGCTCCCTCTCTGGATGCGACCTCAAGATTTTCGCGAACGCTCAAGCCCGGGAAAATGCGGCGGCCTTCCGGCGCATAACCGAGACCAAGACGGACGCGCCGTTCAGGGCTGAGCCGTTCTATGGAGCGGGTACCGAGTTTGATGGTACCGGCCGAAGCACTCAACAAACCGATGACCGTGCGAAACAAAGTAGATTTGCCGGCACCATTCGCCCCGACCAGGGCAACAGCTTCTCCCTTGGCCACTTCGAAACTGACATCCGCCAACGCCCGTGCCCGTCCATAAGACACGCTGAGATTGCTCACGGTGAGAAGAGGGGGCGCGGCGGGATTGAGACTTGCAGATATCGCAGTCATGCGGCCGCCCCGAGATAAGCTTCGATGACCCTCGGATCGCTGCGAACCTCCTCCGGGCGGCCGCTGGCGATGATGCGCCCATAGTCGAGACAGATCATGCGTTCGACGAGCCCCGCAAGAAACACGAGATTGTGTTCAACGACAAGAAGCGTGACACCTGCTGCCGCAATGCTCTTCACGCGGCGGGCGAGGTCTTGCTGCTCGGCTTCGTTGAGGCCGGCGGCCGGCTCATCGAGCAGTAGAAGGCGCGGCGCGGATACCAAGGCGCGGGCGATCTCGACGCGCCGCCTGAGGCCATAAGCAAGGTCGCCGCATGGAATTGCGGCATAATTCGCGACCCCGAGTACTTTTGCGGCGCTCATGCCCGCTGCCCTCGCCGCGACGAGCCTTGGGTCGCTGCCGCCAGCCGAAAGGGAACTCCATAGCGAGGCCCCAGAAGAGAAGGCGCGGCCGATAGCGATATTGTCGATGACGCTCAGATCATCAACGAGATGGATGTGCTGAAAGGTGCGGGCTACGCCGAGCCTTGCGATCTTGAAGGCGGCCCAGGCCGTCACGTCCCTTTCAGCGATAGAAACGCTTCCCTGATCGGCTGTGTAGAGACCGGAGATAATATTGAGGAGCGTTGTTTTCCCGGAGCCATTGGGGCCGATCAGGCCCACGATTTCGCCAGCCTTGAGTTCGAGGGAGACCTCCTCGACCGCTCGAACACCACCGAAAAACTTCGAGATACGTTCGAGCCGCAGAAGTGGAAGCCCCGCCATAGGAAGCACGCTTTGGGGCGGCAGCGGCTTTGGCTCTGGGACCGCCTCCCGCGGTTCCGCGAGAACGCGGCTACGAATGCGCTCCAGAGCACCAATCAGGCCGTATGGCGCGAGGATCAAGAAAACCAGCGTCATCCCGCCATAGGCGATCATGGTGTAGTTTTCGAAAGATCGAAACCACTCCCGGAGATAGGTAATCAGGAGGGCGGAGACGATTGCTCCCGCCGCGCTGAGACGCCCTCCGATCACAGTCATGGTCAGGCAGCTGACCATAAGGGGCAATCCAAGCTGCTCGGGCGAGATTACGCGTACGACATGGGCCATTAGCGCCCCGGCAGCACCTGCATACACGGCGCTGAATACGAAGGCGCTGAAGCGCATGGCTGCCACGTCGAGCCCTGCGCCAGCGGCCGCAGGCGGGCTTTCGCGCATGAGATGAAAGGTCCGGCCGTAAAGGCCGCGCGTCGTTTGCCAGAAGACAAGGGCCGCAATCGCCAGCACAACCCAAACAACGACCATGGTTGAGAATCGGTCTCTGATCTCGATACCAGCAATTGTTAGCGGGGGAATTCCGGATAGCCCGTTTGTACCGCCGGTCATGGAGGTCCATTGCGTAGCGATCAACTCCACCAGCAAGCTCACGGCGAGTGTTGCCAGCGAGAAATAATGGTCGTCCAGCCGCAGCATCGGGACAGCAATGATGATGGCAAGAAGGGCAGGGATGACGATCGACAGCGGGAAGGTAATCGTGGTTTCGAAGCCTAGGGTCCCTAGAATCCCTGTGACGTAGGCGCCGAGCCCAAAGAAACAGGACTGCGCAAGCGAGACCGCCCCCGCATAGCCAAACAGAAACTGAAAGCCGATGACTAGGATCGCATAGATGCCCGCGATGGAGAGGAGCCTCAAATCATAGGGGCCGGCGGTCCCAGCGAAATAAGCCAGCGCCAAAGCTCCCGCGGTCAGAGGCAGGTTGACGCCTTTGGCTAACCAGGAGGGCGATCTTCCCACCGGCAGCCGGCCTTCCGTATGTTCAGACCCGGCGCTGGACGCGTTCACCGAAAACACCCTCGGGCCGGAAGAACAGGATTACGAGGAGAGCGGCATAAAGGGCGCCGGCGGCAACTGTATAGGGCAGGAATCGCGACGCGACGACCTGGAACAGCGCCACGATCATCGACCCCACGACTGCGCCGGGCACGCTGCCCCAGCCCCCTATTACAACCGCAATATAGCCATAAACACTGAGTGCGACGCCGCCAGTGGGGGCCACGAAGAACTGATTCGCGAGAATAGCACCCGCGATGCCGGCAAGGGCCGTGCCCACACCGAAAGACACCGCAATGAGGCGCAGGGCAGGGATCCCGACGGCACGGGCCATCTCGCGATCTTCGGCGACGGCGCGCAGCTGCTTGCCAAGCTGCGTATGAAAGAACAGCAGATATTGTGTGCCGAGCAGCAGGGCGGCAACGGTCAACGTGCCCATCCCCTGGATGCTGAGATCGAGGGTGCCCAGCGAAACCGATCCCGCTGCAAGCAACGGGGGTCCCGCCTTTGCCTGCGGTCCGAAGGCGACCACATAGGCATTCTCGAGAATGATCCCGCACAGCAGCGTGCTGATGAAGACCGTGGAGGGCGGCCTTTTTATCAGCGGCATATAAGCGAGAAAGCAGAGTAAGACCCCGGCCGCGAACATCACCGCCGCCACCAGCGGCAGCAGCAAAATCAGAGGCAGAGGCAGCAACGCCCCGAGCAGTATCGCAGCATAGCCGCCCGCCATGACAAGGTCGCCATGCGCGAAATTCACTGCGCCGGTCGCCTTCACGACCAGAATGAAGCCCATCGCGACGAGGGAATAGGCGGCGCCCAGCGCAACAGCATTGATCAGGAGCTGGACGTAAGACATGCCGCCCTTTTTCTCTTAGGGGAGCAGGAGGTCGTTCCCTGCGTAGTGTGCGACGATTTTGGGAATGCGGCTTGAGCCATCCCAGCAGACGATGTCGGCATCGTGCGCCATATCGCCCTTGCCGTTGGATTTATAGGTCATCGCCACGCCCTTATAGGGGCCCGTGTTCAACGCCTGAATCAGGGTCGCAGGCGTGTTGGCGCCCTTGGCGATCAGTGAGAGCGCCATCATCACGCCGTCATATTGTCCGAGCGCCAGGCCGTCCGGTTCGATCCCGAAGCGGGCTTTATAGGCATCCGCCCATTCCTTGATCTGGGGATTGAAGCGGGCTTCAGGCGCAGACGGCGTTTCTGCGCAGGTGTTTTTCAATTCTGCCGGTTCGAAGAGCGCAGTGGATGTCGGCTCGACGAGTGAGGAACTGGTTACGATCGGCAGTGTCACACCCCCAGCGCGTGCCTGCTTTATGAAAAGCGCCATCGGTGCGGCAACGGTGTGCACCACGATTACATCGGCTCCCGAGTCTTTGACCTTCGCGAGAAGCGAGCTCATGTCTTTGGTTGTGGGCTCCACAGAATCCGCGAGCACCGGATTCACCTTTAATTTCGCGAAGTAGTCCTGGAGCAGTTTGAACCCGCCTTGCCCATACGCCGTTGTGTCGCCAATAAGCGCGACTTTGGACTTTTTCAGCTTCTCAACGACATAGCGAGCATGGGCGACCTTGATTTCCCGGTCATTCGGAAGAAAGCGGAAGATGTAGGGGTTACCGCTTTCTGTGAGCCGCGAAAGGCCTGAAATGGTGAGGAGCGCGACCTTATAGTCGAGTGACACTGGCAGCATCGCCACCATTTCAGTGCCGAACACGGTTGTCGAAGCCGCAATGGCCGGTTTCGAGCTGAGCGCCTTATCCAGTGCTGAAGCAGCCCCTGTCGCCGATGTCCCGGTGTCGAAGACGGGCGACTCCACCTTCAGGCCCGGCGGAGCATTTTCCGCCGCCATGAGTGCGCCATTGCGCTGACTGCCCCCTTCCACCGACATGAACCCGGTGACGGGCATAATGACCGGCATATAGACATCCTGCGCCCGCACCTCGGGCGCGATGCCGAAGAGACCGCCTAGGGTCAGCAAGGCAGCGGCGGTTGCAAGTCCGCTCCAATCGCGAACGTTTTTGATCTTCATCTCGTCCCTCTTTAGCTTCATTGATGCGTTTCAGAAGAGAAGCAGGCGAGCCCATGAACATGATAGGATTGGCATGTAAGGCTCCGGCAGAACTGCCCCACGAGCGGCTGCAACTGGCGTGCCAGTTCACGCTTTTCGGCATTCGCGCTGAATAGCCGCTCCGCGGCGGCGTTGGCGTCACGCCGCAACTTAGCCTCATCCAAGGTTGTTATTCTGCCGCGCTCGAGAACCATCCGCCCGTCGATCATGACGCTGTCAACGGCGGCGCCGTTCTCGCCGAAGACCATCTGCGTCGCGAGGTTACCGAGCGGCACGTAATTGATGTGCGTAAGGTCGAGAAAGACGAGATCGGCTTTGTAGCCGCGCTCGATTTTTCCGATTTTCGCATCGAAGCCCATGGCCTTGGCACTTCCTGTGGTGGCCATACGGTGAACGTCTTCGGCCCCAAGCCAGCGATCAAAGTCGTGGGTGCGAATACGCGAGATGAAGCTCCCGAGGCGGGCGGCTTCGAACATATTCAGCGAATCGGAGCTGTTTGCGGCATCCGTGGCCATGCCAACATTGAGGCTGTGATCCAGCATGCCCCGGATGTTCGCCAGGCCTGACCCAAACCGCATGTTGCTGGGGGGAGCGTGGATTACCGACGCGCCGGCATCAGCGAGCCTGCTCATGTCGTCAGCGTCAAGCCAGATAGCGTGCGCAGCCGAAAAAGACGGCCCCAGCAAGCCGAGATCGTCAATATGAGCCGTCAGCGTTTTCCCATACCGGTTCAGTCCGATAACGGCCTGGACCTTGGACTCCGCGAGATGGGTCTGCAGTGGGATATCGAACTCACAGGAAATATCGCGGCAGCGAATGAGGAAGGCATCGCTGCAATGGAGCGGGATGGTGGGCGCAATGCCGGGCTTAATGCGCTCGCGATCGAAGGGCCATTCCCGGAAGGCCTCAGCGGCAGCCTCGGCGCTGGCTTCATACGGGGCCATCTGCAACTCAAGCGCCAGTGCTTTAAGCGGCTCGGGCATCGTGTCAAGCAGCTCGGGATAGGCTTGGTAGAATGTCCGATCCGCTACCATGGGTGCGAGCACTGCGCGGATGCCGGCATCGCTATAGGCCTGGCCAACGGCGAACAGGCCCTCGCGGCTGGGCTTGGGAAATTCGAAGAACAGGTCGAAGCAGGCTGTGCTTCCCTTCCGGATCATCTCGACGGCGCCCAGAAGCCCGTTTAAGTACTTGTCCTCAATTGTTCGATGTGCGCCGAGGCCCGGTAACGCATTCAGAAAGAGCTCGAGCGGCCAGCGCTGGTCCACCAGGCCCTTTGCCAAAGTTCCATGGCCGTGCACGTGCCCATTGACGAGGCCGGGCACAATCGCTCGATCGGTGGCGTTCAGGATTTTTGCATGTGCCGGTAACGGGGATCCGGGGGCGAGGACATCAGCGATTGTACCTGAGCTGATGACAAGTTCTGCTGCTTCACTCTTGAGGTTCGGGAAAAGTACGAGCCCGCCCTTGATCGCGAGAAGTCCTTTCGGGGCCATGTGAGTGTGCTGCTCCCGGCTTTGACGAACGCCGCCCCTGAACGGGGTTAGCGGCTTCTTATCGACATGATCTTCGCGACTGTGAAAGCCTGAGCGAAAGCGCAGGCATTGTCAACGCCGCACTCATCATTCCAACGGCGATGGCTGTCCCTTCCACACCCTCCAAACCCGGTAATATTCGTTTGCAGGGCCGCACACGACTCTTGTGGCGGCCAAAGCAACCGAAGGAACTTTGGCTTCAGGCTATAGCTATGCTATTAAATTCCGCCTGTAAGGAAGTTAACCGAAGTTCTGCAATCGTGGGGCTTTCTCCATAACATCAGCGGACCGAGAACTGATGCAGTTGCTTGACGATAATGCCAGCGCGCTTTGTTGTTCTAATGCCATAGCCATCGATGGCGCCGGCGCCGGGCCCCTCGCTGGCCGCAGCTTTGTCGCCAAGGACGTCTTCCACATCGCCGGAGTGGGGACGGGCTTCGGTCATCCCGAGTGGCTTACTACACATGAGATACCGCAAACGACTGCCCCGGCGGTGCAGCGTCTTCTGGATGCGGGAGCCTGCCTCGTGGGCAAGGCCCATTCGGACGAGTTGTGTTACAGCCTGTCCGGCGAAAATGTTCATTATGGCACACCGATCAACGCCGCCGCCCCGGGCCGTATTCCCGGCGGCTCCTCAAGCGGCTCCGCGGCGGCCGTCGCTGCACGGCTTTGCGATTTTGCGCTTGGCACCGACTGCGGCGGCTCTGTGCGCATCCCTGCGAGCTATTGCGGCATCATCGGATTGCGAACGAGCTGGGGACGCGTTCCGAGCGAGGGAGTGCTTGAATTCGCGCCAAGCTTTGACGTGGTGGGCTGGTTTGCCCGGGATGGCAAGCTCCTGCGCAGGGTCGGCAATGTGCTCTTCCCCAAGCGGCGCAAGCGGATTGCCTTAGACAAGTTGCTGATCGCGTCCGATGCGTTCGCCGAAGCCCCTCAAGATGTGCAAGACGCGCTTGCTCCAGCAATTAAGAAACTCGCCGATCATTTCGGCGACACTGAAGCCGTGAGGGTATCGCCGGATGGGCTGGAGCGATGGTTCGAAACGTTTCGCATCATTCAGGGGTTCGAAGTCTGGCGCAGCCTCGGTTCCTGGATCGAGAGCGCTCGACCCAAATTAGGTCCAGGCGTTGGCGCGCGGCTAAATTGGGCAGCGACGGTCACACCGGAGATGTATCACACGGCCAATAAAGCGCGCGCCGAGATAAGAAAACGTCTGAAGGAGCTGCTTCCACCGGGAACGGCACTCTGCTTGCCCACTTCGCCGCGGGTGGCTCCCTTGAGAAATATGCCAGCGGACACGATCGAAGTGGAGTTCAGAAATCAAGCTATGCGCATCTTGTGCATCGCCGGTCTCGGCGGCCTCCCACAAATCAGCCTACCACTTGCGGCGCCTGAAGGCCTGCCGCTCGGGCTTTCACTAGTGGGCTGGCGTGGCGCCGACTATGAGCTGCTCAATCTGGCCGAAAACCTTTGCCCAGCCGCTACTGCGGACGGTGCAGGGTCGCGCTTGCCCGAGTGATGGTACGCTTGCCGCGCTTAAAGACGTAAAGCACTGGGGCGAGCTCAGCGATCGCCTGCTCAGGAAAGGTGGCGTCCAACACGACAAGGTCCGCATTGGAGCCAACCGTCAGCCCATAATTTTTCAGGTTCATAAGCCTCGCGGAACGCTCCGAGATCATGCGCAGGCATTCTTTCACATCCGAGGTCGAGCCGACCTGGCAGATATTCGCGTAGAGGTTTGCCATTCGGATGAGCGAGCAATCGCCGAACGGCGTAAACGGGTTCAGCACATTATTTGTCGAAAGTGCGCAGTTGACCCCTTTATGCAGGAGGAGATGGGCCGCGGTCACACCGCGCATCACATTATGAGTCATATGACGGCCCATCAGATAGAGGTCGGTCGAGGGCAGCACGATCAGATTCACGCCAGCATTGGCAAGGCGCTGGGTGCATCTTTCGAACAGCTCGGGAGGCGCTGCGGAAAGCTTCGTGACATGGCCGATCGTAACACGCCCGCCATAGCGAAAGCGCTCCGCCAACTCGCAGACATAAAGCAGATCGAGGTCGTCGGGATCGGGGCCGAAATCGAGATGCATATCGATGTCGATGTCGAACTCTCTCGCGATCTCGAAAATCCGATCGATTTGGCCGCGGGGGCTGCTGTCGGTATACGGCGCGGCGCCGACCACGCGGGCGCCGGATTTGATGGCGGCAATAATCAGCTCATCGGTGCCGGGATTGTTGAGCAGCCCCTCTTGGGGAAAGACACAGATTTCGATGTCGATGGCCCATTTGTAATCTTCGATGAGCTGCTTCACGCCCTCGAAGCCGCGCAAACCGATGCCGGGATCGACTTCCAGCTGGGTGCGCATATGGGTTGTGCCCTGGACGAGGCATTTCTCAAGCGTTCTTTGCCCTCGCTTATACACGTCCTCGGGAGTGAATTGCTTCTTCGCCTTCGCCACCTCACCAATGGCTTCCTCAAGATCGCCTTTTTCGGCCTTGCAGCGGGAGAGGATGTCGGATTTGTCGAGATGAATGTGTGTTTCGATCAAGCCGGAGGAGACCAGCTTCCCGTTCAGATTCAAAGTCTCAGCATCCCCATGTAGGCCTGGCTCGATGACAACGATCTGGCCGTCGCCGATGCCGATGTCAATGAGGCGGCTCGGATCGCTTGCAAGCCGCGCATCCTTCAAGATCAGGTCCATGCGATTGCCTTTCCTGCAAGACTGCGCCGTGAAGAAGCGCGGTAATTTAAATGCGGCCATGGCTCATCCAGCTGCTCGAAGCCAAAGCCTGACGGAAACCCCAAACACTGTCAATTCCGGGAAATTACCTTTCTTCTCAAGAAATCACTTTCGCGAATAGATAATGATCGACAAATAAGTCATTGGCAGCTCATCCAGCACTTGGGGCCCATGCGGAGCCGTGGAATCGAACATAAGCGTGTCACCTGGCTTGAGAGGGTAAAGCCGCTCGCCATTGCGGTAAGTTACCGCGCCCGTCAGCATGTAGATCATCTCAATTCCCGCATGCTGGAAGCCGGTATAGGGCACAGCGTCGTCGAGCAAGGTAATCAGGTAGGGTTCAACCACAATGTCGCCTTCAAGCGAGTGGCCCAGCAGCTGATAGCGGTGTCCGGACTTCGTCCCGCGCCGGTTGATGGTGACGCCCGTTCCGGCCCGTACAAATGAGCAATCCTGATGCTGACGCCCATGTCCGCTGAAGAGGGTGCTGACCGGGACGTTGAGGGCTTGGGCGATGTTTTGCAGCGTCTGCAGCGAGGGCGAAATTTGCCCTGTCTCGATCTTGGATAACATGCTGGCGGATATTGACGCGGCGGCGGCGAAGTCCGCCCCCGTTAGGCCGAGAGAGCTGCGCAAATGTTTGATCTGGCGGCCGAGCGTCTCTTCAAGGGTGGGGGTCGATGCTTGAGGAGCCCCAGAGCCGGTCTTATAGTCATTCATAAAGGTATGCCTCTTTGGAAATTTCTCTTAAAGAAATCATATTTCCTGTAGTTGACAAAGTTAAAATGCTCAGCCACGCTGAGGGCTCTTTTTTCAATGGCCTAACGTATGTGCGGGATTGTCGGACTTTTCCTGAAGAAGAAAGAGCTGGAGCCCGATCTTGGCCGCTATCTCTCAAGCATGCTCGCCGTGCTAAGCGACAGAGGCCCGGACTCCGCGGGCTTTGCCGTCTACAGCCAGCCCCAAGAGGGCATTATTAAGCTTACCCTTCGTGGACCCAAAGCCTATGATTGGGCCAAGCTGAAACAAAAGCTCACTGAAAAGATCGGCCTGAGCGCTAATCTTGACGCCCGTGACACGCACGCGGTGCTTTCCTGCCATCCAGACACCTCGAACGACGTTCGCGCCGCCCTTCCTTGCACCGCTCCCGAAGTTTCAGTTGCCGGCAGCGGCTTTTCCATGGAAATCTACAAGGAGGTTGGTCGCCCGGAGACGGTTACGAAAAGGTTCGCCCTTGAAACCATGGGCGGCAGCCACGGCGTCGGCCACACCCGCATGGCGACCGAAAGCGCCGTCACGACCAAGGGCGCGCATCCCTTCACGTCGGGACCTGACCAGTGCCTCGTCCACAATGGGTCTCTCTCCAACCACAATTCCGTTCGCCGCGACCTTGTTCGCCAGGGCCTCAAGTTCGAGACTGACAACGATACCGAAGTGGCGGCAGCCTTCCTCACCGCTGAGATGAACAAGGGCTTAAATCTTGGTGAGGCGCTGGAGAGGTCGCTCAGCGAGCTGGACGGCTTCTACACCTTCGTGGTCGGCACCGCGTCGGGTTTCGGGGTTTTGCGCGATCCGATTGCCTGCAAGCCGGCGGTCATGGCTGAGACCGATGACTATGTGGCTTTCGGCTCGGAATATCGTGCGGTCGCGGTGCTCCCCGATATCGAGACCGCTCGTCTCTGGGAGCCGGAACCCGCTCGTGTGTATTTCTGGGAACGCAGCGCATGACGCGCCCCGCCCTGCGCCAGGATTCGGATTCAGCCGGTTGCATTTTCGATTTAAGTCGAACCCCTGTTCGCGAACTCAACCAAGTTCTCCACCGGCTCACCGGCACAACCAACGAAAGGCATTGGATTATTCTTAGTCCAGGCGGACAGCATGCCATCGGTGTTGGCGTCGATGCGCCGATTACCATCGAGGTGAAAGGCCATGCCGGCTATTACTGCGCGGGGATGAACAAGCAGTCGACGGTCATCATAGAGGGCAATGCCGGCGCCGCTGTCGCCGAGAACATGATGTCGGGCTTCGTGCATGTGAGAGGCGACGCGAGCCAGTCGGCTGGGGCGTCCGCCCATGGCGGCACGCTCCTCATCGACGGGAATGCATCGGCACGCTGCGGCATCTCGCTCAAGGGTGCCGACATCATCGTGAAGGGCAATGTGGGCCATGTGTCCGCCTTCATGGCGCAGGCGGGGTCGCTGATCGTGTTCGGTGATGCGGGCGAAAACCTGGGCGATTCGATCTACGAGGCAAAACTCTTCGTCCGCGGTAAGGTCGCAAGCCTCGGCTCCGACTGCGTCGAAAAGAACATGACGGACGCATGCAAGAACGAGCTCTACGCGAAGCTGAAAGCCGCCGGGATCGCAGGTGAGGCCGGCGTCTCCGATTTCAAGCGCTATGGCTCCGCTCGCCGCCTTTATAACTTCCAGGTCGATCGCGCAGGCGAATATTGATGGAAACGGGCCGGAAAGGAGCGCAGACGCTGCCGCGTTTTTCGGCGACCTTCGATCCACACGCTTTGTCGGAGATCCGTCGCGCAGCCGCCACGGGCATCTATGACATCCGCGGCTCAGGAGCCAAGCGAAGGCTTCCCCATTTTGAAGATCTTCTCTTCCTTGGCGCTTCGATCAGCCGCTACCCGCTGGAAGGCTATCGCGAGAAATGTGCGACCGACGTCGTGCTCGGCTCGCGTTTCGCCAAAAAGCCGCTGCATCTAAAAATCCCGGTTACCATTGCGGGCATGAGCTTCGGTTCGCTCTCGGCGCAGGCCAAAGAGGCGCTAGGGCGGGGCGCGACCATCGCTGGCACCTCAACGACCACCGGCGACGGCGGGATGACGCAGGAAGAGCGCGCGCATTCGGCAGTGCTTGTCTATCAGGTTCTGCCCTCGCGCTATGGCATGAACCCCGACGATCTGCGCCAAGCCGACGCCATCGAGATCGTCATAGGTCAAGGTGCGAAGCCCGGTGGCGGTGGCATGCTATTGGGCCAGAAAATCTCGAAGCGCGTGGCCGAGATGCGCACGCTCCCGGAGGGCGTCGATCAGCGCTCGGCCTGCCGCCACCCTGATTGGACCGGACCAGACGATCTCGAAATCAAGATCGAGGAGCTGCGGGAGATCACCGACTGGGAAAAGCCCATCTACGTGAAAGTGGGGGCCTCGCGTCCCTATTACGATACGGCGCTTGCGGTGAAGGCGGGCGCGGATGTGGTCGTGATCGACGGCATGCAGGGCGGCACAGCGGCGACGCAGGAAGTCTTCATCGAGAATGTCGGCATCCCGACGCTGGCGGCCATCCCGCCCGCGGTCGCTGCTTTGCAGGAGCTTGGCCTGCATCGCAAGGTGCAGCTCATTATCTCGGGCGGCATCCGCAATGGCGCGGATGTAGCGAAGGCGCTCGCGCTTGGCGCGGACGCCGTCTCGATCGGCACAGCGGCTCTCGTCGCACTGGGCGATAACGACCCGGCCTTCGAGCAAGAATATCGGAAGCTCGGGACGACGGCAGGTGCTTATGACGATTGGCAGGAGGGGCTCGATCCCGCTGGCATCACCACCCAGGATTTTGAACTCGCTGCTCGCCTGGATCCTGTTCTCGGGGGCAGGCGTTTGGCTAATCTGCTTAGTGTTATGACGCTCGAAGCGCAGACCATCGCGCGGGCCTGCGGCAAGTCACATTTGCACAATCTGGAACCGGAAGATTTGGTCGCGCTCACCATCGAGGCCGCAGCCATGGCGCAGGTGCCGCTTGCAGGCACGGCGTGGATTCCGGGACAGGAACTGCGAGGGTACTAGCATTTATGCAAGCGTTTTGCGATCAACACGCCCTCAGCCTGGCCCTCCTCTCCCCTTGGGGAGAGGACTGGAGCGAGGGGGCAAACTCAGATGAATTCGGGAGTGAGGGCTGCTTATGAAAGACCTTGCCGAACTGGCCGGCGAAAAAGGCATCAAATATTTCCTCATCTCATTCGCCGATCTGTTCGGCACCATGCGGGCGAAGCTGGTTCCAGCAGCCGCTATCAACGACATGGCAAAGGCGGGTGCGGGCTTTGCCGGCTTCGCGACGTGGCTGGACATGACGCCGGGCGACCCTGACATTTTCGCCATCCCCGATCCGCAAAGCCTCATTCAGCTTCCCTGGAAGCCGGAAACAGGGTGGTTGGCCGCCGATCTCTACATGAATGGCGCAGCTGTCGAGCAGGCCCCGCGCTGGGTGCTGAAACATCAGCTAGAAAAAGCCGCGGCGCACGGCTATGGGATGAAGACTGGAGTCGAATGCGAATATTTTCTTATCAGCCGCGACGGCAAGGCCATCTCGGACCCGGCGGACGCACAGGCCAAGCCCTGCTACGATCAATCCGCGCTCATGCGCCGGTATGAGGTTGTAACAAAGATTTGCGATGCCATGCTGGCACTTGGCTGGAGGCCGTACCAGAACGACCATGAGGACGCGAACGGCCAGTTCGAGATGAACTGGGCTTACGCCGATGCACTCGTGACCGCCGACCGCCACATGTTCTTCAAGTACATGGTGAAGGTGTTGGCAGAAGAGGCCGCCTACCGCGCGACCTTCATGCCAAAGCCCTTCGCGCATCTGACGGGAAATGGCTGCCACGCACACGTCTCGCTATGGCAGAATTCCCGGAACCTTTTCGCCGACGAAAAGGCTGAACTGGGAATATCCGAGACCGCGAGGCAGTTCATCGGCGGCATCATCCACAATGCGGATGCGCTTTGTGCGCTCACCAACCCGACGGTGAATTCGTATAAGCGCATCAACGCCCCGGTTACTCTATCCGGTGCGACATGGTCGCCGAACACCGCGACCTGGTCCGGCAACAACCGGACCCACATGATCCGAATCCCGGAAGCGGGCCGCTTCGAGATCCGCTTGAGCGATGGTGCCGCTAACCCGTATCTGCTTCAAGCCGCCGTGCTGGCAGCCGGGCTTGATGGCATCAAGCATAAACGCGATCCCGGCAAGCCCCTCGCCATCAACATGTACACTCATGGGCATACCGTGGATGGCGTAAAGAAGCTGCCGCTGAATCTGCTCGATGCGCTGCGCGCTTTGGAGCACTCATCCGCATTCCGTGAAGCCTTCTCCAGCGAGTTCCTGGCCGCGTATTTGAAACTCAAGCACCAGGACTGGAACAACTACGCTCAGCACCTCACGGAATGGGAGCGCGAAACCACCCTCGACTGCTGACGGATAACCCCTCACTGTGAGTGGCTCCCCATCTAAACTCGAAAGGCCCGATGCATTTTTCCTTTCTAACACTTCTGAGCCAGGCCTTCAAAGGCAATCGCGGCTGGACGCCCCATTGGCGCGATGCCGAGCCGAAAGACGCCTACGATGCCGTCATCATCGGCGGTGGAGGGCATGGCCTCGCGACCGCCTATTATATCGCCAAGGAGCACGGCATTACCAATGTTGCGGTACTGGAGAAGGGACTCATCGGCCTCGGCAATGTGGGGCGCAACACCACCATTATTCGCTCCAACTATCTCCTTCCCACCAACATTCCCTTCTATGAATTCTCCATGAAACTGTGGGAGGGCCTGGAGCAGGACATCAACTACAACGCCATGGTCAGCCAGCGCGGCATCCTCAATCTCTACCACTCCGATGCCCAGCGCGATGCTTTTGTCCGCCGCGGCAATGCCATGCGCCTTCACGGAGTGGACGCCGAGCTCCTGGATCGTGACCAGGTGCGTGACCTTCTTCCTTTTTTCGATTACGACAATGCCCGCTTCCCCATCCAGGGCGGATTGCTGCAACGGCGGGGAGGTACGGTGCGGCATGACGCCGTCGCCTGGGGTTATGCCCGCGCCGCCAGCGACCTTGGCGTCGATATCGTCCAGCACTGCGAAGTCACGGGATTTCTGTTCGAGAATGGCTGCCTCGCTGGCGTTGAAACTTCGCGGGGTAGAATCAGCGCGAAAAAGGTCGGAATGGCGGTTGCGGGACATACCTCCGGGGTCGCGGCGATGGCCGGACTCGAGCTGCCGATCGAATCGCATGTGCTTCAGGCCTTCGTATCGGAACCCGTAAAACCGCTCATAGACTTGGTCGTCACTTTCGGTGCGGGTCATTTCTATATCAACCAGTCTGACAAGGGCGGCCTCATCTTCGGCGGGGATCTCGACGGCTACAACTCCTATGCCCAGCGCGGCAATCTTCATACCTGGGAGGATGTGATCGAGTCCGGCATGGCGCTGTGGCCCGGCCTCGGCCGGCTGCGGGTCCTGCGTTCGTGGGGCGGCCTTGTCGATATGAGCATGGACGGCTCCCCCATCATCGACAGGACACCTGTCCGAGGCCTCTATCTAAATGGCGGTTGGTGCTATGGCGGCTTCAAGGCGACACCTGCCGCGGGGTGGTGCTTCGCTCATCTCATTGCCCGCGACGAGCCGCATGAAGCAGCATTGGCCTATCGCCTGGACCGCTTCCGTACTGGGCATGTCATCGACGAGAAGGGCGCGGGCGCCCAGCCTAATCTTCATTGAGGGCAGAAGATGCGCATCCATTGCCCCTATTGCGGCGAGAGGGAACAGGGCGAATTCACTTATCTCGGTGACGCCAGCAAAATTCGCCCAGCTGATCCTTTGGGCGATGCTGGCGCTATGTTCGATTACGTTTATCTGCGCGAGAACAGGGCCGGCGGCATGAACGAGCTCTGGTTTCATGGCGGCGGGTGCCATGCGTGGCTGGTCGTCACTAGAGATACCGCTAGCCACGAGATCTTCGAGGTGAGGGGCGCACGAGACGCAGTGCTTGGCAACCCATCATGACCGCGAATGGACAAAGGCACCGGCTCCAAGAGGGCGGTCGCATCGACCAAAGCCGGGCCCTCGGTTTCTCCTTCGACGGGCGGGCCTATGAAGGTTTCGCGGGAGACACGGTCGCCTCCGCGTTGCTTGCCAACGGCGTACGCGTGGTGGGGCGGTCTTTCAAATATCACCGGCCGCGAGGTATTCTTTCCGCTGGGCCAGAAGAGCCGAATGCACTCGTTGAACTCGGCATCGGTCCCTATCGCGAGCCGAATACCCGAGCGACCGTAACCGAACTTTTCGATGGACTTGTCGCGCGGAGCCAAAATCGCTGGCCTTCGCTCTCTTTCGATCTTATGGCGATCAACGCCGTGGCCTCACCCCTCATCAAGGCCGGCTTCTACTACAAGACCTTCATGTGGCCGGCGAGCTTTTGGGAGAAAGTTTACGAGCCCCTCATCCGCCGCAGCGCCGGCCTTGGGCGCGCCGCGGAAGGCCCGGACCCCGACACCTATGAGAAGGCCTACGCCTTCTGCGATGTGCTTGTCATCGGTGCAGGACCGGCAGGACTCGCGGCGGCACTCTCGGCGGGCCGCGCGGGCGCGAGGGTGATCCTTTGTGACGAAGACTTTTTGCTGGGAGGGCGTCTCAACGCCGAGCGCTTTGAAATCAACGGCATCAAGGGCTCGGAGTGGTCCGCGGCTGCTATTTCGGAGCTTCGCTCTCTTCCCGAGGTTCGCATCCTGACCCGCACCACTGTTTTCGGCGTTTTTGATCACGGCTCCTATGCTGCGGTCGAAAAAGCCGCCGATCGCAGCACCAATGGAAGCCGGCTTGGCCAGCGCCAACGCTATTGGCGGATTGCGGCGAAGCGAGCGGTGCTCGCAGTAGGTTCGATTGAACGGCCTGTCGTCTTCAGTGGCAACGACAAACCCGGCATCATGCTGGCGGGCGCGATCCGCACTTACCTCAACCGCTTCGGCGTTCTGCCGGGCAAGCGCGCGATCATCGTCACGACGTCGGATGATGGCTGGCGCACGGCGTTCGACCTCGCCTATGCTGGTAGCGAGCCGGTTGCCGTAGTCGACGTGCGCGGCTCCGTCGAAAGGGCTCTCACACAACAAGCGTCTCGTCTGCGAATTGGGGTGCATCTGGCCGCCAAAATCGTAAGGGCGAGGGGAACCTTCGAGGTTTCCAGCCTGCAAATCGAAGATGAAAGGGGAATGCGCATCAACCTTCCCTGCGACCTTATCGGTGTCTCCAATGGTTGGAATCCAAGCATTCAACTCGCTTGCCACCTTGGAGGCAAAGCCCGGTGGGATGACGAACGCCAGGCCTTTTTAGCCCCTAAGCCGCCGAAGGGCATGACGGTTGCAGGCGCGGCCGCGGGTGCGTTCTCGCTTGGCCAGGCCCTTGCCTCAGGAACGGGCGCGGGGCGCGAAGCGGCGATAGAAACTGGCTTCTTGGCAAAAAGCCCCGAAAACTGGCAGACCAACGACGAAGCGCAGAGTGTCTCCCCGATCTGGCATGTCCCGGGGCCGAAAAAGATGGCCTTCGCGGATTTCCAGAACGACGTCACCTTCGAGGACCTGGAACTCGCCCATCGCGAAGGCTTTCGCGCCCCCGAGCATGCCAAGCGCTATACGACACTTTCGATGGCAACCGATCAGGGCAAGACGTCCGGCACCGCCGGCCTTGGGCTAATGGCCGTATTCAATGGGCAGGGTATCGCCGGAATTGGCACGACCACCTTTCGTCCACCTTACACGCCGGTTGCGTTGGGGGCTTTTGCGGGCTCGCAGCGTGGCAAGGATTATCGGCCAACGAGGCTGCCGCCGTCGCATGATTGGGCCAAGGAGCAAGGCGCGGTTTTTGTCGAGACGGGGCAGTGGCTGCGCGCGCAATATTTTCCGCGTGACGGCGAAGAAAGCTGGCTCGACGCGGTAAACAGGGAAGTGAGGGCAGTTCGCTCAACCGTGGGCGTCTGCGATGTTTCCACGCTCGGCAAGATCGAGGTACAAGGCGGGGACGCTACCGCTTTTCTTGAAAAAGTCTATGCGAATCCGATCGCTTCCCTTGCCGTAGGCAAATGCCGGTATGGCATCATGCTGCGCGAGGACGGCTTCGTGATGGACGACGGCACCATCGCTCGCCTTGGGCCTTCCCATTACTTCATTACGACCACGACCGCCAATGCAGGCCGGGTCATGCAGCATCTTGAATTCTGCCATCAGGTGCTTTGGCCCAAACTCGATGTCCGGCTCGTCTCCGTCACGGAAGAATGGGCCCAATATTCGGTAGCCGGGCCGCGAGCGCGGGACTTACTGACAGGCATTGTCGACCCTGAGCACAATATAACAATCGACGGGCTTCCTTATCTCGGGGTCCTCCGGCTTACGGTCGCAGGCGGTATTCCGGCGCGTCTCTACCGTGTGTCGTTTTCAGGAGAATTAGCTTACGAGATTGCCGTCCCCGCAGACTACGGCGATGCGGCGATGCCTGCTCTAATGGCAGCAGGCGCTGGCTTGGGTAGCGTGCCTTATGGGACGGAAGCGCTTGGGGTGATGCGCATCGAGAAGGGCCATGTCTCGGGCCCGGAACTCAACGGCCAAACCACCGCCCGCGATCTTGGCCTCGCCAAAATGACGTCGTCCAAGAAAGACTACATTGGACGCGCCATGTCGCAGCGGCCGGCCTTAATGGATTCTGAGAGGTCGATCCTCGTTGGCCTCAAGCCAATAGATACGCGATCGAGGCTGCGTTCAGGCGCCCATTTCATCCCAGCCGGCAAACCGCCCGAAGCCAAATATGACGAAGGCTACATGACCTCGGTTGCCTTCTCTCCTAGCCTTGGCCATTGGATCGGATTGGGCTTCTTGCGCCGCGGGCGCAAGCGCCTCGGCGAAAGGCTCCAGGCTTGTGACTCGCTTCGAGGCGAGGACATCGAGGTCGAAGTTTGCAACCCCGTTTTTGTCGATCCAGAAGGCAGACGCGTCCATGGATGAACGCCTTTCAACGGCAGGGTGGGCTAGGCGTAGCCCCTGGCAGGGGGTCCTGGACCGTTCCCTACAAGGAAGCGGGCTAGCGATAACACCTCTCGATCATAAGCCGCTGACACACGTCGCGATCAATCCCAGGGATCGTGCAGCTTTTGCTGCGACCATCCGGGACGTTTTTGGGATGGTTTTGCCCTCTGGGCCCCGGCGCATTGTCAGCGGTGAGCTCGAGCTAAGTTGGGCCGGGCTTTGCCAATGGAATTTTTCTTATCAAAATCATAAGGAAGGGCAGGCCGTTTGCGGTCGTCTGGCTAATGTGGCGACGCTGACGGACTTATCCGCGAGCCGCGCCAGGTTGCAAATTTCGGGGCGGCCAGCGCCCAAGCTCCTCGCCAAGGGCTGCGCGATTGATCTCCATCCCCGTGTATTCGGCCCGAATGACGTTGCCGTAACGCTCATTGCCCATATTGGCGTCCACCTTTCCCAGCGTGACGACACGCCGACCTATGAGATTGCGCTATTACGCAGTCTCGCAGGCAGTTTCTTTTCATGGCTATCTGAGGCAGCGCAGGAATTCGGAATTAAAGGGCCGCCGCCGAAATTGGAGCCGAAAGGTGCACCCAAAGCAGGGCTTCCGCTGGGCAGCCTCCATACGCATGGTTAGAGAAGAGGCATGCAAATTGCTCCGCTGGTTGAGACGAGGACAGAAACGGGAGATAAGGATGAGTAAGAAACTCTCTATCAGCGCTTCTTGGCGTTGGAATCAGCAGCCGTAGCCGCGGCATAGCGCGAGCTGGAAAAGAAAGAAGAAGCGACAATTCCGGCAAGGGTTTTTTTGCCCACGGCAGACATCTACGAGACCAACGACGCCCTGACCGTCGTTCTTGAAATGCCAGGAGTTGAGAAACACGACGTCGGGGTTCAGGTCGAGGGCGATACACTCAAAGTCGAGGGGCGCCTTGACCTGTCAAAGTATAAAGGGCTCGTCCCCCTCTATACGGAGTACAATATCGATCATTATTCGAGGAGCTTCCGCCTTTCCAATAGAATCGACCAGAACAAGATCGGCGCGGAATTGAAGGACGGGGTGCTGTCGCTAACTCTTCCGAAAGCGGAAGAGGCGCGGCCCAAAACTATCCAAATCAGGTAAGTCCCTAATCAAAAGCCGGGACGGAGTACAATGACCTCTCCCGGCTTTACTTTCTACTCCGATGCCTACGCGTGTGCGGGCTCCAACGCCTCAACCTTCGCGGCACAGAATTTGAATTCCGGGATCTTCCCGACCGGATCGAGCTGCGGGTTCGTAAGAATGTTTGCAGCCGCCTCCACATAGGCGAAAGGGATGAAGATCATGTTGTCCTGTATGTTCGCATCGGAGCGCGCCGCCAATACGATTGAGCCGCGCCGTGTCGTGACCCTGACAGACCCTCCGGGCTCCACCCCCATCCGCGCAAGCCGTCCAGGATTGAAGTAAGCTGTTGGCGATGGTTCGAGCGCGTCAAGCACGCTGGCGCGGCGCGTCATTGCACCTGTATGCCAATGTTCGAGCTGGCGGCCAGTTGAGAGCACCATGGGATATTCAGCATCCGGAAGCTCGGCCGGTGGCAGCACAGAGGCCGGGACAAACTTCGCCCGGCCGTTTTCCCGCGGGAATTTGTCGCCGAACACGACGGGTTGGCCAGGATCTTCAGGAGAAAGGCTCGGATAGGTGACGGAGCTTTCCTGCTCGAGACGGTCCCAGGTGATGTTGTCGAGCGAGGGCATGCCCTTTTTCATCTCCTCGAACACGTCCGCCGGCCCGCTATAATTCCACGGCAGGCCGAGGCGTTTAGCCAACTCCTGCGTGATCCACCAGTCCTCTTTTACTTGGCCCGGGCAAGGCAAGGCCTTCCGCCCCATCTGAACCTGCCGGTTCGTGTTGGTGACCGTGCCGCTCTTCTCAGGCCAAGCACTTGCGGGCAAGATCACATCCGCGAACATCGCCGTTTCGGTGAGGAAAATGTCCTGTACGACCAGATGCTCAAGATGGGCCAGAGCTTCGCGCGCATGGGTAGCGTCGGGATCAGACATGGCCGGGTTTTCACCCATGACGTACATCCCTTTGATCTTTCCATCATGCGCCGCGTTGATGATCTCGACCACGGTTAGGCCTGGATCAGGGTTGAGCGTCGCGCCCCATAGCTTCTCGAAATGGGCTCGAATGTTGGCGTCCCTCACGTTCTGGTAATCCGGGAACACCATCGGGATCAGCCCGGCATCTGAGGCGCCTTGCACATTGTTCTGTCCGCGCAAGGGATGAAGCCCCGTGCCCGGCCGCCCGACCTGCCCGCACATCAGCGCGAGCGCAATGAGGCAGCGGGCATTGTCCGTGCCATGGACGTGCTGGGAGATGCCCATGCCCCAAAAGATCATGGCCCGGCTCGCTTGCCCGAAAGCCCGGGCCACCGTGCGGATGGTGCCGGCGTCGATGCCGCAGATGGGCGCCATCTCCTCAGGCGTGAAATCCTTCACATGCTCCTTGATGAGTTCAAAGTCCTCCGTATGCGCCTGCACATATTGCCGGTCGTACAAGCCTTCGCTCACGATGACGTTCATCATCGCGTTTAGAATCGCGACATCGCTTCCAGGTTTGAACTGCAGCATGTGTCTTGCGTAGCGCTTCAGGACTTGGCCGCGGGGGTCGAGTACGATGAGCTGCGCACCATTCTTCGCCGCCTGTTTGAAATACGTCGCGGCCACAGGGTGGTTCTCGGTTGGGTTCGCCCCTATGATGATGATGACATCGGATTTCAGCGCCTCGTTGAAAGTGGCAGTCACCGCCCCTGAGCCTACGCCTTCCATGAGCGCGGCAACGGACGATGCGTGGCAAAGCCGGGTGCAATGGTCCACGTTGTTGTGGCCGAACCCGGTCCGGATTAGCTTCTGGAAGAGATAGGCTTCTTCGTTCGAGCATTTAGCCGAGCCGAAGCCCGCAACCGCCTGACCGCCATGCCGTTCCCTAAGATGCGCCAATCCCGCCGCGCCGATGCCCAGCGCCTCTTCCCAGCTCGCTTCCCGAAAGTGAGTAAGCGGGTTAGAGGGGTCCACATCCATCGCCTTGGCAAGACCAGGCTTACGAATAAGCGGTTTCATCAGCCGCTGCGGGTTCGAAACATAGTCGAAGCCGAACCGCCCCTTCACGCAGAGCCGGTTTTCATTCGCATAACCGTTGCGGCCCTCCACATAGGCGATCTTATTGTCCCTGATTTTGTAGGTTAGCTGGCAGCCAACACCGCAATAGGGGCATATCGAGTCGACCTCGCGATCGGCCGCACGGCTGCCATGGCAGTCACTCTCCACAATGGAACTTGGCATGAGCGCGCCGGTTGGGCAGGCCTGTACGCACTCCCCGCAGGCGACGCAGGTAGATTTGCCCATCGGGTCGTCGAAGTCGAAAATGACGGACTCGCCATGGCCCCGATACGCCATCCCGATCACGTCGTTCACCTGGACTTCGCGGCAGGCACGGACACACAGATTGCAATGAATGCATGCGTCAAGCTGCACCGACATTGCGGGGTGGGAAAGGTCGGGAGTAGGCACGCGCTCGAAAGCCGGAAAGCGGCTTTCGGTAACGCCCATGCGGTCGGCCCAAGCCCAGAACTTCGACCTATCGTCGTGCGCGGCGGACCTCGGGGGCTGGTCCGCGAGCAGAAGTTCCATGACCATCTTGCGAGCCTTGACGGCGCGTTCGGACTCCGTCTTGACCTTCATGCCCTCAGCCGCGGGCCGGATGCAGGAAGCCGCAAGAACGCGTTCGCCTTCGACCTCCACCATACAGGCCCGGCAATTGCCATCGGCACGGTAGCCCGGCTCAGGCAACCAGCAAAGATGCGGAATGTTGGTTCCGAGCCGCTGGGCCGCTTGCCAGATCGTCTCGCCTGGCAGTGCGGTTACTTCGCGGCCATCCAGTGTGAAGGTAATCGGCTTTGTCATGATTTTCTGCCCAATAGCTTGTCGAGCCAGGATAGTTGTGTTTCGGCGGCGTCAGCCTTCTGCTCAGGAGAAGCCTCTGGTGCTTCGCTGCCTTGCGGTGGCGGCATTTGCGGCGCTTCCGCCTGCGCGTAGGTTCCTGCCTCAAGCTCCTCTTGTTTCTCAATTCCTGCCACGGTTTGCGCCCGGTCAACCGGCTTCAATTCGTCACGGAAGAAGCGAAACACCGATTTTATCGGGTTTGGCGCCGCTTGCCCCAGCCCACAGATCGAGGCGTCGCTCATAGCCTGCGAAAGCTCCATCAAAAGCGGCTCGTCCCAGTTATTAGCTTGCATCAGCTTCACCGCTTTCTCGCAGCCGACCCGGCATGGCGTGCACTGGCCGCAGGATTCGTCCTCGAAAAAGCGTAACACGTTGAGAGCCGCCGCTTTTGCGGTATCCGTCTTCGAAAGCACGATAACCGCGCCTGAGCCTGTAAAACACCCGTATTCCTCTAAGGTGCCGAAATCCATGGGGATATCCGCCATGTAGGCGGGCAGAATGCCGCCGGACGCGCCGCCGGGCAGATAGGCATAGAACTCATGGCCATCTGCCATGCCGCCGCAATATTCGTTCAGCAGCTCAATCATTGTAATGCCGGACGGCGTCAGCTTCACACCCGGATTCTTTACCCTGCCGGACACCGAAAACGATCGCAGGCCTTTGCGTCCGTGCCGTCCCTGATCAGCAAACCAGGCAGCACCCTTTTCTACGATGTCCCGAATCCAGAACATCGTTTCCGCATTGTGCTCAAGGGTCGGGTGCCCAAAAATACCGTTTTGTGCCACATAGGGCGGCCTGTTCCGTGGCAGCCCGCGCTTACCCTCGATTGACTCGATCATGGCGGATTCTTCGCCACAGATGTAAGCCCCGGCTCCGCGTCTCAGATCAAGGAAGCCCCTCGAAACAAGGCCGGCCGCTTCTAGCGCCGCTATCTCGCGGCGCATGATCTCGATGATGTGCGGATATTCATCGCGGACATAAATGTAGCAGCGCTCAGCCTCAACGGCCCAGGAAGCAATAAGCGAGCCTTCTAGCATCCGGTGCGGATCGCGCTCGAGATAATACCGGTCTTTGAAGGTACCCGGCTCACCTTCGTCCACGTTGATGGCGACGTAACGGGGACCCGGATAGGAGCGCACGAAGCCCCATTTGCGCCCCGCAGGAAAGCCCGCCCCGCCAAGGCCGCGCAAGTTTGCCTCAGTTAGGATCGCAGCAATTTCATCGGGGGTGTGGCTGCCGGTCCGGCAAGCTTGAAAAAGCTGAAAGCCACCCTTTTCCCGATAGTTCTTGAGATCTTCATAGGCAGGAACGGGGGTCTTGGTGGTGCTGTTCTTGGCAGCACTCAGTGCCGAATCCGTGTTTGCGTGGCCAAAATAATGATGTCCGACTGCTACTGCGGGCGCCTGGTCGCAGAGACCCATGCATGGCGCATGCGCAACTCTGATTTGGGAAGGGTCGGTTCCGGCGCGCAGCGCGTGGCAAAGAGCATCAGCACCTGCTATCGCGCAGGACAAGGAATCGCAGACCCGGATCGTGACCGGAGGGGGAGGCGTCTCGCCTTCCTTCACAATATCGAAGTGGGCGTAGAACGACGCGACTTCGTACACCGCCGCCATAGGGAGCCGTGTAATTTCGGATAGCGCCCGCAGATGCGCCGCTGAAAGATGTCCGTAAGTATCCTGAATCCGATGCAGATACTCGATCAGCCTATCGCGGAACGGCTCCTCGCCCGCCAACAGCGCCTCGACCTCTGCGAGCGAGGTGGCGTCGAGCTGGCGGCCGCGCGTGAACTCTCTCGCCTTCCGCCTTCGCGGCTCATGCTGCGGAGTTGCTCCGTCAGGCATCCGCTATCCTCCATTGGCTGGTCATCCTATTTTTCTTTTCGTGACATACAATATTCCACAAACTCTGGGGAGTTTGCACTTTCCATTTTGGTAGGAAGAATTACGAATTCAACCCGAACGCAGGCTTGGGAGAAGTGCAATGCCTAATTTACCCATTGCTTATTGCCGCTCGTGAATTTGTGAACATCGCCGAGCCCCATGTTTTCGCAATGAATAAGCATTACACCCATAGCTGCCAGCAGGAGGTTGCGCTAAATAAAGCCCGCAAGCCATGACGATTTAAGCTCAAATCACGCTACAGCGCTGGCAAGGGGTACAGCGCCGCCTAACGTATTACAAAAGGAGGCTTGCTGCTTTTCTGCGGCTCACGCTCTTGCGGTCGCGCGAAAATGAGCTTGCCATTATCGTTCTCGCCGCCTTCGTTGGTTTTGTGGTTGGGATTGGCGTTGGCATCATCGGCTGGACGGTGGCCTGGCTGCATTTCATCCTTTTCGGTGCCCCGCTTGATGGGCATCTTAGCGACGCGGCAATTCCACCTTTTTTTGCTTTTCTCGCCCCCGTACTCGGGGGGCTGCTCATTTCTGTTATTTCGTCCTTAATCCGCCATGTGCGCCCTAGGGAAATTGTCGACGCCATCGAGGCGAACGCCCTCTATGGCGGGCGGATGTCCCTTTGGGACAGCATAAATTTGGCTGTCCTGACGGTAGCGTCTGTGGGCTTTGGCGGCAGCGCCGGTTTGGAAGCGGCCTACACGCAGGCGGGTTCTGGCTTTGCCTCAAAGGCAGGGCAGAGCCTTCTCCTTCGAAGGCATAACCTTCGGCTCATCGTTGGATGCGGTTCCGCGGCCGCCATCTCCGCGGCCTTCAACAGCCCGCTGGCCGGTGCCTTCTACGCGTTCGAGCTCGTACTTGGCAGTTACACCTTGTCATCGCTCGCCCCCGTTGCTTCTGCCGCGGTATGCGGAAACCTCGCAGTCAATCAGATGAAGGGTATGGAGCCGATGTTCGTCCTGCCGGCACCGGTCAGCCTGCAAAGCCATGATTACATAATTTTTCTTTTGCTGGGGTTTGGCGCTGCGGCGGTCAGCATCGCAACAATGCGTGCGGTGACTATCGTTGAAAATACCTTCCGCCACCGCGGAGTACCGGGCTGGCTGCGCCCTATTGCGGGGGGCCTGGCCGTGGGTTCGATTGCCATGTTCTACACCCCGGTGCTGGGCAGTGGTCATGGTGAGATCACCCAATTGCTGAGTACACAATATGCCGCCAACGCATTAGCCGCGCTGCTCGTCGCCAAGATTGCCGCCTCCGCTTTGACGGTGGGCTCCGGCATGCGCGGAGGTCTTTTCAGTTCCTCGCTCTTCCTCGGAGCAGTATTCGGGGGTGCGATCGCCGCCGTTCTCCAAAGCGTGGCTCCGCAACTTGGGGTCAATCCGGTGGCTTACGCTCTTGTGGGCATGGGCGCGGTGGCGGGCGGCATTGTCGGCGCGCCCATCACGATGGTACTTCTGGTCCTTGAGACGACTGGTAATTTCTCACTTACGATTGGCGTGATGGCGGCCGTTATCGCATGCACTGTGGTCGTGCGGCAGACCTTCGGATATTCCTTCGCGACCTGGAGGTTCCATGCCCGCGGGCTCCGTATCACCGGCGCTCACGACATCGGCTGGATTGCCGACTTGACAGTTGGGAAACTCATGCGACGGGATGCTTATATCGTTCCTGCCTCTGAGACGGTCGCCGAATTGCGTCAGCATTTTCCCCTCGGTGGACCAAAATACGCCTTCGCCGTGAATGAGGCGGGCGAATACATAGGCACGATCGAGACAATCGAAGCCCATTCCACTGCCTATGACGCAAAAACCGAGCAACTTACGGCGGCGGACCTGATTCACCAGGAACCGCATGTTTTGACCCCGGCTGAGAACATACAGACGGCAATCCTTATGTTCGCAAAGACGCACGGCGATGTGTTGCCGGTAGTCGATTCTCTGAAGACCAAACACGTCATTGGCTTTGTGACGGAAGCTTATGTTTTGCGCCGGTATGGCCAAGAGCTTGAGAAGCGGCGGCTCGACGAGGTCAATGGAGGCGTATTCAGCCCGGAAACTTCGCACCTCTAAACCAAAAGCGGTCTAAGATGCAGCTTTCGAATGAACGAGCTGCAACGAGTACGTTATGGAGCGCCATTTACCTTCAAAATCGAGCCACGCTCCCCAATAACTACGAAGGAAGGATACGTGGAGGTCAGCCTCATGAAGGAGCGCATTCAAAAATACGACGCGGAGTGGCGGGCGCAGCTTACGCCCGAGCAATATAAGATCACACGCGGACATGGCACGGAGCGCGCCGGGACCAGCCCTCTTAATTACGAGAAACGCGAAGGTGTCTTTACTTGCGTATGTTGCGGAGAGCCGCTTTTTTCCTCCGTAGCAAAATTCGACTCCGGCACAGGCTGGCCCAGTTTCTATAGACCGATAGAGAAAGAAGCGGTCACTGAGTATGAGGACCGCTCATTTATGATGCGTCGAACCGAGGTGCGTTGCGCCCGCTGCGATGCGCATCTCGGCCATGTGTTCGCTGACGGCCCGAAGCCTACTGGCTTGCGCTATTGCATGAATGGTGTGGCGCTTGATTTCAAGCCGGCCGATGAAATCAAGCAGCAGGAGAAAGTAATTACAGAAAGGCTCAGGTAAGCGGCGCGCCGCCGGCGCTGTTTCAGGCCGACTTTTTAGCGCCGGGCCTGGACTTCAGAGCATTCGCGCATGCTTGCCCTAGCTCGTTGGCATGATCTTCAAGGCATTTCCTCAGACCGCCATGTTCTTTCGGAGTATCGGCGCAGAACTTTTCGGCATCGGCTTTGCAGTTCATGCGTATTGCTTTGCGAGCCTCGTGCGCAGCCTGACGGGCGGCCATGCACTCGGACGATAACTCCGTCTCATGCTGCTTCAGACACTCCCCAAGCTTTCCGTCGCCGGGCGCTATTCCGGCACAAAGCTTCTCGCGATCGGCTTTGCAGGCCTTGCCTGGGCCTTCCTGGCCGGAAGCAAGCGGCGGCGAGACCATAATAAGTGCGGCCATTACTGTTGCATGAAGCGCGGCTTTCATTCGGGCATCTCCTCCTTGAATGAGACAATCGCGATATCTCTCGCGGCGGAAGTTCTCAATGCTGATGCAGCCGCTATTCAGAACAAATTTGTAAGCGCTTTTGCCGCCAGTAATGTTCACTCCAATATCCACCCTAAAAAGCTCGAGCGGTTGTGGTAGGAGCCGCGAAGCCTTAACTAGGGCCAAACCCCGATAGCGATGGCAGCGATGACTCAACCCGCACCAGAAAACCTTCCAACCCCGCCCGTGGCTGAAAAGCACGCCGCCCGCGACATTCATCATGGCATCGAGCGCGTGGACAATTATGCTTGGCTTCGCGCCGCCAATTGGCAAGATGTGATGCGCGATCCTTCAGTGCTGGATAACAGGATTCGTACTTATCTTGAAGCTGAGAACGCCTACACGGCCGCAATGATAGCCGATACCGAAGCGCTCCAGGATACTTTGTTCAAGGAGATGAAGGGGCGGATAAAAGAGGACGATTCCACGGTGCCGGCGCAGGATGGTCCTTATGCCTATTTCACGAGCTACAAAACAGGGGGTCAGCATCCCCGGCTCTGCCGCGAGCCCCGAACTGGCGGAGAAAGCTGCATCCTCCTTGATGGCGATGCCCTTGCCGAGGGCAAGCCATTCTTCTCGCTGGGCGCCGCCACGTGGAGCCACAATCATCGCCTTCTTGCCTACGCCTTCGACGACAAGGGCTCCGAGTTTTTCAAGATCAAGGTTCGGGATCTGGAAACAGGCCAGGATTTGCTGGACGAGGTGCCTGATATGGAGGGTTCGCCCTTCTGGGACATAGACGGCAACTCCTTTTATTACACGCGTGTGGATGAGTACCGCCGGCCGCTACAGGTTCTCCGGCATCGCGTTCGTACGGACGCCAGCGAAGACGAACTCATCTATCAAGAACCTGACGCCGGTTTTTTCACCCGGGTGGGTGACAGCCTCGATAGACGCTTCCTGTTCATTAGCGCGGGCGACCACGAGACAAGCGAGGTTCGCTTTCTTGATCTGTCAGCGCCCGAAAAAGGCCTCCAGTTGATCGCGCCTCGCGAAACCAACTATCAATATCAGGTGGATCATCACGAAGGCAGCCTGATTATCCTCACCAATGAAGGGGGCGCCGAAGACTTCAAGATCGTCGAGACCCTCACTGCGAGTCCCGGCCGTGAGCATTGGCGGGATCTCGTACCGCACAAGCCGGGCCGTCTGATTCTCGATGTGACCTGCTTCAAGGATTATCTCGTGCGCCTGGAACGCGAAGATGGCTTGCCGCGCATTGTCATCCGCCGCTTTGCCGATGGCGACGAACACGCCATCGCATTCGCGGAGGAAGCTTATTCGCTCGGCATGTCGGCTGGCTACGAATACGACACCGAAACCTTGCGCTTCACCTACTCGTCGATGACAACGCCGCGCCAGGTATTTGACTACAACATGCGCACCCGCGAGCGGGTTTTGCGTAAGACGCAGGAAGTGCCGAGCGGCCATAATCCGGCCGATTACGTGACGCGCCGCGTCTTTGCGCCTGCCTGGGACGGGGAAAGCGTGCCGGTCTCTCTCCTCTATCGCAAGGACACACCGCTGGACGGCTCGGCGCCGTGCCTTCTTTACGGCTACGGCTCATACGGCGCTGCCATCCCGGCCGGGTTTTCGACCAACGCCTTCAGCCTCGTGGACCGGGGCTTCGTCTACGCGATCGCGCATGTGCGCGGCGGAAAGGACAAGGGCTACCGCTGGTATAAGGAGGGGAAGCTCGCAAAGAAGACGAACACCTTCAAAGACTTTATTTCCGCTGGCCAATATCTGGCGGAGCAAAAATTCACGAGCGCAAGCCTCATCGTGGCCAAGGGCGGTTCTGCTGGGGGCATGCTGATGGGAGCGGTCGCCAATATGGCACCGGAGTTGTTCGCGGGCATAATCGCGGACGTTCCTTTCGTGGATGTGCTGACCACCATGCTCGACGACACGTTGCCGCTCACCCCGCCAGAATGGCCGGAATGGGGCAACCCGATCAAGAGCGCGGACGACTACCGCACCATCGCAGCTTTCTCTCCCTACGATAATGTCGGGGCGCAAGCCTATCCGAATATCCTTGCTACTGGCGGCCTTACCGATCCCCGGGTGACCTATTGGGAGCCGGCCAAGTGGGTAGCGAAGCTGCGCGCGAACAAAACGGATGCCAACCTGCTGCTCTTGAAGATCAATATGGAGGCCGGTCACGGCGGCGCGCCGGGGCGGTTCGACCGGCTGAAGGAGGACGCGCTGGCGTTTGCTTTTGCGCTGAAGGTTGCTGGGAAAGTTTAGCGCCCCTTCCTATTAGGTTGGATGCTGAGAGCGGCTTGAAGCGCGATTCTGCGCGTGCTATGGAATTGCTCTTGGCCGGACACGTAGCTCAGCGGTAGAGCACTACGTTGACATCGTAGGGGTCACTGGTTCAATCCCAGTCGTGTCCACCATTAAAAACAAGCACTTAGTGAAATTTGCCAAATCGCCTGCGAATGAAAAGGCGAATGAAACGATGGTTTGGGTCTGTGACCTGCCGTGACGTTCTGACGCAGGCGGTGTCGCTTCAATAAGAAGGTAGCAATGCCACATAAGGTAACGCTACAGACGCTCACTATAGGTCTGCCAGCATACTACCCTTTCACCTGCTCCTAAGAATTGGAGTAGGGGGCGTGTGCACCTATTACTGGGGGCACGCGCGATCTGGAACAAATCATGAACATACCCATAGATTTGGTGTGGACCACCGGAGCTAGCCTTTTTTGCCACGCGCGAAGCTTACTTGGCTAGCAACGCATCCGGCTAAGCTACGCCCCCGCAGCCAAAACGCTTCGCTTAATGGGCTCCAGTGCTTTTCCACACTTCCCTCACAGGAGGGACCCGTTTCCGGCTTATACAGGGCTCGGGCTTGCTGAGGCGGGTCCCAAGCAAAATTTTCTATCTACCTACATTACCCTGGGGGGGTAGGCCCAAGAGGAAGGTTGGCTTCAGCAATCATAAGGTACAGGAGGTTAAGCTGCTTCAGGGTCATATTGATAGGGTCAGGCTTTCCCTGACCAGGCCCAAACCATCACCCGTAGCTGCGTCAAGGTCTGCTAAAGCCGAGCCGCAAACGGAAAGGAAGACTGCAAAAACTAGAAATCCCCGCACATCATGCCCCCACACGAAAATGCATCATTTAGGCTTGGTCTTAGCCTTACCTTTTTCATCTTGCCGGGGAGGTGGCGCTTTCGCCACCTTTTTTACGATCTCATCAAAGGTGGATTCGTTTTCATTGCAGCCAAGCTTACGGGCTGCTTCGATGAATTTGCGCGATTGATCCGACCATTGCCTTCCTTGCTTTTTTTCTTGGAAAGCCTCATCAAAACTGAAATCCTTGCCCGGCGCTGCGGTTCGCCTACCTGGCGAGATCTCAATAGCGTACCGCGTGCTTTTCCCCATGTCTTACCGCCTATATTTCGATGAGGTTGGAAACAACGATCTTAATGCGTCCAAAAACGACGACAACGTTAGATACCTATCACTGACTGGCGTCATTAGTAGCCGCGCTCTTCATGAGAAGAGGATACAACCAGCTTTTGAACAGCTAAAGAGCGATCATTTCGACAACGCATCAACAAAGCCCGTGATCCTTCACCGTAGGGAAATCAGGGATAGAAAGGGCGCATTCAAGGTTCTCAATGATCCCGAGAAACGGGCCAACTTTGATCGCGACCTTTTGATTCTGATGGAAACGCTTCCTTACATCTGCATCACCGTAGCCATTGACAAGCGCGCTCACTTGGACCGCTATGGCGTATGGCATTTTGATCCATACCACTATTGCATGAGGTGTTTAGTCGAGCGCTATGTTCGCTGGCTTGACGGACATAATTTTGTTGGCGACGTGGTAGCAGAATCGCGCTTTAAGCCCGTTGATAAAAAACTAAAAGCTTCTTTTGAGCGGATTTATGATGGGGGGACAGAGCATGTACCGGCGGGCCTTGTTCGCAAGCGCTTAACAAGCCGAGAAATTGGCTTGGAGCCAAAAATCGCAAATGTGGCTGCTCTCCAACTCGCCGACCTCATTGCTCACCCAAGTTTCAGAGCAATGAAGTTTACTCGCGAAAAGATTGAGCAGCCGGACGATTTTGGAACCAAGGTTTGGAAAATACTTCAGACTTACAAATACCGCAGGCATCCAAGCCGACCAGATGGAATAATTTCTGGGTTCGGCACAAAGTGGTTACCTAGATAATAACTGGCGCCTATAGCCCCAGGCGAACCCCACTGGGGTTCTCCCTTCGCATGGACGAACCTGAATGCGAATTGATGCCGACTATAATCGATTCGGCGTCAATGTCCAGCTTTTTGTTCTGCTTTTGTGCTCACCGAACTGAGCTTCTGTTTAGCAGGGGCACAGAGCAATTTTGACCTCGAAAAGATTTCCTTTCCTCTAGCAAATCCATGTTGGCAGCGCTCCGCATGCGAGTTATTGAAACCGAACCAATATCCGGGGGCTTTGCTTGCAAGCTGTTCATGAACTCGATTTTACCGCACAGGTAGCAGGCTGGGTGCAGGCCATTGTCGCTAGCAATGGAGCCAATTTCCCGGTTCAGGAAGCACGCATCGAGACTCGCTGGGCTGGGAGCCGGAAACGGCGGGACCTAACATTCTATGACTATCATCGAGTGCCTCTCCTGACGGGGGAGGTGAAACTGCCATGGGCTCCTGACGGGCATTCTCCATACCAAGAGGAGGTTGTTCAGGATGCCCGCCAGAAAGCACTGCAAGCTGGAGTAAGTTGGTTCTTCACCTGGAATGTGAATGAGCTTCTACTTTGGGGACGAGATGAGAGCGGTTACCTTGGAGGCAGCCGGTCTGTTGAGCGTTTCACCATCGGTAACGTTCAAAGGGCGGCAGACCTTGAAAATCCCCGGATCATCGAAGGCTTGCGAGACAAGTTTGAACGTTTTGTCCAGCTTTTTGCCCAGACCGTTCGTGGGGACAGAGAGGTCGGTCGTCGAACACCAGACATTTATTTTATCCATTCACTGGAAAGCTTTTTAGAGCGACCGATACAGCTGACACGCCTGGAGCTTCTCAAGCGATATTCGCGTCCCATAGAAAAAGAGCGCATCAATGCATGGATGCGAGAGCGCCAAGGCTGGGCGATTGGCGGTGATGAGAATGAGCTTTTGCATCGTGCAGCGCGTTTCACCAATTTTACGGTGGCGAACCGTGCAATCTTTTATGAGTCGCTTCGTAAGAGATTCTCTTCCCTAAAGCCGCTTGGGGTGCCTAACCACATTCAGCAGGCTGAGAACCTCTTTAGTCACCTCAGCGCTTTTTTTGATCAAGCTCGTTACGTGACAGGGGATTACGAGACTATCTTCGGCGTCGATATGAATGACGTAGGGGACCGGATACCATTCTATGAGGACTTGGTTGTAGATAGTTGGCGTCGCCTATTTGAGCATGTTCATCGCTTCGATTTGTCAAAGTTGGACTACGATGTCATTGGCCAAATATTTGAAAACCTTATCAGTCCTGAGGAGCGTCACAAATATGGGCAATATTATACCCGTCCTGAGGTGGTAGATGTCATAAATTCATTTTGCATTCGGAGCGGGACCGACAAGGTAATGGACCCCGGCTGCGGTGGGGGAACTTTCCTTGTTCGTGCCTATGCTAGAAAGCGCTACCTTTTCCCTCGCCTGAACCACCTTGACCTTCTAGCAAGTATTTACGGCTGCGATATTTCGCGTTTCGCTGCTCAGCTCTCCACGATGAACCTAGCCGTCAGGGACCTGATAGACACAGCCAATTACCCAAGGGTTGCAAGCGCCGACTTCTTCGACTTGAGGAAAGAGAAGCCGGTTTTGGAATTGCCAAGCGGGAATACGAAACAGCCCATCTACATCAGTGAACTGGATGCGGTCGTGGCCAATCCGCCATATGTTCGGCAAGAGGACATTAAGAAGGAGAAAAAGGACGAGTATAGAGCATTGGTAAAACGTGAGGTCGGCCTCGACGCGAATGGGCGCTCTGATCTCCATGTATTTTTCTGGGGCCATGCCGTTAACTTTTTGAAACGCGATGGCTGGCTGGGGTTCTTGACCTCAAGCCAATGGCTTGATGTCGAGTATGGTTTCCCTCTTCAGCACTTCCTACTTGAGCGCTTTAGAATAGCAGCAATCATTGAAAGCAGAATTGAGCCGTGGTTTGTGGGCGCTCGTGTTCAGACTGTTGCAACGCTGGCGCAACTTGAGCCGGAGTCTGAGAAGAGGAACGGTAATATAATTAGATTTGTAGAAGTCAGAAAACCTCTTTGCGAGCTTTTGCAAAGCGACGGCACTTCAATAGGTGCCCTGATAGCAGCCGACGATCTCAGGGATACCATCCAATCGACGGAAAGGGATCTAACAACCTCTGGATATCGCATTCGCTGCGTCCGGCAAAGTCACTTGCTCGAAGAAGGCTTGCAGAACGGGGAGTTGCTGCACGGTTCTAGGATCTACGCCGGATGCAAATGGGGTATTCCCCTGAGGGCACCCGACCTCTGGATGGAATTGCAGTCAAAGACGGAAGGCAAATGGCGTAGGTTCGGTGAGCTCGCTGACGTTAGGTTCGGCATAAAAACAGGTGCAGATTTCTTCTTCTACGTAGAGGATATAACCCTCAGTGCCATTGAAGAGATTGCCGACCCAATCATTTTCGAGGCTCATTTTGGGGCACCCCGAACTCTAGTACAGGCGGGCGCGATCAAAATAACGAAGAATGGTAAGGGGGAAGTATATCCGATTGAGGCAGACTACCTGGCACCGGTTGTTCATAGCCTCATGCACATCGACGAGTATGAAATTTCAGAGCGGCATTGTGCCAAGCTTGTTTTAATGTGCAGTAAGCCGGTGGGCGAATTGGTGGGTAGTCACATTCTTAGATACATCCACCGTGGCGAGGAGCAATTTGTTCACAAACGGGCAACGGTAGCGGCAAGGGTGAGTGAAGGGCGGGCTTGGTACGACCTATCTGGAGGCGCAGTGAGGGCGGAGGCTGTATGGATTAAAGAGCGGCAGTATCGCTTCTTGGCCCCCACAAATCCAGAGCTATTCTATGTCAATTGCCGACTTTATACGATTAAGTCCCGTAAAGGAACTGAGGCAGCTCTAATGGGGGCCGTCCTGAATTCTACACCCGTTATCTTGTCCACTCTGATGTATGGGCGGCCGGTTGGCGTTGAAGCGAACTGGAGCACAATGGTAAGCGACACCAACATGCTTTTGGTTCCAGATTGGAACCTCGTCACCGAAAAGCAATCGCGGAGACTGAAGGATAGCTTCGCTAAACTTAAGGGTCGCCGCGCTATGGGTTTGCTTTCAGCGCAGCGCCTCCGTCGTCAAGCCATGCTTGCCTCGGCACAAATCTCGCAACTCCAGGCTCTAAGCGACGTAACAGAGTTCGACCAGGAGGATCGCCGGGAACTAGATGATGCAGTTCTTGAACTTCTTGGAATAAAAGACGCAAAAGCCAGGTCACAGTTACGTGAGCAACTGTATGCGTATTTAGAAGATTATTTCGAGGCGGCGAGGCGAAAAGAAGAAACAGCAATAGACAACAAGAAGGTCGCAAAGAGAAAAGATAAAATTACGCCTCAATCCCTTGCCTCTGATGTGTTCACTGAAATAGAGAATAATCATCCGGCTCTGCTCAAAGGATATAGCGACCTTGTAAAGCCTGACGGTGAAATACCCGTCGAAGGCGTCCGAATCCCCCATAGCAGCAAGGCAGAAATCCTTCACGATATGCTAACTGTCGGCGTTCTCTTTAAGGCAGGTAAGCGTAGCGAGATTGTCAAGACACGCTCAGAACAGCAAGCACGGCTTGTTTTAAGAATTGTCCAATTGGGGGAGGCCGGTCGAAGTCACTTTCTGCCAGTTGAGCCGCAACGCTGCGCTACGCAGATTGAAAGGATAGAACGGCATCTCGTTCTTAGAAAGAGGGTCGTAAACGAGCTGGTTGAAACCAGAACAGCGGACCCCGAACTTCGAGAGAAGGCATTCGCCATCGTCATGGCACGCTTTTAGCGCATCGGCTATAGAAGCGGCATTTCCCTGTTCCCTCACGGAGAGGCTCCGTTTCAGCTTATCGAGGGCTAGGGCTTGCTAGGGCTAGGTTCAAGTAAAATTTTCTATTTACCTACATTACCCCTGGGTGTTAGGAAGCGACGGCTTTGGCTTCTCCACCCCATTTGCTATTGCTGAGCGCATCTCATGTCTGGACAGTTGCGACGTATTCCCTGTTTCAAGAGAAGCGACCAAAAACATTTGTTTTCGAGGCAGCGCTGAGGTTCAGATCTTGCCGAAGCTTTCGCGTTGTTTTCCTGTCTCAAAACTTGCCTCAAAAGACGGCCGCCTCAATTCCGAACCGGAGACGGTTTTTGAGGCAGTTAAATGCCAAGGGCTGGCGTTGAATTTATCGAGCCCTTTGCACCGCTCAAGGACGAACTCGGACATCGGGCTCATTTTCAGAAATGCCTGCTGTTTGGGGGAGAGCCGACGTATCTGCATGCGCCGTTTTCAGGTGGGGGCAGCTTGAAATCCTTCTAGCGCTCTAATTTTGGGTCGCCTAATTTACTCTTATCGCTGGAGTTAGTGCCGATGAATGAAGGCATCCATGTCAGAGCCAGAATCCGGCTCCTGGCCACAGCCGAGAGTGGTCGGACGGCGCCAATCCGAGGAAGCTATCGCCCCAACCATAACTTCTTCGGTGCGGATGATGCCAACATGACCGTTGGCTTTATCGATCTCCCGAGTGGTGCCGAGTTGTATCCCGGTGAAAGCATCGAGCTTCGCATTACGTTTTGGAACTGGGCTGGCTTGGAAGGGCAAATCTACCCCGGTCGCGAGTGGCGCATACAGGAAGGCGCCAAACTTGTCGGGATCGGTACCGTCCTCGAGGTTCTGTCCTAGGTTCAATGAATGCACGACCCAACAAGAGTGGGATGATGCGAAATAAACTATGGATTGAGACAGACGGTGGACCGCACCTTCTCATTTCCGAAGAACTACTTCCGTATTGGAGGGGCGCTGAAGGTTGGTACGATCATAGAGACCCAGAGGATCCGAGCGACTACGCTCGTGCTTGTCGGATCAATAATTGGTTAGGTACAATTTCCTGCCATGACGGGACAGCGGTAGTGCTCTCTGGAGAAGCGGGTCCGATAGCATGGATGCCAGCTGTTAACGGCGAATTTGGATACCTAGTTCAATGGATTGGCGTCGATGACGAAAAAGGAATTGAGCTTGTGTTGAGCAGTGACGCTTTGGCGCCGCTGCTTCGAAGTCCCAATGCCGAAACAATTGAGTTTCAGACGGGGCTTTCAGGCGCGGTGCGATTGTTGGATTCTGCTGAGCTTGGCAGCGACTTGAGGCGTGATAGTCAATTGTTGGCGCTCTTGCCGGGGAGCTACCGAGTCCGAGCTGCGTATTTCGAATCGACCGGCATCATGATCGTTGTCCGCGAGATTTCGCGACTCCGGTAGTAGGAGGGAGTACTAGAAATCAATAACACCGATGGGCGCGGTCCTTGCTCAAGAATCCATGCCTGCTTTCGGAAGGAAAGCAGTATTGAATTGAAAGAGCGGGTATTTCCGCAATCGACGTGCGCCGTGCAAAGGCGGCGCTCTCCAGTGGGTGCAAGTCCCACCCGGCGAACTCGCTCCCGCCGGAAGCAACCGGAGCGGTCATGGAGGTAACGAAATGGCCGAAGCCTTCGGGTAAAGCGTGTCACGAATTGGTGACAGCGCGAGTGTGCAGGCCGCAACGCGAGTGAACACCTGGCAAACCTCGAAAAGGAAATCGTGCGGGCCGGCCCGGCCGTCGTACCGGGGAAGGCTGATACGGGTGGATGATTTGAGCGAAGACGACGCCCATCCGCCGCACCGGGGTAGTGGTGGCAGCATGTACACAAGGAGAGCGCACGCAACACGGGAAGCCCCAAGGCGTGGCCAGGGATGGCCAACTGGACGCCCGCGAGGGACAGGCCAGGCGCCCTGGGGTGGCGGAGAGGCCCTTAGTACCGATGAAGCCGGGTAATGCCGGTGGAGGGAAGGGGCCTCAGTTCAAGACTAACGCAAGACGCAAGAAAGGACCTGGAGATTGGGCAACCTATCAACTCCGGAAAGCCTCCAGAGACTGCAGAAGGCGTTACACGCAAAAGCGAAGGCTGAAGCCGGTTACCGCTTCTATGCTTTGTACGACAAGATTTATCGCGAGGATATTCTGGCTCATGCGTACGCTCAGTGCCGCTCAAATCGAGGGGCTCCGGGTGTTGATGGCCAGGACTTTGCGGACATCGAACAGTACGGGCTTGAGCGATGGCTCGGCGAACTGGCGCTTGCGCTTAAGGAGGAGACGTATCGTCCGGCTCCCATCAGACGCGTTTATATCCCCAAGGCCAACGGCAAACTTCGGCCGCTTGGCATCTCAACCTTGCACGATCGGGTCGCCATGACAGCAGCAATGCTGGTAATCGAGCCGGTCTTTGAAGCCGATCTTCCGCCTGAACAATACGCCTACCGCCCAGAGCGCAACGCGCAGCAGGCGGTGACCCAGGTGCAAGAGCTGATGTTCCGAAAGCGTCCGGACGTCGTCGATGCTGACCTCGCGGATTACTTCGGGTCCATTCCCCATGCCGATTTATTGAAATCGCTGGCGCGCCGGATTGTAGACCGGCGTGTGCTGCATCTGATCAAGATGTGGCTGGAATGCCCCGTGGAAGAAACCGATGATAAGGGCGGCAAACGGCGCACGGCGGAGGCCAAGGATTTTCGGCGCGGCATCCCGCAAGGTTCACCCCTCTCGCCCTTGCTGGCCAATCTTTACATGCGCCGGTTTGTGCTTGGGTGGAAGATGCTGGGGCTTGAGCAAAAGCTCGGCTCCCGCCTTGTGATCTATGCCGATGACCTGGTGATTTTGTGCAAGCGGGGCAAGGCCGAAGAGGCCTTGGCGTATTTGCATGCGATCATGAGGAAACTGAAGCTTGAGGTCAGCGCGGAGAAGACGCGGATCTGCAAGATGCCGGACGAGACGTTCGACTTCTTAGGCTATACGTTTGGGCGTGCCTATTCTCCGAAAACTGGTCAGGCCCGTTTGGCCTATTGGCCGTCGAAGAAAAGCATCAGGCGCATGGTGGAGAAAATCCATGCGCTGACCGAACGCTCAAAGAGCTGGCAAGAAACCGAAGAGCTGATTGATAAGTTGAACACCATGCTCCGCGGCTGGGCGAACTACTTCTCTGTAGGCACCGTCACCAAGGCGTATCGGGCGCTCGATAATTACGCAGCGATGCGGTTACGCCGGTGGTTACGCTTCAAGTACAAGCTCAGGCGGCGAAGGGGCGGGACCTATCCACTCTCGCATCTCTACGGGCACTTCGGGCTCGTCCGCCTGACGGCACGGGGGCGTGAGCAGTCGTGGGCGTAAGCGTGATCTCTTGTCCGAGAGCCGGGTGCGGGAAATCCGCAAGCCCGGTTCGATGAGCGGGGAGAGGAAACGGAGCGTTGCCGCATGGCCCAAGCTACCGCGCCTCTTCTCAACTCTACCCTGCCCGGCCTTTCGCTTAATCGGAGACAGGGGCTAAAATAGGGGTGCGGTGCCTGCAAAGTGTAGCTCTTCCAATTCCAGCTGCCCTTGCGGCTTTTGCGGTCGAAAAGCCAGCCTTCACAAGAGCGGCGGCATGATCGAGCTTCTCCTGTCCTACAGGGGGTCTTCCACCTTTCCTACCTCGAAGGAGGGCTGCCTGAAGCCCTGCATTCACCCTTTCACGGATAAGGGACCTCTCAAATTCCGCCAATGAAGCGAAGATGCCAAAGACCAGCTTCCCTTGTGCGCTGGAGGTATCTATTTTTTCAGTTAAGCTTTCGAGGGCAATGCCACGATCCTTAAGCATCTCCATCGTCTCTATGAGCTGGCGCATAGACCTTGCCAACCTGTCGAGTTTCCAAACGATGATCACATCGCCGGGTCTGGCATATTCTAGAACCTTTGCGAGTTCTGGACGTTCAACCTTCGCTCCCGAAGCCTTTTCAGAGAATATACGCTGGCAACCTGCGTGCCTCAAGGTGTCTAGTTGCAAATCTGTGGTTTGTTCTTGAGTTGAAACTCTGGCATAACCTATTTTCATGACTGAGCTCTCCTGCTACGAAACATTACTGGGCTTCCAAGGCAGCTAGTTGAGTACTAAATACTTTGTATTCAGTATACATATCGCATATTCTACGCTTTCGTCAATAAAAAGCCACAATCTTATGATACTCATGGAGAATATCGAGAGAGACTTTTTTCTTGTTCGAATACATAATAAAGATTTGAAATAGAAAAAGCCATTCTGGTGTTACATTCTTTTAATGTATAGGAGAAATTATTCATGTCAAGTAGTGTTGAAGTCGCTGATGAAGCTATTGTGGACTCTGTTTGTTCAAAATTAGAAGATACTCTGGATGATATCATTTTATATGGCAAGCTAGAACTTGGTTCTTTTGATATTATATTGTCGATTGCCGACGATTTATATTGTGAAGGCGTCCTTTCTAAAGCTGAAATTCCGGTCATCAGAAAACGTTTTGCAGAATCCTTCCGTTTGGCTTTAGCAAAGCACTAAGGTCCTGTCCGAAAAATAAATAGTAATATAATAACGGGGACCCCAAGTCCCCGTTGCACACAGTGCTCACCTTCCAATCACACTACCCGTCAACTGAGCCTGCCATCTTCGTGGCGCAGACCCTGCAAAAGTATCTTGAATTCTAGAAATTAAAGTGTCAGGGGTTGTTGCTATATCGTCTCAAAACGAAGAAGTATTATTATTATCCATGGTAATACTCGTAGACCTCTTGAACATCTTGTTTACCCCTATAGATAAAGACTATCATCAACGAGGTGGTTATGGCGATTCCACTTGCTTCTAATCCACATCTGCTTGCAGCCATGGCCGTAGTTTTTGGTGGCCTGGTATTCTGGCTCTATTGGCATAAGGCAACAGGGAAACGCCTCAAGCAATCCTACCAAGAAGATAGTATCAACGCGTCCTTCAATCTTCTCAGCAATCAGCTTGGGCAGGTCTTCCAGAGTCTAGGAGAGCTGCAAAGGTCAGCCACAGACATCAGCGAAATCAAGAGAGTTTTGGCCAATGTCAAAAGTCGAGGGATCTGGGGCGAATTCTCCTTAGGCTGCCTCCTAGAGCAAATTATGTCGCCGGAGCAATATGGGAGCAATATCGAAGTCATTCCAGGCACCGGGCAGAGGGTCGAATACGCCATTAGATTACCGGGAGGAGAGGCCAGCGATGGTAAGCCTCTCTGGTTGCCCATAGATGCAAAATTTCCCATAGAAGACTACCAACGCCTCGTTGAAGCTTCTGAAAGTTCCGACTTGGCAGGTGTTGAGGCAGCTTCTCGGAGGCTTCAATCCTGTATCCGCAAAGCCGCCAAAGAAATTTCCGAAAAATACATTCATCCACCGCATTCAACAGACTTTGCCGTCATGTTTCTGCCCGCCGAAGGTCTTTTCGCGGAAGTCGTTCGTTGCCCAGGTTTAGCTGGGGCACTTCAACGTGAACATCGAATTATATTGGCAGGGCCAACGACGTTGACTGCTTTGATTAGCAGTTTGCAAATGGGGTTCCGCACGCTTGCCATTCAAAAAAGCTCAAGCGAGGTCTGGCAGACCTTGGCCGCGGTAAAAACCGAATTGGGGAAATATGCGGAGACCATGGACAAGTTGCAGAAAAGACTCGAAAGAAGCGCAGGACATAGCCAGTGATGTTCAAGTCCAGCAGCGAACCATCGGGAAAAAGCTGAAAGATATCGAAGCATTGCCACGAACGGAGGCGTAGCTTTTTCGAAAGCCCGCTTTCATAATCTGAGAGACCCCGCCGCCTGCCAGTTAAAAGATTTTCAAAAGTAGTATTTTTATGAGTAGTTTTATCAATGTGAATGGTTACTTCTTAAGAAGACTTTCAACTAAAAAACACGCTTGACTTAGACTTAATAATGGGTTAACAGCTATCACGCTATTAGAAATAGCGTTGAGTGAATAGAGATTTCCGATGTTTGTTTCTGGACAGCGGAGGTCTTGATCTGCAGAGATTACATCAACTTTGAGTAACTAGTTTTTTTCTATTTTCTTGGAATAATCATGTATTTTAGTAGGCCTGTCGACATCATTCATAACGATTTCCCACTGTACCATGGAAACTCAATCTACTACGTCAGTGGCGGTTGTGGGACAGGTAAAACACTGGGTACTTGCCTGTTTATTCGGGAGCACATCCAAAAAAGCAACTTCCTTTATGTGGCACCATCGTCCAAGCTCGGAAGTCAAACGGCTGAGTATCTACGCTCGAAAGGCGTTATCGTTCGTGTCATCAACAGCAAAACTAATCCAGGAACGGTAAAGCGGGACATCATTCAAGCCCTAAAGACTGCTCCGGAATGCGGCCTAGTTATAGTCGTCAACTGGCAGGCTTATGTCGGTCTTCCCTTCTTCCCGCAGGAGAAGAATTTCCAGGATATTATCGACGAAATTCCCCAGCTCGATGAGTTTTTTCCGATAAGGCTGCTGCCAGAGAATGTAGACCAGATAGCTGATTGGATCGACATCAGGAACTCTGTGAATGAGTATGTGGGCGAGGTTGTAGCTCTGGATGGAGCTAAATTAGGAAGATATCTAGGAAACGTAAGCGACGATGTAAAGGACATATTCATTCCAATTCTTAAAGAAGTAGCGTCCCCTAATAAGGTTGTGTACGTCGACCTCCGTTCCTGGAACAGAGTCATAGAAAATCAGAAGAGGGGGAAGAGCGATGCCGAGAACACGGTTTATTTTGTCACCCTTCTGAAGCCGGACTTCCTTCATAACGCAATTATGCTCGGAGCCAATTTCGAAAATAGCCTTCTTTATCATTGGTTTCAGAAGCAGTATGGCACGCGGTTCCAGGAATTTAACGAGATTAGTCAACACTTAAGGCCGGTAGAGACTGCAAGCAGAGCGATAGAGATCTGCTATTTCATCGAGGGTTCCTATTTTAGCAAATCCATGGGCAAAAAATGCTTTGGGCAGCAAGGCACTCTAGTTGAAATTATGGACAAGGCAGCCGTTGAATTTTTTGGCGATGAGAAGTTTTTATATATCGCGAACAATGACCGAGAGAGTGCCAGCCTCTCCGCGGCGAAGGGCAGGAGGATTAGTGCGTATAGTCATGGGCTTAATTTCTTTGATGGGTACCATAATATTTATTTTAGTGCAGCTTTGAACCGGTCGCCGCAGCATTTCAAACTACTTGAAGACCTTGGCATCGACAGCAGTCACGTACACTCGGCAACAACGCATGAGGTGGTTTACCAGGCGGTTATGCGTCTGTCTCTTCGGAACCCCGATGCAACCAGTCCCGTCAAAATTCTTGTTGCTGACGAATATATGGCAAAGCGTGTCGGAGAATTGTTAAGTATCAAAGAGATCTACAAGATCGGGGACATTAATTTATTTAAAAGGGAACCCTTAAATCAAGGTCAAATAAATCGTCGAGCCAAGACGAAAAAGATGATTGACTGCGTTTTCACCACGAATCGGTTAGGTTTCCCTTCTATTAAAGGAAAACCTCATCAAAATGTGGTAAAAAGAACTAAAATACTGGGAGGGGGCAATTGTAAAACCTGTTTCGTGACCTTTCATAAGGATGAGTTTGCTAAAAGTACTGATGAATTTCTTGTTAGGGAATTTGAACTACAAGGATGGGTCAGTCTACTCAGGCGATGCAGTAAGAATATTGCTGATAGCAAAAAAAACGAGGCACCACTGTTTAATGGTGCTATATTTGAACCATCGAACGATATATCTGGTTATAGAAAACAATCCAATTTCTCTTTCTCATGTATGCTTGTTCTTGACTTTGATGACGGCCAACTCTCGCCAGAGAAATTCGAGGAGATCTTTTGGCATAGAGCTGGGAGAGGACTGAAACGGAGCTTTATTATTTCCAATTCATTCTCGCGATCCCCGGAACAGCCAAACCGTTTCCGGGTGATTTTCCCCTACAAGAAACCGGCCAAGTCTATAGATGAACATAAGGCTGTCCTGAACAGCGTTATTGCAAGACTTAAGGATGAAGGATTCTCCACCGCGGATATGGGTTTGGACCCTCAATGCAAGAGCGGTATTCAATCGTTCTATCTTCCCTGCACAAACCGGTCATGTCCCGATTATGCCTTTTTCCGAACCCACGGCACCAACACCAGGGACATCGAGCAGTACGGGATTGACCCCAGCACCTATTGGAAAACCGCCAAGCCCGAAAGGGCAAGGATGCCAAGGAAAAGCTACAGCGATGAGATAACAGTAGAGCTTTCGCCCGAGCTTTCTGAAAGAAAAAGCACTCTTATGGCTATGACGGAAAACAGGCACTACCCGTTCTTCATGTTCGGTCTAAGACTGGCTTCCCATTTCAAGAAAGATAGATCGATGGTTGAAAGGCACCTGCAGGATGTGGCTCGGACGGATAGGAAAATGAGCAAGTGGATGAAGGACGTCTTGAAGTCCCTTGAGAAGTATGGATGGATTTAAGTCGGGGAGCTTCCCACATATAACAAATTCAATTGAAGCAACGCCTTCGTCTTACTCTCGGCAATATAATACACCTATTGACTTTTGCTATTAAATATGGTAAAAAGCTGTTATTCACCACCTGTCTCATATATATCAAATAAGATTATTTTTATTATTGCAATATAAGGTGTAATTAATGTCTGGTTATAAGAGTGAAAACGTCTCTCAGCCGCAAGTTATTTTATCGGAGGCAGAAGACGTACAATTGATACATCCAAAGCGCTTATATAATCTTCAAGAAGCTTGCGAACGATTTTTCCCTAACACCGCTGTACAGCCTTGTGACCTATTATCTTTGTCTAAGAAAAAGAAATTGAACCTCACTGGGATTGGCAAAATTAAATTGGTTTCAAGCGAAGCTATGCAGGAAATGATTGAACTATGCCAAGAAAGAAAAGTCCCCCACAACTCTGGCTCGAAAAGAGGCCAGGGAGGGAAGCCGTCTGGTGTATCCTCGATGCCGGACGCAAAATTAGCACTGGCTGCTCTGGATCAAGAGGTATTGAAGCATCAGGCAAACTCGCGGCGTACATCGCAGAAAACCGGGAAACTCCCGGGGAACACAAAGCCGGGAGAAGTCTTAATAGCTGACGTTCTGCTATTCTATACTCGCGTACGAATTCCGCAGCTGGCTACCCCAAATTGGGAACCTTACCGAATCAAAAAACTTGCTCAGTTTTGGGGACATCTAACCCTCATCGATATTACCGGCAGACGATGCCGAGAATATGTGAAGTGGCGGAAGAGTGAAGGTGTAGGTCCCTCGGCCAGACGGGAGCTTGAGGTCCTTCAGGCGGCAATCAAGCTTTATCATAAAGAGTGGATGCTTGACGTTGTTCCTGTGGTGACTTTCCCAGATAAGGCCCCTCCTAGAGAGGACTGGCTGACACGGGATCAAGCAGCACGTCTACTCTATGCGGCGTGGCGGCGTCCTGAGAGTAAGCATCTGGCTAGGTTTATCTTGCTTTGTATTTACACGGGCACGCGCACCTCAGCAATCTTGGGATTACGGTGGGTGGAGAGCCTGGATGAGGGATGGGTAGACCTTGATAACGGAATTCTCTTCCGCAAGGGACGACATGTCCGGGAAACAAAAAAACGTCAGCCCCCACTACGCTTGTATTGGCGTCTAGCGGCCCATCTGCAGCGTTGGAAGCGGATGGATGAAGCCTGCGGAATTACGCATGTTATTACTTACAGGGGCAAACCAATCCAAAAATTGCGGCGAAGCTGGGACTTGGCTTGCGGGGATGCCGGGCTGACTACCGGAGCTGGATTTCTCTTCACCCCATTGAAGCACCACCTTCGCCACACAGCCGCGACTTGGCTATTAGGGGACGGCGTCTCATTTGCTGATACCGCTGACTATCTGGGAATGAGTGAGAAGGTCCTGCGAGACACGTACGCCCATGTGCATCCTAACTTCCATAAGAACATAGCGGGAAGACCGCGAATGATTGCGAATGAAAAGGCAGGGCAAATAGCGAACAAAATGGGACATTAACTTCTGAAACGAGCAAAATTTACCTGAAAAATCAATAATGGACACGTAGCTCAGCGGTAGAGCACTACGTTGACATCGTAGGGGTCACTGGTTCGATCCCAGTCGTGTCCACCACAATTTCAAGCACTTAGCCCTCCTGTCAGTTCCTCATTGGCACAACTACGGCACAATGAAGGACTGAAACCATGGCTACGATTTCTAAAAGGGTGGCAAGTACAGAGTCCAGGGATTGAAGGCAAGCTCCAAACGATTGTATAATTCAAGAATTGTAGTATCATCTCGATCATGGATCATTTAGGTGCTGTCCGTGCACTTGGTGCCCTTGCTCAAGAGGGTCGGCTTGCGATTTTCCGAAGGCTCGTGGAAGCCGGGCCAAGTGGGCTCGCCGCGGGTGAGATTGCCAAGCGAGTATGCATGGGGGCAACCGTCCTCTCCTTTCACATCAAGGAACTTGAGCGGGCAGGGCTGGTGGCCGCCGCACGGCAGGGCCGCTATATCCGCTATGCCCTGCATGTGGATGGCGTGCGCCAGCTGCTCGCCTTTCTGGTGGACGATTGCTGCGGCGCTTCACCCGAACTTTGCGGCGATGTTTTTAAAAGAGCCAGCCGGTTTTGTTCCAATAAGGAGGGGTGCCATGAGTGAGCGCGTCTTCAACGTCTTATTTCTGTGCACGCATAATTCGGCGCGGTCGATTATCGCCGAGTCGATCCTGAACCAGCTGGGTAAGCGACGATTTCGCGGCTTCAGCGCGGGCAGCCACCCCATAGGCGAGATCAATCCCCATGCGATCGCGCTCCTAAAGCGTCTTGGTTACGATGTGAGCGGGTTGCGCTCCAAATCCTGGGAAGAATTCGCGGCCGAAGGCTCGCCGCGGATGGATTTCGTCTTTACGGTCTGCGACGACGCCGCCAATGAGGTTTGCCCAGTTTGGCCGGGACAGCCGATGACGGCGCATTGGGGGCTGACTGATCCGTCGCAGGTGGAAGGGACGGACATCCAGAAGAACCTCGCTTTTGCCGACACCTACCGGATGCTCTCGAACCGGATCGGCGTCTTCGTCAGCCTGCCCATCGCTTCGCTTGAGCGGGTAGCGCTGCAAAGAAGGCTCTGCGAATTGGACAGCTAACGGAAGCCCCGGAGGACGCGGCGTGAGAAGCTACAGCCTCGCGCAGAAACTTGCTGCGGAGGCGCTCGGCACCTGTCTTCTTGTCGCGGCCGTTGTCGGCTCCGGCATCATGGCCGCAAAACTCGCCCAGGGGAACGATGCCATCGCGCTTCTTTGCAACACCATCCCGACCGGCGCTATTCTCATTGTCCTTATCGTCACGCTAGGCGGCATTTCGGGCGCGCATTTCAATCCCGCCGTTACACTCGCTTTTGTGTTTCGAAAGGAGATTGCCGCTGTTCCGGCCGGGCTTTACATGGGCGCGCAGGTTTTGGGCGGCATTGCCGGGACTTTGGCGGCGCATCTGATGTTCGGGGAGGCCCTCATTCAGTTCTCTGACAAGCTCCGCGATGGCCCGGCGCAGTGGTTCTCGGAGTTTGTCGCGGCATTTGGCCTTCTGCTCACGATTTTTGGCACGCTTCGATTTAGACCGGAGGCGGTGGCTCTCACTGTTGGACTTTATATCACCTCGGCGTACTGGTTCACGGCTTCCGCCAGCTTCGCCAATCCGGCGGTCACGATTGCGCGCGCACTTTCCAACACATTCGCGGGCATCAGACCCGCCGATGCACCTGCCTTTATCGCGGCTCAGCTCTTAGGTGCTATCTGCGCGACACTGCTTGGCGGATGGCTTTTTGAGCCTCATGCATCTCAGTCTATTCCTCTTCAATCCGCCTCAGCCAAAACTCCTCAGGCGGCCGAGTAAAGCCCACCGCTTTATATGGCTGGCAATGGAGCGTAGCCCGTGCGCGCGAGCATGGTCTCGAAATAGGCGCGGACCTTTGGCGGGAAGTGCAAGCCCTTCACGACGGCGGCAGACCGCAAAAGCGGCAGGACACGAATATCGTCGAGCGACAATTGGCCGTTGATCGCCTGCGGGCTTTCGATCATCCCATCAAGTTTTTCCAGCTCTGGCATCAGCTCGGAAATATACCGGCGCGTGTGAGCGAGAAACTCGACGAAATCGCCAAGGGCGGTTCGCTTGCGCAGATTGTAATGATTGAACGCCGCCACTGTGGCAAATTCTGGCAGGCCGAGCAGCGGGTAGCGGGGCCAGCTCACGGGCGCGGTGCGGGCTGCGGCCCCATCCGCCCATTCAGCGATCTCGCCACGCTCTGCGCCCGTGAAGATGGGATCGCCCTGGCTCTCGATATATTTCACCATATCCATGCTTTCGAGCATGGCAGTGCCATCGTTCTTGACGATCGCCTCCGGGCTGCCTTTGCAGCAATTCTCGGTGAGGTAGCCGAGGAGCGCGTCTATGGTCTCATAGCGAGCGGAATAAATCAGCGACCGGCTTCTGCGCTCGACCTTGAGAAGACCGGCATTGCGCAAGCGGTCGAAATGAAACGACAGCGTGTTTGGCGGCACTTTCAAGGCTGCGGCGACTTCGCCGGCCGCCATCCCTGCCGGGGCCTGCCTGTACGAGTAGGCGAAACGTGTCGAGCCGGCCGTCTTGGGCGAGAGCGGCCAATGCCGCGATGGCTTGCTTATTTTCCATAATTCCATTATTATGTATCTGCTTGTGTCAATTGGGCATTCCTCTTTATCCACATCCGGCAGGCGGACTGCTTTTGAAATTTGGTGGACCGGAAGACCACAAACGATGATCAGGCCACTTCGGCGGTGGCGGCGCTTCTAGCGTGCAGCCGCACCATAGTTGAAAAAACGGTGACCTTAGCCAAGACAGACTTTCAGCGCCGCAAGACTCCCGAAGCGGATGACGTTGCCTTCGCAAGCTCCTTCAAACGCATTTGCGCTTCGAAACTGCCTAGCTTGGCAGCGCGCTCGTACCATTTCTGCGCCAAGCTCAGATCCGGGTTCAAGCCGCGGATGCGGCCCCGCCTTGCAAAATCGGGATCGTAGGTTTGTGCGAGGCCAAAGGCGGCAAGCTTGTTCCCGCGCAGAGCCACGAGTTCATAGGCCGCCCGCGCTCCAGCCACATCGCCGTGTCTTAGCTTAGCCGCCGCCCGCGCCAAAGCGGCATCATCCGGTAATTCGACCAAGCTGGAAGGCGACTGCAGGGCAGGCGGCTGCTCGGTTGGCAACTCGCTCGTTGCCATGACATATCCGTCACTTACTGTGGGCCTATTGTGAGCCAAAGAGGCTTTGATAACAGGCACCTGAGCCTGCAAGACATGCCGGTCAGGCTTATGCCCTGGTTCCGTATGAACGCGCGAATGATGCGGCACCACTGGACGCTGCTGCCAGAAAGAATACGCAGCCCCGCTTAGGATAACCAAGGACGAAACAGCCAAGGCTCGCGCTAGAAAATGACTGCTCCGGCGCGGCTTGGCTTTCGGTGAGTTCGATTTCTTTTGCGGACGCCGTGCAGGCTGTATCTGCCTGCCCGCGAAGGGTTCAGCGAACCGGCCGCTCTTGCGTGGGCGCGGGATTGGAGGCACAGGCCGGTTTGGCGGTGGTTCTGACTCGTAAGCGAAGGTCCCACCCTGATTGGACCGCGGCATTGGGGGTGCGGGCCTGTTTTGCCGGGGCGGTGGCGGGTACGGGATCGTGTCGCGGTCGCGGTATTGAGGCTTTGGCGGTGAGGGGCAATTTGGCCGCAGTTCGGGCGCGTAAGAGAGGGTTTCTTCCTCGATATGCGCCGGCTTTGGCACTGCGAGCCTCTTTTGCCGGGGGTCTGGGGCATAGGCGATGCCTCCACCGTCTAGGTACTCCCGCAATTCAAGGAAGGAAGGGGTTTGCGTTCTTAGCGGTTGCGGCCGTCTTGGCGCGGGAAGCCTATCCTGACGGTAGTTTCCGGTCCCGTCGATCTTTTCGAGTTCGATCGACAATTCGAGCATATGACGCCACAACTCTGTCATCAGAACAACCTCAATACGCGTCACTTCGCCAGGGCAGGGCCTGCGCCGCGGTGCTTCGAACCTGCACAGGAACACCCGAAGCTTGCACCTTGATACTCAGTTCGATGTCTGTTGGCGGCTTTCTCATGATCTCGAAGCGATGACAAGGGCCCAGAAGGTCTTCGAGGTTGCGTCGGGGTTATATTTGAAAGCGATCCCCATCTGTTTGGCATCGGGCAACAGCAAGTTCTGACTTTCGCGAGGCTGGGTTTTCCATTCCCCGATCAGTTCCTCTGCAGAATTCTGGCCAACGGCCACATTCTCGGCAGCGACCGCATAATTATAGCGCGCCATCTTCAGGCGTTTTTCCAGATCGGCGCCATTGGGGCCTGTATGTGAAAGACGGTCATGCCGGGCCATGTCGGTGGCGAGCGCCAAGGCGGCAGCGTTGAGACTACGGTCCAGCGCCAGCGGGGGCAACCCATGGGCGCGCCGGTAAGCGTTCACCAGGCGAAGGGCGTTGAAAGCCTCTTTCACCAGGTTGCCCAAGGGAGCGTCAGGCTCGAGCGTAGCTTGCTCGACCCGAGCCTGCGGCGCGGCAGGCTTCAGCGTTACCGCAGAAGGCTTCAGAGCTGTCAAAGCTGGTTCCCGATTGTTGAACGCCGCCTTTGGCAAGGAGGCGGCGGCAATAGCCTCCGACTTTGGCGGCGCCTCTGGCCTCCCAGCTGCGGGAGCGACACCCTCAAATTTCGACATAGACCCAGCTTTGGCAAATCCGCTCGTCATGGTAATGGCTCGCCCGGCCACAACCTGCAAAGTGGGGCCAGAGATCGCCTGCCAGGGGTCAGGTCCCGTGGCGAGAAGTAGCAGATTTCCTGAAGTTCCTCCCAAGCGCGCCCCGCCGCTGTTGAATACTTCCCATTTATATGCGAGCTTAACCTTATCATTATGGCGAACGGCGTTGAGATTTCCTTTCAGCCTGAAATCCGCGACCGCTCCGGCATAATTTAAGAGCGCGAGGTCCGCGGGCCTGGAGGCTGCGTCGAGCGCACGGGCCAGCTCGCTAAGAACCGCGGGAGGCACGCCGCTGATAGGCTCAAGCGCAACCGAGGCGGGAGTCGGCAGATAGCCCTCGGGTTTCAGTTCGGCGGTCTTTTTCGGAGCGCTCGCCATGAACTCAACAGACGGCATCAATGACCCGCATCCTGCAAGCACGAAGGCGATCGATGCCAACACATGCGGCGCCGCAAGCCGCGCAATCAAACGCATTCACCGGCCCCAATATGCCTAAGGCAGCTTGGCCCCGCTTTGAGCGGCGTACCCCAACGCCATGCAGCAGTTTGCTCAGACAAACAGCCTAAAGGTCAGGCAAAGCCTAGCATATGGACCTCTTTTTGGAACGTTTGAAAGTCCAAATTAGTCCGGCGAGTTTGCAGCTGTTGCAAAGATGCCTCCGATCAACGCGGGCGACGATGCCGTTCGCTGAAGGACCATTCGTGTTTGAATGTGTCGCCCGGAGTAGTGACGGTAACGTCACTTGCAGTGCCGCCCTTGCCGCCGCTTCCGCCGAAAGCAAAAGAGAAGGTGCCGGAGCCTACGGATATGGCGAAACCTCCGTTCCCACCGCCGCCGCCAACCGACTGGGCCAGAATCGCGTTCGAGTGATCGCCGCTTGTCGTGATGTCACATGCTTTCGCTTCGAAGAAACCAAGAAGCAGAGTCTTAGGTTACAACGGAGCCTCAAGGCGGAGGAGATGCCCATCAGGGTCCCTTAGGATTGCGCGCTCAACGCCATCCTTGAAAGGGACCGGCCCAGAAACGAAGGCGCCGGTGTTTTGCGCGTGAAGCGTCTGAAGAGCGCCAACACTGCTGACCGCCAGCACAAGCTGGGTCGCCGCGACATCGTTAATCCCGGAAACTCTCGGACGGCGGCAGCGGACCTCGCGGTAGCAGAGCAGTTCCACGTGGGGCGGTACTTCCGGCGGAGCCAGCGCCGTTACTTCCACAACAGCGCGCTCGGCATTATCGAGCCGATCCTGGCCGGCCCCGTGTTCAAAGATCCACCCGACCGCTGAAAACCAAGGTGCCTGTAAAATTCCACGCTTCTGAATGTATCGGCAACGGAAATGGCGGAGTGATCGATGCCCAGGAATTCATGATCGCCTGCCTTTTTCCATGGCTCAGGAATGGCTCCCCGCGGGAAGGCGAGAAGTTCGAGCGGATGGCCCTCCGGGTCGCGAAACTTGAATGCGGCGACCCCGCCTGATGAGCCGGGCAGCACTTGCGGCCCTGCCGTTGAAATGGGGTGCCAGCCTTTGTGGGTGGACAGATTTGCATAGGCTGCGGCCATGTCTGAAACAACGATAGCGAAGTGCTGAAACAACGAACTCCACGCCGGAACCTCCTTGGGGTAGGCCTGACCTGCTGGCTTGATGCTGACGAGTTCGATCGCCTGCTCCCCAAGCTTCATCGTGATAACGCGCGCCTGGGCGCCCGCGATGCAGAGGAGGGACCCAACCGCCGGCCCGCCAATGCTTATTTCCTCGCCGCGGACGAAACCGAGAGTGCTCTCATAGAAACCAGCCAAGCTTTCCGGGTCCTGGCATATGAGGCTGATCCGCGATAGCCTTTGCACCGCGCTCACGGCGTTTGTACGCCGCGTGTGTTGAGGTAAATGGAATAGAGGGTCGTCGAACCTCCGATAAAAAGGCGGTTTTTCACGAGTTCACCGAACGTCACATTCGCGACCACATGCGGTACAAAGACTTTGCCGAGCAATTCGCCGCCTGGACTGATGCAATGTACCCCGTCGCCTGCGCTGCTCCAGATATTGCCGTCTTCGTCCACGCGGAAACCATCGGAAAAGCCTGGCTCGACTTTGTGAAAGATATCTCCGCCCTTAAGCGTCGCACCATCGGCCTGAACCTCGAACACGCGGATATATTGTTTTGGATTATCGACATTCGGAGCACCTGATTCTGCTATATAGAGCAGCCGCTCATCGGGCGAGAATGCCAAGCCATTCGGCCCATCGAAATCTCCGGCAACGATACGGATTTCGCCGCTTTCCGGATCGAAACGATAAACTGCAGGCGGCTGCTCTGACATTTGCCGCCCTCCCTCGTAATCGTTCACGATCCCGTAAACGGGGTCCGTGAACCAGATGGTGCCATCTGATTTCACAACGACATCATTCGGGGAGTTCAGGCGCTTGCCGTCATGCCGCTCGACCAAGGTCGTGATCCGGCCGTCATATTCGGTGCGGTAGATGCAGCGGCCACGATGCGAGCAGGCGAGCAGGCGGCCTTGGCGGTCGCGGGTCTGGCCATTGGCATAGTTCGACGGCGCGCGATACACCGATGCGCCTAGGCCATCGATCCAGCGCATGGTGCGATTGTTTGGGATATCCTGAAAGAGAAGGCAGCCGGCATCGCCCATCCAGACCGGCCCCTCAATCCACCTGAAACCGGTTGCAAGCTCCTCGAGCCGCGCATTTGCTAGGATGTATCGTGCGAAGCGCCGATCACGAATCTCGAAACCGTGCATGGATCACCTAAATCGGCATGGAGAGCACCCTTCCGGAAGAGTCTCGAGCTGGACGATCATTAGAACGGCGGGCTCATCTCCTACGGTGCCGGAAAGGTGCCCCTTTTTACCGTCCACCTCGCGGGTCCCTTGATCCTCCCCAAAAGACATCTCTCCTGGTCCCATTTCGACCCTCTTGCCGTCCATGGACTCCACGACCCACCGCCCGGAAAGCGGGACGATCCATTGAGGCTTCGGATTTTCGTGCCAATCGCCAGTCCAACCCGGCGGCAAGACCGTGACGAAGATAGTGGCGTCGCCCTTGGTCTTAGACCCGATCCACTGCGGCGCGGCTTGCGGCTGGATAGGCGCTTTGTTGAACTCGGTCAGGTCACAGCGCGTCTGGTGGCTGATGCCTTGCTCATCGGTCCATAGGTGCCAGTATGATACCGCCGGCTTGGTCTCTGAAGTCATGGCTGGGCCTCCGGCTGGACAATGCGGTAGGGGTGAGTGGACCACGTGGGATGGGCAATAAAGCTCCTCACCGAAGAGGCGTTTGTGCCGAAGGTGATCAGCAAGAAGCCTGCGCCGAGGGCGAAGTTTTTCAAAAAGTCCCAGAAGAGTGTGCGGCCCTTGCCGCTTGGTGAAGTCCAGAAATCGCCGGGCTTCCAGAACTGCTTCCAGAGAAGCGCGGTAACTCCGCAATATCCAGTGGGAATGAATGCGCAGAGCCGGTCGGCAATACCTGTCAAAATTCCAAGAGACATAACGATCTCGACAAAAAGTCCGGCAAGGACCAGCGCCACCGCAACTGTGCGATTGGAAACGGCTTCTCCTGCCTGGCTCGCCGCGCCGTGAAAGTTGAGGATTTTGTCGAGGGCGCTGAAGGGAAAAAAAAGCAGCACCAAAACTATCCGGATCAACAGGGTGATCGCTATGCTAAGCGCGGCCATCTCTCGGAGCCATTCCGTCTCGAACTGATCTTCGGCAACATTTAAGTGCCACCAGTTGTTTCAAGACTGCGCCGGCCTAGCCGCAGCGAAGGGACTGCTATGTAAGACAAGGGTAGCGGAGCTGTTCCTGATGACAGGCAACCATTACGATGCGGTTATCATCGGTTCCGGGCCGGGAGGCGGGACAGCCGCATGGCGCCTTGCAAAAACCGGGAAGCGCATTCTCCTTCTGGAGCGCGGCGATTACCTGCCCCGCGAGCGCGAGAATTGGGATGCCAAAGCCGTCTTTGTCGATGCCCGCTATCAGACCAAGGAGATTTGGTACAACTCCAGGGGCCGCAGCTTCCATCCTGGGCTTCATTATTTCGTCGGCGGCAATAGCAAGGTTTATGGCAGCGTCTTGTTGCGGCTCAGAGAACGCGATTTCGATGAAATACGTCATCCTAGCGGCATCTCGCCCGCGTGGCCTCTGAAATACGAAGTTTTTGAGCCCTATTATCAGGCCGCTGAGGAGCTGTTTCATGTTCATGGGTTGCGGGGGGAGGACCCGACCGAGCCGCCATGGACCAAACCCTATGCTTATCCGCCGGTTTCGAATGAGCCGCGCATTCAACAGCTGTTTGACGGCCTTAAGCGTGAGGGACATCATCCTTTCCATTTGCCCGTCGGCGTCCTGATGGATGAGCCCAACGGGAAGGTGCTGCCGCATTCCGCCTGCATCCGCTGCAACGCTTTCGATGGCTACCCTTGCCTCGCGAACGGCAAGGCCGACGCCCAAATCATGTGCGTGGACCCCGCTTTGCGCGAACATCCTAACCTGATGCTTCTGACGAATACCTATGTGGAGAAGCTGACAACCGGCTCAAAGGGCAGGCGCATTTCGGCGTTGAAGCAATTCGTGACGGCCAGCGCATTACCTTTACAGGAGACATCATCATCGCGGCCTGTGGCGCTCTCTCATCCGCGCTTCTGATGTTGCGCTCGGCAAACGAAGACCACCCTCATGGCCTCGCCAACGGCTCAGGCCTGGTTGGCCGCAATTATATGCGCCACAACAATTCCGTCGTGCTCGTAATTTCCCATACGCCCAATTCCACCAAGTTCCAGAAAACCCTTGGCCTGAATGATTTCTACTTTGGCGCCAAAGACTGGGAGTATCCGCTGGGCCATATCCAAATGGTGGGCAAGTCGGATGGGGAGCAAATCCGCGGGGAAGCCCTACCGCAAATTCTTCAACGTTTCCCGGAGGCGCCTTTCGACTGGATCGCCGAACACTCCCTCGATTTTTGGCTGACCTCCGAGGATCTGCCGCTGCCGCAAAACCGTGTCCATTATGACGGCGGCCGGGTTGTTCTCGATTTAACGCTCACCAACGAGGAAGCCCACGAGCGCCTCAGGCAAAAACTGCGCGATCTGTGCGATAAGCTCGAGATGCATCCGCATTTGTTCGACCGTTCTCTTTATCTAGGGAAGGATGTTCCGTTAGGCGGAACGGCGCACCAAGCCGGAACAATGCGTTTTGGAACCGATCCTGCGCAATCAGTGCTCGACCTTAACTGCAAGGCGCATGAGGTCGATAATCTCTACGTAACCGACGCGAGCTTTTTTCCTTCCATCGGAGCTGTAAATCCAACCTTGACCATTATCGCAAACGCGTTGCGGGTTGGCGAGGTCATCGCTTCACGAATTCAATGACCTCACACTTAGGCGTAGGCAGAGGGGCCCGCATTATAGGTGGGTGAGCGGACCCTATTCCTGACCCCTCTTGGTACCGGCATTTCGGGGCTCATGCTGAAAGCGTACGGCAGATAAAAGCCCTTTTCCTTTGAATCGGGATCGCGAAAACAGCGGCCTGTCAGCCGATCACGCCGAGCGCGGATTTGCCACGTTTCCAATTTTCAGCTGCCTCGAGCCAACTGCAGACCTCCCAATATTGGAAGCCTCAGTCTCGCGAATTGCGGCATTCGGACTTTCGCGTATTTATAGACGGTGGAGCGGGCGAGACCGGAGAGCATCGCCGCGTCCGTCACGCTCATGCCGCCGCGCACAAGCGCGAGCGCCTCTTCTAGCTTGATCGCATTGTTAGGATGCTCGGCAGATCTGCGGGCTGCCGACCGTCTCTTGTGCAAGCGCGGTGGCTAGGCCGGCCGGCGCTCCCGCTCAACTTGCTGACGGCATTTTTCATCCTTAAGACAGTTCTGTTCCCAATCGGAGCAAAGCCTTTCGAGATCTTCAATGTGATCGAATCTAATGGCGGTGCCGATCTTAAGAGGTGCATCCTTGAGCCAATCGGAGGCAGCCCTGACATCCCGCTTATAGCGCGCGATGCGCGTCGATACCGTCATATTTACTTCCCTACCGTCGTCCGAGAGCGGCAATAGGAGCTGTGAGATATTGTGAATAGCGTCGGACTTGGTCTTGAACTCGCCTACCGCAAATACGGGATGGGCAGTAGCGAAAACATGTTCACTTACCGCGCGCACCGCGTGGGCAGAGTCTGCGGCGACGTAAGACCCGACAAATTTGCCGGTCATGTCCCGTCCTAGTTGCTGCGCGACCGCGGTGCCGATGAGGCGGTAACGCAGCTGTCCATTATCCCTGTGGACGATCGTTAGGTAAGGCAGCAAGAGCCGTATATCTCCTGGCTCAAGGTCACCGCGCGCGGGCATGATGCCGTTTCCGCGCTTGGCAAGCCAATAGCGGTAGAGGTCGAGGTGAAAGGAGACCGGGGCCAACATTGGCATAGGTTCACCCTCGCAAACCTTTGTAAACGAATCTCAAAAGCGCGAAGATCTCTGTACCTAAATGACGCATACCCCAGCGGCAGCAAAGCTCAAGGAACAAAACCCGCGTGGCGGCCGTCGCGCTCCTTATCATCCCAGAATTGATCGCGCGACAGTATTCTGTCCTAAAGATGTTATCAACAATAAGCCTTGAAAGGCCTCATTCAAGCAACAATATAAGGCGATACGAGAAACCGTATCGCTCATAGCTCAAGTCGTGCGACCGAGCTCCCCGAAATCCAGACGATATATTCTTTGGAAAAACCATAATCCGTGGTCCTTGTATGCCAAGCGTGCAAGATAATCTTGAATTTGTCATGTTTTCCCCATGCAGAGCCGTAAACAGCCCCAAGCCCAACTCCTGCCGCGCGGCAGCCTATATGCGTTCCGGCTGCCCTTTGCAGCGCGCACTCACGCACTCATGCTGTCCTCGGCCGCCGAAATCACGCTCACGGCAAGCACTGCCTCGGCAACCATGGCCGACGCGATCTTGAGGCATTCAGTACCTCTTGGCGAAGCCGGCATCGCCGTCGCTCTTTTCTTCTGGCTTGCCGCCGAGATTGCTTGTCTTGGCGCTGGACCGGCCATTGATATGCCAAAAGCGCCCCCAGTTCCGCCGCGCGCCGAGAATCTTGATCGCGCCATTCAGCGCAGAAACAGGCTAATCAAACGTGCGGCCTGCTTCGGCGGGGCTGCCTCGGCCGTTTACATTGCGGCCGGCGCTGCGCTCGGTTCGTTTTCCATTATCGCAGGCGGCACCCTTTATCTGGCTGCCGCCTGGGTCGAATACAGCTTCAAAGGCGAACTGGCGGCTTGCCCGCGCTTCGAACCACGAAGCGCCGGTGGATCTATCGTTTACGCGAAGAGGCTGTTGCGACGCAATCCCGCCGCGCTTAGCGGTCTTATAACCCTTCCTGCTCTTGCTGCCTTTTGCGCCGGACTATTCCAAGCCCTTCCGATCCATCTCGCCGCGCTGATAACGGCAGGACATCTGATCGCAGCCACTTTGTGGAGCGCCGGCATCGCCCAGCAGAAAACGTTCGCTGACAAGCGGCTTGAAACGGGGCGCTCAGCCATCACTGATCGACGGGGGCGTCTGCCAAGACTATTCGTAGCCTCCAGCCAGTTTCGCGGTGAAGCTCAACCTCTCGCGGCGGCCTTCCTAGATCAGTCCCGAACTGAATTGTAGGCTACATCGATAAACGCGGCGGCGCCAAAGGGGTGAGAAGCCGGCCCAATTTGTGGATGGGTCTCTCCCGGGAGGTCTTAAGTGAACTCTAAAAAAGTGAGTATCACACCGGCGTACCCGAGTCAGAAACATTGTTCATCTCCGCGATTATCCGGTCTACGGCCGGCACCGTTGCTACGAGCGAGCGCCAGAACGCTTGGTCCCTGCGGCGGTCGAAATCCTCGGTGCTGACACCGCGCTGTTCGACCCAGGTATAGTAGCCAAGATTGAAGATGCGCTTGCGCTCCGCATAGGTGAGTTCGAGCACGTGATCGTTCACTACGCCCTCGAGATGACGGCCGAACACCTCACCGGCGTTGACCTCGTCGAAGCCGCCAGGATATTTGCGCGCGGCATGGGCCTTCAGCTCGCTCGCGTATAGCCCAGCAGCATCGGTTGCGAGGGTCATGATGACGTCATCGGTGCCGAGTTCAAAGTGTCTGGCGATCTTGATGGCAGCCACGATGTTGGCCAGCCCCGATATGCCTACATAGTCAAACTGACGAATGACCTCCGGATCGATCTTGCGGCGTATGGTCAGGTAGTCGCGGCCTATTTGGCCGCCAAAGAGCACATTCAAAGCATTCGTCGCCGCATCGGACACGCCAACCACGACATCAGTGTTCATAACGTTATGGATGAGCGGAATGTGCTTGTCGCCGATACCCTGGATATTGTGCTCTCCATAACCGTTGTTCAGCATGGTCGGGCACTCGATGGCCTCAACGGCGGCAATCCTTGTGCCATGGCGGTCTTTTAGGAAATCGCCGGCTGCAAGCGTGCCTGCAGAGCCGCTGGACGCTACAAAGGCCGCAAGACTCAGTGTCCCGCGTCTTTGGTTTAGGTGGCTGAAGACGCGCTCGAAGGCTGCCCCCGTGCAGGTATGATGGATAACGTAATTGGAAAACTCCGAGAACTGATTGAGAATGATATTTTCGGGGTTGAGTGCCAGCTCAGCGCATTTGTCGTAGATTTCCTTGACGTTGCTCTCGGTCCCCGGCGTCCGAATGATATCGGATGGATCGAGGACCCAGCGTTCAAGCCAGTCAAAGCGTTCTCGGCTCATGCCTGCCGGTAACACCGCCAGGCTGTGGCAACCCAGAATGCGAGATATGGCGACCCCGCCGCGGCAATAGTTGCCGGTCGAGGGCCAGACGGCTTTGTGCACCGCAGGATCGAACTGACCCGTAGCGAGGCGCGGAACGAGGCACGCATAAGCGGCTAGCACCTTATGCGCGCCAATCATCGGGAAGCGACATCCTAGAAGCAGCACGATGGGCGCCTTCACGCCGGTTAGTGCTTCCGGGAGAAGGACATAGCCCGGAACGCCATTAACCCCTCGGCGTGACTCGTCATTGAACCAGTGTACGCGCCATAAATTTGCCGGCAGAGGCCAATCTGCATCAACAGCCGGAGAGATGCCCGGCATTTGGGTCCCAATTGGATCGGCGAGCTGGCTCCATGTGGGCAGGACAATCTTTGCCTCCCGCAAGCGCTTGATTACAGACTGCCTTGCGGTCTCGTCGGCAACCTCAAGCGGAATATCGAGGGGGTTCATTCGTCTTCAGTTGCCAGGAAGGGTGTTTTTTGCCTCGAATCGCGAACCTTCGGGCTCAGCGCGCGCGGCCATTTAATCGAAACTCATCTCAGTCAGTGGCACGACTTTCACGCCCGCTGCTTCGAGGCCTTCACGGGCAGCCTTCGCGGTTGTTATGGCCGTTGGTTCGTCGCCATGGACGCAAAGGCTATCCAATCGCCCCGATATACGCTTACCGTTCCGGGAAATGATCACACCTTCGACGGCCATGCGTACCACATGTTCACGAACCTGCACGGGGTCTTTCAGCACGGAGCCCGGAATCTTCCGCGAGGTGAGATTACCATCATCGTCATATTGACGATCACAGAAGCCTTCGCGAGCCACCCGCAATCCGAGTTGCCGTCCTGCTTTTTCCATCTCAGAGCCAGCCAAGGCCACAAAGATCAAGTCCCGGTCCACGGCTTTCATGGCTTGCGCAATCGCTAAAGCGTAGCCGGCCCTGTTGGCCGCCATGTTGCTCAATGCGCCGTGCGGCTTTACGTGTGTAACCTTGGTCCCGGCATAGGCGGCGAATGCCTGAAGGGCACCGATCTGGTAGGCAACCATATATTCGAGGTCGTCAGGGCGCATATCGATCTGGCGGCGGCCAAAGCCCCAAAGGTCGTTGAAACCTGGGTGAGCTCCGATGCTGACGCCTTCCTCTATGGCGCGCTGCACGACCCGGTGCATCACGCGGGGATCGCCCGCATGGAACCCGCAAGCGATATTGGCAGAGCGGATAATTTTCAGGATTGCTTCGTCGTTACCGATATCATAAGCACCGAAGCCCTCGCCCATATCGGCGTTGAGGTTTATCTGCATTGTCTTCTTCCACCCTGAGAATTTGGGCGCCACAAGTCCCACGAGGCGTTGCGTCGCTTTTGGAGTGTTCGTGCCTCTATCTTAGTAGGATGAGCCGCGGCGGCAAGCTCGTCGCTCATTTTGCGCGTGGTTTCATTGCTTGCGGTTTCGCCCCTTGCGTGCCCGTTTTAAACAGAAGGGCTGCCCGGTTTATGCTTTACGGTGATGACGAGTGAGACGCTGTCTTCTGCTCCTTCGTTCAGCGTATAGTGAGGATCCTTGGGCTCGAATAAAACGCCTTCGCCTTCGCTCAGAGTGAAGCGCTCGGTGCCCGTATCGAAGGTTAGCTGCCCCTTCATGACGATGAATACCTGAGACCAATCGTCGTGAAAATGCATTTCGCCACCCCCGCCAGGAGGCGCCGTGGAAATCTGGACTGAGAAGGGGTTGCCCTCAAGCGGGATGAAGTTTGCGACTTGAAGACCCCCGAAATGAGCCGGGGGCGTGAAGGTGACTGGATTTTTCTCCCGCCAGATTTTCATTGCAAAGACCTGCTATTTTGAGATGAAGGCCATGTAGGGGCTGAGCACGGAGGCGACCGGAACCTGGATCAGGGAGGGCTTCCCGCTGGCGAGAGCGTTCCCTAAAGCTTGCTTGATTTCCTCGGCGGTATCTGCCTTTTGCCCGAAGCAGCCGAGGCCATCGGCAACCTTTGCCCAGTCGCGCCGCGGTAAATTCATTTCATATTCCCCACCGTAAGACTGCCGCTGCGGCATTGCGATTGCTCCCCACTTCTCATCATCGAGGACTACAACGATGACCGGCCTATTGTAGCGAGCCGCGCTTTCCAGCTCAGTAATATGATAGCCCGCTCCTCCATCGCCTACAAAGATGATGACAGGACGTTCGGGTTTAGCAAACTTGGCTCCTATTCCGTAAGGGATTTCGGCACCAAGAGCGCCTGCCTGTCCCGCGCGAAGGTAGAGATCCGGCGCTCTGACTTTGAGCCGGGCATCAGCCCAAAAATCCACATTGCCGTGTGAAGTGACATAAACCGTGTCCTCGGGCATTGCCGCAAAAACCGCATCCACCGCTTGCAGCGGATGAAGCGTTGCCGTCGTGGCAGAACTAAGCTGAGATTGCCACTCCTGCCGCCATGACCGCACAATGGAATGCACCCAATCGCGATCAACGCTGCGGAATGGCAGTTGAGCGAGAGCATCCACAAAGGCACTCGGTGCTGACACAAATCCGATATCTGCGCGCCGGTTGCGGCCTAGAAGTTCCGCGTCCATGATGGATTGGACAACGGTAGCGTCTTTTGAAACTCCAGCCCCAAAGTCAAGATCGAATTCAAAGCTGTGACCGAGTAAGAGAACGAGATCAACTTCCGTCAGCACCTTTCGGAGCGTTGAATTACATGGGACGTATCCAGGGCCTGCCCACAAAGGATGATTTTCGTCTATTGCGCCACGAGCAAGGCGCATCGTCGAAAACGGTACATGGGCGGTTTCGATAAGCTGCCCAAGGTATTTAGGCGGATCCCATCGCACCTCATTGCCAATCAGAATGATAGGGCGCATTGCGCGAGAAACTGCCTCGCGAAGAGCCTCAATTTGAGTGCCGTCGAGACCCGGCCATCGCGGCTCTGTGACGCTAACTCCACGAGGCTGTGCCGGCCCGGATAGAACATCGACCGGAATTTCAAGGAAGACCGGGCCGGGGCTTCCGGACCACATGCGCCGCCATGCTATCTCAACATATTCGGGGATGCGTTCCGTATGGAGGACACGCGCGGCCCATTTCGTAACCGGCGCCATGATCGGAATGTGATCGGCGGACATGCCGGCGCCGCGATCGAAACTGCGCGTGTTCGCCTGAGCGCCGATGATGAGAAGAGGGGTAGACGCCATCTTGGAAACCAGGGCTGGTGTGACGGCATTCGTTACCCCCGGGCCAAGCGTCAGAGCTGCAACCCCAGGCACGCCAGTGACGCGGCTGACGGCTTCGGCCATGAAGCACGCCGCTGCCTCGTGACGGGTGTGGTGAAGCGCCAAGCCATGTACCGCACAGGCATGGTAGATGGAATTGAGAGGCCCGCCCGAGACCGAGAAAACCTGCCGGACGCCGTACCCCAGCAAGCTCTGTACCAAAAGGTCGCCACCCTCGAACCGGTTTGATACGGCTCTATCGTTGCCGGCTGCAGGCATTTTTCCCTCTCAATAAGCACGCGACTTTCCGCCATCGACTGCAAGCGCGGCTCCGGTGATGAACGAGGCTGCATCTGATACGAGCATGGCAACGATCTTGCCGAAATCTTCCGCCCGCCCCATACGCCCAAGCGGCACCTCGTCCAGCCAAACGGCCGCCGCTTCCTTGAGGCTGATTTTGCGTGCCGTAGCGGTCCCGTTTATAAGATCGATCATTCGGCCGGTGTCTATTGGGCCCGGGCACAGTGAATTGACGAGTATATTATCCTGAGCAAGCTCCTCGGATAGGGTCTTTGCGATGCCAGTCATCGCCAATCGCGTTGCATTGGAAAGGACCATGTTCGGCTGCGTGACTTTAACGCCGACCGTAGTGATAAAGAGCACTCTCCCACCGCCGCCCCCTTTCATGACGGGGAGCACGGCGTGGAGAAGATCGACAGCCGGCATAATCGTGCCAGCGATTGCGCCGGACCATTGCTCGCGGGTGATGGACAGGAACGGCCCAGCATCGGTGCCGCCCGTATTGATTACCAGGATATCGATCCCTCCCCATCGGTTGACGACCGTCTCAACGCCGCTTTGAATGCTGGCAGTTTCGGCCAAATCAAGATCAACCGGGAGCACTTCTGTATTGCCGGAAGCTGCTAGCTCCGCGACAATGGATTTTAGGCGGCCAGCATTGCGTGCGCCCAAAGCAACTTTCGCACCTTCGGCGGCAAGAGCGCGGCCTGTAGCAAGCCCCAGCCCTCGCGATGCCGCTGTTACCAGTGCCCGTTTTCCCTTAAGTCCCAGATCCATTCTATTTGCTCTACAAATCCAATCTGCTTTGTTGCGCGCCCGTTTGCATTCACGGAAATCGCCTATCCCGTTGGCCGTGCCTTTGTTGCCTCTTGAGCCAGCTGCCAAATGCGGTGCTTCGTCAGCGGGGTCTCCCGGACCGGAACACTCAGCGCATTTGAAACCGCATTGGCGATAGCAGCTGCTGGTCCGATTGCGCCGCCTTCCCCCAAGCCCTTCATGCCAAGCGGCGTGACCGGCGACGGTGTTACGAAATGATGGACCTCAATGCTTGGAATCTCCGGCGCCGATGGCATCAGGTAATCGGCTAGATTCGATGTCAGTGGCTGACAATCATCCGAATAGATGAAGTGCTCGCAAATTGCCGAGCCGATGCCCTGGACCACCCCGCCCCGAACCTGTCCATCTACCACCATGGGGTTGATGACCGTCCCGCAATCTTCGACAACAACGAAGCGTTTGATCGCCATCTCTCCCGTCGCCGTGTCGATCTCCACGACAGCCGCATGAACGGCATTTGAATAAGCACCGTCCGGCGGTCCATCGACAAAGGCAGTTGCGGTCAGACCCGGCTCCATCCCGTCCGGAAGCTGCTCAACATTGCGATGCGCCCAACGCGCCATTTCACGCAGAGGAATTGCCCGCTCAGGATTACCGATAACCCGGGCGCATCCGTCTGCCAATTCGAGAGTGCTGGCCGGAGCCTGAAGGTGCTGCGCCGCAATCGCCAGCAGTTTCTCCCGAATAATACCTGCTGCTTTGTGAACCGCACCGCCACCAAGAGTAGCGCCACGGCTTCCCCAGGTGCCGACTGTATACGGACTCGAAATCGTGTCGCCGTGGTGGACCAGAACATCTTCGGGGCGGACACCAAGCTGATCGGCGGCCAGCTGGGCAAATGTGGTCTCGTGGCCTTGACCGTGCGATTGCAGGCCCGTATCGACAACGGCCTTTCCGTCTGGCTGCATTTCCACGCGCGCGGATTCGTAGCCCGTTTCGATCGGCGACCGGCGGCGCGTAAAATCCGCAGTACCGTGCGCCGTCTGTTCGACGTAAATAGAAAAGCCCACCCCCACTTTCTTGCCGTTTCTGGTTTTGCCATTTTGCGCAAGATCGGGCGCAAGCAGTTCACGCGTTTTCTCTAGGCACTGCGCATACGATCCCTCATCATAGGTAAACCCCAGCACATTCTTGAACGGAAATTCCCGCGCAACGTTACGGAGCCTCAGCTCGAAAGGATCGATCGCCAGCTCCTTGGCAATCTCGTCCATCATGACTTCAAGGGAAAAAACCGCCGCTGGCCGCCCCACACCCCGATAGGTTCCAATTGGGCATTTGTTCGTTGCAACGGCCCGGAAGGTCGCCTCGTAGCCTTCGATACGATAGGGCCCTGGCAAAACCTTTGCCACCATGCCGGCATCGCTGCCGGCCGTGAAAGGCCACACGGAATAGGCACCTGCATCGACGGTGATGTCGGCCTTCAATCCCAGCAAACGTCCGTCTGAGGTAACGTAGGCTTCCAGCGTGTGTTCATGTTCGCGGGCGTGGATGCTGGCAAGAAGATGTTCGCGCCGGTCCTCGATCCATTTAACGGTCCGTTTCGTCAGTATGGCAAGCTGCGCAATTAGCACCTCCTCGGCGAACACATGCCCCTTCACGCCGAAACCGCCGCCAACCTCAGGCGCAATAACCCGCAGCCGGTTCTCCGGCCAGCCAAGTTCCTCCGAGATGTAGGTCCGCAGCAGATGCGGAATCTGGGTCGAAGACCATACTGTCAAAAAATCGCCGGCCGGGGAAAGCTGCGCGATCGCTCCCCGGCACTCCATCGGCATCCCTGCTTGGCGTTGGTTCCGGAAAGTGCCGCGGATCACATGCGCCGCTTGCTCCCGCGCCTTGGCTAGATTTCCTCCCGTCCGCGTCTGTTCGATGAACACATTGCGTTTCCAGTTATCGAACATCAATGGTGCATCGGCCGCAAGCGCGGCCGCAGGGGAGTTCAAGACGGGCAACGGATCGTAATCAACAAATACCAGCTCGGCGGCATCTTCCGCACGATAAGGATCTTCCGTCAGAACTGCCGCAATGGCCTCACCAACGAAGCGCACTTTGCCGCTCGCCAAGAGAGGCTGAACAGAGTGCTGAGCCTGGGGAAAATCCGCGGTCGCTCTAATCCCGAAGTCTCCGATGTCTTGAGCGGTGAAAACAAGCGCGTCAAGGTAAGTCTCGCGCAACGCGCTTTGGTCTATTCCGTTGATTTTCGCATGCGCTATCTGAGATCGCACAAAGCAGACGTGAAGCGTATCCGGGAAGATGAGATCGTCGATATAGCGTCCGGAACCGGTGACGAGCCGGGGATCCTCCAGCCGTTTGACAGCTGCGCCAATAAATTTGGGGCGCTCCGGCATCGCGCTCATGCCGGCTCTCCACGCCTGTGAATAGCTGAACGGACCGCCTCAACGATGCCCTGATAACCAGTGCAGCGGCAGATGTTCCCGGACATCGCCTCGCGAATATCCTCTTCATTGGGGTTGCGCGCGCTTTCGACGAAGGGCAGCAATGCCATGATAAAGCCGGGCGTGCAGAAGCCGCATTGTAGCCCGTGCTCATCGATAAAGGCTTGCTGCAGAGGGTGAAGTGCCTCCGTACTGCCGATCCCTTCGATGGTGGTGATCTGCGCTCCGTCGCACTGCACAGCGAAAGCCAGGCATGAAAGACGTGCCATACCATCGACATGCACGGTACAGCAGCCGCAGCCGCCGTGCGAGCAACCGAAATGAACGCCGAAGCAACCAAACTCATGGCGCAGCACGTCGGCGAGCAGCCGCCGGTCTTCGAGGTCTAACGTTTTCCTGCGGCCATTCACTGTAAGTGTAATTGCTGACATGGAGCTATCCGCCGGCCTTTTTGCACGCCTCTGCCAATACGCGGCCTACGAGGCATCTCAGAACATCCCTGCGATACGGGGCGGAAGCGCGAATGTCAGAGTAACACTCTTCTCCTTCGAGGGCAGCGTCAGCTGCCTTTTCGACGAGTTTACTGTCTGTAGGCTTACCGATCAAAAGCCGCTCGGCGGCGTGCGCTCGCAATGGAGTGGATCTCGCTCCGCTCAGCACAATACGTGCTTCCTCAACGACGCCGTTCTTGATAACGACCGTTGCACCCGCGGCAGCTATCGCGAAATCGCCTTTACGCTCCGACACTTCAAGAAAGGAGGAGCCATGGCGAACAGGAGGAGGATAAAGATGGATAGCGGTAATCATCTCATCAGACCGAAGAGCGGTGGTGAATGCACCGGCAAAAAAGTCTGCCGCGGCGATGGTCCTGGAGCCATTCCCCGAAAGCACATCGATCTTGGCGTCCAGCAGCATCGCCAGCGCACAAATTTCGGCTGTGGGGTCCGCATTGGCGAGGCTGCCGCCGGCGGTTCCTTGATTGCGGATAGTGGGATGACCAACGTGGCGCAAGGCCTGGGGGATGATGGCGCATGCCGCAGCCACCTCTTTGCTGGTCATCACCTGTCGATGGCACGCCAGTGCCCCAATGTTGATGGACCCAGGGTTGACAGATATTCCGTTCAACGGAAGGCGCCCGATGTCAACGAGAACCTCCGGCCGCGACAGCCGCAGGTTCATCATCGGGATCAAGCTCTGGCCTCCTGCCAACAGCCGTGCAGCGCCTTCAAATTCCTTGAGAAGCGCGACTGCATGGCGTGGCGTCTCCGCTCTAAGATATTTGAAGGGCGCCGGCTTCATTCTTGACTTTCGCTCTCTCTTAGCACGATGGCTTGGTTGAGCGAAATCGCAATCTGAACGGACGAACCTGCGGGTTTCTCCTCTATGATCGTGCCCCCAGGCACACGCATTTCTAGTTGACCAAGACTGTCGCAGCTTACCCGGGTGAGGGTATGTGCACCCTGATAGATATGCGACAGCACCCTCGCGGAGACCGTATTTTCGGCCTGGCTTGCTGCATCTGCCAGCGTGACGTGTTCGGGGCGCACAAAAATCCGGACCCTTTCATTGTCATCAACGGGGAGAACTGCTGGATTGGCAATTGTGAGCGAGATCGAGCCTGGGAATTGGACGATTGCGTTGAGGCCCTGCCGCTTCAGGATAGATGTTGGCAACCGGTTTATTTCACCAATGAACGATGCGACGAAGCTGTTTGCTGGGCGGGAGTACAATTCAAGCGGCTCCGCAATCTGCTGAATTTCACCCCGGTTCATGACGACGATGCGGTCCGACATGCTTAGCGCCTCGCCCTGGTCATGCGTCACGAAAATTGTGGTCAGGCCTGTTTTTTCGTGGAGATCAGCAAGTTCGAATTGCATTTGCGTCCGGAGGTTCTTGTCAAGCGCCGAGAGCGGTTCGTCAAGGAGTAGGACGGCCGGGGCGAAGGCGATGGCGCGGGCGAGCGCCACGCGCTGCTGCTGGCCGCCGGATAGTTGTTTGACACGGCGCGCTCCCATGCTGGAAAGTTTGACCATTTCCAGGGCGCGCTCCACCCCCTCCCTGACTGCCTTCCTATCAAGCTTACGCATGCGAAGGCCGAAGGCCACGTTGTCGAACAGGCTCATATGCGGGAACAGAGCATAGTTTTGAAAGACCATGCCGGTATCCCGCTGGTGCGCCGGCATATTGGTGACATCGCGGCCGTCGATGTGGATCTGACCTGACGACGGGGCTTCGAAGCCGGCAATCATGTTGAGGATTGTTGTCTTGCCGCAGCCGCTGGGCCCGAGCAGTGTAACGAATTCGCCGCGCCGGATTGATAGTGAGAAGTTCTGGACGGCAGTGATGCTGCCGTAGAATTTTGAGACTTTCTCTATTTCGACGGCGTGCTCAGCTTTGAGTGCCGTTGCAGCAGAACGATTTGACACCGGCCCCGTGATTGCCCCCTCAATGCGGCTCGATTGCGAGAACCCGCTTCAAGCCTAGAAACCTATCAACTAGATAGGTGCCCGCGGTTGTAAGAATGATAAGCAAGGATGAAATCGCGGCAATGGTGGGATCAGTGTATTCCCGAACGTATGTATACATCGCCACCGGCAGCGTCTGGGTTGAGTAGCTTGTAACGTAGAGGGAGGCGGTGAACTCCGTAAAGGAGAGAATTGCAGCGATAATCCAGCCGCCCACAACCCCTGGCGCGAGAAGCGGCAGGGTGATGCGAAGGAAAACATTCAGCGGTGAGGCGCCCAGATTTGCCGCCGAACGCTCAAGAGAAAGATCGATGTTGGCTAGGCTGACGTAGACACTTCGCGTCACGAAGGGAAGCACCAATACGATGTGGGCCAAAATAACGATAATATAGCTGTTACTTAATCCGAATTGGGACCCCAGCAGCAGAAATCCGAAGCCTGTCGTGAAGCGAGGGATAATTAACGGCGACGCCAGAATGGAGTCCAGAATATTACGGCCGCGAAAATGGAAGCGATTGGTCAGATAGGCGGCGGCGACTCCTACCATTGCGGCCACGGTAGAAGCAAAAAGTGTGACGATCATCCCGTTATAGAATGCGTTCCGGAAATCTTCGTAAGCGAATACGCGTTCGTACCAGCGAAGAGAGAATCCTTGCGGCGGAAACTTCAGAATCTCAGTCGGATTGACTGATGTCATCAGGACAACCACTGCGGGCAAGGTCAGAAACACTAAAATGATCGAGACCAGCATCCAGAAGAGAATCTTTTGCATCATTCCCTGCTCACGCTTGTTGCGCTGCCAGCCGTTCAAGGCGTGCCACCAGCGGGCGGATCGCGGCGAGGCTTCCCACTGCAGCCGCGAACGCTACCAAACTCAGCACAGCCGCCAGCGGAAAATTGAACGATGAAAAGCCTTGCAGATAGACAAGGTTCGAGATCATCAGCACCTTTCCACCCCCAATGAGCTGAGGTGTGGCGAACGCGCTCATGGTCCACGCAAAGATTACAACGGTTCCGGCGATGATGCCCGGCAGCGTGAGAGGCACCGTCACGCGGCAGAAAACGGTAAAAGGCGGCGCTCCAAGATTCGCAGCCGCCTTCTCATAGTCGCGATTGACATGCCCGATCGCCGTCGCGAGCAGGATGATCATCACGGGCATTGAAAAGTGCACCAGGGCGATGATCACGCCAAACTTCGTATACATGAATTGAAGTGGAGTTGCGATCAGGCCGAGCGCCAGCAGGACAGAGTTGACAAATCCCTCCGTGCCGAGCACCAGCATCCAGGCATAGGTACGCACGATCTCACCAGTAAAGAGCGGCGTAATGGAAAGAATAATTAGGAGCGTTCGCAACCACTCCTGCCTGGTGCGCACAAGCGCGTAAGCAACCGGATAACTTAGAACCAAGCAAAACAACGCAGTGAGAAGGCTGATCAAAAAGGTGTCCATGATGACCAAAAAATAAAGGGGGCGGCCGATCCTTTCAAAATTCTCCAGAGTGAATCCGCCAACATCAAGCGAGCCGGGAATGAATTGCATGAAGCTGTATTGAAACACGCCCAGCAGCGATGCAAGGATAGCCGCGGCCGCAAGCAAACACGGCGCCGCGAAAAGCCATCCGATTTTGCGATGCGACATGAGGGAAGTGCCTAGGATTCCGCTTCTTATGACCCGCAAATGTGGATATGAAGGACCTTCAATTGCGGCTCAACGGGTCATATTCTCGGTGAACCAGACTTTCCATTCCGGGAGCAGCTTGGCGCGAACCTCATCATCAATGATGATCTGCTTTTTGAGCTGATCGTCCGTGGTGAAGATGCCAGGCAAGGCAGCAAGTTCCGGGCTCACTTGCGCTTTCGCGCTCATCGGAGAGCATTTGTAGATGTCGCAAAGCTTCTCCTGAACCTTGGGATCGAGGGCGACATTGATGAACTCGTGAGCAGCATCGGACATTTTCGTGCCCACGTTGATTCCCACGGCATCGATGCCAACAACACCGCCCTCCTTCGGCACAACCACTTTAAGGGGAATGCCCAGCTTCATCTGATGGTAGGCATTGATCGACAGAATCACCTGCACCGGCGTCTCCCCGGTCTTGATCAATTCCTGTGATGTTGCATCCGATTGATAGAAAGCCTTGATGCTGGGCTTCAACTTTTCCAGAAGCGGTATCCCAGCTTTCCAATTCTTTGCATCCCCGCCGGACAGAAGCGCGGAAACCACAATGATGTGGCTCGGATCGAAGTCCGGCAATCCGAGCTTGCCCTTGACCTGATCGCCCCAAAGATCTTTCCAGCTCGTAATGCCGAAACCGGCCGGCATTAAATCGGTTCGGAACGCCGGAAGGTAGACGTAAGAGTAGAGGCCGATATGATTGGGGCTCCGCAAGGCGATCGGGTGAGCTTCTTTCAGATTTGGGATTTTGTTTAAGTCGAGCTTCTCGAACAGCTTGTCCGCCACGTAGAGATACGCGACATGGCTCGTCGTAAACGTAACATCGGACTCAGGTCTTCCTGCCGCTACTTTGGCCTTGGTGAGGCGGTCCATTGTGCCCCCGGTGATGAATTCGACCGGAATGCCCGTCCGCCGCGTAAACTCGGTGGCGATGGCTTCCTTGGCACCATCGCGGAAATTGCCGCCCCAGATACTAACGACAAGCTTTTGTTGTGCGTGAGCAACATTTAGCCCCAGCAAGAGCGTCATCGATACAATGCAATATTTCAGTAGATGCGCCATGTTCCCTCCTGACACTCGTCCCGGCCGCCGAATGCGTTCGCGTAAGCAGTCTAGCCTTCACGGCCCATCACCACACCTCTCTCAATGGCGGTGCGCCCGTTCGCCAAATCCTAAGCATAATTCGATCTGCGCGCAGCATTTCTTTACAAAGAAGATACGAAGTGGCGCTGCCGGCCAGAGATGTGCGTCATTGACGAAGCTTGCCAATGGCGGCTCCATCGTCACCATAAGGAGGCGGTGATTAGTGCCCTTATCCACTTCACACCCGCCCGGCATGTGACCCGGCGTTCGCCGCCTGCGTGCAGCGACTGCGGAGGGTCTACAATCCCAAGTCTAGCATAAGCGGGCGGCTTCACATCCGGCATCGGTACAATCCAAGGCTTCCGTATCGACGGCGCTTAGAGAACCGCGTTGCAGTGCAGGTTCAGATCACTCATATTATGCAGGTGAATATTGGCTCGATCCAGCCCTAACGAAAACACAAGGACTGAAGAAGTGGCACCGCAAGGGCTATTGCCGGTCTCGGAGAGCATAACGCCGATCGTCGAGGGAGCCAATACTTTCTACGAACGGAACTGTTCTGTCGGAAGAACCGTCTATATTCTCAGTGATAGCTGGGCATTTCTAATATTGCGCGAAAGTTATTTCGGCGCAAAACGCTTTGATACATTTCAATCTGCACTCGGTCTCCCTCGCCAAACCTTAACCCAGCGCCTTCGAAAGCTAACAGCACAGGGCTTACTTCTGCGCGTTAAATGTTCCGGCAGCTCGCTCAGATTCGAATACGGGCTTACCGAAATGGGAATAGACCTTTACCCGGTCATGCTCTCTCTCATGAGCTTCGGGGATAAATGGTTGAAAGGCTGTAACCCACCTCCCCTCGGCCTGGTTCATAATAATTGCGGCTGTGCGTGCCATCCTATTGTCGCATGCAATCATTGCAAAACTGAAGTCAACGTGAGAACCGTCACTTATCGTGATGGGCCTGGAGCTGGCAGGACACCGATCGGTGAAACCGTAAAGGAGAGGCGGCCATCTGACCGGAATATATTGGACAGGGGACGCCCAAGCTCCGTAGCTCGCGCCTTGAAGGTCATTGGGGACCGTTGGAGTTTTATGGTTATACGGGAGGGTTTTTTTGGCGTCCGGCGTTTTGATATCTTGCAAAACAAGCTGGGGATAGCGCCCAACATTCTTTCCGACCGGCTCAGCCGGCTGGTTTCAGACGGCATTTTCGAGCGGCTAAAATATCAGGCTTTGCCCGATCGCTTTGAGTACCGTTTTACTATGAAGGGTAAGGATCTCTATGGACCAATGCTTGCCATGCTGGCTTGGGGCGATAGGTGGCTTTCCGGCGGCAAGCCGCCTCTGATCCTGACGCATTCGATCTGCAATGCTGACTTCGAGCCGGCTGTAATTTGCGATCGATGCAAAGAGCCGCTCAAGGCCGCGGACATGAGCTACAAGCTGAGTTATGACTTCCCGTCCCATGGCCGCCCGGCAAAGCCGAACCGTCCCATCGTAGACGGGACATGAGCCAGCGGTCCGATTCCGGCATGTGCATCCGCTTGCGGCACGACCGGGAGCAAATGCCGGAATCAAAGCTCCACTAGTTGCAAATACCGGCCTTGACAGCTACCGGGGCAAATAGTCTATTAGTGAAAGCTTGTCGGGCAGTCTTCGATAACGTCTGATACCGGTTGGGGCGTTTAATGCACCCGGCGCAATAAATAAAAGTGGAGGATGCGAATGGGGCGCCGATTGGGACTGTCATTGCTAGCAATCTGCATGAGCCTGTATTGGCCAGCACAGCTTCTTGCCCAGCAGGCGGGTCCGATCCGGATCGGCGTTCTGACTGATATGTCGGGCCAATTTTCGCACGAGTCCGGCGAAGGCGCGGTTACCGCGGTGAAAATGGCAGTTGAAGATTTCGGCGGAAAGGTTTTGGGAAAGCCCATCGAGGTCGTTGTTGCTGATCATCAGAACAAACCCGATATCGCCGCGTCTGTCGCCCGCGAATGGTTTGATGTCGGCAATGTCAGCATGGTCGCCAACCTGATCAATTCGTCCGTGGCGCTTACCGTTGCTCAGGTCGCGAAAGACAAAAACCGGATCGCAATCGTGAACGGCTCCGGTTCCTCGCGGCTGACCAATGAGGGTTGCACGCCAAACAGCATCCACTACGCTTACGATACCTATGCGCTCGCCTATGGGACGGCAAACTCGCTCGTTAAAAGCGGGGGCAACAAATGGTTCTTCCTGACGGCCGACTATGCGTTCGGACAGGCCCTTGAAAGCGACACCATCGCCACTTTGAAGAAGCTCAATGCCCAGGTGATCGGTAGCGTCAAGTATCCCATTGCCGCCTTGGACCATTCCTCCTTTCTGCTTCAGGCACAAGGTAGCGGCGCCAATGTTGTTGCCGTAGCCGGCTCGGGGACAAGCTTCCTGAATATCGTGAAGTCCTCCAGAGAGTTCGGTCTGACGGGAGGAGGCAGTCAAACCCTCGCCGGTCTGCTGGTTTGGATCACCGATGTCCATGGTCTCGGCCTTGAGGCCGCTCAGGGACTTGTCTTTACGAACGCCTTCTATTGGGACCACGATGATGAAACACGCGCTTGGTCTCGGCGCTTCGAGGCGCGTATGAAACGCATGCCGCATATGGGAGATGCAGGCGACTATTCTTCGACACTTCATTATCTCAAGGCGATTGAAGCGGCTGGAACGGATGAAGCTGGAGCCGTGATGAAGAAGATGAAGGAAATGCCCGTAAACGACTTCTTCGCCAAGAATGGGCGGATCCGGGAGGACGGACGCATGGTCCACGACATGTATGTCTATGAGGTCAAAAAGCCTTCCGAATCAAAATATCCGTGGGACTATTATAAGCTCAGGTCAGTTATCCCTGCTGACGAAGCATTCAGACCGCTTGCGCAGAGCGCCTGCCCATTCATCAAAAAACAATGACCCCGGGCGATGCTGAAAGGGGACATCCAAGCTCAGAAATTTATGCATGATCAATGCGCGCATTATAGGGCAGACTTATGAACTGGGCGGAGCCAAAGGAAAATGGCAGACCTCCTCGGTCTGCCTAATGCCTCCGAACGCGGAAAGACATATCGAAGCGCAGCCGCCCAAAGTTCAAGACAGTTTCGCCAAGAACGCCTCGTTCGCGGCCAACCGGCCTCAATGGGACTTCTGAAAGCGCGGCGCTTGAACTAGCTCCTTCAACTTGAAGCGCTGCACCTTTCCCGACCCCGTGCGCGGAATTTCTGCCACGACGTGAATCACATGCGGCACCTTATAATCGGACAGATGCAGGCGGCAGTGCGCCAGGATCTCGGCAGTATCGGCATTCCGTCCGGGCCGGAGAATAATAAACGCAACCGGCACCTCTCCGAGAAACTCATGCGGCAAGCCAACCACCGCGCAGTCAAGTATGGATGTGTGAAGGGATAGGGTCTCTTCTACCTCGGCGGGCGAGATGTTCTGTCCGCCGCGGATGATGATCTCCTTCAGGCGGCCCGTGATGGTAATAAAACCGAAGCGATCGCGGCGGGCAAGGTCTCCAGTGTGATACCAGCCATTTCTGAGTGCGCTTGCGGTTTCGTCAGGTTTCCCGTGATAGCCAAGCATGACGTTTGGGCCGCGAATAATCAATTCACCGTCTTGCCCAGGATCGAGATCCTTTCCCTCCAAATCGACTATGCGGACGCTCAGCCCGGGAAGCGGTACGCCGCAAGAGCCCATGAAACGGCTGCCTTCTGGGGAATTGAGGGTAACCATCGTAGAGGTTTCCGTAATGCCGTAGCCGTCTAGAAGCTTGATGCCAAACCAATTCTCGAAATCCCGATTGAGTGTGCCCGGCAGAATTGCCCCAGCGGACAAGCAGATGCGCACCTTATTTAAAGTACGCCGTTTCTCCTCTTTCGAACGCTCAAGCATATAGTGGAAGAAAGTCGGGACACCCGGCAGAACTGTGACTGGCTGCTGCCTGAGTTGCTTCGCCATTTCCGAAGTTGAGAACTGTTCCATGATATATTCGGAGGCACCTGTGGCGATAATGCTGACGACGGCAAGATTGAGCGCATAGCTATGAAAGAGCGGAAGAGCATCAAGGACGTAGTCATTTTGATTAAGGCCAGCGATGGGGACCCAGCAAGCCGCAGTCACCCAAAGCATTCCCTCCAGCGTTAGAACAACGCCCTTCGCCTTGCCGGTTGTGCCCGAGGTGTAAACGATGAAAGCCGGCTGCGCTATATCCACCGGATCTCGCGGCGCTGGCAGGGGCATGACCGCCCTAGATGCGAATGGCTTCCCTTCGCCCCTTTGGACGGCGATCACCTTCGGATCGATCGCATGGGCTGTGCATAACGCGCGCAGTTCGTCGGCTCGCTCAGGATAAGTAAAGACTACAACGCATTGCGCGTCGGAGAGGCGATACGCGATCTCGTCCGCCGTCGAGGCGAAGCTGATGGGCACCGCAACGGCTCCAGCCCGGACAATCGCCACACACATTTCCACCCAGTCTACCGAGTTCGGGAGGTGGATTGCAACTCGCTGACCGGGCTCGATACCAGCTTGCTGGAGATAGCCGGCAATCATCGCCGTGCGTGTGGCAAGTGCCTGATAAGTGAGTGATCGAACCTTATCCCGGAATGCGAGCTTACCTGGGCGCCGGTGTACCTGGCGGCTAAGCAATTCTCCGATTGGCGCAATGAGATCTGTTTTTATCAATTAATCCTCCCCTCGCTCTTGCTAAAGCATCGCAAAGCCGCCGTTTATGCTGATCGTCTGCCCTGTGATCCAGCCGGCCTCCCCCGACGCAAGAAAGGCGATCATCGGTGCCACGTCTCCAGGTTTACCGATGCGCTTCAGAGGATAGCTCTTGACCATCTTCGGAAGGTTCTCAGCCAGCCAAGCCGGATCGGAATGCGCCGACTCGATCATGCCCAGCGTCACAGCATTGCAGGTGATGTCATAGCGGCCGAATTCGCGCGCCAGCGACTTGATGAGAGCAATAGTTCCAGCCCGGGAAGCCGCCGCCATTGACAGGTTAGCCTCACCGATGCGCGAGGAATCGCCTCCAACGGCAATAATACGTCCACCCTTGCCGGCCTCGACCATGTAGGGCAGTGCTGCCTTGGAGGTGTTGACCGCGCCGAGCAGCCCCACGCCGATATGCTGTTGCCACTGTTCCGTTGTTGTCTCAAGAAAGCGTGCGCGCTGGGCAACGCCAGCATTATTGACCACGATATCGATACTGCCAAATTCCGAGAGCACCTCATCGACCATGGCCTTCGTTTCGGCGAAGTCCGCGATATTCGCCTTCCAAGCCTTCGCCTTTGTACCATGAGATATGATTTCGGCGACGGCCTTGTCCGCGGCCTCCGCGCTCGACTGGTAGTTGATAGCAACGGCTGCACCCTGTGCGGCAAGCGTTAGAGCGATCTCGCGCCCAACATCTCGCGCGCCTCCGGTAATGACAGCTACTTTGCCGGCAAGGGAGAGGTTCATTCGTCTATCCTTTCATGGAGTCCTTGAGCCGCGCTTCCTCAACCATTTGGAAAATACGGCCGGGAGTGACGGGAAGGGTGCTGGCTTCGATGCCCAGATGTGCGATGGCGTCGGAGACGGCGTTGGCAATCGCAGCGGGAGCACCGATCGTGCCGCCTTCGCCCATGCCGCGGAAGCCGCCGAGCGTAGCCGGCAGATCGGATTGGACGTGAACAATCTCGATTTTAGGGATGTCGCTCGCGAGGGGGACGAGATAGTCTGCAAGGCTAGCGGTCACAAACTGACCTTCGCTGTCATAGACAACCTCCTCCAGGAGGGCGGCACCGATGCCTTGCGCGACACCCCCACGAACCTGGCCATCGACGATCATCGGATTTATGATCCGCCCGCAATCTTCCGCCACTGCATAACGCATCACGGTGACGCCATATGTTTCAGGATCGATTTCGATCATGGCGAAATGCGCCGCGGAAGAAGCAGTGCCGAAATAGGGGTCGTACGATTCTGATGCCGCGAGATCCTCGCGCTCCTCATGCGGGATCCGGCCCATCTGCGAATACACCGCGTTCGCGACTTCCTTGAAGGTTAAAGACGCGTTCGAGGCGCGCGACCGGATGATTCCCGCAGAGGCTTCGAGATCTGCGACCGGGACATTCATAAGAAGCGAAGCCGCCTTAAGAACTTTGGTTTTCACCGACCTGGAGGCGCGGATCGCGGCCCCGCCAGCTAGCACCGCCGAGCGGCTGGCATAAGTGCCGCTGCTCGCCGGAACCAAGGCGCTGTCCCCATGCTGAACCTCAATGTCCGCCAAATCGCAGCCGAGTTCGTCCGCGATGACTTGCGCTAAGGTGGTCTCTAGCCCCTGTCCATGTGAGGCGATACCAAAGGCAGCGGTGATGGCGCCGGTCGCGTCGATGCGGATGGTTGAAGTTTCCGTGCCGGTGTTAATTGGCATGCCCGGCGCTACGGAGATGCGGGAGCCGATGCCTGTAAGCTCCGCGTAGCAGGAAAGCCCGATACCAACCCACCGGCCTTCCTTTCGCGCGTTTGCGCGAGCTTCCACCAACTCCGGATAATTGGCCTGATGGCAGACGGCTTCGAGGCATTCTTGAAAAGCGCACTTATCCCAAATGATGCCGGACGCCGTGCGATAGGGAAACTCCTCCGCGGTTACCAGATTGCGGCGCCGGATCTCTACTGGGTCCATACCGATCTTGCGGGCGGCCATGTCCATGAGCCGTTCCATCGCAAATGTCGCCGAAGGACGTCCGACGCCGCGATAGGGTCCCGTCGGTGGCTTGGGAGTAAGCACTCCCCGCACGCGCCCCCGGTAGTGCTCCAGGCGGTAGGGACCGGGCAAAAAGCTAACCACCTGTACTGGCTCCAGTGCAGCGGTCCAAGGGTAAATTGAATAGGCGCCAATATCGCCGATTACGTCCGCGCGGAGGCCAAGCAGCTTTCCTTCATCGTCGATCGCGAGTTCAGCATCGATCAGTTCGTCGAACGCTTGACTGGTGGCCGACAGGTCCTCCAAACGGTCACAGACAAACTTGATGGGCCGCTCAAGCATTCGCGCCAGGGCGCAGACCAGTATCTCCTCATGGTAGAGCGAGCCCTTACCACCGAAGCTTCCGCCGACGTCCGGCGCTATGACACGAAGCCGGTTGCCGGGCAGGCCAAGGCAGCCCGAAAGCACATCACGGATAACGCCCGGAATGTTCGTTGAAGAATGCAGCGTTGCGGCAAGGCGCCGACGGTCCCATTCGGCCACATAAGAGCGAGGCTCCATTGCGACCGAGGTCTTCCGCGTCATCCGGAAAGTACCCCGAACGGTGACGGGTGCTTCCTCAAAAACCTTGTCTACGTTTCCGCGGGAAAATTCACGGGCTACAATAACATTTGAACCCGCCTCTTGATGAAGCAGCGGCGCATCATCGGCCGCAGCTGCCGTTGGGCGAATGGCAAAAGGAAGCGGCTCATAGTCGACAGTAATGAACTCTAGCGCATCTTCCGCCACGTAGCGGCTTTCAGCAACAACTGCGACGATGGGCTCACCAACATACCGCACCTTTCCCCGCGCGAGCGGCCAAATAGGCGTCGCGTAATATCCCTTCATCCTCGAAGATGGAATAGCGGGGTGGATTTGATCGTCGAGGTCAGCCGCGTCATAAATCGCGACAACGCCGGGCAATGAAATGGCATTACCGAGATCGATGCCGCGAATGCGGGCGTGAGGTTGATCACTGCGCCGAAGGGCTACATGGAGCGTGCCAGGCGGGTTGATATCATCCACATACCGGCCAGCGCCCGCCAAGAGACGCGGATCTTCGGTGCGCTTGATGGGTTCACCGACGAATTTAGGCCGAAGTTGAAGAGAGGGGCCGACGGTGCTCATTTGTAATACGCTGCCCCGGTCCGAAGTGTCCGCCACTGCGCGTCATCGTGGCCAAAGATTATCTTCGTACCTTGCGCATGCATTCTCGCAATCTCAGCAAGAGCTGCAGCCGCTAGTTCAGCATTCCAGCTGTTTTTAGGGGCGGTTCCCGTCGTAAGATTGAATTCGACGGGTGCGGCATCAGCAGCCAACAGGAAGGTACCGTCTTCATCCAGCCCCACCAGCGCCGCAGTGAAACCTGGCGTGTGGCCCGGCATCGGCATCAGCACGATCCGGCCGTCGCCGAACAGATCTGTCTGCCTGTCAAACGTGGTAAAGCCCTGTGGTTGGTCCCATTCCTGTGGAAGATAACCCTGTTTGCTGGCGCCTTCTGCTTTCGCCGCCGACAGTTCGGCAGCGTGGCAGAAAATGGTGGCGCGCTTGAAATATTCGTTGCAGCCGCAATGATCGGGATGAAGGTGGGAACATATAACGGCGTCGATGTCGGCTGCGGAAAGTTTCACCTTCACCAATTGGTTGATGACAGTTTCTTCCGGTTGAAAGATGGGCGCCATAAGCTTGGAGAGGCCTCCCCAGCGCGCCTCGGGGTCCGTGGCGGCCACTGGATTGCAGCCAGTGTCGAAGAGAACGTTGCCTTGATCGTGGCACATCAGGGCACAGGAAACCGGCAGCTCAAACGTTTCTTCACGGGATGCACCCGGATCGTAGATCGAGCGTCGCATCCTAAGCCGGCCGCCAGACAGGATGTGCATTTTCATTTGAGCGGTCCCCTCTCGTTGATGAGTTCGCGGACGGCATTAACGATGTTCTCGTAGCCGGTGCAACGGCAGATGTTGCCCGACAGGGCCTCGCGGATCTCATCGTAATTCTTGAGGGTGTGATGCCTCAGCATGTCAGTAATCGTCATGATGAAGCCCGGTGTGCAAAAGCCGCACTGGAGACCGTGATGGTCACGGAAGGCCTGCTGGATCCGCCCAAGCTTTTCGGAGCTACCTTGGCCCTCGATGGTTTCGATTTCAGCACCATCTGCTTGTACGGCGAGCATCAAACAGGATCTTGCCGAACGTCCATCGAGTAAGATAGTGCAGGCACCGCAAACACCATGCTCACAACCAACATGAGTGCCCGTCAACCCGAGTTCATTGCGAAGGAAGTCGCTTAGAAGCATGCGAGGATCCGTGCGGCGGGTGTGGGCAACGCCGTTGACGATCATCGTTATTTCAACGCACTCGATCACGGGGCTCGCCCTTCCGCTGCCCGGGTCCAAGCGCTGTTCACAGCACGGCGCACGAGGGCGCCGGCGAGGTGGCGGCGGAAGTCCGAAGAAGCGCTATTATCGGAATTCGGCGTGATGGCGGCACGCAACGCTTCGACCGACTCATCGATTTTGGCGCTGCTTATCATGGAGCCTTCGAGCGCGGCTTCGGCTTCGGGCATGCGCACGGGGGTATCTGCTACTCCCGTCAGGCTGATCCGCACGTCGCGCGCCTGTCCATCAGCCCGCCGCATTGTCACTGCCGCAGCGGCGAGCGCATAGTCTCCATGGCGGCGCGCGAATTCTGCGAAGCCCCACCCGGTGCCTGCAGGCAATGTATCGATCTCTACTCCGGTCACAAGCTCGTCCTGCTCAAGCGCGGTCATAAGCGAGCCTGTGAAGAAATCACGCGAAGGCATCCGTCGCTCTCCCCTTGGCGAGGCGATATGGATCACGCCATTCAATAGCCGCGCGATCATCGGGCACTCGGCCGCGGGATCGGCGTGGCAAATGCTTCCGCAAAATGTACCGCGATTGCGCACCGTCAAATGCGCCACATGCTTCATAGCTTCGCGGAGCACTGGCGCATGCTCGGCAACGAAAGGATCCGTTGCTGTCATCCGGTGCCGAACGAGAGCGCCAATCAGAAGTTTGCCGTCGCGCTTCTGGATCGTATCCAACCCCGGAATGGCATTGATGTCGACGAGGACGGAAGGCTTTACGAGCCGGAAATTCATCATGGGCATCAGGCTTTGGCCGCCAGCGATGATTTTGCCGCCGCCGTCTGCCTCGCCGAGAGCCCGGACGGCGTGCTCGACGCTCCTGGCGCGTACAAAGCGGAACGCTGCGGGCTTCATTCTAGCATCCCTGGAAGCTGGCCCGGGCTGCAGTCTTGGCGCCGCTGGCGAGGCGTACGATCTCATCGAGCGCGATGAACGCCTTTAGCGAGACCTGAGCAGCCATCTCGTTGCGCTGCCCTTTCGCCATTTGCACCTCCTTGCCTAGTGACTTTCATTATTAGACTATGCTAAGAAATGTCAAGCTGCCAGATGACTCGACTGATGCCGGAAGCACTGGATAAGCGAGGAAGGAAACCCCAGCGATGAAGATAAGAGCCGCAGTGTTGCGAACCATCGGCGCAGAGTTACCATATGCGAAAAGCCAGCCATTGCAGATCGAGGAGATTGATCTCGATCCGCCGGGCCCCGGAGAGGTCCTGATCAAGATTGAGGCCGCCGGCCTGTGCCACTCGGATCTTTCGGTGATCAACGGTGACCGCCCCCGTCCAATGCCGATGGCGATTGGTCACGAGGCCGCAGGCAGTGTAGTCGAGACTGGCCTAGGGGTTGACGATCTTATGCCCGGCGATCACGCCGTGATGGTATTTATGCCAAGCTGCGGCCATTGCGTGCCCTGCTCGGAGGGACGGCCAGCACTTTGCGAACCTGGAGCCGCCGCAAACGGAAAGGGATCGCTTCTAAGCGGGGCCATCAGGCTGCGCAGTGGCAAGTGCAATATACACCACCATCTCGGCTGCTCGGCCTTCGCCGATTATGCAGTGGTCTCACGCCGTTCGCTGGTAAAGATAGACAAAGATATTCCATTCTCCGAGGCGGCCCTATTCGGTTGCGCGGTGCTTACTGGCGTCGGAGCCGTTGTGAATACGGCCAAGGTGCAGGCAGGGCAGAGCGTCGCCGTCATCGGACTTGGCGGCGTAGGCCTGGCCGCAGTATTGGGGGCGCTCGCATCGGGAGCCGCGCAAGTCGTAGCAGTTGATCTTTCCGAAGGAAAGCTTGCACTCGCCAAGGAGATCGGCGCGACTGCCGCAATCAATGCGCGGGATGGCAATGCAATTGAGCAAGTCCGCGCGGAAACCGGCGGCGGAGCCGACTTTGCTTTCGAATTCGCAGGCTCCGCCAAAGCGCTCGAAAATGCCTATAAGATGACGAGGCGCGGCGGAACCACCGTAACAGCTGGCCTACCACCCCCGGACGCTGCTCTGCCGGTGAATATCGTTAATCTCGTCGCCGAAGAACGAACGGTGAAGGGCAGCTATATCGGGACCTGTGTGCCAGTCCGTGATGTGCCGCGCTACACTGCTCTCTATAAAGCGGGACGGCTGCCGGTGAACAAGCTCATGAGCGGGGTTATTCCGATCCGCGAAATTAACCACGGCTTCGACCAGCTCAACAGCGGTAGCGTCGTTCGGCTCGTCGTCGGCTTCGATAACTGGCGACAGCTTTCTGTGGCCCGAAGCCAAGGCGTCCGTGACTGAGGGTCCAGCCAACACAACAAGGGTCAGACTGGCATCAGACAAGGCAGTGCAGGAGGACGGCGGTCGTTGCCGGTAGCGGGCGCGGTCGAAGACTACCTTGAAATCGAAGAGCTGGGTTGAGTAGTTTGAAGGGAGAAAACAAGATGGAGATGACAGGCGAACAGCGAATCCCGGCAAATCGCGAAATCGTGTGGAAGGCGCTCAATGATCCTCGTGTTTTGGAGGTTTGTATTCCTGGATGTCAGGAACTGATCAAATCCTGCGATAATGAAATGACTGCGATAACGCTGCTTAAGGTTGGCCCCATCACCGCAAGGTTTCAGGGCGCTGTCACCTTATCAGATGTGGATCCGCCAAAGAGCTACCGTATCATTGGTGAGGGTCAGGGTGGCGTCGCCGGCTTCGCAAAGGGCACCGCGGCTGTGCGGCTGGAAGAGGATGGAGCCGATACAATTCTTCATTACACCGTGTCTGCTCAGGTTGGCGGCAAACTCTCTCAGCTGGGAGGACGATTGATCGATGCCACTGCCAAACAGATGTCGAGCGCCTTTTTTAAGCGGTTTGCGGACCAAATTGGAAACCAATACGCTGGGCCGGCTCGTTCCGGGGGCAAATCGGCGCAGCTGAAACTCGAGGATGTTGCAGGGTCTCAAACTCAACCAGGCCGGGGCCAGCGTCCGCGTCCCGCGCCACTGGACCTCACGCCAGGGATCTTTAAGCATTCGAAATGGGCTGCAATTATCTTGCTAACGGCGGCAGCTGGACTTGCCTGGAATTTGTTTGGCGGTAGTTTGCCATTCCCACTACCAAGGAACGGCTCGCAGGAACACATTTCACCCGAGTTTGGAAGCGCCGTGCAGCTTATCATCGTAGCGGCGATCGGGTATCTTTTTGGCCGTCAACACTCTAAAAGTGGCTCTTCGCGGGCGATCATCGTGGATCTTGAACTCCTTAACGAACTCGCCGGGGCTAGGTTCGGACGAAATGAGTGACAAGCTACTGTCGCCACGGAAGGGCGGGGCGACTTCCGATGTCCTATTAGCGCAGAGCAATAATTTAAGCATAGAGACCGGGCACTCGTGGTCTATCGCGACTGGCGTTCTTCTTATTCTGACGTTTTCATACGGCGCTCCCCTTATTACAGTCATTGCGCTCAAGCAAATCGCGGCCGATCTTGACACACCCCGATCAGTAGTGGCACTTGCGTCTTCTCTTGTGTGGCTTGGATCGGGCCTGGGTGCGATCGGCTTTGGCTGGGTGGCTGATCGAATTGGCTTCAATAGAACTGCGTCGATCGGTGCGGCCGCCATTGGAATCGGCCTGGTACTATCGTCGGTAGCCGGTAACGGCACACAACTTGTCGCCGTCCATCTCCTTCTTATCGGAGTTTTGGGCAGCGGTGCCATCAATATTCCAATGATGGTCTATATTAGCCGTTGGTTTGATCGCCGAAGAGGTTCGGCTTTGGCGTTTGTGAGCAGCGGCCAGTACCTCGCCGGAGCGGCATGGCCGACAGTTATCACGATTTGCATTGAACATGCGGGGTGGCGCCAGACAATGCTTTGGCTGGGTCTTCTCACCGCCGCCGCCATCATTCCGATTGCGATGAGCGCCTTGGCTCCCGCACCGGAGAAAGCCAGTTCTATCGTTCCGGACGAGTCTGGTCGCGGACAGGACGCGATCGCAGGGTTGTCTCCACCCGTGATCTTTTCCCTGCTGTGCCTCGCCGGCTTTTTGTGCTGTATACCGATGGCAATGCCATTGAGTCATCTCGTGGCGTTGTGTAGCGATGCCGGCATCGGTGCTTCCCAAGGCGCGCTCATGCTTTCTTTGCTCCTCGGGAGCGCGTTCATCAGCCGGCAATTTTGGGGATGGCTGTCTGATCGGGTAGGAGGCCTTTGGGCAGTTCTGAGCGGCTCGGCTTTTCAGGCCGCCGCAATCGCCGGCTTCGTTTGGACGCAGGATGAAGCCGGACTGTTTGCGCTATCTGCGCTATTTGGACTTGGCTACAGCGGTATCATTCCGGCTTATGTCGTGGCCTTGCGTAATCTTTTCCCGAGCGGCGAAGCAAGCTGGCGGGTCCCGATCTGGTTCTTCTTGAACTTGTGTGGAATGGCATTCGGCGCCTGGTTCGCTGGCTTCATCTATGACCGTCAGTTGTCATACGCCCCGGCCTTCGCTGCGGGTCTAGCCTTCAACATCGCCAATATCCTTGTGATGAGCTTCCTCGTCTATCGTCAGGCAAGGCATTGAGAGGCGGGTGCGTGCCGAATTTGCTGTGCCAGGAGAAAGGGAAGATAGTTTGGGGCCGCCGCCGCGGCCGAACCGGTTAGCATGCTGGGCTGGAGTTAGAAGCTGGGAGCTACTCCGCAGCCCAATTGGTTGCGCGATCACGCTAGGATTAGGCATCCGCAAGAGGAAGCTCATCATACAAGGCCACTCGCGCGCGCCTGCTCGCGGGCCATCACGGCCCAATCGCAGCCACCGTCTCCGTGCGCGATGGCGCCAATAAGGCGGTCGCGCCAGACATTGCCGCTGGGCAGGGGGACGCCAGCAGCTTCGCCGGCGGACAGGGCCAAATTGGCGTCCTTCAAGCCAAGCACTGCCATTTGGCCGACCTTCTCGTATGCTTCATCGGCAATGATCTTGCCGTAGACCTTATACGCGGGAGCCGCAAACAGAGCATCGGTCATCACGTCGAGAAAGACAGAGGGCGCGACGCCATATTTGCGCACGAGCGAAAAGCCTTCGCCCATCGCCTCTATTGCGCAACCGAGCACGAAATTATTGGCGATTTTGATTGCGGCGGCTGATGCGGGATCGGCGCCGGCTTCGAAGGCTCGGCGGCTAATGGCTTCTAATAGGGGCTTGCAGAGAGCGATACTCTCTGGCGGACCGGCAATGACCATTCCAGCCTGACCGGCTTCCACAACCTCCGGCCGCCCAAGCATCGGGCACGCAATCATAATCTGCCCCGCTTTTGCGTGAGCCGCGTTGAGCTCATTGATGATCGCGACGCCATGAGTGCCGGCGCATAAATGAATGCCGCTGGCGGGCAATGACTCCAGCAATCCCCCCTTCTGTTCTGCAACATCCTTCAGAGCGGGATCATCGGCAAGCATCGTGAATACGGCCTCACCAAAACGCGCGGCCTCCGCGATGGAGCCAGCAACCTTGGCGCCAGCGGCGGCTAATGCGTTCAGCTTCTCGGGCGCGCGGTTGAACACCGCGACTTCATGCCCTGCCTGGAGCAGGCGAAAGGCCATTGCCTGGCCCATGCGCCCAAGCCCGATGAATCCAGCTTTCATGCCCCCTCCGCCGCTCAAACCAGTTGCCCGCGCACCCATTCCAACTCGCAGCAGACATAATCCACGATGTCGCCGGTCTTTAGATTTTCGGGCAGCACATCCCAGGTGTACGTCTCGATCTCAAGCTGGCGGGATAGCGGGTTCGCCTTGTGAAACCGCAGCGCATCCTCGATCGCAAATCGCGTCGTACGGAATTCTCCGAGTTCGTCGAGAAAAACCGGCACGTGGAAGTGTATGCGCCATTCGCGAGGCGAAGGCTCTTTGTCCCAGGCGGCGAAGGCATCTTCGAGATTGAGATAGCGGGTCAGCTTGCCGTCCTTCTTCTCAATGGTTTGCGTGAGATAGATCGTGTCCGAGTAGCGCTTCAGCGTATCCACCGCCTTCTGCGTGACTTCAGGCACATGCATGGCAGCCGCTTCCTGCAATTTGAAAATCGGAATTCCGGCATCCACCAGTTCTTGCAGCGACTGCCCGATATTCTCGAATTCGACCGCCTGGTGGCAGATATCGAAGACGATTCCCACATGCCGCCGCAACGCGATATGCGCTTCGGAAACTGGAACCCGTGCAAGTTTCGCAAGCGCCATCGCAGATGCACCTGAGTAGAGGTGCTTGGTGAAATAATCGACCGTCTCGCCGGTTGTTTCCAGGAAGCAATAAGGCTCCGGCTCGATCGCGAGCGTCACCGTCCGGCCCGTGCGGGCTTCGATTTCGATAAGCCGTGCCACCACGCGCAAGACATGATCGGTGTAGCTTGCGACCACATCCTGTCCTGTCACCCGCGGCTTGAAGCCGAGGGGAGCCGTCTGAATGGAGGGCGAGATACCCGCCGGGACAACATCGGCGAGCACTTCGGCGACGTTGATGGTGTATTGCGTCCGCTCCTCGGATCGCCAATCGGGCTCGTACACCTGCTCCTTGACAAGCGTTCCCTTGAATGCCCCGTAAGGAAACGCATTCACGGTGTAGAGATACATCTCGTTATCGCCGAGGAACTTTTTGAGCTTCTCGCGTTCCGGCTTGCTGTTTGCAAGCGTCTGCGCGGAACTCGCGGATAGCCGGAGCGAAACGCCGAAAGGCTGGTTGGGCGCGATCCGCTCCTTCACCTTCGGCAGATAGGTGGTGAGGCTATCCCACATCTGCGCCCAGTCATCGCCGGGGTGCACGAGGGTCGAATAGGTGAGGTGGCCGAGGCCATTGCCGAGATCCATTTGTCAATTCCCTCTAAATTGTACGGCCGCCCAGGGTCGCTGCATAAGGCGAACGCAACTTAAGCGACATGTTCGACCTTGCCAGACGCGGCGGATTTGACGATCGCTTCGGTGACGGCCGCCCCGTGGATCATTTGCTCGAATGGGATCGGATAGGCCGGTCCACCGGTAGCAGCTTTCGCAAAGGCCTCCAATGTCGCTCGCGAAACGTCGAGAGTCGCGGCTTGCCACACCTGCGCCTCACCCTTTACCGGCTGGAATTTGCACTGACCGAACAGGCGCGTGCGCCGTTCTTCCGAGGATGCTCCCGCGACATGGGTGACGCCTTCAAGCCGCACCCAACCCTTTGAGCCGAACATCTGGAAACTAAATCCTGGCCCCGTTGCCGTCATCGTTCCGAGATACCCGGTCATGCCTTCCTTCATCCGAAGCAGGATCGAGGTAGTATCATCGGAGTCGATGGTCACAGCGCGCCTGACGCTCTGGCAAAACACATGATCGATATCGCCGCACAGATCGATCATACCGTCGATCGCGTGCACACCCATGGGCGTCAGACCCCCGCACGGCGTCTCATCCGCATGCGCGCGCCAATGCGCCGGACTGAGCGCCAGCGCATTTGGGAATGTCATCGTTGCCTCGATGTGCAGGATGATGCCGAGATCGCCGCTGCGAACGCGTTCGCGCAGCTTCGCCATCTCGGGATGGAAGCGCCGGTTATATCCAAGGCCGAGCGTAACACCGGAGTTGCGAACCGCGGCGACCGCCTCCTCTGCCTCATGCTTCGTCAGAGTGAAAGGCTTTTCGCAGAACACATGCTTGCCGGCCTTTGCAGCGGCTATTACCTGGGCGGCATGAAGCGAATGGGGGGTTGTCAAAATCACCGCGTCGATATCGCGGTCCTCAAGCACCGCCGCGTAGTCTGGCAGAAGCCGGAAGTTTTTTTGCTTGGCGAAGGCTTCTATCTCCGGAGAGACGGTGCGGGTCGCTCCAGCGACAATCTTAATTTCGTCACTTGCCTCGCAGGCCTCGACAAGCGTCTTGCCCCACCATCCAAGTCCAACAATTGCACCCTTGATCACGCCCTGCTCCCGTACGCGGCTCATTCGCCAAAGCCTAACCATGCATCGCCACCACGGCGCAACAGATTGCCCAGAACATGCAGTATTCATTACCGCCAATGTTCCAAAGCCACTTGCCGCCTGTCACATAATAGACGGCGGCCGCGGCGACTGAAAGGTGGATTGCGGCGACAACGCCCGCATAGGTCGTGTAAATGCCAAAAATCAGCGTGATCGCCAGCCCAATCTCGATAACGCATGCAACATACATCCAGAATGCAGGCGGCTTGAATTTCGCCGCTTTGAAGAATCCGAGCGCCTCGGGCACGAAGAACTTCGCATAGATGTGGGGGATGAAAAACGCACCGCAAATGATGCGCAGAATGTTTGAGCCATCGGCGAGATTGAAAGCGCTTTCCATTCGGGAACTGCAATTTGAAAGGGTCAGCCGGAGAGAACAAAGCTACGGCCATTGCCGGCCGCAGCCCGCCGCATGATGTTCCGGATTAGATGCGAAGTAAATTAGCCTATTGCCGATCAAGCCACTGCCTCGTTTAGCCTCTAAAACATAACCTGCAAGGCGAGGTAGAACGAGAATTCATTGTCAGTCTGCCTGTTCTCTAAGCCGGTGCCGGCCGAAAACAGCAGGTGATAGGTTTTGTCGAAGTCGTAAGTTCCACCAATATTGAAGCCTGTGGTGTCCTTGGTCCCGATCGGAAAGCCGCCAACACCGGGACCGGATGTGGATGCCTTCGTCTGATGGAAGAGTTCGCCGCCGAGTTGCAATGAGTCCGTGATTTTCCGCAGCAGGACCCAGCCGGTAAACCAATAATTCTGATTGCCTGGGCCGGGATTGATCCAATAGCCGCCACCTCCGTAGGTAGTCCAATCACCGAAATCCTTCTGTATCCAGATAGGAAGGTAGCTGTGGACCCGGCCCGTCCCTAAGTTCTTGGAAGCATCTCCGGTTGGCAGGTCGAGGAAGGGATAGAACGCAATTTGCGACCACCAGTCTTCAGACTTGGGGTTCAAGAACCGGTATTTGACGCCCAATTCCAGATCCGCGGGGCCGGTGTTGACGCCGCTGCCGCTGGCATAGCTCCAACCCCAAGCGACATTTACGTGAGCCTGAACCTCCGGAAGTAGGCCGTAATTGATGTCCGAGGCGGGTGCGCTGGTGAACGAGGCGCCATTTGCGAAAACCGACATCGCGTAGTTGTTGATTTCCCAATGCTGATATTCTACCGGCACAGGATCGTCGGTCAGGAAAGGCGGCCCGGCGAGTGCGTAGGCCGGAATGAGGATCAGGATCAAGTATCCGGCGGCAAACCTCAGGCGAGTCGCCGAAGGCTTGGCCACTCTTCCCCGCCTCCTCTCGCCGCAAAAGGGCTTTATTGCGGGAACGTCCTTTGCCGAAGGCCAGCCGAATAAGCTCGCAGTGTTTTTCGCGGATTGAGCCTCAAACCTTCGGCAGTTCTTCGGCCTGGGGCCAGCAACTCCGTCCCGACCCAACCGAAGGAACACTTAGAAGTGCACGATTATGTCAGACGCGAATTCGACCATTTCCTTTTTATTGCCGGGAACGCCGGCTTCCGGATTGCCATTGAAGGCCGCCGTACCGAAAGACTGCCAGTAAGAGATTTCTGGGCGGAACTCAATCTGGGGCGACAACCAATGCTGCCAGCTCAGAGTGGTCTCGAAATACTTGGTTTCAGCACCTGTTCCCGTACGCCAACCATTCGGATCATCATACCACTCCAAGCGCAGCGTGTAGTTGTTCAATGGGTCTGTTGTATAGTTGAGATAGGCCAACACCCCGATCGCGGAGACATCACAAGTCAAGGCACTTGCAGTCGGGCAATAGACGATGTTTGAGCCGTTCTTCGGAATGTATTGAGGAGAATCCCAGGTTCCGCCGGCGTTGAGAAGTGGCTCCACAAATTCGGACGATGCGGTAAGTGGAATTTCTGCCTGACAACGGGCACGCTGGTGCTCGCGAATCAGGAGCAGCAATGAGCAGAAGACCACGGCGGAACCACTCACCGGCCTTCAAGGCAAAGGTGGCGTTGGCGGCGATCAAGGGCGAGCGGACGATTGCACAGTTGGCGGATCAGTTCGACGTTCACCCGAACCAGATCACGGCCTGGAAGGCGCAGCTCGAAGGCGGTGCCCCGGACGTTTTCGGCGGCGTTGGCAGCGCCCCACCGGCGTCGCCCAGCGTCGACGTGAAGGCGCTGCATGCGAAGATCGGCGAGCTGACGCTGGAGAACGATTTTTTAGAAGGCGCGCTCAGCAAGGCGGGATTGCTGAACGCAAAGCGATGATCGACCGCGGTCATGCGTTAAGCGTCACGAAACAAGCCGAAGGCCGGCGGCCTCGCGCGCAGCACGGTGTATTACCTGCCGCGCCCGGTGCCGGCGGCCGATCTCGAACTCATGCGCCAGATCGACAGGCTGCATCTGGAGTTCCCCTTCGCGGGGGCGCGGATGCTGCGCCATCTTTTGGCTGCCAATGGAAGCAAGGCCGGACGGCGTCATATCAAGACGCTGATGCGGCGCATGGGGATCGAGGCGCTGTACCGGCGTCCGCGTACGACCAAGCCGGAGCCGGGGCACAAGACCTACCCCTATCTGCTGCGCGGCATGGAGATCGTGCGGCCGAACCAGGTCTGGGCGATGGACATCACCTATATTCCGATGGCGAAGGGCTTTGTCTATCTCGCTGCCGTGCTCGACTGGTTCTCGCGGCGCGTGCTGTCGTGGCGAGTTTCCATCACGATGGAGGCCTCGTTCTGCATCGCGGCGCTGGAGGAGGCGCTCGCCAGGCACGGGAAGCCGGACATCTTCAACACCGATCAAGGTTCTCAGTTCACCGGCACCGCCTTCACCGGCGTGCTCATCGCGAATGGCATCGCGATCAGCATGGACGGCAAAGGCGCTTGGCGGGACAACGTGTTCGTGGAGCGGCTCTGGCGGACGGTGAAGTACGAGGAGGTCTATCTGCACGCCTACGACAGCGTGCCGGACGCACGTGCCTCGATCGGACGGTATCTCGATCTCTACAATCGCCGCCGCCCGCACTCGAGCCTTGACGGCAGGACGCCCGATCAAGCTTACTACGGAGCACACAGCTTGCCGCCACTCCGCTCGGCGGCTTAACCCCGGCAGACCTTCCACTTATCGAAGCGGGAATTCTGTCCGAACAACCGGCGCCACCTCATTGAACGTGGCAAGCGCAATCGGGTTTCTGTTGTTCAGCACACCATGTTCGCTGAGGTAATAGGCCTCAAAGTCGAGGTGCCACTGATCGTTGAATTTGTGGTAGTAGGTGAAGCCGTGCCACTGAATATTGTTGTAACCCCAGTTACCATTATTAATACCATCGATACAGGGGTAGATATTGTCCCAACCATCATTCCAAGTATAGCGAACGCAAAAGGCAACTGAGGGCTGAGCTCCAGGATCCTTCGCAAATGTGCTGCCAGGATAAATTGGGTTGGTCGCCGGAGCGGTGAGAGAACCGTAGCCATTGGCGTTGAGCCAGGTCTGTGCCGCGCTCTGGGTGTAGAGGTTCCTTTCTCTAAGCCCAAGATGCCAAAGCGGCGTCTCGGTACCGTCATCCACGCCCAATTGCACCATCAATTGCTTGGTGACCTGCAGCGAGCCAACGACGCCGGTATTGGTGTAGTTGTCCCAGCCATAGATAAGAGAGTGGGTGTAGGTGATATTATTGGGCGCGAGCTGCGCTTCGATATCTGGGATAGAGATATAGCGCCCGAAGCGGATGTTTAAGCCGTATAGCACGAAGGGATCGTAGATTTCCCCGTAGACCATTGGGAAGTCATAGCCTTCGGCCTTATTCTTCTCGTTGAACTGCCAGCTGGCTATGCCGTAGGAGTTTGTGTAGCGGTAGTCCGTGCCGTACAGGCCGGAGATACGATAGCCCCAGTCGATATGGTCTGTTTGCACCGTATCGGGCAGCCGCTCGATATAAAGAACCGCCTGATTGAGGTAGGCGGCGTCCGAGGAATAAGTATAGGTGACCGGCGAATTCGCGCCCTTGCCTCTGGTATTGGTGCTGAGATCGAAGCCGCCCTCGACCCAGCCATAGATTTGAGTATTGTTGCTAGCCAGCCATTTGCCGGCGTCCGTGTTGGCGATGGCGTTCATGAAGGGGCTGTCGGCTGAATTGGGCCGCGTAACGCCAATGCTTGTGGTGGCACCGGTCGGCCATTCCGTGTAGGCTCCGGGCGGTATGGTGGCTGGAGTTCTGGGCCAGCCCTCGATGCGCGAAGGGGGAGCTTTCGGATCGGTTGGCGCCGAACCCTGACCCCATTCAAGCTTGTAATAATTGAAAAAGCGCTCGATGACCCCGTCGCCAAGATAGGTGTCGAGGCATGAGTAGTTCTTGTAAGGATCACAGGCAACGCCATCCTTCATGGACGCTTGTGCGAAGGTGCCGTGTGAGTTCGTAGCTGCAAGTCCAATAACGGCCGCGGCGGCCAACCAACCTCTGCCAGAGGTCCGGCGCCTGCCAGGCACACAGCCGAACATGCTGCCGGAGGGGACGGTGCTACCGTCCTCCGGCCCCAATATGGTGCCCATTCTATTTTATTCCCTCAGTGCCCGTTATGACAGCAGCTACACAGCCGCCGACCACAACTCACTACGCGGCTAGGCTAATCTTGGCAGTAGCGAATACAATTAAAATCCTATAGGGGACAGACTATTTTGCGGGCTCGGAGTTCACTCGCGAATCACTATGCGGTTAGGAGCAGTTCTTGCTCAAACGAAACAGGGGCAACCATGCTGCAAAGAGAAATCATTGAACCTGACGGTCCAAAAAAACAAGAGCCGCCCTCGCGATCTCCGCTACTCTTCATTGGAAGAGATCGGCGTGGTTGCTGGATCGTACGCGATCAATCCGAGCGCCGGCGCGGCCGGCTCTCCCTTCGTTAACAGCAATTCGGGAGATTACCCGGACCCCAAATGAAAAAGGGACCCGCAAGCGGCGCTCGCGAGTCCCTGGTGTCCGGATTGAGCAGCTGCTAATAATCCATGCCGCCCATGCCTCCCATTCCACCCATGCCGCTGGGCATCGGCGCGTGAGCGTGTTCCTTCTTCGGCACTTCGGCGACCATTGCCTCGGTGGTTACCAGAAGCCCGCCGATCGAGGCGGCTCCCTGCAGCGCATTTCGCACGACTTTGGTTGGATCGATCACACCTTGGCTCGGCAGATCGCCATACTCGCCGGTCTGCGCGTTGTAGCCATATCCATAATCTGACTTTTCCAGGATCTTGCTTGTGACGACAGCGCCGTCCTCGCCGGCGTTGGTTGCGATCAGGCGGGCAGGCCAGGAAAGGGCGCGGCGGACGATGTTGATCCCGGCTTTCTGGTCTTCATTTTCGGGCTTCAGCTTGCTTAGCGCCGCCTGAGCTCGCAAAAGAGCGACACCGCCGCCCGGCACAATGCCTTCTTCGACGGCAGCCCTTGTGGCGTGCAGCGCATCCTCGACCCGGTCCTTACGCTCCTTCACTTCAACCTCAGTGGCGCCACCCACCTTGATAACGGCTACGCCACCCGCGAGCTTTGCCAGCCGCTCCTGCAGCTTTTCCTTGTCATACTCTGAGGTCGTGTCCTCTATCTGTGTTTTGATCTGGGCAATCCGGCCTTCGATGTCCTTCTTTTTCCCAGCGCCGTCGATAATGGTGGTGTTATCCTTGTCGATGGAGACGCGCTTTGCCCGGCCGAGCATATCCAGGGTGACGTTTTCGAGCTTGATGCCAAGGTCTTCGGATATAACCGTGCCGCCGGTAACGATCGCAATGTCTTCCAGCATTGCCTTGCGCCGGTCGCCGAAGCCGGGAGCCTTGACCGCTGCAACCTTGAGGCCGCCGCGCAGCTTGTTCACGACAAGGGTTGCCAAAGCCTCGCCTTCCACGTCCTCTGCAATGATCAAGAGAGGCCTGCTTGCCTGCACTATCGCTTCCAAAACAGGCAGCAAACCCTGCAGTGAAGAAAGCTTCTTCTCGTTGATGAGGATGCTCACATCTTCAAGTTCAGCCACCATTTTTTCCGCGTTGGTGACGAAGTAAGGTGAAATATAACCGCGATCGAATTGCATACCCTCGACGACATCGAGCTCCGTCGAAAGGGACTTGGCTTCCTCGACCGTAATCACGCCTTCGTTGCCGACTTTTTGCATCGCCTCGGCAATCATATTGCCGACTTCGGTATCGCCATTGGCCGAGACCGTGCCGACTTGAGCAATCTCCGCGTTGTTTCTTATTTTCTTCGATTTGGACTTGAGCTCATCCACGACGCATTGCACGGCCAGATCAATTCCGCGCTTCAAATCCATGGGATTGGAGCCTGCCGCGACGGACCTTACACCTTCCTTCACGATTGCCTGGGCCAGCACCGTCGCGGTGGTGGTACCGTCGCCGGCTACGTCCGAGGTCTTGCTTGCCACCTCGCGGACCATCTGCGCGCCCATATTCTCGAACTTGTCCTCAAGCTCGATCTCTTTGGCTACGGTGACACCATCCTTGGTGATGCGAGGGGCGCCGAAGCTTTTTTCGAGCACCGCGTTCCGGCCTTTCGGGCCGAGTGTCACCTTGACGGCGTTGGCGAGAATATCGACGCCCCTTAACATTTTGTCGCGAGCGTCTTGAGAGAATTTTACATCTTTGGCTGCCATTGGGCGTTACTCCAGTTATGCCGCATCATTTGCAAGGCTGCTTCCCTTCTTGGTCGCAGCAAAAGATTTAAGAGTAGTTTTCGAAGGCGCGCCGGGCTCCCGCCAAGCGCTTGAGCCGGTGCCTTGCCCTTATGTAGCACCGCTCACTAAGAGTGAAAGGCAGAAAAGCTGCGTTCGCGCAGCTTTTGATACCTTTCCTTCTTTTTCTCTGAAATATCTTCATCCTGCAGGAGGGAAGCCCGGCGGAACGGGCAGGCTGGGCCGGAACAACTATCCATCCTTGTCATTTTCGCCTCTAGAGCGCATTTGGCGACTCGAAAATCGCCGAAGGCACTCTGTTTCTTGTTTTGTTGCGCTTTCCGGGTGAAAACCGCACACACTTTTCCTGAAAGCGCTTCAGAGCATTGATTTGGCAGGTACGCCGATGGAACTGTTGTTCCTATTTGCCGGGGTCGCAGGCACACTCCTTATTGGATTTGTTGTCTACTTCCTCCTGCACTCCCTGCCAGGCATCCCCCCGCTTCAGCCGCTGCGAACGGAAAATCACAGGCTCGATGAGCTCGGCGACTTCAGGCTTCACACCTGCACAACCGAGATGCTCTTGGTGCCGGTAACGCCGCGCGCGGAAGAGTTCTTGAACAAACCTCATGGTCCCGAGGCGCCCTATTACCGCGCCATAGTCGTCGAAAGGGACAACCTTCTGAGATTTGCCGAATATGCTGTCGCGGCCGGCCTGTCGATTTCCGTCAGATCCAATGCGAACAGGCATCGAGTTTGACGCTCTTTCGCGGTGTGCACGCGCTGCTGGCGACGCGGGAAGAATTCCCCGTGTCACGGAACCGGTCAGCGGCGCTCTTCGTTTGGGCGCCGGGCCGGTGTGATGCGTGCCGAGATCACCTCACCCCGGCGAAGCACACGCAACTGCGACTCACGTCCGATGGACTTGCCATCGAGGATGCGGTGAATGGCATCCACGGATGGAGCGTCCTTGCCGTCGACGGATAGGATGACGTCACCCGCGCGCAGACCCGCCTTCTCGGCCGGTCCGCCCGGCACAATCTGCACAATCTGTATCCCAGCCGGAACCTTGATGCCATAGCGTGCCGCCGCCCCCTTCGGGAAGGGAATTGTCTGGCCGGCGAGACCCAGGAAGCCGCGCACCACACGCCCCTCGCGCATGAGGTCGGGAATGACGCGCTTTGCGGTATTGATCGGAACCGCGAATCCGGTCGCATTGGCGCCGGCGATGATGGCGGTATTGACGCCAATCACCCGCCCCCTGCTGTCGAGAAGCGCCCCGCCCGAATTGCCCGGATTGAGCGCCGCGTCCGTCTGGATGATGTCTTCGATCAGCCGGCCTGTGGTCGCTCGCAGCGTGCGGTGCAGTGCGCTCACCACGCCCGTCGTGACGGTTGCTTGCAGGCCGAACGGATTTCCCATCGCGACCACAAGCTGGCCCACTCTCAAAGAGTCGGAGTCCCCAAGCTCAACCGCGCTCAGCCGGCCGCCATGCACCCTCACGAGCGCCGTATCGGTGTCGGCATCGCCGCCGACGACATCGGCAGGCGCGGTGCTGCCGTCAGCCAGCAAAACCTCAACACCGCCCGCGCCTTGGATGACGTGATTATTCGTCAGCACATAGCCGTCAGGCGTTATTACAAATCCGGAGCCGGCTCCCCCCATCAGGCGGGGATCGCCCTGCACGGCCCCGGGCCGCGCTTTCCGCTGGATGCCCACCATTGCCGCGGCGACGCCTTCGACAACACTCGTGACAATGCTCGAATATGCGTCAAGAGCTTCCTGTTCTCGTGTAGCGTTTGCGCTCGCCCGGTGGCTATTGCCGCCTATGCCAAAACTGATTGGAATTATACCCATTTCCCGTCCTAATGCGGCGTGCTGCCGCTGCTTCGTAGGGTGTGAAATTGGTTAACGGCGGCTGATTTTCAATTCCCCTGCAGTGTCTCCCCTTCCCTCTGAGACTGGAACATTGGCTCCCACCCTTCGTTCAACGCGGGACACACGGAAGAGGCCGGTATGGCGAAGTCAGCGAAGAGAGCAGATCCAGAGCTCTGGGAAAACATTAAGGATGAGGTCATCCAGGGCAGCAAAGGAGGGCGCCCTGGCCAATGGTCCGCCCGGAAGGCACAGCTCGCAGTGCAAAAGTACAAGAAGGCAGGCGGCCGTTACATCGGGCAGAAGACCGGTGACAATTCGCTCGTGCAGTGGACGAAGGAGGACTGGGGAACGAAGTCCGGAAAGAACAGCCTGAAGTCGGGTGAGCGCTACCTGCCGGCAACGGCACGCGAAGCATTAAGCCCTGCGGAGTACCGGGAGACGACGGAGAAAAAGCGGCGGGACATGGCAAAGGGCCGCCAATTCTCGCGCCAGCCCGAAGCCGTTGGAAGGAAGACCGCTGCGCACAGGCGAGGTGAGGCTGGTTAGGGACTGTACTGTTCACAGACGCGGTCCGGCAGACCCGGTCGCCCTCCGGCAGTTCGAAATCGCTTACGCCGCCCCCTAAGCCCTCGGCAGATGGCCGGCAGCCATAGCCGGCAGATCAACGCGGACGCAGTTTCTGTAACGGCGCGAGCTGGCTCCTATTCGCCGCCCTGTTTCTTGCGACCGATCTTTCCTTCGTGCGTTATTTGGCTGGGCGAAATTCTGGGGGTCGCTTATAACCCGGTGCACAACTTTATTCTGCCTCTCAGACTTTTGGCCCTCGGCATTTTTGGCTATCCGGAGTCGTGGCCGCCCACCTGCTGAAGAGTAGCTCAAGATTGAGATCAATGGGTGGTTGTAACAAGCACCGCAATAGCATAATTATCACCCTCTCTTGATCTTGCCAAAATGCGGGTTGGCGAGGAATATGCCTAACTATAATAAGTACACCACTACCGTTGTCGGGGCGCACAGCGTTCCGCGTTGGTATGAGTCTTTGGATCGGCTTGTTGCACTGGGACAGCTCGCGCCCGGTGACTTTGCCGACGCTCAATTTCGGGCCATGCAGGCGGCGATCCTGGAGCAGGAAGTCGCTGGAATCAATATCATCACCGGAGGCGAGATGCACCGGCGGACGCACAACCGTCACTCGCCTCCCAATGCCATGCTAAACCATTTCTGGCAGAAGATCCCTTCGTTTCAGGGAGAAACCAGGCCAAAGCCCATCACCCGGCATGACCCAAATGTTTTCCATCCCGCCGCGATTTGCAGAGGGCCAATATCCGACAGCGTCGATCTAGGACTCGTCCATGAATTTGAAACGGTGTCCACGTTTGCGAGAAAACCGGTCAAGGTCACGATGACAGGGCCGCATCTTTTGGCCGCTGTGGCCCATGACGAATATTATAATGATACGATCAGGATGATGACCGATTTCGGCAAGCTTCTGAACCGGAACTTCAAGCGCCTTGCCGCGGTAGGGTGCAAGCATATCCAGATCGATGAGCCGTACTTTACTGTTGCGGACGACAAAGAGGTGCGATCCGCTGTCGAAGTCATCAACACGGCTATCGAAGGACTTCCCAGCGACGTTCATGTGTTGGTCCATGTGTGCCAAGGAAATTACGCGGTTGGCCCTGACTACGACGGCCAAATCGGCCATCGTTATTTCGACACCGGCCGCTATAAGGCGGATCTCATTAGCAAGATCGAGTGTCATGCATTTCTCATCGAGCATGACATGACACCGCATTACGATGGTTTGCTTGGGAATAAGCAGCTTGGAGTTGGTGCGGTCGACGTCCAGGACCCGAATGTCGAAACCGGCGAGCAGGTGGCCAACCGTATCAAGTCGCATAAGTGGTTACCACCCGAGCAAACCATTATAACGAGTTCGTGCGGTTTCAATCACCTCCCCCGGCACATTGCCCTGGGCAAGCTTCGCGCCATGACAGAAGCAAAAGCCATCTTGGCCGGAAGCTCGGAATGACCCGGTTATTTCAATGAATGAAAGCACGTCTGAAGCGAAGAAGCTTGCAGAGTGTCTTCCAGTATCGGAAGAGCAGCTTCACTTAGCCCAAGCCGCGATTGGGATAGGGCCCTTCGAATTGGACTTGGTATCGGGCGCCTGGCAATGGACGCCTGAAGCCGCCTCGCTTTTTGGTTTCGGTCCGGAGAAGGCGCCTACCTCGTTCCAGGATTGGCAGAAAGCCATCTTCATTGACGACATCCCGAAAGTCCGTGCCGCAGTCGCCGCGGCGGCGGAAAGCGGTGCCTATTACGTCGAATTCCGGGTGAGGCGCGGCAATGGTGACATCCGTTGGCTTGCTGCCAAGGGCCAGACCTTTCCACTCGCCGATAACGCTGCCCGGCGCTTGTGCGGCGCTTTTTATGACATCAGCGAGCGCAAGGTGCTGGAAGCGCGATTGTTGGCGCTCAACGAAACCCTAGAAACCCGGGTTGCGGAATTGCGCGAAGAAGCGCGCGCACTTCAGGTTTTGAACCGCACCGGCGTCGCGGTCGCAGCCGAACTTAACCTTGAACGGCTGGTGCAGATGGTTACAGACGCTGGGGTTGAGCTTAGTGGAGCGCAATTTGGCGCGTTTTTCTATAACGTATATCGAGCTGAGGGCGAGGCCTACACCCTTTACACGCTTTCGGGAGCGCCGCGCGAAGCGTTCGCGAACTTTCCGATGCCCCGCAACACTGCCGTCTTCGCGCCGACCTTCGAAGGGCGGGGTACCGTACGCTCGCATGATATCCTATCTGATGAGCGATACGCAAAAAATGCACCATACAGCGGTATGCCGAAGGGGCACCTTCCCGTGCGCAGTTATTTGGCGGTGCCGGTGGTCTCCCGAAGCGGTGAGGTAATCGGCGGCCTTTTTTTCGGCCATTCTCAACCAGGCGTTTTCACTGAACGCGCCGAGCGCATCATGACGGCGCTTGCGGCGCAAGCCGCCGTTGCGATCGATAATGCCGGTCTCTACGAAACGAGCCAGCGAGAGATTGCGGCTCGAAAGCAAGCGGAGAAGGAGCTACAGAAGCTCAATGAGACGCTCGAACAGCGGGCTGCGGAGCGCGCCCAGCAGCTAACGGCGAGCGTCACTAAATTGGAGGAAACCGAGCGGCGTTTTCGCCTTCTCGTTGAAGGAGTGACGGATTACGCGATCTTCATGCTTGACCCGTCTGGAAACATAATCAACTGGAATCCTGGGGCAGCCCGAATCAAGGGGTATACGCGCGAAGAGATCGTTGGCCAGCATTTTTCGCGCTTTTATACCGAACACGACCGCGAGGCGGGCACTCCTCAGAAAGCCATCACGACGGCAGCCCAAACCGGAAAGTATGAAGGAGAAGGGTGGCGCGTGCGCAAGGACGGCGCAAACTTTTGGGCGAGCGTCGTTATCAACGCCATTCGTGATAAGGATGGCCAATTGCTGGGATTCGCCAAGATCACGCGTGATCTGACTGAGAGGCGGGCTGCAGAAGAGCGGTTGCGGCAGGCGCAGAAAATGGAGGGGATCGGCCAGCTCACGGGCGGCGTTGCGCATGACTTCAACAACCTTCTGACCGTTATCATCGGTAATCTCGACGCTTTGAAGCGGCATTTGCACGATCCCGAACCGGACCTCGCAAGACTCGAGCGTTCCGCAGATAATGCGATGCGTGGAGCACAACGCGCCGAATCGGTCACGCAACGGCTCCTTGCCTTTTCACGGCAGCAGCCTCTCGATCCAAGCTCGATAGATGCCGGGCGCGTCTTGAGCGGCATGTCCGATCTGCTGCGGCGAAGCCTTGGCGAAGCGATTGTCATTGAGACCGTGCTGACAGGTGCGCTCTGGCGCGCCTACGCCGATCCCAATCAATTGGAAGTCGCGATTCTTAACCTGGCGATCAACGCTCGTGACGCGATGCCGGACGGCGGCAAATTGACCATTGAAACAGCGAATGTTTATCTCGACGAAAGGTATGCTTCGACACAGGCGGAAGTGCTGCCAGGCCAATATGTCATGATCGGCATCAGCGACAACGGAACGGGCATGACCCCTGAAGTGAAGGCCAAGGCATTCGATCCCTTTTTTACCACCAAAGAGGTTGGACAGGGCACCGGTCTCGGCCTCTCCCAGGTCTACGGCTTCGTGAAGCAGTCCGGGGGGCATGTAAAGATTTACAGTGAGCTTGGCGAAGGCACCACCGTCAAAATTTATCTTCCTCGATTCCATTCAACGCAGGCTGCCGCGCCGGAGGAAAACGCCGCAGCACAGGCCCCCCGCGGCGAAAAGACCGAAACCATCCTTGTTGTCGAGGACGATGAAGATGTCCGCGATTACACATGCGAGACCTTACGGGGACTGGGGTATAGTGTGCTGGAGGCCGAAAATGGTCGCGCCGCTCTCAAAATGCTGGACGCCAATCCCGGCATCCGCGTGCTTTTCACCGATGTCGGCTTACCCGGAGGCATGAACGGCAGGAAATTGGCCGAGAAAGCGCGTGAGCATAGAAGCGATCTCAAAGTCTTATTTACGACCGGCTATGCTCGAAACGCCATCGTGCATGGGGGGCGCCTTGATCCCGGCGTCGAGCTCATAACCAAGCCGTTCACCCATGTGGCGCTCGCCGCCAAATTGAGGGACATAATCGACGCTCGTGCTGTTCCGGCTCGGATCTTGCTGGTGGAAGACGAACACCTGCTTCAAATGCTGGCCAGAGACTACCTTGAGGAGGCTGGCTTTAAGGTGGATGTTGCCGGTTCCGCGACGGAGGCAATGAATAAATTGCGAGCCATACCCGGCGGGGTTGATGCCGTCATCGTGGATGTCGGGCTTCCGGATCGCCGCGGCGACGATCTTGTTCGGGAGGTAAGGACTGTCTACCCGTCTCTGCCTATCGTCCTTGCCACGGGCTACGGGAAGGCCGAGTTGCAAAAGCTCTTCGAGGGTGACCCCAGAATTACATTCTTGGCGAAACCATACAACGCGGACGAGCTGCGCTCCGCGCTTGGCGCCCTGAACATTCGTTAGCGGATTCGCAGCCGCTATTCGCTGCGGAAAAAGCGGTGCAGGCCATTTACGAACCTGGCGTCATGTTTTTTGCGCCCGATCCAAGCTGAACGCTGAATTTGATATCTCCGGCGGTCTGCCTCAACAGGCAAAGATGGGTCGAAACCGGAAAGTCTCGCGGCGAGTATATGTAGGCGGATCCACCTCCGGAACCGGACTTCATTAGCTCACTGTTAAGGCCAATTTTGCCAGCCAGGCGCGTTAAATGAGAATGACAATGTGGCGCAGAGTTTCCGCACGAGGGGCGAAGTCGTGTCCCATCCGATTACACGAGGTTTCCTAGCGCAAACACCCTCCGCCAAATCCTTGCTCCTGGCCTACGACAAACGCCGTTGCGCGTAGCACTTGTTTCAGATACGAGGAAAAGATGGGACGCTTGAGTGGGTGGATTCCGATGTGTAGTGCGGAAGAGGCATGCAATGGGAATTGATATACACGGTTTGCATTTCCTCCAATACTCGTTTGCGAAATCGAACAGTTTTGGCGACGTCGCAACAGTAGGCCGTCAACAGATATTCTTAACCGATAAGCTTCTTAGCGGGAGGATAAATCTTAGAAGTAAGCCCAGATATCTAGACTTTTGTGAAAAGCTTGTGTTGGAGGATTTCCAGGCTACCTCAGTCGTATCATTTGATGCCTCTGAATATGAAGGCGCTACCTATATCGCTGATTTCAATGACCCACTGATTCATAATGAGGTTTATGATACCGTGATTGATTTTGGCACAATTGAACATATCTTCGACATTGCGCAGGCGTTAAGAAATATAGATCAACTTTGCAAACCTGGCGGTCAAATCCTTCATTTACTGCCGGCGAACAACTACTGCGGTCACGGTTTTTGGCAATTTTCTCCTGAGTTATTCTTTTCTATATACTCTGCAAAAAATGGTTATGGCGAAACAGAAGTCTTTGTCATGGAGGAAAGCAATTCAAAGATCTGGTATAAGGTAAGGAAACCAGACGGAAACCGTCGCATTAACTTGAAATCCGATGCTCCTGTTATCGTGACATGCCGCACAGTCAAGTTAGAGAATGTTACCGAGAAAAGCGTACAACAATCCGATTATGCTTACATATGGGAGCACGCGAATACAATCCACATCGCCCCACCAAAGGAGAAATCTTTTCTAAAGCAGCGCACCAAGCTGATTGCCAAAAAGTGGAAATCACTATTGCCGTTTAAGATGAAAAATAAAAAAGAAGCACTTTCTGCTAGAAATGTCAATCTAACCGCCCACAATGTGCAGGACTTAATTGTTGGTACAAATTAGATTTTCACTGCTCAATAGCCGGTTTTCGCTAGTAAGCTTCTGTTCGATATCCAGCTGCCAAATGGCAGCTTAGGGTTCTGAAGCTGTCAACAAAATCTTTTGCGGTGAGAACGCACCTACAATTCTCGGAGTATTCATCGACGATTGCTAATTCGTCCTTTTGACAAAGTGTACAACCGGATCCCGGTGACAGACCTCTGTATCCGCCTCCAGAACAGTAAATCCAGCGGATTCTAATGCCTGAACTGCTGCGGGAACTCCGAAGTGGAACCATGCGCCAGCAGGTGCTTTTGGCGATTCGCTCTTATCAAGAGGCGAATGCACAAGCTTTCCGCGAAAGAAAGCCCGTGATGCTTTCCATGCGTTCCGCACCAGAGCAAGCTTCTCGTCTTCGAAGGCGCGGCAGATAGATCGCCGCTCAATGTCTTGAACGCAGGCATTGAATTTATCGAAGTCAGCAATCATCAAAAATCCATGTGCGCCTGGCCGCATTTTCGATGAAAGCGCTTGTATGTAAGCGCGGCTCATTTCTGGTTTCAAGTGGCAGAAGCAGCCGAATGAGAAAAAATAATCGACTGAATTATCAGGCACGTCTTTGAGCGTAAAGTCATGAGCGATTATGTGTGTGATACTAGGCCTTGTTCCCACGTAATTCCAGAAGCCGGCATATTCCGGATCGACAACATCCACGGCATATACTTGTCTTGAACCAAGGTCCGCAATCGCCTTGGTCCAGGCGCCGCGACCCGGCCCTATCTCAAGAACGGTTGTATCGGCCGTAATGTAAGGTTTTATGCAGACCCGGTAGATTAGATAGAGAGAACTGTGAAAGCCGAAAATGCCATACGACGACGACGCCATTGGATCGGTTGGCTCACCTTCGAAATACCCACCGCGCCATATGGTACGAAAAGTCTCATTAAACGGCATCGTGGTCACAGGCTCCTCAGCATCAAGCCCCTTATTGAAATTGCCCGTACCGGACTCGCTTATCCTGTTATAGAGCACCACTATACTTCGAGAACCGATAAACTCTGCGCACGTGCACTAACAGGCTGAAGCGCAGAAGTTTGGTTACCCCCTCAGTTTGGGAAATGATGCTCATGGTGCGCCACATGCTCGCTTTCCAGAGGTAGCGCCGCTCGCAGGCATTCCCACAAAAGCCGATCCCTCCTTCGAAGCTCATCGCAGCTCACGCAACGGCGGCGAGCGAAGACTTCGCCGAATGCCCCCAGAAATTCCATTAGTTATTCCTTACAATAGAACCTTAGGCAGTCCACCGCTTCTACCGCGTTGTTAGTGCGGTTGCAACCGATAACGCTTTGCCAACTTCCTGCGACAAGTCCCTGTGAGCCCGCTAGAAAGCTGCTAGGAAGGGGAGATCACGCTATTGCGCGGAGTGCTAATCAGAAACAACCGCTTTCAGAATTGGTGTTCACCGACAGTTGCTTACACGCAAGTGATTAAAGCAGCTTGGCAAAGTGTGCCCTGAGCGCCACAGGACGCGCGAAACGGGTTAATGTCGGCAACGCGCGCTTGCGAACCCGTGAATCAGTTGCGTTAATTAAGGAAGCTTCCACGGCTAGGATTTGGAATTTCTAGCGGGTTGGTGCCATGCGCTCGTTGCACTTTGGCGTATTGGTGCCGCTAATAATGATGAGCACGTGTTCCGCTCACCAGCAGAATTTTTCCGCAGATGCGGCGCGGATTGATGGTGGTGAGCAAAAGCAAAGCTCCGCTGCAGAGCAAATGCAAAATGCTCAACAAGAAAGAGATAATATTTTAGCCTGTGCAGGCCTTCCGATTAGAGGAGACAAATGCGGTTTGGTCTTCCGAAATTTTAGTTATATTAGTTGATAGTGAGGCGAGCATCTAATAATGCTTAGGAGTTCTAATGTAGACATCCATTGTTTGACATTCGGTGGAGGGGGTGACGAATTTCGAGCGGCTGCGTACCGTTTGGCGCGGCAAGCACAGGCGAGCGGCTTTTTTACGAAAACCACTGTCGTCACCGACCTTGACCTGCTTAAAGATGAAGAGTTTCAAACACGGCATAGTGATTTCGTAGCCCGTAATCAGCGCGGATTTGGATATTGGCTTTGGAAGCCATATATTTTACTGCGTACGCTCGAACAGGCGAAGGACGGCGATATCATTTTCTACTGAGACGCCGGATGTGAGATTAACTCACACGGAGGTCGTGGCCTGCCCCATCGAAGTGATCCGAGTTGAATGTTAAACTCGGCGGGTTTCTGGTGGCGCTCATGCCGCCAGGCCCTGACCGTAAGGCGGCATGAGCGCCGTTGGCAAGATTGTTCTTGGCGCCGGCGGGCGATAGCCCAGAGACGAGTGCGGACGCTGGGTGTTGTAATGACGCCGCCACAATTCGATCAGGATTTTCGCCTCCTTCATCGTGTAGAAGATCTCGCGGGCGAGAAGCTCATCGCGAAGTTTCGAGTTGAAGCTCTCGCAATAGCCGTTTTCCCATGGGCTGCCAGGTTCGATGTAGAGCGTCTGCACGCCGAGCCGTTCGAGCCATCCGCGTAGCGCCTTCTCGACAAATTCAGGACCATTGTCCGAACGGATGTGTTCCGGCGGCCCGTGAAGGAGAAAGAGATCGGCAAGCGTTTCGAGAACGATCCGGGCGTTGAGCTTGCGCTCGACCCGGATCGCCAGGCATTCACGCGTGAACTCATCGATGACGCACAGCATGCGGAACGGCTTGCCGTCATGGGTGCGGTCCATCACAAAATCATAACTCCAGACGTGACCTGAATGTTGAGAGCGCAGCCGTACGCATGATCCGTCATTGAGCCACAGACGTCCCCGTTTTGGCTGTTTCTGGGGGACTTTCAGCCCTTCGCGCCGCCAGATCCGATAGACCCTTTTCTCGTTCACATGCCAGCCGTCTCGCCGGAGCAGGGCGGTGATGCGGCGATAGCCATAGCGGCCGAACTGTTCGGCAAGGACGATGAGGGCTCTGGTGAGCGCCTTCTCTCCCTGCCGGCCGCGCGGTTTCTTGCGTTGGGTCGACCGGTGCTGACCAAGCGTCTCGCAGGCCCAGCGCTCTGACACGCCCATCTCTGCAACAACTCGGTCAACACAGGCCCGGCGGCGCGAAGGGCTTAGAAGTTTCCCTTTGCGGCTTCAGCTAAAATCAGCTTGTCGAGGGTGAGATCGGAGACCGCCCTGCGCAGTCGCTGGTTCTCTTTCTCCAGCTCCTTCAGCCGGCGGGCCTGATCAACGCCCATCCCGCCATATTCGCGGCGCCACCTATAGTAAGTCTGCTCGGTTACGCCGATCGCACGAACCGCCTGGCCTGCCGTCTCGCCACGGCTCAGGCGGACCTCTACTTCACGCAGCTTGGCAATGATCTCTTCCGGGTTGGCTCGTTTCGCCATCTCTCAGCTCCATTTGCGAAGCCGAGACTAACCAATTCACCAGACCACTTTCCGGGTAGCAGACCAGTCGGGTGTTCGCTGAATACGTTGATCTTGTGCATCAGAACGAATTGCTTTTATTTCAGCTACCGTACTTGAATGAGAACTGGACGAAGGGGGATTTGCTGAGCCGCTATCCGGCTCTGATTGGGCAGAGGCAAATTATGGCTACCCTCCTGGGAATTCGCGCCGGCAACTCAATGAGGCGATTTGTGCAGTCGTGGTACGGCCTCTGCTGCTCAGAAGGCTACCGTTATCTGGACGATACACAGTGCGTACAACCGAGAGGTTCACAATGCAAGCTTTGAAACACAGAGTTTAATTCGAACCGAGCACCACCGGCCGTCAGCTAAATCGTTGCGTCAATGCAGGGCTTGGTGCGTGTCCAATACAAGTACTTCTCCAACTTCCTAAAGTAGCGCCTAAAACTCATCGGTGATAATCAGGGAAGCACCCGGCGTACCCGGTTTGCCCTCAGCAACAGAAGTTTCTGGCGAAGCCCCCGACGTCTGCAACCGGCCTCCAGCGGGGGGGCGGTAAGAAGCAAGTTTGTCATTGCTGACGTCATTATCTTTGGGCTTAACCAACTCTCCGCATTAGCCGGCAGACTACGCAAAGTATGACCGGAGGCGGCAGCACTAATTCCAGAACCACTCCCGATAATACAAGCTCACATGCCGGATGATCTTGGCGGCGTACTCACCGCATTCCTTATGCGTCATCTCGGGATGCCGCACCATTGCCTCACGCGTATCTGCCCCATTGGCATTCCTGCACTCGCCGGCATTTGCATCCGCTCGCGGCGAGCTCACCTTGGTCTCGCCCTGAGTTCGTGCGGTTTGGGGCTGCGAACGGCGCGGGCGGCATCAGCGCCGCCTATGCCTTGCTCTTAGGAGACCTTATATGCGGCTACCGGCGCCTTACGCAACGCTACAAAACGCCTATGGCGTGGTTAACAGCTCTTACACAGGGCCTACGGGGTGGTTAACAGGCGCGCCGTAAGCGGCCGGAATCGTGAAAATCACGCGAAAAAGCGCATTTTCGCCTACGAATTTCGCGCTCCGAAAGTACAGAAATTACTTGTTCACCCTGCGAATTAACCATCCCGCCGCCGAACGAGCCTGTGCGCTCTCTCGCCGTGATAAAAATTATCAAGTGATTTCACTGGCTTATACCAGTTAAAGCTTTCGCAAGCCGATTTGCCTATGGTAGGGAATTAAGAAATCGGGGTGGCAAAAACTTTACGTGACAGAAAAAAGCGAAATGCGAATTTTTCCGAATTTTCAGTTCCGGCTCATAGGCGCGCTATAGGGCCTAGTGTACCCCGCGGCGGCCCTAATCGAGATGGTGACTCCTGCTTCACGTTCGAAGAGCGGAAAAGGACCAGGAGTTGGATTGCGATATTAGACGCTGAGTTGTCGATAGACGATGTTTTCACGTTGCCCCTGGTGCTTAGGCGGGAGAAGATTCTCTTGTCGCGAATCACAAGGGAGGAAGCGCATGGATCCTACCGCCATTATCATCATGCTTCTCGTAGGAGCAATTGCGGGCTGGCTTGCCGGCATAATTTATTCGGGCGCCGGATTCGGGCTCGTTGGCAACATCATCGTCGGGCTGCTCGGCGCGATCATCGCGGGGTTTCTCTTGCCTGGCGTGCTGCCACTTAGCGGAATTGCTGGGCAAATTATCAGTGCCGCTATCGGCGCGGTGATCTTGCTTTTCTTGGTGAGCCTAGCGAGGCGTGGGACGGTCTGAAACTGAAGTGAGCCGTTCGGTGTGCCGGGCGGCTCATCCCATCGCGCGCGGTACGCTGAAGGGAGCGGTCGCCTTGCCGCGGAGTTCCAGCGCGCCGTAATAGGGAGGAAAGGGCGGCCTCCCCACGTAGCGGCCGGCGCCTCGCTCGGTGCGGACATCGCCATCCTTGTAAACGATAGAGCCGCGCGAAATTGTAATGGTGTTGACCCCGGTGACAGTCATGCCCTCGAAGATATTGTAGTCGACATTCTGGTGATGGGTTTTCGCTGAAATTTGTCTTGTTCGAGCGGGGTCCCAGACAACGAGATCGGCATCGGAACCCGCCGCCACCACTCCTTTGCGGGGAAAGATATTGAAGATCCGGGCGGCGTTGGTTGACGTCACCGCAACGAATTCGTTCTCCGTTAACCGGCCCGTGCCGACGCCATGATGCCAGAGCACGTGCATACGGTCTTCGATGCCGGCGGTTCCGTTCGGGATCTTGGTGAAGTCATCGCGGCCGGCTGCCTTTTGCGGCGCGCAGAAGCAGCAGTGATCGGTGGCCGTGGTTTGCACATGACCCGCCTGAAGCGCATGCCACAACGCAACTTGGTGTTCCGGCGTACGGAACGGCGGGCTCATCACGTGGGCGGCGGCTTTGGTAAAATCAGGGTCCTTATACACGCCGTCGTTCACCAATAGATGGCCCGCCAGCACCTCGCCAAAGACACGCTGACCCTCGCTGCGAGCGCGCGCGATGGCCTCGACCGAGTGGCGGCAGGAATTGTGCACGATGTAGAGCGGAACGCCTAAAACGCCCGCGATAGAAATTGCGCGGTTCGCCGCGTCGCCCTCAACTTCCGGCGGCCTCGATTGCGGATGTCCCTCAGGCCCAGTAATGCCTTTTCTCAGCAGTTCCTGCTGCAGATAAAAGACAAGCTCGCCATTTTCGGCATGGACCGTGCAAAGCGCGCCGAGTTCCTTAGCGCGAAGGAACGATTTCACGAGCACTTCATCCTCGACCATGATCGCGTTCTTATACGCCATGAAGTGCTTGAACGAGTTCACTCCGTGATCGGCGACAAGCGTTCCCATGTCGCGCCGGACGCTTTCGTCCCACCAGGTGATTGCGACGTGGAAGGAATAATCCGTGGCAGCTTTCTCGGCCCATCCTCTCCAGGTCTTATAGGCTTCGAGGATGCTCTGTTTCGGCGAGGGGATGACGAAGTCTATGATCATCGTCGTGCCGCCGGCCGCCCCTGCCGTGGTACCGGAGAAGAAGTCTTCGGAGGCGACCGTACCCATGAACGGCAGCTCCATATGAGTGTGCGGGTCTATTCCGCCGGGCATGATCAGCGCCCCGCCCGCGTCTATAATTTCGCTGCCCGCCAGCGCATCAAGGCTGGGGCCAACTGCTCTGATCATTCCGCCGTCAATAAGCACATCAGCGCGGAATGATTGATCAGCATTCACAACGGTGCCGCCGCGGATCAGGATAGGCATTGCCCCTCCAACTCTTTCGAAGGCTGTAACTTTGGAAGCGTAACGGCTGCTTGATCGCTTGGTCAAGATTCTCGAGAGCTGACTAAGGAGCCTGGCTTTGAATCCCATCCGCCGTTTACACCTTCTCCTGTTTGATGCCGCAACCCTTGAGTATGATCGACTTTATAGTTTCTTCCGCCGTCTGAAAGACTTTGTCATTCAGACGGTCCTTCGCAAGCACCGCTGCAATTTGGGCCGCGAAATCGGCATAGGTCTGCGTCATCGCCCAGAGGAGGAACATGAAATGAGCCGGGTCCACCGGGTCCATGCGGCCCTCGTGCGCCCACTTCGCGAGCACTTTTCCTTTTTCCCGCACCTCCTGGCGCAGGCGTCCTTTCAGGAAAGCAGAGACGTTCCGGCCGCCCCCAATGATCTCGATCGCCCAGACACGCGAGGAGTCCGGCCAATCCCGGGATGCGTGGACCTTCCTTTCGATATATTCGCCTAGGGCTTGAGCCGGCTCGGCATCTGCGCGAATAACATCGAGAGCATCGAGCCAGACTTCCAAAATGTTCTCGATCAGCCGGTCGTAGAGTTGTTGCTTGGTTCCGAAGTAGTAGTGAACATTTGCCTTCGGCACTCCGGCACGCGCCGCTATTTCAGCCGTTGTTGCGCCGTCGAAGCCTTTTTCCGCGAATACCGCTTCGGCCGCCTTCAGGATCTTTGATTGATTGCGTTCACGAACGGAGCCAACAATGCGTTTAACTTTTTTGGCCTTCGAGGGAACGGCCGTTCTTTTCGACCTTTTGGCAGTACTAGTCGCAGTTGCCTCTTTTAGGGTCACTTGGGCATTTTTTGTGCTTTTCATGGCGCTTGGACTGCCAGTTTCAAATACAAATCTACAAATCTTGAAAAATTCTTGACCGATCGCCTAACCGTATGATCTGCTAAAGCTGACCAAACGATCAGATTTGCTATCATTTTCGAGCGCAGTTTTTGCGGTAGGATAGCGGGTATGCGATTCATGCGCGTTTTCGGAACGTCAACTGCTGAAGATGGCGATGGGCAAGTCCGGCAAGGGCCAAGTAGATCTTCTTCAGGCCCCGATATTGCTCCCGGCCGCTTGCCTTTAGAACAGTATCAGAAGAACTTCAACGATTTGGTTCCTGCGCTTGATCGCAAGGCCGCTCTTGCCGAAGCGAACCGATGTTACTTCTGCTATGATGCGCCCTGTATCGAGGCTTGCCCAACCGGAATCGACATCCCTGGTTTCATCAGGAAAATTGCCACCGATAATGTACGCGGTTCCGCTGTTCGTATCCTGGAGGCGAATATTTTTGGCGGTTCCTGTGCCCGCATTTGCCCCACGGAAATCCTATGCGAGCAGGCTTGCGTCCGCACTACTCAGGAGAACAAGCCCGTATTGATCGGACTCTTACAGCGCTATGCAACAGACCACTTGTTCGAGACCGGTGAGCATCCCTTCACGCGAGGCCCTGCCACCGGCAAACGCATCGCAGTCGCTGGAGCCGGTCCCGCGGGTCTGTCTTGCGCCCATCGCCTCGCCATGCTTGGGCACAGCGTCGTTGTATTCGAAAGCAAGCCCCGGGCAGGCGGCTTGAACGAATATGGGGTCGCGCAATACAAGCTGCCGAATGATTTCGCGAATAAGGAAGTCGACTGGCTCCTAAAAATTGGCGGCATCGAAATCCGTTACGAACAGGCCCTGGGGAAGACGCTGACACTCGCCGAACTGCGGAAGAATTTCGATGCAGTATTCCTCGCCATGGGGCTGACTGGCGTGAAAGCCCTCGAGACGGAGGGTGAATCCCTTGCTGGTGTGATGAACGCCGTCGATTACATCGCGAAGCTCCGCCAGGCGAAAGATTTCTCCAAATTAGCCGTGGGCAGACGCGTCGTCGTTATTGGCGGCGGCAATACCGCGATCGACATTGCAATTCAGACAAAACTGCTTGGCGCAGAGGATGTAACGATTGTTTACAGGCGGGGCCCCGAAGCCATGGGCGCCACCCATCACGAACAAGACCTCGCTCAAACCAAAGGTGTGAAGATCAAGCATTGGGCGCGCCCGCTCAAGCTCATTGGCAGCGGTGGTCATGTCAGTGAAGCGGTCTTCGAATATACCAAGCTCGATGCCAAAGGACAGGTGGCGGGAACGGGGGAAACATTCGCCTTGCCTGCCGACATGGTTTTCAAAGCCATCGGCCAAAGCTTCATTGCCGATCCCGTCACCGAAAACGGTCACAGCCTGCTTGAAGTTAAAGCCGGGAAGATCGCCGTTGATGCCGAGGGCAAGACCTCACTCGGCAAGGTTTGGGCAGGCGGCGATTGCACACCCGGCGATGATCTAACTGTTTCTGCCGTTCAGGATGGAAAGATCGCAGCGCTTTCCATCGACCGGGCACTTCGCGCCTAGAAAGGGCCAGCGCCATGGCGGACCTCACTAGCACTTTCGCCGGAATAAAATCACCCAACCCATTTTGGCTGGCATCCGCGCCGCCAACGGATAAGGCCTATAACGTTGTTCGCGCCTTCAAGGCCGGGTGGGGCGGGGTTGTCTGGAAGACGCTGGGAGAAGATCCGCCCATCGTGAACACGGCATCGCGCTACGGGGCTGTCTCCTATAAAGGCAACCGCGTTGCGGGCTTCAGCAATATCGAGCTGATTACCGATAGGCCACTCGAACTCAACTTGCAGGAAATCAAGCAGGTCAAGCGTGATTGGCCGGATCGCGCCGTCGTGGTTTCCCTGATGGTGCCCTGCGAAGAGGAACCCTGGAAGAAGATCCTTCGTGAGGTGGAGGAAACCGGCGCGGACGGAGTTGAGCTTAATTTCGGGTGCCCCCATGGCATGTCGGAACGCGGCATGGGTTCCGCGGTGGGGCAGGTTCCGGAATACGTCGAAATGGTCGTTCGCTGGTGCAAGCAGCATTCCCGGCTGCCAGTCATCGTGAAGCTCACCCCAAACGTGACAAACATCCTTGGCCCGGCGCGCGCTTCAGTTCGCGGCGGTGCCGATGCCGTGAGCCTTATCAACACGGTGAATTCGATCACCGCCGTCGATCTCGACAACATGGTGCCGGAACCCGTCGTAGACGGGAAGGGCACGCATGGCGGCTATTCCGGCCCCGCAATAAAGCCGATTGCGCTCGCCATGGTGGCCGAGATCGCCCGCGACCCGGAATGCAAAGGCATTCCGATTTCAGGGATTGGCGGGATCGAAAGTTGGAGAGATGCCGCCGAATTCATGGCTCTCGGCGCAGGCACGGTTCAGGTCTGCACAGCGGCCATGCACTACGGATTCAAGATCGTCGATGACATGGCCGACGGGCTAAAAAACTGGATGGACGCCAAGCACTATCCAGCGCTTGGCGCGTTCAAAGGCAAAGCAGTTCCCAACGTCACCGACTGGCAATATCTAAATCTGAATTATAAGACCATCGCCGTGATCAATCAGGACCTCTGCATCAAATGCGGCCTGTGTCACATCTCTTGCGAGGATACTTCACACCAAGCCATCGCCGCCCTGCGCTCGGACGGGCAGAGGCGGTATGAGGTGATCGAGAAAGAGTGTGTGGGGTGTAATCTTTGCATGCATGTCTGCCCCGTCCCGGATTGCATCACCATGAAGGAGGTCAGCTCCGGGCGTACGCCTCAAAACTGGATGCATCATCCGAATAATCCGATGAGACAGCAGGCGGCGGAGTAGCAAAAGCGCGCCGCGCCGCTCCTATGGATTGCAATGGAGGCTTGGCCGGGTATGGTACTTAAATGCTGAGCAATATTACGATCAATCAGGCGCGGCTGTGGGACAGCATCATGGAGATGGCCAAGATCGGGGCCACGGCCAAGGGCGGCTGCAACCGCCTTGCCCTGACCGATCTCGACCGCGAAGGGCGTGATCTCTTCATTTCGTGGTGCAAGGACGCCGGCTGCTCCATTACCATAGACAGTATGGGGAACATTTTTGCGCGCCGGGCCGGCAAGAATGATGCCCTGGAGCCTGTCGCTTTCGGAAGCCATCTCGACACGCAACCGACAGGGGGGAAGTTCGACGGAGTCTTTGGCGTGCTAGCGGGGCTCGAAGTCGTCAGGACGTTAAACGATCACTCCTATGAGACCGACACTCCCTTGGAGATCGTGGTTTGGACGAATGAGGAGGGTTCGCGTTTCGCGCCCGCGATGATCGCGTCTGGCGTGTTTGCCGGGGTCTTTACCGAAGATTACGGCATGAGCCGCGCAGACCTCGACGGCAAGACCATCGGCGAGGAATTGAACCGGATCGGCTATCGTGGCGACGCCCCCTGCGGGGGACGCCCATTCAAGGCCCTCTTTGAAGCTCACATCGAGCAGGGACCGATCCTCGAAGCCGAGAACAAGACCATTGGCGCCGTCACCGGCATTCAAGGCATTCGCTGGTTCGAATGCACCGTCACCGGTAATGAGAGCCATGCCGGCACCACGCCGATGACCATGCGGCGGGATGCGCTGCTTGGCGTGGCGCGCGTCGTCGATGAGATCAACCTGATCGCAAAGGCGCACGCACCCGATGCGGTCTCAACCGTAGGACTGCTTCAGGTTCATCCCAATTCGCGGAACGTGATCCCAGGGTCGGTCTTCTTCACCGTTGATCTGCGCCACCCGGATGCGGAAGTCCTGAGAGACATGGCAGATGAGCTTCAGGAGGCCATCAACAGGGTCACCTCCGAGCTTTCGCTGACGCATGATTTGCATGAAATCTGGTACAGCCCTCCAGCCCCCTTCGACAAATCCTGCATCGAGTCCGTGCGGCGCGCTGCGGAGGAGGCGGGCTACTCGTATCGCGACATCATCTCGGGCGCGGGCCACGACGCAGGCAATATCAGCAAGGTTGCGCCGACGGCTATGATCTTTGTACCTTGCGCTGGCGGCATCAGTCACAACGAAAGCGAGAGCGCAACCCCAGAAGACCTTGCCGCCGGGTGCAACGTGCTGCTTCGCGCTGTGTTAGCCCATGCTTCGGCATAGAAAATGCATCGGCGCGAGGTGGTGAACGCAGCAACAAAAAGACAAGAAACTCTGAGGCAAAGCGCTTGGAAGCGATGATCGATGTGAGGTCTGTGCCTGAGCATGCGCCTACGAAGGCGGCAGTTCATGCGCCGAGAGCCATCGAGATTGAAGGTCTCGATCTTGTCTTCGAAACTTCGGATTCTCCCGTCCACGCGCTCGCTGATGTTACTCTCACAATCGGCAAGGGCGACTTCGTTTCTCTGATCGGACCTTCGGGATGCGGCAAGACAACGCTGATGCGCGTGATCGCAGACCTTCAGAAGCCCACTTCAGGAACAGTCAAGGTCGATGGCCTAAGCCCCGAGGAAGCCCGTCTCAAGCGCGCATATGGCTATGTTTTCCAGGCCCCTGCCCTCTATCCCTGGCGCACCGTCGAAAGCAATGTGACGCTGCCGCTGGAGATCATGGGAATGCCCAAGCCCGAACGCCTTCAGCGCGCAAAACGGGTTATCGATCTCGTTAATCTGACAGGGTTCGAAAAGAAGTTTCCTTGGCAGCTTTCCGGCGGCATGCAGCAGAGAGTTTCCATCGCCCGCGCGCTGTCTTTCGATCCTGATATTCTATTGATGGACGAGCCTTTCGGAGCCTTGGACGAGATCCTTCGCGACCATTTGAATGAGCAACTCATCAGGCTTTGGGCGCGCACTGCAAAGACGGTTGTATTTGTCACACATTCGATCCCGGAAGCCGTCTTTCTGTCGACAAAGATCGTCGTCATGAGCCCGAGGCCTGGGCGCATTATTGACATTATCGACTCAACACTTCCGGCAAATCGCACGCTCGATGTTCGCGAGACGCCGGAATTCATCAAAATTGCAAAGCGGGTTCGCGATGGTCTGCGTGCCGCTCACAGCTACGACGAGTGAGCGAAAGCGATGGGGCCGTTGTTGCGTGAACAATTCAATGCGATCAAGCGAGGCTCGCTTCTACCCGTTTTGAGTATCGCCGTGATGGGCGCCGTGATCTGGTATATCGCCGCCGTCTTCATGAATGCTTCCGTGCTTCAATCCAGTTATGAGCGCGAAGAACGGTCTGTCTCTTTCTCTGAGCTGGTTAGGGATGCGTGGTCAATGGACCGGCCTCTTCTGCCGGCCCCGCATCAAATCGTAGAAGAGCTGAATACGAGCGTGTTTGGCCGTCCCCCAAGCTCACCCCGCAGCCTCGTTTATCACGCTTGGGTGACATTATCGTCAGCCTTACTCGGCTTCGTACTTGGCAGTGCTCTTGGCCTGGTTCTGGCGGCCGCAATCGTCCACGTTCCCACGCTAGAACGCTCGATGTTGCCATGGATCATCGCTTCGCAGACGGTGCCCATCCTCGCGATCGCACCGATGGTTATCGTGGTGCTCGGTTCGGTAGGTTTGGTGGGGCTGGTGCCGAAGGCGATCATCTCTGCATATCTCTGCTTCTTCCCGGTCACCATAGGCGTGGTGAAGGGTTTGAGGAGCCCGGAGACGATCCACCTCGACTTGATGCGGACATACAGCGCGAGCGGACCGCAGACATTTTGGAAACTGCGCTGGCCCGCTTCATTTCCGTTCCTTTTCGCAAGCCTCAAAGTCGCGATAGCGCTCTCGATTACCGGTGCAATCGTGGCGGAACTGCCCACGGGAGCGCAGGCGGGTATAGGCGCCCGGCTTCTTTCCGGGTCGTATTATGGCCAAACCGTTCAGATGTGGGCAGCACTGATCGTGGCCTCACTGCTTGCCGCGGGCGCCGTGTGGGCTGTTGGAGTGGCAGGCGCCTTGACTGCCCGCCGAATGGGCGGCCAGCCATGAGCGTGCGCTGGAATTCACCCCGAACCGCCTTCCTTTTCTTCGGTCTATTGACCTTTGTTCTGCCTTTTGGAGCGGGCGCTTCATGGCCTGAACAGCCGCAATTGGCAGCGATCTGGATTGCCGCGCTGGGACTGGGCGCATTCGCTTTTCAGGAAGCGGCCGGCAACGCTTCTTCCACGAATTCGGTTTCCTGGAAAAGCGTAGCTACTTTGCTGTTCGGCATGGCAGCGCTGTTTCTAGGCGCAGCTGTCCCGTTAAGACTGATCTCCGCCGGCATTCAAGGCGGAAGCGCGCTTGCTCTTTGGTGTGTCGTCGTCGCGCTCGGCTTTCTCGCCTGGGGCGTATTGGAGAATGCAGCAAGTGCGGCTAAGCCCGCGGGCGCGGCCTATCTCGGCATCTTGGCGCCCGGTCTGTTTGGGGTCTGGATTCTTTATCTCTGGCAGGTCATCGCGAATGGATTTGCGATACCGCCTGTCCTCTTGCCCGCTCCCTCGGATATCGGGACAGCGATCGGTGCCGCGCCTGGGACGCTTGCGGGCGACTTCCTTCAGACGGTCGTAAAGTCCGTCCTCCCCGGCTATGTGGCCGGAAATGCCGCGGGATTTATTGTTGCTCTCCTCGCAGACCGGCTTTCTTTCTTGCAGCGCGGCCTTCTGCCCTTCGGCAATTTCTTCTCATCGCTCCCTATCGTGGGCCTCGCACCCATCATGGTCATGTGGTTCGGGTTCGACTGGCAGTCGAAGGCAGCCATCGTCGTTGTCATGACTTTCTTCCCGATGCTGGTGAACGCGATAGCGGGCTTTGCACAGACAAGTCAGAGCGAGCGCGATCTTATGCGCAGCTACGCTGCATCCTACTGGCAGACGATGCTCAAAGTGCGCCTGCCGGCCGCGCTACCCTTCCTCTTCAATGCGTTCAAGATCAATTCCACGCTCGCTCTTATCGGCGCGATCGTGGCTGAATTCTTCGGCAGTCCGACTATCGGATTAGGCTTTCGGATTTCGACCGAAGCCGGCCGCATGAATATTGTAATGGTTTGGGCCGCTATCGCGGTTGCCGCCGCGACGGGTTCGGCCTTTTACGGCTTGCTTGCCTTGCTGGAACGCCGGAGCGCCTTTTGGCACCCGTCTTTCCGCAAGGCAGCATGAGCAGTTGTGCAATGTGTAAAAAAAGAAAGGTGTCCTATGAATTGGGGGTCTCTGCGTTTATTGGCGGCAGGCGTGTTGGGCTTGGCAGCTCTTCCCGCGAATGCTGAAGACAAGTTCACGATCCAGCTTAAATGGGTTACGCAGGCGCAATTTGCCGGCTATTACGTGGCCAAGGATAAGGGCTACTACAAGCAAGTTGGCCTGGACGTAACGATCAAACCTGGCGGCCCAGATATTGCTCCACCGCAAGTGATGGCGGGAGGCGGCGCCGATGTGATCATCGATTGGATGCCCTCGGCCCTTGCAAGCCGGGAGAAAGGCGTCCCCCTGGTGAACGTCTCGCAGACCTTTCAGAAGTCCGGCATGGAACTGACATGCAGGAAAGCTTCAGGCATCAAGAGCCCTGCCGATTTTCGTGGGCATACTCTTGGCGTTTGGTTTTTCGGCAATGAGTATCCATTCCTCTCGTGGATGGCAAAACTCAAAATTCCCACGGATGGATCGCCCAAGGGCGTCAAGGTCTTGAAGCAGGGCTTTAATGTTGACCCCTTGCTACAAAACCAGGCCGACTGCATCTCGACGATGACCTATAACGAATATTGGCAGGTCATCGACGCGGGCTTCAGGCCAAGCGATCTCGTCGTTTTCAAATATTCCGATGAGGCCGTCGCCACTTTGGAAGACGGCCTCTACGCCAATGGCGATAAGCTCAGCGATGCTTCCTACAAAGACAAGCTTGCCCGCTTTGTCGGGGCGTCCAATAAGGCATGGGACTATGCAGTCAAGCATCCGGACGAGGCGGCCAAAATCGTGCTCGATAACGACACGACAGGCGCCCAGACCGAGAAGCACCAAAAACGGATGATGGGAGAAGTGGCGAAGCTCGTCGAGGGATCAAAGAAGGGAACAGGCTATCTTGATCCGGCCGATGCTGAGCGCACGGTTGCGATTCTGCTATCAACTCAATCGACTCCCGTCATAACCAAGAAGCCCGTGGGGGCCTGGACGAACGAGATTTTCGAGGCCTCGAAGAAGTACGCGAAGTAATATCGGCTCCGTCTGAACAACTCTGTCTAAAGGAGGCGTTTCCGCTCAATCGGCAGCGCCTCCCTCTTGCGGGCACTTGGAGGCAAAATGGATTCTAACGACCACAAATTCATCCAAAGAGCCTATGAGCTTGCCAAGAGGAGCTACGATCAAGGCGGCTTGCCCATTGGATCGGTGTTGGTTCGCGATGGCAAGGTCATCGGCGAAGGCCATAATCAAAGGGTTCAATGCGGCGATCCCATTGCTCATGGGGAAATGGACTGCATCAGAAATGCGGGCAGGCAAAGAACCTACAAAGACACAGTTTTGTACACCTCACTCTCCCCATGCATGATGTGCTCAGGCACCATTGTGCAATTCGGCATTCCTCGGGTGGTCGTTGGCGAGAATAAGAATTTCGGCGGGAACGAGGAGTTCCTGCGCGCCAGGGGCGTCACCGTTGAGGTGGTGGACGACGCGGACTGTATCGAGTTGATGGCCAAGTTGGTCCGCGAAAGACCCGAGCTTTGGAATGAAGATATCGGTGAAGATTAAGGATCTTCTGCTCCTACAATGGCACCTCAGAAGCGGATCAAAACCGCGCCTGCCATAAGAAGCAGTGCTCCAAGCAGCCTAAAAGCGTTCGCCGGGTGCTCGGGCACACCAAACAACCCATAATGATCAATGATCATTGAGGTGAGCAACTGGCCCCCGATCAGCAATGCTATGAAGGCCGCGGCTCCAAGCCGGGGAATTAGCAAAATCGCCAGTGCGATGTAGATAGCCCCGAAAACTCCTCCGGCCCATGCCCACCAATTGCTGCGCGCAGCCATATCCACAGTCGGGAGCTTGTCGCCCAACGCTGCGGCCAGTGCGACCATGCAAAGGGTCCCACCAAAATAGCTAACAAACCCGGCCCAGGCCGTGGAACCGAGCGCCATGCGCAGATTCGTGTTCAGCACTTGTTGGATGACCAGACTGACGCCAGCCCCCATTGCAAGTATTACCGAGACAAATAAACCAAGCAGTTGAGACACGCGCATTCTCTACGCTGATTGCGGATGGAGCAGCTGAATGTATTGCCGGATATCTTATCGGGATCAACGGGGAGGACGCACGACAGCGCCGCACTTAGAGACAGGCGGGATTGGATTATGATTTCTTCATGCTTGAGAAAGAACTGCATGCTTGAGCATGACGTGTATTCCCTTTTTCCTATTGACGAGTTGGGTGACGCGAAGGTCAGCCGCGATACTGCACAGCCGGTAAGCTGCTTCAGCCGGAAGGCCGGTTCTTTGTGAGATAAGATGGATCATTTGCCTTAGCGCAATTTTCGCGGCTTGATCAAGGTCTTCGTCGAAGGCCATAGCGATTAGATGCGATGGCGTCTCCGCGAAAGGTCCGGGCAGCTGCGCGTTTTTGATAAGATCCAAGCGGAATGAGCCAGTCAAGCCGGTCTCGACTGCGGTCAAGCATACCTCGCCATCGCCCTGGGCTGCATGACCATCGCCAACGGAGAATAGCGCGCCAGGGACCGCGACCGGCAGAAACAGGACTGAGCCTGGCACAAGCTCCTTATTGTCGATATTGCCGCCAAAAGTTCCGGGCGCGACGGAAGTGATGCGTCCAACAGCCCGTGCCGGCGCGGTTCCCATAACGCCAAAGAATGGCTGGGCTGGGATAGTTATGCCCCATGGAGTTGAAACGGTTCCGGCGGCCCGGTCTATGCCAAGGAGCTCCCTCCGCTCATAGGGAAAATCCTCTGGCAGCGTTCCCATTTCCGGCCTGATAAGGTTGAAACCCCAATCGTCCGCCAGGGAGACTTCAAGAATTTCGACACGCAAGGCATCTCCCGGTTCGGCGCCTCGAACGGCAATCGGCCCGGTAAGAATGTGCGGCCCAAGCTCGGGTTGAACCGCGGCGTGTATCGCCTTCATGTTCTCCCGCACGGTGTATCGCGTGCCTGATGGTAAATCGGCGGGCGCGCCGCTCACTGTCCCAATCTCAATGACATCGCCGGGCGCGATCTCAGCTACCGGCGCCAGAGCCGCGTCGAAAAAGCCCCAATGGACGGCCTCAGGTGATGCCGAAATCTTATGCCTAACCAAGGTTAACCTCCGGAGCAGGGGCGCGCATCGGCGTCTTCTTCACGCAAGACTTGGATGGCTTTTGTCCCAACGAGAAGACCGTAGGCCGCGATCTTGTGGTATCCGCGCTCGCTTGCCTAGTTTTTTTGTGGGAGGCTAGTCTGGCTGGGAACTAGGGACTGCCAAAGGGCAAGCGCGAACTCAGCGGCAGCCTCAAAACTATGATGCACCACCTTGGATGGATCGGCGTCATCACCCAAGAGCTGCCGCGCGGTCCTTACTGCGGCTCCGATAAGCATAAGATTATCCGCAAGGCCGAAATCTTCGATCATCATCCCGTCGCCCGCGCCGCGTCGAACAGGGCCTTCTTGATAAACCTCGCCCTGATAAATGTCCGAGATGATGCGCTCCCCGAAGGGACGCGGGTCACTCGTATACAGCACAACGGGTTTCCCAAGTGCGGCCATGTAGCCAAGTTCGTATGCCGTCCCGTCATCAGCCTCGACCCCCCTCCATGGCTGAATGTTGAAAATCCCAAGATCTGCTTTATCGATTTGCGCTTCGCAAGCCTCTGCGATGGCCAACGCGAAGCGCCCATTGTCTGCATAGTCGCCGGGAATTAACGCGCCGTCCAAAGGAAACAGGCCCACCATCCCTCGCGCGGCCAGCGCATCCTTCATCCTTGCGCCGCGCAGGACTGCATCCGGAAAGAATACATCAGGACCGGCGAGATAAACATAGGGCCGTCCCTCTTCATCGGGCATTGGCTGCTCCCACAATTGGCGCCGAATCATGGTTCCGACTAAGAATGCAGCACTATGCTCCATTTCTGGTCTCATGGGAAAAGGGCCATGAGCCTGCGTTTGATTGTGAAAAGGAAGGCGACCGTTCCTTTCTGCAGCCTTGCGCCGTGCTATATCTAGCCCATGGGAACGAGTTGCCTGAACGCCGCCGGACCAAAATCCGTCAGCCAAGCCATTGCCGCCGCGGCACCTTATTTGCAAGGATTGAACGCGGAGCAGCGCGAGGCTGTCGAGCATCTTGACGGGCCGGTGCTCGTGCTTGCGGGGGCGGGTACTGGAAAGACGCGCGTTCTGACCACCCGCATCGCACATCTGTTGTGGACGCGGCGGGCGCGGCCGAACGAAATCCTCGCGGTAACCTTCACGAACAAAGCCGCGCGCGAGATGAAGGAGCGCGTGGGCCAGCTCATCGGTGGCACCGTGGAGGGCATGCCATGGCTCGGCACCTTCCATTCCATCGGCATGCGAATCCTGCGCCGCCATGCCGAGCTTGTGGGCCTCTCGCAGAATTTCACGATTCTCGATACCGACGATCAGGTGCGCCTCATAAAGCAGCTCATCCAGGCAGAGCGGCTGGACGAAAAGCGCTGGCCCGCGCGGCTTTTGGCAGGGCTCATTGACGGCTGGAAGAACAAGGGGCTTTTCCCTGATAAAGTGCCGGCAAGCGAGGCGTTCAGTTTCGCCAACGGACGAGGCATCGAGCTTTACGGTGCCTATCAGAAGCGCCTTAAGGAGCTAAACGCCGCCGATTTCGGGGATCTCCTGCTCGAAAATCTGCGGCTCTTCCAGGAAAACCCCGACATCCTGCGCCAGTATCACCGCTGGTTCACCTACATCATGGTGGACGAATATCAGGACACCAACGTTGCCCAATATCTCTGGCTGCGGCTGCTCGCGCAGGGCAGCCACAATATTTGCTGCGTGGGCGACGATGATCAGTCGATCTATGGCTGGCGCGGCGCCGAGGTGGACAACATTCTGCGCTTCGAGAAGGATTTTCCCGGCGCGCATGTCGTCCGGCTCGAACATAATTACCGCTCGACCGCGCACATTCTAGGCGCGGCCTCAAAGCTGATCGCGAACAATCTAGGCCGGCTGGGCAAGACTTTGCGCACCGACGCCGGCGCAGGCGGCAAGCTGCTCGTGCGCGGCGTCTGGGACGACGACGAGGAGGCGCGGCTTGCCGCCGAAGACATCGACCGGTTACGGCGCGAAGGCATCCCGCTGAACGAAATGGCGATCCTGGTGCGCGCGAGCTTTCAGATGCGCGCCTTCGAGGACCGTTTCGTAACCATGGGCATGCCTTATCGCGTAATCGGCGGTCCGCGCTTCTATGAGCGCCAGGAGATTAAGGACGCGATCGCCTATCTGGAGGTGATGCAGAACCCGGCTGCCGACCTAAAATTCGAGCGCATCGTGAATGTGCCGAAGCGCGGGCTGGGCGATCAGACCCTGCAAACCATTTTCCAGCATGCCCGAGCGGAAGGGATCAGCCTCTTCCACGCCGCGCGCCAGATCACGGAGACCGAGGAACTAAAGCCTGCGCCCCGCAAGTCCTTGCGCGCGCTCACCGCCGATTTCGAGCGCTGGCGCTCGCTTTCCAGCAGCATGCCGCACACCGAGCTTGCGGAGCTGATCCTGGACGAGTTCGGCTACACGGAAATGTGGCAGAAGGACAAGTCACCGCAAGCGCAGTCCCGGCTGGAAAACCTGAAAGAGCTGATCCGCTTCATGGAGCAGTTCGACAGCCTCGGCGCATTCCTCGAGCATGTTAGCCTCGTGATGGACGCGGATCAGGCCGCCGAGGGCGACCGCGTCAGCCTCATGACGCTGCATGGCGCGAAGGGGCTCGAATTCGATGTCGTCTTCCTGCCGGGCTGGGAGGAGGGCCTGTTCCCGCATCAGCGCGCGCTCGACGAGAATGGCCAGCAGGGCCTGGAGGAGGAGCGCCGCCTCGCTTATGTCGGTCTCACCCGCGCCAAGCGGCGGCTGATCATAAGCTTCGCGCAGAATCGGCGCGTGCATGGCTCGTGGCAATCGGCGATGCCGTCGCGCTTTTTGGATGAGCTTTCCGAGGACCATGCCGAGGTGGTGATCGAGAGCGGCGGCTTCGGCTATGGGCGCTATGGCATGGCGAATGGCGGGTATGGCGCGAGCCGCTTCGACGAGGCCGCATCGCCTTTCGATTATGCAGAGCGCACCTCGCCCGGCTGGAAGCGCGCTCAGGCGAATTGGCGAAGCGAAGGCACCATGCGCAACCGCGCGCGGGGCGTTGCCGCGGAGATCGAGGGCGAGCTTGTGGCGGCGAGCACGGTGGAGGCGCCATCGGTGTTCGCGCTGGACCAGCGCGTGTTTCACCAGAAGTTCGGCTATGGCCGCATCAGCGAGATCGAGGGGAACAAGCTGACGGTGGAGTTCGAGAAGGCCGGGCAGAAGCGGGTGGTGGCAAGCTTCGTTGAGGCGGTTTGAAACTATGCCTAAATCTGAGTAGAAGCTGTCAGCTGATTTTCCAGCGTATCAAAATGGAAGGCGCGGTTTAGAGCCACGCCAGCGCCGGCAGTCCGATTGCGCCGGCAACAGGCCGGATTGATAACACTTCCGTAACTTACTGACTGGGATAGCTCTGTACCTCCTTGCTCATGTCTAGCCGCGCATCCTGAGCACCGGCGAGCTTCGACATTTTCCGCAGACCCTTGCTGGAAAGCCGCGTCGCCGTGGTGACCCAATCTTCAACGATGTCTGTCATTTCCCGATAGCTGATGGGGGAGATGCGCCGTCTTGCGTTGGAGAGCGAAAGGACCGCGTCAAAGCGTTTCGAAAGCTTCTGAAGATGACGCTCCAACTCCGCGCGTCCCTGCCCCGGCGCCGTAACGCGCTCGACCAAACTAAGCTCTTTCATCTCGGCAGCATCGTGAAGGCGCCCGTCCGATATCATGACTTCGGCTCTCGCCTGGCCTATTTTCCGCGAAAGAAACGAGTACGCACCCATGCCCGGGAACAGCCCGTACAGGATTTCAGGAAGGCCAAAACGGGCGGTGCTTTCGGCTATAATGAAGTCGCAAGAAAGCGCCGATTCGAAGCCGCCGCCCAAAGCGTCCCCGGCTACCAGAGCCCCAACAATGACATCGGCATGCAATCCGGAATAGTTCGCAAAGCAAACGTCGATACATGACATGGCATAGGCTTTGAGGCGAGGAAGGTCTGCTTGTTCAACGAGGTGAACGAAATATCTGAGATCACCGCCCAGATTAAAAATCCCGCTGATGTCAGACCCCCAGATCAAAAATCTCAGCAGCCGCCGCGCTTCCTCCGGGTGATCGCGGTGGACGTCGGTTATCAGCCTTTGGACCGCCCGGACGTCCTTGAGCAGGGCCAGGGTAAAATTTGGACGCTTTCGATGTTGCTGGAAGCACCACAAGGCCCCAAGCTCAGTGTCAAGCTCAACCCGAAGTTCCGTAAGGCCAAGCTTCCTTATAAAGTGCAGTATTTTAGCGGCACCAGCATCGCCTATCTGTTTATCGGAATTTACCGGTGGGTCTGAGCAAACTTCCAGTTTTGAACTTGCATCAGCTTGGTCTTTAATTGCATAGTCAGCGCCGCAGATCATTAATCGCATCAAGCCTTCTACCCTGTGTTTTGATAGAGCTGGGTGGCACATAAATGTGGCAAGAATCGATAATGGCAAAAAAATGGTTAATGTCGATAACCGTATTTTTTCTAAAATGGACAGGATCTTGAAACGGTTTATTTCTTATGAGTATCTCATTTCCTTTGGCTTGAGTCATCAGCATGATATTCGGCCCAAAAAAGGCGATGTTTATTGTTCTTAGGCGGGAAGACTTTTGGCTGGTGTTATTATGCAGTTGGATACATCCCGCCAAATCGATGATGTTGCGTATGTAGCAATTGTGGATGATCTTGAGGTCAATCGAATTGTATTAGAAAATCTATCTAAGAAAATAGATGATATTACAAAAATAAAAACATTTTGCTCGGCTGAGTCCGCGCTAGAGGATTTTGCCGACAGTCCACCAGATCTCATCATCACAGACTTTAGCATGCCTACTATGGATGCCACGGCATTCCTAGAGATGATAAGAAAGACCCCTAGACTTGAAGAAACACCCGTCATCGTGGTTTCAGCCAATGAAAAGGTGGAGAATAGGCGCAAAGCGCTTTTATGCGGTGCTACCGATTTTCTAACGACCCCGCTAGATGTATTTGAATTTCAGGCTCGCGTGCGGAACCTCCTTCGGCTAGGTCTCCACCAAAAAGTTCTGCGCTCTGACGGATTGTCTTTAAGGCAGAAATTAACAGAAACGAGGCTTCGTTCAATTAAACAAGTGCAAGCGTCACGCGAGCGCTTCACGCACGTCATCGATTGTGTACCTGCTCTGATATTTGCGGTTAATGCGGATGGCCAGGCCGTCTTCGCAAATGAATATTGCTTTGAATTTTTTGGGGGGTCATCCATGGAGGCTGTTCTTAGCCAGCTTCGCCACGGTAATACCGCCAAGCCGGGGCCAGTTGAGATCGATATAAGAGATCGTGAAGGTGAGACCCACACATTTCTACTCATGGGGCGTGTAGTACCGGAATCCCCTATGCATGAGAGTATCGTGGTTTATTCCGGCATAGACATCTCAACCCTTAAGCGTACGGAGCAGTCTCTTCGTGCTGCGAAATTTCAAGCAGAAGCAGCGAGTCACGCGAAGAGTGCATTTTTGGCCAATATGAGTCACGAGATTAGGACACCTTTGAATGCGATCATAGGATTTACTGATTTGATTCATTCCGAAACATTCGGACCCATTAGGAATATCCGCTACACGGAATACTTGAAAGACATTCTAAGTAGCGCGGAGCACCTGCTTTTCATTATAGATGAGGTGTTAGATTTCTCTCAATTGGAGAAAGGGCAGCATACGATTGCGGTAAACGAATTTTCTTTATTGCAGTTTATCGCTGAACTGCGTCCAATGATAGAGCTGCCGATTAAGGCGAAAAGAAATAGCTTGATTTTTAATCAAGCCGAAGAAGTCATATTGAAATCAGATTCCCAGAAGCTACTTCAAGTTTTACTGAATATCATCACGAATGCTAATAAATTCATGGAAGGAGGAGTCATCCGAATTGATGTTAGCCAAAATAAGGATCGAGGCATCACGATATCCGTAAAAGATCACGGGATTGGAATGTCGGATGAGGAGTTGGTTGTAGCCCTTTCAAATTTTGGCAGGATCGCAAATCCATGTCTAAGGGCTTCCGCTCAAGGCGTAGGTCTAGGTCTGCCAATATCTGTCGGCTTTATGAAGCTGCTTGGCGGAAAGCTTGAAATTTCTAGCAAAAAAGGCGCCGGTACGCGAGTGGACCTTATTCTGCCTGAGAGTGCGGTTGTCGCGGTGAAGCCGGCATTGGGCCTTTTGGCAAATTACTCATGAATACGGCCAATACTCTATCGCATGTGAAAGATATTAGCCTCATTTTGCAGCGAAGCGTTGAAGGACTCCGTGGTCCGCCCGGCGGGGCACTTCAAATGCTTTGTCGCCGGGTTAGTGAGGCGTGGCGATTCGATCGGCTCGAATTCTCCCAGATATTGACCCGCTACGGCATTGGCATCGTCATAACGGCCTACGCAATTCTTGACCCGGCGCTTGAGACACAAGTGAGCTCAAGCCCGGATTCGATTACTATCTTATTGGTGGTTGCCTGGATCATTGGGTTGGGCCTATTTGTGCACCTCCTAATGTGGCCGCGCCGCTATGTTCTTCGAAGAACGGTATCAATCTTCGCGGACGCCCTCGCGCTTAGTTTGCTCATCCACTATGGAGAACGCTCCGCGGCTATCTTCTTCCCCGTTTACCTCTGGGTCATCCTTGGCAACGGGTTTCGCTTCGGCATCACCTATATGTATATGTCGATGGCAGCGAACGGGATATGCTTTATATTGATGGTACTCGCGACGCCCTATTGGCGCCAGGAATGGCAATTCTCGGCCGGTCTCCTCATCGCAATCATCGTCATTCCGATCTACCTTTCCAGCCTTATCAGGAAGCTTCGCGCGTCCATGAAGCAGGCGACGGCAGCGAGCACCGCGAAGACAGAATTTCTTTCAATGATCAGTCACGAGCTGCGCACTCCACTCAATGCAATCCTCGGTTTGGCGCAAGTCTCAAAGATTACTGCGACAACCGCACAGGAGAGAGAAAATGCAGCTTCTACCGAGATCGCCGCTCACCGTTTAACGCGGATGCTTGATAGTATTCTGAAGTTTCAAGCTGTTGAGAGCGGTGCGCGGCGCGTCCGGGAAAGATTTTTCAATGTTATTGAGACGTTATCCGAGGTGGAATTTGTCGTAGCTCCGCTCGCATCCAAGAAAAGACTTAAGCTGCAGTTTGTGTTCAGGACGGCGTTACCAAGAGAAATAAAGTCAGATCCAGACATAATTCAAACCATTATCCTTAACCTCGTCACGAACGCAATAAAGTACACAAAATGGGGCGCCATCATCGTTGAAGTGGCATTTCTAAATAAGCAAGGAAAAATGGCACTCCATATTGAAGTTCATGATTCCGGCCCCGGAATCGATTCCGATATGCAGGCCCGCATATTTGACGAGTTTGTCCGCCTGGCGCCGGCCGGAGCAGAGGACGAGGGCGGCGTCGGGTTAGGCCTGTCGCTATGCAAATCGCTTACTGGGCTGCTGGGGGGTAGTATCGATTGCATTAGCGTGCGTGGTAAAGGGTCCACGTTTCGCGCCGACATTCCTGTGGAATCATTTGAAGCCGGTCAATGTCAAATCGGCCAAGACATCAAGATTGTTACGCTCGGTCTTGACCCTCTCCCGCTCGCTGGGGCCGGCCCCGAATTCAAAGTTCTTCAAAGTGAAGAGGGCGCTCTTACCGGGCTCGATGCCTCTCATAGCCACAACGCGCCAGAACTGGTTGTGACCGATCCGTCCCGGATGGCATCTGCTGACTGGGTCGGGCTTAACCGCGTGCCCGATCATACCCCATTGATTGCCGTTGCTTCCGGCGAAGATATATCCATTGAGTTTTCGGCGCGCGCGACGGCGATCGTTCCGTCAGCCGGCGATTTGTCCCCTGAGTTGATCCGGACAGTCGCCCACTGGCACCGGCGGCATCTTCCTTGCGGTAGTGAGAACCTGAAAACATCCGCATGTCCCGTAAAGACCGTTTTGGTCGCGGACGACAATTTGATGAATAGACAGGTCATTGCCCGAATGCTGCGCCTCGACGGCCACACCGTCATTGAGGCGCAGACAGGAGAAGACGCCCTTGAGCATCTTCTCACAGGGGAGATCGATGTCGCGATATTAGATGTGAACATGCCGGACCAAGATGGTACCGAGGTTTGCAAAACCTACCAGTCCGTGACCGCTAAAGAAACGGCCGCGGTCATTGCCGGCCTAACGGCGGACATCTCCGAGGAAACTCGAAGCCGATGCCTTGAAGCCGGTATGTTTGACGTCCTCTCAAAGCCGCTTGACCTCGAAGATTTGCGATCCTTTCTTTCTCGCAGCATCGGTGACCCTGCGCAAACTACACCGAGTACGCCGGGGGAAGCGGATGAAGAAGAAGTACCCGTTCTTGACAATGAAAGGTTGAGTTTCCTGATTGAACTCTTCGGCGTAGAGACATTCAAGAACAATTTACTGACGACGTTCGAAACCGAATTACGCGCGAACATTGAGCGTCTGAAGGCTGAAGTTCCCTCTTTGCACTTTGGCCACAGCCAAGCAGTTCTTCATGCGATCAAGAGCAGCGCCAAGACGATAGGCGCCTTACGGTTAGTGAAGCTGGTGTCAACCGCTGAGAACTCCCCGCTTCTTTTCGAGGAGGCCGGTTCCCATGAAGCCATCACTAATGAGCTGAGCACTTTTCTCATTACCTGTAAAAAAGCACTAAAATCGCATGAAAAGGTTGGATGACCGCTCTTTTCTCCGGACTCCCGGTCGATAACCCGCAAGCCGAAGTGCCTTATTGGGATCGAGAAACCTGTACCCTTCAGGCCAGCGATTAATCAGCAATCCGTAAAGATTTGGTTCGATCCCTTATTGTGACGCCTCCAAGAGCAGTCCACCAATAAAAAAGGCGAATCCATCAACGATATCAAGGACCAGGCCAGATTAGCCGTGCCGCTTGATTTCGATCAAAGCGGGGAAGAGGCAGTTGCGCAGGCTATAGTGCAGGTTCCGAATAAAAAGGGCCGCAATTGCAACGCTTGCTTGACATCAGTCCCAGCCGGGATGAGGCAATTTTGCTCCTCGAACGCGAGAATGCACGGCTATGGCGGCTGTGCGCGCAGATGGAAGCAATGGCAGACCGTTTGCCGGCAGCATTCAAAGCAAAACGAACATTGCGACTGCTGCAGCTTACTGAGCTGTCGTTGAAGCGGCACATTGCTCTTCAGGAGCAGTTCATCTTTCCAAATATTCGGAAAACAGATGGCCGCCGGATTGATCGCTTACTCGAACACTGTGAGTATGAACATGCAAGCGACGGCGGCTTGCTCGTCGAAATTATGGAAACGGCAATTGATCCCGGACTTCCCGGGGACAAGGCCCGTGTCGAACCCTTTGGATGTCTACTACGTCACTTCTTCGAAGGGAAACGCCGCCATTTGGCATGGGAGAAGCAGATGCTGGAGCCTTTCATGAAATTGCCCAGGGGTTAATTCCGGCAATCAGAAAAAATGAGCGGCCTTGCGAAGGCGATCCAGATCGGGAACTGCAATCTCGCGGTAATTAAGAAGATCGATGACATGGGCCGTCTTGAGCTTCGTGATCTGGCGGCTCACTGTCTCGATGGTAAGACCGAGGCAATCCGCGATCTCGGCGCGAGAGAGGGGGAGATCGATCCGGATCGAATTGGCTTTACCCGAATGGGCACAGCCCAGATTTTCCGCCCGTCTCGCGAGCATAAGCAGAAAGCTCGCCACCTTCTCCGCTGCCGTCTTGCGCGCAAGCAGGAGCATCCATTCCTGGCTGGCGTCGAGTTCCGAAAGAGTAAGCTCGAAAAGACGGTGTTCAAGCGAAGGGTGCTCTTTTAGAATTCGCTCGAAGCCGGCTGTCGGGAACATGCAGAGATCCACGTCGGTGGCAGCCTCTGCGAAATAAGGATTATCAGGACGAAAGGCGCGCCCCAGAAAGTCTGGCGCGAAAAGCAGCCCGATAATGTGCTGTCTTCCATCGTCAAGCGACTTAGTTAGTTTCACCACGCCGGCAACGATGTTGGAAAAATAGCTTCGGGGCTCGCCTTCAGTAAAGATTGTTTGACCTTTCGGCACATGCTTCCGGGTCGAAATGCGGTTGAGCGCGAGCAACTCCGCACGCTCCAGGGCCGCGCAGACCGCGCGGTGCCGGATCGCGCAGGTGTCGCACCGGATGACTTTCTCCATGAGTGTCAATCTATTTCTCCGCGATTTCCAGTCTACTCTATCAATGCGCTCAAGCAAGGAAAAGGGACCAATTGAGGGTAAAGCCCCCGTTGCAGCCGGGCGCAACGAGAACCGCAAATCCGCGTTTGACCTGCATCAATGCGGCAGGGTCCGATCTTCGTGAGCATCTCCAAAAGTTGACGCGGAGGCAAGATGGTGGCGAGCTCAGCCGGTGGTGTTGCTCAAACACACGGAAAGGAGGGGACCGAAGGCCTTAGTGTACGGGAGGTAAGCTTTGACGCGCCATGGCAGTGGCTTGACCTAGGCTGGCGAGATCTCTGGGCTACGCCACAAATTGGCCTGGCGTTCGGCGCGGCTGCATTCGCCGGAGCGGTTTTTATTACTGCAGCTCTTTTCTGGCTCCAAGCGTTGCCGCTTCTGTTGCCCCTGTCAGGGGGCTTCTTGCTTCTCGGGCCCATGCTGGCTGTCGGGCTTTACGAGGTGAGCCGGCGGAGGGAACTCGGGGAAAGCCCGGGCTTTGGGGAGGTGTGGCACGCAATACTAAGAGCTCCCCGTCGTCTGTCACTATTTGGTGTGCTCCTGCTCCTGATTTATTTCTTTTGGGTGAGGATAGCCTTTCTGCTTTTCATGCTGTTGTTCGGTCCGAACAGCTTCCCGCCGCTACCGGACTTCATCCCGACATTGCTTTTCACACCGTATGGACTGGGTCTCCTTGTCGCCGGCACCGTCGCCGGAGGAGTTCTGGCGGCAACGACATTTGCAATTTCTGCGATTGCCGTCCCGTTGCTTTTTGACCGCCGAGCCGATCCTATAACCGCCTCCGTCATTAGCATTCAGGCTGTAAGATTAAATCCAAAAGCCATGGCGCTTTGGGCAGCATTGATTGGTGCGGCCACTCTGACCGGGTTTGCCACGCTCTTTATCGGTCTTCTTGTGACGTTCCCGCTTATCGGCCATGCGACTTGGCATGCTTACCGTGATCTCATACAGGACGAGCGATAGCCCGCTGCTAGAGCTCCTATTGATCAAAATCAAATCGTTAGCTTGACGTCGCGTTAAACTTCAGCGCCGCATGAGCCAGCGGGCCGGAGGCGGCTGTGAACCCTGACCTTATTCTTAAACATGCAAGGCCGGTGCCGAGATACACGAGCTACCCATCGGCACCCAATTTTTCAAACGCTGTTGGTCCCGAAACCTATAGATCGTGGCTCGGGGCCTCGCCGGCGGGCGCGCGCTTGTCGCTCTACGTTCATATTCCATTCTGCCGGGAGTTATGCTGGTACTGCGCTTGTACCACTAAAGCTGTTCAGCGCTACGATCCAATCGCGCAGTATCTATTATCGGTTGAGCAAGAAATCGCAAATATAGCAAATCTATTGCCGAATAGGGTCAAGGTTACCCAAATTCATTGGGGAGGGGGGTCACCCAGCATTTTGTGCCCGGACGACATCAAGCGCCTTTTCGCAGTTCTAAGAGAAAAATTTCCTGCCGATCAGCTTGATGAGTTCGCCGTCGAGATTGATCCAAGAAACCTGCCGGAGGAAACGATCCGGGCTTTCGCGTCCGCGGGTGTGACGCGTGTTTCCATCGGGGTGCAAGATTTCGATCCCGCGGTTCAGAACGCTATCAATAGAGCACAGACCCTGGAAGAAACGGCTCGGGCCATCGGCCTTTTTCGTGCTCAAGGGGTGGACTCGATCAATATCGACCTTGTTTATGGCCTTCCGCACCAAGGACAGGAAACGCTAGAACGCACCATAGAGCAGGTTCTTCGGTCGCGGCCGGATCGTATTGCCATATTTGGCTACGCCCACGTACCGGAACGCGCACGCCACCAAAAGATGATCGATGAAGCTTCCATTCCTGATGCCGCGCAACGAGTCCGGCAGTCGCAGTTGCTGCGCAGAATTGTCTTGGGTGCTGGTTACAAACAGGTCGGAATAGACCACTTCGCACTGCGGGCGGACAAACTGGCAACCCATCCTACGAGGCGGAATTTCCAAGGTTACACCACCGATGACAGCGATGCGATCATCGGCCTTGGCGCTTCTGCAATCGGGCAGCTGCCGCAAGGTTATGTTCAGAATGCGGTGCCTGTCGGAGAGTACGTGCGCCGGATCGCCGAAAACGGTCTCGCAACCGCCCGCGGCATCGCTCTTTCGCTTGAGGATCGCATGAGGGCTCGCGTTATCGAGCGGCTTATGTGCGATTTCACTTTCTCAGCTAGCGCTCTTGAAGCCGAGTTCGGAAAGGCTGCGGATATGGTAGTAATGGAGGCTGAGGCGTTCCTGGAAATGGATCAAGATGGCCTTGCCGAGCCTACACGCGACGGTTTCCGTTGCACGGAGCGCGGGCGCGTGCTTGTGCGAAGCATCTGCACCTGGTTCGACGCTTACTGGCTAGGGGATTCTCGTCATTCGCTTGCAGTGTAGCCGATCACCAATCCGAACCTCTTGCGCCCGCGGCGGCTTCGCTATGCGTGTTCGATCCTGTCTGCTATACTTCGCCCGAATGACGCAGGGCAGAATGGCATGCAACAACCGCCGCTAAAGCCGCATGACATGGGCGGGCTCCCTGCGGGAGAAGTCGATCGCTCCGAGAAGGAGCACGTGCTGTGGGAAAAGCGCGTGGACGCCATGATGATGCTGCTTCAGCGTCCGGGCATCGGCCTCCTCACTACGGACGAACTCCGCAAGAACATCGAAGCTCTGGGGCCGGAAGCCTATTCGGCCATGAGCTATTACGAGCGCTGGGTTGCCGCGATCGCGAACACCCTTCTTGAGCGCGGCGTCATTACCAGCGAGGAGCTCGGCCGGCGTATAGAGGATGTCAAAAAAAGGGAAGAGATTTTGCCGTGAGCGGTTCGTGCGTTCCCTTCCAAGTTGGCGATCTCGTTACCGTGACAAGGATGTTTCCCTTGGGGCATATCCGCACCCCGCGTTATATCATGGGCCAGACCGGCGAAATCTCTCATGTCGTGGGAGAGTTTGCGAACCCGGAAGAGCTTGCCTACGGCCGCAAGGGCCTTCCCAAAAAGATGCTCTACCGCGTGCGCTTCGACCAAGCCAGCATTTGGCCGGAATATGGCGGCGCGCCTCAGGATAAGCTCGAAATCGAGCTCTATCAACATTGGCTAGCACCTGCTTCGAATCGCGGCGTTAAAACTTAAGGAAGCGGCGATGTCCATCGATCACGGTCATGTTCATAACCATGGCCCCGCGGCAAAGGACCACGACGACGGCCTGACACATTGGCGTGCCATGGAAATAGCGCTGCGCGAACTTCTTATTGAAAAGGGCATCTTGAGCGCGGATGCTGTCCGCAGTGCAGTCGAGGCTATGGACTCGCGGACCCCCGAGAATGGCGCGCGGCTTGTCGCGAGGGCCTGGACCGATCCTGATTTCAAGGCCCGCCTGCTCGCAGATGGTAGCGCGGCGGCGCAGGAAATGGGCTTCGAGGTCGGAACCCTGAAGCTGATAGTTATGGAGAACACCTCCTCAGTCCACAACCTGGTCGTGTGTACGCTTTGCTCCTGCTATCCCCGGATGCTGATTGGGCTGCCTCCTACCTGGTACAAAAGCCCGGCTTACCGCAAAAGGGCCGTGCGCGAGCCGCGGGCGGTGCTGCGGGAATTTGGTACGGTTATTCCTGACGACGTTGAGGTGCGTGTCCACGACAGCACGGCCGACCTGCGCTACATGATCCTGCCTTTGCGCCCCGCTGGCACAGAAGGCTGGAGTGAGGAACAATTGGTGCCCCTCGTCACGCGGGATAGCTTGATAGGGGTAACAGGTGCGCGAACCCCTTCCGGGTCGCCTTGACCGCGCTCGGTGGCAGGGCGCGGCGCACTACCTACCGCGTCGCGACGATGAACAGCCGTGGAAACGGCAAAAGGACAGTGCCCGAACCCATGACCGTGTAAGCCTTCGCAAGCTCAGCTTTGTAAGCTGCCACGAATGTCTCTCGCGCCGTTTCTGACAGCGGATTCAGGTAAGGCATGAGCGCGGTGCCCTTCACCCACTCGACGATGGCATCGATCCCGCCCGCTAGCGGATGGAAATAGGTTGTTCTCCAGACGTCTACTCGGGAGCAAAGCGGACGGAGCAAGGCGTAATACCAATCAGCGCTACCCAGTTTGGTGCGTGCGTCAATCGCATCCGCGAGCTTCGAAACGAACTGCTTTTGCAGCGCAATAGTTCGCATGGCGGCGTGCGAGGCCTCGTGCAAATTGTCAGGCATCTGGACGGCAAGACTGCCACCCGGCGCGAGACGGGCGGCAAGCGCAGGGAGAAGCGTTTGATGATCCGGTACCCATTGCAGCGCGGCGTTTGCATAGATGAGGTCCCAGGGGCCGGCCTCACTCCATTCCTCGATGCTGGATAACTGAAATCTGATATGCGGCAATCTCTGTCTTGCCGCTTCTAGCATTTCCGGCGAGTTATCGACGCCAACAATGGAAGCGTCTGGGAAGCGTGCCGCGACCAGATCGGTTGAGTTGCCGGGACCACATCCAAGATCAGCGGCGGCTTTCACCCGGACCGTGGGCACAGCCTGCAGCAGATCGCGGGCGGGCCGAGTACGTTCGTCCTCAAATTTCGTGTATTGCTGTGGTGACCAAAACAACTGCTAACCCAAGCGTTTTTTCAACCTTGGCCGCAGGCTTTGCCGGCGTCAAGCTTGCATCTACCGCATCGCAGGCGTCAAGCCCGGCAAAGCGCAGTGACCGCCTCCTGCGCAAAATGTTCGAGTTCAGCCTGCGGCGCCCCTGCGCGAGCGCGAATAGCGATACTATGCAGTACCGCGGACGCCATCATCGCTAGTATGCCAGGATCGGTATCCTGCCCTAGCTCTCCGCTCTCTTGAGCCGAACGGAAGCGGACTTCAAAGTAAGCATCGAGTTTGTGCAACCCTTCGGCCAAGGCGGCACGAATGTATGGATCCTCCACGGCTTCCGTAGTGGCCGTGCCAATAGCAAAGCATCCCCGAGCCTCGCCGTTCTTTGGAAAGTAAATTGTCAGAGCTTTTTGATAGACCCGCATCAAAGCTTCCTGCAGCGGCCCATCATCCGCCAGCGCCTCCTGCATCGCGGCATATCCAAGTTGCCAATAGCGATCCAGGGCCTTGAGATAGAGAGTACGCTTGTCACCGAATGCCAGATAAAGGCTTGGGCGGTTCATACCGGCGGCGGCTGACAAATCGTCGAGGGAGGTACCCGAATAGCCGGCCTTCCAGAATGCCTTTGTGGTTTCCGCCAGCGCCGTTTCCGGATTGTAAGCGCGTGGCCGGCCCCTTCGTTTCACCTCGACGGCAGGCGGTTTTTGCTTTTGCATTTTTTGTACCGTTTCGAAAAAATTCTTGACTGGAGTCACTTTAACGGTAATTTGTTCGACGTAGTACAAAATACAATGCCCGGAGACACACATGGACCTCTATTTCTCCCCGTTGGCCTGCTCGATGGCGTCCCGAATTGCACTCTACGAGGCCGGCGTCACCGCGAATTTCATCGAAGTGGATTCGAAAACGAAGCGAACGCGGGACGGGATCGACTATTTTTCGGTGAATCCGCTTGGACTGGTGCCGGCAATTCGGACCGACGATGGCGAGATTGTCACAGAGAACGCAGCCATTCTCCAATACATCGCCAGCAAGTATCCCAATGCGGCACTCGCTCCGGCTGCAGGGATGGCGCAAACGCGGCTGCAGCAATGGCTCTGTTTTGTCGGCACCGAACTGCATAAGGCTTTGTTTTCGCCCTTGTTCGACCCCAAGGCCGATCCAGAGGCGAAAGCTCGTACCCTCGAAAAAGGTGAAATTCGTCTCGCCTACCTCAATTCCTATCTGAACGGACGTGAGTTTCTCCTCGAGAGTTTCAGTGTCGCCGACGCTTACCTCTTCACTGTCTTGAACTGGAGTATTGCAACGCCGGTCAAACTTGCGAAATGGCCGGCGATCGAAGCTTATTACTCACGGCTGAAACAGCGCCCGAGCATCGCACGCTCATTGGCAGAGGAACACGCGCTCTACGCCGAGGAAGTGAAGCGGCATAAGGCCGCCTGAAAACATAACGTGAAGGCCTCGGCGCTAAACCTTCCGCAAAAAATGGAGAGCCGTATCGCCATAGACACGGCTATCCTCTACTTCAAAGGAAGGCGGTATTTCCAACTGGGCGTCCGCCCGCTCCTCCAGAACGCAAATGGCGGCTGGTGCAAGCCAGCCACCTTCGGCCGCCGCGAGTATGGCGCGCTCGCCCAGCCCCTTGCCATAAGGCGGATCCGCGAAAAGAAGCCTGAACGGTTGCATCGGAGCCGCCGGCCCCAGCCTGGTGGCATCCCTTCGCCATATTTTGCTGACGCCGGTCAGGCCGAAAGCTTCAACATTCTCGCGAATTACGCCGCGAGCGTCCGGATGGTCTTCGACAAAAAGACAGTAAGACGCGCCGCGGGAAAGAGCTTCCAGCCCGAGAGCGCCAGTTCCCGCAAAAAGATCGAGCACGCGCGCCCCTTGGATCTCGAAATCATCGATGCCGTGAGCAAGGATATTGAAGAGGGCCTCGCGGACCTTGTCGGCTGTTGGCCGCGTCAAACATCCAGGGACGGCAGCGAGGGCGCGGCCGCGAAACTTCCCGCCAACGATCCTCACTAGAGGTCCTTGTCTTCTTTTGAGAAGGGCCTTCGCGATCCTTGGGGTCGAGTGTGCTTCTGCCCTGGCCCAAAGCGCCGCTTTTGTCCACCGCCCGCCTTGCCCTGATAGCCGCGCTGCCCGTCATCGCGCGAACTTGCGCCTGCCTCGGCGGTCCGATTTCTTTCCCTTGTGTGATACGGCTTTTGGGTTCTTGGGGATGCGGCATTAGTCTTCCTATCGGCACTATGGAAACGGCGCTCTCCTTCGCCCGCAGTCCGATCGCCGAAGCTGCTTCTTCCGCGATCGCTAGTCCGCACTTTTTGATGTCCGCCGGTGCCCTGATAGTCCCGTTGTCGCTGATCAGGTGAGCCGGGGCCTGCCGCAGGGCTTCGATATCCTTCCTTTCTGTGATGCGGCTTTTCGGTCCGGTTCCGTTCTCCCGTAGTTTTCCTATCAGCACTATGGAAACGGCGCTCTCCTTCGCCGGTAGCCCGTTTGCCAAAGTTGCTTTGGTCGCGGTCATCCGTCCGCGCCCTTTGATGCCGGCTTCCAGCCCGCTCATCTTGGTTTGGCGGGCGATCCCCATATTTGGAGGTGGATCTTTTGAACGGCGTCCGTTGAGGTTTGAAGCCGTCGCCGCGCCCGGTTTCAAATCGCTTCTCCTTAGCCGCGTACTCCTCCCCACGATCACGGCTGCGCTGCCGCGTGTGTTGCCTGTCTTCGGAATGCCGGCTTTCCTCAGCCGGGTGGTCACGCCTGCGAGCCTCATCGCCTCGATTATGTTGCCGGTCTCGGGCACCGCGATTTTCTTCGCGCCGCTGGCCGGATATCGCGCGCGGCGGACGGACGAACTCGACCTTCGGGGCTTCCGTCCCGTCCATTGACAGAATGCGGCGGCGCTTGAGCGGCCGGGTTTCTTGGATGCGCGAGGGTATCGCCTTTGCCGGAGGGGATTTGCGGCGAAGATAAGAAGGTTTGCTGCGGGCAGGGGGGAGCTTTCGTTCCTCTCGCATCGGCTCGCGTCTTACACCAAGCTGCCGTGACAGCCGAGGGCCAAGCTGATCCTTCAGGACTGCAGTTTTCACTTCCTCGATCTGACCAGGTTCCAGCTCGCCGAGCATGAACGGCCCGAAGGAGACTCTGATGAGTTTGTTCACCATTAGGCCGAGATGCTCCATGATGCGGCGGACCTCACGATTCTTGCCCTCGCGGATTGCGAGGGAAATCCAGACATTGCAGCCTTGCTCGCGTTCGAGCGCCGCGTCGATGGGCCCGTAATTCATCTTGCCGATGGTGAGGCCGCTGCTAAGGCCATCGAGCTGGTCCTGCGTTACCTGCCCGTGTGCCCGCACGCGGTAACGCCGCGTCCATCCGGTTGACGGCAACTCAAGATGGCGCGCGAGGTCACCGTCATTCGTCAGGAGAAGCAGCCCTTCCGTGTTGAAGTCGAGCCGGCCCACAGAGATAAGCCGGGGCAAACTGTCGGGCAAGCTCTCGAAAACGGTTGGCCTTCCTTCGGGGTCTTTGTGAGTTGTGACCCGGCCCTTGGGCTTGTAATAGCGCCAAAGCCTGGGGGGCTCGCGGGCTGAAATAGGTTTGCCGTCAATGAGAACGGTGTCAGAAGTGGTAACGTCAAGCGCAGCGCTGTCGATGATAGTGCCGTTCACCGAGACGCGCTTCTCCGCGATCAAAACCTCGGCTTCTCGCCTTGAACAGAAGCCTGACCTCGCGATTACTTTCGCGATGCGCTCACCTTCGGCTCTTGATTCTTCTGTGGGAGTGTTTGCAGTAGCCATTATTCGACCAATTGGAAGGAGTAAATTGCAACCACAGCGAAAGTGATTCGGTGAAGCCGGGAGGAACGCGCATGCGCCGGGAACGAATTATAAAGGCAGTTAACAGTCTACGCGATGCACTTCATGCTGCGCAAATCCGGGAGCTGCTCCGCGTAACGCGGACGGGGCCTCAAGTGGACGGCGCGAACCGCACACAGCGAATTCTCCTCGCATATAATGAATTTACGCGTCACTACCAGCAATTCGGTGAGGAAGAAAAGGATCTGATGGGGTTTTTCGGGCTGAATCCGCTCTTGGATATCAGCTTCTGGTCCAGCCTCATAGATGGCGAGCAGGCCATGAACCGGAAGCTCCTGGCCGACGTCGATATCGGAGCCTATAACATCATCTTCGTCATGCCGAAGCTGCGAGAACTGCTGACCCGCGAAACCGACAAGGGTGAACTTATCATCGCGAACCCGGACGGGACGGAAGGGGAATTAAAGCGGGTTCGGGTGCTCATAGCTGAAAAGGAACGGTCTCTCACCGACCCGCAAGTCATCGTCAGCGTCATACGATCCATGGACGAGCTCTATGACGCGGTCTCTGCCTTGCATCCGGAAGCGCCTGTGAAACTCGCCATCGGCTCCATCGATTCTGGCAGTGCGAAGTCCTTCGATTTCTTTGGGACTGCCGCCGTTATGGAAGATGTAAATGTGTTGCTGGTCAATGTCTGGGACCGGATCAAATATGCAGCGGAGGAAAACTTCCGCTATCAGATCGAGGTCGCGATGATGGCGGCCGGCTTTATTACGCGGATCAAGGACGCCCAGGCGCAGAACATGCTCGGCGAGGAGCAGGCGCAGCGCATAATTCGCGGCGCCGTGAAATCAATCGAGACCTTGTTCCGTTCAGGAGCCTATACCGAAGAGATGGATACGCCTCGAGACGTGAGGGCGAGCCGCGTGCTTGCTCCGAAAGCACAGATGATCGAGTTCAGGCACGACGATCAAAGCGCGGACGTGAAGCGGGACGATTTGCGCCATGGCGTGGAGTTCTCATGGCGGTGCCATAAGTGCTTCCTCCGCCAAGGCTTCGACTATCCTAAGGGACTTGAAAGAGCAGCTCGATTTGAAGGAAGCGGCGGAGTCTTGAGCCTTAAGTGGCTTGAGCTTTTTCCCGAGATTCTTGGAAGCCTGAGCTCTGAAGCTCGTGCGCTGCGCCCTCGCGCGCATAGGCCCAGATTGCTGCGGGAGGCAGATTTATCCACACCCGGCTATATTTCCAAGCCTTCAAACCCAAGACCTTGATAACGCGCGCAGGCACTGGGCTATTTTGACGGTAGGTAAATTGAACAAACATTCCTCCTTCAGCAAGGACCTGAAGGCTATTCCTCATTATGGAATAGATAAGCGCTTTTGAAAAAACCCTCATCGGAAGGGTCGAAACGATGGCCCCAACTTCTCCGCCATTTCGATCGCTCCAGAGTTTCGCCAGGTCCTGGGCAGAGCCGATAACCACATCGACGCTCGGAAAGCGGCGTCTAAGATGTCCTCCGAGCCGCGAGTTGATCTCGACGAGCGTCAGCTTTTCAGACTGCACGCCATTTCGGATTAATTGGTGCGTGACCGCACCAGTTCCCGCACCAAGCTCGATCACATGGGAATCGATGCGATCCCCAAGGGCCTGAGTCATGGCACGGCCTACAAAGGGGCTTGACGGGAAAAGACTGCAGACCTGCTTTGGATTTTTTAGCGTTTGCTGCCAAAGAAGAACGGGCCCTTGCGCTGCGCGCGGCAGATCGGACAATTCGATGAGCTTACTCATGATATCGATCTCTCGTGACAGCGTTCGGCCAAGATTGATCAATGCTCCTCAGTAGAGGAACGCTACGCGATGTCCAGTGGTTCGCGTGGCGGCATTGAAAAGTAAGCTCTATTTAGTACACACATGAGCTGAAGCTCAATTATGACCCAATTACGGCAGCTCGCTTAGGCTTATTGAGCAGCTTGGCCGCACCTATTAAGAGGATTGAATTAACTGTTAAATTTGTCTGACTTGTATCCCGAATGCAAAAATGTCACTTTGCGTGGAAGCGGCAAGAATTGCAGGTTAATCCTGCAAACCAAAGACAAAGGCTTATCCGTAAAGCCTAAAATATACGCCGCCTGGCGGGACAGGAGGAGCTATGACCACGGCGGAGCTGTTCGATATATTTAAAAGCATTTCTGGGGCCGGGGTCCGTGGCAAGCGCGTAATCGTTCGGGCCGACCTCAACGTCCCTGTGTCCGGCGCAGAGGTCACAGATGCAACGCGTATCGAGCGGCTGCTTCCCACATTGCGGGATCTTTCAGACCGCGGTGCCAAAGTCATCGTTATTTCACACTTTGGCCGCCCGGATGGTAAGCCTGTGGCCAAGTACAGTTTGGAGCCGGTGGCGAAGAAGCTTGCGTCAATGATGCCTGGCACCACAGTTCACTTTGCCAAAGATTGCGTTGGACCTCTTGCCGAAGAGGCCGCCTCCCGCCTCCAGGGCGGCGAGATATTGGTTTTGGAGAACCTCCGGTTCCATAAGGAAGAGGAGGAAAACGGTGCGAGCTTTGCGCAGCAACTGGCGAAGCTCGGAGACATCTATGTCAATGATGCCTTTTCCGTCTCGCACAGAGCGCACGCCTCAACGGAGGCGCTTGCACATCTACTGCCCGCGTATGCCGGACCGTCAATGCTGGCAGAAATTGAAGCATTCAAGCTGGCGCTCGACCGGCCCGAACGCCCAGTAGCGGCAATTGTGGGCGGGTCAAAGGTTTCGACGAAAATCGACGTCTTGATCCATCTGGCGAAGAAAATGGATCATCTTATTATTGGCGGCGGAATGGCCAACACCTTCCTTTACGCTAAAGGGCATGAAATCGGGCGCTCCATCTGTGAACCCGGTCTTACCGGAACTGTCGATGTTGTCCTTTCCGAGGCCGCACGATCAGGCTGTAGGATCGCTCTCCCGGTTGATGCGATCGTGGCGAACGAGCTTAAGCCCAACCCAGCCACGCAAACGGTACCTATCAGCGAGGTTCCTCAAGAGAGTATGATCCTCGATATCGGACCTCGATCCATCAGCAACTTCCTGCAGCGTGTTGAGAACTGCAAGACGCTTCTGTGGAATGGTCCGGTTGGAGCATTTGAAACACCCCCCTTCGGCGAAGGCACCTTCAGGCTCGCTCAGGAGGCGGCTAGCCTTACCGAGGAAGGAAAACTCGTTACGGTGGCTGGAGGCGGCGACACAGTCGCGGCCCTGAATGCTGCCGGCGTCACGGACAAGTTTACTTATGTCTCTACCGCTGGGGGGGCCTTTCTTGAGTGGCTCGAGGGTAGAACCTTGCCGGGCGTTGCCGCTCTCGCCCGATAGTAGGAGGCCGAATGGTTTCTGATATTACGCTCGACCACTGCGTCATCCATGTCAGCGATTGGGACCGGTCCAACGGCTTTTATCGTAACGTGCTGGGAGCCGAGGTCGTCCAGCGTGGTAACGGCTTCGCCTACCGGTTCGGGAACAATCAGCTCAATTGCCACGGCCCCAATCAAGTGGGATATCCAGTTGCCAGGATTCCCGTGATGCCAGGCAACAGCGATATCTGTTTCGTCTGGCCGCGTGGCGTAGAAGAGGCGCGCGCCCATTTGGAGGCGCATGGGGTTCCGATTGAATTGGGACCTATTGAAAGGGCCGGAGCGAGAGGAGTGGGCACAAGTCTGTACTTCCGTGACCCCGACGGCTCGCTTCTCGAATTCATCTGTTATGAAAGCGCAGTAGAATCTTAGGCTTGCAGTGGAGATCCATGATGGCACGTATCACGCTAAGGCAACTTCTCGATCACGCAGCAGAACACGGTTATGGCGTGCCTGCATTCAACATCAACAATATGGAGCAGGGCATTGCCATCCTAGAGGCCGCCAAACAAACCGACAGCCCGGTTATAATCCAAGCTAGCCGCGGAGCGCGGGCTTACGCGGGGGACCTCATCCTTGCAAAGCTCATCGAAGGGTTTGAGGCGCAATATCCGGCAATTCCGATCTGCCTGCACCAGGATCACGGCAACAACGAAGCGACATGCGTGAGCGCGATCCGCCTCGGCTTCGACAGCGTCATGATGGACGGTTCGCTGAAGGAAGACGGGGCTACACCCGCCGATTATGATTACAATGCCTCCGTTACTGCCCGCGTGTCCGAAGTCGCTCACCTTGTCGGCATTTCCGTCGAGGGCGAGCTTGGGTGCCTTGGCAGCCTCGAAACTGGACATGGCGAGAAGGAAGACGGCCACGGTGCGGAGGGAGTTCTGTCGAAGGAACAGCTTCTGACCGACCCGGACCAAGCGGCTCAGTTCGTCGCCGAGACCAAGGTCGATGCTCTGGCCGTAGCCATTGGCACCTCCCACGGTGCGTATAAGTTCTCGCGCAAGCCTACCGGCGATGTGCTTGCAATGAACGTCATCGAAGCGATAAACCGGCGGCTTCCGAATACGCATCTCGTGATGCATGGTTCTTCGTCGGTGCCGAAAGACCTCATCGACATCATCAATGAATCCGGCGGGCAGATGCCCGAAACTTTTGGCGTGCCGGTGGAAGAAATCCAGCGCGGTATCCGCCACGGTGTTCGCAAAATCAACATCGATACAGACCTTCGGCTTGCCGCAACGGCGCAAATCCGCAAGGTTTTGTCGACCGCGAAGGCCGAATTCGACCCTCGGAAATATTTGAAACCGGCAATGCAAGCCATGCAAAAGATCTGCAAAGAGCGCTATGAGGCGTTCGGCACTGCAGGCCAGGCGTCCAAGATCAAGGTTTTGCCTGCGGCCGAGATGGCGAAGAGGTATGCGAAAGGCGAACTCGACCCCAAGATAAGCTACGCGCGCGCCGCCTAGGCTTTGACGGTACTATAAATGCAGCATGCCAAGGACTGGCCCTACGCGGTCGTCTTCGATCTCGATGGCACCCTTATCGACAGCGCCCCCGATATTGCCTACGCGCTGAACGAAACCGTCGCAAATCGAGGGCTTCGAGGCTTTGCCCTCGAAGAGGTGAAGGGCATGATCGGAGGGGGGGTGCCAAAGCTTCTTGAGCGGGCGCTGGCCGCACGCGGGGATTCGGCAGCACATTTGCCAGAGGCAGTATCCGCCTTCATTGAAATTTATAGGAATAATCTCACGGTCCGAACCACGCTCTACGACGGCGCCCGCGAGCTTCTCGAAAATCTTTGTGAGGAAGGGCGCCTGCTAGGTCTGTGCACGAACAAGCCGCATGAGCTTACAGTGGAAGTGCTCAAGCAATTGAATATCGCGAAGTTCTTCTCTGCGGTCTCCGGCGGAGGTTCTGAAACGCCTAAGAAGCCAGACCCGGCCTCCTTATTGGAGGTGCTTGCTCATCTGGAGGTTAAGCCCAAAGACGCCGTTATGGTTGGGGACAGCGCCGCCGATGTGGGCTGTGCCAGGGGGGCCGGCGTTCCGGTCGTGCTCGTCAGCTTCGGCTATAGCCGGGCTGCCCCCCAATTCCTGGGAGCAGGCGCCGTCATGGAAAAACTCGCTGACGTGCCTGGATGCTTCAAAAGCATCTACGGCCTTTCGCGGAAGGCAACATCAGGCGCGGGCCATGAAGTCTAAGACACCAGTGCTGTTGTCGATCTCAGGCTCGGATTGCTCGGCCTGCGCCGGGCTGCAGGCGGATTTGAAAACAGCTTCGGCGATCGGTGTTTATTGCGCGACCGCGGTCACTGCCGTGACTGCGCAAAATACGTGCGAGGTGACGCGCATTTATACCCTTCCTCCAGAGGTTATTTCTGCGCAAATCGATGCGGTGTTTTCCGATTTATCTGTGCGGGCGGTCAAGACCGGAATGCTCGGGTCCAGCGAAGCGATTTTGGCAGTAGCTAAAGGGCTGAAGCGATGGGCTGATGGGGTGCAAATCATAGTAGACCCCGTCATGGTTTCCACTACCGGTACCTCGCTTCTGGAAGCAGGCGCGGAGCGGGTTCTTGTTGAAGCGCTTATGCCCATGGCGGCTCTTGTTACTCCCAACCTCGAAGAAGCGGCGGTGCTAACAGGCGCGCCAGTTGCTCGGAACGAGGAAGAAGCGAAAGACCAGGCAGCGAAGCTAGTCGCTCTTGGTCCGCGCGCCGTCCTCCTGAAAGGAGGTCACGGCAGCGGTTCCGAAGCTCGTGATCTATACTATGACGGGGAAATTTTCAGGGTGTATTCCGCGCCGCGTATTGCAGTTGACCCGGGTGTTCGCGGAACCGGCTGCACACTGGCGTCAGCGATCGCATCCTTGCTTGTCCGAGGATTAGCGATGGACGATGCCATTGCACAGGCAAAAGCGTATGTGCATGGAGCGATCGAGCACGCGGCCGGACTCGATGTTGGGAGCGGCAGGGGCCCCGTCCCGCATTTCTACCGGGCTTTGGCCGCGCTTCGATAGCACCTCAGCTACAGAAGCCGCCTGCCTTGGCCTCGCAGAAATCCGCCGGATTACCTGAGTTTATGCACTTCATATAACATTTCTGGTAGACCAAGTCAGAATCGAGCTGATCCCGTGCGTTTTGCCGTTTTTGAACCGGGTTCGCGCCCGTTCCCGCAGGTGGGGTCTGAGGTGCAGTTTGATTGGATGGAGCTTGAGCGGTCGCCGCGCTTTGTGCATTCGCGCCAAAAGCACCGGCTATAATGGCCAAGGCAGCGACAAGAATAATCTGCTTCATACTTCCCTCTCTCTCTCTCTCTCTCTCTGTCCCGCCCTCTCTGTCTACTCCGATGCTGGAGTTCCCGCCAGTAGTCCTGCCCTCGATTGAAGACCGGGCCTATTAATAGTGCATGTTTAAAGCACAATCATGCCTGGGAAGACGTAAGGCTGCAGCTTAACGAACCCTCCTACAAGGCAGGCAAGCGCGATTGAATGGAAGAACACGAAGCGCAGGAACTCTTATCGAGCAAATGTGCCTTTTGAGCCGCAGTTTAAGAACGGCATGGCGCGAATTCGTTCGGTTTTATTCCCAGTTCCCGACGGAGGAACGCCAGGCTGTTAAGCGGCCTTTTGCCTATTGGCTTCCAGGCGCTCATCAACAAGCGCGACTGTCGCGTCGATGACCGGATGACGAAGCCCCTTTTGCTGCGCCACAAGCTGTACCAGCTTGTCCGCCCTTTCGATGTAGCGAGCGCCATTGTTGAGAGCGCGCGCGGCCGAGGCCGGACGGGTAAGGCTTTCCGCAGCGGCGGCATATTTTTCGAAGGGAACAAGATCGGAGGGCGCAGCACCAAGCTCGATGCAGAGGTTATTCACGAAATTGTAGACGGACCTTGCTTCCTCGATGTTGGTGCGCACGGCCTCTTGTGCAGTCCTCATCCCTGTCTTGGTGATGCAGCGGTAGTTTCCTGCGAGCAGCATGGCCCATTTTGCGAGCGGCACGAATAATGACTCATGCACTTTCAGCTTGACCGGCAATTCGATCTTGCCTTCGGGCACGTCGAACCGAACGGCTTCGATGTCCTCTTGCAGGTCTCGCAGTATTTTGGTGCTGGCCTCATCTGCAAAGCGAGCAACCTTGAAGTTGGTCGGGAGTGTCACCTGTAACACGTTGACCTTTTCTTCCGGGGGCCGGACCGCTTGCGGGTCCGGGCTGCATAAGGTCAAAGTCGCGGGATCGAAGCCGTTCCAAACGCTTGGGTCGGTGTAAGCGGGTTTAAGTGCTTCGTGGTTGAGCCCTGGGATGCGCCGCATATAAGGAAGCGGCGGCATGTTCATGATCGACATGCAAGGCACACGCGACCGCGCCACTGCGTCGAGCAGTTCCCGGACACCCGGCGACCCGTATTGCGGCTCCTGCATCGCCAATCCGACAAGATTGTAGTCCTTTGGATTGACATTCCCAGGCCCTGCCGCGCGAACTTTGCCCGGAAGTTTCCTAGAATCTATCTCGATCTGGTCCTTCCGGCCGCGCACCGGCATGCGAACTCGGAAACCCTCGGTATTGATAAGATCCGCCTCCGCCGGAAGGCAAACGAGGGTGACGGAATGCCCGCCGAACAGCAGCTTGGAGGCGAGAAGAGATCCGTAAGAAGCACCCAGTATGAGAATATTATAAGGCGTGCGCATAGCAAACTCCCCAGACGAACGGAAAAGAGGACCTTCAAGCCCCCACCGGGCGAAGGACGTGGGTTGCGCTGCCACGATCATGGCTCAGCTTAGCGCAATTTGAATGGATCTTGTTAGAATTAGCAACTGCTCAATAAATGGCTGGCCTTCAACTTTTCATGTCTTAAGGATGGTGATGCCGAAGGCCTTGCTCGCGGAGTGGTCCCGGTGCAGGAGAAGGGATATGAAACAAGATCGTTTCGTGGTTGCAAACAGAAGCGCGCGTAAGTGTCAGCATGAATGACTATCAGGAATTTCTCAAACTGCTGGAAACGCTCGGCATTCCATCGCAGACCGTTGAGCACGAAGCCGTCCATACTGCGGAAGGCTTAGCTCAGAGGGACACGGGAAAATGGGAGTTTCCCGTCAAAAACATCTTCGTCGAGGATAAGAACAAGCAGCTTTATCTGATCACGATGCACTTGCTTAGTCCCCCTCTCGATCTCAAGGAATTAGCCAAGAAGCTGGGAGCCACAGGACGCTTTTCTTTTGCGCCCGCTCAAACTCTGGCCTCAAGCTTAAAGGTCCTGCCCGGGAGTGTCACGCCCTTTGCGATCTGCAATGACCGCGAGCGAAAGGTTCGGCTCGTACTGGACGAGCGGCTGCGGAAGGCGAAGACGATAAGCGCTCATCCACTCATCAATACGATGACAACCACCATTGCAATGACCGATTTGCTCATGCTCATCGAACATTCGGGCCACCGCCCCATTTGGTGTGCCTTGCCGGTCAAAGACAATGACATCGCTAAGTAGGGAGGATCTTATGGCGGGGCCGGAGTATTACAGCGTAACGGAGCAGATTGCGGCGCTGGCAAGCCGTCGATTGTCGGCGGTAGAGCTAACCGAACTTGCCATCGCCCGTATCGAGAAATTCGATGCGAAAGTGAACGCCGTCGTTGTTGAGCGATATGACAGCGCTCGGAAGGATGCACGTGAAGCGGATGCCGCTCTCGCCCGTGGACAGCACAAGCCCCTCCTCGGCATTCCGATGACGGTGAAGGAGGCTTTCAACGTAGCAGGGCTGCCAACCACATGGGGAGTCGAGAGTCATAGGGACTGGAAACCGTCCGAAGACGCGGTGGCGGTGCAACGCTTGCGGAAGGCCGGAGCCATCATAATCGGCAAAACGAATGTGCCGCACTTCTTGATGGATTGGCAAAGCTACAATGACGTCTACGGAACGACAAATAATCCCTGGGATCTTTCCCGCACGCCAGGAGGCTCGTCTGGCGGTTCAGCCGCTTCCCTCGCGGCCGGGTACGTGGCCCTCGAACTTGGTTCCGATATTGGCGGCTCATTGCGAGTGCCGGCTCACTTTTGCGGCGTTTTCGCTCATAAGCCATCCTACGGACTCGTTCCCCGGCGCGGTCATACGCCGCCCGCCGTTCCAGCCTTGCCCCTAAATGTTGACCTTTCGGTCGCCGGGCCGATGGCGCGCAGTGCGAGCGATCTCGCATTGGCGCTGGATATTCTTGCTGGGCCGGATGAGCCTCAATCGATTGCCTACCACCTTACAATGCCGCCGCCCCGCCATACCAGCTTGAAGGAATTCCGCCTTCTCATCTTGGACACGCATCCCCTTGTCCCAACAAGCAAAGCGACCCTTGCCGCACTCGAATCGCTGGCGAAGAATCTTGCGAAGACTGGCGCGAGTGTTGAGCGCGCCACACCACTTCTGCCGAACGTGATGCTGATGTCTCGCATTTATCTACAGCTCCTAAACTCGATGTTCGGAGCGGACATCCCGATCGAGTCCTATCGCCGTCTTCAGCAAGCCGCATCTTCCTTGGAATCGGATGAAACCCCTGAGCAATGGCGCTTGCGCGGTACGGTGCTGAGCCACCGCGATTGGATTCATGCCGATAGGGTGCGTGCCGATCTGTCCGCAAATTGGCGCGAGCTGTTCCGCGAGTTTGACGCGGTCATATGCCCGGTGATGCCTACGCCCGCATTCCCCCATGACCACTCGTCCGAGCAAAGGAAGCGCCGCATCATCATCGACGGTACTGAATACCCGTATCTCGATCAAATTCACTGGCCCGGCATCGCGACGCTTATCGGGCTGCCGGCGACGGTTCTACCAATCGCACAGTCGCCGGAAGGCCTGCCGATTGGTGTTCAGATCATCGGTCCTTATCTGGAGGACCGGACGCCGATCGCGCTTGCTGAACTGATTGAGCGGGAGTTCGGAGGCTTCGGAGCGCCTCCAGAGTTCAATTAAAGGCACATAAAACGGCCGTCTTGGAGCCGCCGCTATTCAGCGTACCCAGCGAGAGCGGTGCCGGCCAGCATCTCGCTGAATTTCGCGGCGGCCGTGTGATCCTGACCCTCGCCAAGCATGTTCAGTGAAGCTGTCCAAAGCGCTTGGCAAAGCGATGCGAAAGGGACGGGAGTCCCGGTCTCGCTCGCCACCTCGATTGCAATCGAAAGGTCCTTCGCCATCAGTTCCAGGCTAAAGCCGCTGTTGAAGGCACGGGATAGCACGAACTGTTTGAATTTCCTCTGCGTGCTGTTGTTCGACCCGCTCGACGCATTCAGGACGTCCACCATGAGGGCGGGATCAAGTCCGAAGCGCTTGCCTATGAGGAGGGCCTCGATTCCAATCAGGAAGCCTCCAGCAGAGACAAGATTGTTGAGGGCCTTCATTGCCTGCCCTGCGCCGATTGAGCCAACCCGGACGATTGTCGTGCCCATGGTTTCTAGAAGCGGCTCAACGATGCCGATAGTGCCGGGATCGCCTCCAACCATTATCGCGAGATCGCCCGACTTCGCTCTGGCTACACCGCCAGAGACTGGTGCATCGACCAGCGTGACTCCTATCTCGGCCATCTGCCCGGCGAGTTTCTGCGTAACTGAGGGTACCCCGGAACTCATTTCGATCATTATGGTCCCTGGCCGAAGAGCGGGCCGGATCGCTTCCGCTACCTCAGTCACCTGCTTGCTCGTGGGAAGGATCGTTATGACCGCATCAGCCTGGGCAGCTGCCTCCGCAGCACTTGCGAAGATCTCTCCTCCGAATTCCTTTGCGAAGCGGTCAGCCGCGCCTTCGGCAACGTCAACGGGCGCTACCTTATAGCCCGCGCAGCTTACTTGCGCGGCCATAGGCCAGCCCATTTTTCCGAGACCGATGAAGCAAACTCTCCGGATCGGGTCTGCTTCAGTCATGACTTCGGTCCGGGCTTACCATCGGCGAGCGCGCCTTCCGCTTTCAAGACTTCATGCGCTGCCTTGAAGGCCTCCAGGCCTGCAGGAATGCCGCAATAAACCGTCGCGTGCAGCAGAATCTCCTTGATCTCCTCCACGGTGACGCCGTTGGTCAAAGCGCCTTTCACATGCAGCTTGATTTCCGCGGGTTTGCTGAGCGCGGTCAGCATTGCGAGGTTCAGCATGCTCCTCGTGCGGCGGTCCAAGCCCGGCCGAGTCCAAGCGTAACCCCAGCACAACTCTGTGGTAATACGCTGAAATGCCATCATGAAGTCGTCGGCTTTCGCGATGCTTCCGTCGACGTAGTCTGCGCCCAGCACTTCACGTCTGACGGCAAGCCCCTCTTGGAATAATTCACTCTCGGACATTTCAATCTCCCTTTATGTTGCAGTCAGCGGAGGCGTTCAGAAAGCGGATGACATTCTGCTCGATTACTTCATTTGGGTCATCTTCAATCGCGACCGCACCGTGATCGTCGGACAAGGCACCACGAAGAAGGCCTCTCAGGCGATTTTGAGAAGGTGGATCAGCCCCACGCTAACAAGGCCTAAGACGAGGAGCGATAGCGTCACTGCGGCAGTGACGGGAAGACCAGCCTTCGCAACAGCGCGGATGTCCACGCCGAGGCCGAGCGCACCCATTGCGATGGCCGTCAGGGCGCTGGCCAATGTCTTGATGGGGACCAGGGCTGCTTCAGGGATCAATCCGAGTGAACGGATCCCCATTAGCACTAGGAACGCACCGACGAACCACGGCACGAGTTGGGAAAGGGGCGGGCGTGAGAGCTTTGAGGAAATCGCCTCTCCTTCCGTTGGTTTGTCGTGCAATCTGTCCGCTAGAAGCGACATCGCTAGCACAACCGGTCCCAGCATCAGCACCCGGACCAGCTTGACCACAGTACCAATCTGATTGCTTACGGCGCCGATGGGAAGCGTTGCCGCCAATACCTGGGGCACTGCATACACAGTGAGGCCAGCCAGCACCCCGTATTGCGTCAGAGACAAATCAAGGATTGGTACAAGCAGCGGCAGAACCAAAACCACTACAACGCCCAGCACGGCGGTGAAGGCAATAGAGGCAGCGACGTCGCAGGCCTCCGCGCCAATGACAGGCGCTACGGCGACAATGGCGGAATTACCGCAGATGGAATTGCCACAGGCAACGAGAAGCGCGAGGCGCTGAGGCAGCCCAAAGGCGCGGCTGATACCATAGCTTGTGATGATGCCGGCGACGACTAAAACGACGATGCCAAGCAATAACAACGGTCCCAGCGCGAGAACGGTACCGAGGCTTACTGCGGCGCCGAGCAGCATTATTGCGATTTCCAAGACCGTTTTGGCGCTGAATTGAATTCCCGGTTGCCAGCGCGCTCCGGGCGTCCAAAAGGTGCGAATGAGCACGCCGATCAGAATGGCGATGACCAGGGCCTCGAGATAGGCTTGACCCGCGAGTCCCCGCTCCAGCATTTCCACGAGTGCGGCAAGGAGCGTGATGATGATGCAGAGAAGCAAGCCAGGCAGCAAGCGCGCAAATGAGCGGCTGCGCTGTATTAGGGGCTTTTTCGCCAGCCAATGGAGCCGCGAAAGCTCCAGGGGAGATAGATTACCTAGAGCCAGGAGGACCTCACTCCGCCGCAGCGTTTGTTTTCGCGCCAAGCCATTCGGCGAAAACTTCGTTCGTATGAGCACCAAGTTCAGGCGGATTGCGGTAAATCTCGAAACGGTGGTCCTTTATCGAGACGGGAAAGCCAACGGTTCTGGTTACCACGCCGTTGGGCAGGGTAATTGGGCGAACCATCCCCATCGCCTCAACGTGGGGATCGGCTAGGATCGTTGGGTAATCGCAAATCGGAGCGCAAGGAACGCCCCTGCGGTCGAACTCCTCAAGCCAGTCGCGCGCAGTGCGAGTTGCAAAGCTTGCCTCAAGCAAGGCCGCGAGTTCTTCCTGGTTGGCTGTACGGTCAATCTGGGTCACAAAGCGAGGGTCAGCCGTTAGGTCCAATCTGCCCACCGCTTCAGCCACCTGGTGCCATAGGCTGTCGTTGCCGGCGGCGATTATGAAATAGTCGTCGCTCGCCTTGAAAGCTTGATAGGGCGCGTTGCGAGGATGCGCCGAGCCTAGTTTTCGGCCGGGCTTCCCGGTGCCGAAATAATCGCTGGTCTGCAGCGCAGCGATGCCCAATAGCGATCCCAGCATCGAGCAATCGATATAGGTTCCTTGCTGGGATTGTCTCGCTTGATGAAGCGCCGCAACGATTGCGAGCGCGGCATAGAGCCCAGCGCAAAAATCAGCGACGGGCACTCCGCACTTCACCGGCGGCCTTCCTTCCTCGCCTGTTACACTCATAAGGCCGCTCATGCCCTGAACGGTGACATCGAACGCGCCTTTGTGGGCATAGGGGCCAGTCTGGCCATACCCCGTGATGGAGCAATAGACGAGCTTCGGATTTTCCCGGCGGATGTCTTCATATCCGAGCCCCAGCCGGGGAAGAACCCCGGCACGGAAATTCTCGATCAAGACGTCGGAAACGGCGGCGAGCGCTTTCAATTTGGCAACGTCAGCTGGACTTTTGAGATTAAGCGCAATCGAACGCTTGTTGCGATTGACGGAGGCGAAGTTCTCGCTGAACGCCTCACCCTGATCATTCCTCGACAAAGGCGGCCAGGTGCGCATGCCGTCTCCGCCATCGGGGTTCTCAATCTTCACGACATCAGCCCCAAGATCGGCCAGAAGACACCCCGCGAAGGGTCCCGCGGCAATCTGACAAAGCTCAAGGACCCGGACACCGGCAAGGCATCCGGCTCTCTCAACGATGGAAGCGACCATTATGCTACCGGTCTCTATTCCGCTGCCACAGCGTGAGGGGCCGGAGCCGTCTCCTCGCGCATCATATCTGTGAAAATTTTTCGCGTCCGCCTGATTGCGAGATCGGGTTTCAAAAAGACCTCCTGATAATCGCCGTCGGGATAGGCAAACATCGCTTGCTGCTGCATAAGCGCCCAATGATCTTCAGCGGCTACCGCCGGAAACATTTCTGCGGTGCGTTTGGCGGCCGATATCGTTGGATCGCCCTTCGACATGTGATGGGCGGGCATGTTCACGATGATGCGCCAGATGTGATTTTTCTCGTCCACGGGCGTATGCGTGTGGATGAGTACGTAGCCGCGCTCATCGCCCTTAGCGGGAAGCCGTCCGGGGAACTCCTTCTTACCCTCGCGAGGTTCTAGTTTGCCGGGCGGTGCAACGCGCATGACGACGCGCGTAATCGCTGGGCTCATCATGCAGTGGGTATGATGCCGGTCGACGACATCATATTGCATCCAATCGGCCAGGTAAGGCGGCTGAGTGTAATTATCCGTTTTCCGGATTGTCATCACGTAGCGGTTCCCATCCACCGACCCTTCCTCAAGCTCGATCGGGATCCGGCTATTTTGGATATCGCCGATATTGCCGTCGTGGAGCGGATAGAAGTGCGTGATATCCAGCAAGTTTTCGATCAGGAGCAAGTAGTTTGCCGGCACCTCCATTGGGCCGACAACAATGGTTTCAAAGGCTTCATCGGCAACTTCAGGAAGCCGCGGCGGTTTGACCTTCTTCGCTTTCGCTGGATCGCCCGGCCAAACCCAGACAAGTCCATCCTGCTCTATGAGAGGGAAGGGCTGGATCACGGCCCTCGGCGAGATCGGCCCCGTTGGGTGCGAGGGTATCATCACGCACTTGCCGGACATATCGTAACGCAGGCCATGATAGGCGCATTCGAGCGTTCCATCGGCCATGAGGCGCCCTTTGGAAAGTGGGAAGCGCTTATGGGCGCAGCGGTCGTCATAGGCCACGACGTCGCCCTCTGCGGTGCGCCAAATCACAACAGGCCTTTTCGCGATGACATGGCCTGTCAGCTTCCCTGCCGGAAAATCCTTTGAAAGCCCCGCCACGTACCAGCAATTCTTAACCAATGCGCTCAAGGCTAATGAGCGCTGGGACTGTGTCTCTATCGCTGACATAGGGAACCTCCTTCACTTTTCGCACCTACAAATCAATTGTGAGCAGCGACCCTTCCTCTGCCCGCGCACAGCAAAGCATCACAAAACATTTCCGTTCCTCTTCGCTAAGAACGGTGTCGTGGTGTTCAGGATTGCCGCTGAGGTAGCGCGTGATGCATGAGCCGCAATATCCCTCGCGGCACTCTGTCGTAACCGGAATTCCATTTTCCTCGAGCACTTCGACGATCGTCTGGTTAGCCGGGATATCGAAGGTTTCTCCAAGGGCGTCGAGGCGAAGGCGGAAGGGCTTGCGAGGCAAGTCCGCATTCCCGGCCGGTGCGGAGAAATGCTCGAAATGTACCGTGTGGGGAGGCCAGGCCGTTATCAACTCCTTGACCGCTTTCATGAAGCTGGGCGGTCCACAATAATAGAGATGGGTGCCGGGGTCGTAGGTCTTGAGAAGGTCCCGGATGTTCAGCCCTTTGGATGGGTCCCCGCCATCGAAGTAAAAATCGGCGTGCTCGCCTGCAATTTCCGTGATCTGATCCCGGAAGGCAGCATGCTCTTTTGATCTGGCGCAGTAATGGAGCCGGAAGTTTGCCTGCCTTCGGCTGAGTTCCATGATCATGGCCATCATGGGCGTGATACCGATCCCGCCCGCCAGCAGCAGATGAAATCTTGCTTCTTTGCCTGCGAGCGGAAAATTATTCTTGGGTCCGGAGATCGTCAGCGTACCACCGGGGGCTAGGCCATGCATGGCCACCGAGCCGCCCCGGCTTTCGGGCTCGAGAAGCACCGCGATTGTGTAGGTTTTTCTAACGTTAGGATCGCCGCAGAGCGAGTAATGGCGCGCCAGTTTCCCCGGCAAATGCGCGACAATATGCGAGCCGGGTGTGAAAGCCGGAAGCTGCCCGCCTTTGGGCTTCTTCAGTGTAATAGAGCAGATGCCTTCAGCCTCGCGGCCAACGGATTTCACAACGGTCTGGTAAGGCGCGTTTGCATCCGTCATTGGGATCCTGTCACGTTCTCCCCTATGGGCATCCAGCATGATCCTGCCTGAACGCCCGGAAGCTGCGGATGGACCTTTTCCCATGTCCATGATCGGTTTTGTCCATCCAGAAAAGGCAATATTGGTTACAGAGAGGCCGCCCCCGCCGCCCTCTTCAGCCGGCAGGTCCTTCTTTGGCTGATTGATCCGCGAAAGGCGTCTGTCCGCACCATGTCTTGCCGATAGCTCATCAGCCGCATTCATCACCACTTTAGCCAAGCTATGCGCAGCCGGCTCGATCCTGTCCCGGGGACCGGTCACGCCGATTGCTGCTATAGGCATGGAATCCCGGCCAAAAATCGGCGCGGCTACTCCCCAAACACCGCTGCGCCACTCACCGCGGTTAAGCGCATAGCCCGCTCGCCGGACTTCCGCGAGATGGCGAAGCAAAACCTCCCCCCCCGCATGAGTTGTCTCGGTAAGCTTCTCTGCTGCAGCGCCTATAGCCGCAATTTCCTGCGGCTCGCGAAACGCCAGAAGAGCTTTCCCCGTAGCGCTCGCATATGCGGGAGAGTGCCCACCCACATTGGCGTAAGCCCGAATCGGATGAGAACCCTCGACCTTTTCGACATAGACGGCGGTGCCGAAGTCATAAACGGCGTAAAGAGAAGTCTCGCCTGTCTCTTCCGTCAGTTTCCGCATTGTCTTGATAATGAAGTCCCGGACGTTGTCGATATCGATCGCAGTGCAGCCTATGCCCCAAAGCTTCATTCCGATCGCATACTGCCCATGGTGGATACGCTGGAGGAACCCATGCTCCACCAAGGTTCCGATCAGGCGCAGCAATGTGGACTTCGGAAGCCCGCTGAACGAAGCAATATCGGAAAAGCTCCGCCGGCCCGTCTCTCCGACATATTCGAGCAGCTTCAGTGCTCGAACAACGGATGACAAACAACTATAGTCTCGAATAATAGGACCGGTATCCATATAGCAAGGATTTCATGCGCCATTGCAGCGGTCAATGGCCTTCGCAGTAGCGATCAAGAAAATCTCAGCTTGTCCCGCAATTCGAAGCTTTCCGCGGTCAAGTGAAGAAAGACTTACCAGGGTTTAGAGTGCCGTTTCTGGGCCTTTCAGCGTCTGTACAAGAACGGACTTGCCATTCTCGATCCGGAAGTGCGCATAATTGCGATTAAGCTGGTCGCCATGGCTGTCGAAATCGCAGATCGATCCGGCGCCGTCGAAGTTGATCTCCACGCCCTTCCGTACGAGATCGAGCGCCCGCAACTCATCCTGAACAACCTCGCCGGGCGGATTGCACAGCTCCCGTATCACTTTCGTATAGACAAGCGGATCGGTGCTTTTTGCTTTCTCCATGGCAAGCGCGAGCGTGCACACTTGATCGTGTGTATTGCCGGCGAAGAAATAGATCGTCCCCTCCGGAGCGCCCATCATCTTCAAGAAACGCTTGTAACCGGGGCTGCCCAATGGGGGAGAGGGCTGGAAATGCTCGATGCCTTCGGCAAGTTCAGGCCCCACGGACTTCACGAACTGCCCTTCGGCGTCCGCTGCGATTGATAGTGCCATGATCTTTGTCTTGAAATCATTCCGGCGGACCTCCCTCACGATCGAGACGAAGTCAGTAAGGAGGCCAAGGCACATCACAGCATCGAGCGGCTCATTGCTACCGAAGATGCGTTGGACTTCGGCGCGGTAAGAGGGTTGGCTAGGATTATAGATGACGGTGTCATAAACTTTGCCGCCTGCTTTCTCGAACTCCGCCTTGGCCGGCTCGATCATCGGCATCACGAAGGCGTTTTGCTGCGCCAAGATGGAAACCTTCTTCCAGCCCCTGGAGATCATTGCCTTGGCCATCGCCGGACCCCAGTCGGTGGCCTTAGCCTGGTAGCGCCAAATCAACCCCTTGGTATCGCCTTCGGTAATGGGATTGGCGGCGCCGGAAACCATAAGACAAGCATTTGCCTGCAAGGTCACGGGCTTGATGGCCATGGCAATGGGGCTGCCCCACACGCCAATGATCGCCTGGCATTTGTTCACTTCCAGCAATTTCTTCGTGGCGACCAATCCGGATGTGGGGGTGAACTCATCGTCTTCAAAATGTAGTTCGAACTTCCTGCCGCTGAGGATACCGCCATTGTCATTGAAGAGCTTGCTTGTCAGTTCCGCTGCTTTTCGCATGTCGGGCCCATAGGCGCCTTGCGAGCCAGTGAACGGCAAAAGTACACCGATCGGGATCGGTGCGGCTTGAGCCCTGGCAATGTACGGCGAGGCTAGCATGGCCGCCGAGCCGGCGGCTGCAGTCGAAAGCAACTCCCTGCGATTGAGCCTCAAGCCGTTTTTACCCATCGTGTTTACTCCAGTTAGCTACTCGAAAAGTGAAATCATTGCCGGAAGGGTACTTCCGGTTCCGTGAGCTCATCCTCAATGCGCAAGGCCTCGTTGAAGCGATTGAAAAACCCTGCAAGAGCAATTCTTAAGGTCAGTTCCACGATCTGCGCCTCGGTGAAGTGATCCCGCAGACGGGCAAATAGGTCGTCAGAAACACGCCTCGCGCCGTTCGTGACGGCGATCGTGTATTCGACCACCAGCCTGTCGATTTCATCGAGGCCGGGATTGTCCTTGTATTCGGGAAGACGGTCGATGGTGTCGCCCGCAATCCCTTCAACCATCAAGGGCTTGGTGTGATGAGCGACGCAATATTCACATTCATTGAGTTTGGAGACGGTCACGATAGCAAGCTCGATATAGCGCCAGTTGATGTTCTTCTGGGCTTTCAGCTCCATCAGCATTCCCATCAGATGCGTCATTGCAGATGGAACATGAGCAAGAACAGCAACTTGACTGCGGAATGACCCGTAAGATTGCGCGAACTTCTCATAAACGGCAGCCGCTTGCGGCGGCAATTCCGAAGACGGCACAGGTCGAACGCGGCTCATGGAAGTCCTTTCTAGGAAGGCTTAGATGGAGAGTCTTCAGGTCCAAAGAGTGCGGATGCCTTCATTCTGTATTCACGGAAAAATCCTTGCGGCCGGTAGATGAGGAGGAGAACAAGACCCAACCCCACAATAATCAACCGGAGGGAGGCGAGCTGAGTGGCATTCAGGAAGCCGATGGCATCTTTGAGGAACCGCGTGCTCTCAAGCACCGTCATTATCAAGGCTGCACCAATGATCAGACCCCGGTTCGAGCCGCGCCCGCCGAAAATGACGGCCATGAAAGTGTAGCCAGTGATGGTGGCGGTAAATTGCGTAGGGTCGATGTAAGTCAGGTAGAAAGCGTGAAACGCCCCAGCGATTCCTATAATCGCACCCCCCAATGCAAATGCCCGGACACGCAAACTCAAGACATTTTTGCCGAGGGTTTCGGCGACGACCTCGTCCTCCCTGACGGTGCGCAGCGCCCGGCCGAAAGGAGACCGCAGGATGCGGTTGAGCGCGAAATAAACGGCGATCACCACCACGAGAAGGAGAAAGAGAAACGCGGTCTCATAATTCTCTGGCTTCACTAGGCCGTCGAGAGGGCGCGGGATGCCTGACAGCCCAAGCGAACCACCGGTTACCTCGTCCTCGCTCAAGGCAACAAGCCCAACGATTTCGCCGAAACCAAGCGTCAGGATGGCGAGATATTCTTCTGATAGCCGAGCCGAAATTGAGGCAACGGCTCCACAGCTAAGGGCGCAGACTAGAGCCGCCACAACAACTGAAAGCACGGTTCCCGCCCCTGCGAGCGCGGTTAAACCAGCAGTGTAAGCGCCGAGCGCAAAGAAACCTGCAATTCCGAAATTTACGAGACCTGTTGTGCCCCATTGGAGATTCAGCGCGAAGCCGAGCAGGATGGCAATGAGAACCAGAATGATTATCGTTATCAAGTATGCGATCATTTCTTTATCCGCAATGTGCCGAAGAACCCCTGCGGCTTCAGGAGAAGAATGAGCGCGATGGCGATAAAACCGGTTGCCTCCCGGTAATTCGGGGAAATAACAAGCGTCGACAGTTCTTCGGCGAGGCCAATGGACAGCGCCCCTAAAACAGCTCCAGCCGCGCTCCCAAGCCCGCCAATAATGGCAGCCGCAAATACCGAGATAAGATAACTCGATCCAAGCTGGGGATCGATGGCGCGGTCGAGCCCCGCGAGTACGCCTGCGGCGCCGGTCAGAATACCGGCAACAAGCCAGACCCTATTGATGACGGATTTGCGGTTGATCCCTCTGACCGCGGCGAGGCCCGGGTTATCGGAAACGGCGCGCATGGAACGGCCGAGCGCGGTATGATTCAGCATGACGTAGATCGCAATAACCGCGGCAAGCACGGTCAAGACGGCGTAACCCTGCTCCTGGTTCACCCGCAGGTGCCACAGATGGTAGCTCCCTGCAATTGGGGCATCGTAGCTTTGAGCGGCATTTCCGAAAATGAAGCGTGCGACGTTCTCGAAGATGAAGGACACCCCGATGGAAGCGACAAGAAGTGTGATCGAGGTTCGGCCCTCCAGTTTCGCGAACACGGCCCCGTTGGTAGCGATCAGGATGAGCGATAGAACCCCGCATCCCAAAATCGCTGCAAGCAGCAGCGGGAGGTGGAGCGTTGAATTGAACACGAAGGCTGCATAGGCCCCAATCGTCATCATGGAGCCGATGGCGAAATTCGGAAACCGCATAATGCTGTAGGTTAGCGTGAGCGCGATAGCAGGCAACGCCAGGATAAGCCCCGTAACCACACCATTGAGAATGACCTGCGGCAGCATCGAACCTTTTCACCTACCCGAGATAAACTTCATGGAGATTGTATTTTGGGCCAAACTCAGCCGGTTTTGCTAAAAGCCGCATCCTGCCGTTTACGAGAACGAGCACGCGATCCGCGACGCGAAGCGCTTCCATGACGTTCTGCTCGATCATGAAAACGGCTACTCCCGACCGGTGTATAGCGGCGACTTTGGACATTATTTCGCTGGTTAGGCGCGGACTGAGGCCCGCCGATGGCTCATCGAGTATCAAGATTTTAGGATCGGCGATCAGCGCGCAAGCGAAGGCCAGAAGCTGGCGCTGCCCTCCGGACAAAAGCCCCGAACGCTGGCCCATCTTCTTGCTCAGCTCGGGAAACATTTCGACTGAGCACTCCCGCTTTATGGCGAATTCGGCCGGCTTGGCCGAGGCATGTTCCGCCACGATCCGCAGATTCTCTTCGACCGTCATGTTCAGGAAAACGTTGTGCTCTTGCGGTACGTAGGCCACTCCTGCGCGCAATCTTTCCCAAGCCGGGAGACGGGTTACCGGCACTCCCGCGAGCTGAATTTCTCCGCGGCTTGCCGGGATCAATCCAGCGATGACTTTTGCAAGCGTGCTCTTTCCGGAGCCGTTGGGTCCAATGACCGCGAAAATCTCATCCTGTGGCATGCTCAAACTGACGTCTGAGAGAATTTCGGTCCCATCGTAGCCCGCGGCAACCTGTTTCACCGTCAGGATGGGAGCTGCAGGGGTCATACGACGCCGCCAAGATAGGCCTCTATGACTCTCCGATCGGCTACGACCTCTTTGAAAGTACCGGCTGTCAGATTCGCTCCCTCTGCCATGACGTAGACCCGGTCGCAGAGGCGCGCCACGACATCCATGTCATGCTCGACGATCACGACTGCCTTCCCTTCGCCCTTCAGGTCCTGAATGACGGAAGCGATTTCAAGACGCATAGGTGGGCTTACGCCTGCGGCAGGCTCATCGAGCAAAATCAATTTGGGATCAAGCATTAGCGCCCGCGCAATCTCAAGGAGCTTTTTTTGACCACCGGAAAGCGTTCTTGCCGGTGCGTCGCGAAGCCGCCAGAGGCCGGTCTTTTGCAATAGCTGCCGCCCCTTCATTGCCGCCTTCCGCTGCTCAAGGGCTATCCGGTGGCGCGAAAATAGCGCGCTCGCGATTGTTTCACGACGGGGCGGCGTTCCCGCAATAAGGAGGTTCTCGAGAACCGTCATCTCTCCGAGTTCGCGCGAAATTTGGAAAGTCCGAACGAGGCCAAGGTGCAAGCGCTTCCGGACGGCAAGGTTCGATATGTCGGCGCCGTTCAAAAGAATCTCGCCTGCGTCGGCCCTGAAAAGACCGCCAATGATATGCAGCAGCGTGGTCTTACCGCTCCCATTCGGGCCGATGATGCCGGTGATTTCGCTCGCGCACGCTGTAAGGCTGACCTCTCTTAGAGCTTGGACCCCACCGAATGACTTGCGGATGGATTGCACCACCAAGATGTCAGCGGAAGTGGACGGTTTAGCCTCCCGTTCGTTCGGCGTTATGTAATCGGCGAGGGCCTCGTCAAATTGCATTCTATTGCCCGCGATCACTCATCGTACTTCAGAATGCTTCAGAACGAACGCCTTCCCGGCGCGCCGCTTTAAGGTATCGTTTTGGCTTTTCCCGTTTGGCTTTTAGGCCCGAGGGGTTGGGCCTGCCATATAGCGGCTGTGGGGCAGTGGTACCGCTAAAACGCCTAAAGTCTCGAATTGTAGGACCACGATCCATATTTTAAGGATTTCACGCTCTAGCGAAACCGTCAATCTCGTTTACAACCGCTACCTGAAAAATCGGCTCTTGTCCCGTAATTCGAAGCTTTCGGCTTCTCGCCGGTTATCGGGCTTGCAAAATAAGCATCTGAAATAAACCGTACTTATTGTCCCGGCCGTTCCTTTTGCCTGTGGGAACGTATGCGTTCCTTCAGTCCAGGAACGCTCACCGAGCGGACAAGGTCGGCCATGTCAGCATCGCGGGTATCAAGCGTTGTCAGGCGCAGAAGCAGTGCTTGGCTTTCCGCAGGCAGGTTGTTGGCGGCCTTGCCGATGGATTCCCGAGTTGCGGGCCAATCCGCTTTCTCTGCAATGCCTGTGAGAAAATTATCCCGCTTCGCTTCCTCAGCCCCGAAGATCAAAGTCTCAGCAAGTATCTTGCGCGCCCGCTCCTGGCCGATCCTGTAGGCAAGCCGCCGCGTTCCCAGTGCAACGCCAAAGCGCAGGCCCGGCATGCAAAAAGTCGCGTCCGGGCTTCCAATACGAACGCCGCATGCGGCCACAATGTCAGCACCGGCCCCGAAATTACTGCCATGAACAAATGCGGCCGTGAGAAAAGGTGCGTGGTAGATCGTTTGCAACAGCTGCTCGATCCTTACAAAGCGAAGCAAGAGATCACCTTCCGGCTGATCCTCGAACCCGGTGAAATCGAAACCGGAACAGAAACGCGATCCAGACCCCTCAATTGTCAGAAGCCGGGTTCCGTCCAGAGTTGCCGCCGTCACCGCAGCGATTAGCGCTTCGGTGAGACTGGCATTGAGCGCGTTTCCTTTTTCCGGCCGGTTGATAAACAACCTGGTCGCTGTACCTTCGCGCTCGATGATGAGTTCCGATGGCATGTTACGCGTCCTTCCAGTTGGGATCATCGTCTCGGGATCGATAGCAACTTCCACTGCGGCGGGCAGAAGACGTCAACAACAAGGTAGATCGGAAAGATAGTGAGAGGCGATGACCTTTTCGAGCGCCGATATAGCAGGAAGCAGCACCCCCCTTGGGGGCCGTATTGAACGTTGAGCCAAGAGCCGCCGGCAGCGGCGGCGACGTCATCGGCCAGCTTTGCATGTTCGGTCGGGGAAGGCGGCTTAAGCAGAAATCGCTGCTCGATTTCGACACGGGTTTCTGGGGCAAGCAGCGAGAATTGGCTCGCTGGGACCGTACACAAGCGGGTTGCGATCTTTCATCGAGACCGCAAAACCAACGCGAACGCCAACATCGCGGGCCGCGCGCGCAACAAGACATTGGCTCATGATCAGCCTCTGCACGAACGGACCTCATCCACATCGAATAAACAACTGTAAGTATTGTGCGATGTTTGTAACAACCTGTATCTTGACATGTCGGGCGATCGCAATTAGTCAGCAGGGCCAGGGGGATTTTTAGAAACTTACTTTTGGGCGTTTAGAAAGCAGGGATAGTAAAATGAGTTCTCGCACCCAGCGCCCGATTTTGTCGATTGTCATCCCTACACGCGAACGCGGACGTTATTTGCGGCACAGCCTCAATACGGCAATTGCATGCAAGGATCCCCGCGTCGAAATTGTCGTGAGCGACAATGCAAGTCAGGATAACACGGGCGCGGTTGTCGCAGAAAAGGGCGATCCCCGCATAAGGTATATCAGATTGCCCGAGCGCGTTTCGGTTAGCCGGAATTTCTCCTCCGCTTTCTCCAATGCTTCAGGCGATTACATTCTCTATATTGGAGACGACGATGCCGTTCTTCCGAGCGGCATTAAGGACTTACTTGCGATTCTGACGGAAAGAAAGCCGGACATTGTGAGCTGGCCCGAGGTCAGCTACCTCTGGCCAAGCGCAAGCGAATATGGACTTCTGCGCATCAGGCGGTATCAGGTGAGAGGTGGCATTGAAAGCTGGGATCCAGCCGGTTACATGCAGAAAGTTTGTGACGGGGGCTCCGGCATTGTTGCCGTTCATTGCGGCTGTGTCTCACGGGAGCTCGTAAATAAGGTCACATCCATAACTGGGCGATACCACTATTATGTGATCCCCGACGCAAGTGCCTTCGCGGCGCTGGCCTTCGCAAAATCCTACATTTACATGCACAGGCCTGTGACCATGTACGGCCGTTCCCCTGCCAGCAACACGAAAGCGCTGCAGACGCCAGGGTCTGGGACCTATACCAGCTTCGGGAGCGAGAATTCGGCCGATGCAAGGGAGGAGTTTCTCGATGCAAGGTGCCGATCGATTTTCGCGTTTGGCCTGGACGGCTTACTGTTCACCCGGCAGCTTCTTGGGCTTTCGAGTCCGCCCATCAATTTCAACAAGTGGAAGGAGGAAATAACCGGGGATCTCATTTCAATGCCCAAAGAAGCCCGGAGCGAACAGGGCGGCTATGTCAATGAGTGGCTCGCGAAGAATGAAATCGCACCCATCGATATGAAAATGGTCGAATCAGTTCCCGTGCGCCCATGCTTCGTGCCAATGGACCCTCCCAAGAAGCGGAGACGGAAAATTTCCCTAAAGCGGGTTTCGATCCCGGCGACCGGCCAATTCATACCGGCCGTGGATTCCGCCGTCCGCATCGCAGAATATGTTATAGGGCCACGCTCCTTGAATGAGCGCAAGCCCAAGCGTGCTCAATTTTTTGCATGGTTGGGAATAGCTGCCCGCGCTCACCTCGCCGCTTAAAACCGCCGACAGCGCGATGAAACGGCTGCCGCGCCCCAGACGGCCGCGATAGCCCGGCCGATGCCGCGGGAGATACCGGTCACTAGGACCGGTTATATTCTGAGACTGTCGCTTAATGCTGTCTCCTTGAGCTTGACATCACGCTAAGCTACGCGCCTCAGAGTCTCTTGAACATGCCCCTCGGCTGCGGCCATCGCAGCCTTCGCGGCGTCCGGACCTACGGCAATACCTTCGGCGCGCACGACGCAAACGTCCTTGACGCCAATAAAACCAAACACATCGCGTACATAGTTTTCCTGATGATCGAGAGAGGCCATTGGAACCGCCGTGTAAATACCGCCCCGCGCAGATACCAACACAACCTGCATGTTCGGGTTCAAGAGGCCCTGCACCCCGGTTTCGGTGTAGCGGAAGGTCATGCCGGCGCGTACGATATGGTCGATCCAGGCTTTCAGAACCGAGGGGATGCCGAAGTTCCACATCGGCACGCCGATGACGACAGTATCGGCCCAAAGCAGTTCCGCGACCGCGCCCTCTGAAAGCTTGGCGGCTTCGGCTTGCAGGCTTGTGCGCTTCTCCGGTTCAGTGAAGAAGGCGCCGATCACGGGGGCGGTTAGATGCGGCAGCGGGTCTTTGCTCAGGTCGCGGACTTTGACAACGGCGCCGGGATGTTTTCTCTTCAGGCCTTCGAGCGCCATCGCCGTGAATTTTCGGGACACGGACGCATGGCCAAGCGGACTGCTATCTATGAGCAGGATGTTATGAGACATATCCACCTCAATGAGTATAAAATTGATACCATGTTATAAAGAATAATCTGGTAGAAGAAAAGAACGCACGCCCAATTCACTTAGTTACGCCGAGGTAACCAATGGAAATGCTTCCAAACGACCCTGAGGAGCCTTGCCAAGCGCCCCCGTCTAAATGCCCGATCCACGACCTTATTGCCCGTCTTGGCGACAAGTGGAGCATGTTGGTGCTGGTTTCGCTTGCGAAGGCTCCAGAGAGTTGCCTGCGCTTTTCGGAGCTGATGCGCTCGGTAGACGGGATATCGCAGCGCATGTTGGCGACGACGCTGCGCTATCTGGAGCGCGACGGAATTGTTACTCGGCGGCTCTATCCCGAAGTGCCGCCGCGGGTCGAGTACACGCTGACAAAACTAGGCAAGGGGCTCTTGGGCCCGGTCACGGCGTTGATCTTGTGGATTGAAAGTCAATGGCCCGAGATTGAGCGCTCGCGGCAAGAGTACGATTCAAGGCAAGGAATATCCGGGTAAGCGAGAGCAGCATTTCAGTAACCTTGTCGGTGGAGGCGGCCGGAATATTGGGCTGGCCGGCTTGTTCTCCGGCATTGAGCCGCGCTAGCATTGGCGGGACATTGAAGCCCGGAGAGTCATTATGGACGTCATCAAACCCTTATTCACAGCGACTGCAACCGCGACCGGAGGCCGCAATGGCCATACCGAAGCAAGCGACGGCTCCGTGAAAGCCGATCTCTCTGTTCCGAAGGCCATGGGTGGTCCCGGAAAACCGAATACGGCAACACCTGAGCATCTGTTCGCGGCCGGATATGCCGCGTGCTTCGGCGGGGCGTTGGATTTCGTGGCCAAACAGCACAAGAAGGATGCGACGAAGGCAGCCGTTACCGCCGATGTGAGTATCGGCCCGCGCGAACGCGGCGGATTCGCTCTTGCCGTCAAGCTGCATGTTCGGGATTCAAGCCTGCCGCAGGCAGAACTCGCTGCACTCGCGCAAGAAGCACATGAAAAGATCTGCCCCTATTCGCACGCTACGCGCGGCAATGTCGATGTTCAGCTGGACGTGACGGGCGCCTAGGCTGAGCTGCAACTCAATAGTTCCAGCCGGCCGGGTGAGGGGTACGACCGGCGGTCGAAGTGCGGCGGCTATGGGTCCGAGCATGAGTGCGGCGCTCCCCGCCATTTGCAGAAACTCACGTCTGCGGTCTCTATCATGTTTCCCCCCTAAAACGGCAGCTTTTGTGCGGCGCGATGCCCGTCCATTTCCCCGAACTTTTGGGCCCTCTTGCATGCCGAGTTTAGCGCAATGAAATATGCCCGTAACGCTTTCGGTTTTCGAAGCGATGAAAGCGTCCGAGGCGCGTGCGGAAGCAGGGCAATCTCCGCCTCCATCTCTTTATGTGACAAAAGATTGATCCCAACAGCATTCGCTGTCTGTCAATCATTCTTAAATAGGAGTCCCGCGGTAGTGTGGGCGGCAGTGGCCATCGTCACGAAGGTCAGCAGGAGCAAGCATGTCTTCATCGCCGTTTTCGCAAACTGCTCTTGTGTTGCAAGGCGGTGGTGCGCTCGGCGCTTATCAGGCCGGCGTTTATGAAGCTTTGGCGAAATATGGATACGAGCCCAACTGGTACGCCGGGATCTCTATCGGGGCGATAAACGCCGCAATCATGGCGGGCAATGAAGCAGGCGACCGCCTCGACCTTCTTCGCCAGTTTTGGGAGGAAATAACCAGCCGGTATAATTTTCCCGCGCCCCGTTTTCTAAATGAACTTCGCTCGCTCTTCAATGCCGAAGTGGCGGGTCTCGTGACGGCTTTCGGCGTTCCTGGATTCTTCGAGCCGCGCATACCGCCAGCCATCTTTTACCCGCACGGCTTCCCGGAAGCCCTCAGCTTCTATGAAACCAGCTCCTTGCGCAGGACAATCGAACGTTTCGTCGACTTCGACCGGATCAATGCGAAGGCTTCCAGGCTTTCCCTGGGCGCTGTCAATGTTAAGACGGGAAACTTCGTTTTTTTTGACAATCACAATCCCAATCAGGTTCTTCGCCCTGAGCATGTGATGGCAAGCGCGGCACTCCCGCCAGGTCTGCCGCCTATCGAAATCGAAAACGAGCTTTATTGGGACGGGGGGCTCGTCTCGAATACTCCTCTCACCGCTGTTCTCGATAGCGGGCCGGACCGGGACACTATTATTTTTCAAGTCGATCTTTTCAGTTCGCGGGGGCGCATTCCCCGAGATCTCTTCGAAGCGGAGGAGAGGAGAAAAGATATTGTCTATTCAAGCCGCACAAGGCTCAATACGGATATGTTCAAGGAGACTTACGCCCTGCGGCGCGCCGTCCGGGAACTACACAAATTCGTTCCGGAAGATAAACGAAACGATCCGGACATCCGGGCCTTCAATGCTTTGGGCGATACTCATCATGTGGCCATTGTGCATCTCATCTACAGGCGCAAGGCCTATGAGGGACAGGCGAAGGATTATGAATTTTCACGAGACTCGATGCTCGATCATTGGAAAGCAGGCTTCGACGACGCTTCCATCGCTTGCTGCAAAGCACCTTGGAAGGAGCCCGTGCATGAGGAAGATGGCATTCGCGTCTATGACCTGACGCGCGAACAGGAGGCGGCACTATGATGGCAGGCGTCGCCTTTATCGCATCAATCGGCCATCGAAATGGAAGCGGATCATGAACCTGAACGGAAAAGTTGCCATCGTCACCGGTGCGGCGAGCGGGATTGGGTATGGCATAGCAAAGCGTTTTCTTGAGGCAGGCGGACGCACTGTCATCGCGGATATCAGGATGGACGCTGCTGAAAAGGCTGCCCGCGAATTGGGCGGCCCGGACAAGACTTTGGCCATTGAGATGGACGTGACGAGTGAGGAAGCCGTCAACCAAGGTGTTGCGAAGACCATCAGTACCTTCGGTTCTGTCGATATTCTTGTCTCGAACGCCGGCGTGCAGATCGTGCATCCTATCGAGGAGTTTCCATTTTCGGAATGGAAGAAGCTGCTCTCCATTCACCTCGACGGCGCCTTTCTCACGTCCAAGGCCTGTATTCCTCATATGTACAGGCAGAAGTCCGGTTCGGTCATCTTCATGGGCTCCGTTCATTCGAAGGAGGCTTCACCGCTGAAATCGGCGTACGTGACCGCCAAGCACGGGCTTTTGGGCCTGGCCCGCGTGATCGCGAAAGAAGGTGGCGCGCACGGCGTGCGGGCAAACGTGATCTGCCCGGGCTTTGTCAAAACACCGCTTGTCGAAAAGCAGATCCCTGAACAGGCGAAGGAGCTAGGCATTCCGGAGAAGGAAGTTATCGAAAAGATCATGCTCGGCGAGACGGTCGACAAGGAATTCACCAGCATCGAGGATGTCGCCGAGATTGCGCTGCTCTTCGCTGGTTTCCCAACGAATGCGCTCACTGGCCAATCCCTGGTGGTTAGCCACGGCTGGTATATGAATTAGGAAGCTATATCCAGACACGGCGCCGTCCAGCCCATGCCTCAGCGAGGAACCACGCCGAGCAAATAGTGGTTCCTGTCTTATGCGGACGAGGTGGAAACTGTGGCCATCTTCAACGATAGGCGAGGCCCTTGCCTTCGCGGGCACGGCTTCTGCGCTTGCATTGCTGGCGCGAGAAGCGGAGCACACTCATCCCTCGCAGGCGTTTCACGCGGGCAAGGATGGGGCAATGATGCGCCGGTGCATAGAGTTGTCGCGCACCGCGATCAGCGAGGGCGAATATCCATTCGGAGCGGTGGTCGCCTTCAACGGTCGCATTGTGGCCGAAGCGACGAATCGGCAAATACGCGAAAAGGATGTAAGCCGGCATGCTGAGGTCATCGCGCTCTCACGCGCGCAGAAAGAGCTGACACGCGAAGAGCTGAGCAAGGCGACCATCTACATCAAGCCCTGCGCGATGTGCTTCTATGGCATCCGTGAAGCTTGTGTGGGCCGCGTGGTCTTTGCTCTGAGTTCCCCCGTGATGGGTGGCCTTTCGAAATGGAGCATATTGCGGGACCAGCATCTATCGCGGCGTGTGCCTCTTTTCGGTCCGCCACCGGAAGTCCTGCGGGGCCTGCTAGGACCGGAGGCGCAGCAAGTGTGGCGGGAGTGGAACCCCGTAGCCTGGGAGCTGGCAAAACTGCGCGGGATCATAACGGAGCAACCTGTTCAAACACAAAAGGTGAAACGCCTCCCGGCCCAGCCCGAATCTCTTCTGCATCACTTGATTGTATCGCTCGGCGGTTTAAGAAGACGCGCTCTCGACGCATGAGCGCGCCAGCCGTGCTACGTAGCAAATTCCTTTCAAAATACGAAAGTCAGGGGCCATAATAGCCGCGGCTGGGGAAAGGCTGGAGGTTGGCATGGCGCATGACGAACCGGGCAAGGCAATCGGTGCAGAAAGACTCTTCATTCGCAACATCGGCCTAATGTTGAGCGGCGATTTGAACTCGCCAATCCTCAATGCCGATAGTTTGCTTGCCATCGGCGGCAAGATCGCCGCGATCGGGCACGAGGAAGACCTGGATGCCGGCGGCGCCGCAGTGATCGTCGATGCAAAGGGAACCACGCTTGCGCCGGGGCTGATCGACAGTCACGTTCATCCAGTCGCCGGCGACTGGACGCCTCGCCAAAATCAGCTGAACTGGATCGACAGTTTTCTCCATGGCGGCGTCACAACTATGATCTCCGCTGGAGAAGTCCACACTCCCGGCCGCCCTCGCGATGTCATCGGCGTCAAGGCCATGGCTATCTTTGCCCAACGCGCGTTCACCGCGTTCCGTCCTGGTGGCGTCAAGGTTCACGCCGGCGCGCCGGTCATCGAGCCGGGCATGACCGAGGAGGATTTCAAAGAGCTGGCAGCGGCAGGGATCCGCTATCTTGGCGAGGTCGGCCTTGGCGGGGTCAAGGATGGCCCAACAGCGCGGCAAATGGTGGCTTGGGCCCGTGCCCATGGCATACAGAGCACGATCCACACTGGAGGTCCCTCTATCCCCGGCTCTGGCCTTATCGATGCCGATGTTGTCCTCGAAGCCGATACCGACGTCGTCGGCCATATCAATGGTGGCCATACAGCCCTTCCGGACCGCCAAATCCGCTGCATTTGCGAAGGGTGCCGCCGCGGCCTTGAGCTGGTTCACAACGGCAATGAGCGCGCAGCGCTCTTCACGCTGCGTACGGCAAAGGAAATGGGCGATCTCCGCCGGATCATCCTTGGCACCGATTCCCCCGCGGGGAGCGGGGTGCAGCCGCTTGGCATTTTGCGCATGATTTCGCTTTTGTCCTCGCTCGGGGATGTACCGGCCGAAACGGCGTTCTGCTTTGCCACCGGGAACACGGCGCGGATGCGGGGCCTCGACTGCGGAATTGTAGAAGTTGGGCGCGCCGCAGACTTCGTGTTGATGGACAGGGCTCAGCATTCGGCGGGGAAGACGCTTCTTGAAAGTGTGGCTTTGGGCGACCTTCCCGGCATCGGAATGACGATCATCGACGGTATCGTCCGCACCGGCCGCAGCCGTAATACACCACCTGCTGACCGCATCCCAGAAATGCTGGAACGCAAGCCTTAGCGAAGATTGCTGCGGGAATTGGCAGGAAAGCCGTGAAAGACGCTACCCTTGGCCTAATGCCTTTAGCCGCTGGTACGCCTCCATGCTGCCGAGCAACGCCGCCTTTTCATACCAAAGGCGCGCCATGTGCGGGTCGGCTTTGCTTCCGGCTATAGAATTCTGGGACAGAAAGCCTGCTTCGTATGTTTCCGCAAGAAGCAGCGCTGCGCGTGAGCTGCCGTACGAGGCCAAAGTCTCGTAAATGACGCGCGCAAGGCCAAGATCACCACGGTGAAGCTGCGCGGCCGCCCGATCCAGGAGGGCCTGTTCAGTTACTTGGTTCAGTTCCGCCAAGAGCGGCCTGGACGCAGGTGCTGCCGGGGCTTCCGCTTCTTCGGACGCGCCGTCCAAGCCATGCTGAATGCTCGGCGCGGCGGAGTTACGGAAAGGCTTCCATCCGCGCCGCTCGCTCTTCGGCTCAAGGGAGGGTTCGGTTTCTGTCCGCGCCACCGCCAAGCCGGCTGAACTCACGGTGGTGCGAACATCGGGCTCTGCCGCCGGCGCAGTTGTATCGGGAACGCTTCGTTCCCCGCGATTGAGAAAAGCCTGTGCGGTCGAGCCGATGACGGCGAAAGAAAAAATAACGGCGACAATATTCCGCCAGGAATTCGCCTTTACCGAAGGTGTGTTCCTAGGTTGCAAATCCGCAACCGGCGGCGTGACGACATAGGCGATGTTCCCTCGAGCCAAGCTGGCTGCGGCGCGGGCAGCTTCCCTTTGCGGGCGCGAATGGCGCCCAATCACTCGCTGGAGTTCGAGTGCCAGAGCATCGCGGCTGCTCGCGTTGTCATTGGGACGCGGCGCCGCCCAGGGCGATCCGTACCCTCCACCGAGCGCGCTTTTGAGGCTCCGCGCCGGATTCTTGCTCGACTCGCCTGAGGGATTGGCTCCTGCCTTCTCAAGAATATCGCGCCACGACACGGCCATGAAACTGAACCCACACACTAACAGATTGAGTCCAAAACGTCCGGGATGGCGATTTAATTCCGTCTCAACGATGTTTGTGCATGCGGAAGCTGGCCAAAGCGGATGTTTATACCGCCCGCATTAAATCCAGCGGCGGACCTCACGCCGGAAGGCAAGATAATCTTGGCCGAAGCGTCCCGTGAGATAGGCCTCCTCCCGCTTCACCACACGCTCCTGAAAATACAGGAGCAGAAGCGGCGCGAACACGATCATCCAAAGATTTGCGGTTGCGATGCCAAGGCCAAGCGTGAAGAGCGTCAGGCTCAAATACATCGGATTCCGGCTCCGCTTGTAGACGCCGGTTTGCACAAGCGCTGACGCCTTTTCGCCTGGCATGAATGTTGTTTTCGCACCCGTCATTTCGCGCGCAGCCAAAACTGCGATGGCAACAGAACAAGCCATGATAACGGCGCCGCCGATTTGGCTTTCAGTTGGAACCTCAGCGCTGCTGTTGCGGAAAGGCCAAACATACTCAAGTGCAAAGGCTGCCCCAATGAAAATGAGGGCCACAACTGGCGGCTTCGGAAAAATTCGCGCATTGACCGGCTCGTTGACGGTGTGGTGTTGTCCGCTCATCGCTTAATCTCCGGATATTTCTGCAATGAATAATGCCATAGCTTTGAAGCCCCTCATACCGCTGAGCCGCGAGCTGGAAGTGAGCCTGCGCGCCAGCATCGACGGCAAGGCTAAGCCGCTCGGATCCCTTGGGCGGATCGAGGCTCTTGCCGTTCATATTGGGCTCGTAACTCAGTCGCTGAGGCCGGACCTGGGACGCGCGGCGCTCGTGCTGTTTGCCGGCGATCACGGCATAGTGGCGGAGGGGGTGACAGCCTATCCGTCCGAGGTGTCCGCCCTTGTCGCTCAGATGGTCCTTGAAGGGAAAGCCGGGGCGAATATTGCCGCGCAAGCCGCCGGTGCGGATGTCTTCCTGATCGATGCAGGACTTAACACTCCGCTTGCGCCCCAGCCCGGTTTCATTGAGAAACGCGTCCGCCCCGGAACCCGAAACTTCCTGCATGAGCCCGCGATGACGGAGCGGGAGTTTGAGCAAGCGTTCGAGGCAGGTTCCTCGGTGGCCGCCGATCTCAAGGAACGGGGATTTGGTATTCTTGCGTTTGGCGAGATTGGCATCGGCAATTCGAGCGCGGCCGCAATCGTCGCCCACGCCGTAACGGGATTGCCGCTCGAAACATTGGTTGGGAACGGTGCGGGCGTGCCAAGGGGCGGCCTTGAACACAAGCGCGACATTCTCCAGCGTGCCTATCAGCGCGCGCCTGTTAAGGGTGGAATGGACGCGTTGCGCCAGTTCGGAGGGTTCGAAGCCGCTATGCTCGCAGGCGCAATGCTAAGCGCAGCACGGCTTCGTCAAATTGGGATTGTAGACGGCTTTATCGCAACGGCCGCCGCTTGTGCCACAATTTCGATTGAGCCCGCGCTGCGCGAATGTTTTCTGTTCGGCCATCTCTCTCCCGAAAAGGGACACGCGGCGCTTCTGGAGTGGCTCGAGGCCAAACCGCTTCTCGATCTTGGCATGCGCCTTGGCGAAGGTACGGGGGCCGCACTTGCGATCCCGCTCGTCCGTATGGCCGAGGGTCTTCTTACATTCATGGCTGATCTCCCGGGTGCACACCCAAGCTGATGCAAGCGATCCGTACCGAATTCACTTACTTTCTCGCCGCGCTTCAAGTTCTGACGCGGTTGCCTTTGCCCACGCAAGATGGATTCTCGGCTGCGTGGCTGGAACGTAGCGTCAAATATTTCCCACTTGCCGGAGTGTGTGCAGGAGCCCTTTGCGCAGCTGTCCTTTGGATTTGTTCGGCCCTTTGGAGCGAGCCTCTGCCTGCTCTGTTGGCTGTCGCGGCCGGTATCGCCTTGACGGGCGGCTTGCACGAGGACGGTTTAGCGGACTTTTTCGATGCTCTTGGCGGAGCCACGACAGAAGCCCGGCTCGCGATTATGAAGGACAGCCGGATCGGCGCTTACGGCGCGCTGGCGCTTGGCATAGGCATCGCGATCAAGGTGCTCGCGCTTGCGGCGCTCCCTGTCTCAGCGGGGGTTGCAGCCATCATCGCTGCGCACGCCGGTGGACGGTTTGCCACGGTGGCCGTCATCTCCACGCTGCCCTACGCAGGCGAGCTTGCTGCCGCGAAAATCAAACCTCTCGGCAGCGATTTGACTGCGGCCGACGTCTTTGTCGCCGCCGGCATCGCCATCTTGCCGAATCTCCTCATCCCTTGGTCCATGGCACTGGCTGCTCTCTCTGCGGGATCAATCGCAGCGGTGCTGCAGGCCATTCTCGCCCGGCGCCTTCTTGGCGGCTATACCGGGGATGTACTCGGGGCCGCTGAGCAATGCTTCGAGATTGCGTTTCTGCTTGGCGCTGCGGCTGCTATTTGATCGAATAATTTCGTTAGCGCGGCGCCATCCGTAAGCTGCCGTCGAGCCTGATCTGCGCGCCGTTCAGCATACTGTTTTCGCAGATATGGCGAACGAGTGCGGCATATTCGGCGGGATCGCCGAGCCGCGAAGGGAAGGGAACCGTGGCTTCGAGAGCGCGCCTCGCTTCGTCGGGCAAGCCGGCAAACATGGGCGTATTGAAAAGCCCAGGGAGAATGGTGTTGACGCGAATGCCGTCGCGGGCGAGATCGCGCGCGATGGGTAATGTCATGGCCGCGACGCCGCCCTTGGAAGTGGCGTAGGCAACCTGACCGATTTGGCCGTCCTCAGCTGCAACGGATGCCGTGCAGACAATGACGCCTCTCTCACCGTCTGGCGTAATGGGGCTGAGCGTGACCATGCAGGACGCCGCTTTAGTAATCATCCGGAACGTGCCCACGAGGTTGACCTCAATCACCTTCTCGAACGATGGGATGAGGTGTGCCTTCACGGCTCCGGTGGCCTTATCGCGGCTTACCGTTTTTTGGGCGATCGCGATGCCGGCGCAGTTCACCAAAATTCGCTCCGGGCCGTTCGCCTCGCGAGCCGCTTCTATCGCTTCTAAAACCGCGGCATCGCTGGTGACATCGCAATAGCAGAAGATTGCGCCCAGCTTGCGTGCGAGGATTTCTCCCTCATCCCTGTTCACATCGAAGACAGCGACGCGGCAACCTGCGCTTGCGAGCTCTGTTGCCGTTGCCGCGCCAAGACCCGAAGCGCCGCCCGTTACAATAGCGGCTATATCCTTGCCCAGCTTCATGTTTCCTCCCCGATTTGGCCTGCCTAACGCTCGTCCTGAATGAAGTTGAAGCCGGTACCGTAGACGGTGATGGCGGCGCTGCCCTGGATCATGAAAGGATTCGAGATGCGCACACCGAGCACCCCATCATATCCTTTCGCAGCGGCTTTCTGCTTCAGGATGTCGAGCGCCTCCGAGGTAATGCGATCCAGCACGCGTTCATAGCGGCGCATATTACCTCCGATGACATTGGTGATGGCTTCCCGGATATCGCGCAACAGATTTGCTGCAAGAACAGTGTTGGCGTGAAGCACCTCACCTTCCTTGACCCGCCGTCCCGAAAGGCTCTCGACCGTATATAGCTGCATTGGCATCTCCCGCGTCAGGACGAGCGCTTTCCTTCTTGCTTGATCACATAGCGAGGACGGCCGAACAATAGCCTCCGCAGCCATGACAGTAAGAGAAGCAGCACAAACCCGGCGATGAGAACCGACGGCCAATAGCGCTCCCAGAAAACGCGATAGGCGACATTTCCGTCCCGGACCTGCTCGGCATCCTTGAAAATGCGGCCGTAGCTGATGAGGCCGGCGTCATCATGGAGGATCATATTCAGGGCGGAAAGCTGATCGCGGCTATCGACAATTGCGTGGCGTAAGCCTTCCCCGGATAGTTCGGTCATTACTGTGGGGTTCTCGCTAACCGACCGCAGCAATCGCCGTGCCGCGTTGGGTTCGAGCCGCCGCTCGTAGTCGGCAAACGCGGCAAGCTCTTTGTCGTTAAGCCGCCGGGAGAAATCCCTCATTTGATCGCCTGGCAGGGCCAAGATCACATTGCGCTGGGCCGGGTCCAGACTGGCGATGCGGGATACGGCTATCTTGTCGTTGAGGGATAGTATCTTCTCTAGGTTTTCGTGGGTAAGATCGTTAGGGGAGAGCCATTTGTAGATCCCGAGATCCACGACGCGAGGCAGATCGCGGCCAGCCACTGCAGTCCATTGCAACGCCTTGTCGATGGACTTTTGATCGGAAGCGATCACGAGACCGGGATCGGAGAGATCGAGAAGTGCCTTGTTCAGCGATCCATCAGAAACGCGCTCAAGAACGCGTTGCTCCCCCTCACTCCCATAGAGAATATCGACAATCTGGCCAAGCTTGCCGAGCTGGTCCAGCCGCCTGTCTTTCAGAAATTCAGCAAAAGCGGGGCTTTTTTCTGCGAGCAGAAGCAGGCGATTGTACTTTTGCTTGAAGTCAAGCCAGACCGAATAAATCCGCTCCGCCGTTTCCTGAGCGATTGTACCCGCCTGCTGGGTAATATCCGCTTGAATAGTCTTGGCGGTCTCTTGCTTGATCAGCGTCTTGGTTTCGTCAGACTTCATACGGTCAGCGACGATAGGGAATACCCCCTCGCCAGCTTCGTAAATGTCCTTGGCGATCAATGCGAGTCCGACCAGCCCGGCAACCGAGGATATGATTCTGCTTGCAACAACCCCGGCAATCCGGGTGCCAATGGTCTCGACTATGCCGGCAATCACGTTCCGGGTGACGATCAGGACAATTCCGGAGATCGACGCCGCGTTGTTTAGAAGGAGATCGCTGGTCTGGATTTTTACCGCAGGCTGCCCCGCATTCGTTTCCAGGTTTTTCTGGCTTTCCTGAGCGAATACTTGCGCAACCGCTCCGCCATATCGCGACTGCAACGCCTTCTGCACGCAGGCTATAATGGGATTTGAGACTTTCGAGGTTGCTTTTTCGATCTGTGCACCGGCGTCCTTTGCGACGCCTGTTGCCATCTCCTCAAGTGCTGACTTGAACCCTTCCGAATTGTAGGTCCTGTCGGCGACTGCGGTCGCATAACGGCTCGCGGAAGATTTGCTGACGGTGGAATAGGCGCGGTCAAGCCAGCTCGAATCCGCTCTCACCGCTGCTGTGGCAGCGTCGACTTCCCGGTCGATGCGCGCGTTGACGTCAGCCTTCTGCCAATAAAGGTTCACGAGCGCTTGATAATCAATGGAAGTCAGTTCCGGCTTCAGGTTTGTGGCCGCGAGCTCGCGAATGCGGTCGCGTACATCGGTGTCGCTGAGGTTGCGGCATTCGTCGATTGTTACGACTGGCGTCTGCTGGGCGAAGGAGGCGCGAGGTGCTTGGCAAATGAGACCCGCAGTTGCGGCCCAAGTTAACATCCAAGCGATAGAATAGCGCATGCAGGTCCCCGCATCACTTTCGCCCAACAAGCAGGACCGGAAACGCGGCCGCTCTCCAAAAGCTTATCGCGTAAACATAGCGGCGAGGTTGCAAACAAAAAAGGCGTCTAAGGCAGGATACTTTGGTTTTATGCCAAAATCTCTTAAATCGTCCGCTCCCATACCGGACGGAAGCTTTGACGGTGGTGGCAGGTTGTTCCGTGCTGCTTCAGCGCTGCCGCATGTTCTTGTGTTCCGTAACCCTTATTCCTTTCCCAGGCGTATTGGGGATGTTCGGGAGCGAGTTCACGCATCATGCGGTCTCTTGTAACCTTGGCGATGATGGACGCGGCAGCGATGGAAAGGGAAAGCCCGTCCCCTCCTACAAGCGCTTCCGCCGGCATGTCGAGTTTCGGGTAGCGATTGCCATCCACCAGAACCGCCGAGGGCGCGCAATCGAGGTTCTGAATGGCCTGGCACATCGCAGCATGCGTAGCGTGGTAGATGTTGATGCCGTCGATCGTCTCGACATCTGAAATGCCGACCCCGACATGGGCGACGGCCATTATCTTCGGGAACAAAGCTTCACGGACTTCCGGCGTAAGTTGCTTCGAGTCGTTGATGCCTTTTGGGGGCTTGCCGACAAATATGACCGCTGCAGCAACGACGGGTCCAGCCCACGGACCCCGGCCGGCCTCATCAACGCCCGCAATCAGGCCGCCATATTTGCGCTGAAGCGCCAAATCGGGGCGGCGAGTCGGCTTCGAGGTTCTTGAGGCGGGCGGCATGGTCCCGTTCTTGAACTGCGGGGCATTTCAGATCAAGAACTAAGATGTTGCTGCCGGGCTTTTTTCCACGCTCAAGATGGCGTTCAGACGCTAGAACAGGCTTAGCTGCGTGCCTTGCTTTCTGAACAGATCAGTTCGTAATGTCAGCTGCCGCTTATTGAGGCCATATCTATTCAGGGCGGCCTTGAACCGGTCTGCAATCTGCGCCGCATAAGGCCCCGTTCCGCGCTGCCTCTCGCCAAAACGCGAAACGTAATTCTTGCCGCCACGGGTGGAGCGCACAAGCGACATCACACGGGCAGCGCGGGAGGGAAACTCTGCCTGAAGCCATTCCTGGAAAAGCGGGCATATTTCAAGCGGCAAGCGCAGGAGAACATAGGCGGCCTCCGAAGCTCCAGCAGCCGATGCAGCCTCCAGGATGCGTTCTAATTCATGGTCGTTCAGCGCCGGGATTATCGGCGCAGCCATCACCGCGGTAGGGACATGCGCCGCTGAAAGCTGGCGGATGGCCTCAATGCGCTTATCCGGCGTAGAGGCGCGCGGCTCCATCTTTCGCGCAAGCCGGCGATCAAGAGTGGTTACGGAGATGGCAACCTTGACAAGGCCCCGGCTCGCAAGCCTTGAAAGGATATCGAGATCTCTCACGACCAAGGCCGATTTCGTCACGATCGCTACAGGGTGGCTGAAGCGGTCTAGGACTTCCAGCACGCTGCGCGTAATCTTCCGTTCCCTTTCAATCGGCTGATAGGCATCCGTGTTGCTGCCAACCACAATGGTAGCAGAATGATAGTTCGGCTTGGAAAGCTCCTTCTCCAGCGCTTCGGCGGCGTTCACCTTGGCCGTGAGCTTCGTCTCGAAATCGAGGCCAGCCGAATAGCCCCAATAGGCGTGGCTTGGGCGCGCATAGCAATAAATGCAGCCGTGCTCGCAGCCTCGATAGGGATTGATCGATCTGTCGAAGCCGAGGTCGGGAAAGTCATTCCAAGCGATGATTGTTTTCGCGTGTTCCACGCGAACCTCGGTCTTGAATGGCTCAAGGTCTTCAAGGCTCTCCCGGCCATCGTCAAAGCTCTCGCGCCGCTCCGGCTCGAAACGGCCGGTCGCATTCGAGACCGCGCCGCGGCCGCGCCGCTGGTCAGCGCTTACCTGTTCTGCCTCGCCTGGCAATCTTGCCTCTTTCCAACCCATAACCGAGAAAATAGCGCAAAGACAGGAACATTCCAAGAACATTCTCGCCTTTACGGCTGCCACGTAAAACGTTAGCAGCAGTGGTTGCGACGGGCTGGAAGGTGTAACTTAGCTTGTAGTCCCTCAACAAAAGGGCACCGCGCTATTAAGCGCTCACGTAACAGAGTAAGGGAGGAAAACTATGCGACGCATCTTTGCAGCTGCCGCGCTATCGGCGCTTGCCTTGGCAATCACCGCGGCTTCGGTATGGGCGCAGCAATTCGGCACAGCCGCCGAAGCCAAAGCCATGGAAGAAAAGGCTGTGGCCGCACTCAAGGCCAATCCCACCGCCGCCATAGCGAAATTCAACGAACCGAACGGGGGGTTCAGAGACCGCGATCTCTACGTCTTCTGCTTCAATGCAAAAACCGGCCTCTTCGATGTCCATGTCAACAAGGCGCTGCTTGGGACAGACACAAGGGCACTGAAGGAGAAGGATGGTTCGCCGCTGGGTCAGAAGATTTTCGATGCGGCGAATGCCGCGCCGGAGGGAACAATCATCACTGTGACCTACAATTTCCCGAAGCCCGGTACTACGAACCCTGTTCCGAAGGAGTCGTTTGTCGCGAGGGTGGGTGAGCACATTTGCGGCGTGGGCTACTATAAGTAGCTGATAGGTAACGTTCAGGAGAGCTGGTCCCGCCGCCTTCTTTGGGGCGGGGCCAAGCCTTAGCTTACATTTCCATGAGCCTCGGCATGATCTCTACCATGTTGCATGGCCGATGCCGGAAATCGAGTTGGAAGCGGAGAATGAGGGTCCAGGCATCCTTGCAAGCGCCGGGCGATCCAGGCACGCAAAAGATGTACGTTCCGCGCGCCACGCCCGCCAGCGAACGCGACTGGATCGTGGAAGTGCCGACCTTGTTATAGCTAAGCATATGCATGAGCACGGAAAAGCCATCGATCTCCTTCTCGAAGAGTGGCCGCACCGCTTCCGGCGTCACATCGCGGCCGGTTAAGCCCGTGCCGCCGGTCGTGATCACGGCGTCGATGGCGGGATCGGCGGCCCAGGCTTTGATCTGGCTCTGAAATCAGCGGCACATCATCCTTCACGATTGCACGCGCAGCCAGCTCGTGGCCGTCCGCTTGAAGCATCTCGGCCAAGAGTGCACCGGATTTATCCTCTTTTTGGGTGCGCGTGTCTGAAACTGTCAGCACCGCAATGCGCACCGGCTTGAAGGGCAGGGATTCATCTATTTTGGTCATTCTCGTACCGTGGTCTTAAAGAGCGTCCGACAATCGCTCCGCTGTTCAACGTAAAGCTCGCTGCCACGTAAAGGAAGGACTCTCTGGATAAAGCTTAGAGACAAGGCCTGCAGCTTCCGATGGCGTTAAAGAGTATTTAATGAATTGCCTTGACCGCTCCACTCTTTAATTCTATTCCGCCCCGGTGAAGGTTGGGCCCCCGCGCGAGTCCGGCACAAGAGATCAATGAATGAGAACACTTAAGCTCAAGTTCCCACCCATTTTTTCGCTGTTCGGAGACGGCGATTTTGGCTTATTCTTCGCCACCTTCAAGTCTTACTTTCCGATCTACAAATATAAATACGCTGCTATCCTGATTCTGGTTGGAATATCCTCTTCCGCCACGGCCGCGGCTGCATGGCTTGTGAAGGATGTCGTCAACGACTTTTTTGTAAAGAAGCAGGGCGAATTTCTGGTCCCGCTCTTCATTGGCATAGTCGGGCTTTTTATCGCCAAAGGTGTAGCATCGTATTGGCAAGCCGTGCTGTCGGCGCGTATCTCGAATGATCTGGTCGCCCGGACGCAGGAGAAGATTTTTTCGCATATCCTCGCTCAAAAAGTTCGCTATTTCGAGCGCTACTCCTCCGATGATCTGACCATGCGCGTGAACATGGGTGCTTCATCCTTTGGATCGATCCTCAATCAAGTTGTTTTGAATGGGGCTAGGGATGGGGCGACGGTTGTTTCTCTCGTCTTCGTTATGGTCGCGCAAGACTTGACACTTACGCTGATCTCGTTGCTGGCCGTCCCACTAGTATTTCTGGGGATCACATCACTGCTGAAGCGGATCAAGGAGCTTATGAAGCAGGAGATGCTTTCCGTCGCCCAGCTCAACAAACACGTCCGCGAAGTCGTACAGGGTATAAAAGTTATCAAGTCCTATAATCTCGAACCCATCATCAAGACGGAAGTCGATTCCGTTATTAGAAGCATCAGAACCCGTTCAAACAAAGTATCGGCGCTTCAGGCCGCTCCCGTACCTATCATCGACACGATCGGTGGTGTTGGCATCGGTCTGACAATTCTTTATGCGGGCTACCGTTCCGTTTACGGCCATTACGATCCCGGTACCTTCCTTTCTTTCATTACCGCTCTTTTGCTCGCTCTTGACCCCGCGCGCCGCCTTAGCACGCTTCGGGTTTCACTCCGGACAGCTCTCGTGGGGATCGGGATGGTGCATGACCTGCTGGACGATCACGATCCGGACCAGGACAAAGCCGAAGCGGCTGGAGTTCCACTCCCAGCGCCCAATCAAGCCGGATTAGCGATAACGATCAAAGATGTTTCCTTTGGGTATGGCGGGGACTTCGACGTTCTTCGGAACTTCTCTCTGGACATCAAGCCCGGTGAGATGGTCGCTCTCGCCGGACCTTCCGGAGCAGGGAAATCAACGCTTTTCTCGCTTCTGCTGCAGTTTCATCGTGTCCGGTCCGGGCAGATACTTATAGACGGCAAACCGATCGACACCATTCCAACAACGGCGTTGCGCGATCTGATTGCCTATGTCGGGCAGTCCAATTTCATTTTCAGTGGAACTATTCGCGATAACCTCACCTTGAAACGCCCTGGCATACTGCAGGAAAAAATTGACGCGGCCTGCAAGGCGGTAGGCCTCAGTGCCTATATCGAAGGCCTCCCCAATGGCTATGACACGTTCGCCGGAGAGCTTGGATCACTGATTTCGGGCGGTCAGGCGCAGCGGCTCAACATCGCGAGGGCAATCATTAAGGATGCGCCCATCCTTCTCTTCGATGAAGTAACCTCCGCGCTAGATGCGGATAATGAAGAACTGGTCCGTAGCTATATGCATTCGCAGACGGGGAAGAAGACTATTCTCGTCATCGCGCACCGCATCTCCACCATCCGGCAGGCCGGCAAGATCGCGCTGATCGAGAACGGAAGCGTCAAGGCTTTCGGTAGCCATCAGGAATTACTACGCCGGAGCGAATATTATGAGCGTGCAGCTGCCCTGCAGCTGATTGCTTGACGCGTGAGCAGCCGGCCGTTTCTCCGAAAGTAACCTAGAGTTTGTCAGGATTTAGAGGAATCGGGATTCCCTTTTTCATCGAATGATGGGGTGGACGGCCCCGTGCGGCATTGACCTGCCATAGTGGCGTGGGTGAGCCGTAAACGAGGAGGGCCGTTCATGAGAGAGATTGCGATTATCGGTTTGGATTTGGCGAAGAACATCCTTCAGGTGCATGGAGCGGATGCTTCCGGGGTCCCGGTTCTCAAAAAGAGGTTGCGCCGTGATCAGGTTTTGCCGTTCTTTGCCAGGCTCAATGCCTGTACGGTGGCGATGGAGGCATGTTCCGGAGCCCATTACTGGGCGCGGGAGATTGCAAGGTTCGGTCACAAGACGCGCCTTATTCCCCCAGCCTATGTGAAGCCGTTTGTGAAAAGGCAGAAGAACGACGCCGCGGATGCGGAGGCGATTTGCGAAGCAGCACAGCGTCCAACAATGCGGTTTTGCGCGGTGAAGAGCGCCGAACAGCAAGCTGCGGCGGCGGGCTTTCGCGCGCGCGACCTCCTGGTGCGCCAGCGCACACAGCTCATCAACGCACTGCGCGGTCATCTCTACGAGTACGGCATCGCTGTTCCGAAGGGCCCGGCGCACGCTGGCCAGCTTCTTGAGCTTGTCGAAGAGGGCTCGGCAGTGCCGGCGGAGGCTGCCCTCGCGCTCAATTGTCTGGCGGATACGCTGAAGGCTTTGGAAGAAAAGATCCGCATGCTCGATCATGAGATCACAGGGCGCGCGAAAAAAGACGCGCTTGTCCAGCGTCTGATGACCATCCCGGGCGTTGGTGCGATCACGGCGACTGCGCTTGCGGCTTTGGCGCCGCCGATGGAGACGTTCTCACGAGGGCGCGACTTCGCCGCCTGGCTGGGGCTCGTGCCAAGGCAGCATTCTAGCGGGGGCAAGGACCGGCTGGGCAAGACAACCCGGATGGGCGAACGCTCGCTGCGGCGGCTCCTCGTGATCGGCGCGGCGGGCGTGGTTCGCTGGGGCGTCCGCAAACCCCCAAGGCCGGACTCCTGGCTGGGGCGGATGCTAGCGCGCAAACCACGGCAGCTTGTAGCGGTTGCACTTGCAGGAAAGATGGCTCGGATCATCTGGGCCTTGATTACCAAGGAAGAGAATTACAGAGCTTTGAGCGTCGCGGCGGCATGATCGCCGGCCGAACGCTTGGAGGCCGCAAGGAGTAAGACACGTCGACGGAGATGATGGCGCAAGTCTCAAGACCGGTGCGGAAAACCAGAAATCAGTGTAGCGCTTCGAGCGCGCGCGAACGATTTGGACCGCACCGCGTATCCCATCAGGGCCAGCCGGCGCGATCCGGCGCATCAAAGGCCGGACACACGTCAGCACGGGACTGCGCGCTAGAATTTTCCGATCTTAAAGGTCTTGCACCGGAACGGGGCCGTCCACACACAATGATTCATGATGCATGCTGGAGGAGGCCAGCATGCATGACACGAGCCTATTCGATAGATTTGCGTGAGCGTGTTGTGAATGCGGTGCTGTCGGGCGCGCGACTGTGCGGGAGGCGGCATCCTTGTTTGGGGTGGCGGTCTCGACGGTGGTCAAGTGGAGCCAGCGGCAACGGGCAACGGGGAGCGTGGCCCCAAGCAAAGCCGGCGGCCATAGGCGGCCCATCTTGCGCGAGGAAGCCCGTATCTTCATTGTGAGGCGGATCGCCGAGAAGCCCGATCTTACCGTCCGGGCTCTTCAGGCCGAACTCCTGGGCCGGGGGCTCAAAGTCAGCCACGACACCGTTTGGAAATGCCTCAAGGCCGAAGACTTGAGCTGTAAAAAAAACCGTATTCGCTCAAGAGCAAATGCGCCCCAAGACCGCACGGTTTCGGGCCCGCTGGAAGGCGTATCAGCATAAAATCGATCCCAAGCGGCTGATCTTTGTGGATGAGACTTGGATCAAGACCAACATGACGCGCGCTCGCGGCTGGAGCAAACGGGGTACCCCCCTCAAGGCAAGAGTCCCCCATGGAAACTGGCAGACGCTCACCTTCATGGCTGGCCTTCGCCTGGATCGCATCGATGCACCGTGGGTGCTTGATGGACCTATCAACCGCGACAGCTTCGAAGCTTGGGTTGAAACCCAACTCATCCCCCTTTTGAAGCCTGGCGATATCGTGGTCCTGGACAATCTCTCCAGCCACAAGAGCGCAAAAGCCGGGAAAGCAATCAAGGCTGCAGGCGCCCATTTGTTTTTCCTGCCGCCCTACAGTCCCGATCTCAATCCCATCGAGCAGGCCTTCGCCAAACTCAAGACCCTGATCAGAAAGGCAGAAGCAAGAACGGCCAACGAGCTTTGGAAAGCCGCCGGCTGCGTCCTCAAGACCTTCACTTCAACCGAATGCTCAAGCTACCTTAGAAATGCAGGCTATGCTTCCGTCTAAGACTGACAAACTCTAGTGTCCCGCGCGAGGAGCAGGAAAAGCCGCCCCTCCAAGCCCGCTTAACCCTACTTCAACTCCGGCTGCTGGCGGTAGGGCCCGTTGATGCGCTCGAAATTGGGGCGATACCGCGTGGGATGGTAGTCGGCGGGATCGACGCATCGTGCCGGATAATTCTTGCTGGGAATATCCGTGACGATGAATTCGCCGTTGCGGTGGGCAGCCATAACGCCGTGTCTTTTTGCCTCGATCTGGCTCATGACAAGATTGGCGTAGAAGATCGCCATGGACTTATCGTGCACCACCGGCTCTCCGGCGCGCAGAATGTAGGTGAGGTCCAAAGGCAAAAACCGGACATTTGGCAGACATCTGCCAAGCTCATCGGCGAGAAATTCGGCAACATTGATCTTCTTGCGATGGCCGTAGGCGTCAGCCGGACCTTCCTCAGGAACGGGCATTCCAAGATTTGCTCCTTCAGAAAGCACGACAATCGAGTGGCTTTCAGGATTTTGCCTGTCTGATGCCACCAATTCAGCGAGACGATGTATGTTGGCAGGCACCTCGGGGATCAACACGCGGTCTGCCCAGGCCGCAATGGCCGTCTCAAGCGCGGTGAAACCCGCATTGCGCCCAAAAAGCCGGAAGAGAACTGTCTGACGATGCGACGCCGCCGTCGAGCGGATACGCCCAATAAATTCAGTCGCCCGCGTAATCGCCGTTTGGAAGCCCAAGCAATAGTCGGTGCCGGGCACATCGTTATCCATAGTCTTGGGTATTCCCCAGACAGGAAAGCCCCGCTCAACAAGTCTAGCGCCGAAGCTCTGCGTATCGTCGCCTCCGATAACGACGAGGCCATCAAGCTTGAGAAAACTGAGATTTTCCAGCACCACGTCAGTCAAATCGACACGTTGATCCGGTGAACGGCCCGCCCCATAGGAGGCAAGATGCGGTGGCAGTTCGCCCACCTTCACGTTTGCTGGGTTGGTCCTTGTGGACTGAAGAATTGTTCCGCCTTCGCGGTCTATGTCCCTGGTTGTTAGGCGCGAAAGCGGCATGATATATCCGTCCCGCCAGGTCTCGGGTTCCTCTTCTTTGAACAACAGGCCGTCCCAGCCCCGCGACCGGTCAAGATAGGTAATTCCCTCCCAGCCGCCCCTCAGGCCGACCACACTAATGCCCATGGTTCCGGCCCGGTAGACCAATGCCTTGATGGCGGGATTGAGACCAGGGACGTCACCGCCGCCGGTCAGTACACCTAAGCGCTTTATCGCGGTTGAAAGTTGTTCTGGCATGAAGCTCCTCCATTCCTGCGCCAGCATGGCTCTTAATGGCGGCTTCTGTCACGAACTTAGGGGCTTTGGCAAGGGGCCCTAGTGGCCAATAAGTCGTTTCGGGCATGCCTCAATTCTTATCTTCAATGGGAAGCCCGGACCGGACGCGCGGCCGACGGGATGGTTGATAGTGTGGTAAAGGGTTTCCGCCCGTTACCTCTTTGCTAAGCTTATTCGTGTGCGCAAAAGCGAAAGCCGATGCTTTTGGAAAAGCACCGGCTCGCACTAGCTCCGGTGGAACGGGACATGGGGCAAGGGGAGGCCGGACCCCGGAACCGAAATCAATAACAGGCGCTACGGGTGAACGTTCCATAACCGGGGAAAAAACCATCCGCTCCCTGTATTGGATATGCTGTTGCAATGAGATCTTAATGCAGGCATCATAGTAGGAAAGTCGAATAAGGCCGAACCTATAAAACAAGCGGCCAGCGCAGGACCCTACAGGGAGCTCCCTGCGCCAAATTCGACATGGAGGAACATATGACAGTCGCGTGGATTCTGAAGGACAAGGGGCGCAATGTTGTAAGTGCGCTTCCCAGCGTAACCCTCAACGACATCGTCACCCTTCTTGCCAGCAATAGGATCGGCGCCGTGGTAATCGCCGATGAGCTTCATCGTGTGCACGGCATTATCTCCGAAAGGGATATCGTGCGCATCTTGGCCACGCAGGGCCCCGCCGCCCTGGACGAGCCTGCTGGCGAGCACATGACCCGCAACGTCGTGACCTGCTCGGAACAAAACAGCATCGACTGGCTCATGGAGGAAATGACTTCCCGCCGGTTCCGTCATTTGCCCGTGGCCGATCAGGGCCGCCTTGCGGGGATTGTTTCCATTGGAGACGTGGTCAAATTCAAGCTCGCGCTTGCAGAGTCTGAAGCGGCCCAGATGCGGCAGTATTTCGTAGCTGGCTGATTCCTTTACGCAAGCGATCCTCCTTCTCGGTGAGGCGCCTCCGTCTAAGCAGGAACCGAGCGAGCGCTCTTTTTGCCGGGCCCGCTGAGGGCTTGGCCTGCTGATGCCGTTCCCGATGACGGTGGCAAAGAATCCTTTTGCATTGAGCTGAGATAACGGTGCACAGCTGCGCGCCCCTGTTCTATGGCGTGCTCGGCTTTGTGGAAATCGAAGAGGCCCAGACCGTCGAGATGAACCTGAATCGTGGCGTCCGGCGGATCGCCGGCAAGCCGTGACCGGGCAATTCTATGCTGGGTGATGTTGAAGGCTTCCAGCATGACGCGCGGGATTCCCGGAGCGCCGTCACGGCGACGCGCAAACATTTGCCGCTTTACTGAGGCGAACCGGTTTTTGCGGGGTTTGTCTTCATTCCCATTTATTTCCGCTCTCTGATCAAGGGCTGCCTCCGCTTCCACGGGAAAAAGCGCGTTGCGAATGTAATTCCCGGAGTTGAGCGAAACTGCGATCACGAATTGAGCACCGAAGGCTCTCGCGGCACTGACCGGCACCGGATTGACGAGCGCCCCATCCATAAGCCAGCGTCCGCCAATGCGAACTGGTTTAAGTATGCCAGGGAGCGCATAGGACGCGCGCAGCGCTGCGGCGAGGGACCCTTTCGTGAGCCAAACCTCCTGCCCAGTACCAAGCTCGGTCGCAATCGCCACAAACCTCTTTGGCAGCGTTTCGATTTGGGTGTCGCCAATCTGCGTCCAAAGGGTCTTTTCAAGCCTCTTGCCCGTCATCAGGCTCGAACCGGCGAGATTGACATCCAGATATCGCAGAAGGCGCCTCAGTGTGAGGCCACGCACGAAATCATGAAGTTCGTCCAGGCGTCCAGCTGCGTAATAGCCGCCAGCAACGGCCCCGATTGAGGTTCCGGCGATAATCTCAGGCTCCAGGCCGGCTTCGATCAGCGCCTCGATAACGCCGATATGAGCAAGTCCGCGCGCCGCGCCGCCGCCCAATGCAAGCCCTATGATTGCTTTTGCCATGGACCCAAGAGGTGAGTTTTGAACAACCGCCCAGCAGACGCTAAGCCCGTGGATTAGGATAAACTGAGACTATCCTACGGCAGCAATAAGAATTTTGTTACCCGATCTCAACCTACGCGGGTTCACTATCCTCAACAAATTCGAGAACTGCCGTGCCCTCAACCGCCTCGATGCGGCGGTAAAAACAGCTGCGGCGTCCGGTATGGCAAACCGCTTCGCCAATGAGGCGCGCGCGAATCCAAACAACATCCTGATCGCAGTCGGTGCGGATCTCCTCGACAAGAAGCCTGTGTCCGCTTGTCTCCCCCTTCCGCCAGAGGGACTGCCGCGACCTGCTCCAAAAGTGTGCCTCTCCGGTTTCCAGCGTAAGCCGCAGCGCCTCGGCATTCATATGGGCAAACATCAAGACGCCCCCGTCCGCGCGGGTAACGATTGCCGGTATAAGGCCCGCGCTATCGAAGACTGGGGCAAAAGCGCGCCCTTCTTCGAGTTCCGCCTTGCTGCTTGGAGGCGGCGGGAAAGGAACTGCGCTTCCTTCCCTTCCGTTCATTCACTTCAGGCCCGGCATGCGCTGACCGTTCACGAGCTGCATGAAACGCTCGCGATAGCCCCGCTCGTCGTTGAAAACGCCTGTGAAACGCATGGTTACAGTCGTCGAACCCGGCTTCAAAACGCCGCGTGTCGTCATGCATTCGTGAATGGCGTCGATCATAACGGCTGCACCATGCGGCTGAAGGACATCCTCAATCGCGCTGACGATCTGAGACGTCATGGTTTCCTGGGTCTGGAGACGCTTTGCATACAGGTCGACCACACGCGCGAGTTTGGATATGCCCACAACCCGATCGCGCGGAAGGTAGGCAACATGCGCAACCCCGAGAATTGGCAGCATGTGATGCTCGCAATGCGACTCGATACGAATGTCGCGGACCATGACGATGTCGTCATAGCCTTGAACTTCTTCGAAGGTGCGGGCAAGAACCTCATAGGGATCGCCTTCGTAGCCCGAAAAAAATTCGTTATAGGCATCTGCAACGCGCCCTGGGGTGTCTTTAAGCCCTTCGCGCCTTGGATCATCGCCGGCCCAAGCAATAAGCGTACGCACCGCTTCCTCGACCTCCTCCCGGCTCGGCCTCCGCAAGGCGCCCGCAAGTCCATTCCCGCCGTCCCGCTCGCGCAGCAATGGTGACGAGTTTGAAGCTGATGTACTCATGCGAATTTTTCCTTCCGGCAGACGCTCTGCCGCCCACTTCCAGCAGCGTTTGCGCTGACGTTCAACCGGGAAATAGAGTCTGGCGACTTACAAAATGTCAACGGCTCATCGATTGCAGGCGACAGACCACAGCGATATATAAGATGACAGGTAATCCCGGCAAGGTAAGCCGCCCCATACGCTGAAGAGGCCAATGCTCGACTTCGAAGACATTTATACGGAGAAGGTTCTTCAGCTTTCTGCGAACATTCCGCGTACGGGGCGCCTTTCGAATCCGGACGCCACAGCGAGTGCCTATTCGAAACTCTGCGGATCGAAGATTACGATCGACCTAAAAATGGAAGGCGGCACCGTCACTGATTACGCGCAGGACGTGCGCACGTGCCTTCTGGGCCAGACTTCGGCCGCAGTGATGGGGGCCAATATCGTGGGCTCCACGGCAAGCGAACTCCGTGAAGTCGGGGCTCAAATGCGCCGCATGCTGAAGGAAGGCGGCTCTCCCCCAAACGGCCGTTGGACCGATCTCGCCATTCTCGAATCCGTGCGGGACTATAAGGCGCGGCACGCATCGACATTGCTCGTTTTCGATGCTGTTGAAGAAGCCATTTCCGAGGCCGAGCGAAAGCAGCCCGGCTAATTCCTTGCCGCGGCGTGTTGCTTCCGCAGCGGGATCGTGACAAAGCATTCCTTCCAGCCTTGCACAAACGCGTCACCGCACCCCCATGAAATTTACGCTCTCCTGGCTTAAGGATCATTTGCAAACCGAGGCCTCGCTCGACGAGATCGCCTCGAAGCTCACGCTAATCGGGCTCGAAGTCGAATTTATCCAAGATCCGGCGCAGAAGCTGAGAGATTTTACGATCGCGCGCGTATTGGAAGCGCATCCTCATCCCAATGCGGATAAGCTTCGCGTCTGCAAGGTCGATACGGGCTCCGGCACCGTTCAGGTGGTTTGCGGCGCACCGAACGCGCGCAAAGGGCTGATCGGAGTATTTGCCGCTCCTGGAACGCACGTGCCTGGCCTTGGCACTACACTGGGGAAGGCGGCCATCCGCGGCGTGGAATCTGCGGGGATGCTTTGTTCCGAGCGTGAGCTTGAGCTGTCCTCCGAGCATACCGGCATCATCGATCTTCCCGAACAGATGGGAAGACATGTGGGCGAGCACTTCGCCGATGTCGTGGGTCTGAGCGATCCTGTCATCGAAGTCGCCTTAACTCCCAACAGGCCTGATTGCCTTGGCGTCCGGGGGATCGGCCGTGACCTTGCCGCGGCCGGCCTCGGGAAGCTCAAGAAGGCCGCCAGCGGTTACACGGCCGCGGGCGAATTCGATTGCCCGATCGCCATCGAGCTGCAATTCCCGAAAGGGGCGGAGAATGCTTGCCCGGTTTTCGCGGGGCGCGTCATCAGGGGCATTGTCAACCGGGCTTCCCCGGAATGGATGCAGCGCCGCCTTCGCGCCATCGGGCTCAGGCCAATCAATGCCACGGTCGATGTTACGAACTACATCACCCACGATCAGGCGCGGCCGTTGCACGTCTATGACGCAGCGAAGCTTCGCGGCCCAATAATGGCCCGGCTTGGCGTGCGGGGTGAAGGTTTTGTAGGCCTCGACGGGAAAACCTATGAACTAGACGAGAGCATGTGCGTGATCGCCGATAGCGTGAACGTCCTTGGCCTTGGCGGCGTGATGGGTGGCGAGCTTTCTGGCACGACCGAAGCCACAACTACCGTCTTTATCGAAAGCGCGTACTTTGATCCAGCGCGCACGGCATCCACGGGACGGAAGACGGGCATTAACTCCGATGCCCGCTACCGCTTCGAACGGGGCATCGATCCCCATTCGGAGATCATGGGCCTTAATCTCGCAACCAAGTACATTCTTGAATTTTGCGGCGGCGTTGCGAGTACCGTGTTCGTTGCCGGCTATGAACCGGATGGGCATGCGCCCATCCGGTTTGACCCTGGGCTCGTCCAAAAAATTTCTGGTGCAAAGTTCTCGAATGCGGAGATTGTGCCCACGCTTAAGAAGCTAGGGTTTGCGGTTGACGGAACGCCACCCAGTTTGAGTGTGACACCGCCATCCTGGAGGCCGGACATTCACGGCGCCGTAGACTTGGTCGAGGAGGTCGTCCGCTTATCCGGAGCCGAACGCATAGACGCAGTGCCTCTGGCGCGGCCGCCGGGCATCATGCGTCCTTTGCTTACGGCATCTCAAAAGCGGGTTCTCTTGGCCCGCCGCGCGCTTGCATCGCGAGGTTTTGTTGAGGCTGTCACCTGGTCTTTCATCAGCGAAGCGCAGGCTCTCCAATTCGGGGGAGGAGCGGCCGAGCTTCGGCTTGCAAATCCCATATCGAGCGAAATGACGGACATGCGCCCGAGTTTATTGCCAGGTCTTTTATCTGCCGCTCGTGCGAATGCGAATCGAGGATTGCAGGATGCCGCGCTCTTCGAAGTAGGACAAATTTTTCGCGGCGACGGTGCCGATGGTCAGACCAATGTGGCGAGCGGCGTTCGAACCGGCACCGCCCGGCTGCCAGGAGCTGGCCGCCACTGGGATTCAACTGCAAAGCCAGCCGGTGTCTTCGACGCCAAGGCCGACGCGCTCGCCGTGCTTTCCGCGCTTGGGATCGAGGCAGACAAGGTTCAGGCAGCCCGCAATGCTCCGCCATGGTTCCATCCGGGACGTTCAGGCACGTTGCAGCTCGGCCCGAAGAACGTGCTTGCTCACTTTGGCGAGCTTCATCCCGAGACTTTGAAGATCATGGATATTTCCGGGCCTGTTGCGGTGTTTGAGGTCTTCATCGAGAATGTTCCGGCACCGCGCCGAAAAGGGACCGCCAAAGGCGCGCTGGCCTTAAGCAGCTTCCAGACGGTGCAGCGGGATTTTTCATTCCTGGTGGACAAGCAAGTTGAGGCGGCGGCTCTTTTGCGAGCGGCGGAGGGCGCCGGGAAAAGCCTCATTTCGCGCGTCAGCGTCTTCGATGTGTTCGAAGGTCAGGGCGTTCCGCCCGGCAAGAAGTCGCTCGGCATCGAGATTACGTTGACCCCGCTAGACCGCACGCTGACGGAAGCCGAGATCGAAGAGGTTTCCGAAAAGGTCATCGCGCAGGTGAAAAAGGCGACGGGCGCGGAGCTGCGCCGATAAGCCGCTAAGGGCAGACGTGTCGCGAATCCAGGCCCGGTTGCAGCATCTCGCGGACGTGATTGCCGCGGCGCCGTAATGTCAGGGCGAGGACTTTACAGTTTCACTAATCTCCGAATTAACTGTCGCTGAAAGCTTAGCACCAGCGTTTTGCACTCACGATCTTCACACCAGTAACTTGTCCATAAAGATCACCCCTCGTTCCGGTGGCCGCTACAAGTCTATTTCGGAACTCTCATGGACTGACATACCGGGTCTCGCCGTCTTGAGCGGCAGGAACGGAGCTGGCAAGACGCAGTTGCTTGAGTTGTGGGCTTACCATCTCAGCGGTGCTCTACCTCCATCGACCCCTGCTGGACAAGCATTGCCAGTCGAAGTGGTCCTTGAAGGTGCTCAATATCGGCCCGAAGAGATCGCTTTCGTGCCCAGCTCCGTGGGACATTGTGAACCAATCGCTGACGGTCGCTGGCTTCGTATATGAGGATAACCGTCTCGCGTTCGACAAAGTTCTGCTTTGTCGAGGATGATGATGACGTTGAGTTTTATAAAGCTATCAGGGATATTCTGACAGATTATGGCCCGAGCCGAGACGAAGTGGAAGCTTCGTGAATTTTGTATACCATTACCATGGGGTACCGCAGCGGGAAGAAGTCCGCGTCGGCTGCAAGAAGAACCTCCCAGTCAGGGTTCGATACCACGCGCTTTCACTTCCCGCGCCTCGTCGAGTTGTTTCATAAAATGCCGCGACATCTGCCGAAGGCGTACCTCGCTCAGGCGTCCCGACCGCAGAATGTAGCCACGAGCTAGTTCTAAAGGCGTTAGCTTGATGTGCGCAGGGAAGTTCGCATACCAAGCCGCACTGATGCGCGCGGCCTCGACGAGCTTCTCGACAATGGGTTGCCGTGCACCTTGGTAGGCCTCGAAAGCGGCGGTGATGTTGTGTGGGTTCGCCTCGAGGGCCTGCACAAGCGCGATGACATCTTCCATGGCCAGGCGTGTCCCGGAGCCGATCGAGTAATGCGCCGTTCGAAGCGCGTCGCCCACCAGAACGATGTTGCGGTGGTACCAGCGGCGATTCCAAATCCAGGGAAAATTTCGCCATGCGGATTTGTTTGCGATGAGAGGCGCGCCATCGAGTGTATCGGCAAAGACGCGTTCGCACAACGCACGCGAAGCTTCTTCATCGAGTTCGCCGAAGCCCGCGCGAAGCCAGGTCGCCTGATCGCATTCGACAATGAAGGTGCTCCTGCCAGGAGCATACCGATAGTGGTGAGCGTTGAAGGTGCCGAGCTCGTTTTCGATGAACGTCTGCGTGAGCGTGTCGAACGGCTTCGGAGTGCCGAACCAGGCGAACTTCTCGTCCAAATAGGCGATCGAGGTTTCGAAATTGGCCTCAAAACTGCGCCTCACGAAAGAGTTTACCCCATCGGCAGCGATAATGAAATCAAAGCTGAGAAGCTGACCGATATCTGCAACGGGCGTCTCAAATCGAAGATCGGCCCCCACCTCCTCCGCGCGCCTTCGAAATATGCGAAGAAGATCGAGGCGGCCGATGGCGGAGAAGCCGACACCGTCGATCGCTATTCTTTCGCCGCGATGCACGATAGCGATATCGTTCCATGTCTCCATCTGCGATGTGATGAGAGCGGCTGTCTCCGGATCGCTGGCTTCAAGAAAATCCATGGCGCGGTCGGAAAAGACAACGCCAAATCCAAAAGTCGCATCGCGCGGGTTCTGCTCGAACACGGTCACGAGCGCTGAAGGGTGCCGTTTGCGCCACAGATATGCGAAGTAAAGTCCGGCGGGGCCACCGCCAACAACGGCGATTCGCATGAATTAAAAATCCCGACAAATCCGAGACAGAGAAATAGAAAGCTTATCGTTTACGCCTTCCAATGCGGCGGCCAGGTCTTTTGCACGATGGGCAGCGCGTCCATGCGCGCCATCCAGCCAGTCACTTTCGGTGCCGGCAGGTCGATTGACACAGTTTCGGGGTTGCGTTGCGCGATACGGCGTACCAGTGCGATTTGGGGATAGAGCGTAAAGTCGGCTGCGGAAAGGCCACCCGCGAGATAATCATCAACAATTGCCGCTTCCCAGAATGCTAATTCTTTCTTTATCTCTGCGCATGCGGTCTCGATCCGCTCTAACGATCTTCGTTCCTTTGGGGTGAAGAGCACTGCCTCAACGAGGCGCTCAAGCCCTACTGTAAAATACTGATCTGCCTCACGCACCATGCGGCGCTGCAAGGCGCGCTGACGGAAGTCCGGTGAAAAAAGATGCGGTTCCTGAGGCCTTTTGTCCTCCAGATATTCAAGAATAGCGGCGGATTCATAAAGGACAAATCCGTCATCGGCGATCACCGGTACCCTTCGCCGCGGCGTGAGTGCGCGAAATTCAGTCTTCTGAAAATCGCCGGCGTCAAAGGATAGCGTCTTAAGCTCATAGGGGAGTCCCTTATATTCAAGCGCAAGCCATACACGCCAAGCGTAAGGCGATCCCGACATCGCGTACAGGGTCATTGCCATTTACGTATTCCCTTCTTGATCACCCAGCCGGCGAAGAGCCTCTTTCAAGCCTAAGTCCTAAGCGTTGCAGGCTACCGCCAGCGGTCACACCCCGAGCCATTTCGCTTTCAGCTCAGGTGAGGCGCGGATCTGTTGCGGCTCGCCCTTCCAGACGATTTGCCCGCGCCCGATGATGCAGACATCGTCGGCAAGGCTTGTCGCAAACCCGAAATTCTGCTCGACAAGGATCATGGACAGCCCCTCTTTTTTCAGCGCGGCGAGCTTTCCGTGGATCTGTTTAACAATGGCAGGGGCGAGCCCTTCCGATGGTTCGTCGAGCAGGAGCAGGACAGGGTTCATCAACAGGGCCCTCGCGATGGCCAGCATCTGCTGCTCCCCGCCTGAAAGCTGGTTGCCGCCATTGGCTCGTCTTTCGTGGAGCCGTGGGAAAAGCTCAAAGGCGCTGGCAAGCGTCCACCGTCTTTCACCCATGGGTTTAAGGCGCATGGCGAGTTCCAAGTTTTCCAGCACTGTCAGCGATGGAAAGATGTCCCGAGTCTCCGGTACATAGGCGATGCCAAGCCGGGCGATTTCAAAGTTGCGCAGGTTCGTGATTTTTTGGCCGCAAAATTTGATCGAACCCCTCTTTGCGGGAAGAAGGCCCATGACCGATTTCAGCGTTGTGGTCTTGCCGGCTCCATTGCGCCCCAGAACCGCGAGCATGCGCCCTTTCTTGGCCTGAAGGCCGATGCCGTGCAGGACTTGCGTATCGCCATAGCCGGTTTCGAGAGCCTCGATTTCAAGCATCCGCGTCCCAATCACCGAGATAGATTTCGTTAACGAGCGGGCTGGCGCGGGTTTCGTCCGGTGTGCCCTCGAAAACAACCTTCCCGTAATTTAAAACCGTGATCCGGTCCGCGACATCAAGGGCGAGGTCCATGTCGTGTTCGATAATGAGGATCGTGAGATCGCGCGGCAGCGACTTCAAAAGGGCGTGCAAGGCCTCGATCATCGAAGGCCCCGCGCCCGATGCCGGCTCGTCCAAGAGCAAAACCTTCGGGCTGCTGGCAAGTGCGATCCCAACTTCGAGCTGCCGGCGTGTGCCATAGGAGCAATGGGCGACCGGCGCCTTGAGCACATCGAGAAGCCCGACCTGCGCTGCAACTTCCGCGACCTGGCGGGAGACAGTCTTGTCACGCAGCGAATCTCGCATCAGCGACGCTGAGCGCCCAAGCGCGGCCGCCGCAGCGAGCGAAAGGTTCTCGCCAATTGTGAGGCCATTGAAAAGGCTGTTTTTCTGAAAGCTGCGTGCGAGCCCCATGCGGGCCCTCTCTTCCACAGTCCGGCCAGTCACATTCTTGCCGTCGAGCCAGACTTCACCAGAGGCCCCAGTGAGCTGCCCCGTCAGAAGATTGAAGAGTGTAGTCTTTCCTGCACCATTCGGTCCGAGCACGGCACGGCGCTCACCCTTCTCAAGCCGCAAAGAGACGTGATCGGTGACAGCGAGCGCACCGAATGATTTGCAAAGGTCGATTGCCTCAAGCATCGGCTTCGGCCTCGGTGGCGGCCGCAGCCTTAAAATAGCACGCCTTTTGAAGGACCCGGTGCAAAGCTCGCTCCGTGAGCAGTCTTTCGATGCTGCCATATATTCCCCACCCGCCGGACCATACAGCGAAAACAAGGATAAACCCGATAATGAGATGCCAGTAGTTCGTCAGCCCGCTGCTGAAGTGTTTCACGAAAACAAGGAATGCCGCGCCAACAGGGGCGCCCACAAGCGTGCCGAGACCGCCCAGGATCACGACCACAAGCACTTCGCCGGAAACCGTCCAAGTCAACATCTCAGGAGACACGAACATCGTCTGTTGAGCTGCAAGCGCACCGGATAAGCCCGCGAATACGCCGGCGAAGCCCGAGGCCGCCGCTTTGTACCGCCAAACCGTAATGCCGAGCGCGCGCATACGATCTTCATTTTCGCGAATGCCGCACAGCGTGCGCCCAAAGCCTGACCGCAGGAGAACCGCGGCCAGCAGATAGGTGAGCGCGAGTGCGGCGAGGCAGAAATACGCAAACTGGTCTGGCTGCTGAAGGTCTATGCCCACTCTTGAAAGGTCCAAGCGGGCAATGCCCGGCAAGCCATCGTCCCCGCCAAGCGCTTTTGCATCGAATACGAGGACATACGCCATCTGCCCGAAGGCGAGAGTGGCCATAATAAAGAATATCCCCTTCGTCCTTGCTGTGACCGCGCCGATGGCTCCGCCGAAGGCGGCCGCTGTAAGAATTGCGCCCAAGAGCGCAAGTAAGGGCGGTGCCCCGAAGAGTACATTCACCGTGGCGAACGCATAAGCGCCCAGACCCGAAACCGCGCCCTGGGCAAGGGAAATCATACCCCCATAGCCTCCTATGAAGTCGAGGCTAATGGCAAGGATGGCGAGGATGGCGATTTCGATGACCAGTTCCTTCGCGAAGGGGCCGCCAAAACTGTTATATGCGGCAAGACCTGCAAATATCAGGGCGAGGGTTGCAGTTTTTGTCCAGGTTTGCCGGAACATCGCTAGCTCCGGACCGGGAAAAGGCCGGCGGGCTTGAGGATCAGTACCGAGGCGAGCAAAGCATAAATCACGATCGAGGCAACGTGGGGCGCAAGCACCGCGCCGAAAGTCTGCAAAAAGCCGACAAGGAGAGACCCCGTCACCGCACCTTTCAGACTGCCAAGGCCACCGATGACGACGACGATAAGGGACGGAATGAGAATTTCCGTGCCCATATTCGGACTGATCGAGACGATTGGCGCGGCAACCGCACCGGCGAGACCTGCCAGCGCGCAGCCCACACAAAAGACCAGGAAGAACACGATCTCCACATTGATGCCCAGGCACCCGGCCATCGTGCCGTTATCGACGCCAGCGCGGATGATTGCCCCAATCTGTGTCCGGGACAGCACCAAGTGCAGCACCGCTATGATGAGAAGCCCGAGCCCGATAATGAAGAGCCTGTATGCTGGGTAATCTATGCCTAGGAACTCGACGGTTCCAGCAAGAGATGCGGGCGGCTCGACGCCGAGTGCAATGTCACCCCAGAAAATGCGGAACGCGTCGAGAAAAATGAAAATCAAACCAAATGTGGCAAGCACCTGGTTCATTGGCCCGGAATGGCGCATGCCGCGAATGAGGCTAAAATAAAGCGCAGCACCGAGCGCAGCTACGGCAATGGGCGCGATGGCGAAGCCTCCCCAGAACGAACCGGTCAAGCGCACCGCCGAGTAGCCCGCGTAGGCTCCGAAGGCGTAAAAGGCGCCATGGGCGAGATTGACGAAATGCAGCAGACCGAAAATAACCGTCAGTCCGACGGACAAGAGAAACAGCAGCATTGAAAGCTGCAGCGCGTGAAGAAATTGAACGATCCAAAATCCCGGGTCCCCGGTCATCGCAGGGTACTTTCGTGAACGCTAACCTTTCCCTTACTGCCGCTCTTGCTTGGGACTGAAAGGGGTGGCCTGCGCCGTCTTCGCGGACGGAGAGACGGCGCTGGCTACTACATTTTGCATCCATTTGGGGCGTCGGCGACATTGGGAATGGTGGCAATGATCTTCTGAGTAAGACCGCTGCCGCCGGCCACTGTGTCGTACACATAGATGTTTTGCACGATATTATTGGTGGCCGGATCGATTCTTAACGGACCGCGCGGCCCTGTGTAACTGGTTTTGGGGAGTGCAGCCGCGATGCTTGCGCGATCGGATGCCCCGCCTTTGATTGCAAGTGCGAGGGAGCGCCCAGCATCGTAGCCTTGGACCGCATATTCCGAGGGAGCACGCCCTGTCTTTGCCTTGAAGTCGGCAACAAAAGCCTTGTTTTCCGGGGTGTCAATGGTCGGCACGTAGTGCAGACTGGCGATAACGCCCTCTGCCGCAGGGCCTTCCGCGTTGACGTACAGTGCTGAGGTGAGAAAGCCTGAGCCGTAGAGAGGAATGGACTTCTTCATGCCAAGTGAGTCGTATTGCTTTACGAAGGAGATCGCTTCGCTGCCCGCGTAGAAGACATAAATAGCGTCGGGATTAGCTGCCTTGGCCTTGGTGAGATAGGGGCCAAAATCCTGGGTCTTCCCGAATGGTGTATAATCAGAACCAACGATTTCCCCGCCTGCGCCTTTAAAAGCTTCCCCGAAAGCGTCCATGTCCTGATGACCAGCCGCATAATCAGGGGCAATCGTATAGACCTTCTTGATTCCGCGATCATGCATCCATTTGCCCATAGGCCGGTTGACCTGTGCATTGGAGAATGAAACGCGCGTAATGTACTTGCTGCAACGCGCGCCGGTGATCTCGTCACTGCCGGCATTGGCAACGATCAGCGGCACCTTCTCGCTGTCGATATAGTCACGGACCGCGGCCAAGACGCCGGAGGAGACGATGCCGGTGATAGCATCAACCTGATCTTCAAGAATGAGCTTGTGCGCCTTGGCGAGGCCGACAGGCGGTTTGACTTCGGTGTCCTCGCGCACCACGGTAAGGTTGCCCGCAACTCCAGCCTCCTCGATCGCGAGCATGAAGCCCTCGTCGATTTCTTTGCCCAACGCTGCGTAGACGCCGGAGTAAGGCACGAGCAGGCCTACCTTCAGCTGCTTTGCAAAGACGCTGCCCGGATTGAGCGCGATAATGCAGGCGATGGCGGCTCCGCCAAGCGCCCGTGGCTTTACTCCACCAAGCATGTTTTTCCTCCCGAAAATAAACAGAAACCACACAAGAGATTGCGCAATTTATGCAGCCCGATAGCCTTTATGGCTATATGGTTCTATGTATGCCGCACAATTGCCGGCAGCGCCATTGTTGTAAAGTATTATATTGCATGATTGTGCCTGTTTATGCATTATGAAACATAAAAAGGGGAAACCTTAAGGAGGCGGCCAATGGCAGGCTCAATGACAAATTTCCCGCCACAGGTGGCAAGTTCTTAAGGCTGGCAGCATTGTGCGCGGAAGGTGAAAGGGGTGGCTGGCTCATGACGCGGGAGGCTGGCAGCATCAAGTTTGGCCGTGCCATCAAGCCTGCAAAAGAGGTGAGCCGCTTTAGCGTCGATGTGGTGCGCATGAAGGACATTGTGGGCGCTCATCACGTGCACACTAAGGGGGAAATCGGCGCTATAATGCCAATAAGCGGGGAACCATCTTTCGATGGCAAACCCAAAGGCTGGTACGTCTATCCGCCCGGATCGAGCCATCACCCGGCAGTCTCGGGCGGAGACGCTTATGTGCTATACCTTCTGCCGGAGGGCGCAATCGAATTCACCGGTCAATAGACGATAGCCATAACAGCTCAATGCCGGGGGGGGACAGACAGCATGACGGGGATCAATGAAAACGCGGCATTGTGGTTTGTCGACCGCCATCGCTCGGGCAGCGCCGGCGCGAAAGCCGCCTTCATCGAGGCCGAGCCGGGCGGCCGCACTCTAAGCTATGCAAGCCTTGCCTCGCAAACAGACCGCATGGCGGCCCTTTATGAGCGTCATGGTCTGAGGGCCGAGGACCGCGCGGCCATGCTTGTTATTGACCGGATCGAGTTCCCCATCATTTTTTGGGGAAGCCTTAAAGCGGGGGTGATCCCCATCCCGCTTAATACGCTGCTTTCGACTGACGTTTACGCCGCAATTTTATTGGATAGCCGGGCCCGCGCGCTGTTCGTGTCGGAGGAGCTGTGGCCCACGATGGAGCCTGCTCTTTCAGAGAACCCTTATCTGCAAGCGATCTTTTTGATCCCAAAGCCAAAGACGGCGAATCGCTCATCGTTTCTCGGGCGCTTACTCGGGAACCAGTCCAAGAAAAGATCACATCCCTCGAAGACGCTGCCATTTGCCGATGAGCTGGAAGCATCGCAACCCCGTAAGCCCATTGACGTCTGCGCAGACGAATGCGCCTTTTGGCTCTATTCATCGGGTTCGACCGGCAAGCCCAAGGGTGTCCGGCATGTGCATTCTAGCCTTAAATACACAGCCGACACTTACGGGCGCCAGGTGCTCCGTATAGAGCCCAGCGATGCCGTCTTTTCCGCCGCCAAGATGTTTTTCGCCTATGGTCTTGGTAATTCCTTGACGTTTCCGATGTCGGTGGGTGCAACCACGATCCTGTTCCCGGGCAGGCCAACACCTGAAAGCATCGCCGCAGTCATCGAGAACTCGCAGCCAACCATCTTCTTCGGCGTCCCGACGCTTTATGCGGCGATGCTCGCGCAGCTAGAAGGCAAAAAGCTCCCCGGCGCCGGCCGTCTTAGGCGTTGCGTGTCCGCTGGTGAGGCGTTGCCCGCTGAAATCGGCAGCCGATGGGCGCAGCTTTTCGGTGTCGAGATCCTGGATGGCGTCGGAACGACGGAGCTTTTGCACATCTTCCTTTCCAACCGGCCAGGCGATGTGGTGCTTGGCACGTCTGGGGTTCCGGTGCCGGGCTACGACATCCGCTTAATCGATGAGCAGGGTAACAGCATTGAACCCGGTGGCATCGGCGAACTCATCGTAAAGGGGGCTTCGGCGGCCGACGGCTATTGGAACCAGCGTGAGAAGACGCGATCCACATTCGAAGGGGCCTGGACACGCACCGGCGACAAATATGAGCTGCGCGGCGACGGCCGGCTCGTCTACTGCGGCCGCACAGACGACATGTTCAAAGTGAGCGGCATTTGGGTCGCGCCCTTCGAAATCGAGCAGGCGCTTGTCTCGCATCCTCTGGTGCTGGAAGCAGCCGTTGTCGCGCAGAAGGACGAGGATGATCTCGAAAAGCCAAAGGCGTATGTCGTTCTCAAGCCCGGGGCAGATCAAACCGGGCTTGCTGAGGTTCTCAAGGAACACGTGCAACAGAAAGTCGGGAAGTGGAAATATCCCCGCTGGATCGAAATCATCGATGAGTTGCCGAAAACGTCGACCGGAAAGATCCAGCGATTCAAGCTCAGGGAGATGCATGGAGTTGAGTATGAGGTCGGTGGCCGGCACAAGAAATTGGATCACGATCAACGGGCACCGGCTTGAGTGCTCCGCCTGGGGCGGCGATCCAGCCAGCAAGCCCACCATCGTTCTTCTTCATGAGGGACTGGGCTCGATTGGGCTTTGGAAACGTTTTCCCGAATTGCTTGCGGAACGAACTGACTATTGCGTCTTTGCCTATTCGCGCCTGGGTTATGGCCAGTCCGACCGGCGGAAAACCCCTTGGCCGCTCGATTTCATGTCCCGTGAAGCGGCCGGGGATTTGCCGGCCGTTCTCGATACCATCGGGTTCAAGCGGGGCATTCTGATGGGTCATAGCGATGGAGCCTCCATCGCCGCGATCTATGCCGGCAGCGTGGGTGATCGTCGAATCCGCGGGCTTTGCCTGCTCTCACCTCACTTCTTCACCGAGCCCACGGGACTTTCGGCGATTGCAGAAACGAGGACAAACGGCATTTTGCGCGAGGCGCTCGCCAGGCACCACAGGGACCCTGCCGGCGTTCTGGAAGGCTGGAGCGGGGTCTGGCTGCACCCGGAATTCAAGCGCTGGAATATCGAAGACTCAATTTCCTATATTCGCGTCCCCATTCTGGCGATCCAGGGTCTCGATGATCAGTACGGAACCCTTCGGCAGATCGATGCGCTTCAGAGCGGAGCCTATGCACCGGTCGACGCGGTACTGCTCGAAAACTGCAAGCATTCTCCTCAGTTCGACCAGCCTCAGCGAACCCTTGAGGCTATCACGGATTTCGTAAAGTGCCTGGATCGGATCGAAGCTGCACCAAGCCTGTAAGCATTTGCGGTGACAATGCCATATAGTACATGCCCTGGGGATGAGCTATGATGCTGTCCTAACCATCAGGAATAAAAAGAGAAACTGTAGCAGAAATATTCTCTTTGCCGGACCTAAAACATGAATTATAATGCCGATAGCATGAGAGGAGCGCAGGCCGCATGACAAAGCGCATCGACTTCCAAACTGATCCGTCCCGCTACCGGCATTGGCGGGTGGCCTATGACGGCGATGTCGCGACGCTTTACATGAACGTCGACGAGAAGGGCGGCCTTTTTGACGGCTATGAGTTGAAGCTTAACTCCTATGATCTGAGCGTCGATATCGAACTGGCTGACGCCACCCAGCGGCTGCGCTTCGAGCATCCGGAGGTGAAGGCCGTTGTCCTGCGTTCCGGTAGGGATAATGTCTTTTGCGCAGGTGCCAATATTCGCATGCTGGCAAGTGCCTCTCATGCGCACAAGGTAAACTTCTGCAAATTTACTAACGAAACCCGGAACACCTTCGAAGCAGCGGGACGCGAATCCGGGCAGCACTATATCTGCGCGGTGAGGGGCGCATGCGCAGGCGGCGGCTACGAGCTCGCACTTGCCTGCGACCACATCATTCTTGCCGATGACGGATCGTCCAATGTAGCTCTGCCGGAGATGCCCTTATTGGCGGTGCTGCCGGGCACGGGCGGGCTTACGCGTCTAACCGACAAGCGGAAGGTCCGGCGCGATTTGGCCGATGTGTTCTGCACAACAGAAGAAGGCGTCAAAGGCAAGCGAGCGGCCGAATGGCGCCTTGTCGACGAGCTTGTGCCGAACTCGAAATTCGAAGAAATCATTGCAGACCGGGCCAAGACCTTCGCCGCCCGCTCACCAAAAAAAGCAGAGCGGGGCATCGCCTTAACACCGCTGTCGCGGACTTTCCAGGAGGATGGCTCTATCATCTACTCCGCCATCGAAGTTACCCCCGATCGCAAGCAGGGGCTTGCCACCATTACCATTTCAGGACCTTCAGGGCCCGCGCCCGCCAACGTAAATGCGCTCCAGGCCGTGGGCGCTGAAACTTGGATGCTCCGCTGCGCGCGCGAGCTCGACGATGCGATCCTGCATCTCAGAAACAATGAATATGAGCTGGGGGTGCTCAAGTTCCGGTCGCAGGGCGATCCCGCGGTCCTGATGGCGCATGAAAAGCTTCTGCTTGATAACCAGGACAACTGGCTGGCCAAGGAGATCCTTCTTTATTGGAAGCGCGTCCTCAAGCGCATCGATCTTACATCCCGCTCCCTCGTGGCCCTGATCGAGCCCGGCTCCTCCTTCGCAGGTACCTTGGCAGAGATCCTGTTCGCGGTGGATCGCAGCTACATGGCCGAGGGTAAATTCGGCGGGGACAACCGGCCTGAAGCCTTTATCACGTTCACGGGTGCCAATTTTGGTCTCTACCCAATGTCGAATGACCTTACGCGGCTTCAGACGCGTTTTCTCGGCGATCCGGCAAAAGCCGAAGCCGCGAAGGCGAGAAGCGGCAGCGAGCTTCGGGCAAGAGAGGCGCATGCGATGGGTCTTGTGACTTTCGCCTTTGACGAAGTGGATTGGGACGACGAAATCCGCGTCTTTTTAGAGGAGCGCGCCAGTTTCTCCCCCGATGCGATGACTGGCATGGAGGCCAATTTGCGCTTTGCCGGCCCGGAAACCATGGAAACCCGCATCTTTGGGCGGCTGACCGCCTGGCAAAACTGGATCTTTCAAAGACCGAGTGCTGCCGGTGAGAAAGGCGCTCTCAAGCGCTACGGGAGCGGCCTTCGCGGCGAATATGACAGGCGCCGCGTTTGATGAGAACGCTTTGAAACCAGGGCAAAGTTTGCCCAAGAGGATAATGCATGAACGATCTCGTGAATGTCAGCTACGACACGCAAATTCCAAATAATGTCGGGCTTTCAAGCGATGCCCGGGTCCTGAAAGCGCTTGAGAAATGGCATCCGGGCTATCTCAAATGGTGGAACGATCTCGGGCCCAACGGCTTCCAGGACAGCATGGTCTATCTGCGCACGGCTGTGAGCGTGGATCCCAAGGGCTGGGCTAAATTCGACTATGTGAGAATGCCGGAATATCGATGGGGTGTCCTGCTTGCACCTCAGGTCGAGGGCCGCAAGATCCCCTGCGGCGAGCATGCCGGCGAGCTGGCCTGGCAGGAAGTTCCGGGCGAGTATCGCGCTATGCTGAGGCGCTTGATCGTGATCCAGGGCGACACCGAGCCTGCCTCTGTCGAGCAGCAGCGCTTTCTAGGGAAGACTGCGCCGTCGCTCTATGACATGCGCAATCTGTTCCAGGTCAATGTCGAAGAAGGCCGCCACCTTTGGGCCATGGTCTATCTGCTTCATAAATATTTCGGCGCGGACGGGCGCGAAGAGGCTGACGAGTTGCTGCGGCGCCAATCTGGTTCGCAGGAAGCGCCGCGTATGCTTGGGGCCTTCAATGAAGAGACCCCCGACTGGCTGTCGTTCTTCATGTTCACTTATTTCACCGACCGCGACGGCAAGATGCAGCTGGAAAGCCTCGCCCAATCGGGCTTCGATCCGCTGTCGCGCACCTGCCGCTTCATGCTAACCGAGGAAGCCCACCATATGTTCGTGGGCGAAAGCGGTGTCGGCCGCACCATTCAGCGCACGTGCCAGGCAATGGATGAGGCCGGCGTCACCGATCCCTACGACATCGAGGAGATCCGGTCTCTTGGCGTCATCGACCTCCCGACCATTCAGAAGAAGCTCAACCTGCATTACACGCTGTCGCTCGATCTCTTTGGCTCTGAAATCTCGACCAACGCGGCAAATTCCTTCAATGCGGGCATCAAGGGGCGCTATCAGGAGATTAAGCTCGACGACGATCATCTGCTGCGCGACGCGATCTACCCCGTTACCCATGTCAAGGACGGGCGCATTGTTACCGAAGAAGTCCCGGCGCTGTCGGCCATCAATATGCGCTTGCGCGACGACTACACAAAGGACGCCTCCGGCGGTGTGGGGCGGTGGAATGGCATTATCGAAAAAGCAGGGATCGAGTTCGAGATGAAGCTGCCGCACCAGGGCTTCCACCGGCAGATCGGGTCATTCGCCGAAGAGCACCTGACGCCGGATGGCGTACTCGTCTCCAAGGACGAATGGTGGGCCCGGCGCTCGGAATGGCTTCCCACTTCCTCGGATGGCGATTTCATCCAGTCGCTGATGAAACCAGAATGGGAGCCTGGCAAATATGCCGGCTGGATCGCGCCTCCGAAAGTCGGCATCGACAACAAACCGGGCGACTTCGAATATGTGAAGCTGCATATGGCTTAACGCTGTATAGTGCTTAGCGTCATCTCATTCGATGCCTTGGGGCTTGACGCTGCCCCGGGCCCCTGTTTCCGGGGCAAGCGTCCCAGCGACACGGGTTTTGGTGCTTGTCTCTCCTCAAGGGAGAGCAGATGAATGAGGAGGCTGCGGGCTTCCTTGGTTAAGCGGAGCAGGCCAGATGAGCGAACTCATCAAACAGCATCTCATCGATCCCGAAATCTGCATTCGCTGCTACACCTGCGAGGAGATGTGCCCAATTGGGGCGATCACGCATAATGATATGAACGTCGTGGTGGAGGCGTCCAAGTGCAATTACTGCATGGCTTGCATGGCGCCTTGCCCAACCGGATCAATCGACAATTGGCGTGTTACTAAAGCGCCCTATTCCGTCGCCGAACAACTGACCTGGGCCGAGCTGCCAAAACAGGAGGAGTTTAACACCAATGGAAGCGGCGCGGCCATCGAGGCGCTCGACGATGCTGTGGCGGCCTTGCTTGCCGAGGCTCATAAGGGAGCGGGAGGAGGGCAGAAAGCTCCGGCCTCTGCCTCAAAGCCCACAATCAATCTCTACACTCCTCGCGATCCGCTTGAAGCCACCGTTCAGGGCAACTACCGGCTCACCGCCGACAACGCCGATTCCGATGTCCGTCACATCATCCTCGATCTTGGCGCCGCCCGCCTCGCTGCTCTCGAAGGACAAAGCATAGGCATTCTTGCGCCGGGCTTGAACAGGAATGGTACGGCCCATCCCCCAAGGCTCTACTCGATCTCAAGCCCTAGGGACGGCGAAAGGCCGAATACCAACAACATCGCATTGACGGTGAAGCGGGAGCCGCAAGGGGTTTGTTCGAACTATGTCTGCGAGCTGAAGAAGGGCGACAAGGTCCGGCTCATCGGCCCATTCGGCGCCACCTTCCTGTTGCCCGAAGATCCGCAAGCCAAGCTCATCATGGTCTGCACCGGAACAGGTTCAGCTCCTTTTCGCGCTTTCACCATGCGGCGGCACCGCAATATGCCGGACGCCAACGGATCGCTGGTTCTGTTCTTCGGCGCGCGCTCCCCCGACTCGCTTCCCTATTTCGGGCCTTTGGGCAAAGTGCCCGATCGTTTTCTCAAAAAGCATTTTGCCTTCAGCCGCGTCCCGGGACAGCCAAAGATCTACGTACAGGACAAGCTTCGCGAGGCGCGTGCCCTCTTGGCGCCGCTGCTCGCCGATCATAACACCTACATCTATGTGTGTGGGCTCAAGGCAATGGAAGAGGGCGTCGACAGTGCCTTGGACGATGTTGCGCAAAGCATAGGCCTCGATTGGCAGCGCGTCCGCGACGCGATGAGAGAAAACGGACGCTATCATGTCGAAACCTACTGAAGTCCTTAAAACCGCGGCAGATCCGGCCGGCCGCGAATCCTCTCCGGAAACTCCGTTCGTCCATCCCATTCGCGTGCGCTGGGGCGACTGCGATCCTGCGGCGATTGCCTATACCCCGAACATACCCGCCTGGGCGCTCGAAGCCATTGAGGCCTGGTGGGAACATCACGCAGGCGTGGATTGGTACCATACCAACGTCGACCGCAATCTCGGCATGCCGTTCGTGCACATGACGCTTGATTTCAGGGCCCCGATTACACCGCGTCATCTGCTTAAATGCGAGGTCGTCCTTGAGCGCCGCGGCCAACGTTCCGTTACACACCGGGTCCAGGGCTATCAGAATGAAATTCTCTGCTTCGAGGGCAGCTTCACTGCGGTTTTCACCGACGCTAAGGAAATGACACCCAGGTTGCCACCGGCGGACCTGCTTTCCGCACTCGAAAAGGCTGAAAGCCGCAGCGGTGCAAACACATAAAAGCGCTCGCCATGCACTATTCGGCAGCAGCAGGCTCCTGAGCTTCCACAGTGAGCTGGCTGGAAGCTTTCCAACGATAGGCCAAAATCGAAAGTGCCCAAGCTGCGGCAAAAGTAGCGATTATGACAAAGCCAAGCGTTCCGAAATGGCCGTTGATCGCCCCAATCGTGGTCCAGAATTCACCTTCCAGCTGCAGCTTGCCGCCGGCTAGATTCAGCGTCTCCAAACCTCCGATAACGAGTGCGATCAAGATCGAAACAAATGTTATTGTCATATTGTAATAGAGCTTGCGCATCGGCTCCGCGAAGGCCCAGCCATAGGCCTTGAGCATCAGAATACTGTCCGCTGTGTCAGCCAGCGACATTCCCGCCGTGAAAAGTGCTGGGAAAACAAGGATTGACCAAAAAGATAGCCCTTCGGATGCGCTCGTAGCGGAGATACCAAGAACCCCAATCTCGGTTGCCGTATCGAAACCCAATCCGAACAGGACCCCCAACGGATACATGTGCCAGCTTCGGGTAATCATGCGAAATAATGGCCGGAGAGCCAGCGCTAGAAAACCGCTGGCCAGAAGAACATCCAAACTTTCCGGCCGATAGCCAGACTTCATACGCCGAAATGTTTTGATGGTCGCGGCCAGAATGAAGACGTTCACAATCGCGATGGCCAGGAGAAAAAAGGCAGAAACCAAGGTCCCGGCGATACCTCCTATTGCATTAAAGCTCTCGATCCTGTCTTTGAAAGACGCTGCGGCTATGGCAATAGCAACCGACCCGGCCCAGACAACTGTTGAATGACCAAGAGAAAAGAAAAAGCCAGCCGCAACCGGCTGCTTTCCATCCTGCATCAGCTTCCGCGTCACATTATCGATGGCAGCAATGTGGTCGGCATCGATCGCGTGACGGAGACCGAAGGTGAACGCCAGGAATGCAGTCCCCAACTGAACGGGAAAATCCCGAAAGGCAATAAGAGCCCAAACCCAGGCTGCGAGCGTCGCTACGGCTAAGACGCCAGAGATTGCAACAATTCGACCCTTAACAGTTCCGGGATCATCGCTGAAAATGTTCACGCTGGCGGACCTCCAGTCGGCGCAATTGGATACTCTTCGCCCTACTTCGAGCCGAGTTTATTTTAAGCTCTGCGTCGGCAACAGGCTTGTTTTAGTTACACCGGCCGGCTCTTGATGCAACGGCCGGGCCATTAGAATTGGCGCCGCAAGATCACGTTTGGCTGCTTCTCTCTCAGGAAGCTGTCACCTTTGTCTCATAGCCCACGAAACAGCCATATTAGCAAGGGATTGACTAACGAGATCAAGCTGATGATCTGGAGTGAACCTTGAAAATCGCCCTGATGGCCACGGCCATTGCTCTGTTGATGATTTCATCGGTCTTCGCAGTTCCTGCGGGATCGCCGCAACCGGATATTGTGGGCCTTTGGGAGAAACGGAGCGAGGATGGGAAGCCCGTTGTTTGGTTCCTATTCACCGAGCGGGGCGGCGCCTTTGAAGGTGTGATTGCAAAACTCTTCCCACGGCCCCACGACGATCCTCACCCGATTTGCGACAAATGCGTGGGTGACCGGAAAAACGCGCCGTTGCTTGGCCTCCCATTGGTGAGGGACATGAAACGCAATGAGTTGACCTATGAGGATGGAAATATTCTCGATCCGCGGGATGGAAGTATTTACCGCGCGATGATGACGCTCAGCCCGGATGGCCAAACGCTTACGCTCCGCGGTTATCTTTTGATACCCTTGCTCGGAATGGACGAGACTTGGCATCGCTTGCCGGAAAGCTCCATCGCCGGCTTGGATCCGGTCGTCAGAGCCAAATACTCCCTCAAACGCCGTTAATTTTGCCGATTCGCTTAGTCTTGCCTGCATGACCATGGAAGCGGGCTGCCGTGAATGCTTCAGAAGAAGCGAGCGCGGCAATCGGTGAGGACGGCTTAACCAGCGCCGTTGACAGAAGCTGTCAGTGCTGCAGTAGTCGCGCAGCAGAGACTAATGTGCACATCGCCGCAAATGGAATTTCTTTCACCCTTCGTGCTTTTCTTCGGAACCCTGGCCGGCAATACGCTTGGCAGCGTTGTCGGCGGCGGATCCTTCATTGTTCAACCTATAGCACTGGCCGTGGGGCTTACGATGCATCAGGCCGTGGCGCTCGATGTTACGACTTCGGCGCTCGCTTCCGCTACCGGCCTGATGATGCTTCAGAAGCATGGGTGCATTCCATCGCTGGCGGTTATAGGCCCCGCCATTGTCGCAGCAGCGCTCGGTGCATGGATAGGTTCGCTTATTATGAGCGCTATGCCCGCAGCAGCGCTTGCGTGGGTCTTCGCCATTGCGGCACTGGCGGCGGCTTTCCTGGCCGGGAACTCAAGCCTGAAGCGCACCAATGCGCACCGGCCGGTCGTCCTGACTTTCGCGGGATTGGCTGTAGGATGTTATATGGGCATCAGCGGAGCAGGCGCTGCTATATTTGCGGTGGCGCTTTTTAGCAAATTTGGTGGCTTGTCTAATGTCGGAGCTCTGGCGTCTCTCAAAATTCTGTATCTCACAGCAGAATCGGTTGCGGGATCGTCTTACACCTTGAACGGATTCCTGGACTGGCGCGCTCTTATTCCGATGGCGATAGCGAGCGCTCTGGCAGGCTGGTGTGGGGCGGCGCTGGCGATCCGCATGGGTGATGTGCGGGTGGGTAAGCTTTTCCGCGCCGCGGCTATCGTATTCGCAGTGGCAATGGTCTGGAATCTTGCACGCTAAAGATATTAACGGCCCAATCTGACGCGCACATCAAACCTTCTCAAGGTACCTTGTCTTGTTTAAGCCATCAAATAAACTACTGATTTAGCGAGACTTTTTCTAGTTCACTACTTTTAGGTTCAATGGGCGTCCCAATTTTGTGTCAGAAGAACGCCCGAAGACTTGGGTTGCCACTTCGTTCAAATTCTCGGAATGCAGATACTTACTACCGATGCGATACTCTTCTGCGATGTCCCTAAACGTACGCGGTGACATGCCCGGAAGCTGCGCGTGGACAACATTGCCGATCTTCTCTTGCTCAGGGATCAAACACCGCAGCGCTTCGCCAAGCTAGTTAAGGCCAAGGATGCAGGGCAAGAAGCGTCTTTCGAGTTTCCGGCCAGCCGAGGCGGTGGAGCCAGAAGCCGTGGCAGAGGGTAACCGCGATTTTAGACGCGAGTACGCGCGCAGAAAGAGAAATGCACTTGCTCGCGGCTTCACCACAGCTCAGGCGCGCGGCCACGCCCGCACAAGAATTGGCGAAGCTCCAATAAGTGCACTTCGTGACGCTGCAAAAGAGCGCATCCAATCCACGGCAGCCCGATTGTCCAAGGCGCAAGAGCTGATCGATGCGGGCGCCCCTAAGTCAAAAGCCTTACGGGAAGCGCGCAGCTCGGCGCGCACATATAAGAAGTACAATCTGCAGTACAAATTTGAGGATGGCGTTCTGAAGCAGCGCCACTTCACCTTCTATGCGCGCGGCCGTGGCATCGTGGAGGACAAACCCCTCGATGCGGAGAACGCTCGCGTCGTCGCCGAGTATATGGCGAACGTCGAATGGGCTCGCCGCAATAAGGATTATGACCGGCTTCTCCATTTTGAGGGCCGTATCGCCACGACATGACGGGTGCGGGCTATCAGCTCGAGCATGATCTGAAGGTCATCGAAGCACTCGAAAAGCGGGCCGACCAACGGCTCCGGGATAAGACTTCAAATCCGTATGTAAAAATCGTTCTTTATGCGAGGGCGGCATGATCGTCCGTTTCGATCCGACCTCGCCGCTAGCCTATTCAGGATGCTTTCAATGTCTTGAGTATCGAGAAGAGGCCCTGCTCAGCCGACCTGTTCGCGGCTGCAGGCAATGTCTCAATTGCTCCACCTCTCGCAGGAAATGGAAACGCTGGGGGAAATGCGTCGCCTGTGGCGGAGAAAATCTTCCGCTTGAGAGGGACCATGTTCTCGGGCGCAAATATGAGCCGGTGATGTTGGAGCCGCTGTGCCGCAATTGCCATCGCGTGAAAACGTTCCTGACCGATCACCTTCCGAACGACGGCGACATGGCAAACGTCAAAGAGCGCGCCGCCTACGCGGAGCTAAGTCCGGACGGGTTTCTGGAAATCCCAAGCATACGCACCATCACCTGCGCACTCATCTTGTGTGAGCTCGCACATCTTTTTATCAATTTTTGCAAGGGAATATTTAAACAATGTCAGAGCTGAAAGTCGTTCAATATCTGCGGAGCTATATTATTGAAAAGCCGGAACGCGGTGCCGAGGCTGGCTCAAAAGGGTCAATCAATTATACTAAGCCAAATACCAAAAAGACTTCTGGCGGTGACGCCATCGGGCAAGCCATCGCCGAATTCCTCCGTCCCTGGGGTGGCTATACCCTAACGCTTGACTGTGAGACGACAATCGGTGTCGAGCAAAACCTGAGGGTGGCCTACTACCAGGTCAACGGGTCAAGTGCAGGCGAAATCAAGAAGCTTGTGCACAAGCACAAGAAGTCCAAATCAACCGAAGAGCTAGGACGATTGGTGCGCGAGGCGACCGATCGCCTGGTTGAGCATGGCTTCATCATTGGCGATCTCCCGGACGATCAGAAAGACATCGTGAGGGCCTACGCTGGCAAGATCGACGCTAAGGTCTTCGAGAAGCAGGAAGACTTTGTTAAACGCTTCTATTATTGGGCGTATAAGAAACGCGCACTCGTTATTGGCCATAACCTGCCCTTCGACCTATCGCGTTTTTCAACCGATGTCGTCCCAGCGCGGGAATTCTATAATGGCGGCTTTTCCATCCGCATGTGCCGTTGCGCCCGTAAGGATGACTGCGCCAATCACCCCTATATTCAGGTCAAGCATTTTGGCAGCTTGAAGCAATTCATCGGCTTTCGCGGCCGTTCGACGCCCGACGGCAAAACGCAGGCCTTTCAGGGTCGCTTTCTCGATACCGCAACTTTCGGGCGCGCTTTGAGCGGTCCGGGACCTGCGTCGCTCTATTATATGTCCCGCGCATTCCGCTCCAAGTGGCTGAAAGAGGAATGGCCGGGGCCGCATGGCGCAGACATCACAGCGCCCTATCTCGATTACGTCGTGAACGATGTCCGAAGCACTTTCGGGACCTGGTGCGGCGAGCGCGATGTTTACCGTCAGCAGGGATTATCGAAGGCGCCATGGCGCGTCTATTCGGGCGCTTCGATTGCAAAGGCCCTATTCGACGAGATTGGATATCCGAAATTTACGAAACAACACAAAGACTTCCCGCCCGAAATCATGGGCAAGATCATGTCCGCTTATTATGGCGGGCGCTCGGAGGTGCTCATTCGCCTCGAACCCCGCGAGTGCAGACTCTGCGACTTCAAATCGCAATATCCCTTTGTGAACGATGCAATGTTTCTCGACCGTTTCCGCGTCGCGGAGAAAATCGAAATCCGCGAATGCAGGGAGCGGATTCAAGAGCTGCTCCGCTTGTCTGCCGATGAGCTGTTCGATTTCTTGCAGGACCGCAACAACTGGCAGCAGCTCTGCTGCTTTGTTCAGGTGAAGCTTGATCGCAATGTCGTGCCGATCCGCGCATCCTTCGGCGGCGACACTGTGAATATCGCCACCACCTATGTCACCTCGCCTTACCCGACATATTACGCGCTGCCGGACATCCTTGGGTCCAGGCTGCTCGATGAGACGAGACCACTCGAAATCCTCGACGCCTTCGAGCTTGACCCCGTGGACGAGGTCAAGGGCTTGAAGGAGGAATGGACCTTCTTCGGAGATGGGGCCTACAAGCTGCACCCATACAAGGACAAAATCTTCACGCGCATGATTGACATGCGCACTGACCTCAAAGCGCAGAAGAAAGCGGCAGAGAAAGAGTTCGGCGAGGACTCACAACAGTATTTCGAGCTCTCGGGCAAAGAGGCGCACCTCAAGGAAACCGCCAACAGCGGCGCCTATGGAGTACCGGTTCAGATCGACGTTACCAAGCGCGAGACCAAGCGCTCGTGCTGGGTCTATGACGGCGATGGCATGAGGCATACCGTCGAGCACAAGCATGTTGAAAAACTTGGCGAATATTTTGCAGGACCGATCGGCTGCCTAATCCCTGCGGGTGGAAGGCTCCTACTTGCGATTGCCGAGCGGCTAGCAAGAAAGAAGGGCCTGTCCTATGGCTTCTGCGACACCGATGCGATGGGCTTCGCGAAGCCTCAGGGTATGACCTTGGAGGTGTTCTGGGACCGTGTCGATGAGATCACGGATTGGTTCGAAAAATTGAACCCCTATGCGCGGGGACGACTTTTTGAAATCGAAGAGGAGAACCATTGGGAAGGAAAAAACGAACTGCTTTATTTTCTCGGCGTCTCGACCAAACGCTATGTGCTCTACAATAAATTGCCCGACGGCACCTACCGCATCCGCAAATTCTCATCCCACGGCACCGGCGACCTGATACCGCCCGAAAATTGGCAGTCGACCACGCCGAACCCGCATAAGGATGTGAACGAGCTGGGCGGTCCGCGGTTCATGTACGATTTCTGGTATCACGCCATCGAATTCGTTGAGAAAAAGGCAGATGGTTCTTTGCTGCCTGACGCTGAATTTGAGCTGCCGGAAGAGTTTTCAAAGCATGCCGCCATGATGCGCGTGGCTGTTACGACGTGGGAATATTACGACCGCTTCCGCGACATTCCCGGCATCAAGCCTTTCTCCTTCTTCACGCTGCTGTCCTCGTTCAGCCGCGACATCGTCAATCGCCGCAACTACGATGAGGAAACCCGCGAGCGCTATTTGGGTCTCTGCGGAACGGCCTTTTATTCGCCGCATGCGAAGGATTACGCAGCAGTGAAGTCGAAGGCGGCCGCAGATGATCGATTTGCCATCAGGCGAGCTGACACGCGTGAAGCCGTGGACATCGATCATGTCACCTTGGCCGAGCGTCTTCGGCATCACCTTTGGAAGCCGGAAAGCAAGTTTGCCAACCCGGACGGAGTGGGGGAGTTGCAGCGCCGCCACGTCATCGTCACCGATCGCCTTTTCGTCGGCAAGGAAAGCGATGAGGTCTTGGACGAGATCGAACAGCTCGGAGATGGTGAGCTTGCGGGGGAGCGCGCTCTTCCCTACGCGCATGGCTCCGTGGCGGCATTGCTGGCTGGTCCAAGTGGAGCAGAGATTGCAAAGCGAGCCAAGATCACGAAGAAGCGAGCCAACTCGATCATCGGCGGCGCGAAGGTGAGAAAGACTCTACGGGACAGGATCGTTCAGGCTGCCGATGCTGAGTCGCTCAGAAAGACAAATCCGCTCGCTGGCCAGAAAGCCGATCTGCTGGAGATGAGCGCACGAACTGGAATAACCATGAGGCGCCTTAAAAGTTTCCAGCTCAACCGCGCCACCCCGCGGCAGGACGAGCTTGTCAAGATGATCAATGATTCCATGGTCGGCGGCTACGATGTTGAGCATGCGCTGCGCCATGTGCACTTGACGAAGCCTACCGAAATTCAGCTAGAGGCGATGAGGAAGCTTGCAGCGCGAGAGAGGCGCACAATGCTCCTTGCTCGACTGGACCAGCTCGGCGATCCTGATTTGGTGGCCCGGCTGATGGTGACGGCGAAGCGGAGATATGAAGATGGGCGGGGTGTGCTAAGCGCGCTAAAGCGCGGATGGAAGTTGGACGAGACGGATTTGAGGGCGGCCGAAATTGCGGTGCGGACGTTCTAGCGGCTGGAGCGAAGACGCTTACTTCCAACGGGCAGTACCCTTCGAAGCTCTTGGGGCGGCACGATAGCGCAATCTAGGACTACAAGCGATGCATCTACCATTGGAGGCAATCGAGAGTCGAGGACGCCAATGAGGCGTCCCGGCGCTCTGCTACGATGAGTGTCTTCGAGGCTAATGACTGCACCAAATGCGCAGCGGAATACGCCAAGTATCCATCAAGAACGACTCCGTGGCAGCGAACAATTCAAGGTGTGCTGGTACGGCACCGGCTTTTGAGTACCCCGGCTGCACAATCGTCATTGAGAACTCAGGTTTCAACTCTCGCCATTGGCTGATTAGCGACAAGAGGGCACTCATATCACCTAACTGAAAGCGGGAGGGTCCACCACGGCGTTGTCGATCCTCCTCGCGCCGACGAAGATGGTGCAGGAATTCATCTAGCCGCTCCGCCCAGCGTATAGACTTCTGCGCTTGCCCGCAGACCTCGTAAAGGTCGCCGACGCGTGAACCCACTTCCGCCTCAGATGAATATTTGCAGTGGTAAAGTTCGACATGCAATATTCGCCCAGCCCGTTTGATGGAGACAACGTCCGCCACTTCTCCCGGCCCATCGTCATCGAATAGAATTTCAGATGGTACTTGCGCAGCAAACAGATTTTCAATGACGCGGCGTTGAATGGAATCGGCACGGTGAGCGCTGCCTTGAGACTCTCTGCGAATGTCGATTTCGGACCAATCTAAGGCCTCAATCTTTCGAATATCGTATGGAGAAAGTGGTTCATCACGTCGAAGCACAAAAAGCTCCGCATCGACCAACATGTCTCCATCTGCGAAATAAACGTGAGGCGGGTCTTCTTTAAAGACGTCCAAGAGGCGCTTTTCTTTGCGCCCTTTGTGAACCTTCACATCGGTCCCTGAGACTTGGGCGTAGGTCGCTACCCCACTGACAATCCGAAGTTCATATTCCGCGGACGCCTCATCGTTTCCTACGCGAAACCTGATCACGTCCGAGGCTGTAGTATCGGTGATGTCGATACTACAGTTGAAGAAGGGCGTTTTTTCTCCATCTACTTCGATTTCAATTCTGTCCTCACGCTCATACAAATATTGCTCTGGCCATGCTATTGCGATTGCCGTCTTGTCCTGTGAAAACTCTTGCACCCTTTTGGGGCGAACAACATTTCGAAGAATGGTTTCGTTTGTGATGCTGTTATTGAGAAGCCGTCTCCCAATCTCGTGACACCACTCGATCCACTCTGCAAAGCTGTTGGTTACTTGATAAGACCAGATTTTACCTTTCGTAGAGCACCCAATTGTTGCTTTCGTCGGCCAAGTACCAATCACTCTGCCATCTTCATCATGGTCATCAACATCGATATAGCCCTGCCCGAAAAGGTTCGTCTTGGTTCGCGCGCGATTCCCTGGCAGGGTATCCAATTGGTCGGCGATATCGGACCCCATGAACATGGAGTAACGGACAGGCTTGCGCTGCGTCTCACTTAGACCAAGATTTATCAAGACCAGGCGGCGGAAGCCGTATAGAACTCTAAAAACATCCTCGCCTGCAATTCGTTGGACGTTTTCCCCCGTCAGTCTCTCGGCGAGGTCGGCGTGAAGGTCTTTGAGGCGTGAACTATTGATAAATAATAGGTCATGATCGGCATCCCAGTGAGCCATTATCATGTTGTACTCGATGTTCCTCGGCGACTTTACTGTGGTCCAACGAAGCTTTTCTTCATCACGCGCCACCAAAACAACGAGTTGCGCCTCGGTATTTATAAAGGGTCCTTCTACGATTGTTGAACCGTTACCGATGGCTTCGACGATGGCTTCTGGCCGCCATTCGTCACAGGCGACCTTATAAACTACGGTGCTAAGGCGAGGCTCGAAGGTTTCTAGCGGAAACTCTTCAGGGTAGTCTGAAAACCCTGAGAAAACATCTTCGCGTTTACGTTCCCGCTCCGTTCTTGCATGCCCCGTAACACTCAGAATATGGTTCCAATCAGCGTCTTCTGCATAAAAGGCTCTCAAACGCTCGTTCACATCATCTATGGCGACGTTCGCAATTACGGTTGCGTCGCCCAAATCCTGACGTACTCGCGTAAAACGTCCAACGAATTGCAGGGTGATCGCCTCGCTTTTATGTTTGTCGTGCAAAGCAGCGATCTTAAGGTCTGGCAGGTCAAACCCCTCTCCGAGCATGTCCACACACACAATGATGCGTGAGGTTCCATCCCGCAGCCTATTGAGCGCCTCAGCTCTCGCCGATTTAGCCATCTTACTGTGAATGAGTTGCGGTGCGTACTGAGGCAAACGGGCTTGGTAATCCGCATGCAGTTCGTTCGCGCGTTCGATAGTACGCGTCCGCGCCATCACCAGGTGATTGTACCCAGAATCAATGTCTGCTTGGAGTTGATCCGCCACCTGCTCGATGATTTTCGCATCTGTATCATCCTCACTAAACCCATGAACAGGAATGTATTTAATCGGCTTGAATAGCTTATCCTCCTGAGCGCGGCGAAGCGGATAAACGTAGATGAACTTTCCATCAACGCGCTTTCGGTCATTACGAAAGGGCGTAGCTGTGAATTGCAAAATCGGCTTACTACCAAATCGAAGCTTAAATGAGCGCCAGGTATCGGCACCAATATGATGTGCTTCGTCAACAAACAGGTGGCTTACGGATGCGCCCACACGAGCTTGTAAAGTGGGTGCCATACCAGCCAGCACCTGCATGGTGGCCACAATAACTTGGGCCGACGCAAATACACGATCTAGAACTTCGGCACTCGTCGGGGCACGCCTCAGCAGCAGCACGCTAGGATAGAGTGCGGTTTGCTTGCAGCAGCCACTCTCTTTCAGAATGCCAGGGAAATAAATTTTTGCGCTGTCTGCGTCCTGAGCTGATCTGTCGGAACGACTATTAGAAGCTTTTCGATCCGCTCCGATACGAGCAGCGAAAGCATTGTCTCGGTCTTTCCGGTGCCGGTCGGCAAGACGAGCGTTGCTGGCTTGAAAGAAACGCTCCAGTGGGCTTTCGTGGCGTGTATCGCGCCGACCTGCGGTGTGCGAAGACCAGCCCGCACCAGGATATCATTTTCGTACATCTCCGAACGCAGGTTGAATGCGTCAAGCCATGATGCGCGCGTTTCATCTATCTGTTGAGCTACTTCGGAGATGCTGATCGACGCTGGCTTCCCCGGCTTTGGTAGTATCCACTTACCGCGGCCAGCATTCAGCTCCATTAGCACGTTCTCTTTTGAGCTGATGTCAGCGACCTTAAGAACGGCGGTGCAGCCATGAAGAGAAGTTGTGTTCCGGTCTACGATTGCAAAAGTAAATCTATTCGCCGCTTCACAGTGTAGGCGGCGCTGACAAAGTCGGCCAGTGGAGCGACGGTGTGGTGCCGTTGCGTGGCGGAGTAATAACCGGCCACTGGGTAGGTTGATCTTTTCCGAATCGGGAGGGTCAACGGGGGATGTATGCGGTGGACGTTTATGCCGCGGTCCGACAGTTCGTTTTTGTTGAGGGTAGGAGCCGTCGCGAGGCAGCCAGTGTTTTCGGCCTAAGCCGGGACACGATTACGAAGATGTGCCGGTTCTCGGCTCCTCCCGGTTATGTACGGACAAAACCTCCAGAGAAGCCGAAGCTTGGACCGTTTATCCCAGCGATTGAGGCGATCTTGGCCGGGGATATGGTGGCGCCGCCGAAGCAGCGGCACACGGCCAAGCGTATTTTCGAGCGCCTTAAATCAGAGCACGGGTTCGGCGGCGGCTATTCGGCTGTGAGAGATTATGTGCGCACTGCCAAAGCGCGGGCCCGTGAGACGTTTGTGCCGCTGGCGCATCCACCAGGCCATGCGCAGGTGGATTTTGGCGAAGCGATCGGCGTCATCGGTGGCGTGCGCCAGAAGCTGCATGTGTTTTTCATGGATATGCCACACTCGGACGCTCCGTTCATGAAAGCGTATCCAGCCGAAACGACGGAGGCGTTCCTTGACGGCCACGTCTCGGCCTTTGCCTTTTTCGGCGGCGTACCGCAGTCGATCCTCTACGACAACACCAAGATTGCCGTGGCGAAGATTTGCGGCGACGGCAAGCGCGAGCGGACGCGCGCCTTTAGCGGACTTGTCAGCCACTATCTGTTTCGCGACAGGTTCGGCAGACCTGGCAAAGGCAATGATAAAGGCAAGGTCGAAGGGCTTGTGAAGAATGGCCGCCGCCGATTTCTGACACCGGTGCCGGCTGCCACAAGCTTCGAGGCGTTGAATGCGAAGCTTGAAGCTGATTGTCTTGTGGAACTCGATCGTTGTGCTGGCCGCCACGCGGAGACGATTGGCGTGCGCCTGGATGCCGATTTGACCGCCTTTCGCCCCTTGCCGTCCGGTCATTTTGAACCTTGCGAACACCGCACGGCGCGGGTCTCATCGACGGCATTGGTGCGTTATCGCATGAGCGACTATTCCGTGCCCACCGCTTATGGCTTTCGCGATGTGGTGGTGAAGGGTTTTGTCGATCAGGTCGTCATCTTTTGCGGCGGCGAGGAGATCGCGCGCCACCGGCGATCTTACGAGCGCGGCGGCTTTATTTGCGATCCCCTGCATTATCTGGCGCTCATTGAACAAAAGCCAGGCGCACTCGATCAAGCGCGGCCGTTGCAAGGCTGGGTCTTGCCGGAAGAGTTCCTTCATTTGCGCCGTCTTCTGGAAGCGAGGATGGGCAACCGCGGCAAGCGCGAGTTCGTGCAGGTGCTCAGACTGATGGAAGTGTTCGACCATGGGCTTGTAGCAACGGCCGTCAAGGATGCCATCAAGCTCGGCGCGCCGGGCTTCGACGCAATCAAGCAGCTGATCCTGTGCCGCATTGAGAAGCGTCCGCCCCGGCTTGACGTCACGGCCTATCCCTATCTGCCGAAGGCCAATGTTGGATGCACGCGCGCGGCGGACTATGCGGCGCTGCTCGATCAGGCCGCGGCATGACAGAGACCACGGACAAGCCGCAGCTGCTTCTCAAGCATCATCTGAAGCAGCTCAAACTGCCGACCGTCCTCGCCGAATATGAGAAGGTTGCCCGCGAATGTGCCCGGGACGGTATCGATCATCTGCGTTATCTGCTCCGGCTTGCCGAACTCGAGCTGATCGAGCGCGAGCGCCGTATGGTGGAGCGGCGCATCCGCGCAGCAAAGTTCCCTGCGGTGAAGAGCCTCGATACATTCGACTTCATGGCGATCCCGTCGCTCAACAAGATGCTCGTCCTGGAGCTGGCGCGGGGCGAGTACATTCTGCGCCGGGAGAATGTCATCGCGCTTGGGAACTCAGGCACCGGTAAAAGCCATATTGCGCTGGCTCTTGGTCTTGCGGCCTGTCAGCGTGGGATGGCCGTCGGATTTACAACCGCCGCTGGCCTCGTGCATCAACTCATGGAAGCCCGTGACGAGAAGCGGCTTCTGAGGTGCCAAGCGCAACTTGCCGCCCATAAACTCTTGATCATTGACGAACTGGGCTACGTGCCGCTGTCACCAACTGGTGCGGAGCTGCTGTTCGAAGTCTTTAGCCAAAGATATGAACGCGGTTCAACGCTCGTTACATCGAACTTGCCGTTCGAGGACTGGACAAGCGTCTTTGGTTCCGAGCGGCTGACCGGCGCGTTGCTCGACCGGCTTACCCACCACGTGCACATTCTCGAGATGAATGGCGACAGCTACCGGCTCAAGCAATCAAAGAGCCGCCGCCGCAGAGCGCCGAAATCGATGGGCGAGGAAACCTCCGCCACCGAAATCATCGATCCCGAGACCGGCGAAATCACCACCGCATAGCGCGCCGCCGAAGCCTAAAGCCCGCTCGCGAGGGGGCTTTAGGCTTGTGCCATAGTCATCGGAATTGGCCGACTTTTACTCCGCCCCGCTGTCCGGAATTTACTCCGCCGTTGACAGGCCGGCCTTGGCTTTAGGGCATCTGCGCCGTTTGCTTGCCCTTCCCACGCCGGGAAGCGGGCAACCAAGGGGTCGGGAGAGTAGTCGCCCTTGGCGTTGCGTTCGAGCTTCTTGGCGGCATCGATGAGCGCCTGTCCCGCATCAGCAAGAAGGTGCAGCCTACTTGACGCGTCCGTGACGACACCTTCGCGAGCCAAGATGAAGTCCACAAGGCCACCGAAGCGCTTCTCAAGAAGCCGTATGCGCCATTCGCCGGGAAATGTGTCGATGAAGAGGTGCTGGCCGTTGAGGGCGTATTCGTTGGCGTCTTGGAGACGCCTCCAGAGTTCAGGGTCGCCGGGGTCGCTCTCACAGCTCTCTGCAAAGAGTTTGTAGAGAAGCCCAGAAAGGGCCACGCGGGCCTTCTTTGAGAGCGGCTGAGGGCCGGATTTGAGGGCCTGAAAGTGCGTCTCAAGTTGTGCAGAGGCGGTAGCATGGCGCAACCTCATGAGGGCTGGATCGCGAGTGCGAAGAGAGAAGGTCACTTCAGAGCCGAGCTTGGCCGACACGACAAGATCAGGTTTGCCAGGGAGGTCGGGAGGAAGCTTGAAGACGATTTGCCTGCCCTTGGCGACACGCTGAATGTCGGCAGGGACGCGCTTGCGGAATTGCGCGAAGGAGGAGTTTGGACGCGATACAGGACGAGCCATTGCGAAGACCATGTGTGCTTCCCTGTGTAGCAGTGGGAAGCCAGAAATCGCAAGGACATCAAATCCTTATGGAGAAACAATGACCACACGAGGTAGTGGTGCCGCTTGCGTGACTCGAACACGCGACCCCATCATTACGAATGATGTGCTCTACCGGCTGAGCTAAAGCGGCTTTTCCAGACTTGTAACCGGCATGTGACCGCGAACATAAAGCCAAAAACTCGATCGCGCCAGAGGGCGTTCGCAGATTACCGCCGATTGGACAGGGATACGCGTCGTTATCCCGCTTCACAACCCAGGAATAGTGTAAACTTCAATGCAGTAACGGCTGCGATCGAGCGCTTACGAGTGTGTGCTCTACCGGCTGAGCTTCCGCCACTGGGCACCTCGCTGCAGGCTCGCGGGTCATACCTTAATAATGCATTGAATTTGAGGATTTAACTGTCACAGCAATTTAAGATTGCAACTACCTTCCTGAAAATCATACTAGCTCAAGCGAAGCTGCGCTGGGCCAAAACCGGCCAAATAACCATGGTGGGGCTATGGTAAAATATTTAAGGTACCAAGAATTACTGGATCATCCTGGATCGCGGATGAAGTCGCGTTCCGCTGCTTCCAAACCTGGCTGGGTTACCGAGAAAATCCTTGGGGATCTTTTAGCCTTCTTCGATATCGCGGCGACGGTTACAAGCGCTTTGCTTGCATATTATCTTTATCATTTTCTAATTAATCGCGGCCCTGTCGATAGTATGAATTATGCGGTAATTATTGTAATCGCTGCGGCCGTCTTTTACACTGTTGCGCGGCAGAGAAGACAGTACGATTTGCAACACCCGTTCGATTTTGCGAACCAGCTTGCCTCGCTGATTTATATCAGTGCAGCGACCGTCGCCGCGACTTTCGCGGTGCTCTTCTTCATGAAAGTTCCGGCAGACATTTCGCGCATTTGGGTGCTTTTGTGGGCAGGTCTGCTGATGACATTTTTGGCTGCCGGCCGCGCGCTGTTCAATCATTACATCGAACTGCTCATGCGCAAAGGGCTTCTGCGCCGCTCCGTTGTCTTGATCGGCAGTGGGAGCCAATTCGATACGGCGAAAGCGGCCTTACAGCGTGATCAACGTCATTTCAGCCTTGTGAGCGCCCTAAATTTCCCCGCCCCAAGCGATTCGCTGAAGTCCGGCTTCTCTGCCGATCTGATTTACTCCCTGATAAAGGAGGCGCAAGACAAACAGATCCACGAGGTTATCATCGCGGTGCCAGCCTCAATGGGCCAAGACCTGGAGAGCATAGTGCAGCAGGTCCAGATGCTCCCTGTGGACGTGCGGGTGATCCCGGATTTCGGCGGCGCGAAAATCCCGATCATGCAAGTCAATAGCATCGCCGGCCTATCGGTTGTCACCACTGTATCTAAGCCAATCTCGGAATGGGGCGCCTTCCTCAAAGCCGCCGAGGATTGCTGCATTGGCTTGCTTTGCCTGATCCTGTTCGCGCCTGCGATGGCGCTCATCGCGGCTGCGGTCAAGCTGGACAGCAAAGGCCCCATCTTCTTCAGGCAACGGCGGCACGGATATAATCATCGGGTGATCGAGGTTGTGAAATTCCGGACAATGACAGTTTTGGAGGATGGAGACGTCATAAGGCAGGCCTCGAAAGTAGATAATCGCGTAACTCGCGTTGGCGCATTCCTGCGGCGCACCAGCCTGGATGAGCTGCCGCAGCTCTGGAACGTCATTCGAGGCGAGATGTCGATTGTCGGGCCACGCCCGCATGCGTTGGCGCACAATAGCTACTACGGAAACCTAATTGAAAATTATGCGAACCGCCATCGCGTGAAGCCCGGTCTGACCGGGTGGGCACAAATCCACGGCTTCCGGGGTGAGACGGGCGATCCGGAAAAGATGGTGATGCGCGTACGGTATGACTTGGAATACATCGACAATTGGTCAGTCTGGCTCGACCTTAAGATCATTATCATGACGCCGTTGTTCGGCCTTTTTCGCAGGGCTGCCTATTGAGTTCCTTGGCCGCAAGCTTTCGGTCGCTGAGTTGCAGCTTGGTTGGCGCGCGTTGTTCCACTGCTCAAGCCCGAGGACAAGCTGTGGCGCTGCCTGATCTCGTCGTGCTTACGGCAGCCCGCAAAAGCGCGCCGCCTTCAAGCGTAGGCTGCAAGCGGCAAGTTGTCGTTGATCGCCGCCCTTTGCGTCATCTTTTCCCAGGTGAAAGGCGCGAGCACCCCCAAAACGGGCGCGTGGACAAAGCCTGCTGTTGAAGCGGGGTGCGTGCGTATAGCGGCTGCGGGCTCTATCGTCGAAATCTGCTTCTCAGAGCTTACTGAGGAGTCTTCCGGCTTTCTGAACGTCGCGAAAGCCTCTCTCATACAAAGCGAAGCGATCAACTCCAGAATGACCGCCCAGAAAATCGGCAAGCTGCGCCGGATTTTAGCTTCATCCGCGCTGAGGACCCAAGCCAAGGTTTCTGCACCAGGATCCTTTGCGGCAGGTCGGCCCTGCGCCAGTGCGGCTTCCGCATTCTGCATCCGCGCCTGAACTGCATGCACCTGCTCGCAAAAGAGCCTCGACTTTGTAGCCGTCACATTGGAACAGCCGCTTGTGGCTTCCCAGCGGGGGTTCGTCTGTAGCCTGTTCAACTCGGATGCAGCCAGCGCCTCGATGTGGACGGCCCGCTCGTAGGCATCGATTTGAAGGCCCTTCATCTCCGTCATCTCAGTACGGTAATGCACACTGTAGACGATGGAGTTGGCAAGCACGAAGCCAAGCGCCATAAGCCAGCTCAGCCGCCACAACCAGGCGTCACGGCGGGCACCGTCTTCCGCCCGCTTATCGGCCCATGGCAACATAATCCAGCTGATGATGACGACGGCGCCGAATGCGAGTCCAAACATGATCCCGGGCGCGCCGCCGGTTATGATTTTGCCATTTGAAAACGCGGCGAAAGCACTATAGGCACCGGCAACGCATCCCCCTGCCGCGATGAGGAGACTGAGCGCGTGCCGCTTGTTGAAATTCCCCATTCCGATTACTCACAGCCACGGCGTTTCCGACACTTGGCTCACTGGGTGGCGGCAGGAGCCGCCGATAAAATGCGCAAATATGCTAAAAATTTCGCTAATAAATCAATTGACTGGAAAACCATTGTCGATGGCCAGCGAAATGACCGGCATTTTGCGGCTTTCCGGCACCACTATCCCAGGCGTCTGTTAACATAAAAAGTCGCAGCCATTATCGGGTGAAACGATGCATGCGATGGTGTTGGAAGCTCCTGGGCAGGGTCTCGTTCTTGAAACCAGAGAAATCCCGAGCCTCATGCCCGGCCAAGTCCTTCTGAAGATCAGTGCCTGCGCCGTCTGCCGCACTGACCTTCATGTTATCGATGGCGATTTGCCCTTTCCCGGCCACAGCATCGTACCCGGTCACGAGATCATCGCAAGAGTGGCGAAGCTCGGCGAGGGTGTGACCGAGTTTTCCGAAGGCCAGCGGGTTGGCGTGGGCTGGCTCGGTTTTACTTGTGGAAAATGCGAATTCTGCAAGCGGGGGGAAGAGAACCTCTGCGACTTCGCAAAGTTCACCGGTTACCAGTTGGATGGCGGCTTTTCCGACTATGCCGTGGTTGAAGCCCGGTTTTGCTTCGCAATTCCGGAGGAATATTCAGACGCTGAGGCGGCACCGCTTATGTGCGCTGGGTTAATCGGGTACCGTTCCCTGAAGATGGCAGGCGATGGCCGTGCGCTCGGCATCTACGGCTTCGGCGCTGCAGCGCACATCGTGACGCAAGTGGCGGTGCATCAGGGACGCAGCGTTTATGCGTTCACGAGGCCAGGCGATGAACAAGCGCAGAAATTCGCGCTGTCCCTCGGCTGTCGCTGGGTGGGCGGATCGGATGAAACTCCCGGCGTTGCTCTTGACGCCGCCATCATCTTCGCACCAGCAGGAGAGCTTGTTCCGGCCGCGCTAAGGGCAGTCAGAAAGGGCGGCATTGTCGTGTGCGGCGGAATTCATATGTCCGATATTCCGAGCTTCCCTTACAGCATACTTTGGGGCGAGCGGTTGGTTAGGTCCGTGGCCAACCTCACGCGGCGCGACGCGGTTGAGTTTCTCGCGCTTGCGCCCAAGGTTCCGGTCAAGACAACCGTGCAACTCTTCCCGCTGCCGGAAGCAAACGAGGCTCTTTCCAAGTTGAAGCGCGGTCAGTTAACAGGCGCGGCCGTCCTCGTGCCCTGACCTGCTACACTCGAGTTTCGGCCTCTGAAAGCGCGCGCGTCAAATCGGTACGCGAAATCATTCCAGCCAGCTTTCGTCCCGCCTCCAGGACAGGGAAACTTCGGGCACGCTTTGCTATCATCAACTCGAGCACGCGCGTCAAGGGCGTTTCGGGCGTCACCGAGATGATGTCTTCGGTCATAATGCTGCTGACCGGGCGCTTCATCACCTCCTCGTAATGGGGAAGGACCGCCTGAGTTGTGAACACAAAAGCCTTCAGGAAATCGAACTTGGTCACAAGCCCGATGGCAGTTTCACCATCCATCACCGGAAATGAGTTGAAATCGTAGCGGTCGAAAGAGCTGCTGAGTTCGCGCAAGGTCATATTGGCTTTGACGGTCTTGACCGCTTTCGTCATGTACTGACTGGCGTGCCATTCAAGAAAGCGATGCATAGCCTAAGAGCTCCAATATGCGCTGGGGTTGGCGGCTACAATGATATTAGGTTCCGGCTCCATTCCATTGCGCTAACGCAAAGGTCGATACCTCTGAATGGGAAGGCCCGACTAGCGGGGAGTCTCCGCGATAGGGGCGGCTTCTGCGTTTCGTAGCTGGGCAAGGCGCGCCTCAAAATCGGCGAGGCTCACGCCAGGGTCGCCGCGTTTGCGGAAATAGACATGCTGCGCGAGCCACCGCATGGCGGGCGTGCCGAACGCGGCTGATACAAGAGGGTTCGGGGGGGCAAGATCAAGGGCGAAGCGCAGCGCATGCTTCAGCCCGAACCTCGGAAGCTCCTTCGCCAGAGCGATCTCGGGCGGCGGCCCCAAATGCAAAAGATTATCGGCGATGATCTGCGCAGCGCGCCGCCCGAAACTTAATGCGAACCGTATGCCGGCGCCTGTGGCCGGCGAAGCCATTCCCGCCGCATCGCCGACAAGGGTCACGCCCGGGATGGCAAAGGGCTGAACAATGCCTCCGCAAGGGATGCGCCCGATACGGCGCCCGACCGGCTTCGCCGCCTCGAAGCCAAAAACAGGCTCGATCTTCCGCAGAAAGCGAAGCAAATGGGGCCTGCGCCCCGGACCGCCGGCGAGGCCCGCATGAAAAGCTGAAGGCCCCGGCGCAACCCAAGCCATGTACCCGGGTGACAAACGGTTATCCAGAAAGCAATGTAGAAAGCGTGCATCCGCACGCAGGCCCTCATATTCAACTTCGATCGCACTCAGAAAGCGGCTGTTGCGGCCGAGCCCAAAATGGCGGGCAACTTCGGATGCCGCGCCATCGGCTCCGAGGATGTGGCGGGCCGAGATGTTGACGCCAGCGAAAACGAAGGCGTCTCCCTGCTTCTCTGCACCGGAAAATCGCGTGCGCCACAGGATGTGTGCACCGGCCCGCATGGCCTCTTGCGCAAACCAGTTCAGTAGCCGCCTCGTCTCCGTGGTGAGGAAGAAGCTTCCGGGCGAAACCAGATCCACATGCTTCAAATTCGGCGCATAGAGACGGACGCCATAAACGCGCCTCGTCAGGCTATGCGGAACGTCGAACTCCTCAGCTACTTCCTTGATGAGAATCCCGGTCGTCGAAACCCCGTGCCCAGCCTCCGGCTTAACGTCCAAGACCGCAACCCTCAAGCCGCGCGTTGCCGCGGTCTTGGCTGCAGCAAGTCCGGCAAAACTGGCACCTATAATGGCAAGATCGTAGGGCTGGGGAGCGCGCTTCATGAAAACACCCGAACGGACAAAATCTTCCCGAAAAGTAAAGTTCGAATGTGGCCGATCTTACGTGGCGTTTGGACCGCGCTCAACGCCCAAGATCGTTTTTTTTGCTTGCCAGTGCCTCCCGCAGGTAAACTGAAGCCTTCTGGCCAACAGCTGTTAACCCTCTTTAGCGCTGACTCTGCTATTGTTAACAAGTATCTTGCTTTAAGAGGTTGTCATGCGTTGCGTCAAGGCGTTGGACGCCTGTGGGCCCGGTTCCATCAGGAACCAAGTCCTCGAAGGGGATTGCGTCCAGGTTCTTCGTTCCTTCCCCTCCAATTCGGCCGACCTCATTTTTGCCGACCCGCCCTACAACTTGCAGCTTAGGGGCGAGTTACTCCGGCCCAACAACACACGGGTTGACGGCGTCCATCATGCCTGGGACAGGTTCGAGGATTTTTCTGGCTACGACCATTTCACCCGCGAATGGCTTGGGGAGTGCCGCCGTGTTCTCAAACCCAACGGCGCGATCTGGGTTATCGGCACATACCACAACATCTTCCGTCTCGGCAGCACTTTGCAGGATCTCGGATTTTGGCTTCTGAACGATATCATTTGGCTCAAAACGAACCCGATGCCGAACTTCAAAGGCATGCGGTTTACAAATGCCCACGAGACGCTGATCTGGGGTGCGCGGGATCGGAGCTCGCGCCCAACATTCAATTACGACTCGCTTAAGGCCTTCAACGACGATCTGCAGATGAGGTCCGATTGGCTGATCCCGATCTGTTCCGGCCCGGAACGGCTGCGCGACGACGGTGGCCGGAAGGCACATCCCACCCAAAAACCCGAAGCACTGATGGCGCGTATTATCCTCGCCACCACGAAGCCTGGAGATCTTGTCGTTGACCCGTTTTTCGGGACAGGCACCGCAGGAGCGGTCGCGAAGGCCCTGGGGCGGGATTACATTGGCATTGAAAGCGATGCCGATTATGTTGCGGCCGCCCGTGCCCGTATCGCAGCGGTGACTGCTCAGGACCCTAATCTAGCGGCGCCGATTGTCTCGAAACGCGCCGAACCTCGTGTCCCCTTCGGAATGGTTTTGGAGCTTGGGATGCTGCGCGCCGGTGATGCGCTTTTCGACGCCCGGGCCGAGATCCAGGCAAAGGTGATGGCCGATGCGTCAATTCTCTGGGACGGAGTTCGCGGCTCGATTCACGCCGTTGGCGCGAGGGCTCAGGGCCGCACGGCGTGCAATGGCTGGACCTTCTGGCATTACGAAAAGCCGAAAGCTGGCCTTGCCCCTATTGACATTCTTCGCACCGAAGTGCGGCGCACATTGCACCCGCCACGCCATTAGCAAGCCAGCTTTCGCTGCGTGGCTTGCACCAGATTGCGCCAAAGGCGGACTTGCCGGAAGAGATCGCCGCTTACTCGGCTGCGCGCAGAACTGGAGCGCCGGATTCGCCTGCGCGCTTGAGATTCACGCTTGTGAAGGCACCACAGCAGCCGCATGAAATATAGCGCTGTATGCCCTTTTCATGGCCGAAACCATACTCGACGTCCTTGACGGAAAGCGAGGTACTTCCGCAGCACGGACATGCAACATTTCCAGCAGACACTCGGCCCAGCGTGTGGGCAGTTTCCACCCATTGCTTGAATGGAGCTTGCGTGACTTGGGTCACTCGTGTTTCTCCCAATTCTTACTTCTTAGACGTTGCTGGAACCTCCTGAAATAACTTCAAGGCGCGCGCGAACTTCTTCGCGAGCGTTTTGCTCAGCTTCGCCGTGTTTGCGATCCTTTTAGTGTTGCAGGAGCTACGCGTGCAATCAAGAGTTTATTCGCGGCTTGGACAATGTGTGATAAATATTTCAAACAAAGAGCGTTTTCTTGGCAACAGATCGCGTTCACGCTATTTAAAGCTTCAGGTTATCCACAGCTTGCTCCCCTACTTATCCAAGAACAAAACCCCGCCCGAGCGGGGCCTTGTCTGTTGAGGGGCCAACAATAATCTAGGCTGCGGCAAGATTTCGCAGAACATAGTGCAGGATGCCGCCGCTTTTGAAGTAACTGAGTTCATCGAGAGTGTCGATTCGGCACAAAACGGGAACATCCTTCCTCGTGCCGTCCGCAAAGCCGATGCTGGCTTGGAGCTTTACCAAAGGCGAAAGCTTGTCAAGGCCGCGAATGCTAACCGTCTCGTTGCCTTTGAGGCCGAGATCACGCCAGGATAAGCCTTCCTCCAGGACAAGCGGCAGTACGCCCATGCCTACGAGGTTCGACCGGTGAATGCGTTCGAAGCTTTGGGCTATCACTGCGCGCACGCCAAGAAGACGCGTCCCCTTAGCTGCCCAATCGCGGCTCGATCCTGTGCCATATTCGCGGCCCGCGAAGACCACGAGCGGCACACCCTCGGTCTTATAGCGCATCGCGGCGTCGTAAATCGGCATTTGCTCTCCGCTTGGATAATGGATCGTGACGCCGCCTTCGACGCCAGGAACCATCTGGTTCTTGATGCGGATATTCGCGAAAGTGCCGCGCATCATCACTTCGTGGTTGCCGCGGCGGGCGCCGTAAGAGTTGAAGTCGGCAACGCTGACCTGATGATCGAGAAGATAGGCGCCGGCTGGGCTCTTCCTCGCTATGGACCCGGCTGGGCTGATATGATCGGTGGTAATGGAGTCTAGGAATAGGCCTAATATGCGGGCATTCTCGATGTCGCTGATTGGGCTTGCCGCCCCGGAGGTGAGATCCTCGAAATAGGGCGGGTTCTGTACATAAGTCGAGCCAGGAACCCATTCGTAGGTCTGCCCCGATTGTGAGCCGCCCACCTTGCGCCACCGCTCATCACCCTTGAACACATCCGCATAACGCGATTTAAACATATCCGGTGTGATGTAAGTTCGCGTGAACTCCGCCACTTCCGCGGAAGACGGCCAGATATCCTTCAAAAATACAGGCTTGCCGTTCGCATCCGTGCCAAGCGGCTCTTTTGTTAGATCGAGCTTCATCGTGCCGGCCAGCGCATAAGCCACGACCAGCGGAGGCGATGCTAGATAGTTCGCGCGCACATCCGGGTTGACCCGGCCCTCGAAGTTGCGGTTGCCGGAGAGCACGGCCGCCGCGACGAGATCGTTGTCATTGATGGCTTTTGAAATCGGCTCTGCCAGTGGCCCCGAATTGCCGATGCAGGTTGTGCAGCCATAGCCCACAAGTTCGAACCCTAGGGCATCCAAATCCTTCTGCAGGCCAGACTTGGAGAGATAGTCGGTTACGACCTGGCTTCCGGGCGCAAGCGAGGTCTTCACCCATGGCTTGGGCTTTAGGCCTCTTTCATGCGCCTTGCGAGCAAGAAGCCCCGCCGCAATCAGTACACTTGGGTTGGAAGTATTGGTGCAGGACGTGATCGCGGCGATAACGACGTCGCCGTCTGAGATTGAGTAATTCTCGCCCTCGACGGCACCAGATCGCTCGAAAGGCCGCACTGAGCCTCCTTCGCTTACCATTGCAGCTGCTTCGCTGCCGGGTTTCGCGTTTCTCATCTCCGCAAGCGCGTCGATAAAGCCCTCGGCTGCGCTTACCAACGGCACTCTGTCTTGAGGACGGCGGGGGCCGGCAAGGCTTGGCTCCACGGTTGAAAGATCAAGATCGAGCGAGCTTGTGAATATCGGGTCAGGCGTCGCCGTCTCCCGCCAAAGCCCTTGAGCCTTGGAATAGGCTTCCACCAGAGCGACGCGGTGCGGGTCACGGCCGGTGGCTCTCAAATAGTTGGCAGTGTCTTTGTCTACGGGGAAGAAACCGCAAGTCGCACCATATTCGGGCGCCATGTTCCCGATAGTTGCGCGGTCTTCAACGGAGAGATTGTCAAGCCCGTGGCCGTAATATTCGACGAACTTGCCGACAACGCCCTTCTTGCGCAGCATCTGCGTGACGGTGAGGACAAGATCGGTCGCGGTAACCCCTTCGCGGAGCGCGCCGGTGAAGCGAAACCCAATGACTTCGGGAATGACCATTGAGATTGGCTGACCCAGCATAGCGGCCTCCGCCTCAATCCCGCCAACCCCCCAGCCAAGCACTGCGAGGCCGTTGACCATTGTGGTGTGGCTGTCGGTGCCGACGAGCGTATCCGGGAAGGCCTGTGTGACCCCGCCTTCTGTCTTGCTCCACACCGTTTGAGCAAGATATTCGAGGTTCACTTGGTGGCATATGCCGGTCCCTGGGGGCACAACCCGAAAATTCGCGAATGCATGAGAGCCCCAGCGCAGGAACTCGTAACGCTCTTTATTGCGCTGATATTCTAGGTCAGTATTGATTTGGAAAGCGCGGGGATTGCCGAAGCTGTCGACCATCACGGAGTGATCGATCACGAGATCGACCGGGACCAGCGGATTGATTTTCGCGGTGTCGCCATGAAGTGAGGTCATGGCATCCCGCATCGCTGCCAGATCGACGACGGCAGGAACACCAGTAAAGTCCTGCATCAGGACGCGAGCGGGACGGAACGCGATTTCGCGCGTGGAGCATTTTTCCTTCAGCCATTGCGCCATGGCCCGGATATCATCGGCCGTGACCGTTTGGCCATCCTCGAACCGCAGCAGGTTCTCCAGCAGCACCTTAAGCGAATAAGGCAGCCTCGAAATCCCTTGCAAGCCATTCGCTTCCGCGTCAGGCAAAGAGAAATATTCGTAATCCTTGCCTTGAACTGTCAGGGTTTTACGTGATTTGAAGCTATCGAGGGAGCGTGGAGTTAAGGGTGCCACAGCGAAATCTCCATCATTGGACTAAAATGCCGTCTTGTGAGCGTAAGGCACCCTAACATAAAGATGAGCGGCTTGCGCGAATCGAACCAGAATAAATCCTTGGCAAAACTCGGGCCATCCAGCAATCCGGACACTCAAAAAGTCCCTGAGGCTACGGTTGAAGCTATCGTGGCGGAAGGCCTCACTTGCGAGCGAGGTGGCCGAACCGTCCTTTCCGAAGTGTCTTTCCAAGTGAAGGCCGGAACTTGCCTCCTGTTGCGCGGTCCAAATGGATCCGGCAAGACAACGCTTCTGCGAACGATTGCGGGATTTCTAACCCCCGCCGCGGGCATTATTAGGGTTATCCGCATTCCTTCAAAACCCCCTCACTCTGTCTCTCTCCCGCAATATCGCCCCAGCGAGATTGGCACCCGGCGCGGCCAAATCCGCGAGCGGATATGGCGCGGGAGAGAGAACGCTGCTGCTCCCTCTCCCTTGGGGGAGAGGGCTGGGCTGAGGGGGGACTCACATGACGGCGTGTTTCATTATATCGGCCACGCGAATGGCATTAAGCAGCGTCTTTCCGTTATCGAGAATCTCAGCTTTTGGCAGCGCTATTACAGTGGTACAAAGGATCTCTATGGCGCAGAGACAGCGCTCGAAACATTCGGGCTATTGAACCTCGCGGATTTCAGTGCGGGCCATCTTTCACAAGGACAAGCGCGGCGGCTCGGGCTCGCCCGTCTTCTAGCGGCCTACCGCGCAATCTGGCTGCTCGACGAGCCGTCGGTATCCCTAGACGCCGCCTCTACGCAGCTGTTGGAGGCCGCTATTCGCGACCACCTTTCAGGCGGGGGTATAGCGATCATTGCGACACACCTGGACCTGTCTCTTCCGGGTTCCGCGGTCCTGGAACTCAACGCACCGCGAATGCAGCCATGAGCGCCTTTTTTGCCCTTATGGCTCGCGATTTCCGCCTTGCTATGCGGCAAGGCTCAGCCATTGGCACGACCCTCGGCTTCTATCTAGTGGCGGTCTCCATCATTCCGCTTGGCCTTGGCCCCGACCTCAAGCTGTTGAGCCGGATCGCCCCCGGCATTCTTTGGATTTCTTTCCTGCTGTCCGCGGTGCTTTCAGTAGATGCACTCTTCCAGGAAGATCGCGATGACGGCTGTCTCGATGCGCTTTTCCTTGGACCGCTCCCTCCTGAATTGATCGCGGCATCGAAGAGCCTTGCGCATTGGGTCACGACCTGCGTGCCCTTAATCGTCATCACTCCGCTTGCCGGACTGCTTCTTAATCTTGAGCCGGAAGCGTTGCCAAAACTTGTTGCGGCACTTGCTGTTGGAACCCTTGGCGTCAGTTTCGTAGCAGGGGCCGGGGCTGCGCTGACACTTGGGCTGCGAAAAGGCGCCTTATTGCTGCCGCTCCTGATTCTGCCACTTTTCACGCCCTTCTTAATTTTCGGCGTGGGTGCTATGGCGGCTTCGCAAGGTGCTTTCGAGCAAAGCATCCTCTTGCTTGGAGCGCTTTCCTTGTTTTCCACGGCGGCGATGCCATTTGCCGCTGCCCTTGCTCTTCGCCTTGGGTTGGAATGAGATTATATCAGGGCCAATACTCCGGGACGCCCGATGGCTGAAGTGACAGGACCTCAATCTGCAAGCTGGTGGCGAATAAGCGCGCTTGCGAATCCCTTGGCCTTCATGCGATTCAGCGCGAGGCTTCTGCCTTGGCTAACCGGCGCGACGGTAATCCTCTTCGCCGCTGGGCTAGTGATGGCATTTCGCGCTCCGCCTGACTATCAGCAAGGCGAAACCGTGCGCATTATGTATGTCCATGTTCCGGCGGCGTGGCTGTCGATGACCTGTTATTCACTGATAGCGGTTTCATCGGCGGGATATCTGATTTGGCGCCACCCTCTCGCGGACGTCTCGGCCAAGGCGGCAGCACCGATCGGCGCCACTTTCACTCTCCTCGCGCTGGTTACGGGCTCGCTTTGGGGCAAGCCAACCTGGGGCACCTATTGGGTCTGGGATGCGAGGCTCACATCCGTTCTCATTCTCTTCTTCCTATACCTCGGCCTGATAGCCCTTCGGGGCGCCATCGACGAACCTGGCAGAGCTGGACGCGCGGCGGCGATCTTAAGTCTTATCGGTGCCGTGAATATTCCAATAATCAAGTTCTCCGTAAATTGGTGGAACACGCTGCACCAGCCGGCAAGCATCATTCGTGCCGGAGGTCCGACGATAGACCCCTCCTTGCTCTGGCCGCTTCTAGTGATGGCGGTAGCCTTTACGCTTCTGTTTGTTGTGCTGCACGTAAAAGCGATGCGCGCCGAAATTTTGAGACGGCGCTGCGAGGCTCTTATCGCAACGCAGGTGCGTGCTGAGCCATTGCGGGCGCAACCTGCAGGATCGGCCCCTTCCCATGTTTGATCTTGGCCCGCATGCCGGATTCATTTGGTTGTCCTACGGGGCGGCAGTGCTTTGCGTTGGCGGCCTCGTATTTTGGAGCTGGTCGGCTGAACGCTTTCAAAGAAGGCGTCTTGCCGATCTGGAACGGAGAGGCTTGAGGCGCAGATTCTCGCAATCGGAGCAGTAGGAGATGGATGCAAGCGTTTCACCCGGAGAAAAGCTGACAAAAGCAAAACCGAAAGCCATGCTGGTTCTTCCGCTTGTGCTCATGGCGGTGCTGCTTTGCTTTTTGCTTGTGTCTCTTCGCTCTGGCGATCCTTCGCGGCTGCCGTCCGCCTTGATCGGAAAGCCTGTCCCCAACTTTGATCTGCCTCCGATCCCGGAGACCTTGAACGATTATGGCCCTGTCCCAGGCCTCTCCTCCGATGCTTTCAAGAAGGGGCACGCCACTCTCTTGAATGTCTGGGCTTCCTGGTGCGCTCCCTGCGCGGCTGAAGCGCCTGTTCTCCTGGACCTGAGCAAGCAGGGCATCCCGATCTTCAGTATCAATTATAAGGACACCACGGACGCCGCGAAGCGGTTCCTGGCACGCAATGGCAATCCCTTCCGGGCCATCGGAGTGGACGCGAAAGGCTTTACAGCCATCGATTTTGGCGTTTATGGCGTCCCCGAGACATTCGTCATCGACGGCAACGGGCGTGTTGTATACCGGTTTCCCGGCCCACTAACACCGGAGATCGTCGCCGAAAAAATCGTGCCTGCCGTAAGGAGAGCAGAGCGCGATCTCGCTGCTCCTGCCCGAAAGTCATAATCGGCCTCCCGGCGCGGCCTTAATCGCTTACAATCTCGGGCGGCGGACGGCGGTAGCCTGAGAAAAAAAGGAGCACACCAAGTACTCCAAAAAGAATGCATACGGGTAAAACCAGCATAGGCTCGATAAGACCGCTCCAAATGTAGGCTGGCGCATGCCCAAGAAAGAAACTCTTCAAGTTTTCGGGTCCGCCGGGGTCAAGCTTTTGTAGATAGCTCGAAAGCGAGCCAAGCAGAAGGCCCGCCCGGGGTGAAGCCAGCATGTGCGTCCCGTCATAGGCCAAGGCTACAAAGGCCAGAAACAGCAGCAGCTTTCCCAAAAGCCGGAGTAAAATCATCATCCACCCTGTACAGGCTGGCCTTCTTAGCGGCCTGTCTTCCTTCGAGCAAGTTCCCTAAGGTAACATCTTCAGACCAATTTGGTTTTTGGGAACGCGATACCGGTCTACTGCGTTGCTTGTAGAATAGGTTGTAACATCATCAAATTCAGATTGCGTCAGCGATTGAAGTCTGGACAACCTGAAGCGGCGATGGGTGCCAAAAGCAGGCAGAGCGCATGATTGCATGCTAGTGCGCTGGGCGAGGTTCTCCACCCAAATTAGTTGGAGGCTTTGATTGACGGCTGACGTTTGCGCGGAGAACCGCCTGCAAGGGCTGCGCGTGCTCATCGTAGAGGATGAAACACTCGTAGCCATGCTGCTCGAGGAATACCTCAGTGAACTCGGATGCGAAGTGGCCGCCTCCGTCAGGCGGGTCGGAAAAGGCTTGGAAAGCTTGGAACGCTGCGAGATCGATGCCGCGGTGCTTGACGTAAACGTCGCAGGAGAAAGTGTATACCCTGTTGCTGAAGCGCTCGAACGCCGAGGTATCCCATTTGTCTTCGCAAGCGGCTATGGAGCTAAGGGCGTCGATGGAAACTGGACCGAGCGCCCTATGCTTCAGAAGCCATTTGGACCGCAGGATTTGAAAGCTGCTCTTCTCGTGTCTCTCGCCGCCGCGGCCTAGGTGGTGAATTATTCCGCGGCTCTGGCATAAAGGCGATTTGGAACATATTCCCCAAAATTGGGCTTTGACTGCTTGCTGCGGCGCACACGCTCTTCCCGAACATGCCCGCAGAGCTCGTCCAAGACCTCCGCCGCGCTCATGATATAGCCGCCAGCACCGCCAAACTCGTTGGCGTAGCGCGTCTTGATCCGGCTATACGGCGCCGGAGTTGCAACGTGGCCGATCTGGCCAGGAAACAGCTGCGATAGGACGGCCTTCATCGGCAAAGGTTCGGATACAAGGTTCACGATGCTCACGCCAAGCCGGAGAGCCTTTGTGATATCCGGCTGCAGGCGCCGGATTGGGTACCACTGATGGATGGCCACTCTGTTGATTTTGGAGCCATCGCTGATGAGCGCGCCTGGGACGCCCCTAACGATGCTGCTGCCAAAGATATCGGGCAGCCTTAAAACTGTTGCTGGTGGTCCTGATTCCAACAGAAGCTGCTCAAGCTGGCAAAGCCATCCAGAGCCTGGAGCCCCTCCTGCTTTCCCAGATTCATCCAACGGCAGTCCCTTGCTCGCATACACATCCACCGAAGACAGAAAGACAATGTGTGCTGCAGCACGCTTCAGAGCCGATACCAGCGCCAAAGCATTCGGCGACAGGCTTGCCCCGCCTAACAGCGTGCTGGCCGGCGCGACAAGGAGGGCTTCGCTGCAGCGCCCAAAGCCGAGCGCGGCTTCCTTATAGGTATAACAGCCGTCGAACCTGCCCGTGCGGGCGAAATAGTTACCGATGGAGGTTGTTGAACCGATGAAGACGCGTTGCATCGATGCTTCTTGAGAAATCGTGGCTTGCCCCGCGTTCCTACCTTAACCGCCTTGAGCCAGGCAGCAAGAAAGGCGATTATCTTACATGAATGCCGTTCGCAGTTGCAACAGCAATTGCACAGCTCGCGCCGCGAGGCGGTAGGGCTTGAACGGAAACTCGGGGTCTCCTCTGAAGGATGACCACTTGGATCAGCAAGTGTCCATCAGCTGAAACCATTCTGGCGCGGCAGATGTTGCGGGCTTCCTCTCTGCATGGAAAAGACGATGCTAACGCGGGAAATACAAAGAATGGCGGGAAACAAAGCCTTTAGCCACGAAGGGAGGCGAGGACACCCGCACAAATCAAAGGGTGGCAACAACCTCGATCAAAATGTTCGCAACCGCGATCTGAAAAAAAGCCACGGCAGAATCAGGAACGCGGGGCCCTTCGGCCGTGTTGCTTTAGGTCGATCATCTGTCTAGGGAGGAGTACCGTGTTAGGTTGGGCCTTAGTATTTCTTATCATCGCCATCGTTGCCGGCGTCTTCGGCTTCGGCGGTATAGCGGCAGCATCGGCTAGCATAGCGCAGATCATTTTCTATATCTTTCTCGTGCTGCTTATCATATCGCTTGTCTTTTACTTGATTCGGGGAAGCAGCCGCGTGTAAGACACACGATCGCGGCGTAGAAGGTTGCAGGGGGCGCTAGCGCTTGCTGCAACGCTCCGAGCTCGCCGAACTGAGCGTATAGAAGCGGGAGGCGCTTTCGAACTCGGCAAAGCGACGCCGCTGACGTTGAGCGCCATCGAAGTCTTCTCCCCACTGGGAAACTTGCCAGTTTTCGTCAACATGGGCGGCCGCCCACGCGGCCTCCAAATCGACAAAGCCAGAGGCGCAAGCCAGGCTTATTATGGCCGAGCCCGTGAGAGCCGTCATGACATGCAGGGCGGCAAGCTTGAATGAGCTGAGAGTCTCGATCGCGCTCCGGAGTGCTGCCAAAGATGTTGCAGGCTGCTCGATATGCGCGATCCCTATCCCAATCGAGAAGGGAGCGTCATAAGTGCCCGCGACCCAGCGAAGAATTGGGTCCCAAGCCGCCGCTTGGTTCCTGACAAGTTCGGTGGGATAAGCGGCGCGGTAAAATAGCAGATCAGTCCCGGCATAGGTAAGGATGTCGTTCACGACCTCGGCACGCCTCTCCGCCACTCCATCGATTGCCGTGTTTGCTAGCTTGGTGAGTGGAAGGCTCGCTGGCACAATCGTCTCTGCCTGCGCATTCCACTCGCGGGCAATCGCGTGGGCCAGCGCCTCGGTTGGAACAACGAGCGGCCTGCCCGCAGGCGTTTTCAACGAACGCCCATCAAGCAAAACCCCAAAGCCGCCGCCCTCGTGTGGAGAGACGTCCGCGCTTTTATAAAACCGCTTCGCGCTAGCGGATTGGTGTGACGTGGTCATAAGATCACTGTCTGCGCCTACAAAGAACCGCGTCTCGCCGCACGCCAAATCCGCCAAAAGCGCCTCACGGGGCTCACCGTTGGAATTGTGTGTAAAGGATCAAAGGCCGGGGCTGCCATCGCCCTAAGATAAGGCTTGATAATTGCCAGCGGAAGGAAGGCGGGCCAAACAAGAGGATCGAGTTCGGGAGATAGCGTTCGGAATTGATGCAGCGCCCTGCCAATCGCTCCTCGAAGCTCTGCTAGCGCTGCGCCGAAAGTCGCATTCGTCTGCGCCCGATAAATGGATGCAATATTGACGCCCCTGCTTTCCAAATAAACAAGGGGCAGCATCAGCTTGCGGCGCGACGCCTGTAAAGGAAGTGTGCGCAGTGTCTGCATGAGGCCGTAAGCTAAACCGGCATGTTCCCCGGCTTTCCGGGCAAGATCGCCTTCGCTCCCTAGAATAGCCGCAGCCAGCTCGAAGACAGTTCCATGGGTCGCCTGCAGCGAAGCTCTTAGAGCCGGAATATCCGCAGGGACGTCGCCCACGATTTGCGGGATCCGGGCTTCCGCCATTCCGATTAGCCTGTCTTTCGGCAAATCATGCTCAAAAATGGCGCCCGCGAGACAGTCCGCGATGGGGTTTCCTGTATTCGTGCCCGGCACCGCCAGCTCGATTGCGTCCTTCCACCATTGCAGCCGGATTTGCCCGACCATGGGTTCATTCATGGTTGCCGCAATATGCGCGATCTCGGCATTATAAGCATAAAGAGCAAGAAGCGACCGTCGCCTGCCGGACGGGGCGAAAAGTGCGCTCCAATAGCGATCTATGTCGCGCCGCCTAACAAGATCGGCGGCGGCCGCTTGTTCAAATCGCCTTTGCTCGCTGTCTTTGTCCAATGGCATGTCTGGACACCGATTGGCGGTTTCCACTAGGCTTAGGCAGCGGCACGAGGCCTTACAAGGGGCCGGAGCGCCTATATTGTGAGCAAGGCAGCTGTAAAGAGACGGCCCTCGCCAGCACCGACCCCGTAAGTGCGGCAGGCCGCCAGCGTATCCATCACTTCCAGGCAAGACCGCGCTCGTCGACCTCATGCCGGAGACTACCGGAGGGTAGCATCAGGCTAGGGCCTGTGCCGAGAAGCAGAAAATCACCACGCTCCTTTCCTTCCATATCGAGAAAACGTAAAAGGCCGGCTTCATCGATCTCTTGGGCGGAAGGAGCGGTCCAGGCGTAGGCACCACTGGACGAGATCAATAATGCGCCCTTGTGAAGCTTTCCGCCCAATTCGAAAGCGCCGCCACAGGAGATCGAGACGGGTCCCTTTTCGCTAATGCGGCGGAAAGAACCGCTCATGGATGGCGCACGCGTTGACTTATCGCCGCTTGGACCGCCCTTGCTTTGCCTGACTTTTGCCTCGTGCAGGGGAGGTTCTTGTTGGCGAGTTTGAAGATTTCGGGGAAGCAGGTGCAATCGCGGGTCTCGAAGGCTGGATTTGCGCCAGCGGCGCGGCAACCGCGTCCAGCGCCACAGCTCCACCGTTTTCGAGGTCGTCATCCTTATCCAGGCCGTTGCCGCGGGCAAGCGCAGCGCCAGAGGCAGGAGCAGGCCGCTTGGCGGCGCTGGCGCCGGCCTGAACCTTCTTCGCCTTCTCCACTCCGCTCCAATCGCGCTTGACGCCAATGAGGATCAGGAATGGTGCGGCGATGAAAACGGACGAGTAGGTGCCGACCAGCACCCCGAATAGCATAGCAAACGTAAAGCCGCGAATGACCTCGCCGCCGAAGAAATAAAGGGCGAATAGCGCCATCATCACCGTGCTTACGGTCATGATCGTGCGCGACATCGTCTCATTGACCGAAAGGTCTAGCAGGTCTCCCAAAGGCATTCGCTTGTAGCGCCTAAGATTTTCACGAATCCGGTCGTAAATGACCACGGTATCATTGATTGAATAACCGAGGATCGTCAGGAGCGCCGCAACGATGGTCAGGTCAAAATTAAGCTGAAATAAAGCGAAGATTCCGATCGTGAACATCACGTCGTGAATCATGGAAACGATGGCGCCGAGCGCAAACTGCCATTCGAACCGGAACCAGACATAGATGAAAATACCGATATTGGTCAGCACGATGGCCCAGACGGCCGAATTGATCAGCTCCTTGGAGACGGTGCTTCCGACCTGCTCCAGCCTCTGCTCTTTGATCCCAGGGCCGAGCGCCTTCAGCACCTTATCCGCTGCCGTCTTTTGAGCATTCGGGCCGCCCGGCTGCTCAGGAAAACGGATCAAAACTTGATTGGGCTGCCCAAAGCTTTGAAGCTGCATTTCCCCGAGGCCTAGCCGGGAAAGCTCGGTTCTCATTTTCGCGACATCGGCGGGGCCAGGCGTCTCAATTTGGATGAGCGTCCCGCCTTTGAAGTCGATGCCGAAATTGAGCCCCACGGTAGGCAGGAGGATAGCGGTTCCGATGATTGCAACAATCGACAGGCCAAGGCAAAGTTTGAAATACTTCACAAAGTGAAGGTTCATCTTTTGCGGGAGGCGGAAAAGCGGCTTCAGTATCATGGATCAACTCATTCGGTGCTAAATTTCCAGGACAGTGGGGCGCGTCTGCCGCAGCCATGTGGAGACCATCAGACGCGTAACGGTGATGGCCGTGAAGAGAGAACTCACAATGCCGAAGGACAAGGTCACCGCGAAGCCGCGTACAGTGCCCGAACCGAAAGCATAAAGAATGAGCGCCGCCAGAAGGGCGGTCAAATGCGAGTCTATGATCGTTCCATAGGCCCGGTCGAAGCCTGCCTCTATCGAAGTGATGATCCCGCGCCCGCTTTTCATTTCCTCTCTTATTCGCTCATAAATGAGGACGTTGGCGTCCACGGCAACGCCCATGGTGAGCACGATGCCCGCAATGCCCGGAAGCGTCAGTGTGGCGTGGAACAGCGAAAGGCAGGCCATGATGATGGCGATGTTGACCACCAGCGCAATGACGGAGAACAAGCCGAACAGGCCGTAGGAGGCGATCATGAGCGTGGAAACCGCGATAAAGCCGACGATGCCCGCCACCTTTCCGGACTCGATCGAATCCGCGCCGAGGCTTGGTCCAACCGACTGCTCCTGAAGGATGGAGAGCGCTGCCGGAAGTGCACCAGAACGCAACAAGAGCGCGAGCCTGTTCACTTCGGCTTGGTTGAAATTGCCAGTGATTTGGCCGCGGCCGCCTTCAATCGCCGTTCGGATCACGGGCGCGGAAACCACCTTATTGTCCAGGATGATCGCGAAAGGCTTACCCACATTTTCGCGCGTGACGCGCGCGAACGCAGCGGCCCCGCGGCTGTTGAATTCGAAATCCACAGCCGGCTCGCCGCTCCTGTTGTCGTAGCCAGCATACGCATTCGACAGGTCGTCACCGCTGACGATGACTTCCTTGTGGACGAGGATGGAGCTGCCTGGATGTTCCGCGTCTGGAAGAAGCGCATCATCGGGCGGGACGCCCTGAAGTTGTGCTTCCGCGGCCGACATAGACGTGTCAACAAGCTGGAACGTCAGCTTCGCGGTTGTCCCGATCCGCTTCTCCACTTCCTGCGGCTCAAGGCCGGGAACCTGGATCAGAATACGGTCCTGCCCCTCAGCCTGGATCGTGGCTTCGGTTGTCCCGTTCGGATCGATGCGGCGCCGAATCACCTCGATGGATCTCGATACCGCATTTTCCACGCGGCGCTGCAGACCCGCCTCAGTCGGCTCAATGGTAATAATCCCATTCTCTCCCTTGACCGAGAGATCGAGGCCGGTCCCGCCTCCCCTGCCCGTGAAAAGCGACGCCGATAGCGGCTGAGCAAATCTCTTCAGCCTTTCAAGCGCCGGCCCCATTTTCGATGGCTCTCGCAGAGTGATCCGAACCTGATTGCCCGTGATCACGACTCCGGTATGCGCAATTCTTTCCTCGCTCAGTGCCCGCCGGGCATCCGTTTGAAGTGATTGGAGCCAGTCCTTCTTCAACTGGGCCGTGTCGATCTGATAGAGCAGCGAGGTGCCCCCTCTCAGGTCGAGGCCGAGAGGCATCCGTGGAAGCTGTGCCCAGGACGGCAGGCTGTCATAGGTAGAGACCGGGATCAAATTTGGCACAGTGAAAATCACCGACGTCAACGAAAGAATCAGCGTCAAAATCGCGCCCCAGCGCGAAAAATGCAGTGTAAACCCGAACATTCAGATCGTTCCGTTCCTTTATGCGCTGCTGCCTTTGTCCGCCTCCCGGCTAGACCGATGGTTTTGCCCCGTCTCCGTCCCCGCTCGCGGACGCGTCGGCTTTCACCTTCTCCTTCAACGGCTCACCCCTACTGCGCACTTCGCTTATCGTGCCTTTAACAATTCTTACCTGCACGCCGTCGGCAATCTCGACCTTAAGCTCGCCATCAGCGCCAACCCGCACCACTTTCCCAATTATACCGCCGGAAGTTACTACACTGTCTCCGCGCTTTACGGCGTTGATCATCGCCTGGTGATCTTTCATGCGCTTTTGCTGCGGCCTGAAGACGAGCAAGTAGAAAATGCCAAAAACCGCGACCATCGGCAGTAGAAGATCGAAAAGACCAGCACCGCCAGTGGCTGACGTTTGAGCGAATGCAGGAGAAATCATTAAGAGGACCCCGGGGTGTGCGGAAAAGCTGGCGCGCAAACGGGCGGCGCGCTGCAAGCGCCTAGTCTTATAGCGGCTTGCTTGAAGTTCGCAACTCTTACAATGTTCCGTTGCGCTGATAGTAAAGTAGCGCATAGTGGCCGGATCTTCCAGGGTTCCGTCTGTCTAACCGCCTTCAATACGAAAATTTTCGAATGAAAAACGCCAGGTTCTCGCTCGCTGTCACCCTCGATAGAATTGCAGATGCACTTGAGCGTCTTGCGCCTCCGCCCACTCGCGCGCCAGAGTTTTCCGCGGCGGAAGCCTTCATATGGCAGGCCGATGAGGGCCAGTTTCTGGCAGTACCGCATGTGAACAGGATGCCTCTCGCCCTTCTCAAGTCCGTGGACCGCATGCGGGATACGCTGCTGAAGAATACTGAGAATTTCGCGCGCGGCCTTCCCGCTAATAACGCGCTGCTATGGGGATCGCGCGGCATGGGCAAGAGCTCCCTCGTCAAGGCCGTTCATGCCGAGGTGGCGGCGAAACAGCCTGCGTCAGAAGCGCTGAAGCTCGTCGAAATCCATCGCGAGGATATTGCCAGCCTACCGCGCTGCCTTTCGTATTTACGCGATCGGCCGGAGCGTTTCATCGTGTTTTGCGATGACCTCTCTTTTGACGCGGACGACACCTCTTACAAGTCGCTGAAAGCGGTACTTGAGGGCGGGATCGAAGGCCGCCCGGCAAACGCCGTCTTCTATGCAACGTCCAACCGGCGCCATTTAATGCCGCGAGAGATGATGGACAATGAGCGGGCAACCGCCATCAATCCTGGCGAGGCAGTTGAGGAAAAGGTCTCCCTTTCAGACCGTTTCGGGCTATGGATCGGCTTCCACAATTGCAGTCAGGCCGACTATCTCGACATGGTGAACGGCTATGCCGAGTTTTATGGGCTTGACGTGCCGGCGGCACAGCTTCGCACGGAAGCACTCGAATGGGCCATGACCCGCGGTTCAAGATCTGGGCGGGTGGCTTGGCAATATATTCAGGATTTGGCGGGGCGGCTCGGCCAGCGGCTTGCATAGTGCAGAGGCTGCCTGATGCCTTCCGCGCAAACAAAAACGGCGCCCGAAAGCGCTGCGCCCTAAAGGACCTGGCCGGAAAGGCGAAGACAGAGGGTACGCTTCATACTGAACGATTATTGAGCGTACGCGCCTCTGTCCTCGATTACCCGGCCCTCATAAGGATACACGATCCTATTTGAGGGGCATCGGGGCGCTTACCGGATTGAAGTAGTAGTTGAAGCCGAGCTTGACGGAATCAACGGTCAAGTCGGCATTGTTACGGTAGTTGTTCCATCCATAGGTTGTGTAGAAGTAGTCGTTGCAGCAGTTATTGTTGTTGTTCGAAAAGTCGAAGTGCAGGTACTCGGCCTTTATCGACCAGCTTGGGCTGACTTTCCACTCTATACCGCCGCCGACTGTCCAGCCAGTTACATAGCTGTTATTGTTGTTGTTGCCGTAATCGCACCAGCCACTTGCACCGCAACCGGCGACGCCGGCCGCATACATATCAGGGCGGAAAAAGGACTCCCTCATTTGCAGGTTGTAGTTGAGCCACGCGAAACCGCCCTTGGCGTAGACAAGAACATTATTCCACCCATATCCGAGCCGGCCGGTCACGTCACCGTAGAACCCGCCATTATTGTTCATGTCCATCATGGCCGGGGTGCCGAAGGTATATTGCCCAGTTATTGGGTTGGTATAGCCCGTAGCGGTGCGCATATTCTCATGGCCGACAATGGCCATGCCGCCAAGATCGACTTCGATACCGTAGACGAAGGAGCAGCCGCCGCAGCCCCCGAAGTTGTAGCCGAATTGGCCGCCACCAAAGCCACCTACATCGCCAAGGCCCTTGGCGTTGAAGTAGCCGGGCTGATATCCATTCCAGAAGCCCCAGCCAGGAGTGTAGAAGTAATCGTCGTCAAACCTCATCCGATTCATATTTATGCTTGACCAATCCGCTCCCATGTTGAGACCGAGGTAGAAGCCGGTCCAGGTGGGCGGCGGAGCATACATCGGCGGTTCTTTCATGCCGCCGCCAGAGTAGATATCGGCCGCTTGGGCCTGAGATGCTACGGCGAGCGCACCAAGAGCGGCTACGCTCGTCCGTATAAATTTTGTGAGAGTCATAAATCTCTCCCCTTCCCGCTTAGGTTGTGTGATTTCCAAATAACGCGGAACTGGGGTAAGATGATTACACGGAGAGGCTTGTAACTCAAGGTAGTAATTGCGTATAACACACGTTTTGCTAGTGCAACTTAATTAAGTTGTAAATAGAATATCAATGATATCATGAAGTTACGTGAGCCGTGTCACTACTGTGTGTTAAATCTTTGCAACATCGGGAGTGACGCAACCACAAGTGAAATTGGGAGAGACTTCGCGGCGCGGCTGCCAATACTGTTAAAAATCTTGAAAGATTCGCAGACGGCGTCCATTTTGCAGCAACGGAAGTCTAGGTAATTAACAAAAGATTAGGGCCAAACAAGAGCTTCAATGAGCGGAGCGGCTTGCGCCGCCCGCCTGATTCGCGAACTAATAATGGCGGACGGTGGTCCGGCGATGGACCGAAACCCTGGGGCCCCCATAATAGTGACCCCTGGTATTGCGCGCCAAGGCGCCTGTTCGCCCGTAAGTCCGGCGGCCAGCCACCGCTCCCCTCGTACCTGCGCATCCAGCCCCGTTAACGCCCTTTGCGCAAACCACGGCGGAAGCCTCTGTGGCAGAGGCCGCGAGCCCAGCCGCCAAAAGCAAACTCAACAACACGATCTTTCTCATGCTCAACTCCTTGATGATTCATCAGTTGAGCCGAGCGTAAACGAAGTCGAGCCACCGGCATGAAAATGTATTCCAGAATATGAATATTGTCTTTCGCGGTATACTGCGTCGTGATCCTGACTACTTAATTGAAGCAGCGTATATGGTGCCTATGGCGCCAGAACCTTCAGCGTGGTAGGCCCGCACTTTCGTGCCAATGCCGAAGCAAATAGCGGCTGAGAAGGGATAGCGCCCCGAAAATAAATAGCCCCGTGGCCGAGATCAGCGCCAGTGCCGCGAATACTCGAGGAATCCTCAGTCTGTAAGCCGATTCGAGAATCCGGTAGGCCAAACCTGATTCGGTTCCTCCCGTGCCCGCTACGAATTCGGCAACGACGGCGCCGATCAAAGCTAGTCCACCCGAGATGCGCAGCCCGGCCAGGAAATAAGGCAGCGCCGAAGGCAGCTTTAGCCAAAATAAAGTTTGCCAGCGCGACGCGCCGTAAAGCTTAAAAAGATCGCGAAGGCTGGCGCTCGCGCTGTTGAGACCGGTTACAGTATTCGAAACGATAGGAAAGAACGCCACGATCCAAGCGCAAATGAACAGCGCCAGCGTCGTATTCTTCGCCCAGATGATGATCAGTGGTGCAATAGCCACGATCGGAGTAACCTGAAGGACCACCGCGTAAGGAAAAAGGCTGCGTTCGAGTATTGGAGAGGACCCGAGGAGAAGGCTTAAGAGCAAGCCGCCACTTGCAGCACCTAGAAACGCGAGCAGGGTGATCTTTATTGTGACGAGCCAGCTAGGAAGGAGGGTTTCGAAGTCTGCGGCGATGGTCTTTGCGACCAGATAAGGGGACGGCAGAAGAAAGGGCGGCAATTCATACCAGTAAACGGCGGCTTGCCAGACCAAGAGGAGTAAGAGCCCTATCACAAACGGCGCGAGCAGGTGTGCGGCCCGCCCTACCACAGCTGCTCCCCCATCGCCTGCGCGAGTGCCTCGGAAACCTCCCGGCAACAATCGATATAGGCGGCAGAAGTTCGCAGCGCCTCAGTCCGCGGATAAGGCAAATCGATGGTGAGGTCCGCGGCGATACGGCCAGGGCGAGGGGTCATTATGGCAACGCGGCCTGCGAGGAAAACAGCTTCAAAAACGCTGTGAGTGACGAAAATTACCGTCAATTTGGATCCCTGCCAGAGATTTAGGAGATCACGTTCGAGCTTGCCTCTCGTGATCTCGTCCAAGGCGGCGAAGGGTTCGTCCATAAGCAACAGCCTGGGCTCGGTTGCCAAGGCGCGCGCGACCGAAGCCCGCATCCGCATTCCGCCGGAAAGCTCGCGCGGATAGGCGCTTGCAAAGTCTCGCAGGCCCGTTCGTGAGAGAAGCTGCGTGATTCGAGGTGTGACTTCCCGGCGGCTCAGTCCCTTTATGCGCAGAGGGAGATAGACATTCTCATAAACGGTCGCCCACGGCATCAGTGCGGGTTCTTGAAAGACATAGGCTAGATGGGGGCGTTCGCCATTGTGGCCCCATTCGATTTCGCCTTCTCCTCGGGCTTCGAGTTCTGCCAGCAGCCTAAGCAGTGTCGTCTTCCCGCATCCTGACGGACCGACAATGGACAGAAATTGCGGTTCGGCGGGCAGGCTGAGGGTCACTCCGTCAAGCGCCAGCACGCCATTCGCGAATTTCTTGCGCACGTGGTTAAGCGAAACCATGGGAGGATGGGCGTACGAGCGGCTTTTGATCACTTCCGGACGAATTCAAGCGAATATGCCGATTTGTAGTCTAGGCTCTTGGGATAGACGCCCGCTGCCGCCATCGTCTCAAAGAACGATTGCCACCGCTCCTCAGTCATAACACCCACACCGAGCCGTGCGGCATCGCCACCATCGACCAAGCCTCGCTCCTTCATCTCTTTCAGCTTGAAATGAAAAAGCGGCTCGCCATGGTCGGGATTCATTGTCAGCAGCAGCTTCATCCCGGCGCCGTATTCCCCGGCCATGCACGCCTCATAGCCTTCGCGGGTTGCCGCAACGAAGGCTCGAACGGCGCGCCGATTCTTTTCAATAAAGCCTTTCAGACCGAAGATTGTGGTCGTGTAATTGTCGAAGCCATAATCCGCAAGAAGTAAGATCACGAGCGGTTTCGTTGCCTCTTCCCCGCGCAAGAACGCATCTTCAGTCACATAGCCCTGTTGGATCGCCTTGGGGTCGGCAAGGAACGGTGCGGCAGAGTATACGTAAGGGCGAAGCTGATCGTCGGTGAAGCCGAATTTGAGTTTCAAGAACTGCCAAAACTCTTGCCGCGCATTACTCGAAATCATAACCGGCCGGCCCTTCACATCCGGCAAGGTCGAAACGCCTTGGCCGGGATGGGCGACGAGAGTTTGCGGGTCCTTTTGGAAGAAGGCGGCGATGGTCACGCCGGGAATCCCTTCTTCCACCATGTTCAAGGTCGTGAAGCTTGTGCCAAGAGCTAAATCAAGCTGACCAGCGCTGACGAGAAGGGGAGTGTTAAGGTCCGGCCCGCCGGACTTCAATTCGACATCGAGCCCTGCTTTCTCGTACAAACCTGCGGCTTTGGCTTGGAAGAAGCCGCAATGTTCGCCTTCGGGCAGCCAGTTCAGTCCGAACCTGATCTTCTCGGCGGCAGCAATTGGGTCTATACTAAGATAGATACCCAATAAAAATATGAGGACAAAGACTCGGCAAAAGGGCATGTGTCCAGCTTCGTGCAATTCGCGTCCTCCACTTCATTGGCTTAAAGAGCAGGAACCGGGCCAAGTCTAGCCTTTTTTGCCCGCCTGGACTTGCCCATGAAGCAGGAGGTAACTCGGATGCCTCGCAACGGCGAAAGAAACGGTGATGTCCCTTATGGGGATTCGCCGGGCATGCAGGCCGATGATACCGGCCTCATTCATGAACAGCTGGTCTCCGCTGCCACTCCGTTCCTCTATCTATTGTCGAGTGTCTTGATCGCCGCCGGCGGCTACCTTCTCTACCTGCTGTTTCAGGGCTGACAAAGACGCCGCAGTTGCGGGGGGTTTTAGTTTAGCTCGGCTGCGAGCGTTAGCGGTGGGTGTAGCCGCCCATCCGGCAAATCAAATCCCACTCGACTTTAGTCACGGGTTGCACCGAGAGCCGTGAATTCTTGACGAGGACCATGGCCGAGAGTTTGGGTTCGGCTTTGATCTCAGCAAGCGTTACCGGCTTTGGAAAAGCGGCGACAGCTTCTACGTCGACGCAGTTCCAGCGCCCAGTAGCATCTGTCGAATCAGGATGGATTTCCGCCACGACTCTGACGACACCAACGATGCTTTTCTGCTCGCCCGAATGGTAGAAAAATCCAAGATCGCCCCTTTTCATCTCGCGCATATGTTTCTGCGCGAGAGCGTTGCGCACTCCGCTCCACTCCTCGCCCTTCCCGGCCGCCCGAAGCTGGTCTTCCCAGCAGAAGGTTTCCGGCTCAGTCTTGAATAACCAGAAAGCCATGCGCTGTGCCGGTTATTGTCTTATCCCTTAATCTTTGCTGCGGCGAGGATGGGGCCAACCTTTTCTGCTTGCAAGAGCACAACAACCATATCCTCATCTTTTGGTAGAGACGATAGCGGCAATGCGTATGAGGCTGGCGCTCCTTCCCAATCGCCGATGTCGACGAGACGCCGGACAACGTTTGTGTAAGTAACTGTGCTCCCAGCGTTTTCGCCGCTTCCTATCGCCACGGGCAAAGAATGCCGGACGGCAGCGACCCAAACCTTTCCATTTCTGTGCCGCGATTCGGGAGGCGCGGCGCCTGCCTCTATGACGAGCTTCCCGCTCTCATGCCGGACGGCAAGCGGGACGGAAGACACAGTAATTGCAGCAGCCGTTGACTTTAGCGCAGCTTCAATCGCGTGAAGGTCACTTCCCACACAGGTTCTCAGCCCGTTGATGACCACCTGAGGAGTGAAGACCTGCCCATCTCCTTGCAATTGCGCATATGCCCGTTGCCGCTCAGCGTTTTCCGGACGAGCAAGCGTGTCTCTCCAGCCCAGATAGTCCCAATAGCTGACAGGGAAGCTGAGCGCGATGATCCCCGGATGCTCGGATAACTGCCGTAGGATGCGGTCGGCTGGCGGACAGGATGAGCATCCCTGGCTAGTAAAGAGCTCGATCACCGACGCTCGCGCGGGACCTGACTGCTGTCCGTGGGCGGGATTTAAGGCAGCAACGATGCCGGAAAAGACCGCCAGGGCTATTGCTCCGAAAGCGGAAGGCTTGGTCACGGGCGTCTCCGGAATGTGTAATCAATTTGGGCATTCATACTATGGTGGACGCAATCTTCAACTGCTACTCACAACTCTTTGTCATCGAAACTTCGTGCATCAAAGACGAATTGCGTGCGGCCGCCGATCCACCTAACCAAATTGAGTCCCCCTGCCGAGCGGAAAACCGCGCAAAAAGTCGGCACCACCGACCGGTCTCTTGCCCGGCCGTTGAACTTGGGTAAGCCTCACAGCCTGACTGGAGCAAGCGACCGTAAGATTTGCATCGAGGAGGTGGCCTGGATCGCCCTTGCCCGGCACAAGAACCGACCGCAGTACCTTCACGCGCTCGGCCTTGCCCCCGAGGAGTGCTTCGAACCAGGCGCCGGGATAAGGCGAAAGTCCACGAATATGGTTGTGAACCTCTTGCCCTGGTTTAGCCCAGTTGATCCGGGTTTCGTCTTTCGAGATTTTCTGAGCGTAAGTCACGCCGTCCGTCGGCTGAGGCGTGAAAGTCAGCTCGCCTCTTTCAAGAATCTCAAGGGCAGTGAGTATGAGTGCTGCCCCCATCAGGGCAAGCTGGTCGTGAATTTCGCCACCCGTAGCGTCGGGACCGATCAGGAGGCGGTCGGCGAGGGCGACAGGGCCGGTGTCAAGTCCCTCCTCCATTTTCATGATCATCACGCCTGTTTCCTTGTCGCCTGCCATAATGGCGCGTTGGATTGGCGCAGCACCGCGCCAGCGCGGAAGCAGCGAGGCATGGATGTTTAGGCAGCCAAGCGGAGGGGTTTGCAGAACCGCCAGAGGAAGAATAAGCCCATAAGCCGCCACGACCACAACATCGGGTGCAAGTGCCGCAAGCTCTCCGTGCACCTCGGCTCTACGCAGGCTCTTTGGCGTGAAGATCGGAAGCGCTGCTTCTTCCGCGAAACGATGGACCGGGGACTTCCTCTCTTCCATTCCGCGGCCGGCACGCCTCGGCGGCTGCGCGTAAACAGCTGCCACATCGTGGCCAGCACCCACTATTTCGCTAAGGGCTGGGACAGAGAAATCGGGGGTGCCCATAAAAACGACGCGTAGAGGCATCGGTAAGGGGGCCTCCTGTGCCGTGCCCTATTTCGCTGATGCCAAACGTATAAGGGCGCGCGTCAGAAGTTTGCAAGCAGTAATAGGCCAGGGGGAAAACAGGGTACCCAGGAAACTGGAACCCTGCAGGAGCTTATAGCTGCCGCGGGCAGCACTAGAAAAGGCTGACGCTGGGCCATCCTGGGCAAGGGGGGTGGAGGGTGGCCCAGCGTCAGCTGCTGCTCGCAATCCGAGCATTGCCCGCGCAAGGGACGCAGGTGAGGTCTTAGCATGGCGGATTCGTGAAAAAGCGTCTCAAGCCTTCGCAAGCGCCGTCAATCGTCCCAGTGATCGCGGTTGGGCCGCCAATAGCGGTGATAAGAGCCCCACCTGTAGTGACTGAAATTGCGCTCATGGTCCCAGCCGCCGTATGAGCCCCAGCGGAAATGGCTCCGCCAGCGATGATGCCGAAATTCGCCTTCACCGGAACCCCACCGGTAGTGGCTTCGCCAACGGCTATGCCAGCAATCCTCTTCGCAACCGGCTTTCACCGCAGGGGTGGCGGAAGGCTGAGCGGTGCTCATGGGAGCGCTTGGATAAGCGTTCCCGGCGCTTGGCGCTGCCATGAGTGGCAATGCGACCAATAAAGCTAATCTCAAATCTGGTTTCATTATCAAGCCCTGTGATTGGCTGAGGAGACGCCTCAAATTTTAGCTAAAATCTTGGCTAAGAAAGCGGCAGGTGAAGAACTAGGGTAAAATTTTTAGAACTTAGAGTTAAGAACGCGCCTCCAACGCACCGCATTGTGATCAGGGCATTCGATTTGGGGTGCTGGCTTGCATTTTGGGCGCGAGGCTGCGGCTGCAGTCGTATATATCTGAAGTCGGGTGGGGCCGCGCCCATTGATGTCGATGCCATCCACACAGCCAAGAAAGTTCGGGTCGGTCCCGGCCTTATCCTGAAACGCTTTCTCAAACTCCTGCCGCCGGCTCCAATTCACGAAAGCCAGCCCCGCTTGACCAGACGCTAGAGCATTCGCCAATGGTACCGGCGCGGTCAGAAGCGTATCGGTTCCGTTCAGGAACACGAGGCTCGGCGGTGAGAAGCCTGCAAACCCAATTGGCCCATCGGAACATCCGTTGAGGGCTTCGACTGCTTCCGCAGCTGTCTGGCTGATCCATAATGGCTTCAGGCTCGGCAGCGCGGCCTGAAACGCGGCCGTAAAAAACAAAAAACCGCTTAGTACGGCGCCAAAAAGCGCGGCGTTCCAGCAGGACTTCCAGGCCGCGATTGCGGTGACGGCAGCTGCTACGGCGAAAACGGCTAAAATCGCAATAATGAACGGTGTTTCAGGCGTTTCGGCAATCCACGCCAGCGCAGCCAGAAGAGCGATCTGCAAGGCGGCGATGATGGCCCACAAGGCCGACGGCAGGCGCGATCGCACGAGCCCAGTGTTTCGGGCGGCCCTCATACCAACCACTGCCGCCATGGCAATGGCCGGGTAGAGCGGCAGTGCGTAGTGCGGAAGCTTTGTCGGGACGGCCTCAATCACAAGCCAGAAGGGCACGATCCATGCCAGGAGAAAAAGGACACGCCGTGAATGCCGTTGCACCCATAGTGCGGCAACGCCACCCAGGGTTACAAAAAGAGTAGCGGGCCAGAATGTCCACCAAAATGCAATGAAGTAGAAGCCGGGAGGACCCCAATGTTTTTCCTGGCCGCTTTGCAGTTTACCGGCAAAATCCTGTCCGAGGGAGCTCCGAAAGAACTCACCATGAGATGAGATTCCGATGGCGGCGAACCACGGAAGCGTTACCGTTAGAAGCAGGGGCAAGCCCCATCGCCAATGCAAGTTTTTGAGCCAGCCGCGCTTTCGATCGCGCCAAAGTACCGCTGCCACGGTTAAGAGCGCGAGTGCAGGCGCGACCGGCCCCTTGATGAGGATGGCTGCTCCAAGCGCGAGCCAAAACAGTGCGGCGAGACCGTGTGTCTTGGCGCCGGCTCGAGCCAAATAAAGCCTCATAAGCGCACCTTGAGCGAGAACAATGGTGGCGATCAAGGCGGCATCGGATTTTGCTACATGCGCTTCGAAGGTGAGCGTGAGGCAAGCTGCAAAAAGCGCCGACGCCGCGAGCGCATCTTGCCGCCCCAAAACCGGCCGGGCAGTCCATAGGGTCAGCAGAACCGCCGCCAGCGCTCCGAAAAAAGAGGGAATCCGATACGCCCAGATGCTGTCCAGTTTCGCTCCTGCCTGCTTGGCCGTGGCCACCGCCGCAGATTGTAGCCAGTAAATCCCTATCGGCTTCTTGTAGCGCGGTTCCTTCTGGAAGCGGATATCTACAAAGTTGCCCGTCTCCAGCATTTGCTTGGAAGCCTGCGCAAAGCGGGCTTCGTCGCGGTCGGTTACGGGAAGTGTGGCGATGCCCGGAAGGTAAAGCGCGCAGCAAAGGACAACAAGGGCGATGGTGCCTGCATATGGCCGGAATGCGAGCCATCGCAGGAGCTTTCGTGCCCTGATCTCCAAAGCGAAAAGCCATGGAAATGCGATCGCCGCCCGTGGTGCACATGTTTTGCTCTGCCGCATCGCGCTCCCCTTAAGCGGAGACCGCCGCGATTGCAACCTCCATCACAAGCGCTTTCCTGGAGGCATGCTTAAGGCGCTATCCGATAATTTTAAGCGTAACGACCCCAGCCAAGACCAGTCCTATGCCGAGCAGGCGCACGGCGGTCGCTGGCTCCGAGAAAAGGTACAGCCCCAGCAGTGCAGTGCCAACAGTCCCAATACCGGTCCAAATGGCATAGGCCGTTCCTACGGGCAGGGTGCGCAAGGCGAGCCCCAGTAGACCGGCGCTGACAAGCATAAATACGATAGTAAATGCCGCGGCCACCGGGCGGCTTAATCCATTAGAGTATTTCAGCCCAATAGCCCATCCGACTTCACAAATTCCTGCCAAAAACAAGTATGTCCAAGCCATCCCAATCCATTCCCTCAGATTCATGAGGCGGTTCGCCGGGGAACTTAAGATAGACCTCGACGGCTTTTCTGGCCGAAAGGAAAACATCCTAGACCCGCGAATGGAACATCCTAGAACGTAAACGACGCCAGGGTGAGGCGTTCTCCCGTCCGCGTCATATTTAGAAACAAGTCGACGCCGTCTATCTGCAATGCAATATGCCAGTAGAACCGGCCGTCCTTATCCGTCTTATTCAGGCTATCCAGTTTTGATTTAATTAGATCACGTGGAATAGCATAACCCTCGCCTCGATCCATGCAGCCCAGAATGAGAAATCCCTCGGCGCCTTCTTCTAGAAATTCCAGCCACGCAGGATGAAACGCGTACCAATATGGTTGATATTCTCGTTCGTATCGCTTCGAGATCGTGCATGCGACGCGCAAGTTCATTGCATCGTCCAAATACTTGCCCCGTGACACGCGACGATACTTCAAACCGCGATTGGCATAGAACCTTTCGAGGAGCGCGTTCCGCTTAGCGTCAAGCTCCCCTGTTGGCGTGAACTGCCAAGTTCCGATTCGACCATCGTCCGGCTCACCAACGTCGACAACAACGTCAGCTTCAACAATCTTGTCTTCAATCTCCCTCTGTGTTTCGAAGACAAGATCAATAATGTTATCCACCCGGGTATACTCAAAAGGAAATAAAATGCGCCGAAGTCTCTGGGTGAATATTTGTTCGCTAACCTCCTCGCGCACAAACATGAGCTTTATTAAACTTTCAACACTAACTAGCCGGACCTGCCATGCATGCCTTGAGCCCCGAATTTGAGCCTCGAGATCACCGGTATCTTCACGGCCTACGATCAGGAGCACGTTTGGCTCCGCTAAAGCCAAGCCCGCTGACCTGGCCCTAGAAGCGTACTCAACGACTTTGTCTAAGTTGATGCGGTAGGTGTCTGTAGTTTTGGCTTCGACAATTAGAGATGCGTTTCCCTCGGTCCAGAGCCCATCAAAACCAATTTTTCCTGGCGTTCCGCTGTAACGTCCACCGATGACTGTGAAGCCTAAGCGTCGCCCGGTCTCGTTAAGAATATCTTGGAGAACAGCGCCGCTTTTGGCGAAGCTATGGTCAAGGCAGTATCGGGCGTATTCTGCAAGCTTCAGCGGATTCTGAAGGCTTAGATAGCGCCGAAGCTCCTGTGAACACTTGCTACCGTCGAGCAACTGGCCGTCGCCACAGATCGCGACCACCTGTTGGATATTGTAACCCTCGAAGGCTCGGGGATTCGTTTCAGCCAGTTCTAATAGAGACATTGATACGCCCGGTTCAGTCACCGCTCGCGCATAGCTAACCGATTGGTCCGACTCCGGCAATCAAATGAGGCTGCCAGTCCACCATCCGAAATATTAATCTTACTCAGCTGCCCGCAGGTGAGGCGCCGCGAGCCTCACATCCGGATCGACATGCGAGAGAAACTTCTTGAAGTTCTCGGAGAACATGCCAACCAGCTTATGCGCCTGGGTATCGTATTCAGCCTTGTCCGCCCAAGTGTCGCGCGGACGGAGAATGGCCGCGTCCACGCCTTCGGCCGCATTCGGAACCAGGAATCCGAAGATCGGATCTTGGTCCATGGGTACGCTGTCAAGCTTGCCCGCAAGTGCCAGGTTCACAAGGGCGCGTGTTGCCGGCAGCGACATGCGCCGGCCAACACCATATTTGCCACCAGTCCAGCCAGTGTTTACGAGCCAGCAATTGACCTTGTGCTTTGCGATCAGGTCGCGAAGCATGTTGCCATAGACGACCGGATGACGGGAAATGAAGGGTGCGCCGAAACACGTCGAAAAGGTGGCGCTTGGCTCTTTCACCCCCTTCTCCGTTCCGGCAACCTTGGCCGTGTAGCCGGACAGAAAATGATACATGGCTTGGCTTGGGGCGAGCCGCGCAATCGGCGGCAGAACGCCGAACGCGTCCGCCGTAAGCATGATGATGTTGGCCGGATGATTGGCGAGGCCCGTCAGGCTAGCGCCGGGGATGTAGGAAAGGGGATAGGCGCCGCGGGTATTTTCGGTGAGCGCATCACTGGCGTAGATGGGGGCGCGGCTCTCGTCGAGAACGACATTCTCCAGCACGGTCCCGAAGGTGGAGACAGCCTTGAAGATGTCCGGCTCATGCTCCTCGGAAAGCTTGATTACCTTAGCGTAACAGCCGCCCTCAAAGTTGTAGAGCCCTTCGCCGGACCAGCCATGCTCGTCGTCGCCGATCAAAACCCGGTTGGGGTCCGTAGAAAGCGTCGTCTTGCCCGTTCCGGAGAGCCCAAAGAAGATTGCCGAATCTTCCCCCATTCCTTGATTGACGGAACAATGCATGGGAAGAACACCACTGCCAGGCAGAGTGTAATTCAGGTAGGAGAAAACCGACTTCTTGATTTCGCCGGCATAAGACGTTCCGCCGATGAGAATGATGCCACGGCTGAAATCGCAGGCGATGACGGTTTCGCTGCGAACACCATGCCGTTCCGGCTCGGCCCTAAAGGTGGGGAGATCTATAATCGTAAGCTGAGGCGTGAAGCGGTTTAGGCTTGCACCATCCGGTACGATCAGAAGATGCCGGATGAAAAGAGCGTGCCATGCGTATTCGCAGAAGACGCGAACCGAAATGCGATGAGGCTCGGAGGCACCAGCGAAAAGGTCCTGAACGAAAAGATTTCGCTCCGACGCATGCGCCAGGAATTCCCGGTGCAGCGTCTCGAACTGCGCAGGCGTCAGCGCCTTGACGTTGTCCCACCACACAGTGCCATCCGTTTCCTGATCCCGTACGATGAATTTGTCGGCAGGAGAACGCCCGGTATGGGCGCCGGTAACAGCTGCGAGCGCGCCAGTCGCTGTCACCTGTCCTTCCCCGCGTCTAACCGCTTGTTCAAAAAGGGTTGCCAGGGAACCATTATGCAGAAGCGCGTTACTTAGGCTGAGCGCTGCCGGGGTCTGTTTTCCAGGGGTAACCGATGCGGAAGGCAATGTTCGTCTCCGAGCGATGGGTTGCTCTCAAAATGCCGTGGGGCAGAAGCGTGCGAGGATAACACTCAAACGCCCCAGCGGAACCCTTACTTATCGCTTAGAAGATGCGAAAGATGGAAAATTTGTTAGTAGAGAGCCGCTGCGAAATGCCGCGGCAAATTTCGCCCTCGCCCGGCTTCGGCCTTAACGATTATTTAAGCTGTGATTTGACGAAAGCCTGGGAATTCGGTCAGGCTCGCCTTATGCGCGGCTTGCATATTCCAAATTTTTCTGCGTAGAGGTATTTCTGCAACAGAAATGCTGCGCTTAACCTGAAACAGCTTGGATGATTGGATGCCAACTATCGCCCTGGTCGATGATGACAGGAACATCCTCACCTCTTTGCGCATGCTGCTAGAGGCTGAAGGATACAAGATCGTCGCCTACACCGATGGCGTTTCCGCTTTTGACGGCATAGCCGCCGAACCACCCGACCTTGCCATACTCGACATCAAGATGCCGCGTATGGATGGAATGGAGCTGCTGAGGCGATTGCGCCAAAAAAGCGAAATGCCGGTCATTTTCCTGACTTCCAAGGACGATGAAATCGACGAGCTGTTCGGCCTGAAAATGGGCGCGGACGATTTTATACGGAAGCCATTCTCGCAAAGGCTCGTCGTTGAGCGCGTCCGGGCCATTCTGCGCCGGAGCCAACCGCGGGAAGCGTCGGCTGTTACCGAGGACGCCAAAATCATCGAGCGCGGCAAGCTCAAGCTTGATCCCGAGCGCCACACTTGCATTTGGGACGGCAAGCAGGTGACGCTTACTGTCACGGAGTTTCTCATTTTGCAGGCACTTGCACAGCGGCCCGGCGTGGTAAAAAGCCGTGACGCGCTTATGGATGCGGCCTATGATGACCAAGTTTACGTTGATGACCGGACCATCGATAGCCACATCAAACGGCTGCGGAAGAAGTTCAAGGTCGTCGATACTAATTTCGATGTGATCGAGACGCTGTATGGCGTCGGATATCGCTTCAAGGAATAAGCAGCACGCATTGCGACCGTCGTTTGCTGCGAATTGTGACGCGGCGCCTTGAACAGCTAGGCTTCAATTGACGCCTGGACGCCAATTGTGATCTGGTGAGCAAGGCCATGGCCCTCGATATTCTCGGATGGCAGGAAGTGAGCACCGTGCGGCGAACCTTGCGCGCCTTCCAGGTTCGCCTTCTGCGCCTCGCCAGGAACTTCTCCGGATACTATAGTTTCAACAGCATTACCCGCCGCATAATTGTTCTCAACTTCCTGGGGGTTGCGGTTCTCGTTGGCGGAATCTTCTACCTCAACCAATACCGCGTTAAGTTCATTGAGACTCGCGTTGAAAGCCTGTCAACCCAAGCCGCAATCATTGCCAGCGCCATCGCTCAAACAAGCAAGAGCGCAGACGTGGGCGGGGAGGCGAGTTTACTTGATGATGAAAACAAAATCGTGGTGCGCTCGGGGCTCTCGAATCCAGAGCTGAACTTCAGGATCGATCCCGAGATTGTATCGCCCATGCTGCGCGATCTCGTTGGACCTACGAAAACGAGAGCGCGCGTTTTTGATATGGAAGGGACGCTGATTTCGGATAGCCGCCAGCTCTATCCGCGCGGGCAGGGGCGAATCGATGGTGTTCCAGGAGAAGGCGAAACAGACTTTTTGAGCGATATATGGTCCTATCTTCAGTACCATCTTTGGGCGCCAGATCTGCCTATTTATAAGGATTTGGGGCCCGATGGGAAGGCATACGAAGAAGTTCGCATTGCACTCGCTGGCAGCCCGGCGCCGGTCCTCCGTGTCACGGAAACCGGAGAGACCGTCATTTCCATTGCGATGCCGATCCGGCGGAACCAAACTCCCCTGGGCGCCCTCATGCTAACGACTCAAGGCAGCGATATCGATGAGATCATCGCCCGGGATCGCCTCCAAATAATTGCCATGGCCGGATTGGTGGCGATGGCAACATTTATAGTCTCGTTGTTCCTGGCAGGAACTATTGCCAATCCCATGCGGCGGCTTGCGATTGCAGCCGAAAGAGTTCGAAAAAACATCAAGAACCGAGAGCAAATCCCCGATTTCAGTGATCGGCCCGACGAGATTGGCCATCTCTCGCGCGCTTTCCGGGACATGACGAACGCACTATATTCCCGTCTGGACGCCATCGAAAGCTTCGCCGCAGACGTTTCTCATGAATTGAAAAACCCGCTGACTTCGCTTCGAAACGCCGCGAGTCTGTTGCCTTCCATTAAATCCGACGCGGATCGCCAGAAGCTGGTCGATATAATCAACCACGACGTCCGCCGCCTTGACCGGCTCATCACCGACATTTCCGACGCGTCACGCCTTGATGCTGAGCTTGCGCGTGAAACGGCCAAGCCGGTGAATCTCGCCAGCCTTCTTTCCACTCTCTGTGAAATCACGCGGGAGAACCGGATCGCTAGCGGTCTCAATATCGTGCTCGATGTCAAGGGCTGCTCAACGGCAGTACAATCTGCGGAAAGCAAGGATTACATCGTCAATGGACATGACAGCCGCCTCAGCCAAGTCGTTGTGAACCTGCTCGACAACGCGATATCTTTCTCGCCAAAGGGGGGCTCGATCTATGTCTCGGCGAAGAGAATACAAAAGAGTAACGAGATTGAGGTAAGCATTGAAGATGAAGGGCCAGGAATAAGCGAAGAGAATTTGGAGAAGATATTCAAAAGGTTCTATACGGATAGGCCGGAATCCTTCGGCCAGAACTCAGGGTTGGGGCTCAACATTTCGCAGCAGATTGTGAAAGCTCATGGTGGTAAGATTTGGGCAGAAAACCGGATGTCCTCGCAGCAAGATTCCTCGAAAGCGGGCGGTAAGAAAAAGCGAGGATCGAGTACTTCTCGCGCCGGTTCTATGAAGGGCAGGGAGGAAACTTTCGCTTGCGGCGTTATGGGCCGGCACTCCCATGGAGCGCGCATTGTTATCCGTCTGCCGGCCTGTGCCACCGCCGACTGTTAGGGTGGCCAGTGGAAGTAATCGTGCATGCCACTTGCGTTGCTCTAGGCGGCCACGGCGCACTGTTGACCGGTCCGTCAGGTGCAGGCAAGTCCGACTTGGCATTGCGATTTCTTTCGGTTTCACCGGATTGGCTCGGCGCACGGGCAGCCCTGGTTGCGGACGATCAGGTTATTCTGCGCCGGCAGGATAAACAGCTCATAGCCTCGTGCCCAACTCCTCTAACTGGGAGGATTGAGGTCCGTGGCCTGGGAATAGCGAACTTGCCAAATGTTTGTCAGGAGGCCGTTCTGAAGCTCCTCGTGTATTTAGACAGGCAAACTTGTAGCCCACGCTTCCCGGACCACCAAGATTGGGAGACCATTTTGGGTCTCGCCATGCCCCGGATTACGCTCGACCCTTGGGAACTGTCGGCACCGATGAAGTTGGCTTTGGCGATCCGAGGCTTTTTTCCAGGACGCGCCGATTAACGCGCTGTATCCTTTTGCAGGCCTATATAGAGCTTGAACACGGAATGAATGAAGCCCAAAATATTCTAACTGGGTTAGGCGGGTCTCCCATGCGCGCAAGTTGCCAGGTCCGGAAATAACATGATCGGCCTTATCGTAGTAACTCATGGGAATTTGGCGAAGGAATTCGTCGCAGCCCTCGAACATGTGGTCGGTCCGCAGCAGCAGACCGCAACTGTCTCGATCGCCCCAAACGACGATATGGAAGAGCGCCGGAACGCCATCCTTGACGCCGTGAAGAAGGTCAATTCTGGAGATGGCGTCATCATCCTCACAGACATGTTCGGCGGAACGCCCTCAAATCTAGCGATATCGGTGATGGAGAACGGTTCGGTCGAGGTTATCGCCGGGGTGAACCTGCCAATGCTCGTAAAGCTTGCACGGGTTCGCGAGGAGGTAAAGTTGCCGGACGCTCTTAGGCAGGCGCAGGAAGCTGGCCGCAAATATATTCATGTGGCGAGCCTTGTCCTAAATGCGCATTAGGGGAAGTAGAAATCCAGCTCCGGCCCCGTATGTTCGCCGGGCGGGAAGGCCCAGCATGGCGGCGGATGGCATATATCAATGCCTGGCCGAGGTTACGATCGTTAACAAACGCGGACTACACGCCCGGGCGTCTGCGAACTTCGTCAAGACAGCAGAGCAGTTCGACGCGGAAGTTTCGGTCAAAAAGGATGACCAGATTGTCAGCGGCAGCTCGATCATGGGTCTTCTCATGCTGGGCGCCGGCCCCGGAACGACAATTCTGATCGAGACGGAAGGGCCTGAAGCCGAAGAGGCGCTAGAAGCCCTCACAGCGCTGGTCGAGGCAGGCTTCAACGAGGAAGGTTAGCCTTATTTCGCTTCCTTGTAGTGGTCTTGGCAGCGCGGAAAAAGGTCCTTCTCGTGCTTGGCGAGGCATTCTCTGAGATCGCGGATCCTGTTCTTCGTTATGCCTTTGCAATACTGCTCAATGTCAAGCTTACATACGACTCCAATGGCGTAGTAAGTTGTGGCGGACGCCGGGACTGCCCACAAGAGAACCATAGCGAGCAAAAAATATAAGGCTTTCATAGGCTTTTTCTCGAAGAGTTGCTTAAAAGCCTTTTGTCTTAGAGCTTGGGCGAAAGTTGGACGGGCAGCCCAGAAAGACGTGCGCTACTTTGCCTTCGCTACTTCCTGCTGGGTCTTGGCGACAGCGGCTTCCACCTCTTTCATCACGGTGGGCATGACGATCTCGGTGTAAGTTCCCATCTTCTCCATGGCCTCTTTTCCCACAGGCGAACTATAAAAATCGGCAAGCGCCTTCAATTGGTCAGCCGTAAACGTTTTAACCAAGCCTTCCCGCATCGCCGCTGTAATGCGGGGGATGTCGACATTCTTGGACATGCCGGAAATGAAAACCCCCCGCTGCTGCTGCGGTAAGCTTTCCGCCATCCTTTTGGAGATGTCCGAAATAACCGATTCAGGCGGAACAGCCTCAAGATAGCGGTTGGCCTCAAGCTCCCTATTTTGCGGTGTATCGTCGATCGCGAATGCGCTGGCCGGCAACACCAGAAAAAGGCCTAAGATAACAAGGCGCGTTAGTCCGGACATTTGCATATCTCCAGAAGCGTGGACATGGCCTTGGGCCGGCCTCAGTGCGTCACAAGCGACATAAAGTAATCTTTATATCGCATTTGCTTTTGCGAGCCCCAAAAGGTACCACTTGCCTTTGATGCGTATTTTTGTCCGAGCATGAACGGACCAAGGAGAACCCTGTGTCATCACCTGCCTTCGAACCTAAACCGGCTACAGCAGATTTTCACGTCAAGGATTTGGGCCTGGCAGAGTGGGGCCGCAAGGAGATAGAAATTGCCGAAACGGAAATGCCCGGCCTCATGGCAGTGCGGGAGGAGTTTGGGAGGCAGAAACCGCTGAAGGGGGCACGAATTGCGGGCTGCCTCCACATGACCATTCAGACCGCGGTTCTCATAGAGAGCTTGCAGGCGCTGGGGGCTGATGTGCGCTGGGCGTCTTGTAACATCTTCTCGACACAGGACCACGCGGCTGCGGCCATCGCCGCCAGGGGAACACCCGTCTTCGCTTTCAAGGGCGAAACCCTCGACGAATATTGGGCTTTTGTAGACCGCATCCTCGAATGGCCCGGCGACGAGACCGCGAATATGATCTTGGATGATGGCGGCGACGCCACTCTTCTGGTCCAGCTTGGGTCAGAGGCTGAAACCAATCCGTCAGTTCTTAAACAACCGAAGAGCGAAGAGGAGGAAAGCCTCTTTAAGACCATCAAGGTCCGGCTCGCGCGTACGCCGGGCTGGTATTCGAAAGTTAGGGCAAACATCAGGGGCGTGTCTGAGGAAACGACGACCGGCGTGTTGCGGCTTTACCAGATGGAAAAGAGAGGCGCTCTCTCATTCCCCTGCATCAACGTCAATGACAGCGTCACCAAGTCAAAATTCGACAATCGCTATGGCTGCCGTGAAAGCCTTGTCGACGGCGTCCGCCGCGCCACCGACGTGATGATGGCAGGCAAGGTCGCGGTCGTTTGCGGCTATGGAGACGTCGGCAAGGGTTCGGCGCAGTCGCTTCGAGGCGCTGGCGCGCGCGTTGTGGTGACCGAGATCGACCCAATTTGCGCACTCCAGGCCGCTATGGACGGCCATGAGGTCATGACGCTCGAAGATGTAGCCGGCAAGGCGGACATCTTCGTCACCGCTACGGGGAACAAGGACGTCATCACCCTCGATCACATGCGCGCCATGAAGGACATGGCCATCGTCTGCAACATCGGCCACTTCGATAACGAGATCCAAGTCGCCAATTTGCGCAACTTCAAATGGACGAACGTGAAGCCTCAGGTCGATCTGATCGAATTTCCAGATGGCAAGCGGATTCTGCTTCTTTCGGAAGGCCGCCTTGTCAATCTCGGAAACGCGACCGGGCATCCGAGCTTCGTCATGAGTGCTTCGTTCACGAACCAAGTGCTCGCGCAAATCGAGCTATGGACCAATGCCGGGAAAGATAAGTATCAGAACAAGGTCTATACGCTCCCGAAGCACTTGGATGAGCGTGTTGCGCGGCTTCATCTGGCAAAGCTTGGCGTTAAGCTGACTGAGCTGACGGCAGAACAGGCAAGCTATATCGGCGTGCCGCTTCAAGGGCCTTACAAGTCCGATCTATATAAGTATTGATGACTGAGGTCAGCCCATGCGTCTAAGGCATGGGATGCGCCATCGTCTGCTCGAGGAATGCTGGGCTTTCCGGGAAGGAACCTGAGGGGTTTGTATGCCCCGCTATAAAATCATCGTCGAATATGACGGCACGCCATTTGCCGGGTGGCAAATCCAGGCGAATGGCCCTTCCATCCAAGGCGAATTGGCGCGCGCCATCGAGGCCTTAAGCGGCGTTCGAGCTGTGCCTAAAGGTGCCGGACGCACTGACGCCGGTGTGCACGCGCGAGGGCAGGTAGCTCATTTCGATGTACCGCGAGATTTTTTGGCCGAAACGGTGCGCGATGCGCTGAACTTTCATTTGCGGTCCACTCCGATTGCGATCCTCGACTGCGAGATAGTCGGCGAGGCTTTCGACGCGCGCTTTTCGGCGAAGGCGCGGCATTACCTCTATCGCATCGTGAACCGCCGCGCCCGGCTCGCGCTTGACCGGGCTCGTGCATGGCAAGTTGGGGTACCTCTCGAAGCCGCAGCGATGCAGGAGGCAGCGCGGCATCTCACCGGCCAGCATGATTTTACGACTTTTCGCTCGGCGCAGTGCCAGGGCAAGTCGCCGCTACGTACTTTGGATGAGCTGAAGGTGGCGCGCGACGGCGATGACATCTACGTCAACACGAGCGCCCGTTCCTTCCTGCACCACCAGGTGCGGTCCATGGTGGGCAGCCTGAAACTTGTAGGCGAAGGTAAGTGGCAACCCGAGGATATTCAGCGGGCGCTCGAAGCTCGCGACCGCACAGCCTGCGGTCCCGTCGCACCGGCCTGCGGGCTCTATTTCATGAAGGTGGATTATTAGCTAAACTGCAACCTAGAAGATGCCGGCCGACTTCATGCTGAGATGACCTTCCCGGCCGAGGATGATGTGGTCATGCACGGTCACGCCAAGCTTTGTTGCCACATCAACGATCTGCCTTGTCATGTCAATGTCGGCCTTCGAGGGAGTGGGATCCCCGGATGGATGATTATGCGCAAGGATAAGCGCAGAGGCAGACAGTTCAAGGGCGCGCTTCAGCACTTCGCGGGTATAGACGGGGGTGTGATCGACCGTTCCTTGTCCTTGGACCTCATCGGCAATGAGCTTGTTACGCCTGTCCAGAAACAGGATACGAAAGTGCTCGCGTTCCTCGAATGCCATCGCTGAACGCAGGTACGACAAAACCGTCGACATTGCGCCAAGTACAGGCCGCTTCTTCACCTCGCCTTGCGAAGTCCTCAGCGCCGCAGCTTGAATGACCTTGATTTCCGTTACGACCGCGTCCGTCACGCCTTCGATTTCTAAGAGACGCTCAGGCGGGGCCGCGATAGCTTCGGCAAAAGAGCCGAATCTCTCAAGAATTTGCTTAGCCAAAGGCTTCACGTCCCTGCGAGGAATGGCGCGAAAAAGGATAAGCTCCATAAGTTCGTAATCGGGGAGTGCCACAGCACCCAATTCACGGAAGCGCTTCCGCAGACGTTCGCGGTGGCCCCAGTAATGCGGTACTGGTCTGGAGGGTTGTGGCGGCGGCAGGCCAGCGCCCGCTTCCAACGTCAGCAACTCAAACAACGGGCTCTCTTCAAAGCTATTTGCCATGCAACAGACGCAACTGGACTGACAGCCTCGAACGCGAAAGAACTATTATGTCCTAGATAAACACTATTTCTATAAAATGCAAAGTATTATTCGGCTGGATAAGGCGGCTTGTGCCAGCCGCGTGGGCTGTAGGTGAAGACCTCGGCGCCGGTTGGGGTAACACCGACGGTATGCTCGAACTGCGCGGAAAGCGAACGGTCGCGCGTAACCGCTGTCCAGCCATCCGAAAGCATCTTTACATGCGGTTTTCCAAGATTGATCATCGGTTCGACCGTGAAGATCATTCCGGCTTCCAGTCTTACGCCTTCGCCGGGTATGCCGTAATGAAGCACATTCGGCTTGTCGTGAAAAAGGATGCCAACACCGTGGCCGCAGAAATCACGAACAACGCTGCAGCGCTCGCCTTCGGCATGGTGTTGGATGGCATGTCCGACATCTCCTAGCGTTGCGCCCGGCCGCACTGCTTGAATCCCGAGCATCATAGCCTCATGGGTGACCTCTATAAGGCGCTCGGCCCTCCTGGAAACCCTCCCGACGGTGTACATCCGGCTCGAGTCGCCATGCCAGCCGTTCAGAATGAGTGTCACATCGACATTGAGAATGTCGCCCTCGATTAGCAAGCGCGACCCGGGGATACCGTGACAAACGACGTGGTTCAGGGAAATACAGCAGGACTTGGGATAACCTCGATAATTCAACGTCGCCGGAAACGCCTGATTCTGCATCGCGAAGTCGAAAACCAATTGATCGATGTGCTCCGTTGAGACCCCCGGTTTGATATGGTTCGCAATTAGGTCGAGCGCCGTGGCCGCTAGCTGGCCAGCTTTTCGCATGCCCTCGAACGCCTCGCGGCCGTAGAGCCTGATCTTGCCATCACTCGACAACCTTGGTGGCGCGATGTGGTTCATTCCGTGCATTCCAACGACGCGAACGCCGCGCGCCCCTTTTTTCGCTTTTGACTTCCTTGTTGGCGGCACTCCCAACGGCAATGCAGCTTTCCACGGCAAATATGGCAGCGGAAGTCCCAAGTCTCAACTCTTTGTCATTCGCCGAATGGTGAAAAGCACTTTGTTGATTTTGCTGCAGATCGGCGTATATGGAGTGTGGGGCGTTTTCAAATCGCAAACGGAGACGCGAGACCATGAACCTGTGGTTAGCCCCATTATTGGCCCCAGAAACGGCCGCGCCAATTCGACGGGCTAAGAGCCTGACCCATCCCGCCCATAGGACATGCTGCGTTTGGTAACACACAATAGAGACATTGGATTGAAGAAGACATCGGAATGACCGTCACTCTCTTAAGAAATGATGTTTTCGCGGAAGAAGTTACTGCTGCTCTTCTCGTTATTGGGGATGAAATTCTTTCTGGCCGGACAAAAGATAAGAACATCGGCTACGTGGCGGAACACTGCACCGAGATTGGCATCCGCCTCCGCGAGGTCCGCATCGTTCCCGATGATGAAGCTGCGATCATCGCCGCACTGGATACACTGCGGGCCGCTTATACTTATGTGTTCACGACCGGCGGAATCGGCCCCACGCATGACGATATAACTGCTGACGCGATAGCGAAGGCTTTCAATGCCTCGATTGATGTCGATCCAAGGGCCGTCGCCGTTCTTCGCGAGCGTTATGCCGAAACCGATCTGACCCCGGCGCGGCTCCGCATGGCCCGTATTCCTGAAGGGGCCGAATTGATCGAGAACTCCGTCTCAAAGGCCCCCGGCTTCATGATCGGCAATGTGATTGTCATGGCTGGGATCCCTGCCATCATGCAAGCGATGCTCCAGGCGGTCACGCCCAGGCTGCGTAAAGGGGCCAAGCTTCTTTCTTACAGCATTCGCGTCAACGCTCCCGAAGGGTTCGTCGCGGGTCCCCTTCGCGATTGCCAGCGCGCTTTCCCAGATGTCGCCATGGGCAGCTATCCTTTTTCTGAGGATGGCCGCTATGGAACGCATCTCGTTTTGCGGAGCATCGACGAGGCTTTCCTTAAACAGGTAAAGGCCGATCTTATCTCGCGGTTGCCACCAGATATTAATTTTTCTGAATGACCACCCGAAGAACGCCGCCTTCCAGCTTCTCTGCCGACAGGAATTTACCTCCCGTAGCTTCGCAGTAGTCGCGCAAATCCTGTTCAGCCCCTCGATCGGTGGCAAGGACCACCGCTTTTGTCCCAGCTGGCAGTGGCCGCATCGCCTTGCGCACCTTCAGGACCGGAAGGGGACATTGAAGGCCGCAGGTGTCTATGGTTATGCTATCCATGGAGGAGCCCTTCTCCCAGTCCATGTAATAGTCGGCTTTCACTTATTCAGCAGGCGCTGCCGCAGCCCTTTCAGTAGGGGCTGCCGCGGCACGGCGAGCTTGTTCCAGCCGCCGGTCCTTCGCGCTTTTGCCCTGCATCCTGATCCCGGCCAGGGTAAAGCCAAGCGTCAACACAAGAATCAGTACGCCAATGGCCACCCAATGAGTTACCTTCAGCGTGCTGAAATCAGGGATTGTCTTGGCGAAAAAATAGCCTGGCAGGAGCATGAAGGGCACCCAGGCGATGGCAGAGGTGAAATTAGCGATCTGAAAAGTGAGATGGCGCATTCGCATTATTCCCGCCACAAGCGGGATGGTTGAGCGAACCGGGCCAAGAAACCGCCCGATGAAGATCGACAGGAAGCCGTATTTACGGAAAAACAGCCGGGCGCGAGCAACGGCAGTTCGGTCGCGGTTAAGAGGCCAATGGTGAACGACACCAGGCCCGATCCACCGTCCGAGCCAATATGTCACGATGTCGCCGAGGACCGCTCCTGCGATCGAGCATGCGATCACAGCAGTAGGGTCTAGAACACCTTTTTGGATAAGACCACCGGTAAAGAGCATAATGGCCGTGGCTGGGAAGAAGAGCCCAACGAGAATGAGAGACTCACCAAAGGCGACGAGGCCTAGAATCGGTCCTGCGAATTCGCGATGCGCAACAAGAAAATCCTGAATACTGGCGACGATATCCACGGCAACCCTTTCAGCTTTTTACCGGCGGGCGAAATTAATTGTTTGAGTTTAAACCGTTCGCCATTCCTGTGAACTGTTTTGAAAGGTTCGCGCCATTGCAATGCCCTCTTAGCTTTTGGCTGTCCGCATTTCCTAACCCTAGGCATAGCTTTTATAGATGACAAAGGTGGCGCCATTTCGCAACCTGAAACAGTACAGCAATCAGGCCGACACCTGTGCTCTTCGGTCGCGGGGGGTTCGTAGCTCAAGCAAAGTAACTGCTTAAATTCTACTGCTTAGCAGAAACCTGGTGAATTCTTCCCTAGCTTTGGGCATTTCCCGGCCGCTTTCGCCGAACACGTGCTCGCGAAGAAAATAGCCCGTCATGGATAAGCCTTCGATGACGTCGGATATGGAAGGGGCGGTCGCTTGCTGGCCCTGCAGGAGAAAATCGGGGAGTCGGAGGAGCCTTTCGCGGTAAGCTTCCCCAGCCTCTCTGCTTACGGCCCGGCCGGAGCGGGGCGATACAAAAACAAGGTCATCGTCACGGCCCGATGCCGCACACCGGGATAGATCAAGGCCGAAACCTAGCTCGTCGAGGTATATGACTTCGAAGCGTATGATTTGGGCTGGAAAAGCACCGCTTCCTGCGGTCTCGAGACAGCCGATGGCAGCATCGAAAAGCTTGGCATGGGGATCACGCTCCGGAAGAACCTGCAAAAGAGCCGCGAGTGAATTGACGCCCGCTAGAGCAATCCTGTCATCAAGCACCTTGGCTGCGGTTGGCGCCGCCAGTTCCACTGTGTAGACGCCAAGCTGTTCCTCCAGCCTTGCGCGCCATTCAACCTTCAGCACATTGCCAGTTTGCAGGAGCGGCTGGATGCGCCTCGAGCGGCCACCCTTTACCAGGCCATGCGTACGGCCATGCACCCGCGTGAAAATATCGGCGATGACGCTTGTTTCGCCGAAAGGACGGCCGGCAAGGAAAATACCGTCGTCAGCCCATCTCATTGAACATGCTCACAACCGTGCGGCGGGCTATGTCTTTGGGTAATCGAGCCCAATCTCGCGGTAACGCTCGGGGTCTTCCGCCCAATTCTCACGTACCTTGACAAAAAGGAAAAGATGGACCGGCGCCTCGATCCCTTCAGAAATTTCCCGGCGCGCTTCCATGGAAATTTGCTTGATGGCTTGGCCTTTCGCGCCAAGGACAATCTTGCGCTGACTTTCGCGCTCCACAAAAATCGTCTGATCTATGCGAACCGAACCGTCCCGACGTTCTTTCCAGGCCACGGTCTCTACGGTCGATGAATATGGGATTTCTTCGTGGAGGCGCAAAAACAGCTTCTCCCGCGTGACCTCCGCCGCCCAAAGCCGCAAAGGCGCGTCGGCAAGCTGGTCTTCCGGAAACAGCCAAGGGCCGGGAGGCATGAGGCTAGCAAGATAGCGCTTAAGGTCGGCAATTCCGTCGCCGGACAGGGCCGACATCATGAATACGGCTTTGAAAGCGAGCCGCTTTGAAGCCTCATCCGCAAGCGTCAGAAGCTTGTCCTTCTTCACCTTATCGACCTTGTTTAGAGCCAGGACCAGAGGCATGGTCAGCTCTTTCGCCTGCCGGATAACGGGATCCGCGGCCTCATCCAGCCCACGAGCTGAATCGATGACAACAACCACGGCGTCAGCTTCGCGGGCTTCCGTACGCGCCGTTTCGACCATGGCCCGGTCCAGGCGGCGTTTGGGCACGAATATGCCGGGAGTGTCGACGAGGACGATCTGACTTTGCCCCTCGATTACGATGCCGCGGACTCGGGTTCGGGTAGTCTGAGCCTTGTGGGTGACGATCGACACCTTAGCGCCAACAAGGGCGTTCACAAGCGTGGATTTTCCAGCGTTCGGGGCCCCGATGACCGCGACAAAACCGCAGCGTGTAGCTTCCTTTGCGGCTGGCTCAGGCAAGCTCCGGCTCCCTTCGCCAAACAGCCTCACGGATGAGAAGCGCTTCCGCCGCCGCCTGTTGCGCCTTTTTGAGCGAAGACCCTGCACCAATCGCTGGTTTGAGCCCCTGCACCGTAACCTCTACCGTAAAGCTCGGCGCGTGATCCGCACCCTTGCGTCCGATCTCCCTATATTCGGGGAGTCCCCGCTTCTGGCTCTGGGCGTATTCCTGCAAAGCTGTCTTCGCATCCGGTGCAGGCGGCGATTGCGCTCCAAGAAGCGGCTCCCACAGTCTATTCACGGTTGCGTTTGCCGCCTCGAAGCCGCCATCGACATAGATAGCGCCAAGAATTGCCTCGCAGGCGTCGGCGAGAATCACTGATTTCTTGCGCCCGCCTGAACGCGATTCACTTGGGGCCATGATGAGGTGCGAACCGAGATCAAGAAGCTCACCAATCTTCGCGCAGGACCCTTCGCGCACAAGTGCATTGAAATGACGGGCGAATTCCACTTCGCGGGCCCCCGGAAACTGTGTGTAAAGAATGGCCGCTATGGAGAGCCCAAGAACCCGGTCACCAAGAAATTCCAGCCGCTCATTGTCGCGGCCCTGCGCAGCGCGCGCGCTTGAATGGGTCAGCGCCTCGTGCAACAGGCTCTTGTCTTTGAAGCTGTAGCCGAGCCGGGCCTCAAGGTCATCGATGTGCGGTTTCTTAGCCGGCACTCAGCGGATCACTTCTCCGATTCGAGACCACCGGATTTCAAATGGCCAGCGCCACGGTGCGAACCAGCTCGCATCCTCGTCGATGGAGAAGAACAGAATGCGGGCGCGGCCGACAAGATTCTCTTCGGGCACATAACCCACGCCATTGCCAATGGAGAACCGGCTATCGGCGGAATCATCGCGGTTGTCGCCCATCATGAAGTAATGCTTTGGCGGCACGACAAACACCTCTGTGTTGTCCGCAGCCCCAAAGCGACCAAAGCGGCAGGTCTCTGAAAGCTTTTGCGTCAGATAGGAGCGGCCGTTAGGCAGCGTTTCCCGGTATTCATGCACGACTTGATTCGGACCGCACTTCGTATCTTCGACCACATCTGCGACCCGTTCGCGCTTAACGGGCACTCCGTCGATGTTCAGCACACCATCGATCATCTGGATTCGGTCACCCGGCAGACCGACGAGCCGCTTGATGTAATCGGTGGAATTGTCGGTTGGAGTCTTGAAGACAACTACGTCGCCGCGGTGCGGTCTTGAAAAGAAGATGCGTCCGTCGAAGATGTCCAACCCGAACGGGAACGAATACCTGCTGTAACCATAGCTGTATTTGGAAACGAAGAGGTAATCGCCGACGAGCAGCGTTGGGATCATGGACCCCGAAGGGATATTGAACGGCTGAAAAAGAAAGATTCTTATTACGATGGCGATTGCGACGGCTTCCAGCAGCACGACGGCAAGATCGAACGCACTGCTTTCTTTTTTTTCTGGTGTAACGTCGCTTTTCACGCTCATTGTTCCCGATCCGGTTTCCTAGAAAATCTACATTCCCGGCTACTTGGCCGCAGCCGCATGCAGAAGGAAGAATTGGATGAACGCGCGTCAGGCCCCCAGATTACTCCGGACGCAAGGAAAGCCCGCTCTGCGCCTGATATAGACGATGGCGCAATGAAAGCAAGCACCGCCAATAGTGCGCGCAAGGTGTGAAGCCGTTTAAGGGCGCGCGCTTCCCAAGAGGTTTTGGCCCAGACCGCTCCGCCGCTTTCAATTTGAAGGGGCGAGTTTTCGCCATCGTCGAATTAGCGGGCCATGCCGGTTTGCCTGACTGACCGCCACTGTGAGCGTGCGCGGCCCTCGTGGTCCCATTCACTCATTTGCATCCCGTCGCAGCGAATCCGAGAGCACATGGCGGAATCGGACCGATAGCAACTCTATGATTTTAGTGGAGCTTCTGAATTTGACATTTGAGCGGGAGCGTGCGGCAGGCGGGACTCAAATGTCAAATTCGCTCCATTAGGCCAGGCCCCTACTCGGCTGGAGCGCGAGTGGAGGATCCGGACTGCGCAGGCTGCATGAAACCCAATACGGTCGCGCCCAGAGCGCTTCCCGTGAGTATGATTGCACCGCCGAGCACGAGGAGGGCGACCAAGGAGAGGATCAGAGTGTGATTTCCCACAACTGCGATGATTCCAAGTATTATCGCCGCTATGCCGGCGAGGCCTTGGACGCTAGCGGAGCCGAACGCCAGTTCATTCGCTAGAATCTCCCTTCCCGACGCCTCGGATCGCTCTGCGCTTGCCAGCGATGCGCGCTTGACACGGTGCAGTTGCCATACAGAGCTGGTGCTTACAACGAGAGCGGCCCCATAGATAATGACCGCCACCGAAACAAGGACGCCTGGATTGATTCCGAGGACAGCAAGAATACCGAGGATGATGCCCGCAGCCCCGCCGAGAAAGACGGCTGACATGCTGCCGCCCCCAACCTGCCCTACCGTGAACTCGGTTGCGCCTGGCGGAAAGATGATCCCGGCATATTCGGACAGCATAGTCCCCGCTTGAATGAGGAGTGCCGCGCCGAAGACGATCGTTGCAATTGCGGCCAATGTCTCAGGCTCGGTGCGCGCTAGCCCGATGACCGCCAAAACGACGGTTGCAATCCCCCCCACAGCGTCGGCGAAGCCGCCAAAAGCGGCGGTTTCATCAATACGAGTTTCAGTTCGGGTGATAGACATCGTATGTCCTCCATTCCATTAAGCCTGTTGGCAGCACCGGCTTACCGGTGAGCTGGACAGGACCACGTTTGCAAGAAGTCGCTAGATGCCATGACCAGTTCTCAGCGACCATTTGGCCGACCTTTGAGACCAATCCCTCCCGGGCCGGATATTGCTGCTTCGGTGACTGCAGTCATCGAAAAGGCCCGAGGTTCAACACTCCCTAGTATTCACAGTTCCAAAGCGCAAAAAAGTTGGCAGAATAACTCTATACAAAACCAAAATATTTAGTGAGGCCAGCTTGAACGCCTTTTGAAATGTGAAGCAAGCGCTGACTGTTATGGATTTTGCCGCATAGTCTTAGTTTTTGAGCGTGTTCTCGTACGCTATACTCTGTCTGGCATTTGCAACGGATTGCCTACTGCTCGATCGACAATTTGGTAAAGCTTTATTAATTGCGGCCGGTGAGCCCCTTCAATCAGTACCAAAGAAAAGGATTGTACATAAACTAGGGAGCAAGAAGACTAACCTTCCGCGCAATTGGTCGCCTGCCTCTCGGCATCTGCTTTGGCTCTGGCCCGCAATTCCTTCCGAATGATTTTTCCAGTGGTGGTCATCGGCAGGCTTGTTACGAACTCGATTTCGCGCGGATATTCGTGAGCGGCGAGCCGGACCTTTACGAAGTCTTGCAACTCGGACAGAAGCCTTCCCGATGGGTTGACGCCTTCGCGCAGCACGACATAAGCCTTAACGACTTCGGTGCGGGCTGGATCAGGCTTGCCGACCGCGGCAGCCGCCTGCACGGCTTCGTGACGAAGGAGGCAGTCTTCGATCTCGCCGGGCCCGATCCGGTAACCGGAAGAAGTTATGACGTCGTCATCGCGGCCGACAAATTGCAAGAAGCCATCGCTGTGCCTCACTCCCCGGTCCCCGGTGATGAGCCAATCTCCTCTGAATTTTGAGGCTGTCGCTTCCGGGTCGTTCCAGTAGCCGAGAAACATGACGGGGTCAGGGCTTTTAACAGCGATATCGCCAAGCTCGCCGTCTGCGCGTGGCGTTCCGTTCGCATCGATAATGTCGACGATGTGGCCAGGAACGGGCGGTCCCATGCATCCCGGCCGGGGCTTCATAACGGAGGATCCGCTTGAGACAACGACGTTGCATTCGGTCTGACCGTAAAATTCGTTGATGGTGACGCCCAAGACCCGGCGCCCCCAATCCAGAAGCTCGGCTCCCAGCGTTTCGCCGCCACTTCCAACGGAGCGCATAGAGAGCGGCCAGCGGCTTTCCGCGTCAGGAACAGCGCGCATCATCTTGAGCGCGGTCGGCGGGATAAAAGCATTGCGAATTCCCTGCGATGCCATGAGATCGAAGGCAGCTTCGCCGGTGAATTTCGAAAAACGCCGCGCCACGACCGGCACTCCATGATGCAGAGCCGGCAGCAGCACATCAAGTAGGCCGCCTATCCACGCCCAATCCGCGGGTGTCCAAATTACATCACCCGGCTGCGGGAAAAGATCGAATGCCATCTCCACCCCCGGCAAGTGGCCGAGCAGGACCCGGTGCGCGTGTAGTGCGCCCTTGGGCAAACCGGTCGTCCCGGAAGTGTAGATAATGAGCGCCGGATCGTCCGCGCGCGTGGTCTTGGCCTCGTATGCTGTTGGCTGCTTCGCGAGGAGCTCATTAAAGCTGTGCGTTCCCTCAGCACCCTGTTCAGTGCATAAGACATGAGTGAGGCTTGGGAGCCGGTCCCGGATGGCGGTGAGCTTGGCAACGCCTTCGGCGTTGGTAACAACAGCTTTCACCCCCGCGTCCTTCAGGCGGTGTTCCAAAGCCTCGGCGCCAAACAAGGTGAAGAGCGGGATCGAGATCGCGCCCATTTTGAAAGCGGCGATATGCGCAATAGCGGTCTCCGCGGACTGGGAAAGGAGAACGCCAAGCCGGTCGCTTTGCCCCAAGCCGAGGCTTTCGAAAAGATTAGCCGCCGCGTTCGAGTAATCGCGCAACGCCCCAAACGTGATGGTTTCGGCCCCGGATTCCGAGACGCAAATCAGCGCCGGGCGCTCCGGATCCTTATCTGCCCACTTATCGCAGACATCGGTTCCGATATTGTAGTTCTCGGGGATCTGCCAGACGAAGCGATCCCGGATCTCTTCGTACGTCTTGCCGAAGGGCAGCATTGGGAGCCTCCTGCCAAGAGAGATCATGGCACGGGCGGCTCCAGCGCCGCAAGCGCGGCATTAGGCATGTTCCTTCCTACGCTGTGTATTGCGGGGGGCTTCTACCGCTGAAGTGAAACCGTGTCCCCGATCGCGAGCCCGAGCTTTTTGGCTTGACCGCCAGCGATCTCGAGCACGCGCAAAGCCGGCTGAACAGAGGGGATATGGTCGGTGGAAAGAGGCTCCGTATCCGTGGCAATGTGAACGATCCGCCAATCGCTCCCGATGAATACCATGTCGAGCGGGATGTAGGTGTTCTTCATCCACATGGTGATCGGTTGCTCCTCATCGAACAGGAAGATCATACCCTGATTGCCGGCCAGTTCGGTCCGGAACATCAGGCCGTGCTCGCGCTTAGGCTCGGTGTCGGCAACTTCGACGTCCAATGACACCGGACCGCTTTTCGTCTGAATCTTCAGGAGCGCGCGTTTAAAAGTATCTTCTCCTTGAGAAGGATTGAGATTAACAAAGCTCAAAAGCAAAAGGGCCGCAATCGCGGCCCTCTTTACACCTATCCGGCCGAGGCGCATTGGCCTATCCCTTTCAGTGGGACGAGGGGTAGCCCGAAATGCCATCCGGACGAAGCTCGGCGGCCATCAGGCCTTTTTCGCCCTTGCCATAGCGCACCTGCACGATTTGTCCAGGTCTAAGTTCCGCGAAGCCAAAACGGCGCAATGTCTCCATATGCACGAAAATGTCTTCGGTCCCTGCACCGCGGGTCAAGAACCCGAAGCCCTTAAGGCGATTGAACCATTTCACCATGGCTCGTTGCCAGTCGCTCTCAGGCACGACATGGACATGCGTTCGCTGCGGTAGTTGAGACGGATGAATTGCCGTACTCTCATCCATCTCAATGACACGGAAAGCTTGCAGTCCTCTGTCTCGCCGGAGAACCTCACAAACAATGCGGGCGCCTTCATAAGCTGTCTGATAGCCGTCCCGCCGCAGGACAGTTACATGGATCAGGATATCAGGCAGGCCACCATCCGGAACAATGAAGCCGAATCCCTTCGACACATCGAACCACTTGATGTGGCCTGCGATAACAAAGACGTCGATGCCAGGTTGCTCTGCGATGTCGTTAAACGACGATACCGTGGGAGGTAGTTCGTCCCCCATTTTTTTAGTCCCCCGCTTCACTGAAAATTTGGCATCCGCCAGAGTCCCGCCCAAGACTCCACCGCACACCAACTCACTTTTGAAACATAACACCGGCGCGAGTCCTGGCTAGGAAAAATTAACTTTTCCCCAGACGCCGCCCGGTGCCCTCTTGATCCCTGCCTTAGCCGCCGCTCAGGCCTGGATTTCGCAAGCCTTTGAATTTTGAGTGAAACTTGACGGAAATAAGGCGCTTTGGAAGCGCGAATCCCGTTCTCAGACGGTTGCATTCGCCTTTTGAACAGACCTGCCAAGACGGCTGAATTCTTCCTGAGCGGCAAAAAATTCGCGAATCAGCGGCAGTTAGCGTTAAAGCGCGAATCAGGTTGCGAGCTTCGTCCGCTCTATCCACACGCACCAGAATCAAATTGATCACCGCCATGTGACGAAGCTTCACACGGCCCAAATTGGGCATGCGGTTGCACCGCGTGGTCATCCGTGGCTAATGTCCGCGAAACTTGGAGGCGTCTCATGAAGTATCTTCACACCATGGTCCGCGTTACCGACCTTGACCGCTCTCTCGACTTCTATGTGAACAAGCTTGGCCTGAAAGAACTTCGCAGGGTGGACCGCCCGGAGGGGCGTTACACGCTCGTTTTTCTGGCCGCGCCGGGCGACGAACCTGCCCAGATCGAGCTAACCTATAATTGGGACCCCGAAGTCTATGGCGAGGGGCGTAATTTCGGTCATCTTGCCTATGAAGTCGATAATATCTATGACACCTGCCAGCGCCTCATGAATCAAGGCGTCACGATCAACAGGCCGCCGCGGGACGGCCGGATGGCGTTCATACGCTCCCCAGACAACATCTCTTTCGAGCTTCTGCAGAAAGGGCAGGCTCTCTCGCCTGCGGAGCCATGGGTTTCGATGCCGAACACAGGCAAGTGGTAAGGAACGTGTTTGTGGAGAGAGACGATTACACTGCCGTTGCAAAGTCCTTGCATTGGCTGATCGCCCTGCTGATCTTCATCCAGTTTCCTCTGGGCTGGTTCATGGACAGCCTGTCGGGCTTGCAGAAATTTCAGGCGTTCAACTGGCATAAGTCGATCGGCATCACTGTGCTCGCCCTGATGGCGCTGCGGCTGGTGTGGCGGCTTTTGTGTCCTGTCCCGACGCTACCCTCATCGATGCCGAAACTGGAGCGGATTGCAGCCCATCTTGGGCATTTCGCGCTTTATGTGGTGATCTTTCTGGTAACGCTGGCCGGCTGGAGCATGATCTCGGCCTCGGATAAGCCCTCGGTTCTCTTTCAGAGTTTCCCATTCCCGATGATCCCGTGGCTACATAGCCTCTCGGCAGAAGACAAAAAGGCATATGCGCATCTTTTTGGCGAAGCGCATGAGTTCCTCGGTTATCTGCTTCTAATGTTCATCGCGATCCACGTCGCGGCTGCGCTTCGCCATGCTTTCTTGCTGAAGGACGGGATCTTGGCGCGTATGCTTCCGAGGTTCGGAGGGAGCAAGACACCTGTGGCAATTATGATTTTCCCAGTCGCCCTAGGCTTTTGGATAGTCGGGTCCAGCCCCGCTCAGGCCCTGGAGTGGAGCGTGAACCCACAGAAGAGTCAGATTGGTTTCGAGGCGAGCGGAAGCGGATATACCGCTAACGGCACTTTCAACCGGTACAAGGCTGAAATCGAATTCGACCCAGATATCCCGGAGCAGACCGTGGTCAATGTCCTTCTCGACATGCATAGCGTAAGCACGGGAACCACGGACGTCGATCAGACGCTGCAATCGGCAGATTTCTTCGACCCTGCGAAGTACCCCACGGCCCAGTTTGTGGCGCGCAGCGCCAAGCTTGACGGGGATGGAAAATATGTGCTGAACGGGCGCTTGACCCTTAAGGGCATTACCAAGCCCATCAGTTTGCCTTTTTCCATTGATATCAAGTCAGGCAATGCGACAGTGAAAGCGGAGACGGTGATCAATCGCCTCGAATTCGGTGTCGGGCCCGAATCCGTAGCCGGACTTGCAGTGGACAAGAACGTCAAGCTGACAATTAATTTAACGGCGGTCAAGCTTACGGATTGAGAGACGTTCGCGATCAAGAGCGGGCAGATATTTCTGCCCTGGCCTGCGCAGGCTGCGCGCGCAGGGCTTCGGCGAAAGACGTGCTTCTAAAAAAGTTCAAGAGTGGGCAAAATTATAAGTATGGAAACAAATCGCCGCACTTTGATCTCGATCGTTATGCCTTGCTATGACGAATGTGAGGGTCTGCCTGTCGTTATCTCCTCGATTTTCCACGTTCTCGGACAAACAGGCTTCAATTATGAAGTAATCGTCGTGGACGACGGCAGCACCGACGCCACGAGATCCGTCATGATGGACCTGTGCTCCCGGCAGCCGGCACTTCGATATCTGCGCTTTTCCCGCAATTTTGGGAAGGAAGCCGCTCTCACCGCGGGGTTGAAGGCAGCCGGCGGCGACGCAGTCATTCTCATGGATTCCGATGGCCAGCATCCTCCTTCCATGATTCCGACCCTCTTGGACAAATGGTGCCAGGGGTATGAGGTCGCGGCTGCCGTTCAGGAAGCACGCGCAGAAACATGGCTCAAACGGCTTTTCAAGCGGTCTTACTATCACCTTTTGGAAGCCGGGAGCCCCGTCGTCATTCCGCCAGATGCGGGCGATTTCCGTCTGCTCGACCGCAAGGCTGCGGACGCGATCAATGCTCTTCCCGAGCGAAACCGCCTCATGAAAGGCCTCTATGCCTGGGTCGGGTTCAAAACGGCGCTGGTTCCCTTCCAGGCAGAGGCACGTATCGCGGGACACACGAAATTCACCTGGGGTCATTTGTTCCGGCTGGCCTTCACAGGGCTCACCTCCTTCACTGTGGTTCCATTACGGGCGGTGTCGGTCGCGGGCCTCATCATTTCGGTGTCCTCGACAGTATACGGCCTTTACCTCCTCTTCGAGCATCTTATGAAGAACGAGCATGTCCCTGGCTGGGCGACGCTCTCGGTAGGCATGATGTTTCTGTCGGGGGTCCAGCTTTTGGCTCTGGGCGTTATCGCTGAATATCTCGGCCGGACTTTTGAAGAGGCAAAGCAGCGGCCGATTTACATCATCGCCGAAGACAGCAGGTCTAAGCCAGCCGTGCGACCACCTTCGCCAGTCTTTGACAATGCTGAGCAGCCTTCGGAAGAGCAGTTGCCTAGTATGCCGGCGCTCCCGTAATGCATCAAATCGTGATTTACGTGGCTGTCGGTTCGACAGCTGCACTGACCCATTTGTCAGTTGTGGCCTTGATCGTGGAGCTGTTGCGGCTGCATCCACTGGCCGCGAACGTTATCGGCTTTTGCATCGCATTTTTTGTCAGCTTCGCCGGACACGCCCGCTGGACGTTCCCAATATCGCCGAAACGGTTTGCGGCGGCTCGCAAGCGTTTCTTGATCGTTGCCGTCACCGGCTTCGTGCTTAATCAAATTGCTTATGCCGAGCTTCTGCGCATGGTTGGCGACCGATACTACCTTCCTACGCTGGCCGCCGTGATTTTGGGGGTTGCCGTTGGGACGTTCGTGCTCTCAAAGCTTTGGGCCTTCGCCCAACCGCAGGGATAGGTCGGAGCGCAGGGCGCCCCATGCGGAACCTCATCATCAACGCTGACGATTACGCCATGGATGGCGGCGTCGATGCAGCCATAATCGAACTCGCAGGCAAGAGCACCGTAACGGCTGCCAGCGCTATGGTCTTATCGCCGCGCTGGCCAGAGGCTGCACGCGCGACCAGGGACGCCCCGCAGATTTCCTGGGGCTTGCATCTCGACTTAACTAGTCCGTTCGCGCATGAATTTGGTTTCGGGCTGAGCCTTTCATCGCTCATTTTTCGAGCTAATGCCGGATTTCTCAACCGCGAGAGCATTCGCACGGTGGTGGAGAAGCAGCTCTCGCTTTTCGAAAACCGAATGGAGTCAGCGCCGGCCTTTGTGGATGGCCATCAGCATGTGCACCATCTGCCGGTTGTGCGTGATGTCCTGCTTAAGACCCTTTCCGAGCGTTACGGAGCCGCAAAGACAGCCATAGGACTAAGGATTTGCCTATCCCGAGAATGGTGCGGGTTGAAGGCGGCAATCATCGGCGGTACCGGGGCCGGGCCCTTGCGCATGATGGCTGCGGCTGGAGGGCATAGCGTCAATACAGATTTTGCCGGCGTTTATGATTTCGCTGTGAACGCGGAGCTGCCTGTGCTCTGGCGGCGGTGGCTCTCGCGCCTGCCCGGGAGGATGCCGCTCATCATGTGCCATGTCGCGAAAGCATCGAGCGAGTATCCGTCCTGGGACTCAATCCGGGAGGCCCGGCTTCGGGAATTTGCTTGGCTCTCTAGCGACGAATTCAGGTCTTTTTTGGCGCGGAATTATGTAGAGCCGGTGCGCTGGCCTCAGGTCTAGAGTGAACCTCTGCCGGCTTTTCCGGCAGAGGTTCGATTGGCTCTCCCTTGAGGCGGGCCATCAGTTCTTTTTCAGCGCCCTCGACCGGTCTGAACTCGAAGCGTACCGTATGTCTTCCGGCAGAAACCTGGATCGCACGAAACAGAACGTTGGCCCGAAGCACTTCGGCGGGCTTGCCGTCCACGCTGCCGAACCACCAAGGGTGCCACATATCGTTGAGGATTACGAAACCCGCCCTCGGCGTGTTCACCTCGATTTGCACCACCGTATTCTCGTAGGTTTCCAACGTGGCATTGGCCTGCCCTAGCGAGACGGACATAGGTTGGATCCGGGGTGTCTTAGCTGGAGATCGTTGCAGTAGAACGGTTCGTCTGGGATCGAAGCTCGGCCAGCTGCCATCTTTCGCCATCTGGTCGAAGTCAGCCAGCATCCAATTATCGGCAACAAGCACCCGCGGGAGCGCTCGCGGATTCTCGTAGATATAGGCATCCGCGGTTTTAGCCACGAGCGTCAGATCTCCTGGCTTCAATTTCTTATCGATCTCCTCGATCGGCTGTTTAATCGCGATGTAGCGCAAGCCAAGATAGTCGGCCATCAAAGATCTGTATGAAGGGAAGAGCGGCGTGAACCTCCGTTGCCAGACGTCGGCGACGTTTTCGTCCGCGCCCATTGCCTGTCTTATTTTTCCCAGACGCAGGGGGTTGTAGCCAAGCGTATGATCGAAGTTATGAATGAGGCTCAGGTTCGGCCACTCGAAGCCCAGACCAACCAACTCAATCCGGTCCCGCCGGGGTGAATTGGCCGGCCCAGCCAAATGCTGCTTTAGGAAAGCAATCGTTTCATTCTTCGTATCGGGACGCAGTTCCTCGTAATACGACGGCAGTTGGGCGGTCGAACGGTTGGGTCCATTGCCGATGACAAGATCAAGGGTCACGAATCCCGTCAGCAGCGCGATTGCCAGAAGGCCATGAGCTTCCCAATAACGGTGCGTAAAGTTAAGCACCACCCATCCGGCCGCGAAAAAGGCCACGGACAGGAGGACGGGTCCTACGGCAAAAGACAGCTGGTTATGAACGGCCGCGACCGCTAAGCTTATCGCAAAAAGGCATGCGAGCGCTGCCCAGACGGCTATATGTTCTCTGCGCCCAGGGCGGTCGCCGCTTAAAAACAGATTAAGGAAGTAGCCAGCTGCGACGGCTCCCATCGCGCCAAGGGCATAGGTTGCATCTGCTGGCCGGCGAAAGAGGTCGGCTCCTGGGAAGTGATAATAGATGAGAGGAAATAAAGGCGTGTACCGTCCAAGGCCGTAGATGAGTAGGCAGCCTGCCGCGATGGTAAAAAAGCAAATCTCCCGCGTCCATATCTGCTTTCTGAATATGCCGACCGCCAGAAGAAGCAGGATTGGCAGAGTACCGATATAAACCTCGCCCATATTCTCTGATATTGCCAGCCAATCTGCGCGCCAGTCCGCGCTGGCAGGTCCCCAATAGAGCTGACTTCCGCGAACGCTATAGAGGTCCGGTACGATCGCGGTCAAAAGAGATGCCGGATGAAGAGCGCCGCGTGCCGCTTCCGAATAGGGAATTTCCGGGCGGTTGGAGTCCAGGACGAAAAGGAAGCTCAAAATTATTGGCCCGGTCGCGAAAATCGCCGCGACCGCTGCTCCCGGAAGGAGAACCAGCAGGCTTTTACGCACCGAACACCAGAACCGCGGCTGGCCAAGCCAAAAATTCACGGCATAGCCCGCCAGGACGTAGCAGCCGAGCATGGCGACCTGCCCAGGCTCGATAACCATCATCCCTCCGGCAATTCCCGCCGCGATGCCGGCCAGCCAAGATCTACGATCCAGCGCGCGGGCGAGCAGCCACAGGCACACCATGAAAAATGCGAAAGATTCGATCTGTTTGATGTGCTGAATGCGCCAGATGGAAGATCCGCCAAATGAAACCGCCAGTGCCGCAACTGTAGCACCTGCCGGGTTCCATCCGCGATCCCTGAAGAACATGATGACGGATATTCCGGCCAGTCCCAAGAGAAGGAAGCAGTAGAGATCGAGCTCCCGAAAGCTTGGGAAAGGCTCAAGGTAAGCAAGCAGGATTGCCGGCGAAAACATCAGGGATTGCGGGTCCGCAATTTGCGGAGATCCTCCGAAAACATTATGGGTCCAAAAGGGCGATTGGCCCGAATGGAGTGCATGGGCGAGGAACTGAAGCTGCGGCTGAAAGTGGGCCTTAGCGTCATAAGGAATTGTCACATAGCCTGATAGCCAGGGCGAAGCGAATACGGCCCAGCCTATGGCGAACGCGATGAATACCACGTTGTAGTTGTCTGCCGTTTTCGCGCTCATAACTCGCCTGATTGATCGGGCCGGGAGGGTCTAGAAATCCCTACACACCAGCAATTTGCCTTTTTTTGTATCAGAAATTGTCGAACTTGAGACAAAGACGCTAGCCTAGCCATGCCTACCTTGGAAGGCCGGCTTACGTCGCAACCTGGCGCCACATTCTCCTTAGCTCGCCGCATTCTTTGGTGGCCATTTACGAATCGGAAACGAACTGGGCTTTACAACCGGAGAGAGCGCACGCTTGTCAATGACAGCTGCAGGACCAAAGCTTGGCCAGATACGAAAGACACGAAGCACTCACGGCGCTCCATCCCATCAACCGCCGCCAGATCCGCCGGTCGAGCCGTAGGCTTCGATATGGTGTCGCCGCTTTCAGCTCGATCATCGTTTTTGGGACAATTCTGCTCTTAAGCGCCGTCGTCATAGAACAAAAGGACTCGGCACGCGAACGAGCATGGAATGACACGGCCAACTTGTCTGGAGCCTTTGAGGAGCAGGTAAGGCGAGCCATAAACGGCGTGCGAAGTGCGATGTCGCTCCTGAAACCTCGCTTGGCATCGGAAGGTGCTCGTTTCGATCTCGTCGATTGGATAGGAGGCTCGCCCGAGTTCGCTGCGACCACCGTTCAAGTTTCTTTCGCGGGGCCGGATGGAAAGCTTTTAAGCAGCTCCTTAGAGCGGAATCCAAAGGCTATTGATCTCTCCGATCGCGAGCATATCCGGATTCATCTCAAAGGCAGAAAGGGCCTCTTCATCAGCAAGCCTGTTGTTGGCCGGGTCTCTGGACAAATGAGCATCCAGATAAGTGAGAGGGTCGAGGACGCAAACGGAAGGCTCTTGGGCGTCCTTGTTTTCTCCCTGTCGCCTGACTTCCTGACCACGCTTCATCGCAGCGTGAACCTTGGCAAATCAGGGTCAATGATCCTTGCCGGTACCGATGGCATCATCCGTGCTTCCTTCGGCGGAGTTCAGAAGCCTGACCACGACTTTGCAGGCTTCCCGATATCGGGCCTGAAGATTTTCAGCGACGCTACCGAGGCCACCGCAGGCACCTATGAAGGGGCCAGCCCCCTTAACGATGAACCCTCATTCTTTCATTGGCGAAAAGTAGCAGGCTATCCTTTAGTCGTGCTCGTGGGGCTTGGAAAAGGGGAAATATTTGCTGTCGCAAACCGCACCGCCATTATGCTCGGTATCCTTGGCACTGTCATTATGATCCTAACGCTCGCAATGACGCTGGTGCTCAATCGCGAAATAACCCGGCGAATACATCGCGAGATGGCACTCTTCAACGAGAGCCGCAAACTGGTCCACGCCAATGACAGCTTGCAATGGCGTCACAAGCAGTTGCTGGCGACCAGTGCTGAGCTCAATTCAGAACGAGCCCGGCTGGAACGCCTAAATAAGGAACTGGCAACAGCGAAGGAACAGGCCGATCAAGCGAACCAGGCGAAGTCATCGCTTCTCATGAACATGAGCCACGAGTTCCGCACGCCAATGCATGCCATCCTCAACTATACGAGTATGGGCTTGCGGAAACTGGACAGTCCGGACCTGGATAAATTACGGAAATATCTGCAGAACATCCAAATATCGGGAACCCGGCTTCTGGGGATGCTCAATGCTCTGCTCGATTTGGCCAAGCTGGAGTCTGGAAAGTTCGATCTGAGGCTTACTCGGGGGGACCTTCTGCAAGTCATCACTCAATCGCAGGCCGAACTTGAATCCCTTTTTGAAGCCAAGAAGCTGCACCTGCACTTGGATTGTACGGCTCCGGGCACCCGCGCCACATTCGACAATGAACGGCTGACGCAGGTTTTCATCAACCTGTTCTCCAATGCGATCAAGTTTTCCCCTCCTAAGGGCATCATCACCGTGCGCATCGCTCCAGCCTTCCAAGACGGCAGAAATGCGCTTCACTGCGAGGTGAGGGATGAGGGAGAGGGCATTCAAGACAGCGATCTTGAAACGATTTTTGAAAAATTCGCGCAATGCTCCAAGAGCGTATTGAGCTCTGGCGGTTCTGGCCTTGGCCTCGCCATTTGCCGCGAAATAGTGCGTTTGCATCACGGCAAGGTATGGGCTGCAAATGCGGAGGAGGGCGGCGCGGTGTTCCATGTGCTGCTGCCGGCGGACCTCGAAGCCACGGCGTCAAGTCAGGCAAGCAAGCCCGCGAGCACCGCCGCCGGTGCCTTTGATATCTCATCGAAATTACTGGCTTGAAGTTGTACTAAGTTTTGATTTTCTACCTTTTGTTGCACTATCCTAGCCGCGGAGCTTCATAGGCAGAGCTAGCAGGCGAAGAAGCGCCAATATAGGTTCTCGATACGCCAAGGGCAGCATGCGGAAAAAGATACTTTCGGCGGACGACGACCCTCTGAACCGCGACATCCTCACCGAATATCTGACCGAGGGCGGATACGAGGTTGTCGAAGCGGACGACGGGGATACGGCTATACAGCTGCTAAACGAGGTCGAGGGGATCGACGCCATCGTGCTCGATCGCATGATGCCCCGGCTTGGCGGTATGGAGGTGCTAAAGGCCGTCAAGGCCGATCCCCGCTTCGCAGATGTGCCGGTCGTCATGCAGTCCGCGGCCAGCGCGCGGGAGCAAATTCTGGAGGGGATCCAGGCGGGTGTTTATTACTATCTGACAAAACCCTATGAAGACCAGATGCTCTTGGCCATTGTGGCTGCGGCTCTTTCGGATGCCGCTACGAAGAAGCGGCTGCGAGCCGAGGTCAATCAGAACCAGCGCGTGTTGGGGCTGATGGAGCAATCGCGCTTCCGTTTCCGTACTCTGGAGGAGGCAAGAAACCTTGCCTTCCTCATTGCCAATTGCTTTCCTGAGCCCGAATCTGCCGTCTACGGCCTGAATGAGTTGCTGATCAATGCCGTCGAACACGGCAACCTTGGCATAACCTATAACGAAAAAACAAAATTCCTCCTTGAAAACCGGCTCTTCGACGAAATCGACCGGCGCCTGCGGGAAGAAGAGAATCAGAAGAAATGGGCCTATCTCTCATTTGAGGCCGATGACCGCCAAATCTGCGTTCGCATCAAGGATCAGGGCAAAGGATTCGATTGGCGCCAATATATCGAGATAAGCCCAGAACGCGCGACGCATCCAAACGGACGCGGCATCGCCACCTCCAGGCTGATGTCTTTCGCCTCAGTCGAGTATTTAGGCTGCGGCAATGAAGTCGTCTGCACCGTGCCCGTTACAAGTCACGGTGCTTAATTAGAGCCAGAAAGTGCGGCGCGGCGCCAGATTAGTCATTCCCGCCGGGACGGAACCCAGGCATCGGCGACCAACCGTAAGGAACCTGCCCGTTGTTGCTTTGGGAATCAGATTGATATCTGAAGGGGCTGCCGGGATTGGCGAGTGGGCTGCCGGGCCACTGGTTCACGCCGCCGCTGACGTAAAATCCAGTATTGGACTGGCTTTTGCTGTCTACCTTGTCTTGCAACGCTTTCAGAGCGTCGTCCGGATCGGTGAGATTGGTTCCGTTCGAGTCATTTGACGTCCCCTGCTCAGTCGACCAGGCGAAAACCGGGCCACTGGCCAGAATTGACGCAGCCAGGGCGGCCACGCCGAATAGAGCAAATGTGCGCATTTTCCCCTCGCTCAACAGTTGCTGAATCCAGGTTTACCATACTATTGCGGTTTGTACAGCGCCAAGCCCTGCGCCGGCCCTTCATTTGCGAAGCCGGCCCCACACAATTGTAAAACTGTTACACGTTTCGGACGCGTTTCTCCGAGGCAATATTTCTGGCGCACGGGAAATATTTATTTGCATTCGAAAAACCAGAACTTCGTTTGCTGACTGCATGTTGAGCTAAGCGAGGCTGCGAGGGACGCCGGCAATGATTTGGTACAGCCTCTGGGTAGCTGACGGGAATGCGCGCCCCCATCCGGCCAAGAAGGGAAGCCACGGAGCAAGCTTCGCCAGTGAAAGCGGTGAGAGCCCATGAGCTATGAACCCTATAATCGTATTCCCTACCGGCGTAATGTTTGGCAGGACTGGGCGAACCTTTTGATATCCATCTGGTTCTTTTTTTCACCCTGGATACTGGGATTTGGCAGTGCTGCCGCTACACCCCAGCCTGCAGGAGGTGCGGCGCCCGTCTACCCCGCAACCGTCGCCGCCTGGAATGCTTGGGTGCTCGCCGTCATCGTGTTCGTGGTCACCTTGTCGGCCATCGGCCGAATGGAATTCTGGCAGGAGCGCGTGAACCTCGTGCTGGGCGCCTGGATCTTCGCTGCGCCGTGGGCGCTTGGCTTTGCCGGGCCACTGCCCGCCGCACGTTGGGACCATTGGGTCGTCGGCGCACTCATATTCCTGATCGCCTTGAGCGCACTTTTCACAAACCCGCCAACAAATCTGCCCTTAGAGCGAAGGCAAACGCAATCATGTTCGGGGCGGCCAGCGATGCTTAGTAAGCTCAGTCAGCACATCAAAGCCCGTCAATGGCCGCTTTACGCCGCCCCTCTCGTCCACGATCAGGATTTCCCTGGGGAAGCGCCATAGCCGTACTGTGAGGAGCAATAAGACCGGATCCACGCCAGCGGCCGCCGGAAAGCCGGTTTCCTCATCGAAATCGCCGAAGCCAATCAGTTCGCGGATGCCGGGAGCTACATAAGGAATCTGGCCGTTATTCCGCGTGTCGCCGAAAACTTTCTTCTGCGCCTGCTCCACATTGCCTTGATAGAGTTCCCGCAGCAGAAATGCGGTGGTACGGGCCTTGCCCATGGTGCTGCTGCGAACTTGAAAATCCTTCTCATTCGCCTCAAAAGCGAGGTGGGCGACAGTCTGATAGCCGGCTTTAAAGATCTGAGCGGCGGGAGGGATAGCCATGCGATTCCACTCCGCGCGTTCAGCGGCCCTGTTCTTCCGGCCGGTTTGGTCCCAGCCGCCCGCAATAAAGCCGTTGAGATCGCGCTCCGCCAGCCTCAGCCACCCCGCGATCAGTTCGCAGCGGCCATAGAGCAGGAAAAACTGAATGATCAGAAAGACCAGGATTAGGACGGCAGCGGCGGAATAGCCCGTGCTGAGCCATCGCGAATGGAGGGCTGGTCCCAGCGGCACCTGCGGTCTTCTGCTGATGAGATTGTCCAGCACGATCGGAACCGCGATCATCGCAGCGAAGATTACGATTGCTTTGAGGGCCTTCGCCATGTTGCCTGCCGTGAAGAGAAGGTCCGCCATTTATACAGTATTAACTCATCATAAGCGCGCGGACCCTCAGGGAAAGGCCTGTGTTCAATTTTAGTTATTTTATTCGCATTCGCATTTGCCCAGGCCTATGAGCCGACATGCTTGAGAAGCGCATGACTCCCACGTTCGCGGACAAGGCGCCTGAAAAATTCACGCCCGCCGTTAAGGGCTTCCTCAGGTCAAGCAGCTACTCTTTCGCAGACGGAGCCAGAAATTGAGGGCTTAGAGGCTGCTACGATGTCGGTAAGAGTTGCAGGGGTTGTTTTCGCGTTGAGTTTCATGGCTTTCACTGCCGGCGCTGCGGGGCTTCGGCCGCCAGAACGCGGTGTCTCTTCCGGAGGCGCAGCCGTGAGGGTGCACTACCGCCGTTGCGCCCATCGCTGCGTATGCCCCGTCCGTTGGGGCGTCAATTTCTGGGGCAACCTGCGCCTGTTTTCCCCATGCGATAACCGCGTGATCACGCACCTTTACTGAGAGGCTGGCGGTATGTCGCCTGCATCTTGGGGTTGAAGGCTTGCTGGTCAGCGCTTGTGTAGCTTCACTACCGCTGCCGGCGAGATTTGGACCGTTGCCGCATAACTTGACCCCAACTTTTTTGGCAGCATTATGGAAATAAATTGACGCTGCACGGGTTACGCCTTTCAATAGCGTCGGCACAAGGCAGGGGGCCTAAGCGGTCTTGAGGCCATTATGAACCAGCGCAGGACGTCTCCTGATCAGGAGAAGGCGCCCAAGCCTCAGGTTGAAGTGAGCTTCCCGACTGTAGGGATTGGAGCGTCCGCTGGCGCGGTTAACGCTCTTCAAGCCTTCCTCCATGAGGTCCCCGGAGACACGGGCGCTGCCTTCGTCGTGATCGTTCATCTGGAACCCACGCATACGAGCGAACTTGCCGAAATCCTGGCGCGTGGCGCGAATATGCCCGTGCAGCAGGTCAACCGGAAGATAAAGCTTGAACCTAACAATATATACGTCATTCCGCCGAACCGCCGCCTTCTCGTCACAGACCACGAAATCGCCACCTTTGCCTTTGACGAGCCGCGAGGGCAGCGCACACCCATCGATCAGTTTTTCCGTTCCCTGGCCGATCAGCAGGGCGACGGCTTTGCTGTCGTTTTGACAGGCGCAGGCTCCGATGGGGCTGTAGGGGCCAAGGCCATCAAGGAGGCCGGCGGGCTCATCCTTGTTCAAGACCCGGAGGAGGCGCAATACCCATCAATGCCGCGAGCCGCGATAGCGACAGGCTTGGCGGATGTTGTTCTTCCCGTGCGCGAGCTGGGGCGGCGGCTTGTGGACCTTATCAAGAATAAGGCTGTCGTTCCCGCGGAGGAGCTCGCACCAGGCGACGAGGAAACACTCAAGCGCATCTTGAACTTCCTGCGGTCGAGAACTGGCCATGATTTCCTGCGCTACAAGCGCTCAACGATTTACCGCCGGCTGGCTCGCCGCATGCAAGTCCACAAAATTGAGACCCTGAGCGAATATTTCGACCTTATCAGAAAAAATCCTGAGGAAATCCCGAGCCTATTCCATGACCTCCTTATTTCAGTGACGACGTTTTTCCGGGATCCCGCCTCTTTCGAAGCGCTCGCCCAAAAAGTCATCCCCAAGCTGTATGAGATGGAGGAAACTTCGGGCCCTGTTCGCGTCTGGGTACCGGGCTGCGCCACCGGCGAGGAAGCCTTTTCCATCGCAATGCTGTTCAGCGATGAAGCGGTGCGCCGCGGGAAAGGCCCAGAGCTGCAGCTTTTTGCCTCCGATCTCGACAGTACCGCGCTGGCGATCGCGAGAGAGGGCCGCTACCCGGCGGCCATAGAGGTAGACGTAGACGAGGAGCGGCTCCGGAGATATTTCACAAGGGAAGGCGATTTTTATCGTATCCGCCGGGAAATCCGGGACATGGTCATCTTCGCCACCCATAGCCTGCTTAAGGATCCGCCTTTCTCCAAACTCGACCTTGTATCTTGCCGTAATCTATTGATTTACCTGGAAAAAGACCTACAGCAGCAAGTTCTCAGAACATTCAATTATGCGCTGAAGCCGGGGGGATATCTCTTTCTCGGATCCTCGGAAACGGCGGAACATCCACCCGGGTTCTTCTACACGATTAGCCGTGAGTCCCGGATCTATCAGTCCAAGGGCGTCTCCGAAGAGCACCGGGACTTTCCGCAGCTATTTGTTACGCCGCGGGTGGGTGAAGTCCCTGTTCTGGCAACGCCAATTTCGGTGACCAATACATTACCGCTTGCTGCGCATCAGCGGGCCCTCGAAACGACAGCTCCGCCGAGCATACTTGTCGATGCCAGCATGCAAATCGTTCATATGTCGGAGGATGCGGGTCGCTTCATACGGCCGTCCGGCGGCCAGATAAGGAACGATGTTACGGAGCTTGTGCGGCCCGAGCTGCGTTTCGATTTGCGCGCTGCTCTTCAACGCGCTTTCGAGCGTAATCAAGGAACCCTCGGTGCGGGCGTACCCGTTCGCTTCAACGGAGCGGCCCGGACAGTCGTCGTTCAGGTAAGGCCCGTCCCCACTGATGCCGGCAGTCCGCGGCGGGCTGTCGTATTTTTCATCGAAGGAGATACGATCGAGGGGGCCGAAGCCAGCCCCAGTGCAAATCGGGGCGATGGAGCCTCAGACACTGTCATCAGGGATCTGAAGCAAGAACTCGAACTGACAGGCGGCCATCTGCGGGCGAGCCGGGAGGAATACGAGGCCGCCATTGAAGAGTTGCGCGCGACCAACGAAGAGCTTCAGTCCATCAATGAGGAATACCGTTCGACCGCCGAGGAACTCGAGACCAGCAAGGAAGAGCTGCAATCCACCAATGAAGAGCTTCAGACGGTAAATTCAGAGCTGAAGATCAGGCTTGAGAATGTGTCGAGAGCCAATAATGATTTGCAAAATCTCATGGCGGCCACGGATGTCGGGACCCTGTTCCTTGATAGCGAACTGCGGATCAAATGGTTCACTCCAAAGATTACGGAGCTGTTCAATATAAAAGGGCCGGACGAGGGGCGTTCCATAACGGATTTCACGCACAGGCTTGAATATCCAAAATTTACGGAAGACGCCCGCGCCGTGCTGAAAGATCTGAAAATCGTTAAGCGCGAAATTGGCGCAAACGGCAGCTGGTACCTGACAAAGATCAGGCCGTATCGAACTTTGGAGGACCGCATCGAGGGTGTCGTCTCCACTTTCGTCGATGTTACTGAACTGAAGAAAACCGAAGAAGCCCTGAAAAGGAGCGAGGGCCGCCTCCGCCTCTTGCTGAGCGAGTTGTCCCACAGGGTGAAGAACACGCTCGCGGTCGTGCAGTCCATGGCCCGGCAATCCTTCGGGGAGCAGGTGCCAAGGGAAGAGGCGCTGGAGATTTTCGCGAACAGGCTCAGAGCCCTTGCCGCGGCCCACGATCTGCTGGTTTCCAGCGATTGGCACGGTGCTCCACTTGGAGAGCTGGCGAAGAGGCAGATTACCCCATACGTTCCCATTGACGGGCGCCGCGTTATACTGCGCGGACCGGAAGTTTCTCTTCCACCCGATATTGCAACCCCGCTCGCACTCGTCTTGCACGAACTGGCCACGAATGCTCTGAAATACGGGGCGCTTTCTAGTCCGGCCGGAACTTTGAGCCTAGACTGGGGGTTCAACGGTGCAGGTAAGAACAAAGAGTTCCAGATTCGCTGGAAAGAGTTGGGCGGCCCCAAAGTAAAGCCGCCGGGCCGGGAAGGTTTCGGCAGCTTCCTTATCCGTAATGGCCTTCCGGAGGGGAAGATTGACCTGGCCTTCCAGCCTTCTGGGTTGACTTATACAGTAAGTCTAGCGCCCGAAAGCATGAAAACAGATGAGAGCGTCTGAGGACGGGTTGTTGAGCGGCGCCAGTGTTCTCATCGTGGAGGACAACGCGATCCTGGCTCTCGATATGATCACCACACTCGGCAATGCGGGAGCCGCGATCGTTGGGCCGGCCCACACGCTGGAACATGCCGTGGCGCTTGCAAAGACGGAACACATCAGCTGCGGCATCTTGGATGTAAGTTTGCGTAACGAAGCAGTATTTCCGGCCGCGGAGCTGCTTAGAGACAGGGGCGTGCCGATTGTCTTCTACACCGGCCACGGTGACGCCGAAGGCTTACGCCGCGACTGGCCCGAAGCGAAAGTGCTCAGCAAGCCTGCTCCGCCGAAGTTGCTGCTGCAAACTGTCCGGAATATTTGCCCCGCATTAGCCGTTTGAATTAGGCAGGTGTGGATGTGACGAGCCTGGCCCCCTTCTGACGGGGCGCTACTTCTTCTCGCTGACCGCACTCGCTAGCAGAACGGCAACACAGCCGAAAACAAGGATCGCGCCCGCGAGTGCTGGGATGCCCCTGTCCTCGGCAAACCAGGCCGCAGCCACCACGGCGACGATGCCTGCAGCAAGGAGCCTATCGTCGACAAAAAGGCCAACCAGTTCCTTCAGAATGAAACGGATGCTCTTCATTCGGCAGCTCGCAAGGCCGGGCGGCCTTTAAGCAGGAACACTGCGAACCAGCCCGCCGCCAAAAAGAGCAAGGCAAACCAGAGCACCGCCGCATCGGACCCCGGCCAGCCGATGCCCATGCCTTCCCCGGTCCAGAAAACCCCAAACGCGGAAAGCATCACTCCCACCCCAAATTTCAGTGCGTTTTCCGGTACTTTTGCCAGCGGGCGGCGTAGGGCTGCACCGAGAAGCAGCACAAAAAGACAGGCTGCTAAGGCGCCAAGACCTGCGGGAAAGAGAAGCCCGCGTCCCGCACCAACCGCGATCACGATGAATACGACTTCCAGCCCCTCGATCATCACGGCCTTGAAACTTGTGACGGCTCCGAGCCAGTCGAGGCGGCTCGCGTTGCGGCTAGCCTGCTCTTTCAAAGCAGCAGTTTCCGCGGTATAGGCCGCAAACTCATCGTGAAGCGGGATAATTCCAGCCGCTCTTAAGATCGCTTTGCGCAGCCAGCGCATGCCGAAAAGGAGAAGAAGTACACCGACTGCAAGCTGTAAGGCATGAACGGGGACGTGGTTCACCGCCGGACCGAATATCAATACGATCAAGGTCAAGCAAGCGAGCCCTGCGGCCGCTCCACCCAGCGCGGGCCTTGGCCCACGCACCGTCATGACCGCGAGCACGATGGTCAGCGCCTCGACGGCTTCCACGAGCGAGGCCGAGAATGCAGCAGCGAGCACCGGCGCATTTGCTGCCCACCAGGTCATCGGTCATTCCGTGCTTTGGGAAAATTCATGACGCGGAGGTTTGAGCGCGTGGAAGGCTATTCAACTGTCAGAAGTGTCAGGCCCAGGGCCTGGCAAGCGCAGCCTGCTCCTCGAAGCTCTTGATCTTTTCCGCCTTCTGCATCGTCAACCCGATGTCGTCCAAGCCCTCCAGAAGGCACCTTTTGCGGAAAGGATCGATCTCGAAGCGCACCACGCCGCCGTCAGGCCCGCGAATCTCCTGAATTTCGAGATCCACCGTAAGCGTTGCGTTGGCGCCGCGCTGCGCGTCGTCCATCAGCTTTTCGAGATCTTCCGGCGAGACGGCAATCGGGAGAATGCCGTTCTTGAAGCAATTGTTGTAAAAGATATCGGCGAAGGACGTCGAGATGACGCAGCGAATGCCGAAATCGAGCAAGGCCCAGGGAGCGTGCTCCCGGCTTGAACCGCAGCCGAAATTGTCGCCAGCGACAAGGATCTTTGCCCTGCGGTAGGCCGGCTTGTTGAGGACGAAGTCCGGATTTTCCTTCCCCTTATCGTCGAAGCGCATTTCATAGAACAGCGCCGTTCCGAGCCCTGTTCGTTTGATGGTTTTCAGAAATTGCTTCGGGATGATCATGTCGGTGTCGACATTGATCATTGGCAGAGGTGCGGCGACGCTCGTGAGGGAGGTGAACTTTTCCATCAATATTCCCTTTTGTTTTCTCTTCCTTTTACTCCACTGCGCCGCGCCCGCAAGGCTCAAGCCGCTTCCCGGACGCGCTCCCCTGACCATATAGGCGGCTTTCGGCCAGACCAGGGAGCGGCAATTTCTAGCTGCCGTGCGAGTCTCAGCAGGAGGGCATCCGCGCCCTGCTTCGCGCCAAACTGTATTCCAACGGGCAGGCCGTCTTGCGTCCAATATAAGGGCACCGAAATGGCGGGCTGCCCTGTCATGTTGAACGGTGTCGTGAAGGCTGCGAAATCGAAGCTTCTGGCGGCAACGGCTTTGAGCAGCGCCTTCATGACCCAAGGCCACTTCATGGTGTCGGCGAAATTGATAGCGAAAGCTTCCGAGCTCTTAACGCGGTTCTCACCGATATGAATGGGCAGCGTGGCCAAGACCGGGCTTAGAATGATATCGTACCTCTGCAGGAATTCTTCGAAGACGCGGGTCGCATGCGCGATGGTATTCTTGGCCCGTTCCCGGTCGGCTGCTGTCATTGCCCTGCCAGCGATAGAGAGCGCCCATGTGGGAAGCTCCACGTCGCCTTTTTTGAGCTTGCGCCCGACCGTTTGTGCGGCCGCGTGAATTAACTGCAGCGCATTGATCGCCCAGTAAGTCAGAAACGCATTTCTGAACTCCCCATAATTCACCCCAGTTTCGGCGTCCTCGACCGTGTGACCCAGCCCCTCCAAAAGCTTGACGGCGTGAGCCAGTGCCTCTTGCACTTCAGGCGCAACCTTGTTGCCCAGCATGGCACTGCGAGTGACTGCGATGCGCAGACGCCCCGGTTCGCGCTCCAGCCCACTTAGGAAGCCAGGATTAATGCGGTTCGAGATTGCATCGAGCGCAGCGGCGGAGTCTCGGACGCTGCGGCTTACGACGTGGTCCACTCCAAAGTCTTCCGCCACCGTCTCTACGCTGATGTCCTTTGGGTTGAGGCCGCGTGACGTCTTCAGTCCAAACACGCCACAGCAGCTTGATGGAATCCGGATGGAGCCGCCACCGTCAGAAGCGTGCGCCATGGGCACGATGCCGGCCGCCACGGCAGCCGCTGAACCGCCGCTAGATCCCCCTGTTGTCCGGCCCAAGTCCCACGGATTGCGGCATGGGCCGAAAAGCTCGGGCTCGGTCACTGGCACGAGGCCGAACTCCGGCACATTTGTTTTGCCGAAGAAGATGAGCCCCGCGGCTTTGAAGCGCTTGATAAGCTCGCCATCCTCTTCAGGGACATAATTCGCGAAAAGCTTGCTGCCTGAGGTCAACGGAGCACCCGCCAATGGCGGCCCCAAATCCTTTGCAAGAAAGGGTACACCCGCAAGCGGCAGCGCTAAATCTACAGAATCCACTGCCTTTTTCGCCTGGGCATCCAGCCTGCAGATTATGGCGTTCAACTTCGGGTTTACCCTGTCGCACCGTTCCAGCGCTTCGTCCAGAATCTCCCGAGGATGGATGCGCTTGTCGCGCACAAGGCCCGCAAGCCCTACTGCGTCATATTGGTCATATTCAGGAAACTTGCCCATTTCCATCCCTCAACGTTTACGTCTATAGCGACCGCAGAAAGATCCCGCTGCCCGCAATTCCATTAAAAACCGACTGTACAGCAATGGCCGCTAGAAGAATGCCAAATACACGCATGATAACCCGCTGCGCCGTAATCCCAATCCATTCCCGAAGTTCCTGCGCCGCAAGCATTAGAACCAACGTAAAGGCCATGACGGTCAGAAGCGCAGCAATCACAGCGATCTGATCGGCTAAAGTCTTTGCGCCTGCCATGAGAAGCATCGCGCCCGACATCGCCCCAGGCCCCGCAAGGATCGGCGTGGCTAGTGGGAACACAGCGATATCGTCGTCCTTTCCGCTCGCTTCCGCACTTTCCGGCTGCGACATGGTACTGCCCCCGATGCGCGCCTCGAAGATCATGTCGAGTGCAATGATGACAAGGATGATGCCGCCCGCGGCTTGCAGCGCCGGGAAGGTTACTCCAAGCGCTGCCAGGATCGCAGTACCGAATAGCGCGAAGAACAGGATAATGCCTGTCGCTATCGTCACCGATTTTAGGGAGATGGCGACTCTTTCCGCACGGCTGAACCTTGGACAAAAGGTTGCGAACAGCACCGCCGCTTCCACTGGACCGATAGTGGCGAAGAACGTCGCGAATGCCCGAAGCCAAGTCTGAAACATGTTGCTATCTTCGTTTGATGATAGAGGCAGTAGCCTCGGCTGGGCTATCGGCTCCTGCGCATCCGCTCCATGGCCTCAGTCTCCACCGCAAGCGTTTGCATGAAATATAGGAGACGCTCAATTGTTATTGAATTCGGGTTGACGCGTTCGATGGTGAAATGCGCCAGGAAGCGTTCGCGAGCCTCTCGGGGTATGCCGTCGAGGAGGCCCATCGACCACCCCGGAAACAACCTCTCCTTCACATCCATGCAAGAAATCAGATGCAAGTTATGGTGACGTACATCTCCGACAATCCGGTTATAGGTGTGCGTTACGGCTGAACGTTTGCCTTCAAGGGCCTGGGCGAAATATTCCCCGTCGAACATGAGGAAGCCCGTCACACCAACACGAGCATTATTTTCCCGGCTCGCTTGGATGAGGCCGGTGATATCAAGCCCCGAAGAAGGATTACGCTCGCTCATATAAACGAGGCGGCAAATATTCATACCGTCTCCGCTCCACCGGTCAGCGTGCCTGCCGCGCCCGCCAAGGCGCAGCGAGAGACAGAAGCTAAGGGTCCGGTGTGGTTATCGTCTGGATTGCGAACAAGAGCCTCAAATTACTATCTGTCAAAGCCATCTGCACTGACAAAATCAAATAAACTCCTGTTCGTGATGCCGAGGGTTTGGGTAGGATCGCCGCTCATTGCCGTTGCGTTAGATGGTGAGGCTGCACCCGCGAGATACGGTTTTAAACGCCTTCCAATACGATCAGCATGCCGGTTGAAGACTCCTGACGCAACGCGATCAGCGGCTGATATTCCGGTGAATCATACCAGGCATTCAAAGCAGTCATGTCCGGGAATTCTACGATAACTACCCGGTCCGGCTGCCAATGCGCATTCTCGTAAATCCTGTGCGTGCCGGGGCGGGTGAGGTAGCGGCCGCCAAATTTCTCAATCATTGGCACAACTTGCCTTATGTATGTTTCGAATTTTGCAGCATCCATGATTTTATGTTGGCCGATCCAGTAAGCTGCCATCTTCCCATCCTTTCACCTTGAGGTTCCGCGGAGCTGCGGCTCTGAACCCATCCTCATCATTGATCTGCCGCAATGCCGGGGCGTGGGCTACAGCTTTAAAACTATGCCATTCGCCGGAATTCACCCCCGCTTTCCGTAAACGAAGCGGCATGGACCACTGACGCCCTTCGAGATCGCGATGGCAAAAGTGTGGGCGAATGGCCTCGTGATTGCACTCGCAGCGGGCTTATCGCTTGAATTGGTTGTGCAAGGCCTGTTGCGCGTTCCAATCAACGGATCTGTCCCATTGTTTATGGCCGGCATGTGCCTCTATCCGCTCTTCGCAACGGCGATTGGCATTTTCCTCGCCACAGTTGCACGCAGCATGCCACAGCTTGGGCTGCTCTATATGCTGGTCGCCATGCCGATGAATATCTTATCTGGCTCCAATACGCCCCTGGACAGCATGCCCGCGTGGCTGCGGAACGTGATGCAGATCTCGCCCTCGACGCATTTTGTCTCCTTCGACCCGGCGATCGCATCGCCGAGATCATCCGCTTTGGTGGCGGCTTGCCGGTCACGAAACCGAGGGCAAAATGCCGGTCTGGGGCAAGGTGTTCTCCGGCGCATGCGGCGCGGCCTTCTCCAGAAGGGCTGGATCGTTATCTCCGGCAAATGCAGAAATAGAGGCCGCCCCACCGCTACGCGTTCGGTCGCATTCGCCTCGCCGGCCCTCTTCAATGCAGGTGAAGAGGGCCGAAGCAAGCTGAAGCTCTACGGTACTGCCTGCGCGGATGCCCTCGGGAAGTCGAGCACAGCCATGACGAATCCATTCGAGTTGTCGACGGCCTCCTGCCAGAGCGAGATATATGTTGGCAGAGCAGGCAGTATGCGGCCCACCACCTCGCCATGATCGAAATGCAGTTCTGCCTGATATTTGCGGCAAATGCGCTGCATCTTATGATTTTCGGCCAGGCAGTTCATGTAAAGCTTCGAGACCCCGCGATTGCGCGCTGCCCGGATGATGCGTCCAAGTAGATCGGTGCCGATGCCCCGGTTTTGAAACTCGTGCTCGACTGAAAATGCGCCTTCCGCGTCCGTGGACCATAGGTCCCCGATCTGCCGCAGTTCCGCCGCCGCCCGCATCTCGCCTTTGACGAAGAAGCCATAGACGACGGATTGGGCCGAGGTTATGCGCAAGGCGTAGTCCGAAACGAAGTCATCACTGGTAGCCATGCCGAAACGGAGCCGCCTGCTCTCGCGATCGAGCCTCAATAAGTGGTCGCGGAATTTATCCTTTTCCTGCGGCCACATCCTTCTGATTGTCCCTCCCCAGATATGAGATTCAGTCATAGGAACCTCCTACTGGTACGTTGACAGACCGGGCTATCGCCCGGTCTTCTATGGCTCGTGTTATACTGGCAAATGTGCCATGACGGTGAATTATCCATACGTGTAGCCGGCATGGGACCTATGATAGGGGGACATGGCGTTTTAGAGCGAACTTGAAGCCGTTGTCACATTATCTATCGCAAGATTGCGACCCGCTTTTGCGGGTCAACTAGCGGCTGCCCGTTGAACCAAAGCCACCAGCGTTTCGGCCGGTGAGACTCAATTCCTCCGCCTGCTCTAATTTCACAGCCGTCACCGGCGCTATCACAAGCTGCGCAATACGGTCTCCGCGCCTCACCTCAAAAGGTTCGCCGCCGAGATTGACAAGGAGCACCTGTATCTCCCCGCGGTAGTCCGCGTCGATGGTGCCCGGTGCGTTTAAGATCGTGATGCCATGGCGCTGCGCAAGCCCCGACCGCGGGCGGACTTGGCCCTCGAATCCGGCCGGCAATTCGAGCGCAATTCCTGTAGGAACGAGGGCCCGCTCAAAAGCGCACAGCGTCAAAGTTGCCCCCTCCTCCAATGCCGCTGAGAGATCAAGCCCGGCCGCCTCTGCGCTTCGATAACAGGGGGGCGGCAAGCCTTCCCCGTGTGGCAACACTTTGAAACGAACCGGCGTCATCGGCTAGGATGCGGTCTTCTGGCTTGCTGCCGGGGCTGGCTGTTCTTTCGCAAGCCAGCTTGCCGCCTCCTGCATCAGCCTCTGGGCAACTTCCTCTTTTGACATCTGCGGCCAGCTTTGCACGCTCGAACGCGTTATGACGTGCACGGTGTTCTTGTTGCCTCCGAAGACCCCGCTTTCAGACGATACATCGTTGGCGACGATCCAGTCGCAGCCCTTGCTTTCCAACTTCTTGACCGCATGAGCGATCACGTTTTCTGTCTCGGCCGCAAAGCCGATAACGAGCTGAGGTCTGTTTTCCGCTTGCCTGGAGATAGTCTTGAGGATGTCCGGGTTCTCGATCAAGCGCAGTTCCGGCACTGAACCGGTTTTCTTTATTTTTTTCGCCTGAACGGCTGCGGCTCGCCAGTCGGCCACTGCCGCACTGAAAACAGCGACGTCGGCCGGAAGGGCGGCTTCTACCGCTTTCAGCATCGCTTGGGCGGTTTCGACGCGAACGAGATTAACCTGGGAGGGATTGGGCAAAGACCCGGGCCCTGCAACGAGGGTCACCCTTGCCCCGAGCCGCGCAGCAGCCGAGGCGATTGCATAGCCCTGCTTGCCGCTGGACCGGTTGCCGATGAAGCGGACTGGATCGATGGGTTCGTAGGTCGGGCCAGCAGTAACCACCACGTGGCGGCCAGCGAGAAGCGCAGGGGTTCCAGTCGGAAGAAGACGTTCTGCCGCAGCGATTATCTCGTCTACTTCGGCCATGCGGCCCGTGCCCCACTCTCCGCACGCCATGCCTCCTTCATTGGGGCTGACGAAATAGACCCCGTCAGCCGCAAGCTGGCTCAGGTTCCGCCGCGTCGCCGCATTTGCCCACATCCGCCAATTCATCGCCGGCGCAGCGAGCACAGGCTTATCTCGCGCAAGAAGTACCGTGCTCGCAAGATCGTCGCATAGCCCATGTGCCATTTTTGCGAGCAGGTCTGCCGTCGCAGGTGCGATTATGATCAGATCGGCTTCCCTCGAAAGCCTGATATGGCCGATCTCGGTCTCATTCTTAAGATCAAACAATTCCGTGAACGCAGGTTCTTCGGAGAGGACGGCAGCGGAAAGCGGAGTGATGAACTCCTGCGCCGCGCGCGTCAGCACGCAACGCACCCTTGCCCCACGCTCTTTGGCGCGCCGGATGAAGTCGAGGGATTTATAGGCCGCAATCCCGCCGCCGATAATAAGAAGGATCGACTTTCCCTGCATGAGGGCTTCCCTACCTGTCAGCCATAATATAGTGCGGGCAGGATCGCGTCACGCAAATGCTCAGCCTTCGATACAGAGCGGGGTCTATTCCGCCGGCCGGTAGAACCCGGTAGCGGCATCGAAGACCAGCTCAATGGGCGGAACGCGCGAGCCCTTTCGAATTCTATGCTCTGCCCGCCGCAGCGATCGATCGACGCGTTCATATTCGCGGCGGACCCAGCGGAAGGCGAGATAAATGGAAACGGCGCCTGCGGCGATGACGAGAACGTGCGGCATGACTAACAACCCTGCTGCTGACTCTGCACTGCACTAAAAACCTGGCGCCCCTCCAGGCTTAGAGACCAAAACGCGCCCAGATAGCACGTTCCTCAAGAGCGGAGATCAGTTCATCAGCCCAGCCTTTCGCGAAGCTGACGCCATACTCCACACCGGAAAGCGATAGACCGACGCCCGCTCTTCGCCGGAATAAGCCACGCTCGGGCGAGACGAGCTTAAGCCTCACATCTTCTCCGTAAAGCGAACGCATCTTCGTTCTGATATCCATGATGCCATCAACCAGGCCAAGCTCAAGAGCTTGGCGGCCCGACCAGAACTCTCCTGTGAACAAGCTGTCGCCAGCGCCGGTAATCCTCGCCCCCCGGCTTTCCTTCACAAGGGCGATGAAGTCGCTGTGAACGATTTCCTGAATTCTTCTAAGCCTCGCTACCTCATCGGGATTTTCTGGCTTGAACGGATCGAGCTGAAACTTGTTCTCACCCGCGGTATAAACTCGCCGCTCCACCCCAATCTTCTGGATAAGGTCAACAAAGCCAAATCCGGACGAGAGCACCCCGATCGAACCGACAATCGAGGAGGCGTCGGCGTAGATTTCGTCTGCAGCGCAAGCGATCATATATCCGCCGGACGCCGCCACATCTTCGGCGAAGGCGAAGACCTTCTTTGATTTTTCAGCGGCGAGGCTGCGGATACGTTCGTAAATCAGCCGCGATTGCACAGCCGAGCCGCCGGGCGAATTGATCACAATCGCAACCGCGGGTGCATTCTTCATGGCAAAGGCGCGCTCGATTGCACCTGCGCAGGCGGATATGTTAAGCCCCTGCCTCAAAGGTGTAACTGCCCCAATCGCGCCGGATAAGCGCAACACAGGGACGACAGCTCCCTTGGATCGGAAAGGGATAGGAATTCTGTCCAAAAGACTGCTCAAACGGAAGCCCGGCTGACGCTCGATTTCGACTTGCTGTGAACTCACTTGAAATTAGCCTCGCCCACTCGTTAGCTCTGCTGGAGATGTGTACGAGGCGATCGTTAACAAGGTTTCCGCTACCGGGAAAATCCGGCAAGTGTGTCCATAAGGCCTTTTCCATCGCGCAAAATTGCTGTGGCAGCCGCCGTTGACGTGCCATCCTCTCCATGAAGGACAAGCCCAGGCGCCAGCATTAGCGGGGCGCGGCTGCCTTTCGTTCCCGACACGATAACGCGGATCGCCGGGGCATCAACTTTTGGGAAGAGCGGGAAAACGCTAACCCCGCCGAAGCGGCGTCCGAATGCGCTGAGAAGCTCGGGCAATGCTTCGGCGGTGTGGATGACCGTCGCCGTGCCGCCCGGCTTGGCGGCTCCGGCCAGAAACCGGAGCCAGGCATCGAGGTCGCCATGGTCCATAGCCCGGGAGCGTGCGTTTCTCGGATCGCTTGAGGGGCGGGCCCGTCCGTTGATGTAAAAGGGTGGGTTGGCGATCACACGGCTATACGCTTCCTGCCGTAAACCGGCTTCCTCCAAGGCACTCCAGGGAGAGGTCACATCAGCATTGATAATGCGGAAACTTTCAGCGAATCCATTAGCGGACGCGTTCTCTTGAGCGAGGGCGGCCAAGCCCGAATCAGCCTCTACCCCCCACACTTTAAGTCCCGGCACACGCGACATAAGGCAGAGCAGCGCCGCACCGGCACCGCACCCGGCTTCGAGAACGCTGTCCCCTTCCTGAGAGGGGCAGGCAGCGGCCAAAAAAACAGCATCGAGGCCGGAGCGAAAGCCTTTCTTCGGCTGCCGGATGTGAAGGCGGCCATCGAGGAATGCGTCGCAAGTTGTCTCGAAACGCTCTTGCATCCGGCAGGATACTAGGCCGTTTTGCTGGCTTCGCCAATATGGGGCAAGCCCCTATAGCGCCTTACAAGCCGAAAACCGCGATTGCAGGAAAAATGCGCATCATCCTGGAAGTAAGATTAGGTCCAAAGGAGTTGTAGGCGCTGTACCACGGAATACGGACGCGGCATCAAAGTTGCCGAGACCGCCGAGGCTAGCGCTGCCACAACGTAAGCCTATGCACTTGTTCGGATCTACCGTAGCCGCCGGAGATTTCGTTCTCAACTCCCGGGCCACGCCGTTGTGGCCACTTCTGGCACCGATGTTGCGATCATCGGTGTCGCAAGTTTAATCGTAATGATTCCGCCCGATTAACTGTGCATTGCCCAAGACCAGATGCGGGCCTTCAAGGACAAATACTGCCGCTTCCGTGACAGCGATCTTTTGTGGCATGTTTTTGGGGCTCGTCCGTGCCTGGATGCGGCTAACCTAGAAAAGCGAAAGCTTTGCCTCGGCGTTGCCGCCAGCGGGTCCGGTTGGTCTGCGATCGAACCTTGCCTCCATAGGCCTGCTCATAGCGATGCTGGTTTGCGCAGTATAGCCCCTCGCTCAGCAAACGCGGGCAAGCCAAAAGACCATCTCACGCATAAATCATGATGGTCAACTTCGAGGTCATGTCTAAAGACCAAGTATTTCAGCACTACTCTCTCTATAACTACTGGCTGGCCAAGCGCGGTAGCGTGAAATGCCTGCGCGTGGCGATTTGAGTGCTGCTGATATTCCGGTGCTGCTGCCCTATCTGTTATAATGACCTCCATGCCAGCCCCGATGGCTAAAAGGGATACCTGTCAGGATAGATACCGTCGTTGATGTCGAGGGCGTCGAAGAGCTAAAGACGCTCTGTCTCGAATGGGAACAGCATTCGTCGGAGCTTGACCCCCGGATCCTCGGCCACGAGAATGCGGCACAGGCTGGAGAACCTTCGTGTCTGCATTCCTTGCCGCATGACCAATATGCTTCTTTGCGCAGAAAACACCAAATCGCAGCAAGCCCGCGCAAGCAATAATCGCCTCCGCCGCATAGGTTCACTCCAGGAAACAGTGTACGGCGCCTCATCAAAACGAGAGCGCAGAAGGAGCTCATATGAAAAAGGTTCTGGGTCTATCAGCGCTGGCTCTTCTTTTGGGTGTCGCTGGCGCGAGTGCGAGACCGCTGCAAGCTAAAGGAACGTTTCGGCATCCGAATACGGCTTGGTATCAAGTGTCCCCTGGAGCCTATGGCTATTATGCCTACGATTTCAGCCAGCCCAGCACGCCCCCCATTGACCCGTTTCACTTTGCGGACTAACCGGCGCCGCTCGGCCGCATGAATTCTAGCGCGGTGAGGTCGCGAACTCGCCGAATAAATTGGGCTCTCAATCGTTAATATTATGCATGGCCGGGAAGAGCGAGGGGGCAACTGCCGTGCGGTGACGGCGATGCCTGCGGCGGCCACCCCGCCTGCCGCTAGTTCGCCTTCACCTCAGCAAACTAGGTAGCAATGGAGCAATCTGGGCCTTATTGGTTGATAATCACGAGGGATTCTTTCAACCCGATTGGAATCAGGATTGCCCTAGCTCCATTGCTATCTGGTAGTCTGACACGTATTTACAAAGAAAACAACTTAAGTAGGCGATTACGTGTATGGTGCCCCTGACTTAAGGTGTTGCTCTGCAGACAAGCTCGCGGTGCCCGGCGCCGGCACATTCGTCCACTAGGTGCTAGCTCCTTCGAACGCCAGCCCATTTCCGCTATGCGGTTGGGCCGTAATTGCGACCTTCGTCGGGGTCAGCCTTTTCATGGACTGTTTTTCGATATCTTATTCATGATGATGAGCGAGGCTAGCAGGGAAATAAGAAACACGCAGGAAACGGGAAGGGCGGGGGCGCCTCAACTCATATACCGGCATTCCATCGCAATCCGGCTCACTCACTGGATAGGCGCTTTTTGCATAGCCATCTTGCTCATGAGCGGCCTGCAGATCTTCAATGCTCATCCAGCACTCTATCTCGGTCAGGCGTCCGACTTCGCAAAACCAATCTTATCGATCGGGGCGGAGGAACAGAATGGCCGTGAAATCGGGGTAACTCGCATATTTGGGCGCGACTTCAACACGACCGGTGTCTTCGGTCTTTCTGGCGAGGGAAATAGCGACCGGCATGCCTTTCCCTCGTGGGCGACACTGCCCAGCTATCAAGACCTTGCTGGTGGCCGACGCTGGCATTTCTTCTTCGCTTGGCTTTTGCTGTTCAACGGCTTGGCTTATTTGCTCTATAGCCTTCCGAGTGGGCATTTCTGGCGTGACCTGGTCCCTTCGCCGGCACAACTCCGGCACATAGGAACCTCGATCACTGATCATTTGCGCCTACGCTTTCCGCAAGGAGACGAGGCGCGGCATTACAACGTTCTCCAGCGCATTTCCTATCTCCTGATCCTCTTCCTTGTGGTCCCGCTCTTGATTATCGCGGGCCTGGCACTTTCACCTGGCCTTGACGCAGCATTCCCCAGTCTTACGGATATGCTTGGCGGGCGGCAATCTGCGCGAACGATCCATTTTATATGCGCATTCCTGGTAACGGGGTTTGTGATTATCCACGTGGTGATGGTGCTATTGTCCGGTGCGTTGAACAACCTTCGTTCGATGATCACCGGCTGGTACGCCATAAAACCCGGAAGTACCTCTCATGGCGGCTCAAGCTAACCGCCGGGCGGTTTTGGCTGGCGTGGCGGCAAGCATTGCCGCTCTTCCGCTCGCCGGCTGCGATCTTCTTTCCGGAAACCGGTCTGTCCGAAAAGTTTTGGATAAAGCGGAAGCCCTGACCGAGTACGCACAAAGGCTCCTCCTTTCCCGGCAGTCACTCGCCCAAGAGTTCACCGAAGCGGACATATCGGAACATTTCAAAGCCAACGGTTCAACGGACCCGGACGATCCCGCTTATACCAGCCTTGCACAGTCAAACTTTCGAGACTATCGGCTTGAACTTTCGGGTCTTGTGCAAACGCCCTTGCGCCTGTCGCTCGTAGACTTGCGTGCTCCACCATCCCGCACCCAGGTTACCAGGCATGATTGCGTTGAAGGGTGGAGCTGTATCGGCAAGTGGACCGGAGTTCCACTCAGTACCCTGCTGCACCGCGCCGGACTTTCGCCCAGCGCCAAGTACATCGTATTCTATTGCGCCGATAGCCTCGAGGGTTCTTTGGACGAGGCTAGCAAATACTATGAAAGCATCGACTTGATCGACGCTTTTCATCCTCAGACCATTCTTGCCTACGACATGAACGGCGCGCCGCTGACGGTGCCTTATGGCGCTCCGCTCCGCCTTCGAGTGGAACGCCAGCTCGGCTATAAAATGGCGAAATACATCATGAGAATTGAAGCGGTGGCGGATTTCCAGGAAATCAATGGGGGCCGCGGAGGTTATTGGGAAGACCGCGGCTATGAATGGTATGCGGGCATTTGATCGCGGAGCGGGCGTGCCGTGCAAATGAATATTCCAGAATTTTGCCTTGTTGTACTCTTTGGAGGCCACGATCAGGCGGCGAGCTTCATCGAACGTAATTTTGAGCCCGCTGAGCGCATCCTTTTTCCAGGTGCAGCGAACCGCGCCGCCACCTCCGAATCCTTTGCCGAAGCAATGCTCGCTATTGCGAACCGTTTGAACAACAGGGATCTGGCCGTGACCGATGCGACGGATATCACCTCGCGTGACCGGGCCAAACTAATCTCGATCGCGAAACAATATTATGCACTGCCGGTCGCGATCATCCTCGATCCAAAGGACACGAAGACGTGCGAAGGGGGCCGGAGCAGGTCCGCCAATCCGCCGCCAAACCCAGCCAAGCCGGTGTGCGAAGGCTTCCGCTCCGTCCACTACATCTCAAGCCGCGAAGAGCTTGAGGCAACAAGGGTTGTGCGCGAGCCTCTGCCCGTGGACAAGCGCGACGAAAAAGGCCCCTTCGATATCATTGGTGACATTCATGGCTGCGCTGCCGAATTGGAGGCTTTGCTAGCTAAGCTCGGCTACCAGATTAAGCGTATCGGACGCGAAGGCGAACGCGATTACCGCGTTCTTGAAAACTCAGGCAGAAGAGCAATCTTCGTTGGCGATCTTGTCGATCGCGGCTCAAGGACCCCGGATGTGTTGTCCCTTGTTATGGCGATGACCCAAGCCGGCGAAGCGCTTTGCGTGATCGGGAACCATGATGACAAGCTGTTGCGGTGGCTGAAGGGATACCAGGTGCGGGTCACTCATGGGCTCGAAAAATCAACCGAGCAGACGGCGCCGGCGCCGGAGGATTTCAAAGATCGTGTCAAAGCCTTTCTCGAAGGGCTGTCGAGCCATCTTTGGCTCGACAGCGGCAGGCTGGTAGTGGCCCATGCGGGCATCGCAGAGAGAATGATCGGCCGGTCTTCGCCTGCAGTTCGTGAATTTTGTCTTTACGGCGAGACAACGGGGAAGAAAGACGAACATGGTCTTCCGATCCGTGCAAATTGGGCGGCCAGATATGTGGGCTCGGCCAAAATCGTTTACGGGCATACCCCTACGCTGGAGCCGAGATGGTTCAACAACACGATCTGCATCGACACGGGTTGCGTGTTCGGTGGCGCTTTGACCGCGCTGCGCTGGCCCGCGTGCTAGCCGGGAGCGCTTATAGCACCCAGGGGCTTTCCGCGGCAGTTAGCGCGAATTCCCGTCCCAATCCGGTCCGCAGGGCGGCAAGTGCGGCCATCTGCGTCATTTGCGTGGCTGAGTAAGATTTTGCTCCAAGATTCATGCGGGCGGATTATTCTCGCACGTAGCGGTCTTTTTTCACCGAGCGGACACCACAAGCGATGACAACAATTACGGACCGGCTGGCAACCAATGATGTCAGCTTGATGATCGCACTTGCGACGCTGGCCATCATTGCCGGGGCATTCATCACTATCATTTTGCTGAACCGGTTGCTGGCGAGGTCTCTTACGCGCTTGGAGCAACGGCTTTCGCTGCCATACGAGTCCCTGCTTACCATCGGTCGCCTGATGAAAGGCCTCGTTTGGTTGATTGCCGCCATGCTCATCCTCAGTCTTTGGGGCGTGAGCGTCGGCGGTTTGTGGGCCTTGCTTGTCAGTGCCGCAACGGTGATTGGCGTCGGATTCCTCGCCGTCTGGACCATGATCAGTAACGTCACGGCGAGCCTGTTCATAACGATCTGGCGACCGTTTCAATTCGGACACACGATTGAACTTCTCCCGGAAAACCTGAAAGGACGTGTGATCGACCGGAACATGATGTTTACGATTCTGCGGGAGGAAGGTGGCGCACGCCTCCACGTGCCCAACAACCTCTTCTTCCAAAAAATGTTCAGAGTTTCGGGCAGGGAAGATCTCTCCCAATTCGAGGCTCTTGAAGGCCATGACGGCTAGATTATTATTTGGCCGGGGCTACGGAAGTGACGAAAGACCTCCTTATCCTCTCCTTCTCCCGCAATCTCGCCTTGCCGAGAATGCAGCTCCAAGTGCCCGCATCCGCAATCTGATGTGGATGGAAGAAGGAACGATGCTGCAGCCGCTGTGGAACTCCTCTCGCCCGGCGGGAGAGCATCTGTGTTTGAAGTCAAGCATCTTACTGCGGGATGACCAACTCTCCGCCCTTACCGTGAAGACGCGTCCCTTACACTATCTAGTCATCGTCGTCGTAAGCACCGTAGTAGGCGCGTCTGCTCTCGTATCTATCGCCATGATACGGGCCATTATATTCATTGGCGTAATACCCGTCATCATAATGCCGGCGATGGTGATATTCATGACCCTCGTTGTAATCATGGCGGTCATAATATGAACTTAGATAGTACCCGCCGCGGCTATATGCGTCATCATAGTATGAACCGCGATCGTATCCGTTGTCGCGATATGAGCTGCGATAACATGGAATCGTGTAGGGCGGTCGGGAATAGTATGAGGCGTAATAGTAGTCGCCACGGCCGTATGCACCATCATAGTACGGACTGCGCTCGTATGTGCTCCAACGGTATGGCCGATCATAGTATCGATCGGCATATTGCCGCCGCCAATAGTAGGAGTCGCCATAATATGCGCCCCCGAGAGTGCCGTCTAAAAGGCCAAAGACTCCTCCGATCACTTTGCCGGGTATTTCGAATAGGCTGAAAAGGCCGTCGCCGTGATAATAACCATTACGATAGCCATAATCTCCAGAATAGCTGTAATACCCAGGATAGTAGTCATGCACGAAGGTGATCGCAGTGTTATCGCCTTGCAAAGCTGAACCAAGGGAAGCCGGATGCGCATCAGCCGTGGTAGTAGTAGCCAATGCAGCACCCAAGGCCGCGGCCGCCGCGAAAAAGCGTCCTTTGCGAGGCATGTTTTGTCCTTCAAAATTTAAGCTCTGCAGTTATGCCTTTAATATCATTTGAGCCGAATTGTTCTCAGTGCAAAAAGCACACATAGTTAATCGTTCTTCAGTCTCAGTTGCGTGGTAAGCGGTGTTGTCAGGCCACTGCGCGTGTGTGTTCGCGGGCGGCATAGGCCCAGGGCAATCGATCCGGCGCATGGGCCAGCCGGTGACAAGCCGGCTGAGGACGGCGGCGAGATAGGCATGCGAATCGGCGCCGTTCAGTTTGCAGGTTTCGATGAGCGAGGCCACGATGCCCCAGTGAGCGGCACCGCGGTCATGACCGGCAAAGAGCGCATTTTTTCTGTTCAAGACGATGGGCCTGATAGCGCGCTCGACCGTGTTCGAGTCCATCTCGATGCGGCCGTCGTCAGCGAACAGGATCAAGCCCTCCCAGTGACGGATCGGTGGGCGAATGGCCTCGGCCATCTTCGAGCGGCCGGGGACGCGGGCGAGGTTCGTTTCGAGGAAGGCTTTAAGTTTATCGAGAAGCGGCCGGTGTTGGCCTGGCGGATTTTTCTAGAAGCTGGCTCCTGTGCCGGTTCCGCCTGCATAGCCGCTAACGGCGAACGGACCGGTTCTTGTCGATGAAGGCCACAATGATAAGCACAAAGGTCAGCAAACGGCCCAGGTAAAAAAAAGGCTCCTTTTCCGCTGAAATATCGATGCTAGCGAGCATTGCCCGGCTGATTGCATCGACCCCAAATGCGATCGCGAAGAATAGAAATAGCCGGTCCCTTGTCTGTATCCAAAAACGAATAAAAAAGAGAAAGGCAACAAAGGACGCCATCGACACTGCGCCAAGCACAATCGCTGTCATTGCTCACTCCCGCTAAAAACAAGGCCGAAGATAAGCACCATCATTGCAGCTAGGGCCGTTAGCGCACGCAAGAGCGATAGGTCGACGTCTGGCAACACGATCTTGTCGATCACAAGGAGAAGATTATTCAGGGTCAGTCCCAAAAAACAAAGGCCGCTCCAAAGGAGAAGACGATACCTTCCCCGTTTGTATGCGCTAAGCAGCAAAAATGCGCACCCACAGGCAGTTGCAGCGCAAAGACTGTAAATGATCGTAGCAAACATCAATCGTTTTTCCGGAGTTTGAACGCATCCGCGAACTCCTGTATGCGCGGTTGCTTGGCATGAACCAAGTTTGTGACCGGTATAAGCTGTTTGCGGTATGTATCAGCCAGACGGTCGACCAGCTGTTCGAGATGCGCCGTCTTGCAACCAAAACGGTATTCGTCGTTGTTACAAACTGCAAGCCCCCGTTTCTCTAACCCCGACAAAACTTCTAATGCCTGCGTCTCCGGAACGTAAAGCCGGACAGCCAAGGATTTTGGCGTCCAGCAGGCAGTTGAATTATTTCTTAAAAGCAGGAGTGCTTCGAGTTGAGCAATTGAATCGATCGCATTTAGGATAAAAATTCGAACGTCATCCGCAAGTTCCCCTGGCGAGCTCGAACCGTCATCGATACCAATCTGCATCTTTTATCGATCTGCTGCCTATACCGCCCGATCCCTTCCTAATAATCGATACAAATCGTAATCTCAATCGTAACTTGGCCGTTCTGAGTGAGCGGCCACCGTAGAATATGGCGCAGGCCTTGCTCGGAGAATGGCGAGGAGGAACCGATAACTTGGTGTCTACGTTACACGGCTCTTTTGGGCGTCTTCGCAAATGTGGCGTAGGCTTCGTTGCCGGCTTCCTTAAAGCCCGGGTCGCGCGCTCTCCCGATTCACGCTTGGCACCCAATCAAGGCGAATGCCGCGGAAATTTATGGTGACGATACGATAGGTTGGCTGTAGTTTGTGAGCAATCAGTGTCCGCGTGAGGTATCAGATGCGCCCGGCCAGAAGCCCGCAGGAGATTGAAATCCTGATTGTTGAAGACGAGTTGATCGGGGCTGCTCATATCAAAACGATCATTCATGAACTCGGCTTCAGCGTAATCGGTATAGCGGCCACGGTCGAAACCGCACTGCAAATCATCAACAGCGGCCGGAAGATCGACTGCGCTACACTTGACGTTCGCCTAGACAGAGATCTGTCGAGCCCTATCGCAAGTGCCTTGTTAGCGAGAGGCATTCCGTTCGTGGTATGTAGCGCTTACAACATTTTTCTACGGGACTTTCCTAGGGTCCCTATTCTCCAAAAACCCTTTAGTGCGCCAGAACTTGCCGATGCGCTCAGCCGCGCGATGGGCATCCCGGCTGAAGCCAACACCCTTTCCTTGAACGCCGGAAACTAAGGCATCTTTGAAGTGTTTTAGTAAAATCCGCGGTATAGAGGAGAAGTCCATGAAACGTCTGACCGCCGCCATTGTTGCCGGCGCTTGCGCTCTCGGCCTTGGCGCCACCGCCGCTTCAGCAGACATTGTTTGCAACCATGAGGGCGATTGCTGGCATGTCAAGGTAAGGCCGGAATATCGTTCCGAATGGGGGCTGGAAGTACACCCCGACCATTGGAAGTGGGCTGAACGCGACGCCCGCAGATATAGATGGCGGGAGCACGAAGGCCGCGGTTACTGGCACAACGGCCACTGGATCGAATTTTAACCCTAAGGCGCTTATCCGCGTCATTGCTGCCGGGCGATTTTGGTGTCTGCTCGCCGCCTCGATACAAAGTTCCGGGCGGTTTTCATCACTATGTCTCGTGCGCCGCGTTGCAGAACCGTTCCGGCCGGAAAGCAATCCCTCTCGACAAGGTTAAGGTGAACCAAGGGGGTTGCATTTGATCGCGATTTTTTTCGGAGTTCAGTTCTCGATGGCAGCGCAAATCGACCCGCACCACGGTGTCTTAGCGCGATTATGAAACAAGTACATTTAGGTCTAGGCGCAGCCTCAATGATTTTGGATGCACCCCGAACAAACAGCTGGAGTTTGTGTTCAAGCTGAAGTGGTTCGGGTGGTCAGTGTGCGGAGGATGGCATGAGTGGTTTGGGTTTCAGGCCCGGAAGCGAGAGTTGGCGTGTGTTTTTCATGAAGAATATAGGTGCGGCGATCATCGGCGCAGGAGCCGCGGCTCTTTCTAGCCCCCCTTTATTTTGAAACGTGATCATAAAGGGCCAGAATGATCTCGATTACAATCAGGATAATGATCAGCCATTCGAGCCGGTGGCTCGTGCGAGTGGAGAGGAGCTCAGTGATCGTATCGGCCGTCTCGCGGATAACAACAAGCTTGCGCTCGATGGCACGGGCTCTAGCAGGCAGATCATATTCGTCAACGAGTTTCGCCCAGAAGCGTTCAAGTTCAGGGTGGTCCCACAGCACATCTGGCTTGTCATCAAGATCGACGCGATCTGCTAGCCGCTTCTGGAGCAGGAGTGCTTCTCCGATCTGTTCCAGGAGCGCAGACTGAGGACCACGCGGCAAGCGGCGTTTCACTAGGCGCGCCGCAATTGGTTCAATCCGATCGAATGCCGTTGCGATGCGGCGTTCGACATAGGCAAGCGCCACCGAGACCGCCAGCGCCTCCCCCACCAGGAGGAGGTGGTTTGGATCGGCGTTTCGCAGCCGGATAGCGCCTGAGGCGTCGAGCAGCTCGTCATTTTCGGGTGCAATAATGATCTGCGCCGTTTCCATTTCTAGTGGCGCGATTGGGCCGACGATGCGGTGCTCAAGGCCGCGTATGACCTGTTCCTCCTCAATAGGCGTCATATCCACAAAGACGGCGGCTCCGGATTTGAATAGGATCGCTGTGCCACGCGCGGAGGTCCGAAACGCTAAAGGATTGGCCGAAAAAGCGTCTTGGCGCTCAAGGCCCTTGATGTCGAGGCTTTCACCGAGTTGTAGTGCACGCACTGGGATTGTGGGGACTGACACTTGATCCTCTCATCGCACAACCCTGGCACCTTTGCGCCGTCTGCTACGCTTCGTGCTGGCTGCGGCCGCCGCGCCAGCCGCACCAATTTCCCCGTTGGGGCATGATTATATGGATAGTCCCTTTTCCGCAATTAAGGTTCGAGGCTGCCAAATCAGAATTTTTGCGTGTTCGCCGGAATTGGACAGCACCCTTCTGAGCTCATTGATGAGATTATTGGTGATGACGTCTTCGAGGCTCCAACGACAAGCTCACGGCTTTATGCTAAGGTCGCGATCCCTAGTGAACGGGAGGAATTCCAATGACAAAATTGGCTGTCTGGATCGGTGGCGTGGTGCTGGCAGCTCTCTTCCCGGGTATCGCGTACGCTCAAAGCATGACCTTGATCAGTCCTGACATTAGTGAAGGAGGCGCCATCGCCAACGAGCAGGTCTTCAAGGGATTTGGCTGCGCTGGAGGCAACGTCTCGCCGACCTTGAGTTGGAGCGGGGCCCCGAGCGGCACCAAAAGCTTCGCAGTGACTATCTATGACCCGGATGCTCCGACGGGCAGCGGCTGGTGGCATTGGGTCGTGTTCAACATTCCACCGGGCACAACCTCCTTGCCCAAGAACGCCGGCGACGTGAATAAGAAATTAATGCCCAAGGGCGCCATTCAAAGCCGGACCGATTTCGGCGCCGATGGCTATGGCGGCCCGTGTCCGCCGCCTGGTGATAAGCCGCATCGCTACCAGATCACGATTTTTTCGGTCGATGTTGCGAAGCTGCCCGATGCCAAGAACGATTCCGCCTCGGCTGCGCTAGTCGGGTTCGACCTTCACTTTCATACCTTGGCGAAGGCGACGCTGACCGGCCTCTACGGGCGATGAGTGGAGTACGGCGACAGTATTCCGCATAAAGCTGAACTCTTTATGCGGGGCATTCGCGATGCTAGTGGTCCGATTCCGTCATTTGCATCCCCTTGCAGCGTGGTCGAGAGCAAATGCCGGAATCAAAGGACCACTGGCAACCTTATGATTCCAGTAAAGCTTTTGAATTTGACATTTGAGCAAGAGCTCGCGGAAGGTGGGATCCAAATGTCAAATTCAAAAGCTTTGCTAGTGCTCATCCTCTAACGCCTTCGGGGGCTTCATCACAGCCGCCACGATTATCTCCGAGGGTAGGGGCAGCCTGAGCGATGGACAAAAACCACGCCGCCGAAGATTAAGCAGACCAAAGTGCGACGGCCCTCCATCTCGCCTTGACAACGGTTACTGTATAATTCGTTATGTTATAACATTCTGTGGTCCGGAGCGGGAGGCTGCAAATGCAAAATAGGGCCGTCAATATTGTGGCTGCCGCCGGGCTCGCATTCCTTTCACTGTTGCAGGCACGCGCTGCTGAGCCCGTGAACATCGTCGCCGCGGAGAATTTCTACGGCGACGTGGCCCAGCAGATTGGCGGCGATACCGTTAAGGTGATGAGCATCCTGTCAAACCCCGGCCAGGACCCGCATTTGTTCGAAGCAAGCCCGGGAGTTGCACGGAGCGTATCAAAGGCGCAAATCGTGATCTACAACGGAATTGATTACGATCCTTGGATGCCGAAACTGCTGAAAGGCGCAAAGTCGCCTGGCCGGAGGGAAATCGTGGTAGCCGATCTTGTAGGCAAGAAGACGGGAGACAATTCGCATATTTGGTATGATCCCGCCACGATGCTTGCTCTGGCCAGGACTTTGAGCGAGGCGCTCGCGGAGGCCGATCCGGCGAACAGGGATCAATATGAAGAACACTTTGCCGCTTTTCGTGGATCGATCAAGCCCATCGAGGACAAGATCACCGAACTGAAAGGCTGGTTAGAAGGAACCCCGGTGACTGCGACCGAGCCGGTTTTTGGCTATATGTTCCAGGCTCTTGGCATGGACGTGAGAAATAAGCAATTCCAGCTCGCCATTATGAACGGCACCGAGCCGGGCGCCTCCGATATCGCCGCCTTTGAGAGCGATCTGAAAGATCATAAGGTGAAGCTGCTAGTTTACAACAACCAAGCCTCTACCGCTCTCGCGGCCCGGATGCTCAAATTAGCGAAGGAACACAACATCCCGGTTGTGGGCGTCCAGGAGACCGAGCCACCCGGAAAAACGTACCAGGCGTGGATGCTGGGCAGGCTGGAAGCCGTCGGCAAGGCGCTCCCGAAATTGACTCAGTGAGCGCCCTGGAATTAGAAAATGTGACGGTCACGCTCGGGGGCCGCTCTATTTTTTCGTCCGTGAGCTTCGCGGTCGGTGAGCGCGAGTTCATTGGTGTGCTAGGACCGAATGGTTCCGGTAAGACGACGCTGCTGCGGGCCATTCTCGGTCTTCTTCCAATCGACAGCGGTTCAATTCGCGTTCTTGGAGCGCCGGCTGAAAGGGGGAATCCCTCCATTGGATACATGCCCCAGAAGCGCAGCAATGTGGACACGATGCGCCTCAGCGGCTGGGATTTCGTCGCAGGTGTCGTCAACGGTCATCACCTAGGCTTACCATTCCTGAACAAGGAGGGACGAAAAGAGGTCGAATGGGCTCTCGACCTGGTTGACGCCCGCGATCTTGCCCGGCGCCCGCTAATCGAGATCTCCGGTGGCGAACATCAGCGGCTCCTATTGGCGCAGGCTCTGATAGGCCGGCCGAAACTCCTTCTGCTCGATGAGCCTTTGATCAGTCTCGATCCGAACCACCAGAGCGGGGTTGTGCGCCTGACGAAAAGGCTGCAGGAAGAGCTCCGCATCGCTGTCATGTTCTGCTCGCACGAACTCAATCCCCTGCTCGGAGCCCTCGACCGCGTCCTCTATCTCGGCAACGGCCAGGCGGCACTGGGTACCGTCGATGAGGTCATCACCAGCCCTGTTCTGTCTCGTCTATACGGGTCTTCAATCGAAGTCATAAAGCTCGGCGGGCGCATTTTCGTCATGTCGGCAGAGCACGACGTGGAGAAAGATTATCATCGTCACGAGCAGCATGAAGGTCATGGGCATCACAATTCTTGACTATGATTTTATGCGCACGGCTTTCGCAGCCGCGACCATTGTGGCGATTGTCACTGGCCTCGTAGGATATTTTCTCGTTCTCAGAGGGCAGGTTTTTGCTGGCCATGCTCTCGCCCATGTTGGCTTCACGGGCGCCACAGGAGCAGTGTTCCTCGGCCTGCCCCCTCTCGCCGGTCTTGTGCTGCTCACGGTCGTGGCAGGAATCGGCATGGGCTTCCTCGGCGAGCGCCTGGCAAACCGGGATGTAGCCGTCGGTATCGTGCTGTCATTCTCGCTCGGGCTTGGACTTCTGTTTCTTCACTTCTTCACCGCTTACGCCACCCAAGCAACTGCGCTCCTTTTCGGCAATGTACTTGCCGCGGACACCGTAACAGTTTGGATCCTGTTGATTCTCGGCATCGCTTCTCTCGGGGTACTCGCTGTGATCTCCCGGCCCTTGCTGTTCGCAAGCCTTCAGCCTGAGCTCGCTGCCGCAAAGGGTGTTCCAGGACGGTTGTTCTCTGTGCTGTTCCTCGCGGTTGTGGCGCTTGCGACCGCCGAATGCGCTCAGATCGTTGGTGTTCTTTTGGTATTTTCGCTGATGGTCGGGCCAGCCGCTACCTCTCAGCGCCTCACCACTACTCTCGGGAGCGGGCTTCTTCTCTCGGCGGCCCTCGCCCTGGCCGAAGCCTGGCTCGGGCTTACGCTTGCCTTCTACACCGACTGGCCCACAAGCTTTTGGATCTCCGCTCTGAGCGCTTTCGTCTATTTTTCCTCGACTTTGCGATGGGCACCTATAAAGCGCCGGGCTCCACTTGGCGCTGCAAATTCGTAGCCAGCGCCGCGCAACAACGGAACGGCGTGAGAACCATCCGTTTGCCAAGAATAGCAGCACCAGTTTGATAACTGTTCCCCGGTAATATCCTTCATTAGGTGCCTACAGAGGAGCTGCTGGCTACCGTGCCCGTATTTCGCCATGGTTGCATGCGCGACTGCGAAGGTGATTTGCATCCGCGGTCATTGTCTCAAAGGCTGAGTGACGATCGTCAGCCCTCGGTTAATTGTCCTAATTATCGCCGCCGTGTGGCTTGCCAGTCTCTCACCTGGGGGGGTGCTAACAATTGATGCCGCGACCCAACATTCGATTGCTTGTCATAGCCGAGGTCGTGCTGATCGCTCTCTGGGCGGCGCATAACGCTTCCTATGCAGCGAGCCCGCTTGGCATTGGCACGCCAGACTCGCAAGGCCTTTTCGCCTCTGGCCCCTTTTCGGGCTTCCTTTACTGGGTGGTGAAGGAGCAGATGGCATTCTACAAGCTACTGACGGACGAACTGAAGGAAATAGAGATTAACGGTGACGCCTTCTGGCTGCTTGGCGGCGTCAGTTTTCTCTATGGCATCTTCCATGCCGCCGGCCCAGGCCACGGCAAGGCTGTTATCACCTCGTATCTTCTCGTCTCGCGCCAGACTATGCGGAGGGGCATCTTGATCGCCTTCGCCGCCGCATTAATGCAGGGCGCGGTGGCAATTGCCATTGTCCTCGTTGCAACGGTCATTCTCAAGCTCACAGCGGTTGGCATGACCAAGGCGACCGATTGGCTTGCTATCATGAGCTATGGTCTGGTGACGCTAATTGGGGCGTGGCTGCTTTGGGCGAAAGCGACTGGCCGTTCTCATTCGCATTCTCATCCACATAGCCATGCATACGCGCGGACAGATTTATCCCATGCGCATGGCCATCACATCCATCATCATGGTTATGGGCATGACCACGATCATCAGCATGAGCATGGCCACGATCATTCACACGCGCCTAACCCGCAACTTCTTGCGGGCCGGGGTCACCTGACCATCAGCCAAGCCTGGTCGGCGATCCTTGCAGTGGGCGTCCGGCCTTGTTCAGGCGCCATCATCATCCTTGTCTTTGCCCTGTCGCAGCACATGCTTCCCGCCGGCCTTGCCTCGGTGCTGGCAATGTCCCTTGGCACAGCAATCACTGTGTCCTCGCTCGTCGTCCTTGCAGTCTCCGCAAAGGGCTTGGCGCTCCGTTACGCAGGCGCGGACTCAAATACAACCGAGCGCGTGGTGCGTGCGCTTGAGATTGCTGCAGCGCTGTGTGTGATGCTTTTTGGCCTAACCCTGTTCGGCGGTGCTCTGGCCGGGGGATTGCCGTGACCGTGAACCGTTCCTTGCGAACCGATGGGCTTGTGCGGTGCCGTTGCTCAGCCTCTAGCGCCTTCGCTGTGCTTCAACAACAATTGAAGTTTCTCCGCGAATGCATGCGGGCGGCTTAGGCCGGGAATAACGGCTGAGGGGTTAAGGCTACAGTTTGTGAAGATCTCTATAGTGCCGTAATCGAACAACCTGCCAAACCAACTCTGATCTTCACAAACCCGGCTCACCGCAGCCAAGGCGATCTCGCGTTCAATAAATTTGGCCTCTGCGCCGGAGCGATCGTGAAGATCATTGAAGCGAAGCACCTCCTTTGAGACCTCAAAGCTGGCATTCCGTTGTAGCTCCCCAAAGCTGACAGCGATTGCCGAAAATCCGATCACAGCCGCAAGGACACCTCCGAGGGTAACGGCCGCCTGAGCAACAGACAGAATCGCGCCGCCGAAGAGAGACGGAAGAAAACGGAAAACCGCCAAGGCAACGAAAAAACCAAATGCGCCTGCGAGCGCTCCGCCAGCGGCCATTGTAAGGCTGCGCGCAACCCGATAGGCGAGCGAGTGACCACCGGTCAATATGTTCAAACCGTCCGGGGCATCCGCTGAAACCGCACAACGCATGCAGCGAACTTCCCATGGTTCAAGAATGCCACCACACCCAGAGCAGCGCACGGCCATCAGGTGAGCTTCCTTCCCATCGCCTCTAAAGTAGCATGAGATTGGGCCACGGGTGTTTTAATACTCGAGCCGATCGATCCAGCCTTGCTAATACTCCATGCCTTGCCTGACTAACAAGGCGGGAGGTTGTCCTCCTTGTAGTTGCTCTGGAGCGCTTTCGGGAAAAAGCCTGCCCTCCCGAAAATGGAGGTATGTGCGGCTTTATGCAGCAAGCGGAACCATCAACTACCTATAGCATGGCACCGAATATTGTGGGCGGTTTTCGGATAATGCGATGCTCGCCAATTCGGCAAGCCTCTTGAGTTTAGGGTGCCGCGAAATGAGATTTCTTTATTACTGTTTTCCTCGGATTCAAGGTGTGGCACAAGCTAAGCCACCACTTCTCTGCATGAGATGCAAGAGAACGCACGCGAGGTAACGCATGTACCACAGTGAATGTCATTCGTGACTATTGCTTGGCGGAAAAGTGAAAATTGATGTCGGAATCTGACCAAAATAAGTAACAACCGTAAGTTGGTTTTGTTGTTATGCTTCGTGTACCACGGCGATTATTATCTCAGATAATGTTTTATTTTAGAAGTTAACCCAACATTTACACGATCATATTTGCGACAATATTTCTATCAAAGATTTATGTAGTGCGGGGTTGTTCAAAAGAGGAAGTCTCAGATGACGACGTTACCTTCCACTGACAGAGACGCTGCACTCGGTTTATCAAGCGACCTTGCCCAGGCGGGTGCTGCATTCAATGATGCGACGCGCTTGCTTGACGGCGGTCTCTGGAGCCAGCCTGCAGATAGCAACAATCAGCCAGCGTATCTCGGTATGTACACGACCGACATCCACGCCGTGCTTGGAGACGTTAACGCAGCTCTTGCGAATCCCGCCGGTGTCACTGTCAGCGGAAATGCGTATACGCCATCGGCTGCGGATACGGCGGTGCTTTCCCAGGTTCAGGGCCAGCTTCAGACTTTGCTAAATGAAGCCCCACTCTCCGTTGGGAACAGTCACAATGCTACAACTGCCCAGGAACTGATCCATACCACTCAGACGTCTATTCTCAGCGAAATCAATGGCGATCCCACATTGACCGCAGCCCTGGCTGCCAACCCGTATATGAGCGGCACGGGTGCTACCAATGTGGGATTCCAAACTCTTCCCGCAGGCGCGGATGATGCGGCATCGGTCGCGGCTGCAACCGCCCCGGGCGCAAGCTTGGCGCAGATAGGCACCGTCTTTAACGCTGCTGCAAATCTTGCAGTGGGTGGATTAAACCACTCAAATCTGCCCGAATTCAATACGGACATGAAGGCGGTTGCGACGGGCCTGACCAGTCTGATCAATAACCCAACTCAACTTGCGGCGGTGGAGGCTGGCGAAGCACCACAAGACGCGGCTCTTACAACGGTTCACCTGGATACGTTGCTGAACCAAACCAACCTTCAGATCAATAATTTCGATCAGCAATACGCCACCAATCCCAACATCGCCGCGCGCTCCACCAATGACAATGTGCTCGATATGATCGACATCGTGCAGGGTGACGCAAATTTAAATGTGGCCGCAGGGGGCAATGGAACTCCTGCCTCAACGGGGGGCTTCGCCGAGATGCCCTCCTATCTGACAGGAACGATCACGCATTTTCAGGACAACCAAGCGCAGACGAACTTCTGGGCTCAGTTCCTCTCCGAGGCCAACACGATCAATGGTCAACTGCAGAACGTAGCTGCGGGGAACAACACGACGCCTGGGGAACTACAATCTCTCATCACAGAGGTCCAGAATTATAACCAGTTCGGCGCCTCTTTCTCCCAGAGCCAAGGCGGGATATTCGGCGCGCGCTTCAACAACGAGCTGCAGGGAGGAACCCTTCTCGCCGATACGAACAACGCTGTCCATGGCCTCCAAGGTATTGCGAATGGTGACACGGGCGCAGCCTTGGCCGCGGACCAGGCCCAGATCCTTGCAGCCGGACAGGGCTTTACTGCCGACGCTCAGGACGTTTCGGGCAACAACATTCCCCTCGGAGGCGGCAGCTATGTTGGGACAGCGACCACGGTCTCGGGAGCGACTTCGCCAGCAGGTCTCGCGCAGGGATCGATCCCAGTCGCGGGTGCAGCGTCAGGATCGACAGGGCTTGCCACTGGTCAAAACGGTACGGGAACAGGAACTGGCACTGGTAACCAGGGCAATGGAAACTTCGGCGAAAACGGCTTCGGTCATAATGGCGTTGGCGGTGGTGAACAGCCGGGGACGGCAGGGTCTGGGCAAAACGGGACTGGAACAGCAGCCGGCACGGGCACTGAAGGCTCCGGGACCTTCGGCGAAAATGGCTTCGGCCACAATGGTCTGGGCGGCGGTCAGCAGCAGGCCGGGACGCCAGGGTTCGGGCAAAACGGCACCGGAACAGCAGCCGGCACAGACGCTGAAGGCTCCGGGACCTTGGCCGACAGTAGTTTCACGCATAACTTCCTGATCGACCAACAACAAGCAGGGACGGCGCAAAATCACTTCGATCTTCTGTGGCACCATGCCTGATGAGAGGCTAGTCCTTAAGGGCTTCCGTTAGTAACGGCGAAAACCTACCGTCGCTGGCAAAGCGGCGGTAGGTGGTGTTTTAATAAGTTTCCGCAATGGCTTGGGGTTTCGTCAGGCCAAGTGACAAGAGGCGTCAGGGTTGTCTTTCCCTTTAGATACCAGCAGTCGGTAAATGAGCTAGAACTATCGCCTGTTAAATTACTCTTGATTGCAAGGGTCCGTAATGCCGAAGCATACTGCGGCGTCGGTTTCCGGTGCTTTCGCGTTGAAGGTGCGCTCAGTCGCGGAAGCTCGGACCGACGCGATCGAGCTTGCGCAGAAGCGCGGGCCAAACGAGCTGCTGCGCCAGCATTGGCATACCCGGCCCGCTGGCAAGCATAGCATTCTTATCGATCACATTCTGCTCAACCGGGTAGTCGCTTGCGACAGCGCCCAGCATGCGGGTGCGCACCTGCATCGTGCAGGCGCGTTCCAGGAAGTACATGCGAAGGAACGCCTCGGCGCAGGTGTTGCCGACGGTGAGAGTGCCGTGATTGTGCAGAAGCATGATATTCTTGGCGCCCAAATCCTTTTGCAGGCGAGGCCGCTCGTCAAGATCAAGGGCGACCCCTTCATAATCGTGATACGCGAGTTCTGGAATGACAAGCTGCGCGGTTTGATTGAGCGGCAGTAAACCCTCTTTCGAGGTTGCCACTGCCGTTCCGTCAGGTGTGTGAAGATGCATGACGCAGCCCGCATCTTCCCGCGCTTCGTGAATCGCGGAATGAATAGTGAAGCCCGCCGGGTTTACGGGATAGGGAAAGTCGCCAATGGTTTTGCCGTCAAGGCCGATTTTAACGAGGCTCGAAGCCGTAATTTCCTCAAACAACATCCCATACGGATTAATCAGAAAATGATGCTCCGGCCCTGGGATACGGGCCGAAATATGAGTGAAAATGAGATCGTCCCACCCATAGAGCGCGACGAGCCTATAGCACGCCGCCAGGTCCACGCAGATCTTACGCTCGGCATCAGACATATGATCGGATGGCTTGAGATTCTGAACACTGGCCGCCATGAAAGCCTCCTCAATTTATCAGTGCCTGTGACAAACTCTTCAGGGCAGGATCGCGAATCAGCGGGACGAATGCAACAAGAGCTTTTCGTGTACGGAGTTTGACACGCTCCGAATCTTCAACTCAGAGCGCGGTTTCGATTACTCCGGCAATTGCTTGCCTGCGGTCTCCGGCACAAACCATGGCACGATCAGTCCTAAAACGTAGACGCTCGCCATGATCATCGCGGCGTTCGAGACACCGCCGAAGCGAGAGATCAGCGTCCCCGCGATGATGGGAAAAACCCAGGCTATGAGCCTTGCACCATTGAAGATGAAGCTGGAGGCCGTCGCGCGCACCGTGGATGTGAACAGCTCAACGATATAGATCGCCATCCAGCTATAGGCGAAGCCTAGCGTGAACATTCCGTTCAAGAAGGCAATTGCCATGAAGGCGTGCATGTCCCCGTGCCAGGAATAGGACAGAAAAGATATAATCAGGGACCCGGCAAAGGTGATGAGAAGGAATGCGCGCCTGCCGATTGCATCGGCTAGGAAGCCGGAAAGGAGATAGCCCGTGATGGCGCCCACATTGTAAATCAGGCCCATGCGCGGTCCCCATATTCCGGCTGGCAGTCCAAGTTCTTTCGCCAGTTGTTCGGTATAGAGCTGGAGCCAGCTCGAAACCGCCCACCAGCCGACCGTCGTCGCAATCGACATCAGCGTCAGAAGCAGAATGCGCCGGCGGCTCTCGGGCTCACGGAAGATTTCGAGAAGTGTGAATGGCCGGCGTTGTGATTTCGGCGCTGCGCCCGTCTGTGCATCCTGCTCCGTCGCTGCCCATTTCTGCTGTTTGACGGCTGTCATCCAGCGTTCCGACTCATCAAGCGCGCGCCGGAGATAGAGCACCACGAGAGCGGGTAAGGCGCCAAGCGCGAACATGATGCGCCAGCTGTCGGGTCCGAGCGGATTTGTCTGGCTGAGAACGAACCAAGCGAGCGCCGCAAGCAGCGCGCCACTTCCAAAGCCGGATTGCAGAAAGCCGCATCCTTTCGGGCGGGCGCGGTCGGGCCATGTCTCGGCCACAAGTGCAATGCCCGTGCTCCATTCGCTGCCGATGGCAAGGCCTGTGATGAAACGCAGGACCGCTAAACTAAGGAAGCTGTCAACAAAAGCGGTGAGGCCGGTGAACAGGGCATAAAAGAAAACGGAAAGCATCATCATCCGCTTCCGGCCAATATAGTCGGCTGCGATACCGCCTAAGAGACCACCAATACCCCAGCCTAGAAGCGTTATGCCGATGGCCGATCCCGCGTAGAAGGCAGGTGTTGTCAGTTGCTCGGGTGTCAGGACCGACTTGAGAGCCATGGGAAGTACGACCACGAGCGCATAAGCTTCATAGCCGTCGAAGATCCAGCCGAGATAGCTTCCCCACAGGACGCGCCAATGCTTTGCAGTGAGATTGGCGTTCCAGGGTGCACCCGTACGGGCTGTCGCGATGGTCACAGTCTTCTCCCCATGTTTTGAGCTTGTTTGCGCTCATTCTTGCCGCCTTTCGGCAGCGCGGCTGCGAGATAACATGCCTGAGGCGCTTAACATTCGCAATGAGAGCTTGGTCTGAGCCTTCCTGTGTTATTCTGTCTCGGCAGGCCCGAATGGCCAGAATTACTTGCCAAAAAAAAGTGGAGGGAGAAGTGGGTAAACTTAAGTACATTGGAATAGCTTGCGGCACAGCAGCGCTGGCCTTGATCGCGGCAACGGCCATTTCGAATTCACAGACGGCAAAGGAAAAGCGATTTCCCCAGCTGACGATGGAACAGCTGACAGATCAGCAGCGGCCCCTCGGTGAGCAGATCATGAAGGTCTCGAGCGTGGGGCTTGGCGGGCCTTATAACCCCTTGCTGCGCAGCCCGGTTCTCGGCCAGCGCATGTTCGATCTTCTTTATTATTTGCGCTGGAATACGTCGGTTCCGCTGCGGCTCAACGAGTTTGCGATCTTGATCATTGGCCGGCAATGGCGCTCGCAGGTGGAATGGTTCGCGCATGCACCTTTAGCACAAAAAGCGGGCCTCTCCCCGGAAGTCATCGCGGACTTGAAGGCAAATAAGAGACCGGCCGGGATGAAGCCCGATGAAGCCGCGGTGTATGACTTTGTGACCGAGCTGACTGCCAAACATGCGGTCTCCGACGGCACTTATAAACAGGCAAGGCAATTCTTCTCGGACCAGCAAATCGTCGATCTCACCGCGCTCGCCGGCACCTATGTCACGGTGGCGATGGTGCTTGCAACGGCAGAGGAGACGGTGCCTGCAGGTAAGACGGAGCCGTTTGCAGCTGGCGAGCCGTAGCTCACAGCGGGCTCGGCGAAGGGTGGTGGGTCATTTTGAAATCGGCAGCTCTGTTACAAAACTTCAGCTACTTGATCCCAAAGCCGAATGTGGCTCCGCCCCATCGTTAGATTGGAACCAGCGTCTGGAAGCGCCGCAAAGGCGCATTGCCTTCGATCACCTCTGCGGCTTTGCATTCTAGCCTCCAAATAAACCCCGTGGCTGGAAAGCTAAAGTCGACTTTGGCGTCGAGGCTTTCTTTTACCATGCGCGAGATCACCGTCGAGCCAAAGCCTTGCGTTGAAGGGGCCTTGACGGGCGGGCCTCCGAACTCGTGCCAGGACATTAGAAAGGTTTTGCCTTTTTCACCGCATTCGAGGCTCCATTCTATCTTGACGCGGCTATTTTCGGCAGAGAGCGCTCCATATTTGCCTGCATTGGTTGCGAGTTCATGCATGACAAGGCCAATCGTCTGGGCCGCGGCTGCCGTGATAAAAAGCGACGGCCCCGTCAATTCGATCCGTGTGCCGATCAGGTCCGTAAAATGTGCGAGCTGCGACCTGACGAGTTCGCCAAGACCGGCGCCTCTCCATGCATTCTTCACGAGCAAATCCTGGCTTGCCGCTAGCGCCTGAATTCGTTGGCCAAAGCGCTCGATGAAGTCACCGGGAGTTGCCGCGGCTGTCTGCCGGGCAATTGCCTGCACAACGGAAAGCATATTCTTCGAGCGGTGATTGACCTCCCGCATAAGGAGGCTGACCTGATCCTCGTGCTGCTTGCGCTCCGTAATATTGGTGACAAGCGCCATGATGTGCGTGGGCCGCGGCTTCATTGCGCAGCAGCGATAGATGCCGATGGCCCCAGAGAATATTCCCCTCTTTGCTTAAATACCTGCTCACAATTTCGAACGAAGGGATTTCACACTCAATCAGCCGGTCCTGTTGAACCTTGTTCGCGGCGCGATCGCTGGGATGGATGATGTCAGCTGAACTCAGCTCGCGAAGCTCCTCCTCGGTGTAGCCCAGCATAGCGGAAAATGCGGGATTGCAGGACTGAAACCTGCCGCCGAGGTCCATGATGGCGATGCCGGTGCCGGCACGCTCAAAAATGCCGCGGAATCGCTCCTCGCTCTCGCGGAGCGCAATCTCCGCCAACTTCTGGGGTGAGATGTCCACGATGACAGCGATAAAATGGTCGATATCTCCGCCATCTTTTCGCGCGCAACTGATTCTTAGTTTCACCCAAACGATCGAGCCGTTTTTGTGAAGGTACCGCTTTTCCGTGTCGAAACTCTCGATTTCGCCGCGGTACATGCTCTTGATTTGAGGGAGATGGGCCTCGAAGTCGTCCGGGTGAGTGATATCCTTAACGCTCTTGGTAAGAAGTTGTGTGGCCGAATAGCCAGTGATTTTGCACATCTGTGGATTTACGAGGAGCCACGAGCCGTCTGGAGCAGCATGTGCGATCCCAACCGCAGCGTTTTCAAAGGTCTCACGGAAAAGCGCTTCACTTCTTGCAATTTTCCGGCGCGCCTCGACTTGCGCGGTTACCATCTCCTTAAATAGCAACGCTCCCACGATCTCACCGTTGGTATGCCTCCACGGTTTCATAGACCACCGTACCCAGTCGGCTCGCCCATCGGGCCGGGCCATGGAATCTTCGTCACAGGCAACCTCCTCTCCAGCAAGAACGCGCTTATGCACTTCGCGCCATCGCCGCGGAGTTTGCGGGAACACATCATAATGAGAGAGGCCCGCTAGGCTTGCGCCGTCTAGTCCATGGCCGGCTTTCCAGTGCGCGCTGGCGGCCAGATAGCGCATCTCACGGTCAAACAGCACGATAGCCATTGGCGCCTGCTCGATGAACGAGAGCAGCTGCCGGGATACCTGGAAGGGCGCAGTGGTCTTTTCGCCGGCGCCGCCACCCTTTAAGGTACCAATGCGACCTTCTTGGCTCATGTCCAAGCACTCCCGATCCGGACCGAATTCTTCTGGCAGAGCCCGTCTGAGCGATATTCCCCTACTTCGCTTGTTGCGCCAAAGCAACAACTGCAGGCCAGGATGATTAATAAAATAGTTCACCGCAAAAGTCACGGCTAGTCACCCCAAATGGCGCGTTCGCTGACGGAGCGCATTTCGTGAGCAACCCTGAGTTACGCTTGGCAGACAGGGAGGAGTCCCTACGTGGCCGTGTTACTTGATTTCTGGCTTAAAGCGAGGTCAATTCCCAGACATTCAGATGTAAACTCAGTGCAAGGATGCCTGCGATGGATGACACTGCTCTTTTCGAGACGCTGCGAGAAGTGACGACAGCGACGATCACGACGATCCTGCTCAAAAAAGGCCTTCGCAATGTCTGGATGCGGGGCCCCATGCCGCTGCAGCCAGGGCAGGTGCGCATTGCCGGGCGGGCCTTCACGATGCGCTTCGTGCCTGCGCGCGAAGACCTCGCAACGCCCGAGTCCTGGGCATCCCCGCGCTCGACCCGTGCCGCCATAGAAGACATGCCTGAAGGCGTGATCGCCGTCGCAGATGCCATGGGCATCCGCGACGCGGGCATATTCGGCGACATTCTCTGCGCCCGGATGGCGAAGCGAAAGGTCGCGGGCCTCATTACTGACGGCGTGGTGCGCGACGTGGGTGGAGTGCTGGCGACGAAGCTTCCGGTCTGGACTTCAGGGGCCGCCGCGCCGCCTTCGGTCGCGGGGCTGACCTTTGCAGGCTGGCAAGACCCCATCGGCTGCGGAGGTGTCGCCGTGATGCCAAACGACGTGATTGTGACCGATGCCGATGGCGCAGTCGTCATTCCTGCCGGCCTTGCCGAAGAGGTGGCGAAACTCGCGCCGGAACAGGAGCGCTTCGAAGCATGGGTCGTGAACGAGGTTGAGCGCGGCGTTCGGCTGCCTGGGCTTTATCCGCCTGACGCCGAGACCCGCGCGCGCTATGAGGCCTCGAAGTAAGCGTGGCCTCTGACGCAGCCCGGAGCCACTTGCCCGCCGCGCCGGCTCCGCTTGCGCGGCAGGAACTGCCCCTGGACACGGTCGCGCTCGCCCGGTTTTTGATCGGCAAGCTTGTAGTGCGAGCGCTGTCTGAGGGGATCGCAAGTGGGCGCATCGTAGAGACAGAGGCCTATCTTACAGGGGACGAAGCGGCCCACACATTCCGAGGACCCACGCCGCGAAACCGCGTCATGTTCGGCCCGCGTGGACACGCCTATGTTTATCTCGCTTATGGGGTTTCCTTCATGCTCAATGTCTCTGGCGCTGAGGAAGGCGTCGGGGAAGGCGTTCTCATTCGCGCAGCCGAACCCCATACTGGCATCGAAGTGATGATGAAATATCGAGGGAGCGTGCCTCGGCGAGACCTGATGCGGGGCCCGGGGCGGCTCGCGAAGGCTTTGAACATCGACAGAAGCTTGAACGGCACCGATCTTTGCGCGGTGGGACCCCTGTGGCTTGCCGCAGATGGCTATGAGCCGGCGGAGATTGGTGTCAGCATGCGCATTGGCATAAACCGGGATAGACACCGTCACTTGCGTTTCTTTTTGAAGGGAAGCCCTTTCATTAGCGGCACGGTTTCCCTGAATAAGGGCGTTTGACTGCGCTCACCGCCTCGTTGCTCCCCTGGCAGGAAATCCAATGGCCATGACCACGGCAAGTGTGAGTATGACCGCCCACACGAATTCGGGCGCAACAGTGGCCACCTTCAGCCGGGGATCAGGCGAGATGCCGGTGCCCCTAATTAAAGGATCTACGAGCTTTATGCAGCCGTCGATAATTTTAGCGAAGGCATTGGCAAGGGTAACCGGTGCCTGATCGTTGAGCCGGGCATAGGCCGCGTCGGCGATGATCGCGATCGCGCTCCAGAGAACAGCGAGCCGGGTCGAATGGCTCCCCCGCGACAGGATGTTATAGCTCAGGAGCGCTCCGGCGATGATGCCCAGCAAGACCGCCGCGCCCTTTGCCGGTACGTAGATGATGAGCGCCACCGACAGCGCCAGGAGAAGGGCCAGGTTAAAATAGGGTGCCGCAGCCTTCACCGCATAATCGATCGAGTCACGTAATGTCATCGCTCCCCTCCGCGACTGATTCGGCACTGCGGAAGCATAACCCAGGCCGCCGGCCCTTACGACAACTTCTCCGGCCCGATTCAGAACCCGGTGAGGCGCGGCCCGAGCCTTGGATAGCCTGCCCTTAAGCTCAGGCGGGCAGGGCTCCCATGCCAGGCTGCGCCCGGTAATGCACTTCCGTGACGAGGCTGCGCTTCACTCCAGGCTTCCTCGAGAAAGCTATATGCCGGTCGTGGAAATGAGCCAGACTCTTGCGATGCGCAACGCTGATAACGGCGCAATGCCCGATGCGTTCAATAACCAGCCTATAAAGTTCGGCCTCGGAATCCTCATCGAGCGCACAGGTCGCCTCGTCGAGGAACAGCCAGTGCGGCCGCAAGAGCAGCGCGCGAGCGAACGCTATGCGCTGCTGCTCCCCTGGCGAGAGATGCAAGGCCCAATTCCCGCCCTCCTCCAAGCGGCTGATAAGAGCGCCGAGCCCTGTAACCGAAAGTACCGACCGTATTTGTTCATCGTCATGAACCGAAGACGCATCCGGATAGCACACAACATCACGAAGAGACCCAAGCGGCAGATAAGGCTTTTGCGGAAGGAACATCACCTTCTCGCCCGCAGGCACCGAGATTCCGCCGTCGCAATAAGGCCAGATCCCGCAGAGTGTGCGAAGGAACGTGCTTTTGCCGCTTCCCGACGGCCCCGTAACCAGTACACGGCTTGCCGACGGAAACTGGAAGGATAGGTCCGTCAGGAGCGGAGAGCCATCGGGCAGATAAATATTGGCCGCTGTAATGGAGAGGCCTTTTGCCTCCGGCATTTCGGCCCTGACAAGTCCCTGTGGACCCGACACATTTTGCGCAATAGACTCTTCAAAGCTGCTCAGCCGGTTCACCGTTGCCTTCCATTCGGCAATGCTTGTGTAATTTGTGACGAACCAGGACAGCGAGCTTTGTACCTGGCCGAAGGCTTGGGCGGTTTGCATCAGCTGTCCGAGTTGGAACGCCCCCGAAAAATAGCGGGGTGCGGCGACAATAAACGGAAAAATGATAGCGATCTGGCTGTAACCGGAAGAAAACCACGTCAGCAGCTTTTGCCGCCGCATGATGCCCCACCAATTGCTGACAACATGCGAAAACCTCGAATTTACGGTGTCGAGTTCAGCCTTCTCGCCGCCATACAGGGCTATACCTTCCGCATTCTCGCGGAGCCGGACAAGCGCGAAACGCAAGTTCGCTTCATATTGCTGCTGCTGATAATTCAGAGAGATGAGGGGACGCCCGATGACATTGGCAAGCCAAGTTCCGACGATGGCATAGATCAATGCAGCCCAGAGCATGTAACCTGGGATGGACAGACCCGCTATGGTGAGGGTGCCCGAAAGACCCCACAAGATTACGGCAAATGACCCTAAACTAACTACCGACTCGAGTACTCCCAAGCCCAAGACGAGGGTCTGAGAGACGAAAATATTGATGTCTTCGGCAATCCGCTGGTCGGGGTTGTCTGAGCCGCCGCTCGAGAGCTGCATCCGATAATAGGCATCGTTCTCGAGCCACATACCGGCGTAGCGCTTGGTAAGCCAATTTCTCCAGCGGATCTGCAGCATTTGGCGCAGATAGATTTGATACACGGCTGCAAAAATATAGACGCCGGCGAGAAGGCCGAACCGCAGGAGTTGGTAGCTGAACGCCGAAAAATTTTTGTCCTGCAGAGAGTTATAAAAGAGTGCGTACCAGAGATTTATAAGGACGGTTATGTAGACCGACCCGAGGCTTAATCCAATTATTGCCAAGAGCAGCGCGCCGGACTTCCAGCGTTCTTCAGAACGCCAATAAGGCCCGCAAAGGGCCCAGAATTGGGAAAAAAGACGTCTCATGCGAAGGGAACTCGGTTGGTGATTATCCTGAAGATTAGCGGTAACAGGGCTTCCTGCAAGGCCCGGCCTTTACCGAGGGAGGAAACGCTGACGCAGGTTTCGTGTTTACCTTAACGATCGAACGGGGCAAACCAATGGCGAGACGCATCGAGGATTACGCTCTTATCGGCGACTTTGAGAGTGCCGCCCTTGTCGCGCGCAATGGTTCAATTGAGTGGCTATGCTGGCCGAGGTTCAACTCTGGGGCTCTGTTCGCGGCGTTGCTGGGTAGCGCGTCGAATGGCCGGTGGACAATCAATACTGGCGATGCTCCTGCAAAAATTTGCCGGAAATATAGGGGAAATACGCTAGTCCTCGAGACTGAATTCGAGACCGAAGACGGAATCGCGGCCGTCATCGACTTCATGCCCGTTGGCACCGAAGGCAAAAGTCACGTCGTTCGTCTCGTTGAAGGCCGCTGTGGAACGGTCGGGATGGCGACCGAGTTCGTGCTTCGTTTTGATTATGGGCTGATCGTTCCTTGGATAACTCGTATCCACGAAGAAGGACTCAAGGCGATCGCAGGGCCCGACATGGTGGTGCTTCGCTCGCAAGTCCCCATCGAACCTGCCGGCTTCAAACATGAAGGAACATTCACGATCAAAGCCGGTCAAACAATTCCTTTCGTCCTAAGCTACGGCAAGTCCTATAATTCCGCCCCGGCAGCGATCGATCCTACAAAAGCTTTGAAAGACACGGAGCAGTTTTGGGAGGATTGGTCAAAAAGCTGCAGCGGTGGCGGTCCCTATGCGGAAGCGGTATTGCGGTCACTGATAACGTTAAAGGCACTAACCTTCAAAAAGACGGGCGGCATTGCAGCCGCTCCGACAACCTCACTTCCTGAAGAGATCGGTGGCGTCCGCAATTGGGACTACCGCTATTGCTGGCTCCGGGATGCCACCTTTACCTTGCTCGCCCTGCTCAACTCAGGCTTTCGAGAGGAAGCGGATGCATGGCGCCAGTGGCTCCATCGCGCGGTAGCAGGCAGCCCCCAACAAATGCAAATTGTCTATGGCGTCGCCGGGGAACGCCGGCTTATAGAAAATGAGGTTGCTTGGCTGTCCGGATTTAATGACTCCAAGCCCGTACGCGTTGGTAACGCCGTCGCCGGACAGCTCCAGATCGACGTTTATGGCGAAGTCATGGATGCACTTTATCAGGGCATTGTCGCCGGGCTGGACTCCTATCTGGAGGCCTGGCCTCTTCAACAATCGCTAATACAGCACCTCGAAGAGATTTGGTGTCTTCCTGATGAAGGATTATGGGAGGTTCGAGGCGGCGCGAAGCATTTTGTAAACTCAAAGGTTCTGGCATGGGTTGCCTTTGATCGCGCCATCAAGATCGCGGAACGCTACCAGGTCGAGGGACCTCTGGAACATTGGCGGGATCTTCGCACCAAGATACACAATGAAGTTTGTGAAAAAGGATACAATGCGAAAGTTGGCGCGTTTGTCCAAAGTTACGGATCATCTGAACTTGACGGAAGCGCGTTGCTCATGCCTCTCGTCGGCTTTCTGCCGCCGGATGACGAGAGGATCCGCTCGACGGTAGAAGCGATTGGGAAGAACCTCAAGGCGGGGCGTCTGATCCGCCGTTACCGGACGAGTTCGGGTGCTGACGGCGTAAGGGGCAGCGAAGGCGTTTTCCTCGCCTGCAGTTTCTGGTACGCAGACAATCTCATACTACAGGGGCGGCGGGATGAGGCAAAAGAACTTTTCGAATATTTACTCACGCTCCGTAACGATGTCGGCCTTTTGTCGGAGGAGTACGATACAGAAGCTAAGCAGCTGCTTGGCAATTTCCCGCAGGCCTTCTCGCACGTAGCTCTTGTCAATACTGCACATAATCTCCTGAGGGAGGAAAAAGCGTCGCAATGCGGTCAGGGGCACTTCAATCCTGTCACTTGACCGGGATGGGGACGCAAAACTCAAGCTTACTCAGCCATTGTCGGCGAATCCTGGATAGAGGGTCATGCCTCCGTCAATAAATAGCGTCGCTCCCACGACATAATCGGATTCGTCGCTTGCTAGCCACACGGCGGCTTTTGCCACGTCTTCCGGCTCCCCGATGCGACCATACGGTATGAGTGTGAGGAGCTGCCGATAGGCTTCGTTATTTTCCCAGGCGGCGCGATTGATATTTGTCCTGATGGCACCAGGCGCGATGCTGTTAACACGGATGCGGTGCGGCGCAACTTCCTGGGCGAGGGTCCGCATCATAAGATCGACGCCGCCCTTTGAGGCTGCATAGTTGACGTGGCCAGCCCACGGGATGACCTGGTGAACAGAACTCATGCATATGATTTTTCCGGTGGCCTTAGATATTTCAGGCAATGGACCGCGGCGGCGGAATTCCTTGATGGCTTCACGCGCGCACAAAAACTGCCCGGTCAAATTTACGGCAAGCACTTTGTTCCATTGGGCGAGCGTCATCGCCTCCACTGGCGCGTCGAGTTGCAAGCCGGCATTTGCCACCAGTATATCAATTGAACCAAACTCAGAGCACGCCCGCTCAAACATGCTCTTTACCTCGGGCTCGCTTGAGACATCCGCACGATGCGCGAACGCCCGGACGCCCGAACTGCGAATTTCGGCCGCGAGACTTTCCGCCTCATCCGCGTGGGAGAGGTAATTCACGATTACGTCCGCGCCCGCCTGGCCCAGTGCGATCGAGATTGCCCTGCCGATACCCGTCGCGCCTCCGGTCACGATGGACCGCTGCCTAATGAGAGGAAGACGTTGTTTTTCAGGCATTTTGTTCCCCAGAACGCGGACAGACATGGTGCCGAACACCGGCTCAATGGTGCTGGTTCCTCTTGGAACAACGGACGGGAAGGCCTGTTTGATCTTAGACTGAGGTGGAGTGAATGGTCATGGCCGAGGCAATAGGGCATTGCATTTGGGCAATCGCTGAAGGCTACATCCCCCCGTCGAGCACCGGTACCACGCGGCAGCTAGTGAGCCACGAAACGGCTTGCATCCTGAATACTGGTGATGAAGACGCGAGGATTGAGGTAATGGTCTATTTCGCCGATCGCGAACCCGCCGGACCTTATATTTTGGAAGTACCCGCGCGGAGGACCCGGCATTTTCGCTTCGACGAATTCGACGATCCCGAGCGCATACCTGCCGACACCGATTTTTCCAGTTTGTTCGTCTCGAGCGTGCCTATCGTGGTCCAGCATACAAGGCTTGACACCAGGCAGGAAGCGTTGGCTCTTCTCAGCACAATCGCTTTTCCAGCCGGATAAGAACAACAAGAAAATGCCTGTAGCCCCCAATATGGCGAATTATGTTGGCGGTCTGATTAACAATGCTTACTACATTTTGGCGGAAGTCTAAAATTTGAGTTAACTTGGAAAGTCCCGCTTCCCCTGGCGTCCGCTCCATGGCTCAAATTGCACCCAGCCAACCTCCTCGACTCCTTCTAATTGTCGTGGCGGCGGCTTTATCTGGAATTGCCGGCTCAAGCGCCTCAGCCGGAGAGCACGACTCTTCCTATGTCTGCCGGCGTTGGACCCAGAACCGGCTGGTCATCGGCAGCGATCTTCAGGCCCGCCGCTTCATGCTCGAAGCCAAGGGCACAAGTCAGCTCGTCCCGGCTGCGGTTGAGCAGAGAAAAATTTTCCATCGCACATTCAACCTGTCCGTCGACATCTTCGCGCCGATTGCACTGTTCAAAGCCGAAGAGCCACGAACCGTGGTGATCGCTAGGGACAAAGAGAGAAGCGCTCCCTTGCGGATTCCAATCTTTTTCATTGGCCGCAACGGGGATTCGCAAGACGATCTGAAAGCCGACGCTGATACTGTTGCGTTCGCCCCGTCAAAACGCCTCGACGAGAACGAGGACTTCGCACAGGTCGGCTTGCGTCTGATGAGGGGCGGTTCACGCTTTGGCGACATCCGGCCGTTTTTCATCTGTGGCCTTCCGGGCGTGATTCTTTGCGAAAGCTACTGCCCCGGCGATACCGTAGCTTTGGCCCAAAGCCTTGTTGCATGGGCCCTCGAGGAGGCCCCGGCGACGCCTTCAAAGGCGAAAAGTGCTTTCCCGGGCCTGCCGGCTCCCTCCCAGCGAAAAGTGGATGTTGTTCCACCCCAGAAACAGCCTGCGGCCTCGTCTCCCCCTGATGCTTCGGCCCCGCCACCTTATGGGGCTGTCGAAGCTCCGGCCCCGTCGCAAAACGCGCCCAGAGCGATAGACGAGCATAAGACACGCAATTCATCGCGCCCCTCCCAAGCCAGAGGCGCTATCCTGATCACGCTCGTGTCCACGGACAGCAGCTTCATCAAACTCGCTGGCTCCCGCGCTGCCGGGGCTTTTTGGTCCGCTTCCCTGGGCCTTGCAAACGCCGTGTCGGATGGGCGATGGGAGAAGAAAATTCTCGCCCGCGCGCAATCCTTCGGTGCGAACCAAGATACATACATTTTGCAGCTACTAGGAAAGACGGGGAAGCTTGCCGAAGGCGATATTTTATCCACGATCGCAAAAACGGTGATGAATGGTTCGATGGTGGGGCAAGAACAAGTCCTTGCCCCACCAAAACCGATCGAACGGTTTCATTTAAACCAGGCCCTTGCCCTTATTTCAGATGACGCCGAAATCGGCGAAGGAGTCACAGCCGGACAGGACGCGCTTCTTATCATGTCTGGAAGCGTGCGTTCCAGCAGCTATTTCTGCGAGCACCCCTTGCCAACTAGCGCAACACCTGATTGGCTGGAGCCGGCAGGGAAGGTACTTGTCCTAGAGATTTGGAGCGAAGCGGCGGCAGCAGACATGCAGCAGAAATCGCGAGCGTTTCCGCCAGGTGACGCGCCTGAAGGCGTTCTTCTCTGCGGCTCTGGGAGCACGGGCCCCGGCAAAATAGCGGTCTATGGCATCACTACTGCCGTATTATCGGAAGCGCGCCGGGATAATGCCTTCGCCTATCTCACCCAAAAGGCCAAGAGCTTTCTCGAGCCTTGAAATCTGGTCACTGTCGCTGGCGAAAATCGCTTGAGCCCGGCAAACGGCCTTGGCGGAATCGCATCGCCTCTGTACAGCTTCTATTCATGTTAAGTGGCGTATCGCTCGTACGATCCAGCGGCAGGTTAGCAGTGGGGACCTCCGGGAAAAACCTTTCCTCCAGCTCCTGCTTTCTCGAAGACCCCAACTTGATCCCACAAGGCTGATGACTCAGCATCCCATATTCTTCGACCCCAAAAACCGCCGCGCGGCGCACGTTTCCCGCGTCGGCTGGGCGCTGGCAATCATGAGCACGGTCGCGGGACTTGTATTTCTTTCCAGCCTATTCATCTTCCGCTCCTTCCCAGAGACGCTGCGGACATCGCCAATTCAGCGTTATGCGCTCTTGAACGATGTCGCCAAAATCCAGCATCTCCTCCCGTCGGTGCGGAATTTGGCGCGGAAGGCCCAATCGCATAAGAGGAAATTCCCGCCTTCGTCTCACCCGCTGGCTCTTGCGGTTGCAAGGGCGAAGGGTGTCAAGGCATCGGTTGAGCGGCGAGAAAAGCCGCTCACCGTCGGCTTCTATGCCAACTGGGACGACAGCAGTTTTGCCTCCCTAAGAAACAACGTGCAGAACCTCGACTGGGTGGTCGCCAGCTGGCTGTACGTACAGGGCGATACAATGGACCTGAAGGTTACGCTTGACCCAAAAGCTCTTGAGGTGATTCGCCGGGAGAAGCCCCAGGCAGCCATCCTGGCAATGATTCAGAACTCATCTGCCTATCAATGGCACGGGGCAGGCCTTGCAAAGATGCTCGCGGACCCGGAAAAACGGCGGGAATGCCTCGAAGGCATCGTAAAGTTCATTGAGACCTATAATCTACAAGGAATTACGGTCGATTTCGAGCAATTTCCCGATACGGCACATGGAGATGTCCTCACATTTCTCACTGAGTTGGAGGCTGTCTTCAGGCCACGCGGATGGTTGATTGCCGTCGCTGCTCCCTTCGACGATCCGAGCTGGAATTATAAAGCCTACGCCAAGCACTGCGATTATTTGATGCTGATGGGCTACGATCAGCATTGGTCGGCGGGCGATGCCGGACCCGTCGCCTCTCAGTCCTGGTTCTCGACGCGGCTCGCCGCCCGGATGAGAGAACTTGACCCGGCCCACACCATCATTGCGATCGGCAATTATGGCTATGACTGGGCCGAAGGCGAAGCGAACGCCGACGACATCACCTTCCAGGAGGTGATGCTGACCGCTAGGGACGCCAAGGCGGCAATCGAGCTCGACCCAGCCACGCTCAATCCGCACTACTCGTATGGCGAAAGCGGCAAAACACACCAGGTTTGGTTTCTGGACGCTGTGACCGCCTACAATCACCTAAGGGCCGCCGACAGATACCGGCCCGCGGGCTATGCCGTTTGGCGCCTCGGTGCCGAAGATCCGTCGATCTGGTCGGTGCTTCCCAGAAACTACAATGCGCCGCCGCCGACTTCCCTCGCTACGATCACTCCGACGAATGACGTGAATTTCATAGGCCACGGCGAGCTGTTGCAGATTGCTGCCTTCCCCTCGGGCGGAGCACGCAATTTTAAAGTCGATGACGCCAATGCGACCGTCATTGGCGAGACCTACACGAAAATGCCTGCCTCTTTCGTGATAAGGCGAGGCGGCGACCTGCCCGGAAAAGTGGCGCTTACCTTCGATGATGGTCCGAGCGCGGAATGGACGCCGAAGATTCTCGATATTCTGAAGGCCAAACACGTGCATGCAACCTTTTTCATAATTGGGGAGAATGGTGCGGCTAACCCTAGGCTTGTTCAACAGGTGTTGGCCGAAGGTCACGAAATTGGCAATCATACATTTACGCACGCCAACCTTGGTGAGACCCCTGACAGTGTGGCGGGGATAGAGCTGAATGCCACGCAACGCCTGATTGAAGCTCTCACCGGCCGCTCAACCCGTCTCTTCAGGCCGCCATATTTCGGTGATGCAGAACCGTCCACGGCCCAGGAGATCGCGCCGATGGCGGTTGCCGAGAGGCTCGGCTACCTGACAGTCGGCCTCAAGGTAGACCCGGACGACTGGCAACGCCCGCCGGCTGACAAGATCGTCGAGAGAATAATCGCGCAGACGACGAACCCCGACCTGGAGAAGCGCGGGCAGGTCGTCCTGCTCCATGACGGCGGCGGCGATCGATCTCAGACTGTGGCGGCGCTGCCAAGAGTGATCGACGCTTTGCGGGAAAAAGGATTTGACCTGGTCACCGTTTCCGATCTCGCGAGGTGGACGAAGGACCAGGCCATGCCGCCGGTTCCATCTGACGAGGCGGCACCGGTCGTTAACCGCTATATGTTCTTCACTTTCAGCTGGCTCCAACATGCTCTCGGCTGGATGTTTGTACTGGCAATTGCGCTTGGGATCGCCCGGCTCTTTCTGCTTTGCGGCTTGGCGATCTTTGGCTGGGTCCGCCCTAGGCATAAGGAACCTGCAGCGATAGGCGAAGGCCTCTCGGTCTCCGTTATCATCCCGGCGCTCAATGAGGCGAAAGTCATTGCGTCCTCCGTCGGGAGGATTCTTGCCAGCAGCCACGACGATATCGAGATTATAGTGGTCGACGACGGGTCGGTAGACGGCACCTCCGCCGTCGTGTGCAGGGCGTTTGCCGGCGATAAGCGCGTAACCCTCATTACCGCCGCTAATGGAGGCAAAGCGAAAGCCATCAATATCGGTCTTGCGCGCGCTGCGGGGGACATTGTTGTCGTTCTCGACGCCGACACTCAATTCGAGACGGCGACGATATCGAGGCTCGTGCGCTGGTTCGCCGATCCAAGCGTGGGAGCGGTTGCTGGAAATGCAAAAGTTGGCAACAGAACTAATATTATTACACGGTGGCAGGCACTTGAATATGTGAGCGCACAAAACCTGGAGCGCCGTGCTTTGCAGACGCTAGGCTGCATCACTGTAGTGCCGGGCGCTGTCGGAGCTTGGCGGCGCGAGGCACTTGTGAAGCTTGGTGGGTTTCCCTCTGCTACGCTGGCGGAGGATCAGGATTTGACCATCATGATGCAGCAGGCCGGCCATGAGGTCGTATTCGATCCCTCTGCGGTGGCGTGGACGGAAGCACCGGACGCGGTGGCGGGCCTTGCAAAGCAGCGCTTCCGCTGGGCCTTCGGCACGCTGCAATGCCTCTGGAAACACAGAGGCATAAACTTGAATCCGCGATATGGGGCGCTTGGCCTTGTCGCACTTCCACAGGTGTGGCTTTTCCAGATCATCCTTACGCTGGTGTCGCCGCTTGTCGATTTACTGCTGATTGTTCAGATCGTCAGGTCTTTCACGGACTACCTTCAACACGGGGAGCAGTTCAATTCCGATAACCTAATTGTGACGGCGACCTACTATGCCGTCTTCATGGCCGTCGACCTCACGGCAGCGGCGATTGCCTTTTTCATGGAGAAAAATGAAGACCGGTCCTTATTGTGGTGGCTTGTCTTGCAGCGCTTCGGTTACCGGCAAATCATGTATTATGTGGTGATCAAGTCCGTTTTCAAAGCTTTACAGGGACGCCTCGTGGGCTGGGGCAAGCTGGAGCGCAAAGCGACGGTGACGGCACTGGAGCTGAGCGATGCGGTAACAGCACCGGAGCCGAAGAATGGCGCTAGCGCGTCACAATCGCCTTCCATGGCCCGTCCGGAACTGCTGAAGCCTCAACAAAGCGCCATTCAGTCTTAGCGCTATCTTTGATCCCAAGATATTGAGCGGCAGCGGGCGAGATATCGAGCCCGGCTTTCAAGCCGGTTTGGTTTCTTGGTTTGGCGGCGTTTCCGAATACCCATTCAAAATCATTTTCTTCGAATGGCCCGACATCCTGCCACTGAGCGAAGCAGGACTTGCCATTATAGCGAATTTCGACCCACCGATTTTTCGTGAGCGGCTCTTTTGACGAGCCATATCCAGGAATGCGCTTCGCGATCTCCTTGAAGTTGCCATTAGCGTCCACCTCCGCGAAGGGTAGCGCCACGTAGAAGGGATTTTGCTTGGGGGTAAAAGACGCTGGAAAAAAGCCCCTCCTATGCAAAGGCGAGTCCACACCACCGAAATGTTTGAGCCAGTTGGAGTCCCAATAGCTTCCGTAATTGTCTATGAAGCCGTTGTCGCCGGTCGCGCCCTCGCCGACCCAGAAAACGGTCGTAATCGTTTTCTTGAAATGAGACACCGGCTTTGATCCTTCCCCGGTCGCACTGCTAACACCCACCACCTGATGCAAGCTTGTCGCGAAGCAACTACAGCATAGCAACGCGGCTATAACAAATGCATACGTAAACTTGAGTAATCCGTTCATAATCAAGTATATCATCCGAGAACTAAAACTAAGTCAAGAAAATGATTGTCTCTGTATAAACCATAGCTAATGAAGCAATTTACCACTGCATAGACTTAGATATAGGTTACCACTTCCCAAATAGCTTACTGGTTTATCTTGGCAATAATATGATCTGATTTTATCTCAACCGAAGCTGAGCAGCAGTTGATTTCCGCACCCGCTGGCACCGCCTCAGGCCTAGCCTGGACATGGCGGCGATTCGAGGGATACACCGTGAAGGGAGGATCGCCAAGCGCGGGGGCTGATTGAGGAAAGCGATAGGTCTTTGTGCCGCTTTGATCGCCAATACCGGCACATCATTTGCTGGAGAGAACGAACACTCTGTGTTTGTCGAAATTGCTGGCACCGGTGAATGGGGGCTTGTTGACGGTTATTCCTACGGACCAGAATTGGGCCTGGAATTCATGGTTGCCGAGCACATTCTTGAAATCGAATGCAGCACTTCGCCCTTATTTTCAAAAGGCCAAGCCGGTATCGGAACGGACCTCATCTTTAAGAGGCCATTTGACCTATCCAAATCTATGGAGTTGGAGATAGGAGGGGGGCCTGAATGGGTACACAAAACCGGCAACCAAGATCAGGCCGATTCCGTGGCCGCGGTGGCTGCGGTTGAATTTATCTACACGCCATCGCCCGGCGGACCCGCCTCCTTTCTTGTAGAACCAACTTATTCCTATGATTTCGGTAAGGGACACGAGCGATCTATGGCGGTGACCGCCGGGCTTCTTATCGCGGTAAGATAATTCTCGCACGCGGATCGTGAGCATTCAGCAGCCAGACCCATCGAGCGCGGACAAACAAATAGTTACCGGCATCGCGCCCATGGCTTCATATCGGATGGCAAGACAATCGTTGCCGGCGGCAGCGACAAACCGAACGAAGTGCTGTCCCTTGCGGTCAAGATCACTTTGCATGGCGATCCCAAGGCGATTTTGGGTGTGCCCGGCCTTTATATTCTCGCTATCGGCGCCGGCCGCTACCGCGACTTGATCAAAAGGCTGAACTTCGCGGTGAAGGATGCCGAGGCTTTGGCCGGGACCTTGAAAGAGGCGGGTACTGGCACGCTGTTCGACGATGAGGTTTCCAGCTGAGACGGTCGAGGCCAGGACGGGCAAGTGCTTGGCTACGTGGAGGACCAATGTTTTGCTTTGGTGCAAACGCGCGGGCTGCTATGAGGGCGACAAACGCAGCCGCATTTCGAGGATTTCTATGGAGGTGATGGCGATCCAGTTCCCCTTCAACGACCCGGTGGCGATCCATCTCGGGCCGCTCGCCGTCCGCTGGTACGGCCTTGCCTATATGGCTGGGCTGCTGCTGGGCTGGCTTTATATGCGCCGACTTTGCCAGGACCGGCGGCTTTGGGGCGGAGCGGCGCCCATGCAGCCCTTTCAGGCGGATGACTTTCTATTTTGGGTGACGCTGGGAACGGTTCTGGGAGGACGCCTGGGCTTCTTCCTCCTTTACGAACCGGGAATGCTTCTGAAAAATCCCCTGCAGTTCTTCCGCATCTGGGAAGGAGGGATGGCATTCCATGGCGGCCTTTTGGGGGTCGGGCTTGCGGTCTATCTCTTCGCGCGGGTGAACCGCATCCCCGTGCGCTCGCTGATGGATTTATCGGCGGCAGCGGTGCCCTTCGGCCTGTTTTTCGGGCGCATTGCCAACTTCATCAATGGGGAAATCTACGGCCGGTTGACGGATGTGTCTTGGGCGGTGGAATTTCCCACTCGTTTGCTACTGAAAGGCGATGCGCCAGGGCCGAGGCACCCGACGCAACTCTATGAGGCTATGCTCGAAGGCGTCGTCATGTTCTTTTTGTTACGCTTTTTCACCCACGGTCGCCGCTCCCTTATGTCACCGGGTTTTACCGCGGGCGTCTTCTTGATGGCCTATGGCGCATTCCGCATTTTTGCCGAGTATTTCAAGGAATGGGACGCACAGCAGTTCTTCACCACCGCTTATTTCTCGGAGGGTGTCGTCTATTCTCTCCCCATGATCGCATATGGCGTGTATTTGGTGCTCTCGGCGAAGCGGCAGGCAGCAGCCACGCAACAAATTGCCGAGCGCTCCGCGGTTAAGGCTTAGCGCGAAGTTTCCGGCTCTCGCAAACGCTAATTGAATTTACCATCTGCGCGGTGATGGCATCCAACCCCGCATTCGATACCGCCTTGACGCCGCTTGCCGGGAAGCTTGCCCCGCGCATAGCCGCCAACCGGCCGATTTCATTCCATGATTACATAGAGGTATGCCTCTACGATCCCGAATACGGCTATTACAGGAACAAAGATCCTCTCGGGCGCGGAGGCGACTTCATCACGGCGCCTGAAATCTCGCAGGTATTCGGGGAAATAGTAGGGCTTTGGGCCGGCGAAGCGTGGCGTCTCATGGGCGAACCCGGCTGCTTGCGCCTGATCGAACTTGGTCCGGGCAGGGGAACGCTGATGGCCGACGCGTTGCGGGTGCTGCGAGTGCTCCCCGCTTTCATGAAAGCTGTGACCGTCCATCTCGTCGAAACTTCGGAGGCGCTTCGCAGGGTTCAAGCGGGCACGCTCGCGCACATCGACTGTCCAATTGACTGGCACGGCTGCATCGAGGAGATCCCGTCCGGTCCCACGGTCTTGATCGCGAATGAATTCTTCGATTGCCTGCCGGTGCGCCAGTTTCAGTATGATGAAAGCAGCGGCTTATGGCGCGAGCGCATGGTTGCGTTTGAGCAGGGCAGCTTTAAATTCGTGTTGGACGCAAAGGGAATGGGAGACCCGCTTACCCCGAGGGGAGAGGGAGTTTCTGGCGTTCCTTCTCCCCAAGGGGAGAAGACTAGGATGAGGGGGGACTCGCTCAACATCGAAGACGGCACAATCGTAGAAGCCAGACCTGCAACGGGAGAAATCCTTCAAACATTCGCTGAGCGTGCGGCTATCACACCTTTCGTGGCGATCGTCATTGATTACGGCTATTCCAAACCGTCGCTCGGGGATACCGTACAAGCCGTCAAAAACCACCGTTTCGTTGGCGCATTCGACGCGCTTGGTGAAACGGATCTTACTGCGCATGTGGATTTTTCCGCTCTCGCGACGGAGGCCATTGACCTGAACCTCGCCGTTCATGGTCCCATGCCCATGGGTCAATGGTTGTTGAGGCTTGGCCTGGAGACAAGGGCGCAGCAATTGCTGAGCAACGCCTCTGCGAAGGATGCAGAGGCTTTAATGAGCGGCATTTCCCGGCTTACCGATCCTGCGCAAATGGGCGTTCACTTCAAAGTAATTGCTCTCAGCAGTGGCGGTTTGGCGGCGCTGCCACCATTTTCCTGACCGCTATTAGATGGGGCGATTATGATTGATGCGGTTGATCCCAGTAGTGCTCAAGAGATTGAGGCCAAAGCTCCTGGGGTGCTGACAGCATCGAATCTTGAGGCTCCGGGGCTCATTCACGGATTTTTCCTGCGGACAGGCGGCGTATCCGAAGGCGTCTACGCTTCCTTGAATTGCGGCCGCGGCTCGAAAGATAATAAGGAGCATGTGGAGGAGAACAGGGCGCGTGCTTCGGCCCGTCTCGGGGTGTTGCCGACAACGCTTGCGGGTCCCCGCCAAGTCCATTCTCCAAAAGCATTGATCGCGGTGAAAGCTTGGCACCCGGGCGAAGCGCCGGAGGCCGACGCCGTTGTCACGAACAAGCGCGGCCTTGCGGTTTGCGTCCTCACCGCCGATTGCGTACCCGTGCTCCTGGCAGACGCGACGGCCGGAGTTGTAGCTGCGGCACATGCCGGTTGGAAGGGAGCGGAGGCAGGCGTGATTGAGAACGCCGTCGAAGCAATGGAGAGCCTTGGCGCCGACGCATCTCGAATAAGTGCCGCCATAGGACCTGCAATTTCGAGTGAGTCCTATGAAGTCGGTTCTGAGTTCGAGGCCAAGTTCCTTGCAACCTCGGATGCCAACGGCAAGTATTTTTCAAGCGCCGGCAATGGCCGCCGTCACTTTGACTTACCAGCTTACGTCAAAGACAGACTTCAGCGCCGGGGTGTCCTCAACATCCAAGACATCGGCCTCTGCACTTACAAAAACGAATCAATTTTGTTCAGTTACAGGCGATCAGTGCATCGAAGCGAACATGATTATGGGAGACAAATTTCCGCCATTCTCCTAGGATGATGTGGATAAGTGGGCGCGATACCGCTAATTTTAACGTCATTTTGAAAACTCGGCAGCTTCTAAGCTTCCGGAAGCTGGACGCGATTGGGCGCGCCAGCTAAATTTCGCCTGTTAAAAGGATTCGGCGGAATTCCGTGCCGGTAAAGTCAAGTACCGCCGTGCTAAAGCGATAAAAGCAAGGAGTGGAAAAGTGACGCGCGAGAACATACCGGCCGCGCAGAGCGCAGCTCGCCGTGCCGCGTCGCTCTTGACTGGAGCACTAATGCTAACCGGCCTCGCCGGCTGCAGCAGTAGCCTCTTTCAAAGCGCAACTGCCGATGCAAGCTTGACCAAGAACGGGAAGCCTGCTGTTGCCCTGGCTTCCCCTGAGGGCGTTCCCCAAAAATATGCAAGCAAGGTAAACGACCAGCTTGCAACATTCATCAAAGCTAAAGGTGTTCAGCTTGTCGAAGCAAAAGATGCTCAATACGTCATCAAGACATCTTTCCTAGCTCTTCCGGAGCCGAAACACGGCACAAAGGTCACTTATACGATCGATGTAACCGACAAGGCTGGCAATAAAGTTCGAAGCATCGGGGGCGAAGAACTTGTCTCTACGAAGCAAGGGGGCGATTCGTGGAGTCACGTTACGGATGAAGGCGTTCAGAAGGTCGCGGCCAAGTCGGCAGCAGACATCACATCCTGGATCGAGAATCCAAATGCACCCGTGCCTTCGGCTATGGCCAGCGCTGAGCCAGCGCCGGTGAAAACGGCACACGCCGGGCATAAGGCTGGCGGGGCAAAGCCAGTCGAAACGGCTTCACTGGCGTCCTCAGTTGAGACCCCCTCTCCCGCTCACGCCCATAAGAAGGCTGCTTCAGGCGAGGTTACTGCTGTAGTTCCTGCCGTCATAGGGGCACCTGGCGACGGAAAGACCTCGCTCGCCGACGCCATGAAGAAGGCTTTATCCAAACAGGGTATCAAGCTGGCGTCCGCATCTTCAGCAGGGGCTTATAAAATTCAAGGCCATGTGGAGCTCGGAGCGGCTGCTGATGGTTACCAGCCCATCACGATCCGCTGGGTTGTCACAGACCCATCCGGGAAGCAGATGGAAAAGACTGTCGTGCAGAATAATAAAATTACTGCTGGAACTTTAGATGGAGCTTGGGGACCTGTAGCCGATCAAGCAGCAGGTGCCGCCGCATCCGAGGTCACGAAGCTGCTCCAAAAACCCGGGGCTGGCCAAGCGCAGCAAGCCGCCCCTGGGTCGGCCGGCTAATTAGATCAGCCGTTCGCAATCTTTTGCGAGCGTAGAAGCCGTCAGGAGTGTTTACAGTACAAGAGCGCGCTGTTAGAAGCGCGCTCGTCGCTGTTTTGTAGTTGAGTTGGATTCCTGAGCGTCATGAAGCTCGTAGCCGGCAATAGTAATCGGCCTTTGGCTCACGCCATCGCCGCTTATTTGAAGACACCGATGACGCAGTGCCTTGTCCGGCGCTTCGCCGACATGGAGATTTTTGTCGAGGTGCAGGAGAACGTCCGGGGTCAGGATGTATTCATCATCCAATCAACCTCCTATCCTGCCAACGACAATCTCATGGAGCTCCTTATTCTTATCGATGCTCTGAAGCGCGCTTCGGCGCGCCGTATTACGGCGGTGATTCCTTACTTCGGCTACGCCAGGCAGGATCGTAAGACACTCCCACGCACACCCATCTCGGCAAAGCTGGTGGCCAACCTCATCACCCATGCGGGCGCGGACAGGGTGCTGACAGTTGATCTTCATGCGGGCCAAATTCAAGGCTTCTTCGACATCCCGACCGACAATCTTTACGCGGCGCCCGTCATGGTGCGCGACATCCGCAAGCGTTACACCAACGGGAATATCACCGTGGTTTCTCCCGACGTCGGCGGTGTGGTGCGGGCGCGAAACCTTGCAAGCCGCATCGATGCGCCGCTTGCGATTGTCGATAAGAGGAGAGAACAGCCGGGCGAATCCGAAGTCATGAACGTGATCGGCAATGTCAGCGGCCGCACTTGCATCTTGATCGACGATATCATCGACTCCGGCGGAACCCTTTGCAACGCTGCGGATGCGCTCATAGAGAAGGGCGCGCTTTCCGTCGTAGCCTATATCACGCACGGCGTTTTTTCAGGCGGAGCAGTTGCGCGCATAATGGCGTCCAAGATTGAGAAGCTCGTGATTACAGACACTATCGTGCCGACGGAGGCTGTCCGGGTTGCAAGCAATATCGAGGTGCTTTCTCTGGCCGGCCTGATAGGAGAAGCCATCTTGCGGACTTCAGGCGAGGAGTTGGTTTCGAGCCTTTTCGATTAGACCGTCAAAGCCCGCGGCAATTGTTGGACGTCCCGGATCGGGTCCGCATTAACCTGCGGATTCCAAAAGAGGCTTGATCGCTTTATCGATCCAGAGCCATTCGCGGTCAGGCTATCCTTTTCTGTCGCTGCCGCGAAGGATCGCGAGCAGTTTGCGATTGCGCGAAGAGCGGGCAGATGGTTCCGTGCCCATTCAATGAACGTCGAATCCGGATCGCGCTTCATGAACTCTGCAACTTTGCCGAGCCATTCGCGCGCGATGGCCCTTCCAGCCGGAGATGTTGGCTGTTCTCCCTTCACGATCGCTTCCCGCGCCTTTGCGAAGATCTCGTTCGAGGCCTCGGCATAGGCGGAAGCGTCAATCCCGTCATTCCACATCAATGCCATCTCGGCGCGCATCCCGGCAATGTTGGCCTCGTCCGTGATCATCTTGACGATCTCGTTCCCCGCGTCGATCTGTTCGGGCATTGGCTCATCCGGAAGCTCTGGCGTGCCGGCCTCTATCCATTGCGCCTTCCAGGCGTCGTCGGCGTGAGCCCCGTCGGACACCTTGGCTACGAGGTTCTCAAGCATGTCTCGCAACTGGGCTTTTGAAAGCGTTGTCATAGTCCATAGCCTCCTAAGATCCGAATAAAACCGAATGCGCCGCACCGAGACGCCGCTGAGCCCTGAAACCTCTCCAATCGTGTAGGTCTTCCCGTTCATGAAAACCTTGGTACCGTCTCCACCAAGCGGAGGGTCAAGCCTGCTTTTTTGTTTGCAGATTCAGGCGCGCGCAGAACGGGGTTACTATGACGCACCGTTTGCGGCAGAGGTGCCTCTCGCAACGCTACTCTCACCAGATTTTTCAAGGTGCGCCGGCAGTCGACTCAATCACCGTGCCGAAGCTGAACGAGGTATTCCACGATCGCGGGCACGTCCTCTTCGGCGATAGGGGCCTTGTAAGTCTTCCCCATCTTTTCGACTTCAGCCAGCCATACCGCGCGGGACAAGTTGGGCTGCGTCAGAACCATTCCGGCCGAATGGCAGGCAAGACAATTCCTGTTCACCACCTCGGCTTGGGGACCATCAGGGAATGAGCGGCCAATTGACAGAGGCGCGACGCTGACCGAGCGAAGCTGCACACCTTTGGCAGCCACAGTGGGAGCCATGAACGGCGCCGAGTCCGTGCTCTGAACCGGATGCGAACCGAATCCCATGATGAGAGCAATGCTAATCGCACCTGCAGCGGCGGCGAAAGAATTCAACTTAGCCATAAAAGTTTCCTCCGCCGGTTCAGGTTACAGCGAGCCGCACACGCTCGATCACGTTTCGCATGTAGCCGCCGCCGTTCCAGTTTGCCTCGGCTGGCTGGGCTTCGCCCTTCTCATTTGTACAACGCACCCGCAACTCGAGGGCACCGGACTTCGGCGCCATAACCTGGGCGCTCCACTCCCGGAATCCATATTTGCCTTCGTCGCGCCCGAGGGCAACGCGTTGCCAGCTGTTCCCGCCGTCGCCGGAAAGGTCCACCTCACGTACCCCGCAATCGCCCCCGAACGCAATCCCTTTCACCTCGACAGGTGCATCAGGTTTCACGCTGGTGCCGTCGCTCACATTCGTGAAGAATGAGCGGGGCACCATCCGGTTAATTGGAACCGTCTTGAAACCTATCTCGCTAGGCTTCACGTTCGCATTTGGAGTGTCGGGGATCCTGTAGGCCGTCTTCATCCAGAAGTTCTCGTCGGGCTTGTCTAAAACTTCGATATCGCTCAGCATTTTGACCCAATAGGTTGAAAACCATCCAGGAACGATCAGCCGGACTGGGTATCCATTCAGGAGCGGCAGTTGCTGGCCATTCATCAGGTAAGCCAGCATCACTTCGCCGTCCCGGGCATGATCGATATCGATCGACTTCAGATAGTCAGGCCCGTCCGCGACGCTAGGTACATCCAAGCCATCGAAACGAACGGCAATGGCACCTGCCTTGACACCCGCCATATCAAGCACATGGCGAAGAGGCACGCCGGTCCATCGGGCATTTCCCATGGCTCCGTTGCCCCATTGCCCACCCGGAACGCGTGGCTGGAAGAGGCCGCGGGAATTGCCGGAGCACTGGTTTACCGCTGCCAGCTCCACCGTGGGCATTGCCAGCAGCTCCTGCACAGAAAGCGAAAGCGCACGGTTCACATGCCCCCGAACCACGAGCTTGAAGGTGGCAACGTCCACTTCAGTTGGAATTCCGGCCCAGTGCCAGCGCACGAAGAACTGATCGTTGGGAGTGAAGACGCCGCGGTCGAATACCTCAAAGGGTGTTTCTAGGAGCGGCGCGCGTGTGCGTTGCAGGATCATCGTCCCTTTTTGAGGGAATACGGACGTCAATTCGCGCTTGCTCGGCCCTCCGGGGAGATGAAGGTCAACAAACTCATTCGCCGAGGCAGAAGTGACCACAGCCGCCGCCCCTAGGACGCCCGCCCCTTTGATGAAATCGCGGCGGCTTGGTTTCAGAAGTGTGGAGGAAGGCATGCCAAGACTCCTTCGCAGTGGGCGCATAAACATGTGATAAGCTCTCTTGGCGTCTGATCCTATTCGCCTTTCAGAGAAATACGTTCGGTTTCGCCAGGGCAGGCGTTGACGGCCAGCCATTGCGGATGCCGCTTGAAGCGCTTATGAAACTACCATGAACATCTTTGCGATTTTTGAAGACCGTATTCGCGCAGTTCTGGAGGATTTGCGTGGCCGGGGACTCCTTCCCCCCAACTTGAAAACGACCGGATTTGTCGTGGAGCCACCGCGCGAAGCAGCCCATGGCGATCTTGCCACAAACGTGGCGATGGCGCTGGCCAAGGCGTCGAAGAAAAATCCCAGGGAGCTTGCTCAGCTCATCGCGTCCGGGCTGGCTCAAGGCGCTGATGTCGAAAAGGCCGAAATTGCCGGGCCCGGCTTCATCAACTTGACTTTGAAACAAGAATTCTGGCCAGGTGTGCTCCGAGCCGTCCTGACTCAGGGTACGGACTATGGCCGCGGCAACGCCGGCGCAGGCGAGCCCGTTAATGTGGAATATGTTTCGGCGAACCCTACCGGCCCGATCCACGTTGGACACACGCGCGGAGCTGTGTTCGGGGATGCGCTCGCAAATCTTTTGGAGTTCGCAGGCTTCAAAGCTGCTCGGGAGTACTACGTCAATGACGGCGGCGCACAAGTGGATGTGCTGGCGCGGTCCGCATATCTGCGCTACCGCGAAGCCCTTGGGGAGGAGATCGGGGAAATCCCGAATGGCCTTTATCCGGGGGGTTATCTGAAGCCCGTGGGCGAGGCTTTGGCCAGGGAGTATGGGAAGAGCCTTCTTGGCATGAACGCAGAAGCATGGCTTCCGAAAGTCCGGGAGCTTGCGGTTTCCATGATGATGGACCTGATCCGGGACGATCTTGCTGCGCTCGGCATCAGGCATGAGGTATTTTTCTTCGAAAGCTCGCTATGGAAGGGCGGAAGTGACCAGGTAGAAGAAACCATCGAAGAACTTCGTGCCAAGGGCCTCGTCTATGTTGGGCGCCTTGATCCTCCCAAAGGTAAAGTTCCGGAAGACTGGGAGGACCGCGAGCAAACGCTGTTCCGCTCCAGTGAATTCGGTGATGACACGGATCGCCCTTTGCTGAAATCCGACGGCTCCTACACTTATTTCGCGCCCGACATCGCCTATCACCGGAACAAACTGCGGCGCGGCTTCAAGCACATGATTATTGTGCTTGGGGCGGACCATGGGGGATATGTGAAGCGGCTTTCGGCGGCAGTAAAGGCTCTTTCGTGCGGCGAAGCCGATGTGGATGTGAAGCTCTGCCAGATCGTTCGGCTGCTGAAAGGCGGTCAACCCTACAAAATGTCCAAGCGGGCCGGCTCGTTTATCACTGCGCGAGACCTTGTTGACGAAGTAGGCGCGGGGCCAGTCCGGTTCATTATGCTCTTCCGCAAGAATGACGCGCAGTTGGATTTCGATCTCGACAAAGTCGTGGAGCAGTCAAACGACAATCCGGTCTTCTATGTGCAATATGCGCATGCGCGGGCGTGCTCGGTACTTGCCAAAGCGAGTGCCGCCTTTCCCGGAATGGACCTCGAACAGGCGTCGCTCGCCGGTGCGAAGCTTAGCCTGTTAACGGATGAAGGCGAAATGACCGTCATAAAGAAATTAGCCCAGTTTCCGCGAGTGATAGAGGGTGCGGCCCAAGCTCACGAACCGCATCGCATCGCCTTCTATGCTCATGACTTTGCCGCAGTCTTCCACAGCTTATGGACCCGCGGCAAAGAACTGCCACATTTGCGGTTCATCGTCGAACGAAGCTGGGATACCACACAGGCGCGTCTCGCGCTGATTACAGCTTCCGCTCAGGTATTGCGGTCCTCTTTGAATTTGCTTGGCGTCGAAGCAATTTCGGAAATGCGTTAGCTCGCCAAGGTCCCAACTTGTGCACGTGGAGGATACTGATCGATGTCTATGAATGACGATTCGCCACCGCGCCGCGGACGCCGGGAACCGGAGTGGCCCACTCCTGGCCGGGCACCTCGGGACGAGAGGCGCGATCAATCATCGTTGCGCGATCGGCAGGCGGGATCACCGTACCAGGACCAGCAGCAGGGCGCGGCCCAGCAGCGCGCGGCCTACTCCGGATACACAAGACCTTCTTACGGCGCCCGTCAGGAGCCCGCTGCTCCACCGCCACCGCCAGCGCAAAACCGGCCTCCCGAAAATCCGCAGGGCTACTACCAGCAGCCCGCGCCGCGGCAAGAAAACCCCCATCTGTATCCGTCTTCCCCTGTGGCGTCTTACGTTCCGCCGCCTCAGCCCTATGACGCTGAGCCTCCCCATCTTGGATATGGCGATGGCGCCCGGGACGACCTTTTTGGCCGTGACCAAGCCCCGCTAGGGTACGATCAAGGGTACCATTCCGAAGCGGCCTATCCTGCCGAACACTATAATGCCTCAGCGGGCCGTCAGCCGCTTGCCCAGCCTGCTTCGGCGCGGCGGGAGGAGCCCGGATTTTATCAGCCTGACCCCGCTCCTCCTCACCCAGATGACTATCAGCGCGGTTTCGGGGCACGTTTTGCTGCGCAGGAAAGCCCTTCCCGGTTTTTCTTGCCTGAAGATGGTCCCGTCCACAGCGCTCAACCCGATCGCGGTTATGCGCCTCAGATGCCGCCAGCGGCTGCCGGCCAAGGATATGCGCCATCGCAGCAGTACCATCAGCCCACGTTCGACCCCCATGCGCCGGCAGAGAATTACGGGCACGGCTACGATCCGCATTATGCAGGGCAGGAAGAGTGGGCTGGGGACGGCCACGGACACGCTCTCCCTCAGCATGCCGGTCACGGCGAGGACGTCGATGAGGACTTCTTCGCGGACGAGGACGACTTCGAAAATGACCATCATTTGGGGGAACCGAGGCGCGGCCGCAAAAAGCTTCTAACACTCACGCTAATCGCGGCAATCTTCGCCGGGGGCGGTGGTGTATATCTGTATAAGATGTTCAAGGGCGGCAGCGAAGACAAAGCCACACCGTTTATCCGCGCCGATAACCGGCCCTCAAAGGAGATGCCCGGCAATCCGGGCGGCAGGCAGTTCCCCAACGGTGAAAAGGCGATTTATGACCGGCTCACTCCCGATGGACAGCAGACGCAGGTTGCTTTCAACCAAGCCGGGGCTGGACCCTCGGCTTCTCAACCCTCTATGGGTAACTCCCTCGAAGACAGGATTGAGGAAGCTCTGAAGAAGGCTCAAAAGTCCGGTGATGCTCCCCCCGCTACGGCGCCAAGCGGGCGCCCCGGAACGGACCAGCCTACGGTCGTGCGCAGCGAAAGCTACCGGCCCGACGGAACGCGGGTAGACACCGCGAGGCCGATGATTACGCCGACCATAACCGATGTCAGCAATGGTCAGCTTCCGCCGCCCTTCGGCAATGCGCTTCCTGTGCCGTCTGCTCAGGCGGCGCCTCCTGCTCCGTTTAGAACAACATCAGCGCCCGCGGCACCTGTCGCACAGCCGTTCACGACCGCGTCGGCGCCAGCGCCCAGGGCGGCGCCCACTCGGATCGCCACCGCAGCCGCTGTCGAGCATACGCCTCCGGCTGCAGGGTTCTACGTGTCTTTGAAGTCGGCTCCGGACGAGAAAGCGATTGAACGTGATATACCGTCGCTTTCCGGCAAGTACAAATCCGTCCTCGGAGACGTTCAGCTCACCGTAAAGATTGCAGATCTGGGGACCAGGGGCGTCACATACAGGGCTGTTGCCGGGCCCCTCGGTACGCGGCAGGAAGCCATGGAGCTCTGCCAAAAAATCAAGGGCGTGGGCGGCGACAAGGCCTGCTTCGTGACCAATTAGCTCGGGTTCGGTTCCCTGCTAGCCACTTTCCGCAGGCCTGGATTGGCGCCGCACACTTACCTTTACTATGCAGCCCGAGCGCCTAGCGCCGCGAAGATCAGGCCAAAGCCTGTAAAGAGGAAATTGATCCCGACATAAAGGCCGAGAATCCAAAACGCTGTGCTGGGCCAGCCGGCGATGACAAGTGCCGCAAGAGCGAGGTCAATAAGGCCGGAGAAAACCAGAAGTACCCATCGCCCTGTATCGCCCTTGATAGAGAAGGCGAAGACGATGCTCGTCACCCCATGCACGATGAAATAGGCCGTGAGCACCATCGTGAGTGTGACCGCCCCTTGTAAGGGGAACAACGCAAGCACAAGGCCGAGGATTGCGGTGAGGATCGCAAGCAGCAGTGACGAGACATAACCTGGCGCGTGGGGCGAGCGGACCAGCGATACAGCTCTGAACACGCCGGCTATAACCAAAAACCAGCCAACAAACGCGGCGCTGGCGACGGATGCGATGACCGGCCAGGCGATCGCCAAGGCCCCCAAAATCGCAAGGATGATCCCCTGCACTACGAAAAGCTGCCAATGGTCCTTCAGACCACGGCGAACAGCGCCAATAAGTTCATCGTTTTCGAAAGCTGGCGAGCTCATGAGGTGCTCCTTTTCGAGAGAAAGCGGCTGACAATTGAAACTGAGACAACGGCGCAGCTTGATCGAGGTTCCGCGCCCTGCCGGAGACAAAGGTTAAACCGTGATATAGTGTGGTTGTGTGACGATTGTCAGAGAACGCATTAAACTCAGGCAGCCGAGCCAACGGCGGAGCGTCCGTAAAGGGCGGAAAATACACACTTTCGCTATAGAAAGCGCTGACACGGCAGCGCCAAGATCCGCAAATCATGAACTATAGCCATGCCTATCACGCCGGAAATTTTGCTGACGTTCTGAAGCACATTGTTCTCCTCAAATGCCTCGAATATCTGCAAAGAAAAGCAGGCCCCCTCTGCTTCATCGATGCCCATTCCGGCTCTGGTCTCTACCGGCTCGATTTGGAGGAGGCTGCCAAAACGCGCGAGTGGGAACGAGGCATAGGATCTCTTGCGGCCGAACTAAACGCCCCTATAGAACTCAAGCCTTATCTTGATGCCGTTAAGGACGACTTCGCTGCGCTTCGCTATCCTGGCTCGCCCCTGCTTCTCGCTCGGCACCTTCGTGCCGAAGACCGGCTCTTGGCGAGCGAGCTTTACGTGCCGGCGTTTGACGCCCTCAAAGACCTGTTGCACCCTTTCAAAAGTGCGCGGGCGATGCACCTAGACGCCTATCAATGCATCCGGGCTCACATTCCCCCGAAGGAACGCCGTGGGGTCGTGCTGGTTGACCCGCCCTTCGAGCAAAAGAATGAGTTTGAAATCTTGGCCCGTCAGTGAGCGAGTGGAGAAAGCGCTGGGCCACAGGAGTTTATATTATTTGGTATCCGATTAAGGCGCATCTGCCGGTGGAAGCGTTGAAAGATGCGGCGCGGCGTCTGTCTTTTCCACGGACATGGCACGTCGAGATTTTGATACTTCCGAACCGGCCAGAGACGTTGAATGGTTGCGGGCTGATCGTCTTCAATGCCCCTTTTACGGTGCCAGAACAGGTGAAGGCCGTCCTCCCCTATCTGCAAGGCGCCATGGGCCTTCACGGCGCCGCCGCCGATTGGCTCGTCCCGGGCACGTAAGATGATATCGCTAATTTCGGCCCCGTGTTTAGCCCTTCCGCCATGTGAGGGGCGCACCGGCGTAATGCCCTAGTGGCGGGCGGCTCAGGTTCAGCTGGCTATTCGGACGGGGCGCTTCAGAAACTCTGGAACATGATCACCCAGGCCCACTACGGGCGCGGAGGTCGCGGGAGGCAAAAGCTCTCGATGGTAGCGGGAAACACTGCTGTCTTTGTCGCGCCGCGAGGACTTGGCCCGGAACTCGCGGACTTCCCCCTCACGAGGGCGGACATCCCTGCGATCATCGCGTGGCTTGCGCTCGCGGCGCCCTCGGTCACGACCCCCGCTGAAGTCGGCAGAAGTTAAGTTCTCTGTCGATGGCTCCCCATCGATCCATTCGATCTTGGCCTTGCAGAGGGTCTCGATAGCTTTCAAAGCCTTCATTTCTTTGGGGGTCACGATCATCGCGGTGTAGCCTTCGCGGCCGGCGCGGCCGGTTCTTCCGATACGATGTATGTAATCTTCGGGGCTGACCGGTACGTCGAAATTGAAGACGTGGCTGACTTCGGGAATGTCGAGGCCGCGGGCGGCAACGTCAGAGGCGGCGAGATATGTGATTTCGCCTTTGCGAAAGGCATCCAGCGTGGCCATGCGCTGACGCTGATCGAGGTCGCCATGCAAGGCTGCCGCGTTGAAGCCATGCTTGACCAGTGACTTATGAAGGATCGCAACGTCTTTTTTGCGATTGCAGAAGATGATTGCGTTCTTAACGGACCCGGACTCGCTGAGCATGAGCTGGCGCAGAATGTCTCGCTTTGTCTTTGAGTCGGCAGGTGAAAATTTCAGCTTTTGAGTGATGAGTTTGACGGTAGTGGCGGGAGGACTGACCCGGACTTGCTCGGGATTTCGAAGGAATTGATCTGTAAGCTTTTGAATCTCTGGCGGCATGGTCGCCGAAAAGAACAACGTTTGGCGCGATGGCGGCAAAAGCTTACAGATACGCTCGATGTCGGGAATGAAACCCATGTCGAGCATCCGGTCGGCCTCGTCAATCACGAGATAGTCGACTGCGCTTAGGAGGAGCTTGCCCCGGCCGAAATGATCCAGAAGTCTTCCCGGCGTTGCAATCAAGATGTCGGCGCCGCGCTCCAGTTTGCGCTCTTGATCGTCGAAAGATACGCCGCCGATAAGAAGGGCGATCGTGAGCTTGTGCTGTGCGCCGAGCGTCTCGATCGCTTCTGCGACCTGAGCAGCCAGCTCCCGCGTCGGCTCCAGGATGAGAGAGCGCGGCATTCGCGCGCGGGCTCGCCCTTTCTCAAGCATTGTAAGCAGCGGAAGGACAAAGGATGCCGTCTTGCCTGTGCCGGTCTGCGCTATGCCGATAACGTCGCGGCCTTCGAGGGCAAAGGGGATGGCTTGGGCTTGAATTGGGGTGGGAGTTGTGTATCCGGCCGATTCGATTGCAGCGAGCACTTTGTCGCTGAGTTTAAGTTCGTTAAAGGTCATATCCCGTTGAGTTTTCTTGGAACCACGTTCGAGGCTCAGTGAGTATCATCACGCATACTGCGAAATGATGACAGCCAGACGTCAGGTACAATTCATTTCTCATGCCAGCAAGCCACGGCACATCGGAACGGACTGTGCATTACCGGAAGCTGAGCGGTAGGCAGGAAACTGATTAAAGCCTGACGCTTGGGAGATATATGATCGTAACCGCGCTCACCGTCAACCCTGGCCAGCACGTTCGCTTCTTTTGCCGCAGGTTGTGCGGGAAATATCACAGCGGTGCGTCCTGGAGCGTTGTCGCCACGAATACTGCGTCGCGGTAAGTACTTCATTTCGAAGACACGGCCTTCGATCTGACAGGCGACAAGTAGTTTCGGCCGGACTTGCAGGAGGTGCCTTATTCGCTATAGTGCGTTGGTTCCGTCTCAGGGAGAGGTGGCCGAGTGGTTGAAGGCGCACGCCTGGAACGCGTGTAGGCGGGCAACCGTCTCGAGGGTTCGAATCCCTCCCTCTCCGCCAGACACCCAGAAAGATCAACGGCTTATGTGTCGGGTGTACATTTGTCCAACCCTTTGTCCCGCTCTTCTGGATTTGGTGACCGAAGCTGAAACCGTTTGTATTGAAGGCCATTGCTGGCATTGCTGTGGTCGCTAGCACTGGCGCCCCCGCCGCTGACCCTGCGATTCGCAACAGGGAATTGACCTTCGTCCTCGTCGGCGGAGGACCCACAGGGGTGGAATTGGCGGCGTCGATCGCGCCACTGGCTCGTGTTACTCTACGCTCGAATTTCCAGAACATCGATCCTGCGCAGACCTCAATCCTCTTAGTCGAGGGCGGCAAGAGGCTCCTGGCAAGCTATACGGAATTGCTTTCGGAGAAAGCCGTCAAACGGCTTGAGAAACTTGGCGTGAAGGTGATGACCGGCGCCACGGTTGAGCATGTGGACGAACAGAGCGTGATTGTCGCGGGGAATCGCATCGAGAGTGCAACCGTGCTGTGGACGGCAGGCGTTGCGCCTTCGCCCATCGTGAAGATGCTGGGCGCGATGAGCGACCGCGCTGGGCGCCCGATTGTTGGCCCGTCACTGAACCTGCCGGGCAACCCTCGGGTCTTCGTCGCCGGTGATGCTGCCGCCGCTATGCAAGAGGGGCGTCCTTTGCCGGGCGTCGCTCAGGTGGCGATTCAGCAGGGCCGCTATGTCGGCCGTGTAATTTCCGCAGAGCTTAAGGGTAGCAAGCAGCCGCATCCATTCCGCTACTTCGACAAGGGCAGCATGGCGGTCGTGGGCAGAAATTTTGCGATCATGGAGACCGGCCGGATTCGGATGAGCGGGTTTCTAGCCTGGCTGGCCTGGGCCTTTGTCCATATCATGTCCCTTCCGCAGCTTCAGAACCGTTTGATGGTCCAAAGGCAGTGGCTTTGGTCATATTTTACCGGACAACGCGGCTCGCGTCTGATTTCCGAGGCGCCACGGACGGGTGAGTAGCTAGTAAACGAGCGCCTCGTGAACCGCTACCCGGGACGCTTTTTAGTCCAGCCGGTGAGAAAGGAGAGACGTAGAAGCACTCGAAACCGCGCCTACCGCAAACAATCAAACAGAGCTGAAACTGATAAGGTGCGTACTGAAAACGGCTGGTCACCTGTTAGTCGCAAAGGTCTGTTCAGGGTCAATGGCTGGCGTCTGGCAGCTTATCCAATTGTTTCTGCTGGTGGATCCGGAAGCGGTCAAACGGCTTCGGATCGGTAAACGGCAGGCCGAGGCCATCGCACTAAATCGCTGGCGCGATAGCTGCTGCCCGCACGGAGCGAGAGGCCAAGGTAACCATCTGAGAACATAACGATAACCTGCTCAACGCGCCTGTCCTTTGGATCGGGGTCTCAACAACCTCATCCTAGACAGGAGCCAAGTATGAGTACCCAGGCCGTCAGTGAACTGCGTCTGCGCATGATCGAGGACATGAAGGCACGCCAGCTCGGTTTGCACACCCAGCGCAGCCATGTTTACAGCTGCAAGCGTTTTGCCGCCTATTTGAAGCGCTCGCCTGAGACGGCGACGGCGGACGAGGTCCGCGCCTTCCAGTTTTATTTGATGGAAAGCGGCCCCAGCATTTGCAATCGCAACCGCATTATGACCGGCGTGAAGTTTTTGTTCCGGGTCACGCTGCGCAGGCACGATTTAGCGTCCGAGATCTATTATGTCAGAGAGCCACAGAAGCTGCCGCTGGTTATGAGCCCGGCCGAGGCCAAGCGCCTGCTGGCCGTGGCGGGCAACCTGAAGATCAAGGTGATGCTCGCGCTGTGCTATGGCTGCGGATTACGCGCTGGCGAAGCGTGCCGCCTCAAGGTGGGTGACATTGACAGCGAGCTCAACATCATCCGCGTCGTGCAAGCCAAGGGGCGCAAAGACCGTCATGTGATGCTTCCCCCCGAAGTTCTGGATCTGCTTCGGCAATGGTGGAAGGTGCGGCCCATACGCTACGATGACGGCGTGCCTTTAAAGGAGCGCTGGCTGTTTCCCGGCCGGCGGCGCGCCCAGCCGCTCACTACGCGCCAGCTCTCGCGTCTGTTCCACGAGGCAGCTGAAGCCGCCGGCATCAAGAAGCCAGTGACGCTGCATTCGCTCAGGCACTCTTTTGCCACCCATCTTTTCGAGCAAGGCTTGGATATCCGTCTGATTCAAGCGGTGCTTGGCCATCACAAGCTCGATACGACGGCCCGTTATACCCGCGTGGCTACGGGACGGATCGCCGCCATCGAAAGCCCGATCGGCAAGATCGCGGTGCCGCTTTTGAAGAAGGTCCGCCAGAAGCGTTAAGCCGCGCCCATGGCACGGCCAGCGTTGGAGGTCGCGGACATCTTCCGCGGCCACGGCCCCTCTTGGCGTGCTGCCAACAGGAGGCACATCAGTCTTGACCAGCTCAAAGTTATGAGCGCCATCGAGCGCTGCCGGACCGCGGCGCTCGGCGGCTACGTTGCGCGTTGCGAAGACTGTTCACACACAGCCATCGCCTACAACTCCTGCCGCAACCGCCATTGCCCCAAGTGCCAAGGGACGGCAGCGCGGGAATGGCTGGCGGAGCGCAAAGCCGAGCTGTTGCCGGTACCCTATTTCCATCTCGTCTATACTATGCCGGGAGCCATCGCCGGCCTCGCCTATCACAACAAGGCGGTCATCTACGATATCCTGTTCAAGGCCTCGGCCAAGGCGACCCTCACCATTGCGGCCGATCCCAAGCGCCTCGGCGCCAAGCTCGGCATAATCTCCGTCTTGCACAGTTGGGGGTCGGCCATGACCCATCACCCGCATGTGCATATGATCGTGCCTGGGGGCGGATTCTCGCCGGATGGCGAAAGCTGGATCGCCTGCCAGCGCAAATTCTTTTTGCCTGTCCGCCTGTTGTCCCGGCTGTTTCGCCGCGTGTTTATCGAGGCATTGTTTGCCGCTCATGCTGAAGGACGGCTTATGCTCTTGGGTGAGCACGCGGGGCTTGCCGATGCCCGTGCTTACAAGGCCTTCCTCAAGCCTTTCCGGCGCTACGAATGGGTAGTTTATGCCAAGAGGCCCTTTGGCGGCCCGGAAGCGGTGCTCGCCTATCTTGCCCGCTACACCCATCGCGTCGCCATTTCCAATAAGCGCCTGATCGCCGCCGATGCCAAGAGCGTCACCTTTACCTTCAAGGATTACCGCATCGAAGGCCCTGGCCGCTATAAAACGATGACGCTCGCCACGCCGGAGTTTATTCGCCGTTTTCTCATGCATGTGCTGCCAAAAGGCTTTCACCGCATCCGCCACGCCGGATTTCTGGCAAACGGCAACCGGGCAGAGGCGATTGCCAAGGCGCGAGAACTTCTCAAGGTGCCAGCAGCCGCTCCGGCCACACAAGACACACAGCCCGCCGATGCCACAGAGCCGTTCAAACTCGAACGGCCATGTCCATGCTGTGGCCGGCGCATGAGGGTTGTTGAGATCTTTGCACGCGGCAGCGGCCCAAGCCCCAGATACCGTGCCGCCCCGGCGGCTTTGATTATCAGGCTCGATACCTCATGATTAGGCTGGCTCCAGAACTCAGCGGCAGTGCTGATTTTCCTTGCGGCTTTTGCCGCCACCTTTGCGCTCGCCGCAATGCCAGAAAATATTGCCGGCTTGCGGTGTTTCTACGTTTACTGACGCGGCTTTTTAAGCAGACGCCCGCTAAGGTCCCTCGTAAAAACCGAAGGCTATTCGGCTTGCTGCAAAATTACGGCCTATTCCAACCGCCACGCTGCGGCTAAATCCCCATAGGCCTCGCTGAGCCACAGTGCCCCATACTCCGCGATTTCGTGCCTTGGCGCTTCTCCGACGCCTCCGGTAGCGCTCGCGGATGGTCCGGTCATGCAGGCGTCCGAGAAACCTGCACAAACCCAGAATTAAACGGCCGCTTTATTCTGGCGCTTCGGAATCATCTGCAAAATCGTACCAGAGCATGGTCATCTCCTCGCCAACGCCCCAGCCGATTTTCTCAGCGGCGGCACGAACGCGGCCGAGACGCTTTAGAAAAGGCGCGCGCTCGCTCTCCGGGAGAGACAGCGTTCGCTGCAGCGCCTGCCCGTACATGCGCACGAGGGCTGAGTAATAGCCCTCATCGTCGATGCTGCAGTCGCGCAGGAAAGAAATTGCCTCTTCGCAATAGAACACCGACAGCTCCGCCATGCCTTCTGGATAGCCGATAGCCTTTTTGTAGTCTGCAGTCGCCTTTTTCGCCTTCGCCACAGACCAGGGCTCGTTCTTGAAAATATCCGGGCAGATCCAGCGCGATATTACGGCCTTATAGGGCTGGAGTGGATCGCCGCCCAGATTGAGCCTGGCATGGAGAAAGGCCTGATTGTCCTTGCTAGCCGAGTAGAGGTCTTGAACGAGGCCAAGGAGCCCTGTCCGGTCGAAGCCGCTAAGTCCGGCTTTGACGCTGTTCCAGCTAACGCCTGCTTTACTCTTTGTGGTCATTCCGCGGGCCCGCATGCTCTGGCAGCGATCGTTTCGATCATCCTGGACTCCCCACAAAAGTAAATTGAGAGACACCGTGGATACCGTGCAAAACATCGATGCTGTGCCCGCCACCCGCAGACCTTGGAATAAGGACAAGCTTGTGGGCCCCAAACCGCCTTTGCAGCCCAAACACGTCTGGGCGATCCGCACCAGGCTGCAAATGCAACAAAAAGTGCGCGATCTCGTGCTGTTCAATCTCGCCATCGACAGCAAGCTTCGCGGCTGTGATGTGGTGATCCTGAAAGTCGAGGACATCGCACCCCATGGCTACGCAATGGAGCGTGCCACGGTGCGCCAGAAGAAAACCGGGCGTCCTGTCCGCTTTGAGATCACCGAACAATGCCGCCAATCTATCGGCGCCTATCTCAGCTTGACCAAAGGCAGCCTGGGAACTTTCTCTTCGGCGGCCGCCGGGGCAAGGACAAAAGCCTCACCACACGGCAGTATGCGCGGCTCGTCTCCGCTTGGACGGCCATAATCGGCTTGGACCCGAGCCTTTATGGCACGCATTCCCTGCGCCGCACCAAGGCGACGCTGATCTACCGCAAGACGGGAAATTTAAGGGCGGTCCAGCTTTTGCTTGGCCATTGAAAGTGGAAAGCACGGTGCGTTACCTCGGTATCGAGGTCGACGATGCACTTTTGATCGCCGATCAGGTGGACATCTGAAGATTAGGATGGAGCGGCACCCGCTCCATCCCGCTGTACCGGTTAGGCCGTCTGTGGACGGCGCTCCGTTGGCAAGGATTTTCTGAAGTGTCCGCACAGCGCTGGTTGGTGCGGCCATCTGTCCGGCCTGTTATGCGGCTTTTCCATGTGCCGCTGGCCATAATGCCATTCGCGCGTCTCGGGTCCCGATCAATTCCACGCACTTAAAGTGCTCCGGCCTAAGTGGGTTTTCCCGATCCGGCGGTTTTAACCGGCTTTGTGCATTCGCTCCTATCCGCCCTTCCCAACCTCAAAGGCGCATTTGCGCCTATTCTTTTGCCGTTATCGCAACGGTCACCGTAGGCTCGCGATAACGTTCTCCACTCGTCATGAGCGCCCAGACGATGCGCGCCATTTTGTTGGCCAGCGCAACCGCTGCAATCTTGGTTGTGCGCCGCTGCATCAGCTGAATGAGCCAGGGCCGGCGCGTTCCATGCCGCTCCGCATAGCGGATCACTGCGTTGCTCCCACCACGAGCATCTGCCTCAAATAGCGGTTGCCAGCTTTTGAGATACTGCCAAGCCGTTGCTTGCCCCCGCTCGAATTCTGTTTGGGAACAAGGCCGATCCAAGCGGCCAAGTCGCGTCCTGTCTTAAAGGCTGCGGGACTGGCGATAGTCGCCACGAACGCGCTGGCAAGCAAGGGACCCACACCTGGTACTTCCATCAACCGGCGGCCTAGTTCCGTCTCACGGGCGTTTGCGCGGACGCGCCGGTCGTTCTCAAGGATGTGCTGCTTCACCACGGTGAGCTGCGCTGCCAGCATTTTTAGGCAAAGGCGCGCATCAGCAGGCACGCGCGCATCTTCCTCATCCGCGATAATGGCAAGAAGCTGGTCCACCCCGCGCCGCCCGATCGGAGCGGCAATGCCAAACTCCAAGAGATGGGCACGGATCGAGTTGGAAAGCTGGGTACGCTGCCGGTTGAGTATCAGCCGCACGCGGTGCAGCATCATCACGCTTTGCTGCTCTGGCGTCTTGATGGGCACAAAGCGCATCGTTGGCCGCTTCAGGGCCTCGCAGATTGCCTCGGCATCTGCTGCGTCGTTCTTTCCCCGCTTCACATAGGGCTTCACGTACTGGGCCGGCAATAAGCGTACTTCATGCCCGCGCGCAATGAGTTCGCGCGCCCAGTAATGCGAGCTGCTGCAAGCCTCGATCCCAACGAGACACGGTGCCAGCTTCTCGAAGAACGCTAAGACGCGCCCGCGTGTGAGACGCCGCCGGACAACCACTTGCCCCGCAGCATCAGCGCCGTGAACCTGAAAGACAGACTTCGCAATATCGAGACCTATTGTTGCAATCCGCATCTTCATAGCCCTCCCTCTTGGCTCCCGCCAAGTGTACGCTGCTTCGGGGTGGAGAGCCGTCCAAGACATCAATTCCGGACCAATCAGTTTTACAAAGTTTTTTAGATTGGTGCGGCCGCTTTCGGATCTCTTAGCTGAAGATACCGCACCTGACGGCGAATTAGCGCTCGGGTCCAATTCCGGAATTATTTTGTTATCAAGAACAGCTGCACTTGCGTGGTGCACCGAGGCAATGTGGCCCGCATAAGGTGCTGTATAATCGATCCCTTCGCTGGAGCCGAATGAACGTGTTCGATCACATCACTGATGCCCCTTCAGGCTCAAACACACTGAGAAGTTACAACATCTTGATGGACGTGACCTTCCGTCTGATGGAGAGTTCGACCCAGCGGACGAACATAGTGTCCGAATGACATCGTGAATATTGCAATTTCTTGCGACCCTATAGGTCGCACGCGTCGTTTGCATCGACAATAGTTGCAATATAAAATTACGAAAATAAGTCTCGACAAAGCAAGCCTACTTAGTTGCTCTGCCCCCAGAACCGTGTGACAAAAAAAAGATCTTGGGAGGATTAACACGATGGATGACCTGATCCGACAACATTTGAGCAAGCGTTTTTCTCGCCGCAAACTGATACACGGCATGGGCGCGGCGGGAATAACGGTTGCTGCAAACAAGACGATCGTCCAGCCGCTCGCCGCCACATCCGCCGTCGCCCACACCGAAAGCGGCCACAGAGTCCGCCAAGTGACGGGCAATGGCGGTATGCTTTACGTCCAACAACTCAAGTCCGCCGGCGTCGAATTCATTTTCTTTAATCCCTCTACCGGGGACGCGCCCATCTATGACGCTTTGGTTGACGAACCTGGCATCCAGATCATCAAGGGGATCCAAGAAGGTGCGGTCGTTGCCATGGCCGACGGCTACGCCCGAATGTCGCGTAAGGTTGGTATCGCCCACATTGCTAATGTGGGCCTGCCAAGCGGCATGACGCAACTTGTCAATAGCTGGAAGGATCGCATTCCGGTGCTGCTTACTACTGGTGCCTTTGGGACTGGAGTAACTGGCCGTGACTATTCGCAGGACTACGACCATCAGGAGACGATGGTCGCGCCGATTACCAAGTCATTTTGACTTGCCGAAAACACCGCCGGCATCGCGGACGTGACCCGCCGCGCCTTAAAATTTGCACAAACCCCACCGACGGGCCCGGTTTACCTCTCGATCCCCGATGACCTTTTGCGGGCCGCTGCGACCGCGGACATCTATGACGGCGACCTATTCAAAGTGGCTATGAAGGTTCGGTCCAACTCGCGCGACGTGGACGCTGTCGCCAAACTGTTGATCGAGGCAAAGAACCCCTTGATAACGGCCGGTGATGAGATCACACTTTGTCAGGCCGAGCCGGAAACCGTCGAGCTTGCGACCCTACTTGGCATTCCAGTTACCGGCATCACGGGATCGCTCGGCAATTGGTCAAAGCCGTATCCAACGCGCGACCCGCTTTTCATTGGTACCTTTGTGCCTTCCTCGCAGTTCCCCGGAGCCGTCGACGTTCATTTCAACATAGGGAGTCAGTTGGGCGAGCACGCTATGCAAGGTGCGACCACGATCTCCATGAGGATCGATCCGACCAATCTCGCGCGTTCTTGGCCGATAGACATAGCTCTCGTAGCCGATATCAAGCTTGGGCTTGGGGACCTTATCGCTGCAGTCAAAAGCATGGCGACAAAGGACCGCTTGGCTCGAAATCGCGGACCAGCGGGCCGCTCGCGTCCGCGAATACACCGCCGACGTAGCCAAAATGCGTGCCACAATCGCTAAGGACCTGAACAATCCATCGTCCATAACCATGGAGCGCCTTGGCGTCGAACTTGAGATGGGCCTGGACAAAGACACGATCTACGTGACCGACTGCGAGTCCGGCCGGATCATGGATACATTTATGGCTTTTGGAGGATCCGATAAGACCCTTGTCTCAACGACAGCCAATATACTTGGTTGGGCGCAGTCAGCAGCTTTCGGCGTTAAGCTCGCGCGTCCGAATAGTCCGGTGGTATCCGCCACAGGCGATGGAGGTGCTTTGTTCGGCGGTCCTCAACCGCTTTGGAGCCAGGCGCGCTACAACGCTCCGATCACGAACATTGTCGTCAATAACCGAAGCTATAATAACGAACGCAACCGAATCCTTAGTCTCATCGCGGGACAGCAGTTTCAGTCGGGCAGGGACATGACCTCTTACAATGGCAGCCCTGACGTCGATTTCGCCAAAGCCGCCAGCGCATTCGGGGTGGAAGGAGAGATCGTTACTGATCCTGCCAAGATCCAGGCTTCGCTCACCCGTGCAAAGCGCGCCAACGTAGAAGGACGGCCTACCTGCTCGACATTCATGTCGATCGTGCAGGTGTTGCTGCAGCGTCAGAATGGTATCCGGCTTATTCGATTGCAGCTCAACGCACGCGAAAGGTCTGACCCATGCGCTTCTTTCTTATGACGGCCCTGACCACCGTCATCGTCAGCGCGACGATAACTCTTACAAGCTCAGTTGCGGAGGCGCAACAAACCAGCCCGTTCCCGGATGGGCCGGGTAAGGAAATCGTCGCGCAGGCTTGCACGCAGTGTCACCAAGCCGGACCAATCACACAGCTTCGAATGAACGAGCTAGGCTGGCGTCGAATGATATACAATATGGTTTTGCGAGGCGCCCAGATTGGGCCTAATGATATCGATGTCGCCGCCGCCTATCTCGTCGCGCACTTCGGCCCAGGCGTGCCAGTGCCTGGCCAATCCAACGTTGAAGTGAAGCTGCCGGGTGGCCCTGGAGCTACTCCCGTTGCTGACGCCTGCGCAATTTGTCATGGCTTGGACCGAGTAACCGCTACGAACCGCCCAGGAAAGCAATGGGTGCCAATCATCGACAGAATGGTGGAAATCGGTGCGCCGCTCAATCCGGAGCAGGTCAGGCAGATCACAGATTATTTGGAAGTCAATTTTGGCGTAGATCTCCCGGCTAAGAAGTAGCCTTGGTCAGCCCCCGTGACGGGATACCAAATTGATTAAGAGAAATCGGTCATTTTGCACGCCAGGAGGGTGTAGGGATGGCACGGCATGTCCTCAGGCAAAGCGGTCATGGCTTCACTAATTATACGGAAAATTTGAGACAGCCGGATTGGGTCAAAAGTGAGCATGTGACGATTATCTGCTTGTTTCTGCTTCTGGATCCGAAACCGGACATCCGGTGTCACTCGCGGCAAGCTGTGTTATCGAGCGGCACTTAACCTTCGCTCAGGATATCCAGAACTCGCTTCTCCCATAGTGCCAGTGCGGCGTAATCATCGTCGTAATGGTCAGCATGGTCGTACCACTCGTCCATGTCCGAAGTCGCCGTCTTGCTGCGATGACTCTAGATGCGCTTACGGACCTCGGCCTGAATGCCCAAGCCTTTCATCCCCGTTTTGACCAGGTGCCGGAGGCCATGGAGCGCCGCCTCTTCGCCACTTTCGGCGGGGGTGATACGAAGCTCCTTGCGCGCAATGGCGATCTCACCTGTGACAGTGTCCGCGTGCAAAGGGGCATCCGGCTTCACCTCTGACGGAAAAACGAAATCGCCATTTCCCGAGATTTCAAGCGAGTCAAGAAACAGCGCCTCCGCCAGTTTTGGCAAGGGTACAACGTGGAGATCGTCCTTGTTCTTGTTCCTGGCATGCGGGATATGAAATGCCGGCTTGCTGGCGCCGAGTGCAATCAGCTCGGACTTCTTGGCCGCGGCGATCTGGTTGCGGCGCTGTCCTAAAAGGATTGCCAGGCGAATGATAATCCTGCAGCGCCTTTGCGTCATGGAACCCGGCTGCTCACACCATCGTCAAAGTGCTCTGAGCTCTTCGTGTGTTAGGAGCCTTGTCTGGCGCTTCCGGCTGGACCGCTTCCTGATGCGGTCCGCGGGGTTGTGCTGGACCAGATCCTCGTCTTGGCCCCAGTTGTAGATTGACGAAATAAGAGCTGTCGTCCGGTCGGCTTGTACAGGCGCCTCACGCTCAATGGCGATGTAATCGATGATTTCGATGATATCGCGTTTGGTGACTTCATTCGCGTCCATCTCTCCGATACGGGGCAGGATGTGCGCCTGGAGCTTACTACGATCATCGCGCCAAGTCCGCTTGTTGGCCTTAGCATGCTTTTCGATGAAGTCCTTGGCAAGGTCTGCGAAGGAGTAGATTTTTTGCCGCTCAATATCCTTCGCCTTTCTCTGTGCTTCCTGCTCCGCCAGCTAGTCGCGCCCGCTATCAATGGCGGCTTTAATGTCCCGCCAGCGCGCATCGATATCTGAAAGAGGCGAATTCGTATCTCCGATCTTAATCTTGCGCCGGAGCCTCAGACCATTACCGCGATAATCGTAATGCACCCGCCACGCTGGCCGGGGCTTGGTAGCGCGCCCGGCTGGCGGCGATACCTCAAGGACAAGATGCTCCATGACGTTGCCTCGGGTGGACCTCAAACGGTACTCGGTGCGCTTTCCATCTTTTGGTTTCGCGGCATTGATCGAGGTCTCGATAAAGGTCACGACCTGGTCGCTGTGTCTCATTCTAGTGTCCCATCGGTGGCCCAAAAACGTGGCGCACAGTGACATCTGATGACACTTTATGCAATATCTATAAAGACCGTTTACACAGCAACATCACGAAGTTAGGTTCGCCAACATATGACAGAGTATGTCATAACGAGACATCCACAGACTGTCTTTTAATCAGAGGGTGGTCTGCTACCCGGAAAGTGGTCTGGTGAATCGGTTAGTCTCGGCTTCGCAAATGGAGCTGAGAGATGGCGAAACGAGCCAACCCGGAAGAGATCATTGCCAAGCTGCGTGAAGTAGAGGTCCGCCTGAGCCGTGGCGAGACGGCAGGCCAGGCGGTTCGTGCGATCGGCGTAACCGAGCAGACTTACTATAGGTGGCGCCGCGAATATGGCGGGATGGGCGTTGATCAGGCCCGCCGGCTGAAGGAGCTGGAGAAAGAGAACCAGCGACTGCGCAGGGCGGTCTCCGATCTCACCCTCGACAAGCTGATTTTAGCTGAAGCCGCAAAGGGAAACTTCTAAGCCCTTCGCGCCGCCGGGCCTGTGTTGACCGAGTTGTTGCAGAGATGGGCGTGTCAGAGCGCTGGGCCTGCGAGACGCTTGGTCAGCACCGGTCGACCCAACGCAAGAAACCGCGCGGCCGGCAGGGAGAGAAGGCGCTCACCAGAGCCCTCATCGTCCTTGCCGAACAGTTCGGCCGCTATGGCTATCGCCGCATCACCGCCCTGCTCCGGCGAGACGGCTGGCATGTGAACGAGAAAAGGGTCTATCGGATCTGGCGGCGCGAAGGGCTGAAAGTCCCCCAGAAACAGCCAAAACGGGGACGTCTGTGGCTCAATGACGGATCATGCGTACGGCTGCGCTCTCAACATTCAGGTCACGTCTGGAGTTATGATTTTGTGATGGACCGCACCCATGACGGCAAGCCGTTCCGCATGCTGTGCGTCATCGATGAGTTCACGCGTGAATGCCTGGCGATCCGGGTCGAGCGCAAGCTCAACGCCCGGATCGTTCTCGAAACGCTTGCCGATCTCTTTCTCCTTCACGGGCCGCCGGAACACATCCGTTCGGACAATGGTCCTGAATTTGTCGAGAAGGCGCTACGCGGATGGCTCGAACGGCTCGGCGTGCAGACGCTCTACATCGAACCTGGCAGCCCATGGGAAAACGGCTATTGCGAGAGCTTCAACTCGAAACTTCGCGATGAGCTTCTCGCCCGCGAGATCTTCTACACGATGAAGGAGGCGAAAATCCTGATCGAATCGTGGCGGCGTCATTACAACACCCAGCGTCCGCACTCGTCTCTGGGCTATCGCCCGCCGGCGCCAAGAACAATCTTGCCAACGGCGCTCATGCCGCCTTACGGTCAGGGCCTGGCGGCATGAGCGCCACCAGAAACCCGCCGAGTCTAACATTCAACTCGGATCACTTCGATGGGGCAGGCCAAGGGTCGATGGTTCAAATCCATCTGGGCTCACCAATAAAATCAAAGACTTAAGCCAGGAACAAACAGGAACATCGGCGGTGTTTTACAATTCGCACCACCCTGTTTTACAAATTCTGTTCAACGTCCGTTCCGTGCGCCGCTTGACGCCTCCCACTTGAGAACGGCCGAAGCGGCGAGCTTTTTCTGATTAACCTGGCGCGCATAATGCTCGACCATCTGCCGCGACTGGCCGGTGATCGCCGATACTTCCGCGTCCGTGCAACCGGCTTCAAGCAGGAAGACGACAGCCGACTTCCTCAGGCCGTGAAAGACAAGCCCTGCTTCGCGCAGCGGAGACATGATCTCGCGATCAAGCTCCTTGCCCCAGGATGTGCGGAAGCCGTCGCTGGTCCACGACCGGCCGCGTGTGTTGGAAAGAATGGTCGTTGCCCTGCGCGGTATGTCGCTTATGACGGCGCGTAAATCCCGATGCATGACGATGCGCAGTTTTTTTCCTGTCTTCTCCTGAACGACGGACATCAATTCGTCTGCGACGTCGCTCCAGAGCATGGCAATATCGTCACTTTGGCGTTGTCCTGAATAAAGGGCGAGCGCTGCCGCCCACCACAATTCCGGTTTGGAGACATGTTCGCGGAAGTGCAGGATATGCTCCCAGCTCCAGGGTTCGTACCCTTCGCCGCCCTTCAATTTCCGCACATGCCTGCAGGGATTGTCCGACCGGTAGCCGCGCGGGATGCTCCAGGAGAACATCGCCGAAAGCGCGCGCACCAGATAGTTGCTCGCTGCAGGAGTATCAGACCACCCATCGCGAAGAGCGAGAACGTGGCGCGCCTCGACGCCGGCCACCCGGAGACCGCCCCAAACGCGTTCGACCTCTCTGAGATAATAGGCATAATCGCGCCGCGTGAGCGGCGCCAGCTCACTCCATTCCGGGCTGTTCTGATACGATTCAATCAGCGCTTTGAACGTACCCGCCGCTTTCTTCTTTGCCGGTTCGCCCGCGCAGGCCCGCTACGCTTCCCACCATTCGGCGTTCGGGGTGCCATCGCTATTTGCAGGATAGCCCGGCAGCTTCACACGACCTGCAGCTTCCCGATCCGTGCCACAATGGGGCTGATAATAATAGTAGTATCTACCGCGAGCCTTGACGGCATGGACATGCGGCGGAAGCTTAACGCTGGCCTTTCTTGGGCGACCCACCTTCGAGCCCTTTCAGATACGCGTCTTCGTCGCCGGCTACGCACCGGTGAATGTTCTCTGTCGCAGCATTTTGCGCCTTGATGAAGGCCTTGACCTGCCCGAAGTCCCAGCGCTGCAGATTGCCGATGGTCTCTGGCTTCGGCAGCAAACCCGTCTGCACATAGGCGTCGATGGTCGAGCGCGAGCAATCAAGGCGATAGGCGAGCGTCTCCGCCGAGACGTAATCCGGCGGATACCACCAACGTTCCTCATGCACGCCTTCGCCCATTTTGCCTGCCACAGCTCCTATGGATTCGAAATCTTCAGCTTTACGCCCCGCCGGCGCGCTCTCTCGTACCGTTCGGTCACCATATCCTCGAGGAGCGCGGCCTTGCTCAGGTCTTGCGCCGCAGCCAGAGCAGCGAAGACGACCAGGCAGTCTTTGCTCACTTTGACGTTCAGTTGCCGGTCGCGCTTGCCAGGTTCCGAGGCTTGCCGGTCGTCCGGCTCCCCCCACTTCAGCTTACGCTTCAGCCACGACAGCAAACTCTACTCCCCGTATTTTTCGATGTAGGCGGCCTTCATGTCGTCGAGCATCGCCGCCATGCTCTTGCCGCGCGCGGCCGCCTGCGTCTTGAGCCAGCGCCGGAATTCCTCCGAGACGACGGTCGCAAACTTCACCGTCCGGCCCGTCCGCCGCGCGGTTCGTCCATCGATGGCGCGTACCGCGCCGACGCCGATAATGGCGCCGGCGCCTTCCTTGAGACGCGGCGGTTTTGCAAACGGAGCCTCTTTGGCCAGATCCCCGAATTTGCTCCTGGTCATAAGCTTCGCCCTCCGCGGTCACGGTCTGGTTCGTGGGATGGTTCGTTCGCTTCGCGCGTGATGCGCCGGCACGCTTCGAGCACAGCCCCGGCAATGCCGTTCACGAGCACGAAGGCTTCGTCGTTGAGTTCTTTCTGATCGGTCTCGGTGATGGCTTTGCCCTGCAGCAGCGCCACCTCGTATGCCTTCAGATCGCGCACATGGCCAGGCAGCGCCTCATAGCCGGCTTCGCCAAGATATGCGCGCGCGTCCTTGTCATCCTGTTTTGCCGTATTCGCGCGCAGGGCATTGAGCGCCACGCCAAGGCGCCATAGGGGGATGCCATTGGTTTTGAGCACGTGCAGCAGCCGCACCGTTTCCGAAAGATCGTCCATGCGATTAGCCCGCGACGGGATCACGCAAAAAGTCGACCAGTTCGCCATCTTAACCGTCTCGATATCGGTCCAGCCCGGCGTGTCGATGACGAGCAGATCGGCGCGATCCACCATGTCATAGGCCGTGCGCGGCACGGCGAGTTCGACGCGGATCGCGGGCTTGAGCCCATTAGCCTTGCGATGCTCGGCCCAGTGTTTCGAGGTGCGCTGCACGTCGTCGAGATCGGCGATCAGCACCGAGGCCCCTGCCCTCGCCGCCTCCACGGCGTAAGTTCTGGCCAGCACCGATTTACCGGTTCCGCCCTTGTTGTTCACAAAAGGCACGACATAGCCCATGGCTTCAGTTTCCTTATTGCAGTGCGGTCATGGTTCAATCTCTTCCGAGCTCAGGCGCGGCAGGCGTCTTGGCTTATTTCTCGTGATCTGCTTTGCCCGATCGAGCTTGAGGCACGGAATGGGTCGATCCTCCTCGCCATCGGCCTCGATCTTTGGCGCTCCCCTGCCCCGCCCCGGAGCAGCATGGCCGGTGTGCAGATGCCCCGTCGCGAAAAACAGCCCAAACGCCGCGCCTATTTCGACCAGCACGGCGAGAAAGAGCGTGAGGCCACGCTCGACCGCGGCGGCCTGGAGGTGAAGCGGTCGCGCAAGCGCAGCCGCCTGACTGTCAGCCTCGCGGCCCGCGCCCTGTTCTTTGAGATGCGTGGCTTTGCCTTTGAGTTCGCCGATGCGCAGTTCGAGTTGCGCCGCTTCAGTGGCGCGCGCGGCTTCCCCCTTGACCTCGAAATATTTCCTGCAAAAGGCCCGCGAAGCTTCGATGGTCGCGTCCTCGCACGCTTTCGAGGACTGCCAGTAGCGGTCCTGCTCGAGACCGCGCAGCGCTTCCTGAACAACGGCCAAAGGCCGGGAAGAGGAGAGCGCCTTGAGCTTGGATTCGGTGTCTTTGATTACGTCCTTCAGGTCGGCAAGCCTGGCCGCCGCAAGCGCGCGATCTTCGCTGATGCTACCGCGGTTCTTCGCGGCGAAGCCGATGGCGGAGGAAAGAGAGAAAGCAGCGAAGCCGCCGAAGGCGACCACGGCCAGGAGCACAAACAGCATGCGTCCCTCGCGCCAGGCCCAGACCATCAGCGTCGGCAAGAGCGCCAGGAACACGGAAACCGCGACGCTCACCACGCCGAGGATGTGCTGTTCGAACGGGGTTTTGCCGAGCGAGGTCATGAAGACGTAGTTCATCAGGCCCGACGCCGCAATCAGCGCCAAAGCCGCGCCCGCACTCACCACTGCCACCAGCAACCGCATCGACCAGCCCTGACCTTAGCCTTCTGCTGCTAAAATAGCACGGCTTTGGCGAGAAAGTAGAGTCTTGACACTACTTTTTTTAACCGCATCTCAACGCTGGTTCATCACGCTTGACCGGAAGAGCGTTTCTCGCCGCCCATACAGGATGCTCGCCGTCAACGGCGCCCTGTCGCTCGATGACATTCGCGTGTTGCCGCTGCTTCGCTCCGCAGCCGTCGTCCAGGGTCTTCGCTTTCCGCCGAAGGTTCGAGACTATTTTGAATCGATGATGCGGCGCATCGGCTATCAACATTTGCCGATCGTCTGACAGGTCGGGTTGTCCGGCTTCTAAAAACTTGACAGGCGACAACAGTTCGATAATTTTGGAAGCATGGAAAAACAAAATGCAATCTCGGCGCTTGCCGCGCTCGCGCAGGACAGCCGGTTGGAAGCCTTCCGGACCTTGGTTCAGGCAGGCCCGGAAGGCATGGCGGCGGGGGAAGTTGCGGCGGCACTCGGTGTACCGCCCAACACGCTGTCCTTTCATTTTGACCGGCTGCGGAACGCAGGCCTTGTCAGCGTCGAGCGGCGGAGCCGGTCGCTGATCTACTCGGCGCGCTACGATACGATGAACGCGCTACTTGCGTATCTCACCGAAAATTGCTGCGCCGGAAAACCCGAAGCCTGCTCTGTGGCGGCCTGTAAACCTAAAGCCCGATTCGCGAAGTCGAAAAAGGAGAGTGCCCTATGAAACGCCCGCACATTCACGTCTCCGTTGGCGATGTCGGCAATCTTCAGCGACGGATCGAGTTGTTCTTGAGCCTGCCGCTGCAATCGATCGATTGGCGCTGAAAAAAGAGCTTAATGACATCGGCCGGACGACGCCTGCGCACGAAGAGGGGTAGCTGTGGAAGACTCACAACTCAAGCGTAGCCTTGTCCCTGAGTTTCTGGGGACGGCGCTGCTTTTAGCCACGGTCGTAGGCTCCGGCATCATGGCGGAGCGTCTGGCCGGAGGTAACGGCGCTATTGCTCTTCTCGGCAACACCTTGCCAACCGGGGCCATCCTCATCGTTCTCATCACGATGTTTGGCGAGACCTCGGGCGCTCATTTCAATCCAGCCGTAACGCTTGCCTTTCTCATGCGGCGCGAAATCGCGGCGAGCGTGGCTTTGGTTTATATAGCGGTCCAAATTCTCGGCGCGCTCACCGGCATGCTGGCGGCACATATCATGTTCGATGTCAGCCTGTTTCAAATCTCGGAGAAAGTCCGGACCGGACCAGCGCAATGGTTTTCGGAAGCAGTGGCAACCTTCGGCCTCCTGCTCACCATTTTCGGCACGCTGCGCAACCGGCCGCAAGCGGTGCCCTGCATGGTTGGCGCTTACATAACGGCAGCCTACTGGTTCACCGCGTCGACGAGCTTCGCCAACCCTGCGGTGACGATCGCGCGCGCCTTCACGAACTCGTTTTCCGGCATTGCGCCCACTCACGCGCCCGCCTTTATTGTCGCGCAGCTGGTAGGGGCATTGCTTGCGACCCTTTTGTCAGGCTGGCTTTTCGCCTCGCCCGCACGATCCGCACTGCGGAGGAAGCCTCAGTCAACCATCGCGCCGAGTGAAATATGCCCGTGATCATCTATCATAACCCCGCCTGCGGAACCTCGCGCAACACGCTCGCCATGATCCGGCAAAGCGGTGTCGAGCCGGAAGTGATCGAATATCTGAAAACGCCGCCGAGCCGGCAAAGACTGGTCGAGCTTCTCGCGGCGATGGGCATGAAGCCCCGCGCTGAGACGAAAAGCACGCCTTACGATGAGCTCGGTCTTGACGATCCGAAATGGAGCGACAACGAATTGATCGATTTCATGATGGCCCATCCGATCCTTATCAACCGCCCGATCGTCGTGACGGAAAAAGGCGTCCGGCTCTGCCGGCCTTCGGAAGTGGTCCTTGAAATCTTGCCCGATCCCAGCATCGGGAAGTTCGTGAAAGAGGGTGGCGAAGTGGTCGAAGCTCCAAAGCCTGGCCCCAAATCTTGAATGTGCGATTTTCCGTTTCGCCGGTCGTTTTAGCGCTGGGCACGACGCAAACGCTAGCCTGGGCGTCAAGCTATTATCTGCTCGCGATCCTGGCAGGGCCAATTGCCACCGACACTGGCATGTCCACGAACGAAGTCTTTGCTGCCTTTTCCCTCGCCCTGTTGATCTCGGCTCTGCTTGGGCCAAAAGTTGGCCGAACCATTGACAAGTTCGGCGGGCGCGCGGTTCTCATAGGCTCGAACCTATTCTTTGCAGCAGGCTTGGGATTATTAGCAATCGCGCCGTCATGGCCAATGGTCTGCGTCTCCTGGCTTTTGATCGGCATCGGCATGGGGCTTGGTCTTTACGACGCCGCCTTTGCCACTTTGGCCCGTATTTATGGGGTGGCGGCACGCTCCTCCATCACGGGTATTAGCCTCATGGCTGGATTCGCGAGCACCATTGGCTGGCCCCTGACCGCCTGGGGCCTATCGGCTTTCGGCTGGCGCGAGACCTGCCTTGCCTCGGCGCTCGCGCACCTTCTTATTGGCACACCGCTCAACGCCAGCCTGCCCCGAACCGCGGAACAGCGGGTCGCCGGTGAGCATGCGACGCCGAAGCCTAACCTCGTTATGGATCGCAATATGTGGCTTCTTGCCTTCGCTTTCGCGGCCGGGTGGACCATATCGACTGCGATGGCGGCACATCTTCCGCGCCTCCTTCAAGCTTGCGGCGCGACGGAGACGCAAGCAATCGGGGCCGGCATGCTCATCGGACCTGCGCAGGTGGCCGCGCGGATCATCGAGGCCAGCTTCATGAAGCGATTTCACCCGCTGCTTTCGGCAAGATTGTCTTCGGCCCTGCATCCGATCGGCGTAGCACTCCTTCCCTTCAGCGGCGTGGCGATACCGGCCTTCGCGCTCCTCCATGGCGCCGGCAATGGCATTCTAACGATTGCCCGAGGTACGGTACCGCTCGCGCTCTACGGCACGCAAGACTACGGCTACCGATTGGGGATTTTGGGAGCACCCGCACGGATGGCGCAAGCCGGGGCTCCGCTTCTGTTCGGGCTTCTGATCGATCGGTTTGGAGCAGGAGCGTTCGCATTCTCCGCGGGGCTAGGACTTGCCACGTTGGCAGCGTTTTACCTCGTGAAACCCAGTCTCGAGCGGGTTGCGGACAATTTTCGCCCAAAACCAGCCACCCCATAGTTCTTTATGCCTGTGGTTCGACATAGCAGCAGCGCCTAGCCATCGTTACGAGCCGCCTGATCCCTCAGCGAAGGCTGTTTGCGTAAAGCTGAATTGTTTTTCTGGCGCGGGTTTGCTCACCCTCAAACGCGTCCTCGGGCGAGGAAAGGACGAGGTTTCCGTCGTCCTGAAGGACATCATAGAGCTGGAGCGCGAAAAAATTATCGGGATCGAGAAGCTTCTCCGCGATCGCGGGAAGCGTATCTCTTCCAAGCGCGATCAGCTCATGAAATTCCTTCGAATGGGTGACCGATTTCCTGTTTGAGCTGACAGCGATGGGCGGGTCCTGCCACGTTTTCTTCCAGGCTGCAAAGCGTTCTTCGAAACGCTGACGAAGTGGTACGGCAAGGGGCGCAGCCAGATTGTGAACGGCTGCGATCTGCTCCTCTGCTAAAATCCCTGAGAGTCCGCTTTCCCCCACAGCAGCATGTCCCCTCAGCGCCCCAAGAAGGACGCTGATCACGAGCAAACCAAGTCTGACCTTCTTACATTCAAACATCGGCTTACCTGGGCTGACTATCCCTCGCTCAACCAGCCGTACCGTGGGGACAGATCATGAGCGCAAAAACATCAGGCGACAAAACCCCCGGCGAAGATTCAGACAATCTTCTCGACCGCACACGCAGCGCGATCGGTAACATAGGCGGCATTTCTGAAATGAATATGTTCGGCGGTGTTGGTTTTCTGCTGGATGGCAATCTCGTCGCCGGCGCTTCAAAACGCGGCCTTCTCCTGCGCCTTGGCAAGGAACGATACGCCGACGCGCTTTTACATCCCGGCGTAACGCCGATGAAGATGCGAGGCAAAGAAATGCCGGGATACGTCTATCTCGATCCCACCGCTTTTGACGATACTGCTTTGAAAGGGTGGCTGCACCTTGCGATCAGCTTCGTGAAGACGCTTCCCCCGAAATCCGCCACCGTCCAACAAAGACAGCAAAAGAGAAAATGAGAGGGTCCGGCCCCAAGGTCCTCGGCTTGAATTTTAGCAGGCAAGCGCTCGGCGGCCGCAAGGCCGCCACGCCGACATCCTGGAATGATTTACTCAAGCGGCGTATCCTCGCCCGTCAACGATAGGCGAAGAGACAGGGAAGAGCGCCGATGAGTTGACACACCATCCCCTTGGGCAGGATTCTCGGGATCCAAATTGCTTTGGATTACTCCTGGTTTTTGATCTTCGCGCTGCTCACCTGGATCCTCGCCACGAATTATTTTCCCACGGAGTTCAAGAACTGGCCCCCGTATCTGTACTGGGTGATGGGCGCAGTGGCAGCGGTCATGCTCTTTGTCTGCGTACTGCTCCACGAGCTCGGTCACTCGGCAGTCGCGCAGCGATACAAAGTCCCCGTGCCCGGCATCACGCTCTTCCTTTTTGGCGGGGTCTCCCAGATCGGAGCCGAACCGCCCAGCGCCACGGCTGAGTTTCTTATCGCCGCCGCGGGTCCGCTTGTGAGCTTAATTCTTGGGGTCTTTTTCTACCTTATTCAGCCCCTGGTTTCCGGCGTCGAACCGCTCCTGGGACTGGCGAAATATCTCGCCTACATCAACCTGGCTCTCGCGCTGTTCAACCTCATCCCCGGCTATCCGCTCGACGGCGGCCGCGTGCTCCGCGCCATCATGTGGGCGATGACCGGAAACATGCGCCGCTCGACCGTCATCGCGGCCAGGACCGGCCGCTTCTTTGCCTTCCTGTTCATCTTTTTCGGAGTCTGGCAAATGGCGGGCGGCAACTTTATCGGAGGACTCTGGATTGCCTTCATCGGCTGGTTCCTCGACAGTGCCGCATCCGCTCAGCTGCAACAAGTGACAACGCAGAGCCTGCTGGCGGGCCACACCGTTTCGCAGGCCCTGAGCACGCAATGCGCCACTATTCCCGCGGATGTCACACTCAAGGATTTGGTGGACGAGCATATCCTTGCTACCGGGCGGCGCTGCTTTGTCGTCAGGCGCGGCGAGAGCGATGTCGGTATGATGACCCTGCAGCGGATCAAGGAAGTGCCGCGCTCCGAATGGGCGACGACGCGCGCCGATCAGGCCATGCTGCCCCTGGACCAATTAAAGAGCATCGATCCCGACGCCGAACTGTGGACCGCTTTCGAGAAACTCGACCGCGATGGCGTCAACCAATTGCCCGTGACACGCAATCATCGGTTGGTCGGCATGTTGAGCCGAGACGACGTCATTTCTTTCCTGCGCACGCTGCAGGATTTGGAAACGAAGCCGGCGTGATAGTGGCGCCTCGTGCCTGGGCGAGGCCGACATCCACCGGACATCAGCCCCTTGGAAGAGTATCTGGCTGCTAGTGGGCTGTTGTTCCCGCTTGCGCCGCTTTCCCGCGAACCACGCCGTTCAGGGTTGTTCGTGCACTTTTTGGAGAAGCTTGCAGAACCTCGTAAATGGCGCGCAGTTTCGTCGACCCCTGGCGCTCGGTTCTAATCAACCCTCTTTTCTCAAGCGAGACGAAAATGTGGTGCAGCGATCCGGACGGGACGGACGCAGCCTGGGCCAATTCAGCCTTTGTAACCTCGACGCGACGTTTTTTATCCATCAGAGAACGGAGCGCCTTTAAGACGGCCTCTTGCCGATCGCTGATGCCAGTGGCGGCAGTTTCGGTGTTGGCCGCAGAGGCCGGCCTGCGTTTCGCCACGACTGCCTGTTCGCGCTTTACCGGGGTGGCTTGTTTGGGTTTAGCCGCGGCCGCCGGTGTGGATTTAACCTGGGTGGCATGTGTGCGCTTTGCCGCCTCTGCTAGTTTGGGCTGAGGCCTGGAAGCTCGTTCGGGCTTTGCCGCAGCAGCCTGCGTCCTAACGGGCCGTTTTGCCGGATGCTCGTCCGGGGAGTTGCTTTCCAGTCTGATATAGTCGCGGGCGCGCTTGGCATCGTGGAAGGTTGCGATCACCTCCAGAAGATGCGGCTTGTTGGGAGCGGCGCGCAGGACAGCGCATGTGCCATCGTCGAAAATCGCTGTCCTGAATTCGTGTTTGTTCGTTGCCATAAGGCTATTCCTTTTTCTTTCACTGAGGTCTGGTCCGATGACAAGCAGCGACAGCCTCCCAGACCGTGAGACTGAGTTCGCCGCGAAACCGCGTTCGGTTCATGCCCATGAATTGTCGCATGGACCCTATCGGTCCTCGCGGCCCGCTGATGAAACCGCTCGGATGGATGGGACCGCTGCCGGTCGATGAAACGCGCAGAATAGTCCGATCGCGTTACCGGCATCTGAACGGAAGCAACCGCTGATTGCTCCCCTCGGATATTTCAAGGTACGGCTTAAGTGGCAGAGCAAAACTGCTTTGTCAAATGACCGGCCTCGAATGAGCCTTCTGAATTGCTACATCGCGCTCGTCTTCAAGCGGTCATCCACAAGGTTCCCTGCCTGCCAAACAGAAAGAACAGGCCGCATCCTTTTTGGATTGATCGCTGGTAATCCTTGACCATTGGCTGCAAGTCCTGGACGACTGAAAGACCGCTCATGTCCGTCTCTCGCGATATCGCCGCATGAAAATTCGCCGCGCGCCGCAAGGCCGATACCGAGCTGCTCCTGCCGAAAGGCCCCAAGATCGCTTTCTCCGGGGGCGTCGATTACGCCGATCACAAGCGCATCTGGGCCGTGCTCGACCAGGTTCGCGCCAAGCATCCCGATATGGTGCTCATCCATGGCGGTACCCCGAAAGGGGCGGAGCGCGCCGCCACCTCCTGGGCCGATCACCGCAACGTCACGCAAATCGCCTTCAAGCCCGACTGGACCGCCGACGGCAAGGCCGCGCCCTTTAAGCGCAATGATCGGATGCTCGACATCGTGCCGGTTGGCGTCATCGTCTTCCCCGGCTTCGGCATCACCGAGCAATTTGCCCGTAAAGCGAAAGAGCTCGGCATTCCGGTTCTCGATTACCGCGGCGGCGCGTGAGCGCCGCCTTTCCTTTGACTCCAAGGAACTGGCATTTATCGCTAAAGAATTATATACTTACAAAGATGAATGAAAACTTCGACAACCACGCCATTTCAATCAGGGCACTGTTAGAACCAGAATGCAGTTAGTGCCGGTCCACAAGACTGAACGCAAGCGAGAGGGCACCCACCAAGACGAGGCTGGCGGCCCAAGTCGCATCCAGATTGAACCAGCTTCGCGAAACAAACTTCAGTCCCAGGTGACGATAGACCAGCCAAGCCAGGCAACCGCCGGCGACGATCATTGCGACAGAATGGACAGTGGAGACCGAGACGGCCATTTCGAGATTGGAGTTGATGAGGACGCCTGACGCTACGTGTCCCATGCCTGGGTCAACGCCCCTGCAGAGACCAAGATAGATCGGCACGAGCATCAATCCCGCGCCGTGCGCAATCGCGACGGCGAAGGACCAAAGTCCTAGTTGGGCCGGTCTTATCCGCGCCAGTGCCCGCGGGTGGCGCCGGTTGACGAACCGGAAAATACCGAACGCGATGACAAGCAGGCTCGCGCCGATCTGGATCTGCGGTTGCCAATCGACTAGGGCGACCAGCAAGGAGAAGGGGAACAGCACCAAGAGCATCGCTAAAAGATGACCGGCCGTTAACGGCCAAAGCGCCGCCACGAGCGCGTGTGAACTCCTTTCCATCAATCCCGCGGAAACCGCGAGCGGCCATCCCATCCCGGGGTTTACTCCGTGATAAAGGCCGCTCGCCACCACAGCCAGCCAGAGCCCAACCGGTCCCCAATCCACTCCGCTCAAATTCAAGCCGATGGATAGCAGAACGAATCCGTCGAGCAGTCGCCGCCCTCAAGCCGGATTTGATGCGCCCGGTATCCGTCGGGGAAACTTACCCAGTAGTCCTTCGCCAGCTCAAGCCCGCCGTTCGGGCCCGCATTGGCCATGACCCCCGCGCCCGGCATTCCATCGGGATAGAATTGGTCGTCCCACGTCGAATAGAGCGAGTTGGTCCAGTAGACCCGCTTGCCGTCGCGGCTGATCTCGACCATCTGTGGACCGCCCGCATACACCTTGCCGCTTGGATGGGGCGTACGGCGAGTAATGCCGCCGATGTGGACCGAGCCCGAAAGCTTCGGTTTCCTCGGGTCGGTGACGTCGTATTGGCGCATCTCGCCGGTTCCCCAGCAGGAGACGTAGAGGAACCGGTCATCCATGGAGAGGTCGATGTCGGTCACCAGCGGTGGCACCGCGCCAAACCCCTGCAGGAGTGGCGGCAGTTCTTCCTTGGGCGCGGGCTCGGGCGGGATTGTCGCCGTCTTTTCGATGTGGAACTTGCCGCCTTCGCGCCACCAGGTCCAGATCGAGCCTTCGAGATTTGTGGTGTCGACCACGACGCCGAGGAAGCCATACTCGCGTACAGGATCGTGCGCGGGCCGCACCTCGAGCGCCATCTGGTGATGGGCACCAAGATCAATCGTCTGAACATTGCGCCGAGCCCTCAGATCCCAAAAGTGGATATGATGGCCATATTTATTTGAGAGCAGGTCCTCCGGGACGATTCCGTTCTCGAACTGAGGGGGTAGCCCCCATTCGCTTGTCACCATGTAGTCGCGCGGCAGGTTCCACCAAAAGTCATAGTGCAGTTTCTGGGGTCCGCGGTCGATCTCCCAGCGGCCGAGAATATCGAACGTCTCACAGTCCATGATGAAGACGCCTGGAGGGCCGTCGGCGCCGTCTTTCCCCCCGCCGCCGAGCGTGCTGACGTAGATGCCTTCCGGCCCGCAGTGGACGGTGTGTGGCCGTGAATAGCCGGTCTTCTTGAAGACCTCCTCCGGCTCGATGATTTTGTGGATTTTCGCTTGAGTGGGATGGGGCTTTGTGTCGACCACGTAGATTTGAGAAGAGCGGATGCCTGGGATAATCAGATAGCGCCGTTCAAGGAAGGCGTGGCCGGCAAGCGGGGACAAGGCGGACGAGCAGGCATTCCAGCCGAAATGGTGGAACTCGTCGCCCTTATGGGGCATCGGTACGGTGTGGACAATCTGGCTGAATGTTGGCGACCCAGGCTTCACGTCGACAACTGCAAGCGCGTCGGGCTTGGAGAAGTCCGGACTGAGCAGTAAGGTATATGCGAAGTATTCAGGCGGAGCTTCCATCGCAAGTCTCGGCGATGCATGAAAGGTCGGATCAGGCCTCAAATTCATCTTAGTATGCCTCCGGTTTATCGAGGCGCCTTGTGGTCTTGTGGAGGTTGAAACTCGTGCGCGCCTTTTCGAGCGGCTTCACCTTATCACAAGGAGGGGCGAGACGGTCAGATTAAAGCAAATTTGCCGGCTTACCCATCCGACGGCGTCATCAGCTTAATTCGCGTTCGGTTCCAAAGCGACCGTTGAGCCCATGGGCGCGGCGCTTGCCTGTATCATATTTATTCGCCGAGAGTCCGTTCGTGGCCGATTTCGTTGTAAAAGTCTGCTTTCATCCTGGCATGGCCGGCGCGCGGCGCTTCTGACAGCCGATCCTGGCCGCTTGCTCGGCGGAGAGCGCGGCATTAGACCCGGTGAACTGAGACGCCTGACGCAACTCCAACGCCACTTGACGCTTACGCAGTACACATTGCCGCCGCCTTCGGCGGTGGATGCACGGCCAGCTTTGCCAGGCGCCGCAAATTCTGAGCGATGGCCGCAAGGGTGAACTCGAACTGGGCTCCGCTTGGCCCGCGCAAGCGAAGCCGGCCAAGGCGCAAGATGCGCTTGAGGTGCGCGAACAGCATCTCAACCTTTTTGCGGTCTCGCCTTGTTTGCGCATAAGCCTCGCTCGCAGTGATGGCGCGGGCGGCATCGCGGGCTTCTTCATAGAGGCTGCGCAGAACTTTCCGGTGCGACGCCTTCGGGCAACACTTTGGCTTCAAGGGACAGCTGCGGCAATCGTAGACGCTGGCGCGATAGGCCAACTGATCGTCGTTGTAGAGGCGGCCCGTTGTTGTCAGATTGCAGCCGGCGGGACAGACGTAGCAATCGCGCCCGGCATCGTAGCGGAAGTCTTTGCGCGAAAAGGTTCCGTCCTGCCGGTTCGACTTGTCGATCACGGGGACGTGCGGCGCTATCTTCTTCTCGCTCACAAGCCAGTCGAGATTGCGGCCGGAGCCGTAGGCCGTATCGGCGACGATCCAGGACGGTTTGACGCCAAAGCGCTCCTCGGTGCGTTCGATCATGGTTTGCGACGCGCCCACCTCCGCCTGCCGGATGGCGCGCGAGGCTTCGACATCCATGATGATCCCGAACTTCACGTCGATGAGGTAATTGTCGGCATAGGCGAAGAACGCAGCGCTTTTCATTGCGCTGGTCCATTGCGAAGCTGGGTCTGAGGACGAGATAAATTTCGGCGTGACTTCGCTGGCCGCGCCGTAAGCTGGATCGTCGAGCGTCGCGAGGTAGTCTTTCACCGCACGCTCGGCCGTTGCCGGATCGATGTCCTTGTCCCATTCTTCGCCCGGGATCGATCGGCTTTTATTGGCGTCCGCCTCGATAAGGCTAGCATCCACTGCAAACCCGTCGCCACCCACAAGCCCGGCCGCGATGCACGCCCCAACAATGCGTTCGAACACGAGCCGGAAAACATTGCTGTTCCGGAAGCGTTCATTGCGCGCCCGCGAGAAAGCGGAGTGATCGGGCAGCTTGTCCTCGATACTGAGACCGCAAAACCAACGATAGGCCAGATTGACCTGCACCTCGCGGCAGAGAGCCCGTTCAGATCGAATTGCAAACACATAGCCAACGATCAGCATCCGGATCATGAGCACTGGATCGATGGAAGGCCGGCCCATCGGCGAATAAAACCCTGCTAACTCGCTGTGGACCCATGAGAGATCGAGGACCGCGGCGATCTTTCGAACCAAATGATCCTCCGGCACCGCCTCATCCAGATTGAACGAATAGAACAGCTGAACCTGATCCTGCTTGAGCCGCCCCATCATCGCCCGACACCTCCGGCAGTTTGCGTCAACTGACGGAATCACTGTTCGGCGCGGCGATCAACGGGACTTTTACAACAAAATCGGCCCAGGGCGCGCCCTATCAAAAAAGTAGATATGGAGGAGCGAAAAGTGCGTTCCGAGTGACGGGTTGGTACCGGACAGCAACAGCAGCTTATTCTCCAAAAGTAGGCACCCCTTGAAATCGTCGGGCCGCTTTCGGCCTTGAGACGAAGCCAATCGCGCACAAAAATGATTTTGCAAGATTATCTAGCTAGATATGATGATCTCGGCTCGGGGTCAAACGCATTTTGCGCCTTGGCCGCCTCAGATTGCGCGGACCGAGCGGTGCCCAGTTCGAGTTTACCCTCGCGGCCATCGCCCAGAATTTACGTCGCCTCGCAAAGCTAGCCCTGCATCCGCCGCCGCACATGCCGGGAAAGTGCGTTGCGTTTGCGTGAAGTAGCGTCACGGTTGCGTCAAATCAGGTGTCAAATCCGAGGGCGTCTTCGCCGCCGCTTCATGCGGAGCGAGCGCAAGCCCAGGCCGTCAAAAAATCCATGTGGCGGCCATCGCCAGGGTCAGCCGACTTCTGCAACAACTTTCCTGCCAAAATTGGCCTCGTCGGCAATCGGGGGTGAAGCGCTTTCTTATTAGAGATTTAGTCCGCGTCGGGGCCACTTCCGGAAGAAAATTACACTTACATTGCCGGCATTTCCGTGCGTTAATTTTCAGACTACCGTTTACGTGAACATTTGCGGAGTTGAACCTCGAAGCTCGCTGAAGTAGTAAATAACTTGTTTCCGATCGCACCAGAATATGGACTTCGTCAGTTCTTCGTTTAAGCAAGCTTGTAACATTGATACCTCGCACTTATACCATCGCGTGCGATTGAGGGCTTTTCCGGGCTTGGCCTCAAGTAGCGGACCTGACAGACCGTCTTTCGCGGGAAGGCAAGGTCTATGTTCCGAAGCAGGCCGAACGTGCGCTGCGGCATTATTTTTTACCTGGCAAGCTGGCAGCGCTGCGCGAGCTTGCCCTTAGACGCGCAACGAAGATCGTGACACCGCCAAGGTCAAAAGGATTATTTGCACGCGTCTTTCGATTCCTTTCAAAGGCCGCGACCTTACAAGGTCGATAGTGGTCGAGATGGACGCTCTAACCGTGCTCCCGGAGGACGACATAGATGGCCGGGATCACGAGCACGGTCAAAAGGGTGGATGAGGCAAGACCGAACAGCAAGGAGATCGCAAGGCCCTGGAAGATCGGGTCGGTGAGGATGACGGCAGCCCCGATCATGGCTGCAAGCGCTGTCAACAGGATCGGCTTGAAGCGAATAGCCCCGGCTTCAAACAGAGCCTGCCTCAATATGACGCCCGACCGCCGCCTTTCCTGAATGAAATCGACAAGCAGGATAGAGTTGCGGACGATGATGCCCGCAAGCGCGATGAAGCCGATCATCGAGGTTGCTGTGAAAGGCGCGCCGAACAGCCAATGACCAAGCATAATGCCGATGAGCGTCAGCGGGATTGGCGTCAGGATGACAAGGGGGAGCTTGAACGAGCCGAACTGGCCCACGACGATGAAATAAATTCCAAGGATGGCGATCGCAAACGCAGCTCCCATGTCGCGGAAGGTGATGTAGGTCACCTCCCACTCGCCGTCCCACAACAGAGTGGACTTCGACTCATCTTCGGGTTGCCCATGCAGGGCGATCTTCGGCTTGGGCAGCGAACCCCAATCGGTATTCTCGATGGCGTCGCGGACGGCGAGCATGCCGTAGATTGGTGCTTCGAACGCTCCCGCGAGATCTGCGAGCACCATCTCGATCGGCCGCCCGTTATGCCGGAAGATCGGATAGGACGCGCGCTCCTTCTTCAGGCTGACGACATCCCCCAATTCGACGATGCTGCGGTTGCCAGGCAGCGCATTCGCGGGCACAGGCGTCGACAACGTATGCTGGGTGATGGCGAGTTTGTTTTTCGGCAGTGCGATGGCGATCTCGATCGGATGCCGTCCCTCGCCGCGATGGGAATAGCCGACGGCTACCCCTGTGAGGTAGGCCTGGATCGTATCGTAGACGTCCTTCTGCTCGACGTGGAAGAATTCGAGCTTGTCCTGATCGATCGCGATGCGCAGGCGGTCGGCCGGGACCCCGAAGCTGTCATCGGTATCGACGATGAAGGGGATGCTTTCGAAAACGCTGCGAAGCTTCGTTGCGACCTGGCGCCTCGTTTCGGGGTCCGGTCCATAGACCTCGGCCAGCAATGTCGCCAGCACCGGAGGCCCGGGGGGAACTTCAACCACTTTGAGCGAGGAATGCTCGGGCAGCTTTAAGTCGCGCAGCCTTTCCCGAACATCGAGCGCAATGTCATGACTGGTCCGGCTTCGGCCGGCCTTACCGATGAGATTGAGCTGCAGGTCGCCCTGCTCGGGATAGCTGCGCAGATAGTAGTGCCGGACAAGCCCATTGAAGTTGAAGGGCGAAGCCGTCCCGGCATAAGTCTGCATATTTGCAAGCTCAGGCAGCGTCTTCAGCTTCCCGGCCGCCAGTTGCAGGATGCGGTCGGTCTCCTCCAGCGATGTCCCCTTGGACAAGTCCATGAGTACCTGCATCTCGGACTTGTTGTCGAACGGCAGCAGCTTCACGGTCACGGCCTTGGTCGCAAACAGCATCGTTGCCGCAATCGTTGCTATGCCGACGACAAGCAGGAACACAAGGGAACGCAAGCGTGAGCGGAGGATCGGCTTCGCCGCACCCAGGTAGAGACGGGCCAAAAGACTTTGTCTCGCGCCGGCCTCCTTCGCCTCATGATGGGGCTTGCCCAGGCGCAGCATGAGCCATGGCGTGATCATCACCGCCACGAAGAATGAGAAAATCATCGCTGCTGACGCGTTGGCGGGGATCGGGCTCATATAAGGGCCCATCAGGCCCGAGACGAACAGCATGGGAAGCAGGGCCACAACCACCGTGAGTGTGGCCACGATTGTGGGATTCCCAACCTCGGCGACGGCCTCAATGGCTGCCTCAGATTTGGAGCGGCCGTCCTGCATCGCCCAATGCCTGGCAATGTTCTCGATGACAACGATGGCGTCGTCCACGAGGATGCCGATGGCAAAGATAAGCGCAAACAAGCTCACCCGGTTGATGGTGTAGCCCATGGTCCAGGAAGCAAACATCGTGAGCAGGATGGTGGCCGGTATCACCACCAGCACCACGAGCGCCTCACGCCAGCCGATTGCGAGTGCGATCAGAACAACGATCGATAGCGTCGCGAGGCCCAGATGAAAGAGAAGCTCATCAGCCTTGTCGCTTGCGGTTGCCCCATAATTCCGTGTGATGTCGACGGCGATATCGTCGGGGATGACCGCACCCTGCAGGATTTGTAGTTTATGGGCGAGATTTTCGGCGATGGTGACGGCGTTCGCGCCGGCGCGTTTCGCAAGAGCGATCGAAACGGCGGGGACGCGGATCAGCTCGCCATGTGCGGCCTTGGCGTAATGCCAAGCCCTTTGTTCCAGGGGCTTCGCGTCCATGACGACCTTCGCGACATCGCGGACATAGACGGGGCGGTTGTCGCGTGTGGTAAGAAGAAGGAGTTCAATATCGGGCATACCGATGAGCGTTTGACCGGCCACAACGGGGACGGCACGGTCGCGCTCGCGGACCTGGCCGGCGAGAAAGGAGCGGTTTGCGGAACGCACCTTGTCGACGAGTTGCGCGAGCGTCACGCCATAGAGCGAAAGTTTTTCGGGATCGGGCTCGACGCGGATCTGATCGGGACGGCCGCCTGCGATATAGGTCAGGCCGGTATTTTCTACTTTCGAAAGCTCGATCCGCAGATTTTCGGCCAAGTGATAAAGGGCGTTCTCCGTCCAGCGCTCCGCCGCTTCCGGCTTTGGCGATAACGTCACAACGAAAATGGCTACATCGTCGATCCCGCGTCCGACGATCAAAGGCTCGGGGATGCCGATGGGGATGCGATCCATATTCGCCCGCACCTTCTCATGGACGCGAAGGATGGCTTCGTCGGCCTTGGTTCCGACATAGAAGCGGGCGGTCACGACCACGCGATCGTCCATGGTCTGGCTGTAGACATGCTCGACCCCGTTGATGGCCTTGACGATGGTTTCGAGGGGTTCGGTAACGAGCCGGGCGGCATCCTGCGCCTTGAGGCCATCGGCCTGTACCTTGATGTCGACCATCGGCACCGAGATCTGCGGCTCTTCCTCTCTCGGAAGCATGGCCAGCGCCAGCCCACCGAGTGCAAGCGCTGCTATAAGCAGCAGCGGCGTCAGGGGAGAGCCGATGAAAGCGCGCGTCAAAACCCCAGAAAGGCCGAGCTTCATGGCCGCACCAGCTTGTCGCCTGGTTTCAAGCCAGCCAGAATCTCAAGATCGCCTTCGCCGTCCAACTTTACCGGCTGGCCGGGCTGCACCACGATATCGGCGGTCTTTCCGTCTTGCACCTGCAGGCGCACATAATCGAGACCGAAACGGCGGAACACATAGTCGTGGGGAATTACGATCGCGTCGCGTTTGCCGGCCGAGATCCAGACGAGCACGCGTTCGCCGACGAAAAACCGGCCAAGGCCGTCGGCCATCGCGTCGGCGATCACACGACCATCCTGCAATTCGGGATAAACGAGAATGATCGTGCCTTTGCCGAGAGGGTCGCCTGCCGAAAGTTCCCGGCTGCCAAGGACGACGGGGTCACCTTTCTTGATGAAGCGGGCATGCCGCTCGGGCAGTTCGAGCCGCAGCACATAGGCATTCGCTGCAATCTTGGCGACGGTTTCACCGGGCATCACCACGGTCCCGGCCGTCAAAGGAAGGCTGAGAATGCGCCCGTCCGCGGGCGCAAGCACATCACCCTCTTCCACCTGTTTCAGCAGCACGGAGCGCTCTGCCTCGGAGGATTTGAGCGCATTGGCGGCGATTTCATAGGTCGCGCGCGCTTCCTCGAGTTTTGCACCAGCGGCGAAGCCACGCGCAGCGAGCTGCTGCTGGCGCTCATATTCAGCCTGGGCCGTGTCAGATCGGGACTTCTGACCAACGATCTGGGCATCGAGCGATTTGATCCTGAGCGCGATCTTCTGGTCCGCAACGGTCGCGATCAGATCGCCGGTCTTCACTTCGCTGTCCTTGCCCGCGAGAAGCGAAGCAATCGTCCCCCCGGTCCGAACGCGCGCATTGACCACATCCGTGCTCTGAACCGTGGCAAATACCGATTTAAGGTCGTCGATTTGCCGTGTCTGAACATCAAAGGGTTCGCTTGCAGCGCAAATATCGGTAGAAGCGAGAGCGCCAATCAGGACGACCATTGCAAAAGCGGGCCTCGACAGGTGCCGATGCCTGTTGGCTGATTCCATGGTAGCGTTCCCCCTAGCATTTACCCGCTTCACAAGCGTCTGGTCACTGCGCTTCAGACACCCTCGGCTGCGCGGAAAATTCTTCGAATGCGGCCATCGCCTCGGCGGCGTACATCAGCGAAGGTCCACCGCCCATATAAACCGCCATGGCCAACGCTTCCTCAATTTCGAGACGTGTGGCTTTGAGCCTGATCAAAGCCTCCATGTGAAATGCGATGCATGGGTCGCAATGCGCCGCGACGCCGAGCGCGAGCGCGATCAGCTCCTTGGTTTTCTGATCGAGTGCTCCCGGCTTCGTGGCGTTTTTCGCAAGCGCTGAGAACGCTTGCATGGCTTCCGGCAAATCGCGGCGAAGCGGCTTGAGATTGGCTGAGATATACCGGGTCAGCTCCGTGAATTTCTGTTCCATCGGCCACTCTTGAAATTGGCTCTTGATAGATTAGGAATATCTAATATATTGTCAACCATGGATGCCATAAAAAAGAATTCACCCGCGCAGCTCCAATAGCATGCGGAGCAAGCCGCGGCGATGTTGAAGCAGCTGGCGAATCCGGTGCGGCTCATGATTCTGTGCCAGCTCATTAGCGCTGAGCGGTCCGTTGGTGAGCTGCAGGAAACCGCTGGTGTCTCGCAGTCGGCGCTTTCTCAGCATCTTGCCAAGCTGCGGGAGGCAGGAATTGTGGAGGCGGAGAAGAGAGGGCAGATGGTGTTTTATCGCATCGCCGATATGCGCGCCCATGCGCTGCTGTCGACGCTCTACCTGATCTACTGCAAGACCTGATAGTTCAGATAATACTAATATAACGAAGGAGAGTCGTCATGAATCTGGATCGTGCCGTGCTAAGCTTTGCTGGCGTTATCGTTCTCTTGAGCCTTGCCTTAGGCTACTTCGTGAGCCCCTACTGGTTCCTCCTCACCGCATTTGCCGGACTGAACATGCTGCAGGCAGGGTTTACCGGTGTTTGCCCGGCGGCAGTGATATTCAGGCGGTTGGGGGTTAAGGCTGGTTGCGCTTTCCGCTAAGGGAGAGGCCATTCTTTTCTGCATACCGCATACCGCGAGAGCAGCCCTTGATGCAGATCAATGCCCGCCGACCAGTCTAGGCTATGTATAGCTAAATCTTTTCTGTTGGATCGCGCGCTGGCGTGACCTGAAAGTTTGCCGTGAAGGAACGCGAGATGGACCCTATTGACGAGGGCAGCGGCAAAGGATGCTGCTGCGGACATCAGGACAGCCAGGAAGCTGGCCACAGCGGAGGCGACCGGCATCCCGGGAGAATGGAAGGGATGAAGATGGGCCGAGGTGGCATGCGTGCGATGCCCGATATGATGAGTGAGGGGGGCGCAACGCCGTCCGACACAATTCGCGATAGCACACCGGAGCTTCGTGGGCTGTTCAATGACTGGCTGACAAGCCTAGGAGACAAGGCATTATCGGCGCTGAACGAGGGCGAGAAGGATGCGGCAGCCCTCGCAGCAGCGATGGGAACAAGCGAAGAAGCCGCGCGCTACGTGCTCGTCCAGCTTGCCGCAAAAGGCAGGATCTTCCTCATCGGCAAGCGTAAAAGCGATGAACGAAATCAATCCCCTCCGGGAGATGTGCTGCAGGCGACATGATGAGGGGGATGCCTAAGTTACCAATCCTGACACAGAGGAGCATGAGATGACAGTAGCTAAAAAGGTCACGATAATCGCTGCGTCCATATTTGCGGCAATGGCTATCGGCGGAAACGTGAAGGCGCAACAGTCCGAAGTGCAGCAAACTCAGCCAGGGCCAGGCTATAGGATGGGGCCCTCGATGATGGGCGGCTGGGGGATGCGGCATTGGATGGGAGGAGACGATCAAGATGCCCCAATGTGCACGAGGATGGCGAGCAACATCGACGGCCGGCTCGCTTTTCTAAAGACTGAGCTGAAGATTACCGAGGGCCAGGAATCGCTCTGGACTGCCTACGCTAAGGCGGCGCGTGACAATGCGACTAACATGGCTGCCCGCTGCACCACGATGATGGGCGAAAATGGACCCGCGAGACTCTCCTTACCCGATCGGCTTGATCTGCGGGAGCAGTTCATGGCCGCCCAGCTTGAATCCTTGCGCACGCTGAACAAAGCGCTGAAGCCGCTCTACGCCGCCTTGGACGATAATCAGCAAAAAGCAGCGAATGAGCTGATTTGGGGCCCGATGGGAATGATGTAGTGAGCCAATGATGTGGTGGTGGAACGATGCTTCGCACGGCTGGCCGTGGTGGGTGCTCATGCATGGGATAGGGCCCATATTTCTTGTCGCGCTTCTCGTCGTCGTCGCGATCATGGTGGTGCGGTTCGTTGGGGACAGGGATGGGACCGTCCAAAGGACAGGTTCAACCGCCCTCGAGATCCTTGAGAGGCGCTATGCCAGCGGCGAAATCGATCGCGAGGAATATTTACAGAAAAGGCGTGACATCCTCGATCGCGCCGCCGTTTGAACGGGCATTTTCGATGCGCGCCTTCGCAGCGGCGGTATCGCGCTGCTGCGCTGCAAGGGAGTGAAATTGAAGTACAATATCCTGCCGCAAGTTGTCGTTTTCGCAGCGCTGCTGCACGGCGCAGCCTTGCAGACGTGCATCGGCGAGACAGGTCCGGGGAGCCACGCTTATCATCACAGATTTGAAGACGCGCAAAGGTGGGCGAAAGAGTTTGACAATCCTGAGCGCGATGTTTGGCAAAAGCCTGAACAAGTTCTGGATGCGCTCAGTTTGGAGCGTGGTTCGATCGTCGCGGACATTGGCGCAGGTACAGGATATTTCAGCGCGAAGATTGGTAGGCGGATACCCGATGGCAAAATCTACGCTGCCGATGTGGAGCCAGACATGGCTCGCTACCTTCGGGAGCGCGCCGCAAAAGAGCATTTGACCAACCTCATCGCGGTACAGGCAGCGCCCAACGCTGCTAATCTGCCCGAGCCTGTCAGCATTGTCTTGATCGTGGACACTTATCATCACATCGCAAATCGGATTGAGTATTTCACCAAACTGAGAGCCTCGCTGCTACCCAAAGGGCGGCTTGCAATTATCGACTTCAAGGCCGATTCGCCTTCCGGTCCACCTATTCAGCATCGCATTTCGCCGGAAAAGGTCACAAAAGAGCTTAACGCGGCCGGGTACTCGCTTGCCGAGACATACGATTTCCTGCCCAGGCAATATTTCCTCATCTTTCGGAAGCGAGATTAGGCGCAAAGCTCATTAGGTTTTTTCTCTAGGACTCTACAGCGCGCCGAGTTCGCTTAAGACGAGGCGGATTTCCTCTATGCCTTCCGGCGGCAGAGGCGGTTGGGGTGGAAGTGGTGCATCGTGAAAACCTCATTGAGGCGCCAGAGGAGCCGTTGCAAGTTCATAGCGCGGTCCAAATCGCCGCGGCGGCAGCGTTCGTAGAGATCTGATTTGCTTTGGCACGATGCATGCTGGCCCCGCCATCCAACCTTTGCCACCAATCAGCGCCGAAGCGGAAAATACTGTCATTCTGCCTTCGACGGGATTGATGATCGAGAGCAATCTTCCTCACGACCGGAAGCGTCACTGCCTCGGCGACCGACTTGAAATAAGAATAGACGCCCTCGTTGGCGATCGGAAAATAGGCCGTCGCAACCCAAGGCCTGCATTTCGCGCGCTTGGAAGAGATACGGGCCAAGTTTCCGCAGGCCTTCGCCCAGATGGGGATGGCCTCGCACAAGGCTTTCGACCAAATTACGCAGGAAGCGAAAACAGAAAAGAAGCCGGCTGCTGTTGTGAAGCAACTCTCCGCATCGCTGAAGATGTGTGTGTCCTGTCATGCCATTTACCGCTTCGGCCCGCAGAATTAAGCTCGACCGAGCTTACGCGTTGGCTGGTATTGGGCTCACGCGCAAGACCTCTTTGCACGCTTCGCGGCCGGATACGTAAAAGCTGCCGCCTTATGCAATGGCGGCAGCCTTCTTCATGCACTTGGATGCGCGCATGGGGGCAGAAGCTCTCAAACTATGCGTGCGCTTCAGACTTTGTCGTGCAAATTCCTAGCGCGGAATAAAGCGGGCACCAGCCGACAACAGCGGTGAGAAGTGGGATAACTCCAATCCATCCAATCCATTCGTTGCGGTCGAACCAGTCAATTCCTGTTACGGGCTGGTAATAAGCAACTGCGATGAGGACCACGCCCAGAACGAAGCGCAGCATGCGATCAAGAGCTCCAACGTTTAGCATGACACTTTCCTTCCCGTTTAGAGTGGTATTATCTCGCATCATCTCGGGCTTGGGTTTGATCTGGCTCAAGAGACAAGAGCCCCGGTTGAGAACCCGGAAATTGCTACATATGCGCGAACGGCAAAAAGAGATGCAAGGGCGGGACGGCGATTAAAGCGAGCCGCCCAGACCAGACTGCCAAGCGTGCCGAAGGCGCCTTGCGCGCAAGGACAGGTCCGGGTCAATCTGAGCCTAGGACGTCGCTGATCAGCAAGCGCGTTCACGTTCGCTTTCGAAGCAAGCGGTTATTCAAAGATTTCGAACTTACGGTCGCTAAATTCACGGAAGCGGAGATAAGTTGCTAGGTCTGGCATGGCCTTCCCAAACGTCGCGGGCTACTAAGGAGCAATGTGAATTTGGAGCTCGGCCCCAACGGCGCGTACTTTCATTTTTCCTCATCCGTTTTCCTAAAATTTGGAATTCCCGCGTTACCTCGATTCTTTACTAGGTGCAGCTGAACGCTCTGATCGCCAGTCAGATCAAGCATCGCGCAATATAGGCTCGTTTAACAAAATCATTGAGGATGAGCGACAAAAGCAAAGCGCCCGCGCCGACGAGCGTTATCTCCGGGACCGCCAGGGGATGCAACTCTCCCAGCCCCGTAAAGGCGATAACGAGGCCGGCACAGCCGTCGGCCATCAGCGCCAAGCCAAGGATCTTGCTCGGCCAGGAACTCCACCAAGCACGCCGTTCGCGGATGGACAGGATCGAGAACAGTGCAAAGAACAAAAGTGTCTCGAAGGTGAAGGTTTTGAGCTGGCCGGGATGATGGCCCAGGTCGAAGATGCGCCAGCCTGCGAACAGCAGGCCTAGAGCCTCAACGAGCATGATGAGGCCCAAGATGACGGCGAGCCTGACGAGCGGCGCGATCTGCCAGCTTTCCGGCTGCTGCGATGCTCGTACCCGATCGGTCGAAAGGGCGATCTTGACGAAGTCCGTCATGAAGATCAGCAGCACCATCCCGAGCGCCGAGATGATGAACTCGCCGGTGATGAGGAACGCGATCACCACCAATCCCGATTTCAAGATGGTGCGGCTGATTTTGTTGATGATCCAGGTCACTATGCGCTGATAGATGGCGCGCCCACTTCGGACAAGGTCGACGATGCTTTCGAGACCTTCCGTGGTCAAGACAACGCTCGCCGCCCCTTTTGCGACATCCGTCGCTCCGGCCACGGCAATGCCGACCTCGGCCTGACGCAGTGCAGGAGCGTCATTGACGCCATCTCCGGTCATACCTACCACGTGACCGGCCTCCTGCAGATATTTCACCACGAGAAACTTATCTTCGGGGAAGACCTCGGCAAAGCCGCTCGATCCCTGCACCAGTTGCCGCGCGCGCTGGTCTTGGCCCTCTTTGACGGGACGCAAGTCGGGGGCGCGAACGATGTCGCCGAGTCCAAGTTCGTGCGCCACTTCACGCGCCACGGGCAGCGCATCACCCGTTAGCATCTTCACGCTCACGCCCAGCGATGAAAGTTCCTCGATGAGGTGGCGCGAATCGGGGCGCGGTGCATCATAGAGGAAGGCAAGTCCGACCAGGGCAAGCGCCGCGTCACCTTCGGCGCGTGCGACCGCAAGCACACGAAAGCCTCTTGCAGCTTCCTCTTTGGCCTGCGTTTCCAAGGCGGCGATTGCCGTTTCATCAAAGCCGGCCGCCTGCGCAACCGTGCGCAATGCGCCCTTGACGACCTTGACCCGTCCACTTTTGCCTTCGATCACGGCTTCGGTGCGCCGTGTCTGAGATGAGAAAGGCATAAACGACAAAATCTTGATGGGATCGTCGACCGGGCGTCGCTCGAGCGCTGCGCGAAGGAAAGCAAGATCGATGGGGTCCTGATTTGCCTCATTTGAGGCCAAGGCGCCGTCGTGGATCACGTCGCTTTCGGTAAATCCGGGCTGCGGACGTACGTCCGCAAGCGACAGCCGGTTCATCGTCAAAGTGCCGGTTTTGTCGGCGCACACCATATCCATGGTCGCCGCGTCCTCGGACGCGCTGAGCCGCGTGACCAGAACGCCGTGACGGGCGAGTTCCATAGAGCCAACCGCCATGCTCACCGTGAACATGACGGGCAAGGCGACAGGGATCGCTCCCATCAACAGCACAAGCGATAAAGGCAGGATCTCGATGAGGTTTGCGCCTTGAAGCACCGCCACGGCAACGGTGATGCCGACGAGTGTGCCGACGATGAGAAACAGCCATTTGACCACGCGGGTAATGACCTCCTCGATATGCAGCTTTGGGCGAGCCGTCTCAACGAGCTGTGCTGTTTTGCCAAAAGCGGTGCGCGGTCCCGTCGCGATGACCAGCGCCGTTGCTTCGCCCTGACGGACAATGGAACCGGAGTGGACCGTCGCTCCCGCCATTTTGCTCACTTCACGCGACTCGCCTGTGAGCGCCGATTGGTCGATGTCGAGTGTGCCCTCGATAATCCCCGCGTCGGCGGGGACAAAATCGCCCGAGCGCAACCGAAGAACGTCCCCGCGCACAAGGTCGCGGGCCGGAATGGTCTGCCAGCTGCCGTCGCGCAACGTACGAGCCAACACTCGTAGCTTTGAGCGCAACGCCGTCAAAGCCGCCGAAGCGCGTTGCTCCTGCAGAAAGCTCAACAGCGCATTCACGATCAGTAGCGCAATGGCGATCCAAAAGTCTGCAACCTTGTTTAAAATGAAGGAAAGCCCAGCAATCAACTCCAGCATCCAGGCGGAGAGCCCCCAGAATTTGCGTGCAAATTGCAAGAGGGGATGGGACTTCCGCTCGGGGATATCGTTGGGGCCGTCTTGCACAAGCCGCGCTTGCGCCTCGGCGCTGGATAAACCGTTGTGCGCGCTTGCGCTCATCAGGCTACCTCTTCATTCCCAAGCTAACTTGAGGTATCGTCTAGCCCCGCACCGGCGCTCAATGTCCAATCTTTATGGTAAGGCGTTCACTATAACGCAGGAAACAACGTGCATTATAATGGTTGCGCCGTGCATCGCTCCGGATTTTACGGTCCCGCTGGATCACAAAAAAACCGGTTGCCCCTCTTTTCTGGCACAGGACGCGCCCGTTTTGTTGATTTGCGTTCTCCCTGCGTAAAGAGCGCTGCAACAACCTCGCCGGACGCCATTATGGAGCGCAAGACTGACTCCGGACAGAAGCGCGGGCGAGGCAGGAGAGGCAGAACCGGGCCGCAGGTTTCGCGGCAACGATCGTGACCCATTTGGGCGGAGACGCGCGGAACGCGCGGCTCCGGTCGCGCGTGAGCGCGACTAGAGCGTGACCGCCCATGAGGCGGGGTCGAACACATCCCTTTTTTTAAACAAGAAAATCACGATTTTAACAACCAAGTAGATTAAGGATCAGGGCGCCTTGCCGATGGATTCGATTACGCGGCATTCGGCAACCGCCGCTGCTGCAGGAAGCCAATATCCGTTTCATCTCGCGGCGTAATCCTGTGAGCCGTGCGATCTTTTCCTCGATGGCTGTGAGGTGCTCGCGAGCAACGGCGTCGATCTCGCCACAGCACCGCTCCGGTTCATCCTGCAAGGCAAGCAGCGTCCGAATAGCATCGATTTCAAAGCCAAGGTCGCGGGCGTGCCGGATAAAGGACAGGCGCTGCACCTCGCTATCGCGATAGCAGCGGCGATTGCCTTCCGAGCGCTCGGGCGCCGGCAGCAGACCGATCTGTTCGTAATAGCGGATGGTCGGGATTTTGATCCCCGTTCTTCGGGCGACTTTCCCAATCGTCAGGTCTCGGCGCATTTCCTCAAGAACCTCTTGCTTCTCTAGTGACTAGAGCATGTAGGCAAAGATTGACAAAGCGAAACGAGGATGTCCCGATGCCTGGCTGCTGCCACAACTCCGGCTGCAATTTCGTATGACTGAATGTTGCCCCCCAGAACAATTGATCCTGCCGCCGCGATCCGAGCGGCTACTCCTGATTCGGGAGGCCTTCAGGCTCGAATGGCTAACCATTGGCTGGATGACGATTGAAGCCGGCGTTTCCATCGCTGCCGGCATGGCGGCAGGGAGCCTTGTCCTCCTGGCATTTGGTCTCGACAGCATCATCGAACTGGTATCGGCAGGCGTGTTGATGTGGCGTTTGTCCGTCGAGCTGCGCCATGGACAAGTCTTCTCCCACCGGGCTGAACGCATCGCCAGCCGTATCGGAGGCGGATTGTTATTTCTCCTGGCGGCCTACGTGACCGCCGCAGCCTTATGGCGTCTGTGGACCGGAACCGGCGAAGAATTCTCCTGGCCGGGGTTCATCGTCGCGTTGATCGCAATTCCTGCGATGCGCTATTTGGCGCTTCGCAAGATCAGCATCGCCGAAAAAATCGGCAGCCGCGCCCTTCGCGCAGATGCGATGGAAGCCGTAACCTGCGGCTGGTTGTCGGTTGTGGTTATTGTAAGCCTTGGCACGCAATGGCTTTTCGGAGCAGGGTGGATTGACAGCGTTGGCTCGTTAGCCATCGTGTGGTTCTTGATCAAGGAAGGTCGCGAAGCTTGGTCAGGGGACACATGCGTAGCTTGCTGTTGATTGCTCCTCTGCTTGCGGGGACGAGGAGAAGGAGCGCGCCGCAATCGCTGACTCTGGGGAGCAGGTGAATGGGGTTTGTGCGGCGGTTCCAGCTATGGCCCTTCGGTCGCGCATCGGCGCGACTAGAGCGTGACCCTGAGACGCAGCGGAATTCGATGGAGAGCTGTGCTGTAAAAGTATGGACTTGATCGGACAGGCTTCGTTAATCGGGGGCGGGCTGTCCGATTAGCGGAAGCTGTTGGGTGGCTCAGGCAGCCTGGATCAGCTTCTCCTTCGCCAAGTGTTTTGCGTCCAGGAAGGTCTGCGCCGGGGTCTTGCCGAAGCACCACCGCCCCTGATGCGGCCGCTCCTCATTATAGGCAGCAATCCACTCATCCAAGTCAAGCTGCAGGGCAGGGATGGCTGCATAAAGCTTCTTGCGGAAGGCCACGCGGTAGAACTCTTCGAGCACGGTCTTATGGAAGCGCTCGCAAATGCCGTTGGTCTGCGGGCTTTTGACCTTGGTTCTGGTGTGATCGATATTCTCGATAGCGAGATACAACTCGTATTCATGGCTCTCGGGCCGCCCGCAATATTCAGTGCCGCGATCGGTCAGCACCCGGCTGACAGCCAGATCGTGGCCCTCGAAGAACGGCACCACGCGGTCATTCAAGAGATCGGCCGAGGTCAGCGGCGTCTTCCGGTCGTAGAGCTTGGCGAAAGCCACCTTGGAATAGGTGTCGATGGCCGTTTGCTGATAGATGCGGCCCACGCCCTTCAGTCTGCCCACGTAAAATGTATCCTGGGCCACGCAATAGCCGGGGCACTCGCTCTCGAACTCGCCATGGGCTTCCTTGTCTTGCTTGGCTTTTTCAAGAGCGGCAAGCTGGGCCTCTGTCAGCAGAATGCCGTCCTGGGCCACCTTGGCTTCGAGCGCTTTCAGCCGTTTTTTCGTATTGCCAAGATCGTGGCGCAGCCAGATTGAGCGCACGCCGAAAGGGGAAACCGAAAGCCCCTGCTTTCTCAACTCGTTCGAGACCCGCACCTGCCCCCAGGTGGGCTGATCGGCGGCAAGCTCGACAACCGCGGCCTCGATCTCCGGCGCCACGCGGTTGGCCAAGATGGGTTTGCGCCTGCTCAATTCGGCGAGCGCTAGATCCCCGCCCTTGTCGTAGAGCTCTTTAAACCGGTAAAAACTGTCCCGGCTATATCCCATCACCTTGCAGGCCTGGCTCACATTGCCGAGCTGCTTCGCTAACTCCAGCAGGCCCACCTTGGCCTTGATGATTTTCTGTTCCGTCGTCATGGCGGTATCCTTTACCCTCCCGTGATGTGGGCCAAAGCCCTTCCAATCACGGTAAAATACCCGCCACCTCGTTAACTATGTCCGATCAAGTCCATACTTTTACAGCTGCGCAAATTCCTGGCGGCTTTTAGAATTCGGAAGTACCGATCGAACTTAACCCAATCCTTCTCAAGGAACGCAAGTTCACACATGCTGGAAGCCATATCCGCGATGCGGCTTGCGTTCTGACAGACGCGACGGCTTCGAAGGTAGCAGTCGAGGTGCACAACCTCACTCATTGCGCTCTCCCGCGGTTCGGCAAAGAGTGAAAAACGTCCTTGCCGTCACGCTGCCAAAGGTTAAGGGCACAGTGCGAGCGGAGGCCCTTCTAAACCGCTTGCGTGTCCATTAGATGAGTTCGCGATAGCGCTGCTCCTCAGCTTGGTTTCCGCGCGAGGAACGGATAGCCGAAGACGGCGAACAGACGTGCCTTATCCTCGCCGCCAGCATCCTTAAAGGTATCGACGGGAGGGCCAATCCTGACGTCAAGAAAGCCAATCTCCTCCAACATTCGTTGCCAGGCTGCACACGGCAGACCACCGGCAATTCACGCGGTCCAAAGATCGATGTTCTGGATCGCCGACTCAGGCACGGGCTTACCGTTCGCTATGTCGGCGAATTGCAGCACTCCGCCTGGACGCAAGACACGAAGGACCTCGTGGAAAACGGCCTTCTTATCGGCACACAGATTAAAGACGCCATTGCTGATGACGACACTTGCCCAGCCGTCTTCAATGGGCATCTCTTCGGCAAGCCCTTCGCGAAATTCGACATTGGTCAATCCGAGCTTACCCGCCGTTGATCGGGACTTCGCAAGCATCTCTTCGGTCATGTCGATGCCGACAACCTTGCCTGCGGCTCCGGCTTGATGAGCGGCGACAAAAGAGTTGAACCCGGCTCCCGATCCAACGTCGACGACCAGGTCGCCCTTTGCCAAAGGCTGGAGAGAGAACGGATTTGCTACGCCAGCAAACGATTCCACTGCAACATCCGGCAGCGATGCGACGAAGCTCTCATCGTATCCCAGATGCATTGCCAGATAGCGGCCAGTATGGAAATGATGCGCATCATGCGGATGTATCGCCACGTCGCGATATTTGCTCTCTCCTCGCGCAAGGCTTTGGCATCGACCGGCGTATTAGCATTCATCGCGTTTCTCCTTGTTAATGACCTCGGGGGCCTTCCACTGACCTTCATCACACTTACCTGCCCATTACGTGTCCTCATGTGACACCGCAGATTGCGGCGCCGAGCACAGATCAAAGCTCAACATCGAATCCGCTATCGATGGCGCTCCCGCATCAGCACGGCGACGGCGAGGCCGGAGAGAACGGACAGAAGGCCGGTCGAGGCAATCGCCCAGGAGAGACCGAAAAAATCCGCGACAAGGCCCGCTGAAACCGCGCCGATCGCATAACCAAGATCGCGCCAAAAGCGGTAGACGCTCAGCGCGCGCGCCCGCCAGGAGGGATGGGCAGTATCGGAAACGGCGGCGATGAGCGTTGGGTAGACCATCGCGGTCCCAAACCCGAGCAAGACGCTGGCCAGCAGCCACCACGCAAAGCTCGCGGTTGCCGCCATCAAAAAAAGCCCGGCCGCCTGCACCCACATGCCAGCAACGATCAATCCCTTGCGCCCCCAGCGATCGCTCAGAGGGCCGGTGATGATCTGCAGCACACCCCATACCCCTGGATACACTGAATTGAGAATGCCGATACGCTCGACGGCAAGGCCGAAACTCGCGAAGAAGAGCGGGAAGATGCCCCAGCTCATCCCGAAGTTCAGATTGTTGACCAATCCGGCCTGCGACGTCGCGAATAAGTTGCGATCGGTGAGCGAAGCGCGTTTGAAGACTTCCCCGAAGGTCATTGCCTCGCTTGGCGAGGCATGACGGGAGATTTCAAGGCCAACGTGATGCCGGGTGTCGCGGACAAGCAGGGCCGAGAGCGTAAGCCCGAGCACCGCATAGCCCATACCAAGGTAAAAAGGCTGCGGCCGAAGACCGTAGCGCTGCGCGATATAGCCCGCAAAAAATGCGGTGAGGCCGACAGAGAGATAACCTGCAAACTCGTTCAGCCCAACCGCCAGTCCGCGCGATTTCGGGCCGACGAGGTCCACCTTCATGATCACGGTCATCGACCAGGCGAAGCCCTGATTGATACCGAGCAGAGCATTCGCCGCGATGATCCAGCCGAAGTTTGGCGCCCAGGCAATCATGAATGGAACCGGCAGGCCCACGAGCCAGCCGAGCACAAGCATGTGCTTGCGGCCGTAAACATCGGCAAAATGCCCGGAGACGAGATTCGCGACGGCCTTGACGACGCCGAAGCTAACAATGAAGGAGAGGATGGCGGTGGCCGAGGCGATCTTGAACTCTTGGACACCAATAAGCGGAACGACTGTTCCTTGTATTCCCACCATGCCGCCCACAAAGGCATTAATGAGAACGAGGAGCGAGAATTGCCGCCAATTTTCGCGCAAGCCAAGCCGGATCGCGGTTGAAAGGGGAATGGTCGAGTCTGTGGGCATTGTCAGGTGATCCCCTTATCGCCAGCCGCTTAGAACACCACCACCTTATCGGCCTCAAGCGTCGCGACGGCGAGTTCGTCCATCGAGCTGCGGCGCGCGCCGTCGATGAGCTCGGCCTCGATCAGCCCGCGCGCACCCATGCAGGACCTCCATCATGTGCGGGCCATACCAACCCCTATTGGGCTCCGGCTGTTGCTGCTGCGCCCAGACGCAAGTTGGCGTGAGCGCGATCGCCGTACTCGCCGCCCCGGCAACCATCGAATTTGAGACTATTTTGGCTCGCTCCATCATCGGCTAAGGATTCCTCTATCGAACGCGTTCCTCTTGCCGGTTAGGCCGCTGCGGGTCCGGCATTGGCGGCGCGAAACCGGGCTGCCCCCTCTGGAGGCGGCGGAATGTCGGCCAGCATCATGCGGATGAATTCGGGCTCGTCGTCGATCTTGAACGCCAAGTTGCGCCGCCGCTCGAACCCGATGGTTGACATGGGCTTTCCGCTCAAGCTCCGTCCGCAGACCGAGCCGGAAAATGCGCCAGGAAGAATTTCCACGTACTCCGGCAAAGCCTTTAATCGTTGCAGGCTCTGGAACAGCGCTCGCGCTCCTTCTTTGGCAGCCGTTGCAAGCTCAGTCCTGCCGGCATCACCCACCATGAGAGTGTGGCCCGTAAGCACGAACCAAGGCTCTTCGGATCGAGTGCGGTCGGTGACGACCAGACAAATGTGTTCGGGCGTATGCCCCGGCGTATGCAGGACTTCAGCCGTGACATTTCCGAGTTCCAGCACCTCGAGATCTCGAACGCCGCGGAACGGAGTTGCTGCCTCCGCCCCGGCGTACAGCACATATTCGGCGCCGGCAGCCCTGGCGAGTTCTGGCCCTGCGGAGAGATGATCGGCGTGAATGTGCGTGTCGATCACGTAGTGAATTTGCATGCCCGTTTCGCGCGCCGCAGCGAGATAGGGTGCGATATCGCCCACGGGATCGACCACGGCCGCCGCGGCTTTCCCACCGCAGCCAAAGAGATAGGAAATGCCGACCGGGTCCTTGTGCAGGAATTGGCGGAGGATCATGATCTTGCCTCCTCTCTTGATTGCCAGAGATAGAATGATCAATTATTCTGCTGAATGTTCTACCAAGATGGAAACCATGTCAAGCACCGGACCCAAACAGGCCATTTACAATTCGCTTGCCGAAATTGCCCAAGCTCTCGGACATACACACCGGCTGCAGCTTCTGGAGCTTTTGGCCCAAGGCGAGCGCAGCGTTGAGGAGCTTTCGGACCGATCGCAGCTCACTTTTGCAAACACGTCGCGGCATCTGCAGCTCTTGCGCCGGGCGCGGCTCGTTGAAACAGAGCGCCGGGGCAAGCATGTCTTCTACCGTCTTGCCGGCGATGCTGAAGTGGTGGCCTTAATGAGGGCGCTTGGCCGGGTCGGCGAGCGTAATCTTGCCGAGATCGAGCGGGTGATGAACGATTACTTCAACGCGCGGGATGCGCTTGAACCAGTGTCCCGCGAAGAGCTGGTGTCGCGGCTCGAGGATGGACTAGTGACCGTGCTCGACGTGCGCCCCGAGGATGAATTTGCTCTTGGGCATCTTCCCTCTGCGGTCAACATCCCGCTCGAGGAATTGGAGCGCCGGCTAAAGGAGCTTCCGGCAGACCGGGAGATCGTTGCCTATTGCCGCGGACCTTATTGCGTTTTCTCTTTCGAGGCAGTGGCGGCGCTCAGGGCGCGCGGCTACCGCGTCCGCCGTCTTGAAGACGGCTATCCCGAATGGAAAGCCGCAGGCCTGCCAGTGGAGGCAGCTTGACGATGCGGCGGCATGGTGACGGCCACGCGTCTCTCCTGGAGAGCACTCACAGCGCTTTCTAGCCGTATTGACGGCGTGTTGAAGGTGGCTTACCGTATCGAAATTCGATGGCGAAATGCGATAGGAAGGTGATCGCTTGGTCAGAGAGCGGCAGAAAGTCAGAAGTGAGCGATCTGGCAGCGTCGCCGCGGAAACCGATCACCGCGGCCTTTATGCCGGGCTTATTCGTCTGCATGTGCTGCATCACGCCGTAAAAGAAAGCGTTTACGGTTTCGCCATGATCGAAGAGCTCCGCCGTCACGGTTACGAGCTAAGTACTGGGACGCTGTATCCGATCCTTCACGGCCTTGAACGTAAGGGCTTGCTGAGGTCTACGAAAGAGCGTGTGGGCGGCACGGAACGCCGAATCTATCGAGCAACTCGCGCAGGACGCAAAGCGCTCGGCGCCGCCAAGACCAAGGTGCGCGAATTATTCGGTGAATTGTTCGAAGACGAGGAGGGGAACGGAGCATGAGCGGCACACTGCAATATGGAACTGAAGCAGCCGGGTGGCGCGATAGGCTTTTCAGCACGCACGCCCCAGGATGGTCGATCCTGGTGCGTTTCCTCGTTGGCCTCGCCGTCTTCCTGCCTGAGGGCATTCAAAAGCTCATGTTCCCGGACATCCTTGGGGCAGGGCGCTTCGCGAATATTGGCATTCCATATCCCGAGCTGATGGGACCGTTCGTCGGCGTTGTCGAGATCGTATGCGGCACGCTGATCATACTTGGCCTGTTCACGCGGCTCGCGGCGATCCCGCTGATCATCATCATGATCGTAGCAATCGTCTCGACCAAGCTGCCGATCCTGCTCGGCCATGACTTCTGGATTTTTCATCTGCCGAAATTTTCGCGCTACGGCTTCTGGAGCATGATGCATGAAGCGCGAGCGGATTTCGTCATGCTGCTTGGCTCGCTTTATCTGCTGATCGAAGGCGCTGGTGCCTGGTCGCTCGATGCCGCGCTTGCGCGCAAAAGTGAAAAATTAAATTAAAGGGAGGACTGAAGCCACGGACATCGATCGCCGGACTCTCCTCAAGGCCGCCGGCACGGCTTCGCTCCTTGGAGCTCTACCGCAAGCGCTTCGGGCGGCCGGGCCGCAAACCGCCGAAAAGGCGGACTACACGCTTCGCGTCGCAACCGGGCTCGTGGAGCTTGCGCCCGAGCATATCGTCTCGACAACGCTCTATAATGGCCAGTTTCCGGGTCCGCTTTTGCGCCTCAAGGAAGGCCGGCAGGTGACCATCGATATTTACAACGACACCGATAGGCCGGAGCTTGTGCACCCGCACGGCCTGATCATCCCGATCGATGCGGACGGTGCCGCGGAGGAAGGCAGTCCCTTCGTCCCCGCGCATGGCATGCGCCGCATCACTTTTGTGCCGAAGCCTTCCGGGTTCCGGTTCTATCACACGCATGTGGTGCCGGGGAACAATCTAAGCCAGGGCACCTATACCGGCCAGGCCGGCCCGATCTATATCGAGCCCAAGGACAATCCCGGCGTCTATGACCGCGAGATCTTCCTGGTGCTGAAGGAGTTCGAGCCAACCTTCAGCCAGGGCGGCGATATGCCGATGGATGTGCTCGCCGGCGCCCCGCTTGCGGAGTTGCAGGAGATCGGCAACAAGGCCGAGGAGAAATTCAAAGGCCCCAAGGGATACGAGGTGGGCTATGAGCTCTTCAGCATCAACGGCAAGATGCTGGGCAAGGGCGAGCCGATCCGCGTGAAGCAGGGCGAGCGCGTGCTGTTCCATATTCTGAACGCAAGCGCTGGCGAAATCCGCAGCCTCGCGCTGCCCGGCCACAGTTTCAGGATCGTGGCGCTCGACGGCAATGCCGTGCCCACACAAGCCGAGGTGCCGCTGCTCTGGCTCGGCACGGCCGAGCGCATCTCGGCACTGGTTGAGATGAACCACCCCGGCACGTGGGTAATGGGTGACCTCGCCGATGACGACCGCAAGCGCGGCATGGGTATCGTGGTCGAATATGCGGGCCAAACGGGCGAGCCGCAATGGGTGAAGCCCGAACCCTATCTCTGGGATTACACGCTGTTCGGCAAGGCGGGTGCGAGTCCGGCTTCGGCCGATGAGAGGCTCGATTTCCTGATCGTCAAGGAAAACGGCGCGCTTTCGGGCTTCAATCGCTGGACGCTCAACGGCGAGGCCTTTTCGATGGAAACTATGAAGCCGATGCACGCGGTGCACAGAGGCCGTCGCTACCGGCTCAAATTCCGCAACGCGAGCGACGACATCCATCCTCTCCATCTTCATCGGCACAGCTTCGAGCTGGTGCGTGTCCACGGCAAACCCACGGCGGGTGTCATCAAGGACGTTGTCATGGTGGGCGGTTATCAGGAGGTGGAGTTCGATTTCATCCCCGAAAGTCCCGGGCTCTCGCTGTTCCACTGCCACCAGCAGCTGCACATGGATTTCGGCTTCATGGCTCTTTTCAACTGCATGTGACGGACGGGCTTGGTGACCTCGATGACGATTGCGACCGAGCCTCCTAAGACAGCTCTTCGGCAGACCGGCTCCGCCTTTGAGGTCCTATGGGTTTTTCTGAAGCTTGGCCTTACCGCCTTTGGCGGCCCGATCGCGCATATCGGCTATTTCCGCGAAGAATTCGTCGTCCGTCGCCGCTGGCTCGACGAGCAGGCTTTTGCCGATCTCGTCGGCTTGTGCCAATTCCTCCCCGGTCCCGCCAGCAGCCAGGTTGGATTTTCCATTGGCCTGATGCGGGCCGGCTATCGCGGTGGTCTTGCGGCATGGGCAGGCTTTACGCTGCCATCCGCTATCGCTCTCGTGCTCTTTGCCTATAGTGCGAACTTGCTGAGCGGCCCTGCCGGTGTCGGCTTGCTTCACGGCCTCAAGCTCGTCGCCGTGGCGATCGTAGCACAAGCGGTTTGGGGTATGGCGCGCACGTTAACCCCTGACCGGGAGCGGGCTTCGATTGCTGTCCTGGCCGCCCTGATCATCCTGTTTAGCACCGCCTCGATCGCCCAGATCGCTGCGATTCTGATAGGCGCCATCGCAGGCCTATGGCTTTGCCGGGGTGCACCGCGTTCACCGGGCGGACATATATCGGTGCCGGTCTCTCGCACCGTGGGACTGCTGGCGCTCGCCGCCTTCTTCCTCCTGCTGTTTGGCCTTCCTGTGTTGCGGGGTCTCGAACCATCGCCGGCGATTGCGCTCTTCGAGGCATTCTACCGCTCGGGGGCGCTCGTCTTCGGCGGCGGTCATGTGGTGCTGCCTTTGCTGCGCGAGGCCTTTGTGACGCCGGGATGGGTGAGCGATGATGCTTTCCTTGCCGGCTATGGCGCCGCGCAAGCGGTTCCCGGCCCGCTCTTCACCTTTGCCGCTTATCTTGGCGCCGTCGCTGCACCCTTGCCTTTCCGGCTGGAGGGAGCTGCGCTAGGGCTCATCGGTATCTTTCTCCCAGGCATTTTGATCCTTATGGGTACGTTGCCTTTCTGGGAGAGTTTCCGGAAGCGGGCCTAGGCCCAAGCGATGATGCGCGGAGTCAATGCGTCGGTGGTGGGACTGCTTGGCGCGGCGCTTTACAACCCGGTCTGGACCAGTTCGGTGAGAACGCCGGGGGATTTCGCCATTGCACTTGCCGGCTTTGTTCTTTTGACCGTCTGGCGCGCGCCGCCGCTGGCCGTTGTTATCATTAGCGCTCTTGGCGCTGTTGCCATTACGCTAACCTCGGCCTGACGGATCATCCATGCTCAGACCAGCGATCCAACGATATTTCGCCGGACTTTCAAGAAACACGTTCCTTCTCGCCTTCGCCAGCCTGTTCGCCGACATCTCGACAGAGATGCTGTATCCCATCTTGCCGGTTTTTCTGACGCAAACGCTGAAAGCCAGCGGAAGCATCGTCGGCCTCGTGGATGGCGTTGCCCAGGCAGCGCAGAACATCGTGCAGGGCTTTTCCGGAGCCTTGTCGGACAGGCTGCAAACCCGAAAGCCAATCGCATTGGGGGGCTATCTTCTGGCGGCGGCCGCGAAGCCGTTGATGGGTCTGGCCACCAGCTGGCAAGGCGTGTTTGGCGCGCGATTGCTCGACCGGCTTGGCGCCGGCACCCGGTCGGCACCGCGCGATGCCCTCATTGCGTCTTCAGTGGAGGAGAAAGACCGTGGCCGAGCTTTCGGGCTTGAGGGGTTTGGCGACAATGCCGGCGCGTTTCTCGGGCCGCTGCTCGCCGTCTTCCTCCTCTACGCGCTGCATTTCGGCATACGCCCAATCTTCTATCTGGCGTTCATTCCTGGTCTGCTGTCCTTCTTCATGGTCTTGCTGGTGAAGGAGCAACCGGCTCCGGTGGCTGCGAAATCAAAAGTCGATATTAGCTTGCGGCAGTTTCCGGCGGCCTATTGGCGATATCTGCTGGCGACCGCCTTGTTCGGGATCGGCAATTCGAGTAACTCGTTCCTGATTCTGCGAACGCAGGATGCCGGCGCCTCGCTGGAGTTGACTATCCTGATCTATGCCGGGTTCAATCTTGTGGCCGCGCTAATTTCCTATCCCGCGGGGTCGCTTTCGGATCGATGGGGCCGAAAGAACATCCTGTTCGCTTCGTTCATTATTTTCCTGATTGCCTATCTCGGTTTTGCTCTCACGCAAAGCGTTCTTCTGATTGCGGCATTGTTTGTCTTCTACGGACTGTATCAGGGCATATTCCGAGCTGTCGGCAAAGCCTATGCCGCCGATTTAGTACCGGAGCGGCTGCACGCCAGCGGCATTGGCTGGTACAACACGACCGTCGGCCTGTTGCAACTGGTGGCGAGCGTTGTTGCGGGACTGCTCTGGGATCGGATCGGCCATGCAGCAGTGTTCTACTACGGTGCGGTCTTTGCCATCGTTGGCAGCATAGGGCTGCTCGTGTTGGTTCCGGGCGAGCATGGCCAGAGCAGCATGGTGGCGGGCAAGTGAACTGATCGCTTGTGCGTCAGTGATGCCCGAAGAAACCAAAAACAACGATCGTTGTTACGATCTCCAACAACCCGCTTAACGAAAATCTGTGATCCCGGAGCCTGTCTGGGCCATCAGTACGAATAAGAGATCGATGATAGATGCCGGGCCCAGGTCCCGACTGAAGATCGCTTTGCTGCTGGGTGTCATAGCGGCAGTGGGGGGACGTTCCTGTTACAGCGTAAGCGGAGCCGAGGACCGGCAAGGCTTATTGCAAGAGATCGCCGAGGTTGAGCAGGAGGTGGACAGAATTGAGGCCGGCGCACTTGCGGCAATCCCGTCCCTGCTGCCCGGGAGCCCTGAACGGGTCGCCGGGCTCGGCAAAATCCTCTTCTACGACAAGGCGCTCTCGGTCAACCGGAACGAGGCCTGCGCCTTCTGCCACATGCCGCAGACCGGGTTTCAGGGAGCGATCGAAAGCCTGAACAAGGCTGAGGTCGCGCAGCCGGGCTCGGTCCGGACGCGGTTCAGCCTGCGCAAGCCGCCAAGCGCCGCCTATGCTGCCTTCTCGCCGCCCCTTTTCTACGCAGACAAGCCGGGGGAAGCAAAATGCACGCATTGCTTCATCGGCGGCAATTTCTGGGATTTGCGAGCGACCGGGCTGCGTCTTCAAAACGCAACAGCGATGCAGGCCGAGGGGTCACCCCTCAATCCGCTCGAGATGGCCAACCCCGATGCTGCCTGTGTGATCTACCGGATGTCCCAGCGCCCCTACAAGGAGTTATTCGAGAGCGTATGGGGATGGAGGACGTTTAACCTTGCATGGCCGGACAACATTAACGCAGTGTGCAGCAGGCCAAATAATAATCCGGCCTCGGCGATCGGCTCCGAGGTGCCAGGGCCAGACACAGCGCCGTTGGTGGTGGACCTCAGCCCTCGTGACCGGGCGCGTGTGCAATTGACCTTCGACCAGATGGCGCAGTCGATTGCCGCTTATGAGGCCTCGGCCGAAGTCAGTCCTTTCTCGTCCAAATTCGATGCCTTTCTTGCTGGAAGGGCCGAACTAAGCGAGGCGGAGCGCCGTGGCTATGACCTGTTCAACGGTCAAGCGAAGTGCCAGAACTGTCATGTTGATCCGAAGGGAACACAGCATCCACTCTTCAGCGACAATTCGACCGCTAACCTTGGCTTGCCGCGCAATCCGGATTTGGCCTTTTATCACGAAACGCAACCCGACGAATACGGCTATGTGGTCAATCGCGAAGGCGAGACCGTGGTGGACACTGGCGTCGGGAATTTCCTGAGAAGCCCTGAAAACGCCGGCGCGGCTTGGAAAGAGCTTGCACCGCGATTCGACGGCCGTTTCCGGGTCGTGACCTTACGCAATGTGGACAAGCGGCCGCGGCCGGATTTCATAAAGGCCTATATGCACAACGGGTATCTGAAAAGTCTCAAGGAGGCCGTGCATTTCTACAATACGAGGGACACGCTGCCGCGCTGCGAGACGGGATCGCCGGGAGAGAAAGTCACATGCTGGCCGCCCGCCGAGACCCCAGCCAACATCAACACAAATTGCTGCAATCTCGGCCTCACCGATCAGCAAGAGGATGATGTGGTGGCGTTTCTTAAAACCCTCACCGACGGGTACAAGCAGCCATAGGCTATTTCCGATCACGCTCCCGGTCCGTGCTCTGGGTATGAACTATTGTTCTCTACCGAGGCCGCCAAGCGAGTTCGGCGAGCAAAACGCAAGCAGCGTCCGCGCTCGGCGATGGCCACTCTCTGAAAGCCTCCGGCGCGTCTTGATGACTTGCCATTCTCGGGCAACAGACCCGCTGATAGGAAATCAGCGGCTCGTTGTCGAGGGCTTGGCTTAAGTTGCGGATTTCCCGGATGAATAAGACACTCATGTTTGGAGATTTGTAAAACATTTTACAATTTGCGTGCAAGAATCAGATGTTCTTCTTCGGCTAAGTGGTTGATTTTGGTGAGCCCAGATGGATTCGAACCATCGACCCTCTGATTAAAAGTCAGCCTGTTTTAGTCATTCTCGGTCGTATTGTGACACGTCACGGCACACTTATCACTCTGTTATTTCGTTCTAAATCTCGATCGCGAGAATTGCGCAACGTGTCTGTGTGTGTCATCGTGTGACACCGATTTGGGCCACCGATGGGCCACGGGAGAGGGGAGCAATGAGACACAGCGATAACGTTCTTACCTTCATCGAGACCTCGATCAATGCCGCGAAGCTCAGAGGCGGCGCCCGTACAGAATACCGGCTGAAGGAACCGCCGCACGGCAATATCATGCAACACCTGGTGCTTGAGCTGCTACCGCCAACCAAAGAAGCCAGAAAACCCCGCCGTGTATGGCGAGTGCATTACGACTACCGGCAGGATGGCCAGCGCATCCGCCGGAAGGTCAAGATCGGGGATACGGGCTCGCCTCTATCATCGATAAAAACAAGGTGGCGGGAGATCAAATCTGCAGTCGAAGAGGGCCGCGATTGGCACGCGGAAGAGGAAGCGCGCCGCGAAGCCGAGGTAGTAGCTCAGCAGCAAGCGGAAGCGGCGGCGAAGAACGCATTGACCTTTTCCGCCCTTGCGGACGCCTTTATGGAACGGCATTCGAAGGAAAAAAAGCGGACATGGCGAGACGATCGCAGCAAGCTGAAGGCCCATGTTCTGCCGCGTATCGGAGCGATTGATGCGAAGGAGGTCACGAAGCGGCATGTGATTGAGATCTTGGATCACATTGCCTATGAGCGCAAAGCCCCAGTGCAGGCAGATAGGACAGCCGCGCTTATCTCCAAAATTTTCAACTGGGCCTGCCAGCGGGCGACAGTTGATCATAATCCCGCGCACCGCGTCCCAAAATACTCGGTCCGCAAGCGGCGCACCCGTCTCCCAACCTGTGACGAGCTGCGCTCGCTTTGGCGCTGGTGCGAACAGCCCGGCTCGAACACGGAGCGGCGCTGCCGGATCGTCATTCGCCTGGCAATTTTGCTAGGCCAACGGCGAAGCCAGATAGCTGTGGCAAAGAAATCTGAATTGGTAGGCCTTGGAACTGCTAAGCCGGCTTTGCACATCCCCCATGCGAGAAACAAGAACAAGGATGACCTGCATGTCGTCCCCCTGCCCAAGTTGGCTGAGGAGCTTTTCCTCGAAGCCCTGAGTATGGCCGATGGAAGCGAATTTGTTTTTCCCTCAGAGGTGAAGTCCAGAGTTTCGTTAGATAAGCCGGTCTCCCTGCACCCCGACACAGTGAGCGACGAACTCGCTATCGCCCGTGAGAAGCTTCAAATCGCGGCCGCTGACGATGGCGAGGAAGTCGTGCTGCATGTGCTGAGGCATTTGGTAAAGTCTGAGCTTAAGAAGCTTCTCATCCCTGCCGAAGTCCGCAAGCGCATTCAAAGCCACAAAAGCAAAACGGCCACCTCGGACATGGACGACTGGTACGATCACGCCGAGTACTACGATGAAGACCGGGAAGCCTTGGACAAGTGGGAGCTCCGGCTGCAACAAATCCTGGCTAGTTAAGAAAAGGGCCGCCAGGACTTCAGGCGCCGCATGAACGCGACTGGGTAAGAGACCTAGAGCTCTCAAGGTCCCTTGGAATTCCAAGGAACCAGGCTGGCCTTAGGGTCGTGAACGCTTGACGAAAACCTATCCGCGCCGCGCCCGGATATCGGCATTTGCCGACTCGACCGCAGCCTAGGGTATATTGAACCGTAGAAATCGCTGGGCATGACGCGCTTGTTGGCAAGCCAACGGATGAGCGAGCTCAGAGAGCTGGTTAGGGCCGCCACTGGGAAAAATGGAGCAGACCATTGGCGCCAAAATATTCTCGTCCGCAATCAAGGGAGCAGCGGAACTGCATATCAAATCAGTAGCTTAGTCCGAGTCGGAGCGGAAGTCACTTTGCTGTCAGCCCTCCTCCTGCCACGCCGCTTACCCGCGCTCCTTGATCACGAGTAGCGCATGCCGAGATTTTCGAGTCCGTCAGCGACGCGATCAAGCAGCACAGCGGTATGGGGTAGCCCGCTTCTGACCTCGGCGATGGTCAATTCGGGAAAATCGCGGCAGAGCATGCGGAAACTCTGCTTCCCCTCATCGTGCTTGCCGGCGTGCACCAAAGCCGCGGCGAGGAAACGATTGATCCATGTCGCCTTCGGCTGTTCGGCAAGCGCCCGCCGATACCATTGAACCGCGGCGTGGTAGCTTCCGAGCTCAAAGTTGGCCGCAGCAATGCCGATAGACCAGACGAAATTGAGCGGGTCGACAGGCGCCAGCACCCGCGCGATCTTGCAACACTCGATCGCTTTGGTTGTTTCGCCCCGGTAGGCATGAACCCATGCGAGGCGGCCCCAGCCCCAGGGCGATCCGCCGTCTATGGCGAGCGCCTGCCGCGCATGGGCCTCGGCGGCGGTGAGATCGTGTGCCAGCATGGAGGCGGCCGATAACATCGCATGAGCCAGCGGGTCGCCGCCAGCGAGCGCCGATGCGCTCAATACGAGTTCAAGTGCTTTACGCCGCTCGGCCTCGCGATGGTCGGTGAAGTGATGGCCGGCTCGCAGCCCGTGACACCACGCCGCCATGGCGATCGGAACCGGATCGCGCGGCATTCGCGCGATCGCTTGCTCGAGCAGTTCGAGCGCCGTCGCATGGACGGCAGGGTCAGCCGCAAGCACCATCGGAAGAGCCTGCATGCTGAGCCCCCAGGCCGTGAGGTGCGCTGGCTCCATGCCAATGGCATGATCGATCTCCGCGTCACACACGACCGAACGAAGCGCGCCCGATATGATGTTGGAAAGCCAATCCGGCGAGCCGAACAGATCGCCCGCCGCACAATCCGTGCAGTGCGCCCAGATGTAGCGGGACGTCGTTTTATCGAGCAGGGTTGCTCTAATCCGCAGCGCGCCGGCGCCGTCATCCTTCACCTGGCCATGCAGACAGTAGCGCGCTGAGCAAACTGGCGCGATCCTGAACCAACCGGTTCGGCCCAAGGCCGCGGCGATCTCCTCACCGATGTTGCCTGCGCAAGCCGCCTGCGACCCAATAAGATCAAACGGCAGGATCGCAAGCGTCGCCCGCTCTGAACATGCACCCAATCGGAAAGACAACGGATTTAGTCGCGTCGGAATGCGACGATATCGCAGCGTGTCGGAGGGACTTTCTCCAAAACGCTCGCGATATGTCACGGCAAAGCGGCCGAGATGCGTCAAACCACATTGCGTGGCCACACTAGTCACACTGGCGCCCGGCGCTGCCGCGATGAGCCTGCGCCGCGCCTGATCGAGTCGCGCGGTCCGCAAAAACTCCAGCGGGGTGCAGCCGGCGAAACGGCGAAAGTGCCTCTCCATTGTGCGCCGCCGCACGTCACAGAGGCGCGCCAGATCATCGACGGTCCAACGCCGCGCGAGGTTGCCTCGCACGAGATCGATCGCTTTCTTCACATCGTTCGGAAGCACTTGGTGCGGCATTGCAAGCATCTCCGTCAGGACAATACCAGCCCAGGCATGCACAGTCATTCGGATCGGCGCCAGCACAGCGGCTTTTTAGGCGCAAATTGGATAGCCGCGGCGCAAATCGGATTGTTCGGCTTTGGCACGAGGGCGAAGCTGTTCGCGCAATATGCCGCGCCCAGCGAAACCTCGATGAAAGGACCGATGCATGACCGTCCAACCGATCGCCGACCTTGACGGCCTCAAGACCCGCATTAGGGCGACCTGGATGGCGGGAGACTATGCCGAGTGGCCGCGCTGACTGAATCTGCGGCGAACGATTTCATCAACCGCCGCCAGATCAGGCCGAACATGCAAGTGCTCGACGTCGCCTGCGGCAATGGCAACCTTTCCATACCCGCGGCGAAGGGCGGCGCCGCCGTCACTGGCGTCGACATCGCCCCCAATCTGCTCAATCAGGCGCGGACGCATGCCACGCGGGAAAAGCTAAACATCAGGTTTGAGGAAGGCGATGCCGAGAATCTTCCCGTTGCCACTGGTGCATTCGATCTCGTCGTCAGCATGTTTGGGGCGATGTTCGCCCCACGCCCCAACCTCGTGGCTGCTGAACTGCGCCGCGTTTGCAGGTCGGGCGGGCAGATCGCGATGGCCAATTGGACGCCAAGCGGCTTCATCGGCGCGCTGTTTCGGGCCACCTCTAAGCACGTCGCACCGCTCGCCGGCGTGCCAAGTCCGCTGCAATGGGGCGATGAGGCGACCGTTCGTGAGCGGCTTGGCCCCGATGTGACGAACCTGCAGGTGACGCGTCACTTAGCGCAACTCAAATTTCCATTCTCGATTCCGGAAACGATCGAGTTCTATCGGGTACATTACGGGCCGACTCTGAACGCATTCGCCGGGCTTAGCGAAATGGCCCAAGCCGCGCTCCGCCGCGACCTGGAAGACCTCTACGCCCAACACGATGATGCCCGTGACGGGACAACCTGTATCGCCGCCGAATACCTCGAAGTCGTCGGAACGCGAACTTAGGTGGGCTGCCTCCGGACAGAATGCAGCAACGACTGTCACTGGCGCTTGGGCGCCCTTCTCGTATCGGCAAGGCGACTTGCATTTCGGCTCCGGGCCAATAGCACGCTTCAAGCTACTTCGCCGAACATGGACGGTCTACCCCTCGATCACTGCCTGTGGGCGAACGCTTGGCGAACGGTGGCGCGATACCCTCAAAACCGACCGTCGCCAGCCGAAACACAAGATTTAGCCTTGGTAGAGTCGAGGATGGGCGCGGTAGCTTGGGCCTATGGCCATCGCCCCGTTTCCCATCCCCGCTCATCGAACCGGACGTGCCGATTTCCGGCATCCGGCTCTCCGGCTGGCTTCACCGCGAGGCACACGGCGGGGCATTGAGCGGCAAGCGTTCGAGGCGTAGAAGCCCGAGTTCTCATAAACGACATCACAGGAGAACCGCCGGGTTCCGCGCCCTGCCACTTTATGCCGTCGCGCGAGGAAGTCGCGCACGCGCTCGTAGACGTATCGATCGACGCTCTGTATGCCGCCCGGCGCGTCCCGTAGCAGAAGTAGTTCGACCAGCCGCGCAGTGACGCTGTTCAGCTTGTCACGCACTTCTGGCCAGGGATCGATGTTGGCGGGCACCAGGAGATTGCCGATCTTGGTCTTGAACCGTTGCATGCTCTTCTTGGACGGGCTCGCACCCAGATACCATTCCCGTTCCCCTTGTACCAATGCGGGCCGAACGAGTAGCCAAGGAAGTCGAAGCGTTCCTTGCGGGCGTTTCTCAGCGAGGTTTTGGCCTCATTGATCGTCAACCCGAGCTTGGTCATCACCGCCTTCGTCCACGCCAGCGCCTCCGCCGCACGACCGCGGCTGAGGATAACGAAGTCGTCGGCATAGGAGACGACATGAGCGCGGAACGCTTCGCCGCAGCCGGACAGACGCCAATATTTCAGGAACCGGTTCATGTAGATGTTGGCCAGCAGCGGGCTTGCGACGCCGCCCTGGGGCGTGCCGCACGTGTTGCCCTTGCCGCCGCTCATGCGCCGGGTTCCATCCTCGTCCCGTTCCTCGATCGGCGCTTTCAGCCACATCTTGATGAGGCGCAGCACGTTGCGATCCACGACACGGCGGGCCACTGATTTGAGAAGCTCGGAAGTGCGGAATCGAATCGAAGTACTTGGACAAATCGGCGTCGACCGTATCGGTATAGCCCCGGCAGATATGCCGGTGCACCTCCTTGACCGCGTCCACCGCCCCGCGTTGCGGGACGGTAGCCGTAGGCATTGTCCTCGAAGTCAGCCTCGAAGATCGGTTCCAGCACGATCTTGGCGGCGGTCTGAACCACCCGGTCACGAATGGTCGGAATGCCGAGCGGTCGCTCGCCTCCATTCGGCTTCGGGATCATCACCCGCCGCACCGGATCAGGCCGGTACGTCTTCGAGACCAGTTCCTCGCGCAAGCCCGCCAGCCATACCTCCAGGCCCTGCTCCTCGATCGCGCAAACGTCATCCCATCCACACCCGGCGCACCCGCATTGGCGCGGGCGAGCCGATAGGCGTGGAGCAGGATGTCCTCGCGGCAAATCTTGTCGTAGAGCAGATAGAAGCGGAAGGCGGGCTCCGCCTTCGCCTTGCACTAGAGCTTTCTCTGAAGGGTCCGGATCTTATCAGGCGTTGTCAAGGCTCATCGCCAATCACCTTCACCTCACCATCTTCGAAAGCGCACCAGAAGTCAGGGCCCTTTGCTCCGCCGGCATTACCCGGCCTCAACGCTCATACGGCCCTGTCCGACTCCCGCCATGTCCGCCGCCTGATGCGATGTTGAGGCCGCTACCCTCGCCGCGACGGGTCTCCCCCGATTACCCGAACCACCCTTCCGACGTGCCGTGCCCACTACCCCGGCGGATCGCGCGGGTGCAGCGTGTCGATTGCTTCCCCACGCGTGCGGCCTTCCCCAAATGGCCGGAGGGTCGGCATCCGCATTGTCACTTTCGAGGCCTGCTCGGGCTTCACTCGCGTTACGGCCCACCGGATCGCTCAGCAGCCCAAGGCGGCCTTTGTCGCGGGGCTCCGACCCAACCAGTTACCCGGCCAAGCCGCCCGCCAGCTTCCAGACCAATCGACAATTATCTGGGTGAGACCCTCCCTCACTGATGGTTCGCGCCCTCGGGGCGCACGGCCAATTCCCGACATTCAGTTAAACCGACCGCACGCGTAAGCGTCTTGAGTTGCAGTCTATTTTAGGGGATAGGCATCGGTTGCGAATTTGAATGGCACATTGCGAGGCGAAAGTACTTTATGCGCCATAAACCCAATGGATAGTTCCTACGGTCGCGCTGTGCCAGTAGTTTGACTAGATCAAAATGGTTCGTGACGGTCGTGCACGGCTGGCTCTCGAACACAGGATGGCCGGCGATATGAGACATGATGGACTTCGCGACATGCGCATAGGCCCAAGGCGTCGAGGTGTTTGTTTCGAGAACGCCCGGAGCTAGCAGGAAGAGGTTAGGAGCATCGATCGAGCGGAACACTGAGTGACAGCGCCTGCTGATCTCGTTCAGGCGCCCCAACTTGGTAATCCCCTGGATACCCAGGTAACCGAGGTCTGCAGCGTAGCCCGTTCCCCAAAGCAACAGATCGGTTTCCATCTGTTCTCCGCTCGACAGGTGAACCGTCTTGCCGCGAATGGATTGCACTTCGCCGCGGTAGCGCTCGATGCGGCGGAAATTTTTGATCATGCCCCGCCGGCCTGGAATGAGTTGGTCGCGTTGGATGTCGAAGTCGCCCCGCGGCATGATTTCCTCGATTTGCGCCTTCGCATATCTTGCGCGTAGGTCCCTGTTGATCAGCCGGTTCACCACACTTACCGGTAGGCCGAGCATCTGCCACTTTGCCAAGCGCCGCATGTCGATGCCGAAGTATTTGGGTTGGCGCGTCGGGCGCATCCACTTAGTCCAACGATAGATCCACGCGACGCTGCGTGCCCCATGCGCGAAGCAGAGGTCCAGAAGGTCGTATGCGGATGCGCCGCCTCCCACGACGGTGACCCGGTTACCTCTCAAATCCTCAGGATTGCGCAATGCGGAAGAGTGATATTCGGTGATAGATGAATTGATCCGCTCGACATCTGGAATGATAGGGCGATTGTGTCCACCCGTGGCAGCGATGAGGACCTTCGCTTCATACGCCGCCGAATCCGTCGTCACGTGCCAGCCCTTACCGCTGGGCCGCGCGTGCGTCACGGGCGCGTTCAAGAGTATATGGGGCGAGAGTTCGAAGCGCTCGGCCCAGGCCTCGATATTGCGCAGGATGCTTGGTTGCTCCTCCCCAGCCAGCGGAAGGTCGCCGAGCGTCCAATCCTCCTTGCGGAATTGGATGTCCTGCCAAGCCGGAAGGTCGCGCCATAGCCCGCCGATGCGCTCCCGGCGCTCTAGAAGTAGCGTTTTCAGCCCGGCTTCTTTGGCATACTTTAGGCAGATGATGCCGCCTATGCCACCGCCGATGATGATCAGATCTAGGTTTGAGTTTTCGGTCATGGATATGAATATACCGGGGGCGCCCGCCGGGCACCGTAGCCGGTTCACCTGAAAGCTTGATCCCGCAACCGGATTGAGGCCGAACTGTATGGATGCGCTTTCCGAGCTGCTTCGTGTAATTCGCCTGAGCGGTGCGGCATTCATCGATGCCGAGCTCTCGGCACCCTGGGCGGTGGAAACCCCGCCGCCGTCCGCGATCGCCGCTCGCTTGGCACCGGGCGCGAAACGGATCATTCCCTACCACTTGGTGGCAAACGGTGCCTGCTATGTACAGTTGAAAGGTCAGTATCCGGTCGAGCTGCCGGCCTGCCGGATTATCATGTTCCCGCATGGTGATGTGCACGTATTGACGAGCACGCCGGGACTGAAACCATTGCAGATCACGACCGATGACGTGGTCAAACTCACGCGCCCCGATTCGATCGCGAACGTCCATTATGGAGGAGGCGGCGTGCGGACGAGGTTCATCTGCGGTTTCTTTGCCTGTGATGATGTGCTCTCCGAGCAGTTGGTCGCGAGTTTTCCAAAGCTCATCCACTGCGAGGCCGGCGCGGACAGCGCCGCGGCGCTCCTGCTTCGGTCGGTCCGGCCATCCCGGACGGCTGTGACACTTGGCCAGGGTGCCGTTATCGGCAAGCTCTCTGAGCTTTTGTTCGTAGATGCGATCCGGGAATATGCCGGATCACTGCCTCAGCAAGAGGGCTGGCTCAGCGGCCTTACGGACCGTTACGTCAGCCATGGGCTCGCGCTGATATACGGCCGACCCGGCGCCGCTTGGTCATTGGAATTGCTCGCAAAGGCTGTGGGCATCTCCAGGACGGCATTGGCAGAGCACTTTGTGCGATGCACGGGTATGGCACCGATGCAGTACCTCTCGCAATGGCGCCTGCGCGTCGCAGCCGACTCGCTTCGGCACACCGATGGGGCGATAAAACTCATTGCCGAAGCTGCGGGTTTCGGATCGACTGCGGCGTTCACCCGCGCCTTCAGACGTACATTCGGCGTGTCACCTGCCAGGTGGAGGCGAATTCAACCGAACTCACGTGCTTCGTCGAGCCGTTTGTCGCAATGATTGAGATTGTACTCCCAATTGCATCGACTTGGCCTGACGCCCCAATCCTGTCGACAAGACGCCAGCCGTTAAGCGTCTCTTGTGGGTCAATAGCACCATTGCGGGGCGCTTCTTCCGCGAAAATTCTAGTCGGCTTTTAGAGTAAAAGCAGAATTTGCTTGAAATCATTGGGATTTCCGCTCGCGACCCCGAGCTGCCTAATAAAGTAGACATTTTGTTAGACGCGTTGAGACCAGGGCATCATACGCGTGCTTGAGGCCGTTTGCAGAGAAGCGCCGGGAGACCGGCAAGGAGTAGGTGGTGAGAGTCCACTACGATGAAGGAATAGCAAACCACATCGGCCCCGAGCCGTGCGCAGTTGTCCGCGAGGACCTCGGCGAAGCGTCGGTAGGGGAGTGCATAGGCCAGCCATTGAGCCGCGAAATCGGCCTTTTTCTGGGTGCCAACGCTGTTCTGCAAGCGGAAGGCAACATGGACGGGCACGTTACTGCGAGTGTCCGCCCAACCCGGCGCGGTCGTAGACCCTGGCATGTGCGGACGCTCCTTGCGCGGGAACCGGGAGATCTCATGTCTGACCGGGGCGGCGCGCCGCCCCTGGCCCGCATCGGGAAGGCGAGGAGCCAAAGCCGGTGATGTACGGGCATGAGAAGTCACACTCCGCCGTACTAGCAACGAAGCTGCCGAACAAGGCTGGGCAACCGGCGGCGGAGGCAGTGGAGCCAAGGGCGGGGACCAAGGGGAACACGGGTCAGCAAAGCACGCGCCGGGCTCAGACCCGGGAAAGCGTGTCCCAGGCGCTGGAACGTGTGCGGAATGCCGCAAGGCAAAGGAAGAAGGAGAAGTTCACCGCTCTCCTGCACCACATTAGCGTTGAGACCTTGGAAGTCGCCTTCTACGCGCTTAAGCGTAAGGCTGCCCCGGGGGTTGATGGCGTGACATGGCAGGAGTACGAGGCAGACCTTGAGCCAAGGCTCTTCGATCTGCATGGCTGCATCCACCGCGGGGCCTACCGCCCCCAGCCGTCGCGCCGGACGTATATTCCGAAGGCGGACGGACGGCAGCGGTCCTTGGCGATTGCCGCCCTGGAAGACAAGATCGTCCAGGGTGCCGCCGTTATGGTGCTGAACGCGATCTACGAGGAAGATTTCCTCGGCTTCTCCTATGGGTTCCGTCCCGGAAGGGGAGCGCACGATGCGCTGGACGCACTCGCGGTGGGCATCGGCAAGCGGAAGGTGAACTACATACTTGACGCCGACATCCGGTCGTTCTTCGACTCGGTCAGCCAGGAATGGCTAATTCGTTTTGTGGAGCATCGGGTTGGCGACAAGCGCATCATCCGCCTGATCCAGAAATGGCTAAAAGCGGGTATTCTGGAAGACGGGGCCGTGACGGTCAGTTACAGGGGAACGGGGCAAGGCTCAGTGGCATCGCCGCTACTTGCCAATATCTACCTGCACTACGTTTTCGACCTTTGGGCCGAACGCTGGCGACGGCAAGAGGCCACCGGCGACATGATTATCGTGCGTTACGCCGACGATCTGGTGCTGGGCTTTCAGCATGAAAACGACGCTCGCCGTTTTCTCGATGCGCTGCGAGCGCGGTTCGAGGAGTTCGCTCTGCAGCTCCACCCGGACAAAACCCGCCTGATTGAGTTCGGCCGCTTTGCCGCGGCAGAGCGCGAGAAACGCGGGCTTGGCAAACCGGAAACCTTCAATTTTCTGGGGTTCACCTTCATCTGCGGCCGTAGTCGCCGGGGCTCCTTTCTGCTCAAGCGGAAATCCCGGCGGGACCGCGTGAGGGCCAAGCTCAAGGAGATCAAGGAAGAGCTGCGAAGGCGGATGCACCAGCCGATCCCCGAACAAGGGAGATGGCTGGCGCAAGTGATCAGAGGCTTCTTTAACTATCACGCCGTGCCAACCAACATTGCGGCGCTCGGCAAGTTCAGGCATCAAGTGACCCGGCACTGGCTGCGAACGCTCCGGCGGCGAAGCCAGACGGACAATACCCCCTGGACGCGGATGGAGAGGCTGGCCAAAGACTTCCTCCCGACACCGAAAATCCTTCACCCCTGGCCTGCTGTGCGCTTCGCCGCCAAGCACCCAAGGTAAGAACCGGATGCCTTAGTTGGGCCTGTCCGGGTCTGTGCGGGGGGCGTGGGGTAACCCACGTCTCTACCGCGATCCATTGGGACAAAGATGGCAACGTCTGCAATTGAGGGAGCAGCGGAATTGCACGTTAAATCATAAACTTAGTCCGAACCTGCACATTAAGCGGACACCGTGAGGTTCTTACTGAGCAGGCTGATCGATGACGCTCACGTGCCCGACAACAATACGCCAGCCTTCGTCGAAACGCACCCAAGTTTGCGTCATACGGCCGACCTTTCCTGGCGCTGTTGTTCGGCGAAACAAGGTCGATGCCATCGCAAAATCGCGTCCAAATGTGGTAATTACCGTCTTCGAGAGTGTCCGGGCGAGGCTGGCGGATGGACGTACACCTCGAAAGGCTTCAATTTCTTTATAACCGTAAAGGTTTTCGGTCGCACCATAGCGAATAGTACGGGAGTCATTGCGAAACATCTCATTAAGTGTTGCAACGTCATTTGATACGAGAGCCTTTTCGTATCGCTCGAAGGCTTCTCGTACTTCCGCAATGACATCTGGAAGGTCGATCTGCATTTCTAGTACCCTCAATTGGCTATTAGGTTGGGGTTGGCGGAGCTCGATGATCGGCCGGCTCGGCTGATGGGCATGCGCCGCGAGCGGCCACGCTAGCCAGGGCCGAATTGGAGGATATCGAATTGGCGACCGTCAGTCATCGGGCGCGGCGGATATTTTGCAACCAATGAGGTCGAGGTCTGCTGCGGGTCAAGTGCGGGAGTGCGTTGGCCTTTTCATAGAAGACCGCATTAGGATCCCGAAGCGGCCCTGAAAGGATGGCCGGCCAGTTTCCGCCGGCTGGACCTTGAAACCAAGCCCGGCAAGATCGAGTGCATCGACAAACGCATCGATGGCCCGCACGGGATTGTCTTCACTAACCCAATCGTCGAGGCACTCCGGCAGCAAGGTCCACTGGCCCCGCTCTGCCCCTTCTATGAAGCGCTTCATCAAGCCCCCGCCTGCTAATCGCGAGGGGAAGCATAGCCGACTCGGCGTTTTCACGCAGCCAGGACCCGCTACAGAATTCCGTGCAAGCGTTGGCGGAGCCAGGAACGTTTGCTGACGAGGCTACGATCTCGCCCGCTTCGTTCTTGCGTTGTAGATGCGGATGGTATTTTCTGGCATCCGCCGATGCTAGCAAAAATCGTGAACGTTCTCCGGTCAGTAAGCTTACCACGCCGCCGAACCCGAACACATTGTGGCAGCTTCGCCGCGGAACTAGCGCTCCTCACCATTGGGTTGAAACTGACCCAAATTAGTTCGGCAAGGCGGTGAACTGCATGGCAACTGAGAGCGACCACGCCCCGCGGGTCACGCGAGTCCTAGTTGCGGAAGACGACGCAATCATCGCATTCGATATTGTCAAATCGCTCCTCGCGGCCGGTGCGGATGTTGTAGGACCCGCAATTTGCGTCGAGCGTGCGATCGAGTTGGCTGAGGCCGAAACCGTAGATTGCGCCATTCTCGATATAAGATTTGGCGATGGTCTCATCTTTCCCGCAGCTCTTGTGCTGAGGCAGAAAGGGGCTCGCATCATTTTTTGCACCGCTTATAGCGACCTCGAAAGTCTCAGGAGGGATTGGCCGGAATCTTATATAGTTGCAAAGCCCGTAATGCCTAAACTGTTACTGGAAGCTGTGGCAGCCTGCTGTCCTCAGCTTACAATACCCCGTGAAGGTTGACGGCGAATAAGTTGCGGTACCTTACGCCGTCTTGCTCGCCTTCCGTTTCGGCGGTTCCGGTTCTGGCAGGTCCGGCATTTCCAACACGTCCATGATGTTCGTGCGGCCTAGAAGCCAGTCAATCGACACCTCAAGCTTATCGGCAATCTGGCTTACCCGATACAGGTCGAGTGTCTTCAGCGGGTAATACTCAATCTCGATGGCCTTCCTGGGAGCAAGTCCTATGCCTTTGCACAGCGCCGTATGGCTCATGTTACGCAGTCGGCAGGCTTCATTGAGCCGCTCGCGGAAAAGACTGAAATTTGTTGGCATATCAAGGATATGCTAGGCGCTGGCTCTGGTTGCAATAGAGCTTTTTTCTTCTGCATTATTGGGAGACCAAAATAAAGGCCGCCACCAAGCAAGGAGACCGACTCGGTGGCGGCCCTTGAAGCGCCGCGTGGGAAACCGGTACCCGGCGCTAATCGGAAATCTTTATGCGGCCGGCCGAGGCATCGCGCATGAGCTGCGTCCTCTCCTCAGGTTTGGCGCGGGCCATCTTTTCCTGCCACTCTTTTTTTGAGTAGGATTTGGCGCCTGGGCTCGCGCCTCCTCCGCCAATACCCCCTCCGCCGCGGGCTCCGGAACGGATGACCCTGAGCTCTCGAAAAGGCTGGCGAACTCGGCGTCGCGCTTAAATTCGGTAATCAGATCCGAAACGGTCATCGGCTGACCATCATGCCCGTGGCGGACATTGCCGTCACTGTCGACGACGCGCGGGCGCAAGGCGCCGTTTTCATCAACAAGCTTCATCGAGTTTTTTACATGCGGCATAAGGGCCCGAACAGAACCCTTCTGCTGGCTTATGGCCCGTGTTGCCTCGCCATCGATGAGCGTTTCCGCGAGGGTCTGTTTGAGCTTTTCGTTCGCGGCCCGGACCTCAGAAATTTGCGCTTGATAGGTTGCCTTAAAGCGGTGCTCGGTTTCGGCCCTTACGGCGTCTACTGCACCGGAGGAGGCGCGTTTGAGCTCGTCAATCTTCAATGGAACCTCGTCTGGGCTTTCAACGCCTAGCAGCTCCAGGGTCTTCTTGTGCTTCTCCTTCTCCCGCCGTTCAACCTCGCGTGCGTCGGCGCGCGCCTTTTGGAGCGCGGTCTTAAGACCGGGAGCCTCCATTTGCCTTGCTAATGTTGGGATTATTTGAAGGGACCCGTCGGCGGGGTCCTTGCGGTACAGCGGCCTGTACTCTGCTGGCACCGCACTTTCATCGCCTTCGATCTTGACTGGAAACTGAAACTCGGGGTGGGGATCGTCCTCCGACATTAAGAAGTCTACCTTCCTGTTCGGCGCGTCACGCGTCCGGCGGCCATCACGGCTCGCTATCCACAACTCTACACTGATTTGGTACGATTTTTCTTGACATGAGTAACGGCGCAGTTCTTCTTTTGGAAGAAAGTGCTGTTTTGTTGTATTAATATCACTAGTCAAGTATTGAAAAAATTAGGTTAAAGCCCGAAATGACCCCTGAAACATTATAGTACTGCGTTAGGGCGTGCCATGAGTGAAGCGAAAACGTCATTTCATGAGGCAGCTCGTGACCTCCAAATCTACCTTCAGCGCTTGGCGAGAGAAACTAGGCCTCTCAATTGAGGAAGCCTCTGATCTTCTCGGCCTTGGGCGCGGGCAAATCTGCATCCTCAATCGCGGCTATGACGGCCTTGGGCGCCCGGCGGTTCCTGGAAAGGATACACGCCTTCTGATGTCAGCGGTCGAGCAGGGCATTCGCCTTCGTCCCGTCCCTTTGAATGAGGCGGAACTTGCCGCTCAAAAAGCCATCCGCAAACGCCGCATAATTGCTCAGCGGAAATCATTCGAGGCAGTCGCGTGAGCGGCCGCCCTCACCTCGCGCCTGGCCGCACGCAGGAGACCCCTTATGTCCGATAGACATTTCGCAGTGATGAAGGCGCAAGCTAAGCTCGAAAGCGCGAAGGCTGAAGCAGCAAAAGCTGCCGCCGAAGTTGAGCGTGCTAAGGCCGATGCTGAGCGTATTCGCGGAGAAACCGAGCGCGCCCGGATCAAAGCTGAAAGTGATGCACGGATTGCCGCTGAGGCGAGCGCCCGTAAGACCCGTGAGGCCGAAGCCAAGATTGCCGCAGACAAGCGCCGGGTGGAAAATGAACACCTCTTGGGCAGCATGGCGGGCGGCTTCATAGCCGGGAAGGCTACGGCAAAGTTTGGCCAGAAGGCCGCCGAAAAGAGAATGGCGAAGCTAGAGCCCCAAGCAAAGGCCCTCGCCAAAGAGGCGAAGGCCGCCCTGAAAGGCACTGGCTCCCGCAATCACATGGCCCTTAAGGGCATCGCCGAAGCCGCGCCAAGCAAGCGCGGGGCTCTGGGCTTGGGAGCGAGCGCTCTCTTTTTGACTGATGCTGCCATTGGCTACGGTCAGGCAGCCAAGATGCGCGAGCAAGGCGATGAGGATGCGGCCCGAAACCTCGAAACTTTCGCCCGTGGCAGTACGATTGCAGGCATCAGCGCGCCATTGCTGCGTTGGGATGCCGAACGGTCCTCTTCCAAGTTTACGGATCTAAAATCGCAGGCAACTCTCAAGGCTGCGAAGTTGGCAGCCCAAGGCGAGCCCCGTCCGGAGCCGAAAAAGCCGCGCGTTGCGAAAGCGAAAGCAGCGGCAAAGCCCGCAATAGCGGCTCCTGCCTCTGAGCAGAAGGCAATAACGGCAGCGGATAAGACGCCAGCTCCGCAAGGCGAACCGAAGCTTCTGGCCGCACCCACAGCAAAAGCGAAAGCCCCGGCAAAACCGGCGAAGGTAGCGGGCCCGACAAAGGCGGAGATGACCGCGGCAGTGAAGCAGGCTTTCCGGGAACATCCAAATCCCGCGGAGCTGCGCCGGAAGCTTGGGCCGTGGCAGAAGTTCGACAAATCCTCCTTGGCGCAAGTCGTGAAGGAGAACCGGATCAAAATTCCAGGATACGGCCTGAAATACGGCTTGGGGCTTGGTGCTGTCACAGCCGGCATGACGGCGCTTTTGGGCGCCTCGTCCTCTGAGGCCAGAACCCTCGAAGGCAAGCTTGCCAATGCGGGTTCTTCCATAAAGGAAACAGCTCCCAGCATGGCAACCAACGTGGGGGCCGGTGTCTCGGCACAATATGCTCTGGCCCACGGTCAGCGCATGGCCGAACGGGCTGCGGCACGGATGACAGCAAGAGCGGCGGGCATGAAGATTGCCGAAGCGGGCGCCGGCATGGTCGCGAAACGCGTCGCGACACAGCTAGGCGCCAAGGCGGTCGAGTCTCTCATTCCGGGCCTCAACGTGGCCGCCGGTGTCTACTCGGCAAAACAAGCTTTTGATCTTGCCGAAGACCAGAGGCGGACGCACCAAGCCCAAGAACGCCTTCGGAATTTCAAAGAGGGCAAGGGTTATCGCCTTATCAAGAGCGAAGATAAGAGCGCACTCGCCTTTCCGAAACCAGGGCAGACGGTGCAGCGCTGGAGCGAACCCGGATCCCCGGTCGTCGATAACGTGATCGCCGAACGGATGGTCCGGGCCAAGCAGGCAACGCACGTGCAGGGCTATTGGGCAACGCGCCACGGCAAGCGGGTCTGGAATAAGTTCAAAGCCGAGACGATGGCGTCACGGAGCCGGTGATGGAAGAGGCAATCCCTCATTGGCGGACGCCCGCCTATCACTCCTGGCGTTGCATGCGCAGCCGATGCTCCAACCCCAAGGATGCCAGCTATCACCGATACGGAGCGAGGGGCATCTCCGTTTGCGAGGAATGGCAAAACGATTTTCGGGCTTTCTTGCGCGATATGGGCGAGCGCCCGGCGGGCACCACGCTTCACCGTCTCGATAACAGCCTTGGCTACTTCAGAGGTAATTGTGTGTGGGGCACTCCGGTTGAGCAAGCCCAGAACCGGGAGGTGAACCATGAGGCGCTATCGCAGGCCGGCCGGAAGGGCTGTGAAAGCCGCTGGTCTGGTCACGTCCCGCCATGGCGCGCTGCTGGCGTCAAGAAGGCGACGTACTTTGCCCGCCCTCCGGGCAGCGGCATGGGCCGCCAAGAAAGCGGCCTGGCTCACACCACCACAACAACAGGGGGGAGTTTGCGCTTGAGCGAAGAGCCAGAAACCGTCTGGGATATTGTTATGGGTTGTGAACGCCGCGCCCCCTCCGATGACGAAATTGACGATGTGCAAACCGAGGTCCTCCAAAAACTCTCAGCCCTTGGGGGCATGCAAGCCATTGCGGTGTGCCTCGATATTATCGCGGCACTTCTCCACGGCGAAGATTTCAAAGTCGGCTCACGCACCTTCGGCAGATATCTGACCAACGCCGTCAAATTCATTACGCAGCGGGTCCGGCAGCTTGAACGAAATGAGGCGCTGATGCCCGCCGATATTAAGCAAGGACGGATGCAGTGAGCGGCCAGTTCGATATCAGAACTCGACCCAGGCGCCGGCCGCTGTCGGGCAAGCGGTTGGCGGTTCTGTAGCGCAGAAGCTCAGGGGGGCGATTGCCGACACCGCGCAGTGAAAGAGGGAAGCCATGGACGAGAATCCAATTTGGCAATTTTTCTATGATTATCGCCGCCTCAACCGGCGCAACAAAGCGGCCAGATTTGACAGGCTGCGGGATGAGAATTTCGGCCTTGGCCCCGTGCCACCGCCGCCCCCGGCGGGCATGGTCGAGATCCCGCCGCACGTCCGCAATTTAAACGGAGTGCCGGTACCGGTTTCTGGGCATTACCGGCGCAAGACTTAGAGGAAGGGCACGATGGCAACGACGAAACGAAAGCCAAGACCCGCCCGCGGCTCCAATGGCCGCAGAGCCCAGCGGAGTCCTTTGGACCTTACCGAATTCCAGCGCCGCTTTGTGCAAGAGTACCTTGTCGACTTATGCGGCGCGGCCGCGGCCAGGCGTGCCGGATCGAGAGCCAAGGAGCCGAAGAAAGCAGCTGACAAGTTGCTTTGCCTTCCAAAAGTCACGGCCGCGATTGCGGAAGCGATGAAAAAGCGCGCCGAACGCACCGAAATCGATGCAGACCGGGTAGTACAGGAGCTCGCGAAAATCGCGTTCGCGAATATGCAGGACTTTGTCTCGATCAAGACTGAAGGCAAAGAAAAGGGGCAGGCCGCAATCGACCTTTCCAGGCTTACCCGCGATCAATTCGCGGCCATCGGTGAAATCACTATCGAAGACATCGATTTTGGTCGCCGCACGGGCAAGCGGACAAAGTTCAAACTTCTCGACAAGCGGCAAGCCCTAGTGGATCTCGGCAAGCATCTGGGCCTCTTCGTGGAGCGCTCGAAAGTGGAGCACAATGTCTCGATCGCAGAACTTGAAGACGCCTCAAGACGCCTTGAGGATAAGCTCGTTCACCTCGTTGCATCCAAGTATTCTCAGAGAAGCACTGGGTCAATTCACTGAGGCTGAAAGGGCGGCGCTCTTCTATCGTTGGGAGTTTTGGGCTCGCCCTGAACAGCTTGAACCGCCCGCACCATGGCGGAAATGGTTGAATCTCGGGGGTCGCGGGGCCGGAAAGACCAGGCTCGGCGCCGAATGGATTCGCAAGTGCAAAGAGAAGCATGGGCGCATTGCACTCATAGGCCAAACCGCCGGTGACGTCCGAGAAGTGATGATTGAAGGCCCTTCGGGCATTATGGCCGTGAGCCCGCCCTGGGATAAGCCTTTTTATGAGCCCTCGAAGCGCCGCCTCACGTGGCCCAATGGCACGATTGCGAACACTTTCAGCGGCGACGAACCCGATCAGCTCCGCGGACCCAACCTCGAAGTGGCCTGGTGCGATGAGCTTTGTAAATTTAAATACGCGGACGACGCCTGGAATAACCTGATGTTCGCCTTGCGCGTGGGCTCTTGGCCGAGGGTCTGCATTACGACAACCCCACGCCCGATCAAGCTTCTGCGCGCGATCGTGAACCAAGAGGACACCATTGTTGTTCGCAGCACGACCTATGACAACAGGGACAACCTCAGCGCCGATTTCTTCAACGAGCTCTCGGCCTACGAGGGGACTCGGCTCGGCCGCCAAGAGCTGAATGCTGAGGTTTTGGAAGATTTCGAAGGCAGCCTATGGAGCTTGGCTCTTCTCGACGCCGTTCGCGTTCCCCGCAACCGTGAGAACATGCCGGAGATGAAACGGGTTGTGGTGGGCGTCGACCCCAGCGGCTCTTCAGGCGGTGGCAGTCAGCAAGGCATTGTGGTCTGTGGCAAGGGTGCCAATAACGTTTTCTACGTTCTTGATGATTGCTCTTGCTCCGATACGCCCCAAGGTTGGGCGCGGGCTGCCGTCCAGGCCTATTTTTCCTGGGGGGCTGACATGATTGTGGCCGAACGGAATTTCGGCGGAGACATGGTCAAGGCCATTATCCGGAGCCAGGCGCCTTCCGTGCCGATTAAAATGGTGACCGCTTCACGCGGAAAGCACGTCCGCGCAGAGCCGATCGCAGCGCTTTACGAACGCGGCCTGGTCCGGCATCTTGGTTATTTCCGGGAGCTCGAGGAGCAAATGACCAGCGTAACTCATGAAGGGTACCAAGGCCGCGGCAGCCCCGATCGTGTCGACGCCTGTGTTTATGCGCTATCCGAATTAGCGACGCTTGGGCAGAGGGCCGGGATTTTAGCGACGGGGGCGCGGTACTGAGCCCAAAATTGTGCTCAGTGAAAAACCCTAAGCTTTCCAACGACTTCTCACGGCTCAATTTTGAGCCGCATGTTGTGTGCCAGCTTCTGCGACCGGCTTGAGAGCTTCTTGTCGCCGGCTTTCGCGAAGGGTGGGGCGGGTGTCCCGTGGTTCCTCTTGGGTGCCACGGCGAAGCGTCCCTTCATTCAGCCCCACGGTCTGCTTCTGCGCTATGTTCAGCTGCCCAAGGCGGCGTTCGGCGTCGGGACGAATCCAAACCCACGCCTGGGCGTGTTTAGGCCCCCCGAAATGGCGAATTGGGATCAAAGCTTCCTTTGAACATTTTATTGAATACATCCGGGGGCAAAACTTTCTTCAGCTCCTCGATGCGCTGCATAATTACGTCGTGAGGAACGCCTAGCGTGTCCGCGACCGTTGTGCTCTTTATCATTCCCGGTTCCGGCGGTTCCTGCTGCGGCTCATCACCTTTGCCGATGATGGTTCCGGTATCGACATAGGGACCAAAGAAATCTTCAAATGGATGGCTTGCGTGTATGTCGGCGATGTGGTTATCGCTCTCAAATTTCGAGCGTAGCTCATCGAACCGCGAATTAAGAATGACGCGGCCGCTCCTCACAAGGTGCTGCATGAGCAGTACCCGCGCCAGCGTTTCGAGCTGGTAAAGCTTTTCTCGCCGGTCCGCCTTATCCCAGGGGAGCGATTCGAGATCGGCCACCATCTCGCCCATGAATTTTGACATCGCACGGACATATTCGCCGGTCTTGAGCATATTGAGCTTGATCTGATCGACGTTGTTCTTTTTCACTTTTCACCTACCCCCTTTGTTTTTTTAGGCGGCGCCTTTTGCTTATGCCTCGCTTATTTACGCGGCTGATTTTGCCGCTTCATCGACGTCGAGCTCCAGAAGATATCCCTCCAGCTCGCGCATGTTGCCGCAGACGACGCCTGTTGGACCCTCCAGCCGCCAGCCGTCGCTTTCACTCCATTTTGGCCACATGCCGTGTTTCTCGGCGCCTGCGTAAACGCGCGATTTCAAAGCCTCGTATTCGTCTTCTTCGGCTTCGATCTGCTCTTTGAAGCTGACGTGCGCGTATTTCTCGCCGACATACATATCGCTCTTGGAGATGATCAGGCCGTCACGCTCCAAATCGGACAGTGCTTCCTCTATTTGTTCATTGATCTCGTCGCGCTCTTCATCACTCTTGCCGCGCTTTAAATCGAAATCGTCAAGGCACACTTCGATACAATCCTTTGAGCAGAAAGGATCAAATTCCCCATCAACACCCTCCAAAAACTCAAGGATCGACTTGTGTGGCTCCCTGTGCTCTGACAGTTTTGATACCGTCGTTGGTTCATTTTTCATTTCAAACACTCCTCCGCTTCCGCCAGCGAACGCCCTGGTGCGTGGCCATTGGTGAATTCAATACCGGGTGATTTGCCCGCCGCCCTCGCGGGTTTCGGCCTCCTGCTTTGCAAGTGCTCGGCCAGCACTGCCTCTATAAGGCTGCTTAGGCTTCTATGATCGGCCTCCCCGGCCTTCACAGCAGCTTCCCGGATGTCCGGCCGCAGCCGGATCAAGGTCGGAATGCGTCCCATTGAGCTTGGCATGCTGGAAACCGCTGGTTGGCCTACCTGCTATAAGGGTGACACGCGCCCTCAACCGCAATCGTTTGATTTCAACTTTCAACACCACTTTCAGAGCACTTGGGTTTTAGGTTGATGCCAAATACAAAAGAGCCCAGCCAGGTCGATGGGCCGGACTCGATTCGCGGCGAGAGGCAACCCTTGGGAGCTACTTTTCCGGATTATCCACACATCCATTCAGAGAAACTTCGCCACTCCCTTGCCTGATAAGTGGCGAAGACCCAAGCTTAAGTATTCGACTCGGAAAGGGTTTTTACATGTCCAAAGCAATTTACGCCGCCTATTTCACTGGCGGGATTGGGGTGAGCCTGGGATTATTCCTCATTGGTGACGGGATCATCTCCGGCGTCGATATCGGAGGGCTAAAGTACGACGGAAATCTAACTCCGATGGAGGATCGGTCGCTTAAGGGTGCGGTGAGATTCACACTTTCTCCCGGCCAGCAGCTCATAACCGGGGCAACTGCGACCAGCCAGCAAGACTTCATCGTTCCACTGCATTTTCCACCCGATCTCGAACAGGGTACAGTTGTCGAGATCCAAACTCCACTGGGACCCGTCAATGCCCGGTTCGAGAAGCTGAGGGATGTTGATCATGCCTAACGAGGCTTCTTTCTGGGCAATGCAGTTCAAGGACTGGATCAACATCTTCGTGCTGATCGCCACAATCGGCGCGATAATGTGGGGGCCCGTCGTAGCGGTCCGGATGACGAAAAAGAATGATGATGAAAAGGAAAGGCAGCGCCAGCGTTTCGACGTTTTTCGAACCTTGATGAAGACGCGGCGGCTAACTCTGGCTCCGGAGCATGTTATGGCGCTCAATACTGTGCTCGTCGACTATTATGGGCAGCCCGAAATCGAAGCCGCATATCGAGCTTACATCCGACTGCTTGAACAGCCCGTACCCGCTCCAAACGATCCAAATATGGTCGCCTTTCTGAAGCGCCGCGCCGATGCTCTACACGATCTCATCCACGAAATAGGACTGGAACTCGGCTATCGATATGACAAGCGGGACATGACCGATTTATCTTACAGCCCGCAGGGCTGGGCCGATGAGGAGATGCAACAAAGACAACTCCGATCATTGCTGATCAAAATCCTAGCAGGCGAGATGCCTTTACCGATAACGGACTTTGACAAGTTGCAACAAGGCAGAGCCAAGTTTCCGCCGCCGCCGAGGGCGGCCTAGCTCCGCTTTGTTGCGTTGCCCTTTAATCAGTGACACGCTGTATGACCACAACCATTGCGATAGCAGCCATCAACAGGACTGGCCAGTCGGCGCCAGTGCCCGCAACGCTCATCGTGTTGCGGCAAACGTTTGAGGCGGCGGGTGTGCGGTTCACAGAGGATGGCGGGATCGTGCCGCCGAAGAAGAGCGGGGGAGATTAAGTCCGTGCGTAAGAGCGGGGATGCGCGGTTGGTGACTAAGCAACAGCCTCAGAAAAGCGAAGTTTGGAGTGACTCGTCCTTAAAGACGCGCCTGGCCTTTTACCTCTGGCTCGCCTTGTTACTGATCAGTCTTGCTACCTTTGCCTTGGGTCTGGCAGGCCATCTCGTAACCTTACTGGCAGCGCCATGGCTAGCCCTTAAAACCCAAGCCGCCATTCACGCGACCATTCCTGTGCTACTGACGGCGGTCAAGTTCGTCACGGTACCTCTCTTGCTGCTGCTGACACCTTTTGCGCGGCACCATCGGACTTTCAAATCTTGGACGAACTGGAGCAAGGCCAAGTTCCGTCAACTGGAAGAGGTTCTGAAAATTCCGTGGTATCTGATTAAGGCCATCTACCGTCGCGCAAAATCGCTATGGTCGCGGAATCCGCAGCCCTGAACTCTTGGGAGCGGCACTGATTTCTTTGATCAATCCTCGCGTCCCACAGAAGGCACAACAAAACCCGCCGCCTAATACACCGCAGCGTTGCGCTCGCACTGCCTTAGGCCGCTCTCGACTTACCGCGGAGCGCAGCTTTAGGCTATGTGGGTGCTGACTAAACTGCTTCGCAGTGATGGTCATCTGAAACATGCAGGGCATGAGGAAGGAAGGGCATGAGGGGCAGAAAACGGTCTACAGGTGAGCCAGGGACTATCACTGCGGAGGAGCGGGGAACGGCGCTAGTGACCGTGGGGACCATAGGGACGGTTAGTGATGGTGATCACTTCGATCCTGGCATGGTTGCGGGAACCGTCACCCGGCCCTTCACTACCATCACTCTAGCCGATGGCATCCTCTTCGCAGCGGCGATTGCGGCCGTCTTCGATCTCTCTGATCATTACCGTGCCGGTATCACCGTCTGGGTTGTGCTTTTCGGAACGCTCTTGCGGACGAAATTCGTGCTTTTGGACAGAATGAGTCTGCGGCTTCCGGAATGGCTAGCCTTCGTCATTCCGAGCCTCGCTTTTTGGACACTCTTATACTTTTTGACCTAAGGGCTTGGAGGCAACGCGAAGGTTGAGCGTCGCCCGATGGACCGGAATGGCTTCCAGCTATTTCGCTGGAATAGCTTTGCCCATTTTTCCAAGGCTCTTTCTTTGCTGTGGATACGCGAGCTTGCGTGGAGCTTGACAGCCCGAATCGCTGCAGATGGGAGGGGCCGGAACGTTGGTAGCGTCCGGCCCCATGCTCAACCGCCAGTGGACGGCGGGATGCGATATCGCAAATCGAGACTTTCTGAATTGGCGATGTAGGTCAAGCCGTCTCTGGCCTTTCTTCACAAGGAGGCCCAATGGCCAGATTTCAGATAGCCTGCATCAACAAAACAAATAGAGAGGACCCTCACGCTAGGATTTAGGCTGTAGGCGGTCCGGGCGGCGGCGGCTGGCGCCGAACTGTCGATCAGATTATAGCCCTAATCAAAGGGGGTGATAGCTTCTACGTTTCTGTCAACGGCCAGTCCGTTGAAGTGATAATCGCGACCCATCTGGAGCATGAATATCTCAAGACCGTCGCTGACGGCATTTACCCCAACAATCTCCTAGCGTAGCCGGAGTGCCCAAGTTAGATCGGACGGCGGCCGGCTTGGGAAATCCGAGCCGGCTTGGTTTCTCCACTCTATGCGCGCGCGGCAGGGGGCGGGTAACTCCCGGACCGCCCTCTGCTGGAGGCTTTGGACCAAACGGCGCACATTGGAAATGACTGACGGGGATAGCGGTGCCCAAAGCCTTGCGGGGGTGTGTCTTCGGGCACCGCGGCAGCATGGCCGTTGCTCCAAGCCATACTGCCAAGTGACAAATTGCACAGCCTGCTTAAGCTTGCCCATTGAAATTTCTTATTAGTATGCGCGTGTTGCATGCCCTGGCTGATGTGGTCTACACCATCGAAGCGCGGGCCGGCAACTTCCTGCGGGGCATTAGGCGACCGGATGGTGAAGACGAAGCTGTGATGTGAGACGGCCTAAGCCTCTACGAGGCCGAGCCGCGTTTTGATGAAGGCCGAATAGCGCTCCTTGAAGGCGTTGATCTCGCGAATGCGGCGCACCTTCAAAAGCTCAGGCTCCTCCCTGTTGATCAGTTTCTCGCCCCGAATGGTCAATTTTCCGCCCGGTCTCACATATCGGTAAAGGTTGGACTTGTCCACGCCCAGCTCTGCGCAGAGATCCATTACGGTCCGATCCCGGTCCCGGTTTGCGAGGGCTGCTTGAACCTGCCGGAGCTTACTTTTCGTGAAGGCTGATTTGCGGCCGCCCAGCCCTTCCTCAGTGGCCTCGATAGCCTCGATCCGGGCAATCTTTGCGTCTGGTTTGAACTGGAAAACCTCATGAAGCATTTGTAGGATGAGCCAAAAATAGGGGCCAGTGCCGAAGGCCTGCCCCAAACGGTGGGCCATTCCGATCGAAATGCCGTCTTGGCCGTGGAGTAGCTTGTGCACATTTTGCCGGTTTATGCCGATGCGCCTGGCGAATGTGCCGGGCGTCACTTTCAGCGCTAAAAGCAGGTCATTCAAAACCTTCCCCGGATGAGGTGCGGGCACCCCCGCCGAGGGCACGCCAGAAACCGGCGCTTGCGGATCGCCGCATCGTTTTTCAGCGGCGGCGCCAGCTTCACCGTCAGCGGCGTTAGTAACGCCGTTATCCTTTTTTTTGGCTTGCCGGTATTCCTCCGCGAGCCGTGAGTTCTCGGCTTGACGCCGGCGCCAGCGCCTTTGCCGTTCTGTATTGGTGCGGTCTGTCATGGTACATGGTATCCTCGCGTTACTAACGGCAACATAAGACTTGCGTTACTAACGGTCCACGACAAAAAGCCCCTTTCGCCGGTCGGGATATGCACCGCCGGAAACTTGCCTCGCGCCCCGAACCATCGATCGATCGTGGCCAGGTCTTTGGCTGTCATCTCCAGGGCGCCGCTTGGCAGTAGCTCCACTATGGCGGGATCGATCGAAGCCTCAGGCAACCATTCGACCTCCCCGAAGCTCTTCGACGTCCACGGCTTTGGCTCCCGCGTAATGCGTGCCAGGCAGGCGTGGCGTGCCTTGGGGCTAATGCGCCAAGCAGGCATTACTCTCCTTGAGGCCGATTTCGCCACTGTGGGTTTAGCCGAAATCCTGCGCCATTTGCCAGCCAGAGGCCAAAACTGAGAAAGACGATTGGTATCAGGATGAAAGCGGCCGTAGACAGCAAGCTCAAACCCTCATGCCACAGAGCGTCAGTAATGAACCCCCATGCGCTGATGGCAATAATAATCAGAAGAATTTTCAAGAGTCCGGCCACGAGCGCCACTGGCTTCCTCTAAAGCAGCTAAGCCCCAATCTGGAGCATAACAAATCAACCTCTGCCCAAGAAAGAGGGTGATTATATCTAATTATTTTACTGCGCTAAGTTGTAGTGAGCGGGCAACAAAAAGTCGCCGCCTTCTGCTTGGCAGTCCTTTGCCTACTCCGAAGAGGTCATTTCCTTGGCTTAAGCGGCTGTGCAATTTGCCACACGGCAGCATTCTGCTGCCGCGGTGCCCAAAGAGAACGCTGACCCCGCTCGGCTTTGGGCATCGCTTCGCCGACCAGACCTGGTCATCAAACAGCGCCCAAAAACGACGGGAGAAGGGTCGTTAGGCTTTGGAAGCCCGGCGATCAGTCGTGTCCTTAGCGTCTATTTGGGCCTGTGCTGCCTCTTCCATCTCAAGGGCGGCGTCCACCATCTTTTGGTTGCCGGTTCTTTCGCCTGCATATCGCATGGCTCTGGCGATCAACCAATGGGAATAGGCTGACAGCGGAGTCCGCTTAGGGGAGGTTTCGCCTTAGTTTCTGCGCTCCTTTGATGACGCGCATGAGATTTTCGCCGCATTTGTCAGGCGGAGCGCCTCACCAGCGTAAAACTGGGCGAGTTCGATACCCGAGGCGATATAACTGCTGTGGAGCTCCTCGCATTCGGGATCATCGAAAACAGCGAGCACGGCTGCAATACGTGCCGCGTGTTCAGCCAGCTTATTCGCAAATCCGGAAATCTCGTGTAGCTGGCCACCGGGCCCAAACAGACGTTCGACGTGATCGTAAAACGCAACCCACGTAGCCCGCGCGTCCCTGCTCATATGCAAAGGGGGCGGATCGAGGCCATCGCCTCGCTCATCATATGGCAGATCCCGGCGCATAAGTGCCAGCATGCGCGCGCCGTAGTTCGCTATGGCGAGCTGATGGGCGGGAGCGAGATCTTTAAACGGCCGCGACCCCATCGCAGTCTCAGGTTGCGTGATGAGGAATCGGGCCAGAAGTCCAATATCCCGCAAAACCGGATCACTAAGAAAGTCGTGCGCAACATCCGGCTGAGCCTGCAGGAACACGGACAGCCGGCGCCCCGGCATAATAACCGCTTCCTCGGAAGCGCGAACGCGCTCCAGGCGCCCTTCATCCCATAGGATATTCAGTGCCGCAGCCGAGCGGCGCTTTGCATCGTCGCTCATGGCGTGACCGCCAATGAATTGCCCACCTTCTGATGAGAAAAGGCCCGCACTTGGATAGCCTTCACGAAGATGCTTCGTGAGCCCTTCCACTGTAGGCTCACGAACCGTCAAGAGCGGCTTCCGGGGCGCTCTTGGCTGAGAGCCCAATGCATCAAGCTCAAATTTAGCCTTCTTACTGTCCCCCTTCATCTCTTTAAGGATTCGGGACCTTTGGGCAGTCCAGACGTCGAGCGCGTTTTTGTACTCTGCCGCGTGGCGTTCGTAATCGTCGAGTAGCTCGTCGGTGCGTTTCTGCACCGGCTTCAATGCCATTGTGTCCGTTGCTGATTTCCGCTCGCCAGATAGCGCGATTGCCAGAAAGTTCAGCGATATTGGCTTCCTAAGACCATCAGCGGCAGGAAGCACGATGTCGCGATGGGCCTGTGCGGAAAGAGCGGCGGCAGCGAGTACAGCGGTGCCGCATATCGCGAGCGGTGATTGGACGGCCGTCTCATGCAGGGCCCTCGCCATGTCTCCAAGCGTGCGCCCAAGCGCGTCAACCGGAAACTCCTCACCCTTTGGGATATCGCGATAGAGAGGAAGGGGCTCATCCTCGAAATCGAAATCACCGCTATTGTGACCAGCACCCGCCGACTGCTGTTCTTCCCGGCCGGATTTGAGATCCTCGAATGTCTCGTGGAAGAATTTTGCCCGTCCATTAAGCATAGCAGCCTCCGCGATGGCCGTGCTGCCGTGCATAGTGAAAAACGGTACGGAGAGTGACGCCGGAGCTCCGGCAGATTGAGCGCCAAGTCCGCTCCTGCGTACGTTCCTCAAACTTGGATGATGTAGCGCTCCATCCGTCCCACAAGGCGCGAGCGCCTTCGCCAAACTCCAGCTTTAAGGCACAGCCGACGCGGAACCACACGTCACGATCATCGGCCGGCACAAATGAGAGCGCCTCGACCAGCCTTACAAAATCGCTCTCCTCAAAGCGGCGCCGGTCAAACCGTGCAGGCTTGTGCGGTGCCTTAGGCCAGATTGGCGGGAACGCGGCAACGATCTCATCTGAGCTGTAAACCTGCCCAGTCGCCTCGATAAGCCGCACCATATGAGGCGCTGCCCGGTTTTTGCAGTGAAAGAAGCCAGGTAGCCGCAAGACGCGAACGAGGTCGCGGGCCTTATCATCGCACCCATAGTCCTGCACAAGGCGCCGCATCACGGCCTGATGCTGATCAGCGGACAATCGGTCCACAATCCAGTACCGCTGAAATTTCAGCAGTGGTGTGGATTCGACAGTGATCGATGGCGCGATTGGATAAGTACCGCGAAAACCGTTATCGTCGTCCTGCCACGCAGCCCGAGTTTGCATGAGATTTGCAATCTTGCGCGGTGCCCCGTCCTTGATTTCGTTGACGCTAATGAAAACACCGGCGCCATGCCGGTTGAAACGCGTCAGAACGGGTGCAAGTGCATCAAGACTGCCGTGATGGGTACGTGCGAGCGTCCGGTCGCGACGGTCACGGTCATCATCGAATGTCTGAAAGCAAAATTCGGTCTCTATTGGATCAAGGGCAGATAAAAAACGCTCAGCCTGCTCTATATCCGGCCGCAAATGCTCAGAGGCGTGGCCTCCGTTCCCTGCTGTTGTTGTCAAAATCTTCGCCTTCCATGTGGAAAGGCGCGAAAACACTTGCGCTAAAGCTCAAACTGCCCATATATGCGTCGTCCAGACTGCATATTGCAAGATTTTCGTGCCCAAATTTCATTGCGCTCCCCACGCGCGGATTTAACGGGCACGCATTACAACAGAAACCAGAAAAGCCCCGTTTTGCCGACGGGGCTTTTTGCATTTAACTCGTGAATTTACTGAGAAACTCCTCGGCCACCTCACGCGGCCACCCGACGCGGCGCGCTGAAATCTTTACGGGCCTCGGCAGCTTCTTCTCGGCGATGGCTCTATAGACCGTTCGCCGGCTGACGGGCCAACGGCCAAGAAGTTCCGGAAAACCAACGTAGCTGTGCGATTTTGCCGAAAGCACTGTCTGAAAATCAATTGGCTTGGTCGCCATCATCCCACCCCACCGTGTCCTACAACGGCGCATTGCTGCGCGCTATAGGCTATGTATGGAAGCATTTACGGCTTAGCAAGTATAAATTTTGATGTGAGAAGTTTATATAAGCGCTGGCTCTAAAATAGGAGTCTATTTATACTTGACTATGAGTTAATATATCTGTAGTATAGTTGCACACTTTTGGTTGACAACTTGGTATTAACCATATAGGCGATAGGGCTATATCGTTGTATTTTGGAAGGTGAGTTTGAGTATTTATTAATGGCAATGCCATTGGTCGACTCAGTAGTCAGCGTTGGTTTTCAAGCGATATCTTCTGCGTTTCAGTGGTTACTAGCTGCTCGATGGTCAACTAGCTGGCGAATCCAGTCAACTTGCGGTGGCCCACATATCGACCTCCGAGTCAAGTTATAAACTTTTGGTTACGGGTGGCAGATTGTCGCACCACGCGCGGCAGCCAGCCCCTGGCATTGCCCTCGCCCTTCCGCGCGGCAGGGGGCGTGATAAGGAAAACGGTGTCTAAAACAGTATCCAGGATTGCGATTAGCGCGCGCATTGGAAAGAAGGCTCTGCTCCATTCCTCCACGCAGAGGCTTCGCCTTCCCACGTGGCCCAGATTTAGGCCACCGATGGGCCACAGACCTTACATACGATCCAGAAGTTTGGTGCTAAGTCCTTGATTTTATTGGTGAGCCCAGATGGATTCGAACCATCGACCCTCTGATTAAAAGTCAGATGCTCTACCGGCTGAGCTATGGGCTCTTGAAGAAAAACTGCGTTGCGCGGGCAGTACGTGCCCGGACCATAGGTTGAGGGGCATTTCTGGTCAATAGGACTTCGCACCGGTCCGCATGTGCCAGCCGGGCACATGCCCAGGAGGGATATGGCGAACGCCCCGCAGTCACTTAATAGATAATCCGGAAAAAGCTAGTCCCGTGCCGGCGATCGCGCGGGGGGTGGATAGCGGTTTTGATATAAGATCATGCGCGACAAAAACTCCGACCGCGCCTTAATGACTACGAGAGCGACGCTCTAGCGCTCAGACTCGGACGAGGCCGGGCTCCGACGGCCCTTGCAACGGCTTGAGCACGATTGGTGACATCCAGGCGCTTCATGGCTTGGTCGCAATGAAAATTGACGGTGCGCTCGCTCAGCCCGAGTATGGCCGCAATTTCACCCGAGGTCTTCCCGCGCCCAACCCAAGTCAGAACCTCGCGCTCTCGGCTGGTCAGATGATATTCCGATCCCTCCCCTAAGGTGCCATGACGCCGGCGAAGCCTGTTCCGGATGACCGCGGCAAGCATTTCGAAATCAACAGGCTTGGTCAGGTAGTCATCCGCGCCGGTGCGCCGCCCCGTCAGTTCGGAGTCCCTGTCGCCAAGAGCAGTCAGAAAAATAAAGGGAATCCCCGAAAAAGGTGGGCCTGCGGCGATCACGCGTTCAAGCACCTCAAAGCCGCTCATGGCGGGCATTCTGACATCGCAAATCACAAGATCGGGCGGCTTCGACAAAATTGCAGCGAGACCTTTCTCCCCATTAGGGGCAAGCTCGACCTTGTAGCCGAACTCGCTCAATGCTTCTGAGAGAAGGCTGGCGGTCTGCTCGTCGTCTTCAATGCATAAGATGGTGCTCACGCGCGTACTCTGGCGGTGCCTTTTCTGCGTTCGTATCGGGTAGCGACACGGTAACTCTTGTGCCTTCACCCGGCTCGCTCTCGATGGAAAGCCTTCCGCCATGCTGTTCCACTATTTGCTCGACGAGACTGAGCCCAATCCCGGTCCCCGGGATCTGCCCAACATTGCTGCCGCGGAAGAAACGCTCGCGAACGTGAGGAAGTTCGCCAGCCGGTATCCCAATGCCGTGATCGGCAATAGTAACGGCGATCGAGCCGTTTCCGCTCGTGCCGGAGACTTCTACGGTTCCGCCTTCGGGCGAATATTTGAACGCATTCGCAATCAGATTGCTGAAAGCGCAGCGCAGCAGCTTGGGATCTCCGGTCATCTTCTTCGGAAGATCCGCGGCCCGTTCGGCGAAACGCACCTTTAGGCCCATGGAATTGTAATAGTCCACCAAGTCCTTGAGCATTGCGCGAGGGTCGAAGAGAGATTTTTCGGCCTCCCCGGACCTGCTCATCATCTCCATTTCAGCCGTTAGGCTCGAGATCAGGCTTGTGAGCTGGAATACGGCGGCTCTGATTTTCGCGGCGCGCTCTGCAATGTGTTCGGGCTCGGCGTCCTTTCGTGTTGAAATCAGGCGCTGAGCATGGCCGTCGATGTAGGTTAGTGGCGTCCGGAACTCGTGCGAAATGGTTGTCAGGAAATTCCTTTGTGCCGCCGTCAGCTGCCGCTCTTTTTCCAATGTTCCGGCCAGGATTTCTGCCTGCATCGAAAGGTTTTTGCGAGTTTGGAGAAGCTCAACCGTGTTCTTCTGCAGCACCGACAAAGCCCCCGCCATCTCGCCAACCTCGTCGCGCCTTTCCTGAAATGGAATCTTGAAGCTGGTATCATTGGTGGATAGCCGGTGCGTGCGGCCGGCAAGATCCAGCAACGGACGCGAAAAGGAATACCATAGATAAACAGCCAGCCCTATAAAGAGCGCAAGCACTGCAAGAATCAGTTCGGAAATGAAACGCTGGGCAGTTGCGATGGAGTTGGCCGCCTGCTTGCTCGCGCGGTCCAACTTTGAATGGGTCAGAAGCAGCAGCTGATGGAGTTCATGACTGCCCTTTCGGAAGGTTGAAAGGGCGCTGCCATGAAAAAGTGTGATCGCGTCAGGGATGCGGCTATTCTCCGCGAGGGATAAGAGATCTCGCTCATGTCCAACATGGCTGTTCCAATCGCTTACGAATTCGTCGAAGGCGCTCGTCTCATCCGGATCGTGGGGCACCTTGCGGTAGCTAGCAATGTCCTCTGAAACGAGACTGAGATACTGGGAAAGCTCTGCGGAGCTTTGAGTTCTTGCGGCTTCGTCGCCTCCAAGCAGGATTTCTGCTTCTTCAGTGCGAACCCTGGCGACGTGATGCCTGAGCGTGCCGAGAATCTGGACTGAGTCAAGCCAGCGATTGCGTATTTCGGAAGACAGGATATCGACATTGTTTAGACTGCCAAGACTAAGGCTACGGACCAAGGCGACGGCAACGATGAACAGAATCGCAATGATGGCAAGCTTGGCCGAAGCGGAGCGCCTCAGTGAGAAAAATGGATGTACCGGCGTCATCTTCAGCTTAACTTCCGAGCGCTCCTTTGAGCGCCTGGGCTGCATATAGTAGCTCGATTTCCTTTTTTCCTCTGTAAGAATTCACAGGCTGAATCTTTGGTTTGGGAGTTTATTTACCATTAAAGCAAGAGATGGGTTCGTCCCTTCGAAAAAAGGGAGCTTCGATGAAAAACGAAAATCGGCCGCAGCGGCATCTGCTGTCTACGAGGCTAATGCGTTTGGCTTCCTTTGCCGCGGCGGCGGCAATTTTCTTTGGAGCTTATTGGGCTTGGAACAATGCAGGCAAGCCTGCGGAGGTGCATTCGATCTCCCCAGCAGCCGTGCCTGTCACAGCCACAACCGTTCAGCCGAGCTCGATTGACATTACCCGTTCAGGCATCGGCACTGTTCAGGCGTGGCAAATGGCAAACATTACGCCCCAGGTCTCTGGCCGCATCTCGGAAATCCCCTTCCGCGAAGGCAAAATGGCCGAGAAGGGCGAAGTGCTGGTTCGAATTGACCCTCGCCCTTTCCAGGCGGCGCTTGACCAGGCGAAAGCCAAAAAATCGCAAGACCAGGCAAATCTTGCCAATACGCAGAAGAACCTCTCGCGCGACGAGACGCTGCTGACTAAAGGCGGTTTTGCGACGCAGCAGACGGTCGACAACGAGAAAGCACAAGTCCAGGTTTATCAGGCAGGCGTCGAAGGCGATAACGCTGCCATAGAGACGGCGCAGCTGAATTTGGATTACGCAACAGTCGAGGCCCCTTTCAGAGGGGTTGTAAGCTTGCGCAATATCGACGTGGGGAACCTCGTCGGTCCCAATTCTATAATAGGCACGATCACTCAAATCGAGCCGATCGCCATCGACTTCACCTTGCCGCAAGCTGATCTTACGGATCTCCGCTCTGCATCCCGGAAAGGCAACCCACCCGTCCTCGTTTACGATCAAGCCGGGCAAGACGCTTCTCTCGCGCGGCATCCTCGATGTCATTAACAATCAGATCGACCAGGCCAGCGGAACGATTAAGCTCAAGGCGCGCTTCGACAATAAGGATCACATGCTTTGGCCAGGCGAGTTCGTCCAGGCCCAAGTTATTGTCAGGACGGAGCCGCAGGCCATCGCCGTGCCGTCGGAAGCGGTGCAGCATGGTCCGGACGGGACGTATGTTTGGCTTGTTTCGACAGACAGCACCGTTCGCCGCCAGCCCGTCCAAATAAGCGAAATCCAAGATAGTCGGACCATAATCTCTGGCGGCCTGAAAACCGGCGACCGCATTGTCGTCACGGGCCAATATGGCCTCACTGAAGGCGCGCGCATCACTGAAACAGCTGCAGCGCAGGCGGGGCAGGGACAGTCATGAATATTTCCGCCCCATTCATCCGGCGTCCGATCGCGACGTCGCTCTTGATGCTCGCCATCGCCGTCGTCGGCATTGCGGCTTATCCGTTGCTGCCGGTGGCGCCACTGCCGACCGTCGATTTCCCCACTATCCAGGTGACGGCGCAGCTGCCAGGGGCGAGCCCGGACGTGATGGCTTCGGCGGTTGCGACGCCGCTCGAAAAACAGCTGGGTATCATTCCGGGCGTCACGCAGATGACCTCGGCCAGTATGCTGGGCACCACCCAAATCACCGTCCAGTTCGACCTTAACCGCAATATTGACGGAGCTGCCCAGGATGTGCAGACAGCGATTAATGCGGCGGCCGGGCAGCTGCCGAAGAACCTGCCGAACCCCCCCACCTATCGCAAAGTGAATCCGGCTGACCCGCCTATCCTCATTCTGGGCGTTACCTCCGATGATTTGCCGATCACGATGGTTGATGATTATGCCGAGAACATGCTGGCGCTCCAGATTTCGCAATTGCCCGGGGTCGCTCAGGTCGTCATTGGCGGACAGCAAACTCCTGCGGTGCGCGTACAAATCGATCCGGCAAAGCTCAGCGCAATGGGGCTCAGCCTTACCGACGTGCAATCCGCCATCGCCAACGCCACGGTGGAAGCGCCGAAGGGCACAATCCGCGGCAAGACACAAAGCTACTCCATCTACGACAACGATCAGCTCACAACGCCAGAACCTTATAACGACGTGATTGTGGAATACCGGAACGGCGCGCCAATCCGCATCAAGGATATCGGCCGGGCTGTCGAAGGCCCCGCGGATACAACTGTCGCCGGCTGGGTCGGCAATAAGCGTGGCATTGCTCTTGTCATCTGGAAGCAGCCTGGGGCGAACGTCGTGCAAACGGTCGACAGCATCAAGGCCGAACTGCCAAAGCTGAGGGCGAATATTCCTCCGAGCGTCAAAGTCACGCCGATTATCGACCGCACCACGACAATACGCGCCTCCATCGACGACGTTCAGTTTACACTGGTGCTGACGATGGTGCTCGTGGTCGCGGTCGTCTTCGTGTTTCTGCGAACCCTGCGCTCGACAATCATTCCTGGGCTCGCTGTCCCGATTTCGATCATCGGCACCTTTGCGGCCATGTACGCCTTGGGCTACAGCCTCGACAATCTATCGCTGATGGGACTCACCATAGCGGTCGGCTTCGTGATCGACGACGCAATCGTCGAAGTCGAAAATATTGACAGGCACATAGAAGAAGGCATGCCGCCTTTTCAGGCGGCTCTCGTAGGATCGGGCGAGATCCGGTTTACCGTACTATCGATAAGCTTGTCCCTGATTGCGGTGTTCATCCCATTCCTTTTCATGGGCGGCATCGTCGGGCGTCTCTTGCACGAGTTCGCCATGACGGTGACGGTCGCGATCATTGTCTCCGCGTTTGTTTCGATGACGCTCACGCCCATGCTGTCCGGCCGCTACTTGAAGCCCAAGCATGGGCAGAAGCACGGCAAGCTGTACCGGCTGAGCGAGACCGCTTTTAACGGGCTCGTAGGCGGTTATCGCCGGACCCTCGACGTGGTGCTTCGGCATCCCGGCTGGACCTTGGCGAGCTTCTTCGCCACGGTTGGTGCCATGGCCTGGCTGTTCCTAATCCTGCCGAAAGGCTTCTTTCCGATCCAGGACACGGGCTTTTTGATCGGCCAGTCACAGGCGTCGGCTTCCGTCTCGCCCGAGCAGATGAAGAAGTTGCAGCAGCAGCTTACGGCCGTCGTCGCACGCGATCCGGCCGTCTCCGGAGTTGTTGCGACGGTTGGCGGCACACGTGCGCCGAACCAGGGCTTCGTCTACGCGGCCTTGAAGCCTTTGGACGAACGCAATGCGAGCGCGATGGATGTCGTCAATCGTCTTCGGCCGAAGCTGAAGCAGGTGGTGGGCGCGAGCCTCGTCCTTGCCCCAACTCAGGACATCAATGTGGGCGGCCGGCAGTCTCAGGGACTGTTCCAATATACTCTGCAGAGCGGCAATTCCGATCAGCTCAACGCTTGGTCTGGCAAGCTTTTCGAGAAGCTGAAGCAAATCCCGGAGATCAGGGATCCTTCGACCGATCAGGTGTTGAATGGTCAGACCGTATCGCTAACCATCAATCGCGATGTTGCCTCCCGCTTCGGGATCCAGCCCGCCGCGATCGACAATGTGCTGGAGGCAGCGTTCAGCCAAGAGCAGGTCACGCAATTCTACACGCAGCTGAACACCTATAAGGTTATTCTTGAGGTTCTTCCGGGCCTGCAAGGTGATCTTGGCACACTGTCGAAACTCTACGTGCATTCACCCTCAGGTCAGGCCGTTCCGCTGACTTCGCTGGTTACGATTGATACCAAGCCGGTGGCGCCGCTCGTGATAAACCACCAGGCGACGTTCCCTTCGGTAACGTTTTCCTTCAATCTCGCGCCCGGTGCGTCCCTCGGACAGGCAGTGAACGCCATCGACGCCGCGCGCCGCGAGATCAGCTTGCCTGCCGCTATAACTGGCAGTTTCCAGGGCAACGCGCAGGCCTTCCAGACTTCGCTCGCCAGCGAGCCTTTCCTGATCGCGGCGGCGGTATTCGTGATCTACATCATCCTTGGGATGCTGTATGAAAGCTACATCCACCCCATCACGATCCTATCTACCTTGCCTTCGGCTGGGCTTGGCGCGCTTTTGATGATGTGGATCTTCCACGTCGATTTCACCATCATTAGCCTCGTCGGCCTCATTTTGCTGATCGGCATCGTGAAGAAGAACGGCATCATGATGGTGGACTTCGCCCTCCAGGCCGAGCGCGAGGAGGGGCTCTCGCCGCTGGAGTCCATTCGCAAGGCGTGTTTGCTGCGCTTCCGGCCGATTTTGATGACCACGGTTTGCGCCATCCTTGGAGGCATCCCGCTCATGTTGGGGACTGGGACAGGATCAGAGCTTCGCCAGCCGCTCGGTTATGCCATCGTCGGCGGCTTGATCGTAAGCCAGGTCCTGACGCTGTACTCTACGCCTGTAATTTATCTTCTTCTCGATAGGCTGAGGAACCGCAGGCAGGAAGTACGGAAGCTGAGCTACGAGGGTCACGAGCGCGAGCTTGCGCCTGCGGAATGAAGTTTCCTCTCAAAATTAGGGAAGAGAAGTGTGCTGGCCGCGCGGCGAGAAGCTATCGCCAGATTGGCTTCTGACGAGATCGAGCCGCTCTTTCAAATAGTCTCGTTCAATCGCGAGTCCGTCATTGCCGAACACAAGCGTCTCTTCAGCATTCATTGCAAAACGCGGCCAGTCAATCACTCCGCTTCCATTTGGATCACCGGTTTTAGCGAAATTCGTCCAATAGCTCACCATCAGCCGGCTGACCTCACGATTATGAGGATGCATCAGCGCAGAAAGGGGGAAGGGGACGACGCGCCGCAGATTGCCAAGCGCGTAGGCGACTTCAAGTCCATGCGGCGAGCCCCCAATGAGCCGCAGCAAAGGCGGCTGAAAGTCGAAGGCATAGTGGAAAACGCTCTGACCGTTGCGGCTAACGTCTCTCGCAATCATGCGGGCGGGTTCCACGAAATTGGCATCACCCCAAATGTGATCGGCCAGGAAATCGGGTGTCATGATGAGCTGCGGCGGATAAAGGGAGGTCAGCGAACTAAGCTGCGGCTGGACACCGCCCAAGACTTTGCTCGTAGGTACGTGAAAGGCCTTCCTTAATAAGACGCCTTCATAGCTGTTGGCGCCTACAACGATGGAAATGGGTGCTTCGCCGCCGCTCGCGAATACCGCTTCGATTTGGCCAGTGAGTAAGTCACCGTCAACAAATGGAGTCACATCCGCGAGCTCAGGAATAGTGGCGACCCTGTCCTGAATGTCCTCCCAGCCCTTGCTTCTGAGGCCTTCAATCGCAGCCTCCGGTTTGAGATCAAAGGCGCGGGCGGCTTTCTCGCCGTAATCGTAGGCGGCAGCAAAGCTCCCTGCTTCGCTCGTTAGGGTCGGGGCTATCCACCGCCCCCCACCACTCTGGATGATTGCCTTCTGAAACAACCCTCGCGCGGCAGGGGCTGTCATAAGTGCGAGCACGCTAATGCCTCCAGCTGACTCGCCGAAAAGAGTGACATTTGAAGGATCCCCGCCAAACGCGTCGATGTTCCGCTTAACCCAACGCAGAGCCTCAATCTGGTCGAGAAGCCCATAATTGGCCGTGGGCACTCCCTCGGCCTTCGCTTCGGCAGTCAGTTGCGGGTGCCCGAAAAAGCCAAACACGCCAAGGCGGTAGTTAATGGTGACCATCACCACGCCTTTTCTAGCCATATTGCCACCATCATAGATGGGCATGCGTGCGGACCCTGATGCGAATGCCCCGCCATGCAGCCAGACCATCACAGGCAAGCGTGGGCCCCGGTCATGGCCCGGGGACCAAATGTTCAGCGTCAGGCAATCCTCGCTCATTTCCGCGAGGCGTACATCCCTACTCGATGCTTGCGGGCAGGCAGAACCAAATTCGAATGCATTCCGGACGCCGGTCCAGCGAACAGCAGGGCGCGGCGCGCGCCAGCGCAGTTCGCCCACAGACGGCGCAGCATAGGGGATGCCCTTGAAAACGAAAACTCCGTCCTCGATCGAGCCCGCGACTTCTCCCAATTCGACGCTGGCGTGGAAAGGGCTTTGAGCGAGCGCGGCGTAGGTGGGCGGAAGGACAAGGGAAAGCGCCACAATCAGGGCGCGGAGGGGAATGCTTCGAAGTTCCATGACTTGGCTTCCAAATGGCAAGCTTGAGAACCACGCCGGCAGCGCGTCCCGGGCGAAGACAGAAGAAAGCAAATTCTCGTGGCTTAATTGGGATGGAGAGATCGGCTGCTCGACAGTTGCGGGCCGGATTTCCCCTTGCGCCCATGCAAATGGAGCGCGATCATGGGAGATCTATCCCCAACCCTAGCCAGGAGCGTTCATGAACGATATTTTGCCCAGCGCGTTGAGCCCGGCAGGGGCTACGGTGGTTTTTCCACACGCTCCTGCCGGGCTTCCCTACACAAGCTTCAATCGAAACGAGCTCAACGAGATTTTCTCGCTTTACGGCACAAAGGTAGCCGAGGGTGAGTGGCGCGATTACTCAATAGACTTCCTAAGAGACAGAGCCGTTTTCTCGGTTTTTCGTAGCTCCTCGGAGCGCCCTCTTTATCGCATTGAAAAAAATCCAAAGCTGACGAAACGCCAAGGGGCCTATAGCGTCGTTGCCACAACAGGGCTTATTCTAAAGCGCGGACACGACCTCTCGAAAGTCTTGCGTGTCCTGGATCGCCAACTCCGCGTGGTATCGTTTTAAAGCAGAAGCGAATATGAAAAGGCCCCGTTTTCGGGGCCTTCAAGGGCTTGCTGCATTAGGGTACCGCTTATCTGCGGTCGCCGAAGAGTTGAAGCAGGGCGATGAAGATGTTGATGAAGTCGAGATAGAGGTTCAAGGCGCCCATGATGGCAGTGCGGCCGAGGGTAGCCTCGCCAGCGCTCGCATAGGTCATGTAATTGTCCTTGAGCTTCTGCGTGTCATAGGCTGTGAGACCCGTGAAGATCAGGACGGCGAGCACCGAGATGGCAAATTGCAGGCCAGATGAATGCAGAAAAGCATTCACCACAGCAGCGATGACAACGCCGATCACTCCCATCATGAGGAAGGACCCCATGCCGGTAAGGTCGCGCTTCGTCGTATAACCCCAAAGGCTTACAGCGCCGAAGGTCGCGGCAGTGATGAAGAAGATGCGCGCGATCGAGTTGCCCGTGTAGATGACAAAGATGCTCGAAAGCGAAAGCCCCATCAAGGCGGCGAAAGCCCAAAACACTGCCTGAGCGGTCGACGTACTCATTTGATTGATGCGGGCCGCGAACAGAAACACGATCGCGAGGGGGGAGAAGGCGATGACCCATCTCAGCCAGCTCACATAGATCGCTTTCCCGAGCGCGGTGAGCATCAGGCCGTTAGGAAGCCTTGCCACGGCGTCGGCGGGATCGCCGGTCACGGCCATCGTGTAGAAGGCATAGGCTACAATGCCCGTAAGAACGAGGCCGATGCCCATGTAGTTGTAAACGCGAATCATATAGGAGCGCAGACCTTCGTCGATCGCGAAGGCATCCGCGCGGGAGCGTGCTGTTCCGTACGCTCTGGAGGTCTCGTAGTCTGCCATATATTTGGTCCCTGACTTTCTAACCCTAAGGTCTGCGCAAAAGGTCTTCCAGGTTTAAGCCCTAAACGGCCCTGAGCAAAGCCTCTTTGTCAGGCGGCCTGCTCGATCCTCGCCATCAAGACGTTCACTCGGAACGCAGATAGTGTGCCGGTTTCGCTGATAGAACCCTTAAGGTTCCGGCTGCTCCCAGCACCACGACAAATATGGTCTCAATTATTGAGGGCTGCAATAGCGCATTGAGTGAGACGGTAAAGCTCAAGTTCATAATATAAGCCACCACCGCATAGGCAGCGGCAAGTCCAAGCCCGCAAGCGATCACGGAGAGGCACAGGGCCAGACCCAAATATTCCCAAAGATGCGCGGCGAGAATACGCCTTTTGCTCGCGCCCAAGGTACGGAGGACCACAGCCTCATATATGCGCCTGCGCTGCGCGGTTATAAGGGCGCCCGCCACGACCAGGGAACCCATTACGACAGTCAGGCTTCCCGCTATTGTTACCGCTGTCATGATCTTTTCGAAAACGCCCGAGATTGCATCGAGAGCTTCCTTGACACTGATTGCCGAAACTGTGGGATAGGCCGTGGCCACGGCTCTCAGGGCTGCTGCTTCGGCGCCCGGATTGGAGTTTTTACCTTCCGGATGGCTTAGTGTAGCCAAATAAGTAAAAGGCGCCTTCCTGAGAGCATTTGGTGAGAAAATCATCACGAAGTTGATGCCGATCGTTCCCCACTTCACCTTGCGCAAATTGGCGATTTTCGCGGTGATGTTTTTGCCTATCACATTGACCGTTACGGCATCCCCGATTTTCAGATTGAGCGCCTTAGCAATATCAGCCTCGAATGACACAAGCGGTTCGCCTTCATAGCCGGGTTCCCACCAGTGGCCTTCGGTCAGCTTCGATCCTGCTGGTAGATCCTCCGAATAGGTGATGCCCCGATCTCCGTTGAGAACCCATCCGGCTGAGGATGGCGCCTTGATCTCCTCAACAGGCACACCTTTCAGAGATACGATCCTTCCCCGCAGCATTGGGGCGGCGGAAACTTCACTCCCAGGCACCTTCTCGCTCAGCAATCCTTGAAAGGCACCAAGATCCTGCTTGGGCACGCCTATGAAGAAATAATCCGGAGCCCTGTCGGGGAGACGCGACTTCAACTCATCTGTCAATGAAGCATCGACCAATGAAACGGCGGTAAGGAGAGTGAGCCCAGAGCCCAGCGAGAGCGCGATGGTTCGCGCCAGGCTTGAAGGTCCAGCGATATTTGCCACAGCCAGCGCAATGCCCGGGCGATTAGGGCGCTTGATAAGCGCTGCCCCAATTCTAATGCCGGAGCCAGCAAGCCAGAACAAGACGAAAATGCCAAGGAGTGCTCCGCAGGTGAAGGCGGCGATCCTATGCTCGTGCGAAAATCCTATTGCGGCAAGCGCTAAGGCGCCCGCAGCTGCTATCGATCCGATGCGGTAGGTCCATGGAGGAAGCCCGGCCGTTTCGCCCCCCTTATCGCGAAAAAGCTCGGCCGGACGCACTTGCTGTGCACGGCCCAATGGCCAAAGAACGAAAGGAAGCGTTGCTAGCAGTCCAAACAGACCCGCGAGCGCGAGCGCATATGGTTGCGGCGCCGCGGCGATACCGATCGGCATAACCTTGTGTAAGAGCCCGGCAGACGCCAGCGGCGCCATGCCTGTTATGATGAAACCTATTGCGATACCGAACAATGCAAGCAAAGCAATTTCAGTGAAGAAGACGCGGAAGACGATACGCTGCGAGGCACCCAGGGACTTGAAAGTCGCGATTGTCATACGGCGCCGTTCGATAAACCCGGACACCGCGTTTGCAACGCCAATGCCGCCTACGAGCATTGCGGTGATGCCCGTCAGCGTCAGAAATTCTGTCATCCGCTCCAGCATGTCCTTGACACCCGGGGAGGGGTCGGAACTATCGCGGACGAGAAAACCAGCCTCCGGGAATTTTTCGGCGAGCTTCTTCTTGAAAGCGGCGGCGGTAAGCCCAGGCCGAAGCTTCACACGATAGTTCCAGCGCACGAGGCTGCCCGGTTGAATGAGGCCGGTTTTATCCAGCTCAGCGATGGGCATAATGATGCGCGCGCCTAGCGCTGGGCCTGCCGCGAGGCGATCTGGTTCGTGCTCAATGACGGCCGCTACGGGAAAGGTGGCCAGACCAATAGCGATATTGTCGCCAATGCCGATCTGCAGTTGGTCGAGAATGCTACGGTCTACGGCAACACCCTGCCTACTGATTACGGATGCGAATGTCTGTCCAGGCCCAAGGGCAAGTTGGCCATAGAGCGGGTATGCGCCATCGACAGCTTTCAAATCGACAAGAGCTTGCGCGCTGCCGTCGGCCTTTCGCGCCATGGCGCGCAGTGTAGCAACCTCGCTGACCTCGCCTGCCTCATTAAGGTAAGCCTTCTCCTCAGGCGTGGCCTTCCGGTGAACGAGAGTTGCTTCGGCATCCCCGCCGAGGAGCACTTTTCCGTCCCGCGCGATCGCGTTTTGAATAGCTTCAGAGAGGCTGTTGATTGTGCCGATCGCCCCAGTTCCGAGCGCAATGCAAATCAAGAAGATGGAAAAGCCGGCAAGACCGCCACGCAGGTCCCGCAGCGCGAGGCGGAGTTCCAATGGAAGAGAAGGGCCGGAAAGGGGCTTCCTTGCCTCGCTTGCAGGAACGGCCGTCATGCGTAGGCTGTCTCGTGGATAGACTTTACGATGCGCCCGTCCTTCATGCCGACGGTGCGCTCGCAGCGCGCCGCCAGCTTTGTATCATGCGTAATCAAAACGAGTGTCGTACCCAAGCGCCGGTGCAACTCGAAGATCAAGTCCATGATCTGTTTGCCGGTCTCACCGTCGAGGTTTCCAGTCGGCTCATCGGCAAATAGGATCTTGGGTTCAGGGGCAAGCGCACGGGCAAGCGCAACGCGCTGCTGTTCTCCACCCGACAGCTGACCCGGAAAATGATGTTTGCGGTCTGCAAGGCCGACGTCGCCCAGAACTTCGGCAGCCTGCGCGTACGCATCCCGGCGGTTGAGGAATTCAAGCGGCAGCGCCACATTCTCGATCGCCGTCATGGTTGGGATCAAATGGAAGGATTGAAAGACGATGCCGATGGTGCGGCCTCTTATTTCGGCGAGCTGGTCTTCGCCAAGGCGCGTAAAGTCCTGTCCGGCAATGATGACCTGCCCAGAGGTTGCGGCTTCCAGACCCGTCATCACCATCAAAAGCGACGACTTTCCCGACCCGCTTGGCCCGGTAAGGGCCACGGACTGCCCTTCCGGCACTGAGAGATCAACGCCGCGCAAAATCTCGACCGGACCCGCCCTGCTCTTCAGGGTGAGCCTCACGGCTTTCAACTCGATCGAGAGCAATACCAGCCGATGGACGCCGCCGCCGCGTAACGCGGATGAAGATACAGAAGGGGTATGCAAGTGATTCACCGTTTGGATGCTGCGCCGCCGCGCCTCATATGGACATGGTTACTGGCTTTTGCGACTGCAGCGGTTGTATTTTCGGCTTCATGGCAAGCCTATGCGGAGGGTAAGGCGCCTACGAAGCCGGACGAAATTGTGATCTTGGCCTTTGGGGACAGCTTGACCGCCGGGTACATGATCCCGCCCCATAAGTCGTTCCCGGCACAGTTGCAGGCGGCGTTGAGAGCCAAGGGCTATAATGTCCGGATTCTGAATTCAGGAGTTTCCGGCGACACGGCCGAGGAAGGTCTCGACCGCCTCGACTGGAGTTTGGACGAAAAAGTGGACGGCGCGATCGTAGAGTTCGGTGCCAACGACGCGCTACGCGGCTTAGATCCGAAGGTTACTGAGCGCGCCCTCGACGCGATCCTCAAAAGCCTTAGCGGCAAGCGCATCGAGCTTTTGCTTGCCGGTATGGAGGCGCCAAGAAACTGGGGAGAGGCTTACGATAAGGCCTTTCGCAGCATTTACCCAACGCTCGCTAAGAAGTACGGCGCCATTTTCTACCCATTTTTCTTGAAAGATGTGGTGACGGTTTCGCGGTTAAACCTTGCAGATGGGCTTCACCCGACGCCTGAGGGCGTTACCGTCATTGTGAACAATATACTACCTGATGTTGAAATGCTTATTGCGCGCATTCGAGAGAAGCGCGCAACGAAGCATAGCTGACGATTTCCAGTTTATTCCTTGGGGTTTTCTGCGGGCTTGTTTGCTCCGCCCGCATCCGGAGCCGGTTTACCTGCCTTCTTGCTGTCTTCCGCGGCAGCCTCCCCGGCTTCGTCATTGGCGTCGGAGGAATCGAAGCACTTGTAATACTCGGCCGGCTCGGTCTTCTGAGCAGCGCAGTCGACTATTGGCTTAAGGTCAGCCAGATCACCGTAGAATTTATAGGTGGTGATGGCATAGCGGACTTCGCCGCTCGGGTCGGAACCGTACCGGTCGACTTTGCCCTTCATTGAGGGATCGATCTGAAGGAGGGCGTCGATAAGGGTATCGCCTTGAATGTAGTTGTCCGGAAGCTGATCGAAGGGGCCGTCGAAATAGTCGTTGAGCTGGGTATGGCCAAAGAAATCGCCGATCAGGATCTGCCGGTCCGTCAGCTTATCCTTGTAGAAGGCAAAGCTCGTTCTGTTGCCTACCCTTACGGCTGGAGATAAGGATGAAGGCTCGTATTGATCCATCTTTGGATTATCGTTGAGAATGTAGAGGAAAGACTTTGAAGGCTTATTGAATATAAGGAAGAATTGTACCCCTAACTCGTCCCAGATTGGCCCGATATAGGTTTCATCCGCGCGCAGCATGCTAGGGGCTGGCTTTACGTTTGAGAGATCTGGAATCTGGAATTCGACCGTCTTATTCTTGAAAGCGATCGTATAAAGAAACTTGTTGACTTGAGTAACCTTCAAACCGTCGTTGGGTCCTAGCTTCTTGTAGCTTGGGTCCTGCGGTTTGCGCCAATAGGCATATTCCGGGTAGTACGCGAAGTGGACTTTCCCGTCGAATTGATCCCAGGCGTCGAACCTGATGTTTCCAGCGTAGATGATGCCTTTGTAGGGAAAGGTGAAATAATAGTAGCTTTCCGTAGGATAGACCGTCACTTTCGAGGGCAGGGCATCGAAGACGGCCTCGAATACTGCATTTGGATTGGCAACATCGAGATCGTTCGGCTGAAGCAGATCCTCGATCATTTCCTGGTCCGTATGAAGCTTCAGCTTTGCCGCAAGCGCATAGCCTGGCAAAGCCATAACGGCGGCGGCTATTGCAAGATAACCGGCGTAGTTCCGAACCGTTGTCACGCTACGTAATAGGTTCATATTGAAGGACCTTTCTTCTCCCCGGACCGTTGCATTTAGCAGCCCTTTTTGACGATGTCATGGGTGACTTCGGCCGGAGATTGCCGAAAGTGTATCTGGAGTTCTGCGCGCCGGATATGCCAGAGGGCTGCCCTCCTTTAAAAGATCGAGGATGGCTTCGTCACGGCCGGAATGCCAAAGATGCCGAATCCGGCTGCGCTAATAGCGCACGGCGGCTACGTAGGCTGCGGTTCAGCCTCGCCGCTGCGGCCACAGTAACTTAGTCTAGGCCAGGCATGTCTGCTAGCTGCCAGTTGAAAAGACAACCCTTAAAGGAGCCGCATTTCCGGAACGGCCACGGCGAACCGTCCACCCCAAGAATGAATGGATGCATATTCGGAGCTTACTTCAGCGGCAAGGTTCCAGGGCAGGATCAAGACATAATCGGGCTTTGCGGTTTGGAGGTAGCCGGGCTCCTTCACGGGGATATGGCTTCCCGGCAAGAGTTTGCCCTGCTTGATGACACTGCGGTCGGCGACGAAGCTGATATCGCTGGCGCTAACATCGCAATAATTCAGAAAAGTATTCCCTTTCGCCGCCGCACCGTAAGCGGCCATTTGCTTTCCGCTCTGCTTCACGCGATCTAGGAAAGCCTTGAAGCCCTCGCAAACCTCCGTGATCCTGCTTTGAAAATCTGCGTATATTTTAGGTTCGTTGAGGCCGGCTTCTCTTTCCTGGCCTTTTATCGCTGCGACTCTATCCGTGATACGTTGCGGCCCATCCTGACGCTGAGCATACAAACGCAGCGATCCTCCGTGGGTCGGAAGTTCCTCCACATCGAAGATCTGAAGTCCCCCTTTACCGAAGATGCGTTCGACAGCAAGCAACGACAAATATGAGTAGTGCTCATGATAAATCGTGTCGAACTGCGCGCTTTCGAGCAGGCGAAGGAGATGAGGAAATTCGAATGTTGCCACGCCATCGCGCTTTAGCAGCAGCGGAAATCCACTGACGAAGTCCGCGATATCGGGAACGTGAGCCAGCACATTATTGGCGGCGATAAGGTCTGCTTGAATTCCCCTTTCAGCAACCCGCACAGCGGTCTCGCGCCCGAAGAACGCGACTTCCGAGGGAATGCCGCGCTCCTCCGCGATCTTGGCTGCATTCGCCGCAGGCTCGATCCCAAGCACCGGTATGCCCTTGGCCGCGAAATATTGGAGAAGATAGCCGTCATTTGAGGCGACTTCGATTATCTGTGATGCGGACCCTAATGCATATCGCTGCGCCATATACTCCACGTAACGCTTCGCGTGGGCGAGCCAGCTCGCGGAATATGACGAGTGGTATGCGTATTCTCCGTTGAAGATCTCTTCGGGTGGGATGGTAGCGGTCGTCTGTACGAGCAGGCACTCGAGGCAGACCATGACCTTCAGGGGGTATTTCCGCTCACCCGCGACAGCCTCCGGCGTTGGCTCAAGAAACGAATTCGACCACGGCATTTCGCCGAGATCGGCGACGGTTAGGTGCAGCCGGGATTGGCAAAAGCGGCACTGATGAGACATGATCCAGGGAACCTTTCATGAATGCATCGATCTGAGCGAGCGTAAGTTTTCGTGCATCCTCCCCGCGCCGCCAGTCCCGGTACCAGTCCGCGGTCCACTCTATCGTTTCCCTTTGACTAAGGCGGCAGCGCCAGTCCAGTGTTCGCGCGGCGAGACTAGGATCGAGCCCGAGGGTCTGCATCTCAGGAAGCTGTGCGTCTTCAGCGAACGCGAACCAATTCTTCTTGATACTCATCGCCTTTTGAACCGCTGTCGCAACTTCCTGCACTGCAAGCTGAGGCTCGTGAAGCGCTGGCCCGAAGTTCAGCGCCTTTGCCCCAATTCGATCTTCATACAAAGCTTCTGCAAAAAGCAAATAGCCGCAGAGGCAATCGAGTACATGTTGCCATGGCCTCGTGGCGAATGGATTCCGGATAGCAGGCGGGACCCCTTTTAAGGCGGCCCGGACGAGGTCCGGCACAAGCCGGTCCTCGGAAAAGTCCCCGCCACCTAAGACATTCCCGGCGCGAGCGGTAGCAACCCTGACCCCGGTCTTCTCAAGAAAGGCTTGGCGGTAACAGCCGGCCACAAGCTCGCAAGCAGCTTTGGAAGCCGAATATGGATCGGCGCCGCCGAGCCGGTCTCCTTCGGAGAATCGGCGGCCTGCGCCGCTGTTCCAGTAGACCTTATCGGTTGTGACGATAAGAACAGCTCTGAGGGACTTCGCCTTCCGCGCTGCTTCAAGGACGCGAACGGTGCCCATTACATTGACATCGAGGGTCTCGTCCGGACTGGAGTAGCTTCGGCGGACGAGCGGCTGCGCGGCCATGTGAATCAGGATTTGGGGATCGAAGCCTTCAATCGCGGTGGAAAGCTTGGCCTGATCGCGGATGTCGGCGATCGTCTCAGTGCTGCTGGTTGCGCCCCCGATGAGTTCATGCAGGGATGGCTTCTGGTCAGGTGCGAGCGCGTATCCAGCAGCTTCCGCTCCAAGCTTGTTGAGCCAAAGACGCATCCAGCTTCCCTTGAAGCCGGTGTGACCGGTCAGAAACACGCGCTTCCCGTTCCAGAAATCAGAACTGGGCAGAGGCGTCACGGCCAGATTTTCCAAGGCGCTTGACCCTTTTGCCAGAGGTTCTCCAGCTGGTTCTTGTCTCGCAACGTATCCATCGGCATCCAGAAACCATCATGGTTGAAGGCCATGAGCTGCCGGTCCTTAGCCAGTCCTTCCAATGGCTCGATCTCGAAAGTTACAGAGTTGCTTTTGATGCGGTCGAGGACAGCATGATTGAGGACAAAAAAGCCGCCATTGATACGGGCATTGCCGACGGGCTTCTCGACGAAGTTTCTAACTTCATGCTGATAGATGGAAAGGGCACCAAAACGCCCTGGCGGCACCACGCTCGTCACGGTAGCATCCCGCCCGTGCCTCCGATGGAAATCGGCCAGAGCACGGATATTGATATCGGAAACGCCGTCGCCATAGGTCATGAAGAAGCTATCGCCCAAGTAAGGGGCAACTCGCCTCAGCCGGCCACCCGTCATGGAATCGAGGCCAGTATCGACCAGCGTCACCCGCCAGGGTTCCCCGTTCCGGGCGTGATAGGTTGTCTCGCCGCTCCCCATGTCGATGGTCACGTCGGAGGAGTGAAGAATATAGTTCGCGAAATATTCCTTGATCATATAACCCCGGTAACCGAGGCAGATCACAAAGTCTGAGAAGCCATATTCACTGAAAATCTTCATGATGTGCCAAAGGACTGGCCTACCCCCGATTTCGATCATCGGCTTTGGCTTCAAATGGCTTTCTTCCGATATCCGGGTGCCATAGCCACCGGCCAGGATGACGACTTTCATGAGTTGCTCATTGAACGGCGATAAAGGCTGGCGGAGCCGTTGAGCGGCACCGCGTCTTGCGTCACCAGTGCAATCGCCGCAGCCGGGCGGTCCACGTACTACCTCGCCGTGCAGGTGGAAAAACTGCCGCCAAAAGTGTTAATTTCTGCTTTTGATGTAAATTAGCCTCTTTACAACTGCAGATAGCAGAGTTTATCCCCGGAGCACTCGTTTGGGCGAGCGAGGCGCGGACGGTCCAGTCCCAAGGGAGGCTCATGTGAGCGCTTTGGAAGCCCCAGTCATTCTCACAAGTGAAACAAAACACTTTGCCAGGCCCAAGGTCAGTGTCGGGGTTCCTGTGTACAACGGCGCGGCGTTCCTTCAGAAATCGCTGGCTTGCTTGCGCGATCAAAGCTTTCGCAACATCGAGGTACTGATCTTCGATAATTGCTCCAATGACGAAACCGGCGAAATTGCCCGGCGCTTTTGCGCTGCTGATCCACGATTTCGCTACTACCGCCAGCCCATCAATAAAGGACCCGCGCTGAATTTTCTCGAAGTGCTCGAAAAGGCATCGGCGCGCTACTTCATGTGGCGGGCAGCGGACGACACTTCGGACTTGAACTATATCGAGTGTCTTTACTCATTGCTTCTCGCCAATCCTGACCGCGACATAGCGGTGCCGCGGGTTATTTCGGCTCTTCCCGATGGGCGGATGACGCGGGAACATTTGGTCTCACCTCTCATCGAGAAAGGTGGCGCCGCAGGGCGTTTGGCTCAGCTCTTCCGCTCGCACCAAAGCTGGATCTACGGCCTTTTCCGGCGTGAAGCCATGATCCCGATCTTCAGGGAGGTTCTAAGGGAATACCCCTATGTTTGGGGCGCAGATTTTCTGTCGCTGTTCCCGCTCGAATTCGACCGCAAGGTTATCGGCACGAACGCGACAGCCTTCCATCAACATGTGCGCAATCCTTCCCCTCGCAGGGACAAAGCGCAGCGTGCCGCTCGCGACGCCGAAAAGATCGAAATGGGCCGTTCTTTCATGGCCTTCGCACATCGTCATGTCGAGCGCTCCATCGCAAACCCCTTTGAACGCTGGTTCTATCACCTTGCCGTGGCTTACTACGGTCACAGACGCGCCTGTTCCTTCAGCAAGCGTATCCGGCGGCGCCTTGTGTGGTCGTTCGGCATGGCTCACGCGCCGGCCGAACCGGCCTCATGCCCAACGGCAGCTTTATCCAGTTATGGTCGAAAATCCCCGGTCACGGTCCGAGATGCGCGTTACCGGTAGCGGCCAGCCTATTGCGAGCCTCGGATCTAGGGCGTTCAGTCCTCCCTCGAACGAGGGCGCATACGGCTTCCCATGAAAGTAGAGCAGCTGAGTATCATTCTCCAGCGACTGAAACCCATGGGCAAATCCTGCAGGAATGAGAAGAGAGCGATTATTTCCAGCACTCAAGACTTCCCCATGCCATTTAAGATAAGTTGGCGACTCCGGCCGGGTGTCGACTGCCACGTCAAAAACTGCCCCAGCAAGGCAAGAGACGAATTTCGAATCCGCATGGGGCGCACGCTGGAAATGCAACCCGCGTATCGTGCCCTGGTGGCGGGTCATCGTATGATTGATCTGAGCGATGCCGTCTGCGTACCCCAAATCGGCGAAGATCTCCTGGCTGAACATGCGGCACAGAAATCCTCGCTCATCTTCTATCGGCTGCCGCTCTATGATTAGAAGATCCTCGATGTAGGTGCTTCGAGTAGTGAAACGAGACATGAATGATCCCTGAAGAAGATAGGGGATGCTAACGCTTCACTGTTAGTAGCACCAGCGCTCTAAGTTAGTTTTCAAAGGACGTTGCATCATGAGCCATCCAGATGACCGGGAGGAATTCCAAGCCCAAGGGTGCTCGAACGCACTGCGAATGGCAGAGGATAGCGCTCTCTTCGAGAAATCCAAAAATCTTATCATCGCCGCCGACAAGTACCGGTACTCGTATCTTTGGACGTGGCTTGGTGTCCCCATCATTCAAATGCCCGCCGACATCGTCGCCCTACAGGAAATTATCTGGCGCTCGAAACCCCGCGTCATCATCGAGACCGGCGTGGCGCGTGGAGGCTCTCTCATCTTTTTTGCCTCGCTGCTTGAGCTCCTCGGCGGCGGGAAAGTGATCGGCGTAGACATCGATATCCGCGCTCACAACCGGAATACCATCGAAAGTCATTCAATGGCAAAAAGGATCGAACTGATTGAGGGCTCTTCGATTGCGCCCGAGACGCTCGAAGCGGTCCGTGCAAAGATTCCTGATGGAGCCACGGTGATGGTAGTTCTCGATTCGGATCACTCGCGCGATCATGTCCTCAACGAGTTGGAGTCTTATGCCCCGCTGGTAACGCCTGGACAATATTTGGTCGTAGCGGACACGATCCTTGGCTATCTCTCTCAGCACGAGACCCCAACAGAGCGTTCGAAGGTCTGGTATGAGGGAGATGAACCTTTGGCAGCGTTACGCACGTTCATGGGCCAATCAGACGATTTTGAGCTAGATGCGGAGATAAACGGCAAACTGATCATGGGAAGCTCCCCCGGCGGGTATCTGCGGCGGCGGGCCTCGCCAAGGCCACAATAAGGAGGGGGGGCGAAAGTGGACGAGGTCAAGGAATATTGGAGCCAGCGCGCAGTTCAGTCGTCCCAGGCAGCCACGACCAACGATATTTATTTGAGGCGGCTTGAAGCAGCAACGCTGATTGCGCAGTTAAAATCGATCCAGCTGCGGAAAGGCGCCCGGATCCTTGATATTGGATGCGGAGATGGAGAAACGACTGCCGCCATCGCCCGCACTTTCCCGTCAGCTAAATTTCATGGAATTGATTTCAGCGCGGAGATGATCGATCTGGCCAAACCAAAGTCCGGCGGCGAAAGAATTACGTTTTCCACCGGCGATGTTCGGAGCCTGAGAGAACACTTTCAGCCAGGATGGTTCGACGTCATCATTACAAACCGTTGCCTGATCAATCTCCTCAACAGAGATGAGCAGTATGATGCTGTGGAACAGATATCGGCATGTCTCTGCGGGGGAGGTTATTTCATAGGTACTGAGAATTTCATTGGCGGACAGAGTGCTATGAATGCATTGAGACAGTCTCTTGGACTGAAGGAAATTCCGATTCGCTGGCACAATCTTTATTTCGATGAAAAAGAGTTCTTGGATCGAGCGGGCCGCTTATTCGAGCGCGTTGAGCTCATCAATTTCAGCAGCACATATTATCTCGTGACCAGGGTTGTGTATTCAGCGCTGTGCAAGGCCGAAGGCACTGAGCCGACATACGATCATCCGATATACGGCATCGCTACGAGCCTCCCGCCCTCCGGCGATTTCAGCCCCATCAAGCTCATCGTCGCGCAAGCCTGAGAAGGCTACGGCATATCGAAAACCTTACGCAGTGACCGTTGCTGCGCGTGCCTCCTTGACGGTGTTCACGACGCGAGAAATGTCCTCACTGGTAAGGTCGTGATAGGCGGGCAAGTTGAGGGCGCGGCTGGATATGTCATGGCTGACAGGTGTGCTGTAGCGGATCTCGAAGTGCCCCTGGTCTGAAAGCGGATGAAAAAATACGCGCGCGTCCACATTCCGCTCTTTTAACCGTTCGAGAGCCCGGTCCTTCAAACGCTTCTCCTCAAAAACGAGGGTGGGCATCCAATAACCGTTTCTGCAGCCTTCCGGCTCCGAGTTCATAAAAGCGGGGATGCCTGCAAAGCCGTCTTTGTAGGCAAGGAAAATCTCGCGCTTGCGCGCGATCAGCTCCTCAATACGCTCAAGCTGAGCACAGCCAAGGGCCGCCTCTATATTGCTCATCTTGTATTTGAACCCTACCATGCTCGCCCAGAATTGCCTCTTTTCATTCCGGGAGCGGCCATGATTGGAAAGGGTTAGGACCTTCTCACAAAGTTTTGCATCATTGGTGACGAACATTCCGCCCTCTCCCGTCGTCATCGTCTTTGTGCCGTGGAAGGAGAAAGTCCCGAAATGGCCGATGGAGCCAACGTGCCGGCCGTGCCAAAGCGAGCCAATGCCCTCCGCTGCGTCTTCGATCAAGGCGATGCCGTGAGCCTTTGCGATCCTGGCCAGTCGATCCAGCTCGCATAGATTGCCGTAAAGATGCGTGGCGACAATGGCCTTGGTGCGGGGGGTAATGGCCGCCTCGGCGGCGTCGGGATCGATGCACCAAGAGTCAGGGAGTATATCAACGAGAACCGGTGTCGCTCCGGTGTGAACAATGGGTGCAGCCGTGGCGATCCAATTGATATCGGCAAGGATCACTTCATCGCCGGACCCGATCCCAAGCGCCGACAGCCCCATGTGCATGGCCCCGGTGCAACTTGATGTCGCGATGGCAAATTCCGCTCCCACGAAGCTACGGAAGCCGGCCTCAAATTTATGAATGTAATCGTAGCAATGAGGCCCCCAGCCGTTTCGTGCCGCCTCAGTGGCGTATTCGACTTCGCGTTCGGTTATAGAGGGCTTAGTGTAGAAGATCCGAGAGTCCATTCTCTGTCCTGGAGCAATTGCAGGTGGAGTGGCGCAGTGGTGCTGATTGTTAACCATGTTGGGGGTGTACCAGCAAGAGCGGAGCCGGGAGTTGCGACGGATGCAACGCCGTCTCCCCAGGATTTACGTTATTTGCGAATTGGGCAGGCTCGTGAGCTTTTGAAAGGCGCCCCGGTCCTTCAAAGAACCGGACGTTAACGTAGCCGGGGCGCCGGGCCGGTTGTCTTACTGAAAAAGCTTTGTCGCGTTGATGATTGTCTCGCTCACGCCCCAGGCAAGCGGAATACCAACAAAGCCCCAGGCAAGCACCAGTTCAAGGATCGTCGTGGCTTTTTGATCGCTTTCCATGATCACGCTCCCTTAAGCACCGGCCGGGTCGCCTTCGGCGGCAACTTCGGCATCCATCGCAATCGTTTCGCCAGGTTCACGGCTAGACTTCATGTGGAAGCGCTCATGCACAGGCTTGATCAAGGCATTGCAGATTGCGCCAATTATTAAAAGCCCAGCCATGATCCACATGGTCGTGTTATAGGCGTGGGCCTTTGCGACGCCATGATCGATCTGATATTCGCGGATGTAGTTTACAAGGACAGGACCGAAGACACCTGCAGCAGACCAAGCCGTGATGAGCATGCCGTGAATTGCGCCTACATATTTTGTGCCGAACATATCTTTGAGATAAGCCGGTACCGTCGCAAAGCCGCCGCCATACATGCTGATGATGACGAGGAAGAACACCACGAACAGCGCGACGCTGCCGATAGCGCCCGTCCAGGGGACCGCCGCGTAAAGGACGGCCCCAAGGGCGAAGAAGCAGAAGTAGGTGTTCTTGCGGCCGATAAGGTCCGAGATCGAAGCCCAGAAAAACCGCCCCATCATGTTGAAGAGGCTCAAGAGGCCCACGAAGCCGGCTGCGGCGAGCGCTGTGACATGACCCGAAAACATTTCCTGGCTCATAGCGGAGGCCTGCCCAAGGACGCCGATTCCGGCCGTGACGTTTAGGCAAAGCACCCACCAGATCAGCCAAAATTGAGGGGTCTTCAATGCATCGTAGACGTAGACATCCTCCTTGGTGATGAGTTTGCGCGGCTGCGCAGGCTCTGCGTAGCCCACTGGCCTCCAGCCTTCCACCGGAACCCGGACGATTGCGGCGCCTACCATCATGAATACAAGGTAGATAAGGCCTAGGACTATGAAGGTTTCTGCAACGCCAATGTGCGTAGGCGTCGAAAACTCTTTCATCAGCCAGACCGATAAGGGTGAAGCAATGAAGGCGCCGCCTCCGAAGCCCATAATCGCCATGCCGGTCGCCATGCCGGGCCGGTCCGGGAACCATCTGATCAGGGTCGAGACGGGGGAAATATAGCCAATGCCAAGACCGCACCCGCCAATGACGCCATAGCCCAGATAGATAATCCAGAGCTGATGCAGATAGACACCAAGGGCGGAAACGAGGAATCCCGCCGACCAGCAGAGCCCTGCTGTGAACATTGCCCGGCGCGGGCCGCCTTCCTCGACCCACCGGCCGAATAACGCCGCGGCCGCGCCTAGGACAAAGATGGCTATCGAGAAGATCCAACCTAGCTCAGTCAGCTTCCAATCCCCAGGCGCGGAGTGCGTGATGCCAATCAGCTTGGTCATCGGCAGATTGAAGACGCTGAAGGCGTAGACCTGGCCTATGCAGAGGTGCACGCATAATGCAGCTGGCGGCACCATCCAGCGGCTAAAGCCTGGCTTGGCAATGGTGTGTTCGCGGCTGAGAAGGTTCGTTCCCGCTCGGGGACTGCTTTGGGTGATTTGGGCGGTTTGGGTTGCCACGGATTTATCCTCCCTGACATTTTGCCGGCCGGATTTTTTCGGCTCCGGAATTTTTATGCCGGCAATGAGCAACTCTTTGCCGCTGCAATGGAATTGGCTTCGGAAAGTTCCATGCCTACGACTTAGGATTAAGTGCAACAAGTCAGGAGCAACTGCGGGGAGGCGGGAGGCGAGTTGGCCGTCGGGGGCCACTGGGTCCAGCGGCCAGGAAAACAAGCCAGCCAGCGGCTCTTTTTGCGCCCAGCTTTCGAATTTGCTAATAGGCGGCAACGCGCACGATCAGGTGCGCAGGGATCAACGCGGGAATGGCTTTAGGAAAAGTTCTATTCTTTATTTTTCGGATTTATCTAATTGCTGCCGCGATTCTGTACATCTTCCAGAGGCACTTCATCTATTTTCCCGATTGTACCTATATTACGCCGTCTCAGGCTCACGCTCATGAACACCTTAAAGAGCTTGCCGTCACGACAGAAGATGGTCTTCATCTAAAAGGGTGGTACGCGCCGGCGAATGGCAAGCGCCTTACGCTCGTGTTTTTTCACGGAAATGGCGACAGTCTGAGAACCGCTGCCAAAATTGCCGATCCCTACCTTGACGCAGGCTATGGCTTTCTTCTCGCCGAATATCGCGGCTATAGCGGATTCGAAGGGCGGCCTACGGAACAAGGCCTTTATGCCGATGCGCGAGCATTTCTCAAGGCCTTGATAGTGTCAGGTGTGCGCGAAAGGGATTTGGTTCTATACGGATATTCCCTCGGCACTGGAGTCGGCATTCAAATGGCAACCGAGTTTCACGTCGCCGGTCTTATTCTGCTAGCGCCGTTTTTGTCGCTGGCAAAAATCGCGCAAACGAGGTTCCCCATCTTTCCGGCACAGCTCTTGGTGATGGATCGTTTCGAAAACTTCAAAAAAATTCCCACGATCAAAGTCCCGCTTCTGGTTGGGCAGGGCGATAACGATGCCGTTGTGCCCTTTGCCCAGGCCCAAAAGCTTTATGCTCTCGCTAACGAGCCTAGGGAGTTTTATCGCTTTCCGGATGGACAGCATAATAATCTGCTGGACCTCGGTTTCGTGCCCATAAGCCTGTCATGGCTTGAACGCCTTGGCTCGGCATCTGGCCGGCATTAAACGCGCGATAATAGCAGCGGCGTAATGGACAGTTTGGAGGTTAGCTGAGGGGTTTTCGCAAGTGGCTGACGAAATCGACATAAAAGCCAAAGCACCCTTCCCTGGAGGGGTATTGAGCAATTTCGCGCCGCATCCATTCGTCCTCGACGGCATTGCCTGCGCTTGTATGGAAGGCTTCTTACAAAGCCTCAAGGTGGAGGATGCCTCAGAGCAAAGGCGTATATGCGGCTTGCCGGGTCCATTTGCGCAAAGCGTGGGACGGAAGGTTGACTGGCGCCAAAGCGGAACGCTGTGGTGGCTCGGAAGGCCGGTCGACCGCCTTTCCGATGAGTATCAGCAGTTGCTGGATCGAGGGTACGATGCCTTGTTCGACCAATCCGATGTATTCCGCGACGCCCTGATCGCATCGGGGAGCGCTCCGCTCACTCATTCGATCGGTAGGTCCGACCCTTGCGAAACGATATTGACCACCGAAGAGTTTTGCTCGCGGTTGGGGCGTCTGAGAGAGAAAGCGCGGGAGGAATCCCCGGGTGACGAGACGAGCCCGACGCAGACTTAGAGATACCCGGTGCCCATTTCACTCGCGAAGCGGGCTGGCGAGCCTTCCCAAACGATGCGGGCATGTTCCAGGACATAGACGCGATCGGCATGCGGCAGCGCGAAAGTGACATTCTGCTCGCCCAGCAGCACCGTTATCGGGGTCGTCTGCCGCAGAAGCTCCAGTGCTTTGGAGATCTGTTCCAAGATTACCGGCGCCAAGCCGAGCGTCGGCTCATCGAGTATCAGAAGTTTCGGCTTCGTCATCAACGCCCGTGCGATAGTGAGCATTTGCTGCTCGCCGCCTGAGAGCGTCGCCGCATTCTGCCTCTGGCGCGATTTAAGAATGGGGAAGAGATCGAAAAGCCAGGTCCGGCGGTCTGCGCCTTCACCTTTGGGGAGGTGCTGTGCGCCAAGGTCGAGGTTTTCGCGAACAGTGAGATCGCCGAACAACTCGCGCGTCTCTGGGCACTGTACGATGCCGCCGCGCGCGATAGAGGCTGCTGATTTGCCCCGCAGTTGGGTGCCATGCCAGTCTATCGTCCCGGAATAGGGCACGAACCCCGATATCGCATTGAAAAGCGTTGTCTTGCCCGCACCGTTGATGCCAACCAACGACACGAATTCGCGCTCATGGACGTGAAGTGAGACCCTCTCCAACGCCTGTGCCTTGCCATAGAAAACGCTTAGATCTTTCACCTGCAGCAGCGGAACAGCGTCCTTGAATTCCGTCTCTGGCCGCGCATGGGTTTCGATGCTGCCACCCAGGTAAACGCGGCGAACGGTTTCATTCTTCATCACCTCATCGGCAGTGCCTTCGGCGACGCGCTCGCCAAGATAAAGCGCGATCACCCGGTCGGCGAGCGCCGCAACGCTCTTGACGTTGTGGTCGATCAGCAGCACAGCGCGGCCCTCCGTCCGGAATCGGCGGATGAGCTCGGAGAAGGATGCCATCTCGCCTTGGGTCAGCCCCGCGAAAGGTTCATCCACCAGCACGACGCGAGGGTTGCGCGCGATTGCCTTTGCAAGCTCAAGCTTGCGCAAGTCCGCAAAGGGCAGTGTGCTCGGCCTCCTATTCAATACCTCACTGAGACCAACGCTTTCTGCGATTGCGCAGGCGCGGTTATCCACGTCCGGATCGGCAAAAAGCCGGATGAGGCTATCGGGAAGAAGCGCAAGCTTTATGTTTTCGAAGACTGTTTGGCGCTGAAGCGGCCGGGAGTGCTGAAAGACCAGCCCAATACCTCGCCGGGCAATCTTGTGGGGCGGAAGCCCCGCGATCTCTTCGCCGTCGAGCATGATTGAGCCGGCGCTCGGACGCTCAATGCCCATGACCAGTTTCATGACCGTGGATTTTCCGGACCCGTTCGGCCCTATCAGCCCAAGGAGCTCGCCGCGCCGCAGCTCAAAATCTAAATTCTTTACGGCGATGAGGCCGCCGAAATTCTTGGTAAGCCCCTTTACGGTGAGACAGGTTTGCGTTTCGGCTCTCATGCGCGCTCCCGCCAAGAGAGCATTCCGAAGAAGCCATTCGGGAAAAAGAGCACGACGAGGAGGGCGGTGATGGAAACGATAAGCGTCGCCAGCTCCCCGGTCGGGCGTAAGGCTTCCGTCATGCCGATCAGGAATATCGAGCCGATTGCGGCGCCGATTATGGTGCGCCGTCCACCGAGAACGGCGGCGATGATGATCTGAACGCCAACGGAAACGTCGATCAAAGTGCTGACGGATGCCACGCCGAGATAGAAGACAAGCAAAGCACCGCCGAGGCCCGAGAACAGCGCGCTAATCAAAAACGCGACAAGCTTGTGCTTTGTGACGTTGAATCCAAGGGCTCCGGCCTGAATCTTGTCCTGGCCGCTGGCTTGGAGAATAAGCCCGGCCGCTGAACGCGAAAGGCTATACAGAATTACACCGCTGACGGCCAAGAAACCCAACGCAATATAATAGTTGGTCGAGGCATCGATGCTGATCACATCGGGCACAACAAGGCCGATTTCCCCTCCGGTAAGATCAGCAAAAACGACGATTAGATTTTGCAGGATGAGCACGGCCACCACCGTGGTAAGGCTGAAATAGGGGCCGCTGACCCTGAGCGCGGGAAGGGCTAGAACCAGACCGCCGATAACAGCAGCAAGTGTCCCGAGCGCGACGCATATCCAGATTGGGAAGCCGTAGCGATTATCGACAATGCCGGCCGTATACGCTCCAAGCCCAAGGAGAAAGGTTGGGCCGAAATTCACCTCGTTCGCGAATCCGAATAAGAGGTCCCAGGCCATTGAGAAGACGCCGAAATAATAGGCTACGGTAAGGAGCCCCAGAACATAGCCCGAAACCCAAAGCGGCAAATAGGCTGCAAGCCCAATCGCCACGACCGCGAACCAGAAAACCGGCGATAACAAAATGCGGTACATGTCAGCGCCTCCCCAGCAAACCGCGGGGCCGCACATACATCACGGCGACCAGGAGGAGGAGAGAAGGGATGAAGCGGTAGGCCGGCGAAATGACATAGGCTGTCACGGTTTCGATATAGCCGACTACATAGGCCGCAATAAGCGATCCCGTCACGCTGCCGAGTCCGCCCAACACCACTATCGAGAAAGCACTGCCAGTGAGGGGGCCGACGCTATAGGAACTAACTCCCAAAAACATACCCAGCAGCACGCCGGCAAGTCCGGCAAGCACACCGTAGATCAGCCAGACCGCGATATAAATCCAGGAAAGCTCAATCCCCAACAGCGTCACGCCACGCGGATTCATGGAGGCAGCGAGCACCGCCTTTCCCGCTCGCGTCTTATTGACCAAGAGCCAGAGAAGGATAATAGTAAGCCAGCAGACGATGGCAGTAAAGATTTCGTTGGACGGCGTCCTCACGCCAAAAATGTTTACCACGCCCTCGACAATAGGCAGAACGGTCTTTGCATTGCTCGTGAAGAAGTAGGCTATCGTCTCCTGAATGATGATGCCCCAGAGCAATGTCGCAGTGAGGATGAAAATCTCGCGCTCCTCATTGCGGATGGCGCGCGAGCGCTGAATGGGTTGGACCACGAAGGCATAGGTCACCATTGCCAGCACGACACTGATGGCAATGCCAAAAACGGCGCCCGCATAGGAGTTCATATTGAGGTTGCTTCCTGCGGCCCAGGCGGCAACAGCAGCCGCCACCATCAATGCGCCATGGGAAAGATTGAGGACGCCGGATACGCCGAAGATGAGCGTGAAACCCGTCGCCCCCAGGGCATATAGGGCGCTCACGGCGAATCCATCGATCAAAATCTGCAGTGATAGCAAGCTCGTACTCCGAAGCCTTTCTTATCTCTTGCCTGATGTCAAAACATCTTCGCAGGTGCCAATTTGAGTCAACAGACAAGCCCTATAGCTTTGAAGCGAAGACCCCCGGCTTGAGGCCGGGGGTTTCACGAAGGCTAGTTTGAAGCGTTGATTTTGATGAAGGAGGGGAATGTCAATTTCCCGTTGGCAAGGTTTGCAGGCCAAAGGTTGACCTGCTTGCCGTTCTGCCATTGCAGCATCAACCCGGTTATGAAGCCCGGCCCGACCCTGAGGCCATGAACGTGGGGATCGCCCTTGGGCATGAATTGCACCCGGCCGATAGTTCCCTCGTAATCGGTCGCTTCCATCGCTGTTACGAGTTTTTCACTGTCATCGGATCCGGCGCGTTTGACGGCATCAGCGATAATAAACACGTCATCGTAGGCCGTGTAGCCTGCGTAAGAGGGAAAGTTGCCGTATTTTTTCTGAAAGGCGCTGACAAAAGGCAGGGTCTTGGGCGTGGTGGCAACATCCGGCCCCGAAACGGCCTGGTAGCAAACCCCCTCGGTGGCGCCGTTAGTGTCCTTCCAGAACGTCGAATTTGACGCCTGAGAAGAGATTCCGAACATCGGGATCGGGACCTGCTGGTTCTTCCATTGAACGGTGGGTTGAACGCCGACATGGGAGATGCCGGTGATCATCACATCGGGCTTCAAGTCCTCGATTCTATTGAAGATCGGCGTAAAGTCCGTCGTGTCCGGCGAGAAGCGGATATGATCCAGAACCTTCAGCCCGATCTCCGGCAGGCATTTTTCGTAGCCGGCGTCCAGCGGCGTCGTCCAAGCGGCGTCCTCGCTCATGATGACGGCGGATTTCATTTTGAGGTTCTTGATAAGAAGATCTTTCGCCGCTTGGCAGACAAGGTGTGCAAGTCCGCCGGAGGTGAGATAACCGTGGAAGGTATATTTATTGTGTTCGAAGTCCTTCCCGATGTTTGCGGTTATGACGTCGGAGGCAGCGCCAGGCGTGATCATCACGGTCTTCAGCCGCGCGGCCCACGGCTGCAGAGCTAGGACGACTTCGCTGACATAGCTGGCGATGACAGCGTTGACTTTGTCCTCGCTTACTGCGCGCTGGAACGCGCGGACCGCGTCGGCGGAGGAAGAGTGATCGTCGTATACGACGATCTCAACCTTGCGGCCATCCACTCCACCTTTCGCGTTGATTTCATCCGCGGCGAGTTGCGCCGCCAGCGGGATCGAGGATCCGGCCACGGCTTGCGCCTCTGCGATCACCCCGATGCGAATCGGACTCTTTTCCTCCGCTCGAGCGGACGCCGTTACGCCGGCAACCAGCGCAGCGCCTATGGCCGCGAAGGCTGTCAGCGTGCGGAAAGTTGCCTTTGAGACTGGACTGCCGAACATTGTTCTCCTCCCGGCTTACCTTATTTGAGGCCAGGAGTTTAGCGTCCTGAGTTTGCTACGGCAATTGCGCCTCAGTCGTATATGCGCACAGCCATGGCAAGCTCGGCTCAGCGGAAATCGCACATTTTACAGGAGCGTGATTTCGACGCACTCGCTCACTAGTGCGCTGAATATTGGATGAAGAAAAAGATGGAACCGCGAAAGGCCTTCCCGGTTCAAACATGCCTTTCAGTGGTCCAAGCGTTGAGACTCGCGCGACCCGCAAAAGTCATAAACACAACCAGATTACAAATACCCAGAATAAAATCCCGAAAAGCGCGGCAAAAATATAAGAAATAGCGGCAAGCGACGGAGGCCGAAACTGTAAACGGCTTCCATATATATTCATCTTTGCTTGCTCTGAGTTAGATACGTTTCTACAGCCAAGTACAAGACGTGCCGCTTTATTGTTCGACATCTGGGAAGCATACACGACTTGTTTATTTCGAACTAGCATTTTCCAAGCCCGGGATTTTGACAGCAGGCAGCTGGGTGCTCCAGTAGAATTGCCGACCCTTATCACAACACCTACGATATAGTTTAGTTGTATCAAGGTTGGAATGCAACCTAAAGATACACCTGGCTGAAATCGAAGGAAACCGAAACGAAACCTATTTCGCTTTAATTTTGTACTTCGTCCGCCACTTGCCTAGCGCCACGTAGTTCACGCTTTGGTTTACGCAGTATTCGGAGAATTCTATGGGAAGCGATTTCGTTGATTTCGCTGGTAATGAAAGCGCTTCAAGTTTTGCCTTCAATCGCCGTTTTGTACTGTCGAAACGCGTTCTCATGGACCTCGTTGCGATCAGCGATATGGCACTCGTTCTTTTGAGCGGGCTTCTGATCAAATATATCTATGTCCAGTGGTATTTCTCCGACGACTGGCTGGGACCCACAGCTTCCGGACACCTCACCTACCTGGGCGCAATTGCCCTTGTAATCGCGATACTCTACGCCGGTCTTCGCTGGAGGGGATATTATCGATCCGACAGTTTGGAAAGCTGGACGCTGGAGCGAGGCCTGGCGCGTTTGCTTTTCACAGTGGTTTTCTCATTTGGTTTTGCCCTGTTCATAGTTTTCTTGCTCAAGGAAAGCACTCTCTATTCACGAGTGTGGGTTCTCAGTTGGTGCATTTCGTCTTACCTCGTCCTGTTGGGTAACAGGATTTTCTGGGTCTCGCACTTCAAAAAACTCTCAGCAAAAGGCTACTTCCGTCAGCGTATCCTTATCCTTGGAGCAGGACATGCTTTGGAGAACGCGCGCGAAGCGGTCTTGTCGGAACACTGTCACGCCCTACTCGTGGGTGTCAGTGACCTGGGCGTGAGCGGCGAGGGACGTAGCGCGGGCGCATTGGAAGCGGCGGTCACTCATGCGGTAACGCGAGGACAGTCGGGCACCATCGACGAAGTGATTATAGCTCTTCCAGTGTCAGAAGGATCTCAGTTAGACGCAATCGTCCCACGGCTCAAACTGCTGCCCCTGGAGATCAAGGTCCTTTTGGATCTTGGGACCTCGAAGTTCAGGCCCATTGAACTAGGACGGATCGGCTCGGCCAATGTCGTTAGTGTCCAGAAAAAGCCTATCTCCGATTGGAACGTTTTCCTGAAAACAATTGAGGACTACATCCTCGCAAGCTTGGCTGTGATCATTTTTCTTCCGGCTATGGCTGTGATTGCGGTCCTCATCAAGCTGGATAGCAAAGGCCCAGTTCTGTTCCGTCAGCGCCGTCACGGCTGGAATCATAAGGTCATCGAAGTTTTGAAGTTCCGGACCATGACGGTTTTGGAGGATGGGGAAACTATCGCACAAGCAAGCAAAGCAGACAGGCGGGTCACACGCGTGGGCCGCCTCTTGCGCAGGACGAGCCTCGATGAATTGCCGCAGCTTTTTAATGTCTTGGCGGGAGAAATGTCGCTTGTCGGGCCAAGGCCGCATGCGCTAGCTCACAACAATCACTATTCCAAGTTGCTAGAAAACTACGCAAGCAGGCACCGCGTGAAGCCGGGACTTACGGGCTGGGCGCAGGTTAATGGGTTTCGCGGAGAAATAACTGACCCCGAGCTTATGGAGAAACGGGTGGAGCACGATTTGGAATATATCGACAACTGGTCAATCTGGTTCGATTTGAAAATCTTATTTTTGACGCCTCTCTTCGGGTTCATCTCTTCAAAGGCTTATTAAAGGTCATGGCTTATCGCATCGCAAAAAAGGCTCGCGTTTTCCAATATGCCTATGAGGCCGGCCGATCGTCTCTGAAAGCGGCGTTATTTCTTTTTGTGGTCTTCTCGCTATTTCTCGAAACGGGTATGGCTTTTGGCGCTGCCCCATTCGTCAACGGCTTTCCGGCCTCGGAAGACTTTTTTCCCATCGGCGTTTGGTTGCAATCTCCGGCTCGCGCCCGCCTCTATAAATTGATCGGTATCAATACTTTTGTAGGCTTATGGCAAGGGCCGACAGAAGAGCAGCTGAAAGCGCTCGCGCAACAGGGGATGTTCGCGGTGGCCATGCAGAATGACGTGGGACTAAAATCACCATTCAATCATGTCATCAAGGGTTGGATCGATGCGGACGAGCCCGATAATGCTCAGCCTATAGGGCTTGGACTTTACGGAACCTGCATTCCCGCGGCTAAGGTATCCCAGCGCTTTCTTGAAATGAAGGCTAACGACGGTACGCGGCCTGTCATGGTGACATTTGGCGAAGGCATTGCGAACGAGTCCTGGTACGGCCGCGGTCCCTGCACCGGGGATCAGGGGTATTACGCAACCGCGTCGAAGAATGCCGACGTTCTAGGCTTCGACATTTACCCGGTGGGAACGCCCGTCCGCGAAGTGAAGGGAAAGCTCGAATATGTGGCGCGCGGTGTCAGCAAGCTCGAACAACTTGCGGGAGGCAACAAGAAAATTTGGAATGCAATCGAAGCCAGCGTGCTCGACCGGAAACAACCGCTAAGTCCGAAGGAACTTCGAACCGAGGTGTGGATGTCTCTCATTCATGGTTCGTCTGGGATAGTGTATTTCGTTCACGAACTTTCTCCATTTCGTGAGGACGCTATCTTTGCCCATCCGGAACTCGTCAGTGAAGTGGCGAGTACGAACAAGCTCATCCAGGAGCTTGCTCCAGTGCTCAATAGCCCTAGCCTACCCAGAGAGGCTGACATTACGGCAGCTGTCCCCATCGCAGTCTTGGCAAAACGTAAAGACGGCGCGCTTTATGTTTTTGCCGTCTCGATGAGGAACGAAGACACCGCCGCCCACTTTCAATTCTCAAGTATCGGCGACGGTAATGCCGAAGTTATCGGAGAAAGCCGGTCGGTAGCCATCAGAGCAGGAGCAATGGAGGACAGGTTTGAAGGCTACTCGGTTCATATCTACAGAATAGCGCTGGACTCCAGAGGATAAGATCCCTGTGCTTGAGTCCTCGGCTGCTCGTTCCGGCGGCAACCCTCCACCGCCCTTCTAATGGCAAGTTCAAGAGCTTGCGCGGCAAGCTTCGCCTCTTCCCTAATCATCGCCACATGGTGGCAGGGAAGCGAGAGTACCTCGAGCTCCGGAGTTAGTCGGCGCCAGACGTTTCTGGGATTGTTAGGAAACACAGTTCTCACGCGAGCACTAAGAAAAACGATTTTCCCTGGATAATAGCGTGGGCGGTATTGGAAATAAGCGGCGACGGCGGCCAACCGCAGTTTTTTCAACTCGGCGCTCACATCATTGTCCTCGGTGTGTATAATTTCCACCCCTCTGAGACGCGACAGAAACCGCCGAACGAACTTGCTCATGAACCCATAGGCGAACGGCACTGACTCGCGCAGAGGTAGTTCGGTTGTCTGCCGGACCTTCCATTTTATCCGCGCCCAAGTGACATCGAACTTTGACGAAAGCGGCCAATATTTCGAGTGTGGGTACGCATCCATAAGAGCGAGCAACGCAACCTGTTTTCCTTGTCCCAGAAGGATTCTGGCGACTTCGAGCATGGGTAGGCCGCCTATCGAGAGGCCCGCCAGCAGATAGGGTCTGCCGGGGCAAGCGCTAACGATGGCATGCGCAAAATAGCGAGCCATCTCATGAAAATTATCGTCAGGCTCCTCCAAACCATCGAGGCCTCGCCACTGCAAACAGTAAATTGGGCGGGACGAACCGAACTGCTCTATAAGCATTTCGAGTTCCCCGGCATAACCGCCTAGTCCGTGAGTGATGAACAGCGGCGGCTCATCGCGACCGTCTTTCATCAAAATGAGCGGCGAAGGCATAGGAGAACCTCGATAGATACCATCTTTGTGATTTTTGCTTTTAAGCCCGAGAGGCTGGACATCTTAGTTGGGTGAAACGGCTTGGCTGTATGTTGCCAATAAGATGTTAAGTACTCAATAATCACGGTCCAAAAGAGAACCGGAAAACTGTCGCGCCGGTTCGCCTGCCGTCGAAGCCGTTAACTCCAGATCGGATGCACGGTATGGCCTCTTTGCCCGCCTTAGCGGTCTCGTCCTTGAAGGGCTGCGCAAGGTGTAGCGCAAGCCTGGCTCAAGCAATGAGCTGCAAGCTTCGGAGCCACGCCCAGCCTTAAATGGCACGACCCTGATTTGGAATCGGTACGCCGCTCTTGTTTCTTGTTCTGCCGCATCGAGTTATCCGAAAACCGCTCACACTTTTCGGCGCGAGGCTAAAAGGCCCGCTTTAGGATCAGCGGGGATGGAGAATGAAAAGTAAGACTGTGTCCTATTCGGCATCAGACCGGGTGATGCTGCTTGCATTGGTACAGGCCGTAAGAGACTTGCTAACGCCGGGCAGTTCCTTCCACGCGACCGTAGCCATGATTTTCATTTCTGTAGTATTGCGTATGGCGCGTTATGTTTATGAGTCCGGCAGTTTGCGCTGGAACCGCTGGTACACGATGGCGCTTGCGCTGGTGACCATAGTAGTTTCCGTGCACTTTATGCCGTATCTTTCCGCTCGATTGATGCGCTTTTCCGGCAGGTGGCCCTAAAGACGAAGATCAAAGACAGCGAAGGGCTATTGTCACCTCACCGTCGAACCTTCGCGCTCGCTCCCCGATTAAGACTTTCCCGGCAGGCTGCGAAAGCCGCATTGGCCTTCGCTGCTAAGGCGCTTATGTACTTCAATAGCGTGCCAGAGCGCCGGATCGGCGACCGGCTTGCTGCGAGGGGCCGGACGTGCAGCAATGTCTTTCGCAATGATTGTACGGATGGCAACCAGAATCTCTTCCGGGCTGATGTCTCTTTGCATCGTCATTTACTCCAGCCCCCCGGCTAGGCATCCCCTAATTATCGCGCAGGGGGGCGCTTGCAAGCGAAGACGGCATTGTTAGCCCTCTTATCCACAAAAATGATTGGCGATATTCCAGGTGCCGAAACGCCCATGCAGAAAATGGGTGTAGATCGGCGTCCAATCCGGAGCCACCATCAGCACACCGCAGCGCCAAGCCTTCCGGCGCTACGCTTCGCTGCGCGCCTCCAGCCTTGGCGCTTCACCCCAACCTGAAGGGTGGTCAACTCTTCGGAGCCGATCCTGGTCAACAGTTCGGAGCCGATTGACACGGCAGGCCTCGCGAAAAAGACTGAAACTTGCTGACATGTAAAGTATTACATGCGAAGCGCGCTTTTTGGTTGCAAGCTAGCTGGTGCTCATAAAGTTCAATTTTGTCGCAAAATGTCGCATCTTAAGCTGTACGAGGGTAAAGGTTTGCGTTGCCGGAGGCCTGCATGAAAGCGAATTCAGGCGTTGCCTTTCTAAGAAGGGCCATCAAATGGTTTTTCGCCAACGTGCAGGCAGTCACAAGTTTCTTGCGCAAGCAGCGGGATGCGCACCTCAAGAAGTACCATTGCTCCATCCAATGGACCGAGGGCAACGAGCCGTTGCGCGTGACAGTGGACGTCAGGGCAGAGAGCGAAGACCAGGCCAGGCAATTGGCCCACGCTGCGGCGATCGAAAGGCTGCCCGTGGTGACAATGTTCGTCAGTGGGCGAACATTCACTCCACCCTACATTAAAGATGCAAAGGCAGCCTTCGCGCAGTGGAATGTGGTCGCCATGCCGCTAAATGACCTAGAGCGCGAAGAGGTTGCAGCTGGGGAGTTCGGTCCGGCAAGGGCACTTGATCCCGGTACAGGCTGAGATTTGTCAGGATCACTATTCTCCCGCAAGGTGGATCGCGGCGTTGATGAGGGTGTGCAAGTGGGCCGGTTTCTCCGAAAATGAATTCGCCGCGTTACAATGAGCCGGATTGCCTGACGCCGCTGACGGGCTAGAAACGTGCCATAGCCGCAAGTGCGGGTAAATGTGTGGGTAAATTTCCAATTATAGCAAAAACACTAGCGATATCAAGCCGTTACGAAATGAGCTGGCGCTCCCTAGGGTAGCGTCTTTTTTGTTTGTTTTCAATGGTTTATGCAGAAAGTGGAGCAATTTGCCCCCTATGGTTTCCTTATGCTTTCAGTCCAATTGCTTCACCAAAAAAGCCTGGCCGTTTCCGGCGCCGCTGGCTGACAGCTCCCCAGCTTGGCTAACGGCCCGGAACGCATTTTTCAATTATGCGGTGGCGTTAGGTACTTCATTAGGTAGGCCGCAAGAATGGGGGGCGACATAAAACAAAAGATAGTCCAGCGCGGCCTTGGTGTTTCAGCCCGCGCCCCCGCATGGGGGGCGACCGCTGAGATACTAGACACGTCTACTCCTATGCAGTTTCAATCCGCGCCCCTGCATGAGGGTCGACATATGCTGCACACCTTGGCAACACAAGCCATTGAGTTTCAATCCGCGCCCCTGCATGAGAGGCGACTTACCAGCAGGTCCGTGACCGCCTTTTCATAGTTGTTTCAATCCGCACCCCTGCATGAGGGGCGACAGGAAGCCACCGCCCGACTATGGCTTGCTCTACAGTTTCAATCCCCGCCCCTGCATAAGGGGCGACACGCGCATCCGCGCCCCTGCATGAGGGGCGACGCCTTCTCTCTAACACGATGCCAAAGAACGGAAAACTTCCCATTGGGCGCGAACCCCAGTCAAAGCTGGCGAAATTTGCCTCGAAGGAGTCCCTGCTATCATCTAAGCCGCTAATCTGTCTTCGCAAACGAAATCGCGAAACCACCTAGAATTCTCTGTGCGCTAGATGTTCGCGCAGGCGCAGTACATATCAAAATATGAGCGGCCCTTCCAAGTCGAGAGTGGGCTTAGCGCCGACATGCTCGACGCGATTGCGCCAATTTGCGCCGAGAAAGTAAAACCTCAGGCTATCCACCTCGGTGTCGATCTCGGAAATCAGCCGCGCCTTGAGCTTCACCCACTGCGCCGGATCGGCGGTGATCTCGAACACGGAATATTGCACCCGCTGTCCGTAATCCTTGCAGGCCCGCGCCACGCGCCGCAAACGGCGCTGCCCATCGCCTGATTCCACGCTCACATCATAGGTAACCAGCACCATCATAAAGCTACTTCCAAATGAAAGGCGGGTAGGCGTCGAGATCGCCACGCAGGTGTCGGGCAAAAAGCTGCGCCTGGATATGCCACAAAAGGCCGACCGTCATCTTTTCAGCGAGGAAGGGATGGCTCAGCTCATCGCGCTTGCGTTCCTGATAGGCAATGAGCACAGCCTTTCGGCCCTCGTCGCCGAGCAGCACAGCCCCATTCTCCAGAAACTTGAAGCTTCCGCGATTGAGCTGCCTGCGATTGATAAGAGAGAGGACCAAGCGGTCCGCGAAAAAGGCGCGGAATTCCTCCAAGAGGTCGAGCGCCAGGCTCGGGCGGCCTGGGCGCTCGCGATGAAGAAAGCCAACGGCCGGGTCGAGCCCTACAGTTTCGAGCGCCGAACGGATGTCGTGAAGCAGAAGTACGTAGACGAAGGAAAGAACTGCATTGACAGTGTCCAGCGGAGGACGCCGCGAGCGGCCCCTGAAATCGAACAGCTCCTTGTCGCCTCTGATGAGCGCATTGAAGGCGGCGAAATAGGCGCTCGCGGCATCGCCCTCGATTCCGCGCAGGCTGTCCGGGTCCGTCTCCCGCGAAGCTTGATATACGCTCGATGTCAACCGTTCCTCAGCCTTGAGAAGGCTTTTGTGTTCGCCGGAGACCAGGTTTTCCTCATGGTCCCGAAGCGCGCGGCGGATCACCGTCCTCTGGTTTAGCAGCTTACCTATAACAAAGCTGCGCACCAATTCTCCGCAAGCTCGCGCGTCGTCGGTCCGTCGGTATTGTGCACGGCGCAGGAGAACATTCCCCGAAACCGGGCCTTCGACGCGGGCGAGAAAGCGGCCTTCCTCGGTAAGAAAGCAAACGCTCACGCCTTTCGAAGCGCAAAAGCCCAAGAGGGGTGGACTCGCGAGCACGCGGCCGAAGCAGACGATGCCGCCAATGGTGTGGATGGGGACGCGACCGCGCTCTTCATTCTCAATCGAGACCACCACATTGGCCCCGTCCTTGTTGAGCCATGCGCCTTGCGCCGTTGTGTAGAGCGTGTTTAGGTGGCGGCGCATGGTTAGCCTTCCGCCACCGCGATCTCGCGGGCGAGCCAAGCCGAGGCTGGCTCCCGCCGCGACATTGCCTTGGGGCGGCAGATGGCCTGCAAGGAGCAGGCTTCGCATTTGGCCTTATCGTAGAGCGCTGGCGGCGTTTCGCCTTTCTCGAAGAGCGCATGCACTTCGTCCGCGGCCGCCTGCGTCAAAGCGCGCAATTCCGGGCTGAACGTAACCAGCTGACGCCTGCGGTTCTGCCCATAGAAAAGCGCGCCTTGCGTCACCTCCAACCCGTGCATCTCCTCAAGACACAGAGCCTGGGCGCAAAGCTGCACCTCGTCGGCGCGGTGAGCCTTAGGGCGCCCGCGCTTATACTCCACGGGAAAGGGATGCCAAATGCCGTCACGCAAATGCAGTTCCACTACATCTGCCACGCCCCCCGCCTTTAGCCGCTTCGAGGAAAGTGGCACGGCGGTGAGTGTTTTCAGATCACGCCGTTTCTCCGCTTTCGGCGTATCTGTATTCTCGTGAAGCAGCCGCCCCTCAGCTGTCAGCGCATTCTCCTCCCAAACGCGCTCAAGATGGATGAGCGCGCATTGGCGCGTGCAGAACAACTGATGCTGAAGCGCCGAAAGGGGGACGAATTCCTCTTCCGGCGCGAGGGTGAGTTCATTATTCGGCCGCACGGGCTCGGCTGACTTCAAGCGTTTTGTTTAGCAGCGTCACCCCCGGCAGGATGGCGCCTGGCGCCGGATGCTCAATGATGTAATCGGCGAATTTGCGCGGCGAGGGAAGCTTGGCCGCTTCTTCCGAACCGGGTTCCAGCTTCCGGCCATCGGGGGCCACGCGCTTCACGCTCACCGTCTCGAACAGCATATGCGCGGGCGCATTGCCAAGCGCGCTTTCGTGTTGGAAGATAAGCAACTTGCGCGCGCTCATTTCGCCCCGGGCAGCAGAGCGGTCATGATCGAACATATTATTGAGCGCTTCCCAAAAAACCTTAAGATCGTCCTCGCTAAACCCCGTGCCTTTCTTGCCGTCCGATGCAAGCTGAGCTGAAATATAGCCATGCGAGCGGTAAAGCGCGTAAGGAACGATGTGTTTTCGCCCCATTGTCCGCTCCTTCTCCAGGTCCTTCTCATTCGTGACGGAAGACCGCGTGATCGAGATTTCGAGCGGCACGATGGGCTCAATGGATTTGGCGAAAGAAAATTGAATGGGGCCGCGAACCTGACCGCAGTTGATCTCGGTCGTCATGACCGCGCCAAAGGCACGAATGTCGAAAAAGTTGCGGCACATGAAGCGTGTTAGTTCGAGCGCTTTCGCCTCATCCTTCGGTAACTTCTTCGCTTCCGGCTTCAGCCCTTGCTCTTCGTAGGCAAGCTTGTGCTGATTGTTGAGGACGGTTTTCTCCTGCATGTAGATGCCAAAGCCCGGATCGCTCTGCGTCATGGCCACATAATTCCGCACCTTGCGCTTAAGGCACACATCGGTGACGAGGCCCTGATTTGTCTCCGGATCGAGCCGCGGCAGGTTTCCTGCATCGGGATCGCCGTTCGGGTTCCCATTTGTCACGTCGAAGAAGTAAACGAACTCATAGCGGTTCCTAATCGCGGTCATGGCTCAATCCCTTTCGTTGTTATCATCTTGTTCGGCTTCGGTGGTGGCTTGCACCTCCGCCGGAACGTCCGCCGTTTTGATAAATCTCTGATGGTAGTATCCGATCGCAAAGCGCCCCTGGTCTTCGATTGGGAAAGCGCGGGGAAAGCTCGATCCGAAACCGTCCACAATGCTCGCTATCTCTTTGTCGAGCCACCAGCCGGTTTTCTGCGCGTCCTTTACCCAGCTGGCGGCCCGCCCGCGCCGCAGGTTTGCAAGGTGATTTTTTGAGTTCCGCAACAGCATAGGAAAAACCGCGGCCGGTGTGGCTGACGCCGAAGCGTAAAAGCGGTCCCGGATGGTGGCGTTGATGTTCCCAAGCGCTGCCCTCTGTGCGGCTTCCAAAACGGCGAACAAGCGGCCGAGCCGGTATGCCGGGTTGGTTTCGTTTCGATCCAAGCTCACGAGATAATCGTCCTTTTGCTGAGTTCCCTTTAATTGCCGTTCCCGCCTTATGAGGCAGGCTTTGAGAATCGCGGCTCGAAGGCCGTTCACATCGTGATCGGCGCGTATGCGTGAAAGGGTCTGCACAAACAGCGTCTGCGGATAGGGCTGACCGGTCAGGATCGCGCGCAAGACCGCGCCCGTAAGCACCGGCGGAATATTCTCGGATTTCTTCTGTGCCGCAGTCTCGAGCAGAAGCCTCCACGCTGATGGAGGCCAATATCGAGGCGGTGGCTCGATCTTGAGGTCGAGATAGTGCTGGCGCAGATTGTCCGCGAAATAGGCGAAGGTGTTCGCCTGCCAGAAGCGGATCGCGATCCGCGCTGCATTTGGCGCTAGCCCGAGTACATAGAATATTGTGCCGGAGTCCTCGAAGCGAGGATCGATTTTGTAAAGCGGCCTGCCTTCGGCGACCTTTTGGAGAAGCGCCATCCCATTTGCATTTGCAGCGGCATCGCGCGCGCTCGCGGAGAAAGCGAAACCCATCATCTCCTCGAAGCCGCTTGCGGTGTCCGCGGACCGCGCTTCCGCCCAAAAGACGGTGGTCGCATCCGCGATCTGAACTTTGTGCCGGTCTCGGGCTAGGAGATGATTGAGCGCAAGTGTGTAGGCGTAGACCTTGTTTGCGGAGACGGGCGCGTTGGCTCCCTGTTCCTTTCCGAATGATGTGAAAGCATTCGCGTTGAAGGAGACGATGCAAGCCCCGCGCGTTTGCGCATCGCGAACGCCCTTTATGACGGGATGTAAATTTGCGATCAGCGTCTTTTCGCCGTTTAGAAGGCAGACACCAGCGGTAGTGTTGTCCTTGCCGAACTCCCCTTCCCAAATTTGTTTGGACGCTTCCCTCTCGTGGATAAATTGCAGCTCGTCATCAAGCCGGAAAACGATATTGGCGTTGTCCTCCGCCAAAAGCGCTTCGGAACCCGGAAGACCTTCCAGGTGCTCAGGTTCCCAGCAACGGAGAAATTGTAGCACAGCTTGGAGCCCAACGTCGTTGCTTTCGCGGAACAATCGTTCGTGCAGTTCCTTGAACTTGCCGTGCTCTTCTTCGCAGCGCTTGCTTTTGGCAGACCGGCCGAAAACATATGAGGAATTATCCCAAAGGTATTTTGCTTTGGCGCCTGATGTTCGTTCGGTCTGGGGAACGATCTCCTTCTTCGGACGCGGCTTCTTGTCCGAAGTGTCGAGCCAAGGTTCCAGCCGCAAAGGCATGCCGTCTGGCTTCAGGATCAGCACATAGTGAATGTTCTCGTAGCTATAGCCGATGGGCGGAATGCGTGTGTTTTCCCGATCATTCGCCAAGCGCTCGTAATAATTCGCAAGGGCGCCAAGGATCATTGCGCCGCTCCTCTCTTCCTGCAGGCCGCGACATCGATCACGCCGTCTTCCATGCGCGCGAGGAAGAACCGCGGGATCATGACATTTGCGAAGTCGATGTCGTCGAGCATCCAGCCCAGCTCCTTCGGGCCGCGATGGTCCTCATGCAATTCCGGCTTGTTGCCGCCAAAGAGCGCGAAGTCCGCCGCAAACTCCCGGCAGCCGAGATAGGGTCGATGGAAGCACTGCCCCTTCTCCGCCCGCCGTGTGAACATTTCGCGATGTTTTTGCGGCGTGTCGTCTGGGCCGGCATTCGGCGTCAGCTCGAAATGCGCCTCGATCACATATTCTACGTCGCGCAAGATGATGGCCGCGCGCTGCTGGCGGTCCGCGTCCACGAGGAGGCGCAAATCCTCAAGCGTGTTTTTCTTGAGCGCCGCAGATACCGTGCCGGATGCGATCTTGGAGGCAACCTCATTCCGCCGGATGTTCTCGAAGCGGATCGGCTTCAGCACATGAATCTTGTCTACATGCCAGGAAATCGCCGGCTTCCAGTGGATCGCTTCGAGCACGCCGCGCGCCGCCGATGGGGTAATCACGTCATAGGTAACGCGCTCGACTTTCATCTCGGGGCGGGTAAAGCAAGCGCGTTCGCCCCATACCCGCAAGGCAATTCCATAAGACATTTTTTGCGCTTTCGATAAGGTAAAGTGCCACCCTAGAAATAAATTCGCGAGTTGCAGCGCCTCTCGAATGTTTTCCACAACCAAGTTGCAGCGCGCGTATTCCCGCCTTCAGAACATATTGCTCTCGGCGGAACGGAAAGTAGGATCGTTCGACATTAGCCCGATGTCGTCGCGATAAATTTGCGTATTAACAACTGCGCAGAATTGTTCGCCGAAGCGCTTTTCGTTCACGGGCTGTACTGCGTCCGATTGACGAAGCGAAACGAAGACGCGCGGCGGCACCGTCACGATGTATGGCTGCAGTTTCCTGGGTATGTCGCCGAGCCTGCCGCCGAAATCGAGTTGGGCCAGCGTCGCCAGAAGTGCTCTTGCACGAGTGTCGAAAGGAACGATGACCGGCTTGTATCCCTCCTTAATGATCTTGAACTTGTTGGAGACTGCCTCGAAGGGAATCCAGAGGCCGTTGGCACACCCCGCGAGGAGGTCCTGCAAGATACCTTCCTCATCCAGCTCGCTCTCGCGCCCACTGTCTTTCCGCCAGTAGACTTCGCGAAAATAGCGCTCGATAGCTTCCGGCAGCAGCGGGTCTTCGTCCTTTTCCAAAAGCTGCGATGCGATCTCCGCATACTGCCTGAGTTCTACCGGCGGCTTATTTTCCGCCTTGAAAATGTAAAGGAAGCTTTCCTCCACGGGGCGCTTTCCTTCCCGATTGCACCGGCCTGCGGCCTGGGCGATGGAGTTGAGGCCCATCTCGGCGCGGTAGACGACGGGAAAATCCACATCCACACCGGCCTCGATCAGCGAGGTGGTAACAACGCGGCACGGCCTTTCCTCGGCCAATTGCCGGCGGATTTCGCGAAGCCGTTCGCCCCGGTGCTTTGGGCACATCAGCGCTGATAAGTGATACTTTCCTTCGCGGGCACCGACCTTTTCATAGAGGTTTCTGGCGTGAGCTCGCGTGTTGACAATGCACAGTGCCTGATTATGTCTGGATAACTGCGCCGCAAGCGCATCGTCGCTCCGTAGGCCGATGTGCCGGACGGTGACGCGCCGGAGATCGCGATAAAGCTGCTTCGGCTGCTCTATGATGTGAGCTACATTGTGGAGGCCCCCGCGAAAGCTGCGATTGGGGTCGTCCTCGTGCACCAAAAGGGCGGGCTGCGTCGCGGTACAGAGCACAATCGTGCAGCCATAATTCCTCGCCAGTGCATCCAATGCCGCAATGCACGGGCGCAGCAGCGGCAGCGGCAGCGTCTGCGCCTCGTCAAGGATAATAACGCTGCGAGCGATATTATGCAGCTTCCGGCATTTGCCGGCCGAGGATGCGAAGAGGCTTTCGAAGAATTGCACAGCAGTGGTGACGACAAGCGGCGCGTCCCAATTCTCCGCCGCGAGCCGGAGTTTTAGTGTTCCATCCTGATCGAAATCATCCTCGCGTTTCTTGCGTCTTTCCAGGAAGGCATCCTCGTCGAAGGCGCTGTGATGCTCTAAGACCGCGCCATCATCGCCGAACACGTCGCGGAAAATCTGCGCCGTCTGCTCGATGATGCTTGTGAATGGGATCACGTAGATCACCCGCCGGAAGGCCCTCGAATGGTGATGTGCGTGGTCCAATGCAAACGCGAGCGAGGACAGCGTCTTCCCGCCGCCCGTTGGCACCGTCAGGGTGAAAAGCCCCGGCGCCTGTTTTGCGGCCAGGCGTGCCGCCGCCAAGACCTCCGCTCGCTTGCGATTGACATCGGATTGGTTTTGCTCCGCATCTCTCATCTTATTCGCGAGAAAAGCATCGAGCTTCGGTTTAAGAATGCTGAGGTTCGCCCAGGCGGAACGCGCTTGGGTCCGTCCGTCGGGTTCTATTCCTTCGTAGAAATCTTCCGTCGCAAGCCTGTCCGCGTCCACGAGGGAGGAAAATAGCATTCGCACGAAGAGGCTCATGCCCACACTTCGGCAGTCCAGGCTTGGGCGGAAGGCTGGGTATTTCGGTCATATACGCGGAATTGTCCGGGCACGCCTTCAATGATGGATTATCCAAGCGGTCTCTGAGCGGACCGCGCTTTCCCTGCTCGATGCCGTTCGGCAATCCGCCATGGTGCCCGGCGATTGCGAAGGCCAACATCCGGCCAACAAATTTACCGTAGTGCTCTTCTGCGAGCTCGGCCCCCGCGATCGAATGCGGTGCATCACCCGTGCCGGTATGGAGTTTTTTCTGGAAGGCATCTGAATATTTTCCGATGTCGTGTAATAGCCCGGCCATGTAACCCATATCCGCGGCGCCGAAACCCGCGGCAAAGTCCCGTGCTCGCCGCCCCACTTCATCGAGATGCGCCTGCAGCCTTTCCCATTCTTTAGGAGGCTTCCCTGCCACCGAGTGAGCGTAAAATGAATTGAGAGTCTCTCTTTTCATAATTTCCAATCCGACCGTAACGCCAATTGGGCACGCCGCATCGTTAAATTGGATCGGATTTCAAATAAAACACAATTGCTCTCACATCTGATGTTCCAAAACTATTGGCCATGGCGGCACGCCTTTAGGTTGGGGCGTTCGCGATCTGGTGACGGCAACGAAGCGGGCTACAAGCTCCGCGTCCCGCTCGCGTTGTTGCCAGCCATATTTTTGAGCCTGATAAAAGATCGTATTCCCCGATACGCCCCCTCTTGAGAGCCTTAGGCGGTGCGATGGCGCTCTGTCCTATTAGCTGAAATCAGCACCTTTTGTCGCACTAAGATTATAGGATGGATTATTGTACTATTTTTGGGGACATTCCAGGCCAATTTAGGTAATTCCTACATACGAACGTTTCTAGGACGGTGGATGAACATGCTTATCGGATACATGCGAGTGAGCAAAGCAGACGGAAGTCAGGTGCTCGATCTTCAACGTGATGCGCTGACCGCCGCCGGTGTCGAGCCTACGTTAGTCTATGAGGATATGGCGAGCGGCGCTAAGGATGACCGGCCTGGGCTTTGTTCTTGCCTAAAGGCATTGCGCAAAGGTGATGTGCTGGTGATCTGGAAGCTCGACAGGCTAGGCCGAAACCTTAAGCACCTGATCAGCGTCGTTGAGGACCTGAACAAGCGCGGCGTCGGTTTTAAAGTGCTGCAGGGGGCTCCGGTCGATACCACGACCAGCCAAGGCAAACTGATGTTCACGATGTTCGCCGCCCTGGCGGAATTCGAACGCGATGTCATCCGCGAACGCACCATGGCCGGGCTCATGGCAGCACGCGCAAGAGGGCGCAAGGGCGGCCGGAAAAGCGTCTTCACCAAGAGCAAGCTTCGCCACGCCCAAGCTGCCCTCAAGAACCGGGACCAAGGCGTAATGGAGCTGTGCGATGAGCTGGGCGTTTCGAAGTCCACGCTTTACCGCAACTTGACGCCCGAGGGCGAACTGACAATCCACGGCCAGAAGTTGCTTGGTATCGTGGGCAACGGCAATGGTCACTAGTGGTGGAGGTGCTAATGTTAGCGTCTTCTTGTCTGGGGTTCTGCGACGGCGACTACCGCAACATCTGCGAGGTCATGCTTGTCGCGGAGGGCCGTGAAAAAGCGAGGCGCTGGCCATGGGCCGTTCAGCCCGCCGGGGCGCGAAGCCCGGCGCGAATGAGTTGAGTTTTGATACGGTCTGTCCAAAGAATAAGCGGAAGCTAGCGCCGCAAACCCCCATGCAAGGCCCCAGTGCCGCTTCCGCTGTATCAGCCTTGAGCCTGCTTGGCGCGGTGAGGAGGAGGCGTAGCCCGGCTCGGCTGACCAAGCCACCTTTTGAGCCGATGGGGCTTGCTCCAGCCTTGACCACGCTTCGAGCTTTGCCTTGCATCCCCAGCCTCTCCACAGCCTAGCTTAGTTGCTCGCAAGGAGGTGATTGAAGCCCGTTGCGTCCGATAGACACACTTTCATTGAACGTTCAGGTTGCGTCACTACCTTGGGGAGGCCACACCCAAAACTCCCCCTTTTGGGTGTGACCGAGCGGCTAGGTATTTATTCCCCATGCCGGTGCCTAGCCGCTCGGCTGCCTAGCATGACCCTGACCATTCACACAAGCTTTACTACCTCCCGTTAGATTAGTATGTGTCACGCCTTCTTGCCCCCGTGCCCCCCACGGCGTGGCCGGGACCAAGCTCCATTGTCTCCCGCGTTGCGTTTGGAGCTTGTCCCCTTCGTGCTACTCGTCCCCCCTCATCTTGATCTTCATTATGTGATCGGTTTTGTGTGTGAGTTCTGTAATGGGGCTGAGCATATTTGCACGGGCTTGTTGAGGCTCGGCTTGGTTTGAGGGCCTTAGTGAAGGGAGCAGCAATCTCCCTCAGCCTCTCGCTCAAAGCCTTATCATCGCCCCGCTCCGCTTTCTTGGCTCTAGGAGCCTAACAACGAAAATCGCGGTTCCCCAAATGAAACCCCGAAAACCCCCGAAACCCCCAAAGCAGCTTCGCGCTTTTCGCAATGAGAGCGGAGCCTTGGCCTAAGTATTGGCAGCTTGAAGTAGTTCCGAGGCGATCTGATCGCACGCCGACCCGGTTGCCGAAACAGTAAACCGCTAACCCGGGACACTTTGAGAAAGCAAGAAGCGGAAGCCAGCGCCGCAACCCCCCGCAAGACCCCGGTGCGGCTTCGCCATGCCAGTTTGAAGCGGTGCTGTCGTATGGGAGGAGCGAGCCCGTCTCCGCTGGCCGAAGGACCTTGCGGGAGTTCGCTTGCTTCAGCCTTAACCAAGCCCGGAGCTTTGTCTTGCAAACCCCAATTCTCCACTCTTCGCGGTTGGGACGCCTTCGAGGATGGCGAAGAAGCGCGCCGAGGGGGCTGGTCAGTGTTGCCGCGTGAGCTTCAATCTTCGTAAGCGTAAGGCTCAGGCAACTCCAAGCGAGCAGCGGGATAAGTCCCCACACACCCATGCGCTCTTTCGGATGAGTGCAGCCTTGTTGGCTCTTCAACCTTAGTTAACGAAGATGCTATCTAAAGTTGTTCAATAAGCTCTGGCTTGCGTGCAGTTGAGCAACTTCTCGAAGCTGCCACGGCAGGAGAAGCAGCAGTTCTATCTGACCCCAATGGATCGACGGCAATGAGCGAAAATGAAGCCTGCCCTTATCACAATGAGGATTGCGCTTTCTCCGATTTGCAGGAGCTGGCACTCACCGGGAAGATCATGGAGGAGATTGGCCGCTTTGGCGGCGAGGAGCAGGCCGCTCCTTGCCCTCATTGCTTACGCGATACCATGCTGACCGTAGCAGCGCTCTTACACCTGGAGGGCCTCAAGCTTAGCGGCGCGAATATAGCTCAAATTCGCGGCAAGGCTGCCAAGAAGCAGTTTGTCCTTGCCGCCGGCGAGCGATTGGAGGCCGTGATTGAAGCGGAGGCGGCTAGGCGTTCAGCCAGCAAGCACTAACTATCGCCAAGGGCGGCATTGGCATAGCAATGCCAAAATGGCAGCTGGAACTTTGTCCAGCCGCCATTCCATCAATCGCACGCGGCCCTTCGCTTTGCCTTGTCTCTAAGTTGGATGATTACAAGAACCTCTAGGCAATGATTGGCAAAATCACGATAACTCCAGCCCAGTTCTCTTGCAGAATACCAACATTTCTCTATTTTATTCTCGACTGACCTGTTGAATTTAGCTTTGACAACCTTTTCTTTCCTGTAAGTTGGCCTTTTAGTTGTTGGAAGTTTAGCAACGTCATGAATTTCTGAGTTGTAATTCCCCGCACGCATAACTAACCCTCCTTAGGGACTTACCTCAATTGCAAGGTAAATACAGTTGTAGTTGCTAGATATTGCCCCAACAAGTTAATGAAACATTGCATTCCTGAAAATGTCAACATTTGTGTAAAAGACAACTTAAAAAAAGAACGTGAAGACGCCGGTCCTCTGCTTGCGCAATTGGTTAAAAGCAAATGATTTCAAGGAACCTATCGCGTAAGCCCGGGGGAAGCGGAGGCCTATTTGGGGCGACGCGATTTTTAAGTTTTGAGGCTTTGCGACAGCGACAGTTGCGACTTCTGCGACGGTTGGCGCCTTGCACGAGATTAGCTGCTAGAACGCCTGGTGCGATGAATTTAAGGTAGCTATGTGCGTGCGTTGTTAGCCCGCGTTAGACCCCTTCGACCCTTATTGAGGAACAACCTTTGAAACGGGTCATTAGGGTCGCGTGGTCGTGGCGTCATTTTCGCAACCGCCAGCAAATAATCCGGCGCGTCGCAGCCCCGGAAATATTGCGGCTCCTGGTCGCTCTCAAACTGGAGCCCGGCTAATTTCACCTGGCCACCCGCTCCCAGTAGAAGAAGGAAAGCAAATGACGACTTCCAAACCCCTGGGCTAAGTGCTGCTTCTGTCCCGATCGCTGCAGCTCTTTTTCTCGGTCTTGTTAATCATTCTTATGCTGACGTTCAACTTGATCAGAAATTGCCACATGCCAAACAGCGGTGTCATTCTCCGCAAAACATCACTGGCGCTTCAGAAAATACTATCACCGCCGCCCTGCCGCTGGGGTCATCCCACGGGATCAAACAGCCATTGTGCCTTTGCCCGTCATGGATACTGGCTTAGGCTTATTCTCCGGAACCGGAGATGGGAGTGCTGGTTCCTGGGCTGCCGACCGCTAACTCAGCCCGTATGGTCAGTTATTTTGCTGCGCCAGGCTAAGGTGCCGGGCACGTCATCAATGACCTCGCCTTCAAGCTCTTGGCGTCTAGCCGTGGGGCTTTAGCTCTAAGCGTTGGCGCTGCAAGCGTACATTGAGGCAAGTAGGAGAGATTGAAGCACGGATGGTCCCAGCCGCCCGTACCATTTCCTCCAACCTTTGCGGTCTACGATCACTCCGTCGATTGCCTTTCGCTGCGCATAATATTCTGCTGAGGTATAATGCCGGTGATGGTGAGAATGACGGGACCTGTGCTTCGCGCTGGCCGCATTTCCAAAGAAGGCCGTCGTCAGAACCGGCGAGAAGCTGCTAGGCTCGCCTTAGTTTTCCCTACTTTTTCCCACGCGGGCTTGGCGTGTGGGAGACCAGCGCCCCTACTTCCGCTACTTTTTGCTCGGGGGTGCCTGATGGCTCGCCTGGAATGTGCCGCAAATGAAGCGCGGCCTTAAGGGAGTGTGCGGCCCCACGCCCCCCAACCGACGGTCCAAACAATGCGCCAAGCGGAACGAGTAACGCAATGAATAGCAATTTTAAAGAGATTTTGGGCAGCCGGGGCGGTGTAGTCGACAACTTCGCCGAGCTGCTAAATCCAGAAATGAAGCAGCGTCTTTCGCTAGCCCAGCTCGGAGCCCTGGAGAGGGTGATAGAGCGCGCGAGGCGTGAAGCTGGACGTCACAGCGAGGAGCTGGATGGTTTCAAAATCTATGCTTATCGCACTGTCGACGGCAGCCTGATGTGGGGCGTGAATGCGCCCGGGACCGGCTTTTGCGTGGTGAGAGGCGTCGTATAATAGCTGAGGTTCGTCTTCGCCTCCCGCTCCATGGTACATTGCACGAGGTCGAGGCCGTGGCTTCCCGAGTTCACTCCCGACGGCCTCGATTTGGGTCGCTAATGATCGGAGCGGTGATAAGCGCATTCAACATTGTGGCCGTTGAGAGGAACTTTGGCCCCCGGATGTTCGGAGTGATGAAGCTGGTGCGCCTGGGATACCCGCGCACGGTAATCGACGCTGAGCGCTCTGCTGCCCAGAAGGAGCGGGGGGTTCTTTAGGATGCCATGGTACCAGTGCTTCACAAGCACAAGCTCGCCGTCGGCAGGGCTCTCATCACCAAGGACGACCGTCTCGCGGAATACCTCCCCGTAAAGGAAATCAACCGCTACCGGCTGTTCAATGAGCTTGCTCGCATTACCAAGGATAAGGGCTGCCTCGTGAATGACGAGCGGATCGACGCCGTGGCTCTTGGCGTACACGATTGGACCAAACAAATGGTTCGTGATTTCGAGCGAGAAGAAGGTCGATACCGGCAGGATATGATGGACCAGGACGTGCGGGAGTTCGTGAGCCATGTCCTCCGGCGAAGGGCTACGCCCCAGAACCGGGTACAGGTAAGGAGGCGCAAGCAACCCAGTGGTGCAGATGTGCATCATTTCCGAAAGCCTCTGATGTTCGCCAAATGACCCCAGCGGGGCACGCTCCCGCTTCGATCCTTGTGACTTCATAAGGTGGCATTCGGTATGCCAGCAAGTACCACTCGCCCTTAAAAGCTGGTTGTGGTTAAGCTGATAATTTATTGCAAATTTTTCCAAACCACTGGGCGCGGCCAGACTTGCGCCTTCTGAAACCTCTTACGAGGCTGGCCTGCGGGACAACCTACCCGTGTGGAGCGGTGTCAGGAAGCCGGGAGAATTAACTATTCTAATTCAGGATGAGCGCGAACCCACTCAATTCTCTTAGTTCCCTTGCGGCTCTTAATCCAGAGCGTAGCTTCGTCTTCCGACGGAAACGAATAGGGAAGAACAAGAGGAGAAATGCAACCGCTGAGTGGGACCACTACTTCATAGGTTCCGTCGCCTGCGGGGCGTGTATAGGGCGGCAACTCGCTGGTGCAGCGAGCAATAACGTTTGCTTCGATTGTCATAAGGAGGCGTGCATCCAAGATTTCATCGAGTTCGATGCACTTCACGGATATGCCGATCTCGCCGAATGAGAATTGCGATCACCGATGCCGCTGATCACTGATCTATTCAGCTCACGCGGGATAGGAACGCGTCATTTGGCCTTGTCACTGCCGCTGCCTCGGGTCCATCCAAGACTTTAAGTAGGCGGCCAATTAGTTCTTGCTCATCAGTGTTCGTGGGATATTCCGCGAGGATGCGCTGACACTTCCGAATTATTTTAACGGCATTATCTCTCTCATTTTTGAGGAGATAAGTATCCAGATAGTCGCTAAGCATCTATTTCCTTCTTGAGCTTTGCAATAACAACGGTTGAAAACTGTATTTATTTCAGCAGGCGCTTCGCCCATCATTGAATTGTCTTTCGGCCGCGCGCCGATGCGAGGCTCTCGTCAAACGTGGTCTCCATCGCTCGGCGGGTTAAGGCCACCTGAGGCGGTTCTGTACTTTCCAGTACACGCGCAGGGCAGGCCGAGGTAGTCTGCCGCCTGGGCCGTGGTGAGAAGAGCTCGCCAACTCCAGCGGCCTGCTATTTATTCGAGCGCGTAGCCACTGGGCCTTCGACAGCAAGATGCGTCCTCAGCTCATCGAGTGCGCGCGATATTTCGCGCAGCCGCTTAGCCGCATAGGCATCATCGCCTCCGGCGATGGTCGCTGCCATCTGCATACGATCCAAAGCCTCCTTCAAATGAAGCCTGACTTTCAATCTTCGTGCGACTGGCATGCAGCATTCCGTATGCCGCCGCCGACCCATCTTAGGAGGACCCATTCCCTTGCCACTCGTGTGCGGCGTCGGCGGCGATGGTCGTTTCGGGGTGGGTGCTACTGCTCGTCACCACCGAAGTCGCGGGCGCGAATTGCTTAGTCCCAGCGCAGCGCTCAGAACTGCCAGCTTTCCCCCTTAGGCGCACGACCTACCAAGCTGGTGAATAACTTAGCCAAGTGATCACGCGAGCCTTGGGAGCTAATGCGTGGCCCTGTACCATACGCTCCAAAGATGGACAGGGCCATAAATACGACAGTCAATTCGGATGGGATGCTCAACGGACGCTCCAGGAGGTCCCCAAGTTTCTACTGAATTATTCGGGGGAACTCGGCCACCGAGCCTGAAACCTCGCCACGCTTGACGAAGCGCACCCAAAAGCCTCCGTTCTCGCCCTGGCTGGAGGGAGCCGCTTCAATGAGCGCCGCGCGCCTCTCGGGAAGCGGGGCCATGACGCCATCGAGCCAAGTCTTGAATGCGGGCGAGTAGCAATGGGCCTCGGCAAATAAAACCTCTCCCCTGATCCAGCTCTGGTCTGTCTGAATGATCGATAAGGCTTTGATGCCTGAGATGTCATAATGCGGGGAGGACCTGGCCAAGTTTGCGAAGAATGGTCCCGTCAAATCCTTAGGCTCAATGCCAATCCGGGCAAGAGCCTCTTCTATTCCTCTGGAGACTAAGATCGGGCGGGTGAGGTTGTCCAGCGATACGACGCACTTCAAGGTGCGCGAGGTCTTAACCGCCTCGGAGAGAAGGTTCGAGGAGCGAAAGACCGTCTCGTGTATCCACGACCACTCTTTCGGTGATGGACGGACCCGTCCGCTTTCCCACCCTGAGATGGTCGCTTCGTCCACAGCGAAATGGGTGGCGAACGCCGCCTCTTTCTCCCCCAGGAGCAGCCTTGCCCGGCGAACCAGATAGGGGTAGGTATCCATTAGCCACTATAGCACGGGGGACCCCGGCGCTATCTTGCATTATCAAATGCGGTAAGTTATCCCTTAAGGACCGCGCTCGGTGGCTTACCGGCCTTCTCTTGCGCAGCCCAAAGGGGCCTCTTTAGGCGCCAGGCAGGCTCACCGTCTGGGCACCAAAATGCGTTTGCCGCGTAGCGTGCGCCTGAGAGCCCGGCTGTGGGAGCCAACGCCGGCATAATCGAGAATGTTCTTAACGGCTGATGCCGAATAGGGCTTTCCTGTTGATGCCGTAAAACCGGAAGCGGCAAGCGCTGCAGAAATCTTCGCCAATGAGCGGCCATCGTTAAAGCTTTTAGCCGCTTCGAGAAGCCTATCGCCGCCTTCGCGCTCGGCCAGTGATTTGCGTCCCTCAACCTTGCCACCCGTCGCGGCTTTCTTGCGGTCACGGGCGCCCTTGAGCTTGGCGACGAGCCGCGCTTTTTCGAGCTGCGCGAACGCGCCCGCAATCTGCCGCATCGCGATTTTCATAGGGTCTGTTGTGTCCGTCAAATCATCACCGGAAGACGTGAGTACACGCACACCGCGTTGGATCAGGCTGAGTATGCCTAGCTCTTGGGTGACGAGATCGCGGGCAAAGCGGCTGGCGTCCTCCACAATGACGACGCGAACACCATTATCTTCGATCCGGTTTAGTAGCGCCGTAAAGCCACGCCGCGTCTCAATCGGGTCTGCACCTGAAACTGCCGGGTCGTTGAACCAATCTTCGGCCCCGATCTCAAAACGCGCGCGCTTGGCAAAGGCAGCGATTGCGAGCCTTTGCCGCTTCTCGCTATCCTTATCGGCGCCAACATTTGCGGCGCTGCTGGTGCGCAAATAAGCGACGGCTTTCGTCCAGCCACTCTTTGACGAGTTAGCGTTACAGAACACTGTATTAGCATGATTTTGTAGCTATTTCCTGGGAAATTAGTATGTGAAACACACGGCCGTGTCAACGTTGGATTGCCATTCGAGGCCAAATCCTTGCTTTAGTGCTCTAATCTGTTTCCGACGGTTGCAATGTCCGCGACATCAAGCGGCTCCCACAAGACGACTGGCAATCGGAAAAGCCGATTAACACGGAGCGTCACTGCGGGAGTTCCTCGTTCGATATTGGCGAGCGTGAACCCCCCGCAAAAGCTCACGGCCAGTGCCGCATAGGCTGCCACCAAGCGTGGCGACGCTGGGGGGCGCCCTGCGGTAGCAATCGATGCAAGGGCACCTTCTGTCAGCTTTCGAGCAGGCGCCCTGACCGACCAGTATCGACTAGGGTTAGGGGAGAGGCATCGAATAGTGAAAATTCCACGTTTCCGAAATTCCAGATTTTCTTTACGTAAAGGATAAAGGTGGCGGGGATATCAAAAAATATTAGGTCTAGAATTTGGAAATTGGGAAAACATACATATCCTATTTATATGCCATAGATAATATTGATGTTCCTAGCTTATTTTCGACGCCCAGGTTTCCACGTTTCTCTTCCGAGCGTAAAAAGCGGTGGATTTTCCATTGCGCCCCGGTCCAGTTTGCTTGGAAACTAGGACGTTGCCATCAATCAGGATTTCAATGGCGTCCTTAATTTCCCGGGCGCTGTATTGGTTCTTCAACCGTTTCAATAGCGTGGAATGCTGGACCTCCTCATGGAAGGGGATTGCGGCCTGCACGGCATTTACCCGGCGCTGGAACTCCGTTTCAGAAATTCTCTGCCCCACCTCCTCATGGAGCGTTTTAGCCGCCTGTGCAGCGATGGAGATACCCCATTTGATATGTTTCACCCCAACGCGGGCCTCCCTTCCAAGCTCGCTGACCGCGCATATGGTAGCGAGCCTAACGGCTGTTTCCGCCGCTCTCCCCGCCGCGGCCTTGAGGGAGCTTTCCTGGTCGATTGCATCTTCCAAGCCGTCCCGAAAAACCTCATAGACGGCTTTAGCCTCTTCGTTCTCCCAGTCGATTTTGAGCTGACTGATATTGTCTGCCGTGAACGCCAGCGCATTGCTCAAGTTGCCTTCGGGCAGGATACCTCGCACAGCGGCGATCATTGAACCCGGAACAGGGGCGAGCGGGTTGGCGTCCGGATTTTCTTTTTTCTTTGGAGAGGCTCTTATGATCAGGAGCCGGTTCAATAGGCCATTGTCACCTTGTCCGCCGGAGAGTGAGTTATAAAACTCATCCTCGGTCGTCATCCCAAATAAAGAGAGGCTAGGATTTTTGATTTTTGCGTGCGCTCTCTCTTTCGACGCCACCGTGTTGTAGGCGCCAAATCCGATAGACCATAGTGTACGCAACATGCTTGAGATATTAGCCTCGTGGGAGGATGCTTTCTTGGTCGTGAACCGCGAGAACAGGTTCTGTCCGATTTCATCGATGACCGCGATCATGCCCGGTGTTCGACTAAGTTGCATTTCCAAGGCCACGTCGCTCTTGAACGATCCCTTTACAATGTGATCGAGATCGCAAGCGCTCAAAATCTGATCGACCGCTTTTAAAGGTCTATCCTTGCCGACACCCGTGCGCCCAATTCCGATAATGTAGAGGTTTGTGCCGCAATGCGTCGGGCCTGAAATATGCCTGCCGCAAACTGTACCAATGATCGATATTGCGGCGGCAAGCGCTAAATTAGGGTTAGGCTTGACGGGAGATGTGATTAATATCCAATCCCTGATTTGCGCCAAAAGGCCGCCGCACAAGTGCATGTCAATGCAGCAAAAATCGTCAAAGAATGCGCCATAGTCAGCGCTCCCTGCTTCCTCTTCTTCGCTGGGCGCCGTTATCCCAACTTCCGGCCGATTGAAATTTGCGCAGATTATGTTTCCTAGCGCCTCAAGTTCGGCTTCATCTTCCCTTGGCAGCTTCCATCCATACTCCTTAGCGATATGGAAAATGGTGTTGCCTTTGATGCCGCCGTCCTCATCGAAGCTGCGCCATTTGCGAAAAGGCTCTCCTGCTTGGTACTTGGCACTCTTCTGGCTCCATGCCTCCCAAAACGTAAATCCGCTGTCGCCGAATTCGGATTTGAGCGCCATGCCGATAGAAATCCATGTCTGATAGTCGTCGGCGGGGATCACAGCGAGCGCTGCCTCTATATCGCGGCGCCGGTGGTCGGTGGCAAAGCTCGGAGTTGAATTCCCGGCCCTCGCTTCCGGCGCCCCTTCAGGCTTCACCGGGGCTGGGAAATGTTTAGAGAGTTGCTCGCCTGAATAGCGCGTGCCGGTGTCCTTCAAGATTTCAACAAGCTGAGGTTCGCCTTTCATGTGCATGGTGCCGGGCAAGCGCAGCACACGCGCCGTATCGGTCGCGCCTTTGTCGCTCCCATGCACCTTCACCATGCATTGCATAATAGCCTTGAATTGATCGGGGCCCAGATCGTCCGCGAACCAGTAGCGATGATATTTGCCCGTGGAAGTCCGGGCGATCAATGACGGGGGCAGCGGCAAGTTGCCGAGATCGTTTCCACAAGCGTCATCATCGTGCCAGACCGCACGAAGCTTGGTGATATTTTCCGCTTTTACGCCCTTGCCATCGGTCGCATTGACGCTCACGAAGATACCCGCACCTAATCCGTTAAGCCGCTTTAACTCCGGCCAAAGCCCATCGAGCGTACCCCGTAATTTGCGCGTAAGGTGACGGTCGCGGCGCGCCTTATTGTCGTCAAACGTGCGGAAATCGAAGACGGTTTCGCTTGGTGCGAGCGCCTCAAGGAAGTCGTGCGCTGGCTTAAACGATGGCTCTTGCGGCTGCTTATCGTTGGAGCGGTTTGGATCGGAAGCAAATGCAACCATAGCTTTTACTCTAGAGTACGAGGAAGGAGGGGTGGGCACAGGGCTTTAATACCGGCGAGATATGCGAAACTCCGACCGGGGGCGCTGTTTGCCTCGACAAGTTAGGTGCTCGCTTTGCTCGCCATTTCCGCTATGCGCCGCGTAAAGGCATCAAGCCCCGCAACGTTCACGCCTAGCGGCTTTTCGGGATCACTCCCGATTGTCTGCGCTGGCTTGCCGTAACCGCGATCTAAGAGCGCGTTGGCCGCCATAATCGAGACTTTCGGGTCTTTGCTGCGTAGCGCGTTCGCGAGCGCTTCGATGGCCTCAAGGCCGTGCCGCTGCGCTAGCGCCCTAATCTCCGAAGTGTTTCGGTTGATTGAGCCGGGCCTTCTTCCGCCCCGCCGTTCGCCTGGTCTTGAGCCGCGTGGCATTTGCTAACCTTTGCTATTTTAGCGTTTGACAGACATAAAAAAGGTTGCGTGTCCTTCTCCCTTGGAGCCGATCTAATACACAATAATATCGTGCTTGTCAATACCTTTTGTATCGCTTATAAAGCAATGAAGGGGTAGAATTCTAGCGGGAGATTTTATGACTGAAACCCCATCCGAGCGCTTAAGGCGCCGCAGGAAAGAGCTGGGCTTTAGGCACGCATCCGATGCCGCGAAACGCTTTGGCTGGGATGTTACTACCTACCGAAGCCATGAAAATAACTCGCGCGGGACTGGCGTTCCAAAGAATGCGGCGGTTGAATATGCGAAAGTCTATCAAGTTAGCCTTGATTGGCTTATGACTGGAAAAGATAGCCCGGTTACAATTAGAGAAGATTTTTCATCGCTGGGACTTGCCGTCCAATACGTTCCGGTTGTAGCGTTAGCGTCGCTGGGAGAGCTGTCATCCAATGGCGCTAACATGTTGAGTGTCCTGGAAGATGCGCCGCGCTTGCCGGTCGCATCGTCAATGCCGTTAGGCAGTCAACCCTTCATTATACGGCTGGAGGATGAGAGTATGGTGGCCGATAGCGCCAGCATCTCTTTTAAGAAAGGTGATCTAGTCTGCTTTAGTCCCGACGCCGCTGTTGAACCCGGCGATTATTGCCTTGCTACCGTGACAGGGGAAAAGAAACCTGTTTTCCGCAGGTATATTGAGGAAGCGCTTGGCGTCGTGCGCCTTGAACCGTTGAACAAGGTTTACCGCACATATTGGATTGACGAAGATAGGCCGGGCCGCGTGATCGCTCGCGCCATGCTCCGGATCGACGAGCTCTAGGCCAGTCCGCAAAATAATACAAAAGGGATTGAACACTTCCGTCAAGGCTATATATAATTCGTTGCGCATCAAATGGAGAAAATAGGTAAATCGCAATGCAGCAAGGGTGCCCGCAGTGAGGTCGCTCTTGTGAATACCTTCAGGGCCGCAGGCATCGCCTTGCATCGACAACCTATCTAATGCGCTGGAGCTAGAATGAAACGCGCCGAAAGCTTACCCCGCACGCTCGTACCGCGGGGACTTAGCCGCATGGAAACCGCCGCTTACCTGGGCGTAAGCGCGAGCGTCTTTGATGCTGGTCTGCTACCCGGAAAGTGGTCTGGTGAATCGGTTAGTCTCGGCTTCGCAAATGGAGCTGAGAGATGGCGAAACGAGCCAACCCGGAAGAGATCATTGCCAAGCTGCGTGAAGTAGAGGTCCGCCTGAGCCGTGGCGAGACGGCAGGCCAGGCGGTTCGTGCGATCGGCGTAACCGAGCAGACTTACTATAGGTGGCGCCGCGAATATGGCGGGATGGGCGTTGATCAGGCCCGCCGGCTGAAGGAGCTGGAGAAAGAGAACCAGCGACTGCGCAGGGCGGTCTCCGATCTCACCCTCGACAAGCTGATTTTAGCTGAAGCCGCAAAGGGAAACTTCTAAGCCCTTCGCGCCGCCGGGCCTGTGTTGACCGAGTTGTTGCAGAGATGGGCGTGTCAGAGCGCTGGGCCTGCGAGACGCTTGGTCAGCACCGGTCGACCCAACGCAAGAAACCGCGCGGCCGGCAGGGAGAGAAGGCGCTCACCAGAGCCCTCATCGTCCTTGCCGAACAGTTCGGCCGCTATGGCTATCGCCGCATCACCGCCCTGCTCCGGCGAGACGGCTGGCATGTGAACGAGAAAAGGGTCTATCGGATCTGGCGGCGCGAAGGGCTGAAAGTCCCCCAGAAACAGCCAAAACGGGGACGTCTGTGGCTCAATGACGGATCATGCGTACGGCTGCGCTCTCAACATTCAGGTCACGTCTGGAGTTATGATTTTGTGATGGACCGCACCCATGACGGCAAGCCGTTCCGCATGCTGTGCGTCATCGATGAGTTCACGCGTGAATGCCTGGCGATCCGGGTCGAGCGCAAGCTCAACGCCCGGATCGTTCTCGAAACGCTTGCCGATCTCTTTCTCCTTCACGGGCCGCCGGAACACATCCGTTCGGACAATGGTCCTGAATTTGTCGAGAAGGCGCTACGCGGATGGCTCGAACGGCTCGGCGTGCAGACGCTCTACATCGAACCTGGCAGCCCATGGGAAAACGGCTATTGCGAGAGCTTCAACTCGAAACTTCGCGATGAGCTTCTCGCCCGCGAGATCTTCTACACGATGAAGGAGGCGAAAATCCTGATCGAATCGTGGCGGCGTCATTACAACACCCAGCGTCCGCACTCGTCTCTGGGCTATCGCCCGCCGGCGCCAAGAACAATCTTGCCAACGGCGCTCATGCCGCCTTACGGTCAGGGCCTGGCGGCATGAGCGCCACCAGAAACCCGCCGAGTTCTAACATTCAACTCGGATCACTTCGATGGGGCAGGCCAGTGCTGACACGCGCATATGCCAAAAGCATGGTTCGTCTATCCTTATGCTAGTTCGAGTTCACGGGGCACGATGGCTTTCAATTCCTTTTCAGTGGCCGCATACGCAGTCTCTATGTCGTACCGAGCCTGGATATTCAGCCAGAAGTCGGGTGAAGTCCCAAAATAACGGCCAAGCCGCAGCGCAGTGTCTGGTGTCACCGGCGTCTTTTCGCTCGCAAGACGCTCAATGCGCGTCCGCGGCACATGACAAGCCTTCGCCAAAGCATAGGCCGTCATGCGTAGCGGGAGGAGGAACTCCTCCCGTAGGATTTCGCCAGGATGGATTGGCGCCAGCGGATCAGTGGTCATGGTCATCTTCCTCAATGGTAGTCGGTAATCTCAACGTTTTCCGCTCCATCTCCCGTCCACACAAAGCAAACACGAAATTGGTCGTTGATTCTTATCGCGTGTTGTCCTTTGCGATCCCTTTTGAGCTTCTCCAGTTTATTGTTCGGCGGAGCTTTCAAATCCTCCAGGCGAACCGCTGCATGAAGCATGATCAGCTTGCGCCGCGATGGCCTGACGATGTCAGCCGGGAATCCTTTCTTGGGTTGCCTGCCATTGAAAATTTCCTCTGCATTCGCGTCTTTGAAGCTCTTGATCATAGGCTATTGAGCCGCCAAGTTCGTATCACGACGCGATACACTGCTTCACCATATAGTATCGTAGTGTGATACGTCAAGCGTTGCCGTGCGTCTGTTGCGTCGTTGCGTTGAGTTCCCAGCAAACTTGAGAAGGACGAAACGCAATGCACGGTGGAAGATTCGAACGCCGCACGATTGGCCAGGTTCTCGCCGAAGCGGCAAAGCTGAAAGAGGCATCACAAACGGGCTTTGCGCGCGAGGACGTACCGCAAGGTCTTGGTGCTTGGTCATCAATGAAAGCGACGCCTCAGAATATCGAGCAGCTTCTTCGGACAAGGCCGGACATTGCCGAGTTCTTCAAAAAGCCGGCACCGAGGGCACGATAATGGGCGGGATCAGTACTCCTCCACTGCCACCGGTGCCAACAATGCCAGCACCAAATGATCCGGCCGCCGACGCTGCCGATCGCGCCGCACAAGCCCAATTGATGGGGCTAAAGGGACGCGAAGCCACGGATTTAAGCGGCTACAATGGCGGCCAGAATGCTCAGAGCAACCAGAACCAAGGCACGTCCTACATCAACGATGTTCTCGGCAAAACCGTAAGCCACGCCCATTTGCGTTTTGGTCGCTTGACTTCAGCCGCGGCATCCCGGGCCGATGGATTGCTCACGATTTTGTTGGCAGCGAGCTTAAGCATTTCGTCATCAGGGACGGCAACGGCTCGGATGCGCCACTGATCAAACTCCCTCGCCGAACGATGGAAAGCAAAGGCAAGTTCAAGCGCCGGGGCGACCACACGCGCATATTTTTCACCGAAGCGGCTAAGATGCAATTCGAAGCTGACGAGTTCGCCCGGCGGCATCGTTATTTGGAGCTAGAGGCAACATGACTTTCTCTGCTAGCGCACTGAGCACCCGGATCACTAACTTCCGGCATATCGTGCGAGCCAATGTTGATGAATCCACGTCTCGCGATGAAGCCCTCAATGTGGTTGCGGCTTTTGTCGATGCCACGGTCGTGGTTGCTGGGGATCAGGGATTTGTCCTGACCGTGCACAATGATGCTGATGGCAACCAGCTTGTCGAGCCCATCAAGATCAAAGTGCAGGAGCGCTACCAGGCTGATTTGCCCATTCTGGCTGATGCGATTGCTTATGCGGCTGCAAATCCTGAGGCCGGCCAATCGGAGATCGTCAAGATATTCGCGCCAAAGCTTACGCACAGCCATTCTCCCGATTCACGCGATAAGCGCTTCGCGCGCTGGCTGGATAAGGCATTGGGCTGATCACACGCGCTCCGAGCGTGCTCGTCGCCGCCAAGTTGGCAGTCACGTCCGTGTCGCCAAGTTGGCGAGACGGTGCGAAGCGGCCTCCATCGCCTTGGTGTTCCGTCTCAGGATGAAGCGCCAGCTCTGCCCACTCGTTTGCCAAGCGGCGGAGTTTAGCTTATATTTACCGAAGCGCTTGGGTTTTGCGTTTCAGCGCATACGATGAATTGCTGGACGCGGGCCGAGGCGATGCCGGTTATCTTGAGAATCGACGGGCTCGACGTAGTCATCCGGTTCAACGATCACCGGCCGGCTCATGTGCATGTCAGGGGCGGCGGCAAGGAAGCGCTGTTCAACCTGAATTGCCCAGGCGGCCCTTGCGCGCTGAGGGAAAACTTCGGGTTCAGCCGCGCGGAGTTGAACCGGATCAAGGCCGCGATCGAGAAGGATCTAAGCCTTCTCTGCGAGGAATGGAGAACGATCCATGGAAATTTCTGAGGCCGAGTTCGACCGCGCAAATCAGCACATGGCCGAGCGCCGGAAGACGGAGCCCTATGCGGTCGCCGCGGAGTATGATCAAGGCCGTGACATGATCGCTGTGAGCCTTAGCAATGGCGCCGAAGTGAGGTTCCCGGTTGATTGTCTGCAAGGTCTTGCTGACGCAAAGCCGGACGAGCTCGCCCAGATCGAAATCGATCCCGCTGGCTATGGCCTGAGCTTCCCCAAGCTTGACGCTGACTTCTCCTTGCCTGACTTGATGCGGGGCGTTTTCGGCTCACGTGCCTGGATGGCCGCGATGCTTGGCGCCAAGGGCGGTAAGTCGGCCAGCCCCAAGAAGGTCATCGCCGCCCGGGCGAATGGACGCCGTGGCGGCCGGCCGAAGAAAGCGCGGAAGGCCTAGCCTGGCATGGATCGTCTTCCGTAAATTTTTGTCCGGTTTTTGTCCCGCACAAGCGATTCGATGCGCGCTATCTTCTGCCTCAAACATGCATGAGGTCGATTGATGGATTTCTCCCGCATTACGCACGCTGAAGGAAGTGGCCTGCTCTGGGGCCTGGCGAACGGGCTGGCACGCCGCTTTGTAATGAATTTCGCCGGCGGTTTCGAACCCACTTACGAACAACTGATCGATCCTGATTTCTGGGCCGAATACAGCGACACATTGGCCGAGGGCGACGTCGTGATCATCACGTCGCTCAATTATACAGTCGAGCTTGGCATCGTCGAGCGGCTCGCTGACGGCTTTCGGGTCAAACTTTTATCGGCTCAGTTCCACTATTCAACAAGCGGCGATTTCGCGCGCTTTCGCTCGAATGACGAGACTGCGCCCGAGGAGGTTTATTTGCCGAAAGAGCCGCGGCTCCGGGCAGTTGGCGGCACTGCGGCATGAGCACAAAAGCGCTGCCGGAAGCTGTATTCCGTATGACCGAGGATCACGTCAACAACAGATACAGCGTCACCGTTGGCGAGGACATTTTGTTCGGCGATCTGTTCATCCCGCAATTTTGGGCGGCCGGGCGCGAACGCTTGCGGCTGAATGACATTTGCCGCGTGATTGCGAAGAACAAATCGTTCGACGTCGAGCTTACCGTGGATGGGTTCACCGATTGCGGCGGCGTCGTTGTGCGCTTGAAGAATAAGCTGCCTCCCGAAGTTCAGACCGAACTTGACCGGCACCTCCTCAAGGCAATCGCCGAAACCGAATGCGCTGTGCCGCGAATAGAAGCTGTGCCCATCGTAAACGGCAAACCTGTTGTCCGCATCGAGCACACCGGGCGCGGCGGTAAATGGCGCCTCATCGGGCTTGGCAACACCGAGATCAAGCGCGGCATGAGCAGGCCTGAGGCCCAGGAAGCGCTTGCAGCCTACCTGAAAGATTCATGCCTTCGCCTGCCCGATGATGATGACGAGGTTGCCGCATGAGAAGGAACATTCGCCAAGAGCGTCTAAACCAGATCCAGAGTGACCTAGATTTTCTCGCCGAAGAATCGGGCGCGGCAATTATGAGGGATCACTTGAGGCGCGAGGATCGAAAAAGGTGGATGATTCGCCAAATCGAGGCGGTCCGCGACAGAGATCTCCGGGGGTACTACGACTGGGGTCTAGATAAAAAACTTCTAAAACTACTTGAGGAATAGACTGACATGACCACCAAGAAGCCGAAGAAGCTTGAGATCCCGGCCGAGAAATTGTTGAATGCTCCGGCCACGCACTATAGGCAATGGTATTTCTTTGATCTCAGCGGTGTGGATATTCAGCCCGATGAGATCTTCCAACCCGAAGTTTGGCGATTTGCAAGCCACCTTGCCCGCAACGATGTTCTCGAAATTGTCAGCGCGGATTGGGACTGCGAGTTGATCTGCCGGGTGAAGGCTGCCGGTGTTGGCTATGTGGTCCTTTCTGAGATCCTGCGCACAGGCTCACAGCCAGAAAGTGCGAGTGAGGACAGCTTCATTCCTGGCGAAGCAAGAATCGGCCTCAGCCCAGGTCTTGGCTGGCGTGTCTTCGGTGCTGACGGGCGCGAGTTGGGGCGCCACGCCACGAAGGTCGATGCCGAGATTGCCTTGCGCAATCACCTCACAAACGCCGCGGCGGCAGCACTGGTAGCGGCATAATGATGAAGCGGCGCCACATCATTATATGCCCTGCCGATCCAGTTGACGGGCACGGCGCGTTCCTGCGCTTTGAAGTTCAAACGGATGGGCAGATTTTCAAAGCGACGCCCACCGGCGTATTGATCCCGAACCTCATGACGGAGATGTACCGCGCTATCGAGAGTGGCGCCGATTTCACCTTTAGCGGCTTCCGGAATTTGCCGGAGGAGCAAGGCCATCCCGACAACTACACGCTCAGCCCTGCCGCCGTTACCACGCGGTTGCTCGTGCCGCTGGAAGCCGGCGACACGGACGCTTTCGGATGCTACGCGAAGCTCGTCTTTTATGACCTGGCACGGCCGCCTGTCAGTGACGGCGTATTCGTCGCCGGGGCTGGATATAAGGGCATCAGGCAGGTGATTGAGCAGTATTTCAGCTTCGGCAAACTCGAAAGCCTCAAACATCGCCGGTATAGCCGATTACACGAGGAGGTGTGGCTAAGACATGGGGATGATTTTAACGCAGACATTATCGCGCCGGGCTTGATCGAAAAGCGCTTGCCAACGCCCTCGGCGCGGCCAATGACGAGTGCGGAATATGCGGCCGCAAAACGACAAGGCGAAGCGCCGCTGCCACAAATGCTTGACGCAATGGAGACCGCGCGAAAGGCTGCCGAGCCGGTCCCCTTGACCCGTGAGGAAAAGCTCGCGGCGAAAGCCAAGAAGGAGCGGATTAGCAAAGCGACGCAGGCCGGGGTTGCGGCGGCCAAAGCCAATAAAGAGCATGCCAAGGCCTACGCCGCGAAGGAGATCAAGAAACTCGAACTGGCCGGGAAGATCGCCACCGATAAACAGATTCGCGAGATGGCGAGGCGGGATAGAGCGGGCCGATGAAAGCGGAAAAACCTGTCAAGCTCCGCGTTGAAATGACCGGCGAAATGTTTGCCGCCATTGTGGCGCGTGTCGCTCTTGGTGAACGGGTTTCCGAGATTTGCGCCGAACCTCACATGCCAAGCGCCACCAGCTTCTACGCATACACCCGAACATCGAGGGACGCGCTGTCCGCCTATGAGGCTGCAAAATGCGCGCGCGCCGAGCTTCACCGCGATAAGATCGCCGAGATAAACGAAAAGCTCGAAAAAGGGCTGCTCGATCCACAATCTGCACGTGAGATTAGCAACAACCTTAAGTGGTTGGCCGGCAAGGACGCGCCGCACTTGTTTGGCGAGAAGGCCTCATTGGAGGTTACGGGCAAGGACGGCAAGGATTTCATTCCAGAATACCCAACCGATCACCTCGAGCTCGCAAGGTTCATGGGCCTCATTCTGGATAAGGGGCGCCGGCAGCAGTTGGAAGCAAACGCTAACCAAGGTCTTCCCGCGCTTCCAAACGGAGGCGCCAAATGATGCAGCCAGAGGGATTTAGCACGACCCTATTTGCGGTTCCCTTCGCCGACGTGACTATCAGCAGCACCGCGTCCGCATGGGATCTCGTCACCCTTACCGCTCCATCCTCGGGCCGCGTCGAGATCCGCGAAATCCGCCTTGGCCAGAAGAGCACGAACATCGCCGGCAACCAGCAGGTTGATGTCCAGATGTTCACCGGCACGGTATCGAGCAGCCTCGGCGGTGCGGCGATTACGCCCGTGAATTTCAAGCGCTGGCCTGCCGCGCCGGTCGCGGGAACTGCGGCTGTGGGGCCAAGCTCTGCCGCCGCGTCAACGACCGGTGCCACGCTCGCTTACGCGGACACGACAGACTATTCGGGGCGCTTTCATTGGTGCGCCAAGGAGGCCGAAGAGTTTGTCCTTGATTATTCCATGGCAAGCCGGTGGGAAGCCGGGGCAGCAAGCGGGCGCCTGGCACGATTGCCAGAAGAGTTGCGGAAGACCTCAGGCAACGGAACCAGCAGTTCGTCTTTCCGCCAGATCCTCGATGGCTGCAAAGGGCTGCGGCACACGATCCAAATGAGCGCTATGCCGCCGGACAAAGCCTCGATGCCGGTCGGCCTTATGAGATTGACCGGCACACGCATGATGCCGCAATGCAGGTTATCCGGCAGTTCGAGAACCGCTTGCTGCCAGGGGTTCACATCGGCGTGTTGCGCCGGATCGATCCGGTACGCGGCAGCCCGGATATTGTCGGAGGGTTATTTTCCAACCGCCCCGACTTTTTCAACTATGCGCGCCGCAAGGCGGTTGGCAGCGTCGCTGCTACCTGGGATCCCAACTCCAGCAGGGTCCTGATCTCCCGCTTTGGCACGGCGGGCGTATCCAGCTTCCGCCAGTTTGCCCATGGTCTCAAGGGTGAAATCCTGCATGAGTTCGGGCACATGTGGTCCTCGCTTCGCCTTAGCGGCACCGAGCGGAGGGATATTATCAACCAAGCTGATCACCTTAACGTTCTAGGGCTGCCGTTTAGTCACTATGCCGCTTTGAAACTTGGCTTGCCGGTTTCTGGAAGCCGCACTGCCACTCTAAGGGACGCTTACGAAGAGGCCTATCAAAATCACACCAAGGCTCAACGCGCTCGTGCGATTGACGAAGAGAAAATCGCAACTCTCACCGAACTCTATCACTATGGCATCGTGCGGCCGGAGGAATTGGCGCCGCAGGTGCGCGAAATCCTCGATAAGATAGTCGGCGGGGACTTCGCTGCCAAGCCCGCGCCCATAACTTCCGCTAGAAAGCCGGGTCCTCCGCCCGGTAGCGCCGCCGCCCTGCGAGCAGAGAAGGCAGCAAAAGCACCGCCCGGCCTACTCACCGAGTTCGAACGGCAGAACGAATCGTTGAGCAATGCCGAGTACCGGGATCTTGCCGCGCGCGATCCAAGTCTTATTGCCAATTACCGGGCGCCAAAAATCTTTGGTGCAAATAATGAATATTGGTACTCACCCGTCTCGCTGCTGCAAACGAAGCTTTACCACGAGCGCGTCGTCGAAAAGCGAGACTACGGCACCTATGCGCCGGATCGTTGGTCGAACGATTTGCGCCTTATCAATGAGGCTTGGGACAGCCTTCCGTTCGAGTCCCGGATTGCGGCCGAACACGAGCTGTTCGGCCATTGGGGCGAATATTTCAACCCTCTCTTTTCCCTGTCTGGAATGCCGGGCGAGCCCAAGAAGTTGCAAGCGTTAGCCGAGACCGCCGAACGCCTTAAGACGGTCCTCTGTTTGCGGCGTAGCGAAGAAGCTCACCCAGACATGCGGCTGGCCGGGGATGTTGATACCATCGCTGAGAAGGGCGGCGAGCGCCTCCGGGAGATGATCGGCAAGCCCCTTGAAAGCGAAATCGCGGCGCATGAGAAAGAGTTAGATTCCGCTGGCGGCTTTGGCTCCTTCTTCAAGGATTACCTGCTTGAACCCGAACGCGCCCGCGAACGGGCACCCAATTTTTACGAGGCCTTTGAAAACCTTCTCGATACGCACGATCCAGGCCTATTGGAGGATTTGGAGCACGCGCAAACGCTTATCGGGAGCGGCGATTTCCGGGCCTATCGCAACAGCGCAACCATGCAAGCCGCCGCTCATGATCAAGACTTTCATTCGATCTTCGGCATGGGCCGCCGGGAGCTGTTCAAGCGGCTCGGCGCAGCGGCGCACGAGTACACGCAAGCCCAGTCAGTCTATGACAACATCAAAGCCACGCCCAGCGCGGATAACTACCTCCGCAGTCTTCCCGAGAACCTTCGCACCTATGCCTTGTTCAATTCGAACCGGGATGTTGCGAAGCTTCATCCGCTGACCCGCGCAAGCGAGCTGACGAAGCTCGTTTACAAAATGCAGAAGGAGATCCTGCAAAGCAAATTGCGGGACACCGCGCCGAATGCTTTGCGAAGCGATATCTACATGGGCCCGGTGAAGGCGCAGCAAGTGAACGATGCCCTGACGCTGCTTTCGGGCGCCGAACTGCGCAACGCGTTTTCTCTGCTAAAGGAACCGGGCTTCGAAGCCTCGCCCGAAATCGATCCGAACATTGCGCTCGGTAGCCTTAGCGACCTAGAACCGGAGGTAAGGCAAGAGCTCGAACGCCGTATTGCAAAAGCAAAATTGCCGCCATGGCAGACGGTCAAACAGTTCTTTCCAAACGTCGCACGCGATCTCAACCGGCAATTTGAAGACGCGTATGAGGCGAAGAAGATCTCGGGCGGCGCGGCAAACGGGCCACCGCCGCAAGGCCCCGGCGCTCCGCCTTCCCCGCCTGCTGGTGGCCCAGGAGGAGGAAAGCCGCCGCCGCGCTTCGCCGTTCCGAAGAACCCGGACACTTTTGCTGGCAAGCTAAAAAACGCCTGGATCAACACGTTCCAGCCCGAGATGCGATCCGATCTCGCACTCATGGCCGATCCGCGCTTTGCCGAGTTTGCGGCCTCGACAGCGCAGCAGACCGACGCCCTTGTCCGGCGCATGGATGACGATTACGGGCGCTGGCAGCGTGTTCTAGAAAAGCAGCGGCTGCAATTTTTCCTCAATATGGAAACGGGTCAGCGCGGCGCGATGTCGCCATGGGAACGCGAGCAGGCGGACTATCTCGGGCGGCTCCTCAAAAAGGCCTATGACGACGAAGTGGCCATGGGTTCCAAGGCCGAATTCCGCGAGAACTATCTTCCGCATGCATTCGAAGATGCGGCCGGCTTCAGTAATTTGATAGAATCACTGCAGTCAGCGCACAATCTTGGACCAACTTGGTTCCAAAAGGCCCGCTATTTCGATCTCATCCAGCAAGGTCTCGATCACGGCTACAAGCTGAAAACAACGAACCCGGTGGATCTCGTGACACTGCGCCTGATCGCAGGCATTCACATGCGCGAGCGCATGGCGCTGCTTAACGATATGCGCGATCTCTATGGCCTCGCGATCAAGGCCAAGGATGCGCCGGGAGACTATGTCCGCAATGGCTGGCGCGCGATTAATGCGCCAGATCAGGAGCGCTGGCTAATCTCGCCCGACATTCAGCCGCTGTGGAACAACGCGGTTGACGCAAAAGGACTGTGGGCCAGCCAGGATTGGTACGGAGGAGTTTTCCGGGGCTGGATGGCCTTCAAGAATGTATTCGTGCCGATCAAACTCGCCTTTTCGGGATTCCATCCGCTGCATGTGATGCACATCAATTTCTCAAATCACATGAACCGGGCCAAGATCGAAATCCAGGCCGGCAATTTCGGTAAGGCCGGCAAGAACCTGTTGCGGGCCGCTGACGTCTTCGCAATCTGGACCGGGAGCGAAGGCCGTGCCGCACGCCGGGCCTGGCTTGTTCCCGAGGAAGAGCAAACGCCGCAAGAGCGCCATTACAACACGCTTTTGAAAGAGGCAGGCTTCTCGCCGCAACTTTCTGAACAGCTTAGAATTGCCGCGCGCCGCGGGCTTGCGAAGGCCTATGCCGAAACGAAAATGGCGCTTGCCGAAGGCAGTGTCTCCGGAAGCTTTGGGGGCGCTACGAAACTATTCGGGACCGGGCTCAAACGCTTCATCGAAATCAGCCCCTTCAATCTCATTTTCGAGCACTGGATTCCAGACCTCAAGGCCTCCGCGCTCCTGTTCCGCATTGCGCAATTTGCCGAACAGCATCCTGACATCATGGATGATCCGATTCAACGCCGCGTTGCCCTGCGCACCATCGGCAAGCGCGTGGACAACCGCTTCGGGCAAATGTTCTACGGCAGTTTGCTGTGGAACAAGACGCTCAAGGATAGCCTCATGGCGTCCTTCATCTCGCTTGGCTGGCAGACCGGCCTTGTGCGCGATGCCGGCGGCGGTGCGCTTTCTCCTGCGGTAAGGCTCGCCGAGAAGCTTGCGGGAAAGGAGCCAACGGAAACCCGCAAGACCATCAGGCTTGCCGATGACAGCTCCTCATATTGGCTGATCTATTTCGGCAGCTTCGCGCTCCTGAACGCGATGATTACCTGGATCAATGACGGGGCGCCGGACAGCTATCTCGACTTTCTCATGGCGAAGATCGGCGGCAAGAATCCCGATGGCACGCCGCGGCGAATCACGAACATGAGTTATCTTCGCGAAATTCCGATGGCGATCAAGCACATCGAGGAAGAAGGCGGCGGCATCCGGGGCACCATCGCCGGCCTCAAAAATATGGCGTTGAATAAGACCTTGCTGGAGCCCTTCGCCGAGATTGCCAAGAATCGCGACTATTTCGGCTATGACCTCTATGATCCTTATTCCGATTGGTGGCTCGCACAGCTGGCGCGATCGGAGTTGAAGAATCAACTCAGCCCCATCACGGTTTCAGGTGCGAGAGAAGCCGCCGCGCTGTCAGGAAAGCCTTTGCCTTCCGCAAGCGAATTCATCACGGACCCGGAGAAATCCGCGGGCGATCTCTGGACCTCACTCGGCGCGAAAGGCGTAGGCCTTTCAATGCTAGGTTTCGGCCCGGCACCGGCCTATGTCTCAAGGAACGCCACGCAGAACCGGATTGCCTATCTCTTCCGGCAACGGCAGCCCTATTCCAAACCCTATGAGCAAGCTGATATCGACCACGCCAAATACGAGGCGAGGCAGGCCTATAAGGCGGCCGTCGCCAATGGCAATGACGAGGCAATACGGGCGGCACAAGAGCAGCTAAGCGCCGCCAATGCAAAGGCGCCCACTGGGATTCCGGGTGACATTTACATGTTCAAACAGCTCCAGGCGCCCGATCAAAAGGCCATTCTCCAAAGCGCATCGCCGGAAGACATCGCCAAATATTACCGGTATGCGAAGGCGCCACTCTGGGCAGATCCTGAGTTCGTCAAGAAGTTCTCAAACGCATGGACGAGCACGGCACTGCATTAATAGCCCCGCTTTTCAAAACAGTCCGAAGCTGATGACCTTGAGTGCCTGCCGTATAGGCGGCAGTCCCGGCCGCTACCTCATGGTCGCATTGATGCATTGAACGAGCGCGGCGCGAACCTCAGCGGGATCATGCGCGTCTTCTGCATCAAGCCAGCCGCGGGACATGAGCGCTTGAACGACGGAAGGCTGGATTTCGAGATCCTGAATGATGACGATCCCGCACCGCTTCCGATCACGAAGCCTACGTGAGCGTTCCGCTCCTGATTTGCTCGCGGGCATGACCTGTCAATTACCTCAGGTTACGCGTCACTTCAAGTGGCGACGCGTGACGGACTTGGGCTCACAATCTGGAACAGTTTGCTGCCAAAAACCGGAACAGTTTCGCATGACATGTCAGGTCTGCGCAAAATTGCGCTCACCTAAGCCTTTGAAATTGGGAGCCAATGACAAGTGTGACCCATGTGGGTCACGGCATCAGTCTTCGCGATTGTTCTCAAGGGCCGCGATCCTCTCATCCTGCACATTCAGACGGCGCCGATGTAGGACAATATCGCTCTTGTGCGCGTTCTGATTCGATTCGATGCGGGCCAGTGTTTCGGCCATTGTGCCGATTGCGTTGTTGGCAGAGTCAATGAAGTTCGGGAGCGGTTCTAGAATTCGCTCAAGCTTGGAGAGACGCTCCTGGATGTTCTGAAGCGTTTTTTCGTTAAGTGTGTGCAGTTTGCCGTTTTCGTCCGCCATGATCGCACTTTGCCTTTCTCCGGTTAAAAACGCAACCTCACGCCTGTTCGATCCGCCGCAAATCAGGCTAGCTCGCTCTCGCAATGAAGGTTCACCCATAGCCCTATTCTGCGACCCTCGGTAAGGCGGAAGCGGATGAAGGCGGTGCGAGCACAACGCTGCGGAGTATTTGGCGGCGGGTTTTGTCATGCCTTCTGTGGGGTGCGAGGATTCCGCAATCATTTCAGACGCGGCACGATCCCGCCATCCTCCGCCAGAACGCATCAATCCTTGTCCCAGCGCGGTGTGTATCGGAGGCGCACGGTCCAAGGATAACCCGGATACCGGCTGCAGCAGCCGCGAGGCCGATGAGATAGATTGAACATAAATGGCCGTTCTTGTCTCAAAATAGCGAGTGCTTTCTCAGCCAGCGGCTTGGCTTTCGCCTTGGCCTCGACCATTCGCAGATCATCTTCCGGAAGGCCTTTCACGGGGTCCATGATCGCGTCGATTTCCGCTTTGAGGACGTCGAACTCCTCGCTCATTTCTTCCCCCGCTTGCGCAACCGGACTCCGGGCTCGTTGCCGTTAGTGAACACGATGCCGGCCGCCTCAAGTGCGGCTTCCATCTTAAGTCTGGCCTCGTCGGATACTCGTTCTTTGCTGCGTGATTCAAACCGCCTGACGGTTATGATCGACAGCTTTGCACGTGCCGCCAAGTCTTCCTGCGACCATTCAAGCAGCGCTCTTGCCGCTTTTATCTGTTCAATTGTTGCCATGTCCTCTTGATATGGAAAATATCATGCGCTATGGTATGAAACATATCAAGGTTAATTCCTCGATGTAAGCGTAAACACGCCGAAATCCACAGTTTCGGCGAACGGGCAAACTTTTGCCGAAAGGAAACGCCGATGCCTCTAACCCTGCAAGAATTGAAAGTCGCCGCGAGTTTTCTGCGGCAAGCCAAAGCGCTCTGCGAGGGCGTCCGAGATTTCTTCCGCGGTCACGATGCCGATTGCGCCGCAAGGCTTGGTGAGATCACGAACCGGATCGACGGCGAACGTGGCCTCATTGAGCGGCAGATCGCGAAGAACGGCGGCGCTTCCTGAAAAATCCGCAGTGTGACTCTCGCGCCCTAGCTTAAGCGTAGCAGAAGGGCGCAAACTGATTGTTTTTAACCCGGAGTAAACAAATGTCTTTGAACCCAGCATTTGACGCAGAAGTTGCCCGCAACATCAGGAGCAAGAACGCTTCGCTGGACGCACCAAAGCCCGGCCGCATCGAGGATCTTGCCGCTCAGATCGCGGAGCTTGACCGGCGTGAGAACGAGTTAAATGATCTCTTCGCCCGGCTTGAAACGAAGGAAGGCGACATGGACCAAATTCTGATCAACAGCCCGGCCAGACAGGTTATGATCCGCCTTAAGAACGAAGCCGATGATATAGGTAACCGCAAATCAGTTTTGGAAGATATCATCAGCTGGGAAGTGCCGGGGACCGCGCGCGAGGCTTTCCTGATGATGCTTCTCGTAGGCTGGCGGAATGCCAATGACGGCAAGGAAGAATCCGATGCTGTCGCGCGCCTGATTGACCGGATTACGCTGTTCCTCGAAGGACTTTCAGGTACGACCGCCGAAGCGCTAGGGCTAGGCAACTTCATCCTGCGGCCGGACATTGAACTCGAAGCAAAGGCTAAGCGGCTGCTGGAGGCCGCGGTACAGCCTCATGCGGAGGCCGCATCATGATGGATACTGCGACACAAGCAGCGCTCCCGGAGCCGAAACTATCCGATGAAGTCACAGGCGAACTCATGTGCATCCAAGAGAACCTTGATGGACTCGCCGCAACTTTCCAGCTCGTGTTGGATGGATTCACGATGGGCTCCAAGGATGGGCAAATCTTCAAGGCTTGTGCTGAGGGAAGTTCGTTCAACTTTCTCTTGACCTCGCTGTTCGCCATCAAAAAGGAACTTCACGAGTTCATGGAGAGGCATTGCGACCCGGAGGCGCAAGCCACACCATGAACAGCCAAGCCGCAGAGAATAAGGCCATCGAAATCGTGGACGAGTTTATGAGTCAGGATTTCGATGAGGAAGCCGAGGCCCGTGCGTGGCTCGTAAGCCATATCGCGAGAGCCCTTATGGAAGCCGAGAGGGCCGGAGTTGAGGCTGCGCGGCTATCGGAGCGGCGGGATAGATAAGGCTTCCTGGACGCAGCAATAATTCAGTAAGGCTGATTTTTAATCTCTGTTGCGCGGCGGCGAAATCGTCCTACCCTCGTTGAGCATTCATCCTCAAAACCCTGGAGCGGTTCCACCATCGCTCCAGGGTTTTACTTTTTTTGCTCGCTAGCGCCAAAAACAAAAAAGCCCCGGTCCGGTTTTCCGGCCGAGGCATCTCGTAAGTCAGCCGTAAGATTTTGACAGTCAAAAACACCAGTATTGACGGGTGTTTTAGGTATATCCGTAAGTTTTTACGGTGAAAAACGTTAGATTCGAATGTAAGACATAAAAAAACCCGGCTCGGATCTCTCCGGCCGGGTTATCGTTATTTAACGACGGTGAGTTTAGCCTTCTGCCTCGCCCGCCAATCGCGTTGATAGTCCGCGTTTGACTTGCGCGTCCGCTTCGATTTCCGGTTTCCCTTCTTCCGTCGCGTTTTGGCTTCCGGTTCTGTTTGCCCTGGCGCGAAGCCATAAGCAAGCATCAGGAACCCGCCGAGTTGCAAAGCAATCGGGAGAGAGAGCGGATAATAGAGCTCCACTTCCTCCACCGAGGCGAACGGCATAACGGCGCTGATGCGTGCCGCCATACTGTCCACCGTGCGCTCCGACGGCTTCTCGCTCAGCGCTTTTAACGCTTCGTCGCGAAGCTCTTCCGCCTTACGGCATTTTTGCCCACGTACAGTACACTCGCTCTCCGCGGTCCGTTTCCGGACCTCGTAAAGCTCGCGCGCTGCTCGCGCCTTACCGTTGTCAACCTTGGCGCTATCGACCTTATGGTCGCGCATTGTGCCGATACGATCGACCGATGCACCAACCGAATAGACGGCCATGAGCAGGAAAAAGAGCGCGTAACCACAGGCTTTGAACCAATGGCGCTGCTTGGCCGTCCGCTCCGCGAAGGGCAGAGCAGTTGCGGCGCCCACCGAGGCAGCGACAACCATTGCCACCGGTGAGCTCGCCCAACCTTCCGATCGGGCGACGAACTCGACGTTTGTCCATATCTCGACGCCGATTAGACCGGCGCCCAGAGACACGGCAGTTAGCTTTGAATAGGGTATTGGTGTAGTCTGAGAACGGCTCGCCATGGAATTCCCTTTCCGTTGGCGTTTGCAAGTCCAGTGCGAGAGAACCACCTCTCGCCTGGGCGCCCGTTGTTACAGGCTAAAAGCCGCCAGCGCAGATTTGCGCCAGCCAAAAACAAAGCCCGGCATTCAACCGGGCATTCCTGCAATCTGAATTAACCTGGCATGAGCGAGCGCGGCGGTGCTGCGACTGCGTGGCCTGTCTGGCAACCCGTGGCATCAGGGTGCGAGCGTTAGGCGGCTTGTCTGCCCAGCAGAGGGGCGGCGCTCGATGTCATGCTATTGGATTCTCAGCCCGGCGCCTGGAATAGCTTCGCCAATCCCTCGCTTGGGGCTGATCTCGGAAGAGTGGAAGTCCTTAGTCTCGCCTCGCCTTGTCCCCGGTCCTTTTCCGGTTCCCCTCTTCGGGTCCAGCCTGTAGGTGGCGGCTGGTCTAGGTCTGTCTTATCGGGCCATCTCTTCGTCATGACCCTATTTATAATCGAACTGTAGTGTATTGTCAATACATACAATGATATTGCACTACAATTAATCCTGAGCTAAGATGGCGGGCATGAAAAAGCCAACGACGACTATTCGCACCGATGTGCCGATTTCTTTCCGGGTAACGCCCGAATGGCTGGAAGCGCTTGACGAATGGCGAGAGGAGCAACCCGTGAAGCCATCAAGAACCGCAGTCATCATGACGGCTGTCGAGCGATTTATAGCGTCTCAAAAAGCGCGCAAGGGGACATTAGAGCAATAAAAAGCGCATCAAAAATGGCACTAAATTGGCACTATGCTTTCGAACCTATAACATGAATTTTGGCTAAGTACTTGAAATTGTTTGGCGCTCCCTAGGGGAGTCGAACCCCTCTTTCAAGATTGAAAATCTCGCGTCCTAACCGATAGACGAAGGGAGCGCTGCGGGCGAAGGCTGGATATAAAGCCCGCAAATGCGCCTTGGCAAGAGGCGTTAGCCCCTTGCGGCCACCGCAGCATCTTCGATATGAAACTCCACCCGCCCCCGGCCCGCCCATTCGTCATGCTCGATCCGGCCCGCCGCATGGCAGGCAAGGTCGCGCCCGGCAGAGAGCGCAGGCCCGAGTTCGGTTTGCGCCGCCCTGAAGGCCACAGCGGAAACCTGACTGCCGTCTGCGGATTGCAGCGTGCAGCGCAAATGGCCGCCTGCCATCTCCTTCATCATGCCAACGCGCACCGATGGCAGACAGAAGCGTGGGGCAGGATTTCCCTGACCGTAAGGCCCGGCCCGTTGCAGCTCCTCCGCAAATGCTGGTGTGGCCGTCCGGGGAGTAATTGCACCGTCAATCGCTAGAACTGGCGCTGCCGATGCAACGCGGTAGGCAGATCCAAGCGCCTCGCGCATGTAGGCCGTAAGCTCGGGAAGCCTGCCGCGTTCGACGGTAAGGCCCGCCGCCATAGCATGGCCTCCGCCTTTCTTTGCGACGCCGGCCTCTACAGCGCCACGGACCGCGGCACCAATGTCTACTCCAGCGACGGAACGCCCCGAACCGGTGGCCTCGCCTGCCTTTTCGTCATGGGAAAAGATCAGGCACGGCCGTTGAAAACGCTCGGTCAAACGGCTGGCCGCAAGGCCTACAAGGCCCTTGTGCCACGCCGGCGAACCCGCGATGATAATGGGGCAATCCGGTTCTTCGAGCAGGGTGCGTTCTGCCCATGCCGCGGCTTCTTCCACCGTTTTCAATTCGATGTCTCTGCGCTCCCGGTTCAGCGAATTGAGAGTCAGCGCAATGCGGGCTGCTTCAGCTGGGTCTTCCGCCGCCAAAAGTCTCGCGCCAAGGCCCGCATCACCGATACGCCCGCCAGCATTGATCCGCGGTCCGAGGACAAAGCCAAGCGTGTAGGGGGAGGCAGGTTTCTTCAATCCCGCCGCTTCACAGAGGGCCTGCAAGCCAGGGTTTCTGCGGTCGCGAAGCACTTTCAGCCCCTGCACGACGAAAGCGCGGTTAATCCCCCTTATCGGGACGACATCGCAGACTGTGGCCAAACCAACCATATCGAGCCAGCCGAGAAGGTCCGGCGCTTTGGCTTTCGCGTAAAAGCCGCTGGCGCGCAGGAGGCGCTGAACGGCAATACATAGCAAATAGACGACACCCGCGGCGCAGAGATGCCCTTGGCCGCTCAAGCAATCGTGGCGGTTGGGATTTACGATCGCTTCCGCGGGGGGCAGCGCTTCGCCGACTTGGTGGTGATCGGCAACGACGACGCCGGCACCCCTGCGCTGGGCAACTTCCAGCGCGTCGAAGCTTGTCGAACCACAATCCACCGTTACGATAAGGCTCGCACCATCGTCGATAAGTGAGGAAATGGCGGCAGCATTCGGCCCATAGCCCTCGGTTATCCTGTCCGGGATATAGATCCGGGGAGAAAGGCCATGCCACGAGAAAAAGCGGTGGAGCAAAGCGGAAGACGCCGCTCCATCCACGTCATAATCCCCAAAAATTGCGACATGCTCCTTGGCCGTGATGGCGCGCGCTAAGCGGGCAGCGGCTTTCTCCATATCGGTGAAGGTGGCAGGGTCAGGACAAAGCGCCCTGATGGTGGGATTGAGAACATCAGGCACTTCCTCAAGCGCGACTTCACGCGCGGCGAGGATGCGGCCGATGATTTCGGGGAGATTGTGACGCTGAGCGATGGCAGCGCCGAGATAGGCCCGCTCCGGTGCAAGTCGCTCCACCCATTTGAGGCCACGGGCTGAGCGTTCTACCCCGAGAAATGCATTAGTGGGCCGCTGCTGTTGAAGCGGCAGGGACAGGGAACGCAAGTTGCTGCTCCGCTATGGTTGCAGCGGAAGCTTATCTGATTCGGCTTACGTTGACCCTTCCGGCCTCCTCGTCATAGCGGGGATCACTCGCTAGGGACCATACTTCTCCCGAGTTTCTTCCTCGAAGATTTCGTGGCGGACCTGGGCATAGCTGAGAACAGAGAAGAGCACCGTGCCGCCAACGACATTCCCGGCCAACGTGGGAAGGAAGAACTTCAAGATCACGTCCTGGGTGCCGGTCAATCCCAAAACCCATCCGTAGAGTGCTTCGGCGCTGCCCGCGACGATATGCGTGAGCCTGAACAGCGAAATGAGATACGTCAGTAACCCGATGACAAAAATCTCCATGCCACCTGCAGAGGGAAGCATCCATACGACGGCAGCAATAAGCCAGCCGGCCGCAATGCCCTTGGCGAACATCTCCAGTACTGTGTTCCCCATGAGGGTATGAACAAGACCCGCCATTTCCGAACTTATGGCGGTGTTCACGATGGGCAGAAATGCGAAGGCGCAAGCAAACACCAGGCAGCCCACGATGTTGGCGGCGAGCACAATCCCCCAAAGGCGCAGCATGCCCAGGAACCAGCTGAGCTTACTCCGTGCGACTACCGGAAGTACCGCAGTCAGCACGTTCTCCGTGAAAAGCTGTTGCCGCCCCAGAATGACCATGATGAAGCCGGTCGTATACCCGAGCGCTGAGACAATGTGCGCCCACTCGGCCTTTGGCAGCAGAGCTGCAAGAGCCGCCTCAGTGAGGAAAGAGAAGCCAATCGAAATGCCGGCGGCGAAGCCCGACCACCAAAGGGACATCGCAGGGCGGCCTAGCTCATTTTCGCCCTCAAGCCGAATGATCTCGTACAAAACAGGGGCGCGCGGCCGCTGTGATTCCTCAACCTTCGCTTGCTCTTTCTCAGAAAGCCCCGGCTCCGCGACGGGAACCTCTTCGTCGTCATCCAAGCGAACCGTTTCGCGTTGCGACATCGCCTAACCTACCCCCGGACGCCGCTTTGGATGCCGCAGCGATCATACACACCTAGGAGCCTCCTAACTGCGTCAGAGGCGCCCTTCCTTCTGTTGCTTCGCGGTTTTTCCTTCCCTCTCTTTCTTTTTGGTTCTCGTGAGGTTTTCTTTATTTTTCTTAGGGCTTTCGCGGTTGCTCGCCCCAGCTTCCTTCAGGGCGATTGCGACGGCTTGCCTTTTACTCTTCACAGGCTTTCCGGTGCCGGTTTCCAGCTCGCCATGCTTGTATTCATGCATGACGCGGCCGACCGTTTTCTTTTGCTCCTTGGATTCTTTTGGCATCGTTCAACTCCTCGCCATGAACAAGACGGCAGAGGCGCTGAGGTTCCGTGGGCGGAGCGACAAACTGCTCGGGGCCGGAGTTTAGGGAGTGGGGCGTAACAGAACGTGGCGCTTTTTACCCAGCGACAGTTTGATGACGCCATCAGAATTGAGATCGTGCAGAGTGATGACGGCCCGCTCATCGGTTGCGGCTACATCGTTGAGGCGAAGGGCGCGGCCCTTGATCTGACGCCGAGCCTCGCTTGTCGAGCGTACAAGCCCAGCCAAGGTGCTGGCATTTAGAAGCCCAATCCCCCGGCTGAGATCATCCTTCGCGATTTCAATTGTGGGCAACCCTTCCGCAGCCTCACCTTCCTCGAAGGCTTTGCGAGCGGTTTCCAAAGCAGCCTCGGCTGCGGCGCGTCCGTGCAAAAGCGCTGTTGCCTCCGTCGCGAGCACCTTCTTGGCTTCATTGATTTCGGAACCTGAAAGGGCTTCGAGCCTCTCAATCTCAGCGAGCGGCAGATCCGTGAAGAGCCTCAGAAAACGGCCTACATCGCCATCTTCCGTGTTCCGCCAGAATTGCCAGTAATCGTAGGGGCTGAGCATATCGGCGTTCAGCCAAACAGCGCCTTTGACCGACTTGCCCATCTTCGAGCCCGAAGACGTCGTGAGCAACGGCGTCGTCAGGCCGAAGAGCTCTCTCCCATCCGCACGCCGGGCGAGCTCTATGCCGTTGACGATGTTGCCCCATTGATCCGATCCGCCCATCTGCAGAACGCAATCATAGCGGCGCGCCAGCTCTAGAAAGTCATAGGCTTGCAGCAGCATGTAGTTGAATTCGAGAAAGGTCATGGGCTGCTCGCGTTCCAGCCGCAGCTTTACCGAGTCAAAGGTCAGCATTCTGTTGATGGTGAAGTGCCGCCCATATTCGCGCAGAAACTTGATGTAGCGAAGGCCCTTCAGCCATTCATCGTTATCGACGAGGATCGCATCGGTTTCGCCATCCCCGAAGGTGAGAAACTGCGAGAAAACTGTCTTTATGCTGTCTTTGTTGGCGTCGATCTCCTTTTGCGTGAGAAGCTTTCGCGTCTCATCTTTTCCGGAAGGATCGCCAACTTTCGTCGTCCCCCCCCAAGCAAGACGATCGGCTTGTGGCCAGCGCGCTGCAATACCCGCAGCATCATGATGCCGATTAGGTTGCCAACATGCAGGCTCCGCGCGGTGCAATCGAATCCGATATAGGCTGTGATAACCCCTTTTGCTGCCGCCGCTTGCAGCCCCTCCTCGTCCGAGATCTGGTGCAGATAGCCGCGCTCCCCGAGAACTTGCATAAAATTAGATTGATTTTTCGCGGTCGCGCGCATGAAATCCTCTCTCAACGCGTCCCTCGCTCGACAGGCGCCGGGGGAACGTGTAGCAGAAATGGCACCATGTACGGCATTAAAGTCTTCCATTCAAGCGAGGACCGATGAAAGCGATCGGGCTGATGAGCGGCACCTCTATGGATGCGGTCGACGTAGCTCTGATCGAGACGGACGGCGAGACTATTCAGTCCTTTGGGCCTGCGGCAGAGTATTCTTATGAACCGCTTGAACGGCAGCTCCTCCGGGAGGCAATGGTTTCCGCCCGGGGAATATTACGCCGTGATGATCGCAGCGGTGTGCTTTCGATTGCTGAGAACATGCTTACGGCCAAGCATGCGGAATGCGTCAAGGCTTTCGCGGCTGCAAATGAAATCGAGCTCGGCGGCGTCGGTGCCGTCGGATTCCATGGCCAGACGGTGATTCATCGGCCAGCCAAGGGGCTGACCGTGCAGCTTGGCGATGGCCGGGGGTTGAGCCGGTCGCTGGGCGTCCCTGTCGTTTATGACTTCAGAGCAGCGGACATGAAAGCGGGAGGCCACGGCGCACCGATGGTGCCTGTCTACCACCGCGCGCTCGCCTTGCGCGCCGGGCTCAACCTTCCGGCAGCTTTTGTGAATATTGGGGGTATCGCAAATGTCACTTTCATCCCGCAGGGTCCGGCCGAAAGCCTGGTTGCCTTCGACGCCGGACCCGGCAATTGTCTGATCGACGACTGGGCGCTGTTTCACACTGGGGAGCCCATCGATCGGGATGCTCGCCTCGCCATGGCCGGTAACGTAGATCGGGACGTGCTTGCAGGATTGATCGCCGATCCTTTCTTCAAAGCCACCCCTCCGAAGTCCCTTGATCGGGGTTCCTTTACTCTAGAGCGCGTCAAAGGCTTAAGCCCCGCAGATGGCGCCGCGACCCTTACAGCATTCACCGTCGCAGCGTTGGCGGCTGCTCAACATCTCCTCCAAGTGAAGCCGAAAGTGTGGATTATAGCGGGGGGAGGCGCGAACAATCCTCATATGCTGCAGGGGCTTCGCCGCTTGCTCGGACCTACTGTGATGACGGCGGACGAGGCCGGGTTCACCGCTTCCTATATGGAAGCGCAAGCGTTTGCCTATCTCGCGGTCCGGCATTTGCAGTCGCTGCCGTCGTCCTTTCAGGGGACGACGGGTGTGTCGCGGCCTACGATTGCAGGGGTACTGGCGCTGCCTGCTTAGCGTCCACACCCCCCGTAAGACGGACTTAGCGGGCGGCCGAAAAAGCAGGGGTGCCTGGGCCCGAGCTTGCGCGAGGAGTCTCAGCCTTCACTGCGGCCTTTTGCACCGCCTTTTGTACTTTTTCGAAAGCCCGCACCTCAATTTGCCGGATGCGCTCGCGGCTCACATTGAACTCGGTCGAAAGCTCTTCCAGTGTTAGAGGATCATCGGCCAAGCGGCGTGCGGTGAAGATGCGCCTTTCGCGATCATTGAGGCCTTCCATGGCGGCCTCGAGATACTCGCGGCGGCGGCCCAATTCCTCGCTTTCGACAAGAGTTGTTTCCTGGTCGGGGCCCTCGTCGACAAGCCAATCCTGCCACTCTCCGCTCTCAGAGTCCGCACGCAGCGGCGCATTCAGCGAGGCATCCCCGCCAAGCCGGCGGTTCATTGAGACCACATCCTCCTCAGGAACCCCGAGGTTGGTTGCAATCTGCTTCACCTGATCCGGGCGGAGGTCTCCCTCCTCCAGGGCCTGAAGCTGGCTTTTGGCTTTGCGCAGATTGAAGAAAAGCTTCTTTTGGCTGGCCGTGGTGCCCATCTTGACGAGGCTCCAGGACCGCAAAATATATTCTTGAATTGCAGCACGTATCCACCACATAGCGTAGGTAGCGAGGCGGAACCCCTTATCGGGATCGAATCGCTTCACCGCCTGCATAAGGCCGACATTGCCTTCAGAGATTACCTCTCCAATAGGCAGTCCGTATCCCCGGTAGCCCATTGCGATGCGGGCGACCAGCCGAAGATGCGAGGTAACGAGTTTTTGGGCGGCACCAGCGTCTTCATGCTCTTGCCAACGCTTGGCAAGCATGTATTCTTGCTGGGGCTCGAGCATGGGGAAGCGCCGGATCTCCTCGAGATACCGCGCCAAGCCGCCGCTAGCGGCAACCGATGGCAATGAACTCATGCTCATACCCTCCCCGGCGGCCAACCCGCCGTGCCTGGAGAACTCGTTCGTATTTTTTGAACGACAGAACTCACCTTACGCTTACAACCAAATCTCTGCATCTTAATTCTTGGAGAGTTTTGTTTCCAACCTTTCAAGTGCGTTACAAAAATTCGCGATTTCTTGCGGGAGATCGGCTTCGAAAGCCATGACTTTCCCGATCAATGGATGTCGAAACTCAAGGCTGGCCGCGTGCAATGCCTGCCTTCCCAATGCCTTCAGCGCGACGCCCGCTTCTTCGGGAAGCGCATTCGCCTTTGTCGCGAAGCCAGCGCCATATAGCTTGTCGCCGGCTATCGGGTTACCGATGTGGGCCATATGGACCCGTATCTGATGCGTGCGCCCGGTCTCCAGTCCACAGCGGATGACACTTAAAACCGGCGCGTTGTTCCGTCTTTCTGACGTACCAAGCCTTCGCGATTTCCTATCGCCTGCCGCTGTTAGCAACCGGAAAACGCGCCCGGTCTCATATATCGTAATCGCGGGCCGGCCTCCGCCGGATACAACCGCCATCTTAATCCGCGACGCCGGATGCCGCCCGATCGACGTCTCGATTCGCCCAATGGAGGGAGAGGGCTCGCCCCAAACAATCGCAATATAACTCCGGCGGAGCTCACGCCCCCCAATCTTGTGCTCCGCGAATTGGGAGGCAAGCCCACGATGTGCCGCATCGGTCTTAGCCACTACCATGAGTCCGCTCGTATCCTTGTCCAATCTATGCACTATGCCTGGGCGGGTAACCCCACCGATGCCGGAAAGCGTGTCCCCGCAATGCGAGAGGAGCGCGTTCACAAGCGTACCTCCCGGGTTCCCGGGGCCTGGGTGCACAACCAAACCAGCCGGCTTGTTAATTACGATTAGGCTCTCGTCTTCGTGAACAACTTCAAGCCCGATCGGTTCAGGGCGGGCCCGGCATGTTTCGGGGGGCGGCACCTTTACCTCAAAACACTCGCCTTCGCGCACCCTGGCATTCGGGTCGGTGATGGAAAGACCGCCGCCAGCGACGTGACCGGCCCGAATCAGTTCTTGCAGCCGCGCCCGGCTTAGTGTCTCAATCCGGCTTGCAAGAAACCGGTCGAGCCTCTTACCTGTATCGGCCGCGTCCACAACATAGCTTTTGCAGTCTTGAGTAGCGATCGGCATGTCAAATATCACAAAACAGAGCTGCGGGGACTTTAATGACCTGCGCCCCTGATCCGCTCCCGGGAAGCACATTCACCGCCCGGCAGGTACGGCTCTTAAAGATCAGCGTCGCAATTATGACGGCGCTCCTGTTACTCGGGATGATTGCGGTGTTCTATGGAATGGCGCGGCAAGCAGCGAAACTTGGCACCTCGGCAGCCCCCCGAACTGAGGCTGCCACAGTCCGGGCACCCTATTTGCGCACACTTGATCTCGGCAAAGGTCAGCTGGAAGGCGTGGCTGCGGCAGACGACCTAATCGTTCTTCACTGGAAAGGCGAGGGAAATGACAGCATCGTAGCAATCAATGCCAAAGATGGTCACGAGCTTGGGCGAATTCAAGTCCCTCGGGGCTAGGTTTCGCCAAACCATAAAGAGACCAATTTGAAAAGCCGCGCACCTACGTAAAAATCAGTGCTACCTTAAGTTGTTCTAATAGACGTACACAACTTATATTGTTGCAACCCAGCAAAATACCAACGCTTTTTGTTATCCAAACAGGCAAGTTTCTATGGCCTTACTTTCCCATCCGTCCCTCTATATACTCCAGACTTGAGAGAGAAGCGCAGCAGGAATGCCTTCAGACCACTTTGAAACAATTTCTGCCATGCGAGGAGAAATCCCTCGCCTCCGGCGATTCGCGCGCTACATGACGCGCGATGCGGACTATGCCGACGACCTCGTTCAGGAGTGCTTGACCCGGGCGATTGCCAATATCGGGTCTTGGCAGCCGGGCACGAACCTTCGGGCCTGGCTATTTGTGATCCTGAAAAACGTCTTCAGAAACGACAAGCGGCGAGCCCAGCATGATATTGCCTACCGGAACCGTCTTGAGCAAGATGCCCCTTCTTATGCGAAGGCTGACCAGCACGATCACCTGATCCTGGCTGAGGTGCAGGAAGCGTTTATGAAGCTCACCGACGACCACCGCGAAGTGCTGATGCTAATCGCTGTGGAGGGACTTCGCTATGAAGAGGCGGCAACTGTGCTTAACATTTCGGTGGGTACCGTAAAGTCACGCCTTTCACGCTCGAGAGCCGCGCTTCGAGCGCTCGTAGGTGCCCAGGACCCCGACCCTAGCACGGAATCCTAGGCCATAGGTGAATTTTGCCGCTGGGGTCCGGCCATTCACGAAAATTTTGAAAGCGGGTCTTGGGGTTCCGTTCGGCTTCAGTTTATGCTTTAAGCGTCCCTTCCCTGGCGCCTGCCTCAAAACCAACAATCAATCATGGCCAGTTCTTTTCCTACGCAAGCCGCCCTAGGCGAAGGGCCGGAACCGCGCCGCGAGCTCATAGAGTCCCGATTAGCCGGCATCGCACTCATTTGTGCGGCGACTATTCTCTTCTCCTTCCTTGACACGAGCGCGAAATATCTTTCGACAGTTGCGCATGTGCCAGTGCCCCAGATCATCTGGGTCCGTTTCGCGAGCAACGCACTTCTGATCGTGGTTGCCCTTGGCCCCCGCGTCACAATTTGCTCACTTCCTTCAAGAAAACTCTGGTACCAGCTCCTGCGAAGCGCATTCCTTTTGGGATCGACCGCCTTTAACTTTCTTGCCTTGCAATACCTTCAGCTCGACCAGACGGCCACGATCTTCTACTTGTCGCCCCTCGCCGTTGCGGCGCTTGCCGGGCCTATGCTCGACGAGTGGATTGGCTGGCGCAGGCTCATGGCCATCTGCCTGGGATTTTCTGGTGTCTTGTTTGTGACGCGCCCAGGTTTTGGCGGGGTGCACTGGGCAATCTCATTCTCTTTTCTCTCGACCCTGAGCTACGCTTTTTACAGCCTCTTCACGCGGTATCTCGCCCGTTACGACAGCGCAAACACAACCCTCGTTTACACCCCCATTGCAGGTGCCGTTTTCTTTGCGCCTCTTGCTCTGATGTCCTGGCAAACGCCGCAAAGCACGTGGATGCTGCTCCTTCTTGCTTGCACCGGGCTTTTTGGCGGATTGGCCCACTGGCTTTTGATCTTGGCGCATGAGAAGGCTCCAGCCCCCATTCTGGCGCCCTTCGGCTATGTCAATATCGTTTTCATGATTTCATTCGGCTATGCAGTCTTCTCGGATGTCCCGACCTGGTGGACGCTGTGTGGAACAACCATCATTATTTCGTGCGGCATTTATCTGCTATTCCGCGAACGCAGGGTGGCAGGAGAGGACGGACCGGCTTCGTCGGCGACAGTCAGAGGGTAGACCTCGCGGACGCGAGCCGCCAGCTCTGAAAAGGTGCCTTCGCGAATGGACTTGCGAATTGCAGCCATCAAATCCTGATAGAAGTAAGTGTTTGCCCAGCTCAGAAGCATAGGCGCTAGATACTCGCCCGCTCGAATGAGATGATGAATATAAGCTCTTGAGTAGTCGCGCGCTGCGGGGCAATCGCTTTTTTCGTCGAGCGGTCTGGTGTCCTCGATATGGGTTGCGTTGCGCATATTCAGCTTGCCGCTCCAGGTAAACGCCTGGCCGTGGCGGCCTGCACGGGTCGGCATGACGCAATCGAACATGTCTATGCCGCGCTCGACCGCGCCGACGATGTCGGCCGGAGTGCCTACGCCCATGAGGTAGCGCGGTTTGCCCTCTGGCAGCAGTGGTGCCGTGAATGAAAGCGTCTCCAGCATAAGCGCGTGCCCTTCTCCCACAGCGAGCCCGCCAACGGCGTAGCCATCGAAGTTCATAGCTTGCAATGACGCTGCAGAGTGGGTGCGAAGTTCCCAATGAACGCTACCTTGAACAATTCCGAACAGAGCCGAACCCGGCCGGCCCTGCTTTTGGAAAGAAGCCAAAGAACGCTCTCCCCAGCGAAGCGAAAGAAGCATGGACTCGCGTGCCTGCTCAAAGGTGGCGGGAAAAGGGGTGCATTCATCGAACTGCATCTGGATACAGGCGCCGAGCAGGTTCTGTACCTCTATCGAACGCTCAGGCGTCAATTCGTGAAGAGCACCATCAATGTGAGACTGGAAAGTAACCCCCTTCTCGCTCAGAGCGCGAAGCTTGCTGAGCGACATAACCTGGTAGCCGCCCGAATCGGTGAGGATGGGGCCGTCCCAGCCCATGAAGCGATGCACGCCGCCTAGACGTGCGATGCGTTCGGCGCCGGGACGAAGCATCAGGTGATAGGTGTTGCAGAGGACTACCTCCGCGCCCGACGCCTTCACATCCCTCGGGAACATTGCTTTGACCGACGCAGCGGTACCCACAGGCATAAATGTAGGGGTATGGATGACGCCGCGCGGGGTGGTTATTTGGCCGAGCCGCGCACCTCCGTCTTGCCCCAGCAGCTTAAAGGAAAAAGGGGAGGTCACGAGTTGAGGCTTTCAGATGCCCGATAGAGCAAGCAAGCATCCCCGTAGGAGTAGAACCTGAACCCCGCCGCCAATGCGTGCTCATAAGCATTTTTCATGAGCGCAAGCCCGGAGAAGGCACAAACAAGCATGAAAAGCGTGGATTTCGGCAAATGGAAATTTGTCAACAGCATATCGGCGCTACGAAATCTATGACCGGGCTTAATGAACAGTCTCGTGGCTCCCCGGTAGGGCTTTATCGTGCCGCCTTTGCCGGCTCCGGTTTCAAGCAGTCTTAAGGAGGTCGTTCCCACGGCTAGAATGCGTCCCCCGTTTGCTCTGGACTCGTTTATACGCTCCGCGGCGCCCTCGGAAATATCGCACCGCTCTTCATGAAGATGATGCCCGGCAATATCCGCTGATTTCACCGGAAGGAATGTGCCGGCACTCACATGCAAGGTGACGTAGGCTATGGCTACACCGCTTGCAGAGATTGCGTCCAGGAGTTCGGGCGTGAAATGCAGGCCGGCGGTTGGGGCTGCAACTGCCCCTTTCTGGCTTGCATAGACCGTCTGATAGTCGGAAAGATCCTGCTCGTCAGCTGGCCGGGTCCCTGAGATATAGGGAGGCAGCGGCATGCCACCGTGCCTTTCCATGATTTCTTCAATCGACAAGCCCCAGGCGCCTACTACAGAGAGGGCGCCATTCTCATCCTTGTCAATCACCCGAAGAACGCTCCCAGTCCCTTCGTCGATAGCCACAATATCTCCCTCCCGAAGCCGCCGGGCAGGGCGGGCGAAGGCTTTCCAGGAGCCATCGGCTCGCCTCTCAAGGAGTGTGAGCGTGACTTCAACCCCGCCAGGCTCGCTTCCCCGCGGCGGCCGCACCCCGCGCAGCTCGGCCGGAAGCACCCTAGTGTCATTGAGCACCATGACATCTCCCGGTCTCAGGAAAGAGGGCAGGTCCCGGACCGTGGCCTCAGAGAATGGAATCGAGGCGCCGGGCTTCACAATAAGAAGCCTGGCTTGATCTCTTGGAATGGCGGGCCTTAGCGCTATCGCTGATTTTGGCAGCTCGAAATCGAAATCGTCCAAACGCACAATTCTTTACCCGCAAGGCAGCAATTGCGCCGGGAGGCGGCTATTTAGCCTCCAACTCGCATTGAAATGATCTTGTCCGGGTCTGTCACCGGCTCGCCGCGCTTGATTCTATCGACGTTGTCCATCCCTTCGGTTACCCGGCCCCACACGGTATACTTTCCGTCAAGGAAGGTTGCATCGTCGAAACAAATGAAGAATTGGCTGTCTGCGCTGTCGGGATGGTTGGCGCGGGCCATCGATACCGTCCCACGCTCGTGGGGCTCTTTGGTGAATTCGGCCTTAAGATGCTTGCCCGATCCGCCCCGGCCCGTGCCAGTGGGATCGCCCGTCTGAGCCATGAATCCATCTATAACGCGGTGGAAAACCACCCCGTCGTAAAAGCCCCGCTCCGCGAGTTCCTTGACACGCGCCACATGTTTCGGAGCAAGATCCGGCCGAAGCTCGATCACAACCCGGCCTTGGGTCGTCTCCAAAACCAACGTATTTTCCTGATTTTCGGATTCCATTTTTGCCTCTTCCATTTCGTCTCTGAAACCGGAGGCGGAAAGCCTCAAGCGCGGTCACATTAATCTTGATCACGAATGTGGGGTTCCTCGAGCGTCCGAGGCAAGTTGCATTCTGATAATCTTATCCGGGTTTGAGACCTGGCCGTTCGGGCCGTTACCCTTTTTGATCCGGTCGACAAATTGCATACCTTCGACAACCTGTCCCCAGACCGTATAGCTACCGTTCAGATGAGGCGCATCTTCGAGGCAGATGAAGAATTGGCTATTGGCGGAATTGGGACTGGCCGAGCGAGCGGCACCCACGGTTCCGCGCTTGAACGGTGCCTGGGAGAATTCCGCCGGCAAATCCGGATATTTTGATCCGCCGGTCCCGTCTCCATTCGGATCGCCGGTCTGCGCCATGAAACCGGTCATGACACGGTGGAATGTTAGGCCGTCGTAAAAGCCCTCCTTGACGAGCCTCTTTATCCGCTCGACATGCTTAGGCGCGAGGTCGGGCCGAAGCTCGATGACGACCCGGCCATCCTTCAAATCAAGATAAAGCGTGTTTTCTGGGCTGGCTGCCTGCACGGCGACCGAGGTAACGGCGAGGGCCGATGCCAACGCCGCCGCGAATAGTGTGAAACGAAGCATGGAGAACCTTTGCGGCTGTTGATTGGATTGCGAATATCAGCGGGTAATGGCTCAACCGGGCGGGAATAGGGCCGCGTCGCCTACCTGCTGCCAGGGTACTCCGCTGAGGAATGAAATCGAGGCGAGCGATGCGTCTAGGCTGGAAGAGGCCACACAGAAGGCGGCCCAAGCCTTGGCGCGGCGATTTGAAACTCGTGCCATCGAAGGCCGCATCCGCGCCTTCGTGATTACCGCCACTCGCTAACGCAATGGCTTGCGCAATTGGATCGCGGTTCAGGACCAAGCCGGTGCTGGCCACAGCTGAGCCGCACCTGCGGCAAGCCTACAGCAACTTAATTAACCAAGGAGCGGCCGGCGCGACGCGTTCATTTCATCGTCGGAATGACGAATTCGGCACCCTCCTTAACTCCGCTCGGCCAGCGCGACGTGACCGTTTTCGTCTTCGTATAGAAGCGGATGGAATCGGGGCCGTGCTGGTTGAGATCGCCGAACATCGAGCGCTTCCAGCCGCCGAATGTGTGATAGGCAAGCGGTACAGGGATCGGCACATTGATCCCAACCATGCCCACATTCACCCGAGACGCGAAGTCGCGCGCGGTATCGCCGTCGCGTGTGAAAATCGCGACGCCATTGCCGTATTCATGGTCGTTGGCAAGCGCCAGCCCTTCGGAATAATCGTGCGCCCGCACAACCGAGAGCACCGGGCCGAAGATTTCCTCCTTATAGATCCGCATGGAGGGCTTCACATGATCGAAGAGGCAACCGCCCATGAAGAAGCCGTTTTCGTAGCCCTGCATTTGGAAGCCCCGCCCGTCGACGACGAGCTTGGCTCCCTCGTCGATGCCTGCTTGCACGAGGTCTTTAACGCGCTTGAGCGCTGCGCCGGTTACCAGAGGCCCGAAGTCCGCCTTCTCGTCGGTATAGGGCGACACCTTCAGGCTCTCGACACGCGGGATGAGACTATCGACAAGCCGGTTCGCTGTTTCCTCGCCGACCGGCACGGCAACGGAAATCGCCATGCAGCGCTCCCCGGCGGAGCCGTAGCCGGCGCCGATCAGGGCGTCCGCCGCCTGGTTCATATCGGCGTCCGGCATGACGATCATGTGGTTCTTGGCGCCGCCAAAGGCTTGTACACGCTTTCCATGCGCCGTCCCGGTGGCATAGACATAATGGGCGATCGCCGTCGAACCCACAAAGCCCACGGCTTGGATGTCTGGGTGAGTGAGAATGGCGTCAACGGCTTCCTTATCGCCGTTCACCACATTGAAAATTCCTGCGGGCAGCCCCGCCTCCATGAAGATTTCGGCGATGCGCATCGGCACGCTTGGGTCGCGCTCGGAGGGCTTGAGAACAAACGCATTGCCGCAAGCAATGGCGGGCGCGGCTTTCCAGAGAGGAATCATGGCCGGAAAATTGAAGGGCGTGATGCCAGCCACAACACCAAGCGGTTGGCGCATCGAATAAATGTCGATGCCGGGGCCCGCGCCCTCGGTATATTCTCCCTTCATGAGATGCGGGACGCCGATCGCGAACTCGACAACCTCGACCCCGCGCTGAATATCCCCAATGCTATCCGCAACCGTTTTTCCGTGCTCGGACGAAAGCACCTCCGCTAGCGGCCGCATCTCCTTCGCGATGATCTCAAGAAACTTCATCATCACCCGCGCACGCCGCTGCGGATTTTGAGCTGCCCAAGCAGGCTGCGCGGCTTTCGCGTTTGTGATAGCCTCACCCACTTCGCCAGCACTTGCCAGTGCCACGCGCGCCTGCACCTCGCCGGTATGCGGTGCGAACACATCGGCGTACCGGCCTGATTTCCCCTCAAGCTTCCTGCCGCCAACAAAGTGACCGATATGGCGCATGGCGAACTCCCTAATTTCCGCGGTTCATTGTTTCTCTCAGACTAAGCGACAGGTCAGGCGCAATCAATCTGCGCATTGGGCGAAGGCCGCTCCCGGACCGTCAGCGGTTTTTGAAGTTCGCCGGGCGCTTATCCGCGAAGGCGGCCATGCCTTCCTTTTGATCCTCCGTGGCGAAGAGCGATTGAAAGACCCGCCGCTCGAAGCGTATGCCCTCGGAAAGCGTAGTCTCGAAGGCGCGGTTGACCGCCTCTTTAGCGATCATGACCGCGGGAAGGGAGTAGCTCGCAATCTTCTCCGCGGCCTTCATCGCCTCGTTAATCAGCTCAGCGGACGGAACAACTCTCGAAACAAGTCCGCAGCGCTCGGCTTCCGCCGCATCCATCTGCCGGCCCGTCAGGCAAAGGTCCATGGCTTTGGACTTGCCAATGAAGTGTGCGAGTCTTTGCGTGCCTCCCGAACCAGGGATGACGCCAAGCATGATCTCGGGCTGGCCGAACCGGGCTGTTTCGCTTGCAATAATGAAATCGCACATCATGGCGATCTCACAGCCGCCGCCAAGCGCGTAGCCGGAAACCGCGGCGATCACGGGCTTGCGGCAGCGGCTCAGACGCTCCCAAGGAGCGATGAAATCGTTCATCACGACGTCGCCGAAGGTCTTGTCCTTCATCTCCTTGATGTCGGCGCCTGCTGCGAAAGCCTTTTCCGACCCGGTGAGCACCATCGCACCAATGCCTGGATCGGCCTCGCAAACATCCAACACCTGATTGAGCTCCGAAATGAGTTGAGCGTTCAACGCATTCAGCGCCTGAGCGCGGTTGAGCGTTATCAGCCCGACTTTGCCCCTCTTTTCGAGAAGTACAGTTTCGAAAGCCATGTTCATCCTCTCAAATTCTCACTTGGCAGCGCGGACAGAAAAAGGTGGAGCGCCCTTGCTGGGCTTTGCGTTCGATAAGCGAGCCGCATTCACTATGACAGGGCTCACCCTCCCTGCCATAGACATCGAATTTCTCTTGGAAGCTGCCGCCCCCGCCATCGGCATGGCGATAATCCCGGATTGATGAGCCGCCCGCAGTAATTGCGTCGGCAAGCACGCCCTTGATGCTTTCGGAGAGTCTCCTCGCCGCGGCAGTGCCGCGCTTGCCTTTGCCCAGAACGGAAGCTTCGGCGAGCGGCGGCAATTGTGCCCGGAAGAGCGCCTCGCAGACATAGATGTTACCAAGGCCGGCGACAACGCGCTGATCCATGAGGAAAGCCTTCAGCGACTGACTCTTTCCGCGTGCACGTTCAATAAGGTATTCCGCTGAAAGGGCATCCGATAACGGCTCCACGCCCAGCCCCCGGAAATGCGGATGATCTTCCATCGAGCTTAGATCCAGGAGGGCCATATAGCCGAAGCGGCGCACATCGTTGTACCGGATGACATCGCCGCTGCTCATTCCGAAAACCACGTGGTCGTGCCGGGGGTCCGCACTGGAGTTGTAATAGAAGGCTCCCGGCGTGTCTTCGTATCCTTCCTTTCCGCGAATGACCGTGAAGCGCCCGGTCATGCCGAGATGCATAGCGAGGCCAAGTCCGCTTCTGGTCTCTGCAATGATGTATTTCGCGCGCCGGGCAAGACGCCGGATACGTTGGCCTCGCAGGCGCTCGGCAAAGCCCTTCCCGAATGGGAATCGCAGATCTGCCCGGTTCAGGGTAACGGATGCGAATTCGGCGTCTTCCATGAAAGGCGCGAGGCCCCGGCGCACAATCTCGACCTCGGGAAGTTCTGGCATGCGCTGACATTTGCGCGGACGCCGGATTTTGACAAGTCCTATCGCGACCCGCCCGCAGCTCGACCAAAGCAAGATGGCCAGTCGACAAACCAAACGCCGGGGTAGCACGACAAGGCCCGCGCAACGAAGGCTCTTGAAGACGGGAATCCAGGCTCTATAAATGACTAAGCGCGCGGCGGAAACAAAAGAGCAACAAAAATCCCCGAGGCTAATGAGACGCAGTTCCGGGAGCGCTTCAAGAAGCTGACGGAAGCGCCGCCGCCGGAAAGTGCACAGGCACAGGAGTGGAAAGGTATGAAGCTAGGGGCTGCGGCAAGAAGAAAACGGAATGACGAGAAGGCTGCTAGCGAGTTCAATCCCGGAGCTTGTCTTGCTTCTCTAGATCTTCAGCTCGTTCCGCACGCCTTGCCATCTCATCGTAACCCTTTGCGATCCGCTCCATAATCCCTTTGGTTTCGGTATGCGTCATCTGTTTGGACATGGCGCGAGCCTCCTCAGCTCTGTCATGCCAATGTTTGGCATTGAATAAGGAGAACGGCATATTTTTGCGATTTGAAGCGTCGAAGCTTCTGTTTTGCATAGCACACACTTCATCCTTTCCGCCACAACCCTGGATTTTAGCCGGGTTTTTCTGCAGAAAGGGATGCCTAATGTTGAATGGTTCCGCTCGCCGGGGCCATGGAAACTACCTAAGGCTGAGCCGGATACTTCTTGTAATGTTCGGCCCTTATCTTCAGAGGACGAAACGAAAGGGCCGGCATGCAAAGTGCAAGAACCAGGCTATCAAGGGCCGTCAATTTTTTTCGATCGGTTGCGGCTGAAACCAGATGAGTCACCCTTGGTTTGTCAAATGGGAATATCGCCGCGGAGATATACAACTGCCCGGCAGCCAGGCTTGCCCAACTTGACATTCCGGGCCGCGGATCACATAGAAGTTTCCCAACGTCTTACCCGCGCAGTAGGCGGGAGTGAGAGGATAGATGATTACTTTGACCTTCCCCGACGGCTCAGCACGCCAATACAAATCTGGCATTTCCGGCGCGGAGCTGGCAGCTTCGATATCGAAATCGCTTGCCAAGAAGGCTGTCGCGATAAGCCTTAATGGCTCGCTTGCGGACCTGGCAGACCCGATCGAATCCGATGCCGGCGTCAAGATCCTGACCAGGGACGACCCCGAGTCGCTCGAGCTGATCCGGCACGACGCGGCTCACGTCATGGCCGAGGCGGTTCAGGATTTGTACCCCGGCACGCAAGTTACGATCGGCCCCGTGATAGAGAATGGCTTCTATTACGATTTCTACCGGGAAGAGAGCTTCACGCCTGAAGACTTAGCGAAAATAGGAGACAGGATGCGGGCCATCGTCGCGGCCGACAAGCCTTTCACGAAGGAGGTCTGGTCACGCGCCAAGGCTCAGGATTTCTTCGCGGCGAAGGGCGAAGGCTTCAAGGTCGAACTCGTCGACGCGATCCCGGAAGGCGAGGACGTAAAGATCTATAAGCAGGGCGAGTGGCTCGATCTGTGCCGCGGCCCGCATATGACTTCCACTGGGAAGGTCGGCAACGCTTTCAAGCTGACCAGACTAGCGGGCTCCTACTGGCGAGGCGATCACACCCGCGAACGGCTTCAGCGCATTTATGGAACCGCATGGTCCACCGAAGAACAGCTTGCTGCCTATCTCCATCAGCTCGAAGAGGCCGAGAAGCGCGATCACCGTCGCCTTGGCCGGGAGATGGACCTATTCCATCTTCAGGAGGAAGCGCCCGGCTCGGTCTTTTGGCATCCAAAGGGCTGGACGCTCTTCCAAATCCTGATCGCGTACATGCGGCGGCGGCAGGAAGCCAACGGCTATGTCGAGGTGAACTCGCCCGACATGATGGAGCGAAAGCTGTGGGAGCAATCCGGCCATTGGGAGAAGTTTGGTGAGAACATGTTCGTGACGGTAACCCCGGACGAGCGCGTATTCTGCTGCAAGCCCATGAATTGCCCCGGCCATATCCAGATCTTCAAGAATGGGCTCAAGAGCTACCGCGACCTGCCTTTACGCATCGCGGAATTCGGTAAGGTGCACCGGTATGAGCCTTCCGGCGCGCTGCACGGCATCATGCGTGTGCGTCACTTCACTCAAGATGACGCTCATATCTTCTGCACGCAGGACCAGATGATCGATGAGTGCGTCAAGATGCACAACATGATCTTGTCCATCTATCGTGACTTTGGCTTCGATGATGTGCTGATAAAGTTTTCTACTCGTCCGGAAAGGCGTGTTGGCTCGGATGAAGTCTGGGATTTGGCTGAGGCCGCTTTGAGGGCAGCATTAGAAAAAACCGGCCGAGCCTATGCAGAAAGCGCGGGCGAAGGGGCTTTCTATGGGCCTAAGCTCGAATACACGCTCAGGGACGCGATCGGCCGGGAATGGCAGTGTGGCACGGTGCAGCTCGACTTCAATTTGCCCGGCCGCCTGGGAGCCTTTTATATCGGCGAGGATGGAGCAAAACATACCCCTGTTATGATCCATCGGGCGATGTTCGGCAGCATCGAGCGATTTATCGGCATCCTCATCGAGAATTATGCCGGGCATCTGCCATTGTGGCTGTCGCCGTTGCAGGTGATGGTCGCGACAATCGTTTCTGAGGCTGACAGGTACGCAGGGAAGGTCCTGGCCGCCTGCTCCAAGGCCGGACTGCGCGCCGAGGCCGACCTTAGAAATGAGAAGATCAACTACAAGGTTCGCGAGCATAGCTTGGCCAAAATCCCGGTGATGTTCGTGGTGGGCAATCGTGAGGCAGAAGAGAAGACAGTTTCCATTCGCCGGCTCGGGAGCCAGGCTCAGCTGACATTGCCGCTTGCCGAAGCGGTGCGACGCGTGGCGGCGGAAGCGGTGCCGCCGGACCTTGCCATTTCGAAGGCGTCCTAAAGCCCAAAGCTGGTCGTGCGCGGCCTGATGCTTGGCCGTGCCTCTTTACCCGCAAGTAAGGTGTGATGAGCGCTCCACGGCAATTAATGGTGCCGCATCCTGCATGCGCGCGGCAATGGGACTTGGGCTAGCGAAGCGATCAATCGTCACCCTTCTGTACGAGTAGATACCGTAACTGCCGAGAAGTTTATTTCCGCAGTCAAGTTGAAGCATGAACCGGCTGCCGAGCTAATGCTCGCGAAAACCAGGTTACGATCAGATGAAATTGCTAGGTAGAACGCCTACAAGTTCTTTACCGTGTACTGAACGAAATAATTCAGTATTGGTCTTATATTCATTTAGCACGGATAGTTAAGTAACTGTTCTGAAATACCTCTCGCGAAATCATGCTTATGGGGCCGATACAGGAGATATCGATGAGAGGAATTACACTCAAGAACTTCGCCATAATTTCGGGCTCGATCTTGGGCTCACTTGTTTTGATGGCAGGCGGACAATCCGCAAGCGCCGCAGTTGCGGCTCCGGCTTTGGCTGCGCCGGAGGGGAACGCTGCACACCACACCCAGTTGACGAAGGTTTGGCATCGTCCGTGGGGATGGCATGCGGGACCGCGTTGGGGTTGGAGGCAAGGATTGAGCTATATCGCCGATTGGGGCCGGCGGGGTCGATGGCGCTCCGGTTGGGGCCGATGGCCTTATGGTGCAGGTGGCGGATGGGGAGGTGCCGGTTGGGGTGGAGGCGGCGGATGGGGCGCTGCCGGATGGGGATCAGGTTGGGGTGGGGACGTAGGCGGGGTGGCATCACCGGGCTACGGCTACGGATATGGCTGCGGTGGAGGTGGCTGGGCGGCATCCGGCTGCGGTGGAGCAGTTGGCGTAGGCTATGGCGGAGGTTACGGCGCAGACTATGGCGTAGGCTATGGCGCAGGCGCGAGCACAGGATGGCAGTCCAGTAGTTGGGGTCCGGGATGGCGGACGGGGAGCTATGGCGTGGGAGTTCCTCCTTCAGGCGTCGCTGGGTGGGGTGGGGCTGGCTACGGCGCAGTTGGCTGGGGCGGGGGCGGCGGTTGCGGCGGTGGTTGGGGAGGAGCCGGCTGCGGCGGTGTTGGCTGGGGCGGGGCTGGCTACGGCGGTGCTGGCTGGGGCGGAGCCGGTTGCGGCGGTGGCTGCGGCGGTGTTGGCTACGGCGGTGTTGGCTACGGCGGCGTTGGCTGCGGCGGTGGCTGGGGTACGGCCGGCTGCGGTGGCTGGGGCGGAGGTGGCGGCTGGCTAAGCTCGGGCTGGGGTGGAGGTCTTTGGTGAGATTAGGCTTGGGCGTCCGGAGAGGCGGCGCTGGCCGCCAATCTGGTACCCTTGTTGCAATTATGAAACAGACGAAGCTGTTCTTCAGTGATATGAAAATTACTGGGGCGTTTGTAATAGTTGTTGGGCACATCTAGTATGCGCCGCTTATTGGTATTTGTAACGCTATCGCTGGTCTCTTCGGGATCGGGCGCAATTGCCCAGAACTACAATCAATTCATAGCGTTCGGAGATAGCACAACCGATTCCGGCTGGCTTGCGAACCCCGCCTATAAACTGGGGGTCGCCGGGTTCGATAATGCCACCGCAGCTGCCGTGCTCGTGGGCGGCAATGCTCACTGGACAGGCCCCGGCCCAAACAACTCGCAAATTCTCGCCGGCTTCTTCGGCTTGACGGCCAACCCCGCAAACACTCCCGGCGGAACGAACTACGCAATCGGCGGTTCCTTCGACAGCTCAGGCCCAGTCCCGCCAGCCGTGCCTGCGCCCGGCTATGGGCAATACACGAATTTCAATCAGATCCTTTACAACGCTCCTGTTCCCAACGCTGCGCTACCTAGCACAAGCCAGCAGATCGACAATTACCTGGCATCGGTGAGCGGCCACGCTAACCCCGATGCCCTGTACCTGGTCAGCAGCCTTGGAAACGATGGCTTGGCTGTAGCCTATCTAGGTTTATCTCCAGCCGATGCCTTAAATTACTTCGTCACGGATGAAAAAGCCCTAGCGCTTTCTGTTGTTGGACTTCAGGCGGCTGGCGCACGCTACATAATCGTCGCGAACCAATACGGGGGCGGAGCCGCTGGTAAGGCCATCGAGGATAACCTTTGGACCGATCTGGCAGTCCTTGGGGTTAAATTTATCCCTGCCGACACTCACGCGGTTATCGAGGCGGTGGTGGCAAATCCGACTCCGTTCGGAATTGTCTATACAAGTCCAGCCCAGCCGGCGTGCACAACGGTGCTCGCGCTCTGGTGTACCACCGCTGATCTCGTCGCGCCGAATGCGCTGCAGACCCATTTGTACGCGGATAGCGCGCACTTAACCGAAGCCGGGCAAATCATTATAGCGGATTACTACTACAGCCTTCTGACCGCCCCGAGCGAGATTTCCTTTCTTGCAGAAACCGCGGTGAAAGCGCGCCTTGGGCTTGTATCCAGCATTCAAAATCAAATCGAACTTTCCGAGTCTCATCGCGGACCCTCCGGCATCAATGCCTGGGTCACAGGCGACGTGACCTCGCTCTCGCTCGAAAACTATCACGGCTTCCCCGGAGATCCGGACACCATCATCACCGGCGCCGCTGGTTTGGACTATGCCATGGCACCGGGCTTAATCGCAGGCTTCACCTTTTCTGGAGGCACCCTCACATCCGCGCTCGGCACCTATGGCAGCTTCAAACAGGACGAGACCAGCGCCAGCCTCTACGCGGGCTATAAAGCTGGCTCGCTTTGGGCGAATGCAATCGGGACCTATGGACATCTCAGTTATGACGTCAACCGCAATGTCCCGATTGGCATTTCGATCCAAAACAACACCGGGTCAACAAGCGGCGGCGATTGGTCGGCGGCATTTCAAGGCGGATATAAATTCTGGACTGGCGGGCTAACCCATGGGCCGGTCGCGGGCTTTATCTATCAAAATGTGAATGTTGGGGCATTCACAGAGATGGGCAGCTTCACGAGTCTCTCTTTCGGCAGTCAAACCCGCGAGTCCGACGTTGGACAATTGGGCTATAGGGCAAGTTACCATTGGTCTGAATACGAGCCATTCGTGCAAGCCACGTGGAATCATGAATTTGCCGATACTAGCAGGTACGTCACCGCGTCGCTGACGACCGTGGTTGCGCCAAGCTATAGCCTTCCCGCGGTGCTCCTGGGCAAGGATTGGGGTGAGGTGAAGGGCGGCATCGCGATCGATGTGGGCAACGGCGTGAAAGTTTTCGGCGCCGGCAGTGCCGATTTCGCCCAAAGCAGCGCCGCCGTCTATGGTGGCCAGCTTGGCTTCAACATTGCCTTCTAGCCCCGCAAAGGCTTGTGGCTGCCTGCTCGGTGCCGACGAGGCTGACTTCTCGTCCACGATAGAAGATTGGCCGCAATCTCCTCCTATTGCGCGCTCCCCGTCGAGTGCGCTACATCGCCCGCATGACCGGCGCCTCCCCCGAATATATTGCGGCCATCGCTATCACACTGTTCCTCGCCGGCATCGTCAAGGGCGTGATCGGAATGGGATTGCCTACCGTTTCCATGGCCATGCTCGGCTCGATCATGCCCCCGGTGGCGGCGGCGTCCCTACTTATCGTGCCGTCCTTCGTCACAAATATGTGGCAGTTGCTGGCGGGCCCCGACTTTCGGGGATTGGCTGCACGGCTTTGGCCGATGCTGGCGGGGCTTCTCGCCGCTACGATAGCCTGTTCCGGGCTCCTCACCGCCGGCACCGGGGGTTGGACGAAGACGGCATTGGGGGCCGCGATTGCCTTCTATGCCGCGCTCGGGCTTCTGGAGCTGCATTGGCGGGTTTCATCCAATGCCAAACGCCGGCTGCCGCTTTTTATCGGACTTTCGACCGGGATAGTCACTGGCGCAACCGGCGTTTCGGTCGTGCCTGCCGTCCCTTATCTGCAGGCCCTTGGCCTATTCAGGGACGATCTCATCCAATCGCTGGGCCTTACCTTTACGGTTTCGTCAATCGCTCTGACGATTGGCCTATCCAGCCGCGGTGCTTTTCACCTTGGCGATGCCGCCGCCTCCGCGCTAGCGATTGTGCCTGCGTTGATGGGCATGTGGGTCGGCCAGCGCATTCGCGAGCGCATCAGCGTTGCCGCGTTCCGGCGCTGGTTCCTGGTTGCGTTGCTGCTTCTGGGCCTGGAGCTCATGCTTCGCCGCTTTTTGTAGAAGGCGAGAGCCAAGAGGGGCAGCGGATGCTACGCCCATCATCATGCGCGCCCCTCCTTCGCCCGGCTGCAGCTTCTTCCCCGGCTTCTTGTTTGGCCTGTTCCCCTAAATGCGGGCCGTGCCGTGCCTTATCGCCAAGCTTACGCCTTGGGTTCGTTTTGCAGCGCCCGGCCGGCGCTCAAGTAACTAAATAAGCAATTGGCAAACACCGGTTTATTGCCTGGGCTTGGTTAAGTGACTGCTCCGGCTTACATAATGATCGAGCCAACGCTCGCAGGGCAGGGTGCCCTGCGGGTTATGGCGAGTTTAAGCGCTGCCAGGGAAGGTCCGGGTGGCGGGAGCATCGAGTACGGGTGATGGCCAGCGAGAGCCAGAGTGCAGCGAGCCGCCGCAACGGCGCGCTCAGCCGCGGTCCAAAGACAAACGAGGGAAAGGCAGTAAGCAGCCGCAATGCGCTCAGGCACGGCCTGAGCGCGCGCAAGCAGCTCCTGGCCGGAGAATCCCTGGAAGAATTTTTGCGGTTTGCCGAGGAGCTGTGCGCGAGCTTGAGGCCAACGAGTGCGCTGGAAATCCAGCTTAGCCAGCGCATTGTGAGCGTCTTGTGGCGCATGCAGCGGATCCCGGTGTTTGAAGCGGCGCTCCTGGCTTTTCTTGGTGAAAAGAGGCTCGGTGCAAGGGCCGTTAAAGAAAACGAAAGCGATGAGGAAGAGGCGAGCGAGGAAGAAAACCCAACGGAGGAAGAAAATCCAATGCATGAAGGACAGGAGGAGCAGGCCATCCCCGGCTCTGTTGTGTGGAATTTCTTCAAACACGATCTCGACGGGAAGCTCAGCCGTTATGAGACCGGCCTGCTGCGGCAATTTTCGGGCCTGATGAAAGAGCTTACTGCCGCGCAGGAACGGCGCCGCGAAGCGGAAATGCGCGCGCAGCAGCGCGCAGATGCTGCAGCTGCCAATCCGGCCGCAGCTGACTTTTCGCGGGGGTTCAACTAGCGCTTGGACGGGGAAGGTCCGGCACAAAACGCCGCGCTGTTATGCGGCCCTCCGCCCAATCGGGGCCCCATCTACCGCGGTTGCCAGGTGGACGCGATAGGCTCCTCCGTGAAAGAAGAGGCCGATGCCAGGCCCAGGACAAACACCCGCTCGCTGCACCGATGGATCGCGCCTGCCCGCAACGCGAACATGACTGGATCTGTGGGCGTTTCCCGCGTCTCGACTTGCAGCAAAACCATCAAATGAAGCGCCAAGATGTGCTCAAGCTGCCTTAAAGGAGGCAAGTGCAGCCAGGATGGCGCGGAGGGAAGAGCTGCCCCTTCGGAAGCCGCACTGCAAAATCGAGGCTATTGGTCAGAAGTGACGCTGCGCACCCCGAATTAGAGCGCTTTCAAGAAAAGTGTGTGCGGTTTTCCACTCGAAAGCGCGCCAAAACAAGAAACTAGGGTGCATTTGGCGACTCGAAGATCGCCGAATGTACTCTAGCCATGCTTAGCCTTAACTTTGCTATGGGTAATCAGCCGGGTACATTCCGGAACCCCAAAAAAGCGCATAATAGCATTTTTTTTAAACCTTTGATTTTCCTCGAAGAACCATCTTCTGCTAAGCCCTGCCATAAGCTATATTAATAACAGGTAAATCTTAGGTCTCCCCCCCAAGTGAGGATTTTTTGTCATGGCGAAGTTTGTAAAAGGTCAAAGCAGCAATCCAGGCGGCCTCCGAAAGGACGGAAGGCCCGCCAAGCGCGGCCGTCCGAAAGAACTGCGTGCGCTTATCGAGCCCCGTGCCGATGAGATCGTTGATTATTGGTTCGAAACCATGCACGACGCGACCGCGACCAAGCGCGAGCGGACTGCGGCATCTCAACTCTTGGCCGAGCATTGCTGGGGTAAACCACAGCAGGCCCTCGCCCATTCCGGGCCGAATGGCGACGCTTCGGATAGCCCGGTCCTGGTCATTTTACCTGCGAACGGCTACGAGGTTCCCGTCAATGAGGACGGCGAGGCCATCTCGCTGAAGACGATCCGAAGAGCGGCTTGGATTAGAACACCCTGAAAAGTTCGCGAAGATTTTTGGCCCTCGCGGAGGTCAGCTCGCGCCTCCTCCTCTATCGGCCTCGCCGGCTGGTGAGGAGGAGGAGCCTGATGAGACTGTGCCAGCGCTGCAACCGTTAGACACCGAGATTGAGGATTTGAGCGACGCAGAACTGCTTCGCTTGGCGCGCCAATATTACTCGAGCGACACGATGAGCTTTAAACGTGAACGAGTTCGCCAAGAACTGCTCAAGCGCGGTTTTTTGGGTTGAGGAGCTGTCCTTCGACAAACCATCTCAAGCCAAGCCAGGCCCGCACGGCTTGCGATAATTAATCGGGATACGGATTTTCGGCGGTAAATTTCGTGCTCATCGTTAGGGCCACCGAAAAGGCCGGTGGTCGAGGCCGGTTGCGTCAACTCCGCCTTGGGCGACCTTTAAGGTCAGTATGAATTTCCGGCCCTCGACGTCGGGCAAGGTGACAACTTGCCAAGCTCATCTCTCGGTTGCAATGCCCCAGCGCGGCGTTTCTTTACCGCTTGATGACAATGGGAAATCACTCAAATATTGTGGTAAATAACTCAAGCTATTACCCAATTTCCTTTCCGTTTTACGATCAATCCCGCGGCCATCCATTGTTCTGGCATTCGGTCGAATCCGGACCTCGCGCTGTTCTCGCGGTCTAATTTGCGCCAAGGCGGCTTTGAGATCCCAATGCGGCCATTTGCAAAACGGCGATGACAATCCCGCTTGACCCGTTGCGGTCCAGCGAAGGCGTAAATGCTGAGCTTTTAGCGTCTTGGCGCATTGGGGTGCTGATGCCGCCGGCCATCAACGGTACGCCGTGGAACCCCTCCGGACGCCTCCATGACCTCCAAGACTAGCGCCACGGGGCTGACGACGGGGATCGACAGGCCAAAGACCTGCATGGCCTCCTCGTTGGGGTTCCGTTGCTCTCGGCACATCGTCAGCTCGGCCGTTTGATGCTCTCTATTGATTCCTGGTAGCTTATTCTGATGGATGTCATACCCTAGCGGGGCGGGGTCCCTGAACCTCCACCGCGCACGGTAGTCACGCATGAGCGACCTTTATCGGGACGGACGTATTTTCTCCTCTCTAAACGAACTCCTGCTGTTTCTCCGCGCCAGCTTATCTCCCGCTGAACGCCGCTCTCACGCCTATAGAGGGCAACCCGATCAAGACATGCTCCTTGTGCCTCGCCTCTATCGAGGTCTTGGACAGGACAAGACCTCCGCTGCACATCGAGAATACTTCGTCCACAACCGGTTCACGACTTGGCAATTCCTCGCGGATCTGTGCAATACTGACCTGTTGCCGACCGATAGTCACCTGACTTATCTTCAACTGCTAGCCGCCGCCCAACACTATGCGGAATTCCCTGGGGCGTGCGGTACGGAACTCCTGGACTTCTCTTGGTCTTTTGAAGTTGCTGCCAGCTTCGCGTCGCTGCCCAGAACTGGCATTGGAGTCATCTATCAACTCTATCCTGGCGAAATAGCCGACCTGTTCCTTGGTGAAGTCAGAGAAATCGAACTGCCACCGCATTTTCTTAGACCAGCGAAACAGAAGGCTATCTTTTTAAGGAACGCCCTCTGGGTAGATTTACCGGGCATTCTGGATAAATTCTACTTTCAGCAGCGCGACGCAGCGTCCGCTTCCTACTGTGGCGCTTTAGACCCTCTTTTACAAAGCGACGACGATCCGGTTCTGCAATTCGCGCGGAACTGGAAGCCTTCGTCTCCGCCTGCAAACTTTGAAACGCATGTTCGGCCATTGCTTGAGCGTGAGCTCATCCTTCTCACGCTTTCGCAAGACCCACATCGCGCTCCGTGGCAATGGCTGGACCTGTTTTGCGAGGCTTTGTTTGATGCCTATCGAGGTCAATATTTCGAAGCTTGGCACCAACTCTCTCAAATCCAAGATGAGATGATACGTGAAGCTATTAAGAACGATGAGAAAGGGGAGGCGGTTGTCGTGATGGTCAAAATGACAGTCGCAGAATGCATGGCTGACTGTGGTGATATAGCCGGCGCTCGCGGCTATTTGCGAGACCTTTTGCCCTTAATTAAATCGCCGCGCAACGCTGCGCCTGTGCGTGGCCTGTTAAACGGGATGCTGTGAAGGTCATAAGTATCGCCTTAGTGGATTCGATTTGAGAGGAGGAGTCACTATCCGACTCCAACGGCACAGCTTAGCCCAGAAGCGACAGAGGAGGGAGCAAACATGGTGCAAGTCACGAAACAAGAGATCATGCAATTTGAAGATGCTTTACGATTCGCTAGTCGGAAGCTAGAGCGAGGGGGAGCGGGCGTGGACACCGCTCTTCTAAGAAAGGCAATCCGTGCTTACAAAAACGCCGTCCCGGCGTATGTTGAATATCTGTGCGCAATCGCGGCAACCCAACGTGGCAACCTGCAGCTCGCTTTTGTCGTTGCGAGTGCATATGAACTTGAATTCCAGGACAATTCCCTCGTCAAAAGGGCAACTGAGTGCGCCAGGGAACTAAACGCCACAGAATACCTGGAAAAGGTTGGGGACGTTACCTTTGATGAGGACGACTTTCAAAACGCTCAGGCTTGGTTGAAACAGTTTCTTTCGACCGCATGGCGAGATCTGCCAAGCGAAAAGTTTGAAGTCGATTTGAAGGCCGCGATGACTATGTGCGGGGTCGACCCTAAGAGCGCCCGCTTAGCGATGGACATGGTGGCTCATTCATTAAAGGATCGACTGGGCTCTTTGTCTGTGTCGGAAGCACCGGCTGGCACTCCGCAAAAACAACGGCTCATGCTCGGTGCTGTTTTTATTAGCTATTGCGTCGCTCGCGGGTTTAACGAAAGAACAGTTCAAACAGTTCCACTCGAGTTTGGGTCATTGCTTTGGGAGAATCCTGTCATTCTAGAATGTGCAAATTTCGTATTTGAGCAGCATCCCGGGCTTTTGCTTGGCATTATAGACCAACGAGAAATGCGTCCGTGGTGGGTGACTTGGCGAAAACCTTAAGAGAAACCCCGTCCGAGTAGGGGTCCCTCCGCGGAAGGACGGCTCGTCGAGGATCGCCGCGGGCGCACCCGATCAATCAGCTCGATCCCGTTTTCTGACAAGTACTCTCCCACACCCAAGGTGAACTATGGTAGCGCGCAACCGCAGGGAAACGTAAGAGGCGAAGGGTTCTCTGATTGGCTCATCGCTCCGCTGACCCGGCCGCGCCAGACCGCAGATGATCGGAAGAGAATGGCATGACGCGCTGCGGCAAAGTGTCGGCTTTGGCCCACCTCCGCCGTCTGAGGGGCTCAATCCATGGTAGTCCGCAAAGCGATCAGAAAGCGGGCGCATCGATCTAACAAATTTTCAGTACTACGAAGTCTGCAAACGGCCTAACCGGTACAGCGGGATGGAGCGGGTGCCGCTCCATCCTAATCTTCAGATGTCCACCTGATCGGCGATCAAAAGTGCATCGTCGACCTCGATACCGAGGTAACGCACCGTGCTTTCCACTTTCAATGGCCAAGCAAAAGCTGGACCGCCCTTAAATTTCCCGTCTTGCGGTAGATCAGCGTCGCCTTGGTGCGGCGCAGGGAATGCGTGCCATAAAGGCTCGGGTCCAAGCCGATTATGGCCGTCCAAGCGGAGACGAGCCGCGCATACTGCCGTGTGGTGAGGCTTTTGTCCTTGCCCCGGCGGCCGCCGAAGAGAAAGTTCCCAGGCTGCCTTTGGTCAAGCTGAGATAGGCGCCGATAGATTGGCGGCATTGTTCGGTGATCTCAAAGCGGACAGGACGCCCGGTTTTCTTCTGGCGCACCGTGGCACGCTCCATTGCGTAGCCATGGGGTGCGATGTCCTCGACTTTCAGGATCACCACATCACAGCCGCGAAGCTTGCTGTCGATGGCGAGATTGAACAGCACGAGATCGCGCACTTTTTGTTGCATTTGCAGCCTGGTGCGGATCGCCCAGACGTGTTTGGGCTGCAAAGGCGGTTTGGGGCCCACAAGCTTGTCCTTATTCCAAGGTCTGCGGGTGGCGGGCACAGCATCGATGTTTTGCACGGTATCCACGGTGTCTCTCAATTTACTTTTGTGGGGAGTCCAGGATGATCGAAACGATCGCTGCCAGAGCATGCGGGCCCGCGGAATGACCACAAAGAGTAAAGCAGGCGTTAGCTGGAACAGCGTCAAAGCCGGACTTAGCGGCTTCGACCGGACAGGGCTCCTTGGCCTCGTTCAAGACCTCTACTCGGCTAGCAAGGACAATCAGGCCTTTCTCCATGCCAGGCTCAATCTGGGCGGCGATCCACTCCAGCCCTATAAGGCCGTAATATCGCGCTGGATCTGCCCGGATATTTTCAAGAACGAGCCCTGGTCTGTGGCGAAGGCGAAAAAGGCGACTGCAGACTACAAAAAGGCCATCGGCTATCCAGAAGGCATGGCGGAGCTGTCGGTGTTCTATTGCGAAGAGGCAATTTCTTTCCTGCGCGACTGCAGCATCGACGATGAGGGCTATTACTCAGCCCTCGTGCGCATGTACGGGCAGGCGCTGCAGCGAACGCTGTCTCTCCCGGAGAGCGAGCGCGCGCCTTTTCTAAAGCGTCTCGGCCGCGTTCGTGCCGCCGCTGAGAAAATCGGCTGGGGCGTTGGCGAGGAGATGACCATGCTCTGGTACGATTTTGCAGATGATTCCGAAGCGCCAGAATAAAGCGGCCGTTTAATTCTGGGTTTGTGCAGGTTTCTCGGACGCCTGCATGACCGGACCATCCGCGAGCGCTACCGGAGGCGTCGGAGAAGCGCCAAGGCACGAAATCGCGGAGTATGGGGCACTGTGGCTCAGCGAGGCCTATGGGGATTTAGCCGCAGCGTGGCGGTTGGAATAGGCCGTAATTTTGCAGCAAGCCGAATAGCCTTCGGTTTTTACGAGGGACCTTAGCGGGCGTCTGCTTAAAAAGCCGCGTCAGTAAACGTAGAAACACCGCAAGCCGGCAATATTTTCTGGCATTGCGGCGAGCGCAAAGGTGGCGGCAAAAGCCGCAAGGAAAATCAGCACTGCCGCTGAGTTCTGGAGCCAGCCTAATCATGAGGTATCGAGCCTGATAATCAAAGCCGCCGGGGCGGCACGGTATCTGGGGCTTGGGCCGCTGCCGCGTGCAAAGATCTCAACAACCCTCATGCGCCGGCCACAGCATGGACATGGCCGTTCGAGTTTGAACGGCTCTGTGGCATCGGCGGGCTGTGTGTCTTGTGTGGCCGGAGCGGCTGCTGGCACCTTGAGCAGTTCTCGCGCCTTGGCAATCGCCTCTGCCCGGTTGCCGTTTGCCAGAAATCCGGCGTGGCGGATGCGGTGAAAGCCTTTTGGCAGCACATGCATGAGAAAACGGCGAATAAACTCCGGCGTGGCGAGCGTCATCGTTTTATAGCGGCCAGGGCCTTCGATGCGGTAATCCTTGAAGGTAAAGGTGACGCTCTTGGCATCGGCGGCGATCAGGCGCTTATTGGAAATGGCGACGCGATGGGTATAGCGGGCAAGATAGGCGAGCACCGCTTCCGGGCCGCCAAAGGGCCTCTTGGCATAAACTACCCATTCGTAGCGCCGGAAAGGCTTGAGGAAGGCCTTGTAAGCACGGGCATCGGCAAGCCCCGCGTGCTCACCCAAGAGCATAAGCCGTCCTTCAGCATGAGCGGCAAACAATGCCTCGATAAACACGCGGCGAAACAGCCGGGACAACAGGCGGACAGGCAAAAAGAATTTGCGCTGGCAGGCGATCCAGCTTTCGCCATCCGGCGAGAATCCGCCCCCAGGCACGATCATATGCACATGCGGGTCATGGCCGACCCCCAACTGTGCAAGACGGAGATTATGCCGAGCTTGGCGCCGAGGCGCTTGGGATCGGCCGCAATGGTGAGGGTCGCCTTGGCCGAGGCCTTGAACAGGATATCGTAGATGACCGCCTTGTTGTGATAGGCGAGGCCGGCGATGGCTCCCGGCATAGTATAGACGAGATGGAAATAGGGTACCGGCAACAGCTCGGCTTTGCGCTCCGCCAGCCATTCCCGCGCTGCCGTCCCTTGGCACTTGGGGCAATGGCGGTTGCGGCAGGAGTTGTAGGCGATGGCTGTGTGTGAACAGTCTTCGCAACGCGCAACGTAGCCGCCGAGCGCCGCGGTCCGGCAGCGCTCGATGGCGCTCATAACTTTGAGCTGGTCAAGACTGATGTGCCTCCTGTTGGCAGCACGCCAAGAGGGGCCGTGGCCGCGGAAGATGTCCGCGACCTCCAACGCTGGCCGTGCCATGGGCGCGGCTTAACGCTTCTGGCGGACCTTCTTCAAAAGCGGCACCGCGATCTTGCCGATCGGGCTTTCGATGGCGGCGATCCGTCCCGTAGCCACGCGGGTATAACGGGCCGTCGTATCGAGCTTGTGATGGCCAAGCACCGCTTGAATCAGACGGATATCCAAGCCTTGCTCGAAAAGATGGGTGGCAAAAGAGTGCCTGAGCGAATGCAGCGTCACTGGCTTCTTGATGCCGGCGGCTTCAGCTGCCTCGTGGAACAGACGCGAGAGCTGGCGCGTAGTGAGCGGCTGGGCGCGCCGCCGGCCGGGAAACAGCCAGCGCTCCTTTAAAGGCACGCCGTCATCGTAGCGTATGGGCCGCACCTTCCACCATTGCCGAAGCAGATCCAGAACTTCGGGGGGAAGCATCACATGACGGTCTTTGCGCCCCTTGGCTTGCACGACGCGGATGATGTTGAGCTCGCTGTCAATGTCACCCACCTTGAGGCGGCACGCTTCGCCAGCGCGTAATCCGCAGCCATAGCACAGCGCGAGCATCACCTTGATCTTCAGGTTGCCCGCCACGGCCAGCAGGCGCTTGGCCTCGGCCGGGCTCATAACCAGCGGCAGCTTCTGTGGCTCTCTGACATAATAGATCTCGGACGCTAAATCGTGCCTGCGCAGCGTGACCCGGAACAAAAACTTCACGCCGGTCATAATGCGGTTGCGATTGCAAATGCTGGGGCCGCTTTCCATCAAATAAAACTGGAAGGCGCGGACCTCGTCCGCCGTCGCCGTCTCAGGCGAGCGCTTCAAATAGGCGGCAAAACGCTTGCAGCTGTAAACATGGCTGCGCTGGGTGTGCAAACCGAGCTGGCGTGCCTTCATGTCCTCGATCATGCGCAGACGCAGTTCACTGACGGCCTGGGTACTCATACTTGGCTCCTGTCTAGGATGAGGTTGTTGAGACCCCGATCCAAAGGACAGGCGCGTTGAGCAGGTTATCGTTATGTTCTCAGATGGTTACCTTGGCCTCTCGCTCCGTGCGGGCAGCAGCTATCGCGCCAGCGATTTAGTGCGATGGCCTCGGCCTGCCGTTTACCGATCCGAAGCCGTTTGACCGCTTCCGGATCCACCAGCAGAAACAATTGGATAAGCTGCCAGACGCCAGCCATTGACCCAAAGGGGACTTGAGGGATGTCCTTTGCTGCAATGGATTGGCCAACCGTTAAGGACAATGAGATCAAGCTGACGAAGCTGCTTGGGATCGGGCGATCACGTCGATCTCAATAATCTTGTCTGCGGCCATCCTGAGTGCCAGTAGGCGAATAGCCGGGCCGGCGTGCGGCGACTATTCCAGCCTTGCCACTGTCTATTTCAGCAACGCGAGGACGGCCACAGCGATCGGTATTAAGTATAGGCATCACCCCTCGGGCAGTGGAGAACTCGCACCAGCACGCTTTGCGGCAAACCAGTCTCTCCAGGCTTGGGTTTCGAACGGCCATTTCTCCTTTTTGATACACCAGGACGGGGGACCGGGTGGCAAATAAAACCGTTTGCGCTGGGTTGGTGTGAGGCAGCGCGAAAGCAATGCTTTTGCGTGATCTACTAGCTCTTGCCCAGTTTTTGCATCCCAAAGACGCACCCTCTTGTCAGTGGACCCAGTGGCGATGCGGTTGCCATCTTTGCTGAAGGCAACGGCTAAAACTGGCCCGTCATGACCTTCGAGTATTCCGAGTTGTGCTCCTGTTTTGGCGTCCCACAATCGCGCAGTATAATCCCGCGATCCAGTCAGGATCCGTGCCCCATCGGGGCTGAAGGTTACACTTGTGACCTCTCCCTCATGCCCCTCAAGGATCCTAAGTTCTTGCCCTGTGTGGGCGTCCCAGATCCTGGCAGTCTTGTCTAGTGAACCGGTCAGGATTTGCGTGCCATCAGGGCTGAAGGTAACGCTCGATAGTTCTCGGTCGTGACCACTGAGCTTGATGACTTCAGCGCTCTTTTTTAGGTCCCAAACCCGAGCAGTGCGATCATAGGAGCTAGTGACGGCACGCTCGCCGTCTGGGCTGAAGGCTACGCCAGAGATGTAGCCAGCATGACCCTTGAGGACCATCAGTTCCGTCGCTGTCTTAACGTCCCAAACCCTCGCGGTGTTGTCCAATGAGCCGCTAAGGATGCGGGTACCGTCCGGACTGAAGGCTACGCTCCAAACAAAACCCTGATGGCCCGTGAACTCTTTCACTTCTGTCGCGGCCTCGGCGTCCCAAAGACGCATCGTCTCATCCGAGGAGGCCGTAATGATATATTTGCCATCAGGGCTAAACGCAGCACTGTAAATAGGTCCCCCATGGCCCCTTAACTCACTGATTTTGGCTCCAGTCCTGGTATCCCACTGGCGCGCTGTCTTGTCGGATGAACCGCTGACAATGCGTAAGATGTTGGGGCTAAAGGCAACGCTGTTGACGTTGCCTCCATGGCCTTCGAGCTCACGTAATCCCGTTCCCTTCCCGGCGTCCCAAAGCCGCGCAGTGTGGTCGTAGGAGGCAGTGGCGATATGAGTGCCATCGGGGCTGAAGGAAGCACTCGTGATCTCGTCATTGTGTCCCTCGAGCTGCATGAGTTCCTTTCCGGTCTTGGCATCCCAAACACGTGCCGTCTCATCATATGACCCGCTGAGGATGCGCGTACCGTCTGGGCTGAAGGCAACGCTTCTAATGCCGTCGGGGCCCGTTATCAGACCATGGGGATCCCCATTATTAGAATACCAGATTCGAATGGTTTTATCTGACGACCCTGTAACAATTAGCGCGCCGTCTGGGCTATAGGCTATGCTCAAAACAGGGCCACTATGACCTCTTAGCTGAAGCAGTTCTGCGCCTGTCCTGGCGTCCCAGACCCGCGCAGTATGATCATAGGAAGCGGTTGCGATATGAGCGCCGTCGGAACTGAAGCAAGCACTCGTGATCTCCTCGTCGTGGCCGCTGAGCTGCGTGAGTTCCTTCCCCGTCTTGGTGTCCCAAACACGCGCCGTCTTATCCGATGAGCCGGTGACGATGAAGGCACCATCGGGGCTGAACCCGGCGCTTCTAACAAAGCCAGCATGACCGCGGAGCCGCGAGATTTCCTTTCCCGTTTTGGTGTCCCAAAGGCGAGCGGTCCTGTCCTCCGAACCTGTAAGCACGCGCGCGCCATCAGAGCTGAAGGCCACGCTCAGGACCGCTTCGTCATGGCCGATAAAACGGCGAAGCTCCTCCCCTGTAGTAGTGTCCCAGAGCCGAGCGGTCTTATCCCATGAACCGGTTACAATGCGTGTCCCGTCGGGGTTGAAGGCGACACTATGAACCGTGCCACTGTGGCCTTTAAAAATGATTTGCTCGCGAAGCGATTCGAGAGCGCGGTTAAGCTGACTTTCAGTTGGCAGCCAAAGTTGACGCGACCTGATGCTCTCATTATCGCTTGATATGTCTGGAAGCACTTCCAAGGCCAATAGCGCAGCCGTGCCATAATCTTTTGCTGCCCGTTGTTGCTCTGACAAACTGGCCACAAACTGCGACTGATTCAGTAGTGCTGCGTTTCGCGTGGTTAGCGCCTCATGCTGGGCCTTTACCGCGCTTTGCTTCTGCCAATAAGCATAAATTCCCGCTCCGCCGGCGGCAAACGCGAGCAAGAACCCGGCCGCAGCAAAGACCCGCGTGCGCACAAGGATCGTCCGTTCCTGCCGGCGGGCGCGCTCGCGCAACTCATCGTCCGCCCTAATGCTTTCCTCGATGAAGTCCTTGTCTTCGGGCGCCAAATCGCTGCCATGGCTAGTGAACCAATTGCGAGCAATCAGCAGCCGCCGCCCGGTGAGAAGCGCGCCCGCCTTATCCGCCGCGGGCGTATCGTCGTACGCGGCGCGGGCTGCCTCCAATTCGGCCTTCCAGGTCAGGAAATCGCGTCGCTCGCCAAGCCAGCCTTCCAGCGCCGGCCATTTACGCAAGATCTGCTCATGCGCCACCTCAGCCGTGACATCGCCGCTGGCGCCCTCCACGGTGACGAGCCGCCACTCCTCGCCTGCAAGCTCTTCGGCAACGTCCCATTCGCCTGAGCTGCATTCGGCCCGGCGCGCGCGGCGCTTGATGACATCGCCCAGGCGCGGCACTTGAGCCAGGCGCAGCGTGAAGAGCCGGCGCAAATTGTCTTCCCGTGGCTTGTTTTGCGCCCGGTAGCGCTCCGCTCGCTCGCGCAGTGCCGCACTGACATCGAAGACTTCCGGCCGTTCGCCAAAGCGCAATTCGCCGTCGCTGCGCGCTTGCATGTCCCGCCACATGTCCGAGAGAAGATAGGCGAGCAAGGGCAGAGCACCGGCCTCGCGCGCGGTGGCTCCGGCGAGATAGCCCGGCATCTCGGGAGGCTGGAAGCGCACGCCAAGCGCTGCGGCCGGACGCTCGATAGCCTGGCGCAACGCGCTCACTCCCATGGGTGGCACATCGATGGGGCGCGTGACGGCGAAAAGCGCTTCGTCCTCTTGCAGGCTTCCATAGTAGTCCGAGCGCAGGCTGAACAGAACCCGGCAATCCGGGCGGCCGGCGGCTTCAGCGATCGCACGCGAAAAGGCTTCCGCATCGCGCTTGGCGGCGGCATCCGGCTTGCCCTCGCGCTCGGTGCTAGCATAGAGTTCCTCGCCCTGGTCGATATAGATAAGAAAAGTCCGCGGCTCGTCGCCCGCGAGTTTTTGGGCAAGACCGTCTTTGATCGCCCGCATGAAATCAGCGAAGCTTGCACCGTCACGAAAGCGCTGGACCCAGCCTTCTGCTTCCGCGTCCTGGCGATACAGCTCGTCGAAAAGAAGCCGGATGAAGGTGAGCGTGAGCGACTTTAGCGGTCTGTCCTCAGGCCGGATTGTGAGGGGCAACCAGGCGCGGCTGTCAGCGAGCGCGGCCGGCCAGGCGCCCCTATCAGGCCATTCCTGACCCCTAAGCGCTGCGATAATGCCGGCTTGAGCGAGGGAGCTTTTACCCACGCCCGAATTGCCGACGAGTGCCAGCGCTTGGCCCGGCTCGTTCTGCATGACAGTGAGGATTTCGGCTGTCAGCTCTTCCCGTCCAAAAAAGAAGGCCGAGTCGGTACTGCTGAAAGCGGCCAGTCCGCGATAGGGGTTGAACTGTTTCCAAAGCGGCAGCGCGTCCTCACTACGTGCTCCGTCGAGCGCTTTGACAATCGCATCCAACGCCTCTTTGCTTGAAGGCTCGGGAAGGAACAGCCGGTGGTACTGGTTGAAGAAGGGAAGGCCGGGCGCATAATCGACCATCACCACTGGAACGATAAGAGGCCTTCCGGTCCCACGCGCTAAGCGAACCGCTTCCAGATATTCCATTTCCTGCCATTTGCCGATCCGCTTGCCGATCATGAAGAGGACCGCATGGCTGGCCTCGATTTCTTTCGCAAGCCGCGGCAGCCAATAGGCACCGGCGGACAACGCTTCCGGGGCGAAGAACAAATCTACGTTGGGGCGGCGGGCTTTGATCCCGGCCGCGACGGCCTCGGCAACTGACCCGTCAAGGGTCTGATAGCTTACAAAAATACGCATAAAGAACCCCCCAAAAATTGACAGCAAAATTAGCAAAGATCGCGCTTAAAGTTGAGACATTTGTTTAAATTCGGCGCTGAAACGGAACAGTTCACTCTGCCAATAGTGGCAGCCCGCCGTGAAAGGCAAAGCCATCACCTTTAATCGAAATCCCCGGCTAGGACGCATGATTTGGCTTCCGCCTGCGAGCGTACCGTCGCACCCCGGCTACCGGTTCACCCGCGCAAGTACATAATTTTGCGCATCGCGTCCTTCAACGAACTGCGGATCCTGCTCGAAGCCGAGGGGCTTGGCTAGCTCACGCACGCGTGCCAGCACGTAATCGCGCAACCCTTCCGCACGGATCTCGCCTGTCTTGTTTTTTGCCGCACCCTTTACCCCTTCGACCAGCGCATAAGTGAACAGACCGCCCCCGATGTCGCTTCGCTCCAGCGCGTCTTGGTCCCAGCGCGCTGCGGCATAAATGACGATGTTCTCCTCGTAGGCGTCGTTGGTGAGGCGCTGGCTGTAGCGGTTGCCCGAGCGGCAGGTATCAAGGAACAGAAAGCGGCGGCCCTTCGTACCTTCGAGCACGCTCTGGAATCGGTCCCAGGGCACAGCCGTGGATTTGCGTAAGCGCCCATGCGCGAATTCCGCATCTGTGGGCACGAAATAGTAATCCTGGTCCTCATGGAAGCCGTGGCCGGACACAAAAAGCATGATGGTGTCGTTGGGCTCAGCGCCACGCAAATCGTCAAGCGCATCCACAATCTTGCCCGCCGCCGGCTCACCGCTTTTGCCGCCATTGACCAGCACAGTGCTGACCGTTTGCTGATGCAGCGGTCCGAGCCGGGAGGCCATCGCGTTCGCGAAAGCGGTGGCGTCGGAAACTGCGGCAGAGAGGTCGCAGCTTCTCGGTGTCACTCCGTCCAGCTCACGGCAGGCCATGCCGAGCCCGGGATATTTATCCACACCGATGGCCAGGATATGGAGCGTGCCGCGCTTGTCGAGCGCACCTTGGCTTTGGTTGTCCACGGCGACTTCGGCGGAGGTCTCACCGGTTTCATTGACAGCAACAGCGCGAATCAGGTTGCGGCCCTTGCCGAGGGGCAGGGTGAAGGTCAGTGGTCCGGGCTTGAAGCCGGGGCCGTCCTCCGGCTGGCGCGCATCCACCTGCGCCCCGTTAACATAAAGGCGGATTAGGTTTACCGGGCCGGGCGTCTCCTCAAGCGCGAGCTCGATCTGCGCCGTCTCGCCGGTGAGCATTACGTTGGCGGAGGGTGAGACGATGCGGAAACGCGGCACGGGCTTCTTCAGCAGATCGGCGAGCTTGAAGTTTGTTCCGTGCGATTGCTTCACCGCCTCTTCTGCGCTGGCGAGCTGAATTGCCTTAACAACGATGTCAGGGCGGTTGAGCGATTTGCGGAGCTGAGCGGCGGTGACGTACCCGGCCTCGTGCTCGGGCCCGTGATTGATCTGCCAGCCAATCAGCTTCGCGCCGGCTGGAGATGCGGCGAAATAGCCTTGGGGCGTCCACATCACCCATTCGCCATCCTTGCCCTGGAAAAGACTGACGAGTAACTCGCGAGTTTTCAGATTCCATAAGCGTACGGTCTCATCGGCCGAGGCTGAGATCAGATAGCGCCCGTCGGGAGAAGGCACGGCTGCAAAGACATTACCCTCATGCCCGGCGAATGCACCGAGCGGCCTGCCCTCACGGTCATAAGCGGTGAGCACGCCGTAAGCGCCGCCGGAGATGATAGTTTCGCCGCTAGGCGAGAAGCTATAGGTGTGGTGGCCAAAACCGTCGATCACCTCGCGCGTGACGGAAGCAACAACGTGGCCAGCCTTCGATATGTCAAGTATTGCATCGTCGGAGCCATGGCTTCCGCCTGCGCGATGCGAAAGGGACCAGCCGCCGAAGCTAGGAGACCCGTGGCGAAAGGTATTTGCATCGCGCCCCGTCAGAGCTTCGGGCGCGCCGAGTGTAGCGTCCTCCAGAGGTAGGGTTAAAGCCCATTGCAAAATAATTTGCCCATTTGGGCATTGAGGCTTCTCCGGACACGCGTCTTGATTGCCCCACCCGATCCGACGTCCATCCGCGGAAAAACCAGCCGACCAAACTGCCTGCCCTTGTCCGCCGAGCCGCAGCGGCTGACCGTCTAAGCCAAGGCGGCGCTCTCCTGTGTACGGGTCCCAGAGGTGGATTTCGTTATTAGCGCCCCCGCCGGTTGCCAGCCAGCGCCCGTCCGGGCCTAAAGCGCTAGCGATGACAGCATTGTCATGCCAAGAATAGGTGACAGCCACATGACCGCTCGCGACGTCGTAAACGTATTCCGGCGCCCCAGAACAGCCGCGAAATCCGCAAGTTGACAGGAGGAGTTTGCCGTCGAGGCTGAAAGTCAACGCCCCTACCCCGGTTTTATTTTGCGCCAATTTGCGCAGGAAACGGCCATCGCGCCCATCCCACAGTAGAATAGCGCCGGATATATCGCCGCTGGCGATTGTCCCATCACGGGCAACGGCAAGCCTGTATACTTTATCGGTGTGGCCAGTCATCAGCGCAATTTGTGACCCATCCCCCACGTTCCAAAGCCTCAACTCTTTGTCGTAGGAACCAGTCACTGCCCGGCTTCCATCCGGGCTGAAGGCGACGGTGAAGATGTCAGCCTTATGTCCTTCAAGCTTGTGGAGCAGTTTGGGCTCTGCCACCTGGACACCAGAATGTGCTCCGGCGTCCCAGATGATCGCAGTGTTGTCGCTGCTCCCCGAAATCAGCTTGCTTCCGTCCGGCGAAAAGGCGAGAGAACGCACGACGTCCGTATGCCCCCTTAGCAGCGCAACGAGTTTGCCGCTCTTAAAATCGTAGAACCGGATTCTTTGACCCTTTTCGTCTTCCCCTGATTTTGTGCTGGTGGAGGCCGCAAAATCCCCCCCAACCGCTAGCCACTTGCCGTCCGGCGACAGAGCCATCGCGAAAATCTTGCCCAGACCGCCCAGGTCGCTTTCACCCCGTATGGTGCGGACCGTGTTCCCCTTAGCAATGTCCCAAACCCGGATCACCTTGTCTTCGCCGGCCGAGACGAGCTGTTTGCCGTCCGGCGTGAACGCGACGCCTCGGATTGTTGCCATATGGCCGCCGGTGTCGAGCTGCGGGATTGGACGGTCATCGGCGCACGCCGCGCTCCAGATGGCGACAGAAAGCAAAATCACAGCATAGCGCATGGCCGCCTCCCTCAATTCCTCAACTATCAGCCCGGCTTTGCACGCAGTGATAACGCACGGATGTTCAAAACGCCAGTGACACACCGCAGACGCAAGCTTGACAGAAATACCCGCTTTGCCCCTATATTATTAGAGTTTGCCGCAATCTGTTCGTTGCTTATTACGCGATGTCATAATGGAGCTTGTATGAAGGCCATAGCTAAAAAAGCAGCTTTAGCTTTAGCGGCGGCAGGAATATCAGGCGCCGCAGCCGCTCCGGATCGGACAACAGAAGATGCGGCAAGAGTTCCTCAGATAAGCGGAGAAACTGGGCTTTCGTTTGAGGACCTGCGCGTAGGGCCGGCAGGGAAAGTGGCGTTCCGGATTGGGTCCACAGAGGCGCCAGTACGGGTGGCTGGCGATACGGGTTGTGCCCCTGCCAACACAGGCTGCGGCGGCTCTGCAAATAGCACCTGTTAGCAGCATAGTTCCGGGTACGGATTATGTCTCTAAAGCTGCCTTCAAACATTGCGGCGGCTGTTACAAATCGCGGCCTTAAGCTGATCGTAAACTCGTCTGAGCAATGCAACTTGCGCTGCGTCTATTGCTACGAGACATTTGCTCTCGGGCACATGAAGCTGGATGTGGCAAATGGAATTGTCCGGCTTGTTGAAAAAAGGGTCGCAGACGGGCTTGACTGGCTGGAACTTGAATTTTTTGGCGGCGAACCTTTGGGGGCATGGAAAACGGTCCAGTACGTCACCGCGAAAGTCTACGAACTCTGCCGGCAGCATAGGGTAAAACTTATCGGGGGAATGACCACAAACGCCGTGCTGCTGAACTTTGAGCGTCTCGAGTGGCTGGTACAGCATGGGATTACTGCGTTTCAAATCACATTGGATGGACCGCGCGAGATACACGACTCGCGCCGGATATCGCCGCAAAAGACGGGCTCGTTCGATGTGATCTGGCAGCGGCTTGCCATGATGCGCGCATCGGATTTGACCGGCTTGGAAGTTACGATCAGGATCCATTTCGATGCAGCCTCCTGGCCGCTACTTGTCGAGGAGCCAGGGTTTCTCGACACGGTTATCGATAGTTTCGTCCGGCATGAGCCGCGATTTAAGCTTCACTTCCACGCCATAGGCGACTGGGGAGCTGTTCGTGCGGAAGGGATCAAATACTTTGCCCGCGGCCAGGAATCGAATGCGGCGCTCGGGGATATATTGGCTCGCGTTGAAAATGCGGGGCTTGGTCCAAAGCAGGTTCCCCAGTTAAGGCAGGGGCCTGAAACCGGGGAATCGGGTCACTTCGTCTGTTATGCAGCCCGGGCGAACGCCTTCGTCATCCGGGCGGACGGGGCTGTATCCAAATGCACGGTCGCTTTTGACGATGACCGCAATGTAGTCGGAAGGCTTACCAAAGAGGGCGAGGTGATTATCGACCATGAGCTTCATATGCCGTGGTTGAGAGGGCTCGTGTCGGGTAACGCTTCAGCCTTGGCCTGCCCGGCCAGAGGGCATATTTGGCCTACTTAGTAGGTTAAACGCGCGCACGTTCGAGAAAAAGGGCGCGCGCCAACAGTCCAAGGCGACGTCGTGCGTGGCATCCGCCTCCGTATTCGTCCGGTATAGGTCCTGAGCAAAAAATAGCGGTGACCGCTTATGGCCGATTTCGTTGTAAAAGTCTGCTTTCATCCTGGCATGGCCGGCGCGCGGCGCTTCTGACAGCCGATCCTGGCCGCTTGCTCGGCGGAGAGCGCGGCATTAGACCCGGTGAACTGAGACGCCTGACGCAACTCCAACGCCACTTGACGCTTACGCAGTACACATTGCCGCCGCCTTCGGCGGTGGATGCACGGCCAGCTTTGCCAGGCGCCGCAAATTCTGAGCGATGGCCGCAAGGGTGAACTCGAACTGGGCTCCGCTTGGCCCGCGCAAGCGAAGCCGGCCAAGGCGCAAGATGCGCTTGAGGTGCGCGAACAGCATCTCAACCTTTTTGCGGTCTCGCCTTGTTTGCGCATAAGCCTCGCTCGCAGTGATGGCGCGGGCGGCATCGCGGGCTTCTTCATAGAGGCTGCGCAGAACTTTCCGGTGCGACGCCTTCGGGCAACACTTTGGCTTCAAGGGACAGCTGCGGCAATCGTAGACGCTGGCGCGATAGGCCAACTGATCGTCGTTGTAGAGGCGGCCCGTTGTTGTCAGATTGCAGCCGGCGGGACAGACGTAGCAATCGCGCCCGGCATCGTAGCGGAAGTCTTTGCGCGAAAAGGTTCCGTCCTGCCGGTTCGACTTGTCGATCACGGGGACGTGCGGCGCGATCTTCTTCTCGCTCACAAGCCAGTCGAGATTGCGGCCGGAGCCGTAGGCCGTATCGGCGACGATCCAGGACGGTTTGACGCCAAAGCGCTCCTCGGTGCGTTCGATCATGGTTTGCGACGCGCCCACCTCCGCCTGCCGGATGGCGCGCGAGGCTTCGACATCCATGATGATCCCGAACTTCACGTCGATGAGGTAATTGTCGGCATAGGCGAAGAACGCAGCGCTTTTCATTGCGCTGGTCCATTGCGAAGCTGGGTCTGAGGACGAGATAAATTTCGGCGTGACTTCGCTGGCCGCGCCGTAAGCTGGATCGTCGAGCGTCGCGAGGTAGTCTTTCACCGCACGCTCGGCCGTTGCCGGATCGATGTCCTTGTCCCATTCTTCGCCCGGGATCGATCGGCTTTTATTGGCGTCCGCCTCGATAAGGCTAGCATCCACTGCAAACCCGTCGCCACCCACAAGCCCGGCCGCGATGCACGCCCCAACAATGCGTTCGAACACGAGCCGGAAAACATTGCTGTTCCGGAAGCGTTCATTGCGCGCCCGCGAGAAAGCGGAGTGATCGGGCAGCTTGTCCTCGATACTGAGACCGCAAAACCAACGATAGGCCAGATTGACCTGCACCTCGCGGCAGAGAGCCCGTTCAGATCGAATTGCAAACACATAGCCAACGATCAGCATCCGGATCATGAGCACTGGATCGATGGAAGGCCGGCCCATCGGCGAATAAAACCCTGCTAACTCGCTGTGGACCCATGAGAGATCGAGGACCGCGGCGATCTTTCGAACCAAATGATCCTCCGGCACCGCCTCATCCAGATTGAACGAATAGAACAGCTGAACCTGATCCTGCTTGAGCCGCCCCATCATCGCCCGACACCTCCGGCAGTTTGCGTCAACTGACGGAATCACTGTTCGGCGCGGCGATCAACGGGACTTTTACAACAAAATCGGCCCGGTGCTGACTAAGCCTCTGACTCGAAGTGTATTTCCGCTCGTACCTCAGCTGCGGACTAGGCCTTTTGGACCGGAAATGTCTGCAACCGGGCTTGAGCGAACCAACAGTGCGAAGATGCCATGGCCGCTTGCGGCCCAAGGCCTTGGCGGAAATCCACCCTCAATGTCACGCGGCGTCAAGTCAGAATGATGTGCACGATCCTGTTGGAAAAAATACACATAATTAGCGCGAGTCGCGCATAATTTAGAGCCAGCTCTAATTCACCCGGCTACCAGCTCCACTCCGGTATAAAAGCACCCGCCCCCCGCGCTTCACCCGTTCGTACCCAAGCGCCGACAGCTTGTCAGGAGTTTTGGATTGATCGCGAAATCGGAACAATAATTTCCTCGCCGTTGCGCTTTTGGCGGCGAGGCGCGCTTGCTCATTGGCGAGCCGCACCGCCTCAATCGTATCATGGCGGCTGGTCTCGCGATGGGTCTCGCCCTCCTCATAGACGGCGCTGAGATCCCTCCGGCAGCCCTTGCGCAGCGCCTGCGCTTAGGCCCATTTGGCGACACCAGCCGCTGCATCTTGAGGCAGCTCTCCTTCTTGGGATCGAGGCAGACCTTGCCTGCTTTCTTTTTCGGTCCGCCAGATGGTCCTCCTCCCACTCTTCGCGAAGCGGCACGAACTCGCTCCACCAAGCCTCACCGGCACCCCGCTGCCAGGGCCATGCGCGTGCTAATCTCGGCCAGCGCTTTCTGGCGATCCTTGAGCGAGCAGAGACTGCACGCCTTTCTTAGCTCTCGTCGCGCTCGCGCTTCTAGGGCAGACAATGACCATCCGGTGGCATCGGGACGATACCAGCCGGTGCGCGTGGAGCGATAGGGCGAGTAGCGCGTTGAGGAGCGCCTTCATCGATGTAAGGCTCCGCGCACCGGGGGTGATCCAAAACCTAGCCGGCACATCGGCATCCTCGATGTTGATTGCTTTGGGCTTGGCAGCGCCGAGCGACACCGTGCCGAAAGGGGTCACCTCCTTTTTCAGACCCGCGGCACCGAGCTCGGCGGCGATCACCGCCCGGGTGGCTCGATGCGGCTTTTGAGCCGACCGCAGCAGTGACTTGAGCGGCTGCTGATAGTCTTTGCGCGGCTTTGATGGCGGCTTCGGCCGCCTGGAAACCAAATTTTCCCGGCACCGGGAAAATCAACACCGGCTGCAGGCTCCAGGCTGCGCGCTCGATCGCCGCGGCCGCGCGGTGGCCACCTCGCTGAGCGCGCAGCTAGGCGGCGCGGCCAGCGCGCGGCTTCCAGCAATCATTGCGGACATTGCCAAATTCGTTTCGCCCTCACCAGAGTTCCTTTCCAGTCTTGCGATCGATGACGCGGCCATCCAGCGTCCGCTTCAGATCCTTGCGAAATCCGGCTGACCGGATCTTCTTTTTTGGCCGCCTGCCGGTTTCGCCCCGAAGCCTTCGCGTCTTGGCTTTGATATGCGCGTCGCTGCCAAGCGAGGTGTGCGGCTTGCCATAGGTCTTCAGACGGCTGCAGCGCCCATGCACATAGCGCTGATTTTCAATCCTGCCCCATTCCCCTTGCTTATCGTCCGGAAAGACGTGCTTGCAGCATGCGTGATCGCGGATGGCAGCAATCGCGTCTTCGATGCCAAGCGGTTCGTGACAAATGCCGCAGGGGATGACGCCGCCTTGCCGGATCACGACTTCGAGCACCCTTCGTTCGCTTAAGCGGACATGCGTCATGCCACTCACGCGCTAAGAGACCTACCCGGCTCTGCAGAGGCCGTAATCACCCCTTGCCCGCAGATCATTCTGCAGCCTTTGGTGTCTGTGCCTGGCTGGCTTCCTGTTTGAGCTTGGCTTCGTGAAGGACCTCATCCAGCTTCTTGGCGATGGCGATCGCTTCGGCCTTCTTCCTGGCGTGGAATTCGCGAATGCCGGTGCGATTGCGGCCATACCACGCGCTTAGCATTTCAGGCTTGTCACGATTGGCCTCGATGAAGGCCAGGCAGCGGTCGGCAAGCTGACCCAGCGCGACATATTCGATCGGCGTACCGGGTCCGAAATCGAACATAATCTCTTCGCCAATGCGCTTTTGCCGCTCAAGCCGGGCCTGTTCATGGGCGAGCTTGACCGCTTCCACGGCGTCAAGCCGCGTTTCCTCGCGATGGGTTTCGGAATCCTCGTAAACCGCGCTTAGATCGTCAGGCCAGCCCTTGCGCAGCGCCTGGGCTTCGGCGCATTTGGCGAGCATGAGCCTGGGCATTTTGAGCCAGCTCTCCTTTTTGGCATCGATGCTGACCTTGCCGGTCCTTTTCCATTTGCCGCCCGGGTGCTCTTCCTCCCATTCTTCGCGGATTGGCACGAACTCGCTCCACCAAGCCTCACCGGCACATCGGTGCCAGGTACCATGGGCGTGCTTCCAGACATGGGTGACCGCGCGCTCGAGCCCAAGCGGGTTTAAGGGATCGGGCGGCAGCGCCGCCTCGATCTCAGCCAGCGCCTTCTGGCGCTCGGTGAGCGAGGCGACGCTGCGCGCCTTGGCGAGCTCTTCATCGCGCTCAAGCTTAGAGGCTAGATAATGATAGGCGGGCTCGTTCTCATCCGGCCGGTAACCGCCGCTGCGGGCCGCAATGGCGCGCAAGCCTTCGATGCCGGTGACCAGGGTGAGCTTGCGAAAGCTTTGCTCTCTATTGTCCTTGTGGAACACAAAGGCGTAGCATTGCCTGCGTAAGGGATCGAGGCCGGTCCTGCGGCAGAGATGCATGAAGGTTCTGAACTCGTCATCATTGCCTCCGGATGGTGACCACGAAGCCGCCATTGGCAAGCTGCGCGCCCGCGATGCTTTGGCCGGGCGCACAAGCCAGCAGCGCCTTCTCGTCGATGTAAGGCTCCGGCTGCACCGGGGGCGGGGTCACCCAAAACCGCACCGGTATATCCACTTCCTCGATGATGATGGCTTTGGGCCGGGCATGGGCGAGCGACACCGTGCCGAAAGGGGTGACCTCCTTCTTCAGGCCTGCCACCTCCATGGCCGCGGCAATCGCAGCCCGTGTGGCCTCGATGCGGCTTTTGAGCCGCTCGCAACGCGCCCTGAGCGTCTGCTGATAGTCTTTGAGCGCCTTGATGGCGGCTTCGTCCGCCCCGGTCTGCTTCACCGCCTCGCCAAGGGCCTCGAACAGGTTGGTCTCGCCCTCGATCGCATCATGGCTGGCCTCCTCATCATCGGCCAAATGCAGCGCGCGCAGATGCACCAGCAGTGTCTTTGCAGCCTCGATCTCTTTTTTGAGCGGCATGAGGGTCATTTTTAGATCTCCTGAACATCTCTGCGGACCTACCCTGACATGGCGGACGGCTTTCCCCAGTTTCCAGACTGGCATGAGAGAGTGCCGGCAACGCCAGGTAAAACAAATGACTATACTTTCCTATGGACAAGAAGCTTTGCCGTGTTTTTCGTCAAGATCACGAGTCACTCCAAGGTATAGCTTGCATATGTTGCCACAGCTACAGACGCTATATTGCAGCAGTTCAGGAAATTAAGGCAGATGATCTTCGAAGATCGGTCCACAAATCCTTGCGCGGGGCCGGCCAATTGATCCAAAAATGATCCGGATCCGTGCGACATCCGCGGACTAGAGTTCACGCAGGAAACCTAATTTCCCGGCGCCGGGAATATTTCCAGCGCGGAACGCGCCTCCTCGCCAGGAAGAGAATCACGCAAAGCCACGCTCTCTGGCCTGTTCACCAAGATCTGCGATAGGCTCTTCGCCAACAGACCCCAGCAGCCCCAGCGGCGCCGCTTGAAAAAGCCGGATCCGCCGCAAAGGCCACAACAGGCTCGCGATCCGCTGCGCAAGCGCGATTTCGAGCAACCCCTTTGGCTTCAGGGATCGATCCGGCCGGCAGCCACCACCATTTATCTTGCACGGAAGCCGTTATAAAAAACCCGAAATAGCTATCAGTGTAACGGGACAATGACCCCCAGCTCCGCCAGGTTACACGGCGAAATATTGTTAGAATGACTTGAAGAATGATCCATAATTTGAACTAATTTCACAATTTACATTGGAATATCACACCGAATTGACAAAAGCTAAGCTTATATTAGCCTTTTCAGCTCTTGATCTATTTGCGGTTGTGTTTAATATGTGTTGCGAACCTTTCGGTCACCATGCGTTAGGTTCAGCCTACAAAAGTCGCGCCTCTCTTTTTAGCAGGGGCGCGATTTTCGGGTGTTCTCCTGACGTGTGACCAATGCGAATGTAAATACATTTAACATTACTGGCTCGCTTGTGGAAGCTATGAAAGGTTGTTCGGGCGAAGCTTCGATAAGAAAGGTTCGTTCGCGGAGGGCGGCAATGACCATTTGGCGGTTGCAAGGCTTGAAACTGCTCAGGTGTTCACATCGGACTTTATGGAGCGGACCGCTAAAAACTCGGCGTTTTGCGATTTGACTGCCACCCCGCTCAGAGGTTGATCGACAGTCCCTTATACATACGCGGCTCGAAATTGCGAAGCTCGGCGATTCCATGACATGGAGCTGAAGCCTGAAGCGGCGGCAGCATCCGCGCTATCGCGATGTGCTCGAACTAAATTTCACCGCATCTCCTGCCAGCGGCTTCCCAAAAGACCTCTTTTGCTTGCCTTAGGGTGCTCACATTCACAGATATTGCTAGCATAGGGCTCGGACCTGTAGAGAAATTGCGAGATGAGGCTCGCAGAGGCGGAAGCCATACTTCGCGGCAAGCTCAAGAGCACCATTCTGCATCGCAGCGAAGTTGAGGAGAAGCTTGAAAGCGCCCGGCAAAGCCTGCTGCGCGTTCAGGTGCTAATCTCGGACCTGCTGCAGGCCGAAGCCAATGCAGCAGGCTTTGAAAGGCTGAAAGCAGACATTTCGGCCTTCCGGCGCGGAAAAGGCGAGCGCGGTGGCACAGCTTTGGAGACGGGCGCGGCAGGTGAGAGCAACGCTGCGACCGCGGCAGCGCTCGAAGAAGCGAAACGCTATATGGCCGCGCTCGAGCGCGAGCTTGCCGCGGCCGAACAAGAAGCCAAGGCCGCAGCCCAGGCGGTGCACGAGGCGGCCGGGGCGGTGATGCAGGCCGAATTCGAGAATATCGCCCAAAGGCTCGTTAAGGCCCACCAAAAAGCTTGGCGCATACTCGATCTGGTCAATGGCTATGTTCGCCTCTGTAAGCGCCGTGGGGGGAAGGGCAGCCTGCTCGAATTTCTCGAGCAGCTCAGCACGCAGCTTAACCGGCGCAGCGCCGCCATTGCCGCCGGTAGCGCTGAGCTTCGGGCTGCAGCCCATTGGCAGGCATTTATTGAAGAACGCGGCGCCGAGGCGGAGCAGCTTTGGGTAGAGTATGCGGCCCGGCTAGCGGAGGATGCTGACGCCACTTTCGACCTGGCCGATAAAGCGCAATAGACCAATCAAAGCAGCCGAAGCCGGACTTTTATCCTTCCGCCCGATCGGGTCATGGAAGTGACTCGGGAGGAATTGGGAGCCGTTCTACCCACCACCGCGAACCAGGCGGAAAATGGGGACGCCATGTGGCGTCTCGTGGCGCTTAAAACTTTGCGAGCCGTCATAGGAAAGAAAAGACGTAATGATTCCCGCGCGCGGCAAGTTCGAAGGCAAGGTCCGAAAGCATCTGACTTGTTGCTGAGTGGTCAGGAAAAAAACCGATTGATGAAAATGATTTTCACCACTGGTTCCTACTCACCACTTGACGCCACCTTTAACCTCACTCTCACTCCTTCAGCTAGGTAATAGAACTGTATAAACCCAGTTTGGCAAGTCCTGTGCGGACTTCTGTCCCGCTGACTTCTTTGAGGCGGCATGCAGCCGAAAGAGATCGCGTTTATATCCGCTTCCGTGGCGTTACGGATCCTCACCACCGCGGCGAGCCATCTTTGTCCCCCTTTCATGCCCGAACGCTCCTCTCGCTGGGACCCGGCAATCCAGTTAGAATTCCGGCTCGCGTGAGATAAACTCGCCATTCCTCTCTGAAAAGGGTCCAAGAGAGCCCGGACCCAAGGGCTGGATATCTCGCATCGAAGATTAGGGAACCTAAGCTGCGGCTTGAGCGTTTGCCTTCCGCAAGACGGGGGGCAAACCTCTTCTTGCTTTTTGAGGCCCCTAGCAGCTGCGGGTGCTGCTAGGGGTTCGGTATTTTTACCGCAAGCTTGATAGGAAACGCAAACAAACCCCCAAGCGCCTGGCAGGGCTTTCCCTGTAATAGCTGGCATTGGCGGCGGGGCAGGATTCGATTTGGAGAGCGTGCGCGACTGTTGCGGCGCTCGGGGGGCGTCCCCGTGGCTTCGTTATCAGTTCCAAGGGGCGCAATTGCGGGATCGAAAACGGCTACCTAATCGTAGGTGAGGCCACGCTCGATCTTAATCCGCAGAACATCGGGATTTCCGGGCACATTCGTTGCGCTCTATCCACTCACCCGATCGCGGCTTAGTTTCGTTTTCATGATGAAACCAATGAGAGGTCGCGAGAGGTGGCTCCGTTTGTCTGGACAGCTTTTCCGCTTCGATAAGTGGAACTCCTGCCGGATTTAGGCTGCCGAGCGGAGCGGCAGTGTTCCGAAGTAAGCGCAATCGGGCGTCATGCCGTCAAGGCTCGAATGCGGACGTCGGCTGTTGTAAAAGCCGAGGTACCGGCCGATGGATGCCCGCGCTTCAGCGACGCTCTCATAGGCCCGCAGATACACCTCCTCATATTTGATGCTGCGCCAAAGGCGCTCCGCAAACACATTGTCCCGCCAAGCCCCTTTGCCGTCCATGCTGATGGCGATGCCGTGGCCGGTGAGAATGCCGGTGAAGGCTGGGCAGGTAAACTGCGAGCCCTGATCGGTATTGACGATCTCCGGCTTGCCGTGCCTGGCCAGAGCTTCGGACCGCTGAATTAACATGCCCCCTATGATCGCCGGAGCGGCGCCGCAGGGCGCCGTTTCTGTTTTTCCCGAGACCTCCAGGAATGCCGGGACAATTGCGCATCGCGCTCAAGGCGGCCAGCGCTCGGCCATTCATTTTACGATGGACGGAATAATTGAACCAAATCAACGTTGTGCATAGACGTGACCGCCCTCCCTCAACTCGTCGACGCAATACGCGCCGCAACCCAAAGCAAGAAGGTATTCCAAGGAGGAAAAATCGATGTTTTCTACGCGCGAAAACACGGCTCCCAACTCGCAAGAAAGGGAAAGTTCGGCGGAACGTTTGCGCGCTTTCATGCAGGATCATAATCTCAGCTTGGAAGACCTTGCCGAGTTACTCCATACGCCACAGCAGACTTTAGTTCACTGGTTCGACGGCGGCATGGCGCCGCCCGCATGCCTTTTGGCTCTAACGATCTTGATGGATACGCTACCGCAGGCACGGAGCCGGCTTGGCGCCCCCTCGATTACAGTTGCCCGCGACCGCTCTTTTGATCGCGCCGGTGGAATTCAGCGTGTGAGAGGGAATGACGTTTTCCGTTTTATTAATAGGTAGGAGACCGTCCCTCCGCCAACTGCGCGATCCTGGGACAAAGAACTCGATGCTGAATGTAGCTAAAAGCTATGAGCGGCCGGCACAGCATGATCTCTCGCGCTCTTTGGAGATCGGCAAACAAGAACGGGAATAAGCGCGAGAACGCAAGTTGCGCTTTCAGCCCCCGGTTTGCACGCGCCCCAGCGAGAAAAATGCCGGCCGCTTCAACGCTAGCGGCAGAGAACGCCTGCTGGGTGGCCGACGTGCCAAATTCTCACTCGGAATTAAATCGCCATCTCGGCCGTTTATGACACACGCGGCGGCGCCAATAGGCTGGAGAGGCTCCGCGTCGCCATTCGACCGGTCTAATTATGCTGTTCCGGCGCCTGGCTGCAGAAGTTTTCGTTCGTACTTTTATAATAATAGTACGCTGTTAGGCATGTCCCAAGAATAGTTAGTACATACCTTGGAGCATTAAGCTATGCCAATTACGCGTAACCCGCCAGACCTCACCTCAGCTTTGCCATAATATTGTAGGAAGTTGCAGAAATTCTTGGCGCATCGGGTTTAGTCTCATGACCGTGTCATGGAGCGATATTCTTGAGAAGGCCGCAGCCAATCTCTCCGTCGAGCCAAGCAAAGCTCCGCCGCAGAACCTGAAGGCCGCGCTTGGCGGAGCGTATGGATCGCCCTGGGCTCTCCGAGCCGATGAAGCCGCGAGCAGTCGCGACGCCTTGGCACGCGAGCTCGAAAAGGTGGCTGGGCGCGCTTCCCGGCCGTCCAAGAAACCTCCGCGCGCCCCGGCCGGTGTGGATAGGCAGCGCATCGCTTATTTCATCGGGCAAGCAGCTCCAGCACTGCAAACGCCTGTCCCTCGATTGAGGAGGGCGAATTCCTGGCGCAATATTGTTGCCGTCCTTTTTTCTTTGGCCGTTATCGGCTCAACAGCATACGCGTTTCTCAATCACCGGGGAGGAATTGCTCGCACTATAAGCGCGCCCGCAGCCGGGATCGATGCACGGAATATTCGCATTGCCGCGGGTTCGATCGGCTTGGACGTCGCCGAGTGGCGGCCAGCGGCCGAATCCGTGGATGAATCAAGGACCCAGCCGGGCGGCTGGAAGCCGTTCCGCGACCCTGCCGCGCCGAGAATCATACGCGGCTCGGACGGCACATCCGCAAGCGAACCGGACGTCGCGGCGCCCGCGGCCAAACCTCTCTTGGCGGGTCTGAACCAGGTAACCGAACAGGCTTTTATGGACCGTGCGGCGACGAAATTCCCTAGCCGGAAGCAAAGCCAATCCGCATTTGGCGCGCCTTTGGTATGAGAAAGCGTCACTGCTTGGTAGCATGGAGGCGTATCAGCGGCTGAAGGCAATGAATCAGGGTTAGCGCTCCTTTCGGGCTCTTCCCGGCATTCCCGCTACAAATGAGATCATCGAAACATCCTGCAATCTGCGGCGTTCGAGGAGGTACCATGGCAAGGAGTGAAGCCTGTCTCAAGATTCTCAAAACCCTATGCTTGATAGCGGCGCTGAGTTTTATGGCAAGTCCAGGACATGCGCAGGAGGCCGCGGCTGCGAAAGTAAAAGCTGCCATGGCAATGCTCCAGTCCGAGGCCGCGAAATTGGGGCCGCCTAGGATCGAGGGGACGGACGCTGTGGGGGGCAGGCAAGTGCCGGCCCTCTATTTCGGCGGCACTAAGATGAACAACAATTTTGATTTAGTGGATGGTGTGGTGAAAAGCGGGGGTGGCACTGCCACAATTTTCGTGAAGAGCGGCAGCGATTATGTACGCGTGGCCACAAACATCAAGAAGGATGACGGCTCTCGCGCCGTCGGCACCATTCTCGACCCAAATGGCAAGGTCATTGCCGCGATCCGTGATGACAAAGCATTCTATGGTGAGGCAGCGATCCTCGGCAAAACCTACATTACAGGCTACGAGCCGATCCACGATGCCGCTAACAACGTTATCGGTATCTATTATGTCGGCTATGCGAAAGATTAGGATGCGGCGGGGAAGGGCCCAACCCACCTTTGTCAAGGCGCCATTTGGACCAATGCCGTTGCCATCACGCTTGCAAACGGATCGAGCACTTATTCCAGCATCCCCGCAGGTTTCCGGAGGTCTTCGTCAGACCATGGCTCAGGAAGCGGAAGCAACGCCTCGCTCTGCATTGCTTCCGCTGTGCGAGCTTAGTATAGCTGGGTATCTGGACTGAGCCCGTCGATATCTGCGAATGCTTGCCCCAGCCTTAGCTTGCGTCCCTACAGATTCTTGGAGGCTGAGATTTATGAGTATTGCCAATGCTCGAGCTGAAGAAGCGTTGCCCGGTCCGTTCGAGCCAATTGGAGACGCCGTTCGTTTCGAGATTGCCCCAGCTGCTCTGGAGCGGCTTTCCAACCTTGCAAAAATCCCAGCGCACTACAGACCGACCTTCGCCAATTCGATAACTAAACTTTTCGCGAAAGCGCATCGATTGCATCGGATGGCAACCCGGTCAGTCCAAATGGATGCGGCGGCGAAGGAACTTGGCCGCGTCGCAAAGGATGCCCGTAAGCTCAAGAAAAATATCGATAAACTGAGCGAGCAAGCACGGGTGACATTAGGTCTTTATGTTCTGCGGCTGGAGCAATTCGCTGAAGCCGGCTCACAGGAGGCCGTGCGCAATCAAATTGAGGATCTTCTTCATTCGGACAGCGTCGGCGCGGCACTTCAAAAAGTGGATTCGCTGAGTTGGGCCGTTGGCCAGATCGAATCAGCGGCTGCGACCGAGACCTAGCCAAAACACCAAAAAGCTAACCCGGCATCATGGAAAAGCGACGCCAACCGCCGGACTCCTTATGTTGATATCTTTAATCGTTTTGTGACCGAGCTTGGTGAGGTGGTTCGAGCTTGCAAGGGCACGCTTCCAATCGAACAAAATGCCATGGGTGATGACCTCGAAGCCTTCCTTAGGGTGGCTTCGGCATATTTGCCAAACGAATTCATCCCACAAGAGGTGTTTCACAGCGGCGCAGGCCGCGACCATGGCGCCGGGTGGCGGCTACGGAAGCTCACGTCCCTTTGGTCGAATGTGTAAATAGTCGTCCGTGAATAAGGGCGCCAGCGGTTGACTTTGCAGACCTTTCGGGCCTTTGAACCGGGTTTGGAGCCGTTCTTCGAACCCCGCCCAGTGAGTACATGCGCAATCTCGACCGCCACAAGGGTCTTGTTCTCCACGAGGAGAATGCGAGGACTGCAGCTTGAGAGCGTGCCACCCGTAAGCTGGCCACGCCTAACTGTCGATGTTTCCATCTGACATGAACCCTGAGCCGGTCTTGGCCGCCGCGAGAAGGTTCTCGCGAGAGGGCAAGCAGCAGTCGCCAGTATCCTTCTCTAACCACCACCGAACTAACCGCACGGCATCTTTTTTACAGCTTAAGGTAGAAGCTGGTTAGTTTTCTAAAATTTGAGGTTTGTTAGCCTCCATCGAGCTGATTGTTTTGCAAAGCAAACGAGTGGAGTCATGGGTATCTTTAAATACATTATTTTCTCTACGGTCCTCCTCTTAAGCGGATCAGGTGCCTCTGCGCAAAGCCTCGATGAGGATACGGCCTGTGGAGCAATTGTGAACATTTTGGAGGCCCCTTCCCTGGATGAACAAAGGGTCAAGGAGGTTCTGGATTACACACTTCAGATCATGCAAGCTGTGGACCGCTTGCATGGATTAAGGGGTCAAATCGAGATTTTTCCGCAGATATCGAAGGAGGGCCGTTCTTTCGTAGCATTGATCGTGACTGAGCGGTGCCGGAACCGCGAGACCATAACTCTTGCCGATACCGCCATTGAGACCTACGAGGCTATCCGGACCCTGCGCACCAGCCTCGGCCTCAACAGAGAGCGCCGGAAATCGGCGCGTCGCATGCTCTCCAGCCATCGCTCGGCCGCTAAAGGTCTTGGAGCCACCGGCGCCAGCGCCGAGAGCAGTTTCCGAGATAATAGCGGATGGCTAGGCTTTAGCGACGCTCACAAAAACAAAGCGGTTTGGCAGGAAGCATTCCGGCCTTAGGCCGGTTTCTTCGCGCACCAACTCTCTGCGTCCGCGGTAAATCAGCTGTCGCGTCTGATCGCGCAAGAGTATATCGCCGAACCGCTATTCTACTATTTCGTAGCTCGGTATCGAGATGGGCACACGTTAGGACAGGACACCGCTGGACCGGGCCGGAGCGCCTTCGACCAAGCGCACTCACATTAAAGCCCTTCAGGGGCGGTAGCGGAAACCTGATAGGGATCGCACAGTCACGAAACGAATTTAGATGTTAAAGGAGCCTGCGTTTTTTGAAATCATGCGAGGAAAATGCCGGCACAGGTGCTTGCCGTTGGAGGCAGAGTCCTTGAGAGCGCTCGGAGCTTGAGCCAGGACCTGATCCGTGTCATAAGTTGCAAATTAGTTTCCTATGTGTCAATGACCTGCAGCGGCTCTAGCAGGGATTTCATGGATTTTGGGCGCTCGCCCTGTGGGGGCGGCAGGATGAGTTTAAGTTCGCAATCCGCCAACCAGTTTCGGCGAACCATTGTCACTGCAACGATTCTCGGCAATCTGGTCATTTTTGCGAGGATCGCGACTAGTTCCCAACCGGCGTTTTCGCAGAGCCGGCCTTCAAACGCGCGAGCTACTATAGCAAAGGACGGGGCCGATCAGGATGACCATTCCTATCTCCCCCTATCCATGCGGTCCCTAACGAAGCCGCCTATGGCTGCGGTGCAGCTGGATGCGGCGGCAAAGGATAACAGGGCAGGCATTCAGGGCTCATCGAAAAAGCCACGCGCAGCACACCGGAGGATGAGGCGCCAACGCAGAGTTTATGCGTGGGCGAGCCGCGGCTGGGGGCCTTTCGATGATAAGAGCGGGGCTGTGCGCAGGTGGCGGACAATCCTTTTAAGAAAAGAAAAAGATCGGAGAAGTGCCTATAGCGGTATTGGGTATCAGGCTGTTTAGAGCCCTAGTCTGCTGCGTTTTCGTTGCAATCAATCTTATCGCGTTCACCGAAGCCAGCAGGAGCGAGGACGACTTGCTTTCTGGTCTTTGGAGTGGCGGGGGAACTGTGGTCTATGTTTCGGGTGATCGCGAGCGGGCCAGATGCCGCGCTCATTACACGCCCGGCCCTGGTAGCCACGTCACTGTCGTTGCAACTTGCGCGACGCCATCCGGGACCGTCACGCAGACCGCTCACTTGAGAAGAACCGGGGGAGGCCACTACACTGGATCCTTCTTCAATGAGCAATTCAATGTCTCCGGTACAATCCATGTGATCGTCAGCGGCGGTAGCCAATTCGTGCGTCTCATAAGTGGCAGCGGTTCGGCTCTGCTCACCCTCAATCGTTGAAGTTCGGCCCCTGCCGCCCTCGAGGCTTTCGACAGAGCCGAAGCGGAGGGAAGCCACTGCAGGGGATCGATCAGAATTTCGTCATCAGCAACCATGAGCACGTCCGCAGTCGAAGCGATGACAGGCAGACCAGCGCGGCGAAAAACGGCCATGGCTCGCGGCATGTGGGCGCCCGGCACACCCCATTCCACCGGCAATTCTTTGATAAGTTCAGCTTCAGGCTTCACTGCAGCAAGCCAGGGAATGTTTCCAGCCGACACCAGAATGCGTTTAACTTTGCCGGCCCGGTAGAGGCGGGATGCATGCAAAACCCTACCCGCCGCGCCGGTAAGTTCCACCTCAACTCTGGGAGGCAGGGGTTGTGCGCGAGATGGCCCAGGAACAGAAACCAGCGCCCAGGACGCAATCGATTTCCCTCCGCGCAAACATCAGGGTCGGGAGACGGCCCGCACAATGAAGTTGCCTCTTTGACCGCACAGCAAGAGGGCGTCAAAGGGCGTTATCGCGCAAGACCCTTTGGCTGCCCTACCGCTTCGCTGCTTGAGGGCGTGCGCGATCCCGCCCCTTGGCACGATCTAAAAATAGAGCGAAAATTTGGTTAGCGGAGTGTCCACCGTCGGCGCCTGTAAGACAGATTTAGCGAAGTGCGGAAGGGAGAGTTTCTGTCTCATCTTAGCCCTTGAGGGAGTCAAGATCAGACAGAAATCGGGGCCGGCGAAGGAACCGGCAGAGCAGGTCATCAAGACCATCCGCCGTGCCACGCGGCGGCAGCTTTCCGCCGCGGAGAAAATCCGCATTGTTCTTAATGGCTTGCGTGGCGAGGACAGCATCGCCGAGCCCTGCCGCAGCGAAGGCATCGTCCAAAACCTCTATTATCGCTGGTCCGAAGTTTTTCTCAAGGCGGGCAAGAAGCGCCTGGCCGGCGCTACGGCGCGGGCCGCGACCTCGGGCGAAGTGAAAACCGGATTTTGACTGGCGAGGGCAATTACGTCTCCAATCCATAGCTGACCAGACGTTCGATGCCCTGACTGCCAGGCTCATCCCAGAAGAGGATGCCGGAGCGGGGCAGACGAAGCAGCATGACGTGGAAATCCTCGCATCCTTGCCGGGAGTCGGAAGGATCGTCCTCGCCACGCTGCTCGCAGAGGCTTGGGATGCCTTGCTGCGGCGCGATTACGCCGCTTTGCGCAGTCTGACTGGAGTCGCACCCGTCACCAAGAGGTCTGGCAAGAGCTGCATCGTTATCCGAAGGCAAGCCTGCCATGATCGCCTCGCCAATGCCATGTACCACTGGGCACGCGTTGCCATTCAGCACGATGCGAGAAGTAAGGCCAAGTATGCCGCCCTTCGCAGCCGGGGTCACAGCCATGGCCGTGCCTTGCGATCCGTGGCTGACCGCCTCCTAAATGCCGCCTGCGCTATGCTGAAAAACGGCACCCTCTTCAATCCCTCGCTGGAAGCCAAAAATGCCCCTTGCTAAACGGTGGCGAGTCCTCCCCCTTCGTCGCTTAGTCCGCAGCGATATTCACCTCACCTCTCAAGGCGTGGTTTAGACGATCGATGACTATGTTCCCATCGAATCCCGGGATGCTGTAAAGGTGCCTTTCGTGTTTTGACCGCCTTCAGCAGGATGATCACCCGCAGCCAGCAGCATCCCAGCGTTGTTTTGGTAGCCGGTGACAATATTTTTATGACGTGCCTGCCCGAAAATCTGTTCGATCGCCCCGCCCAAATCAAGCCCGTCAGCCCCGCACTGGTCTAACCCTCCAAGTAATATGTCGTGAATTTCTCGAACTTGTTGCCGCGACAGACCCTCACAGAGAAGCGCTTCAGCGACAGGATGATAGTTCTTTCCATCCCATTTTCCAGTGAATGTCAAAACAACCGCGGATATACTATCTGTTATAAGCGTGCACCGGAACGATTGACTGTGGATTACGCCGCAGCAGCCGCCTGAAAAAAATCGTTCTCTATTAGATACGATCACAGGGCCTCCGCTAGTCTTTCCATCTCATAGGCCATAAAGCTTGCAGTCAGTTATTTGCAAGCCCCAACAATTATTATCCCAACGAAGCTTATGGCTTTCCCCAGCTGAGGGAAGGCCAAGGCTAGTGTACGGGCAGTTGTGAACCAGTACACGGCAGGCAGCATAGCTTTCCACAGGGTGATCCTTAGGGCAGCAAAAATAAATGTATGCAGTACAACGAGTAAAGCCCAAAATATCACCAATACAACTTAAGATAGAACTTCCGCTTCTGAATATACCGCCAACTCGCGGAATATAGCAATGCGGCCGCTTATAGCCCTTTGAGAGCTTGGTTGCTGTCACAGTTAGAAGTTGAGGCGTGCGCCCAGCACAATCGATTCACCTTTGATATCGGGCCCTTCTTTATAGACACCCTTTACATAACCCGTCGCTTGAATGCTGCTTTCCGCAAAAGCAAGACCGCCCTCAACCTGCATGAAGTCTTTCGGCATCGGGGTTGCCACGTCTACCACGGTTCCGTTGGTCACGTAGTATTTGAGGCTTGTGGCGTTCTGGAACGCATCCCAGCCGCTGACTCCGGCGAAAGGCCTCAGGTAGAACGCGTCCGTGATTGCCTGAACATAGCTCAGCTGCAAACCAAGGCGTCCCACGCTGAGTTCGTTGACATTCGGCGCGACACGCCCGGTGGGAACCCCGCCAACATTGGTATAGATTTCGAAATCATCCAATTGCGAGCGGGTCCAAGACAGGCCCGCATATGGCGTAAGCAAAAGGTCCTTCCCCACTTCGAAAGTGTAGGACGTGTAAGCCGCTATTGTGGTCGCGAGACCGTCAACAGGCGTTTTTTGAAGCCCGGCCTGCGCAATGGTGAATTCCGCGTCCGTAAAATTCTGCCGTACGGAAAAGTCGAATACAAAGCCGCCGTTTCGAAGGAAGGCATAACCACCCAGGACGGGAGTACGAAGCGCAGTTGTACCAAGGCCGTCCGTCTGGCCGACACTTCCGTCGACCTCTCCTCCCATCAAACCGAGGTGGGCGTTCCAAGATGTGCCGGCTATGCGTAAGAGGCCACAATCCAGTCCGCTCTCAATGGCCGTGTAATTGATATTCTGAGACGTGCTCAAGGGTGCAACCGGCGCTCCATTCGCTGTAACGGTGCTCGGCGAGTGAACCGTGAGACGATCAAAATCGGTTCGAGCCCAAATCCCGCAAAACAGCTCGTCAACCTTTGCGTTGGATTTGTCTCCCACATAGCTGCTCGCAGGTTGCTGAAACACGGTTGTAACAGACGCGAGCGCGCCGCTAATGTCAGCCAGCGGTCCAAAACTGTGGTTCAGATATGACTTGACAACCCAGTTATTGCCATCAGGGACAAATGAATAACTGATGGTGCCCCAGTCCGGAAGTGAGCCGCTGAACGCTGACGCATCGGTGCCTTTTCCGGTCAATACGACGGGGAGGGCGACCACAAATCCATTACCCAGGACATTGAAGTAAACAGAGGTCGTCCCGTTCGTGCTCAGCGCCGTTCCACTAATCACAAGCTGGTCGCTCTGGCCTGTGAATGTATTGATATCAACCTTCAGGACCCCGTCGCCCGAGTAGTTTCCATACACCCTCATCACATCGTTTGGAGACCCGTTCACCATGTTGATGACGCTGTTGTTAATGAGGTCGCCGTAGTACGTGGCCGATGCACCAGCAGCCATGTCGATCGTGCCCAGGTTGGTGATGCTAGCCGCGGTCAGCGATCCGGTTCCGGTGACATCGATCACGCCTGTGGCATAGTTTGTCACATTGCCGGACAGCGTGAGGGTGCCGGCGTCGGTAATGGTAACGGGCGCGCCGGTGGCCGCTCCGTTGACCAGGGTGGTGCCGCTCAGCGTATTGCCCGCGCTAATCTGGATGCTCCCGCCACTGGTGCCGAAATAGGCCGATGTATTGGTGATTGCGGCCAGTCCGGTGAAATTGCCGCCCGTGACGAGAAGCTGTGCCTTCCCGCTGTTCGTAAAGCTCGCTGTGCTTCCGTCACCGGCGAAATTGCCGCCGGTGACAGTAAATGTACCCGAGCCCAGGTTCTGGATCGCGCCCTTAATGGAGCCGTAACCGCTCGCAGTACCCGTGTTTGTGAGCCCGCCGTCCAGCGCGCCGCCCTGGTTCGACAATATGCCAGAGTTGGTTACGAGGCCCGACACCGAACCGCCGGTTTTATTGTTGAAAGTCCCCGCCGTCGTGACGGTCCCTGTCCAACTGCCAGTATTTGTGATGGTGCCGGCATTAGCCAGCACGTTGCCGGTCCACACGCCAGCATTGGTGATTAGACTTACGTTGCTTATAACATTGCCGCTCCAGCTCCCCATCGAAAGATTATTGATGGTGCCGCCGGCCAAGTTGCTCACATCGGCAAGATAGCTGCCGGAATTGTTAACAAGACCCGAATTGTTAAGAACGTCGCTGACGCTACCGCCATGGTCCACCATGATGGTGCCATAGTTATTGATCCCGCCTGTCGCGGTCAGAACGCCGCCATTGTAGACGTGAACGGTGCCGTAATTGGCATTTGCGGCAGCGCCCGAAAGCGTGATCGTGCCATAATCCGCAATCGTGGCCCCGCTCACTAAGGCGCTGCCATTGGTGAGCGTCTGGCCGGATAGCGTGTAGCCCACGGCGACCTGAATGCCTGTAGCCGCCGCGGATGTATTCGAGATCGTGGTCAGCCCCGTAAAATTGCCGCCCGTGACAAGAAGCTGCGCCGTGCCGGCGTTCGTAAAGCTCGTCGTGGAGCCGTCTCCGGTCAGCGCGCCCGTCACCGTGAACGTCCCGCCGTTGTTCTGGATCGCACCATTGATCGAGCCCGCCGCGTTCACCGTGGCCGAGTTGATCACTCCGCCGCTGATCGTCCCGATGGTCGTCAGAGTGCCGCCCGAGACGGTGGCTCCCCCCGCGATAAATCCTTCGTTAGTCGTTACGCCGGAAGTGTTGATGAGGCTGCCGGTGACCTGTCCTCCGGCTTGGTTGTCAAAGGTTCCGCTGTTGGTCACGCCCACAATCGCGCCGCCGCTATAGTTCGTCGCAGTGCCGCTGTTGATCAAACCGGCAGCCGTTACGCTGCCATAGTTGTAGAAGTAGCCGCTGTTTGTCACGCCCGCGATCGTGCCGCCCATCTCATTTTTCGCGTAGCCACTCAGCTCATTCGACAATCCGCCATTCAGCTGCCCAGAATTGTCGAGGCCGGGCATAGAGGCTGAAGAGCCAGCAGAGTTCGTCACGAGGCTAGCGCCCAGCGCGGTCCCGGCATCAATCGTCACCATCCCGCCCAGGATCTGCGTTCCGCCAGTGAGATTGCTAACGCCTGCGAGCGTGATGTCGCCGGAAGTGTGAATCCAAGAAATGGCTCCGGCGGTTTGAATAAATGCGCCCTGCCACACCGTTCCAGCAGAGGCGCCTCCTTCGGTCAAGGTCGCAGACGTGATTCCGGTGTTCAATACGTTGCCGGTCCCGGAGAGATAGCTATTACCGCCGAAAGAGCCGGCTTGGGGTAATTGGACGTCCATGCCACCAAGATCAAGATTCTGAGCAAAAGCACGCGACCACGGATTGGCAGCCAGAAAAATCAAGGCGGCGATGAAAACCGATGCTGGGCGAGAAAGGCCTGCCTTCGGGATGGAGCTTCCGGCAGGGTCTTCGGCCCGGCCCCGCACCGCACCACTGCGCGCAAAAAATTCCGAACGCAACTTGAAACTCATAGCCGGCTTTACCCCACCGCCGGAGCGGTCAGAAAACCGCCCAATCATGACTAAATCGACAGCCCTCCTTCACCGGATGACCGTATCGGAGAACAAAATGACAATGCTTCGGACCACCCTGAATATGGCGTCCGATACCAGAAGCGGGCCCGTGGGAGCTAACGCCGTGAGGCCCAACTAGCACCGCACGCCGGCACACTTTAGTGCCTTGAGCTATTCATTGCGATTGAGATCAATCAAACGTAGCCTTTTTCTCTCTGCCATGTGTTCAAAACTCCGCGGCGCCCAACAATAAGGAGGCATGCTGTCTTCACATGCCCTGTCGTGTGAGAGCCTGCTGCAAGGATAAGCTCCCGCCTTAGTCGCTGGTATTTAAGCCGTTTTAACTCCACCGGCTTCGCCGCACGAAAAGGTTAGCCTCCGGGGGCTGCCGTCAGCACGGTACGATCCAAAGGGTGTTCCAGCAGAGCAGCCCGGGCCGATTGGGCAGGCAACCCCGGCGTCGAACTTAGCTTTTTGCCGGGGATGCTGATGGCAGCGATGTCGACCGTCTTCGACGGTACGATGGATTTCTTCCCAGTCCTTTCAACGGCTGTCTTATCCCGGTGTGGCGGCGCCTGCGGTTCCACTTCGGCTTCGCGCTTGTGCTGGATCCGTGGTTGCACCGATGCCACTTTCTTCTGATTATTTTGGTCTGCTGGCCGGAATGTATCGTCAGGCAGCGCGGTGGCGATTTCATTGTATGGCGATGGGGCTTGGAAGTCTGGAATGCGCGCTTGCCCCGGCGGTGTGTCGTCCGGAAGACTATGCGCTTCGTCAGCGCCCTGTGCCGGATGCGCTTCGGGAGTTTCTGAGCCAGGAAATCGGGCCTCCTTGGCGAACCCCTCGCTCAAAGAGGCGACAGATGTTCCCTCGATGCTAACATCAAACGAGCGCTTCTGCTCGGTAAGAGGCGCTTCGGCAGCTCCACTATTATGGGGCAAAGGAGTGCCCGGCATGAACCCGTCAATTTTCAGCGCTGCAGTTCTTCCTCGCGGCGCTGAAGGTGCCAAAGCGCGTTCAATTGCCGTCTCCTTCACCGGACCGCTGCCGCCGCCGTCTCCGGTCCCCGATGGTACCCGTTCCGCTTGCCCAAGTTCAAGAGAGGGCACAGACCGATTCACGCTCCGCATGACAAAGAATATCGCCGAGGGGGTCAGCACAAAAAATAAAACTGCGATCGCTAGCACCTGCCTATAGGAACCCCAAAACTCCGGAGCCCGGTGGGCATGCGAGCCTACAAAACGGTAAGAAGACCGCAACTCATTGTAGGCCGTGGTGATGCGTTTGACGCGGCGCTCGGCTGTCAAGTCGCCTGGATGCGTATCGGGGTGATACTGCTTTACCAGCTTGATGTAGGCTTCGCGGACTTCAGCGCCGCTTGCGTTGCGGGGAAGCCCCAGAATCTCATGAGCCTTTTCACCCTCATCGATCATGGTGCCCAAAGCGTCCAGATCGGATGAGCCACTTTGCACAACAAGGCCTCTACGCCGCCGTTAAAAATGAGCTAACAAAGGAACCACTTCTTCGTTTTTCGGTCAAGTAGAGATCCGCCTGGGTGCTTTTTTGGACCAATAAAGTCGCGAAAAGTAGCACAGGCTGGATGCTTGGTTGCGCGACCGCTGCTGCTTGAGCGCGCGCGATCCCCCTCTTGGCGGGCAAGCTCACGGCCGGCCCTCCGCCTGGGCGGCGCCCGCGCTGGGCGGCCTTGCCGGGTAAGCAGTTGGATTTGTTGGCAGGCCGATCGGATGGCGCTCCTGCGTTTTATTCGCTAACATGCGGAATGAGGCGGGCTGCGTATCGTGACGATACCGGACTCGCCGCCGTCATAAATAAATCGGCCGGGAACCGCCGGCGCGGGGAAGCGCACATGGCACGAAAGCTATTACTGGCGGCGATAGGCCTATTATTTTCGGCTAGCTTGCTCCGCAGACGATGCAGACAAGGCCCGCGAACCTTCGAGGCTTGGCTTGATCCTTGATATGTCCGGTCCCTACGCCGCCGTAACCGGGTCTGGAAGTGCGATGGCAGCAAAGATGGCAGTGGAGGATTTCGGCGGCAAAGTTCTTGGCCGCCCCATCGAGCTTCTCATCGCCGATCACCAAAACAAGCCAGATATTGCAGCCGCCAAGGCGAGGGAGTGGTTCGACACGCAAAAATCTCGTGGCGCTGCTCGATGTCGCGGCTTCCGCAACAGCCTTGGCGGCCCAAGAAATTGCGAAAGATCGCAATAGGATCATTATCTTGAATGGGCCGGGCACGACCCGTCTCACCAATGAGAATTGCGCGCCGCAAACCGTGCACTATGCCTACGACACTACTCAAATCACGCTCAAGGCATTATGGGCTTGTGCAACTGCCGATCAATTCCATCCAAGCCTTGAGGGCTATTGGGAAATCAAAGCCGGTCTCGAACAGAGCGCGCGCCCGCGCCCCTTTCTGCTCGGCTACCCAGGGTTGATCTGCCAACTGTTCGATGGCGAGGACCAGGCCTGGACCGTCGCCTTCCCGCACCGCAAGCCCCGTGCCGCTGCGCCCGATGATGCGCGCAATTTCGCCGTCCGTATCGCCAATGAATATGGCGGGCCGTCCCGCGGCCGCGATCCCATAATATTTGCTTGGCACAACCAGCCCCTCAAGCTCCGGCTTTAAAGAGATCAGATGGACATCGGGCACGGATAAGCTTTCTGACAGCCGTTCGCGCGGCTGGTAGGGTTTAAAGACAACGCTCTTAAGGCCCCTTTTTTCGACTTCCGCTTTGAGGGCCTGCATCTGCATACCGCCGCCGATAAAGAGCCAGCGCAGCTTGGGGCGCAAAAGCTGATTGCCGCCCCTGCACTGCCCAGGGCTAAAAGATTGCTGGGCGGCGGCCGCAAGAGCCGTCACCACATCCTGCCCCTCAAGGGCGATGATGGCACTGAGAAAGGTTGTGAAATCGTGGGCGCGGCCGAGATTGCCGGAATAGCCGATGACGAAAGCATCGCTCAAACCCCATTCGCAGCGAAGCAGATTGGAGGCTTTGGCAACGGGACGGATCAGGGCCCCGTCTGCCCAATTGGGAATGATCCGGATCTTGTCCGCCGCCACGCCCAACAGAGACAGCTTGCGCGCCATCCGCTCGCCAAGCGCCACATTGCGGCTCGCCTTGCGCAGTGTGACATTGCGGAGCATGCGCAGCAAAGATCAGCCCTGACCGTGAAGTAAGGCCTCGCCCAAGGCCCGCTGCCTCGGCAATCTCGGGGAAAAGGTCCTGGAGCCAGTTGATGTTCCGCGCACCCTTCAGCCAGGCCAACGGCCCGGTCAGGATCGACAGCATCGGAGGGTCTGTCTTGGCAATGACAATATCGCCGCGGCGCAGGCGCCAAAGCAAAGACCAGAATGCACCCCAGTAAAAAGCCATGTCGTCGATGGCGCGGCCCCAAAGATGGTGGCGGCCAAAGGCGGTGGTCCGGACGCGGATAATCTTGACGCCTTTTATAATTTGGCGGCCAGGCAAGCGGCGGGCGCCGTCATAGGTCAACCGGGAGGTGATGATCTGAACCCGGTATCCGCGCTCGGACAGTGCGAAGGCCAGATCAGAGAGCATTTGGCTGGTCGCCGAATGATCGGGAAAGAAGAAGCGATTGAGAAAGATGATTTTCATATCACTTATTGTGATCCAGGTCCTCAGCCTTCTCTCGAAGCGGCCCTCACCAGGGGAAGTGAAGGCCTTGGCTTTCCCCTGATGCCAGCGGTCTTTTTCTGGCCACCGCTCAAAGGATAGACCCAGCCAGTTTCTGAACCCGGCGCGTTATTCGCCGGAGCAATCCTGCGCGCCAAGCAGCCTTGCCGCCTTTACGCCCCTTCGGCGGGCATACGTTGCTTCGAGAGTGTTCTGACAATAAACCAAGCCTAAGTTTTATCTATAACGTTAAGCGCGGCTCGCTTTTGTGTATCTCTCAACACTAACAGAAATAATCCAATAAAATTAATCACCTCGTGCCTAGACCTAAAAGCGAGCCTGACTACGCACCAATGGTTGTTGACCTGACGCATGAGATTTGTCAACTGTGAGCGGTGGTTCCAGCAATGTTGAGATCTTAACCGGTCATGCAGCAAGAGACCGGCCTACGCCAATTAGTTCGCATTCGTGAAATCGAATGTGCCGATTTCCCTCAATTGAAACTGCTCTTCACGGGCAGTTATTCGAGTGATGAATATAGTTGGCTTTTCAACTTTTTGCGTCATCATCCGACACCCGCAGGCCAGCCTAAATACGGCTACCTTCTGGAAGCCCGTGGAAAAGCCGTTGGCGGTATCATCCTTATTTCTTCAAGCATAAGCACCGGACAAGGATCGTTTGTCCGCTGCCAGCTGACCTCGCTGCGCGTGGACCCGGAATTTAGAGGCCACGGGGCCTTTCTGTTGATGACGAGGGCCAAAAGCAACCCGGATGTTACCTATGTGAATTTGAGTGCAGTACCGGCATCCCGGCCGATCATTGAAGCGCAGGGATTTGTGAAATACGCACACGGCCAATTTGCCGCAATCCCCATACTCAGCGCTTTCAAGTCCTCCAAGAGCGGTGTCCGCATCCTTGAAGGCTCTCAACGGCCCGGCAGCCCGTTCACACAGTATGAGTACGATCTCATGGCGGACCATGCGCGCTATGGCTGCGTTTGCTTCTGGTGTGCAACGGGGGAAAGGGCTTACCCTTTTGTCTTTAAATTACGCTTTGTGAAGCGGGTTATCCCTGTCGCACAGCTTATCTATTGCCAGGACGCGGCCTGCATAAAGAATTTTGCCAAACAGATTGGGCTGGTGCTCGCCCGATACGGACGGTTTTTGATTCTTGTCGATGCGAATGGACCGATGACTGGTCTTATCGGCAGGTACTTCGATGGCTGGTTGCCGCGCTGGTACAAAGGAAAAAAACCCAGACTCGGCGATCTTGCCTATACATTGGCCGCGACGCCGTGGCGGACTGGGCGGAATTGGCCTGATTAAAGGTCGAGCTTCAACGCCACACAGGCCACGCTCGCCGATAGCAGCAGCGATAGCGTCAAGCCGGGCAGATAAAAGGAAAACCGGTAACAGCTCGGAGAGAAGCAGCATCATTCCTCGGGCTTGGCAGAGCGAGCCGTGCGACAAAGCCGCACACCCGGCGACGTCATGGGGTCGCCATGGAAACTGATTCCCTGAGCCTCCAGAGCTTTAATGAGTTGCAGCATCATCGCTGTGCGACCATCAGGTATTCCATCCGAAGCTTCAAAAGCGAGGCGGCCCAGGATCAAGCCAATAATGGGATAAATGAGAGCCAAGGTCACAACGTGCCCAGGCTTGTGCATGAAATCATCCCAGCCTTTGGCGAGTGCCTCGCTGAGATCGGCGAACGTGATTTTGCGGACGGTTGGTAAAATCGCTGGCGCGTATAGCTCGGCGGTGCGAGTGGTATGCGCCCTCAACCCCACTACCAACCTATATCATTTTGCCGCGATTTTGTCTTCCCTCCGCAGCTAGGGCTTGGCGTGGCGCATGCCGTTATTCGAGCTGGGCTTCCTTCCCGTCAACAGATATGGCTGAAAAGAGAATTCCCCAAGATCGCGGCAGCCCCCTCAGCGGCTCGCTGACGCCCTTCAAGTCACGGCGCTCATGGATTACCATCGCTGGCCGATGCCAAGGCAAAGCTTCTGCTGGCAGGGCAGATGAGGGCTCCCAATGGGCAAGGTTATCGCAGTTTTCAGCGCCAAGGGCGGGGTCGGAAAATCGACGACCGTAATGATGCTCGCCGAAGCCCTGTCTGGGTTTCAAGGCATTGAGGTGCTTGTCATCGACGCCGATCCCCAAACCAATGTCTCGGTGATGATGACCCCAAAGCGCGAAAGCGTTCCCGATTGGCTCCGCAGCAAATGCTGGGATTTCGCCCAGCACAATAAGCGCACTTTGGTAGATTATTTTGTTTCCGCCTGCCGCAATGGGTCTGCGGAGGTTTCACAATGCGTCGACTATATGATGGGTTCGGTCTCCGATGTGCGCGAAGCACGCAGCGTGGACCTGATCCCTGGCAATATGGAGCTTGCTCTCTTCGAGAGCGCCTTCATCGAAGCTGGCGGTCACAGCAAATTGTCTGCGTCGGTGTATTCCTTGTTGCTGATGGCACGCTCGACCCATGACCTCGTGCTGATCGACTGTTCGCCAGGGCTTTCGGCGCTGACCCTCTCCTGGCTCGAACATGCCGATGCTATTCTATCGCCGGTGACACCCAACTATCTGGGCATCCGCAGCCTTGCCGTCTTTGGCAGCCTTCGCAAGCTCTTCGAGAATGGAAGCCGGCGTTTTGCGCCGCGCATGGGAACCTTGATCACCATGGATGCGAATTCATCCGCTGAGCGGGCCGCAAAACAAACAATCGCAGCGATAGACCGGGCTGAAGGACTTGAACCCTTCTTGAAGCAAGTTCCACGCTCGCCTCATATGCTGGACTCCGCTGAATATCACTTTCCCATGCGGCGGTTTGCGGAGAAATATCCAGTAGCGGGCAACACCGATCTCGCCCTTATCATCAGGAGCTTAGCTGCCGAGGTGTTCAAGCGCGTTGCTCGCGAACACTCGAACCCCGCGCCTTCGGACTCGAAGTTTGATGACCTCCCCGCTTGAGCCAGTATGGCTTTGCAAACACCGAAGCAATTTTCTAGCGAGCGGCGCGCCATCACAGACCATCGCTCCATCACTTCCTTCACCTGCCGCCCAATGCCACTCTTGCTGGCATTCACCTCCCTGTTCCTATTGGATTGACGGTCCACATTTTTTCGGCAATAGGGCTGCTAAGCTATGCCGTTACCGCCTTCACCGCAAATCGCCGTTCTGACCCTCTCTTTGCGCCATGTTCTCAAAACTCCTAGGCTTCGTCAAAAAGCAGCGGAAACTATACTCCTGGCGGAGCTCGGCCTTGGGGCAGGCGATTAATGAACACACAAAAAACTATAAAAGAAGTTGGAAGCACCTCAAGAAGGAGGGCAAGGAGCAACTCGCGTCTGATCTTCGCGCCCGAATATTTAACGTGCTGGACTCTTCGAACCCCATTATTAGATGCCGCAAAGAGTTAGCGGCTAATGTTATAGCCTTTGCAGATTTACAGGTGCTTTGCTTAACCGCCGAAGAGAAAGAGAAAAATTCCCTATATAGAACCATGAAGCTGGTTTCGGCAGATCTACGTAATTACGTTTATTCATGTGTTAATGGAAATGATGAGCTGGACAAATACATCAAATATCACACTGATCTCCAGGAAGACGAACTAATTGATGCAGTACATAAACGGTGTGACGAATATTTGTATTATGCAAATGGCTTTGATATTGTTCGGAGACATATAGAGGCCGTTAAAGAGCGCGACTGGTTCGTTCCATTCGTACTATCTTCTATGGTTGTCTCTGAATCGAACTACAGGAACCATATTGGTCTGCCGCCGATAGCCACTGCCATTGATACCAGCTTTCATAGCGCGTTCACTGAGTTCGTTCGTAATGGTGAAGAAGACCCGCTACTATCTTGGGAAAGACGGTACGGGAAATTGCATGCTGCGTCGGTATGAAACCATTTGCGCCGGGGGCTCTCCCGCCCTTGAAGCGGCCACACTTCAGCAGCACTCTACAATGCGTTAGGCACAGCGGCACGAGCCGGATGCCGGCACCTCGTCGCTTGCGGCGATCTCCAGCTCGACCTCAGGATAGAACAAGGCAGAAGGATCCGATCAGCGGCTCAGCAGGATCGGCACCACCGCGCGCGGCCGTCTTAGAAAACGCCTGGTGTCAGCCGCGACCGAACTTTCAGTCTATACGCCGCATATCCTTGAAGATCCCGTAGAAGCACTTTCTCCTCATTCTCAATCCGGAAATAGAGAATCGGCAGGAAGAGCGGCACAAGAAGCGGGGCCCGCAGCGAGCCGAGGGCAAGTGGCGTACCAAGAAAAAGGAAGAGCGCACCGAAATACATGGGATGGCGTACAAATCCATACAGGCTGGTCGAGATAACCTTCTGCCCTTCTTCCACACGTATATTCGCGGCTGCGTAAGTGTTTACCTTTGATACGAGATAGAAGATATAAAAAGAGACTGCGACAAGCGCATCACCGAAAACCGGGACATACCATGGCGCTTTCGACCAGCCGAAGCGGACATCAAGCGCAGACAGAACGACAAGTGCGATGCACGCCGCATAAAGCAAAAACATGACAATCTTTTGAGTGCGTTCCTTTTCGTGCGAAATACCGGCTTCAGTGCGCCGCTTAAGCAGTGCCGGTCATATTTTACCAAGTACACCGCGTACACGGCGGAGCAGATAATGAACGTGGCAAGGTATGCCCACCCCCGCCAATAGTGGAGTGTGCCGGCAGGGATAAAAATGAACGCAGTGAAAACAAGTGTTCCAAAAACCGACGATTTGACCAACTGCTTGTACAGCGGAATCATAACCTAACTCTTGGAGGCATGATCTTTCCGTTTACTGAAGAAACCGAAATAGAAACAAAGTAGGAATAAGATGAAGTGAACGATGGCGCGCTGACCACTGATCTCAGGCGTCTCGGTAGAAATCGTTCGCGCATAGGGCAGCACCAGGGGAATTGAGGTACCGGTCAGCCACAGATACCATAGGGTACCCGAGCTCACAAAGAAGGCGCCCGCGAGAAATTTTCGCACTTCCCGATACTTGATTGCGACAACGAGAACCGCGATCGCGTAGAGAACGATGAAAATGACGAGCCAAACCGGTAACGAGATGAGCCACAGCGGTAACATATCGATAACTCTAAGCCTAAGCCGGTAGGGTGTCCATCTTTCCCCCTCAGGCCCCTTCATCCAAGCGCTCTGCGCGCAAGTCCCGACGGGGAACGAAACCTATCGCCCGCGCGGCACCGCTAATCCGGCCTGAGCGTCACACGCCAAACTCGATATCGACCATCCGGCGCGTGATCGCCATCGCGCTTGCAATCAAGCTTCCACGATGTCCCTGCTGCTTGCGTGGGAGTCAGGATCAAGAGAAAGCACTTTTGTGACACAGTAAGACTAGCAACTACCACGAGCATCTATGCGATGCTTTTCGGAGGGCAATACATAGACAAGTGCCGACGCCAAAGTCGCTTAAGGCCCGCAAAAAGGGCCGGTCGATTAAGCGCTGCGTGTGGCTAGCTTGAACTGGTCATTTGGTGTTTCTTCTCCTATGACTCGATGAATGCGCGGGGTTCATAGGGGCGTTTATGTACGGTTGCTTTGAGAAGCAAGCGCAGCGTTATTATGGACTCGATGCGTTGCGTGGTACGGCAGCAATTCTTGTTCTTTTTTACCACGCGAACCAGAAGCTATGGGAAAGCACGTTTTTTTTGAACTCATACCTCGCTGTCGATTTCTTCTTCATGCTTAGCGGCTTTGTGATCGCGTTTTCTTATCAAAGAAAGCTTGTAAGCGGGGAAATGAGTTTTAAAGGCTTTTTGCTTACCAGGTTTGTCCGGCTTTATCCGATGGTAGCCCTCGGAGCCACGATTGGAACGGCGGTATTTTGGCTGAGCGCACTCAGGCATGGTGGCATGGGTGGTGGAGCATTCGCCGCCGGCGTTTTCACATTCTTCTGCCTTCCCGTTTTTAAATTCGTTTTTCTGTTTCCAGCCAATCCTGCGTTCTGGTCTTTGTTTTTCGAGGCTGCCATCAACATCGGTTTTGCAGTCTGCGTCCCATTTACGGGCAGAAAGACGATGGTGTTCACGTTGGCTGCAGCGTTCCTATGACTGTGCGTCTCCGTACGGCTCTACGGCATGGACGGGATCGGCTGGTCGCCAGACAGATTTATTGAAGGGATCCCCCGCACCGTATTCCCATTTATATGCGGGGTATGCATGTACCATTTCAGCAGGCGCTTGCCGGAGATTTCAGCCCGGTGGGCGTTGTGGCCTCCCATTATACTGGCGTTAGCCATCGCGTTGCCGCTTGACCACGTGATAGGAGCGACCCCCTACAGCGTTGGCTGCGTTGCCGTCTTATTCCCGGCACTTATCCTTGTTTCGTCTAAGGTTAGAACCGGAGAAACTGAGCGTTTGATCGCGCAGAGGCTCGGCCGTTTATCATACCCCTTGTATGCCACGCATTATCCGATTTTGATCGTCTTGGCCTTTCTATCCAACAACCTCGGCATTCAGCATGGATTTGTGACTCTGCTCGCCGCCTCGGCTGTAGCCGCCTCAATGGCCTATTTCGCAGAAAAATATTTCGATGTCCGGGTGAGGTACTATTTGCGGAGGAGGCTGCTGCCCGCGCATGCCTCCAGGCAAGCGGCACATACGATTTGAACGCAGAATTTAACCTTACACAACTAGGACCTTGAGAGGCTCCGACCTAATAACCGCTCGCATCATCTTGAACGCGCTTCTGTTTATCGAAAGGCGTTTGTTAAAGATATGCTGCTCTGGGTAACCTTGATTAGGACAATCTCTTTCAGAGGAAGACATATACTCGATCAATATTGCTTTCAAAGTACGGCCAGAAAACCAAGGGTCGAGCGTGTGAGTGGCGCATTTATCTGTTTAATTAGGTCAAATTCCGCCCGCTCCCCCACCACATGGCGGGCAATGTATAGGCAAGATCGCCAAGCCTTGGCTTTTTCCCTTTATACCAGCGCGGCAACCAGCCATCGAAGTACCTGCCGACGAGACCGGTCATCGGTCCATTCGCATCGATAAGCATCAAGTTACCGTCCATATGGAGCTGGAGCACATTGGGCAATCTTCGAGTCGCCCAATGTGCTCTAGCTTCTTGTTTTCCCGCGCTTTCCTGGCGGAAACCCGCACACACTTTTCCTGAAAGAGCTCTAGCGCGAGGGCCAATCTATTTTGCAAAACGCTCTATGTTCAGCCACGTCCCGGCAATAAATAGGCTGTGCAGTAGTGCAGCAGGAACCACCCGTTTCACAAACCGCAATTTAAAGACAAAAGGGTGAGCCCTCTCCTCCATTACACACCAGAAGCAAATACAACCATAGCGCGCATGGCCCGACATCAGGTCGTACTCATGCTGTTCGAAGGGGCGTCCTCCGGTCTCGGAAGCTTTGAAAACGCTGAGTAAAGGGATCGCGGCAAATTGGCCGCGGGCGTATTTCACAAATCCCTGCGCTTCAATGATCGGCCGGGAGGCCGGTACCGCACTCAAATTCACATATGTAACATCGGGGTTGCTTTTGGCCTTCATTATCAATCGGCTCCCAACCGTTGACCAGGATCTGGAGTGCACCCCGGTGAATGGACGGGGTCAGGCCAGGAATTTGACCGGCTGCCGGGCATGCTCCTCTTCCAACTTGCCAGGGCTCCGGTAGCCCAGGGCGGAGGGGAGCCGCTTGCTGTTATAGACCTCCTCGACTAGGCTCACCCGCCAGAGTTAAGAGGTGTGCGCAAGAATGGGGGGGATCTCCTCGGCATTCGACTCCAACGAGGCGTCAGAGAACAATTTGTTCCGTGCCTTATGGAAAAGCCGATATCAACCAATAGGGCCCTTCAGGCACGTTCTGAAGACTTGGTTAGAGCGCCTTTATCAGTCACCGCGTGTAGGCGTGTTCGCCATAAGAAGATGGCGTGCTGTCGCAAATGGACATGAGGTCGGGCCTTTTTCACTAGTGCCTTGGCTCCCTGTGGTAGGCCCTGGAACTTTAAGAGTTGGACGGGAGACAGCGATCGGGAGGTCAGTTAGCATCTCATTGCACAGCGATGTGACCATTGGTTCAAGAGTTGCAATTAATGAAGGAGTTAAATTGTTAACCGGCTCGTACAATACATCCGGCTTTGAGTGGAAAGCATCTGCAAAGCCGATAATCATAAAGGATTACACCTGGATTGCGGAGAACGCGATTATTTTGCCAGGTGTTACCATCGGCCGCGGAGCCGTCGTTGGCGCTGGATCGGTCGTTCAATCGGACATTCCAGATTACTCCATTGCCTTTGGCAGTCCTGCACGAGTATACCCCGCGCGGCGTCCCGCTTCTCTAGATTATAATCCAATCCAGCAAATACCGGCATTTGAAGCTTGGCTCAGAGGAGAAAGATAGCCGGGCAGTCCGCTGTGACAGCTCGGCCTTCCAGGTCCTGCCCGGTCATCGACCGATGATCATCAACTATACCGCGTCGCGGGGCACCATCCACAAAATCACGAAGTTCGTATCATTGAGGATTAACCACTTCTCTGTTACAAGAAGGGCCGCGATGTCTCTTGTGTCCAGGCCTTGAAGAGGCTCGCAGAATATCGAAAATGATTCCTGGCCCCTTCCGAATAGCTTGTCAGGCTTGGCGCGGCCCTGGGTTCTCTGAGATCGCCTCTAAGTCCTTGCGGCATACTTGAAGCTGCGTTTCGAGGTCCGTAACCCGGCGACGGATTTCTCCTGCTTGATCGCAAGATATCGCGGAGTATGTTGATGCCCAGGTCGAGCGAAACTTGCCTTTCCAACATCAAGCGTCGCTTGTGCACCCTTGCATTTGCCTATCGCTTAAGCGGGCTCCCCGCACCTACTGGGGACAATACCGTTCAACTAGCAATACGGCGCGCGGCTCGGCGAAAACCTAGAACTGCATCATTCCTCATGCTCGGCATTAGAACTACGCGATGCGCGATGTAACCGCACGCCCGGAGAATTTATGGGATCGCCGTGGAATGTCACGCCAGCCTTTTCGAGAGTTTCCTGGATCCTAAAAAGTGTTCCTGATCAACTCCTTGGCACGCCTTCGGCACGCTCGAAACGCTGTATGGTTCGCAGATCAACATCTGACATTTGCGCAAGCTCAATGGCTGAGATTCCAAGTAGGGCACGAGCGGCACGAATTTGAGCAGCTGAAAGCATTGACTTTAATCTCAGTTGTGTCGTAATTTACGACACAAGAAGCGGCGTTTAGCTCGAATTGGGAATGGAACAAACCAACCATCAGATCGTCAACTTGTTTGCACCATGTATCGGGGCGTATTCGGAGCGCACGATCAAAGGATATTCCGCAGACCTTGCGGTATTCATCAGCTGGTGCTCGACCACTGGGTGCAGGTGGGTGTCTTCAACACCGAGCGATATCGCCAAATTTGTCGATGACCAGGTCGAGCGGCATGGCGTTTCGACCATTAAGCGCCGCCTTTGCGCTATTGCGTTCGCGCATAGGTTGAATGATCTGCCAACCCCAACGGAGCACCATACCGTGCGACTCGCGGTGCGTCGTGCAGCGCGGCTGAAACCACGCCGGCCCAAACAAGTTCGCGGCCTCACCAGCGTTATTCTGGTCAAGATCATCGCCGCCTGCCCTCCCACAGTTGCGGGTTACCGCGACGCCGCGCTCATAAGTGTTGGATATGATACACTTTGCCGAAGCTCTGAACTTGCTGTCATGGCGGTCGAGCATGTGCGGTTTGAAGACGATGGTGCGGCGACAATCCTTATTCCACGCTCGAAATCGGACACCGCAGGAGATGGGCGCCTCGCCCATCTCTCGCCTGAAACAACACGCCTGCTTCGCGGCTGGCTACACGTCGCGAAACTGCAATCTGGCCCGCTCTTCCGTGCCCTCCATCTCAACCGGCCCTATGAGCAACCTCTTGCGACTTCTTCAATCCGGCGAATAATCAAGCGGGCTACTGCTCGCGCTGGCTTCGACGCATCGATCGCCAACGAACTTTCCGGGCACTCAATGCGTATCGGGGCAGCGCAGGACATGATGGTCGCGGGATTTGATGCACTCGCTATTATGCAGGCAGGGGGCTGGAAATCAGCGAACGTAGTGTTGCGATATGTGGAACATGCGGCCACGCGGGAATTACATGCGAGACGGTGGGAAAAGATTTTTACACTGGGTATCCTTTAAAACGGGCGGCAAGAATGGCTTCGTACTGGCTTTCGCTTTTCTTAGCCCATATCTGGCGAAGCAGCAGTTTCCGCCGGGTTGCCGATTGACCAAAAGCCCTCCAATCATGAATTTTGGGAAAATGTTTCGCGTCCCCACTTGACGCACCGCGTCCACCGCCTCACCATAACCAAACTGCATAAACGGAATGACGCCGCGTCGTATCGCTGCCGCAAGTGCAGCCGCCTGACTCACACGCGTGCCCGATCACTACAGCACTGTCCTAGAGCCTGATTGACCGCTGAGCTGGCGCTTCTTTATCCGCTTGGCCGGGCGTCCCGTGTAGATGCTCCAAGGCTCTAGATCGCAATAGGCGGCGCTTCCGAGCGCAAGCACTGCGCCCTCACCGACGGTAACACCAGGACCGATACAGGTTTTTGCCGCAATCCATGCGCTTTGACCTATCGTAATGGGCCGCGTGATGAGGTCGAAGCTCGGGGAGCTCCAATCATGGCTGCCTGTGCACAAATATGCACCCTGCGAAATACATACGTTTGGCCCGATCTGAACCTCAGCAAGATTGTCGATCCAAGCATGCTCGCCGATCCAGACATCGTCGGCCACTGTTAGACGCCACGGAAACTTGACGCGAACACCCGGTTTAATTGTGACCCGTTTACCGATCTGGGCACCAAACAGCCTGAGAAGCAACCTGCGGTGAGCAGAGCCAGGTAGGAAGGAGCTGACGAATAGTGCCTGAAGGAGGATCCATAACCCCTCCACCACAGCTGGACGCCCACGCTTGAAACGTGAACTGTCGAAGCTAGCCAGGATAGTGCCAATTGGGCTTTGCGCCATATCGGCGACGCCGGGAGATGCTTCGTCCGAGGTACTGTCGCTCATGATTTCCCCGCCTCTTCAGCCACCAAATCATTGACCATTGGAAAGGCTAGGCTGCTTAAACGGAAGCTTATATCGGGTTTCTGAATTCCTGGTCCGCGAGAATAGGGCCGAGGGCTCCGAATCTGCGCAGCGTCACAACTTCCGCTGATGCATCGAGCCCTTTAAGGCGCGGTCCGCCAATGGGCGTTATTGAGCCCGACCCTGATCGACACAGTCCGGTGTAGGACCGCCACCTAGCATCCAGTCGTAGACATCCGTGAATTGGGCGGCAACCCTGTCCCAGGAAAACCGCTTCTGCACAAGCTCAAGGCCGCGTTGCCCCACGGTGGCGAGCCCCGCATCGTCGAGGGAGAGAAATGCGGTGAGGTCATGCGCCATGGTCTCAGGCTCCGCCGCAATCTCATAAGCGGCACCAGCGGCGAAACCTTCGGGCAGATTGCAATCCCGCGTCATCGCTACTGGGAGGCCATAGGCCCAGGCTTCAAGCACCGCCATCGGCAGGCCCTCACTAAGCGAGGGCAGCACAAACGCCGAGGCGCTGCGCAGCGCAGCCTCCTTCCTTGCGCCATGCACCGGACCAAGGAAGAAGGTTTCTTTTTCAAGCGCGAGCTCCTGCACCAGGGCGGCGAGCTGTCCGCCATAGCCACCCTGATCCCAGCCCGCGATTACCGTCCGCCAATTTCCAAGATCGTGGTTCGACTTGATGCGGGCCAAGGCAGTGAGGAGGGCTTTGACGTTCTTCTTTGGATGGAGCCGTCCGAGAAAGAGCAGCACGGGCGCTCCATCCTCGATCTGCCCGGCCCAGGGTGCGAGCGGCAGCGGGAGCTGCCGCAGGCAAACTCACACCGTTTGGGATCACGCAGACCGGATTGGTGAGCCCGAACGCCAGAATGGCCTCCGCCTCAGCAGCCGAGAGGGCATGGATGCATGCAGCACCGCCCAGGTGGCGACCTTCGTAAAGGAGGTGGGCGAGCCGTTTTTTTGCCCTTGAATTGGCGGCCGCCCAAGGGTCCAGCATTCCATGTGGTGAGATGAGATAGGGCTTTCGCCTCCCCCAGGCGAGAATGTCGGCTGAGGTGTGCATCCAAATTCCATGTGCGTGGGTGATGTCAGGATCGAGCGCCTTCAGGGAGCGGCGCAGCCCAGGCGATAATCCAAGCGTTCGCGGTCCTGTCACCGGAAAGGCCTCCGCAGGGGCGCCGCGCCAGTGCCCGCGCTCCGATTCCCACGCCTTGTCTGCAAGACCGAGAACCGAAACCGACACTTGTGGGCAGTTGATGGCACCGGACAAAGACTCAACGGCGGCCGAGACGCCGCCACCCGCACTCGACAGCCAGGAGGTGACAAAGGCGGTTCTCATCTGAGGGCGAGAGCACGCAATAGCCACCTGTTGATCGCCGGCGCTGTTTGCTTGCGGGCGGAAAGCGCAGCGTGCGCAGCAGCCTCGAATCCGGCAGCAAAGCGCTCCGGCCCCCAATTGGCGATGATGGCTTGGCTGGCCGCACCCATCGCCGCTCGATCACACTCGTCCGACGCCACGCGGTGCATCGAGGCCGCGATTGCATCGACATCGAACGGATCGAAGGTAAAGCCATTGCGCCCCTCCTCAACCAGATCGCGCGCGCAGCCGCAACGCCTGAGACAAGCACTGGCAGGCCTGCCGCCATCGCCTCGTTAACCACGAGGCCCCATTGGTCCGTTAGTGCTCGGCAAAATGAACGCCCCGGCCAAGCCATAATATTGCGGGAGCACCTGATAACCCTTGGCGCCAACGAGGTGCACCGCGCCGCAAAGAGCTCGCGCGGTGATAATTCGCTTCGATTTCGGTCCGTGGGCCCGGCCCTACAATTACCGTATCCCACGGCGCATCAGGGGCGCCCGCACGGTACCTGGCGAAGGCTTCGACAAGTCGGTGAATGTTCTTCTTCTCTACTAGACGGGCACAGCACAGGAAGTAGCGCTCCGGCAAGCCGAGTTCAGTTCGTAGCTGTGACGCGTTCCCGCGGGCGCGAGCTGCATGACGAGCGAAGTAATCATTGTCCACCGCATCGTAGCCAAGGAAGACACGCGAGGGCGGCATCCCCAGTTCTTCAACATATTCCGCTTGTGAGCTTCCGCCGACGAAAGCTGTCGCTGCCAAGCTCATAAGGCGGCGCTTCAATCGCCTCCTTAAGCGATGTTCTTGAGAAATCGGCCCTCGTGCTTTCCGACATGATGACGAAGGGAACATTCTGTGCGACGCACCATTCGATCGCCAACAGTGACTCCAGCATCGACCAGCCTGGCGTAAACACCACGTGCGGATTAAGGCGCGTCAGCAGCCTCATGCAGCGGCCGCCTCGCCTTCTTAGCGCGAAGCGGCGGCGTGAGGCCAACCGGTGGCAGGGAAACCCGCGGACATGGGCGTCCATCGGCGGCGGCTACTCGTTGATACTCGGAGCGGTCAAGGATATCGATTGTGTCCACCGCGAACTGGCGTTCGCCTCGCTCGCGGCCCGCGACCTAGCGGCATGATAGTTCCCGACGTCCGTCCAAATTAGACCGCCTTTGCGGGTCACTCGCACGCCACTATCAAAACATTTGTTGCGCTGGCTTGGAAGCACATGACCATTCATATGTACCTTTGCTCTTCATTTCCCCAAGCAGCCTAAGTTCCACTTTTTCTGCAATCTTGGCGGGATTGCATTGGGCTTCAACGCTGGCTCCTCGCCTCCTGCGCCCGAACTTTGCCCTCCAGCGAGAGTGCCGCTACCACCGCCAATGCAAGAGCCTGAGTATCATGCCGCTCCATTGAACCAGCCGCACCTATTGTCCAGGATTTCACCTAGCCCGCCGTGCTCGACTGATGCGACGACTGGGACCCCATAACTCATGGCTTCCACTGGTGTAAGCCCTAAAGCATCCCAGTCCGAATTGAACAGAAGAACGTCAATTCCCGCATAGAATGGTGTGAGGTCCGTAAGCCAGCCAGTCCAGATGACACCCGGTGTGGCAATGCCAAGCGAGGCTGCAAGCCGTTGGAGGCTGTCTCGCATTTCGCCATCGCCAGCGATCACGAAATTTAGCGCCGGGGCAATGCGCCTAGAATTTTCGCCGCTGAGTGCAGAAAGACATCGAAGCGCTTGCGTTGAGTAAGCCAGCCGGCGTTGCCAATGAGCAGTGCATCGGCCGGTACTCCAATCGTTTTACGGAAAGCCTGGCTGGCCTCGTGGAGCCGACGTTAGCGGCAAATCCAATGGATTATGAATTACGTCTCCGTAATCGAGCTAATCGGCGGATAAATCTGCTTCGGCTTCACTGCGGACATAATCGGATGGAAAGTGATCGTCTGAAACCGCACCCTGGCGGCGCGGTAAATAAGACGCCAGCGCCAATCCGGCATCATCGCCTTCGTGATGGAAGTGCACGGCCATCATCCGACGCCCCTGACAAACATTTCCAAGCGCGAGGGATGCCGCGAAATTATGCCCTGTCATGATCAGGGCGTCCGAACGTTCTGCCCTGATAGCTTTTTTGAGATCGAGGAAGGAAGCGCAACCTCCTGCGCCCCGAATAATCGAGCCCGCGAGCCGCAATGCCAGCCTGTTCGAGCAACGGACCGAGCCCAGCGATAGGGTTCAGCGAAATCACGCGGCATTCATGACCACGCCGCATGAGCGCGCGCATAAGACGAAGGGAAGCCTGCTCCATACCTCCAAGATTGGTGCATTGGATCAAATTAAGAATGCGCATCGCCATCTTTTAATATTGTAGAGCGATTCATGCCCTGCCGGGGACGCAGCGAAGACGTTTCACCAGCAGTCAGGCAGACTTTCTGAAAATATGCGGAGGCGCTGCAGCGCGAGAGGTTGCCAATATAGGTGGCCGCCGCGGCGAAGGGGGTTTCGCCAAACGAAAGGCAAGCCACAGGGCGAAAACTGGAAGGGGCGCATATAACGGGACATAGTAACCGGAGTGCGTAATCGCGAGGAGAGCTAGAGGCAGCAACAGCGCATACAAACAAAGTGACTTGAGCGAGCCCGCGCGTGCTTTTGCGAAATGGTGTCCCAAGAACTGGGAGACAAAGAAGAAAATCGCCGCTCCGAAGAACCAAAAATCATGATAGGGCTGGGGAAAGCCTGTGCTGGTGGTTCCAGTCACCGATTGATATCCGGCGTGCCTTAGCGCGACTGTCGAGAGGTCTTCGACCAATCATGAGACTCTTCTTTAAATCAAAGCCGACGATCTGACCAGGAACATACGAGAAGACGAGCGCGTTCCAGAATTCGGCGCCGAGGGATTGGGGTGCACTGTCTGTCGATGACGGACATATAAACGGCAGCGTTGTAAGTTTCCGACTGATATTTGCCTTCTTCGAACATTCGAAAGTCGAACCAGTCGATATTCCGGATTTCACCAAGGGTTGGAATTCTGGTCTCAATCTTGCCTGTCTCACTGGCGACGTATCCCCCGCTGAGGCTTCGCAAATGCGCAACGCCGTTGATGAAGGCAAAGGCAACCACTAGCCCACCGATGACAGCAAGACGCGGAATGGCTTTTCCCATCAAGAAAAACACGCAAAGCAAAACTGTGAAAATGAACTCTGCAGTGTCGCTACGCCGAAAATATATCAGTAGTGGCGCGGCATACATTAGGATGTTGGCTCCGGCGAGCGCTATTGTGATGAGCGTTCGATGCCGGATCACTATGGCTAGCGACAAGACCAGCGATACAGTCGCAACCCGTGAAAAGAACGCCAGGATCGTAATGGGTCCGGTCCACTGAGACATAGCGCGCACGTCATCGGGTTGAGCCATGATTGCTGCCTTCATGGTGATTGCGAAGAGGGTTAGGATCAGTGTTGGGCATACAAGGCGTTTGATGGCCTCTTCGAGTTCGAACCGTTTAAAGAGGGCGCTCCCAAGGCCCCGGTGCCAACCGGTTTTGATAGCAATGAGACAGAGTAGAGACATCCCCAGAACATCTGCGAGGCCGCCGTCTGGTACCGGCGGCTCGTTGACCAAGACCGCTGCCTGGGGCAGATACCATACTGCATATATCATCGCGGATAGGAACGGCAGCTGCAGATACCCAGCGCGCTTCCAAAAGCCCTCTATTAGGAACAGAGCTGTCATTACAACGTTGAGCTGGAATAATATTTCTGTCATCCATCTGCCCTAGAGCCCACTATCCCGAGCAGCGCCTGGTAGAGTTGATTGCCGACTGCCTCCAGCGAGTATTCACCTGCGCGCCGCAGTGCTGCTGCGGACATACGGTCGCGTAAGTCGCGGTTGCTGGCAATAGCCGCAAGGGCATCAGCCAGAACTCGCCGCGTCGCGCTCCGGCACGATGTACCCTTCTGCCCCATCCCTAACTGGAGCTCCCGTTGAACGAGTTACGACGCAGGGAAGTCCGTTCGCGAGTGCCTCCAGTGTTACGCTTGCCATGCCCTCTGCCAGCGAAGGAAGGCAGAACAGGTCGGCCGTCTGGAACTCTTGCGCCATCTGCTCGGGTCCGAGATGTCCGAGAAAAGTAAGATCCGCACATTCGGGCAAGGCACGAATAGATACAGGCGCATTACCTGCGACCCGTACCTCGAAATCGGGGTCACATACCCTCAATCGACGCGCTGCATCGGCAAGATAGGGTAATCCCTTTCTTAGTCCGGGCTCGCCGGCAAAGAGAACTCGCTTCGCAATCGGCTTCCCAGGCTCAATTTGCATCATACCCAGACCATAGGGAATACACACAGCTTTATTGGGGTCGAAGCCGCGCACTGTGGCAAGTCCTTCGACGACGGTATCGGATGGGCAGATCAGCAGATCGGAAACCGCCACGACATTTTCTATATGGCGGCGATGAATGGCCATCGTGCTGTTCGTGTTTCGCGCAGGCAGCCAGTGCGGCCACCGGGCCCTCTCTTCTGCAAAGATTTTGTGGACAAGCGGTGTGATCACGACATCTGTCACAACTTTTGCGCCCTGTGCTTTCGCCCAGCGCAAAAAACGAACTCCGCCATTTCCGCTCGTATTGAGAACGACATTCGCGCCCGCCAGTCCGCGCAGGCGCGCTGCGGAGCCGAGGAACCAGTCCTCGATCCGATAACGCCGCTCGATGTCCAATGGCAGAGAGCCCAGAATGGCACCCACGGCTTCGGGCATGAACGTCGTGCGTACCTTCTCCGGCGGCACGCCGCGCACCGTCCTCCGTAATGCTGCTGATCGTTTGCTGGGGTAGACCGAATCAAAAAACCACATCGGTGTCTGCCGCTCGGACCAGGCCAAGCCGGTTTGCAGAGCAGCAAGGGCGCTGCGATGTTGTAGCATGCGTGCGAGCTCGTAGTCTCGCCTAGCCCCCATCTGAACGACAAGTACGCGAACCTCGGGCGTTAAACCCATCCTAGCAACAAGAGGAGGCACCCGATCCTGTGCACGGCCGTAACTTCTCGTTCAATCATCCCAGCCCGTCGGCTTCGTTTCTGTGTTTCTATAAATGACCGTATATCCGAGTCAGACAGAGACTAACAGTTTTTTAAAAATATCTCGATATCTATCTGCTATCTTTTCAGAATTGAATTCATTACAATACTCTTGCGCCAATACACGAGCATCCCAGCTTCCTTCGCGGATCTGGACAATCAATTTACCGATCGTATCAGCAGCAACCCTTGTGTCCGCAGTCGGAAATAGGACTCCAAATCTTCCTTTTGACATCAGATCAGGCAACGCGCCAACCGGTGTAGCGGCAAAAGGCCGTCCTCGCGCAAGAGACTCGAATGCTACCAGACATTGACCTTCACTTGCGGAAGGGTTTATAAGGAAATGGCAGCTATCGATGGCAGATTGCGTTTCCTTTCTTTGAATGGAGCCGTGAAAGGTGACTAGATGTCGGCTTTTTAATGCCTGTCTTTCAAGAGCCTTCCTTTGCGAACCTTCGCCAAATATTTCTATTTTTATGGGTTGTTCAACGAGCTGAAAAATTTCAAGCCCATATCCAACATTCTTCTGTGGCTCTAATCGGCCAAGAAACCCAACTACAATCGGCTCCGTAGCTCCAACTCGGGTAAGCGGTACAACCTGATCTACGCAGGGAGGTATGTAAGGCAGGACGATTACTTCTCCCCTGAACCCGCGCTCGCGGAGATCCTCTTCAAAGCTCTGTGCCTGAACGATTATGCAATCCAACTCCTCCCGGTACAACTTCGGCATTTGACTCGGCCACATTTCCGAAGGCCTGTATGGGGTAATATAGACAAATTTCTGCTTACTCCTGCGGCCTAAATTTTTGGCACTAACAAGAATAGAAAATGCGGCAGGTGGAGGAAGCTTTCCGAATACTACCAATCGAGAAACAAGCAACCTGCGTAGGGCGCGGACCGCCAACAACACGTCTGGTATTCCATAAGAGCAACCCTTTGCCCAACGAGAATGGATAAGTTTGACACCCATTTTTTCGAAAAATTCAATGCGGCCGCGATCCTCACACCAAGCTGCTAGTGATTTGTCGGCTTTCAAAGCCTGAAGCGCCTTCATCAAGTCAATAGAAAATGACTCGATCCCGCCGACGGGTGCGAACCCTCCAGTATACAATGTGAAACTGCAGTCGTTAGAATTAGCGCTCATTTGTTTAATCCGGTCGAGTAAATCACTGCAATGCTTAGTTAATTATCTATAAACTGTAATAAAATATGTCGTTCTGAAGAAGTTATCGTAACTTTGCTTTAACATCCTTTAGTTGTGGTTTCATTCTTTTGAGTCTTCTGAATAGGAGAAATGCTTCGCGTGACACAGATTCGCGTGGAACTTTACCAAGCAAACAATCCCTATAAGCTTGAATGATTGCTTTTAAACGGACACGCAATCAATTCCGGTCTACTGTCCAGAGTGACGTCTTCAGGGTGCTCGCACAAAGATAAGGAATAAGTAAACTCGCGGGCGCGTTTTGATAAAGGAAGTATATGGCATTGCGAGCTCCATAGTAATCCATCCTCCTAAAATCCCGCCGAGGTAAGTCAAAGTGGAGAATAGGATCCGCGTCTCCAAGTCGGACAAAATAGCCGGCATCAAGCATGCGAATGCAAAAATCTTGTTCTTCCCCTTGGTGAATCAGGTAACGACGGTAGCCCCCAAGAGCAAGAAAAATATCTTTGCGCACCGCGTGCGCAGTTCCGATGAAATCATTCGTGATATAAGTGCCAGTGCTCTCAGGAGCCATCTGATGTAACTGGCAGGACTTCGTGGGCTCTATGTATGGGATCGCAACAGCGCCTATGCGAGGATGATCAAAACTTTGCAGCGTTTGGCGCATCGTCTGTGGCGACGAGAAGACCGCATCGTCATCAATTGAAAAGATAACGTCGCCATTGGCCAATTCAGCTCCACGATTACGTTGAGCAATGTAACCAGATGAGGTCTCACAGCGAACCAAACGTACTTCTGGAAACTCGCTTTTTACCATATTACTCGTACCATCTGTTGAACCGTCGTCGATGACAATAATTTCGGCATCACCCGTTTGCTGAAGAGCAGAGTTGATTGCACTCCTGAGTTCGTCTTTACGGTTCTTTGTAGTTATGACAATGCTGGCTTGCATATCAATGATTGTGAAGCACAGCGCTCGGTGCAGCTTCGTACACAGAAACCAGTAGAAGAAGACGGTTTCAACCTTTAACTTTTATAACTCACATTTGCTTCTTCAAGTTTTTTTTATTTTCCCTCAGAACAAATTGGGGCGCATCCGCCAACCGCATGGCTGCTGAGAAACAACATAGACGGGTTGGTCACGCACCCCGAGTTTGAACTTTCGTGCGTCCTCATAGTGGCCTCTGCCGCGGTTATGCCCGGAAAAGGTACCCCACTAGGTCACTGACTTATAAGATCGTAGCCAGATTCTGAGTAAGGCAAGTTTAATCGAGGCGAGGAAGTTGTCGTCTATTTTGTCGTATCTCGTTGCGATGGTGCGGAAGTGTTCGAATTTGTTGAAGAACCTTTCGACCGCATTGCGCTGGCGGTAGAGTCAATCGGAGAAGGCTGGACAATTTTTCTGGTTGGGCATCAGCCGGATACTGCCCCACGCACCGCGCTGTTCCAGGCTTTGACGCAGGCGGTCACTATTATAGGCGCGGTCCGCTAGCAGGATATGTCCAGACTGAACAGTATTGATCGGCTGTGCCTCCATCATAGGCCTGTCCCTCGCTCAGTTTCAGAGCGACCGGCAGTCTATCGGCATCGACCAGGGCGCTCGAACATTTGTCGTAAAGCCGCCACGCGAGCGCCCTTTGCGATGGGATCGCTTTGTTTTTTCTGACCATTAGCGGCGTGCTGATGGACACGGATCGATGACGAATTGATCATCTGGATATCTCCGCGTAAGCCATTGAAACAGCGTCCAAAAACATGTCACAAACGCCTACCTTGCGCCCCCGGTCGAAACGGTTCACGCAGCAGGTATGGGGGCAGTATCACGCCGGGATGTCCGCCGAGAGTGCCGAGGCCCGCAGCCGCCAAAAATGCCGTTCAAAACCCGCCGGTTATCCACGCGGGCTACACCGCGTGGCTTATTCGGCAACGGAAGTTGGATTACAGACCACTTGAAATCCGTCAAATCAAACCGCGCCATGATGTACTCCTTTTGGGGGGTTGAATTACTGTTCGTCCGATTTGTGATTTGATTTTGCGCGTACGTGCCCCAGTCCGCCAAGCAAACCCCTTCAAAAGATCAACGCCGAGCCGCGCTGTTCCGCAAAGTCCTCGGAGGCTTTAACCCTCGCAAACCGGCGTGCAGTGCATCCACGTCATTGGCACTGGGCGCCATTCGCTAACGGCCCATTCTAGATATCGCTTCGGCATTAATCTGGTATACAGTGTGGAGAACGGGTAGTCCCCAACGCCGCGACTCATCTGATGAATTATAAGAATTCGATGACTTTCCTTCAGTCGCCCGATCAGCCTTTCGGTGACGCCAGGAACAATAAAATCATGGGTCTCGATTAATAATTCCGCGTGGCGCAAATGAGGAACGCGTTTCAGGTCGACGATATCGAACTCCGCGCCTTCCGCATCCATTACAATCGCAGTGTTCCTATAATCGCTGAGGGCTTCGTTCAGGTCATCTGGCCCGCACCTGCCGCTAACCTTTACGCGCCCTCCCACACAGTTGGCCCTAATCATTTGCTGCAATAGTATTTGACCTTCTTCTTGCGCCTCGAAGGCGATTATATGAGCATTGGGCAGAACGGCGCGATCCCGACTGCGTAATAGCCTTCCGCGGCGCAACATCGATGAGAAGCTCTGGCCGGCGTTGGACGATGTTCGCAATAGCGGGCGCGAGTTCCGTTCGTAGATGCCAAGTAACTTCGGGATATACGCACTGCCAAACGAATTGCTGACGCTTCACGCCTTTAAATGACCACTCGCGATGACGCCCTCTGTTTTACGTTGCGTGAGACGAGGTAGATCGCCAACAGGTCGGATGCATTCCGGAAGCACTGCACGTAACGCATTTTGTACCCTGGCCATGTTTACGCAAAGCCCATTATTGGCGAAGCGATTCAGATTGCTGAGCTGACTGGCTTCAGCCCGACCAATTTTATCCTCATTTTTCGCACGGCAACCTGGAGAATTTCTCCTGTTTCGGCGATGCTCCCGGTGTCCAAAATGAATATTCTCCCCCACCTGAGAAGACCGTTTATACATTGCGCCATAATATCAGCTTCATCCCTTCCGGGAAAAGAGTTACGATTCATGGGCCCTTGTTACCCCGCCAACCGAGGGTGGAGCTGAAAGTCGGCACGCTTTCAAACGCTTTTCAAGACTTACTCTGGGTATGCCCATCAGTACCAATCCGCAAACGATTTGCAACTGTATAAAACCTGAGTAGTATATCATTGCGAGTCATAAAAGGGGCTCGCGTAAGGCTCATCTATTCGACCAAGCCGAAGTCCCTAACGCATTGAGCACCACACCTTCAAAAGAACGACCAAGTAAAGACAGAGCGTTGCTGCATAGGCAATAAGCATAGCCCAAGCAAAACCGTAAGCACCATGGGCTGCCAAAGCCAGGTCAAAACTCACCGCTTATCAATGCCCAGAACAGCCATAGGATGCAGGACGTCCAAGCCTGCTCGAGGCTAAGAAGCGAACTCTCTGCCAAGCGGATCGTGCAGACCGATTGGGGCAAATATCATCATAACGACCAAGGTGTCTGCACCAGCCTCAAACTTTTTGCCAAAGATGCCCATCGCATAGGGAGCAAGCAGAGCGATCAAAACAGCCGGTATCACGGATGCGACCGCTTGCACGGCGGCCACCCGCAAGGTCGTCGAGCGATGGCTAACGTGATCGGTGCTGATGCTTGAAAGGATAGGACCGAGCATTGCAGATGCGGCTGTCGGAATAAAAACGGCAAGTGTCATAAATTTTTGAGCCGCATCATAGATTCCCCACCTTAAGCCAAACCGTTCTCGGAACTCGCCAGGATTGACTGACATAACCAAAAAACAGGTACGTGTAAGGCGCCGCTGATGGCAGTTGGTAGGGCAAATTTCCACAGAACAGTAACCTCATTAAGACCGGTTCCCGAAAACATGGGCAGACCTTGAGATTGTAGAATAGCCGATGCTCCGCGCGCCGCTAGGATCATGCGCGTCATCTCTCCAAGGACGAGCCCTATCGCTGCGCCGCTCAAGCCCGCCACTTTAACGCCAATCATGACGCCCACGAATGTGACCACACTCGTCATCCAGCCTTGCTTTGCGAGTTTTTCAAAAGCCTCAAAGCCCGCAATCGCACCGTTGAAAGCGCCAGCGATTGATGAGAACAAAAGGGCTGGGGCCGCCAATTGCAAAGGCACCGACAGATTGGCTTTGCCAAGTATGTCACGTGCAAAGGTCGGCGCGAATATCAACAAGAGAACAACAGCAATACCGCCCGAGATGATCGAGAACAAGAGCGCCAAGCCGCATAGTGCTGGGATACGGTTACGGTCATGGTTTTGCAAAGCAGCGACGTATCTGCCCGTTGTCTGCCCTAAGCCAAACGCAGCAAACGCCATGAACGTGGCGAGACACCCCTGGATAAAGGCGTATCCGCCATACTCCGTGATCCCAAGCAGCCGCGCCATAATGGCTGCCGCGATAAAGGACAGTGCGCGAGTTCCGACCTCTCCGAGGAGTGACCATTTTGCTCCTATCAAGAGACGGCGCAAAATGGTTTCGTCTCCGGTAGCCGAAAGCCACTGCGCCAACGATACAAATCCAATCCCGGCCGACGTCACAACTTTACCTGCGCGAACCGACGCCAACTTCAGCATAGGCCACGCCTCTGGCATATGACAGATAATGGGTACCTCGGCGTTAGGTCCAATCCAAAATCCTTTTGCTTCAAGTCGAACTCGGCCCCCTCGGTGGGTTGGCCTGTCTAAAAGAGAAGATATTGTTTGGACGCGTAGATATTCGAGCTCTGCAACTACGTGATGAGCTCAGGAAGTGCTCTGGTGCCATGCCCATGCCGTACGGATGATCTCATCTAGCTCCGTGATTCGCGGCTGCCAGCCCAGCATCTCTCGGGCTTTCGAAGCATCGCTCACCAGGGCTGCAGGGTCGCCTTCGCGCCGCTCTCCGCGGGTGACGGGCACAGTCAGTCCTGTGGTCTTCTCCACAATGGTCACCACCTCCTGCACGGAAAAGCCGCGGCCGTTACCAAGATTATACGCCCGCGAGGGCGCGCCGCCTTCGAGCGCCGCGAGTGCCTTGACATGGGCGTCTGCGAGATCGGTGACGTGAATATAGTCGCGCACACAGGTTCCATCCGGCGTATCGTAGTCCGCGCCAAACACCGTGATTGCTTCCCGGCGGCCCGAGGCCGCATCCAGCACAAGCGGAATGAGGTGCGTCTCCGGATCATGGTCCTCGCCGATCTCGCCCTCAGGGTCGGCGCCGGCGGCGTTGAAATAGCGCAATGCGATCGATTTGAGGCCATGCGCCACATCAAAATCGGCGAGCATGCGCTCGACCATCAGCTTCGAGGCCCCATAGGGGTTGATCGGGTTCTGCGGCGCATCTTCCCGGATGGGCAGCCGCTCCGGCATGCCATAGGTGGCGCAGCTGCTTGAAAACACGAAGCGTTGGATACCGTGATCGCGCGCCGCCTCCATCAGCGTGAGCGCGCCTGCAGTGTTATTGCGGTAATATTTGCCGGGATCGGTGACGGATTTGCCGACATAAGCGAAGGCGGCAAAATGCATGATGGCCGTGGGGTTATATTGGTTGATGACCTCGTCCAGCCGGGCCCGGTCGAGGATGTCGCCCCGCTCGAGCGGTCCCCATTTCACCGCCCAGTCGTGGCCATAGACAAGATTGTCGTAAGCGACGGGCAGATATCCCGCCTTTGACAGTGCCTTGCAGGCATGCGAGCCGATATAGCCAGCACCGCCAGTCACTAGCACCGCCTCTCCTGGAGAGCCCAACACCACCGGTTTAAGCATCTATTTTTTGGGACATCGTCCGCATTGCGAAATTAGGGTGCCCGCTCCTGCCGCGGGGCGCCATGACCAGCCCTCGCTAATTGGTAGCCGGCATGCCATGGTTGGCGCAGGAGCATGAGAACATAAAACGCCCAATGCTGTGATAGCGCGTCGCCTCGACGGGCTCGAGCGTGCCCACCACATTATTGCGATACCATGCAGCATGGATCATCGAGGACAAAAAGCGCACCTGCAGATAGCCGATGCGCTGACAAAAACCTTCGATCAACAATAGGCCCGCTAACGTTTAACCAGAATAGCAATTCGGTCATTCGTCAGCTTTTAAGCCGCTGCTGCACTGCGCCGAACGCGAAACACAGCTGAATTGCCAAATCAAGCTCTAATCCGCCACAGCGGATAGACGCATCGAGATGTCTCTGCGAGTGGCTTTAAAGTCATGGTTAAAGGGCGGCACTACTCAAAAGAAGCGAAGTGGTGCCGTCCAACCCAGTCACCTTCGATCGAACCGACACGGCGATACGCGAAAACAACCCAGAGCCCTCGCAATCGGGTGAGACCTCCACAGCCGTCGCAATAGGTTTACAAGTCAGGTTCGGCTAGGCCTTTCCCGCATGTTACCGCCGATGACATAAAACCATGGATATGTTTCTGGGTATAATCTCGATATGGCCTCCGGGCGAGGGTGGGAACGATTTCACTAGCAGTCGTTGAGCCGCGGTGGATATTGAAGCACTTGCGCATCGCGAAAACAACCGAGACCCCAAGGCAACGATGTCGGCGGCGAAAGCAAGCCTTACAATTGTTTTGAAATTACAAAACGGCTCTGGGCTGTTGGGGATGTACGAAGCACACTGCGCTACTATGAGATTGCGCCGGTAATGTTATAAACAGTCAAGGCCAGTGAACCGACCGCCTCTTACACACTTGAATTTCCCCATCGTAAGTGCAATTATAGTTTTCGCCAACTAATTTATCACATTTTTCCACAAACCTATTCCACCCTGGCGAGTTTCGTCCCGCTTGAAAGATGAAGATACGATCAGTATTTCCGCACTCGGCAGGCAATGATAGAGTTCTTCCAGAAGCCAGTCGGGATCGAAGCTATATTGATGAAATCGTGGACAGGCAAGATGCCATAGGCGCAAGCCGAATGCGTGTCCGAAATCGAAGTTCATCCCCAGACGCGCATAACTGGTAGGTGCGCTTAAGCGTTTTGCGAGGGCGGTCTCAGGTGAAAGTGCGCTTAGAAGCTGTATGTTATGGGAAGTGTTCCTGAGCGCATAGGCATAGCGTTCGAAGGCTGCGCCGCCCAACAGCCATCCACAAACAAAAACGAGTGCAATTGTTCGGCAAAAATCCGGTTTCAAGCGCACAAAATTAATAGAATATAAAAGTAGTATGAGTGCTAAGGCCGCCCGCATGTAAAGAATTTGTGCGTGGTGAGGCCACAACCCTGTGGCCGCGAGAACAAGCGCCGAACAAAACAAACTCGCAACGAAGGAGTATAAAAGAATATTCTCTATTACGCCGCTTTTAGCATGCTTTCGTGCTAGATAGAATAACGCGCATCCGATAGTGAGACTGAAAGTAATCGCAGTCGCGTACTTATACACTCTCCTAAAGTGCTCGATCGCAAGCCCGAAAAAGGTGGTAGAATGGATGAGTTTTCCTTGCGAATACGCCACATTTTGCCTTAGAACATCCAAATAGGGCCATAGTTCCCCCCGCCAACCTATAGCGATTGCGCAAATGATGAGTGTCGTGAATGCCGCGGTTATAAAGGCTAAAGCGCCTCTTCGCGTCGCAGATGCGCCAAAAGCCACAGAGGCCATGCTAAACGCAACAGGAACCATAATTATCTTTGTAAAGAACAACATGGCAAATAAAATTCCGGCCGCTACCCATCTACCGTATAATGACGCATAGAACATCAATAATACTAGGGCACTACCCGGGAGATGCGTATAACCTGGAACAAAAGATCTGCCGGTGAATATAAGCGGCACCGCGACCCAAGAAACAAGACGTGCGATGTGGGGCGAAAGCAGAGTTTGTGATATCTTATAGATTGAAAAGCAGATTAGAATTAGCGTGCCGATCTCGAATGAAATTTCGCCCAAGGGACCAACCCACCGCTGAAGGCTAACGGCGTAATAAAAGAACGGTTCCTTGTTATCTAATACGTCAGTATAAAGGGTGTCCCCCGCCAGAAGACGCTCTGCAACAGAAACAAAGATGCCTCTATCGCGATCCCTGATTGGTATAAGGCTAGGAATTACGAAGGTCCAAGCTGCGAAAATAGGAAGTGAGTCCCAGAACAGCTTGACTGAGAAATTTAGTCTGTGTCTCGCTGAGAATGGCCGAATAGGCAAGGCTATACAGTTCCGGTTACCGTGATGCCGCGCCATAAGTGTCGGATATGGCACACTTTGCCGAGAATCTAAACTTTCTGTTATGGCGGTCGAACATGTGCGGTTTGAAGACAATAGTCCGGCGACAATTCTTATCCCACGGTGCAAATCTGACACCCCAGGAGATGGGCGCATAGCTACATGTCGCCTGAGACAACGTGCCTGCTTCGTGGCCGGCTAAACGTCGCGAAACTGCGATCTTTCGATACACGAAGCGTTTGGTTTAGCCCCTTGGCGGTTGACTTTTGTAGTGCCGATTTAGGTGATTGGATTAGCAAAACTAAATATGTTCTCCCCTTTGTAAACAAAATCTCTACCAGAGCTAGCTATAGTTCTCAAAAACGTCTTTGAATTGGCCGTTCCTGGAAGCATCCAATCATGAAGTTCTATGATGATAAGAGGAAATCTATCAACCCATTCGGTATTAGCAGAAAATAACTCACTTTCGAAGCCCTCTATATCGATCTTAATTAACAAGGGTACAGTGTCGGAATTATCACATAAGATCTGCGATACCGGAATCATCTCCAGAGAACCATCCTCTCCTAACACGGTGCGGTAACCCCATTCGCCAAGCTTTGGATCGACAATATGGCCACGGCTATTTTGGGAAGCAATTCCAGCATGGATATAAGTTACCGAAGATAATTGGCAGTTGGACTTAGCCTGCGTAATATTATTGAGATCCGGCTCCACAGCTATGATACGAGCCTTGGGGAAATGGAGGGCGAAATAATAACTTGAAAGTCCAATGTTGGCTCCGCAATCGATAATCAGCGGGGTCAATCCACTCGAAACTATTTTTTCATAATGTCCAATTATCTCTTCTCCTCTTCCGCCCTGTAAATTGTAGTCCTCCGAGCAAAAAGTCTGCTGCAATACAAGATAGTCGGTGTAAGATCGAACTTGGAAGGATATCCAGCGCCAGTCGCATTTGGAAAAGACAATCTGAAATCTCGAAATTGGAGGCGTTATAATTACATAGTTCCGATGCGATCTATAGATGTTCATATAAGAGCGAATTAGCGCCTTTGTATTTGTGACTATATTTTGTATCAAGTTAGGCACTGATCAATTATAACTCCGTTTCGACCTGCCATGACGACACCGTTTTCGGAATGACCGATTTTCGTATTTCCGATATGAACTTCAATCCCCCGGGAAGCGTTCTTCGCGTCCGCATGGTGCCACCTCAAAGTATGTACGCCCCGCCGGGCGCACCAATACTTTTGTTGTCCCAATTGAGGCTAATATCCCGCCTTTGCCAGCGCCTTGCAGGCATGCGAGCCGATATAGCCAGCACCCCCCGTCACCAGCACAGCAAGCTGCAACCGGCCCTCCTTTTTGAAAAGCTAGCCACGGCTTTCGAACGCAGTTCGTGGTGGACGGGGAACGGGGGGAGGGAGACCCCTTCCGGCATCGGCCGGCGGGCACGGGTCCTAAAATTCGCCTATTGGTAGCCGTCAAATGACTATAAAACCTTTGGTAGAAGTGCCAATCGTAATAGTCTTCAATATCAAGGACTTAACGCAAATTACCCCTTGTGCTAGTTTTTGCTAGTTTTTCTACACTCTTCTATACTTTTTTCTTACTCTATTCTACTTTTGAGACCATGCGCGAATAAACGAGCCTGCGCTCAAGCAGCGAAGCGTAGCGCAGGCTCGCTCGATAATGCCGATTGGCGGGACAAACGGTCGGCGAGCACCCCCGGGGTGCTAAAGGGCCGGGAGCCGCTCATCCGCGCCATCGGACAGCAGCCGGTCGAAATAGCCTATCGTGTGCCGCAACCCCTCGCGCAAAGGCACCTCCGGCTGCCAGCGAAGGTGCTCCTGGGCAAGGCGAATATCGGGCTGGCGCTGCCTTGGATCGTCAGCCGGCAGCGGCAAGAAGACAAGCTTCGATTTCGAGCCTGTCATCTCTATAACAAGTTCAGCCAGTTCCTTGATGGTAAACTCCGCTGGGTTGCCCAGATTGACGGGGCCTGTAAAGCCCGCCTCACTTTCCATGAGCCGCGTAAACGCCTCGATTAAATCGTCCACGTAACAAAAGGAGCGAGTCTGGCTGCCATCGCCATAGATGGTAATCGGTTCGGCCTTCAGCGCCTGCACGATGAAATTGGACACGACCCGGCCATCATTGGGATGCATGCGCGGCCCATAAGTGTTGAATATACGGGCGACCTTGATCTCCAATCTGTGTTGCCGGTAATAGTCGAAGAACAAGGTCTCGGCGCAGCGCTTGCCCTCATCATAGCAGGATCTGGGACCGATCGGGTTTACATTGCCCCAATATGTCTCGGTCTGGGGATGAATGGCCGGGTCTCCGTAGACCTCGGAGGTCGAAGCTTGAAAGATCCGGCATTTGAGTTTTTTGGCCAGACCCAGCATGTTGATGGCGCCGTGCACGCTCGTTTTGGTCGTTTGCACGGGATCGTGCTGATAATGAATTGGCGAGGCAGGGCAGGCTAAATTATAGATCTCGCCGGCCTCGACATAGAGCGGGAAGGTTACATCGTGCCGAATGAGTTCGAAACGCGCATGGGAAATGAGATGCTCGATATTGCGCTTCGATCCGGTGAAGAGATTATCGACGCATAGGACCTCGTGGCCTGCCTCGATCAAGCGGTCGCACAAATGCGAGCCAAGAAAGCCAGCCCCTCCTGTGATGAGGATCGATTTTGTCTGGCGCATGAGGTGTGGTTTCCTCGGCTTTCGCTATTGGGGTCTTGATCGAAATTGCTTGCGCTTAGCGAACAGGCAGTACTGAGTGCGCTTTATCTGAAAGCACATTGAAACTCTTATCGCATGGATAGCGGACGGGATCGCAGACTCGAAGGTCGATTGGCGCCTGTGCCGATCTTCCACCCAAAACCTTCTTCACTGCTTCTTCGGCTTCGAAGGGGAGAGCCTGAAGTTCAGTCCTTAGCTGGCGAAAAAGCTAAGCGAGAACCTCTCCAACGAAATAACCAAGCCAAACAAAAGTGACATTATGCTTATCCATAAATAGCAGGGTTCTCAAAAGCTACCGCATTTCGGGTGAAATCTACCCGAAGCAAAACAATCCTCTGTCCCACACCGCACTACAATTCGCGGCACCAAATGCTCATAAACTCAATGGCAAGTTCAACAACGTGAATTGCTAAGCCCGTGCAGTTCTATACAAGATCAGTTGCGGCGTGCAAGCGGTTTCGCATGCGTCTGGACCGCGCATGAAGGATGGTAATCCGCTAATTTTGTTGTGGATTTGGCCAAACCGGGAAGGCTGGACTAAATTTATTGTCGGCCATCTTCGGTTGAATCTACCGAGAGTAACCGCTACTTTGAATAGCAAAACTGTTATGAAATAGCGGGCCAACGGAGCCTCACCGGGAACGCGCGGCCGGAGAAGCGTTTCCGCCCGCGGTCCAGAAAAAAAAGACTCTGACGGCGTTGAATGAGCCTTCTAAATCTCTCTCTCCTTCAACACGCCAATTTCGCGCAAATCGCGGGACGCCCGCTCCACCAAAGCGAAGTATATCCTTTCCCCGAATAGGACCATAGGGATGGTCCGGAGAATAATTTCGAGATCAAGGGCCAGACTGGCGTGACAGACATACCAAATGTCGAGAGTTGCTTTTTGGGTGGGCGAGATAGTGCGCCCGCCGATCACTTGCGCCCAGCCGGAAAGGCCAGGCCTTACCAGCAGGCGGGCGCGGGCATCTTGAGCCTGGTCGCAGGGCAAAAGCGGCCTTGGGCCAACAAAGGACATATCGCCGCGCAGGATGTTATAAAGCTGCGGCAGCTCGTCCAACCGCAGCCGCCGCAGGGTATTGCCAATTGTGGAGCTACGCTCTGCCTCGGAAAGAGTGCGCCCCTCCCTGTCCTGCGCGGCCCGCAGGCTGCGAAATTTATAGACGCGGAAGGGCCCGCCGCCAAGACCCGGCCTTTGTTGCCAAAAAAGAATGGGCGGACCAACGCTCGCGGCGACAAGGAGGGCTGTCAGCATGATCAGCGGCGAAAGAAGAACAACAAGAAGAGCGGCACCGCAGAGATCGCCCATCCGCTTGGCGGCCCAATAGCGTCTTCCTGCAATCCTTGCGAGTGCACCATCAGAGATCGCAAAGCTTTGTTTGGGATACCCTATTACACTTGAGCCTTCCGCCATCTTGCCGTCACCGCCCGGCCCCTCAGTGTCGAAATCAAGGTTCAGATCTTTGGCTAAGAAGCTGAGCTTGATATTGCGGCTATCTGCCGCGAGAAGGAGCGCTTCGCGTGCCGGGACAGAAAAGGATGTGAAGGGGGCGGCGATTACGATGCGATCGACAACCACTCCATGCACTTCGAGTTTGTCGAGAATGATGCCGATGTCCTCTGGCACGCCGAGGATGGGTTGCGCCGCGAAGATCCGTCCGGCATGCCGTTCCGCCCGGCCCACAAGCCCGGCGATCTGAACATGTCCGGAAGCGAACTCTGCAATCGCCTGCAGATAGGTTTCCGCCAACCGCGACATGCCCACGATCAGCACGGTCTCCACTCCTCCACCGGTCCCCGGCTTCAAGAGCGTCGCCGACGTCTTCCGGTGATGCCGTCGCTCATGCGCCAGCTTGTATAAGACGCGGGCTCCCGTCAAAAAGGCCGTTGCGGTTAGAACTTGCAGAAAAGGCAAAGAGCGCGCGACACCGTCGAGGCGGTTATAGGCGAAGGCAACAATCGCCGCACACACCGCGCAGGCGGCTATGGCTCCCGTTACGCGCATATGATCCTGTAGGCCACTAAATCTCCATAATGCCCGGTTCAGCCCCACCACCGGAAAAACGGCGGCGGCGCAGACAACCGTTGCTAGAAAATACGGCAGCATGTCCATCACGCGGCTGGCCGAAACTTGGAAGTTCTCCCGCAAAAACAGCGCGCAAGCCGTTGCCGAGAGCATTAAGGCAAGATCCACGATGAGCAAAACTAACTGGCGCACGAAAATGCCTATAGGTCTAAAATGAGCTTTTGCCTTGCGAATTTTTAGCCACCTGAGACGTTATCTTTGGGAGTTTCCCTTCTCTCAGCCATGTCTGGCAATGCTTCTGTCCTCACGCATTGTCCACTAGTGAATCAAAGCCGGCAAGGCAAGGGACCGCAATAGGCTCGACGCAAAAATTGCCCTAGGAATGTAGTGGGAAACCCGCCCGCGGCAACGAGTGGATCGGCCAAAATAGCATTGCTGCGGGCGTTCGAGCCAAGTCGTTATGGGCTTGCAGGATCATGCTGCGTCAGTAGAATCCCTCCTGCGATCCCGCCACCGATCAGCAAGCCGCCAATAACAAGCGTGCCGGTGGAAATGCCGCTATCCTCGATGATGCCATCCTTCAAGCCGCCGCCTGTGCTGCTGGCATTGCCATTGCAGGCGGGCGAACTGTTCAAGACGGCGACCATTTGTGCTGGGCCGACCCTGACAACACAGCCATTGTCATAAACAATGTCGGCGGAGCCTTCACCGGCCCAGACCCGGTCACCCGGGATGATGATCGCTCCCGTGGCCGCCGGCTGGAAGCCATCGCCGTGATTGACGGTCACAGCTCCCTGAACATTGGTAAGAAGCGCTGCTTGCGCGCTGGTTGCCATCAATCCGGCAATGACTGCAATCGAAATCACTTTCCGGACCATACACACCCCCACCCGGAGAGAAACTAAAGAATAAGTTTCGGTATCAGGCCTGCCCCCGCCGCGCAACTCATATCGAAAAAGCAGAGCATTCCGGAAACGCCTTGTTGCCCTTTTCCCACATTGAGACAATAAGCAAACATGATCTTGCCCCCCCCCTTTCCTGGCTCGGGCTCGCGCCGCGGCTGGGCCGCAGTTTTGCCGCCAAGCGCCATCAACGTTGCGCTTAAAAGGTGAGTTTGCCGGGCCCGCGGCTTTGATTTTGGTCAAGTGGCCCAAGCGCGATATTTGCAAGCACCTAGACTTTGCCCCTTGGCCCAGCGGGATTAACATGATTGACCTTCATAGTCATATTTTACCTGGGATCGATGATGGCGCACCCGATCTTCAGACGGCTCTCGCCATGGCAAGAGCCTATGTGGATCAAGGTGTCGCTTGCGTTGCCTGTACGCCGCACATCCTTCCGGGTGTCTTTCAAAACTCCGGACCCCAAATAAAAAAGGCGGTCTCGGCGCTGCAGGCCCATCTCGATGAGGAGGGGATAGCGCTCAAACTCGTGACCGGCGCCGACAATCACATCGTGCCCCACTTCGTTCAAGGGCTAACCTCCGGGCAGCTCCTATCTCTCGCCGGCAGCGCCTATGTGCTCGCCGAGCCCCCGCACCATGTGGCCCCGCCCCGCCTTGAGGAGTTGTTTTTCGGCATTCTGCTCGGTGGTTATGTTCCGGTCCTGACCCATCCCGAGCGGCTCTCCTGGATCGAGCGCGACTACGCCATGATGGTGAGGCTCGCCGCCCGTGGCGTCTGGATGCAGGTCACGTCGGGCTCACTGCTCGGACGCTTTGGCGCGCGCCCCCGCTACTGGGCCGAGCGTATGCTCGAAGAGGGGCTCGTACATATTCTTGCCACCGATGCGCATAATATGAAAAGCCGCCCGCCCGATCTTGACAAGGGACGCAGGGCGGCCGAGCGTCTTGTTGGCACACCAGAGGCTGAGCTTTTGGTTGTCATCAGGCCGCAAGGTGCGCTATTCAACACATTAGCAAAAGATTTGCCGGCCCCGCCGGGTGGGAAGGCGTCACGGGAGTTGCACGCGGATGATGGCCCTGTTCAGACCTCTGGCTCTGACGCTGGCGGCGGTCTTGGTCAGCGCATGCGGCGTCTCTTCACTTAGCGAACTTCCAGGCGGTACGCCACAACTTGCGGCAGCGGAACGCTCAGGCGCGCAGGCCGCGCCGGGCCCGGCGGTGCCAGCGCCGGCGGGCGGGCAGGAAGCGGCGCTCAGGAAGGTGGCCCTCTCCTATACCGCCTTGTCGGATCCCAAAAGCAATTCCTACAAGATTGGCCCTCTCGATGTGCTTGAGGTGACCGTGTTCAAGGTTCCCGAGCTTTCCAAGACCGTGCAAGTCTCGGAAGCCGGCACCATCAATTTTCCCCTTATTGGTGAGGTCGAAGCGGGCGGAAAGTCGGCGCGTGAAGTCGAGGCTTTTCTGACCAAAAAGCTTGGCGCCAAATATTTGCAAAATCCGCAGATTTCCGTCTTCGTCAAGGAGCATAACAGCCAGCGCATCACCGTCGAAGGTTCCGTCAAAAAGCCGGGCGTCATCGCGATGGCGGGCGGTCTCACTCTGCTCCAGGCCATCGCGCAATCCGGAGGCCTTGACGACGTTGCCGATACCACCGTGGCGGTGTTCCGGGTCACCGACGGCAAACGCTTTGCGGCCCGCTACGACCTCGGCGATATTCGCACAGGCAAGGCGGACGACCCGCAATTGCACTCGGGCGATGTCATTATCGTTGCAAACTCGGATTTGAAGCAGGGGTTCAATACTTTCCTTAGGCTTGTGCCGCTCGCAACGATTGTACCGCTGCTTTGAGCCTGGATAATCGCACGTCTCTTTTTGGGCAGTGAGACAATGGATTTGCATGCAGACAAGCCGCAGGCGGGGGCTGGCGGACGCCGCGATGAAGGACGGGCGCTCGTCGCCAGTGGAGAGACTACGGTCGCCTATGCGACGCCGGATCGTTATGGCGGCCCGGTCTACGGCGCGCAGGCTTCGGAGGGCGGTGATAACCTTGCGATTACGCTGCGCCAATATCTCTATATGGTGCTCAAGCGGAAATGGCTGATTTTAAGCCTGGCGCTGGTGTTCACGGTTCTTGGCGGTGTGCGCACCTTGATGAAGACCCCGCTTTATACAGCCACAGCCCGCATCCAGATCGAGCGCGAATCGGCGAAAATCGTCGAAAATGGGACCACATCGCCAACCGAATCGGGCAGCAGCGATTTTCTCAGAACACAATATGAGCTTTTAAAGAGCCGGGCCCTGGCCGAGCGCGTTGTCTCGGCGCTGCGGCTTGGCGAGGATACGAATTTCTTGGCGCCGCGGGATGTTTCGCTCTTGAGCCTGCTTAAGGGGTCTCAAAAAGTCGAGCCTTCCTCATCGGCACGCCAAGAGGCCGCGGCCGGTATCCTGCTTGCGAATATGATGGTCTCACCGGTTCCCGGATCGCGGCTTGCCGATCTTTCCTATCTCGATCCAAGCCCGGCCCGGGCCCAGCAAATCGCCAATGGCTTTGCCGAGGCTTACATCGCCTCCAATCTCGATAAAAGATTCGAGGCGAATTCCTACGCCAAGACCTTTCTTGATGATCAAATCAAGCAGCTGAAAATCCGGCTGGAAGAATCGGAAAAGGCGCTCCTTGATTTTGCCGAACGCGAGAAGATGGTCGAGGTGACCGACAAAGCCTCCATTGCCGACAATAATCTCGCCGCCGCCAACGCGGCCTTAGGTCAATTGATTTCGGAGCGTATCAAGAACGAGCAATTATGGCGGCAGGTCGAACACGCGACCGCGATCAATTTGCCGCAGCTTTTATCGAACAGCGTGATCGAGGTGCTACGGGGCCAGCGCAAGGCGCTTGAGACCGAGTACCAGGAGAAACTTGAAAGCTTCAAGCCGAGCTACCCGGCCATGGTGCAGATCTCCAATAAGATCAAGGAAGTCGATAAACAGCTGGCGGCCGAAGTCAGCACCATCCGGAATTCGCTCAAGGCCGCTTACGAATCCTCGCTGTCGCAGGAAACTGAAATGAAGGCGCGCATCGAGACCTTAAGGGGCGAGGTGCTCGATCTCCAGAAGAAAGGCATTCAGTACAATATTTTGAAGCGCGAGGTTGAGACCAATCGCGGCCTCTATAACAGCCTGCTGCAGCGCTATAAGGAAGTCGATATTGCCGGCGGGGTTGGCACCAATAATGTGTTTATCGTCGACCGGGCCGCACTGCCCAATACGCCCTCAGAACCCAACGTGACACGCGCGCTCTTAATATCGCTCATGCTTGGCCTCGGAGCAGGAGCGGGCTTGGCTCTGTTTTTAGAGCAGCTCGACGACAGGGTGCGCGCTCCTGAGGAGGTCGAGCAGCTCTCGGGGCTCACGGTGCTTGGCATTATTCCCCGTATCGAGAGCGAGGAAGGCCTCAGCGAGGGGCTTTCCGATCCGCGCTCGGTCGTCTCAGAGGCTTACCGTTCTCTGGCGACGGCTTTGCAATTCTCGACCGGGTCCGGACTGCCGCGCTCCATCTCTGTCACCAGCGCCAGTCCTGGCGAAGGGAAATCGACGACCGTGATTGCGCTTTCCCGTTATTTTGCCCAAACGGGTTTGAGAGTGCTGCTGATCGACGCGGATTTGCGCAGGCCCTCGCTGCACACGAAACTTCATTTGGACAATGCAACGGGGCTCAGTAATTACCTGACGGGCAGCTCGCTGCCGCCCGAGGTGCTGCAGAAGACGGATCTCCCCAATCTCGCTTTTATGGCCTCCGGACCCTTGCCGCCCAATGCCGCGGACTTGCTCAGCGGTACACAGATCTTTTCACTTATATCACTCGCCTCGGAAGTTTTCGATCTCATTGTATTCGACTCGCCGCCGCTGCTTGGCCTTGCCGATGCGCAGCTCCTGGCCAGCGCAGTCGCCGCCAATGTGTTTGTCATAGGGGCCGGGGATAAGGGCAAAGGCATTATCCGGGCGGCCCTGCGCCGGCTGCAGGTCGCACGCATCAAACCGATCGGCGCCGTGCTTACGAAATTCGATGCCAGAGCGGTTGGCTATGCGTATGGTTATGGTTATGGCTATGGTTACGGTTACGGCAATAAGGGCTACGGCTACTCCTACGGAGCATCCCTGGAAGCCGAGAAATCTCAATGGCAACGCCTTTCAAGTCCCAATGAACGGGTTTGACCATGCGCAGCCCGGAAGCTTTGTCTGCCGCTCTTGCCTTACGGCAAAATCCGCAGCTGGTGCGCGATGCCCGCTCCTGCCCCCTGCCAAAGGGCGTGACGCTTCTGCTGGAGGCAGCAGCAGGCGAGGCCGAGGCACTCGCCTTTGCGGCTGCCGCCACCGGCCGCTCAGACACCAGTTTGCGCAAAGCGGCGGGATTTTTCATTGAACAGGTTCTTTTGTGCCGGGAGGCCGATAGCTATCGGATCTTGGGATCGGAACGGGAGGCTTCCGAAGCCGAGCTCCGCCGGCACATGGCGCTTCTGATGCGATGGTCGCATCCCGACGTTATCTGGGATGAGCCTTCGAGCCGGGGTTTCAACCGGGGTTCCTATGCCAGCCGCGTCACCGAGGCCTGGGAAAAGGTCAAGACGCCGGAACGGCGGGCCGCTTATGATGCATCCCGGCAGGCCGAGCCCCCCAGGCCGGTCACGCGGTCCAATGGAGCGAGTTCGAATTCATCGCGCGGGCCTACCCAGTGGACTTCCGAAGCTCCTAAGCGGCGGATGCGAAAACAGCTGAAAATTTACGGGCTTCGAGGGGAGGGTTTCTGGGATCGCCTGCTGCTTTTGTTTGCGGGCAAGCGATGAGAAAGCGCAGCCGGCGCAGCCAGCCCTTCACGCTCCTGAGGAAACTTGGCCGCCCGCTCGGGCAGCTGCGGGCGCACCCGTTTCGCGCCGCGCTGATTGGGGCGATCAGCCTTATGCTGGTCTGGATCGTGCTGGTGCAGAGCCTGCCTTTCGCGCTTGCGCCGGATTCACCGGGACTTGCACTCGCTCTTAATCCCGCCAATCCAGCCGCGCTCGTTGGCAGAGCCGGACAAGTCCGTGAGCGCCTTTTGGCGCAGGTCAGCCCTTCTCCCCAGGCGAGCGAGGCGTCAGCCGGCATGGCTAAAGCCGTCAACATCACCCCTCTCCGTTCCCACGAGGCCGTCCGCGCGACCCTGGAGGAACCCCGTCGAGAGCCCACAAGTTTGCAGGCGGAAATCCGTGGGCTTGCCGCTCGTGCCATCGCCGTCGATCCTCTGAACGCCGGCGCCTACCGGCTTTTGGCAGAAATAGAAAGAGATCCGGACCGCGCACGCCTGCTCATGCAGCAGGCTGTCAAGCGTTCCCGCCGCGAAAGCGTCGCCGTCTTTTGGCTGCTCAATGACAGCTTTCACCATCAGGACTACGAGGCAGCGCTTGTTCAGGCCGGCATTCTGCTAGCAACGCGTCCCGAGCTCGCAGACTTTGTGCTAGCCTATGTGTTGCGGATAGCGGAGGCTCCTGAGGGGTTACCACTCGTGGTGGCAGCTCTTGAAAAAAAGCCGGACTGGCGCAGGCAGTTCTTCAATGTTCTGCCCCGCTCTGTGCAGCGCAGCGACGCGGCCTTCAGCTTGATCAGCTCGCTTCGGGAAAAGGGCAGTGCCCCGTCCGCCCAGGAACTTGCCCCCTATCTCGATGCCTTGATCGGCAATAACCGCGTCGACGCCGCCTATAATGCCTGGCTGCAATCTCTGCCCGGCTCCGATCTTTCCAAACTCGGCCTGATCACAAATGGCAGCTTTGAAACTCCACCCAGCGGTCTGCCCTTCGACTGGCGCCTCGCCCCGGGGCTGAACGCCACCGCGGAGATTGTGCCTCCTGCCGGCGCTGGCGGCGAATATCTCCTGCATGTCAGTTTTGGCTCGGGGCGCGTGAGGTTTCCTGAAGTCAGTCAAGTTCTCTATCTACCGGCCGGTCTCTACCGGCTCCAAGGAAAGCTCCGCGGCAGGATTGTTTCGAAGCGGGGGCTGCGCTGGCAAGCGATTTGTGCCGGCCCTACGCGGCGCCCGCTGGCCCAGACCGATATGCTCATGGGCGAAATCCAAGACTGGCGTCATTTCGCTCTCGATCTGCAAGTGCCAGCAGGAGGCGAGTGCGCGGGCCAGATCCTGCGGCTCTTTCACGATGCCCGTTCTGCCTCCGAGGAACTCATTTCCGGTGAAGTGTGGTTCGGCCGCATTCGCCTCGAACGCACCCAGAAGGAAAAAACGGCCTCGGAATAACCGCGTGGCGAGTTGCAGCCAGGCTCGTTCAAGCTCGACTCACCGGTGGCACTTCTCAACCGTCTTGCAGTTGAGGCGCCAGCAGAGGACCATGATGCCCAGCCGCTGGCGCGGAAGGCGATTCTTTTCTAAGCCCAATGAGCCCGTCAACATATTTGTCTTCCGGTCCGAGCCAGGCTTCAAAGGCAGCGACTTGCCGGATTGGATTGTAATCCAAGATAGGCGGACGGCAGGCCGGATAGACGCGTGCGGGATTACCAAAGGCGATGTAGTAATCCGGGATGTCTTCCCTCACCACCGAGCCGGCGCCAACCACGGCTCCGCGGCCTATGGTTACCCCTGGCAGAATGATCGAGTTCTCGGCAATCCAGGCGAAGTCTTTAATGATAATCGGCTCGGCAAAGGACTGCCAGCGGGGGTCGGCGGTATTGTGCGAGCCGGTCAGCAATTTGACCCCGTCATTAATGACCACCCTCGCTCCGATAATCACATCGGCATGCAGCGCAATCGCCACCTTTCCCACAATCGCCGTCCCTGCGCCGATGCTTAAGGTTCCGGGGCCCCCGCATTTTACGGCAGGCAGCGCGGCCAAAGCCGCAATCTTGTGTCCGCTTGCATTAAGACGGCGCCTTCTCCAGGCATAAGTGGCTATGCTTGGCAGGTGATAAAGGCGCTTTAGCCAAGCTTTCGCCGCGCTCCTGCGGTGTCTTCCCGGATGATCTCTGTGTTTCCATAAGGCAAAGAATAAGCTCTCCCCGGCAGCCTCACAGCGCTCGACTGTCATGGCAAACTCACCCTACGCCTCACACGATAGCAAATAGCGTAAACGCAACCGCAGCTAATCTCAAGGTAAGAAACCAGATTCCCAAGCTTGAAACAGCGAGGTGAGACCAGATAAACACGGCCGGGAGGCGTTCGAACATGCAGACCTCGCTGGGCTGGGCTATCCGAAAACGGCGCCGGCCCGCCCCTTGCAGAGACTAAACATTTGATTTATTTGGCACCCCGCACGGCATTAAGGTTGGGGTACTTGGATCCCCGGGACTTGCCCGTGCTGCGAACGGCGACCCACCTCTTGCCGGCCATCGATCAGCCGATGGGCACGACCATCCCGCGATACATCACCCCCGATGACTTGCGATCGGGCGAATGCCAACAACCTGGGTCAGATCGGTAACCTGGCGCAGCTTCTCGGCTCATATCCTTTTCCGGCAACGTGAGCCAGCAAGGCTTGCCGCCGCGGCGTGCTGGGGGCAGCTTCATGGACTGGACGCCGATCTACATTGCAGGGACCCTCGCCAATGGGGGAACGCTAACGCCGCTTGCATGCGAGCTTCCGCCAGAACAGTCGTATGTCAAAATGCCATTGCAAGGCGCCGGGTCTTTCCATAGAAGAAATTCATCGATTCAGCTAAGGAGTATATTAAAAATATGAAAAATAAGATCGTTCTTGAACGCATGGATGAGTTCGCCGCGCTCAGCAGGCGTCTTATCGCCGTAGCAAAGGCAGTTCGGAAACTCTCTCTTCATGCCGAAGCGTTGCCGCGACGGGTGCTAGAACTTCGAGAGGAACTTGATTTTATCAGAAACCATTTAATCGAATTGCGGCTGAGCTCCTATGCGCGGGGCACTCCCAGTATCCACTGAAAGCTTAGGCGGCGGGCCTGCCGGAGCAGAATCAAAGGCCGCCAGAAGGGAGTAACACTGGCGGCCTTCCTGCGCATGAGAGGACAACGCCATTATTTGCATGCAAAATCCAAGCCAAAAATAGCGCTGACCTAGAGGGGGAGAGGCCAGCGCTGAAGCGTCTCCGTACGTGAAGGCGAGCAAGGGAGGTGACCGGTGGCTTCCGTGTTTTCGCCGAGACACCGGATCTTCTGTGGCCACGTAATGTGCCTTAACCGTGATAGCCGCCATGCGCACCTTCTCACGCTGCTTGGAGACCCCGCCAAACAGAAAGGGCGCCCGAAGGCGCCGCCGTTAAAGCTGAATTGGCGAAGACCTACTTCAGCGGTGCGTAGCCTTGGCCGAAGAAGTAATTGACACCAACTTTTATAGAGTCAGCCGTGAGATCGTTTTTATAACCATATACGGTCCCGCCAGTGCTCGTCAGTGTTGCATTTTCAGAGCCGAAATCGAAATGCAGATATTCAGCCTTGACGCTCCAAGCGGGGCTTAGCTTATATTCCGCGCCCGCCCCGGCCGTCCAGCCAGTAAATGTGCCTATCGAGGCACCCGTGTAGCCTGCAAGACCTGTGGTAGTCTTTGCCTGGCCGTCAAAAAAGCAAACCCGCCTTTCCCATATACGAGGATACGGTCGAACGAGTAGCCGAGCCGGCCAGTCACATCGCCATATAGACCGCTATCGATGTAATCGATTTCGGTGCCGCCCAGCGCATCAGGACGTTTTTTGCTCAGGTCCATGCCACCCAAATCGCCTTCGACGCCGAAGACAAAGTGGCCACCCGCGGCCCGCAGAGTACTTCTGAGGCTTCAAAAGCGCGGTTACATCAGCCGGCAATGGCGCGCAAGCTTTCGATGCCGGTGACCAGCGTGAGCTTGCGAAAGCTCTGCTCTTTATTGTCCTTGTGAAACACAAAGGCGTAGCACTGCCGCCGCAAGGGATCGAGGCCGGTCCTGCGGGTCACTTCCTTGTTAAGGCCTGCCGCATCCATGGCAGCAGCGATCGCCGCACGCGTGGCCTCGATGCGGCTTTTGAGCCTCTCGCAGCGCGACCTAAGGGTCTGCTGATAATCCTTCAGCGCCTTGATGGCCGCTTCGTCCACCCCCGTCTGCTTCACGGCCTCGCCCAGGGCCTCGAACAGATTGGTCTCGCCCTCGAGCGTGTTGTGCACGGCCTCTTCGTCTTCGGCCAAATGCAACGCACGCAGATGCACCATCAGCGTCTGAGCGGCCTCGGTCTCTTTTTTCAGCGGCATTAGTGTCATTGCAGATCTCCTTCGCAGCTCTGCTGACTGGTGGGCGCAGGGCGCATGGCTTTTCGCAGCAATCCCGGCCTCTACCGTCGATGGCGCCATGTAATCACATCGCTTTATTCCCGCCTATCCCGCCGAATCCGCGTGAGCGACTGGTGATGATGTTGGACAAAAACTTCATGAGATTTCTATTTGTCTAGATTTTATACTACAAGCACCATAGAATGTAAGCCATACATACTTTAGACCTGAGCGGATAAATCATTGAATGCCCCGGTCCAAATCATCTAAACCTATTGTTAGATCGAGGAAAATCTACTCATGTCAGTAGACGGGTGCCTCCGCTGGCAAGCAGTACATGTAACTGCTATTTACAGACGCATTAATCGGCATTTATGCTGGTGAGATTCTGGCAGGGAATGTCCCCAGCTTTTGGGCAAGACTTGAACCGTGGCCGATCAGGTGAGAAGTTTCCTTATGATGGTGCCCTTCGGACGAGGGCATGCATCGGGCGCGAGCGCGCATCTGGGCCGCGAGCCAAGCGATAACGATGCGGGCGATGGTCTTTGCGGGCCTCGATGGCGGCTTGCTGTTTCCGCACAGCAATGCTGCTTGAGATTTCCGAGTAAGGTCAGGGCGGCGGATAAACAGTTCTTTCGCCCCCGCGTTCAGGTCTCTCTTGCCCTGATCGGCGGCATCTTTGCAACAGCTGCGGGCCCGCTGGACTAATTTGGGCTTTCAAACGTTTCAAAAAGAGGTCCATATGCTAGGCTTTGCCTGACCTTTAGGCTGTTTCGCACGAGCAAATCGCTGCTGGCGTTGGGGTGCCGCCACTCAAAGCAGGGCAAAGCGTGCCTTCAGGCATATTGGGGACCGGTGAATGCGTTTGGTCGCGCGGCTGGCGGCGCCGTACATGTTGGCATCGATCACGGTTGCGCTGGCAGGATGCGGGTCGATGATGCCGTCTTTTGAGTTCATGACAGGCGCTCCGAAAAAAACGGCCGAACTGAAGCCCGAGGGCTCGCTACCAATTACCGCCTCTGTAGCGCTCGACCCTATCAGCGGCGTGCCTTCGGCGCTTCTAAGCGAGCTGGCCCGCGCGCTCGACGCAGCCTCGAGGCCCGCCGACCTTGCGCTCTTGAACTATGCGGGCGCTGTCGCGGATTTCAGGCTGAAAGGAAATCTCAACGCCGTTCGCTATAAAGATAAGGTTAAGCTTGTTTATAAATGGGAAGTGTCCAACGGAAGCGGGGCGCGCTTGGGAGGAACTTCTGGAAATCTGCTTCTTTTCGCCACTGGGCCCGACCCCTGGAAGGCGGTCAGCGGGCCTACTTTGCAGATGGTTGCCGGGCAAGCCATCACCTTGACGAGCGGCTTTGCCAAGGCTGGGTCCGCCCGGAAGTTTGAGGCTGCCGCGGCTGCGCCTCAAGCTTGGGAGGCGCGAGCTGCCGAGGCGCCGCCAAAGTCTGAACCTGTGGCCGCCGCCTCCCTGCCAAGGATGGCCTTCAACAATCGCGAAACAGCGTTAAATCGGGAACCGGGCTTGACCGCGCTCAAGCCTTCTGCAGCAGCACTGAAGCCTGCCGCGCCGCAGGCTGCGGTCGAGCAACCTGCGCTTGAGCAAGATGCCCCCCTGGGCAATCCGGTGAAAGAGGCGTTCAACGCCCTTCGCCTGGTGAACGCTTACCGGCGCGCCCATGGGCTTTCGCCGCTGGCGCTCGACCGCAGTCTCAATGCTGCCGCCTTGGCGCTGGCCGCCGATATGGCCCGGCACGACCGTCTTTCGCATGCGGGGCCGAATGGCGCCGATCTGGAAAAGCGTCTTAAGATGGCGCGCTATAATTATGCGGTCGCGGCCGAAAATGTGGCGGTCGGCCAGAGCTCCGCGGCTGAACTGATCGGGGAGTGGAAAACCCAGCCTCTCGAAAGCCAGAACTTGCTATTACCCGACGCCAAACAGATGGGGATCGCCTTCAAATATAACCCCGCCGCAACCTCGAAGACCTTTTGGGCCCTTGTCATTGCCGCAAGATCATGAGAAAGCCGCTAACAGACATCGAACTGAGTATCAAGGTGCAGGCTCCGGGGATCCCTGTGCAGGCTCGAAACCCCTCGGAGCAAGCCCTGCCCCGGCGAAGTGACGCGTCCTGAGGTTGTTCTGATGACAGAGTTGTGGCGTCATATGCTTGAATTGTCGATCGAACTCGAAAAGATCGATGGGACTGGAAACCACCGCCAGGACAGCCTTCCCGCTTCCTCGGAGCCGCAGTCCCCAAGAATGCAGCCCCGCTCCTTCATCGAGTTGCAAAGCTATCTTGAGGGCGGAAGCATTGCCTATGCCCCGGAGCCGCGGCGGAAAAGGCTCGCACTGCCAAAGCCGGCGAACACGGCGAACCTTGAGGGCGAGCCGGTCACTTACGCGCCAGAGCGGCGGCAGTACAGGCTTGCACCACCGATGCCGCGCTACCCTGACCGTGAAGGCGTCGCCTATGCCTTAGAGCGACGCCGCGATAGGCCCTCGGCGGCACGCCACCAGGACGGTGCTACCATGGCTTACGCTGCGGAACCGCGGTCCAACCGGCCTGCGCCTCCGATCGGGCGCCCAGGCGAGAGCGGCCGACCCGGTGAACCTTTCGGCGGCAGGCAGCAGAGGCACGCCGAAAGGCGGCCACGCAAGAAATCGAGCCCACTTAAGGGCAGGCCGCGCCAGAGCAGCCATTTTCTAGCGCGAGCCTTGGCTGTCTCATCTTTGGTTATCCTGAGCGGGGCTGCATATTCTGTTTTCTACCCGCGTCCAGCGGTGCCGCATAGTTCGCGCCTCCATCCCGAACAAGGGCATAAGCCTGACCGGCATGTCGCGCAGGCGGAGGCGCCTGTCATCAAGACTGCTTTGGCAGACAACAGGCCTTCTCTAAGCGAGGCCTATGCCGTCGAGACGAGCCAACTGCTTAGAGAGCAGGCGCCTCCGCCGCAGAAGCCTCCAGCCTTGGCGGAACTACCCGAAGAGAGTGCTTTGGCCCAGGCAGCCGATCAGCTAAGACATGGAGATGTCGCTGGAGCGCGAGCCACCTATGAGTTCGTGGCTCTGCAGGGTAGCCGGCTTGCCGCCTTTGGCCTCGCACAAACCTACGATCCCGATTTTGCAAGGCGAGCCCGCATACGCGGCTTGGTTCCTGATCTCAATCTTGCGCGAAAGTGGTATGAGCGCGCTGCGAAGTTCGGCAGCATCGAAGCGCAAACGCGTTTGAAGGAGCTTTCGAAGGCCACATCATCCGCTTCGGGCGTCTTGCGGCGCTAAAAAGCCTGTCTCGGCCTGGGTCAGGCCTTTTGCAATATGGTACGGCTGCACGCTATGATGCCCTCACCGGCGAAGCCGCGCCTCATCATCATTCGAGCATCAAAGAGCTTATCCAGGTATTTGTCCTTCGGCCCGGCCAAGCTTCAAAGCAACCCGCCCAGTGATGAGCCTTCTAGCTTTGTCGATCTCAGTGGCCTTGGATCACGCCAAAGAAATCGAGGCAATATGGCCTCCTCATAGCATGCAGTCATCCGGATACGGTCTGCCAAACGAAAGCAACCGAATTCCTTTCAGGCAGCTGGAAACAAACTTCAATACGGATTAGCCACACGATCAGTAATCTCCGATCGTTCGGGGATGTGACGTTTGACGTTTTCATAGTACCACCACATTGGACGCGGTAATTCATAGGGCGCTTCCGCTAAGTGCGGCGTGGAACATGACCGTCTCTCTCACTTTCTGCGTTGGGATTGCTTGAGTGGACCCATCTGCGCTGGTCGCAGAAGCCTGCCTTTGTCTTCGAGGGCTAGCTCCAGCCGCTCACCTACGTCGACTGTCAAATCGCGTCGACGCCGTTTCTGCATTGGCGTACGCGAACAATCCTCGATTTGTGCAGGTCTGCCGGACGGCGCACACGCCCGAAATAGCCGGTAAAGAATGGCAAAACAGGCGAATTCCTTCGAGCGCTGGGCCGCCAGAATAACCGTGTTGCGTCTTTTAGCCTTTTCAAATGCCTCACCCAGTGAAAAAACCCGACTTTGCCGATCCGTTGTTACGCAGAGCAAAGCACATTCGCAATGTGATCTTAAACCTGGACGGCGCGGCCCGCGTTCAACATACTGAATAAAAATCGGACGAATGTGGAGGATGGGCATGAGCCGCGGCAGCGAACTCCGGCAACTCATGGGCAAGGGCGGCATGACCGCTGCGCCGGGCGCCTATGATTGCATCACGGCTCGCACGATCGAGCAGGCAGGCTTTAGCGCTGTTTATATGACAGGCGCTGGAACAGCGGCAACGCTGGGATATCCGGACTATGGTTTGCTGACCATGTCGGAAATGGCGGACAATGCGGGGCGGATAGCCACCGCCGTCAATGTTCCGGTGATCGCGGACGCCGATACGGGATACGGCAACGAGCTGAACGTCACGCGAACCGTCCGCGAATATGAGCACCGCGGTGTGGCCGGCCTGCATATCGAGGATCAAGGCTTCCCCAAGAAATGCGGCCACCTCGATAATAAGACCATCATTCCGGCGGGCGACCATATCGCGAAAATTCGCGCTGCCGTGGCGGCTAAGCGTGATCCCGCCTTTCTTATTATTGCCCGGACGGACTCGCGTTCGGTTCTAGGTTTCGACGAGGCGGTCCGCCGCATGAACGCCGCCTTGGATGCAGGTGCCGATATGGCCTTCCTGGAAGCCCCGCAGACTATGGAGGAAGTTATCGCGGTTCCGCGGCTTGTGCACGGGCCTTGCCTTCTTAACATCGTTTGGCGCGGCAAGACGCCTGACGTCTCCTTGGAGGAAGCGGAGAAAGCGGGGTACAAACTCGCGATTCTGCCCGGCCTGCTCTTCAAGGCAGTAATCGGGACATGCGACGCAATGCTCAAGCAGCTTCACGAGAGCGGAAGGCACCCTTCACTCGATAGCGGCATGACGGTTCAGGACGTTTTCCGGCGAATGGGCTCCGGCGAATGGGATGCCCTCAGCGAAAAGTTCGGGCCGCGCGAAACGCCTGCAAAAGCGGCCGAGTGAGCAGGAGCGATCATGGCCGCCCCGGCAACGCTGTTCGACAAGATCTGGTCTGCGCATGCCGTTCATACGCGGGTTGACGGCACAACCCTTCTCTATGTGGATCGCCATCTCGTTCATGATGGGTCTAGCAACGCCTTCCGGGGGCTGAAGGCTAGGGGGCTTCCCGTTCGCAGGCCGGATCGCACCTTCGCCACGCCCGATCATTATGTCTCCACGCTCGGCCGCACGCTTGCCTCTATAAGCGAGACACATCGGCGGGGCATGGTCGAAGACCTCGAATTACATTCCCGTTCGGCCGGCATTTCCTTGTTCAGTCTGGATGACCCGCGCCAGGGGATTGTTCACGTGGTTGGGCCGGAGCAGGGGTTGAGCCAGCCCGGCATGGTGATCGTCTGTGGCGATAGCCACACTTCCACGCATGGTGCTGTTGGCGCACTTGCTTTCGGCGTAGGGGCCTCGGAAGTCACGCATGTGCTTGCGACGCAGACCCTTTGGCAGAAGAAGCCGAAGAATATGCGCGTAAGGGTCGACGGAGCTCTAGCTCCCGGCGTTCATGCCAAGGACGTGATCCTTGCCATTATTGCGAAGATCGGGGCTGGCGGAGGTACGGGCCATGTCATCGAATATGCGGGCTCTGCAATTCGAAGCCTTACGGTCGAGGGACGATTGACCGTCTGCAATATGTCAATCGAGGCTGGTGCGCGCGCAGGCATGGTAGCCCCAGACGAAACCACTTTCAGCTATTTGAATGGAAGGCCGTATGCGCCGAAAAATACCGCATGGGATGAGGCGCTACAATGTTGGCAGATGCTTCCCTCAGAAGCGGATGCGAGGTTCGACAAGGAAGTCTCGCTAGACGCAGCGGACATCGCGCCGATGGTCACCTGGGGAACGAGCCCGGAGCACGCATCTCCTGTCACCGGCGCCGTACCGGACCCCACCAACGAAGCGGACCCAGCGCGCCGCGAGACAATCGAGGCCGCTCTAGCCTATATGGCTCTAACACCTGGGACGCGCTTTGCGGAGATAGGCGTTGACCGCGCCTTCATTGGCTCTTGCACCAATAGCCGCATCGAGGATTTGCGCGTGGCGGCGAGCGTCGCCAACGGGCGGAAAGCTGTGATTCCGGCGATGGTTGTGCCAGGCTCCGGTATGGTGAAGGCTCAAGCCGAAGCGGAGGGACTGGACAAGATTTTCACTGCGGCAGGATTCGAATGGCGCGAAGCGGGCTGTTCGATGTGCGTGGGCATGAACGGGGATTTGGTGGCTCCAGGGCAGCGTTGCGCCTCGACATCCAACCGGAACTTTGCTGGGCGGCAAGGAAAGGGAGCGAGGACGCATCTTGTCAGCCCCGCTATGGCAGCCGCAGCAGCTGTCACCGGCAGGCTCACGGATGTGCGCCAGCTCATTGCGGGGGCCTAAGATGGAACCGTTCAAGCCCCTCCATGCCATGGTGGTGCCGCTTCCTGTCGCGAATGTGGATACGGATCAGATCGTTCCGGCTCGCTTTCTTTGGCGCAAACGTGGCGACGGATGGGCCGGTTTTCTCTTTCATGATCTCAGATTCAATGAGGATGGGACGCTAAAACCGGGATTCGTTCTCAACCGGCCTGATTATCAAGGCGCGCGCATCCTTGTCGCGGAGCGCAATTTCGGGTGCGGCTCGTCCAGGGAGCATGCCGTCTGGGCTCTTTTCGAGTGGGGCATTCGCGCAATTGTGGCGCCAAGTTTCGGCGATATCTTCTACAATAATTGCTGCCAGAACGGCCTGCTGCCCATCGAGCTCGCGCCGGAGATAGTGGCGGCGCTTCTCGAGACTTTGAACAAGAAACGGGGGACCGAACTCGGCGTGGACCTTGAGGCGCAGACACTGGAGGGGCCCAGCGGCGAAAAACACCCGTTCGAGATAGATCCGTTTCAGAAGGAGTGCCTGCTCGCCGGTACCGATAAAATCGGCTTCACGCTGCGACTGCAAGACGAGATCACGAAATTCGAAAACAGCTACGGCGAATCCGCATCCTGGCTGTGATTCAGCGCGTAATCAAAGACTCTAACGCGGCAGGCGATACCCGCTTCCACCCTTCCGATCGAAAACCAAAAGAAGACTATTCGCGGCCACAGCAAAGACTACCACGATTACGATCACCGCCGTCGTCAGCGGCACGTTGTTGAGGCTGATTCCATTGATGATGAGAAAGCCGAGACCGCGCTGCGAGGCGAACATTTCGCCTATGAGGACGCCGAGCAGCGTGAGTGAAAAGCCCGTCCGTACCCCGGTCAGCAGTTCAGGAACCACCGCGGGCATCAACACGGACACGATTGTCTGCACTTGGGTGAGGTGCAAAACGCGCGCGGTGCGCAGCAGCACCTGATTGATATTCTTCACACCGCTGAGAGTGAAAAGGATGATCGGGATCACGCCATGAATCACGCCAAAGGCAATCTTCGCCGGCAGGCCCAGACCGAAGATCAAAAGTATCAGCGGATAGAGCGTGATTTTGGGAATTGTATAAATCGAGGTGAGAATGGGTTCGGCAACATCGCCTGCAAAGCGCTGCAAGCCAAGTAAAAGGCCGAGCGTAACTCCCAAAGCAATCGAGATTGCAACGGCGTAGGCGAATGCGGTGACCGTCGCCTCCACGTTGTTCCAAAAGGCTTGAGTTTGGACAAGGCCGTATCCGTAAGCGAGCGTATCGAGGGGCGACGAGATCGCCGACTCGCCTGCATATTCGTAGGCCGACTGCCATAATAGAATCGCAAGGCCGGTTGCTATCGCGCCATCGATGACGGCGCTGCCGCTGCGCGCTTTTCGTTGCGACCGCGGCCTCATCGCTGACCACGGCGCTTCAGGAGGCGCTGCTCCCACCAATGCAGCACCCCATTCAGAGTTGCTGAAACAGTCAGCACGAAGAGCATGGAAGCGTACATCGCGGTATTATCGAAATTGTTATAGGCATAGGCGATCGAATAGCCGAGACCTGCGCCGGACAGAATAAATTCCCCGGCGATGACGCCAATGAAAGCGTAGGCTAGCGCGAGCTTCAACCCCGTGAATAGATATGGCGCGGCCGCGGGCAGTGTGATCAATCTCACTGTCGCGATTGGGCCAAGACGCATTATCTTGGCTGTTTTCAGCAACGAATGTGGAACCCGGTCGAGTCCATTCAACGTGCTCATAACCATGGCCGCGGCGGCGAACACAAAACCGATCGCGATGAGTGGAAGTTTGTTCAGACCAAAAAGTGCAACAAGCAAAGGATAGAAAACAAAAAACGGAATGGAATAGTAGGACGCGAGCAGGGGATCCACAGCGCGACGAAGCCTTGGAGAGGCATGGATCAAGACACCGGCTGCAAAGCCAACGGACACCGCCAAGAGAAAGGCTGCGGCCACTGTCGAGAATGTTTGAATGATATTGTCTGTCATTCCGCCCGAGATCAGCAAATCAGCAAGCGCTGCTGCCATCTGGCTTGGTGGAATTAATGTCAGCGGATTTATCGCATGACTGCGGCAGAGCCATTCGAGAAGCAGGATGGAGCCTGCGATAAACGCGATCCTAACCCAGGCGACTGAAGTTTCCCTGCTCATTTTGCCAGACTGCCAGCGCCAATCGCTTTGAGGGATTCCTCCCGCAAGAGTGACCACAGACGCGCGGTGATTGCTCCAAACGCCGTGCCGGCGACGATGCGGCTATCGCGCTCGCGCGGCCAACCCGTGGTAAGGATTTCAATCAGCCGTCCGGGCCGCGCCGACATAACCCCGATGCGGTCGGAAAGCATGGCTGCTTCGTCGAGCGAATGCGTGATCAGCATAATTGTCGCGCCCGTCTCGCGCCAGAGCCGGAGCAGTTCATCGCCCATAAGCAGTCTTGTTTGCTGATCCAGGGAACCAAAGGGTTCATCGAGCAGGATCAGCCGCGGCTGCATGACGAGCGTGCGGGCGATGCACATGCGCTGGCGCATACCTCCCGAGAGCTGCGCGGGCCGCGCGTTCGCGAAGTCCTTCAGGCCCATGAACGCAATCGCATAATCGACGCGCTTTTTGATTTCCACCTTCCTGATCCCGGCGCGCTTCAAACCGAAGGCGACATTATCCCAGACGCTCAGCCAGGAAAATGAAGCGTCCTCTTGGAAAACTACGCCAATGCCGTCCGGCACCCCCCGCAGAAGCTTTCCCTCGAAAGTAATTGTCCCCGCGGTCGGCATGCTCAATCCAGCCATCAAATCGAGAAGGGTGGATTTGCCACAGCCGGACGGACCAACGACCGCGAAAAACTCGCCATGCCTTAGATCCAAGTCTATTGGCCCAAGAGCATGTACGGGCATTTCGCCGGAATAGACGCGGGTAACTCCGCTAAGGCTGGCGTGAACGCCGGCTTCGCCAGCGTTGCCATTCGCTTCCATGGGCCGGGATTGCACCGCGGCCACTGTCATCGTGCAGGCTGCAAATCAGGCGGGAGAAACGAAGCATCCGTAAGCTTGTTCCAGTCCGGCGGCGCCTTCAGCGTTCCGACCAGCACCATGCCCTCCGCCATCCGGTCCATGGCGCTGTGGTTTAGACGCCCATCGCCCCAGAACCCCATCTCGATGAAGTGCCTGATGACCTGGCGATAGAGCTGAACGTCGCCATTGTAGGCCTTGGCCATGATTTCAGCCGTCTCATCGGGGTGCGCGTGGATGTACTCAACGCCTTCGCGGCGCGCGGCTATGATGGCGCGGATCTTATCGCCGCCGCTTGCGGCAAAATCCATCGTCGTGATGCCAACGGTTTGCGTCATTTTGGGCCCAACGCAATCCTTGGCCCAAAAAACCGGCTTGACCGTATTCGTCTTTGCGGACCAAAGGGGCTCGCCCATCATGCCTGCGTCGACGGCGCGATTAATCACTGCAGCATACATGGCGCCCGTGTCCCCGGCTGGCAGCAATTTCAAGTCCGAGCTACTCATGGCCGCCGACTTCAAGCACATGAGAACGAGCATGTTGGTCACCGAACCAGGTGAGGTGAAGGCCACCTTCTTGCCGGCCAGATCCTTGATCGAATTGAATGGCGAGTCAGGCTGAGTGACCCATACGATGTCGGCGATGCTCTCGGCGCCGCCGTTAATTATCTTCAAGGGCTGACCGGAGTTAATTGCCAGGATAGCGGCAGGCAGCGCGACTTCGCCGTAGGGCAGATCGCCCGCTAGCGTATTGCGAACGGATGTGCCACCGCCCGCCGACGTCAGAAACCCCGTGATATCCAAGCCGCGATTTTTGAAAAAGCCCTTCACACGGGCCACCTCGTATGGTGCGCCGTAAAATTGGGCACCCCAATGCGTCACTGTAATTGTCTCTGCATGGGTTTGAATGGCGCCAAAAGATGCGGTGAGCGCGACGGCCGCTGCGGCGATCCGGTCCAACCGGAGGCCACCAAACAAATTCAACATGGACGCATTCCTCCGATTAATTCTTGCCGGCGTTCTCGAAGCGGATACGCTCTTATTAACCATGCGATTTTACGGAGACCGCGGATGAAAGCAACGGCGGCGTTGAAGAAACTCGCCGAAAGGCATGAGGCGGTCCAGGTTCCAGGTGCAGCCAACGCGCTTTTCGCCCGTCTGATCGAAGACCTTGGCTTCGAGGCCGTCTACGTAACCGGGGCCGGCATTGCTAATATGCATCTCGGCGCGCCGGATATCGGCCTGACGACCCTGACCGAAGTCGCCGGAACGGTTGCAGCTATCGCCGATGCTGTTGCGATCCCTCTTATCGTGGACGCGGATACCGGCTTTGGCAATGCCATCAACGTCAGCCGAACGGTGCGACTTCTGGAACGGAGTGGCGCTTCCGGGATACAATTGGAAGATCAGGTTTCGCCGAAGAAATGCGGCCACTTCACCGGAAAGCAAGTGATCCCGCTGCCAGAAATGATCCAGAAATTAAAGGCGGCAACTGACGCGCGGCGTGATCCGGACCTGCAAATCATCGCACGCACCGATGCGCGAGCCGTTGAGGGACTGGACCGGGCCCTGGAACGCGCCCACGCTTTTGAGCAATCCGGTGCCGACATCATTTTCATCGAGGCTCCGGCCAGCACTACTGAACTCGAAAGAATAGCTCGCGAAGTCGCGTCGCCGCAAATTGTGAACATCGTCTGGGGCGGCATGATCCCCGATCCCGGCCGGGAAGAACTGAAGCGAATGCGTTTCTCGATAGCCCTGTACGCCAACGCCGCGCTGCAGGCTGCGCTGAAAGGGGCGGGCGATGTCCTATCAGCGCTTAAGCGTGAGGGTTCGCTGAACTCTGTATCCAGCATATTGGCTACATTCGAAGAGCGGCAACGCGTCGTCGCGAAAGACCAGTGGGATGCCTTGGAAGCGAAGTACCGGACAGATTAGCACATACCGCTCCCTCTTATGACGATTTGACCGTAATAACCCACCAACTCATCCGTGAGTTGCACCCCAAGCGCCTTGTTCCGCTAATCCCCTATTGCCTCAGGATATCCACTCAACCCTTACCTAAAGTTGCTTTCCAGTTTTGCGATCGAAGACGCGGCCATCGAGCGTCCGCTTCAGATCCTTGCGGAAGCCGGCGGACCGGATCTTCTTTTTGGGCCGTCTGGCATCTTCACCATGTAAGCGTTGCGTCTTGGCCTTGATATGGGCATCACTGCCAAGCGAGGCATGCGGCTTGCCATAGGTCTTGAGCCGGTCGCAGCCCCCATGCATATAACGCTGGTTTTCGATCCTGCCCCATTCCTTTTGTTTTTCGTCTGGAAAGAGGTGCTTGCAGCATGCGCGATCCCGGATGGCCGTTATGGCGTCCTCGAGGCTTAGCGGCTCGTGACAAATGCCGCAGGGGATGACGCCGCCCTGCCGGATCACCACTTCGAGCACTCTTCTTTCGCTTAAGCGGGCGTGCGTCATGTCGCGGCCGCGCATCTGAGCCCCGCGAGCCGAGCCACAACCATGCGGGCGAGCCTTGAGCCCCGCCCATCGCGGCGCCTTGCGCGGGCAGTCGGATCGAACGATTGAAAGAACAGGAAGCTGCCCGCAATGCGCAACAGCGAGGACAGCTCCGCCAAGAAGTGCGCGCTTCCTTTGGGTTACCAGCCGCAGCCGCAACCGCCATAGGCGGGATAGCCCCAGCCTACGCCGTAGCCATAGGGAGAGCCCCAACCCCAGCCGCCAGCGGCCAGGCCCAGGCCAAGCCCGACGAGCCAGCCCCAGCCACCGCCCCAGCCGCCGCCCCAATAGCCGCGTCGCCAGCCAGCCCCGGCCCAGCCTCTGCCGAAGCCGACGCGGCCGGCGCCGAAGCGGCCAACGCGCGCGTGCATGCCGCCAAAGCCATGGCCGAAACCACCGCGCATAGCCCCGCCACGAAAGCCGCCAGCCCCAGCGAAGCCTCTGACGTGAACAAGTCCGCCGCTTTCGCCACTGCTAGCCAGACTGGCTATGTGGCCGGTATTTGCCGCTGCGGGGAATGCTGCCGCATCCCCCGGCGCGCCCATTAGGCAAAGCCCAAGAGCGGCCGCACAAATTGGAATGTAGCCTTTTTGCATACGAGTCCTCCGTGTTCCTGTTCGTGGCCCAGGACCCGGCACCCTTTGCTCCCATATGCAGCTATCCTGGCGGTATTATCAGTCTGTATCAGGCAAGACGAACTATGACAAAAAACTACAAAGCCTCCCAAGCGCCGTTTTATTTCACTGAAAGTCTGATCCAGCTCCCGCGCTAGGCCGAGAACCAGGCTTTTCAACCAATGGTTTGTCATCTGTTGTAATTTCACTAATGTATTCAATGACCCCGTCAAGCAGGCGCAAGACTTGGCCTTCCGTCAAGATCGGCGCTGGTGATGGGGGCGCCCACCATGAAGTAAAAGATTGCAGCCGCTAACACCATAAGAACGCCGCCAATTACCAGTGCCAGGACGAAGGAGCCGGTCCGGTCAACAATGAGTCCAGTGACGAAGGGCGAGAAAGCGCCTCCGAGAAAGCCGCCGAAATTTTGAATGCTCGAGCAGGAGGCGCAATAGTCCTGGGGCGAGACTGCTGTTATCAAGGTCCACTTCCCCGCCACCGCAAACCATAGGAAAAACATGGCAAGCGAGATCCATAGGACGGCGATTTCGGGGCCGCTTGCATAGGCGGCCAATGCCGTAAACAGCGCCGAAGCCAAATAACCAAAGGCCGTTGGCAATTTCCGGGCCCTAACAAGGGGCACGCCAAGCAACACAAGGCGATCGGAGAAGTAGCCTCCGCAGAAAGAGCCGATGATGGAGCAGATCAGCGGGATGGACGCCAAATAGCCCGTCCGCGCGATACTGACGTGATGCTGCCCTTCGAGATAGCCGGGCAGCCAGGTGATATACATCCAGATCCCATAGCCCGAACAGAATGCGCCCAGAATCATCGCCCAGGTCGTGCGAAAGAGAAACAAGCGGCTCCATTGCCGCGCTGTAATCGGCGCGCCGCTCCGCCTCGACCTATTAGCCTCAAAATAGGCGGCATCGGTGGAATTCAGGGCAGCCTTGCTGGGATCCCGGTAAAGCCAAAACCACAACAAAGAGGCTCCGATACCCACAACTCCCATCACGATGAACATGTATCGCCAGCCAAAAAGCAGCATCAACGCTGTCAGCAGCGGCGGTCCGATCGCTGTCCCGATATTGGCACCCATGTTGAAAACCCCGGAAGGAGTGCCCCGGTCTCCGGCCTTGAACCAGTCGCTCGTCACTCGAACGGCGGTGGGATAGGCTGGCGACTCGGTGACACCGAGGATCGCCCGGGCAATAAAAAGCTGGGTGTAGTTGGAGGCAAAACCGCCAGCGGCAACCGCAATCGACCAAAGGATCATCGAGATGCCAAGCAGCATTCCCGGGCCGACCCGGTCGATAAGAAGCCCCACCGGTATCTGAGTGATAGCGAAGGCAAGAGACCAAGCCGATTGCAGCGCGCCAAACTCGGCCGCGCTGATATTAAATTCTTTGCGGATTTCGGGGTTGGCGATCGAAATGGTGGAGCGATCGAGATAATTGATGGCAATGGCGGCGGCGCAAAGAATCAGGGCAGCCCATTGCATACGCTTCATTGACGCCGATAACAGCGGCCGATCCACTTGTCCCTCCTGAAGTCAAATGGTTCAATGAAGCTTAATCAGTTAGAGGTCAACAGCGTTCGCGTTGCCTTCGATCGGGATCGAGTTCACGGTCTTCGTAACGTCGAACAGGGGCAGGAACGGACCCTTGGCTCCCCGAATCTTGCTACAGCTATTTCCGCCCCATAACCTTGGCGGTTCGGTTTCTCGCGGTTGCGGTTTCCTTCAGCCTGCTTCAAGGCTACGGCTTCGCGGCAATTACTCACTAGGGACCAAAGCATCCAAGCTTTTGGCTAGGGTCTCGGCGAAGGTCAGCGCGATGACTGAGAGATTGCGCCCGCGCAATTGGCATAGAACCAAATCCAGCGCCGGCACATCGCGTTGATCCAGGGGACGGGAGGTCAACCCGGTCCCCAAATTGGACGAAGGCGCCCCGATTTCCAGCTGAAACGAAATCATATCGCAGCGGAAGACCAAGCTTCTCAGCATTTCAAAGGAGTTCGATTCGGCAAGGACGTTGAAGTGGAAATCTCTTTTTGCGGCGACTTCGTCGAGAAGCTGCCGGCTGCCCAAAGTGCGGTCCGGTAATGCCACGGGGAAAGGCGCGCATTGGGAGAGCCTGACAATTTTTTGAGCCGCCAGCGGATGATCGTCCCGAATGATGACGGCGAGCCCTTGCGGGATCGTTTTTATTACGCGCAGCGCAGGCGACATCGCGCCAGCGTATACCAGGGCGAGTTCGGCTTCATACGTCCCAAGCGCCGCCAGAGCTCTTTCATGGTCCATCACCTTGACCTCGAAAACCACTCTTGGATGCTTTGCCCGGAAATCAGCAATTCGCGCGGCCATGAAGTCGAAGGCCAGGGCCTGACTGCAGGTGATCTGAAGGGGCCCGCGCCTGAGCCCCCGGAGATCTTCCACTTGTGAACGAAGCCTGCCTGCTTCCGCAATTTGACTGCGGGCGTATCTTACGAACATCTCGCCCGCAGACGTCAGCCTCACGCCACGCGCCCAGCGCTCGAATAAGGGCGTTCCGATTTCCGCTTCTAAGTCTTGGATTCTGCGGTTCATTGCCGAAGCTGTGAGATTGAGCCGTTCGGCCGCGCCCCGTATGGAGCCAGCGCGGACAACTTCGAGAACATGAAAAAGCAGCCTGAGATGACGCATACTGGATGACGCCTACGGAGAGTGAGGCCTTTTTTGCACCGCTTAAGCAAAAAGATAGCAGCGGACAGGATCACTGCATAGACCTAGGCTCGCTTATGAGCATTTCAGTGCGGCACTCGCCGGGAGAACGTAGATGAGAGAAGCCAGAGCACTTTGGGCAGGCCTGCTTGGCTTCGCCCTGATGGTTGCCGCAAGCCTTCAACCGGTTCAGGCCGAAACGAAAATCAAGTTCGTCCTGAACTGGAAATATGAGGGGCCGCAAGGCATGTTCTTTCTTGCGGAGGACCATGGTTATTTCAAGCAGGAAGGCCTTGAAGTCACGTTCGACCAGGGAAATGGGTCGGGCGCTGCGGTGCCGCTGGTCGCCAACGGCACCTATGACTTGGGCTTCGGCGACATCAATGCGCTGATCGAACTGGCAGGTAAAAAGCAAGACGCGCTGCCGGTGGCCGTCTACATGCTTTATAACAAGCCGCCCTTCACAATCGCGGTAAGGGCAGACAGTCCGATCAAAACCCCGGCTGACCTCGAAGGCCAGAAGCTTGGCGGGGCGGCCAACGATGGAGCATTAAAGCTCTTCCCGGCTTTTTGCGCGATCGCGAAAATTGATTGCTCGAAGATCGAGATCGTCAACATGCAGCCGAGCCTGCGCGAGCAGATGCTCATGCAAGGGCAAGTGAACGGTGTCTTTGGCTACGTGAACACCATTCGCTTCAGCGCAAAACTGATCGGCGTCGATCCCGAAAAGCAGTTGCGATTCATTCGCTATGGCGATTTCGGCATGGACCTTTATTCCAATGCCATCATTGTCTCGCGAGACTTCGTTTCCAAGCATCCCGAAGCCGTCAAGGGTTTCCTCCGGGCTCTCAATCACGGGATCAAGGATGCGATGGCCGATCCGAAGGCCGCGGTTGCCGCGGTTGCAACGCGCGAGCCATTGATCAAGCAAGACATCGAGCTCGAGCGCCTCAAGGCAACCTTTGCCAGCGATATGAGCCACCCGGAAGTGGCCAAGACCGGTCTCGGCGACGTCAACGACGAGCGGCTTGAGAAAGCGATCAAAATCCTCGCGCTAGCAAAGAACCTCCCGCGCACCCCCGCAATTAACGAAATTTTCGACAGGAGCTTCCTGCCGCCCGCAAGTGAGAGGCCGAACGTCATTCGCCCCGCGAGCTGACGAAGAGGCGGTTTCGACAGCAATCAAACCCGCTCCGAAGAATGCCATGAACCTGATGCTCCAAGATAGAGCCGTGCTCATTACAGGGCCCGCCAAGGGGATGGGCGCGGCAATAACGCGGGCCTTCGCCTCGGAAGGATCAAGGCTCGCTCTGCTTGGCAGGGACACCACTGCGATCGCGCCTCTGGCCGAGGAGATTACTAGCGCTGGCGGTGAAGCCATCGTAATCGCCTGTGACGTCACGAAGGCGGAACAGTGCGATGCCGCCGCAAGATATATCGAGGCCGAATTCGGCCATATCGACATTCTTGTCAATGTCGCCGGAGGGGCCGGGCCCATAGGAAAAACCGGGGCAGAGACGACGCCCGAAGAATTCGACGGCATCATTACGCTCAACATGAACGGATGTTTTCATACAATCCGTGCCGTGCTGCCGATGATGATGAAGCGGCGCTATGGCAAGATCGTCAATGTTGGCGGCACCTTCGGCATGCGCGGCCGCGCTGGCCGTCTCGCCTATTCGGCTTCGAAATGGGGCCTGCGCGGCATCACCAAGAGTTTCGCGGCCGAGGCTGGCGTTTACAACATCAATGTGAACTGCGTCGCGCCCGGCATGGTCGAGGGACCGCGGTTCCGGCAGAAGGTTTGCCGTGACATGGCGCAGAAACTCGGCATCACCGAAGATGAAGCGGCCGCCCGTCACGCGGACGAATATGTGCTGAAACGCATCAGCACAGATACCGACATCGCCAATGCCTGTCTTTTTCTCGCCAGCGACGTGTCGCGCCAAATCACGGGCGCCGATTTGCCCGTCGATGGCGGCTGGGCGGCCTTATAAGGAGCGACCATGGGGGAAAGCGGCGCGGCCGATCTCGTCATAAATGGCGGCATCATCGTTTCTCCCGATGCGGAATATCGCGCCAGCGTCGCGGTAAAGGATGGCGCCATCCTCGCCATCGGGAAGCAGGAAGCGATGCCACCGGCGCGGGAAATTCTCGACGCTTCCGGCCTGCATATCCTGCCGGGCGCGATCGATGTCCATGTGCATTTCCGGGACCCGGGCTATACGCAAAAGGAGGACTTTGAAAGCGGGTCAGCCGGTGCGGCCTTTGGCGGCGTGACCACCGTTTTCGACATGCCAAACACGGTGCCCACGGTATCGTCACCGGAAGCGCTGGCCGATAAGCACCGGATTGCCGCCTCAAAGTCCTATGTGGATTATGGCCTTTATGCCGTGCTCGGCGAAGACAGCATGGCCCATGTGCCTGCGCTGATCGAGGGCGGCGTCGTCGGCTTCAAACTCTACATGGGCAATACCTTCGGCCGCATTGCCTGCCCCACAACTGGTGCAATGCTCGAAGCATGCGAGATTGTGGCCCCTACGGGGAAGCGGATAGCCCTGCACGCCGAGACGAATTCGATCATGGAACGCCGGGAAGCGCGCCTTCGCGCCGCCGGCATAAACACTCCGATTGCCCATCTTGCCTCACGCCCGGCCGTCGTTGCCATCGAAGCGGTTTCACGCGCCGCAGTCCTCGCCGAATGGACCGGCGCGCGTATCCACATCCTCCACATCTCGTCCGCGGGTGAATTGCGGCCCCTGGCCGAAGCCAAGGCGCGCGGAGTGGATGTCACCGGCGAGACATGCCCCCATTATTTGCTGTTATCGGAATCCGATTACGACAGGGTGGGCGGAATTGTAAGAGTGAACCCGCCTGTGCGCGAAGGCTTCAACCAGGAACCGCTCTGGCAGGGCCTATTGAATGGCACCATCGACATGATCGCCACCGATCACGCACCGCACGCACGCGAGGAGAAAACCCGCTCCGATATTTGGACCGTCGACTGCGGCTTCCCCGGCGTCGAAACTCAGATGCCGCTCATGCTCACCGAGGTGGCTCGCGGACGCGGCACGCTTCAGGATTATGTGCGGTGGAGCGCGGAAAAGCCGGCCAAAGCCTGGGGCCTTTATCCGCGCAAAGGTGCGATCGCACCCGGCTCGGATGCCGATCTTGCAATCGTGGATCTAAATCGCCGCTGGAAGATCCACGACGGTCAGATCCAGTCGCGCGCGAAGGCCTCGCCATGGCACGGACGCGAGGTAACGGCGCTTCCAATGCATACTCTCGTGCGCGGCAAATTCGTGATGAAAGACAGGAAACTGCAAAACGAGGCGCGCGGTTGGGGCCGGTCCGTTCATGGATTTCAGCATATGGCCATACCGGAACCGCGTAATCAGGATCAGACGCTGGCGGCTATTACCTCGGTAAGGCACGCTTCGTGAACGGATCGTCCAAACAGCCAATCGTAGCCAGGTCCGGCAGCGTCATCGACATCGAGAAGGTAGAGGTTACCTTTGGAGACTCGAAAAACCCGATCACAGCACTTGCCGAGACCTCTCTGCGCGTGGCGCACGGCGATTTCGTCGCTCTGGTCGGACCCTCCGGATGCGGCAAGTCGACGATCCTGAAGCTTATCGCCGGCACGCTCAAAGCGACGGCGGGGAATGTGTTCGTCGCCGGCCGCGAAATTGGGGCGAGCCGAGTCCGCATCGGGATGGCATTTCAAAATCCCACCTTGCTTCCTTGGCTCAACATTCGCGACAACATCATGCTGCCACTCAAGATCGTGCAGCCCTTCAAGCAGAATTTCCGCAAGAAGCGGCGCTCCCAATATCGCGATCGCGTCGAAGTTTCCCTGGAACAGGTTGGCCTCGCTGGTTTCGGTGACAAATTTCCTTGGCAGCTATCGGGCGGCATGCAGCAGCGGGCATCGCTTTGCCGCGCGTTGATCCACGAACCGACCCTGCTCCTGCTCGACGAGCCTTTCGGCGCCCTCGATCAGTTCACCCGCGAGGAGCTTTGGGAAATCATGCAAGCGCTTTGGTTTGAAAAGCGTCCAACGGTCGTCCTTGTGACGCATGACCTGAAAGAGGCTGCGTATCTTGCGTCGCGCGTCTGTGTGATGCAGGCCCGCCCTGGGCGCATCGTAGATGACAGCGAGGTCCCGTTTACGCGGCCCCGTAGCATCGATATCTCCTTCCAGCCCGACTTCGTCTCTCTAACCCAACGGCTCCGCGAGCGCATCGTCGCTGCGCGCGCCCCGCAACATGTTTTGTCATGACCGGCGTTTCCCAGCGAAAACTTCTGGCATGGCTATTCATTCTCGGCTTCTTCGCGGCATGGGAGGGGCTGTGTCTTGCGTTTCATGTCCCCGATATTGTGCTCCCGCGGCCAAGCGAGATCATGCTGACCCTCTGGACACGTTTCCCAGCCATTTGGCCACACGCGGTTCAGACCCTCTACACAACTCTGGCCGGTTTTGCTTTCGGTATTTTAATCGGCGTGTTCCTTGGCATGTTGATCGGGTCGTCGAGGCTTGCCTACGATGCGGCCTACCCAATGCTGGTTGGCTTTTCTTCCATCCCAAAAGTCGCGGTTGTGCCAATTTTCGTTCTTTGGTTTGGCGCTGGAACGGTGCCAGCAATCCTTACGGCTATGATCATGTGCATTTTCCCCATTGTCGTAAACGTTGCCACGGGGCTGGCCGCCACCGAGCCCGAGCTGCGTGACGTCATGAAAACGCTCGGGGCCAGCAGATTGGAGATCCTCTGGAATGTCGGTCTGCCGCGCACCATGCCTTACTTTTTTGCGTCGTTGAAAGTCGCGGCAACTCTTGCCTTTGTTGGCACTGTGATTTCCGAGACCGTGGCTTCAAATAGGGGGATTGGAAATCTGATGATGATTGCGAGTGCCAGCTTCGATGTACCGCTGGTTTTCGCGGGCCTATTCATTCTCGCCGCCCTCGGCATCGGTCTTTACGCGGCATTTTCAGTCATCGAAGCGCGAGTGACGGGCTGGGCATATCGGGGGGGCAGTTTTGAGGGAGGCGTCTGAGGCTGCCCACACGGAGGACTCCGATCACAGCCTACACCTCACCACCTCCCGGTCCTTTAGGCCTTGACCGCCACTGCCTTAAGGACGCCAACATCACCGATCACCGCTGTGGGTCAACAGCACCGGTTTCATGAGTGAATTCAAGGCGTCCGCGCTCCCCAGATAGGCGAAGATTGTTGTAGCTGCGAGAAAATGGTGGCCCAGGCCAAGCGCCTTGGGAAGAGGTTGAACGCTGCGCTCCTACTGGAGCTCCACTGTCTTGGACGCAATGGCACAGCGTACGGCCTGCCGTGATACGCGCAGCCGCCGCGCTATTCCGCCGAATGCTCTCGCATTCGACAAAATACGCCCGGCGGATCCTTCCAATAGTCTCCACGGTCATCATCCCGGCTGGCCTCCTCCACAATCAGAGGGGGCATTTGCCGATGCCTGAGTTGGTCAACTATTGGGCGCCGAGCCCAGTCCCCAGCCGGTGAACTATTCCACGCCGATCCACAAACAGTACTGTTCCATTGGGTTGACGTCACTATTTAGGTGGTGACAGAACCTGAACCGTCAATGAAGGCAGCAGAGTTCGACCTAAGAGTTCTAACCTCAACAATCTTACCCACCGTCAAAAGCCTCGCGCAGTCATTGCCGGGAGCCATGTTTCGCCTCGTGCGTCACCCGGTTCGGCTGCCCCAGTTCATATTCGGCAGGAAATGAGATGTTGATTGAGACAACTTTAAGTTGCGAATGGATTTGCGGAGCGGTAGGGAGATTCGATAACGCTCGATGAGGGATCAAGCCGCTCGTCGATTTCCCGGTGCCCGATGGCGGCATGTGCAATCGTAATCGCTGAAAGGACTAAGGGCACCTGACTATGAGGAGCCACCCATGTTCAGAATTGCAGCGATATTCATCTCGGTTGCCAGTTTCGTCACGTCCGCCGTCGCTCAAGAAAAAGAACCGCAACTCCCTCCAAACACTATCGACTGCAAGCAATTCAAAAAGATCGGTCCTCAGGAGTGGGCAGAGATCGGGACTGCTGTTTTCGACCTGGGCGAAATAAAGGATATCAATCTTAGCAACCAGCCAGTAATACCGCGTTACTTCAAATTCGGCGGGATCGATCTCTTCCCAGTGGTCGAGCAAAAATGCGGAACCGATGCGAAGAGGGACGAGGCTGCACAATCGGGGCAGGCAACAATGGAACTGGGTGCTGCTCTTCCGAAACCGGAGTTGCAGGGCGAAAGGAGTTCCGCAGCGGCTCAATCGCCAACACAAGCAATTTCAACTGGAACCGCGCCAACACCCGAGCTTAAAGCGATCAATAGCCAGCCCGAAAACCTACCATGCGGCGACCGGAAATCGGTATATGCCGCGGACGTTCGCGCCGGGCAAGATGGCGTAAAGGCCTCGATTGAAATTACCGTTTCGAAAGATGGCACCAACCCAGAATTCATAATTCTAGAAACAAAGAACAATAAAAACATCTTGCTTTACAAAGGAAAAATTGCCAAAGGCAGATTTATGTTCGCGTCACATCAGTCTAAACAAAAAGAATATACTACCCATTCCTTATTTACCCCCGTTCGGTCGGTACAAAACACGATTTCGATCGTACCAAAGTATATCAAACCCCATCGTGATGGGAGCGGGGCAGCAATCCTTTATCTTGACGGGTTAACTGCTTTGTTTGGAAAAGGCAATTTCCATAGGTTGAAGTCGGAAGGCAATCCTCCAACAGAAATTCTTCCCGACACCTTCTATTTTGATCGCTGTGAATGATACGAAACCTGAGATGTTCCCGTTTCTTCTTCCCTTTGAGCTGGCCGGCCATACTTGCCTTATCGGCACCGGGTTGCTGGCGGTTTTGGCGGACGCGCCAGCCGAAGGATTACGCAATCCCTCATGTGTCTTGTTTGAGCTTATTTCCAATATCGAAGCTTTAGCCTCACAAGCCAGCTAGGGGCCTGGCTTGACCTAAGCAAAGGCCAAGATCATGGTCCCAGGCTATAAGCAGTTCCTTGCACCAAACTTCGATTGGAAAGCTGTGCCCTGGCTATATACCATTTTTTAGCCAATTTGTACTAAAGTACATAATCAATCCAGCGCTTATCTTGGCATTAATGTAACAAAATCTTTTCAACTACTAAATCAGAAGGTAAGATAAACTATCCATGGATAGGCGACTACCGGCAATTATAACCTTGACTCAGCAAGATAAAGAGCTACATTCGGAGCTGTTCCAGGCGTGCGCCGCGAACGCGGCCATGATCGATGCTGCCGCTATGGTTTTGGCTGATCATTTCGACTGTTCGCCAGGTACTGCAGAAGTCGCGGCGGAAGCCGCGTTGCGCGCAGCCTTCGAAGCTGAAAATGGGCTGAAACAAAACGCAGAATCAAAAGCGACAGTTGAAGGAACCGCTCTCCCATTACAGTCAGATCCTTCGTCCTTATGGCCTGTTTATTTGGGTTATCCTGAGCCTTGGCATCGAGATGATGAGGCGTGAGGGCGATTGCGGGCTCATTTGGATCAAGAATGCTGAAGTCGATGATATAATTCGCTTCATAATGGGCGATTGAATTGCGGGCGATAATTGCAGCCTTGATTTCCTTATAAAGCGGCTTCCATTCAGTCTCGATAATTTCCTTTGCGAAGTGTGTGCGGCAAAGCCGGTCTAAGAGCTGACCCTTCGAATCTGCGCTCTTGATGTGGAAAAATACCTCCGAAGAATAGCGGTAATCGGTTTTAAGAAGGGCGTGGCAAAGGACAAACATCCCTGCCTCGACGTGCTGCCATCGAATCGTGGCAGATCCAAGCGCTACCAAGAATGGAGAGATGTCCATGGTGGGCGTTTCATTTTCTTGGCTCATGGGATTATGCTTGCGATCATGGCAAAAGCTCCAAAAAAAGAACCCTCGGTTGAGGATGTGGAATTAGTTCCTGACGCATGGCCGCGCTTTGAGAAATTCGTGCGAGACATCGCAAAGGCCAAGCCTAAGCATAAAACCGTTAGAGACGCAGCGCACGCTTCATCTAAGGCTAAGCCGAAGACCTAGCTTGAGGTGATCCTTCGCGCGTGATTAGGTGCGCCCAACGATCTAGGGGCACATCCTATGGCGAAATACGTTCTTTGCAGTTTCGGAGCTTTAGCGTTTGCAATGGCAGTCATCGGCGCCGCGTCCGCCATTGCCGGCGAGGAAAAGCTCAGGCCAGTCGATAGCGCAGAATGCAAGGAAATTACAGCCCGCGTTATAGAGGCAACTGGAGCCACGTTTGGTGAATATTCGTTATTGGGCGATAACGTTTTCCTGAATCATACCCTTGTCCCAGACAGAATGGTTTTGTCCTGCGGAATCTATTCGTCCAGCCCCCTTACAGACCAAAGCAACCACTATTTTACAGGCATCAGCGTTAGCTTTGAAGGAGCTTTCCCGCCTAATCCTTGGTTTGCGGTTGCCGCCAAGGCAGGAAGGGCTGTTACTGGCGAAGAAATCAGAACACTCGATCAGGGCATCCGGCAATGCCACCGCGAAGCATTGGAATCAAAAACGGAACTCGCAGAGCTTGAGACGCCTCACGCAAAGATCGAGTGTCAGGCGTTCACGCGCGATGGCGGCGGCGTGACTATGACGGTTTGGGTTGCTGACGAGGAAGCCCGCAAATTCGAGAAATAGGTCTCGGATTACTGTTTTCCGGCCTCAAGCAGCTCTGCATTGGTGTAAACGCCCAATGCGGCATCGAGCATCGTTTCATTCGGGTGGGTTTGGCAGTGCATGCCGAGCTGATCTCCAATACTGACTGTATCAATAGGCACAACCTCGCGCTCACCTTTTAAAACACGATAGCGATTGAGAATGTGCACGATACGGGAGCCGTAAGATCCGATTTCTCCAGTTCTCCTGATCGCCGATTTTCCAGGCATATTCAACATCGCGCCGATTACTTCCGTGCACTTTGCGCCATCCTCGATTGTTTGAGCATATCCAGCACCCGCAGTGGCGAACAGCGCCGCACCCGCGAAAAATCCAAGTTTCATAAAAGCATCTCCGTACAGGATAAACAGATGAATGATCTTATCGCCATGCGCGGCGTTGAACAGCTTGCGAACGGACTAGTTTCAGCTCTTCGTGAACATGTGAAACCTCAAACAAAACAAGGATTAGCGAGATGCCTTTCGAGATAACCGATCTTCTCACCGTTTCCCAAGTGAGAACGGCTATGGCTCTTCCTTCCGAGTATTCCGAAGAGCATTCACGGCGTCTCGAAACTGAGCTCCGACAATATCTCGGGCATGAGCGTATACGCCTTTTTCCGTACCCCCAGGAGGGGGAAGTGACTTCAAGATGAGCAATCACCCGATCATATAATTGAGTTAGATAACGCTCTGGATCTGGATGCAGACGGGCAACGTCAATCATAAGCTCACGAACAATCGATTCAGATGCCATGGCTATCATTTGCGCGGCGAATATTCCTGCAAAAGGATCATTACGATCATCGCTCATATTATTTCTCTTTCGATGGTCTGCGTTGTTTGATTAGACCGCCGATAGGTAAGGCGCTTTCCGACTATGCCCTTGAGAAGCTTTCCGGCGCGAGCCTCGTCATTCACGCCAAGCCCAATGCGGTTGCTATAGCGGAAATCAAACTCAGCCGTGCAGCGGTGCAGGTGTGCTTCTGAGACGTGATGATAAACGCCGATGATGCCGCGCTTAAGGATCGAGAAGTAGTTCTCGCAGCTATTTGTGTGCCAGAAATGCGCGCGCACATATTCGTTCTGCGAGTGGTTTACGGTGCCATGGGTAATTTCAAGGCGCTTGGTGATACCGGGATAAATCGGGCTTTCGTCGGTCATCATCATCGTGGCCTTGTGAACCTGCTTTTCAATGACAGGGCCAAGTGTTTTTCCAGAGACCGAAGCGACGTGAAAGGTGCGGACTTGACCTTCGCGCTCGACCAGCGAGAATATGGCTTTCTTGGGTGCGGGTTCGCGGAATGCGCGGTTCTTAGCCTTGCCACCGATGTAGCTTTCGTCGCCTTCAACAACCTTGTTCTGCCCGCCCATAGGGCCGGGGAAGCTGTCCGAAGCCATGGCCTCGCGAATGCGGTGCATCATGAACCAAGTGGACTTGTAGCTGATGCCTAGCATGCGGTGCATCTGATGGGCGCTAATGCCCTTCTTTGATGCGCAGATTAGGAAGGCGGCCATCAGCCACTTGTTGAGCGGGATATGGCTGCGCTCAAATACGGTGCCGACCATGACCGTGAACTGCTTGCGGCATTCCTTGACGTTGCACTGATAGTAGCCAGGGCGGGTCTTCATGGGTGTGGAGTTATTGACGGTGCCGCAATATCCGCAGGTGCGGCCATCGGCCCACAGATGAGCTTCAAGCCATTCGCGGGCCTTGTTCGCGTCCTGGAAAATGGGGTTGCTCAATGCAGACATCGCCGTTTCTCCTAACCTCTTGAGAAACAACGTAAGCTAAAGCCTCTGCTGAGTAAAGGTTATAATTGCCCGACTACCCGACAGGAGCAGCGGTTGTAGCGCTCTCCTCAAACCCCCAATTTCGAAATCTTCCAAGCAGCAGTTGAAGCACTGACGGGCTCCCAAATCGCTCCCGCGATGCCGCTTACTTCCTGGGCTAGGAACGAATGCTTTGGTAACATTTACCTGAATATTTCATGACAGCGGGAATATGCCGCAGCTACTTCGCGCCTGCCTTCCTAGTCTTGCGGCACCATTAAGCTCACTTTGCGCAGGAATCACAAAACCGCAGCAAGGCCGAACAAGCAAGCGTTGTCCTTTCTGTGCTTAGGTTGGGCGTAGCATATGCGAATTCCTCCCGCCACTAATGTGGGCAAGGATGAAGGAGTCCTGATGAACGAGGTCCTAAATCTGCCAATTGAGGCTCCTGCTTCTTATCACCTTGATCTTCACCGCTATTGGCTCAGTAAGCGTGGGCCACGGCCTATGCCGGCGCGGGGCAACATTGACCCAACCGATATCCCCCGCTTGCTACCCTATTTGTGTATCGTTGAAAAAGTGGACGAAGAGTTCCGTTACAGGCTGGTGGGAACGGCCGTGGCTCAGCAATTTGGGCGGGATTTCACCGGCAAACCTCTCGGATCGCCAATCAATGACAAGCCAGAGACGGTGAGGGCAATGAGGACGATTGTCGAGCACATCTTTGCAACAGGGAACTCCGTATTCGTTACCGGTCAATATGAGACCAAGTTTAAGACCATCCACAATGTCTCGGCCCTTGGATTGCCGCTGTCCGGAGATGGAACGCATGTTGACATGTTCATCTCCACCCGCATTGCACGCTTCAGCTGGGGCGTTAGATCCGCAGCCGATTGGCTTAGGGGTGCGCCTTTGACCACGCAGTGGACAAATATCCACGACGCAATCGACCTCGAAAGGTGCTGCCTCGATTGGGAACGCCTCTGCGATCCGCCAGCATCGGCCGTCCGGCAGCGGCATACCTGACCGGCTGAGCTAATGCACAGCGGCTATATGCTAGTGGTCCGATTCCGGCATTTGCATCCGCTTTTCAGCACGATCGAGAGCAATCTCTGTTGCTGGAGACAGGCAGGCAACGCATTCTTAGCCTGAGCTGAAAGGTTCGCGCGAAGAGGAAGATCGTGCTAAGGCCGCAAGCGGTCTAGGCATTCTTCAGGGGGATGGATGCCTAGCCGCCTGACCGCACCCGCCGAGCAGGAGCTTTCCGGGCGCGCCACCGCGCACCTTAGCGGCAAACGATGAAGAGCCGATGACGGCGATTGCAGGGAACCGGTGGTTGAGCATGCGCCGGAACTGCATACTTCACGATTTAGGCAAGCAGATTGGCGAAGCCGGCGGAAGCGAAGGTTTCGCCTCATTGGCCCGATGCGCCTTTTCTGGCACCACCGGTATATTCCGCCCCCTTGTAGGACAGCACTCTCTGTTTTTGGGTTTCCGGCAGATGGTGAAACAGCCCTGTCATGGGACGCGATGGTCCCGCCCGTGCGATGTCGAACTCGTTTTCCTGGCGGGAAAAAATGCTTTTCGCAGCATGCATCGCAAGCTTCAGCATCTCAGACTGCCTTCCTGCAGAAAGGAAATCCCTTTCTCGGCTTTAGAAGCTCAAACCCATAATCGGTGAGCAGATGCCGCAGGATCATGTCGCCGATGGGGCCGCAAATCCATACATCCTGACGGCCAGTCTTTTGCGCAAACATTGCTGCAAATTCCAGCGCGGTTAACAGCACGATGCCCCGCATCAAATGATGCGGGTTCGGGCTGCCTTCCAGCATGACAATGCGGCATGCGGTCTCGTTCAGACGCACGAGAAGGAGGCCACAAAGTTCGGTTTCCCGCTTGCACCACATCGCCGTAAAAATACCGGATGGTGTTTTGTGCCGGCAGGAGGGCCAATCCCAGCCGCCATTCGGTGGTCTGCGGGTCGACATGGGCCGCCATTGCCGTTCCCAGGCTTGGTTGGATTTATCCGACGCTGGCGTCAATGAAAAGCTCGATGGCAAGAATTGACGGAGCGAGCTAGCGGTATTGGCTGCGATCTCTGCAATAACAGCTGCGTCCATAATTGACTTCAGGCCTCCGGCCTGCCTACAACCTCCCTACACTTATAGCAGCGCTTTGCACATAAAACAGCCGAATGTAAGCCTGCGAGGAAATCTCGCGGTCGCCGCCGTCATCATCGCGCTCGCCACCATTACAAGCATCATCGTGAAAGCTGATATACCGTCGCCCTTCGCCAGGAGGCCGGGAGTAAGCACCTGAAAAGAAATTCCCGATTTACGGCTTTACCGTTAGGCTGGCTTGCGCTAAGTGCTGGAGGCTTCACGGGTTCTGCAATTCTTATCCGTCAAATCGGGAACTGATAATGACATTTGCCGAAGCAATCGCCATCGCCATTCTTCAGGGCGTTACCGAGCTGTTCCCGATTTCCAGTCTTGGCCATGCTGTGGTTCTCCCGGCGCTGCTCGCGCCAAATATTGATCTTCGTTCACCGGCCTTTCTACCCTTCCTTGTAGTGCTGCATCTGGGCACCGCGACAGCGCTTCTGTTATATTTTTGGCGTGACTGGTGGCAGCTTTTCATCGGAATTTTCAGAGGCGGCAAGGATGAGCTGGGGGAAGATAGACGCCGGCTTCTGGCGCTCATCATAATAGGGACAATCCCCGCGGTTATCCTCGGCTTCGCTTTCGAGAAGCAGTTGCGAGCGCTTTTCGGTGAACCCAAGGCTGCAGCTGCCTTTTTGATCGCAAACGGGGTTCTGCTCGCTTTCGGAGAAATTTTGCGGAAGCGGGCGCTGGCTCGCGAGCTACCTTCCAACAAGGCCGGAAAGCTCAGCTTTTCGGGCGCTTTCGCGATCGGCGTCTGGCAATGCCTCGCTTTTTTCCCCGGCATCTCACGTTCCGGCGCCACCATGGTTGGAGGTCTGTTGGCGAAGCTGACGCATGAGCAGGCCGCCCGTTTCTCCTTCCTGCTTGCAACTCCTGTGATCGTGGGCGCAAGCGTGTTGGAGATTCCTAAGCTTTTGAAGGCTGAAACTTCTTCGGAAGCAATGCCTCTTGATGTTGTCGTAGGTGGTGGACTTGCAGCGGGCGTTGCCGCGTATTTGAGTGTGGCCTTCCTAATGCATTACTTCCGGCGTCATGACTTCGCGGCCTTGATGCCTTTCGCCGCGTACTGCGTTCTTTTTGGCGCTATCTCGCTCGCTCTCTTGTAACGAGACTTAGTTGCGCCGTACGGCCTTCGCGAACGCGTTGTGGCGGGCTGAAAAATAACTAGATACTGCTTCAGGCTCCGCGGAACAGTTCGGGCCTCGCAGTTTTTTGATACCACCCCTGAACAGATTGGTGACTACAAACATGAAATCTCCATCGAAATCGCATTCGAAAACGATTGTGCGCGCCATCGAAGCGCAGCCCCATCTCGATCTCGACAAGGGCCAGGAAACTCAGCCTTGGGGTACGCTAACTGATCTTCCAATTGCGCTCAGCGAAAGCGCCCGCTCTCAAAGCGTTGAGGCCCTGAATCAGCTTCTGGCGGATACGATCAGCCTTCGCGATATGTATAAAAAGCATCATTGGCAGGTGAGCGGGCCCACTTTCTACCAGCTGCATCTGCTTTTCGACGCGCACTACGAAGAACAATCTGAACTGGTCGACACTATCGCGGAAAGGATCATGTCCCTTGGCGGTGTTTCTGTCGCCATGTCCCACGATGTTGCCGAGATGACGATGATCCGCCGGCCCCCCAAGGGCCGCGAAACGCCGGCGATGCAGATAACGCGGCTTGTCGAGGCTCATCGCCATATCTTGGCTGAGAGCCGCCAGGCCGCAAAAGCGGCTGATGAGATAGGCGATGACGGCACCAACGACCTGTTTGTGAGTGACGTCATCCGTCTGAACGAGAAGCAAGTCTGGTTCCTGGCCGAGCACCTTGTCTCAGCGCGCCTCGAATAGTAGGGCAGTCTAGCGCTCCGCTAAATCGCCCGGAGGTCCGCGCCAGGGCACCTGCCTGTCTGTGCGGCTCAGGCTGTCCTGCCACTTTGGCACAAGCCTGGGCGGTTGCGTGATGCCGTCGCCAGCGGGGGGGCGGCGCCAGGGATCGGCACGTGGGGGAGCATAAAAGGCTTGGCCGCCGTTTCTTGCCTCAAAGTTCGTTCTCGTGCCGGAAAGCCAAGCCTCGATCAGTTCAGCTCCATTCCGCAATTTGGAGACAATCAAGCTAGCCGTGGTGCTGGCATCCGCGCACAACTCGGAGTTCCGGTAGCAAAAGCCTTGCATGTCATTCACGGTGCGCCCGGCAGAGGTGAGCAGCAGGCGATTATCGTCGCGCGAGCTTGGAAGCAGTAAACAGATCAGCATAATCCAAAAGAAGAGACGCAATAGAAACAACACGCTGCAACGCCCCCGCAAAACTTGTACGGAGCTATCGTAGAGCTTGCGGGCCAACGAAGAGCCAAAGTCTGGCAAGGCAATTTAACCAATTTTTAGACAAGTCTTTAGCAAAGCGTGTTCGCTTTACATCGCACTTCTGAGAATATCTGGAGAGCCTTGCCTCTGGCCTGACGCGAAGAGCCGGCAAACCGCTTGCGGTGGGCGGAACCTAAGGAGCGTAAGCTGCTGGTTTACCGCCTGATGCCGCCTAATATCTCAGTGGGCGCGAGCGCGATCTGCAATTCTATCTATTGCATTCCCGCAACTTTTTGGAGAGCAAATTCAATTTACAGCTATGTCGTGTCCATCGCTTAATATTTAGGCAGAAGCTTTCGCCAGCGAGGGCTTCCTTTTTAAGCAGCAACCAGCGCAAATCCCGAATCACTGTTGCATTTTTGAGCAAGTGCTGCGCTTTGGTTACACGGGATTTAACCCGTACAACTCAACACGCTATTGGCGTTGACCCAATCCCTGATGTTCCCTCAAATAAGCGGGAACTTAGGTTGCCAAATCTGAGTGGGCGTTTGTTTGAGCAGAACGCGCTTGGCTGAGCGCGTTGGGATTGGGGGATACAATGCAGATACGCACTTTGGGTGCGAAGCTTGCTGTTGCGAGCTTCTTTGGAGCTGCCGCGATATCGGGGTCAGCATTAGCGGCCGACTTGAGCGGCGGCGACATGGGCGGGGGGTATAAAGATTCTGCTCCGCCCCCGTCTTACTTCACCGACGATAGCATCAGCTTCCGGTATGGAACGGCTTTCAAGGAGCCGGGCGTCGATAATGGTAACGACATCGAGAAGGGCATCCTGAACTTCCAGCACTTCAATACCGACAAGTATGGTAGCAACTTCATTGATATGGATATCCTGTTCTCAACGGGACAAGACCCTGTCAATGCTCAAGCGCCCTTTGGAGCGGGGGGGAGGGAAGGCGCGACAGAGGCTTACGGCGTGTTCCGCCGCTTCTGGAGCTATAACGGGATTATGGGGACGCACTATAGTAACTTCCTCATCAACGACTTCGGTCTGAATATGGGCGGCGACTTGGGCACCAAGAACGACCCGTTCAGCGAGGAGAAAAGGTCTGTTGTTGTCGGGCCTAAGGTCAGTTTCAACGTGCCTGTTGGCTTCGTAACTTTGGCCGTCGATTACTATCACGAATGGAACCATAACGGTTTCGTGAATGCTGCTACGGAGTTTGAATCCTTCGACGTGGAAGCAGCTTGGCTTTATCCTTTCAAGATTGGAGAATCATCCCTCAAATTCAAAGGCTTCTTCACCTACATTGCGCCGAAAGGTCCGCAGCCTTGCTACATGCCTGGGCTTGACTGCAACACCAAGGGCGAGATTCTCACGCGACCCGAACTGGACCTCGATGTGGGGAATTACTGGGGTGTCCCGAACAAGTTTGAAGTTGGCTTTGCCTACGAGTACTGGCTGAACAAGTTCGGCAACAACCACGACGAAATCCCCGGCGCGCTTGCCAACACACCGGAAATCGTGGCTCGCTACCACTTCTAGCCTAATACCTAGAGATGCGGAGGAGCGCGGCGTGTCTGGCTCCTCCCAAGTCTGCAAATATCGCCAAAACTGCCAACCAAGCCTCCGGCCGCAAGGCCGGAGGCTTTTTCTGACAGAACAGCTAGTCGCGCCGCTCGACATTATTCGATATGCGCAGCCGGCTAGGCGATGCGATCAGCTACGCTCGCGGCGCAGTAGGTACTCGCGGTGATCCCAACTCCCATAATGATATGTGCGGACGTGATTATCGACACAGCGTTCAGCCAATTTATCGTAGCTGCGGCCATATCCACATTCGGGACCGCCGTCGTAGCTCTGAGCTGAGGCAAACGAGACGGAAATCACACTTGTTAGAGCAGCGGCTACAAATGCTGCGGTAATGCTCTTCAAGTTCATAGCAATTACCCTTTCTGTTGGAACGGTACTCATTTCGATCGGTACGAAGACCGCTAAAAAGTCATGAAGGGAGCCGAGCCTTCATTTTCCATTCATAAAGATTTGAATTAAGTTACGGGATCGCTTGTGGAACTTCTCGCCTCTAGCCGGAGCACCTGAAAAACGGCGGCAAATCAATAAGAACGGTAGTGGCTCGCCGTTTTCGCTTAAGGTAATCTGCGGCGCCAGATTGCCGAGCAGCATAGATAATTGATAAGAGTTGGATCGAGAAAGGCGATGCAGACTGTATAACCGGCTGCGATTTATCACCAGGCGAAATCGGGGTGATCACTCTGGAAGTGAAGCTCACCGGCCTTGTAGGCCACGAAATCTGCGCAGTTCGCCCGTCTGTCCCAAGACCGGTATCGGCACCGTAATCTTCGAGTTTCGTGAGGCTAGTCAGGAAAAGTGTATGCGGTTTTCCGCCCGGAAAGCGCGTCAGAACAAAGAATTAGAGCACATTCGGTGACTCGGAGCTGGCCAGGTTAAGGCCCAGAAATCGAGGTTTCGGCGCGGTCTATCGTTACCGTTTTCTCTTGCGCTGGGAACGATATATGCTCGACAAGCCAGAAGTGCGGCTTCGGAACTTTCGTAAACATGATCTCCCAGTTGAGTTTCTCTCGGGCGGTCGTGGCCCCGTCCGCAGGGGATAGGATAGCCTGACAGAAAACACGAGTGACTTCGCCCGGTGCGGCGTCCATGGGTTTGGGATGGAGGCTCAGGTTCAAGCGCTCGCGTCCGGTGAAAACGCGTATTTGCATGTTGCAGGGTTGGTTGGAGGGTGAAGCCGGCTTCAAGGAAGCCGCAAGCAGCGCCGACAGCGGATCGAAAAAGCCTCGCAGCCGGGCACCGCCATTTTCAGCCGCCGCTGCCGAATTTGCGAAATTGACATCAACGGTTCCCTGGTCGCCACCGGACATGGCGATTTGAAAATGTTCCGGTGTCAGCTTCGCGCCCGACCGGATGCCGGATGCCTCTCCGCGAATTTGCGTGGAGGAAAGCAAGACCCCGACATCAGCGAATATACCAACTTTATACCGCTTCGCATCCAGAACCGTTTGAGTTGTCACATCGCCAACACGCAGGCCGTCAACGCTAACGGAGTAGCGCGACAGAAAAACCTCCGCCGCCGCAGGTGAAGAAATTGCACAGAACGCAAGGACGGCGGCTAAAGTATTCTTCTTTATGTTTGCACGTGATTTGTGACGAAGACGAACACTTCTTTCTGATTTTAATCTCATGATCATGATCTAAAGAGTTACTTAACTTACCAACGCAAGGATACGCTGCAGCAACGATTGGTCTTGTTTAGATTGTGCGAGATCTCAATGTTCGAAATATGAAGAAGTTCGAGCTTCCTTAAGGCGCCTATTCTTGTTGGGGCGTGTCTTTGCGGGCGCAAGCCCGTATCAAGAGTGGTCGGGCTTTGAGATGTGAGCCAGCTCGTCAATGAACACGCGCCTATTCTCGGAATAGTCGATGGGAACCACAACCAGATGCACGCCGCCGCCCTTGAACGCGGCCTCCAGCGCAGGGGCGAGGCCATCTGCGGATGAGACGCGCGTGCCTTTGGCGCCATAGGCGGCTGCATAAGCGACGAAGTCCGGATTGCTGAACGAAAGGCCGAAATCGGCAAATCCGTAATCCGCTTGCTTCCATTTGATCATGCCATAGCCATTATCTTCGACGATCAACACGGCCAGGTTCACGCCGAGCCGGATCGCAGTCTCAAGGTCTTGCGAATTCATCAGGAAGCCGCCGTCGCCGCAGACGGCCATGATCCGACGCTTGGGATAGAGCAGCGCTGCCGCAATCGCGGAAGGCAGCCCCGCCCCCATGCTGGCAAGCGCATTGTCGAGAAGAATCGTATTGGCTGTGTGCGTGCGGTAGTTGCGAGCGAACCAGATCTTGTACATGCCGTTGTCGAGGCAGAGTATTCCGTCATCAGGCATGATCTTGCGCACGTCGGCGACAAGGCGCTGCGGCACGATTGGGAAGCGCGGGTCGTCTCCTCCTGCCGCGATATGAGCCATAAGCTCGCCGCGCCTCTCAAGGAAAAATGCGGGGTCAAACGAATGTCCTTGCAATGCTCGCGCGAGCCGGCCGGCCGAACCGCCAATCTCTCCAACAACTTCAAGCGAAGGAGCGTAGACGCGGTCGACATCGGCCGGGTTAAAATCGACATGGATCACATGCGGCTGGCCATTCTGCATGATGAACGGCGGCTTCTCCACGGTGTCGTGCCCAATGGCCACGATCATGTCGGCGTCTGCGATCAGGGTGTGCAGGTAGTCCCCTTCTGAAAGCGCCGCGGTACCGAGGAAGAGGTCCGAATTGCCATCGACTGCACCTTTGCCCATCTGCGTATTGAAAAACGGTATGCCAAGCGCCCGGACCGCCGCTGAGAGCGCAGGCGCGAGGCCTGGGCGATTTGCACCGCCGCCGATCATCGCGAGAGGATGCTTGGCTTTTGCAATCAGGTTTGCGGCAGCCTTCACGGCCTCATCGGGTGCGACCGGATGGAAGCTCGGGATCACAGGCTCCAGCCGGCAATCTGAAAGCCGCTGCCCGGCGATGTCCTCCGGCAATTCGAGATGCACCGGCCCTGGACGCTCTTCAAGCGCAATGCGGAAACTGTCCCGGACTTGAGCCGGGATATTCCGCGCATCTATGATCTGCTTTGCCGATTTGGTGATCGGCTTCATAGCCGCGACAATGTCGATAATCTGGAAGCGGCCCTGCCTACTTTGCAGAATAGGTTTCTGGCCCGTGATCATGACCATGGGCATGGCGCCGAGCAGGGCATAGGCCGCGCCGGTTACGAGGTTTGTGGCGCCTGGGCCTAATGTGCTGAAGCAGACGCCGGGCCGGCCGGTGAGGCGCCCATAGGTGGCAGCCATAAATGCCGCCGCCTGCTCATGGCGCGTCACCACCAGTTTGATTTTCGAGGTGCGCAGAGCTTCGAGGAAGTCAAGATTCTCCTCCCCGGGTAATCCGAAAATGAGATCGGTGCCCTCATTTTCGAGCGCCTTGACCAGAATCTCTGCACCTTTGTAGGAAGTGTTCGGCACGGCCAGGTCCTTCACATGGAAAATTCTAACTCGGGAAAAACGTTACCACGTGGTCACGTCATAGCAATGAAGCGCCGTTGGTTCCGGGAGCCGCGGCATTTTAGGGCCTCAAGAACCGGCGAGAATCATCTCGCTGGCCTTCTCCGCGATCATGATCGTTGGAGAGTTGGTATTACCGGAGGTGATCGTTGGCATGACGGAGGCATCAGCAACGCGGAGATTGCTCACGCCGCGCACGCGTAAATTGCCGTCCACGACTGAGCGCTCATCCGCACCCATGCGGCACGTGCTTACGGGGTGAAATATGGTGGTCCCGATGTCTCCCGCCGCCTTCGCGAGCTCCCCGTCCGCTTGCAAATGCGGCCCAGGCAAATACTCATCCGGTAGATAGCGGGCCAGTGCTTTCGTCTGCATGATCCGCCGTGTCAGCCGGATCGCATCGGACGCCACGCGCCTGTCTGCCTCCTTCGACAGGTAGTTCGGTTGGATCGCGGGATGATCGCGATAGTCAGCACTTTTGATTCGCACCTGCCCTCGCGCCTCAGGCCGAAGATTGCAGACGCTCATGGTGACGGCCGGGAAGCTGTGGAGCGGTTCGCCGAACTTATCGAGCGAGAGAGGCTGGATGTGATATTCGAGGTTCGCGGTGGCGAATTCCGGTCCGGACTTGGCGAAGATGCCCAGCTGAACTCGGCGCCATAGACATAGGGCCTGATCGTCGTAGCGCATACTCCGCGCCGATAAGGGCTTTGCCGAAGAGAGAACCCGCACGCGCGTTCAGTGTGACTGCATTCTTGATTTTGTAGATCATGCGGAGCTGCAAATGATCCTGCAGATTCTCCCCCACATTGGGGCTTTCGGCGACCATCGGGAGGCCGAACTGGCTGAGGAGATCCCCAGGACCAACGCCCGAGAGCTGCAGGATTTGAGGCGAACCAATCGCGCCGGCCGCGAGGATGATTTCACCTTCGGCGCGAAGCGTTGTCTCCTCCCCATCCCGAATGAACCGCACACCTGAAGCGCGTTTGCCTTCGAAAACGACAGCCTTCACCTGCGCGTCCGTAAAAATTTTCAGGTTTTTGCGCCTGCGAATGGGATCGAGAAAAGCCTTGGCCGCAGTCACCCGCAGCCCACGGCGCTGATTGACCTTGAAATAGGCGGTGCCGAAATTATCGCCGCGATTGAAATCCTTGATTCTGGGGATGCCAACTTCCTCGCAGGCATCCTGAACCGCGTCGAGAATCGGCCAATGCAGGCGCTGATCCTCCACGCGCCATTCGCCGCCCGCTCCGTGAACCTCGTCGGCGCCGCCCGCATAGTCTTCAGACTTCTTGAAGTAGGGCAGCACATCATCCCAGCCCCAACCGCTAAGCCCAAGCTGGCGCCAGTGATCATAATCGGCGGCCTGCCCGCGCATATAGATCATGCCGTTGATGGCCGAGCACCCGCCGAGCAGGCGCCCCCGAGGGTAATTCAGTGCACGCCCGTTAAGACCGGGTTCGGCTTCCGTTTTGTAGCGCCAATCCATCTTGGGATTGCCCATGCAATAAAGGTAGCCGACGGGGATATGCACCCAAAGATGATTCGAATGACCCCCCGCTTCCAACAGCGCGACCCTGTTGCTTGGGTCGGCGCTGAGCCTGTTCGCGAGCACGCATCCCGCTGAGCCCGCGCCCACGACGATATAGGTGAATGAGCCGAATGCGCTCATAGCCATCTTCCTGTCCAGCCGCTCGCTCCCCATCTTCCCAAATTACGAAACGAACCCAATTAGCACCTCCGTGGCAGGGACCGCAAAAGTTGTGCAGAGCTCTCACGAAGCGCGTGATTTGCGCTACACGCTGTGTTTTAACTTAATATACGGGTCCAGCGCTATCGCTGGCGACGAGATGCAACCAGCCCTTCGGCCCTGTTTCCGTTCATGACAACAAAAAAGCTGCTTCTTCTTCCCGGCGACGGCATCGGCCCAGAAGTCATGGCCGAAGTCAGGCGTGTGATCGCTTGGTTTGAGAGAGCAGGCCGCGCCACTTTCCAGGTTGAGGAAGACCTTGTTGGCGGTTGCGCCTACGATTCCCATGGCGAGGCAATTAGCGATGCCGCGATGGCAAAAGCGGAGGCCGCGGATGCCATCATTCTGGGCGCAGTGGGTGGTCCCAAGTGGGACAAGGTGCCCTATGCGAAGCGACCCGAGGCCGGGCTTTTGCGCCTTCGTAAGGAGCTGGACCTGTTCGCCAACTTGCGGCCGGCTGTGTGTTACCCGGCGCTGGCGGAAGCTTCGAGTCTCAAACGCGAGGTGGTGGAGGGGCTCGATCTGATGATCGTCCGCGAACTCACTGGCGGCGTTTATTTCGGCGAGCCGAAAGAGATCGTGACGCTGGAAAGCGGCGAGAAACGTGCTGTCGACACCCAGATTTACACCGAACATGAAATCGAGCGCATTGCGCGCGTGGCGTTCGATCTTGCCAGGGCGCGGAACAAGCGAGTTGCTTCGGCCGAAAAGCGCAATGTGATGAAAACCGGTGTGCTCTGGAACGCTGTGGTCAGCCGCGTTCATGCGGGATATCCCGATGTCGAGCTCACCCACATTCTGGCCGACAATTGCGCCATGCAGTTGGTGAGATGGCCGAAACAATTCGACGTGATCGTTACCGATAACCTCTTCGGCGATATCCTGTCTGATCAGGCAGCGATGGCGACGGGATCTCTCGGTATGCTTCCTTCGGCTTCGCTTGGCGCGAAGGACCCGAGCGGGCGGCGGCGCGCACTCTACGAGCCTGTGCATGGCAGCGCTCCCGATATCGCTGGAAAGGGAATCGCCAATCCGATTGCGACCATCGCGAGCTTCGGTATGGCGCTGCGCTACTCCTTCGGCATGGGGGCGGAAGCGGACCTCCTCGATGCGGCGATCGCGGGTGTCTTGAGCAAAGGCCTTCGCACTGCGGACATCATGCATAACGGCATGACGCAAGTGTCCACCTCTGGAATGGGGGAGGCCATTGCCGAAGAGTTGAATAAAAGGGCCAGATTCTAGCTTTAAGCTTCGAGAGCGATTTGAGGGAGATGCGGGGTGATGGCGGACCACTTCAGTGTCATTGGATTCAAGGCGAACTCAGCGGAAGCGCTGTCCGTGCTCGTCAACAATCTTTTGGAAAGAGGCGGCGAGAAGCAGCCTTGTCCCGGTGGGTACTACCATAGGCTCCGTTCGCCCGTGGGATCGGAGCTTTGGGTCCACATGCAAAAGGCCGCTGCCCAGGACACCGGCGCCGACCCGTATGTTGCTGTCGGAATTACACCATTTTTCGAGGGCGAGGGGCGCGCGCCGATCCGCGTCCGAGCCATGCGCCAGCGCCCAAATGACAATCACTTCGAAGGTGCGTTTTATGTCGAGCTTGGCCCGACAATCGCATTGATAGACGTCGTCGATTTCGCGCGCTTCGCGGGCAAGACGGTACCTTTCATGGCGATCGCCCAGGTTGTGGCCTTTCCTCATGAACTCGCGGTATTCGAAAACGAGGGGGAGTTCCAGGCAGGCCAAGCGGGCAAGAATGTCAAGTTCACGCCGCGGTCGTTTTTGGCAAGCGGCCTTTTTGTAGGCGGCGGCGGATCGGGCGATATCATTTTCCTTGATCCGGAAGCTGAGGATTTCCGCGCTCCAGCTCGCGCGTTTTTGACGGGCGAGGTCCAAAAAACGGAGCGCCGCCGCAATCCTGAAACCGGACAGGATTTCCAGTGGGCGCTGATCGGCACGGCGGGCGGCACATTCGATCTTGTCGCAGACGATACTGTTTTGAACGAGCCGCTGCGCCCCGGGATGATCGTTGAAGGCGAGTTTTGGCTTTGCGGCCGGCTCGTGGAAACTTTCGGCGCGGCCTAGTTAAAAGCACCGTGCCGATAAGTGTGAGCGGCTTTCGGACAACGCCATGCGATTAAACAAAGACTCAAAGCGCCTGCCGATTTAAATTTGCATCCGTCGCTCCGGGCGCAGCTAAGCCCGCTCAAGAAATTCGTTCCCGTTAAGCTCAATGCATTTTCTTAGCTCCGCAACCAGTAATTGCGGCCGCAATGGTTTCATGAGTGCGGGTGCATCTGCGAACACCGGCGGATACTCATTTCGGGCATATCCCGACAGGGCCACAAACGGCGTCGTACTCGCTTTTAGTGCAGTCGCGATCGCTTCCGAGGTCTCGCTACCGAGATTGATATCGAGTACAGCAGCGTGGCAACCACCCCGTTTTAAGAGCTCCATGGCAGTGGAGACCCCTCTTGCCGGACCCACGATATCGAACCCAGCCTCGGTGAGCACCCGAGTGATTTCGACCGCTACAACAGCCTCGTCTTCCACAACGAGAATGCGTGGACGCTGGGTGCTGCTCCCGGCTATTCCTTCGGTTTCGGCCAGTGGCCTAGATCGAACATCGCCGTCCGAAATTTCTGCAGCTGCACAGCTGAGTTGCCAGACGAGCCCCGTAGCAGGAAAATTGAGTTCCACTTTAGCGCCAAGGCTCATCTCGGCAATGCTTGAAATAACCGACGAGCCAAAACCCAGCTTGGAAGGTGCCGTAATCGGATGCGCACATTCTTCACGCCAGCTCATGACAAAGGCATCATCACGCTGAATGCGCCACGCGATTTCAACCCGGCCATCACTGCCGGAAAGGGCTCCATATTTGCCGGCATTGGTGGCAAGCTCGTGCAAAGCCATGCCAATGACCTGAGCGGCGGAGGCGGAAACAAAAACAGCTGGCCCTTGTAGCTCGATCCGGGTGCCGATCAAGTCTTGGAAGGGCGCGAGCTGGGATCGGACAAGTTCATCTAAATCAGCGCCCTGCCACGCATTCTTGACAAGCAAGTCCTGGTTCGCCGCTAGCGCCTCCACGCGCCTTTCGAAGCGCTCAAGGAAATCCTCCGGATTTGCGGCAAGGGTCTGGCGAGCCACTGCCTGGATGAGAGAGAGCATGTTCTTCGAGCGATGATTCACCTCGCGCATAAGCAGGCGGATTTGATCGTCCTGACGCTTGCGCTCTGTGACATCCATTGCCAGGACAATTACGTTGCTAGGTTGTCCGGTGGAGTCTCGCAGCAGGGATACATGCTTATCCACCCATAGGGCCGTCCCGTCTTTGTGCAGATAACGGTTGACGATTTCGAAGGATGAAATCTCCTGCGCGGCCAAACGCTTGTACTGTGCTAAATTCTCGTCGCGATCTTCAGGGTGCACGTGCGCTGGAAAGGACTGCTGCCGGAGCTCCGGTTCGGAATAACCTAGCATCGCGGCATAGGCCGGATTACAGGACTGGAAGCGGCCTTCCATATCTAGAATAGCGATCCCCGTGGCTGCATTCTCGAAAACGCCACGGAACTGCTCTTCACTCGCACGCAGCGCCGCCTCGACACGCTTCCGGTCGGTGATATCCATACAAGCACCGTCGATCCGGAAAGGTCTTGGGCCAGATGGTCCATCGCGAAAATGGACACGGCCGGCCCAGGTCATCCAGCGGACCTCGCCACCTGGCCGCACGAAACGGAAGTCTACTTTTATCTCTTTCGGTCCCGCTTCGCTAAGGCCAGCTTCGTATTGGGGCCACACCCGGATCAGGTCTTCCCTATGGACTCGTGTCAAGGCATCCGTGATCTTCGTGGTGGTTACTCTGGGGAACCCGAGCATGGCGGCGAGTTCTGACGAATAATGAACGCAACCGGATTCGGGGTCGACGGTAAAGGTGCCGATGCCGGCCGCCTCATTGGACAGCCGCAGCCGCTCCTCGCTCTCGCGCAGCGCCGTCTCCGCTAGGTGGACCTTCGTGACGTCACGAATGGCCCCTGATTTGAAGGCGACACGCCGTCCGAAGGGAGACTCCGAATCTGGCTCGAAGAATACGCGGCCCGTCGAATAGAGCCAAAGCACTCTCCCGTCGGGATGCCGGACTCTGTACTCGCAAACGGTTTCGTCATGAGGGTCACCTGGATCAAGAGCGCGGGCGACATTGGCTTCGGTTCGAGCCCTGTCCTCTGGCACAATGCAATTGGCCCAGGATTCGTAAGTCACGCAGGCATTGTCAGAAACACCAAAAAGCGCCCGGCAGCGGCTGTCCCACTGCATCTCTTTAACTCCCTTACCAGCATCCCAGCGCCAAATACCCAGCTCGGCTGCGTCCAAAGCCATCCGAAGCTTTTCTTCGCTCTCGCGCAGGGCCTGATCGCTTCGATCGCGCCTAGCCGCGGATTCCTTTAGAGCCTGGCAGAGATCGCGGACTTCGGGAGGTCCCGCCGGCCCCAGAGAGGGCGCAGACTCAGCCAGCAGCGCGCCGGCTTTCTGGCGAAGCTTTTCGATGGGACCAGTGATGCTGCGTGCCATCGCCCCGGCGAACATCAGACTGAGAACTGAAAAGCTACCACCAAGGATTGTTGCCCATCGGATAGTGGTCCAGGCGGCCGCCTCCATTTCCGCCTTTTTGACGGCAATAGCAACCGGCCAGCCGCTCGCCGCTGAGTGGGCGTTGGCTGTCACGATCGGAATGCCTTCAGCTGAGAGGAACTCGAATATACCGTCCTGGTCCTTGACCTTCAGGAAACCTTCGGGAGCAAGGTGTGCAACGTTCCGCTCATGGCCCGGCACCCGCGCGACGAAGCGGCCCTGGTGATCAAAAATGCAGGCAAGCCAGCCCTTAGGCATCTGCTGCGCATTGAGCAGGCGAAAGAAGGCTTCCGCCCTTACGGCCACGGAAAGGGCGCGGAAGGCTTGTCCATTTTTGAAGATTGGAACTTCGACGCTGATGATCCAGTCCAGAGAAACTATCCCTAGGCGGACACCGCTAATGACAGTTGACCGCGTTTCGAACGCACGCTTTTGGACAGAAAGGGGGACAGGACCGCGGACTGGAAGGCGTTGCCCCGGCTGCTTTACAGTGTTGATAAGTTGGTGGCCTTCAAGGTCTGCGACCATGACCAAGGCGTCTGGGGTGGTGAAGGCGCGTCGCGCCTCGGCCTCGAAACCTTCAAGGTTATCCTCAATGAGGGCAGGAGACCGCGCCAGCGCTTGCGCGAAGTCCATGTACTCGCCAAGCTTGGCATCGACCGCGGCGGAGACTGAGCGCGCCGTGTAAAGCAAGCTTGTTTGTTGCGTCTCTCTTGCCGCTTCGGATAGGCGCCATATCACGGCGGCAATAACGAGATTGAGCGGCACCGCCAGTGTCAGCGCAATGGCCGTTATACGTGCAGCAATTGAGAAACGCGAAAAGAGCCTTTCAGAAAGCCAGCATCCAAGCCGCCCGCCCAGGCCTCCACGAAAGCCGGATCGGACAGCAGACCGGGACAAAAAAGAACTCATCAAAATGCCTCATGCGAAAAATCACCGGCCGCATGGACCCCGCCGCGGATAAGTTAGATCATTTGGAAGGTCTGCAGTCTACCTCTCTCTGCCTCTTCAGGCGAAACAGCTACTTCTGTAGGGGGCTTGGCCGCGTGAAAACGCGCAGCCCGGGGTGATCGTCTTGAGCCTGTTCTGCTGCGTGTCTGCACTTGCGAGCTTAATAGCTACGCTCAGGTCTCCATCACCAGTGCCTTAACGCCGATGATGTTCATCACCCGCGTTAGATTGTACGCAAATACTTTGAGCGAATTTTCCTTGAGGGTGCAAAAGAAAAGCCCGGCGACCTCCGCCCGGCCCGCACGGATGTCACTCGGCCGGAACCGCATGCGGCAATTCAGCTTGCAAGGCAGTTCTCTCGCCGGACTTCCCGGCTACGAAAAAGCCCGCGGCCACAACCGCATAAGCCAATGCAACGCTTGGCGTGACGCCGAAGCCGTCACCGATACCGACCGCTTCTCCGTGCATGAAGCCGAAATAGGTCAACACCGCGCCTGCAAAGGCGAAAGCGGACGCCTTCATGAAATCGCGCTCTATGACGAACACACCGATCGCGCCAAGAACGAGACCAGTAAGTATCGAGCCACCGCCCATAACCTCCAGGCCATGATAGAGAACACCCTGTTGCGGCAGGGCGGCGATCGCCGCTGCTTTGACGTCGGCGGCCTTGTCAGCGGCGAGGCCACCTACCTTCTGAGCCGCATTGAGGGTCGACCCCAGCATGGTGTCAATCTGCAGCTTAGCCCATGCCGCAAGATGCGGTGTCAGCGCGAGAACGATTGCCGGGGCATGCCTGAGCGGCGTCGTTTGGAACGACTGCGCGCCGATCAGCATGCCGATATAGAGGAGAATCGGCGAAATCGCGACCACGGGCACCAGCGCGAGCATTACCGAAATAATACCGAACCAGGCCAGCAAAATTACCGTGACGCCCGTCGCGGCAGAATAACCAATACGGCCCCCCATCGCTTTCCAGCCCGGATGACCGATATAGACGGCGTTGATGAAGGGGTTCCCCATGAGACAGCCGATCAGGCTGACGACACCGTCCGCGGTCAGAACCCGTGTAGTCGGATATGGATCGCCGGCCGCTTCGGCGCTCTCCACGTTGTCCATCGCTTCCACGAGGTCGTATATGCCGAAGGGAATCGCCGTTATGAGAATGATACCAAGATATTCAAACCCGGAAAAAATCTGATCGGTGGCCGGAAGCGGATATGAGAATCCAAAGTTCGCGGTTGCGTCTGTCACACCTTTAACGCTCAATCCTCCTAATCCAAGACCGACGAGGTTCGAGCCCCATGCGATGATCATCCCGACGGCAATGGCGACGAGGCCCGCCGGAATTCCTTTGGCGTATCTGACGCCCCCAAACCAGCTCACTAATATTATAGCGAAGCAGATCAGCCCAATCTGGGGCGTCATATACATCTCCAATGCCGGGCGCATCGAGATGAAGGTTACTGAGACGCCGGCAAGCGTGCCGAGCAGCGCGGCTCGCGGTGTTATCCTACGAATGACTGGCGCGATAAATCCACCGATCATCAGCATAAAGCTTTGGAAAAACACCCAGACGAGGCCTGCAGACCATCCCTTCATCGGATCGCCGGTCTTGAGCGTTATTGGCAGCATAATCACGAACGTGACAATGAACATATGAGGCACGCTAATGCCTGACGGCAATGCGCAAACGTCGGTGCGGCCTGTCTTCTTCGCCAGTCGGTATGCCAGCCAAGCGTAGTAAACCGTCGACAGGCATAACATCAGGCCGAGCGCTGGCAGTATGCGGCCATAGACCAAAGCATCCGGCATCCGCAACACGAAGCGGAGCAATCCCGTCAGCACCAGCATGTTGACCAGGATGTTGGTGCCAAAACCGAAGAACGCGTTCCAGTCGCCCGATGTCCACAATGCCGGTCTGAAGCCGGGCTTACCGGCTATGGTCGCGCTCGTCATAATGCCTCCGCTCGTTCGATAGGGGAAATCTCGGGCGCCGCCGCTTCAAGGATCGAAGCGGAGTTACTGACCCAGCCAAAAATACCGCCCTGGGCTTTGATCATCTTGAGGCCCATCTCGTGGAATTCCGGAAAGTAGGACGCGCAGCAATCGGAGAGCACAACGCAGCGATAACCGCGGTCGTTGGCTTCGCGGACGGTCGTGTTGACACAGACTTCCGTTGTCACGCCACAGACCAGCAGATCCGTGATCCCATGTTTCTGCAAGATGGCGCCGAGCTCCGTCGCGTAGAACGCGCCCTTGCCAGGCTTGTCGATGACGACCTCACCCTGGACGGGATAGAGGTCCGGAATGATGTCGTGACCGGCTTCGCCACGGATCAGGATGCGGCCCATGGGACCCGGATCGCCGATGCGCAGGCTCGGCGCCCCGCGTTCGACCTTCGCCGGAGGCGCATCAGACATATCCGGTAGATGCCCTTCCCGCGTATGGATGACCAAGCATGTTCCCTTTGCGCGCGGCGGCGAGGACGGCCGCGATTGGCCCAACGGCCCGAGCGAGCTGAGAGACGTCGTTCCCGAGAGTTTCTCCAAACCCTTCCCGGTTCGAGAAAATCCCGCTGCATGTCGATGATGAGAAGAGCAGTCTTTCGCCAATCGAGGGCGATAGGGCCCGGTTCCGCTGCGATCGTACCGAAACCCTTCGTGTTGCCCATTGTACACTCTCCCGGGGCGAAATGCCTCTGTTACATAGCAAAGCCCATGCCAGAGCGTGGAGGGTGATGAATTCACTGAATCGAAAGAGAATTTTTTAAGCCGGTCGCTTTCGCGCGTCCCGTATTAGCTTTCGGAACGATCTTTCGAAATCAGATTTTGCTTATTCAATTAGCTTTGGTGCACCGGCTCGAATGCGGATTTCATCGGCGCCATGAAAGGTCTTTTTGGGGCCAATCACGCCCGATCGAGTACGCCGAGCCTGGCTCGGGCAGGGAGCGCAGGATGAGGGGCGATGTTAGCGCGTGCGAGCTTTTACAAACCAAAAGAGGAATGCAAGCATAGCCACTCCAACAGTTACGCCAGGAGGTAGGCCCTGTGTGAATTTCGTGACGTTATCAGCGACAGAAGCGATAAATGTACCGCTCTCCTGGCCAAGGATGACATTCAAGACAAGGCAGAGCGCTATGAGAAGAAGGCCAGTCTCAACTGTAAGCCAGCCTATTTTTTTTATCTGATCGAACATTACGTCCTCCCCCGAGATAACAAAAGGGGCGGAGTTGTCACCCGCCCCGAAGAAGGAACCTACGCAACCGACCGTTTTGAGAACAGCCACGCGATAATGCCCAAAGCAATAAGCCCGACAAGGCCGTTGCTGCCAAGGTCTTTTACAAGCGCGATGATATTCGTAACCACCCCGCCGAAGAACGGTAGGTTGCCCCCAATGAGGAGCGAAGCCACAATCGCCAGTGCCAAGAGCATTAAGCCGATGTCGGTCAGCGCACCGATCCAAGATTTAAGCGTGCCAGTAATATCCATATTCGTTTCCTCGCGTTTCCCGGCCGATCTGAGCCGGCCTCCAGCACTTTGAAATATATTCCATTTTTCGGATTCAGAGAAACTTGTTGAAGTGCTGCGCGAGGGGGGCGCCACGCTGCAAGCGAAGCGAGAAATGGCCACAAGATCAGTGATATCTGCGCGGTCTCTACACTTGGAGAGGTCAGCATCCGCCTGAAAGTACACCGCGCTGCGACTAATTTGTGCAGGGGAATCAATTAATTGCTACGGTTTGGCTTGGTGTGCTTGCGCGCAAAAATCCTAATTACGCGCCCGCAAAGCGAACTGGCGCGCGCAAAAACTGCTTTCCGACCGATGTTGCTTTTTAGCAACGCTATTGGAAGAAAATCATTCTGCTGGCTAGAGTTAGGTTCGTCCCTAAACCAGAGGCCATGTTTTCTTGCCAGAAAGCCGTCCCGGCACCCCTAGCTACGCTAATTGAAAGCGATTCGAAAGGGGATGGCGAATGAGGCACCCCCAGCTTGTAATCGGGGCCGAACCACTTAAGGCGCCCCTTTGGCGGCGGTCTAACGGAGAAGCCGTCAGTCCCCCGTTTTCTCCTCAATGGAGCCGACGCGATCCGGGTAGAAGGCAAGATGATCCTTAATCGGCGCCACAGCCGGATAAGGGTTCTCATAAGTCCACACCGCATTGACCGAGCCGTTACCCCCGGCGGGGATACTGAAATAGGCGCAGTCCCCCTTATAGGGGCAGTAGGTGGCGTGGTGGGTTCGCTCAAGTAGAGTCATGTCCACGTTCTTGCGTGGGATGTATTGGACGGGCGGGTAGCTCGCCTCGCGCAGTGTCAGCGCCTCCCGTGTATCGGCCACAATGCGGCCCCCGGCTTTGACGACGATCCGGCTCGGATTGCGATCAATGGTAATCGGATGATCTGGGCCAGGAACTCTTACAGTCTTTGGTTTCAGTTCGGCATGGTCTGACATGGCTCAAGCCTTTCCGCGGGCAGTGCGCGCCAGCCTTTGGCCGGCAACTTCCTGGGAATGTAGGCACGGTTCGCTCATTTTGCCGCCCGATGCCGGAAAAGTGCGATCTCAAGGTGAGCTGGGATAGTGATTGGCCCGCTCGTTACCGCGATTGCAGCCGCGTGAGCAGCTCGGGCGTCGGATAAGAGTCGGCCGGCAGCCCAAGCTTCTGCTGTACTTTTTTAACGCTGGCGCGCGTGGCGAGCCCAAGCTTGCCGTCAATCTCGCCCACATCGTAGCCGCGCGCCTTCAAGAGATGCTGGAGCTCCTTGGTCTGCTCGTAGCCGAATGACACGACGCCGCGCCCGCGATTAACCGGGGGTGCGCCTGCAATCCGGGTCGCAAGGTAGGCAGCGGTCGTTGAGTAGACGAGGGATTGGTTCCACTGCAAGTAAACCTTGAAATTGTGGAAGGCCAGGAATGCGGGCCCATTCCGGCCCATAGGAAGCAAAAGCGAAGCCTCCAAGTTGCCCGGGACAGAGCCTTGCGCGATCCGCACGCCCTTTCGCTCCCAATCGCTGACTGGATGCTCAACAGATAGATCGGCTTCGGTCCAGTCCATGCTCTCGGGGACGCGCACCTCTTTCAGCCAAGGTTCGCCCTGGCGCCAGCCCAAACCTTTGAGATAGTTGGCCGAGGAGGCGAGCACGTCCGGCACGCTATGGATAAGGTCTGCCCTGCCATCGCCATCGTAGTCGATGCCGTATTTATAATAGATAGAGGGAACGAACTGCGTTTGGCCCATCTCACCCGCCCAAGGGCCTATCATCTCACCGGGCGAAAGATCGCCTCGTTGAATGATGCGTAAGGCATCGAGCAGCTCGGCGCGAAATTTTTCCGGCCGCCGGCAATCATAGGCCAGCGTCGCGAGCGAGCGTATGGTCGAGCCATGCCCGTTATTTGCGCCGAAATCGGTCTCAAGGCCCCAAAAGGCGACAATCACGGGCGCTGGCACACCGAATTGCTGCTCGATACGTTCGAAGACCGGTTTGTATTTGCCGATCAGCGCGTGGCCCTTCTCGATCCTGTACTTCGCCGCCATTCGGTCGGAAAACTCGAGAAAGCTTTGCGAGAAGATGCTTTGCCGGCGGTCGCTATTGACTACGTTCTGGTCGAAGGTCACGCCATCGAGCGCGGCAATCGCATGGGGTGAAATCCCTTGTTTGCGAGCTTCGCTTTTAAAATCGGCAAGCCACCGCTCAAAGCTGCCGGTATTCGTGCAGGCATAGCCACTCGGCGCAGCGGCTGCTAAAAGCAGGCTCATCAAAATCGCGCGCGATAAGGGCCTTCGCATCATAGCCTCCAGCTATCTTCGGGGATTGTGCGGGTTGTAAGACATGGCCGGGATGACAGCCGGGAATAGGGCGAAACAAAGGCGTTTTCGCGCATTTGCCTTACGGTAGAGTGAACATCAGGCCGCAGAACGGTGGATCGTAAGATCGAGAATGCTGGGATTGCGGCCGGTGAGCGGATTATCTGGGTCCCAGTTCAAGGTAATGATCTGGAATTTAGCCCCAAGGCCGTCATAGATGAGAAGCCGGCCCGCCAGGCTTTCGCCTAAACCCAGGATTTCCTTGACCACCTCCACGGCCTGAATCGTGCCGATGACACCGGCAACCGGCCCCAAGACCCCTGCTTCCTCACAACTGGCGACAGTGCCGGGAGAGGGCGGCTCGGGAAAAAGACAGCGATAATTCGGCAGTGGGCGTCCATCCTTGTCCTTCTCGTAACCCCGGAAGGTGGATACGTAGCCATCAAGCTGACCCAGCGCGGCAAAGACCATGGGTTTGCGAGCGAAATAGCAGGCGTCGTTGACAAGGTAGCGCGTAGCGAAATTATCTGACCCATCCGCCACGATGTCATAGCGGGCGATGGTCTGAAGCGCGTTTTCCGGCGTCAGCCTGTACGGCATCGCTTCGATGGTTACATGCGGGTTGATGCTTCTGCAAAGGGCGGCCGCTCGCTCTGCCTTAAGCGCGCCCACGTCGCCGGTCTTGAAGGCAACCTGTCTTTGCAGATTATCGATTGAGACATGGTCGCCGTCCATGATGCCGATTGTTCCGATGCCAGCTGCCGCCAGATACATGATCAGGGGGGAACCTAAGCCACCTGCGCCGACGATAAGCACGCGGGCTGCCTTGAGGCGCTGCTGGCCTTGCCCGCCTATCTCCTTAACCAGCAGATGCCGTTTGTAGCGCTTGATTTCGTCAGGCGAAAGCAATGGGACCTCCATAAAGCGTTCCACGTGCGGCGGGCGGTCAGGTTGGCGATTGCTTTCAGATGTGGCGAAAGATTTCAGCATCATCAAGCTTATTCCCGCGCAGGCGATAAGGGCGAAAGCGCGGACGGAACTAATTCAGCTCGAAAGCCGGTCTTGACCAAAGACGACAGGGCAGCGACAAAAGTCTGAGCAGCAGAGCGGAAGGAGATCGCGATGAGCGCCCCTGCGTACGATCCGAACAATATCTTCGCCAAAATCCTTCGCAAAGAGGCGCCCTGCTATTTCGTTTACGAGGACGCCGATACGTTTGCTTTCATGGACATCATGCCCCGGGCAGATGGCCATGCGCTTGTGATCCCAAAGCAGCCGGCGCGCAACATACTGGACGCTCCCTCGGGCTTGCTCGCACCGCTCATGCATACCACGCAGCTCATCGCGATTGCCGCCAAGAAAGCTTTCAACGCCGACGGTATTACTGTCTCTCATTTCGCTGAGCACGCCGGCGGCCAGGTTGTCTTTCACCTCCATGTCCATGTCCTCCCACGCCACGAAGGCGTGGCGCTGCGGCCCCCCGGCAAAATAGCGGATGCAGCGCTTCTGGAGAAGCATGCGGAGATGCTTCGAAATGCAATGAGTTAGAAGCTTCTGGTGAATTGAAACTGATTTGTTTGCCCTTTGTTGGCTTCTTAAACGGATTGGGCGGGTGTGCGCAGAGGCCCGTGTTACCGTTGTTCAACGTCAACGAATGCAGGTGAGCAATGGGTATCTTCGATACGATTTCCGGAGCAATCGGAGAAGCCATGCGGCAGCGTCGCGCTACCGCACCGGGCGAACAGCCAGACCAGGCTTCAGCGAGTGGTATTCCTGGCGCTTTCTCGAACATCCTTGCAGGCGCGGGCTACAGTAGCCTGAGCGTAATCGTGCAGCGCTTGAGCGCGGGTGGTTTGCAGGAAGAGGTAGCATCCTGGCTTGGCAGCGGCTCCAACTTGCCGGTAAGTGCCGAGCAGCTTCGCAGCGCATTGGGCAATCAAGAGGTTCAGAGGATTGCTCAGCAGTTCGGCCTGTCTACGGATCGAATTCTCCAAATTTTGTCGCAAAATCTCCCCGCCGCGGTGGACCAGGCTAGCCCAAACGGCAAGCTCGAACAGCCAGATCAGGGCACCCAATAGCGACCATGGAGCAAGTCAGCTGGTGGATGCGTTACAAATTGCGGCCACAATCAAAGTAGAATTCCGCCACCTTCCTTTATATAATTATAGAGGCCGAGGAAGGAGCGCTCAATTAAAGGGCTGACACATGAAGAAGTATCTCCTTGCGACTGCTATTGCCTTCGGCACTCTCTACGGGCTATCCGCTCAGGCTGCTCCGGCTCTTAACGCATCTGGCGTCCAGAACCAGGTTGGCAGCAGCGTCGAAAAAGTTTGGCACTGCCGCCGCTGGAGCGGTGGCTGGGGTTGCGGCGGCTGGCACAACCGGTGGCGTAGCCATTGGCGCTGGGGCTCCCATCGGAGGTGGTGGCGCTAGTCACTATCGTGCTACGGCGGCCCCATCCGGGGCCGCTTTCGTTTCCGCCTTCTTCCACTATAAGGTTTGCGCTCGGGAAAACCCGCCGTAAGGTCGCCCAACCTTGTGGTGGTGGGGTGAGAATGCTGGCACGGCTGATTCTGGCAGTTTGTTTTGCTGCTATCCTTCAAACTCCGTTTGCCGCGATGGCAGACAATGGGTACGGCGCACGCCTCCCAAGTTTAGAAAAGTGCTCAAGCACTTCACGCCCCGTGCTCCCAGCAAAGTGGCACGGCACCTATCTCATGGCGCCCTTCACAAAGGAGCAGCTCGTACTCGGCGACTTTCTATTCGACGCCTCGATCAACGCGGCAGCCGTCAGGCTCTATGGCCTCCGGCATGGATCGCTTGATTTATTCATCAAAGGGCGTTCGACCTATATCATCAAGGATGCCGGCACTGCTTCCGCCTCGTGCGTAGACGCAGGTGACACAGGATTGCGCCCCTTTTCGCGAGACTGGCAGGGGCGCCGCGCTCAATGCGTAGGCTCCGCCCCTATTGTCGCGATCAATGCTGATTGGTGGAAGACGCCGTCCACGGCCGCGCCGTCTGCCAACTGGATTTGGTACAACAACGCAGACCGCTCACCTTTTCGGCTGATGTTCACTCAGCCGGAAAATGAGCCTGCAATTCTCGGCTGGTACGCATTCAGCTATCAGGTAAAGTTCGAGGCCTTAAAGACGACGGACCTGTCTTCACTCGACACATTCTGCCTCTCTGCCCCGCGGCTTGAGGGGGAATATGGGCGCAGGCGGCTTCAAAAGCTTATCGCCGGCATGGAAAGCTCATCCGGCAGGGCAGATGAAGCGATCGCACACCTGATGCCCGAGGTTGACGTGAACTGCGAGAAAGCCGCCCTGCCGCGATGGCCAGAGCGTGCGCGCATGACCGCCCTCATGACCTCGCCGAATTTCGATTCCGCTCCGCTTCCGGCCGAGATTGTTTACGACTGGAGCAGCAAGGCCCAGCGCACACGCATGTACTGGCCATCTGGCGCGCGCATCCGGAACGCAGACGCGCTCCTCGGCGACGAACTGGGGTACAGCATCGAGGAATCCAGCGGCCGCCACCTTTCTTGCACGGCCGATCTGCCGGGAGCATTGCGCCCAAATTGGCCGGAAACGGGAGGATGCAGCTGCGAGGCTGTGATCAAGGCGATCACGCCTTTGAACCCGTCCGGCCCGGCGAAAATCATGGTGTGCCCAATGACGAAACCACGGGTGGTTTGGTCGTGGTTCTCTCTCGAAGGGCAGCCATTGGTGTTCATGGAGACATCGGCAGAAGGAGACAGACCGTCGGGCGTTTTGACCCTCGTCGATTACTATTCATTTGCAGCCGGCCAGGCCGTTTCTCCCGAGGCTTTCGCGGTGCCACCTCGGTGCCGCACGCAAAAAGCACTGGGGCAAGCAAAAGGTCCACCGTTAAGCCCTCGCCGGTGCGGAGCATGTCATACGGATAAGGCCCCACTCGATTGAAGAAGCCCTATACTAAAGCGCAGCCTTCAAGGCGTAGAGTGTCTCTAAGGCTTCGCGCGGACTAAGGCTGTCAATGTCCAGCCCTTCAATCTTTTCCAACAGAGGATGCTTCGGCGGCTCCTGCGCTTCGCTGTACAGCGCTGAAAACAGAGGCATATCGGTTGGAAGGGTGAGCGGGCCATGCGGTCCGGCTCCATTTTCGAGCTGGGTAAGTATTTGCTTCGCGCGGCTCACAACCGGCTTTGGCACTCCCGCAAGCTTAGCTGCCTGCACACCATAGGAGCGTTGGGCTGCCCCTGCTTCCACCGAATGAAGAAATACAATTGTATCCTTCCATTCGGTCACGGCCATGCGGACATTTCCGGCTCGGGGCAGTGTCTCCGCCAGCCGCGTCAGTTCATGATAATGGGTTGCTATGAGCCCGCGGCAGCCGATTATATTGTGCAGATGCTCAAGCACCGCCCAGGCAATGGAAAGACCGTCGAAGGTGGCGGTCCCTCGGCCAATCTCGTCGAGGATCACAAGGCTGCGGCCGGTCGCATGATTGAGGATCGCAGCCGTTTCCGCCATCTCGACCATGAAGGTTGACCGTCCCCGCGCGAGGTCGTCGGCTCCGCCAATCCGGGCGAAGAGCCGGTCCGCAATCCCGATCCTGGCGGACCTCGCCGGCACGAACGACCCCATCTGAGCGAGCACCGCCATAAGCGCATTCTGCCTGAGATAAGTGGATTTTCCCGCCATGTTCGGGCCGGTGACAACGAGAAAACCCGGAGCGCTCTCGCCGCTATTATCGAGCCTGCAATCGTTGCCTATGAAGGCGCTGCCCTGCCGCGCTAAGGCCTGTTCGACGGCAGGATGCCGCCCGCATTCGATAATGAAACAGCCAGAGTCATCCACCTCCGGCCTTACGTAATTCTGCTCCTGGGCCAGCTCTGCAAGTGCCGCCGCACAATCAAGAGCCGCCAACGCGGCAGCGGCTTCAACAATGACCGCTTCCTCAGCAAGCGCGGCGCCTTCAAGCCGCGCGTAAATCGTAAACTCGCGTTCAAGGGCATCGCTTTTGGCGTTCAGAATGCGGCTTTCGAGCGCGGACAGTTCTTCCGTCGTGAAGCGGACCGCATTCGCCAGCGTTTGCTTGTGACGAAAAAGCTTTGCATGCGGTTCGGCCTGAAGAACCGCCGCCGAGCTGGCACTTACTTCAATGAAATAACCGAATATCTGATTGTAGTTGATTTTCAGGCCCTTGATGCCGGTTTGCTCGACGTAATTTGCCTGCAGCTTCGCCAGTACGGCTCTTGTCTCGGTCGCGAGCTGCCTCAGATTGTCGAGGGCCGCATCGTAGCCGCGAGTAATGAATTCGCCATCCCGGGCGAGATAGGGAAGTTGCGCATTCAGGGCTGCTTCCAGCTCCCGCGCAAGCTCTTCCGGTACATTCGCGAGAGCCTTCGCAAGGGCGGCAAGCTCTTCAGGTAGCGCCATCGTTTGCTTCAGTGCCTTAGCCAAGCCCAGAGACGCTAGCAGCCCATCACGTAGCAGACCGAGGTCGCGGGGGCCTCCGCGCTTCAGTTTCAGCCTGGAAAGGGCGCGGCTCATGTCCGGTGCGGATTTGAGGATTGGGCGCAAACGCTCGCGAAGCGTCCAGCCCTCTTTGAGGGCAGCAACGGCATCAAGCCTGCGGTTGATAAGTTGGACCTCTGCTGACGGCGAAAGCAACCGGTTCATCAACTCCCGGGAACCGGCAGCGGTCACGGTCCGGTCGATGGCTGAGAAGACAGTTGGTGCACCATCCGTTTTCGGCCGGACCAGTTCTAGGCTGGCCCGCGTTGCGGCGTCGATGATGAGTAGACCGGCCCCAGCCTCACGCCTGGGCGCGCGGAGCGCAGGACGTTCCCCCATTTGCGTAAGCGCAACATAATGAAAAAGCGCACCAATTGCGGACAGGTCGCCTTCGGTAAACCAACCCAGGCCATCAATTGCCGCGACCTCGAACGCTTCTTTGAGCGCCCGTTCCCCCCTTTCCTTCGTGAAAAACACCGGCGGCAGAGAGGAGAGCGACGTGCCGGCTGCCTCGATTGCTCCTTTTAATGCTTCATTTGCAAGCTCTTCCTCAGATAGTAGGATCTCCGCCGGCCTCAGCCGGAAGAGCTCTCCTTCCATATCGACGCTGCTTGTGTCGCTTAGAAGAAACTCGCCGGTTGAGATGTCGAGGGATGCGAGGTGGTAGCGCGGCGCGCTGCCCTTCCCGCTTTTGGCGATGGCGGTCAGAAAATTGTTGGAGCCGGAGATCAGCAGCGCGTCTTCCGTGAGCGTGCCGGGCGTAATAAGCCGGACGACATCGCGGCGGACAACCGCCTTCGGCCCGCGCCGCCTGGCCGCTTCCGGATCTTCGAGCTGTTCGGCGACCGCGACGCGGAAGCCCTTACGGATCAACTTCTGCAAATATTCTCCGGCACGCGACACCGGCACGCCGCACATAGGGATGTCCTCGCCCCCATGCTTGCCGCGCTTCGTAAGCTGAATGCTTAACGCCTCTGCAGCCTTGACCGCATCCTCGAAGAAAAGCTCAAAGAAATCGCCCATGCGATAGAAGAGGAGAAAATCGGGGTGTTTTGCCTTCACCTCGAAATATTGCGCCATCATGGGCGTAGAGTTGGTTTCGGCCTTTGCGCGCTCCGCCTGCTTCTGCCCTATGGAAGACAATCGCCTCTCCTTGCCGCTCGAATCGGCCTGTGGCGAAGTTTAAGGCGCCTTCATACATGAGGAAACATCGGCAAGATCTTATCCCCTACATGCCGCCTTTTAAATTCGAGCATCGGTTCGAAAAGTGTGCGTGATTTTCTGATGCGACGCTTGTCTAAGGCGCTAGATGCGGAGAGGAACATCTAGCTGCACGTGTCAGGGAGTGCAAATTCCAGCGTGTATTCAATTCCGTCGGGATGAAATACCAACGCCGCGTCACCCCCAAGCGACCTCGGCATCGCGTCTTCAATGATATTGGAGCCGAAGCCTTTTTGAGCACGTACGGGAGCGATTGCTACCCCGCTTTCTCTCCAGCGCATGCGCACCACGCGTTCATCCACCTTCCAGGAGACGTTGATCGTTCCAGCCCCGAGGCTGAGCGCACCATGCTTTTGAGCATTTGTCATAAGCTCGTGGAAAATCAGGCTGAGTGCCCATGCAACCTTTCCCGGAACTTCAACGTCATCACCGTCGAGAAATATTCTTTCGCCTTCTATCGTATCATACGCTGCAAGTTCTGCCCACAGAAGCTCCCGAAGGCTGGCGGCACCGCCCTTGGCACCGCGGGCAAGAACATTCTGCGAGCGCGCCAGTGCTTGCAACCGATCAGTGAAGCGTTGCATGAAGTCATCGAGGCTGGAGCTCGCTGACTTCGTCCGCTTAGCTATGATCTGAATATTCGCCATCATATTTTTCATACGATGTTGCAGCTCATCGAGCATTACCCTGATCTGCTCGTGTGCTGCCACCCGGTCGATCGCGCCAGCAATCAGATTTGCATAGTTCTGTAAGAAATCCACGTCATCGGTGCTGAAGTCGGTCTGCTTTCGAGCATCGACTTCGAGAACGCCGAAGGGCTCGCGCTCGCCCTGGATGATGACATTGACCGTGCTCTTAACGCTATGCTGCCTCAGAAGCTGTGGGATCTCATAACGATTCTCCTTATAGATATCCGGAGAGATCACAGGCTCTTTTGTCTTAAGTGCGTAGCCGGCAGGTGACTTACCGCCGGCATCAAGGGTCGCATGTCCGACTACGCCGGGGGCCCAGTTCACCCCGGCCCGCACGAGGACTGTCTTGCCGCCGGGCTGCAGCTCCAAAACCTTGACCAGATCGACATCGAGCGCATCCGAGACAAGCTCGGTCGCTCGTTGAAGCAACTCTTGAATGTCACTAGTTTGAAGCGCATACCCCCCGAATTTTGCGAGAACTGCTCGTTGTTTGCGAAGGGCTTCCGTCTGTTCGGCGTGAACAAGCGCTCCCTTGTCCTTAGTATCTGACATAAGCCATGAACACATGGAATTGCTGGAAGGTACCGCCTCGGGCAGCTTTTCTGACACGCGCTTCAAGCGCGCGACCTCGGCTCACTCGTAATCGAACCGTTGAGAGACGCACCCGCAACCGGCCGCCGCGCGCCAATACTGTTTGCGGCTTCGATGCAAAGCTCAACCACCAGCTTCGGCTTGGCCCCTTTTGCTCGTGATTTTAGGAAACAGGATTTGGGGCAGCGGTTTCTTACAGGACACTGATCACAAGCAGAAGGATATTCCCAATGCCAGCTTCCATTCCTTCGAGCCTATTGTTCGCGCTTGCTCTCTCAGCTTCCACACGTGCCATAGAGCCGTCAAATTCGCATCTCGTTGCGAGCCGCGGGTCCCGATCTTCGTTTCCCAAACTCGACATCCAGGGTGGCTGCAGAAATATAGCAAATATGGAAATCAATCGAACCACGAACTATGATGGATGCGTCAAGGAGGAGGAAACAGCCCGTACTGAACTCGCAAAAGTTTGGGGCAATTATTCTGCAAGCATGCACGGACAATGCTTGCATCTGGTCACACCGCCTGCCATTCCAAGCTACGTCACCTTGCAGGAATGCCTGAACATAGCTCACGACGCGCTCAATTTAAGCAAGTCGGATCCGGCCAAAGGGCTGCCAGGACTTGAAAACATTAGGTAAAATCGGGCGTTATGCGCTAGAGGAAGCGAACGTGGATAAGGAAGCCTTGAAGGCCGTACAGGCTCCAATCAAGGAAAGATATCGTAACGAGCCGGAAGCGGCGGTTATCACACTGAAGGCACGGGGTAGCGTGGACGGAAGCGCGATCGCCTGCAAAGTCGAGACGGGAAAGGCACTTGCCATTGCCGGGCTTCATCCCGCGACGGGGGGCAGCGGTCTCGAACTCTGTTCCGGCGATATGCTCCTAGAAGCGCTGGCTGCGTGCGCCGGAGTCACGCTGAAAGCCGTCGCGACCGCTCTTGGAATCCCATTGACTAAAGGAGAGGTGCGCGTTGAAGGCGATCTCGACTTTAGGGGAACTCTTGGCGTGGATAAGGAAGCGCCGGTGGGGTTCAAATCAATACGGCTCGGCTTTGAACTGCAATCCACCGCAACCGATGAGGAAATTGCTCAGCTTATCAAGCTGACGGAGCGTTATTGCGTCGTTTATCAAACCTTGAACATCCGTCCTGACCTTCAAATCCTAGTCAATCGCCTTCCGTAAAGGCAGACTAACCGGAGTCGAAGACAGCCAGATCAACTTCCCTCATAACTTGCCCAACTATTGCACAGGCCAGGCCACATACACGAAGCTTATTGTTCTCTGTGCTTCGAATTCTTTATTAGTTTTACTTGAGCCGTACCGTAGATTGCTAGCTAATGCTAAAGCATTGTCGCGAGAATAAGGACTAGTATTGCAAATAGACTGTGCGCATTTGTCACTTCCATTAACGCTTTATTCAGGATGACAGAAGCGCCGCTTACTCCTAACTTCCGGGCCGGCACTCGTATCGTGGCTTGATGCCGGGCCCCGGCCTGGACGGCGGAGCGCCAAAATCATTTGAATTGTGGAGTATAATGAGTGAGCAAAGTGAGCTACATCACGGCTTCAACGCATCAGCGTGCTTGGTGGGACGATCTTTATCAGCTTGATCGCACGCCCATAGGTTTTGATCGCATTCAAGTTCACGAGGCCGGCGGTGAATGCAGGCGAACCGGGTTGCTGGATGCGCAAGGAAATGAATTATACCGGGTGACGAAAAAGCGCCCGATAGGCTTTACCGTCCCAAAGGAAGATGTTTAGCCGGCAGCGTGGTGTTGGTGGTGCGGGCCGCCCGGTACAAAGGTTTAGCCTGCGTAACGTCTTGCGGGTGATGTCTTATTGCGAGGTCTTGTTTTTTCTCTCTGACTGTGCCCAGACTATTGGCGCATCCCACAAAGTTACTACCGCGAGGGCCAGAACCATCTCGTGGTGCCTATAGCTTTGGGCGTAAGCTGATCTGACTGAGGTTATTACTGGTCTGGATTGTTTACATCCCGCCGCAAGGGAATCCCTCCAGCCAGTGTTGGCCGCAGTTCTTCCGCGGGCGGCTATTCCAAACAGTGGCAGGCGCGAAAGAATGGCGCCCGCCCATCCTCAACGCCGGCTTTTGCTATGCTGCCGCCTGCTCTTCCTTCGGATCGCGCAACACGTATCCGCGGCCCCAAACCGTCTCGATGTAGTGCTGCCCGGTATTGGCCATCGCCAACTTCTTGCGGAGTTTGCAAATAAAGACGTCGATGATCTTGAGTTCAGGCTCATCGATTCCGCCATAAAGGTGGTTGAGGAACATCTCTTTCGTGAGCGTTGTGCCCTTACGCAACGAGAGCAGCTCAAGCATTTGATATTCTTTGCTGGTGAGATGGACGCGGGTGTCGTCTACTTCCACCGTTTTCGTATCGAGATTGACGCGCAGGCTGCCCGTTTGGATGACGGACTGTGCATGGCCCTTCGACCTTCTGACGATGGCATGGATGCGCGCGACAAGCTCGTCCTTGTGGAACGGCTTTGTCAAGTAATCGTCCGCCCCGAAGCCGAGGCCGCGAACCTTTTCGTCAACACCGCCAAGCCCGGAGAGTATGAGGATCGGGGTCTTGATCTTGCTCATGCGAAGCGATCGCAGCACTTCGTATCCGCTGATATCCGGCAGGTTCAGATCAAGCAAAATAATATCGTAGTCATATATCTTGCCGAGATCGACACCCTCCTCGCCAAGATCAGTTTGGAAAACGTTAAAACCTTCCGAAAGTAGCATAAGCTCAATGCTTTGAGCTGTTGCGCTATCGTCTTCGATGAGAAGCACCCTCATGAATCCCTCGCTAGCAAATTCGCCAAGGCGCGGGGTCAAAGCCGCAACGCGCCGTGAAGCTTAACTTCAAGACTGACATTAACGCCGAAAAGGTTAAGAAAACTTAAGCTTACTACGTAAACTGCCGTCCAGCGCGTAATTTAAGACGCCGGATTGAGCCGTAAACCACATCAGGGAGTTTGAGCGCGAACTTCGAAGAGAACTGCCTGCCCCAGCACCAGCTGCCACATTTCCGCTACAAATCTTTCGCTCGCGAATCGGTGACCACCGGAATGTGACGTAATTCGCAGTCCAGGCCAACTCTGAAATGGCATAAATTTAATTAAGAGCAGGGCTGTTGCAAAGCAGCGACGCTTTACGGCGCATTAATTATTTTGAGCGAAACTGCAAAGACTAGAGATGCTGCAGCCCAAACAGGATTTGTAACCGGAGTAGGGGGCTTTCTAAGATGATTGAAGCTATCAATTCAATTCAAAATCAACGTTTTGAGTATGAGGAAAAGAGGCAACTCGTCAATGATCTAGAAATGATGATCGTTGATTTTCGACGCATGGCGAACGACCTCGATCAGCAAATCAAGATCGAGCAGCAGTCAAGCGGTATCAGCGACGTCAATCACTTCGCTTACCCCACTTTTGCCAGGGCAGCGATGACCCGCCGGGACAACATCAAATCATCGATCGTCGATCTCGAGAAGCGCCTTGACCGGGCGCGCCAGGAAGCGCTCGAGTTTTTTGAACAGCTTAAGCTTTCGGAATCGGCCAGTGAATTGGAAGCACAGCGGCAAGTGCGGCCAGTCACGCGGCGGAAGCCACCTAAGCACATTGGAAACTTCGCCAGCCGCTAACCTCGCCCCAAGCCAGAAAAAGCTGCAACCAGCCGGGGGCGGATCACCGCAGCCTCAGTTTTGCCATGAACAAGCACAATGGCATCGAGCAACGCTGTTCAGGGGGCGCGCTTGCGATTCCGGCTTGGTCTTTTGCTATTTCTGGCGCTACTTCCGCAGGCGTGCGCGAAAAGAGACCCAACGGTCGATAGTCTTATAGGCTCCGAACCGCAGCGGCTATCCTTTGGGCCTCCCCCTGAAGTCCTGCACAGCTTTGTTGAAAAAATGAAGCTGTGCTGGTTCAATCAGCGCGGAACTTTGTCGGGATATCATTACGAGGCTGGGGAACGCCTTCCCGGAGAGGACGGCGAGGCCCCCGCTGGCTATCAAAACGTCAAGGTCTTCGGCGCTGAGGCAAGTGCTGAAGTCTTCGAGGTTCAATTTCACAAATATAACGACAATACACTTATTGTAACCCGTAATTTCTCCCTCCCAAACGAACTACTTAGCAAAGTGAAGCGCGACATTCAGCTATGGGCACTGACCAGCTCTGACTGCGCCACCTGAGCTCCAGACCTTCAGATTAACTTCAAAGACCGGCGGCCTCCCTGCGGCGATGAAGCGTTCTCGGGCGGCGGAACCGTTTCTTCCGCGGGCTATTCCCTTTTGACCGGGCAATCCTTTCACACTGAGGACGCGGCGCTCAAGGATATGCTCCTGGATATCTCCACCGAGGAAATCGACCATCTCGAAATGGTGGGAATACTTATCGAGCAGCACACAAAAAACGCCAGTGCCAACGCACAGGATGCAGCCTACAAAAGTACCTTTTTCTCCCTTCGCGGGCATGGGCCACACTTTCTCGATAGCCAGGGCAGCGCTTGGGATGCACGATACATCAATGAGGGCGGTAATACTGTTCGAGACTTAAGAGAGAATATGGCCGCCGAAGCCGGAGCCCTGCAAACTTACGAATTGCTTCTAGCGGTGTCCCCCGACGAGGGAACCACGCGCGCGCTTCAGCATCTTGCCACACGCGAAGTCGCTCACACACAGATGTTCATGACCGCGCTCGAGTCGATGAACAAGCTAGACGACGCGATTTTCGGAGACCTTAAGCCCGACGAGACCGTCAACGTCTATTATAATCTTTCGTCCTGGCTCGATGGCAAGTACGAGCGTGGCCCATGGAACCAGGAGCCCAAATTCAAATATGTCGATAATCCGCTTGAGAAGCGCAAAAAAGGTTCGGCCGTAGGTTGCGTCTTTCTGAGACAGTACTCTTACCCCGTATAGTATTACCCGGGGTATGCCTTCTAATGAATTCGAAACTTCTGTCCCGAACAAGGCTTGGCAAGCGCCATTTATCATTCAACCTGGGCGCGAAATTACCCGGGATAAGCAGCGTCGCATGCCCGGTTTCGTCTTGAAGTCGCCTTCTCCTGCAGATAGAACCTTTTAGGAGGGAACATAACCGGGAAATGCCGTGGCTAGAAGAACAGCGCTTGGCTTACTTTGCTTCGTGTCACCGCTTGTAGCAGTCATCGGGCAAGCTAACGCCCAGTATTATGCGGCTCCTCCTCCTGGGGCTCAACAAGAAGCGGCTGCGCCTGCGACACCGCCTGCCCCCGCGATCCCCAATGACATTCACCTCGTGCTGATGATTCGGAACGCTGTTCTTGCCCTTAATCAAGCAAATTGGACTGGCAACTACTCCGTTCTCCGGGACATGGGCACACCAAGCTTTCAAATGACGAATAATTCTGCGCGTCTTGCGGAGATTTTCTCGGGTATTCGGGCGCGCAAGATCGACCTATTGCCAATTCTGGCTTTCAATCCGAAACTCCTTTCACCGCCCGCTCTCCAGGATGGGCAGGTGCTGCGCCTGACTGGCTTTTTCCCTACGACACCTGAACAGGTGACCTTTGATCTCGCCTTCCAGCGCGACGGCGAACGCTGGCTTCTTGCCGGAATTGCCGTAAATACCGCTCCGGCGGAGGGTCCGCAGGCGCTCGCCCCACAGGCACAGTCTTCCCGCAGTGCTGAGGCCGATGGCAGAACGGCACCGAAGCCGGGTGAAGCTAGACCCATTCGTATCGACTTGAGCCAGCCTGTCCAACCGCCTGCGAAACCGAACACGCCGAAAAGGCCGGCTGCGAAGAAGCCAAAAGCGCACTCTGAGAAGACAGCGGCGGTACAGGCACCAGCCGCTCCCTCTGTAGAGAAGACGGCACCTCAGCCGGCCCCAAGCACGGCAGTAGAGGAGAAGCCGCCAGCACCCGGCGCCCCAACCGGATCGGGCTGGAACCCTTTTGGCAGGTAGCTTGAAAGCGCGGCTCCTTCTATTAGCTGTTTGCTGTATCGCGCAAAGCTCACTTCAAAGTGAGGGCTTCGCTGCGGAGGTCACCCCTGAGCCCGATCATCGCGAAGCGAAGAAGGCATTCGCGGCTATCAGGGAGCCTTTGCCGGAACCTGCGGCACAAGCAATCGGCCACTACGACCGCGGCTGCATTGCAGGTGCGCAGAAGCTGGCCATAACTGGCCCAGCCTGGGAGGTCATGCGCCTATCCCGCAACAGGATGTGGGGCCATCCCATCTTGCTTGCCTTCATTCGCAAGCTCGCCGCCGATACTCACCGGCTCGACGGCTTGTCTGGGATATTGGTCGGCGATATGGCCCAACCTATTGGCGGACCATTGCTCGGCGGGCATGCCAGCCATCAGATTGGGCTTGACGTTGACATTTGGTACACCCCGATGCCCAGCCATGTTTTAACGGAGGAGGAGCGTGACAAGCTGTCCGCAACAAATATGGTCGATGCCGCTTCGTTAACCGTAAGCAAAGTGGCATGGACGCCTTTCCAAGCCAAGCTCTTGCACCGAACGGCTTCGTATCCGGAAGTGGCCCGTATCTTTGTACACCCCGCCGTAAAGAAGGCCCTCTGCGAGGCGGAGGGCGAAAACCGGGCGTGGCTTCAGAAAATCAGGCCGTGGTTTCAGCATGACGACCATTTCCATATCCGGCTGAACTGCCCGGCCGGAAGCAGCTCCTGCATCCCTCAAGCCGCGCTTCCGCCCGGCGACGGATGCGGCGAAGAACTCGATCAATGGTTCAAGCGGCTCAGAGCACCTCCGGTAAAACCGAAGAAGCCTCCTGTGCCTGCGAAACCGATTCTCGTATCTGATATGCCGAAAGAATGTCAGGCGCTGTTGCGTGCCACGGAGCAGGCAGGGAAAACCCAGAGGTGAGCCAACCCCCAAGGAGCTTCGCCTTAGAACTTTCCTGGCAAACCGCAGCGAACCGCATCCCTGTTCACCCTTCCCCATGCCGCGATGGCATCCAGGCTGTCGCGGAGCGCTGTATCGAATGTCACTTCGCTAAATCGAATGTGAAAACAGCCCGCCAAATCCATATAGGCTGAATCCGGTGAGAGAGACCAGGCCCGCGCATCAAGGCGCCAGCGTCCAGACGGCAAAAATGTCAACTCTCCGCGGTACCGAATGCAATTCTCGTTCGCGCTCCCGGTGTGGAACGGACAAGTGAGTGAAATGCGTTCCTGACTTTTAAGTTTGAATTCAAGGTCCTTGGATGTTGGGAGCACGATCGCGAGGCCATGCTTTGCCGCCACCGATTTCACCACTTCTCGCTGCTCGTAACCGTCGTAATGCGTTTGAGCGATGCGGTAATCAAGAAATTCAGCCGCCCCTGGAAGCGCCTCACCTTCAGCACCTATGAGCATCCTTCCCCTGGCATCCTCCACGGTCAGCAACACTTCGATTTCCGGCCTGTCCTCCCAAATCTTCAAACCCGCACGATCGAGCGCGCTGCTAAGCTTCGCGCTATTTGCTGTCATGCGTAAGTAGAATGGCCGGTCGCGCGTCCCTTGCTCGTCACGAACCAGGAGATGTTTCATCCGGTCCTCGTATGTGAACTCCTGGATGAAATCCGCAGGATGGGATAGAAAGGGCTGCAGCGCAGTGCCTTCATCGAGAGCGTAGTTGCCGGTGAGCTTCCCCACAATTTCTTTGATGCCCTCGCGGAACCCCCGCAGGCGTTCCGCCTCCCGGACGCCGGTTACAATCACCTCGGCTTGGTAAAGCTCCGGCGAAACAGCTTCCGCTCGCAGTTCGGGGACGCCTGCTAAAAAGAAGACACCCAACGTCGCATAACTACACCGTATATAGCTTTTGCACGGCATTGAGCACCGCCTCGCCACTTATTTGGCCCTGCTATCGAGCGGGCTTCGGCGGTCCGTAAAGGCTTTGCGCGGCGGCTACATCCATTGGCTGGAGCTCACGCACACGTTCATCGTAGCGAAACGACATCACCGAGCCAGTACTGCCCGGATGATCCAAGCCGATGGCATGCCCAATCTCATGGGTAAACGTATAGCGGAGATCATACACTTCAAGATCGCCATCAAAGCCAATTTTCCAGCGGACTTGGGGGTTCAAGCAAATATACGATTGTTCGATCTCCTTCGCTGGTCCGCCTTCCTGTTGCACGCTTGACCTTACGGAGGGTGCTGATCCTGGCTTTCCCAATGCCTTCGCCACCGGCAGTATCGTATGGCCCACGCGATAGCTCAGATTTGTGAAGGCTCTGCCTTCCGCAAATTGCTGCGCGCCAACGACAATATTGGCTTGAAGTGGATCGCTGACCTCTACAAAAGAGATGCCGGCCACGCCCTGCCATGCTGCGAAAGCCAAGCGAAGCTCCTGCCGCACCGCTTTCTCCTGTATTCCGGGAGATTTGGAAACTATGCTGGAAAAAGGCAGCATCGAAGAACAGTTGCTCGGACTTAGAATGCGCTTATCTGGAGGCAGCGAATATGTCCTGGTAAGTACCGCGTAGGTGATAACAGTTGGATCGGCTGCTGCGCTGGCACTCCATTTCAAGTAATGGCCATCCACTTCGAGTAGGCTGTCGGCCGCGGCTGCACAGGCACTTAGCACGTAAAGTGCAGCGGTCACGATGAAAAAGCACACCCTCATCTTCGGGCTTGATCTCCTTACGCCATTCAGGCCCGTACAGGCGCCAGCAATGGCCAAGTTCTCGTCTAACTTATGGTTAATGAAAGGTCAACTGTCTCAAGGCCGCTTCAAAGGGCGCAAAAGCGTGCCCATTTTATGGCAGCAGCAAGGAAGCCTTTGCTTCGTTCGCGTTGCGCGTGGAAGATTGCACGCCTAGTGTGCAGCGCATTTTGAAATTCGCAGAAAGCTATACGTCCTTCGCTCTTGAGCCAGCAAACAGAGATCAAAGAGGGTGCTAAGGCATGTCTGTGAAGGTCCGCTTCGCTCCGAGCCCTACAGGCCGTCTTCACATCGGAAATATTAGGCCGGCGGTATTCAATTGGCTGTTTGCAAGACGGGAAGGCGGCGCTTTTCTTTTGCGTTTCGACGATACGGACCTGGAGCGCTCCAAAGAGGAGTATGTCGAAGGCATCCGTGAAGACCTTGCCTGGCTCGGTCTCACCTGGGACCGCGAATTTCGTCAATCGGCCCGGCTGGCCTTCTACCAAAAGGCTGCAGACCGGCTGAAAAGAGCCGGGCGCCTCTACCCTTGCTACGAGACTGCGGAAGAGCTTGAGCGGCGGCGTGCAAGGCAGAAGGCCCGCGGCCAACCTCCGATTTACGATCGATCAGCGTTGAAGCTGACCCAGAAGGAAAAAGAAGACCTTGAGGCAGAGGGCCGCAAACCGCATTGGCGCTTTTTTTTGGAGCACCGGCCACTGGCTTGGGATGATTTGATCCGGGGCCCACAGGAAATCGACGCGGCCGCCGTCTCCGATCCGGTGCTAATTCGGGAAGACGGCACCCCCCTTTATACATTCACCAGCGTCGCGGATGACGCGGAAACCGCTATCACCCACATCATACGCGGCGAAGACCATGTGACGAACACTGTGGTACAAATCCAGATTTTTGAAGCGTTGCGGGCCACCCTACCCAAGTTTGCGCATCATAATCTGCTCGTAGGCGCACATGGTGAGGAGCTCTCCAAACGGCTTGGCTCTCTTTCAATAAAGGGGCTTCGCGAAGATGGCTTTGAGCCGCTCGCAGTCATTACCCATGCTTCGCTCATCGGGACGTCTGAAGCACTTAAGCCCTATGATAACCTCGAAGATCTTGCCCGCATCTTCGATTTCTCAAAGATCTCGCGGGCACCAGCCCGATTTGATCCGGAAGAGCTGAAGGGGTTGAACGCCAAGATCCTGCATGCGTTGCCGTTCAGCGAGGTAGAAGGCCGCCTTCGCGAAAGGGGCATTCAAGGCGGGGAGGCCTTCTGGCTCGCGGTCCGTCCCAATATCGAAATCTTTGCTGACATAGATCGCTGGTGGACCATTGTGCAGGGACCCGTGAAGCCAGTAATCGAGAACTTGCCATTTGCAGAACAGGCGCTCGCAGTTCTGCCGCCCGAGCCATGGGATACTTCGACCTGGCGTTCATGGACAGAAGCCGTCAAACATGCGACAGGCGCCAAGGGCCGGGACTTGTACCATCCGCTGCGGCTCGCTCTCACGGGCCTTGAGCGCGGTCCAGAGTTGAAAGAGCTGTTGCCCCTTATTGGCCACAAAAGGGCGGCAGCTAGACTTGCCGGCAAGGCCGCCTAAGCGCACTCCAGGCCGTAACCAGGTCTAATTAGCTTTTCGAACACCGTCTTGGGATCCGGCGCAGTTGCCGCTTGCCGGGAAACCGGTTACATCATTTTTACATAACCCGGGAGCGGGACAATGAATGAGCAAGCAGCGAGCGATCGCGTTTTACTTCCCCTCTCCATTTCTCCCCGGAGTGAAACAGAGACCAGCTTCGACACACTCGCTCAACCGATTCCCTCAATCGCCCCGGAGAAATTCATTCCTGTGGATCGAAAGGACATCATTCGGGAAGTGCTGGACAAGCTTTTCGAGCCGGGCCAGCGCGCACTCGCCGAGGAGGTGGTGCGATATATGTGTGCGCTGCGACAGGCAGAATCCGCGAGATTGCTCGACATGCTGGTGGAGCTTTACGACGCCTTCAACCCCGACGACGAGACGGTCAATCTGGAGGACTTTTCCGCCGAGGAGCGGCACGTGAAGCTTGAGGACCTGAAAGCCAATGTGATCGATCTCGTTACCAGCGCAAATTATATCGAGATCGACAGGACTGCTCTTGAAAAGATCCTGGAGGAAGAATCCGGCGTTGGTTTTCTCGCCGAGGTGGATCTTGCAGAATATGATTTTCATCTCCTGTATTATCGCGGAGCGATCAAAGACGATGTCAAGGCGCGCACCTGGAGGACGCTCTGGCTGCTGGAAAGGCCCCTGCGGGTGGACGCCTACCGGCGGCTTTTCATTGGCCTGAAGCTAAAGCCGGTCGAGGCGCGTGTCGCGGAGCTTGTGAAGGCCGGCATGAAGAAGAAGAAGGCTGAAGCCCTTGTTCGCCGCATTCGAAATCAGCAAATGCTGGAAGGCGTCTCCGAGCAGACGCTTCATCTAAAGGTGTTCCGGCGTATAGCAAGAAGCGAACTGCAGATTCTTTTTCCCAATGCCCGCATCAGATTTTCGCTCTTCGACCGCCTATGGCTTTGGATCGGATCGGGCGGAAGCACGATTTTCGCCATTGTGACGGCGGTCCTAAAATTCGTCGCGGCGATTGCGGCCATTAGCCTCTTCTTCGTCGTTTTCACCATCGCTGGAGCCGTGGGCGCAATCATCCGGAGCATTACAAGCTTTTTGAATACAAGAACGCGCTATATGGCGAAGCTTGCCAGAAGCCTCTACTTCCACAATATCGGCAGCAATCAAAGCGTTCTGACCCTTCTAACCGATGATGCGGAGGAAGAAGACATCAAGGAAGCCGTCCTCACATACGCGCTTCTGCTTCGGCACGGACATAAGGGCCTGGACGAAGTGAGGGAGGAGGCCGACAGATTCTTGAAGGATGAGTTCAAAGTTGATTGCGACTTCGACATCGAAGACGGATGCGAGCATTTGCGCAAGCTTGGTCTTCTTGTGAATGACGAGCACGGCAACCCCAGGATCCGTGACCTGGAAGACGCGCGGACGCATTTGGTCGCAAGCTGGCAAACGGTCCCTATGGCCGCCTGAGGAATGGGCCTTTCACAAAAGACCGTCGTAAGTTTCCCTTCAGAAGACGAAGCCTCGAAGGCCCACGCATTTTTGAGCGAGCTGCCCGGGTTCGAAGGCTTTCCGCTCGTTATCTTTGAAGCTGACGGCCAGTGGGTACTTGAATGTTACGACGACGGCGCTTTGGCCGCGGCAGGAGCCGCAAATGTACTTTCGGCTGCAGATTTGAAGATGGAGTCCGCAACCGTCGCCGCGATACCTCAGGTCGATTGGGTAGCAGAGACTCAAAGGGCCCTGCCTCCCGTTCAGGCTGGGCGCTTTATCGTTCACGGCAGCCATGACAGGGCGAAAGTTGTCTCCCGATGGGCGATCGAGATCGATGCTGGCCGCGCATTTGGGACCGCCCATCACGGAACGACGAAGGGATGCCTGATCGCCATAGATCGGCTTCCAGCCTCCTTCAATCCGCATAGTGTGCTTGATCTTGGCACCGGCTCGGGAGTTCTCGCGATTGCGGCGGCGAAAGCGCTTGACCGGCGTGTTCCAGTCTTCGCGGTGGACATCGATCCTGTTGCAATTGCGGTCGCGCACGAGAATAGCCGCAAGAATGGGGTCTCAGACTGCGTCAGCCTTTTCGCCGGCGATGGGGTAAGGCCCTCGTCCGCGTTCAGACGGGCGCCATTCGGGCTTGTGATCGCCAATATTCTTGCGAAACCGCTTCTTGCGCTCGCGCCTCGCTTGCGAATTCTAACGGAACCCGGCGGGCTACTGATCCTGTCTGGGTTGCTGTCAGCACAAGTCCGCGAAATCCTCGCCCGATATGATGCGGTGGGCTTTAGCAAAGTTCGCCGCACAGATTATGAAGGCTGGACGACCCTTGCGCTCAGAAGCATTCGATAAGCGCGATTACCGGAAAGCATTCTCTTTCATGAGGTTGATTTCGGTTTCCTTATATCCGAAACGCCTGAGCGTCGTGTCATCAAGGGCGCTTAGGCAGACCGGATCATCATGCGAAGACTGCCCGGAGTGATAAAGATATTGCTCTAAGGCCCTCCATAAGCGGATCTTCTGAAAAGGGCCCCGGCCGGCCCGGTCCGAAACCGGATTGTTGGCAGAAAAGGACGCCATGGTTATCTCCTAGAAGCGGTCTTTGCGTTTCGGCATCTCCAACTTTAGTGTGAGCCACGCATTTCGAACTTGCGCCTTCCGCTGTGCTTCCGGTAGGGCGCAGGCAACATGCCAGGATTGCAAATTTATGCAGGATAGCCATCACGAGGCCTCCGCGCGCCTGAGTAAGCTGCGCAAAACCCTGAAGAGTTCGGGCCTTGACGGGTTCATCGTGCCGAAGAGCGACGAATTCCAGAACGAATATGTGCCGGACTACGCGGACCGCCTCGCCTGGCTTACCGGTTTCACGGGCTCGGCAGGCTCCGCCGTCATCTTAGAGGATAAAGCCGCTCTCATCGTCGATAGCCGCTACACCCTTCAGGCGAAAGCGCAGGCTGGTCAGCTCTACGTAATCGAAGAGTTCCCCGCCACCACGACCCCTTCTTACCTCGCGGCAAACGCTCCGAAGGGCGCGAAGATTGGTTTTGACCCAGCGCTGATAACGGAAACCTTCTTTAAGCCTCTGCAGCGAGAGGCCGCCAAGAATGGCTTCAAGCTGTCGCCGCGAAAGCAAAACCCGATCGACCGCATTTGGCCGCAGCGGCCAGAGCCCAAACATGCGCCCATCTTTTTGCAGGAAGAAGCGTTCTCGGGCGAAAGCGCCGCTTCAAAGATCGCGCGAGTACAGAAGAAGATCGAGGAAGAGGGCGCTGCCGGACTTCTTGTCTGCGCTCCCGATGCCATCGCCTGGCTCTTCAACATTCGCGGACGCGATGTGGTGCATACGCCGCTGCCGTTGGTTAGGGCTTATGTGCCGGCCTCGGGAAGGTCCACGCTTTTCACGTCGCCGGGGCATGTCACGCCAGAGAACCGGCGAACATTGGAAACGCTCGCACGCATTGCGGAATTAGAGTTACTTTCCGGAACGCTGCCGGAGATCATAGCACCGAGCGCGAAAATTCTTATAGATCCGGCACGGGCGACGCTCAAGATAATGGCTGCCTTGAGGAAAAGCGGCGCGGAAGCAATCGAGGCGACCGATCCCATCTTTCTATTCAAGGCGCGCAAAAACGACGCTGAGCTCAGGGGCGCGCGAAACGCTCATCTCAGGGACGGTTTGGCTCTCTGCCGGTTCCTTATCTGGCTCGACCAAAAGGCTGCGGGTGGCCGCCTGGATGAATTGACAGCCTCAGATAAGCTCGAAGCATTCCGGCGGCAAAATGAACTCTTCGAAGACATAAGCTTCGACACCATCTCGGGCGCTGGTGCCAACGGGGCAATCGTCCATTACCGCTCCACTCCCGAAACCAACAAGAAGCTGGTTCCTGGTACGCTCTACCTGTGCGACTCCGGCGCCCAATACCGGGACGGGACTACGGATGTAACCCGGACCGTAGCGATAGGTGAACCCACCGCAGAAATGCGCCAGCATTACACGCTTGTACTCAAGGGACATCTCGCGATCGCGGCGGCGCGGTTTCCAACTGGCACGCGCGGTGTAGACATCGACGGTTTCGCGAGGCGCGCTCTTTGGTCGGCGGGGCTGGATTACGGCCACGGCACCGGGCACGGCATCGGCAGCTTTCTCTCGGTTCACGAGGGGCCCCAATCGATCTCGCGCAATGGGATGGTCGCACTTGAGCCGGGGATGATCCTCTCGAACGAGCCCGGCTACTACCGCGAAGGGCATTACGGCATCAGGATCGAGAACCTGATGGTTGTCACCGAGCCGGAAGCGATCCAGGGCGGCGAAACGAAGATGATGGGCTTCGAGACGCTGACGCTGGCACCTTATGATCGCCGGCTTATTATGCGCGAGCTTCTTACGGCCAAAGAGCGTGCCTGGATTGATGACTATTATGCACGGGTTTGGCGGGAGCTGTCGCCTTCATTGAAGGCCGCCGACCTGAAATGGCTAAAAGCAGTCTGCTCTCCGCTATAGGAAAGTCAGCCAGCCCAAGCTGGTTTCCGCTTCTCTGCGAAAGCGCGAAGGCCCTCGGCGCCCTCTTCACCGCGTGCTGCTTTGGCGAAGACCGAAGCAGCATGTTCCACAAGACCTGCTGGATCTTCAAACCGCGCGCGCCGCAGGAGCTTTTTCGTTTCCGCGACCGCGCCAGGAGCGCAGGCAAGGATTTGCCGGACGGTCGAGGTAATGGCGCTTTCAAGATCAGTATCGGTGGCGCAAACCCGGTGAACTAGGCCGATGCGGAAGGCTTCCTCCGCGCCCAAACGCGCAGCCGTAACCGCCAGCCGCTTCGCCTCCGAATAGCCCAGCCTCTCGACCAAAAAAGGGGCGATCTGCGCGGGAATTACTCCAAGCGAAACTTCCGGGGTCCTGAAATCTGCCGTAGCCGAGGCGATCACCACATCGGCCACGCAAGCGAGGCCAAAACCGCCGCCCATTACCGCACCCTCGAGCACGGCGACAACCGCAAGCGGGGTCTTGGCATAGGCCGCGCAGACGTGCCCGAACGCTGAATTCGCTTCCGCGACCGGATCAGTTTCATGGGCGATAGGAGTGGCGCGAGCTTTCGCCATGTCCTTCAAGTCTGCGCCCGCCGAGAAATGCCCACCTATCCCACGCAAAACCACAATGCGCACGCCGCTCTTCTCGGCCTCCGCAAGCGCGTCCAAAAGCTCCCGCAGCATGACCTGCGACATGGCGTTGCGAACTTCGGGCCTGTTCAGCCGGACATGCAACACCCCGCCCTGCCGTTCGAGTACGACCGCGGTGGGCGCTTGGCTCATGATTTCCGTTCCTTGTCTTCTCGCGGAAGCGTGCCCTCGAGCTTGCAGATAATGCTGAGCATCACCTCATCCGCACCGCCGCCAATCGACACGAGCCGCCCGTCGCGAAGCGCGCGGCTTACAGGACTATCCCAGGCGTAGCCCATGCCGCCCCAATATTGGAGGCATGAATCGGCGACCTCGCGCGAAAGGCGCCCGCATTTGAGCTTGGCCATCGAGGCTAGCTTCGTCACATCCTTGCCTTCAACATATTCTTCCACTGCCTGCCAGGTGAGCGCGCGGAGTGCTTCCACTTCGGTCCTCAGCTCCGCCAGACGGAAATGCACAATCTGATTGTCCAGCAGAGGCTTGCCGAAAGCCTTCCGCCCGCGGGTGTAGGTGATCGTCTCGTCGATGAGCCGGTCTAGCATCGTAAGCGAGTTGGCGGCTGCCCAAAGCCGCTCTTCCTGGAATTGCAGCATTTGCAGCGTGAAGCCCATGCCTTCCTGGCCGATCACGTTTGCCCGTGGCACGCGAACTTCATCGAAAAAGAGCTGAGCGGTATCCGAAGAGAACATACCCATTTTACGGATCTTTTGGCGCTCAACTCCCTTCGCGTCCAAGGGGACAACGATCAGCGACTTGTTCTGATGGTGCTTGCCTTCTGAGGTGTTAGCGAGGAGGCAGCACCAATCGGCTCTCATGCCATTCGTGATCCACATCTTTGTGCCCGAGATCACGTAATCGGCGCCGTCTTTTCGTGCTGTTGTTTTTATGGCGGCGACGTCTGAGCCACCGCCCGGCTCCGAAACGCCAAGGCAGGCAACCATTTCGCCTGCTATTGTTGGAACGAGCCAGTCGCGCTTTAGATCCTCGCTACCGAAACGATGGAGCGCAGGTGTTGCCATATCCGATTGCACGCCGATCGCCATCGGCACACCGCCGCAGGTGCAGGCACCAAGCGCGTCAGCGACAACGGCAGAATAGGAGAAATCGAGGCCAAGCCCGCCATAGGCCTCATCATATTTCACGCCCAGCAGACCGAGCCTGCCGAGTTTTTTGAAGACCTCATGGGAAGGAAAACCTTCTGCCTTCTCCCACTCGTCCACGAAGGGATTGATCTCGTTCTCTACGAAGCGTGTAACCGTTTCGCGGAGCTGTTCGTGCTGTTCTGTGAGCAGCATGGCTTACTTGGTTCCTCCCTCACGGCCGAATAGGCCGTAGCCGTCACAGAATGCCATGAGCGTTTCCGGTAAACCAGCCCAAGCGGGGCCGCCCGGTGAAACGGAGCGCCGAATCCCTACGAGGCCTCGAATTTATATCAGCATATGCGCGGCCATCGGCGGATAATCGGCTTCCGTCCGGAAAGGACGGGACAGAAGGGCCTCCACCGCTTCGTCAACCGTCACCTCGCCCTTTACCACATTGTTGACAGCCTCGCAGATCGGCATCTCGACGCCTTGCTTTCTCGCCAGCGCCACCACTGCTGCCGCTGAATGAACGCCTTCAGTGAAGGACTTTCGCGCCCCTAGAATTTCTTCAAGGGATTGCCCCTGTCCGAGCGCATGGCCCAAAGACATATTTCGGGACTGCAAGTTGAGGCAAGTTAGGATCAAGTCCCCTAGACCGGAAAGACCGGTCAAAGTTTCGAAACGGCCGCCAAGCCTGGTGCCGATACGGACCAGCTCCGCAAAGCCCCGGGTCGTAATTGCCGCATGCGCATTTGCGCCGAACTGGTGTCCTTCTACGATGCCGGCAGCAATGGCGAGCACGTTCTTGACGGCGCCGCCGACCTGCACTGCAATCAAATCGTTGGTCCAGTAGAGGCGGAACGTCTTATGAGCGAGCGCAGTGGCGAGCCTGGCACCCAGTGCCTCATCTTCGCACGCCAGGGTCAGCGCAGTAGGCAAGCCCCGCGCGACTTCACCCGCAAAGCTCGGCCCCGACAGCACCGCGATATTGGCTTGCGGCAAGACTGAACGCACAACGGCGCTCATGAACTCGCCTGTCTCTTCCTCGAAGCCCTTCGTGCAGATGACGACTGGCTTCTGGGCAGTGAAATGAGGAGCGATTTCCAGGGCAACCATGCGCACGAATTGTGAGGGAGCGACAAACATCAACACGTCGGCATCGGCCAGGTCGGTAGCTTTCGCGGTTGCCTTCACGCCGGGATCGAGGATGATACCGGGCAGATAGACGCGGTTAGTATGATGAGAATTGATCTCCGAAACGGTCTCGAACTCGTAAGCCCAGAGCGTCACATCCCGTCCCGCTCGGTGCAGCGTTTGAGCCAATGCCGTGCCCCATGCGCCGCCGCCAAGTATGCCCACACGCTGATATTCGCACGGAGAAGCTGCTGGTCTTTCCGTATTTCCAATATTTGTTGGCATGCAATTCCATCTCCCTGGACGGGGCGCCGGACGCGTCTGGCGCTTGTGGTAGCGGCTGAAAACACTGTATGCAAGCAGCCGTCTAAGGGGACGTTGATAACTGCTTCATAGCTTCAGCAACTGGCCAGCGGGCCCGCGCGGGGGCGTCAAGGCCGTCGGTTTTTCCCGCCGCGATTCGAACCGCTCCAGACCAAGCAATCATCGCCGCATTATCAGTGCAAAGGCCGGGAGGAGGTGCATGGAAGGAATAACCGGCTGCCTCGCACTCCTGGATCATCGTTTCACGTAAAACATGATTGGACGCAACCCCTCCGGCCACGACGTATCTCTTTGGGAGCCCGGTCCGGCCATAAACCCGGAATGCCGCTCGCAACCTGTCTCTCAAGGTATGGGAGACGGCCGCCTGGAAGGAAGCGCAAATGTCGCAAACATCCTGCCGGCTGAGGGGAGCATGCGACAATGCCGTATGGCGAACGGAGGTCTTGAGGCCGGAGAAGGAGAAATCCGGAGCGTCACGGCCGAGCAGAGGCCGGGGAAAATCAAAACGCTTGGGATCACCTTCTCGCGCATGGTGTTCGACCGCCGGCCCCCCCGGAAAGCCAAGGCTGAGCATCTTGGCAACCTTGTCGAATGCTTCTCCAAGCGCGTCGTCCAGGGTACCCCCGAGCCTTTCATAGCCGAACAACCGTCCGGCTTTCAGAAACTCGGAATGCCCTCCCGAAACCAGCAACAGGAGATAAGGCGGGTACAAACCCTCAGTGAGGCCTACGGTGAGGGCATGCCCCTCAAGGTGATTGATTGCTGCGAGAGGCAGCTTATGAACCAGCGCGATCGCCTTCGCTGTTACCAGCCCCACGAGCAGCCCGCCGATCAACCCTGGACCAGCGGTCGCGGCAACTCCGTCCAGATCGGCGAAGGTGTGGTTCGCCTCCTCCAGCGCCTGCTTGACCAACCGGTCTAGAACTTCGGCATGAGCGCGGGCCGCAATTTCAGGAACGACCCCTCCATAAGGCTCATGGTCCTTGAATTGTGACCGGACGATATTCGAGAGAATAGTCCCCTTTCCATCCTCATCCCGCCGCACCACAGCCGCCGCCGTCTCATCGCAGCTGGTCTCAATGCCCAAAACAGTCAGTGTGCCGGACTTCATGCGGCCTGATGCTACGAGAGAATGATTGCCGATGGCACCTGCTTGCATCTTCTTAGCTTATTCCAATTACGTGCTTTGATTGCTCTACGTTTCGCCATTATATCGTTAGCGTGACCTCCCACTTCACCCTAAGGTTCAATATGTTCGAGGGGGGCTTTTCGAGGGGACGCTAAGAGAACATGAGCAAACGCGTTAGCGCAAGGCAAGTTCGCATTGGCACGAGAGGAAGCGCTCTCGCCCTTGCGCAAACGAACGAGGTTCGCGAACGCCTCACGGCGGCCCATGGCGGCGATATCTCCTTCGAGACATGCATCATCAAGACTTCAGGTGATAAAATCCAGGATCGCTCTCTCGCTGCGGCAGGCGGCAAGGGGCTCTTCACGAAGGAATTGGAAGAAGCGTTGCTTGGAGGGAGCATAGATCTCGCGGTTCATTCCATGAAGGATATGCCGGCCGTTCTTCCAGCTGGGCTTGAAATTGCCTGCATCCTTCCACGTGAAGACGTCCGCGATGCATTCATTTCCCCGGCAGCGAAGTCGCTGCGCGAACTCCCGGAGGGTGCCATTGTCGGGACGGCATCGGTGCGTCGCGAAGCCTTCGTCCGCCACGCCCGGCCCGATCTCAGAACTGTCCTTTTCCGGGGGAATGTCGAAACACGGCTTCGGAAGCTTGCGGAGGGTGAAGCCCATGCAACCCTGCTTGCGGCGGCCGGGTTGAAGCGGCTTGGTCTTTCCGATCGCATCACACGGCTGATTCCAGTTGAGGAAATACTTCCCGCACCAGCGCAAGGCGCTATTGGCATTGAAATCCGCTCCGATGACAAACGGACAAGAGCCATTTTGGAGGCCATCCACGATACGGAAACGGGCATCGCCATCGAAGCCGAACGCGCCTTTCTTAGCGAACTCGATGGCTCTTGCCGCACCCCAATCGCGGCGCTCGCCCGCATCCTGGACGGCAAGGTCTCATTCAAGGGTATAATTCTTACGCGAGATGGAGCGCGCTTATATGAGACCGGGCGAGAAGGCAACGTTTCCGATGCGGCGGCGCTTGGCAAGGATGCTGCCAAAGAACTTTTAAGACGTGGAGGCAAGGCCGTTTTTCAGGAGGCTCCCTGAATGGAGGTTCCGTGCGCTTGCTTCTAACGAGGCCGGATCCAGAGGCAACCGCCATGGCTCAGGAGGTTAGCCGTTTGGGGCATGAGGCCCTTATCGAGCCGCTCCTTGAATATCACAGCCTCGACTTCGATCCAGCCGTATTACTTGATGCAAGTGCACTGATCTTCACAAGCAGCAACGGAATCCGCGCGCTACAGGAAAGAGCGGATATCAAGGCCCTCCAGCGTCTCCCGATTCTGTCCGTGGGAGCGGAAACTTCGAGGCGCGCGCTTGCGGCTGGCTTCGAATCCTTGGCGGCGACGGCGCAGACCGCTCGTGAATTGGCGGCGAAGATCGCCGAATTGCAACCGGCACCCAAGCGCGCGGTGCATGTGACCGGGAAGCACCAGGCATACGATCTTGCAGGGACGCTGGCGCCCCAAGGGGTTTTCCTCCGCACGCTGAACGTGTATGAAATGACGGCGCGGCAGGCTTTCGATCCCTGGCTGGTAGACGAGTTTGGAAAGCGCGCAATTGACGGTGCCGTGCTGATGTCGCCGCGGACGGCAGAGGTTTATATTTCCCTGTGCCACAGGCATGCTTTGCTCGATCGCGTTAAGGAACTTCAATACTTTTGTATTGCGCCTAGCGTTTCTTCGAAGCTTGCCCGAATCGGGGCAGGCTTTGTGCATGTAGCAGCCAAGCCCGAACGGCAGGCGTTGCTCGAACTTCTAAATCCCGCCTCTCGCCCGAAACGGTTTCGTGCGGTGGTGAGGGGGGACCAATGACAGGCAATTTCGAAATGCCCGAAGAAAAAAGACCAAAGCCAACACTCGATATGACCGCCGGCCGTATCATGGAACCTGCGCCTCCCCGGTTGGAGGGGCCAAAGAGCACGGCGGGGGGTGCAACCTCCGCACCCCTCGCGCGCCAGTCGCAGCGGGGAGGCAGAATATTAGGATATCTTCTCTCCGGCATCATCGGGGGCGTGGTTGCGATCGCTGGTGCCTATCTTGCATTGAAGCAAGACATTCCAGGTGTCTCGCTAACCGACCCGGTTGCCGAAAACCGGATAGAAATGCTGCAAGAGAGGACAGCATCGCTCGAGAACGCAATACGGACCAATGCCAAGGGTATGCCCGCGAATGGATTTACCCCGGGCAATATCTCTTCCGGAAATCTGAATGAGGTAAACGCGCGGCTCGACAGCGTCGTAAATGCCGCACGCAGCCTTAATCAGTCTGTTGATTCGCTGACAGACAGGGTCCAAGCTCTGGAGCGGAGCGGGCAGGCTACGCCAGCAAAGGGCGCGATCCAAGGCGAGATCGCCTCTCAGCTTGCGCCTATTTCGGAAAAATTGGCATCGCTGGAGCGGGAAGTCGAAACGCTTGCCCGGGTTCAGAGTGAGAGGCAAGCTGATGCGCGGACGGCGGCATTGACACTTGCTTTGACCAATCTGAAGCGAGCCATTTCAGATGGGCGGCCTTTTGCGGGCGAGCTTGCCGCCATTGACAACCTTTCGGCAGCTAAGCTGCCTGTTTCGCAACTTTCACCATATAAGGATGAGGGAGTGGCCTCGCTTGCGGAATTGCAACGTGAGTTCGCTTCTGCGTCACAAAAGACCATTGAAAAGCACTACGGCAACAAGGCGAATTCAATCATGGGCGAAGTGCTTTCCAGGGCGAAGGCCGCAATCCAGGTGACGCCCGCAGATGGTTCCGGCACCTCGGTTGAAGCCGCTCTTGGCCGCATGGGAGCGGCTCTTCGAGCGGGAGATCTGAAGGCGGCGCTGACGCAAGGGGCTGCTCTCGACGACCCGCCAGAAGAAATGAAGGCTTGGCTCGGGAAAGCCCAGGCGCGCGTGGCGGCGGACGAAGCGTTGCGAAAGACGGATCAGGAACTTCTTGCATCCTTGACCAAAGCTCCGGGCCGCCGTCAATAAGCCGGCCTTAGATAAGCGGCTGCCGAGCGCGATGTATCCGCGTAACGAGTTGAGATGAGTTGGTTGATGATCCGCATTGTTCTTTATTTAGTTCTCGTTGCGGGGGCTGCCTGGGGGCTAGCCTGGGTCGCGGACAGGCCCGGCAGCCTCAGCATAGAGTGGCTGGGCTACGACATACGCACAAGCGTGTTCGTCGCCGCTATCGTGCTTATTCTTTTCTTTGTTGCCGTCGCGGTCGCGATCTGGCTGGGTGTCCTGACGTGGACTGCTCCTGGCCGCATTGGACGGCGCTTCAGACGGCGCCGGGAAAGGATAGGTCAGGATGCCATTCGCCGCGGCATCTTCGCGGCTGGAGCTGGCGACAAAGTAGCAGCTTTACGCGCCTGGGCGATTGCAAAGAAGAATGTACCGCGAGAACCGTTGGCCCTTCTTCTGGAGGCCCAATCGGCGCAACTCAATGAAGACTCGATTGCCTCTCGCCAGGCCTTTGAGCGGATGCTCGAAAAACCGGAAATGATCGAGCTCGGACTGCGCGGTCTCTTTGTTGAAGCAAAGAAGGCCGGAGAGATAGTAGCGGCGAAGCAATTCGCCGAACGGGCATTGACCGCAAATCCTTCACTCGGCTGGCCATCGAGCGCCCTTTTCGAGATTCAGTGCCGCGAGCATGATTGGCGAGGAGCACTTCGGACGCTGGCCATTGCGAAGCAGCACAAGCATATCACCCGCGCGGAAGCGGACAAACGGCGGGCGGTGCTCCTGACTCAACTGGCCGTGGAGCTCGAAGATACGCAGCAAGGCAAGGCACTGGCTTACGCCCAGGAAGCCATAGGACTAACACCTTCCCTCATACCGGCAGCAGCGGTTGCAGGTCGTATTCTCGCCGCCCAAGGTAGCGTCGGCCGAGCGGCGAAGATCCTGACTCAGGCATGGCGGGCGACACATCATCCGGAAATCGCGCTCATCTATGCTCACGTTCGCACCGGGGATTCTCCGCGGGAGCGGTTGGCCAGAGTAAAAGCGCTGGTCACCTCCGCTCCGGCGAGCCTCGAAGGCGATATCGCGGTCGCGGCCGCCGCAATTGAGGCACAGGACTGGAGCGCTGCCCGTCTTGCGTTAGAACCCCATCTCGCAAACAATCCGCCGGCACGCGTGTGCCGCCTTATGGCCCGGATAGAAGCAGGGCAAAACCGGGATGCAGGCCGGGTGCGCGAATGGCTTGCCAAGGCGGCTCGCGGCGCTCCCGACCCGGTCTGGGTCGCTCCCGATGGGACGGTCTCAGCGGAGTGGCATGCGCTATCGTCTTCCGGCGCATTGGGAGCATATGAGTGGAAGACGCCGCCAGTTATAGCGAGGGACAGCGCTGATGAATTGATATCGGAAATGTCTGCCCTGGATCTGCGGGCAATCGAGGCTGACGCAGCTGGGGAAGCGGAAGGCTCCGCAGAACTGTTACCCCACGATGAAGCCACAGATACGCCACTGCCATCGCCCGGCACAAAAGGGCTGATTGCAGAGGCGCGGGAAACGCCTCAAAGCACGTCGGAGAAGATCTCTGCCGCTGCCAATGGGCAAATACAAGATCAACAGAGTGAAGAAGCGGGAAGCTCAACACGCAAGGAAACAAGCACGAGCGATCAGGCTTCTTTTGAGACCCAGGTGGAAAGACTTCCTCCGCCGGTAAGGGTGCGGCCGGAAATCAGGAAGCCGAATATCTTCATACCCGACAGGCCGCCGGACGATCCGGGCCCGCGTAGAAACGATGGCGACGACCTGAGCACCCCACTCAGCCGATTCCGGCGTCCGTCCTAGCATCAAAAGCACGAAGCTTCTGCCTGCCGCCTCGAAGCTAATCGCAAAACACGGGCACGAGGTGCAAATTAGTAAATAGCTGCAGAGGCTGGCCGCTGAGTCCGACGACCTTTAGTTGGTGGCCCCGTGAGGCAAGCCGCTTGTGGAGTGTGACCAAAGCGCCAAGCCCGGAACTGTCGACAAATTCAACCCTGGATAGGTCGAGAATAACATCCTCTTCCGCTTCGGAAAGCCGCTCTATGTGCGGCCTCAGGCGAGAAAGATAAGTCACGTCGAGGTCATCGTCGATTTGGTGTTTGTGTGACATGAAAACGCTCAATGGTTACGTATGCAACCTGATAGTGTACTAAGTTTATTACCGCAACCTTACCGCCACAGCGCGTGTACCAATCTACGGAAAAGCCTGACATGAAAATCCAGAATTCTCAGTATTCGGGGCGCCCTTATGTGGCTGTCGCGTTCAAGCTGTGGAATAATCTTAGGTAGTCACTTCATAAGCGATTCTGTTGTGGCGCATGGGTAATACTTGGGCTAGGCAGTTGATTATGAACATTTCGCTAAGGCTTTTGAGATATGTAACCGCGGCTGCGGATTGCAGAAACGTCACCGAGGCAGCGCGGCGTCTTCAAGTGTCCCAGCCTTCGGTATCAGCTGCAATCGCCGAGCTGGAGCAAATGCTTGGCATCACGATTTTTGTTCGCCATCACGCTAAGGGAGTGACGCTAACTCCGGCGGGCCAGCGCCTGATCAACGAAGCAAGATTGCTCCTGAAGCATGCCGAGGAGTTTTCAAAAACCGCCGAAGCCCTCAGCGACACGGAGCGAGGGGAGATAACGGTCGGCTGTTTCCCAACTTTAGCGGCGCGTTTCATGCCGTCGCTTATGCTCGAATTTTCCGAGCGCCACCCCATGATCACCTTGCGCCTCGAGGAAGGCGATCAGGACCAGCTTATGCGCGATCTCGCCCAGGGTCGCATCGAGATGGCTGTCTCTTTCATCTATGGAGTTCCTTCGGGCTTCGACACAGTGCCGCTTCTATCGCTACCGCCTGTCGTGGCTCTGCCCTCAAGCCACCGCCTGGCACGCGCCAATGATGTTAGCCTCACTGAGCTTAAAAATGACCCGCTCATCCTCTATGACGGACCATCAACAAGCGAATACATCATTTCGCTGTTCGAGGCGCTCGGTATGCAGCCTAATATCGCGGTGAGGGCAAAATCTTTTGAACTAATGCGCGGTCTTGTGGGCCGTGGCCACGGCTACGCCGTGCACACAATCGTGCCGCTGACTTCGACGACCTATGACGGCGGGCACATCTTGATTAAGCCTATTCGGGACAAGCTTCCATCGGCCCAGGTTGTTAGCGTTACCCCCGGATCACATCTGGTCCGCCCGGCCGTTAAGCTCTTCGCGGAATTCTTGGAGAAGGCGCTCGGTGGCGGCGGGCTAAACGATTACAGGTCCGCAACGGCCGCCTCCTCCGCTGCTTGAAAAGCCTGCTCAAGCTCAAAAATGGAAGATTAGGCTTAGCGTGAAGCGCAAGGCTACGCTTAGCAGAAATGCCACAAAAGCATATTCGAGCGTCCGGCGCGAAAGACGATGCGCAACCCGGACGCCAAGCGGGGCAACCAGGACCGTCAATGGTGCGATTATCACCAAGCCCAGAAGATTGACGTAACCTAAGGAAAACGGCACGCCGGCCGACGATCTCCATCCCTCAGCCACATATCCGAAAACGGCGGGAATCGCGATGATTGGCCCGAAGCCGGTGGCTGTCCCGACGGCTTTGTGGATCGACCAGCCATATAGTTTCATGTAGGCGGTGATGTAGGCCGCGCCGCCGATTCCGATTAGTGTGGAGATCAGGCCTATCCCGGCTCCAGCGAGCCCGTCCCAAGGGAGGCCGGGGAGCTTCCCGGCAGCAAACTTGCCCTCTTTGCCGAAGGCGATGCGGGAAGCCACAAAAAGCGTCGACGCCACAAACGCCCCTTTGAGAAAGCCGGGGGCTGCGTTCGAGGCAATAAGCACACCGAGAATCGCCCCGGCAATTACCCAGGGGCCAAGACGCCGGATCACTTCAAGATCAACCGCGCCGTGTAGCCAGTGAGAGCGCAAAGAGCGGGCCGACGTTGGGATGATGATTGCGAGCGAGGTGGCCACGCACATCTGCATCCGAATGCTATCGCTGACACCGGCTATGCGAAAGAGCTCGTACAGGACCGGGACGATGATGCCGCCGCCGCCGATCCCCAGCAATCCCGCCAAGAAGCCTGTCACGACGCCCCCTGCAATGAGCGCGACAGCAAGTGTGGCGACTTCGCTTATAGGCAGGCCGAAAATCATGGTTGATCCAGAGAAGGCGGGGTCTGGGCCCGGACCCTATAGAGGCGCTAGACCGAAAGCAATGAGAGGCCTTGCCGGGGAAGTTCTTGCGTTGTCACAATTCCGGCACTGAATGGCACATCACCGGCAGATCTTTTTGCGGCCTGGATGGCGGCGTGCAAAACCTCCAGACCTGCGCCCGGCTTCACGCTTTCCTCTGTCAGGACTCGGCGGAATAGCCTTGCCCCCGGCCTGCCGTTCAAAAGGCCAGTCATGTGCCGTGTTATCATGCACAAACGCGTTCCGCGCCGCAATTCCGCTGCCGTATGATCGAGCATTCGCTCCAGCACTGAAATTGCGGACGGGACCCGGCCGCCCTCCCCGAATATGACGGCATCAACCTCGCCCAAGAGGGAGGGCGATTTGTACGCGGCCCGGCCGAGCATAACGCCATCAACGCTTCGGAGATGCTCAAGGACTTCCCCAAGGCTTGCAATTCCGCCATTCAAAACGACAGTAAGCTCTGGGAGAGCGGCTTTCAGCCTATATACCCGCTCATAGTCGAGAGGGGGGACTTCCCGGTTTTCTTTCGGGCTCAGGCCTTTGAGCCAGGCTTTTCGGGCGTGCACCATGAAGACCTGGCACCCCGCAAAGGCGACTGCTTCAACAAACCTGGATAGATCGTTCTCGGAATCCTGCTCATCGATGCCGATCCGGCATTTTACGGTTACCGGAATGCCGGAACCGGTTGCGCTCAGCATCGACGAGACACACGCAGCCACAAGACCCGGCTCGGCCATGAGGCAGGCTCCAAAGCGTCCGGACTGGACACGGCTGGATGGGCAACCGCAATTCAGATTGATCTCATCGTATCCGAACTGCATCCCGGCTTCCGCCGCGATGGCAAGCTCCTTTGGATCCGAGCCTCCCAACTGCAACGCCACCGGATGCTCGGACTGGTCGAAAGCCAGAAGGCGCTCGCGGTTGCCATGAATGACTGCCGCTGCTGTCAGCATCTCGGTATACAGGCGGGCGTGTCTGCTCAGTTGCCGGTGAAAGTACCGGCAGTGACGATCCGTCCAATCCATCATCGGCGCGACGCAAAACCTGTGCGTCTGGTTCTCTGTCATTGTCATAGTCATATGGGCTGGCGCCAGTTTCACTCCGGCAGCGAAAGAATATGGTGCCCCTTGACTGGAGAAACTTCGAAGCGGATTTCCGAGATCCTTGACAGTGGGCGTATGTGTGGGCGGGCGGCCTTGACCCTCGGAAAATTGCTGAACTGTATGCGCTTGCCCATTTTCCTGCAAGCCATCAACGAATTTAACCCTGAAGTGCAATACCCGCTTCTAGCCTGATGAATGCTCGTTCAGTTTTTTGAAAGACCTGTTTTTCGATAAGCTGAAACATTAGCGGACGCCCACTCCTCCCTCTGCCAGCCGTATACCCTGGCGGATACGGCCACTTAAGGATGCCAAGCCCGCCAAGGCGTGCTTGCGCGGGAGCGGGCTTGGGGGCCGAGGGGCCTAAGCTTCTTGCGTCTTAAAAAGGTCCTCAGCCCTCCTGGCACAAATGCGACGGACGCTAGAAAATAGGAAACGGAAAGTACTTTCCATTGATCTTGGCGTAGGTGCCATCGGCCACGATGCCGTCGATGGCGTCATTGAAGCGCTTCACAAGGGCCGCGTCACCCTTACGCAAGGCAACGGCTACCCCGGACCCGAAATATGCGGGATCGTCCAGATCTTTCGGTGCCATTTCACAGCACGCACCTTCCGGCGACTTTAGCCAGCTATAGATTGCGAGCTTATCATACATGACGTACTCGACCCGGCCGGCTGCTAAATCGCGATAGGCATCACCCACGGTATTGTAGAGCCGGACGATGGAGTGACTGTATTTGTCTTCCAGGAAAGCGGCGTGATTGGTCGCGGTCTGCACCCCAATGGACTTCCCGGCCAAAGCATTCGGAGAAATATCGTGTGTGTCGGTTCCTTTGCGGACCACGAATGCTCCCGGCGAATGGTAGTAAGGCTTAGTGAAAGCTACGACGTTCTTGCGATCCTCGGTAACGTTCATCGATGCAATGATCGCATCGTATTTTCTGGCCAGCAGAGCGGGAATGATGCCATCCCAGTCTTGGGCTCGAAGTTCGCATTCCGCGCCCATTTTAGTGCAAAGGGCGTGCGCGATGTCCACATCGAAACCTTCCAGCTCGCCGCTGGAGTTAATTGTGCTGAACGGTGGGTTGGCGCCTTCCGTCGCGATGCGCACGTTTTGCTGCTGTGCAAAGGAAGCAAAAGCGAGAACGATTGTGGCACAGAACACCGCAAAAGTGCGCCACAGGTAAGATTTGAGCATGGGTTGGCCCGCTGCCATTTATTCCGGTCCTGGCGTCAACGTAGCCCTTTGTTTTCCATTGGTAAAGCGCCCAGACCGGAACGTCTCCAGGAATTGCTGCAGCCTCGGGCTGTTGGGGAATGCAAAAAGAGCGGCCGAAGGTCCTTCCTCTGCGATCAAGCCATTGGACAAGAAGATTGTTCTTGACGAGACGTCGCGTGCAAAGGCCATCTCGTGGGTCACAATAATCATTGTGCGGCCTTCCGCCGCCAAATCCTGAATTACAGCCAGCACCTCGCCAACGAGCTCGGGGTCGAGCGCCGAGGTTGGCTCGTCGAAAAGTATCACTCGCGGATGCACCGCAAGCGCGCGCGCAATCGCTGCACGTTGCTGCTCGCCTCCGGAGAGCTGGCTTGGATAGGCATCGGCTCTGTGGGTTAGGCCGACCTTGGCGAGGAGAGCATGGGCCTCTGCGATCGCCTCCAGCCTGCCGCGCCCATGCACATGAATAGGCGCTTCAATCACATTCTGAAGGACCGTCATGTGATGCCAGAGATTGAAGTTCTGGAAAACCATCGCGACGTGGCGGCGGATAGCTTCAGTGCACCGCCGGTTCGGTAGGGCGCAGCCTGGGCCGATGACAATATGTTCGCCTCCGGCAATGATCTCGCCGCGGTCGGGCATCTCAAGCAAGTTCAAGCAGCGCAGGAACGTGCTCTTGCCCGAGCCCGAAGCGCCGATGATGGCAACGGCCTCACCTTTCTGGGCAGCCAGCGATATCCCCTTAAGGACCGGCACCCCGCCGAAGCTTTTGGCAATGTCCCGGGCTTCAATTGCGATCATGGCGCCGGATTAGGCTAGATTCGGATTGTCGAGGCTGATCATGCCAGTCTCACCATCGAAGGCCAAGACCTCGGCATAACGTGCCCAGTTGATCACGGTATGAAGGGTTGTTTCGGCATCCTCTGCCGGCATGCTATCTTCAAGCTCATCCTTGAACCGGATCAGTGGAGCGCGGTGGCTCGAACGATCGTCGAGGATGTGCTTGATGTGCGCCGCGAGCGGTACGTAGGTGATGAGATGCTGGGCGAAGAGCGCCTTGCGCTCATCAACGCCCGCATCCACAAAACGGCGGCCGGCCTCGGTTATCTTGAGATCGCCTTCGGCGAGTTCGGCAAACCGCATCAGCTGTAGCGTCTCGGCAGCGTGGAAGAGTTCGTCAACCTCCATCTGGGTGCGTTCGGCGAGCACGGGCAAATCTGCCTTCCCGTTGAATGGAGGTTCTGCCAGCGTCTCAAGAAGGCCGGCCAGCGTATTGGTGGAGACATGCGGCAAGCTCATGCTGATCCCAGTTCCAGGGAAGAGGCCCTCCTTCGGAGGTGCGCCCGTGCCCTTGGCCGTCATGCGCGCGTAGATGTCATCGACCAGAATCCGGAATGCCGGATCAACTCGATTTCGCGGCCTCGGCAGACTGACCTTGATTTCGGCAATCACACGGCCGGGATTGGCTGAGAATACCAAGATGCGGTCGCTCATGAGCACCGCTTCCTCAATATTGTGGGTTACAAGAAGCATTGCGCGGATCGGCATCCGGCCTTCGCACCATAGATCCAGCAAATCGGTCCTTAGCGTGTCCGCGGTCAAAACGTCGAGCGCCGAAAATGGCTCATCCATCAAGAGAACCTTCGGACTGACGACCAGCGCACGCGCAAGGCCTACCCGCTGGCGCATTCCTCCTGAAAGCTCTTTGGGATATGCGGTCTCGAATCCATCCAGACCAATAAGGTCAATGGCGGCCAGTGCGCGCTTAAGGCGCTGTTCCGACGGCACGCCCTGAGCTTCCAGACCAATCTCCACGTTCTCAAGGACTGTCAGCCATGGAAAAAGCGCGAAGCTTTGAAAGACCATGGCAAGGCCGTCGGCCGGACCGTTAACATGCTGGCCGTCGATGTCTACCTCGCCCGCGCTTGGGGGCATCAGCCCCGAGATGATACGCAGCAATGTGGATTTTCCAGACCCGGAACGGCCAAGAAGGGCAACGATCTCGTTGTCATAAAGGTTCAGATTGACGTGATCGAGGACAAGCAGATTGCTGCTTGTTCCACGCTTGAAGAAGTGCTTCACATCCTTGACACTGACGAGGGCTCGGCGCTCATTCGTCCGTGCCGCGGCTGCAACTGCCCCCATAAAGCCCTCCCTGTTCAATCTAAGCGCAAACGCCGGTCTGCCAGCGCATAAAGGCGCCGCCACAGCACGCGGTTCACAACCACTACGAACACCGACATGACGCCCACACCAAGCACCACGCGGTGGAAATCCCCTGCGGCCGTCGCATTTGCTATATAGGCACCAAGCCCATGAGCTTGGAGCTTAGTATCTCCCCAGCTTACAACCTCGGCGATGATGCTTGCATTCCAGGAACCGCCGGAAGCCGTCAAAGCTCCAGTGACATAATATGGGAAAATTCCTGGCAGAATGACCTTGCGCCACCATTGCCACCTTTTCAGCCGGTAAAGGGTGGACGCTTCGCTTAGATCGCTCGGGAAGACGCTCGCTCCCGCGATCACGTTGAAAAGAATATACCATTGCGTGCCAAGCACGATAAGCGGCGAAAGCCAAATGTCGGGATTGAGGTGATAGGTCGCGATGCCGGCGACGACGAAGGGAAAGAGGACGTTGGCAGGGAAGGCCGCGAGAAATTGGGCTATCGGCTGCACCCTTTCTGCAAGCGCGGGCCGCAAGCCGACATAAACACCTACGGGTACCCAGATAAGGCTTGCGATCGCAATCAGGACGACGACCCTGAAGAAGGTAATGAAGCCCTCCGCGACCGCCTCTTCCAAATCCGGCCAGCCGAGCCTCGCCCTTATATAGGCGATAACCGACCACGCAGCCCAGATCACCACTGCTACGAGCATGGCGTCCCAGGCCCAGTCCAACACCCTCCTGGCCGTGCGGCCGACCTTGGGCTCGGGAACTTGGTGCGAAAGCTTGCTAACGTTGCCCGCGAACATGCCGGCGAACCTGCTCACTGAGTCACTAACCAGCTGCAACAGCTTCGTACGCCGAAGTAGATCTAATACCCACGACCTCGGCTGTGATTGTGCGGCGACAAGCTCCACCCGGAATTTATCGGCCCAGGCCACGACCGGGCGGAAGATGAGCTGGTCATAGAGGAAAATGACGACGGCCATGGCGGCGACGGCCCAGCCGACAGCGCCGATATTTTCTTGCTCTATTGCTACGGAGAGGTAAGAGCCGATCCCGGGCAGCAATATCTTCGTATCTCCAACCGAGATAGCTTCGGATGCGACCACAAAAAACCAGCCGCCTGACATCGACATCATGATGTTCCAGACAAGGCCCGGCGTGGCGAACGGCACTTCGAGTTTCCAGAAGCGCTGCCACGGCGAGAGGTGGAACTGAGTGGCGGCTTCCTCCAGGTCCCGCGGGATCGTTTTCAGCGACTGGTAGAACGAAAACGTCATGTTCCAGGCTTGGCTGGTGAAGATCGCAAAAATTGCGGCCAGTTCCGCACCAAGCTGGCTGCCGGGAAACAGCCCGAGGAAGAAAACCACTGTAAAGGTTAGAAAGCCGAGTACCGGCACGGATTGCAGAATGTCGAGGGCCGGAATGATCAACCGCTCGGCTTTCCTGCTTTTCGCTGCCAAGGGCGCAACCAGGAAAGTGAAAAGCAGCGAAAGCCCAAGCGCCGCAAACATTCTGAGCGTCGTCAGAAGCGCATATTGCGGCAAATTGCTAGGATCAAGCGAGACGGGCGCGCCTTGGAGCCCCGTCAGAGGCTGGCGCATGGAATGTGCGCCGTGAGCGATGCCAACCAATATCGCCCCTATGGCCAGGAAAACGATGAGGTCGTAGCGGTTCGGCCATGCGCTTGCGACGCTTGCGGAGATATTAGCGATGCGGCGGCTGCCAGAGGAGGGTGTCGGCATGGTCATCGCTAGCCTCGCTCCTTTTTGCTGGGGCGTTCTAGCCCGCCGTCATGCCTGCGCTTCTTGGGCCCATGGGTTTGAGAAACTGTGTGGGAAGTTGCCGCCGATTGCGAGGCGGAATCGCATTCGCTTTCTAGGCGATGAACGGGCGGACTTCATCTGTCAATATGAAAACGCGCCTGCCCGAAATTTAGGCGGCTAACCGCCTTACAACCTTGATGTAACCGCATGTCGCACTTGTCTTGGTTACGCCAGATTTTCCTTCTGTTGTTTGCAGTGTTTCGGAGAAAAAAGCTTTTTGACATTCATTCATGCTAGGTGAGATCGTGTCCGCGAAAAGGAAGAGCGCTTTCTACGCCGCAAGCTTTTTTATCGCTTTTCTTTTTTCTGCCGGTAGCACAGCTTGGCCTGTGACGGTTTCCGGCGCTTCAGAACAGCAAAGAGCGTCAAAGTTCAACCAGTTTGCATATTCCGAAGACAATCGGTCCTTGGATGAGTGGGAGAGAGACTCCGAACCCGGCCCGATAAGGGCTGAGGAGGACACTCAATCTCCCGAATCGCAGCGTAATCAGCCCGCAACCCGGGCTCAAGCACTCCCCCGTTTTCCGTGGCGAAAGATCAAAGCTCGCCACGATGCCCGGCGCTTTTCAACGCGCATAAAACGGCGCCTGGAGCGCCGCTTCGCAAAACGGAAACGGGATTTCAAAAAACAGCAGGCCCTGGTGGAGCAACAACGGCGGGCATATAGGAGGAAGAGGGCAAGATATAGGGCCCGCGAGTTTGCCGCTGCCCGGCGCCACGCTGCCCAGCGGGTGCACAAGCATGCCCAGAAGCTCCGAGCACAGCAAAAACAGCGTGGGGAGGGGAAGCTTGCCCATCCGCCAGGAGAGACGTTGCATTAGCTGACTAGCTGCTATTTGCCGCGGCTTCGCTTGCTGATGGAGGGGTCTCGCGATGTGAGGGACGCACGATCGTCACCGTACAAGCTGCTTCCCCGGCAACCTTTGCTGATACGCTGCCAAGCAAGGTCCGCATGAGCGAACTTTGCCGCGCTCCCAGGAGGATCTGGTCAACCTTGTTTTGTTTCGCATATTCCAGGATGGCAGAAGCTGGGTCTGTCGATTCGAGCACGTGATAGGTAATGCGCCCTTCTCCGCGTAGGAGCGGCTGAGCCCAGTGCTGAAGTTCAACCAGCCGGTTCACGTGCTTGTTGTGCCCTTCCTCGTCAAGGGTCGTATCCCGGGTTGCGATCAAGCTCTGCCTTAGGACATTGAGGCAGGCAAGACGCGCGGCGGGGAATGCCGTAAGAGCGCGCGCTGACGCTTCACGCAGCGCCTCGTTCGTTGCCTTGGCCTCGCTCGAGAGATCGACTGCTACCGCGATGATGGGCGCCGCCGGCAATTGCGCCGCGGCGGTGCGCGGAATCCAATCCTTTCTGTGCTCAGGATTTAAGCGGCGCTTCAGCACGGTTGCAAACGAGTTGCGTTTCAGCCGTTCGGAGCGAGCAGTCAGCTTTATTTGATCGTGGTGACTGAGCTCGAAGGCAAGCTGGGCTGCTGACGGATAACGCCAAGCCGGCTCAATTTCCAGGCAGCGCAATACGATTTCTTGAAGCCACGCCGGATAATCGGGACGCAGTTGCCTCGGCGGCTTTGGATCGCGCCAGAGCCGCTTCTTCATTGCTCGGAAGCTCTCACTTTCCCCGAAAGGGCGAACGCCGGTTGAGAAAAAGTAGAGGAGAACGCCAAGCGCAAACTGATCGCTTCGCGCATCGTGCCGGATCCCGAGGAGCTGCTCGGGCGCCATGTAAGGAGCGGTGCCATAGGGCAGCCTGAACTCCTCCTGCATCAGATCCGGAAGCTGCAGATGCCTTGAAAGACCGAAATCTATGAGGACTGTTTCACCGGACGGCCGGAAAAGAATGTTGCTGGGCTTGATATCGAGATGGATCACGTGCTGGCGGTGGAGGTTGTCGAGTGCCGTCGCCACCTGCCAGCCTATCCGCGCGACTTCCTCGTAGCTAAGGGGCAATTCCATGGTTCGCGGCAAAAGAGACTTCCCCGGTAACCGCTCCATAACAATGTAGGGGTGAACTGCAAAATCTCCGGCCGCTATGAATATCGGGACGTTCGGCCCGCTCAACCGCGGCATGATCATCTGTTCCATTTCGAAGCTTACGATCGCCGCCGGGTCTACGCCTTCTCCGAGTATCGGCACCTTCATCAAGAGAGGAATATCAATGCCGGGCTTCGAAACGCTCCAAAGACGGGCCATGCCGCCCCGGTGGACCAGGCTCTCGATGTGGAAGCCGTCGAGAACGGTACTTGGCTGCAAACCGGGCTTTGCCATGGCTCATCTCCCGGTGAACAACCTTTCGGCAAAGAATTGCGGCAGCTTCGCCCGCCGGATCGCCGCGGCAGCGGCTTCAATATCATAGGGCACACGGCGGAAAGTGATCTCCTTCTTCTCCGTGTCGAACATGGCATAGGACGCAGCCGGGTTGCCGTCTCTTGGCTGCCCGACCGATCCAAGAACGATCAGCCAGCGCCGCAAACCGTGCAAAGGAACGGCAACGTCCTTGACAGGGGTAAAAACCATCATCTTCGACGCGCTTGTGATACTGAAGATCGTTGGCTTGTGCGTATGGCCGCAAAACGTAATTTCGGCCTGGGTTGCCCGGAGGCTTCGCGCAGCTTCCACCACTGAGAGAACATAAATCCACTGCTCGGGCGCACTAGCGTCGGAATGGACAAGTAGGCGGGTCTCATCCTCGATGGTGAGTGGGAGACCTGTGAGAAAGCCCCGTTCTTCGATGCCCAATTCGCCCCGTGTCCAGTCGATGACGTATCGCGCGTCGGCATTCATGCCGATAGATGGATCACTGACCGCAGCATCGTGATTACCGAGGACTGCGAGCCCTCCGTCCGCTACCAGCTCCATGGCCTTGGCAACCGCCCAAGCGGGATCTGCACCATAGCCTACGAAGTCGCCAAGCAGCATGTAACGTTCAGCGCCGCCGGCTTGAGCATGTTCGAGGCAGGCACTGAACGCTTGGCGATTTGCGTGCATGTCGCTCAGCAAGGCAACCAGCATTGGCGTTCCTCATGACGTTACCGCCAACCTTAAAGAGAATCGGCAGCAGCCTTATTTGATTACAATCAAAATCAGCTCGAAATGGCACCTAACGAGCTGAATTTGGGGTTCTTTTCAGCTTCATATCGGTGTTCTTCGGAAGAACAAGCGATGAATTTCCGTTTCAAGATTGCGGAAAGGCGGGCAGAGCGCAAGGCCGTTGATGCGCTGCGATTCAGCTGGCGCCGGAGCGAAGCTACGCTTCGCAATCCTAATCATTCGGCGTCTGGCTGGGGCAGATTCCCCCGACCGGGTACCCGCTCTTGCGGCTGATGGTCAAGAAGCCTGAGCGAATACTTCTTTGAAACGGGGCAATGCCCAATCGATCTCCTGACGGGTAATCAAGAGCGGCGGCGAGACCCGAATTGTGTGTTCCCGAGTGTCCTTGCAAAGGATGCCGTTGCGCCGCAAAGCCTCGCAATAGCGGCGCGCGCCTCCGTCATCCGAATGAAGCTCAATCGCCAGCATTAAGCCGCGGCCACGCACTTCCTTGACGGGATCTCCTAGATTGGCCCTCAACCCTTCAAGCAGGTAGGCACCTTGGCTGGCGGCGTTTTCGATCATACCCTCCTCGACTAGCACCCGCAGTGAAGCCCGGGCCACCGCACAGGCGAGGGGGTTGCCACCGAAGGTGCTGCCATGCTCACCCGGCTTAAGCGCGCCTAAAATCTCGGCACTGGAAAGAACAGCCGAAACTGGATAGAACCCGCCAGCCAGCGCCTTGCCCAGGAGCGTCATGTCAGCTTCGACGCCCTCATGCTCTTCCGCGAGCAGCCTGCCCGTGCGGCCAAGGCCCGTCTGAATCTCGTCCAGGATGAAGATAATCCTCTCTTTGGTGCAGAGATCGCGAACGGCGTGGACGTAACCGCGAGGCGGGACAATCACGCCCGCCTCTCCCTGAATGGGTTCGATGAGAACCGCAGCGGTATTGGGAGTGATCGCCTCTTCCAACGCTTTCAGGTCGCCGAAAGGCACAATCTTAAAGCCGGGAGTGAACGGGCCGAAGCCTTCCGTGGCTGTGGGGTCGGTTGAGAAGCTGACGATGGATACAGTGCGCCCGTGGAAGTTGTTCGCGAAGACGATGATTTCCGCGCGCCCGGCGGGCACCCCTTTTACCTCGTAGGCCCACTTCCGAGCCACCTTAATCGCAGTCTCCACCGCCTCTGCGCCGGTGTTCATGGGCAGGACCTTATGCGACCGCGTCAGCGTGCAGATTTCCTCGCAGAAGAGGGCGAGTTGGTCGTTTCGAAAGGCGCGTGAAGTCAGCGTCAGACGCGAGGCCTGCTCAACGAGCGCTTCCCTGATTTTTGGATGGCAATGGCCTTGATTGACCGCGGAGTATCCGGCGAGGCAATCGAGATAGCGGTTGCCTTCGACATCCCAAACCCAGACGCCCTCGCCCCGGCTTAGGACCGCATCCAGCGGCTTGTAATTGTTGGCGCCATACTCATTCTCGGCTTCGATGTAATCTTGAGCCGTGGAATAAGCGCTGGGCTTGGTGGATGGGGAAGTGTCGAAGGCCATGGCGATTATCCTTCTGGAAGCTCAGCGCTCGCGCTTTTCAGATCAAGCCTGAGCGTCATGCAGTAAGCTCCTCCGCCAGACATGATGAAGGGGCGCAATTGAACGGGCGAAACCGAGTAGCCGCGTTCCTTGAGCTCATCGGCAAGGCGTGCCGTTGGCTCGGCCATCACGATCGTGCGGCCGAAATTGACGGCATTAACGGCAAAGCGTGCCGCATCTTCGTCGCTCGCTTCGATCAGGGCGTGCTCGGGCACAGTATCCCTGATGGTGAGAAGCGCCGCTTTCGAAAAAGCGGGCGGATAATAAAGAATCTCACCACCGCTCAGAACCGCAAAGCAGGTATCTAGGTGGTAATATTGGCTGGAAACCAGCTCCAGACCAATGACTGGTACAGAAAAATGCTCCGCGATGCGGTCTATGGCTTCGAAGGAGGATCGAGGCCCAAAGCCGGCCCAAAAGTGCTGGCGCGGGGCGTCCCAGATGGAGTCTCCCGCCCCCTCCTGCCAGCAGCCTTTGGGTTGCTGCACTACTTCGTCCAGTAAGCCAAGCTCTCTCAGGCGTTCAAACTCATGCAGGAAATGCCGCTCTTCGCCCTGACGCTCGTGATAGCGGAAGCGCGCAAGCAAGGCTTTCTTGTTCAGAACGATGGCCGAGTTAGCCGGGAAGACCATATCGGGCAAGCCTGGGGCGCCATCCATAATGATGACGCGAGCCCCAGCATCGCGAAGCGCTATGGCAAGGTGAGTGTGAGCCTGATGCGCCTCGATCCGGTTCGCCGCTTCATCATCACGCCAAGCCTCGGGCGCCATCCAAGGATTGATCTTGTAAGTCACCTCGAAGTGACTTGAATCTGTCATGAGAAAGGTGGGCGTTCCAGGCATTCGTAGGTTCCCGCTGCGATTCGATCTGACCTCCCAAGAATATCGACTTTAATTTGGCTACGTTACAGTCAGCAAACTGCTTGAAGTCGTGGAAAACGTGAGCAAATTGCGAAGCAGTGTTGGCAAAGTGTCAGCGTGAGCACATGGACGATACTGACCGGAGATTACTTGCTTTGTTGCGCGAGAATGCCAGGCTGCCTGTCGCCTCGCTTGCCGCGATCCTGGGGCTTTCGAGGGCAACGGCGCAAAAGCGGCTCGACCGGTTGATCTCCGAAGGAACCATCGCCGGCTTTACCATAAAGACGAAGGCTGGTTCGGAGCCTTCGCGAGTGCGTGCTGTGATGATGATTGAGATCGAAGGTGAGCGTTCTGGCCAGGTCTTGCGCTCACTGCGTGGGTATCCTGAGGTGACGGCCGTACACCGGACGAATGGGCGCTGGGATCTCGTTGTCGAACTCAGCACAGACGGACTCGAGGCGTTTGACAAAGCTCTGCACCGCATCCGCGAGATGAAGGGTGTAGCCAGCTCTGAGACGAGCCTGCTCCTGTCCTCGCATAAGGGGTGACTTGAGGGCGGGTAGTTGAACCCGCCCTATCGAGTAGGCATCAATTCGAGGCCGTCTGGTAATGTCAGCCGCGGTTGTATACTCGCCTAAAACGAGTGATTCAAACCAACGCGAAAGGCAGCGCCGTCGAATGTACGTCGGGCGGTAACGCTCAGACCCTCAGAAGCCGAGTTCGCGTCCTGGGGCGAAACGGCGTAAGTGGCTGTTCCAAGGTCGTAATAGAACCCCTCTACGCGCAAGGTCCATTGAGCGCCAAGCCAATAGTCCAGTCCGCCACCGGCTACCCAGCCTGTCCGGATTGAGGAAGTTGACCCTGCAAATGTGTCTGTATTTAAACCGTCGGTTCCGACGGAATGGGAGGAAGCTTTGCTTTCACCGTAAGCGAAGCCAGCCATCACATAAGGAAGCAGGCGATCCATCGCGTATCCCGCTTTCAGCTTCACCGTTCCCAGCCACTCAACCGATGACTTGTCGCCTCCCGAGTTGGTGTAGACACCAGGAATCGTTTCGCTAAAGGAGTGTGAGGAGCCTTTTCCGATCCAATCCAGGCCCGTCTCCGCACCGATTACAAAGGAGCCGAACTGCCAATTATAACCAATCTGGCCGCCGCCAATGAAGCTGGCGTTATCGAACGATCCGAGAGACACTGGAAGAAAACCTTCGGCTTGCGCACTTTGGACAGCGTTCAGGCCGGCGATATTGAGTGGACCACGGATGGTGGAGCCGCCTGAATTGTCAGCCGCACTGCCGAAGAACTCAGCGAAGTTGTGATTTAGATTTCCAGGCGCGTAGCTGTAGGAATAGTTGGTACGGCCATTGTTGATGACCCCGCCAGCATTAACTCCGGCGTAGAAGCCCGACCAATTTACGAAGACGGACGCAGGAGGGGGACCGTCCTTATAGCTGCCGTAAAGGTCCGCAGCGGAGCACAGGGAACCCTGGGCCCAAAATCCAGCTGCCATGGCAGTTAGCAGGAGCGGTTTCTTGAAAGATTTCTTCATGTTTGATGGCCCTAACGCTGAAAGTAACAGAGGGGGTGACGCAAGAAGTTCCCGAAAGTGCGATCAGGACTTCGATCACGGTACAACCTAAGGGCGTATTATCGTTGATTGCTAAAGCACACAACCTGAGACAGCATTGGCTTGCACGTTTCGCAGCCTAAGGTTGCAAATTTGGCACAGCGGGATGTGGATCGGCTGCGTTCCCGGCCAATTCCCCAGCCCCTGAGGGGCGCCCTTTCAAGCACTATCCGAATGGCGATGCTAAGTTAGCTTAGTTGGTGGCAGCCACGGCCGTTGAGCTCGCCTCGAAGGCCATTTGCTCGCTTAGCTTATGTGCGACAGTTTTCAGTAGCGGTCCTATCTCCGGCTCAATCGTGCTCGCGCACACCTGGTCCGGCACGTTCGAGGTGAACTCCCGGCGTATGTGCAATGTCCTGCCGCCGACGGAACTTTCCTCAGCGAAGCTGAAATATCTGTTGCTGACCTTCAAAGACACAAGTGGCTTCGGCAGAGGTAAGCCTTCGGCAAAAGTCACCTCGATCTCGGAAACCTGTTTGCCCGCGTCGCATATGAAATCGCTCTTGCGGCCATCGACCCGCGTTCCAAAAAACCAATCGACAGGATTATCGTGAACGGGCAAGCCTATGGGAATGTCTCGCAGGCCTTTCAGCGGCACTTCCAACTTATCGTCCAGCCGGAACGTTCCGTGAAGGCTATAGGGCTCTGAAAAATTGTAAGGCGCAGCTCACTGATAGCTTCTGCTTGCGCTTTTTTCCCCTGTATCCCTTCGGTGATCTCATCGGCGAGGGCGTGAATTTCTTGCGACACAGCCGCCTTTCCGCGAATGCTGGCCCAATAGCTTTCACCGAGCTGCTGATAATCTGCGAAATCGGTCATGACAATTTCGGGATCGCGATCGAGCCACGAGACTGCATTAGCTTCATCGGGCTCCTGGAAGGGAGCGCTATATGAAAAGACGAGCCGCTTCCCATTACTCGAAGCTTCGCTTGTCTCAGTAATCCCCCCTCTCACAGCAACCTTTATCCGGAGTTCGGGGGGCAGCTCTACCGTGAGCCGGAAAGACGCGTAGGGTACCGCGCGCGGAAGGGTATAGCTCAAAGACAAATGCCCTCGGAAACGCTTGTCGATATCTCGAGAGTGTGTGCGATAAACAAGGGTGTCGCCCACTTCCAAGTCCGGGAAGATGATCGTCTTTACCTTCGCGTCGCGCTCATACACAACGTCCAAGCCGGTGGCCTGGTCCCGCGTCAGAATGTCGGCGGGATCGACCACAATGCGCGTACCGTCCGCCTTCTCGGTGTATGCCTCGTCAACTTCCAGCGGATCGACCGTCTCGTCATAGTAAAGCTCCTGCTGGCCGTTTTCGCTGATGCCGCTTTCGCTCAGGATCTTAATTCTGACCGTCTTTTCATGTGTCGCGGTAAGGTCCGGGTGGACTGTTACTTTGATGTCCGCGGCGCGCGTGTAGGAGGGAGCTTCCTGCGCGCCCACCGCGACTGCGATTTCCTGTTCGGCAGAGCCGGTTGTGATTTGCAATGCTAAAATACTTAGGACTAGGGGATATAAACGCCACAAACCAGACAGGCAAAAGGGCATTCTCTTTCTCCAAGGCACTTGCAAGGCAGCAGGGGTTGCGGCTCATCCGTCCCTTAATGCTTCGTTAAGGATAACATAGGCTTTTTGAAAGCGCTCGCGCTTGCAATTCGAGCGGCCTTTTCATGGAGAAGAGGTTCTTGGGACAGTGCGGGCCCGGTTTTAGCCTAAACAATCGGCGACTGCCTTGCCACAGGCGTCCGTGTTTGCTTTCCCGCCCAGATCTCTGGTCCGCGTTTCGGGCCGGGCCAGAACTTGCTCAATTGCGGCTTCAATTGCGCGCGCAGCTTCCTGTTCGCCGAGATGCTCCAGCATCATTGCCCCTGTCCAGATCTGTCCGACAGGGTTTGCGATGTTTTCGCCAGCGATGTCGGGAGCCGATCCGTGCACCGGTTCAAAAAGCGACGGAAATTTTCGCTCCGGGTTAATGTTGCCGGATGGAGCGATGCCGATAGTACCGGTGCAGGCCGGTCCAAGATCAGACAATATATCCCCGAACAGGTTCGAAGCGACCACGACGTCAAAACGATCGGGGTTGAGAACGAATTGAGCGGTCAGAATGTCGATATGATACTGGTCCCACCGCACATCCGGATAGTCCTTCGCGACTTCCTTAACCCTGCCATCCCAATAAGGCATGGAAATTGAAATTCCGTTGGACTTGGTTGCTGAGGTCAGGTGCTTTTTAGGACGCCTCTGTGCGAGTTCGAACGCGTATCTGAGAATTCGGTCGACGCCTGTCCTCGTCATCACCGTCTCCTGCACAATAAACTCGCGATCAGTATCAGGAAACATGATCCCACCGAGCGCGGTATATTCGCCCTCTGTATTTTCCCGCACGACATAGAAATCGATGTCTCCTGGCTTGCGGCCGGCCAAGGGCCCCTGAACACCCGGCATCAGGCGCACCGGACGGAGGTTCACATATTGATCGAACTCCCGCCTGAACTTGATCAGCGAGCCCCAAAGAGAAACATGATCGGGAACTTTCGCAGGCCAGCCAACCGCACCGAAGAAGATCGCATCATGACTTCCAATGCGACCTTTCCAATCCTCGGGCATCATCTGCCCATGGGCGAGGTAGTAGTCGCACGAGGCAAAATCGAACCAATCCAGCGTGAGCCCGAAGTTGAACTTCTTGGCTGCCGCTTCCAGCACGCGCACGCCTTCGGGCACGACCTCTTTGCCGATCCCGTCGCCGGGGATGACCGCGATACGATATGTTTTGCCTGCCATGAGTACCATCCTGAAGAGAAGCCGGGATGCTAGTGTGCTTATGTCTCGAATTGCCAGGCGAGCCCGCCGCAAACGAGGTGGCAATTCGGAGACGGGACACTAGCGCGGCGCTAGAGAATTTCGCAACGTATTCCTTCGGGCGGCGAGGGTGCTTCAAACTGCGTTGCGGGTGTGGCTGGCGAAGCAAATGAAAATAGTTTTCTAAGATCTCTGGTACGTGTCTTGGGGGCAGGACCTGCTTGACTGCCGCTTCAAGGGTGCGCGCAGGCTTCTGCTCGCCGAGGTGTTCCAGCATCATCGCAAGCACCCGGCGTACATCAGCATTTTGCCTTAGCGGAAGCGCGCGGCTTTTCCTGGCTTTGGGCCGGGAGATGCCTAGCCAAATTCGTACGAATACGCTGGTCTTGAAATCGGCTTTGCGGACTTACACTCCGCCTGGATTTGAGTGCCGCGTCCTCTTCAATGTCTACGGCCGCACGCCCGAGTAGAAAATGGACCCGCTGTTGGGATGGAAGAAGTGCGCGAGGGGCACGATCGATTTAAAAAGTGGTTCAAGGGGACCACTACTCGTTGCTGCACCCGCCTCAAGTACAAGATTTGGTAACCAATATGTTGCCATATCTGAGCAACCCGGAGCGCGCTCCTCGATTGCACCGGTGGTTGGAAAATGACTGAAACACATGATTTGCTCGATGAATTCTAGCTTCCCTATTGAGAGGCGGGTTGAAGGAAGCGCCAGTACCGCGAGTCCGATCTATTTCGCATCGGAGCAGCACGGCTTATTCGGCTGGTTACACATGCCGGTTGGTGCTGCATTGGCGAGCGTCGGACTGGTGATCTGCAGCCCGTTCGGGTATGAGGCCCTCTGCTCACACCGCAGTTTGCGCGCATTTGCAGAAATGGCCGCCGCTCTCGGGCTTCCTACGCTGGGATTTGATTATCGCGGAACGGGCGACTCGGCGGATATGGACGTGCTCGCCGATCAATTGGCTGCATGGTCGGACGATGTTGTCGCCGCCGTCGGCGAATTGCAGCGCCGCACCGGGGTCAAGCGCGTGATACTCATGGGATTTCGCTTCGGCGTGCTCACGGCATCCCTGGCGTCGGCCAAATGCGATGCGGTGAGCGCCTTGATTGCCATTGCCCCGTTGACGAGCGGTAAACGCTATCTGAGCGAACTGCGCATGATACAAATGGCTTCGGGAAAAGTATCGGATATCAGGCACCCGCCCGGTGCGCGTCCGATGGAGGTTGGCGGATTCACGCTCTCTGCCGCCACCGTCAGCGCCCTGACCGGGACGGATCTGAGTGCACTGAACTTGCCGAATCTGCCGGATGTTTTGGTGATCGATCGCAGCGACATCCAGGGCGCTCGTGCGTGGGCGGACTCGTTGAGCCAGCGTGGTGCCCGCGTTCAATATGCGGCTCTTCCGGGATTCGCACGAATGATGATGACCCAACCGCATCTGAGTCTCGTTCCACAGTCCATGATCGGCGCTACGCGCGATTGGCTGTCGGGACTTGCGATCGGCGATCCGGAGCAGGGAGCTCCGAGTGGCATTCCGCCTGCCTGGAATTCAGACACGCAGGATCGGCAATTGGACTTGGCGCCGGCACAGTCCGGCGACATGCTTTCGGAGGTACCCGTTCTTCTTGCTTGCGAGCCTCCCGTGTTTGGCATCGTCACCGAGCCGCCCCGCGGCGAGATCCGACGCCGGGCAGTCATTCTGCTCAATGCTGGCGCTACGCATCACGTCGGCCCCAATCGCATGTACGTGACGCTTGCGCGGCGCTGGGCCGAACGCGGAGACCTGGTGTTACGAATTGATCTTGCGGGCCTTGGCGATGGGGCGGCGGTGGCAGGTCGATCCGAGATCGAAGTCTATCCGAGCGAAGCCGTCGAACAAATCCGTGCATCTGTCGAATTTATTCGCGGCGAGTACGGAATTACCAACATCGCGGCCGCCGGCTTGTGCTCCGGCGCCTATCACGCACTGCGTGCGGCGGTAGCGAAGGTCCCTGTGTCCCAAATCGTGATGGTGAATCCGCTCAACTTCAACTGGAACCAAGGGGATACGCACGATGACCTGCAGTGGTTGGGATTCAAACACAATCCGGATATGTACCTGCGGCAGGTGGTTCCCTCGAAATTCTGGAAGAAGCTGTTTTCGGGACAAATCAACTGGCGCCGGCTCTTGAAGCTTTATGGCTGCTATGGCTACGAGTTGATCCAGTGGGTGGCGCGCGATTGCGCGCGGGCCTTGCGTCTGCCGCTGCCGGGAGACCTTGGCAGTGAACTCGAACAAGTGGCGGCTCGGGGCGTCGATATCGTCTTCGTATTCTCTCGAGGCGACCCTGGTATTGCCTTATTGCGTCATCAGGGCGGATCAGCCATTCGGCGGCTCGGTCAACGTTGCCGCATCCACATCGTCGACGGAGCCGATCACATCTTCAGTCAGAGTGGACCGAGAGCCGCGCTCGAAGTGATTCTCAGCAAGGAATTGTTCGCGCCCCCGGTTCAGGTTCCCGACGCCATCCGTGCAACGCACGGTAGTCTAATCAACGAGGAGCAGGTTGGGTGAATAAACAGGAAATTCTTGCGAGAGTCGGACAGAGCATTGCATCGGTCCTCGATCAGCCAGATTTGCGGGTCACGATGCGTACGACGATGGATGACGTCGAGGGCTGGGACTCCTTCAATCACATCAATATCGCGGTGGCTCTGGAGAGCGAGTTCGGGCTCAAATTCAGCGCCTCGGAGGTTGCGGGCCTGCGGGCCGTGGGTGACTTCGTCGACTTGATCGAAAAGAAGCTTGCGAAGCGAAAATGACCGGGTGAGTGCGTGGCCCGTGGCCCCGCCTACTGGCCCTGCAACTCGAAACGGTGAATATAGGCGGCGAGCTGGTTCGCATAGACTTGCTCCCAGCCAACTCCTTTGATGTGAATCGTATCGTAATCGAAGCTCGGGTATTCCTGCTGGCCGTTACTGTCGTCGATGCTGATCGACGTTCCCGTCTCGTTGGCGATTCTCAATAACTGATCCGTCAGCTTTTGCATTTTGCCACTCGCGACCAGCGCGTCTCGAATCTTCGGCTGGACCGGCGCCCATATCACGTGCAATGAGAATCCGAAACGGCGACTCAACACGCACATCTCGCGGAGCACGCCGCGTACTTCCGGGCGAATCTCCGGCGGATCGTTGACCCTGTACTTGAATACGGCCTCATCGTAGGGCAGATCCGGAAAGCTCTCGCGCACGGGATGTAACGAGGGAGCGTCGGGGGCCACCCATATCTGATCCCCCGGCCGCCGGATCAAGCTGAATAAGGGCTCACCAATCTTGGTCGTGATTGAAAGCGCGGCCGGTCGCCAACCGTAGTTCAAATAGGTGGGGTAGTAGCGCGACAGAAAATCACGCTCCTTCGGCAACGTGAATACACTGGTCACGTAATATTTGAACGTATCCTTCGCTTGTGGTTCGACCAAGGTGCCAGGCGAAGAGGCGAGCACGACGTGTTTCGGATGATGTCCGCTTTCGACGTAGCGTGCGAGGAGGAACAGGGAACTCGGCAAACCGGCGAGGAAATGCGTCGTCAGGTCCGCAACCTCCCCAGGGTCGCCAATCCGAAATCGATGGGCGACATTGTGGGTAACGCTGTCGCTGAGCAGCACGACACGGTAGGGGTGGTTGTCGTGCGTCACGGCATTGGCGAGATCATCAACATTGTGGCGATGAAGGGTCACTCCGCTGAGCAGGTAGGCAGCGATTTCGACCCCGACGGCGATCGTGCCGAGCGCCAAAGGGAGCTGCAAGTAAAAAAACCTGAACCACGCGCGCTTTTGTTCAAGCTCCGTATCTAGTGCCAAAGGGAGCTGCAGATAAAAGACCTTGAACCGCGCGCGTATTCCTTCAAGCTTCGTTTCGAGCGCCACAGGGAGCTGCAAGTGAAAGGACCTGAACCGCGCGCGCATTCCTTGAAGCTCCGTTTCGAGCGCCAAAGGGAGCTGCAAGTAAAATAGCCTAAACCACGCGCGCATTCCTTCAAGCTCCTTTTCGGCCGCTAAAACTGAAAATACAGAAATGTCCGCGGTTCGCCGAGCAAACCCATCGACAACCACAACATCCCCGCGACGGCAAACGCAGTGGCGGGAGTGGGTTTAATTTTCATCGGTTGCATGGCGGGATTGGGCAGTAGTACCGAGAACGGAGCGAATAACAGCAACAGGCAGACATAGTGCGCTGTGAAATTGGCGGCTTCGAATACTTCAAAAAATTTGACCGGGACGCCGATAGGGGCCGCAATCGCGCCGGCCCATATCGGCAGAGCGATGCCATCAGGCAGGAACATCGTCTTCAGGATTGAGTGAGCCTGTGCCAGAGACTCGGATCGGAAATAGGCGAGCGAAACCAGCACTGTCGTCATCGTGAGCAGCCAGCTGAGCACCATCGGCACTTTGGGCATTTTTGCGACCCGCCAAGCGTGATTGATCAGCAGACCGATTCCGTTGACCAATCCGAATGCGATGAAGGTCCAGCCGGCGCCATGCCAGAACCCCGATGCGAGAAACGCAACGATCGTCGGAGCGCCAACGCACAACATGAAGGCCGGAACACCGGCCAGTTTACGAGCCGTCACCATTCGGCGTGCGGCCATGGCCATCGGCGCGTAGCAGTACATCATGAAGAATCGCGTCATCGTGATGTGCCAGCGCCGCCAATAGTCGATCATATTGGTCGCGGCAAAGGGAATATTGAAATTAAAGGGTAACAGAAAACCGAACATCAAGGCGAGGCCCACTGCCATATCGGAATAACCGGAGAAATCAAAGTACAATTGAAGCGCGTACCCGGTCGTCGCGGACCAGGCCTCCAAGAATTGGAGGTGCAGGTTTGGCCGGAATGCGATGTCGACGAAATTCGCCAGATTGTCGGCGAGGCACACTTTCTTGAACAAGCCAAAACAGAATAGCGCGAACCCCGGCCCGAAACCGAGCGCCGTATGGCATTTGTTGCGGGCAACTGCCGCGAGCTGGTGCCCCATCTCGCTGTGCAGGACGATCGGACCAGCCACGAGTTGAGGGAAAAACAGGACGAAAAGACTGTACTGCGGCAAGGGGGGCACGTCCTCCTCGGCGTCCGCCACCTGGGTCAAATACGTGATCTGCTGGAACGTATGAAAGGAGATTCCGAGCGGCACGAATAGGGCGGCGAGATGCAAGTGCCCGTCGAACAGCAGTAAGAGGTTCTCGAGAAAAAAATTTCGATACTTGAAATAGCCGAGCAGCAGCAGATTGAAACCGATGCCGATCCACAGCAGCAGTTTGCTATGCGACTGCCTCAAGCGTTTCGCCAAAATATAATTGACGAGAATTTGAAACAGCAGCAGCGCGAGGTACTTGACGCTCCAGTACCCGTAAAACACGCCGGAAGTGATCAGCAGGACCCAAATCGCGGGATTGCCGCCGAGAAAACGCCGGGAAAGATAATACAGCGCAAGGGAAATCGGCAGAAATGCAAATATGAACATCGGATCCGTAAAAAGCATTAGCGCCTCTCGACCTGCCCGCAACTTTGGTGGTGATACCTGCCGAGCCCCTTGACCGTCTTCATTGAGCACAGCGCGTCAATCTTAATAGGTAAAAGCTTCTCCACCTTAACGATGTCTTTCTCGGCGGAGGCAAGGCGATTTTCACCACCGCAGCTGAACTCAATTACACTAATTTTCGGGTAACCTTGTATTCCCATCCACACTCTAACGGGTACCATCGAGGTTAAGAGGTTTATAGCAATGTCTTCATTTGGTCCACGCTTTCATTCGCGCCATTCTGAAGCAGTCCAGTCAAAGCGAGGATGGCAATTGAATTGATCTTCTTAAGAGAGCTTATGTCGGCGTTCGCTGCCGGCTCTTAGCAAACCATTAAAGACCCGGCCCATTAATATCTCGACGATCGGTCGCGACAATATCTCAATGACAGTTGCGACGAAGTTAATCAAAGACCCAAGAGTCAGATGCCTGCTTGAGCCGCTAAAATTATCCAATGCCGCTTTGGAGTCGAGAAAATCGAAAGATCGAAGAGCAGCCAAGGGGAACGCGCCGGTGCGAAGGGTAGCAAGCGGCCCAGCGCTGACGTTGAGGTTCCGGAGGGGCATCTCCTAAGCATGTGGCGAGGACCTTGGGGGGAAAGGGGCAGGCTAATGGCTCATCGCCGTTCTCAAACCGCCTACTAACGTGCGCGATGTACTACGAAGACCCGCAAACCGCGAATCCGTTAGTTTTCCAAAAGCCACGCTTTCTAGTTTAACTGTCGCCGCTTGATTGCCCCTCATTGCGGAAGGAGGGCGAATCACATATCGGACTAGAATCATTGCGTTCATCTTGAAGATGGCTGGAGGCAAAATTCAGCGGATTGGTGCAATATGAAAGCGATTACATGCTTTTCAATCATATTAACCGCAATCCTCCTCGCGGGCTGCCCCGGACCGGAGGATCGCCCGGCTGCCCTTTACGTTAGCGACCCGCCCGATGTTGGCGCCGGAGAGTACCGCTTGGCCTCTGGCGATCAAATCCGGCTAATTGTCTTCGACCAGCCTACCTTATCGAACAAATACAACATCGATGCATCCGGGCATGTCTCAATCCCGCTCGTTGGTGCGGTCAGGGCGAACGGCAAGACGACCCGCGAATTGGAGGCGGCAATTATCAGCCGGCTCAAGGACAAGGATTTGGTGACCGATCCGAAAGTGGCCGTCGAGGTAGCAACCTACCGGCCATTCTCCATACTTGGAGAGGTCAAGACGCCCGGCCGGTATCCTTATGCGCCAGGGATGACGGTCGAGGCTGCCGTGGCGATGGCCGGAGGCTACACCTTGCACGCCAATGCCGATCAGATGCGGGTAACGCACCGCGCTCAGACGGAAATGCTGTCTCCCACGTCGACCTTCATGCCGGGTGATACAATCTACGTAATGGAGCGCTGGTATTAATGCGGCTATCCATTAATTTAATTAATTCTTAAGTGAAAGCAGACGGTCTCTGCCTTACCTTAGGTGTGATTGGCGTACTGCAATCAAGCCTGCAAATATGGACCCGTATGAAATGGGCGTGCGTGGGGGCGCATTTGTGGGTTTCTGGTCTCGTTTTTTGCGTCAGCATCCACTCAATCCGGTCTCCACTTCGGTTCATTATGGGAAGCGCCGCACAGCATATTTGTTTTTATGCGAAACACGCAACGCGGGTGCTTGCTTCAGCATTTGTTTTCGCTAGCGCCTTCTGCTGTAATGCTTCGGCGCAGGCATTTCTTAATCCTATAAGGGATCCCATTCCAGGATTCGCCCCTCCTGGCGTTTACATAGATGATTTTTTGGTCAACTCAGCAGTTTCGATCGGGCTTGCCTATGACAGCAATATATACGAAAGCCATTCGCATCCGGTCCAAGATTACATCTTCTTCGTATCGGCTCTTGAAGACCTTGTTCATCAGAGCGGTAGAAGCACCCAGGAGCTCGTCGTCAGCGCCACCAACGCTACATACTTCAAGAGTGAGAATGATGACTATACAGACGTTTATGTAAGTGCCAAAGAGAGTTTTTTGATAACGCCTACGACTTTAGTGTTCGCCGGCGCTTCTGTCTCAGACGGATATCAGAGAAGAGTTTCAATAAATTTCGATATTCCTTCGAATGCCGCCAGTCCTGTGCCAGAGTTAATACTGTTAGGATATGCAGGCGTGAAGCAGATTGGGCCGAACTTCGAGGCAGGCGCCACGGTCACCTATTCGCAGGAGCAGTTTAGCGACGTTTATAGCATTACGCACACGCTTCTTGACCAGCAGTTTCGAAATGAGCAAGATCTGCTGTTCGATAGCTTCTTCAACATCCAGATTTATGCGCGCGTGAGATCTAGCCTGGTCTTCCAGGCAGCGGACATCGAGTACAAGCTCCAATCGCGGAATTTTGATCAATGGAGGCTTGCCGACACTATCACGCTCGATGTCACGCCGCAGACAAGTTTTGGCGTTCTTGTGGGAGTCAGGGAACAATATCTTTATAATAATCCGGCCGTGCAGTTGGGCTTACTCATGGAATATGAAGCTCAGCTTGAATGGCATCCAAATCCACTGCTCATTGTGAGGGTCATCGGCGGATATCACGACCTCGGGATCGATTACGTGACTGGCATTTACGCAGGGGGATTCGCCCCTCATTACGGCTTCGATGCCAGGTACTCCATCTGGAATAATCTTCAATTGGGGGCCGGCGTTGATTTTGAGAAACGATACTTGGTGGGCAACGCCGATGTTGAAGACGTCACGAGCTACAAGGCAATCATAAACTACGAACTCAGTTCCTACGCAGGTCTATCGTTTCTCTTCAATAATCTAGAATGGAACTCCCGCTTGCCCAACAATTCCTTCAATGAGACGATTTTCCAGTCCTCGTTGAACTTGCGATTTTAGGCTGATCTGCGTTTCATTCATGCCCCTAATGGTCAACTGCGGCGTTGAACATCTTCCATTATAAAATGAGCCCGAAATAAAGTTTGCAATTAGGAATTTCGCAAGTAATCGGAGCTACAAAACATATTTATATGTATTCTTTTACATTAATAGGCAGGTAAATGAGTGCCGATGGCGAGATACTGCGCAACCAAATAAATCTCCTTGGAGTTTGGGTCGATCCAATAAGTCCTAGCCAGGCGCTGGAGATAATTCTGAGTTGGTGCCGATCCGGGGCCCGGCAATATGTCGTTACCCCAAATCTCGATCATTGCCGTTTGTTACGAAGTGATCGTACTTTCGCGGCAGCCTATGAGAATGCGGGCCTCGCAGTTCCCGACGGATGGCCTTTGGTGGCTGCAAGCCGCATTACGAAATATCCTATCAGGCAACGAGTGACAGGTTCTGACTTCATTATACCTCTTTGCCGGTTGCTAGCTGCGGAGGGCCTATCAGTGTTTCTTCTCGGTTCATCGCCCGAAGTGTTAAAGTTTTCCTCGAAAAAGCTGCTAGAAATCGTACCCGGGCTGACTATAAGCGGCACTTATTCCCCTCCTTACGGATTTGAGAATGACAACCACCAGCTTGAAATTATAGACCGGAAGATATCCCAGGCTCAGCCTCACGCTCTTTTTGTTGCCTTGGGTGCCCCAAAGCAAGAGCTGTGGATGCAGGCCCGCGTCCGGCATCTTCCAATCGGGGTCGCCATAGGGGTAGGTGGAACGCTTGATTTCCTTGCTGGCAAGCAGCGACGCGCGCCTCATGTGCTTCAGACTTTTGGTCTGGAGTGGCTTTGGCGGGCTCTCAGCGATCCGCATCGTCTAGGAAAACGCTACCTGTTAGACATAGCTCTTTTACCAAGACTGGTCTTCGATCAGGTTGTTCGTCACCTCATTACGAAACGCAATACAGTTCGAGAGAGACTCTTGCCTGGGTAACAGAGGGATAACTTTTTACGAGGTCCACAACGGCCGCAAATCGAAGATCGTGCCACATTCGATCGTTTATATTGGTAGAGGGCCGTTAAGTATGTCATTCCATAGCTTACTGTCGGAAGACAAAAATCGAATGCCTCTTGTCAGCATCTTAATACCTACTTACAACCGGTTACAGCTTCTAAGCAGGGTGCTGCCGGCTTGTATTGAGCAGGCTGCTTGTTTTCGCGAGTTGGTTGAAATCGTGGTCGTCGATAACTGTGCGAAAGGCAGCGCGGAGAGTCTTGTCACAGAACTAAGCCGAACCTCGCCAACTTCTATTCGATATGTGCACGAGCCCCGGACAGGCTTGGCGATAGTGCGCAATACTGCGCTTCGTAGCGCTCACGGCAAATATGTCATTTTTCTCGACGACGATCAGTTACCGCTACGGGGCTGGCTTAGCGCGTTCATGGATGCTGCGGAGCGCGGCGTTAGGGCAGCATTCGGCCCGCTGGAGCCTCTCTTTGAAGAACCCCCAACGAGTTCCTTCCATACTCTGACAAAAGTCTTTAGCCGCGCGATCCCAGCTAATGACGGCGATGAGATTGGAAGACTTTATCCCTATTTGGGAACCGGCAATTCCCTTTTCGATAAATTCCACTGTTTTCCTGACCAAGAATCCTTTGACGTTCGATTCAATCTTTTTGGCGGTGAAGATGTCTGGATGCTTAAAGGCCTGCGTGCCCGCGATATACCCTTCACCTGGGTGGCGGAAGCAAAGGTGCTTGAATTTGTGCCTAAGGATAGGATGACTTTCGCATATCTTAACCGCAGAAGATTTAAATCTGGTCAACTCCGCGTTTTGCTGTCCCTCCATCCTGCCCAAAGACGGCCGGTTGCGGTATTGTTCTGGATGGGCGCTGGGGGGGCGCAAGCGGCTTTAAACTTCTCTCTTTCCTTGCTCGCTTGGTTATTTTGGCGCGAGCGAATGCATGACTTCCGAATAAAAGCTTCCGGAGGAATAGGAAAAGTCTTCTGGTTTTTCTCATCGCCTGCCGCTCAATTGAACAGAAGAGGGCTGGAAACCCTGGTTAGCGGGGGCCGCGTGAGAGGGTGGCGGGAAGACATGGGTAGGCGTCTCGTCGGGTTGCCCTTCCCAAAGCGGGTTGCACGGCTTTTTAGTTATTTTCTGCCATCACGGTTCTGATTGGATCCGAAGAGATCAGCGTTTGAGGCGCTGCGGACCCACAACGATGAATGCGATAGGTGATCCGATGAGCCAGTTGGCGATGGAACGTTATTATGTGGGAAAGCAATCAGATTACTTTTCGCATGAGAGGCGGGACATCTTACCTTTGCTCCCTGAGCACTTCTCACGCGTATTCGAACTTGGGTGTGGGAGCGGGTCAACGCTTCGTATGATTAGATCCCGCTTCCCTGTTACGTTCAGCGCAGGCCTCGATATCGATAAGAACTCGATTCAGATCGCAAGCAGGCATATTGATCTCGCGCTGTATGGCAATATCGAGACGATGGAGCTCCCTGATGCAGTCCGGGATATCGACGTTATGTTATGCTTGGACGTGCTCGAACATCTCATCGACCCTTGGGCTGTGGTTAGGAAGCTGCATAAGCGACTATCCGCAAACGGGGTGATAATCGCCAGTATCCCCAACATTAGGTATTTCCGCGCCAGCATCCCCTTTATTTTCGCCGGTAGATGGGATTTGGAAGACCAGGGCATCTTGGACCGGACGCATCTGAGATTTTTTGTGAAGAAGACGGCTGTCGAACTGATGACTTCCAGTGGACTTCACCTGCAAGAGATCAAGCCAACCGGCTTGGAGCCCGGCCGGAAAGCAAGACTGGCGAACTTGTTGACCCTCAGGCTTTTTGAGGATTTTCTAGCACTGCAATATCTAATCCGCGCAGGCAGAACCCAGCCCAATTATTAGTTGGCCTTCTGCACCATAAAGCGCCTCGTGGATGAGGGTACGGAAGAGCGCTCTTCCGTCTCTGTAGGCCGCGGATAAGATAAGCGGCCAAGCTCTCCCAAGTGCGCACGGACCCCAGCTAAGAGGCCGGTTAGGACCCAGGCCGAGTTCCACAGATCCACTGTAAAGGACAGGAATATCGTGAGGAACACGATAATGCCCAGGACCGTTCCAAGCTTCCTTTCCTCGGCAGTTAAATGAACTTTATCCACAGACGTGCGAATTGATCCTGCGCCGATCATCGAAAGAAAAGTTAAGATAGCTCCTGGATAGCCAGCCTGGATCAAAAGCATCAGCCAAAGAGAGTTGATTGAATGATTTAAGTCATCCGGCAGCGTTCCATATCCGTGCCCATACCAGGGGACATATGCGAGGACCTGATACCACGTCCAATAGCGATAATATCCCGTCGAGGGGTCGAAAGTGAGATGCGATATAATAAAGCTCAAGGGGGAATTACTGACTAGGAATGTTACGACGACCATTAAAGCGGCCAAGAGAAACAAGGCAAGCCAGCGGAAGCGAAGGCCAGGAGTGAGCCTCGCAAATTGAAGAAGCCCGAAGCCCATAATAGCGCTTTGTGCGGGAGCGGAAGAAATTGTGGATACCAACCCGAGCCCGCTAGCCGTCAGGATGAACCAGCGCCCACGAATGTTGATGGATGCGGAGATGAGTAACGCGATCGCACATACGAAACCTAAAAGGATAGGGTGGTCCACAGGTCCGCTGGCTCTTAGCAATCCGAGCCGGTAGGCATCCTGCCACTCGCTGAAATTTATGGGATAGCCAGTGATTTGAGCGGATATCTCCTTGGTGATGTATTGGCCGGTTAATGGATCAAGCAAGCCAATAAGCCCAATGATTGCGATTGCCCAGCACAGCCTGCGCATTAGCATTACAGCCTGCCCATGTTCGGTTAGAAGCGTGCGGGCTGCGAAATAGGCAATCACCAGTTCAAGCACTTCGGGGCCTGCATGGTTGAGGGCCGGTTCGATCCCCTCGTTTCTTGCGGTAGCGACGATCATCCACACGCCGGTGCAGATGATAAAAAAGTCGGAAAGGACAAAGCGGTAGCGTCCGCCCGCAATCTTCCCCGCGAATTTTAGGAATAGGTAGGGGGCGATAACCAAAAAAATGAATTGTGTTGCCGTGAGCCGCAGACCAAACAGATAGAACGACAACTCGATGGGCAGGAATAGTGTTGCGATGATGAGCGTCAGCGATATCGGCAATTGTTCCCTTGCTAGCGAAAGATAGGTGCTCCGGCTATTCGCGCGCACGGAGTGCCGTACCGGCCGCGATGGCATCTCGATCGCAGTCATCTAAGGAAACATCTCTGGTTCAGGCAGGATAATTAGCTAATAACCGATGATCGGGAATAAGCGGCAACCCCTTTTCAATTGGCTGAGGGAGAACCCGCGCCCCGGAAGCGTAGAAAATCACTTATTCGTCAACCATTCCCTAAGCCTTAAGCCTCAGTGTGAAGGTTGTCTGGACCGGCTTGCCGCGCCGGGGAGGTACTCTGAGCATCATCAAACGGAAATGCAAAATAATCACCGAGACCGCAATCAGGCGCTTCCCCGGGCCGCGCTTCGCAATTGCCGCGTCATTGTAACGGTAAATGGAATAAACTGATGAGTAACTGGAGGGAAAAGGCAGCATTGGGCGGCCGTTGGCTTGGCGCTTCTACCTTGATTGGTGCAGCCGTATCTCTGCTTCAAACAGCGCTGATTGCACGGTTCTTCCTCAGCCCCGGTGATTACGGATTAATGGGTATCGTAACCGTATTCACCTATATTGCCTTTTTGTTCGCGGACATGGGACTTGGCGCGGCGATTATTCACCGAAGGGACGCTACAAGAGAACAATTGTCCTCGGTCTACTGGCTGAACATCCTTTCGATGCTGGTCTGCATTTTGATTGCATGTATCCTGGCCACTCCTGTCGCAAATTTGATGGCGGAACCGCAGGTCGCTCCTTTGATAAGGGCGATGACCCTCATGGTCTTTTTTGAGGCGGTGGGCAAACCATTCCAGATGCAGCTGGAGAGGGACACCCGGTTCCAGACGGTTGGAGTGGCTGAGCTTGCGGGCCACACTTGCGCGCTTGCAATAGCGCTCATTTCCGCCGCGCTCGGAGTTGGGGTCTGGTCTCTGGTGCTTGGTCAGATTTCGAGGTCTTTCATGAAAGCGCTTTTCTTTGTACCAGCGGGGATAAGATATTACCGACCCCTTATAAGACTGAGACGAAGCGACCTCTCGGGATTTCTTTCCTTCGGCATATTCCAGATGGGGGAAAGAATAGTTCATGCACTGGCTTCGCGCTTCGATTTCCTGCTCATTGGGCGCTTTCTCGGTATGGAACCGCTCGGCGTTTATAACATCTCGGTTCAGCTAGCTGATGTGCCGGTAACACAGTTTGCCGTCACCATGGTGCGGACCGCCCTGCCACTAATGTCTTCGGTGCAGAAAAACAGGGATCAGCTCCGGCAAGCTTATTTGAAATATTCCGGAATCCAGATGCTTGTCATCTCGCCCATACTTTTCGGTATGATGGCCGTTGCTCCTGTCGCCGTGCCACTTGCCCTTGGCCAGAAATGGGTTGTAGCGGTGCCTATCATTCAGTGGCTTTCTATGGTGTCGGTAATCCGCGCCGCCGACATTCCCAGGGCCGCTCTTGTCCTGGCGGTTGGCCGGGCGGGGCTCAGTTTCAACTACAACCTTGTCATTCTTTTAGTTATAGCCAGTGTGGTCGCCGCTGCAGTTTATTGGGGCACCATCATCACAGTGGTTATGAGTTTATTCGGCGCCTACCTCTGTTTGAACGTGATCGTATATTACATAGTCGTTAGACCGATCCTTGGCGATTGCTACCTTCCGTATCTATTGCGGATCTCTCATCCCATCATCGCTGCAGCTCTGATGGCCGTGGCTCTTTTACTCCTCGAAAAATCGAATATTATCGGAAATGAACTCGCTCTCCTCGCATTACAGATCGTAATCGGGGCCGGTATCTATATTGGTTTGATGCATCTCTGGCGCCTGGATCAGCTACGGGATCTCGCTTCAATGCTCCCGCGGCGTCTTACGCCGAGATATTTGCGGCCGCAGACAGCCTATTCCGCTTAGTCCGCAACAGTTCTGCAGCAGATGTCCATGCGAAGCCGCTGTGCCTGATTATATCCAGTGAAACAGGTAAGCGAGAATGATGATTGGGATCGGAATGCCGATTGCCCAAAGCAAAATGCCTTTCATTTTGTCCTCCAGTTCCGCGCTTCAGAAACGGGTCAGCTTGCGTAACCCGCATCAATCAGAACCCGGAGGAACGGCGGTCGTTCCAGCGACGCGCCACGGCGTCATCCTATCGGGCATATCCGGTAGCAAAGACGCAAGATAGAGCGCCCCGCGCAAGCGGACTAGGCATTCCCAGGGGGTTGGATGAACCGGCGAAAAGCCTACGCTTCTTGCAGCGCAGACCTTTTCAAATATATCTCAAGGCATCATGCTATCAACAATGTTGTTAAGGTTGTGAAGGTAAAGCTTCGAGCTGTGAATAGGGTTGACCATCCAGTCTAGCTCGGTAACTATTTAATTCCCGGATGGGACTGCGAGGCTACCCACTAATGCGAATGGGGCCAGGTGGGGAGGCGAACTCAAGCTGTACCTGCTCCTCGGTATCTTGCGAGGAATGCTTCATGCTCGAACAGGCGCTGAAGTCTAGCCCTTCAATAAAGAGCAGCTGAAGAGAGGGCTTGAAAAAGCCCTAGGCCTCCTTGGCCGCACATGCGAGATTTGGGACTAATTGGCCGACGGGTCATCTCGGGAGCGTTCACCGCGCCGGCCGTGATGGCGGTCATATTCCAAATTTCAGGGCTGTCCGGTGCCCAGATTGCGATGAGGGAACAGTTGTGCGGGACCGCGGTTCGCGCCTGTGGAAGGTAAGTCCCTGACTGAATTCGGCTTCGCCGCAATTGCTTCGAACTCTGAAGGGCTCTACCGCAGATATAAGGAGCGGATCATGCCGCGGGCCTTTTGGAAGGGTTATCTCAAGCTTTCCCTCGTTTCCTGTGCTGTCGCGCTGTATCCTGCCGTGTCGAAATCCGAACGGCCGAGATTTCACCGCATAAGCCGGCAAACGGGGCGCCGTCTTCGGCAGCAAATGGAGGAAGCGGAGACTGCGGAGCCTGTTGAAAGGGAAGACGTCGCGCGCGGCTATGAGATCCCGCGGCGCCCGGCGCCCGCCACACGCCCGCACGGAGAGGCAGTTCCTCGCAAGCTGACCCGCGAGGACATAGTCCCCCGAAGGGAGCCCCGCGAATATGTCGAGATCGAAGAAGAAGAACTGGAGCGCATTCAGACGGCGAACACTCACACCATCGACATCGAACATTTCGTTCCGCGCGCCGGGATCGACGACCGTTATATCAACGCCTCCTATTACGCCGCCCCAACCGACGAAGTCGGCCAGGAGGCCTACATTGTCATCCGGGACGCGATGCGGGAGCGGAAGATGGCTGGTCTTGCCCGTATCGTACTAACGCGGCGTGAACATGCGGTGCTGGTAGAGCCTTTCGGGAAGGGTCTTTTAGCCGTTACGCTGCATTATCCCTATGAGCTTCGCGACGACAAACCCTATTTCGAAAATATCGCTGACCTTGATCTGCCGCGGGAGATGAAGCAGCTCGCTCTTCATATCGTGGATACGATGAAGGGCACTTTCGATCCGTCGAAGATTGAAGACCGCTATAAAAAGGCATTGGACGAATTAATTGCATCGAAAACTCCCGCGCGCGAGGCGGCAAGGGACACCCGGGCGCGGCCGGAGGGCCGGGTTATCAATTTGATGGATGCTTTACGGAAAAGCGTTGAAGCCCAAGGCCAACAGGGCGGAAAAGGGCGCCGTTAACGCTCACCCTCCTCCTTCATCACGGTGCGAAAGGTGATGGAGTAGCGCAATTGCTCTACGGCAGGAATGCTGTGCTCCCAGATAGTCCGCGCAGGCCCCCGCATGACGTAAGCGGAACGCGGTTCAAGGACCATTGAAGCGCGATCCCATCTCGCGCCCGTTTTGTGCCTCATGCTGAATGTGCATTCCGAATGAAGAGACACGCCAATGACGTCGCCGAAGATGAAGCGATCGCGGTGCCAGCCTATCGCGGCGCCAGGTGCGTATTCAGTCACAAGTACATGTCCGATCGTGGATGGTTCCACATCGGCAAAGCGGGCGGCCAGGTCGCGAACAGGGAAAAGGAAGGGAGGAATTGGATCAGCTTTTTTCAATTTGCTGTCACTGAAGTCATAGCGCCAGCCAAATGAAACGACACGCCGTTTGCCCAAAAAACCGTGAAAATCAAACGGCTTGAAGTCAAGTGCCGCAATCTTGGGCAGAAGCTCATTTTCTTCCTGCTCAGAAATGAGCGCAGGCTGGTAGTGGAAGCCTTCTGGCATTGTCATGCAGGAGTAACCTACTCCGGAAGCCGCCGTTCCGCTTTTGCAAGCCTATGGCGCCTGCTTGGCACCAGTGCAATAAGCCAGGCCCTCACCCGGCGGCGCGCCCGCTTTCCCCACCGCTGCACAGCCCGGTAAGGGGTGGAAGTTTTCATCCAGTATTTGCCATAAGAGACATTGAGCCAAATCCAGGCATGGATGCGGGCGACAATCCAAACCTTCCGCGCCTGGGGCCGAACTGCTTTCCAGGTTCTGTCGATCAGAATGAAGCTCAAGCCCTGGAAGGCGAGCCAGAGCATGATCCCAAGTCTCGGCCGTTCCGCTATGAGGATCGTGGCCACGAATTTCGCGGGTTCCAGCACCGTAAGCGGCAGCCCGATGCTGAACGCGGCCCAATATGGCGGAAGCCTGCCAAGAAACTCGAAGTACGGCTCGTAAACGTGATGGATGAAACCTTGCAAGCTCGGCTTGAGGTATCGCTGGACAAAGGTAGATTCAGCGATCGACCTGGCAAGCCACTTGAGCTGCGGATGCAGGACAAGAAAGAAAAGCGCGAACAGGATCTGGATGAGATGCACCAGACCCCTGCCAAGCAGCCTTAAAGGAATGCCGAATGCGTACCAACCGGCGGTCTTGGCGACCGTGATCGGGCTGACGCGTTCCTCCGATGGGACCTGTTCCGGCGATGCGCTCATATGAAGTGCGTCCTCTAAGAGCTGCCTTCAGGCTCCTTGGTCCTGCTCAATGTAAGCTCATGAGCCGTCCATTCATAGGCAGCGTCCCGTAACGTCCGCCATAAGGGCCAGTCCATAGGGGTAATCCCTTTGGGGATAGGTATGCCTAGCAGGCGCGCGCCGGAAACGGCCGCGCTCCCTCTTCGGCCTGAAAGAACGGTCTCCAGACGCACGCGCTTGTCTATCGGCTTTTGTGCTTGGAAAGGCGAAAGCCCGGTCCGCCCAGTCAGCGCGCGATAGGATGTTGTTGAGACGCTCATGGGAGGTGCCTGGATATATAAGTACAAAAGAGGTGAAGGGTTCAAAGCCCCTGCGGCCACCACCACGGCTTGTTCTTCGGTCTCGCCGCTGACGAGGATCCTCCCGTCGTCAAGGATGAAAGGCGGAAGAATTCCAGGGGGCGCAAGCCCAGGCCGTATAGACTCATACAAACCGCCGCCATCGTCATGGACATGCGCCGAGCCTTCAGAAAGCGAATAGGACAGGGCAGCAAATGGGCTTGGGGCCGATGACATCTCAAGCCCCGCCAGCGTGCGGTAAAGATATCGATCGAGCGGAGCTGCGTCGTAAAGGCTGGACTCTGGCCTAGACGCCCGCCGCCACAAAATAGGGTCTGCCAGTTCGTCGAAGATCGCTTCCACGTCAGCAAAACTCCCGCCATATGCGAAAATGCCGGCAGGCAAGATCGCGCTGCCGGCGGCAGTTAGGCTCACTACGCGTCTTTCAGCGCGCTGGAGCGCCTGAAGTGCTCCCAGGATGGCGGCCGCATATACCCCGCAACTCGCCGCGGCCACAGCCGTTCCTTTCCCCAAGATACCGGCGCAGACAATCGTCATTGCTTCCGGTGATCCGAAATCCACGATTTTCACGGAGCGGTAGGGGCGGCCAGAAAGCCAGACGCGGAAGTTTTTTGCGGCCGGGCTGCCGGCCGGAATGAGAAGGCGGCAATTTGCGCCTCCGCGCGCGTTGACCGCATGTTCCTCGAACGCGGACAGCCTTGCTTCCGCGCCCGTCGCTACGAAAACGATCTCGTCCGCCTCTTCGATCACTTGCCGCGTAAAGGCCGGGTTTGCCTCGTCCGCTATCGTCACCGTAAGGTCGAATTGCAGCTCCTGCTCCTGCAGCCAATGCGCGGTTTCCGGAGCCGACAACGTGATCGCTCCGGGCAAAGCTCCTCCAAAGCTCTTGGAGCTGAGAAGCCTCACTTCGGAAATGCTCTCGAACCCGGCCAACAGGGCTTCCCGGGCACTTGGGTCAAGCCGGGCTTCCCCACCCGCTGCGCAAATTACCAGGCGTGAAGGCCTTGCTGGGCGAGGCGCAGGAGGATTGACCATGAACCGCGAGAACAATGCGCCAAGGAGTTCGGGGTTCGCGACCAGGGCGTCGGTGAGATCGTCCCAGGCAAGCGTGAGAAGCACCGTCTCCCGCAGCGCGATCGCGGTGGCCTCCGCTGGCTGCCGCGTGAAGAAGGCGCGAGCCTCGATGGCTGCGCCGCGTCCTGCTTCGGTGGCGCCACGTTCCGCGCTCACGACGCGGCCCGAGACCACAATCGTCAGAGCCGGCACGTCAGCTCCCGCGATTGCCGCAGCTTCGCCCTTAGCGAGAACTTTCAGCGACGTGAAGCTATAGAGGGTTTGCAATTGCATGCGGCTTAGCCCGGCAAAAGCAGGGATCGCCGCTAATAGGTCAAGATAGGGTTCGGGACCGGCCATGCCCCTGACTTACCTTCGATTCCCTCCACGCCGCAACTTCCACTGTTCTCAAGCATTCCGGATAGGAAGAGCCTTTTCGATTCGTGCGTAAGTGATCAGGTTCTCTATTTCCTACGAGTTTGCGCAGAAGGAGCACATCATGAAAATCGGCTTCATAGGGCTTGGCCATATGGGCTCGGGCATGGCTGCGAATCTTTTGAAAGCCGGCCATGAGCTCATCGTCTACAACCGCACGCGCGCGAAGGCCGAGTCATTGGCTGCGCAAGGCGCAAAGATTGCCGCGAGTGTTGCCGAAGCCTGCAAGGCCGAAGTGCTTATAACGATGCTCGCGAATGACGAGGCCGTCGCAGATATCGTCTTCGGCGAAGGCGGCGCAATCGCCAACCTACCGCGCGGCGCCATGCACATCTCGTGCAGTACCATTAGCGTAACTTTCTCGGAGAAGCTGGAGCAGGCTCACCGCGCCGCCGGTCAGCAATATCTGGCCGCGCCCGTGTTCGGCCGCCCTGACATTGCCGCGAAAGGTCAGCTTTTCGTCGTTGCGGCGGGCGCGCCAGAAGCCGTTAAGAAAGCGCAGCCGATCTTGGATGCGATTGGGCAGCGCACCTTCGTCATCTCGGACAAGCCAAAAGACGCGAATCTCGTGAAGTTGAGCGGAAATTTCCTGATCGCAGCTGTGATGGAGGGGCTTGGCGAAGCACTGGCGCTCATCGAAAAGGCCGGGATCGACAAGCACCGCTATCTCGAAATCCTAACCTCGACCCTGTTCACCGCGCCCGTCTACAAAACCTATGGCTATCTGATCGCCGATGGCGCTTTCGAACCTGCCGGCTTCGCTGCGCCGCTTGGGCAGAAAGACATCAGGCTCACGCTCGCCGCCGGGGAGGATCTGCGAGTGCCTCTTCCGCTGGCGAGCCTCCTGCGCGACCGTTTTATCGAGCTCATGGCGGCCGGCGGCGACAAGCTTGACTGGTCTGCGATCGGCAGCCTTCCTGCAAGAGACGCAGGCCTAAAGGCAAGGTGAGCCTCCTCAAACGCGCTCGATCAAAGCAGCGATACCCTGTCCGACTCCGATGCACATGGTCGCCGCCGCCCGCCTTCCGCCGCTGGTCTCGAGGGCATTTACCGCCGTCAGGGCTAGGCGCGCGCCGGACATGCCGAGCGGATGACCGAGGGCTATGGCCCCGCCATGCGGATTCACGTGCCCCGCATCATCCGGAATAGCAAGTTCATGCAGCACCGCGAGCGCTTGCGCCGCAAATGCCTCGTTCAGTTCGATGATATCGATGTCTTTCAACGTCATGCCGGTTCTGGCGAAGAGCTTTCGCATGGCCGGGGCGGGGCCCATGCCCATAATGCGCGGCGCAACACCGGCCGCGACCACCGAAACGACACGCGCGCGAGGCGTCAGTCCATGTTTCGCCGCCGCCTCTTCCGAAGCCAGGATAAGCGCCGCAGCACCGTCATTGACGCCGGAAGCGTTGCCCGCGGTAACCGTGCCGCCAGTCTTCCGGAATGGCGTTTTCAGCGCAGCAAGCTGTTCCAAACTGGTGTCGCCGCGCGGATGCTCGTCAACCGCCACAATCGTCTGTGCACCCTTTTTACCGGGCACGGCTATCGGTGCGATTTCGCGCCCGAAAAAGCCCGCCTCCTGCGCGGCCTTCGTCCTTTGCTGCGAGCGAAGAGCAAAGCGATCCTGATCTTCGCGCGAAATCCCGAATTCCTCCGCCACGTTCTCGCCCGTCTCCGGCATCGAATCCGTTCCATATTTCGCTAGCATTGCGGGGTTCGCGAAGCGCCAGCCGATGGTCGTGTCGAAGATCTCGGCGCGGCGTGAGAAGGCTTCGCTGGCCTTGCCCATGACGAAAGGCGCGCGCGTCATGCTTTCAACGCCGCCCGCGATCACGAGATCGGCGTCACCGGTTGCGATGGCTCGCGCGGCAATTCCCACGGCATCGAGACCGGAACCACACAGGCGGTTCACGGTCGAGCCCGGGACGCTTTGCGGAAACCCGGACAGAAGAACCGCCATGCGTGCGACGTTCCGGTTGTCTTCCCCGGCTTGGTTGGCGCAGCCGAAAATCACGTCGTCGAGCGCTTCCCAATCGAGCTTGGGGTAGCGGTCCTTCAACACTTTTAGCGGATGAGCAGCCAGGTCATCGGTGCGGACATCCTTAAGGGCGCCGCCATAGCGGCCGATGGGTGTGCGTGCGAAATCGCAAATATAGGCGTGGCGCATGATAATCTCCCGAAAGCAGCGCTATCAAGCCACGGCATAGCCGAATAGGCAATTGGAGGAACGTCCCGGACACAGCCTATTAAGGTTTGTCCCGCATTTGCGCTACAGGACGAGACCGCCCTGCTTCTCGACTAAGGTCACGATCTCATCCACACCGCGGCCCTCGCGAAGGCTCGTGAAGACGAAAGGCTTGCCGTTGCGCATACGCTGCGCATCGCCCTCCATGACATCGAGCCGCACGCCGACATAGGGCGCGAGATCGGTCTTGTTGATGACGAGGAGATTAGACTTCGTAATGCCCGGACCGCCCTTCCGCGGGATCTCTTCGCCTTGCGCCACGTCGACGACATAGATCGTGAGGTCGGCAAGCTCGGGTGAAAAGGTTGCCGCGAGATTGTCGCCGCCGGACTCGATCAAGATCAGCTCCAGCTCTGGAAAACGGCTGCGCATGGTTGCGATAGCGGCAAGATTGATGGAGCAATCTTCGCGGATGGCCGTGTGGGGGCAGCCGCCGGTCTCGACACCCATGATGCGTTCCAGCGGCAGCGCCTGGGCGCGCATCAGGATCTCCGCGTCCTCACGCGTGTAAATGTCGTTCGTAATGACGCACATGTCGTATTTGCCGCGCAGCCGCTTGCAAAGCACCTCGGTCAAAGTGGTTTTACCGGAGCCAACGGGTCCTCCGATGCCGACGCGAAGGGGGCCGTGCGGGCTGGGAGCAATCTTCATGTGCGAAACAGCCTCGTATAGAGAGTTTCATGTTCGAGGGTTGCAAGATCGGCGCTGAAACTGGCGGTGCCGATTTCGTCGAGCGTCGCGATTGAGGCGGTGGCCGCCGCATCCGCGATGATGGGTAGAAGGGCTGCTATGATCTTTTGTCCTGCCGAATGACCGAGAACTCCGAGCCGTATACCGGCCGAGACTTGATTGGTCACAAAGGCAAGCGCAAATGCTTCAAGTGTTGGGAGAAGGCGCAAGCCATGCGCCGCGGAGGCGAGACCTGCTGCCGGCGCATAAGCAACGGCGCGCTCGCTTCCCAACCGGTCTAATGCCGTTGGTAGGTTTGGGCATGGCCAAGCGGCAGAGATTGCGTCGAGAAAACATCTACCCTGTGTAATCGCCTCGAAATAGCGCTCTGCTGATGGCTGGAACGCTGCTGCGAATTCAGTGACAGCGTTCAGCAGCAGCCAATCGCATGCCGCGGTTGCTTTCCAGGCGCATGCCGAGATGATGAGATCACTGGAAATGGAGCCGAACTGGAAAAGGTCGCAAATCCAGACTTGGAGTTCATCCGCGTTCTTTACCAAACCGGCATCGACAGCGCTTTCAAGCCCCTGGCTATAGGCGAAGCTGCCGATCGGAAATGCCGGCGAAAACCATGTCTGCAGAAGCGCGCGCTCGTATGAAAGGGGATCGGTTATTTGGCCGGCGCGGTCAGCCTTTTTAATATGCACGGTCATGCGCGAGGATAACACGGAACGAAGGGTTAGAGCCGAAAAGTGGGAGCGGTTTTGGGGTAAAGCGTTGCAATTAATCAAGAGCTTAGAGCGGTGCGCCGATTCCAGATCGGCGTCCGGTGCTCTAATGTCCGTGGCCATGTGCCCCGGCGCTATAGGCGCCGGCCTCAGGCTGGAATGGGCGCGACACATGCCGCGCCATTGCCCCAAGCCCCTGCACCATGTGCTCCAGCACGTGATCCGGCTGAATGAAGATGGCGTCAGCAGTCACTTCGGCGGGCGTGTGACGATTGCCAAGATGCCAGGCGACGCGGGCTAGTGCCAGGGCATCCTTCGCCTTGATTTCGAGCAGCGGCTCAGCTGCTGCCCGGATTACGATCAGACCGTCTTCCGTCGCCAGCGCATCTCCGTCCTGCATGAATGACGCGTCATTAAGGTCAACCACGACGGTGCGGCCGTCATCGGTCGTCAGTCGCGCGCGCCGCATATGCCGGCTGTCACTGTCAAGCGTGATGTAATCAAGAGTAGCCGCGCCGGCTCTGTCACTTTTGCGGATAAGGCGGCTCGCGATGAGGGTCATGGCAAAGACTTAATAAAGGAAATAGCGCTGCGCCATGGGCAGCTCGCTTGCCGGGGCGCATGTCAGCAGCTGGCCGTCCGCGCGAACCTCGTAGGTTTCGGCATCAACGTCAATGTTCGGCGTCGCACTGTTATGGATCAAACTTGCCTTGCCGATGCCGCCGCGCGTGTTCTCGACCGCGACCAGCCTTTTACTCAGTCCAAGCCGCTCTTTAACCCCCGCGGCAAGAGCAGCCTTGGAGACGAACGTAAGAGAGGTGGTCGCGACGGCCAAACCGTACGCGCCGAACATCGGCCGGTAATGCACTGGCTGCGGCGTCGGGATCGAGGCGTTCGGATCGCCCATCGCGGCAGCTGCGATCATCCCTCCCTTCAGCACCATGTCCGGCTTTATTCCAAAAAAGGCCGGAGTCCAGACCACGAGATCGGCAAGCTTGCCCATTTCTACTGATCCGATCTCCCGGGAGACTCCATGGGTGATCGCGGGATTGATCGTGTATTTGGCTACATAGCGCTTGACCCTGAAATTGTCGGCGCCCGAGCCTGCATCCTCCGGCAGCGGCCCGCGCTGCACCTTCATCTTATGGGCCGTTTGCCATGTGCGGATGATCACTTCGCCGATGCGTCCCATGGCCTGGCTGTCCGACGACATCATGGCGAGCGCGCCAATATCGTGGAGAATGTCTTCCGCTGCGATGGTTTCCTTGCGGATGCGGCTTTCCGCGAAAGCCAAATCCTCCGGGATCGAGGAGTGCAAGTGATGACAAACCATGAGCATGTCGAGATGCTCATCGAGGGTATTGACGGTGAAGGGCCGCGTCGGATTGGTGGACGACGGCAGGACATTCGGCAAGCCTGCTACTTTGATGATGTCGGGCGCATGCCCGCCCCCGGCGCCCTCGGTGTGGAACGCATGAATAGTCCGGCCTTTGAACGCAGCAATCGTGTCCTCGACAAAGCCGCTTTCGTTCAGTGTGTCGCTGTGGAGCATAACCTGGACGTCATGGTCGTCGGCGACTGAGAGGCAGCAATCTATAGCGGCTGGCGTCGTACCCCAATCTTCATGCAGCTTGAGCGCGCACGCTCCAGCCAGAACCTGCTCCTCAAGCGCCGCTGGCAATGACGCGTTGCCCTTCCCCGCGAACGCCAGGTTCATCGGGAAGGCATCCGCCGCGCGCAGCATCATTTCGATATGCCACGGCCCGGGCGTGCATGTGGTCGCGTTGGTACCGGTCGCGGGGCCCGTCCCGCCGCCGAGCATGGTGGTGATGCCAGACATCAGCGCTTCTTCAATCTGCTGTGGGCAGATGAAATGAATATGGCTGTCGAAGCCGCCAGCGGTGACGATCTTGCCTTCACCGGCGATGACCTCTGTGCCCGGCCCAATCACAATCGTTACATTCGGTTGAATGTCGGGGTTGCCAGCCTTTCCGATTGCGGCGATCCGCCCGTCCTTGATGCTGATATCGGCTTTCACGATGCCCCAGTGATCGACGATCAGCGCATTGGTGATTACGGTGTCGACTGCGCCTGCCCTACGCGCTGCCTGACTCTGGCCCATGCCGTCGCGGATCACCTTGCCGCCGCCGAATTTCACCTCCTCGCCATAGGTGGTAAAATCCTTCTCCACCTCGATCACAAGCTCGGTGTCGGCGAGCCGCACCTTGTCGCCCGTCGTTGGGCCGAACATATCCGCATAAGCGCTGCGCGAAATTTTGTAGGCCATCGCAGATCCCTAAACCTTCCCCATCACCGCTTGACGGAAGCCATACACATTTCGCGCACCGGAAATCTCGACCAGGGTGATGGTGCGGCTCTGGCCCGGCTCGAAGCGAACTGCGGTGCCCGCAGGAATGTCTAGGCGGAAGCCACGCGTTTTCTCACGCTCGAAGCGAAGCGCGGGATTCGTCTCGAAGAAATGATAGTGGCTGCCAACTTGAATGGGCCGGTCGCCGGTATTTGCAACGCTAATCGTAACAGTGGCCCGGCCGGCATTCAGCTCGATCTCGCCCGCGGCCGGTATAACCTCACCTGGGATCATGGGAGCCCCTTCTCCTTATCGGATGGGATTGTGGACGGTGACAAGCTTGGTGCCGTCGGGGAACGTCGCTTCGACCTGCACATCATGGATCATCTCGGCAACGCCTTCCACGACTTGCTCGCGGGTGAGCACCTGCGCGCCTGCCTGCATCAATTGCGAAACCGTCTTTCCATCGCGCGCGCCTTCGAGAACGAAGTCGCTGATAATAGCAACGGCTTCCGGGTGATTGAGCTTCAAACCGCGCTCAAGCCGGCGCCTCGCGACAATGGCGGCCATGGAGATCAGCAGCTTGTCCTTCTCACGCGGCGTTAGATTCATGGCGTTCCCTCAAATATGCCAAACCCTTGGCATGGGCTGCTGCCGCAGCAGGATAATCGCTTGCGACAGATCAGCCCGCACTGCTTCGAGGTCGTTTCCAAGGCAGCGAATACAAAGCAGTCCGTTCCATGCGCTCGCGGCGAGCCTGGAAGCCGCGCCCTGAAGCGCAGTCCGGACTGCCTCAAGTCTAGCCTCAGCGGCAGCCCCTACATAAAGAACCGTGCCCATTACCCGGGCGCCATTGGCAATCGCGGGCTTTATCAGCGCAGCAGCTAGGTCGCCTTCAAACCGGACGCTTTCGGCGAATACCAGGCTGCCATCGCGCCGGACATTCCAGCAGTCCATATAGCTTCCCTGATTGATGGCCTCGCCCATTTCCTTCCGGCCGAAGACCGTAATCTCCGCCATAAGAAGCGACGCGCTCGTGGCCATGTCAATCTCGAACCGGCGCTGGAGCCGCGCTTGTGCAAAGAGAATTGTTTCCTGGGGCAGCCAGCCAAGCGAAGCCGCGTTTTCAAGCCGGATTGATACGTCAATCCGGGAGGCATCGCTGTTCGAGCGGTAAATGCGTTCCGCCGAGGGTGTCGTGAGTGTCACCGAAGCTCCTGCGTCCAGTGTCACCGCGTGCGCAATCAAGTCTCCGCCCGCAACGCCGCCCCCTGTGTTTATGATGACGCCTTCGCAGCCGTGCCCGCCCCTGGGAAAGCGGATTTTGTAGCCGTCGCGCTCCCCGTAAGAGGCAGCCTCCGTCAGGCCATTGCGATCACGGAAACGGAGGCGAAGCCCGCCCCGCACGCGAGGCTGGAGACCTCCGCCCAGCGTAGACTCAGACGGCGAGCTTGCTGCGAACATGGGCCTCATCCATTTCGGCTCGTGTTCCAGATAGAACGATTTGGCCCCTCTCCATCACGGCATAGCGGTCGGCAAGATCGCGAGCAAAATCAAAGTATTGCTCAACCATCAGGATGGCGATTTCCCCTTTGCCGCGCAGGTAGGAGATCGCGCGCCCAATGTCCTTGATGATCGACGGCTGAATTCCTTCTGTTGGCTCGTCTAGGATCAAAAGCTTGGGACGCATCACAAGCGCGCGCGCAATTGCGAGCTGCTGCTGCTGGCCGCCGGAGAGGTCGCCGCCGCGCCGGTGCAGCATGGTCTTAAGAATGGGAAACAGCTCGAAAATCTCCGCCGGGAGCGTGCGCTCAGGCCGCGGCAAAGGAGCAAAGCCGGTCTCCAGATTTTCCCTGACCGTCAACAATGGGAAGATTTCCCGGCCTTGCGGAACCAGCGCGATATTAAGCTTTGCCCGCTCGTAGGGGGCGAGGCTATCGAGGCTCTTGCCGTTCCAGGTAATGGAGCCGCTGCGGATCGGTTGGTGGCCTACGATAGCACGAAGAAGGCTCGTCTTGCCGACCCCATTGCGGCCGAGCACGCAAGTAACTTGGCCTGGATAGGCAGAAACGGAGACTCCCCGAAGTGCCTGCGCAGCACCGTAATAAAGGTCGATGCTCGCCACGTTCAGCATGAGCGCGCGTCCAATACTTCAGGGCGTGGCAGAATTGCGAATGCTTCGCGCCTTGCACATACGTCCGGAGCGAGCCGGCGTAGAGGAAAGAGGTTAGCGGCCAAGATAAACCTCGATCACGCGCGGATTAGAAGATACGGAGTTGATAGAGCCTTCGGCCAGCACCGACCCCTCATGCAGGCATGTCACCTTCACGCCGAGTGCACGCACAAAGGCCATATCATGCTCCACGACGATCACTGAATGCGTCCGGTTGATGTCCTTGAGCAGCGCCGCAGTCTCTTCCGTTTCCGCGTCCGTCATACCTGCGACTGGCTCGTCAACAAGAAGCAGTTTCGGATCCTGCGCGAGCAGCATGCCAATCTCCAGCCATTGCTTTTGGCCATGCGAAAGTGAGCCGGCCAGTTCATTCCGTGAGACCGTTAGGCGCACGATCTGCAGAATGTGATCAATGACATCGGCCGCGATAGTGTTGCGCTCGCCGAAAAGCGCAGAGAAGGGCCCACGCCGGCCCTTTAGCGCCAAGAGGATGTTATCGGCAACAGTGTGATGCTCGAACACCGTGGGCTTCTGGAACTTCCGGCCAATGCCAAGTTCGGCTATCGCGGCCTCGTCTTCCTTTGTAAGATCGATAGTCCCGCCATCAAAAAGCACTTCTCCCGAATCCGGCCGCGTCTTCCCTGTGACGATGTCCATCATCGTGGTTTTGCCCGCGCCGTTCGGGCCAATGATGGCGCGCATCTCACCCGGCGCAATGGAAAGCGAAAGGTTGTCGATGGCCTTGAAGCCCTCGAAGGCGACAGACACCCCGTCGAGATAGAGAAGGGCTTCGGTTACATGCGGCTTGCCCGAGGTGACGACCGTGTTCATTGGCCTTACTCCGCCACGCCTGGCAAGTGCTGTGCGCCTTTGATCGAAGGCTCAATCTTGGCGCTCTTCCTGAAGGTCAATGACTGGAGGGTGCCGACCATACCTTTTGGCAGAGCGAGTGTAACGAATACGAAAAGGCCACCCAGGACGAAAAGCCAATAAGGCGCAAACAAACCCGAGGTGAACCAGGTCTTCATGCCGTTCACCGTCACCGCACCAAGCGCCGCCCCTGCGAGGGTCCCCCGTCCGCCGACCGCGACCCAGATCACGGCCTCGATGGAATTGGAGGGCGAGAATTCGGAAGGGTTGATGATGCCAACTTGCGGAACGTAAAGGGCGCCCGCCAGGCCAGCCATCATGGCTGAAATCACGAAGACAGTGAGCTTATAGTGTTCGACGCGATATCCGAGAAAGCGTGTGCGGCTTTCCGCGTCGCGGATAGCGATGATGACTTTGCCGAATGCGGAGGTGACGATCGAGCGGGCAAAGAGAAACGAAGCCGCAAGCGCGAGAACCGAGAGCATGTAGAGGACAGCACGCGTTTCGCCCGCTTGAACCGGAAAGCCGAGAATGTCCTTGAAATCGGTCAACCCGTTGTTGCCACCAAAGCCCATATCGTTCCGGAAAAAGGCAAGCATCAGCGCATAGGTCATCGCCTGTGTAATGATAGAGAGATAGACGCCGGTGACGCGCGACCGAAAGCAGAACCACCCTAGGATAAAAGCAAGCAGCGCTGGAACGAGAAGGACCATGATGGCTGCGAACCAGAACATGTCGAAGCCATGCCAGAACCAGGGCAGCTGCTTCCAGTTCAGGAATACCATGAAGTCGGGAAGTACCGGATCGGCATAGACGCCGCGGGTACCAATCTGGCGCATGAGATACATGCCCATGGCGTAGCCGCCGAGCGCGAAGAATGCGCCGTGACCTAGGGAAAGAATCCCGCAATAGCCCCATACGAGATCAAGACTGAGCGCGAGGATGGCGTAGCAGACATATTTGCCAAGCAGCGCGACAAGATAAGTTGGAACATGAAATGGGGAGCTTTCGGGATAGTACAGATTACCCAGCGGCACGTAAACAAGAGCGGCCAGCAGCACGGCGAGGAAGATCCACCCGGTCCACCCCAGCTGCGGAAATAGACGGCCCGCAATCATGCTTCCACCGCCCGGCCCTTGAGCGCGAACAGTCCGCGCGGACGCTTTTGAATGAAGAAGATGAGAAGAACGAGGATTGCGATCTTGGCGAGAACCGCGCCGGCGACCGGTTCGAGAAGCTTATTGGCTATTCCGAGCGCAAAAGCTGAGACAAGTGCACCCCAGAGGCTTCCGACGCCGCCGAAGACTACGACCATGAAGCTGTCGATGATGTAGGTCTGGCCGAGATTGGGTGATACATTGTCGATCTGCGAAAGCGCTACACCGGCAATACCGGCAATGCCTGAGCCGAGGGCGAAGGTCATGGCGTCGACCCATGGGGTATTGATCCCCATTGAACTTGCCATCCGCCGGTTCTGCGTGACTGCCCGCATCTGCAGTCCTAAGCGCGTCAGACGGAAAATTCCGAGGAAGCACGCAAAGACAACTAGCGTGAAAACCACGATCCAAAGCCGGCCATAGGTGATTTGGAGTCCCATGAAATCGAAGGACCCGGACATATAGCTTGGGGAGCTCACATCCTGGTTGGTGGGTCCGAAAATGGTCCGCACGGTTTGCTGCAGAAAGAGGCTTACGCCCCAGGTTGCGAGCAGCGTTTCTAAAGGACGCCCGTAGAGAAACCGGATGATGCCGCGCTCGATAGCGATGCCGATGAGAGCAGTTACGAGAAAGGCAATGGGGATCGCCAGCGGGAGCGAAAGTCCGAAAAAGTTGGGCGCATAAGCACGGAAGAATTCCTGCACCACAAAAGTCGTGTAGGCGCCAAGCATGACCATTTCGCCATGCGCCATGTTGATGACGCCCATGACGCCGAAGGTGATGGCAAGCCCGATGGCGGTCAGCAAGAGAACCGAGCCAAGCGACAGCCCGTACCAAACATTCTGAGCGATCCCGAGCAGCTTCTGCCGTGTTTCGATATCGCCGGCTGCGGATTGGATAGCAGCCCGGACCTTTGGTGAGTGAATGGTAGCAAGGGCGCTGCGCAACTGCGAAAGGGCCTCCTGGTCCCCGCGCGCAAGCATGTCGTGGGCTGCTGTGATTTGGTCTTCTTCGCTCGAACCCGGTGTCGCCAGAACCGCAGCCGCACGGGCCGAAAGAAGAGCCACTTTTACGCCGCTATCCGTTTCTTTTGCGAGAGCCTTCTCGATTGCAGGCAGCGCGCTCGCATCCTTCGTCCGGAAAATTGCATCCGCAGCCTCAAGGCGTTGGTTGCGATCTGGCGAGACAAGCTTCAGCGTTCCAAGTGACGCTTCAATAACGCTTCGCAGGTGGTTATTGATGCGCACGGGCGAAAGGTCCGCGCTCTCTTGGGCAGGTTTTCCGGACCGCGCGTCGACATAATTCCCAGCTTCGGTCTGATAAACGACCCGGGAGTCAGCAAAATAAAGCCTTCGGGCCTCAAGAGCCTCGAGAATGGCTTGAGCGCTTGGGGCACCCGAAGCCGCAATTTCAGCGATCGCGGTTTCTGTTTCTGTAAAATCATCGGCGGCAAAACGGTTCAATGCCGCGTCTAGCCCGTCCGCGCTTGCGGGCAAGGCAAGTAGGAGCCCCGCAATAATTATGAGTAAACGTACCAAGTCGGACCTCTTCGGGACGTTCGCCGCCCTTTGTCATTCCAGCTCTGCTTTCGCGGAACTAACTCTAAGCTCGAGCCTTATAGGCATCGGCCGCGCGGGGCGGCCAATGCCTTTACGTAAGATCAGGCGCCGCACTTCTGGGTTTTGACGTTCCAGTTGCCGCACTTCTTGTCGACCCAGTCCGCAACCAGGTCCTTTGATCCTTCGAGATAGGGCGACCACGCTGCGCCGGGGACGAGGCCCTTCGTCTTCCACACCACATCGAACTGGCCATCGGCACGGATCTCGCCAATGAAAACGGGCTTCGTGATGTGATGGTTGGGAAGCAGCTTCGATATGCCGCCTGTCAGGTTAGGCGCTTCGGTGCCTGGTAACGCCGCGATGACCTTGTCTGCGTTCGTCGTGCCGGCCTTCTCGACTGCCTTCACCCACATGTTGAAGCCGATATAATGGGCTTCCATTGGGTCGTTGGTGACGCGCTTCGGATTTTTGGTGAACTCGTGCCACTGCTTGATGAAGGCAGCGTTGGCTGGGGTCTTGATGGATTCGAAGTAGTTCCATGCGGCGAGGTGCCCGATGAGGTTCCTGGTATCAAGACCAGCAAGCTCTTCCTCGCCGACCGAGAACGCAACAACTGGTATATCGGTGGCTTTCACACCCTTGTTGGCAAGCTCCTTATAGAAGGGGACGTTCGCGTCGCCGTTGATGGTCGAGACAACGGCTGTCTTCTTGCCCGCTGTTCCGAACTTCACGATGTCGGCCACGATCGTCTGCCAGTCGGAATGTCCGAAAGGCGTATAGTTGATCATGATGTCGTCTTTAGCGACCCCCTTCGACAGCAGATACGCTTCGAGGATCTTATTTGTCGTACGGGGATAAACGTAGTCGGTCCCGGCCAAGACCCAACGCTTCACGTTGCCGCCTTCCTTCGACATCAAATAATCGACGGCAGGGATGGCTTGCTGATTTGGAGCGGCGCCTGTGTAGAAGACGTTACGCTCGCTCTCTTCGCCCTCATACTGGACGGGATAGAAAAGAATGCTGTCCAGTTCCTTGAATACAGGCAGCACCGATTTACGCGAAACGCTGGTCCAACAGCCAAAGACTACGGCAACTTTGTCCTGGCTTATAAGCTCGCGGGCTTTTTCCGCGAAGAGGGGCCAGTTCGATGCGGGATCGACTACAACCGGCTCAAGCTTCTTGCCGAGCAAGCCGCCCTTCTTGTTTTGCTCCGCAATCAGCATGAGCATCACGTCCTTCAACGTGGTCTCGCTGATCGCCATGGTTCCCGATAGCGAATGCAAGATTCCAACCTTGATCGTTTCTTGTGCGTGGACCGGTGCAACCGCGCCTGCAATTGCGGCGGAGGCGGCCATCAAGCCTGCGAATAGTCTAGGGTATCGAAACATCTATTTTCCCTTTGCCGGTTTTTTGTAACCGTTAACGATGCAAGGGGCGTGCCACGCAAAGGCACGAAGACATTGCGAGAGATGTGATCAAACTATCGGCATTTGGCGGGCACCAATGCCTCAACTAGGGGCTGATTGCCTACGATGTAAGCAAACTAGTCATTTTATCGGCCGTTGCTGCGCCGAGGCAGATCAATACGTGCCCTGCCGAAAGATGACCTAAGCCGAGACAAGTACACTTTTTATATTCACGAATTCGTGGATGCCAAAGTGGGAGCATTCGCGGCCACAGCCCGAGTGTTTCACTCCGCCAAAAGGCATGCGCGGGTCTGAACGAACATTGTCGTTCACGAAGCTCAAGCCGGCTTCGAGGAAATCCGAAGCAATTCGCTCGCCCCGAGCGAGATTGGTGGTAATCACGCCAGAGCCCAAACCAAAGGGCGAGTCATTAGCAATACGGATCGCGTCTTGCTCGTCCCGCGCCTCTATGATTGCGGCGACGGGGCCGAAGACCTCCTCATCGTGCGCGGGCTGGCCCTTCCTGACATCGCTGAGCACCGTTGGGGGATACCAGGCGCCGGGCTTATCGGGGACCGTACCGCCGCATAGACGGCGAGCGCCTTTCTCTATGCTTTCTTGTACCTGCCGGTGAATTTCGTCTCGAGCCTTCACGCTTTGCATGGGGCCGAGCTTGGTATTGGGGTCGTTTGGGTCTCCCATTTGAATCGCGCGCATCCTTTGTGTGAACGCCTTTTCGAAGGCCTCCCTCAGCGATGCGTGAACGATGAAGCGCTTTCCTGCGATGCAGCTCTGCCCGCCATTGACCATGCGCGCAGCGGTGGAAACGGTGGCCGCCCGCTCGACGTCCGCATCGTCGAGAATGAGGTAAGCGTCGCTTCCGCCGAGCTCCAGCACTGTCTTCTTTAAGTTCTTGCCTGCCGCTGCCGCTACGCTCTGACCGGCTGCAACACTTCCCGTAAGGGTAACGGCCGCAATTGCAGCGTCGCCGATGATGGTTTCGACATCGCCGCTAGGAATGAGCAGGGTCCGGAAAATATTTTCTGAGAAGCCAGCCTCCCGGAACACGCTCTCGATCGCAAGCGCGCAACCCGGCACGTTGCTCGCATGCTTTAGAACAGCCGTGTTACCGGCCATCAGCGACGGGGACGCAAAACGGAACACCTGCCAGAATGGGAAATTCCAGGGCATAATGGCCAGCACCGGGCCGAGAGGATTGAACGTAATGAACGCTTTGGGGCCACCCAAATCGACCGATTCACGGGCGAGAAAGCTCTCGGCATGGTCAGCGAAGAATTCGCAGTTGAAGGCACATTTCTCGATTTCTGCAAGACCTTCGGTGCGGGTTTTTCCCATTTCTGCCGTCATCAGCTCCGCGAACTCGGCCTTGCGCCTGCGCAGCACAGCCGCCGCTGCCTTCATACAACCAGCCCTTTCGGCAAAGGGCGTCCGCCGCCATTTCAGGAATGCCTCGTGAACATCTCTTGCGATGGCGAGAGCCTCATCAATGCTCTGGCCGTCGTAAACCTTGCCGGCTTTACCTGTTGCGGGGTCATGAGTTTGAAAGATGGGCTTGCCGCTTTGCTTCGGTGCAGACAGATGTTCTTCCGCTTGTTCCTGCCGGGGATTCGATATTGTCACGGGAGCCTCACTGGTAGTGTTTGAAGCGATAGTCGGCGTTTAGGTCAGGTGTTCCCTGAGCCCAACACCTTAATGCGCAGCGAAGGGATCGAGAAGACGCTCGGCTTCCCTGAATAGGGCAGGGTCAACAGTGTGCCCCGACGCTTTGACATTCTCTTCGATTTGCTCTGGCCTCGAAGCGCCGATAATGGCCGAGGCTACGTTATCGATGCGCAATACCCAGGCGAGAGCGAATTGCGTAAGGCTAAGCCCTGCGGTTTGCGCAAGGGCTCCAACTTTTTGCACTGCCTCCAGCGTTGGCCGTTCAAGCCAGGACCGGCTAAGGAATCCGCCCATCTGCCTGCTCGTGGCGCGGGTCCCTTTATCAGGCGCCTGACCAGGTTTGTATTTACCCGTCAGCACTCCTTGCGCGAGCGGCGACCAAACGATCTGAGAAATCCCATTGGCCTCACACAGTGGAATGAGTTCCCTTTCGGGCTTGCGCCAAAGAAGCGAATATTGCGGCTGACTTGAAACGAACCGGACCATGCCCGGCATGGCCAGAGCGGCGCGAATGCCGTCGATGGGCCATTCCGAAAAGCCCACATAGCGAGCCTTGCCGGCCGCGACGACTTCGGTCAAGGCTTGCATCGTTTCTTCGAGAGGTGTCTCATCATCAAAGCGGTGGCATTGATAAAGATCTACGTAATTGGTCTTTAGGCGCCGCAATGAAGCATCGATCTGCTTGTGAATCTGATCGCGCGACAAGCCACGATCCGATCCCGACATCGGGAAAAAGAGCTTGGTCGCCAAGACGTAACTGTCGCGCGGCACGTTTGCCAGCGCCTCGCCGAGAAGACTTTCGGAAGCGCCCCGCCCGTAGATATTCGCCGTGTCGATAAAGTTTATGCCAAGGTCGAGAGCCTTCCGCACGCAGGCGCGCGAAGTTGCCTTATCGACTCCTCCAGAGTAAGTGAGCCACGACCCAAGGGCAATTTCGGAGACAAGGAGGCTGCTTCCGCCAAGCTTGCGATATTTCACGGGCACTTCTCCTTTTGCGTCTTGTGCGATATGTCTCGAAGAACGTCTAATTAATGATACAAATACGGAGGAATTCGCGTAATCCTTTTCCGGCGGCTCTTCTCCTAGCCCATTCTAGATTGTACCCCACCCCCGGCTCTTATGCACATCATGTCCAAGCCACTAACCCTGTTCCATGTGTTGATGGTGGTCACGATAGTCGTGGCCGCGCCCTCGTGGTCTTTCGCGCAAAAACCGGCTGACCCTGCGGCCGATGCACTAATCGGAACCGACTCCCGGTTTCAGCCGGTCATCGCCGAACATGGAATGGTTGCCGCACAGGAAAAAATCGCTGCTCGGGTGGGTGAAGAGATCCTGAAAGCGGGCGGCAACGCAGTGGACGCCGGCGTGGCCACTGGCTTTGCACTCGCTGTAACGCACCCCCAAGCCGGAAATATCGGCGGCGGCGGCTTCATGCTGATCGCGCTTGCCAAAGAGAAAAAGGTCACGGCGATCGACTACAGAGAGACAGCACCCGCTGCCGCAAGCCGGGATATGTTTCTTGACGAAAGGGGCAATGTCGATCGCGATAAGGCAAGATACAGCCGGGCTTCGGCCGGTGTGCCGGGTACTGTAGCGGGGCTGTTTTATGCGCTTGAACATTACGGTACTTTGCCCACAGAGCGAGTTCTGGCGCCTGCGATCAAGCTGGCCGAGGAGGGCTTTCCGGTCACCTATGGACTGGCATTTGCCTTGGCCAAAAGTCACGACCGCTTCCTGGCTGACAAATCAAGCCTTGCCTATTTCGAGCATCCGGACGGTAAGCTGTACAAGGCTGGAGAGATCTTCCGGCAGCCGGATTTGGCCAAGACCCTGCGCGCTATTAGCGAGCGCGGGGCTGCGGGCTTCTACGATGGTCCCGTCGCCAGCGAGATCGCTGATGAAATGAAGCAAGGTCGCGGCCTTATCACTCTCGAAGACCTGAAAAACTACCACGCAATCGAGCGGCAGCCGGTTCGAGGCACTTACGATGGCTATGAAATTGCGTCTATGCCTCCGCCGTCCTCAGGGGGCGTGCATGTCATTCAAATGCTCAACATTCTCGAAGGCTATAAGCTTCACAGGCTTGGCCATAATACGGCCGACACGATACACCGGCTCGTCGAAGCAATGCGGCGTGCATACGCCGACAGGGCAAAGTTTCTAGGCGACCCCGATTATGTGAAGATCCCGCTTGCCGGCCTTGTAAGCAAATCCTATGCGGCGCAGCTCCGCGAAGGTATCGATCTCAACAAGGCGACAAAGTCGGAAGAAGTTTCTGCTGGCCATCCTCCAACCGCGGAAGGCACACAGACGACGCACTTCTCGGTCATGGACAAGGCCGGCAATGCAGTTTCCAACACCTACACATTAAATTTGGCCTTCGGCAGCGGCTACTCAGTCGATGGCGCTGGATTCCTTCTCAATAACGAGATGGACGATTTCTCCGCCAAGCCGGGAGCGCCCAACGCGTTCGGGCTCATTGGCGATGAGGCAAATGCGATAGCGCCCGGCAAACGTCCACTTTCTTCCATGGCGCCCACGATCGTCTTCAAGGACGGAATGCCTTATTTCGCAACGGGCAGCCCGGGCGGCAGCACAATCATTACTGTTGTGCTGCAAGAGATCCTAAATGTCCTGGAATTTCACATGAATATCGCCGAAGCGACGGCGGTACCCCGCATTCATCACCAATGGCAGCCCGACGTCGTGATTACCGAACGGGGAGTGTCGGACGACACGCTCCGCATTCTCGAGTTCGCGCGGGTTCATACTGCCGAAGAATCCCGATGGCAGCTTTCAACATCGCGTGCTGGGGCGCGCAAACTCCGTCATGCGGGCGGACGGTCTTTTCCTGGGAGCAGCCGATAGCCGCGACGGAGACGGCGCCGCTATCGGGTTTTAAGTGGGCCATCGTGCGCTTCAGGTCCTGTGCCTAGTGGTTTTCAGGGGGCTCCGAAGCACTCGCGATCCGACTCTCCCCCGCCCTGCGATCTCAAACAGGGTCAGGCCCGGGAGAACTACGTTCCGGGCAAAGCATGCACATCAGCTAGTATCTTGCCCACGGCGTGCAGTGAATAACACTTTTGAAAGCGTTCGTAGCCGTTGATGCCGTAGGTCCGGGCCTTGTCCGGGTTTTTAATACCATCCTCTATTGCGTCAGCGAGCGCGGTTGGATCTTCGGGCGGAACAAGCCAGCCTGTCTGTCCTGGAATGACTATGTCTAAAGGACCTCTTGTTGATGTAGCAACGACTGGGAGCGCGGCTTGCATTGCTTCGGTAATCACGATCCCAAACGGCTCATTCCGCGACGGAAGCACGAAGAGGTCTATGTTCTCAAAAAACTCTTGAGTATCAGTCAACCAACCCGGCCACGATATGCGATGCGCGACACCGAGATTTTCGGCAAGGCTCTCGCAAAGGCTGCGCTCCGGGCCATCTCCCGCGAGCACGAGTCTAACGTCATGCCCGCGGCTACAAACTGACGCAAAGGCGCGCACCAGCATGTCGACCGCTTTTTTATTACCGAAGTTGCCCATGCAGCCAATGGTTCTGATCGCTCCCGATCGTGGAATCGCTTTCGATGCTGTTGGCAGCGGCCCATTTCGAATTGCGCGTATATCCCGTTTCATGCCGCGAGAGCTGGCATAAGCTTCAAGCTCGGCACGCCGGGTTTCGGAGATAACGAGCCAACGTCTAAATAAACCGCGCTGACCAATTTTATCATTCTGGAACACGACACTTTCAGGGACACCCCGCAGCCAGATCCGGCCGAAAAGCCAGAGCCTTGCGCCTTGATGGATTACCGCCGCCGCGTTCCGCCGTGCAGCAAAGGCCCTTGCGGCAATCTTGGGACTGAGAATCGATACACCCGCGCTCTTAAGCTGTTCGTGGTGAAAAAATGGGATCGCCAGCTCTGCGCAACGGGCGGCGAGATCCTTGGCCGACGTCCAGACTTCAGCGCTATAACCAGCCTCGCGCAGAGCCGCTGCAAAGAAGAGCGTCGCGTTGGCGATGCCTCCGATCGAAGCTTGACCGGGGTGAAGTATGATAAAGGTTTTTGTCTGCAAAATTACTATTCCAGTGTGACTGCAACATTCCCTTGAAGCCCGCCAATAGGACCTTTCCGCTCTGGATCAGATCCTTCCTCGTGAGCGGCACTCGGAACAAACCGCCCCGTGTAAAGTGAGTCATAAAAGGACTTGCGCTCAACGTCTTGCTCGTCTTCTCTCGTGAAGAAGCGAGCCAGCCGCAAAGCTATCCATTGTCTTAACATAATTGTTGAGCTGCCGCTGTTAATCTTAGCCTCAGCAAAGCGGGACTGTGTTTATTCCGAAAGCCTTTGCTGTGCAACCAAATTGCGGCGCACATTGTGCTATCCAGACCGAATCATTCAAGCTCCCCCCTTAATACGTCATCCCGTGCGCAGTGCAGCGCGGAGCGGTGCGCTGCAGACACGGGATCTCCTTAACGCACGTGCGTATTGCAAGATCCCGGGTCTGCGCAGCGTCACTGTATGCCGCAGCGCGCACGGGATGACGGGAGCAGAGCTGCCCTACCTCATTTGACTAATGGTTATCCCGCGGCACGCCGAAGCGTTCGGCAACGCGCTGATACTCAACGGCATTCTCGAGCACCGCCCCGGTCGCGAGCTGCCCCACATGCTCGCGGTAGATCTCCTGCCACGGCGTCTGATTTATAAGCTCCGGGAGCTTAAGTTCGCGGCGGCGCTCGGCCAACTCTTCGTCCGAAATCAAGATATTGGTGGCACGCCTATTGAGGTCGACGCGGATGCGGTCGCCGGTGCGCAGCAGCGCAAGCCCCCCGCCTATAGCCGCTTCCGGAGACGCGTTCAGGATCGAGGGGCTCCCCGACGTGCCGCTTTGCCGGCCATCGCCTATGCATGGAAGCTCCGCCACGCCCGCCCGGACGAGCGAATCCGGCGGAAGCATGTTCACCACCTCGGCCGCGCCGGGATAGCCGATGGGGCCGCAATAGCGGATTACGAGAATACAATCCGCGTCGATGCGGAGCGTGGGGTCGTTGATGCGGGCGTGATAATCCTCAGGGCCGTCGAAGACGATAGCGCGGCCTTCGAAGGCGCCTTCGTCGCCTGGCCGCTCCAGGTAGCGCTTTCGAAAATCATCCGAGATCACCGAAGTCTTCATGATCGCGCTATCGAATAGATTGCCCTTGAGATTGATGAATCCGGCTTTCTCTTTGAGCGGTCGAGAATAGGGGCGGATCACGTCGCCGTTCTGGATCTTTGCGCCTGCGACATTCTCGCTAACCGCGCGCCCCGTGACCGTCAGGGCATTCTCGCGCAACTTTCCATGCGCTTTCAGTTCGGCCATTACCGCCGGGAGGCCGCCCGCGCGGTAGTATTCCTCCCCGAGATAGGCACCGGCAGGCATCATGTTCACGAGCAGCGGAATATCATAACCAATGCGGTCCCAGTCGTCATCGTCGAGGCTGACGCCGATATGGCGGGAAATTGCGTTGACGTGGGGCGGGCAATTTGTCGATGCGCCGATGGCAGACGCGCAGACGATGGCATTCTCGAAAGCCTCGCGGCTAAGGATTTTCGAGGGCCGCAAATCCTCGTTCACAAGGCCAACAGCTCGATGCCCGGTCGCATAGGCCATTTGCCCCCGTTCGCGATAGGGGGCGGGGATCGCCGCGCAGCCCGGAAGCGACATGCCAAGCGCCTCCGCCATCGCGTTCATCGAGCTTGCCGTACCCATTGTGTTGCAATGCCCCGCGCTTGGCGCCGAGGCCGCAACGATGTCCATGAATGTGGTGTAGTCGATTTCGCCAGCGGCATACCGGCGGCGCGCTTCCCAAACTGCCGTGCCGGAGCCCGCAAGCTTGCCCTCGAAATGCCCGTCGAGCATCGGGCCGCCAGAAAGGACAATGGCCGGCAGATCGACGGTCGCTGCCGCCATAAGAAGAGCAGGCATGGTCTTGTCGCAGCCCGTAAGAAGGACAACGCCGTCGAGCGGGTAGCCATATAGGATCTCGACGACGCCTAAATAAGCCAGGTTCCGCTCAAGCGCCGCCGTCGGCCGGAAGCCCGTTTCCTGCAGCGGATGCACCGGAAACTCGAGCGGGACGCCACCCGCGTCCCGAATGCCGTCGCGCACCCGGCTCGCAAGCTGAAGATGATGGCGGTTGCAGGGGACGAGGTCGCTGCCGGTTTGCGCGATGCCGATAATCGGCCTTCCGCCTTGCAACTCCTCGCGGGTGAGGCCGTAATTCAAGTAGCGTTCCAAATAGAGCGCCGTCATGCCAGGATTATGAGGGTTATCCCACCAGGCCCGGCTACGCAGCTTTCTTGTGCGATCTTGCGCCATTACGTCCCCTGTTTGATACCTGACCATTGCCAGCTCGACGTTTGACCGGATATAAGGCCGGGCCCTTGGCGGTTCCAACACTTCTTGGGTGGGCAGCTGGGACAAGAGTCGAATTCGCGGTCAACGCGAACCGCGGCGGCAGGAGCGTTCTCACAGGGAGTGTCTAATGTTCGCCAAAGGGGCGTTTTGCGCCATTGCAATTGTTTGCTCGATCACAGGGAGTGCCATGTCCCAGGACCGTTTGCCCCCCATTTCCGAGGAGAAATATACCGAGGCGCAAAAGAAGGCCGCGCAAGAGTTTCTCGATACGCGAAAAGCGCCGGTTTTCGGGCCGTTCGTGCCGCTGATGCGCAGCCCCGAGCTCATGACGCGCGCCCAACTTATGGGAGAGTATTTACGCTACCACAGTTCGATCGGCCAGAAGCTGTCCGAATTTACGATCCTCATCACGGCGCGCGAATGGACGCAGGATTACGAGTGGTTTGTTCACTATCCGCTGGCACTGAAAGCCGGACTGAAGCGCGAAATCGCTGATGCGGTCTTCGAGGGGAGGCGGCCGCAGGCCATGTCCCCGGACGAAGAGACCGTCTACGACTTTGTGACCGAGCTCAATCACACCAAGCGCATCAGCGACGCGACGTACGAGCGCGCCGTTAAGCAGGTGGGCGAACAAGGCGTGATCGATATCATAGGCATCCAGGGCTATTATGGGCTGCTTGCCATGACGCTGAATGTTTCGCGCCTTGAGCCGCCAAAGGATGCCCCGCGGCTACCTCGCATTCCACAGTGAAACGACGGCTAGAACAGCCGCTTTTTCCCAGGAATGCCTCCCATTTCGATAGCTTCGAAGCGGATTCCGCGGCTGAGCGCTATTTGCAGCGGGTTGAAATCGGGGTTAAGCGCAGCGCGTCCATTAGCCCAAAACGGATCGTAAACGAAGGCTTTGCCGGCGCGGTAGCAAACGAGTAATTCCGAACAGGAAACCGGGCCTGGAATGGAACGGATTCGGGCGATTTCATTGGCGGTAACCGCTTCAACCTGACGGATCTCCGCACGGAAGGCCGGACTCACAAAGAGAAGATAAGGTTCAAGCTGCTGGGACATCAGCTCCCTCACCACCAATATGGCAATGATGGCCATTTGAGTGAGATCGGTTCCAAACCTGCAAGCGAACCCGGTCTTCGAAATACCCTCAAAAGCAAGCGCAAGGGCAATTGCGCTCGCGAAGGTCACCTCAAGATATGCGTTGAAACTTACTCCTGCCCCCGCAGCCTGAAAAACTCCGCTCGCAAGGGACAGGCCTAACAGTAGCGCGGTGAAACGGACCGCTGGGTCGCGGCGATTGGGCCACGCCCAAATAGCCCAAATCAACAAAGCCGGCGCGACCCACTGCAATTTGTTGATTGTCGTCAGAATGTGCCGAAATGTAATCTCCCTTGGCATTAGCATTTGCTCACCGAAATTCGGCCCAAAAATCGCTGCACAGAGGCACAACCCTGCGGCGCAGAATGCTGCCCCGAAAAGGATTGCCCGGACGCCGGCGCGCCTATTCGTCATCACCAGCCAAATAAGCGCAGCAAGCGGAATCGCAGGCATATTGTGCTTAACGAATCCGGCGAACACCATGCAAGCAATTGCAAGCTCGACTGCTCTGCCGGACCTAAGGCAGTTCAGAAAATAGGCTAGTGCCAATCCCATGACCGCCAAGCCGAGAAGGCTGGGATCGTTAACGCCAACGAAGCGATGAAAAAACTGCGCAAGCGTCGCCAGAAGCCAGCAGGCGCCGAGAGCTGCAGTTCCTCTTGAGGCGCCTAGCGCCCGCGCCGAAAGACCCGCGGCAGCCGAGACCGCAAAAGCCGAAATGAGCGAAAGCAACCGCCCGGCAAAGATCGTATCTCCCGTGAATTTCGCAACAAGGGCTGTAATGTAGAAGGAGAGGGGAGGGTAATTATTGACGATAAGCTCGTCGCGCCCTGGATAAAGCGGTGTCCCGTTCAGCACCGCGTCGATGAACCAGGCGTTCCAAGACTCGTTCCGATTGATTTCCAGGTTGGAACCCATGTTCCAGACGGGCCATGCCAGCAAGACAATGGCCAAAACCGCGAAAACCACGGCACCTGCTATCGATTTTGGAATGGCAGTAGTAGGAACCGGACGCAAAAGGGCGCCGCCACTGCGAATTTGGAAAGATGACATTTGCCCTCAGCCCAGCAAAGAGGGCACTTGTCTAGGACAAGCTTGGGCAGTTGTACAGTCTCGCGGCGGGAGTGGTGGGCCTAGCCCTGCCGCATTCTAGTGGAGCTTTTGAATTTGACATTTGAGCGCCAGTTCGCGGCGGCCGGGACTCAAATGTCAAATTCCCTCCACTAGGCCCGCGGCGTCGTTGTCCGCTGCGCCTTTCCAGCGTCTTTCGGCTGAGGCCGGAGCGGGGGAACAATTTCGGATGTGGCCTGCACGGTTTTTGCCAGAGCGCCCCCAGTCTCGTTCGTGGCTTGCGTTGCCATCCCTTCCAACTGGTGGATGCTATCCCGATACTGATCGAACGCCTTCTCCATGAAATCAATTTGCGCGCAGGCCAAACGCTTTGGCAGCTCCGTATATTGAACGAGCCTGTTATTCCAGAGGTTGAGCCAAGCGCGATTCATCGACATCGCATAATGATAGGCGGCACCTGCCATACGCGTTGCGTTTTCGGCCGCTGCCATTTGCGCTTCCAAAAGCACACCGCCATCCGGCAGTTGTGCGCCTGTCTCGTTCCATCGAAGGCCTTCGCGAGTTCTTGCCATGCCATATCCTCTTTTGGTTTTGGCACGCAACCCAGCACAATCTGACTTGTTCCCAAGATGCAGTCGCCGCCGCTTAGGAAATCTTTAAGACTTGCAGATCGAACTATTCCTCTGCCTTCGCATACGTCTTCTCGAATTCCGCACGGCCAATCAAATAAGGCTCGCCACGGCGTCCTTCTGAGGGATCGAAAACATCTGCGATCATGCAATCGCCGGCCCCGCGCTGCCGCTCGCCCCACGATGCCATAATGGCGATGGGCCGGCGATAGGGATTTTCGGCGGCTATTATCTGGCCGAGCGCCGTGTAGATACCGGGTTCTCCTGGCTTTGGCGCGTAGCGAGCTAGGAATGTGTCTGGTTTGACCACATAGCGCTCTCCTGCGGGGGCGGTTACGATGTAATCTCCTGGCTGCGCCTGGTTTTTCGTTTCAATGGTACCATCGGTGAGAGTGGTCACCACAGGAGTCGTCACAACGGCCCTTTCCGCATGGACCACTCCCAGCTTGCGATAACGGACCCCCTGCGTTTCCAAAAGCGCCGTGATCTCCGGCGAATGCCGGTCTATTTCCATGACTGTCCAACTCATCGCGAAAGGCTCGTGCCTATTGTCCTCACCGTTACCGAGTTAGCCCCCGATGGTCATTAAGCTAGCATTTCCGCCCGCCGCGGCAGTGTTGATCGTGATCGTCTTTTCCTTGACGAGGCGGAAGAGTGGGAATTCGGGCTGGCCGCAAATGACGGGAATGATAGGCCCGTCTTTCTCCGCGACCGCCTTCGCGATATCGGTGGCGGCTTCTGCTCCCGAAACTAGAACGGCATCGAACTGTGCAGACTGCCAATCCGCAGTAAAGGCAATTACGCCTGCAAGTTCTCTCGGCAAAAACCCCCCTATCGAGCCGCGCTGCTCCGCGTTCGCGAGAATAAGGCGATTTCCCGTAGCGAGCGCGGCTCCCAGCTGGTGCAGTGCATCGAAGGAAGATTCCGGCATGCCCAGCACCGCGCCGCGAGGCCGGAACAGGAGGCGATTGCTTTCGCCAACGGGGCTGGGAAGGTCCATCTCGATCAGTAAGGGCGAAGTTTTACGATAAAGTTCGAAGAGCGCCGCGAGCTCTTTCAGCTGATCCTGGTCAAGAAGGCTGCCCGCGCGCCCCGCAACCCAGTGAGCCAAAACCTCGAAGCGATCCAGCCTGGACTGCTGCCGTGTTCCCTCAAACCGGGGAGGGGGCGCATGTTCGAGCAGCCGGTAAAGGTACAAAGGCCCGCCAGCCTTCGGACCTGTGCCTGAAAGCCCTTCGCCTCCGAAAGGCTGAACGCCGACAACCGCCCCAATCATATTGCGGTTTACGTACACATTTCCGGCGTGTGCGCGATCCGCGATCATCTCGATTGTTTCATCGATCCGGGAGTGAATGCCGAGCGTAAGTCCGTATCGGGTACCGTTAATGTCATCCAGCAGCTTCGGAAGCCGGTTTCGGGCGAAGCGGATCACATGCAAAACCGGACCGAAGACCTCGCGCGTCAGCTCCTTGATGGACTTGATTTCCAAAAGCACCGGGGGAACGAAGGTGCCAGTTTTGGAGGACGCCGGTCGCGGCGTCTCAAAGAGGATGCTGTCCCGGCGCGCCTCGACATACGCGGTCAGAGCTCTTTTCGCCTCTTCGTCGATGACTGGGCCGATGTCTGTTTCGTACCTGGCCGGATCGCCGATCCTCAATTCGGACATTGCCCCTTTCAGCATTTCTAGGACGGGGGCGGCGATGTCTTCCTGAAGGCAAAGGATACGCAGCGATGAGCAGCGCTGACCGGCGGAATTGAAGGCGGAGGTTAGAATATCGCCAACGGCCTGTTCGGGCAGCGCGGAAGAATCGACAATCACCGCGTTCTGTCCGCCGGTCTCGGCAATGAAAGGGATGTTGCCCCGCGCCGCGAGGGTGCGCTGGATCAAGCGCGCCGTCTCTGTCGAGCCGGTGAACACGACTGCCTTGGTTCTTCTTTCCGCCACCAAGGCCTGACCAATTTCGGCACCAGGACCCGGAAGAAGTTGAAGAGCGGCGCGCGGGATACCGGCTTCATGCAGGAGCCCCACCACCTCCGCGGCAATCAACGGCGTCTGTTCGGCCGGCTTCGCAAGCACTGGGTTTCCTGCCGCCAGCGAAGCTGCAATCTGACCTGTAAAAATCGCAAGCGGAAAGTTCCACGGACTGATGCAGACAATGGGGCCGAGCGGACTGCAGGCCGGGCCTAGCTTTCGCGCTTCGGCAGCATAATAGCGGCAGAAATCGACTGCCTCGCGCACTTCAGCGAGGGCATCCGGGATCGTTCTGCCTGCCTCCCGGACAATAAAGGAGCAAAGCCGCTCCTCGGCTTCCTCGATCAAATCCGCCGCGCGGTCCAGCAGCTTAGCCCTTTCCGGAGCGGCTATTGCGGCCCACTCCGGAGCAACTCCCTCAGCTGCCGCAAGCGCAGCGTCAACGCAGGCCGGAGTCGAATTGGCGGCATATCCCACGATATCGGTGCGGTCTGCCGGATTGAGAACCGGACTTTGAACGTCAGAGCCGTTCGGCCTTGATGCGAGGATTGGACCAGTCCTGAACTTTATGGAGCGCGTCTCCTCGATGGAATGCAAAATGTCATCCCGGGTGCAAGCGTCGGAGAGATCAAGGCCGTCAGAGTTCTTCCGCTCCGCCCCGAACAGGTTCTCCGGCAAAACGATCATGGGATGAGGTGCTCCGTTGGAGGCTGATGCCTTAGCAACGGGATCGGCGATCAGGCCGGAAATCGGGATTTGTTCGTCGGCGAGCTGGCGGACAAAAGAGGAATTTGCGCCGTTCTCGAGTAACCTTCGGACAAGGTAGGGCAAGAGCGTCTCGTGCGTGCCGACCGGCGCATAAATACGGCAAGGGCGATCAAGATTGGCGGCGCCAACGACATGGCCGTAAGGCGTTTCGCCCATGCCGTGCAGGCATTGAAATTCATAGTCGCCGCGCGAAAAGTGGGAACCGGCAAGGTGATATATGGCAGCGAGCGTATGGGCGTTGTGGGTCGCGAATTGCGGAAAGAGAAGATCGCGCCGGGCCAATAGCCTCTTTGCGCAGGCAAGATAGCAAACATCCGTGTAGGCTTTGCGCGTGTAAACCGGATAGCCGCTGAGACCTTCAACCTGGGCGCGCTTTATTTCGCTGTCCCAATAAGCGCCTTTCACGAGGCGAACCATCAAGCGGCGCCCAGTGGCTTCGGCTAAGGACTGAAGGTAATCGATCACGGACGGCGCGCGCTTCTGATACGCCTGCACCACAAAGCCGAGCCCCTGCCAGCCCTTAAGGCTTTCTTCGCGGCTCAACGCTTCAAGCAAATCGAGCGATGGCTCCAGCCGGTCGGCTTCCTCGGCGTCGATGTTGAAGCCAATGCCCTGCTCGCAAGCGAGGAGCGCCAAATGCCGAAGCCTGGGATAGAGCTCATCCCATACGCGGTCCATCTGCGCAAAACTGTAGCGCGGATGAAGCGCAGACAGCTTTACGGAAATGCCCGCTCTTTCGTAAACGCTTCCAGCGCGTTTTCCGCCGCCAATTTTCCGGATTGCGTGCTCATAGGCAGCCATGTAGCGGGTCGCATCCGCGGCCGTGACCGCGGCTTCGCCAAGCATGTCGAAGGAATATAGGAAACCGCGTTCTTCATAGGGACGCGCATGGTTAAGCGCCTCCTCGATCGTCCGCCCGGTCACGAACTGCCGGCCAAGAAGACGCATCGCCAGATCCATCGCAGCCCGGATGACGGGTTCCCCGCCCCGTGCCACGGCACGCGTCAGCGCCGCGGTCATGCCCGGCTCGCTATGGGTGGCCACGAGCTTACCCGTCATGAGCAAGCTCCATGCGGAGGCATTTACGACCCAGGAAGGGCTTTTACCGAGATGCGAAGACCAGTCGCCGCGTGCGAGCTTGTCGCGGATCAGGAGGTCACGAGTGGGCCTGTCCGGTATGCGGAGAAGGGACTCGGCCAGGCACATAAGCGCGATGCCCTCGCGGCTTGAAAGCGAGAACTCCTGCATCAGAGCCTCGACGCCGAAGGTGTGGGCGCGCTCGCCGCGTACTTTGCTCACAAGATTGCCGGCAAGGCTTGCAATTTTGGCAGCCATATCCGGGTCCACGCGCGCTTCTTCGATCAAAGGCGGGACGCACACCGGCTCCGGCACCCTGTAAGCTTCGGCGATGGCTCTGCGGCGGACGTCGAGAGGCGAGGTACCTGGGCTTCCGGAATTAGGGGCCGGCCCCCAAGAGCAGGCTTTAAAATCTTCGGTCACTTACTCTCCGCGTTCGTCCCGTCCGCTTAGAGGCCCCTTCGGCGGTCCGGCTGATGGCACACTAGATATAGGTTGCCTGGCTAATTGTTCGAATGACCAAAGCGAAGCACGCAAAGCATCTGCGATGACGGCTTTTTGGCGAGTTTTGCCAGCTAGGCCGATCGAAGGCAGAAATAGAACCCTTGCAAGTTGACATCCGGGGCGCTTTATCTGATAAACGAGCATCGGCCTGTTACGTGTTATTCGCGCGATCCTAGGCTTTTTCTCCTGATTTGAGAGAGCAAAGTCCGCCCCTGGCGGCGCCGAAGGGTGCGTTTAAAAAGACAATAGAGGACGTCATGTACGCCGTCATACGAACAGGGGGCAAGCAATACAAAGTTGCTCCTGAAGATGTGCTTCAGATTGAAAAAATCGAGGGAGCTGCCGGGGAAGCGGTGCAGTTCTCCGATGTGCTTATGGTAGGAGGGGAGGGTGAACCCCGCTTGGGCTTGCCGCTCGTTTCGGATACCGTGGTTTCGGCTGAGGTCGTAAAGCACGGCCGTGGTCCGAAGATCATAATCTTTAAAAAGAAGAGGCGGCAAAATTACCGCCGGAAGAAGGGACACCGCCAGGAATTGACGACAGTGCGCATCGTCGAAATCCTGACCGGGGGCGTCGCCGCCAAGTCAAAGACGAAGGAGAATGCAGCCGCAGCTTCTGAAAGCGAGGCGGGGGGCGCAGCATTGCCGGAGCAAGAGGGCGCCGAAACCAAGCGCGTGAAGGCGGCAGAGCCCGATGCGGCTACTGAATCCGCGGGAAAGAAACCGAAGAAAGCACCGCAAGTCTTAGACTCGGATGACCCAGATCCAGCACCGAAGAAGCCTCGCGGTAAGAAAGCAGAGTGACGGCAGATTGCGGAATTGAAGGCAGAATATCATGGCACACAAAAAGGCAGGCGGCTCATCCCGTAACGGCCGCAACTCCGCCGGGCGCCGCCTCGGAGTGAAGAAGTTCGGCGGCGAACAAGTCATCCCCGGCAACATCATCATTCGTCAGCGCGGAACCCAATGGCATCCGGGCTCCGGTGTTGGAATGGGCAAGGATCACACGATCTTCGCGATACGCGACGGATTAGTAGAATTCAAACCCCGAACCGGCGGCCGGACCTCGGTATCCGTGATTAGCAGATCCGGCAATGGCGAGCCTGCCAGCTAACGCGCTCCGTCCGCCGCGCTTTATCGGACGATCGTCCGCATTGCTCAGTTTTCTTTCTACCGCGTCCTGGTAGTGTGCGCGAACCAAGGAAACCCGGCTTTGTGTGATGTTCAATCGATTGCCCGTCATTCGTTATACTAATCAGCTGCGCAAGACCGTTCAGCAATGGCGCAGGCGCGGCCATAAGATTGCGCTCGTCCCGACAATGGGAGGGCTGCACGAAGGGCACCTATCCATGGTGCGACTTGCCAAGCAGCACGCGGGCCGCGTTATCGTGTCCGTGTTCGTAAATCCAGCGCAGTTCTCACCGAACGAGGACTATGACAGCTACCCCCGCAGTGAGGAACGTGATTGGCATAAACTCCAAAGCGTGCAAGCCGACGCGATGTACGCACCGCACGCCGATGAAATTTATCCCCCGGACTTCTCGACCCGGGTGGAGGTCGCGGGGCTGACTCAAACCTTGGAAGGCTTGTCACGGCCGCATTTTTTCGCAGGCGTGACGACTGTCGTCACGAAGCTTTTCCTGCAGTGCCTGCCCGACATCGCGATTTTTGGAGAAAAGGATTATCAACAGCTCTTGGTTGTAAAGCGTCTTGTCAAAGACCTCGATTTCCCTTTGAGCATCATCGCCGCGCCTACCGTTCGCGAAGCGGATGGGCTCGCGATGTCGTCACGCAACGTCTATTTGGAGGAAGCCGAGCGGGCTGTCGCGCCGCAGCTCTATGCCGTTCTATCCGACATGAGCGCGGATCTTGCCGATGGCCGGGAAGTTGAGGAAACCATGCAGCAGGGCGCGGCGCGCCTGGAAAACGCTGGGTTCAGGCTTGATTACCTCGAGGTTCGCGATAGCGAAACGCTAATACCGGTTGAGGATCGTGTCGAAGATACAGCCCGAGTCCTGGCGGCCGTCTATCTCGGCCGCATAAGGCTAATCGATAATGTCGCTGTCGTTCCTCCCACTTCTTGAAAGCCTGGGTCCATTAGGTGAAGCGTACATCTGTGTCATGGCCGGGCTTGACCCGGCCATCCACCACCATTGATAGTTTTGTCTTTTCTGGATGGCCGCATCAAATTCGGCCGTGACAACTAAGGGACCGCTTCTAGGAAGTGCCACGAGGCCGGGCATTTGCCGGCGTTTCTTCCCCTTTTCAGTCCGAAAAGAAGAAGGGGGAAAAGCCTCTAGACGGGCGCCGCCCCCCGGAAGAGCCCCAGAAGGCAAAGCTATCGTCCTGCCACTGCCGGCTCGGCCGCTCGTGTCGCCGGATCGTAAGGCCGCCCTGCGGCTCCCCACTCATGACGACTATGAAATCGGTATCCTTGCCCGTTTCACCGCTCAGGGCTTCGTCCGATACGATAAGCGACGAGCCAGGCAACACGGCCTCAGAGACGCGGGCGGCGGCTTCGTCTGTCACAACGAGCCGGTTGAGTGCGGCTTCGGCACCATTCAAATCCGAGGGAGCTGGGCCCCCGCTTGCCTTAGCCTTGCTAACCTTTTCCTTCTCATAAGGCTCCGGATGAGTCGCATCCTTGTACATGGAGACCACGTTCCAGCGCATTTTGCCGGGCGTTCCTGTGTAATCCAAGGCGGTAAAGACGAATGTGCCAAGCGGTTGATCGGCATCGCGGATCGTTACTGGGCCTTCGAAAACGGGCTGATTGCCCTTGCGAATATAAAGCCGCTGCATTTTGCGGCTTATAAAAACCGAGACCGGCGACAGATTTTGCCGCGCCGCTTCAGCCGCATCCAGCGCGATGTTCAACGTCGTAGAAGCCGTCTTCAGGTCTTCCTGCGCCTTCTTTGCGGCCTCCATTTTGACTTGAAGTTGAAGATTTGCAGTCTCTAGTTGGGCTTTTGCTGCGTCGACTTTTGCCTGCGCTTTTGCCTTGGTCGCGTCTATGTCGGTATTTTGTGTAACAGGGGCCACCGGCGCGGCACTTTTTTCTAGGCTGGCAAGCTCTGTTTCCGCCCTCGCTAAGTTTTCTTCCGCCTCTCGCTGTGCCCGCTCCGCTGGAGCGACCGCGGTGGAGGCTTTTGCTGTCGCAACTTTCAGCTCTTTCTCCCGCCTTGCCGCGGTTTCTGCCTCCGCCGACTTGTCATCCGCGATCGAGCGCAGTTGTCTCAGACGCATTTCATGGCTTGAATTAAAAAGTGCCGGCTGAGCAATCTCGGCAGGACTCATATCCTCGCGCACCACAATCACGCGCATGCCGAGCTGGGTGACCTGGTAAAGCTGTTCCGCAAAATCCTCCGGCATTCGCACGCAGCCATGGGAAGCGGGGTATCCAGGCAAAACACCCGCGTGAAGCGCGATGCCCGTCCAGGTAATCCGCTCCATATAGGGCATCGAAGCATCGTCATAGCGATTGGAATAGTGCTCTTCTTCCTTCTGCACGATGCTATAAATCCCAGCCGGGGTCTCAAGGCCGGTCTGCCCGCTCGATACCGGCGCCTGCAGGACCTTACCGTTTGCGTCGTAGATCGTAATATGCTGCTCCTTGAGAGCCACCACGGCCAGGGCAGGCGAACCCGCAAGATCGAACCGGCCGTAGGGGTCGTCGCGGTAAAACAGGGAGCGTGCGCTGGCTCCGGGCGTAAAGAAAAAAGCCAGAGAGCCCGCTATCGCCAGACCAGCGGGAAGAGAACGCAAAACGCGTGAAGACTTCATTTGATGGACCTCGGAAACAAACCAGCTCACATATTCGGTCTACAGTTCGATCTCACATTGCCCTCGCTACCCTGAATCCGGCATTGTTGAGCCGAACCTCGGGCGCAGTGGCGTAGCGATAAGCAGAACGCAGCATCTTGGGGTAATAGTTCCAGGCGCCACCGCGCAAAATGTGCAGATTGCATTCGGGAAAGCTCACGGGCGAGCCATCGGCTGGCGCGCCTTCGTAGGAGGGCTTGTAGCAATCCTGTACCCACTCCCACACATTCCCATGCATATCGTAAAGCCCAAAAGCGTTCGGCCTGAAGGTCCCGACATCGACCGTCTTTTGCCGGTATAGGCCCTGCGGTCCCGATGCATAGGTGAAGTTGGCGTCGTAATTGGCTTGCTTATAATTAATGGTTACGCCGGTTGAGAAGGGGGTACTCGGATCCGCCTTAGTCACACCCCTAGCCGCATATTCCCACTCAGCCTCTGACAAAAGCCTGTAAGGCTTACCGGTTTTTTTGGAAAGCCAGGCCGTGTACTCGTTCGCATCGCTCCAAGAAACGTTGATAACGGGCCGTCTGCCGCGTCCCCAGCCTTCGTCACCGGGTTTTTGGGTGCAGCCGTGTTCGGCTACGCAGGCGTCCCATTCTGCAAAGGTGACCTCAAACTTGCCTACGGCAAAGGGGTGTCCAATCGTAACCTTGTGCTGAGGCCCTTCATCCTTTTGACGGTTCCTTTCCCCTTCAGCGGAACCCATCAGGAACTCGCCTGCCGGCACGGTCACCATTTCAGGGCATTGCGGACAATCGCGAAAGGTGTGGGCTGCCGGTGCAGCCGCTGGCGCACGCCGGTATTGAGCCCCCGCATTTTGCGGCAGGAAGATTAGAAAAACCAACGCAAGTACAGGATAAACCATCGGAAAAGCCCACTTCGATTGGCCTGTTACGTTACCCTATAAATTCTTACCAAAATGCAGCAAGGATTGCAGTTGGCACTTCGATCACGATTCCGAGCGCGTCTGATTTGGGCCGCAGTGAATGCCTGTTGCGTGGGATGCGCCGCCGGCTTAGCGTCAGCTGGGCCTGCATTGCGGCGGATGGCAAGCGCGATTTGCCGCGGCGCGGTGCGATAACTATTTACTGGGCAACCCTCTTCGCCCTATTTCTAGCCGCAAATTGCAACAGATGTGCCCTTGCCGGCCGACGGACTTTATTCATGGACAAACCAAATCAACGAAACCGCTCAGCAAATGGTCATGCCGGCGGCGATCGCGATCACGGCCCGGAAATGTCAGATCACCGTTCCGGCAAGGCCCTCTCTCGTAAGGCCGGCGCGGCAAAGAATGGAAAAGGGAAGCCTTCCGCTACTATCTCAATGCCAGCCGAAGCCGTTGAGCAACGCGACTGGTCCAAGACGCTTTTTTTGCCCAAGACTAATTTCGGTATGAAGGCAGGCTTGCCTCAACTTGAGCCGAAACTGCTTGAGCGGTGGGCCAAAATGAACCTTTACAAGCTTTTGCGCAAAGCTGCCAAGGGGCGCGAGAAGTTCGTCCTGCATGATGGGCCGCCTTACGCGAACGGCAACATCCATATCGGCACCGGTCTGAACAAAATCCTTAAAGATGCGGTCTCACGCTCCCAGCAGATGATGGGCAAGGACTCCAACTACGTTCCGGGCTGGGATTGCCATGGCCTCCCCATCGAGTGGATGGTCGAGACACAGTATCGCGCCAAGGGCAAAAGCAAGGACGAGGTGCCGGTCAATGAGTTCCGGCGCGAGTGCCGCGAATTCGCACAGAAGTGGATCGGCGTGCAGATGGAGGAGTTCCGGCGCCTGGGCGTCGAGGGCGACTGGGAGCATTATTATTCCACGATGGCCTATGAGGCCGAAGCCATCATCGCCAATGAGCTGATGAAGTTCACGATGAATGGCTTGCTCTATCGCGGCTCAAAGCCCGTGATGTGGTCGGTGGTAGAGGGCACGGCGCTTGCGGAAGCCGAGGTGGAGTATCACGAGCACACAAGCCCGGCGATTTGGGTGAAGTTTCGCGCCACATATCAACCAGAACAAGGGACATGGACTACATTTGACCCTGACGTTGAGCCAAGCGCTGATGATCCAGAACTATCCGCATTTTTTGCTGAAGAGGAGAGAAAGAGAAAGCTTTTCGAAGGCTCATCAGTCGTAATTTGGACGACCACGCCGTGGACGATCCCCGGCAATCGCGCCATCGCCTTCTCCCACAAGATCGAGTACGGCCTTTACGAGGTGACGGAGGCGCCGGAAGACAATTGGGCGAAGGCCGACGAGCGATTTATCCTGGCTAAGAAGCTTGCGGAGCCGTTCTTCCAGGCAGCACGCGTGGAAAAGTGGAAGCTGCTTGAGGATGTGGACCCGGCCGGCTTAAGCGCTGCGCATCCGCTCCATAAAGGCGGCTACGATTTCAAAGTACCGCTGCTTGAAGGCGAGCATGTCACGGAAGATACCGGTACGGGCTTCGTGCACACCGCTCCCGGCCATGGCGCAGATGACTTCGAGATTTGGACCGCCAACACCCGGCAATTGCAATCGCTTGGCATCGACGCAGCAGTGCCGGAAACGGTTGGGCCAGATGGATATTACTATGACAAAGTAGCGCTGTTTGGTTCGAAAGATGGGACGCAGACACCGAAGCGCGTCATGGACGACAAGGGGCATTTCGGCAAGCTCGACGACATGCGGTATGCCAACGCAGCCGTCATCGCGGCATTGAAAGACGCGGGCGCGCTGGCAGCCATGAATCCACGGCACAAGCACGATTACGCCCATTCGTGGCGGTCCAAGGCGCCGGTCATATGGCGTAATACGCCGCAGTGGTTCATCGCCATGGACAAGCGTGTGGTGGCGAAAGGATCGAAGCAAAAGGCGAGCCTGCGCGAGCTTGCGCTCAAGTCCATCGATGAGACCCGCTTCGTTCCACCGCAGGGCCGCAACCGTCTGCGCGGCATGATCGAGCAGCGCCCCGATTGGGTGATGTCGCGCCAACGCGCCTGGGGCGTGCCGATCACGGTCTTCCTGCATAAAGAAACGGGCGACGTCATCCCGAACGCGAAGTTTGCCGGCTCGAAGGAGCTGCAGAAGCGGGTTTTCGACGCGTTTAAAGCGGAAGGTGCAGATGCCTGGTTCGCGGATGGCGCCGCTGCTCGCTTTCTGGATGGGATTGTCGAAAATCCGGCTGATTGGGAGCAGGTGCGCGACATTCTGGATGTTTGGTTCGATTCAGGCTCCACGCACGCTTTCGTGCTCGAACAGCGCAAAGACCTGAAATGGCCGGCGGACCTCTATCTCGAAGGCTCCGACCAGCATCGCGGCTGGTTTCAGTCCTCGCTCCTCGAAAGCTGCGGGACTCGCGGCCGCGCCCCCTTCGATGGCGTCCTCACGCATGGCTTCGTTCTCGACGAGCTTGGCCGCAAGATGGCGAAATCCATGGGCAACACCGTCGCGCCCCAGGACGTGATCAAGCAGTCCGGAGCGGATATACTGCGGCTTTGGGCCCTTTCCTCGGACTATACAGAGGATCTGCGCATCGGGCCCCACATCATTCAGTCGACCGTGGATGGCTACCGGAAGCTGCGCAACACGCTGCGCTACCTTCTTGGAAATTTGGCCCACTATGAGTCAGGATTCGAAATCGCCCATGCGGACATGCCCGAACTTGAGCGCTGGGTTCTGCATCGCGTAGCCGAGATCGATGCGCAGGTGCGGCGCGACTATGAGGAGTTCGACTTCAAGCGCGCGTATCGCACTATCGCCGAGTTCTGCTCAAACGACCTATCCGCGATCTACTTTGATATCCGCAAGGACACGCTTTATTGCGAGCCTTATTCGAGCACGAAGCGCCGGGCAGCCCTCGCCGTCCTCAACACGCTCTTCGACTGCCTGACGGTGTGGCTTGCGCCGATTCTGTGCTTCACCTCGGAAGAGGCGTGGCTGGGGCGCCATGGCGACGTCAAAAATGGGTCGGTCCATCTGCAGACCTTCCCGAAAATCCCTGCCAATTGGCGTGACGATGCGCTTGGCACCAAATGGGAGAAGATTTGGACGGTCCGGCGTGTGGTCACCGGTGCCCTTGAAATTGAGCGGCGCGAGAAGCGGATCGGGTCTAGCCTCGAAGCGGCCCCCGAAATCTATATTAACAACAAGGTATTGGCTGCAGCCGGGAAGGGCGTGGATTGGTCCGAAATTGCCATCACCAGCGGCGCGGCGGTGAAGTTTGGGAAGGTTCCGGCCGAGGCGTTCACGCTTCCTGAGGTAGAAGGGGTTGCGGTCGTGCCCAAGCTCGCGACAGGTATAAAATGTGCCAGATCTTGGCGCATCACCCACGATGTCGGTAGCGATCCCGATCTTCCTGACCTTAGTGCGCGTGACGCAGCTGCAGTGCGTGAGTTCGATGCCCCCGCAAGGGCATAACCTGCAGATTCTCACGCGCGATCTGCATTCGAGCGGAACTCATCACGCTTGCGAGATTCGGGAATAGCTTCCCACCAGGTAGCTCAGCACATAACAATTCTTGCCGTCAGAGTTGACGGTCGCGGCGATGCCGGTTCGCTTATCTTAACCCTGCCGGTGGGGCCTTTTGCCTCGGGAATTGAAAGTGCACTGAACTTTACCAACTTGGGCGTATGTAACTCCTTTCAAGATACAACACAGGAGGACTGCGATGACTAGGGCATGGATAGCTGCAGTGGCCGGATTGGTTTTCACGGCTGGCATGGTTCAAGCGCATGAATACCAGCTGAAGGACCTGACGATCGTCCATCCCTGGGCAAGGCCCACCGCAGGACCAAACAAAATGGGCGCGGCCTATCTTGCGATTAAGAATGATGGCCAGGAAAGCGATACCTTGGAGAGCGCTTCCACGCCAGATGCGAAGAAGGCCGAGATCCATGAGACCACAAATGCCAGCGGGGTGATGAAGATGCGCCCGGTGGAGGGTGGCCTGAAGATCGCGCCTGGACAGACCGTGGAGTTCAAGCCCGGCGGGTATCACATCATGCTTATGGGCTTGAACCAGAATTTGAAGGAAGGCGAGCAAATACCTTTGAAGCTGACCTTTGCGCATGCGGGAAGCGTAGATGTGGAAGTGAAGATCGAGAAGCAGCCGGGGCACGAGGCAGCGGGCCAGCACAGCGCCATGCATTAGCCGCAGGGGCCGCTGGCGATAGGTGACTATGTCCCCTTCAAGCGCCTCGTGATAACTTTCGCCGCGCAATGGGATGCCTCGGTTCGAAATGACCCGCCATCCCGCGTCACCTATGAAATCGATCAGCACGGCGATTGCTGCAAGCTCACCGTCGTGCATGATGAGTTCGAAGGCGAAACGCAAACCTATCGCCTCGTCGGCGGCGGCTGGCCCGCAACGCTTTCTGGCATAAAGAAGCTGCTGGAGACAGGCAAGCCCTTGAAATACGACCTCATGGCCGCCTCAAGGGCAAGCGCCGCTTAGAAAGGCTTCGCTTTTGAGCCTGGCAATAAACGCCGAATCGCCGTATCTATAATCTATGGTAAAGCACATTCGGCGATCTTCGAGCCGCCGAATGCTGCCGCTGGTTAGCGTAGCGAAATTCTTAGCCCTTCACGTGGACCTGAACGGTTTGCGCACCGCCGGAGGTGGCGCCGGTGTGATCCGCCACGACAATGTCGAAGCTCACACGGTCGCCGTTGCTCCCATCGTGGACGAACATGACGCGGCCCGCTTCTATATCCGCCTGCGTGAAGTGCGAGACAGGCGAGCCCGCTTGCGCCGACAAACATACGAAGCCGTTGGCTGCATTTGAGACTGTGTAAGTTAAATGCTCGGGGGCGTCGTCCGGGTCGATGGCCGTGACGTGATCCGTCGTTACCACAACAGACTTCCCGCGCCTCACGACGAGATCGAGATCGCCGGCGAGTTGAGGGGGGACGTTGCGCAATTCGGCGCTGAGGTCGGCCCCCATCTCCATGGCCAACTGCCCATAGCGGACATTGCCGTTTACAGAGCCCGAGCTTCGGATGCTGATTAGGTTCTTGACGAACACCTCGCCCTGAACTGAACCGGCAATATCGGCCTGGCCGGTCTTCAAAGTGCCGTAGAAAGTCCCGCCCTGGCGGACAAGAACATCCTCGGCGGCCAGATCGCCTTCAAAATAGCCGTGGATCTCCATCTGCCTGCAATTGCGGATCTTGCCTTTGATGATCGTATCTTTTTGAATTACTACCTCTCGTGCCACCGCCCGTGCCTCGCTTCACAATCTCGCCAGCTTGCCCAATCGCGAATACGCGAATATCCCAGGCACCATATGCACTGCCAGCATCTTCCGGCAATTAAAAACGAGTTATCGCTAGAACCTGCCACGAATGAGGCCGCGAGTGTGACATCGGGATGCGCGGTTCCAGCATGGCTTAGAGCTTTCGCAGGTTAGCGCCTTTAGCGCGTGACGGGAAGACGGGCCATAAGCCTTTTCAACTGTGGCCAGAAATCCTCATTGTAGCCAACGATACGGCCCACTTCCTGACCTTCATCAACCAGAACGAAAGTCGGGGTCACATGCACTTCCTTCACTTTCGCAAGGTCTTTGGGGCGTTGCGCCTGGATATCTATCCGGCGCAAAGGCGCCTGCTTGCCGAATTCCGTGGTTGAATACGTCCGCCCGACAGTCCGCTCCCAAGCCACGCAGTAAGGGCAGCGAGCGCTCTCCACAACCACTAGCTGGGCCGGCGCAGCACTCACCGGGGTAAACGCCGCGAGTGCAAACAGGAGTGCAGCCGTCGCGGCGAAGGAAGAGATTACTCGGTTACAGAACGAAAACATGAAGGGCCTTTCGACTTAAGAGGACGAGGGAATTTGGGGCGCTCTGCGGTCTCAAACTGCTTCCCGCAACCGCGCGAGGAGCTTGAGACCGGCGTAGCCATCAGGATTCATCCCAATTTTGCGCTGGAAATTACGGATGGCGAGCATCGTGTCCTTTCCAACGCGGCCGTCGGTTCCACCCGTATCGTAGCCGAGACCCGTCAAGCGCTGCTGAATCTCTTGCACTTCCGAAAGCGTTGGAAGCCGCTCCGATCCCGGAAACTCCTGCACGAAGGGACCATCGCCGCGAATGCGGTCGCCGAGATGGACAACGGCAAGCGTGTATGTATTCGCGGGGTTGTAATACTTGACCGCATCGAAGTTGCGGGTGAGCAGGAACACCGGCCCGCCCGGCACCGGCTGCCAAAGCCTCGCCCGTTCTTGCGGCCGCGGAAAAGGAGTGCCACTGGCACGCTTCACCCCTTTGGCCGCCCAGGCCGAAATAGGGCGGAAGCCCGAGGCCGAAATCCTGCTTCCGGCAGGCAGGCGTACTTCATAGCCCCATGCCTCCCCCCGCCGGTAATTGCCCCGCTCAACAAGATAGCGTGCGGTCCCGGCCAGAGCGTCGTCCGGCGAGCCATAGGGCGAAATGCGGCCATCACGATTGAAATCCACTCCAACATGAAGCCAGACTTCCGGCATCCATTGAGTATGACCCATGGCGCCGGCCCATGAGCCCACCATGTCTTCCGGCGTGGCCCAGCCCTTCTCTACGATGAGAAGTGCGTTGAGCAGTTCCTGCTCCCAATAGGCGCGGCGCCTCGGCTCGCCCCAGGCCAGCGCCGCAAGCGCTGGAAACACGGGCCGCATGTGTTTTGGATTGGTAACGAGATCGCCAAAGGCAAACTCTATTCCCCAAAGGCCCAGCATGGTGTAGCGGTCGACGCCATATTCACGCTCGATGCGATCCAGGAGGGAGGCATATTCCCGGGCACGCTCTTTCCCGGTGGTGATACGCCAATCGGAAACGCGCCGGTTCAGATACTGCCAAACTTCCTCTTGAAATTCGGGCTGAGCGGCATCGAGCTCGTAAACAGAAGTATCTGGCTTGATGGAGCCCATGACGCGATTATAGGTCGCGTCCGAAATGCCGTGCGCGCGTGCGCGGGGGCGGAAAGCCTCCACCCATTGAGCGAAAGGCATACGGGGGGCGGTTGCCGCGGCAAAGGGATACGCATAAGCGGCTGCGGTAGCTCCCAGAGCCGCCGAGATGAAGGTCCGGCGTGAAAATGTCATTGTCATTGCGGTTAAGTTGCAGCGAACGATAGCGAAATTATGGTAGCTCTACTGCAACAGCGGTTCAGTGAGGCTAAATTTTTGGTGGTATCTCAGGTGTTTTCGAATTGCGAAAGAGCTGCCCGAGGCAAGCTTTGAATACTATACCGCTAAGATCGCATTCTGCTTTCGAGAGTGACGAACACAGCAGCACCAATTTCAATAGGGCTTGGATCAAGCGCGCCTCGCTCATCTTCTTCCTCGGTGGCAGGCCCGCGGGCACGGGTGGCCTCATACCCCCAATAAAACTATCGGGTTCACGTCTTCGATGTGGATTATAGGCCCGAGAGCGACACCGGTAGCTGAACAGTAATTTTCTACTTTCTCAATTGCAGCGGCGACCGCCATCCTTCGTGCGCCTGCCCGTTCCTCATTGAGTTTCGATGTTCGAACGAAATTCGCTCGACCTCGTTCATTCAAGCAGCCACCAATCCTTCTGGCGCCCTGTTTGCGGGCGTTAAGTCTCTAAAATCAAGGATAACTTGGGATTTGTTAGGGGGGAGGTGGGCTGAGGCGAGAAAGCCGGCCAAAACCTAGTTCTGGCGCCACGTAGGAGAATCGAACAATCATGAAGACTTAGAGGATTAGCGAGAAAGTGGGACAATTTCTGCACATAGACTTGCATTGCTTTTTCCCGAGTTTGTCCCACCACGTAACATCTTTGGAGCGCTATTCGAGGCACGGCGAAGAAGATTCGATAAACGCCGTCCTTGGTCCGGCGAAATTTTCGAAGAGACCCTATTAGAGGAAACTCTTGCATCGCGGCGATTAGCGCCCCTATTCGATCACCTCGTCGGCACGGCTGAGCTATTGGGAATGTCGACTCATCATTGAGGCGATCTATGGTCACGCAAAAGAAGGTTTGCATCATCGGCGCCGGCGTGTCCGGGCTCGCTGCGGCGAAGGCCTTCTTGGCGCGCGGGCATCACGTTACAATCTTCGAGCGCAGTGGCGACCTCGGCGGCGTCTGGGAGCCGGCGAGATCCTATCCCGATGTGCAGACCCAGAGCCCCAAGGACCTTTACCGCTACACGGACAAGGCCATGCCGGCATCTTATCCGGAATGGCCGAAGGGGCCGCAGGTCTACGCCTATCTCGCCGATTACGCCCGCGACTATGGGATTAATCGAATGATTCGCTTCAACACGGCCGTTCTGCAGATGAATCGCCGCCCGGATTCGAGACCGGGTTGGAGGCTGGATCTTCGCGAATCCGACGGCCACACGACGCAGGAAGACTTCGATTTCATTGCGGTCTGCACCGGCCAGTTCAACGAGCCACGGATCATAAGCCACCCCGGCAAGGACACTTTCGAGGCTCAGGGCGGACGGATTCTGCATTCGTCCCAATACAACGATGCCGCCATCGCCAAGGGGCGCAAGGTCGTCGTTCTCGGTGGCTCTAAATCGGCCACCGACATCGCGGTCAACGCCGTCAATTCCGGTGCCAGTGACGTTACCTTGGTCTACCGCAAGCCAGTTTGGCGGTGTCCTTACTTTATCGGCGGCCTGATCAATTTCAAGCGCATCTTCTACAGCCGGACCGTGGAACATATGTTCCAAAGCTGGAGTCCCGGGCCGCTGTCGCGATTAGCCCACGCGGTGGCGAGACCGCTGGTCTGGGCGAGCTGGCGCGGACTGGAAAGCCTCTTGAAGCTACAGCTCAAGCTCAACAAATGCGACATGGTTCCCGACGAACGTATCGAGGATATTGTCAACTGCTCGGTGCCTATTGCCACGTTAGGCTTCTTTTCAATGGTGGCAGACGGGCGAATCAAGGCCATCCGCGGTAGCTTTAGTCATTACGACGGCAACACGATCGTGATGACTGGAGGAGAGCGCGTCGCTGCCGACGTGGCGGTGCTCGCGATCGGCTACAAGATCGGGGTGCCGTTCCTGCCGCAGACTTTTCGTGACAGGCTGGTGGATCCCGACGGCCAGTACAGGCTTTACCGTCTAATCGTCAACCCGGACCTACAGGATTTGGGCTTCGTCGGCTTTAACTCCAGCTTTTGCACGGTGCTGTGCGCCGACATGGCGGCGAACTGGCTAGTCCGCTACGCCGACCGCCAGCTCGCTCATCAGCCGACTAAAGATGAGATGCACAAAAACATCGAAATGATGCTGCACTTCAAGCGGGTTGAACGGCCCGCGGCTGGTGTTTACGGTGGGCTATGCGCAGCGCCCTACCACTTCAAACATTTCGACGAGTTGTTGTCCGACATCGGGGCAAAAAAAAGCCGCCGCAATCTTCTGGTGGAGACGTTTTCAACGCCAGATGCAGATGCATATGCACAGTTTCTCGCGTCGGCACCGAGCTACCACGCGGTGTCCTGAATGCACATTCAATCTAAAGAGCGAGGCAGATGATGGCAACGACCGCCATTCGATGGCTTCAGACCATAGCCGTAAGGACTTTCCCGTTGCATCCACAGAATCGTCGCATATACCGGCAAACCATCCACTGAGCAGGTTCCGGGACCCGCTTGTTAGGCAAAGAGACCTCGGCTTTGCTCTTGCACGGATTTAGAACCGGCCCCATCGTTACGATGACACGGAGTTTACGGCGTGCTGTGTACCGGTTGCGGGCACAAAAATCGGAGGGGACGCAAATTCTGCTCGTCCTGCGGTTGCGCATTGCCAGTCCTTTGCGGCGATTGCGGCTTTGCGAATGAGGCGACGGAGCGGTTCTGCGGCGGGTGCGGCCGTCCTCTCATAGCAGCCGGCGTCGCGACCAAGCAAACCAAACCTGCGCCGGTGCTATTCTGCGATCTCACCGGCTTTACTCGCCTCTCCTCGGTGATGGACCCCGAGGAGGTGCATGCGTTGCTGCAGCGATTTTTTGCAGTGGTCGATGCGACCGTCGACCGGTTCGGTGGGACGATCGACAAGCACATCGGCGACGCGGCCATGGCGCTGTTTGGCGCGCCGCTTGCCCGGGGCAATGATGCCGAGCGTGCGGTCCGCGCTGCTCTGGAGATTCAGGCTTCCGTTCCGGCACTTGCTTCCGGCCTGCCTTCGGCTTTAGCAGTTCACATCGGGATCGCATCCGGTGAAGTGGTCGCAAGCTCGGTCGGAAGCCAGCACCATCGCGGATATACGGTCACCGGTGAGGCGGCGATTATTGCCGCGAGGTTATTGGATCGAGCTGCCAGCGGTGAGACCTTCGTTTCCGATGCCGTCTATCAGGCTACCAGCCATGTCGTCTCCTATGAAGCCGTGGGTTCGCTGGCGCTGAAAGGCGTCGCATATCCCGTCGAGGCCTGGCGACCGACTGGCTTGAGAAGCACGGCGCCGGATGCCCCCGCGCTGGTTGGTCGCCATTCGGAACTCGGCCAACTCCGCGCGGTGTTAGATGCCTGTGTCAACGGTTCATCTGGCGCCGCCGTATTGATCCGGGGCGAAGCGGGAATCGGAAAGACGCGGCTCACGGAAGAATTGCAATCGATCGCGGTCGCATCGGGCATGACCTGTTACGCGGGCTTCGTGCTCGATTTCGGAACCGCACGTGGACATAGAGCCGTGCGCACTTTGATTACCGGGCTATTGGGGCTTGAGACCGGTACGGCGGCGGAGGCAGCCGAACGCACGATCGAAGGTCTGCTGCAAGCGCAGCAATTGCAACCAGATGACGCGCTCTATCTAAGGGATCTACTTGAGGTCCCGCACTCGGAGGCGACCCGACAACTTTACCAGGCGATGGACACCGCGACGCGGGCACGCGGCAAGGAACGCGTGGTAACCACTTTGGTCCGGTCTGCCGCAGTTCGCCGGCCGCTTCTCATTTCGGTTGAAGACGTGCACTGGGCCGACCCGGAAACGCTGAGCCTTCTCGCGGCGGTGAGCCGCGCCACAGTGCTGAGCCGGATCGTGCTTATCATGACAACAAGGCTGGAAGGCGACGGGCTTGATGCCCACTGGCGCAGAATGGCGGGTGGCGGAGTCGTAACCATCGATCTCGGCCCCCTATTACTGGAGGAGGCGCGATCAATCGCGCGCCGCTTCATCGAGGCCTCAGCATTTGCTGATCGTTGTGTCGAGCGGGCGGGCGGCAATCCGCTGTTCCTGGTGGAATTACTGCGCGGCGGGGGCGAGCTGACTAAAGGACGTCTCCCTGCTTCCATTCAAAGTGTCGTCCTCGCCCGCACTGATCTACTTTCCGTGCAGGATAGGCGCGCCATTCAGTTAGCTTCAGTGCTCGGCCAGCGCTTCAGCTTGTCCCATCTCAGGACGCTGCTTCAAGATCCGGATTTCGTATGCGACAGCCTGGTGCGGGCCGTGCTGTTGCGCCCGGCGCAGGACGGGCTGCAATTTGCTCATGCGCTGATCCGCGAGGGCGTTTATAACTCACTCACGAACGCACGAAAACGAGAATTGCACAGAGCGGCTGCAGGCATCTTCTCTGACGATCCGATATTGCGGGCGGAGCATCTTGACCGCGCGAGCGACCCGGAGGCTGCGCGGGCCTATATTGCAGCGGCAAAAATGCAGGCCGGTCTGTTTCGGTACGATCGGGCAATTGCCCTCGCAGAAAGAGGATTGGCGCTCGCAGGTCACGGGCGTGACACGTTTGAACTTGCCATTCTCCTTGGCGACCTCCAGCAGGACGCGGGACGCGGTAGTGAAGCTCTGGTGGCTTATCTCATTGCGTTATCAGAATCCGGCGAGGAAGTTGACCGGTGCCGTTCCATGATTGGTTGCGCTGCGGCCAATCGATTGATTGATCGCGGAGACGATGCTTTTTCTGCTCTAGCTGAGGCCGAACCTCTGGCAGGGCTGCTTGGTGACAACCGAGCTCTGGCTGAAATCCACTGCATTAGGGGCAATCTGCATTTCACGCGTGGACGTCTGGTTGAGTGCCGCTGCGAACATGAGTTGGCCCCTGAGGCCGCAAGGCGCGCGGCCTCTCCCGAATGGCAGGCGCGTGCATTGAGCGGCCTCGCTGACGTGCAGTATATGGATTGTCGAATGATGACCGCGCTTCGTCATTTTACCGACTGTGTTGATCTATGCGAGGGGCATGGCTTGACGCGGATTATGGTACCCAACCGCATCATGATGGGGGTGTGCCGGATTTATACCTGCGCGTTTGACCTCGCGCTGGACGATATGCGCGCGGCGATGGAAATCGCGCTGAGGATCGGCGACCGGCACGCGGAGATAATGGCCGCACTCTCGATGCGTTCTTGCCTGAGCGCTGCTGGACGGTATCCGGAGGCTGAGAGCATGCAGCCACAGGCGTTGAACCTGGCGCGCACGCTTAATGCGCGGCGCTACGAGACGATAATCCTTTGCCATTGCGCGGAGGCCGCACTGGTAAAAGGCTTTAGAGCGGAAGGCTTGGCGTTCGCGCGCCAAGGCCGGGAAATGTCGGAGCAGACAGGTCTAAGCTTTGTTGGCCCGATAGTTTTAGGTCTACTCGCTTTGCTGGAAAACCAGCGAGAGGATCAGGAGGCAGCGCTGCGGGCCGGGGAATTACTGCTTGAGCGGGGATGTGTCGGCCACAACCACTTCTGGTTCCGGCGTTACGCAATCGAACGAGCCTTGCTGTTGGAGGATTGGAACGAGGTCGATAGGCAAGCCGATGAGCTGCTTCTTCGCATGTCACAGGAACCGCTCGCCTATGCCTCCTGGGTAGCTCAACTCGGCAAAATACTTGCGCGCCGGGGCAGGGGCGACGCATCCGAGACCGATGAAGACGAGCTCAGGCTAATTTTGACGGCTGCGGCGGAAGCCGACATGCGGATCAATGCCCTCGGTGAATCTTTGCGTCGAATCTGACAATAGTGGTCTGGCTTCAATCTGCGCTTTGGGTCATCGGCAGAAATTTGCTTAGTAATTTTACTCTGTGGCAACAAATGGCGGATATCTCAGCAGGCGAGATGCTCTTCTCATGGCTCGTTGGAACAATCAAGTTCACTTGCTCCTCCGCCTTCAGCATCGGTCTCGCTAACTGAGGCACCGCCTTATTCAGTGGGTCAGATCTAAGCCACCGATAGGGTCAGTTTCACATTCCCGGTGTGGGCAGAAAGGAGAGCGCCTCGACACCCCCGAGACCCCCAAATTTGAGGGATGCGAAAAGAAGGGCGGCAAATGCCGTAATGGCGATGACCCAAATCACCGTGGCCTTCAGCGCGGCAGGAGCTTCTTGCCGAAATCCGCGGTCCTCAAGACGAATATAAGTTCCTCGATGATCTTGGAGCATTGGTCTCAATCCCTATTGCGCCGCCAATTGCGGCTGCGTTGTTTATGCTGGATGACCGTCGTAGAGCGAAGCTTCCGAGATTATGGCCGCGTCTCAGCAGCCGCCTGAAATGCCGGAAGCCGGACTGACGGAACGCCCAGTACTTCCGGCTTACTGCCTGATCCATGAACCGTTGCCACCGTCTCCGGTCCCAATAAAAACCGAAGAGCTTGGTTCCAGCACGTCAGCCGGTACTATCTTCATTATTGCTGGTTGCGTGAGCGGCGGGCGCGGCTGCTTTACAGCAGCCCGGATCTGCTGACCTTGGTCCCCATGTGCAGTGGACGGAGATATGCGGGCGCTCACGAACCCAAAGGCTATTGCAGCTGCCGCGATCCCAAGGATTATTCGCATGAGCAGGACACGGTGGTTTCCGGTCACGCTTTTGACGGCGGCGGGGTTTACGGCTCGCTTGCCAGCCCGGACGTTTCGTGAAGGACTATCGCGCGGAATGGTTAGCGTGGATAACGCGTAAGCTTCAATGTCGCGTGCGCGCAGAAGAGTGTTCATCTCAGTTGTTCCTTTGGTTGTGGTTAGGATCAAGCGACTAAGGCCGACTCTGCCGGCGAGGCTCGTAATGAAGGGGTGTTATTCGAGGTCATGGCGATCTTCCTTGGCTGATAGAAGCTTTATCGCTCCAAGCACGCGGGTGACGCTGTGATGGCCATCACGTAATGGTCGATTGTGCCAGGAGGCTTCCCCCTTTATTCTGCTACGCCGTGGAAGCCGGTTTCGAGGCCATGAAGCATCGGAACCGATGCTTGCGATGGCGCCGTTTCTTGCCAGCCTTTAGAGAGAGCCGGGCACCGTGGAGAGATCGGCTAAGCGGGATCGCAATCTGTTTTCGGCGCTGCAGCAAGATCTGTTGGAGGGATTATTCGCTAAAGCACGGCCCCCGCATATCGCAGCCGGCCGCACGGTGTTCGTAGAAGGCGAGGCAGGTGACGGCTGTTATCGCGTAGACCAAGGTCTGCTAAAGGTCAGCGTGCTGTCCGCCTCGGGCGGAGAGCGCATTCTGGCGATCGTTGGCGAAGGAGCGGTACTGGGAGAGCTCTCGATGCTGGATGGGGGTCCGCGTTCGGCGACAGTCACGGCCGTCAAGGATTCTGAGCTCACGTTCATCGGCCGCGGAGATTTCCAAGCGTTCGCCGACGCGCACCCGGAAGTGCACAGCCATCTTGTGAAGTTGCTCGCGCAGCGCCTGCGTGCGACCAACGTGGCGGTCGCCGCTGCGAGTTTCCTCACGTTGAAGGGGCGAGTGGCGCGCGCCTTGCTCGACCTTTCTGAAGCTTTTGGCCATAACGTTGGCAGCGGGCGCATTCTGATCCGCCAGAAAATCAACCAGAGCGATTTGGCCGCCATGGCCGGGATGGCATGCGAGAACGTGAGTCGCATCCTCAACGCTTGGAAGCGTCAATCGGTGGTAAGCTCGCTGGCAGGCTACTACTGCATCGAAAATAGAGAGACGTTGGAGCGCGAAGCTAAGCTCTGATTAACGTGGACTCGAGTTGCTAAGCGGTTTTCAGGGATCGTGCCGACGAGATGGATTCGCTATCAGAGGACAAAGATGGCTGGCGTTAGAGCATAATCGGAACCGGTGCCTAGCCAATTCGCTCTGCGGGAGGCCACCTCAGATAGGGTGCCGGAGCGTGCGAATATCTAGTCAGCGTTGCTTGCCTCGTATCTGCTTTCGATGTCCTAGGCTTCTGGCAACCTCGCTGACAAATTTGTGTGTCAGCGAAAATTTGGGCTTAACCCGCAATCGTTACGCCAACCGCGATCGAGATCCAAAGCGCTAGCAGCACAAGCCAGCTTGAGAAGTAGGCCGGCATGCATTCGTCCAATAGCGCCGCAGTGTCTGCCCCTTCTCCACGTTTGAGTAATAGTATTTGAGCGTCTCGCCGGCCGGGCAGATGTACACGTCTTTCCCAGCGGCGTAGCGAAAGTCCTGCTTGCCGAAGCGGCCTTCCGCTTTCGCGCCAGACGTCATGGGTTTTGGCAGCGTCACGGTGATGCCGGCTTCATCGCAGGCAAGGATTTCCTCACCGTTGAAGTAGCCGCGATCGGCGACGGCTTCGAGTCCGTCCGCCTCCAGCACCGCCTTCGCTGCCTTGGCCACCTTTGCGAGCTGCGAGCGGGTATTGGTGACGTCATGCGCCACGATCAGATGGTTCTCCGTATCGGCGGCGATCTGGACGTTGTAGCCAACAACGCCCGGCCCGCGGCCGCTGGTTGCCATCGAGCGGCTATCGGGATCGGTAAGCGAGATCTGTTGATCCGGCGAGGCGAGCATCTGCTTCTCCAAGGCCGCGAGCTTCGTCATCTCCTCATCGAGCTTGGCAAGCTTCTCCTTGAGGTGCGCCGTCTTGACGGCAAGCGCCTCCGAGGGCTCTTGCAGGTCGGCGGTATCGAGCTGGCTTAGATAACGCGCCACGCTCTCCTCGAGCTGCTTCCGGCGCCGTTCCACCTTGTTGCGCGTGAAGTTCTTATCGCGGTTGTTCACGGCTTTAAACTTACTGCCGTCGATGGCGACGCTGGCTTTTGTAAGAAATCCCATCTTGCGGCAGAGATCGACAAAGCGGGCGCACACTTTGCGGATAGCGGAGCCGTTATCCTTGCGGAAATCCGCAATCACCTTGTCATCGGGAACGGAGCCGGCCCAAGAGCCAAATCACTTCGAGATTGCGGCCCGCCTCGCGTTCCAGTCTCCTGCTCGACTGAACCCGATTCAGATAGCCGTAGATAGAAAGCTTCAAAAGAACAGACGGGTGATACGAAGGCCGGCCCGTTGCCGCTGGCTGCACCCCCTCGAACCCGAGTTCCCCAAGATCGAGTGCGTCCACGAACGCATCGATGACGCGAGCCGGATTGTTCTCGCCGATCCAATCTTCAAGGCATTCGGGTAACAGTGCCGACTGCCCGCGATCTGCCCCTTCAACGAAGCGCTTCATCGATACCCCCGCTAAATCACCTGGGGAATCGTAGCTGACTCGGCGTTTTCACGCAGCCAGGGTCATAAGGCTGAATTCAATTAGCGATTTCAATGAGTCAGCTCATCTTTCCACTGCGGACAGAACCGAAACCTGGCGCACCGGTTCGGTCACACTGAGAAAGTCTCATTCCGAGCATATATGGGCCGCTATACCCAAACAGCGGGAGGGCGCCTTCGTAGACGCAAACGTCGAGTGCGGAAGTCCGGCGGGATCATGATAAGTGTTCGGGTTCCTTGGAAACAGGGAACGAGTTGTGCGTCGAGATCCACTAACTCAAGCCTTGACGAATTCTGCAGCTACATCCACTTACCATCCAATGGGATGGTTCAAGATGCCAGATAATGTCCGAGAGCTGCGTCCGAAGACGGCCGATACCGAAAAGATCACAATCAATCTCGGCTTTGTCGATCTCGGCCAAGTCGACCTTCTTGTGCAGGAGGGGTTCTACTCAAACCGCACCGACTTCATTCGAACCGCCATTCGCAATCAAATCGAACGCCACGCCGACGTGGTCCGCAAGACCGTGACGCGCAAAAGCGTCGATCTCGGCCTTAGGCATTTCAGCCGGGCCGACCTCGAAGCGGTGCGGGACGCCGGACAGATGCTCGACATCCGGGTACTCGGCCTTGCCAGCATCGGAGAAGACGTCACTCCCGAGCTTGCGCGCGCCAGCATCGCGTCCTTGACCGTCTTGGGCGCACTTCACGCAAGTGCCGCCGTCAAGGCCGCCCTTCTAGACCGTACGCAATAAGTACCCGGCCTTGAGATCAAGTTTACGATACTCCTCCCACCACAGAAAGCACCAACATGACATCTGGAATGCCCCCTGAAATGGCCGAGGCCGCCCGTCTCACCCGGCAAGGCAAACTCACCGAGGCAACTGCTGTCATTCAGCGGCTGCTTCAGCGCGCGCCCGTCGCAAATCCGGGGAACGGCGCCGCACCCACCACGATCGGTGCCGAATACGCCGCCCTTGACGCAGAGCCGCAAGGCAACCAGCAAAAAGCCGCTCCGCCAGCGTTTAGGCCTCGCACAAGCTTGCGAGAGGCCGTGCACCGCCTTGCCGCAATGGCCAAAGCTTTAAGTCTGAGCCATGGCCCGGCGCAGCGGCCGGTTCCCGACCCCTTGCCGCACGGTGCCTCATTCACAGCGGCGACCTACTCCAACACCGCCGGAACGCGCAGTTACAAGCTCTATGTCCCCAGCAACCGGACCGGCGAGCGGCTTCCCCTGATTGTCATGCTGCATGGGTGCACCCAATCTGCGGACGATTTTGCTGCGGGTACGCGGATGAACGCGCTCGCCGAGGAGCAAGGCTTCCTCGTCGCCTATCCAGAGCAGCACGCCATGGCCAATGCCAAGCATTGCTGGAATTGGTTCAAGGCGGATGATCAGCACCGTGATCACGGGGAGCCGTCGCTCATTGCGGGCATTACCCGGCAAATAATACGCGATCATAATGCCGATCCTGAACGCGTTTACATTGCTGGCCTTTCGGCAGGTGGGGCGGCGGCGGCAATCATGGCAGACACTTATCCGGATCTCTTTGCGGCTGCCGGGGTGCATTCCGGTCTGCCCTCGGGAGCGGCCAGCGACCTTCCTTCGGCTTTCGATGCCATGCGGATTGGGGCAGCGGCTAAAGACCGAGACACGTGTCCCATCCCGACGATCGTTTTTCACGGCGGCAAGGACGCCATTGTCCATCCGCGCAACGGTGACGCGGTCGCGGCCCAAGCGTTGGGAACGGTTGCCGGGTTGCGGCGCACAATGGAGCACGGCCGGGTGCCTGGCGGACATGCTTATAGCCGCATGATCTATGCCGATCCCGAGGGCCGGACGATTTGTGAACATTGGAGAATTGATGAAGCAGGGCACGCATGGGCGGGAGGCAGCCCGTCCGGCTCGCATACCGATCCGAATGGTCCAGACGCATCGCGAGAGATGGTTCGGTTCTTCTTCGGGCACCGGACAAGCAACTAAGCCCTTTCCGGCCCCGTACAGCAGCATTGCGTCATTACGGTTTGAAAATTCATCTGAACGGCGGGCAAGCCATTCGTCAACAGCAGGGAGGTGTCTTCAACAATAGCAATCTCTTTCAACCGCGGGAGTACCTCGCGACATGGAGAATGTCATGTTGGTGTCCGAATGCTCTAACCTGCCTTGCGCCTTGGTTAGGAATTGGTTGACGCTTCGCTTTCTCATAGCCGATGCTTGTATCTCCATTCAGTAATGTGTTAGCCGGACGCTGCGAGAGAGGCCCCACCCATAGGCCGTTGAGCCATTCCGTCGCTTTAGCGGCCAACCTTGGACGCTTGTGCCGGCTTGGCTCTGATCCGCATCGCCCGGCCCTCTGGCTGATCGAGATCAAAAGCTCCAGTCTTTCGGACCAGATCGCTGAGTTTGCGATAGCCATAGGTGCGCGGGTCAAAGTCGGAGGCGATGTTTGCAAGGCGTTGCCCCACCATGCCCAAGCCTACCCAGCCGTCCTCCGTCTCCATCTGTGCGATGGCCTTGTTCAGGATCGGAATGGCCGCGCTAGGCGGTTCGAGAGGCTTGCGAGAAGGTCCTTCTTCGGGAGCTGCAACCTGGGCTTCGGGCAGCAGGTTCTCGGTATAAATGAACCTGCGGCATGCCTGCCGGAAGCTCTCCGGGGTCTTCTGCTCACCGAACCCGTAAACATCGGCGCCCTGTTCCCGCAGACGCGATGCAAGTCGCGTGAAGTCGCTATCGGACGAGACGAGACAGAAACCGTTCAGCCGGCCACTGTGCAAAAGATCCATGGCATCGATTACGAGCGCGATATCGGATGCATTCTTCCCAGTTGTGTAGGCGAATTGCTGGTACGGATCGATCGCATATTTCGGGAGGATATCGGCCCATGATTTCAGGCGCTGGCCTGAGAAATCTCCATAGATCCGCCGGACACTCGCCTCTCCAAACTTGGCGACTTCCTCGAATAGGCCCGCAGCGATGCGCGGTGAAGTGTTATCAGCGTCGATGAGAATAGCAAATCGGGGTAAGCGGTTTTCTTCTGCCATCTTGAGCACCTTGATCACCATAGGGACTCAGAAATCGAGTCTTTTTTCAACATAAATAGGCGAGATCATCCTATTCGGTGAAGGCTAAATGTATTCTGCGGCGCATTCGCGCGGAAAGCCTATGAGGCAGCGCTGCCCGCTAACTTCGACAACTGCAACCAGGTGTCATGGAGAGCAAGCCGCGCGCCCTTGCCGCCGTGAAGGATGCGGATGTGGTTCTGGCCGTACGTGAGGCAACGCATCCTCGCTGCCGCGCGTCCGCGCCGGGCGCCGCAACATCACCGGCCTGGCAACGGGTCTCGTCAAACCTCATCAGTCCAAACGCGAAAACCCGACAGAACGCCGGGACCGAAGATGTGCGTGAGGGGTACATCAGCGGCGTCTCTACCTTGCGCGATGAGAATGCGCCCGAACCGGATGCCATTATTGCGCGGATCGAAAGTGTACCAGCGCCCGCCGAGATAGACCTCCATCCAGGCTGCGAAGTCCATTAGCGCGTGAGGCGGAGGAATCCCAATATCGCTCACATAGCCGGTACAATAGCGCGCCGGGATATTGAGGCACCTGCACAACGCGATAGCGAGGTGAGCGAAGTCCCGGCAAACGCCGCGGCGCTCTGCATAAGCTTGGGCCGCCGTTCGGGTGGGGCGGGCGTGTTCATAACCGAAGGCGACATGATTATGCACGAAGTCGCAGACGGCTTGAACGCGTGGCCAGCCAAGCGGCGCATGCTTGAACAGACGCCAGGCTTCTTCTGACAAGACGTCGGTCTCGCAATACCGGCTCCCGAGCAAGAACTGAAGGGTCTCAGCAGGTAAATGCTGGACTTGATGTTGCAAGGCATTCAAATCCACTGGGTCGGACGCGCCGGCATCGCGGACGACCGTATCGGTACCAAGGATGAAACGCCCCGCAGGGGCCACGAGCCGGTTACACCAATTGCCGAACCCATCACGGTAGCCTTCAACGGGCACGGCTGGGTTCGTTACGAGGAAATCGGGCCGCTCAAGATCTGGAAAGCGTGAGAAATGCACATTAAGCGCAGCAATCATCGGCGTTGGCTGCGGAAAGTCGAATGTCAACTCACAGCCAACGCGAATACGCATAATCTCTCCTCTGGCAATAGCTCTAAACAAATGTAGCACGCGGCTTGACCCCGCCGCACCTCTCAGATGAAAAGGCGGCCACCTGGGCGCCCGGCCGCTTGGCCAGGTTGTTAAGCACGGTGCTTTGCTAGGCGCGCGGCAGGTACCTCGACCTTGTGGTAATCTTACTGTTGTTCACTTCGTTCGAAGTCTCTGCCTCGCCCGGCAAGCGAAAGGCCATGATCTCGTCGATGATCCGATCGATTGCAGCGAAGGCGGCCGTGTTAACCACCCTCATAGGCACTGCGTAAGAGTTATTAACCACGCCATAGGCGCTACCTAGGGCCTATGTAAGGGCCGCTGGGCCGCTCATAAGGCTTCCTAAGAGCAAACCATAGCCGCGGCTTACGCTGCGCGCCATTCGCAGCCTGCAATTCGCAGGGAAAGGACGGGATTGCCGCTGCGAAGCGGCCATTGATGCCGTCAGCCCTTAGAGCGCAGCTGTCTGCGCGGGCATATTTGTGGCCACGGGTTGGGTCTGCGCGAAGGACGGCAACCCTCGGCCTCCGAAATTGACCCCTAGTCCAGACTCTTGGCGATCCTGAAAGGATAAGCGGGTTGGCATGCGGAAGTGCAGTGAACCCGAGGGTGAAATCACCTATTTGAGACATCGTGGCCGGCAGCGAAAGGAGTTGACCTCTTGTCGCGCATCTTCGCGCGAATCTAGGCACGATGATCCACCACGAGAATGCGCCTGGCGCAAAACCGCGCCACTTGCAGCCACCGCGATTTCGAGACGGCCGCTCCTAGCGCGGTCTATAACGCTCACTCAGTAGGCGTTTGAAGCATATTTATATTGTGGCGCGGACTTAAGCTGGTCGGCATTAGCTTCCATTTCCGCACGCCATTTTCTGTCCTTACTATTGTAGTTAAGAGAGACTGCCGAGGGGCGTACCGCCACGTAGCGCTCACCGACGCCAAGGAACCCTCCGACGCCGAGGATATAAGCTTTTACTTTGCCCGCATTGAAGGCAACGTCCTTGATAGTGCCGATCGCCTGATTGTCGTTATTATAGACGCTCAGACCAACGATTCTCGAATTCAGATCATCTGTTGGCTCAATGCTCGTGAACATACCACCGGCGTTTGATTGCGCATCAACCCTCATGGAATTGGGTGCGGCCTTGAGCTGATCAGCAGTAAGATCAGTCGTCGCGTGCCACTTTCTTTCGCTGGAATTGTACGTGAGTGTGATCGCAGACGGGCGGACGGCGACGTCATGCTCACCCATACCGATAAAGCCTCCGACGCCCATGATGTAGGCCTTTAGACTATTATGATCGAATGCGATGTTTTCAATTTTACCAATTTTCTGATTGGCGCTGTTGTAGACGTCCAAGCCTACAATCTGCGAGCTCAAGTCCTCTCTCGCCGGGACGCTTGTAAACATGCTCCGATTTGCGGATTGGTCCTCCGGGTTCGTTTCATCCTCTGAAAAGACTGTCATGGAACCGGGGCTGATGAGCATCGTTACAGGATTTCCTGACTTGTCCGAGGCTTGTACGATGAACGAATCGGGTACAACTTTTATATTTGTGAAGCCTGCCTGGTGAAGATTAGTGGTAATTTGCTCTCGGAGGTTAATGTTCTTATTTGATTGAGCTATAGTAGTTGCCTTATTCTCCGGTGGATTATTGGCCGCGGTGCCAGCATGGGTTGAATTAGACTGGGCGAAGGCGGCTGAAGTCATCAGTGCCAGAACGCTCGTCAAAATTGCGTGTCTCATCTTGAACTCCTTGTGCTTGTTCGCCTGAAGACCTTCAGACAACAACAAAACCCAAAGGCACCGTCGAAGGTTCAAAGAGTGCTTAAATTTTTGCCCCAGACTGAAATACTTTTTTAGATGAAGGCGCACTTCCCCGTTTCGAAATCATGATGCCCAAACTCAGGTTTTTCTTACGAGATTGATCTGAGTTAATTCCCTAAATCAGTATCCGGCGCAGCCAGATTACACGTCAGCATATGACGTTTTTTACGACTGCTTTTTTGGACTTTAGTTTGTTAGAGCGCTAACCTAGTACGATCCTTGTTCACAAACTCCCGCACACTCCAAAGAAATTTCCGGCAACCCACGGAACTAACATCACGACGATGCCTTAGCCTCAGGCTTGAAATCTTGATTGAGGGGTTAACGATGACAAGTTATCTGGCTGCTACGCTTATCGCCTGCGGGGTCCTCCTAAGCCTTCCGGCGCAGGCTGCAGTTGCTTCCGGGGTAGCCGCCGTTAAAAGCGATGTGACCGGAAGTGTGGTCGTTGTTCGCCATTGCCGCCGGCACAGTGGCGGCTGGGGTTGCCATCGCCACTAACGATACGCAGCGTTGAACAGTCGCAAATTCTGGACCCGGCCAACTGACCGGGTTTCTTTTGTCTTCCGGCCCTGCATAGAAAGGGGCTGGTTCTAGGCCTCATCCAGTTTGAATCTTCGCTCCAGTTTGCAAAAGCTCCGGGATTGCCGGGGCATGCGACGCAAATTTAACTACGCCGCCGCTTTGGTTCTGGGTAGACACGGATTTCGCTACCCGGCCTCCCGTTGACAGGAGATTTCGGAGCCAAGCCGTTCTGGCAGTGATTTTTGGGCTTCAAGAACTTGCTAGCAGCTCAGCCTCCGGCAATCCATTTCTCAAAAGCATCATCGCAAGTCAACGTGCTGGCTATAAATAAATCATGCATGAGATTCTTTCTGATGGAACGCGAGCGTTGACTCGGCGTTTGTCAATCATAATGAACTTGGGCTGGCGCCATCGCGGCATTCGCCCACAAGGAGAAATCGATGCCGAACGAACGCGACTTCAAATCCAATGCCGACTATGCCGCCACCGCGGGCCATGCCGATATCGAGGAGTTACGGCGCCAGGTGAAAGACCTAACCGAGGGGCTCGGACGAAGCGTCCGGCAAAATGTCGGCGAGGTCGAGCACCAAATTCGCGACAAACCTGTCCAGGCAGTTTTGATCGCCACTGGCCTTGGATTTCTTATCGGCGCTCTGTTCACCCGTTGAAGCGGTAACGCCCATGTTTGGAGAAACTCCGAGGCTTACAGCCGTTGGCGAATAGTGCCAGCGCTTGGGCGGTTCCGTGACCAATTAGACAACCAAGCCACTTATGCGGAGCGCGGCTGGCGTAAGTTGCGTCGCAGCCACAATCTCCAGGATCTTGGACACACTCTAAGCTCTTATGGCGAACAGCTGCGAGCGAGAGCACACCTGGATAACGTAAGCGAACTTCGTCCGCGCCGGCTCATCAATCGCGTTCGCCGTTCCTGGGGTAATCTCTCGCAAACCCTAAACCTTTAAATCCGCCAAAAGTCCCCGGGCAAGCCATGCCTTGCCCGGGTTCCAGTATGAAATTTTACTTCTCGATTTCCAATCCCCTCAGCATGAAAGCGGCGATCTCGCCCGTCATCTCCTCTTCGCTGAGTGCGCCCGGCAGCGCCCATTTCCTGAGAGCCACCATCGTCGGCAGAAATGTAACGATGTTCTCAAGAAGCCGGATCCTCAACTCATCTGTCTTCTTCAAGATCTTGGCCTCATTCAAGAGCTTTTCGAAACAGATGATGAATCCATCGACGCGGCCAAGAATAACCCTAAGCGAATTCGACTCCAGATTATGGCTTTCGTGGTAGAGAAGCAGAATACTATCTGGGCGCGCCCACATGACACGCAGGATGCCTTTGATCGCGGCTTCGAGCCTTGCTTTGGGGTCTCCTTCCAGGAGAAGCGCCTCCCTAATGCGATCAAGATATTCGGTTACGATGCGATCGCAGACGAGGAATAAAATATCTTCCTTGGTCCGGACGTAATTATAGAGCGTGCCCTGCGTAAGTTGCGCTTCGCGGCCAATGTCGCGCACTGTCGCTTCGTGGAAGCCTTTCTCTGCAAATACACGAATGGCGGCCTGGATGATTTGTTCACGCCGGTCGCGGATCAATTCGCTGTTTTTGGTGACGGAGTGTACGGAGCGATTTGGCGAAAGCCTTTGCGAAGGACTTGTCATAAGTTGAACTCAACTCCCCGGTCCCGGCCTCATCATGTCTTTAAGGTTAAGCCAAAGGCGTGTTGACAACAAGCAAGCTTGGCCGCCAGACTGGTAAAAAACTGAGCGCTCAGTCAGCTCAATGGAGGAAAAATGATCAATAGGCCGCTTGTCAGGCTTTTTTTCGTGCTGTCAGCGCTATGGATAGGCGCCGCACATGCTGAGCCAGGCGTTACCGCAGATACCATCAAGATCGGCGCCTTCGGGCCGATTACGGGGCCGGCCGCCTATATCGGACTTGCCGGACGGGATGGGGCAAACCTCGCGATCAAGGAGATCAATGCCGCCGGCGGCATCAATGGCCGCAAACTCGAACTTCTATTCGAAGACGATGGTCATTCGCCTGCAAAAGCGCTGGCGGCCGTAAAGAAACTCATCGACCAGGATCAGGTCTTCGCCATTTTCTGTGTCGCGGGCAGCAACGGCACCACCGGTTCGATCGATTTCGTCAAAGAGAACGGACGCGTGATGTTCGTCTCGTTCGCATCGGCGCCAGCAGTCACTTGGCCATTCTCACGCAATTTGTTCCGGGGCGGAACCACCGAAGTTCCGCGCTACGGCGAACTTTATGCCGAGTTCATTGCCGATCACATGAAGGCGAAGAAAATCGCCATCATGAGCGGCCGCGAGGAATATCCCAAGAACGAAGGCAACGCTCTCACAAAACAGCTCGAAAGCTGGTATGGGATCACACCCGTGAAGCGCGCCGAATTTAATATCGGCGACAAGGACTTCACGCCTCAGCTTCTCGAGATCCAGCAAGCAGACCCACAAGTGATCGCCTTTTTCGGCAATCCCGCCGAGGCTGCGATTGCCCTTAGGCAAGCAAAAGAACTCGGCCTGAACCAGCCCTTTTTCGTGGGTACGACCATGGTCGATCAAAACCTGCTCACCGCGGCGAAACAGTCGGCCGAAGGCGTCAGCGGCTTTGCCTTGATTCCGTACCTTCCCGGCTCCTCCGCGCCGGAAATGAAGGCGTGGGTCGCGAAATGGAAGCAGGAATATCCGAATATGCCGCCGGGGCGCCCAAACATATTCGACGTCTTGGCTTATTCCGACATGTACGTGTTGGCAGATGCGCTCAAGCGGGCAGGGAAAGACCTGACGACTGAGAAGCTGATCGATGCGCTCGAAAAGACGAAAGATTACCGGGTCGGCCCAATCGCCTCGCCGCGCACCTTCACCACAAAGCACCATATCGGCAATCTTCGGCTGCAGGCGATGCAGGTGAAGAACGGAGAATGGCAGCCGCTAGCTTGGGAAGGGAAGCGCGAGAGCGATATTCTCAAACGCTATCAGTGATCCTGCCCGCCGCTCACGCCCTCGGAAGGACCTAAAGCGTGTTGAGTTATCTCGAAGCGGCCTGTCATGCCGGAACCGGTTCTGCCGGTATCCGGCATCTTCTCGGCACTGGGGCTAGATCCCGGATAAACGCTGTGGCGTTTTCCGGGATGACAGCCGGTCCGCGCAAACTCAATCCGCTGTAGCCAAAATGACTTGGCAGGTGGCATCGCAGCTCGCGCTTTCCGGTCTTAGTATCGGCAGCATCTATGCGCTCGTCGGACTTGCGCTCGTGCTGCCATACAAGGCAAGCGGAGTCGTGAACTTCGCCCAGGGCGAAATCGTCACGCTCGGTGCATACACTGGTCTAGTGCTGGCGAATTTTGGGCTGCCTTATTTGGCGCTGGTGCCGATTACTCTGTTGCTTGCGGCGGTAGTGGGCGCGTTGATCGAGCGGGTTATTATCCGTAGGATGATGGGCGGACCCGAGTTCACACTCGTGATAGGCACATTTGCGATCGGGATCGTGATCAAGGCGCTGATAAGGCTGCATTGGCAGGATAATACCTTCACCCTCGACGCGCCCTTCATTGGATCGCCTTTCCGCCTGGGACCGCTTCGGCTCAATCCCGCCTATCTCGTCTTTGTCGCGAGCATGGCGGTGATTGCTGGGGCACTCTCGGTATTCTTCGTCTACACAAAATTCGGGAAAGCGATGCGCGCCACGGCTCTCGACGCTGTTGCCGCACAGCTTATGGGCATTGAGACCGGATCGGTTTTCGCGTCGGCGTGGGCGCTAGCTGCAATGCTCGGTGCGCTGGTGGGGCTCCTGCTTGCCCCGGTCATCGGCATCAATCCGGATATGGGTCAACTGATCCTCAAAGGTTTGGTGGCCGCGGTCATTGGCGGCTTTTCCAGCCTCGGGGGCGCCGTCGCGGGAGGGATACTGCTCGGATTGCTTGAGACATATGCAGGCGCTTTTTGGGGAGCGACCTTCAAAAACCTTGTTCCCTTCGCTGTCCTTATTCTCATCCTCCTGGCCAGACCTGAAGGCTTGGCAGGAAGTTCATCAGCCCGGCGAGTATGAATGGGATGCGCGCCGCGACACTCCTTCTTATCCTTGCCGCGGTCTGCTCAGCGCCGCTTTTCGCAACGAGCTATTATCTTTACCTCACCGAACTCGCGATGATTAACATCATCATCGCCGCCGGGCTGAACCTGCTCAGCGGCAATTGCGGGCTGATTTCACTCTGCAACGCCTCCTTCATGGCGGCCGGGGCCTATGGAACCGTGCTGCTCGTTAATCAAGGCGGCATATCCTGGTTCGCGGCCATGCCGGCGGCGGCTTTTCTAACATTCTTGCTTGGCGCGGCCGTTGGCTTTCCTGCGCGGCGTCTTTCCGGGCTTTATCTTGCGCTGGTCACGCTCGGCTTTCTTGAACTCGTACAAATCGCAATCGAGGAATCCCCTGATTTCACCGGCGGAATACGAGGGTTGAAAGTTGCCCGGCCGGAGCTGTTCGGGATTCCGTTCCACTCCGAGACTGCTCTCTATCTTCTGGTTGTGGCACTGGCCGCAGTTGCGGTCTTTGCGGCTTGGAATATTCAAAACTCCCGATTTGGCCGGGCCTTCGACGCCGTGCGGCAAAGCCCATTCGCCGCGCAAGCGCTAGGGATCCCGGTGGCGCGAGTGAAGCTTCTCGCCTTCGCCGTCAATGCGGCCTTCGCCGGATCTGCGGGAGGTCTCTTTGCTGTCGTAGCGGGCTTTATCGATCCGACGGAGTTCGGCGTCCTCGAATCCCTCAAGCACATCACATTCATCGTTGTCGGCGGGCTTGGTTCAGTCCTTGGCTCGATCATTGGTGCAGTGCTGCTGACGGCGCTGCCGGAGGTGCTTCGGGGCACTCAGGAGTACAGCGAGTTGATCTACGGCCTGATCTTGCTTGGTTCGCTAATGTTTATGCCGCGCGGGCTTATGGGGTTGCTGAACAAGCTACCGGCCTGGAAGCTTTCGGAACGCGCGCGAAAGGAGCCCGTTCATGGCGCTCCTTGAGACCAAGCATCTGTCCGTCAATTTCGGCGGCATAGCCGCTGTGGCCGATGTCTCACTTGCCGTCGCGACCGGCGAAATCCACGGTGTCATCGGTCCGAACGGCGCAGGCAAAACAACTCTCATCAATGCCATCACTGGTGTGGTCACCGCCCAGACTGGCCGTATCTCATTCGATGGCGAGGACATCACCGGCCTCACACCCGATGCCATTGCAGCTCACGGCCTCGGCCGGACCTTTCAGCATTGCGAATTATTCGGCGATTGCACGGTTATCGAAAATGTCCTTACCGGCTTCTATCGACGCCAGGACTACGGCATCGCTGCGGCCGCGCTGGGCATCGGCAAGGCGAGGCGGATTGAGAAGGAGGCGCGGCAGGAGGCACATCAAATGCTGGCCGGTTTTGGCTTGGCTGATTTTGCCGGTGTGCGAGCCCAGGATCTCCCCTTCGGTTTGCAAAAGCGCGTCGACATGGCACGCTCCCTCGCAGCAAATCCCAGGCTCTTGCTGCTCGACGAGCCCGTCTCCGGGATGAGCGAGGCTGAAGCCAACGACGCTGTCGCCACTATCAGGGCAATCGCGCGCGACCGAGGCCTCACGGTCCTAATCGTGGAGCACAACATGCGTGTATTGATGAGCCTTGCCACGCGGGTCACCGTGCTCAACCAAGGCAGAGTCCTGGCGACCGGCACGCCGGATGAGGTGCGCACGAATCCAGCTGTCGTCGAGGCTTACCTCGGCGAGGATGCATGACGCTTTGCGCCGAAAATCTCAGCGCCGGCTATGGCCGCTTTCCGGTCCTGAGGAGCGTTAACATACGCCTGGGAGCTGGCCAGATCGTTGCACTGCTCGGGGCGAACGGGGCGGGGAAGACGACGTTGATGCGGGCGTTATCGGGGCTCGCTACGATCCATGGCGGAGCGGTCCTGCTCTTTGGCACCAATACAACCCGCTGGCCTTCGGTGAAACTCGTGCGAAACGGCCTTATTCATGTACCCCAAGGACGCCGCCTCTTTCGCGATATGACCGTGCGGGAGAACCTCGAAATGGGAGCCTATCTCTTGGGCGACCATGCAGTTATGGAAGCTCGAATGAATGAAGTCTTCAGCCTGTTTCCGGTTCTGCATGAACGGGCCGGTCAGAGGGCGTCGGTTCTGTCGGGCGGAGAACAGCAGATGCTCGCCATTGGCCGGGCGCTCATGACGGGGCCCCGCTGCTTGCTCTTGGATGAGCCCTCGCTCGGTCTTGCTCCCAAGACATTCGGCCTCATTCTCAATGTGGTGCGCAACATCAACGCGAACGGCACCTCTATTCTGATTGCTGAACAGAACGCATCCAAAGTCTTACGCCTCGCACATTACTCTTACGTCCTCGAAAACGGCCGGATTGCAGCGGAGGGTGCCAGCGAAGCCCTTCTCGCCAACGGCCAAATTCGCACATCTTATCTGGGAGAGGCCTCATGAGGATCATCGATATCCACTCGCATTGGGGAACGGAGCGCGGCTACCCGCTGCGAACGGCCGCGGAGTTGCAACAGCAAAAGGCGACCTGGAACTCGGAAACGAAGTACGTCACCGAAAAGGAGATGACGGATTATTTCCGCGCCTCGAATGTTCAAGCTGTCCTTGATTTCGGATTTGCGAAGTTCTTGCCTTTGGAGGAGATGCGGGCACTTCACGACTACGCCTTCGAGACCGAGAGGGCGAACCAGGACGTGATCCTTGGTCACTGGATTCACGTCGATCCCCGGTCTGGCGAAGAGGGCTTGCGAGAGTTGCGGCGCTGCATCGATAAGCGCATCGGATTTATCGGCTTTGGCGTCTCCAGCTCACTTACCCCACCCTCGAGCGATCCGCTCTTCGATCCCTATTACAAGATGTGCATCGAAGCGCACATCCCAGTGCTGATCTTTGTCGGAACCACCGGGCTTGGTGCAGGCCTTCCTGGCGGCGGCGGTGTCATCCTCGACAATTGCCATCCCCGGCATCTCGACTCCGTTGCCGCCAGATTCCCGGAGCTGAAAATCGTTGCAGCCCGCCCAGGCTGGCCGTGGCAGACGGAGACACTGGCCGTCCTGATGCATAAGCGAAACATCTGGTACGAGCTGCATGGCTGGTCGCCCAAATATTTTGCGCCGGACCTGAAACATGAGATCCCGCGCCGACTCAAGAACCGCATCCTTTTCGCCGCCGACTATCCGCTCTTCACTTACGAGCGTCTGATCCGCGACTGGAAGTCCGAAGGCTATCCTGAAGATGTCCTCGAAAACATCTTCCAACGCAACGCAGAGGCATTCTTCGAGAGCCTGAAGTCATGAATCTTGATTTGCAAGGCAAGGTTGCTTTGGTGGGCGGGGCAAGCCAGGGGATCGGCTATGGCATCGCGCGCATGCTTGCCGCCGAAGGGTCGCAGGTTGCTATCACTGCGCGGCGAACGGAAGGACTGCAAGCGGCGGCCGAAAAGATCGCAGGCGAAACTGGATCGAAAATCGTACCCATTCAAGCGGACTGCCGTCAGGCAGCCGATTGCACCCGTGCCGTGGAGAGTGCTGTCGCTGCTTTTGGCGGTCTTGATATCCTCGTGAACAATGACGGTGCGCCGCCACTCGGCGATCTGATTTCTTTCGACGATGCCGCCTGGCAAAAGGCCATGGAGCAGAACTTCATGTATGTGGCGCGCATGGTGCGCGCCGCTATACCCCACATGCAGGCCCGCGGCGGAGGCAGCGTCCTGAACATCACCGCGATTTCAGCGATCCAGCCAATTGCCCGGTTCGGCCTGTCTGTCGCCAGCTGGGGAGCCGTGATCGGCTATGCGAAAACGCTCGCACTCGAAGTTGCAAAGCATAAGATCAACGTGAATACTATCTGTCCCGGCTATGTTGAGACGCAGCGGCTGGAGAAGGTCTTTTCCGCGGGAGGCAAGCCGGCTGATGCGATGCGCAAGGAGCTGGAAGACGAAGTCCCAATGGGAAGGATCGGGACGGTGGAGGATATCGCACACCTTGTGGCGCTGCTTGTGTCCCCGAAAGGGAATTACATCACTGGTACAGTGATCCCGGTCGATGGCGGCTTATTCCGCGCGGTGCGCTAGGGAGGAAAGCATGACTTATGTGAACATGCTCAAGCCGGAACTGGCGAAGAAATACGACGATGAAGGACTTTGGCTGAATAAGACTGTCTTCCAAATCCTTGACGAGCGCGCTTCTGCTCATCCCGGCCGCGAAGCCGTCTACGATCGAAACGGCGTCACCACCTATGGGGCGCTTAAGGACAAAATTGAACGCTGCGCCGCGTTCTACCATTCGCTTGGGATCGGCAAGGGCGATGTCGTCACAATCCAGCTACCGAACAGGACCGAGTTCGCCATTGCCTTCATCGCGCTGGAACTGGTGGGCGCTATTGCAAACAAGGTCAACCCGGATTTCCGGGCTCGCGAACTCGATTTCATGCTGCGCTTCTCCGGCAGCTCGGCTTATGTCTTTCCCGCCGAATTCAAGGGCTTCGACTATGCCGGCATGGCAAGAAGCCTGCAGCAATCCAACCCAGCTGTTCGAACGCTGATCTCTGGAGGCGGAGCAGTGGAAGGAGCCGCAGACCTCCACGCCGGAGTTAGGGTGACCCCGCCTCTCCCTGTGGCAGACAGGGTGAGAATGGACCCGAATGAAGTCTGCCGCATGGCATTTACTTCGGGCACCACCGGCAATCCCAAATGCGTGCTGCACAGTTTCAACACGACGCTCTATGCCGTGGATATTCTCAACCGCGACATGGAAGTGACGGACAGGGATGTGGTGCTTGGTTATCTGCCGCTAGGGCTGAACTGGGGTTACATCACGCTCCTGCAAACCATCCTCGCGGGCGCGAAGCTTGTCATATTGGAACCGTTTAGCGCGCGCGCCGCGTTGGAACTCATCGAATCCCAGCGGGTCACATACATCCCGACCGCACCGGCAGGCTTAGTCGCCATGCTGAACGAGCCCGATCTCGACAAGTATGATCTCTCTTCGCTTCGTGTTGTGATAACCGGAGGTGCATCTGCCGCGGTCGAGACCATTCGCGAGTATCAGCGGCGGATGAAAGGGCACCTGATCGAACTCTATGGGATGCTTGAGGCCGGCTTCCAAACTTATACCCGCTTCACGGATGACCCCCAGAAAGTCAACGGCACCATCGGCAGGCCCATTCGCGCCATGGAACTCAGGATCGTGGACGCCGAAACCGTAGATGTCCCGCCGGGCGAGATTGGCGAGCTGATGTCGCGAGGCCCGTCGATCCATCTCGGATATCATAACAACCCGGCTGCCAACGCGCAGGCATTCACCGATGACGGCTGGTTCCGGACCGGCGATCTCGGCCGCGTCGCCGATGCCGAAGGCAATGTGCAGATCACCGGCCGCAGCAAGGAGATCATAAATCGCGGGGGCAAGAAGTTCTTCCCCCGTGAGGTGGAAGAAATCCTATACACCCACCCTGCTATCCTCCATGCCGCCATGATCGGCATTCCGGACGAGCGCGTAGGCGAGCGCAACTGTCTGTGCGTTGTGACCAAGCCGGGCAAAGCGCTGACGCTGGACGAAGCCATAGCTTTTCTGCGCAACGAGGTTGCAGATTACAAGCTGCCGGAGTTGATCGAGTTTTTCGATGAACTCCCGATGACCGGCACAGGCAAGATCCAGCGGCATGTCCTACGAGATATCGTGCTTAAACGGAGGACTTCCACGGACGCCCGCGGCAGTTAGATTGAACGCCCGTAAAGTTTGAATTTGCCCTGAGATAGTTGGTGTAGCGGCCGATGGCGAGTCCAACATTGGCCGACTCAAAGTTCGAGCCGATATTCTTGCTGTTCAAGGCCAACCTAACTCTCGAGGTCCCTCCTTAACGCCTTCGATCGGACATCGCCCATCTTTGAAGTGCGCATCTCATCTGAGACATATAACGCCAGCTTCTAGCCCGACCCTGTCGTCTGCCGGCTTAATAGAGGTTAACTTTCAGATCTGGGGAAAACGGGCAGCCGGATGAAAACTGGCTGCCAATTCCTTGGTCTTTGGTTCAAATGATCAGCTTGTCGAGGGTGAAGGGGAAGGAGCGCATCCGGACGCCGGTTGCGTGCCAGATGGCATTTACGATCGCACCCACCGTACCGGTAATACCGATCTCGCCCACGCCCTTGATGCCGAGCGCATTGACATAGGGGTCGTGCTCCTCGACGAGGATCGCCTCAATCGAAGGGACATCGGCGTTCACCGGTATGTGGTACTCGGCGAGGTTTGCGTTCATTATCCGTCCGGTGCGAGGGTCCATGATCGTCTTCTCATGGAGCGCGAATGAAACTCCCCAGATCATGCCGCCGAGATACTGGCTCTTGACAAGCCTGGGATTGATGACCCGGCCCGCGGCAAAGGCTCCCACCAGACGTGTCACCCGGACCTGTCCCAAATCGGGGTCCACTTTTACCTCCGCGAACACGGCGCCGTGTGAATGCGCAGCGTAATTTGCCGCAAGCGCGGGATCGGCCGCCGCGCGACCGTTGCCCTCCACTGATTTGCGTCCGGCGCGGGTCAGGATATCCGCATAGCTTTCCCCCCGGCTCTCATCGTCGCGGCGCCAGAGATGCCCGTCGCGCGCAATCACGCCGGGATTGCCCGCCGCAAACAGCGGCGAGTTCCGGTCGTTGGTTGCGAGATCCGCCAGTGCGGCAATGGCGGTTTCGGTTGCGTTGTCGATCGCGGAGCCCGCGGTGGCGGTATGCGCCGAGCCCCCTGCGATGCCAGCGTCAGGCAAGTCCGAGGTGCCGCTGCGGAACTCGACCTGATCGATGCCGAGACCCAGTCCATCGGCGGCAATCTGCGCGAGCGCTGTCCAGGCGCCTTGTCCCATATCATGGCCGCCGATTTCCACCGTCGCACCGTCGACGCGGATTTCGGCCCTGGCTTGGGCTTGGAACATTATTGCTGGGAACGTGGCCGTACCCATGCCCCAGCCAATGAGCATTCCTTGAGCGTCGCGCATCGACCGCGGGGCGAGCGGCCGGCCAGCCCAGCCGAAACTCTTGGCGCCTTGCGCATAGCATTCGCGCAGCGCCTTGGACGAGAACGGCTTGCCAGAGACAGGCTCAACCTCGGCATAGTTCTTCAGCCGGAATGCGAGCGGGTCCATACCGCAAGCCTCGGCCATCTCGTCGATGGCGCCTTCAAGTGCCGCGCTTCCCGACGCCTCCCCAGGCGCACGCATGAAAAGCGGCGTTCCTGTATCGAGGCGGACCGCCTCATGGCTTGTCGCAAGCGCTGGTGCCGCATAGAGGGTGTGGCTGGCGTTACTTGCGGGCTCGTAGAAATCGTCGAAGCGGCTGGATGAGGTTAGAGTGCGATGCTCCAGAGCCGTCAAAGCGCCGTCAGGCGTGGCGCCGATCCGGAAACTCTGCCGCGTGGGCGCCCGATGCCCTACAGGCCCGAACATATGCTCACGGCGCAACACCAGCTTCACAGGCCGGTTCACGAGCCGTGCCGCGAGAATTCCGAGCACCTGCGGCCCTGAAATAAGTCCCTTGCAGCCGAAGCCGCCACCGAGATAGGGGCTGCGGATCAGGATGTTCTCCGGCGCTATGCCAAGCAGCGCCGACAGGCGCATCTGGGCCATAGCCATGCCCTGGCTAGGGGTGTCGATGATGAGGCGGTCTCCATCCCATTGGGCGACGATGGCATGAGGCTCAAGCGGGTTGTGATACTGCGCTGGGGTCTCATAGACCGCTTCGATGCGCTCCGCTGCCGAGGCGAGTCCGGCCGCTACATCCCCGCGCGTTTCCTCGGGAGGCGAGCCGACGCCCACCGCCGGCGGGACATAGCGGCGCCCGTCATCCAGCGAGGTAGCGGGGACTTGAGCTTCATAAGCCGGAGCAAGGAGCGCTGCGCCTTCCGACGCGGCCTCCAGGGTATTCGCGATGACGACGCCGATGGGCTGGTTCGCGTAGCGAACGCCATCATCCTGAAGCAAATCCATCTTAAAATCGAAGGGGGTCCTCTTCTCGTCTGGATGGACGGCAAGCGAGGGCACGTTGGCGGGGGTCATCACCTCGACGACGCCCGGATGAGCCTTCGCGGCCTCGATATTGAGGGAGGCGACACGGCCGCGAGCAATGCCGCTTACCGCCATGACGGCGTGGAGCATTCCGGCGGGATTATTGTCGGCGGCGTAACGCGCGGCTCCAGTGACCTTAAGCACGCCTTCACGGCGCGCCATCGGCTGGCCGATATTGGAGCCATGGCGGACATGGATGGGGGTAATGGGATTCATGCTTATAGCTCCTTAGGCCGCATTGACGACGGAGGCAGGAAGGGCTGGCAGCGGCCGTGGGGTCCCTCGTGCGGCCTGATTCAAGGTTCTGATGACCAGCCGCCGCGCGAGTTCGATCTTGAACCTATTATGCCCGGACGGCCGGGCATCGCAGAGCGCTGCCGCCGCCGCGCGGGCGAATGCCTGATTTACGACGGCCTGCCCTGCCAAAATCTTCTCGGCTTCCCGCGCCCGCGAAGGCCTCAACGCAACACCGCCAAGCGCGATCCGGGCCTCGCCGATGGTGCCGCCATCAAGACGAAGAGCTGCAGCCACGGACACGATTGCAAAGGCGTAAGAGGTGCGGTCGCGGACCTTGAAATAGCGCGAGTGGCCGGCAAAGCTTGCTGCTTGTGGCGGGACCCTCAAAGCCACGATCATTTCGCCAGGTGCCAGCACGGTTTCCCGCTCAGGCGTCTCCCCGGGCAGCAGATGGAAATCCTCAAGCGGAACCTCCCGGCTGCCTTGCGGGCCGGCAATCTCCACCACGGCGTCGAGCGCTACCGTTGGCACGCAGAAATCGGATGGATTGACGGCGATGCAGTGCTCGCTCCAGCCAAGTATCGCAGCCAAACGCGTATCGCCGCCTTTGGCATCGCAGCCGCTGCCGGGCGAACGCTTGTTGCAGGCGCTTGCCGGATCATAGAAGTGGGCGCAGCGAGTGCGCTGCATCACATTGCCGCCAATTGTAGAGGCGTTGCGAAGCTGTGGGGACGCACCCGAAAGCAAGGCTTCGGCCACCATGGGTAGCCGCTTGCTAATTTCCGGATGGTAGGCGAGATCGCTGTTGCGGACGAGCGCACCGATGCGGATCGTGCCATCTGGCATGACCTCGATACGGTCGAGCCCTGGCAGACGGGAAATATCGACGAGGCGGCTGGGACTGCTGACACCGCCCTTCATGAGATCGAGGAGATTGGTACCGCCGGCGAGAAAAGCCGCGTTGCATTGAGTGCTTGACGCTATAGCCTCGGCGACGGTTGCGGGGCGGATATATTCGAAGCTGTTCATGCGGCTTCTCCGATATTGCCTTGCGCATTCATGCGTGATTGGGCATCGCGCACCGCTTTAACGATGCCGATGTAGGCGCCGCACCGGCAGAGATTGCCGCTCATACCTTCGCGGATGCGCTCGGCATCGCTGCCGGCATGGCCTTCCTCGATCAGGCCCACGGCGCTCATGATCTGGCCTGGCGTACAATAACCGCACTGGAAGCCATCGTGCTCAATGAATGCCGCCTGCACCGGATGCAAGGTTTCGCCCTTCGCAAGGCCTTCGATGGTCAGGACGTCCGCCCCATCACAGCTCAGCGCCAGGGTGAGGCAGGAATTGACCCGGCGACGATCGAGAATCACGGTGCAGGCACCGCACTGTCCCCGGTCGCAGCCCTTCTTTGTGCCGGTAAGGTCAAGGCGCTCGCGCAAAAGATCGAGCAGAGTGGTGCGGACATCGTCAATTGGGACGTCGCGCCGGACCCCGTTGAGGGTTAGGCTAATAGTTTGTGTCATGCTGGAAGCTCTCCCCACGGATGCGCTTTTGAGGTGCGGGTCGCCGAAGCTGCGGCTTGGAAGCTGGCAGGCAAACTGACGCCGAGCTGCGAAAGTGCTGACGATTCCCCGCTGGGTTGATAGAGAAAGCGGCCGGCGACCCATTTGCGGTTGAGCGACCAAAGGAGAATTTACAGCGACTGTAATTATGTTTATTACAGTGACTGTAAAAACGCAAGCTCTTATTCATTGCGAAGGCGAAATTATGTGCGATGGCCCCGAAAAAACCGAGGGCGCCCGCGAGCGGAAGCGGCGTGAAACGCTGCAGCGCATTGCAGAGACCGGGCTGAAGCTCTTCGCTGAAAAGGGCTATGACGCAACAACACTCGAAGACGTGGCAGCAGCAGCGGATATCTCTCCGCGTACATTCTTCTATTATTTCAAGACGAAAGACGAGATTCTGAAGTTCTGGCAGGGCAGCGGAATTCTCGACGCCCTTCGCCCCACTCTCTTAGCGGAAGATACGCGTCAATCACCCCTCGATGCCGTGGAGAGTTCCTTGTTGCAGCTCATCTCCCGGTACGAATCGGAGAAGTCTGTCATCGTCGACCGCATTTTCAATTCGAGCGAGACGCTGCGCGCCCGCAAGCAGGCGATTTACTTCGCAATGGAGCAAACGGTTTTTGAGGCGTTATGCGAACTCTGGCCAGTGCCCGAACGGCGCGCTGAGCTGCGTATGGTGTCGATGATGTCGATTGGCGCCATGCGGCTTGCTATGGAGGCGCGGCGCCAGCAAGACGGCCAGCGCCCGCTCGCAGCTTATCTTCGCGAGAGCTTCGCTGTTCTGAGAGGTCGGATTCTGTGATGCCGTTTCCGATTGGCCGGCAGCGCCCGAAGCATACCATCTCGCAGCCGGCATCGGAATAGCGGCTTCCAGCCCTGAACGGCAAGCCTGGCCCAGTCCTACGCAGGGCGTGATCCTTTGCTGCCTTACCTTCCTGCTTGACCAAAACATATCTCGGCGGTTATACGTGAATCAATAACCCGCAGGTTATCGGTCCCAATGATGCGGCGCACGCACCGCGAACGTGACAACGGAGAGAATACCAATGAAGATCAAGCTGACCAGCGTGTACGTGGACGACCAGGAAAAGGCTCTGCGCTTCTACACCGAAGTGCTGGGCTTTACCAAGAAGGCCGATTTTAGCAATGGGCCATTTCGCTGGCTGACGGTGGCCTCACCCGAAGAGCCGGACGGAACCGAGCTGCAGCTCGCTCTCAACAACAACCCGGCGGCAAAGGCCTACCAGCAAGCCATTTTCCAGCAGGGTCAGCCTGCGGTCATGTTCTTCACCGGCGATGTCAAGGGCGACTACGAGCGCATCAAAGCGCGCGGCGCCGAGTTTACCATGCCGCCCACCGAGGTGACCGGCTCCACTATCGCGCAACTGAACGACACCTGCGGCAATCTCATTCAAATCACACAGCTGGCGCGCTGGTAGGGGGTTATCGATCCCGATGCCGAACGCTCACGATGTCCTCTTCAGAACGCTCGCTGATCCCACCCGGCGGGCCCTCTTCGAGCGGCTGTGCCGCGAAGGAGAGCACACGGTCGCCGCCCTGACGGCCCAGGCCGGGGTCTCGCAACCGGCGGTCTCAAAGCATCTCGGGGTCTTGAAGCAGGCCGGGTTGGTGCGCGACCGCCACCATGGCCGCCAGACGCACTATAGCGCGCAGCCCGGCGCCTTGGTCCCACTGGTGGACTGGACAAGCCAGATGGCCGAGTTCTGGCAAAGCCGGTTCGATCGCCTTGAAGATCTCCTCAAAAGGATGGATCAATGAACGAGACCATCGCCTTGCGTTCTATCGTCGTGGAACGCGACATGCCGCATCCGCCGGAGAAGATCTGGCGCGCGTTGACAAAAAGCACGCTGATCGAAGCGTGGCTGATGAAGAACGATTTTCAGCCGGTCATCGGCCACAAATTCAATTTCCGTGCCCAGCCTGTAATGGGCTGGAACGGCGTGACGGATTGCGAGGTTCTAGAAATCGTGCCGCATGAACGGCTGGTCTACAGCTGGAACGCGTCGGGCGAACAGGCGCGCGACGGACTCAAGTCGATCGTGACTTGGACGCTCTCGCCGCGCGCCAACGGAACGCATGTGCGTATGGAGCAATCGGGCTTCAGGCCGCAGGACGAAGCAGGCTATCGCGGGATGGGCGCCGGTTGGCCGCGCATTCTAGGGAGGCTTGAAGATATCGCCGCGAATTGCTGAGAGCGCTTTGCGCATTTCCGTGAAAGGACGGACCAATGAACGAACCCGCGACCGGAACGCTCTCCGCCGTTGTCGAACGTGAGATACCTTATCCGCCGGAAAAGATCTGGCGGGCGCTCACGCAACCGCACCTGATCGAGGAGTGGCTCATGAAGAACGACTTCAAGCCTGCCGTGGGCCACCGTTTCAATCTTCGCGGTGACTGGGGCGGCGTGCTGGACTGCGAGGTTGTCGCCGTCGAGCCGAACAAAACGCTTTCCTACAGCTGGGATTTTGCGCACGGCGATGCGGCCTACAATCTGAAGAGCGTGGTGACTTTCACCCTCACCGCCACGAGCACGGGGACCCGCTTGCGCGTCGAGCAATCGGGCTTCCGGCCGGATCAGAAACAGGCCTATGGTGGCGCCAAGGCGGGGTGGCCGCAGTTCTTCGCGAAGCTGGAGCAGGTTTTGGCGCGCATGGATTGAACTTGCCGGCGTCATTCAAAGCGGGTGCGCGCAGCCTTTGGCGCGGAAGACCACCCGAAATACAGGCAGACAAGAAAGAGCAGAAATTGAATGGTGCCGCGCGGCGCGAGGTGAGAAATGGGTCTGCTTCTAAATCTTATTGTCCAGACCATCGTCTGGTTCGGCTTCATGGGCGTCATCATCTTCGCGTCCGCCGGGACGATCCACTATTTCGGCGGCTGGCTCTATTTGGCCGAGATGGTGGCCATCTCGGTATTTGGCGGCGCATATATGGCGCGCACCGATCCCGGGCTGCTGAGAGAGCGGCTAAAACCGCCCCTGCAGAAGGGTCAGCCGCTTGCGGACAAGCTCATCCTGATCCCGATCCTCATCCTGATATTTGCAAGTATGGCCTTCATGGCCGCCGATGCGGCGCGCTGGCAGTGGTCCAATATGCCGCCCAGCATACAGTGGGCCGCAGCGATGCTGCTGCTTCTCGCGATCGCCTTCATGTATTGGGTGATGCGCACGAACAGCTACGCCGCGCCCGTTGTGAAGATCCAGAAGGAGCGGGGGCAAACGGTCATCACGGCAGGTCCGTATCGCATTGTGCGCCATCCGCTTTATCTGGGGGCGCTCTTCTACATCGCGGCTACATCGCTGGTGCTCGGCTCGTGGTGGGGCTTGGCGGCGGTCCCAGTGGTTGGGCTCGCCCTTGCCATTCGCATCGGCGTCGAGGAGAAGGCGCTGCGTGAAGGCCTTCAGGGCTACGATGATTATGCGTGCCGCGTTCGCTGGCGGCTCATTCCGTTTGTTTGGTAACCTTTTCAGCCGCTGCATCCTCCAGTTTTTTGCGAACCTGGAGCAGGTCTTGGCCCGGACAGATTGAAGCGGGAATGAACGCAATGGCCAACGAGACGTCCATCAAGTCAACGAAGGCGACAAAGAAGGCTGCCGCCAAGCGAGCCGATGCGAAGCCGGCCCTCCTCGCTGGCGGCAACCCTCAGATCGCGATGCCCCGGTGCAGGCCTACATCGCGGCCATGCCCGGCTAGAAAAGCGGCATCGGGCGCCGCCTCGACGCGCTCATCGTGCGCACCGTCCCCGGTGTGCGCAAGGCCGTCAAATGGAACTCGCCGCTGTATGGGGTCGAGGGCCAGGGCTGGTTCCTCGGCATCCATTCCTTCACGAACTACGTCAAGGTGGCTTTCTTCCGCGGCGCGTCGCTGCGTCCTGTCCCGCCCGGCGCGTCCAAGAGCAAGGACACGCGCTACCTCGACATCCATGCGACGACCAACTCGACGAAACGCAGCTAGTGGACTGGGTGAAGAAAGCCAGCCAATTGCCCGGCGAACGAATGTGAGCGGCCAGCGCGTGCGTGGCATGAGCGGACGCCAAGCCATCAGCCCGCAAGCCCGCGGCGAAGACGCTGCCAGCGCACAAACCCCTCCGATTTGGTGGCAGCGAGAGTGTGCGTTCCTGGCCCCCAAATAAATATAGCGTGACCGCGTCATTGTAGCGATAAGAAACTGACATCCACGAGGCGACAGCGCTGTGACAACGGTTAACGAAACTGAACAGGAAGCGATCATCCTCAACGCGATGTGGGGAATGATCAACGATATGGTGAACTATGAGATGTTCGTGAAAACCGAACGCACCACTGATGTCGTGCTCATGTTTTCGACGTCCACGCACATGCGGCTGTTCAATGTGCTACTGGTGGATTTTCTCTCGCAGCCCTAGCAAGGCGGATCGGTTCCGTTCGACTTACCTCAACCGCCCCAAAATGCGCGGCGGGCAGACCTGACGCATTTGTTCTATCTGCGCCGAGTTTGTGCTGCGCCTAAGCTCGGTCCCGACGCTTCAATGATCGCTGGTCCGCTCGACGGCTTTTCGGACTGGCTTGAGGCTGAAGCATTGGTCGAAAAAGTCTGGCTGCCCTCGATCAATACGGAGCTGGATTTGAGGATCAGCCGCCTTCAATTCATGAAAATCTGCGGCGACACCGCCAAACACAATTTTCTCAGGCTGTCGCAGAATGTGAAGCGCCTGCGCCGGGTGCTGCAGGCCAACGGCTGTACGATCGACGAGGGGCAAGCGTATCTCGTGCTGCCCGAATTCTACGAATGGTTCCACGGGAACATTTTCGCCTATCATTCCAGCACTATTGCTGAATACCTGAACAACCTGCGACTTGGGATCTTTGCTTATCTCCAGCCCGAGTTCGTCCGCCCCTACCACGAAGTCGAGCCGAGGCCGATGTACCGTTTCCATATTCCGAGCGCGATCACGCATGCGCTGGCGAAGGAAATGTACTGGGAGCTGATGAACATGGTTCGCGCGCGCCCGTACATGCCCAGGTTCGAGGTCAGTCAGTACGCAAAGATGCTCTACTGAATGCCCGCTGCTTGCTAGGAGTGGACGCGATGGTCACAAAAACCATAAAGAAGAGCAACAGCGGCTCGAAGGAAGGAAAAGGAGGAGGCTCTCCCTCTCAGCTGATCGATGCCAGAATAAAGGAGCTGGGCGACTGGCGTGGCGAAACGCTCGCTCGCGTCCGCAGTCTCATCAAAGAGGCCTGCCCCGGAGTGATCGAGGCGTGGAAGTGGCGAGGAGTTCCGGTGTGGGAGCACGCCGGCATCATCTGCACCGGCGAGACGTATAAGGATAAAGTGAAACTGACCTTCGCCAAGGGCGCCTCGCTCAACGACCCTTCAGGCCTCTTCAACTCCAGCCTCGAAGGCAATGTGAGGCGCGCCATCGATATTCATGAGGGCGGCAAGATCGATGAAGAGGCGTTGAAGGCGCTCATTCGCGCCGCCTTGGCGCTGAACATTTCGGCGCGAGCGGGCCCTCGCACCGTCCGCTTGTAAAGTGTTATCGCTTCGCTTTAAGCGCTCTTTTAGGCGTGCTCTTGCGGCAAAATAGGTAGGCACATTGCGCATCACGCTGCACGGAGACTGCCACCCGGGTCAATGTGGCGTGCCAAGATCCGGTGGCTGCGCGCGGTACTGATCCGGCAGGCGCCGGGTTTTTAACCGCACTGAGTGAGCTTCGGCTTCGACTTTTCGAGGCGGCTGCTGACTGTGCCTTTGCAGACGCTTGCTTTTTTGCCGCGCCATCCAGCGTAGCCTCGGGCGCATTCGGCATTACCACCCAGAGGCCGGTTTTTCCTTCCTCGCTCGATACGGGTTCAATGGCGGGGTTCAGGCCGTACATGTAAAATCGGCCATTCGCCATGAGCAGAGCCAGCTCGGCCTCCTTTCGGGCCAGGCTTTCTTCGTTGAGCCGGTTTGCGATCGCTTTGAAGGCATTTTCGGCATCGTGCCTGGCTAATTCAGCGGCTAGCAGCGCTTTTTCCTGCTGCAAGAGCTGCTGGCTGACCGCCTGCAACTCGGCTGCTGCGCGTGCTTTCGCAGCCTCGGCTGCCTGGCTCGCTTTGTTTTGTTCATACAGCTTCTGACGCGTGGAACGTTCCCCATTCTCGGCTACAGCTTGCGCAGCCTCCGCGAATTCCCGGCCCCTAATCTCGACATGAAGCTGATCGCGAAGTGCCTTCACTTCGTCTCGCGCAGCCTCAAGGGCCATCGCACCGACATGATTGGAACGAAGAAGCTCGCTGTTTTCAGAAACCGAATGCCAGAATGAAAGGCCAAACCCAACAGCGAGGGCTGCCGAAAAGGCTACAAGGTAATTCGGATAGACGATGCGCATATACCTTCCCTTACTGAAGCCTGAATCAAAGCTCGCATCCTTATGTTTAGTTTTTGTAACAGCGAAAGGTTAACGGTAGATGCTTGGCACGTTTCATATTGCATTGTTCTGGCGAGGATTTTCATTCCCGCTTTAGATTACACCGGCACGCAGACGGCACCGCGGAACGGCTTGTCCTCTTGCATTTTTGCAAGTGTGCGATCTAGTGTAGCGCACGAAATCGCGATAAACGAAAGCCCCGTCCACTTGGAAGAAGATAAATGACTGTCAGGGTAGCAATTAACGGCTTCGGCCGGATCGGCCGTAACATTCTCCGCGCCATACACGAAAATGATCGAAAAGACATCGAGATCATTGCGATCAATGATTTAGGCGACGTCCATACCAATGTGCATTTGCTGAAATACGATTCCATCCACGGGCCCTTCCGCGGCGAGATCAAGGTTGGTCAAGATTATTTCGACATTGGCCATGGACCCATAAAGGTGCTCGCCGAGCGCGATCCGTCGAAGCTGCCTTGGGCGGCCATGAACGCCGATATTGTCATGGAATGCACGGGCATCTTCTCTGACCGTGAAAAAGCTGCGATGCACCTGAGAGCCGGAGCGAAGAAGGTGCTTGTGTCGGCGCCCGCAAAAGGGGCGGACCTGACCGTAGTTTACGGTGTGAACCACAACAAGCTGGAGCGGAGCCACGAGGTGGTCTCAAACGCATCCTGCACCACGAATTGCCTCGCCCCCGTTGCCAAGGTCATCAACGATCTGTGCGGGATTGCCCAGGGCTACATGACCACAATCCACTCCTACACGAACGATCAACGCATTCTGGACCTTCCTCACAAGGATTTGAGAAGGGCACGAGCGGCAGCTCTGTCGATCATTCCGACCTCGACGGGCGCAGCCAAAGCTGTTGGCCTTGTGCTTCCAAGCCTCGCGGGCAAGCTTGACGGGACTGCCATCCGCGTGCCAACACCGAATGTCTCAGTCATCGATCTGTGCGTGGTGCCGGTGCGCGAGACAAGCGTCAGCGACATCAACAGCGCAATGGAGCACGCCTCCCAGCAAGAGCTGAAGGGCATCCTTGCGGTGGTCAAGGACGAGGTTGTTTCGGTGGATTTCAACCACAACCCTTATTCATCGAACTTCGATATCACCCAGACCCAGATCGTGGATGGGCGTCTGGTCCGGGTCCTGTCCTGGTACGACAATGAATGGGGCTTCTCATGCCGCATGGCAGACGTAGCTGTTGCCATGGGTAAGCTCATCTAGGCAGATGGAAGCGAAGGCCTGCGGGCTTATTACCGTTGTGGGGCCAGCTTTGCAGGAAGATTGGGCCGCGAATCTCGCTGAATTAGCTGGGAGGTTCCGGCCCGCGGCCTTAATCTTCAAGGCTCCTGCCAAGGAGCCACTTGCACAGATTTTGAAGAAGGCGAAGCTTCTTCACCTTGCAATCCTGCTCATCGATAGCGTGGATGACGTGCGGAACTCCGGGACTGACGGCATCTATTTTTCATCACCTGACGCAAATATTGCGCACGCGCGCCAAATGCTTGGCAGCGCCGCCATCATCGGAGCGGCGTGCGGCCTGAGCCGCCATGCTGCAATGGAGAGCGCCGAAGCCGGCGCCGATTTTGTCGCTTTCGACGCTTCCGATTCTTCGGCATGGCAAGAGGCCGCGAACCTTTCTTCATGGTGGGACGAGCTGACTGCGGTTCCTGGGGCGCTGTTGCTTGGCACCTCACCTCCCGATTCCAGCCTTCTCGCGGCGGCGCGTCCCGACTTTATTTTAATTGAGGAAACCGGACACGCCGGAGAAAGCCTTACTTTCGCAACAGAGTTGGGCTTGCAAAGCCAGACCTGAGCATCTTTGACAAGAGGGGACATGATCCGGTCGAAGCTCCTTCCGGCGCTCGCTTGTTGCGCGAGCATTATTATTGCTGATTGCGCCTCCAGCTTTGCGGCACAAAAGCCCGCAAATGCGGGGAAGATGGGGTGGACCACAACTGAGTCCCTCAATTCCGCAAACGATCCTGTCTACGCCGCATTCGATAGCGGGCATTATGAAGAAGCGCTTAAACTCGCTACCGAGGCGGCAGCGAAGGGGGAGATTCAGGCGAACACTCTAATCGGGAAAATGTATGAGCAAGGGCTCGGCGTTCGCCGTGACGATACCAAGGCTGTCGAATGGTTCACAAAGGGCGCCGTGGCCGGAGATATGCACGCGCAATTTTTGTTGGGTGTGATGCTCGCCGAAGGCCGGGGGGTCAAAAAGGATCCGAAGAAAGCCGCCGACTTTTTCGAGGCGGCAGCGCAGCAAGGCCACACGCTCGCCGCTTACAACCTTGCCCAAACCTATGTTGAGGGCTGGGTTCGGCCGCAGGACATGCAAAAGGCGGCCTATTGGCTAGAGCAGGCCGCCAAAAAAGATAACGCGCAGGCCGCCTACGATCTTAGCGCGCTTTACCGCTCTGGTGAGGGGATACAAAAGGATCCGGTGAAGGCTGCGATGTGGCTGAAAAGGGCCGCGGATGAAGGCAACGCCGACGCCGAGGTCGAGTATGCGATCATGCTTGCGAACGGGAAAGTTGTGCCGAAGGATGAGTTGGCTGCCGTGGCACTCTTGCGCGTGGCCGCCGAGCGCGGAAATGCGGTTGCCCAAAACAGACTTGCCCGCGCCTATTCGGCGGGATTTGGTGTACAGGCAGACCGGATTCAGGCCGCTAAATGGCATCTGTTGGCAAGGCAGGCAGGCGAGGCAGATTTCCGGCTCGATCTTCTGGTGATGTCGCTGCGGCCTGGAGAGCGCCGGGAAGCGGAAAAGCTGGCAGAAGCCTGGCGAGAGGCTTCTGGTCAGGCTGCTCGCTGAATGGCCGCGTTCGGCTACCCTGATCAGATCGTGCGCCGCAATTCTTGCAGCGCTTTTAAAATGCGGATAACTCAGTACAATGAAAGCGCGGCCCTGGCGCTCGCGGCAACCTCAAAATTAGGAGAACGGCATCATGGCAAGGGCCAAAATCGCTCTTATCGGTTCAGGCATGATTGGCGGAACCCTCGCCCATCTAATCGGCCTCAAAGAATTGGGCGACGTGGTGCTGTTCGACATCATGGAAGGGCTCCCGCAGGGCAAGTCCCTTGACATTGCGGAGTCATCTCCGGTCGAAGGATTTGATGCTGCCTTCGAAGGCGTGAACGACTACGCCGATATAAAAGGCGCGGACGTCGTCATCGTCACCGCAGGCATCCCCCGCAAGCCCGGGATGAGCCGCGACGATCTCCTGCAGACAAACCTCAAGGTCATGGAGCAGGTGGGTGCAGGCATCAAGAAATACGCGCCGGATGCCTTCGTGATCTGCATTACGAACCCTCTTGATGCGATGGTATGGGCGCTAAGGCGCGTCACGGGATTACCCAAGAACCAGATGGTTGGCATGGCGGGTGTCCTTGATAGTGCGCGCTTCCGTTACTTTTTGGCCCGCGAGTTCGATGTCTCAGTCGAGGATGTGACAGCGTTCGTTCTAGGCGGCCACGGCGACACAATGGTGCCTCTGCCCCGTTACACAACAGTCGCGGGCATCCCCCTCCCAGACCTCATCAAAATGCGCTGGATCACGCATGAGCGCTTGAATGAGATTGTGCAGCGAACCCGCGACGGGGGTGCCGAAATCGTCAAGCTTCTAAAGACGGGATCGGCCTTTTACGCTCCGGCTGCGTCGGCCATCGCCATGGCCGAGTCCTATCTCAAAAATAAGAAGCGTGTTCTGCCTTGCGCGGCGTACATGACGGGCGAATACGGCGTGAAGGACTTGTATATCGGGGTGCCCGCGGTTATCGGGGCAAAGGGCATGGAGCGAGTTATCGAGATCGATTTGAACACGCATGAGCGGCTTGACTTCAAACGCTCGGTCGAGGCGGTTCAAAATCTGGTGGAGGCATGCATCCGCATAGCTCCGGGCCTGCAGCACCCATCCTCTTAAAGCGCTGTACCTGCCTTCTCCGGCAGAGCACCCAGCTATTGCGGCTTTCTCTAAATTAAGGCGAGCAACCCGATGAATGTGCATGAATATCAGGCGAAAGCGATCTTAAGAGAGTATGGGGTGCCGGTGCCGCGCGGACAGGCTGCCTTTACGCCTGAGGAGGCAGTTGCCGCTGCCAAAGAACTTGGTGGACCCGTCTGGGTCGTGAAGGCTCAAATCCACGCAGGCGGACGAGGCAAAGGCCGGTTCAAGGAAGCTGAGGCCGGAGACAAGGGTGGCGTGCGCATTGCGAAATCTATTGATGAGGTCCGGCTCTTTGCGGATCAGATGCTGACGCACACACTTGTCACGGTGCAGACGGGTCCGGCGGGGCGTGTGGTAAAGCGGCTCTTGATCGAGGAGGGCGCGGCGATCGCGCGCGAGCTTTACCTCTCTTTCGTCGTGGACCGCGCCTCCTCAAGAGTTGCGATCATCGCGTCGACTGAGGGGGGCATGGATATCGAGGAAGTCGCTCACAAGACGCCCGAGAAAATCTTCACACTCGCAATCGATCCTGCGACCGGCTACTCGCAATTCCACGGACGGGAAGTGGCCTTTGCTCTTGGCTTGCAGGACGGGCAAATAAAGCAGTGCGTCAAGCTCATCGGCAACCTCTATCAGGCCTTCACCAAAAAGGACATGAGCCTTCTTGAGATCAATCCCTTGATTGTGACCGGGAAGGGCGACCTCGTTTGCCTGGACGCCAAGTTAAATTTTGATGATAACTCCCTGTTCCGGCATTCCGAAATCGTCAGCTTGCGCGACCTCGAAGAAGAGGACCCCGCGGAAGTTATGGCCTCGCGCTACGATCTTTCCTACGTGAAGCTCGACGGCAGCATTGGCTGCCTTGTGAACGGCGCAGGGCTCGCCATGGCGACGATGGATATCATAAAATTATGCGGCGCCGAGCCCGCCAATTTCCTGGACGTCGGAGGAGGCGCCTCAAAGGAAAAGGTGACGGAAGCCTTCAAGATTATCCTGTCTGACCCGAACGTCAAAGGCATCCTGGTCAACATCTTCGGCGGCATCATGCGTTGCGACATTATTGCCGAAGGCATCATCGCGGCTGCAAAGGAAACCAGCCTGAAGGTGCCGCTCGTGGTCCGGCTCGAAGGCACCAATGTGGAGCTTGGGAAGGATATCCTTAAAAAGTCTGGCCTGGCAGTAATCCCCGCCGACGATCTCGGAGACGCCGCACAGAAAATTGTGGCAGAGGTTAAGAAGGCTGCTTGACCATGCACACAGTCACACAGTACATTTGCTGTGTGACTGTGAAAGGTCTAGTCGATGAAAAACATAACATTAGCCGTCGAAGACAACGTCCTGGCTGCGGTACGTGAGCTGGCTGCGGAGAGAAACACGACGGTAAACGCGTTGGTTAGGGACTATCTCGGCACGCTTGCGGAGCAGGTCAGGAAAGAAGCCTCGGATCGGGCAAGAAAAGAACTCGTCCGCCTGAGTGAGGAGTTCAACAGCCTGCATGGGCGGTTGGAAGTGGAATTGGGAAGAAGTCTATGACCGTCCCATATTTTCTGGACACCAACATTCTAATCTACGCGGCCTCGAAGGAGGACGTGACGAAAAGAAAAATCGCAAGTAGCCTCCTAGGGGGCGATGAATTCGGAATATCCGCTCAAGTTTTGGCGGAGTTTTATAACTCCGCTACTCGAAAGATGCGGGAGCCTATGAGCGAGGATCAAGCAGAAGCTTGGGTCGATCTACTCCTGCGGCAGCAATGCTTGGCTGTGGACCCAGCCATCGTAAAATCAGGCATACAGATTTCAAGACGCTACGGCATTTCCTACTGGGATGGCGCCATCGTTGCTGCTGCGCAGGCTTTAGGCGCGCCGGTCTTATACACCGAAGACCTCAATCACGGACAATCTTACGGTACGGTTACGGCCATCAATCCCTTCATTGGCCGGCTGCCAGAAAAAGCCTTCCACGACAGCCCGCAATCCGCCCTGCAAAAGGATTAGTCCATGTCTATCCTCGTTGATAAAAACACCAAAGTGATCTGCCAAGGCATAACTGGCGCCCAAGGCACCTTTCACACCGAACAGGCCATCGCCTATGGCACGCAAATGGTTGGAGGTGTAACGCCGGGAAAAGGCGGCAGTACACATCTCGGGCTGCCTGTCTTCGATACGGTCCGCGACGCGGTTGAAGCTACTGGCGCGAGCGCTACTGCCATCTACGTTCCGCCGCCCTTCGCCGCCGACGCGATTCTCGAGGCGATCGACGCAGGAATTCCCCTCATCGTAGCCATTACCGAGGGCATTCCCGTCATGGATATGGTGCGGGTCAAGCGCGCGCTCTCCGCTTCCAAATCGCGGCTAATCGGCCCTAACTGTCCTGGAGTGATCACACCTGGCGAATGCAAGATCGGCATTATGCCCGGTCACATCCATAAGCGCGGCAGTGTCGGTATTGTATCCCGGTCGGGCACGCTTACCTATGAAGCAGTGCACCAAACGACGATGGCGGGCCTTGGACAAACGACCTGCATCGGGATTGGCGGGGATCCGGTGAAGGGGACTGAGCATATCGATGTCCTCGAAATGCTTCTGGCCGATGACGAGACTAAATCGATCATCATGATCGGCGAGATCGGTGGTTCCGCGGAGGAAGAGGCGGCGGCCTTCTACAAATCATCCCCGCGCAAAAAGCCGATGGTTGGTTTCATCGCCGGCGTTACAGCGCCTCCCGGCAAAAGAATGGGCCACGCTGGCGCCATTATTGCCGGTGGAAAAGGGTCGGCCGGGGACAAAATTGAAGCGATGAAGTCCGCTGGCATCGTCGTCTCCCCATCCCCGGCGGTACTTGGTAGCACTCTTGCTGAAGTTCTGAGCGGCCACTCCGGCTCGAAGCGGGGGCTTGCTGGCTTCTTTTCAGACCGGAAGGCGACAAAGTGAGACGGGAAGATTTGAACGAAGCATTTGCCAGAACCTCATTTCTGCATGGCGCCAACGCAGCCTATATCGAAGATCTCTATGAGCGTTTCCAGGAGAACCCAGGTTCAGTTGCGGCGGATTGGCGCGCGTTTTTTACCGATTTGAAGGAACGCAAGGAAGCGGTCCTGGCGGAAACGCACGGACCCTCCTGGAAGCCCAAAAATGGGGGTATTTCCGCCGACGGCGAACTCTTAAACGCGCTTGCCGCCGATTGGGGCCCTGAGGAAAAGGAGATCGGGCAGAAGATTGGCGCTAAAGCACAAGAGCATGGCGTTGAAATCAGCCCGGAGGAAGCGTTCAGAGCAACGCGCGAGTCCATTCGCGCGCTCATGCTCATTCGCGCCTATCGGGTGAACGGTCATCTCATCGCCAATCTCGACCCTTTGCAGCTGACCCCGCCGCGCTCTCATCCCGAACTCGACCCAGCCACTTACGGCTTTACCCCAGACGATCTCGATCACCAGATTTACATAGACAATGTGCTTGGCCTCGAAACCGCCAGCTTGCGCCAGATTATCTCGATCCTGCGCAAGACCTATTGCGGGACGATTGGCTATGAATTCATGCATATCTCCTCGCCGGATCAGAAGCAGTGGATTCAAGAGCGTATCGAAGGTCCGGACAAGGAAGTCGAATTTACGGAGATTGGCAAGAAGGCCATCCTGACCAAGCTTATCCACGCAGAGACGCTGGAGAAATTTCTCGACAAGAAGTACACCGGCACCAAACGCTTCGGGTTGGAAGGCGCTGAATCCCTTGTCCCGGCGCTGGAGCAGATCATGAAGCGCGGCGGACAGCTTGGTGTGAAGGAGATAGTGCTGGGCATGCCGCACCGCGGCAGACTCAATATCCTCACCAATGTAATGGCGAAGCCGTTTCGTGCACTCTTCCATGAATTCAAGGGCGGGTCTGCCAACCCGGAGGACGTGGAAGGCTCAGGCGACGTCAAATATCACTTAGGCGTTTCCAGCGATCGGGATTTCGATGGAAACAGCGTGCATCTCTCACTTACGGCGAATCCTTCGCACTTAGAGATTGTCGATCCGGTTGTGCTCGGCAAGGCGCGGGCAAAGCAGGACCAGCGCCACGACAGGATGCGCACTAAGGTGCTGCCGCTGCTCTTGCATGGCGACGCGGCCTTTGCTGGGCAGGGCGTGGTGGCCGAATGCTTCGGGCTTTCCGGCCTGAAGGGTCATCGTACCGGCGGCTCACTGCACTTCATCGTCAACAACCAGATCGGTTTTACGACCGCTCCCCGTTTTGCGCGTTCCTCGCCCTATCCGTCGGATGTCGCCCGCATGATCGAGGCGCCGATCTTACATGTGAACGGCGATGATCCAGAAGCGGTGGTCTATTGCGCCCGTGTCGCCATTGAGTTCCGGCAGCAATTCCACAAGCCTGTCGTGATCGACATGATCTGCTACCGCCGGCATGGGCACAATGAAGGCGACGAGCCATCTTTCACGCAGCCGCTGATGTACACGAAGATCCGGCAGAAGCCGGACATTGTGCAAATTTATTCCGATCGCCTTGCCGGCGAAGGACTTGTCACGAAGGGCGATGCCGAAAAATTGCGGACCGAGTTCTGGAACTTGCTCGAAACCGAATTCGAGGCTTCAGAAGGATACCGCCCGAACAAGGCCGATTGGCTTGATGGCAGGTGGTCCGGCATCACGCGCGCCGAGGAGGGGCCGCGCCGCGGAGACACCGCCGTTGCAATGGAGACCTTGAAGCAGGTGGGAATGAAGCTTACGGAAATTCCGAAAGGCTTCACCGTCCACCGTACGATCGAGCGGATCCTCACCAATCGCCGCAAGATGATCGAGGATGGACGCGGAATCGACTGGTCGATGGCAGAGGCGCTTGCCTTTGGGACGTTGCTCGAAGAAGGCTTCCCAGTCCGCCTCTCCGGCCAGGATGTGGAGCGCGGTACGTTTTCGCAGCGCCATTCCGTGCTGACCGATCAGATCAATGAAGATCAGTACATTCCGCTCAATCACATCTCCAGGAAGCAGGCCCCCTTCGAAGTCGTCAATTCGATGCTCTCCGAAGAAGCCGTACTTGGATTTGAATATGGCTACAGCCTTGCTGAGCCGAATACACTCGTGCTTTGGGAAGCGCAATTCGGAGATTTTGCCAACGGCGCGCAGGTCGTGATCGACCAGTTTCTCGCGAGCGGCGAGCGCAAGTGGCTGCGTATGTCGGGCCTGACGCTTCTTCTTCCACACGGCTATGAAGGCCAAGGGCCGGAACATTCCTCGGCGCGGCTTGAGCGCTATTTGCAGCTCTCGGCCGAGGATAATTGGCAGGTCGCCAACTGCACGACGCCCGCGAACTATTTCCATATCCTTCGCAGACAGCTTCATCGGAGCTTCCGAAAGCCGCTGATCTTGATGACGCCGAAATCCCTCTTGCGGCATAAGCGGGTCGTTTCGACCCTCTCCGATTTGGGGCCGGGAGCGACATTCCACAGAGTGCTCTGGGACGATGCTCAGACCGGGCACAGTGAACGCGTCAAACTCGCTCCAGATGAAAAGATTGCGCGGGTCGTGCTCTGCAGCGGGAAGGTCTATTACGACCTGTTCGAGGAACGCGAGAGCCGTGCAATCGACAACATCTACCTCATGCGGGTGGAGCAGCTCTATCCTTTCCCGGCGCGCGCGCTCATCCAGGAACTGGGCCGCTTCCCGAATGCGGATTTCGTGTGGTGCCAGGAAGAGCCAAAGAACCAGGGAGCCTGGACCTTCGTTGAACCCAATATCGAATGGGTCCTCGATCATATCGGCGCAAAATACCGCCGCCCGCGCTATGCTGGACGTCCTTCCAGTGCCTCAACCGCGGCCGGACTTATGAGCAAGCATACCGCGGAGCTGCACGCTTTCCTGGACGAAGCGCTCACGCTGCGCGATCGCTGAACGGAATTTTGATAGCTCACCGAGCTTCGGGTTCATTCCGCTATTTGCTATAATGTGTGCGTACGCGGTGACTGGCCGGGTGGGGCGGTCGCTGCTAGCGAATTTTTCTCTTGCCTCACTCTCAAGGATTGCGGATGGCCACTGAGATCGTTGTGCCTACTTTGGGCGAGTTTGTCACCGAAGCCACTGTTGGCAAATGGTTCAAGAAAATTGGGGACAGCGTGAGAGCAGATGAAGCGCTGGCCGAGCTTGAAACTGACAAAGTAACGCTCGAAGTCAACGCTCCGGCTTCCGGCGTGATTTCCGAAATCGCCGTGAAGGAGGGAGAGACTGTCGCGGTCGGAACTGTCCTGGGTTCAATCATGGAAGGGCAGGGTGTGTCTGCTTCACCTTCTGTCACTCAGGCGCCGCCGAGGCCGGCAAGCGTATCTGCGCCGCAGGCTTCAATGTCTACCTTTCAGGCGGCCCCTCCGGCCGCGCCTAGTGCTTCCCGTGGGTTGAACGCTGAGGCACTAGCACCTTCGGTTCGCAGGCTCGCCGCCGAAAGCGGGACCGATCCTGCATCCATCAGCGGATCGGGCAAGGATGGCCGTGTTACCAAGGGCGATATGCTGGCTGTGATCGACGGGAGTGCGCGCCAATCTGCCGCAATAAACTTAGCCAGAACCCAGCCGATGCCTGCTCCGGCAATCCGTACGCCATCGTCGCCCTCCGATGAGTCGCGCGAGGAACGCGTGCGCATGACGAAGCTGCGCCAGACAATAGCGCGCAGGCTCAAGGAGGCGCAAAACACCGCTGCCATGCTCACCACCTTCAACGAGGTGGACATGTCAACGATCATGAATGTGCGCAATCAATACAAGGCGCTTTTCGAGCAGAAGCACGGGACGAAAATGGGCTTCATGGGCTTCTTCGTGAAAGCCTGCATTCATGCCTTGCGGGAGGTCCCAACGGTAAACGCGGAAATCGACGGCCAGGACATCGTTTACAAGAACTACTATCACATTGGCATAGCGGTCGGCAGCGATCGAGGTCTTGTTGTTCCGGTGGTCCGGGATGCCGAACAAAAGACGTTGGCGGAAATCGAGAAAGAGATCGCCAGCTTCGGCAGGAAAGCCCGCGACGGCAAGCTCAGCATGGAAGAAATGCAAGGCGGCACCTTTACCATCTCGAATGGTGGCGTGTACGGATCGCTCATGTCGACTCCGATTTTAAATGTCCCGCAGTCTGGTATCCTTGGCATGCATAAAATCCAGGAACGTCCAGTGGCGATAGATGGGAAAATTGAAATACGGCCTATGATGTATCTCGCCCTTTCCTACGACCACCGTCTCGTCGATGGAAAGGATGCCGTCACCTTCCTCGTTCGCGTGAAGGAAAGCCTTGAAGACCCGCAACGGCTTGTTCTTGATCTATAGGCTTTGGGCGGCGGCTCGCCGTTGGATTGAAAGAAATTCGAGGATTGGCTCGCAAAAGAGCAATTCAGCCAAAGAGAAACCTCAATTCGCCCTGACGCGCTTTAAGGTTACGGGACGTGAGGCAGACGGGCGATTGGAGACTGTGCTTATGCCGGATCAATATGATGTTGTCGTCATTGGAACAGGGCCGGGCGGCTACGTCTGTGCTATCCGCGCGACCCAGCTCGGTCTAAAGACCGCGGTTGTCGAAAAGAGTGCGACGTTCGGCGGAACCTGCCTGAATATCGGATGCATTCCCTCAAAGGCATTGCTGCACGCGTCTGAGCTTTTCGAGGAAGCCGGACATGGCTTTGAGGCCATGGGCATCAAGGCCAAGCCGGAACTGGACCTGCGCGCCATGATGAATTTCAAGGACGAGGGCGTGGAGGGCAATGTCAAGGGTGTCGAATTCCTTCTGAAGAAGAACAAGGTGGATACCTATCACGGCAGCGGCCGGATCGTTGCGCCTGGGAAGGTTTTAGTCCGAGCGTTAAACGGAGGCGAAGAGACAACCCTGGAGACGAAGGCAATCGTTATCGCGACAGGGTCTGACATAATTCGCCTTCCTGGCATCGATATCGACGAGAAGCGTGTGGTTTCCTCTACCGGGGCGCTGGACCTCGAAAAGGTGCCCGGCCATTTCCTGGTCGTCGGCGGAGGTATCATTGGCCTGGAGCTTGGGTCGGTCTGGCGGCGGCTTGGGGCAAAAGTGACGGTTGTTGAATTTCTGGATCGCATCATTCCGGGAATGGACGGTGAGATTGCGAAGCAGTTTCAGCGAATTCTTCAAAAGCAAGGCATTCAGTTCAGGCTCGGTCAGAAAGTTACTGGGGTTAAGGCCAATGGTGCTGGGCCTTTGCAAGTGCAGGTTCAGCCAAGCCAAGGCGAAGGGCCACAGGAGCTTTTGTCCGCTGACGCAGTCTTGATCGCGATCGGACGGATCCCCTATACGGAAGGGCTTGGCCTTGAAGATGCAGGCGTCCAAATCGACAATAAGCGGCGCGTCGTCATCGACGATCACTTCCAAACCAATGTCGCGGGCATCTACGCAATTGGCGATGTGGTGCGCGGGCCGATGCTCGCCCATAAGGCCGAGGATGAAGGCATAGCGGTTGCCGAAATCATCGCAGGAAAAGCCGGTCACGTTAACTATGGCGTCATCCCGAACGTCATCTACACCTATCCCGAGGTCGCAAGCGTCGGTCAAACGGAGGAAGAGCTGAAAGAGGCGCGAATCTCCTATACCGTTGGAAAGTTCCCGTTCACTGCCAATGGACGCGCGAAGGTGAACAGGCAGACAGATGGATTTGTCAAAATTCTCGCCGACGCCAATACCGATCGCGTTCTGGGCGTTCATATTCTTGGGCCGGACGCAGGCAATATAATTGCGGAAGCAGCCGTGCTCATGGAATTTGGCGGGTCAGCGGAGGACTTGGCGCGCACGACGCACGCTCACCCGACGCTGACAGAGGCCGTAAAGGAGGCGGCGCTGGCTGTCGAAAAGCGTGCCATTCACATCTAGGACTGTGGGCGATGCGAGCATTGTCAGTGATCTTATTGACGCTATCGCTGGCAAGCGCCGCGAGTTCTACCTTGCCACTGCCAGCATTTGGGCAGACCTTTGACAGGCCCCACCGCCCCCTGATTGTGATGGGTCGCAAGCACCCCGCGCTCTTCAAAGGGTTCTCTGACGAGGGTGTGGTTGTCGATCTTCGGGATGGCGGAACGCAAATTGTTCAGTTTGGCGAGATCTGGCGCATCCGCCGGGCCTTTGCGAGCGACGAACCGCAAAACACGACGGTCATCGATTTCGCGCATAACCGGCTTTTTGTCGCAACGCCAGTTTCGACGCTTGTGAGCGATGTCGGCAAGAAGATTCCTCTTGCGCAATTCACCGCTCCCAATGGAGACATCATCTACATGGCCACCGGCAAGATTACCGATATCTCCAGGTCACTCCCAGGGCTGCATAATCCACTCAGCAAAGCGGTGCTCGGGACGAGGGATGGGTCGCAGCAGGTGCTGGAGCCTGCGGATGCCGCTAAGCAAATTGTCTCTGCAGCGCATGTCACGCCATAATGGCTCGCCATGTGGCGTATCGGGATCGATTTGGGCGGTACGAAAATTGAGGCCTTGGCGCTATCGCCTGAAGGCGAGGAACGCGGCCGCATAAGAATTCCTTCGCCACAACAGGACTACGAGGCTACGCTGGATGCGATTTTCTCGCTCGTCGAAACCTGTTCGCGAGGGCTCGCCGCCGCGGACATTGCCGGCATCGGCATCGGGATACCCGGCAGCATTTCACCGCGCACCGGTCTTGTGCGGAACGCGAATTCCACTTGGCTCAATGGGCGGCCTCTTCATAGCGATCTACAAGCCAGATTACAGTGGCCGCTTACAATCGAGAACGATGCGAATTGTTTCGCTCTCTCCGAAGCAGGGGACGGCGCCGGCCAAGGCAGCCGGATTGTTTTCGGGGTGATCCTGGGCACTGGAGTGGGCGGAGGCCTTGTCATAGATGGGCGTCCGATTATTGGCCACAACGCGATCGCTGGAGAGTGGGGCCATAACCCACTCCCTTGGCCTGAAGCAGACGAAACGCCCGGCCCTCCCTGCTATTGCGGCAAAAGCGGCTGCATTGAAACGTTCTTGAGCGGGCCCGCACTCGAAGCGCAGTATAAGCAACTGACAGGGAATGTTGCGGACGCGAAATCCCTCGCCTCCAAGGCAAGAGAGGGTGAGGGAAACGCAACAGCGGTCCTTGCCACCTATGCGAGGCGGCTTGCGAAGGCGCTCGCGACGGTCATCAATGTCGCCGATCCTGACGTCATTGTTTTCGGCGGCGGGCTTTCGAATGTCAGCGCAATTATGGAAATGGCAGAAGCCGAACTGCTGGATTGGGTTTTCGCGGATTGTTTCTCAACGCCGCTTAGAGCAAACCGCTGGGGTGATTCGAGCGGGGTCAGAGGTGCGGCGCAACTTGTGTGCCCCAGGTGACCCAGCTCGCGCCAGGTCACCTGTGCCAATATTCTTGGCAGTACAATTACGTGATCCAATGCCTGGAGCATAGATAAAACGGCTTCTCTTGGCATCACCCGTTCGGATTATTTTCATCGGATTAGCCTACGCCGCTTCAAGATGTTCTCTTTTTGCAACAATGTTGCTGACGTGGCGTCAAGTAATCGCCTACCTAAATTTTTTGGTTGTACTCTCCAACCTCCGGATAGGTCCGCAAATGCGCATCGATTTCCGAAAAGATGGCGCGCATGTTTGATTCGGATGCGGGGCTTTCGACAACAACAACAAGTTCCGGTTTGTTGGATGAGGCGCGGACAAGCCCCCAGGTCCCATCTTCGAGGACAATGCGGATACCGTTGACGGTGATGACATCACGAATGGATTGGCCGGCAAGCTTTTCACCGCGCTCAGCGATACTCTTAAAGTGGGCTATGACGCGGTCCACGACGCCATATTTCTTCTCGTCATCGCAATGTGGAGCCATAGTCGGGGATTGCCAGGTCTTCGGCAGTTCGCGGTAGAGATCGGCCATGCTCCTTCCGGGATTTCGCGAGAGCATCTCGCAAACTGCGATGGCGGATACGAGCCCGTCGTCGTAACCCCGCCCGAGCGGCGGGTTGAAGAAGAAGTGTCCTGATTTCTCAAATCCTACGAGCGCGCCGGTTTGATGGCTGTAGCGCTTGATATAGGAGTGCCCCGTTTTCCAGTAATCAGTGTGGGCGCCGTTGCGGCGAAGAACCGGATCGGTTGTGTAGAGACCTGTGGACTTGACATCGACCACGAATTTCGAATTGGCATGACGTGCTGAGATATCCCGCGCCAGCATCACCCCCACTTTGTCGGCGAAGATTTCGTTGCCTTCATTATCGACGACCCCGCAGCGGTCTCCATCGCCATCGAATGCGAGCCCCACATCCGCACCAGCCTCTTTGACTGCGAGCGAAACGGCGTGAAGCATCTCAAGCGCTTCCGGGTTCGGATTGTGGTTCGGGAAATTATAATCAAGCTCGGTGTTAAGGGGTACGACCTCGCATCCAAGCTTCTCCATGACCTGTGGCGCGAATGCTCCCGCCGTGCCATTTCCGCACGCCACGACAACCTTGAGCTTCCGCTTGAACGGCTCCCGGTTCGTAAGGTCCGCCACATAACGGTCCCCAATATCACCATGAAAGAAGTAAGACCCGCCCGGATGCGGGGCGTATCGGCCCTCAAGGGCAATGCGTTTCAGCTCCGTCATCTCATCCGGGCCGAATGTGAGTGGGCGCTCCATGCCCATCTTGATGCCGGTCCAGCCATTATCGTTATGGCTTGCAGTCACCATGGCCACGCCCTCGATTCCGAGCGCAAATTGCGCGAAATAAGCCATAGGCGAGAGCGCGAGGCCGATATCATGCACTTCCGCCCCGCCGGCGAGCATCCCAGAGATGAGCGCGTATTTGATGCTGGACGAGTAGGAACGGTAATCATGCCCTGTCACAATCCTAACGGGCGCGCCGTGATCGCGCATGAGCGTGGCCATCGCCAGTCCTATGACCTGCATCCCCATCAAATTGATTTCCTGGGGGAAAAGCCACCGCGCATCATATTCGCGAAAGCCGGAGGGTTTGACGAAGGGCAGGCGTTCGAAATCCGCTGTATTGGGCTTTAGGTCCGCCCGCGGCTTTGGAAAGGTTTGGTCAGGACGATCTGAGGCAGTCATGCGCGACTCCGGCGTTGGTTCGGCCCTGCATAACCGCGTTGGTGCGGCCTGCCAAGACGGTTCCTAAAGAGAATGCCGATAACAGCTACCGGATAAAAAGGCGCCAACACTCAGGCTGTTTCCGAGGCCTAATGCCGGCAATTGTGATTACGTCGTTGTTGGGCGGCAAAAAGGGAAAATTAGCGAAGGGCAGAGAAAGCATCCGGGAAACCTTAAGCTTGTGCTATCCTTAGCATGCTGGCCCGAAGCAACACAGATTTTTGGAGGCAGGCCACACTTTGCAAAATCATAAAGCGCTAAGCTAAAGAAGTTTTTCAGGGAGTAGAAATGAAGGAAGCAAGTCTTGTCTATCCCATGCTTGCCATGGTCATTCTTACCGCGGCAACGCTTGCAATCCTTTTCCGCAGCCGCGTCCGGGCGGTCCGTGAGGGTCTGCTCACCGCACGCTATTATAAGCTCTACCGGGGCGAAATAGAGCCAGATTACGCGGTCAAGCCCGCTCGCCATTTCATCAATCTTTTTGAGGCACCCACGCTTTATTATGCTGCCTGCCTTACAGCCATGGTTACGCGTCAGGTTACTATGCTGATCTATGCTTTGGCGTGGGCCTATGTTTTACTGCGGCTCGTCCACGCCTATGTACACCTGAGCACGAACAACCTGCGCCGGCGCATGAGCGCTTATTTCCTGAGCTGGCTGGTGCTCCTTGGTATGTGGATCGCTATCGGGGCCGGGGTGTCTTTCGCTTCATCTTCTTAAGCGCAACGCGCCCCAAGGCGTGTTTGCGTTTGGTCAATTTGCGGCCTCAGGTTCGCCTCTATTCTGGCATCTTCGCCCCTACCATTGCCTGGCGCGAGTTGCTGCACTGAACAATTGTTGGGACCATCCGCTCACTGAACCGCAAATAATTCGCATCCCGCGTAGTAATTCGAGTGCAATTTCGTAGAAGGACGCTTGTAATATGGGCAGCTTATATATTGGCAGAGCAGCGAGGATTGCCGTTGCAGTCCTATTTTCTGCGGCGGCATGTGAACCGGCTTTCGCTCAAGGAGCAACTCCTTTCGCGCAGCTTGCCGGAAGCTGGCATGGCTCCGGCCAGGTGCGCCTCGCGGATGGCAGAACCGAGCGGCTTTCGTGCCGGGGCAATTATACGCAGAAATCAGGAGGCACCGAACTTACGCTCGCCATCCGGTGCCAGTCGGAGAACAATAAGATCGAAATGAAAAGCGGCCTTACCTATGAAGGCGGCCGCGTAAGCGGGCATTGGGAGGAAAAGAACTTCGGCTTGGAAGGGGATGCCAGCGGCAAAGCCACTCCAAATAAGATTACGCTGCGGATTTCCGGCCAGTTGCAGGGCTCTATGAGCGTCTCAATAAATGGCGCGACTCACGCCGTCAGCGTCACGACTGGAGGGCCCGGCTTCAAGAGCGTGTCCATCACGTTCTCACGAGGCTAAGCTTCGAGATTGAGATATGAGTACAGGACCGTCACTCAATGCCCGTCAGCAAGGCCGTCAGTGGGAACTTGTTGCGTCTGGGTCATGGACGGCCGTTCACGCAGGAGAGCTCGAGAATCTTGTGGGCCGCGCTGCCGAAAGGGTCTCCAAGGAGCGAGACGTTTCGATCGACATGCGCGAAGTCGGGGCATTCGATACCTTCGGCGCATGGCTTGTGGAGCGGCTGGTCCGGTTAAGGGCGCGCACCGGACAGCATACGGAAATTGCTGGGCTTAAGGACGAGTTCCAGGGTCTACTGCGGAACGTCCACAATGCGAGTAGGGAGGACACTTCCCAGAAGCCCGCGAAGAACAAGGTTATAGCTTTTGCCGATGCTATCGCGGATGCATTCGTAGCTGGAGCGCGCAACATATTGCCGTTTCTTGACATGCTTGGCGCGATCAGCATGGCTATCGCGCGTGTTATCCGTCATCCCAAGCGGCTCAGGCTGACCTCTGCCGTTCATCAGCTCGACCGGGTTGGCTGGCAGGCGGCCCCGATTGTCCTGCTGATCACGTTCCTGATCGGCTGCATCATCGCTCAGCAGGGCTTCTTCCATTTCCGAAAGTTCGGTGCAGAGAGCTATGTCGTTGACATGGTTGGTATTTTGATCCTGCGCGAGATTGGCGTCTTGCTCGTCACCATCATGGTGGCGGGGCGTTCCGGCAGCTCATACACCGCCGAACTTGGCTCAATGAAAATGCGCGAGGAAATCGATGCGCTCAGAACCATGGGGCTCGATCCGGTAGAAGTGCTGGTCCTGCCGCGCGTTCTTGCCCTCCTTGTTGCCGTGCCCATTCTGACTTTTCTCGGGTCGATGGCGGCGCTTTATGGAGGCGGGCTCGTAGCCTGGCTCTATGAAGGTATGAGTCCGGGCATTTTCGTGGCTCGCCTGCATGATGCGATCTCGGTCACGCATTTCAAAGTGGGGATGATCAAAGCTCCTTTCATGGCGCTTGTCATCGGCGCCGTTGCTTGCTCGGAAGGCTTTCTAGTCAAAGGCAGCTCCGAGTCCCTCGGCCTGCAAACGACGGTTTCGGTGGTGAAGTCGATCTTCCTCGTGATCGTTTTGGACGGCCTCTTCGCCATCTTCTTCGCCTCAATAGGGATGTGACATGACAAGCAATCCCGAGGCAGTGATCGAAGTTCGCGATCTCACCGTCGGCTTTGGTGACACGGATGTTTTAAAGGGTCTCTCGCTCGATGTTTATCGCGGCGAAGTCTTGGGGCTGGTCGGAGGCTCCGGCAGCGGGAAGTCCGTGCTCATGCGCACGATCATTGGGCTGTTGCCGAAGCGCGCCGGCACCATCCGCATCTTCGGCAGCGACCGGGACGAGGCAAGCGAAGCTGAGCTTCGCGCGATCGAGCGGAGATGGGGCATTCTTTTTCAGCAAGGTGCCCTTTTTTCGTCTCTGACAGCTCGACAGAATGTTCAGTTCCCGATGCGGGAATACCTGCATGTCTCCGAAGAGCTTATGGATGAGGTGGCATCTGTGAAGCTCGAGATGGTCGGCTTGACGCGCGCGGACGGCGGCAAGTTTCCCGCCGAGCTATCAGGCGGAATGACCAAGCGCGTGGCTTTGGCACGTGCGCTCGCCCTCGACCCCGAAATTGTCTTTCTCGATGAACCGACCTCAGGTCTCGATCCCATCGCCGCCGCCGAATTCGACTCCCTGATCCATACATTGAAACGGACGCTCGGTCTCACGGTCTTCATGGTGACGCACGATTTGGATAGCCTCCACCTCATTTGCGACCGTGTTGCAGCCTTGGCCGATGGCAAGGTCGTGGCCGAGGGCTCAATCGAGTCGATGCTTCTTTCAACCCACTCGTGGGTGAGGTCCTATTTCCAGGGCCAGCGGGGAAAAGCGCTCGCTCAAACAGCTCAGACAGCGGTGCAAGGGTAGATCCTATGGAAATCAGGGCTCGCTATATTCTGATTGGTCTTTTCACCCTTGCGGTGATTTTGGGCGGGTTCGCCTTCGTTTATTGGCTGGAGACGACCGGAGGCCTGGGCAAGCGGATGAGCTACCGGGTTCGGTTCCAGAACACGGTCTCCGGCCTGTTATCGGGGTCTCCCGTTCTGTTCAACGGAATCCGGGTTGGCGAGGTTACCGGGCTCAACCTGGTGCCTAGCCGCCCACGTGAGGTTGAGGCAACGATTGCAGTCGATGCGCGGGTGCCCGTTCGCTCCGATACTCAGGTCTCGCTGGAGTTTCAGGGCCTAACCGGAGTCCCTGTCGTAACCCTGGCAGGAGGCTCTGCGGATGCTCCGTTAGTCGCTGGCGCGCCTGGCGAGGCACCAATGCTCGTAGCAAGCGAGGCCGCAGGCCGGACCATGACGGAGGAAGCAAGACAGGTGCTGACCAGGATTGACACGATCCTCGCGGCTAACGCGGACGATCTGCGCAAGGCGATGTCCAGTATCTCCGCTTTTTCCGAGGCGTTGGGCCGCAACTCTGGGAAGGTTGACGGAATCCTCGCTGGGCTGGAGCGGATGACCGGCGGAGGCAAGACCTCGGGTGTTTTCTATACCCTTACGGCAGTTCCCCCAGCCTCAGAACCGCAGACCCTCGGAAAACAACTGACAATACCGGATCCCACGGCGTTGATTGCCTTCGACTCGGAAAAAATTCTTACTCAGCAAGGATCGGGAGAGTTTGCCGCCCTTGGGAACGCCAAATGGGCTGATACGCTTACGAAGCTTATACAAGCCAAGCTTATCCAAAGCTTCGAAAATAATACCTCGCCGGGCGAGGTCAGCCGGATGATAGAGGGGGCCACGCCCGACTATCAGCTTGCAGTCGATATCCGGCACTTTGATATCGCGCCGGCGCCAGACGCGGCGGCGCGCGCCGAGATCAGCGCGAAGCTGATTGGAACGGATGGCAAGATCGTAGCCGCCAAAGTCTTTTCTGAAAGCTCACCGGTGAAATCGCAAGACGAGGCCGGCGCAGCAAAGGCGCTGGACGCAGCTTTTGGCCGTATCGCGTCAAGCCTCATTGCTTGGACGAAAGGCACTATCGCATCCCAGGAAGAGCCACATCCGGCGGCTCAGAAGTTGGGCGAGGTGAAGAAGAAAAAGAGCTGAACTCATATCCAGGCAGTTCCCGGACGGGAAAGGGACCAACGGCATAACCAGAGCCCCCGCGTGACCTTATTGTCCGGGACGACAGAAAGGCCATTTCTCCTGGGTGGATCAAACGAGGTGCCGCCATGAGTTCGAGAGAAGGTCAGGAGAAAATCTATAACGTCCCAGAGATTGAAGTCGCGACTGAAGTCGCAGCTGCCGCATTGGCATTTCAAAGACGGGTTCCTCTGCCGGAAATTCAAAACGCATGGCTGGAAAGGCACGCTCATGGTCATCAACGCCATCGGCCATCTCGCGGAGGCCGCGTGGCACCATCCCGATCTGATCGTGTCTTACAACTCAGTTGAGGTCCGGCTTCAAAGCCACGATGTGAAAGGCATCACGGACCGGGATTTCGAACTGGCAAAGAAAATCGAGGAGCTGATCCTGTGGCAGCCCGGCAAAGAAGCAGGGCCCTTCACAGGGATACCAGAAGACCCCCGCTACGCGTATATTAAGTACGATGCCTAGAGATATTAGTTGAACGCCTTCGGCAGCTCTGGGGTCATCGCACCCACCTCCTCCGATAGGGAAAGCGGAAGGACAGGCTCATCCTCGGCCGGAAGATAGTCCGTAATAGGCGTCCGCACTTCCGTCTCACCGAATGACGAGGAGAAGAACACCTCATCGATTTGCCCGAGGAAGACTTCGCAAGCTACGCGCAGCTCATAGAGCGCGGTTCGCCCACCCACAAGGTACGGTGATGCAGCGGACTCGAACCCATCGGGCGTTCCTGCTTCCGTTCCGGGCTTTCTTTGGGAAAGAAACCGTGAAAGCGATGTCCCGCCATTAAACATGCGCTGGGCGTCGTTCAAGAACTCGGCCTGCATTTCCTCACAGGGCTCTGTTGCCTCTAAGAACTGGCCGCCATCCTGCTCCATCTCCGGCGAAAGCTTCTTCAGCTCTGCCGCCCAGATCCGCGCCCGCATAAGCTTCGTCACCATAAGCGCTTCGCGCTCCTGAAACGTCTTGCAGCTGTCGCGAAAACGGCCAAGCTTAGCGGCGATCTCAGCGTGGTTAGCACCCTTTATGTCCGTTCTGGGCAGCGCGGTGCGCTCAAAAAACCAGGCGTCGCTGAGCGCCGACCGGAGCGCGTCTTTCAACAAGTACACAATCGTATAGACATCGTGATCCTGTGTGGGAGTGCTTGTCCACAGCGCCATCTGCCGCCTCTCAGCGTTCTCAGTGCCTGCAGCGATAAGTCCTGTGTCATCCGGAGCTCCGGGTCCCTCAAAGGGCATGCTCACGAGCATCCGGTCGTGCCGCCGCAGGTATCGCACTTCAGGCAGGTTCCGTTGCGAACGAGAGTGAAATTGCCGCATGTGCCGCAAGCCTCGCCCTCGTACCCCTTCGCACGCGCTTCAGCGAGAAGTTCAGCCTTATCCGGCTTAACTCCGCCCGAAACTGACAGATGGGAAGAAACTAACGCGGGACTGGCCCCATCGCCTGCGTTTACATCGGAAAATCCCAGCGGAAGATGCTCTTCCTCCGCACGCAGGGCATAAGCTAGCGAACCGTGCACCTCATGCGTTGCAGCACTTATGATTCGCTCCTGTGGATTCTGATCTTGAACTATGACCACTTTGTGGTGAAGCCCGCGCGTCAATCCCTTGCTCACAAAGCGATCAGCATAAAGAACAGATGCGGAAGTTTTTTGCCCGGGCTTGTCTTCCGCCACACCGCCGCCAATCACTGTGGCGCCGATGTTCGAGGGGTCGACATGGGCTAGATCGCTGCGGCCTAGATAGGACACCGCCAACTCGCGGAAAATGTAATCCAGAATCGACGTGGCGTTCTTGATTGCCTCGTTCCCCTCGACGAAGCCCGCAGGCTCGAAGCGGGTGAATGTGAAGGCCTCGACAAACTCGTCGAGCGGCACGCCATATTGCAGGCCAAGGCTAACCGCGATGGCGAAATTGTTCATCAGGCTCCGGAATGCGGCCCCCTCTTTGTGCATGTCGATAAAGATTTCGCCGAGACGGCCGTCCTCGAACTCACCCGTGCGCAAATAGACCTTATGACCCCCAACGACAGCTTTTTGCGTGTAGCCTTTGCGCCGGTTGGGAAGCTTATCGCGCTCAGACTTCAGCCGGACACGCTCGACGATGCGCTCGACAATGCGTTCGGCAACAAGCTCAGCTCGCCTCCCCTGTGGCGCAGCCGCAATCGCTTCCGCAACGCCTTCTGCATCGCCGTCATCTTCAGTCAGCAGTTGCGCGGATAAAGGCTGCGACAGCTTCGAGCCGTCCCGGTAGAGCGCATTGGCCTTGAGACCGAGCTTCCAGGACAGCATGTAGGCCTCGCGGCATTCCTCCACCTTCGCCGAATTTGGCATATTGATGGTCTTCGAGATCGCACCAGAGATGAAGGGCTGTGCTGAGGCCAGCATGTTAATGTGGCTCTGCCACGAAAGAGCCCGCTTGCCACGTTTTCCGCAGGGGCTTGCGCAGTCGAAAATGGGAAGGTGCTCTGGCTTCAGTCCAGGCGCCCCTTCAAGGGTCATCGTTCCGCAGACGTACTCGTTCGCAGCCTCGATCTCTGATTTCGAAAAACCGATAGCCGAAAGAAGATCGAAATTGGGCGCATCCATTTGAGCCGGGGTAAGTCCTAAAACCCCGCTGCAGAAATCCTCCCCCAGCTTCCATTTGTTGAAGACGAATTTGATATCGAAAGCGCTTCCCAGGCTGCTTTCCACGGCCGCTATCTTCTCGGCCGTGAAGCCTTTCGCTTCGAGAGTGCCATGATTGATGTGGGGCGAATCTGCCAAAGTGCCACGGCCCACTGCATAGAAGATAATCGCAGAGATAGCTTCCTCGGAATAGCCGAGATTCCGCAACGCCTCGGGCACTGCCCGGTTGATGATCTTGAAGTAACCGCCTCCAGCCAGCTTCTTGAATTTCACCAGGGCAAAGTCAGGCTCGATGCCGGTGGTGTCGCAGTCCATGACGAGCCCGATAGTGCCAGTTGGCGCGATAACCGATACTTGCGCGTTTCGAAAGCCGTGCGCCTGCCCAAGCGAAATGACCTCATCCCAGGTCTGGCGCGCGGCCACGACGACGTCCTTCTGCGGGCATTCATCATCCTTGAGAGGTACAGGCAGAGTGGAAAGCTGCTCATAACCGCTGTCACGGCCATAGGTCGCGCGCCGATGGTTTTTCATGACCCGAAGCATATGGCCTGCATTGGGCGCATAGCCGGCAAAGGTGCCGAGTTCCTTCGCCATGGCGGCCGAGGTGGCATAGCATACGCCGGTCATAAGGGCTGAGATGGCAGCAGTTAGAGACCGCCCCTCACGCGAATCATAACCGAGGCCAGACACCATCAAGAGTCCGCCCAGATTCGCGAAGCCAAGGCCAAGGGTGCGATACTCGTAAGAGAGCTTTGCAATCTCCTTCGAGGGGAACTGCGCCATCGCTACCGAGATCTCCAGAACAATAGTCCAAAGGCGGCAGCTATGCGCGAATGCCTTCACATCAATGATGGCGGAGTGGTCTCTCCGCTCGCCTTGTCCTTCTCCCGAAACGAGAGGGGACGCGGCCGCCGGCGCACCCCCTCTCCCATGGGGAGAGGGTTGGGGTGAGGGCCGGAAAGAGATCAGGTTGAGTGAGGCAAGATTGCAGGCTGTATCGTCGAGAAACATGTATTCCGAGCAGGGATTGGATGCCCGGATGGGCCCGCTTGCGGGACAAGTGTGCCAGTCGTTAATGGTGGTATGGAATTGAATGCCCGGGTCGGCGCTTGCCCAAGCGGCTTCGGCAATCTGGTCCATGAGGGCGCGCGCCTTGATCCGCTTCACGGTCTTGCCGCCCATGCGCGATTTCAGCTCCCATTCACCGTCCGCTCCCACAGCACGCAAGAAGGCGTCATCGACGCGAACGGTGTTATTCGAATTCTGGCCGGCAACGGTGCGATAAGCCTCACCTTCCCAATCGGTATCAAAACTTGGGAAGGAGATTGATTTGAAGCCTTGCCGCGCGAACTGGATCACGCGCTGGATATAATTGTCGGGCACGAAGGCTGCGCGGGCCGCCTTGATTTCACGCTTCAGCGCTGAATTTTTCGATGGGTCAAAGCAATCCTCGCCCTCGCCCTCGCAATTCACGCAGGCTTTCATGATTGCAGTCAGGTGCTTGGCGCAGACCTTCGAACCCGCAACGAGGGCAGCGACTTTCTGCTCTTCGGCTACCTTCCAGTTGATGAATTCCTCGATGTCGGGATGGTCCGCATCCACGATCACCATTTTGGCGGCTCGTCGCGTTGTCCCGCCGGATTTGATTGCGCCGGCGGCCCGATCGCCGATCTTGAGAAAACTCATAAGGCCCGAGGATTTGCCACCCCCGGACAACTTCTCACCCTCGCCGCGAAGCCGCGAAAAGTTCGAGCCGGTGCCAGAGCCGTATTTGAAGAGCCGCGCTTCGCGGACCCAGAGATCCATGATGCCATTTTCATTCACAAGATCGTCGCTTACCGACTGGATGAAGCAGGCATGAGGCTGCGGGCGCTCATACGCGCTCGACGACCGAACCAATTCGCCGGTTTCCGAATCTACGTAATAGTGTCCCTGCCCGGGGCCATCGATGCCATACGCCCAATGCAGTCCGGTGTTGAACCATTGCGGCGAGTTGGGTGCCGCCATCTGCATCGCGAGCATGTAGGAAAGCTCGTCGTGGAAAGCTTGCGCATCCTCTTCGCTGGAGAAATAACCGCCTTTCCAGCCCCAATAGGCCCAAGCGCCGGCCATGCGGTCAAAGACCTGCCGGGCATCTGTCTCGGGGCCATAGCGCTCTTCCTCCGGCAATTCCGAAAGCGCTTCTTTGTCAGGGATGGAGCGCCAAAGCCAGGAGGGAACCAAATTCTCTTCAACGCGCTTTAGCCGCGCCGGAACACCCGCCTTGCGGAAATATTTCTGCGCGAGAATATCTGCTGCGACCTGGCTCCACTGCTCAGGGACGAGAAAGCCTTCGAGCTGGAATATGAGCTTCCCATCAGGATTCCTCAGCTCGCTTGCGGTTTCGCGGAATGCAATGTCCGCATAAGGAGATTGACCTTTCTTCGTGAAGCGCCGCTCGATCCGCATCGAATTCTCCCTGCCCGGCGCGGTCTGCGCCTGCCATGATTGCCCCAGAGATGTTTTGAAGACGCACGACACGACAGGACGCAGGACTTGAGACGCAAATCCGGCAAGCGGAGCCTGGCACAAAAGCCAGCACCACACAGCAGACCAGAGGGAACGCTGCGCTTTCAACGAACCGAATTAGGATGAGGGAGCCGCCTGGACGGCTAGCGGGAAAAAATGCCGCCGCACCCTCCTTGAAGGGCGCTCCCCGCTAGCGGCAAGTCATGACGCTAAAGCGATTCGGGCTCCCGGGGTGTCACGGGAAAGCAACAACCCGCATCTATGTTTAGTGGTTCGAAGTCCGAATAGGACTAGATTTTGTGGCAGACGCGCCCCACACACAAGTCAAGTTGCAAAAGCCGCGTAGGAAGCTGGGGATAATTCGAAGAGCTGTCACAGGATTTAAACAAGGTGCCAACAGCTCGCGCTTCTGCCTCCGCCCGCCTCGGGACGGCGCATGTTGTTGCAGCGGCATTGCATATTCTTGATTTGCAGCATCGTTTTGGCTGGCTACGCTTTTGCGAGCACTGTGGTCTCCTCCTCTTGTGCTTGTTCCGAAGGGCTGGCATCAGCGCCAAAACAATCCCGATGACACATGACTGCGCTTAGCCGGGCTCGCGCGACCGAAGGCTTCTCGCGGCAACGGCCAGAATCTTTCCAAGCTGCTGGCCGGTGATGTGGTTCCCTTCCATTTAAATTGTAAGCAAATACCGGCGTGCCCAGCAGCCGGTTTGTTTAGCTGCTCGAATTACAACTTGGCATGCGGCTTCTGCAACCAATGTGAAGCTGAAGAGTTTATTCGCCAGGCGGTTAGGCGAGGAGTTTGTAGATGAGTAACTACCTGACCATTAGCGGCTGGAGTGGTCCGCAGAAAATCCCGGTCGATATCATCAGCGAGACCTCTCAGGATTTTGAGATCCGGGCACTGGAGCGTGTGTTTCTACCCGGCCGCGGCATTGTGAGAAAAGGGCAGTCAGCACTGGTTCCGAAGACACTGGTCGAGGTTGAGCGGAACGGGGCTGGTAGCGTCTCTTTAAAGTAATCCAAGTTCCACAGTTTATTTATCAAACAAATTATTGACTGCGCATGTCAAAATTGAATACGTATGCAAGAGCGAAGCCATTTTCGTCAGTCGAAATGGCCAGAGTTTGTGAACGGTATCAGGTCCGCCTGGTGCCCTTACTCCAGCTCCTATTCAATCGTCTACCAAGGAACATAGAATGGCAAGGTCCCTACAATCTCACCCAAAGAGCGGCACGCAGGCGTTAGACTTCTCGCATTACTCCTTCGAGGAACTCCTCGAAATCATGAAAGACCTTGATGCCGAAGTTGAGTCCCGCAAAGCCAAAGAGATCGCTGACCTGCGCCTCAAACTCGAGGACAGCGCGAAAGCTCTTGGCGTCACAGTTGAGGAATTGGTTGGTGTATCAGGTACCGGCCGTAGAAAGCGTGAAACCAAACATCCCAGAGGCCCTCAGCCGCCAAAATATCGCGGACCCGGTGGCGAAGAATGGAGTGGCCGCGGACCCTCGCCAAGGTGGATGAAGCCGCTTCTGGCGAAGGGTAAGACTAAGGAAGACTTTCTGATAAAGTAGCGGGAACGATCTGCGACTCTGGCGTGAGTTTGCCATTCAGGGTTAATCCGCGACCATTGTCCTGAACTTAAGAACGAAGCGCTGGACTTGATCTTGAGACACGCGCGACTCGGAGCGCTGCGCAAAGTTCATGAATTTGAAGGATTACGGCCCTGCATTAGCAGCAAAGCGGATCTCGTGGTGCTCGATGCACATTCTCCGGCATAGACAGTAGCCGAGCTTGCGCCCCTGTTTCTGGTTTTCAAGCACGGCAAACGGGCAAGCCCTATTAAGTTGCCATGACCTCACTCTTAAAATGAGTGGCATTCGAGTCTCCAGACGAGGGGACCTTGAGTATTACCGTTCCAAGTTGGCGCGTTGGCCTGCTCATGAATGTACAACCAGAAGTCTGGGCACCCCACATATTAAAATACCCTACCTTTCTGGTGAGCGAACTTGGTACGCATCATCCTGTTAATTCATGATTGCAGCTCAGGCACCGAAAGGGGCGCCATTATGCCCGCGCGTGGTGACCTCCGGGCATGAGGCTGATATTTGCAATTCCTGGCGATCTCGCCTCACTCACTGGAGGATACCGTTATGACCGAGAAGTCGTCGACCGCCTTCCCGGACATGAGATCGATGTAATTCATTGCCAGTTGCCACGAAGTTTTCCCCATCCCACAGCTGGCGATCTGCGTGAGGCTGCTCGCGCGGTCAACGCGCTAATATCACCGGGGGATATCGTTTTGATGGACGGGCTTGCCTTCGGTACTTTTCCGGAAGTAGCCATTGAGGCTATTAACGCGCCAATCATCGCACTCTGCCATCACCCGCTTGGGCTTGAAACCGGTCTTCAACCGGAGCGGAGCCGCGCGCTACTTAATTCTGAAAGAAAGGCGCTTGGCCTTGCGGCCCAAATTATCGTGACAAGCTCCTTCACAGCGCGAACACTGGAGCAAGAATTTGGTGTGCCTGCAGCCAGTATCTCTGTTGCCGTGCCCGGAACAGAGCCAGCACCGCGCGCTGAAGGTTCAGAAGGGGCACCTGCGCTTTTAGCAGTTGGTTCAATCACCCCTCGCAAGGCCTTTGATGTTCTGATCAAGGCCTTGGAAGGCATTAGCGATATCGATTGGCGGCTTCGTATCGTTGGGGGCGCCCATCACGCGCCTGAAACCGCTGCAGCACTCCGCGACCTCATCAAGTCGGCCAGGCTCAGCCTGCGTGTGAAATGCCTGGGCGAGCTTTACGGCGCGGCGCTCGACGATGTTTTCCACCGGAGCGATGTCTTCGTGTCTGCATCGCTTTATGAAGGATACGGGATGGCGGTGGCTGAAGCGGTGGCGCGCGGACTTCCGATAGTGACTTCGACGGGCGGGGCAGCGGCGGAGACTGTGCCGGACAACGCCGCGCTTAAAGTCCCGCCCGGCGACATCATGGCTACAGGCCAAGCCCTGCGAAGCATAATTCTGGATAAGGCCCTGCGCAAAAGCCTTGCCGATGCATCATGGCGTGCCGGGCAATGCCTGCCTAGTTGGGACGATACAGCCAAAGCTGTCGCGCGAGTTGTCAAAGAGGTGGCATCGGCATCGAAATGACAGGCTTTTCGCGCGAGTGGCTATCTCTGCGGGAGCCATGCGATCATCGTGCCCGCACCGAAGGAGTTCGGAACGCCGCAATTGCTGCCTTCGATGGGAGACAACACATCTCAATCGTAGACTTGGCCTGCGGCACTGGTTCGAACCTGCGGGCGCTCGCTCCGTACCTGTCAGAGCGGCAAACTTGGTGCCTTGTCGATTCAGATCCTGCGCTCCTTTCTGCAGCTTGCGAAGCTTTGATATCGTTTGCGGATGAAGTCAGATTCAGAAAACCGCTCACTCTATGGAAAAAGGACCGGCTCATTGAAGTGAATTTCGCGAACCTGGACCTTAGAACTCAACTTGCCCAGGCGCTCGATGGAGCCATCGATCTTGTGACTGCGGCCGCTTTTTTCGATCTTGTCTCGGCCGATTGGATCGGCGTCTTCTGCGGTGAGCTTAGCCGCCGTAGTCTACCTTTATATACCGCTCTCAATTACACGGGCGAGGAAACTTGGCACCCTGCCCATGCCGCGGACGCCGCCGTCCTTTCGGCCTTCCATAGGCACCAAGCCACAGACAAAGGCTTTGGTCCAGCCGGGGGGCCTGCCGCAACCTCGATGCTGCAGGAGGCGCTCAAAGATCGTGGCTACAACGTTTTGGCAGGGCCAAGCCCTTGGCGGCTGAACAAAAAGGATGCTCCGCTTATCTCTGTCCTCGCCGACGGCATCGCAAAAGCGGTTTCCGAGACAGGACTGGTTCCTAGGACGGTAATCACGGATTGGCGGGCGGCGCGCATAACCGCGACAGAATGCGAGATCGGCCATATCGACCTATTCGCCTTTCCCTATGGGAGACGATAGCCAGACACCATCTAGGATCTGCTTGGGCGGCGAACAGGCCTTAAGGGTTGCCACAATGACATCTGAGGACGAAATGGCGCCTGAAAAATCCGGTATCCTCGCTGCATTCCCTGCGACCCCCTTCGCTGCTCTGGCGGAGGTCTGGGCCGGAGAGGATCCTTATTCCCCGATCATAAATGCACCTTCTGGCCGCCCCTTCCTCGTCGCGCAGACGGGTCAGTCCCTCGATGGCAGAATCGCCACGGTGAGCGGCGAGAGCCAGTGCATTAACAGCAGCGGTGCTCTCGACCATCTTCATCGGGTCCGCGCTCTCGTCGACGCCGTAGTTATCGGCGCGGGGACGGTCATTGCCGATGACCCAATGCTCACCGTACGCCGCGTGGCCGGACGCAGCCCGGCGCGGGTTGTTATCGATCCGATGGGCCGGACTCCAGTAAATGCCCGTTGGCTGGCATGCGACGGCGCACGGCGGATCATTGTTACGGCGCGCGAGTTTAAAGGCCCCAAAGACGTTGAGGTTATTGTCCTTTCACGCATAAACGGCCGGTTGAACTGCGCCGAAATAACCCAGGCACTTTATAGCCGGGGCCTCAAGCGGCTTCTCATCGAGGGCGGAGCCGCGACAGTTTCGGCCTTCATCGATGCGGGAGTTGTTGACCGGCTGCATGTTCTTGTCGCGCCCTTAATCCTTGGTTCAGGAAAGATTGGGCTCGAACTCTCGCCGGTGGCATGTTTGGCCGAGGCGGCCCGTCCAAAGACGCGGGTGTACCCGCTTGCCGGAGGCGACGTTCTGTTCGACTGCGATATGCGTCAGACAATGGACTGAGCGACGCACAGTACACCCCGAAGCGAAGGCGTAGGGCCTTGAAAGCAAATCAAGAAGCCACCCCCTAATCTTCGCTTAGTGCCGGCAGCGTCCCATCCAGTGGTGGCAGTCAGAAGGCGATAGAGATTGCCGGCCTTTAGTGCTTTCCCCATCGCAGCCAGGGGGAACTTCCAGCAGCTTCCTCATGAGCAGCTCCGGCGTCAGTACTGCCGCCAAATACGCTTCCAACCACGCCGAGAACAAGCCGCATGAAGATTGCGAATGCGACCAGTACGATCTGATTCGGCTGGAGGAAGATATCGACCCAGACCATGTAACTATCTGGCAGACCCAGAGCCGAGATTTGGTCGCGCACTTCTTGCGCACCATAGAGAAGGCTACGCATCGTGCTCGGATGGTGAATGGCGGTATAGGTAAAGGCGATCAGGGAAAGAATCATTGTGAAGGCAAAACTCGAAAGCGAGAAAATCAGTCTCATCGTCCGCCTCTTTCCGCGTATCGGTCTCTTTTAAGCCTTACGCTTGGACTACACGATTTGCAGGCCGCGCATCCCTTCTTTCCACAATTCAATTCTGAAATGGAACGCTTTTGCGGCCTGATCCGAATGCGCGCGGCTCATCATCTATCTGCATACAGCCTTAAGCTCACGCCCCGCCGTTTTCAGGGCAGTGTTCTGCGCAGTCTCGAGTTGGATGACCGATTTGCTAAGACAACTCAGATGCAAACCAATTTCAGTATTTCGAGCGAGCAGGTTCGGCGGCCGCCCTCGATACCGAAGGCGTTCGCAGCGATTTAAGTCAATCGCTAAATTAGATGCTTTGCCAATTGGTTATCCGCCGCCCCAAGCCGAGCGAGGGATAGGCCCTGTGCGATGGCCGCCTGGTGTGACGTAACGTATGTAAGGGCCTCTGCCAGTATACCTTTGACCTGAAGGGAAGGTATGGATGCGGTGCCCATGCCGCCTGGAGTAGTAGTACGCTACATCGGTTTTGGACGGCTGTAGTGTATACACGCCAGTAGGCCTAATTTCCGCATTGGCGTCAGCGAGACAACAAATAAAAACAACCGCCGATACAGCAAGTACTTCTTTCATTGCATTTTCTCCGTACAGCTTCATAAGGGAGCGTTACGTTATGACGCAATTAAGTCTAGGAACATTAACGTTTATGCTTAGGAATAACTTAATCGTTCATGGCAAATAAACCCTCAACGGCCCCAACGAAGACCTGCGCCCCAATCAATCTCACACCGTTAGAGACACGGGTTTTTGCGAAACGAACCCAAATTTGCAAACACAATCGGATTTTCAAGCATGTTCCGTTGCGCAGCCGCGGCACGCGCCCCGATCCGTTAGCATCTAGCAGTCCAGCAGCTACCTCGCGCGTGCGTCTCTTTTTGAAAACTGCATTTCTTTGATTTCGATCAATGAAATTGGCAGCAAAGGGTCCATTGTTGGCATACCTGAGCCCCCTGCTGGCTCAGGCACTGGGAGACGTCAAAACCTTGATGCCTCTTCTGGCCAAAGAACCCGAGCGCTCCTCCGGCATAGGCCAGAAACAAAAAGCCCCGGATCGGATCGCCTCCGCCGGGGCTTCATTCTATGTGGGAACACATAGTCAGCGCCTTTCGTCCCCGTTCATGCTCTTGCTGAACCAAAGAGCAGCGAAATCCAAATAGCGATCTGAATAACGCCGAAAATAACGCCTAAGCCTGTCGCAATAAAATCGAGGGGATCCGAGAGCTGGAAAACGCTATTTTGCCCCAAGAGGAAAAAGACACCTGAAAGAAGAATTGGAAAAACAAAAAGCCCCCGCGACGTCATGCCACCCACTCTGAGAAGTGTCCCATGCTTTGCGCGCCGTTATCTAGGCAAGACCATAACCCACTCTTGCGGATAATTCTGTAGCTAAGCACGCTCGCACTTTCACCTCAAGCTTTAGACGCCGGTTTTCCGCGCGATGGGCACATGCACTACGGCTAACCGTCTGGAGGCGTGACGCTTCGCGCCGGTCGATGGCGGTCTAGGCATGCGAAGCGTCACATCGATAAGCTGCCACGGAGGACTGGGACCCTCTAGTATACGATTGTCGCGAAATGTCCCCCAGGTTGCAAAAGTTATGCTTGCCTATGAGCGCGCCTTTAAGACTGAGGCCGGCGTATAGAACATCGGCCTCTTTAAGCTGCATCCGCTAATGGGCTATGGATTTCCCGTGCGCCTCTTTACCGTGCAGTGAGCCGTTCAAAGAACGCGTGCCTTTTCTTGCACTATCCAAAACCTCATAAATGGCCCGGAATTTCGCCGAGCCCTGACGCTCCGTTCTGATTATTCCTTTTTTCTCGAGCGAGACGAGGACGGAGTGTACTGATCCGAGCGGGATGGCAGAAGCCTTGGCCAACTCGCCGCTCGTAACTTCGACGAGATTTTTCTTATCCATCTTCGCCCGAAGCGCCTTTAAGACAGCCTGTTGGCGATCGCTCATGTCAGTAGCAGCGACCGTTTTGGGCTTTGCCTGAGTGGCTTGTGTGGGCTTAGCCTTCGAGGCTTGTTTGACCTTTGCCCCGGAAGCCAGTTTGGGCTTCGCCTCTGTGATTTGCTTGGGTTTCGCCGCGGACACTTGTGCAGGCCTCGCCTTGGAAGCGTGTTTGGGCTTTGCCGCGGAAACCCGCTCTCTAACGGGCTTTACCTGATGCCCGTCCAACAAGTTCACGTAGTCGCGTGCATGCGCGGCGTCGTGAAAGGTTGCGATCATCTCCAGAAGGCGCGGCTTGGTTGGATCGGCGCGCAGGACTGCGCATGTTCCGTCTTCAAAGATAGCTGTCCGGAATTCCTGTTTGTTACTCGACATGAGGCTATTACCTTTTCTTTGCTGAGGTCTGGCAACCGCGGCCAGCGACCGCCTCCCAGACCATAGACTGAGTTCGCCAAGACATGCATTTGTTTCACGCCAATGAAACTGTCACGCTGAACCATTGCTTTTCGGAACGACTATTTGGCTTGCAGCCCCGTCGAGGAAAAGCAGGATTATCAGCCCGCGTTACTGAAGTGAAGCAAGCGGACAACATTCGCCACCTGAGACATTCACGGCAAGGCTAAATGCCAGAGCAGGAAGGCATTGTCAAATAAGCGGCATTCAATGGTAGTGATTCACAGCATCACTCGCTTTGCAGGACAGGCTTTCCCATTCTCCCGCGCACTTCCATTCGTGAAGTTTCTAAGCCACCAATCAGCGCATTCTGGTTGTACGCACGTTCTTCCAGATTTTAGGATCGCTATATTGGTAAACGTGAATAATTCTGATCCCTTAGTGTGACAGCACCCGCTAAGACCCATAAGAGATATTGATCAAGTGTTCCGGGAGCTTCAGAAACCGGCGTTCCGCCGGTGGTTCGGCTCGCCGCACCTAAGCGGGCGTATTTAGCCCAAAAGACCTTTACCACGGTCCTAGAACATGCAGGCGATTTCATCGAAAAGCGTTGGCTCCAGCCACCCCATAAAGGATGGCAAGCAAACCCCCTATCGCGGCAATCCAGTCTTTGCCGCCCAGCATGCCACCGCCATTTGCTGCCGGTCTTGCCTCGCCAAGTGGCACAAGATTCAGCGCGGCAGGTGCGCTCGGCGGCTATGCCCGATTGATGCTTTTCAAAACTTGCGAGAAGGGCTGAGGTGGGAGGCGGCACTAAAAGTCCCAGTCCCGAGCCGATCTCCAGGAGCTGTGCGGTCAACCTCCAAGTCAGCCTCGTAAACTTCTGAGTCAGGCTCTAAGATGGCACGCAGATTGCGGACAGACTGGGGCAATCATGCAGGGAGGCTGACGTCATGGCACCGAATCAGGAAATTCCTCTTATCGATGTGTCCGGACTCCTATGTGGCACCGGCGAAGGATTGTCGAAAACCGCAGCCGATGTCGGAGCAGCATGCCGCGCTGCCGGCTTTTTTTATGTAGTGAACCATAATGTTCCCACAGACCTAATTGACGCGGCCTTCCGGAAGTCGAAAGAATTCTTCTCCTTGGACCCGGCTAAGAAAGAAGAAGTCTCTTATTTCCGCTCGCCGCATAATCGAGGCTACATCGGGTTTCTCAAGGAGGCCCTCCACCCCTCGAAGCCACCCGACCTCAAGGAAGCCTTCAATATCGGCCTCGATTTAGCTCCGGATGATCCGGATGTCCTCGCCGGCAAGGCCTTCCGCGGTGTGAACCTCTGGCCGGGGGATCCAGAATTCCGCGAAGTCATGCTCGCCTACTTTGGATCCCTCTGGAAGCTTGGACGTGAGCTGCATCGCGCTTTTGCAACAGACTTGGCTCTTCCCCCAGATCATTTCGAGGACAAGCTGGACCGCCCAATGGCCATATTACGGCTTCTGCATTATATGCCGATGCCGGATCACCTCGAAGCCGGACAGCTCGGAGCTGGCGAGCATACCGACTACGGTAACATTACCCTGCTAGCAACTGATGCTGTAGGAGGGCTTGAAGTGCGGACGAGATCTGGGGAGTGGATTGCTGCGCCACCCTTTCCAAACGCGTTCATCTGCAACATCGGCGACTGTCTGATGCGATGGACAAACGAGGTCTATGTTTCGACGCCGCATCGTGTCGTGCCCCCGAAGGATACAGAACGCTACTCGATCGCCTTTTTCCTCGATCCCAATCCTGATGCGATCGTTGAGTGCGTCCCAAGCTGCGTCGGGCCGGGGCGGCCGCCGCGTTACCCAGCGATCCGCGGAGAAGACTTCCTTCGTTCGCGCCTCGAACCATCCTACGCTCACAATAAGGCATACGAAGCCGGGATCGGCCATGTGCTAGATGGCGGGGTGGCCGCGTGAGTTGATGACGATAATCCGCAGCGGCTGCCTGGATCCTGGTTTCTTAAGCCCTGCTTTTGTCACGAGCCCTTTGTAATGCAATGCCAAACTCCCTCGAATAGCTTGCTACTGAGAAGGAATGCGCATGGGCGATCATGGGGTCTCACGCAGGGACTCAATGAAGGGTGCGGCTGGGCTTGCGCTAGCCCTGACGCCAAGTCGCGGCGAGGCGCAAGCCGTTCCAGAATCTGATCGCGGGCCTGCGAGAACCGTCACTGGGATTGTTTACGAAAGCAGTACGGGCGGACCACGCCAAGCCAGTGAACCGGGATTGGAAGGCATTCTGGTCTCAAACGGGAGCGATGTCGTCAAAACTGACGCGAATGGCAGCTATAGTCTTCCTTTGGAGGATGAGGCGGCCATTTTTGTGATCCAGCTCTCCGGCTTTACCGTGCCGGTTGATCCTATCACCAACCTGCCGCGCTTTTCTTATCTGCATCAGCCAGAGGGCTCACCAAGCAACCTCAAGCTCCGGTTTCGGGGGGTAAACCCCTCGGGGCCGCTTCCCGCTTCGGTGGACTTCCCGCTTATCCGGCAAGCGGAACAGACAAAGTTTGACGTGCTCCTCTTTACCGATCCTCAGCCCGAGAGCCAGGCGGAACTCGATTATGTCCGTGATGACGTCGTCAATGCCGTTGTAGGAGCGAACGCGGCCTTTGGCATTACCGCCGGCGATATCCTGTTCGATGATCTCTCCATGTATGGCCGCTACAATCGCATCCTCGGCCAAATCGGTGTGCCTTGGTGGAATATTGGGGGCAATCACGATTTGAATTTCGAAGCACCGGATCGGACCTACTCGCGCGAAACCTTCAAACGGATATTCGGCGCACCCTATTACGCCTTCAATTATGGCAAGGCTCTTTTCTTGATGCTCGATAATGTCGCCTATCTTGGATCCGACGAAAGCCGGCCGGATCGTGGCGGCAAATATGTGGGCGAGCTCGGGCAACGTCAGCTCGCCTTCCTTGCGAATGTCCTGAACGAGACGCCCAAAGACAGACTTGTCGTGGCCTGCATGCACATTCCCCTCAGGACCTATATCAACCCTGGGGATGCATCGATGAACACTTCCGATCGTGAGGCCTTTCTGGGGCTCCTTTCCGGGCGGCCGTCGGTTAGCTTTTCAGGCCATACCCATACGACTGAGCATCATTATTTTGATGTTCCGGGCGGAGGGAAGCATCACCATCATGTGCTCACCGCAGTGTCAGGTTCCTGGTGGAGCGGCCCCTTCGATTATCGTGGCATCGCTTGCGCCTTAAGCCGCGATGGCAGCCCCAACGGCTATCACGTGTTGAGCATCGATAATGAGACTTATGAAACGCGCTTCGTCTCCGCGAAAGAACCGGGCGCCCGCAAGACCCGTATAATGCTCGACAGCGTCTTTCATCGCGGGAGGCGGGAATTGCAGCGCGACTTCCGCATGGGACAGTTGCTTGGCTCACCGATCTTAGTAGATACGATTTACGCGACAGAGGTTATAGTCAACGTTTTCGATGGTGGCCCCAAAACCAAGGTGGAGATGACGATTGGGAGCGCAGCGCCAGTAACGATGGCAAGAGAAGCGCGGCCGGACCCGCTCGCAAATGAGCTCTTTACCCGCAACGAAGAAACGAAGAAACCTTGGGTCAAGGCTGAGATCTCGTCGCACATCTGGACGGCGAGGCTGCCAGTCGATTTGAAACCAGGCGCTCATACCCTATCAGTTACGGTGCAAGACGAGTATGGGCGCAGCTTTACCGAGCATGCAGTTGTCGAGATCGTTACAGCCTAACTGCCCGGATCAGGGAAACGTGGCGGGGCTGGCTGAGCCAGCCCGCCTTCCAGAGTTATGAGGCCTCCCGGCTTTTTACTCCAAGCCCCCGCAGAAGCGCTGGATCCGCCGGCAAGACTCCTCGAGTTCCGCCTCAGAGGTTGCGTAGGAAATGCGGAAATAAGGCGAAAGCCCGAAAGCCGCGCCATGCACCACGGCAACGCCTTCCTCTTCAAGAAGCGCCGTCACCACGTCCTCGTCATTTCCTAGCTTCTTACCTGACTGTGTCGTCTTACCGATCAGGCCCGCGCAGGAAGGGTAGACATAAAAGGCGCCTTCCGGTGTGGGGCACTTGATGCCCTTCGCCTGGTTCAGCATTGAGACAACCAGGTCGCGGCGCTGCTTGAAGCTTTCGGCGCGCGGCTTCAGGAAGTCCTGTGGCCCGTTCAACGCTTCCACGCTGGCCCACTGGCTGATGCTCGACGCATTCGATGTTGTCTGCGATTGCAGCTTCGTCATGGCCTTGATGAGGAACTCAGGTCCTGCGCAATAGCCGATGCGCCATCCCGTCATGGCATAGGCCTTGGAGACACCGTTCATAGTGAGCGTGCGTTCGTAAAGGCCGGGCTCGATCTGGGCGGGCGTTGTGAACTCGAAGCCGTCATAGACGAGATGCTCATACATATCGTCTGTGAGCACCCACACATGCGGATGCCGCATCAGCACATCGGTCAACGCCTTCAACTCAGCGCGCGTATAGGCCGCGCCGGTCGGGTTGGAGGGGTGGTTGAAGATCAGCCACTTCGTCTTCGGCGTAATGGCGGCTTCGAGCGTCTCCGGCTTCAGCTTGAACCCCGTCTCTATTCCGGCCTCCGCAAAGACGGGCGTACCGCCAGCCAGAAGAACGATATCGGGATAGGACACCCAATAAGGCGCCGGGATCACAACCTCGTCGCCGGGATTCAGCGTCGCCACCATGGCGTTGTAGATAACCTTCTTGCCGCCGGGCGCAACGAAGGCTTGAGCCGGCTTATAATCCAGGCCGTTCTCGCGCTTGAACTTCCGGCAAATGGCTTCCTTCAACTCGGGGATGCCATCCACATTTGTGTATTTCGTCTTGCCTTCCCTGATCGCTCTGATCGCCGCTTCCTTGATGTTGTCCGGCGTGTCGAAGTCCGGCTCGCCGGCTCCGAGGCTGATCACATCCCTGCTTGCCGCTTTCAGATCGCGCGCCTTGGACGAGACGGCGATGGTCGGGGAGGGCTTCACGCGAGTAAGCGCGTCCGATAGGAAAGCCATGGTCTTACTCCAGGATCGGGATTACCAGGGCAAGCTATGCCTGTCTTGCCTGCCGCGCAAGGGCAAGCGCGGCGCAACAACGGTCTTCTGGTAAAAAAGTTGATAAATAAGAGCCGGCAGCTTCGGATCGAGCTGCCCCAACCAAGCGCTAGTCCTGTCAGCTCTTTCGAGCCTTGCCGGGATCTAAAGATGTCATGGAAATATATTCAGCCCAACAGAACATATTCCGAACCAGTTCAACTATCATTCATGTGACTCTAAGTTTTATTGTATTTTGCGCAGGCGGAGCTCGACCGCCGGTTCAAACCATGATCGCGTTCATCGACGATCACCGGGATGCGCATGGGGTCGAGCCGATCTGCAAGGTCTTGCCGATCGCCCCGTCCACCTACCATGACCATGCCGCGAAGCGGCGCGAACCAGACCGGCTGTCTGATCGCGCCAAGCGGGACGAAGCACTCAAGCCCGCGATCCGGCGCATCTTCGACAACAACTTCGCCGTCTATGGCGTGCGCAAGGTCTGGCGGCAGATGCAGCGGGAGGGCATCGACGTTGCCCGCTGCACGGTCGCCCGCCTGATGGGCGCGATGGGCCTTCGAGGCATCATCCGCGGCAAGCCCGTGCGCACGACGGTGAGCGACAAGGCCACGCCCTGTCCGCTCGATCGCGTCAACCGCCAGTTCCAGGCACCCAGGCCGAACGTGCTCTGGGTCTCCGACTTCACTTACGTCGCGACGTGGCAGGGCTTTGTCTATGTCGCCTTCGTGATCGACGCACCCTTTGAACGGCCCTTCACGTGATCAATGAACGCTCGCAGCTTCGGCATAATTTGATGGCGGCTGGGATAGTAGAGAAACACCCCCGGGGCCATCGGCGCAAACGGCTCTAGAACTTGCACCAGTTTTCCCGCTTTCAGCGGTCCTATGGCGATCGGCTCAGGCACTTGCGCAAGACCCATGCCTTCAACGGCCGCGCCAAGCATGGTGGGAAAGTCGTTGGCGATGAGCGGTCCCGAGACGATCGCTTCGACTGACTTGTTGCCGTTGACAAAGGACCAAGGCGCGACGGCCCCGTTCGAGCGCCGAATGCGCAGGCAGGCATGCTGAGCCAGATCACCGATGCCCTCCGGCCGCTTGCGCTGGCGTAAATAACTCGGACTGCCAACGACTACGAACGGGAATGCCGGCGTCAGCCGTACCGCGATCATGTCTGCGGCGATGAACTGGCGCAGGCGGATGCCCGCGTCGAACCCCTTGGCCGCGAGGTCGATCAGTTCCTCGCTCGCGGCAATCTCTACCTCGACCTCGGGATAGGCCTCGCAGAAGGATGCGATCAGCGGCTCAAGCAGGATCGGCACCACTGCGCGCGGTACAGAGAGGCGCAACAGTCCAGCCGGCCGCTGTCCGAGCTCGCGCGCGGCCTCGCTTGCGGCGGCAAGTTCCTCGAAGGCAGGCTTTGCGCGCGCGAGAAACCGTTCGCCGGCTTCGGTCAGGCCGACACTGCGCGTTGTGCGTATGAAGAGCGCTGCGCCGACGCGCGCCTCGAGTGCGCGTACCGCCTGACTAATCGCCGATGGGGTCACGCCCAGTTCCGCGGCCGCTCTGCGAAAGCTCCGGTGGTGGGCAACGCTCAGGAACGCCTCCACGCCGTCGAGCGCACCCTGCCTGACTGTAAAGTTCTGCTTCATACCCTATCGAGATTATCGCGAATAGTAACTCGATGGAAGTGGCGGTACATCTCCTGAACACCCAAGAACGGAGTATCACTATGAAAAAGCTCGGATTAATTATAGCTCTAACCCTGATCGGCGGAGCTAGCCTATCCGTCCCCACTTTCGCACGGGAATGCCACCACGCGCTGCGCGCAGAGCACCGTCAAGGTGTGCTCGTCAACCGCGAGGCGGACTTCGATCCCTTTCATTTCTCGGATGAACGCTTCTAAGAATGCACGCCTGACCCTTACAGTCGAGAGCTGATGATCGAACGCATTCGCAAACAGGGCTACACCATTGCTCGGGCCGCTGAAGCGGCAGGCGTCTTCGTAAGAACCGCTTACAAATGGCTTCCCCGCTATCGCAGCGGGGGAGATTCACGCCCAGTTCCGCGGCCGCCCTACGAAAGCTCCGGTGCTCGGCAACGCTCAGGAACGCCTCCACGCCGTCGAGTGCAGCCTGCCTGACTGTGAAGTTCTGCTTTATAGCCCATCGACATTATCGCGAATAGTAACTCGATGGAAGTGGCAGTAGGTCTGAATTGCAATTCAGGAGGGAAGCCGATGCCGGACCCAAGATCGGCATAACCACCTGAAGCTTTGGAGGAACCTTATGATGACCGAAGAACTCGATGGCGTGCGCGGCCACTATCGCGCAACTGGCCTGACCGAGCGGCTGAAGACGGCGCTTTCTGCCTTCGGGCCGGAGGATCAGCTTCTCACGCCCCAGCAACTGGCCGGGCTCGACCTGTTTCACACGCGCGGGCTCGCCGCGACCGCCGAGCTTGCCAAGTTGGCGGGGATTGAGGCGGACACGGACATTCTCGATCTGGGCTCAGGCGTCGGCGGGCCGGCGCGGTTCCTGGCTGCAACCTATGGCTGCCGGGTAACAGGTATAGACCTGAGCGAGCCATTTGTGGAGGCGGCGCGCTATCTGACCGAGCGCACGGGGCAGACCGGACAGGTCTCGTTTCAGACCGCCAGCGCGCTGGAGCTCCCATTTGAGGGCGACCGTTTCGATGCCGTGCTGCTGCAGCATGTGGCAATGAACATCCCGGACCGTGCGCGGCTCTACAGTGAAATCCGGCGTGTGTTGAAGTCCGGCGGCCGTTTCGCGACCTTCGACGCCGTCTTGAATGACGGCGAGCCGCATTATCCAGTCCCCTGGGCGCGGACGCCGGCAACGAGCTTCCTCCTGACTGCCGCCGCGACGGGCGACGTGATCGAAGCGGCGGGTTTTCGCACGCTCGAATGGCAGGACGGCACCGAGGCCGCCAAGGCCTGGTTCGCGCAGATTCGCGCCTCCGGGCCGCCGCCTTCGCCAAATCTCGGAGTGGTGATGGGGCCGGGCTTCGCAGAGCTTGCCGCCAATTTGGGACGAAATCTCATGGAAGGCCGTCTCGGCATCCTGACCGCGGTGTTCGAGGCCGTGCCATTCAAACAGCTGATAGGAGGCTAAAATGTCGCCGGAAACTCTCTTCCGAATACAACTCGTTTTAGGTTATGTCGCGTGGCTGCTTTGCTTCAGCGCGTACATTTGGCCTTGGCTCAAGTCCATGGACCGGCTCGAAGCGCAGCGCGCCATTGCCACGCTTCACAGCTTCCGCTTCTTCGGGCTCGTCTTCATCCTTCCCGGTGTCATCGGCCCCAATCTCCCGGCCAGCTTCGCCACCTTTGCCGCCTATGGCGACTTCGCCACCGGAGTGCTGGCAATGCTCGCGCTTCTCACCGTTAAGATGCGTCCGCTCTTTTGGTTGTTCGCCGCGGCCTTCAATCTCGTGGGCGCGGGTGACATCATCATCGATTATTACCAGGCCACCCAGGTTAACCTTCCTGCGGTGGCGGGGGAACTGGGCGCCACATACGCGATCCCGATCATCTACGTGCCCATCCTGATGCTCACACACTTTGCCGCATTCTATTTTATGATGCGTCCTCAGCCCAACGCGGCGCGGGTGCTGGCCGGCGATGCGGCCGCATCATAGGCATCTTAGATCGGGGGACATTACCCCGGCTGCCGCGATGCAACTTCCATTCTCCAAGGAATGTTCAGCCACCGTCCCAAATGCCGCGCGCCTTCCGTATTCAGGTGATTATTATCGCTATAGAAGATAACGCCGCCGTTTTCCGGGCGGCATATTTCGGGACCGCAAAACGCGCCGAAAGTTTCGATGACGGGGACGCCTTGTGAGAGGCTTACTTGCCGAAGCAAGGAGGATGCTGGTTCTGCCTTGGCCTCGATTGCGCCGCGCGGGAAACTCAGACACTGCTCCAAAGCCCGCCCAAACATAAGTGCGCGGGCAGCGCAATTCGGGATATCGACGGGAAATATCGGAACGTCTTCGATGAAGAAGATCTCAAGGTTCAACGCGCGCAACAGGTCTATTGTGTCCGCGAGGCCAAGTCGCTTAGCAGAATCTGAAGCGTACGTTTGATCCTTGGAGATATTTAATAGGCCTTCCTTGGTGTAGGCGCTCCACCAAGCAGCGAGAAAGACAGCCTTCAGGTGTAATTGCGTTTTCACCCATTGTTCGACTTTTGCATTGGCTTCCTTGCATTTCGGCGTGAGCCAACCCTCGTGCAAAAACGGCGGGCAGCCTTCTACGGTGGCAATGACGCCCGCGAAACTGCGTGAGGCCGCCTGCGCAGAAAACGCGGACGCCAGATGGCGGGCATGTGAATCGCCCCAGATAATGAAATCATATTGGCCATTGCGGGCCGCGGCCCCGATCGCGCAGGGGCGTCCCAAAAGAGGAAGCCTTGCTTCGCCCCTGCAGTCTGCAGCGTCTCTCGCCTTGTGTCCCGGCTGCTTGGCCGCGTAGGCAGTTTGAGCGCTTTGGGGCAAGCGGCTGGGAAGGCCATTGGTGGCGTGGTAGATGATGCCGCAGGCGACCAAGGGCGTAGCGGCCAGTGCCGCAGCCTTCGCAACGCCACCGAAACCGAAGCTAGCGCGCCGCGCCGGCTGTTCGACGAACCTGTAGGAGATAGCGGCCAGCAAGAGACTCGCAAGAACAATGAATATTCTCTCGTGAGCGGTTAGGGCCCGGTCAAGTGCGAGATGAGCAAAAGCGAATAGAGGCCAGTGAATAAGATACAGCGAATAAGAAATCCGGCCCACAAACTTTATAGGGAGGAAGCTTAGAAGGCGGGAGCTGGGTGTCGCAGGGTCCATGCCTGCCGCTATGAGAAATGCGGCACCCAAGCACGGGAATGCCGCGCTAAGACCTGGAAAGGAAGTATTCGTATTAAAGGCCAAAGCTGCATAAGCAATTGCGCTCAATCCGGCGATCCCAAGCAAGCTGGCTGCAAGGCGCCTAAATTGAGGAAACGGCGCGAGTGCAAGGTAGGCACCGAGGAGGAGTTCCCAGGCACGGCAGGGAAGCAGATAGAAGGCCTGAGGTTGATCTTGCTGCAGTGTTATCTCAGCCGTCGCCAGCGACAGGCAAAGAAGAACCAAGGTGACTTTCGGCAGAACTCGCCTTCCGAATGCCAGGTACAAAGCCGAAAGTGCGACCGGCCAAAGCAGATAGAACTGCTCTTCAATGGCAAGGGACCAGGTGTGAAGCAGGGGTTTTTCGATCGCAGGTCCGTCAAAATACCCGACTTGTGTGTAGAAGTGCCAATTGGAATAAAACAAAACCGCGGACACGGCCGAGCGTCCGAAGGATCTGAGATCTCCTGGGATTAGAAGCAGAAACCCCGCAATGATGGAACACGCGAGAACCGCGAATAAAGCCGGGCAAATCCGCTTGATCCGGCGCGCGTAAAAGCCGGCGAACGAGAAATGACCTGCCTCCAGCTCCCGGACTACAATGCCGCTTATCAAATATCCGGAAATGACGAAGAAGATGTCGACCCCGGCGAACCCGCCCGGCACGCTCGCGCACCCGGCGTGGAATAAGACAACGAGCAGGACGGCAACACCGCGAAGGCCGTCAATGTCCGGCCGGTAGAGGTGGCCGGGATCAGTGCCTTCGAGAATCTCTCTACTATTCTCTGCAAGCCTACCGATGCTTTTTCTGAAGTAGGCGGGCAAGGGCGCGTGATCCCAGTTTAAGGAGCATCGCCGTCATCGAATGCTGGACTGGTGCGGACCTTTTGGTTGTTGCTTGTTCCACAGCCGCGATGAACAAACAGGAACACAATACCCTAAACGATAACTTTGCCGGTCTTGGGCCACCAATTGCCGGAGTGATGCATTACAATTGACCTAAGATCCTGTTGCGCTCCGGAAATAATTTGCTAGCTTCGCGCTTTGGTTTCAGTAAAGCATTTACCTTGAGCAGCCGCGCAGCAGTTAGCAGACGGGAACGAGTTACGCGGGCCGCGCCGGTTCTGTCCGGGCTGCGATCGAGGCAGCATAGCGTCCGGTACCGGATTACCATTCTCGTTATAGCCCTGATGGTGCCAATGAACGCGCTAATCGTGGCTGCGATCATCAACCTTGCGAAGGTTTCCCGGACGGCTCAGCATAAGGAGCTTGAGCATACTGCCCGCGTTATTGCTGCCTCTGTTGAGGCACAGCTGCAGCGCTACCTTGCAATCGGGCGCGCTCTGTCTACTTCCCCGCTTCTCTTTGAAGAGGACCTGAACGGCTTTCGTGCGCAAGCCAGTGCGGCGCTACCGGACACGTCCGAAGCCTGGATCATCGTTTCTGACCCGGACGGCCAAAAGCAATTAAGCATGTCGCTGCTGCCGCTGGTCAGGCGATTCCCGGAAGCCATAGCAGCACAGAGCCGTGCATTCGCGGCGGGATCACCTATAATAGCGGGCGTATTTTGGGCTCCCAACCACCAAAAGTGGATTACTACCGTCGAATGCCCGATTTTCCGTGAGGGTAAGCCATTCCGGGAACTTACCGTATCCATGAGCGCCGAAAGTTTTTCCCGCTTCTTTGATGCGCAGCAGCTCCCCGAAGGCTGGATTGGCGGGATCGCCGACACGACGGGCCACTATATTGCGATGACATCGGCAGCCGTGACGGGTCAGCCGGTCTTTGAAGGATGGCGCCAAACGCTTGGCCAGGGGGGATTGAGCCGCTTCCTGTCGCCGGGAGGCGACGAGATGGTTATTGCAAGCGAGGTTTCACCACTCAGCGGCTGGACGGTGGCGGTCGCGGCCAAGAGGAGTGTGTTGGAAGCACCTGTCCGGAGCACTTTGCGCTGGGCGATTTCCTCTGGCATTGCCGTTCTCCTCTCAAGTTTGGTGTTCGCGATTATTGTCGCGCGGGGCATCACCGGTCCGCTTCGCGATTTGGAGAAGAAAGCTTCCGCCCTCGTAGGGGGGCGACCGGTGACAATGGCTGATGGGATACCTGAGGTCGAGCGCGTGTGGTGGGCTTTGCAGACAGCCGTCATTGGGCGGCGACGGCTGGAACAAGACCTTCGCGTGAGTGAAGAGCTTCTGCGCACAGCCGCCGAAAGTGGGCGGTTCGCCGCCCATGATTACGATGCCGGCACGGGACAGCTTCAATGGACTCCTCAGCTCGAGCGGATTGTGGGCCGGGACTTTGCCGGCCTTATCGTGACACCCGATATTGCCGCATCTTTCATTCACCCAGGTGACCGGGAAAAAACGATAGCTACCGTCCTCGAATGGCTGAAAGGAAAGCGGCACCGCTATGAGCTTGAGTTCCGTATTCTCAGGCCCAACGGCGAGGTTCGCTGGGTCCTGGACCGGGGGCAAGTGATCAGGGACCCTGTCAGCGGACGCCCTCTTCGGGTCACCGGAGTTCTCCTCGACATTACGGGCCGGAAACAGGCAGAGCTTCGCCAGCAAAACCTGCTTAAAGAGTTGAACCATCGCGTAAAGAATACGCTCGCCATCGTTCAATCCATTGCTCGGCAAACTCTTCACAACACCAAGGAACCTGCTGCATTCGAGCGAGAGTTCTCCGAACGGCTCACGTCTCTCGCGAGCGCTCACAACCTGCTCACGCAAGGGGCTTGGGAGGGCGCATCACTTGAGGCAATCGTGAGGCAGGCCACGGCTCCCTTCGTTGCGGGTGCTGGGGAGGACGTATTTGAGATCAGCGGCCCGCCTGTTGATATTCCAGCCAACTCCACGATTACCCTAACCTTGATGTTTCATGAACTTTCAAGCAACGCTGCAAAATATGGGGCTCTTTCGGTCCCGAACGGGCGCGTAAACATCTCCTGGGAGACCGGGGAAACAGATCACGGCAAAGATCTCTGCGTTTTGTGGACCGAAGAGGGTGGACCGGAAGTAAGGGAGCCGGCCAAGCAGGGATTCGGGAACCGGTTGCTGACAATGAGCGCGGAGCAGCTCGATGGCACCATTCAAATCGCGTACAATAAGAGCGGCCTTCGCTGCCAATTGCGACTCCCATTGCCGGCGGCCGAATCCGGTCCCCTTCCCGGCTCTCCGGCTTAAGAGGTCTGCAGAATGGTCCAGAAAAGAACGCACCATTTTGCGGCAGCTAATGCACGTCCTGTGCCGAAGCCTATACTGCAACAACGATGTGCGAGTTGCCGGGAACAGCCTCCTGGCCAGTGGACGCGCTACGCTTGGATCGGGTCTCGTGGGCGGCGAAGGGTTCGCTGTAGACGCGAGCCTTATCGAGGCTGACGCCAACAAGTGCCGTTCGATCCCAGGCGGAGAATGGAACAAGGACGTTGATCCGGAAACCGCACGCCGCGCAGTGAAAGAGTATCTCGCGACCCTCGACGATCCGGCCTACGGCGCAGCCGGCGAGGTGACGCCGAAGTTCATCTCGCCTTCGGACCCGGCCGCGCAATGGACCGGAGCGCTCCGAAGTGCCGCCTTCTTTGCCTACGCCGATAACTATCTCATCGACGTGAAGTTCGGCGTCATCATGGATGTCGAGGCTTCCCCGCGCCATACGGCAGGCCGAAGTGGGCGCATCGCAAACGATGATCGAACGCACCGAGGAGCGCTTTGACATCAAGCCTTCCTGGCTTGCGGCGGACACAGCCTATGGTGCGGCCCCGAACCTCGGCTGGCTCGTGAATGAAAAGGACATCGCGCCCCACATTCCGGTTATCGACAAGTCGAAACGGGAGGACGGGACCTTCTCGCGCGAAGACTTCGTCTACGATAAGGCCCGCGACATCTACACGTGCCCGGCTGGCAAGACGCTGACCACGACAGGGCGCATCAACGCCGATAATGGGCGCCGATACCTGGCCTCCGTGCCCACATGCCACGCCTGTCCGCTCAAGGCGGTGTGCTGTCCAAATATGGACGCGCGAAGGATTGTGCGCGATGTGGAAGAAGAAGCCCGCGATGCCGCGCGCGCAATCGCCAAAACAGCAGCCTTCGCGCAAACCCGCCGGGACCGCAAAAAAGTCGAGATGCTATTCGCGCATCTCAAACGCATTTTGCGCCTTGGGCGCCTCAGATTGCGCGGGCCGAGCGGTGCCCAGTTCGAGTTTACTCTCGCGGCCATCGCCCAGAATCTACGTCGCCTCGCAAAGCTAGCCCTGCATCCGCCGCCGCACATGCCGGGAAAGTGCGTTGCGTTTGCGTGAAGTAGCGTCACGGTTGCGTCAAATCAGGTGTCAAATCCGAGGGCGTCTTCGCCGCCGCTTCATGCGGAGCGAGCGCAAGCCCAGGCCGTCAAAAAATCCATGTGGCGGCTATCGCCAGGGTCAGCCGGCTTCTGCAACAAAATCGGCCACAAGGAGACAAAGCCAAGCGCCAATTAGCTACCGGCGCGAGCTCATAACGATGCTTCCGGCAGGCGCATTTTTTTAGGAACGCAACTCAAGCCGCACATAGTCGCGCTGCTTTTCGCCAATGTAGAGCAGACGTGGCCGCCCGATCTTTTGCTCCGGATGGGCGATCATCTCTTTCCACTGTGCAATCCAGCCGGCGTCCCAAGGCGAACAACACCGTGAACATCGAAGCCGGAAAACCCAGCGCTTTTAACGCAATTCCCGAATAAAAGTCGATGTTAGGAAATATCTTCTTCTCGATGAAAGCGAATCAACCGCCGAAGGGAATCACAATCCCCCTCTCTGGAACCCTTCTCGAAGAGAAAGCGGTCGGTATAAGTTGCTTACCGGGATGTCTACGGCTTTTCGCATTTTCAGGTGTCGAGCATGTCTGCAAACGCGCGCGTGAACCTGCGTGCAAGAACTCGCGCGTCAGACTGGAGTTCGCTTTCCGGCTTGGGATTGATCTTCGGCTGGCGGACAATCACTGCCACGGTTAGCTCCCCGCCCCCCACATCTTGCTCTCGCCAATGCAATGTCGCCCGGATGTGATCGTCGTCAAGTGGGGTCAACGAGACAGTCAAGCCTTTACTCATAGATCACCTTCGATGGCTTCGCAGCAATTGGCCTTCCAGCACTCATCAGTGGCAGGTCTTTTTGCGCCTGATTCTGGAACTAACGCAAACCAGCCGTACGTCGCGCCACGTGCGGCTGGCTTCCTATTGTCAGACATAATGGGGTGCGTAGGAAATTGGTCGAGAGGGTGCTTCGGAGGTTTCAGCTGTTTTCCATGGTCTGAAGCAGCTCGGAGGTCTTGATTGTCGCGAAATTGGAGAAGGTGTCGGAGACCGCGTATGGCAGGATGATCTGGTCATTGTGCCGCATGGCCCCACATGTGTAGACGACGTTGGGTACGTAACCCTCGCGCTCGGATGGATCGGGCCGGACCAGGGGCTCGGCGGAGCGTGCGAGAACCTTGGAGGGATCGCGCTTGTCGAGGAGAACCGCGCCAATCGAATATTTGCGAACCGGACCCACGCCATGGGTGAGCAGCAACCAGCCTTCATCAAGCTCGATCGGCGACCCGCAACTGCCGATCTGTACGAATTCCCACGGGAACTTCGGCTTCAAAATGGCTTGGCCGCCATCCCAGGTGTTCAGATCGTCCGAATAGATGAGGTAGAGGTTCTCATTGTCCTGGCGGCCGATCATCGCATACTTACCGTTGATCCTGCGGGGAAATAGGGCCATGCCTTTGTTTCGCGCGGCGGCCCCCTTCAAAGGCGACAACTTGAAGGAGACAAAGTCCATGGTCTCGATCAACTCGGATCGAATCGCCATTCCGGTGTAGGCTGTGTAGGTTGCGTAGAAAATCTTCCGGCCGCCATCGTCGAATTCCACGAAGCGGGCATCCTCGATACCGTTCGACTGGGATCCGGTAACGGGAAAGATCACGCGCTCGCTGATATCCTCATCAGGCTCGAACACCACCTCGACATCTTCTCCATACGGACCCGACACCCGATTTCGTACTTTGGGAATTGAGGCAAGACGGGCGCTCGGATCGACGCTTACGCTGCCATCGGCCGCAACCGACCCAGATCGAAACGTCAGGGAAGAAACATGTCCTTCCCCGACCGCGCGAAGACTGAGGATGAAGCGGCGCCCGCCTTCCGGCGCGCAGGACTGATCGGGATGCGCGACAATACTCGGATTGTATAATGCCGCCGCTTCAAAGGAATATTCATGCACAAAATAAGCGCCAATCAGCTGACGCTGCGTAGCGGTGAAAACAGCGTGGGCAGCAAAGGCTTCTTCCATTTCGGCGGCACGCGCTTCAAACGTGCGCAGCAGATGGCGGTGACGGCCTTGAAAATTCTCAAGAACTTCAGCCAATTGATTGTGCGCCATCTCGGGGTCAAGCCCAAGCACCCGGTCAACGATATGATTCGCCCGCGTTTTGTCGGGGGGGTTTAGATCCCGCGGTTCGGTCGCTGGCTTGAACGGGCGGACGACGACCCTCGCCGGATCGGGGCGCAGATAGAGAGCCTGTCGGTTCAGGAACGTGGCTTTTGGCACAATACCCTCGGTTTTTGCCGTCCCATCGGGACGGTTGGTTTGAGTGGGCCTTCAGCAAATTTGAGCGCGCAATGCCCGAAAAGGCGCGAGATTCGCGCGTTCCCCGCTGCTGCGAGCCAGCTGGCGAATCTCTGCGAGGCTGAGAAGGTAGGACACGACGGACTCGCCGCCTCTGTTCTCGTTGGCGCGGTCGCAATGCAGCCCATCGCGACAGCCACCCGTTTCCAGGTCGACTAGCGGTATTGACAGATCGTTGCTGCCGAGAAACCACGCGAAGGTGCGTGCCGCGCCAGTCCTCCATTCGGGATTGCCGTCCGCACGCCACGCCGCAAGGCAGGCCGAGATCGTAGCAGTGGCTTCCAAAGGCTGCTGATCGAACGCCTGTGGCGGCTTGCGCTTGTCGCCGAAGCTTTCCGTACCGATGGGTCTGAAAAAGCCTGAAGGCGCCGTTTGCAGCGTCATGAGCCAACGCAAGGAGCGCAAGCCAGCATCGACATAAGCGGGCACTCCGGTAGAAATGCCCGTAACGATCAAGGAATGGGGCAAACGGGCGTTGTCATACGCAAGCCCATCCTCGAACCACACCCAGTCCTTCGTCTCCGCAGCCGACATCGTGAAAATCAACCTGTCAGCCAGGAGAAGACGGACGCGTTTTGCAAAGAGATCGGTCGCAATGACGTCGCAATAAGCGTCCAACCCAAGCAGGGTGAAACCCCAAGCGCGTGGCGAGTGAAAAGCCTCCGCCGCTGGCAGTGCTTCGGCGAACAGGGAGGCGGCCCAGCGCCGGCGGGTTGGACTGGAGTCGCTGCGTGCGCATTCGCCCAAGGCCCAAAGCGTTCGTCCGTTGCTGTCCTCCGAGCCGCGGTCTTCGAGCCAGCGCCGGTCGAAGCTCATGAAGTTGCGAAACCGCCTCGTGCCGGGATTCCACGCATGCTGGACGAAAGCGGCGAGCCGGGCCGTCAATGCTTCCGGCAAGCGCTCTTCACTTGGGTTATTGAGCGCGCAAGCCAACAGCAGCGCCCGCGCATTGTCATCGATGCAATAGCCATGCGAACGATCAGGCACGGAATGGACAGCATGCTGGAATAGCCCGGTATCGTCGCACATAGACAGAAGGTGGCCGATCCGCATTTCTGGTGGAGCTGGGCTACCGCGCGAAGTCACGCCTTGGCCGGGCCGCCGCGTAATCACTCTGAGCCGGTGCGCCCGTGTTCCGCTTTCGAACGCAGCAAGGTAACGCTCGGCATTTCGCTCCCATGTCATCGGCCGGCTGCACGCATAGGCGAGTTTGCGCATGGCCAGCCGCCGCGCGTCGCCGGTCAGCAATGCCGCGATCTCACTGCCAATGGCCGTGGCATCGCCGAAAGGCACCAGAATGCCGCGTCCGCCGGCCAGCAGTTCCCGAGCGTGCCAATAAGGCGTCGAGACGACCGCTTTTCCAAGCCCAAAGCTATAGGCCAAAGTACCCGACGTCAGCTGTAACTCGTTGAGATACGGCGTGACGTAGACGTCGCACATCGAAATATAAGCCAGTAATGTCGCTTGATCGACAAACTGATCGAGAAATACGACGCTGTTCTCGATACCAAGTTGCCGCACGCGCGTCACGAGGCCTTCGCGGTAAACCTCGCCCTGGTCCCGAACGAGATTGGGGTGCGTCGCCCCCAGAACGATATACACCGCATCGGCACAGCTCTTCAGGATCAAGGGCATCGCGTCGATCATGACTTCGACGCCCTTGTTGGGAGAAAGAAGGCCAAAGGTCAGGATAACGGGTCTGCCGCTGAAGCCGAATCTGGCCTTCGCCTGGTCAGGTTCGACGAAGGCAAACTCGGGAATACCGTGCGGTATGACCTCAATCTTTTCCGCCGGAACACGGTACACGGAGCTCAGCAGCTTCCTGCCTTTCTCCGCCATGACGACCACTCTCGAGGACGTATCAATGATGCGTTCGAAGACAGCGCGGTATAACGGTTCCGGTTCGGAAAGAACCGTATGCAGCGTCGTGATGACCGGCATGGATAGGCGCGAAAGCAGCGCCATGATGTAGTCGCCGGCTTCACCGCCGAAAATCCCAAATTCATGTTGCAGGGAAACGACGTCGAACCGGCCTGCATTCAGGAAGTCGGCCGCACGCACGTAATCCTCTAGCCTTTCATCCCCGATCTCATGGCGGACCACGGCAGGATAATCGTACACGTTACCATTGTCCGTCATCGCGACGATACAGGTTTCCATATCGATCGCAGACGCCGCGATGGCCTGCTGGAGGTCGGTTGTGAAGGTGGCGATTCCGCAGTGCCGCGGGACCGAATTGCCGATGAACGCTATACGGCTAAGCCGGGTCAAGGCCGTGCCTCCGTTGAGCGGCCGGGCGAATCTGCGGTTGCCTGGTGATTAAACGGGCGGCGGAAAGGAATGGTGTTCCGGAGAGCTCCCGATCTGCCTTTCACAACCGTACAAAAGTCCGGAACTGGCTCGGCGGCTACGTAGGCCAGTAGGCCCTTTAGGCCACCAACTCCAACCTTGACGCTGGCGCGCTCCGCATCCAGGAACATCGCTTCGCCGGCGAATGCATTCATCAGCCCGATCTGGGCGTGGCCCTCAAGCACAAAGAGCCAGGTCTCGTGCTCGGCATGGAGTTCCCAGTTCGATTTCGATAGGAGGTCGATTCGCTCAAGCACGAAAAGCGGACTGGCAACTAGCAGGGTTCTAGTATCGGTTAGACGCCTCTGAATGGATTGGCACATAGCCGGTCCGGCATGAGCGGCAGCCACGGCGTTGTCGATGTGAAGTTCCCGCTGCCGTCCGTAATCGAAAAGGCGGAAGGTCACGTCGCTTCGCTGCTGAATCTCGGCAATCACCAGCCCCGGGCCGATGGCATGAATCGTACCGGCTGGCACGAAAATGGCGTCGTCCTTCAGGACGTGGTGCCATTGAACCAGGTCCGCAATCGAGCCATCCTCGATGGACGCCCGCAATTGCGGGGCGGTAATTTGCCCTTTCAGTCCGATGGCAACTTCGGCGCCGGGCATCGCGGAAAGAATATACCAAGCCTCGGTCTTGCCCTGCGCCAGGCCAATCGATCGTGCGAAGACGTTATCGGGGTGAACCTGTATGGACAGCGCTTCCTTCGTGAACAGTAACTTGAACAGCAATGCCGGGGCTGGAGCGGTCACGTCGGCACGCTGAAACCACAGCTCACCAACCGCAATGCCGTCGCACTGGAACTCGCTCCACGGCCGGAGATCGGTGCTTCCCCAGGGTTTGGGCACGGCCCGTATGCAGGCATGTTCGATCGTCACGATTATTCTCCTGGTTCGCGAGCGCTCCGTGCCGGAGAAGCTGAGATCGAAGACCTGGCCGTCATGATGAGCTTGCGGCCTAACACGCCCTTCAGACCATCGGTGGATACGCCAAGTCCGCCAATCCTTTGACATCGGCAGGCTCGATCCAGAATCCGTCAAAATTCTTAGGACACAGGTGGTATCTCTACACGTTAGTTTTACTTGCCAGTTAAGTCGATTAACACAAGAATTTCCACCTTCATGAAATAATATTGTTAGCATTACCGCGCATTTTTTCACATTGCGCGAAGCTTACCGAGATGGTTATATTTGGACAAAATTACAAGCGTTATTTGCAAAATTATTCGATATTGAAGATGCAAGGTCAAAAAATATCATCGAGTGCCGGCCAAACCGCAACCAATATTCGGAGCTTGCGTGGATCACGTAAGGATCCAACACCGGACAACCTATGCTTAGTATCGGCCGCGGATTGCCCACATTCTACCTCTCAAAGCCCGTTCTGCTGCCGCTCATGGCCATGGACTGGCATCCGGAGACTGACCGGGCCTCCAAGCATCTGCGCTTCAGGCTTGGAAAGGCGTCGCGTCTGTTTCAGCATCGCCATCTTGTCCGTCAAGCGCGCCGTCAAAAACTCGCCGTTGAGCAAGCAGGGAAGCAACCCCGCGGAGCGATCCGGGCTTTTTCGTTTTGTCGAGGAGTTCAGATTTTTCGGATTGCGACTAGCCTGCCGATCGCATCATAGACATCAAAACCGTCGAGATTTCTGCCTGGAAAGTTCTTTTGAACTTGGCTAACCCGGTTTTCCGCACTGGCGATCACTTCAGAAAGGTTCGTAAGAGCGCTGGTTTCCCTTTCGACGGCGACCCGGCCTTCCTTCCATATAATACTATGTTGCATTTCCGCATCTCCATTAGAGAAGCTTGGACCATGCGAACCGCGCAGCCAACCCTCCATCGATCACGACATATCATGTTAGAGCCCCGGCTCCGAGGAGCAAATGTTCGCGGCAGGACCCAGGAAAAAGCGCAAAGCATTGATGCGCATGATCATAACATCCAGAGTCTCAATGATAAAAAGGCGGCGTATGGATCTGGCCGCCTTTGCGTTTTTGATTTGCTTCGGCGAAGCGAACTAGGATTTGGGTGGCATAATAACCGCATCGATGACGTGAATGACCCCATTCGACGCGCCAATGTCTGCCGTGTTGATATGGGCCTTGTTCACCTTGATGTTATCGTTCCCATCAATTGACAGCTCGATGCCCGCAAGGGATTTCCGGGAGAATCGTTTGCCCCTCATCACGTCGGACATGATCTCGCCGGAGACCACATGATGTTTGAGAACACGGACGAGTTCGCTGCGATGTTCGGACTTGAGCAGGTGTTCCAGTGTTCCGGCCGGCAGCGCTTCGAACGCTTCATCGGACGGAGCGAAGATTGTGAAGGGGCCCTTTCCCTTTAACATATCGGCAAGTCCTGCGGCGTTCACAGCGGTGACGAGTGTCTTAAGGGTGCCGGAATATTTTGCAGTATCCAGAATATCTGAGGTATTCTTTGTTGATGATTTAAGAGCCAAGCTCATATTGTTGAACCTTTCGCATGTTTATATTATCGCTTCGCCAATTGTAATACATGGATCAGAATAGAGCATATTTGGATTTTCTCATACTTGTAAAATATAGCATTATCTATATTTTACAAGAGCCGAATATTACACTCAGTAAAATCCCGAGTTGGAGCGCCTCAACTTTGGCTCGTATTCTCCAGACGCCGCCTCACAATACGGAACGCATCGCGAACTGCTATCTGCATCGCGTCATGCCGCTTGCCCGCGCCCGGATCATGATTGACGTTGATATCTGGGCCCCCTTCGACCGTAAGCCGCACGCGTAGCCTGTAAGGATCCCCAGAGAAATGCTTGGCCCCCGGCTTGGTGACAACAATAGTCGACGAGGTCACCCGGGCATCCACATCGCGAAGATTTTCTATTTCATTGCGGATGTAGCCTTCGATTGCATCTGATTGCTGGACACCATCAAAGGTGATTTCTATCGGAGCAAGCATCATGTGAGCCTCATTGTTGAGTTGGATTCGGATGGCACGCCAGGTTGATGGGTGGTAGCGGCCCGGGAGTGTGACTAACTAAAGTCTCCTTTTGGATGAATTTTGGGGTGAATCCAGCCGGGATGGATTCTTACGTTGGCTCCCATCCGGCAGGTCTAGCGCGTCTCTGTCCTTCCGCGCTTAAGCGGTAAAGCCGGAATCCAAACTCCCTTTTTGTCTGATCCTCGCAAACAAGTTCTTGCGCGATCAATTCCTCTAGCGCTCTTACTGGGACATCCAGATCTTTGATGCGCCCGTTTGCATGAGCCGTTTGCACGGGCAGACCGGAAAAGTCACGCATGGCGATGTAGTCGCCTCCTTGCGTGCGGGGATCCCATTCCCACTCGATATAGCGGCCTTCCACACTAAGTTCTTTGAGGATATCCTCGGAAAGCAGCCGCACCCGATCTCCTTTTTTTGGCACTTCCTCTCAAATGGGATGATGCAGACTGGGCTTAAACTGAGGCTCTTTTGCGCCAGAGGCCAAGCAAGTCTCGGGGTGGACCTGCCATCGCGGGCGCGCTGGGGACGGCGGAGCAGCCGCACGGGCCTCAACGTTATTCAGTCTCGCATCACAGTTCGAGGTATGAAAGCCATGATTGTTACCACTTGGTGGATGGGACGAAAGGGTACAAATACAACCGTAAATATATTGGACAACATAAGCGAGAAACCGCCGTTCTCTCCCAATTTACTACCCAGTCGGATTAGAATTCTTCTAAAACGTACTGTTAATTCAACGCTCTAGCTCCATTTATGGAATGCCTTACGCTTGGCTACACCCCATTTCTGGGGTGCTGTACTTCAGGAACTTGCAAATATTTCGAGTGATTTTGGGGGAATAGGGATAATCATCCAGAAAAGACGGAGAAGAGCTGAAACACCGCCCGTTACTCCACATTCGATGACCGCTTTCTGATCGCACCTCGGCGCGCACGACCACTACTGGAAGTTTCCACTTAGTGGAAAACACGTGAATTTGCTTGGCCTGTGTCAGCTGGTACTGACCCATACTCGGGCGCGGCCTCATGCTTTGACGCTGACCTCCACCGCCATGCCCACAAATGCGCCCGTCCCTCCCACGAAACTGCCCGCCACGGGCATTGCCTGCCGGATGTCGCGCGCAACGGCTACGGGTATCAGATTAAAGCCACCGACACTGCGGTTCGCGGGATCGAAGGTGATCCAGCCCGCCCCGGGCACGTAAACTTCCGCCCATGCATGCGTCGATCCCGCAATATCCTGACCGGGATTATAGAGATAACCGGACACAATCCTTGCCCCAAAACCGAGGCTGCGCGCCGACTCGACAAACAGGACCGCAAAATCCCGGCACGATCCCCAGCCCCGGTCGAGAGTTTGCAGCGGAGACTGCGTGCCTTCCTCCTCCCGGCTCTGATAGCTGATCCAGTTTGAGACACCGGCGCACAGGTCCTTCAAGAGCGCAAGCGTGTCTGTTGAGCCGCCGTGAACGAATGCACGGGCCCAGTCCCTCAAACGGCCGGAAATATCGTGGTATTGCTGCATCGCCAGTGCGCCAAGGTCGGTGGCCTCATCACTTGAATATTGGAAGGGGTAGACGATGGCGGAGGCGGCAATATCGAAGACGGGCCAAGCGGCGGCGTTAAGCTCAATTACAACGGCACTGTCGATCGAGAGAGTGTCGGCCATGGTCTGAAAGGAGGCGGTCGCGACCGCGTTGCCGAACACATCCTGCGCCCAGGTCACGCCCGCTGCGGGCGCTATGCTCACATCGCTCGAAATAAGGCGAAGATCGCGGCTTTCACGGGGGCGCAGCATCAAGCGGTGCGGCCCGAAGCTTACCGGCTGACGGTAGCGATAGGTTGTCCTGTGCTGGATTTTAAGCCTGTTCAACAGAGGCTCCCACAATACAGTCTCCAACGATTTTTATGACAAAACTGCTTATATGTCCCGGCCGATCGAGCGGCCATCCTCGAACGCCACCGCCCGCAGCGTCGCCGCCGTTCATTCGTCGTTGACCTCATCGAGCCCCATGTCGAATTTCGCATCAGCGAAATTTGTAAGAGATTGCCAATCGCGGTCTTTGTCATAGTTCTCGCAGTATTGCTCAAATTTACCGGGTTGAACATTCACCATGACAATGGTTTTGTTGAGCCTCGTGCCGCTTTGAATGCGTATGTTTTCGCGGATCGAAAACGTGGCGAAGTCAATGCCAATCCCGGTCGGGGCGTCCTTGAACGCGGGCTCCTTCGGCATCAGCGCTTGGAAGGCTAGGTAGTCCTCCGCATTAATCAGGGGTTCGACTTTGACCATAGTGTCCTCCAGAATTCGAACGGCAATACGACGGCGAAATTGATCATTGCATAGAAAGTTAGCCTAACGGGATTTTTCGACGGAAAAAGCAGTTAAGTCTACATGATTAAGCGCGGAGGGTTAGAGGCGGCCCTTTGGGAGATCCAGCCCCAGCTTCTCGCAGACGCCGCGAACCAAATCCGCATCGAGGTGATTATGCGATCCGGTCAGCGGCAGTTCCGCGACCCAGCTCTCGCGATGGATCGTCAGAAGTCCGTGTCCCTCGCCCCGATGATGGCTTGTGTGTCAAAACAGCACCCGCGCTCCGTAAGCCATTGGCGGAGTGTGTCGATCTCCATTAATAGTCTCCATCTCTTCTCAGCGTTCGTGACCGGCGCTGCCCAAGGGTGACGCGAGCTCACTCGCGTCGTGCGCTTAGCCGCTTTCTGGAATGTCGGAGAGTAGCACATCAATGAAAGGGTGTAGGCGGTTGAATGCCAGGCCTCACTGATAGTCGCTGGTCACGATGTGCTGAATTGCCGGAAGGTTTCATTTGCCGGGAGCGTTGTATTCGTGGCTCTTGAGGGACGTCTGGGATCAGCCGATCGTCCATAACGCGCTTAAGTGCCGTCGCCGGCTGCGCTCCAGCCCAGCGATGAAGGAGCAGGCCGTCGCTGTTACGGGGCTCGCGTCAGTGGCGAAGTGGACGAGCTGCGGTTCAACAGAGCCCTCGTTCTGCCAGCTTTCGGTAGCTTCCGCGGGGACGCTCGATGTGATGTCCTTGAGCATTTGTCATTTGCGTAGATGGGTATGCTTATAAAGAATAACGAGGCCATTCAAGAACCCTATTGCGGCCGCTTCCCGAATACCGAAGCGAAAAGTAATGGCGGGGACCGTAGCGCTCTGAATAGAGTTCGGGTCTAATGCGCTTGGCTCAGGCATACCATATTCAGTTGGCATCTCGTCGCCAGTCGATCGGACGGCCGAGCCCCGGTGATACACCATGACAGGTTCTGCTTCAGTTTCTGCCCTCACGCCAATATTCGACGACTTTCTCTTTGCGCGGATCAATGCAGACAGCGAGGAGACCCCGCTCAGCATGCTTTCGGTGCTGGCACGCCTTGGCTTTGATCCATGGGAAGAGGCTGCGAAGCTCGCCCAATTGCCTCGCGTGTCCGCGGTCCAGAGATTAGTCTCGTTGATTGCGGCCATACCCAGTGCTTACCCCGATGCCGGAACGGTTTCCAATCGCTTGATATGCCTTTTGCCGTCTCCGCCCGGTCTAACGATCCCTCGTCGCCCGAAGCTTGGCTTCAGCGGCATGTTAAGCACAAGGTTGGCTGTTGCGATCGCCCTCGCCCTAATTTTCATTATACAATTGGTGGGCATGACTTGTTAGACAGCCATTCCGCTAGCTGAAGCGCACGCCCTTTCATCCAGGAACGTTCTTCCCTAAGCAATCTTGATGTGCGTAGAACGGCGCCCTTGGATCGTATTCTAGAAGATCAACCTAGATAGGTTTAACCGAGGAGGCAATCATGGCCGAGGGCCAAAGAGAGGCAACCGCGAACCAAAGAAACCCAAAGCAGAGAAGCCAAAACCCGCTGCAGGGTCCACTTCGTTTTCGAAAGAAAAGCCTTCGGGTGCCTCGGGATGTCGATCGTCACCAAAGGCAAGAGGCAGTGCTGAGGCAGAGCAACAGCTGCCGCGGAGAAAAGCAGGAGATGGCGATATTGGCGAGCAGGCACCATATTTGGGCAATGGCTAGAGAACATCCGCATACCGACGCCGCTTATCGTGTTGTTCCTCAAAAAGACATGACTTACGGAGTTGAAGTACAAATCCCAGGAAGTTATCCAACAATGATAACAAGCTTCACCACGGAGCAAAAAGCAGAAGCTTGGATCGCCGAGCACAAGCGGCGCGTAAGGGAGGCTGGTTTCGGTGGCATTTGGCGAAGAGAACCGCGAAAGTCTCAGTCGGCTGGCCCATCAGTTTTGACATAATCGGGGCAGGCGGACTAAGGCTTCGCGCTTTCGATGACCGTCAGGTCCGGCGGATGCCTCGTAACGTGCCGCTCTCGTCTATGGCAGGGCTCGTACTGGGCAATTAGCTCAATGCGAGAGCGAGGCAATGATGCTTGTTCCTCTCAGCAACGGGACCGAACGCCTGAAAAGTGCGAAGCCGCGCGGCAGTCAACACGCTAGAGGTATTTAGAATGAGACAAGAAATGCTTGATCGCGACGCCATAGTGCGTTTGGCAAAAGCATTGGTGTTCATCTGCGGCTCGGACCATCCGGCGACTTTGGCCCTTCAGGCGGCGGCCGCCACTGGGTCCGCGACAGACATTAAGAAAGCGCGCTCGATCTTCTTGAAATTGAGACCAGGAGACCGCAAGGCCGCACTGACCATGCTATCCGAGTAATAACGCCACTCATGGGCAGGCGCGTTTCAGCGAATCCTTTGTTCAATCCGACCGCGCCCTTTACCAGGACTCTCAAGTCCGTTACGTCCGCGAGTAGAAGCGTTAGTGAACGGCTTTGAAGAGGTGGGGCCGGTACTGCTCCTACGGAACGGCCACTTGGGCGGACGCGGATATTTTTTCGAATGAGCATTTTCTGGCCCTCTCGCCGCTGGCGCGCGCCCCCATATCAAAGTAATCTAGGTGTGGAAGCTATGAAGGTTGTTCAGCCGAAGCTTGGATGAGAGAGTGGGGTTGCGAAGCCGACCACCCCTCCGCCGGAGCCTCGGATGAAGACTCATAAGAATGCAGGCCTGACCCATTTCAGTCGGCCGGCAACGTCAACCTGCTCGTCAACAATGCAGGCATCGCCAGGCCTGGCGGCTTTCTCGCCGACGGGGCGGTCGAGGCCGCGCGCGTGCAGTTTGAAGCGAACTTTGTCGGGTCGCTGCGCATGGCGCGCGCCTTCGCACTGATCCTGGCGAAGAATGGCGGCGGCGCGATCATCAACGTGCTTTCTGTTGCAAGCTGGATGAACGGTCCGGGGCTGGCGACTTATGGCGCGTCGAAATCAGCCGCATGGGCGCTAACCAACGGCCTTCGCATCGAGCTCGCGCAACAGGCCACCCAGGTCGCTGCATGCAGGCTTCATCGACACCGACCTTACGCGCGATATCGATGCGCCGAAGAGTTCGCCCAAGGAAATCGTACGCACGACACTCGACGCCCTCGAACGCGGGGAAGGTCAGGTCTTGGCCGATGAGATCACCCGCCAGGTGCATCGCGGTCTTTCCGCGGATCTCCCGGCCTATTTCCAGAGCACCGCTGCGCTTCGGTCGCGCCAGCCTGCCGATTGATCTGAGCCGGCGAACTACCCCTTCAATCGAGGACCGTGGCGCCGATCCGGGAAAGACCGGCTTCGGTTGAAGGCCGATGCAGAGGCATGGGATGTCTTCGCGGCCAAGAACGGTGCGATTTCGCGTTCTATTCAGTCTTTTTGGAACGGGGCTCCCCTCGTCGAGCTAGGCTTCGAGACCGAGAGGGCGTCCTTGAACCAGAAATAGCCGCGCAAATCTTTGTACGCAATCTCATCCTGCCCTCACGCAAGGTCCGGGTCCGGAAGTATGAGCTTGCGCAGCGCTTTATCAGCGATGGAACAAAAGCCTGCGATGTGAATAGGCAGCGGTGCCATGATCACGGATTTACCAATACTGGTTACCGGCGCTGCAGGCCAAGTTGGCGGTGTTGGCGGCATCGTCGCGCGGCTCTTGCTAAACCGCAAGGTTCCAGTCAGGGCCTTTGTGCGGCGCGACGACGAACGCGCCCACGCACTGCGCCGGGCGGGCGCCGAGGTCTTTGTTGGGGACCTCACCCGGCCCGAAGATGTCCCGCGCATTTATTTTGGCATGAGCGTTTTCAAAGATGCAAAAAACGCTCACCGCCGGCGCAAATGATCTGATCCGGTTTTGCTGGACAGACGGGCCTGCAGTGCAACGAGCTGGAGCGGTAAGCCTTGGGCCACTTCCAAACAAGGGCCGAGTAGGCAGGATGTTGGAACAGAATCAGCGCTCCTATACAGAAGCCGACATCCCCAACGCCTAGGTGAACGCCTCAACGCTAGCTTTTTTCAAGTCTGCATTCGAGGGGACTGCAGTCATGGCGAATCCGCCGCGCCCTGTTGCTTGCGTTAAACGTCGCCCGGGCGCATTCGAGGGCTTCACTGCGAGGATTTTTTTTCAGCTTTTAGGCTGCCACAGACGTTCAAGAATTTCGCACCGACGCGAATGACCCCAGAACGCCGTTGAGCGCTTTATTGAAGGGAGTTTGAAGTTGGGTTGAGCGGACACAGTTGCGGGTACTTAAGCCGCGAGATTAACCGCTCCGAACCTCTTTGCTTATAGAGTGCCCAGAAAAGGCCGGCGCAACGCAACATGTCCAGTGGGACCACATGAGTAGTTTCCAGAGTCTTCCCTCCTCAGCCGCCCGCTGCAATACTCTCGCCTGAACGATCAGAAGGGATCCTAATCATCGCAACAACCACGCAGCACCCCGCCGCTGAACCTCGCCAACCCTTTTTTTGAATCCGTCCGCTGTAAGGCTGGCGGGTCTAAAGCGCCCAGCCAACCGCATGAGGCGATAAATCCCTACAACAAATGGAGAAGAGTAATGTCTAAGGAATCAGCTCACGAGCATCATCCTGCGCAAGGCCATCATACCAAGGCAGCCGAACATCACGAGCACGCGATGAAGCACCACAAAGAAGCCGCTGGGCACTACGCGGCCGGGCACCATGAAAAGGCTGCTCAACACGCCCATGCCGCGCACGCGCATACGCTGCACGCTGCTCATCACTCCGGGGAGGCCGCGAAGTCGCATGTCTCGCATGGCCAAAAGAAAAGCTGATCGTTGAGATGAATTAAGGACGGGCATAGCCATCCCCTGACCTAGCGGAGACAACAGAATTCCCGCTAACAGTAGATGGTTATATCCGCCCTCTCAATGTACTGGTGCCGAAAAAGAGTCTACGTTCCTGAGCTACTGCCTGAATGCGGAAAGGGGTAAGGCTTTGGACATATTAACCTCTAAACCACAGAGTTACGACGTTGCGGACGAGACCGCGCAGGCTTTGTACAAGCCCGAACCTTTGGTCGAGATTGCACGCAGGCTACTTCACGTCGCTACCGGCGTTCTGGTGTTGCTATCGGTTTATACGTTTTACGTCTCGTCGCCCGTTCTAATCCCACTGATCCTGGCAGTGCTCATCACCATGTTGCTCACGCCTGCCATCGGTTTGCTCGATAGGCTCGGTCTGCCGCGCCCCCTCAGCGCTGCCATCGTGCTGGCAATCCTGCTGGGGGTTCTCGGCGGAGGTGCTTATGGCTTGTCGGCTCCTGCTCAGGAATGGCTTCAGAAGCTACCTCAAAGCGGTGGCAAGATCGATAAAATGCTTCGCTCCATCAAAAAACCCTTCGCTCAAATTGAGCAAGCGACAGAGCAGCTATCTTCAGCCACGGAGCAAAACGCAGATACGCCGCCAAGGGTGCAGATGGCGACTCCGAGCCTGACAGAGCGCCTAGTAGGCGGCACGGCGCAAATTGCGGCAGCGATCTCAGTCATCTTCGTTCTCGTCTTTTTTTTGCTGTCGTCCGGTGACACCTTTTTACGAAAACTGGTATCGGTTATTCCAACCCTCGCAGACAAAAAGCGCACCGTTGAGGTGATCAGAAGCATTGAAAGTGATATCTCTTTCTATCTTGTCATGATGCTCCTTATCAACGTGGGGCTTGGTCTCGGTGTCGCGCTCATAACTGCAGTTCTGGGTATTCCCGATCCCTTATTGTGGGGGACACTTACCATCGTCTTGAGTTTCGCGCCCTACATTGGCGAGATGGCCGTCACTGTCACGTTACTAATCGTATCGATGGTTACCTTCGATACGCTTGGGAAGGCTCTTATTGCACCGGTCTGTTATCTCATTTTGATGAGCTCCGTTCACCTCACGGTGCCGGTCATCGTCAGGCGCCGGCTTTTGCTCAACCCGGTGGCAGTCTTCATTGCTATTATCTTCTTAGGATGGATTTGGGGCATCCCGGGCGCGCTTCTCGCCGTCCCGCTCCTCGCAAGTTGTAAAATCATCTGCGAGCGCATCGATCATCTTAATGCGATCGCTTCTTTCCTCACACCCTGAGGGCGTTGGCTTTCGGACGCCTTCAGGCGCCGGCCGTGTCCGGGACTGCTAGCGGCAGCTGCTTTACGGGAATGGTGGCGTTCTCTATCGCTTTGATAAGATCGGTAGGCGAGGCGATGTTGGGGAGTATCAGGTCGTCCACGCCAGTCCCATGGATTGATATCTTACCGAAATTGAAGATCCGTCCGAGAAAACCCTGGTGAAAATTGACCTGCTCGATGGATTTAAGCTGAAGTTCGATGGTCGAGCGAGTCAGCCAGCCGCGCTTCATGACCAAGCGGTGATTCGTGACGGCGATCTCCGTCGTCCAGATGGGTTTCATTTTCGCAGCGACCGCGGCGAGCCCTACCGGCACAGGCACCAAGCAAAACCCACATTGTTATTCCGGCCGTATAAATGAGAGTGACAAATGCGAGTGCTGCGAAGAATATAAATGATATCCAGCACGCCGCATAATACAGAGGATGAAAATGTGCCTGGTAGATGAGTTTCTCATTTTGCCCTAGGGACTGTTCGCTATATTCCATTGATTCCACTCCAGCGGTGAAAGAAGCACTCTGTGTGTGCTCGTTCGAATATGTTCGCCCAATTCATTTCGTGAGTCATTCTCCTGAATTCTCGGCCTTTAGGTGAAGCGGTCTCCGGCCCTGACCGCATTTTTATTCACCGGCGCGAGTTGTCTCAGAAACGGCTGGGCAATGCGGTCCGGCTTTCGCGGCACTCAGCCAAATTCCGCTTTGGCCAAGGGCGGCATTGCAGCAGCCCCAGCCGTCACGAATTGACAGCATGCGAACAGGGTCCGTCGCATGATATCGATCATTGAGAATTATGATCGAATTGCGCTTGATTGCGCTAGATGCGGAATATGCTCATGAGGCGTTGCCGCAACCACAGGCTCGCCGAGCAAGCCGGCGCTGAGGGCAATCCTGATAAGTGCGGACAGGGACTTGGCTTCGGTTTTCCGCATGATTGCGGCGCGATGATTGTCCACCGTGCGTTGGCTAATCCGCAAATCTGCCGCGATGTTCTTGCTAGGGCTCCCGGCTAAAACGAGTTGAAGGATTTCACGTTGGCGAGCGGTGAGGCTTTCGACTTTCGCTGTCGCGGTTTGCCGGATTGAAGAGTATTCAGGGTGGTCAGGGGAATAATTCAGAGCACGCTCAACACAATCCAGTAGCTCCTTCTGGCTCGCCGGCTTCTGCAGAAAATCGATCGCTCCGGCTTTCATCGCGCTGACGGCCATGCCGATGTCGCCATAGGCAGTAATCACGATGACGCGAAGGGACGACTGCATTTTGTTGAGTTGCCCGATCAGCTCGAGCCCTCCTATGCCAGGCATTCGCGCATCCGTAAGCAAACATCCCCTTCGATCGGTCGAATAAGCGTTCAAGAACGACGGACCGTCGGCGAAAATTTCGGTGCGGTAGCCGTGCCTCTCCAACATATCCTGCATCGCCTCGCGAATTTCGAGGTCGTCGTCGACGACAAACACCGTGGGCGCTAAAGCCTTTGAGCTGCCGGTAGAGAGCATCGCATTGACCTGACGGATCAAATTCCGCGGATTTGCTGGTTTATAGAGGTGGACATGACCTTTGCTTGCAATCTCAAGCAGCGTGGCTGCGGAGATGTCACCCGTGAGCAGGATAGCAGGTATTTTCCGCGCTGAGCCTTCCTCAATATTGGCAATAATTTGCAACCCGCTTGGGCCCGGCAAATTATAATCGGCGATGATCAGATCCAAACTCACGCCACGTTCCGCGGCGATTGCGAGGGCTTGCTCATTATCGCGCGCGGCGAATGCGCGATAGCCGCGGCTGTTCAAAAGCAATTTGAGAGTCTCGCGGAGTTCTGCATCGTCTTCCACGATCAAAATAGTCTGCGCGCGCGCCGGTGGCTCCTCAGCGATAACTTCCGCAGGGGGGAGGAGGCTGGAGGTTCAATGGGCGCAGGCGCACGCACTAGCGGCACCTGCACGGCAAAGACCGAGCCCCGGCCGAGGCGCGACCGGACGCTGATAGGTACTTCGAGCAGATCCGCGATACGCTGAACAATCGAGAGACCAAGGCCAAGACCCTTGGCTCGTTTCCCGGCGGGATTATCGAGCTGATGAAACTCCTTGAAGATCGCGCTCAATTCGGTTTGCGGTATGCCGGTTCCAGTATCCCAGACCTCAACGCTTAAGCTCTCGCCTCGCCGCCGGCAGCCGAGCAGAACTTTGCCTTGGCTCGTATATTTAATCGCGTTGGAGAGCATGTTACGAAGGATTTGCTCCAAGAGCCGCGGATCGGTACGCACCGTGATGTGGTAAGGAACAACGCGCAAGCTCAAGCCAGCGTCGGCGGCATGAATCTCGAATTCAGTTCGCATCTGTTGGAGCACATCGCCGATTGCGAACTCGCAAGGCTTTGGCTGTACAACGCCCGCTTCGAGCTGGTTAATATCGAGAAGCTTGTCCAGCAAGCTCGACATGGTCACGATTGTCTTATCGAGCCGTTCGATCAGCTGCGAGGCGCCGGGATCCCGAATGCTATCGGCTAGCATGCCTTGCAATAAGCTGAGCGTCTGCAGTGGTTGGCGCAAATCGTGGCTGGCGGCCGCAAGAAAGCGGGACTTTCCAAGGTTCGCGCGCTCGGCCTCTTCCTTGGCGGCCGCAATCGCTTGCGCTTTAGCCTTCGCATCCGTGATGTCGTCGAGAGAAATGAGCATTTTTGGACGTTCGGATAATCCCGCAGCGATGCGGCGGCCACTAAGGAGGAATGTACGCCGCCCAACATTTGGTAGATCGATGTCCACCTCGCGATCCTCAATCGCGCTGCCTCCATTGGCGGCTTCTAGGAACTTCGTCAATTCCTCTTGCTGCTGCTTGGTGCCAAGCGAAAAAGGCTTGCCGATGCTGTCTTCCGGCTTCCAATGGAAAACTTTGAAAAAGGACGCGCTTGCCGACACCATACACAAATCTTCATCGAGTACGGCGAGCGGCTGTTTGACGGTCGCGATGATGCTTTCGGCATAGGCCTTTGCCGCCTCGATCTTCCGCTCGGCCGCCTTCATTTCGGATATGCGAGCGAAGGTGATGACGACGCCTTCAACGGCTCCCGCGGCGACGCGATAAGGCAGAATACTGCGGATGTACCAATTGCCGTCAAGGCATTCGATCTCGCGCCGCATCGGTGCGAGCGTTGAGAGCACCGCCAGCGCGTCTTTCAGGAGGGCTTCGTCCTGGAAGCGTTGCGCCAGATCCGCGACCGGGCGTCCAATGTCGATGCTGGAAACGCCGAAGAATGATTTCGCCGCGGGTGTAAAAAAACGGATCTTGAATGCGGTGTCGAGGAAGAGGGTGGCGACGTCCGAGCTATTCAGAATATTCTCTAAGTCAGCCCCGGTGGCGCGCTGCTGCTCCAAGGTTTCTTGGAGCTGGGCGTTAAGAGCCGTCAATTCCTCGTTAAGGGCTTGAAGTTCCTCTTTCGAGGTCTCCAACTCCTCATTGGCCGACTGAAATTCCTCGTTGATGGAGAGAGCTTCTTCATTAGCGGCCCGAAGATCCTCGTTGGAAACTTCGAGATCGCGGATAACCGCATTTAGCTCTTGGCGCGTCGCATTGAGTTCCTGATCCAATTGAACGACGCGCGAATTGTTCTCCAGAGGCCCATCTTCTCTAGGAGGAGGTGCGGCGGACTCGGATTCCTCAACGAAACTGACAAGGAACATATCGTTTGTGGAATTCGGCTGTACGGCAATTTTCACGCCAAAGATCTTCCCGTCGCGCCGTACATTGCCACCTGTCTTCCAGCAAGCTTCGCCGGCTTCTCGCGCGCTTTCGAGCGCTGCCCGAAGTTTCGGCCGAAGCCCCTCCCGCGCCATCGCAAGGATGTTCCGGTTAACTTCGCCTGGAGTGATCTGTAAATACTGATCGATTGCGCCACAATAAAACAGGGCTTCATATTTTTTATCGGCCAGGACCGAAGGAGGCGCGAAGCCTTGCAGCAGCAGTTTGGACGCAAGATCCTCTAAATTGACTTGGGAGTCCTTTCTTTTCAGCGCTTGGCTAATTGCCGGCGTTAGCCGCCCCATCCCCTCTCCGCTTGCCCGAAACCCTATCTGGCCGGCCCGTCCGGCAGCGAGATGGCGATATATCCGTTGCTTTTTATTGATGGGTTCGAAGCGTTCAAGGAACTTACCAATTGTCTCGGATCGCCCGAGAAAGAGGATGCCTCCGGCGCGGAGTGCGAAATGAAACAGTGAAAGGATTTGCTCTTGGGCACTTGGCCGCAAATAGATCAGAACATTGCGGCAGGAAATGAGATCGACCCGCGAGAACGGCGGGTCGGCAAGCAGGTCCTGAACGGTAAACACGACCGCCTGTCGTAATTCGCTCGCTACGCGATATCCATCGCCATTCCTCGAAAAATACTGGGCCAAGTATTTTTCGCGCACCTGCATCGCGGTCTCAGGTCCATAAAGGCCTGCGCGGGCGAATGCGACGGCATGGCCGTCAACATCGGATGCAAAGACCTGAAGCTTGATATTGCGCGCCGAAGCGCGGATCGCTTCCAGGAAGAGGATCGTGAGGGAATAGACTTCCTCCCCAGTGCTGCAACCAGGAACCCAAATGCGCAGAGGCCGGTCAGGAGGCTGCTCAGCGACCATTTCCGGGATCACGCCGGCCGCAAGCGCCTCGAAAGCGGCGGGGTCGCGAAAGAACTCCGTTACATTAATAAGCAGGTCGTGGCCGAGGCTATCGAGCTCGGCGGGTTCGGATTGGAGCTTTTCAATGTAGCGGGCGAGATTCTCTATGCCCGCTATAGCCATGCGCCGTTCAATCCGCCGCCCCAAGGTCCCGGTCTTGTATTGGGAAAAATTCTGGCCTGTCTTCCGCCTTACAAGATCAAGTATCTCTAAGAACCCTCTTTCGATTTGCCCATTCGTAGACGATTTTGCGCCGGAGGAACGAACGCCAATGCCGCTCGCGCGATCGATAAGCGCAGCGGGAATGCCTGCGACAGGCAAGATAAGATCCGCCTCTCCGGTCTGAATTGCACTCTTGGGCATTCCATCGAACTTGGCATCCGAAGGGTCTTGGACGATAACGAACCCACCCCTATCCTTGATGGCTTTAAGACCTTCGCTTCCATCCGTTCCTGTGCCAGACAGCACAACGCAAATAGCGTGGTCGCCGCAATCTTCCGCCAGAGACAGCAAAAAAAAATCGAATGGCATCCTTGTGCCATGGCGCTCGGCGGGTTCGGAAAGATGCAGCTTTCCCCGGGCGCAAGCGAGCGAAACGCCCGGCGGAATGAGATAGATGTGGTTCTGCTCGATCGCGACGCCCTCGGCTGCCGGCGTCACAGGCATCGTTGTGTGGCTCGACAGAAGCCCGGCCATTAGGCTGTCATGGAGGGGATCGAGATGCTGAATGAGGACGAAGGCCATGCCCGAATCAGGCGGCAACGCGGCCAGCAAAGCCCTTAGAGCTTCAAGGCCGCCAGCCGAAGCGCCAATGCCGGCAACCGGAAAGCGACGCCCCTCCGCCCAGTCTGCATGATCGTTTGCCGCTAAGGGGGGCTCTCTTCCATGGAGGCGTGCGTCGTGTCGCGACTGCATTTGAAGATCCTTCCGCCTTGGAGCACGATCAGAAAACGTCCGCTCCGCAATGAAGGGGGACATTAGCCGGTTTTTCAGACCGATCGTGCTCTTACGCCAGAGGCTGCTTCCCGCTTCAGCAGGTTCAACCTGAAAATCCGGCTCCAGAAGGACCGGCCCCCAACAAAACCCCTCATATCATAATTACAATCGGGAGCGTGCTGAATCTTATTACCTTAAGTCCGGATGAGTAGTTTCCGAGTCTACAGGCCATCCTTCCAATCGCTTAAGCTGTATTAGCAAGGCATTTACCATGCAATGTGGTACCGGCCTGCTTCAATGATTTAGCGAGAGTCACCTATGATTAAAGCTACAGCGGCTGCGGCGCTTATGTCGCTAACAATGTGGCAGGCTGCGGGCGCGGCTACATTGTCCTCCGACAGCGGACTAAAGGCATCCGCTGCCTCCGAGATTGTGCAAGTAAAAGGGGGGTGGTAAGGGACATGCTCGTGCCGGTGGAGGACGGCGAAGCTTTGCCCGCAGGGGCGGAGGTTACCGCCGGGGGCACGGTGGCGGAGGCTACGGATATGGTGGGGGCTATGGTCCTTGCATGTCGGTTGGCCCCCTTTGGGTCTGCCCATAGTAGAGTAAAGAAATATCTATTGAGGTCCAGAGCGATTGCTCTCCGCCAAGAGCTGCCGCCCGCGTCTGTGAGAGACCAACCGCGCCGCTCACTATAATTCGCGCGGCTGGAGCAGCGTCCTGGACCTCATCATGAAACAAGCTCCGGCGGCCTTCCGGCAGGATGGCGTCCGGAGAAATTCCAATTTTACCAAAGGAGATCGCACCATGTCTTTAGGGACAATCCTTGTCATCATCTTAGTTATATTCTTGCTTGGTGGTTTCAGTGGGCGCTTCGGCGGGTATGGCTATGGCTTCGGTCACGGCGGCGTCAGTCTCATCGGCGTCATATTGATCGTCGTTGTCGTTTTATTGGTGTTCGGGCAAATCTGATCTGATCGGCGGCTGGCCAACGAACCGTTTCGCGGGCATTTGAACAATGCCTCGCCAGCCGCATGGGCCTGACAAGAGGCGCCGAGCCAACGACGGCCTCGGCACAATGCCGATCGATGCCCAAACCGAAAAGCCACTGCAGGGTTATCCGTAAAGCAATGAATGAGGTCGCCATGAAACCAACCCGCACCTGGATCGTGATTGCCGATGGCTCCCGCGCTCATATTCTCCTGAATGAGGAGCCCGATGAACCGCTTAGCTTCGTCCCAGATTCTGATTTTCGCCACGCGACGCCTCTGAACCGCGAGATTTACACCGAACGGTCCCGCTCGGAGGAGGACCGCAACGATGCGGGCAGCAAAAAGACTAGTTTGTTCCAACGCCAATCGGATTTCTAAAAGAGAAGCTTTCCATGAAAAGCTTCGATCGCTGGGTGCTCGTGGCGCCTCAGGAAATTCTTAGCGACTTTCGCCAGCATCTCGACCATGCGCTCAAGGACGCTTTGTCCGGCGAATTGGCGAAGGACTTAACGAAAGTCCCGACCGATGAGATTTTGGATCACTTGCACGGCGTTTTACCAATCTAATCATCTCCCAGCATAATGGGTATTTTCCGAGTCTATGGGCCTTCGGCAGCATCTCATAAGATGAGGTTAAGATAGAGATGATGAGGTGGTAATATGAGTAGTATTTCAAATGAGCGTCTTATTGCGACGAAGGTTCTGGTCAAGTTCGAGGATGGCCCCGTGTCTTTCCGCGTCCCGAGCGGCGCTACGCTGGCAGACGTTTCAGAGAAGTTCGACAAAATTAGCAGATGGCATAAAGGCCAGGCACTCGCCATCGAGTTGCGCTTCGGCACTGCATTTGATCGCTCACGCGCCTCTGCGGGCCTCCCGCTCTCGCCCTTGATTTCGCAATTGGCGGCAGCCGGCTATGGGCCATACCGGCCCGGGTCCCGCTCGGCGATTGATGCTCAACATCAGAGCCCGCATCTGCCTAAAGGCCGAGTGGCAATCCCATCAAGAAAGTGAAGCAAATGTCCGTCCAAGCCCACCGCGATCTTCCTAGCGCTGTACTCGCCGAAATTACGCAGCTGCGGGCCTATGCCCGGCTTATGACAAACGACCGGTCCAAAGCCGACCAGGCAGTCGAAAAAACACTAAAAGACTTATCGGCCACCGATATCCAGTGGTGCGATAAACCTAAACTACGCATCCTGCTCTTTGAAATCCTTCGCGGCTTTCTTCCAGGCGATCAACGCCCTGCGCTGGATCAAGCTGGTTCTGGCAGCTACATTTCCCTTTCCAGTTCGCTGCTGTCTTCGGGCGGCCGAGCGAAGAATGAGCGCCAGACTTTGGCAGATACCGGTTCTGCTCTCATGGAGCTGAGGTTCGAAGTCCGCGAAGCGCTTGTTCTATCCGCCGCTGCAGGTTTCCTAGACCTCGATATCGCCGAAATCTGCGGATGCAAACAGGAGATAGTTAGAGCGCGCATCCTACGCGGCCGCACACGGCTTGCGGAGCTCTTGAAGATTGAATTTGACGATGACCTCGAACCAATAACCATTCGAGCTGTGCCTCTGGTGGCGGTCGGGATGCAAGAAAGGGCGGCCGCTTAATCCGGCGCTATCGAGGCGTTCTGTCGAAGGGATTTTATTTTTACTGGCCTAGAAGGTCGCCCCGGACGCCGGCTATGCTTCTGTTAGGCTCATTGCTTTTTGGATTGCGCGGAAGCCTTGATCGTTCCTCGCTCTTGAGGGCGCGCTACCGCGCCTGCGGGCGGTTCTTGGGAAGCTTGAGCACGTTAAGCTTCAGCTTCTCGCAAACATCGCGAACCGTATCCTCATCGAGGTGATGATGCGAGCCCATGAGCGGAAGCTCTGCAACGCGGCCCTCGCGATAGATCGTCAGATGACCGTGTCCCTCTCCCCGATGCTGGGCCTTCATATCGAAACGGCACCCGCGCTCCGAAAGCCAATGCGTGAATTGTCGATCTGCATTGGGACGACCTCGATCTCGAGCGAAAGTGTTAGGAAACGTCGCTTGTGTCGAGCACTTCGCCGCTCTGCGTGATGCCGGCCACCAGCACATCAACGAATGGGTCTGTCGATTGAATGCCAGGCCTGGCGCGTGATTGCCGGTTAGGATCCGCTGTATTGCAGGCGGGTTACGCCGGCCAAGAGCATTATATTGGCACGATAGAGGCTTTTCCTGCTGCCGAGTGACCGTCTGGGATCGGCCCAATCATATGTGCTGGCGATAAATGCCGTCACAGGCTTTGCTCCATCCGAGCAGTAAAGGAGAAGGCCGTCGCTGTTATGAGGGCCTTCGTCGATAGCGTAAAGCATAAATTGCGGCTTACCGGGATCCGCTCTCATTTGCCAGAATCGTTCGCTTCTGCGCGAAGAACGATTTCATTTTCGGGGTTGTCTGTCACACCCATATTCGGCACCATCAAGATAAATAACGAGGTCGGGCAGGCGTCTCCGAAGTCTATTTCCCATTTCAATTGCGATTTAATTATTAAAACGGCCAGCGTGCTCACAAGGTGCATCGCCTTGGCTGACTAATTCGAATCCCCGTCTGAGTACATTCCGAGTCTATGAGTTGGTTCGGGCCCCGCCTAAGGTGGCACTATGTTCCTGGAACGGGGTCTTTATGCGAAATCTCCTGTCTGCAAAGGTGTCACCTCTTCGCCGCGTCGCGCAGGGGGTGACACTTCAATCTTGGAAATTGGCCGGTATCTCTCGGCGCGTTTTCGCCATTCACCCGTGCGGGAACAGTTCGGCATGCATCGTATCTTCAGGCCGTGTTTTTAGCACACGGCGGAAACAAGGAGTTTTTCCAATGAAAACCACTCTTGCGGCTGTTGCCGCATTAATGATCGCGGTGAGTTCCGCCGCCGCGCAGACGCCCACCTTCATGGACGTTCAGAATGATACGGAGGTTCTCGGTACCGATTTCATCGGCACTCCCGTCAATGACAAGAGCGGCCAGCAAATCGGCAAAATCGCTAATCTCGTTTTCGACCAGACCGGACGAATCGAGCTTGCGGTCATTGGTGTTGGCGGATTCCTCGGCATCGGCGAGAAAGATCTCGCGGTGCCTTTCGATGCCGTGAAATCCGAAGTGGTCAACGGCCAGAACGTCTTCGTTATCGACGCGACCAAAGCCCAGCTCGTGGCAGCACCAATCTACAAGACGAAGAACGCCGAGGCTCGTGCTGAGCGCGTCAAGGAATGGCGCGAGAAGGCGCAAGCAAGCTGGACCGATATCAAGGCTCGTACCTCTAAGGCTTACGAGGAGGCTAAGGAGAAGGTCGAAGCGCAAACGGCGCCGAAGCAGTAGCGGAGTTGCAGCATAGGGCCGGAGAAATCCGGCCCTTTCCGGGCGCCAGTGTCTGAGTACAAGTTGGAGAGTAGCTATGCATATTTACGTAAAATACGGTGTGACTGTGGTCGCCCTTTTGGCCACATTGACGCTCGCGCAAGCGCAAAGCGAGCGCCAAGGCGGAGGCGAGAAAGGCGGGGAAGCGGTTGAACACGCTCAGCCTGAGCGCGGTAAGCAGGGCGGTGCAGAGAAGCCCGCACCAGCCGCTCAGGAGCGCAGCAAGGCTGAAACCCGCGCAAGCCCCACCAAAGAGAAACAACCGGCGGAGCACCGCGAAGGCGAACGCAAGACCCAAAACAAGCAAGAAAATCAGCGGCAGTCGAACGCCGTCCGCAGGCCTAATATCCACATCAGTGGCGTTCAAAGGACCAAGCTCCATGACGCCATCGGTGTCAGCACAGCAATCCACCATTATCGCGCTTCAGAAATTCACTTTACCGTTGAGGTTGGGACGAGGGTCCCGGAGGACATCACATTTTATGACGCGCCCGTGCAATTCATCGACATCGACCCAGAGTTCAGCGGGTACAAGATTGTGGTCCTCGACGACGAGATATTAGTTATCGATCCCGAAACACGCGAAATTGTAGATGTCATCCCAACGTGAGATTCAGCATACCGTCGCTGTTTAAGATCGAATTGCGAGACCCGCGCTAGGCATGCGGGTCTTACTTTTGTGCGGCCTGAAAAGGTTTCTGGAAACACGACCGCTCATAAATCGTGCGCTTAAATCTTGAACGAGGACGGCGAATGTGGCGTTAGCCTCGTTTGGGTCTTCAACGGAATGGTGAAGTGAAGTGCTTGCGACAGCTCGATCGGCGCCATTCAAAATCGTACGCGAGCACGGTTGTTAGCTTCAGGACAACGCTAAGCTCATCAACTTCGGGATCGCGCCCATCAATCAATTGCCGGGTTTCTTTGAGCAGCTCTGGGACTTGGACAAAGCGCGCTGCTGGTCTTGAGGTCGAGGAGCGGAAGCGGCGGCTTGCACCGAGACGAGGGCGGCAGCAAGATCGCGTGTTACTTGATGTCCAGGCCGGATAAATTTCGTGATCCCGTCGCGCTCACGAGGTATAGTGTTTACGTCCGCTTGGGGCTTTAGGACCGGAGTTTCGTCGGATAATTTCCGATGCGCTATGACCCTGGATTGCATCGTAGACCGCTTCTTCGATACCAGCATCCCTGCAAGCATCCTTGAAGCTGTGCCGGAATGAGTGAAAGACCTTGCGCTTATCCGTGATCCCGTGCTTACAAGCGTACCGGCCCCACCATTTCGACCAAGCTGCCGTAACTTCGGTGCGTTCTGAGACCACCTCCGGGAACAGCCCGCGATCCCCCGCCTCACGGCGTTCCTTGACGTAGTCCAGGAAGCCGCAAGCAATGAGCGGGCATGGATGGGGATCATTCTGCGTGAGCTGCTGCGCTTAAGCCGCTTGCCTTCCTCAATCTCCCAGGCGTTTGAAAAATGGAAGGCTGAGCGAAAGCCACGAGAGAAGACCGCTTCTGATTTTGGTACCTTTGTCAGGCGGTTCATTGAGGTAAACGGCGACTGCTCCGTCAACGCAATCGGGAAATTCGCGGACCTCGGCTGCCTTAACGCTCGCCTTCAAGATCGAGAAAGCGAGCTTGCGATAGGACGGGCTCTTCTTCGAGATCAGGATCCCTTCGCTTTTGAGCAGATCGTCAAGTTCCTCCTCGATGACGTCAGTCCGGCCCTTCGACAGGGCGTCACCATAGAAGTCTTTGGCGAAGTCGATGGTCTCTGAAATCTTTGCATACTCGCGGTCGGACAATCCGGCTGGCACTGGCTTCGGCATAAAGTTGGGTTGCTGCCGCACGCCGTGCCGGATGATGTTCCAAGTCACGACGGCATGGAGTTCCTCGCTCCCCAAGCCCTCCATGCGGAGTTGCTCGTCCTCATCGAGGAGGTTGTGGAGGCAGATCGCGGTTAGCCTCTCGATCTCCTTGTCAGAAAGCTCTACAGCGCTGCCGCCCTTCCGCTTTGCGGTCCACTCCGCTTCAAGCTCCGCCAGACCAATCGCCAGTTTCCTTTTAGCCTCAGCTAAGTCCGTGTCGAGGTAGCGCTTGATCAGACCGGAGCGGTGGTCAGGGTAGTGAGGAAGCATGTCCTTCGGGATTCGCTTCTGCAGATAGTAGCCATTCCCGTTGTGGGTCATGTAAGAGATCGCCATCTTCTTCATTGCTCGGTCGTAGCCTACGAATGTAGCCCAATCGAGAACAAAAACAGCGATACAGATCAAAAAGTTACGGCAGCATTGGCAGTTAAGCTTATGCTGGCGGAGAGGGAGTCTGCCTCCCTAATATGTTCGCGATTGTTCGCCACAATACGCCATTGTAGCTTAGTGCTTGGGATCTTGGATGTAATTTCTCATTAGGCAACACACAACTTGTTCGTTGTTGTTTGCCATTGTGCGTGATAATCAACTTGGAAAGGGTGGGACAAAGGTGGGACCTCATCTGTGAGGCTGCGATGGCACAGCGCGAGAAGGACAAACTCATTCCCGTTAGCATAGGCGCGCTCAAAAAGCCCGGCATGTACCCGGATGGGCACGGACTCTATCTTCGCGCCGGCCCCAATGGCGCGAAGAGCTGGATATTCCGGTATAAGATCAATAAGCGCCGCCATGAGATGGGGCTTGGCGGCTTTCCAATGGTGAGCCTTGCTGAAGCCCGCGATCTGGCGAAAGGACACAGGCGGCAAATCCACGATGGCTTTAATCCTCTCGAGCAGCGGCGGGCGCAAAGGCAAGCAGCCAAGCTCGGCGCTGCCAAGCGCATTACCTTCAAGCAATGCGCAGAAGCCTATATCGCTGACACTTCCAAAGCTTGGAAAAACCCTAAACACGCCGCGCAGTGGTCATCCACTCTTGAGGCTTATGCGTACCCCGTTTTCGGCAACCTTCCTGTACAATCCATCGATACATCCCTCGTTGTGACGGCGTTGCGGGCAATCTGGCATGCAAAGCCAGAAACAGCATCCCGCTTACGGGGCAGGATCGAACGTGTTTTGGATTATGCCCGTGTGAGCGAGTATCGTAGCGGCGAAAATCCCGCACGCTGGAGGGGGCATCTTGACAAGCTACTGCAACAGCGAACCAAGTTGCAGAAGGTCAAGCATCATGCCGCCCTGCCCTATCGTGAGATCGGCAGCTTTATGCAAGCGCTGCAGGAAAAGGACGGTGTTGCAGCCCTTGCTCTTCAGTTCACGATTTTGACGGCAACCCGCACCAATGAAGTGATCGGTGCGCGCTTTGACGAAGTGAATTTTGCGGCGAAAGAGTGGGTCATACCAAGCCAGCGCATGAAGAGCGGCAAGCCCCATCGTGTGCCAGTTTCACCGGAAGCGTTGCATATCCTCGAAACAATGAAAGAGGTTTCAAGCGGTCCTCATATCTTTCCCGGAGCCAGCAGGGAAGGTGGGATCAGCAACACGGCGATGCTGAAAGTTCTGAAGCGGATGGATCGTAGAGATCTGACCGTTCACGGGTTTCGCAGCACCTTCAGAGATTGGGTGGCGGAGCAAACGTCATTTCCCAGTTTTGTTGCAGAAGCAGCGCTTGCCCATGTCGTTGCCGACAAGGTTGAAGCGGCTTACAGGCGCGGTGAGCTTATGCAGAAGCGCCGCAAGTTGATGGAAGTGTGGGCTTCGTATTGCTACCGGGCGGGTAGCGGGAAGTTGCCAATTTGAAGCGGGCCAGGTGATGACAACAAAGCCAGAATTGCCGGGATTGCCGATGCTGGATGACCTCACCATCGAACGGATACGGCAACACCCTTGTTCGTCACTGCATTCTGAAGAGCCTGCCGGTCCACCGTTACCGAAACCCTAAAAGGTTAAGCTGAACAAAAAGCTGGGTACCGGGATCGAAAAAGAGCCGCTTACCATAAGCGTTGCTGAATTCGAGCAGATGAGCGGCTTGAGCCACACCACCGTTTACAAGCTCATTAAAGAGGGCAGCTTGAAATCGAGAAAAGTTGGCAAGACGCGGTTGATCGATTACCAATCGGCCAAAGAGGTGGTAAAAGCTCAAGATTGACCTGAACCATACCTGTTTTGTCGCGTCCGCTTTGCGGGACTGTGCGTCAATCCCGTTTCCAGGCTCGGAGGTACTTCCGTCACGCTTGAAGCGCGGCTACTTGGAAAGAAATCGATTTCGATCGCAAGCTGTGGGGCCCGGCCGCGCGGGCAAAGACCGCCACGCCCATATCGTTCCCCTGGTTGGGCGTGTTCTTGAAATTTAGCAGGCGCTTTGCGAAAGCCGGCGCCAAACTGGCGAGTGATCGGGCAGAGGACTTTGATTCCGCCATTTGGAGGTTCTAATCCTCCTAGCCCAGCCACCCAGTCCGGTCTCTGTGGCCTGGGTTCCGTGCTTGCGAAAATCTTTGATATTTCTGCAGGTTATGCTTTAATGGGGGGACTCTTAGGCCGGCAATCTTCAAATTCTGGCTTGCCAGTCGCCCGTTTTACAGCGGCCGTCTCCGCTCGGCAAATTCTAATTTCCGTATTTAGTGCCCTGGAGACCGGTTCGAGATGCGCCAGAGAACGGTTCGGAAAAACTTCATCAGCGGTCGTATATCCTATTGCTTACCTCAAAAACACATATTCGCTTGAATAGCGCACGCTAAGTAATGCGCCCGCCGTGGTGCAGGCACCCTCCATGGCACCGCCTTTCGTTTTGATACGCTGAATAGTGGTCGTATCGCTTAACTGACCACCGGCAAAAGGCCGCGCACAAACTCCTTCACCCGCGTCTCGCAGCCCAAATAGCCCCGCTCCTTGATCTCGCGGAACAGAACCGCCGCCGGAATCCGTTCCGGCGCTGCCGCTTTCATGCGCTCCACGATGTAGTCCTTGAACGGATCGAGCTTCGCGGCCCGCTTCGGCGCAGGCTTCCGGCGTGCCGCTTCGTCACCGCCTCGCAAATAACGCCGTACCGTGTTCCGCGAGCGCCCCGGATCGCTCAAGGGACAATTCCGCATCCGAACGGCATCTCGGTGACGGCACTTTGCGTTCAGAAATGATACCACGCGAAGCATCGCGATAGCGGTGCCGGTTTAAACTCGTACGGGCTGCGCCGCATCCCGTAAGGCGATAAGCGCGTTATGCGCTTACAAGAGCACTGGATTCCGGTTCGAGTATCTTTTTGAAAATGTCGATGTTGCTTTTTCTGACCGGCCGGAAGCGTTTAATGTTGAATGCGGGCTCGACCGGGCCAACGCAGAACATTGCCGGTTCGTGCCAGATTTCCTCGAAGAGCAATCCGATGAGATCGACACGAGGACATATGTCGCGGATAGTGTAGATTCCGCCGAGCTTCGGGTATGTTTGGACGGCCGCGCGCCATGTGGGCTCGTTCGACCACTGGTCGCAAATGCAGATGACGTGCTGTCCGATATAAAAGTCTATCCCGATCTTTACCATGCTGGAGCCGGGGAAGGAATAGGCCGCTAAGGCGGAAGAAAGGTTTGTTCTTTGCGAATGATTGGCGGTGATCACAACAGCACTGTGAGATGTCGGGGTTTAGGCTCTCTAGAAATTCGCAAATCGAGCCGGCTCGCTTGCCTCCTCAGCTGCGGATGTTCAGGCAGACGATTTTTGCTGGAGGTATAGTCATCGACATCGATGGTGGAGGTATCTTTCGTGGTGGCAATAATGTGCAGCATATCCCAAATGGGCGAGCATGCGGATGATATATCGATCGCTAAGAATCCGTTCATCGAAAGAAGCCTTGATCGGAGGCATGGCTGTGATCCTGATCGGGTTTATCGCGTACCGGCTTTTCGACACAGGGCTATACCAGCCGTCCGTCATCAAGCGGGGCTCCGTCACTGCAGCTAGTGAGACCTATAGGGGGCAGAAGGTCACGGCACAAACGCGGCTTGCCGTCGTGGGTCGCGGATCATTTTGGCAGGTGGAGGTGTCACCGGACAATTGGCAGGATTGCGGAACAGATTGTGCCGCTGTGCTGCGTCATTTTGCTTTTCATGAATGAGGACTTCGAACTTCGCGAAGCCGAGGCTCAAGCGGGGGTGGGGGAGTGAACATAGCAGCAGCCAAGTCGGCTGCCGGACGCTTTCCACGCTGCTATCGCTAGCAAGCGTTGAGCGAGTTCCAGCGGTGCTCCTGCAAAATTCTTACATGATTACTTTGGAGTGCGAGGTGGCGCGCTAATGCCGCGATGCAGATATTCGTGCAGGGAATTGCACCCTTCCATTTTCAGCAGCTCGCTGAGTTTGGTCTCTGGCGAGTAGCCTTTTGCGAAGTGTTCGCCGTACTCTTTGCGAAGCGTCTTAATGAGGGTGTTGCTGTTCTTCTGACGAATCTTGCCATCCTTGTCGCGATGGCGGTCATCTAATCCCGGTTCCTTCACGGGTTCTCTCCCAAGCTCTGGGGTCGATCAGCGTTTCGAATGTGACGCGGCCCGAGCTACACGCTTTGATATGCGTCAATGCGTCTAAAATTTTAAGGAGTAGACTGTTCCAGACAAGGAAAAATAATGAATGGAGGAAGCCTATGGACCCTATCGCAATTGTCATAATGGTGGCGATCGGAGCCGCCGCTGGCTGGCTCGCGGGGCTCATTTATTCCGGTGCTGGTTTCGGTCTCATCGGGAATATCATCATTGGAATTGCTGGCGCAGTTATTGCGGGAGTATTTCTACCCGGCGTGCTTCCCTTCCCTGGGATCGCCGGTCAGATCATCGGCGCCGTAATTGGAGCGGTCATCTTGCTGACTTTCATCGGGTTTTTCGGCAAGAGCGCGGCTTGAGGGTAAGAAAGGAAGCCGCGGCCGGGAAGACGACCGCGGCTTAAGTCATTTTCGAGATAGATTTATTTTTTGCCCTCGGGCGCTGGCTTCTTCGCTTTTGATGAGCGGGCGCGGCGCAACAGCTCGAAGGCGCGGGAGGATTGATAGTTTTCTCTCCGATAGCTATGCTCAAGTCACAAAATTTTTGGGAGGAAAACATGCATTCCACAAAGCTTATTGCGATCGGTGCTTTGGCATCGTTGGGTCTCATCGGTTACGCGACATCCGCAGAGCTAACTGGCGCAGAAATCAAGGACTTGTTTTCGGGAAAGACGATCTACGTTGAAACAACAGGCGAGTCGGTGACAGGCACGCCAGGTCAGGGCGTGCTCTTTTATGCCGCCGACGGGAGTTCGCTTTACAAGACGCCAAAAGGAGTCATGTGGCATGGGACCTGGGTTATCAAGGACAATACGAACTGCACCACCTGGAAAGAAGCCTCGGGTACTTCCTGCAATAAGTATGACAAGCAGGGCGATACGATCAGCATAATTAATACCGCGAATGGCAAGGTTCGCGCGAAGATTGTGAAGACCGCTCCAGGGAATGCGGAGAAGTTGGCGCCTTAGCGCAAGTGATCGCGCGCATAAAGGCACCGGTGGCCGTCCTCAATTGCGTGGCCGTTAGAATTGCGCGGGCGCATGAAGGCGGCCGTCAAGGGACGTCCTCTCGAGTGAATTTGCGATTAGCTGCAAAGCGCGCCCTTGACCGCGCCGCGCCCGCGCGCATATCCGGCCAGCGCAATGAGGGGCGGGGACTACTGAAATTATTCGATGGCCATTGTGCCAAGTTCTTGGGGCTGGCGGGGGTCTGCGAGTCCTTGAGCGTGAGAAAGCGCTGGCGGATTTGATTGATCTGGAAATTAAGTTCATGAACCCGGCGAAGCGTATCGGATGACGTTAGCGACAACTCTTCGATTTCCAGCCCGATTTGGACGAGTTGGCGGCTCATATTGATGAGCTCTTCTTGGGGTGCCCGTGTCGCAGACAAGTATTCGTCCCTCCTGCCCGCGATCTACTCTTGGTAGCATTATTCTAACTGATGCAGGGTGCAATCTTGGTTAATAACTGACGTCATTGTCGTCGCAATCAAACCGATTATCCGCTTTTGAAGTTGCGGCTGTTGAGCCATGCGGCGAGGACGATAAGCAAGCTTCGGCGACGCGCGCTTTACGGCGCTAGGTATAGCCGACGATTATGCCGGTGCCTCTGACCTCGCCAACACTCTCACTCCGCTTTTGGCTGCTTAGCTTTGGCTTCCTCCTCGGAACTTTCCCTACTGTTACTCTACTGTTACCAGTGGGGATTCGGGTGGCCATGGAGAGAAGATGCCCCCGATGCGGGCTCTTACAAGCGCGGCAGTGCAAAATGGATAATAGAAAACGTTGTCTTGAGCTGTGGCTTCTACATTGAGCCTTGCGAGACGGGCGGGCGAGCTGTCATCACGCAACCGGCAGCTTGACCCCGCTTGCAGCGGAGACGCCTTCACAACCTTGTCAAAGTGAGGTCGTAGGTTATGAACGACGCGCCCCCGAAAGGGCAGTGATCACCCCATGAAGTAGAATTAATTATATATAGACAATTTCCGGTTGATTTGGAGCCTCGCGCAAATTCAAACTGATTCGTGGGAGGCTCTATGAATCTTCTTTCTCAGTTGAATGAACGTCTCGGTCGGTGGTGCTGCAAGTACATAGCGGACGAATGTCCTGATGCGCGTGTGGAGCGCCTTCACATAGAACGCCTCAACCACCTCAAAGCGGCGTCCTCTTTGCGACAGGCACTGCGGTTGTGGCAACAAGAACATTTAAAGAGCCGAAGCCGCGAAGCCGAGGCTGCCTAACCCCTCCGGGTTCATGGAGGTTGCTCGGTACGACCACGGGGCCGTGCTCCGCAAGGAACGCGGGGGCGAGGGCCCGAAGATGCTCCGGCTCCTTATCGGAAACCCGCTCATCATGAAGGAGATGGCCCGGATGGTGCCCGACGCCGCGTCGTACGCGCCGACGACGATCCTCGTCGACGAGCGCCCGGACGGCGTGCACCTGTCCTACAACTCGATGGCGAGCTACTCGATCCCTACGGTAACCCGGTTGCCCTTGCCGTCGCCAAGGATGATGATGCCAAGGTCCAGAGGCTGCTCGAGACAGCTGCACGCTGGCCCGCGCTTCCCGCGGGGCCACCAGTCACTTCACGCGAACAGAAGTGGGCAAACACGGAGCTACTGCCATGACGAACCCGATCACCCCCGAGGGCGGCGCTTTAGCCCAGAACCCGCTGCCGCCAGTGCCCACCACTAAGGTCCTGGCGATCTCCCATTTCATGGGCACGCCCATGACACTCGCCCAGCGCGCCCAGATCATGCCGCACGAAGTGCATGACACGGTGAATGCTTATCTCGCGGGCAAGATAGACCAGTGGTATTTCCGGACCGACGGGAAGGGTGTGGTTTTCATCGTCAACGCAAGCACACCGGTAGAGGCGAAAAACATTTTGGAGAAATTCCCGCTGGGGCAGGCCGGTTTGATGGGCTTTGACTATATCCCGTTAGGTCCGCTCAGTCCGCTGCGCATCATCAATGACATGGTGAAGTGATTCTATTGGCTGGCACGCCGTCGGCCGGTATGAAGCAGGCGTCGACCATGTGGACAACGGTCGCGAGGACGCCGCTTCGCGAGGGTCGCCGGTCGGCAGAAAACCAATGAATCCTCTGGAGATCGCGGCGCTCGACGCGCAGGACCTGCTCGTCGTCGTGGACAACAGCGACACGCTATCCAGCGTGGATAGAGGTGTGCCGCAACTTCCCGAGTTCGGGCGACTGGTCGCACGTGTGTCCCATCTTGCGCCCAAGGAGGATGATCGCGAGCGTTAGGGCATCGCCATGGGATAAGCTGCAAGCGAATTGGAGGACGCAATGAAGACCTATCAAGACTGCATAAGAGAGTTTGACGATAGAATCCCACATCAAGCTGATCTTTACATGCGCGGCTTTCTCGACGCCGTTGCGTTCATCTTCGATAAGGATCGGGCACTGGTCGCCAAGGATGTGCAGGCTTACAGGACTGAGCGCAATTACGAGGAAGACGAAGAGGTCTGAAGCGCATTCGTTCGCGGCGCCTAGAGTTCGGCGGCCTCAGGCGCCCATGGCAAACCGGGATACGCACGTCGCTGAGCTTTGCGAAGAACTCGGGATCAGCCGGGCGAGGCGTTGTTGCGGCGATAGGACGATACCCGGGCACTGGCGCGGCAGTTCCCCCATTTAGCGCCTAGAGAACTAATGCGATCCGTAACAGATCACCGGGGGTGGAGCGTCGAGGGGCGCAGCGGAATATCTTCGGGCGTTCCGTCGTTTCGTTGTGCATGAAACGCACAGCCTCATGCCAGAACCGCTTCGCATGTCTTCCCTGGAACGCAGATTGCTAAGGCTATAGGCAGTGCGGCTGAACAGTACCGGACATTTAAACCGCAGCCAGGTGATGAGGCCAAAAATAAAGCCCTCATCGATGCGTTGAGACAAGCTGGAAACGGCCCGCAATGAGCAAAGGCAACCGGAAGGTATAAGCGGCGCTGGAAAACATGCGATCCGCAGCGAAGACTGCCTTCAGCCTTTGCTTGGCCTAACTGCTTTTCGCAAGGCCACCGCAAGAATCATCGGATAGGAAACATCTCTAGACCTGGAGTGTTCGCCGTCCGCAGTGTGTGCTTCAATCATCGAATAGACTTCCCGCCAATAAGGTTCATCTCAGCTCATGCCCTCCGCACTAGACGACCCGGAACACTGGCTCCTGCAAGAAAGGGAGGCGCGTGCGACTGCAAGAGCGACCAGCCACACAAAAGCACGAGAGTTTCTCCACCAGCTGGCTGATGACTATCGCAAGCGAGCCCAGATGTCCGAAAAGCGGCGCAATGTGGCAAAACTTCAAGCCTGAAAGTTGATGCGACACCTCCAGGCGGCATTCCGGCCACGAATTACGATATGCCGCTCTGCAGGCGCGGCAAGAAGGCCGTCACTATATGGGTTGATCCGCTTGTGGCCGAACAGCTCAAGGAGATTGCCTTCCACCATAAGAAGCCCCAGCAGGACCTCTTCCTTGAGGCGCTCAACATCCTGTTTGCGAAATACGGGCGGCCGGAGATTGCGTTAACAGGCTGGGCGGACGAAGCTTGGCCTTGCGCTCGTGCATCCTGTTAGCCGCGTTTGGGCCAGGTAGTTTGCGCAGGTTCCCGATATAGACCCTCGCGTTTGAGGAGCCTCATTCAGGTCCACGGATTCGGCCGTGGCGGAAAGAACGTGCGTAAAGCGTCCCGCCCAGTCTCCTTCCCCCTTCTGGGCGGGATTTTCTTTGGACTCAGTCAGCTCGTCGGGCGCCGTGGCCATTATTGGGTGACGCGCAATAGACGGAAGCGGGCGACGATGCTTTTAGGGAGGTGCCCCCTCCGCCGTTCTACGGTGACGGCATCGCCGCGAACAACCCACTACCCAAACCCTCGCCAGATTGTTCCAAGCCGTTCAGCACGCCGAGCTCGATGATTTCATCGGCACCGGGGATCATGCCGGTGGTTTCGGTATCGAGGATGATTGCGCCCTGCGGTAAGCCCTTGCGCGGTGGACCGGAAAAGACCCGGGAGCAGACCTTCCCGAAATCGCTGATATTGCGGGTGGACGGGGGTGAAGCGGACCTCGGTTACAAGGCAGAATTCATCGCCAAAAACTATGATGGTTCGGAAGACTTCCTAGAGGGACATGGCCGGGACGTTCGCCGGATCGCATTGGACAAGCCCAAAATTCCTCTCCTGCTCAGCCCACGAATAAGGGAGGGCTTTGGCAAGGCGGCTGACCGTGAGACCCGCAGGTGCTGTGCCGCCGTCAATTGCCGCGATGATGCGCGGTGACACAAAGGCGAGGGCAGCGAGCAGACGAATTTGCCGTTCACCCGTCCTTTCACGCTCAGCGATCTCTAAGAAAGACGCGACGTGACCGAGCCTGATGTCATCGATCCAGGAGCGAGCCTTGGCGATGGCAGTCAGCAACGCATCGCGGCTTTCCGGTTTCAGCGCGGCGTTTGCGGAGGGTGCAAGGACGATGCCCTTTTGGGCCGCAAAGCGCGGTGCTGCCCAGCGTTTCATCTTTGTGTTGTTTACCTTGGGACCGCCGGCCGTAATGTTGTTGGTGATCCGGCCAATTCTCGCGGACGCGGTTAAAACGCCCATGCGAGCCGGGTTCGCGGAGAGTGTGTTGGCGAAGGCATGAGTCCCACTGAAATAGCTCGGCTACTCGGGATCAACCGCGTGACGGTCTATCGTGTGCTCGCCGAGGCCGCTGGCGAAAAGCTAAACGAGGTGAGGCGTGCTCGGAAAGATAACCCGTCCTTTGCCATCCGCGCTGCATCGCATGCGACGTGGCGCGAATATGAAACGCTTCGGAAGCAGGCAAGCGAGCCTGGTCTGCTACCCGGAAAGTGGTCTGGTGAATCGGTTAGTCTCGGCTTCGCAAATGGAGCTGAGAGATGGCGAAACGAGCCAACCCGGAAGAGATCATTGCCAAGCTGCGTGAAGTAGAGGTCCGCCTGAGCCGTGGCGAGACGGCAGGCCAGGCGGTTCGTGCGATCGGCGTAACCGAGCAGACTTACTATAGGTGGCGCCGCGAATATGGCGGGATGGGCGTTGATCAGGCCCGCCGGCTGAAGGAGCTGGAGAAAGAGAACCAGCGACTGCGCAGGGCGGTCTCCGATCTCACCCTCGACAAGCTGATTTTAGCTGAAGCCGCAAAGGGAAACTTCTAAGCCCTTCGCGCCGCCGGGCCTGTGTTGACCGAGTTGTTGCAGAGATGGGCGTGTCAGAGCGCTGGGCCTGCGAGACGCTTGGTCAGCACCGGTCGACCCAACGCAAGAAACCGCGCGGCCGGCAGGGAGAGAAGGCGCTCACCAGAGCCCTCATCGTCCTTGCCGAACAGTTCGGCCGCTATGGCTATCGCCGCATCACCGCCCTGCTCCGGCGAGACGGCTGGCATGTGAACGAGAAAAGGGTCTATCGGATCTGGCGGCGCGAAGGGCTGAAAGTCCCCCAGAAACAGCCAAAACGGGGACGTCTGTGGCTCAATGACGGATCATGCGTACGGCTGCGCTCTCAACATTCAGGTCACGTCTGGAGTTATGATTTTGTGATGGACCGCACCCATGACGGCAAGCCGTTCCGCATGCTGTGCGTCATCGATGAGTTCACGCGTGAATGCCTGGCGATCCGGGTCGAGCGCAAGCTCAACGCCCGGATCGTTCTCGAAACGCTTGCCGATCTCTTTCTCCTTCACGGGCCGCCGGAACACATCCGTTCGGACAATGGTCCTGAATTTGTCGAGAAGGCGCTACGCGGATGGCTCGAACGGCTCGGCGTGCAGACGCTCTACATCGAACCTGGCAGCCCATGGGAAAACGGCTATTGCGAGAGCTTCAACTCGAAACTTCGCGATGAGCTTCTCGCCCGCGAGATCTTCTACACGATGAAGGAGGCGAAAATCCTGATCGAATCGTGGCGGCGTCATTACAACACCCAGCGTCCGCACTCGTCTCTGGGCTATCGCCCGCCGGCGCCAAGAACAATCTTGCCAACGGCGCTCATGCCGCCTTACGGTCAGGGCCTGGCGGCATGAGCGCCACCAGAAACCCGCCGAGTCTAACATTCAACTCGGATCACTTCGATGGGGCAGGCCAAGCCTGAGGAAATCGAGGATGATCGCGAGCGTCAGCGCATCGCCATGGAATAAGGGATAAGCTGCAAGCGAATTGGAGGGCGCAATGAAGACCTATCAAGACTGCATAAGAGAGCTTGACGATAAAATCCCACATCAAGCTGATCTTTACATGCGCGGCTTTCTCGATGCCGTTGCGTTCATCTTCGATAAGGATCGGGCGCAGGTCGCCAGAGATGTGCAGGCTTACAGGACCGAGCGCAATTACGAGGAAGACGAGGAGGTCTGAAGCACTTTCGTTCGCGGCGCGGAGCTCGGGATCAGCCGGGCGACGCTCTACAATTATGTGGGCCCGGACGGCAACACTTCATCCGAAACCGGCGGCCAGGATGCCCAGTTCGGCGATGTATCGGGCATCCTGAGACGAGATTGGTTAAGCGCGAACTAGTGGTGTTCGCGATGTTCGTGATGTTCTTGACGCCTCCAGCGCTCCGGTGGCGGTTTCATTCCGCCTGGCGCCCGGTAACCTGAACGCCACCAGCCTGCCTTGCGGGGACCGGGCGGCGGCGTACGCCAGCCCACGCGGGGATGGATTTTGAATACCACCCACCGATCACGATCCCTGTACCAGGGCCGCCCCACATAGTAGCGATTCCAGTAGTCTGCGGCGCTAAAGACGACGATCGGAATTTGAAAGACGGCGGGTCCAGTATCCGGCAGGAGTACAATCTGGCCCCGATAATCGAAGCCAAGATATTCGCTGTAGACCCAGCCGCGGTTCCCTTCCCAGATGACATCACACCAGGATTCATCACCAAGGCAACCCTGGACGTCTACCGGCGCACCTTCGGGGATGATACCGACGCTCGGGAACTCGGTATCCGGTCCCGTCCGCATATTCACATTAGCCGTTGAAAAGCCTGGGCTGCTTGCGCTGCGGCAGCCATCGCCACAAACGAAATGATAGCAGCGGCCAGTCCCAATAATTTCATGGAAGTGCCCTTGTTCGAGATGCCCGCAGCAAAACCGTGGGGGCACTTTCAAGTGATCTCAACCTATAATTCTCATAGCGTGAGAGCCGGCTCATTTCCTCAGACAGAACTGTTGCACACCATCAACACATGCCTTGCCCGGCAGCATGACCCCGCAGGCCCCGTTGATCTATCGAAGATCCCTACCCCCTTTTTTCGGCAGCTTCTGGCCACCCCTTCGGCCCTTTTCGTGAGGAGACCATTTGGAGCGGCGCGGCGCTTAAGTGACTACCATGTATGCGATGCCAATCAATATGGTGGCGATGGCCAGCGATAGCGGGACTATAAGTATTTGCGTCCAGACCTGGGCGCCTGTGAGCCTTTCCGTGGCCGTATCCACGTTTGAAGAAAGAAAGTCCTCGAGCTTCTGCGATCGCGCGCGGTTCTTGCCCATATGCGCCAGGACGGCCGGCAACCCTAAAGCAGCCCCCAGCACCAGCGTGACAATGGCCAAAAGGTAACCGATATGAGCATTTCTGCCGAAGGCCACCCAGACAACAAGCAAGGCTGCAACACAGATCCATGCTACCGAGCGGTAAACGAACCCGGGTAATTCGGTGCCGGGCACCCGTCGGCCAGTCCCGTTCGTTTCACCATCCAGAGGATCTTGCCGAAGCGGATCTGCCGCCGGGATGGTGGTCATTCGATATTCAGCCCAAGGAGGTTCGATATTTATGGCGACGGGATCGCTGGCGGGGAATGTCTCTTTCAGCGCCTCATCAAGCTGATCATTCAGGTGTGCCATCGCTGCTGGAAGCGCATTAGATGGACGCTCTGGGGCACGCATGAGCCGTCTCCAGGCTGCACTGTACATCAAACGCGCCGGGAAGCCCGATTGATCCGTTGCTAAGCCACCAGCGCCTCAACGCAATCCGGCTATTCACCTCGGCGAGTTCATTTTCGGCGATACTGATTATCTGCACCGAGGCTTTTTCGCATTCTATTTTGTTGCCGTTTGCGCGGGCCGACGCAGCTGCCATACTGGGGAAGCTGACATGGTTGGGTGAATGAGCGAAGAGGACACCCAGACGCTGCGCCGGGGTAGATGGGATAAGCGGGCGTCGTGGCCTGCACACTCGCGCCGTCACCCATACGTGACCCGCTATCCGAAGGCTTCAGCCTTTACAACACAAAGGAAGATATCAGCCCCTGCCCGTTATGCATGCGGAACACAATGCTTAGTGTTGCGGCCTTGTTGCACCTTGAAGCAACAAGGATTGAGGCGTCGGGCGTGGGCCGCGCACGGGAGACGGATTGTGCCTTGGCGCGGCACCGCACTTCAGGCGCCCAATCCCCCTGATGCGGGCGGCAATTTCTCATTATAGGGTCATTTTAGGGAGCAGAAACACCCTAAACAGTGGAGGAGCCGTGTTCGATCACCACTGTTTTGGCCTGGTATTTTTCATTTTTTTTTATTTCGCGATTCTGCTTTTGGCTGCTTAGCTTTGGCTTCTTCCTCAGAACTTTCTCTACTATTACCAGTGATGGTTCACAAGTTTGCGCCGGTTCCCGATATAGGCCCTCGCGTTTAAGGAGCCCTCATTCAGGTCCACGGATTCGGCCGTGGCGGAAAGAACGTGCGTATTGGCAACCGGGCAGACAGCGATGGCCAATGGACGCAGCAAGATCGAGGAGCGTCTGGCGCCCTGGATATTGATGGCTCACGACCGCATGGACGGCAACGAGCTGCCCCTTACCCATGAGTTCCTTGCAACCATGTTAGGCGTGCGCCGCCCGGGTGTGACGGTTGCGCTAAGCGCCCTGGAAAAAGCCGGGCTGATCCAGGCCAATCGAGGTGCGATCGTGGTCATCGATCGGGAGGGACTGGAGGAGAACTCAAACGGCACCTATGGCGCGGCCGAAGCCGAGTTTCAGCGGCTGTTTGGTTGAGATTAGCGCTTACTCACTTCGGTTCGCTGCTCAATGCATAGCCGCCCGGCGCTCCTCTTTCAGGAAGACAAGCGCGAGTTGCGTCACAAGCGAAAAACGTGCGATTATGCGATTATAAGAAGTATGGGTAGCTGCTCTGGGCGTTACCATGCGCTTGTGAGGAAGTGGCTACCGTCATTATAGCGGCAGCCACCCCGTCCCCGCCAACGCTCAAGGTAGCAAAGCCTCATTGTCGGGGGCAGCGCAAACTGTGTCCGATTTCGGACCGAGACTGGCTTTGACAACAAGAAATGCGCTGCTTATTTTTTGTTGAACCTAAGCTTTTATGTGGTTGCTTGTCATGACAGGTGCAGTCTGGCAGGAGGACGAACGCCCCCGTTCAAGTTTCGTGGGTAGAGAGTTTGACCTCACCCGCCACCGCCGCGGCGAACAGGATGCGCAGCGCCTCGCGGCGATTATCGCGTCTTCCACTGACGCGATCGTAACTAAAGACCTCAAGGGCATAATTGTTAGCTGGAATGAAGGAGCCGAGCGGCTTTTCGGCTATAACGCCGAGGAGGTTATCGGCCAGCCGGTTACCATCTTGATCCCGCCCGGCCGTGAAGACGAGGAATCCTATATACTCGCACGCATCCGGCACGGTGAGCGTATCGATCCTTACGAAACCGTCCGCCGCAGGAAGGATGGTAGCCTGATTGATGTTTCACTCTCCGTCTCTCCCATCAAAGATGTCGATGGCAGCATTGTCGGCGCAGCAAAAATCGCCCGCGACATCACTGAGCGCAAACGCGCTCAGGAGCAGCAGGCTCTCATCGTCAGAGAGATGAACCACCGCGTCAAGAATTTATTCGCGGTTGCGGGCGGCATCGTGGCGCTTAGCGCGCATTCGGCGCGGTCTCCGGCGGAACTGGCCAGGGCTGTTCAGGCGCGGCTTGCGGCCCTCGCGCGTGCCCATGAACTCACACGGCCGGGACTGGTCGATGCGGAACAGGGGTCCGCCAAGGACACGACGTTGCATACGCTCGTGCAAACGATCTTTGCTCCTTACCTCGATCCCCAATGTAGCAGCGGGCATAAGCGGACGACCGTCAGCGGGCCGGACGTGCCAATCGGAGGACGGGCCATCACGAACTTCGCCCTGATCGTTCACGAGTTAGCGACGAATGCAGCGAAGTATGGAGCCCTGTCGTCTTCGAGGGGAACGGTCAAAATCGACTGCTGCGTCAGCGGCGGGGAACTCCTTATCATCTGGCGGGAAAGCGGCGGGCCGCCTCTTGCCGGCCAGCCAAAGCATGAGGGCTTCGGTGCGTACTTGACCCGGGAAACTGTGACAACTCAATTTGGCGGTCAGGTTTCCTATGCGTGGGAACCCGAAGGCCTAACAGTACATCTGTCCGTGTCTTTGCAAAAGCTTGCAATGTGAATCGGGGTTGGCGGGTGGGTTGCAATGCGTATCCCCGTCTTCTGCGGGCACCTAAATTGGCCCGATAACCTGCGCTCCAGGCTCCGTCAAAGCCGGCCGCCGCTCACGCAGGCGAGGTATTCCATCCGCGGCTATAAGTACGCGCGTACCACGCAGCTTGCGTGACCTTTAGTCTACGCCGGCCATGTTACGCGTCTTTGTCTGTAAAATCGACGATGCGCTGCCGCTTGCGAACACTGGCAGCGTCGATCAGCATCTGTCCAGCCCAGCGGTAGACATTGCGGCTTTGCAGATGTGCACGCATCAAGCGCATGCGTTCGCGTTGTTCGATCTCGGACATGCATGCGGCACGGTAGATCGCCTCTCCCACTTCATTTGTATCGAAGGGATTAACAATCAATGCTTCCGTCAACTCTCGCGAAGCCCCTGCAAAGCTCGAAAGAATCAAGACGCCGAGCCCATCATTACGGGCGGCTACGAACTCCTTCGCCACGAGGCTCATGCCGTCGTGCAGGCTCGTCACCAGACAGAGGTCGGCCGCACGGAATAGCCGGAATACGTCGTGAGGGCTATGATGGCGAATAATCAGATGAATGGGCTTCCAACCGCCATCGGAATGGTTCGAATTGATCTCATCCGCCAAAGCAATCACTTGGTTTTGAAGATCCTGATAGGTTGCAAGTTTGGTCCGAGTTGGCGCCGCGACCTGTAATAGTGCGAACCGGCCCTTCCACTCGGGATAACGCGTGAGAAACGCGTTCACTGCGCGCATCCGCTCAGGAATTCCCTTCGTGTAATCGAAACGTTCAACCCCGACCGCCAGGCACACATCCTCGGCAAGACCGATTTCCGAGCGCACCAATCGGCGGCATTCCTCGACCGATTTTTGGCCTGAAAGAGCCACCGGTGGCCACTCGATTGAGATTGGATACGCCCTGACCAGGGCCTCCCGTCCAGCCACGCATACCGACGCTTGCTCGCGGTCAATCCGGCTTTCAATGAACCGGTCAACCGTTTCAAGGAAATTATTGCAATGCCATCGGGTGTGGAAACCAAGGATCGTACTATCAAGCATCCCGCGAATAAGGTCTGCTCTCCATGGACAAATGCCGAAAGTCTCTGCATTTGGCCAGGGGATATGCCAAAAGGTCAAAATTGTCGCCTTTGGCAGTTGTTCCTGTAGGAAATGCGGAACAAGAGCAAGATGATAATCCTGAACGAGAACAATCGGATTTTCGGAGCGCGCTTCTTGGATCACCGCGTCGGCAAAGCGTTGATTGACCATGCGATAGCAGTGCCAATCGGACTCCCTGAAGGCCGGACGCACGAAAGCATTGTGGCAAAGCGGCCAGATTCCTTCGTTGGCAAAGCCGAAATAATAGCCGTCCTGCTCTTCATCGGTTAACCAGATCCGGCGCAAGGTGTAAGCGGGCGCCCCGGGTGGTACTTCGATCCTGCTGTCACTGCCGGCTGTCTCCCGATCCGCCGACCCGCCTCCATGAGCGATCCACGTACCGCCGCAGGCTCTCATGATGGGCTCGAGCGCAGAGACGAGACCACTTGCTGGGGTCTGAAGGGTGGTTTTGCCGTTCAGGCCATTGTGAATATAGGGCTCGCGGTTCGAGACAACGATGATTTCCGCTCCGGGGAGCTCTTCTCTCAGAAGAAGCTGAAGCGTCTGTGGCGACCAATCGACTTGAATCGCGGCGGCAGTATCCCCGCCATGAAATTCACGTGATACAGCCTTTATTTTGTTCCAGAATGATATCGGCAGCGTCAGTGTCATAGCGATGTCCGTCCATGCGCGCCTCTCTCACTGTGTTTGGTGGTTTGTCCGGGAGGCCGAATGCCTACGCTGCTCGTCCCACGGAAATGTTGCCGCTGCTCCCTCACAAATGAGGTCCTACCGCGCTGTTCAATTGTTTGCTCACAAAACAACTCGCTATTAGCATACGAGTTCCAGCTACCTGCAAAGCGCCGCGACGTAGTTCAAATGCTGTCGAAGGGATGGTTGGACCCATTTCGTCCAAGTGAGGGTGTATCGAGCGCGGTGGCAATATCGATGCTCTTGCCTGAATCAAGGACGCACGAGGAATCATTCCGTTTCTGCCCGCGTTTTAACCTGCGGGAACAAGTGACCGGCTCAAACGATTAAGCTCCAGCTCTACAAGCTCCCGGTAACGGCCCTCACATTTGAGAAGCCGGTCGGGCGAACCGTCCTGAACGATCGTGCCCTGATCCAGTACTAGGATGCGGTCGAATCTTCGGACGGTGGAAAGCCGATGCGCGATCGCAATTACGGTCCGGCCGTCCATGAGATGGCCGAGGGCCTCTCGGATTGCTTCCTCCGATTCGACATCGAGTGCGGACGTGGCCTCGTCGAGGAGTAAAAGCGGCGCGTCTTTGAGGAACGCCCGCGCGATGGCGATCCGTTGACGCTCGCCTCCAGACAACTGGTACCCGCGATCGCCGGCCAAGGTGTCAAATCCGTTGGGCAGATTCTCTATAAAATCGCCGCACCGCGCCGCGAAGGCAGCGGCTCGAACCTCATCGTCGCCCGCCTCCGGACGTCCGTAGCGGATGTTTTCAAGCACCGAACGGTGGAACAGCGAAACATCTTGCGGCACGATCGCGATCGCTTCGCGCAAACTATGTTGCGTCACCTGTGTAATGTCTCGTCCGTCAATGAGTATGCGTCCGCCTTGGACATTATAGAAGCGTTGAAGCAGAGCGAATATCGTCGATTTCCCTCCACCCGACCGTCCGACAAGGGCAACGCGCTGGCCGGATTTGATATGCAGGTTGAAATTCTTAAAGACGGGGATGTCCCGATCGTAACCAAATGTGACGTCCTCGAATGTCATGCTCGCTCCCTGGCGCTCCAGCGGCTGTGCCGACGGCGCATCACGCAGCTCATGATCGATCAATAGCGTCTCGAGCGCCTCGGATAAACGCGCCACGTGCTGCGTGACGTCTACAAGAGCCACGGCCAGGTCCCGCGTCGAATGCAATACAGAAATGCCCAAAGTGCATATTAGAATGACATCCCCCGTCGAAGCCGCATGCCGCTGCCAAAGCAGAATCGCCCACATCAACAACCCAAAGGTAAGCAATATTGTTACAAGCGCGTGGAGGGACCTAATCCGCTCCAGATAAAACAAGCTTGCGCGCCGCGCCGACATCTCGGTTTTGATCGTGCCGTCGAAGCGGCGGTGCTCCCGGGCGAGCCCGCCAAACGCTTTCACCATTGCAATATTCCCGACGACATCGACCATCTCGCCGTCGACTGCGGCGGCTTTGTCGGCGAACTTATGATGCAAAGGCCTACCCACCGCAGCAAGCTTGAACAGCGCCCCTACAATAACGACGCCCGCCACCATCAAAAGTGCAGCCATCGACGTATTTATCATCCATACGAACACGATTGCCCCAGAGCTGCCGCACAAGGCGGCAGCACGTTCCACACGAGCATATTTTCGATGATAAACACGGCATTAGACGTCGCAGTGACACGGCTTGTGAGCGATGCCGGCGATTGCTTCAAGAAGAAGCCCGGTGCATGTCCCGTCACATGCCGGAAAAGGTCACCACGAAGGTCTCCGGTAACGCCGACAAAGGCGGAGCTTCCAACCCAGCTCGCAAGGCGCCACAAAAGATTGTCAGCGGTAATGAGCGCAACGAGAACACTAAATGACGTCCATACGGCGCTGATGTTCTGGCCCGTACTTGATAGCGCATCGACGAGGAGTTTGACCCCGTATTGGGTGGTTACCGAGCAAGCAACCGCACCGGCAACGGCAAGGAGAATGATCGCGTGGGACATGGTCCGGAGACGAATGTACCGTATGAAGAATGCCAAGGGACGGCTGGCATAGGTAGAGAGGTCCTGCATTCTGCACACCGAGTCCTTCACGGGGGTCAAAAGAGGAATTCTGCGGCAAAGTCCCCAGACAGATATGACCGTCAACGCGTGAGCGAAGCACAAGTTTCAGGCCGCCATCTAACTATTTTCTGGACCGGAACTTTCTGGGTACGTATTCGTTAACGTTACCTGCTCAACAGAAGCGGCGCAGGAGTATAGCGGGATTCCCAGACAACTGCGCGTAGAAGAGGGATTTGGAATGCGGATCGCGCAGATTGCGCCGCTTACCGAAGCGGTGCCCCCTAAACTTTATGGCGGTACTGAACGTGTTATTTCGTGGCTGACCGAGGCATTGGTTGACTTCGGACATGACGTAACGCTTTTCGCTAGCGGCGATTCCGTTACAAGTGCGAAGCTTGAGGCGGTCTGGCCGCGAGCATTACGCCTGGATGGCCGCGTCAGCGACGCCAACGCGCTCCACATGACGATGCTGGAAGTTGTCGCCCGGCGCGCATCCGAATTCGATTTCCTGCACTTCCATCTCGACTATTACCCGTTCTCGTTGTTCTCGCGTCTGCCGGTCCCGTTTGTTACGACGCTCCACGGCCGGCTCGACTTGCCCGAACATCAGCCCGCATTTCAAACCTTTTCGTCTGTACCAGTTGTTTCCATATCTGATGCTCAACGGCTTCCTATCCCGCAGGCCAATTGGGTTGGGACCGTGCATCACGGCGTGCCGCGAAATCTCCTTACACCTCAAGCCAAGTCGCAAACCTATCTTGCATTTCTCGGTCGAATCTCTCCGGAGAAACGGCTTGACTTGGCTATCAGTATTGCTCGCAAGTGTGCGATCCCCCTCAAAATTGCGGCCAAGGTCGATAAAGCCGACACTGACTATTTCGCGGAAACGATCCGCCCCCTGCTTGATCACGAGCACATCGATTTTATTGGTGAAATTGCTGATGCGGAAAAATCCGCCTTCCTAAGTGGTGCTCTTGGGTTGCTGGCGCCAATCGATTGGCCCGAACCGTTCGGACTCGTCATGATCGAAGCGATGGCATGCGGCACCCCCGTGATCGCCTTCAATCGTGGCTCGGTACCCGAAATCATCGAGGATGGCGTAACAGGCTTCATCGCCGAAGACGTAGAAGGAGCAATTGCTGCCGTTGGGCGGTTAAGACACCTATCCCGCACTGACGTCCGCCGCCAATTTGAAAAAAGATTCACGGCTGATCGAATGGCTGAAGACTATCTCAAACTCTATCGCGATCTTCTAAATTCACGCGCCAGGTTTGCGTCCCGGTGGCCGTTCCGGCGAAATCCAATCACGCGCCCTTCTTACTGGTTTCCGGCATCAATATAATAAATGCAAAAGCGCACACCCAACCATCCCCGCTAGTCCTCGCGAACAGCGGTTTAGTACTCGGGTTACGGCCAAGATGCCTGAGACGGGAGGCATGTGTTGTGATGCGCGATTTTCTTATTTCGGTTGCGAGCGGATTTGCGGTTGCAATCCTGTCGGCGATCTTCCTGCGCAGGTCTCAGCGCGAGAGCGGGTCTTCACAAAACATGCGCATCGGCACGGCGGCCAGTGGCCGCGGCATAATCCAGTTTCTGCTTGTGTTTTTGCTTGGTGCAGCGGCGGTGCTTGGGGTGTTAGCATATACGAAAGGACGGCTACCCTTTTAGCCACTGCTACCCGGGATCACCGGTCCGCGAAACGCGGCTTGAGGCGTTTTTGATGCACCTCGGAATTTTCGTCGAGATGCCGCAGGGGCCCCCCGCGCAATCAGCGAAAAACAAGCAAAAGCGGCTGCCCGCGATGAAGTCACGGCTGTCGATCATGGCGACGGGATTACGAGTTATCCGCTCGCTGAACTCTTGCTCGAGAAAGGAACGCCATTTGCGTTTTCGACGGGATATAATGGCGGGTCGATTGCTCCGCGGTTTTCAAATGTTTAAACACTGAAGAAACCCTTCGTTTTGCAAGATCTGCGGGGGTTGATCGAATGCTGGCAACTTGCACCTGACAGGAATTCGCAGGTCTAATGGTGGCGATTGGAGCCTTGAATTGCCGATCCATGCCTGGGCATGCGTGCCGGTTATTGCTCGCGAAAGCCTGTTTGCGGCCGCGGCAATCGCGAATCCTTTGCTGGATGGAAATCTATTTTACTAAACCTACTCAAAAGACAGCAATTCGCGATAGAACGTGTCGCCTCTGTATAAGAAATTGCTTGAGACCCACGCGAACGAGACACGAAGTATTTCTTTTTCGACGGGCTGAAGAATGATCGAGCCGTGCCAGAACCCAGAACTTGGAAGATGTTTCCTACGCCATCTCTCCGCCGCAAAATTAAATTGATTTGCGATCCGATAGGCTTGCTTGCATTGATACAAAATACCGCGATCAGATGGGTGATGTGTGAAGTCCTGCGGCTCCGCAAAGATGATTGTCCACGTGTGGTTGAAGCCCCTAAACGAGAAATACAGGGTCGCTCAACGCATGAAGATGCCTGCCAGAGGGTCAGCATGGGTATAAGGGTCGTTCGGCAAATCTCCTACGTGCTTATGCTGTTCACCTTGTCGAACACCGTCAGCCTGAAGGCTGAGGAGAGCAAATTTCCGCCTCGATCATCTGAAAAGGGTAATCCCGCTTCGAAAAATGCGACCCCGCCAACATCCGAGCAAGGAACTGCTGCGACAATCATCGAAGCACGGTATATCGAAAGCGTGCTGGGCAAGGAGGTTCTTAGCGCAACAGACGAGAGCCTTGGACGCATCGTGGATGTGCTCGCAGATCGCAGCGGCCAGCTTCGCGCCGCGGTTATTGATTTTGGCGGCTTTCTTGGGGTCGGGAACCGTAAGATCGCGGTCGATTGGAGTGCATTGCGATTTGAACCAAAAGGCAGTTCGAGCATCATTCGTTGCGACCTGACGCGGGAACGCTTGCGCGTAGCCCCCGAAGTTAGGCCCGGCGAGCCGATCGTGATCATCGGTGCTGGCAGGTCATCGAATCCCTCCGCCAAAACGAAATAGCTGAGTATCTGATGAGCATCGGCCAAACGGCGACGGAGCAGCCGACGATCCCGTGTTTGGGACCGTCGAAGGACACGGCGGAGCGGGCTTCATCGCCCGCGGCCAAGAGCTTGCGAGGCTTGGACTGGTTCACGTTTTTTCTCGGAGATATCCAAACGGGTTTTGGCCCATTCTTGGCGGTTTATCTGGTTACTCAGAAGTGGACCCAAACCGATATCGGTCTCATTCTCACGATCGGCGGACTGGTCAGCCTTCTTGGACAAATACCGGGGGGCGCGCTAATCGATGCGGTAAAATCCGAACGTTCTGCGGCGGCCGCCGCCGTTGTCGGCATTGCCGTCAGCGCTCTCCTTATCGCCGTATGCCCAATATTCGGCGCGGTCGTCTTGGCGCGAGTGATCCATGCGCTCGCTAGCTGCGTGCTTGGTCCAGCGATCGGCGCAATCACGCTTGGCCTCGTAGGACATAGCCGAGCCGCCGAACGCCTCGGCCGCAATGCCTGCTTCGCCTCAATAGGAAATGGTGCAGCGGCGATTTTAATGGGTGCGTGCGGCTATTGTCTTTCCGCTCAGTCGGTCTTTTACGTCACCGCTGCGTTCGCGCTGCCGACGGTCGCGGCTCTCTTTCAGATTAGAGAAAGCGACGTCAACCCGGCAAGAGCGCACGGTGGCGTCACTAACGGTTCTTCCTGCCATATCTTTCCTGGACTGAAACGCCTGTTCCGAGAACGGGGGCTTTGGATTTTTATCGGCGCTGTCGCCCTGTTTCAAATGGCGAACACGCCAATGCTACCGCTTGTTGCCGGTCGGCTTACGACGCAGTCCGGAAGCTGGGCCGTTACCATTGTGGCTGCTTGCATTGTTCTCCCTCAACTCCTTGTTGCGGCACTTTCTCCGTGGGTAGGGAAATGCGCGCACAGCTGGGGACGGCGCCCCTTGCTGTTGGTTGGGCTCTGCGCGCTCCCCGTTCGCGGGCTGTTGTTTGCTTACTCGACCGATCCGCACGCAATCGTCGCCGTCCAAATGCTCGATGGCGTGTCGGCGGCGGTGCTTGGTGTTCTCTTGCCGCTTGTCCTTGCAGACATTACGCGCGGGACGGGCCGCTTCAATCTGGCCCAAGGCATGGCCGGTATGGCCGTTGGCATTGGAGCATCGCTCAGCACCTACGCAGCAGGCTATCTGACCGACCATTTAGGTAATCGCGCCGCATTTCTTGCTCTATCTGGCACTGCGGGATGCGCCCTTCTTCTCGCAACCCTGATGCCGGAAACCCGCCCGATAGAGGAGGCTATTGATTCGGCTAGCGAGCCAGCGGGTTCCAAGCCAACAGCGGAACTGGCGCGCGCGAGAAGAACAGTCCAACTGTATGCGCGTAACCTAGGCACTGCTGCCAAATGAGTACGTGGCTCCATGATGCCGCAGCTCTTGACGATTTCTAGCGCTTAAGCAACGTTGGCCGTCTTGCTGCCTGCAATTGGCATGGTATAGGTACGAAAAAGCTCGATCACTTTTCCAAGAATTGCAATTCGGGGCTCACCAACCGCACCAAAGCGGTAAGTACTGTAATAATTTCTGTTTAGCGGGGCAAGTTGCTATTCACTTCCACCATTATCGCGGTATCCGCGAAAGATGCGCTGGGGTGCATTCTTATTGCGGACTTCGATACAAACGAAATCCCCGTGCGACAGCTCAGCACATGGTTATGCGAGCGAGGGACCTGGCTTTTCGCACTACCATGAAAATAGGTTCTTCACACTTTGAAATAGCGACCACCGTGATGCAGATGGTTGTCCTTTGGGGCTTTGGCGCTGGGTATTTGCGACTTCGGCCAGCGGCTTTTCATAACCGGGACGATATCCCGTTTCCTGGATGACATTTACGAGGCCCCGCACCTGAGACCCCGGCTCCCGTTTTACTATTACGGCCTTTAGCGGCAACTTGGCGGCCGTGCTGAGCTTCGCATCCTTCTCCTGCATCGCGGCTTCGATGCGCTCAGCGTCTTCTTCGGTCTCTGCCACGATATCACCGATGCTGATGGGGTTGGTCCGCTCAGCTTGAAAGAGGGGATCGAGCAACAAAAGATGCTTCTTTCCGGGATAAAGCCTTGTTCCCCGGCCGACCATCTGGCTGAAAAGCCCGCGGCTTGTTGTTGGCCTCAAATTAAGCACCGTGTCGATGCTCGGTTCATCGTAGCCTTCCGTTAGAAGTGCGGCGTTGGACAGAAAGCGAATCTCATCTCGAGCGTACGCCTTTAAGATCTCTTCCCGGTCATCGGAATCGCCGTCCACATGGGCCGCGGGGAGTCCGTAGGATTGAAGGAGTGCCGTCCAGCGTTTCGATGTTTCGCGCAAGGGACAAAAGGTGAGAAGCTTCCGATCACGGTATTCTGTCGCGATAATTTTTGCAAGGCGCTCGAGAGCGGGCTCTACAGCGCGACCAAGATCGCCTTCGCGATAGTCATTCATCTCAGTTCGGACACGGGAAAGATCAACAGCGATCGGAAGAGTGCGCACTCGAATGTCCGAGAGAAAGCCGGCCCTGATCAAATCAAGGAGTGTCTTCGAGTAAATGAGTTTCCCGAAGACCTTGGAAAGCCTGAAATTGTCCGTGCGGTCTGGCGTAGCGGTAACGCCAAGAATATGGGCCGGGCGGAGTTTTGCGAGCACGCTCTGATAGGAAGGGGCTCCCCCGTGATGGGCTTCGTCAACAACAGCGAGTCCAAAACGCTGCCCCTCGATGCGTCTTCCCCTCGCCAGGCTGGGGATCGAGGCGACAACAATGGGATCATCAGCACTGGCCCGCCGCCTTCCTTGTTCGACGCTCGGTTCAAAACCAACAATGCTCGCGATTTTTGCTCTGGCCTGGTCGAGCAATTCTTCCCTGTGCGCCAGGATAAGAACTCTTCGATCGAACATTCGCTGCGCAAGTTTTCCGAAGATGATGGTTTTGCCAGCGCCGGTAGGTAGAACGATGAGAGCTCTTTTGGCGCCGTTGTTGAAGGCGTTGTCAGCGGCGTCGACGGCTTCCGCTTGATAGGCGCGAAGGCGGATGGACCGGCGCCGTGGTGAACCAGATGATTTGGGAGGCGAGAGTTCCCGTTTTCCACTGTCAAGCGCGGCCGCGGTATTGCTCATAAGCGCTGCATCTCTTCCTCAACTTCGCTCTTGGGAGGGTTCAGTTATTCGCGAGTTTCGGCAAGCGATGATTTTGTAGTTTCGATTGGGCGCGGGCGGCAGTGCCTCGGTTTGAAGTTTCAGGTGGCATCCATAAAGCGGCCCCTTCCCTCAAGACCGCTGATGTGGTGGTTGTGACCCAAGGTAGAAGACTGCAAGCCGGTTCGGCTCCCACTTGAGACAGTAGGAGGCCGATCCCGCGTCTCTCAAAGTTAGGAAGCGCGCATGATATCGACGATCCCGGAACTCTATTCCCCGAAATATTTTAGCGCGATCTGAATGCCATCATCGTACATTTTCTGGTAGTCGGCTTGTGCCGTCTCGCCGCGCTTCGTGCTGCGATGGAAGAACTGGATGACGTTTGCAATCAGCTCATGCCGGTCGAGCGCATCGATCCGTGTCGTTGATCCGACATCAACGAGTCCATCCAGGTCAAAATCAACCATGTAGTAGTACATGGCGCCCACATATAGGCCGCGCGAAGGTTCACTGCGGATGCGAAGCATTTCCGCCCGATTACCCTGAGGCGGGATGTGTTCGTAACACCAACGGCGCTCCTCCAGTCTGATGCATCCCGTTGTCGTGCCTTCACGATCGAGCCAAACGCGTTCCGTCTTCGCCCGATTCCTTGCAAGATTTTCAGGATACGGCATTTTCACCGATGTCACGAGATTAACGACTTTGCGCACGTCTTCACGCTCGGCAGAGTAAACGGGAAAACATGTAGCAACCAGCAGCAAGTTAGCAAACAGCAGAGCCTTAAACTTTTGTGCCATTGGGAACGCCTTTCCTTTGGAGCAGTAGCACTTTTTCGCAATCCGGAGACCTATTGTCTCCGGCGAGCTAAAGTTTGGCCGCAGCCAAAGTTCCCCACAACTGTGAAGAATTTCGGATTCCGGAATGTGACGGGTGCACATGCGCGATCGAATTAGGGGGCCTTTCGGGTACGTACCAGGCGACGGGCCCCTCAGCGCACCTACCTTGTGAGATGCGTTGGTGAAGGCAAGATGCCCAGTACGCGTTGAACAGGTGCTCCGTATGCGATCTAAAGCCGCAATCGCAGAGGGAGAGCTGTCCTAATAGCCGCTACTCGCCAAGATATTTGAGGGCAATCTGAATGCCCTCGTCGTAAAGCTTCTGATAGTCGGCGCGGAATTGGTCGCCACGGCCTGCACCGCGCTGAAAGAATTGAGCCACCACCCCGACCGGCGCATGTGCGGGAGGGTCCATTCGTGTCGTACTTCCGACGTCTACAAGACCGTCAAGGTCATAATCGACCACATACTGGAACAACTGGCCGGGCTTTATTCCATCCACCGGCTCGTTACGGATCCGCAGCATTTCCGCTCGTGATCCCTGCGTAGGGATGTGCTCGTAACACCATCGCACTTTGTCATCGAGCCGTAGACACGCGGTGGTTTCGCCCTGCCGGTCGAGCCGCACATATTCTGTATGCGCAGTATTTCTCTCGAAATGTTCTGGATACGGCATTTTGACCGAAGCCATAAGGTTGACCACCGCCCGTACCTGTTCCCGCTCGGCGGCGTTTACAGGAACGGCAGCAAACCCGATTAACATCGCAGTTGCGAATGCAGCAATCTTGATCTTTCGTTGCATCGGAGATCCTTTCCCAAAGAACAACACAAGGGCAGTACGCCGCGATGGTAGCGCCGAGCTTCAATTACCGGCAATCCTAGAGCCACCCCGTCGCCTCATAGCATCTTTCGGGCTCAGCAATGATCACGTGGTACCTGTTGCGAATGTGGTCGCCATTCGGCGAAATAAATTACGCTGCGTTCGTTATCAACGCGCGTAGGAGTTGTTCTCGATGTTTGCGATAACTTAAGCCGCCTCTTTCAGATGGGCGGCTTTTTTCCGTGTGGAGGTAAGGGGCTAACAAGCTGCGCGAAAAAGCCCAGCTTCCGATCTCTCCGGCCAGGCTTTCTCTATTGCCGGATGCCGTGCCAACGCCGCCTGATCTGTACTGCTGCAATATGCGCAAGCGAGCGAATTATAGCTGCCACGATCAGACCAAGTATCAATAGCAGGAAGGATTTTGGTCCAAGTTCCCCGATCAGCGTTGCATAGACGGAATTTGCCTGGGCCGGAACCCAATATTCGACCTGTACGCCAATCACATCGAGAGGATATCGTGCGAGACGGACAAGGTGGCCAAAGGTTTCGATGTGATAAAAATTTAGGTACATATAAACCAGCATGGTCGCGATCAGTTCGACCAAAAGCAGCAAGACGACCTGGAAAACCGTAAGGAGCGCCGATAAGAGCGGCGATGCGAGGCTTCGCAGCATGGTGGGGCCTTTCCGGTAAAGCTTGAACGAGCATCCAAATATGTGCCGCTAAATCTTGGGCATTGCAAACCCACGCATCTTGGCTGGGCCCTGTTGCTCGCATGCAACCACTAACGCCGGAGGCGGCCGCGTCAAACGACGGCAAAAGTGCAAACGAGAGCATCTCAATCCAAAGAACGCGCCGAACGGCTGAAGCGGCGGGTTCATGCGGCTTACGACACCGGACATGACCAACTAATCGTCGAAGAAGCCCCAGCTTTGACCGCTCCCCCAAGCAAAATCCCTGCTTCGGCGCCTTGTCCGCCTTTGCGCGCTTCTTCTCTTGGATGAAACCGGTTTCGCTAGCGCTGCCTCGGAGGATGACTTGATCCGCATGGATGGCGGTAAATAGGAATGATCATCAGAATCCGGCGTATTTGTTGCCTGCGCGTTGGGAGGCGTCTGCGAAAAGACAGGAAACGAACTAGTCATCAATGCCGCGAGAATGGCTCCAGCGCTGAAAATCGAAGCTCCGAGGCCGTTGATGAGGAACATACGCCAGCTCTTGCTGCTGGGCCGCAATCCCAAGCCAGGCACGCCACCCTCCATGAACTTACGTACCCAATCGCTTTAGCTCGAACACAAGCGAGTACTCTTTGTTCGTGGTTACTCGAAATGATTTAGACTGCCGCCAATGCGGCGGCATAATGTCCCCCGGACTTCTCTTGGTTATGTTCTGCCCTGATGACACGAGTAGGACTGTGCAGCGTCACCGATGGCGCGCCGCTGTGCGATCGGCTTAACCGCGGCCTCGCAGGGTTTGTCCGCATTCAGGGATAGAGCGGACGCAGGTGGCACCTTTGAAGAGTGGTGCTGAAACATTGTCTTGCGTCTGCACGATTTTTATTCTCTTAGATCCCAAGTCCAAGGCTAACGAAAAGCTTAGCGAGGAGATCTTGGGCGGGAGGATGGCCGCGCGGCCTCTTCACCGCCATAGGAGATGGCGCGGTAGCGCATGGCAGCTTGGACAAAAAAAAGAACGATCAGGCGCGACAAGACTTGCATGTCGACAGGCATGTCCGGACCCCACACATCCAAGAGAAGCGCGATGCGAACGTGGTCGCTCTGATTCCAAGCCTCCTGCCGGTAGGTGTCGCAGAAGGCAATCACCGTCCGCAAGCCGATACTCCGCGTCATCAATTTTTAGAACCACTGCGGGCCTTCCGTCGCTACCCATCGGCATGCTCAATATGAGATGAAACCGGAGAATGCGTTTTGGTCGACCTCGATCCCGTATGCTTTCAGAATGAACATGCGCCAATCACGGCCGTGATTGGCGGAAATGGCTGTCTGTTCCGGCATCAGCTCCTGAAATCTGGGCACGGTTTCTAATTGTGCCGCGATCTCCAGGGCCTCGGAGCGGATCGCCGTCCAGGCTTCAATGAAGTGCAAACAGCCGGGAAACTGCACCTGCGGCGGATCAAAGACGGGAGGCCCTGCAATTCGCGCCTGATAAATGCATCGGAGCGCCCCCGTTCCAAATTCATATAAGCCCGGCAAGAGCCCCTCCCACGACCTAATGCAAAACGATCTGTGACCGCACTCGAACCGTAATCTCAGAGCAATGTTAGTATATGCTTGGCTATGGCCCCAGCGGGATAGGCCAGCTCCTGCTTTTGCGCGCGGCGCACTGCGCCGTTTCTCGCGAGGGAACGCTTATGCTCGAACGGATGCTGAAGTCTTTCGTCAAGACCGGGAAACTCACCATAATTCGTCCCGGTGGCACTAGATTTGCGGCCGGCCACCCGCGATAATTCTCGGTCTGGACTTGCTCCGCCACCGCCTGGAACCAGCTCTGACATAAGCGTCCTATATTGAGTAACACAATTAGGCACAAGGTGGCTTGCGTTATGATCGACCCGCCCAATCCAGCCGATCCCCATCCTCGTAAGCGCGTTTCTGTCCTCGATACCGAAATGAGCTACGTTGATACGGGCGAGGGTGATCCCCTCGTCTTCCTGCATGGCAATCCAACCTCATTCTACCTGTGGCGCAACGTAATCCCGCATGTGCGTACTCTCGGCCGGTGCCTGGCGCCGGACCTTGTAGGCATGGGTCAGTCCGGTCCTTCGCCTGGCCACACCTAACGTTTCGTGGACCACGCCCGCTACCTCGATGGCTGGTTCGAGGCGATGAATTTGACAGGTGGCATCACGCTGGTGCTGCACGATTGGGGTTCGGCCCTCGGGTTTCACTGGGCCTGCCGCCATCCCGAGCGGGTGCGGGCGATTGCCTACATGGAGGCCATCGTCCAGCCGCGAAACTGGGAAGACGTTCCTCAAGAGCGCGCTCAATTGTTTAGAGATTTGCGCTCTCCGCGGGGCGAGCGAATGATCCTGGATGAAAACGCCTTCATTGAGGTGCTCCTGCCCAAGTTGATCATGCGACGGTTGAGCGAGGCGGAAATGGAGGCTTACCGGCGACCGTTTCGCGAGCGCGAGACGCGTCTGCCGACCTTGATTTGGCCGCGGGAGCTTCCGATCGCGGGCGAACCCGCAGACGTCGTCGCAATCGTCGAAAACTACGGAAACTGGCTAGGTGCGAGCAAGATGCCAAAGCTTTTCATCTCGGCAGAGCCTGGATCACTGCTGATCGGCCGAGCGCGCGCATTCTGTCGCACCTGGCCGAACCAGGATGAGGTCACTGTCTCTGGCATCCATTTCATCCAGGAGGACAGCCCTGACGGATATCGGGGCGGCGTTGGTGAGCTTCGTCGGGCGTAGGCAACTCCCAAGATCGTGAGGTTTACATTATGACTCACAAGCTGCTGAAAGGATCACCGGGGCCTGCGTGGGCCTTTGCCTAACGCACCTCGCTGCCGCTATGTTTGAGCGAGAATCACTCGTTTTTCACGATTACATTGTGCGGATTGCGATGCATTGCGCCGCGATTGGGAACTGAGGTCCCCGATGAACACGACTTTGTCATTCCTGTTCTGGGCCGTCTTTGCGGCTTATATCGTTCACATCATTGACGAGACGCTCATCGGCGGCGGATTTGTGGAGAAGGTGCGGGAACATTGGTGGCCGGGCTACACTGCGCGCATGTTCTTTTTTTTCAATGCGGCGTTCCTCGCGATCACGGCGGCATGCATCCTCGCCTATGACGCCATCGGTTCGGCGGTTCTCTTCCTGCCGCTTGCCTTCGCAGTCCTTTTCGCAACGCATGGCGTGACGTTTCATCTCTGGTGGACCTTGCGCTACCGCGAATACTCGCCGGGCCTTGTGACTAGCCCCCTTTACTGGGTCCTCGTCTATCTTATCGGTCGCCAACTCTCCGAAGCAAACGAGCCAGCGTCCCAGGTGTGGACAGGCGTGATCGTTGGAATTGCCGGCGGTGTTCTGCTCTCGTTGAGCCCGACCGTCATTTTTCCACGATTACTGGCAAAGCCTCACCACTGAGGTCTGGGCCCGATGCAGGCATCGGCTCTGTGTCGGCTTCCGATCGTAAAGCGGTAGATTTCAAGGGCTGCGAAACTGAAGTCGTGAACCTATTTGCGTGAAACGCACGAAAACTCCGTCAATGTCGCTGCCAATGCGCAGGTTGCCCCTGGCGCTCAATTCGACCGCGGGTTCGAATCCCTATTCGGCATCCAAAACGTGTTAGCCAATTTCCAAAATGCCCTATACAACACAGCGGCCTTATGTAGCAAACGCACTGACCTGCTCCCCTTAAATGCCCTCGATTTTAAGTTAGGGTCCGCTCGCCGGACGGGAGACGGACATGAAGCGGAGCCGATTTTCAGAAGAGCAGATCATCGGGATTTTGAAGGAGCATCAGGCGGGCTTATCGGCGGCTGAGATTTGCCGGCAGTACGGCATCTCGGACGCGACCTTCTACAATTGGCGCAACAAATATGGGGGCCTGGACGTCTCGGAAGCGAAGCGCTTGAGGACGCTCGAGGACGAGAACAAGAAACTGAAGAAGCTCTTGGCGGAATTGATGCTGGACATCGCCACGTTGAAAGAGCTTCTCGGAAAAAACTTCTAACGCCCGGAGCAAGGAGAAGCGCCGTGAGCTGGGCGATCGAAGGGAAGAGTTATTCGCAGGCAAGAGCCTGCGCGCTAATCGGGCTTGCGCCGAAGACCTACCGCTACGTCTTAAAGAGAGAAAGCGATGAGGCTGTTCGCAAACGGCTTCGCGAACTGGCGCAAGAGCGCCGCCGCTTTGGCTACCGGCGTATGCATTTGTTGCTTGGCCGGGAAGGGATCAGGGTCAACCGCAAAAAGCTCTACCGGCTTTATAAGGAAGAACGGTTGACAGTGAGAAAGCGCGGCGGGCGTAAGCGGGCTTTGGGGACTCGGGCGCCAATGGCGCTGCCGCAAGGGGTAAACCAGCGCTGGTCGCTGGATTTTGTTTCCGATGCGCTTGCCGATAGCCGCCGCTTTCGCATTCTCGCGGTCATCGACGATTTCAGCCGGGAATGCCTGGCGCTTGTTGCAGACAACTCGCTTTCAGGCATCCGTGTTGCTAGGGAACTTGACAGGATCACAGAGCTGCGCGGCGCTCCGTGTCTGATCGTCAGCGACAATGGCACCGAGCTTACCTCGAATGCGATCCTGGCCTGGCAGGAAGAGCATCGGATCGGCTGGCACTACATTGCCCCCGGCAAGCCGATGCAGAATGGTTTTGCAGAAAGCTTTATCGGGCGCTTCCGCGATGAGTGTGTGAACGAACACCTGTTCCGGAGCCTGGCTGCAGCGCGCCACATCATCGAACGATGGCGTCAGGACTACAATGCCAAAAGACCCCACACGAGCCTTCACGGGCTCACACCCATCGAGTTTGCAACCTGCCCTGCAAAGGGGCATAACCAGAACGGACTCTACTTATGAACGGGGGCACGTTGGGGAGCAGGTCAGCACCAAATCAATTTTGACCAAGGCGCTTGGGTCTCTTGACGAGCTAAAAGACCAAGCTTAATTTTTCCCGGTCCCAGTTTTGCTTGGGTTTTGTGCGATGTTCGTCATTGAGTGGTTAGGCCCACCGGAAGCCGGTGGGACTAGGGTATTGGATCGCAAGATCAGCGCAGTTTCCGACCTTAAATCGGCGATTTTACAAGCAAAGCATTCGCTTGATGAACGCGTGGATTTTCCAGACGGCCGGCCAATCGCCATTCGCGTGGTGAACGAGGAGGGCCTGCAACATTGGATCGGCTTCACATCCGATGCCGAGGTCCTCCTGACAACGCACAGACCAATCTCCATCTCAGCACGCTTAACCGAATTAAGGATAGAACTCGATCGCCTGCATAAGGGTGTCGTTGAAGCTAGGGTATTCAATTTGAATGCCTGGCGATTTGTCCAACTAGCAAAGCAGGAGCTACAGAAGCTACACCGAGAAACCAGCCCTCCTACCTGCGATCAAGTAGCGAAGACGGAAAGCTGACGTTAAGTCTTGAAGTAGGTTATAGTGTAGGAGCGCGGGCCGAAGGCCGAGGATTATCTGGGCACCGGAAATGCTGGCCGAAAGGCAAAGCGCCGGTTTATCCTTGACCACAAACATGCCCGCGCACTCAGCCCCGGATAGAAAGGGGCTCGCTTACTCTCAGGAGAATGCGACCTGCGGAACAATCGCACCACTCTTCGTATTGATTAAAATTCGGCTAAACTTGCCGCTCTGTTACCGCGACCTCGGCGGAGCGGCTTTTTTAGCAATTCGCGGCGCAGACGAATCAACCTGGCCGCGATGGGCGGGCCGCTTTACCGCGCAATCGCCTTCATCTCCCTCAAGGCTAGCTTGACCTTAGCACGCGGGCGCGGTTGCTCAGGTTCTTGATTCACCGAGCTCAGCTGCCAGTTTGTCGCGTTTCTTCATTTCTTGTTGTAGTAGCGCCTCCAGTATGGCGAATGACAGACGCACATCAGCGACCCCAAAAACCCTCTGCCTTTGTTTTCTCAATGCATTGGCGATGGGCGGCGATATCTTCGGCAATCTGGGCTACATGCCTATTGATTTGGTCAAGCTTTGCTTGGAGTGCCGGTTTTTGCATTCCAACAATATGGGCAGATTTCGATGTGGCGGCAACTTTGATGCGGGTCAAATTCGAAGCCAGCCCAAGCCTATTGAGCGCGGCTCTTGCAAGCCTTAGCGAGGGCGCTTATCAACTCCTCGACATTCGTTGGCTTGTCTAGAATTTCGACATCGGGCCACTGTTTCCTAAGTTCCGGCAAGCCTGAGCTTCCCGTGACAAAGACTATGCCCTTGCCACGGTCGCGCACGATGTACGCAACGGGATAAACGTCGCCGTCACGGAGCTTCACGTCCATGAGAGCGCAGTCGAAATCCTCCGATCTTGCCATGGGGATGGCGCCTTTAACAGTCGTTGCGCGGCCAGCTATAAACGCACCAGCGGCTGACAGGATCTGAGAATACTCAAGGAGCAGTACAGCCTCGTCCTCGACAATAAGAACCCGGCAGCCCTCAAGGGGCTTTTCACTCGCGGCGTTCATGGTTTTGGCTCTCTTTCAGGGCCAAGACAATTCCGTAGTCAGATGTTCCCGACATAGGCTTGGATTTTTTCAATGGGCAGGTGTTCCTCTCTGTGGAAGCGTGGCTTATTATCGAGACCCTACCCCCCCCGCTGGAACGCCGGGCAAAGAAGAGGACGGCTCAAATTTACGCCTACACGGCCAAACGCACTTCTGATGGCACAAGGGGCTGTATCCGTTTCGACCCCTTTTGCTTCCCTGCACGCGCGGGCGTGAGGGATAATATCCCATATCTCCCCCTGGAATCCGGAAGACCTGAGCGCAAAGTTGCGCTCAGTACGAATGCGCTCAGCTTGACCGCCTCGTCATGTCTGTGACATGCGCGATCAGTGTCGCGAGCACCGTGATGCGTTCGCTGCCACTCGAAAAGGATGGCGTCGACGGAGAGCGGGCGAAGCGTGATGACCGGCTCTCCCTTCGCGCCAAGGCCCGTGATCGTGTATTGCCGGAAAACATTCACGCCATGGTTAGGCAGGCGGGCGATAACCATGCGGCCGGGGCTGGGCGAAACCGCGGGGTCCAGCAAGCAGTATTCGCCACGCAAAAACTCCGGGATGTTGTCTTCATCCTCGACAAGAAGCCAAGCCGCGTCGTCACTTGATGGGAACAGGGAGCGCATTTGCGTCTCCAGCGGTCCCTCAGGTGAAACTCATCCGGCCGCTTTATCCGGCGCAAGTCACCTGGTTCCATCGTGGATTGCCCGAAGACCAGCCACAGCAAGTCAACATTAAGAACCTGCGCCATTTCCGCGAGCTTGTTCCACTCTGGCATCGAATATCGTGGATGTTGGACCGGCAGTTCCCACCGGGCTGGCGCCTGGCGAGTTACGCCAAGGCGTTCTCATGTGTTTGTCTTTGCAGCCCGGCGCGAAGCAGGTAGTCAACTCGAATAACCCAAGGCTGCGACCCTTGGCAACGCGGAAGCGGCTGAAGGCAGTGCGAGCACAAGCTGCGGTCTTTAGGCGGCGCGAAGTATGCTGAACACTCGGCAGTCATTGGCGCGCTTGTTTTAGGCGTTCCTGACTGTGGCGCTGAAAGTCCAGATAGACCTTCATGCTGGTTCCCGGTATTTTCAGGTCCGCGACATCGATGCGGTCGATGCAATCGGTTATCGCTATGACGTCCGGATCATCAGACTCGACCCTCCTGCAGAGCTGAAGTAGATCGGCGATCCCCTTGATGGCATCCCACATGACCGGGTTCCGAACGAAGCGCCTGCATTCTTCTTCTGCTGCGCGATGGAGGGCCAGTTCGTCCTCCCGATCATCGGCCACAAACTTGATGGCGCGGCTACAATCCTGGAGATCTCCGTAACCGCTGGTCATGGCGACGGCTAAACTCGAATGCCTCCTCTGCCGCGCCTCTGCAGCTACGCCGGCATAGGTGACGAGAAAGACTGATAGGCCCGCATTCTCGTGAGAACCCGCCATTCCTCAGGCGAAGGCCCCCTTAACCACGGGATCATTAAAGTGCATCGTGCCTTCGCAAAGCCTAGCTGTTTAGTCCCGCTGTGTGATGGAATCAGTCTAACTGACCGTAAACTGAGGGAAGGTTTATGGGACAAGTACTTCACGGCAGCGCCGCGACAACGCACGCCATCGGAGCTGCGATACAGCGATCGAAAGCTACGGCCAAGGAGTTAGCGGAACGCCATGGGATCAATCCCAAGACCGTGGCCAAGTGGAAGGAGAGAACCTTCGTTCATGACGCCCCCATGGGCCGAAAGCCTCCCACTCGACAGTCCTGACGGTCGAAGAGGAAGCCATCGCCGTGGCCTTCCGCAAGCACACCCTTCTGCCGCTCGACCATTGCCTCTATGCTTTGCAGGCGACGATCCCCCATCTGACGCGCTCCTCTTTGCATCGCTGCTACCAACGCCATGGCATCAGCCGGCTGCCGGATGTGGAAGGCGATCAGCCTGCCAAGAAAGCCTTCAAGAAATATCCGATTGGCTATTTCCCCAGCGATATCGCCGAGGTTAGGACCGAAGAAGGTACTCTCATCGACGGCGTTGGTGCGTTATCGTATGAGCGACTATTCCGTACCCACCGCTTATGGCTTTCGCGATGTGGTGGTGAAGGGTTTTGTCGATCAGGTCGTCATCTTTTGCGGCGGCTTTTGGGCAGTCATCATGTTGGCGACGTTGTGCACCGAGCAAAAGATAACCTATTTGCCTTCGCGTCAAACGCGGGCTTCCTGCGGTTCTGCTGTGGCACCGCTGATGCCACATAGTCCGGGGTTTAAGTGGCCCAAAGAAAATTCCGCCCAGCAGAGTTGCAGGAGCTGGACCGGATCGAGGGTTGAGGTACGCCTCGGCAACTCATCATCGCGAAAGTTCCAGCTTCAGATTGCGGCAGTTTGGCGCACTCGCGGATTGAGCCCCAATGGACGGTTATCGAGGTTGTAACCCGCGCGCCAGCTTCGCATGTGTTACAGATGCACCAATCTGATTTTACCGTTTTCCGCGACCGGATCGCCGAGGCCTGCCACTTAAGGAATATGCCGCAGGCAAAGCTCTATGCCAGAGTTGGACTTGGCGGGCGCCGTGCGGTCGATTTCGAGCTTTCCGGAGTGAGCGCGATTGACATTAACCGGCTGGCACTGATCGCTGAACAGCTCGATGTGAGCCTCGATTGGCTGCTGGGCCGAACGAACGTAATGAGCGTGCTGGAGATGCCGGAGCCTGAGCCGCCGAAACGCAAGGCGAAAAAGCCAGCATAACGTATTTCATTACCATCATTTGCTACTTCAATCCGTCACCGGCGCCGGACACAGCTTTTAATGGTGCGCTCAGGAGGACTTGAACCCCCATCCGTCAGATTCCAAGTCTGATACTCTACCCCACTTGAGCTATGAGCGCCTGTTTTAGCTTAGCACATTCGGATGCGCTTTACGCACGTTCTTTCCGCCACGGCCGAATCCGTGGACCTGAATGAGGCTCCTCAAACGCGAGGCCCTATATCGGGAACCGGCGCAAACTTGTGAACCATCACCGGTAACAGTGGAGAAAGTTCTGAGGAAGAAGCCAAAGCTAAGCAGCCAAAAGCGGATCGCAAAAAATGAAAAATCCAGGCCAAAACAGTGGTGATCGAACAGGGCTCCTCCACTGTTTAGGGTGTTTCTGCTCCCTAAAGTGAGGGTTAGATGTAGAGGTTCGCAAGGCTCGGCAACGAAGCAAAAAATTGCCGCCCGCATCAGGGGGAGTGGGCGCTGAGGTGGGGTGACGCCCGCACGAGGCTCTAAGCCCGGCCGCAGCGATATGTGACCGGGCTTATTCAATTTCGCGCTATCCCAATGCGCTGGAAGCGCTACTCATCCGCCGCGCCAAAAGGGAGAAGACCGAAGGCGCTAGCTCGCACTGAGAGCGGCCATTTCTTTCGCGGAGGGAGTCAGCCCTTCTGCAGCGCTTGGCTGATGAGCAAGGTACAGGGCTCATTCACGTCCATCTGTGACGCAGCCCCTTCCTTCTTCCGGCGTGTCGCTTATCTCGCCCTGTCAAGCTCCTTCAGGCGCTTGGAGGCATCCGCGCTGCCGAGCCCGGCGGCCTTCCTGTACCATTTACGCGCCAAGCGGGGATCAGATTTCAATCCCCAGACCCGATGCCGCGCCGGCATGTTGGGATCGTAGGTCTCCGCAAGGCCAAAAGCACCGCGCGGGCTGCCGGATTGAGCAATAGCTTGATAGGTTTTTCGCGCACCAGCGCCATCTCCATGGCTCAGTTGATATGACGCGCGTTCCAATGCGGCCTCCTCGGTCGCGCGGCTCAAGCCGCTCGTGATGGTCCTGGCGGGGAGCGAGGCTATGTGACTGTCGCCCGCGATCGCAGCCAGGCTTTGTTTGGGATTTTCTTCCAGGGCAGGCGTCCCGCCTGTTCCAGCCCGTCCGTGATTGAGGAATGCATAAACCGGCAGGCCTATGATTGTGCCGAAGAAGGAAACTGCAACAAGGCTGCGCCAGGAATTTCTCTTCCGCGAACTGGCTCGCTTGGACCGCGATTTCAGGGCAGATGCCCCGACGGCGTTGGTAAGGGGTGACCTGTGAATCCTGCCTGCATGTTCGGTTCGCTGAGCGATTGTCCGCGAGGAGTGCGGCCGATTCTTCGGAGATTGCGCTGACATAGATTCCAATTCGCGTGCCAGAAGATCACGGCTTTCCGCGAATGAACGCGACTGCGGAGGGGATCGGCGCAACCCTTGGCCGGCAGAGCTTTGATGTCCGAAGCCGCTAGGAGCCCGGCCCGTTAGCTCGATCGAGAGGTTTGCCGCTGCCCTTTCAAGGATGCGGCGCCACGAATCCTCCATGGGACCAAACTTTCAACGCATCACCAGCCCTTGCTAATAGAATAATATGGCCATGCTGAGGTTATCTTCGGCCTGTCGCATCTTTTGCAAGGTTTCGTCGAGGTAGTCTTGAAGAGAAAATTTCACTTCCGGTAAGCCGGGGGCCGGCCGCCACCCGGATCGTGTGGCCACAGGCTCCAAGCCGGAAATCCTGCACCTTAAGTAAGAAGGCCGTTGACGCTGCCATTGCGCATAGCGGTTCCCCTCCTCATGCAAGGCGCAAATGGCTTCCCGTTAGAAACTCATTGTGCCGGACCTCGTTGCTCGCGATGCTACAAGCCATCTAAAACAGCGCAAAGTCACCTATCAGGTCCTCGCGTGCGAGCCAGGGCGTCTGCTGGCCCCCTATTTCCCGGGAGACGATTTCACGAAGCTGGCGGCAAAGGCTGCTCATATCGATTGCTTCATCCTGGCGTGCGGCTCCACGCTTCAGCACTTCCGTGAGTGCATAGGTGAAAACCCCACCTTGCCACTCGGCGCCTTCGAAGCTCAATTGGCGCCCTTTTGACCCCGCCAGCACGAGGACAGAGGCATGCGTGTGCGTGGTCCCGAGCAGGTACTTAGCTGCGGCTGCTCAAAAAAAGCATGATCGGGGATGGGGGCGGCGAAGAATGAGGTATCCTTTTCCAATATTACTTGCCCGGCGACTGCGAAGCCGGACGAATCCTCCGGCAGTCGCTTGTCGATTTCGGAAGCATGACCTCTAGGGGTCAACACCCATCGGCGCCGTAAGCAAATCGTAAATCCCAAAATGCCGCCGCCCTTCTGACACAGCAATTGAAGCGCACTGCGGCGCTGACGGCAGCTCGTTTTCGCTCTCAGAATTTGAGGGCTGAGGGGCGTAGCTAGCGCAAGAAACCAATTCGGATTCAGCGGCCCGCCCAAGCTTGCGGGATGACAATGACGAGTATCTGCAATGCAGTCGTCAAGCTGGCCTCCTTGTTGCGCCCGGGATTGTTATTCGTTTAGGCCGCACCCTGCATGCTGCACAGATTCTGAGGGAGAGCGATAGCCAGCTCCTGGCATTCTACTCAATCAAACTCACTTGTCTCCGGCACGCCAGTTCAAGGCGATCTTAGTCCCCAGATCGGCAAGCGAAGCGGGCTGATAGACAGCCTGTGACGGTTTTGGCGTCGCACAGGTTCTGCGCACCGCGTTTCTGATGGAGCGAGACGCTCGGCTCGATGCAGATTTGGCAACTCCCCTGTTCATGTCGCCTGAAAATTTCTAACTTCACCTATTCCATAAAGGTGGTCGTCGTTGCAATGGGAGCAGGCCACTTGTATATGAGCAGCCCCATCAAATTCGATGGTTCCTTTTGAAGGATCGTCAAAAACTGCGAACCGTTGTCCGCATTTTGGGCAGTCGAATCCAAAATACCATTCGCCACCCTTTACATCGAATAGCGGCTTTGGCTGAGCATGGTGGACGCCTGTAGCCATTTTTGATTTCCAAAATGTGAGCGCTTTTCCTCTGATTGAGGAAAAAACACGGGATCAATGCAACTAGTTCCGGTCTAGGAAGAGCCCGAGGCTGCGGGATAGCAGCGCGCGATCTACCCTCGGGAGCCCCCACTTTGCCAACTGGTCCATGGCGTCAGCATTCTCGGAAGCGGTCCAAAGGCGCGATGGGGACGGACGATTCGTGAGTTCAGCATCAGTCAAGAGTGCCAGTTTCACGCCTGTTTTAGAAGGACCGCTTACCCCCTAACTGCGGAAAAATTTGAAATTGAAGGCGTCTTCTCGAGCGGGTCCCACTTCCAGAAGTCTGTCACACATGCGGTTTCGATGAGAGACAGCAGTTCTCTTGGAGAACTGATGTCCCTGCTTCCACCCCGCTAAGAGTGAGCATTGCGTCCAGTTTCCTTCCCCCTCCGGGCAGGATTCTCTTGGTAGCCTTGGCAGTTAACGCTTGACCAGTCGCAAGGAAAGGCGGGCCAATCCGGACCTCGAGCGATTCATGGCCAAGCGGATGGGCGCCAAGACCATCGAGGTGAAGGCGAGCCATCTATCGCTGATCTCTCAACCTGATGAAATTACGCAGCTAATCCTAGAGGTTGCCGGTCAGCGTGCATTGTGAGAGGACGAAGGCGGGTGGAAGTAACTCGCCTTGGCGAGTAAGGGGGCGCGGTCCAGGGTACCAGAACGCGTTCGCATCAATGAGGTGTTCGGCGACACCGTGAATTGGGATCTCATTCCCTCCAACGCCATCAAAAGCATCACGGTAGTTGCCGGAAATCCGCTTTACGGACTGAACACACTCGGCGGCGCGCTCAATATCAGCATGAAGGACGGCTTCGGCTTTCAGGGCGTGGCCGCTATTGGGATTGGCAGCAATTCGAAACCTATGGGCAGCTTGCAGCTTCCATGCGGGCCACTGTGGGAAGGGCTGGCGCTTACCTCTCTGACAGAAAGGCATATCGTGGCTGACTACTGCCTCGATTTAGCTTTCAGCCATGCCTCCATTTGTCCAAGTATGCGCTCGTTCTCCGCTTGCCTTATTTCCGGTGCTTGCGCCGCTTTCTGCTCCGCGAGCAGCCGCTTAAAGGTTTCGACCGTGCCCGGCCAACGCTCCCCGTTTGCCATCAATGACGGTGTTGCCGAAGCCAGCTCAGATTGGGATGTGTCGCCTGTTTCAATAGAGAATACCGTGGCAACCGCTGCTTGATCCGAATGAACGGGCTCTGGCGCCGCCCTGCTATCGTGTGAGGTCGCTGCCACAAGAAGCAGACCCTCCGCCATTGCGGCAGAGAGAATAAAGTCGGCCGCGATATACGGCGCGAGGCGAAGCGTTACGCACCAGCTTTCATACCTTGAGGGCGCGACGGCTGAAAGCGGTGCACCGCCGTCTGTGGCTGGGTATCCGTGTTCGACGCCGGTGACGGTGTTATTCGCCGGTGTCCACTCACTGCTATCGTAGCCCAGGCCGCGGGCTGACCAGAAGGGAGCACACCTATCCCTGGTCATATAGTTGCCGAACGTGATGGGGTTTTCGATTATTGGATGGGTTAACTGCGAGTTGCTCAGCCTCTCGCTAGGCTTCTCTTTTAGTTTGCTCATGAGACACCGCGGCCCGGACGTAACGGCAACGTCCTTTCCCGCGGCCCGCCATTGTGTAAAATTTTTAGCAAAACCGCACTCTATGGAAAAACTGCGCACATAAACTCCCGCGCTGTCAATCGCAACACGGCCAAGCTTCAGTTTATTTTCCTTCGTCTGGACTAAGTTTCTTTCACAGGCGTTATGGCTGCTGCACGGCGGGATCCCTTACACGCCTGTGCACTTGGCGCAGCCTGCGGCTGCGACCCCGCTGAACTGCAGGCGCGTCAGTTTCCGGGGGCCACCACGCCGGATTGCCCGCGGGTCGCTGCTATTTGTAATAACCAACAACGCAGATATAGCCTGCAACCTTCGTCACCAGGCCTACCTTTGGTACCGGGGAGCCGTCACCGGCAGGACGCGGAAACACATAGCTGACCTCGGCAATCTGGCCTTCCTTGGCAACCCTTGCCATCTCGTCGCCATAGGCCTTGCCGGATTTGTCCTTGACGTCTTTCTGGACCAGGCCGATGCGCGAGGCGTCGGGGTGAGCAACATATTTGCCATCGGGACCGACGCAGTACGGATAGAGATCGCGATCCTTAAATTCCCCCTTGCTAATTTGCGCGAGCGTCTTCTCCTTATCGGATTTCATGCCTGCGACAACTTTATCGAGCATGGTCCTTGCTTCTTCCGGGGTTCCAAACCCGGCCTTCTGCGCGTAGGCCGTCATCGTTGAAATTGCCGCGAAGGTGAGGATGGCAATAGCGATGGGCATGTATCGAAGCATGGTTTCCTCCTCCAAATTGTTTGTTCTTGTCGGGCCTCTCCCCTTTCGGGGAGCGGCGTACAGCTTGCGCTAGTTAAAGACTAACCTATCCTCGAATGTTCCGGCCTTAGCTTGTGAACGACGCGGCCGGTATCGCCATCGGCTCCGCGGCCACAGCAAGCGGCATTAATCCGAAACCCGGAAGCCAATCTGCCTGGTCAGGCATTAGCAGGCTGCTGAAAAAGGTTTGTCGGGTTGCGCCGACGCGCGCTACGAGCGAGCTGACCTGACGGCCGAGGCTGATCCTACCAGCCCCGCTAGCCTGGTTGCTCAAGTTGTAGTCGGCACAGGTGTTCTCTGATACCTTCTATTTCGTTACGGATAAAATGTAGGCGCTCTTGAAACTTTGGCGGGTTTGCCGCGAGCACTTTCACGCTTTCCGACAATAGCTGAAACCGGCTGCTCAGCTGCATCAGTTCGGCGTTCAACAGGTTCTGGCCTGAGATCATTTTAAGGAACCGGATCGCGTTCACGTTTATGCTGCGGTTATGCCATCCGAACGCCGCGGCGTCTGCTTACTTCCTGACAAAGCCCTAAAAATAGCGAAATATCGAAGACGAATTTTCACTGCGAGCGCCGCACGCAGTTCCGGAAAAGCTAACAAAATGCTCCTCAATCAAGATGGCAACAATTGAGATAAACCGTCAGTGCGTTGCGCGCGATCGCCGCTGGGGCCTCGTGGCCATGCCGCTCACCGGCTTGCGAACAGGACTTTGGGACGACTTAGGGCTTGGCTTTTTCTGCGCTACCACCCCTTTTTTCTGCCCATGAAACACATGGGTCTTTGCCGCTTCGCCTGCCTGATGCGCCGCTTGGGGTGATAGCTGCTGATCCAGTGACGAAGTCACCGAAGATGGCAGTTCATGGACCCTTTATCGCGCGCATTGTAGAATCTAAGCTCTCCGGCTCGCTCGCCAAAAGCGTCGCTCATTTCGACGCACATGGCGTGCTTGCGGGTTGCCCGTGCGTTCTGTGCTGGCGCGCGTTCGCTGCTAGTTTTGCATTGGGAAGCGGACAGCGCAGCTCCCGTTGCCATTACCACGGACCCAAAGCGGTATTTTAGGCGAATTTAAAGACCGGTTTGAACTGAAAAGCAACCAAACCACAGGGGATCAGGTTCCAAAGTTGGACTCATATTTTCGCTCAAATTGCGTGATCGACAGGTCGCACACCGGTCATTTGTTGTGATTTCGTGCCCGCTTCGCCGCAGCTGCCAGGCGGGAAACTGCTGAGTTGGAACATGATGCTGTGGCATTCGCCCCGCGGTGCCTGAAGTGTTATGATTGCGTTTAACCTCACAGAAGGCAGCACCGATGCCTTACCGCGTATCGCTTGAAAGCGGCGTAGATGAAGCGATCGAAGAAGTGGACTGCGAAGATTGGGCCGCTGTTCATGCCGCGCTGGATAAATGGCACAGCCAGGTTCATTTCAGCGGCCGCTATATAATGATTTCGGCCTTCGAAAAGCGCTTCAAGCCTCGGACCAAGCCCCCGGGGGAGACCGATCAGGCCCAAGCCTAATAGCCCGCTGGCTGGTCCACATCCGCCGCAGTGAACCCTTCACCGCAGCCACGAATGATCGGGTCACGATCGCTCTGGCGGCGCTGAATTGAGGGAAGCGCTTCAGATGTCTCATCTTCTTCGCGCTCCGACCTGTAGGCCTGTACGTCCCGGATGACTTGGGCAGGATGCTTATCAAAAACAAACGCAATGGCGTCGAGAAAACCCCGCATATAGAGTTCGGCTCTATGCGGGATGCTGTCGTCATACTCTCTTACGCACTCTTGATAGGTTTTCATTGCATCCTCCCTTAAGGCATCGGAGCCATGGGCGTGTGGTCGACTCTAGCGGTTTTCCGGAGATTTGTCGCAACAATTCGCACCCATTACCTGACCTTTGCCTTTGTTACTGGCGCACTGGCAACTGCCTCTTGTTCGGTAGAGCTGTGTTCTCGCAGCGCATCGGGTTCTGGTTTCGAGGGTTCGAGCCGCTTCGGAGACTCGGCCGTCCCGAGTTCCTGAAAAGTCCTAAAGTCAAGGGCCGGTGCCTCCTCGTCGCAAGCATTAGGCTTTTTGCCAAGCAGCTTAAGGAGGCACACCAGCAGCTCGGCTATATCGTCGAGCTTTTGTGTTCGAAGACAGCGTGAATCTGGGTGCTGATCCATAAAAGCACAGCGTTTACCTTGGTGGGAAAGCCCGTTGTGAGTTCGCCGTAGGTCGCCATACGCAAAAGGCAGCAGGCCGGTAAAGCTTACAAGATTGAAAAATTCGGCTCGGTCTTCGGGCCCAAAGACAAAGTGATGCAGGTCGAAAACGATTACGATAAGGAGGTCTATAACGGCGATATGGGGCCTGGGCGTTTTAGCTGATTTCATTGCGCCGGCTGGATTGCCATAAAGGTTCCCAGGATCAGCATCCCGCCGAGGCTACCTGATCCGATCGTGAACATGAGGAGCGTGAGCGCCCAACAGCAGCCAACGCAGAAGGCCCCGTGACGCACCCCCGAGGAGAAAGGCGTATCGCGCATGGGCGCCGCCGCGCCAATGCTGCATCACAAAGGGCGTTGACCGCACGCCAATCGTCTTGGCCCGGCATCTGCATTTGTCGGGACGCGAATATCATCGCTGGGTTTCATGACGAGGCGATGCTAGATGAGACCGCCGCGGAGGGCGGGCCTGCGCTCGTTCGCATGCCAGGACTGTGATCGTGCAATGGTTTCCCGGCAAGAACAAGATTGTGAGCGGTGTTGACGAGAGTAATGTGGGAGAAGGCTTGAGGGAAGTTGCCAGTCAGCCGCTTCGCGCGCGGATCGTATTCCTCCGCGAGCAGCCCGAGCTCGTTGCACAGTCCCGCAAGCCTTTGGAAAAGCCTGCGCGCATCGCTGGTGCGGGGGAGGCCTCTTTCCCGACCCCCTTCCGGGGCCGTCGGCGGGGGTCTTCGAAATGCCGATGGCACCATATGGCCGGGCTACCGTAAAAAGTTGGACCTCCTGAGGGACCGGCCTCTCTAAAAACTTCGCTCTCCCACTGGGGTATGGTATGTTTTGTGCGCAGGACCCACGTCGCAAGGACGCACGGCATGCCCACCGGAACCGTCAAATTCTACAATTCAGCGAAGGGCTACGGCTTCATCCAGCCCGACGATGGCGGGAAGGATGTGTTCGTGCACGCGAGTGCTTTAGAACGCGCTGGCATGCGGAATCTCGCCGAAGGCCAGAAAATTTCTTTCGATGTCGAGGTTGATCAACGCGCAGGTAAATCCCACGCGGCGAACATCCGGGAAGAGTGATCAGCCCGCGTTTCCCGCTGCGGTTAGAACCCTGCAAGTATCGCAATCAAAGCGCAGATCAGGAAAACTCCCGCGAAAATCAAAAACACACCCCATCGCCCGGCAGGACTTTCCCGGTAAAAAAAGCCGTCTGTACAGGCGAGGACTCGGTTCGAAGAGCCTCCGCAACCGTTATGGCGGTTAGGGGCCTTCCTGCGGCTTCGTCGTCCGTTCCAAAGGGAGCAGCTGCGGGATCGAACGCGGCGACTTTATCGAAGGCAAGGCCACGGTCGATGTGGATTCGTAGAATATCAGGATTTCCGGGCAAATCCGCTCCGATCGCATTCACTGCTATCTCGTCGAAAACAGCTCAAAGATGGAAGCCTGCACGCGGTAACGGAAGGCGAGGAAGACGGCTTAGTCAGGGTTTCATGAAGAAAAGGCGCAGCATTTGTGCGTACTGCGTCAAGATTTGAAATAAGCTGCTAGTTGTGGGGCTTGGCCGGTCGGATTGCTGCTCGGCGGAGTATGAGCGTTGCTCAGGATTCGCCCTAGCGTCATGAATTTACGCACTGGGCCAGATATCGAGTTCCCAAGTGTGTGCCTCTATCAAGCTGCGAATGTTATCCTGTCGCGCGTCAAGCGGCCATTCGCGCTCAAGAGCTGGGCTCAAAATATCGCCAAGCGATCGGGCAATAGCAAAGCCCGCGTCACTCTTGCCCGCAAGCTGGCTGTCATCCTGCATCGCATCTGGATCAGCGGCCAGCCATTCGATTGGGGTCTGCCAGCCACCGCCTAACTGCGCTTCCCTCTCCAATCATCCGCCGGTCTTTCCACCCGGTGGTAGCCTTGCCTCCGGCGAGGGGGCAAATGACTTCGCGAGAGGCCGTTGAGGCGTCAACGCATCCGCATTGACCAAACTCGCTGTGGACATTGAAGCATTTGCGCTCTCGAACCAGATTATGCGGCAGCCTTTTTTGCTGACCGCGAAGAGAACCATGTCCCCAGGGCAAGCAGGACCCGCAGTCAACGCAGGTGAACGCAGGGTTGACAACGCAGGTGCGATTAGAGAACGGCCCGGTGTTGGCAAGGATTTTTTGAAGCTTCTGCACGTGCTGGCCGGTGCGGTCATGTGTCCGGCCTTCTGTGCGACCTTTGCATGTGCCGCTGGCCATAATGCCTTTCGCGCGTCTCAGGTCCCGATCGAAAGCCCGCACTCGAAGTGCTCCGACCCTAAGTGGGTTTTCCTGAGCCGGCGGTTTCGACCGGCTTTGTGCATTCACTCCCGTCCGCCTTCACCAACCTCGAAGACGCTTCACTTTCGCGCCTATTTCTATAGAGCCGTCGCTCCCGTCATTGCGGGCTCGCGATAGCGTTCACCGCTTGTCATCAAGGCCCAGATGATGCGCGCCGTCTTATTTGCCAGCGCAACCGCAGCGACCTTCGTCCACCGGCGCTGCATCAGCTGAACGAGCCAGCCGGCGCGTGCCATGCCGCTCGGCATAGGGGATCACCGCCATCGCTCCAACCACAAGCATCTGCCTGAGATAGCGGTTTCCGGCTTTTGTGATGCTGCCAAGCCGCTCTTTTCCGCCGCTTGAATTTTGCTTCGGTACCAGGCCGATCCAGGCGGCGAGATCGCGTCCCGTCTTGAAGGCTAAGGGATCGGCGATGGTGGCTATGAACGCACTTGCCAAGAGCGGACCAACGCCTGGAACCTCCATCAGGCGGCGCCCCAGTTCGGTCTCACGTGCACTTGCGCGGACACGCCTGTCGGTCTCGAGAAGTTGCTCCTTCACCACCACGAGCTGCGCTGCCAGCAGTCGAAGGAAGACCCGCGCCTCCGCCGGCATACGCATGTCTCTCTCATCTGCGATGACAGCAAGAAGCTGATCGACGCCGCGCCGGCCGAGCGGGGCAATAATACCGAACTCAGAAAGATGAGAGCGAATGGAATTGGAAAGCTGGGTGCACTGCCGGTTAAGCATCAAACGAACCCGGTGCAGCATCATCACGCTTTGCTGTTCTGGCGTCTTAACGGGTACAAAGCGCATCGTGGGACGCGTAACGGCCTCGCAGATTGCCTCGGCGTCAGCCGCATCGTTCTTCCCGCGCTTCACATAGGGCCGCACATATTGCGCGGGCAGCAACCGCACCTGGTGCCCGCGTGCGATGAGTTCCCGTGCCCAATAGTGCGAAGTGCTGCAGGCTTCGATCCCAACAAGACACGGCGCGAGCCTCTCAAAAAAAGCCAAGACCCGCCCCCATGAAAGGCGCCGCCGGATGACGGTTTGCCCGGTGGCATCAACTCCGTGAACCTGAAAGACAGTCTTTGCGATATCCAATCCTACGGTTGCGACCAGCGCCATGGTGCCCTCCCTCTCGGCTTCCGCCGATAGAGTACCTCAGTTTGGGTGGAAGGCCGTCCACAGCATCAATAGCGGTCCTGCCGGTTTTATCGCGACATCCCGCGCGCCAGGTCGGCTTCCAGATCCGACAGCGGAAACAATTGGATAAGCCGTCGCATGCCTGCAGGTGACGCCAAGCAGACTCTTTCGTTTTCGGTTGGAAGGTAGGCTTGATCGAAAGCGGTCCTCAAGTTGCCGGAAGCAATAGTCCCCTTCGCCGTTGCTGGCGGAAGTCCCGTTCAAGAGAAAAAATCGTCGATGCGGATGGGAAGCGCGCGGATGCGGTTACCTGTTTCATGATAGACGGCGTTGGCGACGGCAGCATTCATGCCAACATTGCCAAGTTCGCCCAAGCCCTTCACACCGGCCGGGTTGACCTTCTCATCGACCTCCGGAACGAGGATCACCTCCAGCTCTTTGATGTCGGCATTCACCGGCACCAGATAGTCGGCGAGGTTGTCATTGACATAGCGCGCATTGCGTTTGTCGATCTCGGTTTCCTCGTGCAGGGCCGCGGACACACCCCAGATCATGCCACCCATGAGCTGGCTGCGAGCCGTGCGCGGATTCATAATGCGCCCGGCGGCGAACGCTCCGGCGACACGCGGCACGCGAATCTCGCGTGTGCGCATATTCACTCGCACTTCCACGAATTGAGCGCCGAAGGCGAACATGGTCTTGTCCTTCAGGGGACCACCAGTGATCCCGACCTTGCCATCATACAGGCCTTCCGCTGAACCGGGCTTGGCATCGACCGGTACCCACTCGTGGAATTCCTCGATGACGTTCGAGCCGAATCTGTCGAAAGCGTTCGCAAGGTCTTTTGGGGTCACGCCGCTCATGGCGTCTTCACCAGTGCGCTGGAACAGCTTGACTTGAATAAGCCCGCAGGCACCTTTGACCGCGGAGCACGCGCTGGCCGTGGTTATCGAACCGCCCGCGACTGGCCCAGGGGGCAACTCGCTGTCCCCAAGTTCAACTCGAACGCGCTCAAGCGGCTGGTTAAGCATCATAGCGGCCATCTGTCCAATGACCGTATAGGCACCTGTGCCGACATCGTGGGCCCCAACTTGCACCCGCAGATTACCCTGGCGGTCAAGGCGCACCCTAGCGGCGCAAGGGTTCATCTGCGTCGGATAGGTCGCCGTGGCACATCCCCAGCCGATCAGCCACTCGCCTTCGCGCATGGAGCCCGGTTGAGGATTGCGGTTACTCCAGCCAAACGCCCTCGCGGCCTCGTCGTAACACTTCATCAGCGAACGGGAGGTGTAAGGTGCACCCGTAGTGGGGTTCACCATCGTATCGTTGATACGCCGGAATTCCACGGGGTCCATATTGAGCTTGACCGCTATCTCGTCCATCGCCGCCTCAAGCGCGTACATATAGGGCACTTCTGGCGGTGAGCGCATGAAGCCGGGAGTGTTGCGGTCGCCCTTTACGAGCCAAACTTTGGTCCAGACATTGGGCGTCTGATACATGGCGCTCGTGGAGTCCACGCCGCCGACAACATAATCGTCGGTGCGCGAGGTCATCTCCCAGGCTTCGTGCCAATAGGCTTTCAGCCTGCCATCCCGGTCTGCCCCCAATTTTAGGTGGTGCCGCGTCTCGGCCCTGTAGGTGGCAATGGTGAAGCCCTGATCGCGGGTGGCAACGAGTTTGACCGGCCGGTTGAGCTGACGCGCGGCCATGGCGATCAGCACAGTGCGGGGGGTTAGGTTCCCCTTGGAACCGAAGGCGCCGCCGACGAAAGGTGAGATGTATCTTACTTGGCTCGGCTTGATCTTGAGCTGCCGGGCAAGGCCGTGCTTCATGCCAACCACGAACTGGCTCGGCTCATAGACCGTGAGTTCGTCGCCGTTCCAAATGCAGGTCGTCGAGAACAGTTCAATCGGGTTGTGATGCTGAGTGGGGGTGTAATATTCGGCATCAAGCGTCACCTCGGACTGCTCCAGCGCCTGCTCGGCATTCCCTGCTTTCGGGTCCTCCTTATGCCTTGGGCTCACCTTGACGGCTTCGTGCACCTCGGTATTGGGTTGATCCATAGTCGCGGTCGGCTGCTGCGGCGCATAATGCACCTTGAAGCGATGGGCTGCTTCCCGAGCATTCTCATAAGTTTCTGCGACGACTACGGCGACATAGTCGCCATCATGATTGATCCAGTTGCTATCCAGTGGCTTTTTCGCGGTGCATGACTCCCCGCCACTGCCAAAGAACTTGAACTCGCCCGGCACTTTCGTATTCTCATGCGTCATGATGAGTAGGACGCCCGGCACCTTTTTCGCGTCGCTGTCGTCGAAGCCGGTGATGGTGCCGCGCGCGATCGAACTGGTAACGAGGTAGGCATAGGCCGGCCGCGCTACCTGGAAGTCTGAGCCATATTTGGCCTGACCGGTGACCTTGAGCTGTCCGTCGATGCGCGGCGCAGGCCGGCCCATATTCTCCTTGGGGTCTGGAGCCGCCTCAGACATTTAGACCTCCATCGCTTTTGTCTGCATCAGCGCGCGCACGACCGTTTCCCGCCCGAGCTTGATCTTGAATGCGTTATGCTTACGCGGAACCGCATTCGCAAAGGCGGCCTCCGCGGCTCGAGCGGCGTTCTCTTCCGTCAGCGGCTGGCCTCGAAGGACTGCTTCCGCTTCGGAAGCACGCCAAGGTTTGGTTGCCACCCCGCCCAAAGCGATGCGAACGTCGCCTACACTATCCCCGTTGAGATTCAACGCCACGGCGGCGGCGGTAAGAGCGAACTCATGAGATTCGCGGTCTCGGATTTTTAGATAGAGGGAGCGCCGCGTATGCGGACCGGACGGTACTACTAAGGCTAGGATGAGCTCTCCGGGCTGCAAGGTCGTTTCGATATGCGGCGTGCTCCCATAATCGCGATGGAGGTCCGCGAACGCGATGGTGCGGAGCCCGCGCTCGCCAAGAATTTCGACCTTCGCGTCCAAAGCAATCAGAGCCTGCGCCCAATCGCTGGGGTAGGTGGCGATGCAGGCATTGGAACTGCCCAGCACAGCGTGCTGGCGGTTATAGCCCTCGAGCGCCGCGCAGCCCGAGCCGGGAATGCGCTTATTGCATTGGGCGTAGGATATGTCGCGGAAATAGGTGCAGCGTGTGCGCTGGAGCACATTGCCGCCAAGCGTCGCCATATTGCGAAGCTGCTGACTTGCCGCCTGCCAGAGAGATTGCGAAAGCACCGGATATTCGCGCTTTATAGCATCGTGCTTGGCAGCCTGCGCCATCGAAACCAGCGCTCCAATGCGAAGGCCGTCGCGGTTTGCTTCGATTCGGCGCAGCGCCGGCTCATTGATGCGCTTGATGTCTACAAGGGTTTCCGGCCGCATCACATCGAGCTTCATAAGGTCGATAAGCGTTGTCCCGCCGGCCAAAAACTGCACGGGCGATCGAACATGTGCATCCGGGTCGGCTGCAGCTTGGGCTACTGCGTCTTGCGCATTGCTGGCGGCTTTATAGAGGAAGGGGCGCATTCCTTAGGCCTCCATATGCTGGCGAGCCTGTTCGATCGCCGCCACAATGTTGGGGTAGGCTGCGCATCGGCAGAGATTGCCGCTCATATATTCGCGGATCTGATCGGGATTGGAGGCGTGACCCTCCTTCACGCAGGCGATCGCCGACATGATCTGTCCCGGCGTGCAATAACCGCACTGAAAGCCGTCATTGTCGATGAAGGCCTGCTGCATGGGATGCAGCTTCCCATCCTGCGCCAGCCCCTCGATCGTCGTTACCTCCCGCCCTGGCAAAGCGACCGCTAATGTCAGGCAAGAAAGTACACGTTCTCCGTTCACATGCACGGTGCAAGCGCCGCATTGACCCTGATCGCAGCCCTTTTTGCTGCCGGTGAGAGCAAGATGTTCGCGCAGCGCGTCGAGCAGGGTGGTCCTGGCGTCGAGATTGAGCGAATGATCCTGTCCGTTGACCCGAAGCGATATGGAAACGGGGTCGCGGGGATTTGCGACGATTTGAGCGGCATTTGCATCTCGCACGCTGACCGCTTCGCCAATCAGAGGCAGAGCGATGGTTGCCGTGGCGCCCCCCCGCAGGAAAAAGCGGCGGCTCACTCCAACTGGGCCGTTTCTACCGGTTGCTGTCTCTCACCTGCGTCGGGAGAGCCGATCTTTCTACCACCCATAGTGTGCTCCGCTTTATCGTCTGAGTTCGGAACTCGCCACCGCTGGCTGCGCCGGATATTGCCATTAAGGAAAGCAAGAGGGATTAGTTCCCGCATCAAGCACTACACCAAAACTGTGGCATGGATTGCATCTGGGTCGGCTCTCGATCCATGCCGGCGTTTCTCACTTTTTGTGGTCAAGTTAGCCCGGTTGGACCTGCTCAGTCCGCAATGGCCATTGACCCGCTTGCTGATGGATTGGGTGGGAATGCAACCTATCAATTTATTCGCGGTTCCCTGAGTACAACCGCGCGGGTGACGGCGAAAGACCATGTAGAAATTGCCCGCATCCGATAATCTACATCGCAGAAGATTCATTCAGGTCGACGCTGCCGGAGCTGCATTGATTGGAACTGGCGGGGACGCCGCAAGGGCCGGGGAGCTACCCGATATCAGCTCGGCAGTCGTGCCCCACCCTGTAGCGCAAGGCGAAACTCGCGGAACTGCTAAGTGGACGGATGGCCTTCATCTCCGCCACTCCGAGAGCTTTGACGATGCCAGTGCATTATTGGAGGGCGCCGTCAGCCTTGGCCTTGAAGGCATTGTGTCAAAGAGGCGAAGCTCCGCTTATCGCTCTGGCCCGTGTCACAGCTGGATCAAGGTCAAATCTGCCCTCTGGCGCGAAGTCAATCGAGAGCGGTGGCGGCTGTTCGAAAGGCAGCATTAGGAGCTTCATGGGATGGGGTTGCGAAATCGCCTGCCGGAGCAGCTCAGCTGGACGGCCTCACCAAGCCAGCGACGGCAGTCTGCACGGCTTCGAAGCCAAATGGCTTCGTCAGCACGCCTGCGTCTTTAAAGCGCTCGGATATGGCCTCTCCTCCAAATCCCGTCGCAAAGATGAAGGGCACATTTTCGCGAGCGAGCCTATCCGCCACCGGATAGCTATCCTCGGCCCCCAGCCGTACATCGATGATCGCCGCATCGGGCTGATAGTTGTCAAGCAACGCCAACGCAGCTGAAACGGAGTGCACCGGCCCTAGGGTTTCGTGTCCGAGCTCTACGAGCAAGTCGGACAGAAGCAGTGAGGTCACCGGATCATCGTCCACAATAAGAATGCGCGGCATGATTTGCATATTTAATCAGAGACCCGCGGCGGAATTGGGGAAAGCGAACCCATCGACTATCGCACGCGACCGTAACGCGGAGCATTTGTGCTAATAACGGCGCAATTTGCACCTTTTGTTTCTAGAGGGGACGCTGCCGAGGCCGACATCCCGGCAAAGTTTGATTTCCGTCATGTTGCGAATGCGGCAGGCCTCGCGAAGCCGCTCGCGGAAAACTGCAAAATTTGCAGGCATGCAAAGTACATGTTGGCAAGCCTGCTACTCCGGCGGACCACGTTGAAACGAAGGTCGCTGCGAAGTGTTTTAGGAAAAATTAGCAGAAAAAGGGAGAAGCGTTTTATGAAACGTCTGACCGCTGGCATCTTTGCAGGAACCTGCGCTCTGGCTCTTGGCGCCACAGCCGCCTCTGCGGAGATCGTTTGCAACCGCGATGGCGATTGCTGGCACGTTCCGACTAGGTATGAGTACCGCCCTGCGTGGGGGCTTGAAATACACCCTGACAGTTGGAGGTGGACTGAGCGCGACCGTGAGAGGTATCGCTGGCGCGAGCACGAAGGACGCGGCTACTGGGAGCATGGCTACTGGCACGAGTTTTAGCCCCTATGCGCCGTGGGGCGTCACGCCGTTCGGCTTCCCCGCCGGACGGCATTTTTGCATTTCCAGGCACGCGCGCTATATCCTGCTGCCCGATCGATAGCGGGGCAAGGCATGTGCGGCCGGTTTACTCAGCTCTTCACCTGGCGAGAGCTTTACGATCTCTACAATCTCACGAACCCTCTGGCGCCCAACATCAGACCCTCGTGGAACATCGCACCAACGCAGGACGTGGGCGTGATCGTGCCTGAAGAGGGCGGTAGGATTTACAAGACGATGCGCTGGGGCCTTGTGCCGATGTGGGCGAAAGACCTCAAGATCGGAAACCAAGCGATCAATGCACGCGTCGAGACTGCGGCCACCAAACCGGTCTTCCGTTCAGCCCGGAAGTCGCGCCGCTGTTTGATCCCAGCGAGCGGGTTCTATGAATGGCGCGAGATCGAAGTGCCCGGCGCTAAGAAGCCCGCCAAGCAGCCGTTCTATGTCAGCCGGAAAGACGGCCTGCCATTGACCTTTGCGGGCCTCTGGGAACGCTGGGGTCCGGACAACCTGCTCACATGCACCATCCTCACAACAGAGCCTTGCGATGGCATCCGCGATCTTCATAACCGCATGCCTCTGATGATGGCGAAGGATGGTTTCGAGCCATGGCTTTCGGGCGAAGATCCGGCCGTCGATGCCGGCATTGATGAGGCGGTGCAGGTCATACCCGTGTCGCCGAAGATGAACTCGCCGCGATACAACGAGCCGGATTGCGTTGAGGCGCTGGTGATGGCTTAGCGGGATCTGCTTTCGCTTTGTGCTTCCGCTATTATTATCGCGGACCCAAACGTAGAGGGGGCGGCAAGGTTTCGGGCAGTTTCCCTAAAGCGTGCATCGCAGCCTGCATTGCCAGGATATAACCGTACGGCCCAAGGCCGGCGATGACGGCTTTTACGATGGGCGAGAGCTTCGAATGCCGGTGAAGCTTGTCACGCGCGTGAATGTTGGAGATGTGCACTTCGAAGATTGGCCCATCGAAAGCCCTTAGTGCGTCGAAGATAGCAATGGAGGTGAAGGAATAGCCCGCAGGATTGATGATGATCGCGTCGGCATTCCCGCGGGCGGACTGAATAAGATCGACCAGCACCCCTTCATGATTTGACTGATGAAATACCAGCTCCGCGTCAGAGAACTTGGCGAACTCCTCGCAGCTCGCCTGAATGGCGCTGAGACTCGTAGATCCGTAGATGTGCGGTTCACGCACCCCAAGCAGGTTGAGATTTGGGCCATTCAGAATCATCAACCGCATTGTGGGCCTCTTCGTCAAAGGTGCTCTCCCTTGCTGAGAAGCAACCACAGATCGCTCAAGCGCAGCTTTCTGCAGTTTCCGATCAATGGTCCAAGCGCCGCAATTCGCTGAAGACGCAGAATGCGGACAGGCCACCCCTCCGACGCATCAGACCTTCGCGAGCATTTTTGAAACAATTCTAACCTTGATAGGCGGCAAAGTTAGAAAAAAGCCGTCTGAGCAGTATATTGGAGCATGGAGGAGTTCCCAATGACCACATGTGCCTGCGGCAGTTGCCAATTCATGGACATTCAAAGCAAAGCGGCTGCGAAGCAAAAGAAGAACGGTTCTGGCCTCTGCCGCTATAATCCGCCGATAGCGCAACCGGAAGCCAACGCACCTGCGCTGTGGCCGGTTGTCGGCATGAAGGATTGGTGCGGTCACTTTGCGGCGAAGGTTGAACGCTTCATGACCGCCGCGGAATAGGGTGTTATGGCGCAAGCGCCCCGCGATGATCTCCCGTTATAGCTGCTTGGCCCAAAGATTGCATCTTCTAGTAGGCAGGAAGGCTGCCAGTTTTTCCTCCCTTCTGGCAGCCTTCCAATTCTGCTTTGGCCCTCCGCCTACAATCCGGGACGAACCCGGAGCATCGCGTGCCGCGGGATGCGGGCGGCTCGGGCCAAGGCTAAAGCCGGCGTGTATCGCATCTCGAACCGGTCTCCGGCACCACCGAAACGGAAATTTGAATATGGCAAGCAGAGACAGCCGCTGTAAAGCGGGCGACCAGCAAGCCAGAATTTGAAGATCGCCCGCCTGAGATTCCCTCATAAAAGCCTAACCGACGGAAATATCAAAGCTCTCTATAGGCAGGGCAGCCAAGCAGCGGAGACCGGACTGCGTGGCGGGTTTGAGCTGAACAGCACACCACCTGGTTTCAGGGTAGCGAGCAGTTCCAGTAAGACCCCAATGAAACTGAACCCGCAAGATCTTGAAAAAATAGCCAACCTCACTTTGGAACATTACAACGAGCGTGCGGACGATTTTTGGCAAGGCACACGGGAACTTCGCAACCGCTATGGGCGCGCGCCATTGTCACAAAGTGCGCGGCGCCGTCCAAACCTATCGCGATGTGGCCAAGTTCACTGAAGGCCTTGACCCGCTGCCTTACCACTTGGCTACACCCCAAAAGGGAAACGGCAAAATGGGGCCCAGGCCCGCTCCAGTTCTTATGTCACGAGCGTTGCCGGTCCAAACGGCATCGCCTAACTGTATGAAACGCGAGGAATGTTAGAAATCAAAGACTTAGCATTCCCAAACTTTGGAAAAGCGCACATTGAATTGTATAGGCTATTTCGGCGAATTCCCAAACCTTAGCTCCTTGGAGTTTATTCATTCAGCGTCGCTGGCAAGTGATCTCTCGATATGCCGCCGTGCGCTTGGGTAAATATCGGCCAATTGTGCATTGCCGGTCGGATCGAGCTGCGACCGCTCGAAGGCTCTCGAAAGCGGACGGCGCGATTTGCGCCTGCTGCAAAAGCGCATCGATCTGCGCAAGCCAGTGCGTGGCGACTCGTTTAAGCTGAAGCGGTTGCGATGGACAGGTGTGAGTAACGAAGCAACCAGCGAAGGTGAGGGAGCGCCGACGTGTTACGAAACGATCGAAACCTGAAACTCAGCGATGAACCTGACGAGTTCGGCTTTTTTTACGGCTGGGGATACCGCAACGGGAAGCCTGTTCACGTTGACATCTTGCCACCGCGCGATCTTTGGCGCGGCCAAATTTCGATGAGCGAACAGAAACCCGACCCGAAAGCCTGGATCGTCTACATGAACGGCGAAGAATTTGCGCGCGTCGAGCGGCGCGAGGATATCGCGCGGGTCATCGGCGCGACTGATCCGCAGGCGCCAGCGGCGCACCCGCGTCATCGTCTGCTGCGCTGGCTTGGGCTTTAGGATGAATGATGGCCGATGACGGCAAACCCTTCGGTTTCTGGCGGGCTCTGGGCAATGCCGAGTTCTGGTTGCTGTTGGTTACGGCGCTGAGCGGTGCCTTGGGACTGATGTGGTGGGTGAGCGTGCCGCTGTGCGTCGCAGGGATATCGATATCGAGCTTGCCGAAATATGTGACGCTCTGGCCGCGGGCGCGCGAGACCGGATCGGAGCTCGAATGGTGGAAGACGGTTGGACTGTCGATGATGAATGCGCTGGCTGCGAGCTCGGCGGTTTTTGTCTTTGGGATGGCAGCGCGGTGGTTTGCCGGATGATGGGCGTGTGTCCACTGCAAAATTGGCTATAAGTTATTGATATAACGCATTTTGCTACTTTCTGATTGCGAATCACCAAGAGAAGTAGCAATTTTTTCAAATTCAATGGGTTATGTCAAAATGAAGCTGGTTGAGCTTAGAGCGGCGCAGGCGGCGACTTCAAAGCTCGTGACAACCTCCACGTCCTAAGGCTCGTATTCGTGGGGCATGGTTTTTTGTCTTGGCAAACAAAGAGTACTCGCTTGTGTTCAAGCTAAGCTGCTCTTGTGGAACACGGGTGTGACGGCCACATACGTTATATCGAGTTTCGGCTGAACGACTTGGCCTCGCCGCAATAGCGCGCCTGACTGACGACCTCTCTCCAAAAAATCTCGAACAAACCGGTCGTGCGATCGCACGGCATGGATACACACGCACCTAAAGGAAAATCCCATGAACACGGGAACAGTAAAATGGTTTAACGCCCAAAAAGGTTTCGGCTTCATTCAGCCGGATACCGGCAGCAAAGATGTCTTCGTTCATATCAGCGCGGTCGAACGCGCGGGCTTGTACGATCTTCGCGAGGGGCAGAAAGTCTCTTTCGACATCGTCGCAGACAGCCGGACTGGCAAGTCTTCCGCCGATAATCTGCGCGCCGACTAAGCGAAAACTTGGCATGCCGCTTTAACCTACGCAGGTTGTGGCAAAGCTGATGTTTTGGAGCCCCGCGTCTTCCTTAGTCGCGGGGTTCTTTTTGCCGAGCCTCGGATACAAACCGGCCATCATGCCAACCATGCCGCTTCAGGCGCGCCGCTGCGCGATCGCGCTGCGAACGGCAGCTTCGATAGCTTTAAATGTGTAAGGTTTTTCTACAACGCAGGCGGGATCGGCCTCGCCCGACGCCAAAGCCTTCTCGTACATAGCCGTGACAAAGACGACCGGCACTTCCAGCTCTCGCCGGATTTCTTTTATCGCATCAATGCCGGAAAGGGCTTGGCCTAGATTGACGCCGGAGACGATGAGCCCCGGCTTTAAATCTTTTGCGAGAGCCACGCCCTGTTGCGCCGTCTTTGCGATCCCAACGACCCTATGCCCAAGACGCGTAACGATATCCTTTAAGTCCCTCGCCATCGCATCATAGTCTTCAATGATCAGCGTATCTACCAGAGGATGGTGCAAGACGACAATGTGTTTCGGGCGGGGGGCGCGGACGCGCCCTTCAAGCGCCCCTTTAAAAAGCGCGAGCACGGCTTCGTGCCCTTCGACGCTGTTAATATAAACGAGCTCGAGGCAATTGTTGTCTGCGCCACCGAACAAGCGCGTCGGCGGCCGAGCGCGCGAAGGTTTGAGCGAGCCCGCGGTCGTTCGACATCGCATAAGCTGCCTTGTGGAGTGCGCCGAGCGCACAGAACCGGACGGCTTTTGGGTCGTAGGGTTCGCAAAGCTTGCCGGTGCCAGTCATCGCTAAAGTGGATTGAATCCAGTGATCGGGATTGACGATAAGGCTTCTTGCCTCGCGAATGATCTGCCTAACATGGGTGTCCGACATGGCTTGCTCCGTTCAACGCGTGCTTACTCTCACCGCGCTCTGTCTAAGCCGCCATTCATGGTAACAAAGCAATATGGCGGCATTTGTCATCGAGCAAGGCAGGCATTTCATTGAAGACGGTCAGGGATTTCGAGACCGGCCGGCGCAAACCGCTGAACCTGGTGCGTACCTCAATAAAGCAGGCACGCGAGCAAAACGGGATTGAATTTATTAGGCGATCTAGCTGGCTCAGCATTTGGCGCTTGCCAAAGCGCTGGAAGCGCGCCAAGGCTTTAATCCCGCAAAAGCTTAGCTTCGGGGGTTACGAAATTGGCCATAATCCGGCATATTTTTTCGTGGTTGTCGTACATACTGTTTGGCTTAGCGGGCACGCTGGCGCTTGGCCCGTTTCTTCCGCCTGACAAATTGTGGTTGGCGTACGCGTTTGGGATTTGCATTGCCTTAGGCGTACTCGCCCGTGATCTCGCAAAAGGCGCTTTCTAACGCTTTTCCTTGCCGTCCTTCGGCTTCTGGGTGGCGACCTTCTTAAAGACCTCTTCGAACTGCTTTTCGTCTGGCGTCACGCCGGCTTCTTTCGCCGCTTTCTTGAAGCGTTTGTACTGCTCCGCGGGTGTCAGCTCTGGTTCTTTGCGCTTATGGGCTGATGGCAGCGTAGGAGACATGCACGCCTTCCTTCTCGATCTTCAGTCCACATTGGCTGAGCCGCTGCAGCAACGTGATCGCGGGTATTTTTACGAAGCACGCACCTTCTTGACAGGCGGTCTGCACGCACCGCCGGCGCAGCTTTAGTTGGTGAGGCAAGGTCTCGCGACAAGTTCGTCGTTCTGGCTATCGGAGCAGCACGATAGCTGATTTTTAGCTCAATCGCGCTTCGGCCTGAACCTCGAGCGCAAAATACTCCTCGATGGCTTTATTCCATTTCTCAAGCGCGCCGAGCGGCAGCTTCTGCTGCCATTCGTCCGAGAGGACGATCACGCCGGTTTTCTTGTAGGCATAAATGAATTGGGGCGGGATTTCCGCGTCGCGCATGCCGAGCAGCATTTCCGGGATGATATCGGGCGCTTCATTATGTTCGTTGTTTTGCATCGCGGCATCCTTCAGGACGACGGCGCGGCACAAACATATCGTGGTCGCGGTTGTCGATGGCGAGATGACGGTGAAGCGGCTTTGGTCGCGTGGCGGCGTTGTCGAGCTTCGCTCCGAGAACCCGGCGTATCAGCCGATCAAGATCTGCGAAGGCCGAGAGCTTGTGATTTGGGGCGTGGTGATTGGCAGCGTCCGCCAGTTTGAGGCGTGACATGGCTGTGTTCGCGCTCGTCGATTGCAACAGCTTTTATTGCTCTTGCGAGCGCGTGTTCAAGCCGTCGCTTGATCAAAAACCGGTTGTCGTTCTCTCCAATAATGATGGTTGTCTGATTGCCCTGACGAACGAAGCGAAGGCGCTCAATTTCCAAATGGGCGATCCCTATCATCTGAAGCGCAAGGAGCTTGAGGCGCATCGCGTGGCGGTCTTCAGTTCGAATTACACGCTCTATGGCGACATGTCGCGGCGCGCGATGACCGTGTTGTCGCGTTTCACGCCGGAGCTTGAGATTTATTCGATCGACGAGGCGTTCCTGAACCTGGCTGGCTTCGAGAGCAGGGGCCTCGCAGATTATGCGCGTGCCATTCGGCGCGCAGTCAAAATGGAAACCGGGATTCCGGTGTCGATCGGCATCGGCTGTACCAAGACGCTTGCGAAGATCGCGAACCGCGTCGCGAAGAAAAATCCGTCGGCCGCCGGTGTTTGCAATCTGTTCGACGTTGCTAACGTCGACGCAGTCCTCGCCGGCATCGCAGTTGGCGATATCTGGGGTGTGGGGCGTCAATGGTCGACCTGGCTCGAAGGGCAGGGCATAAAGACGGCGCTCGATCTGAAAAACGCGGATGCAAAACAGGTGCGCATGAAGATGACCGTCGTCGGCGAGCGGATCGTGCGCGAGTTGAATGGCGTCTCGTGTTTGCCGCTCGAGTTGTTACCGGCATCACAAAAAGGGATCACGGTGTCGCGCTCGTTCGGCAAGCTGCTCAGCAACAAAGAACCGATCCGCCAAGCGCTCGCGCGTTATGTTGGCCGGGCAGCGGAAAAACTGCGCCGCGGCCATCTGATGGCGGAGCGCATCACGGTGTTCGCGCGGACGGATCGCTTCAACCCGTCGCGTCCTTGCTATAGCCGCACGTTGACGGCGACTTTGCCTTTTGCAACGGATTACACGCCCGATCTAATTACGCCTGCCCTAAGGCTTCTGGACGTGATCTACAGGCCTGGTCTGACGTTTCAGAAATGTGGTGTGATGCTGACGGTGCTGAGCGCGGCCGTGCGGGTGAAACGCGATCTGTTCGAGGCGCGTGATCCAATTCGTCAAGCGAAGCTGATGCAGGCCCTTGATCGTCTCAACGAAAATTATGGATCGAGGACGGTGCATTTTGGCGATCTGGGCGGCGCACAACCAAAAGCGGGAATGCGTTCGGGATTCAAGAGCGGCAATTACACGACGGCCTGGGGCGAATTGCCGGTGGTGCGCTAGTCTGTGCTAGCGTTTGCAAGAGGAGGGCGCTGCGATGTGCGGACGGTTTACACAGAATTTCACCTGGGCGGAATTGCACGCGCTCTATCGGCTGACGAATCCGCTGATTCCAAATTTGCGGCCGTCATGGAATGTGGCTCCGACGCAGGATGTGGGCGTCGTGCTGCGCGAAGAAGATGGACTCGCTTACAAAACGATGCGGTGGGGCCTGATCCCGTTTTGGGCGAAGGATGAGAAAATCGGAGCCCAATGCATCAATGCGCGGGTGGAGACGGTAGCGACCAAATCGGCTTTCCGTTCCGCTTTTAAGGAGCGACGCTGCCTTATCCCGGCATCCGGGTGGTTCGAATGGAAGACCGTGCCGGCAGAGGGTAAAGGGAAGCCGCTGAAACAACCCTTCTACATCACGCGCCGCGACGGACTGCCTTCCCCGACTCGCACGTTCTTTCCGCCATGGCCGAATCCGTGGACCTGAATGAGGGCTCCTCAAACGCGAGGGCCTATATCGGGAACCGGCGCAAACTTGTGAACCATCACTGGTAATAGTAGAGAAAGTTCTGAGGAAGAAGCCAAAGCTAAGCAGCCAAAAGCAGAATCGCGAAATAAAAAAAAATGAAAAATACCAGGCCAAAACAGTGGTGATCGAACACGGCTCCTCCACTGTTTAGGGTGTTTCTGCTCCCTAAAATGACCCTATAATGAGAAATTGCCGCCCGCATCAGGGGGATTGGGCGCCTGAAGTGCGGTGCCGCGCCAAGGCACAATCCGTCTCCCGTGCGCGGCCCACGCCCGACGCCTCAATCCTTGTTGCTTCAAGGTGCAACAAGGCCGCAACACTAAGCATTGTGTTCCGCATGCATAACGGGCAGGGGCTGATATCTTCCTTTGTGTTGTAATGGCTGAAGCCTTCGGATAGCGGGTCACGCATGGGTGACCGCGCGAGTGTGCAGGCCGCGACGCAAGTGAACGCTGAGCAATCCTCGAAACGGACGCTGCGCGGGCCGGCGCAGCTGCCATACTGGGGAAGCTGACATGGTCACCCAGACGCTGCGCCGGGGTAGACAGGATAAGCGGGCGTCGTGGCCTGGGATGAAGCGCCAGCCGCGGCAGATGCTGAGGCAAGCGGCATGAGCGCTCGCACCGTGCTCGCGGCCGTCAACGCCGCCGCGCGCCGCAAGCGGTAGCCTCCGGCCAGCGGCGTTGACCGCCTCTGCGCAGCAGAGTCCAGGCCGGGACATGGCGTAATCGCGAGGCTGATATTGTATCGGCTTCCTTTAACGCCATTGGAGCGCGACGATGTCCATCAGCAGCGATTATGTCGGTCTTGATGTATCCCTGAAGGAAACCTCGATCTGCGTGATCGATCACGCCGACACCGTCATTTGGCGTGGCCGCACCGCGTCGACCGGCGAGGCGATTGGCGCCGCCCTGAAGGCGCATGCTCCGAACGCCGCACGGATTGGCTTAGAGAGCGGCCAACTCGCGGTCTGGCTTTTCCATCAACTAAAATGCGGTGGCTTTCCTGTCATCTGTATCGATGCCCGGCATGCCAAAGCTGCGTTATCGCTCAAAGTCAACAAAACCGACGCCAACGACGCGTGGGGATTGGCTCGGATCATGCGCGTAGGTTGGTATCGGGAGGTCTCGGTCAAGGAATTCGATTGCTATGCCGTGAGGGTGCTTTTGGTGGCGAGAGCCCAGCTCGTATCCCAAATAACGGCGCTAAAGAACTGTGTTCGCGGCATCCTAAAGACCTTTGGATTGACCTTGACCAAGGGATTGCGGAGTCAGTTCGCCCTGCGGGTGCGTCAAGCCATTGAAGATCAGCAGGTTCTTGCCCCGGCTGTCGAACCGATCCTTCAGGTTCTCGCCGCGACTCAGCTGGCGGCGTACGATAAAAAAGTACGGCAATGGGCACGCGAAGACGCTGTCGCGCGCCAATTGATGTCGGCGCCTGGCGTCAGCACGGTCGTCGCCCTGACATATATGTCCGCTGTCGGAGATCCAGCACGTTTCAAGCGATCCTCATCGGTTGCGGCCTATTTCGGCATGACACCCTCACGCTATCAGTCCGGTGAGGTGGATCGGCCAGGGCGCATCTCCCGGCGCGGCGACTGCATGGTCCGCTCTTGCTTGTTCGAAGCAGCAAAAGTGATAGTGAGCCGGTCCGCAAAACCAAGTGCACTGCAGTCTTGGGGGCGAGACCTTGCTGAGCGTATCGGAAATAAGAAAGCCACGATGGCGGTCGCCCGTAAGCTGGCGGTCATCCTCCACCGGATGTGGCGCGACGGAACTTTCTTCCAAGGAGGCCTGAGAGCAGTGTCCGCCTGAGGCCGTATTGAAGCCGTGTTTCGCTGCCGTCCTGTCCTTGACAGCGCCTGCGCACGGCGGCACGGACGATCCGCGGTCGGGGCGGAAGAATGCCTGCGGCGCGGTCGAACAAAAGAATGAAAAACAACGAAGAGAAGAGAAAAATGGCTTGCGTTCGTTGCCGCGATTAGAGAACGAAGAAACGCCGCCCAGCCGAACAGAGAAACATTTCCTGCAGCTATGGCTCCGCCATTTTGCAGAACTTGACGCACATAACTGCCGTGGTGCGCCTCGTGCGGGCGTCACCCCACCTCAGCCGCCCAATCCCCCTGATGCGGGCGGCAATTTCTCATTTTAGGGAGCAGAAACACCCTAAACAGTGGAGGAGCCGTGTTCGATCACCGCTGTTTTGGCCTGGTATTTTTCATTTTTTTTCATTTTGCGATTCCGCTTTTGGCTGCTTAGCTTTGGCTTCTTCAGAACTTTCTCTACTATTACCAGTGATGGTTCACAAGTTTGCGCCGGTTCCCGATATAGGCCCTCGCGTTTGAGGAGCCTCATTCAGGTCCACGGATTCGGCCGTGGCGGAAAGAACGTGCGTAAAGCCTTGGGCATGCCTTACGGCCCCGCGTGAACATCTTAGCCAAGATTGAAATGCTTAGAGCATGGCATGCAAGCAGATCGTTCGGACCGCCTGCGCCTTCGCCGCCAACATTGTCACGCGGGCCACGCACTCTGCGGCAGCGTGAACGAGGGTACAAGCGGCGCTTCGCGGCTTAGGGCTTATAGCTCCCCATTCCCGACAAGCTCGAAAGGTGCCCAGACGCTCGGATGATCCCAGCCATCGCCTTGGCTGATAAGCGCCGAGATGGAACGCCGCAGTGCCTCCGCGCGGCCGATCTTCGGTTCGGTCTTCATGGCCCCCGTGGTGATCGCTACGGCGGCTTCGGAATTTACCTCCCAATGCGAAACCAGCAGCGAACGCGCACCCGCATAGAAAAAAGCCCGCGCGAGACCTGAAAGCGCCTCGGCGCCCTCGCTCGACCCCGCCGCCGTGTTGCAAGCCGACATCACCACCCAATCTAGGCAGTTCAAGCGGATGGCAGCTACCCGCCCGGGGAATATTCCTGGTGCTGGCGGTGACAGGCGGGCCAAGACCGCGCGAATCAGTAAAAAATGCCGGATGAGAAGCTGCCGACGCCGGAGTCGCGCTGGCAGGCATCGTCGGCTCGGTGATCGAACAATACGACTTCCTCGTCACCGGCGTCATCGCGGCGACCGTTTGGGGCGACATCTTCTTCAAGCTACCCGGTATTGCGGCCGTTTCAGCAGCAATCGGCGTCTACGGTATCGGTATCATCGTGCGCCCCGTCGGCGCTTACATCTTCGGCAATATCGCTGACCGCCGGGGGCGCAAGGATGCATTGGTTTATGCGCTGGTGATGATGGGCATCAGCACGCTGCTGATCGGGCTTACGCCGGCCTATGACAGCATCGGCGTCATCGCGCCAATCTTGTTGATCGTGTTCCGGCTGATCCAGGGCGTCAGTTTCGGCGCCGAGTTCGGTACGGCCTCGACATGGGTGGTTGAACAGGCGGCGCGATCGAAGTACCGCGCCTTCTGGGGCGCTTGGGTCGGCTTCGCGATCCCGATCGGGCTGCTCCTCGGGTTCGGCTCCGTCATTTTTGTCAAGTCGCTGATGACGCCGGAGGACTTTACGGCCTGGGGCTGGCGCATCTTGTTTTTCGTTGGCTTCTTGGTCGCGATCGTCGGCCTCATCATCCGGACGCGCACCGAGGACAGCTTTGTCTTCGAGCAGCACAAGGCGCAGGCCACAATTCTCGAACATCCCGCAAGAGCGGTCTGGCGCGAGATGCCGCTGACCATTCTGCGCACCTCGCTCGTGAACGCAATGTTCGGCGGGGCATTCTTCCTCTATTTTGTGTTCGGCACGAGCTATATGAAGGCCGTTGGCTTCACTGGTTCTGCGCCCGAGACGATCGGGCTGATCGCCGCAGCCTTCATGCTGGTGTTCATGATCATTGGGTCGCTGTTCGCCGACATCATCAACCGCCGGACAATTCTGCTGATCGCCGCCGCCGTTTTCCTGGTCTTCGCCATTCCCTATTTCTACCTGATCAACACGGGAAGCTTTCTCCTCGCTGCGATCGCAGAGATCATCGGCTTCGGCTTCGTATTCGGTTTTGGCTATGGCGCGATCCCGACCTTCTACACCGAGAATTTTCCGACCCGCTATCGCGCCTCAGGGGCGAACGCAGGCTATCAAATCGCGCAGGTCTATGGCGGCGGCCTCATTCCGATTCTGGCCGGGCTGATTCTGGACGCCTACGGCATTCAAAGCGCCTATATCTATATCGGGGTTCTGGTGATGGTCTATGCGGTGCTGGCGATCTTCGCGATTCTCGCCACGCCGGAGACCAAGAATGCCAATCTCGAAAGGTGATGTCACGACCGGCTGGCCGGTGCTGTAGGATCCGTATGACTATGGCCGACGTCTAACCGCTTGCAAGTCATCTCTTCGGCGGCGCGCCTTCGACGGCGCGTTGGCGTCGCATACGAAGCTTCCCTATCTCGCTTGCGCGCTATCGCGATGTATCAATCGAGGGGCCTCATGCGATTGCTGCTTATTTGACAAAGCCAGGACGGTCTGTCACTTAGCCCTGGCGGAAATGCCCGGGAAGCGTCCGCTTGCATCCGTTTAGATACCTGTAACGTCGGCAGATTAATCTGCATGTTCCTCTCGTTTCAGGCGAGCCCATACATCCGAGTGCTTTAATAGGCGGCCGCGAAGGGCGATAGGCTCAGTGCCACGAATCATTGGCAATGAAACGAATGCGCATTGCAGTGAACGCAGTCTCTTGGTCTGGGCAGGCTGTAACTGCTTGCTGATGGATCAGACCTCAGTCAAAGAAAAGGTAATAGCGTCATGACGAGTAGCAAACAGGAATTCAGGACAGCGGTTTTTGAAGATGGGACCTGCGCAGTCCTGCGCGCCGATACAAGCAAACCGCATCTTCTGGAGGTGATCGCCATCTTCCATGCTGCGGCGCACGCACGGGACTATGTAAGGTCCAGAAACACCCCCTCGGAGGCGCATCAGGACAAGCGGCCCGGCAGGAAAGAGGCCTCTGCGGCAAAGCCGAAACAAGCCTTTAGGGCTAAGCAGCAACAACCGCTTGCGGCAGAGTCAAAACAAGCCTCTAAGGCTGAGCCCAAAAAGGCCTCTGAAGCCAGGCCCGCACATGCGTCCGCGGCCAAACCAAGACAAGCCACAGCAGCGAGGCCCAGAGCAGTTTCGAAAGCTCGGTCCTCAAATGCCGGAACTGACGTTACCGAACGGCAAACAGCGGTGTTAAAGGCGCTTCGTTCCATGATGGATAAGAAACATCGCGTCGAGGTTAGAAAGAGCGAATTGGCCAAGGCGTCGTCCATCCCGCTCGGATCGGTTCATACTGTTCTTAGGTCGCTCGAGAAAAAGCAAATGATCAGGACCGAGCGCCAGGGGACCGTGCAATCCCCCGCTGTCTATGAGGTACTGGATAGCTCGCGAAAAAGTCCGCGTCCCTTGAACAGCGTGGTTCGCGGCAAAGAGGCGCGTGCGGCCACCCACTAGCTGATCATGCTCCAGGAGGCCGATAGAGCTGTATGTCGGCCTCAGCCGCTATGGGTACAGTCAGGAGCAACTCTAAGGTAAGGAAAACCGCCGGCGCCTGTTCTTTCCTGATCCCGCCGCGTCATCCGCCAGGACCTGGGTTGAGAACGGCGGCCACGACCCCGATCCGTTTGCCGACGAGGTCGCCAGGGCCTCGGCAGAGCGCAAGACCAAGAGCGATGCCGCGACACGGCGCAAGGGCGATGGGAGCGAAGCTTCCAAAGTCGGCCAGCGGGCAGACCCTGGCGCAGAAAAGAAAAAGGCAGCTGAAAGCCGCGCGGCGTCAGAAACACCGGCTGAAGGAATGTTAGGCTTGAGCCGCTACCTGCTATTTTATTGTCTTCCGAAAAGCCCGAAGGACCACAGACGCTGAGCTGGATGCCCTGACAGATGATTGCATCGCCGCAATGCAGACGCACCAGCCTGGCAGGCTCTCCGGAAGTTGGCGAGCAGCAAGCCAGAGAAGTGGCAAAAAAGCGATTGGCAGCCCAAGACGCAAACAGCCTTCCCAATTGGCAGCCCGAAGGACCTTTACACTGATTGGTGAAGCGTTCCCAGAGGCCGGCAAAGGTCAGTGGCAGGCCATCCCGGCGGCTGACATAAAACGGCTGCTTGGCAAGCTCCCGTGCCGCTGTGCACGAGCGCTTCAACGCGGCAGACGTTAATGGCGAAGGCACGGTAAGCTGCCGTGAGGCCAAAAGCAGCGCCGGGCGCGCCTTACTTGCCCTCTCAACGCGGCAGACGTTAATGGCAAAGGCACGGTAAAGGCCGTGAGGTGTAGATCGGCTCCCAAGTCCGGACCCGCAAGTCAGGCGTCACTTAGCGCGGCGTGGGCTTGAGCCGCTTCCCTACTATTTTATTGTCTAAGGAGGGTCTTTCGAACCGCTCTCGGCACATCTCGAACCCGGTCTCCGGCCGCACCAAATACGGAAATTTGAATATGGCGAGCAGAGACAGCCGCTGTAAAGCGGGCGATCAGCAAGCCAGAATTTGAAGATCGCCCGCCTGAGATTCCCTCATAAAAGCCTAACCTACGGAAATATCAAAGCTCTCTATAGGCAGGGCAGCCAAGCAGCGGAGACCGGACGAGGATTCGAACCTCCGCATGGCGGAACCAAAACCCGCTGATCTTAGTGATGGAGATTGATTCTCTCGCTTCTCTACTCGGCCGGCCGATGTCAAGCGCGACCCAGTTCGCCACAATCATGCTCGCCCAGCAGTAAAGCGCCCTCAGCCCATTTCTTTGTTCGGCTCGGGTCATTCCTCCGTCCTGGCCTTGCACAACCCCGTGGAGATGGCTTCGGAGCTGCTTGTCCGTCGGCGCGCCTGGACGGGCGGTCTGAGGCGGAGAGTGAAGCATCCGCTTCTCTTCCGATCCGATCGGCAGTCTCGAAGCCATGCGAACATACTAGGCCTGCCGCATTCTATACTCGTCTCTAGGCTTAGAGCCGCCTTGCGCAATTCCTACTCTGGCGAAGGCTGCTGCGCCGGGCCCGGCCGGTCAAGTCTGCATAGATAAATGCTTGTTGAGCTGTTCGCGATTTGCCGGCAGCGAACAACAAGCGTATCCTGATTGCAATTCTCGAAACCGCCCGCATCGTGAGGCGACGCGCACCTCACATGCGCTGGCCACCGTCCCGATGGAGGGCATCCCATGACTATCGCCCCTACGCTTCAAACCTACCTAGACCGGAACGTTGCCTACGACCTAATCCCGCATGAGCCGGCCATGACCTCGATGCGCACAGCTGAGGCCTGCCACATCCCCGGCGACTGTCTGGCAAAAGGCATCGTTCTGCGCCGCAACGGCGGCTACGCACTGGCTGTCCTACCGGCTTCGCACCACATCCATTTGCCAGATTTGAGACTCCAACTTGGTGACGATATCAGCCTCGCCAGCGAAGACGAGATCTCACTGCTGTTCCTAGACTGCGCTCGCGGCGCGGTTCCTCCTGTTGGTAAGTGCTACGGCCTTGAAGTTGTCATCGATGAGAGCATCAATGAGCAGCCGGAGGTCTATATGGAAGGTGGCGATCACGAGACGCTGATCCATATGGGACATGCTCAGTTTGAGCAAATAACTGCGGACGCACAGCGCGGGCGCTTCAGCGTCCACGATTGACGCGATAACCCGGGCGTGAGCAGTGTCTCCCCCATTCCGGTACCTGCCAGGTCCATTCATGCGATAGGCCAGTTATGGCGCACCTGCCCTGCACGCATAGGCGGTTTATCATGCACAAGGTTGAGATTCAGGGTGACGACACCTTTCAGATCGACGCGAGCATCATCGGCCGAGACCTCGGCCTTCAGCCTTCCGAGGTTCAGAAGCTCATGCATGAGGGGAAACTTACGAGCAGCTGCGAGCGTGGCGTTGACCAAGATGCGGGGCGATATCGTCTAACGTTCTTTCACGGGAACCGCCGGTTGCGGCTTATCACGGACAACACCGGACAGATCATACGACGGTCGCTTATTGATTTCGGCGATCACCTCTTAGCAGCTAGATTGCATAGCCGGGGCGGCTAGCTCCAATTTCGTTGAGCTTCATTTCTCCCAACTGGCGCCGCACGGGCGTTCCATCCATCAAGCCCAGTACGCATTTTACGAGTTTCGACCCTCCTTGAAAGTCACCGAAACCTCGACCGCACCCTTGAGGCTGCACGGAACAAGCCGGCTGCGCAGCGGAACCAGAAGGCGGAGGGAGGCGCTGCTCGGCGAGACGAAGGCCATCGAGGCGAAGCTCGCTGAATTGGACAAGCGGTTGAGCAAAGACTTCGCAAAATATGTGTCCGTGGCGAGCATCAAGCCGCTCGCGGCCAAAGAAACCCAGGCGCTGCTCGGTCCCGATGAGGCGCTCGTTCTGCTGATGCCGGCGGATGCCGAACCCCCGCTTCAGGAGGAAAGCTTTGCCTGGGTGGTGACCAGGACGGATGTGCGCTGGGTGCACTCGGAGCTTGGCACACAAGCACTTAATGGGGAAGTGCAGGCGCTGCGCTGCGGGCTGGACTATACCGCGCCGATCGGTCCGGGCTGCATTGAACTCACTGGATCGAACTACAGCATCGACGATTGGAATACGGGCAAGCTGCCGCCCTTCGATGCCGAGCGCGCCTACAAACTTTACCAGGCCTTTTCGGCCAAGTGGAAGACGTCCTCAGGGACAAGAACCTGCTTCTGATGCTGTCCGGCCCGCTTACTCAACTGCCTCTTCGAGGTGCTGGTGACCGCGCCGCCTGGGGGCATAGACTGGCTCATCCTTGATCATGCCTTCATGATGCTGCCAGCGGCCGCCTCGCTCAATGCGCTGCGGCGCATCGAGCGGCCAGGCGCAGCAGAGAAGTGCTCGGCGGACTCTCGCTTCACGGCGAAGCTTCATTCCGAGCCGGCGGAAAGCTCCATAAAGGAATAGCGTAACCGATTGCACCTGTGAATTGCCGGTTTCGCAACAGTGAAGGCGGCAGCAGCGGTTCACGCGAGCACGTTAACCGGGGTCGCATTCTGTGCGGTCATCTTGGACTGAACGGCTGATCCAACCTGAACGCAAAAACCATTGTGGCATTTGCGCAATGCGCAACAGTCCTGCCGCGCTCGAGAGGCTGTGAGCGGACCGGCGGGCCTCAAGCAGGAGATCACGCAAGACAAGCCGGCCAGCCGGCCCCGCCGGCTCCTCGACGAACGAGAGGCGGTAAAGAGAATAGAGGCCGAGGATGCAGGTAATTCCGAAGAAGAAGGTCCAGGAGTGGAAATTCAGCACCTGGACGGTAAGGTCCTGATGTCCCCCGGTCCAAGTGAATGCCAGCGTGAGCTGGTGGGAGGCGAAAAAATCAGCGCCCAGGCCGCCAACGATTGCCGCCATCGCGGCGAAGGTGGACGTAATCACGCTATTGGCTGCGAGATAGGCCGTAGCCTGACCGGCTGGGGATAGCTTCATGGCGACATTGCCAGAGGCAAGCCCGACCCCTGCCGTGGAAACCCCCATCAAAACGTGAACGGCAGCCAAGACATAGATCACAAACGGCTGCAACCAGGGAAGACCTGTGAAAGCCCAGGCCAGCGTACAAGCCAGGAAGAGCGGCGCTGTAATTCCGAGCACCGCCTTATTGCTGAAGCGATCGGTCAGCGCACCCCACAGCGGCAGGGCGGCCATATTGCTGAGCTGGCTGACAATTGTGAGAGCCAGAATCGTGGTCATGGGATAGCCGAGCGTCTTCAACATATAGACGGCGAAGAAGGGTGCCGCGAGGTTCACTGCGAAATTCCACGACGAGAGAAACGTGATGAGGCGGCGGAAATTAAGGTCCCGCAACGGAGCGGAAAGTAACAGGACTGGATGCGCAGCTTTTTCCGTAGGCGCCATTGGACAGTCCGGCGTACGGCGGAGGAGATACACGCCGAGGAACCCGAAGAGCGCCCCCAGCGTAAACAAAAAAGAATAGCCAAATGCCGGCTGGCCGCCGATGTGCGTTTTCCAAGCGTCGATTATTACGCCGCCGAGAAATGCTAGTGTGATCGCAACGGCGGTTGTGGCAGCAGTCCGCTGTCCGAAGAACCGCCCATATTGTTCCGTCGGGACAAGATCGCGCATCCAGGAATTCCATGCGCATCCAGCAATGGCTGCCATGCCTTGATAGATTGCAAGCGAGCCTATCAGAACCATGATGCTTTCCGGTGCCTTGAGCAGCGGAGCGGCCGCCGCGCCAAGCAGAAAGCATCGGCCAATGCCGGCCGCCCAGACGCAGATGTCGCGCCGGGCGCGCAGCCTTTCTACCAAGAGCACCGCCGGGATTTGCAGGAGTTGCACGAAGAAGGGTACGGCCGCGAGTACACCGATCGCAAGGTTTGGAGCGCCGAGTTCGACGGCAAAGCCAGCCAGGAACACACCCGTGGTCAGCGTCCCCATAGCCTCGCTAGCGAGCGCGTCGTAGAGGACAAGGCGAAGCGCGCGCCGCCCGCCGAGGTCCGCATCCGGCGCATCGTGGCCGCCTTGAGTTGCTGCCTTACTGTCAAGCATTCCGGTTCTCTCACGAAAACGGGGCCGGCGGTGTAAGAGGCCGAAACGCTGACCGACGTTGTCTTGCCTATCTCGCCGCTGCCGCACTGCCCGTGCTTTCAGGAGCGATGGCTTCCGAAACGCAAGCGGAAACAGTCTCGTGTCTCGTCGATCGGGCTAAATTCTAAAGTATAGTATAGTTCCGAAGATAAACAGTTCAATTCCGGGCCGATAGCCTAACTCTCCCAATGGAGGGGCGTGGCGCAGAGCCTACCTTGATAGACCTTAAATCGTTCGGGCTTCTTCGAGGCCGTCGATATGTGGCTCGCGGCCAACTCGGAATTGCCCGTTAGAGAGAAGCAGCAATGAGGATTGCGACCTTCCAACAATATGTTGAAGCGATCTACGAGGAGTTCGCGAGCCCCTTAAATATTTTTTTTTCGAAGGCACAGATAGACCAAATACCATGGTTAAATCGTTGTGGCGTTATTGGCGCCGCGTTTCCGGTGTATCACTATATTCGGGTAACACGAAACGACTTAGTCGCTCAGGCTGTTTCATTCCTAATTGCGATGCAAACAAGGCAATGGACATCCCTTCATGCGTCGACTAACGCTGTACTTCGCTATGACTTCGAAAAGATCTCTAATGCAATTGCACACTTCGCATTATTAAATGCGAAAGCAGATATCTATTTCAGCCTAATCGGTGCCAATCCTGTTTGTTTTATTTACGAGGAAATTATTGCTGATCTCGCACAAGTAGGTCCGAAATTACAAAGCCTAACCGGTATAAGCGCAATGCCATGCAGGCCACGAACGTTACCAGTAGAAATTCAGTCGCGGCCGGAAAAATTGGATTGGGCGCGCCGCTATAGGGCTGAATTCGCAAAGCTGCATCGAGAACTTGAAGAATAAGGAACGTCGGCCGACTTACTATGCTTCGCGTGTTAACAAACCGCACCCATGGAACCGCACAACCCTCGCTTTGAAGGAGAGTGGTTATAAAGTAAGATCGATTGAAATCGCATAAAGGGGGCATAGGACAGTTGGGGACTTTGCTTTTGTTGGCCGTCCCTTTATCGGATATTCCTCATTAAGGAGATGCATTGATGCGGCGCAAACTCCTTGTAATGGGGCTGCCAGGCTCAGGCAAGACAACGCTGGCGCGGGAGCTGGCCCCGCTTTTGAACGCGGTCTTGTTCAACGCCGACGAGGTGCGCGCGAACGTCAACCGCGATCTCGGCTTCTCGTTGGAGGATCGTATCGAGCAGGCACGCCGCATGGGCTGGCTTTGTGACCGGGTGGTCGAGGCGGGCGGCACGGCGATTGCCGATTTCATTTGCCCTACGCCCGAGACGCGGGACGCCTTCGGGCCGGCCTTCACCGTTTGGCTTGACCGCATTCAGGAAGGCCGGTTCGCAGACACCAATAAGCTGTTCACGCCACCCGAAGCGTTCGATGTTCGCGTTACGGCCGAGGGCGCGCCCCTAAAGCGCGATTACCGTATAACTCCGGCCCAACAGCCGGGTGAGGCCGGGAGCGGAAGTCCTCCCTCGATCGTGTTATGTCCACTTCTGAGGGTACTGCGGCCGCAGGATAAAAATGACATCAGGCCACATCGGCGAAGGAACCGAAGTCCGATGTGGTGGCGCACCCGGCAATAATAGCGCAGAGTGTTAACGTGATGTTCGGTCCAATCGTGGGTCGAGACAATAAATTAGGAGCACCAGATGGCCGCCAAACCGTCGATTGTTCTCGTGCATGGCTTTTGGGGCGGTGCCGCCCACTGGAGCAAGGTGATCGTCCTGCTCTCGAAGATGGGATACGAAGCTATTAGTGCTGTTGAGAACCCCCTCACGTCGCTTCAGGATGATGCCGAAAGAACCCGCAAAATGGTCGCGCAGCAGAAAGGTCCGGTTCTGCTCGTCGGGCATTCTTATGGGGGCGCGGTTATAACGGCTGCCGGCAACCAGAGCAATGTTACCGGCTTGGTTTATATCGCGGCGTTTGCCCCGGATGCGGGCGAAAGTTTGCTCGATGTGGGTCAGGCCTTTCCGCCTCCTCCAGGGGTAGCGAACGCTGCCCCGGATAGCGATGGGTACGTCTGGATCGACCCAGCAAAATTTCGCGAGAGCTTCTGTCAGGACCTATCGTCCGAGGAGGCGTTGGTCATGGCTGTCACCCAGAAAGCGCCCGTCGGTAGCACCTTCGCCGACAAGATGACAGCACCCGCCTGGAAGTACAAACCATCATGGTATCAGATTTCCAGTGAGGATCGGATGATTGCTCCCGAAAACGAGAAGCGGATGGCCGAACGAATGGAAGCCAAAAAAATCATTTCGCTGCCCGCCAGTCACGCATCACTAGCGTCGATGCCGGGTGAAGTTTGCGCGTTGATCGATGAAGCCGCCAAATCTTCATTCGCTTGAACTGCTGGCACCCTTGCTTTGCCCGCTCTCCCAAAGGAGATGCGTCCTCCTAAAAAATCAGGTCCTTAAAGTTAAGGCGAGACCCAGCTCGAGATGTTTGGATTCTGGAATCAACCCATCACACCCGTCAACGCCCGCAAAAAAACTAGATACTTCTTTTAGGCCGGCACCTCGCCCGCCGGGGTAGGCGCTTCCGGACCATCCCGTTCGTGACCAGAACGTCTCTTCTTAACGGTGGAGCGGAAGTGGTCGCATCGCGACGATCAAGCGGGGCGCCTTTGGCTGATAGATCATTCTTTGACCTAGGGCAGCCCTTTTGCACTACGCGAAATACGCCATCCTCCTCTTCAAAGCCCGCCATTACCGACGAGCACGAACGGCGCCCAAATACTTGGGTGAGCGTTTTCGCTGCCGCTGCTAATGAGCGCAGTGAGGGAACGGCGCAGGGCCTCAGCCCGGCTGCCTTCATGGCGTTCACCGTTCCCGTCGTGATGGCGACAGTCGCCGTGGAATCGACGGGCCAATGCGAGACTAAAAGCGAGCGTGCGCCGGCATAAAAGAAGGCCCGGGCAAGCCCGGAGAGTGCCTCGGCATCCTCACTTTGGCCCGCGGCGGTGTTGCAGGCCGACAAGACTACCCAATCTGCGTCAATCGAAAGCTGTGCCACATCGGAGGCGGTCAAGAGTCCTGTATCGTCGCCGCCCGGATCGAGGGACGGCGTCATGAGTAGAGCAGGCTCCGCCTTATTCTCAAATAACGCCGTATCACTCGCGAGAAGTCCGTGCGTCGCAAAATGAATAATTTTTGCTTTGGCGAGTTCGCCGCTTTTCGAGAGAGTTTTGACCTGACTTACCGTTGCGCGTGCGCCAAGGAAGATCGCTTTATCGAGACTTTCCCCTTCAAGACCAAGTGCACGGCCAACCGCGCATAGCTCATCGGCGGTTTCTGGCAGCGGCGGCTGGCGTCTAAGAATATCAGCGCTCAATCTCCCGCTACGCATCAGTGGAGCGCATGTCCAAGGCCAGAGGCCTTATTGGAGATGGTTTGAAAAACCCAGCATGCGAGCAATCCTGCTTCGAGAATGCGCTCCGGTCATCGCCGGAGACACCCGTCAGAAGCGGGTTTCCAAAACCAATAAGCGGGGACGACGCCGGACTCGCTTTGGCGGTCTTCAACGCCTTCAGGCTGCCGATGGAGGGCAAAACCGTGATGGCATGGTCTTGACCAAGCCAAGTTACCGATCTGTAGCCTTCGAAGCGGGGGCGACCCTCGCCCGGAGCTTGTGTGACGAGAACCTCGAAGGGAAGTTGAGTCAAGGCGCCAGACGGGACGATTACGAGCGATCTATTGCCGATTACAGTTTCGATTGGGCCAAAGAGAGCGCGATAAAGCGTATGGGCGAGCCCTGCATCGAAGGGCGGCGTTCGAGCCTCCGAATAGTCTTCGTTGGCGGCAAGGCCGAGAAGCTTTTTGCAAACACCGGCACTTTCCTTGCCGGCCTGCCACAGCGTTGCGTCGAGCCCGCAGCGAAGAGCGCTGACGCTTTGCTGAAGGCCAGACCTCGAAAGCGATACGGAATTCCACAGCGCCTTGGTCTTGGTCAGAACGAAGACAAGCGTTTCGCCTTTATTCTCTCCGCGATCTGGAATATCGGCAAAGGCAATGAGCGCTTCGCCATCGCCCAGGAGCGCTTGCGCGGCATCAATAGAAATGGGCTGCGGCGCGGCAAGATCTGCATAGTTGGGAAAGCGGGACGCGATCTGCGCATCGGCTCCGGTCAGGCGGCCCTCGAGATTGGAAATGGAGGCGCGTATCTGCCGGCGAGTTCCAGGTCTGCCCTGCCCGCCGCTTGATCGAGGCTTTGGTAGGCCTTTTCGCGCTCAGCAATGAGATCTTGCTGTTGCCGCACGAGCTTTGCAAGCTCGGTATCGCCCTCGGAAAAGCGGGCTGACATGAGGGCAAGAGCGCTTGACGCCGCATTTTGTAAGGCCCACTGCGCGCCCTCAAATCCTTGCGAAAGGTGACCGGGGTCCGCGGGGTTGGCATGGTACAAGTCGCGCGCGTAATATTTAATGTTCGCGGCGGTCCCAGTAGATCGCGTCGAGCCGGACCGGTTAGCCGAAATCATCATTGTCATGGCCCGGCCTCGCAGGACTGCAGCCTTCTCCCATTCCCCCTGTTCTTCGAGGGTAAAGGCGAGATTGTTTAACGCAGTCGCAAGCTTAGGGTGATTTGGCCCCAAGGTCTTTTCCAAGATTGCGATGGAGCGCCGATAAAGCTGTCCGGCTTCGCGGTATTGCTTCATGCTTCCGAGCAAACCGGCGAGGTTGTTGACCGTAATTGCCATCATCGGGTTCTCAGGGCCCAACGTCTGCTCAACGATTGCAATCGCCCGCCGCTGAATTGCTGCAGCTTCCTCGAGCCTGTTCAATTGCTGAAGGACCTGAGCGAGACTATTGAGCCGGTTGGCAACATTCTGATGTTTCGGCCCAAAGCTCTTTTCGTCGATCGCAAGCGCCCGGCGGACGAGTTGCTCGGCCTCCCCTAATTTTCCCTGCCTGGCCAAGATGGCCGCGAGATTGTTGAGATCGACGGCGACTTTTGGATCGTTAGGGCCCAGGTTCTTCTCAAAAATAGCAATGGAACGGCGCAGCATAGGTTCTGCGTCCTGCAAACGGTTTGTTTCTTCCAGCAGCAACGCGAGTTTATTGAGGTCTCTCGCGACGTTTACATCGTCGGGCCCTAAAGCCTGTTCCTCAATTTCAAGCGCACGGCGGGTCGCCGTTTCGGCCTCGGAGAGCTGGCCGGTCTCACTTAGGAGAGACGCCAAATTGCTAAGAGAGGGGAGGATCCTTGGATCGCCGGGACCAAAGGTTTTCTCATCGATTGCGAGGGCACGGCGGGTGACGTCTTCGGACTCTTTGAGCTTGGATTCGTCCTCAAGCACCTGTCCGAGATTGTTCAAGTCTCTAGCCGTATTGGCATGGCTGGAGCCGAGAAGTGTTTCGTCTATTGAGAGCGCGCGCCGTAACAGCGTTTCTGCCTCGCGCAGCTGGTTTTTGTCTTTGAGAAGCACGGCAAGGTCATTGAGCGCCGTGGACACTTCGGGCTGCTTGGCGCCATAGTGCCGTTCCATGATGGCGAGGGCTTCGCGCCTTAGGCGTTCGGCTTCTTCCAGCTTCCCGGTTTGCTCGAGGAGGGCCGCGAAATTGCTTCGGTGGATCGCGGCCTCAACGCGGTCTCTATATTTATCGTCGATGGCAAGAGCCTGCCTGTAAAGCGCCTCACCCTCCACGGGCCTGTTCAAGAGGCGCAGCATCTCCGCCATGTTGTTCAGGGCGACCGCATATTCGGGATGATTTGGCCCAAATCGGGCCTTAACCGCGATGGCATAGCGCTGAAAGAGCTTTAAGGCCTGAGAATACTCTCCTTGCTTATAAAGCTTCATCGCCCGTCCAATTACGCCGTCAGGGCTATCGGCTTTACGATCAAATTCTTCTCGAACCTCTGCGTTCCTCTTAGATTGCGCGGGCAAGGTCTCGCCCCCAAGGATCGCCGAGAATCCGATCAGCATCGCCGGTATAATGAGGCCGCGAACCAAGCCACACCTCTCATGCATTGAAAAATTACTTAAACAGCGTTTCACACATTATCGCCGAAGGACGGCCAAATTTTGCTGAGCTACAATCTTCGTGTGCTTCCAGAGGTACTGCGGGCCTGGGTTTCGTTCCGCCTCAATTTCCGGAATTTCCCCAACGCTGCCGGATTGGCCGGGCCGGGCGAAATAGGCCGTTTGCAGACCATCGGGACTAAAATGGCCTTGTCCGCAATCGAGGGAGCAGCGGAATTTTCCATCAAATCAGAAGCTTAGTCCTGGTCGGGCCAGGAGGAGACGAAGCCGAGACCCAGTTGGCGGCGGCAACTGGGGCCGTTTTCTAGTGTGCTCCTGTGTTGTCAGTCAGACTTCCTCCAGCAGCGCCTCAAGGTCGAGGCTCGAGCGGTGGCCCAAATCGTCTCCATGGGTATCGAGAAATAATTCGGCAGCCCGCCGCCCCTCGTCCTTTAACATGGAGAGAAAAGCCCATTCGGCGTTGAGCTTCGAGGAATAGCCAAGATCGACCATGATCTCGCTCGAAATGCGATGGATGCGCATTTCAGCCCATTGCGCGCCTTCTGTGTTTCCGGGATTGGCCACTTGGCGCAGAAGTGCAATCATGCGCAATTCCTTCAAGAGTGTAGCGTTGAAGGAAACTTCGTTGAGCCGGTTCAGGATTTCCCGCGCCGAACGCGGCGTTCCGTCTCGCTCGATAGGATTGACCTGCACAAGAAGGGTGTCCCTCGAGGCGCATTCTCGCACTAGAGGTGTGATTGTCGGGTTCCCGGAATAACCGCCATCCCAATAGGACTCGCCGTCAATCTCAACGGCTTGAAACATGGTCGGAAGGCAAGCAGACGCGAGTAGCACCTCCGGTGTGAGATCAGCATTGCGGAACACTCTCCCGCGCCCAGTCCGAACATTGGTGGCTGTGATGAAAAGCCGGATTGGAGATCTGCGAACGTCCTCGAAGTCAATGCATTCGGCAAGAATTTCGGTGAGAGGATTTGTCCCTTGAGGGTTGAGATCATAGGGCGAGAACAAACGCGTCGCCATGTCCGCAGCAAGGAAAAGCGGCGACGTATCCATTGTCCATCGCCCCATTAGCACATCGAGCGGGGTTCGCCGTATGGGGCTGAACAGGGCAGCTTTTGCGACACGGCCCCAGAATTCACCGAGTGCCGCTCTGGCGCCCTCTGCACCGCCGCGCGCGTGACCCTGCGCCAGAACTAGGGCATTCATGGCACCCGCCGAGGTCCCGGATATGCCGTCGATCTTCAGCCATGGTTCTTCAAGAAAGCGGTCGAGGACCCCCCAAGTGAAAGCGCCATGCGAGCCGCCGCCCTGGAGTGCCAGATCGACCAGAATGGGATCGCGCCTCATCATTTCAGCGGCTAACCGATTTCGTTGCCAGGCCCCAAGCGTGAAAAGAGGGAGGGGACATCTCGAACTACGCGCCCGGAGGCGGCTGCTCGGAAGCGACCGACATTGAATAGCCGATCCACGCGCCCCCATGGAAGATAAGGTCGATACCAAGACAGAGACCCAGGACCCAAAGCCCCGAGGCCGGCCAATGGGCGAGGATGACGATGCCAGCCAGAACGCCAATCAGTCCTGAAAGCAGAAGCGTCCAGCCTCCCTCTTGCCAGAGAACGCTGGCCAGGGTGACGCGGAACAGTCCCCCACCCGCAATATAGAGAACGCCAAGAACAAGATCGAACACAAACCCCTTCCATCCCGGAGCACTGAACGCATGGACGATCTCGAAAAATCCTGCAATAACAATGGCCCAGGATATGAAAATTGCACTAATAACGGAGGCGAACGCAACGTCGCCGAGCACAAAAGCACCGGCGATTAAAAGAACGGCGCCAAGGAGCGTGTAGAGCCACCACAATTTTTGAGGCGCTTCCCCGCCCAAGCTCGCCCGTATTGAAGGGAAAAAGACCACGAGAAGCCTTCCTGAAATCATGCATCTTTCAAGACGAAATTGTATTCCGCAGTATTGTCCAAAAACTGTGATCCAGCCCGTCAAATAGGCGCGGTAAGATAAAAAATGGTTTCATATCCGCTCTCTTTTTGCTGGTTCGAGGATCCTCCTTTCTACTCAACAACTCCATGGCTCACATCAACGCCCGCACACAACGCTCGCGTGTCCTGCGATAGGAGCCAGCCTTCAAGGGAAATTGCAGCTTCGCGCCCTATCCTGGATACCCTCGTCGCGTAGGGTCCGATCCAACTCGTAACCAGGGTCAGCTTTGCACGCTAATATGGTTAGCGGGTGCTCATGGCAGCTGTGCTATTCGACACCCCGGTGGTGAGTTTGGTCATTTTCGCCATACGATATGAGCGCTTGAACTCGCCCGACTACGTCTGGTCTTGAAGGGCTAGCTGCCGTAAGTTCGAAATTCTCGAATGTCTCAAATCGACCCCTAAGAGACGATGACGGCCCCGAACATGGTTCCGATCGGAAGGACCGCTTTCAATTCCGATAGCGGCGAGCCTCGCTACGAGTTCGGCTCTGCCCCGACAAACTCCTGACGCCGTGGGACCGCTTGGCTCCGCCTGCACCAGCAATGGTGGGACTTGCGCACTGAAGCTCAGGCTCGGTTTCGCCAGAAATCGATCGCCGTTAGCGTGAGGCACAATTGGAGGAGCATTCTATGATTTCCATAATGCAAACAATACAAGCCCGGCTTCTGCCATTGGCACTGGCTGGCGCGTTCACCTTCGCGGCAAGCGCGCGTGCCGAGGAGTGGGTCGAGCGACCTTTTAATCCGCCGGTTGGCAGCCGCTGGATCATCCAGTCCGACGAGACCACGGAGGAGAATCGGAATGGGAGCGTGCAAACGAGCATCGTGAAGTTCACCTCGGAATTGACCTATGAGGAGAGGACCGCAGAGGGCTTTCGCGTCATCTACGTTATTCGCAACGCCCAGAGTGACGCGCACACGGCGGCGATCCTGGGACCGGCTGCCAAGGCGCTCGAAAACGTCGTTGTCCGCGCGACGGTTAGTCCAAGCGGCATGCCGATGCGCATCGAGAATCTTGATGAGGTCCAGGCTGCCGCGCGTACGGCAATCGATCGCTTCGCCGAGGGCTGGGCAACCCGGCCTGAGGTCGCTTCGATGGTACGGCGGTTGGGGACAGCGATGCTGATCGCGGACAAAGAGCGCGCACCAAAGATCTATCTCGCGGAACTTCCTGTCCTTGCGCTCGGACAGGACACCGGGCTTCGTCCCGGCGAGACGAAGGCTGCTACCGAAGAGGTGGCGAACCCGCTTGGCGGCGAGCCAATCAAATCGACCATGACGCTGCGGATCGAACGCGCGGACCCGGCGAGCGGCAATGTTCGCTACGTCCGGACGCGAACAATTGACCCTGGCGTCATAAAGGAACTCCTGAACAGGCTCGCAAAGCAAATTAATGGCGAAGGCAGCGAGCAGATGTTCGAAAGGATGTCGAAGCAGCTTACGCTTGCTTTCGGCGGCCGGACTGAAATCGACGTCGAAGACGGCCTGACCCGCACCCTGCGTCAGGAAGAAACAACCACCATCAGCTCGCCGGCTCAAACCCTTGTCAAACGTATGCACAAGGTCGTGACGGTAACGGGAGAGCCCTGAACCCCGATGCATCAGGCGAGAGGGTGCCGCGAAAACAAAGTAAGTGAGCGTCCCATAAAATTGCGAAGAAATGCGGGTGCACGTGTCCGCTTCCGGCAACGCGGTAGGCGGCAGCGGGTCAAACTGGGCAGTCGAACGGCTTCGCGACAACGGCCGCTTAACCCCTGTCTGCCGACCAGGCCTGGCCAAGTGCAAACTCGGAATAGCAAAGTTTCAGGTGATGCGATAGAGCGAATTGAACTGAATACTAAGTGTTTAGGTTAGATGGTATTCTATACCTGATTAGATTGTTACTCATACTTTCTCTCAAAGCGCAACGAGGCTAGCGCCGTTCCTCCCGGACATATGGTTGGCCGAGCGCGCCGGGCTCGTCACTCGCACCACCGCGCTTCGACCAGGCAACCCACACCATCACGCCAAGCGTTGCTATGTAGGGCAGCATCAGCATAAAGTATTGCGGGACTTTGATCCCGGCGGCGGCGATACGGGGCATGGCGGATTCGATGGCACCGAAAAGAATGGCGCCGAACAGTGCTCGCCATGGATGCCACCTTGCGAAGATCACCAGCGCGATGGCAATCCAGCCCCGCCCCGCCGTTACCCCGTCCACCCAAATCTTGGTGCCCGCAACCGAAATATAAGCGCCCGCGAGTCCAACCAGCGCGGATCCAGCCATGATGCTAAGAAACCGATAGGCCGTGACGTTCACGCCCGCAGCATCGGCGGCCTCAGGGTTTTCGCCGACAGAACGGATGCGGAGGCCAACCATACTACGTTTTAGCACGCGGTTGACCGCATAGAAGATCGGTATGACAGCGAAAACAATGACGTCCTGGCTGAAGAAGATGTGACCGATGATAGGAACTTCTGACAGCGGCCAGATGTCAATCTTGCCGAGGCCCGCGATCGGGTGGTTTTTCCAGCCAAACATGCTGCCGAGAAGTGCGGTCAACCCCTGGCAGAAGAAGACCATTGCAAGACCGGCGATCACCTGATTAACCCGAAAAAGTACAGTCATGATGGCGAAGAGGGCAGAAACCAGCGAGGCCATCGTCATGGCGACGAGGATGCTAATTAGCGGATAGCCGTCCATAATCAGATTGCTGGCGATGCCCGAAAGGGCACCGACGAGCATGATACCTTCGGCTGTCAGATTCAAAACACCCGCGCGCTCGCAGACGATCAGGCCAAGAGCCGCCAGCGCATAAGGTGTTGCGTAGCCCGGTATGTTGGCAATCCAATTGATGAAAAGGTCGTCCACGCCACCCTCACCGTACAATATGAATGCGGTGACGGATAAGGAATTCAGAGGCAGCGACGCATATGACGATAATGGCCTCGATGAGCTGAACCATTGCGAAGGGGATCTGATAAAAGACCTGAAGGCTTTGCCCAGCAATAAAGAGCATCGCAACCAACACGGCGACGATCACCACCGCTAATGGGTTGTTTCGGGATATAAATGCAATGAGGATCCCGGAGAAAAGATAGCCGTCGGCGAAGTTCTGAATAAGACGGCCTTCCTGACCAGAGGCGACGACGAAGCCAGCGATGCCGGCCAGCGCACCCGATAACAAAGCGGAGATAAGCGTGACGGTCGCTACTGGGATGCCGACCGCGTGAGCAACCTTATCGCTCGCCTGAACGAACTTCATGTAAAATCCGAAACGCGTGACGCTGATCATAAGCCAGACGAGAAGCGCCATGAATAGTGCAAACGGCAAAGCGCCACTCAAACCGAACACGTCGGGCAAACGTTCGAAGTCCGCATACTTGATGGAATGAGGAAAGCCATCGCTGGCATCCCGCCACGGACCATAAAGGAGGTGGTAGAGGAAATTAAGGGCGATGTAATTCATCAGTAATGTCGAGATAATCTCATTTACGCCAAGCTTCAGCTTCAGTTGGGCGGCAACCGCAACCCACGCCATTGCCGCGCACGCAGCCATGAGAATCATGATGGGAAGCCTGAATGCCTCGGGACCTATGCCGTGGATTGAAACGAAAGTCGCGCCGATCCCGCCCCAAATCATCTGTCCTTCGAGACCGAGGTTCCAGAAGCGAGCCCGGAACGCAACTGAGGCGCTGAGACCAATCAGGATAAAGGGTGAAGCCTGAAAGAGCACTGATTTGAGATTGTCCATATCGGTCAGCGTCTCGATAACAAACTGATCGATCAAATCATCTTTGGGAACGCCAGCCCAAACAAGGATGGAACCGGAAACTGCGATACCCAGCGCTGCAAAAACAAACAGATAAAGAGCGTGAAGCCAAGGCGAGAGCTCGCGACGCACTTCGAGATTGATGCGAACGCCGCGTGATTTGCGTTTTAGCGGAGGTACTAGGAGGTCCGACGTTGCGAGCTCTTCAGACATGTCCTACCATCGCACGTCCAACCTCTTGCCGGTCGGCTCCTGCATTGAATTCGGCGACCAGGCGGCCATGCGTCATAACGCCGATCCGGTCTGAGAGAGAAAGGACCTCATCGAGATCTTCGCTGATGAGCACCACCGCGGCGCCGCTTTGCCGCGCCGATATCAGGCGCGAATGAACAGCCGCGGCGGCGCGGGCATCGAGACCCCGGCTTGGACTTTGAGCGACGACAATGTTTGGTGATCGGCTAAACTCACGCGCGATAACGAGTTTTTGTGCATTCCCACCCGATAGCAGGGCGGTCCTCTGTGAGAGGCTTCGGACGCCCTGCACATCGAAAGCATCAACAGCCACGGCCGCATCGGCTTTCATCGCGTTGCGACGGAGGTGCCACCAGGACCCGTACCGTTTCGTACAGGCACCGGCCACGGCGAAGTTGTCGGTGATTGAGAGGCTGCCAGCAAGCGCGTAGCCGTAGCGATCGGCCGGGATGAACGCCGCGCCGAGCCCACGCATCTTGGCCGGGTCGGCCGACGATACAGCTTCACCGGCATCTTCAATCTGAATGAGCCCGCTCTGCGGAGCGCGCAGGCCCATCAGCGCTTCGGCAAGCTCGCTTTGACCGTTACCGCTCACGCCGGCTATTCCGTAAATCTCACCGGCACGAACATAAAAGCTCGCATTCTCGAGCGCGATATGACCATCGGCCCGCGCACAGCGAAGGTTCATCACCTCGATACGGCGACGGCCAAATGCGCCAGGACTGCGTAAGGGAAGCGGCAAATTGGTTCCAACCGTAAGCTCAGTCAGTTCGTCCGCCGACTTCGTTGAAGGATCCACGGTCGCAATCGTTTTGCCGGCGCGCATCACGGTCACCCGATCGGCGAATTTCTTCACATCGCCGAGCTTGTGAGTGACGAGCACGATCGTGGCGCCGCCGGCGGCAATCCCTCTCATGGTGGTAAGAAGGGCTTCCGCTTCCTGGTCGGTAAGGACGGCAGTGGGCTCGTCCAGAATCAGAATGCGCGCCCCGCCCACCAGTACTTTAAGTATTTCCGCGCGCTGCTGTTCGGCTACGGAAAGCTCGCCCGCGGGACGCATGGGATCGATATTGAAACCGAGTGAGTTTGAGCGTCGCCTGATCTCCTCCGAGATTTCGCGGATGCCCTTGACGAAGGAGGGGCGGGGATTGCCAAGGAGAATGTTCTCGGCCACGGTGAAAGGCTTCACCAGTTTAAAGTGCTGGTGCACCATCCCGATCCCGCGCTCGCTCGCCTCGCGAGGACCGGAAAGCGACACCTCCGCGCCATCGATGAGCATACGTCCCGCCTCTGGGATATAAAGGCCGCAGGCAACGTTCATGAGCGAGGATTTACCCGCGCCGTTCTCTCCAAGCAGGGCGTGAACCTCGCCCCTGGAGGCGGAGAAGCGCGCATTATCCAGCGCAACGAAACTGTCGAACGTCTTGCGGATGTCCACAAGTTCGAGCGCTGCTGTCATTGACAACTTCTGCTCTTACTTCTGGGTGATAACGCCGGGTACGTACCAGTCCATTTTCCAGAGGCCGGCGTCGTCGAGTACTTTGCCTGCGGGAACAACTTCCTTGCCGTTCACGGCTACGATCGGACCGGCATAGATTTCCTTGCCAGCGATCAGAGCGTCGCGCTCCGCCATAACTTTTTTTGTAACGTCTTCGGGCACGAGCTTTTTGTTGAGAATGATATCAGTGGGACCTTCCTTGATGGTCGGGAAAGCGCCATAGGGATTCGGCTTCCAGCCGCCCGCGATGATTTTCTTGATCTCGGGTGTCAGATACCGGTCCCAAAACCAAACCGAAGAACAGAGCGTCGCCTTGGGCGCGAACTGGCTGAGGTCGCGATGATGGCCCGTGCCCATCACGCCGCGCTCCTGCGCCACAATCTGTGGGGTTGGCGTGTCGACATGCTGCGCGATCACATCGGCGCCCCCGTCAATGAGGGCCTCGGCCGCGGCCCGTTCCTTGACCGGATCTGCCCAGGTACCGATGAAGATTGCGGTAGTCGTCGCCTTCGGGTTGGAGAGCTTAGCACCCAGCTCGAAGCCATTGACTGTCCAGTTCACAACGCCGTAGGGGTTTGCCGCCACAAAGCCCAGTTTACCGGATTTCGAGAGCGCGCCCGCAACCATGCCGCACAAATACTGGCTTTCGTAAGTGCGTCCGTAGAACGATTGGAGGTTGGGGCCGTTTGTGGTGCCCGAAGCATCGAGGAACGCGATCTCCGGGTATTTCTTCGACAGTGCAAGAAATGTGTCTGAATAGCCAAAGGCGGTGCCGATGATGATGTTGTAACCTTTCTTGATGAAGAGCTCGACAGGCGGCGTGATTTTCGCCGCGTTTTCGTCGACGTTCTCAACATAGGCAATTTGCAGGCCGAGCGCCTTTTCCATGCGTCCTCGAGCCTCCTCGAAGGCCTGCGTCCAACCGCCATCGTTCTTCGCGCCGTACATGATGATCGCAATCTTGGGCTTCCCCTTCAAGGAGAAGCCGGCATCATCGGCGAAGCTGGACCCGCTCAAGATCCCCAAAGCAAGGGCTATCCCAGTCCCGATCTTTGACAACGATTTGAAACTCATCTACATACCCTCTTTTCTTAAGTACCCGGCAAGAGATTTGCCTGCGGCTACGCCCATTGGGTCGTATTCATGCGGATCGAGGCAGCACTTATTTGAGAACCGTGTTGATGCGGAATACATTTCCCTCCGGATCCAGCAGCACTGCCTGATACCAATTGTAGTAAGTCACGTAAGGCTCCTTGATTAGCGTCGCACCTTTTGCAATGGCGGCCGGCACCATCCGTTCGACATCCTCACGCGTGCTAACGTCGATATTGAGAAGGAACTTAACTCCCTTCGTATCCGCATAATCGCCGAGTTTGAGAAGCTCATAGGCATCGAGCGCGTTGAATCCAATGGAGCTTTTCCCCGTTTGAATACCGCGGAAGATAGGAGAGCGAATTGCTTCGATTTCTGTGAAACCGAAGATCTCGACATAAAAATTGGAAAGAGCCACGATGTCTTTCGCAAACACGTTCACGTAGGAAAGCTCCGCCATTAGACGGCTTCCGCTATGGCGGTCTGTTTAACAAACTTGCTCATCAGATGGGCGCCAGAGCTAATGGGCGCGTATTTCGCTGGATGGCCGGCCTCCTGGCAACTGGCCAAGCAACTCACCATTGCGTCGTAGTTCGGCTGATGGAAAAAGACGAGCGAGATGCGGCGGCTGCCAAGGGCCTTATCGCGCGGGGGATTGACGACGCGATGCATGGTCGATTTCCAGAGATCATTCGTCCACTGCATCATGAGATCACCAATATTTACCACGAGCGCGCCGGGCACAACATCCACGCCTACCCACTCTCCGTCCTCATTCAGAACTTCGAGACCTCCGGGAGCTTTTTCCTGACGGACGATGGTTAGGCTGCCGTAATCGGAATGCGCCCCGGCTCGCATTTGCCGGGCCTCAGGCGCCGTCTCTTGGTTCGGATAGTTAAGCGCGCGTAGCATGCTGATATGCTTATCGATCTTGTCCTTGAAGAAATCCTCTGGAAGATTGAGCGCAAGCGCGAACATCGACATGAGCTGGGCGGATAATGTTTCCATCGCATGGAAATAGGCGGTCCATACCGGTTTAAGCGAAGCCGGCGTTTGCGGCCAGATGTTGGGCGCAAAATGGGGTCCAGCTTGCGGCCCATGGAAATAAGGATCGTAGGGAGGAACATCGACAGGGCCGACAGAAAGGGACTCCTTGAGATCAGGCGGGGTTATTTCATCGAGACTATAGGAAAGCCCTTCGCCCATGAGCGGGCTGTAGCCGCGCACCTGGTCGGGAGCCGGGCGCTCAACCAGCAACTTTTCACTTTCCGGCAAGTCGAAGAAGGCTTTGGCGGTATCGTAGGTTTCCTGAATAAGAGCGTCAGGGATGTCATGGCCGGTGATCAAGAGGAAGCCAATCTCACGGCAGGCCCGGCCTACCTCATCAGCTACTTTGCGCTTGCCTTCTGCGGAGCCGGCTAGAAACGGCGAGACATCAATGACGGGAACGGTCTTAAACGCCATATCGCGATCTCCTTCTGCCGAGCGGGGACCGCCGGCCCCATACGGCCAAGGTTCTGCCTTCTCAGTTCAAATTCTGTGCCAACATCTGCGAGAGACTTTCAATTCCCCCGACGTTCCAATTTGCGGCGATCGTCCGGCAGCGATTCCAGATCAGCTCATCGCCGTGCAAAGATCGCTTTGGCGACATCGCCGACGGCCTCGACGGCCTCGTCCATGCCCTCAAAACACACGATGCGGCAAGGACAGGCTTCAAGCCCTTCGTAGCGCCAGGGAAAGGCACCGATCACGGCCCGCTTGTTCAGCATTTTCTCGATATCGCCGCCAACGTTTTCCGCATGAATTAGCCCTTCCTGGAAAGCATAGGAGTGGAAAGGGAACATATCTTCGGTCACGGTGCGGCCGGACTTCTTGTGAATGTATTCGTATTCTCCGAAGTACTGCTCGCAGCTCATGCCAATTTTTCTCTCAAAGCGCTTGGCAAGGTCGGGACGCATCGTCCTGATCGACGTATTCATTGAATGATCGCCGGAACCGCAGTCGACACCGAACCACTTGATCTTTTTCTTGAGCATCCACTCAAGGAGCTCAATGCCACCGCCCGGATGCATGCAGAAATAGCGCACAAGATCTTGTTCTGACTTGCCTTCCCAATAGCGATGCCATCCCGTATGAAGAATAAGAATGTCGCCCACTTTCACCTCTACGGGCGCGTTCTCAATCATGGCTGGCGTGATCAGGGACCAATCGTCCATATCATCGGAAATGTCGACCACAGCGCCGGGGCCGACCAGAAAATCGAGCGGGTAGGAAGCCATGTCGCCCATACCGTCCGCACCGTGCATAGCTCCATCGATATGGGTGCCAACGTGAAGTGCGGTGTCGATGCGTTGGGCAACAATCATTTTTGTTTGCAGGTTCTGCGCGTAGTACATCTTGTTACCCGCATAACCGACCCATCCGGGCGTGTGGACGTTCATCAGATGGGTCAAATCAACGATCTTCATCGTCCACTCCTTAAGTTTCACACAGGGAAATGAGCCGCTCCTTCGCTGAACTCATCCGAGTTTTTTTGAATATCATTCAAAGAGTGCCACTTGCAAATCCCGATTTAGTCTGTGCTCTAAAGCGCTTTCGGGAGCGAAAGAAGTTCCTTTTATCTCTGACGCAGATGCCCATATTATCGGCAAATCCAGGCAAATATGCCCAAGTTTTAACCCACGAAAGGGCACTTGAAAAGACATCGACGGCTGATGCTTCTAACTCCTATTTTGAATTTTATAAAATGCGCGTAGATTAGGGATAGTATTAGAGGATTAATCGCGCTGGGGCGTAGCTGACACTTTGTCTACGAAGAAAACTACAATGCCTCTTAGGAAAAGCGGCCGGTGTCGAGAAGGAAATTAGTAATGAACGTCAGAGCCTATATCGATGGCGCGCCCCGGAATGTCGGCGGCGATTTCGCGGCTTTTTTCGACAAGGAAAAGACTGCAGTCATCTCGATCGACCTTCATTGCGGTCATCTCGACGACAGTCCGGCTTGCCCGTGTCCCGCGCCGCGCGCGCGGGAGGTCGTGGAGCCCGTTAACGCGTTTCATCGCGCTAGCCGAGCGGCAGGAGTCCCAGTCATTCATGTTCGAAGCGTTCTCAGAAAGGGCGGGGTTGACGACGTGAACGGATTGAAGGCCGCCTGGCGGCTTGTCTTCCCCCTCAATGTTGGTACCATCCCCAACGCGGACGAGCACGCCATCGAGGGGACGCGCTGGAACGAGTTCGTCACTAAGGTCGAGGAGAGCGATCTCATCGTGCAGACGAAGAAACGTCTTTCCGCCTTTTACCCGACCGATCTCGACTTCCTGCTTCGCAATCTGGGCACGCGAACCGTGATCTTGAACGGATGCCTTACCGATTGCTGCGTCCTCAACACCGCTTTCGACGCTTCTAATTTGGGCTACAACGTCATCGTGGCTCATGACCTCGTCCGCGGCACCAATAAGGCTCTTGAGGATGCCGCGCTGCGAATAGTCGCGATGCATCTCGGCCTCGTCTGCGATTCCCGGGATATTTGCGAGGCTTGGACGGCGCCTTCAACCGCTGAGACATTATCGTCATCCCGGAACCGGCTTTAGCCGCTAGCTGGGAGTTTTCCGAAAACCCGGGACGACATCAGTTGGCGTTATCAGGATGGCGCTGCCCCAGCCTCCAATCGGCGATCAGCAAATTGGCAATTTCGGTGATAATTCCGGCGCGACGGAATGGCGCACCGGCTCCCGAAAGTTGCGCGTTCGAATCAACCATTACTTTGGTTCCTTCGCCCTCTTCCGGCAACCGGCAGTCCATAGTCATCTTCCCCCAGCTCACACCATTGCGGTCAACCCCTTTTCCCTCCAAGTATACTGCTTTCCAAAGCTGACCTGAAAAGGATCGGCTTTGAAACCTTGCCCAGGTACGTCCATCTTCTTTGCGCCCGAGCTACTCGGCTCCCGGCAAGATGATGCCAATTTGGGGATCTCGTGGAAAAACGTCTACACGTTGGCAAGCGGGCGGGAGATAACGAACTCCTGGTGCAGTTTCATGCCACGATCTCTTTGTCTGCACGTCCCGGAACGGGGGGCGCCGCATCGGGGGGAAGTGCGCCAACGGCCCTGAGAAGAGGAACGTCCGCAGGAGCGGGACCGCCGACACTGACAATGTGCGAACCGCGATCCGCCTTTACCGCATGCTTCACGCCCACTGGCACGTGAACGATGCAACCGGCATGGAACGGAAGAGAGATATTGCTGGTATAATCGTAAATTGTGCCTTCGCCTTCCAGAATGAAGATTGAGTCTTCAGACACCGTATGAATGTGAGGAACGTTGGCTTCACCTGGTTCCAAGCGCACATAGTTCAAATTCGCCGTCCAGGCTCCAACTCCGGGCCAGATGACAAAGCGCGCGTCCTTTGAGATGAGAGGAAGACGCAAGGAAGGGTTTTCGCGATCGAAAACACGAATGGCCATGAAGCTTAACCTGTAGGGAATTGCAAGTTGGCGTAAAGCGTTTCGTCCGGCGGACAGGGGCCACCAAGCACAGTGAACCCGCTGCTATCTGCTTTCAGACAATAGCTGTCGCCGGAATCGATGTGCACCATCGCGCCTTCGGTCAGCTTTAAACTCTGTTCATTTGACAGATCGACGATCCTTCCTTGGCCTCCCATCACATAGTAGACGCAGTCGGAGACATGACTTAGCGGAATTGTTTGCGCGCCCTTCTCAAGCTTGAGAAGCTGAAAGCTGCGAAACTCAGCACCATTGCCGGGCCAGAGAACGACCTTTACATTACCCTCCCCCTGCACGACGGGTATCTCTGGGCAGCAGTGGGCACTATCAATAACGCGAACAGCCCCTTGAGAAGGCTTGATCATGAGGCACCCACTATTTAATGATATAAACTCGTTTCAATGTAATCAAAAAAAGAGACCCGTGCAATGTCTTCTGCTGTGACCTCACCGATCTTAGATTTTGTCAGCGAGCAGCGCCACAGGATCGAAATAATTGGGACACTTCTTCGTGGCTGACGGAACAGAGTCGCTCCTCCATGAAGATGTCGGGGAGAACACTGCCAACACACTTGCTGCTATCGGAAATCGTATTCGCGAGATCCGTCAGCTCCGCGGTATGACACTGCAGGGGCTTGCCGACACTTCCGGGCTTAGTCCGTCGATGCTAAGCCTCGTTGAACGCGGTCGCGCATCGCCATCAATTGGCTCTCTTATCGTGATTGCCCAAGCTCTTGCGATCACCATGTCGGACCTTGTGGCGACCGAAGCGGACTCCGAAGAAAAACTCGTTGTCCATGCCTCTGAAGCCCGTATCGTCGAAACAGCTCAACATGTGGTGCGCAGAATGTTGCGCGAGGACCGTGCACGTGGCGTTTCGGTTGCCCTCAACGAATATGAACCTCATACCGGGAGTACGGAGCGGCCCATCACGCATGAGGGTTTCGAATATGGTTTCATTCTGGAGGGCGAGTTGACCGTGGAGGTGGATGGAGGGAGGTATGAGCTCAAGCCGGGCGATCTCGTCGCGTACAGCTCGCGCCGGGCCCATAAAATCTGGAATCACGGAAAGGAAAAGGTTCGCACACTCTGGTTCAACCTCGATCGCGATTGAAATTCACCGCTTGGCCTCACTGGCTATTTTTCAGAATCCGATGCAGTCGGCTTGGTGTAATAGGTAGGCTGGTGATGGCGCCCGGACGCTGGAGCGCATCGTCGACTGCGGAGGCCAGCGCGGCGCCGGCAGCGGTCACGCCGCCTTCGCCGGCTCCCTTCACACCCAAAGGATTAAGCGGGCTCGGTGCATCCTCCCGCAAAAGCATCTCTATCTGTGGGATCTCACGGCAGGTGGGCATCAGATAATCCGCAAGGCTTACCGCGAGCGGTTGGCCGTACCCGTCATAAACGAACTCCTCGAAGAGCGCGCCGCCAATTCCCTGAGCTGCGCCCCCTGCGATCTGCCCTTCGATCAGCATAGGATTGATGGCGCGGCCAACATCATATGCTACGAGGTAACGTTCAATCGTAATCTGGCAGGTCTTCGGATCAACCGTCACTTGCGCAAAGTGAACGCCGTAGGGATAGCACATGTGATCGGCCTCAAACCGGCCCTCAGCCGTGAGCCCTCCAGAAGAGGCCAGGTGAGAAGAAAGAGCTCCGAGCGAGATGGACGCCCCGCTATGTTTTGAGATCACGGTGCCCCCTTCATAAACGAGGGGGTCCTCTGCCGTCTGCAGCAACTGCCCGGCTACAGACACAGCCTTGCGAAGCAGCGCTTCGGCGGCAATGCTCACCGCTGAACCGGTCATTACCGTTACGCGAGAAGCAAACCCGCCAATGCCCTCCTCGATCCGGTCAGTCTGCCCATGGATCACACAAATGCCGTCGATTGGAATCTGAAGCGTCTCGGCACAAATCTGAGCCAGCGCTGTTTCGATGCCCTGCCCGATTGAGGCAGCGCCAGTTACTATCTCGACGCCACCTTCCGCATCGACGCTTATTCGAGCGAGATCACGAGGACCAAGACCGCTCTTTTCGATAAAATAGGCAATCCCAAGCCCAGCATATTCGCCCCTCGCCCGCCGCTCTGCTATCTCTGCATTCAGCTTCTCGAAGCCAACATGAGCAAGCATGCGTTCAAGAAGGTCAAGATATTTGCCCGAATCATAGATCACATGGGTGCCGAGGGTATCGATGCCGCGATGGAATGGCATTCCACCCTCCGGAACCAGATTGACACGCCGAACATCCAGGGGCGGCAATCCCAATTCATGGGCGATTTTGTCAATGAGGCGCTCGCGCGCAAAGGTCGACTCGTATCGGCCTGGCGCCCGATAGGTGCCTGCGGGGGTTTTATTGGTCAGCCGGATATGTCCTGTGACCTGGTAAGCCGGGATGACATAAGGCCCCGGCAGAAGCCCTGCCGACAGGTCCGAAACGGTGCCGCCATGGGTCCGCACATAGGCACCCTGGTCCGTGAAAAACTCTGCCTCAAGACCGAGAATGAAACCGCGCTCGTCCACTGCCGCTTTGATGCGGTAGACTTGGTCTCGCGCGTGATTGGCAGAGATGAGATGCTCCCTGCGATCTTCGACCCACTTCACGGGCTTTCGTAGACGTAGGGCAGCCGCGCAGACGAGAACGTCTTCGGGGTAAAGCTCGCCCCGGATCCCGAAGCCACCGCCCACATGTCCTTCGCTGAGCTGGACCTTACCGGCTTCGAGGCTCAGCATGCGGGCAATAGCGTCGCGATTGTAGTGCGGGACCTTGGCGGCGCCGTACATAGTAAGGGTATCCGTTTTCGTGTCGTAGACACCAAGTGCCCCGCGCGGTTCCAAAGGCACGCCAGTATGGCGCCCAACCTTAGCCTCCAAATCGACGATACGATAGGCAGTCGAGAACGCTCCCTTAAGATCGCCGTAGGACTTGCGAATTGTCGCTGGTTCGGAGAGGATCCCGGGATGGGTCTCTGGCATGAAAAGTGTAGGCTCCGCCAGAGCATCGAGATGGGCTTCCAATTCTTCGATCTCGCAGAAGACCATCTCGGCCGCGTCCTCAGCGACATAGGGATCAACCGCAAAGACGGCCGCGACCGGATCACCTACATAGCGAACGTAGTCGCGTGCAAGCACCCATTGCCGGTATGGGGCGAGCCCTTGGATGCGTGTCATGCGAAAATCAATGGGAGGCAGATCGGCAATGTCCTCACAAGTCCAGACCGTGACCACACCTTCCAGGTTGCGCGCGCGAGCCGTCTCAATTCCCGTCACGCGGCCAAAGGCAACAGACGAGCGCACCACACGCATGTGGAGCTGGCCGGGGCGGTTCAAATTGGCCGCGAATGATCCCTGGCCGAGCAAAAGGGGACGATCCTCGATCCGCTTCAGTGATCGCCCAATCGCTGTCATGCGGCTTTGCTTTTGCGGATCTCTGCGGCCGCAAGGCGAACCGCCTTGAGGATGTTCTGATAGCCGGTGCACCGGCATAGGTTCGAAGAGAGCACCTCGCGGATCTCGTCATCCGGCATGTCGGGATTCTCATGTAAAGCTCCCGCAGCCAGCATAAGAAAGCCAGGGGTGCAAAAACCGCACTGGAGGCCGTGATTTTCCCAAAATGCCTGCTGCAATGGGTGTAGGGTCTCCCCGTCCGCCAGCCCCTCGACTGTTTTCACAGTCTTGCCCTCTGCCTGAATGCCGAACATCAGACACGAGCGGATAGGCTTGTCATCGACAAGCACCGTGCAGGCACCACAGACCCCATGCTCGCAGCCGAGATGAGTACCCGTCAGACCGCAATTATCTCGAAGTACATCGGCGAGTGTGCGGCGCGCTTCAGCAAAGACCGAATACTGCGTGCCGTTTACCGTAAGGGCGAAGTGGATTTTCTCAGTCATGGGTCAGCGGCTTCGCTCTGCGCAAGTGATCCAGGATGCGTTGCGGTGTGGCGGGTATCTCGAAGATTTCGACCCCGAAAGGCGACAACGCATCGCAGATCGCGTTGATAATTGCAGCAGGCGCGCCGATCGCACCACCCTCGCCCAGACCTTTTGCTTTGGTGATACTTTCGGGGGAGACTGTTTCCATGTGGATGATTTCGATATTCGGCACTTCAGCCATGGTTGGCAGGAGATAATCTGCAAAGGAGACCGTCAGCATATTGCCGGTCTCGTCATAGATGATTTCCTCAAAAAGCGCGTTGGCAATGCCCTGCACGACGCCACCAGCGATTTGGCCATCGGCGATCATGGGGTTGATCAGCAATCCGGCGTCCTCTACCACTAAAAAGCGCTCAATCCGCACGCCACCTGTTTCGATGTCCACTTCGACGATGGCGGCGTGACAGGCGTTGGAAAATGTTCCAGGCGGATCGTAGACGCCGTTTTCGTGGAGTCCTGCTGTGAGATCCGGGAAGCGATGACTCAGATGATAGGCGGCGCGAGCAATCTCTGCGATCTCCATCGCCCGGTTGGAGTCCATCACACGGGCCAGCCCGTTCTCTAACTGCACATTCTCGGGCTGGGCATCCATCAGCCTCGCCGCGATCGCCTTGAGCTTGTTCGCGATCTTCCCTGCGGCGAGCTTAGAGGCGCCTCCCGCGATCACCATGGAACGGCTGGCAAAAGTTCCCCAGCCATAAGGTGTGGCGTCCGTGTCGCCGGAAATAACCCGCACCTTTTGCGGGTCCACGCCAAGCTCATCTGCAACGAGTTGTGCAAGGCTTGTCTTCAACCCTTGTCCGTGTGGGGAAGAACCTATGCGCAGTTCGACGAAACCGGAAGGGTCCATCGTGCAGTCGACGATCTCATACCCAGGGACAATATCCATCCCTCGCACCGCATAGGCGGACGTCCCATAGCCGGTCCGCTCGTTAAAGACGGAAAAGCCCAAGCCAAGATATCGGCCTTGTTTACACATTTCTGACTGGCGTGTACGAAATGCTGAAACATCAATCGTTGCGACTGCGATCTCCATTGTCTCGCGATAGGAGCCCAAGTCATAAACGAGGCCAGTCGGCGAGCGATGAGGAAAGGATTCGACGAGATTGCGCCGGCGGATATCGATTGGGTCGAGGCCGAGCCGCTTCGCCGCGATCTCCATCATGCGCTCCATTGTAAATGTAAGCATGGGGCGGGAAACCCCTCGATATGGGGCCATCATGCAAGTGTTGGTGGTGACCCCACGCGACCAGGCCGAATATTCCGGGAAGTTATATGGGCCGGGCAGCTCAGCCAGGGCCATGAGAGGTTCCACCCCGCAAGTCACGGGATAGCAGGAGAAGGCACCAACGTTGGATCGAAGATCGGCATCGATCGCGAGAAGACTACCATCACTGGCGAAAGCGCCACGCACGGCAAAGCCCAGGTCGCGCCCATGTGCCGAGGCGAGCAAATTCTCGCGGCGATCCTCAATCCAGGCTACACTGCGCTTCAGTCGGCGTGCAAGCCAAACCAGCACGGCGTATTCCGGAAACAATGGCATCTTTTGACCGAAGGCGCCGCCGACATCCGGAGCGACCACGCGAAGATCGGATTCTCGCATCCCGAGAATGTCGGCGATGCCAGTGCGCAGCATATGAGGCATCTGAACCGAGACAGTCAGCGTTACGCGTCCCCTCGACGCATCAAACTCCGCAAGGCCGCCACGTCCTTCCATGGGTGAAGCCGACTGCCTGCGCGAGCGGAGATCAAGTTGAACGATCTCTGCAGCCTCCGCGAAGACCTTATCAAAGTTCGCGGTCCTTATCCGCCCTTCGATGAGCACATTTGCGGGTGCTTCTGGATGTACTTTTGCCGAATTCGGATCCAGCGCCAGATCGAGGTCGATAACCGGATCGGCTGCATCAATATCGACATGAACCTGTTCGGCAATGTCCTCCGCAAGCGCCGGCTCATCGGCAATCACTACTGCCACCGCCTGCCCAAGGAAGACCACGCGGTCGACCGGCAGGAGCGGCTGGCCAACAGGGATATAGTCTGGCCGATGAAGTATAGGCCGTATCGGCTTCACACCCTCCAAATCGCGGCCAGTGAACACTATGGCGCCGTCTGGAACCTCGATATTGAGAATGGACCCCTTAGCGACCGGGCTTCTGACAAATTTCACGCTGGCAGCAGACCGGGCGCGGTCCGCAACATAACTGCCTCCCGTCTTAAGGAGCGCCGGGTCTTCCAGGCGGGGTAGACTTCGCCCGATCCAATTCATAAAACTGCCTGGACCAGGGCACGCTTGACGACGGTGGCGATGAGATCACGCCGATAGTCAGCTGACGCGTGAATATCCTCGGTCGGGTTTATCGATTCACGCGCTTGGGCGCCTGCAACATCGAATACTTCGGAAGATGGGGTTTTGCCGGTGAGGAATGCTTCGATGGCTCCCATTCGGATAGACCGGCCCGAGACGCCGCCTATACCGAGCCGCACATCACGGATAGTCCCGTCCTCAATCCTCACGGCCGCGAGAGCCATGGCAAGCGCGAAGTCCCCTGCCCGGCGGGAGAATTCATAAAAACCAGTACGCCAACCCCGGGGTAACACCGGCAGGCGCACCTCCGTAAGGATTTCGTCTTCGGAGAGGACTGTCGTAAATGATCCTTTGAAGAACGATTCCGCTGAAATTGAGCGTTTTCCACGAACGCTCTGTACAATGATCTCCGCTCCTAGCGCTGTGACAACGAGACACCATTCCGACGCGGGGTCGGCATGTGCCAGGCTTCCCCCGAAGGTACCGCGCTGACGAATTGGATAATGGGCAATGTGCCGGACAACGCGCGACAGCATAAGCCCGAGCGGACCCTCAATGACTGGGCGATGGAATGTCGCGTGACGCGCCAGTGCACCGATCCGCAGGCGGTCCCCGTCGGGAAGAATGTTCGCAAGTTCGGTTAGCCCATTGATGTCTATGAGAGTATCGGGACGCGCAAGGCGGAAGTTCATTGCCGGAACCAGGCTTTGACCTCCAGCCAATATTTTGCGATCGGGCTCGCCCTCGGCGATCAGCGACAACGCTTCCAGCAACGTTGTAGGCCGAAAGTAACTGAACCGCGCTGGCTTCATTTTTTAACTATATTAAAGATGTTTGAATAGCGTAGCATAAGCTAGCGGCTTGTGTCCAGAAAACCTCTCAAAACGCTAGACCAAGCTGACCTGATGCTGGTCGATAGCGGCAGCGTAAGTGGCTACGCTGGAGCCGCTCGGCATTGGTCTTCAAGAGGTTGGCCGTCGTCCGGTACGCTCTTACCCGGCCGAAGTCAGTTTGTAATTCGCGAAGGCTAATAGACCCACGATGTCGTATGATTCGGAAGATTCTAGACACTTTAGTGCCGACAAACTTGCAATCTCGGGGAAAAAAACGAGCAGAAACAATTCTCGCATCCTCCTGAGTATTTACTCAGGTTCAATCCTTAAGCTACCTGCGCTGGCAGGAAGGTACTAAAATACTATCTGCGACGGGTTAGCATACTGCATTCTGGGCAAGTCGGGTCAACGGAGGCGCTTCAACGCTTGGATCAGATCGTCGGACTCCTCGTGATCCGCCTGCAAGGTGCGAAAGCGCTGCAAAAAACCCCAACGCCGCACCCGCCTCGATCATGATCGCGAAAAGAGCAACCGAGGCGGAGCGCACACTTCGCCATCCAAAAACCCGAAGGTAAATCGCGCCAGGATTTCGGTTTGTCGCTCACTACCACTCGCCTCTCCATTTTGCTTACGAAGCAATGAAATTTCGGTGCGTACCCGATCGATCCGATCGTCAAGCTCACCAGTTCGACCATCCGCTGCCGGAACTCGGGCGGATATGGAGGGCGTTTCTTCGACATGGTGGACTCCTGGAACACAAATGTTCGGGTGTCCACGAAAGCGGGGGAACTTCAAGATATGTGCCACCATCAAAGAGCGCCGATGAAATCTCTTTTACGAAGTTCAACACCCGCATGCCGCAAAAGGTCATACGCCGTTGCCGCGTGGAAATAGAAGTTCGGAAGGACAAAGCCGAACACATAGTCGCGCCCACTTAACGTCATCTCCCTACCACCTGGCTTCAGCATGATAGTCCGGTTCTCGCTTCCTTCGACTTTGGATTGCGGCACGCTCTTAACGAAATCGAGTGTTTTGGCAAGACGCGCCTTCAGCTCCTCGATCGTATTTTCCGTGTCGGGATAGCTCGGTACTTCGAGGCCGGCAAGGCGCGCCGCCATGGCCTTGGCCTGATCCGTCACGACCTGAAGCTGACGAGGAAACGCGTACATGTCGGGCGCAAACCGGTAGTGCATAAGCACGGACGGATCGATCTTGCGCGCGTCACAATGGGCCGCTGCTTTATCGAGGATCGCACTGAGATTTCCGAGCGTCCGAATTACCGGCGGAAAGGCCGCTTCATACATGGAAAGAGGCATGGTGAGTTCCTTTTTCTGATTGGATGGGCATCGAAGTGAACTTAACGTCGCATTCAAGGAAACTTTCCTTCAACCTCTGCGACTACGGCACCAACGAGCAGCCCGAGACCTCCCCGTCAAGCCTCAAACAAGCGCAAGGGCATCCGGTACCCGCTTGAACCGGCGGACAAAGCACATCGCCAAACGAGCAGAAAACGCAACAATCCCCCGTCTTCGGCTTCATCACCAACCCGCAGCGTTTGCACTCATAAAAATATTGGCACGCGTCCCTGGGCATGATCTCCGTAGCCCGGTGGCCGCAAGCCGGGCACGTGATGACTGACCGCCTTTCAACCATGGCCGATGGGGCATCACGATCTCGCAAGCAGCTGCCCCCGATCAATAGGCATTTGGCTCCTTATGTCTTACCCCGATCGTCGCGACTTCATGGCACAAAAGTGGATGGGAGACCCGCCATCGAAGTCTTGCACATAATACTCCCATGTCCGATTCAATGAGCGCTCTTGCCTTTCTATGATAAAAGCCTTCCGGATAATGGTTGAGGTAGTCTCTCATGGCTTCGCGCGTCCATGTTGTCCTTGCGTGATGCCAAACTGAATCTTCATCCGCATTGGCGCGTCTACCCGGCAGGAAGCCGTACACAACTGCTCCCACAAGTCCTATGGCAAGAAAGCCTGTAACGACAGCACGCCAAGGAAACGCTCGCGACCGTGACCTCGGCACGCGTTGATAAACACTGTTCCCCTCACCAGCCGGCTCAACTCCCATCGCCTTGAGAGCAGCTGCGATCCGGTCAATCTCCGTAAGCGGATAGGTTTGCGCTCCGCGGAAGCCGAGAGGTATGTTCCTGATCTCGAGCTTATGATCTCGTACCGGTAGGAACTTTTTCTCGGCAGCCGCATGGTCGGCTTCATCAAGAACGAATTCGGAGGTTACCGAGTTCTCCGTCCAGATCACAATGACCCCGCGCGCCGCCTGAAGCTGCTGCAAGATCTCTTTGCGATAATTCGCGCCGCCAACAAGATTGAAATCCCACCATACCGAAAAGCCCTTCGCTTCTAACGCGGCAGCCAACGATGCGGCGAGATCACGATCTTTGTTCGAATATGAGATGAATATATCAACCATGACCAACCAGCCCCGAGAGAATCAAACGCATCAAAATCACCAGGTCAAGCAATCTGGCTAAGTTCCTTCGGCGCAACCGAGCATACATCTCAAGGAATCCGCATTGCTTCGACGATCTCACGAAAGTTTATCGGATGCCCACTCCACGCTATGACGAAACAAACTTGCATGACTGCACCACTTCCAAAAAAGGATCAACGGCCGCTTCGCGTATGAAGGCGCGCTGGTTCTCGATGGCGCCGCCGATGACGTAGGCAGCGCCGCGCAAGTCAACACCGTGTTTTTTCGCAAGCTCTTCGCTTCGTTCGTCCCTCAAGCGCATCATCTTCAGTGCAGCAGCATCCCAATGAACCAGAACGATGCTCTGACCAGGCACAACCTTGCCCTTCTCTTCCCGCGGCGCCGCGGCGACATAGCGGTGCTCGGCGATGCGATGAAAGGCCAAAACCATCGTTTCTTTGTTTGCCGCGCCTTCGCTCTCCACCGTATAGGTGTATTTGGAATCCTTTTCTGAGGGCGTAACGCGATAAGAGCTCGTATCGCGAGGATCGTTCGAAGTGCACTGATAGACACCTTGTTTTAAAGGTACGGGATCGCCGCCGTCCATCTCGAAGACGGTATCGTCAGTTTCATAGCAGCAGGTGAGGAGGAGCCCAGCCACAACCGCCATAACAAGCCCAGCCTTCATGGTCACGTCTCTTCTTATGGTTCGCGCGATCAAGCCTAGACGCTGACGATGTCAAAACTTGGCGCCAGTGCTTAGCTCACGATCCAGTCTTTGCCGGTGAAGGTTCGATAGAGCTCGGCTTGGGATCTTCCTTGCAGCTCAACGTGACCACCGATTTGATCGCGCCTACATTCGGCGTAACGGATAAAGGCTAAGACAATAAAAGCCGCGATGCCGGTCACAGGCGAAAGGAGTGTCCCATGCGTTGGATTTATTTAGCAATCATCGTGTTATTTGCTGCTGCGACCACTATCTTTGCGTTGCAGAATCTCGGCACCGTCACCGTCTCCTTCCTCCGCTTCAGCCTGAGCGCGCCCCTCGCCATCTTAGTTTTCATTGTCTATGCTCTGGGAGCTGTGACAGGCGGTAGCCTGCTTGCCCTATTGCGCCGATCCTATGAACGTTCGCGCACAGTCGGTTCCGCGTGAAAGACGCGGTGCTTGCCCGTCGCGGCGCGGTGGCTCCCCGCTGCCCCGAGCCGGCGGGGTTCTCATTTCATCAAATTTGCGAACGGGAAAAGGCCTTCTCACCAATCGCACCAACACCCGCAGGCGACAGCCAACCCCGCTTTCCTTCCCCACCACGGGACATCCCTACGAAACCAGCAGCTCCGCTGCCGCACAATTGCGCGCCCGCACCAACCTCGCTCCCACAAAATCCCTCACCTGCTCGGCCGCCAAAATCGGTAACCAACCGCACTCATGCGCTTTCAGTTTTCGTGACGAGACCTTTCAAAATCCGCGGCCTGTGATACGCTCCCGCACATCCCACTTTATGTCCGTTCTGCGCTGCGCCCGGCTACAGCTCCCTACACGAACAAGCTGCCCGCCGAGTGTCCCTACAGCGGCAGCCACGTCATGACGCGCAAAGGCATTCGCAAGAAAAAACTCGAGATCGTTCAGCTGTGGCGATGCGCCAGCTGCAAGCGCACCTTCACGCCCGGCCCGGCCGCGCTCCGCAACAAAACATATCCGATCCGCATCGTGCTGCAGGCGCTGACGCTCTACAATCTCGGCTACTCACTCACCGAAACAGCGAAGCGCCTCAAATCAAAAACCGGCTGCACCATCTCCCCCACGACGATCGCGACATGGCTCGGCGCGCATAAAGATCACACGACCTTCCGCCGGTTGCGCGCGGAGGCAACCATCCGCACGATCAAACTCTATCACCGGCAAATTTATGTCTTCGCCTTTCATCGCTCGAAGCTCAGATTGCTCTATCGCAATGCGCAGCATCGCCGCTTTGTGCCGCTCGCAAGAGAACATTACAACCTCATGCCCGCATGATTTATTCCGAAACGATATCGATCCGAAAGTACGCGCTTCGCAAGCCCATCCCGCGTTCGCGGATATCACGAATGTCACCATCAATCGCAAAGAGAACATCGCGACCAGCACCGCTGCGTTGATCATTCCGGCAGTCGGGAACAACAAGTGCTGCGGCACGAGACGCCGCAGAATTTCATGCTTGCGAATGACTCGACAACGCTCGCAGTCGAAATTCCAATCTGGCTAACCGGAGAAGAGATAACAGCACTCGAAAGCAATACCACATCGAACTCGCGCCACGCATCGGAGACAATCCACGCTGCATCAACGGTCACATCGACTTTCTGCAAGTGCGAAACGATGCCGTGCACATTCTCGACTACAAGCCCGATGCGCACACGAACAAACCAATCGCGCAACTCACAATCTATGCGCCCGCACTTACCGTTCGCGTACCCGGCTTGAAATTGTTCGACATCGAATGCGCTTGGTTCAACGAGAACGAGTACAACGAATTCTTTCCGAGAACATTGCTCGCACGTTCGTCAGCCGATTAGCGATCGATATTTCCTTGAATATGTCAGACAAGAAAAAAAGCTCCGCATCGCAATGCGGAGCAGAGGTACGGCTTCGATTTTAATATTCTTCCGCGAGCATGATGGTCATGACGCGGCATGTTTTTGCGGGATCGGCTGGATCTTCCGAATGATATCTCCGATCAAGATCGTAGTAGTCAACTCCTATGCCGTCTATCCTTGCTTCTTAGCCTTCTTTTCCGGTGGTTCTGGCTCTTCCGGTGCGGGTAAATCCGGCATTTCTAGAACGTCCATGATATTTGAGTGGCCCATCAGCCAATCAAGGCTCACATCGAGCTTGCCGACAATTTGCGCGAGAGGTGCATGTCTATGGCCTTGCCGCTCGGCGGCTCGAAATCGGTTGTGCTGGCGCTTACCCACTAGCGGGAATCAGGCTTGCGGTCGTGATCGGACTGAAGCCCGGATCACTTGGTCCCGCGGACTACTTCCCGCTGGCAGCGACCTGCGAGAGGGCATCGAGGGGCTCCTCCAGGAATTTGTGGGTGGCCTCGTTTGTCCAGTCGAGGCTCATGCCAGTTTCCACCGCCAAACCCGGCGAGCGATGATCGTCTATGTCTGTGACCTCCAGCGCCACTGCCGCAAACTCCGGAGCACGGTCCATCGGATCCTCAGCGACGTGGGCATGACCGCGCGCCGCGAAGGCAATGTCGCCCTTTGCCAAAATGGTGAGGGCCACCAGCGAATGTTCGCTGAGCCGCGCCAGCGATTCCCGCGTCCGCTTCAGACTAAACAGGATCCGGTGATCCCCCACCCGCACCGGCGCCGTAATCGGGATTGCGTAAGGCTCAGCGTCCGCCGTACTAAGCACCGCAATCGTTCCGGCCGGCCATTGGGGCAAAGGCATAGGTTGCGAACGCTGCGGCTGGGGCTTGCCGGTCACGGACGCCTGCTTGTTGTTTGAGGGAGCCGAAGGCCGGCCCCCAAAATACGATGATATTTGGGGGAACGCCAGCATCTCGAAACACTCGCGACCTTGTATTTGGAAACACACTTCAAAGACATCGAATATATTCTGAAGACATGTGATGGCAATGGCACGCGATTTGAGTTTGAATGTTACGACATCGGCCATCTCTACAACCTGAAACACTTTCTTGATCGTGGCTTAGTCAGACCACCACTTTTCACCGATCGGTATTCGGCTTGCTAGGTGGAATTGGGCCGCATCCCGAGGACATGTGTGCCGCAAGTATGGCATCAGCGATGCGACCTTTTATAAATGGAATCGCCGCCCCGTCACCGGCAGAGACCGGAACCGGATGGCAAACATCCGTCCCGCGATCGCGGCGCCAAGCGCCGGGGTGAACGGTAGGGGTGAGCAAGCTTTTATCGCCGCGAACACGCTCGCTTTGATCTTATCCCTGAACCCCGCCTGATCGGGTACCCGGATGTAGGTAATGCGAGGCTCACCTATGACACTTCCGGTTCGTGAGAAGCTGAGCCGCACAGTTACTTCGAGAACTTGCGGCGGGACCATCTCAGGCGGCGTCCAGCATCGCCCGATACGCTCGCCTATTTCTCTTGGCAGGTTGATCTGCGTCCCATTCTCCGCCAAGGCCGCTTCGAATGCCGCCATTGAGAGAACAAAGCAGTATAAGAATAGGGAACGCCACCAGATGCTTCTCATTGACTGCGGCTCATAGGTTTGTCCCTTAAGGCATCCGGCTTGTGAACACGTTTAGTCCTGCGAGAAGAACCCGGCAAGTAATACAATGCCGGTCATGCTCATGCTAAGCGACACTTGCGATACGGATGCTTTCAGCGCTTTGGGCTGGTCTTCAGCCGCAATCCTTTTGGAATGAAGATGCGATCCAATCCGGTAAAGGCGGCTTGAACGAGAAGGGCCAAGATAGCTGCCGGGATTGCACCCAGGAGGATTGTTGCATTGTCGTTCAGTTGCAGACCGCTTTGAATGGGCTCGCCGAAGCCGCCCCCGCCGATAAGGCCGGCAAGCGTGGCGGTTCCAACATTGATGACGGCGCTCGTCTTGATCCCGGCTAAAATCGATGGGGAAGCAATCGGCAAGTCCACCAGCCAAAGCCTCGTTCCGGGTGTCAGACCCAGAGCAATGGAAGCCTCGCGCAACGAAGCCGGTATGCTCGTCAGACCAATCGCAGTGCTGCGAACAATCGGCAGAAGACTATAAAGGAAGAGCGCAACGATTGCGGGTAATTGCCCGATGCCGAAGAGCGGGATCATGAGTGCAAGAAGTGCCAGCGACGGCACCGTCTGGATCACGCCAACTCCTCCCAAGATGAATTCGGTTGCAACCCCCGGTCTACTGGCGGCGATGCCGAGCGGGATGCTTACCAGGATTGCGGCAATAAGGGATATCGCGACGAGGGTGAGGTGCTGCATGGTAAGGCGCGGGAGCTCGGCCAGAAGCCGGCGATATCGCCCACCATCTGGTGAGACTGAAGGTCTGCCGCTGCCTTCTGCAAAGAAGGCATCGGCTGCCACCTTGTAGCTTTTTGCCTCCTCGGCCTTGCGGTTCAGCGCGATCATCTGGGCTTCGCTGATCTGACCTTCTAGACCGCGCAGAACGGCGATGGCCTTTTCAGGCGCGCCGAGGCGATAGAGGAAAACGGCCTGATATTGGGGGAAGAAGTGAAGATCGTCAGTAAGCGTTACGAGATCGAGCGCAGCAATCTTTGCGTCCGTGGTGTAGCCTTCCTTTATGTCAATGAGACCGTTAGCAAGCGCCTCATAGCCCAGCCCGTGTTCGATCCCGCGGACGCTGGCGAACGTTAGGCCATACCTCGCTATGAGCGGCGCCCATCCATCTTGCCTGCCAAGGAATTCGGGGCTTGGTCCGGCTCTAAGACCGGGGTGTCGCTTCAGATCGCTGATCTTGCGGATGCCAAGTTCTTGAGCAAGACCCCGGCGCATGACCAGCGAATAGCTGTCGTTGAATCCAAGACTGGAAGTCATGCCGATGCCACGCTGTGCAAGCACGGCGCGCATAGCTACATCGTCCATGACCGCGGGCGATTTGAGGATTTCTTCGCTGAGAGTACCTGTGTATTCAGGATAGGCATCGATGTCGCCGTTCAGCAGTGCCTGCCAGAGAATCACCGTACCCCCCATTCCCTCCCGATGCGTCACCATGAATCCGGCTCGCTCGAGAAGCGTCTTTGCGATTTCGCTTAGGACATAGGACTCGGTAAATTTCTTTGAGCCGAGAGTGATGGTTGTTTGCGCCTGGGCCGCAGTTGCCGCGATGACTGAGAGCAGAATTGCAAGAAGGCCAGAAGCCGCTGTACGCGCCAGGGAAGCTGTGGATTCTTTCGCAGCCGCTGCCCCGGGGTAGTTTCGGCTCATCTTTCTAAGCTCATCACTACCACCAGGTATGCCTGGATTTTGGAGCTGGCATTGGAGCCGCCTGACCAAGGGCCTATCGCTCTTTCGATGCTAGATAAAGGCGGCGTAACGATGCTTCAATGGGACTAATAAGTTCTTCCGAGCTTTAGCCTCCGCGTTGGAGCCCGCGAGGCATCGGCTGGCGTTCATGGGCTTTGACCGGCATCAATCTGCCCAGCTTCATTATCGCCTATCTTCGGTCAGCATGACCCAAGCTCAGCACCTTGGAGACGGCAGATGGACGAAGAGATCAAAAGGAAGATCCTGACGCTAATGGACACGCCGCAGATAATGGAGATCGCCGGGCTGTCCATGGCAGCGCACGCGCAACCTGTGACTGACCGTGCCAAAGCGGCCAAGGTCTTGCGCATGCTTCCGTTGAATATTCTGAGCAGGTCTCGCTGCCATTCCCGATGCCGGGCCCAGACGACGTCCGCATTTTCCGCGTGACGCCTGCGATAATCTCCGTGCTCGATTACGCCAAGGGCTTCGGACACACAGATCTCGTCACTTGCTGAACGCGTTCCCGAGACAAGCGTTCGGCGCTTTGGCCAAAGGAACATCGCCGCTGTCTTGCCGCAGAAGGTAGCCGATTTGTTCTTCAGAACAGATCCGGAACATTCGCTGCACCAGAGCCACGTTCAGGCGTGGATTGATTCCCCATGCTGAGTGATATCGAGCCCCTCAATCTCGGATTGGGGCGATACTCGCAAAGGCATCAAGAAGGCGGTCAGCTTCAAAAGTAGGAAAGTCAGCACCCCGCACCAAAGAACGGTGACGGCAATTCCATGAAGCTGAGACACGAGTTGCAGAGGGTTGCCTTCCAATAAGCCCGGATATCCCTCCGGCGAATCCGCCCCTGCGGAAACGCTCGCCGCTGCGAATATTCCGGTCAGAAAAGTTCCCAGCATGCCCCCTACGCCATGCACCCCGAAGACATCGAGAGAGTCGCCAAACCCAGTGCGCGATGGGCACGTATACAAAAACGAGCCAGAGCCCGGAGAACAGCAGGAAGGCTGAGAAGCGCATTCGCTCCGCAACCGCGCCTGCGACCAAGGCTACGGTAATGACGCGAAGGTCATCTGGTAGATCATGAATAGGATTTCCGGGATGGTCTTTGCAAAGGGGCTTACTGATGTCATACCCACCCCGGTCAAAAACAAGCCACGGAGCGATCCAATAAAGGAGCCTTCACCGGTGAAGGCGAGATTGTAGCCGAAGGCCATCCAAATAATTGAACCCAACGCAACCGCGGCGAAGGTCTGCGCCATTGTTGCGAGGACGTTCTTCTTCCGGACCATCCCGCAATAAAAGAGCGCGAGTCCCGGAATGCTCATCATCAAGACGATCGCGGTCGCAATAAGCCTCCACGCAGTGTCCGCGCCATCGATTGTGGCTGGCTGAGCGAGAACGGGAGTCACACTCAACGCCAACGCTGCTCCGGTTGTGGCCGCCCGCGAAATGAGACGCGGTAAGCTTGAAACTGTCACGCGATCTCTGACGACTTGGATGATTGCGGCGCGTTAAAGCGCTTCTTCATCGCTTTCGCCGGTTCTGATGCGGACGGCATGCTCAAGGCTCATCACGAAGATCTTTCCGTCGCCGATTTCGCCCGTTCGAGCGGCGTCTGCGATGGCTTCCACAGTCCGTGCCGCCAAGTCTTCCGCGACAGCGACGTCGATGCGAAGCTTGGGTACGAAGTGGATCTGATACTCGGCCCCCCGATATATTTCGGTATGACCCTTCTGCCGCCCGTACCCCTTGACCTCGGTAACGGTCATTCCCGAGATGCCCGCATCGGCAAGGGCGCTCCGGACGTCATCGAGCTTGAATGGCTTTATGATTGCAGTGATGAGCTTCATTTACTGGTCCCAGCCAAAGAATAGGGACGAACAAATTATGGTCGCTCAGGATCGCGCTTATGCCTAAAGCGTAACCCCAAGGGCTGCAACCTCATGCACAGATAAAGGACAAAAAGCCAGAAAATTAAGCGATAGGCTCAGAAAAGGAGCAAGTCGCTTCGAGTGTGAAGCAGCGGGTCCTAGGGATAGAGCCTTCTCTTTGTCCAAGGCGCCTCCGGGTCTGTGCGCGAGAACAGAATGCGATCGTGGAGGCGGAAGGGCCGGTCGGCCCAGAATTCCAACTCAAGAGGGACGACACGAAACCCGGTCCAATATCTGGGTCTCGCCGGGTTCATTCCTTCGAATTCCTTTTCGAACCGTGCCACTGCCTCTTTAAGCACCGCGCGGCTTTCAAGCGGGCGCGATTGCTGGCTTGCCCATGCCCCAATGCGGCTTCCCATAGGGCGGGTTGCGTAATAGGCATCGGCTTCCGCAGTGCTGACCTGCTCCACATCGCCCCGTATGCGTACTTGCCTGCGTAAAGACTTCCAATAAAAGCAGAGGGCTGCTTTGGGATTGGCCATCAGCTCCTGGCCCTTTGCGCTCTCGATATTGCTGTAAAAAACGAAGCCGCGCTGATCCATCCCCTTCAGTAAGACGAGTTTGGCATTGGGCATGCCTGAAGCATCCACCGTTGCCAGCGTCATCGCGTTCGGATCGTTGATTTCGCTTCGCTCAGCCTCGTCGAACCAGGCGCTGAACAGCGGTTCCGGCCTGCTTGCTTCGGTAAAGTCTTCTGAAACGCCCTTAGAGTTCATCTGCCTGGAGCCTGCACGAAAGAGAGGCCGGCAACGCAAAGGGCCGGCGCCGTGGAATGGTACCGCGAACGGCGCCGAAGGTGTATCCCATTCTTAGTATGCCCAACCCTGCGGCGCCTCGCGGTTCTTTGCCTATTTCTTCACAAGCGGACAGCGCGACTGCGAGAGTGGCTGAAAGGCTTCCTGCGCGGGTATGGTTGCGACGAGCTTGTAGTAGTCCCAACGCCCCTTAGATTCGGCCGGGGCCTTCACCTCGAACAGATACATGTCATGAACCATGCGGCCATCTTCGCGGATAGTGCCGTTATGAACGAACATGTCGTTGATCGGAGTCTCTTTCATAGTTTTCATTACCGCTGCCGCCTCCGAGGTCCCGGCGGCCTTGACCGCCTGCAAATAATGCAGGGTCGATGAATAGACCCCAGCCTGGGCCATGGTTGGCATTCGCTGCATGCGTTCGAAAAAGCGCTGCGACCATTTCCGGGACTCTGGGTTCAGGTCCCAGTAGAACGCTTCGGTGAGGAGCATCCCTTGCGTGATACCAAGGCCTAGGCTGTCGATGTCGGTCAGGAATACAAGCAGGCCCGCAAGCTTCTGCCCGCCCTTCATCAGGCCGAAATCCGCCGCCTGTTTGATGGCGTTAACGGTGTCGGCACCAGCATTCGCAAGGCCGATCACTTTCGCCTTCGAGTTTTGTGCCTGTAAAAGAAATGATGAAAAGTCGTTCGTGTTGAGCGGCGCCTTGACCGAGCCAAGAACTTTCCCCACATCTGCGTCGACAACCGCCGAGGCATTTTTTTCCAAATCGTGGCCGAATGCGTAATCGGCGGTGATGAAAAACCAGGAATTGTAACCCTGCTTCACCGTGGCAAGCGCCGTGCCCTTGGCAAGTGCGTAGGTGTCATAGGTGTAATGAACGGAATATGGTCCGCAGGCTTCGTTTGTGAGCCTCACCGCACCTGGGCCGTTGAATACAATGATCTTATTGCGTGCTTTTGCGACCTCGTTTGCAGCGAGCGCGGTTGCGGAGGCGGCAACGTCAAGGATTGCCTCTACGCCCCGGCTATCGAACCACTCGCGCGCTGTGTTGGCGGCAATGTCGGCTTTATTCTGATGGTCGGCGTAAACAACCTCGATCGGGTGCCCAAGCACCGAGCCGCCAAAATCCTCCACCGCCATGCGGGCAGCTTCGACGCTGCCCTTCCCCGTGATGTCCGCGTAGAGGCCGGACATGTCGAGAATGTACCCGATCTTGAAAGTCTCGGTTTGCGCGTCCGGGCGAGAAGTTAAGGCAAACCAACACCGCTCCTAGAAAAAGAGATCGAAACATCTTCCCCTCCCATTATTTTTTCAGCGGACCAATCTAATCACCCCGTGGCTCCTTATCCAGCGGCTTGGCCTCCGCCTGACCGCATTTGCTCTGCTTATGCCGAAGCAAAGCTCAACCATGCTATGAACCAAAGTAGCAACGCCGCCGTCTCGCTTCCGCTGGCCGCATCGGCTATTTTGTAAAGCGCTAGTAAATGGCTCTTAGCTAAGAGGGTTCTTATGATCAAATATGCAGTGGCCGGATTTATTGCGGCTGGAGTTATGCTTGGGGTATCCGCGCAGGCGGCTCCGACGGCACCGGCGCTCTCGCAGTCAGTGAAGTCGCAGGATGCAGTCCAAAAGGTCTGGCATTGCCGCCGCTGGAGCGGTGGCTGGAGATGCGGGCGCCGGCATTGGTGGCGCTAGACTAGACCAATTAAAAGAATAAGTTTCTAAAGATATTCTTCGCCTCGGCCCGCTCACAGAAGGCCGGGGCTTTTTATTTGGTTCGGTACACACTTGTGCTTTGGCTTATTGCGGCTTCTATTCCAAGCATAGCGTGGTTGGAACTGTTCGCCACGCTATGGCAAAAAAGCAAAATGACACAAAAAATGTGATGATATCTATATCGACTATAGTGCGTATGCAAATTTCTAAGGTCCCTTTTCCGCAGGGAAAAGGGTCCCCTAGCGGCATCCCACAACTGCTAGGGGTCTTCTGCGGCGTTCCAGCCAAGATGGCAACAAAGCAATCACGATTCCCCATCTATAGATTTTAACGTTGCTTCGCCGCGGCTGCGAACTTTAGCGTGTTGCGGACCGATTTCGAGGGTCTCCGCGTCCGTGAAATTGACAAAGCTCAATTAAATGTCAATGTACATTAAATAACTTTCACGGTACTCACGCATGTTTCGCAACCGCGCAGAAACCGGTCCAAAACAAGCAGGGGATGCCCTGCGGCATCTCGTTGACCTCGTATCTCACGGCTCGGGTTCGGTCCTTGTGCTTATGGATCAGGCGGCTGTCACGCTGCCGCAAGTTTTGTTGATGGCGCGCGTCGAGCGTTTTGGATCGGCGTCGCTTTCGGATCTTGCCGAGGGTTCGCCGGCCTCCGCAGCGGCGCTCAGCCAAATGATTGAACGCCTTGTACGGCAAGGTTTGCTTGATCGCGCGGAAGACAAAGCAGATCGGCGGCGCAAAGCGATACGAATAACGCCACGGGCGCGCGATCTTTTACGGAGACTCGAGGCTGCGCGGGCTGCGGACTACGAGTTGGGCCTAAGCCCAGTGAGCCGAGAGCTACGCGACCAGTTGGCGGCAGTGCTCGAACAAGTAGTTACTGAATTGAAAGCGCACCGGAGCACAGACACCGCAACGGGCCGGGCGAACAATGAGGTCTCCCGATGATCGCGAGTCACTTTTTGCTGTTTGGAGCCTGCGCCCTCGGCCTCTTTGGCGCCGGACAAGTCTGGCTTGTGCAGCTTTCAAGTTACCCGCTCTGGACTTACGTCGGTGAACGGGAATTTCGCGCTTACCATCTCGCATGGTGGCACAGCATTTGGGGCGTAATTCTTGCCCCAGCGGCGCTTCTTCTAATCTGCGCGGCGTTGATGTTATGGTGGCCTGCACCTGGAGTGCCTGAGTGGGCGCCGTGGTTAGGCGCGGGATTGCAGGCTGCGCTTCTTCTGGGCACGGCTGCATGGTGGGGTCCGCTTATGGCGCGACTCGAAATGCCGGATGGAGGGCTGTCCGCCGACCGCTACAAGCTGTTGATGCGCACCCACTGGCTCCGCGCCGGGTCGCCATCGTCTCAGCCTACGGCGTGCTTGTGCTCTGGATGCTTGCTCAAAGCGCATGGCAGGCGTGACCGCATCAGCATCCGCCTTTCAGTCCACCTTGGCTAAAGCTGCAATTTGTCCAGCGTAATAGGCAGATCGCGAACCCGCTTCCCGGTCGCATGGTAGACAGCATTGGCGATTGCCGCTGCCACTCCAACAAGCCCGATTTCACCCACGCCCTTGATGCCAAGCGGGTTGATGATGGCGTCCGGCTCATCCACAAAAATCACCTTGATATCGTATGTGTCGGCATTTGTGGGGATATGATATTCGGCGATGTTCGCGTTCATGAACCGGCCGAACCTATGATCGATGAGGCTTTCTTCGTGGAGGGCCATTCCAATGCCCCAGACCACGCTTCCTATGATCTGGCTGTGCGCCGTCTTGGGATTGAGAATCCTGCCGGCCGCGACTGCGCTCACTACGCGCGTGACTCGAATGACACCGAGTTCTTCGTCCACCTTGACCTCGGCAAAGACGGCTGAATGCACGTTTCGCGCGTAATTGCTAACGTCTTTGAAATCGGTGGATCGCTCGTGTTCGATACGATCCCGGCTCGCATGCCGCATCGCATCGGCGAACGGAACGGCCCGGGAACTATCCTCTTTGCTAACGAACATGCCTTCGCCAACGGTGACATCGTCAGGTGTTAGTCCCGCGAGCGGAGAGTTTGGCACGTTCAGCGCCAGATCGAACAGCTCCGCGCGCACATCATGGGCTGCATTCGCGATCGCATGGGACACCGAAGCCGCAGTCCATGATCCACCCTCGACAGGCGAATGCGGAAGCGACGAGTCGCCGAGCTTTATGCTGATACTTTCTGGAGGCAGTCCCAGCATGTCGGCCGCTACCTGCGTCATGATGGTATAGGTGCCGGTGCCGATATCGGAGGTCGCGCAAGACACTTCGGCATGCCCATTCGCGGTTAAAGTTATGCGGGCCGCGAATTCCATCTGAAGCGCTTCCCAGACGCCGGTTGCCATGCCCCAGCCAACGAGTTCTTTGCCATCGCGCATGGAACGCGGCACAGGATTGCGCTTTTCCCAGCCGAAGGCCTCTGAGCCCCGGCGGTAGCATTCGCGCAATTCATTGCTTGTGAAGGGCAGATCCTCATTCTGATCGCGATCGGAGTAGCTGTGGTAGCGCAGCTCCAACGGATCAATATCAAGGGCCACGGCAAGCTCATCCATGGCACTTTCGAGACCGTAGACTCCGGTGGCGGCGCCCGGCGCTCGCATGTCGCAAGGTGTAGGAAGGTCGAGTCTCACGAGCTTATGCTCGTATCTTGCATTCGGGCATTTGTAGAGTGCGCCAGACCAGGTCGTGTCGTTTCGGGCGAACGCCTCATGGCGCGAGGTCATCGCGGTCGCCTCGTGCGTCATCGCTTCAAGCATTCCATCGGTTTTGGCCCCGATCGCCAGGCTTTCTATGGTCGCGGGCCTGTAGCAGAGCGCGTACATTTGCTGCCTAGTCAGAACCAACTGGACCGAACGCTTCGCCGCCAGCGCGCCGAGTACTGCCAAAGGTGCTTCAAATTCCGGGCGTAATCCTGAACCGAAGGCGCCGCCCACGAACGGCGACAGCACACGCACATCCTCGGGTTTCAGACCGAACACACCGCAGAGATAGCGCTGGACATTCTGAACGCCCTGCGTCTTGTCGTAGACCCTCAGCTTGCCCTCCCCTTCCCAGATCACGGTCGCGGCGTAAAGCTCCATTGGATTGTGATGTTCAACCGGGATGAAATACTCAGCCTGGTGTCGCACATCCGACGCCGCAAAGGCCTTCGTCACATCGCCACGGGGCTTTGCGAGGGACATTGCAAAAGCATCCCCTTCTAGCGTGAATGCTTGATTGAGCTCCCGATAGAGGTCCGTGACAGGCGTCTGCCGTTCATAGTCCACGGTCACGAGAGAAGCCGCAAAACGCGCTATCTCCCATTCCTCGGCAAGGACAAGAGCAATGGGCTGTCCGCTGAATAGGATGTTGGCGTTATAGAGGGGCCGGAACGGCGAACCCTCAGGCGCGACGTCATCTTTATAGCTCCTGTCGTCGTCCGCCATCTTAGGCCGGTTCTCATGCGTCAGAACCGCGATAACACCCTCGACGCCTAACGCCTTACTTGCATCAATCCTGGCGATGCGGCCCTTCCCGATTGTTGACGTGACAAGCGCGCCATAGGCAAGGCCTGGAACGTTGAATTCGCCCGCATATTTCGCTGCACCCGTGACCTTTGCGTGGCCGTCAACCCGTGAGACAGGTGTACCAATTTGTGTTGCCATGACGCTTAACGGATCTTCTTGTTGGCTTGAGACTGCGGGGTTCCTTGCGCGGCTTGAGTTAGGGCGCGGATCATGGTCCGGCGTGCGAGATCGATCTTGAATGCATTATGCGAGAAACCATTCGCGCCGTTCAGTACGATGTCTGCCGCTCCCGCGAAGGAAGCTTTATTCGCGGTCTGTCCTCGTAATGCGTCCTCGGCGGCCGTGCTGCGCCAAGGCTTATGCGCCACTCCGCCCAGGGCAAGGCGGGCCTCCTTTATGACTTCGCCATCCATCTCAAGGGCGGCGGCGACGGAGATCAGGGCGAATGCATAGGAAAGACGATCCCGAATTTTCAGATAGGTGTAATGTTTGGCGAAGCCCTTGGGCGGCAGCTCGATGGCCGTGATGATTTCATCCCGTTGCAGATTCGTGTCGAGCTGCGGCGTGTTTCCGGGGAGCCGGTGAAAATCCGCGAAAGCGATTACGCGTTCGCCTGCAGGTCCGGTCGCTCGAACCTTCGCTTCAAGCGCTGCAAGAGCCACGCACATATCCGATGGATGAGTTGCGATACAGGCCTCGCTCGTGCCGAGGATCGCAAGCATGCGATTGAGGCCCTCTTTCGCGGAGCAGCCGCTACCCGGCTCCCGCTTATTGCAGGGTGTTGCCGTATCGTAGAAGTAATAGCAGCGCGTCCGCTGGAGGAGGTTGCCGCCCGTCGACGCCATGTTGCGAAGCTGAGCCGAGGCGCCGGCCAGGATCGCGCTTGAGAGCATAGGATAGCGCTGCTCGATCAGCGGGTGATAAGCCAGGTCCGAGTTCGGCACGAGCGCACCGATGCGAATGCCACCTTCGGCTGTCTCCTCGACCGTGTTCAGCGGAAGCCGCGAAATGTCCACCAGCCTCCCTGGACGTTCCACGTCTTCCTTCATCAAGTCGATGAGGTTGGTGCCGCCAGCGATAAACTTAGCGGAAGGGTCGGCCGCAATGTCGCGCACCGCGCCGGCCACATCTGTGGCGCGCGTATATTCGAAGTTGATCATAATTGCTCCATCGCCTGTTCTATCGCGGCCACGATGTTCGGATAGGCGCCGCACCGGCAAAGGTTGCCGCTCATCAACTCACGGATTTCGTCCGCCGACTTTGCCTTGGCTTCCGTGATCAAGCCCGCAGCCGAACAGATTTGTCCTGGCGTGCAGTAGCCGCATTGGAACGCGTCATGATCGATGAAAGCCTGCTGCAGCGGGTGGAGCGCCCCTTTTGCGGCGAGCCCCTCGACGGTGGTTATCTTCGCGCCGTCCCTCATGACAGCGAGCGTCATACAGGAATTGATGCGCCTGCCATCGGCGAGGACCGTACAAGCGCCGCATTGACCGTGATCGCAGCCTTTTTTCGTTCCCGTAAGGCCGAGATGGTCGCGAAGCGCATCCAGCAACGTCGTCCACGGTGCGACCTTTAGCTTGGTTTCAACACCATTCACATGCAGCGCCACTTCCAATTTTCGTGGGGCCGGAATGGTTTCCGGACTAGGACCGGCTATAGTGCCTGTTGCAGCCATTTCCTTCTCCGAGCGAATTCGATGCGGCCCTTGCATTCCATCACAATTAAGGGGAACAAACGCCGTTCTAACTCCTGAAGTTCCCCGCAACGGAAATACATGTGCCGATTGCTATCCCGGCGTTTATGCCGCGCGCGTTGCGATCTTTCACGGAATGCCTCATAGTTCCCGGCTATTAGCGAGGCCGCATGACGCACCGAATTCTGGTATTGTACGGGTCCTACCGGTCCGACCGGATGGGTATCAGGCTGGCTAACTATATCGTGGATGGGCTTGGCAAACGCGGGGATGACGCTGAGCTGATCGATGCCAAGGCGGTCGGGCTGCCGATGCTGGACCGCATGTACAAAGAATACCCGCGAGGCTCGGCACCCCCTGCAATGGAAGAACTGGCGGGGAAGATCCGCGCGGCCGATGCCTTTGTGTTCGTCACAGGCGAATATAATTGGGGTATGCAGCCGGGTCTAAAGAACCTCACAGATCATTTCCTGGAGGAGTGGTTTTGGCGCCCGGCAGCAATCGCCAGTTACTCAGCCGGACGCCTCTCGGGAGCGCGTTCGAACTCGGCCTGGCACGGGACCCTTGCGGAAATGGGAATGGCTGTCATCTCAAGCACTGTGACGGTCGGTCCAATCGCTCAGACCCTCAACGAAGAAGGCAAACCTATCGGCGAGGCCGGCAAGTTTTTGGATCAGGCCTTCTCCCGTTTTGCCGATGATCTTGCATGGTGGACAGAGGCCGCGAACGCGCAGAGGCAGCGCAAGGCGCCGCCCTACTGATTACGGGTCCATGTGCCGTTTTTGAATGGAACATGCGCCGTTGCCGCCTGGATACCCGGTGGCTTTTGATTTGAAGGCGCACCATTATTAGCGGAAGCCCCAAGAAAAACGTCCACGTGGTGGTTCAGCCGAGGGTGCCAGCGTTAGTATCGAAGCTCAAGGAGAGAACCGATGAGCCTGATAGAGACCCGTGGTCATCAAATGTTTCCCGTGCTCATCGCGGGACAGATTGAGATGGCCAAACGCTTCGCAAGCGGTCCTGCCCATAGTTTCGCACCGGGCGAAATCGTGTTCGACGCCGGTGAGCGGGGAGTCCCCATGTGGCTAATACTGCGCGGTTCCATGGATATGACCCGCCGCGATGGGCTCCAGCACGAGACGCCGATTATTAGCCATGGCGTTGGCCAATTCTCGGGCGAGGTTGCTCAGCTTGCTGGGCGCGAGGCACTCGCCGCTGCCCGCGCTGGCGCGAAAGGATGCATCGCCGTGCCGTTTGATGCAGCTCATGTTCGGGCTCTTTTGATTGGCTCTGCCGAACTTGGTGAGGTTATCATGCGCGCCTTCATTTTACGGCGCGTGGCCCTCATCGAGGGGGGTGGCGTCGGGTCTGTGCTGATCGGAACGCCGGGTAATCGCGAACTGGTGACCTTGCAAGGCTTCCTTCGCCGGAACGGTTATCCGCATACGGTGCTCGACGCGGAAAAGGACGAAGAGGGCAGGGCCGTTATAGAGCGCCTGGGAGTGCTGCCTGCAGAGCTGCCATTGATGCTGTGCCCCAACGGAAGCATCCTGAAGCGCCCAACGGAAACGGAAGCTGGCGCCTGCCTGGGGATCACTCCGGAACTTGATCCGGACAAAATCTATGACGTTGCCATCGCCGGTGCAGGGCCGGCCGGGCTTGCCGCCGCCGTCTACGCCGCTTCCGAAGGCCTGTCCGCGATCGTGGCCGATGCGCATGCATTCGGGGGGCAAGCCGGAGCCTCGGCGCGCATCGAGAACTACCTTGGTTTTCCGAATGGAATATCCGGCATGGCGCTGGCTGGCCGCGCTTATAATCAAGCGCTGAAGTTCGGTGTCGAGATTGCCATTCCGCTCCAGGTGGCACGGCTGGACTGCGGCAATCCGGACCAGCGCTCCGCTGAACCTATGCGCCTAGAGTTCGCGAATGGTGCCACGGTGCAATCGCGGACCATCGTGGTCGCCTCAGGTGCCCGCTATCGCCAACCCGCGATTGCGAACCTTTCCACCTTCGAAGGCAGAGGCATTTCCTATTGGGCCTCCCCTATTGAGGCCAAGCTATGCGAGGGCGAAGAGGTGGCTCTGGTGGGGGGCGGCAATTCGGCAGGTCAAGCCGTTGTCTTCCTGGCGCCGAAAGTGAAGCATTTGCATCTTGTGGTCCGCGGGGCAGGTTTGGAAGCCTCGATGTCGCGCTATTTGATCGACCGTATCGCAGCCCTGCCCAATGTGACGCTGCACACCGGGACTGAGGTCATTGCGCTGCATGGCGATGAGGTTACGGGTCTTAGTGCCGCTACATTCCGGGAGCGCGCAACCGGGGAAATTCATACCTGCCCTTTGCGTCACCTCTTTCTATTTATCGGCGCCGACCCGAACGCATACTGGCTTAACGGTTGTGTTGCCGTCGATGGCAAAGGGTTCATCATCACTGGGACCAGCGCAGGTGAGCCAAATAGCCACGCTGCGCTAACGCTTCAGACCAGCCGCCCTAGAGTTTTTGCCATTGGCGATGTGCGTGCGGGATCAACGAAGCGCGTCGCCGCCGCGGTTGGCGAGGGTGCGGCCGTTGTGGCTCAAATCCACAGCCTGCTTGCGGCTGCGTAAACTCGCCTTTGCCGGCAGCGGTTTAACGCGGCCCGCCTTAAAGAAGCCGCCTGTCCCTCCCCGCAGCCACAATCTGGGCCAATATCGATAAGGCCACCATAGGGGCAGTCTTCAATCCGGGAACAAGACCCGCGGGGCTTTTGATGCGTCCGATGCTAGCATCGGAGAAGCCCATCTCGGAAAGGGCAAGCTTCCGCGCCTCATGCGCGTTCCGGCTGCCGATCGCCGTAATGAAAAAGCAATTACTTTCGAGCAGTTCCGAAAAAACGGGCAGCTCCTGCTCATGATCATGAAACGCAAGGATCGCGGCTGTCCACGCATCGACCGCGAAGGGGCCCCGCGGCGCCAGCGGGTAGGCTTTCACTTGAGGTGGAAGGACCGGTAGTGCTTCGGGGTCAGGGGCATAAAAGTCCGTGTCGAAGCCAGCATAGGCAGCGAGTTCTGCAAGCTTTACGCCGATTGGGCTCGACCCGATGATGAGGCATCGCACTGCTGGAGTGTAGGCGCGTACGAAGGCGTCTCCCTCGCGCCAGGATGCCACGCCGTCACCGGCTGCGTCATACGATGGCTCCAGCCTTCCCGTGCCTTTTTCCAGGTTTATTCGCAAGGCGAAGGGCTGCCGCCGCTCCAAAAGAGTACCCATCTCTTCAAGCAGCTTGAGGTCCTGAAAAGGCTGGACATAAATATCAAGGCCGCTTCCACAGGGGAGCCGTATGTCGAAATAGGGCGATCCCTTGCCGTACCGCAGAAGCCGGGGCTTGCCGGCCTTAATTGCTTCGACGGCTTCTAGCGCTATTGTCTGCTCAAGGCACCCGCCCGAGATATAGCCGCTCCACTCCCCCGCTTCGGATATGGCCATCTGCGCGCCTTCCGCCCGCGGCGCGTTGCCATCTACCCCAACAAGCGTAACCAAGGCGCAGCGCTTTCCAGCCCTCGTCCAGGCCAGCAGATTGGGAACCACGTTCTCTTTGTAAGTTCCGCTTGACAGGGATAACTGGACCTCCTCGGGATCGAGAATTTCAATGCTCATTTTGGCACCCGCAGCGGCGGCCTTGATGCTGAAGTAAACCAGTCCTGGCGGTTATATTACTCGCCGGGCACCACCCGTGCAGCAAAATCGCCAATTTCGTCACTGGTCCGGCCATGGACGGCGCCCCCGAAAAGGCCGCGAAGAACTACGTAGAACACTGGCGTGAAAATCAAACCGAAAAAGGTCACGCCGAGCATGCCAAAAAAGACAGCGGTACCCAGTGCGACCCGCATTTCCGAACCGGCGCCCGTGGCGATATATAGGGGCAGAACGCCGAGCGTAAAAGCGAACGAGGTCATGAGGATTGGCCGTAAGCGCAGCCGGCAGGCCTCAACCGCGGCCTGAAACCGGTCGCGGCCCTGCGCTTCAAGCTGGACGGCGAACTCCACGATCAAAATCGCGTTCTTCGCCGCGAGGCCAACAAGCACGACAAAGCCAATCTGGGTCAACACGTTCACGTCGGCGCCGTGCGACCATACGCCCAGAATCGCGGATAACAGGCACATCGGCACGATCAGGATGATCGCGAGCGGCAAGGTCCAGCTCTCATATTGCGCGGCAAGCGCCAGATAAACGAAAAGAACGGCAAGGCCGAAGATAATGATGGCGGGCGTGCCCTGATGGGTCTCCTGGTAGGAAAGATCCGTCCATTCGTAGGTTATGCCGTCCGGAAGCACTCGGTCTGCCGCGCCCGCCATGATCTCGATGCCGGTTCCCGAGCTGACGCCCGGCGCGGTCGAGCCTTGCATCTCGATAGCGGGATAGAGATTATAGCGCGGCACGCGCTGCGGCCCCGAGATATCGCGGAACGTCACCAGCGATCCGAGTGGCACAATCGCGCCGTTAGCACTTCGAACCTTCAGTTGAGAAATCGCGGCTTTGTCCAGCCTGTAGGGCGCATCCGCCTGCGCCGTTACCCGGTAGGTTCGCCCGAACGCATTGAAATCATTCACATAAGCTGAGCCGAGATAGATCCGCAGCGTCTCGAACACATTCTGGAGCGGCACGTTAAGAATTTGCGCGCGAACGCGGTCGACATCAACGTAAACCTGCGGGGTGTTTGCAGTGAACGTCGTGAACACCGCCTGTAAGCCTTGGGTCTTGTTGGCTGCGTCCCTGAGTTCGTAGGTAGCCTGGGTGAGCGTCTGCAACCCGCGCCCCCGGCGGTCCTCAATGTACATGGAGAAGCCGCCCCCGGTGCCGATACCGCGCAGTGTGGGGGGAGCGATCACGAAGATATTGGCCTCCTCGATCCTTCCCAGCCTTGTGCGCAAATCGTTCACGAGCTTCGTCATCGTGAGCCCGAGCTTGACGCGCTCCTCGAAGGGCGCCTCAACGGCGAAAATCGCGCCCACATCTGGGGCGTTCGTCCGGGTCGCCCCGGAAAAACCGGCAAAAGATGCGGTATGCGCGAAGCCAGGGGTGGAAAGGACGATGTTTTCAGCGCGTTGGATGACTTCGCTGGTGCGGGCAAGGGACGCGCCAGATGGAAGGCTGAATGAGACGATGAGGTAGCCCTGGTCCTGCTGGGGAATGAAGCCTTTCGGCACTGTAATGAACATATACCCGGCGAGGCCGATCAACCCAGCGTAGATCAACAGCATCAGCGGCGTAACGCGAACGAGGCGGCGCACGAGTCCGGCATACCCGTGTTCGAATGCGGTGAACACTTTGTTGAAGCCCACAAAGATCCAGTTCGTCAGAATCGAAAGATCGAAGCGGGGCTTTCTCTCTTTTTCCTCACGCGACTTCAAGACGATGGCGCAGAGAGCGGGGCTCAACGTCAGGGAGTTGAAGGCCGATAAAACTGTCGCTACCGCTATGGTAAGAGCGAACTGGCGGTAGAATTGTCCCACGATACCTTGGAGGAAAGCAGTCGGGATGAAAACCGCGCAAAGCACGAGCGCAATGGAGATCAACGCCACTCCCACTTCGTCCATGGTGGAGAATGCCGCGTCGCGCGGGCTGAAGCCGTCCTCGATCTTTCGCTCGACGTTCTCGACAACCACGATCGCGTCGTCGACCACGATGCCAACGGCAAGCACAAGACCGAACAGCGTGAGGTTGTTGATGGAAAATCCGAGCAGGGACATCACGAAGAAAGTCCCGATCAGCGAGACTGGGATCGCCACCACGGGAATGATGGTCGCGCGCCATGTTTGAAGGAAAACCAGGACGACGATCACAACGAGGGCCACAGCTTCAAAGATTGTCTTGATCAGTTCGTCAATGGAGCGCTGAATGAACTCCGTCGGGTTGTAGATGATCTGATGCTCGATGCCCTTCGGGAAGCCTTTGGACAGGTCGGCCATTGTCGCAATGACAGAGTTCGCCACTTCGAGCGCGTTAGCGCCGGGCGTTTGCGACACGACAAGAACCACAGCAGGCTTGCTGTCTAGGAAGCCGTTGGTCGTGTAATCGAGAGCACCGAGTTCCACCCGCGCCACATCGCGCAAGCGAGTAAAGCGGCCATCGGCGCCGGTCTTAACAACAATCTCGCCAAATTCTTCCGGCTTCGCGAGCCGCCCGCGAAGCTGCAATGTCGTTTGAAATGCCTGATCATTCGAGACCGGGGGTTGACCAAGAGCGCCGCCCGCCACCTGAATGTTCTGCTGTTCCAGCGCGCTGACAACTTCCGTTGCAGTCATGCCGAGCGAGGAAATCTTGGCGGGATCGAGCCACGCCCGCATGGAATATTCGCGGACGCCAAAGAGCCTGACTTCGCCGACGCCGTTTACCCGCGCCAGCACATCGCGCACCTGCAAGAGGGCATAGTTCGAAAGATAAAGTTGATCGTAGCTGTTATCCGGCGAAATCATATGCACGACCATGAGAATGTCAGGCGTGTTTTTCTTAACGACGACACCGGTTTGCCGCACTTCTACCGGGAGGCGCGGCGTCGCCACCGCCACGCGGTTCTGAACGAGAACCTGCGCAAGATCGAGATTGGTGCCGAGTTGGAAGGTTACGGTGATCGCGGCACTGCCGTCCGCCGTCGATTGCGACGACATGTACAGCATGTTCTCGACGCCGTTGATTTCCTGCTCGAGTGGGGTAACAACCGTGTCGGCTACGATCTGGGCATTCGCCCCGGGATAGGAAGCCGAGACGGTCACTGTCGGAGGCGCGACTTCAGGAAACTGCGCGACGGCCAGGCGCTGATAGGCAAGCCACCCAACGATCACGATGAAAATCGCAATGACGGCCGCGAAAATCGGCCGCCTGATGAATGTGTGGCTGAACCTCATTAGAGCGCGGCCGCTTGCCTGTTCTGGGAGATCAGCGTCTTTTCGGCCTTCACCTTGATCCCGGTTCGCGCGCGCTGCACCCCGTTCACGATTACCCAATCATTTGCGGCGATGCCAGAGCGGATCACGCGAAGCCCGTCGATAATCGGACCAAGCGTAACGGGTTTCGCGCTGACAGTCCCATCCTCGGCCACAACGAAGACGAAGCGGTTCGATTGGTCGGTGGCGACAGCCACGTCAGGCAGCAATGTGGCCTTATATTGCCCGCTGCCGGCCAATCGAACCCGCGCGAATAGGCCGGGCTGGAATTGCTGATCGGGATTATCAAACACCGCCCGGACTCGCAGCGAGCCGGTGTTCTGATCGATACGGTTATCGATGAAGCTCATCTTCCCGCCGTGCGGGAAGCCATTTTCCGTCTCCAGCCCGAGTTCCACCGGGATTTCGGAGAGGTGCGCTTCCTGCTGCATCGAGAGCGAGCCAAGCTTTTGATATTTGAGGAAGTCGGCCTCGCTGACGTCGAAATAGAAATAGATCGGGTCAATCGAGACGATGGTCGTGAGAAGCGTGCCGCTGCCTGAGCCGCCCGTTAGGTAGTTCCCTTCGCTCACAAGCTTGCGGCTGATCCGGCCGGTAACGGGTGAATGGATTTGAGTGAATTCAACGTCGAGCTCCGCTGAGCGCACGCTCGCTTCCGCCGAAAGCACATTCGCCTCGGCAGCACGTACCGCTTGGGTTCTTTGATCGAAAACCTGCTGCGAGATTGTCGCATTGACGATCAGCGGCTTCGCGCGCTCCAGATCCTTTTGGGCAAATTCAAGCTGGACCTTCGCCCCCTGCAATGCGGCGTGATCGCGGTCGAGGACGCGCTGGAATGGGCGCGCATCGATCAGGAACAGCGGATCGCCCTTCTTGACGATAGCGCCATCTGTGAATTTGACCTCGTTTAGAACGCCGGAGATACGCGCTCGTACCTCAACTGTGTCTACGGCATCGAAGCGGCCGGTGTATTCGTCCCACTCGACCACCTCCTTCTCCACCGGATTCGCGATAGAGACAGCAGGCGGCGGCGGGCCACCTGGAGCCTTTGCCTCCTGTTTCTCGCCACACGCCGTAAGGATGAAGCCTGACAAAAGGAGGAGAAGCCAAGCGACGCGGCCGAACATAAACTGCATTCAGAGTCCGTGCTAACGCAGGCTTTCTGGAAAAAGCCGGCTTGATCATGAATTTGGAACGACTTCTACAGCATAGCTAACGGGCAAGGCAACACTTTAGTCTAACCTTGGTTTGCAAGGCCTTTCCATCCGCCAAGGCCGTCTCAGCGCAGGACAAACCTCCCCGAGCCGATTTCAGGGCGTCCACTGATCTTGCATATGAATGCATAGCTCCATGCATGAAGCCTGGTACGGTTCTTAAACTGAACCTCAATGGTTTCGCGGCGGAAAAGATGCGGTTGTGGGTCCTGGGGGCGGCAACCTTCATACGCGTCCAGGGCGTCCAGCAAAGCCATGTCTTTCAGCCGGAAGATTTCCCCATGGATCTTGCGACGGAATTCACCTTCAAAGACGGCCCCCGGGTAGCGGCCGAGATGATAAAGCCTGCCGCGCGCGGTAGCTTCCCCACTGAACATGGCACGCCGGTGCAACAAATGAGCGTAGCGGCTACGGCTGCCCCGCATCAGCGTCCCATAAACAAAAAGGTGCCGCGGCTCTTCAAGCATCAAGGCTTGATGATGACCTTGCCCTTGATCTGGCGGTTTTCCATCATGCGCAGCGCCTCGGCGGTCTTCTCAAGCGGGAACACATGATCGATGTGCGGCCTGATTTTGCCTTCGGCGCACCAGCTGAGCAGACGCGCTATCTGATCGCGGAAGACGGCGGGTTCGAGCTTGACATGACGGCCCCAGAACACGCCCACAAGCTCGCAGCCTTTGAGGAGCACTAGGTTCAACGGAATTTTCGGGATTTCACCGGCGGCGAAGCCAATAACCAGATAACGTCCTCCCCAGGCAATGGAACGAAGCGCGGGTTCCGCGTAAGGGCCGCCAATGCAATCATAGATCACATCCGGGCCTTTGCCGCCGTTCAGCGCGCGCACCGCATCTTTCACGTCGCCCTTCGTAAGATTGAGGAGCTGCTTCGCGCCGCGTTCCGCGCAAATTTTCAACTTCTCATCCGAGGTGCCGGCCGCAACCACTTCGGCGCCAAGGCAATTCGCAACCTCCACGGCAGCCAGCCCCGCGCCGCCTGTCGCGCCAAGGACAAGAACGCATTCTCCAGGCCGGACGTGTCCGCGATCTTCGAGCCCATGCAGAGCTGTGCCATAGGCGATGGGAATAGCAGCCGCCGCCTCGTCCGAGATTCCGGCGGGCAAGGGAATGACTGCCTCCGCGGCGGCGATCACCTCTTCGCGGCACCCATTAAACCCGATAGAGGCCACGGCGCGCTGCCCCACCGAAAGCCCTTCCACGCCCGGGCCAAGCCGCGAGATTGTGCCCGCGATTTCGCCTCCCGGTGAGAAGGGTAAGTCCGGGCGATTCTGGTATTTGCCCCGCACTATGAGCGTGTCGAGGAAGTTGAGGGAAATGGCCGAAACGCGTATCGCAACCTCGCCCGCTTCCAGCGCCACCTCCGGCACCTCGCCCATCTCGAGTGCATCCGGCCCGTCGAGAGACTTGCATAGAACTGCCTTCATCGCCTACCTCAATGACCACGTTGAAATTCCAGAAGGGCGCACGATGCGCGGATATTTTGCAATCGGAGCCGAACGAATATCGAAGCCTATGAATTTAGGCAATCTGATGCGCTCCGCCCACGCCTTTGGAGCCAAGTTCTTCTTCACGATCGGGGCACATCCGCGCGCCTTCGAAGCCAAGTCAGATACCTCCAAGGCGATCTTCCATATCCCTGTGTACCACTGGGCGTCTCCTGGCGAAATGCTCCTGCCGCAACGTTGCAAGCTCGTGGGCATAGAATTGATCGAGAGCGCGGTCGAACTACCCGCATTCCGCCATCCTCTTCACGCCGCTTACGTTCTCGGCCCAGAGCTTGGGGTACTTTCGGAGGAACTTCTTTCCCGGTGCGATCATATTATCAAAATTCCGACGGCTTTTTGCATCAATGTCGCGATGGCTGGCGCCATCGTGATGTACGACCGGATGCGCAGCCTCGGTTCATTTCCTGACCGGATGGAAGCCCCGCAGACCTCGCAAGAAAAGCTCGCGCAAATGCGCGTTAGGAAAAGCTGAATTGATCTTGACCCTTGTGCCACGATTGACGAAGGCTAAGCTTCGGTAAATCAGGAATTTTCAGATGAAGCTTCGTTTGCTCCTCTCGGGATTGCTCATGGCGCCGCTGCCTCAGGCCGTCTTCGCGCAGCAACTTCAAACTCAGCAAGTTCCGCTGCAGGCTCCTCCCCCGAAGCCCGCAACCGCGCCAAAGCCCGTGAAACCGCATCCCGCGCCCAAAAAAGCAACAGCGGCGCCTGCAGCCGCCGCAACGGTGAAAGCTCGCCTCCTCGAAAAAATCAAGGATTGGTCGGTCTTCGTTTATGAAGACGCCGATGGCCGCGTGTGTTTCGCAGCAGCGCCGCCATCCGATATGCAGCCCAAAACCGCGAAGCGAACCCCAGTCATTTTCTACGTCAGCACTTGGCAGAAGGACGGCGTTCGGAATGAAGTGAGCGTCAAACTCGGCTATTCAATGAAGGCCAAGTCGGCTGCGATGGTTACGGCTGGCGGCAAGCAATTCGCGCTGACGGCCGAGGATGACAAAGCCTATCCAAAGGACCCGGCGGAAGAGCGGAAGCTGCTGGCGGCGATGGCCGCAGGCGGGGTGATGATCGTGAAGGCCACGTCTGCCAGAGGAACGGCGACGACAGACCAGTACTCGCTCGACGGCGCACCGGCAGCGGTGCAGAAGTTGCAGCAAGCCTGCCCTTGACCGCGGGCTGCTCTGGTCGCGGCAATCATTCGGCCTGCTGCTTCACCTTCCTTTCAAGAATCAGAATCCACTACACTTCTTTTCTTGCGGATTTGCCTTTTTTTTGCCCACTATGCTGGCAGTGGGAGGATCGCCACCATGAGCGATAAGGGCAAGAGCGCAAGCCGGTACGCACGAGTTTACGAAAGCTGGAAACGCGACCCGGAAGGGTTCTGGGCTGAGGCGACCCGCGACATCGATTGGATCGAGCAACCCAAACGCATATTCGATGCCACGCAAGGCATTTACGGCAGGTGGTTTACCGGCGGCGTCGCGAATACGGCCTATAATTGCCTCGATCGCCATTTTCTGCGCGGGCGGGGCGGGCAGGCCGCGATCATTTACGATAGTCCCGTCACGGGCCAAAAGCGCGTGACCAGCTACGGTGAAATGCTGAATGAGGTCGCGGCCTTCGCGGGTGTACTTCTTGAGATGGGAATTGAGAAGGGCGACCGCGTCATAATCTACATGCCGATGATCCCCGAAGCGCTCATGGCAATGCTCGCTTGCGCCCGCATTGGAGCAATCCATTCCGTTGTGTTCGGCGGTTTCGCCGCGAATGAGCTCGCAGTCCGCATCGAGGATGCGCAGGCGAAGGCGATCATCTCGGCCTCGTGCGGCGTAGAGCCCAATAGGGTCGTGCAATACAAGCCGCTCCTCGACCATGCGATCGAGCTCTCTTCCGTGCAGCCGGAATTTACGATTATAGTCCAGCGGCCACAGCATCCCGCGGAGCTCATCGCCGGGCGTGACTATGATTACGCGTCTTTGATGACATCGGCGAAGAGCCGTTCGGTGCACGCGCCCTGCGAGCCGATGGCCGCGACCGATCCAGTGTACATTCTCTACACGTCCGGCACGACCGGTCGCCCCAAAGGTGTCGTCCGCGACACCGGCGGTCACATGGTCGCGCTCAAATGGACGATGGCTAACCATTACGGCATTAAGCCTGGGGAGGTCTTTTGGGCCGCGTCTGACGTGGGCTGGGTGGTCGGACATTCTTACATCGTCTATGCACCCCTCCTGCACGGCGCCACGACGATTCTCTACGAAGGCAAGCCGGTTGGGACACCGGATGCAGGCGCTTTCTGGCGGGTGATTTCTGAGCACAAAGTCAAGGCTCTGTTCACGGCTCCGACCGCACTGCGCGCTATAAAGAAGGAAGACCCGAACGGGTCCATGCTCAAGCGAAGTGACCTCTCGCATTTTGAATATTTGTTCCTTGCCGGCGAACGCGCGGACCCCAACACAGTAGAATGGGCTGAGAAGCTTTTGCGCGTTCCGGTAATCGACCATTGGTGGCAAACCGAAACCTCCTGGGGCATTGCCGGGAACTGTGCGGGGCTCGGTGCGGCTCGCATCAAACTTGGCTCGGCAACATTCCCTCTGCCGGGATATGATCTTTGCGTTTTGAACGAGAGCAATGAAGAGGTCAAACCCGGCCAGACGGGCGCGCTCTCAGTCCGCTTGCCGATGCCGCCCGGCTGCCTCCCCACTCTCTGGCAGAACGATCGGGGCTTTATCGAGAGCTACCTCTCCGAATATCCCGGCTATTACAAGACGGCCGATGCAGGATATATCGACGAAGACGGCTATGTGTTCGTAATGGCCCGCACCGATGACATCATCAACGTTGCAGGCCACAGGCTCTCCACCGGCGGCATTGAGGAGGCGATCGCGAACCACCCCGATGTTGCAGAATGCGCGGTTATCGGCGTTGCTGATCAGTTAAAAGGTCAGGTGCCGGTCGGGTTCATTCTTCTCAAAGCGGGGGTCATGAAGGGCACAGGCACGATCGAGAAGGAGATCATCGAGCTTGTTCGCGATCGCATAGGCCCGGTGGCAGCCTTTAAGACGGTTTTCACGGTGAACCGCCTGCCGAAGACCCGCTCGGGTAAAATTCTTCGCGGCACGATGCGGAAGATCGCCGATGGGGAAGCATACAAAATGCCTGCCACTATCGAGGATCCGGCCGTAATCGCTGAGATAACGGAGGCCTTGAAGGCTCGGGGCTTCCCCTCCAGCGTCGCGAATGTGGTGGCGGCTTAGACGTACCGAGGTGTCATGCGTGTTCTGAAGATTGCCTTCTTATTGTTTCTTGCTGGTACCTTCACCGGCAGCGCGGCCGCACAAAGCGCGAGAAAATGGGTGACCGCCTGGACGGCTTCTCCACAAGGTCCTTATCCAAGCGGCAACGCCATGCTTCAGCCCGACCTTCGGCGCGTCTTTCCCGCACCCGAGACAGGAGCGCGAGACCAAAGCTTCCGGCTCATTACCGGGCCTGACATTTGGGGACAGGAAGCTCGCATCAGGTTCTCCAACGCCTTTGGGACGAATCCGGTCACTTTTGACGGCGTCTATGTTGGGCTTCAGCTTGATAGCTCCGCGGTAGTGCCCGGAACTAACACTCAGGTTTTGTTTGAGGGATCTGCCGCCGTGACCGTCCAGCCGGGTGAGAGCGCGTGGAGCGACGCAGTCCGCTTGCCCTTTGTGGACGGGATGAAGCTGCGTGACCTTCAAGCCAGAAAATTGGCTGTGAGTTTCCATGTCGTGGGTGAAAGCGGGCCCATGACTTGGCACGCGAAGGGATTGACCACCTCCTATCTTAGCCCTTCGGGTTCCGGATTTCTCGGCGCGATCGAGGACGAAGCCGCGTTCCCCTATGGCAGCACCTCTTGGTACTTCCTCGATGCAATCGATATGAACGTGTCCGCGGACACGCAATTGATCGTGGCCTTTGGCGACTCGCTTACAGATGGCACAGGATCGACTTTGAACGGGGACGACCGCTGGCCCGATGTCTTATCGCGCCGGCTTCATGCCAAGTTCGACGGGAAATTCGCGGTCGTTAACGCAGGCATAGGTGGGAATCAGGTTAGTGGCCCCGCGGAGTACAGCCCGGATAAGCCCTATCCGGGGGGGCCTGCAGGAGTGCGGCGGCTGCAGCGAGACGTGGCCAGTCTTTCCGGCGTTTCCACGGTCATCTGGTTTGAGGGCATAAACGATTTCAGCAAGAATGGTAATGCCAGCGTAGAAGCCGTTATAGCGTCATTCCGCGAAGGGGCGCAGTTGCTGCGCAGCCGCCTTCCTGGGGTGAGAATTATTGGCGCCACGGTCACGACAGCGCTCGGGAACGGCGGCCCAGCCCACGGGTTCGCGGAACAGGACCTCAAGCGCCAGGCGCTGAACAACTTCATTCGTAGCTCGGACTTGTTCGACGGCGTGATCGACTTCGACAAAGTGATCGCAAATCCTGAGACCGGCGAGATGAAGCCCGATTTCGTGCCGGACAGCACGACTGGCGGACCCGGGGACAAGCTGCACCCTAATCGCCTGGGTTATCTAGCGATGGGCCAAGCTATTGACCTCTCGCTTTTCGGCTTGCCGCCATCGTAGCAAGCGGCCGCCTGACGGAGTTTAGCGCGGCTTCCTGCCATAAAGCCGGCGCAACTCGTTCTTTGCCCTTTCCAGGATTTGCTTTCGCCGTTCCGGAAGGTTCCTTCCGGCGCGATTAATGTAGAACGTCAACATCGACATCGCCGACCGGTACGGACCGGATTTTCGGCGGTCGCTGTGCTCGGCGGAATTGGAAAGCGAGCGCGCTATGCTGGCAGGATCGTCATTCTTGAAAACCTCGGGTTCGAGCGAAAGCGCATCGCTCGTCTCAGTGACATGCTGTGACCATCTTCTTTTGTCTGGCTCGGCCATGAGTTTCTTCCGCTCACTTGGCGCCCCGTGCCTTTCCTCTTCTCGGGTGAACCCTTGGCAACTAATGCTGGTTCATTCAGCTTGTGGTAACTTACCGGATTAAGCAATTTGTAAATAAAGAATGTAAGCATTCAATCTGCGGCAATTTACACTTGGAAAAGAGAGGGCTCCGAAATGGGCAAGAAAGGCCATTTTGCGGTTGGGACGAGCGAGACGCTGATACGTTGCAACGGTAGTGTATTCGCGAGCAGCGCAGCACCGGCTGCGGCGGGCGCACTTACTGCGCTCAATGCGAATATAAAAGACAGCCTGGAAGAGGTCGAAATTTTGAGAGGCTCTGTTCAATATTGGGAAGGCAGGCAAGCGCCTAGCAATCAAAGAGAGCGCGAGATGCTGGCCGAAGCGTTCCGCATTATACATGGCGAACTGCTCGGCCTGACGGTACGAGTTAGAGAACTTCGCGACCGGGCCGAGCATCACACGGCCTCGAAAGACGTGTAGAACCTTCCGGCGGCGAAGTAATCTGCCTTTGGCCGCCGATTGTCCCGTTGGCTATGGTCCGCCGCGGCCTCCGGTGGCTCCGAAAACCTATCCGGTAAAGTAGCTGGGTTCGGCAGATGCAGTTGCACGTAACCGGGCGCGAGGTCAACCGGTTGCTCAGGCCCCACATGGACTCACTCGGTGCGGCGTGGGTACGCCCGTTTTCTCGGGCATGACCGCGGCGAGCAGCATTGGCATATTCGTGATCCCGATGCTCTACGTGGTGACCCAGACCGTCCGCGAAGGGGTCACGGCATGGTTATTCGGCAGAAGTTCCGCTGAAGGGCTCTCATAGCCCCTCGAAAAGCGCTGTGGAAAGATAGCGCTCGGCGAAGGACGGGATGATGATGACAATATTCTTGCCTTCCGAGCCTGGCCGCTTCGCAACTTCCAACGCCGCTGCTACCGCCGCTCCCGAAGAAATGCCAACCGGAATGCCTTCGAGGCGCGCCACATGCCGGGCCATGTCGATAGAGGTTTGGCTGTTGACCTTGACCACCTCGTCGATGACGCCGCGGTCGAGAATAGCAGGAACGAAGCCCGCGCCGATTCCCTGAATCTTGTGCGGTCCCGGTTGGCCCCCCGAGAGGACAGGCGACTCTTCCGGCTCGACCGCGATCATTTTGAGGCCGGGTCTGCGAGGCTTCAGGACCTGCCCAACGCCTGTGATCGTGCCGCCAGTCCCGACGCCGGAAACTATAATGTCGACGGCGCCTCCAGTGTCATTCCAAATTTCCTCTGCCGTCGTTCGGCGGTGAATTTCCGGATTGGCAGGATTCTCGAATTGCTGTGGCATCACTGCGTTCGGCGTAGCGGCGATAAGTTCTTCTGCCTTGGCGATGGCGCCCTTCATGCCTTGCGCGGCAGGTGTGAGAACAAGCTCCGCGCCGAGAAGCGCCAGCATCTTACGGCGTTCGATCGACATCGACTCCGGCATGACAAGGATGAGACGGTAGCCCCGCGCCGCCGCAACAAAGGCGAGCGCTATTCCGGTGTTGCCCGATGTAGGTTCGATGAGGACGCTCTTGCCCGGAGTAATCTTTCCCGTTGCCTCCATTGCATCGACCATCGAAACGCCGATGCGATCCTTGACGCTCGCTATCGGATTAAAGAATTCAAGCTTCGCCAGCAAGTTCGCCTTCACGCCCTTTTCGCGCGCGAGCTTTTCCAGGCGGACGATGGGCGTATCTCCTATTGTTTCCGTAATGGAATTGAAAATCCGGCCTCTGCCTGGAGTGCGGGTTGAATTGGCATTGGCATCGTTAGCGGCCATGGTTGCCTCCTTCATTGGCGGCGAAGCTCTCGCCGCGGCTTTAGCCCATTTTTTCAGGCGCTGCTTACTCTAACACCAGAGAGAGGGTTCCCGGAATGGCATCACTCAATGCCCAGCACGTCGCGCATGGAAAAGAGCCCCGGCCCGCGGCCCCGCCCCCAAAGCGCAGCCGCAACGGCTCCTCGCGCAAAGATCCTGCGATCTTCGGCGCGATGGGTCAATTCCAAACGTTCGCCCGCGCCAGCGAATATGACGGTGTGGTCACCAACAACGCTGCCGCCTCGAAGCGACGCGAAGCCGATCGCGCCCATAGGCCTTTCGCCGGTATGACCATCCCTGCTCTTCACGCTGTGATCCACCAGGGAAACCGCGCGCCCTGATGCCACAGCTTGACCCAGGAGGAGAGCGGTGCCGGACGGCGCGTCCACCTTATGCCTGTGATGCATCTCCAAAATCTCAATATCGAAGCCGTCACCGAGAGCGCGCGCCGCTTTCTCGACGAGAGCCGCAAGGAGATTGACGCCAAGGCTCATATTCCCGGATTTGACGATTGTGGCGTGCCGGGCGGCCGCTTGGATCGCAGCTTCGTCCGCTGCCGAGAAGCCTGTGGTGCCGATGACGTGAACAATCCGCGCCTGCGCGCTCAACGCGGCAAGCTCAAGGCTTGCCGCCGGGGTGGTAAAATCGAGCACACCCTCCACGTGCGTGAAAAGCGGGAGCACATCTGACGTAATCGGCACGCCAAGATTTCCGGCACCTGCGGCCTCACCGGCATCCCTGCCAATGAACGGTGAACCGGCCCTCTCGATAGCGCCTGCGACCTCGCAACCGGGCGTATCAAGGATAGCGCGGATGAGCTCGCGTCCCATTCGTCCGGCAGCTCCAGCCACCGCTAAGCGCATCGCTCGCCTCCTATCGGCGTCTCGGGCAGGCCGGCTAGAGCGTTACCGCTCTCAATCCAAATGCAGCCCGAGACGGAATTGCCGATGATTTTAGTTGTCGCCTCCAAAGCCGATGGTGCGGCGATTTACGACGAACCGGATCCAAATGGTAAGCAGGAACTCCGCGGCGCCCGCGACGATCAGCACCGCCAACGTATTCAGCTGATAGGACGACAGGGCCAGCTTCTCCGGGACCAGAATGCGCAAAGCAATCAAAATCAGGCCCACGACAAGCGGTATGATGGCGACGATGGAATTGAGCACACCAAGCGCTCGCACTTGCGATGCCGAAAGCAGCAAAAACGCCATTTGGACGATAAGATAGATTAGACCAAACCATACGGGAATGGCCCAGTAGACGCCGTTTATCGGTTCAAATTTTGGAAAGTAACCGATATATATCCAGCCTGCCACGGAGGCGACGAGCGCCAGCAGGATGCTGAACCACTCTTCGGGATGTGTGCTGCGGATTATGACCCGCCGTTGGTCTGCGACTGCCATGGTGTTCCCTCCTCACTGCCAAAAAACGAGCCAATACTGAGGCGAAGGCGTAGCGCTGACAGCGGCGCGTCCATGGACGCTAGCAGAGCGCACAGCGGCTGAAAACACCTCTCATGAGAAGGTGACCCCGCCGGGCACATTTAATTTGCGATTTGGTTTGTGTCCAGCGCTTGGGTCACTACCTTGCCGGCTATCTCTGGCGGAGCGGTTGAAGATCACGCCTGAACCAGGTGCGACGGGGGTTCACATTCCGCAACAACCGCCAAAATTCCCGGCCATTTTCAGGCCGGGAACCCCCCGCTAAACCAAATTCTCAGTCAGCCGCAAATGTCAGCGCCACCAATGCCGGCGCCCGCATCTCCACCCCCCGCTCCAGCGGCGGCAATGCCAGACCTTTTGCACCGCAGTACTGGACGCTGCTTCCGCCTGCGCGGATGATGGAGCTACTGGAACGGCTTGCGCCGGTAAACTCAGCATTGCGCCAAACGCGATGGACGCTGCCACTAGGTACATTTTCATTGAAATCCTCTTTGGTTAACGGCTCCTTGGCAGGAACCGCTCAAAACAACTCATTGGCTGAGCCGAAAGTTCATCGCTTCTAAAATTTTTTCTCCCGGCGTTGCTGAGAGAGCATGGCCGAGCCGCCAAAGTCACCAAAGGGGCTGGCCTAGTCTTGCGTCTCCAGACCGGTTGGCACGGGCACATTCTCGCTTTTGAGCTTAATCCCTGCGCCAAGTGCCACGGTCTCTAGCGTAGCCGCAAAATCTTTCTCCAAATAGGCCTTGGGATCGGGTTGGAGCTGTGCCGCGCCAAAATGAGATTGCAGGGCCTCGCGAGTGGCGGCGGTGACAGGCAGCGGAACATCCAGCTTGCGCCCGGCTTCGAGGCCAAGATCGAGGTCTTTACGCAGCAGTTCGGGCGTGAAAGTCGTAGTCCAGTCGAGGTTCACCAAGGCGTTTGACTTGTAGCGGGTGAACATGGAGCCCATCACGCCGTTATTCACGAATTCGAGGAAGGCATGCCGCGGCACCCCAGCCTTCTGGGCGAGTATGGTCATCTCGGCCAGATTCTGAATAGTAACGCCGAGCAGGACGTTATGAGCGATTTTACAAATGCGGGAAAGCTCGCCCTCGCCGACATATGAAACGCCGCGCGGTGCGAAGCTCAGCATATAAGGCTTGGCGATTTCAAAGGCCGCCTGCGGGCCGGAAGCTACAGCGCTCAGCTTACCGGCCTTCACCACCTTGCCGTTGCCGCTCACCGGCGCGGCAAGGAAATCCACGCCAAGCTCGCTCAATCTGGCGCGGCAGGTGGCGGACTCCTGCACGGAAATCGAGGAACAATCGACAATCACCTTGGGGAGATTTCCCTTGCCGAGCGAGGCCACGCCATTCCTGCCGAAGCAGACTTCCTCCAGATCCTTGCCCGTGGACACCATGATGAAGACAAGATCGCAGCGAGCAAGATCGGAAGGGGATTCCACAATGCGCCCGCCGAGACCGGTGAGCGGCTCCGCTTTGGCGCGCGTCCGGTTCCATATGCTGACAGTGTTGCCCGCCTTGAGAAGCCGCTCGGCCATGGGGTAGCCCATGCGTCCCATTCCAATCCAGCCAAGATTGTGCGTGCTAGCCATTGTCATAACCTTTCCTTGAACGCGATTGCTTGTTAGTAGCGGTTAGCGATTGGAAGCTCTTCGGCCGGGAAATGAGTGATCACTCGGCAGCCTGTGTCGGTGACGACAACCTCTTCTTCGATGCGAGCGGCTGAATATCCATCCTTGGCCGGGCAATAGGTTTCAAGCGCGAATACCATCCCAGGTTTCAGCTCCATGGGCTGATCCATCGACACAAGCCGGGAAATGATTGGGCGCTCGTGCAGGGCAAGACCCAGGCCGTGCCCGAACTGAAGTCCGAAGGCCGCCATCTCATCGGGGAAGCCGAACTCTTGCGCCTCCGGCCAGACGGACGCGATCTTATCGGTCGATTGCCCGGGTCTGATTAGCTGGATCGCTGTATCGAGCCATTCGCGGCAGAGCTTGTACGCATCGCGCTGATGATCGGTAGCGCGGCCTACATTGAAGGTACGATAATAGCAGGTCCGGTAACCCATATAGGATTGCAGGATGTCGAAGAATGCCTGATCGCCCGGACGAATGAGCCTGTCGGTGAAGTTATGGGGATGCGGATTACAGCGCTCTCCGGAAATCGCGTTGATCGCCTCGACATCGTCGGAGCCCATCTCGTAGAGCATTTTGTTCGCCCTAGCGACGATATCATTTTCGCGGACGCCAGGTTTCAGCTCCTCGTAGATCATATGGTACACGCCATCGACCATGGCTGCCGCCTGGTTCAGAAGCGTGATTTCGTCCATGTTTTTGATTTCGCGAGCGTCCAGCATAACCTGCTGACCGTCCGTGACCTTGAGGCCAGCATCCTGCAAGGCGAGCCACATGCCCGGCTCGACGAGGTCTGTGCCGAGCGGCTGCCCCGCAACTCCCGCCTCCTTAAGGATTGCCGCGATCTCCTCCGCATGCCGCTTCATTAGTCCTGCTGAAGGAGGGACGGTGCCCCGCATGCCCAGCATGCCAGCGCGGAAATTGGACTCGGGCAGCCAATCGCAATAGAGACGATGGTGTACGGCCGCCGATCCGAAATCCCACTGAATCGGCTCCATGTCGCCCGCGAGCAGCGCAAAGCGGCATAGCTTGTCGCGCTCCCATTCGCCAATTTTTGTGCCAGTCAGATAGCGGATATTGTTGACGTCAAAGACGAGGAGTGCGCCGAGATTTGATGCCTTCAACGCCTGCTTCGCCCGCGCGAGGCGATAGCGATGCAAGCGGCGGAAATCGACCCGCACCTCGAAGTCGACATTGGTGTGCCCCGGCGCGGGCAAGGCGCGGTTCCATCGCCAATGCGGGTCGAGGTTGCGGATCGCGTCTTCTTCACGGACGTTGGATGGCTCGGTAATAGGCTTCTTCATGGCCAGGCACTCCTAACTAACGGCCCTGCCGCGAACTGATATGCGCAGACGAATGAGTTAGCTTTCACGCCTGAGCTTGGCGGGGCGGGGCGGGCGGCATGATCCGCGCAAGGGAAAGCGGTGTCAACTTCCTAGGCGTGTACCAGAACAGACGTAAACCAAAGGCGGATGAGCTCGTGGAGTAAGGGGTTGGGGTCTACCTCGAAACCTTGACAGCAATCTGCGCCTGTCGCCCGCAAGGCGCGCGAACATATCATTGGGAATTGCGACCTGCAGATTAACTAAGTTTGATTTGAAACGATGATGACGATGTTCGGCTTTATCTTCTCAGCCATAAGCTGAACAGGCGGCACCACCACTCAGGCCAAAGCTCCCGAGGGAATCCATCCGTGCAATCGATTTGGACGTTATGCCTAGGTTATACCTTCATCAGCGAAAGGGTGTACGCAGTCCCCGTTCGAGCCGAAATCGAATGCCGGAAATCGCGCAACGGCATTTCATGTCTCAGCGTATTTCTCCGCGCCGTAATCCAGCGTTCATGCCATAAGCAAAAAAGGCGCCCGAAGGCGCCGGCCATAAGGCAAGTGCGGTGTGTTTACTTCAAAGGCTCGTAGCCGGGACCCCAGAGCTTATAATCGACAGAGACTCTCACGATATCGCCAGTGCCGTCAATTTGCTTAGTTCCCGGGGGTAATGCTGCAAGTGACCCGAAGGAGAAGGTCTTTGCGTCGAAGTCCAAGTGCAAGTACTCGGCTCCAATCGAGAAATGATTGTCAATCGCGTATTTCAGGCCGCCGCCATAGGCGAGACCTGTCATGGTTTCGGTATCGCCAATGTGGCGAGGACCGGCGTTTTTGCAAAGGCCGCCTGACACCGCTGCCGGGTCTGGACAGTCCAGATCGTAAGAGGCGTGAGCCCACGCAAGCCCGACCGTGCCGTAGGGCAGCCATCGGCCAACCGAGTAGCCCGCTATCGCCCGCGCCGTACCGAAGCGATCAACCTTGGTAGTTTCGGTCAGATAATTGCCGTCGCGAACCGTATCGTTGAGATTAGCAAAAGAAATATCCGCGACCGCGCCAAGCACGAAGCGGTCAAGCTGGAAGTTGTACCCAATCTGGGTACCGGCGAACCCGCCATCAAGTTTCGGCCGGGGCGGACCCGCGGGGTAAGCCGGCGCACCCGGAAAGTCAGGGTCAGCCCAAGCATAGCCGCCATGAACGCCGAGATAGAAGCCCGTCCATACAGGGCCATATACCGGCCCATCTTTAAGGCTTCCGCCATCGCTCCGATAGATGTCCGCGGCGCTCGTTGGCGCCGTCAGCCCCAACATTCCGACAAATGCCAAAACCGACTTACGTAACATGAAAACCCCCCACAACAACTACAGAGAAAACCCCTGCTCACAGCGAGCATTACTTCGAGATCGAGTAAGCAGTTTCAATCAGAATGGGGGTATACTGACAAACAATCTAAGGTTGAATGCGCCGTTTCTCTATGCACCTGATGCAAATTAACCGCGCTTGCATTGAGCCGCATCCGTGAGGGCTACGCAACGGTTTGCGGCGGAGCCGCTGGCAACAACATGCTAGAAACTACTACCCAGTCTGAAGTTCACACCGCTAGCCAGAAACCTTGACCAGCAGCTTCCCGAAATTCACGCCCTTCAAAAGTCCCATGAAGGCCTTGGGCGCATTCTCAAGACCCTCCACGATATCCTCGCGATATTTGATCTTGCCCTCGCGGACCCAGCCGCTCATGTCGCGCAGGAACTCGCCTCTGTGCTGCACGAAATCCCAGACAATGAAGCCTTGAATGCGCAGGCGTTTCGTCAATACCGCGCGCATCAGGGCCGGCGACCTATCCGGACCTTCGGGCAGCGACGTGGCATTATACTGGGCAATGAGTCCGCACACAGGGACGCGGGCGAAGGTGTTGAGAATTGGCAAGACCGCATCCCAGACCGCCCCGCCGACATTCTCGAAATAAATGTCGATGCCGTCGGGACAGGCCTCCTTCAATTCCTCCTTCATATTCGGCGAGCGGTGATCGACCGCAGCATCGAAGCCCAATTCCTCTGTGAGATAGCTTGTTTTCCTGCTTCCCCCAGCTATGCCCACAACGCGGCATCCTTTCAACTTGCCGATCTGCCCAACCGCGGAGCCAACAGGCCCTGCAGCCGCGGCGACGACGAGCGTTTCGCCTCCCTTCGGCTTCCCTATCTGCAACAAGCCGGTGTAAGCGGTCATTCCCGGCATGCCCAAAACGCCGAGCGCGGTCGAGATGGGTGCGAGCTTCGGGTCGATCTTCTCAAGCTCCTTGCCGTTCGAGACCGAATATTCCTGCCAACCGCCGAAGGCGAGGACCGTGTCTCCCACAGAGAAATTTGGATTCTTGGATCCAACCACCTCGCTGACCGTCCCGCCGCCTAATGGTTCGCCAATAGCGAAGGGCTGCGCATAAGACTTCGCATCGCTCATGCGCCCGCGCATGTACGGATCGAGAGAAAGATAAAGTGTCTTGAGAAGCACCTGGCCTTCGGAGATGGCCGGAATAGGCACTTCCGTCAGTTTGAAGTTCTCCGCGGAGGGCTCGCCTTGGGGACGGGACGCGAGGAGGATTTGCCTATTCTTGCCTTCGGGCATGATTTCTTCCCTTATCAACATCGACGCTGTTTCCAATCCAAGATGCGCTAACGACGCTTTAACGTCCAGAGACGGTTTGAGGGCGATTGGGAATCGGCTGCCATCGAGACTCACATATTCCGCCACCGGGCCACCGCATTTCCGCCGCTAATCGCGGAAGTAATTTGCTGATTGAGCTTTTGTTCTTATCGAGGGTTTCATGAGGCAGTTTTTTGCAGCCATTATCGCGATATGCACGCCGTCTATTCTTCACGCAGCGGAGCTGCCACTCAAGAGCGTGGTACTCTCCACTTCCGGCCTTGCCCAGTTTACTTATTCAGGTGAGGTCGCGGGCAGAACTGTCATCGAGGTTCCAGTCAGGCTGGACCAGGTCGACGATGTTCTAAAGAGCCTGACGATCTTCGATGCTGCAGGGTCCATCGGCGATGTCAGTCTGCCGGGAAAAGCACCCCTTGAGGAGCTGTTTCGCGACCTCCCCTTCGGGCACGCAGCACTCGAGTCACAATCGGCCCTGTTGAACGCGCTTGTTGGCTCAGAGGTGGAGATTCAGGGTGAGGTCAGCGCCAAAGGGCGCGTCCTTGCTGTCGAGGAAGAGACAGTTCAATTGCCGAATAATGGCGGGGAGACGAAGAGGCACCGGCTCTCGCTGCTGACCGGTGATGGGTTCGTCCAAGCGATACTCGAAAATGTTCGGGCCTTACGGTTCACGGATGCGCAAACGCGATCGCAGATCGAGCGGGCATTGGCAGCAATTGCACAGGCCCACGGCAAAGACCGCCGCACTCTCGCTGTGAATTTAGTTGGAGAAGGCGCTCGCACCGCGGGTCTAAGCTATGTCGTAAACGCGCCTGTCTGGAAAACAGCCTACCGCCTCGTCCTTCCCAAGGAAGAAGGCGGAGGGGGTAAGGCCCGGCTGCAGGGCTGGAGTATTCTCGAAAATCTCACCGGCGGTGATTGGAAAGGCGTAGAGCTTACGCTTGTTTCGGGGAATCCAGTGGCATTGCGACAGCCGCTCTACTCCGCAGTGTTCGTCGATCGGCCCGAGATCCCAGTTTACTCCTCAGCGCGGATCGTGCCGCGTAGGGACGACGCGGAGGAAAAGGCGCGTGGTGCAGCAGATGCGATGCTTGGAAGCCTGCCGCTCGTGGGCGCTCTGAAGAGCGCCTCCACTCCTCCCGCCCCAGCTCCTACAGCCCACGCCGCAAGGAGTATACACGATAGACTCTCTCCTAAACTTGCGGAGGAGCTGGGCTCCCCACCGGTGGCCGCTGACGCGGAGGAGGCCGTTACACAAGTTCTGTACCGCTTTCCGTCAAAGGTAACGCTCGCTTCCGGGGCAACGATGATGATCCCATTTGCCGACAGGGAGATTGGCGTTTCACGCACCTATCTTTATCAGCCCGAAACCAATCAGCACCACCCGCTTGTTTCAGTCCGGCTCAAAAACGACGGCGACTCCGCATTGCCCGCCGGCATCGTCACCGCTTTCGAAACTAGCGCAGGGGGATCGGTGAATTTTGCCGGCGATGCGCAGCTGCCGCTACTCAGCAAAGGCGCAACCAAGTTTGTGACTTTCGCGCTCGATTCCAAGACCGCGATTCGCCGTGCCGATCGGGGAACTAAAGAATCCCGCGTCGCTACAGCAGTGCACGGTGAAATGAAGGTGACGGTCAAATCGCTTTGGAGGATCGAGTACGAGATTACCGCGCCCGTAGAGGAAGACCGCGAAATCGTCATCGAGGAGGTCCGCGCCGATAGCTGGAGAGCCGCCGGGGAAAGTGCGAGTGCGGAGGAGATGGGGAACCTCGTACGTTACAAGGTTGCCGCTCCGAAGGGGCGGACCAGCAAGGCTGTGCTCGTGCGCGAGCGCTTCGACTATCAGAGCGTAAGTCTGACGAGTCTTGGACCGGACCGCCTCCTCGCCACGATCACTGGACTGCAAAATCAAACGCCGGCGCTGAAAGAGGCAATTGCCAAGCTCAGCACCGCAGTGGCCGAAATCTCACAACTTAACAGCCATAGGAGAGAGTTCGAGGCGGAACGCAGGAAGATTGGGGAGGATCAGGATCGCATTCGAAAAAATCTCGGAAGCGTGGGGCAGGGTTCGGATCTCGGCCGCCGCTACCTGGATGAGCTGAAGGTACAAGAAGACAGGCTTGCCGAGATTGCGGCCGGGGAAAAGGCAATCGAACTCGGAGATCGCCACCAAAACAAAGAGCGCTGAGGAGATTGGGCAGAGTCTCGTTTTGTGATGCCTACGCAAATGTTCGGGTGCAAAACACCCCCGGCGATCAGGAACCTGCGCGCGCCCCCGGCGCTCCGGACAAACCGGGTATGCCGCATGACCTGAATGAGTTCCTTCATGTGGCGAGCGCGTGCGGGGATTGCTTCGGCACTAGATTAAGAATTTATTTCCACGCTGACTGTTTTTCCAGCGATCTGGAACTGATCTGTGTACTTCGCTGTCTTCTCCGCGAGCCGTGCCGAGTCTCAAAAGGAGCCCGCGATGCGAAAACAAATGAATAAAAAGCTATTTTTGCTCGTGATCTTCAGCTCAGCAAGTTTTTTATTTATTCCGGGAGTTGCTGCTGGTGAGAACTGCCCTGTCTCACACGAGAAGCTTACCCAAGCGGTGAAAAGTGCCGTCGAGAAGCAGAACGGAGGATTTGGAAATCAGGAATGGGCCGTCGCCGTCGATCGGGACGGAAAAATTTGCGCGGTGACGTTCAGTGGAAGCGGGCCAGAAAGTGAGTGGCTGGGGAGCCGGCCGATCGCAGCCGAGAAGGCCTATACGGTCAATGCATTCAGCTTGAACGGCTATGCATTATCGAGCGCCAATCTTTATGCGAGCGTCCAGCCAGGGAATTCTTTGTACGGGACACGAGAGACGAACCCTCCAGACTCGGCGCTCCTCTATGCAGGAAAGCTCACCGACTACGGCACGCCCAAAGATCCATGGATCGGGAAGAAGCTAGGAGGATTTGTCGCCTATGGCGGCGGTCTTGCCCTTTACCGGGATCATCAGCTTATTGGGGGACTGGGAGTGAGCGGCGATACCTCATGCGCCGACCATAACGTAGCTTGGCGCATCAGAGAGTCCCTTGGCATGGGCAACGTCCCCGATGGTCCAAGCCCTGCCCATAATGACGCAATCATCTACGACATCGGGGCGGACGGAAAAAGCGCCTCGGGTTTTGGTCAGCCCAAATGTCACAAGCAGGGTGCCGAAGTAGCCCAGGCCATCGGTTCGGGCATCAATGTATCGCATCAGTGAATGCGGCCTGGGCGGCGTGTTCGCCGGGGCGCGGATAGCCGCGACCAAGGCCCAGGGTAACCTCCGGATAAGAAAGAACGCGATAGAATCCGTCGGCAGGAGGCGGAAAAGCCGATGGATAATTCCTTAACTCAGTCCTTGCCAGGCTTCTCATTCACTACATTGATTTTGAACGCAGATCCGGTGGTGCAAGGCGTGATGCTGGCCCTTGCGATTGCTTCCGCCATCTGCTGGGCAATAGCTTTTGAGAAGATCATAAGCTTTACGCTCTTCTCGCGCGAGGTTCGTGCGGTCGAGCGGTTCGCCGCCAGCCGGCCGGCCATGACGAGCCGCTCCTGGCTGCTTTCCCATCTCACCGCCCTTGCACAGCATCAACTTCCCGAGTTTCCGGAAAGCGCATCGGAGGCGCAAGCGAGCGTTGAACGCGCATTGCAAATGGAAATTGCCTCACAAATGCGGCGCCTCCAGTCCGGGTTGCCGATCCTGGCGACGGTGGGCTCGACCGCTCCCTTCGTTGGCCTTTTCGGTACGGTTTGGGGCATCATGAACAGTTTCACGGCCATCGCCGCCGCTAAGGATACAAGCCTAGCCGCAGTTGCGCCCGGGATCGCCGAAGCACTGCTTGCGACGGCTGCGGGGCTGGCGGCCGCGATTCCCGCAGTCGTCTTCTATAATCTCGCGAACGTCTATCTGGGCGACCGTTCGGAGCGGCTCGCGATCGCCGCAAGCAAAGTTGCCAAATCCCAGGTCTATGGTGGCCGGAGGGCGGAAGTCTTGGCAGCGAGCCACCCGGTCAGCGCGGAAACTCAGGTGCTCCTGAATGGCGCGATCGATGCCCGCTAAAAGGCTCGCAGGCGCGATCGGCTGGTTCCAGCAAAGCTGGCCAAGGATTGCGGGCGCTTTACTAGCCCTTGGCCTGCACGGCGCCGCGATTTACGTCCTTCTTCCAAGTGCTAGCGATCGCGCCCTGTCAGGTGTTGACGGCGCCGGTGCCTTCGACGTTGCTGCAACCATCACCTTGGAAAGCGGCGATCTCTTTACCCAGTCCGCACAGGCGGCTTCGCCCAGTGCAAGGGCGGAGCAGCAAACGGCTCCAAAGCCTAAGCGGCAAGAGCCCGCCGACGTAAAAACCAAGCCGGAAGCTTTGCAGGAGAGCGAGACGGAAACCATCGAGCCTCAAAAGCCCGAAGCCCCGCAGGAGAAGCAGGAGACGCGTCCGAAAGAGGCCACACAGGAGAAACCTTTAACCCAGGTCGCAACCGCGTCTGCAGAAGCCCAGGACGAACAGCAAGCTGCCGCCGCGGCGGCAAGGCGCAGCAAAGCCTGGTCCCGCTACGAAACCGAGCTCTACACCACGCTTGAACGTCACAAGGTGAAGCCGCGCGTGAGGAAAAATGCCGACGTTTTCCTTCAGATCACCATTGCAAGTTCCGGCGAGCTTGTGTCGCGCTCCGTCCTCAGGAGTTCAGGCGTTCCCGAATTGGACGGCGCCGCACTCGCATCGCTTGAACGTGCCCGCCCGTTTCCGCCCGTACCGCCGGAGATCGGCACGGGCGCACTCACGCTGACAGTGCCGTTTCAATATCGCACTCGTTAGGCGGGCCCTGCTACGCGGTGCGCAAGGATTCCTAATTCGGTGATTGTGGGAGAGCTGATAATGGGGCCTCCAAATGCAGAGAGCGACCCTTCCAGCGGCGCCCATGCAAGAGGAGCCAGATGTGAGCAGCTAAGCGTGTTCGCCCCTAAATGGTGCTGGCGATTTCTGCAATCGCACTACGCATCCAGAGCAACAAAGGGGCATTCTCCGTCCTGACATGCCAGATCATGTGGGGAGAGACTTCCACTGCGGGAAATGGAGCCGGCAGGATGCAAAGGTTCTCGGGCACGGCGAGGTCTCTGACAGCCCGGTTCGGGAGTGTCGCAATCAAGTCGGTCGCTGCGACGACATAGGGGATGCCGGCTGAATTCGGCAAAACGGCCGCGATGCGCCGCCGCAGGCCCGACGCCGCCAGGATCGCATCCACGATGCTGGTTGCCTGGCCATCAGGCGTGATTCGAACGTGACCCGCATCGACGACATGCGCGGCTGCGGCGAACGCCTCGATCGTCAGATTTCTGGCGATGGGATGATCCGCGGAGGCAAGCGTCATGAGGTTGTCCTTCCACAGAGGCACTGCCTGCAAGTCCTCTCGCATCGAACCCATGGGGCCTATGGCAATGTCTATCTCACCCAACTCCAGGCTTTTATACTGGCAGAAGCGATCGCTGGACTTAAGCTGCAAAAGGATTCCCGGCGCTTTCTGTCTCAGCGTGCGGATCAGCGCGGGCAATAGGGAGGTTTGATAGAAATCGATTGTCGCGATCGTAACTGTTGCGGAAACGCCGGCAGGATCAAACGCAATGGGCGAGGCAAGCGTACGGGAGATGTTGGTGAGGGCGCCATGGATCGGCCCCGCCAGCTCGATTGCCCGGGGAGTGGGCTCCATGCAGCGATCACGGCGGACAAAGAGCGGATCGTCGAAAAGATGCCGGAGCCGGTTGAGCGCCTTGCTCACTGCCGGTTGGCTCAAACCATTTCGCACGGCCGCTTTTGTGACGTTACGTTCTGCCATGAGAGCGTCGAAGACGACAAGCAGGTTTAAATCGACACCGCTTAAATTCCTTTCCGTTATAGTGCGCATATTTTCTTGCCATTTCCCCGAAAAGAGCGCGTTGGCTAAGCTTCGGACGCAAGCTTTGTGCCAGCCAGCTAAGAGGAAAGGCAAAAGCGTTGATTGCCGCTGAACTAGATGTTCCGCTCGTTGAGGCACGCGGAATTCGCAAAACTTTCGGTGCGCTCGTGGCAAACGACGTCGAGGGGTTCGAGCTGCGTGGAGGCGAAATTCATGCTCTGTTAGGCGAGAACGGAGCCGGCAAAAGCACGCTCTCAAAAATTCTCTACGGTTATTATCGTCCGGACGCAGGCGACATCATCGTTGAAGGGAAAAAGGTCTCGATCGCATCTCCCCGCGATGCGCGCGCGCTCGGGATTGGGATGGTATTTCAAACCTTCACGCTGATCCCTGCTTTAAGCGTATTCGAAAATATCATCCTGTTCCTGCAAGACCTGCCGTTTGTCATCAAGGATAGGGAAATCCGGCAGCGGATAGAAGACTTCGAGGCTCGTTTTGGCTTCAGCGTCAATCTTGACGCGATCGCCGGAAGACTCTCTGCAGGCGAACAGCAGCAGGTCGAGATATTGAAACAGCTCCTTGCTGGCGCCCGTATTCTGATTCTCGATGAGCCGACAAAAGTTCTCACGCCCCAGGAAAGCCAAGGGCTTTTCAAGAGCATGGAAGCGCTAAGGGCGGCCGGTTATTCTATCATCTTCATCAGTCACAAGCTTTCCGAGGTTCTTTCCTGCGCAAATCGCATCACCGTCATGCGTCATGGGCGGATAGCGGGGCAACTCAAGGACGATGAGGCGACCGAGGCGGGACTCCTGTCATTGATGTTCGGAACGATCGCCAATCCGGAAGAGCCGCGCGGGCGCGATCATCGACCACGAATTGTGCGGTCTCCCGTTCTCGAACTCAGGTCCGTTACATGTGCCGCAGGTACGGGCGGTGTTACCCTCTGGGATATTTCCCTGAAAGTGAACGAAGGGGAAATCGTTGGCATTGCCGGCATCTCAGGAAATGGTCAGCGCGAGCTGTCGGATCTCATCCTGGGTTTAAACAAACCGCTCCGAGGTCAGAAGCTTCTGTGGGGCGAAGATGCTAGCAAATGGGGCGCCGCGAAGACACGCGAGCGCGGGGCTGCCTTCATTGCGGACGACCCAGCTGCCTTCTCCTCCATCGCATCTTTGACCGTGCGCGAGAACCTGGCCCTGGGGACAGGCAAAACATATTACAGCCGGGTTGGATTGCAGTGGGCCAAGCTCGATAAGGAGATGAAATCGGCCTTTGCCCGTTTTGGCTTTCCCCGTCCGCCTTTCGAAGCGGTTGCTGCGAACCTCTCGGGCGGAAATTTGCAGCGTATGGTTCTGACAAGGGAAATCTCCCGCGATCCTGGGCTCATCGTCGCTCTCTATCCCACGCGCGGCCTCGACGTTCAAAGTGCAAACGCGGTCCGCGATGCGCTCATAGAGATGCGGAACAAGGGTGCAGCACTTCTCGTGGTATCCGAGGAGCTGGAAGAGCTTTTCATGTTGAGCGACCGTCTCGCCGTCCTCACTGAAGGCAGGTTGATCGCGGAATTTGAGCCAAGTCAATACAATGCCGAAATGGTTGGATCGTGGATGGTTCGTGCGCCGGAGATGCCGAGTGCCGCATAACGCGCTGGCCATCGCTTTTCCCATAGCAGGAACGAAAGCTGGCCGCGCAGTGGCGACCGCTCTCATCGCCTTGGCGGTATTCGGTCTTCTGCTTGCCGCCGCAGGAAAGGACCCCTTCCGAGCCTATCTCGACACGCTCGCCTATGTGTTTGGGAATGCTTATGGCTTCTCCGAGCTGCTCGTACGGATGGTGCCCCTGATGTTGACGGCTACCGCGGTCGCACTTCCAGCCCGGATTGGCCTGATCAATGTCGGTGGGGAAGGACAGCTCTATATGGGCGCCCTGTTTGCGACTGGAGGGGCCATCGCATTTCCCGAGCAGCATTCGTTTTTACTGCTGCCGCTCATGACCTTGTTAGGGTTCATCGGCGGCGGGCTTTGGGCACTGCTGCCCGGGCTTCTTCGCGCGGCCAAGCTGGTCAACGAAACGATTTCGACGCTACTGCTCAACTACATCGCCCCGCTCATCGTAAGCTATCTCATCTTCGGTCCTTGGCGCAGCGCCGAAAGTGCTGCCTATCCCGAGTCGACAACATTCAGCGATGCGGCGCGGCTGCCAGCATTCTTTCATACACGCATTCACGCTGGACTACTCTTCGGCATCGTTTGCCTCGCGCTCTTCTGGTTCTTCATGGCGAAGTCTCGCTGGGGATTGGAAATGCGGGCAATCGGCGGCAATCCCGAAGCTGCGCGGCGACTTGGCATTCCGGTCTTTCGATACACCGTCGCTGTGATGGCTATTGCAGGAGGTGTTGCGGGACTTGCCGGCATGTCGGAGGTTTCTGCGATCCAGGGCCGTTTGGTTATGGGGCTCTCCCCCGGATATGGCTTTGCGGGTTTCCTCGTAGCCTGGCTCGCCGGCACGAGCGCATGGGGGATCGCGTTCATGTCGTTCCTCTTCGCGATCATCGCCTCTGCTGGCGACATCCTGCAGTTCACGCAAGGGGTGCCGTATGCGGTCATCAATGTCTTGATGGCGATCGTGCTCTTCATCGTATTGGGTCAGCGACAATCGAGGAGGGCGCCAAGATGACGGCCGCTCTCCTCGCCGGGGTCGTCTCCAGCGCCATTCTCTCCGCCGTCTCCCTCGTCTATGCCGGGCTCGGCGAACTCGTCAGCGAAAGGGCAGGCATCGTCAATCTGGGGGTGGAAGGACTTATGCTGGTGGGCGCTTCGGTTGGCTTTGCGGCAACCGCGGTCACGGGCAATCCCTATCTTGGAATAGCCGCCGCTGCACTCGCCAGCACCATGGCGAACGGCCTCTTCGCTTATGTCGTAATCGGGAGGAAAGCGAACCAGCTTGCGTCCGGGTTGACGCTCATGTTTTTCGGAATAGGCGTCAGTGCTTTAATCGGCAAACCCTTTATCGGAGACATCATCCAGGGTCTGCCGCGCATTCCGGTTCTAGGGCTTCCCTTCGATGTTCTGACTTATCTCACTGTGCCCCTGGCGGTGCTGCTCTGGTGGCTGCTTTTCCGTACGCGCTGGGGACTGGCCTTGCGCGCCACGGGGGAAAGCCCTGCAGTGGCCTTTGCCGCTGGGAAGCGGCCTGAGATGCTCCAATATCAGGCTGTGCTCATCGGAGGGTGCCTCGCTGGAATCGGCGGCGGCCATCTGTCGATCGCATTGACCCGGACATGGGCTGAGGAGATGACCGCCGGACGCGGCTTCATCGCCATCGCCCTTGTCATCTTCGCGAAATGGAACCCGCTTCTGGTCATTCCCGCAGCACTTCTCTTCGGAGCGGCGGAAGCCTTGCAGCTTCAGTTGCAGGCCGCGGGGATAGACCTTTCACCCTTCATACTGAGCATGGTCCCCTATCTGCTGACGCTTTGCATTCTCGCCTTCTGGGGATGGAGGCGCCAGACGGCAGCTCCTGCGGGCTTGGGGCGAACCTTTCTTGGCGTGGAATAGCGCATGTCAAAAATCAAAGTACAGGGTCGCATTTTTGAAGGAGGCAACATGAAAAGACTAGCACAACTCTTAGCTCTGGCGTTTATCGCCGCCGTCTCATCTCTCAACGCTTTCGCGGAAGAAAAGCCGAGCCTTATCGTGGGCGCGATCTATGTCGGAAGCGTCAATGACTATGGCTACAACCGGGCCATGAAGGATGGCCTGGAAGCGATGAAGAAGAATATCCCCGGACTGAAGCTCATCGAGGCCGAGAATGTCCCGGAGACAGGCGACGCTGAAAGGGTCATGGAGGGTATGATCCAGCAAGGCGCCAAGCTCATCTTTGCGACGAGCTTCGGCCATCAGCAATCAGCCTTCAATCTGGCGAAAACTCACCCGGATGTCTTCTTCGAGCACGCCGGAGGCTGGATGCAAGCTCCGAACTTCGGCAATTTCTTCGGCGCAACGCAGACCGCCTGGTATGCAATGGGCGTTGCCGCGGGCAAGATGACGAAGAGCAACACACTCGGCTTCGTCGTTGGAGTTCCGATTGGATATGCGATCGGGAACGTGAACGCTTTCGAGCTTGGTGCGCTGTCGGTCAATCCCAAGGCTCAGACCCGCGTCGTCGTCACCGGCGGATGGGCAGACAAAGCGAAGGAGGCGGCCGCCGCCAATGCCCTGATCGATCAGGGTGCGGATGTCGTCACAATGCATGTGGACTCGCCCGCCACCATCATTCAGGTGGCAGAAAGCCGGGGTGCCATGTCCATCGGATTTCAATCCATCGAAGCGCGTCAGCTTGCGCCCAAGGGTTGGATTACCGGCCTTGGTTTTTCCTGGGGCGGCTTCATGACCGCTACTGCAAAGAGCGTCATGGACGGCACTTTCAAAGGCGGCATGGTTCGCCAAGGGCTGGGAAGCATGCTTGAGGTTGCGCCGTTCGGGGCCTCCGTTCCGGAAGACGTTAAAAAGCTCGTGACTGCGGCAGCGGATAAGATCAAGGGCGGCTATAATCCCTTCACGGGCCCCATCAAGGACAACACAGGCGTGGTCCGCATTGCTGCTGGCGAGACCTGGGGCAACGACAAGATGGGGAAATTTGATTGGTATGCCGAGGGCGTGATCGGCAAGGCGAAATAGCTGCAACACCCATTTCCGTTCCGCCGGGTGTGAAGTGCCCGGCGGCATGCACCTCATCCATTACCGGCTTGCGCCGCTAGGTATTACCCATGCTTGAGATCAACATTGCGGAAGTCGTAGCCGAGGTTACGGCGGCCTTCCGGCGCTACGAGCGCGCACTTATCGCAAACGACACCGAAACCCTCGATAGCCTCTTCTGGAACAGTCCGCATACCGTTCGCTTCGGAGTCCGCGAAAACCTTTATGGCTATGAATCCATCGCCGAGTTTCGCAGGAGCACGAAATCAATTGATCTGACCCGGACCTTAAGAAACACAGTGATCACAAGCTACGGAAGGGACTTTGCGACGGCCAACACCGAATTTCAGCGCGAGGCTTCGGCGATGTCCGGCCGTCAGAGCCACGTTTGGCTGCGTACCAATGAGGGCTGGAAAATCGCGTCCGCGCATGTGAGCCTCATGCCCCGGCAAAGCTGATCTCGATAAAGCTGCTTGTTTTATCCCCCGCCGCGTCCGCGGCGAGATTGTTGTAGAACTCAACGCGCCTCACTTAGGCGCTACGGAGTTTGGGCTCGAAGTTTGCTTAACTGGCTCTTATTGCGCCCTCAAAAACGGCCCTGGCAAGATCGGTCTCGTGAAGCGTAACCCGGATTTTGGCGAGACTTTTTCCATCCTCACCAAGCCCGCCGGATCGAGCGGTGTCAGCCAGTTTCTCGAATATATACTTACAAAGGTATTCCGTTGTCGTCAGCACACCTTTGAACTCCGGCACCTCGTCCAAATTCCGGTAGGCGAGAGGTTTTAGCATGTCGCGAAGGACGTTGTGTGCGGCAACTATGTCCACAACGACATTCTGCCGCGTCAGTGTCTCCCGGAAGAAAGCGACGTCGACCACGAGAGTTGCCCCATGTAGCGCTTGCGCCGGTCCGAAGAGGGGGTCCGGAAGGCTGTGGGCAATCATGATCCGATCGCGGACTTCGACGGCGAACATATCGATCTCCTTCGTCAGCGCTAAACCCGCCTACTAACTTTCGGCATTGTAGCAAAGGACCGGCGCCAGCCCGCGCGCCCCAGCCCCAAGAAGGTCAGGCAGACGCGTGGCAGCGTCTTCGAAGCGAATGTTAACAGCAGTGAGGAGGTCAAGTTCCCGAGCGCCAAGAAGCGAAAGCGCGGCTTCCATTCGCCGCCCGTGGCTCCATCTGGGCCGCCGCGACGGCGAAACATGGCCCACTTGCGAAGAGACGAGTTTCAGCCTTCGGCTATGAAAGGCTCCCCCAAGCGGGGCCGGGGTAGCGACATCACCGCCATACCAGGAGAGTTCAATGATTGCGGCCTCAAGCCCGGCGCAGCTGATAGCTGTAGCAAGCCCTTGCGCTGTCGCGCTGGTATGAAAGACCACGTCACAATCCGAAGGCGCAGCCTCGGGCCGCGCAAATTGGCAGCCCATCGCAGCAGCTAGTTCGCCCCGCTCTTCCACGACGTCGACAAGTGTGACTTCGGCTCCGGCCAGTCTCCCCGCCAGGTAGCCCACGAGCAGGCCAACCGTACCCGCGCCGATAATTGCGATCCTGTCAGCTGGTCCCGCAGGGGAGTCCCACATGGCGTTTAGGGCCGTCTCCATATTGGCTGCGAGGGTGGCACGGCGCGCTGGAACACCTTCGGGTACGCGGAACGCCAAAGCGGCCGGGACGGTGAAAACATCTTGGTGTGGGTGCAAAACGAAGACCATCCGGCCGATCAAGTCCGCGTCTCCTTGCTCGACCCGGCCTACGGCGCAGTAGCCGTATTTGACCGGAAAAGGAAAATCGCCGGCCTGCATTGGACAGCGCATTCGCTGGTACTCGCTCTTAGGAATTGCGCCACTTAGCACGAGACGTTCGGTACCCCGGCTTATCGCGCTATAAAGCGAGCGGACGACAATTTCGTCAGGACGCACAGCCGAAAGCGGTTCCTCAAGTAATTCCGCTTTTCCGGGACCAGTGTACCAAAGGGCTCGCGCTGTTGGTTGCCCCATTTCATCCTCTCATTCGCCGCGAAGCCAGGTTACGCTCACGCTAGAATTCCGCATCCCTGATTTTCTAGCCTAAGAAGAGCTCCCCCTCATGAGCGTATCCGAGAACGCCGCGCCCCGGCTTGATTTACGTCGACGTCCGATACTGCGCCTGACGCCAGCCGGTATTCAGCCTGTCAATGAACTCGTTCGCAGGCGCTTTTTGTTCGCCGGATTGAATTTTTTTGTCTATGCGGGACTCCTGTGGGCGGCGGCTCAAGTGCTCGGCGCGGGCGGCTGGACGGCCGTTAATATAATTGCCTTCGCTGCTTTCGCCATTGCCAGCCCCTGGACGGTGCTTGGCTTCGGGAACGCGGTGATTGGCTTTTGGCTCGTCCATTTTTCCCGGGATCCGGTAGCTAAGGCCGCTCCATTCGCTGCTTTGGGTGACGAGGACACGCCCATTAGGGCAAATACGGCCGTTGTTCTTACGATCCGGAATGAGGATGCGGCGCGGGCAATCCTTCGTCTTCGCGTCCTGAAGGATAGCCTGGACCGCACAGGCTATGGCGAGCATTTCGCTTATTACGTCATGAGCGACTCCAATCAGCCAAGCATCTTCGCCGAAGAGCAGGATGCGGTCGCGCGTTGGAAGATGGAGCTTCCGCCGGACGAAGCCCATCGCATTGTCTACCGCCGCCGGAAAACCAATTCTGGCTTTAAGGGCGGAAACATCCGCGATTTTTGCGAACGGTGGGGTTCCAACTACGAATTCATGCTGACGCTTGACGCCGACAGCCTCATGTCGGGCAGCACTGTGGTGCGGCTCGTTCGGATAATGCAAGCGCACCGCAAAATGGGCATCCTGCAGAGTCTTATTGCGGGCACGCCCTCTTCAAACGCCTTCGCACGCATGTTCCATTTCGGGATGCGCCACGGGATGCGCTCATACACAATGGGGCAGGCGTGGTGGACCGGCGATTGCGGCCCCTATTGGGGGCACAATGCCGTTATTCGGATGAAGCCTTTCATAGACCACTGCCACCTGCCTCTACTTCCAGGCAAGCCGCCGCTGGGCGGGCATATCCTAAGTCACGACCAGGTCGAGGCCGCGTTCATGCGGCGCGCGGGTTACGAGGTGCGCGTCCTCCCGGAAGAATGCGGCAGCTGGGACGAAAATCCGCCCAACATCCTTGAGTTTACCGGGCGCGACTTGCGCTGGTGCCAAGGTAACATTCAATACACCAAGCTGCTCGGCGAGCCCGGCTTTCATGCCGTAAGCCGGTTTCAGCTCATTTGGGCCATACTCATGTTCTTGAGCATTCCAGCGTGGCCCCTGATGATAGGGCTGCTCCCCATAATTGCATCCAACTCGAAGACCGTCGCTGACTACCCGGCAGTCCTCGCGGCTTTCCTTTACATGACATTCCTTGTCATGCACCTCTCCCCGAAGCTCGCTGGTCTTTTTGAGGTGTTGGCGAACGGCGGCGCCGCGCCGTATGGCGGCCGGGCACGACTTGCTGCGGGTGCCCTGATAGAGATTGTTTTCTCGTTTCTGTTGGGCGCTATATCGACCGTCAGGATTACGATCTTCATGGTAGGGCTCCTATTTGGGAAGTCCGTGAGGTGGAATGGGCAGTCCCGCGACGCCAGCGGCGTGAGCTGGAGGGGGGCATTTTCCGCCATGTGGCCGCAATGCGCAGCCGGCATCGCTATTTGCGGTTCTTTGTATTTTATCTCGCCGAGATTGTTGCTACTCAGCCTGCCGCTGACGGCCGGCTACGTCCTCGCCGTTCCATTTGCCGTGATGACTGCTTCCCCATGGCTTGGCCGATTATTTCAGAAACTGGGTCTGTGCGGCATCCCGGAGGACTTCGATCCACCGTGCGAAATCCGGGCGGTGAGGCGCAGCGCGATTTAACTGTAGGGGCGCTGGTTTAAACTTGGCCGTACCAGGTTCAGATTCCTGAGCGCTAAGGGTTGCTGGCTGCGGACCAGGTTTTGTAATTCTCGGGCGAAATGGACGGGAATTTCTTCACAAAAGCAGCGATTTTCCAGATCTCTCCATCGTCTACGTTGATGCGTGCGAAGCTCGGCATCCCGGTCATGTTTATGCCGTTCTTCACCACCCAGAATATCTGAGCAACTGAAAGAGCCTTGGCGGCATCATTGAGGTCTGCCGCGTCGGGACGCATGCCTTCCGAAAACTTGGCCCAATCCGCGCCGGGCGCCCCATGGCACGTAACGCAGCCGCGCGCGGCAAAGGCTCGGGCGCCCGCTTGTATCGTTGAAGAGTCGTCAAGGCCGGGTGGTAAGGCCGTCGGAGCCCGCCTCTCGATGGATGCCTCGCGGACGCGGCCGATTGCCCAAGCCGCTAATTTGTTATCAGGCTCGAATGCAGCGACATTGTAGAACCCGCCAAAGAAATAGATGGAACCTGCGGCGGCGGTGATAATCGCGAGAACGCCAATAGCAGCAAGAACTTTCATGTACGCTCTCCCGTTGCCGGACTTACTTTATTCTTCTATCAAGTCATCTGACGCATAGCTTGCGGCAGGGTCACCACAAGCAGATGGCATCCACCGGGCAACCGCGATGCCGGCGGTCAGAATAGGGGAGCCGCTTCAATGACGCAACGCTCCACCCGGCGCATCATTCAGACGTGATCGGGCGGCGCCGAGTTTTGATGTGCCCTGCACCTCAAATTTGGTAGCTTCTTCAAAATGAACATTGAAAGGACGGCACCGTGGATGTTCTCGGTCACGCCGTGATGGAAGGCTTAAACCTTCTCGCGACCTTATTCGTGTTTGCCGCCGGTGTCTTTGCTCTGGCCGTCGTCGTCCTCTTCATCGCAGATATTGGCCAGACCAAGGACGCTATTCGCCGGAATTATCCTGTTATCGGGCGATTCCGGTATTTGTTCTCCCGGCTTGGCGAGTTCTTCCGGCAGTACTTCTTCGCCCTCGATCGAGAGGAGCTACCATTCAACCGGGCTGAACGCGATTGGATCCACCGTTCGTCGACCGGGGCGGACAATACGGTCGCGTTCGGCTCAACTCGTAACCTGACGCCCGCTGGCACAGTTATCTTTGTCAACTGCCCGTTTCCGACACTCGAAGAGCACGCGCTAGATGTACCCGAGATCACGTTCGGGCCTTACACGCCTATGCCGTATCGCTCTTCCTCGATTATCAATATTTCGGCCATGAGCTTTGGCGCACTTTCGGCGCCTGCGGTAAGAGCACTTTCGAAGGGCGCCGCGATGGCCGGCTGCTGGCTGAATACTGGTGAAGGAGGACTTGCCCCCTACCATCTCGAAGGCGGCTGCGACGTCGTCTTTCAGATTGGCACGGCGAAATACGGCGTCCGCGCTCTCGATGGACAGCTCGACGAAGCGCGGCTTCGCGAAATTGCAAGCCTTCCCCAAGTGAAGATGTTCGAGTTGAAGCTAAGCCAAGGCGCCAAGCCAGGCAAAGGCGGGATTCTCCCTGCCGTCAAGGTGACGCCGGAAATCGCCAAAATAAGAGGCATTCCGGTTCACATGGACTCCATCTCGCCGAACCGGCATCCAGAAATCGACAGCGTCCCCGATCTCCTCGATCAAATTGGCCGGATTCGTGAAGCGGCAGGCAAACCTGTTGGCTTTAAAGCTGTGCTCGGTGCCTATGGCTGGCTTGAGACATTGTGCAAAGAAATCAATGGCCGTGGCTTAGAGAGCGCACCAGATTTTATCACCCTTGACTCGGGTGATGGTGGGACTGGCGCTGCTCCTCTGCCGCTCATGGACAATGTTGGGTTGCCGATCAAGGAAGCCCTTCCGATGGTGATCGATATTCTCTGCCAATATGGTGTGCGCCAGCGCATAAAAGTGATTGCCTCCGGCAAACTTGTGACACCCGCCGAGGTAGCGTGGGCCTATTGCGCCGGCGCCGACACTATAAACTCCGCAAGGGGCTTCATGTTTGCTCTTGGTTGCATCCAATCGTTGAAATGCAACAAGAATACTTGCCCAACCGGGATCACGACCCATGACTGGCGATTGCAGCGTGGTTTGAACCCTGAAGAAAAATCAGTGCGTGTAAGTACCTTCGTCAAACGGATGCGTGCGGAGGTTGGGACTATCGCCCATTCTTGCGGTGTGCCCCACCCTCGTGCCCTCCAACGCTATCATTGCCGCATTGTGCAACCAAACGGCCGTTCGATTCCGTTGAATGAACTCTATCCTGCCGTGATTCCCGCCTCCCGGGCGCCGGTCTCTGCAATCTGATCTCGCGAAAATGCTGCTTTCTCCACGCTACTTTTTATCCAGTTCTTCGCGAGAGACCTTGGATTAGGCATTCAAAGCCGGTGCCAGGGTGTTTCGATTGGCTATCCGCTGTTTGATAATCCTACTTCCGAACGCAATCATTGGCCGCTCAATCATCCCGTAGGTGAGCGTGGAAAGTGCGGCGGTAACACTCACCGCCGCCATCAGATTCATGGTGTAGAGCCATGAGCTCGAGACTACATGGAGACCAGCGAATTCAACCGCGCGACCTGTGGCCGTGACGAGAGCTTCCTTCAGCAAAGGCTCAAAGCAGGGCTTCGATCTTGCTTTGAAGTTTCTGCGGCTTAGCCACCGGCGGATAACGCCCGGTGACCTCGCCACTGCGACCGATCAGGAACTTCGTGAAGTTCCACTTTATCGCCTTCGATCCAAGAAGACCCCGCCTTTGGCGCTTAAGAAAATCAAAGAGCGGATGAGCGTCACTGCCGTTCACGGCAACCTTCGCGAACATAGGAAATGTTACATTGTAGTTGAGGCTGCAGAAGTTCCGGATCTCCTCGGCGTCGCCTGGTTCCTGGCCGCCAAACTGATTGCAAGGGAAGGCGAGAACCTCGAAGCCGCGAGTGCCATATAATTCATATAGTTTTTCGAGCCCGGCATACTGTGGCGTGAACCCGCATTTGCTCGCCGTATTCACGATCAGCAGCACCTTGCCCTTGAATTTGCTAAGCGGGACCTCTTCGCCGGAGATGGATTTTGCTGAAAAACCGTAGATGGTTTCCATATGCCGCTCCTCTGCCTAACCTTCCAGATTTGAGCTAATCCTTCCTGGAAAAAGGCCCAAATCTGCACTCGGGTGCTTTCTTAACCCGTAAATCAGTCTGACATAGAAGCGCCGGCCGCAGGTGCCGGCTTGATCTTACGCCCGAAAACCGTCATGTAAGGCGCGAGATTCCCCGAAATTCCGCTCTGGATAGGTTTTATGTCAACTGTCCTTCTCGTCATTCATATCATGGTTGCGGTCTCAATGATCGTAATCATTCTCCTGCAGCGCTCCGAGGGTGGCGCCCTTGGCATGGGCGGCGGCGGAGGCGGCTTCGTGACGGGACGCGGCGCTGCAAATCTACTGACGCGGACCACCGCGATCCTGGCGGCGATTTTCTTCATGACGAGCCTGGCGCTCGGGATTTTCAGCCATCGGGCCACACCAACTTCGGCGGTGGGCGTGGGGACGCCGGCTCAGACGGCACCTGGCGCGCCTGCCGAGAACGCGCCATCCTCGCTACCTCAGTTGAATTTGCAGAAGCTTAAGCGCGAACCGGCTCCTTCCGCCCCCGCCCCGGCACCAGCCGCGCCAGCGCAGCCGCAGCTTCCCCAATCGCAATAGCCTGTACATAGTTAGCCATCTGTGCCGGTGTGGGTCGGTTTTGGCGGTGACGCGTGCGGATTGCTGGCCTTAGCAGCAGCGAACTGAGGGCAAGATTGAGGCCTTAATGTCCGGCGAAATCATTGAGCGGCGGGCCCCTATTAAGCTTAGAAAAGCGAGAGGGGGAAGTCAGGTAGGGACCTGCAGACAGGCGACCGTTGAAAACTTTGAGCTTTGACTTCCGATTGATCAGTCAAAGCATTACGTTTTGAGTCCATGGCGCGATATATCTTCATCACCGGCGGCGTGGTCTCCTCTTTGGGCAAAGGTTTGGCATCGGCGGCGCTCGGCGCTCTGCTGAAGGCCCGGGGCTATTCCGTCCGCCTCCGCAAGCTCGATCCCTATCTAAATGTGGATCCGGGGACCATGAGTCCCTATCAGCACGGGGAAGTCTTCGTCACCGATGACGGCGCCGAGACCGATCTCGATCTTGGCCATTACGAGCGCTTCACCGGAGTCTCGGCCCGCCGCGATGACAATATCACGACGGGGCGAATTTATCAGAACGTCCTCTCGGCCGAGCGACGCGGCGATTATCTCGGCGGCACCGTTCAGGTTGTCCCCCATGTCACCAACGCTATCAAGGAGTTCATCCTTTCGGGTAATGAGGACACCGATTTCGTCTTGGCGGAGATCGGTGGCACGGTTGGCGACATCGAGGGTTTGCCCTTCTTCGAAGCCATCCGGCAGCTTGGAAACGAGCTTCCCCGCGGTCAGGCGGTTTTCATCCATCTCACGCTTCTGCCCTATATACGCGCGGCGGGCGAGTTGAAGACAAAGCCGACACAGCATTCGGTGAAGGAGCTGCGCTCCATCGGGATACAGCCGGATATTCTGTTGTGCCGATCGGAAACGTCAGTGCCCCGAAGTGAGCGGGCCAAAATCGCGCTTTTTTGTAATGTCCGGGAAAGCGCTGTTATTCAGGCGCTCGATGTTTCAAATATCTACGATGTGCCGCTGGCTTACCATGAGGAAGGACTCGACCGTGAGGTTCTAGCTGCCTTCGGAATTCACGATGCACCACCGCCCGCTCTCGCGGTCTGGAGGGAGATCTCGCATCGCATTGCCCATCCCGACGGCCATGTCTCCATCGCAATCGTAGGCAAATACACGAATCTCAAGGATGCCTATAAGTCGCTGATCGAGGCGCTCGCCCATGGCGGCATCAGCCAGGGTGTGCACGTGAACATCAACTGGCTCGATGCGGAACTGTTCGAAAGGGGCGACCCCAGCGCACATTTGGAAAACATCCACGGTATCATCGTGCCGGGAGGGTTTGGGGAGCGCGGCGCGGAGGGTAAGATCGAGGCAGCGCGCTATGCTCGCGTGCGGAAGGTGCCCTATCTCGGCATCTGTTTTGGGATGCAGCTTGCGGTGATCGAAGTTGCGCGCCATCTGGCCGGCATCAACGGCGCGAGTTCTACCGAATTCGGTCCCGCTGCCGAACCCGTTGTGGGGTTGATGACTGAATGGATGAGCGGAGAAACCGCAATCCAGCGCTGCGAGGACGGCGATAAGGGTGGCACCATGAGGCTGGGCGCCTATGATGCCGTGCTTGAAGAAGGAAGCCAGGTCGCCGCGATTTACGGACGGGAACGCATCAGTGAGCGTCACCGCCATCGTTATGAGGTCAACATCAATTACCGGAACCGCCTGGAGCGGGCGGGCTTGCGTTTCTCGGGGCTGTCGCCGGACGGGAAGCTTCCCGAAATCGTCGAAGTGCCTGGCCATCCATGGTTTATCGGCGTACAATTTCATCCTGAGCTAAAATCACGTCCCTTCGATCCTCATCCGCTATTTGCCTCCTTCGTGGAAGCAGCGGTGCATCAAAGCCGCCTCGTTTGAATGAACCCTTTTGCGCCCGCCAGGATCATGGGCGCGCTCAGCGACTACGGATCATTTCATATTCGAGACCGGGCGCCGGTTCACGGAATGCGCCCCGCCGAAGCTTGCTGAAGTCCAACACTTCGAGCCACCTTGCGAAAGAATTAAAAAACCAAGTTAAGAGCCAGTAATTGAATAAAGATCTTGCCGCGCAGAGAATGGGGACGCAGCTTGGTCTGCCCAGCTTTTCTCATCTCCTGGAATGAAAGGAGCTAAACACATGCATCTCCCTGTGAAAGCCCTAATACTCCCTGCGGCGGCGTTGATGATCGCCTTCGCGCCCGGCGTGCAAGCGGTGAGCCTCGCTTCCCCTGCACTTCAGACTCAAGCAAACAAACTCACACATCCCATCGTGCAAAAACAGTTGAGGTCGAAGAAATCGGCGGCCAATCAGCCCAAAGGCAACCCGTTCCGTCATCCTCACCGGCTTGCCCGCGGCTCGGCAAACCCAAACCGGCTTTCGGATATGAGGCATTAATCTTCCTGAGCAAACAACCCTCGATGTGGTTCAAGTTGAGGCCCAACGTGCCTTAGAGACGCTTGACTTTAGAGGAGGTCTCGATGCGCTGGTTATATTTGGGGGTCATTGCGTTGTTTGCCGCTGCCACGATTATCTTCGCATTCCAAAACCTCGAGACCGTCACCGTCTCCTTCTTCCGTTTCGGTATCACTGCTCCTCTGGCGATTTTGGTCTTTGTCGTCTATGGGCTGGGGGCGCTAACAGGCGGCGCCCTGATTGCGCTGCTGCGCCGATCCTACCGAGGTTCGCGCCATGCGCTCTCGTCCTAAACGACGAGGAGGCCAGCGATGCCCACCGCAGAAAGACCGGCCAAGCACCGCTATTTTTTTGATCGTAGAATTAAGAACCTATCAAGTATAGACCTGTTAGCTTGCGGCTCCGCCCCTGGGATTAGAGAAGGCCATGCCCTGCCGGAAGCCCTCCTTTGTCTTGACGCTCTCATGCAAAGACGGGCCCGGAATTGTGGCTGCCATCGCAAGCCTGCTCGCCGAAAGTGGCTGCAACATCACCGACAGTGCTCAGTTCGGCGACGTGAAGGCCGGCCGCTTTTTTATGCGCCTGTCGTTTTCTTCGCCGGAAGAGATGAACCAGGATAGCGCGCTGAGGCTTCTTGCCCCAGCGATCGCGAAATTCGGCATGACGTCGAATGTCTACCCGGTTGCCGAGCGGACCCGGCTGCTGATCATGGTCTCGAAGCTCGGACATTGCCTTAACGATTTGCTCTACCGGCACCGGATCGGCGCGCTTCCGATCGAGATTCCAGCCATCGTCTCGAACCACCGCGACTTCTACCAGCTCGCTGCCAGCCATAATATTCCGTTCCATTATTTGCCGGTCACGCTTGCGACCAAGAACAAACAAGAGCGCCGGCTGCTCGAAATTATCGACGACGAGAAAATCGAGCTCGTGGTGCTTGCGCGCTATATGCAGGTTCTATCGGAAGAGTTGTGCGAAAAGCTAGCGGGGCGGGTGATCAACATTCACCATTCATTTCTGCCAAGCTTCAAAGGTGCAAAACCCTATCATCAGGCTCACGCTCGCGGCGTGAAGCTCATCGGGGCCACCGCCCATTACGTCACCCGCGAGCTTGACGAAGGTCCGATCATTGAACAGGAAGCTGCCCGCGTCGACCACTCGATGTATCCCGAAGACCTCGTCAACATCGGCCGGGATGTGGAAAGCCTCGTGCTCGCGCGCGCCGTCAAATGGCATGTGGAGCACCGCGTTTTGATCAACGGCAGCAGGACGATCGTTTTCCGTTGAACGGCTTCGAAAGTGCCCGAAAAGGCCCTTAAATCTCAAATAGAGCGGGATTTTTAACGCTTCAAAAAATCCCAATTAGGTCCTTGAGTTAGGGCCAGACGGGCTCTGTCATAAGCTTAATCCCTGCCCGAAAGTCCCGGCTCGCTAAATTATTTGCACCCAACCGCAATTTTTCACTTGTAAAGGGGGGCGATGCAATGCACATACCCCCCCTGTTCACATCTGGACATCTACTGGTTGGGGAGGACGCCATCATGGCATTCCATGACGCCCTCTTCCAATTGGGGATGGACTTGGATCGAGGTTCAAGCACCGCCCAAACGGAAGAAAAGCATACCCTCGCAGTTACGCATTCGGACAGCGAGGTTCAGAAGGACTACTTCTGCGAGCGTAACGGCGTCAAATTCGCCGGGACGCATCTTCTTGTCGACGTGCTGAATGCGCGCCGGCTCGACGACATAAGCCACATCGAACAAACCTTCAGACAATGCATCGAGGTATCAGGAGCCACGCTTCTGCATATCCACTTGCATCATTTTACGCCCAACGGCGGAGTGTCTGGAGTGGCGGTGCTGGCGGAATCACATATCTCGATCCACAGTTGGCCAGAATATGGCTACGCCGCCATCGATATTTTTATGTGCGGCAATACGAAGCCACATTTGGCAATCGAGGTGATCCGGCAGGCGTTCGAAGCAGATGAGGTTATCGTGAAGGAAGTTCTGCGCGGGCAGGAGGCCGCCACGCAGATAAAGCTGGCCGCTTAGCCGGGCCTGCCGGCGAAGCATGGCTTCGCCTCAAACAAATAGAAATGTAAGCCGGGCCCCGCGCCCGGCTCATTGTTTGCGCGGCTGTTGCTGAAAGCCCCTGGATCGATTACTTCCTCTCAAGACTTGGCCGCGGAGGGGACGGGGAATGTCTGATCAATTGCTTTATCTTGAAGATCTGAGCCCTGGCATGACATTCAAGGGCGGCCCGGAGAAGTTGACCGAAGCGGAAATCATCGCATTCGCAAAGCAATATGACCCCCAGCCTTTTCACACCGATCCCGACGCGGCGAAGAACACTGTTTTCAAAGGCTTGGCCGCGAGCGGATGGCAGACCATCGGTCTGACCATGCGGATTCTGGTGAAATCCGTTCCGCTTGCAGGCGGGATCATAGGCTTCGGCGGGGAGATAGCGTGGCCACAGGCGGTGCGCCCCGGCGATGAGCTATCGATCGAATGTGACATCCTCGAGATAACGCCTTCACGCTCGAAGCCGAATCAAGCCGTTGCGACACTGCGGACAACCACGTTCAATCAAGATGGGAAAGCCGTGCAAGTGCTGACCTCGAAAAATCTAGTGTTCAAGCGCGGCCATGTGCCAGGGCAAAGCCTATAAAGTTCGATCAGCTTGCGTGGAAACAACATCACCTGTCATGGCCGTACTTGATGCGGCCATCAATGCAAGAACATCACGCTTAAACAAGAAGTTGAATGGCCGGGTCAAAGCCCGGCCAAGACAAAACAGTGCGGGCTAAATCGATCCTGCGTTATCGCTTTCGGTCCATCAATCGGGATAACGCTTGAGTTAGCCAACGCAAAGCGAGGCCAATGATAAAAGTTTCCTCTTCGATACTACTTGTTGATTACGGCTGCCCCTACCTCGCAGACCGCCTCATCCTGCGATCCTGTTCCGCCTGAACATCCAATCGCGCCGATGAGCTTTCCGCCTTCAACGAGAGGAATGCCGCCGCGCGAAGCGATGACGTCATCGAGGGTCATGACATATTTCAAGTCTTTCAACTGCACGCCATTCTCGAAGAGCTTGGTCGGCCGACGGAATTTGACTGCCGCCCGGGCCTTGTGCTCGGAGATCGCGATCGAGGCGAGCTGAGCGCCGTCCATGCGCAGGAATGCCACGAGATTGCCGCCGGAATCGACAACCGCGATGTTGAGCGGCCAGCCCTTTTTAGCTGCCTCCGCCTCCGCCGCCTTGATCACCGACTGAGCGTGTTCGGCAGTAATGGGTGCCCCATAGGGGACGTTGAATGGCATTTTTTCCGGTATTGCATCGAGCGGATTGGTTGCTGCCGGCGCTTGCGCGTTCGCTGCCCCTGCTGAAAGCGCAAAAGCGAACAGGGAAACGGCTAGTCCACGAAATAACATAAGTCCCTCCCATAGGGTTTGCAGAGGAGCCCACTATAGCGTGGGCATTCCAGGAGTTGACTGGATTAGGTTGTCTAATCGTCATGGGGACCGCTCCTCTAACGGTTGGGCGGCCCCCCTGCTTAGCCCTCTATGCTTCCACTGTTGGGGTCCTGAAGAAGCTGTGGATCACGTGCCAGAGCCTATGCCGGTGCGCTCCCGCCATCCCGCCGGCGTGGGTCATGCCTGCCAGCATGGTGAACTGCTTGTCTTTCGTGGCCAGGTCCCCGAAGAAGCGTAAAAGTTCCGCTTCGCTCGCATTGCCGTCGTGCTCGGGGCGCGTTATTCCGACCGCACAGCTAAGCTTCTTTGGATCGACCAGGGGAAGCTTGGTCGCCATGTCGAGATAGGTACCCGTGGGCACGCTATCGCCGAACTTCAATTCATAGTCCGCGACCGCCTTGACGATAGCTTGGTCCGTCGCTCCGGCCACATCCCGATTAAAGATGCTTTCGATCTGCTGCATCCCAAATGGCCGGCGCGGATGCGACTTGTAGAAGTCCACCTGCTTGCGGCGGCGATCGATTTCAGGCGCGTTTTCGCCAGTGTATGTGAAAGCGTGCAGAATGAGGCGGCTGACACGATCGCCGGCGGTTTGCGCGAACGCGCCTGCGCGAATGGCGCCGGAGGACTCGCCGAAGACAAAGACCGATTTCTGGCCCGTCTTCTGCTCAACAAGCGGCATTACAGCCTTCAGATCCTCAACCCCACTGGCAATATCCGAATTGCTGTCAGTGCGGTCCGACAAGCCATAGTTCTCGTGGTCCATGGTCCAGACGTCGTAGCCAAGGCCCGCGAAGTGATCCATTGAGGAATATCCGGTGCGCCCAGGCACGATCAAATCGTAGGTCCCACGTCCGGATAGGCTCGATCCGTGAACAAGGAAAAGGACTGGCTGCGCGCTCGCCGCCGAGACAAGGCGCTTGCGATAAACGTAGAGTTTGATGGATCCTTTTTTTGCCCAATGCTCTTCAGACTGGATCGCCGGCTGCGATGCGGCGAACGCGGGCGCCAGCGCTGATCCTGTCAGCATTGCCGCTGTTCCTCCAAGCACGGCTCGGCGTGGAATCCCAGAATGATCCATGACGGTCCCTTCCCTCTTTCGTGTGATGGCCTAAAAGTCGATGAGCTGGCGCTCCATAACGGCATTCGCGCCGGTTTCTGCTCCGCTGGCGCCATAGTTGATGCTTCTGCCTTCAGGATTGAGCCGGAGGCTACAAAAAACCGCTGCGACCTCCGGATTGCCCTGACCAATAAGGAGCGCGCCCTGTAGCAGGAGCGCCATCCTTTCGGCGATGTGGCGGGCCGCTGCTTCAGGCACGTTCGCCTTTGTGGTGGCGCTCGCGAGATAATCGAAGCTTTTGTCAAAGTTGCGATCCGTGCCGCGGGCCGGGCTCAACTTCAGCGAAATAAACTTTCAGGGCATCCGGATCTTTTTGGAGGGTCCGAAGAATATCGAGCGCGATCACATTGCCGGAACCTTCCCAGATCGCGTTGAGCGGAGCTTCGCGGTAGTAACGCGCGAGTGGCCCCTCCTCGACATAACCGCCGCCGCCAAGGCATTCGAGACATTCATAAACGAATTGCGGCGTGCGTTTGGACACCCAAAACTTGCCCAGCGCGACACCTAGCCTCGCAAAGCTGCGTTCGCTGGCGGTTTCTCCATCGAAGGCACGTGCGACGCGCATTGTCAGCGCTGCAGCGCCCTCATAATCGGTGGCGAGGTCCGCAATCACAGCCTGCATCAGCTGCTGATCGATGAGCGTCTTCTGAAACGCCCGCCGGTGCCGTACGTGATGCACCGCCTCTGCTAGCGCCCGGCGCATGATGCCGAGCGAACCCGCCGTCGTATCCAGCCGCGTGTGATGCACCATGTCGATGATGGTAGCGACGCCGCGGCCCTCCTCGCCGATCATTTGCGCGAACGTGTTGTGGTATTCGATCTCGGCTGAGGCGTTCGACTTGTTACCGAGCTTGTCCTTCAATCGCATGATGTGGAACGCGTTGCGCTCACCATCGGGCTTGATGCGCGGCACCAAGAAGCAGCTTAGCCCCTTATCGGTGTAAGCAAGCGTCAGGAAGGCGTCGCACATGGGCGCCGAACAAAACCACTTATGCCCCACAAGCCGGTAATCGCCGCGTGGGCCTCCGGCGCCCAACGGAAAAGCACGCGTGGTGTTGGCGCGCACATCGGAGCCGCCTTGCTTCTCCGTCATGGCCATCCCGAGAGTGACGCCTCGTTTCTCTGAGATCGGCCGCAAGGGAGCGTCATAGACGCCGTTCACGATCTTCGGCTCCCAATTGGCCGCAATTTCGGGCTGATGCCTGAGTGCCGCCACGCTCGCATAGGTCATGCTGATCGGGCACATCGTGCCGGCCTCGGCCTCACTCATCAAGGCAAGCATCGCCGCGTGCGCCACATGCCGGCCGGGCCTCTTTTCCGCCCACCCGATGCTATGAATGCGATGATCCATGGCCAGCGCCATTAGGCGGTGATAGGCGGGATGAAACTTCACCTCATCGATGCGCCGTCCATAGCGGTCGAATGTATGAAGCTCAGGCAGGTAGCGGTTCGCCTCTTCCCCCCATTGCAGCACTTCTTCCGAGCCTGCCAGCGCACCGAGCTTCGAAAGCGGCTCATCGACCCAATCCCCGCCATAGCGCCGGGCCGCATCGCGCAACGCGGCATCGGTCTCATAGAGGTTCCGGCCCGCGAAAGGCAGCGGCACATTTGTGACTTCGTGGGTTTCGAGGTGGATTTGGGGGGCGTAGGTTGTCATGCCGGCTTTTCCAAAAAGGCGAATGCAGACTTTACACCTTCCCCATGCGGGCCGCAAAAAACTCGTGCCACTTATCAACGCTGCGGAATTGTCTGAATCGCGAGGCCGCAGGTTTCCGAGATGGGGAGGCAGCAGACCTTGGTCTTGCAGCTAATGCCGCGTGATCGCGTGCACTGTACCAGCTTGTCGCCAACACATTTGGTGTAACGTGTCGTGAGCGGCGTGCACAGACCCACAGGGATGAGTTCATTCGCTTGTGCCGCCGTCAAAGCAAAGATTACTGCGGCCCCGGCGGAAAAAGCGCGACGACCTGAATTCATGATCCTTCTCCTGCGACGAGGGCACCACAAGTTCTACCCAATGCCAAGCCTGCGGAAGATAGGCGTTGCGCCGGCACCCAAGCCTTCGTAAGAAAAAGCCTTGAGCGGGCTTAGCGTAGATTGGTGAGTTGCCGATGAAACGCATATTTTCACGTGAGTTCCTGGCTGTTTTCATTCCTGCAGCCCTGATCGGCGTTGCCGCATTTTGGTTTGCTCTGCATTATGTCAAGCCCGCGCCGCCGAAGTCCTTCGTGATATCGGCCGCGAGCAAAGGAAGCCCCTATTACGAGCTCGCACTGCGGTATCAGGAACAGCTTGCGAAGAAGGGTGTCACCCTTGAGGTGCGCGAGTCGCAGGGCTCTTTCGACAATCTCCATGCCCTGAAAGATCCCAGTTCAGACGTTCAAGCGGGAATAGTTCAGGGTGGCCTCGCAAACAGCATCGACGCACCGAACCTATTTTCTATGGGCCGGCTCCTCACGGAGCCCGTTTGGATTTTCTATCGCGGGCCGGACAAGCTCGATCACATCACCCAGCTTAAAGGCAAGCGCATCCTGATTGGGCCGCAGGGTAGCGGCACTACATTTCTCGCGCTCAAACTCTTGGAAGCAAACGGTGTAACGGCAGAGAATTCGACACTGATCCCGATGGAGCTTCCCGCTTATCTCGAGGCTTTCGAACGAGGCTCAGCCGATGCGGGTTTTCTGGTCCTCGGGGCCGAAGCCAGGACCGTGCAGCGGCTGCTTCACCAGCCCGGCACAAGTCTCATGAACATGGCGCAGGGTGACGCGCTAATTCAGCGCTATCCCTACCTCACCGCCGTGACACTTCGGCAAGGCGTTGTCGACTTCGCGCAAAACATACCGTCATCCGATACGGCTCTTGTCGCCACGAAGGCGATGCTTCTCGTACGTGATGATCTCCACTCGGCCCTGGTGACTGTGCTCGCACAAGCGGTGCATGAGGTGCAGAGCCAGCCCACGCTGCAATCTACGGGCGAATCAAAGCTGTTCGCGTTGAGCGCCGATGCGCTAACAGACGATCCGGAATTCCCGGTCGCGTCCGATGCGCGCCGCGTCTACAAATCAGGACCTACATTCTTCCAAAGAACGCTGCCGTTTTGGCTGGCGACGCTGCTCGACCGCGCCTTTATCCTGATATTGCCAGTGATCGGTATCATTTTCCCGCTCATCCGGCTGGTGCCCGCGCTCTATAATTGGCAGATGCGGCGGCGAATCCTTCACTGGTACCGGGAGCTTAAGAATTTAGAGAAGGATCTTCCAAAGACGGCATCGCTCGATGTTATCGAGACGAAGGAGCAGGAGATCGACCGGATCGAGGAAGCGGTCCGGCGGCTATCTGTGCCAATCCAGTTCGCGGCCGACCTTTATAATCTGCGGGACCATGTGGAGTTCGTGAAGCGCAACATCGCCCATCTTCGCGGGCATCATCATGTTTCCGCACCACACCCCGCTTTCGCGGGATAGAAGGCGGCCGGGATTAGGATGCGGTGTTGGGCTTTCTGTTCTCGATTGCGGCAAGGACCGCCAGGAGCTCTTCCTTCGCGCCCGCGGATGCGGCAAGAATCTCGCCTAGGTGCCTGAAGTCGAGCACGCCAAATTGACTGACCGGGGGCCGTAGCAAGAGGTCCGGCGCAGAGACTTTCAGCTTGGCGTTGATTATCGACCGCAGCGCAATTTGCTGCGCTCCAAGGAGCGCCTCAAGAGGGCGCGGAAACTTACCGCCAATGCCTCCTGACCCTCCCGTCACATCTACAGCGATCACATAATCCGTTTCCGCTTGCACAAGATCGAAGGGCAAGGGGTTCACGAAACCGCCATCGATCAAGAAGCGGTCACCCATCTGCACCGGAGTAAGAAGCGCCGGCAGAGCCGCGCTTGCAGCTATAGCGGGCAACAGCGGCCCGCTAGCCATGATGCACTCTCTCTGCGAGAAAAAGTCGGCTGCCACGGTTTGGATCGGAATTTGAAGTTCTTCGAATGTCTTTGGCAGGCTCGCCGGAAGAACCAGTTCGAAAACCCGCTCCGACTTGAAAAGTGCAGGCGACCCCGGCCGCCAATAGTCCCAGACGCGTCCGCGCCAGCGGGAAAAGAGATGGCGCAGAAGAGCGCTTCGCTTCGCAAAGGCGGCTTCGCAATAACCCCGTATCTCGCGAGCAGACATCCCCGAAGCATAGGCTGCGCCGATCAGCGCTCCAATGCTGGTGCCTGCGATCATGGCCGGCTTCACGCCAAGCTCGTCGAAAGCCTCCAGAATTGCGATATGCGCGAGCCCCCGGGCGCCGCCCCCGCCTAATGCGAGCCCAATCCTCACAGGGAACGCCTACTGATCAAGCGATGCAGCTCCCTTTAAGAAAGGAACTAAAGCGGAAAGCGTTTCCTCCGGCGCTTCTTCGGCGACGAAATGGCCGCAATTGATGGGCTGCCCGCGAACGTCACTGCACCAGGCTTTCCAAATTTCGAGAGGGCCCTCAGTCTTGCCGGGTATGCCCGCAGAACCCCATAGAGCAAGGGTTGGGCAGCTAATCTTCTTCCCAGCGGCGTGGTCTTCGTCATCGGCTTTCAGATCGTAGGTGGCGCCTGCGCGGTAATCCTCGCAGGTAGCGTGGAGCCGTTCGGGCTGAACAAAAAATGCGCGGTAATGTGCGAGCGCTTCCGCGGCGAAGATGGATAGCCCACCCGATCCGTTCCACGCGCCGATCTTGTCTTCAAGCCAGCCAACGGGATCAGCGCCGATCATCCTCTCAGGCCAAGGAGCGGGCTGCGCAAGAAAGGTCCAATGGAAGATCTTCATGGCTAGCGCCGGCGTCAGCCTGTGCCACATTTCATAGGTTGGCACAATGTCGAGCACGGCAAGCCGCGATACGCGAGAGGGCGAATCCAGCGCAAGCCTATATGCAACCCGGCCGCCGCGATCATGCCCGCAAAGGAGAAAGCGCTCATGGCCGAGACTATCCATGATCTCACAGACATCGCGGGCCATGGCGCGCTTCGAATAGCTGAAATGGTCGGGGGTGTCCGCCGGGACGGAACTTGACCCGTAGCCGCGCAGATCGGGGATGAGCAGCGTGAAGCTTTTCGCAAGCTCCGGCGCAACCCTATGCCACATGACGTGAGTTTGGGGGTAGCCATGGAGCAGCACCAAGGGCGGCCCTTTGCCCCCGAGCCGCGCAAAAATTTCCGCGCCGGCTGTCTGAAAGCGTCGCGTTTCAAAGCCGGGGAACAGATCCGGTAACGCATTCATAGCGGCTTCTCCTTCAGTGAGCGCCAGCCGATGTCGCAGCGAAAATATCCGTCTGGCCAATTGATTGCGGCGATAGCCTCGTAGACCCGGGAGCGCGCTTCGGCCGCGTCTTTTCCAAGAGCAGCGATGTTAAGGACGCGTCCACCATGCGCTACCAGCTCGCGTCCTGGCCCGGTTGCGGTGCCGGCATGAAAGACGGTAACGCCTCCACCCGCTTCGGCGCGGTCCAGGGAGCCGATCACCGTCCCTTTGGCATAAGCGCCAGGATAGCCCTTTGCCGCCATTACCGCGGTCAGGGCAGTGTCGGAGGCCCATTCGAAAGATATGCCGGAAAGGTTCCCGGTAGCGGCAGCATACAAAGCGGGAAGTAGATCGGACTTAAGCCGCAACATGAGCACCTGGCACTCGGGGTCGCCGAAGCGGACATTGTATTCAATGAGCTTCGGGCCGGCATCTGTGATCATAAGGCCCGCATACAGCACGCCCGATAAAGGGGAGCCCCTTTCGCGCATCGCATAGAGCGTTGGCGTGATCATCTCGCGCATGATGCGGTCCGCGAGCGCCTCACTCATCATTGGCGCAGGCGAGACCGCGCCCATTCCGCCTGTGTTCGGTCCTCGGTCCCCATCGAAAGCGCGCTTATAGTCCTGAGCGCTGGCGAGAGGAATGGCGCACCTGCCGTCGCATAAGGCGAAGAAACTCGCTTCCTCTCCCTCAAGCTTTTCCTCGATGACAACAGAGGCGCCGCTTTCGCCGAACACTCCGCCGAAGCAGTCCGTGATTGCTTCTTCAGCCTCGGATAGCGTCTCGCAGACGGTCACACCTTTTCCCCCCGCGAGTTCATCGGCCTTTACGACCAGCGGCTTGCCCTTTTCACGAGCGTAGTCCAAAGCCGCCCCGGCTTCGCGGAAGCATCTATAAGCCGCGGTCGGGATGCCACGCTCCTCGCAAATGGCCTTGGTAAAGGATTTCGACGATTCGAGGCGGGCGGCGGCAGTGGATGGGCCGAAGACCGCGATGCCGCTTGCGCGCAAGTTATCGGCAAGGCCAGCCACGAGTGGTCCTTCCGGCCCTACGACTACAAGCTCAATGGCGGCCGACTTGCAAAAGCGGGCAACATCCGCATGATCGGCAGCATCGATGGGGGCATGTTTCGCAATAGAGAAAATCCCCGCGTTCCCCGGCGTGCAATAGAGGCCGCGAAGAAGCGGACTTTGCCGCAACTTCCACGCAAGCGCGTGTTCGCGGCCGCCGCCGCCAATCAGCAGAACATTCATGCCAGCCTTTTAGCATGAAAAGCGGGAATGGAGTCGCCAGCACTGATTGGGAATTCTCAGCTAATCAAGCGGCCTTCTCACGCGATCAAGACGGAGCGTCCTCTGCCTCGCCAATTCTCGTATTGGTCAAAGGGGTTTTGTAGAGCAGGAAATGGATCGTTTTGACCTTGCGGCCCCAGAGATTGGTGAGGAATTCCTTGGAAACACGCTTCGCAGCCGTCAAGCGGTGCCCGCCATCCACAACCACCCAGCGGCCACGGCGCCCCAGCCGGACAATGATAGGCACAGCGTTGTTGTAGCCGTCGCGCCGGATGGAGCGCATCACTTCATCCAGCCGCCTGCTGTCGCCCCGGTCGTCGTTCTTGAAGGGCAGCTTATCGAGCGCCGAAACCGGAACCTCGATCTCGGCCATATCCTCATAAAACTGGATGTGATCCAGATCGGCCGCGCTCTCGACCCATTGCACGCTCGGAATTAGACATTTGGCCATTTGCGGCTCCCTTCCGGGCTTCCAGGAATTCTCGCAAATCCTAATGCGAAGTATTCTTGGCAGTTTGAAAATACAAGCCGCGATTTCTGTCCGGCACATCAGAAACCGCCTTCGCGCCCACTGAAAAGCATGAGCCAAGCGGAGGCAGCCATCGTCATTCTTGGTTTCGGTGCTGCTAAGCGGCCTATCCGCTATTGTTGCCAGAACTTGAAACAAAAGGTGGCCGCAACTGTCCTCTTTACGAGACGATTTTGCGGAGCTCCGGTCAAGTCTGCTCCGCTTCTGCTTGGAGGACTTATCGGATGAAGGCCCTATGCTGGGAAGGTATTAACGACATTCGCTACGAGACCGTGGCTGATCCCAAAATAGAAGACGGCCGCGACGCTATCGTGAAGGTCACGAGCTGCGCAATTTGCGGATCGGACCTGCATCTTTACGACGGCTTCATGCCCGGCATGAAGCACGGCGACGTCATGGGCCATGAGTTCATGGGCGAAGTCGTCGAGGTGGGCAGGGACAATAAGAAATTGAAGGCCGGCGACCGTGTTGTCGTGCCTTTCACCATATGCTGCGGCGAATGCGATCAGTGCAAGCGCGGCAATTATTCTGTTTGCGAACGATCGAACCGGAACAAGGATCTCGCCGACAAGGTATTCGGCCACACAACGGCTGGCCTTTTCGGCTATACGCATCTGACTGGAGGATATCCGGGCGGCCAGGCTGAGTATGTTCGAGTTCCTTTTGCGGATTTCGCCCCAGTCAAGGTCAACAATGGCCTTTCCGATGAGCAGGTTCTTTTTCTAGGCGACATCTTTCCAACCGGCTGGCAGGCCGTGGTGCAATGCGACATCCAGCCAACCGATACGGTTGCCATCTGGGGAGGAGGCCCCGTCGGCCAATTCTGCATTCGAAGCGCAGTTCTGCTCGGAGCAAAGAAGATCATCGTTATTGAACGGCTTCCCGACCGCATTTCCATGGCCAAGGCCGGGGGGGCCGACGAAGTCATCAACTTTGAAGAAGAGGATGTGTACGAGCGGCTGAACGATCTCACTGGCGGCAAGGGCCCTGAAAAATGCATCGACGCCGTCGGCTTGGAATCTCACGCGACCGCCTCGTTCGATTCAATCTGGGATCGCGCCAAGCAGACGATGATGTTGGAACTCGACCGGCCGCATGTGCTGAGGCAGATGATTTTCGCGTGCCGCCCTGCAGGGGTCCTATCGATCCCAGGCGTCTATGGCGGGTTTCTCGACAAAATCCCGTTCGGAGCGCTCATGAATAAGGGGCTGACGGTTCGCACTGGCCAGACCCATGTCAATCGTTGGACCGACGATCTTCTGCATCGGATCGAGGAAGGTCAGATCGATCCCTCCTTCGTGGTCACCCATAAGGTCGCACTGAGCGAAGGTCCGCAGATGTACAAGACGTTCCGCGAAAAAGTTGACGGATGCGTCAAGGTTGTCCTCAAGCCGGAAGGATTGGTGTCATGAGTGTGTTCGAGATCGTAGCCAAGATCATGGATATGATGCCCCATTCGAGAAAGAAGTCGGCATGGCATCTTGCGCAGCGGCTTGGCTATTTCAGCATCGCGCTAGGTGTTCTCGAGATAATGGCTCCGCGCTTCATTTGCTGGTTTCTGGGTGTCAGGCGCGGGCGGCGGCTCGTCTCCTTCTTCGGATTCCGCGAGGTCGCGACTGGCGTGGCAATCCTAAGTACGCGCAACCGCGCGCCTTTCATATGGGGACGCGTTGCCGGCGACGCCCTTGATCTCGCTGCCTTGATGGCGGCGTTGATGACAAGCCGCCGCAAGCCGCTGGCCGGATTAGCGCTCGGCTCGGTCGCGATGATCACCATGATCGACCTGATTTGCGCCCAGACCCTTTCCGTCGACACCATGCGCAAGCGCGGTCGCATCCCGGATTATAGCAACCGGTCGGGCTTGCCCAAAGGCAGAGAGCAGATAAGGGGCGTGGCCAGAGACACAGGCGTCACTCCCGTAGTATCGCCTACAGGCGTGACGCTGCAATAATTGGCGTTTCAGTCGGCGGCACTGCAATGCCGTCCGCCAGCGCTATGCCTACGCGGGGAATGCGGGCGGCGGAGATGACGCCTGCGCCGGTGCCAGCCCTAGGCGGAAGCAGCCCAGATAGCCTCGCTGGGGATGCGGGGAATGCCGCGCTCCGCGAATGACCGTAGACCCGCATCGAGCGAGCCTTGAGCGTCAATGGCCCGGCAGGCATCCTCGATGATAATCGGCCGAAAGCCGCTTGGGCCAGCATCCTCGGCCGTATAGCGCACGCAAAAATCGAGCGCCAGTCCGGCGCAAAAGACGCGCTCAAAGCCGCGCTCGCGTAGATAGCCGGCAAGGCCAGTCGGCGTCGCGCGGTCGTTTTCGAAAAACGCCGAGTAAGAGTTGATTTCCGGGTGATATCCCTTCCGCAGAATGAGTTCTGCGTGGGGAATTTCCAGGCCAGGATGAAAGCCCGCTCCGGTGGTGCCTTGAATGCAGTGATCTGGCCAAAGGACTTGGGGACCGTAAGGAAGCATCACGGTCTCGAACGGCTTCTTGCCTGGATGCGCAGCTGCAAAGGAAAGGTGCCCACGCGGATGCCAGTCCTGCGTCAGCACCAGATGTTGAAAGCTCTTCGCGATGCGGTTAACCAGCGGCACGATTTCGCCGCCACCGGGCACCGCAAGCTGGCCGCCGGGGCAGAAATCGTTTTGGACGTCAACCACGAGCAGAATATCGGTTGCGCCGATTTTGACCTGTTCTGTCATGGCGAGACAGCTCTTTGTCTAGCAATGAGCCTGTCTGCTTCCTCTGCAAGCTTGCGCAAGGGCTCGCCTATCGAAACAGGGTAGGAGCTTTCCGGGTCGAGGTTCTGCAAGTTCTCCGGCAGACGCTGAAGGTTTTGTGCGGCTCGCTCTCTAATTTCACTTAGCGCTGGCTTAGGCCCCGTGCGCCGGCCCTCGGTCATGACGAGCTGAAGCAATGGTTGCCCTTCTTGGCGGCCAGTTTCAAGCGAGAGCAAATCGCCGCCCATCAGCCCGTCCGAGCCATAGCGCCGCCAAACCTGCTTGGGGCCGGGCCATGTCGTTTTGCCCGGTGAATGCTTCCGGCGAGGCAGACCGTCATATTCCTGAAGCTTGTAGACACAATCCAGCGCCGGACGATCGGAAGAAGTCGTCAGGCTTGTGCCAATGCCAAAGCCGTCGATAGGGGCACCGCTGCGGACGAGTTCGACAAGCAGTTTTTCATCAAGCCCTCCACTTACGAAGACGCCCACATCCGTAAGCCCGGCGCTATCCAGGATGCTACGCACACTCCTGCTCAGGTAAGAAAGATCGCCGCTGTCAAGCCGCACTGCCTTCAGCTCGATTCCGCGCTTTTGCAGACGTTTCGCAACTGCCACCGCTTTCCTCGCCGCCGCTTCCGTATCGTAGGTATCCAGCAGAAGAACAAGTCCATCCGGCCTCGATACTGCATAAGCCGCGAAGGCGGCAGCTTCATCATCGAAGGCCTCGATAAACGAGTGCGCCATGGTGCCATAAAGCGGTATTCCGAAAAGCTCTCCGGCCAATACCGTGGCCGTGCCCGCATATCCGGCGATGTAGCTCGCCCGCGCCGCCAAAAGGCCCGCTTCACCGCCATGCGCGCGCCTCAAGCCGAAATCGACCAATTCTTTGGTGGGGGCCAGCAAGACATGGCGTGCAGCCTTCGAGGCGATCAATGTCTCAAAATGGAGAAGATTGATAAGTCTTGTCTCGACGAGTTGCGCTTCCGGAAGAGGCGCCGTGACGCGCAAAATCGGCTCATCCGCAAAGAACACCGTCCCTTCGGGCATCGCATGAACTGCGCCGGTGAAGCGAAAGGTGCGCAGACATTCCAGGAAGTTTTCCCGGAAACGCCCCGTTTGAGCGAGCCACTTGATATCAGCGGCAGAGAAGCGAACGCTTTCGAGATAATCCAAGGCTTGCTCAAGACCAGCCGCGAGTAAAAATCTCCTGTTCGGAGGCAAGTTCCGCATGAAAAACTCGAACACGGCTGTTCCCATCTTGCCGTGATCGAGATAGGCCTGCATCATATTCAGCTGATAAAGGTCGGTAAGGAGCGGGCTGCTCGCGAGATCCATGGGGTCCGATCCTTCCGTCTTCCTGCGGGCAAAGCAGGCTATGGCGGACGAGTTCGCTCAGAGCCTTTCGATCTCGTAGTCTTCGCATGACTCCCCGAAAAGGGACAAGCCTTCCTCAAGGTAATCCGCGAGCAATGGCGTCCCCAGGAGATAGCGCGCCGTATGGTGTTCATGCGATGCGTGGGCGCGCGCCGCTTCCTCCCGCAGGGACGGCCAATCCTCAAGCGTATTATCGCCATCGCGGCCGAGCCAGGCGAGCGCGACGAGGTCAATCTGCTCATCCTCGGTCATCGTGGAGATGAAAGCCGTAAGCTCTTGGGCGACCGGATCATCGCGCCGGTCTTCCAAAACCGTCACCATTTGATCGTCTGACGGGTTCGAGCCGTCTTCCAGCTCCGTGTTTACGTCTTTAACGTCGAACTCGCGCGCCTTGATGATCACAAAGCAAACCTTTTCCGGCGTGATGGTCAGACCGGCGCCTGCGTCTGTTTCATCTGATTCCTCTCTGTTCGCCATATCCGGCTCCTTTAATGCGCGCTTTAAAATTGGCGCAGTTCCAGCGGCTGTGCATTGATTGACATCAACGCAGCCTCCGGCGTGGTTGTTCATTCTGGGTTCTGCCACCTTGAGCTGGGATCGGCGTTGAGTTGAGCCGCGGGCCAAAAATTCTGGCCGCAATCTCTTATTTAAAGGCGCTCAAGCGGCCTTTCCAATTCAGCCGAACCCCTCCGCGGAAAAAGTGGAGCGTCCATCAAGGATTTCAGCTGCCGCTGCCATAAGGCCGCGTGAGAACCTCCAGCATATGGCCATCGGCGTCCTTGAAATAGAACCCGCGCCCGCCATCGTGGGTGTTGATCTCGCCCTCTTTGGTATTTGCGGGATCGGCCCAGTATGTGAGGCTTGCTTCTTTCACCCGGCCGAAGATCTGATCGAATTCCTCCTTGCTCACCAAGAAGGCGTAATGCTGCGCCGCGACCTCTCCGTCCTTTTCCATGAAATCCAAGTTTACGCCGTTTGCCACCGCGACCACCTGAAACGGCCCGAAACGCTTGGGCGAGGACAGTCCTAATATCCGCGAAAGGAAGGCCGCGGATGCCATGCTGTCGCGCGACCAGATGATCGTATGGTTGAACTCAATCGTCATAGCGCCCTCTTTCCCGCGTCGTGGCACTCTTTTCCTTAACGAGCCTGAATATCTCTGGGTTCCGTTCTGCGTATAGAGGCCTCACATCGCGAAATGGATCAATGCGCGACCGTCCAGTGCGTAGCGCAAGGTGAAATCCTGACGGATCACTCCCGCCCGAAACGGGACAGTCTTAGAGCCAGGAGCAGCGCTTCCTCCGCGAATAAGATTGGTAGCAGAGGCCGAGAGCGGACCATCGGACCGATTTCGGAGGGTGCCCGCTATTGGGGGATGAGCCGCCGTTCCTGCCTGGTACCAGTCCACCACTCGAAATGCTCCTTTCGCCTTTCCACATCTACTTTTCTGATAGGCTGCCTCGGGCCGATTTCGTTGTAAAAGTCTGCTTTCATCCTGGCATGGCCGGCGCGCGGCGCTTCTGACAGCCGATCCTGGCCGCTTGCTCGGCGGAGAGCGCGGCATTAGACCCGGTGAACTGAGACGCCTGACGCAACTCCAACGCCACTTGACGCTTACGCAGTACACATTGCCGCCGCCTTCGGCGGTGGATGCACGGCCAGCTTTGCCAGGCGCCGCAAATTCTGAGCGATGGCCGCAAGGGTGAACTCGAACTGGGCTCCGCTTGGCCCGCGCAAGCGAAGCCGGCCAAGGCGCAAGATGCGCTTGAGGTGCGCGAACAGCATCTCAACCTTTTTGCGGTCTCGCCTTGTTTGCGCATAAGCCTCGCTCGCAGTGATGGCGCGGGCGGCATCGCGGGCTTCTTCATAGAGGCTGCGCAGAACTTTCCGGTGCGACGCCTTCGGGCAACACTTTGGCTTCAAGGGACAGCTGCGGCAATCGTAGACGCTGGCGCGATAGGCCAACTGATCGTCGTTGTAGAGGCGGCCCGTTGTTGTCAGATTGCAGCCGGCGGGACAGACGTAGCAATCGCGGCATCGTAGCGGAAGTCTTTGCGCGAAAAGGTTCCGTCCTGCCGGTTCGACTTGTCGATCACGGGGACGTGCGGCGCGATCTTCTTCTCGCTCACAAGCCAGTCGAGATTGCGGCCGGAGCCGTAGGCCGTATCGGCGACGATCCAGGACGGTTTGACGCCAAAGCGCTCCTCGGTGCGTTCGATCATGGTTTGCGACGCGCCCACCTCCGCCTGCCGGATGGCGCGCGAGGCTTCGACATCCATGATGATCCCGAACTTCACGTCGATGAGGTAATTGTCGGCATAGGCGAAGAACGCAGCGCTTTTCATTGCGCTGGTCCATTGCGAAGCTGGGTCTGAGGACGAGATAAATTTCGGCGTGACTTCGCTGGCCGCGCCGTAAGCTGGATCGTCGAGCGTCGCGAGGTAGTCTTTCACCGCACGCTCGGCCGTTGCCGGATCGATGTCCTTGTCCCATTCTTCGCCCGGGATCGATCGGCTTTTATTGGCGTCCGCCTCGATAAGGCTAGCATCCACTGCAAACCCGTCGCCACCCACAAGCCCGGCCGCGATGCACGCCCCAACAATGCGTTCGAACACGAGCCGGAAAACATTGCTGTTCCGGAAGCGTTCATTGCGCGCCCGCGAGAAAGCGGAGTGATCGGGCAGCTTGTCCTCGATACTGAGACCGCAAAACCAACGATAGGCCAGATTGACCTGCACCTCGCGGCAGAGAGCCCGTTCAGATCGAATTGCAAACACATAGCCAACGATCAGCATCCGGATCATGAGCACTGGATCGATGGAAGGCCGGCCCATCGGCGAATAAAACCCTGCTAACTCGCTGTGGACCCATGAGAGATCGAGGACCGCGGCGATCTTTCGAACCAAATGATCCTCCGGCACCGCCTCATCCAGATTGAACGAATAGAACAGCTGAACCTGATCCTGCTTGAGCCGCCCCATCATCGCCCGACACCTCCGGCAGTTTGCGTCAACTGACGGAATCACTGTTCGGCGCGGCGATCAACGGGACTTTTACAACAAAATCGGCCCAGAACGGACGAGAGAGCCTACGAAGCACGCGCCGCAACTCCCAACGCTGTGGAAACTATAACAATATCGATATCGGCTCAGCTTCTGTGGGTGTTAAAGTTTTTCTTTTGCGGATAATGAGCCAAACCAGCCCTTCGGTCTGTGGCACGCGAGGTTTTACAAGTGGGATTAGCGATGCGCCTAATATGTTCAGTCGGCATTTTTTTAGCCTCAATAATTCATGCATGGGCCCTGTCGGATACTGAGCGGCAAATCCTGTTTGATAAGGTCCAATCGGGCGAGATCAACGGCGGCGCATATAAATTGCAAATTAAGCCCGGCGCAGTCGATAAGATTGATAAGCTAAAGAAGCGGCTTTTCGTTGAGCAAGTTGGCGGGAAGTATTACGTCAATCGCGATCTAGACCCTAAGTGGCAGAACTGCATGCACAATGCGGGCGCTGATTGGATCGTGAAGTTCGTGTCATCGCCGGTGCCGGTCGTTGGACCAGCAATTGACGCAGCGATGGACCTCACCGACCGGCAAAGTGTAGCTAGCTGCAATAGCGAGTGGCATAAAACGCTATCCGAAGTTGCGGTTGAAATCCGATTTGACGTGTCGGAGGCCACTGTAAAGACAAAGGACGCGCTTGTTCGTGATTATGTCGACCTCATCTTCCAGTCTCTGTCAGCCGATGTGGTAGTGCTTGAGCAGGATGGAAAAAGGCTCAAAGCCGATGTGGGGGATTTAGAAGGCGGAATGGCAACGCTTTCGAAGCAGATGGTGACGCTGAGTGCTGAACATAAGACTCTAGTTAAGCTTATCATATCTGAACACCAGAAAGGCCAGAAACTCGCGGAAGTGGCCAGCCAGCGTGAAAACGTTGAGGCAAGCGTTATGACGGTGCAGCTCCTGAGTCGCATAGTACTCAGCAAAAATCCCGTCGCTCTGGGCCGAATAACAACGGGAGCCAAAAGCATTGGTGCGATTGCGGACTCTATCAATCAACTGAAGCAGGACGGTTTGCGAAGCGGGGCAAAAATAATTCTGAGCGGCAACATTGCCAACGCGGCTCTAGCAATTGTTGGTATGTTTGGTCCAGCAGGGAAAGACCCGACAACAGCGCTCCTCGAGTCTGGGTTCTCCGCCGTCAGGCAAGATATCCAAGAACTTAGCATACAAATGAATGATAGATTTGATCGGGTGGATCACGCTCTTGAAATCATTAATTCTTCTATTCAGACGCGATTTACTGATATTGAAAGACGCCTAACAGTTTTAGATAATAAACTTACCACTTTGGACGACAGGCAGAAAAATTACTACCTTACGGAGATATCTGCGTTTCGTGCGCTTTTATCTTACGACTTCAAGATCAAGATGGACGATTGTTTGAACCCAGAGGCAGCTGCTTATTTGGAAAATAAGGAGTTTGCCAACTGTCTTACTGTGATCGCGCGCTACGGAACTGACAATGCTACAAATTACGTCTTTACGGGTGCAGTCCTCTTCGATCCAACACAGCCACCGGAAGCAGCTGCTACGTTAGCTGCGGATAATGATCCCGACTATTACCGTGGATATCTGGCAGCCTCGCTAGGCAATGCGCCGAATCTACTCGGAGTTGATCGTTCTATAATATTAAGGAAAGTGCCAAGCCCAATGGCCTGGTCCGGGGCAGTGGATTCGTATATAGCGCTGCGCAACAGCGGCCCAGAACTTCGTAAAGTCAAGGATATCGACATCAAAAAGTTGACTTCCATTGCATTGAATGACCTTAAGAACACGGGAAAGGCGCTGCTTGATTCTGTCGAAGCCTTGCGCAAGACAGGCGGGACGATCGCGTCCGGTATCTACCTCCGAGACTCGTCGGCTATGGCCGCTCCAATTGCAGATAGTTTGTTCAAGCAAGTTGGCAGCATGGACTTGGGCATTGCTGAAGAAGTGGAGGATAGGCACTACGCGCTTTCTTACCCCAACAATACGATCGCATTAGACCTCCACCGTGGAACTCACTTGATCTTCAAAGAGGGACCGGAGAAGGGGAAGGAGATAAGCAAGCTGAAACAACAGCACCGATATGTCGTGCTCGGGTGGAAGGCGGGGCCAGGGGATGCTCCCATTCGAGCGGCAGATCACATGCTCCATGATGATGAACCGAAGTACGACCTGAACACGTATGAAGCCCCCATTTTCACCGATAAGGTAGAAGTTCAGCAAGCGCTAACGAGAGCGAACGAAGCTTTCTTGACTTCGGTAAACATTGCTGCTTGGCCACCTCTGGCAAAAGCAGCATTGGTGCAGGCTATCCAGAAGCCAGCCGGTTCTTCAGAAGTGCAGAAGGCGTGTACAAAAATGGGCTTAACGAAGTCGTACTTGACACAATTAGCGCTTCTTTACAGAAGCAAGGTGGATCGGGAGCGTGAACCTTGGACGCGGGATCTCGCGGATCTGCCGGGAATGTCGAATGAGATGGATAACACCTGCGATGAACTGTCCAGCCAACTTTCCGAAACGGGACTACCTACTTCGCAGGCCGACAAATTACAGAATGTTCTCAGAGAGTGGGTAGTCGATGAGCTTCATCGCCGAGTGGAAAGGTTCTTGTCCAATTTTAAGAACGCGAACACGTTCGGAAACATTCCAGAAATCGAAACGCGCATGGCAAGGCTAGATCGCTGTCTTTCCGCCAGTGGCCTGGCATGCTGATTGATGCTTGACCCGTGGCTCGAACGGGCTGATTTTGATAGCCCTTCCCGACTTTCCCCTTTGGGTCAACAGGCCGCCTCGCATCTACCTAGTAGACCCAACGGCCTCAGCCGATCTCGTGCCCATGTTGATCAGTCCGGTATTGGAGGTCTAGCCGCCGACATATGCACAGGCCGAGACTTTCGGGTTTCGACCCAATCCGGCAGCGGCAGAGCGAGCCTCGACCTCTGCTAGAGTTGTCCGTATCTTCTGCCAATAACGTTCCTCCATTGGACGTATTGGCAAAGCAGGTTCCGGCATGGCCGGCCTGGCTCGCACTATGACTCGACACGCTGTAATGACAGCGTTCGCTCTAAGGAATGATTTATCGCGTTCGCAAAGGCGGCGCCCGTCCCCGTCTGCACGGGGACAAGCATTTGCAAATCATGTTCCAGGAGCCGGCTAAGGTCTTTCAGCGCCCAATTCAGGACGTGTAATCCGGGCGTCGTCCAGCGCTTCCCGAAGACTAAGATCCAAGTCGATCCCGGCGATGCTCTCATCTACGGCCGCCCAATCAATTTCGACCGCCGCGGAATAGGCACCAAGCCGAAGCCTGAACAGGATTAGAACTCCGCGGTTGCGAAATCTCAAAGGCAGGATGAACACAGGGGGAGCGTGCCAGCCGAGCTCTAATTCGCCATGGCCGGCGATCTCCATGGTTCCAGGCTTGAAATGCAGCTCCATCGATGAGTGCACGAGACATTTAAGGTTCGCGGAGTGTCCCATGCGAATAAAGGCCGCGAAATCGGCCGCATCGGTGAGCCGCAGGTCAGTCGCCAGCTCCTTCATGGCTTCCCCAAGAGTTCAGCTCAATGGCAGCAATGCGAGCTGGAGCGTCTTCTTGGATAAGACCCTGACCGATGAAAATCTCCGGCATGCTCATGCTACCGGTTCTAAAGGGTACACGGGTGCATCAGCCTCCACCGCAAAACCCCTGGCCTCGGATTTCGCATTTGCGCATTTCGACGCGATGCTGCCTGCCTTCAAGGAGGCTTCGATTGCAAGCAATAAACGGCTGAACTCCGAAATCAGCCGAAGGCGATCCTCAACCGTGATGTCCGCGCCGGCAGCGGCTTCCACCAATTCCAAAGCATTCGAAAGGTTGCGGGCTAGGGGTAGCGGCGCGGCCGGCAGATCTATATCGATCGCCGAATATGCGAACTGATACATCATTTCCTCCAAGTGCAAGCTCTCAAGCGCGGCACTTATTGCATGCCATGCTTGTGCCAAGCGTGAGGGCAGCTTTGGCTTGGCATGAAGATGCCTGTCATCTGCATGTACTCTTTCGAAAGCGTTAAGCCCGGAAAGCAATTGAGACCTACGTTCACCACCACGGATGAAAAGCCGACATGAAGATTATATCTGCGCTTGTGCTTGAGATTCTCGAGGGATAACGTGCTGTAAATGTGGGCAAAGACCCGCTTTTATCTTGGGCAAAAAGAAAACACTATGTCCCCTTCCAAGCCAGCCGCGACGGCGCAATCCCCATCTCATTCAAAGACTTCCACAAAAGACGCTGCCTCAACTGGCACCCAGCCGAAATTCACTAGGCAGGAAGCGCTGCAGTTTCACGCAGAAGGACGGCCGGGCAAGCTGGAAGTCGTGCCGACCAAGCCCATGGCCACACAGCTCGATTTGAGCCTCGCCTATTCGCCTGGCGTTGCCGTACCCGTTGAGGCGATCGCTGAAAATCCAAGCCTTGCCTACGATTACACAACCAAGGGTAACCTGGTCGCCGTGATCTCCAACGGGACGGCGATCTTGGGGCTTGGCAATCTTGGGGCTCTTGCGTCGAAGCCCGTGATGGAGGGCAAGGCAGCCCTATTCAAGCGTTTTGCGGACATCGATTCCATCGATCTCGAAGTCGGCACCGAAGACCCGGATCAATTCGTGAACGCGGTGCGCTATCTGGGGCCATCCTGGGGCGGGATCAACTTGGAGGATATCAAGGCACCCGATTGCTTCATCATCGAAAGCCGGCTCCGCGAACTGATGGATATTCCGGTGTTCCACGACGACCAGCACGGTACGGCCATCATCGCCATCGCCGGGCTAATCAACGCGTTGCATCTGACGGACCGGGACATCGCGGATGTGAAACTCGTCTGCAATGGCGCCGGCGCCGCCGGGATTGCATGCCTTGAACTCATGAAGGCGATGGGCGTCCGCCATGAGAATGTGATCCTCTGCGATACGACGGGCGTCATCTACCGCGGCCGCGAAAAGGGCATGAACCAGTGGAAATCTGGGCATGCCGTCAGCACCAAGGCACGCACCCTTGCTGATGCGCTGGAGGGGGCGGACGTGTTCTTTGGCCTTTCTGCGGCCGGCTCGATGACCAAAGAGATGGTTGCGAGCATGGCGGATAAACCCATCATTTTCGCCATGGCGAATCCCGATCCCGAGATCACGCCCGAGGAGGTAGCCGAAGTCCGCAGCGACGCGATCGTCGCCACGGGGCGTTCGGATTATCCAAATCAAATCAATAATGTGCTTGGCTTCCCTTACATCTTCAGGGGCGCGCTCGACGTTCAAGCAAGCACCATCAACGAACCGATGAAGATCGCGGCCGCGGAGGCCCTTGCGGAACTCGCGCGGGCAGATGTGCCGGACGCAGTCGCCAAGGTTTATGGCCGGCGCTTGCGTTATGGACCGGATTACATCATCCCGGCGCCATTCGATCCGCGCCTGATCAGCGCGGTCCCTCTTGCGGTTGCTAAGGCGGCGATGGATTCAGGTGTGGCAAGGCGGCCGATCATTGACATGGAGGCGTATAAGACACGGCTCTCGGCCCGGCTTGATCCCACCGCTGGCTTCATCAACTCCATCTTCGACGCGTGCCGGCTGCATCCGAAGCGGGTCGTGTTCGCCGAGGGGGAGGAGGAACAGGTTGTTCGCGCCGCAAGCTCATTTGCAGCCTTGAAGCTTGGTCAGCCGATCCTGATCGGGCGCGAACCCAGAGTACGCGAAGCGTTCACCTCAGGCGGGGTAAATAACTGCGAAAACTTCGAAATTCACAATGCGCGCAGTTCCGAGCACAACGAAGCGTATGCCGAGTTCCTTTATCAGCGCTTGCAGCGGCAGGGCTATCTCTTCAGGGATTGCCAGCGCCTCGTGAATACTGACCGCAACGTTTTCGCTGCCTGCATGGTTGGTTTGGGTCACGCCGATGCCATGGTGACGGGCGTCACCCGGAAATGGGCCGGTGCTCTTCAGGATGTCCGCCTTGTGCTCGATCCGAAGCCCGGCCGCAGCGTCATCGGAATTTCCGTGATCATCAGCAGGGGCAGGTTCGTTCTCGTGGCCGATACATCAGTGCACGACATGCCGAACTCCGAGGAGCTGGCCGACATCGCGGTTGAAGCGGCGGCCGTCGCCTCGCGTTTCGGCATGACGCCGCGTGTTGCGATGCTGGCCTATTCCACATTCGGACACCCGACCGGGGAGCGCTCACAGCGGGTTCGCGAGGCGGTTAAGCTGCTCGATCAGCGGCGCGTGGACTTCGAGTATGACGGCGAAATGGCCGCTGACGTTGCCCTGAACCGGCGCGCGATGGCTCTTTATCCGTTCTGCCGTCTGAGTGATACCGCGAATGTTTTGGTGATGCCTGCCTTCCATTCGGCAAGCATTTCCACCAAGATGCTGCAGGAGCTTGGCGGCGGCACGGTCATCGGCCCGCTGCTGGTGGGGTTGTCGAAGCCGGTGCAGATCGCGTCCCTCGGATCGAGCGATAGTGAGCTTGTGAATATGGCCGCGTTAGCCGCCTTCGATGTGGCTTGCTGAAGCTGGTCAATCAACCTTCACCAGCTTGTTGCGGCGGGTTTCCCCGCGGACGATCTTCAGCCGCGACACCGCCACGCCGAGATGTTTGGCCAGCAAGCGGAGCATCGCCTCATTCGCCTTGCCTTTATCCGCCGGGGCGGTGACGTAAACGGCCAGCTGCCCCTCCCCGTCCGGGAGTTTGCGCACTTCGCCGACGCGCTCGGCAGAGGCTTTCGGTGTGAGCCGGACTGCGATGATACGGGCCATGGTCTATAACGCCCCGCCGAAATGGCCGTGTGCTACGCCCTAGACTGCGCCTATGAGCCGGAACTTGAATTGCGGGAAAATTTCGCATTTCTCTTTTTTCCGTGGCGTAAAGTCGAGCAGCTCCGATTTCTTAATTTGCTACGATAGGCAAATCGCCTTGCTAAAGCTATAACCCGTATAAGTGCATGAAACCACAGACAATTTCCTTCGCGGCGCGGACCTTTGCTACCAGCTTCGGCGGCTGAATGGTTAATTTGCAGCGTGAACAAGCAATTTCTGTAGTTTTCGAGCGCGAAATTCGTAGGCGACAACGCGGTTTTTAGCGTGATTTTCGTGATTCCGGCCGCTTACAGCCCGCCAGTTAACTACCCTCGCAGGGCCCTGTGTAAGAGCTATTAACCACGCCATAGGCGCTACGTAGGGCCTATGGTAGCCGCCGCAGCCCGTCATAAGTTTCCTAATAGCTCGTTATAGACACCGCTTATGCTCCACGGCGTGTTTGAGAAAAGTAATTATAAAAATGAAAAGAATTGGTGACAAAAGTGTTTGCAGATTGCTGTCTAGCCAGTCCATAGAACGCATTTCCGTGCCCTCTCTGAACATGGATCATTAGCTGATTCTGGCAGCGGTTCGCAGCAGGTCAGAATTCCACGCTTCATTGGGATGCACACGCGTTTGAATAGCGTGCCGTGGCGCTATAGCTTAAAACGCCAGAGGATGAGGCGGGCGCTTGGCATGGGGCTGATCGCTTGCCTGCGTATGAGAGGGAGACCGGCGATGTCAGCTTCCGAATTACGGCGCTATTCACGCCGGCGGTTTTTAGAATTTCTGGCGGCGGGCCCGCTGCTGGCCTACGGCAGCACTGTAGCGCGAGCAGGCGATGCGGCACCCGGGGCAGCGGTTTCAGATCCTATGATCTGGGCGCCTTTCAATCCGCAGGATGTGATCGCCAGCCCGAAAGACGCCATCAACGTCTTCGACTTCGAGCCTGCCGCGCGCAACAACGTTTCGCCTGCGCATTTCGGCTATATGGCCTCGGGCATTGACGGCGAAGTGACGCTTCGGGCCAATCGCGAAGCCTTCGGGAAATATTATTTGCGGCCCCGCCGGCTGCACGACGTCTCGCGGGTGGATGCAAGCGTCGAGCTGTTCGGCGTGAAATGGGAGACGCCCATTATTCTCGCGCCCGTGGGCGGCGTGCGCTCCTACCATGACACCGGTGAGGTTGGCGTGGCGCTGGCTGCTAAGGCCCGTGGCCATTTGCAAATCCTATCGACGGTTTCCTCGGTCTCGGTGGAAGAGGTGACCAAGGCACGCGAGGCGCCAATCTGGTTCCAGCTTTATGCCTCTCCGAGCTTCGACGTGGCCAAGGCTCTGATGAAACGCGCGGAAGCTGCTGGCTGCCCGGTGCTCGTCATAACGGTTGACCGGCTCGGCGGCCGAAATCAGGAGACCTTTTTCCGCCTTCGGCGCTCCGACAAGCGCGAGTGCGCCGCGTGTCACATGCCAGGCCTTCAGGGCAGGCTGAGCACGCGCGGCAATTTCGAGGGCATCGACATCTCCGGATTGACGTCGCTGGAATTGTCGAACCTTACCTGGGACACGGTGCGCCGCTTGAAAGACATGACGAAGATGAAAGTCATCCTCAAAGGCATTCTGACGCCCGAGGACGCGAAGCTCTGCGTCGACAATGGGATGGACGGACTTATCGTCTCCAACCATGGCGGCCGGGGGGAAGACAATGGCCGGGGTTCAATCGACTGCCTGCCCGAAGTGGCCGAAGCGGCCGGGGGGCGCATCCCCATCCTTGTCGATGGGGGATTCAGGCGTGGAACCGACATCGTGAAGGCATTGGCCATGGGCGCTCAAGGCGTTTGCATCGGGCGGCCCTATCTATGGGGACTTGGGGCTTTTGGTCAGTCCGGCGTTGAGCGCGTGTTGGAACTGCTCCGGATTGAATTCGAAGCCGCCATGCGGCAATGCGGCGTCCGAACTGTGAAGGAAATAACGCCCGCATTGGTCCGTAAGATTTGATGAGGCTTAAGCCTTCGCGCGCGCCTCAATCCAATCCTGCGCGCTTGCTTTAAAAGAGAGCCAAGCTTCGCCCGTCTCATACAGGGCTTCGACAAGAGGCCCCTTCAAACCCGGCATGTCCTTCTTGACCGCGTAGCCGATATCTGCCTGCAAATAGGCAAGGTGCCGGTATCCCTCGGGAAAGGCCATCAGCTTCGCATGGTCCAGGGCCAAAGTGGCTGACGGATCAACGGGATCGAGGCGGTCTTTTTCGTAGATTGGCTGCCGGAGCACGAGGCCCCAATTGCCCTGCCTATTTTCGAAGAAATCGTAAAAGCGCCCCGTGCAGACGACGTCGCATAGAACACCGCTCACTACGGCACGCTGCGAAATCGTCATTTTCGTCTGCGCGATCGCTCTGCTGCCGGAGATATCGATCGAAGATCCGCCGAGGAAATGCAGAATGACGACACCTTTTTCCCAACCCTTGCGGTTGGCGTCGATAAAGGCGGTGGCCGGCCCTTGGAACCAGGTTGCCATCATGTAACCGTCGTCGTGCCAGACCGTGCGAAAGCGGTCCCACAGCCCAGCGTCGCGCCAAAGCACCCAGTTTTCTATAAGTTCGCGGATTACCGCTCGCGCGGATCGCTGATCGCTATCGCTCATAACTGTTCGCTCTTGTGAAAGGCCTTGCTTCAACCTGTCCGGAGGAGGCCTAGGCTGTCAAGCTTAGACGGCAGGCAGATCCAGTATGGAGAAGTCCACCTCCCAAAAAACGCGCCATGCGAATGCTTTAGCGGGCAAAAGCCTCAGGCACGGCTTGAAGTCTGGCCGCCCTCGCGTTACACAGGCCAAGATAAAAGCGGGAGCGAAGTACATGGGACCATTTCTGAGCTTTATTGCAATGGTGATAACGCTCTATATTTGGGTAGTTATTATCAGCGCGATCTTGAGCTGGCTAATCGTCTTCGACATTGTCAACCGGCGGAACCGGGTGGTCTACCTGATCGCGGACAGTTTTCACCGCCTGACAGAGCCGGCGCTGCGCCCGATCCGCAAGGTACTTCCCGATCTCGGCGGGCTCGATATTTCCCCGGTAGTCCTCATTCTTGGACTGATTTTTATTCGCGACGTGGTGATATACGGCTGGCTGGCGCCGCACCTGGTCTAATTGCGCTCGGGGGCTATGGCGGACGCTGTCAGAAATCTGACGCCTCCTACTTGCTTTCACCTTTTGCGAAAGATGACCGCCAGATTGTTCGCAGGCATCTGGCCGACCTCCTGTAAATCGAAACCCTTCTTTTCGGCTATGTAAGCAACATCCTCGAGGTTGCGGATGCCCCATTCGGGATTTTGGGCTCGCAGCAGCCCGTCGAAGGCTTCGTTGCTGGGTGCGGTATGCAGGCCCTGCCTCCGAAAGGCCCCATAGAGAAATAACGTTCCGCCAGGCTCCATGATCTGCGCGGCCCCGCGAAAGAGCGCATCGGTCGCGGAGGGTGGAGCAATGTGGATCATGTTGACGCAAACAATCGCAGCAACGCGGGAGACGGGCCAAACTTCGTCATGCACGTCCAGATATAACGGCGCATTGACGTTCGGCGGTGCCTCCGCCGCCAGCCAGGCTGCGATCGATTGGAGACATTCGGCGTCACGTTCCGTCGGCTGCCAAGCGAGATGAGGCATTACACGCGCGAAGTGCACCACATGCTGGCCCGTCCCGCTGCTGACTTCCAGAACGCAACCGCTCTCGTGCAGCATGCGGCACATAATTTCAGCAATTGGCCCCTTGTTTCGCCCGGCCGATGGGCTGACCAGCCGGCCATCGGTGAGCACATCGGCATTTTCACAGCGCATATCATCCCCTCTTTCCCTACTAAGAGCTGCAGCCTGCTTATAGGTCCCGCCCGGACCAGTATCAGCCGGAAAGCGTGCCGTTCAAATTAAACCCTCCTTCTCAGGCCTTGAACTTGGCCATCCAGCAAACGATACCAAGAGAGGGCGAGTGCAAGCAGGGAGACATTGAATGACCGCTCAAGCAGAGGCAGCGCCGCGGCCTTACAAGATGCAGGGCGGAAGCCTCCTCGCGCTCTTTATCAAGCTTCTGAAAGTTCTGAAAAGCGCAAAGCTTTTGCTCGCGGGCGCGAGCTTCGCGTCCTATTCGGTTTTTTACAGCTGGCAATTCGCGCTCGGGATCATGTGGGCGATCGGCATTCATGAACTCGGCCATGTTTGGGCCATGCGAAAGACCGGCATGCCCACGCCCGGGTTTTATTTCGTGCCCTTTTTCGGCGGTGCCGCCATCGGCGAACGTGCCGTAAGCGAGCACCAGGACGTGTTCATTACCGGCATGGGGCCAAGCTGGGGCCTTCTGGCCGCGCTGCCGCCTGCAGGGCTTTATCTCCTGACGGGTACCCCTTTCTGGGCCGTATTATGCGGCTTTATCGGCCTTATTACCTTGTTCAATCTTCTGCCGATCTACCCCCTCGACGGCGGCCGGCTGACGAACTCGATTGCGGTCTCCTTCGCACCGGGATTGCAAATCCTTGTCTTGATCGGCGCGGGAGTGCTTGTCCTAGCCTTGATGGTCTATTTCAAGTTCTACTTCATCGCCTTTCTGTTCGCGATTGGCAGTATCGAGATTTTTCGGGAACGGAAGAAAGTTGCGCGCGGTCAGATCGCGCAAAAACCAAGACTTACCAGGCGCGAATTGATCCTGGCCATTCTCTGGTACCTGGCACTGGTGCTCGTGTCGCTGCTTCTGCTCTACGCAGTGAGAAACGTTGAGGGCGCGAACTTTGCGTCGAGGCTCCTGCGCGATATTTGATCAAAGCCCTGACGCCCGTCGGCTGACTGAAGCGCAAGCCGCACTTAGCGCCTGCGGTTACTGTGTCCTGCGCGGCGGTATGACGAAAACGTCAAACGTCATGTCCCCGAACGATCGAAGATTACTGATCGTGTGGCTAATCCGGATTGAAGTTTGTTTCCAGCTGCCTGAAAGGAATCCAACTGCTTTCATTTGGCAGACCGTATCCGGATGACTGCACGCTATGAGGAGGCCATATTGCCTCAATTTCTTTGGTGTGATCCAAGGCGCCTTGGCATAGCTGAGATCGACAAAGCTGGAAGGCTCATCACTGCTGTAGAAACTGATAGCATTTGCATAGTGGGCTTCAGCCCCTGCAATGCGAAGCGGCGTGTTTGTCTCAGCGCGCCACAGCGCCGTAACCTGCTCGGCCAGCTCTCTGCGCGGCTCGACAAGCGTAGGGTCGCTGCTGGTCCGCGCCATGATGGCCGTTACGAACGGGGCCGCGAGTAACGCCCCGGCCGTTATCACGATAGCGAACCACGCACTGAATTGGAAGCAGAGTAGCCCATCTATTGGGCCGGCCAGTTGCATGAGGAAAAGCGGCACGAGCGGGAAGGTGCCGATCATCATGTTGGTCGAAACTTTCAACTGTAAACATAAACTGAACGCCACAGTCAGGAGTGGCGGCGCTATCACGAGTGCCACCATAAATCTTTGGCGTGAGACAACAGCCGGGGTAAGCGGCAAGCCCAGCTTTTTTGCTTGGGGAGAATACCTACTCCAAAGGATGATCACCAAAATCATGCAGTGGTAAAGGGCTGCACTTGGCAGAATGGTAGCACTGTTTTGCAGTGAAAATAAGTAGCCCCGGCCAGTGAGTTGTACGGCATATGCGACTGGAGGGGCACCGGCGGCGATCAGCCAAATTAAATGTGGAAGAACGAGCAGGAAAAGCGTTGTGGCCGCGACGAGTGGCAGGGGTGACTGGATATATTTGCGGCGATTGGGATGGAAGAGGACGGAGACCGCACAGGTCAGGAGCAAAACAACTGCATAATATTTGGAAAGGATTGACGCCGCTGTAAATATCCCAAAGAATATCGTATCCCGTAACTTCAGGCCATCCAAGGATCGCACGAAAAAGAACAGCGTCCAGGGCCACAATGAAAGAAAGATCGTATTTGCGTTATATTTAAAGCATAGAAAACTATAAAACGGCGTAGCCAGGAGAAGCAGGGTAGCTGCTTGCCGGTCCCGGCCTTGCGCGAACAATCCAATAAGGCGCCACGCCCCGAGCAATCCGAGTGTCGCGTTCAGCACGGCAAGCAGGACGAACGATGTGTTGGTGTGCGGCAACAAGAGAAACCAAACGCCCGAAATCCAGGCCCAAAACGGACCGTGCTGGTGGTAGCCGAGCTGAAATTCCCTACCCCACGCATAGGCTTCAAGCACGTCATGATGTAAAGATTTGTCCGCTTGGGTAATCGACCCGTAAGCCGCCCATGCCGCAAAAAACAACGCGAGGCCGGCTGTCAGTACCCACTTTTCCCGCCAGGCGAAGGTTGAAGCGTTCCTGGCTGTGCAAGGGCTGGTCTTGAGTGCAGGCTCATCGCTTAGCTGTGCGTCTGTCACTTTCATCTCCAATCAAGGCACCAGGCAAAAAGAAGGGTGCGATATTCTGAGATCGGGAACGGAACAGTACTTTAGTGAAACGAATGCGGCCTAAGATTGTAGATATGCTCTGATTATGACGTTAATTCACAAAAACTCCAATTACGCGCAAGCTTCACACAAGCAAGACAACGAAATAGAACACAACGTTCTAACAATTCTAGTTGTACTATTTGTCTATACTTGATGGAGGACTTATCCTGAGTTTGCTAAGCCGTCGATCCTAATTGGACAGCGGCAATTAAACCTCCAGGGAAATGTCTTAGCCTAGGTGAAGGCGGCAACCTGCTTTGCGTCAACCTTCTTGTCAGGTTGAGCTTTCATTTCCTGAGGTGGAAGAAAGGCGCCGCATTTTTGGAAAGACAGGACGATGCCCAAAGCGCGGGCACGGATGGCTTGCGCGCGCAATCCTCAATGGAGTCCCTCCTCACAGGAGGGTCCACTACGATGGTCCGCCCGCTGATCGTTATAGATGGCAAGCAGCCTGGTGCCCGCTTTCAAGCACCCTCAATTCAGGTTCTTCCTTTCGGCAACGATCGAACACGTAGGGGCAGCGGGTGTGGAAACGGCACCCCGAGGGTGGATTGATGGGGCTTGGCAAATCGCCGCGCAGGATGATGCGATCGCGTCGAACTCCGGGCTCGGGAATGGGCACCGCCGACAAGAGCGCTTGCGTATAAGGATGCCGCGCCGCAGCGAAGATTTGCCGGCGGGAGCCGATCTCGACGATCTTGCCAAGATACATGACCGCGATGCGATGGCTGATGTTCTCAACCACCGCAAGGTCATGGCTGATGAAGAGGAGCGCAAGGCCAAGTTCGTTCTGCAGGTCTTTCAGCAAGTTCACGATTTGCGCCTTGACGGAGACGTCGAGCGCGGAAACTGCTTCGTCGCAGATAATAAGATCTGGGCTCGGAGCGAGAGCCCTGGCAATGCCAACTCGTTGCCGCTGGCCGCCGGAAAATTCGTGGGGAAGCCGGCGCGCCGCGTCGCGGGGAAGCTTCACGCGGTCCAGGACTTCGCCCACTTTTTTATTGAGCTCGGTGCGGGACGAGGCAAGGCCGAAGTTACGAAGGGGCTCTGCAATGGCCTCGCGCACCGACTGCCTGGGATTCAGGCTTGAGAAAGGGTCCTGAAATACCACTTGAAGGCGCCGCCTCAGCGGACGCAAGCTCGCGTCGGATAAATCGTCAATGCGCTTGCCATCGAGTACAATCTGCCCAGCCGTAATGTCGAAAAGACGCAAGACGGCCTTGCCAACCGTCGACTTTCCGCAACCCGACTCGCCGACAAGAGCAAGCGTTTCGCCGCGCGCGATATCGAAACTAATGCCGTCAACGGCATAGACCGTCTTTGCCCTCCCGAGGATCCCCCCGCTCAAAGCATAGTGCTTCTTCAGATCCGAAACTTGGAGGAGGGGCCGGCTCATGCGGCGAGTTCCTGCCTCTCTGCATGATGGCATGACGCCAGATGATTGGGAGCCTTCGCTTCGAGTGCCGGCGCGACCGATCTGCAAATTGGGGTGGCAAGGCCGCAGCGCTCCGCGAAGACGCACCCCGTAATCCTTTCTCTGAGATCAGGAACGAGTCCGGGAATTTCCGCAAGTCTGACATCGGCGCCTGTGAGCGATGAGCCGAGCTTCGGCACCGCGCCGAGAAGGCCGCGCGTGTAGGGGTGCTTGGGATTGCGAAACAGCTCTTTGACCGGCGCTTCTTCCACCTTTTTTCCGGCGTAGAGCACAATGACATGCTCGGCCACTTCGGCCACGACGCCAAGATCATGCGTAATGAGCATAATGGCCGCGCCCACGCGCTGCTTCAAATCCTGCATCAAAGCGAGGATCTGCGCCTGGATCGTCACGTCCAGTGCTGTTGTGGGCTCATCGGCAATCAGAAGCTGCGGCGAGCAGGCAAGGGCGATCGCAATCATCACTCGCTGCCGCATACCTCCGGAAAGCTGATGCGGATAGTCCGTCATGCGGCGGCGCGGTTCGGATATTCCCGCGAGTTCCAACATTTCGAGCGCGCGCGCGTTTGCTGCCCTTCGGCCGAGCCCCTCATGAAGGCGCACCGTCTCCGCAATCTGCTTCCCAACCGTCAAAACCGGGTTCAGGCTCGTCATCGGCTCCTGGAAGATCATTGCGATGTCGCCGCCCCTGATCTTGCGCATTTCCTTCTCCGGCAGAGAAAGAAGCTCGCGGCCTTTGAAGCGAACGGACCCGGCAATCTTCCCCGGCGGTTCCGGGATCAAACGAAGAATTGACATTGCCGTCACGGATTTGCCGCAGCCCGACTCGCCAACCAGCGCAAGGGTTTGACCGGCCTCAATCGCAAAGGAAACGCCGTCGACGGCGCGATTCACTCCGTCCGGGGTGCGGAAATGCGTTTGTAGATTCTCGACTTCCAGCAGCGCCACGCTCACAGCCTCTTTGCAAGACGTGGATCGAGAGCATCCCGCAGCCCATCGCCCAAGAGATTTACGGCGAGGACGGTGATGGAGAGAAAGACGGCCGGGAAGAAGATGATGTATGGCTTGATCTGCCAAAGCGTGCGGCCGTCGGCCATGATGTTGCCCCACGACGGAATGATCGGCGGGGTCCCAGCTCCGATGAATGAGAGGATCGACTCCACGATGATCGCGCTCCCGCAGATATAGGTCGCCTGCACTGTCAAGGGCGCAAGCGTATTCGGCAGGATGTGGCGGAATATGATCCTGACCGCCGTGCAGCCCGATGCCCGTGCCGCTTCGACATAGGGCTGACCCCGGATGGTGAGCACAACGCCCCGGACGAGCCGCGTAACGCGTGGGACCTCGGCAAGCGCAATGGCCATAATGACGTTTTGCACGCTTGCCCGCGTCAAGGCCATCAAGGCAATCGCAAGGAGGATCGGAGGGATCGACATCATCCCGTCCATCACGCGCATGATGAGGCCATCCAGGCGGCGGATATAACCTGAAACGAGCCCGATCAGGAGTCCGGCCAAGGATGCGAGAAACGCGACCGAGAATCCGACGAGGAGAGAGACGCGAGCGCCGAAGATGACGCGGGAATAGATATCCCGGCCATAGGCATCGGTTCCGAACCAATACTCGGCCGAAGGAGGCTTGAGCCGTTTCGCAGGCGCAAGCGCTGTTGGGTCCACTGTGCCTAAGTAGGGGGCCAAGGCCGCGAGCGCCGCCATGACAGCCAGCAGGCCGAGGCCTGTCGCTATTGCTGGGTGACGCCGCACAAAGCGCGCGATGCCGCGGCGCGGGCGCGCCGGAGGCAGTATGTCCGGCAAGTCCGGAGCGGCCGTGGCTGGTGCCAGATCTATGACAGTTACGTCTGTCAATAGCGGATTCTCGGATCGACAAGGGTGTAGAGGAGGTCAATCGCAAGATTGACGAGCACATACACCATTGAAAACATAAGCACGAGGCCCTGGATCAGGGGATAATCGCGGCGGACGATCGCGTCGATGGTAAGGCGCCCCAATCCGGGGATCGCAAATACGCTCTCCGTCACCACTGCGCCCCCGATCAACAGCGCCACGCCGATACCAATGACCGTCACAATCGGGACCGCGGCATTCTTAAGAGCGTGCAGAAACAGGATTCCGCCCTCGCTCACGCCCTTGGCTCGCGCGGTCCTCACATAATCCTGGCTCAGCACTTCGAGCATTGCCGCTCGCGTGGTTCTGGCGATCAGTGCGATATAAACGAAGCCGAGCGCGATTGCAGGAAGAATGAGATTCTCAAACCACGGCCACACACCTTGCGAGAGCGGCGTATAGCCCTGGGCGGGGAGCCAGTCGAGCTGAAGCGCAAAGACGTAAGCCAAGAGATAGCCGGCCACGAAGACGGGCACTGAAAAACCCAGAACCGCGAAAGCCATGAACAGCCGGTCCAGCCAACCGCCAGCCTTCCACGCTGCAAGCACGCCGATGGGGACGGCGACCGTGATCGCGAAAGCGAGCGTCACCAGCATAAGCGAAAGCGTCGGTTCGATCCTTTGCTTGATAAGCTCCGTCACGGGGAGCCCGGTGAACATCGAGGTGCCAAGGTCGCCCCGTAGAATTTGCCATGTCCATTCGCCAAAGCGCACGAGAAATGGCCGGTCGAGGCCAAGACCATGCCTGATGCGTTCTATATCTTCGGCAGAAGCCTGGTCGCCTGCGATAACGGCAGCGGGATCGCCGGGCGCGATATAAAGGAGCGAGAACACGAAAAGGGCAACGAAGGCCATCACTGGGATCGTCGTTAGGATCCGCCGGATGACGAAGCCGATCATGGCTCAGCTCCCTTTCCGTTTTTTAGTGCCGCGTACAGCTTCTATCCTAAGTTCTGGTCACACCCCAGAACCACGGGATTGGCCCGTTTTTGATGCCGGACAAGTTGCTTCGCCATGCCTGATAGGCAAAGAAGAAGCCGGTTGGTATGTAGAGCACGTGCTCCATGCCCATTCTGTTGACGTTGGCAATAATCGCTTTCTCTTCGTCGAGGGTTTTTGCGTCATACCACTTCGCGGTTTCAGCATCGATCTCAGGCTTGTTCGGCCAGCCGAACCAGGCTTTGTCGCCACCCGCGCGGATGCCGATATTGCCGACGGGCGACGCGCAGTCTGCGCCCGCATGCCAAGTGTGGAACATGCTCCAGCCGCCTTGGCCCGGAGGGTTCTTCGAAGCGCGGCGCTGGCCTACGGTGCCCCAGTCCGTCGCGACGAAATCGACCGTCATTCCCATCCTCTTCAGAAGGTCGGCGGTAATTTCGCCCTGGGATTTGGTCACCGCCTGATCCTGCGCGACCAGGCACGTGACAGGCTCACCTTTGTACCCGCCTTCGGCAAGCAACTTCTTCGCCGCATCAAAGTCGCGCTTTCCCTTCAAGATCTCGCCGCCGGCCTCTGGTGTAAAGAGGCGTACCATTCGCGAAGAAGCCGAGCTGAGGCTTCCATAGGCTGTCGTCCGAACCGACGACCGCATGCATATAATCTTCCTGGCTCAGCGCCATCTGGACCGCGCGGCGGATTTTCACTTCGTTGAACGGCGGGTAAAGGTGATTCATGCGAAATGAGCCGACATTGCCAAGCGGGTCTGCGATGTCGACCTTGATATTACGATTGCGTTTGAGGAGCGGCACGAGATCGCTGATCGGCGTTTCCCACCAGTCTACCTCGCCGTTCTGCAGCGCAGCCGACGCTGTAGCTGGGTCGGGCATGATCACCCATTCGATGCGCTCGAGATTCATCACCTTTCCGCCTGACAACCACTCGGCAGGCTCATTGCGCGGAACATAGTCTTTGAATTTTTCGAAGACCGCGGTCGCCCCCGGTTTCCACTCAGCGCGGACAAATTTCATCGGCCCCGAGCCGGTATAGTCGTCGATCTGCTTGAACGGATCTGTCATCGCAATCCGCTCAGGCATGATGAAGCACATCGGCGTGCCCGGTTTGCCCAGTGCGACGAGCATCTTCGGATAGGGCTTCGACAGCACCCACTTGAATGTGCGATCATCGACCGCTGTAAGCTCTTTCTGGATCGCCTTCAGCACCTGGCCCATGCCGTCGCGCGCGCACCAGCGGGCAAGGCTCGCTACGCAGTCTTTCGCGCGGACGGGCTCGCCATCGTGGAACTTAAGGCCGGGACGCAATTTGAAGGTCCAGGTCAGACCATCCGGCGAAACTTCTTCGCTCTCTACCATTTGCCGCTTTGGAGTCAGGCTGCTGTCGACCCCATAGAGGGTGTCCCAAACGAGCGCCGCCGCGTTCCGGACGACATATTGCGTACCCCAGATCGGGTCGAAATTCGCGAGGTTGGCCTGGGGGACGAATTTCAGCGCCCAGGTTTGCTGTGCAACGGACGGCCTGGGGAATGATGAAAGCGCCGCTACCGCTCCGGTCGCCGCTACGCCTTTTAATAAGTCCCTGCGTTGAATTGTCATTTTGACCTCCTGCCGGGCTATAGCCGCGTATGTGTTTGCTAGTTAACAGCCATCCGGATTGGCTATTCTTTTGGCTCTGCTGTCAATTTCAAACGGTGTGAGGGAAGCAGGCTTCATGCCAAGTGCAGCCTGGACGCTTATAAGCCGAGCTTTCTTCGCGCGGAACATTTACTGCATCTCCCTTGGGTGCCACCAGTGGCCTTTGAGCACAACACCTTCGGAGAACAGCTTATGTCTGCTTGTCAGGCGCTCTCCCACCACATCAACAAACTCAAACTCGCCTTCCCGGAGCGAAAGGAGGGTCGCGTCACCGGGCGATCCCGGCTTCAGGGTCCCGAGTTCCGGGCGGCCTAGCGCATGCGCGGCATTCACCGTCGACATCTTAATCACTTCCGGAAGCGAGAGTCCCAGCAGCAGGAATTTCGAAAGCGTTGTGACCTGATCGAACGCGGGACCATTGATGCAGAGCGCATGGACGTCGGATGATATTGTGTCGGGATAGAAGCCATTCGCGATCATGGCGCGGGCGGTCTTGAAGGAGAACGACGCCTGGCCGTGGCCGATGTCGAAAAGGACACCGCGCGCTCGCGCTTCAAGCACTGAAGCGCGAACCGTCCCTTGCGCCGTGGCGGGAGAGTTGGGGAAGGGCCGAAAGGCGTGCGTTAGAATATCGCCCGGCCTCAAACGCTCCAGGACTTCATCATACGATGGCAGCGGTTGATCGAGATGGCACATCAACGGCATGCCGGCTTCTTCCGCGGCTTGGATCGCGATCCCAAGTGCATTCAGGCCTTGAGTGCCCGACGAACGCAACCCAACCCGGACCTTGATACCGACGATCACGTCGCGGTTCTCGCTGGCAACTTCCACGGCACCAGCCGGGTTCAGGAGCCGGATTTCCTCGCTCTCGCCCACCATCACCCGTTTCGAGAAGCCGTAGACCCCCGCATGCGAGACGTGCAGATAGGCGAGGATGCGCACATCGCTCTTCTCGATAACATGCCTGCGAAAACCCATGAAATTGCCCGGCCCCGCGCTCCCGGTATCGACGGCGGTGGTTACACCCGACATGCGGCAAAACTCTTCGGCATCGATGCCGAGCGAAGTGCCGCCCCAATAGACATGAGTGTGAAGGTCGATTAGGCCCGGCGTCACGATCAACCCGGAGGCGTCACGCACATCGGTCGCGGGTCCTGCTTGCAAAGAAGGCCCTACCGCGGCGACCTTGCCTCCCGCAAACGCGACATCCCTGACGCCATCGAGGTCTTGTGACGGATCGATGACGCGACCGCCTCTTACGATCAAATCATAGTTCATTGCCGGGCCTGCATTGGTTCTTCAGCCTAGCATGCTAACTGCCAAGCTTGACCGGGGCGAGCGGTTTCTTGCGGCGTTCGGGGGATGAACCCTCTAGAGCCGGATCGTTTCAGGTTGAGGCAACCTGAAACGTGAGTCCCTCTCTGAATCAAATGGCTGGAGCGCGATCGAACGGAAAATCGGTGTCCACTTTTCCTGATCGTGCTCTAGGGCTTCCGCGTGTTATCGCGGCGGCAACCGCTCGAATGTCGGCAAGCCTTCAGGTATGTGATGGAAAGGCTGCCTGTCGATGGTGTAGATCGCCATCTGAGGGCCGCCAAAAACGGTCGGATCGTCGAGCGTACCGGCTTTCAAAATCACGGCAGGTAAGCCCGGCCGCCGCGTGGCTATGTGCGTGCCGCATTCGGGGCAGAATTCACGGGTCACGGCGCCTTCAAGATCGCTTCGCGCAAATTGCTTTGGCGCCCCCTTGGTGTAACTGAAGCCATTGGGCGGCATGAGAAGAAACATGTTCGGAGAGCCGCCGGAAAAATATTGGCATTCGCGGCAGTGGCACTGCGCTTTCAGCATTGGCTTGCCTTCAGCCAGATAGCGCACGTTACCGCAATAGCAACCGCCTTCCGCTTTCATGGCACTCTCCCGATGCCGTTTATCACTTCGACGCCTGCGGTTTCTTCTGAAATTGTGAACGAGAGCCCAGCATGTCTCTGGAGCGCATCGATAAGAGGATCGCCAAAGAGAGTTGCGGGAGTCCAAAACCCGCCCTTCTTTGCTTCCCTGCCGCTATGCGCCAAACAGGCTGCTACCTGACCCAGCATTTTGGAGGTCGACGCGTAGCCAGGATCCGCATCCCCAGTGACCTTGGCTCGAATGGTACGCCCATCATCTAGAATGCCTAAAAAGCGTAAATCGTAGAACCCCTTCTTCTGGGATTCGGGGGACGGCCCCTCACCGGGAGCAGGCAGAACAAATCGCTCTAGGACCCACCCGGAGGGCGGAAGCGCGGTCATTGCCACGAAGGCTCCTAGAGCTCCGGCAATGGCATAGGCAGTCATGCGCCCCCGTACACCGGCCCCCGTGAGCATGGCCTCATCGTAACGAAAATCTTCGCCATAGGCATAGTTCGCGAGCGCATTGGAACGATGCACTACTCTTGTGTTGATACTCGCCATAACGAAGGGTGCAAGCCAAGCTTGAAAATCGGCATCGTATGCAGGCCTGGTGAGGCTCTCTTGACGCGTATACGGCCGGCGGTCTTTCGGACAGAGCAAGTAGGGGTTCCGAAGGTCTTTTCTCAGTCCTGGATTGGCCGCAGCCTCTTTTGCGACGTTCACCATGCTCGCGATCGTCCCGCCGGAGACCCCGCCGCGCATGGCTTTCACGCGCATCTTGATATGCCTGCAATAACGGCCAAACCGTTCGTGCGCGTGACTTTGGATGAAATGAACGCCAAGATCTGATGGTACGGAATTGAAACCGCAACAATTGACGATGCGGGCTCCTGTCCGCTGAGCGGTTTCCTCGTAGCGATCCAGCATGCGCCGGATCCATTGCACCTCTCCGGTCAAATCGCAGTAATCGGTGCCCAATTCCGCGCAAACCTTAACGAGAGGCTCTCCGTATAAGGCGTAAGGGCCGACGGTTGAGACAACGGCGCCGGTCTGAGCGCACATAGCGGTAAGGGATCGCTCGTCCGTGGCGTCGGCAATTATGAGAGGTATGTCCCCCGCCTTCCGGTCAAGGAATCTGCGCAATTGCTCGAGTTTTTCACGCGAGCGCCCAGCAGCGGCCCATCTAAGCTCGGCAGGGCTAAATTGGCTGGCTAAATAGCCGCAAAGGAGTTTTCCAACGAAGCTAGCCGCCCCAAAAACGATGACGTCATAGGGCTTTGCATTCATGGGCCTAAACTCGCCTCAGTTGGTCAAATTTGAACCCTTCCGCAGTCGGATGGTAAGCGTTCCAGCCGGAATAACAACCGATTTCTCAGCCTTCGACCCTGTCGAACTTTCTTAATTTGAGAGCAAGGACCGGAGTGAAGGCGCGCCCGGCGACCCCTATCTTTGCGAACATGAGGACAGGGAAACTGAAATCGATGGCCTGCACGCTCGAAAAGGCAATCCAAGCGCCGGAAACGGCTGAGTTGGCTCATGAGACGTTTTGGAATGCCGTCAAGGCCCGGGATGCCAGCTTTGACGGAAAGTTTTTCTATTCCGTAGCAACCACCGGCGTTTACTGCAGGCCTTCTTGTGCCGCACGGGTTCCCCGGCTGGAGAACGTAGCGTTTCATGCCACGTGCTGTGAAGCGGAAGCTGCCGGCTTCCTGCCCTGCAAGCGGTGCAAGCCCAACGAAGCGCCATTGCAGGATCGCTATGCGGCCAAGGTCGCCGAAGCTTGCCGGTTGATCGAGCAGGCGGAGGAATCGCCAAAGCTCGACGCGCTGGCGACCGCGATCGGACTTAGCCCGCATCACTTTCACCGCGTGTTCAAGGCCATCGCGGGCGTCACGCCGAAGGGTTACGCCGTGGCTCATCGCCAAAAACGCCTACGCGACAATCTGACAAGGAGCAATACCGTGACCCAAGCCATCCACGAGGCCGGCTTTAACTCGAGCGGCCGCTTTTATGCGAACTCAACCGATGTACTGGGTATGACACCTTCGGAATTTCGTTCCGGAGGGAAAAACGCAGAAATTCGCTTTGCCGTTGGCAAATGCTCGCTGGGCTCAATCCTCGTTGCCAGCAGCGACAAGGGGGTTACTGCAATTCTCTTGGGTGATGATCCCGAAACGCTCGTCCACAAGCTCGAAGACCAGTTTCCTAACGCGAAGCTGGTAGGCGGCGATCGGGAATACGAGGACGTCATGGCCAAGGTTATCGGCCTGGTGGAAGCGCCGGGGACGGGCCTCGAACTTCCGCTCGATGTGCGGGGGACGGCCTTCCAGCACAGGGTTTGGCAGGCTCTTCAGGAGATTCCGATTGGAAAGACCGCAACGTATACGGAAATCGCCCAGCGTATCGGCATGCCAAAAGCGGTACGAGCCGTCGCAGCCGCTTGCGCCGCCAACAAGCTGGCCGTGGCCATTCCTTGCCACCGCGTCATCCGGAACGACGGTTCCCTTTCCGGCTACCGCTGGGGTGTCGATCGTAAGCGAACCCTAATCCAGCGGGAGGCCGACTCGTGAGCAGCGCGGTCAAGGAAGCGGCAAGCAACCGGACTGAAGTAGATTGGAGCCTTGCCGCCGGTGGCCTCGACGCCAAAGGATTTGCGTTAATACGTGGACTGCTGACCCCAGCGGAATCCCGCGAAATCGCGGCGATGTACCCCAATGACGAGCTGTTTCGAAGCCGCATCGTCATGGCCAAACACGGGTTCGGCCGCGGTGAATACAAATATTTCCGCTATCCGCTGCCCGGCCGCATTAGCCATCTTCGAACCGAGTTGTATCCGGACCTTGCGAGGATCGCCAATCGCTGGAATTTAGAGATGGGGATCGACGTGCAATATCCAGCCGATCATCAAGGCTTCTTGCGCCGGTGCCACGAGGCCGGCCAGACGCGCCCGACACCGCTTCTCCTTCAATACGGTGCAGGCGATTACAATTGCCTGCACCAAGATCTCTACGGCGAACACGTCTTTCCGCTGCAGGTGGCGGTGCTCTTGTCGGAACCAGGCCAAGACTTCGAGGGCGGGGAGTTTGTCTTGACCGAACAACGTCCGCGTATGCAGTCACGAGCTTCCGTGGTTCCGCTGCATCAGGGAGACGCGATAGGCTTCGCGGTGCAGTATCGCCCCATCCGGGGCACCAGGGGAATTTATCGCGTCAACTTGCGCCACGGCGTCAGCGAAATTCGTTCCGGCAGCCGGTACACTCTCGGCATCATCTTTCACGACGCGGCATGAGATGTACTCCTGACCATTTTTAGAGCAGCTGTTTTCGGTTGAGAACGCATCCCGGGTTGTTCTTGTGCCAGCGCTGCGCGATTGCGCGGCTTCGGCTCCAGTAGCGATGGACCAACCACGGTCACACCCTGTATCTTTGCTAGCTCGGGCCGAACATTGGGGTATGCCGCGCTCTAATGATCTTCAACGGCAAGCGAATGTCACTGCAGACTCGGCACAAAGAGGGGGATCTCAATTATGACGATCAAGCTGTATGGCTTTTGGCGCTCGATCGCTTCTTTCAGGGTACGCGTCGCGTTACGTCTTAAGGGGATCGAATTCGAAGAAATCTCCATTGACATTCTCTCGGGGAAGCAGTTCGAGCCCGGCTATGACGCAATCAATCCAGCTCACGCGCTTCCGGCGCTGGTCCATGACGGGAACCTGCTTGTCCAATCGCTCCCTATCATGGAGTATCTCGATCAGCTTTACCCCGGCCATCCGCTGCTGCCAGCGGATGCAAAGGACCGGGCGTATGTGAGGGCGCTGGCCCTTGTAACCGTGGCAGATACGCATCCACTGACTGTTCCGAGGGTCCGCAACTATCTTGCTAAGACATTCAATGCCGGCCAAGACGCCGTTCATGACTGGGCGGGCCATTGGATTTCGGAGGGATTTGAAACTTATGAGCGGCTGCTGACCCAGCGGCCGCCCGCACCATTCGCGGCCAGCGCATCACCGGGCCTTGCCGATATTTGCATTGCCGGCCACATCGCAAGTGCAGACTTGTTCAAGTTCAAAACCTCGGCTTTCCCGGCGGTAGCGGCGTTAGGGGCCCGCTGCTTTGCCATTCCCGCATTCGCATCGTCGCATCCCTTTGCTCAGCCGGGGGCGCCAAAGCAGGCGTAACGCTTGGGCGCTGGCAAGAGCGAGCTAAAAATGCAAGCCATTCGCGAAGTCTTCCAGCTCGTCAGGTGCCGGAATGCTGAGCCGCCTTTGCTCAGCCTTTTTCCAGGCTTCGACCTTTTTGCGGGTCTCCTCTACTTCCTTGTCCCTGAGTACCAGGCGGCCGCTGTCGAAGATCTCGCTGCCCTCCCGCTTCTCCGTGAATCTCGTGCGGCGGCCGCGAGCGATCTTTTCAGCGGTATGCTCTACCCAGGACTTCAGGAATTCCTGCACCATCAGTGCCTGCAGCTCCGCCGCCTTTTCATCCCCCTTGAGCCGTCCGGCAAAGTGCGCGGCAAGAGCGCTACTCGGAACGTGCTCACGCACGAGGAGGGCTTCTGTGAAGCATTCGCCCAGGAAGCGCACCAGGGCGGCTTTACCGGCATCCGCAACGGTTTTGTATTGCTGAATAAGGTCACGTTCTGTGGGCATCGCTTTCTCCTCGCCGTTGAGAGCTTGGAAAGGCGACACAATCGCACCTTACGCGACTCCAAACTCTGACAGATACACCAGCGGCGACAGTTGCGCCGGCTTGGCTTGCTGCCTAACGTTTGAAACCCGCGCGAACCTTGCCGGCTGTGCGTGCAAAGCCACAGTACACACGCATTAATTGTATATACAGGAGCGCTGAAAGATGTAGCGATTGGCGATTGCAGGTGACAAAATCGTGCAGCAACTGGAGCCAGGAAAACATGTCCGGCAAAACCGCAGTTCTCTTTGTCTGCCTTGGCAATATCTGCCGCTCTCCGCTTGCCGAAGCTGCCTTCTGCCGCGAAGCAAACCGCCTTGGCATTGACGCCGAAATCGACTCCGCTGGGACGGGCGAATGGCATGTGGGCGAAGCGCCGGACGCGCGTGCCCAGGCGGTCGCTCTGAAGTACGGGATCGATATCAGCGGGTTGCGGGCAAGGCAGGTCCGGCGGGAGGACTTCCGGCGATTTACTCACATTATTGCACTCGATCTTGAGAATCTCACGGTGCTTGAGGCGATGGAGCCGCCGGATGGAACGGCGCGCTTAAGCCTTTTGCTGGACCACGCCGAGGGGCGCAGAGGCGAGTCCGTCGCCGATCCTTACTATGGCGGAAATGACAATTTCGACGTGACCTGGGAGGACGTGACCATTGGCGCGCGCGGGTTTGCTAAGCATTTAGCGGAACAAGGATGACAGCGCTTGCCGAGAAGGGCGCCGCGTTGATCGGAGGCCGCCTCCGCGACTGGACCCCTGTTTCCGGCGGAGACCTCTCTCAAATCCTTAGCATTCGGCTCGACGATGGCAGGGAAGCGATTGTCAAAAGCGGCTCGCATGCCCAAGCCGAGGCGAGGATGCTGAATGCGATCTCCGAGACCGGAGCGCCGGCACCGGCCGTTCTCGCGGTGACTGAGGGTGCTCTTGTTCTTGAGAGACTTCCTGCGCACGGTTCCTTAAGCGAAGCCTGGCACAGCCTTGGCCGGGCAGCCGCTACTCTCCACAGTGCCAAAGGCCAACATTATGGCTGGCCCGAGGACTACGCGTTCGGGCCCGTCCCTATTCTGAACGGCTGGACCGAAAGCTGGTCCTTATTTTGGGCTGAACGCAGGCTCCTGGTTCATACCGCATATCTTTCTTCCGCGTTGGCCCGCCGGATCGAGCTGCTGGCGGCGGATCTTCCTAACAGGCTTCCTCCGCAGCCTGCCCCCAGCCTCCTGCATGGCGACCTATGGACCGGCAACATTCTCGTTGCGGGAAACAGTATCAGCGGGCTGATCGACCCGACTTGCTATTATGGCCACGCCGAAGTGGACATAGCGATGCTATGCTTGTTCGGCAGCCCCTCCGGCGCATTCTATGAAGCTTATGGTGCGCTCGAAGAGGGCTACGAGGAGCGCTTGCCCGTCTATCAACTTTGGCCCGCTCTTGTTCACTTGCGATTGTTTGGAAATACCTACCTGGCCCTTGTCGAAGGCTTGCTTTCCAAGGCCGGCGTCTAAATCGAGCAACTCCGGGCTTATCTTCAACGGCACTTATACTAGCTCCCGGTCTTCGGCACCAATGTAACAATGTTACATGCAACATGAATCTTGCCGAATGGTATCGAAAACTTGATCTTGAGTATTAGTCTGGAATTCATGTGCCATTTCATTCATAGAAAATTTTTCACGTCGTAAAATTGCTCGTGGATACTCCATAAAAACGTGAGAGATACTATTCAGAGACAAAACTATTCTCTCCAAGAAGAAGAAGCAGGAGAACTTACATGAATGCGCCATCTATTCATCCCGCCGTTGACAAAGGATTAAAGCCGGAATCGCCAGATTTTTCAGGCGGGACTTTGCGGTGCAAATGCGCCACCAACCCTGTCACGGTTTCCATCAAGGGCCAAGTCGCGCACGACCACGTTTGCGGATGTACGAAATGCTGGAAACCGGAGGGCGCCCTCTTTTCGGTTGTAGCCGTCGTGCCGCGTGAGAACGTTACGGTAACCGCGAATGGGGACAAGCTTAAAGCCGTAGACCCATCGGCCACGATCCAGCGGCACGCCTGCCGGGAGTGCGGCGTACACATGTACGGGCGAATTGAAAATCAGAAACACCCCTTCTACGGGCTGGACTTCATTCACCCCGAGCGGTTCGATGTGGAAGGCTGGCAACCGCCACAATTCGCGGCATTCGTTTCCTCCATTATCGAATCCGGCGCCGATCCAAACAACATGGGCGCCGTACGGTCGCACTTGAGAGAGCTGCACCTTGAGCCCTACGACTGTCTTTCTCCGCCCCTGATGGACTACATCTCCACGCAGATCGCGAAGCAGACGGGCGTGCTTAAACAATAAGTAGAGGATAGGCGCCAAACAGAAGGGCGGCGCTCGTCCGGGCGCCCGCCGTGAGGAACTCACACCAACGGGCCGATCTGGATCATGGCTGCGTCCTTGGACTTGCGCTGAGCGCAAGCCGGGGAAGAAAAAAAAGCGAACTCGATTGGGCTTGAAGCAATCGAGTTCGGGACGGCTTTTTAGGAATGTGTCAATTCAGACGTAGCGAATGGACTCTCTTCTTCCGCGCCCACGATTTTTGTAGACAACAACGGTATCATTTGCCGGGGGCACCGGCGCAGGCTGAGAGAAGCGCTTTGCAAGCAGGCCAGCCACAATGCCGCCCGCCGCCGCTGCCGCTGCAACCCGAAAGGGGCCATAGCGTTCGACGGCGAACTCAATTTGCCGGCCAATGTCCTCCACCGATGGAATGGAATCCTCGAAGGCGCTAACAGGCCCCTTCACGGCCTGCCTAGCGCTTCTTGGTTTGTCCCTTGTAATTCCATAAGCGATGAGCACGATCAGCAAGGCCACGCAGGCCATAATCCCCACCATGATCGCTGCCGAGTAGATGGGACTGTCGATCGCCGAGGCGATAGCCCAGTAGATTGCCAAGATTGCGAAGGCCAAAGCTGCCACTAATGGAATCACGGCCATGCTCATCACGAGATATCTCGTGATCGTCTTCCTCATGTAATCGCCCAAGCGACGGCGCGACTCGCCGACGGCCATACTCATAAGCCCGAGGGGTCCTCCAAACATGGGCGTTACCCCTTCAACGGCTTAGGAGTGCACCAAGCAGGAAACCAACTCCGGCGGCAATCAGTGTTGCTTGAACGGGCTTATCGCGAATCTGTGCCTCGATGTCCCCTACATTGTCCCGGACTGTCTGTCTGACATCCGAGAAGGTCTGTTGGGCCATTGTGCCGTATTTATCTGTCAGGTCTTTGACCTGACGCCGAAGGTCGTCAATTTCCTTCTGCCCTCTATCGGCAGCGTAATCGGTGGTGGCGTTCATATCCGAAATGGGGTCCTTAGCCATGGGGTGTTCCCTTTATTAAGAATGAGCCTGCACGATCTCTGATTAGCTCGCGCCTGCAACTGCACAACGCCAGGAAGCTTCAGGCGTTCCCCAATTGCGAGAATGCTTTTAATTTGTTCAGTGAAAAGAGGATCAGGTCAAGGCGTTTCGGCGACTGTTATCAAAGCTTCCTTTATTGGGCTGGAAGATGCCGGCCTATTTTTCGAACAGAGTATTTTGATTTACGCAGCGTGGGGGAGAAGGATATTTGGGCGAGGTTCTGGTCGCCTCGTCGCGTCAGAGACGCCTGCGCCCAAGCGGGAAACAGGCCTTTTCGCGTTCAGGCATGCAAGGGCTTGGAAGCTGGCTGAAGCCGAACAAAAGACGGCTAAAAATCAAGGCCGATATCGAGGCTTTTTACCGAATGGGTCAGCGCTCCGACGGAAATCAGATCCACGCCCGTCTCTGCAATGGCACGAACGGTTACGAGCCGCACACCTCCGGAAGCCTCGCACAAGATGTGAGGATGGGCGGCCTTTGCCCGCGCGACCGCGTTCTTCATCTCTGGGACAGCCATATTGTCGAGCAACACCGCATCGATGTGGTGCTGCATCGCTTCTTCGAGCTGGTCCAGTGAATCGACCTCGACTTCGATTTTAACGAAAGGCCCGACAGCGGCCCTAGCCCGCTCGATCGCGGCGAAAACGCTGCCTGCGGCCGCGATGTGATTGTCCTTAATCAGCACAGCGTCGAACAGTCCAAACCTGTGATTGTATCCGCCGCCCGCCCGGACCGCGTATTTCTCGAACGCCCGTAGGCCGGGCGTGGTCTTTCGAGTGCAGGCGATGCGCGCTTGAGTGCCCGCCACCGCCTCCACAAAATGATGCGTAGCTGTTGCAATCCCGCTTAAGTGCTGAAGCATATTAAGCGCGACGCGTTCGGCAGACAGGATTCCGCGCGTCTTTCCTGCGATCTGCCCAATGGTGGCACCCGCACCAAGGAAGCCGCCTTCTTCCACGAAAGGCTCGATTTTGATCTCGGGGTCCAACGCCCGGAACGCCGCAAAGGCGAGCGGCAAGCCTGCGATGCAGCCTTCTTCGCGAAGGGCAATATTTGCCTCCGAAATGGCATCCGCGGGGATTATCGCATTCGTGGTTAGGTCGCCAGGCAGGCCCAGATCTTCAAGCAAGGCATCTTGGACGAAGGCTGGAATGAGGTGATAAGGGAAATTGAGTTCTGTCTGGGGAATAGGCACGGATCACTCCTGAAAAGCTAAGGCGCCGCGCCTTTCAACGGCGCTGCCGTCGCTGGTTATCACAGCCGTACCGGTCACCGCTTCCGCAAAGGCGCGGACTTCATTCAGAGTTAGATAGGTATGGCGCGGCGCCCCATCCAATGTGCGCGGATAATCGGTCCGGGCATGCGCACCCCGGCTTTCCCTGCGCTTCAACGCACCCACGGTAATGAACAGGGCGCACGTGATCATATCCTTCAACTCGGGAGATGAAGGACCCGCCAGCTGCCCCTGCAGCGCAACAAGAGCCGCCCTCAATGAGGACTCTGAACGCGTTACACCCACCTGCGCGCTCATTACGTTCCGCAGCTTCTCAATCGCCTCCGGAGCCGCCGGCACATCCTCAAGGGTGAGATCCCGGTGATCCTCCACCTTGATCTCATCGGCGATCGCCGGCCATTGCGGTGCCTCAGCTTCAATGTCATGTGCTGCCCGGGCTGCGAAGACCACGGCTTCCAAAAGCGAGTTCGAGGCGAGGCGGTTCGCACCGTGAACGCCAGTGCAGGCTACTTCGCCGCAAGCCCATAATCCTGAAAGGCTGGTCCTTCCCCGCGCGTCCGTGAGGACGCCGCCCATATGATAGTGAGCTGCGGGCGCAATGGGAATCGGCTGCGATAAAGGGTCTATCCCCGCATCCCGGCAAAACTGGCAGGCTGCCGGAAAGGATTTCTCAAGATTCAAGGCCCGGCAATCGAGAAAAGCGCCGCGGCCTTGCGCAATTTCGCTGTGAACCGCGCGGGCGACCACATCGCGGGGCGCTAGTTCAGCCGCCGGGTGCACCGGAAGCATGAAGCGTTCTCCTCGCCGATTAATTAAAGGCGCGCCATCGCCCCTGATCGCTTCGGACGCAAGAGGCGCCGGATCGCGCCCTATGTCGAACGCGGTCGGATGAAACTGCACAAACTCGGGGTCTGCTATGACCGCGCCGGCCCGCGCCGCCATGGCAAGCCCGCTGCCGCTTGCTTCCTTTGGGTTGGTCGTAAGACGATAAAGCTGCCCAATGCCGCCCGTGGCGAGGACAACGGCACATGCGCCAAGAAAAGAGGCGTGCCCCGTGGCACTACTTTGCCGCACGTAGACGCCAATGACACGGCCGCGTTTGCTGACAAGATCAACGGCCCTGACGTTCTCGAGAACGCAAATAGATGGGGTAGAGGCGACCGCAGTAATCAGCGCCGCCATGATAGCCTTTCCGGCCTGGTCACCGTTCACCCGCACGATGCGCCTTGCGGTATGAGCTGCTTCCCGCGAGAGGCGCAGCTTGCCTTCCAGATCGCTATCGAAAGGCACTCCATAGCTTAACAAGTCGTCGATGCGTTCCGCAGCTTCGGCTGCAAGGAGGTGGGCCATTGCGGGATTTGTCAGGCCGGCCCCGGCCGCGACCGTATCAGCGGCGTGGCGCTCTGCCGTGTCGCCCTCACCAATTGCCGCCGCAATGCCGCCTTGCGCCCAGGCCGAAGATGCGCCCTCTCCAAGGGGACGGGGGCTGAGTATCGTGACCGGAAGCGGAGCAAGTTTCAACGCCGTGAAAAGCCCCGCCAGGCCGCCGCCAACCACCAGTACGCGGCGCGGGCTGGAGCGCACGAGAGGCCTTACAGGGTCGTTAGTAGATGTGAAATTCATGCCCCCCACCCGACTACTTCAGCAGCTAAAGCAGCCTTGCAACACAGGAACCAACAAATGGCTCCCGCTTAGCCGGGCAGCTTGAGCATCCTCTCGACGCTAAGGCGAGCGCGAGCAGCCACCTCGGGGTCGAGCACAACCTCCTCCTTTATATGAAGCAAGCTGTCGAGGATCTTCGGAAGCGTAATTCGCTTCATATGCGGACATAGATTGCACGGCCTCGTGAAATCCGTCCCAGGCGCTTCAAAGGCTACGTTGTCTGCCATCGAGCATTCTGTAACAAGAACAACATGCGCCGGCTGATGCTCCTTCACCCAGCGGATCATACCGCTCGTCGACCCTGTATAGTCGGCGGCTTCGATGACATCTGGCGGGCATTCAGGGTGCGCTATGATGCTCACGTCGGGGAGCGTCTCGCGATATTGCCGCAACTCGTCGCCAGTGAAGCGCTCGTGCACTTCGCAGTGCCCCTTCCAGGAGAGGATCTCGACTTTTGTTTGCGTCGCTACATAGCGGGCAAGATACTCGTCAGGGATTAGCAGCACCTTGGGCGCACCCAGGCTCTCGACCACTTTCACGGCGTTTGCCGACGTGCAGCAGATGTCACACTCCGCCTTCACGGCCGCAGTTGTATTGACATAGGTTACGATTGGCACGCCGGGGTGCGCGGCCCTTAACGAGCGGACATCCGCCGCGGTAATTGAGGAAGCGAGCGAGCATCCAGCCTGCGGATCCGGAATCAGCACCGTCTTGTCCGGATTTAGCAGCTTCGACGTCTCGGCCATGAAGTAGACGCCGCATTGAACGATAATGCTGGCGTCTGTCTTCGACGCCTCCTTCGCAAGTTGGAGGCTGTCGCCGAGGATGTCGCCCACGCCGTGAAAAATCTCCGGCGTCATGTAATTATGGGCGAGGATAACGGCGTTCTTCTCTCGCTTCAAATCGCGAATGGCTTTGATATACGGGGCTTGGACGGCCCACTCCATGGGCGGGATAGCCCTCTCCACGCGAGAATAGACCGGCTTGAGCTCGCGGATGGCCTCCCGGACGTAGGAAGCGTCGAACATGTGCTGCGATGGAAGCGGTTCATTCGCTGCGGCAGACCGCCAAGTGTTTTGGGATCGCCCCTGGCCGGCCTGATGGACTGCAACCGTCATGATATCCTCCATCCCAAGTAATGCTCAACATGAGCATTATTCTCGGAAAAAAAGAGACCGTCCTCATCTCAGGACGGCTTATGCTCATAAGGACCATAACATAGGCCTGGACGGTCTAATTGCAAATCACTTTTTTAAAGCGCCGGCATCGCCGTTAGAGCGGCTGAAAGGGTCAGAAGGGCACGGGGCTCGGGTTGAGGCGGCGGATGTTATGCAATCTGCCTAAGGACATTTTCCTTTGCGCTGACTTGTGAATTGGCCTCATAGCTCCGAACTGGATAGGGGGCCGCCTATAACAAGCGGCGCGATCAGCGCGAGGACGTTCATGCCCATCGAAGCGCCGTTCAAGATCACTGTTTGCGGGCTCGAAGAACTAGCCGGCCATGCGGATCGGCACGTCAGCCATGTGCTCTCGATCCTCGATCCGGATCAGGCTGAGCCGGAGGCCTTTGGAGCGTACGGGGAGCATGCGCGGCTTGAGCTCAAGTTCCATGACGTCATTGACGAGACACCGGGTTTTCAGGCTCCCCAGGCCGAGGATGTCGGGAGGATCCTTCATTTCGGCCGCAATATTCTCCGTGACCCGGAGGCTCTTCGTCACCTTCTCGTGCATTGCCACGCCGGCATATCGAGGTCGACGGCCTCGATGGCGCTTCTTCTAGGGCAGGCACAGCCGGAACTTCCGGCAGGCGAAGTTTTTGCCCAGGTTGTTCATATTCGGGAGAAGGCTTGGCCAAATTTGAGGATTCTCGAATTGGGGGAGGAACAGCTCGGCCGCAAAGGCGAGTTCACATCCGCAGTTGCTGCCGTGTACCGGGCGCAACTCGAGCGGCGGCCTCAGATCAAGGACTTCTTTCTTGAAGGGGGCCGCCGGCGCGAAGTGGAAGCGGCCCTCGGCAAGCAATAAGGTCTCTAAGACTCCTAGCTTTTGTCAACGCTCCAAGCTCCACCCCCCGCGGCGGCGAGATAGAGGAACACGAAGCAAAAGAGGATCGCCGCGTCGCCGCCATTCAGCACTGGGTAAGGGCTCTTTGGGAAGTGGTACACCCAATAGGCGTAAGCCATGTCGCCTGCTAGGATAAACGCCACTGGCCGCGTCAGCAGCCCAAGCACAAGAAGGGCTCCGCCGGCAACTTCTATGACACCCTGCCACCAAAATGGAAAAGAGAGCATCGCAGGCATACCGGCCGCTGGCGCGGAAGGAAATCCGAAAAGCTTCTGTGCTCCATGCTCAATGAAGAGAAGAGCGACGACAATTCTCAATATGCTTAGTGCATGAGGCGCCAACTTATTAGACGTTGAATCCATGGTTTTCTCCTCCATCACCATCCTTGCTTAGGCTAGGCTGGAACGTAAGCGTGTCAAGTGCTTGCGGGCCACATGTACAGCTGCTTTGCTCACATCTTCGTTGGCCGGCCAAGCTGAGCCGCAGATAGCAAGTTCGAATTGTATTCAAGTCCAGGCAAAACTTACTTGCAGCCTTGCCGAGGCTGGGAGCGCTAAGCTTCTGGAAACAGAACTCGGGTACTTGCGCTCCGGTCCGAATCTTCCGCAGCGCGATAGGTACGGTAAAGCAGATCCATCGTGGGGTTGCTTACGCCGAACCAGAAGCGCTCATTCTTGAAATGATGCAGGAGATGGTACTTTTTCATCCAGCGGCCAAAGCCCGTGCGCGGCTTGTACGGGATGTGGGCAATGTAGTGGACCCATTCATAGTGTAACAGCGCGAGCATTGCGCCCAGTACAAGCGAGAGAACGCTGTTCCAGTCGCCAAGCAACCCCCATGCCACGAGCGAAACCGCGATGAAGTTGGGCACGACATACCACAGGGGGAGGAAGAGCAGATCAAGACGGTTCGGTTCGACGTGGTGGTCGTAATGCAGCCGCCGCTGTAACCGGAGAATAAAGCCGATACGCGATGGATGCGCGTGAAACAGGAACCGGTGGGTGGTGTATTCCGTCAGGTAAAATAGAAAAGCCCCAGCGAGCAGCCACAGAAGCGATAAATGAAAAAGCCCGGCCGCGGCCAAAGCAATGGTGAGCGCTGCGGATAAGATCAAAGCGGCATTGCTACCATGCCTCAGGAATTCGTGCCCCATCCCGGCCTCCATCGCGCCAGATGCCGCCTAGGATCTCACAATTCTAAGCGAATGCCTAGTAGCGGAGTGGATGCCTAGAACCAGGCGCAGGTGCCGTGGCTCCAGGACGTTGCGCAGAAGGCGACGTTCGATAAGAACTGCGCCACAGGAGCGTGAGTGATGTAAATGAGGCCGCTTGCTCCTGCGATAAGGCCAACTGTAATTGCCGCAGAGACAAGATACCAGATGCGGGAGAAGATGATCGCCAATTTGACAGGCGACTCTTCGCGCGGCGAGAGAGTAATTTCTGGATGCTCGGACATGCTAGCGGCGGACGTGCGCGCGCCCGGTGTAAATCGCGCAAGCATGCCGGTGAGCCCGACGATCAGATGCGAGGAGGCGGGAACGATTGCCGTCATCAGCATCCCGGTGACGAACAATCCATCGGTCCAAGGGGCTGCAACGGCTTTTTCGACCATGCTCTGCCAATTGAAAGCCGGCAAGTTCGCTAAGGCGAAGAGACGATTCATTCCTTCCAGCACATTCGGCAGCAGTGCCGACAGCACCACCATCAAAAGCGCACCCGAGACGAAGGTCGCTAGAACTACCCCCGCAACCTTCAGCGCACCCACAATATCGTCTTCGGCAGCCTCGGCGACCCCAAGGAAGAATCGCATCGCACCCCAGGAAAGCCAATCCACGGATGCGTTCGCGACAGGGAGAAGGATGAAGAAGAGAAACAGCAGGAAGGCGAACTGGCTCGCAAAAGCGAGCGCCAGTCCGGCAAGGATGACAACTGCAATCGAGAAAAGCACAGCACCCGCGAGGGCGAACGCGGCGGCGAAAGCGAAAGCCAGGGCAAATCCGCCCCCCATCGCGCCAAGGACCGAGCCAGTATCGGAAACCTGGCCGGAGAACGTCGTCGCAATTGCAAAGGAGATCGTGAACGCGACCATCACCGCGAAGCCGCCCAGAAGAACCCGTGCGATGGTCTGAGCCATGCCCTGGTCCCCGCCGAACATCTTCCATGCGCGTTCAATGACGACCAACAAATTATTGAATGCAACGACGATCACATAAGCGATGATGAGGAAAGCAGCCGCGAAGATCACCACTTCGCCCAGCGAAACCCGGCCGGCGGTCACCCCATGCGTGATGAGCGTCAGCAGGAAGAGAACAATCGGAAAGATAAATGCGATAGCTAAACAGCGTTCGAAAGCTTGCCCGCTGAATGCGGGGCCGAACCACTCCATGAGCCACTGATTGAAGCGCCGAATGGTAGTAAGGTAGGCATGGAAGGGGGGCACGGCGCCGAGGCGCTCTTTGAGCGCCATCCGGTCTTCATAGTAATTGAGCTGGCGGCTGAGAGACCGTTCGGGAAAAGGAAGGAGCCACGCCAGAATCGTTGCAAGCAGAGCCGTCAGCACTGCCATGACGGAAAGCACGCTCCAGCCTTGCCAAACCACTAAAGTAAGGCCCGATCCGTGCATGATTGTCCCCGTCAAGCTGCGCCCCGGCTTGGTTAGCAACCTGCGATGCGGGAAGCAAGCAGCGAAACTGCGCGGCGCAAGCTAAAAACGTGCCGGGCGGAGGCCGCCAATTGCCGGAGCAGGGGCAAATACGCGCTTTTTGGCTGTAACCCTAACTCCGGCATAGACCTGTTTGATTGCTTCGACGACGATTACGCCTGAGAAGGCAGGCCATAGCGCAGCGCCGACACGTTCCCAGGCGAGCGCAGCGGAAGGCAAAACGCGTGCGCGGAAGGGCGGCGCGAAGAGGCAGGGTGCCGCATTCACCGGCTCAAACGATTCCTTCCTCAACACCTTTTCTATCTGCTTTGAACTATAGGGGCGCCCGTGCCCGAAAGGCGTTGTATCGAGCCTTGCCCAAGCCCCGCGCCGGTTGGGGATTACAATGATCACGCGCCCTTGCGGCATTAACACGCGCCAAATCTCTTGAAGATAGAATTGCCTGGAGTCCACGTGTTCCAGGCCATGGACAACAAGCACACGCTCCACGGACATGTCGCGCAGCGGCAATTCGATTTCCGGCACGAGCGCAGACCGGTAGGGTGCCTCTGCCGGCCACTGGACCACACCCTGGGACTGGGGCATCAGCGCAGCCGTTCCGCGCGCTTCCGCATTGAACATGCGCAAATAGGGGGAGGCGTAGCCGAGGCCAACCACATCCATGCCCGTTACATCCGGCCAGCGAGCCCGGATGCGGCGCGCAACGATGCGGCGGGCGAGCTGCCCCAAAGGGGAGGCATAAAAGTCCCGGAGTTCCGCGGCATCGTCATACATGGAACAACAGTAGCATCTTCTCGAACCGGGTTTAATGCTCGCGTTTTTTCAGTTAAGACACTATCAACAAAGCCCTGAGGACAAAGGTGATGGCAACCCTCGAAATCCGCCAGTTTCCATGCTGGCAAGATAATTACGGAGTCTTGATCCACGATAGGGATGCGGGGCTAACAGCCTCGATTGATGCCCCGCAAGGCGATGCCGTTCGAGCCGCGCTCCAGAAGGCAGGTTGGAAGCTTACCCATATATTCACCACGCACCACCATCACGACCATATCGAGGGCAATGCGGCGCTCAAGCGCGAGACTGGATGCAAGATTTACGGTCCGGCGGGGGAAGCCGCCAACATACCCGGCATCGACGCGACCGTGAAGGAAGGCAATAAGCTGCCCTTCGGTTCCTTTGAGCTGCAGGTCCTCGAAACCCCTGGGCATACGCCCGGACACGTCACCTATTTCATTTCGCATGCGATTGCCTCTGAAGATGGCGGACAGGCCGGTGTGGCCTTCGTGGGCGACACGCTGTTTTCGGTAGGATGCGGGCGCGTGATGGAAGGCCGTCACGCTCAGATGTGGCATTCGCTGGAGAAAATCCGCCGGCTGCCTCCCTCAACGATGATCTATTGCGGCCACGAATACACGCAGTCGAATATGAGGTTTGCGCTTACGGTCGAACCCGGCAACAAAGCGCTTCAGGAGCGCAAGCGCGAGGTGGACGAGCTTCGGGAGGACAGTGAACCAACGCTTCCGGTTGCGCTAAAGAGCGAGCTTGAAACGAACCCCTTCCTTCGCGTGGAAAGCCCAGAGATCCGGCAACATCTTGGATTGGGGCCGGACGCGCCCGCGGAAAAGGTCTTCGAGGAGCTGCGCAGGCGCAAAGACAGGTTTTAGGCTCCCTTAGAAGTTTATCCAAGCCGGCGGCGGAAGAGCCAGGTCGCTGCCGAGAGCGTGAACATTGCGATGATCAGCATCGGCCAGATGCGCTGCGCCACCAGCGCCATCGGCATGTCCCGCAAGAAGACGCCGCGCACAATCACTAGGAAATGCGTCAGCGGGTTCAACAGCGCCAAAGGCTGCAGCCAGTCAGGCATGTTTTGAACCGGGCTGGTGAACCCGGAGAGCATCATTGCAGGCATCATGTATACCATCGCGCCCAGCATCGCCTGCTGCTGCGTGGATGCGAGTGAGGAGATGAACAGAGCAACGCCTATGATGGCGAGCAGAAATACGATAAGGCCGGCATAAAGGACGAAGATCGAGCCCGTGAGCGGAATGCCAAAAACCTGGGTCACGATCAGGCTGATGCTTGTTGCAACCATCACCCCGATGATTAAGCCGGGAACGGCCTTGCCGATCATGATCTCGAAGGGCTGGAGCGGGGAAACAAGAAGCTGCTCGAACGTCCCGAGCTCCCTCTCGCGGGCGACCGACATCACGATTACGAACAGCACCGTCGTCATGGTGAGGGTGCCGACGAGAGCCGGCACCATCGAAATCCAATACTCCCGGTTCGGATTGTACCAGGATCTGTCCACGACATCGCTGACCGCAGGCACGGCTGCATCGCCGGTGACATAATCCACAGCGAACTGGGTCAGAATGGTATTCAGATAGCCGTTCACGATCTGCGCGCTGTTCGAGCGGCGCCCATCCAGGATCATCTGCACGGGTGCCTGTTGCCTTGCCGCGAGCTTTCTTGAGAAGTCCTGCCCCAAATGGACGGCAATCATGACCTCCTGGGAATCGATCGCATTGCGGACGTCCTCCTCGCTATTCAGATAAACGATATGGGAAAAGGCTGAAGCCCGTTCGAAGCGGCTAATCAATTGCCGCGACGCCTCGCCCCAATCCTCGTTATAGACGCCGATGGGTACATTCGTCACTTCAAGCGTGGCCGCATAGGAATAGAGGAAAACCTGCATGAGCGGCGGGATGATGAAAGCGATCCTCGTTTTCGGATCTTTGAAGGCCGCCAGCAGCTCCTTGACGATCAGCGCGATGAGTTTGGGCGGGATCATCAGTCTAGCCTCATTCTTGAGTTGCGAGCCGTCAGTGCCATGACCGCGATGCTCATCAGAAAGAGGATCGAGATGCTTGGCACAAGCACAGCGGCGATGTCGCCTGCTAGGAAGATCGTTTGCAGTGAGGTGACGAAATAGCGTGCCGGAACAAGAGCGGAAAAGGCGCGCAAGGGCGCTGGCATGCTGGCGAGCTCGAAGATGAAACCGGAGAAGAAGAGGCCGGGCAGGAACGAACTCAGCATTGCAATCTGGCTGGCGATGAATTGAGTGCGGGCCACCGTCGAGATCAGAAGCCCGATGCTGAGCGCCACCAGCAGAAATGCCGTCGTCGCGAGGATCAGACTTAAAGCGGAACCGCGCAAAGGAACGTCGAAGACGAGCAGAGCAAAGGCTACGGAAATACCCATGGCTGTGCAGCCGAGAAGGAAGTTCGGCACGACCTTGCCGATCAGGAATTCGGGGACGCTGGCAGGTGTCGCGAGTAGCGCTTCAATTGTGCCCCGCTCCCATTCGCGTGCCACCACCAGCGCAGTGAGCAGCGAACCGATCATCATTAGGATCAGCGCAATTGAACCTGGGACGAGAAAGCGCCGGCTCTCCAGCTCAGGATTGAACCAGACCCGCGCTTCCGGCGCGATAAGTGATGGGCCCGTCCCCCCGCTGCTCAAGAGCCGCTGATTAAGCCAAGATTGCCACGCTCCTTGGACGTAGGCCGTGACGAGGCTTGCTGTGTTTGGATCGCTGCCATCGGTTATGATTTGCACAGGTGCCGTGTCCCGCCGTCCGACGCGCCGCGTGAAGTCGGAGCCCAAAACAACAATGCCTTCAATGCGAGCGGCCGTAAGGTCATTCAGGAAGGCTCTCCGATCGGAACTGACGCGAACGTCAAAGAACGGCGTATTTGAAAGGGATTGGCGGAACTGTTCCGTTTCCGGGGTCGGATTTTCGATGACAAGACCAATCCGGACAGTCGTGACATCGAACGAAACGCCGAAGCCGAACAAGAAAAGCAAGAGCGCGGGCAAAACGATTGCGACGACCAGACTGCTTGGATCGCGCAAGGTTTGCAGCGCTTCCTTACGAATCAGCGCTTTGATACGCCGCAAGCGGCCCTCGCGCGGGTCGAATCGCTCCGCAACTTCCAGCTCCTTCGGCTCTATGAAGACTGGGCGCTCGTTCATGCCGCCTCCCGCTGTTCCTGCGCATCAATAAGGGCGATAAATGCGTCTTCGAGGGTCGGGCTGGGCAACGCCGCGCTCCTCACCGAAGCTTGCAATTCGTCGGGAGTGCCGGCTGCGATGCTCCGGCCGCGGTAAATGAGAGCGACGCGGTCGCAATACTCCGCCTCGTCCATGAAATGCGTCGTGACCATTACCGTGACGCCGCTCCCTATCATCGAATTGATGAAGCCCCAGAATTCGCGCCGGGTCAGCGGGTCTACGCCCGAGGTTGGCTCATCCAGGAAAAGTACGGGAGGGTTGTGAAGGATGGCGCAGGAAAGTGCTAAGCGCTGCTTGAAGCCGAGCGGCAGTTCCCCCGCATTCGTTTTGAGGTAAGGGGCAAGGTCGAACGCTGACACCACGCGGTCGATGGCGTCGCGCTTCTTCGCTCCCGCGAGCCCGTAAAGGCCGCCGAAGAAGTCGAGGTTCTGACGCACGCTCAGATCGCCATACAGCGAGAATTTTTGCGCCATGTAGCCTAGGCGGCCGCGCGCAATCGCGGGCGCACTGTAAAGATCGTATCCGTCGACGCGAGCCGTTCCAGCTGTCGGCCGCAAAAGCCCGCACATCATCTTGAAGGTGGTGGATTTGCCGGCGCCATTCGGCCCGAGCAAACCGAAGATTTCGCCGCGCTTTATGGTGAAGGAAATGTGGTCCGCTGCAGTGAAGTCGCCGAATTTCTTGGTCAGGTCAACGGCCTCGACGGCGGCCTCCTTGCCATTGGCGGGGCGAGACGGTGCCTCGAAGGATTGGGTGCGTTTCGGCTGGCCGCCAAGCATGGCGACAAAGGCGTCCTCGAAGCGGGGTTTCACTGGTTCGATGCTGGCTGAAGGAGCTTCCAATTCTGCTGGCGTGGGTGCCTGGGCCCCTTCCGCCATTACGAGCCTCACGGCCTCACCTTGGATGACACCGTCGATGATTTCGGCGCGCGAGAGCGCTTTCGTCAGCAAGGAGCGTCTTTCGCCTGCAGCTCCGCGCAGCTGGTAGACCCTGCCTCCCGTTTGGCCTGTCATTGTTTTCGGATCGCCTTGAAAAAGTAGGCGGCCCGCGTTCAAGACAATAACTTCCGCGCAATTCTCCGCCTCGTCGAGATAGGCTGTCGTCCATACCACTCCGACTCCAGCAGCGGTCAGTTCACGCATCATACGCCACAGTTCCCGCCGGGAAATGGGATCCACGCCAACACTCGGTTCATCCAGGAGGAGCAGGCGGGGCGAGCGCAGCATGGCGCAGGCAAGACCGAGCTTCTGTTTCATGCCACCCGAAAGGCGGCCAGCGAGACGGCCCGTGAACCGTTCGAGATCGGTGAAGGACAAAAGGCGCTTGAAGCTTGCCGCGCGTGCCTCTCCCACGACGCCTCGCAAATCAGCGTAAAGCGTCAGGTTCTCGAGCACGGAAAGGTCTTCATAGAGGCCAAAGCGCTGAGGCATGTAGCCAATGGCATGATGAAGGCCGAGCGCATCCCGGATCGTGTCGTAGCCGCAAACCGTGGCCTGACCCTCGGTCGGCGCGAGAAGCCCGGCCAGCAAACGCATCAGCGTCGTTTTTCCCGCGCCATCGGGGCCGACCACGCCAGTCACTTGGCTCGGCTTCAGGGTGAAGCTCACCGGCCCAACAGCAGCAGGTCCACTGGCTGCAAAGCGTTTGGTCAAATTCTCAACGATCGCAAGCGGGGGCTGCATGGTCAGTTCACGCTGGCAACCGGGGTTCCCTGCGCAGGCGGAGGCGTTACCGTTACCGTGACCGGCATGCCCTGCCGAAGGAAACCGGCGGGATCCTCCACGACAATCCTTAGCCGGTACACCAGGGCGGTACGCAACTCCGTGGTCTCCACGGTCTTCGGGGTGAATTCCGCAGCCGTGGAGATGAAGCCGATACGCCCTGTGTAGGTTCTGCCTCCGGGAGTGTCGGTCTTAAGTTGGACTTCCATGCCTGGCTGGATCCGGCCAAGATCGCGCTCGGAAACGTAAGTTCTCACCCAGACGGGTGTGGTGAGGCTGACGACAAAGACGGTCTCGCCGGGAGCGACGATGGCGCCAACCTCCCGCACACGGCTCAGTATCGTGCCCGCACTCGGTGCGATCAAATCCGCATCGGTTAAATTGCGTTGGGCCGTCGTAACCGCGGCTTCGCGCTCTCCTAATTGCGCCTTGGCAAGGTCGACGTCCTCTTTGCGGAAGCCCGCTTCCTGAAGCGTGAGAGCTTCGCGAGCCGATTTCAGCTGCGCATCCGCTTGGCGCTGCGCTGCCTGGGCATCGTCAAAAGTCTTTTGGGAGCCGGCGGGTGAGTTCAGAAGGCTCTGCGCTCTTTTAAACGTGATAGTGGCGTTGGCGAGCGTTGCTTCCCGCTCCGCGACGAGCGCTCTTGCCTCCGAAATTTCCTCGGGGCGGTTTCCGGCTTTGAGCTTCGCATAGTTGGCAGCCATCTGGTCCCGCTGGGCGCGGGCTTGCGCGAGCGCATCCTCGAAATAGACCTTTTCAAGCGACGCGAGAACCTGTCCGGTTTGGACGGCATCGCCTTCGTCAACATTCAGCTTTTCGATGCGGCCCGCGACTTTGAAGCCGAGATTTACTTGCCGCACCTCAACATTTCCCTGGAGGGTCAGGATGGCGGTAGGGGCCGGCCGGACAAAATACCACCAATAGCCCGCCGCACCGGCGCCGGCAGCGAGGGCAATCAGAAGAATTCGGCGCCGCTTGGTCACTTGGCCCCCTCAACATTCTCACGAAACAAATCCCTGTAGGCAGAAAGCATGCCGGCAACGTCCAGTGGTTCGTATTCGGCAAAGAGGCCGCGCCACAGGATCGACATAAGGACGGGAGCGAAGAAGAGTTGAGGGTATCGCGCGAATGCGGCGGCCGGACGCATGCCTTGCCTCTCCGCGCGTCGGAAAATTGCTCTCAAGGAAACGAGCGCTTTTGAAATGACCTCGTCGTAATAGAACTTGGCCAGCCTCGGGAAGCGAGGTCCCTCCGCGACGATTAGGCGGATCACCTTCTCGCGCGGAGTCCCGAGCACCTGAGTTTGCACGAAGGCAATGAAGTGATCCAAGGCCTCCGCAAGCGTTAAGTTTTCGTCGGCGGCAAGGCTCGCTAAGCGTGCCAGCGCGGGCGCCGCGAAGCTCTGCAGCATGGTTTCGAAAAGCGCCTCTTTGTCTGGAAAGTAAAGATACAAGGTGCCCTTGGCGACTCCCGCGCGGCGAGCGACATCTTCAAGGCGGGTGGCGGCAAAGCCGTTCTCGGAGAAGGTCTCCAACGCCGCCGTGAGTATCGCCTGCTGGCGCTGCTCCGGATGTGCATGAGACACGCGGCGGCGGGGCCCGTCTTCAGAGGTCTGCTTGTTCGCCGCCTTGGCAGCCCCTTGCAGGCGGGCTTCTTTCACTTGCATCGCGTTTCCTATGACTGACCGGTCAGTCAGTATCACGGAAAGGCGCCCAACCTCAATACTAAAAATTAAGGTCTGCCAAACATTCGGATTGGCATTTTCGGGCCTTCAACTTCTTCGCAGCGACCTGTTAGTGTCTGCCCGTGCCCAGGGCAGTCAAATGCCCAAACAGCTCGCGAGCGTGAGGCGATAAAGTGTCGAACTCACGAACGCACAGCGAGTAGTGGCGAGTTGCCCATGCATCGGTCAGCTTAATCGAGCGGATCGCCATTAGCTTTTGGTACCTTCTGGCCGCCGTCTCCGGTATGATGCCTAAGCCCGCATTACCCTCCACCAGGCTGCAGATGCCGTGGAAGGTGTTCGTGTGGATTCGGAAAGAAAGAGGATTTCTCATCCCAATCAGATGTTCCGCGAGATAGTTTTGCAACGAGCTTCCGGCCGTGTATCCGATGAATTGATGCCCGGCCAGCTCTTCAAAAGCCATCCCATACCGCGCGAGGGGACTGTCTTTAGGAACCACAATTACGAGTTTGCCGACTGCAAAAGGAAAGAGCTCCAAGGAGCCAGGATCGACAGCGTCGGAAATGATGCCGATTTCAGCGAAACCTCCCGCCACTGCCTTCGCGATTTCCGTGTTGTGACGTTCTCTCAGCTCAATATCGACACTGGGGTTAGTGGCGAGATACGAAGCAAGCGCTTTAGGCAGAAACTCGGCTATGGCCGCGGTGCCTGCCAATAGGCGCACGTGGCCCTTGACGCGCTTGGAATATTCCCCCAGCTCGCCGCGCAACTGCTCAATTTGCCGAAGAACGATCCTCGCATGATGAGCAAGGGCATCGCCGGCAGGAGTCGGCATCACACCTCGAGCTCCGCGTTCCAGCAAAGGCAGCCCGATAATATCCTCCATGCCCCGGACCCGGGCGCTTGCGGAAGCCAAAGACATGCCCGCTTGCGAAGCTCCGCTGGTTATCCGGCCAGCTTCAACGACGGAAAGAAAGAGACGAAGATCGACTAGGTCGAAACGCATTGAGCTCTAGGATCCGGCTAGCCTTCGTTCAGGCCTGAGGCTGAGTAAAGATCTTCCGCATTGTGCGAACCAGTTCGACGCGTGATCCTTGGCCAGAATGGAAAGGAGTGTTACCCAAATGAAGACGTCTCTGGCGAAAGCCTCATTATTCTTCTCCATGGCACTCGTTGCCGTGGGGGTGCCATCATCAGCAAATCTGGTCTCCCGCAACCCCAGTGTTGCGGCCCAGTTTGACAGACCAGGTGAACCCTCCGGCGGATACAGCCTTCGTGGTATCGACCCGATTTGCACCGCTCCTTCCGATTACCGGTGTGATTCGGCTAACGGAGGAGGTTAACGTCCGATAGGAATTGCCGGAGGCGGCCGGCAGTTCCGTCTTGAGATGAAATCACAACACGTATCTAACTAATTTATTCGCGCACGCCGCCTGCCCCTCAATGGGGGTGCTCCACGCGCAGCCGTTCCCTCAGGACCCTGTGACAGGGCAATGCTACTTGCGGGCTTCGTCCAGAACTTTGCAATCATGGTCGAGCAACTCCTCGCCCCAGGCAAGGTCGCCTTTTTCGAGGCTCGCCCGGTCAGTCAGCAGATAGAACCCGTTTTTTCCGTCCTTAAATGAGGCCCCAACGACGGCCAGGGTCTGATTACCCATCTCGGAAGCCGCCCCAGGAACCCCGTTTGCTAGGCTCTTGAAGGGGTTGATGGCGCTAAGGTCTTCGGCTTCGACCCGCATGGTGAGGTAATCGTGCCCCTCCAGCGCGACCTGCAGTTTGGCCCACTTATTTCCGATCTTCTGCTCGTTCTGATGCAGAATTGCTTTCACTTTTGGGCGTACGCAATCGATATGGATGTGAAGCTGGTTCTGGCTGCGGGAAATGGCGGAATTGATCGCCAAGGCAATATCGTTCCGCGGAATTGGTTTTTTTGCCAAGGCCTCCATGTAGTGCCGGGCCAGCCATGCTTCCTGCCAGTAATTAGGTGTATCAGGCGAGAGAATTGCCGGGCTCTCGATGCCCGAAATACGATCTATGGGGATCAGCAGATATTGAAGTTTGCCTCTTCTGTCTTTCAAGACCGCGTATTTACCCTTGATATCGACATTGGCGCACGGCTCAGGCTTGCCGGCCTTTTCCTGGTCGGGCACGCACTGATCGTGGACGATCCTCCATAGGGCGTCGGGATCGGCGCGAACGCCCGAGGCAATTGCCAGAACGGCAGCAAATAAGAGTGTGGTTAAGAGAGCGCTGACTTTCCGGGCCATAATGCTCAACCTCTTGCTTTGCTTGCCTTATAGGCTCGGACCCGGATGCAGTCCACATGGCTTCAGTAGGAGCTAGCCCGGCAGGAGGAATTAAGGAACCCCACTTCACCCTCGCTGTTTCCACCCCGAAACGCCGCAAGGTTGCGGCCACGAGATGGAGACGGCCTATGAAATATTTTCTGCCCGCCATTTTGGCGGTCTTCGCGCTAGCCGGACTGACTGGCAATTCGGAAGCTCGCATGCGCGGGGCCGGGATGAGCCCCGAGGCCTTCGCGCGACAGGCGATGGCGATAAACGAGTTTGAAATTCAAGCGGGGCACCTCGCCCTGGAAAAAGCTCAGAACGATCAGATCAAGCAGTTCGCCCAGCGCATGATCGACGACCACACAAGAATCAATGATGAGATGAAGGCGAAGCTCAAACAAGCCAATATACCCGAGCCCACCCAGCTGCTCGACCCTAAGCATGAGGCGCTCCTGACGAAGTTGAAGAGCCTGTCAGGCCCCGCCTTTGAACGCACCTACGTTACCGTCATGCGGCAAGGTCACAGGGAAGCCGTACGCATGCTGGAAACCTATGCCCGCCGCGGTACCAATCCGGTGCTCAAGCAGATTGCGGCGAATGTTCTGCCAACCATTAAGGAGCATTTGAAGCTGGCGGAGGCATTACCCAGCGGCCGGGCTTTGACCGCTCGCAAATAAGGCGTCTCCACTTGGCCGCGTCGCGGCTGGCCCTCCGCATAGCCGGGGGCGGGCAAAGCTATGTAAAGAAATAGCGCGTCAAGTGGAAGAATATAGGGGCCGCAAAGCAAAGACTGTCGATGCGATCAAGGATCCCGCCGTGGCCGGGCAGGATCGTGCCAAAGTCTTTGATCCCGCGATCCCGCTTGGTTGCGCTCATGATCAGGCCCCCAGCGAATCCCATGATGCAAATGATCAGAGCCATTAACTCTGCTTGCAGAGGAGTGAAGGGCGTGACCTCGAACAGAGCAGCGCCTAATAGGCTTGCCAGGCTAACGCCTCCGATGAAGCCTTCCACGGTTTTGTTGGGGCTGAGGCTCGGTGCAATTGGATGTTTGCCAAAGAGCTTGCCGGCTACGTATTGCAGCACATCGCTCGCCTGAAGGACGATCAAGAAAAAGAGCAGCAGCTTGAAATTCTGACCGGCTCCGCTGTAACCGGGAATTTCCAGTATCAAAAGAGCGGGAACATAGCTGACGAAATATACCGTCGTCATCATCCCCCATTGAAGGCGCGCCGTACGGTCGAGGAAGCCCTCCGTGTTGCCGGAAAGGGCGGCACGAATTTGCAGCCAGATAAAAGCATAGACGGGGATGAAGATTGAAAAAAGTCCGTACCATTTAAGTGCAATGAGAACGTAATTGACGGGCAGGATGACAAAAATCAGCCAATGCAGAACGCGCCAGTCCTGGCGTGTCATCGGGGAAATGGCGAGATATTCGCGCAGGGCAAGAACGGATATAAACGCGAAGAGTGCCACGGTGCCGGCTACGCCTACCGCGATGGCAAGCAAAAAGATGGCTGACATTCCCCACCAGGCCTTGATGCGATCATTGAGATTGGCGGTGTCTTCGCGGGCACTTTCGCTTTTAGCGCGGAGGGAAAGAAGCCAGCCAGCCAGGCTGGCGAGCAGCAGCACACAGAAGAGCCCGGCGATGAGGTATTGAAATTGAGCGTCGTGAAATAGTTGCATTCTGCGGCAAGCGCCTCGAGCGCGGCCCCTGCGCCGGCACCAAAATCGATCCTTGTTTCACGCGAGACGAAATGGATGCCGGCGCCAAAGGTGATCATCCGTAGAACACGAATGGGGATTAATTCGCCCTTGGGAAGCACGCGTGCGTGCGAGAGGCCTGCACCGGGAGGGCAAGCTTAGGCACTTTCACCTGAAGCATAATCGGTGACCTACGGCACTTCGCGTTTGCTTTCCAATAGCTCGGCCACGGCCTTGACCAGATCCCCGAAATGTCGAGGCTTCGCAATAACCTTAGCGCCTGGCCAGTCCCGTTTCAGTTCCTCAGTGTTCTGACCTGTAAGGAATACGATACCAATGCCCCTTTGCCTAAGTATCTCGGCAGCCGGAAAACTTAGCCTATCGCGCAGCTGCACATCAAACACTCCACAGCTTAAGTTTTCCTTCGCAGCCAGCTCAAGGGCACGGGCTGCAGTCCTTGCAGGTCCCACGACATCGGCACCCGCCTGCGAAAGCTCTTTCATAATATCCAAAGCAAGAATTGGCTCATCTTCAGCAACTAGACCCTTGGCTCCTTGCAGGGGCTTATCGGTAGATTTCATGATATTCCACTTCAACGGCTCTTGGCTCAGCTACGATAACATAGCCTGAATGTGCCTTATGGGACATGGCCTACTCTTTGCTAACCATGGACACTTTTGGAGATAGCAGTCTTGATAAACGTCAAAAGGCTGCCGTCAGCCGCCGCGCCGGAGTTTTGCTCCTTGCAACGGCCGACCGGCGGCTCTCATAGTGATTGCATCCCTCGCCATTCCCGCCCAAATCTGAGGGGGCAAGACACAATCGCACCGGCGCATGGCAATTCCTCTCCTCACCGTTCAGAATATCGCGTTGACCTTCGGCGGAACACCGCTGCTGGAGGACGGGAGCCTCTCCGTCGCGGAAGGGGACCGCATCTGCATCGTAGGGCGGAACGGCTCTGGCAAATCGACGCTCATGAAGATCGCCGCTGGCCTTGGCGAACCCGACCGCGGGACGCGCTTCATTCATCCAGGCGTCACCGTCCGCTATCTTCCGCAAGAGCCCGATTTCGGCACGCATAAGACCGTTTGGGATTATGCCGAAAGCGGGCTCGATCCGGCAGGAGATCCGCACACGCTGCGCATGATCCTAGAGCAGCTGGGCCTCACGGGGCGTGAGACGCCGGCCACCCTGTCGGGAGGGGAGGCACGCCGGGCAGCACTTGCAAAAACGCTGGCACCAGAGCCGGACATTCTGATGCTCGACGAGCCGACGAACCACCTCGACATCAAGGCCATTGAGTGGCTCGAAGAACGCCTTCGGCAGATGCGCTCCGCGATGGTGCTGATCAGCCACGACCGGCGGTTTCTGACCAATCTTTCCCGCAGCACGGTTTGGATTGACCGGGGCATCACTCGAACGATCGTCATTGGATTCGGGGCTTTCGAAGCCTGGCGGGATGAGGCACTCGCGCAAGAAGAGGCCGAGCGGCACAAGCTTGCCCGCAAGATCGAGCGCGAGGCCGATTGGTTGCGCTATGGCGTCACGGCAAGGCGGAAGCGCAATGTGCGCAGGGTTGCCGAGCTTCAGGCGCTGCGCGAGCAGAAGCGGACGGCGAAACGCGCTCCCGGGCAGGTCAAGCTTGAAGCGGCCGCCGGCGCATTCTCAGGCAAGCTCGTCATTGAAGCCAAGGGCATTTCAAAGAGCTTTGGCAGCTCGCCCATCGTGGAAAATTTCCACATCCGCGTTCACAGGGGCGACCGCCTTGGCATTGCCGGCCCCAACGCCTCGGGGAAGACGACACTTGTCAATATGCTGACGGGCAAGCTTCCCCCTGACGAGGGAACCGTCCGGCTTGGCGCCAATCTTGAACTTGCAAGCCTCGAACAGACCCGCGATAGCCTCAAATCCGAGTGGACTTTGGCCGATGCGCTGACCGGTGGAAGCGGCAGCCTAGTGGTGATCAATGGCGTGGCAAAACACGTTGCCTCCTATATGCAGGATTTCCTGTTTCTGCCAGAGCAGATGCGCACTCCGGTGAAGGTGCTGTCCGGCGGCGAGCGGGCACGCCTAATGCTTGCCCGCGCGTTGGCCAAACCTTCGAATTTGCTCGTGCTTGATGAGCCCACCAACGATCTCGACCTCGAAACGCTGGACGTGCTCGAAGAGATGCTGGCGAATTACGCTGGCACGCTTATTCTCATCAGCCACGACCGCGATTTTCTCGATCGGGTCGTGACTTCCCTCGTGGTACCCGAAGGTAATGGCCGCTGGATCGAGTACGCTGGCGGCTGGTCCGACATGATTGCGCAGAGAGGATCGGCACCGTTCTCGCCTCGCATCGAGGTTCGGCCCGCGAAGCCCGATAAGAACGAGCGCCGGGATAACGGCTCCGGCAGTGAAACCAAGCCCAAGAGACGCCTCAGCTTCAATGAAAAGCATGCGCTCTCCACTTTGCCAGAGAAGATCGCGAGCCTCGAAAGAGAGATAGTCGAACTCCAGCAGCAGCTTGAGGATTCGTCTCTTTATTCCCGCGACCAGGAAGCTTTCGAAAAGGCGAGTGCGGCGCTAGCAAAGGCGCAAAACGAGCTTGCAGAGGCGGAGCATCGCTGGCTGGAGCTTGAACTCTTGCGCGAAGAACTCTCTCCCGGCTCGTAAGTCTGTGATGATTGCGGGCGCGCTTAGTCCATGACGCGCCGGGCAAAATATTCGCGCTGAACCACCCACTCGTCTCCCCCGGTCGAGCGTTCGGACCGCCAGCGGAACGAGTTGGGTTGAATCTCAGCGAAGATCCAGCGCACAGTCGCGACCGTGTTTTCCGGCAAGCCATACGCCCTGGCAAGCTCAGGGGTTTCCTTGCCCTCGTTCACGATCTCATTACCGAGCTTGCGACCGGTCATTCGGAAGAAGACCGACTTAAGTGGATCAATCCAAAAAACTTGCCATGCATCGATATGCGGATCGTAAAAGCGCAAACTTGTCCCACAAAACAAACCAGGCACCGCAAAGACATCTTGAATGGCCCGCCCATCGAGGACCCACGCGGCATTGACCGTGCCACGTAGGGTCTGCTTCGCTTCATCCGCTTTATGGATCATGACGTCCATCTCCCAGCTGCCCACGAGCCACTCATAGAGTTGCAGTTTTTCGGAGTGGTCTGGAGTTGAGGCCGGGGCAAGCAGTGCCGCGGCGAATGGTGAAGTCAGCACAGCGTTCATCGGATAACCCTTTCCGTTCGATAACGCTGGCTTACTAAAGAAGTCCGCTGCCCTGCTTGGGGAAAATTGCTCTAGCGCAAACGTCAAGGAATGGGCGGCGCGCCAAGAAAGTTTGGCTGGAGCTGAAACTCATGCGCGAAGAAATTTCTGTCGATTCATAAGTCCGGAATGTCGGGGTTGGTGGAGCTTCCGCGTCCTTAGAATTACCCAGGATTACGATCAGGGTAACGGCCAGGCTACATGCGCGAGGATTCGCGGCGAGGGAGGATTGAGATGGCGCAGAGAGTGCACCTTCTTTTGGGGACGAAAAAGGGTACCTTCATCCTGGATAGCGACAGCGACCGGCGCTCCTGGGCGCTTCGCGGACCCTTTTGCCAAACCTGGCCGATCAACCATGTCATCGCGGACGGAGAAACGGGCACAATTTACGCCGGCGGCGGAAATGCCTGGTTCGGGCCCGCGGTCTGGAAGTCTTCGGACTTGGGAGCGAGTTGGACACATTCGAGCCAGGGCTTGGCGTATGCGGAAGGGGAAACCCCCATCGCTTCAGTCTGGAGCCTTGCGCGCGGCGCAGACCGGCTCTATGCGGGCGTTGAACCGGCCGGGCTGTTCCAAAGCGAGGACGGCGGCGAAAGCTGGAGCCATTTGAAAGGACTCCGCGATCACCCTTCGCGCCCGCAATGGCAGCCAGGAGGCGGCGGTCTCATTCTGCATTCCATCGTGCCCCATCCTGACGGCAAGGCCATCTGGGTTGCGATCTCCGCGGTAGGTGTCTTCTACTCGGCGGACGGCGGCAAGACCTGGGAGACGCGGAATCGCGGTACGCGAAATGACTATTTGCCAGAGGGCCAGAAATATCCCGAGTTCGGGCAGTGCGTGCACAGCGTGGTGATGGCCGCCGGCGAGCCTGACAGGCTCTACCAGCAAAATCATTGCGGCATGTATCGCAGTGACGATGGCGGCCGCGAATGGAGGAGCATAGAAGCCGGCCTGCCTTCCACGTTCGGATTTCCTGCCGCGGCTCATCCCCGAGACCCGGATACGCTTTATCTGCTGCCGCTGAATGGGGACTCGATTGGCCGTTATGTCCCGGATGGGAAGGCTGCCGTGTGGAGGACGCGCGATGGCGGCAAGACTTGGGAAGACTGCCGCGAGGGCCTGCCTCAAACCAATGCCTTTTTCGGCGTGCTGAGACAAGCCATGGCCACCGACCGGCTGAATCCTGCCGGCGTCTATTTCGGCACGGGCACTGGTCATCTTTATGCCAGCGCCGATGAGGGGAGCGAATGGTCCTGCATTGCGGAAAACATGCCGCCCATCTATTCGGTGGAAACGTTTGTGAGCGGTTAGGTTAGGAAGAGCGGGAGCGGACGCGATGGCCGAGGCATCCTCAACGCCAGAAGTAAAGGTGGTACTTCCTAGGCCTTTGCTGGCTCTTTTCCCGGAGGCGGCGGCGGAGGTGAAAGTTTCAGCTGCGTCCGTGGACAGCATGATCGCTGCCCTGGATAGTCTCTGGCCTGGTATGCGTGCCCGGCTGTGCGATGAGACCCCGCGCATCAGGCAGCATTTGAGTATTTTCTGTAACGGCCAGCGCGCCCGCCTCGATACGCCTTTGACGGAAGGCGCCACGATCTATGTCCTTACCGCGATGTCGGGAGGCTAGTGACGTTGAGAAAAAAAGCATCCGCCTACGGCGAGGATAGCCGCGAATTGGGACGCTTTCGTAACAAGGCGTGCGGCGAGGTTTGCGCTGCAGAAAGTGGACAGTCGATACAAAGCAGCTAGCCCTAAACGGCGCCGGCCCCCAATCGGAGGCCGGTCTTTTAGCTGGGATATGACCGCTCCGGGGCTTGCAATCGCCTCAAGTTAGGGCGGTGTGCCTGTCGGGCAGACAGGTCTTAAATCCCTATGACTGGGATAACTACAGTTTATACCAGGATTTTCATGGCCCGGCAAGCGGACGAGAAGCGGAAGAGCTTGCGCAGCCTATGAAGCTTCAGCTTTGGCAGAAGCTCGCTCGACGATGTTGCTGATGTTTCGGTTGACGTCTTCGATCGGAAGCTCGCCGTCGATAATATGAAGCTTGCCCTTACCCCTATAGTAGTCGATGAGCGGCTTTGTTTCCTTGTGATAAACCTGCAGCCGCTCCCGAACGGTCTCAGGTTTGTCATCGGAACGGCGCTTGAAGGAAGTACTTCCGCACCGGTCGCAAACGCCTTCCTGCTTAGGGAGGCGGAAGAAGTCATTATAGCTTTCGCCGCAGTTTGCGCAGGTGAAACGCCCCGAGATCCGCTTCACCAGGGTGTCGTCACTGACGTCCACGACGATGACGCCATCGATGCCTTTTCCCGCGCGATCAAGAACCGAGTCAAGTGTTTCCGCTTGGTGCACATTTCGGGGAAAGCCATCCAGAATGAAACCGGCTTTGTCCTTCGGCAGCGCATCGATAGTTTCGAAGACCACGCCCGCGACGACATCGTCGGGAACAAGCTGGCCGCCTTCCATGTAAGGCTTTGCTACGAGGCCGACTGGGCTGCCGGCGGCCACGGCGCTCCGTAACATATCCCCCGAGGAAAGTTGCTTAAGTCCAAACTGGTCTTCCAGATACTTCGATTGCGTTCCCTTCCCCGCCCCAGGCGGACCCAGCAGTATAATGTTCAACGCCGCTTTCCTCCCCGGAGCTTGGCCTTCTTGATCAGGCCTTCATATTGGTGCGCGAGCAGATGGCTCTGCACTTGGGCGACAGTATCCATTGTGACGCTAACAACGATCAAAAGCGAAGTGCCACCAAAGTAGAAGGGTGCTTGCATTTGGTATGCCAGTATTTCAGGCAGAATACACACCACGGAAATGTAACCGGCGCCGATCAAGGTTATCCTGTTCAGGACATACTCGATATATTCTGCAGTTCGAGTTCCGGGCCGGATGCCGGGGATGAAGCCGCCGTATTTTTTGAGATTATCCGCCGTGTCCTGGGGATTGATGACAATCGGAGTATAGAAGAACGTGAAGAATACGATCAGCCCTACATAGATGAGGATATGAAGAGGCTGACCTGGGCCCAGAAGGGCCAAAAGCCTGCTTAGCTCATCTGACGAGGTGCCGACGAATTGCTGCACCGTCGCCGGCAAATAAAGAAGGGTGGACGCGAAAATCGGCGGGATGACGCCAGACGCGTTGAGCTTCAGCGGGAGATGCGAGCTATCTCCCTGGAACATGCGGTTCCCGATTTGTCGTTTCGGATATTGAATGGTGAGCCTGCGCTGCGCTCGTTCGAAGAAGACCACCATGGTCACAACGCCAATCATGGTGACGATAAGGACTATAATCACCGCAGGCGATAAGATACCGGTGCGTCCCTGCTCCAAAATGCGATAAAGCGCGGTGGGCATCTCAGCAACAATGCCCGCGAAGATGATAAGGGACGAACCATTGCCGATGCCCCGCGCGGTGATCTGCTCGCCCAGCCAGACCAGGAACATGACGCTGCCGACGAGCGTAATCACAGTCGTCAGCTGGAAGAACCAGCCAGGTTCCAAGGCCGAGCTGTTTAGGCCTTTCGCGGTGAGGGTGGCCTGCACCGTGGCGATCAGCACAGTCAAGTAACGGGTGTATTGATTGAGCTGCTTTCTGCCCTGTTCTCCTTCCTTCCTCAGAGCTTCCAGCGTGGGGACCACAGAAGTCAGAAGCTGAATGATGATCGACGCCGTAATATACGGCATGATGTTTAGAAGAAAGATCGCCGAACGGGAAAGCGCGCCGCCCGAAAAGACGTTCAGCAAACCGAAAACCGAATTGCTGTTCTCGAACAGCTTCGCGAGCATGCTCGTATCGATGCCGGGGATCGGAATGAATGTTCCGAGCCGATAGATGAGCAAGGCTCCGAGCGTGAACAGAAGCCGTTTCTTCAGCTCATCGGCCTTTGCGAAGGTCGAAAATTTCAGGTTAGCGGCAAGTTGTTCCGCGGCGGAAACCATAGAAGTGCTACTCCGTGTCCCGGCCCGTGCGCTGGAGGCGGGCCTTGGGGGCGAGATGTATTATCGTACTATGTTCGGCGCCATTTGTACTGGACAAGTGCCGCCTTGCGAAAAGAGCGCAGATTTTGCGAAGAAACCCGCTGCTATTCAGGTTTCGCCACCCGGCTGTCCCTCTTCGCCTGTGCGGCACGGCGGCGTTGTGCGCGCTTGCCGTCCCCTGCGAGCCTGTCCTGGCGTTCGATCGTCGTCTCGACGGAGCCGCCCGCTGCCTCTACCGCCTTTACCGCGGCCTCGGAAGCGCCCGCTACTTTGAATTTGAGCGGCGCCTTCACACTGCCGCGCGCCAAAAGCCGGACCCCGTCACGCTCACGGCGCAGAGCGCCTGATGCGATTAAAGCCTCGGCATCGATCACGCCCTTCGCGTCGAGCTTTCCGGCGTCGACGGCTTCCTGGACCCGGTCCAGATTGATATGCACGAAATTCAGCCGCAAAGGATTATTGAAGCCACGCTTCGGCAGGCGCATGTGCAGTGGCATCTGGCCGCCTTCGAAGCCCTTTATGGCCACGCCAGAGCGAGCCTTCTGCCCCTTGACGCCGCGTCCGGCGGTCTTGCCCTTGCCCGAACCGATACCCCTGCCAACGCGCATGCGATCTTTCGTGGCGCCTGGATTATCTCTCAACTCGTTCAGTTTCATCTCAAGTTCCTCGGGCGGCCTTGCTCGCCACGCCTATCGCTTTTTCGAATCCAGAGGGACCCCGTTCTCTTCCACTATGCGCACGAGATGCGGGATTTTATTGATCATGCCGCGGATGGCGGGGTTATCCACTACCACTTTGCGGCGGTGCATCTTGTTCAGCCCGAGTCCGATAAGAGTTTCGCGCTGATCGTAGGGCCTCCGGATAGGGCTGCCAATCTGCTCGATCGTCAGCGTTTTCTTCTTCGATGTTGCGGCCATGACGATCTGCTCCCCTAGGCTTCGGCAGGCTGAGCGGCGCCAGCGCCTTCGGCACCATCGCGCCTGCGGGTCACGATCTCGCTCACCTTTTTGCCACGGCGGGCAGCGACGCCCCTGGGGCTGTCCTCGCGTTTCAAAGCGTCGAACGTGGCCCGAACCATGTTGTAAGGGTTCGATGTGCCGAGCGATTTCGCCACCACATCCTGTACTCCAAGCGTCTCGAAAACAGCGCGCATTGGACCACCGGCGATGATGCCCGTTCCTGGAGGCGCCGCGCGCAGGAACACGCGGCCGGCGCCATGCTGGCCCTTCACGTCGTGATGCAGCGTCCGGCCCTCGCGAAGCGGAACCCGGATCAGATTGCGCTTGGCGGAATCGGTCGCCTTTTTTATCGCATCGGGAACCTCGCGGGCCTTGCCGTGGCCAAATCCCACACGCCCTTTTTGATCGCCCACCACAACGAGCGCGGCAAATCCGAAGCGACGGCCGCCTTTCACGACTTTGGCGACGCGGTTGATGTGAACGAGCTTGTCCACGAATTCGCTATCGCGATCGTCGCGGTCCCGGTCTCTGCCTCTGTGTGGTTCTCGAGCCACGAGCCTACCCTTTCCTTCTTCTCAAGCCCGAGCCTGAGCCTCTTCTAGAAATTCAAACCTGCTTCCCGGGCAGCGTCCGCCAAAGCCTTGACGCGTCCGTGATAGATGTAGCCGCCGCGGTCGAAGACGACATCCTTCACCCCGGCCTTGATGGCCCGCTGGGCGATGAGCTTCCCGACCTGGGCAGCGGCTTCCTTGTTGGAACCCTTTCCAAGGCTCCCCTTCAGATCGCCATCGATGGTCGATGCCGCAGCGAGCGTATGGCCACCAGTATCGTCGATGATCTGAGCGTAGATGTGCTTTGACGACCGGAACACGGAAAGCCGCGGACGATTGCCCTGCGCCTGGCGCAACGTCCGGCGGACACGCGCTTTGCGGCGGTCGAATCTGGAAAGAGGTGAAGCCATCGTTCAGTCCTATTTCTTCTTGCCTTCTTTGCGCTGAATAAACTCGCCCTGATAGCGGATGCCCTTGCCCTTGTATGGCTCAGGCCCGCGGTACCCGCGAATTTCGGCGGCGACTTGGCCGACCCTGTCTTTCTCGATGCCCGAGATCGTAATCTCGGTTGGCTTCGGCACCACAATCGAGATGCCTTCCGGCACCGGATACATAATATCGTGGCTGTAGCCGAGCTGCAGCTTGAGCGACTTTCCATCCATGGCCGCCCGGTAGCCGACGCCGGTTATTTCGAGCGTGCGTGTGAACCCGTTTGTGGTTCCATTGACCAAATTCTCGACAAGCGAGCGCGACATTCCCCACATGGAGCGTGCTCGCTTTGTGTCCGAGCGTGGCGTGACGCAGATGGAGCCGTTTTCCAGCTTCACCTCCACGTCATCGACCAGCGTAAGGGAAAGCTGCCCCTTGGGTCCTTTGACCGTCACTTTCTGTCCGTCTACCGTCGCTGTCACATTCTTCGGGACAGCTATCGGCTTTTTGCCAATCCTGGACATTTGTCCAAACCTTCTCTTTCATCGGACCTGTCATGGCCGCAGTTGACGCGGCCACTCAAGTTAATTCTTGAAGCGCCTGCTTTTGGATGACCGGGCCAAGCCCGGCCATGACAGCAATCAGAACACGCTGCACAAAATCTCGCCGCCCACATTCTCCGCACGGGCGCGCGTGTCCGACATCACGCCCTTGGGCGTGGACAGAATTGCGACGCCAAGCCCATTCGCGATGGTCGGGAGGTCTTGCACACTCGAATAAACGCGGCGGCCCGGCGTCGAAACACGCTTGATCTCGCGGATCACGGGTGTGCCGTCGTAATATTTAAGCTCGATTTCGAACTCGCTCTTTCCGCTGCCATAGTCGACTTCAGCATAGCCGCGGATGTAGCCTTCTTCTCTTAGAACGTCGAGGACATGTGCACGCAATTTCGAAGCCGGCGTCGAAACCTTCGGCCGGTTGCGCATCTGCGCGTTACGTATCCGTGTCAGCATATCGCCCAGTGGGTCGGACAGCGCCATTTTATGATCCCTACCAGCTCGATTTCACCAAACCGGGGATAAGCCCCTCATTGCCTAATTCGCGAAGCGCGATACGCGACATCCTAAGCTTGCGGTAGTAAGCGCGCGGCCGCCCCGTCACTTCGCAGCGGTTGCGAATCCGGGTCGGCGACCCATTTCGCGGAAGCTGCGCAAGCTTGAGGCGCGCCGCGAAGCGCTCCTCCATGGGCAGCGATTTGTCGTTTGCTATTTCCCTGAGCGCAGATCGCTTGGGCGCATCGCGGGCCGCGATCCGCTTTCGCTTGTTGTTACGCTCGATCATGCCTGTCTTGGCCATTGTGTGTCTCCGCCTTCCCTATTGCCGGAAGGGAAAGTTGAATTTTTTTAAAAGCGCACGAGCCTCATCGTCATTCTGCGCTGTGGTGCAGACGATGATGTCCATGCCCCAAATCTGCTCGACCTTGTCGTAGTCGATCTCAGGGAAGATGATGTGTTCCTTGATGCCAAGCGCATAATTGCCCCGGCCATCGAAGCTTTTCGGATTGAGACCCCTGAAGTCCTTCACGCGCGGAAGCGCGATGGTGATGAACCTATCCAGAAACTCGTACATTCTCGATTTGCGCAGCGTGACCTTGCAGCCGATCGCCATGTTATCGCGCAGCTTGAAAGTTGCGATCGATTTGCGAGCCTTCGTCAAGACCGGCTTCTGGCCTGCGATCAAAGTCATGTCGCGCGCGGCCTGTTCTACCTTTTTGCGGTCCGCCGTCGCCTCACCGATGCCCATGTTGAGGACGACCTTTTCCAGCCGCGGCACTTGCATGGGGTTCTTATATTTGAACTCCTCCAGCATCGCGGGGCGCACGGCCTCCACATATTGGGCTTTCAGGCGGGGCAGATACCCGTTCGTTGTTTGAGCTGCGTTAGCCATCGATCAACTCGCCCGAGCGCTTGGCAATCCGGACCTTGCGCCCATCATCCATGAATTTGTAACCTACCCGCGATGGCGACCCATCGGCGGGGTCTGCCAAAGCGACGTTCGATATGTGGATCGGGGCCTCTTTCGAGATGATTCCACCATCCTGCTGCGGTGTCTGCTTCTGGTGACGCCGGACCACATTCACGCCCTGAACGAGCGCCTTGTTTTCGCTCGGGATCACGCGGAGCACCTCACCGAGCTTTCCCTTGTCGCGGCCGGCGATCACCACCACGCGATCGCCCTTTTTGATTTTCAGTTTCGCCTGCGTCATTAGAGGACCTCAGGCGCGAGTGAGATGATTTTCATGTGCTGCTTGGCGCGCAGCTCGCGCGGCACAGGCCCAAAAATACGGGTGCCGATAGGCTCGCGCTGATTGTTGATCAGCACCGCCGCATTGCTATCGAAGCGGATTGCGCTCCCATCCGGACGCCGTACGGGAAAGGACGTACGTACGATTACCGCCTTCATCACCTGGCCTTTTTTCACGCGGCCCTTCGGGATCGCCTCTTTCACGCTCACCACGATCACATCACCGATAGTGGCTGTGCGCCGCATCGAGCCGCCCAGCACCTTGATGCACATGACCCGGCGTGCGCCGGAATTGTCGGCGACTTCCAGATTAGTTTGCATCTGTATCATTTCAGTTCACCTTTCAGACGAAGGCTCTACCAGCCTTCGCATTCATCATTCAGCCGGCGTCTGAGGATTTGCCTGGTCCAAAACAACCCAGCGCTTGTTCTTGGAAACCGGCGCACATTCTTGAATTCGAACGACGTCGCCTTCATGGAATTTGTTACCTTCGTCATGCGCATGATATTTCTTGGTCAGGCGCACGGTCTTCTTCAGAACTGGGTGGGTCAGACGACGCTCGACTTGAACGACCACCGTTTTGTCGTTCTTGTCCGAGACAACCACTCCCTGCAATACGCGCTTTGGCATTTTCGTCTTCCTTAACTCTGCGGTTCGGCGGCGCGTTTCTCACGCCCGACCGTCTTGATGCGGGCGATGGTGCGGCGCACTTCCCGAACGCGTGCGGTATTATTCAGCTGCGCGGTCGCCTTCTGGAACCGCAGATTGAATTGCTCGCGTTTCAACTTGAGGAGTTCATCCTCCAGCTGATCGAGCGTGAAATTACGGACTTCGCCAATTTTCACGGCAGCCTCCAACCTAATGCTTGCCCGAGGCGGTGTCGCTGAGCCGGGTCACGACCCGAGTACGGATGGGTAGCTTCGCAGCCCCCAGCCGCAACGCTTCGCGGGCAGTCTCCTCGCCGACGCCATCGATCTCGAACATGATTCTGCCTGGCTTCACCCGCGCGGCCCAAAATTCGGGCGCGCCTTTTCCCTTGCCCATGCGCACCTCGGTCGGCTTCTTCGAAACCGGCAGATCCGGGAAAATGCGGATCCAAACGCGGCCGGCGCGCTTCATCTGACGCGTTATAGCCCGGCGGGCCGCCTCGATCTGGCGCGCAGTCACGCGTTCCGGCTCCAGCGCTTTAAGCCCAAAGCTGCCAAAGTTGAGCGACGTGCCCGCTTTGGCGTTGCCGTTCATGCGGCCTTTGAACGCCTTCCTGAATTTTGTCTTCTTCGGTTGCAGCATCGCTCACACCATGTCCCAACTGTGGGCCGCCCCTCTTCTTGGGGCTAAGCCTTTTCTCTTTCCCGCTCCCGATCACGGCCGCCGCGGTCGCCCCGATCGCGATCACGCCTTGGCGGACGCATATCCGGCCGGCCGCCTTCCTGGCTCTCCATCGAAAGCCGCTCCTGAGCCATCGGGTCGTGATCGAGGATCTCGCCCTTGAAAACCCAGACTTTCACGCCGATCACCCCATAGGCCGTTTCGGCCACGGCCGTGCCGTAATCGATATTGGCGCGCAGCGTATGCAGCGGCACCCGCCCATCGAGATACCATTCCATCCGGGCAATCTCAGCGCCGCCCAGCCGGCCGGAGACATAGATGCGCACGCCTTGCGCGCCAAGCCGGAGCGCAGATTGCGTTGCGCGCTTCATTGCACGGCGAAAAGCAACACGCCGCTCAAGCTGCTGCGCAATGCCCTCGGCGGCAAGCGTGGCATCGAGCTCGGGTTTCCGAACCTCGACAATGTTCAAATACACTTCTGAGGCTGTGAGCTTCGCAAGCTGAGTGCGCAGCTTTTCGATATCCGCACCCTTCTTACCGATCAGAATGCCGGGGCGCGCAGTATGCACGGTGACGCGGCACTTCTTATGCGGCCGCTCAATTACGACCTTTGAGATGCCGGCCTGGCGGCGCTGCTTCAAAATGAAATCGCGGATGCGGAAGTCCTCATGCAGCAGCTTGCCATATTCGCGTTTGTCAGCGTACCAGCGGCTGTCCCAGGTCCGGTTGATACCGAGCCTAAGCCCGATCGGGTTGACTTTCTGCCCCATTAGGCTTGCTCCTGAACTTGTCTCACAACGACCGTGAGCTGGGAGAACGGCTTGATGATGCGGCCCATTCGTCCGCGAGCACGCGGATGAAAGCGCTTTAGCACCAGATTCTTGCCAACATGCGCCTCCGCCACGATGAGCTGATCGACGTCGAGGCCATGGTTGTTTTCAGCATTCGCGATCGCCGATTGCAGCGTCTTCTTTACGTCCTTGGCGATGCGCTTATGCGAAAAGGTGAGGTCTGCCAGCGCCTTCTCCACCTTTTTGCCGCGAATGAGCTGGGCTACGAGATTCAGCTTCTGCGGGCTCACTCGCAGCGAGCGCGCCACTGCCTGAGCCTCATTTTCCTTAAGCCGCCGCTCGAATTTCGGTTTGGACATGGCTACCTCCTCTTCGCCTTCTTATCGGCGGAGTGGCCGTAATAGGTGCGCGTCGGAGCGAACTCCCCGAATTTGTGCCCGACCATGTCTTCGGAGATGAGCACAGGGATATGCTTCTGACCATTATGCACGGCGAAGGTCAGCCCCACGAATTGGGGCAAAATCGTCGAGCGCCGGCTCCAAATCTTGATCGGCGCGTTCGATTTTTTGTCCCGCGCGGCATCCGCCTTTGCGATCACATAGCCGTCCACAAACGGCCCTTTCCAAACTGAGCGTGACATCGCTGCCTCTATTTCTTCTTCACGTGGCGTGAGCGGACAATATACTTATCCGTACGTACATTCTTTCGGGTGCGGGTGCCCTTTGTGCCCTTGCCCCATGGTGTAACGGGATGACGGCCGCCCGATGTGCGGCCTTCGCCGCCGCCATGCGGATGGTCGATCGGGTTCATTGCGACACCGCGAACGCTTGGGCGCTTGCCGAGCCAGCGGCTACGGCCCGCCTTGCCAAGGTTCTGGTTCGAATTATCAGGGTTCGAGACCGCACCCACACTAGCCATGCAGTCGGCCTGAACCATTCTCATCTCGCCCGAGTTGAGCCGGAGGATCGCCATCCCCTGGTCGCGGCCCACGAGCTGTGCGTAACACCCGGCCGAGCGCGCGATTTGCCCGCCCTTGCCAAGCTTAATCTCCACATTGTGGATGATGGTTCCAATGGGCATGTTCGCCATTGGCATGGCATTGCCCGGTTTCACGTCAACCTTGACGCCGGAGATGACTTTGTCGCCGGCATTCAAGCGCTGGGGTGCCAAGATGTAAGACAACTCGCCGTCTTCATATTTGACGAGCGCGATGAAGGCGGTGCGATTCGGGTCGTATTCCAGGCGCTCTACCGTACCGGGAATATCGTATTTGCGGCGCTTAAAATCAACGATGCGATAATTACGCTTATGTCCGCCGCCCCGCCGCCTCGCTGTTATGCGCCCGTGGACGTTCCGGCCAGCGCGCTCCGGCCGCCCCTCGGTCAGCGCCTTCACTGGCTTGCCCTTCCACAGCTGCGAGCGATCCACCAGCACAAGCTGGCGGAGGCCGGGTGTTATAGGGTTATATGTTCTCAGTGCCATGGCGAATGCGCCTTTACCAATTCTCTCTTACAGCCTTGCCGCTATATCGATCGTCTGCCCCTCTTCGAGCGTCACGATCGCCTTTTTGAAATCGCTCTGCTGACCCTTAACGCCCTTGAAGCGCTTTTTCTTTCCTTTGCGGATCAGCGTGTTGACTGCCAGAACCTTGACCCCGAACAGACGCTCGACGGCCTCTTTTATGTCTGGTTTCGTCGCGCTCATCGAGACCCTGAAAATGACCTGGCTATGTTCCGATGCCATGGTCGATTTCTCGGTCACGAGCGGGGAGCGAATAACGTCGTAGAGTTCATCTTCCCTCATTTGAACCGCTCCTCCAGCGCTTCGAGCGCAGCGCGCGTGAGCACAAGCTTCTCGCGGCGCAGAATGTCGTAGACGTTAATGCCCTGGACCGGCAGCACATCCACATTCGGGATGTTGCGTGCGGCCAGTGCGAATTTGTCTTGCAGGCTTGCGCCATCAATGATGAGCGCGTTCAAGAGGCCGAGGCCTTCGAATTGCCCGCGCAGCTTTGCAGTCTTCGCCTCTTCGAGTTCCGCCTTGTCGAGAACAATCAAAGCATTCGACTTCGCCTTTGACGAAAGTGCATGCTTCAAAGCCAGAACCCGCACCTTCTTAGGCAGATCATGCGCATGGCTGCGCGGAACCGGACCGAATGCACGCCCGCCGCCCCTGAACTGCGGTGGCTTGTCATTGCCATGACGAGCGCGGCCGGTGCCCTTTTGCTTATAGATCTTCTTGTTGGGCCCGTTCACTTCGCTGCGCTGCTTGGCCTTATGCGTACCGGCCTGCCGCTTCGACAGCTGATAGCGGACCATGCGCTGCAAAATGTCCGCCCTCGGTTCGAGAGCGAAAACCTCGTCGTTTAGTTCGATGCTGCCGGCCGGGGAAGCATCGAGGGTCATTACGTCGGCCTTCATTTCGCCTCCGCTTCCGCGCCTTCAGCAGCGCCGTTATTGTGTTCGCCCTTGCGGAAGGCGCCTGGATTCGGTGCCTCTTTTGGCAGCGGCTTCTTGACTGCATCCCGCAGCATCACCCAGCCCCCTTTGGCGCCAGGGACTGCGCCGCGGATGAGGATAAGCCCGCGTTCCACGTCGGTGCGTACAATTTCCAAATTTTGCGTGGTCACCCGCTCGTCACCGTAATGACCGGCCATTTTCTTGCCCTTAAAGGTCTTGCCGGGGTCTTGCCGGTTGCCCGTAGAGCCGTGGCTGCGGTGCGAGACAGATACGCCATGGCTAGCCCGCAGGCCGCCGAAGTTCCAGCGCTTCATGGCACCCGTGAAGCCCTTGCCGATGCTGGTGCCGGTGACGTCAACATATTGTCCAGCTACGAAATGATCCGCGGTCAACTCGGCTCCGACCTCGATCAGGTTTTCGGGCGAAACGCGAAACTCGACGACTTTCGCCTTCGGTTCCACTTGCGCCTTTGCGAAATGTCCGCGCTGGGCGCGGGTCACGTTCTTCACCTTGCGCCATCCGGCGCCTAATTGCAGCGCCGTGTACCCGTTCGATTCTTGCGTCCGGTGCGCGACCACTTGGCAGCGATCAAGTTTCAACACCGTCACGGGTACGTGCTCTCCCGCATCGGTGAAGATCCGCGTCATGCCAACCTTCTGTGCCAACAATCCCGATCGCATCGGTCTGCCTCAGTTCCTAATTCATCCGTAGCCGCTTAGTGCGGCAGTCATCATTCTAAAGCTTGATCTCGACGTCCACACCCGCTGCGAGATCAAGCTTCATTAACGCATCGACGGTTTGGGGGGTCGGATCCACAATGTCGATCAGCCGCTTATGCGTCCGCATCTCGAACTGTTCGCGGCTTTTCTTATCGATATGCGGCGAACGGTTCACCGTGTAACGCTCGATACGCGTTGGGAGCGGAATCGGCCCCCGCACATCCGCGCCCGTGCGCTTCGCCGTGTTGACAATCTCCTTCGTGGAGGTGTCGAGCACACGATGATCGAACGCCTTCAGGCGAATGCGGATCGTTTGGCCTGCCATGTCTCACTCCCAAAAAGAATGGGCGCCCAACGGACGCCCGCTCCGATCCACTATCTACTTTATGATGCTTGCGACGACGCCGGCACCGACAGTGCGGCCGCCCTCGCGGATCGCGAAGCGAAGTTTCTCTTCCATGGCGATCGGCACGATCAGCTCGACTTCCATGGACACGTTATCGCCCGGCATCACCATTTCGGTGCCTTCCGGAAGATGAACGACGCCCGTCACGTCCGTGGTGCGGAAATAGAATTGCGGGCGGTAATTGGTGAAGAACGGCGTATGACGTCCGCCTTCCTCTTTCGTGAGGATATAGGCTTCCGCCTTGAACTTCGTGTGCGGCGTAACCGAGCCCGGCTTGCATAGAACCTGGCCGCGCTCCACCGCTTCGCGGTCGATACCGCGAAGGAGGCAACCGACGTTGTCGCCAGCCTCGCCTTGATCGAGGAGCTTGCGGAACATCTCGACGCCGGTGACAACGGATTTGACGGTCGGCTTGATGCCGACGATCTCGACCTCTTCGCCGACCTTGATAACGCCGCGCTCGATGCGGCCCGTGACGACCGTACCGCGGCCCGAGATCGAGAACACGTCTTCGATGGGCATCAGGAAGGGCTGATCGCGTGGACGCTCCGGAAGCGGAATGTACTTATCCACCTCCTCCATGAGCTTCTTGACCAACTCTTTGCCAAGCTCGGGGTTCTTGTCCTCGAGCGCAAAGAGCGCGGAGCCTTTCACAATCGGAATATCGTCGCCCGGGAATTCATATTTCGATAGAAGCTCGCGCAATTCGAGCTCAACGAGCTCCAAAAGCTCGGGATCGTCGAGCATGTCGACTTTGTTCATATAGACCACAAGCGCAGGCACGCCAACCTGCCGGGCAAGCAGGATGTGCTCGCGGGTTTGCGGCATCGGACCGTCGGCCGCGGACACGACAAGGATCGCGCCATCCATCTGAGCGGCACCGGTGATCATGTTCTTCACATAGTCGGCATGGCCGGGGCAATCGACGTGCGCGTAATGGCGGTTCGCGGTCTCATATTCCACGTGAGACGTGGAAATGGTGATGCCGCGGGCCTTCTCTTCGGGTGCCTTGTCGATCTGGTCATAGGCTGTGAACGTCGCGCCGCCGGTTTCAGCCAGCACCTTCGTTATCGCGGCCGTCAGCGTCGTCTTACCATGGTCGACGTGACCGATGGTCCCGATATTGAGATGCGGTTTCGTGCGCGCGAATTTTGCCTTTGCCATTTGGCTCTCCGTCTTTCTCTTTACGCCAGTCTAAAAACAGACTGGAAAAAGCTCCTGTACTTCAGTTGAACTTGAGATCAAGCAAATTTTGCTTGGACCTCTTCGGCCACGTTTTGCGGCACTTGCGCATAGTGATCGAACTGCATTGTGAATTGGGCACGGCCCTGGCTCATGGAACGAAGTGTGTTCACATAGCCGAACATGTTCGCCAACGGCACCATTGAATTGATGACGGTGGCATTGCCGCGCATTTCCTGACCCAGGATTTGGCCGCGGCGGCTAGTAAGATCGCCGATGACGCCGCCCACATAATCCTCTGGCGAGACCACCTCGACCTTCATGATTGGTTCAAGCAGCTTCGGAGCCGCCTTTTGCGCACCCTCGCGGAACGCGGCGCGGGAGGCGATTTCGAAGGCGAGCGCGCTCGAATCCACTTCGTGATACGCGCCGTCAATGAGCGTGACCTTGAGGTCGATGATCGGGAAGCCGGCGAGCACACCATTGTCAAGAACGCTCCGGAGGCCTTTCTCAACGCCAGGTATATATTCCTTCGGCACCGAGCCGCCCACGACTTTGCTGTCGAATTCGAAGCCTGTACCTGGATCGAGAGGCTCAAGCACGATCTTCACACGCGCGAACTGGCCGGAACCGCCCGTCTGCTTCTTGTGGGTATAGTCCACCTCCGCGCGACGCGTGATCGTCTCGCGATACGCGACTTGGGGCGCGCCGACATTCGCCTCGACCTTGAATTCGCGCTTCATGCGGTCGACGATGATCTCAAGGTGAAGTTCGCCCATGCCCTTGATGATGGTCTGGCCGCTCTCCGGATCGGTCGTCACGCGGAAAGACGGGTCTTCCTGCGCAAGCCGGTTGAGCGCCATACCCATCTTCTCCTGGTCGGCCTTGGTCTTCGGCTCCACGGCAACCTCGATCACGGGGTTCGGGAACTCCATCCGCTCCAGAATGACGGGTTTGTTCGGATCGCAAAGTGTATCGCCCGTTATAACGTCCTTCAAAGAAGCGATAGCGACGATGTCGCCCGCATAAGCCTCTTTGATGTCTTCGCGGCTGTTGGCATGCATCAAAAGCATGCGGCCGATTCGCTCTTTTTTCTCCTTCACGGTGTTGACGAGCTGCATGCCCGTCTCGACCTTACCCGAGTAGATCCGGCAGAAAGTCAGCGAGCCCACGAACGGATCGTTCATGATCTTGAAGGCAAGCATCGACAGCGGCTCGGCGTCCAACGGCTTCCGCACTGTTTCCTCGCCGGTCTTCACGTCGATCGCTTTGATCGGCGGGATATCGGCAGGAGACGGCAGGTAATCGAGGACGCCGTCGAGTAGAGGCTGCACGCCCTTGTTCTTGAAGGCAGACCCGCAAAAGACGGGGTAGAAGAGGCTGTTAATTGTGCCTTTGCGAACAAGCCGCTTCAGCTCGGCCTCATCCGGCTCATTGCCCTCTAGATAAGCCTCGGTGGCCGCGTCGTCGGCCTCAACGGCCGTCTCGATCAGCTTATCGCGGTATTCCTTCGCTTTATCCAAAAGATCGGCCGGGATCTCGATGTCGCGGAAGCTCGCTCCGAGCATGTCCTCGTCCCAGACCACGCCTTTCATCCGGACGAGATCCACAATGCCCTTGAACGTGTTCTCGACGCCAATCGGCAGCTGCACAATAAGCGGCTTGGCTCCAAGCCGGGCGATCACGGAATCGACGGAGGCATAAAAATCAGCGCCGATCTTGTCCATCTTGTTGACGAAGATCATGCGCGGCACCTTGTATTTGTCGCCCTGGCGCCAGACGGTTTCGGTCTGCGGCTCAACGCCTTGGTTGGCGTCGAGCAGCGCTACGGCGCCATCGAGCACGCGAAGGCTGCGCTCGACTTCAATGGTGAAGTCCACGTGGCCCGGCGTATCGATGATGTTGATGCGCTTGCCCTTCCAGAAGGCAGTGGTCGCGGCCGAGGTTATCGTGATGCCGCGCTCTTGCTCCTGCTCCATCCAGTCCATCGTTGCGGCGCCATCATGCACCTCGCCGATTTTGTGGCTCTTGCCGGTGTAATACAGGATGCGCTCAGTCGTGGTCGTCTTACCGGCATCGATGTGGGCCATGATGCCAATATTACGATAGTCTTCAATTGGTGTTTGACGTGCCATGACTGAACCTTCGCCGTATTTCTAAATTACCATCGGTAATGCGAGAACGCGCGATTAGCCTCCGCCATCTTATGCGTATCTTCGCGTTTCTTGACCGCAGTTCCGCGGTTGTTTGCAGCATCGAGCAACTCGCCCGATAGCCTTTCTTCCATCGTGTTTTCGTTGCGGCCCCTCGCCGCCGTTATAATCCAACGAATTGCCAGAGCCTGACGCCGGTCGTTGCGAACTTCCACCGGCACCTGATAGGTCGCGCCGCCAACTCGCCTGGAGCGAACTTCTATGGCGGGCTTCACATTGGTCAGGGCCTCGTGAAACAGCTCCAGCCCGTCGCGCTTGGCCTTCTCCTCGATCCGGGACAGCGCGCCATAAACAATGCTTTCGGCAACGGACTTTTTGCCCTCGAACATCAGGCTATTCATGAATTTCGTGATCACCAAGTCACCATATTTTGGATCGGGGATGATCTCGCGCTTTTCAGCTCTATGCCGCCGTGACATCTTCTGTGCCTATCCTAATCGCCAATGGGGCACACGCCCCAACTCGTCCTATCCGTTAACGTGCCATGCAAACTGCAGAAGCGCCTGTTTTAGGCTCCAATAGTCATAAGCGGTGCCCAAAGTTCCAGTACGCGCCTTCCTGGAAAAGCCCGCTCATAAATAGTGCCAAAGCTGGGATCGCTGAACGACGCATAGTTGATCCCTACTTCGGACGCTTGGCGCCGTATTTCGACCGGCGCTGCCTGCGCTTGGCAACGCCTTGCGTGTCGAGCACGCCGCGAATGATGTGGTACCGCACGCCGGGAAGATCCTTCACGCGGCCGCCACGGATGAGGACCACGGAGTGTTCCTGCAGGTTGTGCCCTTCGCCCGGAATGTAACTTGTCACCTCAAAGCCGTTGGTAAGCCGGACGCGGGCCACCTTCCGCAGAGCCGAATTCGGCTTTTTCGGCGTGGTCGTGTAGACGCGCGTGCAGACGCCCCGTTTTTGTGGGCATTCCGTCATCGCCGGCACCTTGTTCCGCTTAACCGGAGCAACGCGCGGCTTGCGGATCAACTGCTGTATGGTCGGCATCGGTGCATCCAAGTGAAGAGGGCCTAAGACCGCTGGACAATCCAGAGCCCGGCCCAATGAAAAAAATGAGATGACTGGAGCCCCATGCCCCCTCACCTCACGCATGTAATGTTTCCGGTGTCTTTGCGGCAGTGTCTAAGCAATCACGCGTGACCGCGCACGCCAACGGGCTTACTACCTGCCACCAGAGTAGCTGCAAAATAGGTTGCTGCACGAACTCCGTCAAGCTCAAATTCGCTTTGTATTTCGGGAATTCGTGTTTGTCCGAAAGCTTTAAGCGCCCAAAATCTTTGTGGAATCTTGAAAGTAACATTGGTCAGTGAAGCTTGCGCCTGCACTGGCTTTCAGAATTCGAGTGGGGCAATTTCGAGTTAAAGCAGGAGCGGATTTGGCGTTCCTTAAGTTCCGCCTATAGATCCCGCCATCACGGAACCGTCCAAATCTTCTGGAACATGCAGAAGTTCGGTCTTGGGGGGTTCGGGTAAGATGTTGCTTTTCCGGGTTTTTGCAGCTTGGTTCGTATTATTGGCGCTTGCCGTTCTGCCGGCCGAGGCTGGAAAGCGGGTCGCGCTTGTCATCGGGAATTCAGCGTACACGCAGGCGGGGGCACTGGCGAACCCGGTAAACGACGCCGCGGACATGGCGAGAGCGCTCACCGGCACCGGATTCGACGTTATTCTGGGCCTCGATCTTGACCGGCGCAATTTCGAGGAAAAGCTGAGGGCGTTTTCACGGGCATTGGAAGACGCTGATACGGCGGCGCTGTTCTATGCCGGCCATGGGCTTCAAGTTGCGGGCCGCAATTATCTGCTCCCCGTCGATGCTAGCCTCAGGAGCGAGCGAGACCTCGATTTTGAGACCGTGCCGCTGGACTTTGTGCTGAAGCAGATGGAGACGGGGCGCGAAGGAAAGACGAATATCGTCTTTCTGGACGCTTGCCGCGATAATCCCCTTGCCCGGAATCTTGCTCGCTCGATGGGAACGCGATCTGCTGGTCTGGGAGTGGGGCTTGCCGAAGTGCAGACGGGCGTTGGCACCTTCATCGCCTATTCCACCCAGCCCGGAAATGTTGCGCTCGATGGCGACGGCCGCAATTCGCCCTTCACCGCTTCGCTTCAGACCCGCGTTCAAGAGCAGGGCCGGAACTTGACCGCTCTTATGATCGAGGTCCGGAAAGACGTGCTGAAAGCGACGGGCGGGCGGCAGGTCCCATGGGATCATTCCGCGCTCACAAGCGACTTTTATTTTCACGCGGCTGCATCCCAAGGCACGAGTTCTACGTCTCTTTCCACCGCTGACCAGGAAGCCATGCAGGCACGGCTGCGCGCGATCGAAGAGCAGATCAGGTCGAAGACAGACCGTCAGCAGACGCTGGGCTTGGTGAAGCTTTCGCAGCTCAAGGAGCGCGTCCGGCAGCTTGAGGAAGCAATGCGTCAAGATCAGCAACGCATTTTCGACGCCTATAACCGCAACGGGCCTGCGAATGATGCTGATTCCCGGCGCAATTTGAGCCTTGAGATCGGATCAATTCAAATGCAGATGACCCGCAAGGGCCAGGAGAAGAAATCGCTCCAAGAACAGATTGCGACGCTTGCGAAGGAACTCGGCATGAAGGAAGCGGAAGCCGAGTGATACCGGATCCGCTTAATTGATTCCTCCGTCATCCCGTGCGCGCTGCGGCATGCAATGACGCTGCGCAGACGCGGGATCTTGCAATATGCACGTGCGTTAACGGGATCCCGTGTCTGCAGCACACCTCTCCGCGCTGCACCGCGCACGGGATGACGGGCGGAACCTTCCCGCCGGTCACGGATGGGATGGGCCTTCCCTGACTAACTCTTTGGACGCGGGAACACTTCTCGGCTGCGCCTGCCGCCTCCGCTCAAGATAGACGCCGAGAAGGCACATCCCGAAAAGCCCAACCACGTTAACGGCGATCTGAGTTTCGAGACCTGCGCCATAGGTTCGAAATACGAGGCGGCCAAGTAAAGCGAATACGCAACCGGCCGAGAACACTTCGAGCGAGTGGCGCCCGCAGGCCTCAATCGGCCTCCAAAATCGATAATGGGCAAACTCGCGCAATTTGCTGGAACTTATAACAAGATAGGCCAAGGCCAGCATATCGAGAAGCCGCAGAATATTGAGAGTGGTCTTGTCCGGCGGCGTCATGTCGAAGAGTTGCAAGTCGGGCAGTCGCCAGTCTGACCAGGGCACGGACTGGAAGAATGCAAAGATGAGATAGACGGCTGACACCCAAGTAAGCCAGGTGGCGCGCGGAAGGCCTCCGCCATGGGCACTGGTCACCATCGCGAGCACCGCCCCGATTGTAAAAAGGAGCTGCCACGCGAAGGGATCGAAGAACCAAGCCCCGCCACCAATCCAATTCGGCAGGTTGATATTGGGATTCAGGTTCACAGCAAGCCAGAGGGCGGCCGAAATCGCGAGCGTGAACCAGTAGTGTTTTCGCAGCCCTAAATAGACGAGCGGAAAGGCAGCGAAGAGCAAAATATAAAGGGGAAGTATGTCTAGATAGCTCGGCACGGCATGCAGGGCCAAAGCATGAGCCAGGCCCGTGACTGGCTTATTCAAGATTGGGGCAACGATCGTTGGCTGAAGATTGTAATATGTCGTCCAGGCTAGAACGACCACCAGCGTGATGAGCAGAAGGCCGATCTGGAACAGATAGAGCCGGCCTAAGCGAAGCAAGATGCGCCGGAGCCCGCTTCGTGTGCCGTCGCGTTCGAAAACCCTGCCATAGGCCATCACCGACGAGAAGCCGGCGAGCAGAACGAAAACCTCTGCGGCATCGGAGAAGCCGAAATTATGCATCGTAACATTGATGAGAAAGTTATTTGGAATATGGTCGATGAAAATCATCAGCAGCGCCAGGCCTCGCATGACATCGACACGGGGATCTCTCTTCGCTATTTTGAGGCATTGGCCGCGAATTTGTTTGGGGGTCAAGTCCTGACTAATTAGAAACAGTCGCCGTTGCGCCGAAGTTCTTCAAGCGGGGTAACGTGTTGTTTACCTCGCCGCGGCCGCACAGTTAAGGCTTGTCCTGGATAGGGCTGCGCCTATTGCAAATTGCGCGGGACTTGCTCAGCGCATCACGAGCAAGTGGACAGCCGCTACCCTATCTTTTAAGAACATTGCAAACATTGGGGCGATTATGGGCTTGATCAGCGATCTTTTTACCTGGTGGAACGGGGCAACGTTGTCCACGCGGCTCTATACGAATGCGCGCGGTGTGTTTGTTGGCGAAGACGATCAGGGCAATCGCTATTATCAGGATGCGGGCGGGAAGGGCACGGCTGGCCGGCCGCGCCGCTGGGTGATTTACAAGGGCTATGCCGAGGCGAGCAAGGTTCCGCCGGACTGGTTCGGCTGGCTTCACTATATCGTCGACACTCCTCCTACGGATGAGACCTACCATCCGAGGCCCTGGCAGAAGCCTCATATTGAAAATCGGACCGGCACATCGCTTGCCTATCGCCCGCCCGGCAGCCTGGTGGGTGAGATGCGCCGGCCGAAAACAGACGGCGATTACCAGCCTTGGAACGCCGAATAGCCGATGGCGGTAGGGCTGCAGCAGACGTGGAACAGCGCGAGCTATGATGAAAACGCGCGCTTCGTGTCAGACCTTGGAGAGGAGGTTCTAGGCTGGCTCGACCCGAAGCCAGGGGAGCGAATTCTTGACCTTGGCTGCGGTGACGGCGCACTTACGCAGAAAATCTCGGAAGCCGGGGCGTCCGTTATGGGCGTGGACACCAGTCCCGAGTTTCTCGAGGCTGCCCGCAGTCGAGGTCTCGATGTGCGTTACATGGACGGACAAGATCTCTCATTCAGGTCCGAGTTCGACGCCGTCTTTTCGAACGCCGCCCTGCACTGGATGACTTCGCCCGAGAGCGTGCTGGCTGGGATCAAGGCTGCGCTGAAGCCCGGCGGCAGGTTCGTCGCGGAATTCGGAGGGCACGGAAACGTGGCCGCGATCATCACCGCTCTTCGCTCTGCCGCAGTAGCTTTCGGTGGGGAAGCATCTCTAGCGCACCCCTGGTTTTTTCCGGCGCCATTCGAATACAGAAGCCTGCTAGAGCGGGCTGGCTTTGTTTGCGAGCGCATCGAGCTCAAACCCCGGCCGACGCCGCTTCCGACCGGGATCGAAGGCTGGCTCATGACCTTCCGCAAGCCCTTTTTCGAGCAATTCGGTCCGGAGACGAGACAGGTGGCACTTCGGCACGCAATTGATCTCCTTCGCCCAAGCCTTTGCGACAGCGCCGGAATCTGGACCGCGGACTATGTGCGTCTGAAAGTGGCAGCACGGCTGCCGCCTCCGGCCTAGCTGTGGGTGTGTCATCATTCCAACGACTTGAAAAGAGACTGTGATGCGGACGGCTCTGGCGAAAATGGGCCGGATGTTCTAGACGTTCTTAAGCTCCACCTAGAATCGCATCAATATGCTCCGCAGATCCGCATTTTCGATATTTGTGCTTGCACCATTCCTCTTTGGGGCGCTGCCAGCGCACGCCAACAGAATAGCAAATGCGGTCGCGGCCTTCGCCGCGCTGGATAAGGTCACCGGCCGGGTTTCGCCGCTGGAGGTCAGGATCGGGCAATCAGCAACATTCGGGGCGCTGCAAGTCACTGCAAGAGCCTGTTACACCAACCCGCCAACAGAGGCTCCCGAGACTGCCGCCTTTATCGAAGTCGATGAGATTATGCTTGATGGCCGATCGCGGCGCATTTTTACGGGCTGGACCTTTGCCGAAAGCCCGGGCCTTCACGCCGTGGAACACCCTACCTTCGACGTGTGGTTGACGAGCTGCAAGATGCCCATCCCTGAAACGCCCGGAGGAAGGCGCTTGAATTCGCCACGGCCCTGAAGGGCTTGCTCCAGCCGGCGGTGGAAAGCCGCGCGGCTGATTTCCTGGGCGCCAAATTGCCGCAAATGATCGGTCACGAACTGTGTATCAAGGAGGTAGAAGCTGCCATAGCGCAGACGGGCTACAAGATACACAAGGGCGACCTTGCTCGCCCCGGTCTCATAGGAGAACATGCTTTCGCCAAAGAAGGCGCGCCCCAAGGCGACGCCGTAAAGGCCTCCCACGAGCTTGCCGTCCATCCAGGTTTCGACGGTGTGGCAGTAACCCATCTCGAATAGGTCAGCGTAGAGCTCGCGGATGCGCCTGTTGATCCAGGTGGTGCGGCGCCCAGCGCGCGAGGAGGCGCAGCCCGCGATCACGCCCTCATAGTCGCTATCGACACGGACCTCAAACTTGTCCTGCTTTATGATCCGGGCGAGCCTGCGCGGCACATGCAAATTATCCAGCGCAAGTATTCCGCGCCGCTCTGGCTCTATCCAATAAAGGGTTGGATCTTCGGCACTCTCCGCCATGGGAAAGATGCCGCAGGCATAGGCTTTGAGAAGAACCTGAGGCGTAATTTCGATGCTTAGACTAGAAGGAGATCCCATTCCGGCGGTGTTGCCTCTTTTTCGGTCCGGTTCGTGGCTCTGCTCTCAATCTAATGCTTCTGAAGGAATTTTTCGAGCCAATGGATGTCGTACAGCCCATCAACGATGTCTGGTTGCTGGATCAAAGATGAAAACAACGGAATGGTCGTCTCGATCCCGTCTATCACGAATTCGCCCAGCGCCCTGCGCAGCCGCATCAGGCATTCATTGCGGTTTTTGCCGTGCACGATGAGCTTGCCGATGAGGCTGTCGTAGTAGGCTGGGATCGTGTATCCGGCATATACGCCCGAATCGACGCGCACACCAAGACCGCCGGGCGGGTGGAAGTAGGAGATTTTACCTGGAGAGGGCCGGAAAGTCGTTGGATTCTCCGCGTTGATGCGGCATTCGATGGCGTGGCCCTCGAAACGAACTTCGTCCTGAGAAAAGCTCAAGGCAGCACCAGCCGCGATCCTGATCTGCTCGATCACTAGGTCTATCCCCGTCACCATTTCGGTAACGGGATGCTCGACCTGAAGCCTTGTATTCATCTCGATGAAGTAGAACTCACCGTCTTCATAAAGAAATTCGACTGTGCCGGCATTTCGGTAGTTCAGCTTCGTCATCGCCTTCGCGACCGTATCGCCTATTTCCCGGCGCTGCGCCTCGTTAAGAGCCGGAGAAGGGGTCTCTTCCATCAGTTTCTGGTGGCGCCGCTGTATCGAGCAGTCGCGCTCACCAAGATGAACAGCGTTGCCTTGACCGTCGCCGATTACTTGAATTTCAATATGACGGGGACGCATAAGGTACTTTTCTAGGTAAAGCGCATCGTCTCCAAAGGCCGCTTTCGACTCTGCCCTCGCCGTCGAAAGCGCCATGGGAAGATCCTCTTCCGTGCGGGCGACCTTCATGCCTCTGCCGCCACCGCCCGCTGCCGCCTTGACGAGAACAGGAAATCCGATTTTACGGGCGATCTGGGCTGCCTCGCTGTTGCTGGTTACTGCTCCTGCTGAACCTGGGACAACCGGTATTCCCAACTTCTTCGCGGTAACCTTGGCCTCTATCTTATCCCCCATGATGCGGATATGCTCGGGGGTCGGCCCAATGAAGGTGATGCCGTGCTCTTCCAATATCTCAGCAAAGCGGGCATTTTCCGAAAGGAAGCCGTAGCCAGGGTGGACGGCATCGGCACCCGTTATTTCGCACGCGGCGAGCAACCTTGGGATGTTCAGATAGCTTTCGCTCGCGGCCGGCGGCCCGATGCACACGCTCTCATCGGCGAGCCTAACATGCATCGCATCGGCGTCGGCCGTTGAATGCACTGCTACGGTTGAAATCCCAAGCTCCTTGCAGGCACGCTCGATCCGAAGTGCGATTTCACCGCGATTTGCGATCAGAATTTTGTCGAACATCGCTCCGCGCCTATTCGATGATCATAAGCGGCTCGCCATATTCAACAGGCTGGCCATTTTCGACGAGAATGCGCTTGACCGTGCCTCCTCTAGGCGCGGCAATCTGATTCATGGTCTTCATGGCCTCTATAATCAGCAGCGTTTGCCCTTCTCTAACCACGGACCCCACTTCGACGAAGGTGGGCGCTCCCGGTTCCGGTGCGCGGTATGCCGTTCCGACCATCGGCGAGATCACGACGCCGGGATGGTTTTCGAGGCTCGAAGTAACGGCCAAAGTGCCGGTGGATGTGGCAATGGCCGCTGCGGGCGCGGGCGCATGAGCAAGCGCGACAGCTTGCGGAGGCATCGCGATCGAGCGCACGACGCGCACCCGCACATTATTTTCCTCGATCTCGATTTCCGTGAGCCCTGTTTCGTTCAGCAGATTGGCCAGGCTTCGGATCAGCTCTTCATTTGATAGCTTTTTCTGGGGCTTTTCAGCCATGAATCCCCCGGTTTGCAGGTGCGGGTGTCGTCAAAATGCCGATAAGTGCGGAGAGAGCAAGGCGATAGCTTTCCGGGCCGAACCCGCAGATGATCCCGGTGGCTCCAGGCGAAACATAGGAGTGATGCCGGAAGCGCTCGCGTCTGAAGATGTTGCTAAGGTGTACCTCAACAACCGGGATGGAGAGTGCGCGAAGGGCATCCAAGATGGCCACGGATGTATGAGTGTAGGCGCCGGCATTCAGGATCAGAGCGCTCGCCGCACCCCGCGCTTCTTGTATCCAATCAACAAGGACGCCTTCGTGATTGGTCTGGCGGAATTCGATTTCGAGACCGGCTTCGGCGGCCTGCTTTTTCAAGCTCTCCTCGATCTCCGCGAGCGTCGCGGTCCCATAGATATCGGGCTCGCGATCGCCGATAAGATTAAGATTTGGACCGTTGAGAACGAATATCGGATTCATGAGTGCAAACGCTAAGAGGGCCGGACGGGCTTATTGACTGCTGCCTCGCATTCCAGCTTCCCTCAAGCGAGACCCCCTTCAAGAAGGGCTTTCAGGGGAAACTGAAGGAACAGAGCAATGCGGTTATGGGCTCTGTTATCAGCTTTCCCCTCGATCTGCAAAATCCGCTAAGACTTTTTCGCGTCATTCACAGAGGCTGCTTCAGCACAGGCCTTGCATCCAGCCTTACGCGCGTTCTCCACGAGCTCCTTCAGCTGGTCGTATTTGGTCCAGCCGGGGTTGACGGCATCACCAATGATGAAGGTGGGCGTTCCATCGACAAACATCTGCTTGCCGATTTCAGAGACCTTCGCGATCAGCGCCGCGGTTTCGGGAGCGGCCATGTCCGCTTTAACACGGTTCATATCGAGGCCGATCTGTTCGGCAATCTTGAGCGCAGTTTCTTTCGAAGCATGTCCGGCCGCGAACATTGCTTTGTGAAACTCGAAATACTTCCCTTGCTTCGCGGCGGCTATCGCCACCTTGGAGGCTTCGGAGGACTCGGGAGCAAGGATCGGGTATTCCATGAACTGGATCTTGATGTTCTTATCGGTTTCCGTCAGCTTGATCAGGTCAGGAAGCGTTTTACGGCAGTAGCCGCAATTATAGTCAAAGAATTCGACCACAGTGACATCGCCGTTGCCGACGCTCATGCCCGAAAGCTCTGGCCTCATGCTCGCAAGCTTCCGGTAGAAGTTCGGAAGCTGCGACTTATTGGCCTCGGCGTGCTGTTGCTCTACCTTTTTCTCATAGGCTTCTTGAACCTCGAGCAAGATTTCCGGATGGTTCAGAAGGTAGCCTTTCACAATCTGCTCGATCGACTTCACCTGTCGGTCGTTGAAGTCGCTTTGAGCGGTGGCTGCGCGGGTCCAGCTGGCGCCGCCCCATAAGGCAACAAGCCCAAAGGCAGCGAAGGACGCAGCCGCGACCCCAATTTTCACTTTACTTTGCATATGTCTCTCCGGATTACCGGCAAAGGGTTAGCACAGCTTTGAGCGCCTACCCATGCGTTTTTTCTATTCTGAAGTTCACAATGTCGTCGGCCTTGAGCCATGCCGGAGTGCCTTGTGGAAGTCCATTCTTGGCGCGCTCCGCCAGCATTTTTGCGTTTTTTACGTCTCCCTTATGAAAGTTCGCCAGCGCCGCCGCCAGGTCAGCTTCGGGATAACGTCTGAGCTTGCCATAGGCTTGCGATTCCAGCCAATAACCAAGATAGGACTGATCTTCATCTATCAAAGCCACATGAAGCATCTTTAAAGCTTCATCTGGGCTCCCGGTTCCACTCTCCAGGATCGCTTGTGCCAGTTCGATTCGCATGAATCCCGATTTCGGGACGAGGGAAACGGCCTTGCGAAATGGCGCCACAGCTTCTTTTGGTTTCCCGCTTTCCATCAGGAAGGTGGCCTTAAGTTCGTAGAACCACGGGTTTTGAGGCATCGCGGCGATCAACTCGTCCAGAGCGGGCGCGGCGGCCTGATAGCCGGCAGAATGAAATTTCACGATGGCGCGCGCATAGCGGGCCGGCAAGCCGTCACCGGCGTATTCACGCAGAACCCGCTGAGGATTATTTTGGTAGGTATAAGCTGCAAGTTTGGCCCGCACCAGATCGTGCCGGAGCTGGAGTTGCGGCGGGTCCTTCTTATCGAAATAGGGGCTTTTCTGAGCGATTTCTTGCAGTTGCGCAATACGTTCCCGCGGCACCGGATGCGTCTGGACGTAAGGATCGATGCGGGTCGAGCCGATGGATTTGTTCGCAAAATAACGGAAGATTTTCAGCATGCCCGCCGGCGATTGCTGTGACGCATTCAGGAATTCAACTGCTACGCGGTCGGCGGTTGATTCCTGTGCCCGGCGGTAGGAGAGTATTGAGCGCATCAGCACTTGCTGGCCGCCGAACATTATCGCCGGCCCAGCCTGCGCGACATCCGGGCTTCCCGTTGCCGCACCACCTACCATAGCGCCTACGCCAAGAATCGACAACATCAACGCAGCTGTCTGCATTTTCGCGATCTGCTGGCGAAGCGCGGCGTTGTGGCCTCCAACAATATGACCGGTCTCATGCGCGATCACGCCAATCAACTCGTTTGGCGTTTCCGACAGCATGATCGCACCTGTATTGATGAACATATTCCGCCCATCGATCACGAATGCATTGAAGCCTGTGTCGTTGATCAAATGAACCTTGACATTATTGCTTGCGACATGAGCAGCCTTGAATATCGGTGCGGTATAATCGGCAATAAGTGACTCGGTCTCGGCATCGCGTATCAGGCTGATTTCTTGGGCGCTTACCCAAGTTGCCTGACTGACTGCAAGCGCAAGCCCAGTAGAAAGCGAAAGCAGCCTCAGGAAGGTATTTCGGTGAGAGGATGATTTTGCCATCATGGCCCGCTGATCTGAACTATGAATTGTCCCGCGCCTTCATCTGCGACGCATTTAAAAGATTCATATCATGGCGTTCGGTGATGTCTCCGAAAAAGATGCCGCCGCAAATCAGGCGTAAGGATGACATTAGGGTAATGCTGTGTGTCAGGCGGCTCAAGCGTACATTGAGAGAGGCACATGAAAGGAGTTTGAGTGGCAGAAAAGCCGTTCCATTCCAAAGCAGGCGATCGCGGTCTTCTCTCCCCCTCATTGCGGAGCGCCATCGATGCGTTCGCCGTGATGGAAGTCATGAGGGAGGCAAACGGGCGCGAGGCAGCGGGTGAAGACATCATTCACATGGAAGTGGGCCAGCCGGGAACGCCCGCACCAAAAAAAGTGATCGAGGCCGTCAAACTGGCGCTTTCCAAGAGCCCCCTTGGATACACGAATGCCCTTGGCCTGCCGGCTTTGCGCGAACGCATTGCGCAACATTATCGCAGCTTCTACGGCCTGGAAGTATCTCCGTCGCGCGTTGTCGTAACCACCGGCTCTTCCGCGGGTTTCCTATTAGCCTTTCTGGCCTTGCTGGAACCCGGCGACGGGATAGCACTGCCGCAACCCGGCTACCCCTGCTATCGCCAGATTGCACGCCTCGTGGGCCTCCATCCTATTGATTTGCCAGCGCGCGCCGAAAGCGCTTTTCTGCCCCTCCCTCAAGACGTCCGCGCTGCCTTTCAAGAACGCGGCGCGCGCGGCATCTTGCTCGCAAGCCCTGCTAATCCCACAGGGGCAATGTTGCCGGCGGCCAAACTTGCGGAGCTTGCCGGCCTCGCGAATGGGAATGGAAGCTGGTTCATTTCCGACGAAATCTATCACGGCCTCACTTATGCGGCTCCGGCGGCAACTGCGATTTCGATGTCCGATGAGGTGATCGCTATCAATAGCTTCTCGAAGTATTTCTCCATGACTGGCTGGCGTATAGGCTGGATGATAGTCCCTGAAAGGCTGGTCCGGGTTTTCGAGAGGCTCGCGCAAAATCTTTACATATCGCCGCCAACCGTCTCACAGGCGGGCGCCCTGGCGGCTTTCGAAGCTACGGACGAACTGGAGGCCTACAAGGAGGTGTATGCCCGCAATCGCGCTATGCTTTTAGAGGAATTGCCCAAGGCCGGATTTAAGAAACTCGCTCCGGCTGACGGCGCATTTTATCTTTACGCCGACATCTCTGACATCACAAATGACAGCGAAAGCTTTGTCTGGAAAATGTTGAAGGAGATTGGCGTTGCGGCCACGCCGGGAATCGACTTCGACAAGGCTGAAGGCAACCGCTTTATCCGCTTCAGCTATGCTGGAACCTTCGACCACATGCGGGAAGCAGCACAGCGGCTAAAAGGGTGGCTGGCCTGAATTTCATGGCGGCATTGCGCCCGCGCGGCGTCACGCCTCGTTTTCCAGCGTTAGCACTGACTTCGGGAGCCAAGCCTGGATCATCGCGGGTAATCCACCGAAGTGAGTCATGATGCCGTCTGCACCTAGGGTACTCGCGGGGTTTGCCGCGTAGCCGAATGCCGTCACGATGACAGGTATTCCCGCGCCCCTAGCAGCTTCAACGTCAGCCTCGCTATCCCCTACCATTAGGGATGTGGTGAGGTTCCCGCCGGCAATTCTAACGAGTTCGGTGATGTGGCGTGGATCGGGTTTGTGAAAGGGAAAGGTATCTCTGCCGGCCACAGCGTCAAAAAGTGTGGCGATGCCGAGCGCCGAGAGAAGCCTCCATGTCAGTTTTTCCCATTTGTTCGTACAAAGAAGAAGCTTGGCACCGGAATTGCGCAGGCTAATTGCAACTTCTTCGAAGCCTGGATAAAGGCGAGTCTCGACAGCGATATTCGCCTCGTAATGAGCCAAAAGCCTTCCCGCAAGGCGCTGTAATTGCGTTGCGCCGGCTTCGCGGCCCAGCGCCGATAGAGCGGACTGAAGCATGGCCTTGCTGCCATAGCCCACCCCCTTCTTGATCGCATCAGCCGGGGCGGCCGGAAAGCCTTCAGAAATCAACGCAGCATTGGCGGCTCTGATTAAATCCCCGGCTGTGTCGGCAATTGTCCCATCAAGATCGAAGATGATGGTTGCGGCTGAGGTCGCTCGCTTTGGCCAATTCAGCATATTGCAAGGAAGCTCCTGACCGCGGGAAGCCTAAGTCTCAGGGTGTGTAGACTTGCCAGCCTTTCACTGATTTAGGGCCGCATTATGCCGCTCCCAAGGTTGAGATCAAGGTTGAAATTCGGGCCGCTTCGCCGTGATGCTTAGCCTGCATGCCGGGCGGGAGGCGGTTGAAGAAAAAATATCTAAAAATTTGAAACTCTGTCTTGCGCAAAAGTTAAAGCTTCGATATTACAACCTATGATCGCATATCCGTGTGATCCACAATCAATAATGGGCTATGATTAGCGAAGCGGGGTTCCACAAAATGAATGCAAGCCGTAGCCGGCTTTATTTGGCACATAGCCGCCCGCCCGGCACTCCGGAGCAGACGGAGGACGTTGACAATTACATTGCCGAAATGCGGCCCGAAGAAGCAGCGGAATATATAGCCGCACTCCTATCCTCTGTGAGGGTGATCGCAGCCAAGGCTCAACTGAGGCTACTTGCGGATTTGTTATCGGTCGCAGAGGAAGAGGCAAGGTTTAACTATCGCGCTTGCTGATATTTCGATTATGAATTCACGGTCGAAGCGCCACTTGGCGAAGGCCTCGGCGTTCGATACGGCCGGCCAAATCCAGCGCTAGAAGCGCAGCATGTACGTGCCGCGCTTCCAGGCCGCTTAAGCGGCAAAGATCATCCACATCGATCGGGGAGAAGCTCAGCAAAGGCAGGACTTCCTTTGCTGCTTCACTCATCATGTCCAAATTCTTAGGCAGCTCTTTAGCCGGTGAGCTGGGCGGGGCGGTTTTCGCCGGACCATCCGGGGCGTCAAGGTCATAATCCCTATCGCCAATGGATGCTTTCCATGTGGCGAGTATTGGCTGCAGGGCTTGCTCGATATCATCCGGTCCCGTCGTGAGGATAGCGCCCTCCCTCAAAAGCCGGTTCGTGCCCGCCGCCCTCGGTTCGTAAGGATGACCCGGCACAGCGAACACCTCCCGGTTTTGCTCGGCAGCAAGCCTTGCGGTTATTAGCGATCCCGAGCGCTCCGTTGCTTCGACGATCACGACACCCAGGCAGCTCCCGGAAATCAGCCGATTTCTTCGAGGAAAATCCTGGGCGCGGGCGGCAAAACCTGGAGCGCATTCGCTGATCAAGAGACCGTTTTTCGCGATCTCCTCCGCGAGGGTTGTGTGTTCTCGCGGATAGATCGCATCCAGTCCACCCGGAAGAACGGCGCAAGTTGCAAAGGGAAGGGCCGCGCGGTGAGCAGCGGCGTCCACTCCGCGCGCCAGACCCGAAATCAAAGCCGCGCGAACCAAGGGCCGCACTGATTTCGGCAGCGAACTTCAACCCGGCAGCCGACGCCTGCCGGGAACCAACCACAGCAAGGGGAGGGCGGTCCCAGACGCGGTTTGCCTGCCCCTTGATGTAAAGAAGGGGCGGTGGAACCTCGGCCCGTGCCAAGAGCGGCGGATAGCCGTGCTCACCGGCGGCGACGAGCGTCATGTGTGTGGCGGCGGCTTGCTCAAGCTCCTCGTTGATGGAGTTCATGGAAGGAATGCTCCGCGGAGAGAAGCCGCCCCGAACCGCAAATTCCGGCAGGGCTTCGAGAGCGGCTTCCGCGGAGCCGAAATGCGCCAACAGCTCCCAAAAGGATACCCCTCCGATCTGGGGCGTCCGGATCAGTCGAAGCCATGCCCGCTTCTCACGCTCGCTAAGGACGCTGGATGCTTCAGGGGTAGGCGCTTGCGCGATGCGCGCTTTGGCCGGCATTTCTTTCATGCTCATCCGCGTGGGGGAAGCCTGGGGCAGATGCTAGGGTTGTAGCTTAGCGCTATAGAGAATGGGGACGAAGGTCAATAAGGCAAAGCTGACGCTCGTCGCGGCTGGGGCCGGCGGCCTATTCCGGCGCACTTCGGAACTGTATTTTGCTTTCTTCACCGGCTAGCAGATTGCGGATGTTCCGATGATGACGTGCGATCAGAAGCGCGGAGAGAGCCGCGATCAAAATGAAGACGCCGGTCGAAGACTGAATAAAAACAAAGACCGGTACCACCACTGCCGCCACAAGAGCCGACAAGGACGAATAACGGGTCACTGCCGCAGTGACGAGCCACACTACGCAAAAAAGGGTGCCCGCGGGCCAATAGAGCGCAAAGACAATTCCAAGGTAGGTCGCCACCCCCTTTCCTCCGCGAAACCGAAGCCAAACCGGAAAGAGGTGGCCGAGGAATGCACCCGCTGCCCCGGCCAAGGCGAATTCCAATCCAAGAAACTGCCTGCACAGCAAGACAGGTATAAGTCCCTTCGCTGCATCGAGCAGCAGGGTCAGCGCTGCCAATCCCTTCCGCCCCGTGCGCAAGACATTGGTCGCGCCGATATTGCCTGAACCGACTTTTCGTATGTCGCCCGCCCCGGCAAGCCGCGTAAGAATGTAGCCGAAGGGGATCGAGCCTATGATGTAGCCAGCCAAAAAACAGCCGGCATAAACTAGCCAAGGCTGTGCGCCAAGCATGACGGCGAACCACATATCCTTTTCGTTAAGCGGCATCGCGTTCCCCGGCGGCAAATCCCCTTAAGCTTACAAGCAACCCAGCGTCAACGGCAAATGCAGGCAAACATTGCCGGCTTGAGCTGTGTCAATGCCGCCGGAGACAAGCTGGCGCTCTGCTTGAAGCTTCCGATGGTAAGCGGGACGCGAGGGGTGCAAATGTCGGCAAGCGCAAGTTCGAGCAGCGTCCTGGCCGCGAAGCCTGGCCTCTTCGCCAGTACCGCTGACGAAAACGCACGATTTAATGAAGTTCCGGTGCCGCATTACCTTAATGCCCATTATTGGTGGGCATACATTCACCCCAATGCCGTAAGGTTTTTCGAACGCCAATGGCTCGTCAATCTCATTCTTTGGGGAAATTATTCCCGGTTGCGCGAGTTTGTGTTGGCAGAATTGGAGAAGCCGCTGCCGGGGCGCACCCTGCAAGTGGCTTGCGTGTATGGCGATTTGACCTGCCGGCTTTTGCAGCGGGTTTCCGAAGGCGACGGGATTCTCGACGTTGCTGACGTACTTCCGATCCAATTGAGAAACCTTGCGCAAAAGCTGCCGTAACACTCGGCAGCGCGGTTAGTGTGCATGGATTCTACGAATTTGAAGGCGCAGCCAGCAAGTTACGATCGCGCACTCGTATTTTTCCTCTTGCACGAACAGCCGGCGTCCTATCGCGAAAAGACGTTGAGCGAGCTGGTTCGCGTTGTGAGGCCCGGCGGCAAGATCGTCATCGTAGACTATGCCCGGCCCCGCGCCTGGCACCCTCTGCGCTATCTTTGGCGGCCGCTCTTGGCTGCGCTCGAACCCTTCGCTCTTGATCTTTGGCGCGACGAGATCGCCAAATGGCTTCCACCCGGCGCCGCGGCCGGGTTGCGCAAGGAATCGTTCTTCGGCGGCTTTTATCAGAAGCTGGTAATCACCTTGTAAGAGGCCAGGTTGGCCTTCGATAAGACCCGCCGCGCGGCGGCGGCGCACTCGTTTCTATTCCGCAAAGGCCACAGCTGGCAAGCCATGCGCCAACTTCAAAAGGCATGTTGCACCGCGTCAGCGTGATTCTCAGTTCAAAGAGGAGTATTGGAAAACCCTTTCAAGCCCAGGGCTTACGTTCGCATGGTCCGAAATCAGGCGTTGGCGCTCAAGACATTACCGAAATTGCTGGCCATTGCCTCGGGTTACATGATGCTCTGCTGCACGGCGTGGGCGGAAGACGTTGTGTCTGAAGCGCGCGCGGGTTTGCTTGACCACGATGCCGGCATCTTCTCAAACCGGAAGGAGGGTGGAGCGGACGCCAACGCGGAAATACTTTTCGTTTCTCCGGACTTTTTGACGGCTGCGTGGTCCCCGCGCCGGGACCTAGGAATCAAGTTAAATACAAAAGACGAAACGAATCAGGTCTATGGAGGTTTGACTTGGACCTACGACGTAACAAACCTTCTCTTTGGTGATTTCAGCTTCGGCCCTGACTATCATGACGGCAATCTCAACAAGTCGGATCATCAACGCAAGGCTCTGGGTTCGCCGGTTCTTTTCCGCGAAGCTTTATCGGCGGGTTTGAGGCTCGATCCGGTAAACAGCATATCCCTGATGGTTGACCACATCAGCAATGCGGGTCTGGCAAAATACAATGGCGGAATGGAAGATATCGGTATCCGCTACGGATATCATTTTTGAATTGGTTCGCTTTGATTTGCTTTAATACAAATTTAGCCAAACAAGATAGAACTGAAAACGGTACAGATATAGCTCTTGATCCGCGACGGTGACTTACCCTATAAATTACTACAGTCGCAGAAATGCATGCAAATGACGCAAGCCTACGGCTTGATGATCTCTAAACCCTCAGCAAAGCCTGCGATACCCCTTAATCAAATCTTAAGATAACTTGCGAGGTGCCATGAGCGCCGAACTCGAAATCTTGCCTGCGGGCCGGCGAGGGCGCCGGTCCCGCTACGCTGCCGCATATTGCGAGCGCGTGCTTGAACTTGCGGCAAAGGGCTACGGCAAAGCCGAAATCGCTGCGGCGCTTTCCGTTAGCCGCATGACACTTAACGCCTGGATCAAGGCGCATCCCGATTTCCGGGAAGCCATGGACCGCGCAAAAGACCTCGAATTCGCCTGGTGGCTGAGAAAAGGCCGCGAGTGTCTCGAAAAAAGCTGGAACGCCGCGAGCTGGGCCCTGCAAATGCGCAACCGCTTCGGCGAACATTTTTCGGACCCTTCCGGAAAGCCCCTCAAGGGGAAGAAAAAGGAGTCCAGAAATGCCGATAGGCTCCGCACCGAAATGGAACGCAAGCTTTCTCGCATCGCTGACGCGGGCGCAAAGGACGAAGTTTCTCTCGAGCCTGACGCCGGCCGAACTGCAACTCCTGAGCCATGACTGGTGCTTCTGGGCGCGGCCCGAGCAGCGCGCGCTGGAAGGCGATTGGCATATCTGGTTGATTTTGGCCGGCCGCGGCTCCGGCAAGACGAGGTGCGGAGCGGAGTGGGTGCGCGAATGCGTTTGCGGATCCACTCCGCTGGACGGCGGCGCTTACGGGCGGATCGCGCTCGTGGCTGAGACGGCGGCCGATGCGCGCGACGTGATCGTGGAAGGCCCGAGCGGCCTTCTCGCCATTCATCCGGCGGACTTCCGGCCGAAATTCGAGCAATCGAAGCGGCGGCTCACCTGGCCGAACGGCGCGGTGGCGACGCTCTACAACGCAACTGAGCCCGATCAATTGCGCGGGCCGCAGCATGACGCTGCCTGGTGCGACGAGCTCGCCAAATGGCGCTATGCGCAGGAAACCTGGGACATGCTGCAATTCGGCTTGCGCCTCGGGGATAAGCCCCGGCAGGTCATTACGACGACGCCGCGCCCGATCCCGCTCATCCGCGACTTTCTCGCCCGGGAGGGCCAAGGCATCGTCGTGACGCGCGGCAGCACATACGACAATCGCGCCAATCTGGCCGCGAGTTTCTTCAAGAGCATCGTGAAGCGCTATGAAGGCACGCGGCTCGGCCGGCAGGAACTGTTGGCCGAGGTTCTGACCGACATTCCGGGCGCGCTTTGGACGCGGGCCATGCTCGAAAAAGGGCGCGTGGCGTCCGCCGTGCTTCCGCAAATGCAGCGCATCGTGATCGGCGTAGACCCTGCCGCGAAGGCCTCCGCCGACGGCGATGGGACTTCCGAGACCGGCATCGTGGTGGCGGGCCTCGGCGAGGACGGGCGCGGCTATGTGCTCGACGATCTTTCCTGCCGGCTGTCGCCCGCGGGCTGGGCGCGAAAGGTGGCCGCGGCCTTCGACTATCATGCCGCGGACGCCATTGTGGTGGAGATCAATCAGGGCGGCGCGATGGTGGAGACAGTGCTGCGCGCCGAGAGGCCAGGCCTGCCGCTGAGACAGGTGCGCGCGAGCCGCGGCAAGGCCGTGCGCGCGGAGCCAATTGCCGCGCTATACGAGCAGGGCCGGGTGAGCCATGCCGGCGGGTTCGCCCCGCTCGAGGACCAGATGGTGCTGTTCACGCCGTTCGGGGTCGAGTTTGGGATTGCGGCGGATCGAGTGGATGCGCTGGTGTGGGCGATGTCGGATCTGTTTCCGCGCATGGTGAAGCCACAGGCGGATGTGAACTGGGGCGATGATCGCGGCGGCGGCGGCTCGAAGACGGGCGGCTGGCTGCTTTGATAGCGTCTATGCCGAGAAGGCCTTTTCAGAGGAAAATGCCGCTAACTTGTCAATTAACTCCTGCATCTCTGAAGGAATTTCATCAAGCTTCATCGCGTCTATAATCGCTGTTGGCGTAACGCTTACGCCATAAGTTTCCTGCGAGTAACGATTAATAGTGCTTAGTGCTTCCTTTCCTGGTATCAACCCAAGGCGTGTCTTCGGCTTATCCCATAGCTGATTGAATGAATTGAGTGCGCGCTCTGTAACCTGCGCTTCATCCAGTGCTGGAGAGTTAACTCGCTCAAACTGACGCCAACCTTTAAGAAATTGAGAGGTTACATAGCTCTTCTTTGATTCAGCATAACCTGACAAAACCTCAGTTACGTTGGAATTATAGGTGCGCGAAACACCTGATCTACGAGCCTGGTCGACAACTTTTAGCGTCAGCGCACGATCCACCGCTGAAGGGATCAAGACGAAGTTCTCGATCTCCTTGCGCCTATGAATGACCACAAAGTCACAAAAGACTTCACATTCTTCGCAGATTTTAGCGCACTCGCCCTCAGACCGATAATCCCGATCCAATATGGCTGCTACTGAGATCTTGGTTCCTAGCGCAGTTTCCATACCAATCTTCAAACTCCGGATCCTTTCAGGATTAAAGCCCTTCACTGGAATGACGGCGAAATCGCGTCAGTTTGCGACCCCTATTGCATCGTACTTCCTTGCGAATTTGCTGAGGATTTGGAAATCCTCCCCTTCCACGAAAACAGCCTTTCTGGTCTTGGCAAGCTGTGTCAAGATGGGATTGGTATTCGAACCAAGTGCGTGGAACACCTCACCCAGTTGAGAAGGCTCTTTCAGGCGACGGGCAGAGCGCCGGGTCTTGTTTACGACAACGATCTCATCGATTTCAGCTTCTCTAATAATTTCGGTCGAGTGCGTTGCAATAAGAATGTCTGGCCCCAGGTTGCGGAGCAAGCTTAGCAGCTGTCGCTGGAGATCCGAATGTAAATATATGTCCGGTTCATCTATGAGAAATAATGATACTTCTCGCGATTGAATCAGATGGGTAAGCATTTGGCACCAGACCTGGAATCCGAATCCCGACCAGAAAAGCTCCCGCGGTATCCGCTTCTCAGGACAAAACATGTGAAGTCTGGGTGTCCCGTGAGAGATGTCAATTTCTGGCGGTTCAATATCCATTCCCGGCCACGTTTGTTGCAATATGGCGCGAAATTCTTCGAACTGTTCCTGGTAATGATACCAAATGTTGCGAAAATTCCGGGCGGCCCGGTAATTAAATAGGGCAAGTCTGGCCGCCTCCTTTTCGTAGAGTGGCTCATTATGCTCCACTGGACCGAGGATGGGAACGAAGCCAATCTGACAATTGAAGAATTTTTTAAAGGTAGCTGGACCAGGGATCGCCTTGCCCTGAGCATCCGGGATTAAGAAGCATGTTCCACGCTCTGGGAAATATAGAGTTAGTGTATTCTGATTAGAAAGTAAGAATGAAACCTCCGCGCTTACGCTGTCGTCGTAATCGAAAAAAATGTTTTCCTCAGCGACTGATATTGCGGAGAGATCCACCTCGTAACCAAGTGTTCTTCCTCCTGGGCCGCTCACAAACGTCGGTTTACGCGCATTTGCCTTCCGCATCGCAGCGGCGAGAATTCTAAATGCCGCTAGAATCGTAGATTTTCCCGAGTTGTTCGGGCCTACGAGGATGTTGAAGTGTTTGAGGTCAATGCTAAACGACTTAAACGCCTTAAAGCGCTGGAATTGGACCCGGAAAAATCTGGGTGTTTCAGTTACCGGAAGCATTTTGCGTTCTTGATTTCGAGAAGCCGGAGAAGCGAACATGATCTTAAGCGCTGCGGCAAAAGCGCGAAAGAGGTTCCCTTGCCTAAAACAGACATCATTGCGGAGGCGCAAGAGCCTGTTGAAGCCCCTGAGAGGAGGATCGAGGCTGGCTCAGCGAAGCCAATTCTCGCAAGCCAATCCGCGAATGCGCGAGAACTCGCGTTCGTTCGCCGTCACAAGTGTGGCGCCAAGTGTCAGCGCGTGTGCAGCTATGAAAAGATCGCTTGCTCCAATGGGGAGTCCCTGTTTCTCAAGGCTCGCCCTGACCGTTCCGTAAGTCGTATCCGCGGGTGTCTCGAAGCGCTCCACATGAAGAGCTTGAAGAGCTTCATTGAGGCGGGTCTCTAGCCGCAACGACGGCCTCTTCGAGAGCCCGTAACGCAATTCGGCCGCCACAATAACACTCGTGAACACGACCTCTCTGCCGACTTGCCGGACCCGCTTAGCGACACGGCCCTTCGGATTCCGGATGAGGTCGGTGATGATGTTGGTATCCAGCAGAAACCGCATTTAGAAATCGACCGGTTCGGGGGGCAGGTCTTCGATCTCCGGAAATTCCTCTTCTATCGGCTCCCATTCGTCCAGGAGTTGCAGCAAGGACTTTTTGGGCGGCACCGTCTCAATAATCAGTTTGTCGCCTTCCTTCCGCATGATCGCATCCTCGCCGGGAAGCTCGAATTCGCGCGGAATGCGGACGGCTTGATTTCTTCCGTTTCTGAAGAGCTTGACGTGCCGTTCCATTCCCATGCATGCCTCCTTTTGGCATATGCCGAAGCATAGGCCTGACCAACGTTACCGTCCACAGCTTTATCGACCGTAAGCGCCGAAGGCGCCAAAACGAGGTTCCCTTGCCCAAAATCGACATTGTTGCCGAGGCGCAAGAGCGCCTCGAGGCCGCCTGGGTGCAGGATCGCGAGAACCGCGAGGATGCGTTCACCGATCTGAAATTCCTCGCGGGCGACCAGTGGCCGAACGAGATCCGCCTGCAGCGCGAGGCGCAGAACCGCCCCTGCCTCACCATCAACCGGCTGCCGCAATTCGTGAACCAGGTAGCGAACGGCGTGCGGCAGAACCCGCCTGCCATCAAGGCGATTCCGGCGGGCGGCGAGGCGACGCAGGAACTGGCCGAGATTTATTCGGGGCTGTTCCGGCAGATCCAATACCGCTCGAACGCCACGCATGTGTTCGCGACGGCCGTCTATTACGCGGTCGCCTGCGGCATCGGCCATTTCCGCATCGTCACCGATTACGCGGACGATAACGGCTTCGATCAGGAAATCCTCATCAAGCGCATCCCAGCATCCGCTTTCCGTGTTCTGGGCGCCGGGCGCGGTCGAGCCGGACCGCTCGGACGCGGAATATTGCCTCGTCTCCGAGATGATCGGACGCAAGGAATTCCAGAAGCGATTCCCCGGCGCGGCCATGGCGGATTTCGCGGCACCGGCCGATCTCAACGCCGAGAGCGGCCTGTTCTGGGCCAATCGCGATGCCGTGCGTGTCTGCGAATATTGGGTGAAGCGCCCGCATGAGCGCACGATTGCGCGGCTCGCGCATGGCGAAACCATCGATATAACCGAAGTGGAGCCGAAAGAGCTGCGCGGCTTGCAAATCATCGCCGAGCGGAAAGTGAAGTCGCACAAGGTCGAGCATTACCTGCTCAGCGGCGAAGAAGTGCTGGAAGGCCCGAACCAGTGGCCGGGGCGCTACATCCCGATCTTCCCCGTGATCGGCTCCGAGACCGCGCTTGAAACGAAGGTGATCCGCAGCGGGCTTGTGCGCTTCAGCCGCGATCCGCAGCAGCTCTATAATTTCTGGCGGTCTGCCGCCGCCGAAGCGATTGCGCTTGCGCCGCGCGCGCCGTTTGTTGCGACGCCCGCCATGATCGCGAAGTTCAAAGGGCAGTGGGACACGCAGAACACGGTCTCGCGTCCGTATCTGCTCTATGAGCCGGACCAGGACGTGCCTGGCGGGCGGCCCATGCGCGAGCCTCCTCCCGATATTCCGGCGGCGCTGGTGCAAGAAAGCGCGATTGCCTCCGACGAGATGAAGGCCACTACGGGCATTTACGACGCCGCGCTCGGCGCCCGCTCGAACGAAATTTCGGGCGTCGCCATTCGCGCGCGGGAGAACCAGGGCGGGAATTCCGCACTGCATTATCAGGACAACCTGATGGCGACGCTGAACCATCTCGGCAAAGTACTGATCGATCTCGTGCCCAAGATTTACGACAGCGAGCGCACCATCCGCGTCATGCGCGAGGATGAAAGCCACATGCCCGTTCGCATCAATGTTCCCGTTATGGATGTGAACGGTAAGCCAATGCTGCTCAACCATCTCAGCCAGGGCACTTACGATGTGCGGGTGAAGGTCGGTCCGGCCTACGCTACGCGCCGGGCTGAAGCAGCGGACAGCATGTTGCAATTCATCCAGGCGGTGCCGCAGGCTGCGGGCGTGGCCGCTGATCTCGTGGCCCGCAATATGGATTGGCCCGGTGCGGACGAAATTGCCGAGCGGCTAAGGCGCATGCTGCCGCCGCAAGTCACTGGCGAAGCACCGCCGCTCGATGCGCAGATCGCACAAGCCCGCCAACAGGCTTATCAGGAAGCGCTTGCGCAGGCGCATCTGAACCGCGTTCAAGGCCTCGCCGCGAAGTCTGAAGCCGATGCCGTGCGAGCGCATGCCCAAGCACAAGACGTGGCCGCTCGCGCACTGTCCACCGTTGCAGCCACCGTCTATGGCGCGCCCCAAGACCCGCTGCAAACGGCGCTGCAGGAAGCAAGTTTACGCGAAAGGCAGGCCAACGCCGCCAAGGCCGAAGCCGATTTGCAGGGCAAGGTCCTCGACAACGAAGTGAAACGCGCCCGCTTCCCCGATCCTTCGCCCTACAAGCTGTAAGCAAAGTTCCAGGCTGCCTCGACGCTTGGACCTCTTGCCCAGTATTAGACTAATCAAGCCAAAGCAGCTTGAGGGGATCTCGATGCGTCTCCCTCGCACCTCTGTTCAGGTCGAAAGCACGCATGCCGATGTCAAGCGCACCTGGGCAGCTAAACCTCCAAAACCTAACTCATCTGTCCCCTAAAGCAGGCGCACGATGAGTATTCGCCATACAAGCTCGAGGGCGCTTGAGAGATCATTTATGATAGCTGGGTCACCGCGTCGGCTTGCTGCACGCCCCTAACTCGCTGCACAATGCGCTTTCCGGCTTTGGACTGTTTCATTGCGCGATAGGCATCGCGGGTATAACTGACCGAGCGAATGTCGAGCATTGTCCCGTCTAAAGCTGACTTAACTTGACTCGTATACTGTTCCGTTTTCCAGCCGAGCTTTAGCAGAAAACGCATTGTCATTTGATTCCGCAGAAGGATCGGAGCCATAACTTTGTCGAGTCCGGCTTTGTCGAACAAATAATCAAGGATCGGAACGAATACATCGACCGTCGCGCCTCTGTTACGATGTTCGGGTTCGCCGATGAAACTGTTCACAAGCACTTCCTTTAACTCATAATCGATATCGAGCCGGATAATCCCCACGTGCAAACGAGTCTTGCGCTCAAAAATTCCGATTAGAAGTTGAGACCTTTGATCAACGCTTTTTATGTATTGAACGATCTCGGATCTCTGCAACTTTTTTGTTTGGGTGTTTAACACATACGACGTGTGAGGATCGGAGAGCCAACCTGCCCAACGATCGGAGGCGTCCTCCCGCTTTATCGTCCGGGCAAAATATCTACCGCAGTGAAACCAGAGTTCTTTCTTGCGAGGACGCGCTTGCTGCGATGACATGCCCTTACCTTATTTTACGTGACCGTTATTTTTCAATGATAGTAGTAGTCGCACCCGTGAGTGCGATTACTTCCGCAACTGGCATCATCCCAGAGGTATACGTTAGTTCGGCTTCGAACAGCTGCTCAATGAGCCAATGATACACGTCCATAGGATTGGGACAACCGGCTGTTTCACTCTGTGGGTGACGCTCGATTGTGTCCATTTTCCGCCTGATGGTTTTCAGTGCTGGCGGATGATCGGTGGCATGCCTTGTTGAGGCGGTCTGATTCTAGGCGTTGTGAGATTATGGCATACAAAACAAAAGCGGCGCCAGGAGGCGCCGCTCGCTTTACGAATTATCCGGAAGACTACTTCAGCGGAATGTAGTCGTTGAAGTGATAGTTGATGCCAACGCGAACCGTGTGATAATCATCGCTCTTTTGCGATCCGGCGTTGTTTGCATCGCTGAAGCAGGAGCCACCGCCGCACATGTCGTTCTTGCCAAAGTTCAAATACTGATATTCGGCTTTAACCGACCAAACGGGGTTGATCTTGTATTCGAGGCCGCCGCCAAGCACATAACCGGTCGCCGCGCCGTCGAAGCTCTGGCTCCCGTAATCGTTAGACGATTTTTTCAGGCCACCATAAGCGAAGCCGCCCGTGAAATACAGCAAGGCGCGATCGAAAGCATAACCGATGCGGCCGCGAGCGGTGCCAAAATAGTCAAGATCGGACTTAAAATTAGCCGTCTTCGTAAGCGTAAACGGCGGGATAGGCGGAATAGCCACAGTAACAGATCCAGTATGGGTCGCGCTAGCGTTGATGCCTGCGCCCTGTATATCCGCCTCTACGCCCAGGACGAGGTTAGGATTCCAAATGCCCTGCCAGTTGTAACCGATCTGACCACCAGCAAAGCCGCCTGATGGAGAAAGACCGCCAAAAGCCGGGCTCTTTCCGCTGAAGAAAGGGTCAACCTCCTGTTTATTGTTCGCCCAGCCGTAACCGCCGTTGACACCGGCGTAGAAGCCCGCCCAGTCCAGGGCTACGTAAGGCGTATCCTTGTAGCTCACGCCTGCCGGAGCGGTGTACATGTCTGCGGCATCTGCCGAAGAAAGAGCCACCGCGCTTGTCAGCATCGAGGCGAGAACGCCGGAAAGCTTCATAACTCAAGTCCCCATCGAATTGGTGCATCCAACGAATGCGCCGTACCCCGCATCGCTCACAGCGGGGCTATGCCCAATCTTTTGCCGACGAAGAGAATTTTAGAGATGCAAATCCCTGAGATCTAGAAAACTATCCCCAGGTTGCATCGGAGCACCCGCATGAAGTTTTGGCATTAAAAGAGGGATTCATAAGGCCAAAACAGAGACTTAATGAGTTGTATGGCAACCGCCACATTCGTTGCATAAATGCCACAGGATTGTCCCCTATGACTACCGAGAAGTTCGGGCTCAGACCATTAGAACCGACGAAATACCGCTTCGCATAGGTCCCCCCTATAAATGAAACGTCGCGTGGTGCAGTTGTGGGCTCAGCGCCAAGCAGTAACAGCGGCTCATTCACCGAAAGCGGGTACTGCTTGAAAATGGCCCAATGGTCCGCAACCGGCCTTTTCCGGGCCGACGAGCATGATGACAAAATTGGGCGCACGCCGTTTCACGCAGTGCGCACAGAACAGAAGTCGTCATGCCGGAAAGCCGCAAGGCTTATCCGGCATCTTGCCGGAAGCGCGGGCATCAAAATCCTGTGTCTGCGCCGCACCGCTTCACGCTGCGCCGCGCAAGGGGATGACCGCAGTTGTCACGGGTTACGATTTGACCTCCGGCGGCAGCACAATGGCCCCGGTTTCGAGCAAGGACTTCAGATTGGACAGGATTTTCGGCCAGCCGCCTGAGACGGCGCCGATGAGCTTGGAGTCTTCGCGCTCGATGCTGTGTGTCACGGTGAGCTTCGCAGCCTCGCCAACGCTCTCGATTTCGAAAACACAGCGCGAATGGCCCTCGGCCTTGAGCTCGGGTTTCCATTCATTGCGCCATTTCAGGACCAGCCGCCTCGGCGGATCGGCTTCAAGGACTTCGCCAGCATCGGCCACACGGCCATCGGTAAACATAAGCCGCCACGGGCTCCCCGCTTTCCATTCGGCCTCCAGGTGCATCCCGAACCAATATTCTTTCATGAATTCGGGATCGGTGAGCGCCGACCACAGCCGCTCCGGCTGCGTGCGAATGAATGTGACGTAAACGAAGCAGCTGCTGGGACTACTCATGGCCTTCTCCTTCAAGTTTGGTTTTGAGTTGAGAGAGTGCTGCGAGCCGGGGGCGTTCGAATTTGCTGATCCAGCGCTCTGCGATCTCATTGATTGGCACCGGGTTGATAAAGTGCAGCTTCTCCCGCCCCTGACGCTTCCATGAGACGAGGTTCGCCTCTTCGAGAACCGCCAGATGCTTCGCGACGGCTTGGCGAGTCATATCCAGACCCCGGCACAACTCGCCAAGTGTTTGACCATTCTGCTCGTGAAGCCGGTCGAGCAGCTGGCGGCGGCTCGCATCGGCCAGAGCATGGAATATCGCGTCGTCGTTCATTAGCGAATTCAGCAACACGTAACCATCCGGTTCCCTTTTTATAGGTAACCCAATGGTTGCCTGTCAAGTGAAAACCGCTTCGCATTTCCTTCACTCAACGGCAGGACATCACATGACGAAACACAGCGAAATTGCATTTGTGGACGATGCCGCATTCGCGTCTTCCAGCGATACTGACCCAACCGGAAACGAAGGCGGCTCGGGTGCGCCAGCCACACCGCCGCAGGAAGCCCGTGCCGGCCGCGTCCAGCAGTTGATCCGCGACAAGCAGACCGCGGAAGCGATCGCAACACGAAGTGCGGCTCAGGCCGCCGTCATGCGCGGGCAGGCGCAAAATCCGGGCCGCCCGCAGGATTATCGCGCGCCGGAAGACTATACGCGCGCCGTCGCCGAACAGGCCGTGCGCGAAGTAGGTGCAGACATGCTCGCCCGCCAGGCCGCGCAAGCGCAGGAGCTCGCCGCAAAAGCTGCGCAGGATGCTTGGGCGGAGTCCACGGCAGAGTTCCGCCAAAGGGTGCCGGACTTCGACGCGGTCGCCCACAATCCCAACCTGACTGTGACGCCGGTTATGGCCGATGCCATCCGCGAAATCCGGCCACGGCGCCCAAATCGCCTACTATCTCGGCAAGAACCCTGCCGAAGCAGCGCAGATAGCAGGCTTGCCGCCCGTGTCCCAAGCAACGGCCATCGCCCGCCTCGAAGGCAGACTTTCCACGAGCATAAATTCAGTCAGCCGCGCGCCGCAGCCCATTGGCACCCTTTCTGGCCGCGGCGGTAGCGCCGGCAAACAACTCGAAGACATGGACTTCGAAGAATACCGCCACGCTCGCGGATTTTAAGGCCTTTTCAACGCTCAACACCCCTCACCCTGTCCCTCTCCCGGCGGGAGAGGGGACGAAGTCGCAACGGCGGCGCCTGACTCCCTCTACCATTGGGAGAGGGTTGCGGTGAGGGGTTGTGCCCTCTTTCACAAGGAGAAACGCCCCAATGGCCTCAACCCTCTTAACCCCCAGCATCATCGCCAAGGAAGGCTTGATGCAGCTCGACAATAATCTCGTTGCCGCCAAGATGGTCTATCGCGCCTATGAATCGGAATTCGGCGAGAGCAAGATAGGCGACACGCTCACCATCCGGCGCCCTGTGAAATATGCGGTGCGGAGCGGCTCGGTCGCACAAATGCAGGACGCAACCGAAGGCAAGGTGCAGATCAAGATCGACACGCAGCGCGGTGTCGATCTGCGCTTTCCCACGAAAGATCTCACGCTCACCATCGACCGCTTCTCAGAGCGCTATCTCAAGCATCCGATGATCGCGCTGGCGAACCAGGTCGATCTCGATCTCTTGTCGCTTTACAAATATGTCTGGAACTGGGTCGGGACGCCTGGCCAGACGCTTTCGGGATATAAGTCTTTCATAAAAGGCCCGCAGCGGCTCGATGAGATGGCTGTGCCGGGGCCGCGCGCGGCATGCCTTTCGCCCTCCGATTTCTACGGCATGGCGTCGAGCTTCACCGGCCTTTATGTGCCCGATGTCGCCAAGACGGCGCTTGAGAAATCGAAGCTGCCGATGGTGGGCAACACGGACTGCTACTCATCGCGGAATGTGGTGAATTACACCGTGGGGGCTTATGCTGGAACCCCCGTCATCTCCGCAACCGCTTCGGCGAATGGCGTCACGAACACTGGCGTGACCACTTATCTCGCATCGAAGGACACGAACCAGACCGCGATCCTGGCCGATGGCCTAACAGCCGGCGCGACGCTCAATCAGGGAGATGTCTTCACGATCGCTGGCGTGTCCGCGGTTAATCCGGTCACGAAGCAGGTGCTCCCCTATCTGCAGCAATTTGTGGTCTGCGCGCCGGTGACCGCCACCGGCAATGCGGATGCGATTACGATCGCGCCTGCCATCATCGTCTCCGGTCAGTATCAGACTGTGAGCGCTCCCCCAGCGCAGAACGCAGCGCTCACCTTCACGGGCACCGCCGGCGCCTCCTATCCGCAGAACCTTGTCTTCCATGAGAATGCGTTGGCGTTGTGCATGGTGCCGATGGAGCTGCCGGAAGGCGCTATCAAGAAGGCGCGGCAGAACTACAAGGGCCTCTCCATCCGCGTCATCTGCGATTACGACATCATCAACGACATCAATATGTGGCGTCTCGACATTCTCTATGGCGTGAAGCCGATTTATCCGGACCTTGCCACCCGCCTTTCCGGCGCCTCGAGTTAATTGTCATCCCGTGCGCGTGTTGCGGCACGAAGTGAGGCAGCGCAGACACGGGATCTGCCAAACGCTCTGCGTAGCCCTCTTAAGATCCCGGATAAGCGCGGGGCGCTTTCCGGGATGACATTGCAAATTTCCGTTTCCCGAATGTAGGAGTAACCCCATGCCAATAAAGCAGCTTTCCGACGGCACCGTCCTTGGCCAGAGCCCAAGCGACCTCATCGCCTTCTACAATGCCACCCCCGTTCCGCAGCGCTCCGGCGCCTCACAGGCAGCGGTAGATACCACGGCACCTACGAACGCCACTCCCTACGGCTTCAGTCAAACGCAGGCCGCTGCCATCCTCACGCTCTTAAACGAGATCCGCGCGACGCTCGTCAGCGCCGGTCTCATGAAAGGTCAGTGATGATAGGCGATACCCGGCTGTGGATGTATCGGGCCGGCGAAGCGCGCTTGTTCGAGCATCCCGATCATGTGCCCGGCGATGAAGGCTGGCAGCGCTTTCCTGCACCAAGTCAGGAGCAGCCGCTCCCAGAAACGCCGCGCGTGACTTTGCCCGAACCTGGCCCAGATCAGGAGCTTACGGACGAAGAGAAGCTCGACCGCATGTCGCGCGCACGGCTTATGCGAGTGGCCGCCGATTGCGGGGTGCGCTTTGACTTCGGCTGGACCAAGGCACAGTTGAAACATGCGATCATTGAGGCGCTCAATGACAACGGCACGTGACATCATCGCGGGCGCCTACCGCCGCCTCGGCCTGCTGCCGCTCGGGTCGGACCTCGATCCGGACCGGGCCGCCGCCGGGCTCTGCGCATATAATGACATGCTGAACTCCTGGGCCGCCGATGGCATCTTCCCCGGCGGCCCGAACCCCCCGATTCAGGAAACAGACGGATTCTATGGCGGCGATTTCATCAATGGCAATTTGGATGCGGACGCCGGCGCTTATCCGCCTTATGGACCGAGCGACACATCGAGGCCCCCGCAACCGGAGCCGCTTTCGTATAGCCTGAACGACCCATTCCCCTTCCTCGCCCAATTCATGGAAGGTACGAAGGCAATCCTTGCGGTGGAGCTTGCCTCTGCCAGCGGGATGGAGCCCCTGCCTTCGACGCAGAAGCGCGCGCAGAAAGCCTACTCGGCGCTGCTGGCCTATTACGTCATCGCGCCCAAGGCGGGCCAAGACATAGGCCTTACCTGGATGCCGAGTCTCCGGCGGTATGGGTCCAGATAAGACACCACCTGTCATGGCCGCGCTAGGACGCGGCCATCCTGGGCAATTTACTCCTGCCTTCACCATTGAGGCTGGATAGCCGGGTCAGGCCCGGCCATGACAGAAAAGGGAACATCAGCCATGGTCGCAGTCGACTTCGGACATACCTCGAACCCCGACGTGAGCGGCTTCGGCTCGAAGTCAGCGCCTGCTGAACGGCTACCCAGAGGTGCTTGGGCAGGGCAAAATCACCGCTGCCAATTTACGCTGTGCCGGGGACATCGCGCTTCGACCAAGGAACCACGGGTTTGAATGGCCCCTGCCGCGGCATGCTCTACGTCTACGGCAAGGGGCTGTACGTCGTCGGAGGAACAGCCGCAGCCTTATTCGACGATTCTGGAAACGCTACTCCGGTTTCGGGAACGATCGCCGGCTCCTCCATGGTCATCATGGCGGACAACCAGCAGCCCAACCCGCAGATTGGCATCGTCGCGGACAGCGTCTATTACGTGCTCGATACTGGCGCGAACACGATCTCGCAGTCCGCCATGTCAAGCCTGCCGGCGCCAAACAGTGTGACATTTCTCGACGGCTATCTTGTTTTCTCGATCGATGATGGCCGCATTTTTCAGACCAACCTCAACGACGCGCTTACCGTCAATGCGCTCGCCTATGCAACGGCTTCGAGCCGCGCCGACGGGCTTCGGCGTGTCATCACGCATCGCGGGGCCCTGATCGCTCTTGGGGAAGCAAGCCTCGAAATCTGGGAGGATGCAGGCACAACGCCTTTCGCCTTTGCTCCTATCAGAGCCGACATCGACATCGGCTGCATCGCGGAGCAGACGGTCGCGATTGTTGCTGACGCGCTCATGTGGGTGGATCAGAATGGGGTCGTGCGCCAGCTCACGGCTTCGGAGCCGGTGCGCATTTCTACCCATTCCCTAGAGCGCGCGATCGCGAACCTGACATGGGATGAGCGGCGGGCCCTTTATGCCGTTTACACTCATTTCAACGGTCACGATTTTTACGCCATCACCAGCCCTTATTGGACCTGGGAATTCGACCTGGCAACCGGCCTCTGGCATGAACGCGCGAGCGGTGGACTTTCCAACTGGTTCGCGCAGGGTTTCGAGTCCTTTAATGGGAAGGTGGTGATCGGCTCCAGTGAGGATGCGAGCCTCCACATCCTGGACGACACATCGCAAACCGAGAGCGGCAACCCCTATCTTTTTCTGGCACAATCAGCGCCGCTGCATGATTTTCCGAAAGGCCTGATCGTGGATCAGCTCGATGTCGATATCATCCCCGGCGTCGGGGTTACAGGGGCGAGTGCCATCGCGGCAAACCCTCAACTCATGCTCGATTGGTCCGACGATGGCGGCCACACGTGGACCGGCGGACGCACCGCTTCCCTGGGCCGCGCCGGCGAGCGCTACGCTGTCGCGAGTTTTCACCAGCTCGGCGCCACCCAAAGAGCGGGCCGGACGTTCCGGCTTTCCTGCTCATCGCCGGTCATGCGCGGCATCCTCAACGCTGATGCGCGCGTCAGGCCTATTGCAGCCTAACGCTTGAAAGGGCCGCCAAGATCGCGGATAGCCGCTTATGCGGCTTCCGCGACGAGAACAAAAACTGTCATGCCGGAAAGCCGCAAGGCTTATCCGGCATCTTGCCACCTAGTGGAAGAGAAAATTGTGAGCTACTGGGTCTGCATTCTCGCGAGCAAAAAAGACGGCGTCCTCTACACGGGCGTAACCAACAACTTGCCAGCCGAGTCCACCAACATCGCGATGGCAGCGGCTCGGGGTTCGCCAAGAAATATTTTGCGCTCAGGCTCGTCTATGCGGAAAGCTTCGGAGATGTGAATGAAGCGCTGGCGGCCGAGAAACGCCTTAAGAAGTGGCGCCGTCAGTGGAAAATCGAGCTGATCGAGCGATCCAATCCCGATTGGCAGGATCTGCTCGGAGATCGCGGATAGCCGCTGATGCGGCTTCCGCGATGACAGCTCGAAGTCATCCCGTGCGCGCTGCGGCATCAAATGACGCTGCGCAGATACGGGATCTTGCGAAACGCACGTGCTTGAAGGAGATCCCGTGTCTGTAGCGCACCGTTTCACGCTGCGCCGCGCATGGGATGACAACAGCGCTGGACCATGTCATGCCGGAAAGCCGCGAGGCTTATCCGGCATCTTGCGGCAAGCGCGTGGACCTGAATAGGCATTCACATGACAGGGCAAGCGAATCTCTTCAGCCGGTTCGGGTTTCAGGTTGGCCCGGACGGCAAGCTCGACAACAACACGCGCGCTTTCTTCTCGAAGTTTCAGGCACGGGTTGGACCAGCCATTCCCGATCTGGCCGCGAACGCTTCCTGGGCGCAGATCGCAGTCACGATCAACGCGCTGATCAAGGAATTCGTGGCACAGGGGTGGATCCAGAAGGGCTTCGACGCGGACGAAACCGCGTTTGCGAATGCGATCCAAGCGGTGACGATGATCCCCGCCGCGACCGAGTGGGCTTATGCGCCGTATGAGGTCTTGCGCGACCAGATCACGGCAGGTGTTGAGTTTGTCGCGACGGAAAACGCTTATAGCGTCTATGACAGCTCGCAATGGCTTATTGAATACACTGCTGCCCAACGCGCCGGCCGGATCGGCGAGGCGGCCTGCGATTGGGCTACATCGTTGAATAGCCTGCAGAACCAGTTACCGAACTGCAATCTCGTCAATCTCTATGTGGCCTGGTACGGGAACGACCTTCGCGCCGGTTCCTGCAACCTGACGCCGGGCGTCACCCGGCCAGACTTCGACGATGTGCCCCATGAGTGGTTGTACAACGGATTGCATCGCAATGAGGCGCATCTTGTCTCGACCGTGAATGGCAGCGCGGCTTTCGGCGGGACCCCTGACGATCAATCCGTCGTCGCTGCCATCAAGGATCTAAGAGCGAGGGGACTGCAAGTTTGCCTAACACCGTTCATCCTAATGGACATCCCAGTGGGGAATACGCTGCCCGATCCCTACACAGGTGGAACCGGGCAGCCTGCATATCCCTGGCGGGGGCGGATCACAAAAGCTTACACGACGGCGGACAAGTCAGCCCAGGTGGCTACTGAAGTTGCCTCGTTCGTCAGCCAATATCGAAATTTCGTCCTGCACTATGCAGACCTCTGCGCCCTTGCCGGCGGTGTGGATATATTCCTGCTCGGCACCGAGCTGCGCGGCCTAACCTGGCTGCGCGATGCTGAAGGCAGCTATCCCTTCGTTTCTGCTCTGGTCCAACTTGCGGCAGACGTGAAGGCTATTCTGCCGAATGCGCAGCTCTCTTACGCCGCGGACTGGTCGGAGTGGTTTGGCCATCAACCCGCTGATGGTTCGGGCGATGTTTTCTTCCATCTCGATCCGCTCTGGTCGGATGCGAACATCGCGGCGGTCGCCTTCGACAATTATTGGCCGCTTTCCGACTGGCGGGACACTGCACCGAACGCAGACGAAGTGGTGAAGTCCGACGGCACGCTCACCGCCATCACCGATTACGATTATCTGATGGGCAACGTCCGCGGCGGAGAGGGCTACGCTTGGTACTATGCCAGCGAAGCGGACCGCAACTCGCAGACGCGTACCCCGATCACCGACGGCGCCTACGGCAAACCCTGGGTCTTCCGCTACAAGGATGTTTGGAGCTGGTGGTCCAACCAGCATTACAACCGCCCAGGCGGCGTCGAGCAGTCGCAGCCAACGGCGTGGGTGCCTCAATCGAAGCCGGTGTGGTTCACCGAACTGGGCTGCCCGTCCATAGACAAGGGCCCGAACCAGCCGAACGTCTTCTACGACCCGAAATCATCCGAGAGCGCGATCCCCCATTTCTCGACCGGTGCTTCGGACTATCTCATTCAGCGGCGCTATCTCGACTCCATGCTGCGCTTCTTCAACGAGAGCGATCCCGAATTCACTGAAGACCGCAATCCAAACAGCCCCTTGTATAGCGGCCGGATGGCCGATCTTACCCGCGTGATGATCTACACCTGGGATGCCCGGCCCTATCCCTATTTCCCGCTCTACGATTCCATCTGGAGCGACGGGCCGAACTGGATTTACGGGCACTGGATAGCTGGCAAGCTTTCGACTTACGCCTTGCCGCAGGAGCTGAACAGCATGGCAACTGCAACCACTTACGCGCCCTTGAGCCCCTATATCGTCGACCCCGCAACGGGCAAGCTCGACAAGCAGTACCGCGATTTCTTCCAGGGTATCGAATATATTCAAGGCGACGCCATCCCGAGCGTGACTCTCGATCCAACGCCGGCCGAAGCCGCAAACGCGATCAACGCCTTGCTTGCAATCCTGCGCTCGCAGAACCGGCTCGCGACGTAAGGCGGCCACTGCAGCACTTTGTCATGGCCGGGCTTGACCTGGCCATACGAGGAAAAAGCAAACCACTTAATTGCCGTCGCATTCGCTGCCGTGGATGGCCGCGTCAGAGCGCGGCCATGACAATTGACGGAGCTTCGCACATGAGCAACACGAAAGTTCGCCGCGCGACCCGCGACGATGTCCAACGCTTCGTGGAGCTCGGCTTGCGCTTCTATGAAGACGAAGGAAAGCGCGACGCCGATCCGCAGCAACTTGTCCGGTTCGCAATTACCCATCTCGGCGGCGGTGACCGGATTTTTCTCGTCGCGGGCGAGCCTGTCGCCGCCTTCATCTGCGGCATGATCGCACCGCATTACTTCACCGGCGAGCGCACCGCGTTCAAGACCGCTTGGTATGCGCTCCCGGGCGCGCGAGGCTACGGCGCACACCTCGTCCGCGCTTTGGAATCGTGGGCCAAAGCAAAAGGCGCGCGCCGCATCATGGTGGCCGCACGCTATGAGCGCACGGAAGGCCTGCTCGGCCGCCTTCACTACCACCCTCTCGAAACCGTCTTCACAAAGGATCTCCCATGGCTGAAGCAGCCCTTCCCATCCTCATAGGCGGAGCTGCCTCCGCGCTCGGCAACTATTTCGGAGCGCAAACAGCAGCCAATGCCGCCCAGCAGTCCGCGGCGTTGCAACAGCAGCGGTTCAACCAGGCGGTCAGCTATGAGCAGCCGTTCATGCAAAGCGGCCAGAATTCCCTCAACCTTTATAATAATGCAACTGGGGTGAATGGCGCCGCTGCCCAGCAGGCATACTACAACAACTTCCAAAACGATCCGGGCTTCCAGTCCGGTGTCAATTACGGCCTGCAGCAGATCCAGGCGCAGAACGCGGCGCAAGGCATGGGCCTCTCAGGCAACACCCTCGCCGCGCTTCAGAGCTACTCCCAGAATGCGCTTTCACAAGAATATCAGACGAGGCTGAGCGATCTTTTCCAGGGGGCTCAGCTAGGCGAAAACTCCGCTAACGCACTGAGTTCGGCCAGCACATCCAGCGCCACCGCGCAAGGAAACTTCAATACCGCAGCCGGTCAATACCAAGGCTCCAGCCTGTCGGGTCTTGGAACCGGCATTTCCGGCGCAACTAACAACTACGCAAATTACTACTACGGCGCCCAAAGGAGCTAGTGAAATGACAGTGAACATGGCTGGCACTGCAATTCCGCCGCGCAATGCGCTTATTGCCCCCGCGGCAGAAATCGCGCTGGCGCCGCAAGGCGCATCAAATGGGCGCCCAAGTCTACCAGCCTTGCTCGCTACGGCGATCGGCCACGCGGCAGTGCTCTCGGATACGCCCGAGAAATGGGCCGGCACGATCGCGATGTTGAAGCAAAATGGCGTCAACCCTGCAGGTTACGAGGATTTCGAAAAGGGACGCACAGCGGCAATTCAGCATTCCGGGATAACCCCGCCGCAAAGCGAGGAGGATTCGGAATAGCGCAAGCCGGACAATTCCCGCCCCTCCAAGCCGTAAGGATCGTTCTTCAATCTGGTATATTGCATACGCCTTCCATGCCCCCTATGCTCCCCCGAAAAGGCTAAAACGAACGCATTGAAGGCGACGCTTGTGCGTCGCCTTAATGGGGCAATGGGAGGTAACCAGATATGGCGAAAAGGATCGGCGCCCCAGCAACGGTTTTGTTTTTATTATGCCTAATGTACTTTATTACATATGTAGACCGGGTCAATATCGGCACCGCAGCTCCGCTTATTAAAAAAGAATTTGGTTTAAGCAACACCGAGCTTGGTCTTGCTTTTTCGGCGTTTGCCTATCCTTATGCACTTTTTCAGGTCATAGGCGGATTACTCGGAGACAAATTCGGCGCAAGGCGGATGCTGTTCGCTTGCGGGCTCATCTGGGCTGCGGCGACTATCCTAACGGGCTTGGTCGGCGGCCTATTTACGCTTTTTCTGGCGCGGCTCCTGCTTGGCTTCGGCGAAGGCGCGACATTTCCCGTGGCTACCCGTGCCATGCAGAATTGGACGCCGGCTGACAAGCGCGGGTTCGCCCAAGGAATTACCCACTCCTTCGCACGCTTGGGAAATGCGATCACGCCACCGGCTGTGGCCTTCTTGATCGCTCTTACCTCTTGGCGGGGGGCGTTCGTTGTCCTAGGCTCGGTAAGCGTGATCTGGGTCATCGCTTGGGTTTTGTACTTTCGCGACAATCCGAAGGACCACCGCGCAGTCACCGCCGATGATCTTGAAAGACTTCCAGCTTATGGCGGAGTTGGCGATGGAGCGAAGCGCAAAATTCCTTGGAAACGCCTGATTTTGCGAATGCTGCCGGTGTCCATCACATATTTCTGCTATGCTTGGATGTTATGGCTGCTTCTTAACTGGCTGCCGTCGTTCTTCAAAGAAGGCTACCAACTCGATCTAAAAAATTCCGCCTATTTTGCCTCCGGCGTTTTCTTCGCCGGTGTCGTGGGCGACACGACGGGCGGCCTCATCAGCGACTGGATTTTGCGCCGGACCGGAAATGTAACTCTTGCGCGGCTTAGCATCATCAATATCGGCTTTGTTGGAGCGGCCGGCTGTCTCTTGGGCGTGGTGCTAGGCCCAAAGGATGCGACCACGATCGCGCTATTCTTAAGCGGCGGCTTCTTCTTCCTCGAGCTGATAATCGGCCCGATTTGGTCAATTCCGATGGACGTGGCTCCGCAATTCGCAGGCACCGCCAGCGGGCTCATGAACACCGGCTCCGCCATCGCGGCAATCATATCGCCCCTGGCCTTCGGCGCCATTGTGGACTTGACAGGCAATTGGATCTTGCCCTTTGCAGTCTCGATCGGGGTGCTGTTGCTGGGTGTTGTTCTGTCGTTCACTATGCATCCGGAACGCAAATTTGAAAGCGAGACCGCGATCGCGGGTGCAATGCCGGCGGAGTAGCTTGGAAATGATTGAGAATGCAAACCCGGCTGGTCCTCTTGCGGGGATGAAGGTGATCGAGCTTGCGCATATCATGGCCGGGCCAGTTTGCGGCCTTATGCTCGCGGATATGGGCGCCTCCGTTATCAAGGTCGAAAAATTCCCTGGGGGCGACGATTCCCGCCGGTTCCTCCCGCCCGATATCGAAGGCGAAAGCGCCGCCTTCATGATGATGAACCGCAACAAGCGCGGCATCGCGCTCGACCTGAAGTCCGATGCAGGCAAGGAGGTGTTGCGCCGGCTTCTCAAGGACGCGGATGTCCTCATTGAGAACTACCGCGCAGGAACAATGGAGCGCCTGGGCTTTGGTTATGACGAGCTTCGCAAAGCGAATCCTGGCCTGATTTATTGCTCGCTCTCGGGGTTCGGACGCACCGGCCCATACGCCGAACGCGGGGGCTTCGATCTAATCGCGCAAGGCATGAGCGGGCTCATGAGCATCACCGGCGAAGCGCCCGGCCGGCCGCCGGTCAAATGCGGGGCGCCCATCACGGACATTACGGCGGGAATTCTAGCAGCGATGGGCATTCTTGCTGCGTATGCCCACCGTCTCAAGACTGGCGAGGGACAAGCGGTGGACACCTCACTTTTCGAAGCGGGGATCGTGCAGACCTATTGGCAATCGGCGATTTGCTTCGCGACGGGAGTTTCGCCGGGCCCGATGGGATCAGCGCATCCTCTGAATGGGCCATATCAGGCGTTCGAGACCGCAGATGGCTGGATCACGGTGGGCGCCGCTAATCAGGCGAACTGGCTGAGGCTTATCGAGGTTTTAGATGCAAAGCGGCTTGCGAAAGACCCCCGCTTTGAGTTCAACGCTCAACGCATGGCGAATTTGAAAGCGCTCGAAGCAGAGCTGACACCTTACTTCAAGAGCCGCAAGTCCCAAGAATGGCTTGAGAAATTCGAGGCGGCCGGGCTTCCGGCTGGCCCGGTTCTGGACATCGCCGGAATGCAGAAAGACCCTCAAACGCTCGCGAGGCAGATGGTCCCCACGGTCGAGCATCCGGTGGCTGGTCCGGTTCAGACGATCGGCCTGCCGGTCAAATTCTCGGAAACTCCCGGCGCCGTCGAAATCGCCGCCCCGCTGCTCGGACAACACAGCCGCCAAGTCCTAGCGGAACTCGGATATGCCGAGGATGACATCGGCGATCTTATCCGGCAGGGTGTTATCGGAGTGCCCGGCGCGAAACGGGCAGCATAGAGCGCAGGGAAACATGGCTCACAACGCGAAGAGCGAACTTTTGTATGAAGCCAGCAATGGCGTCGCGCGAATTACTATCAATCGCCCGGAAGCCCGCAACGCCTTCACCTTCGAAATGTACGAAGCGCTGGCACATCACTGCAACGCGGTCAATTCGGACAACTCGGTCAAAGTGCTGGTGCTCACCGGCGCTGGCGAAAAGGCCTTCTCCGCCGGCACCGATATTTCTCTCTTCCGCAACTTCAATACGCCCGAAGATGCACTCGGCTATGAGTCCTTCATCGAACGCGTTCTCAATAGCCTGGAGAGCTGCCGCGTCCCAACTATCGCCGCGATAGCCGGCGCCTGCACCGGCGGCGGTGCAGCGGTGGCGGCGTGCTGCGATCTGCGGATCGGGACACAGGATACGAAATTCGGCTTTCCGATAGCGCGCACCCTCGGCAACTGCCTTTCGGTGGGCAATCTGGCCCGGCTATCGGCGCTGATAGGTCCCTCGCGCGTAAAGGATCTGATTTTCACCGCGCGGCTCGTCGGGGCAGAGGAGGCGCTTCAGATTGGCTTGCTGACCCAGGCCGTGAAGGACCGCGCGGAGCTGGATATGCGCGTGGCCGAGCTTGCGGCGCAGATCGCAGGCTTCGCGCCTCTGACGCTGCGCGCGACCAAGGAAGGCATGAAGCGAATCCATTCTCGGAACTTCGAGGACCAGGACCTTATCCTGATGTGCTATATGAGCGAGGATTTCCGCGAAGGCATGGACGCTTTTCTGGAAAAGCGCAGCCCAAAATGGAAAGGTCTGTGAATATGTTGCACGCAGCCTTGAGTTGGATTGCAGGCTGCCTGCAAAATTTTTGATCGAAATTAGGCGTCCGTGGAGGGAACCGATGCCCCGAGTTCAGCCGAAAAAAAGGGACGCAACCTGGGATATCGCTCGCGGCATCGGCATGATGCTCGTCATCTACGGCCACTTCCTGGAGCCGATGTATCCTGCGAAAAATGGCAGCCCGATGATTGAGTTTGCCGCGGCGCAGTGGCAGGTCATCTATTCCTTCCACATGATGCTTTTCTTCCTGGTCTCCGGCGCAGTGAACGTCAACCTGCCTAAAAAGGCCTGGCCTGAGGCGCTTCGGGGGTCGTTGAGGCTGCTCGCCCTGGCTTGGGTCGTTCACATCATCGGCGTCATCTTCGCCATGATCATTGGCGCCGCCCCGGATGCCACTCGCTCTGTTTGGGATGCAGTCTACGCCATCGGCGACCCGATTGTTGAGGGCTATCTCTGGTCGATCGGGGTCCTCTGGTTTCTCACGTCGCTCTGCTTCGTGCAGCTCTTGGCCTACGTCACACTCGGCCGCATTCCCGCACTGGCGGTAGTTTTGGTAGCGATGGTGGCAACGGCAATTACGCCTTACCTACCCAATCAATACCTTCTGCAGACTTGGTTTCCCGGCTTGTCGTTCTTTGCACTTGGCTTTCTTTTCGCGCAATGGCAAATCCGCTGGCCCGTTTGGGCAGCCATTCCTTTCTTGGCGGCAGCAATTCTCCTCGCGCCGCTCAATCATGGATGCTCATTCTCATTCAGCGACACATGCGGGAGCATACCCTTTGGGGTTAGGATGTTCGCGGGCAGCTACGGCTATCTGCCGCTTTTCTTCCTGTCATCGCTGGTGGGGTCGCTCGCTGTGGTTTGCCTGAGCGCTGGCCTAGCGCGGTTCGCCGGACCCTCCGCATTCCTGTCCTATGTGGGCAGAAACAGCCTGCAGCTGTTCATTATCAACGGCTTCGTGGCGACTTTCCTATTCGGCGTCTTGTGGCAAGTGAAGTGGCCGCACCTAACGGTGTTCCACTATATCGGCTTCGCAATTGGCATCATCGCCGCGCATCTTCTTGTTCTTCGTGTGTTGCGCCCCGTGCTTGGCTGGATCGACTCCGCGGCGCTCGCCATCTCGGATTTCATCGTCCGGCTCATCACGAGTGTAACCGGCAGCGCGGAAGCGAAGGCCGCGTAGCGCATGGTAAGACTTGTGACGCAGGAAAGCGCGTCAAGCGGAAACGTCGAGGGGCATTGAAGCAAGGCCCGCCAGCGCCGTATCCTCTTTTGTGATAAGCGCGATCGGCACTCGCTTCATCCATTCTTTCATGGGGCCCTTATCCTCCAAAGCCTGCCGGAGAAGAGCAAGGTCCGCGACCGCGGCAAAACCCCGGGCTACGCTGCCGCAGAGGAAAACGCCGTCCCACGCAGCGACGGCAAGCGCAAGATTGCCGAGCACGTTACCCGCAATTTGTGTGAAGAGGCCGAGGGCGTCGGAAGAGTGAGGATCGGAACCGGCGCTAGCCAGCACTTCCGCAGACGAAAGCGAAGGCTCTTCGTTTGCGATTGCAGCCCTTAGCTTCGAAAGCCCGGGACCGCAAAGGATCTGCTCCACCGACTTGAATTTGAGGCCGAGCCTCTCATCTCGCCATTGCGGAAATACGAGAGTCATATGCCCCGCCTCGCTTGGGCAGCATATCCACTCTCTGGGGGTCCTTATAAGGGTGGCCGCGCCGAATCCTGTCCCTAGGTTGGCAACAAAAAGTCTTGTTGCCTTGGATAAAACTGGAGCCACCGGGCCAAGAACCGTGAAGTCACTTCCGGAAAGGTAAGGCAGAGCAAAGGCAACGGCCTGAACGTCATTGATGATTGTGCAGGGCGCACCGAGTTTGGCGGAAACTTCCCCCTCGGAGATGGTCCAAGCCGCATTGGTAAGCGTCACGGAGCCGCCGGCGATTGGGCCAGCGGCTCCGATTGCGGCACCGTCGCAGCCCTTCTTCCCGCCCGTCTCGTCGAAATACTTTTCCAGGGCTGTAAGGAAGTCCGGGAAAACGGAAACGCTGTAGGATTTAAGGGCCGTTAACTGCCTGCCGTCCTCTGAGCGCGCAAAGCGGACGTTCGTCCCCCCGACATCGGAGACGAGGCGCCAGCCCATCAGGCAACGGCCTCCGGGGCCGCCATTTTGAGAACATTCAAAAAGCTCTTACGCCAATGGCGCACGTCGTGCTTTTTGATGCGGCGAAGAAGGGCGCTGTGGCGCTGCTTTCGCTCAGCTAGGGGCATCATCAATGCCGTCTGCATCGCATTGGCCATTTCGTCTATGTCGTATGGGTTAACGATCAACGCCTCTTCTAGCTCTTCCGCCGCGCCTGCAAATTTGGAAAGGATCAAAACACCGGGATCATCCACATTCTGAGCCGCGACATACTCCTTGGCGACGAGATTCATCCCATCCCGCAGCGGCGTTACGAGGCCAACTTCCGAGCCGCGGAAAAGCGCTGCAAGGGTGTCGCGAGGCAGAGTGCGGTGGATATAGCGGAGAGGTGTCCAGTCGAAATCGCCGAATTCGCCGTTGATCGCTCCTGAAAGCTCTTCCAGCTCATGGCGGATATTGACGTAAGCCTCCACCTCGATCCGCGTCGGCGGAGCAATTTGCATGAGCGTGACCGTCTTGAAGTGCTCCGGGTGCGTCTCCAGCAATTTATGAAATGCCTTAAAGCGCTCCGGCAGCCCCTTGGTATAGTCAAGCCGGTCGACCCCGATGATATGGGAGCGAACCACCGTCCTCCGGTTCAACCTTGTGATTTGGGAATCAGCCTCGGGAGTCTGCGCCGCTGCCGCGAACTCCTCGACATCGATACCGATGGGAAATTCCTTTGCCACGACGATCCGGCCGCCCATCCTGATCCGCCCATCATCCAGAACTTCGCCTGAGCCCTCGTTGGATACCACGCGCCTGAAGTTCTCAACGTCGTTGGCAGTCTGGAACCCGACCACGTCAAATTGGAGGAGTGCGTCGATTAGCCAGTCATGCGTTGGAATCGCTTGCAGAAGTTCTGGGGGCGGGAAGGGAATATGCAGAAAAAATCCCATCCGATGCCCGCTGCCGAGCGCTCTCAGCTCTGACGCCAAGGACATCAGATGATAATCATGGACCCAGATTAGATCGCCGGGCCGAAGCAAAGGCGCAAGCGCCGACGCGAACGCGTTGTTGACACGCTTATAGCCCTCGAAATATGCAGGCTGAAACTCGACAAGATCAAGCCTGTAATGACACACCGGCCAAAGTACCTTGTTTGCGAACCCTAGATAATATTCCTGATAATCACGCTCGGTCATGGGAATGGTGGCGAAGGTCACCTTCCCCTGAACTGTTGTAGTTACCTCGGTAGGTGTGCCTTCCTCGGCAATATTCCCATCCCAGCCGAACCATACTCCGCCAATTGATCGAATAGCATCACCGAGCGCGACCGCTAGGCCACCGGATTGGACCTGTTTGTCGAGATCTGCGACGCGGTTCGAGACAATGACAAGACGGTTCAAACAAACTCCTCCCATGGTTTAGACAACCGGGTTGCGCCGTTTATGATCCCAACCATCGAATATGTCTGAGGAAAGTTTCCCCAGGCCGCTCCAGTAACCGGATGCGTGTCTTCAGACATAAGTCCTAAGTGGTTGCGTGCGTTCAGCAGTGACTCAAAAATTTCTCGCGCTTTGTCTTTTTGGCCGATTCGGGCCAAGCAATCGAGACGCCAGAATGCGCATACGTTGAAGGCTGTTTCTGGCATGCCAAAATCGTCCGCTGCCTCATACCGCATCATGAACGGCCCTCGCCCTAAAACCTTTTCAAGTTGTTCGACCGTGGAGACGAAGCGAGGGTCGCGCGCGCCCAGGAAACCAAGCTCGCCCATTAAGAGAACACTGGCGTCTAGATGCTCGCCTCCGAAACTTTCAGCGAAAGCCTTGCGCTTTTCCGACCAGGCGCAGCTTATGATCTTGTTCTTGATGAGGTCCGCGCGCTCGCGCCAGAACCTCACTCTCTCAGGCAACCCCAGAATAGCCGCGATCTTCGCGAGACGGTCGCAGGCGGCCCAGCACATCACGCTTGAGGATGTATGAATGCGCGCTCTTGATCTTAGCTCCCAGATTCCGGCGTCAGGCTGGTCGTGGAGCTTGAAAGCCTGTTCGCCTACCGCTTCAAGCCGGTAAAAATCATCCAGGCCCGCGCGGACTATAAGGCGCGTGTCGATGAATGCTTGCGCCGCACCGAGAATAAGGTTGCCGTATGTGTCGTGCTGGAAATGCTCGTAGGCTTGGTTTCCGATGCGGACAGGAGAATTGCTGGTTGACCCTTCGCTTCTAAATCCAGGCAGATCATCGGCGGTCTTTTCGATGAGAGCCTTCTCAAGCGCAATTCCGTAAACAGGCTGGATATGTCCATTCGTGCTCGCGACGATATTCATGATCCACCGGTAATAATTCTCAAGGGTCCGGCCGGCCGCGAGACTCGTCAGTGCTCGAATCACAAAATAGGCGTCGCGGATCCAGCAGAAACGATAATCCCAGTTCCTCCCCGTGTCCGGAGCCTCGGGGATACTCGTGGTAATGGCCGCGATTATTGCACCAGTGGGCTCGTAAGAGCACAGCTTGAGAGTGATGGCAGCACGAATAACTGCTTCCTGCCACTCCGGCTGGAGAGCTAGCCGCAGGCTCCAATTTCGCCAATAGTGTTCGGTATGTTCCTCGAAACTGTGCGCGATGTCGGTCGGACTGTCGGATAAGGTCTCATCCGGGCCGAGAACGAAGCTCAGCGGATCGCCGAGGTTAAACGTAATCTCTTCCAAGACATAGTCGAGAGGAGCATCCGTCGTGAGCCGCAACGCCGTTTGGGGACCGACATAACGGATGTGGTTCGAGCCGAAGGTTATCGTGGGTGCGTTCTTGCCGTAATTGAAGCGAGGCCTAAGCTTGACCCGGATTCGAGGCCGTCCATGCTTGACCGCAACCCGCCGGATAAGGGTCTGCGGGCGGAATGGACGGTTACGCGTATAGAACCGCGGAATGAAGTCCGTCACTTCGATTGATCCGCTCTCGCCGTGCAAGAGGGTCTTCAGAATGGCAGTGTTAGGAACATAGAATTGCTCAGACGACTTGAACCCAGCCAGCTCAATGGAAAAGGCTCCATCGTCTGGATCGCCAGATGGGCTGCCTAGAAGCTGGTGGAAAATTGGATCACCATCGAACCTTGGCAGACAGCACCAAACAAGTTTAGCATTCTTGTCGACGAGAGCCGCGATGCTGCAGTTTCCGATAAGCCCGAGATCGAGATTACCCATAGACTCCAGTTCCTTTGAGCGTTTCTGAGGTGGTGAGAAGCCAGGCCAGGAACTCATCGACGTTGCATGCCCGGGCTTGCGCGGCCGTTTCGCCGGGTCCCACTTTCACGGTAATTCCGCCTAGGGCATTTACGGCTATAAAGGCATCCTCGTCGGTCGCATCGTCCCCGGCAAAGAAAGGGACACGCCCCCGGAAGGGAGGTTCCCTCAAGAAGTCGTTGATCGCGGTTCCTTTGTTAGCGGTATGAAGCCGGGCCTCAATCACCATCTTGCCGCGGGTGAGGACGACCTCGGCCAGCCGGCTGGCTACATCCTCAACGAGCGATACGCAAAGTGTCTCGAGCTCCGGCCTAAGCCGGTAATGAAGCGCAAGCGCTCCTCTCTTTCTTTCCAGTAACAGACCCGGATTGTGACTCACAAAGGCTTTGAGAGTCTTCTCGACGGAGCGGACGGCGCTGTCTTCGGCTGAAGCCAAGCGCGTCGTCATACCGTTAACTCGCCGCTCAAAACCATGAACGCCCGCGACCGGAAGCTTGAGAGGAGACAAAAAGCCGTCGATGGTCTCGATTTCTCTGCCAGTGATGATCGCCACTGCGCCACCCGAGGCCTCAAAAAGGCGCTCCAGCGCATGCCTTGCCCGGTCTTCTACGATTACGGCTTCCGGGGTTTCCGCGAGCTCGGTCAACGTCCCGTCGAAATCAAAGAAAAAGCTAAAAGCGCGAGGGTCGCGCAAATCGGGCAACAAAACCATGGCTGTGATCTGCGGAGCTTACTCGGTTCCACCAGCTAGAAAATGCTAAGCGAGTCTGTCAAATTAATCGCTGTTCATTTTCAATTCGTTCGCCATTGATGGTAAACCTCTTCGCTGGTGCGTGGCCTAAAGTCGATGTGAAGTTGCCTCTTCATTTTTGAGAGGTTCATGCTACGCTGCTTGATCGTGGCCTTTTTTCAATCTTAAATAGCGTGTGGGCCTTTGTTCAGCAGCACACGAGGGTGGAAAAGGCATGAGGGAAGCGCCCCTGAATGGGAAACGCCGATGATCAGAATTGCATGCGCCTTTATTGCGTTTTTTGCATGGCATTCAACTCTCGCTTTTGCGGGTGAGGTGCGGAGCGAGTCCCTGGCCTCGAAAACGCTCGGGCATGACATGCCGTTCCTGATCTACCTGCCGGACGGATATCAGGCGGGACGCCTTCATTATCCTGTGCTCTATCTTCTGCACGGAGCGGGCGGCAACGAACGCAGTTGGCTCGATATGGGGCACATCAAGGAGAAGGCAGATAGGCTCGTTGCGAAAGGGACCATTCCGCCGGCTCTGATTGTGATGCCCGGTTGTGCCGGCTGCTGGTGGGTGGATGGCGCTAAGGAAAAGGCGGAAACGGCCTTCTGGTCTGACCTTGTCCCGGCCATCGACCTTCGCTACCGGACCATCGCCACGCGGGGCGGCAGACTGGTGGCCGGTCTTTCGGCTGGGGGCTACGGCGCGGTGCGTTTTGCGCTCCGTCATTCCGAATCGTTGGCTGCTGTCGCGGCGCTAAGCCCCGCCATCTATACCGACACAGTTCCTCAGCTCTCTGCCGCAAGGACTCAGCCGCCCTTCTTAGGGCCGGACGGAAAGTTCAGTCAGGACCGTTGGGACCAACTGAATTATCCCAAGCTGCTTGACCAATATTTCGACAATCCGAACCCGGTACCCTTCTATCTGGTTTCCGCGGATGGGGATAAGTTCGGCATCGCCTTCGAAACCGCTCTTCTCTTCAAGCGCCTGTTCCAGCGTCAGCCCGAGAAAGTTGAGCTCCGGGTCGTCGACGGCGATCATAGCTGGAAGGTTTGGGAAGCAGCGATCGACAACGCGATGGAATATCTTTTCCGCTATGCCGACCGCCCAAAGCCTCCGGCGCAGACAGCAGAGCTGAGCACGCCCAGCCCCTAAGTCTGGATTTGAGTTAAGCCAAACAACTGTGTCGTGGCCGAGCTTAATGCGGCCATCCATGCAAACCCCGTCGCTTCGATTAGCCCCTGGATGGCCGCATAAAGTGCGGCCATGACAACTAAGGGCGCCGCTTCCGATAATCGCCAACAGCTGTAGGTGCTTCCTGATCTGCATCAGTAAGCAGGCGTCCCCGCAAGCGCGCTACGCCTCGCTTAGAAGCAAGCACTCGCAAGAATTTAGAGAATTTAAGCGCGCCCGCAGCCCTCAACGCCCCCACGGCGGCAGCTTCGATCGCATAACAACGCGCGAAAAAAAGATTGCGGTTCGCAACTGATGGCAGCCGGTTTGGAAGCCTTTGGCCTTCGGAACGCCGCTGCTTTTTCTCAATGCCTCGATGCAAAGCGCATAGGCCTGCGCAATCCCTCCCTTTCCCCTCAAAGCCAGGAGACCCTCATGATTACTCGCCTGAGGTGGCGCCGGTTGTTCGGACAGAATTCCCGCTTCGATAAGTGGAAGGTCTGCCGGGGTTAAGCCGCCGAGCGGAGTGGCGGCAAGCTGTGTGCTCCGTAGTAAGCTTGATCGGGCGTCCTGCCGTCAAGGCTCGAGTGCGGGCGGCGGCGATTGTAGAGATCGAGATACCGTCCGATCGAGGCACGTGCGTCCGGCACGCTGTCGTAGGCGTGCAGATAGACCTCCTCGTACTTCACCGTCCGCCAGAGCCGCTCCACGAACACGTTGTCCCGCCAAGCGCCTTTGCCGTCCATGCTGATCGCGATGCCATTCGCGATGAGCACGCCGGTGAAGGCGGTGCCGGTGAACTGAGAACCTTGATCGGTGTTGAAGATGTCCGGCTTCCCGTGCCTGGCGAGCGCCTCCTCCAGCGCCGCGATGCAGAACGAGGCCTCCATCGTGATGGAAACTCGCCACGACAGCACGCGCCGCGAGAACCAGTCGAGCACGGCAGCGAGATAGACAAAGCCCTTCGCCATCGGAATATAGGTGATGTCCATCGCCCAGACCTGGTTCGGCCGCACGATCTCCATGCCGCGCAGCAGATAGGGGTAGGTCTTGTGCCCCGGCTCCGGCTTGGTCGTACGCGGACGCCGGTACAGCGCCTCGATCCCCATGCGCCGCATCAGCGTCTTGATATGACGCCGTCCGGCCTTGCTTCCATTGGCAGCCAAAAGATGGCGCAGCATCCGCGCCCCCGCGAAGGGGAACTCCAGATGCAGCCTGTCGATCTGGCGCATGAGTTCGAGATCGGCCGCCGGCACCGGGCGCGGCAGGTAATACACCGTGCTGCGCGCGAGGCCGCCGGCCTCGGCTTGTTTCGTGACGCTTAACGCATGACCGCGGTCGATCATCGCTTTGCGTTCAGCAATCCCGCCTTGCTGAGCGCGCCTTCTAAAAAATCGTTCTCCAGCGTCAGCTCGCCGATCTTCGCATGCAGCGCCTTCACGTCGACGCTGGGCGACGCCGGTGGGGCGCTGCCAACGCCGCCGAAAACGTCCGGGGCACCGCCTTCGAGCTGCGCCTTCCAGGCCGTGATCTGGTTCGGGTGAACGTCGAACTGATCCGCCAACTGTGCAATCGTCCGCTCGCCCTTGATCGCCGCCAACGCCACCTTTGCCTTGAAGGCCGGTGAGTGGTTCCGCCGTGGTCTTCTGCTCATTGCTGCTCCTGATTCGCGAGCACCAGCGTGCCCGTTGTCAGGCAGAAATTCCACTTACCGCATCGTCCGAATTTGTGGAGCCACTTCTGCCTTCGATACCCCAAAGGCTATCAGTTCTTTGATGGAAACGGCGCACCGCTCGCGCTCGGCAATCTTTACTACTACGTCGCCGGTACCACGACGCCTCAAAATACCTATTCCGACAGCGGGGGCACGGTCGTGAATACAAACCCGCTCGTTCTCGACGGGTCCGGCCGGCTCGAAGTTGATGTCTACCTGGGTTCCTCGGCGGATTATAAAGAGGTTCTGACCGCTTCAAGCGCCACAATATCCCCCTGGCCCGACGATAACATCCTCCGAGCAATTCAGCCGGATTGGAACGCCTCGAGCGGGCCTTCCCAAATCCTGAACAAGCCTGCGCTTGCGGCCGTGGCGACGTCGGGCAGCTACACCGACCTCACCAATAAGCCTTCAGCACCTACGGTTTTCACGGGCGACAGCGGAACCGGCGGCGCCTCGGGCCTCGTTCCCGGACCGGCTGCAGGCGATGCGGTAGCAAGCAAATATCTCAAGGCTGATGGGACTTGGGCCGTTCCCCCCGGAGGATCCGGCTCTGGGGCAACGAATCTCTCCGTGACCGAGACCGCAAACACCATTGCGATTGCTTCCTCTTCCGGTTCTGGTGCGACGATCCCTGCAGCGACTTCGACTGCGGCCGGGATTCTGGATTGCGCGCGTGCTGCGAAAATCGACGGTCTGGCAACGGTTGCCTCGACCGGGAGCTACACCGACCTCTCGAACAAGCCCACAATTCCCGCCGCGCAGGTGAATGCTGACTGGAATGCAGTTTCTGGCACCGCTCAAATCCTCAACAAACCCACGATACCGGGGGCGATGACCGGAGCATCTTCGGCGGCTGCCGGTACTGGCGGTACCGTTCCTGCTTCAAGCGGGGGGCAACAACGCTTCTTTCTGCGCGGCGATGCCACGTGGCAGCAAATGACGGCAACCCAGGTGAGCGGCATCCCAGCTTCGCTTGCCAGTCAAAACCTCGATGCACTCGCGCGCGTCGGGATCGGCACCACCGACACCGGGAACATGCTTTCCGTGAGAGGTGCCAGCATCCTGTTTTCGAACAGCGGTGACATGCGCGCGGCCATTTCTAAAGGTGCGTCATCAAATGTGGCCGCGTTGAATTTTCAAGATAACTACAGCACGCGAGTCCAGTTCGGCCTGCTCGGCAACGACAACTTCACCATCGCCACTTCGCCGGACGGCTCTACGTTCAACAATGCCATCGTCGCAACCGGCGCAGGCGCCGTCAGCTTTCCAAATACTGGCGGGTTTACAGGTGATAGCGGATCGGGCGGATCGGTTGGCCTCGTGCCCGCTCCCTCCGCGGGGGCTGCGGCTGCTGGAAGGTTCCTCAAGGCAGATGGAACCTGGTCTGTACCGGGTGGTGTGCCGGGCGGGTCCAACGGCCAACTTGAGTTCAATAATAATGGCACCTTCGGCGGTGTTTCCGGTTCCACATGGGACGGCACAAACCTGACGGTGCCCAACGCATTCCTTCCAGCCTACACCAACTCCTATGGGCCCTGGGCGCTTGGCTCAACCAGCACGCAATTCTACGGCACGCCTGGGACGCTAACCGGCGTCACTGCAAGCGCAACGAGCGGCAGCACCTCCATCACGCTTTCCGCCGGTCACGGCCTCAGCAATGGGCAATACATTACCATTGCAGGGCTGGCTTGCGCCTTTGTGCTGTCGAATGTCGGGGCAACATCTGCAACGCTCAACCGGGCCGCAACGGCAACGGTTTCGAATGCCTCAGTTCAATACGCCTATTGGCCGGACCCGCTTCTCTCCTACGGCTATAACCCGAACGGTGGCAACCACCTCTCCACCGAGCCGATCTGGGAGATAAACTTCGAGACGAACTTTCTCGACCCCACCGGCTACTCCAAAATGGAGTGGTACGTCCAATACATCTCCGAGGACAACAGCGTCTTCACGCGGCCTTTCTTTTCACAGGTGAACCGCAGTACTAAAAGGCTTTCGAGTACAGCCGTTACGGCCGGATATACAGGCTTTATTGTCTCCGCCGGGGCTGGCGATAGCAACGATACACCTGTCTTCTATGTCTGGAACCAAGGGAGCCCCACGGGTTCCACCCAAGCCTATTTCGGCAACTACACTCAGACTCCGAGCGGCTACAATTGGAAGAACCTGAACGTCTTGAACTCAGGCACTTGCTCGCTGGGCCTCACCACCGCTAACAGCAATCACATCACGATTGACGTCCAAGATAATTCCGGCTCGGCCTATTCGGAGATTTATTCCCGCGTGTACGCCGGAGGCGGTAACTACACGAACATCCCGCTCATCCTCCAGTCCCAGGGTGGCGCGGTTGCCATTGGAACTCTTTCTCCGTCACTCGCCGTTTACGACCTTACTCTCGGCGGCGATGCCAACCGCACCATTGGCCAAGCCCGCGCCACGGGATCGGCGAATGATCTGACGATCCGGCCAGCGGGTGCACTCGCTGGGGCGACCAACGCTTATGGCGGAAATCTTTGGCTCTCAGCCGGAATAAGCACCGGCAATTCCAACACTCCAGGCCGGGGGAACATTTATTTCCAGGTATATCCTGATGGGGCGTCCGGAACTTCGGACAATACTCCCCTTACCGCTGCCACCATCGACCGGAACGGTCACGTAGGTTTCGGTGGCTCGCCACAGACAGCCTATCCGTTTTATGTCGCTGGTAACGCCTATTATGGCGGTACTCTTACTGTTCAAGGAAATGCAACCTTCAACAGCAACACTGTCGCGATCAATAACATCATGACGGTGGCGGGCTCGGCCTATATCGGCCACGCTTACTCCTCCCCACCCTCGGGTGGAAACACCAACTGCTCCATCCAGATCACCCAAACGAGCAACTTTGGCATCTTCTGCGGCAATGGCGCACCAACGATCTCCGCTGCCCAGGGCTCAATCTACCTTCGCTCGGACGGCAGCTCCACCTCGACACGGCTCTACGTCAACACCAACGGTTCCACCGGCTGGACCGCGGTTACCACAGCCTCCTAACTCCCATTAAGCAATCACATTCAGAAAGGAAAACTGATGAATCCGATCACACTCACACTCGACGCCAACGAGCAGAACGCCCTGCAGCAGCTCTTCGACGTGGCGCTTAGGCAGTCCGGGCTCAGCGCCCTGCCTCTGGTCTCTCATTTTGTGACGCGTGTTACGGCTGCGCAGAGTGCCGCTGCCGGCGCAGCTCCGCCGACCGCGGTCGCAGCCAATGCTTCCGTCCAGCAGGCGGTGACGAATACGAAAGCGGCTGCCAGCCCCTCGCAGCAGGCGCCTCATTCTTAGACTGCTCGCCTCATGTCGTGCAAAGCCGCTCCCCCGAGCGGCTTTTTTATTTGGAGAGCTTATTATGGCATCGGGAAATTTCGAGCGCTGCCTCGCCATCACTCTAAAGTGGGAAGGCGGCTATTCCAATCATCCTGACGATCCTGGCGGACCCACAATGAAAGGGATAATTCAGCGCGAATATGACGCCTGGCGTAAACGCCATGGCAGACGTCGCCAACATGTCCGGCAGATTAGTGACGGCGAAGTCGAAACCATCTATCGCGAGAACTACTGGGATGCATTGCACTGCGAAGGCTTCCCCTCAGGAATGGATCTGTGCGTTTTTGACGCCGCGGTGAATTCTGGAGCGGGCCGCGCGCGGGAATGGTGCGACCAGGCGCAAGGCATAGACCAGTTCTGCGATGCCCGGCTCGCTTATCTTCGGCGCCTTGGCCGCCTGTGGCGCATTTTTGGCGCTGGCTGGCGGCGCAGAGTGGATGGCATCCGCCAAGCCGCACACTCTATGGCCGGAACTGGCGCGGGTGAGCAGCCTGAGGAAACCAGCCTCCACGGGGGTATGAAGGGGCAAAGCGTGCGCAAGCTGCAGGAGAGACTCCGCGCGCTCGGCTATCCCTGCGGCAGCGTCGATGGCATCTATGGCCAGCAGCTTTACCGGGCAGTGGTGCTGTTCCAGGAGGATCACGAACTTTCGGGCGAACGCGGTGTGTGGGCGCTCGACTACGATGAGATCCTCGCCACCGCCGGCCCCATGCTACCCAGCCGCAAAGAATTAACGCACCGTGACCTGGAAGAAGCCGGCGACCCGCAGGTCAAGCATATGAACCTGCTTCAGCGAGTTTCCGCGTGGCTGTTCGGAGCGGGCGCCGCCGGGGAGACATTCCAAAGCGACAGCGTCATGGACAGCCTCAATGGCGTCCGCAACGTCGTCGAGCCCGTCCAAGGCGTCCTCGACTGGGTTTCCGGAAATCGCTTTCTGCTTCTCTGCGCTGCCTGCGCTGCGATTATCGCTCTCGTCCGCTTCATGCGCCGGGAGCACGTCAAAGCGTATCAGAATTTCGACTATCAAGGACCGGCAACAGCAAAGGAGGCGTCGCAATGATTGGGGTATTCACAGCCATCGGCGGGTGGTTTGGCCGCTTTGCCGCCACTTTGGGCGTTTCGGGCGTAGCCGCGCTCGCCTTGTTGGGCCCGCTAGGCCCCTTCATCAATGGCATTGCCAGCGCTATCGGGTCGGCGATCTCGGCTCTTTTCGAGATAATCGCGTCCCTTTCCAAAAGTGCGGAAGGACGCATCGTCCTCGCAATCTTGGCCTTCGGATTTGGATTTCTCTATTTGAGATATCACTACATCCAGGAAGGAAGAGCCCTTGAGCGCCCGGCGGCCTTTGCACAAGGGGTCGCCCGTGGCAAGTCCATGGCCGTTTGCGCTCGGACGAGGCGATGAAAAAATGGCTGACATTGGCACAAGCGGCAACTTGCATCGCACGCTTGATCTCTCACGAGGCTCTTTGCCACTGTTGATTGCGCTGGCATTTGCCGGATGCGTAGGCGGCATTGCCTACACGGCTGGTGGGATTATGGAGAGCATCAACCACAACCGTGTCGAGACAGCGACGCGGCTTATGGGAATAGAAGCCGCGATCGCAGAGATTAGGCAGTTCCTCGCGCAGCGCGGCTGCGTCATAGCCCAAAAAAAGTAAGCCGGCGTAACTTCCACGCCCCGCCATGCACCGGACAATCCGGATGCATGGCGGGGCTTTTTGCGTTTCTAAACGTGTTCCCCGTACACGCGATGGCGTGTGGCGCTCCCGCTGGGGTCATGCTAGACATGCGCCCAGAAACCAGCCGGACATTGCCGCCATGACGCAAAGCGATTCAGCCTCTTCATTTACCCGCACAGAAACCGACACCTTCGGTCCCATCGAAGTCCCGTCGCAGCATTACTGGGGTGCCCAGACACAGCGCAGCCTCGGCAACTTCAAGATTGGCGGTGAGCGGATGCCACCCCCTCTGATCCGCGCGCTCGGCATCATCAAGAAAAGTGCGGCAAAGGTGAACCAGGCTTTGGGGCAGCTCGATCCGCAAATCGCAGATGTGATCGTCAAAGCGGCCCAAGAGGTTATCGATGGAAAACTCGCCGGCGAGTTTCCTCTTGTTGTTTGGCAAACGGGTTCCGGTACGCAGACGAATATGAACGCCAACGAGGTCATCTCGAACCGAGCGATCGAGATGCTCGGCGGGGAGAAGGGGTCGAAGAAGCCGGTCCACCCAAACGACCACGTGAACAGGTCGCAATCGTCGAACGATACATTTCCAACGGCCATGCATATTGCCGCGGCGATGGCGGTTCATGAAAACCTGCTGCCCGCGCTCGATCATTTGGCGCGCGCGCTGGAGGAGAAAGCTCATACCTTTGAAGGCATTATAAAAATCGGCCGTACACACCTCCAGGATGCAACTCCGGTAACGCTTGGGCAGGAATTCTCGGGTTACGCGGCGCAGGTTCGCCACGGCATCGAGCGGGTGAAGTCCGCGCTGCCTCGGATCTATATGCTCGCCCAAGGGGGCACCGCGGTCGGCACCGGCATTAATTCGCCTGCAGGTTTCGCGGAGAAATTCGCGGAAGAGGTCGCCCGCGAGACAGGCCTGCCGTTTGTAACAGCGCCCAACAAGTTCGAAGCGCTGGCTTCCAATGATGCGGAGGTGGAGCTTTCCGGCGCATTGAACGTTCTTGCCGCGAGCCTCTTCAAAATAGCGAGCGATATCCGGTTGATGGGTTCAGGCCCGCGTTCCGGAATTGCGGAGATTTCGCTGCCCGAGAATGAGCCCGGCTCCTCCATAATGCCCGGCAAGGTCAATCCGACGCAGGTCGAGGCGTTAACGATGGTCTGCTGTCAGGTAATGGGCAACCACGTAACCATTACGGTTGCAGGCAGCCAGGGCCATTTTGAGCTGAACGTCTTCAAACCCGTCATTATCTATAATCTTCTTCAATCCATTCGGCTCCTGGCCGATGCGGCTGTGAGCTTCACCGATCATTGCGTCGTTGGCATCGTGCCAAATGAAAAGCGAATCCGCGATCTCGTGGAAAGCTCACTTATGCTCGTTACCGCGCTTGCACCGAAAATCGGCTATGACAAGGCTGCGCAGATTGCGAAGGCGGCGCACAAGCATGGCACCACCCTGCGCGAGGAAGCTCTCGCCCTGGGCTATGTCTCGGAGGAAGACTTCAATGCCCTTATGAGGCCGGAGCTTATGATCAAACCAGGGAGCTAGCATGCCTGGCGGGCGCGGGGGTAATGAGGATGGCATCCCCGATCTCGCCTTCGATCCCAAGCTTGCGGTGCCGAAGAAGCGATCGCTGACAATCGCCGGGCACCGGACGTCGATCACCCTGGAAGATGCCTTCTGGCATGAGTTGCGGGCAGTCGCCGAGGGCTCTGGCGTCAGCGTGACAGCGCTCGCTGCGGCGATCGATTCCATGCGAGGCACCGCGAGCCTTTCTGCCGCAATCCGTGTTTTCCTGCTCACCCGGCTGAGAGAGTTGCCAAGCAACGCTAGCGAATAGCTGGGTTTTCTCTTATGTAATTGGTGACGCGGGTACCCTGGAGACAAGCGATGACGGATATGCGCAAGGCAAGGCACATCACGGTTCCCGTGGAGGTAGGCGGGGTGGCCGTAGGTGGGGGGGCGCCTGTCGTTGTCCAATCGATGACGAACACCGACACAGCGGACGCGGATGGAACGGCAAGGCAAGTTGCCGAGCTGGCGCGCGCTGGCTCAGAGTTGGTTCGCATCACGGTGGACCGGAACGAGGCTGCAGCCGCCGTACCTCACATCCGCGATAAGCTCGCCAATATGGGGGTCACAGTCCCGCTCGTGGGCGACTTCCACTATATCGGCCATAAGCTCCTGTCGGAATATCCGGCCTGCGCGGAAGCACTCGCGAAATACCGCATCAATCCTGGCAATGTCGGCTTTCGCGACAAAAGGGATAAGCAATTTTCGAACATCATTGAGATCGCGCTAAAGCACGGGAAGCCCGTTCGTATTGGGGTGAATTGGGGCAGCCTAGATCAGGAGCTTCTGACCCGCCTCATGGATGAGAATGCGGCAAGCGCAGCGCCTAAGGATGCGCGCGAAGTGCTGCATGAGGCCATTGTGCAGTCGGCGATATTGTCGGCCGAGCTCGCAGAGCGTCTCGGGATGGGACGCGATAGGATCATTCTCTCCGCCAAGGTCAGTGCCGTTCAGGACCTGATCAGCGTTTACACCATGCTCGCCTCACGCTGCAATTATGCGCTTCATCTTGGCCTTACGGAAGCGGGCATGGGCTCAAAGGGCATCGTGGCTTCGGCGGCCGCGATGGGAATTCTCTTGCAGCAAGGCATCGGCGATACGATCCGCGTCTCGTTGACCCCGGAGCCGAATGGCGCACGCACCAGGGAAGTGGAAGTGGCGCAGCAAATCCTGCAAACGATGGGTTTCCGAACCTTTGTGCCCATCGTGGCGGCGTGTCCGGGCTGCGGGCGGACAACTTCGACCTTGTTCCAGGAGATGGCCCAGAACATTCAAAGCCACCTGATCGCCAAGATGCCCGAATGGCGCAAAACCTATCCCGGTGTCGAGACCCTGAACGTCGCCGTCATGGGATGCATCGTGAACGGCCCGGGCGAATCGAAGCACGCCGATATTGGGATTTCCCTTCCAGGCACCGGCGAATCGCCTGCCGCTCCGGTCTTCATCGACGGCCGCAAGGCTACAACTCTACGCGGTCCTACGCTCGCGGAAGACTTTATGGCGATGGTGGAAGACTATATCCAGAAGCGTTTTGGGCAGATTCGGGGGAAGCCCGACTCCGTACTGGCGGCGGAATAGAGCCCCTCCGCACGCCTTATTTTGGCGGGATTACAAAGATCTCAAAGCTGCGCGACGGGGCGGAGACACCTCTGAATTCATGAGTCGCCACAACGGTGTGCCTGCTTGCTGCCGGTGTCATGAAACTGGGGGCACGCTCAAGACACAGACCGTCACCTTCTGCGCAAATCGCGAGCAATCCCGTTCGCGCAAGCCTCTCCGGGGTAATCCAGGGTGCAAGACTGGGGTCGAATCGGGTGAATTCCTTCACTTCGCCATTCCCGTAGAAGGCCGCGACCATTGCATAGGGATAACTCCCGGCAACGGTCCGGACAGGCGCAGGCGTCGCCTTCGCCCATAGCCGCTCCGCCTCGTGCGCTATCTCCAGCGAAGGCATCACAGAAAGTGGCTTATTCTGCTTGAACATTATGATCGAACCGGCAAACCCAATCGGCAACGCAGCTAGATAGACAGCGGCCGCGAAGCCCGCAGCCAGTTTTTCAAGCCGGGGGATGTTGGGTCTGAGCAGGTCGATCAAAACAAGCGGGAACAGGAAGAAAATAGGAATTGCGAAATTCGTGGATAGCCTCACGTGGTGCAAAATGCCCACCATGAGCGTCAAGGCAAATGGGCCTACCGCCAGCATCGTAAGGAAGGGACTGCGATCCTGGTATGGAGTATCGAGAGTCTGCCTGAATACCGGCTTGCTCACCAAGACGAGAGCGACCGCAACAGCATTCAGGCCTAGACAGCCAAAGCAGAAGGAAACAATGCTCCAATAAACTTTGACATCAGAATAGTTCGCTTTCGCCTCGGCATATTTCAGGGTCTGGAATTGATGCTCCAAAACCCATTGCACATGCGGGATTAGAAGGAGGCAGCAGACAGCAATTGACATATAAGGAGCTGCGCTTCGGTAATATTTGTTGGCGTTCGGATGCAGAAAGCTGGCTGCGACGCAGGCGGCGAGAAAGATCGCGCTGTAATATTTGGAAAGCAGGGCCGCGGCAGCGAAGACCCCGAACATTACGGCTGAGGAAAAACTCAGCCGCTCGATGGACTTTGCGAAGAAAAAGGCCACCCATGGCCAGAGCGATAAAAGAATCGTGTTGGCGTTAAACCTTAAGGCCATGAATGTGTAAAAAGGCGTCGCAAACAAAAGCAGGAAGGCCGTCAATCTCGTCCGCTCGCCGGCGTAAAGCCCGTACAGACGCCAAATCCCGAGTAGCCCGGCACCGCTGTTGATGGCCGCAAGAACGAAATAGGCCCAATTGCTGCGCGGGAATATTTCGAACCACGCACCGGCAAGCCAAGCCCAAAGCGGGGGATGCTTATAATAGCCAAGCTGGAACTCATGCCCCCAGAGATAAGCTTCAAGCATGTCCGGGTGAAGCGCGCCGGGATTGGACAGGACGCCGTACAACGTCCACACGATTACGTGGCCCAAGAAGAGAACAATAATCCAAGATGCCGCCGGAGCCCGGTTCATTCGCTAAGCGCGCGTTGGTTCAACCGCTTGCTCTAGCGAGGACTTCAGCGCCGGGCAAGCACATTCCCGGTTGGCGCGGACGCCCCCGATGATCGCCAAGTCTCATGCGGGAAACCGAGGGGCATAAACAGGGCTCAAATATGGACAGTTGCACAAAAGCGGCCGAGCAGATCATTTCAAAGGCGCCGTAATCCGCACCGACAGCGGCCAGCTTGCTGTGCGGGCCAGACGGCGGATTGCACTTGGGCCTCCGCCTCTGGAATTGGCGAAGGATGCTAGGCCTTAGCTTTGTCGAAAAGCTCTTCGACATGCTCCCAATTGATGAGGTGGTCGACCCAAGCCTCCAGATATTTCGGACGGGCATTCCGGTAGTCGATGTAATAAGAATGTTCCCACACATCGACGCCTAGAATGGGTGTGCCGCCATGAACGAGGGGATTTTCACCGTTTGGCGTCTTCATCACTTCCAATTTGCCATTCTTGACCGCTAGCCAGGCCCAGCCTGATCCAAATTGAGCCTTGCCGGCGTCCATGAAGCTTTCACGGAATTTATCGAAACCGCCCAGATCGCTATCGATCCTCGCCTGCACAGCTCCCGGAAGCTTCTTGCCGCCGCCATTCTTCTTCATCCACTTCCAAAAGTGGATATGGTTGTAGTGCTGGCCAGCGTTGTTGAAGAGCGACGGGTTCTTGCCAAAGCTTTCCTTTACAATATCCTCCAAGCTTTTCCCTTCTAGGCCGGAGCCTTGGAGGAACTTATTGCCGTTCTCGACATAGGCCAAATGATGCTTATCGTGATGATATTGCAGCGTCTCGGCTGACATGTAGGGCTGCAACGCATCGTAGGAATAGGGAAGGTCGGGTAGTTGGAATGCCACGGCACACTCCTTCGCGTCGTTGGAATAAACTCAATGCGTGGAACCTAAGTAGGCTCCGAGAGCCTGACAAGCGCTATCGCGAGGAACTAGAAAAAATAAAGGGAGATATGAAACCCCTGCATTTCATACCTCCCGTGATGGCCGAGGAAAGGATCGTGATGTTAACGACCTACAGGGATCGGACAGTGTGAGGATGCCTGGGCGCCCATGAACAGCAAATGAACGAGCCGTTCAGCTTTTGCTATCGTGCCAACCGGCTGCGCGCTTTCTATAGATCGCACCTCCACTTAGAACCATTTCGGTAGATTGGACGTACTCATTCCTTGGTCCGAAGTCGCAGGTTGTCAGTGACCGCTATAAAACGCGTGCGCGGCAAACCCGGAGCTTGCGATAGGGTCTTAAGGAACCGGGCCGCGGCATCGAGGTGATGATGAATTTAGGTCGAATGGACATACGCAAGCTCCAGGGTGCGGCTGCCTTCGCATTAAGGTTGACCGCAGGAGCGGTGCTGGCCCTCTGGCTCGCCTATCGTCTGAAGGTCACACTGCCGCTCTGGTCTGTGTTGACGGCACTGGCTGTAATGCAGATCAGTCTGGGACGATCCCTGAAAGCAACCCTGGATTACTTCGCCGGTACCTTCGGCGGCGTTCTCTGGGGCGGACTTATTGCGGTCCTCGTGCCGCACTCAGGCGAAGCATCGCTGCTCCTGGTGCTCACGCTTGCCATTGCGCCCCTGGCATTTGCCACAGCGCTGTATCCCCGCCTCGCAGCTGCTCCAATCACAGCCGCAATTGTGGTTCTGATCCCCCAAATTCTGCACACCACACCGGTTGCATCGGCGATTGAGCGCGTCATCGAGGTCTCCATTGGCGGCCTGACAGGCCTTTTCGTTTCCTTTGTGCTCATGCCGTGGAGCGCCTTTCAGCACATCCGTGAGATCGCAGCGCAGTCGCTTGAACGAATGGCCACGGCAGTCCCGGCGTTGATCGAGGGTTTCGATCAGGGGCTTGGCGAAGCGGAGGCTCACCGCCTGCAAAACGGGATCGGCCAACAGTTGAGCGAGCTTGCATCTGTCACGGCCGAGGCTGAGCATGAGCGGCCACTTCGGCTGTCGCCCGATCCCCTAACTGGGCCCCTGTTCCGCTCCTTGTTGAGATTGCGCCACGATCTGGTGATTATCGGCAGGGCGGCCTGCGCGCCGCTTCCGGAGCCCTTAAGAGCGCCTTTAAAAGCAGTACTTGCGGCTGCGGGTAAAGAGGCACAAAAGCATCTGCAAGGTTGCGCTGCGGCTCTCATGTCAAGGCAGGCGGCACCTTCGCGCAAGCCCTTGGACTTGGCGCTTTACAACTACACGGCTGAGATTGAGGCTTTGAGGCGGGACGGCCGGTTGCGGGACCTGCCCGTCGAGGCCCTTGAGCGATTATTTGCCACCGCATTTGCTCTGGAGCAAATGGGCCACAATCTCGAAGACCTGGAGCGCTGCATTAAAGAGTGGGCCAGGCGCCGGGGGTAATGTTTGTGCGGTCTTAGCCAGAGCTCGGGAGTACCCCGCCTCAGGGAACGATCACGCCGAGCCCACTTAAAATCTCAGCGCCGGCTCGGATTTGATGGCTTGAGCCGTTAAGATCCTCGCCCATGGCCTCGCAACCGCCTCCGAGATGCCGGGCAAAGAAGGCTTCGGCAATCGCATAATATGCGAGGCGGTTCTCTGGCTTAGAGAAGCCGTGGCCTTCATCCGGAAATACTACATAGGTCACAGGGATGCCCTTAGCCTGCATGGCTGCGACAATGGTGTCGCTTTCGGCGATCTTGCAGCGAACATCGTTGGCGCCATGGAAGATCAGCATCGGCTTCGAGATGCGGTCCACCCTATGGATGGGTGACCGTTCGGCAAGGAGTGCTCTGCCCTCTTCTGTTCTGGGGTCTCCGTAGCTGCGATACATGAACTCGGCAAACCCCGTCCAATAAGGCGGGATCGTTTCGAGCAAGGTCTGCAGATTTGTGATGCCAACCACGGGCACGCTGCAACAGAACACCTCTGGCGTAAAGGTCGCGCCGACGAAGGAGGCGTAGCCGCCATAGGATCCACCGAAAATCGCGACTTTGTCCTTGTCGGCAATACCCTCCCGAATCGCCCAATCGACCATGTCGATCAGATCGTCATGCATTTTCGCCGCATGCTGCTTCTCCGCCGCTGCGACGAACGCTTTGCCGAAGCCAGTTGAACCACGGTAATTGACCGAGAGCACGGCATAACCGCGATCAGCGAGCCATTGGTGATCGCCGCGGTAGCCATAACTGTCGCGCGCCCATGGCCCTCCATGCACAGCCAGAATCATGGGCAGCGGCTTCTCACGCCCGGTTCCTGAAACGCCCGCCGGCAAGGTCAGATACGACAGGAGATCAAGCCCATCTCGCGATTTCGTCGTGATCGGCTGCATGGCGGCAAGGCGGTACGGTCTCAGATCCGGTCGAGAGCAGAAGAGCTCGGTGAGGGTCTGCCGGTCACGGTCCAACAAGTAGTATGTGACAGGCTGTTCAGCTTTGTGAGCTGAAATAATCCATCTACGGTTGTCGAGGGTTTCACCGGGGATATTGAATTCGAAGCCAGGCAGCTGCTTCCTAAGCAGCGCAAAATCTGCCTCCAAGTCAGGTGCGACGTAGATCCATTCGTCGCGGGCTCCACGTACACACGCCGCTTCCACATCATAGGTTAAGGGGTGATGTTTGATATTCGAGATGTCGTAGCGAGGATCTTCGGCAACGGGTGTCTCGGCACCGCTTTGCCAATCGTGCCAGATAAGCGCACTTGCATTGCGGCCAAGGCTCGAAAGCATCAAAAGACGGGCGTTACCCCTATCAAAGAATAAAGGGTGCGTACCGAGCGAGTCCTCATACGACAGCTCCAGCCACGGCTTTACTTCGCCGCTGTCAACGCGCCAATACTTCGACCCGCCACCAGGAACATCAGTCCGGGCATAGCGGGGGACAAAATTCCAGTCGAAACCAATCCAGAGGAAATCCTGCTTGTTCAACCAAAGGAGTTTGCGTTCGCCGCTCGCGAGGTCGATCATGTAAGAGTTGTGCCATCGCACATCGCGATCATTAAGGCCGATGATGATCTTGCCTGGGTCCTCACGCGACAGGCACTGGATTCGGGCTGTGATGCCGGCGACCGGCGTCAAATCCCGCAGATTCTTTGTCAGCGGATCAGTGATAAACGCATGATAATTCTCGTCGCCGTTTTCGTCGTTCAGGAAGAGGACAAAGCGGCCATCACGGGTCCAGGAGTGCCAGTTGATGGGCAGGCCCTTGGTGCGGGTCAAGGGTTCGGCGGCATTGATGTCATCGGCGGGCGCGATCCAGACATTCATAACGTCTTCGAAGGGAGCGAGCCAGCTCAACCAGCCACCGTCGGGCGAGATTTGGGCTCCGAAGGCCGTGGGATTGCCGAATAAAGCCCGGCGCGGGATCAATGTGTGGGATGGCATGAAGTCCTCAATGAAAAATCCAAATGGAGCCATTGAGGTAAACGAGCAAGAGGCCGTCTTCGTGGCGCACTAATAATCTGCATCCAGCGTTTGGCTCTATTCTTGAGGGCGACGGTCAGGGTGAAGCGACCAAATGGGTGAAATGGATCGGCAAACATCTGGCACCGGGACTGCTTCAGCGCCCAGGATTTCGGTCATCACTACAACTCGGAAGGCCCCGAGGATTGGGTCACCCCTGTGCACAACGGCCGCCCAGTTGGAACCTTCGAAGGCAGAGCGGCAATGAATACCCCAAGACTCCCGTCGTTAAATCGGGAACGGTGGATCTAGTGGCAGTCAATCAAGACGAACTAAGCAAGTACATAACCTTCAACGAAGGCTATCGCGCGAAGAGGTATTATGACAGTAAGGGGATCCCGACCGTCGGCGTTGGCTTCAATCTTGAACGCTCGGGAGCACGCGAGGCCATAAGTTCCGTTGGTGGCGACTATGGCCAGGTTAGGTCTGGGAAGGAGAGCCTTTCCGAGAGCCAAATCAGCGCGCTGTTAGCTTCTGACGCGAAGTCGGCGATCAGCTCGGCCCGTTCTTTGTTTCCAGATTTCGACAAGTATGATCCGGCACGCCAAACGGTCCTGGCAGACCTGGCCTACAATTTGGGTGAGGCCAAGCTCTCCAAATTCAAGAGCTTCATAAATGCCGTGAAGGCAAAGGATTGGGATCGGGCTGCACAGGATCTGCGTGATTCAAAATGGTATTCCGAAGTTGGGAAGCGAGCGGGTCGAAATGTGGAAGCCCTCCGCACAGGTATATCTCCACTGGCCAGGTTTGCGAGCAGGCAATAAGCCATTACCGGAGATGAGGATGATTGACCGAAGAGTTGTCCTGGTAAGCGCCTTTGGCGCTCTCGTTGCACCGGCACTCACGGGATCATTTTGGTTTAGTAAGGCCTTAGCAATCGATCCGGAGCCCATCCCCGCGATGCCCGCTGTCCCGGATGAGTTTCGCGAACGGGCGGCGCAACTTGGCTATAATCTCGATGGCCTTTGGATTACGTTCCACCAGCTCCAATCCAGCTATGAGTTGCGCAATATTTCCACCTTGTGGGCAGTATCATCGGCTCCGCTGCTCCTTATCGGCGAGAATAGGCGGATCGAGATTAAATCCCTAAAGGAGCTAGAAAGATTCAAACAGTTAGTCTTTTCCGACAGCGTCAGAAGCGCAGTTATGAAATGTCAATTTCCTTCCCTATTCCTGAACAGCGAGGGCGCAATGATCGGGGACGGTGAAGTGTGGCTTAAAGACATCTGCTTGGATCAGGCCTGCACTCGTTCAAAATTCGCTATAGTTACAATCGACAGAATAAAAGAATAGCGTTAAGCGCCTGCGCAAACTTACAATCACAAAGTTTGCGCACTTCCGCGTGCTGGCTGCGATATTCCTCTGGGGTGGACCGTTAAAGAATATGCGATCCAGGCCACTCCATGGAAGATGAGGTCAATGCCAAGGCAGAGGCCCAAGACCCACAATCCCGAAGCAGGCCAATGCGTTAGGATAATCGCACCGGCTGCTATCGCCAGGAGGCCGGAAAACAGTAGCATCCAGCCCCCCCCTTGCCAGAGGACGGCGGCAAGGGTGACGCGGAACAGTCCCGAGACAATCCAAATTACGCCGAGCGCAAAGGTCAATGTCAGCGATGCCGCAACCGGATTGGACAGCAAAACAGCCCCCGCCGGCAACATAGAGAGCACCAAGAATGCCATCGAATACGAACCCCTTCCACCCACGGGCGCTAAAGGCGTGGATGATTTGGAAGATGCCACCGATGACAATCGCCCAGGCAATGAAAATCGCGCTGATCACAGAGGCAAACACGACGTCGCCCAAGACGAAGGCTCCGGCGATTAACAAAACAACGCCAAGGAGGGTGTAGAACCACCAGGGCGTGTCTGACGCCTCCCGGCCAGAGGTTGGCGCCGCTGAAGGGAACAATACCATGCAACACCTCCCAGGCGCTTTACTCGCGCCCTGCTACATGGTTTCGTATTCTTCTTACCAAAAAGTTACTGGACTTCGATCGCTCTTAAGTCCGGCAAATTATTGATTATAATCGAAATTAAATAAGTACACGAATTTTGCCGCGCGGGGGCCTATGCCAGCTCCGCCAGGCGCACCGGAGAAGGGACTTTCAGCAGCGCTTTTCTAATGGTCCAGGTTGCACTTTCATTGAAAGGTTCGAGATACTCCTCCTGTCCTCCAGATAGGAATGCAACTGGCAAGCCGGCTCGAAAGACCGCCCGGTTACCCGTTAGAGCAGGCAGCTTTGGACCTGGAGTCAAAATCCCGCATAAGTTAAGCGGATCGGCGCCCGAGATCGAGATAAGTGCCCCATTGTCTTGCCTCCGCCGTATCTCCCGCAAATGACCAACCGCCTCGGGCAGCGCAAACTGCTCGCCTGAAAAGCCGGCCACAAATCTGCCGCCGCGTAACTCTCCGCGCGCCTCCAGACGGCGGTAGACATAGAGCAGGTCTCGCCAGGGTGGCAGCCAGCTCGCTTCACGTTCGAGCATGCGCCAGAAAACTACTCCATAGCGGCGCAGAAGCGTGCGCGCGATATGCTCAACGGCCTCGGGCTCAGCATGCTGGCCTCGATTGATCGTTGCCGCGTCAAGTCCTTGTTGCACTCTCAAGTGATAGCCGCGGGCCAACGCCCATCGTCCCGCGGATTCCATGCCGTAGGATGATGCGCGCCGCCTATTGGAAATGCGCTGTCTTTTGTCCGCCGGCACAAGAAGGGCACGCAGCCCTCCGAAACTGTCGGAGGTTACAATCCCGAGCGCGACGAGCTCTGCGAGGGCTTGCTCAGCCTGTGTTCTGAGAAGGCGGCTTCCCTCAACGATCTCTTCGAAGAAAGAAGCGCCGTTTTCTCGAAGATACTCCACTACCTTGGTGCCGCTCGGCGTCAAGCGCATCGCATTAGACGGAGCCGAAAGCGACGACCAAAGGCCTGAGTTACGCCGGGGAACAAGCGCGACAGGTGTCGAGCGCACTGGCGCAGCCCGCCGGTCAACATCAGGAGATGATCGGCGAGGGCTCAGCCGGATCCAGGAAATTCGTCCTGCGAGACAGTGATCGTCGAGCCAATCCGGCTCATAACCCGCAATGCGCGCGGGCAAAATCTCGCTTTCCCAGGCGCCAGCCGCTGCTTCAAAGCCTTCGAGTTGCTCAATGATAGCTGGAATGGCGTCCGGCCCTCCCATGCGCGCGTCTGCCGACACGCGCTGCCAGTCGAACAGGAAACGAAAAAAATCACGCACGGCAACCGGCTCGATTTCGGCTCGTAGGCGCTTCGTCGTGTAGCGGTGGATGCGCGCGAGGAGGCCGCGCTCGCACCATTCATCCTCTTGAGCACCGGGAGTGAACCGGCCTCGAAGCGCAAATCCTTCCACCTGTAGGGCGGTAAGCGCCGCTTCTATCCTGGTCTGCGGCAGGTCCAGGAGTTCCCCCAGTTCACTTTCACCAACCGGTCCCATTCCCTCCAGCCGTCCGCGCAAGATCTCGATCAACGCCTCATCAGGCGGCCAATTCCGTGCCGAGAAAGGAGAAGGTGCGGAAATCCTGGGGTCTAGCGTGGCATGGGGCCAAATCGCTAGGAACTGAGGCAAACGTTCGGCAGGTACCCAAAGCGATAAATTGCCGGCCTTCAAGTTCGTGGCTCGGCGAGCATCAGAAAGCGCGTTGACCCATTCAGCGCCGTTTGGAATTTCTTCGATTTCCTCGCTTGTGAAAAAACCCAACCACATGAGCGCGTCGTGCAACTCGTCTGCATTGGCCGGGGCGGGCCAGGCCTCGTCTTTCACACGCAAGATCGCCTCAGCGTCGAGGCGTCCCAGATCGGCCGCAGATTTGGGATCGAGCCAGCGCCGAGCCATGACCGCCTGGGTGCGCCGTTCCTCCAACGGCGCGTCGTCCAAGTAAGCATAAGGCCGGGCAGAAAGGACTTCGGTTGCGAGCGGGGATGGTTCCGTCAGATCGCGGGCCACAACTTTGATTGCACCTGATTCCAGGCGCTTAAGAAGCCGCTCAAATCCTTCGACATCCATGGCATCGGTTAGGCAGTCCGCAATCGTTTGATTAACCAAAGGGTGATCGGGCACTTCGCGTTCGCCGGTCAGATTTTCGGCGCAGGCAATCTGATCCGGGAACACGGCTGCTATGAGATCTTCCGCGCTCATGCGGGCAAGCTGTGGCGGCACCTTGCGCCCTCCACGGAATCGCGGCAAGGCCAGCGATATTCCGGTCACCCATCGCCAGCGCGTGATAAACATGGGTGCGTCCAGAAGAGCCTGGATAAGAAGGGGGCGGACCGTGGCGGAGTTCAAATAATGGGCCACCTCTGCCAGTTCAAAACTGTGGGCAGTTGTCAACGACAACACGATGTTGTCTTCGGTTGCGGCGGCTTGCAGTTCGAAGTTGAATTTGCGGCAGAAGCGTTTGCGAAGCGCAAGGCCCCAAGCCCGATTGATCCGGCTTCCATAGGGCGAGTGAATGACGAGCTGCATGCCGCCCGCTTCGTCGAAAAATCGTTCTAGAATGATGGTGTCGAGAGTTGGCAGGCGGGTAAGCGCACCGCATGCCGCGGACAGATAATCTACGATCTGTCTTGCAGCGGGCTCGACTACTGCGGCGTCGCGGACAAGCCAGCGAAGGGCCTGTTCACCGCTGGGGTCGCGATCGAGATGCGCCTCAAGCTCTCCTCGAAAACGGGACACTGCTAGGGAAAGCTCATCGCTCCGTCCTGGGGCTTCGCCAAGCCAAAATGGGATTGTTGGCGGCATGCCATGCGCATCCTCAACGCGAACGGTCCCCCGTTCGACGCGCAGAACCCGGTAGGACGTATTGCCGAGTTGAAAGACATCCCCCGCCATGCTTTCGACGGCAAAGTCCTCGTTCACCGTGCCTATGATGTGATTTTCGGGCTCCAACAGTACCGAATAGTCGGCGGTGTCCGGAATGGCGCCTCCTGATGTCAAAGCCGTCAAACGCGCACCGCGCCGGCCTTTGAGCATCCGATTGACGGCATCATAATGAATAAGCGCTCCGCGCCTTCCGCGTCTGCTCGTAATTCCTTCCGCGAGCATGCCAATGACCGCCGCGAAATCCTCCCGCGCAAGATTGCGAAAGGGCCAGGCGCGGCGAGCGAGGGCGAAGAGCCGCTCCTCTTCCCAATCGCCCGCGGCGGTCTCAGCAACGATCTGCTGCGCAAGGACATCGAGCGGTTGTTCGGGGATGACGAGCTGATCGAGTTCTCCGCGATTGACGCTGTCAATCAGGGCCGCCGATTCGACAAGGTCGTCCCTTGAAAGCGGAAAAAGCCGGCCTTTCGGCGTCCCTTGCACACTGTGGCCGGAGCGCCCCACGCGCTGCAGAAAGGCAGAGATCGACCTCGGCGATCCGAGCTGGCAAACGAGATCGACATCGCCAATGTCGATGCCAAGTTCGAGCGAAGCGGTAGCGACCATTGCACGAAGCGTTCCCGCTTGGAGACGCCGCTCCGAAGCCAAGCGGTGTTCTTTTGCAAGGCTCCCATGGTGGGCGCTTACCTTATCCTCACCGATCCTCTCGGAAATGTGCCGGGTCACACGCTCCACCATGCGCCTGGTATTAGCGAAAATAAGCGTTGTGCGATGAGCCTCGATAAGTTCCGCGAGCCGGTCGTAGACCTGATTCCATATATCAGCAGACATCACGGCTTCGAGTGGCGAAGACGGAACTTCGAGAGCCAAGTCCCGCGCACGGCGATGCCCGGTATTTACGATCGTACAATTGCGTGGCGACGCTTTCTCTCCTGCGCCAACCAGGAAATGCCCGACGGTCTCGATCGGTTTTTGCGTAGCAGAAAGCCCAATTCTAAGGAGCGGTTTCCCCGCTAGTGCCTCAAGCCGTTCAAGCGAAAGAGCCAAATGCGAACCGCGCTTGCTCGAAGCCAGCGCATGGATCTCATCGACAATCATGGTCCGCGCAGTCTTAAGCATACTGCGGCCGGACTCTGAGCCGAGCAAAATATAGAGAGACTCGGGCGTGGTAACCACGATATGCGGCGGCTTCCTGCGCATGCGGTCGCGTTCGCTTTGCGGCGTATCCCCCGTCCGCACGAAGGTACGGATACCGGCGGCCGGCAGCCCTAGCCGCTGCAATGCCTCTTCAATGCCTGCAAGGGGAGCTTCCAGATTGCGCTGAATATCGTTAGAGAGAGCTTTCAGCGGTGACACATAGACGATCTGCGTTTCGTCCTTGAGCGTTCCGGCAACGGCTTCGTGGACCAGTCCGTCAATCGCCGCCAGGAAGGCCGCTAGGGTTTTTCCAGATCCGGTCGGGGCCGCAATAAGCACGTGGCTGCCAGCCTTGATCTCCGGCCAGGCCTCTGCCTGCGCTTTGGTCGGAACTGGAAAACGACTGCTGAACCAAGAGACAACGGCTGGATGGAAGCCGGAGGCCCTGAGCAGTTTTTCTGAGGGGCTGGGGGAGAGATCGGTCACTTATTTGCGCTAAGAGAATGCGCGGTCCGCGCGATAGAACCTAGTCAATCTTGAGATAATTGGCATTTCGCCGCCAAAATGCAATGCTAGGGCAGGCTAGCGAGAGCGGTGAATGGGCGCGGTTCTCAGATCCAGTCAAATTTCGTTTTGAGTTTTAGACGCACCCCTCCCGCCATCCCCGCCATTGGAATAGGCCAGCGGGTTCATAGCAATCCCGCCAGCAGCTCAGCGCGCTTGCATGACCTAAAGGTGCCGTCGCATTAATGGACATTCGAACTATCCCGTCCAGTCCTTAATCGGTTGCCTGCCTCCTCTAACTGTACCGAGAGCAAAAGAGCATCACTTGCGAGACCTGCTGCTTTGCTCGCCACCATGCGTGCCGCCCGGCTAGCGCCAACGAAATGCTCGGCAGCATTCGACTCAGGCAGTTGGGCGCTGCCCGCTAATGAGGTGAACTGTGATAGTTCGGTTGCAATCAGCTCGAGAGTTTCAAGCATCTTCCTCAGCTGCAACGCAGCGCTTTCGGGCATGAGCGGAGCCTTTTCTTGCTCAGTGCTAATATCAGCTGTTAATAAATGAACGGGCCCATTGTGCTAAAGGCTTCTTGAGGCCCCACAACCGGATGGCACACAGGCCCGCCGGTTTTTGGGCAGCCATGCGCCTAGTTTCGTTCAGAAAAATGACCGTCTTGCGGCTCTGCACGAATGCAAAAAGATGACTACTATTCTATCTTGAAGGGTATTCTCTTTTAGCATAAGCTTAGCACTAAAAAATGCCATGGGCAGTGGGGGGAGCAATGCTGAGTGGAAGCCAGGAAGACGTTTTTCAAAAGCTATTCGAAGGTTTCCAAAAAGAAGAGTTGGCAAAGAAAACTGCCGATGCGTTCCTCGGAGAACTGGCAGAGTGTTATAAGTCCGCCCTTAAAGAGGGGCTTGATCCTAGAATGGCGCTGGCTGCGCTAGTGGAGTGGGCCGCAGAGGAAATGAAGCGCTAAACTTGTGTTTCGCGTGCGCCTTCCCCCGGTAGTATTTCAATTCCGGCCTTAGCCGAATTGGTGTCTTCGAAGCGTTTGAAAATTTGCGCTTGCTCCGATCCTTACACCTTGTCCGGGATCGGGCCCTCATTTGAGGCGATCTGCGGGGTCTCGGGAGCCGCCGATGCGTGGCGATTCGCGAAGACGACTCTGCCCACAACTGGCATGCGACTCAAAGCAATTGCCAAAGCCCAGCTCAAGGCAAGCGCCCCGATGAATACGAGAGCGCCCTTGACCACAGCAAAAATTGTCAGCCCGAGCAGCAAGTATTGCAGCCAGATAACGAAGGGATAATGCACCAGATAAACTCCGTACGCGTTCCGCGAAAGGCTGTCTGCTACGAGATTTCGCCGGCTCAAAAAGCGCACGAAGATTGCGATGAAGGCGAAACATGCCGTCGCACTTGAAACGGCAAACAGGATGCTCGAAAGCCGTTCGAGGATTAAATCCGGCGTTTTGCTTTGCACTGTTAGAGCGGTGACACCGAGCCACGACAGAAAAGCGGGAATTGACAAGCCGAGCCAGAGCCGCCAACGGCATGCAAGCATCCCCTTCGGTTCCAGCAGACCATGCCCGACTCCAATGGCTCCAGTAGCCAAGCCGGCAAAAAAATAGACTACGAAGAGCGTCACCTGGGCCGACTGAAGTGAAAACGGGCCAAATTGACTCCACTCCCACGGCTTGAAAATCGAAGCTAAAGGAAGATAGGCGATGACTGAAAGTATCGTGAAGCCAAGTAGATAGCGGAGGGGCGAGGCACTGGCCCTCGCGGAAAGCCGGCGAAGCTGGCTGGCAAAGCCAGGTGCAAACGAGAAAAGCGCGGCGGCAATCAAATCGAGCAGCAATATTTGCCATAGGAACCAAAGGGGCCCCGTTGGCCAGAAAGGTAGTGCCAGCCAATGCTCCCAAAATGCGGACCAGCTCGGGTCGGTGGCCGTAACCCGGTAAACAGGGTAGTGGGCCACAGGCATCAACAGGGCCGCCGCAACCACAAAAGGCACGCCGATCCGCCAAACGCGGCCGTAGCTGAAAGTCTTGGCTCCTTTGCGGGAGAGACTTGGCCAAACGAAAAGCCCAGAAATAAAAAACATCAGCGGCATCAAAAACACGTATAAAAAGGCGCAATATAAATCGAACCCGAACCATCTTTCATTGTCGAGAATAGGAAAAGCGCGCCAGGGATAAGGGGGCACATCGAAAGGGAGCTGGGAGGCAGGTTGTGAGCCAAGATATGCGAGCACTGAATGAAATGAGACAACGAACAGAATCGTGAGTGCACGCAAATTGGCGATTGCGAAACTGGTCCTAACCATGTTTGGTCCCTCTGACGCAAAACTTTAAGACTAGCCTTCTCCTGGCTTTGTTTTCATCTGGCCAATTGTTCACATTGCAGAAATTAAGCGCCGCAGCAGTTCCTAAATCAGGAGCTCCGATGCGATTTGCGGACGAACAGGACTCCCCGCCGGCTCCTCCTCCCTTAGCGATCCATCCTCAATGTGAATTACTCTGTTTGCGAACGGCAGGACGCGGGAATCGTGCGTTACGACTAGTACTGCGCTGTCTCGCTCACTGGCGATTCCGGCAAGAATATTCATAATCGCGCGCCCATTGCCGCCGTCCAAGGCAGAAGTGGGCTCATCGGCGAGAATGACGGCTGGATCAGCAATCAATGCCCTCGCGATTGCCACTCGCTGTTGTTCTCCACCACTGAGTTCTCGCGGAAAAGCTTTGATCCTGTTGGCTAGGCCGAGTCTTGCCAAGAGTTCCCGCGATTTGGCTCTCGCCTTGCGTCCGTACTCGCCTCGCACATCCAGGGCCAGTTGAACATTTTCAGCGGCCGTAAGAGTGGGAAACAAATGATATGACTGGAATACAAATCCGATGAATCTTCTCCGCATTTCCGCAAGCTGCTCGGGGCCGGCCTTCTCGATAGGAGTGCCGCAGATGCGTACCGTACCGGAATTAGGCGTCAGCATGCAGCCAAGTATAGAAAGAAGAGTGGTCTTGCCGCTACCGGATGGCCCCATCAATATAGTAAATTTACCTGGTTCAATCGACAGACTAACAGCTTTGAGTGCCCGCACCTGCACGTGCCCACGTCCGAAAGTCTTAGTGATGTCTTTAGCCTCAATGATTGGCGAAGTCATCGCGTCAACACCATCACAGGATCGATGCGGGTGACCCGGACAATTGCAGCAATTGCCGAGGCTGTACACATCAGGATGGTTAGAGCGAATAAGCCAACGACTAGTTCGGGCGTAATCACGATCGGCAAAGCACTTTTTGCCGTCATTTTAACGACGATAGCACCGATGAGGCTGGCAATAGTAAATCCTATAAAGGCATTAAGCAGTGCCTGGTATCGGATCACCCTATAAATATAACGGTTGGAGCATCCTATCGCCCGCAGTGTGGCGAATTCAGCCAGATGATCTTTGGTACTCGAATATAATGTCTGTGCCACGATCACTGTACCCACAATCACGCCGAGCAAGGCACCGGCAAAAAGGGCCGCACCCGCACCCGTTCCGAAGAGCCAGAAGGAGCGGCTGCGGCTGCGAAACTCGTCCGAGGTCAGTACATCGGCATCGGCAAGCTTCGATTGAATTTCCTGGCGGATCGACAAAGCATCGCTCCCTGGCGCGATACGGATAATTAAATGACTGGCTTTGCTGGCGGGGAGGCCAAGGTAGGAACGGGCACGGTCGAGATCCGAGAATACGTAAGGCGTCGTTGTGAAGGAACGGATGCCATCTGTAACCGCGGCTACATGCACTTTATGGCCGTGGATATCGGCCATCGAACCAATGCCTGATACTCCTAGCCGCTCATAATAGGAGCGGTCGACCGCAACAGCGCCCGGCGCCGTCAAAGCTTGCACCGAGCCTTCTTCTACATTCCAAGGCTGCAAGCCCCCGCTTCCCAGGTCGGAGCCTACGACAAATACGGGGGTCAGCTGCCCGCCCGGCATGCGCCAGTCCGAGAATCCAACGACTACTGGGATGACTTTGGCGACCCCCTTGATAGCCAAAACCTTCCGCTGGATATCTGTCTCGAGCAGTGACAAGTCTTCAAAGCATTTGGCTCCGCGCGATACGATCCATAGATCCGCATTAGCGTGATCGATCATTGTCGTCACCATGCGGCCAAAGCCAAGATAAAGACCCATCTGAATCATCACGAGTACGACGGAAAATACGATGCCGATCACGGTTGCGATGAACCGAAGGCGGTCATGAAAGAGATTTCGCGAAGCAAGCGTCAGGCTAAGCGCCATGGATCAAAAACCGTCACTGACATAGCCAATAAGCGAGCTCTGGACTGTTGGAAGGATTGCGAGCCCGGATAAGAGGCTGACAAAAGAATCTTTCTAACAACGCGAAATGCTAAGCAGTGTTCCAAAAAATGACACGAGCTGCGCGGTTTGCGGAAATGCCGAACCTAAGCCATCCGAAGCCGCATTGCGCCGGGGGGGAAGGAAGGTTTGCTCTTAATGGGAAATTTCGAAGTGGTAGGGTCCTCGGACCCGTCCAGCCCGGAGCCACTCAACGCCTAGGGGTGCGAAAGGGCCAAGGCACGAAATCGGATGAAGCAGGCACTACTCCCGCCTCACGCAAAGGGTCGCTATGCCGTTCTGATGAGCGCCGCAGCGCGAAACGGATGGCACGAACCCTTGGGCTCATCGGCCTGCGGGCGGCCTTTGCATTTTCAAATGTTGTATATGTGCGTCTCGTCTTCTGGCCCGCTTTCGCGACCAAGCGCGCCTCAGCGGATTCGGGGGCGCTCGAACCTAGAAATTACTCCATGTTCGAGATGGTATTGGCGACGAAACACGATGGTGCGGTCGAGAAGACTCGAACTTCCACGGGTTGCCCCACTAGCACCTCAAGCTAGCGCGTCTACCGTTCCGCCACGACCGCACATTTGGCAATTTAGTCCGGCTAAGCGCTTTATCTAACAGAAGATGGGGGGGCACACAACCCAAAGGGAGGCGGCACTGGCGGCCTTTGCGGCCGTGCTTCAATGACCGGATTCCTTCGCCTTTTCCGCATTTTCCTTTGAAGCGGGCACCTCCTGAGGCATAAAAGCCTCTCCTCCCGCTTGAGTTTTTGCCCATGAAAGAGATTATTGCCGAACTTGAACGCCGCCGTGAGAACGCACGCCAGGGCGGCGGCCCAAAGCGCATCGAGGCCCAGCACGCACGCGGCAAGCTGACAGCGCGAGAGCGTATCGAACTCCTCCTCGACGATGGCTCCTTCGAGGAATTCGATATGTTCGTCGAGCACCGCTGTAGCGACTTCTCGATGGAGGCCAGCAAGATTCCAGGAGACGGCGTCGTCACAGGCTGGGGCACGATCAATGGCCGCGCCATTTATGTTTTCGCAAAGGATTTCACGGTGTTCGGCGGGTCGCTCTCGGAGGCGCACGCGCAGAAGATCATGAAGGTCCAGGATATGGCGCTGCGTAACCGCGCCCCCATTATTGGCCTTTTCGACGCTGGAGGCGCGCGCATCCAGGAGGGGGTGGCCGCTCTCGGAGGATATGGCGAAGTCTTCATGCGAAATGTGCTCGCAAGTGGCGTTACCCCGCAGATTTCGATCATCATGGGTCCGTGCGCCGGCGGGGACGTCTATTCGCCCGCCATGACCGACTTCATTTTCATGGTGCGGGATACCTCCTACATGTTCGTGACCGGACCAGACGTGGTGAAAACGGTCACGAATGAGGAGGTGACTGCCGAGGAACTTGGCGGAGCGAGCGTGCACACTACCCGATCCTCGATTGCAGACAAAGCTTTCGACAATGATGTCGAGTGTCTCCTTCAAATGCGGCGGCTCATGGATTTTCTGCCGCAAAACAACACCGAGCCCGTTCCTCAGTTGCCGACAAAGGACCGGATCACCCGTAGAGAGCCCTCTCTCGATACTCTCATCCCGGACAACCCGAACAAACCTTACGACATGAAGGAGCTGATCCTGAAGGTAGTCGACGAGGGCGATTTCTTCGAAATCCAGGAAGCCTTCGCGAAGAATATGGTGACCGGTTTTGCAAGGCTGGGCGGATCGACCGTTGGCGTGGTGGCCAATCAGCCGATAGTCCTTGCGGGTGTTCTCGATTCTGACGCAAGCCGGAAGGCCGCCCGGTTTGTCCGCTTCTGCGACTGTTTCAATATCCCGCTCGTCACTTTTGTCGATGTTCCAGGCTTCCTGCCCGGTACCGCGCAGGAATATGGTGGACTGATCAAGCATGGGGCGAAGCTCCTGTTCGCTTATGCTCAAGCAACCGTGCCGAAGGTCACGGTGATTACGCGAAAAGCCTATGGCGGCGCTTACGACGTTATGAGCTCCAAGCACATACGCGGGGACTTGAACTACGCCTGGCCCTCGGCCGAGATTGCGGTAATGGGCGCAAAGGGAGCCGCGGAAATCCTCTACCGGCCCGAGCTTGCCGACAAGGACAAGATTGCCGCGCGTATCAAAGAATACCAGGATCGGTTCGGCAATCCCTTTATAGCTGCCGAGCGCGGCTATATCGATGAAGTGATCATGCCCGCGAGCACTCGCTACCGCGTCGCACGCGGACTCAATATGCTTCGCAACAAGCAGGAGGAGATGCCCTGGCGGAAGCACGATAACATTCCGCTGTGAGCCATGTTTGCAGGCCTTGCCGGTCGAGTTCCTAACGGCTAGGGCCTAGAAGGGTTTGGTGGCCTCCGTGGCGCCCACGATAATCCATAGGATGTGATCGAGATGCCGGCGATGCCGGCAACTGCCCAAATTGAAGGCGAAGAAAGCCCGCCTGTGGGCTAGTCGTTCCATATTTTCTGTTGTCGCATGGCAAGAGCACTGCGAAGGGATTACGTTAAGATGAAGAGTTTTGAGTGGGAGCAATACTTATGTCAGCTCTCGGGGCGCCTATATCGCACCACCTCGATCTTCACCGCTATTGGCTTGCCAAGCGGGGAGAGCGCAAGCTGCCGTCACGAAGTGAACTCGACCCTATGCATATTCCCGCGGTCTTGCCCTACGTCATGCTTGTCGAAAGAGTTGAGCTTCAGTACCGCTACCGGCTGATCGGCAGCGCCCTTACGCGGCAGCTTGGATGCGATGTAACGGGCGCCGTCGTTGGCTCTCAATTCAGTAACGCATCTGAGGCGATCGCCGCGAAGCGAGCTATCTACGACCGAGTTTTTGCTAATGCCCACGCGGTCCTCGCCTCTGTTGAGTTGGACACAAGTTCGGGCGCCGTCCACAGTGTCTTGCAGCTTTTGCTGCCACTTTCCGATAACGGCGTGGAAGTGAATATGGTCATATCTTCGTTGATTGCCCGCTTCAACATCCTTGGCCCGGCCGCCGCCGGCGATCTAAGGCGGCTCCCTGTCGTGGTTCGTAATGTGATTGATATTGATGCCACCGCAGACCTCGAGAGACTCTGTCTCGAATGGGAACGCAGTTGCTTCTCAAGCACTGCCGGTGATGCCGGAGCACCAGCTACACACAAATCCGCATTTCGCCGCCTAAATATAGGTCCATAGCGGTATCACTGATGGCAGACGAAGCGCGGGAGCACATTGATCAGGCGCTCGCTGCGGTGCGCATAGGCAAAGCAGCTTATAGGAGTTGATATGAAGGACGACGAAACATTGCGCGAGCTAGAGAAACGCATCGCCGCAATTCGGGAAAATCTCCGCGAACTTATCGAGCAAGCCGCGGTCTATTCCGGAGCAGCGGATGAGGAGCGCAACGCAGATCGGATCGGCGATCAAGAAGAAAAACTCGATGTGCTGCTCAAGAAGCGCGACGCGCTTTTGAACAAATCTGCCTAGAGTTAAGCGCGGTCTTTGGGAGCGCGCGGCTCCAATGGCTCGCCCTAAAGCACGAGCCATGAAGCTAAAACATGCCGAAGAAGAACGGCATCCGATAAAAGCGAGGTTCCCGATAGGCGTACCGTTCCCGGCGGCGATGGCCAATTCTGGGTCGCTCCCTGCGCGGTTCGTCCGCGGCAATCCGCGGTTCGGCGGTGCCATGACGGGATTCTTCCGCCACGGCCGCGCGGTGGGAGTGGCGAGGCTCAGACTCCCTTTTCGCTTCCCTTTTTGCTGGCAGAGGCTTTGCCCGAAGCGATTGAGGTGGCAAATAAGAGCGGTCGTCGTGCTGAGATTCTGCCGCCATCGCTCCACTTGCGGCAATTGCTGCGTACAGCAGCCCTATGGTCAAGCTAGGGAAGTGCATCGTGGCCTCGCGATGTTTGTTTCGAGACAGAGCAGCGATGGCGTCATCGCCACGCTGGTCTCTGCAAAATTCCCTTCCACCGGCTTTGACGAAAGAGACAGGGCTGAAACAGGCGAGGAGCCGGTTTTGTTCGGCAGCTTTATTTTGTTTGGTAAAGTAATTACACAAGCCCGGGACGGGGAACAGCGCGCTTCAAAAGAGACCACTGCCTTCGGCAAGAAAAGGTCCATGCACCTGTAATCGGCGGTAGGCGATCGTAGGCCACAGTTTTTAGTTTATTCGTTAAGTCTTTGATTTATAGTGAAAAAAATA
>CAWFHI010000010.1:0-149544 GCA_963815605.1 uncultured Alphaproteobacteria bacterium | reverse complement strand
TCCGATGATCGTATGCTCCAAAACCTTCATCGCATCTATTGGGCTGCCTCCATGAGCCGGCGTGCGGGGTGATCAGCCGAATGTGAAGGCAAAGATCTCCACGCCTGGGCTGGGAAACTCGATTTCGAACTGGCGATCGGCAATGGGCATGGGTTGGCGGACCAATTGGTAGAGCCGCTGTTCCGTCACCGTGCCGATGCCTTGTTCGTCAATGTCAGCTCCGTGAGCAGCGCCGGGCGGCCTTCCATCTATTTGCAGGCGAAATCTCAGGGTTATTCCCGGCGCTGGCGGACCCATGACGAGATGAAGATCGCGAGCATGAAAACGGTAGGCGATGCGGCCATTGGGCTTGTTAAGCGCGGCAGCATCCGTCCTCACTGTCCAATCGCCGGATAACGCCCATTCATTCAGGAGCAAGCGCTTGGGCACCTCATAGAGGCGGGGATTGTCAAACACGGCGCCGCCCGGCGATGCAAAGTTCTCGGCCTGCTGATAGCCGGCATAATTTTCCGGAGATCTCAAGCTACGCCAATCCGCGGCAGCTTCGAAACCGCGAGCATCGACCGAAACTGGCTCACGGCTAACGCCGCCGGCTCGAGCCTCGCGCAGCAGCTCCTGAATGATCATTTCCGACTGGTCGTATGCGCCCTCCCCGAATTGATGATGCCGGACACGCCCCTGCGAATCGATGAAATAGAGCGCAGGCCAATATTCGTTTTTGAAAGCACGCCATATGACGTGGTCACTGTCGACCGCGATCGGGTAATCGATTCTCATGTTTTCAACAGCCCAACGAACGTTGCCTGCGTTTTTTTCAAATGCAAACTCCGGCGCATGTACGCCGATCACTACCAATCCCTGATCCCTGTATTTCTCGGCCCAGGCGCGAACATAGGGAAGCGTTCGCCGCCAGTTGATGCAGGTGTATGTCCAGAAATCGATGAGGACGGCTTTTCCGCGCAGAGCCGGCGGTGTCAGGGGTGGCGAATTAAGCCACGCGTTCGCGCGCTCAAGAGATGCCAACTCGGATTGACTAGCAATATCTCCATTGGAGAACCCGTGCAGGAAAGGAACCCGAACCGGCGAGGATTTGGTTGGCTGCGCCTTCACTTCCTGTACAAAGCCCGCAATTGATGTCCCGGCTGCCGTAGAAGCTCCCGCAATGGCGATGCTCATGGTGGCGGTGCCCAGAAGCCGGCGGCGATCGTGGTTGATTTCTCCCGGCGTCCTAATCGTAGCCATTACTCGTCTCTTAATTCGCGGTTTCAAGAGGCGTAACGGTTGAAGACAAAGTCGCGAGCTTTGACGGTCTCGTGGCAGGAAAAGCAGGTGTTTTGCACCGCCTCGCTGGCGGGTTTACCGGCGTCAAATTGAGCGAACCCCCAGCCGCCGGTCGACGCGTATTTTCTTGAGTCCTTGACCATGAACTGAACCCCGTTCTTGGGCTGCCCGGGGACGAAAGATTGGAGATGGCCAAAGGCTTTTTCGCTTTCCTTCAAAGGCTCGTAACTCCAGGCGAGCCGGGCAATGATCGTGCCGTCCGGGAACGGAAGCTTCCCTTCGCGATAGGCCTTGATTGCTATGTCGTTGCCCAGAATGGCACGCAGATCGTTGAGCTTGCCTTCTTCGTGGGCGACGGAGATCAACCTCCACTCGCGGTATCCAGGGGGGATTTTCACTCCGAAGATCGGGGAGCCTTCTTCATCGGCACCTTCGGCCGCGATTAGCATTGAAGCGATGACGCACCCTGCCGACATGGCTACGAAAAACAACATAGAGACCGGTTTCATGGCGTGCCTTTCATAAAAGATAGGCTCAGCTCAGGTCAGGTTGCTCGCCCCATCAAGGTTGCCGCGTGGCTTTGGAGTAGGGACAAGGGCGATCCCTCCGCTTCTTCCACGGCCATCCGCGCACCTCCTGCCCCGGCACCTTCCAGGCTGACGAAGAAACCTCCGTTGGCGAGCCCTTTTAAACGCGCCCACTTCGCTACGCTCCCTGTCCGGCCGCTTCCAGGATCAGCTGGGTGATCTCGTCTGGATGAGAGATCAGAGAGAGATGACTTGCCTTCACTTCGATGGTCTTGGCACCCATGCGCTTGGCCATGAAGCGTTCGAGATCGGGATTGATCGTACGGTCTTCCGTGGACACCGCATAAAAGCTCGGCTTCGTTCGCCACGCTGCTTGTGTGGTCTTGCCAGTGAGCAGTTCCTTATGGAAAGGCTCTTGGACGGCGTAGAGGACCTTCGCCTTCGCTTCCGGCAAGTCCCCCGCGAAATCTCGCAAAAACGCGGTCTCGCTGAGACGTCCTTCATCGCCGTCGAAGATAATCCCTGCGGAGGCGGGCGGCGCCGGAAATGTCTTGGCCAATGCGGTGTAATCCTCGCCCGCGTCGGGCGCCCGCGCTGCCACATAGACGAGGGCAGAAACGTTCGGATGAGCACCTGCCTCAGTGACAATCATTCCGGAGAAGGAATGCCCCACGAATACTGTCGGTCCATCCTGCCGTGCCAGCACGCGTTGGGCCGAGGCTACCGCTTCAGGCAGCGTTGTCAGAGGATTTTGCACGGCAGTGGCATTGAAACCGGCGCCTTGCAATCGTGCGATCACTTCGGACCAGCAGGACCCGTCGGCGAACAGCCCATGCACCAGGACGACATTGCGTGCGGCGATTGGAGTCGAGCCCGCAGCCATACCCCGGTTGGAGATCAAGGAAGCGGCGGCGCCGGCAACCAGAGCGGCCGAGAAAGTACGTCTGTTCATCATCATCAGTCTTCCATCGAAGGCAAGCCGCACCGGCGGCAGGCCTTCGGTTAACCGGCTCGATATCTCTCTGAAGGACTCACAGGAACGGGTTACCCGTTCCTGTTTTGAGCTGATGGCAAAAACCGCTTAGCCGCCACCTTGAGCCTCAGGAGCAATAGGACCTGTCACTATTCCACCCGGCAGTACGTCATGGTGATATGGGCCTCCCGACGACAGGCGGATATCGTCGATAAACAACGCTGCCTCGTACATCCCCTGCGGCACGCTGCCCCTTATGACATTCGCATCATAGATAAGGTTCGAGCCCTCAAATCGAGGATTCTGCAAGGTGACAACCATCTTTTTTGGCTCTGCATTCGGGACAAAAACCGAAAGGACAGCGTTGGGGGGATCCTTCTTGAAGCTGTCGCCGCTGCCTTCTGACCAAGTCTTGATAAAATCGCTGCAGGGCAGATGGCCCGCTTCCCTGGCCGGCCGGTCTGAAAAGAAAATGGTCGACGGATGCATTAGCGTTAGCTCGCCATCCTTGAAGGATGCTTGCGCTGCGGTTTGCACGAACATTACTGGTGGATTGTTATCAGCTGATTTCTCCGTAGCAGCGAAGGCAATCCAGCCCAGACATAGGGCTATCAAAGCTGCCGCTGCGGCGCCGATGTATCGGATTCTGTTCATTGAGGACCTCATCCTGCTGTGTCTTCTTAGAGTAAAGATGTAGCTTTCAATTAATAATCATATAATACAAACTTGGCACTAGGAATGAATAATTAGGACTGCTATCACTCACGGTGAACAAATATTTAATAGTAGTTGATACATGTATTAGTTTAAGCGAGAGCTGTTCTTATCATCTAAGCCGATAGTTAGGCCAAGGACCCAGCCGACTCTAGAGCTTTCTTATGAGATACGGGTACCGCCCCGAATTCGCCCGGTAATGCGTAGCTAATTCTTACGCCTGGGGTAGTGGCACGCTTGGGTGAAACCGGACAGCGCGAAGGCGTTGAACCGAGCGCTTCGGATGTTGCGATGGTTCGCAAAAAAGCGGAAGCTGTTGGCACTCAATCTTCGTTCGAGGAAGAGCAGGCTCAAGGGGGTCGAATGCGTCTTGCCGTTCTTCCTGGCGATGGGATCGGGCCGGAGATCACAGCTGCAACCCTATCGGTGCTCAGCGCCGCCTCTACGCATTTCGCACTTGATATTCAGACTGAAGAGCATTTGGCCGGCCTTGAAAGCCTGCGCAAATTTGGGACAACCCTCCGCCCGGAGGTGCAGGAAGCGGTGCGTGCTGCCGATGGCTTGATCCTGGGGCCCTCCGCCACGCTGGAATTCACGGGCCAGATCAACCCGTCCATGTTCTTTCGCAAGACTCTGGACCTCTTCGCGAACATACGCCCCGCGAAGACCTATCCTGGTATCCCAAAGCGCACCAACGACTTCGATCTCGTTGTCGTCCGGGAAAACACGGAAGGGTTTTACGCGGACCGCAACATGGAGCAGGGATATGGCGAGCTGGTTGTAACGCCTGATGTTGTCATCTCGTTGAGGCGCATCACGCGTGGCTGCTGCGAAAGAATTGCGCGGGTGGCTTGTGATCTGGCCCAGCGGCGGCGCAAGCGCTTGACCATCGTCCACAAAGCGAACGTCCTAAAAATCGGCGATGGCATGTTCCTCGATATTTGCCGGCAGGTTGCAGGCGAATATCACGATCTTGCCGTGGATGACGTGCTCGTCGATGCGATGATGGCTCATGTTGTGCGCAATCCTGAGCGCTTCGACGTTATCGTAACGACAAATATGTTCGGTGACATTCTCTCTGATCTCACCGCCGAATTGTCGGGCAGTCTTGGGCTCGCCGCTTCACTCAATGCCGGCTTCAATCAAGCAATGGCGCAGGCCGCCCACGGCTCGGCGCCCGATATTGCGGGGCGTGACATCGCCAACCCTATTTCTTTGATCCTTTCGGCGGCTTTGCTTCTAGCTTGGTATGGAGAACGGTCCGGCCTTCCCAACTTCGGGAAAGCTGCCCAAGCGATCGAAAAGGCGGTGGCGCTTGCTTTGGCGGAGGGCCGCGCAACAAGAGATGTAGGCGGCGATCTCGGAACCGCCGCAACAGGGCATAAGATCGCGGAGCTGGTTAGATCGAGCGAATAGATCATCGCACCTTATCGCATCAAATCGCGCCACGATAAGAATGGCGCAATCCGTGGGGGAGGAACTGACTTTGAGCGCCGCAGCAGCAGGTGAATACGGCTCCCAGGATGCCGAAACTGCCGCTCTCGAAAAAAGAGCTTTCGACAAGATTGCCTGGCGCACTGTGCCAATTCTGGTCCTCGCCTACATCGTCAATTTCCTGGACCGGACCAATGTCAGCTTCGCCGCCCTCACCATGAACAAGGATGTGGGGCTGACATCCGCGCAGTTCGGCTACGCAGCCGGTATTCTTTTCCTGGGCTACAGTCTCTTCGAAGTGCCAAGCAATGCCGCGCTCTATAAACTTGGTGCTAGGATTTGGCTTGCCCGCATCATGCTCACCTGGGGCGCCATATCGATAGCGACGATCTTCGTCACCGGCGCGCAAAGCTTCTATGTCCTGCGTTTTCTGCTTGGCGTCGCGGAAGCCGGCTTCTTCCCTGGCGCGGCCTTCTATCTTGCACAATGTTTCCCAGCTGAATACCGGGCCAAAATCTTTGCGTGGTTTCTTATCGGTATACCCGCCTCGGTCGTAATCGGGGGCCCCGTTTCGGGCCTGCTGCTGGAGATGGATGGCGCTCTGGGCCTGGCGGGTTGGAAATGGCTTTTCCTGGTAGAGGGAGCCCCCGCGATCATTCTGGGGATCGCAGTGCTGATCCTGCTTCCGAGTAAGCCCAGAGAAGCGAGCTGGCTGACCATCGACGAAAAAGAAGCGGTCGAAGCGCGCCTGTCGGCGGAAAGGAAAGAGCGGGAGCAGCACCGCTTTTGGGCGAGCCTCGTTGATCCCCGGGTACTTCTGCTCGCCGTGACCCAGTTTACGTACACGGTCGGTTCATATGGCGTTGCCTTATTTCTTCCCCTCATCATCAAGGCACACAACTACTCCAATCTCTCAGTCGGGTTTCTGACGGCGATCCCCAATCTCGTCGCCTGCGTGGTGATGATCTATTGGGCCATTGCCATTGGGCGCAGTGGACGCAAGATCACAGGTCTTGCCTTGACCTGTCTTGTGTCGGGCTTGGGCCTGGTGATCGCGATCTGGGCCAACTCTTTCCTCATCTCGTTCCTGGGCCTTACGGTGGCCGTCGTAGGAACGAACACTGCGCGCGCGATCATTTGGACAATACCTGCACGTTTCCTTTCGGGTTTTGGAGCGGCAGGCGGGCTGGCGCTTATCAATTCGATTGGGACTTCGGGCGGGTTCGCTGGGCCTTCGATCATGGGTTTTCTCAAGGACGCGACTGGCTCCTTCGATACTGGATTGATGGTGATGTCGGGCTTCCTATTCGTGGCGACAATCTTGGCGTTTTCCCTCAAACTCCTGATCAAGCGAGAGTAGGGGGCGTTTCGAAAAAGGATAGGGGGCGGTGACATACACAAGAAGGGATTTTGTGAAGATGATGGTCATCGCTGGCGCCTATGGAGCCGTGGGAGAAGCCGCGGCTGCAACCGTTCCCGTTCCGGATATGCCGGATAAGGCGTGTGATTGCCACGTGCACATCGTAGGTCCTGCCGCCAAATATCCGATGGACCCTGATCGCACTTACACGCCCGGGGAAGCATCCACCGGAGAGCTCCTGGCGCTAAGAAAAAGGCTCGGGATTGCGCGCGGTGTGCTTGTTCAGCCGAGTTTCTATGGAACCGATAACAGTTGCATGCTCGACGCACTTGCCGAACTCGGCAGGAGTGCCAGGGGTGTCGCCGTTCTCCCGCCCGAGATCAGCCTTGAGGAACTTCAACGCCTCGACCACCGCGGAGTGAAAGGCATTCGCCTCAATCTCGAGTCCAACCTAACACGCGATCCATTCTCTGCGTCCGCACAGCTCGATGAGTTTGCAAAGAGGCTCGCGCCGTTTGGATGGCACATTCAAATCTACGCTGCGCTGCCCGTTATTGCTCAACTTGCCGGAAAGATCGCCAATTTGCCCGTCCCCGTTGTTATCGATCACTTCGGGTCTCCCGTGGCAGCTAAAGGGATTAACCAGCCGGGCTTCGCGGGTCTTCTCGATCTTGTTCGCAGTCGCAAGGTTTTCGTAAAGCTTTCGGGCTGTTACCGCATCTCGCAAGCTCCCGGCTATGCCGATGTCTCGCCCTTTGCGCGCGCTCTAATTGAAGCGGGACCAGGCCAACTGGTTTGGGCTTCCGACTGGCCCCACACCGGACGGAGCAAGAGCGGTTCCCGAACGGAAATCGCCCCCTTCCAGAAAATCGACGACGAGAAAGTGCTGGCACTTTTTGCAGAATGGTGTCCAGACGCCAGACTTCGAAAACTTATTTTGGCTGAGACGCCGGAGCGCTTGTATAAGTTTGCGGCATTGTAAGGGGAATTTGGACACAGATCATGCCGGTAAAGCGTTGGAAGATATCGCTCTTTTGTTGGCTCGTCGCGATTGTTGCATCTGCATTCGCGGCCGCACCCGGCGCGCACGCCTGGGGGGATGCCGGGCACCGTATCATCTGCCAGCTTGCCTATCTGGAGCTGACACCGGCAGCGAAAGCCAAGGTCGACGCCTTGATGGCACTGGACCCGAAGTTTCACACTTTTGCGTCGGGCTGCACCTGGCCGGATGTCTTTCCGCCGGTCAGGCCACCGGAGCATTTCCTGAACGTGCCTCGCACCGCGAAAGCCGTCGAACCCACTGCAATCTGCCCCACCGCTGAACGCTGCGTCGCTTCCGCAATCCTGAACGACTCGGCCGAACTTGCGAGGCGCCCGGATAGCGCGGAGCAGCTTCGCCTGCTGAAAAGCATCGGCCATTGGGTGGGCGACATTCATCAACCCCTCCATGTTTCCTTCGAGGATGACAAGGGCGGCAATTTGATCGACGTTTCCGGCCAATGTTCCTTCAGCTTGCACCTCGTCTGGGACGTTTGCATAATTCACAACGAGATCGGTGAAGACGAGGCCGCCATTGCCGCCTCTCTCAGAAGCGAGATCACCGAAAGCGACCGCAAAGCCTGGGCACCTAAGAGCTTGGATGCCACCGCCGTCGCATCCTGGGCAACCGAATCGCTCGCGATCGCGGAAAGCCCCTCGGTTCAATATTGCACTTGGCGCGAGGGCGCCTGCTGGTACTCCCAGACTGAAGAAACATTCGATGGCCACAAGCGGACTGTGGAGATCACCCCCGAGTATTTTCGAGAGCAGGCACCCATTGTGCGCGACCGCTTCAAACGAGCGGCTATCAGGCTTGCGGCAATCCTGAACAGCATTTTTGGGCTCTAAGCGGCTCACTTAGTTCGGGGACGTGCAGCATTTGCAAATTTGGCCTAGTATCCTCGATATTTGTTTGAGTAAGGAATTTTGCCCATGGACTCCTCCAGGCGCATTGGCTCTGATGGAATTCGTGTTTTCATTTCCTATTCCCGGCGTAATCTTGAGGCAGCTGACCGCCTCGCAGCCGCGCTCGAAGGCGAAGGCTTTCTTGTCACGATTGACCGGCGCGATCTTCCTTACGGGGAAGAGTGGCTGAAAGAGCTTGGCGACTTCATAGCAGGTTGCGATACGGTCGTTGCACTCGTCACGCCCGCTTTCCTCGCGTCCAAAGCTTGCAACTGGGAGCTTGGCCAGGTTCGCGACACGAACAAAAGGCTCGTGCCGGTGATGCTCGAACGCGTTCCCGTGGCGGAACTGTCGGACTCGATCCGGAAGATCCAGCTTCTGCCATCGGAGGGGAATTTCGACTTCGCGGTGCATCTTAAAGCGCTTGCCGATGCTCTTAATACTGACCGGCAATGGATCAAGGAGCATACAAGGCTTGCCGACCGCGCCCGGCAATGGATCGCTCGCGATCGAGCCCCAGCCTTGCTCTTGCGGGGAACCGCTCTTGTGGACGCGGAGGCCTGGCAGGACAAGCAGCCCAAGGCAGCGCCGCCTCCGAGCGACGAAATCTTCGAACTCATGCTTGCAAGCCGGCGGGCCGCAACGCGGCGTCAGCGAGTAATCGCCGCAGGATCGCTTCTCGCCGCCGTGTTCGCCTTCGCACTCGCAGGCGCGGCCTTATTTCAGTGGAAGCGCGCCGAGATCAGCTACAATGCCGCCAGGACCAATCTCGATCTCCTCATCAAAGATCTCGCGGTTGAAATGCAAAATAAGGAAGGCATGCCGGTCTCAACGGTCAACCGAATTCTAAAAAGCGGGCAAACGCTCGCCGCAAACCTCAAAAACGCGGGTAGTGGCGACGACCGTCTCGATGCGAGCCGCGCGGCCATGTTTTATCAGTTCGGCAAGACTTACCAGAAGATCAATCAGACCGCGGAAGCCATCAAGGCATCCGGCGAAAGCCTCGAAATCTGGCGCCGGCTGGCGGCTTCGCGTTTAAACAACCAGGACTATCAGGAAGGTCTCGCCGAAAGCCTGGATCTGGCTGGAGACTTGGAACGCGAGCAGAAGCACTTTGACAAGGCCCGCGAACTCTATGGCGACTCGGCAAAGATCGGCGCAAACCTCAGGGCAAAATCGCCTGAAAATCCGGATTTTGCAGTCAGTCTCTCAAAGACCCTCGTCCGCATCGGTGACCTCGACCGGTTCGATAAGCAATGGAGTAGTGCCAAGGATCGCTATAGCGAAGCCTTCAAGAACACAAAGGGAGTGATCAGACTAATCAGGGGTGAGCCATCAATCACTTTGGAGCGTGAAATCTCGTGGAACTACAACAAGATCGGCGACGTTTCCGTTGATCTGAAGGACTATGTGACGGCGGAGGCCTCTTATCGCAACAGCCTTTGCATCCGCCAGCACCTCTTGTCGATGGATCAGACCAATACACAGCTTCAGCACGATATATCGTGGAGTTTCGACAAGCTTGCAGGCGCTAAACTTGCGATACAGGAATTTCCGGGCGCGCTAAATGCGCAATTCGCCTCGCTTGCGATCAGGCTCAAACTCGTGTCGAGCGATCCGAAAAATCTCATCTGGAGACGCGATGCCGCCACCGCGCTTCATCGGATCGGTGAAATAAAGGCCGCAGCAAGGGATTTCTCCTCCGCGCGGATGTTCTTCCTCGCCGCCGCAGAAGCGCGCCTCGAGTTGAAGAAGGAAGTTTCCGGTAATACGGGTTTCGCCGCCGCTTTTGAATCCAGCATGAAACAGGCGAAGGAAGCACTCACGAAGCAGGCAGCAAACTCATCTGAGGTGAGCGAGCGCTACTATCGCGAGGCGGTCGCGGAAGAGGAACAAGCGGCGGCGCGGAAGGCAGCAGCAGAAGCTTCTGATCCTGCAGGATGCTGGAACGATATTCTCGCTGCTTTCCGGCAGGGCGGCGACGCCAATCATCTGTGACAACTGGAACCGGCTGAGGGGTCACCGCGGCGCCTGGGCAAACCCCCCTCATCCTTCTTCCATCCTTATCCGCTCGCGGATGCGGTTTCCTTTAGAGTTGTAAGCTCGCCAAGAGTTGCATGCGTCAAGTTCAGCAGAATAGTCAGGCCACAGCTGCGGGCTAATACCAACCGTCATAATTCATGACACCTCGCTCTATCCAGTCCGCGGGGCCTAAATCGCCTAAGGCCAATTGTTTGCTTTCAGCGCATTGCAGCCCTTCCTCCAGAATGCACGCGCCGCTGACTGAAGCATGGACCTAGCTCGCCTTGCTCCACATGCCGCGCAGCCGTTCACGGATATCGATTGCCGCGGTCCCCATCGGCGCCTTAGCTCTCATCTCTTCCACTGAGGGCCAGGTCACGCGCTTGAAATGGGATGCGATATTCGCCGGAATGAAACGGGTGCGGCCGGCATAGACATGCCGGTCTCCGTTACGCGCCTGCTGATGCGTGTAAAAGCGCTGCGGAACAATCAGATTGAGTTCATCTTTCGCGCGCGTCATCGCGACATAAAGCAAGCGGCGTTCCTCTTCGATCTCGTCGCTGGTGCCGGTCGCGAGATCAGACGGAATGCAGCCATCCACGACGTTCAGAATGTAAACCGCTTTCCATTCCTGGCCTTTCGCAGAATGGATGGTCGAGAGAATCAGATAATCCTCATGGAGCAGCGGCTTTCCGGCTTCGTCGCTCGTGGCGTTTGGCGGATCAAGCGTGAGTTCGGTCAGAAAGTCTTGGCGTGAAGAATAGGCCGCCGCGATTTTAACAAGCTGATCGAGATCGCCTGCCCGAATGGTGGCGTCCGCAAATTTCTGTTCGAGATAGGGCTGATACCAAGATCGCACGAGATCGATTTCCGCAGGCCATTCTGCGGCTCTGGTCCAAAGCCGCTGCATGAGCAATGCGAGCGATGGCCAGTCCTCCATAGCACGCGGCGGCGGCTGAAACGAAGACATAAGGCCGATGGCTGACCGGCCTGCGAGGCTATCCAGGAGCCTTGCGGCGGTGCGGGGGCCAACACCCGGCAAGAGCTGCAGAACGCGGAAGCCAGTCATCCGGTCGAGCGGATTCTCCGCCCAGCGCAGCACGGCAAGCAGGTCCTTAATGTGGGCCGCTTCGAGAAACTTGAGCCCGCCGAATTTTACGAAGGGGATGTTGCGGCGGCTAAGCTCGATTTCGAGAACGGCGCTGTGATGGCCGGTGCGAAACAGCACCGCCTGATCCTTGAGCGCAATGCCATCCTCCCGGTTGAAGAGCACTCGCTCAACCACAAATCCGGCCTGTTCCGCATCGTCGCGTACGGTAACGAGCGACGGCTTCTCACCAGAGCTCCGATCGGACCACAAATTCTTGGTGTAGCGTTCCTTTGCAAGGGCGATGACCGCGTTTGCAGCGGTCAGGATCGGGACCGTCGAGCGGTAATTCCGGTCCAAAGTCACGATGGCAGCTCGCGGCTCAAACAGCTTCGGGAAATCAAGAATGTTGCGGATATTCGCCGCGCGGAAACTGTAGATGGACTGCGCATCATCGCCGACCACGGTCAACCCTTTTCCATCAGGCTTCAACGCGAGAAGGATCCCCGCCTGGATCGCATTCGTATCCTGGTATTCATCCACCAATACGTGATCGAACAGGGCGCCGATCTCGCTCGCAAGTTCGGGCACCTTCATGAGTTCCGACCAGTAAAGGAGAAGATCGTCGTAATCGAGAACGTGCTGGGCCTGCTTAGCCCCGGCATAGGCTTCGAACAGGCGCCGCAGATCCTCTTCGAAAGCGGCACACCAGGGAAAGTGCTGCGGCAACAGGCGATCGAGCGACTGCCCGGAATTGACCGCCTTCGAATAGATGGCGAGGCACGTCGTCTTCTGCGGAAATCTCTGTTCCTGTTCGGAAAGCCCCAGGTTATGACGCACGAGATTCATTAGATCGGCGGAATCTTCCCGGTCATGGATTGTGAAGGCGGGATCAAGGGCAATGGAGTGCGCAAATTCCCGAAGAAGCCGCGCACCGATGGCATGGAACGTGCCCGACCAGCCGATGGCTGTGCCCCCGCGGCCGGCAAGATGTTCATACGCGTTCAAGATGCGTCCGGCCCTGCGCTCCATTTCCTTCGCGGCGCGGCGGGAAAAGGTCAGGAGCAAAATGCGTCCGGGATCGGCACCCTGTTCGATCAGATGCGCAACCCTGTGAGCGAGCGTTTGAGTCTTGCCCGAGCCGGCGCCGGCGATGACAAGAAGGGCCCGGCTGGTATCGGCGTCCGGTCCAGCGATGCCATGCTCCGCCGCGCGGCGCTGCTCGGCATTAAGCGAGGCAAGAATGTCCAGTCGAGCCATCGGGAGCGTACGGTTAGTTGCGAAAGCGCAACCTGATCATGATTCGTTCCGCGAGACCATGATGAGCAATGGCTTGACAAAGGAATGAAGCTCCGGCTTCGGATGCCGCTGCCTCAGCCGCGGCCGAACACTTCGCGAAGAGGGAATATATCCAGGAGCCAATCAATGGAACTGCTCGTCAGAGAAATGGAGAATTCCGAGGCGCATGCCGTTATCGACTATTTCCACAATTCAACACCCGAACATCTCGAAATGCTCGGCGTCGATCCCACCCGCTTGCCTAGCCGGGATGCCTGGCAGGAACACTTTCAGCGCGAATTTTCGCTGCCGCTCGAAAAGCGGCCAGCCTTCTACGTCATTTGGCTGGGAGGCGAGCTCCCTGTCGGATTCTCAAGTTGCAATAAGATTGTTATGGGCGAGCGCGCAAACATGCATTTGCATGTGATCGACATTGGGCGCCGCCAGCAGGGCATAGGCACCGAATGCGTCCGGCGCAGTGTCGAAATCTACTTCGAGAAGCTTCAACTCAAGAGCCTCTTCTGCGAGCCAAACGCCTTTAATGTTGCCCCGAACCGAACGCTGCAAAAGGCCGGCTTCAAATACCTGAAGACCCACATGACCGTTCCCGGTCCACTCAATTACCATCAAGCTGTGACGCGGTGGGTGATTGATCGTTAGGCTCTCGGACGCATTCGGCTTCAGGCATTGATGACTTGTGCAAAGCTAGCGCGCGCCAAGCTTTCGTCACACTTACACTTAAAAGTAGAATAGAACGCGATAACAAGTACAGCTTGTATTCGCTCCAGGTCGTGTGGGGCCTCTTCTCCAACTAGCCATACGCAGTGAGTATCGCGATGAAGAAGGCCTATGAGGTGTTAGGCGTCGATTGCAACGCCGATGAAGCGGCAATTAATGCCGCTTTTCGCAGAGCAGCCAAGGAGTGTCACCCTGACCTTAATAGGGGCGACCGCGACGGAGAACGCCGGCTGAGGCGCCTTATAGCCGCGCGCGCTGCCCTGGCCAGGTCCAGGAGGCGTGACGGCACCAGAAGCAGACGCCGAGGTCTAGCCGTTTGGGCTGCGCAACGGCGGCCGGCCGTGCTGTTTACGATTATCCTCGCGGTTGCCGTCCCCCCCGCGGCTGCCACGGGCCTCCTCTTGCTCTGCTTCATGTCCCAATCCCGGGTATCGACCCAGGCAACCAGTCCGTTCCAGACGGCAACGGTCTCTCAAGAGAACCTTGGCCCCGCCAGCCCGCACCCGGTATGGAAAGTATCGCTACGCGAGCGGAAAGAGGTATTCAGATCGAGGCCCATTGTTCATGAAGCTGCTAACGTTGTGAACCGCAATCGCCGGCAGCTTGTCGTGTCGGCGAAGTGCATGGGCATTGGCAGGTGCTATTGGTTTTGGCCTTGATATTAAGCGCCTTCGGAAAAAAGCCTGCCCTCCTGAAAACGGGGGCATGTGCGGCAAAACAAGAAACCGGAGCGCATTTGGCGACTCGAAGCTCGCCGAATGCGCTCTTATGGACAGGTCTCAATTCGAGGACCGCTCCAGAATTTGAATCATCCGGTTAACGAAAGTTCACGCACTGCGCTCCTATGATCTCAAAATCATTGGCTCACCAGCCTAGAGGTGGACATCGATTAGTACGCGTAGTTATGTTGCGGCTGCCACTGCTGTTTGCTTTGTTGCCGTCGCATTGGTGAGCTTCTGGGTTAGTCCCGTCCTCGAAGCGTGGGCGGAGCCACCTGCACTTTCGCGCCCCGCCGAAGAAGAGATCGCAAAGGTTCTAGCGGAAATCGGCCGGATCGAAGCCGCGAGCCTAGATCGGCTGAAACACCCGCCCGATAATCAAGTGCAGCAGATCGAGCTTCTCGGGAAACTCCTGCTTTTCGACAAAGAGCTTTCGGTTAATCGCAACGAAGCCTGTGCTTTTTGCCACATGCCGGAAACAGGTTTCACCGGCCCCGTATCTGAGCTGAACCGCACCTACGCTGCCTACCCTGGCTCGGTCCGCACCCGATTCAGCAATCGCAAGCCTATGACGCATACCTATGCGCCCTATTCTCCCGTCTTGCATTACAACGGCTATCGCGGCGACCTTGTCGGCGGCAATTTCTGGGATATGCGGGCGACTGGGCGCAGGCTGGGCAATCCCGCGGCCGAACAGGCCCAAGGGCCACCCACCAATCCGGTCGAAATGGGATTGCCGGACACCGCTTGTATTGTCTACCGCGCCTCGCAGCGGACTTATAGAAGCTTCTTTGAAAGCGTTTGGGGAAAACAGGCATTGGATATTGCCTGGCCTTCCAATGTCGAGGAGGTCTGCAACACTCCAGGTCCTGCACCAGCCGGAGCGCCGCCAGCAGTTCATCTGAGCGGCAAGGACCGGGATGTTTCGTCAGCGGCCTTCGACCGCATCGCAATCTCGATTGCGCAGTACGAGGCCTCGCACGAAGTGAGCCCATTCAGCTCCAAATTCGATGCGATGCTGGGCGGAAAAGCGACGCTAACGCCCCAGGAGCAGGAGGGCTACGCTCTATTCCGCGGCAAGGCCAACTGCAACACCTGCCATCGGGACGGCGGCCCGGGTGAAGAGCCATTTTTCACCGACTGGACGGCAAGCAATATCGGCACGCCCGCCAATCCTCTTTTGCCTTTCTACAAAGAGGACAAACCGGGTCCATACGGCTATGTGGCGAATAAGGAGGGCGCCTCTTACGTCGACCTTGGCGTGGGTGACTTTTTAGTGAACGAGCATCTTTTGAGCCGGCCATCGGTTCCGGACGCGAATTGGGTCAAGCATGCCGCGGAGAATAAGGGCCGCATGCAGGTGCCAACGCTTCGGAATGTGGACAAGCGGCCCTATCCCGAATTTGTGAAGGCCTATGGGCACAATGGCTATTTTAAGAGCCTCAAAGAGATTGTGCATTTCTATAACACAAGGGATGTGCTTCCCCGCTGCCAGCCGGAAGACCCCGGCGAGAAAACGGCGTGCTGGCCGCCTCCCGAAACCACTGATAATATGAATACAAAGACGGTCGGCCATCTCGGTTTAACCGATGCCGAAGAGGATGCCCTCGTCGCATTCCTGCGGACATTAACCGACGGCTACCAGCAGACAAGACAGTAAATCAGCCGCTTAGGTTAAGACGGGCCCTTTCCCAGGATGTTAGAAAGCCGTTCTTCCAAAGCCTTTCCAATTACATAGTACATGGCCACGCATAGGGCTTCCTTCGCCTCATAAGTATCAAGGCCATGCATACCGATACGAATGCCCTCGTCCCCGCTTGTGATGACGATTGCTCCTTTGTTGCCGTGCATTCTGCTGACAGAGCCGGCAACGGCCTTCAGCTCTACCGGCTTGAAAGGCACAGTGTTCTCGTTTTCCGCTTTCATGCCCGTTGCAAAAACCCAAGATCGAAAGCGGTTCCCGCTTTTTTGGTTCAATCTTAGGTTTATCTACAAACAAATCTTAGGCTCGAAAGCCCTAGCTGGAACGCTTCGCCATTTTTTCGTAGGCGTCGGCCTGTTCTAACAAGCAGTCCTTGACCTTATAGTCATGGACCTGCTCAGCACATAGCCTAATTTCTTTAGCCCGATGGAGGCAGACTAGGCTGCTGCGAGGTATTTGCACCCTGGAACAAGGATTTTTAATTTGGTCTGTCTGTGAGACGTTTGGAGGTGTTTGGGGGCTGGGATAAAGGCTTCTAACTTCGTCAGTTTGTAAGGCGTTTATGTTGCGGGCGTGGAAAAGCACGGCCGAAGCGGCGGCATTGCTTTGCCTTGCTTGTGCAAGCGACCTATGCAGCCGTTCCAGCTCCTCACGGCAAACCCTGATAAGGCGATAGCTTGCTTCGATCTGATCGTCGTGTTTATCCCGGTGCATCCCGCGTTGCCCCAGTCAACGTTCCTGGCCCTCCTAAGCCTAACCTTCATAGTCTGCCTCTGGCGAAACCGGGGTGTCGAATCTTTTCGTGCGTTTAAATAGCTGAAGTTACCTGGACTTAAAGCTAACCCTATGGGTTAAATAGATTTTTATCTCATGAGAGTCACTTATCCACAGACAGCTCAATTTCGTTCGCTGTCCCCTCTAGCTAGGCCGCTAGCGTAAGAACAGGCTATTTTTCTAACTATCTACCTGCCTTCCTACTCTGGGGAAGTCTCCTGACCGGGGCCAACCTTGCCGGCGGCGCTTTTGAAATCCCTGGCGAAAACCGTCCGGCGGGACCATATCATGTGGCATCGGGGCATGCGCCGCCTTCAGGGTAACTTGCGGAGGAGGCGCCAAACAAGATTTCCACTCCTGAGCGCCAGCACTTAATCATTGCCCGGCAGCGCGCCTTAGTGACATAAGAGCATCTGCGAGCGGATGCTTAATGCGGGTCCAACATGGCAAAGCTTAACATCAATGGACGGGATATCGAGGTCGAGGACGGCATCACGCTTCTTCAGGCGTGCGAGCTGGCCGGGGCGGAGATTCCCCGCTTCTGCTACCATGAGCGCTTGTCGATCGCCGGCAATTGCCGCATGTGCCTTGTCGAGGTCGTTGGCTTGCCCAAGCCGATGGCGTCCTGCGCCACGGGCGTGAACGACCTGCGTCCAAACCGGGATGGCACGCCGCCCACGATCCGGACCGATTCAGCGCTCGTCAAGAAAGCGCGCGAGGGGGTGATGGAGTTCTTGCTCCTCAACCATCCGCTGGACTGCCCGATTTGCGATCAGGGCGGCGAGTGCGATCTCCAGGATCAGGCGATGTATTACGGCTTCGACGGAAGCCGCTACCGCGAGAGCAAGCGCGCGGTAGACGAAAAATATATCGGGCCCCTCATCAAGACATTCATGACGCGCTGCATTCAATGCACGCGCTGCGTCCGCTTCATGACCGAGGTGGCCGGGGTCGAAGAACTAGGCGCCATCGGCCGCGGCGAGGATATGGAGATCACCACCTACCTCGAACGGGGCATGCAGTCCGAGCTTTCCGGTAACGTCGTCGATCTTTGTCCTGTCGGCGCGCTTACTTCAAAGCCGTACTCGTTCATTGCACGCCCCTGGGAGCTCCGCAAAACGGAGTCAATCGACGTGATGGACGGGGTCGGCTCGAATATTCGCGTGGACAGCAGAGGCCGGGAGGTGATGCGTATCCTCCCGCGCAATCATGATGGCGTGAACGAAGAATGGATATCGGACAAGACGCGCGCCGTTGTCGATGGTTTCAAGCGGAAACGGCTCGATCGCCCCTATATGCGCCGCGGAGGCAAGCTCGAAGAGGTTTCGTGGTACGACGCTTTCAATGAAATTGCGGCGCGTGCCCGAAAATTGGGCGGCAAGAAGATCGGCGCCATCGCAGGCGATCTTTGCGCCGTTGAGGAAATGTTCGCGCTGAAGACCCTGCTCGATGAGCTGGAGTCTCCTCACCGCGACTGCCGCCAGCTTGGGGCCAAACTGCATCCGCAACACGGGCGTCCCAGCTACCTATTCAACTCGACCATCGCAGGCGTCGACTCCGCCGATGCGATCCTCTTGATCGGGACCAATCCGCGCCTTGAGGCAGCGGTCCTCAATGCGCGCATCCGTAAAGCCTGGCTCCAGAATCGCGCCAAGATCGCGCTGATCGGCCCAAAAGCGGATTTGACCTATCCTTACACTTGGCTGGGCAACTCGCTGCAGGCTTTGGATGCCGTTCTCGACGGACGCGATGGGGTGCTCGGAGGGTTGCGTAAAGCCTCCCACCCGCTCATCATCGTAGGTCAGTCCGCCCTCAACCACGCGGCGGGAGAAACCGTGCTGTTCAAAGCCGCCCTTCTTGCCGCGCAGGCAGAGGAAGGCAAGGACCCAACCAAGTGGAACCCTTTCAACGTCCTCCACGCAACCGCCGCGCAGGTTGGGGGGCTCGATATCGATTTCGTGCCCGGCAAAGGCGGCTTCGATGTGAATGGGATGCTGGAAGGCGCCGCTAGCGGCGACATCGGCATTCTTTATCTGCTCGGCGCCGATGAATTCGAGGTCAGCCGAACCGGGGATGCACTCGTCATCTACCAAGGCTCCCACGGCGACCGTGGGGCGCGCATCGCCGATATCATCCTTCCGGGCGCGGCTTACACGGAAAAGAATGGCACCTATGTGAACACCGAGGGCCGCGTTCAGCTGGCAGAGCGTGCGGTATTCCCGCCCGGCGACGCGCGCGAGGATTGGACAATCATCCGCGCCCTGTCCGAGCATCTCGGCGCCAAATTGCCTTTCGACAGCCTGAGGGATTTGCGGGCGGCAATGTATAAGGCCTATCCACATCTTGCGGCGATCGACACCGTGAAGAGCGAAACCTTCAGGAAGCCTCACCTTCCTAATGAGAAGCTTCCTGCGCTGCCGGACGAGCCACTGCCCGTGCTTGTGGAGGATTATTACGAAACGAACCCAATTGCACGGGCTTCGTCTGTGATGGCGGAGCTGTCGGCGCTAAGCCAGGAAATTCAATTTGGAGCGACGGGCACTCATGGTTGATTGGAGTGCATTTTGGACGGGTTACGGTTTTCCAGCGCTCATCATCGTTGGGAAAAGCGTTCTCCTGCTTGTGGCGCTGCTTCTCAGCATCGCCTTTCTGCTGCTGGCGGACCGTAAGATTTGGGCAGCGGTCCAGCTGCGGCGCGGCCCTAATGTAGTGGGCGCTTTCGGGCTTCTGCAGTCCTTCGCCGATTTTCTCAAATTCGTGCTCAAGGAACCCATTATCCCTTCGGGCTCGGACAAGACCGTATTCCTGCTCGCTCCACTTCTTTCGACCGTGCTCGCGCTATCAGCTTGGGCAGTAATCCCCGTGGCGAACGGGTGGGTCGTCTCCAATTTGAATGTGGGCATCCTTTATCTCTTCGCCATTTCATCGCTCGGCGTTTACGGCGTCATTATGGGCGGATGGGCTTCCAACTCCAAATATCCATTCCTGGGCTCGCTGCGGTCGGCGGCTCAGATGGTCTCTTATGAAGTCTCCATCGGCTTCGTTTTCGTCACGGTTCTTCTGTGCGCGGGCTCGCTCAATTTGAGCGAGATCGTGACCGCTCAGCGCGGACCTTACGGCCTGTTCAACTGGTATTGGCTGCCGCTGTTTCCGATGTTCATCATTTTCTTCATTTCAGCGCTGGCGGAGACAAACAGGCCGCCCTTCGATTTGCCAGAGGCCGAGTTGGAACTCGTGGCGGGCTTCATGGTCGAATATTCCTCGACGCCTTACCTGCTCTTCATGCTTGGTGAGTATGTCTCGATCGTTGTAATGTGCGCGCTCACCACCATACTATTTTTAGGGGGCTGGCTTCCTCCATGGGGCGTCATACCCTTCGTTTGGGTGCCGGGAATTGTTTGGTTCGTCCTGAAAGTTTGCTTCGTCTTTTTCATGTTCGCCATGGTGAAGGCGATCGTCCCGCGCTATCGCTACGATCAGTTGATGCGGCTCGGCTGGAAGGTTCTTCTTCCCACTTCGCTCTTCATGGTCGTGGCAGTCGCTGCCGTTCTGCAATTCGGAGGCTTGCGCTAGCAGGCTTTTCGTCGAAGGAGCTTCAATATGGGCTTCGCGCGCTCACTGAGATACGCGGTCCTGGCGGAATTCGTTTCCGCCCTTTGGCTTGGCATGAAATACTTCTTCAAGCCGAAAGCGACCATCAACTACCCATACGAGAAAAATCCCATCAGTCCGAGATTCCGTGGCGAGCACGCGCTCCGGCGCTACCCCAACGGCATGGAACGATGCATTGCGTGCAAGCTCTGCGAGGCGATTTGCCCGGCGCAGGCCATTACCATCGAGGCGGGTCCGCGCCGCAATGACGGCACCAGGCGCACGACGCGCTACGACATCGACATGGTGAAGTGCATCTATTGCGGCTATTGCCAGGAAGCCTGCCCGGTGGACGCCATTGTCGAGGGCCCCAACTTCGAGTTCGCGACGGAGACACGCGAAGAGCTGCTTTACGACAAGGAGAAGCTTCTAGCCAATGGCGATCGCTGGGAGCGTATTCTGGCCAAGAGCCTTGAGCTGGATGCCCCCTACCGGTAGGCCCTGGGCTTGGCCAAAGCTGCATGGGAAGCCTATTGACGCTAATGGTGCGGATTACCACAAAAGCCTTGAATTGATTGCTGCCTAGGTCTAACCGTTAGCCACAAAGCCGCCGCACTCCCGGTTGCTACAGGAGCCGCGGTGCATCTCCCGCCATTTGCAGCAGCATAAGAGGTCAATTCGTTCGTCGTCACCGGCTAAAGCATCGCGCCGAAAAGTGTGAGCGATTTTCGGATGAGACGATGCGACAACCAAAGACTTAGAGCGGCGCCATATCAGGGTTCACCGCTCTGAAGCCGCAACATTCGGGATCGGCTGCGTATGACAATCGCAGGGTTTTTCTTCTACCTCTTTTCTGTCGTGGTGGTGGGATCAGGTTTGATGGTCATCACTGCCCGCAATCCTGTGCACTCTGTCCTCTTTCTCATCCTGGCCTTCTTCAATGCAGCCGGGCTTTTTGTGCTGCTCGGCGCGGAATTTTTGGCGATGATCCTGGTGATCGTCTATGTGGGCGCCGTCGCGGTTCTTTTTCTTTTCGTCGTCATGACGCTCGACATCGATTTTTCCGAGCTGCGCGCCGGCGCGGGCCGTTATCTGCCGATTGCGCTTGCAGTGGGCATTGTCCTTCTGGCCGAGCTTATTCTTGTTGCCGGCGGCTTTACCGTTACCCCTGGCGCCATTCAGCCGGTGTCGCCTGAGCAGGTGACAAACTCGGCTGCCATAGGGCGTGTGCTTTACACCAAGTATGTCTACTTCTTCGAGCTTTCAGGAGCGGTCCTTTTCGTCGCGATGATCGGGACTATCGTGCTGACCCTCCGTCATCGCCGGGGCGTCAAGCGGCAAGATGTCGCGAAGCAAGTCTCCAGAAGGCGCGAGGACTCCATGGAAGTGGTGCATGTTGAACCTGGGAAAGGGATTTCCTGATCGCTATGGCAACTCCCATTTCCCCCATCGAGATCGCGACCGGCATTGGGCTGCAGCAATATCTCGCCGTCGCAGCAATCCTCTTCACGCTCGGCGTCTTTGGAATTTTTCTGAACCGCAAGAATGTTATTATCATTTTGATGTCAATTGAGCTGATGATGCTGGCCGTAAACATCAACCTCGTTGCCTTCTCCGCCTATTTGAACGACATAACCGGCCAGATTTACGCGCTGATCGTCCTCAATGTTGCAGCCGCGGAGGCCGCCATCGGATTGGCGATCGTCGTGATCTATTTCCGCAATCGCGGCTCCATCGCCGTCGACGACATCAATTCAATGAGAGGCTGAGGCGCGATGTATCCGGCCATCGTATTGCTGCCCTTGGGCGGAGCGATCATTGCAGGGTTCTTCGGCCGGCTCCTGGGTAACCGCGCCTCGGGGGTTTTGACGAGCCTGTTTCTCGTGGCTGGAGCAGTGCTTTCCTGGGTCGCCTTCTATCAAGTGGGAATACTTGGAGAGGAAACCCGCGTCACCCTCTTGCCTTGGATCGGTGTCGGCGATCTTCAGACTTCCTGGGCGTTGCGCATCGATACGCTGACGGCCGTTATGCTCGTGGTCGTGAATACGGTCTCGGCGCTCGTGCATATTTACTCGATCGGCTACATGGCCGATGATGACCGTCAGCCGCTGTTCTTTGCCGAGCTGTCGCTCTTCACCTTTGCCATGCTGGCGCTGGTAACGGCCGACAACTTCCTCCAGCTCTTCTTCGGATGGGAAGGTGTCGGTCTCGCATCCTATCTTCTGATTGGTTTCTGGTATCATCGCCCGGCCGCCAATGCCGCAGCTATCAAAGCCTTCGTAGTAAACCGCGTCGGGGATTTTGGCTTCGCGCTCGGCATATTCGCGGTGTTCTACATTTTCCGCGATGTGAGCTTCGACGCTGTCTTTGCAGCCGCCCGGGAAAAGCAGCCGCTCACCATTCCTTTCTTCGGCTATCAGGTTGATGCGCTGACGCTGATCTGCGTGCTTCTTTTCATGGGAGCGATGGGCAAGTCGGCGCAGTTCCTGCTGCACACCTGGTTGCCGGATGCGATGGAAGGGCCGACGCCGGTCTCAGCGCTGATCCACGCCGCAACCATGGTGACCGCCGGCGTTTTCATGGTGGCCCGGCTGTCACCGCTGTTCGAGCTTTCGCCGTTTGCGCTGTTCATTGTCACGGTCGTGGGGGCCACCACAGCCTTTTTCGCCGCAACCGTTGGCGTAGCACAGAACGACATCAAACGCGTCATCGCCTATTCTACCTGTTCGCAGCTCGGCTACATGTTCACGGCGCTGGGGCTTGGAGCGTACAGCGCCGGTATCTTCCATCTCTTCACGCACGCCTTTTTCAAAGCGCTGCTGTTCCTTGGGGCGGGATCGGTGATCCATGCCCTCCACGGAGAGCAGGACATGCGGCGAATGGGGGGCTTGCGCAGGGCGATTCCATTCAGCTTCATAATGATGGTGGTAGGGACACTGTCCCTCACGGGCTTTCCTTATACAGCCGGATATTTCTCCAAGGACGCGATCATTGAGGTCGCCCACGCCTCGCATGCGCCGGCGGCAACATGGGCTTTCTGGTCTTTGATCATTTCGGCCTTCCTCACCTCGTTCTATTCCTGGCGGCTGATTTTTATGACCTTCTTCGGGAAGCCGCGCGACGAACATGCCTTCGAACATGCTCATGAGTTGCCGCCCGTAATGACTGGGCCGCTACTTCTACTTGCGATCGGTGCCCTGGTCACGGGCTACTTCTTCGCGCCCTACTTCGTCGAAGACCTCTACGCCAAGTTCTGGCGCGGGGCGCTTTTCACGCTGCCCGGCAATTCGGTGCTAACCGACAGCCATGCGGTAGAGCCTTTCCTCATCAAGTCGATGCCGACCTTCATGATGATCGGCGGCTTTGTTGTTGCCTACATCTCCTATATTGCGTTGCCGCGGATACCGGCCTTGACTGTCCGCTATCTTTGGCCCATCCACGCCTTTCTGTACCACAAGTGGTATTTCGACGAACTTTATGACTTCCTATTCGTCCGGCCAACCCGCTGGCTTGCGCGCGTGCTCTGGATCTATGGCGACGGCGTGATCATCGACGGGCTTGGACCGGATGGCGTCGCTGCCTGGGCCTCGGCGATGGCGAAGCGCGCGGTCAGGCTGCAAACCGGATATGTTTATCACTACGCCTTCGTCATGCTCATCGGCGTGGCGATCATCGTGACCTATTTCGCCTATCTATTCCGCGGGGCGCTGCTCAAGATATGAAGGATTGGCCCATTCTCTCGACAATCATCTTCCTGCCCTTGCTTGGCGCGCTCTTGCTCGCAATTCTGAGGGGGAACGATGATGCCGCGCGCAGGAATGCACGCTGGATCGCGCTCTGGACAGCGCTAATAACGCTGGGCGTTTCGCTCGTTCTCGCGGCTCAATTCGACCCCGCGAACAGTGGGTTCCAGTTCGTTGAACGCCGGCCTTGGCTGAACAATTCCATCACCTATTACGTAGGCGTCGACGGCCTCTCTCTGCCCTTCGTCATTTTGACTACCCTGCTCATGCCGATTTGCATCCTGGCGAGCTGGCAAGCGATCACCGTACGCGTGAAAGAGTACATGATCGCCTTTCTGCTGCTCGAAACGCTCATGATTGGCGTCTTCTGCTCGCTCGACCTCGTGCTCTTCTATCTGTTTTTTGAAGGCGGCCTGATCCCGATGTTCATCATCATCGGCGTGTGGGGCGGGCCTCGCCGCGTCTATGCGAGTTTCAAGTTCTTTCTCTACACGCTGCTCGGCTCGCTTTTAATGCTGCTGGCGATCCTAGCCATGTACGGACAGGCGGGCACAACCGAAATTCCCGTGCTCTTGAAATACCATTTCCCGGAGGGCCTTCAGACCTGGCTATGGTTTGCGTTCCTCGCCTCCTTCGCGGTCAAGCTCCCAATGTGGCCGGTTCATACTTGGCTGCCAGACGCCCATGTCGAAGCGCCGACTGCGGGTTCGGTCATCCTGGCGGCAATCTTGTTGAAGATGGGCGGTTACGGTTTCCTGCGGTTTCTCTTGCCCATGTTCCCGGCCGCCTCCGTCAGTTACGCGCCACTAATGTATGTGCTTGGGGTGACGGCGATCATCTATACGTCGCTTGTGGCATTCGCGCAGAAGGACATGAAAAAGCTCATCGCTTATTCGTCCGTCGCGCATATGGGGTTTGTCACAATCGGCGTTTTTTCGGGAACGCTGCCAGGAGCACAGGGCGCCGTGTTCCAGATGATCAGCCACGGTATCGTCTCGGGCGCGCTCTTCTTAAGCGTCGGCGTTGTCTATGACCGCATGCACACACGCGAAATCGCCGCCTATGGCGGCCTTGCCGATCGCATGCCAATCTATGCTTTCGTCTTCATGGTTTTCACGATGGCAAATGTGGGCCTGCCCGGGACGAGCGGTTTCATCGGCGAGTTTCTTTCGCTCCTCGGCACGTTCCAGGCAAATACCGTGGTGGCCTTCTTTGCCACCTTCGGCATCATTCTCTCCGCCGTATATGCGCTCACACTTTACCGGCGTATCATTTTCGGGAAGCTTGAAAGGCCATCGCTGGCGTCGATACGCGATATGAGTCCCCGCGAAATCGGCATCATGGCGCCGCTTGTCATCTTGACGCTTCTCCTGGGCTTCTATCCGAAGCCTGTTCTAGACACCACGTCCGGGGCGGTGAATGCGATGATCGCACCCTACCAGCAAGCAGTGGCGGCGCGCCAAGCGGCAAGTGAGGCCCCTAAGCTTGCTCAACTTCAACAATAGGCCGCGCCACATGCTTAGCGATTACGCGCCGATATTTCCTGAGATATTTATTCTCTTGGCTGCGATGGTTCTCCTTCTGTGGGGTGTTTACCACCGCCATGAGGCCGGCTTCAGCATCAGCATCGTTTCGATTTTCGTTCTCATCGGCGCCGCGGTCCTGATTGCGGCACAGCCGCAGGCGACCGAGGAGCTCTTCAACGGCGCATACATCAATGACGGCTTTGCCCGTTTCATGAAGATGCTTACACTTGTTGGCTCCGCCTTTGCCATCCTGCTTTCATTCGACTATATGCGCCGCGAACGCATCTTGCGGTTCGAATATCCGGTGCTGATCCTACTCTCGACCGCGGGCATGATGCTGACCATCTCGGCCAACGACCTGATTGCGCTCTATCTCGCGCTTGAGTTCCAGAGCCTCGCCCTGTATGTCGTCGCCGCCTTCCACCGCGATAACCTGCGCTCGACCGAAGCCGGCCTCAAATATTTCGTTCTAGGCGTTCTTTCGTCCGGTCTTCTGCTTTACGGCTCATCACTCGTCTATGGCTACACAGGGGCCACCGGCTTCCCCGCGATCGCAGAAGCTGTTCAGGCACAGAGCGCCTCCATCGGCTTCATTTTCGGTTTGGTCTTCGTGCTTGCTGGGCTTGCCTTCAAGATCGCCGCTGTGCCCTTCCATATGTGGACGCCAGATGTTTATGAAGGCGCTCCTACGCCCGTGACAGCCTACTTCGCCGCCGCCGCAAAGATGTCGGCCATGGCGATGGTGATCCGGGTGGTCCTAGGTGCTTTCCCGGGGGCAACGGTACAGTGGCAGCAAATCATTATGGCCATCTCGGTGGCTTCCATGGCCCTGGGTGCCTTTGCCGCAATTGGCCAGCAAAACATCAAGCGGTTGCTCGCTTATTCCTCAATTGGCCACGTCGGCTACGCGCTGATTGGCTTGGCGGCCGCGACCCCGGACGGCGCGGGTGCGGAAGGGATATCGAGCGTGCTTATCTATCTTACGATCTATCTTGCCATGACGGTCGGTAGTTTCGCCTGCGTTCTTGGTATGCGCCGCGGCCAGGTCATGAGCGAGTCCATTTCCGATCTCGCCGGCATTTCGCGCGAAAAGCCGCTTTTTGCGTTCCTGTTCGCGATGCTATTGTTTTCGCTCGCCGGGATTCCGCCTCTGGCAGGGTTTTTCGCGAAGTTCTACGTATTCCAGGCTGCTATCGACGCCCACCTTACTTGGCTCGCAATCACGGGCGCCGTCCTATCGGTGGTTAGCGCATATTACTATCTGCGCGTCGTGAAGGTCATGTATTTCGACGAGCAGGGCGCGACATTTGGGGCAATACCTATCCCTGTGGGGATCACCCTCGGGATCACTTCCGCCTTCGTGCTGTTCTTCTTTATCAATCCAGGCACGCTCAAAGCTGCCGCGGATATCGCATCCCGCTCTCTTTTCTGATCCGTGATCCCGGCCCCGAGCAGCTCGGAAGTCCTGCGATTTCAAAAGCCTCGACTCCACCAATGAGGAGGCGCTCCGGCAAATAGCGGCCGGAAAGCGCGGCCCTCTCTGGATCGTGGCGGAAGAGCAAACGCAGGGACGCGGCAGGAGCGGCCGCCGCTGGATTTCGCCGAAGGGCAACCTCTATGCCAGCCTGCTTCTCAACCCGCGGGTGACAGCGCCTGCCGCGACACAGCTTGCGTTCGTTGCAGCGCTCGCGGCGTTCGATGCCGCTGCTGAGCAATTGCCGCCTGATCGCGCCTCCGGCTTGCGTCTCAAATGGCCAAACGACGTCATGTTCTGCGGCGCGAAGCTCGCGGGAATTTTGATAGAAAGCTCCACTTGCCCGGAAGGGCACCTCGCGGTCATCATCGGCATCGGCATCAATGTCAGCGAATCACCCGCTGACGCTAAGCGCGCCGCCACTTCGCTTGAAGCCGGGCCACAATGCGTCGAGCCAGTCTTCCAGGCCCTTGCCGCCGCCTTCGATAAATGGCTTGCGCTGTGGGACGAGGGCAAAGCATTTGACCAGATTAGGGAAGCCTGGCTTGCAAAAACGCTCGCGGTTGGCGATCCGATTAGCGTAAACATGAGTAATACGCTCCTCCGTGGCCGCTTCGCCGGTGTCGATTCCAAAGGTGCTCTTAAATTGGAAACCGCGCCGGGGGTTGTCATAATTGTAAATGCCGGCGACATTCATTCTGGCGCAGAGGGCTAACCGATTCATCGAGCGCTCATCCCGAAACGAATCCTTCAACTAGAAAGTCAATGACAGAAGCGCCGGAAACACCTGAACTTGTATTTTTGCCGCTTGGCGGCATCGGAGAGATTGGGCTCAACGTCTATCTCTATGGTCTCGGCCCCGCTGAAGACCGGCATTGGCTGATGATCGATTGCGGCATCACCTTCCCGGACGCGAGCGAACCCGGTGTCGATGTGATCCTGCCCGATCTTCGTTTCATCGAGGAGGAAAGGAAGAGCCTCGCGGGCATTCTCATCACGCACGCTCATGAGGACCACATCGGCGCGGTCGCGGAGATGTGGCCACGCCTGCGCGTGCCGGTCTATGCGACAAAATTCGCGGCGCGCCTCTTGAAGGGAAAGCTAGAGGAACTTGCCTACCGCGCGGAGGTGCCAATCATGGAAGTCGCGCAAGGCTCGCGATTCAAGATCGGCCCATTCGACGTTGACCTTGTCACTGTTTCGCACTCGATCCCCGAGTGCAACGCCGTCTTCCTGCGCACTCCGGCAGGCAATGTGCTGCACACCGGCGACTGGAAATTCGACGATACGCCGGCATGGGGAGACCCGACCGACGAGGCAAAGCTCGCCCGCTGCGGGGAAGAGGGCGTTCGGGTCCTCGTCTGCGACAGCACCAATGCCTTGCTTGAGGGCACAAGCGCGACGGAAGAAGCCGTTGCCACAAATTTGAAGGTGATTATCGGAAACATGGTGGGACGCGTTGCGGTCACGACTTTCGCCTCCAACGTCTCCCGGCTCGTCGCAATTGGTGAAGCGGCGCGCGCCGCTGGGAGGGAACTCGTTCTAATCGGCCGGGCCATGCATCGCATTGTTGAGGCGGCACGCGACACCGGGCTATGGCCCGAGCACCTCACCTACCTCGATCAGGAGAGCTTTCAATCCGTTCCCCGGGACAAGGTGGTTGCGCTCATCACCGGCAGCCAGGGCGAAGCGCAGGCTGCCCTGGCTCGCATCGCAAAAGGCGAGCACCCTTTCGTCAAGTTCGACCGGGGTGACACCATCATCTTCTCCTCAAGGACCATTCCGGGCAACGAGGATGGGGTGATCCGCATTCAGAACCAGCTCGCTGACCGCGGCATATCCATCCTCACTGAAGCCCCTGACGGGCCCATCCACGCCTCTGGACATCCAAGGAAGGGCGAGCTGACACGCATGTACCGGCTCACGCGGCCAGCCTATGCCATTCCAATGCATGGCGAGGCACGCCATCTCGAAGCCCACGCCAGCTACGCAGAAGCGCACGGCATCATGGCAGTGCGTGGCGTCCGCGACGGAAGGCTGTTCCATCTCGCTCCAAGGGAGCCTCACCTGATCGATGCGGACGTGCCAATTGGCCGCCTCTATCGCGACGGTAATCTCATTTTGCAGCCCGGGGATCCCGCCGTGCTCGAGAGGAAGCGCCTGTCATGGAATGGGCACATTGCTGTTTCCGTGATAATACAACGCAACGGAGAGATCGTGGGTGAACCCGAGATTGAAGTGAGAGGCATCCCTGCCCGCGATGCGAACGGCATGGATATGGGAGAGCTTGCTTTGGGCGCGGTTTACAACGCTGTCGAAAGTATTCCGCGGCCGAAGCGAAAAGACCGCGAACTCATCCGCGATGCGGTGTCGCGCTCAATCCGGGCGGAAATGAAGCTTGCCTGGGGGAAGAAGCCCCTTTGCTCGGTTCTAGTCTCAATAATCTGAACGCTGGGGAGATCGCGATGATCGGGCGCTTGAACCATGTCGCCATCGCCGTCAAGGACCTCAAGGCCGCCGCCGCCGTCTACCGGGATGTGCTTGGCGCGCGGGTTTCCGAGGCCGTACCACAGCCGGATCACGGGGTTTCGACGATCTTCATCACTTTGCCGAACACCAAGATCGAGCTTCTTGAGCCGCTCGGTGATGGTTCACCCATAGCCAAGTTCCTGGAGAGGAATGCGGACGGGGGGATCCATCACATCTGCTATGAGGTTGATGACATTGTCTCGGCAAGGGACAGGCTTGTGGCGGGAGGTGCTCGCGTTCTAGGCAGCAGCGAGCCCAAAATTGGCGCGCATGGCAAGCCCGTGCTTTTCCTGCACCCCAAGGATTTTTGCGGCACGCTCCTCGAGCTTGAACAGGCTTAAGGCAGTTATGAGTATATCCCTAGCCCTTGCCATCTACTTTATCGTCTGGTGGGTCACGCTTTTCGCGATCTTGCCTCTTCGGCTAGGGCCACAGCCTCCCGAAGGAGAGCGCGATGAATTCGCCGAGGCCTCCGGAGCGCCTCACGCACCACATATCGGTCGCAAATTTCTTATCACTACCATCGTTTCGAGCGCCATTTTTGCGGTCATCTATGTTGTGTTTGCTTTCCAGCTCGTGAAGCTCGATAGCTTCCCAATCTAATAATCCATGACACAAGACGAAGCCCTACAAATTCTTAAAAGCGGCGCGAGCGTATTTCTCACCGGCGAACCGGGAAGCGGCAAGAGTTACGTCGCGGCCCAATACGCTGCTTATTTGCGCGGAGAGGGTGTGGCCGTGAGCATGACGGCCTCGACGGGGATCGCCGCCGCCCAGCTTGGGGGAACCACGCTGCATGCCTGGAGCGGGATCGGCACAAAGTCAACCCTCGCGCGCGCCGATCTCGAAAGTATCGCCAAGAACCGGCGCGTAAGCGAGCGCATCAAAAAAGCCCGCGTGCTTATCATCGATGAAGTTTCGATGCTTTCTGGCCAGACTTTATCGGCAGTGGCTCAATCCTGCCAACATGTACGGAAGCCAGCCGCGCCATTCGGCGGACTGCAAGTGGTGTTCGTGGGCGACTTCCTGCAGCTTCCCCCTATTGTCAGGCCCGTCTCGGGCGCAGACATGGAGAGCCAAGACTCCGAGGATCATTCACCGTTTGCTTATGCGTCGCGGGCATGGCGCGATTTAGGCCCCGTCATCTGCTACCTGACGGAGCAGCATCGCCAAATGGACAGTGCATTTACGGGCGTGCTCTCAGCCATCCGGGCTAACCGGTGTGGCAAGGCCGATTTCGATCTTCTAGCTGGGCGGCGTCTTGATCACGACACCTTGCCACACGGCGTCACGAGACTCTTCACGCATAATATGGACGTAGACCGCATCAATCAGGCAGAGCTGTTGAAGCTGCGGGGTGAGATCAAGAGCTTTGTTATGACCGCAAGCGGAGACAGGCTTCTCGCCGAATCCCTGAAGCGCGGTTGTCTTTCTCCGGAGCATCTCGAATTGAAGAGAGGGGCGGTGGTGATGTTTACGAAGAATGACCCCGAGGGACGCTTTGTAAACGGCACTCTCGGGGTTGTCTCCGATTTTGCCCGTGAGGATGGCTACCCGGTTGTCGCGACCAGAAGCGGCTCCACAATTGTCGCGAAACCCGCCGACTGGAAAATAAATGACGAGGAGAACGTCACGGCCGGGATCTCGCAAATCCCGCTGCGGCTTGCCTGGGCAATAACGGTTCACAAAAGCCAGGGCATGTCGCTCGATACTGCCGTCATCGATCTGTCCCACGCCTTCGAATATGGCCAGGGTTATGTTGCCCTATCGCGCGTGAGGGGGCTTGCGGGCCTGCACCTTCTCGGCTGGAACCAGAAGGCATTGCGAGTGCATCCGGAGGCTTTGGCGAAGGACGCAAGCTTCCGCGCCGCGTCCGAGGCCGAGCGCGCAAAGCTCGCGGCAAAGGATGGCTATCACGCTCTCCAACAGGAGTTTTTGCAGGAGCTGAAAGGGTCGCGGCAGCAGCCGCAAGACTCCCGCCCCGATGCATCTATCGGGAATGGAAACGCGTATAAGAAGTGGACCGCCGAAGAGGATGCGGCCCTTTCAGCCCGTTATAAGCAGGGCGAAAGCGTAAAGGCCATTGCTGCCGCTCTTGGCCGCCAGCATGGGGGAGTCCGTTCGCGCCTCGTCAAGCTTGGGCTCGTCATGAAGTAGCTGACCGTGAGAAACCAAAGTCGTGATCGGTGCCGTCACGCGTAAGCTCGTCGTGACCCCCAACGCGATTCTCAAGGCCCTTGAGCCTTGGCAGCATGCGGTGGCCAAGCCGGCGATACCGCCGTGGAAGCTAACTTGACCGCTTTTCCGCCGGCGCCTTTTGTGAAAGATCGGCCCAGAATAGGACAACCATGAAGATCACAAAAGCCGCGGTAACTGCTGACACCACGATTAGTGTGTCGTCCGGCATATGAACCTCCCCTCAATTGAAAAGCTCAATCATGGGGAGGTTGGCGCGCACGGCCTTGATCCAGATCAAACGGCCGTTGCGCAGCGAAGCGGGTCTATGAACCCCGCCTATGTTATTTGTTGCGGTGGGGCGGCCTCAGCCGATACGTGGCAGGGCTCCGTGACAGCCGGATCGGCGAGGCTACGCCCCTGTAGCCATCGAACTCAACGATCATTTCGCGATGCTTCGTCTGCGGGTGTGCCGCCGCTTCTGGCACCGTAAGCACCGGTCCGCAGGGTACGCCTGCCTTTAGCAGCTCGTCGCCCAAGACTGCGCCGTCGAAGTTCACAAGGTGCGCTTCCAGGATCGCTTTAAGGATGGAACGGTTTTCGACCCGCAGCGCATTAGTGCGAAAACGCTCGTCCTCGCTCAATTCGGCGCAATTCAGCCACTCGCAAAGTTTCAGGAACTGCCCGTTATTGCCGACAGCCAAGAAGAGGGGGCTGGTGCGGGTTTTGAACGTGTCGTAAGGGGCGACGTTGGGATGAGCGTTGCCGTGGCGTGCGGGTGTATCTCCTGAGGCGAAGTAATTCGCAAGATGGGGATGCTGGAGCGATAGCCCGCACTCGAACAGTGTCGTCTCGACCAGCTGCCCCCGCCCGCTGCGGTTACGCTCGTACAGAGCCATGAGAATGCCGATCGCGGCGTTCAGGCCGGTGCCGATGTCCACAACCGGCACGCCAATGCGCGTGGGGCCTCCCTCCGGTTCGCCATTGACGCTCATGAGTCCCGTCATCGCCTGGATGGCAGCATCATAACCGGGCATCCCACCAAGCGGGCCGTCTTCGCCAAAGCCGGTAATGCGGCAATGCACAAGCCGGGGGTAGCGCTCGCGGAGGAACTCCTGGGCAAACCCCCACTTTTCCAGCGTCCTAGGCTTGAAATTCTCTATGAGGACGTCGGCTCCTTCGAGTAGGCCTGAAAGAGCTGTCTGTCCCTCTTCGCTTGTGAGGTCGAGCACCATTCCGCGTTTGTTACGGTTCACGCCAACGAAATAGGCAGCAACGCCGTCGATGAAGGGAGGTCCCCAGGTGCGGGTTTCGTCGCCGCCCGGCGGTTCAACCTTGATCACATCGGCGCCGTGATCGCCAAGAATTTGAGTGCAGTAAGGCCCGCCCAGCACGCGGGTCAGGTCTATTACAGTTAGCCCTGCAAGCGCTCCAGTTGCTTCCCCCAACGCCTTTTCTCCCCGCCTTAGTAGGAACGCGGAAGGCCGAGAGCCTTCTCGCTAATGAAATTCAGGATCATGTGCGGACTGACCGGCGCGATGCGCGGAATGAGGCTTTCACGTAAATATCGCTCAACGTGGAATTCAGAGGAATAGCCCATCCCGCCTAGGGACATGACCGCTGTTTCGCATGCCGTGAATGCTGCCTCTGCGGCTAGGTACTTCGCTGCATTCGCTTCGACGCCGCATTCCACACCCGTATCGTAAAGCTCAGCCGCTTTCAAAACCATTAGATTCGCGGCCTCAAGATTCATCCAGCAGCGGGCAAGCGGATGCTGAATCCCTTGATTTTGCCCGATCGGCCTATCGAAGACGATCCGCTCTTTCGCGTAAGCGGCAGCCCTTCGGATGGCGGCGTGGCCAAGCCCGACCGCCTCAGCCGCGACCAGAATGCGCTCGGGGTTGAGGCCGTGCAGGATTTGCCGGAAGCCATCGCCTTCCTTGCCAATGAGATCTACGGCCGGCACCATCATGCCATCGAAAAACAGCATGTTGGAATCCACCGCGTGGCGTCCGTGTTTGTGAATCAGGCGAATTTCGACTTTGGAGCGGTCGAGGTCTGTATAAAAGAGGCTGAGCCCGTCGGTTTTGCGTTTAACCGCGTCTGCCGGCGTGGTGCGGGCAAGGAGCAGCGCCTTGGTTGCAACCTGTGCCGTGGAAATCCAGATTTTCTGACCTGTGATACGATAGTGATCGCCGGATCTTTCGGCGAAAGTCTTGATCTTGGTTGTGTTCAGCCCCGCATCTGGTTCTGTGACGGCAAAACAGGCTTTATCCTTCCCCGCGATTAGAGGGGGAAGCATTCGTTTTTTTTGTTCTTCGGTTCCGAAAACGATGACGGGTTGCAGGCCGAAAATGTTCATATGAACAGAGGATGCGCCTGACATCCCGGCACCGGACTCCGAAATCGCCCGCATCATGACGGCGGCCTCTGCAATGCCGAGGCCCGAGCCGCCGAACTCTTCTGGCATGGCGATCCCGAGCCACCCACCATCCGCGACAGCGCGATGGAAATCTTCGGGGAATGCGGCGGCGGTGTCCTGGCGGAGCCAGTAGGCATCGTCGAAGGGGGCGCAGAGCCTTTCGATTTCCCTTTTGGTCGTTTCCTGATCGCCGGTTAATGCGAACCGCATTTCATCCTCGCGCTGCTTCGGCGCTGGCAACGGTAACACTACTTCAATCCGAAATATTCGCGCCTTAGAGCGTCGTTACCTTCGAGTTCGGAAACGGAGCCCTCAAACCCGATCCGGCCACCATTGAGAATATAGACGCGGTTTGCAAGCTTTAGGAAATTGACGTTCTGCTCCGCGATGAGGAGCGCCGGGCCATGGTCTCCAAAGCGGCCCAACACGGTAATTACTTCCTTTACAAGAAGAGGCGAAAGCCCTGACGACGGCTCATCCATGACGACCAGCCTTGGGTTTCCGGCGAGTGCCTTCGCAATGCCGAGCATTTTCCGCTGCCCTCCCGAAAGGGTGCCAGCCAAGGCATGGCGGCGCCCGGCCAATGCGGGAAATGTTTCGTACATCTGGGCCATGCGTCCGCGAAGGCTGGAAGCCGCGACGAACTGGCCCCCGATGCGGATATTTTCGTCCACCGTAAGTCCGGCGAAGCAGCCCATTTCCGACATGTAGGCCATCCCGGCCCGCACCCGCCGGTCCGTTCGAAGGCTTTCCACATCCTCGCCGAGAAAGACAATGCGTCCTTTCCAGGCTGGGACGAGGCCCATCAGCGTTTTGAGCAGGGTCGTCTTACCGGCTCCATTGGCGCCAAGCAGCACGACCGTCTCGCCGTCGAGAATTCGAAGGCCGACGCCCCAGAGAACCTGCACGGAGCCATAGCCGGCCTCCAGCCCTTCGGCGCGGAGAACTTCACGCTCAGCCATGCTCGGCCCCGAAATAAACTTCTATCACCCCCGGGTCCTTTATCGCCTCCGCAAGGCGCCCCTCGAAGATTTCCTTTCCTGCATTCATGACGATCACGCGATCGGTGACCTTATCGATGAAGCTCATGAGGTGCTCGACGACCAGCAGCCCCATCCCGCCGGCAGCCAGCGCCCGGAGCTTCTCCGCCATCAGGTCGAGTTCCTGCAGGCTCAGCCCCGCAGCCAGTTCGTCAACGCAAAGGAGCCGCGGCGATGTGGCGAGCGCGCGCCCGAGGTCGAGCATCTTCTGCTGAACGCTGTTGAGTTCCGACGCCGGCTTGCTGCTGAAGCCCTCTAGGTCCACGGCCGCAAGCAATGCACCAATGTCTGCCTGATTTCGGCCGCCAAACGCGGCGGCCACTTCAATATTTTCGCGCACGGTCAGTGTCATGAAGGGTTTCGGCACCTGGAAGGTTCGGGCAATGCCTTTGTGGACCAGCTTGTGCGACGGAAGGCTACTCACGTCCTGGCTCTCGAAGATGACGCGTCCGAAAGTGGGCGGGTACAACCCCGAGATGACGTTGATGCAGGTCGTCTTGCCGGAGCCATTCGGCCCGACCAACCCCAACACCTCGCCCGCGCGAACGTGAAAGCCGACTCCATTGAGGGCGAGGAAACCACCAAAGGCCTTGACCAAGCCCTCGACGCGCAGGACCGGCTCTCCGTTAGGGGACATTGACGCCCCAACGTTTGAAGAGCGAGACGAGGCCATCGGGCAAAAACAGCACCAACCCCATGATGAGCGCACCATAGATCAGTTGGAAATATTGTGGCTCTGTGATGCCGATAGTGTTGTAGGTGCCGTAAAGTATGATGACACCGAGGATCGGTCCGGCAATCGTAGCGACGCCGCCAAAGAGAGCGAAGACGATGGCGAAGATACTGAAGCTCGTGCTGAATACCGTTTCCGGATAAAAAACCGAAACGTACCAGGCGAAGACGCCACCTGCGAGTCCCGCGACAAGGGCCGAAAGCAGCCAAGCCAAGGTCCGCATCCGGACCACGTCGACGCCGGCCATGCCGGCCGTAACCGAGTCCTCCCTGATGGCCTGAAGTGCTAGGCCGAAGCGCGAGTTCCGGAGGAAAATGACGGTCAGGAGTGTGAAGGCCAGAATCGCCACCGCCACCCCATATGCGAAATCGGGCGCGAAAACTCCGCTCAAGGAAATTCCGTATGGTCCCTTTGTAATGCCGGTCAAATTTGGGTTGGACACGATCTGAAAGGCCGCCATCGCGGCGGCCAGATTTGCGATGGCGAAATAGGCGCCGGAAAGTCTCAAGAGGGGCGTCAGTAGCAGCGCCAGCAGAATTGCGGCTCCGGCAGCGGTCCCCAAAGCCGGAAGAGCAGAAAGATGAAAATGCATCACCGGCAGAGAAAAGCCATAGGCTCCTGCACCGAAAAAGCCGACATAGCCAAAGGGGAGATAGCCTGTAAAGCCGTAGATGATGTTGACGCCCTGGGCCAGGATGAGAAAGACAATGAAATTGAAAAAGAGGAGCTGGTTTGAATAGATCGAGGGCAAGTAATAAAAGGCCGCTATCACCGGCACGAGAATGAAAAGCGTGTCGCGGATTGCTTTACGCATACCGGACCTTCCTGCCCAGCAATCCGGAAGGCCGCACCAAAAGGATCGCAATCAAAAGCAAATTCGGAAGCAAGTCTGCCCATGAACTCAGATAGTTCTGCATGAGCATCAAACTCACCCCGTAGATCAGTCCTCCGAATACGGCGCCAAGCGGATTGCCAAGCGTACCGATGACGATGACCGCGAATGAGGCAACGTTGATGCCTTCGCCCATGGCGGGAGTAATACTTCCGATCATGAAGGGGGCCATGACCCCGGCCGTTGCTGCAAGTCCGAGGCTGATTCCGAAAGCAATTGCGGAGGTACGGTGAACGTCAATGCCGCTTGCTTGCGCCTCGGCGCGATCGATCATTACCGCCCGCGTCGCCGCACCAAGACGCGTCCGGTAAAGGTAAAAATAAACGAGGACGACGGCCAGGGTACAAATCCCGGCCGTAATGACCCACGAACCTGGAAAGCTCTGGCCGAGAATCTGAACAGGCCCCTCGCCAAGAGCGCGTCCCGGAAGAGAGCGCTCCGTAGGGCCAAATTCAATGCTCGCGATTGCCTCGATCAGCTGAGCCATGCCGAAAAAGAAGATTAACGAGAGCATCTCGGGGTTCTTGCTGCTCAGAAGGCGCGGCACGATCAAGTAGTAGAGCGGCAGGCCAAAGAGCATGAATAGCGCAAATGCGAGTCCCGCCGAGTACACCGGATTTATGCCTGATCCCGAAAAAAGCAGGTAGGCAAGGAAGGCCCCGAGCATGAGAAAGCTGCCATGGGCCAGATTCACAATGCGCATCACGCCGAACACGAGATTGAGACCTAGGCCGACGAGGCTGAAATAAAGCCCGAAGAGAAGCCCCGCCGTTATTGAGTAGATAAGCATTGGGGGGCTTCTCGATTCGGAGTACGGCGCTCAGCTTGATTGGTTGAAACAGAAATTGTCATGCCGGAAACCCGTGTGCGGGTTATCCGGCATCTCGTGGCTTGAGGAAAGATCGCGGATAACGCAACAGGCGTTTCCGCGATGACATTGCTTCCAATAAAGCAGATCACGCTTTTAGCATCCGCGCCGAGCGCTTGAGGCTTATTTGCCCGCAGGGTATCTGGCCTTGGCTTGTGCAACGTCTGGGGGATAGACCATGTTGAATTTGAGGTGCCCGTTGGCATCCACATCGAACTGGCCGAGCGGGGTGATTTCGCCCGACTGTGCTCCCGTGGGGGTCAGCTCAAAGCTACCATCGAGCGTAACAAGCTTTCCGGAAAGATCAAAGACTGCCTTGCGAATAGCGAGTTGATCCATGCTCTCGGTCCCGGCAAGAGCCTTCTCGATTACAAGACCCGTATTGTAGCCGGCCACCGAATTGAAGCCAAACTCCAAATTCTTTGGGGCTTTCTCCTCCCATACTTTCTTGTACTCAGGCAGCGTAGGCCCGAAGTTCGGCTTATATTCGATCGCTGAAGACATCACGTAAGAGTAAATATCTTTGAGGCCTTTCGGCCCGACATTTTTCTCAAGAAGTTCCGTTTCGATGCCCGGATAGAGGCAGAATAGGAATTTGAAGGTGATCCCGCTGTCCTGCAGGTTATGCAGAAACGCGATATCGTTGCTGGGATACCCGAGTTCCACCACGGCATCAGGATTGGCAGCATTTATCGTGTTGATGAGAACGGTGTAATTCGAGGTGCTCGTGGGCACGCCGTTGTCATAGACGATTTCAAGGGGAGCGCCGCGCGCCTTGATGGCCGCGCGCACCGTGTTGGCCTGCGTGCCTGTAAAGTCATTTGTGGAATAGAGGATAGCAACCCGCTTGATTCCAAGTCCCGGCCCCACTTTGGTCAGAAACTCCGTCAAGTAGCGTGGCCAAATGTTGGAGGCGGGGTCCGACATCAGTGCGATGTAAGGATTGTCCGCTGTGAAGAAGGCGGCACCAGTTCCCGTTTGATCGAATAAAAGCATTTTGTGGTCGCGAGCGATCGGCACCGCGACGGAGGTCAAGACAGAGCCGGAGTTGGCGACGAGTAGGTCAACCTTGTCCTGGGTGATGAGCTGATTGTAAAGCGTGGCGGCCGTCGCGGTATTGGACTGGTCATCATAGGCGATGATCTTGATCGGGATTTTCTTGTTGAACGGCTTCACGAAGGCGCCGCCCTCGGCGTTTTTTTGCTCGGCCCAAATCGTCAGCCCTTGAAAGACTGTTCTTGAGATGCTGGCATAGGTGCCTGACGAAGCGTAAAGCGTACCGATCTTGATTTCAGCTGGCGCGTCTGCAGCATGGGCTGCGCCTGCTGTCATGATGGCGGCGGCGATCGCGGCTGCTCCAATCGCTTTTCCCAACATTTCCTACCTCCCATTTTCTGTTTTGCAGTTGGTGTAGGCAGCTCCTACATGGCTGCAACCCCTGACTTCCCGGCTCTTCGATTAAGTTCCGGCCCTGCCCTTAGCTTTAGCCGAGGCTGCAGCCAATGGTAAGCACGCTCTTCGTTGTAGGTGCGGGGGCTTTCTCAATCGCCTGTGAATTGGGGCGGCCGTTTCTCAAGCATGGCGGATACCGCTTCACGGTGATCCGCAGTCGTGTGTGCAAGCGATTGCATGGCCGCGGACATCTCCAAGAGAGTATCGAGGCGGGCATGGCGCCCTTCGCGAAGCAGCCGCTTTGTCATTCGCACCGCGCAAGGCGGGTTGGCCGCGATCCGCATTGCCAGCGCCTTTGCGGCGCCCATCAGTTCAGCGCCCGGGACTACCTTCGATACTAAGCCGCAAGCCAAGGCCTCAGCCGCATTCAAAGCGTCGCCGGTGAAGGCCATCTCGCAAGCCTTCGAAAAGCCCACCACGCGCGGAAGCAGCCAGGCTCCGCCATCGCCAGGAATAATGCCGAGCTTCACGAAGCTTTCAGCAAATATGGCGCTTTCCGCGGCGATCCTGATGTCGCACATGCAAGCGAGATCGCAACCAGCGCCAATAGCCGGCCCATTGACGGCGGCGATCACCGGCACTTCCATCGCCTCGAACGCCAGCGGGATTCGCTGAATGCCGCGCCTGTAATTCTCACGTGTCTTCACCGGGAGCTTGTCCGCAAGGCCGTGGCCTTCACGCATGGTCTTCAGATTGCCGCCGGAACAGAACGCCGAACCCGCTCCAGTCAGGATCACAACTCGAACGGAAAGGTCGGAATCCGCGCGGCCCAGCGCTTGAACCAGCGCGTCGATCATTGGAAGATCGGAAATTGGATTACGCAGCGCGGGCTGGTTCAGCGTCAGGGTGACGATGCCGTTTTCGTTCTCGAAGGTAACCAAATCGGACATTACCAGCCCCGGCATTTGCAGTGCATTGACAGACGGCGGGCTACCTCGCACGGCCGTTTGGAATCCGCACAACCGTCTTTGCCGGAAGAGCAGCTTGCACGCAATGGGAATTAGTCTCGGCAGGCAGAATGATGGCTGCCAGGGGCAGCTTAGCCCTCGACGCTGGCTTCCGCTATCAGCCGCTCTAGATCGGGGACACAGATTTCGCGGGCGCTTTTCAGTTCGATCAGGCCCTTGTGTTTGAGCCGTGTTATGTTGCGGCTCACGGTTTCAATTGTGAGCCCCAGATAATCGGCGATTTCCTCACGTTTCAAGGGCAGGAGAAACCAATTGCGGCTCTGTTCATTGGCCGCGATTGCACTGCCCGCAGCGCGCCGCGCGATTACGGAAAAGAATCCGGCCACACGTTCATAGGATGATGTGCAGGAGAGCATGAGTGACCAGTCGCGGACAAATTCAAGTTCGCGCTGGGTGTGTTCTATTACCTCACGATTGATAGCCGGACTCTCCAGAAGGAGACGATTGAAGGAGGATCGGGGGTAAGTGCATAATTCTACCTCCGTGGCAGCCACGGCGGAGTAGCGATGCAGATCGTCGTATGAAAAGCCCAAAAACTCCGGCGCATAGAGAAGCGTGATAACTCGATGATTGCCGGCTCTTGTGGTCTTGGTCAGTTTTACGACGCCGCTTACAATCGAGGCGAACGACGTTACACGATCCCCATCTCTGAATATGGGTAGGTTCTGCGGAACGCGGCGCCGGCGCGCAATATTGTTGAGCTTTTCGAGCTCGTCCTCAGATAAAGAGCCGCAGATGCCGCCGTGGCGATTGGGGCAGCCCTCACACTTAACGGCAGTGTGAGGATGCGCGAAAATCTTCTGAATTCCCATCATAGGGATGCCTTCCCATTCAGCGATAGCAAACCGCTGCGGCTCTGAGTCATCCAACAAACGAACTCTATATTCTCCGAGTTGGGGTTCAGCTTTGACGGAAATCAATCGGGGAAAGTTCATTCCCGATTGGAACCGGTGATGGACCTTCCGGCGTCTTTCAGTTCTTCGATTCTTCGCACTTCAATCCCTCTTTCTGGAGCGGGACCAGCCTTGTGCCCGGTTGCAATTCGGCGATGTATCCGCCAACCTGCGCCGATGCCGGACACTGAGCTCCCGCTTTTTGAAAAACCGCAGGCAGCGCTTGCGGTTTTGCAGGCCGCCCCCGCGACCGTGCCCGTGTTGTTGCCGCTCGCGCTCGATGAGCCTTACACCTACGCGCTTTCCAGTAGCGAAACTGTTCTGCCCGGCAGCTTTGTTGTCGTCCCGCTAGGCCCCATGAAGCGCATCGGCGTGGTTTGGCATGAGGCCGGAGGCGAGCGTCCCGAGGTCGACCCGAAACGCCTTAAGCCCGTTCTATCGCTGCTCGACATCCCGCCGCTGCCCGCACTGAACCTTGCCTTCGCCGATTGGGTCGCCGGTTACACGCTGGCGCCGCGAGGCATGGTTCTGCAGATGATGATGAGCGCTCGGCTGGTGTTCGAGGCCGAGGAACCGCGCTGGGGATTTTGCCTTGGAGGCGGAGCACCGGCAAGATCGACGGCAGCACGCGAGCGCGTGCTTTCGGCGCTGCAAGATGGTGCGGTGTGGCCTAAAAAGAAGCTCATGGAACAGGCTCAGGTCAGCGGCGCCGTGATCGACGGGCTGGCGGAAGCCGGCACTTTAATACGCGCGGAATTACCCCGTTCCCGCCCATCGGTGCCGAAGCCTGATTTCGCAACTGCGATCCTGACGGAGCATCAGGAACAGGCAGCGGAGCTGCTTCGCAGCAGCATCGTAAAAGGCGGGTTTACCGCGACTTTGCTTGATGGTGTAACCGGCTCAGGCAAGACCGAAGTCTATTTCGAGGCAGTGGCGGAGGCGCTGCGCGTCCATGGTCGCGGGCAGGTGCTGATCCTTCTGCCGGAAATTGCGCTGACGAGCCAGTTCCTGGAGCGTTTCGAGGCGCGCTTCGGTTGCCGGCCGGCGGAATGGCATTCGGCGGTTCCGGCAAAGCAGCGGGCGCGGATTTGGCGTGGCGTCGCCGAGGGTGATGTTCGCGTGGTGGCGGGAGCGCGCTCTGCCCTTTTTCTGCCCTTCGCCGATCTCGGCCTCATTATAGTTGACGAAGAGCACGACCCGTCCTTCAAGCAGGATGACCGCGTCACCTATCAGGCCCGCGATATGGCTGTGCTGCGGGCATCGCTTGGCAAGATCCCAATCATCCTCAGTTCAGCCACGCCTTCGGTGGAGAGCGTGGTTAATGTACAGCGCGGCCGATATGCCCACGCAGTGCTGCCGGGGCGTTTTTCGGGGACGAGCCTACCGCATGTCGAGCCTGTCGATCTGAAAGCAACACCGCCGGAAAAGGGCACTTGGCTCAGCCCGCCGGTCGTGGAAGCGGTGACGGGCGCGCTCGAAAAAGGCGAGCAGGCGCTGCTCTTTTTGAACCGCCGGGGCTACGCGCCCCTTACGCTGTGCCGCGCCTGCGGCCACCGCTTCACCTGCCCCCAATGCACGGCCTATCTCGTCGAGCATCGCCTGCGCGGCAGGCTGATTTGCCACCATTGCGGCTTCTCGCTGCCATTTCCCAAACTGTGCCCTGTCTGCCATCGCGAAGGGTTGCTCGCCGCATCCGGTCCCGGGATCGAGCGGGTCATGGAGGAGGTGGGCAATCGCTGGCCGGGAGCTCGTGCCTGCGTCTTGTCGAGCGACCTCGTTCCAACCACCGCGGCCCTGCGGGAAATCTTGGCCCGCATCACCGCAGGTGAAGCGGACATTATTGTGGGTACGCAGCTTGTCTCGAAGGGGCACAATTTCCCGAAGCTTTCATTCGCCGGCATCGTTGACGGAGATCTCAGTCTCGTTAGTGCAGACCCGCGCGCAGGCGAACGAACCTTCCAGCTACTGCATCAAGTGACGGGCCGGGCCGGGCGCTTTGGCGCACGCGGGCACGGGCTGATTCAGACGCATTACCCTGACCATCCTGTGATGCAAGCGCTGGTGACGGGTGATCGGCACGCGTTTTACGAAGCCGAAATCGCCATGCGGCAAGGGGCGGGGCTGCCGCCTTTCGGGCGTCTCTCCGCAATCGTGGTTTCGGCGAAGACGAGACCAGAGGCCGAGTCATACGCGCGTTCGCTTGCGCTGGCTGCGCCGGAAGGCCGCCTCATCCAGGTGCTGGGCCCGGTGGAAGCGCCACTCGCGATCATCCGGGGCAGGCACCGGCAGCGGCTTTTGGTCAAGGCCGCCCGCGAGGTCGATTTGCAGGCTTATCTGCGCGCCTGGCTCGATGCCGCGGAGCGTCCCCGCGGCAGCGTGAAGCTGCATGTGGATGTGGACCCATATAATTTTCTTTAGGCGCTAGACCACCTCTCAGAGAATGCCTGCGGCTTCGTCTTTAACGGTCATGCTTTAAACTCAAGATATAAGCGATGACATTAGCCCGCTCATGCGGTCTCAGCACAAACGATGGCATGTTCTCATGAACCGAATGAAGAGTAGCTGCCAGGCTAATTCCGGTCATACCCGGTGAATTAGCGATAGTTTCGAAGCTCGGGGCAAGAGCGTGGGGTGAGGTCTCAACTCCTTTCCGGATTGCATGACACTGCGCACAAACCTCTGAAGCATATTTAAGGCCCTTCGCGGCGTCGCCCGCTTCCTGTGCGCCGGCTTGGTATGATCCGCTAGCTATCGCCAGGGCAATTGCTAAAACTTTCGCTTGCATGCACTCCCTCCCGTGACACTAGTTCACTTCGCCCATAGCATGCTTCAAGCATGGCTTTTATTGATTAAGATCATTATCTCGTTGACAGCAGGAAGGGGGTTCTAACAACTTCTTCCACTCCGGAAGTAGGCGTTTCCTCCCGTCAAGATATAGTTTGCACGCCAACTTATACTCCCCGCTCTGTGCTGCTCCAAGAAGCCGCTCTAAAAAGTGGCTAGTCTCCCGATCTATTAACGTTAAATCTATTGCAGATTAGTATCATTGCTGTACTTATGACGTTGAATGCACACCGCTACCCAATCTACTTCCAAGGAAAGCAAAAAATGGCCAGATCAGTACAACCTCAACCCAAGAACGGAGCGCTGCCCTTAAACTTTTCCTCCTACTCATTCGAGGAGCTTGTGGAGATCAAGAATGATCTCGAGGGGGAGCTGGATTCGCGCAAGTCGAAAGAGATCGAAGGCATTCGGTCAAAACTCCAGGAGAACGCCAAAGCTCTTGGTATCTCAGTCGAGGAACTTGCCGGCTTGTCGAAGGGTACCCGCCGTCAAACGAGGCACGCCAGAGGACCGCAGCCCCCCAAATACAGAGGTCCCAACGGTGAGGAGTGGAGCGGAAGGGGCCCGGCTCCAAGATGGATGAAGCCGCACCTGGCCAAAGGCAAGACGAAGGAGGATTTCCTCATTCGGTAAGCAAGGAAGGGATAGCGTTCAGCTATCCCCCTATGCCCAGGGTTGAGGGTTCCGTTTCGAAGTCATGTGGGGGACGGTCTCAGATTTCCTTCCCCTCAAGTAATTCCGTGCCAAGGGAGAACTGCTTCTGTACCAACAGAGGCTATCTGGCGAAGATGCGCACGAGGCGAGGATAAGGCTGACTGATGCTTTCGTGCACGAGATGAAATTCATTTTCAATTAGAGCTATGATCCACTGCGCAGCATCTATCTGCGCTCGCGCAAGCGGGTTTACGGGTGGGAAGGAAGTGAAGATAAGCTCGTTATAATCAGTGGTCGCTTGTTCAATCACTGTCTTCAAGAGCGGACCTGTGTGCCCGGCGGCAGCTACTTCAGCCAATTGTCTCAGCTCCTCTTGGCGGAGGGTTACTTGCCCTTTATAACGCAGGTTACTCGCGTTAAGCAGGTTCCATTCAATGACGAGCGTTCTGCCTCTTGGGGCAGTCTCGCGCTCCCCGTCCTCGCCACTGGGCAAAAAAATGCGTAAACGAAGAGCAGAACCGTCAAAATGACGAATCCGAAAACAACAAAGTAAATCATGCCAGTTATGATAATTATTGGCTTCGCTTAATTAAACTCATACATCGAGTTAGGTGCAGTGGCTAGCGTGACGGCAGCCCAAGGTGGTTAGGTGCTAGCTTTAGCGGACATCGCGAGCTTATCTCAGCGGCTAACATCGTGTTACGTGAGAGCCGCGCCCTAAGTATCCCTTATCGCCAGTTTGATTGCCCTCGCGCAACTGCCAGCGCGGCGTTAAGATCGCGCTCCGGCAGAGCATTTGATCACTTATCTATTGGGGGGCGGAAAATGACGCGGGATGAGACGATCGCGTTGTGGCAGAGATGCGAGGAGGCGAGGACAGCGTCGATAGCGGAGGGGAAAACAGAGGAAGAAGCTCATGAAGCCGCAAAGGAGATTTGGAACGGCTGGGCTAACGTCCTTCTAGCGAAAAGAAAGGCGCTTATAAGTAAGCGGTCCTGGAACTCTCGACTTTATGAGCACCCAAATAATTACGGAGAGCGCGAATACGGCGAGAACGAAGAGACGCAGGAGTGGCTGCAGGAAGCTGCGTGCGATTTTTCAGAGCTTCAGTTTGGAGGAGAGAATAGTGGAGAAGCGGAAGCCGGCGGAACTGCCTCTTTCGTATCAAGGGCCGGCAACCAGGTTCGCAGAACTCCGAATTTTGACGGGTACACTTTTCCAGCGGATGCCGATTTCCGGTCCACTGGCTTCTTAGGCCCGGCGAGCTTCGCTGGCACGGTGTTCTATGGCTTCGCCGGCTTCAGGGGAACCACTTTTGCGAGCGGTGTCTGGTTCACCAAAGCGGACTTCAAGCAGGCTGCATGGTTCGCCCAAACGAGGTTCGCGGGCCTTGCGGATTTCGACGAAGCGATCTTTCGGGGCTGGGCACGGCTAGCGGGTGCGAGGTTCGAACAATTAGCCAATTTTGAAGCCGCCAAATTCGTGAAGAGGGCTTGGTTCCGGGGATGCGTTTTCTCGAAAAGAGGTCTCTTCGATAAAGCTGTCTTCGAAGGCGAGGCCGATTTCTCAGGCAGCTTTTTTGAGCAGTCCTTCGAGATGCGCGGCGCACATTTCGCCGCGGCGCCAAGCTTCAGTCAAACCAGCTTCAACGAAATTCCTGATTTCGAGGATATGGCGTTCAGGCTGCCTGGCATGTGGTTTGGGCATAAAATTGAAGAAGCCGGAAACTACCGGCATATTCGCCGCCTTGCGATGCAGGGTCAGGACTACGAAAACGAGGCGAAGGCGTTCAAGGGCGAGATACGATCCAAACGCGGGACCTTGCACAAATGGTACCATGCGGCCTTTTGGTCAGGCGTCACCTATGACGCGTTGTCGGATTTTGGGCAGTCCATTTCGCGTCCGCTCTTTTTTTGGGTGGCTTCCGTTATCGCCTTTGCGGGAGCGTATCTTTGGAGCGCTGGGGTCCCGGCTGAGAAATGGCAGGGGGCATGCAGCAGCGGTCACGCTTCCACAGCCGTGATAGCGTTGACATTCTCCGCTTCAAAGTCCTTGCCTCTTATTGGGCCGCCCCGCACAGGGGAGGGCGAAGCCTTCGTTGATTGCATCTCGCCAAACCAGCTTCCGGACTGGGCCGCTCTCGTTCAAGTAGGACAAGCGATGTGGAGCGCTGTGCTCATCTTTCTTTTGCTGTTCGCGGTTCGCAATCAGTTCAGGATCAAATAGCGGAGCCTATGCCTTTTCTTCCATGTTAAGGCGCGAAGCTTGGTGCTTGATGTGAGTTCAATGCGAACACGCTCAAGCTATGTATATGGAACCTTAAGCGCGGGGTAGCTGTTTTTGGAAGCAGGCATGGAAAGTTTTGGGGCCGGTAGTGGTATTGTAGCTTCAGCACTCAATCTTTCTGCATAATTCGGGCTGGCAAGGACCTGCCTCTCTTGAAGCCGTTGGCGGCGCATTAGAACCGGGAATGAAGCGGCCGTTTGCGCCGCGGTCCAGCTTTCCGTTGCTCTTGGAGGGCTTCGTCATGCCGCAATCTGGAGAACCGGGCGCAGCTTCGGCGCTTGTGGGAGCTCCGGTAGAAGTGTTTCGGACGCATGCGGCACCGAACGGAAAGGACAACAACGAACCGTTGCCCTGGCAGCTCACTTGGTTCAACAACGCGATATCGGAAGCAAGGCGGCTGTGGCAGCCAATGATTCCCTTCAAGGACGGCCTCTACGGCGCATTACGCGAAGGCGAATCCGGTAAATGGCAAGGAAGCAGCACCTCAGAACACGTCGATCCTCAAAGCAACCTTGATCGCCTGTTCCACGCCAGCATGGGCCGCCTTACCCTCGGCCTTTCACCATTTGCGCTTTGGCTTGCTTATGCGGATTGGGCAATTCATCTCTCTGGCTCTCCTGGAAAGCGGGTCGAACTCGCTGAAAAGGCCACGCGGAATGCGGTCCGGTTTTTGACCTACGCTTCAAATGTTGGGGCCGTCCCCTCAATGAAGCCTTGCATCGAGCCACTGCCTCAAGATGACCGCTTTCGAAGCGAGGCGTGGCAGCAATTGCCCTTCAACCTGATCTACCAAGCTTTCCTTCTAAATCAGCAGTGGTGGCATGGTGCCACGACCGGCGTCGGGGGCGTTTCTGCGCATCATGAGGAAGTGGTCGCCTTCATGACCCGGCAGATGCTCGATACGGTCTCGCCAGTCAATTTCATCGCCACTAATCCTGAGGTTCTTGCCGCAACGTTTCGCGAAGGCGGGCAGAATCTCGTTCGAGGCGCAATGAACTTCTGGACTGATTGGGAGCGCGCAGCTGCGGGCGAACCTGCCGTTGGCGCCGAGGAGTTCCGGCCTGGCGAACGCGTCGCCATCACCAGGGGCAAGGTCGTCTACCGCAACAGGCTCATCGAGCTGATCCAATATGCGCCAGCGACAACGGAAACCCATGCTGAGCCGGTGCTGATAATTCCGGCCTGGATCATGAAATATTACATTCTCGACCTTTCGCCCGGTAATTCGCTGGTCAAATATCTGGTCGATCATGGGCACACTGTATTCATGGTCTCCTGGCACAATCCAACGGCCCAAGATCGTGATCTAGGGATGGAGGATTATCTGCAGTTGGGGTTCTTGGAACCCCTGAAGGCGGTGCAGGCAATCGTCCCGGAAAAGAAAATTAATGCAGTCGGCTATTGCCTTGGCGGGACGCTTCTATCGATGGCCGCGGCCTATTTAGCGCGGGAGAATAATCAGGCGCTCAACAGCGTCACTCTTCTTGCCGCCCAGACTGACTTCACCGAAGCGGGCGAGCTCACGCTGTTCATTGACGACAGCCAGCTCAATTATCTTGAAAACATCATGTGGGACCAAGGTTATTTGGACTCCCGTCAAATGGCCGGCACCTTCCAGTTTCTACGATCCAGCGACCTTATCTGGTCTCGCGTTGTGCACGAATATCTGATGGGCCGGCGCAGCCCAATGATCGATCTTTTGGCCTGGAATGCAGATGCAACCCGCATGCCCTACCGCATGCACATCGAGTATTTGCACAGCCTTTACCTAGATAACGATCTTTTCGAAGGACGGTATAAGGTGGGGGGCAAGGCAATTGCACTCAGCGACATACAAGGGCCGATCTTCGCCGTCTCAACCGAGAAGGATCATGTTGCACCCTGGCGTTCCGTTTATAAAATTAACCTATCGGGATGCCACAGCATCACCTTCGTTCTGACCAGCGGCGGCCATAATGCCGGCATTGTAAGCGAGCCCGGCCATAAAGGGCGGCGCTACCGCATTTCGCACCGCGAGGCCCATGCCCCTTACCTGGGCCCGGATGCCTGGTACGCTGAAACACCGGCTCAGGACGGGTCATGGTGGCCCGCTTGGCTGTCATGGCTAGGTGAACAGTCAAAGGGGATGGGGCCCCCTCCCTGGCGCGGAGCACCAGAAAAAGGGTACTCGCCACTTGAAGATGCACCGGGCAGGTATATTCTCGAACGCTAAGTGCTGTCGCGTCTAGAATGGAGGCTGGAATGAGTGATCAACCGAAAGCCGGCAAGACTGCTGGAACACCCTGGCCATTCGTCTCGGGGGACGTCGCCTCCACCATGCAGGTTCAAATGCAAGCACTGCTTGCGGAACAAGCCCAATTTCTCGATGAGACGCAAAAGATAATGGCGGCATGGACCAAGAGAAGGCAGGAGGCCATGGACGCCAATTTCCGCACCTTCAAGGCAATGGGCTGCTGCACCGATCCAGCCGCAATGAGCGCCGCCTACGGGGATTGGCTGGCGAACAGCATGAACCGGATCTTCGCGGACATGGATGAGGCCCGGCAGGAAGCGCTAAAGCTTGCGGAGATGGGACAGAAGTCCATGACGGCGCTTTTGGCGCAGGGTGGCAAGGGGCCGTGCGATAAGGAGGGCGCCACCGTAAAAGGTAAGGACACGAGGCAGAAAAGCCGCGATACGGCTGCGAATATTGCTGACGTCCCTTCTGCCAGCAAAGCTGCGGAGTAACGCCAAAACCCGGCTGCTGAAGCTTCCCAGACTTATGCCGGGAAGCAGATGAGCACTATGTCTACGCTTCGGGTCTTCTCTTCAAAAGAAGAAGCCACCCTTTATAGGACGGGACTGAGTGTCAGATCCTCAAGGCTGCGGCGTGCGGGTTCGATGCCCCAAGCTGCAACAACGATGATCTGGAGCAGCAATAGCCCTGACATGAAGGCAGTTACTCCAGCGACGCCGTAAGCCTTGAAAAGTGCCAAGACAATGAAGGGCGATATGATCGTGGCGCCACGCCCAAACGTATTGCAGATGCCATTTGCCCGGAGGCGAACCTCGGTCGGGAAGAGTTCAGGCGTGTACACCCCATAGAGTATAGCGACCAGAATGTAGATGCAGAGGATCAGGCAAGACCCCGCCGCCAGCATCAGCGTTGGGTCCGACATCTGCGGATAAATTATTCCGAAGACGATTGTAAGTACCGATGTACCGATAATGGTGGGTTTCCGGCCAATGGCGTCCGAGAGAAAAGCGCCGATCGCGCAGCCGACCGGAGCGCCGAGTACGATTATGAGCGTGTAGCTGAAGGACTTCGTGATGCTCAGCCCCTGCTGCACGAAGAACGTCGGCAGCCAAACCACAAATCCAAAAATGAGGGTATTGATGGTTATCAGGACAACGGAGCCGACAACCATGCGGGGAAGCAGCGTTCGTCCAAAAAGATTCCAAAGAGTATAGACTTTTGGGGCTGGCGCAGGCGCGACGGGCGGAAGGTTCACACCTGCTTCCTTTTCGATTTCGGAAACAAGCTTTTCAGCCTCCGCAAAGCGCCCTTTCGATTCCAGCCAGCGCGGCGATTCGGGCATGTACTTTCGAATCACCCAAACGATAAGCGCGCCCACGCCAGCAATCACAAACATCGGCCGCCACCCGAAGGCCGGAATGATGAAAGTGCCAAGTATCGCAGTCGCCGGCAGGCCGCAAACGACGATCAGCGACATGAATGCGAGCCACCGGCCGCGTGATGCGGGCGGCACAAATTCCGTAAGCGTAGAATAGCCGACGACGATCTCCGCTCCGAGCCCAAGGCCGATGACGAAACGCGCCCAGATCAGCGTATTCATATCGGGAGCGAATGCTGCCGCAAGCGAGCCCAGTCCGAAGATCAGAAGGTTGATCTGATAGGTGAAACGGCGTCCGTATGCGTCTCCCAAAAAGCCGGCGGCGAGAGAGCCGATGGTCAGCCCCAGGAACGTCATGGAGAGGAACTGCGCATTTTGCTGCAGCGTTGAGAAACCGCTGCTGAGTGTAGCGCCTAGAACATTGGTGCCTACGTAAAGGTCATAGCCATCGAAAAACATCCCCGCGCCAATGAGCAAGAAAATCCGCCTGTGGAACGCACCGGTGGGAAGCCGGTCCAGCCGGGCGCCTGAGTTCACCATTTGCATTTATATCTCTCCCCAAAGTTTATTGATGTGCCTTTGGCACTTACGAAGATTGCGCTGCACTCTCAATCAAATCTAGAAGCCGCTCCGGTGAAATCGGATGTTCCCGGATGAAGAGGCCGGTCCCGGAGAGCGCATCCTCGATCGCTGAAATCACCGCCGCGGCTGCCGGTATCGTTCCGGCTTCACCTGCACCCTTCAAGCCAAGCGGATTAAGCGGCGAAGGCGTCTCGATGTGATAAATTTCGATATTCGGCATTTCTGGCGCTGTGGGGAGCAGATACTCCCCATAATTCGCCGTAAGCGGTTGGCCGTCCTCGTTGAAAATCATCCGCTCAAATAGGGCATTGCCGATTCCGTGCACGACACCGCCCCTGATTTGTCCGTCGACAAGGAGCGGGTTAATGAGGCGGCCGCAATCATGCACCACCACATATTGCACGATTTTCACTGCGCCCGTCTCGCGATCAACCTCCACCTCGCAGACATGGGTGCCGTAGGCGAACGGGGTTGTACGGGCCTCGAAGTAGGCCGTGGCCGATAGATCGGGCTCAACTCCTGGCATCATCGGCGTGCCGGCCGCTCCGCTAAGACGCTTCGCGATATCGGCCAGCGTCACGGACATCGCTGGCGCGCCTACAACCCGGACGGCACCGTTTTCGATGTCAAGATCGCTTTCGGAAACTTCGAGCATTTCACTCGCGACCTTCAGCGCCTTTTGCCGCACGCGGCGTGCCGCAAGCTCGACGGAGGAGCCGCCAGTGACCGCAATCCGGCTTGCAATTGTCCCGATGCCGGCCGGGAATTTTGCCGTGTCGGCGGCTACGACGCTGATCTTGTCAAGCTCTGTGCCGAGCGCGTCGGCGCAGATTTGCGCAAAGACCGTCGCGTGCCCTTGGCCCTGGCTCGCTGCTCCGGTAGTGATGATGACGCGCCCGCTGGGCGTGACGCGGACGGTAGCACCTTCGAAAGGAGCAAGCCCAGTGTCTTCCACACAGGAAGCGATGCCGAGCCCAAGGCATTTTCCTTGTGCACGGGCAGCGGACTTGCGCTCGGTCAAGGAGGCAGCACTGCTCTTTTCCAAAGCAAGGTCGAGAGCGCGCTGGTAGTCACCGCTGTCATATGAGACGGGCGACCCGTCACGCGCCTTCATTCCGGTCGCATAAGGCATTTGCTCAGCGCGGACAAAGCTGCGCCTGCGAACCTCTTCGCGCGATATGTTCAGATGGTGCGCTACACGGTCGGCCAAGCGTTCAAGCACAAAGGCGGTATTGGGCCGGCCCGCGCCTCTGACGGGTGTATTCGGAACAAGGTTCGTGAACACCACGTCTAAGGTGACGTCGAGAGCCTCAAGTGCATAGGGGCCTGGGAAAGACCCCATCACCGTTGCCGGCAGGATCAGCCCGTAGGGCGTATAGGCCCCGTTTTCATGGATGCAGCGCCCTCGAATGGCCCGCATGCGGCCATCCGAAGAGAAGGCCACCTCAAGCGTCCAAAACTGGTCGCGCTGCTGGGTGGTCGCGACGAAATGTTCGCGCCGGTCCTCCACCCATTTGACTGGTTTGCCGCAGGCGAGGCTGGCGAGTGCTACCGCGAATTCTTCCGGATAGACACCAGCCTTCGGACCAAACCCGCCACCGACATCAGGCGCTATAACGCGGATCTGGCTCTCATCCCATCCAAGATAAGAGGCGAGCAAGCGGCGAACGCTGTAAGGGGCCTGCGTGGAACTCCACAGAGTAAGAAGACCTTCGGCCAAATCATTACTGGCGATGACGCCCCTGCACTCCATCGCATGGCAGCCGCCGCGATGGATGGAGAAGCTTTCCGAGATGACGTGATCGGCGGTTCTGAAGACGTGATCTACATCCCCAAAGCTGCCGCGCAATGTTGCAGCGAGATTGTCCTTGGCCGCTGAATGAACGAGTGGCGCACCCGGCTCCAGAGCGCGCCGGGCATCGGCGCACACCGGAAGCTCCTCCATGTCCACGAAAATGGCATTTGCTGCGTCTTCCGCAGCATGCCTGCTCTCGGCCAGGACAATCGCGATTGCTTCGCCGGTATGATGCACTTCATCCTTGGCCAGAGGATGATAGGTGATCGGCTGCTTCAAAGCCGGGTGCGGTGCCAGTTGCGGCATTGGTCCGCGCCCCAACGCTTCGAGGTCATCCGCGGTGTAGATGGCCGCAACACCCGTAATGCCCTCAGCCCCGCTTTTATCAACACTGATGATCTTGGCGTGTGCGCTTTGGGATCTCACGAACGCGGCATGCAGCATGCCCGGCAGCTCGATATCATCGAGATAACGGCCATTTCCCCGAAGCAGGCGGGGGTCCTCGATGCGCGTTACGGACGCGCCAAAATGCCGGGCTCCCATTTTAGCGAGCTCCAGTCGCTGCGGCCGCGTCGAGCGCAGCCTCCACGATCGCCTGGTAGCCGGTGCAGCGGCAGATATTTCCCGAAATTGCAGCTCGGATGGCGGCTTCGTCCGGGACCGGGTTCTTGCGCAGATAAGCAGCCAATGACATCAACATGCCCGGAGTGCAAAAGCCGCATTGCAGAGCATGGCGCTCGGTGAATGCTTTTTGCAGCGGGTGCAAAACATTACCGATGGCAAGCCCCTCGACCGTCTCGACGGTGGCTCCGTCTGCTTGCACGGCGAGCATAAGGCAGGAGCGTACAGCCGCGCCATCGACAATAACCGTACAAGCGCCGCAAACGCCGTGCTCGCATCCAAGATGCGTGCCAGTGAGACCGAGATTATGGCGCAGGAAATCGCCGACATGGACGCGAGGCTCGGCCTCACCGGAGTAGCTTCGGCCGTTAACGGTGAGTTGGATACGGTGCTTTTCCGTCATGCGCCCGGTGCCTTCGCCCGGTGGTGCGCCAGATCGAGCGCCCTTTTCACCAACGTCACGCCAAGTTTGCGCCGGTATTTTGCGGACGCTGCGGCGTCGTCCATGGCGTCGACGCGAGACACCGCGGTAGCGGCTTCGGCGAACGTTGCCTCGCCGGCGTCGACGCCCACTAAAGCTTTCTCAGCCTCGAAAAGCCGGCGCGGACTGACCTCAAGCCCAAAAACGGTGATCGCCGCTCGCGAAATCCGAGCTCTTGCGTCGAAATGTAGAAGCGCGGCAGCCCCGGCGATGGCGAAGTCACCATGCCTGCGGCTGAACTCGCAAAACCCGTAACCATGGCTCTTTTCCCATGCCGGGATGCGGATTGAAGTGAGAACTTCGTCCTGCGCGAGCGTCGGCTGCATGAAGCCCTCGAACCACTGACTAGCGGGAATGCTCCGCGCACCTTTAGGCCCCGAAACTGTCAATTCTGCATCCATTAGCAAACAAAGAGCAGGCAGCTCGGCTGAGGGATCGAGATGGCAAAGGCTGCCGCCGATCGTGCCGCGCGACCGCGTTTGAAAATGCCCTATATGGGGTAGTGCCTCCGACAGGATCGGCAGCGCTTCCGCGATAATGCTGGACGCTTCGAGATCGCACTGCCGCGTCATCGCGCCGATCTCGATGCTGTTGCCGTCGCGCCGGATGCCTGACAGGCCCGTTACGCGATTGAGGTCAATGACGTTGCCGGGGACGGCGAAGCGCATGTTGAGCATGGGCACAAGCGATTGCCCCCCCGCAAGAAGCTTGGAATTTTCCAGCGAAAGAAGTTCTATCGTCTCCGGAAGCGTGCGCGGGCTGTGATATGCGAAGGGGGCGGGTTTCATGGCTTGGCCCCGCCGAAGAGCCGGTCAAACAATCGCAGCAGTGATGCGCGCCACACCGCAGCCAAGAGCGCGAATGCGGATATCGGAGCCGCTGCTTTAGGCGGCGTTCCATCGCTTGCCGCAGAAGGAGCATGAGCCTTCTCTCGAGCGATCATATCGCTCAGGTTTTGCGCAAAGGCTGCGGTGAGATGGTTGGCGACCTCGTTCATGATCCCGGCACCGCGACCATATTGGGCAATCGGGCCAGTCATGTTCAGATCGGTCGAGGCAGTCACCAGACTGCCTACGCCATCGGGGACCAGTTCGAAGTCAATCGTCGCCGACGCATTACCCCGCCCCTTCGTATCGTTCCCCTTTGCTATGAGTTTGGCTTTATGATTCGCGTTGTCGATCGAAGCAAATTCAGCTTGTCCATTAAATGAGAGTTCGATCGGCCCGACCTTTACGCGCGCCCTTCCCTTGAAATGCGTGGGATCGACAATTTCGGTTAGCTCTCCGCCGGGCACGCAGGGGGCGATCTTCGCCACATCCAGGAGAACCTTCCAAGCGTCATCGGGAGGCGCATCGACCGCGAAAGAATTTTTAAAGCGCATGCCCACGTCCGCGCCTCACTCGGCGGCTTTGCTTTGCGACAGGGCCGAGAGGACCCTGCGGCGTGCGCTGCGGATGTGCGAGGAAACAAGCGCTGCAGCCTTTCTCGCGGCGCGGGCCTGGAGTGCGTCGATGATATGACAATGCTCCGCAATAAGAACCTCGGGATCGGCTGCGGGCAGGAGTTGAACGCTCACAATGACGAAGCGGTCGAATTGCTCGATCAGGTCCGCAGCGGTTCCAGCGAGCCGGCGGTTATCGCAGAGTTTCGTAATCCCGAGATGAAACTCCCTGTTATAAGTAATGAAATCTCCTGCATTGCCGGTGGAATGCGTTGTGCGGAATTTATCGAGGGCTCTGAGGGAGCTGTCAGTGGCATTTCGCGCGGCATTGATTACGCAGGCTTGTTCGAGCACTGTACGGAGTTCGAAGAATTCCCGCGCATCGGATACAGAGAGCGGCGCCACCTGATAGGCTTTTCGCGGGCGCACAATGACGAGCTTCTCAGCCTCGAGCCGCAAGAGCGCATCTCGCACGGGAGACTTGGAAATGGAAAAGCGTTCGGCTAGCTCGGGCTCGTGAAGCCGGGCCCCTGGGGGCAACGCGCAATCGAGAATGTCCCGCCGCAACCGATGGTACACCTGTTCCCGTCTTAACGCTGTTTCATAGCCTGACATGCGGCGCAGCCTACGTTGGAATTCGTCAGCGCACAAGCATTCCGCGCGCGGATTAGACGGATGTCTGATATATCAAAGGCGCGTAAATTGGCGTAAATTGCTGCGTTGGCGTTCAGGCAAAGAGGGGGAAAGCCATGCCGGCCTTAGAAGGATTGAAGCGACTGACCAGCCCAGAAGGCACTTTGACCGCAACAAGGATCGGAGCTGGGAAAGACGCCCTTATCTTGCACTCGCTTCTGACGGATTGGACGGCATTCGAACCAGTGCTGCCTTGGCTCGCGGGGAGATTTCGCGTCACGCTTGTGAACTCGCCGGGTTTCCATGGATCGAAGCCCGCAGAGGCCAGCATCGAGGCTTACGCCAGCAGGGTCTCCGAAGCTTTTGACGATTTCGCTATCGGCCGGGATGGGATTGTCATCGCAAACGGATTCGGCGGAACTGTCGCCCTCGCAATGGCCCTGACGCATGGGAAGCGGTTCGGAAAACTGGTCTTGAGCGATGTAGCGGCAGGATTTCCGCCCGAAGGCCGGAAGGCTTTTGAGCTCATGGCCGAAAAGGTCGCGAAGGAGGGGCTCGGCTCTGTTGCTACGATTGCTGCCAATCGCGTCTTTCACCCTGCTTATCTCAAGGATCACCCAGAAGCCGTCGAGCAACGGCGCCAGATCCTGCTCAAGGTAGATCCGGATGCGTTCATTGCTGCATGCCGCGCCCTAACCAAGGCCGATTTTCTGCCGCGGCTACATGACATCATCAACCCGGCCCTAGTGCTTTGCGGAGGACTTGACGCCGCAACGCCTCCTGCTCTGTGCCGCGCCGTGGCCGAAGCAATTCCGAATGCCCGCTACGTCGAGCTGGCCGATTGCGGTCACTGTCCCCCTCTAGAGCAACCAGCCGCTTTCATCTCGGCCATCCAAGACTTTGTCTCGGGCTAAGCTGAGACCGTTAATATCTGCACGGTTCAACCGCTGTTCAGGATTGGCAAAGCAATTGCTCTAAACTCCCGATAACCATTCCAGAAGTTAGAAAATGAAGCCGCGATTTGAATTAAATCGTTTTTAAGTGCCTTGTCTCTAACGTGCTGGCAGGCGCCGCTCGCGCGGCGGCAAAATTCGCCGGTTTGTGTTGGAGGAATGTCATGCGTCTTAAGCTTCAACAATTTCTGCACGATGAGTCCGGGGCTGTGGCTCTGGAACTCGGCTTGATCGCTGCGGGCCTTTGCGTAGCCATGATTACGCTAGCAGGGCAGATGAACGGCGACTTCAAGGATATGTTCGAGAGGCTGCGCGACATGCTGCGGTCGTTCAATTTGCACGCAATGACTTGAGCCCGGCCTTGTCATCAGTGACCGGTACGGCGGCGGCGGCCCTGCCGGTGCTCCTTGTCTGGGGAGGCGCGGCCGACCTGATAACAAGGTCCATACCCAACTTGGTTGCCTTGCTTCTCGCCGGATGCTTCATTGTTTTCGCAGGCAGCGCCGGCATCAGTGCGTCACACCTTGCCACTCACATCCTGTGCGGCTCCGCGGTCTTGGCCGGAGGGTTCGCGCTCTTTTATTTTTCTTTGATCGGCGGGGGGGACGCCAAGCTTCTTGCCAGTGCCTCCTGCTGGTTCGGTTTTGAAAATGTCATACCTTTCCTGGTCGCAGTCGCTCTTGCCGGCGGTGTGCTTGCTTTGATCTATCTCATTCTTCAGCAGTTTCGCGCACAGCTCGGCCTTGAGTTCGAGGCATCGGCGGCCATTCCCTACGGGGCCGCGATTGCAGCGGGTGGTCTCGCGGTTCTTCCGGATGCATTGCTTGTGATTTAGCTTCACCGCGTAGAATATTCTCTTCCCTTCGCCACTTTTCCATCTTAAACCGCCGCTTGCACAAACACTCGCGAAGAGAGCAAGCGGAATAAAGTCTCGCACAGGCTGCGGCAAATGGTGGTTTCCTTTCAAAGAACTGCTGAAGACATCAGCGCCCATATCAGCGAAAGCACCGGCAAAGCTGTCGAGATTCTTATCGTCAAGGCCTCTGACTTCGAGCAAAACCCTCAATCACTTGTCTCCCGCGCACACGCTGCCTGGCTGAAAGCCACCGGCTGGAGCGGCAAGCCGGGCACACACGCCTTTCTGCCGGGTGATGACGGCTTGGATAGCGTCATCTTTGCTCTCGGCGACGAAGAGCCATGCCCTGCCATGACCTTGCAACTTGGCTCCCTGCCTTCCCTTTTGCCGGAAGGGATTTATAGGCTTTCAAATTTCGAAGGATCCCCCGGCGACGCGATGTTTGCTTGGCTCATGGGCGCCTATTCCTTCCGCAGCTATTTGACAAGTGAGCCGAAAAAGTTCCCGAAGCTGGCACCACCGAAAGGGATTGACAGAGCGGGCGTCATCGCGAAAGCCCAAGCTGTCTGGTTCGCCCGCGATTTGATCAATCTTCCAGCCAACGATCTTGGCCCTTTGGAACTTGCGGCAGCTCTCGCCGAATTGGGAAGCGCGAACGGTGCCAAGGTCAACATCATCGAAGGCGACGGCCTTCTTGAAGAGAATTTCCCCTTGATCCACGCCGTGGGACGAGCCAGCAGCCGCGCACCCTGCCTTGCCGATCTCGTTTGGGGTAAACCTGATCATCCCAAGGTCACGCTCGTTGGAAAGGGCATCTGCTTCGATAGCGGCGGCCTCGATATAAAGCCCGCACAGGCCATGGCGATGATGAAAAAGGACATGGCAGGAGCGGCCTCCGTCATGGCGCTCGGCGCCATGATCATGGCAGCTGATTTGCCCGTGAGGTTGCGCATCCTCATTGCCGGCGCCGATAACAGCATTTCAGGAAATGCGTTCAGGCCGGGGGACATCCTGAAGAGCCGCGCAGGGCTCACGGTTGAAATCGCCAATACGGATGCGGAAGGCCGGCTTGTGCTTGCCGACGCGCTGGCGCTGGCTTGCGAAGAGGAACCCGATCTCCTGATAGACATGGCGACGCTTACGGGCGCTGCCCGCGTCGCGTTGGGGCCAGATCTCCCTCCCTTCTATACGGACGACGATCAGCTCGCCCAGGAGCTCTATAAGGCCGGGCTCCATGTCGCCGATCCCGTTTGGCGCTTGCCCTTCTGGAACCCTTATGACAGTTACCTCAAAAGCAAGGTCGCGGACATCAACCACGTCTTCAACGGCCCCTTCGCCGGCTCTATTACCGCAGCGCTGTTTTTGAAGCGCTTCGTCAAGAACGCCCGCCGCTATGTTCATCTCGATATTTATGGGTGGGTTCCACGCACTGTCCCTGGAAAGCCCGCGGGCGGTGAGCCGCAAGGCGCACGAGCCTTGTTTGAAGTTATCCTCAATGGCTTCGGGAGGCCTTCCACATGACGCAGCTCGATCCGCGCCTCTTCGTGTTTCGCGAGGACCTGGCGGCCGCGCAATTGCAAGACAGGGTCCAGGCCGCGCGCTATGCTGAGGGTGAGCTTCGTCAAGTAGCGGCGCCGGCCGCGCCAATTCGCGTCGCTCCGCGCTTTGACGCGCCACTTGCGACAGAGGCGTTATCGGGAGAGCTGGTGACGGCCTACGAATTTCGGGAAGGCTGGGCCTGGGTGCAGCTCCGGAACGATGGCTATGTCGGCTACACTCCTCTCGACTGCCTCTCAGGCATGATCGAGGAAAACACTCATCGCGTTAGCGCGAGGCTCACTTATCTCTATCCGGCCCCGGACATAAAGGAGCCGCCCATCACGAAACTCAGCTTTTCTTGCACTGTTGCTCCAATCGGCAAGCCGGAAGGGCGCTTTACCGAACTGTCCCGCGGTGGATTTATTTTTGCCGATCACCTCGTTGGCATAAGGGAGCGCGCGAGGGACTTCGTGCGGGTAGCGGAAAGGTTCGTGGGCGTCCCTTACTTGTGGGGCGGCAAGACGACGCTTGGAATAGACTGCTCCGGCCTTGTTCAAATCTCGTTGCAGGCGGCGGGCAGTGCCTGCCTTCGCGACACCGATATGCAGATGGCGAGTGCTGGGGAGCCGATGGACCCGAAAAACCTCGACGCTATTCAGCGGGGTGATCTTTTATTTTGGAATGGACACGTAGCCATTGCTCAGTCGACAGACTGGATGATCCATGCGAGCGGCCTTCACATGGAGGTGGTGGTGGAACCGATACGCCGTGCAGTCGAGCGGATCGGCGAAAGCCATGGCGCACTGCTTGCGATCCTTAGGCCGCAAGTCGAGCTGAAAACCACGCCACCGGAGCAAAAACAGGCTGCAGCGCAGGCAGGTGCAGCAGCCCGAAAACCTTCCCCGCAACAACCTGCTCCGCAAATGACCGCTCCGAAACAAGAGACCAACGCTCCTGCTGCGAAGGTATCAGGTCCTGAGACCAAGATCGCAGAGACAAAAGTCGCCGCTGCTGTTGACCCAAGAGGCAGCTCAAACACAGGGTACACTCCAGCGCCGCAGGCTCAACATCCTGCGGGAAAGTCAGCTGAAGAACTCAAGGCCGATGAACATAAGGCGAGTGCACACCCAATTGCGGCCGGGCAATCATCTTGGGGACAAACCGGGGGATCGAAAGCCCCCGCGGCTCCCGCTAATCCGGCCGCGGAGAAGAAGCACACAGAGGGGTGATGAACTTATTGGTTTTCTTTTTTCTCTTCGACCTCTGAGATAGCTCTATCAATGAGCTCTTTGACGCGATCAAGTTCCGCCCAGGCGGCGATAGAGCTTAGCTCCCTGAGCATATCCCCCAAGTACTCGCGCATGTCCTGCTTCGGGAGTGAAGGAAGCTCCTTAGCGTTCAGGCCATGAGGCTGATTATGGGGGGGATTTTCTGACAAGACCGGGGATAGAACCGTCATCGCGGGGCTCCATAGTTTTCGCCTTTTGCGAGACTCTTGCGAAAGGCCATCGGGTTAGAAATAACCTTTGGTTGCCATCTAAGGCAAACTCCTCTTTAAATTGAATTTGGTTTACAAACAGTTTGTGATATTTTTGAAACAGTTGGTGCAATCTGGCCGCGCTTGTAGTTTGCTCCGCTGCGCGTCATGATGCGCCGGTCTTCATCGCATTCGAGGTTTGCTCCATGGATCAGATTTCCACGTCTCTTATTCGCCAGCAATGTCTCATCAATGGCCAGTGGAAGGGCGAGCCGGTAACTCCTGTTTATAATCCCGCTAACGGAACGGCGATCGCGCGCGTGCCCAACCTCGGCGCCGCCGAGACGCGCGAGGCTATCGACGCAGCATACAGGGCTTTCCCAGGCTGGAGTGGCCTGCTTGCCAAGGAGCGCTCGACGATCCTTCGTAGGTGGTACGAGCTCCAACTCCAGCACGCAGAGGAACTGGCGCTCTTAATGACGGCGGAACAGGGTAAGCCGTTGGCCGAAGCGAGGGGCGAAATCTCCTACGGCGCCTCTTTCGTGGAGTTCTTTGCCGAGGAAGCGAAGCGCATTTACGGAGAAATGATACCGACCCACAAGAAAAGCGGCCGCATTATCGTTCACCGCCAACCGATCGGGGTCATCGGAGCAATCACGCCGTGGAATTTCCCGATGGCGATGATCACGCGCAAGGTTTCGCCCGCTCTCGCAGCCGGATGCACCGTCGTCATAAAGCCTGCTCCTGACACACCATTGTCAGCCCTGGCTCTCGGAGTGCTTGCACAGCAAGCCGGGATTCCGGATGGGGTACTGAACATTGTGACCGGCGATGCGGAAGCAATCGGGAAGGAGCTCACATCCAACCCGCTCGTGCGCGCGATTACGTTCACGGGCTCCACGCGGGTTGGCAAGATCCTGATGGAGCAGTCCGCTTCGACCGTCAAAAAGGTGTCGCTGGAACTCGGGGGCAATGCACCCTTCATCGTTTTCGACGATGCCGATCTGGACAAGGCGGTCGAGGGCGCTCTCGCTTCGAAGTTCCGCAACATGGGTCAGACATGCGTCTGCGCCAATCGTATTCTCGTTCAGGACGGCGTTTATGACGCCTTCGCCGAAAAGCTGGCTGATCGCGTATCGAAAATGAAAGTCGGCCCAGGGGTTCAAGAGGGTGTTGTTCAGGGTCCGCTAATCAACGAAGCCGGGCTTAAGAAAGTCGAAGCCCATGTCGCGGATGCGTTGGAAAAAGGCGCAAAGGCGGTCGTCGGCGGTAAGCGGCACGCTCTCGGCTTTACATTCTTCGAGCCGACAGTCCTGCTCAATGCGAATAAGAGCATGCGGCTTGCAACCGAAGAGACGTTCGGCCCGGTCGCTCCGCTATTCCGGTTCAAGGAAGAGCACGAAGCGATCGAGTTTGCCAACAGCACGCCTTATGGCCTTGCAGCTTATTTCTATTCCCGCGATGTGGGCCGCGTCTGGCGCGTAACCGAAAAGCTCGAATTTGGAATTGTCGGCGTCAATGAGGGCGTTGTCGCAACCGAGGTTGCGCCTTTCGGCGGCGTCAAGGAATTGGGTCTTGGTCGCGAAGGCTCGCGGTATGGTCTCGATGAGTTTCTCGAGATGAAATACATGTTCCTCGGGGGGATCACCGATTGAGCGGAGAGCTCGAGGAATATAAGCGACAGGCTGCCGCGCGAGCACTTGAACTTGTCGAGCCAGGGATGGTTCTCGGCCTCGGCACTGGGTCAACCGCGGCAGCTTTCGTCAGACTTTTAGGGGAACGCATCAAAAAGGAAGCGATGAGTTTCCGCTGCGTAGCGACGTCCCAGCAGACCCAGCAGTTAGCCGAGCGCTGCGGCATCACAATTTCTGATTTCAATACGATTCCGGAGGTCGATCTGACCGTTGACGGCGCAGATGAGATCGATCCGCACCTGAATCTTACAAAGGGCGGCGGTGGAGCGCTGCTGCGGGAAAAAATCGTTGCCATGGCCTCCGAACGCCTTTGCATCATAGCGGACAGCTCCAAGCGCGTGGAGCAGCTTGGCGCCTTTCCGCTTCCCATCGAAGTCGTAGATTTCGGCGTCGCTGCCACGATTTTGATGGTTGAGGCCGCTGCGGAAAATGCGGGTTGCGAGGGAGCTATCTCTCTTAGGCGCGATCAGCGCGGCGAGCCATTCCGCACCGATAGCGGTCATTTGATCTTGGATTGTGCGTTCGGCGTCATCCCCGATGCTGAATTATTGGCTGAGATGCTGCCAATCATTCCAGCGGTCGTCGATCATGGGCTTTTCATCGGACTGGCAGACGAGGCCATATTAGCCGGACCGGAGGGCGTGACCGTGATTTATGCGCGTGACCCCGCTCCCGAGCGATCGCCCGAGCTCTGCGGTAGCCGGGGATGAGACAGGAGATACGGATGCGGCTCAAACCGATTCTTTTTGCGCTGTTTGTCGCGCTGCCAGCAACACTGGGACCTGTCAGCTTCGCGGAAGACACGCCTCAGTCAGAAGCTGCCGTAAATCCGAGAGCAAAAGTACTTGCCCGGCGATTCATCGAGGAGATCCTTTCTGCTTCCCACATTGCGACCATTTATGAGGATGGCCGCCGGACCCTGCGCGAGGTTTACATCCCTGCTTTGCGGGACATGGTCCAAGGAGACGTTCCCGGTGTTCCCGCGCCGGATGCCAAGGGTGCTGCAGCGATAGCAAAGCTCCTGACCCTTGCGGACTACCTGCGCAAAGCCGGCGACGAGCTTGATGTGGCTCTGTCGGATAATAAGGAGGCGATGATCTCGGACGCATCAGAGGAGATCGCAAAAACTGCAACCCCTGTTGAAATCGAGGATGTGGAGAAGCTCTTGAAGCTTCCGGCAGTGCAGAAAGTGCTCGATACGTTCTACGCTGCTTCGAAGCTTTTGACGGGTTTCTCTTACAACGACAGCCGGACATTCGCGGAGTTTTCCGCATGGGCTAAAGGGTTGAATGTCGATGTTCAGCAGATGCTGCCGGGAGCGCCTGGCTCGCCTGCGGCGATCCCCTCGAAGCGGAAGATCGCAAAAGCGCAAACTCTTGTGAATGATCTCCTGATCACTTCTCATTTGGAGGCGATGATTGCGGATGCGAAGCACTTCGTCCGCGACGTCTATGCAGAGAGTGCCCGGATGTCCGAGGAAGAGCGCGAGAATCTGCGCGAACAGGCAGACCAATGGGAATTCACATACAATATGCAAAAGGCGATCGCGCTTGCAGCAGCACCGTCAATAGTGGCGGCAGCGTTGACTGACGAGCAGCTCAATACCTTGCATGAGTTCGTGCGCTCCCCCGCAGTGGCCAAGGCTTTCGATCTCCTCCGCAATGCCGTTAAGACCGGAACGGCTTTCACGAAAAGGGATATTTCCGAAGCGCAGAAGTCGTTCGACGAGCTGGAAAATAAGTCCAAGCTGATGGAGCGCTCTCCTGAAGAGCAGGCGAAGGCCAAGGCAAATTGGGACGCGCTCATCCAAAAGTGGACCGAGGTTCTGAAGAATAAGATCTCGCCTGAGACCCGGTCTGGGCTGCAGCGGTCGCTCGACGATTTGCACAACGAAGGTCTGCCGATTTGAGCTGCCAGCGCGCACTCAGTAACAGGCTCTGGCGGTCTCCTACGCGAAATCGATGCCCTTGTCACAAATAGCGGCTGCAGCGACATCTTCCTTGGACAGAACGAAATTGAATTTTTTGCGGTAGGCCATGGCAAAATTTGACTACGACCTGTTTGTGATCGGCGGAGGCTCGGGCGGCGTCCGGGCGGCAAGGCTCGCAGCCGGACTGGGCGTGCGAACCGCCATCGCGGAAGAGTACCGCTATGGTGGAACGTGTGTCATTCGCGGCTGCGTTCCCAAGAAGCTGCTCGTATACGCGAGCGAGTTTGGACACGCCATCGACGATGCCCGCGCCTACGGCTGGACTACAGGCAAGAAGTCTTTCGACTGGAAGGCTCTTATCGCGAACAAGGACGTTGAGATCGAACGCATCAGTCAGGTCTATGCTGGCGGGGTGGAAGCAGCCGGCGGCAGGGTGTTCCACGATCGCGCGGAAGTGACGGATGCCCACACGGTTCGTCTCTTAAAGGGGGACCGCACTTTTACGGCGGAGCGAATCCTGATCGCGACCGGAGGCCACCCCTTTATACCGGATATCCCAGGCCGCGAGCTTGCGATCACTTCCAACGAAGCCTTCCACCTGGAGGCCTTACCTAAAAAGATCGTGATCGTAGGCGCCGGATACATCGCCATAGAATTCGCTGGCATCTTTCACGGCCTTGGGGTTGAGGTCGAAGTGCTTTATCGCGGAAGCGAAATTTTGCGCGGCTTCGACCACGATCTTCGAGATGCGCTCACTGCCATCATGCGCGCGCAAGGGATAACGATCACCTGCTTCTCGGAGCCCGCTTCCATCGAGAAGACTAGAGACCGCCTCTCGGTAACAACAACTCGCGGAAACGCCATTGACTGCGACGCCGTCATGTTCGCAACGGGACGGCGACCGAATACGCTTGGTCTCGGGCTGCAAACCCTCGGGGTTGCCTGCGGGTGGAACGGCAGGGTTATCGTCAATGACCTGTATCAGAGTTCGGTGCCAAGCATCTACGCCGTTGGCGATGTCACCGACCGCGTCAACCTGACGCCCGTTGCAATCCGTGATGCCGTCGCCTTTATCGAGGGCAATTACAAAAACAATCCGAACCCTGTCGATTTAGCGTATCTCCCGACCGCAGTGTTCTCGCAGCCAGAGATCGGAACGGTGGGCTACACCGAGGAGCGCGCCCGCGAAATGTTCCGGGCCGTCGATATCTACAAGTCGAGCTTCCGCCCTTTGAAGAACACGCTTTCAGGAGGGCCCGAACGGATGCTCATGAAGCTCGTTGTTGATGCGGAGACCGATAAGGTCGTAGGCGCACACTTGCTTGGGCCGGACGCCGCCGAGATGGCGCAGCTGCTAGCCATATCGCTGAAACTCGGCGCAAGGAAATCCGATTTCGATGCAACGATTGCACTGCATCCGACGCTCGCGGAGGAGTTGGTCACGATGCGGGAAAAATGGCAGCCCCCAAACAAGCGAGGGCGGGAATAGCTAGCAACATCCTGTAGTGTCACTGTCGCTTTCGCGCCAATTGCTTGAGCGTCGCTACCTGCCGCAGAAAAGCGGTCTTAATGTCGGCTGGGGTCCCGAACATCGCGGCCCCCGCGGGGACGTTGGCGATGACGCCCGATTGTCCTCCGATCCGCGCACCCTGACCGATTCGCAGATGCCCCGAAATGCCTGCCTGCCCCCCAATCTGCACGAAATCCCCAACCTCCGTCGATCCCGAGATGCCAGCTTGCGCTACGATGACGCAACAACGGCCGATGACGACATTGTGCCCGATTTGGACGAGGTTATCGAGCCGCGTACCGGCGCCGATGACGGTATCTCGCGTCGATCCCCGGTCGATGGTGGTGTTCGCGCCAACCTCGACATCGTCCTCCAAAAGGACCCGCGACAGTTGCGGCACAGTCAAAAAGCCGGTCTTTGTCAGTGCAAAGCCAAATCCCTCCTGGCCCACCCGGGCGCCGGGATAGACATAAACGCGGGCGCCAAGCCGCGCATGGCTGAGGCTAGCATGGGCGCCGATCCGGCAATCGGGGCCGATGACGACGCCGCTTCCGACGACCGCTGCAGGTCCGATCCGGCATCTTGGGCCGATCTCCGCTCCAGCCTCTATCACCGCCAGCGGCCCAATTTCCGCTGTGACGTCGATGCTGGCGCCCTCGGCTACGACTGCCGAGGCATGCACGCCAGGCGAAACTGGGGGGGCGGGATGAAAAAGCGCCGCGACCCGCGCCCACCCTTCGTAGGGTGAGGTCGTAACGATCGGCACTGCTGTCGATGGGAGCCTCGACTGCATGTCGGGATGCAGAATTACGGCGCCCGCCATGGTCTTCTCAAGCGCGCTTGCATAGCGCCGGTTGTCGAGAAAGCTTACCTCGTGGGGACCGGCCGTTTGCAGCGGCGCTACGCCGCGCAATAGCAGATCGGATTGTGGTGCCACCCCCCGTGCGGCTTCAGCAACTGCCGCCAAATTGTATGGCCCCTGGCGGGCAAAGAAACGTGCGTCACCGATGGAGGCCGTGACCATTTTTTATCATCCTCGTTGGCAGCCGCTGCAATCAATTATAATTTTTGCGGGAAGCGGCGCCTCCGTCCGTGTAGGGCATTGCCACGCCCAAGTCATTTCAAATCGTAACGAATCATGCCGATCTTCTTTGGTCGTGGAGGCACAGGTTGGTTGATTTGGAGATGATATTGCCCGGATAAACGCTGGTCCGCTCTCGCCTCCGTATGATCTATTAGCTTGCGCACAAATCACAAAACGCGTTGTTTACTCCGGTCAAGCCCGCTACGGTTGCATGGGTCTTTGTGAGGAATGGCAAGATGCGGAGCAACATCAGAAAACTTGGTCTTGGGGCGGTTGCATTACTGAGCCTAATAGCATCGGAAAGCTGGGGTGAAGGGATGACCCCGGTGTCTCTTTTCAAGGTAGTCACCGAGAAGGATGAGATCGTCATCGGGCTGAATGCGCAGGAACTAAGTAAGCTGAGCGGGGAAGAAAAGAACGCGGGCGCGGTGGCGCGCGCGCTCGCCGATCGCAAGGAGCTCACGGTTTGGCAATACGCTGTCCGCCACGGTCCTAATGGCGAACTGCAGAATGCGCCGCTGCGGCAAGTCGGCCTCTTGGCGCACAATTCATTAAGGGTAGAACCTTATTCAAGCCCGCTTCCCGTTCTGCCGCACGATTAATCCCCGGCTGTCTTGCGGTTGCGTTGCCGGAGGCCATCCCGCAGAATCAAAAGGCACCCGTTGTGGTGTCGACGTTCGCACATCCGGGAAGCCTGCCGGATAGGAGCATGTAATGACCCCAGATGCTGCACCGCCAACGGCTTTCGCCACGCCAGAACGCCGGAAAGCGGTTTTCGCGCAATTGCAGGATTGGCTCGGCAACCGATTCAGCCAGGCGCCAGCCTTGCGGGAACAGCATGGGCATACCCTGACCTGGCTGGAAAACCAGCCGCCGGAAGCTGTCGCCTTTCCGCAAAGCACTGATGAGGTTGTTCGTATCGTCAAGCTTTGCGCAGAGGACCGTCTGCCTATGATCGCTTTCGGTGCAGGTACTTCTCTTGAAGGTCATCTCAACGCGCCCTATGGCGGACTCGCGCTCGATTTCTCGCATATGGACCAAGTCTTGCAGGTGAATGCGAGTGACATGGATTGCGAAGTGCAAGCGGGCGTAAAGCGGAAGATGCTTAATGAGAAGTCTCAGGGATACCGGCTTGTTCTTTCCGGTCGATCCCGGAGCAGACGCTACTCTTGGCGGAATGGCGGCCACGAGAGCATCTGGTACGTGTGCGGTACGCTACGGCACCATGCGCGACAACGTCATGAACGTGACCGCCGTCCTCGCCAGTGGCGAGGTTATCAAGACGGGCGGGCGCGCCAGAAAATCCTCCGCGGGATATGACCTCACACGCCTCCTCGTCGGTTCCGAGGGAACGCTCGGCATCATCATGCAACTGACGCTGCGCCTATATGGAATCCCTGAATCCATTGTTTCCGCGGTTTGTCCCTTCACTGACCTTGAAGGAGCCTGCAAAGCTACCTCGGCAGCAATTCAGTTGGGTCTGGGTGTGGCCCGGATCGAGTTGCTCGATGCGCTACAGGTTCGGATTTGCAATCAATATTCGAAGCTGACCCTGCCTGAAGTCCCGACCCTGTTCCTTGAGTTCCACGGTACTCCTGCCGCGACAACAGAGCAGGTGGAAATATTTTCGGAGCTTGCGACGGAAAATGGCGGCGGCCCCTTGTCCCACACCGCCCATGCGGACGAGCGTGCGAAACTCTGGCAGGCCCGCCATGACGTCTATTGGGCGCAGCGGGCTTATGGCGCAGGACGGTCAGCTTACGTGACCGATGTTTGCGTCCCGATCTCCAACTTGGCGGCCTGCGTGAAAGAGACTGAGGCCGACATAGAGGAGCTGCGTCTCACTGTTCCAATCGTAGGCCATGTCGGCGATGGCAATTTTCATGCCGTTCCCCTGATCAATATGGACGACGCCGATGAAGTCAGGCGCGCGAAGATCTTTGCGGAAAGGATCGTGAAGCGGGCGCTCGCCTTCGAGGGCACATGCACCGGAGAGCACGGCGTTGGCCAAGGAAAAAGAGCCTATCTCGCTGAAGAAGCAGGCGCCGGCATCGAAGTCATGCGCGCCATAAAACAGGCACTCGATCCTTATAACATCCTAAATCCAGGGAAGATAATATAACTGAATAGCTGGCAGATCGCGGCGAGCTCCCTAAAGCGCCGCAGCCAAGCAAAGAGGAAAAATTGGGCCGTATCCTCGCCACCTTTGCCACACTTCTAATTCTCGTTTTGGGTGCCGCTTTGGTGCTGCCGGCTTTCGTGGACTGGAAGGCTTACCGGCCGGATATTGAGCGGGCGGCGTCAACTGTCCTCGGTCGAAATGTCCAAATCAACGGCGACATCGACATCGAACTGCTGCCTGAGCCGCATTTACGGGCAAGCAAAGTCGCCGCCGAAAACGGAATCGATGACGATACTCTCTTGACCGCCGATGCGGTCGATCTGACGCTTTCGCTTCAGGCGCTCTTTGCCGGGCAGGTGGAAGCAAGCAAACTGCGCCTCGTCCGGCCTTCCCTCACAGTTGACTTCTCGAAGTCATCCAAGTCGCCCAAGACCAGTAAGGCCGCTGTCGCGGAAAGTTCCTCTTCGGTAGCTGCCGGCGTCAGCAACGTCGAGATTGAAAACGGCAGGTTCTCCGTGATCGCCCAAAGCGGCGCGAAACACCAATCGCTGGTCCTGACCAAGATCAATGGGACGGTTCTGTCCATCCCTAATCACCATTCCTATCGCTTCAACGGCCAATTCTTTCACAATGGCGGCCAGTATGATGCGAAGTTGCTGGCCGCGGCTGGGGCGGATAAGACGGTAAAGGTTTCCGGCACTGCGCTGGATCTAACCTCAAAAGCTGCATATCTGGCGGATGGTCTTTTAAGCGCCGCGCCAACTCCTGCGTTCGAGGGGTCTTTGGCGATCAACATGCCACAAAGCGGTGCGGCCTTTGACGAATTTCCCATCGAGGCCCAACTGAAATCGACGGCCAAAATTGGCCTTTCGGACGCTTCGCTCAGCGACCTTACTCTGACGATCGATCCTCAGAACCGCCCGCAAGTCTTGGCTGGTACGGCAAGGATCGGATTTGGCGAGAAGGCTGCAGACATAGCGTTACAAGCGAGCTCGCTGGATGCAGATGCCTTGCTTTCGAGTGCCGGCTCGGGCTTCCGGCCCGCCGCGCCAGACGGCCAGGATTGGACCAGTCTTAAGGCGGCGGCCGGACGGTTTCTCTGGCTTTATCCGGACTTCAGCCTGCGCCTTTCACTGGATGCGGGATTAGTCCAGCTCAAAGGTGAGCCTCTTGAAAAGGTGACGATCCACGGATCGCGCAATGGCGAACGGTGGACCTTCGAACAGGCAGAGGCGGCTTTGCCCGGTGATTCCTTCATGAAGCTTGCCGGAACTCTGAGAAGAGTGGACCGTGTAGATAGTCTTTCCGCTACGGCTTCGATCGAGGGCAAGAATCTGAGCAGGCTTAGCCGTTGGATAGCTCCGGCCGCAACACCAGCGCAAACCGCAGCGGGGCAAAGTTTTGCCTTGCGGGGAGCCCTGACGCTCTCGCCCGAAGTTACGGCCTTCGAAGGCGTGACCGGAAGCCTTGATGGAACAGGCTTTACGGGAAGCATCCACCTTGACAGGGAGCCGCCCCGAAGGCTGCAGCTCTCGCTTTCAGGCAATGCTTTCGACCTGAATAGTTTCACCGGAAGTGGAGAGGCTGGCGGCTTGTCGCCGGAGAGCTTGAAAGCAGCATGGAAAACGGCCTTGTCCGGCATCCGTGAACTTTTCAGTGGCAGCGAAGTCGAAGCCGCCGATATCGACGTATCCGCCGCAAGCATCAAATTGGCCGGAACGGAAGCCAAGAATGTCGCTATCAAGGTGAAAGCTGACGCAAACCGGCTCACCATCGCGAGATTAGGCGCTGAAATGTCCGGCGGACTGGCCGTGCAGGGCGCGGGAGAATTCCCGCTCAGCGGCGCCGGCCCCGGACGCTTCGACGGTAAAATAGAGGCCAAGTCGCCGCAAGCCGTCACGCAACTTGCTGCCGTTGCAGGCTTGGATGCAAATTCCGGAGGCCGGCATCTCGAGGATCTGTCACCAGGCTTATTATCTCTAAGCTATGCAGCGGAGCCGAATACCGGCCAATCCTCGGCGCAGATTACCGGAAATCTCGGATTGATGCGCCTCGACGGCCGGGTGCAACTCGGAGGGGTCCTCACCGGCTGGGCAAAGGCTCCGCTCTCTGGACAACTCCGCGTGTCCGCGCCCAACGGCAATAAGCTCGTTACCCTGCTTTTTCCGTCTGCGATTCTTCCTCCAGAAGCTTCCGCTTCAAGCGGTGAGATTGCAATCCAAGTTACCGGCACATCCGCAAAACTCGAGACTTCGGCCTCTCTCAATTCAGGCGCCTTGCAGGCCCAGTTTGACGGAAATGGAGCATTCACGGCCCAGTCTCCAGCGCTGACGGGTAGGCTCTCGGCGTCAAGCCAATCGCCGGAGCAGTTTTTGCCGTCGCCCCTGCTCGCTCTTCTTGGAGGGTACCCCAAGGCGAACCTTCATGTTGACACTGGGATCACGATTGCAGCGGAGCGCTTCGACACGCAAGGGCTCAAGGCCGAATCTCCCACAAATGCCGTTACCGGGCACCTTGCCGTCAACACAGCCGGCGGCGTAACCAGAGCCGACGCGGATTTGAAGGCCGATTCCGCGTCTCTGCCCAATCTTCTTTCGTATTTTCAAACCCCGGCTGAAGCGCCTGCTTTGACGGTGCCCGCCGCCCTTACGTCCGAACGAACAGCCCCAGCGCCAGAAATCTGGAGCAGCCGGCCGTTTTCGATAGCGGCGCTTCACGACACCGTCGCAAATATCTCGTTTGCTGCGAAGGAGTTGAACCTCAGCGACTCGGTGGTCCTTTCAGATGCACGGGTGGAGGCGAAACTGACCCAGGATCGATTGGAGATCCGCACCATCGAAGGGAAAGCGTTCGGCGGTGATGTCGACGCATCGATGAATCTCGCCGTCAAAGACAGCACGGCCGTGGAGGGCAGCGCCAACATTGCGATGAATGGCGTAAACTTATCCCTGCTACCGAATGCAGGCACTACCCCGACGGCGACAGGAAAAGCATCGCTTTCGCTTGCCGTGTCTGGACAGGGCTTAAGCCCGCGCGGAATCGTCTCTGTGCTTCAGGGACGGGGAGTCATCAGCATTTCTGACGGGCAGCTCTCAAGGCTGTCGCCGGGCGCCGTGCAAAAGAGCGCCGAAGAGATGCTTGCAAATCCACTTCCGCTTACGGAGGAGGCGATAAGCAAGAAAGTACTTGAGGCGGCTCAAACGAGCGATTTCGGCTTTCGCCGGCTCAAGATACCGCTAACGATCCATGATGGCCTTCTCGAAGTTCGTCGCGCCTCTTTCCGCGGACGTGACGCCACCGTGCGCATGGAGGGCTACCTCGATCTCAGCAAGATGGGCGTGGATAGCACTTGGCAGTTGGGGGTCCGGTCCGATCGGCGGGTGAAATGGCCGCCTGTCAAAATTCTTGTATCCGGATCTTTACGGGAGCTTGGCTCGCGCCCTAGAACGCTTTCCGCGGACGATTTTTCGCGCGCCATCCTTGTGCGCAAGATGGAGGGCGACATAGCCCGTTTGGAAGGATTGAATAAGCCGCAGCCCGCCTCACAGCCCTGGACTACAACCCAGGAAGAGACCCCAAAGCGCGATCGCGGCCGCAAGCGCAGCAAAAAGAAACCGGAAGATGGGCTAACTCAACCAGGCGCGCGGGCCCCCGCCCAAAAACAAATCCCCGCGCAGGCTGTTACATCCGATTTCGAGGCCCGTATACGCGATGCTCTGAAGAATCAGGCGAATTCGGGCGGGCAATGAGAATGTGTTCGCGGCCAATAAGCCTGGCTGATGTGCAGCTATTCCTTTACGGCGGGGGCTTCCGGAATAGCACTCCATTCCGCCCAGGAGCCGTCATAGACGGACGCGTATTCGTTCCCCAAAATTGAAACGCCTAGCGCAAGAATGCAGGCCGTGACGCCGGAGCCGCATGTGGCGATAACGGGTCTATCGGCGTCGGCCCCTGCTGCCTCAAAGGCAGCGCGTATCTCTGAAGCGGACTTCATGGTGCCATCCGCATTGATGAGCTTTGCGTAAGGAACATTGTAAGCGCCCGGCATGTGGCCAAGCCGGGGAACTGGGCGCAGTTCCGCCTCTTGCCCAAGGAAACGGGCCCTGGCGCGTGCATCGACGATCTGCCGGCGCTTTGGGCCCAACGCTGCCATGACATCCTTCGCATCCCGCACGAGTTCCTCATTCTTGCGAGCGGTAAAATGACGTTCCGAGCGAACTGGAGGAGGCCCGTCCTCCAATGGCCTCCCTTCGTCCTTCCACTTCTTGAGGCCGCCGTTCAAAACCGCAACATCGTCGTGACCCATGACCCGGAACATCCACCAAGCACGCGGTGCACTGAAGATCCCGCGATTGTCGTAGACGATCACCTTCATTCCATCGCCCACGCCCATATGGCGCATCCGTGATGCGAACTTCTCGGGCGAAGGCAGCATGTGAGGGAGGGACGAGGAAGTATCGGAAATTTCATCGATGTCGAAAAAAAGCGCGCCTGGGATATGGGCTTCACGATAGAGTTCATAGGGCTTCTTGGCATCCGCCGGCATCTCTAAGGAAGCGTCCATGATCACGATGCCCGGAGCACCCAGGCGTTCCTGGAGCCAATCCGTCTCCACGAGCCATTTTGAAGAGAAATCTGTCATTCCACCCCCTAGAGCATCAATTGTAACTGCTTGATGTTATTCGAAGACATTGGGCAAGGGCTGCCTTTGTTCCAGCCATGGCGGCACCGGCAAGCCTTTTTCGCGCAGAAATTCCGGATTGAACATTTTTGACTGATAGCGCGTGCCGTAATCGCACAATACGGTGACAATGGTGTGGCCTGGGCCGAGATCGCGAGCTAAACGGACGGCACCCGCTACGTTGATGCCACTCGATCCGCCCAAACACAAACCTTCCTCCTCTACAAGACGGAAGACGACTTCAAGCGCCTCCGCGTCGGGGATCTGGTAAGCACGGTCGACAATGACGCCTTCAAGATTTGCGGTAATACGGCCCTGGCCGATGCCCTCTGTTATGGAAGAGCCCTCAGCCTTTAGCTCGCCGAGCGCATAATAATTGAAGATCGCCGAACCGAAGGGGTCGGCTACTCCAATGATAATTTCGTTCCGCTTGGACTTTAATCCGAGCGACACCCCACCCAAGGTGCCGCCGGTTCCAACGGAACAGATGAAAGCGTCAACCTTTCCGCCGGTCTGTGCCCAAATCTCCTCGGCCGTCGTTTCGGCATGGCCCTGACGGTTGGCGATGTTGTCGAATTGATTGGCCCAGATAGCTCCTTCGGCAAGCGTCTCGCTGAGCTTGGCTGCGAGCCGCTGGGAGTATCTCACATAGTTATTGGGGTTCTTGTAGGGGACGGCCGGTACTTCTACGAGCTGCGCCCCCATTACCTTCAGTGTGTCCTTTTTTTCCTGGCTCTGCGTTTCCGGAATGACGATGACCGTCTTGTAACCCATCGCGTTAGCCACGAGGGCTAGCCCGATCCCGGTGTTGCCGGCTGTGCCTTCGACAATAGTGCCGCCTGGCTTTAGTGCGCCGCGGCTCACCGCATCTTCGATAATGAATAAAGCGGCGCGGTCCTTCACCGACTGCCCAGGATTTAGAAACTCCGCCTTGCCCAGAACTTCGCATCCCGTTTCCTCGGAAGCCCCGTGTAGGCGAATGAGCGGCGTATTGCCAATAGCGGCGAGAACAGATGGCTTAATGACAGAGTCTTGAAGGGAAAGCATAGGACCGTGGGGGCAGCCGGGACCTTTTCTGCTAAGATGGACCCGTTTGCCGGTAGCTGCAACTGCTCATCCCCAGGTTCGAGGCGCTGCTTGGCGCTAGCCGTGGCCTAAATCTATGATATATCTTGCGGTGATCGCGGTCCGCGGCGGGCGTGGCGGAATTGGTAGACGCGCTGGATTTAGGTTCCAGTGACGCAAGTCGTGGGGGTTCAAGTCCCTCCGCCCGCACCAGCAAAATCAACACCCGGCAAAACTAAAAGCGACGGCATAGCCGGACCTACCGTTTCACTCTCGACTGATATGCCCGATGATTTGACGGGGCTTTCTCTTGGGCGCGTGGCACGGCGCTCCTCGAATTTAGATTTAATCCAGATCAACGGCTTAGCAATTACAGAGACTCAAACAATCTGGATACTGAAACCTTGAGCTGCCGCAAACGTTAACAAGCAGATTTCAATTTGAAATCAATTCTGAGAACCTACTAACGGAAGGTGTATTATGGAAGCTCAAAGCATCGTGATCTGGCTTCTAATCGGCGCCGTCGCTGGCTTCCTTGCCGGACTTATCATGGAAGGCGGTGGATTTGGGCTTATCGGCAATATCATTATCGGGATTTTGGGAGCCGTTGTTGCCGGTTATCTCTTCCCGCGTCTTGGCGTGTCTATTCCCGTCGCCGATCCCCTGGTCAGAAGCATCATCGTTTCCACGCTTGGCGCAATTATTTTGCTTTTCGTGATCGGGCTAGTCCGGCGATGATAGAGAATTGTCGCTGTTCGCGTTGAGTCACAGGCATTGATAGCCGAATATGCCCGCTTCAATTGTTGTGCGCAACACACCGGCATATGCGACCGGGATGTTCTTATTCCGTTCCGACTCTGCTAAAGTAGCGGCATGTCCATCAACGCAAGATCATCCATGTCGATATGGATGCGTTTTATGCGTCGGTCGAGCAACGCGATCACCCAAGCCTAAAAGGCCGCCCTGTTGCTGTCGGATATGCGGCCAAACGCGGGGTCGTCGCTGCAGCAAGCTATGAGGCACGCGCCTTCGGGGTGCGTTCGGCGATGCCGTCCACGACGGCTATGCGGCAATGTCCTGCGCTCGTTTTCATGCCACCGCGCTTCGACGTGTACCGGGCAGTCTCCCACCAAATCCATGCAATCTTTGCCCAATATACTGGGCTGATTGAACCCCTCTCCCTCGATGAAGCTTATCTCGATGTATCCGCCACCTTGCGTGCGTTGCCGACCGCCTGGGCGACCGCGAAGGAGATCCGCGCCCGCATTCTTGACGAGACGCAACTGACAGCTTCGGCAGGCATCTCCTACAACAAGTTTCTGGCCAAGCTTGCCTCAGGCTGCCGGAAGCCCAACGGCCAGTTCGCGATTACGCCCGAGATGGGTTCCGCCTTCGTCGAAACCATGCCCGTCGCGAAGTTTCATGGCGTGGGGCCGGTGACGGCAGCGAGGATGGAGCGCCTCGGCATCGCCACAGGCGGCGACTTGCGCGCAAAGCCGCTTGCTTTTTTGCAGCAGCACTTTGGAAAATCCGCTAGGTGGTATCAGACCATTGCGCAGGGGGAAGACGACCGCCCCGTGTCGCCGATCGCCTTCGCAAATCCTCGGGCTCGGAAACGACCTTCGAACGCGATCTGACCGAGCCCGCGCAAATCGAAGCAGGTGTGGAGGCCATGGCGGATGAGGTTTGGGACTGGTGTGCGAAAACGAGCGCCTTTGGGCGGACGGTCACGGTGAAAATCAAATTTGCAGACTTCCGCCAGATCACACGAAGCCGCAGCTTTGCAACCGCTGGGGGCTGTCAGCATCACTTGAGAGGCGCGAGCCTCGATCTTGTGCGAACTGTCTTCCCGCCACCCAAGGGCATCAGGCTTCTCGGCGTCACCGTTTCCAACTTTGAAAAGCGAAGCGCCGAAAATGAACTCCCCCTGTTCAGCGGTGGCGAGGTTTCCACATAAGATCAGGGTTACGCCGCGCTTTCCTTTAATATTTCCACCTTGGCTGCAGGCTGAAGTTTGTGCCTGGCAAAGTAACTGTCCAGAACTGTGGGCGTTGCAGAGACATTGGCGAGCGCGACATAGGCGTCTGGTCTCAAAAGATAAACCGCATTACGCGCCAAGCCCGCTTTCTCATAGTTCGGACGCCAATCGAAGATATGCAGCGGAAGCTCGCGCTCGCGGCACCACTCGACAAGCTGTGCGCTCGTCGAGCCATAGATGTGAACCTGCCAGGTCATCGCTGCGAGCGGTTCGAAGTTGTCCACGCCATCAATCCGCACCCACGGAAGCCGGTCGCCACCATGAACCTTCCCGGCCACGCCCTCACTTAAAGGACCGCCGCGATAGTTCAGCGTGATTTGGGAAACGGTTCGGAACATGTAATCGCGAACGGCTTCGAACGCGGTTAGTTTCGGCATCAGGAATGGGACTATGCGCGTGCGAAGAATATCTGCAACCCACCCATCGGCGGTGGCAAGGCTAAATGCACGATCGGTTGTTGCAACCAATCGGCGGGCGAAGCCGATGCGTTCGGCTTCATAACTGTCGAGCAAGCTGTCCGGCGCTTGCCCTGAAACGGCAGCGGCGAGTTTCCAGGCGAGATTAATGGCGTCGCCAATTCCGGTATTCATTCCTTGCCCGCCGGCGGGACTGTGAATATGCGCGGCATCGCCAAGCAAAAAGGCGCGGCCTTTGCTGAAATGTCCGGTCACGCGATGATGGACGTGATAGGTCGAGAACCAGTTAACCTTGTTCACCTGAACCTTGAGATGTTGGATCGCGCGATCGCTGACATCTTCGAATTTGAGCGTGTCCGCCCGGCTTGCACGTTCGTCGCGAACGGTGCCGATCAAACGCGCCCTTCCTTCCCCGGCCAGCGGGAACACGGCCAGAAAATCGGCCTCATCGAGGTCAATATGCAGTTCGCCGTTTAAAGGCGGCCCCGCGGCCTCGACATCGGCGACGTAGAAGAGTTGGCGGTAAGTGCCGCCTGGAAAGCCGGTCCCGATTGCCTCACGCACTGTTGAGCGCGCGCCGTCGCAGCCGGCAAGATAACTTGCTTCACATTCCTCGTCTGTGCCGTCAGCTTTTCGCAGGTGGGCTGTAACGCATTCGCTTGCGTCCTTAAAGCTCACCAGCTCGGTTTGGCGCTCGACCGAGACACCGAATGAGCTGAGACGCTCGATCAATAGCCGCTCATGCTCGTCCTGGGGGAAAATTTCAAGGAAAGCATAGGCTGTCAGATCCGCCCCGATCGTCTCGAAAGGTAGGCGTGCCTTGGGTTCTCCTTTCGCCCAGAGATTGACCGCCGGGACCTTATGGCCTTGCGCGACAACTGAGTCGGCGAGGTCAAGTTGCCGATAGAGCTCAAGTGTCCGGGCCTGCACAGCCAAAGCGCGCGAGGTGGTCCCAGGCTCGGCTGTCTTGTCGATAATGCGCACCTTGACGCCGAGCTTAGCGAGCCAGAGGGCCAGCACCAGACCGGTTGGCCCCGCACCTACGATCAAGACGTCACATGCCATCTCGTCACCTTTTGCTGCTCAGTTCCGCCTCATCTTAAACGACATCTGCGAGGCATGACGCAGGCCATGCGGCCCAGGCGTAAAAGTCACAAGGACCTATCACACAAGAGTGTCGTTTGGGATGCTAGCATACTCCGGATTGCGTCCCACTTTATCTCGCAGGGGCGTCGCAGCCCGAAAACCTTGGACGCAACAGCTGAACGCATTAATTCCGGAGTATAAAGTTGGGCGACTACCGTAAAACCCCTGAAGCCATTTCCCGGCTGACACCCGAACAATATCGTGTGACTCAACAAAGCGGCACCGAGATGCCGGGCACGGGCGAGTATCTGGACAATAAGCAGGCTGGCATCTACGTCGATATTGTCTCGGGCGAACCATTGTTTGCTTCTTCGGACAAGTATGAATTGGGATGCGGCTGGCCAAGCTTCACCAAACCAATCGAACCCGCCCATATCAACGAATTGCGAGACACTTCCCATGGCATGACCCGCACCGAGGTGCGGTCGGCCTCTGGCGACAGCCATCTCGGCCACGTCTTTAACGATGGCCCCGAGGACCGGGGCGGCCTGCGCTACTGCATCAACTCGGCTTCCTTGAGGTTCATTCCTCGCGATCGAATGGAAGCCGAGGGCTACGGCGCCTATCTCAATCAAGTGGAGGATATTCGATGACTGAGGAACGGGCCGTGCTTGCCGGGGGCTGCTTCTGGGGTATGCAGGACCTCATACGGCGGCAACCGGGCGTCATTTCGACGCGCGTTGGCTATACGGGCGGAAAGGTGAAAAACGCAACCTATCGCAATCACGAGGGCCATGCGGAAGCTATTGAGATCGTTTTCGATCCAGAGAAGACGAGCTACCGGACGCTGTTGGAATTCTTCTTCCAGATTCACGATCCGACCACGGTTAATCGCCAAGGCAACGACCGGGGCACTAGCTACCGCTCCGCGATCTTTTACACCAGCGACGAGCAGAGAAAGGTCGCCGAAGACACGATCGCCGATGTCGAAGCTTCGCATCTGTGGCCTGGGAAGGCGGTCACCGAAGTCGTGCCTGCGAGCGACTTCTGGGAAGCGGAACCGGAGCATCAAGATTACCTTGAGCGTTTTCCAAGCGGCTACACCTGCCACTACGTCCGGCCCAATTGGAAACTGCCGCGGCGAGCGGGCTAGTGTCAGATCACACACATTGCACGTGAAAGTTCGCACCGGCAGAACTAAAAACCTGTCTTACGCAGCTCTGCCTTCTCTGCTAAATTCCACCTCCGGTTTATCCGCTTGGCTCTCCAGCCAGCCGGCGACGTCCGGGCATTTTGTGGGGCTTAATCGAGAAAGGATTTCCCATGCAAGGACCGGAGGATCAGCCCAGCCTTGCCGAAGTGAAGGCGGTACTCAGGAAGCTGCAAAGGCTTGATTTTCCGGCTGGAGAAGAAGTCCCACAAACGAAGCCCCAAGCCGAGCAGGCTATGCAGGCGGCCCGCCCCAGTACTGAAATTCGCGTGTTCGATCGCAAACTTTCGGCGGTGGCTGCACGCCGGCAGAAAGCAAATCCGCTTGTGCGCATTGCTTTCTATCTCTCCGGTGCAATAAGCTCGGCGGTGGTTGTGTGCGCGCTTCTCATCGGGACCGGCGTCTTGAAACTCCCAGTTCAATCCGGCAAGGAAAAACCCGCCGTCGCAGAAGCCCTGATCACGCCTGAGGCCGAGGCTAAGGTCATGAGCGACGCACGCCGCTCCTTGAGCGAGGGCGATGTTTTGTCTGCCCGGAGGATTCTCCAGCGAAGCCACCCAGAGAGCCAAGCTGAAGTCGCCTTCGTTCTGGCTCAGTCCTATGATCCGAATTATTTGCAGTCATTGCCAAAAGCGAATGTCGCTCCAGACCGCGATATAGCCGCCCGCTGGTATCAGCAGTGGTATGAACTCGCCGTTAAAAGCGGCCTCGAAATGGATGGCGGGCGGCTGCGGCGGATCATCAATGCAATGCACTGAGCGGACCCGCCCCCTAACAACGCCACACAAGTCGTTTTAATCTTGAATGTGAACACTTCCCTCCGTTAGAGGGGTGGTTCGGCGTTAGGGGTCTTTGTCCGCTCCCTTAGCCAGTTGGCGTTCGACGCAGCGAGAGGGACGTGCAGATGCGTTTCTTCATCATTATTGTCGGCTTATTTACAGCGTTGACGTTTTCCGCTCTTGCCCAAATCAGCCTTCCGCCTGCGAGACAGCCCAACAGCATCGTGACCGTGCTTTCAGACGAGCTGTCGGAACCGGGGAGTCCAGCCTCTAAGATTTTGAGCGAGCTTTCCGTTACGCTCTACAAAGAAGGCGAAGTTCGGCTTTTATCCGCCAGCGGATATGGCGGCTCAGCGAATGCGCGCGACCTGCTGCAACTTCGTGGCGCCGATCTCGCGATTATCAACAACGACGTTCTTGCCTATTTGGATCTTGCTAATGCGCTCCCGGAAGCCCGCAGGAAAATCCGGCTGGTTGCACCCTTACTCCAGCAATCCGTGCTTTTGTTCGCGAAGAAAGATTTTAAGTCCATTGCAGAATTGCGCGGCCGGAAAATTGCAGTTCCGGCAGACAGACCATCTCGCGGCGTGACCGCAAAGACGATCTTTGGCCTGATGAAAATCGAGGCGGAGTTCGTTGAGCTGAGCGTTAAAGATCTCGCCCGGCGATCAAATGAGCTTGATGCTCTTGTCATTTATGAGCCGGACCTGCCCGGCCTCCAGTCCTGGGGGATCACGCCTGCAACCCACCAACTTCTGCCGATCCCAGCGGCAGGCCCGCTAGCCGCCGTCTACATTCCGAAGAAGTCCACCAACTTGGTATCTGGCTTCGGCCCTGCCGGCCCTTTCGAAACGGTTCAAGTCGAGACCCTCCTGACTGCCTTCGACTGGGGGCCAAAGCAGGGCCGTTATGCCGATGTCGTTAGTTTTGTGAGCAAATTCTTTGCGCTCGTGCCGCAGTTCCGCGCGAACTTCCCCCGCTCTCCTTTCAGCAAAATCGACGTCAAAATGAATGTCCCCGGGTGGAAGCGCTATGGACCGGCCGAGACGCTGGCCGTGGCAGCGCCTGCACCAACAGTGAAGGACGGCCTCATCAATATTGAGGACGCACCGTCAGCAGACAGCCTGAGGATAGTAGCTGTGGAACGGCCTCCTCTGACAAACAGCCACGGCAAGGACGGCGGCGTAGCCTTGAAGATTCTGACTGCGGCCATGGGTGGCGCGGGAATCCCGTTCTCTGTCCAATGGGTGCAAAGCGAGAGAACCTTGCTGGATGCACTGGTGACAAACAAGACGGCCGATGCGGGAATATTCTGGGAGACGACGAATTGTGACGCTCCCAGCAATCAGTCCGAGATGCAGGCCGAGCTTTGTGACCACGCGGTGCAAACCGAGCCCGTCATGCAGGCCGTCGTCGCCGTTTTCACTCGTCTCGACATGCCGCTCGACCCCAAAGCTGCAAACTCGCCGCAAAGCCGGACGCTATGCATCCCCCCGAGCCAGTCCCTTCCCGAAGACCTCGTCGCGGAAATTCCGTGGCTCAAAGGCGTAAGTCTTAAAAAGCTCAGACCAAAGACATTGATTGACTGTCTCGCAGCCCTTGATGCTCATGAGGCAGACGCGGTGATTGCGGTTGAACCGGAAGCGCGGTTTACGATTGAAAAGCTGAAGTTGGCCGCCTCCTTCCAGGTCTCGCGACGGCCCGGCCTAACAACCGGCCTCCATGTGGTTGTGGCGAAGGACAATCCGCACCAAGCCCAACTCGTTCAAAGTATCAATTCCGCTCTCGCTAAATTCCGTGCAAGCAGCCAATATTCCGAGGTCATGGCCTCCCATCTCGCAGATCTTACCGGGTCCGCACCCAGGCAGCCCTAAGAGGTTGAACCTTCGCCGAGCCGCTGGAGGCCAATCTCCCCCAGTTGCCGGGTGATCAGTACCGCTCTAGCGAGACGGAAAGCAGAAAACTGGACCGCGATGCTTTGAATCTCCGAGAGCAAGGCGGTGCTGTCCCCGAAATTGGAGGCAGCTTTCCGGCCAGCGGGCGCCACAAAAAACATCCCCACAAATTGCGCCTTCGCAACCGTTTCCAGGCGCGCCCGCAACCTTTGAAAATCGGCAGCGCTCGGAACCAAATCGCAATGTGTGATGGCAAGCAAGCCAAGCGACCGTAATCTCTGTGGCAATGTCAGCCATGCCGAACGTTCCGACTCCCGCCATGCCTGAGTAGCTACTGTCGTCCAGATTGCAGCGTCCGCACCGTGCAAGCGCACGTCGGCTGGATTAACTGGGAGAAGGGGATTGGCGCTGCCGGGGAAGTCAATAATCTCCACTTGCCGCAAGACCTCGCTCGGCAGCCCAACTTCAAGGCGAAGTATCGCGCCTGCCGGCACATCATCGGCGGCTGAAAGGAGGACCCGGCGTCCGCCGGGATATAGTGCAGTAGCCGACGGTGAGGGCGCGTATCGGAGAAGCGTTGGCAATCTAGTGTTCGCCGCGGGCAAAGCGGGCAGCGTCATTCCGCCGGCGAACAGATTCGCGAGCGTGGATTTCCCGGAATTCGATTCTCCCAGAATGGCAACGCGTAGCGGCCGGGTTACAGCCTTGGCAGTACGCTGTAGCGCACGGCAAGGGGCTTCTAAAGCGGGATAAGAAGAGCGCGCTCGCTGTAAGATATTCAGCGCCTGCTGAATACTCTGCATAAGCGCCTGCCTCTCCGCCCGATGTGCCATGTGCAGCTCTTACCGCTCTTTCGCTTGCAGCACCATTCCTATGAAGTGTGCAACATTAATGACGGATCCAGCCTTGGCGATTGTGTTCACTTTGCATGGATATCAAAAAAGAGATTTGCCGCTGGAGCGGGAGCTAGCTATCACGATAGAAAATGAATAGTTTCAATTTGTCTTGTTATTTATGAGGCGGCGGCGATGAACCCGGTGACAGAAACGCCCTCTGCTGCACGTGCTTCCAGAAATGTCTAGTTTTTTCAAGTTTTTGTCGTGGAAGCAGAAGCCTTCGGCGCGGCCTGTCAGCCAGGAAGCGGGGAGTCCGTTTGCAACACCGCCCGTACCGAGCACGCTTCTTAAAGAAGTCCTTGGAAAAGATGGCGGCTCCGATGCCGTTGGCGTCACCCTTCCCTCTAGGTCGGGCGGGTCGCTCTTGTCGCAGCGTCTGAGCGTTGGGGCAAGAATTGCCAATGCCAGCAAGAAGGTGATCGAAGCGGGCTCACGGCTCGCGGATTTGGCCGATCCGCAGACTGCGCAAGTGATAAGCTCTCTTTTGAAAGAGCTGGAAAGCCGGGTTTGCTGTATCGCTTTTGCGGGGCAGATGAAGGCAGGGAAGAGTTCTTTGATCAACGTTCTCGTTGAAGAGCCAGGCCTGCTTCCTGCCGACATTAATCCCTGGACGACGGTAATTACGAGGCTCCATTTTGGAGTTCCCGGAAAGCCGCAATCAGGAGCGGCCTTCACTTTCTTCACCCGCGATGAGTGGCGCCGTCTATCGCTTGGGGGCCGGACGCGCGAACTCACCGAGCGCTTGTTTCCTGAGTTCGACTGGAGTGTTCTCAGCGAGCAGGTTGAAGCAATGCAAGAGCGAGCATTGCGGAAGCTTGGGTCCCGGTTCGAGGACCTGCTTGGCACCGAGCACACATTTGAGCAAATTACGCCCGGCCTTCTGAACAGATATGTGGGTGCCGGTCACCCCGGCATGGAACACACCGCCTCTGGCGGTGAGGGTGAGTTCTCCGATATTACCCGCAGTGCTGACGTTTTTCTGGACTTGGGCGCATTCAGCTTTCCTACTACGGTAATTGATACCCCCGGGGTCAATGACCCTTTTCTCGTTCGGGACGAGATCACGAGACAAAATCTCGAAGCCGCAGATATTTGTGTGGTCGTCCTTACCGCCCGCCAGCCGCTGTCGGTCTCGGATTTCAGCCTCCTGCGTATGCTCAGGGGCCTGAAAAAAGACCGCGTCATCATCTTCGTCAACAAGATCGACGAGATTGATGCTGGCGAGGACGTCTTGCGCGAGATCTTCCGCAACGTGGCTGCCATACTGAAGCGCGAATTTCCTCAGGCTGACTTTCCGATCGTGTTTGGCAGTGCAGTCTTGGCACAAAAAGCGCTGGCGGCTGGTGACGAAAAGAAGAAGCCAGAGGCTGAGGCCGAAGAGCCGGGCGGCGAGGTTTCTCTCGTTTGGCCTCCGCATGACGAGATCAAAGAGGCGATCACGACTGACGCGATGTTTCAAAAATCGGGCCTTGCAGCCTTGGCGGTTGCGATTTCCGAACTGATGCGCACCGGCCCCATCGCCAACTCCTTGCGTGAGACCGCAACACTGCTCATAGCCGTCTACTCCAATATGGCATCATGGTTCGAGACCGAACTTCAGATGCTGTCGAGGCTTTCAGAAGACCATGAATCCGGGCAAGCCGGCCTGGAATCCCTGACGGCTATCACGCAGCGGCTCGCCGCAGAATTTGAGGTATTCGCTGAAAAATTGGGTTCGTTTTGCAAAAACGAGGTGCAGGAGCTGCGCCAGGAACTCATGACATCCCTAGAGGCGTCACTTGCGGAGACGGTGTCCGGCCACCCGCCCCAGGAGCTGGCGAAGCAAGCGGGTCAAATAGATGCTATGCTTCGCGTAAGACTTGAGGCCGTCTATGAAGCCGCCCTCAAGGGTGCGGGCGCTGAGATATCCCGCGAGCAGGAGAAGTTTCAGGCAGAACTTAAGAAGCTTTTTGAAGTCGCGGGGCTCCAAGGGAAGTGGGCGATTTTTCCCGCCGGGCCGATGGGGGCAATTCCATCGCCTTCAGCTTTGAGCGAGCCGGCCGCGCTCGGCGTCAGCTTGAATAGCTTCGCCACGACGCAAGGAGATCCCGCCGAAAGTGCGGGCCTCGAAGCCGCCATTGCCGCTGACTTTGAACCGATTATCGAGCGGCTTGCAGACGAGGCTGCCACCGTGTTGGGGGAAACTTCATCGCGGCTGGAAGCGCAAGCAAGAGCGCTGACGCTCGGGCCGATCGGGGATGCTGCCGCACGTGTTTCTCAAGCCTTGGAGCTGGCTCGCGGCTCTTCCGCAAGCGGTCAGCAGTCCTCTGCCTTTGTGCAACAAACTATCCAAGTACTTCGCGAAAAGCTATCCAGCCTCGAAATCGCGTGCGCGGCAGCAGGATCGGTCCTGGCCTACATCAAAAATGGTGGTGATTAGGATCAAACAAGCGAATGCCTCGGCTGCCATGTAACCGAAAGGATACCGCATAAAAGAATTTTGCCGTTTTCTTTATTCTAATTGTCGCATCATTCCCTATCGGGGCTAAACAGGAGCAGGGCTGGGAGGAGACGAGACGCGATGCGCACAGGGTGGGTTCGCCGCGGCAGGCGCTGGCTTTTTGCGATGGTGGCGTTGTTTGCGTGCGCTTTGGGAGCCGGCCGCTCGGCTGAAGCCCAAACCTGCGGCACTGACTACACCATCAAAGAGGGCGAGTCGCTCGCCGACATTGCGTCCAGGGTTTATGGCAGCTCCTCTCAGTGGACATTGATTTTCTATGCGAACCAGGACCGGATGGGCGCGAATGCCTCAATGCTTGTGCCTGGCCTCAGCATTCGTATTCCCTGCATTGGGGGCCAGCAGGCTCCTGTCGCAACAGCTCCTTCTGCTCCGGCTGCTTCGCAGCCTTCGGCTCCGGCAAGCGATGAGATCGAACTCTCTTCCGTCGTAAAGCGGATCGAGTTTTTGACGGCTGATGGCTTTACTCCTTTCACCGACCGTTCGCTGCCGAATGGCGGCATGATTACTCAGATCGTCAGCAGCTCAATGGATATCATTAAGGAAAGGTCGGGGGGAGCGTTCAGTTACAATGTCTCATGGGTCAACGATTGGGCTGCCCATCTTAACCCCCTCCTTATTACCAGGGCATTCGATGTTGGATTTCCGTGGCTCAAACCCGATTGCAGCCATGTCGCCGATCTCTCGCAAGACGCCAAATACCGCTGCCAGAAGTTTTTCTTTTCCGATCCGCTCTACGAGGTTTTCACAGTTCTCTTCGTAAAATCCAATTCACCGATCACTTTCTCAAAAGATGAAGAAATCCTTGGCAAGACGCTTTGCCAGCCGGCGGGGCAATCCACTTATGACCTGGATAAGGGCGGACGTAATTGGGTCAAAGATAACAAGATCGTCTTATTAAGACCGCAGAACATCGATGAATGTTTCAAACTCTTGGATAGTGGCTCAGTCAGCGGCGTAGTTGCTCCCGATTTGACCGGAAAGTCCGTGACCACGGCACTTGGATTAACCGACAAAGTAAAGGCGCTGCCTCGTCCCGTCGCGATTGGCACGCTGCATCTCATTGTGCCCAAGACACATCCCCACGCTAGCACAGTACTCTATTACATCAATACCGCACTCTCTAAGCTTAAGGAGAGCGGTGAATACGATAAAATTGTCGATAGCCACCTCTCTCGTTTCTGGAATGCAAACGAGCGTAAATAGAATAAATGCCTGGCTGCAATCGGTAGAAACAAGATCAGATCTGGAGGCTAGTATGCAGTTCCGTCTGCTGGCGCTTATTTCACTGTTAGCGTGCCAGTCTATTGCGAAACCAGCATCAGCAGAGGAATTACTGCTTAGAATTTCGCTGCAGCAACCAATAAGCAACCCGATTGGCCAGAACCTGACCGAATTCAAGCGGTTCGTCGAAGAGAAAACTCATGGTGCTGTAAAGGTCGATATTTACGACAAGGCTCAATTCTACCTCGACTATCAGGTTCCCGAAGCGGTCTCAAGCGGCGCGATCGAAATGGGTGTCGCTCCTCTTGCTCAATATTCCGAAGATGTTCCCGCCGCCGGCCTCTTCATGCAGCCATTCCTGTTTAATTTCGGCACCATTGTCCGCGCAGCTGCTGCCCGTAAAGGCGAGATCCGTGCTGCCATCGATGCTGAGATCGAGAAAAAGTCCGGGGCGCGTGTCCTCTGGTGGCAGCCCTATGGCCCCAACGTCATTCTCGGCAAGGGGAGTCTCGCCAACCCTCAGGCAATTGCCAAACATAATGTCCGCGTGTTCGACGATGTTTCTGCCGAGTTCATCAGGCTCTGCGGAGGCAATCCTGAAATCATATCGGACGCTAAGCAGTCAGAAGCATTCGACATGAATATTATCGATTCCAGCGTCGCCAGCATCGCCAGCGTCAAAGATGAGCAGCTTTGGCGGAAAATCGATACAATCACGAACATCCGTCATTCGGAAAACCTGTTCCTGGTTGTGATCAATCAGAAGTCGTTCGGGTCGCTCTCACCCGAACAACAAAGAATAGTCATCGAGGCGGCAGAAAAGGCGGAAGAAGATATCTGGAGCAAGTTCCAGGAGATCGAGACGGAGCCCTATCAGTTCGCAGTCTCAAAGGGCATAAAGATTCAGGAACTCGTCCCCGACGACACCGTGGCTTGGCGGATATGCAGCTCCAATATTTTGGAATCGTACATGGAACGCGCCGGCGGGCTTGGCGCAAGACTATTCGCTGCGTATGGCAGGTTGAGAGCCGATCCCTGCTGCAGCGTGCAAGCCAGTGTGTCAGGGTGGAGATGAGAGAGCGCTGACAACAGCGCTAGATATAGTGCGCCTCAAGAAACTCGGCCGCTTTTTGCGAGAGCTCCTGCACATTTCCCTGCGCAACAATCTCTCCACTTTGCATAAGCAGGAAGCGATCCACCACCTTCGCCGCGAGCGTTAGGTTTTGCTCCACCAAAATCATGGAGAGATTACTCGCCTTCAGGCGAGCGAGCATCTTTTCAATCTCCTGAACGAGCTTCGGAGAAAGCCCAGCCGACGGCTCGTCAAGGAGAAGAAGCTTCGGCTCCGTCATCAGCGCGCGGGCTATCGCCAGCATCTGCTGTTCACCCCCGGAAAGCGTACCGGCGGTTTGTCTCTGCCTTTCCGCTAACCTTGGAAAATACTCGAAAACGCGATCGAGGCTTTGCCTTGCTTCAGCCGAGCCCCGGACGAACGCTCCAAGCTTCAGATTATCGGAAACGCTTAAATTCGTAAACAGATCCCGAGCCTGCGAGACCTGAACGAGACCCATGCGCGTTATTTCATGCGGCGGCCTCCCGCTTATTCGCTCTCCCAAGAAGCGGATGGTCCCGGACTCTGGGCGCAGGAAACCGGAAATCGTATCGAGCAGCGTCGATTTTCCGGCTCCATTTGCTCCTAGCACACCGAGCGTGCAGTCCGCGGGGATTCGAAATTTAAGATTTCGCAAGGCGAGGATTCGTCCCACGCGGCGAACGGAAATATTTTCGGCTTCGAGCACAGGATCAGGCATGGCCAAGATAGATATCCCGGACGCGTTCGATGTTGTGCAACTCATCGGGTTTGCATTCGGCAAGTTTCTCGCCGTAGCTCATGAATATGACCCGATCGGAAACCGCCCTGACGACATCCAGCACGTGTTCCACAAGCAAAATTCCTACTTTCTCGATGGCAAATTGCTTCATGACCGCACAAAGGTTTATTCGCTCACTTTCGAACAGGCCAACGGCCGGCTCATCCAGGAGCAGCAGCTTAGCCCCCGATACTAGAGCACGCGAAATTTCAACCAATCGCTGTTGACCCGCAGGGAGAAGATCCGTTCGCGTATGGGCAAGCTTCTCAAGCTTCATCATCCGCAGCATCGATAACGACGCCGCCAATGCGCTTGCCTCTTCTTTCCGCGACCTCTCACCGCCAAATATCACCGACGGGAGTCCCGCCTGCATTTCAGTTGTCCGGCCGAGCATGACATTCTCAAGCACGGTCAGGTCTGGTATCAAGCCACCGTGCTGAAAGGTTCTTCCAATCCCTAACGCTGCGATCTTGTGCGGCGGGAGGCCCAAGATTTCTTTTCCATCAAACTGGATGGAGCCGGACTGAACGGCCGTGAAGCCGTCAATTGCGTTGAAGATACTGGTTTTTCCCGCGCCATTCGGGCCTACGATCGCGCAAATTTCCCCAGGCTTGACGGTGAAGGAAAGCTCCTTGACGGCGACAAGACCACCATACTGGACTGTGACCCGATCTACCTCAAGCATTTGAGCTTGCCCGATAGAGCCCTTCCCTCAATGCGGGGATGCGCTCGGCGATACGTCCGCTGATGCCTTTGGGCATAAGGAATAGAACAAATATCAACAGCAGGCTGTATAAGATCTCTTCAAGCCCAGTGAAATTCCTTAAAAGTTCAGGGAGAGACGTCAAAACCAGGGCACCGAGAAGAGAACCCGTTATACTCCCGAGACCGCCAACCATCACACTCACAAAGTGAGTGAGCATTTGGTCGAGGCCGAAACTATCCGGAGTGACGCGGCCAATTAATATTGCGTAAAGCGCGCCCGCGATGCCTACGATAAAACCGCTCCAAACGAAGGCAATAACTTTTGTGCGAACGACGGGGACTCCCGCCGCGGCCGCGGCCTTTTCGTTGTTGCGAATGGCGACAATAGACCGGCCGAAATGAGAGCGGATAAGCCGGGAGGTTGCCCAAATCACGGCTGCCGCCATCGCCATAAAGACGAAGTATTTTTCTCGTTCGCTGTCCACAACGAGTCCAGCAATTCTGGCCTCCGGGACGTTAAACCCGCTTGATCCGAAGGTGACTGCGCCACCGTGAATGTAGAGCCAGCGCATGAACTCGATAAAGGCGAAGGTCGTCACAATCAAGTAATAGCCAGAGAGCCGCAAAGCGACCAACCCCACCACACAGCCCGCTGCCGCGCCTGCCAAAGACGCGAGGCACAATGCGAGCGGGAATGGAACATCAAAGTGAACCATTACAAGGCCTGCCGCATAAGCACCGATCCCGAAGAAAGCGGCGTTCGCAAATGCCAGCTGACCCAGATAACCAATAACAATGTTAAAACCAAGAGATACGAGACAATAGATTACAATCGTGTTCAGGATATATTGGATATAATCATTAACGTAGAACGGAAGAGCGCCGGCAAGGCCACCCAATAGAAAAATCAAGCTATAACGTACAGTGTTCCCAAGCAGAGTACGTGCGCATAAACCTGAGGCTTTTATTGCTGTATCAGACACTGCTGGGCTTCCACTCACCAAAGAGACCTCCGGGTCTGATCAACAGAACCGCGATAATGACAACGAATGCCGCGATGTCGGCGGTCGAACTTGCGATATAACCGCTAGCAAGATTCTCCAGGATCCCAAGCGCAAAACCGCCGGCGACCGCTCCGCTCAGCGAGCCAAATCCGCCTAGCGTCATCGCGGCGAGGCCTTTGATCAAAATCTTCCCGCCCATTTCCGGATACAAAAGGCTGATCGGCGCGATCAATATTCCAGCAAGCGCCCCCATCAGTGCGGTCACGCCCCACATGATGCTTTGAAGCCGCGGCACGTTGATGCCCACAAGCGCCGCTCCCCGAGGCGTTTGCGACGCCGCTTGCATCACCTTGCCGAAGCGTGTGAACTCGAAGAAGAAGAAGAAGACTATAACAGTGAGTATGGAAGCCGCGACGACAAGGAGGTCTTGAGGTAAAACTATGACGTTGTGAAATTCTATCGGGTCTCCTTCGATGAGATCCGGCATGCGGATGAAATCACGCCCGAAAAAGAACCGCGCGATCCCTTTGATCAGGAAGGACACGGCGACAATCATCAGGGTCAACGTCAGATGAGGTGCGGCTCCGAGAGGCCTTACGAAGAAGCGCTCGACAATGATTCCGATCAAGAACAAAGCGCCAAATGCCAGAAAAATCGACACGAAATAGGGGAGGCCAAAGCTGTCGTTTGCAATGTAGGTGAGATAAGCCGCACCCATCGCAAACTCGCCGTAACTGAAATTTATTAGCGTCGTTGCTCGGAGCAGGATAGTCATTCCGAGCGCCATAAGTGCATAAATACTTCCGTTTGCAACACCACTCGCGATGAGCTGCAAAAACATCCTCTCGACTTCTCCTTATTGAGGCCAAAGAGCGTTAAATTCCCAGATATAGTTCGGGTGTTTCAGTTATGATTCTTGGAATTACGCTTTGATAAAAAGGAAATCAAATAATGCAACCACTATCAAATCCTGCCCTGATAATTACGCTCGCAGTCGCAAATAACTCGTTACAATAAGTATGCCATAAGTTCGCATACAGACAAGCTAAAATTTCTATTATAGAGCAAAGGTCTTCGGCAAGTGTATTGAAAAACAAACGATTTAATTTGCGGATGCCGCTCAAATTCCAGCTCACGGAGCCGTGAAGGCGGCAATCATGCGCGCTCGCTTCGCGACAATCCTTCAGATTCCCAAATGTGTGAGAGTGGCTGGGCGTCAATCCACACCCGTGCTCAGCCGGGAGGAAGCAGCCGGCGCGATTACCTTAGGCTTGCATTGATCTGCGCCAAAGCCGCCGAACCTGGGCATAGTTCGGCCTCGCCAAGCGCGTTAAGCGGAACTTCGGTGATGTGCTGATGCTCGTGCAAGTCTTCGGCTTCCTTGTCGATGAAAAGCAAGCCGGTAACGATCTCTCCAGCAGCGCTACGCTCTTGCACATAGCGCATGGCGGCAAGCCGGTCATGCGGATTGTAATCCGCGGCAATCTTGCGCAATACAAGGGTAGACCCGTCGTGCTGCTGCACGGTCTCAACCCCTCCGGGCTCGTAATCGACGAGGATCGGGGCCCGGCCCGTCATGAAGTCGAGCTTATTGACTGCCTCATTGTGCTCGCGGACGTAATCGAAGCTCTTGGTGGAGCCCGCATGATTATTGAAGGCGACGCAAGGCGATATGCAATCGATGAAGGCGGCGCCCCGATGCTCGATTGCGGCCTTTATCAGGGGCACGAGTTGTGTCTTGTCGCCTGAGAAGCTGCGCCCCACGAAAGTCGCGCCGAGCTGGAGCGCCATCGGGACGAGATCGATGGAATTGTCGGTGTTGACCACTCCCCGCTTGCTTTTGGAGCCGCGATCCGCAGTCGCGGAAAACTGCCCCTTGGTCAGACCATAAACGCCGTTATTTTCGACGATATAGACCATGTTGACGCCACGCCGCAGCGCATGTGCGAACTGGCCCAGCCCTATGGAGGCTGAATCTCCATCCCCCGAAACGCCAAGGTAGATGAGGTCGCGATTTGCGAGATTGGCGCCGGTAAGGACTGACGGCATTCTGCCATGTACGCTGTTGAAGCCGTGCGAGTTGCCGAGGAAATAAGTGGGCGTCTTGGACGAACAGCCGATACCGGAAAGCTTCGCAACTCTGTGGGGCGGCAGATCGAGTTCGAAACAAGCCTGAATGATCGCCGCGCTGATGGAATCATGGCCGCAGCCGGCGCAAAGGGTCGATATCGACCCTTCGTAATCACGGTGAGTCAGCCCGAGGGTGTTTACCGGAAGGCTTGGATGATGGAATTTTGGTTTAGGAAGATATGTCATGTTTCTGTCTCAGAATCCTTCAAGGGAAGCAATCGGCTGTTAGGAACCGACCCTCCGCAATGGCGTAACCTTCGACGCATTGAGATGCGCCGAAATCGCATTCGTTATGAAGCGCGCATTAATCGGCGACCCGTCGTAATGCAACACGGGAACGAGCTTGGCAGGGTCGAGCTCGCATTCATTGACGATCAAGCTGCGGAGCTGTGCGTCCCGGTTCTGCTCGACGATAAAGACGAGCTCGTGGGATGAGACGAATTCAACGACGTCATCGCTGAAGGGAAAAGCGCGCACGCGCAGCATGTCGAGACTATGTCCGTGTGCGGCCAACGCCTCGATGGCTTCCTCCATCGCGGGGCTTGTCGAGCCGTAATAGATGATGCCATGGCGCGCAGGCTGCCCGGCATATTGCCACACCGGCTTCGGCAACAGTGTTTTCGCGGTTTCGAACTTCCACAATAGCCTTTCCATGTTGTCCATATAGGCCGCGCCATCCTCGGTGTAGCGAGCGTATCGGTCGCGTGTGGTGCCGCGGGTGAAGAAGGACCCTCTTGTGGGATGCGTTCCCGGATATGTCCGGTAGGGTATCCCGTCGCCGTCGATATCGAGATAGCGGCCAAAGTCTTTACCGGATTCGAGGTCTGCCGCGGTCATTACCTTGCCGCGGTCATATCGGCGGGTATCGTCCCAAGTAAGCGGATGGCAAAGACGGTGATTCATGCCGATGTCGAGATCGAGCATAACCAGAACCGGCGTCTGCAACCTATCCGCAAGATCGAAGGCGAGCGCGCCGAACTCGAAGGCCTCCGCCGGATCTTCCGGAAATAGCAAAATCTGCTTCGTGTCGCCATGTGAGGCGTAAGCGGCGAGCAGGATGTCGGATTGCTGAGTTCGCGTCGGCATACCGGTCGAGGGCCCGCCGCGTTGCACGTCGAAAATAACCGCCGGAACCTCGGCAAAATAGGCAAGCCCCAGAAATTCCTGCATCAGCGACAGACCTGGGCCAGACGTAGCGGTGAAAGCTCTCGCGCCGTTCCAGGCTGCGCCGATCACCATGCCCAGCGAAGCAAGTTCGTCCTCGGCCTGAATGATGGCAAAGCGGTTCTTGCCCGTCTTCGGGTCCACACGGTAGCGACTGCAGTACCGGGTGAAGGCTTCCGGCAAAGAAGATGAGGGCGTTATCGGATACCAGGCGCACACCGTAGCGCCCCCATAGACCGCGCCGAGCGCTGCGGCAGCATTTCCTTCAAGGAGAATCCTGTCTCCTACCGCATCCGCGCGCCTGATCTGCAGGCCGATCGGGCAGGAAAGATGTTCCAGGGCGTAATCACGGCCCAGATGCATGGCCTCGATATTTGGCGCGATAAGCTTGTCCTTGCCCTTATATTGTTCGCCAATGAGCTGCTTGATAACTTCTGGATCGATATTCAGGAGCGCGGATAGAACGCCCACATAGACGATGTTCTTGAAGAGCTGGCGTTGCCGCGGATCGGTGTAGCGGCGGTTACAAATTTCGGTGAGCGGCACTCCAATAAAGGTGATGTCCTCTCGCATCTTGCCCACAGGCAAAGGACGGGACGAGTCATAGAGCACGTAACCGCCCGGCTCCACGGAGGCCAAATCCTTGTCCCAGGTTTGCGGGTTCATCGCGACCATGAGGTCGTTGCCGCCCCGTGCGCCAAGATGGCCCTTCTCCGAGACCCGCACCTCGTACCAGGTCGGCAGTCCTTGAATATTCGAAGGAAAGATATTCCGCGGCGCAATCGGCACACCCATGCGTAAAATGGCGCGGGCGAACAGCTCGTTGGCGCTGGCAGACCCGGATCCGTTCACATTCGCGAAGCGAACGACGAAATCGTTTATGCGTGAGAGTGGCATGCCGATCCTGCGTGGCTCATATTCAAAAGGAATTTCTGCATATCCCAGGCTCCGGTCGGGCAGCGCTCGGCGCAAAGCCCGCAATGCAGGCAAACGTCTTCGTCCTTGGCCATGATGCGGCCTGTCTTGAGGCCGGCGCCGATATAGAGGTCTTGAGCGGCGTTCGGCGCTGGGGCCTTCAACCGCGAGCGCAAATCGGCTTCTTCGCCATCTTCCGTAAATGTGATGCAATCCATTGGACAGATATCGACGCACGCATCGCATTCGATACACAGCGGTGGATTAAAGACGGTCTGCACATCGCAATTCAGGCAGCGGTGCGCCTCGGCTAGCGCGAGATTTGGGTCGAATCCGAGTTCAACCTCGGCCCGGATGTCCTTCAGGGCTATTGCATTCTCCCGGATGGGCACACGGAAGCGGGACTGCGCAGAGACATCGTTTTCATAGCTCCACTCATGGATGCCCATCTTCTGGCTCGCCATTTGGACCTGGGGAGCCGGGCGGATGGCTACGTCCCTGCCTTGGCAGAACAGGTCGATGGAGATGGCGGCATCGTGCCCATGTGCCACGGCCCAGATGATGTTTTTGGGTCCGAATGCAGCGTCTCCGCCGAAGAAAACATGGGGCCGCGTTGACTGCATTGTCGCCTTATCGACCTTCGGCATCCCCCAACGGTCGAACTCGATGCCGATGTCGCGCTCGATCCAGGGAAAGGCATTCTCCTGGCCGACCGCTACGAGGACATCGTCGCAAGGGATATGTTCGTCGGGCTCGCCGGTTGGCAGAAGCTGACGCTGGCCTTTGTCATCCAGCGTGGCCCGCACTTTTTCAAACACCACCCCGGTGAGTTGTCCGCGCGCGTGCGTGAAAGATTTGGGGACCATGTAGTTGAGGATCTGAATCCCCTCATGCATGGCGTCTTCCTTCTCCCAGGGAGACGCTTTCATTTCCGCAAAGCCGGAGCGGACGATAACCTTCACATCTTCGCCGCCGAGCCGCTTTGCAGAGCGGCAGCAGTCCATCGCGGTATTGCCGCCGCCCAAGACGACTACCCGCTTGCCGATTTTCGAAATATGTCCAAAGGAGACGCTTGATAACCAGTCAATACCGATATGGATATTGGCAGCGGCCTCTTTACGGCCTGGGACATCAAGTTCGCGGCCGCGTGGCGCACCTGAGCCAACGAAGATCGCGTCATAACCTTCCGCGAGGAGAGCCTTCAGGCTGCCAATTCGGCGACCGCCGCGAAAATCTATACCAAGATCAAGGATATAGCTGGTCTCTTCATCGATGACGGCGTCTGGCAAGCGGAATTTAGGGATCTGCGTCCGCATCATCCCGCCGGGTTGCGGGTCACTATCGAACACCGTGAGCGCATAGCCAAGGGGCGCGAGGTCGCGAGCTACCGTAAGCGAGGCCGGTCCGGCGCCGACCAGGGCGATTCGCTTGCCGTTTTGCTGGAATGGACGCTTCGGCAGCCGGCTGCGAATATCGTCCTTGTAATCGGCCGCTACGCGCTTCAGCCTGCAGATGGCCACCGCCTCTTTTTCGACGCGCACACGGCGGCAGGCGGGCTCGCAAGGCCTGTCACAAGTCCGGCCGAGGATCCCAGGGAAAACATTGGATTCCCAATTGATCATATAGGCGTCGCTGTAGCGGCCCGCGGCAATCAGCCGGATATATTCAGGAACTGGCGTGTGCGCCGGACAGGCCCACTGACAGTCAACGACCTTATGAAAATAGCTCGGATCTGAAATGTCGGTGGGCCTCAATTCCCCCTCCAGTTATGCCAACTGTCTATCTGCTTGTTGGCAGAGCATTCTTCAAGTTGGCTTAATGGCACGTTCAATTTTTCTTAAGCGCATCTATAGGAGTGGTCTTAAGCAAGTGCCACAAGGAACTCATAAAAATCGGGGGAATATGCATTATCGCCGCACCACTGACGCATGCCTGCAACAATAGCTTCCATAGGGGAGAGCGATTCCGGCGGCTTTTTCCTGGAAGCTTGCCTCGACGTTGCTCGGGGCTAAAAATCTATTTGATTTGCATCGTCATCTTGAACTGGCCGAAAGGCCCGTCCGACATCAAGTTGGCCAGAAATTCTATTACGTAGTGGCCCGTCTGTGGCAAAGTGAAAGGCATGTTCTCGGCATCGCCGTTCCCGTCCGGGAATCGGATTGGATGCCCCGCGCCGGTTTTCAGGCCGCCTCGCTGCGAGTTGATGGTGATTTGCTGGCAAACCCTGAAGGTGAAATAGTACCGCGGGTGTGTTGCAGAGACTTCTCCCGTCTCGGTCAAAGTCTGGGCGCCGGCCGGAACACCCTTTTAGAGGAATGTGCCTGCGTCAGGACGATAGGCCCCTGCCAACACTTTCATGAGAGTCGATTTGCCGGCGCCATTTTCGCCGAGCAGCATGTGAACCTCGCCGGCGCGAATTGCGAAAGTAACATCGTCGAGGGCTTTGATACCCGGCAATTGTTTGGATATGCCGCGCAGCTCAAATTCTGCCGGTGCCTCTGCTTTCGGTGCGTTTACCTGGTCCCCGGCGCTCATTTTTATTTCCGATGCAATTTGATATGGCTTGCCGGTCTCGCCAACGGGCAGGTCCCTCACCCGGCGGAGCGTTCAGCATACAAGCGAGCTTGTAAGCTTAGCTTTGATGCCAATCAATCAGCATACCGGGCGATGGGTTTCGAGCCCGCGGAATCTGAAGTGAGGCCGGAAGTGGAAATATTGCCCATAAAAAATCACGGCTGCTTGACGCCCTGCTGCACTTCCGAAAGGCGTTCATGCCTCTCGACGCCTTTCATGACGTTTTTATCGCATCGTGTTACCCGAAAATCGCTCACACTTTTCGGCGCGATGCTTTAGACCTGATTTCTTAAAGCGATCAGCGTGTTGTTCTTCGAGTTCGACAGAGGAGCTCTTCGGTATGATGAAAAAGCTTGTTCGGGCAGGCAAAGCTTTTCCCAGTCGGTTTTTTGTCGCCGTCAGCCTTCTGTTGTGCCTTTCTGCGAACGGCGCTTCCGCCGCGCAAACGCGCAAACCCGCCGCGGCCAATTGCGATTCCCCCTCGTATAAAAACAAGCCCCCCTGCGCGCTCGAGAGTCCAACGGGGCAGGTCACCGTTTTTTGGCCGAAACTCCGAATGAGCAACGCTGTTACTCGTACGTTGAATTCCAAAATCGAGGTGTGGATCGACAAGGTCAAGATTGGCATGGTCAATGGCAACACGCCGCTGACAGTTAGCCTTCCGAACGGTGCGCACAAGCTCGAGTTAAAGCCGTACGACGATTATCTCGAGAATATAAGACCAACGAGGGAGACGCAGATCACGATTTCTGCGCAAAAGCCGCTTTATTTTCAAGTCGTCGATCAAGGGTTTGTGGTTACCGCCAGCGAACTTGACGCCCCTACAGCTCAAGCTGTGCTCTCCGGCAACGAACCCAAAGTCGAAAGCAATGCCTCAACGTCTCAAGCTGCGCTCTCCGGTAACGAACCCAAAGACGAACGCAACGCCCTGACGTCTCTAGCTGCGGTCTTCGGCAAGGAACCAAAAGACAAACCTAACGCCACCACATCTCCAGCGGTACCTGCCGGCAATGGTACGAAAATGCCAAGCGAGCCGGGAACAATTTATCTTTATTGGCCAAGACCTGCGCTCGGCTTTGGCTTCTTAGAGAAGTTTGCTACGGATCTACCGGTCTTCTTGGACGGAAACCGCATTGGCGCTGTTAAACTCGGTGAGTATCTGGCGATCAAGGTTCCTTCGGGCGAGCATGCCCTGGGACTGGATGTGGGCTTGTCAAATGGCCGGCTGCTCAAGCAAGATTTCGTTCTTGGGGTAGGCTCAACGCGCCATTTTCACGTCCAAAACCAAGATACGTTTAGATTGTTAGAGGATTCGCCCGAAGAAGCCGCTGATTATGCCAAGGGACTGACGCAGCGACAAGTGTCCGTTCAGTGACGTGTCTACGCTCCCTCTCACCTTAATACGGCGAGCCGTCTTTGTGCGCGAACATCCATTTGCCTTCTGTCCCTAGGATAGCCTGTATGTCGTCTTTGGGATAATGTACTCGGTCGCCAACAGTCCGGTCACCAATTTCCAGATAGACGGCTTCCTGCTGAGTTCGATTGATCAGTTTATGGGGCGGACCATTCGCTGGAAATCCGGAACACATGCCCGGGCGTAAAACAATTTCGGTGTCGCCCAGAACGAGCGTCGGTTCGCCATGAACAATGTAGATGAACTCGTCTTGCTTGGTATGCTGGTGAAACAGGGCGGACTCTGCACCCGGCATCGACGTCGTTAAGTTAACACCAAAATTTTTTAGTCCGAACATGTCACCTAGCGGGCGCTTAATGCGCCCCGCCATGCGGCTAAAAAAAGGCTCCGGATAATTTGATGGTTTAGTTCTGGGCGGTGCGATGCTCGCATCTATTGCGGCGCATGTATTTGCATCGGTCATAAACAGCAATCCTTTAGAGCGAAGCCGAAATTGCACTCGCGGCGAAGTTCGTCGCGCAGGCCGGGTAACAATGAGCTACTTCGATACCAAATTGAAGACCTCAGCCTAGGAGAAAAGTCACCGCTTTCGATTCCGGAGTTTTCGATGTCATTGCCACAACGCCAGCGGCGACGGCGCTCGCGCATGCACTCGCAAGAATTGGGATCGTGTAACTGTGGCTGATGTCGAAAGCGAAGCCTGCTGCACTGGGGCCGATCAGGGTGCCGAACGCCACGCTCGTATAGAGGATGCCGATAATGCCGCTGACATTGGCTCCTCCGAAGTCGTCCATGACCACTGCAGGAAGAAGGGCGACCCATCCGCCATAGAAAATCCCGAAAGCCAAAGCAAAGGCGGCTAGGGACCAAAAACCGGACGAGAACATCCAGCTGAAGAGGGCGGCGGCCATTCCGGCAAACATTGCCGGGAGAGCAAGTCGCCGCCCGATCCAATCGGCGAGGCTGCCCAGAAAAAAACGCCCAACGGTACTGCCGGCGCCAATCGCGCCCAAGAGCAGGACCGCTGCAGACTGCGGGATGCCGTGACCGGTCGCATAGGGAATAAGGTGCACAAACGGGACGAACACGCCAAACGAGCAGATCAAGCAAGCGGCATAGAGTCCGATGAATTTACGGGTTTGAATGGCTTCCCTCACCGGCACCCCTCCGCCGGCGGGCTTGGCGCCGTGGCATAACTTGCCGCCGTCGGGGTCGAGCCCGCGATCGCCGGGATCGTTGACGATCAGGAGCGCCATTCCGCCACCAATCGTGGCTGCGACAACCCCGAGGAGAAGGTAGGCTTCACGCCAGCCAAATACCTCAATCAGAAAAGATGCCAGCGGCGGCACGGCCAAGGTGCCAACTCCAATTCCGCTAACGGCGAGGCCCGATGCAAAACCCCGGCGCCTGACAAACCAGCGCTGCACCGCGCCGATCGCAGGGACGTAAGCGAAACCCACCCCCAATCCGACGCCAAGGCCATAGGCTGCGTAAACTTCAAAAAGACTTCGGGCTACACTTGCGGCAATGAGGCCCAAACCGGTGAGGAGCATTCCAAGTAGGGCGAGCCTGCGAGATCCCCAACGATCGGCTAGGGGACCGCTTAGGCTTCCCAGCCCGAAATACAGAAAACCGGCCATTGAGAAAATGAGCGAAACTGAACCGCGCGAGGCGCCGAAATCCTGCTGCAGCGGTGTGGCAAAGGTGCTGAAGCTGTAAGCGCATCCGAAACCCACGAAGGTAACGGCAAAGGCAGCGGCGACCACATACCAACCATAGAAGATGCGCGTATTGGATAATCGAGAAGGACTGCTCACCGCTCTCTCCATCGCTTTCGTTGCGCGCCTGGCCGCCTCGGGGTGAAGTTAGCTTAAGTCCAGCGCAGACAGGAACATTGGTTCCTCGGTTGCCTGATCCCACCCACTTTGCTTCGGTCGCGAACGAAGTATCGCTGCTGGCATCACAAAGCCGCGGCACGTACATTGAGGCTATGTCGGAAGCACCTCAAATGGCCGAAGTCGCATCGCTGGTTGGAGATTCGGCGCGGGCAAACATGCTATGCGCATTGCTCGGCGGGCGCGCTTTAACGGCGACTGAACTTGCTTTTGCCGCCGGGGTGTCGCCGCAAACCGCGAGTGGCCACCTGGGCAAGTTGCTCACAGCGAAGCTCCTCCTGCTCAGGAAACAGGGCCGCCATCGCTATTACACGCTTTCGGGACCGCATGTAGGGCACATGCTGGAGAGCATCATGGCCGTGGCGTTAACCGCCCCGCCGCGTTTCCAGCCGAAGTCGAAGCGAGACAATTCTTTGCGCCGCGCCCGCACCTGCTACGATCACATCGCGGGACTTCTCGGCGTTGGCCTTGCCGAGCGATTGATCGAGCGAGAGTTCGTCATTCTCGGCACAGAAGCCGGCGAAGTGACGCCGAAGGGAGAAGACTTTTTGATGGGGTTGGGAGTTCGATCTCACAGCGGCGCGAGCCAAACGCCGCATCTTTTGCCGCCCATGCATAGATTGGACCGAGCGGGTGCCGCATATCGGCGGAGCGGTCGGGGCGGCCTTGGCGAACTGGTGCTTCGAATTGAGCTGGATCAAGCGCGAGGATGATAGCCGTGCACTGACCATCACGCAGACCGGCAGACACGGTCTCCGGGAAAAATTCGGAGTGATAATCTAGCCGCCCGCTTGGCGGCCATGTGAGCTTATCGCTTTCTTTGGCACTCCCGTTCTTGCCGGTGTCGCTGTAACCACTAACACAAAACAAGGATTGACATCTGCTGCGGAAGCAAACGGCATGTTCGTGAATGGCTCTCGATTGCCGGATAGCGATACGGGCGGACCCTCGATTTCCTCGTTGCGAGATCTCCCAGTGATAGCAGCCCAACAACAAAACGTGATCCAGATCGAAAGCTGCCGTTAGGGTAAGAACTTAGATCCTTAGAACCGATACCGTGGACTTGGCATCGGGCTCAGCCATGCATATTTTTGGACGAAAGTAAAAACATTAGGAGGGGTGTATGCGTGTACGGCTGTATAAAGCCGCATTTTTCTGCGCTCTCGTTTCTACCAGCCTTATTCTATTCACCGAAGCAAGCCGGAGCGAGGACCTACTGTCAGGTTTCTGGAACGGCGGGGGCACTGTTGTCTATGCCTCGGGCGATCGCGAGCGGGCGAGATGCCGTGCTCACTACAGCCCCGGCAGTGGAAACCACGTCAGTGTCGTAGCAACCTGCGCGACGCCATCAGGGAGTGTGACACAGACGGCTCACTTAAGAAGATCTGGGGGAGGTCGCTACACCGGAACCTTCTTCAATGAGCAGTTCAGCGTGTCCGGCACGATCCAGGTGATCGTCAATGGAAGCAGTCAACTTGTCCGCTTAATCAGCAAGAGCGGTTCTGCGGTGCTCACTCTCAACCGTTGAGCGCCGGCTCTTCTTAGTTGTCTGGCATATCCGGCACATCCATCACGTTCGTGCGGCCGAGAAGCCAGTCGATTGACACGTCGAGAGTGCCTGCGATCTGCGCCAGCTCAAAAATGCCCAGTGCTTTGACGCCAACAACGGGCAGTATGTCAGCATTATCGCTCCCGAGCCCAGTGCTGTGGCAAAGCGCGTCCAGCGGCAGGTCCCGAGCGCGGCAAGCCTTTTCAAGGCGCTCTGGAAATAGGCCAAAATCCATTTGCATTTTAGGAAAACACCGAACATGTCCGCTGGTTGCCAAGCGGGATGTGCACTCAGCTTGGTTAAGCGTACTAAAGCTTATCTGTACGGATGGGATGATGATTCGGTGAGCAGCCATTGGCCAGTTGACGTACGTAATGGAATCGGTGTAGATTGCGATCCTCTTTTAGAGGAGTACCGCAATGAGCGCCTTAGTAGTCTCGCCCCAGCCACCTTTTCCCCAACCGAAACAATTGACCGATGTTTCACAGGTAGCAGGAGCCGACTTGGCTCCGATGTTTGTGAACAAAGTCACCGTCTCTATGAACCCGCAATTTACACGGATTGCCTTTGGGGAATTCATCACTGGGAATCAAGAAACCGATACCACCTATCATTCTGTCATAGTGATGCCAACGCTAGATGCCGAGAACTTAGGAAAAGCTCTTGTAGCGCTGGCGGACAACACAAGGAAATTAGCCGCTGCTCAAGCCGAACAGGCGGCCAAAGATGCCGGAAAGTAACACCGTCGCCACGGTTGTTACACAACCGGAGGGGCCTACCTTCGTTGAAGGGCCGGCAGGGCGCACTGGCAAGAGAGCAAAGAGACCACCGCAAGGCAGTTATATGGACAGACTTCCAGGGAGGCGACCTGTGAAGGAATACCCATTAACTGAAGCTGACATGAATGATCTTGCTAAGACCGGGGTTATTGCCGGCGGCAGCTTCTCCTTGGCTACTGGTCTTCTTGGTTTCGTCGTAAACCTTTCTAAGGACTTTGCTTTTTCGTCAAATGTGCAGGAAGGGGTTCTGGGCTTTTGGACCGGCGTTTGGTGGAGTTGTATAGCGGCTGCCATTCTCCTCTTCGGAATAGCCGGATTGACGGTGTGGAGAGGCAATGAAAGGCTGAAACAGATAATGCGTGAAACTGTTCATGACGGATCATGAGACCAATGTCGCGCGGCAAATATCTCAGCCTTAAAGAGGCTCGCATCGCCGGTCAGTTAGACCGGTTTTGCAAGGAACATCCCTCAGAAGCCGAAAGGGGTCGCTTCTTCCGGCTTCTCGATGCGATGGCTAAAGGCGTTTTAGAAGATAAGGAAACATCGCCGCCGGATCGTGCCGAAGGTTCCAGCGGAACTCGAACTCGCAAAGGTACTTCGTGAGATGACGGCGCGATACGTGAGCATGGGTGCCTTTGATCGAACGCTTCACGATCGACCAAAAGCCTTCAATCGTGTTCGTGTGATGCGAACCGGAAACCCATTCCTCGCGAGCGTGATTGACGGCACCATGCTTGAAGCCGTGCCGCGCAAGTTTAGCATAGGACTTCAGCTCATCGGTGCTGACGGTTGCGCCTCTCTTCACGTTGGCCAGGACATGCGGCTCAAGGCTGGCGCGCTTCACGTTGTCAACAACGCGGGTAATCACGTCGCCTCCGCGCTCAACCATGCCAAAGACAACGGTTTTGCCAGGTGCGCCACGTCCGCGCTTGCCGCCGCTCCGGCGGCCGCCGACCATCGTCTCGTCAATCTCAATGTGACCCTCAAGCGTAGGCTCTCCGTCAACCCAGCCGAGATACTTGCGGATCTCGTGCCCCATGCGCCACGCAGTCTTGTAGTTCACGGAAAGCTGGCGTTGAAGCTCCTTCGCCGATACGCCGTGGCGCGCGGTTGTGAAAAGGTAGATCGCGTAGAACCACTTTTGAAGCGGCGTATGCGAACGATGGAATGGCGTTCCGGCCATCGGGTGAATGTGTTCGCCGCACTGGCAAGCGTAGGCCGGAAGCTTCGAAAGCTTGCGGAATTTGCCTACCTTCCCGCAACGCGGGCAAGCGAACTCGTCGCCGAAGTTCTTCCTGAACAGATAGTCAAGACAAGCGTCGTCGTCGGGGTAGAGCACCATAAATTCAGTAATCGGCATTGGCTTAGACATAACAATCTCCATTCATTGGAGATTATATAGCATGCCTATTCACGTACGTCAACTGGACAATGGCGAAATACAATGCTTAGCTAACGTCAGTACTTTGCGGACAAGGGGCACCATTATTGGCGCCGGCGCGCCTATTGGGATTATGACGATTCGCGCTGGCGCCATTACCACCGCTGGTGGCGCTAACGCAGCCCGAGCGGCCATCGGGACCGCCCTTCTCTTACGCAGAACTAAGGGAAGTCCGTTTTTGATCGAGTTCGTCGCCAACGTCCCCAGGCCGATAGTAAGGCCGGAAAACGTGAAGGCCAGCCCCATGATGCGGAACCGAAACACGTCAACCGCTATTTATTTCATCACAACCAACGAAGCCGGGATCATGCGAGTGGACGCGACCGCAGTGGATACACCCGGAAATCCTGATATCCTGCGAACTCACATCGACCGCGGCCTTACCTTCGACAAGGTCGCGGCGCCCGACCCTGCGGCCGCCCCCCTCGGCACGGATGACGAAGCCGCAGGATCGTCCTCGAGCGCCGCAACGGTCGCGGATGCCCTTAGAACCGAATCCAGTCCTGCCGTTGCCGACGGCTTTTATTACCGGGAAGCCCCTGCTGCGCGCTTGGCTGTTTGCTTGATTTTCGTGGGAATTTTCCTGCTATACGCCCTGATTGCAATATTTGCAGGGTTTCGATAGCCGAGCGGACTGGTGCCTTGATTGTTCCACCCGGCCGCTTCGTCATGTTACAATGATTGTGTGCCGGACGCGGGGGCTGGAGGAAACCCCAAATGGCAACCTAAATTGTGCTGGCGAACTTTACCGAACAAGGTATTCGGAACGTCAAAGATACCGTCAAACGAGCGGAAGCCTTCAAAGAGGCGGCGGGGAAGTTCGGTGTCACCGTGAAGGACTTGTACTGGACGCTTGGCCGGTATGACTGCGTGGTGACGCTCGAGGGCCCGGACGATTCGTCTGTCACTGCACTCGGATTAGCCCTCGGCGCCCTGGGTAACGTCCGCACCCAGACGTTGCGGGGCTTTGGAGCCGGAGAGATGAAGCAGATCATCGGCAAGATTGCTTAGCTCTCTCCCCTCTAATATGGCATAAGAGCTTCGCTGCGCGATACTGAGCCGCAAAGCTAACTTTGTGGTCCCAACGCCGTCAGCAATAAGAGCATGATCGCCTGCGGCCTTGGTTCGGGCCGTGGGCGTACCGGGCTTTCGCTTTTGCGATGCCCCCCGCGCTGCTTTCAAGTAGCGCCATTGCTTGGTTTAGAATTCAACGCTTTCCTGGCATTTACAGATCTTCTTGCCGCCCCTTAAACTAAATCAGAAGCGCACAGCAGTGCGCCATTGGAGACGCTGGAAATGGACGGCAGCCCCTTCTTTGATGCATTCGAAACACGCGACCCGGAGCAGCGGGAAACGGAGCTTTTCTCGAAGCTGCCAGCATTTCTGGCGCGATTGCAGCGCGACTATCCAGGCTGGCGGACGAGGCTTTCCGGCGTCGACGCCGCCGGCGTCTCATCGCGAAGAGCATTGGCGTCCCTCACGCTGCTACGAAAATCGGAGCTCGCTGAGCTTCAGGCGGCCCACCCGCCATTTGCCGGCTTTGATGCGCCCAGCGCGGCGCGCGTGTTCATGTCCCCGGGACCCATCTTCGAACCGCAATCGCCCCTGCCGGATTCATGGGGCTTCGCTCGCGCGCTTTATGCGGTGGGGTTCCGCGCAGGCGAAATACTACACAACTGCTTCTCCTATCACCTGTCGCCGGGCGGCTTCCTGCTCGACGATGGGGCGCGGGCGCTTGGGCTTACGGTATTTCCGGCAGGACCGGGTAACACCGAGATGCAGGTGGAAGCCATCGCTCATCTGAGGCCGGCCGGATATAGCGGCACGCCCGATTACCTGAAGACGATCCTCGATAAGGCCGCCGAGCTTGGCCGCGATGTCTCTTCTATCGAGAAGGCGCTCGTCTCCGGCGGCGCCCTTTTTCCAAGCTTGCGCGAGGAATATCGCGCGCGGGGCGTCAAGGTCCTCCAAGCATACGGTACCGCTGATCTCGGCTGCATCGCCTATGAGAGTCCCGCCATGGAGGGCATGATCGTCAATGAGAACCTGATCGTTGAAATTGTCCGTACCGGCACCGGCGAACCTGCGGTGGAAGGCGAGGTTGGCGAGGTCGTAGTTACAACTTTCAACGAAACCTATCCGCTGGTCCGCTTCGCGACCGGAGACCTGTCTGCGTTTATGCCCGGGCGAAGCCCCTGCGGCCGCACAAATATGCGAATTCGCGGCTGGCTGGGGCGCGCGGACCAGACGGCCAAGGTGAAAGGCATGTTCGTCCATCCTTCGCAGGTCGCCGAAATTGGCCGGCGTCATCCAGAACTCGGTCGTTTGAGGCTTTCGATCAGCCGGGAGCAAGAGCAAGATGTTATGACACTCAAGGCGGAAAGTACGGTGCAGGATGACAATTTCCGGCTGAAAGTCGCTGAGACGCTCTTAGCGGTTACGAAGCTCAAGGGTTCTGTTGAATTCGCCGCCCCCAATTCGCTCCCGAACGATGGGAAGGTTATTGCGGACGAGCGACCCTATGAACGCTAGCGGTGGCCAGAGACAAAGTGGCGCATCAGAAAGAAATCACATGTGAAAGGGGCTGTTTTACCTGTAGATTCCCTATCGAATGAATAATATTCCTAAAATATCGGCAATATTGGTTCAATATCGCTATTGAACTGACCTAGGTTGAATAGTTTGAGAATAATATTCTAATGTGGGACAGAGCTGGCTTTGAGCGGATGGAGATGGCATGGCATTGCAGCTAGGCGATACGGCGCCGGACTTCGAGGCCGAAACCACGGCAGGACGCATCCATTTTCATGAGTGGCTTGGCAATTCCTGGGGCGTCCTTTTCTCGCACCCAAAGGACTTCACCCCGGTATGCACCACGGAGCTCGGCGCAATGGCTGGGCTCAAAAGTGAGTTTGACAGGCGAAACGTCAAGATTCTGGGCCTGAGCGTCGATCCGATTACAGACCACGCGAAATGGGCTCAAGACATTCAGGATGTTACCGGGCATGCAGTGAATTATCCGCTTATCGGCGACGGCGAACTCAAAGTGGCCAAGCTCTATGGCATGCTTCCGTCCGACGCCGGAAATACCTCACAGGGACGCACTGCTGCCACCAACCAGACTGTGCGGAGCGTCTTCGTCGTTGACCCGAACAAGAAGGTCCGCCTGATCCTTACTTATCCCATGGCTACCGGCCGCAATTTCGCAGAGATTTTGCGCGTCGTGGACTCACTCCAGCTCACTGACCGGCACAGGGTCGCGACCCCGGCCGACTGGAAGCAGGGGCAAGACGTCATCATTGCCGGCGGCGTCAGCGACGAGGAGGCGAAGCAAAAATTTCCGGCAGGCTGGAAAACCCTGAAGCCCTATGTGCGGGTGGTGCCACAGCCACGGGATTAAAGGCGGGATAGGATGTTTCACAGCACCGAAGAGGGCGCCGGTGCCTTGTTGTCTTTGTGTAACTATCGGTTGCCGGTAGGCCACAGCCGGAAAGCTTCGGCGAAAGAATTAAGCCAGGAGCCATAAATTTATGCTAAATCAACCCAGCCCGTGTAATAATATATAAGTTTCTCGTAATCGCGTGCTTGGGGTGTGTGGTGCGAGTCCCTCTTATCGCTATTTTATGCGCAGCCATATCGAGCGCGTCTTTTGCGGTCGAGAACCCAGCCCCCGGCTCGCACTCTTTTCTCGTGCGCGTAGAAGACGATGGCCGCGAATGGCAATCACAGGGCGCATTCCCGTCCGGTGATTTCGAGGCCAATTCAAGAACTTGCAAACATTTCAGCATCCAAAACGCACCTGCAGAGTGCGTGCCCTTTGTGCGCAGGACACTCGGCGATAAGGAGAAATCGCGTCAACAGCACTCTGAGAAGGCTAAAACAAGTGCAGCGCTAAATGCTACCTCGCGGGTGCCCGCGAAAAAAAACGCGAGCCGCGGTTTGAGCGAGCAAGAGCGCAATGCCCAGGCGGCAAAGCCGCTTTTTCCGCTTCTCAATTTGGCGGCAATTCCGCCCAAGACGGCACCAGCCCAGAACCAGTCCGAACGCCTCCACAAGATTGTGGGCCAACTCCTGCTCATTGGCTTTAGCGGCAAGCAGCCGCGCGATGCGGGCGTTCGCGCGGTCGAAAATGCTTTGCGCAGTGGGAGGATATCTGGCCTCATCGTCCAGAATTCGAACATCGTAAACGGGAACCAACTACGCCAGCTACTCACTTCGGTTTCTTTGACCAGCGGAGATACTCCCCCGATCATCGCGATCGATCAACCCGGGGGGCTGGAAACGGCATTACCCGAGGATAAGGGCTTTGTTTTTTATGCGTCTGCAAGCGCGGTAGGAAGCGGCAGCAGTCCTTCTGAAGCGCAGCTGCTTTACCGTGAAATGGCAGCAGGGCTCGCTACCCTTGGCGTAAACCTCAACCTTGGCCCAAGCGAGGACGCTTGCCGCGAGGAAGGGGTCAACCTCTCAGGCACTTGTTTCGGGATTGCCCCATCCCGCATTGCGGATTTCGCCAGAGCCTTCAATTTTGGTCACCATGATGCAGGCATACTGACGGCGTTGCGGCACGTCCCCTTCCGGGCAGGGTTGCGCACCTCCTCAGTCAACGAAAGTGCCAGCGCAGCAATCCTGCACAATATTGTCCGGGCAGAGACAAGCGACGCGATCGTTATCCATGTGAAGGCGGTCGAGCCATTGCTTCTGCAGGAGGCAGCCCTTCATGGAAAACTCCGAAAGAAGGAGCACCGCAGCTTCGGCTTCGACGGCGCCATGATTTTTGATCTGGACATGGGCTCCGGCGGCGCTCCCCTTCGCTTCGAGGAAGCAATCCTGCGATCGATTCAGGCCGGGGCAGACATGATATTGATCCGTGACGCGTCCGCCCTGTCGCCGGATCTTCCCGCACGGATGTTCGAGGCAGTTCAGAAAGCGTTGAAATCTGACCGCTTGACTATTGCACGCATCGACGATGCTTATCGCCATGTGCAGCGGCTGAAAGAGCGGCTGCGCCTTGTTCAGCCCAGTGCCAAGATTGCAGGCCTCAGCCGGTAAGAAGCGATCTCGCGCCCGCTGCCGCACAGGCTTATGCCGCTGCGCCCCTTAAACAAATGCCATCAACATTGCATGGCTCGGCTATGCAAACGATATTCGGCCGAACCTATTCTAAGGGGCACTTCGAACTTTCATGGCGACTTCATTTCACAGTTACGAGCCACGGCTCGGACACCGGCTTGCTCACGATCCCTTCAACATGATTGTAGCGCCGCGCCCTATCGGTTGGATTTCGACCCGCGGCAATAGTGGCGGATTGAATCTCGCCCCTTATAGCTTTTTCAACGCCTTCAACTATAAGCCGCCCATTATCGGGTTCTCCAGCATCGGCTACAAAGATACGGTGCGTAATGTTGAGGAGACAGGGGAGTTCGTCTGGAACCTCGTTACTCAACCCATTGCAGAGGCTATGAATTAGACCTCGGCCTCGCTTCCCCCTGAAGCGAGCGAATTTACGTTTGCGTCACTGACGGCCTTGAATTCTAGGCTGGTTTTAGCGCCTCGCGTGGCCGAGAGCCCGGTCGCATTCGAGTGTAAGTGCACTCAGATTGTCCAGCTTGAAACTGCGGCCCATCAGAAGGTGCCAAGCTGGCTCGTACTCGGCGAAGTGGTCATGGTCCACATTGCGGACTTTCTTCTTCAGAATGGGATTTACAATACCGCAACCGCCAGGCCAATCCTGCGTGGCGGTGGCCCAAGTGACTATTTCACGATTGGACCAGAACAACTGTTCCGCATGCAACGTCCGGCATAGGTCCTTATGCGGCGAAAAGGCCTCCGCGGGAGTGTCTCCACGGCCGCTGGCTTACCTCTTTATCAATTGCCGATCGCCAAGCGGGCAGTCCTTGTGAAGAGACCGCTTATATAGCTCACCACCCGGGTTCCGACCCTCTTTGCCGTTCCGGCCGGGTCTATCGGGTTCGGCTTGCTAGCTTTGGCAACCGCTATTTCTACTTTCGCAGGCTGCAATTGGTTTCCGGCCGCTTCACCAGATTTGGTGGCGGTATTCCCATCTTGAATCATCCAGGGCGGCAAATATGAATGGTCGTCAACATCCCCGGCATTGGAGGGTTGGAGGTAGAGAAAGCTTGCCGGAATAATAAGAAAAATTAGCAGGTGGCGCCCTAAGCGGTGCCCGAGCTTCGCGGACATCGTTTCCCCTTTTGCTTTCCTTGCCGCACGGATCGATGGCGCGTAATTGAACATAGGAAGCTTTTGCCGGCCCAACTGAGCCGGAGGCGCCTACAACAAAGCTGTGAGTAATTTGCCGCCCAGGTTGTATTCTCGCCCCTCTTTCATTCTGGTCTATCGCGGAACGATCACTGGATGCTTGGATGAAATATGATGTTTCAAAGAAGAGGACCATCCCAGCACAGGGGGCACCGGCTCCAGTTCCAGTGAGTGCCGTGCCGCGCGGCGCTATCTCGCTTGGCTCTTTCTGGACGCTCATCACTGGCGCGCTCGCCCGAATCTCGGGTATCGATCGCTCCTGGAGCCGCCAGGAACTTCGTGCGCTCGGGTCAGCTTGCCTCGCTCACGTGCTGCACGACGGTTATACGGATCTGCTGTATCTCCTATTTCCGATCTGGCAGCGTGAATTCGGCCTTAGCTTCACCCTTGTCGGAATTATGAAGACGGCCTTCTCCGGCACCCTGTCCCTGTCCCAAATTCCCGCTGCGCGCTTCTCGGAACGCTTCGGAGAGCGGGTAATTCTAGCGGCCGGCACAGTTCTTATCGGGTCGGCTGTGCTGCTTTACGGTTTCGCATATTCCGCCGCAGCTCTCTTTGTCCTGCTGCTTCTCGGAGGTTTGGGAGCGGGGGTGCAGCATCCTTTAGCGTCGACCGTGGTTGCGCGCGCATTCCGCAATTCTCGAAACGCCCTGGCCGTCTACAACTTCGCTGGTGACGCCGGAAAGGTTCTTTTGCCTTCCGCAGCAGCATTGCTGATCGCACTGTTCGGCTGGCGGACCGCTCTTTGGCCGCTGGCGGTCGCCGGCATCTTCCTTGGTTTTGCGCTTTTCTGGCTGATACCGGCAGAGGAGATGCCAAAACCGGAAGCGGGTCCCTCCAACACTGCGGCTCTGGCGGGTGATGTCGCGCTCCGCCCGGGATTTCGGAGCCTGACTGCGATAGGCATCCTCGATAATGCAACAAGAACCGCGTTCCTGACATTCATGCCTCTGCTGCTGTCCCAAAAAGGGGCTGCCCCGGCTATGATCGGGACCGCTCTTTCGTTGATTTTCGCCGGGGGAGCCGCAGGAAAATTCGCGTGCGGGATGCTCGCCGAACGCCTCGGAGCCACCCGAACAGTGGTTGTGACGGAGGTCCTCACCGCAGCTTGCATCGCGAGCTTCCTCATCCTGCCGCTCGACGCTGTGTTCTTGCTGCTCATTCCATTGGGGATCGCACTCAATGGAACGTCATCCGTCCTTTACGGGACGGTTGCGGAACTTGCGCCTGAGTCGCACCGGGCCCACGCTTACGCCGTATTCTACACCGCCTCGCTTGGTGCGGGAGCGATCGCTCCGCTGCTCTTCGGGATGGTCGCAGACAGGATCGATTTGGCAGTAACCCTATTTGCCGTGGCTTCGATGGCCCTGTTCACGGTCCCGCTCGCTTTGCTGCTTGCAAAGCGACGTTCGCTGCCGTGCACACCCTAGGAAGTTAAACCCCTACGGAAAGTCCTACCCTACCCTCCGTCGGGGACTTTCAGCCCTGCGGAGGCCTGCTCTTAGCCGTGGCGTAGCTGGCCTCCACCTTCCTGATAGCTTCCGCACTGGCCTCCAGCGCGTGCAGCTCATCCGCTTCAAGATCGGGTTCAAAAACCGCAGCAACCCCATTGCGCCCGACTACGCTTGGAAGCGAGAAAATGACGCCATAGCGCTGATGATAGCTGCCGATAGGAACAGCGATGCGCTCATCGCGGAGCACGGCTTCGGCAATTCGAGCCGACACGATGCCAATCCCGTATTGGCTTGCATCATTGCCTTCGATGATTGTGATGTTGGCGTAGCGCACTTCGCCTTCGACTTGCTTTCTAAATTCGGATGGATCCAGCCCGCGGCGCGACAGCTCATGTGCAACAGGCACACCGGCAACGCGGGCCTTTGACCATACGAAAACCTCTGACGTGCCATGCTCACCGAGGACCTGTGCCTCAACCGAGGACGGTGCCACTCCGAAATGCTTCGCCAGATGTGTCTGAAACCTCAAGCTGTCGAGATACGTGCCGGTACTTAGCACGCGATCATGTTTGGCCAGTTGGCGGGCAATGCCGGCGAGAGGGTCTGGCGGATCGGTGACGACAAGGATGAGCGCCCCGGGCGCTGCCTCAACTACTTTCGGGATGATGTCCTTGTAAATGTCAGCATTGACGCTGAAAAGCTTGAGGCGGCCGGAGGGGTCGCTGCGGTCAGTGGCGCCACCGGTCTTTTCGTTGACGCCGGCCGTAACCATCACGAGACCGGCGCCCGCGAGATCCTTATAGTCTCCCGCATAGATGTCTACGATCGGGGCCAGAGCAGCACCATAGCGAATGTCGGTGGCGACAGCCTCGGCCTTCTTCCTTGTTTTATTCACGAGTACCAGTTCACGAGCACTTCCCCGAAGGACCATCGCCAGCGCGCAAGCTGCCCCAACTGCCCCGGTTCCAATAATGCCTGCCTTCATTTTCGACGTTCCTTTCACTCAGCCTTTGAATTGCAGGACGCCTGGTGCCAATGCTGAAGGCGGCCCTGAGCCCCCGGAATAGACATTCTTAAGACTGAGGGGGTTCCCAGCCTTGGGGTGCAAGCTCAAAGCCTTCGAACTGAAAGGCGGGCGCAACAATACAGCTTACCAGCGTCCACGCCCCGGCCGTAACTGCCTCCTGCCAGGCAAACGGCAGAACGATCCCCTGGAAGGTCTCTCCCCGTCCATATGCGGGACCAAGCAAAATTCCTTGCCGTCTCCCATCAGGATGGCAAAGATTCAGCACCAGAGGGGCTCCCGCCTGCCAAATCCAGATTTCTGAGGCATCGATCCGATGCCAGTGAGAACGCTCCCCGGCTGCGAGAAGAAAAAGGATCGCGCTTGCGGCGCCCCTGCCTCCGCCCGGCGGCTTCTCCCGCCAGGTTTCGCGATAGTGGCCGCCCTCCGGATGAGGCTGGAGGTTCAGTTCGCTCCGCACACGCTCCTCAGGTAGAGCTGAGTCTTGGAAATCTATGATCAGTGCCATTCCTTTTGACTCGGTATGCCGATTGAAAACGCATCTAGCAGGATAGCCTTTTTCAACGTCAGACCAAGTGACCGGATCTGCGACAGGAAAGCCCGGCCAGCACGCGGAGAATTGCGCCTTCCGGCGTGGTACCGCGGCCATTGCGCAGGTAATGAAATTATCGCGCTTCACGCATTTCGTTTTGAGCCTCTGCCTAAGGGAGAGGGAGATGCACTGCTAAACACAAAAAAACCCCCGGCAAACTAGCCGGGGGTACAGGAGAGATCGATCTTACTTGCCCTTCATAGCGTCTTTGATGCTGCCAGCGGTATTTCGAGCCTTTCCAGCCGCCTTATCGGCTTTGCCTTCGCCCTGCAGCTTCGTGTCGCCGGTTACTTTGCCTGCGGCTTCCTTGATGGAACCTTTGGCTTGCTCGGCGGAACCTTTGACGCGATCTTTGTCCATCGTCTCTAACTCCTTTGCGTTAGCTGGAGAATGGAACACGCCAGCCCCAAAAGGGTTCAATCGATTTGATTGCTGCAAAGCTTCGGATCAGTTGGCTCTTCCTGCCTCGGGCGCTACGGTTTGGCCGGGTCTTTTAACCGGGTTTGGGCTCTCCCGGCGACGAACTTTGGCTGAAGCGACTACATTAGCAGTTCGGCTAAGAGAGAAAATGGCACGTAATTGCTAGTGTCGATCATGCTTTGAGCGGTTTCGCCGGAAATAATGGACGATACTTTACCGAAAGTGCTGCTTCATAATGCGCGTGCTTTCGCGAAGCGGCCCGCTATTCGCCTCAAGGATCTTGGTATCTGGCAGAGCTGGACATGGGAACAGGCCTTGGAAGAGGTGCGCGCATTTGCCATTGGGCTGAGCGCGCACGGCGTGCGGCGCGGCGGAACCGTCGCCATCATCGGCGATAATAGGCCACGGCTTTATTGGTCGATGATGGCGGCGCAGAGCCTTGGCGCGATTCCGGTGCCAATGTATCAGGATGCGGTAGCGGAAGAGCTTGCCTATGTGCTGGCTCATTCCGAGGCAACTCTCGCGGTTGTGCAGAACCAGGAGCAGGTGGACAAGGTTCTTTCCATCGCTTCTTCGACGCCGCTTTTAAGCAACATTATATACGACGAACAGAGAGGCCTGAGGGATTATGACCCCGGCCGCATTCGCAGCCATGAAAGCGTGGCCGCGCACGGCCAAAAGGCTCTGCAGCGCGATCCTAAGCTACGGGACGCTTGGCTCGTCGATGTTTCGATGGGCGCGGGCGACGATCCGAGTGTCATCCTCTACACATCCGGCACGACGGGGCAGCCAAAGGGCGTGGTACTGAGCCATAGCAACGTGCTCATCACGGCGCGCCACGCGAACGCATTCGACAAAATATCCGAACGCGACGAAATCATCGCTTATCTGCCCATGGCCTGGGTCGGTGATCATATTTTTAGCTATGGACAAGCGCTCGCGGCCGGATTTTGCGTCTCATGTCCCGAAAGTCCGCAAACGGTGCTGGAAGACCGCCGGGAAATCGGGCCGAGCTACTTCTTCGCGCCGCCTAGGGTTTACGAGAACCTTCTTACGGCCATCATGGTGCGGATGGAGGACGCAGGCTGGGCCAAGCGCACAATGTTCAAAGCATTCATGGGGGTCGCAAAGCGCGCCGGCGAGCGCATTTTGAATGGCGCGCCAGTCACTCCTTTCACCCGCGCGATTTATGGCCTGGGCGCTTTGCTTGTCTACGGTCCTATCAAAAATCGCTTGGGTCTTACGCGCACGCGGGTCGCCTACACGGCCGGCGAGGCGATAGGGCCTGAGATTTTCCGTTTCTACCGTTCGCTGGGGCTCAATCTGAAGCAGTTCTACGGTCAGACCGAGGCCAGCGTCTATGTCACCCTGCAGGCTGATGGCGACGTCGACGCGGAGACGGTCGGAAAACCCGCCCCAGGCGTTGAGGTGCGTGTCGCGCCTTCGGGAGAAGTCGAGTATCGCGGACCTGGAGTATTCCAACGTTACTTCAAGGATGCCGAGGCGACCGAGAGAACGAAGACCTCGGACGGCTGGGTGAAAACCGGCGATGCCGGCATTTTAGCAGCAAATGGGACGCTGAAAATCATCGACCGCGCAAAGGACGTCAGCCGCCTGAACGATGGTTCGATGCTTCCGCCGAAATACGTCGAGAACAAGCTCAAATTTTACCCGAATATCAAGGAAGCGGTGGTGTTTGGCGACGGCCGCGACTTCGCAGCGGCCCTCATCAATATCGATCTCTTATCCGTCGGTAACTGGGCAGAACGCAACAACACCGTCTATGCGAGCTACCAGGAGCTCGCCGCTCACCCCCGCGTTTACGACATGGTCCGCGCTCATGTTGATGAGGTCAACCGCGGCCTCGCAAAGGAGCCCGCACTTGCAGGAGCGCAAATCAGGCGGTTTCTCATTCTTCATAAGGAACTGGATCCCGACGACGGCGAGCTGACGCGGACCCAGAAGGTGAGGCGAAGCTTCATTGCCGAGCGCTATGCTGCGCTGCTCGCCGCACTTTACGATGGCTCTTCTGAAAAGCACATCGCCACGCCGGTTACATTTGAAGACGGGCGCAAGGGGTTCATCGAAGCCACAGTCCGCATCGTTGATCTACCGGCCTACTCAGCGGCCGGACAAAAGATGCCGTCTTCTTCGCGATTGGCCCCGCATTTGGAGGCAGCGGAATGAGCATTGTTGCGGCTCCAGAGCTGTCAAAAGGCGAACCTCGTGAAGAGTCGCCGGCGGCTAGGCGCGGGTCCGGCGAAATCATCCTTTCGCTTGAGGCCATCTCGTTAAACTTTGGCGGGGTCCGAGCTCTCAACTCCGTCAGCTTCGATATCCGCAAAGGAGAAATCCGCGCCATTATCGGCCCGAATGGCGCTGGCAAAACCTCGATGCTCAACGTCATCAATGGTTTCTACCACCCTCAATCTGGGTCGATCACGTTTAAGGGCAAAAAACGCCGGCGCATGCGCCCGCATGAGGCGGCAGCGCAGGGGATTGCGCGCACCTTCCAGAATGTCGCTCTCTTCAAGGGGATGAGCACCCTCGACAATCTCATGGCGGGACGCATTCTGAAAATGCGCCGGGGGTTGCTCTGGCACGCTGTTTATTGGGGCCCCGCACAGAGTGAGGAGATCCGGCATCGCAAGGCCGTCGAGGACATTATCGACTTTCTGCATATCGAACACATCCGCAAGATGCCCGTGGGCAAACTCCCTTATGGCCTCCAGAAGCGGGTCGAACTTGGCCGGGCACTCGCCATGGAGCCGGAGCTTCTCCTGCTCGACGAGCCAATGGCAGGCATGAACGTCGAAGAGAAAGAAGATATGTCGCGCTTCATTCTGGATGTGAACGATCAGTTCGGCACGACCATCGCGCTGATCGAGCATGATATGGGCGTGGTCATGGATCTGTCCGATCGCATCGCCGTGCTGGATTATGGCCGCAAGATTGCGGACGGGGCTCCCGCGGAGGTGCAGGCAAATCAATATGTCATCGATGCCTATCTTGGCGTCCCGCACAATAATGGTGCCTCTCCATGACCTTCTTCGCGGAGACCGTCATCAGCGGACTGCTGACCGGCGTGATGTACTCCCTCGTCGCGCTCGGCTTTGTGCTGATCTATAAGGCCAGCGGTGTGTTCAACTTCGCCCAAGGGGTTATGGCGCTTTTCGCGGCGCTCACCCTCACAGGCCTTATGAACGAATATCATGTGCCGGTATGGGCCGCGATCCCCCTTACTGTCCTTGTCATGATCGTGCTCGCCTTCCTCGTGGAATGGGCAATCCTGCGCAAGCTCGTCAACCAGCAGCCTATCGTGCTGTTCATGGCCACTCTGGGACTTGCCTATATTCTGGAGGGCCTCGGGGATCTCCTTTGGGGGCCGGATGTGAAGGTCCTCAACATCGGCCTGCCGGAAGGCGCGAGCAACTGGCTTCTGGACAACTTCAATATTTATATCGAGCGCATCGAGATCGCCGCTGCGGCAACGGCAGCGGTTCTGGTTACGGTGCTCGCGTTGTTCTTCCAGCGTACGAGAACGGGGCGGGCATTACGCGCGGTCGCTGACGACCATCAGGCGGCGCTGTCTGTCGGTATTTCCCTTTCAACCATCTGGGTGATCGTTTGGGCTGTCGCGGGAATCGTCGCCCTTGTCGCGGGTATCATGTGGGGCGCGAAGTCGGGTGTTCAGTTCTCGTTGTCCTTGATCGCGCTGAAGGCTTTGCCCGTGCTGATCCTAGGAGGCTTTACAAGCGTGCCCGGCGCGATCGTAGGCGGGCTCATTATCGGGGTGGGAGAGAAGCTCGCCGAGATCTATGCGGGCCCGATCATTGGGGGCGCCATCGAGAACTGGTTCGCCTATGTGCTCGCCCTTCTCTTTCTCCTGGTGCGGCCGCAAGGCCTTTTTGGCGAAAAGATCATCGAACGGATTTGAAGGATTGCAATGTACTTCCGCGAAGCAGGGCAACTCAAAACCGGTTATGCAGGCGACATGGCGATCTTTCCGGTGCGGGAAGACCGTATCTTGATATTGGCGATTCTTGCCGTTGCTTATCTTGTGGCGCCGTTTTTCTTGACCGATTTTTGGCTTAGTGCGGTTGCGATCCCCTTCTTTGCCTATGCGATGGCTGCCATGGGCCTTAACATCCTGACCGGCTATTGCGGGCAGCTCTCTCTCGGCACGGGCGGCTTTCTTGCGGCTGGAGCCTACTCGGCATATAAGATCACCACCGCGTTCCCTGATCTGAATCTCATTTTCGTGTTTCTCGCTGCAGGCATCTGCACAGCGGTCATTGGGCTTGCTTTTGGCATTCCGTCTTTACGTATCAAGGGGTTTTATCTCGCGGTGGCGACATTGGCGGCGCAATTCTTCATCGTCTGGCTCGTAACGCGGGTACCTTGGTTCTCGAACTATAACGCTTCCGGGCAGATCCAAATGCCTTCCCGCTCAATCCTGGGATTCCCCGTTACCGGCGGCGCGGTGTCCGGCACGGCGCAATATGTATTCGCGCTCACTATCGTCGCCGTCTTTGCCCTTGTCGCGAAGAACCTCAGCAGAACGAACACCGGACGGGCCTGGATGGCAATCCGCGATATGGACATCGCTGCGGAGCTGATCGGAATTCGTCCTTTATTCGCGAAACTGTCCGCCTTCGCGGTCTCTTCCTTCTATATCGGCATAGCCGGAGCAATGATGTTTGCACTTTGGTTGTCGAGTGTCGAACCTTCATCGAGTTTCGGTATCAACCAATCTTTCCTGGTGCTCTTCATGATCATCATCGGAGGGCTTGGCACGGTTCTCGGCTCATTCCTGGGTGCGGGCTTTCTCGTTCTGCTTCCTCTTTTCCTAAGTGTCGTACTTGTGGACTGGGCCGGGATTTTCCCGGGGGTGGCAAAAGATACCGAGACCCTCACCATGGGGGTCCTGATCGTTTTCTTTCTAATCGCCGAGCCGCAGGGGCTCGCAAAAATCTGGCAAACGGCACGCGAAAAACTAAGACTCTGGCCGTTTCCGTATTAACAAGGGAGGAATACATGGCATTAACGAAGAAGCTCATGGCAGGCGCGTTTGCGGGCCTGCTTGCGGCAGCACCGGCCGCTCAGGCCGCGGAACTGATCGTTCCCGCGCTGGAATACCGCACAGGCCCGTACGCCCCAAGCGGTATCCCGCTCTTTGACGGCTACAATGATTATTTCACACTGCTAAACGAGCGTGATGGCGGCATCGGCGGCGTGAAGGTCAAGGTCGCCCCGTGCGAGACGAGCTACGACAATAAGCTCGGGGTCGAATGCTATGAAAAGACCAAGCAAGGCGCGCTAGTCGTAAGCCCCTTCTCCACGGGGATCACCTATGCGCTCATTCCTAAGGCGCCGGTGGACAAAATCCCCTTGTTTACCCCAGCCTTCGGCCGCACCTCCGCGGCGAACGGGCGGGTTTTTCCCTGGGTGTTCAACTTTCCCGTCAATTATTGGTCGGCGGCCTCCGTCATAGTCAACTACATTGGCCAGCGCGAAGGGGGAATGGACAAGCTGAAGGGCAAGAAAATCGCGCTTGTCTATCTGAACAACGCCTATGGAAAAGAGCCGATCCCGACCTTGACCGCGCTCAGTAAAAAGCACGGCTTCGAGTTCAGCTCCTACCCCGTTGATTTACCCGGCAATGAGCAAAAGGCGACCTGGCTGCAGATTCGCCGCGAGCAGCCGAACTGGGTCCTGCTGTGGGGCTACGGCGTCATGAACCAGGTGTCCATTAAGGAAGCCGTGGGCATCCGTTTCCCGATGGATCATTACATCGGCAATTGGTGGTCGAGCGCTGAACCGGACGTGAAGCCGGCCGGCCCGGAGGCCAACGGCTATCTGGGCGCTGCTTTTCACGCCCCTGGCGCAGGCTTTCCCGTTCACAAGGACATCCTGAAATATGTCTATGCCGCCGGCAAAGCTGTCGACCCGTCCTTCAAGGACCGTGTTGGCGAGGTTCTTTATAATCGCGGAGTCGTGGCGGCCATGTATACTTCAGAGGCCATCGCGAAGGCGCAGGAGCTGCACAAGACCAAGGAAGTGACCGGAGAGATGGTCCGCGACGGTTTTGAAGCCCTCGATATTACGCCCGCGCGCCTGAAAGCGCTTGGCTTCGAGGGGTTTGCCCCGGCGGTGAAGATCACCTGCGCCAATCACGAGGGGCCGGCGACCGGCGCGATCCAGCAGTGGGACGCGGCGGCTGGAAAGTGGAAGCTCATCACCGGCTTCATCGAGAGTGACCAGTCGGTGATCCAGCCTCTGATTCTCGCCGACAGTGAGCAATACGCGAAGGAGAACAACATCACTCCGCGCGACTGCAAATAGAGGGGTGTGAATTATGAAGCCCTTACCCTGCTCCCCCTCCCGTTTGGGATAGGAGCAGGGTGAGGGAAACTTCCTTCCCAAGGAAAGGCCTGATGACCGAGGCTGCAAATTCTGTCGAAGCACCAGAGGCAGCGCCTGCGATCCTGTCGGTAAATAATATCGAGGTGATTTACGATCACGTCATTCTCGTTCTGAAGGGTGTATCGCTGGAAGTTCCACGCGGTGGGTTCGTCGCTCTCCTTGGCGCCAACGGAGCGGGCAAGACCACAACGCTCAAAGCCATATCCAATCTGCTGAAAGCCGAGCGGGGGGATGTCACCAAGGGCTCGATTATATTCGATGGGGCAGGCGTTCATTCGCTGACTCCGAATGCGCTGGTCCGGCGGGGCTGCATCCAGGTGATGGAAGGCCGCCACTGCTTTGCCCATCTTACGATTGAGGAAAACCTGCTTACAGGCGCCTACACCCGCAGCGATGGTGGCAGCGCCGTCACCCGTGATCTGGATCTCGTCTACTCTTATTTCCCGCGCCTCAAGGAGCGGCGCAAATCCTTGGCGGGCTACACTTCCGGCGGCGAACAACAGATGACGGCAATCGGGCGTGCGCTGATGTCGCGTCCGAAAATGATGCTATTAGATGAGCCTTCGATGGGGCTTGCACCCCAACTCGTGGAGGAGATTTTCGAAATCGTGGGACGCTTGCATCGCGAGCAAGGGCTGAGCGTGCTCGTCGCCGAGCAGAATACCAACATCGCCCTCTCTTACGCCCGTCATGGCTATATACTGGAAAATGGGCGCGTTGTGCTGGACGGGGACGCGGCCTCGCTCAAGGCCAACGAGGACGTGAAGGAATTTTACCTTGGCATGTCGTCCACCGGGCGGAAGTCCTTCCGCGAGGTCAAGCATTATCGCCGGCGGAAGCGTTGGCTGGCTTAGGTGACTGGGTCTAAAAAATTGCGGCAGTATCGAGCCCGCCGTGATTCGGCCAAGATACTGGCACATTCCGGCCGAGGTGACGCTGTGTCCTGGCTCGTGCAGTTTCGACAATCCTTTGTTTGGCGGGTCTTATGCCGGAAAATGTAAAGCCGTGGCGCGTAGAGATTTCCGACCCTAAGCGGCTGCTTGATGCATTCTTCAAGGTCGACGAGTACACGGTCTCCTACGAACAGTTCAATCATGATATGAGCTCCAAAAGGCGGCTGCTCGTTTTCGAGCGGGGCGATGCCGTTGCCGCCCTTCTTTACGATCCCGAGCGGCGCAAAGTCATTGCCGTCAATCAATTCCGTCTCCCCACCCGGGAAAAGGGACGCGGCCGCGGGTGGCTCGTCGAGGCCGTCGCGGGCATGGTCCGCACCTCAAAGGATGGGCGCCCCGAAGAAACTCCTCTGCAATGCCTGATTCGCGAGGTGCAAGAAGAGACTGGTTATCAGATTACTGAAGCGAAGCCGGTTTCCACGTTCTTCTCTTCGCCTGGTGGAAGTACCGAGCTCATCTACCTTTTCTATGGCGAAGTGAGAAAGATCGACAAGCGCGCCGAAGGCGGCGGCGTCAAAGACGATGGCGAAGATATTGAAATCGTCGAATACGATATTGAAGACTTCTTCAAAAGGCTGACGGCGGGGGAGTTCGAAGACCCGAAGCTCATCATTGCAGGGCAATGGTTCATGGCCCAGCGCGGGGCGCTCCGCGCAGAATTTCATGATGAGGTGTCGCGCACCTTTGAATACAAGCTGCCGGCGAGCAACGGCAAGTCTCCCTTCGTAATTGGAATCAAGACCGGAAACATCAAGGCGACGAAGGATGTCGAGGTCTGGGTGAATTCCGAGAACACCGATATGATGATGGACCGCTTTTTTGCCCATTCTGTCTCGGCGACGATCCGGTCGCTTGGCGCCAGAAAACACGAGGACGGCCGCTCCATTGCGGAAGACACCATTGGAAGAGCCCTTGCCGCAGAGATGAGCAGCCGCAACTTTGTCAAGCCTGGGACGGTCCTTCAGACCGCTGCCGGGGAGTTGGAACATACCCATAATGTGCAGCGGATTTTCCATGTTGCTTCCGTAGCCGGAAGGATCGGCGCAGGCTTATCCACCTCGCTCGCAAATATTGAGTTGTCGATGGATAACGTGTTGAGGGCGATTGCCGCGAAGCGTTACAGCTCGGCATTGGTGCCCATCTTTGGGACCGGGCAGGGTGGCTATCCGGTCAGCGAAGTGGCACCTCTGCTCGTGAAACGAGCCTTTGTGTTCTTCAAGGAACATCCGAAGACGACCCTCAGAAACATCTATCTGCTCGCTTATTCGGAGGGAGACCTCGAAGTCCTAAGGAACGCGATCAGAAGTGCATCGAAAGATTTTCTAGCCGGCGAACTGATTGAGGAAGAGCGCCGGCCCGCGATATAGACCTTTTTATGCATGATCTTATCGCAAAACCGGCATCCACTTTTGCGTATCATGTTCGAGGCGAATGCGGCAGGCGCTTATGCGTGGAGGGTAATTTGCGTTCTATTTTCAGGGGGGAACGTTTTCGCTATGTAAGCCCGCGCTATTTCCGGTACCTCGCCCACACGGTCTATGTCACCCCCTTTATAATGGGCATTGCATCGGCGTATCTCTTCGCCGCAGTTCCGCAGATGCAGGAGATTTATCTCGGAATCATCGAGGATCGGGATCTCACGCGGGGCTTCTCGGGGCTTGCGGTGATCTCATTGTTCAGCGCACTTCTCTATGCCTGGAACCACAGGGTGGTGACCGGCCGGATCGACGACATTTATCCCGACCATGCCGACATCTATTTCGACCGCGGCGTCATTGGCGTGCGCGATCTGAAAACTGCTTTCGTGGCAAGCCTGCCCTTTCTCGGCCTTTTTCTAGGCCTCGTGCAAGTCCATTTGCATGTGCAGGAGGCGCGGACGTTGATCGCCCACGGAAGCGCTAGCCTGCCGCAGGCTTCCGCGCTGCGCGCCAGCCTGCCCGGCCTTTCCGCCGCAGTCAGCTCAAGCATGGCCATTGTCGTGGCCGTCTATCTTGGTCTCATTGCCTTGTTTCTTCTGTACCTAAAGGAAAGCCGCTGGCAGCGGCCTCTCCTTCTTTTCTGCTATGCATTGGCAGTCGTTCTTACCATTGTTCCCGTTGCCGATTCCGGCGTGACCCTATTGGGCGCACGCGGGGCCGGGCCATTGACAAGCACAGCTCTTGTGCTGATCGAAGTGGCGGTTTTAATGCGGCTTCTGTTCTGGGCATTCGCGAGAACGTTCTCGCTTATCCTGACATTGCCTTCGGCATTCCTGATTTCTATGGACTGGATGCCGAACCGGCTTAGGCAAGCCCTCGTAGCATTGATCCCTCTTATCATCGTGGGGGTCATAGCTGCTCAAGCCCTCTTTTCTACCGTCACTCGCACCGAGACCCAACATCGGCTTCGCGGCAGCCTTGAGGACGTGGTCGCGTCGGCTTTCTCAGCGTGGCTCAAGGCGCGCAATACGGGGCAAGACCACTATCCGGTGTTTATCCTGGCTGCTCAGGGAGGCGGCATCTACGCGGCCTCCTCGACCGCGGCATTCCTGGCAAGCATGCAGGACCACTGTCCCACCTTCGCAAGCCACGTCTTCGCAATCAGCGCCGTCTCTGGCGGCAGCGTCGGCGCAAGCCTTTTCAATGCGGCTCTTGCGGAGGCGCCTAGTGGGAGCGCGACTGGGTGCACCGGTTTCATGAAGCAGGGGCCGCTGACGCAGCGCCTGCAAGCGATAACGCAAGACGACCATATGAGCCCGGTGATCGCTTATCTGCTGCCCGACGTGGTTCGCGGAATATTCTCACCTGAACGCAGCAAAGTATGCACAAACGAAAAGGGAATCGCATGGCTCGGCCGAGACCAGATTCTCGAAAAGAGCTTCATCTATAGTTTTACTAGCAGCCGGCCAGACGGAAAAACGCGGAAGCAGGTATGCCCTGAACCCGGGGACAAAATCCGCTTATGCAGCCCGCGATTTTCACAGCTGCGAATTCAGCAAATTACAGTCCCGCTTTGCTTTTGAATGCGACTTGGGTGGAAACCGGATACCGTGTCGCAGTATCGCCATTCCCCCTGGCCCAGTTCGGGGGCGGTACGCTCTATTCTGTGGACGAAGTCAAACGCGACCTGAGCGCCGCCGCCCCGCAGGCAGACCTCTCTCTGATGGAGGCTGCCGTTGTGAGCGCGAGATTTCCCGTGATCATGCCACCCTGGATACTCAGTCTTGGCAAGGGAAGGCGGCTGACCTTTGTCGACGGTGGTTATGCGGATAGTTCAGGGACTGCAACGGCGTTGCAGCTTTATAATAAATTGAAGTCGATCAAGCCAGACAACGTTGATTTGTACTTGATCACCTTGACTGATAAATTGATTTCCCTCTCGGATACAGACGCGGAACCGGTGGGAGAAGCCCGGGTACAGAGCTGGTTCTACGATTTTTTGTCTCCCGTCACCACCCTTCTCTCGGTAAGAGACCTCCAGTCTAGGAAAGCGGTTACAGAGGCGTATAGGGAGCTGGAAAACAAGATGATTGTAATTAGGCTCGATCAAAAGGCGTTTCCTCTGCCGCTTGGGTGGAAGCTTTCCGGGCTTTCGAGCGACATCATCCGCTTTACCATTGGAACGCCCGAAAGCTGCGATCAGCGTGCTGCGCGCGACGAGACGGCCGTCTTCGCGGCAGTCCGCAATAGCTGCGAGTTGCGCAGGCTGAGCGAACTGCTCTCCGCTCATTAGCCCAGACTTGAATACAAATCGCGGTGCCAGCCTAAGTCCGCATCATGCTCGGCGCGCCATGCACAAGATTGCGGACATTCTTTGTAGCGCCGCCGCCCCGTTTAGGCTTCAATGCTTTCCTAAGCTTAAGAAAAAAATTGGGAGGAGCCAAATGCTGTCTCGTAGAACTTTTCTGGCGTTGACGGGGGCGCTGACCGTAGTTAGGGGCGGCGGAAATTCCGCCTATGCCGCTGCTGCCGCCACAGTTCGCACACCCGTCAACTTCGATGTCCCCAGGGGCGCCTGCGACTGCCATGTCCATGTATTCCCGGACCCGGCACAGTTTCCATTCTGGAGCGGCCGTGTGTATACGCCGCCCATGGCAACGGCCGATGATCTGCTTGCATTGCAAAATGCGCTCCATCTCGATCGCGTGGTTATCGTTACACCGAGCGTCTATGGCACCGATAATTCGGCCAGTCTCGATGGCATGAAAAAGCTCGGCTCGCAGCGGGCGCGTGGCGTCGCCGTTATCGGCCCATCCACAAGCGCGGGTGATCTCGATGCCATGTTCAAGGCCGGGATGCGCGGTATCAGGGTTAATCTTGAACAGGGTGGCGTCACGGACCCCGGTGCGGCGGCTGCGCTGCTGAATGCCGCCGTCGCCAGAATCGCTGGCACACCCTGGCACTTGCAAATTTATGCCCGCCTCACCCTTGTGGCTGCGCTACACGAGCGTTTTTCCCAAGTGCCCGTGCCGGTTGTTTTCGATCACTTCGCGGGTGCCAAAGCGGCGCTTGGTGTGGACCAACCCGGCTTCGGCGCAGTTCTCGCTCTCGTCAAGGCCGGCAAGGCTTATGTGAAGATTTCGGGAGCTTACCGCGCATCGAGCAACCCGCCCGATTACGCGGATACGGCCCCGCTCGCTCGCGCTCTGATACAAGCAAACCCGGATCGGATCATATGGGGTACCGACTGGCCCCACCCCGATCCCGCCACCATCCCCGGACGCAAGGCCACTGATATTGCGCCTCCGATTTCGGTGGATGACGGGCGCGTCTTCAATCTCCTCGCCGAATGGACGCCGGATGCCGCAGTACGTCACAAGATCCTCGTCGATAATCCGGTGCGGCTTTACGGCTTCTGAGTTGCAAAAGCAGAACGGAAGAGCTTAAGAGCCGGACCGAGCTTCGGCACTGGTGCATATGCTGGCGCGTGAGAGTTCGAAGTGCTAAGACTAGGCAGGATCCGGGTGCGAAAAGACGCGGAGGTAACCGTGTTACGTACCATGACGATTGTTCTCGCCGCAACAGTCAGCGTAAGCCTCGCTCATTCCCAGGAACTGTCGTCCTTGACGTGGGCGGCGACCACTTTGCCGAAAATCAGCCGATCCAAGACGCCCCTGATGCTCCTCATCCAGGAACCCTACTGCGAGTCAGGTGTCGGTGATTGCGGTGGCCAATGCAGTGAGGACGGCGGAAAGCGCTGGCAGTGCCCAGCCACGGCCTTGCCTTGCTACCGTCCAGGCCGCTGCACCTGTGAAGAAGCAACCATCTGCAAGCCGCAAAAGAAGAGGTAACGGCTGCGCGGGGAAGCCCACGCTTAGATCCAGAGCGCTACCTTCCCGGCCGTTTCCGCTTTCCTTTCTGCTCCGTGCAGGGAAACGCGCTGTGCAGGGCATTTAGCGCCACAATGGTGAATGGCTCCTTCTGCTCTTTGGGATGACCTTCAGCATAAGCATCAAAAACTTGAATGATTTGAACAAGCGTCGCTTCTTCCGGTGCGCAAACATCGAACATAGGATTGCTTGCGCCGCCCTTCTTCAATGTTATCAATTGCTGGAGACTAAGGAATGCGCCCCAACAGCTTCCAGTCTGAAATGTATTGTCGAGCTCGACCTCTTTCGCACTAGACGATTTTTTAGCTGAGGTCTCGATCGAATGGCAGTCCGACAGCATTTCTTCAGTCGAATAGGGCTGCGCATTGGCAGAGCTTCCCAGCATCAATAAAAGGGCGTTCGCGAAAAGCATCGCGATGACTTCGCGCCATTGAAAAAACTCCATTCCATTCCCTGTACAAGTTTGAAACCAGCGCAGCAATTCCCTGCAAACGGCGCGCATGGGCGCTAGAAAAATTAGCCGGTCCCTGTTTTGTTCAACCCGGAATATCAAAAAACGGCGAGCACGGGCACAAGAAGTCAAATCTCATGGAGGGCAAGCCTAGCGCTTGCCTACGACAGCACCAAGCGCATTCGCGAGGTCCTGGGGCCGAAAGGGCTTGGTAAGCACGGGCAGGCCGCTAGAAGCAAGGACCTCGCGGTCAGCATATCCTGTGAGAAATATGATGGGAAGCCCTGGACTGACTGTGGAAAGGTACCGGGCAAGTTCACTGCCGTTCATGCCGGGCATCGCGAAATCGATAACGGCAGCGGCGAATGACTGCGGATTTTTTTGGGTTGCTGAATCGCCGAGCCGCCGCTGCCTGCTTCCGAGACAATATATCCTGCTTCTTCAAGAAGAGTTGTGGCCCAGGTGCCTCGGCGGGCACATCCACCCCTCCCGAACGTTATTGTCGTCATCCATCAGAAGGATGCGCGGCCGTCCTGCAACTGCAAGAGCAGACACATCCTCATGGCGTTCTTGAGTTAACAGGCTGCCGGATGGCGCTTTCGGGACGTAGACCTTGACCGATGTTCCACGGCCAAGCTCCGTTTGGATGCGCACACCTCCGCCCGGCTGTCTTGCAAAGCCGTACACTTGCGCTAAGCCAAGACCGGAACCGCGTCCCGGTTCCTTTGTCGTGAAGAAAGGTTCAAAAGCCTTTTCCGCTGCGCGCCTGAGCTGGCCAGAAACGCTAGACAAAAAAGCCGCCGGCGAAAAGGAACAACATCAGTAAATTTTTTTTCTTGGTACGTAGGCTTGGCATTCGCGCCGCCGGTCAGGGAAACCGGCACCAAAGATGGGGTAAAATCATGTCAATCTCTCAAGTAATCGTGCCGTATCTTCCGTCTCTACGCCGGTTTGCCCGTGCTCTTTCGGGATCGCAAAAAAGCGGAGACGCTTATGTGGTCGCCCTTCTCGAGGCGTTCATCGAAAATCCCGCCATGTTTCCAACCGCGCTTCCCCCGAAAACTGCTCTCTATCGCCTTTTCTTGAAGATTTGGAATTCCGTGGATATAAATGGATTTCCGGATTTCAACGCGGAACGGCCTGAGGCTTTACGTGGTTTACAGACCCTGACGCCCAGACCCCGGCAGGCATTCCTGCTTTTGTCGCTTGAAGATTTCGATGTCGAGGCGATTGCAGAAGTTCTGGAAATCGATGTTGGCGAGGTTGCAGCTCTCATTGCCGCAGCCGATGATGAAATAGCAAACCAGATTGATCCTGCGGACATTCTCATCATTGAGGATGAGCCGCTTGTCGCCCTGCAGCTGCAAGCCATTGTTTCGGAGTTGGGCCATCGCGTCATCGGCGTGGCAAGGACGCACAAAGAGGCACTCGCGCTTGCAAAGCGCCATGAACCACAGCTTATTCTTTCCGATATCCGCTTGGCGGATGGTACCTCTGGAGTAGAGGCGGTCAACGAGATGTTGAGCGGCTTCGAAGCGCCCGTCATTTTCATAACAGGGCATCCGGAGATGCTTTTGACCGGCACAAAACCTGAGCCAACCTTCCTGATCGCAAAGCCCTTCCAGCCCGAGACAGTGAAAGCGGTTATCAGCCAAGCGTTCTTTTTTGATGTCCGCTCACGGATAAATGCGTCTGGCCCCCTGTCCCACAGCTGTCAAGCCCAGTTGCAACAGCACATACTCAAACAAAGCCATGGCCTCGGGGCAGCAAAAGACTGAGCAGAATGAAAGTGCTACGATTGCGGCGTGACGGACTGGATTACGTTAAGATCCGTTGGTACATGGAGCGTGCCTGAAGGGTGCCGGTGCTGTGAATGCGCGACTTTCTTATTTCGGTTGCGAGCGGATTGGCGGTTGCGATCCTGTCGGCCATTTTTCTGCGAAGACCTCTTCCTAATGGGCGGCCTTCACAGAACATGAACATGAAGACCTCGGGCAATGGCGGTGTGACCCGGTTTTTGTTCGTTTTCCTGATTGCAGCCGTGTTTGTTTTGGCTGCGCTCCTGCTGGCGAAAGATCGTCCATCTTTCTAATGATGTAGCGCACCCCAACGCAGTCTAGTTTTTTCTCTCCTTTCCTGCCTATGGCATACGCGCAATGACCGGTACTCCGGAAAACTCCCCGGGTTCGGCTCACTTCCGGTCGTGAAAATAATCGTAGATTTGCCGCGCCATGGCAGCGCTTATGCCTGCTACCGCCTGGAGGTCCTGCAAGCCGGCGCGGCTTACCGACTTCGCCGAACCGAAATGCCTCAAAAGCGCGCCCTTCCGTGAAGGACCGATGCCCGGAATTTCATCGAGCGCATTCTCGCTCATGGATTTCTTGCGCTTGACCCTATGCGAGCCAATCGCGAAGCGGTGCGCTTCGTCGCGAAGCCGCTGCACAAAATAAAGCACCGGGTCATTGGGGGGGAGGTTGAAAGGAGGCTTACCACGGAGGAAGAAACGCTCGCGGCCGGCGTTGCGGTCCGGCCCTTTGGCGATAGCGGCGACTGGCATTCCGTGAAGGCCGAGGCCAGTCAAAACTTCCTCCGCGGCAGAGAGCTGGCCGGCGCCGCCGTCGATGAAAATGAGATCCGGCCAAGCGGAAACCTCGCCGCCCTGCCCCTCGGCGTCATCGGCGGTTTCATCCTCTACCGGCTCCCCATTAGGGGCAGGTACCAGCTCAACGTTAGCGGAAGCATTGCCATGTTGGGGTGCTGCCTCTTCGTCACTCAGCGTCGTCTCCGCGGCAGGCAAGCCATGCTCTTTGAGAAGGCGCTTGAAGCGTCTTGTCAGCACCTCGCGCATCATCCCGAAGTCATCGCCTGGCGTAATCTCCGCCGATCTTATGTTGAACTTTCTGTATTGGTTTTTTACGAAGCCTTCCGGCCCGGCGACAATCATGGCGCCAACTGCATTCGTGCCCATGATGTGGGAGTTGTCGTAGACCTCGATCCGCCGCGGAGTGCGCTCCAACCCGAAAGCCCGCGCAACGCCTGCCAACAGCTTGCTTTGGCTTGAGCTCTCCGCAAGCTTGCGGCCAAGCGCCTCACGGGCATTCTGGATCGCATGCTTTACGAGCTCCAGCTTCTCGCCTCGTTTGGGCGCGATCACTTCAACCTTGCGGCCAAGCTTGGTCGACATCGCTTCAGCGATCAGTGCTTGCTCTGGCACCTCGGTCGAAAGGAAGATGCAGCGCGGTAGCGGCTTATCGTCGTAGAACTGGGCGATGAAGGAGCCCAGCACCTCTGCCGCGCTTAATCCGCCAGCGGCGCGGGGGAAGTAGGCGCGGTTTCCCCAGTTCTGACCGTTGCGGAAGAAGAACACCTGTATGCAGGATTGGCCGCCTTCCTGAGCGATCGCAAACACGTCTGCTTCTTCGACGCTCCGTGGATTGATGCCTTGATGTGCCTGCACATGCGCCAGCGCCCACAGGCGGTTCCGGTATTTGGCGGCGCGCTCGAATTCGAGCTTCTCCGCTGCCTCTTCCATGAGTGCGTTCAGCTTTTTCTGCACTGCATCGGTCTTGCCAGATAAGAAAGCCGTCGCCTCGCTCACAAGTTTTTCATAGTCCTCCAGCGAGATCTCGCGGGTGCATGGCGCCGAGCAGCGCTTGATTTGATAAAGCAGGCACGGCCTCGTGCGGGTTTCGTAAACGCTGTCCGAACAGGAGCGCAGAAGAAACGCCCTCTGAAGAGTGTTAATGGTGCGGTTCACGGCGCCTGCGCTTGCGAACGGGCCGAAATAATCGCCTTTCAGCGAACGCGCGCCACGATGTTTTGCGATTTGCGGAGCTTCCTGGTCGCGGCGGAGGACGATGTAGGGGAAGGATTTGTCGTCGCGGAAGGAGACGTTATATCGCGGCTTGAAGCGCTTGATCAGATTGGCTTCAAGCAGAAGCGCCTCGGCCTCCGTCGCCGTGTTTACGAACTCCATTGAGGCGGTGGACCGGATCATGGCGGCAATGCGGCCTGTGTGCCCGCCAAGGCGGGTATAGTTCTGCACACGGTTCTTTAGGTTGCGCGCTTTCCCGACGTAGATGACCTGGCCCGTCTTATCGATCATGCGATAAACGCCGGGCCCGCTTCCGAGGTGCTTCACATAGCGCGCAATCGCGGCCGGTCCGGTGCTTTCTTGATTGCCGGGCCGATCTTCTGAGCAGTCGTTGTCTTGGCGTGCTTCTATTGCGCCGTCGGTGTCGGACATAAGAGCTATGTAGAGCCGCCGGGGGGCGTTTGCCATACGAGGTGCTGACCGCCGTCGAGGGCGAGCATCTGGCCCGTCATGGAATGAGTAGTCAGAATAAATACAACAGCATCAGCAATCTCATCCGGCGAGGTGCCATGGCCAAGCGGCAAGCCGCGGCACTCGCGCTCGAAATCGTCATCAGATTGATAGGCATTCCTTAGCGCCGGCCCAGGCGCAATCGCATTCACCCGGATGCAAGGCGCAAGCGTTTGCGCCATGGTCTTCGTCGCAAACCAGAGGGCTCCTTTGCTCAGCGTATAAGAGAAAAAATGGGGGTTCGGATGCAGAACCCGCTGGTCGATTATGTTGACGATATTACCCGGCGCTCGTTCCGGAAGCTGCGCCGCAAATGCCTGCGCAAGGAAAATTGGCGCTTCAAGATTGACGTCCATATGCTTGCGCCAGCTCGCGCGGGTGAGATCCGGCAAGCGATCATCAGCGAAATAGGATGCATTGTTTATGAGGCAGGTCACAGGCCCCATTTCCTTGTTCACTTGCGGAATCAGCCCCTTAACTTCCGCATGATTTTCCAGGTTAGCTTGGAAACAGGCTGCATCGCCGCCACCACTTTTTATGGAGCTCACCACGTTCTGGGCTTCGGCCGCAGAATTGCTGTACTGAATTGCAACCGAGAAGCCAGTTTTGGCGAGTTTAAGCGCAATAGATTTACCAATTCGGACAGCACCCCCCGAGACGAGTACAAGTTGTATCATCAGTATACCCGTGTTATTTTCGCAACCTCTACGGGAAAGATAGGAAGAAAACTCCGAAAGCTGTTGCTATGGGCTGATACCCGCTGTAGTTGTATTTCCAGCGAGGCGATTGAGTAACGCGAACTTGTAGCTCAGCCGGTTAACAAGATCGATAGCTCAACTCATTGGAGAGCATACTCGATTTCCTTGTTAATGATCTCTGCGATCCATGCCCAAGGATTGCTTCGATCATTTCCCTCTCAAGTGCCCAGGCCGGACCCCTGCCCCACCCGGGTCCGGCCAACCTTCCCCACCTCGGACAGCACAGGAAGTGACGGCTCAGGCCCTTATAAGGTGCCGGTTCAATCGCCGGTCGAGCGAATTCCAGCAGCGGCGAATGACCTCGACGGTTAGAATATAAATCAATGCGGCGGCGATATAAGCCTGAAAATCGTAAGTCCGTTGGAAAGCCATCTTGGCGGTCGCGAGCAGGTCATAGACCGTGACGACGCTCGCGAGCGCGCTTGCCTTCACCATCAAGATAAGCTCGTTTCCGAAAGGGCGCAGCGCGTAGCACGCCGCCTGCGGCAGCAGAATTCTTTGGGCAACGATGGATGGAGACATTGCTGCTGCGCGCGCGGCCTCGACTTGTCCATGCGGTATGCTGCGGATTGCGCCCGCAAATATTTCAGTCTGATAAGCAGCCGTGTTCAAGGTGAAGGTCAAGAGCGAGCAATAGAACGGGTCACGAAAGAGCCACCAAAGTCCAGCGGCGGAGAGGCTCGCTTGAAACTGAGCGGACCCATAATAGACCAGAAACAACTGAGCCAGCAGCGGAGTCCCTCGAAAGACGTAGGTGTACGCGAAGAGGCCCGAGCTGACGGGCTTCGAGCCGAAGACACGGCCCAGGGCCGCGGGGACCGATATCAAAAGCGCAAGCGCAACCGAGCCAAAGGCGAGTTCGAGAGTTACCGCAAACCCCTCGGCCATTCTTGGCCCAAACTTCTCAAAGAGGCTCCAATGTATCATGCGGCCTGCCCCCATCCGTAGCGTGCTTGCCTTTCCAATCGGGCAATCGCCAGCGTCGAAATGGCCGTCATCCCGAGATAGATCACGCATGCAGCCGCGTAAAACTCAAAAGGTCGCCTCGTGCTTTCGACGGCGATAGATGTCATGCGCAAGAGGTCATCAAGCGCAATCACCGAAACGAGCGACGTATCCTTCAAAAGGACAAGCCAATTGTTGCCGAGGCCCGGAAGCGCAATGCGGAACATCTGGGGCGCGGTTACCCGCCGGAAAACGAGGGCAGGGTTCATCCCGAAGCTTCGGGCGCATTCGATTTGGCCGCGTTCCACGCCGCGCAAGGCTCCGAGAAACACCTCGCTCGAATAAGCTCCAAAAACGAGCGAGAGGGCAATAACGCCGGCCATGAAGGGCGACACGTTGATGGTGACAGGAAGGCCAGACCAATCCGCGAGGTTCTGCGTCAGAATTTGGGAGCCGTAATAGATAAGGAGCAGCGTCAGCAGCTCGGGCAGGCCACGGAATATTGTAGTGTAAGCCTCGCCGGCTGCGCGCACCGCGGCGAATTTCGAATCTTTCGCAAGAGCTGCAGTGAGGCCGAAGACCAAGCCAAAAGGCAGCGTCGCCAAAGCCAGCGCTACAGTCACCGCTGTGCCGAGCGCGAGTTGATGCCCCCAGTTTATCAGAAGTCCGTCCAAGCCTTCCTCTTTCTATCTGAGCATAATTCGCTTTTATGGGCCCGCGGAAACCCCCTCACCCTGTCCTATTGAGCGGTGATGGAGACTGGCGATTAGTCCGCGCGCCAACTTATCTGCTTTTCACTTTTCGGCAACCGCATGCGCTTGGCCCTCCTCGAGAGCAAGGAAGGCGGCAACCGCCGAGCTCAAACCGTTGCGAACTCTGGCATTCTCAAAAGTTGGAGCACAGAAGACTCGTGCCTGGGCTCGCTTTCGCGACCAGGATTGCGTACAGCAGATCGGAGGGCTTTCGAGCCGCAGAAACCGCTTTACCCATTCAAGGTTTTAGCGGATATCGCGGCCAACAAAAATGCGATGGTGCCCCAGGCCGGACTCGAACCAGCACGCCCTTGCAGGCAACAGATTTTGAGTTTGCCGCGTCTACCGTTCCGCCACTGGGGCACTCCATCGGGAGCACGGATCATACCGAGGTTCGGAACGGCGTCAACCTGTCTGCCATTCGCATAGGCGAAAGGTGTGGGGGAAGCCGTCACACCGGGCAACCCCCCCGTCTGGCGGTCGTCTTACGCGAAGCTAAGCAATTACCAATACTCACATCATACCGAAAAATTGGAACTTAAGCCAAAAGTTGGCGTTTCCGTCAGCAAACCCGCACCTTCGTACAAAAAACTCTATAAGAACATGAGGAACGCCATCCGGATCCTTCTTCTCATCCCCTTTATAGGGTTGCTGTGGGTGCCGTTCTACAATAGAGCCACGCCTGAGCTTTTCGGTTTTCCGTTTTTCTACTGGTATCAACTTGCCTGGGTGCCGGTCACTTCGTTCCTGACTTGGCTCGTCTATCGCAACATGGGCGAAGAGGAGGACCGGGAATGACTCCGCAACCCGTCGCGAACTCGATCGACTGGGTCGCGCTCGGTGTCTGCGTCTTTTTTTTCGCTCTTATCACCATAATGGGCTTTTGGGCCGCGCGCTGGAAGCGAGCCGAAAATCACGCCCACCTTGATGAATGGGGCCTAGGCGGAAGGCAGTTCGGAACCTGGATAACCTGGTTCCTCTTGGGAGGTGATTTCTACACGGCTTACACCGTCATAGCCGTCCCTGCTCTGGTCTTTGCCGTCGGCGGGTTCGGATTTTTTGCGCTGCCTTATACGATCATCGTCTATCCGATCGTTTTTCTCATCATGCCCAAGCTCTGGGTTGCGGCTCACAGGCGCGGCCACGTCACGTCTGCGGATTTCGTGCATGAATGTTATCGCAGCCGGGCGCTAGAGCTTGCCGTAGCTATAACGGGCGTCATCGCGACCATGCCCTATATCGCCTTGCAACTCGTGGGCATGGCGGCCGTTATCAAGACAATCGGACTGAGCGGGGACATTCCTATCGTTGTCGCTTTCCTGATTCTGGCGCTCTACACCTATTCATCCGGATTGCGCGCTCCGGCGCTGATCGCCTTCGTCAAGGACATCATGATCTATATCGTGGTGCTGGTCGCGGTGATATACATTCCCTGGATGCTCGGTGGTTACGGGGCCGTGTTCGAGGCCGCGGGGAAAGCCATGGAAGCGAGAGGCGGTGTGTCGAGCTTGCTGCTGCCCCCGGGGCGTCAGCTTCCCTATGCGACGCTCGCCCTGGGTTCGGCCTTGGCGGCATTCATGTATCCTCACACTCTCACCGGCGTGTTCGCAGCCCGCGATGCCAACACCATCCGGAAGAATGCCGTGCTGCTCCCGGCCTACACGCTGTTGCTTGGGCTTATCGCGCTTCTGGGTTACATGGCCTATGCCGCTGGCGTGAAACCAGCCAATGCCAACGACGTGGTTCCTGCGCTGTTCAAGACGATTTTTCCAAACTGGTTCGCAGGCTTCGCATTCGCCGGGATAGCTATCGGCGCGCTTGTGCCCGCCGCTGTGATGTCTATCGGTGCGGCCAATCTTTTCACCCGCAATTTCTGGAAGGCCTACATCAATCCAGATGTGACGCATGCCGGCGAAGCGAGTGTGGCCAAGATTACTTCGCTCGCGGTAAAGCTCGGAGCACTTCTTTGGATTCTCTATCTTCCAACGAAGTTTGCACTGGACTTACAGCTTCTGGGAGGCATTTGCATCCTGCAGACCTTCCCAAGTGTCGTTTTTGGGCTTTACACGGGGTGGTTCCGGGCACCGGCGCTTCTTCTTGGCTGGGCTGTTGGATTGGTTGGCGGCTCGTACCTTGCGTGGATCGACGGGCTTGTGCCTCTACATAGCCTGCCGATAGGCGGCCAGAACTATTCTGTCTATATCGGCATGCTGGCCCTCGTTGCGAATATACTCGTCGCGATTATTGCCAACCTAATTCTAACGGCCCTGGCGCCGGCCGAAAACACCGGTCGGGCTGAACCCGCGAGATAGAGTGGCCTCACTCGCTTTCGTTTGTCTGCGCCGGCTTGCTAGGTGCCTCATCCTCTTCTTCTTCGGCCTTGCCGGGAATGGCATAGACTCCGCCAAGCCACCGATGAAGGTCGATGTCGGCGCATCGTTTTGAACAGAATGGGCGGTATTCTTCGTTTTGCGGCCGCAAATGGCAGATGACGCAGAGTGCTCCATCTTCGCCGTTGCCACCCCGCCTTCGCTTTTCGTCCGTCATCTCAAGAGGATTCTACTTCGGCGCGATTGAGCCAGTTGAAGTAAACGGGAAACCCCTCACCAGTCAAAAGTTGCACAACCTCGATAAGCGGCAATCCAACTACATTTGTGTAAGACCCCACAATCTTTTGCACAAACGCACCGGCAATGCCCTGGATGGCATAACCGCCCGCCTTGCCGCGCCATTCACCGCTTGCAAGATAGCTGTCTATTTCCTCCCGTGAGAGCCGCTTGAAGCGGACCCGCGTTTCAACCGTTCGCGAGCGGATGGAGCCGTTATTGGTGATAAGGCAGACCGAAGTGAAGACCCGGTGGGAGCGTCCCGAGAGCGTCTGTAGCGCGGAGGCAGCCTCATTTAGATATTCTGGCTTGCCTATGATCCTGCGGTTAACCGAGACGACGGTGTCAGCGGCGAGCACGTAGGCTCCCGAGAGCTCCGGATCGCGCTCAAGCCTTTGCTTCGAAGTGGTCGCCTTGGAGCGCGCCAGCCTTTGGGCATAGGTGCGGGGAGGCTCCCCCTTTTTTGGAGTCTCGTCGATAGAAGCAGGCCTTAGCGCGTCGGGCTCGATGCCAACCTGCTCCAATAGCGCAAGACGGCGCGAGGACGCGCTCGCCAGAACCAAAAGCTGCCGCGTTCCGGCCTTTTTGGAATCGAGGCGCGGGCCTGCGCTTTCCCCCTTCAGGGAGCGAACAAGAGCCGCTTTACTTGAAACGATAAGTGATGCGTCCTTTGGTAAGATCATAGGGCGTCATCTCAACCAAGACTTTGTCGCCGGCCAGAACACGGATACGATTTTTCCGCATGCGGCCCGCAGTATGCGCGATGATCTCATGGCCATTCTCAAGCTTTACGCGAAAGGTCGCATTCGGGAGAAGCTCCGTAATAAGGCCGGGAAATTCCAGAAGTTCTTCTTTCGACATGTCTCCTGCCAGTGAAAGACCGCAGCGCTTTCAAAATGCCATTGAAATCCGCGATAAGGGTAATGGGATGCGAAAGCGCACGCAGCCATAATGTGCCGGGACAATGACCCCTGGAAACACTAAAATCAAGCAGGCTGGCGGAGTTGCCACCGATAACGGTACCCCGAAGACATATCCTCACGTCTTCAACCGGTAGCCGGTGGCAAATATTCTCCAGACAAGGACGGCGCAAATGGCCAAAAAAACTGCCGTCATGCCAAGGCTCACGCCGACGCTGACATCGGCGATGTTGTAGAAGCTCCAGCGGAAGCCGCTGATCAGATAAACGACGGGGTTAAAGAGAGTTACTTTTTGCCAGATCGGCGGAAGAACGTGGATTGAGTAGAAGCTGCCGCCAAGAAAGGTCAACGGCGTGACCACGAGCAAGGGTATCACCTGAAGCTTTTCGAAATTGTCAGCCCAAATGCCTATCAGGAACCCGAACAGGCTGAAGGTGACCGCGGTAAGCACGAGGAACAAAAGCATCCAGAGCGGATGCTGAATCTCCAAGGGAACGAAAAGGCCTGCGGTGCCCAGAATGATCAGGCCTAGAATTACAGACTTCGAGGCAGCAGCGCCGACATAGCCCAGCACAATCTCGAACGAAGAGATCGGAGCGGAGAGGATCTCGTAAATGGTGCCGACGAATTTGGGGAAGTAGATGCCGAAAGACGCATTGGCGATGCTGTTAGTGAGCAGCGTCAGCATGATAAGGCCGGGAACGATGAAGGCGCCGTAGCTTACGCCTTCGATGCTCGTAATGCGTGACCCGATCGCCGAACCGAACACCACAAAATAAAGGGACGTCGAGATGACCGGCGAGACGATGCTCTGCATAAGGGTCCTGCGCGTGCGCGCCATCTCGAATGTGTAAATTGCCCAAACGCCGCGCCAGTTCATTTTTGGCTCACCAGACCGACAAAGATGTCTTCGAGGGAAGTTTGCTGCGTGCTCAAATCCTTGAAACGGATGCCTGCAGCATTCAAGTCGTTCAAAAGCGAGGTTATGCCGGTGCGCTCGCCTTGAGTGTCATAGGTATAGATAAGCTGCAAGCCCCCTGGCGCGAGCGTCAATCTATGGCCGTTTAACTCCAGCGGAAGTGCATCCAGGCGCTTCTGCAGGTCAAGAATAAGCTGCTTTTGTCCCAGCTTTCGGATAAGTTCCGCCTTTTCTTCGACAAGAATAATTTCACCCTTACTGATCACCCCTATTCTGTCAGCCATCTCCTCGGCTTCGTCGATGTAATGCGTGGTAAGGATGATGGTGACGCCCGCTGCCTGCAGCTCGCGGATGACTTGCCACATGCCCTTGCGCAACTCCACGTCGACGCCCGCCGTTGGCTCATCCAGAAAAAGAATTTGCGGTTCATGTGCAAGCGCCTTTGCGATCATGACGCGACGCTTCATGCCGCCCGAAAGAGTGAGAATCTTGCTATCCCGGCGGTCCCAAAGCGAAAGGTCGCGCAGCACCTTTTCGATGTGCGCAGGGTTGGGCTTAAGCCCGAACAGGCCTCTGCTGAATGAGGTGGTGTTCCATACCGTCTCGAAGGTGTCTGTTGTCAGCTCCTGCGGAACAAGCCCGATCTGCGATCGTGCCGCGCGGTAGTCCTTATAGATGTCATGTCCGCCAACCGTGACGGTGCCGCCGGTGGCATTGACGATGCCGCAGATAATGCCGATCAGAGTCGTCTTTCCAGCGCCGTTTGGTCCAAGCAGCGCGAAGATCTCGCCCTGCCTGATGTCCAGGCTAACGCCTTTCAGCGCCTGTAGCCCTGATGCGTATTTCTTTGTGACATTTGAGACGCAAATAATTGGCTGCATGAGACTTTTAGAGCGTGACTTGTGACCATTCAGGAGGCGGGCCGTCCTAGAAAGCAGAAAATGTCTGCGCTGTCATCTTGCAAGACCTTCCAGCGACTAGGGCCGGATAACGAAGCGCGGGTATCCTCGTGGCCGGCCGCACGGCGGAGGCTTCCCCAAGGCGGGTACTCCCCGCCTTCCTATCTGCTTCTGGCATCCTTCCAGAGCATTATTGGAGCTTCAAAGCTTCTCGGGCGCGGCGCTGTTCTAACCTACGTTTGCCTTAGTGAATCACCATAAATATTATCTTCTGCCGGATGCGTAGCGGTGCTGCAGCCATTATATATTTTCATAATTTAAGTGTGGAGGGAACGCCGAATGGCGACCGTAAGCGACAAGAAAGGCGGTTTGCCGTCGAAGCCGTTGCCAGGTCTTCAATCTCCCGAGCAATTCGCGACTAATATACTGCGTGCCTTCGAGTTGAGCGGACAGATCGTCGCGAAAATAGTCCAGGATGCGGACAAGCGCGACGGGGTTTTTACAGTTGCCGGCGGTCTTGCTGATGTAGGAAAACTGTTCGCGCCCATCGCGCAATACTGGATGACCGATCCTCAGGGCTGGGCATCGGCTCAGACGAAACTGACCCAGGATCTGGTGGAACTCTGGGGCCATACATATCAGCGCTTCTTGGGCCAGGACGTCCCGCCGGTGATCAAGCATGCGCCGGGCGATACGCGATTCCAAGACCGCGAATGGACCGAAAATGCCTTCTTCGATTTCCTGCGGCAGGCCTATTTGATTACAGGGCGCTGGGCCGAGGAGATGATCGAGAAAGCATCCACTGTCGATGAGCGCACCAAGCACCGTGCGGAGTTCTACCTGAACCAGATTGTGAGCGCGCTCTCGCCCTCGAATTTCCCCTTCACCAATCCAGAGGTGATCCGAACGACGGTCTCGACAGGGGCCTATAATCTCGCAAAGGGAATGACGCAGCTCCTGGAAGACCTCCAGCAATCCGGGGAACTGCTCCGCATCCGGCAAACCGATATGTCGGCGTTCGATGTCGGCAAGAACCTGGCGATCACACCCGGCAAGGTCGTTTATCAGAACGCCATTATGCAGCTGATTCAATATGCTCCCACGACAGAGAGCGTGTACGAGGTTCCGCTGCTAATCGCGCCGCCCTGGATCAACAAGTTCTATATTCTCGATCTGACACCGCCCAAGTCCTTCATAAAGTGGCTTGTCGATCAGGGCTTCACGGTTTTTGTCATTTCCTGGGTGAACCCGGATGCCAGCCTCGCCTCCAAGACGTTCGAAGATTACATGCGCGAGGGCATTTTCGAGGCCATCGATGTAACGCTGCGGATCACAAAGCAGCCGAAAACGAATGCTCTTGGCTATTGTGTCGGAGGCACCCTCCTTGGCAGCGCCCTCGCTTTCATGGCGGCAACCGGCGATAAGCGTGTGGCCTCGGCGACGTTTCTTGCGGCGCAGACCGATTTCAGCAAAGCAGGTGATCTGCTTGTATTCATCGACGACGAGCAGTTAAAGGCGCTCGATAAGGTCATGGCGGAAAGGGGGTTCCTTGACGGCGCGCGAATGTCTTCGGTGTTCAACATGTTGCGGCCGAAGGATCTGATCTGGCCGTACATCGTTAATAACTACCTTCTAGGTAAGCAGCCTTTCCCCTTCGACCTTCTCTATTGGAACTCCGACTCTACGCGCATGCCGCCCGCGAATCACAGCTTCTATCTTCGCGAGTTCTACCAGAACAACGCTCTCGCGAAGGGCGTTCTCAAGCTTGGTGGCGTGCCGCTCGACCTGAGCCGCGTCACCATCCCGATTTACGAGCTCGCCACGCGGGAGGATCATATTGCGCCCGCGCAATCAGTATTTATCGGGCTGAAGCTATTCGGAGGACCGGTCCGTTTCGTGCTTGCTGGCTCCGGACATATAGCGGGCGTCATCAATCCGCCCGGCAAGCCAAAATACATGCACTGGATTTTGAATGAAGGCGATGTGAAGGCGCTGCCCTCCGTCGAAGCCTTCATTTCCAAGGCGCAGGAATATCCGGGTTCCTGGTGGCCGGATTATGCAACTTGGCTCGGCAACCTTTCCGGCGAAAAGGTGCCCGCTCCAGAGCCGGGGGGTGGAGTTTTAAACGCCATTGAGGATGCGCCCGGCTCCTACGTGAGAGCCTAACCAACCTTATGAGCGATGAACTCCTTGATCTTTTTGGCGAGTTCGTCGGCGGCAAGATCTCGGAAATCCTGATCCGCGCCTGGAATTACCGCAAGAGTTACATTTTTCAGGGCCGCAAACTCAGTCTCGTCAGCTTTGATCTCTCCCAGGTTTGGATCGGCGTCGCCGACCGCTATAAGGACGGGAAGCCGAATGCTTTGCAGTAGGTTCGTGGTCTTGAACTTCGCATTGGTCCCATAATAATCGGCGAATGCGCCGGCAGTCACTCGGGCATGTTCGCAATTCAAGAAGCCCGGAACATTGACGAGATGATTACCCTCTTCATTGGCAACGAGTTCCTCGGCCTTTGCCAACTCCGGGCGAAGGGGCTTTCCAAAGCGGGCACGGTACTCGGCCTCCGCCTTCTCCTCGGTTTGCATGAGAGGCGCCATAAGCACGACGCGCTTAACAACCTTGTCCGAGCGGTTGATCGCATAAAGGGCCACCTGATTAGCCCCCCGGCCGTGCCCGGCTACAATGACCGTGGTTGCACCTTTTTCCTTCAGCCACTGCACCCAGCCTGCAATTTCGTCAATGGCATCTTCGTGCCTATGATCCTGCTCAAGTGAGCAGTTGAACATGCCATGGCGTTTGTCCAAGCCGAGGCCTAACGTGATGGACAGGGAATTAAGGCCGAGGTCACGAAAATCATCCTGAAGCGCCGCCATCAGCTCTATGCGTCCATGGCCGAGAGTGTCATGAACAAGGAGGACCACTCCTTCGCTCTTCAAGGACTTGCCCGGAACCGTCACGAGATTGGCCGAAAGCTCAAGGCCCAGATAGTCTCTAAAAACCTCCTCTGCCTGGCCTTTACCAGGTGAAAGCGCAGCAAAAAGCCCAGCCAAGGCCAAGATTAAGAGGCCGCGCATGAAGGTCCTTCCGTCAGTAACTGTTGCAGCGCCGCATCGCTAAAGCCGCTTATGGACGAAATCAGGGCCGAATCCAACCAATTGCCACAGATAGACATGCCGCGGAGGGGCGAATTGTATCACGCCGGCTTTTTATGACGCGCTGCTTTCTGGACCCCGCGGAGGAAGCAGCCGCCGGGCGCTCGGTCCTATGCAAAAAGCGACGAAATAGGCTGCGGCAATGACATAGATGATACGCTCCCAAGGACTCCCAGGGAAACCATGATAGAGAGCCATGGCGGAGGCTACCGCCCAGGCGGCAACCATCAGAATTGTTACCGGTCTCAGGCGGCGGACGCGCAGCGGGTGCAGCCAGCGAAGAGGAATGAAGGTAAGGAACGCGCAGGCCGAAACTAACGCGGCAGCGGGAACGGGGGGGATATCGAGAACGAAGAGATAAAGGACTGCCACATTCCAGATGGCCGGGAAACCGACAAAATAACCCTCGTCCGTCTTGCTGTTTGTATCTGAGAAATGGTACAGCGAGACCATCATGATGGCAGCCGAGAGCGGCAACCGCAATCCTGCCGGAACGACGGTAGACCGAGCTACGATAAAAGCAGGCACGGTTACATAAGTTAAATAGTCTACAACATGGTCGAGGTCCTCGCCGGAAAAGCGGGGAAGCACTTTTTTGACTTCGAGGAATCGGGCGAGCGGGCCGTCGGCGCCGTCAACAATCAAGGCAGCGCCGAGCCATGCAAACGCGGCTGTCCAATTACTCTGGGCTGCGGCCAATAGCGCAAAAAGACCCAGCACACCGCCAGCCGCGGTAAAACAATGAACACCAGCAGCCGCAAGTAACCTGATAGGGGGAAGCTTCAAGCCCATGCAGAGAGAACGCAGCGTCTAGAATTTGTGCGTCAGGGTTCCCTTGATCTGCACGTCGTTGCTGTCTGGCCCATGCTGCTGCTGCGGCACCTGCTGATCGAGCTGGAGCGCATCGTCAGGCGTGCTTTTGGGTCCGTACAACAGCTCAAGGCCGAAGTCGAGCTTTGGCAGCGTACCCACAGAGCCGATACCCGGGATCGTGATCTCAGTCCCCGGTTGCTTTGCGAATGCCGTCAGAGGATCGCCCGGGTTGGCCGGAGGCGTTTCCCCCGGGAGAGAGAGCTGCTGTCCGAACGGAGACAACGGAGCCGATTGCTTGTTATTTTGCTGGGGCGCTGAAGGTTCTGTCGAAAACGCCGCGGCCCCGGATATCTGCTGGGCAAGCGAGAAGGCGATACCAAGCGCCAGCGCCGCCTCCTTCATCCTAACGTGCCTACCCATGAGTCTCTCCCGCTGCTTCGACTAAGATGATTGCGAACCGCAGTGAATGCAAGTTTATTGATTCCTGACTTAAGTCCTTATGAATTATTGGAAATCTTAGGCAATATCGTAATTTACGTTGCCAAAAAGCATCATCTCTCGCTTGCGCCGCCTTAATTTGGACCAAAAGTCCCTAGCGTTCGGGTCCAGTTTGATTGCAGAGCCATTCGAAATATGGCGCCGCAACATGATGGGGCGCAAAGGCGAAGAGAGCGGGGGTGGTGTAGGGATGTTTGGCTGAAATGGCTTCAAATACCTCATTCTGCAGGTCTTTCCGCGTCTTCACCAGCATGACGGTTTCGTTCGCGGTTTCGATTTCACCTTGCCACCTGTATATGGAGAACATGCCTGGAAAGATGTTCACGCATGCCGCGAGCCTTTTTTCCACAAGTTCTCCCCCTATTTCCCTTGCGTCCCTATCGGAAGGGAGCGTGGTGTAAACGATGATCATTTCTCTGCCTTCCATGGCTCTTTTTCACCCTGGTGATTCGTGTGCGCACCTTTTGCGCCGGACCCCCCCCTTTCGCCGGGAGCTCTTACTGTGGAAGTAGGAGCGTCAGCAACCCAAACAACCATCCTGCCAGATAAGATCAGGCCTGCATTCATTGCCAGCCCGGCGCCCGAGGCACAGGCTGCGCTTGAAAGGCTGACGAAGCGCTATCAAGCTTCCCCGCCAGCCGAAGCCAATGTCATCGTCGCGCTTGGCGGCGATGGTCTTATGCTGCAAACCCTGCATCGTTTCATGAGGGCCAATCTGCCTATTTATGGGATGCACCGGGGTTCGGTTGGCTTTCTTATGAATGAATACCGCGAGGAGGGCCTGCCTGAGCGCATAGCTGCCGCGAGACCGAATGTGATTTATCCGCTTAAGATGCAGGTAAAGAATTTGGCCGGGAAGATAGACTACGCCCTTGCCATCAACGAGGTGCATCTATTCCGCCGTACGGCGCAAAGTGCCCGCTTGGCTATTACGGTCGATGACAAGGAGCAACTCAGTGAGCTGATCTGCGATGGTGTTTTGGTCTCAACTCCCGCCGGCAGCACTGCCTATAATCTTTCCGTCGGCGGCCCCATTCTGCCCCTGAATGCTCAACTGCTTGCGCTTACGCCGATCAGCCCCTTCCGCCCGAGGCGGTGGCGGGGCGCTCTCCTGCCCAACAAGGCGCGGGTGCGAATCGACGTACTGGAACCTGACAAGCGCCCCATGAGCGCCGTTGCGGACCACACCGAATTCCGGGACGCTGTCTGCGTCAGCGTCTGCGAAGAACGCGGCATTGGCCTTCGGCTTCTTTTCGATCCCGGCCACGCTCTCGAGGAACGTATTCTGGCCGAGCAGTTCAGGTTTTGAGTGCGCTGCTTGGATCGGCGACTCCGGCCGCGCAATTTTGAGCGTTACCGCTGTTTGAGGGACTCAAAAGCGTGCTCCAAGCCATTGTTTAAGCATGATCTTAACGCAAAACCGGTACACTCTTTCGTGGATCATGCCTTAAATGCGGGCGTTGCCTGAAAGGTGAAAGGAAACTGCGTTGCGTATAATTTCCTCACTGGCATTTGCATGGCTCGCCTTTTGTGCTTTCGGGCAAGCCCGCGCCGCCGGCGAAGCCCCTACAATCATCATTCTCGACTCCACGGCGCAAATGAGCGCAAAGCTCGGCAGCGAGCGTAAAATTGACGCTGTGAAAAAAGCGGTGAGCGCAGCGCCGGCTTATATGCCGCCAGAAACACCTGTCGCGCTTTGGGCCTTCGGCACGAACCCAGAAAAAAAATGCGAGGGCAGGCGCGAACTGCTCGCGCTCACATCCGCAAGCACTGCTGCCACTGGCTTTGGAAAGGCGCTTCAGCCGGTTGAGCCGAAAGCTGCGCGTGCCCCAGTGTTCAGCACGCTCTCAGCGGCCCTCGAATCCATCGATAATGTGAAAAACTCGCCGGTTTCCGCTGTCCTCATAGCTGGTACCGGCGATGACTGCATTCCCGATATCTGCACCGAGGCAAAGCGCCTCCACGATCTCTATCCATTGGCGAAACTTACTGTCCTGGGCATAGGTATGAGCGAGCCTGGCCTGACAGGCTTTACCTGTGCAGCAAAAGCTATGGGAGGCTCGTTTGCTGCCATCAAATCGGGAAAAGAACTCGATCACGCTCTGCGGCAGGCGCTGGATGCAGGGCCGCAAACGCCGGGGCAAGATGGTGGTACTGCCAAGCCTGCAACCATCCCTTCTTCCAACAAAAAAGCTACGGCTGACACGAGCACGCAGACTGCGGCCGCAAATACTACATCATCGAAGCCTGCTGATCAGGATGGGAAGACGCAGGCTGAAGAGAAGCCCCCCGCGCCGCAGCCGGAACCGAATGCCGTACTTTCCGCAGTCCTGGCCAAGGACACGCCCCCGCTAGAGGCGGGAGTGACCTGGGAGGTGTTCAAAGTTACTACAACGCCCACCGGACAGAAGCGTGTGGCGGACTTACCATCATGGACACTGGGTGGGGGGCAGGCGAAGATCAGGCTGCCGGATGGACAGTACATTGCCCGCGGCAGCTACGGGTCGGCTACCGCTTCAAACGAGTTTTCAGTCGGACCAACAAAGGCCGAACCGGTCATTATTCTAAATGGCGGGACGGTTGCTGCGGAGGCACTCCAAACTCCCGGCGGCATGCCCGCCGATGACGCTTTCTTTATCCTTTACCAGCGAAATGCTCAAGGGGTGATGGAGGAGCTGGGTCGCTCAAGCGAGTTCCCGGCGACTTTTCACGTAAGAGCTGGCGACTATATGCTTTCGGCGTCCGCGGGCCTTGCTAAGCTTGACACCAACGTAAAGGTGGAGGCAGGCAAAGTTTCGGCGGTTCGTATCGCTCTTAATGTGGGAACGCTGGAGCTTAAAGTGTTAGCCCCCGAGGGTTCCCTGAAACCGGTCTATGCCCGGCAAGAGATTTACCAGGGCACCGCTGAGCCGGGGAAAACGGCTCCTCCAGCTTTGAGACTCGAAGGCTCTTCGCACCGCGTGCAGCTTCCGGCTGGAGCGTACCGGATCGTGACGAGCTTAGGAGACGCCCGCGAAGAAAGCACGGTCTCGGTCACCGCCGGGCAAACAACCGCGAAAAGCATCATTCTGAACGCCGGCGAAGCGAAGATCACTTTGCCGCCTAAAAAGCCTGACCAGGTTTGCGCGGTCTATGAGGCGGGAGCAAATCGCACCTCGCAGCCCGCGGGGCGGGGCGCCGGTCCATCCATGAGCTTCATTCTTAAAGCCGGCCTGTACGAAATCGAGTGTAAAGGGAAGGGAACCGCAGCTTCCGTAAAGCCGAGCCAGCTCCGGGTGATCGCAGGTGAGACCCAAACACTCGCAATAGACGAATAAGCGGGTTTGCCTAATTTATATCCAATCTCTTATTTAGGTCCTGTTGTGTGCTGATGCAAATGCCGAAGACACGACTTCTCCTTCCTCTGGCCGCTCTCGGCTTTTCAGTCTTCGCGCTGGTAATGAGCGGCGGGAATATGTTCTGGAGCAATGCTTACGCAGCTCCTAAGTCCTTGAAGGCTCCGCCTAATGTTGCTGATGGCGAAGACATTCCCGTTGAGGGCGACGCTCCGAAAGGACCTATTGAAGATAGCGGCGATAGCGCCGAACCCCAAGCGAGGCCCGTTCCTCCCACATCGGGACCCCCGGCCCCAGTAACGCTGACAGCATATTTGAGTGAAGGCACAGCCCCGATGACGGCCGACATCGTGTGGCGCGTGTTTGAGGGGCATCCTGGTAAGGACGGGAAGTATCACCTTCTAACAACGGTCAAAGAACCCCAGCCAACCCTCGAGTTGAACCCAGGCGAGTACCTGATCAACATCGCCTATGGCCGCGCGAACTTAACCCGGAAAATCGGCGTGTGGCCGCAAAACCCGGCGAAAGAAGACTTTATCGTCAATGCCGGCGGCTTGCGTGTCAATACGACGCTCGCGCATGGTCCTATGGCGGCGGAGCACCTTCTCAAGTTTGAGATTTTCTCCGACACTCAGGATCAATTTGGCAACCGGCAGAAATTATTCAGCGATCTCAGGCCCGGCATCGTCATGCGGCTTAACAGCGGCATCTACCATGTCGTCAGCACTTACGGCGATGCAAACTCAGTGATCGCCGCCGACGTGGTCGTTGAGCCGGGTAAGATAACAGACGCAAGCATCGATCATGATGCTGGCAAGATTACTTTGAAGCTTGTTCAAAGGTCTGGCGGCGAAGCGACTGCCGATACGCGCTGGATCATCTATAACGCGGCCGGTGAGGTCATCAAGGAAAGCGCAGGCGCTTTTCCGACTCACATCCTGGCAGCGGGCGAGTATCGTGTGGCGGCCCAGCACGGGGAGCGCCAATATGCCGGAGCGTTCTCGGTGGCGCCGGGAGACGCGAAGCTCGTGGAGGTGCTAATGCAGTAGGAAGCCTGAACCGGCTCTATGTCAGTCCGGCTTCATCCAAGGCGGCGATCAGCAAGCCTTTTGGTATCGTAAAGCCGTCCGAGCCACCCTCCACCTGCCCCGCGACGTAGCAGCTGTGGCTTAGATTACGCTGCAGCGCGATGAACCAGAAGTCGGAGTTGGCGAGCGGCCGAGTTTTGCGGCGGCCGTCTTCTGGGTTTGGTAGAAATTCAATGACTTTGGTTCCTGGCCGGCACCAGGCAACATGCGCGAATGCGGCGCCATGCGGCCCCACAACCGCCACCGCATTCAGAAACAGCGCAACCTGTTGCGAGAGCGGCATTCCTGCAAGCGTAAGCCGCTCGAAGCCTCTCGCGGTCAGTTCCGGTATTAATTCATCCTCGTTGAGGACTCGGCGGAGTCTAGCGTCGTCACGGCTTATGTAGAACCTCTTGGGTCCCCCGGCTGAGGGGGCATCTCTGGCGATGAACCTGCCAAGCTCATCAAGAACCGCAAGTCCAAGCGGAGATTGGAGTCCGCGAGGACAATTGTGCATGGCTATCGCGGCCTGCAGATGGGGGACTAGAACGGCCTCCCTTTCGCTGACCGGCTCAATGGCGGTGATTCCGTAGCGACGTTTGAGAAAGCCAATGGTGAGTTTTTGAATCTCGCTTTGCGCGGCGTTGACGAGAAGTCCAGGTTTGCCGAGGAACTCGCCGCTTTCGAGAAACGAGATAAATGGAAGGATGGAATCGAAAAGCCAATGGAAAATGTGCCCTCGCGCTGGAATCGGCACCATGAGGTTAAAGTAAGGCTGCCTTGCTGGCAGTTTGCGGATGCGATGCGCGCGCGCACGAAGCCCGCTGACCCAATTGTGCTGAGGGCGTGTCGTCAGCAGCAGGCCATTCTTGATCATCGCACCCGCCCAGCCGGTAACGGTTATGTCCTCGATGAAGTAAACGTGGTGCGTCTGTTGAACCAGCCTTGGGTGAACGATTCCAAGTTTGGCGAAGCAAGCGGGAGTTGGTGTGTCGATAACGATGGAGGGGAAGGGAATATCTGCCGACGCCGCTTCCGCGATGGGCTGCGACTCAACCGGAAGAAGCCAGCGGCGTTGCAAGGCAGGGAAGAGGCGGGCCGCCTGATCAGATAAGATGTAGCGGATGCTTCGGGCCGTTAATTTACCTCTATGAATTCGGCCCTTATAAGCAAGTAATACCATAATCGGTCCGAAGATTTCACGGTTCCCCGCCGTTTGTTTAGGGTCAAGCGACCTGCTCTGCAAGCGCTTGGGGGACTTCCTGTAACGAGACGGATCGGGCAGGCGACGTCTGAAATGCCTTGTACTGCACGCCCTATGTGATAAGAAAGCATCCTGCGGTGCTGCAAACCAGCTTACCGCTGTTCCCCGGTAGCTCAGTCGGTAGAGCAAGCGGCTGTTAACCGCTGGGTCGCTGGTTCGAGTCCGGCCCGGGGAGCCATCCT
>CAWFHI010000009.1:0-689291 GCA_963815605.1 uncultured Alphaproteobacteria bacterium | reverse complement strand
GCCCGCTCCTGCTGCAAAGCGCGTTCACCTTGGCAAAGACAAAGCGCAGTGCCAGTGTCGACGCGGAATGCGTCGATCATCTGCGTCGTTATGTCGAACTTTTGTTTCACTCCGCAAAGCCCAAAGGAAAGGAAACGTCATGAGCACGAACGGCACCTATCTCGCTATTTTTCTTGGCAGCAAAACCAGCTCGAAAAGGAAGGCGTGGGACGCCCTTCCCGAAGCCGAGCGCCAGGCAAAGCAGCAGGAAGGTATTGCTGCATGGAAGGCGTGGGCCGAAAAGCACAAAGGCGCGGTCGTGGGCATGGGCGGACCGCTCGGCAAGACCAAAAAGATCTCTCAGCGCGGTATCGAGGATGTAAGCAACGAGCTGACAGCCTACACGGTTGTTCGCGCCGCGTCGCACGAAGCTGCCGCGAAGCTTTTCGAAAACCATCCGCACTTTGCAATTTTTCCGGGCGAAGCCGTAGAAGTCATGCCGGTCCTGCCAATCCCGGGCGCCTAATCGGCGGCAGTCCACGAGCTAGCGGCTCAACATGGCCCTGGTATCGAACAATAAGACTGCCATGTAAGGGGGCATAAAGACCGACATCGAAGTGAAAAATGCCTCCTGCATCATATTCCCGGGCGTTGCTTTTTGGGAGCAAGAACCGTGGTAGCGGGATCCCGAGACACCAGCCACGGCGAACCGCGAGAAACAGGCTTCCTTCTTTGACCGGAAGCTCTTGCTCATAGGTGAAGGCAAAAAAGCGTTCGCGGTAGTGAAAGGGTTCAGGTGACGCGCTCAAATAGGAACGGAATTTTCGTCCACCAAAATTCCGTTCCCAGATCTCCCCTTTCTCCGTACGCGTTTTCGTGATGACAAGCGGAACACTTTCTCCGGCGCGGGGGAAGGTGAAGAACCAAGCAGCGAAGCGGGCAAGCAGACCGGTGCCGCGCGTCACCTGTGCTTCCCCACAAAAGCTCTCAATGTCTTGCACGGAATGCAAGCAGCGTAAGGAGGCCGGAAGAGCTTCCCATCTTTCTCCAAGCGCGTTCTGGAACAGCGTGGGCGCCTCGGAAGAAGACGTCGCAAACTCTACGGACAGACCTGCCATGGCATCTTCTATTTCAGGAAGGGTGAGATCGAAGAGACATGGGCGGGCGCCTGGCTTTATAGTGGTACGTTTGCGGATAATGGCGCGGGCCGGGACGGCTGGAATGAAGGGACCTTCGCCGTTATTTGCGATGACCTGCCAGCGGCGGCGGATGACTTTGCCTTCTTCGACTCCGGTCGCATCGACCACCATAGCGCCCCGATCCGAGCCAAGAGGTTCAAGCCTTTGGCTCATCCAAAGGATTGGGCGTAGGAAAGCCGTCAATTTCGGGAGCAGCTTGCGCGCCCTTAGGAGGCCGAGAAGGGCAAGGCCACGATGCATGAGGCCGAGTTCCAGGCCCGCGCGAAAGATCACGGAGCGGGCCCCAAATGCTTGTGGGAACAATTTTAAATCGGGCACGCCAATCAGATTGACCCGGCGCCTGAACCCAGGCCCGAAGGACAGGACCTTCGCCCCAGACCACCCTCGGTACATCCGCCATTTGCCACCTCGCCAGACATTCAGCGGTTCTCCCGTTTGGCTGAGGATGGAGGCAATGACCGATCGCCCGCGCGGCACCCGATTGCCTGGAACAATCGCTGTCTCGATCACCAGGAGTTCCGAGAATGCTCCGCTCAGGGCCGTTACTGCAGCGGCCGAGATGGCCGGGACACTCGATACACCCGAGAGGACAACGCATTCCGCCTTGGCCGCAACCTGATTGAGACTTGTGATCCCTGCGGTGAACTCGGCATCGTCGGAAAGATCAAGATAGTTGATGCCGTTCTGAATACAAAAGCGAGGTACACGATAAGGGTCATTGCCATAGGCTTGAAAGGGCCCTGCTGCGTCGGCAACAAAGTCTGGGGCCGCCTTCGCGATCGGTGAGAGTTCGTCCGTGATGTCGGCAAAAAGGGGCTCGCCGCCATATTCGCGGGTGAAGGCTACCGCTCTTTCCAGGTCGCGGCCCGCAACAATGACGCCTATGCCGTCCTGAAGGAGAAGGCGCGCCAACCGGCCTCCAAACACGCCATAGCCGCCAAGAATGAGAACCTTCATGAGAGAAGCTGCGGGTGAAAGGCAGGAGCGCGCATCTGAACAGAGTAAGAACTTCTCAATTCGATGATTTTCAAGGATTACCTCTCTGAAAGTGGCCGAATGTCTCCATGATGATAAAGTAAGTTAAGATCGGCCTGGGCTTCGCTGTCCGGGGACGAGGCCTGAAGGCATGACCGCACAACAATCGAATACGTCACCGAAGCTCACCGTCTGGTACAATACCAAATGTCCCGTCTGTAATGGCGGCATCAACTGGCAAAAAGACCGCCTGGCACGGGCCGCGCGCGCCGGTGCCATCGATTTTCACGACATCAATCTCGAGCCGGAGGCCCTGGCTCGCTTTGGCGTGGGAATCGAAGAGGTGCGTAGGCGCCTCCATGGAATCGACGCGGATGGCAAGCTTTATGTGGGCGTTGCTTGCGCCGTCGAGATCTGGCGCCGCACACCGGGCGATGGCTGGCTGGCCAGATTGCTGGGGCTGCCGGCTATTCGCCAGATGGCAGGCTTTGGATATGACCGCTTCGCGGACCTGCTATACAGATGGAATTGTTGGAAGGGACATTGGTGAGCCCTGTAATGGCTACGCCTCCCCTCAATGCTTGTTTTAGTTTTCTCGTCTCGTGCGTCAAACCGGCGGCACTTGCTAGTGACCGCGCATCCTAAATGCGGCGACCTTCGCCCTATTCCCGCAAATTGCCATGCTGCACCATCGCCGTGCGTGACGCCGGGTTGTGTCCAGGAATAGCAAACTGCAGACGTGCCCTTCGCATGCCTTCACATAGGTGAAGTCTTCTTCAGAAACCAACCGCGCCATCGATTTGGCGATTGGAATAAGGAGCGAGTCGGACGTTTGCCACCTTCGCTTCTCTACCCAGATGAATGGCGACAGGGGTTCCTGCGCGATTGCGCCCAGAGTGATCTGACCATAACGCTCGTCGCGCGAGAGGATGCGATTGACTGGTTCCAGTTCCTCTAGCTCGGCCTGTGAAAGCCGCTCGCCTCGATGTTTCTGGACGAAGCCCCGGAACCATTCCCGAAGCGCACGCGCGCGGCTCGCTACCGCGTCGAGCTCCCCTGGACCGGCCTTGTCAGTTAAGGCGCTAAGTGCGTCCTCTGGAACGATGCCGGCTTGTTGCAGCCAGCCTATGAACGCTTCGCCATTTCCCAACCATTCTATGGGCACGTCAACGGGGCTCGCGATTGAGTTCAGAAAATCCAGCGCGGTGTGATTCCCCAAGAAGATTGCCGGGCAGCCAGGCTCTGCGAGCTGCGGAGATTTATTTTCTGCCATTATAACTTATTCTAGCGTGATAGATAGGTTACGCACAGCCAACATCGCCTAACAACAGAGATATAGAAGGTTAAAGGCGGAGACGCAACATTCACCAAACCACCAAGCTCCGTGCGATGCGCGAACGGCGTTTTGCTAACCTGTCGCATCCAAGGATTTGCGCAAACGCGATGTTTACCGTAACCATAAAAAGCAATGTTGACGGGTTACAATAATTGTGTAACGCTTTGAGCAGTTCATGATTGGTTATGCACGGAGCGGCCTTATGGCACCGTTCGAGTTTAAGACCATGACCCTCAAGGCGGCTAGCGCCGCTCTCCTCCTGAGCTTTGTAGGCGCATCGGCCCAGACATCTGTCTCTACTTCGTCCAGCACGACCTATCACACGCTCAAGGTCAGCGGCACTGATATCTTCTACCGTGAGGCAGGTTCAAAAGACGCGCCAACGCTGCTGCTTCTGCACGGCTTTCCGTCGTCCTCAAGCATGTTCGCGACGCTCATCCCGCTTCTGGCTGACAAATATCATCTGGTGGCGCCTGATTATCCAGGCTTCGGCCTGAGCGGCAGCGCCTCGCCGTCACAGTATGCCTATACGTTTGATCACCTCGCAAATACGGTTGAGAAACTTACCGAGGCCCTGAATCTTTCTCACTACAGCCTGTACCTCCAAGATTACGGTGGCCCCGTCGGCTTTCGATTAGCACTAGCGCACCCCGAACGGGTCGAGGCCATCATCATCCAGAATGCGGTGGCCAGCGAAGATGGGCTGGGCCCGGCATGGGATGTGCGCAAGGCGTTCTGGAAAGATCGCAGCACCTACGAGCAGAAAGTGATTCCAGCTTTCCTGTCTTTCGAAGTCACCAAAGGGCGGCACCTTGGTTCGAGCCCCAATATCGACCGCTACGATCCGCATCTCTGGATCGATGAATTCGCCCATCTCTCCCAGCCCGGGCAATATGAAATACAGTCCGATCTCTTTTACGACTACCAAACCAACGTCGCTTCCTATCCCGCCTGGCAGGAATGGATGCGAAAAGCGCAACCTCCGATGCTCGTAGTTTGGGGCAAGTACGACCCCTCTTTCGCGATTGGAGGTGCTCCTGCCTACAAGCGCGATGTTCCCGCGGCCGAGATCCACATCCTGGACGCCGGTCATTTCGCCTTGGACGAAAAGGCTGACGAGATTGCACAACTCATGCGCGGTTTCCTTGGGAAGCAGAAGCTCCGCCGTTCGTAACATCTTTGCAGGATGCGCCCCAAGCCCACGGGGCGATACGGAAATTAGGGACCGCAGGAGAAGAGAGATGGGATCTATCGCCTACAAGGCTGTCGACGTAGATGGAAGGCGAGTTTTCTATCGCGAGGCCGGGAGAGCAGGAGCCCCCGCTCTTCTCCTGCTGCATGGCTTTCCAACGTCGAGCCACATGTTCCGCAACCTAATTCCACTGCTTCCTGAAGGGGTGCATATTGTTGCGCCAGATTTGCCGGGTTTCGGCCAGAGCGGCATTCCGCCCGAGATCAGCTTCGCAAAGATTGCGAACATCATCGGCAGGTTCATTGAGATTATCGGATTGAATCGCTTCGCGATTTACATCTTCGACTACGGTGCGCCTACAGGACTGCGCATTGCCCTCAAACACCCCGAACGCATCGCGGCGATTATCACTCAGAACGGCAACGCTTATGAGGAAGGCCTGAGCGAAGGGTGGAATCCTATCCGGGCCTACTGGAGGGAGCCTTCCCAAGCTAACCGGGATGCTCTGCGGACGCTCCTTTCACCACAGACAACATACTGGCAATACACGCATGGCGTGAGCGATGTGACAGCAGTCTCTCCAGACGGCTATTCGCTCGATGATTTCTACATGGCGCGTCCGGGTGTGCAGGAAGCACAGCTCGATCTCTTGGGCGATTACGCAAGCAACGTCGCCCTCTACCCCAAATTTCAAGCCTACTTCCGCGAATATCAACCGCCGCTGCTCGCCGTATGGGGCCGCAACGATCCCTTCTTCCTGCCTGCGGGTGCAGAGGCTTACAAGCGGGATATTCCAGATGCAGAGGTGCTCTTCTACGACACCGGCCATTTTGCACTTGAGACCCACGCGCCTCAAATCGCCGCCGCCATGGGCAAGTTTCTGGACCGCACTGCCGCTGGCCAGGGCTGATCACCCAAAGCTTCGGAAAGAATTGTGGCTTCGACGAGATCAGCGAGGCTCATCGCGTCATGTAGGCAAACGAGGCCCAGGGAAAATGGTAGTTCACACGGCTGACATCCCGCCCACTGGCCAGGTGGGTGCCCGTGCCTCGCAACTTTCCAATATCTAAACTTCGACCATGTGAAAGGAAAGTACATGGACAATACAAAAGCCAGCGTTGTGCTTGTCCACGGCGCCTGGGCTGACGGATCGAGCTGGAACGAGATAATTGCGCCGTTGCAATCCAAGGGACTAAATGTCCTCGCAGCCCCCATCCCGCTGACGTCCTTGTCCGATGACGTCGCTGCCCTTGACCGCGCCCTTGAACGGACTGAAGGACCAGTGGTCTTGGCGGCCCATGCCTATGCTGGCGCGGCGATAGGAGCGAGCGCCAACGAAAGAGTCCAGTCGCTGGTCTTCATAGCAGCTTTGGCGCCCGACGAGGGCGAGACGGTCGCCGAACTGTTCTACCGTGAGAAGCCGCGCGGCACCGCAGTTGGCACCTGACACGCACGGGTTCATTTGGCTCCCAAAGGAGGCATTCGGCAAAGCTTTCTCGCAACATGCGTCTCCCGAACAGGTTGCCCTTTTTGCAGCAACGCAGCGGCCAATCGCTGTCGCATGCATTCAGGAGAAGGCGCCAAGGCCCGCATGGAAAACAAAGCCGTCCTGGTACCTCATCGCAGAAGAAGACCGGATGATCAACCCGGCCACAGAATTGTTTATGGCAAGACGCATGGACGCGCGAATCCGATCGGAGAAGGTTGACCACACGCCACTCGTGACCGCGCCGGAGCTGGTCATCAGCGTGATCCTTGAGGCCGTGGCGAGCACTGCAGCGTAACTGTCCGGGGTCGGCCCCCCAGCAGACAAAAGTGTACAACAAGCCGGAGTCTAATCAAATGTCTGGACTTCCCCTGATCGTCTTTGACGTGAACGAGACGCTTCTCGACCTGCAAACCATGGCGCCGCTTTTTGAACGACTCTTCGGCGAGAAGAGCGCCATGCGCCTTTGGTTCGATGACTTGATCCTATATTCCGCGGCCCTGACTGTCGCCGGCTGCTATGTGCCCTTCACCGACATCGGTTCGGCTGTCATGAAAATGCTCGCGGATACGCGAGATGTTACAATCGATGGGGCGGATAAGAAAGAGCTTACGGACAAGTTTTCGACGATGCCGCCTTATCAGGAAGTTCCGGCAGCACTGCGCAAGTTGCGTGATGCCGGTTTCCGCCTGTTCACCCTCACGGACAATCTGCTTGCGGTTCAAACGCGTCAACTTGAACACGGCGGAATCGCCGATCTTTTCGAGCGGCGCTTTAGCGCGGACAGCGTCAAGCACCATAAGCCATCGCGCCAAGCTTACGCCTACGTCGAGAAGGAACTTGGGGTTGAGCCCCGGCAACTGTGCCTGATCGCGTGCCATACCTGGGACACGCTTGGCGCCGTCGCCGCCGGTTGGGAAGCAGCGCTGATCAGGCGGCCCGGTAACGATGTTTTGGGGGTGGGCCCTCAGCCGCAGATTGTGGGCAATGACTTGAAAGAAGTAGCCGATCAGCTTATCGCCCGGCACAAGAAGCAGGACTAATCCACTGGCAAGGCGTGCCGTACGAAGCCAAAGAGCGCGACGCCAAGCACTGGCCACTTAAGCACATTTCTGGGCCGCCTAGTCGCGGGCCGGCCATACCCCGCCAGAAAACGTGCCGAACACCCGCGTGCCATTTTTGTGTGCATTGCACAACTTTATGCCGCAGCGCCCACGGAGCGCGCAACGATCACTGCGATAGCGAAAAAAGCCTCGATATTGCAAAGTCGTAACGTTGGCATGCCCTTTGCGAGGTAAACACCGGGATCTCCCTCGGTGTCTGTGCGAAGCGCAAAGGAAAACTTGATGAGCAAGCAGAACTCGGCGTGGATTTCAGAATGGAATCCGGAGGATGAGAAGTTCTGGGAATCCAAGGGCAAAGGAATTGCCCGGCGCAATCTCATCTGGTCGATCATTGCCGAGCATGTCGGTTTTTCGATTTGGCTGATCTGGAGTATCGTCGCGACCAAACTTCCGCAGGCCGGATTTCATTACACGACGGACCAGTTGTTTCAGCTCGTGGCTCTACCTGGGCTAATCGGCTCGATTATGCGCTTTCCATACACCTTTGCGGTGACGGCGTTTGGCGGCCGGAATTGGACCATCTTCAGTGCGTCGGTGCTGTTCATCCCGACAATCGCACTCGCGTATTTCGTAACCCAGCCCGACACGCCCTTCTGGGTGATGCTGCTGGTGGCATCGACTGCAGGCCTCGGAGGCGGCAACTTCGCTTCGAGCATGGCCAATATTTCTTTTTTCTTTCCGGATCGCATGAAGGGCTGGGCACTGGGCCTGAACGCGGCTGGCGGCAATATCGGTGTCAGCGTCGTGCAGCTGCTCGCTCCGATTTTGCTGGGGATCGGCCTAATCAATCTGTATCAGGCAACGCCGACTTCTCAGGGCATCTATCTTCAGAACGCCGGACTGATGTGGCTGCTGCCATTGATAATAGCTGTGTTCGGCGCCGTGTTCTTCATGAACAATATCACCTCGGCGCGCTCGACATTCAAAGACCAGCTCGCGATCATCGGAAACAAGCATACCTGGATAATGTCCTACATCTATATCGGGACGTTCGGCTCCTTTATTGGCTATTCGGCTGCATTTCCGCTGTTGATCAAGACCCAGTTCCCGGCAATCACGATAGGCATTGCCTTCCTCGGACCGCTGGTGGGATCGCTTTCACGTCCGCTTGGCGGTTTGCTTGCCGACAAGGTCGGCGGCGCGATCGTAACCTTCTGGAATTTCATCGCCATGGGGGCCGCGACGATCGGGGTTATCTACTTCGTAAACGCCAAGGACTTCGCTGGTTTCATGGCAATGTTCTTGATACTTTTCATCACGACCGGGGTAGGCAACGGCTCGACCTTCCGCATGATCCCATCGATCTTCCGGCAAGAAAAGCTTCGGGGAGCGAAGGGGTCAGGCGAGTCAGGCCGGGCGCTCGCTTTAAAGGCAGCCGGGATTGAGAGTGCTGCCGCGCTGGGATTTGTCAGTGCGATCGGCGCCTGCGGCGGCTACCTGATCCCGCGCAGCTTCGGTGCCTCAATCGCGGCCACCGGCGCTCCTGATCTGGCTTTGGTTGGCTTCCTGGCGTTCTATGTAACCTGCGTGGGCCTGACCTGGTGGTACTACCTTCGTAAGAGCTTCCTTTCACGGACTGCGGCGACCCTCGCCGAAGCGCGTGTGTGATGCCGCGTGAGCGGCGCATAGCGGTCAGGTGGCGGACAGAGAGGAGCTGAAGTATGACGCCGGATCAAATAAAGGCAATCCAGGAGAGTTTTGCGAAAGTAGCGCCCATATCTGAGCAGGCTGCAGAGCTTTTTTATGGGCGATTGTTCGAGATCGCACCATCTGTGAAGCCGTTGTTTCGCGGCGACATGAAGGAGCAAGGGCGCAAGCTCATGGCGACGCTCGCTGTAGTCGTAAATGGGCTCAGTAATCTCGAAACCATACTGCCCGCTGCGAGCGCGCTCGCCAAACGTCATGTGGGATATGGCGTGAAGCCTGCCGACTACGTGCCCGTCGGGGAAGCGCTGCTTTGGACGCTGGAACGCGGCCTTGGCGAACAATGGACCCCGCAGCTGGCGGCGGGCTGGGCGGCGGCCTATGGCTTGCTCTCGGAATTCATGATAGGCGAGGCCTATGGGCGCAACGCCGCGGCTGAATGAGGCAGAGCCGTGAGTAGCCCCCGCCAGCGGCTTGTCGTTATCGGCAACGGCATGGCGGGGATGCGCGCGGTCGAGGAACTCTTGTCCCGCGCTCCTGGCCGCTTCGACATCACGATCATCGGTGCTGAACCGCACCCGAATTATAACCGTATCCTCCTTTCCTCCGTCCTGTCCGGTGAGAAGACGCTTGATGAAATCGTCATCAATTCGCTGAGCTGGTACAAGGAACATGGGGTTCGCTTGATTGCGGGTGATCGCGCCACGGCCATCGACCGCGAGGCGCGAACGGTAGCGCTCGCGAGCGGAGCCGTGATCCCTTATGACAAATTGCTGTTGGGCACGGGCTCGAAACCGCTGGCGCCGCCAATTCCAGGCATCGGATTGCCCAACGTGCGTGCGTTCCGCGACATTGCCGATGTTGCGGCGATGATCGAGGCCGCGAAGACTGATCGCCGCGCGGTCGTCATCGGTGGCGGCCTGCTCGGCCTTGAAGCGGCGTGGGGACTAAAACAGCGCGGCATGACGGTCTCTGTCGTCCATCTGATGCCGGCGCTGATGGAGCGCCAGCTCGATACCGCTGCGGCCGAACTCTTACGCCGCGATCTCGATACCCGCGGAATTGCCTTTTACACCAATAGCCAAACCGAAGAGATCCTTGGCACAGACCGCGCAGAGGCCGTGTTGCTCGCCGATGGCCGGCAAATCCCGGCGGACCTCGTCGTACTGGCGATCGGCGTCCGGCCCAATATCGACTTGGCGCGGACTGCGCAGCTCGACGTCAATCGCGGCATCCTCGTTGGCGACGGCATGGCGGCGAGCGACCCGGATATCCACGCGGTCGGCGAATGTATCGAGCATAATGGCCAGGTGTTCGGGCTTGTCGCACCGATTTGGGATCAGGCAAGAGTGTGCGGTGCTCAGCTCGCGGGCGATGCCGCCGCTGTCTATGTTCCGCCGCCCATCTTCACGAGCCTCAAGATAACCGGCGTCGATGTCTTTTCGGCTGGGGCACTTTCCGCGAGCGATGAGGCCGACGAAGAGATCACGTTGCACGACGCCAAGGGCGGCCTCTACAAAAAGGTGATCCTGCGCGAGAACAGAGTGGTTGGCAGCGTCCTTTATGGGAGCGTGAGCGATGGTCCCTGGTATGTGCAACTCATGCGGGACAAGATCGACGTGACGTCAATTCGCGATCAGATCGTTTTCGGCCGCGCCTTCGCTGAGGAAGCCAACGCGGCCCTACCGGAAGGCGATGTTGTCTCGGCTGCTGCGGAGCAGCAATGGCTGGCAGCGTGATCCGGACTACCTGTCCCTATTGCGGTGTCGGTTGCGGGCTACGCATCGCCGCGGACGGCACTCTTTCCGGAGATCAGGATCACCCCGCCAACAAAGGCCGGCTATGTTCGAAAGGCGCCGCACTCGGCGACACGCTCGGAACAGAAGGAAGGTTGCTCTATCCGCGGCTTGGCGCGCGGAATGTAAGCTGGGACGAAGCGCTCGATCGCATTGCGGATCAATTCAGCCGGACCATAGCGGATCATGGCCCGGACGCGGTAGCGCTCTACGTCTCTGGCCAATTTCTGACCGAGGACTATTACGTTGCCAACAAGCTGATGAAAGGCTTCATCGGCAGCGCAAATATCGACACTAATTCACGGCTGTGCATGGCCTCCTCCGTTTCCGGTCATGTCCGGGCTTTCGGCGAGGACATCGTGCCTGGCTGCTACGAAGATATCGAGGAGGCGGACCTCGCCGTTCTCGTTGGCAGCAATACGGCGTGGTGTCACCCGGTCCTTTATCAGCGTCTCGCTGCCGCTCAGGAAAAGCGTGGAACCAAAGTGGTGGTGATCGATCCGCGGCGTACCCCCACCTGCGATATTGCCGGCATTCATCTTGCAATACGCGCCGGGTCCGATGTGGCGGTTTTTGCAGGCTTACTCGTTCATCTCGTGGATGCCGGAGCCTGCGATACTGCATGGACACAGCAATTTGCAACAGGGTTCCCAGACGCAGTCGAAGCCGCCCGGCAGAGTGCCCCCACGCTTGAGAAGGTCGCGGAAATTGCCGGTGTTCCGGCCGCCGATCTTGCTCAGTTCTACGACTGGTTTTCCACTACCGAGCGCGCCGTGACGCTCTACTCGCAAGGGACCAACCAGTCCTCCTCCGGGACCAACAAGGTCAATGCGATCATCAATTGCCATCTTGCAACCGGCCGCTTGGGGCGGCCTGGCATGGGACCTTTTTCGTTGACCGGTCAGCCGAACGCGATGGGCGGACGCGAGGTTGGCGGACTTGCCAATCAGCTTGCCGCACATATGACCTTCGCCGATCCCGAGGATGCGGGTCGAGTGCGCCGTTTCTGGAGATCGCCGCGAATAGCCACCCGGCCCGGCCTGAAAGCGGTCGAAATGTTCGATGCTGCGCTCGACGGCAGGGTCAAGGCGCTTTGGATTCTCAACACCAATCCAGCCATCAGCATGCCGCGTGCCGGGCGCGTGCGCGCAGCGCTTGCTGCTTGCCCCTTTGTGGCCGTAAGCGATTGCTGGCCAACGGACACGACGAACTTTGCCGAGGTCGTCCTGCCGGCGGCGGCTTGGGGTGAGAAGGACGGGACAGTCACCAATTCGGAACGATGCATTTCGCGGCAGCGCGCCTTTCGCCAGCCGCCGGGCGAAGCACGGCCGGATTGGTGGATGCTGGCCGAGGTAGGCCAGCGCATGGGCTGGGAGGAGGCATTTGCCTATCGCAGCCCGGCCGAAATTTTTCGCGAGCACGCTGCCTTATCGGCCTTTGAGAACGAACCGCCACGCCGCCGGATCTTCGACATTGGGGCTCTTTCGGAGTTGAGCGATGAAGAGTATGGCCGAGTATCGCCAGTTGTTTGGCCGTTGCCGCAGGGCACTTCGAAGCCTTGGCCGCGGATGAGCCGGCTGTTCGGCGATGGCAGCGGGTTTGCGACTGGTGATGGCCGTGCGCGCTTCGTGCCCACGCCCTACCGTCCGCCTGCCGTGGCGGTCAATGACCGGTGGCCGCTGCTGTTGAATACCGGACGCGTGCGCGATCAGTGGCACACGATGACACGTACTGGGAGGTTACCGCGGCTCATGGCGCACCAATGCGAGCCAACGCTTGATGTTCATCCGGCGGACGCAGTGCGGCTGCACCTCCATGATGGCGATCTCGCACAGGCCGAAAGCGTGCACGGGGCTACAGTCTTGCCGGTCCGCTTGTCGGACGCTCTCCGCGAGGGCGAAGTCTTCGCACCGATTCACTGGACCGACCAGTTCACGTCTGCCGGGCCGATCGGCCGGCTTGCCGGTGCAGCAACCGATCCGATTTCGGGGCAGCCCGAATTAAAGGCGACGCCGGTGCGTATCACGGCGCTTACACCACAATGGCACGGCCTATTGTTGCGGGGCCCCGGGCAAGTACCGCAAGGCCCCTATTATTGGGGACGGGCACCGCTCGAAAGAGGCCATGCGTTTACCCTCATCGGCCGGGAACCGTTGCCCAGCGGCCGCGGCACCGAATTATGGATTTCCGCACTACTCGATGCACCGCCGGCGGCGGAACTGGTGATCTATGCGGATCCGGGCCGTGGGACCTTTCGCTATGCCAGCATCGTCGGAAGGCGCTTGGATGCATGCCTTTTTATAGCCCGCAAAAAGTCTTCGCTGCCATCGCGAGATGCGCTAGCGGCGTTGCTTGGCACGCGGATGGAACCCGAAGCGCGGGCATTTGTCCTTGCTGGGAGTTCTGCTGTTGCCAGAGGGCGAGACGCCGCTGGCCCAACGATTTGCGCGTGCTTTGGGGTTGGCTTTCACACATTGCACAACGCAATTGCGAACCGCCGGTTAACCAGCATCGCAGAGGTCGGCGCCAATTTGCGCGCTGGAACGAATTGCGGGTCCTGCATTCCGGAGATCAAGGCTATTCTGAGCCGCGCTCAGATGCACGGTAAGACGCCCTAGCCAGCAGACCGAGTGGCGAAGCCGCGCCAGGCCGGCTACCGCGACGAAGCTGCCATCGGCACAAAGCGCGCAACGGAACTCGGCGCACCGGGATCACATGGGAACGACGCCGCGACCATCCTTCGGAAGCTTCTCGAGGTCCTCCAGGGCGAGATTGAAGTGCTGCATGAACAGCTCAGGTGGGACGTGGCCGAACCATTCGGCAAGTGAGACCTCTTCGACTCTGCTAGCGCGAACACCTCCAGAAACTGCAGAACGTCGCTGCCGGTGTTCTCGACATAGTGGCCGAGACTCTTGCGCACCACCCCAACGTCGCCCGGGCGAATGTCCGTGGTCGTCGCCTTCGGCCCGGTATTGAAGACTGTCATCCGAGCCTGGCCACGCAGGTAATACCATTTGCCGGTCGGGTAGGTTGACCTCATGCAGCCCGGCTCCGGTTGCCTAGGCGAATTTGAGCTTCAAGGGGCCAGCAACCATTCTCTCTGCGGAGACTTTCAAATTCAGGGCGGCCTTCATGATTTTGAATAAAGAGGCGGTCAGCGCCAATTCTGGTAGCCCGCCCCGCTAAAAGGCGCCGATACAATTATGGAACCGCCTCTCAAAGGCTACTACCTGCCCGCTTTGGGCATCGCGCTCTTCTCGTTGATCCCGTACATCCTCGTGGTTGGGGGAAGCTTTTTATACGCTAATCAAACCGCGGCAGATCTTGGGCCTCATCCTGGCGATCTTTCCATCATCACTGGTCTGGCTACCGCAGGCTATGCATTCGGAGCCCTATTTGGCGGAGACATCGCCAACCGCTATTCGCACCGGAACTTGCTTCTGATCACGGAGACAGTTCTGATCGCGGGATGGATTCTTGCGGCGGCTGCGCCGGGCATTATCGTTTATGGGGCGGGCTTCGTCTTATCCGGCTTTGCGACCGGAATGCTGCTTGTGATCGCTCTTCCCCCGGCCATACGCCAATTTCCGCCTGAGCGTGTTCCGCTTTCGTCCGCCTTTATCAACGTAGCATTCTTCGGAGCGATCGCCGCGGGGCCTCTACTCGGGGGCCTCGTTAACGAGACCAACTCCTGGCGGCTATACTATGCTTCGCTTGCGGCGGTGGGCTTTGTGATCTTGGCGCTGGTCGTCATTAGTATCGCCCATACCGAACCCAGCAATCCCGATATGCGCATCGATTATACGGGCTTGGCTCTGGGCTTTGGGGCGACTGTCCTCCCGTTCTGGGGGAGCGGAGAACTGGCAAGCACCGGGTTTTCCTCTTACCTTTTCATGGTCCCGATGGCTGTTGGGCTCGCCTGCCTGGTTGCTCTTCTCCTGGTGGAATATGCAAGGAGGAACCGCTCGCGCCGGTGAAGATGCTCTGGTCGACGATTCCGCTCACTGGCATCGTGATCGCCATGATGGGCGGCGGCGCCTTTGTTACTTTCGTAGAACTCACATCGGAGTATCTGCATCAGGTGCACAATTTACCCGCGCTCGCGACCGGCCTGACCTTCTGGCCTGAGGTGCTGGGGGCCGTGGTGGCAGCAGTAGTCATGGGCCTCTTGTATACAACGAAGTATATGCCCCTGTACGCGTTCACTGGAATGGGGATGCTTATAGCCGCCGGGGTGCTTTTGGCGATGTTAGGCGCGCCCTCTTCAAATACTCAATTGCTGGCTGCCATTGGGCTACTAGGCCTTGGCGCCGGTGCAACCGTTTCGCCTGGCCTTTTCATCGCCGGCTGGTCTGCCCAATCTTCTCTGCTCGCTCGCATATTCGCGCTTGTGGAACTTGTGAGATCCATCGCGGACTTTATCTTGGCTCCTGTCATGACGCAGGTTGCCCATGTCATCTCGGGGGGGAAGCTCACCGCTGCCGGAGTTCAGGCCGCGATGTGGCTGACGCTTTGGATTACGGCGGCGATCACGGCCTTCGCGGGCGGACTATACCTTTTGGGCGGCGCGCCTTTACCGAAGCCGGACCTCAAGGCTTGGATAAACGAGAACAAGCCTGCCATCCCATCCTTTCCGCTGCTGCAAGTTTTCCCGAGACAGCAATGATTAAGCTTCCGTGCCTGCGTAGTCCTCACCGAACATGGCGGCAACCGGCACTTCAATGCCTGGAGGCTCTAATGCGATCGTTGCGGTATCTCCCAATATTGCTGTGACAATGGTCCCGTTCTCGCCTCGCTTGTGATGCAACACTGATCGGCCCTCGATCATAATAAGCAGATAGTGCTGAACGGAGGGATGGCGAAAGTAGTCCCTGAATTTCACCGCGAGGTCCTGCCGCTCGCTGCTTGGTGAGACAACTTCGGCGACGATAACGGGATTCGGTGCAATAAGGCTTGCGCGCGGCACGCGTTCCCCGCAATTCACGAGGGCGTCCGGCTCAAACACTGTCTCGCTGTCAATCTTGACGCCCAAACTACCTACGAACGCCTGACATTTGAACCCCTTCGCCCTGATTGCGGCTTCGAGCGCATTCGCGACGCGCCTTTTAACGTCGCCGTGCTCGGCCCGTTCCGGTGCCATGGCCAAGACCTTACCGGCAGCGAGCTGATAACGTCCCCGCTCCTGCCGGTCCGCCCATGCAAGGAACTCATCCGCATTCAATTTTTGCCTTAGCATCTGCTGCATGCTCAAAGGATAGAGTGCGAAGCCGTCCTTGGCAGCAAGCCGCCAGGGGTTGACGCGGGCGCCCCGCCTCCACATAGTCGCCACAATCGCGAACCTTTACCACGAAACGGCCCCGCACAATGACCGCCGCCGCACAAACGCCCGCAGAGCTTGCCGCAACTTCCAAGGCTTGGCCCTTTGAAGAGGCGAAAAAGCTCCTGAAAAGGCTCGCAAACCCTGATCCGGCAAGGGAAGTGGTGTTCGAAACGGGCTATGGCCCTTCTGGCCTGCCGCATATCGGTACTTTCGGCGAGGTCGCGCGAACGTCCATGGTGCGGCACGCGCTCGAAGTGCTCAAGCCGGAGGTCAAGACGCGGCTCGTCTGCTTTTCGGACGATATGGACGGCTTGCGCAAGGTGCCCACGAATGTGCCGAACCAGGAATTGCTGAATACGGCGCTCGACAAGCCGCTGACCTCGGTGCCCGATCCGTTCGGCACGCATTCGAGCTTCGGCGCACATAACAATGCGCGGTTGCGCGCATTTCTTGATAGTTTCGGCTTCGAGTATGAGTTTCTTTCGTCGACCGAATGCTACCGGTCCGGGCAGTTCGATGAAACGCTACTGCGCATGCTCGAAGCCTATGACGAGGTGATGGCGATCATCCTGCCGACATTGGGGCCAGACCGCCGAGCAACCTATTCGCCTTTCCTGCCCATTTCGCCAGCAACCGGGAAAGTGCTGCAAGTCCCCATCGAGCAGCGTGACCTTGAGTCCGGCACCGTCACCTATACCGATCCCGATACCGGCAAAAAGGTCGAGACACCCGTCACCGGTGGGCATGTGAAGTGCCAGTGGAAGGCCGATTGGGCGATGCGCTGGGTCGCGCTTGGCGTCGATTACGAGATGGCGGGCAAGGACTTGATCGATAGCGTGACGCTTTCCTCGAAAATTTGCCGCGCGCTTGGGGGCACGCCCCCGGAGGGCTTCAATTACGAGCTTTTCCTCGACGATGAAGGCCAGAAGATTTCGAAGTCGAAGGGCAATGGCATCGCTGTGGAAGAGTGGCTCGCCTATGCAACGCCGGAAAGCCTGAGCCTTTACATGTATCAGAAGCCGAAGACGGCGAAGCGGCTCTATTTCGATGTAATCCCGAGGGCGGTGGATGAGTATTTCGGCTATCTCGAAGCCTATCAGCGGGAAACGGCCGAACAACGGCTAAACAACCCAGCCTGGCACATCCATAAGAGCAGCCCGCCTCAGCATCACATTCCGGTCAGCTTCGGCCTTCTTCTAAACCTGGTCAGCGCCTCGAATGCGCATACAAAAGACGTTCTCTGGCAATTCGTTCGCAACTACGCGCCGGGCGCGAACACGAAGGATTATCCCGAACTCGATCGGCTGATCGGATTCGCGATCCGCTATTTCGAAGAGCGCGAGAAGCCCTTCAAGGTTTATCGCGCACCAAACGCACTCGAGCGCGAGGCAATGCTTGATCTAAGCGACCGTCTGGCCCAAGCGGACGGCAAGCTCAGCGCCGAGGAACTGCAAGCCATCGTCTATGAGGTGGGCAAGACGCACCCCTTCGAGAATTTGCGGGATTGGTTCAAGGCGCTTTACGAGGTGCTGTTCGGCGAAAGCCAGGGGCCGCGCTTCGGCTCCTTCATAAAGGCTTATGGGATCGAGAAAACACGCGAGCTGATTGCGGAGCGGCTGCGGGAAGCGGCTAAAGCGGCGTAAGTGGCCATGTCCGCGAAGACGATTTACAAGCTCATGACGAGCGGCGAATGGGAGGCCGCACAGGCCAAGGGTGCCTACCGCGGCTCGGTACACGATAAGCGCGACGGCTACATCCATTTTTCGACAGCTGCGCAACTAGCGGAGACTGCACGGAAGTATTTCTCCGGCGTGCCGCATCTCGTGCTTCTTGTGGTCGATGTCGGGGCGTTGGAAAGTCCCCCCTCATCCTGTCCCCTAAGGGGAGAAGGAACGCCTTCGCAACCGCTGCTCCCAGCCCCCTCTCCCCTGGCGGGAGAGGGCTGGGGTGAGGGGGTCTTACTCCGCTGGGAACCATCGCGCGGAGGTGATCTCTTCCCTCATCTTTATGTGGATCTTTCACTTACAGCTGTGAGATCCGCCGTGCCGGTCCCCCTTGACGCAAATGGCACCCCCATCATCCCGCAAGACCTCGCGTAATGAACCGGCTTTGGTCCGCTGCTCAGGCTGGTCTTCGGGTTTTTGATCCCGAGACCGCGCACGAAATCTCGCTCCGGGCGCTTGAGGCAGGCATTCATCCGCGTCAAAAGGCGCCCGATGATCCACGATTGGCGCAAACACTTTTCGGTCTTCATTTTCCAAATCCCGTCGGCTTGGCGGCCGGTTACGACAAAAACGCCCGCGTCTACAACTCAATTTTCGCCATGGGTTTCGGTTTCGCGGAGGTGGGGACGATTACACCGCGGCCGCAGTCGGGGAATCCGAAACCCCGCGTATTCCGGCTTGATGAAGATCGCGCCATAATCAACCGGCTTGGCTTCAATAGCGCCGGTGACGCCGCTGCATTAACCCGCCTTAAGGCCCGTGCTCCCAGAGGCGTTCTCGGCATCAACATCGGCGCCAACCGCGAAAGCGCGGATCAGATTGCCGATTATGTTGCCGGCGTGCGCGTTTTTGGTGAGGTAGCATCCTACCTCGCCATCAACGTTTCTTCACCCAATACACCGGGCTTGCGGGACCTTCAGGTTCCGGAGCGCCTCAGTGCTCTCCTGGAAGCCGTCATGAGCGCGCGGGCTGCATTGACTCGGGCCGTGCCAATGCTTGTGAAACTCGCCCCAGACCTGCATGATGAAGATATCAGCCCCGTGCTGGATTGCCTTCTCGCCCATAGGGTGGACGGCGCTATCATCGGCAACACGACAGTGTCTCGCGAAGGGGTTTCCCCCTCGCCAAATAAAAGGCAGGCGGGGGGGCTTTCTGGCAGGCCGCTATTCGCTCCCTCGACAAGGCTTCTGGCAAAATGTTACCTCGCGACCGACGGTAAACTTCCTTTCATCGGGGTTGGCGGCGTCGACTCTCCTGCAACCGCAGTTGTGAAGATGCGCGCGGGCGCGTCTCTCCTCCAGCTTTACACCGGCCTCATCTATGGGGGACCGCGCCTCGTTTCGGAGATAAAAAAGGCGCTGATTACGGAGATGTCCAATTCTCAAGCCTCGCTGCCTCAGCTTGTGGGAATGGACGCGCAGCGTTGGGCGCAATCCGCTTCCTAATCCGAAAGGTAGGCTTTTGGCTCGCTGGACCAGCGGAAGCGCTGGTGTCATCATGCCTCTACTGCACAGCTCAAATTCGTCTTATGGAGCGAAACTAGGGAGTGAAGGTATGATACACCGATCGAAGACGCGGAAGGGCAGATGGCTTTTCAAAGGCGCCTTAGCTGCGGCCGCTAGCGTTATGGCGATCACTGGCGCGCTTGCGGAGGAAAAGGAACCAATCAAGATCGGGTTCAGCATGGCGCTTACGGGCCCGCTTGCTCCCAACGGCAAGCAGGCGCTGCTTGGCATGAAAATCTGGGAAGAAGAAACCAATGCGGCGGGCGGTTTATTAGGGCGTCCGGTGAAATTCATCTATTACGACGATCAATCCAACCCCTCCACCGTGCCCGGCATCTACACGAAATTGCTCGATGTGGATAAGGTCGATCTCGTCATGTCGGGCTATGCCACGAACATGATCGCCCCTGCGATGCCGGTCGTGATGCGCAAGGGCAAAGTATTCGTTACCCTGTTTGGTCTCGACGTAAACGAAGAGTTCAAATATCCGAAATATTTCGCGGTGATCCCCACGGGGCCCCATACGAAAGAGGCGATGACGGAGGGCTTCTTCCAGGTGGCCGCGCAACAAAATCCCAAGCCATCGACGCTCGCGCTCGTCGCAGAAGATGCAGAATTTTCCAGAAATGCCTGTGAAGGTGCGCGCGCAAACGCGAAGACCTACGGGTTCAAAATCACATATGACAAGACATTCCCGCCTGGCACCACGGACTTTTCACCCATCATCCGTGCTGTGCAAGCCGCCAATCCTGATCTGTTTGTGGTGTGCTCTTACCCGCTTAGCTCCGTGGGCATAGCGCTTGCCGCTAATGAGGCGAACTTCACGCCGAAGATGTTCGGCGGCGGGATGGTTGGTCTGCAAGCGACAGTGTTCAAGACCAAACTTGGAGCGAAGCTTAATGGCATAGTCAATTTCGACATGTGGGTGCCTTCCGACAAGCTGATGCCACGAGCTGAGAAATTCTTTGAAAAGTACCAGGCGAGAGCAAAGGCGGAAGGTGTCGATCCACTTGGTTATTACCTCGCCGGCTGGGGATATTCGTTCGCTACCGTTCTTGGGGATGCGATCAAGGGTACGAACAGCCTAGACGATAATAAGATCGCGGAATACCTCCACACGCACCCGATGAAGACGATCATGGCTGAATGGAGCTACGGCTCGAATGGGGAGTGGAACAAGTCGAGAATGCTGACGATCCAGTACCATGACATAAAAGAGGGAGCCGGGCTTGAGGCTTGGAAGGGAATGGCGTCACAAGCCATTGTCGCGCCGGCCGAATTCAAAACCGGGAACGTCATTTATCCTTATGCGAAAGCAAAGGAGGCGAAAACGCAATAACGGAGACCCTCATAGTCCGAGGTAGAACTTCCGGATGAGATCATTGTCGTTGAGCTCTTCGGCGGAGCGGCCTTCAAAGGCGATCTTCCCATGCACGATCACATATCCGCGGTCGGCAATGCGAATGGCCTGTTTGAAGTTCTGCTCCGCCATAAGCACCGTCAGCTGAAAGGCATCTTTCAGCTCTTTGATGGCGTCGATTGCGCGAGTGACGAGCAGCGGCGCCAACCCCACGGATGGTTCATCCACAAGGAGGATGCGCGGCGTCAGCATCAACGCGCGGGCCAGCGCAAGCATCTGCTGCTCGCCTCCGCTCATCGAACCAGCAAGCTGCCTGCGTCGTTCTTTCAATCGCGGGAAAGCCTCGAAGCAGAAATCGAGATTGGTCTTAATTTGTGCACGTGCCTTCGGCCGGAATGCACCCAGAAGCAGGTTTTCCTCAACGGTCAGCTTGGGAAACAGCCTTCGGCCCTCGGGCACAAGCGCGATGCCGAGATCGGCGATTTCTTCGGTGCGAGCCCCAACGAGATCATGCTTCTGGCCGTCGATCTCAGCAGAAATCCGCCCGGAGGTTGGACGGACGATGCCGAGAATGCATTTCATCAGAGTGCTTTTGCCGTTGCCGTTCGTGCCAAGCAGAGCGACGGTTTCGCCTGCATCAACCCGGATGGAAACGTCCTCAAGAGCGCGCACGGACCCGTAGGCGGCATGAACATCTACGATGGTGAGACTACTGCCCAAGATATGCCTGCACCACTTCAGGCTCCCGAACGACGTCGTCCGATTTGCCGTCAGCTAACTTTTTGCCCGAAACCAGCACCGCAAGCCGCGTTGAGAACCTCATCACGGCGCTCATGATGTGTTCGATGAGAATGATGGTGATGCCTTGCTCGTTCAATTTGAATAGCAGAGACAGAATCTCGTCGACCTCAGAATGCGAGAGGCCGGCCATCGCTTCGTCGGCTATCAGAAGCTTCGGTTCGGCAGCGATCGCCCTTGCAAGTTCGAGCTTGCGCATCTCGACCTGGGTCAAATCCCGTGTCATGCGACGCGATTTATGGGCGAGGCCCACCATATTGAGCACCTCGTTGCAGCGTGCTTGCAGCTCATCTCGCTCCAGGGGCTTTGATTCGCGGCTCGGCACTGCATAAAGGAGGGGAATGCGGACGTTCTCCGCGAGCGACATGCTGTGAAACGGGCGCGGAAGCTGAAAGCTGCGGGCAAGGCCCCGGCGTGTGCGTTCATGGGCGGCAAGTCCATCCAGGGTTTCGCCCGCGAAACGTACATTTCCGACGTCGTTTCTGAGCGTGCCGCAAATACAGTTCACGAGCGTGCTCTTGCCTGATCCATTCGGGCCGATGAGACCAAGGCGCTCTCCCGGAGTTATCGCCAACTCTACCCGGTCTAGGGCCGTAAAGCCCCCGAACCGCTTGGTCACGCCATTCACATGCAGCAAAGGCGCGGTCACGAGCGGTCTCTCCGCCGGAAAAGTGCTTCGGCGATGCCCACAAGGCCGCGCGGTGCGATGATCACGAAGGCAATCAGCATGATACCGCTGATCAAAAGGTTTGCCGCGGAGGAGATGGTCACAGTGACATACTGTTGCGCCGAGCCCAGCAGGAGCGCCCCCACTAGAGGCCCGGCCCAGCTGGTCGTCCCGCCTACCATCGGCATAGCGATCGAGTTCAGCGCATATTCCAGGCCGAACGCCGAGGACGGCTGCAGATAGCCGATGTAGAGCGGGAATGGTGCGCCGGCCATGCCCATGAAGGCGCCGGAGATTGTGGTAGCAATAAGCTTGAGACGCAGTGTCGGCACCCCGCAGGCTTCAGCGGCAAGCTCATCGTCGCGTATAGTCGCAAGTCCGTATCCAAACCGGGAGCGTTCAATTGCACGGGCTGCTATGATGGATACAAGGCCAAGGCCCATCATGATCCCAAAAAGATATTCAATATAATTGATTTGGAAGCCTGCAACTTCGAGATTATCAGGCCGGATCACATAAGCCCCCCGCGAGCCGCCGACATAATCCCAATTCACGACGAACGTCTGCAAAACGACCGCTAGCGCGAGTGTTGCAATCGCGAAGAATGAGCCGCGCAGCCGCAATGCAAGATATCCCATGGCAAGTCCAGCAATGCCGGAAGCCGCGCCTCCTATCAGGATCAGAAGCGGCAATGGCAGCGGCAGGGTCTTGCTCATAAAGACGGTCGCGTAGGCGCCGATTGCGAAAAAGGCGGCGGACCCGAAGTTCACATAGCCGCAATAGCCGCCGAGAATGTTCCAGGCTGTCGCGAGCACAACATATTGCAGGATGATATAGCTCGCGTAATAGAAGTAATCGGCGTTCAGGTAATGCGCGCCCGCCATCAAGGCTATCCCGAACACGGCCATGATAATTGAGAACTGGACCGTGGTCACGAGTTTACCGCCCCAGTAAGCCCGCCGGGCGGACGGCGAGTGTGATCAAAAGGAACCCGAAGGAAACGGCCGGCGACCAGGACGGGCCATAAAGAGTGGAGGTCAGGCTTTCCGCGACCCCCAATAGCATGGCGGCAATCAAGGTGCCGGCCATGCTGCCGAGGCCGCCTAAAACGCAAATGGCGAAGACACGGCCGACATATTCGCGGTCAACAGAGGGTTCGACGGGCTGAATAATGATCAGCAAGGCGCCCGCGATCGCGGCGGTTGCTATGGAGATGCCAAAGGCAATGCGCTTGATGCGGATCGGATCGATTGCCAGCAGCTTTAGGGCGAGCGAGTCCTGCGATACCGCCAAGATGGCGCGGCCGGTAAAAGTGCGGCTAATGAAAAGTTCGATCGCAGCGAAGACGCCGAGAGCCACAAGGCATGGAACCAGCATCCTCAACGGCACTTCCACGACCCCGAGATGGAAGCTTGGTCCGATATAGGCTGCCTCCACATAACGGTAGTCGACACCGAAGCTGAGGATGAGCGCGACTTCCGTGATAAACAGCAAGCCGAAGAAAAAGGCGAGGCCACGTAGCGATTCCTGCCCCCGCCTTTCGAATGAGAGGTAATAGATTTGATAAATAAGTAGACCCAAGACATAAAACACCGGCAGCATCACGATACTGGCGATGACGGGATCTATGCCGATGCTAGTGCTGACGAAGAACGCTATGTATGAGCCGAGAATAATAAATGCCGGATGGGCAATATTAACGATGTCGAGCATGCCGAACGAAATCGACACACCCGCGGTAACAGCAGCGTAGAACCCGCCGAGCAACAGACCCCCTACAATCGCATTTATCAAAAGATCGTAGGTGATATCCATTCGATCCTCAAACGCCGCCGCCGCTCAGGCGGATATTTCCTTCTCTTATTCGCCTGTGGGGGCAATCAAAGATCGGTTTAGCCATCCGGCAGAGTCCGGCAAAATCGCAGTTCACACTTTAGCTTGACCTTACGGCTATCCCAAAGCGCCACGCGCTTCTATGCAGCATTTGTCTATAGCGCGTGGGAAATTTGCCGCCATGGCTGAGCCTTTCCGCCATCCGTCCGGTGTTTGCGCCCGCTTAGCGATTGTCGGTGCGCTTGAGGAAGGCGGTGATCGTTCGCTGCTTCCAGACACCCGCTTTGTTGTAGGGGTCATTTTCATTGAATTTCTCCACGGAGGCGCGGTCCGTGGCTTCCACGACGATAAGGGACCCGATCATTGTCTCCCCGTCGTCTTTTGTCATCGGGCCCGATATGACGATCTTGACGCCATGGGCGTTTGCATCTTTGAGGTATGCGGAATGGGCGGCCTGCGCCTCCCGGCGCTTCGGCAACGCGTCTTCGTGATCCAATGCATGAATAGCAAACAGCATCGCCTACTCTCCTATGACTGAACTCAAAGAACTGGCGGCGATTTTGCTTAGGTGAGCAGCCAGCCGCCGTCCACATTCAGATTGACGCCATTGACCGCGTTATTGTCGAGCAGAAACAAGACTGCGCCGGTGACATCGTTCATCGTCGCAAGCTGACGGGTAGGTGTGCGGGCGACGGCGCGATCCAATGCTTCCTTTTTTCCAGCCCATTCCGGCGTGTCCCCGATGATCCCCGGATGTATCGCGTTCACGCGGATCGGAGCCAGTTCCACCGCCAGTGTACGGATCATGCTTGAAACAGCGCCGTTCACGGTCGTGACGGTGGTCGAGCCCGGATAAGGGCGTTCCTTGGCAAGGCCGCCGAAGAGCACAATGGACGCGCCCGGCGCAAACCGGTTGGCGAGCGCGTGGATGACCTCGGTGTAGCCCACGAGCTTCAGGGTCGCGAGCTTGATAGCGCGGTCGATGTTGTAATCGCGGGCAGTATTTGAATTGCGTTCTATCGCGGCGATGACGAGATGTTTAACGGAAGGCACTTCGCTTAAAGCCGCAGCAATCTCATGAGGCTTTGTGAGATCAACCGCGAGGCCCGCGGCGCCGCGCCCAACTTCGGCCGCTACATTTCTAGCGCGGTTGCGGTCACGCCCAGTGAGGAAAACTTGCTCGCCGCGTGCGACGAGCTGCCTCGCGAGTTCGAGGCCAAGACCTTGCGTCCCGCCGATAATAAGCGCCGTATCCCCCATCTTGCCTCTCCGTTCCTTATTGCCTATGTCCCAAAGGCTCGCGAATGGCAACCAGCCCTGACTAGGCATTCTTGCTGAGCTTCTCGCTTAGATATTCCCAGTCGCGGTTGAAGCGGTAACCATGTCTCGCGGGAGGAGCAGGCGAGGACGTTTCCAGCCACCGCACGGTTGTATTTGTCCGGTTCCAGAAGGCGTGAATACAGCCCACACCAGTCCAGAAGACATCGCCCTCTTTCAAGATGTAAGTCTGATCATCGGCCATGGCTTCGACCTCTCCATCGAGGATGATGTAAGCTTCCTCAAGAGGATGGTCGTGAGGATGTGCGACGCCCCCGGGCTGGTATTCGACCATGAACATCGTTGCGAGCGCGGCAGACAAACGCTGGTCCACCAGCATTTTCACCGCAATGCCGCTATAGGCAAGAAGCGCGGTATTCATGCCGGCAGAAACTTTCGGTGCCTCCGTCCGCAATCCCACCTTCAACTTTTCGACCTGGATGTCGTCATCGGTCATGCGAAACAGATGATGCGATCGCGGATCGCGAATGTCGAGCGGCTCGATGTTTGCGGTGTCGGGCCGGCCAGTGAAAAACGTATCTGGCGGACTCTCGGGACCGCGCGGAATGGGGGTCATCATGTCTATCCAGGCTGCCGGCCCTGCTTTCCCGCCGGCCCAGGCATGCGAAGCTCCAACTGGAATAATCCCGCAGGCCCCCGGCAAAAGCTGGTAGGCTCTGTCTTCGAGAACCAGCAGCGGCCCCCCTGAGGTGACGTAAAAATATTCCTCATAAGACTGGACATGTGTGCCGGTCCAACCGCCCGGTTCGATCTTGCAAAGCCCCAGGCCGGTGTGTACCGCGCCCACGGAGCGCTCAATCACGGAAGCGCGAGAAAACCCTTCAGAATTGCCTGGATATGCCGCTGGGTAACTGATGTCCCCCGCTCGCATTACATGATGCACGCCGATCTCCTCCCCAGCTTCAAACGCGCACGCGCCCGGCCTTAGCAGGTTTTCTTCAAGCGTACACGCCAGGGGTGAAGCTTGCAAGAAGCCCAGCTCTCCTGGGACGAATAGATCTGGAAGCGCCGCTACTCAAAATGCGGCGGCTGATTATGCGGCTAATTTAGCAATGATGCCGGCGAAAGCCCCCACGAACAGAACACCGGCCGCAAGGGCCTGAACGCCGAAGCCTCTTCCCCGTTTTCCGGCTTCTTTTGAATAGCCGCGCAAATACAAGACGCGTCCGAGAATCCAAACAAGGCCAATTGCGGCCGCGGCGATGTCATTTACATAAATAGCAAATAGCCACAGCGAAGGGAGAAAGATTGGCATCCACTCCAGAGTGTTCATCTGCACCCGGAATATACGCTCGAAATCGGGATGCCCGGCGGTCGCTGGAGCCTTCACGCCGAACTTCGCCCTCGCTTTCGCGACTACGGCGCTGGTGTAGAAATAGAAGAAGACAGCCAACAGAGTGACAATCGCGGTGTAGTTCAGCATCATCATCATCGCTTTCGGTTGGGCTCGCGCCGATTGAGGCTCATAGCATGCGGATGCTTTGCGCCTTAACCCAAGCGATGGCCAGCGCCGCCGCCGGCAAAAATGTGACGGAACAATTTGCGTATACTTTTCCTTAAGGCGAAATCGATTTTTCTTGAGAAGTTAGCGAAGACAGATGCGCCGCGAGTTTGCAGGGTATAGGATGCCGCGAGTTTGCGTTGAGGAATTGCAGGCCGCATTCCGGATTTGTTGCCGTTTAATTGGGTTGGGCCGATGAAAGCATTTGCGAAAGCCGCGGTCCGCTTAGTGGCTGCCGTTGTTGTCATACTCGCACTCTCCATCCTTGGCTTCATCGGCTTTGCGTCGCGCTCCGAGATTCCCGCCATCACACCGGCGCAGCGGGGTTCGTTTGATGCGTCTCTTGTAAAGCTGGGAAGAGAGCTGGCAGCAGTTGGAAACTGCGCCACGTGCCACACTGTCCCTAACGGGAAGCTCTTCGCGGGCGGGCGCGCACTCAGTACGCCATTTGGAAAAATCTACGCGACGAACATAACCCCCGATCCCACATCCGGCATTGGGCGCTGGTCCGAGGCGGCTTTCGCGCGCGCTTTGCGGGAGGGCGTAGGGAGGACTGGCGAACAGCTTTATCCCGCATTTCCCTACACGCACTTCACGCTGTTGAATGACGCCGATACTCATGCACTTTATGCCTATGTGATGAGCCAGGAACCGGTAGCGCGTGCTACGCCCTCCAATGAACTTTCCTTCCCTTACAATATCCGAACGCTGATTGCTGGCTGGAAGCTTCTGTACTTCAAGGACGGCCGCTTCAAGCCAGATTCGGCCAAGGGCGAGACGTGGAACCGGGGGGCTTATCTTGCTGAAGGCCTTGCGCATTGCGGCGTCTGTCATACGCCGATGAATGGGCTGGGCGCCGAAATAAAGGACAAGAGCTTCACCGGCAACTCGATCGAGGGCTGGTACGCTTACGCGATAAACAAGGACTTGCCCGCCCCGGTGCATTGGACCGAGGATGCGCTGGCTTTCTATTTGTCGCACGGCTGGGCGAAGGACCACGGGCTCGCGCGCGGGCCGATGGTCGAAGCGGTGGAAAATCTCGGCAGCGTGCCCGGGGATTATGCGAAGGCGATTGCCGCTTACCTCGCAAGCGGAATGCCTGAAGGAAAAACTTCGGCCCGCATCCAGGAAAGCGCCGCCGGCAAAGAGACCGCTGCCATTCTGAAGCTGACTTCGGCGGATAGCCTTACATCCATCCCCCTCGAAGCTAATTCCGATATGGCCGAAAAGGTGTACAGAAGCGCTTGCGCGAACTGCCACGAGGCGGGAAGGCCTTTGCCTTTCGGAGCATTGCCGCTCTCTTTAAGCACGGGACTTTCCGGTCCAACCCCGCAGAATGCGATCAACGTCGTCCTTTACGGGCTTGAACCGCGCCCAGGCGAAAGGAGCCCGATCATGCCGCCCTTTGCCGCCGCGATGAATAACGCGCAGCTCGAAGCACTGCTTGAGTATCTGCGCACAAAAATTGCTGTCAAGCCGACATGGCCCGATGTTGCGGCGTATATCAGGAAAGCGCGCGATCCGGCTACGATGCCTGCGCTTTTTCCCTCTCCTGGGATACAGAAAGCCCATTCGGCTCAAGGGAGTGCCACATGGTAAAGCTCAATGTGAATGGGCATACGCATGAAATCGATGCAGACCCTGAAACTCCATTGCTTTACGTGCTCCGTGACGATCTCAAGTTAAACGGCGCAAAATATGGCTGCGGGCTGGGCCAATGCGGCGCTTGCACCGTGATCGTGGACGGCGAAGCGGCCTTTTCCTGCATCATTCCCATTCTCCTTCTGGAAGGAAAGAAGATCGTGACCCTGGAAGGGTTGGGCACCGCGGAAAATCCGGCGCCGATCCAGCGCGCCTTCATCGAAGAACAGGCGGCGCAGTGCGGCTATTGCATTGCGGGCATGATCATGCGTTCGCAGGCGCTTTTGCAGAAAAAGCCCAATGCAACAGAAGCGGAAATCCGCTCCGAGCTGCAGCCGCATCTTTGCCGCTGCGGAACGCACATGCGGATAATCAAAGCCGTAAAACGCGCCGCGAAGATCATGCAGGGCAAAGTTGTGAACGAGGCTGCGCTATGAGGCCGGATACACGAGGCGTCACAAGGCGTTCCGTCCTGGCTGGAGGCGGCGCCCTCATCGTTAGCTTCTCGAGCGCCAACCTGTTTGCGCAGCAGCAGCAATGGACGGCGAATACTCAGCCCCCGCCCGCTCCGAAGCCGAAGCTTCCGGGTGATTTGGAACGTGCGCCCCATCTCGACTCCTGGATCCGCGTCGATGCCAGCGGCGCCATCACCGTCTTCACGGGGAAGGCGGAGCTCGGGCAGGGGTTGAAGACCGCGATCTTGCAGGTTGCAGCCGACGAACTGGATGTACCGCTCAATAGGCTGACACTTGTTACGGCTGACACTGCGAAAACTCCAAATGAAGGTTACACCTCCGGCAGCCAGTCCATGCCGGAGGGCGCCACGGCAGTCCGAAATGCGGCTGCACAGGTCCGTGAACTTCTGATCGCGGAAGCCGCGAAGCGAGCGAGCGTGGAGCCGGACAAGCTTCACGCGGAAAACGGCTCGATTGCAGCGCCTGACGGCCGGCGCTTTACTTACGGGGATTTGGTCTCTGGCATCGATCTTCATGTGGAGGCGCAGCCCAAATCCCGCCTCAAAGAGCCGGGCGAATTCAAAGAGATCGGCAAACCCGTCGCGCGCGTCGACATTCCGGCGAAGGTCACGGGCGGCGTCGCATACGTGCACGATCTGCGGCTCGACGGTATGGTGCATGGCCGCGTCGTGCGCCCCCCGAGCTACAATGCGACGCTGAGTAAATTCGACCAGGCCAACATTGAACGCATGCCTGGCGTTCTCAAGGTCGTGCGTGACGGCAATTTTCTAGGCGTGATCGCCGAGAAGGAGTTTCAGGCAATCAAGGCCATGCGTGCACTTGCGGAGGCCGCGGAATGGAATGAGACCTCGGGCTTACCGAATGAGAACGCCCTTCCCGAGGCCATCATGGCGCTGCCGGGCGAGGTGAATGTGCTCCTGGATCGCAACGGATCTGCGGCCGCGCCGAAGGCCACGCTCGAAGCCACATTCACCAAGCCCTACACCCTGCATGGCTCCATCGGCCCATCATGCGCGGTTGCCATCATGGAGCCGGACAAGGTCACAATTTGGAGCCACACCCAGGGGGTATTTCCGGACAGCGCTGCCATCTCAGAAATGCTGCATATGCAGCAGGATCAGGTGCACATTATTCATGCCGAAGGGGCTGGCTGCTACGGCCATAACGGCGCCGACGATGCGGCCGCCGATGGCGCCCTTCTCGCTCGTGCTTTTCCAGGAAGGCCGGTACGCGTGCAATGGACCCGCGACCAGGAACATGCATGGGAGCCCTATGGGCCGGCCATGGTCTCGAAAGTGCGCGGTGCGGTAGACGAGTTGGGCCGGATTGTAAGCTGGGACTATGAGTTCTGGAGCAACACACACTCCACTCGGCCGGGTCCGGCTGGGTCGTTGATCGCGGCGCGGACGCTTGCAGAACCTTTCCCCATCCCGGCTCCAAAAGAGATCCCGCTGCCTGCCGGCGGCGGAAGCCGCAATTCGATCCCTATCTACGCAATACCGAATGCGAAGGTGACCCAGCATTTCCAGACGGCGATGCCCGTTCGCGTTTCGGCCCAGCGGGCGCTTGGCGCCTACACAAACGTCTTCTCCATCGAAAGCTTCATGGATGAGCTGGCGCAGGCCGCTTCAATCGATCCGGTCGAATTTCGCCTGCGGCATTTGGAAGACCCAAGGGCCAAAGATGTGATCAACACCGCAGCCGAGCGTTTTGGCTGGCCTGCTTTCGGGAAGGCGCCGGCGGGGCGCGGCTATGGTTTCGCCTTCGCCCGCTATAAAAATTTCGCATCCTACTGTGCTGTCGCAGTGGAGGTGGAAGTCTCTTCGGAAACCGGCGCAGTGCGCCTCGTGCGTGTCGTCAGCGCAATCAACTCCGGGCAAATCGTCAATCCAAACGGCCTTGCCAACCAGACCGAAGGCGGCATACTCCAGGCGGCGAGCTGGACGCTTTTCGAGAGCGTGCGCTTCGATAACACCCGCATTACGAGCGTCGATTGGTCGACCTATCCGATCATGCGCTTCGATGCCGTTCCGGACAGCGTGGAGGTACATCTTATCAATCAGCCGAACGCGCCATTTCTGGGTGCTGGCGAAGCGGCACAGGGACCCACCGCGGCCGCGATCGCAAACGCGGTCTCTCGCGCCCTTGGCCGGCGGATGCGGCATTTGCCGCTTACCCACGACCGGATTATGGCTGCATAGATGGCAGACCCGGCGAGCCTTGACTGCCCAAGCCCGCTACGCGGCGTCTTCCCGGCGGTAGGCTAACAGGATCGAGTTCAACCGCTTCTTTGCAGAGCGCGCGGACAGCCTTGGCGCCCGACCCATATTTCTCCTCGATGGATAAGAGATCGCCCCGATACTCAAACGCTTCGGCGATGCCGTCATCCTGCGGGATTGCGGTGTGCATCAGCGGATGGTGGGCGGAGACATTGGCGAGATGGTGTCGCTGGAAGGCGCCCTCGCGCCAGAAGTTCACAAGAGCGATATAGCGCCTCTTCTCCTTGGCTGTCTGCAGCACATCTGGCAGCCGGTTCTTGTCCTCTATCACAGTCGAAATCCGGTCGACCGCATAACTCGATACGAAATCCGGACGGAACGGCACGATGACTTTGTGAGCGAGGCGGAGTGCGGCTTTGGCCGAGAAGCTGAGGCCTGGCGGGCAATCGAAAATCACGGTGTCGAAGGCATCGCCGAGGTTACTTAGCATACTGACGAGCTTCGACAATACAGCTTGCTCGGAGGTTTTAAGATCCTGGCCAGCCCTCGCACGATTGTGCAAAAACTGGTTTTCGATGTCTTCGAGATCAATCGATCCAACAAGGACCGAAAGGCTACCGAGGGGCGCTTCAATGTCGCTAACATTGTGCAAAATGAAGTCTTCCGGCCTTAGCCTGGGCTTATCGTATTTCTCATCGAAATAATCCGCGACTGTTTTCCGATTGCGCCTCGCCCAATCCCATTTCTCGCCGCCGGTCAGAATGATCGAGGAGTTGCATTGCGTGTCGAGGTCAACGACCAGCACGCGCTGCTCTCCCATCGCTGCGAAGCCATGCGCCAGCATGGACGTGACCGTAGATTTACCAACGCCGCCCTTGCGATTAGCGACTGCGAGAAAAATGCCCATTTCTTCTCACCTCCAGGAACATCTCACGGTACATAACCCGATTCGTCCATGAGACGGACCATTCAAGACTCCAAATGCGGGCGATCGATGGTCAAGCCCGCGGGTGAGCTTTAGAGTAAGCCTGAAAGAGACGGTCGCGGTCAACCGCGGTGTAGCCTTGAGTTGTAGAAAGGCTCGCGTGCCCTAGAAGTTCCTGAATAACGCGTAAGTCCGCACCTCGGCTCAAAAGGTGGGTGGCAAACGAATGACGAAGCGCGTGCGGGGTAGCCGTATGGGGCAGGCCAAGGTTGGATCTAAGGCGCTCTATGAGAAGCTGCACAATTCGGGGATTAAGCCGGCCGCCCTTAACTCCGACAAACAAGGGGCCGTCCGCTTCCAGCCTTTGCGGACATTTTTCCAAATAGGTAGAAAGCGCTGACTGTGCCAGCGGCAATACCGGTGCAAGCCTTTCGCGCCCGCCTTTACCCTTGACGCGGAGCACGTCCCGAGGCGGAAGCGGCGCCTCTTTGCGGTTGAGCCCCAGCGCCTCCGAGATGCGCAGTCCCGAGCCATATAACAGCAGCAGCACCGCTTGGTTTCGGGGGCCTGTCCAAGGATGGTCGCTCTCTTCGCCCGCGATCATGGCTTCGCTGACCACATCTCTGGCCTTGATCTCAGTCAGAGGCTTGGGGAGGCGAGGGGGCAGTTTCGGCAAAGTAATGGTCAACACGCTGCGGTTCTGAAGCGCTCCCTTCCTTTCAAGATGGCGGAAAAGTGAGCGCAAGGCCGAGAGCGAACGCGCCAGCGACCGGCTCTGAGTGCCGGCATCCCTTCTGCGGGCTAGAAAGGCGCGGAAATGACTTGGCGCTAGTTTATTGAGATCTAATAGCGAAATTGGCTTTTGCAGTGATGGACCAAGGAACTCAAACAATTGGCGGGCATCGCGCTCGTAAGCCTCGAGAGTATTTTCTGCGTAGCGCCGTTCGCCGGACAGATACGCAAGCCAGCCTTCGACCGCTTCTGTCAAATCCTCCGAAACCGCGCTGCTCTTAGCCCAGGTTCCGTTCTCTTGAGGATGGAGGCAGTTGCTATGCGTGCCAGGGCCACGCTCTTCCATGGGATCGGAGAAAGGGTTCGTTGCAAACCCGGCGGGCTCATCTGGCTTCGTTTCTAACATTGCCTCACAGGATGCTTTGCCCGGTCTTCTTCCAATCGGCCACGAACTGCGCGAGGCCCTTATCGGTAAGCGGGTGGTGGACGATTTGCTTTAGGACAGCGGGGGGGACGGTGGCGACGTCAGCGCCAGCGAGCGCAGCTTCGGTAATATGGCGCGGATGGCGGATCGACGCGGCGAGGATCTCGGTGCCAAGATCAGGGTAGTTATCGTAAATAGCGCGGATGTCGCTGATTAGGCTCATCCCGTCTTCGCCCACATCGTCGAGACGGCCGATGAAGGGGGAGATGAAAGCCGCCCCAGCCTTGGCCGCAAGCAGTGCCTGGTTTGCCGAGAAGCAGAGCGTGACGTTCACCATGATCCCGTCGCGGGACAGAGCGCGGCAAGCTTTTAAGCCATCCCAGGTCAGGGGAACTTTCACCGCCACGTTATCGGCGATCGAGGCGAGCTTCCTGCCCTCCGATAGCATTGTTTCCATGTCGGCGGCCGCGACCTCTGCGCTGACAGGACCCTCAACGACTGCACAGATTTCGCCGATTGTGCCGATGAAGTCGCGCCCGGTTTTGGCGATCAGCGACGGATTCGTGGTCACGCCGTCGAGCAAGCCGGTTGCGGCCAGCTCCCGGATCTCGTTTATGTCAGCGGTGTCGGCAAAAAATTTCATCGAAGGCCTCCCTTCTTGACGCGCAGTCCGAAAGGTGCGCAAATTACTGGCTTTTCGTTTAGCTTGCGTTAACCGGGCTGGGACCGGCGGTCAGCAGCGCATCACGCGCGTGGCGGACGGGGAATATTCAACTGTTCGCAAGCAAAAGCAATCATGGCTGCGGCGCGTTCGCGAATTTCGGCGGCGGTCCAGGCCTTTTTTTCGGCGATCCCCGCGAGCGTCTTGTACTTCTTGGCTTGTTCCTTGATTACCGGAAGTTTCAAGCGGAAGTCGAGATTGGTGATCTTTACGTTATCGGCATAATCCATGAGCGCAAGGTTGCCAATGGAGTGGCAGGCGGAAAAGCGCTCCTCCTCATCAGGAAAATCCGAAAACCACTGCGAGCCCGGCGCCGGCCTCTGGGGAAGCACGTGTTCAACGGAGGCGAAGGCAGTATCGGCAACGACGCTCGGCTTTGCCATCGATTCGAGCCACCGTATGAGGGGGAGCCGGATTTCGTCATCGTAGAGAGGTGTACTCAGCGTTTCGACGGCACGGGCCAAGTGCTGCGGCCTGAATGTCAAGGCCCCAGGCTTCTGCCCCCGGGCCGATAGCGGGTCCTGGCGTGCCCGCCATTGCGAAAGGGCATTTCCGAAGATTTTAGCACGGTCCACCGCCGAGAACTTCGCGAGCGTTATAACCATGCATGCGCGGTGCAATCCTGCGAACCGCTTTCGGAACGTCTTGGTGGCTATTGCACCGGCACCGCCTGCCGTTTTCGCCCTATTGTCCCGGTATTCCCGGTACCAGGCCAGAGCGAGAGGTTTCCACTCGAACCATTTGAAAAAGCCAAGGCGCCAGATATCCGCATCAGCTACGGCGGCGGGAGGCTCCCGCAGCTTAGCCTTAAATTCTAGCCACGAACTTGCATAGGCGTTGACGTCCCGCATGACATTGGGAATTCCAACAAGACCGTGGTTCTTTTCGATATGATCGGCGAGTTTCGTGAGGTGATCCGGCCCTTGAGGACTACGGCGGCAAATGAAATCGTAGGCCCGCATGAGTTCCTCGAGGCCATCGCCGGCAATCTGCAGCATCGCATCCCAGCTCTTGGTGAAACTTTCGGCAGCCTCACCGGCCCCTGTGATGTCCAGAATTTGGCCCTTGAAGATGTCAACGGGCCTAAGGACCATTCCCCGGTGATTTGACGTGATGAACACTTGCCGTGCCAGCGTTTGAGAATCAGTCTCCGCAACGACCAGGTAAGTGCAATCGAGGAGGAAGCTGCCAAACCGGGAGAGCCTCACCTGATTCCATGGCTTCAGATAGCCCTGGAACGTGGTGCGTGAGCGTCTGATCCTCAGTCCGCGGTCGGTAACCGCACGGCGGAATGTTTTTGCCGTGGCGCCGCTGGTCAGAATTTCCGTAAGAAGCGTGCGGTCTGGTCCCGGCATGCTAATCCTGTGGGTTTCCCCGGCCGCTAGGGCTCCATGGATGCGAGCTCGCAGACCTTCAGACCTAGCAAGGTCGCGTATGACGGCCATCAGAATTGTAAGTGTCGTGACGCGCTGCAGCCCATCGAAGATCTCGAAGCGGCTCTCGTCCAAACCACGCAGAACAACCTCGCCGAGGTGATATCCAGGGGTGATCTCCTCCTCATCGCTATCAGGCGAAAGAGCGGTATCCGGCTGGCCTCCTTCACCCGGCCCATCGTCATCTATAACGGAAACGTGGATTTCTCCATCTTCATCGGCCTCATCGCCTTGCCGCAAACACGCTCTATCGATGTCGTTGAGCAAGTCTTCGGCTTGTTGCGCGTCCCAGACGTAATCGCGCTGCACGCTCGCTGGAACAAATATGCCAAGCTGAAAAAATTCCTCCACCGACAAGACCCGGGCTGAAAGAATCATAGACGGTTCCAAAAGGCATTGAGAAAAACAAATACGAACCTTCAGCGATACGCCTACTGAGCGTCTCCCGCAACTAGTAAGAAGGGGCAGACGGGAGCTATAAAAGATGCTTGGAGCGTTCGCTTGGCGCATCCACTATAACAGCGGTAATGCATTTCGGAGGGAACATGGGCAAAGTATCTGCGAGAACTGGCGGGAAGCTCCTTGCCGATCAGCTCCGGCTGCATGCCGTGGACATGATTTTTGGCGTTCCTGGTGAGAGCTACCTCGCGGTGCTCGATGCTCTTTATGATTATCGCGAGACCATGCCCTTTATCGTCTGCCGCCAGGAAGGCGGTGCAGCCATGATGGCGGAAGCCTACGGCAAGCTCACCGGCCGGCCGGGCATCTGCATGGTAACCAGGGGGCCAGGCGCGACCAACGCAAGTTCCGGAGTTCATGTGGCCAAGCAGGATTCAACGCCCATGATCCTGTTCATCGGACAGGTCGAAAGGGGAGTTTCAGGCCGGGAAGCCTTTCAGGAGGTCGATTTCTGCGAAATGTACCGGCCTTTGGCGAAATGGGCGGCACAAATCGATAGCCCTGCACGCATTCCCGAATTTATAAGCCGCGCTTTTCACGTCTCCGTATCGGGGCGCCCGGGACCGGTTGTTTTGGCCCTGCCGGAGGACATGCTCACCGTGGAGGCCGAGGTTTCTGATCCGGATCCCTATAAGCGCGTAGAGCCCCACCCGGCACATGAGCAGATGTCGCGTTTTAAGGAGCTGCTTTCTCAAGCGAAGCGCCCATTGGCAGTTCTTGGCGGCGGAGGTTGGGACGCGGAGACCGCTGGCCGGATCGAAGCTTTCCTAAGCGCAGGCGGCGTGCCAGCAGCAGTCACGTTTCGCCGGCAAGACTATTTCAACAATGATAACCCCTGCTATGCCGGCGACATTGGGGTGAATGTAAATCCTGCCTTGGTGGAGCGGACGAAAGAGGCCGACTTGATTATCGCCTTGGGCACCAGGCTTAGCGAAGCGTCCACATGCGGGTACACGCTGCTTCAGGTTCCGAGACCCAAGCAAAAGCTTATTCATGTTCATGCCGACGCATCAGAACTTGGCCGCGTTTACCAAGCCGATCTGCCCATTAATGCAAGCCCGCGCAGCTTCGCTCAAGCCCTCGCGGCGATAACGCCACCGGATGGAAGCGCCTGGAAAAAATGGCGGGAAGAAGCGCGCAAAGATTATCAGAATTGGCAACAGCCTACAAAAACGGCTGGAACGCTGCAGATGGCGGAGGTCATGGCCTGGCTGCGAAAGCGGTTGCCGGACGACGCGATTATAACGAATGGCGCGGGCAATTTCGCCGCCTGGATACATCGTTTCTTCCACTTCCGGCAGTTCGCCACGCAGCTTGGCCCGGCATCGGGGTCGATGGGCTACGGTGTGCCGGCTGCTGTCGCTGCGAAGCTTCTCTATCCTGAGCGCACCGTTGTCGCATTCTCGGGCGACGGCTGCTTCCTAATGACGGGGCAGGAATTTGCGACTGCGATACAATATAAGGCGTCGGCCATCTTCATCGCCGTTAATAACGGCATGTACGGTACAATCCGCATGCACCAAGAGCGGCACTATCCAGGCCGGGTGAGCGGCAGCAGCCTCTTGAACCCAGATTTCGCCGCCTATGCACGCGCTTTTGGGGGCTTCGGTGCGACCGTTGAAAAGACAGAAGAGTTTCCCGCCGCTTTTGAGGCTGCTCTTGACTCGAACCTTCCCGCGCTGCTTGAACTTCGCCTTGATCCTGAAGCGATCACAACCCGGCAAACGCTTAGTGAAATCCGGGCAGCGTCCTTCCGGAACTCTGCCGGATGAGATGCTACCTATACTTACTGGCGTGCAGTAGCCGAGTGGGACAGAACTTCTTTGAATCAGTCAAAGAGCCTCGAGCCTTCGTCAACGTAGTCGGCAGTAAATTTGCTGCAAAAGCTGTTCTGCAATTCTGCAAGCTCTATGGGTGATTTGCAGTTGGCCATTGCTTGATGCAGCTTCAAATACTGACTCCACCGTTTTTCGTAGAACGGCAAAGCTCCATCTCGGCTTCCACCACTTTCTGGAAGAGTTGCACGGCGACGTCCTGCCCATTGGCTGCTGCGCTGTGTTCAGTGGAAGAAGCCGCCGGCAGAGGCGAAGCTTCTGCCATCGCGCTCACGAGGTTTTCGTAATTTCTCTTCCAGCTCTCCAGGGCACCAAGATAAAGCTTGACCATCGATGACGGATCGAAATCCGATTGGCTGAGGGGTTGGGTTACCATGGCGGCTGCTCGCACGTTATTTTTTCATGCGTATAATAGCAGCGCTCGGGAACCCAACTTTTGACTGGAATCAAAAGCAGCGTGCGGGAAACGTTCGCCGGGCCAAATCGGCGTCTCAGCTTCTGCGGCTGATGGTTTCGGCAGCCAGCCGCTCCAGCTTCCGGACTAATTAAAACTTCCGCACTTTCTCAACAGCTTCCGCGACCTTTTCCCTGGCATCGCGGTTTCGCCAACCGCCCCCCAACGCTTGGAACAGAAGGACTGTGTCGGAGAGCCGGGCAGCCTGAGCCTGCGCCTTACTCGATGCAGCCTGGGCGTACATCTGCTGCGCGTTCAGCATCTGGAGCATGTTTGCCTGGCGCTGCGAGAGTAGCTTTCGAGTGAGATCGAGGTTCAGCCGGGCAGCTTTTTCGCCCCTGTCCGCCGCTACATAAAGGCGCCGGTCCACGGCAATCCCCTGGAGCACGTCTGCAATATTCTGGAAGGCCGTGATGACAGCGCCGCGGTACAAGGCCGCTGACCGATCAAGCCCGGCTTCCGCAGCGCGCTGCTTTTGTTCCAGCGTCATGCCATCGAAGAGCGTGACTGCAACATTCCCGGCCAGCGACCAAAACAGCAGCGGTGATGAAAAGCTCGCCAGTTTTGTTATCGCGGACGCAGCGGTGCCGGCGCCGGCCGTCAGGTTGAACTGGGGAAGCCTGTTTGCGATTGCCACGCCGATCGCCGCTGTAGCGGCATGCATATCGGCTTCGGCGGCACGCACATCCGGACGATTCTGAACGATATCGGAAGGCAAACTCATGGGAAGATCGGAAGGCAGCCGCAAGCACTGAAAGTCGAACTTTTCGGGAAGCCCTTCCCCCGCCAGATGGCCTGTTAGGGCAATCATGAGGTCTCGGTTGGCTCCAAGCTGTTTGGAGAGCGATTGAAGTTGCTGTTCGAATTGGGCGAGCGCCGCTTCTTGAGCCGCCACGTCCACTCTGCTCGCCTCGTTCACCTCAAGCTGTTTCTTTAGAAGAGAAAGCACATCACGCGCGACTGCTATTGTGGCTTGCGTGGATGCGATCTGTTCGCGCAGCGAGGCCTCTTCAATCGCAGCAAGGGCAAGCTTCGACGTCAAAGTCAGGTAGGCGGCTTCGACCTCGAAATATTGAACCTCGGCTTGAGCAGCGAGCGACTCGACCGTCCGTCGTGTCAGGCCAAACACGTCCGGCATGAATGACACGGATAGCTGCCCCGTCGACAAAGAATAGGGAGAAGTGCCGGAAGTGCCGGCCTGTGCTGCGGCTAGTTTCTGCGAGGATGAACCTAGACCGGCGCCAATCTGCGGGAAGAAACTCCCGCGTGCCGCTTCCGTATTAGCCTTGGCAATTCGTAACGAGGCTTGCGCTGCTTCGACATCCGCGTTGCTTTCGATAGCGCGCGCCGTAATTGTGTTGAGCCGCTCGCATCCGAAAAGCTGCCACCATCGTTTTGGGATTTCGAGGTCGCCGACATAGGCCTGTTGGTCCCGACCGCTTAAGCGAACCAGCTTCGCCGGCTCCGGCGTCAGTTTTTCGGCCGTAGGTGCTGAAGGCGAACGGAAATCAGGACCCACAGCGCAACCCCCAAGAAGAAGAAGACCCACAACCGCATCAGTTGCTTTCACAGCCGCTGCTGAAGACCGGCCGCTGGGGGCAATGCGGCGAAGCACCCACTTCCGGAGGTTCCACCCAAACTCGCAGGCGCGCCGGATACTCAATTGACTTCTCCGCCAAAGACGAGGACGGAAACATTTGGTTCGTGAAATGATGGCTACAGTTCGATACAATCATGATCTTATACGGCGATGTAGAGAAGAAACTTTGGCCATAAAGCTAATGTATCAAAAATGATGCAGTGTTACCTCCGATAAGACACAAATTTATAACGCCAAATGTCACAATATCGTCTTTTTAAATCGGAGAATATACTTCTGCAATAGCATGTTGAGGCCTCACTCTCAGAATGAGTTCTTGTGATTGATTGCGTGCGTGATCTTAAGCGCGCGAGTAACCGGGAGTCCAAGTGCGACATGGCAACGACGAACACGGTACCAACCTTCGCGGATGCTGTAGCTTTGTTGACCATTGGCCGGGGTTGGGGCTGAAGTGATTAGGGGGCACTCGACAGAAAATGTCCGGACGCAGGAGTTTCGCCTAGCGGCCGCGAGTGAAGCCGCCCCAGCTCTTGCTGGCGTGGCCGCTTCACCCTCCCGCGGCCCGGCAGATGATGCGGTGGCTGCCGCTCTCGCCCAAGCGCGTCAGCGAGTGATCAGGGTCGCCGTATTCAGCGGCGCCATCAACCTGCTGACGCTATCCGGCTCGATCTACATGCTTCAGGTCTACGACCGCGTGCTTCCCAGCCGAAGTCTCGCAACCCTGGCGGGCTTGTCCGTGATCGTGGTGGCGGCCTATCTTCTGCAAGGATATCTGGATGCCGCGCGCACGCGAATGCTCACGCGGATCGGAGCGCTGTTCGACCTTTCGCTTCAGCAACCACTTTACGAAGCCATTGCGAGTCTGCCCCTGAAGGGCGCGGGTACATCAGCGGTGCTCCAGCCCCTGCGCGATATCGAAATCACGCGCACCTTCCTTTCGGGAATGGGTCCGGCAGCTTTCCTGGATATGCCCTGGATTCCGATTTTCGTCCTCGTGTTGTTCATCTTCCATCCGATGATCGGCATCGCTGCTTCCCTAGGGGGGGCACTTATTATCGGGACGACGCTCCTTGCGGAAAGGCAGTCGAAGGAGTTTGCGAAGTCTACAGCTGGCCGCGGCGCTCAGAGAGCGGCACTCGCGGAGGCCACTGCGCGCAATGCGGAGGTAATACACGCGCTCGGAATGAAAGCGCGCTTCACGCGGCAATGGTGCCTTTTGAACGAAGCGTACATCGCGGAAACAACGCGGACGCGCGATGTGGAAGCGGGTCTTGGCGCTTTCGCCAAGGTACTCCGCTATATGCTCCAGTCTGCGATCCTAGGAATTGGCGCGGCGCTCGTCGTTGCCGAGCAGGCAAGCGGAGGGATCATGATCGCATCCTCGATAATGATGGGCCGGGCGCTTGCACCGGTGGAGATTGTCCTTGGAACCTGGAAGCAGCTTGTGGCCGCGCGCCAAGCTCTGGAACGATTGGGAAAGACCCTGCGCTCGCATGAACCTCGGGCAGTTAACGCTGTTGCGCTGCCATGCCCATCGCAGTTTCTATCGGTCCAGAATCTGACCGTCACCCCTCCAGCCTCGAGCCGCGTTGTCACCCGCAATATCTCCTTCACGGTCCCCGCCGGAACCGGGTTGGCAGTGCTCGGGCAAAGCGGTTCGGGCAAGTCCTCACTTGCAAAAGCGCTCGCGGGCATCTGGAGCCCATTGCAGGGCCAAGTACGGCTTGACGGGGCGAGCCTTGATCAATGGAACCCCGAGGCGCTTGGTAAGCATATCGGCTACCTGCCACAAGACCCTGGCCTCTTCGATGGCACGGTCGCGGACAATATTTCCCGCTTCGAGGATGGTGCAAACCCCGCCCAGATCGTGGAGGCTGCGATGATCGCGGGGGCGCATAGCTTGATCCTTTCGCTGTCTAACGGGTACGCGACGCGAATTGGCGATGGCGGCGCATTCCTATCCGCGGGGCAGCGCCAACGTATCGGCCTTGCGCGCGCCTTGTATGGCACGCCCTTTCTGGTCATCCTCGATGAGCCGAATTCCAATCTCGACGCTGAGGGTGAGGCGGCGTTGAAACGCGCGATCGCCATCCTCCGCGCGCGCAAATCTATCGTCATCGTCATCTCGCATCGTCCGGGTGTGCTGTCGGCCCTCGACAAGGCCCTTGTGTTGCACCAAGGCGCCATGCTGACTTTCGGGCCGATGGAGAAGGTGATAGCGGAGCTTGCCGCGAGCACCAGACCGGCCGCGGCAGCAGGCCAATCTTCCGCAGCGACAGGATGAGGTCTGGAAGCATGAGGCCCTCCCGCACGATCGCAAGGACTCCGCCGCAGGCAACGCAGCGGGAGACGGCGCCGGCTCGGCTTGCCGCGAGAACTTCGCCGGCCGCGGTGGCGGCGGCATTGGCGAAAGCTGCTGAATTCAGGCGCATGCGATATGGTTCGCAGCCATCGCGTTTTGCGCCAGCGGCATGCATGCCCCAGCCGCAGCGCATACCGAACTCACCTAGTCTCTCAAAACCTCTGGCTGCCCAGGACGCCGCGAAAACATCCGCGGCCATCACGCCGGGCGGGCAATTGAGCGCGATGACGGCGGCAGTGCGCGCCCAGTTCGCTGCGAGTGCCCCCGCCCTGGAGAACCTCGTTCGCAAGCTGGCGCATAACCTTGTTTCGCAACAAGCGGTAACCGCCACACAGCCGGCTACGGCAGGCCTTGGCTTTGAGCAAGCGCTGGCGCATGAGGCCGCGACCGGCCGCCGGATCCTGATCATTGCCGGAGTGTTCTTTTTCGGCTGGGCCGCTTTCGTTCCGCTTAAAGGTGCAGTTATCGTGCCCGGCAGTCTCGTGCTGCGGTCAAGCATCAAAAAGATTCAACATCCGGCAGGCGGCGTTGTCTCGGCTATTCAGATCCACAATGGCAGCAAGGTAAAGCCCGGCGATGAGCTGGTGCGATTGGAAGAGATCACGGCACGGGCCAATCTCCAGGTGATTGCCCGGCAGCTGGATGAGATACACCTACGCATGGCCCGCCTCAATGCCGAGAGAGAGAGTGCTTCCGAGCCACGATGGCCTACCAATTTTGGAGCCGCCCTCGATGAGGCCGAGGCTAGCCGCCGCCTCGCCTCAGAGCGCGACCTGTTTGCGGCGCGTAACCGGGCACGCCACGATCAGGAGAACCTTTTCAAAAGCCGCATCGATCAACTTGAAAAGCAGATCGCGGGCCTTGAAGCCCAGCTCACTTCGAATGACCGCCAGATGGCTATCACCGTGGGTGAGATCGAGGACATCGAGAAACTCATCAAGGAGAAGCTTGTCACAATCGACCGGCTGACCGCGCTGCAAAGGGAGAAAGCACGCCTCGAAGGCGTTCACGGACAGCTGTCATCGCAAATCGCCGAGACTTACAATAAGATCACGGAGACACGGCTCCAGGCAATCCAGGCCGAGGAAGGCTTCCGCTCCGAGGTTATGCGAGACTTGCGGGAATCCGAGGGAAAAGAGGGCGAGCTGATGGAGCGCAAGCTCGCGGCGGACGATCAGCTCAAACGCACGGTGATTCGGGCGCCTAATGCAGGAACAGTTCAAGAGCTTGCTGTGCACACCGTTGGCGGCGTCGTATCCCCGGGCGAAGTAATGATGACGCTAGTCCCGGATGGCGACCAGCTTGAGATCGACGCGCGCCTAAGTCCCGATAAAATCGATCAGGTTTCTGCGGGTCAGAAAGCTCATGTGCGGTTCTCGGCGTTCAATGCCCGCACGACGCCTGAGCTCGAAGGCATAGTCACCGTTGTTTCCGGCGACGTCGTCCAGGACTCCAAGGGTGGCGGCTATTATGACGTAAGGGTCTCGCTGTCAGCCACAGAGGTGCAGCGGCTCGGCGCGCTGCAGCTTGTCCCCGGCATGCCCGCTGAAGTTTTCCTTGAGACAGGAAGCCGTACAATGCTCAGCTATCTCTTCAAGCCGCTGACGGATCAATTATCCCGGATGTTCCGGGAGCGGTAATTCACTTATACCACTTACCTCGCGACCCCCGCTCGCGCCAAATGGGAGACTTGGCCGGTCTGCGGGCTGCTCTTCCTGTCTCAAGACCCGCTCCAGGAAGCTCCTGGCCGTTTCCAGCAGCGGAGTTGCGCCACTCTCTGTGGCGGGCTCAAATGGATCGCAATGGAATTGTGCCCCAGCGTTCGTCACAATAGGAGACAGCGTTTCGATCATCTGGACGGGGCCGCAGGCGTAAACAATGTCGTCTGCGTCCAAGGGAGGAACGTGATCGGTGGGGTAACCTTGCCTGACATGTTCAGACAAGCCAATCCTCCGGCCTATGGTGACCACAACACCTACATTCGGGAATCGCGCAAGCCGCTCCAGAGCGGCCGCCATATAGATACAATCTGCCGTCCGCACACCGGAAATCAGTATAATCTTGCGCTCAACATTTTCCCGCAAGGCAGCGCAGGCGATGCCCCAAATGGGCGCAAACCCCGTCCCGTTCGAGATCAAGACGAGCCGGTTCGTCTTTCCAGTGCGAAAGAAGGCGCTGCCGTATGGGCCGGCAATCTTGACCGGGTGGCCAGGCTCGATGCGGCGTCCAAGTTGGCTGGAAACCCGGCCCTCCTGATAACGGCGGACCTGTAGCGTGATGGTGGACGCTTTTGGCCGGCCTTCGAGCGGGCGGGTAGCGCTGTAGTTGCGGAGCGGGTAACCCTCGAACTTGAATTTGAAATATTGGCCGGGCAGTGGATGCAGCCGCTTCTCCGGTTTGATGGTCACCTCGAACACATCCGGACCAAGCACGCGAATGGCTTTCAGGAAGCCTTTCACATGCGCGGCCTCCGGGACTTCCTCTGACTCAATTTCAAGATGAGAGAGGATACGGGCCTTGCAGGCGTAGACCGTGCCCGGCGTGGGTCCATTTCCAAGAATGGTGGTGCCTTTCACGACGCGCGTTAGGCAAGTGCCGCAGACGCCCGAGCGGCAATCGTGTGGCATGGCAATCCCGTTCGAAAGCGCAGCATCGAGAAGAACTTCCCCGGCCTTTGCCTTGAAGATACGGCCGTTGACGGCCACGCTGAAAGTCCTCACCGCTCCTCCACCTCGAGTTCTAAGGGCCTGATGTGATAGGTGTGCCATGTCTCGGCATGATCGAAGGCCGCGACCCACATCAAGGTCCCTGTCTTGATTGCGGCGTCTTTCGGGTTTCCCGTATCGAGGCGGCGCCTGACCTCGAGGGACCAGCGCCCGCTTGCCCACCTGGCAGCGGAGGCTAAGCCGGTGAAGTCCTTGTGCTTCATCTCTTCCGGCTTCAAAATCACGCTGGGAATCACAACTCCGGCCGGAATCAGCCGGTCTACTTCTTCGGCGTAATCGATGGATTCAGAGGGCGTCAGCCAGGAACGCGCGGATTTCGAGTCACCATTTTCGGGATCGAGATTATGGGACGCCAGCCTCAAAATTCCGGCTGCGCTCGATGGAAATCTCAAGGGCCGCACCAATGGGTAGGCGTCATCCTTGGAGAGTATGGTGAAATTATCGCGATAGGGACGCTGGCCGCCGTCGAGACTGAAACCGCCAGGATAACGCCCTGCCGTTGCAACTGCGTCTGCTGGAAGCGGGGGGCCGAAATGACCATGATCGATCCAGCCCAGCATGCCCCCATGCGAGGCCCGCCATAGCCAGATTTCGCCGCTGCCGCCCTCGATGAAGTGGAGACCGCGGCCGGTCGCCCCTTCCAGCTTGGCTGGCCGGGGCCGCCGTCCGAGATGAATGCCCTTCCCGATAAGTGGTTGCCCGCCTGCCGTCAAAAGGACAGCAAACTTATCTTCGTTGACCCCGGTTTCGTTGCCGGCGCGGCCGCTCCTCATGAGGTGCCAGCCATCTTCCTGCTTCACCAGAGGCATGTGCATCAGCGACCGCGTCGGATCGCTCCAAGTGAAGGAGAAGTAGGCGTATGTGCCGTCATGGATGGCGCGCACCTCGACGTTGGATTCACCCTTGTCAAGATTCGCCCCGTGCTGGGTGAGCACCGTCACGACCGGAGCGCGCCGCCAGACTCGCTCCGACAATTCTCCGTCCATGACGGGTGCTGTTTCCGCGCTAATTTTGACGATCTTCAAAGTCTGATGGGTTTGCTCCCTGGCGAGTAGGCTGAAATAAATTGCCGCCGTTCCCGCAAGGGCGGCCAAGGCAATCGGCACCAGAATGCCTGCCGGCTTTTGCTTGTTCGGGTGAGAAAGGTGAGCTTCCTTCGCGCTCGCTTCGGGGGGGAGCCTCTTTTCAATTTCAAGTTCCTGAAGGCGCTCTATCAAGGCATCCACGATCGGGGCTTCTTGAGCGAGCCGCCAGCGCGGCCGGAAGATGCGGCACAGCTGATCGGCGCCGCCATAGAGCCAATGAACGAGCGGATGAGCAAAAACAAAAGCGAGGAAGATCCACGTTGATTGCAAGTGAAGAGGCCGAAGCGGTTCACCCCAACCAAGATACAAAAGCACGCCGCTGACAATCGCGAACCCGAACGTTAGGAAGAGCAGCCAGTAAAGCAGAATATTCAGGGTGGCAAAAAAGTTCTTGCCCATAAACAAGGCAGTGAAACGCACCGAATCCAGAGCTATGCGGCTTTGTAGCTTGGCCCTGTTGACGTAGACGCCGTACGAGACGAGCGAGGAGAAAAGCCCAATCCCGAAGGCGAGGTGGTAAACCCAAATATTCTCGCCTGGAAGGAGAAATCCAAGATAGTATACGGCCCAGAATTCGGGATTATCTGCGCAAGCGATTGCCAATCCTGTCACGGCGGCACCAAGCAAGCTGAAGACGATCAGCCAGTGAAACAGAATTGTGCCGAAATCGCTTCTTCTCCCTTGCATGGCAGATTTATCTATATGCCGCTAGCTAGAACAATGAAGCATTCGGACATTACTGAGATCATGCCTGGGTGATTACCTCTATAACTTTTGCGAACTCTTCCTCATCTTGTTGGCTATAGCTTGGCGGAAAATGGATGAATTGTGCCCGAGTTCAGCTCAGCTTTTAGAAATGCGGCTCGCAAGGAAAGCGGACGCCGAGAATGTCTGGGCCTGGGGTGACCGGCTATTCCATCCGGCTGTTTAGCTTATTCCAGGCGTGATGCGGGCGCGACGGTTACATCCTTTTGCCGGCTGGCGGCAAGGGCTTTGGCAACGAAGCCGGATGCCTTCGCATCTTCCACAAAGGCTCGCAAATACCGCGCGCCTTCGTCGCGGCCCTTAGGAATGCACATGGCCTGGTTGATCGCCATGAAGCGCCCGGGCATAACGCGCAAATTGGGCCGTGTTTTCGCAAACGCATCCAAGGGCTGCCTTACACCAGCGGCGGCGTTCAAACCATTCTTCAAGAATAGATCGAGGGAAGCCTCTGATGTTTCCGCTTCCACAAGCTTCGCGTGCTTAAGCTCGCGCTTGAGGAAGAGATGGTAAGCGCTCGCGCGCCCGACCGCGATCCGCACTCCATCCCGGTCCACATCCTCAATGGTGTGCAGCGGCGAGTTTTCAGGAACAATGTACGCGCCTTCGATGATGACGTAAGGCGCGGTAAAGGTAATCTCGGCCGCTCGGACCGGGTCGATGGCGAGAAACGCGATGTCCCATACGTCTTGCTTGGCAGCTTCGAAGACTTTGCCCGCGGTGTCGAAGCCTATAAACTCTACGGGCTTGCCTAAACGATGGGCAAGCTCTCGCGCCAAGTCTGGGGAAACGCCCCTCGGCTCACCGCCTGCGGTGTCTTTCTGGACAAGCACAGGATTGCCGAAATTGATGGCGGCCCGAACGTGACCTTTGGGTGCCAAATCGTTTAAGACCGCCGGATCGACATCATTTGCCATGGCAGCACCAAGGCAGGACAAAAGAGCAAGCCATGACCAAATTATCCTTCTTGTCATAGTCCAACGGGCCTCCCGCTAGCGTCATCGAAGCACGCTCCTAATGAGGTTTACTCCGCTCCCTGGCATAGCGCATCAAAGCTGCGAAGCGATAGATGCCATGCACGAACTTCCCATAGGGTAGTGTGACGAAGAACCCAAGCACCGCGCCCAAATGAACGGCCAAAAGCAGGCTTATCAGCGGCGTGTTTCGGAGGAAAAGCAGCGCGATCCCGGTTGCTGCCGTGAGGAGCAGCGCCACGAGAAAGGCCGCATCCATTCCATTGCTTTTTTCGCTGGAGAGGGCGGGATCGTGGAAGCGCTTTTCGTTCAGTAGGCCGAGGGGGCCTACAATCAGCCCGAAGCCCCCAAGCGTTCCTAAAATGACGGGTGCATCATTCCAAGCGTAGGGCGCCTCCCAGCGAAAGGCGTAATGATAGAGGGTTGCAACGCAGGTGGAGGCGAAGCAGAGCAGAAATCCGTAGAACGTGAAATGGTGGAAAATCCGCCGGTGATCCGCTCCTGCAGCATCGGAATTATAGCACCCCGCACCGCCACCATCGAGATAACGAAGGCTCGCAGCATTTTTCGAAGCTTGCCAAAACGTGGTCATAGAAGCTTTCAGCGGCGATGCTGGCCGGCGCAGAAAGTTTCGCTGTCCAATAGCAAGGGCTGCGCAAGATAGTACGAATACGCCGCCGAAAATACTGGCCATCACATTGTGTGGCATCAGCAAATAAAATGCGCCAGCACCGATATGGATCGAGAAGAACCCTTGCGTGCCAGCTGCGAAGTAGAACGCGATGACAAATGCGGCAATCGAAGCCGCAAAACTTGTAGCAGTCACTAACCCGTTCTGCCGAAACACAATCCCAAAGGCGGATGGCCAGACATATCTGGCGTAGGTCTCCGCGCGCAAGCTCGCGAAGACCTTCGGCACGTTTACGTCAAACTCATGCGGGGGAGCGAACTGGCAATCAATGTAGCAGGCGCCGCAACCATGGCAGAGATTGGCAAGATAATCGAGATCGCCGTCCGGAAATGCGCGGCGCATCTCCATTGCCGGGAACACGGCGCATAGCCCTTCGCAATAGCGGCAGGCATTGCAAATGGTCATGAGACGGCGCGCTTCGGCAAGCGTGTCAGTTTCGCGCAAGTGTTGCAGCCTCCTGCCCGGCAATGCGGCCAAAAACGCTGCCGATGGTCATGCCAATGCCAGCCGCATATCCGCGGCCCAGCACATTGCCAGCCATGATTTCCCCTGCGGCGAACATATTTGCGGCGGCTCGCCCATTTGTCATCACGATCTGCGCCTGTTTGTTTACCCGCGTTCCGAGATAAGTGAAGGTAATGCCAGGGCGAACGGGGTATGCGTAAAAGGGTGGCTTTTCAATCCGCCTTGCCCAGTGCGATTTTCGGGGGGTTATTCCCTCGGTCCGGCAATCGTCTAATTTGGTGTAATCGAACGTTCCTGGCCAGACTGCGGCATTGAACTCACGAATCGTGGTTTCGAGAGCCGCCGGATCGAGCCCCAACTTCGACGCAAGTTCCTGAACTGACGCGGCCTCTATTGCCGGATATACCGAAGGCATGAACAGATTCGCGGATTGGGAATCGAAAATGATATAGGCGATTTGATCGGGCTGCATCGCTACAAGCCGCCCCCAAATTGCGTAACGCTTTGGCCAAATGTCTTCGCCTTCGTCGTAGAAGCGCTGGGCATTTTTGTTGACGACGATGCCGAAAATCACGCAGTCGAGGCGGGTAATGATACCACCATCGAATTTGGGAGCTCTGGCGTCAATGGCGACGGCATGGCACTGAGTTGGATCGCCAACCGGATCTGCATCTTTATCGAGAAGCAGCTTCAGGACAGTCCCTCTATTGTTCGGCGTGCCGCGGATCAAGAAATTATCGGCGATCTCGCCCCAGCCCTCTTTGAGCCATTCTATATTCGACTCGAGGCCTCCTGCAGCTGCCACGAATGTTGCGGCAGACATTGAGATGGTTTCCCCGCAATGTCTCACGGCCGCAGACCGGAACAAGCCATCGTCAATGTCAAGATCGATGACCTCTGCATCGTAAACGGCATGGACACCAAGCCGCTCCGCCGTGCGATACAGCGAATTGAGCATTGCCCTTCCGCCGCCGAGGAAAAACGAGTTGGTTCTTCCGAGGCTCAATGTGCCCCCGATCGAAGGCTGGAAGCGGACCCCTTGCTCGCTGATCCACGGAAGAACGTCTTTGGACTCCCGGATCATATGCCGGGCAAGTTCTTCGTTCGTCTCGCCCTCAGTCACGCGCAGCAGGTCATCCCAGAACTCGTCCTCGGTATAGGGGCCGCTGAGCGTTCCCGTCGCATGATCGTGCGCGCAGCGCATGTTGCGGGTGTGGCGGGTATTGCCACCGCGATAAAATTCGGAAGCGGCTTCGAGGACGAGTACGGAAGCGCCTTTTTGGCGTGCGCTAATGGCCGCGCACAGAGCGGCATTGCCTCCACCCGCAATCAGCACATCGAACCTGCGCGAGAAATCAACCGCCTTCCGGCCAATCATAAGCCGCTTGCTGGCTCCTCGTTGACCCGGCTGCCTTTCCTGTAGATGATCAACGCCGCAATGATAGCGAGTGCCGCCGCCAGCATAAGCCAATAGCTTGGTGAAGCACGATTCTCCGTCATGTCGATGAGTTTGGTAGAGATCCATGGGGTGAATGAGCCGAAGAGTGCGACCCCCAGGCTGAATGCGAAGGAGAAACCGGTTACTCGCACCTGGGGAGGCATGATCTCGGAAAGGCTCGCGACCATCGCACCGTTGTAAACCCCGAAATAGAAAGAGAGAACAAGTTCTACGATCAGCAGCTTCGTGAAGTCCGGCGCCGCCACGAGCCACGTCAACATTGGGTTCGCTGTGAGAAGAGAAAGAGCGGCAATCGTTACCAGAACTGGCTTGCGCCCGATGCGATCCGAAATCGCACCCCCAATGGGCAGCCAAAGGAAGTTCGTCGTGGCAACGCAAAGCGTGACCGTCAAACTGTCCGTCTCACTGAGATGCAACACGCTTCTTCCGAAAGTGGGCGTGTAGACGGTGGTGAAGTAGAATGTAACCGTCGTCATCGTGACGAGCATCACGCCAAGCAGAATGATCCCGCTATTTTCTATCATTGACGCAAAGATTTCCCGCGGGGTTGGGTGCCTCTTCCGGGCGAGGAAATCGGGTGTTTCCTCAAGCGTTCGCCGAAGCATGAAGATAAAGGGAATAATGGAGCAGCCGATCAAGAAGGGGATACGCCAGCCCCACGCGAAGCTTTCTTCCTGTGTCAAAGAGACGCTGAGACCATAGCCGATGAGAGCGGCCACGAAGATCGCAACCTGCTGGCTTGCCGATTGGAACGAAGTGTAAAAGCCTTTGTGACCAGGCGTTGCGATTTCGAAAAGATAGATCGAGACGCCGCCTAGTTCGACTCCAGCCGAAAACCCCTGAAGCAGGCGGCCTGCCACCACAATGATCGGAGCAGCAATTCCCGGCAGTCCCCAGTTTTCAAACTGCGCGTAGCTTGGAGTTACTGCGATGAATAGGGTGCCGCTAGCCATGATGGCGAGAGCGACGATCAGGCCTTTGCGGCGGCCTACACGATCGACATAGGAGCCGAGAAAAATCGCTCCCACAGGCCGCATCAAGGCCCCGAGCCAAAAAACTCCGAACGTCAGCAATAGCCCCGTAACCTCGTTTCCCGTAGGGAAGAACGCATGCGAAATCCGCGTCGCGTAGAAGCCAAAAAGGAAGAAGTCGAATTGTTCGAGAAAATTGCCGCTTGTCGAACGTAGAATGGCGCCAAGGCGCGACCGCTTTAGCTCAGCCAAGTCTTCCCCCTCGCAGCATTTCCGCCGACCCGGCCGGCCGGGGAATTTTAAAGTCGCGCTAAAGTTTAGGCTGAGATTTGGCTTTTAGCCAGCCATCCCTATGGCTTAAATTTGTCTATTTTTGTCCGCCAAGTGAACCGGCACCGCTGAATGCGTGCAGTTTGAAATCATATCCGGCTATCAGAATGTCTTGGCTCCCGTCGCCGTCGAGATCAGCGATGACTGGATCGGCTTCGATCATGCCGGACTTCAGCCGTGCGCGCCAGAACAGCTTTCCGTCGCTTGCGTCAAGAACCATGATTTCGCCTGAGGCCGCTGCGACGGCGACTTTGCTATTCTTGACCCCGCCGAAATCCATAAGGGCCGGCGATGCGAAAACGGGTGCGAGGGCGGGCGAGCGCCAGACTTCCTGGTGGCTTGCCCAATCGAAGGCGACAACGCCCGCACGACCAAGCGGTGCCAGGATCAATTTGCGGTTTGCGTTTTCAACGATGACTGGATGTCCGCCTACCTTGCCGCCTCCTCCGGCGTCAGGTGACCAAATGACTTCCCCATTCCGGCCGCTGAGGACGTAAAGGCGCCCCTGTGCGCTGACGAGAAGTACTTGCGGAGGCCCTTCAGCGTCGAGACGCTCAACGATAGGATTAGCCCACCCGCCGCCGGCAACGGGCGTCTTCCAGAGAAGCGAGCCATCCGGCCCCCGCAGTCCATAGGCAAATCCGTCGAAGGAGACGGCTACAACATCCGGCTTGCCATCGCCGTCGAGGTCTCCGGCCGCGATCCCTTGCATGTTGGGCCCGCCCGTCTGGAAGCGCCAGAGAACCTGACCGGTTCTGCCTTCGGCGAGAACGATGCTGCGGTCGTCCCAGGATGTGAAGGCAACATCCTTTTTGCCGCTTCCTCGAAAATCTGCGACGGCAGGCGCACAAGACAGCCATCCGGGTACGGCGACTGGTACCGCTCGCAGCACTTGCCCATCATCCGGCCGATAGCTGAGTAGGCTCAGCTTCTCTGTCTTTGGGTCTCTGCCAAGCGCCACGATACTGACCGAACCGTCGCCATCCAAATCGGCGAGTGTCCCGCCGCGATTCTGCCAGAACCGTTCGCGGGCCGCCCAGCGAGGCGTTCCATCTTTACCGTTGAATGCTCGCATCCAAACGTCATCGCCCCAGTCGGCAACTTCAACCACGACCGCGCCGCCGTCCTGGCTCTTTGCGCTCACGGGGGTCGCCTGTAAGGCTGCTGCCGCGTGCTGTTCCCAAAGCATGTGCGGGCCATGGACGCTGGCAATTGCGCTCGCATGCTTGTGAACGAGAATGTCGCTTGCCGTGCCCCCTTGGTGGGATTTCACGAGTGCCCAAGGAGCGAGGTCACGGTCCTCCTTCAGGGTCCATGAGACCCTGCCGTTCTCGTCCAGGCAGATGAGCCCGAAGCCGGCAATTCCCGCGAGGATCTTGTCTTTGCCCTTCCCGTTCCAGTCCGCGAGAAGCACCCGGATCGGGTGTCCTGGCACCTTCCAAAGAACGTGGCCATCATTGGCATCCACTGCGGCCAAGTCATCCTGCAAATTGACGAGTAGGTTCCCGTTTGGCGTACGTGGTATGTTTGAGGCGGGTCCGCGCAATTGCTGACGCGCGCTTAAACCCGCGGGCCCTTTCCACAACAGCTTGCCATTCTCCAGGCTTACCGCCTCCATTGGCAATTCCGGGTCGGCAAACTGAAGAATGAGGTGAGGAGATAGCTTACTCCCGAGGTTTGCTAGCCCTAGCCCGCTGATGATCGCGCCGGGAAGCTTGCCGCCGCTTCTGACGGCGCCACTGAGAAGGTCGATCGCTTTCCATTCCTTGCCGTTCCAAATCACGGTCAGGGGCGAGCCGCTTTCTAATATTGGCTGAATGGGTCCCTGCCACTGCGTCCCAAACTCCTTGCGCCAAACCGTGCCACCACCGGCAAGATCCACGAGTGCGCCATGCAGGGCAAAATTTGGGCCGGTGCCTGCAACTGCCTGACGGAGGAACACTGCGATCCGATTAGAGCTTTCCGTGCCAACGGCCGCCAGCAGCGGAGGCGAGGGCAGCGGCGTAGGAGAGAACGCCATGTCCTGAATAAGAGTGCCGCTTTCACCGTCCAAAAGGTAGATGTGTCCGTCGCGTCCCGCCACGGCAATCGCCCGCTTACCGCCCGCGAGCGGCGTGGCAATTACCGCAAGGCTATCCGGCTTGCTGGCGCCGGACGCTGGCCCATGCCACTGCCAGGCCGTCTTCACGGAAGGGGTGGCCTTTATGGCCAATACTTCGGGGCCTGTCTGCTCGGCATCGAAGGCTGAGATAATGACCCTGCCGGCGCTTCCGCCAAGATCCAGATCAAGAAACGCCCTTGTATTCCCGTTAGGGGTAGGGATTGACGCAACAGTCTCGCCGGTATTGCTGGAGAGGAAGACAACGCGATCCAGTTCATTGTGGGCGATGATTGTGTCACCGCCGGTGGGGATGAGCACCAGGCCACCTTGAATGGCGGGCCGGGCATAGGTCCAATTGAAGCCCTCTTCTAGCAGGAAGCGGGAGGTTACAGTCGCCTGCTGGTGGATATCCACCAATCGGCGGAAGCCTAGATGTTCGGGCGCCTCCGCTCGCAACTCGTGTGTCCCGCTACGGAGTTTCAGGCCTTTAACCGGGGACCCAAGTTGCAGCCTCCCGTCTACGGTTATCACTGAATTGGCGGCGTTGCTTTCAACATCAAGGTAACCGCTGTCCCACTCCTGCCAGCCGTAGAAGGCAGCGGCGCCGAAAATCATCGCGGCCGCCGAAGCACCGGCCACGAGGCGCCGTAGGCGGCGGGCATCCTCCCGCCTTTTCAGCGCGTCGTAGCTGATGCCTAATATCCCGGCGATAACCTTGAGTTTTGCGTTGAACTTACCGTCACCCTGCTCGCGCGCATCCGCTGCGATCGGTTCCACGCGCTCAGCGGTCAGCGCTCCATCCTGTCCCAGCCGGTAGCGTAAAGCAGGCGGGAAACACTCCTCCTCGGGCGCCACTCCGGACTTGTCCGCCGCATTCGGCTCACCGTCGATAATGATGGCGAGGATGCGATTGTCGCGGCCCATCCGTTTGAATGTGAGTATCTCCTGATTGACGAAACGGGATGTGGCGCTCCGCGGAGAGCAGACCACGACAAGGCAAGCGGAATCTTCGAGTGCGAGTTCGAGTTGCTTGCCAAGGTCCTCCGATGCCGGAAGTTCTTCGCGATCTTTGAAGATTGGGTAGAGCCGGGCGGGAACAGGGCCATCGCGCCCTGCCGTTCCCCTAACCTTCCCCGGCACCCGATAGGTCTCAAGCTCATGGAAAAGCCAGTCCGCGAATTTGCGGTCGCGCGCGCTATAGCTGATGAAGGCTTTGTATTTGAACTTCTCTTTCTTTTGCGTCTCCATTTGGCCCTCCCTACAGATGCCGGATACGCCTTTTATGACAATCTCGATTGTTGTGTTCGATGCAACTCCCTAAAACGAGCTCTGATAAAGACCGCCATCGAGCAGGATATTCTGGCCGGTAATGTAACCTGCGTGAGCACTGCAGAGGAAGGCACAGAACTTGCCAAACTCGGCAGGGGTGCCAAATCGCCTTGCTGGGACTGCCGCGGCCCACTTCTCAGCCACTTCATCGTTGGAAGTACCCGTCCGTGCCGCCGTTGCGGCGAAACCCTGACGTAGGCGCCCGGTATCGAAGTAGCCCGGCAGAAGGCTGTTGATTGTGACGTCTCGATCCGCGACCGTGCGCGCAACGCCTGCAAGAAAAGCGGTCAGACCGGCGCGCGCTCCGCTTGAGAGGTCGAGACCAGCGATTGGCATCTTCACCGTGATGGAAGTGATATTCACGATCCGGCCGAACCCCTGTTCAGCCATGTGTCCAATTGATTTTTGAATGAGCTCGATCGGCGTGATCATATTCATCGACAGCCCCTCCATCATGGCGGTGCGGTCGAGTTCGCGGAAATCCCGGAAGGGAGGGCCGCCGCAATTGTTGATGAGAATGTCCGGCTTCGGACAGGCATCGAACAACGCTGCCTGACCTTCAGGGGTGGTTATGTCGGCGGCAATCGGCATAACCTCCACTCCTGCGGCGGATCGGATTTCTTCTGCCGTCCTCTCCAGCTGCTCGGCGCGTCTGCCGTTTATGACAAGCGACACGCCTGCTTCAGCAAGAGCGAGCGCGCAACCTCTTCCAAGGCCCTCGCTCGAACCGCAAACAATGGCCTTCCTGCCCTTGATTCCTAAATCCATAACCTTCACCGTTGCCAGTCGCAGCTTCGCGATGTCAAATGGCCTGTTCGCCAGAACGGCTCACCCTAAGTTTTAATGCTGGAGAATGGCACGCGTGTCAGATGACGCAACCCATAAGTTCGATGCAGGCCGTGCTGCGGAGTATGAAGAACAGAGCCGGATCGCGCTTGCCGGCTATGACGCCTGCCACGAACTGACCGCTTGCATGCTTGCAGCGATCCTTGGTAAGGGCTCGGATGCTACGATACTCGTGGCCGGTGCAGGCGGCACAGGCAACGAAATCCTGACGGCTACGCGGCTTGAGCCCCAGTGGAAATTCGTGGCCGTCGATCCTTCTAAACCCATGCTGGATCTGGCATTGTCGCGCGTTGCCCAAGCCGGATTTGCCGGGCGCGTTGAAGGGGTTCATGGATACGTAAAGGATTTGCCGCCTGCTCGCCCCTACGATGCGGCCACTTTGATCGGAGTCTTGCATCATCTTCCAGGCGATGAAGAGAAGCATGGTATTCTCCACCAAATCGCCTCGCGCCTGGTTCCCGAGGCTCCATTCATATTGGCGTGTAATCACTACTCATACGAGTCACAACCGCTCTTGCTGTCGGCATGGGCCGAAAGGTGGCGCCTGCGTGGGGTGGAGCCCAAACAAGTAAAGGCGAAGCTCGACAAGATCCTCGACAAAGCGGACCCTCCCCAATCGGAAGAGGTGGTCACGGCGCTGCTTTTAGACGCTGGGTTCGAGAAACCGCTTCGGTTCTTCTCTAGCTTGTTCTGGGGTGCCTGGATCTCACGCCGCACAAACGCCCCGCTCGCGGCGTAGCGCAGAAATCACAACCGGTGGACCCCGCAGAACAAACGTAACGGAGAGCGCTATGAAAACGAGGGGCAGAATATTCGTATATCCGATACTGATGTTTCTTTTGCTATCGAATATCTCGACAGAAGCAATCTTTGCAAAAAACGATGGAGCATCAACAAAATGGTATAGGAAGGAATACACTTTTACAGAAAACTGGTTTACTGACAAAATACCTTCTTGGACGAAAATACTTCAAGAGTTCAAAGGTAAACCTGATATCAAATATCTTGAAATAGGCACTTTCGAGGGGCGCTCTGCACTCTGGCTCCTCGAAAATATCTTAACTCATCCAACATCAAAAATCACCATTATCGATGCTTTTAAGGAAGATTCGTATCGAACATTTATATCAAACATCAATCTTTCCGGTGAGGCAAATAAATTTAATATTATGGTTGGATTCTCAATCGAGAAAATTAGAGAGTTGCCTTTAAACTCAATTGACTTTGCTTACATCGATGGATCAGGCAAAGGCATAGTAATGCTGTCAGATCTTGTTAACACATGGAATCTTGTTAAAGTTGATGGCATAATTATTTGCAGCCGGTATACTCTGGATGATGGCTTAAGGAAGGCTCTGGAACTGAAACCTAAGGATCCAGGTCCTTACGAAGCGATAGATGCTTTCTTGAAACTATATAAGCCATATATAAAAGTTCTAGCATCTCAGGAGAACCAAGTCATTTTGCGAAAAATACGCGAATAGGCATTGGTGGATCGGGGCTTTCGCAGCCGTTGACGGCACATCCTTCAACCCGCGGTTATAGGCAGCAAGGTGAATGGAGGATCAGTCCGCGGGCGCCAGGGTCTGATTTTATAGGCTTGCCGTTTGCACTTCGTCTGCGGAAGCGTCAAAGATTAATTACTGGTTTACGTTATATGGCTTTATCAAGAAATACTTTGAGTTATTCCGTTGCTGGAAGAGGCAATCGCACTTTATGCTATGTACAAGGAACGATATTACTCAGAAAGGTCCATAGCAATGCGAAGCCTAATCTTAGCTTTGCTTGCACCCGCGGCAATCTTCGCAGCGGCTGCAACTTATGCCGAAGCGGCGACAGCGTCACCGCTTCCTGCAACCATCGTGAAACCGAGCACGATTGCCGTTGACGCCGCTGTCCGCAGAGGCACGGCCGCCAGAGGCATTCATCGGGGCGGCGCGTATAGAGGCGGTGCGTTTGTAGCGGGACGCAGGGGAGTGTACGGCGCTCGCGGTGGCGGCGTTTATGCGAGAAGAGGTGGCGTTTATGTGGGCGGTACAGGCGGCGGAAGTGCCTATACGGGTACCACGGGCTACTCCGAGGGCGGTGGTGTTTACCGGCACGGAGGGGTCTACGCTGGCCGGGGTGGCGTAGTAGCGGGTCGCAGAGGCTGGTTTCGCTGCAGGCAGGCATTATGCTGGAGGCGCTGCCCGGCGCGGCGGCGTCAGACGCCGCTAGAAGAGGCTACATGGTTTTGCTTGAAGGCGTCTCCGCATGTGGAGCGCCTTCATCCTTACGGCACACGGCCACCTTGGAAAGAAATGCCGGATATGCCTCGGCCGTCATAAGACCCGCAGAGGCGAATGTCCCCTCCGGCCCCTCAAGCTTGTCGCGGAGGTAGTCGAGATAATAGGGCTCGTGAAAGCGCTGCGGAAAGGCCTCCAGCAAACCATCATAGGCACTGGTGTCGCCCCACTGGAGGGAGTCGACAAAGACGAACAGCCCGCCCGGCTTCAAGACCCGGGCAATCTCGGATGTAACATGGCGCCGGATCTCATTTGGCAGTTCATGATAAAGAAAGACGCAGGTTACGATGTCGAAGCTTCCGTCATAGAACGGGAGGGCTTCTGCATTTGCCTGCTGTAGGGATACATTCCGCCGGCCTTCCAAATAGCGCGCCGCCTCGTCCAGATAGGCCTGACTCAAGTCCGTCCCCGTAAGAGGCATTGCGGGGAAAGCCTGCGCGAGCTGGTGCAGGAAGCGGCCGCTTCCACAGGCGACGTCGAGCAGCTTCAATGCACGCTGATCGCGGCCCCGCGTAAACTTTGCAATCGGCGGAATGCCTTGGCGGCGCATGGCAGCAGCCGCGCCCATGAACAGAGTCTCGACCTGCACGTCATAAACCTTCGCCAACTCTGCGGTTAGATAACCTCCGGACTGATAATGGAAGTTTTGCGTGTAATAAGCCGGCAGCCCCTTTGCCTCGGGCAGCGACGCCGCCTCGTCCGCCTTCCTCTCAGCGCGCCTTTGTGCGGACTGCGGCAAATCCTCGAACATAGCCCTAAGGGACTGGATGTGATCGGCAAGGGAACCGCCTTCTTCGATCGGGATAGGATAGAGCCCCTCGCGGACGTTCTTTGCGTCGCGCGTCTGAAGCTTCAAGACGTCCTGCAACAACTCCCCCAGGCTTGGAACGGGGCGGGTTATGTTGACACCCCCGGCTTCCGCACCCATAGAAGCTGCCCGGTTCTGTGAAATGCGATAGAGGGCCGCAAAGTAGCCAGTACGCAGTGTCTGCGTTGCCAAATGCGCGTAAGCTGCCAGCCGGTTCTGCATGTAGTTACCTCCCTCACCCAAGGGGCAGGTCCATAGCCATGACGCATAGGGAACCTTTGCCATGAAGATTTATGAGAAGATCGTGATTTTAACAGGTGCGGGGCTGTCTGCTGAGTCGGGCCTGCATACCTTCCGTGACAAGGACGGCATCTGGTCGAAATACGATTACCGCGACGTGGCCACGCCGGAGGGGTATGCGCGCAACCCGGCTATGGTCCTGAATTTCTACAATGAACGCCGGCGCCTGCACGCCCATATCAAACCCAATGCGGCGCATCTTGCCTTGGCAAAATTGGAGGCTGAACACCCGGGCGAGGTGCTGATCGTAACGCAGAACGTCGATCCCCTGCATGAGATGGCGGGCTCGAAAAGGCTTATCCATATGCACGGCGAGATCACGAAGGCATTGTGTACCGCTTGCGGCGGACGTCACCCTATAGGGCATGAAGACATAACGCTTGACTCGATTTGCCCCGGCTGTTCAAGCGAGGCCACCTTGCGGCCCGACGTGGTATGGTTCGGTGAAATGCCTTACCTAATGGACGAAATTTACAGCGCGCTCGGCAGCTGCGATCTTTTCATCTCCATTGGCACGAGCGGGACCGTCTATCCCGCGGCAAGCTTTGTCCTAGAGGCAGCAAACGCAGGAGCGCACACAGTAGAGCTGAACCTTGAACCCTCTGAAGGGATCGCCGTTTTCTCGGAAGCGCTTCACGGCCGCGCAACTGAAATTGTCCCAGCGTATGTTGATCGGCTTTTGAACCGCGTTAGCGGGTCTTCTGCCAGTTGATGACTGGATAGGAAGGCCATCTAATGCTGAACATTTCCGGCCTTAGCGTCGAAAGCGAGAAATTCATTTATTGCCGTATCCCACGCGGCAAGCCTGTCAGGCGGCGCAGCGCTTCTTGCCCTCTCAGAAACCGCAAACCCCGTCCGGCAGAAAGCGTAAACGATATGGGGAGGGGAGCCGTTTTCGAGCATGGCTTCAAGAAGAAGCCTCTGCATTCCGCCTTCGGGCAGCGAATAAGGCCGATCGGCCTCAGGATCGAAAAAAACAGGTTCGTCGCCGCGAGGAAACCGCCCAAACTTGTGTGCGAATGCCAGGCGGATTGCCATCAGGCCTTTTGCATCAAATCGGCTTCCGGCACGGCGCCGCCGCATTTTGCTTGCCATTGCGATCCACCCACTCGTCAAAAGCAACACGCATAGATTTGATCGCAACAGTTGTGCCAAGCGCAACCACAAAAGGTGGTAGCGAGGATTCATGGCGCGAACTTTGGTGCGGATTGTGATGAGGGCGAAGCCGATTGGCCACACAGGCAAGCCGCTTGTGGTATTATTAGTCAAGAACAGGGTTCAAAACTGAAAGCCGGCTTAGCGCTGCCCATTGAACTAACTGAACCAACAAAAAAGGCCCGCCTTGGTGAGCGGACCTTTCTTGTTTCTTCCGAAAGAAACTTAAAGGGAGCGGTGCCACTCGTTTAGTTGGCGCTCAGCTTCATCTCTTGTGATCCCGTAACGCTCCTGGATCTTTCCGGCGAGCATCTTCTGGTCGCCTTTTACCTGCTGAAGGTCGTCGTTCGTGAGCTTCCCCCACTTCTGCTGCACCTTCCCCTCGAACTGTTTCCAATTGCCGGCGATCTGATCCCAATTCATAGGAACCTCCTTTGCTGAACCTGAACAACTCATCCCCGGATGAGAAGTTCCGCCAAAGCTCGGCACAATCGGCAATGCCTTAAATTTGCAAATTTCTACCTAGCGAACCTTTTTGCTGTTGATGATCAGATAGTAAGTGCACGGTGAAGTTCCGCAATTTTGGAATTGATGCGGGATGTTCGCCTGGAAATAGATCGCATCTCCGTCGTGCAGCTCGTACACGCTGCCGCCCAAGGTAGCGCGAAGGCGGCCTTGCAGCACATGAATATACTCCTCCACGCCTCGTCTATGAGGGACGAACTCTCCGGTAGTTCCTCCCGGAGCCAGAATATTCATGACCCAGTCGATGCCGCGAGCCGGAAGGATCGGCGCAAGGCAGCGTCGGGTGTGTCCACCCTCTGGGTCGGACAATACGGGCTGCTTTTCAAACGGAAGCAGAATAATTTCGCTATCCTGCTCAGAAGCCATGAGTTCTGAGAATGTTACAGCGAGCGCTTCGGCAATCCTGGCGAGCACGGTCGTGGACGGCGTCGCTTCCCCGCGCTCAATCTTTGAAATCATAGACTTGCTGACGCCAGATAAGCTACTGACAGCCTCGATGGAGTAAGCCTTACTCTTTCTGAGTTCGCGAAGCCTGTTGCCAAGCTCTTCAAGCCTAACCGCCGAAGGGCGTACCAGCGCAACAACGTTGCCGGGTAAGCCGGGAACCGTAGAATTGTCTGCGCCTGAAAAGGCCTTCTTCTGTTTCGGCAATCGGTCCACTGGGGCAAACCTTTCGTTCAGTCCTTATCCGGGCATGGTGGACGCTTTGGCACGGCACTTGCAGCCAGCATAGTGGAAAAAATTCCACAAAGGGAAACTGTTCGATGGCTGTGCAAACCTCAATCGCTCTTGAAACGGATGCGCCTAGCGAAACTGGCCTGAAAGCGGCCCTATGGGCAAGCGTTCTCGGCACGATGGTGGAATGGTATGACTTTCTTATTTACGGGACAGCGGCCGCGCTTGTCTTCAACAAGCTTTTTTTCCCGACCTTCGACCCCCTGTCAGGCACATTAGCAGCGTTCGCCTCCTATGCCGTAGGATTTGCCGCCAGGCCCTTGGGCGGGGCCATTTTCGGTCACTTTGGCGATAGGATAGGGCGGAAGGCGATTTTGATCGCTACGCTTGTCGTTATGGGCCTTGGCACATTTCTAATCGGCTGCCTGCCTACTTATGGAGAGATCGGCATTTGGGCGCCAATCGCGCTTGTGACTCTCCGGCTTCTGCAAGGGATCGGCATCGGCGGGGAATGGGGAGGCGCCGTTCTTATGGTCGTCGAGAACGCCCCCAATGGGCGGCGCGGCTATTACGGGAGCCTGGTTCAGGTTGGCTTCCCGCTCGGCATTGCGGCGTCTACCGGAGTTTTTCTCCTAATTTCCCAAATGCCGGAAGCGCAATTCCTGTCCTGGGGCTGGAGGCTGCCCTTCCTCGTCAGCATCGTGCTTGTGGGAGTGGGCCTCTTTATTCGTTTGCGCTTGACTGAGACGGTCGCATTCAAGCGTGTGCAAGATCAAGGATCGGTCTACAAAGCTCCTGTGATCGAGGTCATCAAGCGCAATCCGCGGCCGTTTCTTATCGCGGTCGGCATCAAGATTTCGGAAGTTGCTTGGGTGTACGTCCTGATCGTCTTCAGTGTGTTTTACTGCACGACAAAGCTTGGCCTTCCAAAATCCCTTATCCTAGACGGTATCATAGCGGGCGCGCTTCTCGAACTGGTCACTATTCCCCTGTTCGGCGCGCTTTCGGATATGTTCGGCCGGAAGGCTCTCTATTACTTCGGCATCGCCGCGTCTTTTGCCGCTGCATTTCCGGTTTTTTCGCTGCTGCAGACCAAGGATCCGCTAACAATCATTCTGACTATAGCGATTGCACTGAGTCTGACTCACGGCACCATGTTCGGGCCGCAGGCGGCCTATATGACCGAGCTTTTTGGCACCCGCGTCCGCTATAGCGGTGCTTCGCTTGGCTGCCAGGTCGCAGCGGCAATCTCGGGCGGCTTCGCGCCAATGATCGCAACGGGGCTACTCGCAGCGACAGGCAACACATACTTGATCTCGATCTACCTGATCATGCTCGGGATCATTACGCTGATTGCCGTTGTTGCCTCGCACGAAACCGCCGAGACGGACATCACCACTCATTAATAAGAGGGTGGAGCGCAAAATTCCTTGCGCCAGCCTGACCACTATAGTGGAATTATGTGCAGTTTAATGTCCGGGAGTAGCGCATGCCTTGGTCCGGGAGTTTGGAGTTTATTCACATCGCGCCGGCCGCCTCCTACGAGATGGAGGAGCTGAGGGAGGCGCGGCTTATCGCCGGGCGTGGCATTGAGGGTGATCGCTACTATTATGGCACGGGCACTTATTCACCGAAGCCAGACGCCAGGGAAGTGACGCTCATCGAGATCGAGGCTCTGGAGGCGCTCGCCAGGAATGACCCCCCTATCCAAGAAGCACCCTTGGTTGTCGCGCCAAGCGACCATCGTCGCAACCTGACCACGCGGGGAGTGCCGCTCAATCATCTTGTGGGGAAACGCTTTCGGGTGGGCGAAACGGTTCTAAAAGGCGCCCGCCTGAATTTTCCTTGCAAATATCTCGAAGAGCTCCTGGGGCTTGCCGTTTATCTGCCACTCTATAACAGGTCGGGCCTCAATTGCTTCATCGAACAAGGCGGCACCATCCGGCAGGGTGACGTGATCGAGCCGGTAGACCCATGACGGCCCGCATTATCATGAAAATGCGTGCGTCCGGCGTGCGCGACGAGGGCGGCGGCGTGCGGGCCTTGGCGCTGAAGCATCCTCTTCGTGAGTTGCTGCCTGAATGGAGCGCCGGCGCCCACATTGATCTTCGCCTGCCCGGCGGAAAGATCCGCCAATATTCGCTTTGCGGTGATCCCGCGGATCGCAGTTCTTACAGGATCGCCGTCAAATTGGAACAGAACGGCCGGGGGGGCTCAAAGTGGGTGCATGACAATCTGCATGAGGGTGCGGAAGCGCATGCTTCGGCCCCGCGCTGTAATTTCCGGCTTCACCAACAGGCGCTCCGCCATGTTTTTGTCGCAGGAGGGATAGGCATCACGCCCTTTTTGGCGATGGTACGAGAGGCAAAAGCGGAGGGGACGCCCTTCCAGCTGTTTTACTGCACCCGCTCCGCGAAACCACCCTTTGGGGAAGAGCTGGCGGAAATATGCGCTGACCGCATAAAGTTTTTTTGTTCTTCCGGCGAGGAAAGCCGCCGCTTCGATCCCTGGAGAGATTTGCCTAAACCGTCTCCCGGAACTCATCTTTACTGCTGCGGACCGGACCGTCTCACGGCGGCCATTCGCGCGGCGGCACAATGGCCGCAGGAGCAAGTGCATTTCGAGGCCTTTCAGCCTTTGTCGGATGAAAACTTCGTGCCTGAGCCGTTCGACGTCAAAATCGCATCGACGGGCCGGACGTTCCGCGTCCCAGCCAATAAGTCGGCGCTTGAGGTACTGAAGGAAGCAGGCTTCGTCCTCCCGTCTTCCTGCGAGCTGGGAGTTTGCGGAAGTTGCGAATGCGGCTACCGCGACGGCACCGTCATCCACCGTGACGTCGTACTGCCCGTCGGCGCGCGCCAGGACCGCCTCATGCTCTGCGTGTCCCGCGCCCGCGTGCAAGTCACTCTTGACCTTTGAAGGTAGTCCGCGCGACGCTTACCGCTTGGCGCCGGAAGTCAAGACTTCCGGATTGACGACATTGATCGGCTTTCCCTCCGCATAGGCGTTGATCTGATCGAATATGTCGCTGAACTGAAGCTCGTAATCTTCATAAGTGACGTAGCCGAGATGTGGGGTGCAGATGACGTTAGGCATTTTCAGAAGTGCATAATGGGGATCGCGCACGGGTTCCTGTTCATACACATCGAGAGCGGCCATTCCCGGCCGCCCCTGGCGCAAAGCTTCCACAAGAGCGCCAGGTGCTATGAGACCGGCGCGGCTGGTATTCACGATGAGGGCATCGGGCTTCATCCTGCCGAGATCTTCGGACGTGACGATGCCGCGAGTGCCGTCAACAAGGCGCATGTGTAAGGTGAGGACATCGGCACTCTTGAAGAAGGCCGCCTTGTCCGAAGCCGCAATGTATCCATCCGCTTGCGCACGCAGCCGCGAGTCTTCCCGCGCCCAAACGAGCACGTTCATGCCGAAAGCCCTGGCGCAGTTCGCAACCGCGCTTCCAATTCGGCCATAGCCGAAAATGCCCAAGGTTTTGCCGCGAAGGCCCCGCCCAATAGCAGTCTGCCACCGTCCAGCTTTCATCGCTTCAACCTGCTGAGGGATCCGGCGCATGGCCGCGATGATCAAGCCGATGGTCAGTTCCACGGTTGGGTAGGACGGTCCACCGGCATGCATGTTGGAAGCGACTACAATGCCGAGCCTCGTACAAGCGGCAACGTCGAGATGAGGATAGGCGCCGCGCTGACTGATCAGTTTGAGTTTGGGCAGGCGCTCAAGCAGCGAAGCGCGGATCTGGACGCGTTCTCGAATGAGAACGAGCGCCTCTGTATCTTTTAGCCGCTCGCATAGCGGCCCATCGTCCTGGACATGATCATTCCAGACCTGGACCTGATGGCCTTCCAGCTTCTTGAAGGAGGAGAGTGACCTTACCGTATTGGTATAATCATCAAGAATGGTGACTTGCATGAGCGCGCTCTCCGCCGTCTTCGAATATGATCGCCGTTAGAGTAGTAGCGAAGACGCGCGAAGCGCAACAACCTGAGGCCGGTCTTTCCGCGTGGAGATTGATTTGTGGGCCCGGCAGGGTTCTCGGCACTGCCAGAAACCCAATTTCTCAACCGCCGCGTTAGTCGCTTCGGGGAACCCGTGGGCTTCCCTCCGCTAATTCAGCGGCCGTTTTGGCAGGTGCGGGTATTTCCCTCGCCACACGAAAGCCAAGGACGGGCGATCTCGCATCGGCGAATTCCCTCGCCCTTGCCGTGACCCTCCTTCCGCCTAATTCGAACTTGCCCGCAACGCCGCGCACGACCCTGTAACCGCAATCTCCTCCGCCGGTGGACAACCACGCCGCACCGTCGGCGGGGGCGTCCTTGTAATCGCGGTGCCAGCAATCCTCTACCCACTCAGAGATGCCCCCGGGCATGCCATGAAGGCCCCAGGCATTTGCCTTTGAAGAGCCGAGCCCGCGCAAGCCCGAACCGATGCGTAGTGCCCCAACATTTGTCCTGCCTTCAGTATCGGAGCTGAAGGCCCGGCTCGCGTCAGCGATGCGGAAACCGGGAGCGCGCGCCGCATATTCCCACTCGCCTTCGGTCAGAAGACGGTAATGGCGGCCCGTGGTTTGAGACACCCACGCCACATAATCTTTTGCATCGAACCAGGAGACCCTCGTGGCGGAGACATGCCGGCCAATCGCAAGAAACGAAGAGAGAGTGGGCCGGCAAGCGCCCGCGTCGACGCAAGCGCGCCAATTCTCCGCGGAGACCCAAAACTTCGAAATGGCCAAGGCTTTGTTCACGGAGATCTTATGCGCGGGCGCTTCTTCTGCGCGAAAGCCTTCATTCTCTGGCCGGGAGCCGATAAATGCTTGCCCGGCCGGTACCACGACCATCTCTGGGCACTCTTCGCAATCGGCGAAGCTTTCGGAAAGACCATTGCCTGGCCTCAGCCTCAGCGTAGTCTGCTTGTATTTGGGGCCGGCTGCAAACTCGATTGTTTGATTCTCACCAGGAGACGGCCGGGCGCTCTTTTCCTGTGCGGCCGCCCGCTTCCGCTCTTCTTTCAGCGCCTCAATGCGCTTGAGGATCAGCTCCCTGGTTTCGGGGCTCGCAGCGCGTGCCGCCGCTACGGCAAGATCGCTGATATCGTTGCTGGAATTCACTAGTGCAACAAGACGATAAGAAGCATTCCTGCCATCGGCATTTAGCGAATGTTCCAAGGTCTGGACCGCATCGGCAAATGACGGACGCGTGGTGGCAGGGCCTTTGTTGAAAGCTGACATCTGCGCAACTTCAGACGGGATGGCTGGCTTTGCGTCGATTGAGCCGGCGGCATTAGCCTGATCGGCCGCCGTGGCCGTGGGCGATGCCTCGGGAGCAGGCCCACCTGCCGTGTGAAGGGATTGGGATTGGGCCGGCACCACAATCCGGTTTGCTGCGCTTGACTCGGGCTCGGCGGCGCCGCTCCCTGAGGGTGACGAATTCTCGGCTGTTTCATCCTTCGCCTGCTCTGGCTCCGGCCGCGCGGAATTCGTTACGGGATTAGCCTCTGATTTTCTGACCTGCAGCGATTCCTGATTTTTCGGTGCTCCCGCCCGCCCGTTCATGCGGTCGAGATAGATTTTGCCGCCGAGTAACGCTACCGCGAAAACGAGGCCGATCCCAAGACCCGTAGCAAAAGAGCGCGAGGAGCGAACACGGCCGCCGCCGGAAGCGAGCTGCCGCATACTGTTCAGCTCTTCGTCGTAAGCTCTGCGGCGGGCTGGGTCTTTGAGCGTTTCGTATGCTTCCGTCAGAAGCGAAAATTCATAGGCGGCATCGGGACTGGCGCCAACACCATGCCTGTCCGGATGAAGCTCTTTTGCAAGGGTCCGGAAGGCGCGCCTAACCTCAGCCTCTGGCGCGTCTCTCCGAACGCCGAGTATTGTGTAGTAATCTCTGATTTCATCCATGGCTGGCGCCCACCCGCCGCAAATTCGGTCTCACCAGCGCCCGTGCCGGCGCAGCAATTGCGGATCGCGTGACGATCTTAGGCAACGATGCGGCAGTATTGCGGCATTCTCGGGCGGCTGTTCTGCCGTCCGGCCTTGGATTACTTCGGTGCCGCGATCACTTCCAGTGGACGACTTTCGGGCACTCTTTGTGAATGAAGCGGTTCACTTCCCGGATCATGTCACCTTGAAGAATTCCAAAATTGCGCTCGAGCATCGAGACCGTCCAAACCGTGCCCTTTATGAGGGGTGCGCCTGTAACCTCGTTCACGTTCAAGGAGACCTGCGAAGCCACCCCGTTCTTGAACTTCATTTCTGGTGCCAGCGTGACGTCTATGGGGTATTTTTCAGTCCCGATTTGGCAGTCCACAGTTTGTTTGTCCGCCTTGAACGTGTTTTCAGGTGTGTTCAGCGCGGCCAGGATTGCCGACCTCTTGGCACTGAGCTTGAAATGACATTGCGCCGTACCGAGCCCCCAGGAAAGGCTCTTTGAGCTGGCGCCCTTCTCGATTTCCCGGTTTTCCCAGGTCTTGGTCACGTCGCAGGCCAAATCCGGGCCGTTTGCCTTCTTCGAGAGGATGATATTGCAGATGTCCTTGGCGCATTGATAGAGCTTCTGCTTGTCCCCATCGCTTTCAGCATTGGCCCCGGCCAGACTGGTGAAAATCCCTAAGCAGACCGCCGCACCAGCGCCTCGAAGTTTCCCACATGCCCATGCCCTCATATGCGAACTGCCCTTTCAAAGCACATCCACCCGCCTCGACTACGCCCCCAGCTGTATCCCGCCTTTCTAGCATGCGTGAAAGAGACTTCAAGCACTTGGCGTTGCGGCAAACTTGTGCAAATGTCCCGGCGAGAATCTTAAACGCCGTCAACATTGGAGTAAGCGCGCCATGCAGATCGACATGATCGACGCTAATGAGAATATGGATATGCCCGCCCACGAAAGGACATACCGGACTTTTGTGAGCTTCGCGAAATATTCGGTTGCTTTCATCGCTCTTCTGCTTATCGCTATGGCGATTTTTCTGACTTAACCCTCCTTTGCTGGAAGGCTTATGATTACGATCTCCGCAACCCGGGAAGAGGAAGGCGAGCCGCGGGTCGCCCTTACCCCCGAAACTTCAAAGAAATTCAGAAGCATAGGGGCACGGGTTTTTTTTGAGGCCGGTGCTGGAGAGCGTTCTTTCTTTCCGGATGCGCCGTTCAAGGAAGCAGGCGCGATTATCGTACCGAGCGCAGCGGAAGCGCTTGCGGAGGCAGACATCGTTTTGAAGGTAGGGCGGCCGTCTGCGCAAGAACTGGCTCTGTTGAAGGGCGGCATGGTCCTTGCCGGCATGCTCGACCCATTTGGTCCGGGAGAGGGATTGCAAGCATTGGCCGAAACCGGAGTTTCGGCTTTCACGATGGAATTCATGCCGCGCATCACCCGCGCGCAGTCGATGGATGTCCTTTCCTCGCAGTCGAACCTCGCAGGCTATAAGGCCGTGGTCGATGCCGCGGCTCATTTTGCGCGCGCCTTTCCAATGATGATGACGGCGGCCGGAACCGTGCCTGCCGCCCGGGTCTTTGTCATGGGCGCGGGCGTGGCTGGATTGCAAGCCGTTGCGACAGCGCGGCGGTTAGGCGCGGTCGTTTCCGCGACCGACGTCCGGCCTGCCGCCAAGGAGCAAGTGCAAAGCCTTGGAGCAAAGTTCATCGCGGTCGAAGACGAAGAATTCAAACAAGCAGAAGCGGCTGGCGGCTACGCGAAGGAAATGTCGCCTGAATACCAGAAAAAGCAGGCGGAACTAGTCGCGAGCCACATCGCCGGACAGGACATCGTTATCACCACCGCACTCATTCCAGGCCGGCCAGCGCCAAAGCTTGTGACCCGCGCCATGGTAGACGGCATGAAGCCTGGTTCCATTATCGTGGACCTCGCCGCGGAGCGCGGCGGAAATGTTGAGGGAACCAAGCCTGGAGAGCTCACGCAGCATGCCGGCGTGACCATTATGGGCTTCACCAACATGGCAGGCCGCATTCCGGGGAATGCATCAAGCCTTTATGCCAGAAATCTTTACGCCTTCATCGAACCCATGGTGGACCGCAAGGAAAATAAGCTTGCCATCAAATGGGATGACGAAATTATTGCGGGCACTCTTATCGCAAAGGACGGGCAGATCGTGCATCCGCGCCTGAAGGGAAGCAGCGCATGACCAACGGACATTACTCAATGGCGCGAGCGGCATTTGCCTTGCTGGTGACCTTCCTGAGCCCTGCGCTTGCGCTCGCCGCGTCCGAGGACGCCCATGCCGTCAACCCCTTCGTTTTCGAAGTCTCCATTTTCGTACTCGCGATTTTCGTAGGCTATTACGTGGTGTGGAGCGTGACGCCTGCTCTGCATACGCCCCTGATGTCTGTCACGAACGCCATTTCATCGGTGATCGTGGTTGGCGCGCTTCTTGCCGTTTCAGTCGAGGCGGCTGACCGTTTGAGCGGCGATGTCAGCATTGTTGCCAAAGCTTTCGGTTTTCTGGCCTTGGTCATGGCTTCTATCAACATTTTCGGAGGGTTTCTGGTCACTAGCCGAATGCTCTCGATGTACAAGAAAAAAGAAAAGAAGGTGGAGCGCTCATGAGCCCCAACCTCGCCGCTCTGCTTTATCTCGCAGCTGGCGTCCTGTTCATTCTAGCGCTCCGGGGCCTTTCGTCGCCCGAAAGCTCGCGCCGGGGCAATGCCCTTGGCATGATCGGCATGGCTATTGCTATTGGCACGACGCTGGGCGTCGCCCGGCCCGTGACTGGTGTAAGCTGGGCTCTGATCGTCGCGGGGCTCGCCATTGGCGGATTTACAGGCGCTTTTATCGCGCGCCGCATTGCCATGACCGCGATGCCGCAATTGGTGGCGGCGTTTCACAGCCTCGTTGGCTTGGCAGCGGTTTTTGTCGCCGCCGCCGCTCTGAACGCGCCGCAGGCATTCGGCATCGGCGAACCAGGGGCGATCTTCACGCAAAGCTTGATCGAAATGTCGATAGGCGTGGCCATCGGCGCTGTCACCTTCTCGGGCTCAATCATCGCCTTCGCGAAGCTCGACGGGCGCATGTCCGGAAAGCCGATCCTGTTGCCGGCCCGCCATCTCATCAACATCGCTTTGGCGGCGGGGCTTGTGGCGTTGATTTTCTTCTTTGTCGAGACGGGCGCTCAGCCCCTGTTCTGGGCGATCGCGGTATTGTCCTTCGTTTTCGGTATCCTGCTCATAATCCCAATTGGCGGCGCGGACATGCCCGTCGTCATATCCATGTTGAACTCATATTCCGGATGGGCAGCCGCCGGTATCGGCTTCACGCTCTCGAACACCGCACTCATCATCACGGGCGCGCTTGTGGGCTCTTCAGGCGCCATACTCTCCTACATCATGTGCAAGGGCATGAACCGTTCGTTCATCTCCGTAATCCTCGGGGGATTCGGTGGCGAAATGGCTGCGGCAGCCGCGCATGAGCAGCGGCCCGTAAAGCAGGGCTCGGCGGACGATGCGGCTTTCATTCTCAAGAATTCATCGAAAGTGATCATTGTGCCGGGCTACGGCATGGCGGTGGCGCAAGCGCAGCATGCGCTCCGCGAAATGGCCGACAAGCTTAAAGCCGCTGGTGTGGACGTTTCTTACGCCATTCACCCTGTCGCCGGACGGATGCCGGGCCATATGAACGTGCTCCTGGCAGAGGCGAACGTTCCCTATGACGAGGTTTTCGAGCTTGAGGATATTAACAATGCATTCAGCCAAGCCGATGTCGCGTTCGTCATCGGCGCCAACGACGTCACCAACCCGGCGGCGAAAGAAGATCCGAGCTCGCCCATTTACGGAATGCCTGTGCTGGAAGTGTGGAAGGCGGGGACGGTGATGTTTATCAAGCGTTCGCTCGCCTCTGGCTATGCCGGCATCGATAACACGCTGTTCTACCGGGATAACACCATGATGCTGTTTGGAGACGCGAAGAAGATGACGGAAGAGATTGTGAAGGCGATGTAGCCTTCGGGAACTGCGGCGTTGCTTTAAGGTTTACCATTGATGGAAATCAAACAAGCAAGTTGAGCCAAGTGGGAAAGTCGCTTGTCTTTCAAGCGAGCATTGTCTAGGTTCAGCTCGCTTGGCGTTCGCATTTACCTGTAACCTTTGGGGGTTTCTATGAAGCTCGGTTATTTGCTTTGGGTGCTCGCAGTCATCATCGCAGTTTTGGTCGGGCTTTCGAAGTTCGCCGGAATCAACGTACCGCAAGTTACCGACGTACTGATGCGGGATAGCACGCTATCCCTGTTCGTTGCGCTTGCCCTGGCTGTGGTCGCAAAGGTCGCGTAGGCAGCGGCAGCAGTTAATCACCCTAATGGATTTGTGAATGGGCCGGTCTTGCCAAGCCTATTGGCAAAGGCGGCCTTTCATTTCATTAATGTGATAGAGACCTCTATGACGTCTCTCCCCGATTCCACCGGAGAAGCGGCATGGATGGCAGCCTTTTAATTCAGCTCGTTATTTTCCTTGGCGTCGCGGCCTTCGCGGCGCCAATTGCGCGTGCACTGGGCCTTGGCTCGATCCTCGGCTATCTCCTGGCAGGAGCCTTCATTGGTCCCTACGGTGCAGGCAAACTTCTCGGATATTCGCTTTACGATCCCGAAGAGCTCAGGCACGTCGCCGAACTGGGCGTCGCGATGTTCTTGTTCCTGATCGGTCTCGAGCTTCGTCCCAAACGTCTCTGGAAAATGAGGGATGCCGTATTTGGGGCCGGCTCGGTTCAGCTTTTCGTCAGTGGCGTTGCCCTCGTGGCCCTGATCTATTGGCTGAATCCGCATTCCGGCTTCTCATTTCCGCAAGCCCTGCTGATCGGACTGGCGCTTGCCTTATCGTCGACCGCCTTCGCCCTTCAAACTCTTGAAGAGAAAGGTGAGCTGACAGCCCGCCACGGCAGGCTTGCCTTTTCGATCCTGTTGTTCCAAGACCTCGCCGCCATTCCGCTCATTGCCATTGTGCCGCTCGTCGCAACCAATATTGCGTCAAGCCCCCTCATCACGTTCGCGGGAGCGCTCAAGATGGTGGCCGCGGTGGGCCTGATCTTCGTTGTTGGCCAATTCGTTCTCGACCGGCTTTACCGGCTGCTCGCTTCGACGCAGGTGCGGGAAGCCATGACGGCCGCGGCCTTGCTGACGGTGGCTGCGGTTTCCCTCCTTATGACGGAAATTGGCCTGTCGGCTTCCCTCGGGGCGTTTATCGCGGGCGTTCTGCTCGCCGACTCCTCGTTCCGCCACCAGCTTGAGGCCGACATCGAGCCGTTCGAAATGCTGCTGCTGGCACTCTTTTTTACCTCGATCGGCATGGGGCTGAATTATGAGGCGTTATTGCACCAGCCTGACGTGATCGCAGCCGGCGTTGCTGGTATTGTCGGGGTTAAGGCCTTGATTCTGTACGCCATCGGAAGGTGGCAGCGGCTTACACATGGTGCTTCGGTCCGCTTTGCGATCGTCACCTCTCAATGCGGTGAATTCGCCTTCGTCGTGTTTGCAAGCGCTCAGCAGGGCGGAATCCTGAGCCCAGAAGACGCTTCGACGCTTGGCATTATTGTCACGCTTTCGATGGCGACGACGCCGATTTTGCTCAGCCTCGACGGCTTTATCCGCAAGCGCCTCCCCGCGCGCGAACCGGCCTACGACAAGCTCCCCGCGAAAGACAATCATGTCGTCATTGCCGGTTTTGGACGTGTCGGACAGGTCGTTGCCCGTATCCTGACCGCGAAGGGAATTCCCTTCACAGCGCTTGATGACGATCCCGATCAGGTTCATCTCGTGAACCAATTCGGCAACAAAAGCTATTTCGGCGATGCGAGCCGCCTCACAATCCTTGAGGCGGCGGAGACCAGCAAGGCCCGGGCCTTCGTATTGGCCATCGACGACGTGGATAAGTCGCTGAAAACCGCGCAGCTGCTGAGAACCTACTTCCCCCAGGTGCCAATTTATGCCCGCGCACGCAACCGGCGTCACGTGCATCGACTGATGGACCTAGGCGTGGAAAACATTGAACGGGAGACTTTCCTCTCATCGCTTGAGCTCACACGGGATATTTTGCGCGGACTGGGGATGCCAGAAGGGGAAGTCCGTTTCACGGTCGACACCTTCAAGGAGCATGACGAAACGCGCCTCTATGAAGATTACGCCCACTACACCGATGTGCAGAAGCTTGCCGCCCGTGCGATGCAGCGTTCGGAGGAACTGGCGCAGATCCTTGCTCAGGATTGGGAGGCAGCACTTGCCGAGAAAACCAAACGCCAGGAGGAGAAGAGGAAGGCCGATGGGAAGTCTGCGCCGGCCGTTTCCACGAAGCCGTCTGCCGCTGCGCTGAAAGACGCTTTGCGCAAGACAGCTTAAGCCACGCCCCCTTTCCTTGGTTTGTGATGATCAAGCCGCTGACCATTTTTCTGGTATTCCTTCGCCTCGGATGCACCAGCTTTGGCGGACCCATCGCGCATCTTGGCTATTTCCGCGCGGAGTTCGTTAGCCGGCGCCAATGGCTCAGTGACGAAGCCTATGCCGATATCGTGGCTCTTTCCCAATTTGTGCCGGGCCCGGCAAGCTCGCAAACCGGTTTTGCGATCGGCCTTTTGCGTGGCGGACTGTCCGGAGGCATCGCCGCTTGGTTGGGTTTCACCCTGCCATCTGCCATCCTCATGGTTCTCGCGGCTTACGGTCTGCAATATGCCGAGACCGGATTTGCACAAGGCGTCATCCATGGACTAAAGCTGCTTGCCGTCGCCGTCGTGGCGCAGGCAGTCTGGAGCATGGGACGCAGCCTCTGTCCGGACCGAATTCGTGCGGGCTTCGCGCTTCTGATTGCGGCCCTGCTCATCGCCTTTCAAAGTTCGATCCTTCAACTTGCTGCAATCGTGGTAGGAGCGCTCTTCGGACTCGCCCTCCTTAGAATCGGGGAGCAGACCAACCCTCACCCCTTGGGCGCCCGGACAGCTCGATTATCAGCCATTGCAGCGATTGCGGCTTATTTCCTGCTCCTCGCCGCGCTTCCGGTCGCCGCCGCTTCAACAGGGAACGGCGCCATCAGATTGGCTCAGGCCTTCTATCGGGCAGGAGCGCTTGTCTTCGGAGGAGGCCATGTCGTCCTCCCCCTGCTCCAAGACACTGTCGTGAAGCCTGGCTGGGTGTCGCAGGGTGATTTCCTGGCCGGTTATGGCGCGGCGCAAGCGCTTCCCGGTCCGCTTTTTACCTTCGCTGCTTTTCTTGGTGCCAAGTCAAGTGTTGGTCCTGGCGGAATACCCGGCGCAATCATCGGGGTGGTGGCAATCTTTCTGCCGGGAATGCTTCTTCTTTACGGGACTTTGCCTTTCTGGGATCGCCTCCGCACAAAGGGGCCGGCCCGGAGCGCGCTTGCCGGTGTGAATGCGGCCGTCGTCGGTATTTTGGCGGCTGCGCTGTATCACCCGATTTGGACCTCTACGATACTCGCATCCCCGGATGCGGCGTTTGCGCTTATCGCCTTTACGGCTCTTACGGTTGCCCGGCTGCCGGTTCTGCTCGTCGTTGCGCTTTCGGCAGCGGCCGGGGCTGCCCTTTCCTTCATTTGACCGGACGCCCGGTGCTAAGCTAATCCCACGGACCGCGTGTCCAGCCCGATGGGGAATGATTTGTGGCTTTCGGCGGCCCCGCCGAAGCATAGCGCGGGTAGGCAAGTTCAGCTTCGTCTATGGTGCGGTCCGGGCCAAACCGCCAAAGTGGAATGAGAAGCATCCCGGCGAGAAATCCTCCAATATGCGCCCACCAGGCAATACCGCCGCCCATTGAGGATGAAGCGAGGTCGATGAAGCCCTGAAGGAACTGAAATGCAAACCAGATCAGCGCGTAGCCAAGCGCCGGAATTTTGAAGAAGAAGGGGATGATGATGATCAGGATCAGAATCGTAATCCTGGCTCTCGGGAATGTAACGGCGTAAGCGCCAAGCACTCCGGCGATCGCGCCGGAGGCGCCTAGCGTAGGTACGGTCGAGTCCTTGTTGAAGTAGGCATGAGCGAGGCTCGCGAGCACCCCGCATACGAGATAGAAGCTAAGAAAGCCAAGGCGCCCGATCCTGCCTTCAAGGGAAGCACCGAAGATGAACAGCGTCCACATGTTGAGGATGAGGTGCAGCCAGCCTCCATGCATGAAGGTGCCTTCAATGAAGGGCAGGTAATCGTGAGGGTTTAACCCGTTCGCAGAAGCCCATGCCGGATCGAAATAAACCCTCGGCACAAGGGCATGATGCATTGAGAAAGTATAGGCATCATGCGGGCTGAGCGTATCCTGATAGAGAAAGACAACCGTGTTAATGGCTATGAGCAGATATGTAATGACCGGCGCACACGGGATTCTGATGGAGTCTTTCAGCGGAAACATGAAGTTTTCTTTGTTTTTATTCGCGCCTGGGACATAGCGCCGAAAAGTGTGAGCGGCCTTCGGTTGAGGGATGCGATTAAACAAAAACCCATAGCGCTTTCAGGAAAAGTGTGTGCGGTTTTCCGCCCGGAAAGCGCAGCAAAACAGAGCGGCGCGCTAAATCCCAATTTGGCTCCGCCGCTCTAGTGCTGCAAGCTGACCGGCCACCTTTTGCTTGATCACCTTCAGGCCATCGTCAATGTGTTCGAAAATCCAATAGTGGCCCGCATCGTCTATGCAGTCTACTGTCAGCGTTTTACATAGCAACTACAGGCACATACGGCATGAGTTCAGTCCTCTTGATGCAAATCTGATGCAACAGGAGATGAAAATGGCCTCTATTACCAAACGCAATGGCAAGTTTTTTGTTCAGGTCAGGAAGCTTGGATACTCACAATCCAAAACATTTAGCAGACGTGCAGATGCTGAGACATGGGCCAAGCAGGTTGAGCTAGACCTTGAGAGACAAGACCTGCCCCAAGACACAAGGAAGCAGCTCAAGGGCATGACGCTAGGAGACCTGGTGACCATGTACAGAGACCAGGTAAGCCCTAAGAAGAAATCAGCCAAGAGTGAACAGTTCGTCCTGAATGCCTTCCTGAGACACAGCCTATGCAAGAAGCCTCTCTCCGACGTGAAGGTCAAAGACTTTGCTGCATACCGTGACCTTAGGTTGGAGACAGTGACAGCTGCTACATTGAAGCGTGAACTTGCCATCCTGCAGAATGTATATCAGATAGGTAAGACTGAGTTTTGTTTGCCTATCAAGAGCAATCCAGTAGCTGACTTAAAGTTCTCAGCCCAAACAGTCAAACGTGACAGGACCTTGGAGACAGTAGAACTGCAGGCTATTCTTGATGAAGCAAGGCAAAGAAGGAACCCTTTGATTGTTTCGATCATTGAGTTTGCTTGCGAGACTGGGATGAGGCGTTCAGAAATGCTTTCCATGCAGTGGCGTCATGTTGATGTTCGAGCAAGGATGCTTCTGATCCCTGAGACAAAGAACGGAACCCCCCGCCGTATCCCATTGACCAGGAAGGCTCAGGAGGTCCTAGAGGGCATTGATCCTACAGGGGACTACATATTCCCTGTAACTGCAACGAACCTTAAGCAGACCTGGAACCGCATCCTAGAGAAGCTTCAAATCCAGGACTTGCGCTTTCATGACCTCAGGCACCATTGCATCACTGGCTTGTTTGATAAGGGGCTGCATATCGGTGAGGTGTCAGCAATCAGCGGCCATAAGACCTGGTCTCAGCTTAAAACTTATACCAACCCCAAGACAGCAAGCATTCTAGCCAAGCTTGATGCATTCGAGGCTGGCAATGCAGTCCGATAAGGTCTCAGAGGTAGTCAGGCTTTTGAGGCAGGCAAGGGACCTAGTGAGAGATGCACAAATCAAAGTCTCTCGGCTTCAAATCAATGGTGGCACGTCAGAGAGGTATGAACGGATCATTGAGGCCCTGAAAGCAGAGATGATCAGACTAGGAAACTAAGCCCTGGCAAGCCTCGGCAAAGCAGACACACGCATACGGGCTGTAGTTCATATGATGCACCTTCAATGCATCTTAGATCACCTACGGATGATCCATGTATTGCAGCCCTTATTTTTCGGCTATACATTAATCTGTAGCTTATCTCATAGTATAGATCATATACAGCCAAATATAGTCCAGGCTCACTACATCAAGTTTTAATACACTTTGTCTATAACACTGCATATCTGAAACATAGACGAGGTTCTAGATGTATTTTCAGTATGAAATAAGCAATGGTATCAGCGAGCAAGCCATTGTTAAGACGTTGAAGAAGTTGAAGACAGCTTACCGTAGAGTCAAAGATGTAGAACTCTCTTTCAGGGTTACAGGAGACCCTCAGACAGAAAGAAGGTATGACGAACCATTTACAGACAGACTTAATGTGCTCACAGACTTACTACGGCAAGAGATTGAGTATGTTAAATGGTTGTTAGACGATGACAAGCCCTGCAAAGAAGGCCGTGCACTGAGCGAAGCTCACCCTACGGGCAACGGTGCACTCGTGAGCCAGGTCGTGCAGATAACCAAGCCTTAAGGAATAGCTGCTAGGTTGAAGCTGTAGTCATCATCTTTCACCGATGTTAGACAAGCAGAAGGATCAGGTCTCTTGATTGAGGCTTGGTCCTTTTTCGTTTGGTTGTCGTCATCATCCCTTACAGCTTAAGATAAATTTTACAGTTGCGGTATAGGATCGCCAAGGATGTTAGAGCGTAGCCGTCCTCCAGGGGATGCCATGACCTCAGATGATACTGAGGCTATACAGGGTAGGAAGTCAGTTCGCATGATCCAGGTCTTGGTCTAGGTTTGCTCGTCTAGATTATCTGTCAGAGATGGCAGTGCCGTAGAGATGCAGGGAGTTGTTTGAGGCATCGATAGCGGAAGGCAATAAGCCAATCCTCTTGGATACAAGGACACACCCTCATAAGCGCGGCAATGGTTCGTCTACCCGCAATTCAGCCATAAGGCTTCATGAGCGAGTGCATCGAAGATGCAGCCCTATGGGCCAAGCTCGCGAAATGCTTCTCCCTACTACTGTGTCCTGACATCTTATCCAGATGGAATAATATCTCTTGCCTTTTCTATAAAATAGTATACTATATTAATGAGGGGCAAGGCTGATTTTGAACCCTCGACTATTTCAGACAGACCATTTTAAAAGGAGTAAAACATGTGTTTGAAGACGAACGTATATTTGAATTAGACGCTGACGACCTAATCCCAGAAGACAAGCAAGCAAGCCATAGGGCCGAGATCGTTCCAGGTCCTTACACCAAACGAGGCAGGCTTTACTCTGTCTTGTACAATGACCAGGCATTAGTCACTGCCAGCTATGATCCTGAGTTCGATGCTTGCAGAGCATTGCTGAGACAGGGAGTAACAGGGAAGCTGACTACATACAGTGATGATAAGACCTGCATGATCTTGGACATCAAGAAAGCAGCTAAGGTTATGACCAGGGATAATCGATACGGCACTCCTGTCTTTGTAAAATACCGTGAAGGACACTGACTGCTTAGAGTGCCTTCTAGGTGCCGGTAAAGCCGCCCTGGAGCCTTGTTTCTGTCATGGCGCTACCTACCCTACCTGAAAAGAAAACAGGGCTGTATGGTCACACCTTTAAGTCACTGACATACGGGTCGATTTTAAGCCCTGAAGAACTATAAGCTAATTTTTAACAACCATAACGAAGAACTAAGAAAAGGAATAACAATGAAAGAAAATAGAAGACTAAATTGGATATTAGACAAAGAGAAACATGAGGTAATTGTCTCGGATGATGAGAACAGTGTTAAAATAATTCTCTCGGATGATATGGGAACCATTACACATGTTAGAGATAATCCTTGCGTCACCATTAAAATCAACCCAGGCAAGGCAGCACAATTTGAGTTCTCTGAATTAGGCAAGTACTACACAGAATGTACCCTAGCTCATGGAATTAGAAAGGAATAACAATGAACAAAGAAGTACACAAAGACGAGAAAGCTATCTACCACATGAAGCTAGGTAAGACAGATAAGACGGCAAAGATATATAAAGAAGATTATGAAGAACTGTTACGGCTAGGCGTCTCTGCATCATGGCATCATGGGGCTTTAGGCTATGTCACTTGTTACTGCAAGGGTATTCCCGGCTCAAGGGTGAACATAGCCCGTGTCTTGATGGATGCAGGGGCACAAGAGACCGTACGCTTCATTGATGGCGACAAGTGCAATCTCCTGAAGGACAATTTAGTGAAGATGCATGATGCAAAAGCTACAAGGAAAGCTAGGGAATACCTGACCCCTCGCGCTGTTGCCGAAGGCAAGTCCGTAGGACCAGGCAGCGCTAGTGAACACGAAGAGTGTAACAAGGAAGCGGCTTGATGTACGTTTCCAGTTGGAATGATATTGAAGCTCTCTTTGCTGGAAAGACCAAGGATGCAACAGAGGTCATTGATTACAAGCCTGGCAGAGAGCTAGAAGACGATTTTATAAGGAAGTTCAAGAGACATCCTAGCTGGTATGTCCTGGAGTACAGGGAACAGCATGGTGAGCATCCTAATTGGGATCAATTCCTGAGAGACATCTTGGCTAGTGCAGAAGTCCCTAAACCAAAGACTGATGATAACATTGATTGGGAGACAGAGAAGGAGCGTATAAAGGAAATAGCCGATCAAATACCAGTCGATGATTTCGATCCTTGGCTCTATGATATGATCATGCCTATTCATGACGCTTGTAATGGCTCAGAAGATGGGCGGGCATTATGTCATGAATTGTCAGCAAGATCAGAGAAATATAAGCACGGAGGAGCTAAACAACTCAACAGACAATGGGATCACCTCAACCAGAAAGATGAGCACCCTAACCCTAGAAAGCTTGGATCACTCTTTAGACATAGAAAGAATGATGAAGTCCAGTTCACTACAAACAAGCTTCCTAAGGCAGGAGACATTGAACCAGGGATACTGACGAACCTAATAGAGGAAGATTTAAGAGCAGACTTCTCTAGGTTCAGGCCATTTCCTCATAGGCCATCAGAAGAACAGTTTGATGCATTGATGGACATCCCTAAGACGATAGAGGCTATGGCAGATGGTAGACTAGGAAAATTCTTCTACATCTCTAGTCTCCATCCTGGAATGGGTAAGACGAAATCTATCATTCATAGCGTCAGAAGGATAGTCAATGAAAGACGATATGATGGCATTGGTATCATAGTATGTGTAGGACGATACAAAGAGATCAAGAGGATAACTGAAGACCTTGGTATTGAAGATTTTGCTACCTATACAGCCGATGAAGAAATAAACAAACTAGGCAAGGGTAAGAATAATAGAAATCAAGCAAGGGTTCTGTTCACTACTCATAAGATGGTCACTACAAGGCTTGAAGGAAGGAGGTTCTCAGAAGCTGATGAGTTCTTCTATAATGGTAAGCCAAGAGAGGTCAAGATATGGGATGAGGCTTGCTTACCTGGAAGACAATTATTAGCTGATGTTTCAGAAATTCATTCGATGATTAAGCCAGTCACTAAGAAACACCCTAAGCTCAAAGATGTCCTATTAGCTATTATCAAATCAATAGAAGCAGCTAGGCATGGTGAGACAATAGAGATACCTGACTTGGATGAGATCATCACTGAGCAAGAAGCAAGAGAAACATTTGATGGATGGAGAGTTGATCTTGATACAGTCTCTAGTCTCTGGCAGATGTCTGGATTGATAGTGAATGTCGTAAGAGATTATGGACGAAACACTGCTATCTCTTATACAGATCATTTCCCTGAAGACATCAAACCTATCTTTGTCTCAGACGCATCAGCAAGCATAAGGAAGGCATACGAAAAATGGGCACAAGGAAGAAGTGACATCCTCGAACTGAAATACGAAGATAAGGATTATGGCAAATTTCAAATTCATGTCTGTAATGAAGGCGGAGGCAAGAACTCTATAAATGAAAGACCTACTGAATATGGAGATGCAGCACTTAAGGTCATAAATGAGAATAGAGATAAACAATGTCTCGTCATTCATCATAAGACACTCTGGAACTTTGATATGAAGGAGTACATTAATCAACAGGTCCAAGACAGGCAAGTAAAGATTGATGGGTTATTCCGAGATAGAGTTAGCTTCTTGCATTGGGGTGATCATGCAGGGACTAATGAGTTCGCTGATTATCCAATTCAGATCATGGTAGGCACACCTTACTATGAACCAAGTCATGCTCACTCTCTTGCTATGATGATGTTAAACAAGACAGCCGAAGAGTTCGTAGACAAGAAAGACGTGAGAGAAGTTGACCAAGGAGAATGGGCTGATGGAATACTACAAGGAGGATTAAGGCATTCAGCAAGGAAATCAATAGGCAAAGGATGTCCCTTTAGTCATTTATATATATTCGCCAAGAAGATGATCAGAGGTATGTTGCCTACGATATTCCCAGGATGTGTGATAGATGATTGGACACCTATTGCTGAGGAACTAACGCCTAAACAAATTGAAGCTATGGATGTCATAGAAACAAAGGAGAAAATCAGGAGAAGCAGAGTAGCAAAAGCAATAGAGATGGATAAGGATAATTTCAAACGGATCATTGATAAGAAGTTCCAAGAGGCATTGGCTAAGAAGGGTTATATGTATCAATCGGGATATGGTAGCTACTTCAAGAAACTGTATGATGGTCCTCTGTTCTAGGAATTTAGCACGTTAAGATGTACCACAAGAAAAATGAGGTCATAAAACCTTAAAGAGTATATAACAAAATATGACCTCTTTTTTGTCGTGCTTCTTTATAACGTGGATCAATCATCTCCCCTATACAAAAAATACCCCCCCAAGAGATGCAATAGGATTGAATGCCATAACGGACATATCTCATTCTCTATTTTTATGTCGTACTTCTATAAATGATAGCCGGTTCTTTGTCCTGATTTGCCTTCTTTGCAGGGCTTGCAGGGCTTCGAAACCATAGCAAGGTCATCAATCCCTATAGATATTATAGACTTTATGACCTAGCTACGAATGACCATGGATAGAATGAGACCTGCATTTTCTTTTGTCGTACTAAGTAAGTGATGCCGATTTCCTTGTCCTGCTTTGCCTTCTTTGCAGGGCTTGGATGCTTCATCTAGGATCAAGACGAAGGTGCAGTGATAGGCGTCAGAGGTTTGAATGAGGAGATGTGGGGTGTTTTCCCTATAGAGTTTGTCTATAGAAAGAGTACCCCACATGTAACTGTTATACTATCAGCCCTAGAGACAAAGAATGATCCTTCATCCCCTCATGAAACCGTCTCGCGTCATTTCAAATGCTGGTAACTCACGACCTGTAGAGTCTTTATAGCTACTGAGCGCAAAATTGCGTTGAGTGAATTCCTCATGGACTCGCTTTGCATCACATGCGGTAAGGAAAACAATGCCCTTGCCTCGATGGTCAATCAACCTTGCAACAGGGTCTATGCACTTATCTCCGAGCTTCACGTCCAATACAGCACAGTTAAAGTCTTCATTAGTCGCCAGGTCTAAGGCTTGCTGTAAGGTCTTTGCTGGTCCTATGACTTCTGCTCCAGAACTCAACAAGAGGTCTCCAAGAGAAAGGGCTTGGATGGAATCATCTTCAACCACCAGTATCACAAAGCCTTGCAGTGGCTTAATCATCTTTCAACATGGCACAACTCAGGAATGCTCTTACGCTCAAACCAAAACACGACGCTGGTTGTTGCTTCCATGAGATCATATACCTAGGCCATGTCAACCGTCTTTTCCTCACGATGCTTTCCAGGGCTTGTATACCCCCCATAAGTAGTTGATTTAATTGAATATTGCTCCTTGGCCCTGCCGTCTTTGTCTACAGAGATCATGCAAGGAAAGGTATCAAGGAGTATAGGACTAGGCGTATTGTATCTTCTGGGTCTTATTGCATAACCCTTCTTTTTCTTGTCTCAGGGGTTGCCGTCTATCCGGTGCTGCTCAGACCCTACGGAATTTCATTAGTAAATTATCTTCTGTGATGCTGCGGCAACCGGACAACATCGACCCCCTGCTACCCCCGATTGTATAGGGCGGCTTTTTGACCTTAGATTGTTTTCGGTAAGGATTTATTAGGTATTTGGTTTGATGTAAATATGATGCAATCCTGATGCAAAAATAGGTTCCTCAGCGGCTGATGGACTGTACAAGGGAAGCGTACTAGGATAGCTTATGGTTGGCACTGAGAGGACTACAGACAAGGACCTTAAGTACCTGATATAGCTAGTGTGCAAGCTGACCGGCCACCTTTTGCTTGATCACCTTCAGGCCATCGTCAATGTGTTCGAAAATCCAATAGTGGCCCGCATCGTCTATGCAGGTCAGCTCACAATTTGGGACTATTTTGGCGAGCCGGAGCGCGGCGGAATGGGGGACGTTGCGATCCTGCATGCCGTGCCACATCAGGACAGGCGCCTTTATAGCATCAAAGGGAAGGTCCCAACGCCTTGAGAAGATTCTCATTTCTTCGACCAAGCCTCGAATGCCCGGACGCAGACCTTCGCCAACACCGTCGATAAGGTCCTGTCGCACGTGCGGCGTCAAGAGAGTGCGACGGTCGGCGGGGCTGGCCCACCTTACGATCAATCTGTAAAAGGTGCGGGAAGCATTCAGGTACAAGAAGCGGCCCAGGTAAAAAACCCCATCAATTAGGAATGGAACGCTGGGTAGCAGGCGAAACATAGCATGTTGCATTGCGCCGATCTTGTTTGGCCCTTCCGGCGGCCGCAAGGGGCCTAGAGGTCCCATAAGCAGGCAGACGGTTACCCTATCCGGTAGCAAGGCCGCGCAGGCGATAGCATAAGGCCCGCCGCCGGAGATGCCTGCGACAGCAAAACGACGCAGTTTTAAATGATTTGCGAGCCATTCGGTGTCCTTTGCCCAATCGGCGAGAGTGCGGCCAGGCTGATAAGTCGAATTTCCGAAACCCGGACGGTCGGGCGCAATGAAGCGAATCCCCGCTCGCCAGGCAGGCTTGTGAGCCAAGCGGAACATAAGGCGCGATCCGGGCGTGCCGTGAAACCCGAGAACGGGAAACCCTCGCGGAGCCCCAAACTCGGCAAAACTTAGCTTCCGGCCGTCGGGCAGTATCGCGAAGCGGTCTTCAGCACCCTCGGCAAGTTCTGGCTCCAAAGCAAATTCTGGTGCTGCCGATGCCGTGCCGCGAATACTCATAAACGTTGAATGAGTTGATTTTTCTCGCTCCCACGGTCACAAACTGGGAGCGTTTAAAGTTCAATTTTGCGAGGCGGGAAATTCGATCGCTGATGACGCACGGCCTGACTTGAGTAGATATGTGATGATCAGCGCATAGGGGACTCTGATCGAATCTTTCAGCAGAAACACGAAGGTTTCTTTTTTATTCGCGCCTAGTGTCTGCAGACTGAGCGGCAATCTTGTGTTTGATCGCCTTCAAGACATCGTCAATGTGTTCGAATATCCAATAGTGGCCAGCATTGTCTATGCGCGACAGTTCACAAGTTGGGATGAGCCGGGCGAGGCGAAGCGCGGCCGAAAGGGGAACGTTTCGATCCTGCATGCCCTGCCACATCAGGACCGGCGCCTTTATTGCTTCGAACGGAAGGTTCCATCGCCTCGAGAAAATTCTCATTTCTTGGACCGAGCCTCGAATGCCTGGACGCAAGCCTTCGCCAACACCATCGATAAGGTTCTCGCGTACATCTGGCCGCGAGAGGATGCGGCGGTCTGCGGCGCTGGCCCGCCTCATGATCAATCGGTAAACGGTGCGGGGAGCATTGAGGAACAGGAAGCGGCTCAGGTAAAAGGCCATGTTAGCGAGGACCCGATGTTCCGGCATGATGCGGAACATAGCGTAGTGCATCGCGCCAATGGGTTTTGGTCCCTCAGGGGGCCGCAAAGGGCCGAGAGGCCCCATAAGTGCGCAGGCGGTTATCCTATCGGGTAAGAGTGCCGCGCAGGCGACTGCATAAGGACCCCCGCCGGAGATGCCCGCAACAGCAAAGCGCCGCAGCCCCAAATGGTTCGCGAGCCATTCGGCGTCCTTTGCCCAATCGGCCAGCGTGCGGCCAGGCTGCAAAGTGGAATTTCCAAAGCCCGGCCGGTCCGGCGCAATAAAGCGAAGTCTAACGCGTTTGGCCGGCTTGTGAACCAAGCGGAACATGAGGCGCGATCCGGGCGTTCCATGGCACCCAATAACGGGAAGCCCGTGTGGATCGCCGAACTCGGCGAAGCTCAGCTTCCGGCCATCGGGCAGTATCGCGAAACGGTCTTCAATGCCTCCGCCCGGCTCCGGATCCAAAGCGAATTCTGAAGCTGCCGAAGCTATGCTGGAGATGTCCATAAATGTTGAATGACTTGATCTATCGCACGGTCTTGGCGTCCACCTCAGGAAAATGGTGGCGCTCGGTGTTCAATGTTAGCGCATCAAAGGAGAAATTCGATGGCTGATGACGCAACAGGCAAGGGTCAGAGTGGAAGGCTTCCCGCCCGCTATAGTGACCAATTTCAGACTTTCCGCAACGAGATGGACCGCCTTTTCGATAGCTTTTTAGGCATGCCTGCTATGGCCGGCTTCCGGCGAGGCCTGCCTTCAATGGAAGGAGTCACGCCGGCGCTCGATGTTAAGGAGACCGACAAAGAGATTGTTGTAAAGGCGGAACTGCCGGGCATCGACGAAAAGGATATCAATTTGACGGTCCATAATGGGATCCTCAGTCTCCGCGGCGAGAAAAAGAGCGAGAAGAACGAGGAGCGCGAGAATTACCACATCATGGAGCGCTCCTACGGGTCATTCCAGCGCTCAATCCGCCTGCCCGACACAGTTGACGAAGACAAAGCTCAGGCAAAGTTCGACAAGGGTGTGCTTACCATTACGCTGCCGAAGAAGCCAGAAATGGTGAAGTCGCAGAAAAAAATCGAAATCAAGAGCAGTTAGGCACGCTTGTTTGGGGCGGGGGCAACGGCCCCGCCTCCTTGGCGCTAAAGCATGATCCGCAAAAGCTTGTCCCGCTGCATAGGGGATGGGTACCGCTTCTGCGATAAGGTCATGCGCAAACTACGGAATACGCCCTAAAGCGATAACTGCAATAAAACCAAACCCGCCACCTGCTCTAAACAATTGCATCGTTAGGCGATTGGCCTAATCTTCGCGGAGGATTGGAATGATCGATGACCGAAGCATTTACTCAGCATCTCGGCAAAACGCCTGCGAATTATCAGCCGTTGACACCATTGGGCTTCCTTCCCCGTTCAGCGCAGATTTTCCCGGATTACCCAGCTATCGTGTACGGGTCTCTCGCTTACAGCTATGCGGAGTTTTATGCTCGTGCCCGGCGGCTGGCGTCAGCGCTCGCCAAGCTCGGCATCGGCAGGAACGATACGGTCTCCGTCATGCTGCCGAACGTGCCGGCGATGCTCGAAGCGAAGTTCGGCGTTCCCATGGCAGGCGCGGTCCTTCACTCAATGAACACTAGGCTCGACGCGGCCAACATCGCCTTTATGATCGATCACGCCGAAACGAAGGTGCTCATTACCGACACCGAATACGCCGGGATCATCGGTGATGCGCTCAAACTGGCGAAGTGTCGCCCAAGAATAATCGATTACGCCGATCCGGTCTTTCGCGGCCTTGGCTCTTCACTCTCCGAAACTGAATATGAGGATTTCCTTGCATTGGGCGACCCGGACTTTGCCTGGAAGATGCCCGATGATGAGTGGGACGCGATTACCCTGAACTACACTTCGGGGACGACCGGGAATCCAAAGGGCGTCGTCTATCATCATCGCGGCGCTTATCTCCTGAGCCTCGGGAATACGCTTGCGGCGAACATGGCCAAGCATCCGCGCTATCTTTGGACACTGCCGATGTTTCATTGCGATGGCTGGTGCTTTCCGTGGACGGTGCCAATCGTAGCGGGGACGCAGATTTGCTTGCGCCACTTACGGGCGGATGCAGTTTGGAATGCGCTCGCAGATCATAAGGTCACGCATCTATGCGGGGCGCCGATCGTGATGTCGACCTTGCTGAACGCGCCAGCAGAAGTGAAAAGGAAACTCGAACAGCCCGTGGAATTTCTTACCGCGGCGGCGCCCCCGCCGGAAGCTGTACTCGCGGAGATGAAGGAAGCCGGCTTCAACGTCACGCATGTTTACGGTCTTACCGAGGTCTACGGGCCCTCGGTCGTCAACGAATGGAAGGCCGAATGGAACGGGTTGGACCGCGCCGGGCAAGCGCAAAAGAAAGCTCGGCAAGGCGTCCGCTATGTGCCGCTCGAAGAACTAGCGGTGATGGACTCTGCAACAATGAAGCCCGTGCCAGCGGACGGCAGTACAATTGGCGAAGTCCTCTTCCGCGGCAATGTCGTAATGAAGGGGTACCTCAAAAACCCCGCTGCGACTGAGGAAGCGTTTTCCGGCGGTTGGTTCCACTCCGGCGACCTCGGGGTGATGTATCCCGACGGCTATATCCAACTTAAGGACCGGCTGAAGGACATCATCATTTCCGGCGGGGAGAACATTTCCTCCATCGAGGTCGAGGATGTGCTTTACAAACACCCCGCGATCCAGGCTGCATCCGTTGTCGCGAAGCCGGACGAAAAGTGGGGCGAGACTCCCTGCGCATTCATCGAGTTGAAGCCAGGACGGACCGCGGCAGCCGAGGAGATCATTGCCTATTGCCGCCAGCACATGGCCCATTATAAGGCGCCGCGGCACATTGTGTTCGCCGAACTGCCGAAAACTTCGACGGGCAAGATTCAGAAATACATTCTGCGGGAGAAGGCCCAGGCGATTTAAGTGCTCTTGCCCTTTTAGAAGCAGCCGGCCAATGCGCCGCTGAGATCGAGGAGGAGCGCAGGGCCGCGAACGGCCATTAAATATGCGGCCGCGGAACAGATAAGCGCCACACCCGCAATCAGGCTCCATTTGACAGTTTGCGGCACGCTCGCATGCTCCTACTCAGCCGCGCCAGTTACTGGCACAAGCCTGGGCGCGGGGACTTCGCGGATAGGCAGATGCAGAAAGGCAGCCAAAACGCCAACAGCTACAGCCGCCCACCACAACATATCGTAAGAGTGGTAGGTATCATAAAACCAGCCTCCGAGCCACGCTCCCATGAAACTGCCGAGCTGATGCGAAAGAAATACGATCCCGTAAAGGGTCGACAGCCAGCGCGGACCGAAGAACGTCACAACCAGCCCGCTCGTGAGCGGGACCGTGCCCAGCCACAGTAAGCCGAGCAGGCCAGCGTAAACGATGACGGCAGTGTCAGTGAGGGGCAAATAAATGAGCGCGATAAAGATAGCGGCGCGCGCAAGATAAATGAAAGCGAGCGTCAAGCGCTTTGGAAACACATCGCCGGCACGCCCGCAGAGATAAGTTCCGAGAATATTGCCGCCGCCAATTACCGTCAGCGCCAGCGCTCCAAGGCCCGGTTCGAGGCCTCTATCAGTCAAGAAGGCAGGTAAATGCACGGCCACGGCAGCAAGCTGGAAGCCGCAAACAAAAAAGCCGGCCGTAAGCAGCAAAAAGCTTGGGTGGCTGAGCGCCTCCCCAAGAGCGGCTTTCAAGTTCTGCTCGGACAAACCGGCGCGATGCGTCTCCGTCCCTCCTGCCTTGGCAAGAGCCAGGGCGAGGGGCGCCATCAGGGCTGCGGTCCCGGCCAGCACGAATAGGGACGAGACCCAGCCGGCAGCGTCCAGGATGACATGCGTATAGGGGAGCGCCACGAACTGCCCGATCGCGCTTCCCATCGTTACCATCCCAAGCGCAGAGGCACGCTTTTCGGGCGGCGCAGCTCTCGCAATAACGCCGAAGACAGCAGTGAAACCGGTGCCGCTGACCCCAAGTCCGATCAATACGCCTGAAAGCAGGAGCTGCTCTCCGCCACCAGCCGTCGCCATAAGGATGAGCCCACCAACATAGCAAGCAACACCGCCCAGCGCCACGCGAACCGCGCCAAGCCTGTCGCTTAAGGCCCCCGCGAAAGGTGAGCCCAGCCCCCAGACCAGGTTCAAGATCGCCATCGTGAAGGAGAATACTTGGCGGTCGAGGTTCAGATCTTGGCTGACAGGCTTGAGGTACAACCCGAATGTCTGGCGGATGCCCATATTGATCGCAAGCATCGTGCCCGCGCAAAGGACGAAGACCCAAACGGGATGCATTCGGCGCATTCTTAATTATCCTCCCATCCGATTAGTTCGGATTTTTCGTACTATGCACCGCGGCGGATCGCTTCACCAATCAAAAATGCGTAGGGGATGAGCTTCCTGCGAATGGCTGATATGTCAAAAAAGCCCGTCTGACGCTGAATGGGGCTTGCGAAAGAGGTCCTGCTTGGCGAAGGTGGCGCCAGCTAGAATAGCGCTCGGAATCTCATGGCTCGCCGGTTCCCCATTCGCCTGTTTGCAGCATATTGGCGCTTGACCCGGGGCGCAACCCTGGGCGCCCAGGGCGTTGTTATCGGCCAAGAAGATAGCGTCCTTTTGGTGCGCCACTCTTATAGGCCTGGATGGCATTTCCCGGGGGGAGGCATCGAATGGGGCGAAACGGCGGAGGCTGCGCTGCGCCGCGAATTGCTGGAGGAGGCAGGTGTGATCGTAAAAGGCAGCCCAGTGCTTCATGGGCTGTTCGCCAATTTCAAGGCGCTTCCGAGTGATCACGTCGCACTCTTCATCGTGCGCGAATGGGAGCGGCCCGTGATCCCGCCTCCGAATAGGGAGATCTTGGAAAGCCGGTTCTTCGGGCGGACGGATTTGCCTTCTGGGGCGGCAGCCGGCACGGGGAGGCGGCTAAAGGAGATTTTCGAAGGAGCACCAATCGAGCCTCATTGGTGAGGTTGTATCGGCACGACTCCCGTAAGCGCGAACCCGTTCAATTGTGCGCGCTGCTTCTTAGATACAGTGATGAGTGGGTTACCTTGTTGATTATGCCCGGCTCGGTAAGTAGGCTGCCATTACATAAAAAGGGAAAATCCTTGAACTCCGTCCAAGCACCAGACCGCGTGAAGCACGTCAAGCCAGCGGCAACACTCAATCCTGCAAAGTCGTTCCAGGACTTGATCATGAGTCTCCAGCTCTTCTGGGCGGAGCAAGGCTGCGTTATTCTCCAGCCTTATGACATGGAGGTTGGCGCCGGTACGTTTCATCCGGCGACGACGCTGCGGGCGCTTGGACCAAAGCCCTGGAATGCAGCTTTCGTGCAGCCTTCCCGCCGGCCTAAGGACGGCCGCTACGGCGAAAATCCGAACCGGCTGCAGCACTATTACCAGTTTCAGGTCATCCTCAAGCCGTCGCCGCCCAATATTCAAGATCTCTATCTCGAAAGCCTAGTCAGGCTCGGCATTGATCCATTGCTGCATGACATCCGCTTTGTCGAAGACGACTGGGAGAGCCCGACTTTGGGGGCGTGGGGGCTTGGCTGGGAAGTTTGGTGCGACGGCATGGAAGTGTCGCAGTTCACCTATTTCCAGCAAGTAGGCGGCTTTGACTGCGATCCTGTTTCTGGGGAGCTGACCTACGGCCTGGAACGGCTTGCCATGTACATCCAGGGTACCGATAGCATTTATGATCTTAACTACAACGGACGCGACGGCGAGAAGCGTGTGCTTTACGGTGACGTCTTCAAGCAGGCCGAAGAGGAATATTCGCGGCACAATTTCGAACTGGCGGATACCGCGATGCTTCTGCAGCGCTTCCGCGACGCCGAAAAGGAATGCAAGGCTCTTCTTGCCGCTGGCGAGCCAAAAGCGGGCGCAAACAGTCAACGCCATTTGCAGGTGCTTCCGGCCTACGATCAATGCATCAAGGCAAGCCACATCTTCAACCTGCTTGACGCGCGTGGCGTGATCTCGGTCACCGAGAGGCAGAGCTATATCCTGCGCGTGCGCGAGCTCGCTAAAGCCTGCTGCGCCGCTTGGCTGAAGACCGAAGCGGGCGGCGGCGGTTAGCCTCCGGCATTGCATTTGGCAACGCCGGGCGTAGAATTGAATAATTCAGCCTGGGAGGGTTTATGGCAAGCAATCGGGCAAGCGCATTCCAGTGGGACGATCCGCTTCTTCTCAACGACCAGCTTAGCGAGGATGAGCGGCTGATCGAGAAGACAGCCCGCGACTTCGCACAAGGAAAGCTCGCTCCAAGGGTCATCGACGCCTACCTCGAAGAGAAAACGAACCGCGCTATTTTCAACGAAATGGGCGAGCTTGGCCTGCTCGGCATGACGATTTCAAACGATTACGGCGGCGCCGGCGCAAACTATGTCTCCTATGGCCTTGTGGCGCGCGAAATCGAGCGCGTTGATTCCGGCTACCGCTCCGTAATGAGCGTGCAGTCGTCGCTGGTCATGTACCCGATCGAGGCGTACGGCTCTGAGGCGCAAAAACGCAAATATTTGCCGAAGCTTGCCACCGGAGAATGGGTTGGCTGCTTCGGTTTGACCGAACCTGATGCTGGATCAGATCCGGCAGGCATGAAGACACGCGCCGAAAAAGTTGCCGATGGCTATCGCCTTAGTGGCACAAAGACCTGGATCTCGAACGCTCCGATCGCGGATGTCTTTGTCGTATGGGCGAAGTCCGAGGCGCATGGAGGCGAGATACGCGGCTTTATCCTCGAAAGAGGCATGGCTGGGCTTTCCACGCCCAAGATCGGCGGCAAGCTGAGCCTTCGCGCTTCGGTGACCGGCCAAATCGCCATGGATGGCGTGATGGTGCCTGAGGAGAATTTGCTGCCCAACGTTTCCGGCCTCAAAGGTCCCTTTGGCTGCCTTACGCGGGCGCGATACGGCATTGCTTGGGGGGTGATGGGGGCGGCGGAAGACTGCTGGATGCGGGCGCGCCAATATGGGCTCGACCGGAAACAGTTCGGCAAGCCACTCGCGGCCACGCAGTTGTTCCAGAAGAAGCTGGCGGATATGCAGACCGAAATCGCGCTTGGCCTTCAGGCTGCGTTGCGCGCTGGCCGGCTTTTCGACGAGGGCCAAATGGCGCCCGAGATGATCTCACTCATCAAAAGGAATAATTGCGGCAAGGCGCTCGATATCGCGCGGCAGGCGCGAGACATGCACGGCGGCAACGGCATTCAGATCGAATACCATGTCATGCGTCACGTGGCCAACCTGGAGACCGTGAACACCTACGAAGGCACTCACGACATTCACGCCCTTATTCTGGGACGTGCGCAGACTGGGATTCAGGCATTTTTTTAGGCGAGCGGTAGTGTCGCCGACGGGGGCCGCGACCTGAGGTTCGCAAATGCGTCTTCGCTATTGGCTGCGGCAAGAATTGACCGCGTCAGCCTGCAGCCTCTCAGACACAGCTCTCAATAGACAGAATTTCGAGCCAATGCTCTTCAGGCGCAACTCATGGGCGTCAATTGTTCGTTTCAAGCCTTAACATTGCAGTGCTAGCTTCTTTGTACCCGAGTTCAGAGGCTCTCTTATACCATAACATCGCTTTTGAGGGTTCCGGTGCCATGCCTCGGATAAAGTTGGAGCTAAAAAACAGCGGGTCGTAGGTCATGCCGAGAGCGTAGGCTGCCTGACCGCTGCCTTCATCGCTGAGCGTCTCAAGTATAAGGCGAGCCGCGGAAATGTCCCCAGACTTCAAAAGGCTGTCCGCCCGCTTGAGCTGCAAGCTCTCTTCCTCGGGCGATACTGAATTTGCGCTTCCGGGGCTTTGCAAGGCTGGCAGTGGTGGGGAAGTTGGGCCTGCCTGCGCATTATGCTCTGCCACCACAGAGCCGGCGCCAGCCGTCACCCTTCGCTCGCGAATTGTTACAAACGCTGTCCCCGCTGCCACAAGCTTATGCTCAGTGTCGAAAAGCTTAACACCGATAGCGAAGCGCCCGCTAAACGATGGGGGCGCCGTGATTGTCAGTGCTCTGAGTTCAGTGGCAGTGACCAGCAAGTCGTTTCCTGAGCGGACCCCACCCGATGCGGCAAATTGAAGAGGAATCCCGGTTACGCTTATGAAAAGCGGTGCGATGAAGCTCTTTTGAGGTAACTCGATCTGAAGAGCCAATGGTTTACCAGGCTCCCCATAAGCATCCGTGACATCTATTTCCGCCGGCTTGCGGTCCGCAATCCAGACCCTCAGAGATTGCAGAGCTCCGCTCGGGATCACTTCCCTTATGAGGACGCGATCATTTTCGTGCACAGTATCGAAGGATTGACTTGTTGAGACTCCTGCAGCCACGCACCCGAGCACCACCGCCATTAGCCTGGCCAACCTTCGCGGACTTCGAACCCCGCGCACCCTAGGTGTCCCGAGAATGCATCGCGACGACATAATTACGGCCCAACGCCCAATTAAGCTGCACGATGTGCCTTCAGCTGCATTCCGCAGCATAGCTGGCAACAGCCCTACTATAATATTATTCTTTAGACTGTATAGATTAATGTGCAATTGCAGGATGACGAAATTAATTTTTCAGTCCGGAGACTCCCGGACTGAAGAAGCAGACTTTCACGTGTAAATGGATACGTAAAACTATCAAAAGTTGAGTGTTGCCGGTGAAAATTTTGCGCAGAACCAGAGACCCTTTCTCTCCTATCTTCCTAATGATTCAATTGCTAAGGCATTGTACTTTAGTGAAAAAACAACTCGCGTTACTTGTTTCCAAGATTCTTATTAAGTCAATGTGGCTTCTGTAGTTTCTTGGGACCGAGGGTAGCCGGGAGGGCGATCATGTTTCGAGCTTGCTTCTTTATTATTTCGCTCCTGACCACCAATTCTGCCGCTCTTCTCGCCGCTGACTTTGGGAATAGGGACGAAGCTGTGGCGATGGTGAAACGCGTCCAAGAGAAGTTTCAGAGAAACGGGGCCGAGCTCACCTTCAAAGCGATAACTGCAAAAGCCAAGGAGTTTCACGATCGCGACCTTTATCCCTTTGTCTACAATCTTGAAGGCGTGAATGTAGCTCATGGCGCAAGACCCGATCTGGTGGGAAAAAATCTGATCGACTTCAAGGATCAGAATGGCAAGTTCCTCATCCGCGAGATGGTCGAGGTCGCGCGAAACCCAGGTAGCGGATGGGTTGATTATCGATGGTCCAATCCGACGACGAAGAGAATTGAAGATAAGTCGGCGTATGTCGAGAAAATGGGCGACTACTTTGTTGGTGTTGGTGTCTATCGAACCGATCAAATCAATGACAATACGATTGCGATTATTTCCGGCAGTTCAGACAGTACATATCTTGAAGTGGCTTGTGATCTGGCAACGGTATTGAATGACGGTGATAATCTCCGTATCCTTCCTGTGGTAGGCCTTGGCGGCCCTCAAAACATTCGCGACGTTCTCAAGCTGAAAGGGATCGATATCGGGCTTGTTGAGGAAAGCATCCTCAATAATTTTCGCAGCTCCGATGAGGCGCTCGATAGCTGGTATCATGCCACTGGTGTCAACGAGAACAAGATCGTTTACATCGCGAAACTATTTAACGAAGAAGTTCATATCATTGCTCGTCCTGAGATTGGAAGCCTGCAGGATCTTCAGGGCAAAAAAGTCAACATGAACGAAAAGGGCAGCGGTACGAATTATGTTCTGCGCGACATATTCAAGCGGCTTGGAATCAAGGTCGTCGAAGTCAACGTAACACAACCCGACGCCATCGAGATGCTGAAAAGCGGTGAGATCGCGGCAACTGCGTTGGTCGCCGGCAAGCCCGCCAAGCTCATCAAGATGCTAAGGCTTAGCGGCGAGATGCGGTTCGTGCCCATTCCTTATTCCAAGGAACTGAACTCAGATTACCTCCCGGCAAAGCTCACTCACGAAGACTATCCAGATATGATACCGCCCGATCATACCGTACCAACGATTGCGGACGGCGTGGTTCTCATCTCCTTCAATTGGCCGAAAACCCATGACCGGTACCGGCGGGTGCAAAAATTCGTAGAAGCGCTATTCCCTAGGATCGCCGAATTTCAAAAGGCGCCGCGTCATGTCAAATGGCAGGAGGTCAATCTAGCCAGCTCGCTTCCCGGCTGGACCCGGTTTGAGCCAGCGGAGGCGTGGCTCGCAGCTGATCGAGCCAAGGCGCCACCCGCCCTGCGGTCGCAGTTTACGCAATTCCTGGCGACGACCTCATCATCCCGCAATCAACCCCCCCTTTCTCAAGCGGATGTGGAACGCTTGTTCAGGTCTTTCTTAGAGTGGAGCAAGGCGAGAGAAACAGCAGGAGCCCCCGCCCGGTAACAGCGGTTGCTGAAAGCGCGCTTGCCGCAGATTCAACCTGCCAAGCCGCCATCGTGGGGATGCTTGCAATGGGATCGCGGTTCAGGATCAAGCCGGTGCCGGTAATCCTTGTGGGTCATGCAGCGGAGCGGCACGATGGTGGCGACGGACAGGAGCTCTTTCCGCATAAAGTTTCATGGCCCGCACCCCACATGGCTAGCATGACGCCGAACAAATCTGCCGGACTGAATGCTGCTGGGTTTGGGAATATTTCGCGCGAGCCTGTTCATGGTGAAAGCAAGGCCTCCTCGCCCCGTGATCCGGCAACTAGCCTTATCCGTGGCGTAACCCCAATGCCGTCTCAATCGCTTTAAATAACTTTAAACTTGTCTTTGATCCGCTCAAGGACGGGGCCGGAGACAAATGGCGATACATCACCTCCAAGGCTTGCAATCTGGCGCACGAGCGTCGCCGTGATATGAACTGTTGCAGGTGAGGCGGCCAAAAACACGGTTTCGATATCGGGAGCAAGTTGGCTATTCATGCGCGCGAGCTGCATCTCATACTCAAAATCGCCGCTGTCCCGAAGCCCCCGCAAAATGCAACCAGCGCCATGCGCGCGGGCGGCATCCACTGTAAGCCCCCGGAAAAGAACCGCCTCAGCGCGGCTGATAGCCGAGAGCCCGGCGAACTCCTCCTGCAACATTGCCACGCGCTCATCGTCCGTGAACATCGGCGCCTTGGAGGGGTGAACACCGATCCCGACCACGAGCCTGTCGAAGGCTTTCAGACCCCGGGATATGATGTCACGATGTCCGAGCGTCGGCGGGTCGAAGCTGCCAGGATAGAATCCGCAGCGCATGAAGCGTCTTCTCCGTTCATCCGAAGTTATTCGAGAGGCTCCTCGCGGTCTTCGGGATCGCTCGTGCCGTTTCCATTGCCTGCGCCATTCCCATCTTCGTTGATAAGCTCCACTGAGACCACCCGCTCGTCCTGGTCGGTCCTGAAGATCGTAACGCCTTGCGCCGAGCGTCCTGTTATCGAAATACCCTCGACCGGGCAGCGGATCAATTTCCCGGCATTTGTGACGAGCATGATTTGATCGGTATCCTCGACGGGGAAGGAGGCAACGAGGCGTCCATTGCGTTCATTGACCACCATGGCGATGATGCCTTTGCCGCCGCGTCCGGAAGTCCGGTATTCATAGGATGAAGTGCGCTTGCCAAAACCGCGCTCGGAAATCGTGAGCACATATTGCTCCGCTCCGCCCATCTCGGCGTAGCGTGAAGGTGTCAGATCGGCGATATCGCCGCTTTCGATAGTCTCACCGTCATCGATATTTTCATTCTCCGGTTCGGAGACCGTGTACTCGGCTTCACCGTTCTCCAATATACCGCGTTCGCCGGAAGCCGCCCGCCTTATCGCATTGGCCTGCTTTAGATAGGCGGCACGTTCTGCGGGCCTGGCATCCATATGCCGGAGGATGGCTAGAGAAATGACCTTGTCGTCCTGTTCGAGCCTGACGCCCCGCACCCCGGTCGATTCCCGGCCTTTGAAGATGCGCACATCGGTTACGGGAAAGCGGATCGACTGGCCATTCGCAGTCGTCAAGAGAACGTCGTCCGTCTCACGGCAAAGCTGAGCGCCTGCGATTGCGTCGCCAGCGTCCAGCTTCATCGCGATTTTGCCGTTCTGGCGCACTTCCCCAAAATCGGCCAAGTCATTGCGCCTGACGTTACCCGATTGCGTGGCAAATAAGATGAAGTTTCCGGTCTCGCCGCGCTCCTCCTCCGGAAGCGGCAGAATAGACGTGATCGTTTCTTCCTGCTGCAGAGGCAAAAGATTGATGAGAGCCTTGCCACGAGCCTGCGGAGCTGAAAGCGGGAGGCGCCAGACCTTCATCTTGTAGGCCATGCCCCGTGACGATAAAAAAAGCACCGGCGTGTGAGTATTGGCAACGAAGAGCCTCGTAACGAAATCCTCGTCGCGGGTCGTCATGCCAGCGCGGCCCTTTCCGCCCCGCCTTTGCGCTCTGTAGGTGGAAAGCGGCACGCGCTTGATATATCCGCGGTGGCTGACCGTGACGACCATATCCTCCTTCTGGATGAGGTCCTCGTCCTCGACCTCGCCCTCAATGTCGAGAATCTCGGTTCGGCGCGGTGTGGCGAACTCTTCCTTGATGGCCGTCAGCTCGTCCCGGACGATTTCGACCACGCGGGCACGTGAACTTAAGATATCGAGATAATCGCGGATCTTGTCCGCCAGCCCCTTCAACTCATCGCCGATTTCATCACGGCCAAGCGCGGTGAGCCGCTGCAGGCGCAGATCGAGAATTGCGCGAGCCTGATCGTTGGAAAGCTTGTAAACATTCCCCTCAAGAATTTTCGAGCGGGGATCGTCGATCAAAGCCAGGAGCGGCGCTATGTCTTCCGCAGGCCAGCTCCTTGTCATAAGCTGATCGCGGGCAGTCGCCGGATCGTGTGCGCTTCGGATGAGCTTTATGACTTCGTCGATGTTCGCGACCGCGGTTGCCAAACCCACGAGCACGTGGGCGCGATCCCGTGCCTTGCCGAGCAGGAATTTAGTGCGCCGGGTGACGACCGTCTCGCGGAACTGCGTAAAGGCTTGAATGAAGTCGAGGAGGTTGTGCTGCTCGGGCCGGCCGCTGTTTAGCGCAACCATGTTCGCGGCGAAAAGCGACTGTAGAGAAGTGTACCGGTAAAGCTGATTCAGCACCACCTCCGGCATTGCCTCGCGCTTCAGCTCGATCACGACGCGATATCCGTCGCGGTCGGACTCGTCGCGAACGTCCGAAATTCCCTCGATTCTTTTTTCGCGGACAAGCTCAGCAATGCGCTCCTGCAGAGTGGCTTTGTTAACCTGGTAGGGAATTTCCGTCACAATAAGGGCGTCGCGATCCTTGCGAATGGTCTCGACATGGATCTTGGCGCGAACTGCGATGGAGCCCCGGCCCTTAAGATAGGCGGCGCGTATGCCGGCGCGCCCCATGATGATGCCCCCGGTTGGAAAATCGGGACCCGGCACATGCTCCATAAGCTGCTCAATGCTGATGCCGGGATTATCGAGGAATGCTAAACAGGCGTTAATCACCTCACCGAGATTATGAGGCGGAATGTTGGTGGCCATGCCAACCGCAATGCCGCCGGCGCCGTTGACTAGAAGATTAGGAAACCGTGCAGGAAGAACTTTGGGCTCGCGCTCGGAATTATCGTAGTTGTCTTGAAAGTCGACCGTGTCGCTTTCCAAATCCTGCAGAACCGTCTCAGTGATCTTTTGAAGCCGGACCTCGGTGTACCGCATCGCAGCCGGAGGATCGCCGTCCACTGAGCCAAAATTCCCCTGTCCGTCTATCAAGGGGACGCGCATGGAGAAGTCCTGCACCATGCGGACGAGCGCATCGTAGACCGACTGATCGCCGTGCGGATGATATTTACCGATCACATCGCCAACGACGCGCGCTGATTTTCTGTAGGGCTTGTTCCATTGATAGCCCGTCTCATGCATCGAATAGAGAATGCGGCGATGAACGGGCTTAAGACCGTCGCGCACATCAGGAAGCGCCCGCGACACGATTACGCTCATGGCATAATCGAGATAGGAACGCTTCATCTCGTCGGTGATCAGGATCGGGCGAACTTCACCCACGCCGCGGTCACCGCCATTGCTGTCGGAATTGCCTGCCAAAATCGAATCCTTGGCTTCCTACAAAGGACTTGAGGTGTACGAAGCCGCTATGAAATTTCCGCCCCCGCATATATAGGGAATCCTGGCCTAAAAGTGGAGACTTGCTCGACCCTGACGGCCTAAAAAGGGATCTCGTCGTCCAAATCCTTTTCGAAAGACTTCCCTGCTCCGCTATCGTGGGGCTTGGTTGCGCTTCTTGCGCCGTCCCGGCCGCCTCCACCTGAACCCGCATCGTAGCCGCTGCTTCCGCTATCTTGAAAGCCGGAGGCCCCATTGCGGCCGTCGAGCATTGTCAGCTGACCGTTATAGTTCTGCAATACCACCTCTGTTGTGTAGCGGTCGTTGCCGGAACTATCCTGCCATTTCCGGGTCTGTAGTTGGCCCTCGATGTAGACCTTGGCCCCTTTCTTCAAATATTGCTGGGCCACTTTCCCAAGCTGCTCATTGAATATGACAACGCTGTGCCATTCGGTCTTTTCGCGCTTCTCGCCTGACTGCTTGTCGCGCCAGCTATCAGTGGTCGCAAGCCTTAGATTGCAGATCGCCCGTCCGTCCTGGGTGTGACGAACCTCCGGGTCAGCCCCTAAATTCCCGATCAGGATTACTTTGTTAACCGAGCCCGCCATGAGAGCTCCTTTCATTGATCATTGAGTCGCCCCCTCAAGCTTACACTAGCCTGTGGCCGCTTGACCCGCACAAACGCTTTTTCCACACATCCTGCCCACACACTTCCTTGCAGGCTGTTCACTTTCCGTTCTATGTGTGCTGCTCTTTGATGTCAAGGCTCGCGGGCATTTTTCCGGCGACTATTCTTGTGCGGGGCGCCGGCGGCCAGCGAATTTTAAAGGAGGCCTTATCAGCAAGGATGAAGGCAAATGCCCTATTTTCGGGGCTTAAAAACCACAGTAGCCCGCAAATACAGCCTGGATTCGGTCTGAGATGCCGATTTTCAAGCGAAAGGCTGTTGACGTGCGCCGTTACACGGTTTGATGGTCATCGCCGCTATCGAGCCATTTTGCCTGATTCTATTGGCATCACAGCGGTTCGGTGCCCTTGACCGGATTGGTGTGCCGTACAACATCGGGTGGATTCCCTTGGATGGCGGCAAAGAAGCCAACGGACAAAGTGCAGTTTCCCAACTCCAGCAGCTATGGAATAACGAAGGAACTCAGATGACGAAAACGCAAGCGGCGGCGGCGCCCAAGGCAGCTGCAAAACCGGCGAAGGCCGACATTGTTACGCTTCGCCATCTCGCTTCGGAAGTGGCCGAATCGCATGGCATTTCCCAGAAGCAGGCGAATGAAGTGCTGAACGAAACCGTTACGGTTATCGGAAAGCATCTCAAGAAGGGTGCGAAAATCCGGATTGCCGGGCTCGGCACTTTGGAAGTACGCAAGCGCGCCGCCCGGATGGGACGGAACCCCGCTACCGGCGAAGCCATAAAAATCAAGGCAAGCAAGAAGGTCGCATTTCGCCCGGCGAAAGACTTAAGCGAAGCGATCTAAAGTATGATCCGCAAAAGCTTGTTCCCATGCATTCGGGGATGGGCACGAGTTTTGCGATAAGATCATGTGTGAACAAGGGCTGAGACCGTGCCTCTGATTCTGTCAAAAGCGAGAGCGATCTAGTCTCCTTTTGGAGCAAGGAGGGCGGTTTACACCGCTCTTCTGCGCCCGGTTGCCCTAATTGCTGGCGTTTCAACGCCGGCAATACGGTTCGGTCTCTCTGGATATAGCAAAATGGCGCCAAGCGAGACATTGCGGGCCATGAAGCCGATCTCCCTAGGTATTTAGTCCGGCTCTTCTGGAATCCGAAGCCCGCTTACCCTGTGCCTCTCCCCCAAACTCGCCTTCGCGAGCTTGCAGCTCCAAGTGCCCGCAGCCGCAAGCGGATGCGGATGGGAGAACGGACGACGTTGCAACCGCTGCGGAACTCCTCTCCGCCCGGCGGTAGAGCATTTCGAGGCAAGAACCTCGCAGCGGCGTTTCAAGCCGGCGCCTTTCGAGAGAACAAGCTCGATGGCCGTCTCAAGGCCAGCAATCAAGCGAGCTCGAGCATGCGGCGGAGTTCGCTTTTCAGAACCTTGCCATAATTGTTTTTCGGCAGACTTTCGACATGAAGGTAGGCCTTAGGCTTTTTGAATCGCGCTATATTCTCAAGGCAGAGGTTATCAAGAGCGGTGGTATCGCAAGGGGTTCCGTCGCGGGTTACGATGAAGGCGACAACTTCTTCACCCCAGTCAGGGTGGGCCCTGCCTACAACCGCAGCCTCTGTGACCAACGGATGGGTGAGCAGAACTTCCTCTACCTCGCGCGGGTAGATATTCGAGCCTCCAGAGATGATGACATCCTTGGAACGGTCGCGAAGGGTCAAAAACCCGTCTCCGTCCATCTCGCCCATATCTCCAGTCCAGAGCCAACCGTTGCGCAAAGTTTCCGCGGTGGCGTCCGGCCGTCGCCAATAGCCCGCCATCACGGAGGGTCCTCGCACCAGAACCTCGCCAACATCGCCCGGCGGCAGGTGCCGGCCATCTTCGCCGGTAACGCGAACCTCCACGAGGGATTGGGCCTTGCCTGCAGATGCAATTCTTGGGCGCCAATTTGGATTAGCTCGATCTGCATGGAGCTCGCGGCTCAGAGCCGTGATGGTCATAGGCGATTCGCCCTGGCCATAGATTTGAACGAAGCGGTTCCCCATGACATCGAGTGCAGCCTCAATATCAGCGAGGTACATTGGTCCTCCACCATAGACGATGGTCTTGATGCCATCGCCGCTCTCCCCCCGTGATTTGGCTGCATCGACGGCCCTTTTAACCATTGTTGGGGCGAGGAACATGACCGATCGCCCAAGAGCCTTCGAGAGATCCAAGACTTCATTTGCCTCGAACTTCCCGGACTCTGGCACCGAATGACGTGCGCCCGTTATGATTTGAGGAAAATGATAAAGGCCGGCACCGTGGGAAATAGGAGCGGAGTAAACATTCACGTCCTCTGCTTCCGGCGTGTCGACATCCATGAAATAGCAGGCGGTCATTGCAGCTAAGTTTGCGTGGGTGAGCATCACCCCTTTCGGCCGGCCAGTGGTCCCAGAGGTGTAGAACAGCCAAGCCAGATCGTCGGCACGGCGTTCGCAAACCGGCTCAAAGCCGTCTCCGCTATAGAGCTTCCGAAAATTGGCATCGTCCACGCTGAGGACTTCCCCAAGGGAAGGGATTCCCTGCAAGTGTCCGAGAAGGCCATCCCCTACGTCACTGCTGATGAAAAGAACGCTCGCTTCGGCATCCTCGATAATCCAAGCCGCTTCCTTGGGATGAAGCTTCGCGTTAATCGGCACTACTGCCGCGCCTGCCCACCACGCCGCGTAGAGCGCCTCGAAATATTCCAGCCGGTTGCTCATGAAAATGGCAACGCGGGCGCCGGGTTCGATACCAAGCTTGTAACGGAGGTGGAGTGCAAGGGTACACGTTCGGCGCGCGAATTCCCGATAGTTGACTACCAAGCGGGTCCCCTGAAGCAGCGCAGGCCGTTCTGGAAAAACCCGTGCCGAACGGTTTAGCCATTCTGCAACATTCATTCGGCGCCTCCCGCAGTCAGATCCCGAAAGTGTATCAATGCAATCAAGACTCGGATAGCCCCGCCGCAATAAAGCCACATGCCGGAGAACCTTGAAACTTATGCGGCTGATTGGCTCCGTCCTTTGCTGTAGTCTCCTTCTGACGGCGAAGCCTCTGTGCGCGAGTGCGCAAGAGGTGCCGATCGATATCCCAACGCTAAAGAGTGCGGTGTTGGCCGAAACGAATGCCTACCGGAAATCGAAGGGTGAGCAGGAACTTCGTCCCAGCGCGTCGCTCGATGCGGCGGCAGCCGCCTATGCCTTGTATCTTGCGGAGCATGAAGGTACCGGCCACACCGCGGACGGACGCACCCCCGCAAAGCGAGTAAGCGCAGAGGGATACAAGTGGTGTCTTGTCGCCGAAAATGTGTGGGGCGGCTGGCGCAAGCCCAATTCCATGATGGTTGCGGACGTGGCCAAGAATGCGATGGAAGGCTGGAAAAAATCTCCCGGCCACAACGCCAACCTTCTCGACAAACGCGTCCACGATATTGGGATCGGAGCTGCGGCCTGGAAACAGGCCGGCGGCAGGGATGTATTCCGGGTCGTGCAGGTCTTCGGCGATGAGTGTCCGGGGAAGCCCCGCCCCGCGCCATCGATAGGTGAGCTGCTTGACGCAGCATCGCGAGCATTGCGCTGATGTAACGTACTCGGCTTGAGCCAAAAGGATGGGCTTCCGGAAGTTGCTGTAAGCCGGCATGGCAGCTATAGATCTTAAGCTCAGCGAGGAAACAGCCCATGGCGCAGCAAGAACAAGCAATCGGCGCGATCCCCTTCGAAGAACATGCGGCCGGAGATATGGCACGTAGGCTAAAAGCCATTTTCGTCGGCTCCGCCGGCAATCTCGTAGAATGGTACGACTTCTACGCCTATGCGGCGTTCGCCCTTTATTTTGGCAAAGCCTTCTTTCCATCCTCCGATCCAGTTGTCGTCCAACTTAACGCAGCTGTGCTCTTTGCGGCAGGTTTCATCGTCCGCTCCTTAGGGGGCCTCGTATTCGGGCGGTTCGCCGACCGTTATGGACGGCGTAACGCGCTGATGGCTTCTGTCCTGCTCATGTGCTTTGGCTCGCTGATGATTGCGGTCACGCCCACTTATGCATCAATTGGAATTGGGGCACCGATCGTCCTTGGCCTTGCTCGCATTATTCAGGGGCTGAGCCTTGGCGGAGAATATGGGACGAGTGCCACCTATCTTTCGGAGATGGCTGACACCAAGAACAGGGGCTTCTACTCAAGCTTCCAATACGTCACCTTGATCGGCGGACAACTCTGCGCGATCCTTGTTCTTCTCGTGCTCCAAAATGTTTTTCTGTCCTCAGATGAAATTCGGGCTTGGGGCTGGCGCATTCCATTCGTTATCGGCGCGCTTCTTGCCATCGTCACAGCCATCATGAGGCGCAATCTTCACGAGACTGACGCCTATCTTGAGGCAAAGAAAGTCATCCAGGACAACAGCTTAGGTTCGCTTCTGAAATACCCGCGGGAGATAATGATTGTCGTGGGCCTCACTGCCGGCGGAACGGCCGCGTTCTACACCTACCGATCTACATGCAAAAATTCCTACGCCTCTCCGTGGGGCTCAACGACAGCCAAACGACTATGGTGACCGCAGGAAGCCTGATCTTTGCCCTGTTTCTCCAGCCGATCTATGGGGCGATCTCGGATCGGATCGGACGCAAGTGGCTCCTGATCTTTTTTGGGGTTTGCGGAACACTTTTCACGATCCCCCTTCTATCCGCTTTGGTGGAAACCAAGACAGCGTTCGGTGCTTTTCTGCTGATTTGCGCGGCGTGGCTCATCGTGAGCGGCTACACCTCCATCAACGCGGTTGTGAAGGCTGAGCTTTTTCCAACAAGTGTACGCGCCCCGGGCGTTGGCTTGCCATACGCGCTTACGTCTCGATCTTTGGCGGAACCGCGGATTCCGTTGCGCTTTGGCTAAAAACAATCGGCCATGAAGTGTGGTTTTCCTATTATCTCACGGCAATTATTGCGGTTTCTCTCGCCGTGTACATTACGATGCGCGATACTAAGAAGCACTCCGCGATGCACCGCCACGAATGATTCAGGCGGGAAGCGGCTCAATGCGGCAAAGGCCACGTTACTTGCGATCCTAACTGCCTGGCCTTGTTATAGTCCGTGAGAGTTTCCTGTTTGATATTCGATAGGTTGGGGTAATCGGCAGGCAGGTGGTTGAAAACACATGCGCCCAGGCAGACCCTGGCCTCGGCCATCGCGCGCATCGCCGCAGCCTTATCCGGGAAAGAGGCATTGGCGTATCTGTCCACGCAGAGATACCGGCAGAAGCTCTCTACCCTTTGAAACACTGTCTTCCGTTGCTCCTCAGTCCATTGTGCATACTGGCCGCTAGGCAGGCCGGCGATCGGCACCTTGGCGATATAGGCATTGACGTCGCCATCGCTGGACTGCGCGGGAACATCCGAGGGAGCGGCCAAAGCAAGAAGCATGGCGAAGGCAAGTCGAATTTGAGATTTCATACAGCAACTTCCATTGCTCAAATTTGCCGCTTACGATTGCGTAGAAGCGCACGCTACGTGCAAAGTTGGCACTCCCTCCTCTGGCGCTTGTCTATCTGGTGATCGGTCAAGCTTGGCTGAATTTTGTCCAACCAAAGAGTTCGCCGATTCCGTGATGTCCCTCCAACATGCTGCAACCGATGCTTGCCCTAGGGTTTTTACAGAGAGGCAAAAAAACAAAGGGTGTAAGCGATGTATGGATATCACGTGGCCGCCGTCTTTTCGACTTACGATGGGGCGGAACGCGCCAGGGACAGGCTTGTGGATGAATTCCGAAGGCAACATCCATTTGAGCCATGACAGCCCTTACGAAGGTGAAGAGAGACAACCCCAGGGCTTCTGGGATTGGCTATTCGTTGGAAGTAGCCCAAGGCGCGACCGCGAGTGGTATAGGAACAATCTTACCGGCGGCCGTACGGCCGTTTCGGTTCTTGTTCCGGAAGACCACGATCACATCTGGATTGCGGAACAGCTCGTAGCGGCAGGTGCTCTGAACCTGGAGGACGAGGAAGACACGTCGATTACGGCGGAGTCCATTAGAGGCAGGCAAGGAACGCGGCCCAGAGAAGATACCGAAGACCGCAGGTTCCGTGGTTCTGATGAGCAGGTCATACCGATCGAAAGGGAGCAGCTCGACATAGGTAAGCGTGCGACCGAGAACCGCTACAGAGTTCGAGCGCACGTGGTGGAGCAGCCAGTCGAGAAGGACGTCCGCCTCCGCGACGATAGTTATATCATGGAGCGGCGGCAGGCATCTGGTGAGCGTACCGGAAGGCCCGGAGAGTTCCAGGACCGTGATTATGAGATCGTCGAGCGGCATGAAGAGCCGGTGGTGCGCAAGACGCGCAGTATTGAGGAGCTGGTGATTCGCAAGCAGCCCGAGGAACGCACCGAAAAGGTGGTAAGCGCGGTCCGGGATACGCGCGTTGATGTAGACCGAAACGGGGGCGACTTGCCTGCTCCCAGCCGCGACGTCAACCGTGACGCCGAGACCTGGAGCAGCGAGACCAGGCATTAAGTTGGCCTGCCTCGCATGAAACTGTGGCGGTGCCGTGCATGGCGCTCCACCCCGTTTCCCGCGGTGCTAGGAGCAGAGAATGGCGGACGGAAGGAAGCAGCAGCACTGGCCTGGCAAAGGCCGCAGATCGGCCCGGGCCGGTGTTGATACAATCTCCGGCAGTATCGGTGGTCACAACGCGGACAAGGAAAGCACCCTTCCGGAAAGCGGCGTGAGCGGCGGTGGGGAAAGCAGCGCCGATAGCGATATAAGCACAGGCGCGGCGCTCGGCACGAACAAGATGCCTGAAGATGACAAAGGCGACTTGGCTGCCGATCCCAACCGGATCGCGCGAAACCTGAAAAGGTACCGGGATGAGATGGCTGAAGATGCGCCTGCTTCTGGTACACGAGCGGGTCGGGAGTAGGGGCATGCGGTTTGCCGCTCTTTCCGTCTGGTTCACGGGATTCGCACTCACTTTTATACTGACCTCGCAATCATCGTGTGTGGACGGCCTCGTTCCGGTGCAAGACCTTTAAGATCGGAAAATTCTAGCGCGCAGTCCCGTGCTGACGTGTGTCCGGCCTTTGATGCGCCGGATCGCGCCGGCTGGCCCTGATGGGATACGCGGTGCGGTCCAAATCGTTCGCGCGCGCTCGAAGCGCTACACTGATTTCTGGTTTTCCGCACCGGTCTTGAGACTTGCGCCATCATCTCCGTCGACGTGTCTTACTCCTTGCGGCCTCCAAGCGTTCGGCCGGCGATCATGCCGCCGCGACGCTCAAAGCTCTGTAATTCTCTTCCTTGGTAATCAAGGCCCAGATGATCCGAGCCATCTTTCCTGCAAGTGCAACCGCTACAAGCTGCCGTGGTTTGCGCGCTAGCATCCGCCCCAGCCAGGAGTCCGGCCTTGGGGGTTTGCGGACGCCCCAGCGAACCACGCCCGCCGCGCCGATCACGAGGAGCCGCCGCAGCGAGCGTTCGCCCATCCGGGTTGTCTTGCCCAGCCGGTCCTTGCCCCCGCTAGAATGCTGCCTTGGCACGAGCCCCAGCCAGGCGGCGAAGTCGCGCCCTCGTGAGAACGTCTCCATCGGCGGCGCCAAAGCCGCAAGCGCAGTCGCCGTGATCGCACCAACGCCCGGGATGGTCATCAGACGCTGGACAAGCGCGTCTTTTTTCGCGCGCCCTGTGATCTCATGATCGAGCATGCGGATCTTTTCTTCCAAAGCCTTCAGCGTATCCGCCAGACAATTGAGCGCGAGGGCAGCCTCCGCCGGCACTGCCGAGCCCTCTTCGACAAGCTCAAGAAGCTGGCCAGCGTGCGCCGGGCCCTTCGGAATAGCGATGCCGTACTCGTAGAGATGACCGCGCAGTGCGTTGATGAGCTGTGTGCGCTGGCGCACCAGGAGGTCGCGCGCGCGAAAGCCCGCCGCCGCAGCTTGCTGTTCGGCGCTCTTCACCGCGCAAAACCGCATTGTTGGACGCTGTGCTGCTTCGCAAATCGCCTCCGCATCCGCGGCGTCGTTCTTCTGCCTTTTCACAAACGGCTTCACATAGGCTGGGGGAATAAGGCGCGTCTTGTGACCGAACCTTGCAATCTCCCGCGCCCAGTAATGGGCTCCGGAACATGCCTCCATCGCCACCGTACAGGCATTGAGCCTGGCAAAGAACGGCAAAACCTGATCACGGCGCAACCTCTTTTTGAGAACCGGGACCCCGGAAGCATCCGCTCCATGCACCTGAAGGATGTTCTTCGCCAAATCCAAACCGATAATCGCAATCTCTCTCATGAACGGCCCTCCTCGTTTACGGCTCACCCACGCCACTATGGCAGGTCAATGCCGCACGGGGCCGTCCACCCCATCATTCGCTCAGAACACGAACCCCCAACCGAATTCTTATGGCGCGACGGAAGCTCCCGTTTCGAAGGAGCCGAAGTCCGTTATTGCGCAAACGGTGCCGCCACAGGCGCGTGGGAAGTCCTATGCCAGCGAGGCGGATGCGCGCGCGCACTGCGGCGGGAACCCCACCGTGTGGGCGGCGCGCAACGAGAAAACCTTTTATTTTCCAGGATCGCACAATTACGACTTCGGGAAGGGCGTTTTCATGTGCGAGCGCGACGCATTGCTCAAAGGCTATAAGCCCTCCAGCCAACAGTGAGTTCAACCCGAGGAGCCAAGGCTGAAAAAGGCGGAACAAGCAAAGCGCGCGGCCCATTGGCTAATCAATTCGAAATATCGACACCAACATCACCGGTACCGTCTTTCTCCTTTATAAGTTTGCACGCGACATGGGGGCTCAGCGCCACGGGCGGATATTGATCACGGGATCAATCGCGGGCTTCATTCCTGGCAGCTTCCAGGCCGTGTATAACGGTACGAAGGCTTTTATCGACAACTTCTCATATGCTCTGCGTAATGAGATCAAGGATAGGGGCGTTACCGCTACCTGCCTAATGCCGGGCGCAACAGAGACGGAGTTCTTCAAGAAGGCCGGGATGCTGGATACCCCCATCGGTGAGATGAAAAAGGATGATGCGCTTGCCGTCGCCCTGACAGGGTTCAACGCGATGATGCAGGGGAAGGCCAGCGTCGTCCACGGCCTAAGGAACAAGCTGCAGACTATCGCGCGGGATATCCTGCCAGGCACTTGGACCGCGCAAGCTCACAGGAAGCAGGCTCAACCGCAAGCTGCTCACCAGTAGCGCATTCTCTCTACGTGGGTTACGTTCACTGAAACGGGAAGCTTCACAAGTCTTGGATTTGGGAGCCAGGAGCGCGAATCATCCGTCGGGCAGATTGGTTACAAGGCAAGCTACGACTGGTCCAACATTCAGCCCTTTGCGCAGTTCACCTGGAACCACGAATTTGCTGACACTAACCGGAATGTCACTGCGTCACTGACCACGATCGCCGCTCCGAGTTTTAGCCTCCCCGCCGTCTTGTTGGGCAAGGACTGGGGGGAAGTGAAGGGCGGTTTCACAATCGACGTTGGCAGGGGGGTTAAATTCCTAACAGCCGGCTCCGCGGATTTCGGACAGAACAGTGCCGCTGTCTATGGCGGCCAGATAGGGTTCAACGTGGCCTTCTAGCGCCGCGCCAAAGAGTGTGAGCGGTTTTCGGCTAAGGTTATGCGATAACGGCAGGGCCCCAGAGCGGCGAACTGATTCCTAATCAGAGGCGCAACTTTGATGCAATTGTAGACGAGCCGGTTTCGCGTAGAGTTGCGCTTGGAGCGGGTGCTTTGAGCACCGGCGGCTCCAAGGGAGGATATGATGTTAACGAAAAACCGGTTGTGTCTAACCGCGGCTGTGTTGCTGACTGCCACAACTATAACGGCGTCCGTCAAAGCGGCTCCGTTCATGATTGTTGGGAACGACGAAAAGCTGCTCTGGGATGACAACGGAAAGCCTGTGATCTCACCACCCGGCAAGGATTCGGTTCTCATCGTCGATGTCGCCAATCCAGAAGCGCCCAAAATCGTCGCCAATCTGCCGCTCAAGAACTCGGTTATTGGCCCGCCCGTTAATCTCGATATCGACCCTACAGGTACCATTGCTCTCGTTGCCGACTCCATCGAAGTGACGAAGGAAGGCGAGACCCTCAAGCAAGGGCCGGACAACAAGGTTTACGTCATCGATTTGAAGGCCGGCCCGCCAAAAGCGATTGCGACATTGACAGTGGGCAAGCAGCCTTCGGGCCTCAGCATCAGTCCAAACGGTAAATTGGCACTCATTGCAAACCGGGGGGACAATTCGATTAGCGTCTTATCGATCGACGGAACCAACGTAAAGGTCATCGATACGGTGCCGATGGGGGATGTCGTCTCGCATGTAGTCTTCACTCCCGACGGAAAGCGGGCTTTGGCCACCAAGTTTCCAGCTCACAAGGTGTCTATCCTTGATGTTGCAGGCGATAAGGTCACCTATAACAAACTCGATCTGCCGACCGGGCTCTGGCCCTACAACGTCGCCGTGGCGCCGAACGGGTCCTTCGCCTTGACCGCCGACAATGGGAACTCCGGTTCTTCTGACGGAAGCGTTGATACTGTCAGCGAGGTTGACCTCAGCGCAAATCCGCCCCGGATCATTGATCGCGTCGTCGTCGGAGACGGCCCCGAAGGTCTCGCAATCAGCCCGAAGGGCGATATTGCCGTGGCAGTCATCCTGCGCGGTTCGAACGCAAGCAAAAAGGCCTTTTTCTACAACAAGAATGGCAGCGTGAGCGTCTTGCGCATTGATGGCAAGAAACTGACAAAGACCCAGGATGTTGTGGTGGGCGGTCTGCCCGAAGCCGCGGTGTTCACACCGGATGGCAAGTATCTTCTTGTCGGAAACTATCTCGATAAGGATTTCTCAATCCTCAAGGTGCAAGGCGGCCGGGTAATCGATACCGGAAAAAGGTTCAGCGTTTCTGGTCACCCAGCTTCCGCTCGAATGAGCCCGCATTGAAATTAACGGCGGCGCACCCCTAGCGAGCGTGCGCCTGTCCGGCATTTCCGTCGTCTTTCGCAATGATCGAAAAACCTGCTGGCGGGCCACCTCCTGCGGCGCATCACGATCCGGCCTTTGTTCACCTACATGACGCCTATATTTGCAGGCCCAGGCGCATTGGGGTGATTTATGGCTGACGATGCAATAGGCGCAGGCCATGTAAGCCGCGAGGGTCCCTACGACATCGCGATTATCGGCGGCGGCATCAATGGCGTCGGAATCGCACGAGATGCTGCGGGTCGGGGCTTCGCGGTTGTCCTTGCGGAGCAGGATGATCTTGCTTCGCATACTTCGTCAGCGAGCACGAAGCTTATTCACGGCGGCTTGCGCTATCTCGAAAATTATGATTTCCGGCTTGTGCGCGAAGCGCTGCTCGAACGTGAGCGGCTCATGGAGAGCGCGCCACATCTAATACGGCCGCTCCGTTTCGTCTTCCCTCACGATCCATCGATAAGGCCGGCATGGCTTGTCCGTCTCGGGCTCAATTTCTACGATTGGCTCGCTCCGCGCAGGCATCTACAGCGTTCAAGTTCGATCGACCTTCGGGCCGATGCAATTGGGCGAGATCTTAATGGCAGGTTTTCCCGAGGCTTTGTTTATTCGGATTGTTGGGGCGACGATAGCCGCCTTGTGGCTATGAGCGCGCTCGACGCTGCCAGGCTCGGCGCCTCCATTTTGACGCGGACCAAAGTGATTTCAGCCGCAAGGGTGGACGGATTGTGGGAGCTCACTCTTCAATCCCGAAGCTCTGGCAAGGTCACCAAAATCGAAGCAAGAGCACTCGTCAACGCCGCAGGTCCTTGGGCAGCGGCCGCGCGCTACGATATGCTCGGCTTGCCGGCATCGAAGCAGGTCTGCCTGGTCAAGGGAAGCCACATCGCCGTCCCCACGCTCTATTCAGGCGATCATGCTTTCATTTTGCAGATGACCGACCGCCGCATCGTCTTCGCCATCCCTTACGAGAGCCGTTTTACGCTGATTGGGACGACCGATATCCCGTTTGAAGGCGATCCCAGCCATGTCCAGGCCAGCGATGCCGAGATCGACTATCTCTGCAGGAGCGTCAATGGGTACTTCCGCGCGTCCGTTACCCCCAGTGATGTGGTGTGGACTTATTCTGGCATAAGGCTGCTTGCCGATAACGGTTCCGCGAACTCCTCCGCCATAACACGCGACTACGTTCTGGATCTGAACGCCGCCAACAATGAGGCGCCCATCCTTTCCGTCTTTGGAGGCAAGCTTACCACGTTCCGCCGCCTTGCCGAACATGCCTTGGAGGCGCTGCGGCCCTCTTTCCCAAAGATGGGACCATCATGGACGGCGAAAGCAAAACTACCAGGAGGCGACATTGAAAACACGGACATCGACGCTTTTGCGCTAACCGTGAGAGAACGCTGGCCATTTCTTGCGCCCGGTACCGCTCCGCGGCTTGCGCGTTCCTATGGAACCCGCGTCGAGCGCATTCTTGGTGCGGCTCGCGGCACGGCCAATCTTGGACGCGATTTTGGACACGGGCTTTGGGAAGCCGAACTCGATTATCTCGCGCGTGACGAATGGGCCCAAACGGCTGATGATGTGCTTTGGCGGCGATCCAAGCTCGGCTTGCATCTTTCGAAGGCGCAGGCGGAAGCGGTGGCGGAATATTATGACGAGAGGCAAGCCGCCTGACCGATGCGGGAGGGCAGGATGAGCAGATATGTTGGCGCCATCGATCAGGGGACAAGCTCCACACGCTTTCTAATTTTTGATCGCAGGGGTGCGATCGTTGGCTCGGCGCAGAAAGAGCACCAGCAGATTTACCCGAAGCCGGGCTGGGTTGAGCATGACGGAGCCGAGATCTGGCGCAATACGGTTTCAACGATCTCGGAGGCCCTGCGCTCCGCGAGAGTGACGCCCTCCGATCTCGTCAGCGTTGGCATCACCAATCAGCGCGAAACTGTTGTTCTATGGGACCGCCTGTCAGGGGAGCCTCTCGCCAACGCGATTGTCTGGCAGGACACGCGGACGGACAATTTGGTCGCCGAGCTATGCAAAGACGGCGGACAGGATCGGCTTCGCGCTAAAACTGGCCTCCCGTTATCGACCTATTTCTCCGGTCTGAAGCTGCGCTGGCTGTTGGAGAACGTGCCAGGTGCGCGAGCCAAGGCGGAAGCAGGGGACGCGCTCTTCGGCACGGTCGACAGCTGGCTCGCCTGGAACCTCACGGGCGGCCCGGACGAAGGCCTGCACATCACTGACGCGACGAACGCGAGCCGCACTCAAATGATGGATTTGGCGACGCTTGCCTGGAACGATGAGCTGCTCGCCCTCTTCGGTGTTCCGAGGGCCTGTCTGCCGGATATCAAATCTTCATCGCAGCTCTATGGAGAAGCAAAGGGCGTTCTTGCAGGCGTTCCAATTGGAGGCATTCTCGGAGACCAGCAGGCCGCCCTGTTCGGGCAGGCTTGCCTGAAACCGGGCGAGGCCAAGAACACTTACGGCACCGGCTGTTTCATGCTCATGAATACAGGCGAACATATGGTTCCGTCCAGCTGCGGGCTGCTGACGACGCTTGGCTACCACCTCGAAGGACAAAAGCCGGTTTATGCGCTTGAGGGGTCGATCGCGATAACGGGCGCTCTTGTGCAGTGGCTTCGGGACAATCTTGGTTTCATTCGCGAGTCCGCCCAGATCGAGACGTTGGCCCGGAGTGTGGACAGCAATGGCGGTGTCTATTTCGTGCCAGCCTTCTCGGGTCTCTATGCGCCACACTGGAAAGAGCACGCTCGCGGTGTGATTTGCGGGCTTACGCGCTTCGTAACAAAGGCCCACATCGCGCGCGCGGCACTGGAGGCGACTGCATTTCAAACTCGCGAGGTTCTTGATGCCCTGGTGAAGGATGCCGGCGTTGCAATCAGCGAGTTACGCACAGACGGCGGAATGGTCGTGAACGATACGCTGATGCAGTTCCAAGCCGATATTTTGAATGTGCCGGTGGTGCGCTCCGCGGTGGTTGAGACAACCGCACTCGGCGCGGCCTACGCGACAGGCCTCGCCGCTGGATATTGGCAATCGACCGATGACATCATCGAGAATTGGAGGGCGGATAAGTGCTGGCATCCCGCCATGGACCGCGCCAAAAGCGACAGCTTGTACCACTTCTGGCGGAAAGCGGTCACACGATCCCTTGATTGGGCGGAGTGACGCCTTTGACGGTGGTGGTCCCGGCTATCGGACAAGGCCACGAAATAAACAAATAGGCTCGGGGATCATTTGCGGACAGCAATGGTTAAGAATGCGTAAATCAGCTCAGGCGAGTTCATTAAAGGGGGGGCAGCATGTTGGAATGGACGAAGACAGTTTGTATGCTGACCGGGGCATCGCTTGTCTACATGGCCGGAGCCGTTCCTGTTTCAGGCGCCGAACGCGACCAGGCGCGCATTGTCGCCAATCTCATTGGCGCGGTTAAGGCTCCCTTCGGTCCTAGATTCGCGGGAGAAAAGACTGAGAGAGCCTGGCGCAATGGTGACGGTAGCGTTGGTGCATGTCTTGACCATGAAAACCGTCACTGGTGCTACGAGCATTTTCCTGCCTCGGGATTGCGTCTGGAAATGCTTCAAATAAGCGTTGAGCCCCTCGAAGATCGCGGCGGCAGGCCTTCGGGACCCTATCAATATGCCGTGGATTACGATCTTGACGGCGTGGTGGATTTGGGGGGCTACAAGATGCGCGGATCTAACCCCCCATCGGACACGCGCTATTTTTTCAGTGCCTGGGCTAACCGCGGAGAGCAGCACAAAGCCGAGGTCCAAGCCACTTATGATGAAGGCATCCGCATCGCTATGCTCTACCTAGGGGATTAATACCAACCGTCAAAAGCGCTGCCTCGTCCCCGCATCGGAGCCGATTGTATAAGCCCATTGCCGGGGGTGATTAGGAAAAAGGCAGCATGTGGAATTCAAGCAAGGAGCGGACCATGAAAACCGGTTTGAGCGCCAGTGGTCTTTTCGCGCTTGTTTTCGGAGTCTTCTTTGTCTTCGCGGGATCCGCCAATGCTGCGATTGTAACCTTCAAAGCAGATCTCAAGGGTTCGAATTTCGTGCCACCTAATAACCTGAGTGGAACAGGTTATTTGACTGCAACTCTCAATACCGCTTCGAATGTGCTGACCTGGCATGTCAGCGTTTTTCGGCTTAGCGGCAGACATGCTGGCATCGCCTTTCATGGTCCTGCCGCTCCCAATGAAAATGCAGGGTCTATCTTATCTAGCGGGAGTTTGTTCGCCGGGTCTGCCACGCTCACTGATGAGCAGGCTGCCAATCTAATCGCGGGTAACTGGTATGCTGTCATCTATACGCGGTCGCCTCGCCGGTCCGAGATCCGGGGCCAGGTGGTGAGAGGGCGATGAGTATCGCTTACGATAAGTGCGTTTGGCTTGCTAGCCAGCAGCCGCCTCCAGAGCCTTCACGTCGATCTTCTTCATCTGCATCATCGCGGCCATAACGCGCCCGGCTTTTTGGGGATCGCCGCTCATCATATCCGAAAGCCTGGCATAGTTGATCTGCCAGGAGAGGCCGAAGCGGTCTTTAAGCCAGCCGCAGACATTGTACGAGCCCCCTTCGCCGAGCTTATCCCATAACCGGTCGATGTCCGCTTGATCCGTGCAATCAACCAGCAGCGAAAACGCTTCATCCAGCTTGTGCGCGGGACCGCCATTGATTGCCGTAAACCGGCGCCCCAAAAGCTCGAAGGCCACGACCATGACAGAGCCCTTCGGACCCGGCCCGGCATTGCCATAGCGGGAAACATGCGTGATGCGAGAATCTTCGAAAAGCGACACATAGAAAGAAGCCGCCTCCTCGGCTTGGTTTTCAAACCAGAGAAATGGGGTGATGGATGTAATCGCCATTGTTCATTTTCCTTTCGTTTAAACAGTCACTGGGCTGGCCATGGGCGCCTGCGCGGCGCTGCAGCTAAGGATCAAATCGTTTGTGCAAGCGCGGCGAGTTGATCGGCGCATTGTCCCCACCCCTTATGGAAACCCATTTTAACATGGGTCTGGCAATCCTCCTCGGTCCAATGCCGCACCCTGGCGGTATATCGGGTCTTGCCGTCCTCCTCCTCGAAGGTGATGATTGTCGTCATGAACGGCTTGGCCGAAGTCCGCAGAATCCAATCGCCGGTATAGGCATCGGTGAATACGAGCTTTTGGTTGGGAACAATCTCAAGATAGGTGCCTGGGCAGACGATCTCCTGACCTTCCGGGCTTTTCATGACGATGCGGTTAGCGCCACCAACCCGGAGATCCACCTCGGCGATTGGCGTGGTGTAAGGCGCCGGGGCGAACCATTTCTTCAGCAGCCCAGGTTCCGTCCAGCAGCGGAATAGCTTCTCGCGCGGCGCATCAATCAGCCGGGTTAAGACAAGTTCATGAATGGTTTCGGACATTTTTCCCTCTTCGTGTTGTGTGCCGCAAGGACGAGACAAGCCGCCGGAAACCGACAAACGCTCGAAAAAATATCGCCTCTTATATTTGCATCGGGATGTCGGCGATTGGCATACTCGTCCGTCCTTGGAAATAGAGGAACCTCAACATGATGTACGCCCTGCTTTGTTATCACAACGAAGATGTCGTCTGGTCCTGGAGCAAGGAGGAGGACGATGCCGTGATGGAGCGCCTTGCCGTTGTCCATGAACGGCTCATTAAAGAAGGCAAGCTCGGTCCGTCGCTGCGCTTGCTGCCTACCACTTCGGCGACAACATTACGGAAGAGCCAGAACCTTGTAATCGACGGCCCATATGCCGAGACCAAGGAACAATTGCTCGGCTTCTATGTGATTGACGTCCCAGATCTCGATGGGGCGCTTGAGATTGCGCGTGAGCTCGCGCAAGCCAATCCCGGCGGCACCTACGAAATCCGGCCGATCGCGCTTTACAATCCGGAAAAGCGGGCGGGGAAGACTTGACCGGAATAAATGATCTGGACTGGATCAATGGCGCGCTCTCCGGTGCCAGACCTCAGGCAATCAGCGCCCTGCTTCGCTATTTCCGCGATCTCGACACGGCGGAGGGAGCATTCCAGGAGGCGGCGCTGCGAGCCTTGAAAAGCTGGCCGCAGAACGGACCGCCGCGCGATCCAGCCGCCTGGCTCATCCTCGTCGGCAGGAATGCTGGGCTGGACGGTGTCCGCAAGCAGTCCCGCGACGTGGCGCTGCCACCCGATGACGTCATCTCCGATCTCGAAGATGCGGAAGCTTCATTGGCCGAACGCCTGGATGGTTCACATTATCGCGACGATGTGCTGCGGCTGTTGTTCATCTGCTGCCATCCAGACTTGCCAGAGGTCCAGCAGATCACGCTGGCCCTTCGCATCGTGTCGGGACTTTCGGTGGCGCAGATCGCCCGCGCATTCCTTGTTACCGAAACGGCGATGGAACAGCGTATCACCCGCGCCAAGGCGCGCGTCGCTAAGGCGGATGTTCCATTCGAGACGCCGGGCCCAGCGGAACGCGCCGAACGCCTCGCCGCCGTGATGGCAGTGATCTACCTCCTGTTCAATGAAGGCTATTCGGCAGGAAACGAAGCACGTAACGAGCTGTGCGACGAGGCTATTCGCTTGGCACGTTTGCTCCTGCGCCTGTTCCAAACCGAGCCCGAGATGACCTGCTCCCCGACGTGCCCCCGTTCATAAGTAGAGTCCGTTCTGGTTATGCCCCTTTGCGGGGCGGGTTGCAAACTCGGTTGGTGTGAGCCCGTCGAGGCTCGTGTGAGGACGTCCGGTGTTGTAGTCGAGACGCCAGCTTTCGATGATCTTGCGAGCCTCTGTCAGACTCCGGAACAAGTGCTCGTTCAGGCATTCATCCCGGAAACGTCCGTTAAAGCTCTCTGAGAAGCCATTCTGCATTGGCTTGCCGGGCGCAATGTAATGCCATTCGACCTTGTGCTCCTCCTGCCAAGAAAGGATCGCGTTCGAGGTCAGTTCCGTGCCGTTGTCGCTGACGATGAGGCAGGGATAGCCGCGACGCTCCGCGATCCGGTCGAGTTCACGGGCTACCCTTACGCCTGATAGCGAGTTATCGGCGCCAAGGGCCAGGCATTCCCGGCTGAAATCGTCGATGACGGCAAGAATGCGAAAGCGGCGGCTGTCAATGAGCGCATCGGAGACAAAGTCCAAAGACCAGCGCTGGTTAACTCCTTGCGGCAACGCCATGGGGGCCCGCGTCCCCAAGGCTCGCTTCCGGCCGCCGCGCTTTCTCACCGTCAGCCGCTCTTGCTTGTAGAGCCGGTAGAGCTTCTTGCGGTTGAGCCTCATCCCTTCCCGGCCAAGCAATAGATGTAGCCGCCGGTAGCCGAAGCGGCGGCGCTCATGCGCAAGCTCGCGAAGCCGGCTTCGGATCGCCTCATCGCTTCCGCGCTTTGAAACATAGCGGTAGGTCTTCGGTGCAAGCCCAACCAGCGCGCAGGCTGTTGCCTGCGAATAACTCTTCTGTTCGATCGCCCAGGTCACGGCGTTTCTCCTTGCACCGGGCGTTAGAAGTTTTTTCCGAGCAGCTCTTTCAGCGTGGCGACGTCCAGCATCGATTCCGCCAAGAGCTTCTTCAATTTGCGGTTCTCGTCCTCCAGCGCCTTCAAGCGCTTTGCTTCAGAGATTTCCATCCCGCCATATTTCGAGCGCCAATTGTAAAAGGTCGCATCGCTGATGCCGTATCTGCGGCAGATCTCCGCTGCCGTGAGCCCCGCCTGGTGCTCTTTCAAAATCCCGATAATTTGCTCTTCTGAAAACCGGCTGCGCTTCATGTCCGTCTCCCGTCTGTGAGCGGACCCTAACTTAAAATCGAGGGTGTTTTCGGGGAGCAGGTCAGAGATCATGGGCCTCACGGCATTGATGCTGCTGCAGCATGCGAGACTCTCAGCGAGATTTGATGCGGCAGGCGAAATTATACTGATGGAAGATCAAGACCGGGCGCTTTGGAATTCCAAGCTTATCACCGAAGGCCTCGCGCTCATTGACAAGGCAATGCGCCATAACCGGCCAGGCCCCTATCAGATTCAGGCCGCGATCGCGGCCAACCATGCCCGTGCACCCCGCGCTGAAGAAACCAACTGGGCTCAGATCGATGCGCTATACGCAGCGCTTGAACTCATGCAGCCTTCGCCCGTGGTAACGCTCAATCGCGCGGTCGCTACCGCCAAGGTGCATGGCCCGGAAGCGGCGCTCGCGATGCTGGAGCCGCTGGAGTTGCGGCTCTCGGCTTACTTTCATTACTTCGGCGCGCGCGGGGCGTTCCTGCTGCAACTCGGGCGGACCAAAGAAGCGCGTACCGCTTTCGACCGCGCCATCGCCCTCGCTAATACTCCCGCCGAAGCCGCGCATATCCGCCGGCATCTCGACCGGCTGGCGGACATGAGGTCAAGCTGAATCATCCGGGGAGTATCTGAAGCTAACCCTAGTAGTCCGATTCCGCCATTTGCATCCGCTTGCGGCACACTCGAGAGCAAATGCCGGAATCAAAAGGACCACTAGCAACTTTACGATTTTAGTGGAGCTTTTGAATTTGACATTTGAGCGCGAATTCGCGGCGGCCGGGACTTAAATGTCAAATTCGCTCCACTAGCGCCTCGTTATCACGACATGCGTTGCGTTTGGTGAAGGGACGTGTTCGGTACACGCATAACCGAGCTCAGCTGCGTCGATACCTGAAAGAAGGTGCTCGCCGGTGCCAAGCAGGACAGGCGAAATCGCAAGGTGCATTTCGTCAATCAATCCTGCGCGGAGATACTGCCGGATCGTGGCGACACCGCCGCCGAGCCTCACGTCAAGACCATTGGCTGCGTTCCTGGCGCGTTCGAGTGCAACGTGAATTCCCTCCGTAACGAAATGGAAAACCGTGCCTCCGTTCATGATGATGGATGCGCGCGGATGGTTGGTGAGAACGAAAACAGGAGTACGATAGGGTGGCGTGTCACCCCACCATCCTTTCCAAGTATCGTCCGGCCAGGGTCCGCGGATGGGACCGAACATGTTCCGGCCCAAAATCCACGCGCCAACACCCTTAAAGCCGAGCGCAGCAAAATCTTCGTCGATGCCCGTAGTGCCGCCTTCCTTTCCATGCATGTGCTTGAAAGTACGGGTAGCAAAAACCCATTCATGGAGAGCAAGCCCGCCAGCGCCGATCGGATTGTTGATGTCCTGGTTTGGCCCAGCGCCATAACCGTCGATTGAGAGTGAGAAGCATCGGACTTGGAGTTTGGACATGACGACTCCTTCAAAGGGCACTGGCTTAGCCAAGCGGCTCGGCTTGGCAAGGTCTATGTGAGTGTAGAGCTTGCCGTTAGTGTAGAAGGACTCTCAAGACCATCGCACAAGAACATTTTTTGGGCGGGATGTCGGATAGGAACGGTCTCCTCTGTCCTTGAGGCATAGTCCCCTATGGAGACCGGACATGACCGCAAGCACAGCCACGAAAAAGCGCACCGTGAGTGCAACTCGCAAGGCCCCTGCCAAGGCCGTCAACCCGAGAAAATTCGTCTGGTACGACGTCATTACAACCGACGTTGCCTCGGCCAGGGCTTTCTACAGCAAGGTCGTGGGCTGGACCGTGGCTGATTCCGGTTCGGAGCCTACCTATCTCCTTCTTTCTGCCGGACCGGACATGGTTTGCGGTATCATGCCGATTCCGGAAGAGGTCCGTGCTAGCGGCGCGCGGCCCACCTGGTTCGGTTATATCGGAGTTGATGACGTCGATGTTTATGCAAAGCGCGTCACGAAGGCTGGCGGCAAGATCCATCGCGGGCCCCAGGACATTCCTGGCATTGGCCGTTTCGCGGTCGCCTCTGATCCGCATGGAGCCACGTTTATTCTCTTTACGCCAAAGAGCGGAACGGAGCATCCACCTGCCGGGCCTGGAAGCCCGGACCACGTGGGCTGGCGCGAACTTCATGCGGGCGATCTCGACAGCGCTTGGAAATTCTATTCGGGGCTGTTTGGCTGGAAAAAAGCTGTGGCCATGGACATGGGTGCCGTGGGCATTTACCAGACGTTTGAAACAGGGAACACACCCGGCGGCGGCATGATGACGAAGAGGGCCGGCACGCCGGCTCCGTTCTGGCTCTATTATTTTAATGTAGATGCTATTGACACGGCGGCGGCCCGCGTCACCGCAAACGGCGGCCAAATTATCATGGGTCCTCACCAAGTTCCCGGCGACCTTTGGGTCGTGCAATGCATCGACCCGCAAGGGGCCATGTTTGCCCTTTTGGCGCCGAAACGGTGATCCGGCGACCGCGAACGGCATCAGAAGCCGCAGTTCCCTTTAGCGGAGTGCGGAATGCTCTCTATGAGCGGCAGCTTCCTCACGAGCTATCCTTTGCTGGGAGAGACGCGCGAGGCTCACGGCGGCGGCCACAGCCCCAAGTGACGCACCTGTCAGCAAAGCGATCGTGTGTGAATTTCCAGGAGCGAGTTTGAAAACAAAAGCGGCTGTGCTTGCTCCTACGGTCATGCCGGTAATGCGCGCGACAGCGAGCATGCCTCCGGCCGCCCCGGCACGCGCGCGTGGGGCCGCACTCAGCAAGGTTCGGTTGTTTGGAGATTGAAAGAAGCCAAAGCCGAGCCCGCAGAGCCCCATGGGTAAGATGATTTCCAGCGGCTGTTGCAAGGGAAGAACTGCAAGGAGCGTCAAACCAAGAGCAAGCGCACAAAGGCCCGCAGCCCCCAAGATGGCCGTCGGCATTTTGTCAGAAAGCCATCCTGCCACAGGTGATGCAAGCCCCAATGCCACGGGCCAGGGCGTCATCAATAAGCCGGTCGCAACCTGATCATAATGCAATGTATTCTCGAAATAAAACGGCAGCGCCACGAAAGCGAGCATATAAGCGGAGAATGCACAGATCGATGTTAAGACCGAAAGTGAAAAGACCGGAATCCTCATGAGATCGAGGGGAATCAGCGGGAACGGCATTTTACTTTCCCGGCGGAACAAGATCACTGCCAACGCCAGCGCAATCCCAATCGCTCCCAATGCCGCGGTGTGGCCGCTGCTTGCATAGTCGATACCGATGAAAAAACAGCCGAACATCAGTGCATTCAAGGCCGCGCTGGTCCAATCGAAACGGTGCCCTGACAGCTCGGAGTGGGGCAATGCTCGCGACGCAACTACAAGGTTGAAGATGCCGATGGGCACATTCACCGCAAACAGCCATTGCCATGGACCTACCGCAAGGATACCAGATGCGATCGTTGGACCGAGGGCCGCCGCGATTGAAACCACAAGAGCGTTAAGGCCCACCCCGCGGCCAAGCAGCGCCTGCGGATAGGTAAAGCGCACGAGCGCGCCGTTCACGCTCATAATACCCGTTGCGCCCAGGCCCTGAATGACCCGTGATACCACAAGAGCAGAGAGGCTGGTAGAAAGGGCGCAGCACAAAGAGCCCGCGGTGAAGAGTCCCAGACCCGCGAGATAGACGCGCCTGTAACCGATGCGCTCTCCGAGCGACGCCATCGGAAGGAGCGTCGTTACGATTGCGAGCTGATAGGCATTGATGACCCAGACGGACGCTGCCGGTGTTGCATGGAGCTCATCGGCAATTGTGGGGAGGGCCACGTTTGCCACCGCCGAGTTAAGGACAGACATGGCAATGCCGATCGCTATGGCCAGCATTGACCAGTAGCGCTGCGGCACCGGCAAACCGTCGGGATGCACCCTCGTCATGCTATTATTCACCTCAGCGCTCCGGTTTCGCAACAGACGCTTGTGTGCCCACCATGCTGGTAAGTTCGCAGCGACGGCGTGGGATGGCACTAAGCATGCCCGATTGCAAGGATTAAGCTGTACGCGACTGTGGAGGTAAGCGCTGAAGGAAAGTTTGCGCTTCTATCCGGTGCTCAGCTTCCCGGCGCCAGGTGGTTTCAAACTGCCGCCGGTCCCCGTTGTACAACCCGCAAACGGCCGAACGGTGCCCAATTCTGACCCCATGTCGCACCAGCATAAGTTCAGCGGTTCAGAGCGGCATGGCGTGAGCGCGAATTCGTCCAGCATGTCCCCACCGGAGCGCCATCTCATCCGTGCGTCGTAGGGCAGGATTCACGGGCCGGACTAGATATTGGGCACCCGTCAGAAGACTTGCCATATAAGGAAGCTTCGTAGCTCACCTTGGACTCTGAAGATGTCTTCGATGCGGGCGCGGCCGCGTAGGAATGCGAAGTCGTGTATGTATTTGTAAGAGGGCTGAGCTTCTTGATCGATGCTATCGAAGACGAAATATCTTGTCCGCTGGCAGAAGGATAACACCTGCTTCTCAAGCTCGGCCGGCGGCAGGTTATGGATCCAATTGACCATGATCACGGCGTCGAGCTCTGTTTCCTGAATGGCAGTCCAGTCACCGGTGCGGAATTCGATGCCACCGAATGCTCCCCGTAACCGGGCTGCGCGCACTACTCTTGCATCAAGATCGCAGCCTATTCGCGTCGCACATTTGATGCCGCGTAGAATATCCCCAAGGCCGCAGCCAATCTCGGCGACCGTAGAAATATGAGGGTCCAGCCGGTTGATTTTCGCCGAAATGATCCTTTTGTAGGGCCGCGAGAGGCAGTCATTCTCTACATGCCACCGGTCGAAACCGCAGATAAGGAAGAGCAGCCGGTTAAGCCCGCGATCCAGCCTGCGAACACAGTGCTGTACCGCCTTTCGAACCTGGGTGTGGCCGTGGTCTTGAGGAAACGCCTCCGAATGGGACAAGGCCCGCCACTCGTCCGTTCGCATCTTCTTGGATTGCCTTCCACTTCATGAGATGCACTTCCTGTAGTTGGAAATCATGGCTTATGCAATCCAAGATGATGACTTCGATAATTTCCTGCAGAGGTTGAATTTAGCTTACAGGGAGCCTAGGAGACAAAACTGCAAATGTTCTCAGAGTGGGGGCAGCGTCGCACCCCAAAGCAGCCATCCCACAAATCTGAATAGATGGCAGCTCTCCTCCAACAGCAGCATCGCACAGCGCGCAAAGTAGTGGCGTGGCATCGAAGCCCCCTGGCATCAATCTGCATGTGCATAATTCGATCTAAGCGCGTGCAACTGGAAATCTAATAGATATAGTATCGCTACCTTAGATAGAGGCTGGGCCCGGTCAAGCGAAGCTTGTCCGCATTTCTTGATGAGGGATTGCAATCAGAGCGCCGTTCTTCGAATTTGACAGAGGAGCCCTTCGATATGCTGAAACAGCTTGTTCGGATAGGCAAAGCTTTTCCCAATCGCCTCTTTGTCGGCGTCAGCCTTCTGTTGTGGCTTCTTGCTAATGGCGCGCCCGCCACGCAAAAATGCGATTGCCCTTGCGCCAAGGACAACAAACAGGTAAGCGCCGCTGAGAGCCCTACCGGACAAGTCACCATTTTCTGGCCCCGCCCAGACAACTTCCTTGTGCGGACGCTCCATTCTAAAATCGAAGTGCAGATTGACGCGGCCACCGTTGGTACGGTCGATTTCGATGCGCCGTTGACTATTAGCGTTACGAGCGGCCCGCACAAACTCGTCGTGAAAGGGAAGACCCGGTATCTTGAGAATATAGCAAAAAGAAGCGAGGCCCAGATCACGGTTTCTGCGCAAAATCCGCTCTATTTCCAAATCACCGATAATGGGCTCAGTGTAATCGCGAGCGAAGTTGACGCCGCTACGGCCCAAGTGTTGCTCTCTGGCGCAATGAGAAACTCTTGGCAGGCCATACCAAGCGGGACGGGAACGATTTATTTTTATTGGCCAAGAAACGGACTAAACTTGGGCTTCCTCGATAAGCTGAATACGGATTTGCGTGTGTTTCTGGACGGAAAGCGCATAGGCGCTTTTACAAACGGCGACTATTTGGTGGTGAAGGCCCCTTCGGGTGAGCATGTCCTGTCGGTGGATATGACCTTGTCATCTGGTCCGTTGCTTGAGCAAAATGTCATTCTCGGGGCTGGCTCAACACGCTATTTTCACGTCGAAAAGCGATTTGATTTTCGTATAATAGAGGACTCACCGGACGAAGCCGCGGAATTTCCCAAGAAGGAGTTGAGGCAGCGGGAAGTGTCCCTGCAGTGACGCGTCCATTCGTTTCAGATGTGCGGCGGGCGCTTTGACCGTTTCGGCCTCAAGCGCTTCTGTGGCTCAATAGGCCGGTGGCATAAGCTCACGAATTCGGGATTGCAGTAATTCCTTCGGCTGCTCTGGATAGACTCATTGAAATCGCTCGCAAAAACGATGAGTTGTTCGGTCGAAAATACGGCCGCCGCCGCCACAGTTTCTACCCATTTCCGCCTCAGCGTGCCCCGGCTAGAAGCGATGAGATGTAATGGGGGAGTAGTTTCATGAAGACCATTTTTGCGGCGTTGCTCGGGCTGTCCGTTGCTTTTGCTGTGAGCGCAATCCCTGTGAAAGCGCAAGAAACCACAGAGCAGAAGATCGAGCGCTTGAAGCGCGAAGGAAAGGAATACCTGGAGCAGAAGGCAAAGCAAGCTGCAGAAGCTAAAGAGCAGCTGAAAGCTGCGATCGCCGAAGTGAAGAGCAAGTACGATACTAAAGAGAAGCGGCAGGCGGCGATTGCCGAAGCCAAGCAGAAATACGCCGAAACGAAAGCGCGCCTTGAAAAGGCTCACGCAGAAAAATGCACGGCGGTTCGTGGAGATTGCACCGCCTTGTATCCTGCTGCGAAGCTGAAATACCGTGGCTGCCTTGTGTGGCACGGATGCTTTCGCTAATTTGTGAGCAGGCGGGGAAACCCGCCTTGTTTTTCCAGCTTCAATAAAGCGCCTTTAGAGCGGCGCACCCGATTCCAAATTGCCGTCCGCCGCTCCAGAGGAAAACACCTGTTCGCTCAGCCTGCACCATCGCTGTAGAATTCCGGCTCTGCTGACGCATTAATGAAAATGGATATATTGCCCGCAAGGCCATGGCGAATCCTGCCGGTCTTCGTATAAAACCGGAACGGTAGCTTAACCGTTGGGTTCTGGACACAAATGCAGAGCGATGTGCTAACAATAGCCTTGGAGCGAGGCATTCTGAACCTAGAACAGGCTCAGGCTTTGCGCCGCTTGTCGGAGGAGATCGCTTCGAAGGCTGAAACGGCTCGCGATAATATCATAGCTCGCCGCGATGACGAACCCGTGCAGCCTCAAGATGATGAAGACCTCAAATTTGTGGGTGGTTTCGGCGACATTTTTGTGACCATCGGACTTGGATTGTTTTTAGGGGCGTTGGTCTATTTTTCAAGGAAGATTGGCGGCTTTGTGGGGTCTCCAAATATTGAAGGCACCGAAGCTGCATGTTTGGTAACGGGCGGTGCAACGTGGCTTTTGGCCGAATATTTTACACGAAAACGCCGTATGGCCTTACCTAGCATCGTAATGCTGCTCACGTTTCTCGCCTGTTGCTTCACATTCTTCGAAGTTCTGCTTTTCGGTCAGAAAGGCGAGGACATATTTAAAACCCTAGCAACAGCTTTCAATAGTACGGACTCAGACCTGACCAAACGCTGGATCGTTTTCGGAAGAACCTTTGCAGCATGCGCGGCAACATCAATATTTGCTGTGATCTATTATTGGCGCTTTCGTGTACCGATTGCTGTGGCTGGAGCCGTTGCTGTCTTGGGACTCATTGTTATTTCACTCATCTCCACGATCGCGCCAGAATTCGCCAAAGAATACACTCGCTATTTCATTTTACTCTATGGTATCGGAGTGTTTGCTCTAGCGATGCACTTCGACATGGGCGACCCTTTGCGGCGCACTCGCGGCACCGATATCGCCTTTTGGTTACATCTTCTGGCGGCTCCATTGATTGTGCATCCTTTGCTCAATCCCATTGTCCGGGGGAATGCTTTAACAGGAGAACAGGCTGTTTTGATCATCGCCGTGTTTCTGCTGTTAGGGGCCGTCGCAGTTGTTGTCGACCGCCGTGCGTTGCTTGTGTCAAGCATGAGCTATGCAGGGATCTCTTTTGTCACTCTAGTTAAAAGAACTGGGCTGGAGACTTTCGTGAGCGAGTCTGTACCACTAACTTTGTTCACGTTAGGCGTGTTTATTCTCCTCCTCAGCGTTGCGTGGCATCCATTACGGCGCCTTGCTCTTAGAAAGCTGCCAGCCGAATTCACTCGCCATCTCTATAATCCTTACCCTCTTGGAGCGGTACTGCCATGACCTTGTTTGGAGGTGGCGCTCTGGCTGCCGACTGTAACTTCGAGATGTAACAAGCCCTCGGCGGAGCGCGACTGACAGTACATAAATTACGTTTCTTGTTGCGGAAAGAGCGATTTCAACTCCGCTCTTAGCCCATAATCAAATTCCAGAAAAACACAAAGTAGCGGCGCAGATGTCGATAGCCGGCAAAATTTGATGGTCAGAAGCCCAGGTGCCTCCCAGGCTTCCGTCAATATGCCCTATTTATTCTTGTGGCTCTCGTGACCAGCTTTGTCATGCTGCTCATGCGTGCCGCCATGGGAATGCTCCCCGCCTTTTTTACCGGCCTCCGAGGCGCGCTTCGGATCGTTATTAAAGTTGCTGCCGCTGTGCTGGCCGCCTTTACTTTGGCCCGAGTGTCCGGACTCCTTACTTTTATCAACCATAATTGGAACTCCCTTGTTCTGGCGAGTTGTGATTGTTCGCCGTAGCTGAAACTCATCCACGGCCTCGGAGTTCCATGCATAGAAACGGCCTGCCGCTTAAACCGTTATGGAAGCAGTCCTTGTTGGTGTCCCCCAATGTCTAGTGTAGAAAACCGCTTGCGTTTTGGCGATCTCGGTCCGAACTACATTCACATCTGCGTCGACATGCAGAAGTTGTTCTACGAAAAAACGGAATGGCACACAGCCTGGATGCCGCGTGTGCTGCCGAAGATAATCAACCTTGTCACTGCACATCCCGAGCGCACGGTATTTACCCGCTTCATTCCTGCCAATCATCCGGGCGCGGCCGAAGGCACGTGGCGGCGTTATTATGAGAGGTGGGCGCAAATGACGCTGGAAAGGCTCGGCCGCGATATGATTGAACTTGTGCCTGCTTTGAGCGTTTTTGTTCCGCCTGCCACGGTGGTCGGCAAACACACCTACTCGCCTTGGTTCCGGACGGGTCTTGAAGCGCATCTCCGAAGTCGAGCCACCGGCACGCTCATCGTTACAGGCAGCGAAACCGATGTGTGCGTTCTCAGCACGGTACTTGGCGCCGTCGATCGCGGTTATCGAGTCGTGCTTGTCACCGATGCGCTTTGCAGTTCCTCGGATGAGACACACGACGCGCTCATGACGCTCTATGAGAAGCGGTATAGCCAGCAAGTCGAAACGGTGACCAGCGATATCGTCAACGCGAGTTGGCCTTAATGTATTGCAGAAAATGACCAAAATGCCCTTGGCAGCCAAATTTCGACTCGACCGTATCCCGTCGCAAAATCCGCTCAAGGAAGTGATCTTGTGCGGCGCGCTTTTCCGCAAGCGAGACCGGTTTGTTCCTTCGTTGGATCGGCAAGGCCTTTCCACGGCAGGCCCGTTCGTGTAAAAGCTTGGCCCTGGTCATCCCGGGGAATTCAGTCCGATTATGATTTCGAGTACGTGGCGGCAACGCCTGACTTACACGGTAATGTCGGTCTTCGTCGCCTGGCACACTCTGGCCCTCGTGGTTGCACCCGCGCCGTTAAGCAGCGCGACGGTGCAGAACTTGCGTGTGGTGTTGCAGCCCTATCTGTCGCTGCTCAGGCTGGATAATCCATGGAACTTCTTTGCGCCGTATTCCGGCCGCCTGCACCTCTCTCGATTTCGCTACACCATTGAAGATAAAGCCGGAGAAAAACGCACTTTCGACCCAGAAGCAGAATTTAGCTGGGTTACTCCCACCTATTATTGGTTCAGGGGCTGGTATACGGCAATCATCGAATATCCTGACGAGTATGCCGATAACGCTGCCGCCTATTACTGCCGCAGGCACGCCTCGATGCACCCGGCGTCAATCACCCTCCTGGAGATTGAAGAAAACGACTTCACGCGAATGGACCTCTTGGCGGGTAAGAACCGCTGGGACCCGGAGTTTGTGACCCAGAAGACAATTAAGCAGGTCCCATGCCCCGCCGAATGACATTGGGAAGCTTTGTCCGGGAACGGCTCGCGGCATTCTGGGAAGTCTGGTCGGAGATTTGGTTTCAGCCCACGCCGACGACGCCGTTGGAGATCGCGCGCATAGGCCTTGGCGCAGCGCTTCTCTTCCACTTCGGGATGGCGACCCCCTATCTATTCGATTTTTGGGGCGATGCTGGCTTCGTGCCTCGCGCCGTTGTCCTCGGGGATAATCCTGATCCTTGGGCGCAATCGGTGTTCTTCTACTTTACGGCGCCCTGGCAGTGGGCCGCGTTTCACGTCCTTTTCCTCGCCTGCTGCGCTGCCTTCATGGTTGGATGGCGGACATCATGGGTCAAGTGGATCGTGTTGATCGGCCAAATCTCCTACGATCGCCGCGATCCGGCGGTGACTTACGGGGTAGACTGGATTCTTGCCAGTACGCTTTTAATTCTGTGTTTGGCGCCTATCGGGCAGGCAATGAGCTTAGACCGCGTCCGCGCCCTGCGCGCAGCTAAACGCAACAATCTTGGCGCGACGCTGCCACTCTATTCCAGCCCTTGGGTGAGCGCTTGCACGCGGCTCATCCAAATCCAGATGGCCGTAATCTTTTTCTACAGCGCCGTCACCAAGCTAGCCAGGAGCGAGTGGATTGACGGCTCCGCCGTCTGGGTCGTGTTTACGCTGGATGAGCATTATAGCCCCGCCATCTTACATGTGCTCGCATCGCAATATTGGCTGGTAGAGGCTGGGACCTATGGCACAATTGTTCTTGAGCTCGCGTTCACATTCCTGATCTGGCAAAGGAGCACCCGCCCCTATCTTCTCGCGGATGCGCTGGTCCTCCACGCTCTGTTCGCCGTGTTGATGGGTCTCTATTATTTTTCGTTCGTCATGATCATGGGGCATATGAGCTTCGTGCGCCCACAGTGGCTGACGCGCCTTGGTTTGGCGTGGAAGCGCAAAATGGGCGGCATGGAGATGATCTACGATGGCAGATGCGGCTTTTGCGTCCGATCGATGGCTTGGTTTCTTGCATTCGACGGCCTCGGGCAGATCAAGACGCGGGATTTTCGCACCAACCCTTCTCCTCTGGTCAGCGACACCAAGATGGAGAAGGCGCTATATCTTGTTCTGCCTGATGGGCGAGCGCTGCCTGGTTTTGAGGCTTATCGATACGTGGTGCTGCGAATACCGGGATTGTGGTGGCAGATTCCGTTCTTCTATGTGCCGGTGTTCAGCCGCCTCATTGGCACTCCCATATACAATTGGGTTGCCGGCAACCGAAGTTGGCTCTCCTCTGTTTTGCTCAGTCCGCGGCAAACATGAGCAGCGGTAACGCCTGTGGGTTCAGTGCAGATCAACGATTACATCGCGAGCCAAATAGGAGCCGGCGGCCCAGGGCTCGCGCTTGCCATCGTTGCTGGCGGTACCGTCGCTCATGTAACAACTTATGGGTCGGCCAATATACGAAACGGCCTGCCGATTGAACAGGATACGATTTTCCACTTGGCGAGTTGCGGGAAGCAATTTACCGGCTTAGGCATTCTGATGCTTGCCGGGGAAGGTAAACTCGATCTCGACGACCCGGTTGGAAAGCATATCTCTTCGCTTGCCGGATTCGGCGCGCAGGTGACAATCCGGGGGTTGCTGCATCATACCTCCGGCATCCGCGACCTCTACGACGAAGACGGCGTCAAACAAATGCTGGCGCGCTGTGCGGAGCCGGCTAACGCCGATCTTGTCCGCACCTACGCCGAACTTGGCTGTCCGGTGGCGGAACAGGGAGCCGAACCGGGTGAGGCGTTCAATTACAGCAACTCCGGCTACGAGTTGCTTGGCGCGGTGATCGAGGAAGTGTCAGGCCAGCCTTACCATGACTTTTTCGCAAGGCGCGTGTTTGATCCGCTGAAGATGAAAGACACGTTTTCAGTGCCAGATCCAAGAATTGGGAGCCCACGTTGCGCAACCGGGTACTGGCTCAGTCGGGACGGTGAACTAATAGAGACAAGCCGCAGCGAACTCGACGGCCTGGTTGGCTCCGGCTCGTTTTACACGACGGTCCTCGATCTTTGCCTTTACGATCAAGCGCTAAGAACGAATAGCCTCGTGAGCGCAGCCAGCTTGAAGGAAGCCTTCACCGCCGGCAAGACGAACGATGGCAAGCCCACCGATTATGGCTTCGGTTGGCATCTAGGCGCCGAGGACGGCGTGGCCTTTGCGGACCACGAAGGCGTCTGGAATGGTTTTCGATCCTACATCCGCTATTGCCTCGACAGGCCGTTCAGCATTTTCCTGCTATCGAACCATCCCGAAATCGATCTTCTCGCAATCGCAGAGACCGCTGCCGAGGCCTATCGCTGATCGCTTCGGCGATGTGCATTCACGAGGATTTCTCCTAGGCGGTAGCTGAAGGTTGTCCGGTGCGCGGGAAGCCCCAAAACCCTCAATTTTCTTAGGAAGTTCCGTCCTCGAAGGGAACATCGGGCGTGCGCCCTACTTGCCATAAAGAGGGGGCCGAGCGCGCAGGTGCGCCCGTCGTGAGAGGCAATAGTTCGGCAATTTTTCGGCTTGAGGGGGTGGAAAAAGAAGGAAGACGATGACCAGTGACCTAAAAGGAAAGAAAGTGGCAATCCTCATCGAAAACGGCTTTGAGGAAGTTGAAATGACAAAACCTCGCGAAGCTCTTCGTGAGGCGGGCGCAGATACGGCTATTGTTTCGCCACAGAAAAATAAGGTCCGCGCATGGAAATTCACGGAATGGGGCGATGAATATCCCGTCGATCAGCAGCTCGACGGAGCCAATCCCGATGATTACGACGCCCTCCTGTTGCCCGGTGGCGTGATCAATCCCGACAAGCTTCGAATGGAGCCGAAAGCTGTTGCATTCGCCAAGAGCTTCTTCGATGCCGGCAAACCCGTTGCATCCATCTGTCACGGCCCGTGGACCATCATCGAGGCCGGCAAGGCTAAAGGAAAACGGATAGCCGCCTGGCCGTCCTTGAAAACGGATGTGCGCAACGCCGGAGCTGAATATATCGACGAGCAAGTTGTTGTGGACGGTAAGCTTGTAACAAGCCGTAAGCCGGACGATATTCCTGCTTTCAATCGGGAGATGATCAAGCTTTTCAGCGAAACCGGCGCATCCAGCAGAGCCGGGGCAGCTGCTTAGGGTGAGCGTCCGCGCGACTGATCAAATCGCCGAGTACAGTTGCGAACTGCAGTTGCTAGTCAAGTAAGGCTGCGCGGCAGAGGCCGCAACCTATGATGAGACGGTTTGCGCTCGCGAACCGGTAGGGCGGTACGTACAGATTTTGGGGGGCAATTCCAGTGCGCGTCCTTCCGGAGGTGTCGTAATGGGCGGCGCAACACGGGCAGAACCATCCCCCATAATCCCCCCGGGTTTCTCCTGCTTTTTGCCCAAGTAGCTTGCAAGAGTTGCGGGTGCAGAGGCCGACGGCAACCAGCCAATTCTCCTTGCCTATCTTTGTCCGATTCTCGTCCGTGGCGGTTAGAGGCATTTCCGCATCCATGACACGCGCATCCGTGTCGACAAGCTCACTGAGTGGCGTTGTCCGCGCCTTGATGATGTCCTCTGGCTGCCGGTTGCGGATGAAAATAGGCTTGTGCTGCCACATCACTGTGAGCGACTGGCCAGGGCCTATAGATGAAAGGTCGACCTCGGCTTCGGGTGGCTTCACCGATGCATCGGGGTTCATCTGGTCGATGATGGGCCAAAGCGCAGCAGCAACGCCCAAAGCCATGACTGATGTTGTGGCGGCGTACAAAGCTTCACGCCGGGTCATGCCGTAAGCATCCGCCATTGTGTGGCACAGATCACTGCGAAAGCTCCCTCAGCCTGAAGTTTCTTCCTTTGTTATAATCCGCGAACCAGCTTCCAGCGTATTATGGACAGGGCATTTGTTCGCGATGGCGATCAGTTTCTCCCGCGCGGCAGCATCGAGAGGCCCTTCGAGTTTGATGACCCGCTCGAAATGATCGATCTTAGGCGCGCCGCTTTCTGCGCAGTCCTTGCAATCATCGGCATGCCGCTTGTCATGGCGCACGCGCACCTGGACTTTCTCAAGCGGCAGCTTCTTGAAATCGGCGTAGAGCCGGACCGTCATTGAAGTGCAGGCGCCAAGCGCAATCGCGAGCAGATCATAGGGGCTTGGGGCGCTATCGGTGCCGCCTTGCGCGACGGGCTCGTCCACTAACAGGCGGTGTGCCCCCACACGCACCTCCTGCTGAAACTTGCTTGCCCGCGTTTCGGAGACGATGGCTTCGCCCTCAGCCGGCTCCGCTTTCTCGCCAGCCTCGGCCGAACCCATGATGTAGCGCGAAGCCCAGGCGCTAAGCACTTCTGCAACATAGGCCGCGTCCTCCCGCTTGGACAGCAGGTGATCTGCCTCTTGCAAGGAGACAAAGCTTTTCGGATGCTTGGCTGCTGTAAAAATGGCGGACGCATTTTCGATCCCGACCACGGCATCCGTGGGCGAATGAAAGATCAAGAGCGCCTTCCGCATGCTGGCAATGCGCTCCATCAGCCTCGTTCCTTCGACATCATCAAGGAACTGGCGCGTTATCGTGAAGTTTCGCCCCGCGAGCGTTACCGTAGCCTCCCCAAGCTCGCGGATTTTATCGAGATGCACCGCGAAATTATGCGTGACATGCGCGGCATCGGCCGGTGCCCCGATGGTCGCCACTGCCCGCGCTTCAGGAATGTTCCCAGCCGCCGCGAGCACCGCTGCACCGCCGAGGCTATGGCCGATAAGAATATCGGCCGGCATGACGCTCTCCCGGAGAAAGGAAGCGGCCGCTAGCAAGTCCTGGACATTGGACGAGAAATTCGTGTTCGCGAACTCGCCCTCACTCATGCCGAGGCCCGTGAAGTCGAAGCGGCACACCGCAAAACCACGCTTCGTCAGCTCGCTCGCAATTCGGGAGGCAGCGAATAAATCCTTTGAACAGGTGAAGCAATGGGCGAAAAGCGCCATAGCTTTCGGCTTGGAGTCGGGCCAATCGAGGCGCGCGGCCAGCGCAACTCCATGCGATCCTGTGAACGTGATCTTCTCGGAACGGGCGGCCATGGCAAGCCTCTCCTTTGATATGTCCGGGGACACCGGCGCTCGCGCGTTATTCCGTCGAGCTTAACGCAAAATGGGTGCCGGGTTTGTTCTTTCGATTTCACACTTCCGTGGCCGAAGCGCGCCTGACTCATACGTCAACTTGCGGCGGCCGGGCTGTTGCAGCGAAACCATGCTCGCCCGCAGATCCTGTCTGAGTGGCGTTTGGGGGGTTATTGTCTCCGTACATTTATGCTAAAAATGAGTATGTCATTTTCCTGTTTTGATAATAGAGCATGTTTGTGGGCAGGTGGGTTTCTTATGCTCCTAGCGGCGGGCGGCTGTGCGCCAACCGTATCTTCGCCGCAAGGCAAGAATTTCGTTCTTGCCGATCCGAGCAAGTATAAAACGGCGACCGAAGAAGAATTAGCACGGCAGTTTGCGGAAAATGATTGCAAGTCCAAAGCTGTGAGTGCCAGCGCCACGGTTCACAAAGCGGTGATGGCACAAAGCGCCGGCAACCTAGGACTTACCATGCGCGCAAATAAGGAAGCGGGCGAAATGTACTCATCCACATTTACTGCCTGCATGAACAAGGCAGGGTATCTGCTCAAGTCAGGCTAATTCTGTGCCCCTCATGCGCTTGAAGGTGGCCGCAACAAATCCGATGGGGATTGCGATCGCTTTCACCATTGACTACTTCTCAATCGCCATTAGGATGCGAGCGTTTGTGTAAGGGGCACCGAGTCGATGGTTGCCCGCTCCGGAGCGCTAGCCGCATCAGGCTTCCTGTCAGATAGCTATACCCAGTCTAAAGCTGATTGGCAGCGCGCTTGATCATGAGGACAAGTACGGGTTCCAGGGCGGACAAGTCCAAGAAATACGAGGGAGAAGAAACACCGAGAGGTAAGGATTAATGAACGACGGAATATCGCTGGAAATGCTGGCCTTCAACGTCAAATTGCTTGGCCGGAAGAGCCGCAAAAAGGTGCTCATCAGCGCAGGGAAGCAGGAAGACAAAAAGCGAATGCTTCCGGCAATTAAGCAGTTTCTCACTCTGGAAGTCGATGTATATTCAACCCCAGGGACACATAAGTTTCTTTCGGAGCGCGGAATAGAAAGTACCCAAATACACAAAATTACCGACCGGCGTTCCCCCAATATTCTGACCTTTCTCAAAGAAAACCGTTTCGATCTCGTAATCAATGTTTTGACAGGCGACGACGATTACGACGAAGCCTCCGACGCCAAGCTCATCCGCAAGCTTTGTATCGAAAATGGCATTCCGCTGATCACCGATGCCGATGTCGGCATCGCAACTCTTCAGCAAATTGTGGCCGACACGACCAAGGGCACATTCCGGTATAAGCTCGCCGATAATTCGGAGCCGTGGAATCTGCATCTCAATTTCATGGAAGCCGTCGAGCGCCTTGGCGGCATCGCCAATCATCACGCCCATTTCGACAAGGCATATCTAGTCAACATGGACAACCTGCGCCTCAGCCAGGTGGACATGCAAAAGAAGTGGGAGATATATCGCTATCTCAAAGAGAACTATACACACGACGATCTTGTCGAGCGCATCAGCCGCGGCCTTGAGGCCATGCTCAGCCAAGGGGTCACCTATTGCCGTACGATGGTAGATGCGGACAGCACCGTCGGCTTGCTTCCGATCAAGGCCGCGCTAGAGGTGAAAAAGCGCTATGCCGGACGCATCGAATTTGAAGTCGGAGTGCAGCCCCTGCAGGGCGTTCTCGATCCGGCCTCCTACGAGCAATATGCGGAAGCCTGCGCGCTGGCTGACTTCTGCGGCGGCCTGCCATCACGCGACCGGCCGCGCCCCGAGGCTCATCTCGATCTCGTCCTTGACCTCGCGAAGCGATTGAACAAGCCCGTCGATGTTCACGTGGACCAGGAGAATAATCCGCTTGAGAATGAGACGGAGCTGCTTGCCGCGAAAACCATCGAGCATGGGATGCAGGGGCGCGTGTACGGTGTCCACGCCATTTCTATCGGCGCCAAAGGAGAGCGCGAACAGGATCGGATCATCGCCAAAATTCTCGAAGCCGACATGGGCATTATTATCTGCCCCTCAGCGGCTCTCAGCATGGCAAAGCTCCAAATGACTGCGCCGCTGCATAACTCCATCGCCCCATTTCCAAAACTCTATGAGGCAGGCGTTCGCTGTTATCTCGGCGTGGACAACATCCACGACCTGTTTATGCCCATGGTGGACGGCGATATCTGGACTGAGTGCAGAATGCTTATGGAGGCATGCCGCTTTTACGACATCAACGCGGTAGCAAAATGGGCTTGCGCGAGGCCTGCCTCTTTCCGCCACCCGGCCTCGCTTGCCGCATGAGCACTTGACGGGATAGGCAGCTATCGTATTTCTTAATTCGTGGTCCTTTGCCGGCCGGCTTGCAGCCACGTAAAACAACTCGCTAAAAGGCCGTCTGCCTCCGGCGCGGCTTTTTCGCCCAAGGAGCAGAAGATGCCAGACGGAAACCCCAATGCGGGGCTTCATCCCGATACTCTCCTCGTCCACGGTGGCACGCTTCGCTCCCCCTTTGGCGAAACTTCCGAGGCGTTATTCCTCAATTCCGGCTTCGTTTATGAAAGCGCCGAGGATGCGGAAGCCCGCTTTAAGGGAGAGGCAGAGGGCTATATTTATAGCCGGTACGCGAACCCGACGGTCTCAATGTTCGAGACGCGGATGGCGCTGTTGGAAGGGGCGGAGGCTGCACGCGCCACCGCCTCGGGAATGGCGGCGGTAACTTCAGCACTCTTCTGCTATCTCAAGGCCGGCGATCATGTCATCGCCGCGAAGGCTTTATTCGGTGCATGCCGTTACGTCATCGAAGACCTTCTGCCGCGCTTCGGCGTTTCTTCCACCTTGGTTGATGGCAGCGATCTTTCAGCTTGGCGCAATGCCGTAAGGGAAAATACACGCGTCTTCTTCTGCGAGACGCCTGCAAATCCAACCCTTGCTCTCGTCGACCTCAAAGGTGTTGCCGCGATCGCAAAGAGTGCCGGCGCCATCTTCATGGTCGACAATGTTTTTGCAACGCCTGTCCTGCAAAGGCCGATGCAGCATGGCGCCGATGTTGTGATCTATTCCGCGACAAAGCACATCGACGGTCAGGGGCGGTGTCTTGGGGGCGTAATTTTAGCGAGCGCATCATTTGTCGAAAAACATCTGAAGGATTTCCTGCGGCAGACCGGCCCTTCCTTAAGCCCATTCAACGCATGGGTGATGTTGAAGGGGCTTGAGACCCTGCCGTTCCGGGTCGAACGTCAATGTGGCACGGCGGCTAAAATCGCCGATTGGTTGGCGGATCACCCACGAGTGGAACGCGTGATCTATCCTGGACGCGAAGACCACCCCCAACGCACGCTGGCCGCGAAGCAGATGTCGTCCGGCGGACCACTTATTGCCTTCAACCTCAAAGCAGATCGGGCTCGAACCTTCCGCTTCATGAATGCACTGAAGATCATCAGGATTTCAAACAATCTCGGCGATGCTAAGAGCCTGATTGCCCATCCGGCAACGACCACGCATCAGCGTCTAAGCGACACCGCGCGAGCGGAACTCGGAATAACTTCGGGTACAGTGAGGCTTTCCGCCGGCCTAGAGCATCCCGATGATTTGATTGCCGACCTGGAACGCGCGTTCCAAAGCGGTGGCTCATAACATTAGGAGCAGCAGGTGGCCACGTTCTACACGATCGGCCATTCCAATCGGTCTCTGGAAGTGTTCCTTGGCCTTCTGGAGCAGGTGCAGATAGAACTTTTGGCCGACGTTCGAACCATACCGAAGTCGCGCCACAATCCGCAATTCAACACCAAAGAACTTGCGGCGGCCCTTGGGGCTCAGGGGATCACCTACCATCACTTTCCAAAACTGGGAGGGTTGCGGAGCAAGCAAAAGGGCGTGACTCAGTCTCTGAATGATTATTGGGCAAATCCCAGCTTCCGTAACTACGCGGATTACACCGCGACGGATGCTTTCAAAGAGGGACTGGGCCAATTGCGAGCGCTTGGCGGTTCCCGCATTTGCGTAATCATGTGTGCGGAAGCGGTCTGGTGGCGCTGCCACAGGCGCATCATCACCGATTATCTTCTCGCGACTGGCGACGAGGTCATACACATAATGGGAGAGGGGAATCTGGAGAAGGCAAAAATGACGGAGACTGCCGTTGCCGGATCCACCGGCGTTCTCACCTACCCTCCAATTCAGGGCAGCCTCTTATCCTGAAACTGCCGTTCTACCTCAGGCAGCCAACCAGAGTTCACTCGCGCTCTTTCCGGCGCGTCAGGAAAGCAAGCCGCTCGAAAAGCTGAACATCCTGCTCGTTCTTAAGTAGCGCCCCGTGCAAGGGCGGAATGATTTTTCGAGGGTCACGCTCCTTCAATGCTTCCGCGTCAATGTCCTCGCTGAGGAGCAGCTTGATCCAATCCAGCAGCTCGGATGTGGAGGGCTTCTTTTTGATGCCTGGCACATCCCGGATATCGTAGAAGATATTGAGCGCCTCGCGCAGGAGCCTTGGCTTCAGAGCGGGAAAGTGCACGTCGACGATCGACTGCATCGTCTCGCGGTCTGGAAAGCGGATGTAATGGAAGAAGCAGCGGCGCAGAAACGCGTCCGGCAGCTCCTTCTCATTATTCGAAGTTATGAAGACGATCGGCCGCTGCCTGGCGCTAATCACTTCCCCGGTCTCGTAAACGAAGAATTCCATGCGGTCGAGCTCCTGAAGAAGATCATTCGGAAACTCGATATCCGCTTTGTCGATTTCATCGATGAGAAGGATAGGTTTTTGGCTTGCCTCGAAGGCTTCCCAAAGCTTCCCCTTGCGGATGTAATTGCGGATGTCCTTAACGCGTTCGTCGCCAAGCTGACTGTCCCGCAAGCGGCTTACGGCATCGTAGTCATAAAGGCCTTGCTGCGCTTTCGTCGTGGATTTGATATGCCATTCGATAAGAGGCGCGTTAAGTGCATTTGCCACTTCGCGCGCAAGCACGGTTTTACCAGTTCCAGGCTCGCCTTTCACGAGCAAAGGCCGCTCCAACGTGATAGCAGCATTGACGGCTACGCGAAGATCGCTGGTCGCGATGTAGGTGCCGGTTCCCTCAAAGCGCATTTTCGAGTTCCTCTCATCCAGGCTGCTGCCGTGCAGGCTCGCCGTTGCCCGCTTCTGTTCCTTGCGCGCGAAGGAGCATCAAAGCATTATTATTCTGCAGGAGTTTTTAGATAGCGGCTTGCATCGAATTTGTAATTCGTATTGCAAAACTCGCAAGTCACCGTGATCACATTCCCGTCGGCCATGCCTTCCAGGTCCTCCGCCGAGAATTGATCCAGCATCGTTTCTACTCTTTGCCGCGAGCAATTGCACTGCGCGTCGAGCTGAGAAGCATCGAAAACCCTGACATTCTCCTCATGGAATAGCCGGTAAAGCAGGCGCTCTGGGGCGAGCGCAGGGTCCAAGAGCTCGTGGTCTTCGACCGTCCTGGCTAGCGCCGAAGCCCTACGCCATCCATCGTCTTCCGCAAAAGCTTCGGCTGAATCCGAAAGCTGCTCTCCTTGCGGCCGTCCCCCTTCTGCGGTCAGCTTCTGTACCATTAGGCCACCGGCCCGCCATGACCACCGGCTGCTGTCCGTCTTGCTCGCAGCCGTGTACTGGCGGGCGACGGCAATTCTGATAAAGGTCGGAATTTGTTCGGAGCGGTCGAAATATTCGTGAGCCGCATCTGTAAGTGTGCCGCCCGTGAGTGCAACAATCCCCTGATAGCGCTCCATGCCAGCGCCTGGATCGATGGTCATGGCGAGGTGGCCTTCGCCCAACATCCGTTGGGGGCCGGTGCCTCCGTTTGCCGCCTGTTTTACTGCTTCCCGATTGTAACTTGCGTAACCGCGGAGATGTCCGGGAGAGCTGTAATGCACGACGAGAAAGCTAACCGGCCCATTCGATTGAGTTTGCAGGATGAGTTTGCCGTCGAACTTCAGTGCGGCGCCAAGCATGGCTGTTAAGGCCACGGCCTCCCCGAGAAGAAGCAGCACCGGCTCGGGATAGTCATGCTTATTAAGAATCTCGTCGATGGCAGGGCCAAGCCTTATGAGGCGGCCGCGTGCGCGGGAGCTATCTAGCTGAAAAGGGAGGACATAATCTCCGAATTGATCCACGCCCGTGATGCGAGTGCCGCCGTAAACCTCACTCATCCAAACCTTCTCGAAGTGTTTTGTGCTGTTCGTTTTCCAGAGCGCGCATGGCCGCAGCAACCGCTGGACTTAGCATATATTGCCGCGGATCGCCGTTTTTAACCCTTGGAGGCCGAGCTTTCCTGACTGCGCATCCAACGTTATCAAGTGTACGGCTGCAGCACTTATTTATAGGAGCTCCGTCGGAGGTACACGGGCCATTCGCGATACCGGCGTCAAGCGGCACCCTGCAAATGCTTCGATGCCTGTTCGGTTTTGTCGAGATGAATGATCGTTGCGCCGTTGGCTTCCGGCTTCCGCGCTTCCATCGCGAGTTCCTGTAGTCCTAGTGCTCTGTCTGTGAACCGGCCAGGCTCTTCTACCTGACCGAACGTCGGGTCTTCCGAGTCAGCGAAGTCGCATCGTCTAATGCCCGTAAAGCCCGCGGCTTTCAACTGCGCTCGAATCGACGGCTCATCCCACATCCACAGATGGAGGCTTCCTCCAAAAAGGAGACGGACACGCCCAAATGTGGATTTCGGCCTTTCCTCCAGCCCGAGATTGCAAACTCGCATGAACTTCGCGCTCGCCTCGGAGGAGCCCTTTGAAACTTCTTCCAAATAACGGCGCGTTCTTTCCTGGAGGTCAGGAACAACGAGCCTGAACACGCCGCCGGGCTCAAGTATTTTGAATGTATTTTTCAGCGCGATTTTAAAGTCCCTGTATGACAAGTGCTCGAGGACATGAGATGCGTAAACGCCGCGGACAGAATTATCGGCGACCGGCAACCCTTTGCGAATATCACCGTAATTGACTTCGTTCGGGAAGGACTGCGAATTGCCCGCGAGTCTCCCTAAGGCCTTTCCAATTAGGGGCGAACGCTCGACGCGCAGAGTGGGGGAGCTGTCGAAATTCAACCAGTCCTTACCTACGGAAAAACCGCAGCCATATTGGACGTAAAGGGGCACGGCGCTCGATCCTCCTGGCTGGTCTGCTGTTCACGCAGAATCATAGTCAACCGATGCCCCAGGGCGGTTAACCGTTCCGGGCAGTCTTTTAATTCTTTAAGCTTGCGCGAAACGCTCTTCAGAGTGTCTGCGGCTCAAGCGTAGCGGTTTGCTGTCAACGCTTTGCCTACTCGGGATGCGTTCGGCCGGCCGAGCACGCTGCTGATCCAGGCGCCGGTTTCGGCCACGGCTTTGAGATCCACCCCGGTCTCGATGCCGAGGCCGTGCAGTAGATACACCACATCCTCGGTCGCGACATTACCGGTCGCTCCGGGGGCAAAGGGGCATCCGCCGAGCCCCGCGACAGAGCTGTCGAAAACGGCAATTCCTTCTTCGAGGCTCGCAAGGACATTGGCGACGCCCTGGCCATAAGTATCGTGGAAGTGCATGGCGATTTGTTCGCGGGGAATCCGCACCGCCGCCGTATCAATAAGGCGGCAAACAGCATCGGCAGTGCCCACCCCGATCGTATCCCCCATCGAGACCTCATAGCAGCCAAGGTCAATAAGCCTTCCTGCCATTTCCGCCGCCTGTTCGGGCGGGACGGGGCCATCATAAGGGCATGCGATGACGCAGGAGACATAGCCGCGTGCGCGCAAGCCGCGCGCCGTGGCAAGGCTCACAATGGGCGCAAGCCGCGCAAGGCTTTCGGCTTTCGAACAGGATATATTGTGCTGGCTGAAGCCCTCGGAAGCTGAGACGAAAACGGCAATTTCCTGAACCCCGGCTTCAAGGGCAAACTCCAGTCCTTTTTGATTGGGCACGAGCGCTGGATAGGCCGTGCCTGGCCGCCGCCGCAGCCGCAAGAACACCTGCGCTGAGTCTGACATTTGCGGGACTCTCTTGGGCGAGACGAATGATCCTGCCTCGACAGCGGGCAATCCCGCCGCGGCGAGCCGCTTGATAAGTTCAATCTTTGTCTCTGCAGATACCGGATTGGGTTCGTTTTGCAAACCGTCGCGCGGGCCGACCTCGACGAGCTTAACTTTCGTAGGGCGAGGCATTTATTCCTCCGGCTCGAAGTCCACCAAGACGGCGCCTTCTTCTACCAACGCACCCACGGCGTAATTAACTTTGGCTACGGTGCCGTCAGCGGGCGCTTTCAGCGTGTGCTCCATCTTCATCGCTTCCATGATCACCAGCGGCTCACCCCTTAAAGTTTTGGCGCCAGCTTTCGCCAAGACCGCCGTGATGATGCCCGGCATGGGCGCAGTAACACCTCCGGCGGGCGCATCCTGAACCTCGGAAGGCAATGGATCAACAAGGGAGAGCCGGTGACTGCTGCCATCATAGAAAAGCGTAATGTCAGATCTGCTGCGAAAGAACCCGGCGTTGAGCTGCTGTTCTCCCAACAAGGCCCGCAGACGGCCCTCGCTGTTGATTGTGCCGTGTACATCTATATTTCCGCCAGGAAATGAGAGGGTATAGCCCCACAGGCGATAAACTAAGGGCACATTAACTTCGTTATCAGTGTGCCGGAAATGAAGCGTGTCGCGTGCCTCATCGTTAAGGCGCCAGCCATCGGAGCGCGCCCAGGGGCTGTATGGATCGGCGGAAGCGGCCGCGATTTCTGCGGTCTCCCGGCGCCTTTGCAAAAGTATGACCAGCGCCCCCAGTGCTAACAGTGTATCCGAGGGAGGCTGAGGCGCCGGCAACAGCGTCTCCCGGTGCCGTTCGATGAAGCCGGTGTCGAGATCCGCGGAGGCATAGGAAGGATGCCAGGCGACGGCAGAGAGGAAGCCGGCATTAGAAGCCAGCCCAGCTACCTCCGTCGCGGAGAGCGCCGAACGCAGCCTTCGAACGGCACTGTCCCTGTCTTCGTCCCATACGATGAGCTTCGCGATCATGGGATCGTAATGGACGCTAATGCGGTCGCCTTCCCTGACCCCGCTGTCGATGCGCAGATGCGGTCCTGTTTCGGGAAACCGCAAATGTTCGAGTTTCCCCGTCGACGGCATGAAGTCCCGCTCAGGGTCCTCTGCATAGAGACGGACCTCAATGGCATGACCGTTAACGGAGAGTTCCTCCTGCCTCTTCGGCAGCCGTTCACCCGCCGCGACCCTGAGCTGCCACTCCACGAGATCAAGGCCGGTAATGAACTCCGTGACCGGGTGCTCAACCTGCAGGCGTGTGTTCATCTCCATGAAGTAGAAGCTACCATCTTCGTCCAAGAGGAACTCGACAGTACCCGCGCCCTCGTACCCGATGGCCAGAGCCGCGGTGATAGCTGCATCCCCCATGCGCTTTCGCAACTCGGGGTCCATGCCGGGCGCCGGAGCTTCCTCGATCACCTTTTGATGCCGGCGCTGGATCGAACAGTCGCGCTCGAACAGCGAGACGCAGTTGCCATGTGCGTCCGCGAACACCTGAATTTCAACGTGGCGAGGGCGTGTGAGGTATTTCTCAATGAGAACCCGGTCATTGCCGAATGAGGATGCAGCCTCGCGCTTTGCGCTCGCAAGCTGTGAAGGGAATTCGGATGCATCCTGCACCACGCGCATGCCCTTCCCACCGCCGCCGGCGGACGCCTTGATTAGCACCGGCCACCCGATGCGGCGCGCGGCGGCCGCAAGCGTCTTTTGGTCCTGGTCCTCGCCATGGTAGCCAGGAACCAGCGGCACGCCCGCTTTTTCCATCAGTGCCTTGGCTTCGCTCTTGCCTCCCATGGCGCGAATGGCGGCAGGTGGCGGGCCGATGAAGGCGATGCCGGCAGCAGCGCAGGCTTCTGCGAAGTCCGCATTTTCAGACAAGAAACCATAGCCTGGGTGAATGGCTTCCGCGGCGCTTTTTCGGGCGGCCTCGATCAGTTTATCACCGCGCAAATACGATTCACGCGCGGGCGCCGGGCCAATGGCCCACGCCTCGTCCGCCATTGATACGTGCAGTGCATTCGCGTCGGCGTCGGAATAGACGGCAACAGTTGCGATGCCCATTCCGCGCGCAGTGCGGATGATGCGGCAGGCGATCTCGCCGCGATTGGCGATGAGGATTTTCGAGAACATCGCCAGCGCCTCACATTCTGAAAATGCCGAAAGAAGTGCGCTCGATTGGAGCGTTAAGCGCGGCTGAAAGTCCGAGTCCCAGCACCATGCGCGTGTCGGCAGGATCGATGATCCCGTCGTCCCAAAGCCGTGCCGAGGCGTAGTAAGGATGCCCTTGCGTCTCATACTGGGTGCGGATCGGCGCCTTGAAAGCCGCTTCCTCCTCTTCGCTCCAGCTCTTGCCCTGCGCCTCCAACCCATCGCGGCGTACTTGGGCTAGAACGGCCGCAGCCTGCTCACCGCCCATTACGGAAATGCGGGCGTTGGGCCACATCCAGAGCAAACGCGGGGAATAAGCGCGCCCGCACATTCCGTAATTGCCGGCTCCGAAACTGCCGCCGATCACCACCGTGAATTTCGGCACGCGCGCGCAAGCGACAGCCATTACCATTTTCGCGCCGTCCTTCGCGATGCCGCCTGCTTCATATTTGCGGCCAACCATGAAGCCGGTGATGTTCTGCAGAAATATTAGAGGGATGCCGCGCTGAGCACACAGTTCGATGAAGTGCGTACCCTTCAGCGCGGATTCCGAGAACAAGATGCCGTTATTGGCGACAATGCCCACCGGGTAGCCGAAAATATGGGCGAAGCCGCAAACGAGCGTGGTCCCATAGAGCTTCTTGAACTCATCCAGCTCGCTGCCATCCACAATCCGCGCGATGACCTCACGAACGTCGAACGGTTTGCGCGGGTCTGAGGGAATAATTCCGTATAGCTCGTCGGCGGGGTGAAGCGGTTCGGCTGGCGCGCGGATTTCAACGCCTTGATGCTTTGGCCGGTTCAGGTTCGCAACAATGCGCCGGGCGATTGCCAGTGCGTGCGCGTCGTTGTTCGCGTAGTGGTCGGTGACGCCAGAAATCCGCGAATGCACCTCTGCGCCGCCCAGCTCCTCGGCTGTGACCACCTCGCCGGTGGCGGCCTTCACGAGGGGTGGGCCGCCAAGGAAGATGGTACCCTGATTGCGCACGATGATGGACTCATCGCTCATGGCTGGCACATAGGCGCCCCCGGCCGTACAGCTGCCCATGACGACGGCGATCTGAGGGATACCCTCCGCTGACATGGTCGCTTGATTATAGAAGATGCGCCCGAAATGGTCCCGGTCGGGGAAGACCTCATCCTGGTTGGGCAGGTTGGCGCCGCCGGAATCGACGAGATAGATGCAAGGCAGGCGGTTCTCGCGGGCGATCTCCTGCGCGCGCAGATGTTTCTTGACCGTCAGCGGATAGTAGGTCCCGCCCTTAACGGTTGCGTCGTTCGCGACGATGACACATTCCCGGCCGGCGACACGGCCGACCCCGGTCAGGATGCCTGCCGCCGGAATGGGTTCGTCGTAAACACCATAGGCGGCGAGCTGCGACAGCTCCAGATAGGGCGTTCCAGGATCGAGCAATGAGCGAATGCGATCGCGCGGCAAGAGCTTGCCCCTCGCCAAATGCCGCTCCCGCGCCCGCTCTCCGCCGCCGAGCTTGGTTTCGGCAACTTTAGCGCGGAGATCTGCCACCAGCGCTCGCATGGCGTCCGCGTTCGCCACGAAGGCTGGGTCGTTCCGCGAAAGCGAGGATTGCAGGACCATGGCTCAAGCCGTTGCCTTGAAGAGCTCGCGGCCAATCAGCATCCGGCGAATCTCGCTCGTGCCCGCGCCGATCTCGTAAAGCTTCGCGTCGCGCAAAAGCCGCCCCGTGGCATATTCGTTGATATAGCCATTGCCGCCAAGTAGCTGGATCGCATCGAGTGCCACGCGTGTGGCGCGTTCGGCAGCGTAAAGGATTGCGCCGGCCGCATCCTGACGGGTGGTCTGGCCGCGATCGCAGGCCCGCGCGACGGCGTAAACGTAAGCCCGCGACGCGTTCATCTCCGTGTACATATCGGCGACTTTCGCCTGGACGAGCTGAAACTCGCCGATGGGTTGGCCGAACTGCTTGCGGTCGTGGATGTAAGGTAGAACGATGTCCATCGCGGACTGCATAATGCCCAGCGGACCGGCCGCGAGCACCGCGCGCTCATAATCGAGGCCGCTCATAAGCACCTTGGCGCCTTTATTGACTTCCCCCAGCAAATTTTCCTCAGGGACTTCGCAGTCCTCGAAGACCAGCTCGGAAGTGGGCGAACCGCGCATGCCAAGCTTGTCCAGCTTCTGCGCCGGGCGAAAACCCTTGAAATCCTTCTCGACCAGAAACGCGCTGATCCCTTGCGGGCCAGCCTCTGGCTCGGTCTTGGCATAGATCACTAGCGTATCGGCATAATGGCCGTTTGTGATCCACATCTTGCTTCCGTTGAGCACATAGCGGCCGCCTTTGCGATCCGCGCGTAGGCGCATGGACACAACGTCTGAGCCCGCGCCGGCCTCGCTCATGGCGAGAGCACCCACATGCTCGCCGCTCACCAGTTTTGGCAGATAGCGCCGCTTCTGCTCGTCATTGCCCCAGCGATTGATCTGGTTCACGCAGAGATTGGAATGGGCGCCGTAAGATAGGCCGACGGACGCGGAAGCCCTGCTCACCTCCTCCATCGCCACGCAATGGGCAAGATAGCCCATATTCGAGCCGCCATGTTCCTCCCCAACCGTGATGCCGTGCAGACCGAGCGCGCCCATCTCGGGCCAAAGCTCGCGCGGGAATTCGTCGGTCCGGTCAATTTCCGCGGCGCGGGGCGCGATGCGTTCGTCCGCGAATGAGCGGACGCTGTTGCGCAGCATGTCTATATTGTCGCCCAGGCCGAAATCGAATGCGGGGAAATCGTTGAGCGGCATCCTTCTCTCCCGAGGTGAGTTGCTCTTTTTTGGTGGGCCTTTTCACATATACGTTTTTGTACCGCAGGCGCACAGGATTTCATAGCCGCCCAGATTGGAGCCGTGAGAGCGCCTTACGAGCATGACACCCGGCCGCTTGCCCTGGCCGAAACCACCCTTCGCGAAGCCTAAATAACGGGTCAATGGTCCAATAATTCGGCCCGCGACCGCGAGCTCCTAGCAGTGGTGGTGAGACCACTATTGGCAGCACTCCGTCTTACCATCATCGGCAGGCCGTTCAGCGGCTTGAGCGTCACCCGGAGTATAGGCCAAACCCTGTGGCCGGCTGCAAGTTCAAGGGTGACATTCCGTATGATGGCCGCAAGCGCCACGGTAGCTTCCTGCAACGCGAAGGCTGCGCCGATGCAGATTCGATGCCCAGCTCCGAAAGGCAGATAGGCGTGGCGGCCGATTTTCTCGCGGGCGCCGTTCAGGAATTGTCCGGGATCAAATATATCCGGCCGGTCCCATAGGGCATGATGGCGATGCAGCAAGTACGGGGCGATGACGACAATTAACGGAGCCGCGAGGAGCAACCCTTCTCGTGCCGGGAAAGTTCGCGAAGCACCGGCAACGGAACGCGGCTGGCCTCAGCAGCGTTCTAGTCTCTCAAGCGAGACGCATCAGTGGGTTAGCATTTCCTAGCAGCGACGCCATCTCGAACGAGGTTACATCATGCCGGAATCAATACCTCGCCAACTAAAGGAGCCGGGGTTGAAATCAGTTCAAGCCGCCGCAGCGCTCGGAATCTTCAGCTTCGTGCTCGCGGCGCTTTATTTCGGCCGCGAGGTGCTGGAACCACTTGCCATGGCCGTGCTGCTCGCTTTCGTCCTGACGCCACCGATCCGGCGGCTACGCGCGGTTGGCGTGGGCAGGGTGACTTCGGTCATTGCCGTTGTCGTGATGGCGCTTTCCCTTATCGGCGCACTGGGCTTCCTGATGGGAACCGAAGTCACGAATTTGGCGCAAGAGATCCCTCATTATCAGAATAATCTGCACGCCAAGATTGCGTCGCTGAATAAAACCTTCGTCACCTCCGGAACACTTAGCAGCGCATCAAAAACGCTGAACAGTCTTGCATCAGAACTGAAGGGACATAACACCGGCGCAGCTCCCGGAAACCTCGCGGCAAATTCGCCTCCTGCGCCGATACCGGTAGAAGTGCACCCACCGCAGCCCGCCGCCATCCAATATTTGGAAGATTTGATCGGGCCTCTCCTCACGCCTCTTACGACAGGCGGCCTTTTGATCCTGTTCCTTGTCTTCATTTTGTTTTACCGAGAGGATCTACGGGATCGCATATTGCGCCTTGCTGGAAAACGCGACCTGCAGCGCACGACCGAGGCCATGAACGAGGCGGGCGAAAGGCTGAGCCGCTTTTTCTTGATCCAGGCCGCGATCAACGGCTCTTTCGGACTAGTAATCGGCACTGCGCTTTGGGCAATCGGCATTCCGAACGCGGCCCTTTGGGGCACGCTCGCCGCAATCTTGCGCTTCGTCCCCTATGTTGGAACTCCGATCGCCGCCGTGTTTCCGCTGGTGCTCGCCGCGGCCATTGATCCGGGCTGGACCATGGTTCTTGCAACCGGGGCTACATTTCTGGTGGCCGAGATCATTACCGGGCAGGCGATCGAGCCCGTGCTTCAAGGCCACCACACCGGCCTTTCGCCTTTAGCGATCGTGGTTGCGCAGCTGTTCTGGACGCTCATCTGGGGTGTGCCGGGATTGATACTCGCGGTGCCGGTCACCGTCTGCCTTGCCGTAGTCTCAAGGCACATAGAAGGCTTAAGTTTTCTCGAGGTTATACTGGGCGACGAGCCGGCCCTCGCTCCCCATGAGGCCTTCTATCAGCGGCTTCTTGCGAATGATGCGACGGAAGCCACCTTCCAGGCTGAGAAGCAGCTCGAAACCGAGGCCCTGACCGATTACTACGACGCCGTTCCGATGAAGGCTCTGGCGATGGCTCATGCCGATGCGGCCGCCGGCAAGCTCTCGGAAGAGAAGCAAGCCGGGCTTCTGCACACCATCGAAGAGGTCATCGAGGATCTTGAGGATTACACTGTTGAAGCTGCTGATACGCAAGAGGTAGCTCGTCAGACGGCCGCAAACGAAGACGAACCGCCGCAGGCGAAAATCGCCGGAGGCGGCCCTGCTTTACCCGACACGGCCATTCATCTCCTCGCGGCGCGAGGCCAAATCGATCATTCCGCTAGCCTTCTGCTGGCGGATATCCTTGGGAAGCTCGGCTTCAAACCTTCCGTTCAGCTTCACTCCTCCCACAGAAGAAGCAAGATTTTGAGCCTCGCTCACCGCGGACCGCACTTGATCTGCATTTCGAGCTTCGGCGGTACGGAGATCCAATTCGCCTCCATGCGCTATCTGATCCGGCGGTGGAAGCGCCTGATGCCTGAAGCGCGAGTTCTGGCGTGCTTCTGGCATCTGGAGAAGGAGGGCGTTCAGTTGGAGGGCTTGTGCAACAGCATCGGCGCAGACTTTGTGGCGGCATCCCTAAAAGAAGCGGCAAGAATATGTAGTAGCGAGCTGACTGAATTGAACAGAGGCTCGGATTACATTGCTGAAGGGCCGCTGCCTAATCTGCGTGCAGTCAATGCTTGAGGTCCCTATCGACAGAGTGGACAAGCTTAGTGTTCAGCGTCGCAAGCCAAACAGCCCTCAAACGCAGATGAAAAAGCAAAAAGATGGAACTTGGCCTGATGGGTGAGGGTTGGCTCCGAACATGTTAGGAGGACCGGATATGCCAAGACAGCAAGAGAGACAACATTGGAATGAGACCGCAGTCCCACAATTCGCAAACGCGGCAAGGCTGATGCACACCCAAAACGTGGCAGTGCAAAATGCAACCCGAATGACAGGACAGGTCTGCCATTATGCGATGTCCGTCAATAGGGCCTGGTTCAACCTTTGGAGCACTATGCTGATGGACTACGCCGCGCTGCCAAGGCGCATTACGAGTGCGCAGGTGGACTTTATGGGCGATGTGCTGAAAGGCTTTGAAGAGACGGGCCAGGAAATGGGCGGCCTCGTGCTTCACGCCGAAGAGGAAGCGGAAGAGGCAATGCAAGATACGGCTGAGGATGCTGGGAGGACCATCAACGAGGTGAAGCAAGCGCCGGAAGAAATGGCGAGCGCGGCGCAACGTGCCACCCAGCCGAGACGCCGCACGGCCGAGCGCAGACAGAGGGCGCACTGACGCGTGCGGCTGAACCCCGTTTGTTCGAGGCCGTGTCAAGCCGGAGCATATTTCCTGGGTGTAAGTCGAACGCGAATCCGCCGTGGAGCCGGGCGCACCGCATTCCACCGCTTCCGCGGCGCAACCCTTTGCCCTGTGGGGCTAGCCACTAACGAGGCGGTCACGAACCCTGCCAAGTACGCTTTGCGCCCGGCGTTGAAACATAGTGTCACTTCGATGGTTCACGAGAACGACGCGACGTCTTGACCGGCGACCTCAACTGCAGGAGTATCTGCATTCCATTCGTAGGAACAGCCGATGGTGAGACCGATACCGCTAAACAGCCGTTTTACTCGCGAAAGAGAAACCACTCCCCCAACCAATTGGCGCAGGGGGCTCTTTCGTCTCTGGGTTCTCATTTCTTCCGCCTGGATCATGGCTTGGTTCATCTTCTACGCAATAGAAGCTATAGGGGGCGAGTGGACGGCTAAGAATTTCTTGGTGGTCCCGGTCGTGCTTTTTGGACCGCCGGTGGCTCTTCTGGTCTTTGGTGTGGCCACTCGATGGGCGTTTCGAGGTTTTGAAAGTTGATGGCGAACCGGCTCTGAACTAGGCGCCGCGGGCCTACGCCACCACGGTCGTTGCATTGTTTGGCTTGGAGCTGCGGAAGCGATGCGCGTTTAACGCCGGCGCTCCAGCGGAAGCTGCCGGGCGGCTTCAAAGATCGGCATAATTTGAAAATCTCTTCAACGCTGGATCCGACCGGGCCGGCGTTAAGGCTGGCAGAAAGCGCTTCAAGATAAAATTCAGGGCTGGCGAGGTGTGGCGGACATATAGGTCGAGCGCCTCCAGCTCCTGCCGGAGGCGGAATTTCGGCTCATAATTCAACGCGGTCGAGTAAAACCACTTATATTTGTTTGCGATAGCCCAGTCCAAAACATCCCGAGCCATGACGAAGTACAGGTGGAGGTCAAATGCCACCTTATAATCAAGACCTATATACTCCGAGCAGAGGGAGTCACCAATGGTAAGACATAGATTGAACGCTACGATCCTGCCTTCATGCAACCAAAGAAAAAATAGCGTTCTCTCCGGCATCCTGCGGGAGATTTCGCGGAAGAACTCGGGCGTGAGTTCCTCGAAATGAAACTTCGATCTTTGGTAGACTGACAGATATAGTGGGAACACTTCATCGATATAAGGCGCGATATCGGTGACGATGCGCATCTCGAGCCGCGCGCGCCGCTTTGAGTCTCGAAATTTCCGCCGGAGCTGCGAACGCGTGTTGCGGCGGAGGGCTTTCTGCATATAATCCGCGAAGCTCGTATAATTGAGCCTCAGCCGTGTCATCGGCATGCTCGGCACGCGGGTGAACCCCTGGCCTAGCAAGCTAGACAGGGCTTTGCGATCTGCCTCTGTGAACTCCTTGAATACTATTAATTTCGTACCGAGGTCTTCGGCCTCGGCGATGATGGCGGACGCCAAGCTCTCGGCAATAAAAGAAGCAGGGGAAGCGTTCCCCGCGTCTAGGTGAGCCTCGCCGGCCGCGCAACCGATCATCAAAGTCCGCATGCGCAGCAAACGCGGCCAAATCCGCCGGATAGCGGATGCAAACTCCCTTGCCTTTGGGCCAGTGCCGTCAAGAAGGTCTTGATCGGTAACGAAGAAGGGTTGAAAAGCGCGGATTTCGCCCCGGCCGTCCTTAATCACGAAATACCCAAATTCGAACCCTTGATTGATCGTGTCTTCTACTAACTCGTAATATCGGCGATCCTTCCGCTGTCCTGAAAAGGCCTTCAGCCAGCGGTGGTGAGCGCTGATTTGCGCGCGTGTCATTCTCTCGACGGTCCAGAGCGCGCTTTTTCCAAAAGGAACCGCTTCCTCTAGCTCTTGCGGCGCTATCGTCCCGGCATCAGCGTGGCGGGGAGTTGTGAGCATCTCGGCCTCTAGGCTTGGCCAGCCGGGGAACCGCCGCCGGGACGCCCATCCATCTCCGGCAACGCTGCTGGCCACATTGTTCAGATATATAAGTCCAACCCGCCGCGCCGATTTTCGCTCCAACGTCAAATTTGGATGGTTTTGGTCCGCTTCACAGTTCGCTAAAATTGGGAAAGCGTTTCAACTCCTGATCCCAACGGACGGGAGCAAGCTTGGGAAGAACTATTTTTAGTGCAAAATTTACAAGCAGCGAAGTATGCCGGATATAAAGATCGAGTGGAAGAAGAGAGAATCCCAACTGCCTCTTAGGCGAATAGCTAAGGCCGTTACTAATAATTGAACGGTATCCATTTGCAATTGCCCAGGAAATCACATCTCGCATCATATAGAAGTAAAGGTGAATGCGAAGCGCGCGGCTATAATCCATGCCTAGATATTCTCCATAAAATTTATCGGCATGAACCAAATTTAATGCAAATCCTATAATTGCACCATTCTGCCTCCAAACAAAGAAACGTGCTCTATCCGGCAGGCGGCGGCTAATTTGGATGAAATATTCCTTGGTCAGTTTCTCGAATTTGACTTTTGCCCGATTATAAACCTGATTGTAGAGGGGGTAAATTTCCTCGATGATCGGCTCAATGTCAGAGACCACCTCCATGTCTATTGGGTCGCTTTTGTCTGTTGATTTCAACTTCCGCCGGAACTCGTTGCGCTTCTTGCTGTTCAAACCCCTGCTCAGGTATTCTTCGAAGTTTCCGTATGGCGAGATATCCAGCCGCACCATTGGCATGCTCGGTATGTGCGCGAAACCGCAAGCGGAGAGGCAGGACAGCGCGTCACGATAAACGGCGGGGAACTCCTTCATAACGATGATGGAAGCCCCCTCCGCCTTAGCAATCCTGAGGATATTCGATGCGAGAATTGCCGCTTCCTCCCGCCGTTCCCCCGCGGTCCTCGCTTCAAGGTGCGCTTCTCCTGCAGCGGATCCCACCATCAGGAGCCGCAAGAGGAGGAACCGCGGCCACAGCCGGCGGATAAGCCGGGCGACAGCCACAATGGCACCGCCTGCGCCTGCCGCTAAGTCATGATCCATCAAAAAATAGGGGTGAATGGCGCGCGTGCGGCCATTTTCACCTTCGAGTAGCAGGTAGCGGAAGGCAAACTCGGGACAAATCGTGTCCTCGACAATTTCATGGTAGCGGTGATCTTTTCTCTGTGCAGCGAAGGCAGAGTTCCAGAAGCTGTGCTCCGCAAGTTCCTGCCTTGCTAAAATGGAAGCGCAGCCAGCCTTCTGCTTGCCTCGCCCAAGCCGCAGTGGGGATGAGATTTCGGTTTGTACCAAAGCCATCTATGTCCGTGCAGGTGGCGTCGCGTTAGGTGAAGGCACCGGCAGGGTTATCGTTCCTTGGCTTAGGATAGCCGGAGGAGCCTCGGCGAGCACTTCAGCATGGGGCTCCAGACGGGCATTCGCTTCAGAGCGACGGGATCGGATGCCCTCTTAGATAGGCGTTCGCTTCAAGCAGCTTCGCGGGAGGCGCTCTCATGGGCCGGCAAAATGCAAGTAACCGTCGTGCCTTCCCCGATCTTGCTCTTGATATCGAGCCTGCCGCCATGGAGCTCCGACAGAGAGCGGGAGATAGCCAAACCCAGGCCCGTGCCCTTGTGCCCCCTGGTGAACTGACCTTGAACCTGCTCGAAGGGTCTTCCGAGGCGGCCAAGCTCGTGCCTTGCAATTCCGACGCCTGTGTCGCTGATGGCGATCCGCAGACTTCCGCGATAGCGATAGGCACGAACCAAAACCTTGCCGGCAGCCGGAGTGAATTTCACGGCATTGGAAAGAAGATTAATGAGGATTTGCTTCAACGCCCGTTTGTCGGCGTAGACTGGGAAGTTTAAGATACCGCTTTGGAGAAGCTGGACACTTCTTTTTGCAGCGGTTGGATAAACCAGCCTCATGCATTCCGTGAGAATCGAATCCAGTGGCAGCCACTCCGGCTCAAGCGTAACGCGGCCTGCTTCGATCTTCGACATATCGAGAATGCCGTCGATCATTTCGAGCAGATAACGTCCGCTGGCGTTGATGTCTTCTACATAACTGCGGTACTTGACATTGTTGATGTGACCAAGCACGCCGTCCCGCATCATTTCAGAAAAGCCAATGATGGCATTGAGCGGAGTTCTGAGTTCATGGCTGACATTAGCCAAGAACTCGGATTTGGCCTGGTTGGCAGCTTCCGCCCGCACCTTTTCCTGGTTGTAGCTTTCAGCAAGCTCGCGAAGCTGTTTTGCCTGGATCTCGAATTGCCTCCGGCTTTGCTCAAACCCTGCCAAGGTTGCGCGCAGCTCCTGTTCCCGTTCCTGCAGACGGCGCTCGCTGAGCTTGGAAACGGTTATGTCGGTCCCGACGCTGATCATCATCGCATCGGCTGTCCAATATTCGCAGATCTGAAGCCAGGCACCACAGCCGAGCTGCTTATGGTGCAGTTGAAAGCGTCCCGGGGCCACAGGGGTCTGTGCAGGGGATTGGGCGATCTTTTCCCTGGCCTGGCGTTGCAGTTCTTCAAAGACGATACCGTGCAGGGTCCGGCTTCCCGAAATTCCATAAAGCTGACGGAATTTCCGATTGCAGAACTGGAGGCGTCCATGTCTGTCCCAGATCGCGAAGGAGATCGGCAATGCTTCTACTATGGCGGGTAGGCGAACCGCACTATCTAGTTCTCTCGGCGGTGATGTTGGGGACGCATCAAGAGGAAGCAGAAGCCCGCAAAAAATAGCGGGAGACCCTTTCTCGGCTACGCTGATTTCGCCGCGAAGCTGATAAGGCTGCCAGCTGCCTTCGCTGTCCTTGATCCGGACGGACCAGCAAACGCAGCGGCGCGAATTCTTCAGGGCCTCGGACACCATGTCATAAAGACGATCTTCCGGATGGAGGTGAGGCCTCAGCTCCCCAAAACTGTCAGGAGGCCTATCATCTTCGAAAAGGCCGTCCGCGTCCCCCGTCCAAGTCAATTGACCTGCGGTCAAGTCCCAAGTCAGTACTGCGCCTCCAGCGCCCGCTACCGCGTTCAAATGAATATCCAGAGACTTAGCCGGAGCCTTGGCCGCGGACAACATCCTGAAACGGTCTGCGAATGCGGCTGCCAAAGCGACAGACGCAAGAAGTAGACAGACGGCGTTACTGCTAGGACTGAGGCTTATGAGCCCGCCAGCATTCAAACCAAGAAAAACAAGCGATAGCAGTCCAAGCCCAGTCACGATATGGGTGGCGCTATTGGCGAGCCGCGCTGTTGCCGTCGCCAGGGTAAGTTCGAACTTCGGAGCCGCTGCCCAACGCCAGCGCAGAGATCGGAAGCTATGGTGGATGGCATTTGAAGGCATAGTTTTGCCGCGGGCCTTAACCTTTCCGTAACGGCCAATTCTGCCGGGCTTTAGTTAATAAAGCCTTGCGGCAATCAGAGGCGCCGCAGGCTTGGCAAAGGTTTCGATTGAGGTTATCCCTCAGAAGGCGTGTCTATGCCGCCGGCTGATCTGCTTCCTTGCCAGCAATCTTTGACGCGATTTCGAACACATCCGCCGACAAGGATTTCTTTTCCAAGATACGCTCCAACGCTTTTCCCGCGAGTCCGCGGCGCCCAGGCTCGAAGATGCGCCAGCTCTCAAAGGCACTAAGGAGGCGCGAGGCGATTTGCGGGTTGAAAGCGTCGATTTCGATAACTGCGTCAGTCACCAGCTCGTAACCGGCGCCACTCGCATCGTTGAACCGAAGCTGATTGCCGTGCGCGAAGTTCCCGTAGAGAGCCCGCACACGATTCGGATTCTTGAGGGAAAATAGCGGGTTAACCGCAAGATCCCGCAATCTTTTGAGGGTGTCTTTGGCAGGCGAGAGGGCCTGTATCGAGAACCACTTGTTCATCACGAGAGGTTCCTCCTTCCAGCGGTGCAGAAAGCGGGCAAGCGCCTCTTCGAAAGCTTCTCCGCCATGGATGGATAAGATTGACAGCGCCCCAATCGCTTCCGTCATGTTCGTTGCATTCCGAGCCTGCTCCTGGACCCTCTTCGTAGCGAAGTGGCTTCCTCCTGCCGTGAGTAGGCTTAGCGCCGCCTGCCGAAGAGCGCGCCGCCCAGCGCTGCCCGGGTCCGGGCTATAGGGTTCGGCGGGTGTGCTCCGCTGGTAAACCCCTTCGAGGATATCGCGTAGGTTTCGCCCAAGAGCCGAGCGGAGGATCTGCCGGCAGGCATGAACGGATTCGGGATTGACGTCCTTACCGATGGCGTGCGCAACATCTGATTCGGATGGCATATTGAGGAACGCAGCGCGGTAGGCATGCTCGAGGCTGTCATCATTTGCGACCGCGCCTACGGCTTGGACGAAGCGCGAATTGACCCGTGGGACCTGAGCGGAGGCCACCGCCTCGGCCAATCCAATTGTATGCTTCAACGCGAAGGCTTGAGCCGTCTGCCAGCGATTGAAAAGATCGCTGTCAGAGCGAATGAGCGTGAGCATATCGCGGTCAGCGGCGCTGGCCTTCAAACAAACCGGGGCGGAAAATCCGCGCAATAGCGATGCTACCGGTCGCTCTGGGACATCCTTGAAGGTGAAGGTCTGCTTCTTCTTGCGAAGCATGATGACGCCGTCATCCAATGTCTTCCCGTCGACATTAAGAGGGAGATCATTCCCGTCTGGATTCAGGAGCCCAAGCTTAACGGGAATCGGAACGGCTTTGCGTTTATCGCCTGCTGGAGCGTTCGGATAGGACTGGCTGAGAGTGAGACGGGCTGCTTTCGCCGCGGGCGAATATGTGAGCCGGGCATCAAGCTGGGGTGTTCCCGCTTGATTATACCAGAGCATGAAGTTTGACAGGTCCGTGTTGTTTGCATCGCCCAGGGCGGAAACGAAATTCTCGACGGTGACGGCTTGCCCGTCATGACGCTGGAAATAAAGATCGAGCCCGCGCCGGAAGCCTTCCTTTCCAAGCACCGTCTGCATCATCCGGCAAAGTTCAGCGCCCTTGTTGTAGACCGTCATGGTGTAGAAGTTATTTATTTCTATAAAAGAAGATGGGCGCACTGGATGGGCAAGGGGGCCCGAATCCTCGGGAAATTGGCCGCTTTTTAAGATGCGGACATCCTCTATCCTCTTCACGACAGCAGAGCGGATATCGGCCGTGAATAACTGATCGCGGAAAACGGTAAGCCCCTCCTTCAGGCAAAGCTGAAACCAGTCGCGGCACGTTACGCGATCACCCGTCCAGTTGTGGAAATATTCATGCGCTATGACGCTTTCGATGCGCTCATAGTCACCGTCGGTCGCCGTATCGGGCCGCGCCAGAATGAGGGCATCATTGAAAATATTCAGCCCCTTGTTCTCCATCGCGCCCATATTGAAGTCGGAGACGGCGACAATCATGAAGGTGTTGAGGTCATATTCGAGGCCGAACCGGGTTTCGTCCCACTCCATTGCCCGTTTCAGTGACGCCATCGCCCAAGCGCACCGATCTTCCTTGCCGGGCTCCACATAGATCCGCAGATCAACCTTCCTCTGAGACCGCGTGAAAAAGCTGTCCCGCACCATACCGAGCTTGCCGGCTACGAGCGCAAAGAGATAGGACGGCTTCGGGAAAGGGTCCTCCCAAAGCGCAAAGTGCTTGCCGTTCCCTGCCTCGCCGCTATCGATCAGGTTGCCATTCGAGAGAAGGACCGGGGCTTCCTTCTTATCCCCTTCGATGCGCACTCGGAATTTCGCAAGCACATCCGGCCTGTCCAGGTAATAGGTAATGCGGCGGAAGCCTTCCGCTTCGCATTGGGTACAGTAGATGCCTTGCGAGCGGTATAGACCCGTTAGCGCCTTGTTCGCCTCCGGGTTACAGAAATTTTCGATCTCAAGCGTGAAAGCTGCCCCGGGCACTGCCTCGATCGTCAGGTCTTTACCCGTGATCTTGTACTGAGAAGCACTCAGCTCTCTGCCGTTGATAGCGACACGCGCGAGTTCCAGCATCTCCCCATCGAGCTTCAGAACGCGGGATTTTCCCTTAGCGTCTGGATTAGGGCGGATCGAAAGCTTTGAGCGAACGCGGGTTCGCTCGGCATGCAGGGTGACGTCGAGTTCAGTGTTCGAAATCAAAAACGGTGGCGGTGCATAATCCTTGAGATAGATCGGGCGTGGAAGGTCGGTCTTCATCATAGCTCCTTGGAAGACCTGACTGGATACACCCGCTCACATGGGAAAGGCAAAGTGCAAATCCGGTTTTGAGCTGACGAAGCTGCGCTTCTGGCTCATGGAGGGCGTGCCACATGGACAGCTCTTACGCACACAAGGGCTTGACGGTAAGCGCCGGCGCAGAAACTCTGTGCCGATGATTCGGGCGGCTAGGCGGCATTCATGCGAAACTCCTGCACGCGCATCTTGGGGCTGGACCCGGGACTATGCAGGCTTGGATGGGGCGTGATCGATTGGGACGGGGCGCGGCTTGTTTTTGTTGCGTGCGGCACAATCATGACCGGGTCTAGTGAGCCGATGGGCGATAGGCTTACGTCGATTTTCGAAGGGCTTGAGAGCGTATTGAAAGCATGGCTCCCGGCGGAAGCAGCCCTTGAAGAGACCTTCGTAAATGGGAATGCCCGTTCCGCCCTCAAGCTTGGACAGGCACGTGGCGTTGCCCTGTTGGTGCCGGCCCGGCTGGGCCTGACTGTCGCTGAATACGCTCCAAATTCGGTAAAGAAGACCGTTACCGGTACAGGCCACGCCGAAAAGGCCCAGATCCGCGCCATGATTCGTCACCTTCTGCCAAAGGCCCAACCGGAGACGGACGACGCTGCGGATGCGCTGGCAGTTGCGATCACCCATGCCCATCATCGGCGCCATAGGGCGCTCGCGGCTCTTGTGTAAAAGCCCCACGGCAGGGAGCGTGACCGGCCGGACTCACGCTAGAATGCCTGCATGATTGGGAAATTGCGTGGAGCCGTCGATTCGGCCGGAGCCGATTACGTGATAATAGACGTCTCTGGTGTCGGCTATGAAGTAGCCTGTTCATCGCGGACACTCGCAGCCCTTCCGCAGCCTGGAGACCCGGCGACACTCTTTATCGAAACGCATGTGCGCGAGGATGCGATCCGGCTTTTCGGCTTTCTTAGCGAGGCCGAGCGCGGGTGGTTCCGGCTTCTCCAAAGCGTGCAAGGGGTAGGCGCCAAGGTTGCGCTCTCTATTTTGAGTACGCTCGATGTGCCGCAGCTCGCGAACGCCATTGCATTGCAGGATAAGGCCACCGTGACGCGCGCCCCAGGGGTCGGCCCGAAGGTCGCCCTGCGCATTGTGAACGAGCTTAAGGATAAAGCGCCGCCGCTTGCCCATGCGTCCGCCACCCTTACAACCGCCACTGCTGCCATGAATGGCGCAACACTGCCGGCCAGCCCCGCCTTGCCCAGCGCGGAAGCAGTCTCAGCTCTTGTCAATCTTGGCTATGCGCAACCCCAGGCGAATGCGGCCATTGCGGCCGCGATGCAGAAAGCCGGCGAGGCGCCCCGCACGGAGGATCTGATCCGGCTTGGCCTCAGAGAGCTTGCCCGCTAGATAAGCTTCGCTGTGAAGCCCGCCCGCTAAGCTACTTCTTTCGCCAGGTGAAGATTGCCGTTGCGGAGAAGTTCAATATTGTGCTGACCGCCACACCGCTCAGCGAGGCGAAAGTCAGCACATATTTGCTCGCGCGCAGCCCATCGGGGAACCAGGATAGCACTTGCCCTGCGAAAGACACGCTGACAATTGCGCCAACGCTGCATATCGCGAGAAAGGACAAAAGTCCGCGCAAGATTGCCCAACCCCGGAGGCGCTTGTCGCGGTAGGTCAGAAGGTTGTTCAAGAAGAAATTCGATGTCGCCGCGACCACTGTTGCAGCAGCCTGCGCAACCTTGAATTGAAGTGCCTGGTCGGGCGAGAAGCTGGAAGCCGCGCCTGTCAGGAGACTGGTCCAAAACACGGCCAGATGTACGAAAATCCCCGTGACTCCGACGAGGCTGAAAAGGATCAGACGGACTGGGATGAGCTTACCGAATAGCTTATCCGCGAGAAGAACGAGATATTCCCATACGGTGAGCGTATCGAGCTTGCTCTCGCCATGCAGCCTCGGGCGGAATTGATAGGGCAGCTCGCGAAATTGCAAAGGGCGGCTCGAGGAAGCGAAAATGTCGACAAGCATCTTGTTGCCGATCCCGGACAAGTTCCGGACTGCTCCCTCGAAGACCTCACGCTTTGCCATGAAAAAACCGCTCACCGGATCGGTCAATCTGGCGCGGAGGATGATCTGGGCTAATCTCGTAGCGATGAAACTCATGCCCTTGCGTGCTGCGGAAAATCCCTCGGAGAGCTTGCGCTCCGTATAGCGGCTGCCGATGACGATGTCAGCGTCTTCGGTTTGAAGCACTTCCAGCATGCGCGGCAGAAGGGTTTCATCGTGTTGGAGATCGGCATCGATGATTGCGATGTAGCACGCGGAGGAGGAAAGAGCGGCTTCGGCGCAAGCGGATGTCAAACCGCGCCGCCCGATACGCTGAAGGCATCTCACGCGGGCATCGAGCCGGGCGCGTTCGCGTACATGCTTTGCGGTCCCATCCGGCAAATCATCATCGACGAAGATTACTTCCCAATCTATGCCGTTCAACGCAGAGGCAAGCTTCGCAATCAGAGGTTCGACATTCGCTCGCTCATTGAAGGTGGGCGCTATGACCGTGAGGTCCGGCCCTTTTCTCGGCGCCAAATCCTGCCGTTGAGCCCGCCGGAGGCTCTCTGTCTCTAATTGCATGCCTCACCCTGGTTTGAGCCGGCCCCGCAAGACGGCTTTTCTAGGTGCCCAAACAGACCGCCACGATACCCCGTCAGAAGATGCACATCATAGGCATCCCGCGCACGAAATCCACCCGCACGCTCAATCGTCGTAACCGTGCGAACATTGTCGAAGAACGAAGATACGCTCGCCGTACTCCCGCCTTTGCGTGTAATGAAAAGCACAGGTCCGTTTGCGATATCTCGATCGCTGGGGGCGGGCAGATTGCCGTAGCGAACGCGTTCATTGATTTGAATAACTGGGGCGCTTTTTGAAGCGTAGAATGCGAGTTCCCCCGTCGTGGCGTAACGGTCGGTCAAGATCGCACTTGCTCCGTAGTCCTCCCGCACGTGCTCCACATCCGCGCCAAGTTTGGCCCACCCTGTCAAGCGCGAAGTTGGATCCTTCTTTGCCTCAATCGGTAAGGCATGTAGGCCGAGTTGCGCAAATGCCGTTAGCGTAAATGCCATTCCGACCCATGGTGCGAGACTGAAACTCCGGCGAACCCACCGGGGAAGTTGCTTTTCTTTCGCAAGGGCGCAAAACGCATTCACCGCCGCCACAATTGCCATCGGATAGATGAATCCTGGCCAGTTCGCCTGGATCTTCTGGCTTGCCGCATGGATGAAAAAGAATGCGAATACGGGCACAGCCATCGAGCCCGGCAAAAGCCAGCGTCCATCTCCCCGTTTAAATCCGCGAATCACGGAAAAAAAGCTGCCAAAGAGACAGAAGGCGAAGATGAGGGGGGTTGCAAGGCCCGCTTGGCTGCCCAAGAGCTCCGCAATGCTAAGGATCGCATTTGCAGGTTTATCCTTGATGCCGTGTTCTGCCTGCTTGGCAAAAGAGACCCAATCGTGGGTGTAGTTCCAATAAACGACGGGCGAGATAACGGCTATGGCGACGATCGCGCCGAGATAGGGCTGGGGGCGCCTCAACCAGCGGCGTCCTTCTGCGCAACCTAAAACCCACAGCAGAAGCCCGGGCAACAGAAGGACTGCGGTATATTTGCTATCAAAAGCAAGACTGACGGACGCGCCGGCAGCGAACCACCATGCGCCTTTTCCGGTTTCGATGAGCTTCGCAAACGTAAAGAACGCAAGGGTCGTGAAAAACGCAAGCGGCGTATCAGGCGTTGCTACGATCGCTGCTGCGTTGCAGAAAATAGTGGCGTTCATCCATATTACGGCGAGCAGGGCGGCATACCGGTCGCGAAACAGGCTGAAGCTCGCGAGGTAAAGCAGATAACTCCCTGCGATCGCGCTCAAAAGACCAACGAAGCGCACACCAATGGAGGTATCACCGAAAATGGCTGTGCCGGCTCTGATCCAATAGGCGATCATCGGCGGATGATCGTAGTACCCCGCAGCCAGATGCGTTGACCAAAGCCAATAGTAGGCTTCGTCCTCGGCCAAGTCTGTCGACGCTGCGAGGACGGTGCGCAGAATTATCAGGACACCGACTGCGGCGATCCCTAACAGTAGGCCGGCATCGATGTCTTTTTCGTCTTTGCCCGGCGTAAGAACAAAAGTGCTGGGCCTGCCGCTGGCTAAAACCATTCCCCTCCCTAAACGTCGAAACATTTAGCCTTTCTTTTGCCGCCAGCAGAAGCTTTACCAAAAAGTTGAAACTCGATAGCCGAGACAAGAACCGCATTCAATGGCAAATCATGCTCCGCCGGAGACGGGGGCTTTCCATTGCAGGCAGGCCTTGCCAGCCTGCGTGCGCCTTGAGAGAAGACCTAAAGATGACCGAAATTGGCCCTAACGTCTTGAGCGCCGGTATTTCCTGGCCGCACCCGCTGCCATCGTGCTGGTGCCTGACTGACGGCCGCCCTGGGATGGAGAATCAAGCGGTCGGTCTCGCAGAGGCCATGGGGCTGGGGCCCCTGGTGAAGCGCGTCATCCTGAAAAAGCCGTGGCGCATCTTAAGCCCCCACATCACCGCCTTCAAACGCTTTGCGATCAGCGATAGGGGTGATCCCGTAGAGGCACCTTGGCCAGATATCCTGATCGCGACCGGGCGCCCTAGCATCGTCCCATCCCTTCTTGTCAAGGGTCAAAGCCGTGGGCGCACATTCACCGTGCAGCTGCAAGATCCGGTCTCATTCCGTCATCGGTTCGATCGCATCGTCGTTCCGGCCCATGACGGCCTGACTGGATCGAACGTCATCGTGATGGAAGGCGCACTTCACCGGATCACCCCAGAGATATTGGCGGCAGAAGCCCCCCGATGGTCGGCCGCATTTGCAGATGTGCCCCGCCCGCGAATTTCGGTCCTGCTAGGAGGCAGCAACTCGCGTTATAAATTCGGGCTAACCGAGATCATGGAGCTCGCTACTCAGCTCAAGGCCCTGTCAGAAAAGGGCTACGGACTGCTCATAACCGGCTCCCGCCGGACAGGGGAAAGCAACATCGAGGCTCTGCGCAGCGCACTTTCTGGTTGCGCCGCCTTTATATCCGATGGCTCCGGTGATAATCCCTATTTTGGCATGCTGGCGCATGCCGACGCGTTCATTGTCACTTGTGACTCTGTGAACATGATTTCCGAAGCCTCCAGCACCGGCAAGCCGGTTCATGTCGCCATGCTTCCCTCGCAGGGTCGGCGAAGCGCGAGTGAGCGCGACAAGTTCTCGCGCTTTCACCGCAGCCTCGAAAAAAGCGGCCGTATTCGCCTGTTTCGAGGCGAGATCGAGAGATGGGAATATGACCCCTTGAATGAGATGGATCGGGTCGCGCGGTTGATCCAGGAGGCCTATTTGTCGCGGCCGCAATCCCCGATGGCCGGCACGCCGGGTTGAAACCTGCGACAAAGTCATCCTTGGAGTGAAGCTTGCGAATCAACTAGCTCACCATCTTCGTTGTAGAATTGCATCGATCGAAGGGAATTGAGCTTTGCCGAAACTTCGCCGCGAAGCTCGCGTTTTGTGGCGTAGGGCAAGGAAGGGAGACTGGAATGAAAGCTTTCTTGACAATGGGCGCGCTTGTTCTTGCGGCAGCCCTAACGACAACCGCCGGCGCAGCAACGCGCGCCGGCATGCTCCGCTGCCATGTGGAAAGGGGCTCGGGCTATATCGTGGGGTCATCACACGGAGCCCGCTGCGTATTCATGAGCGACACCGGCCGCCGCGAGCATTACGTTGGACGGCTGAAGCGCATTGGTTTGGATGTGGGGTATACGGGCGACGCAGTCATCACGTGGGCTGTCTTTGCGCCTAGCGCTGTAAGGCACCACGCCCTTGCCGGCAACTATGTTGGCGCATCGGCTGACGTAGCCATCGGTGTTGGCGGAGGTGCCAACGTCCTCGTTGGGGGGAATGCTGGGACTATTTCACTGCAGCCTCTCAGCCTGAAGAGCGAGAGAGGGTTCGCGGCCGGCGCCGGTGCCGGGGAGCTTGAATTGCGCTAAAGTTCGACGCTTAACAGGGGCGTGGAACTATCCAAGCCCCTGTGTCCGGATATAATCCCGGCCTCATCCGCAGTTCATCCTCGACCAAAGGCATGTGACTATCTGTTGTTTGAGAGTGCTATGGGTGAGGCTTTGATCTTATGCATAAACCTGCAAAGGTCCCCGGACCGGCGGGCCATTATGGAAGCCGAATCGCGGAAAGCCGGTGTTAACGTCACATTCGTCCAAGCCATTGATGGAAGAGAACTAACCCTCGACAAGGCTCCGGGCTACGATAGATGTGGCCGCCTGAAGCAAGCCCCAGACCTCAAACCAAACGAAGTCGCCTGCGTTCTAAGCCACATGCTGGCGCTTGAAGCATTTCTCGAAAGTGACGCGCCGGCTGCGGTGATCCTCGAAGATGATGCCGTTCTATCGGATCGCTTCAGACTTTTCGTCAATTCGATGATGAACTTTCCACTTCCGTGGAACGCGGTAAACTTGGAAAACCGAAACAGGAAGCCATTGCGTCCAGCCCTATTCAGTTTCGATTTTGGGGAATCCCTCCACGTCTCAGCCTGGTCAAGCTCCGGAGCGACAGGGAGGCTCTATTCCAGAGAAGGTGCCGAAAGAGTCCTTAAAAGCCTTTGGCGCTTCCGCCATGCCTATGACACCCATCTCGGTTTCTTTTGGAGGCATGGGCTCAGCCCCTTATGCGCACATCCGCCAGTTGTGTCGTCTCGTCCTGAAATTCCATCCACAATCTCGCAGCCCGGCGAGAAGCGATTGTTTGAAGAGAAGGAGCTCAGCATGGCGCAGTTCTTGAAAGCACGCCGGGAGCGCATCGAGCATGAAATCCGCAAGGAGATCGGAGCTCGCCTGCAACTGCTTCGGATGAAGGCTGCGCTCGCGGTGGCTGGTTAGGGGAGCGCACACCGCTATTGCGGTGCTGGAGGGTAGTGGTGCTGCAGCTCATGAGGCCGCGCTCCAAACTTTAAACGCTACCATGGCCGCGGGGCATTGCCCGTTTGGTTGGATAGCCTCTAGCCTCCCGAGGTGTAAGAGCCGGTGATGAAGCGATGTTTCTGGATAACCTCCAAAACCGCCTTTAGGCTATCCTCGAGTGTGGATTTTGAGGTGTCGACGTGAGCCTCGGCCTGAGCATAAAGCGCCTCGCGGCTCTTAAGGATATTGCGCAGTTCATTCATCGCATCCGGGTTTCCGGTCATCGGCCGCACATCGCCTTGACCTCGCACACGGGCCATGTGCTCCTCGGGCTTGGCACTCAGCCACACCGTATGGAAATTACTTAGAAGATAGTTGAAGGTGTCCGGCTGCGACACGATCCCGCCAGCGACGGCCAACAGAACTCTATCGTGCAAAGCCACGATCCTCTCCACCGCCTGGCGTTCCAAATGGCGGTAACCCTCCGGACCGTAAAGCGCCATGACCTCGCCGGCCGGCATGCCGCTGGCCTCCTCGATGTCATCGTTGAGCTCTTTGAAGGCGAGCCCCAGTTCAGCAGCGGCCAATCTGCCAAGCGTAGACTTTCCCGCGCCTCGCAGTCCGATGAAGGCGACGCGGCTCGCGCGGCGGACCCTGGGATTTTCGGGCATCAGAATGTCACGGACGCGGTCGCGCTGCGCCTGGGTTGCGCTCCTTAGGAGTGAAGCCATCTTCACGATTTCGGAAGTCCAGGGATCGTCTTGAGCCACGAGCCATTCGATGCGGAAATCGAGGGCGTCGGCGATCCGCAACAGCAAGCCTATGGAAATATTGCCCTGGCCAGCCTCCAGCTGCGCGAGGTAACGCTGCGACACACCCGATTTCTCGGCAAGCTCCCGCCGCGATATTCCCACGCGAGCCCGCGCGCTCCGAACGCGCTCCCCAACAAGAATGAGGAGGCGTTCAATTTTAGCATCGCCGATAGGCTCGCCATGGCGGGTTGCAGTTACGTGTCCGCCGAATGTAACAATCTCGTCCACGGCTGCTGCTCCTGGTTATATGCATTATACTGCTTCAGCACCTGCGATCGAGCAATATCTTTCTGGAGAACTCCCTGCCTAATCAACAACCAAGACTGCCCGGAACGCTTCAATGCCAAATCGCGATGTCATACGGCGTCCTATCCTACGGTCGTGAGCGCCAGAACCGAACGAACTTCAACGAAAAAACCGCGACGAGTGCTCCGAGCCGCAATGTCTGCAGGGGCGCTAATTTTTCCAGAAACGGAAACTGAACAAGTTTTCGTGGGTTTATTTTCAGCTTTAGCGGCGATCGGGGGTGAACCGATAGAAAAAAAATAAGGGAGGAAAAAACATGAGCGCCACCTACGCTGAATTGGATGTCTTGAGTGAAGTTGAACACAGAAGACAGCTCACTCGGGCAGTTATAGCAAGCACCATTGGCACCACTATCGAGTGGTACGACTTCTTCCTGTACAGTACTGTCACGGGCTTGGCGTTTGCGAAGCTTTATTTCCCGAATGCGGACCCTCTGGTCGGGACTCTCGAAGCCTTTGGCGTTTACGCGGTCGGGTTCGCCGCGCGGCCTGTGGGTGCCGCGATTTTCGGCCATTATGGCAATAAGATAGGGCGTAAAGCCGCCCTCATCGCCACGCTGATGCTGATGGGGATCGCGACTTTCCTCGTCGCTTTCGTTCCAACTTACGCGCAAATCGGCATTTGGGGCGCCGTTATTCTCACCGTCCTTCGCTTTGTGCAGGGTGTCGGTGTCGGCGGAGAGTGGGGCGGCTCCGTCCTTCTTTCGATGGAGTGGGCCCGCTCCAACGGGAGCCGCGGATTGATCGCATCATGGCCGCAATTCGGAGTGCCTGCCGGGTTGTTTCTGGCAAACCTGGCGGTGCTGGCGTTTAGCGAAATTTCCGGCGATCAGTTTCTGACTTGGGGATGGCGTGTGCCTTTCCTGCTCAGCATCATCCTCGTCGGGATTGGACTGTGGATCCGGCTCGGGATCTTGGAGACGCCCACATTCAGGCGCCTCGCCGCGCAAAATAAGCTGGAACAAGCGCCTTCGCTCGAGGTCATCAAGCGCCAGCCGAAGGAGATTATCCTGACCGCACTGGTCAGAATGGCGGAACAGGCTCCCTTCTACATATTCACAGCATTTGTCTTCACATACGGCACGACAGTTCTCGGGACATCCCGCGATCTTATCCTTGTTGCGGTTTTGACCGCATCGGTGGTTTCGTTCTTCACGATCCCCTTCTCAGGACATCTTTCTGACCGGATCGGGCGGCGCAAAATGTATCTGCTCGGTGCGGCAACAACAGGCGCCTTCGGCTTTCTCTACTTCTTCATGCTGAACACAGCCGTTCCAGGGTGGATCTTTCTTGCGATCGTGCTGTCCCTCATTCCCCATGACATGATGTACGGGCCACAAGCTGCGCTGATCGCTGAATCCTTTACTGGGCGGCTGCGTTACAGCGGGGCCTCGCTCGGTTACCAGCTCGCCTCGGTTATTGCTGGAGGATCGGCGCCGCTGATCGCTACGGCCTTGTTTGCGAGCTTCAAATCCGGCTACGCGATCGCAGCCTATATCCTTGCCTGCTCCATCATAAGTCTAATCTCGGCTGCGCTCCTTAAGGACTACACCAACAAGGATATCTCGGCCGAGTATGATGAGCTTCTGATTCAGCAAGCGGCTGCGAGTGCGGCGGAGTAGGGCGTCACTTTAGATCCAATCGCTTTTTACCGATTCACAGCAGGTGACTTTAGCCTGTTCGATTAAACTTGAAACTTCGAGCGATGGTCACCAAGGTCATCGCCGAGGGACAAGAGATTATTTGCCATGATCGGCACAGGCCAGCAATTCATTGTCGTGGGCGAGCGCACCAATGTCACGGGCTCCGCCAAATTCCGCAAGCTTATCGAAGCTGGCGATTATGATGCTGCGCTAGCTGTGGCTCGGGAGCAGGTTGAGAGCGGCGCCAATGTCCTCGATGTGAATATGGACGAGGGCCTCCTCGATTCCGTGAACGCGATGACCACCTTCTTGCATCTCATCGCCGGCGAGCCCGATATTTCCCGCATTCCTATCATGATTGATTCCTCAAAGTGGGCGGTGATCGAGGCCGGCCTCAAATGCGTGCAAGGCAAGGCCATCGTCAATTCGATCAGCCTCAAGGAGGGTGAGGCGGTCTTCCTGGATCATGCAAAACGCATTCAGCGCTACGGCGCGGCCGCCGTGGTTATGGCCTTCGACGAAAGCGGGCAGGCTGAGACGGCGGAAAGGAAATTCGCCATCTGCAAGCGCGCTTATGGGCTCTTAACCGGGAAGGCCGGCTTTCTGCCCGAGGACATCGTTTTTGACCCGAACATTTTCGCTGTCGCCACCGGGATCGAAGAGCACAACAACTACGCTGTCGCTTTTATTGAGGCCACCCGCCGAATCCGGGCTGAGCTGCCTTATGTGCATGTATCCGGTGGCGTCTCGAACCTTTCCTTCGCATTCCGCGGCAATGAGCCGGTGCGGCAGGCAATGCATACGGTCTTTCTCTATCATGCAATTCAGGCCGGCATGGACATGGGGATCGTGAATGCCGGTCAGCTTGGCGTATACGACGATCTCGACCCCGACCTCCGGGACCTATGCGAAGACGTCATCCTCAATCGCCGCGCCGATGGGACCGACCGGCTTCTTGAAGCAGCGGATCGTTTCAAAGGCGGCGGCGCAAAGAAGCAGGCCCCCGATCTTTCCTGGCGCAGCCGGCCGGTGGGCGAGCGCCTGAAGCACGCGCTTGTCCATGGGATTGCTGATTATATCGAAGCCGATACCGAAGAGGCACGGCTTCAAGCAGCGCGCCCCCTCCATGTGATCGAAGGTCCGTTGATGGACGGGATGAATGTCGTCGGCGACCTCTTCGGCGCGGGCAAGATGTTTTTGCCGCAGGTGGTGAAATCAGCGCGGGTGATGAAAAAGTCCGTAGCTCATCTCATGCCCTTCATGGAGGCGGAGCGCCGGGAGAGCGGGCTCGAAAAGATGCCAACCGCGGGCCGTATCGTGATGGCCACCGTGAAGGGCGACGTGCATGATATCGGCAAGAACATCGTTGGCGTCGTTCTTCAATGCAATAATTACGAAGTGATCGACCTTGGCGTGATGGTGCCCTCTCAGGTCATTCTGGACAAGGCGCAAGAGGTTAAGGCCAACATCATCGGCCTATCGGGGCTGATCACTCCAAGCCTCGACGAAATGGTGTTCGTGGCCTCTGAGATGGAGCGCCAGGGCTTTTCCATTCCCCTGTTGATCGGCGGCGCAACAACAAGTCAGGTCCATACCGCTGTAAAGATCAGCCCCGCTTACAAGCGCAACCAAGCCATTTACGTCGCCGATGCAAGCCGCGCCGTTGGTGTGGTCTCGAACCTTCTCGGCGAAGCACGCGATTCCTACGTGGAGAAAATCAAGGAAACTTACGTTGCAGTGGCGGCTGCGCACGAAAAAAGCCGCTCGGCGAAAGATCGCATGACCTTGCAGGCCGCGCGCAGAAACGCACTGAAGCTCGACTGGAAAGCTTATCAGCCGCCAAAGCCTGGATTCTTCGGCACCCGCGCTTTTCGAGATTACGGCCTGGCCACGCTTATTCCATACATTGATTGGACGCCATTTTTCTCGGCCTGGGAAATGAAGGGAACGTTCCCGGGCATTCTTACCGACAAGCGTTACGGCAACGCGGCATCCGCGCTCTTTGCCGATGCAAAGGCGATGTTGAGCCAGATTGTCGAAGGCAAATGGCTGACCGCCAATGGCGTTATTGGATTTTGGCCTGCGAATACGGTAGGCGACGATATTCAGCTTTACGGAGACGAGAAAAGAGAGCGGGCGATTGCCACGCTTTATACGCTGCGCCAGCAAATCGCCCGAGAAGGTGGCCGTGCTAGCACGGCACTTGCGGATTTCGTGGCGCCTAAGGAAAGCGGGGTGCCGGATTATGTTGGAGGCTTCGCTGTCACAGCCGGAATTGGCGAAGACGCTCTCGCGGAGCGGTTCTCTCGCGCAAATGACGACTACTCGAAAATCCTGATAAAGGCTCTCGCCGACCGGCTTGCGGAGGCCTTTGCCGAACACATGCACGCACGCGTTCGCCGCGAATTCTGGGGTTACGCCAAAAATGAGGCACTGTCCCCTGCGGAGCTTATTGCGGAGAAATATCAGGGAATACGTCCGGCATCAGGCTATCCGGCGCAACCCGACCACACGGAGAAAGCTACCTTATTCAGGCTTTTGGATGCAGAAGCAGCGACTGGCATTGAGCTAACGGAAAGCTTCGCCATGACGCCCCCCGCCTCTGTTTGCGGACTCTATTTTTCGCATCCACGGAGCCACTATTTCGGCGTGGGGAAGATTGCGCGCGACCAGGCCGAGGACTATGCGAAGCGCAAAGACTGGCCACTGGAAGAGGCCGAGCGCTGGCTCGCGCCGATACTCAACTATGACAGTGCCGCTTACCCTGCTGCTGCCGAGTAGCCTTAGTCAGTTTTTACAAGTCCCGAAAAGGCGGCGACTGCGAGCAAGCTTGCGATCCAGCCGAACACAAGCTCCGCGAGAACGAGCCCATTGGTGCCCCAGGGCGGAACGGTGACGCCGCGTCCTGCCGCTAAATCAAGCCGGACTTCCTTCTGCATCGGCACCCAGCTTTTTTCCTGCTGCAAATCGACGACGGGAAGGAGAACGTTGAAGGAGTAGACCCAGGGATTGAACTCTGGGTATTCGGCGAACTTGGCACCTACCAGCTTCGTGCAAGCCGTCCAATTGCCGCCTGCCTCCGGCCTGCAATCCTTGTATCCTTCATTGAGAAAAACCTGCGAGTTGCGAGGCGCGAACACGCCCTGTTCCGCCGCGAGCTTGAAATAATAACCGCAAGCAAAGCCTACGCCCACCATGATGAAAAGAACTCGCAATGGCCTGTAGCCATGGCCGATAAGGAGCCCTGCCACAAAGGCCCATATCAGTGCCCCGAAGGCGTCGAGCGCGCCCCGCACGCCAGATCGCCATCTAGCCAAGCGCCGGCGGATGAGAAACCCTTGCCGCTCAATCGCGAGTTGCCGCGCCTCCTCAGGGTGCCCCATTTCCCTGAGAACCTTGATTAGCTGCTCAAACGGCTGGGGCCTGAAATCACGGCCCACGTGTTCGTGGGGCTGGCGTTTCAGCCAGCCTCTGCGGATTGTAGCATCGACCGGTGCGTCTCCGGCAAAGCGCTCATAGGTGAACCCATCCAGGTGAATGACATTGCGAAGGCCATGTTTCGGCGCGTGCTTCGGCCAGGAATTGGGATTGTCTACGACAACGCGAATATGCGCATTTTTGAGATCGAGAGACCCGTCGATGGCTGCCGCGGGCTCTTCCTTGCGCGCGATCGGCGCCAGAATGAGAGCGCCGTCGATCCTGGCATTCACAAGGGATATGGCATCCTCCGAAATGGCCGAAGACGGCGCGGCGAAGTCATGTGCCTTCAGGTCCTTTGGGACAGAAAAAGTGCCGCCGCGGCAATCGACATTGCCTCGCACACGCACACCGTTGAGCTGCACCTTTCCATCGGCATCGAAGCCTTCAGAAAAATAGATGTTTCCACCCGCTTCGGCACGGGTGAAGCGAAGCGCTGTGGCATCGCCATTCCCAATATGCCGGAACTGCCCGTGGCGGCAGTCAATATCGCCGCCAATTTGCGCTCCCGAAAACGAAAGCTCACCTTCGCATGCGCAGTCCCTCAAATAGAGACTTCCCTTGAGATGCAAGCGATGACACTTCAGGGCCCGGACAGCGTTATCCCAGCGGCGCGCCTGAACATAGCGTTCCTTGTCAAAGCCAGCGTAAAACTTGCCTTCGGAGCAGTCGAAAGTGCCCCCGATTTCGGAATTGTCGAGGAGGATCAGGCCATTGGCTGTAAAGCCGCTGCGAAACTCGACATTTCCGCCGACGGTTATGGTTGCGAGGTCGGCGGCAAGCCTTTGAGAGCGCCAGCGCTTGCCTTCGATGCTGCATCCGCTGCATGAAAAGCTTCCGGTGATTTCCGCACTAAAAAGCTGGAGAGAATCTCCGATCTGGGTGCGCCGGAGCAAGAGACTTCCATCGACCTTGACGCCATCTCCCCGGATCGAATGGACGGAACTTCCATCGAGGCATATAACCTTTGTCTCCGCGTCGGAGATGCTGAAATCTCCGTTGATCGTGCATTGCTGGATCCAAAGTGGCCTTACAGCCCTTACTCCGGTCAGGTTAACGGCCCCATCGATGTAAGCGCCCTGAATGCGCAGGCCACTTTCGTGCACCGGGGAATTCGGGTCTCCGCCGAGCGCGAGAAAGCGAAAGAAATCAGCCCTGACTTCATTGCCTTCCGCGGGCGCTTCGGGGCGCGCGAGTCCGAGCGAGGACTGCGTGCCACTTAAGGCATCAGCCAAAAGCTTCTGCTCCCCCGGCTTCAGCGGCTGAAAGTCTTGCACGGAAACCATCTCGAATACCGCTTGTGTTAGCCCCAGCGGCCGCCTCTGCCAGCGCTGCAAGTCATATCACGAGCTGAGCCGTTTGGCTTTTGCGAAGGAGCCCCGATGCGCGGAACAATGAAGCGACTGTCATTGCGAAAGCCGCAGCTTGTTAAGCCCGATCGCAATGTTCTGGAACGTTGTGATAAGCTCGTCCGATGTTGGATTGGCAAAGAACGTGGACGGGTTGCTGGCGCATGTCTGCAAAAGGTTCAAGCCAGTGGCGGAAATGGAAGTGCCGAGCCCGATTGTGTAGACAATTATGCGGGAATTGCCATCCTGATCTAGGACAGCCTTGAGGTTGCTGCAAAGCTGCAACGTTTTCTCCACGAGATTATATTCCGGCTGCGCGAGCGATACGCCCAGCGGAACCGATAGCTTATTCAAGTGAGGCCCGCTGCCGTAGCCATAGGCGTTGTAAGCAGATTTGTTGAAGCTGTTTGTGCCGCCGCTTACGTCGTTATCACCATCCGTCACAAGCACAATGGCTTTGATCCTGGTGCTATCTGAATAGGCGACTCCATCCCCGAAAGGACCATTCGGCGACAGAAGGTGCCAACCCCACATCAGGCCTGCTGGGATGACCGTGTTGCCGGAGGGCGTCATCCCATTGATTTCGTTCAACACTGCTTGCTGGTTGTTGGTCAGGCGCAAGATTTGCTTAATGGGGCAGTAGAAATTTGGACCTTCACCGCCGGACGTATTCGCAGTGCCGCTTACATATTTCGCTACGCACTTTTGGTCTGCCTTTTCCTGGGTCTGGGAGCTCCCTAGCCAACATGAACCGTCGGCCAGATAGTTGTTCGCAAAGCTGCCTTGGTCCGGTTCGTCAGGCGCGAAATATGGAGTGAAGAGAGTGTCGGGAGTTGTGGCCGCGGGCGATACGTCCTCAAGGTCATAGGGTTCATTCCGCTGACGGACGCAACCGCTCCAAGACACGTTTTTCAATTCGCCTTTGCTGTATAGCCAAAGCAGCCCATTGCCGGCGGAGATGCTGAGATTTTCGGTAGTAAGGGTTCCAAGACCGGTGGTATCCATCCATGCGGCGGTAGAGTAGGCCGTGCCAACATTTACCGCGGCAGTGAATGGCACAATGCCGATCTTCACATACGTGCCCGTCGGGTCGCTCGCGAAGAGGGTGTTTGTCAGCTCGGTCGCGGCAGTGATCAGGCCTTGGATTTTCGTGGTGCTCCCTGCCATCTGGGACATTGAGCCTGTGTTGTCGAGCACGAGCACCAGTTCCAGGTAGTTCTGCCCTACCGTGGCCTGGGAGTTGACTGTCGCGGTGAGCGTCTTGTAGCCCGCGATCTGCATGAAGGATGTGTTCATCACTGCCGACGCCGTGACATTAACCGTGGGCGGCGACTGGGTGACAGTAAGCGATGACAGGGTTGCCTGGCTCTGCATCGAGAAATTCGCGTTCACGAAGGCTTGCGCTTGCGCTTTTGCCTGTGCCGCCGTCAGACTTGGATTGGCCGCGATATTCAGGGCGGCCGAGTTGACAGCCGCCGAAAGCTGGTCTTTCATGACGAGGAACTGGCCGATATCCACAGCCACGGCCAGCAGAGTGATGAAAGGAACTAGGAGAAACGCAACAAGGTAGAGAACAATTCCGCTTTTATCGTGCTCGAACGCGCAAAGCTTTCCCAACATGTTTTTGAACATTGGCCTGGATCCTATGCAACCTGCCCCGAATTGAATAGACTTCCGTCCGCTCACGGACCATAGCGCTTGCGAGGTTCGGAAATCAATTATTTTGGATTTATCCGGAATAGCATCATTACCAGCGAATGCCCGGCCAACGGCAGTATTGAAATCTAGTAGGGGTTAAAGACTATGGAGCTAACTCGCAGAAGACTCAGGGTCCGATTCATAAAGAGTATGCGTGACAAGCGTGGCGTATCGATTTTGGAGTTCGCAATCGTTGCGCTGCCTCTGTTGACATTACTTTTCGGAATATTGGAAGTTGGTTTTGTATTCTGGGGCACATACGAGCTCGACAATGCGACTCTCAGCGCTTCGCGCCTGATCCGGACGGGTCAGGCTCAGATGAATAATTTCAGCCAGACCTACATCATTGGGCAGATCTGCAACAACGTCGCTCTTCTTACAAATTGCAACAGCAATTTGCGGCTCAACGTGCAGAACTTTCCGGATTTCGCTGCAGTGAAGCCGCCTACTGCCGTCGACGCCAAAGGAAATCTTCTAACGAGCTTCCCGTACAATCCCGGGGCGCCATCCCAGGTCGTCCTTGTAACGAGCTTTTATGAGTGGCCCTTGATCAGCTTCGCCACGCTGGCCGTGTTGAGCAACCTCGCAGATGGAAACCGTCTTCTTCAATCCTCCGCAGTTTTCAAGAACGAGCCATTTCCCCAGACATAGGGCGGATTTCATGCGCGAATTTCTTCCGGACCGTCGCGGTTCTATTCTGTTGGAAACAGCCATTGCGCTGCCTGTTCTGGTGCTCATCCTCTTGGGCCTCGCGGAATTTGGTGAGGCTTTCAGCATCAAGCGCCGCAATTCTCAGGTTGCGAGCACTGGGGCCGATCTCGTCGCTCAAGTCTCAAGCGTTGCGACTTCCGATCTTCAGGATATTGCAAGCATTGGAGGAACGATCCTTGCACCGTTCCCTTCCGCTCCGCTCGGTCTACGCATCAGCAGCGTCATACAGGACGCCCAGAACGCTACTGTACAATGGAGCTACGGTTTTGGTTCCTTGAGTGCGGCCGCGAAAGGTTCGGCATATGCTTTACCCACGGGCCTTATAAATCAGAATCAGACGATCATCGTCGCTCAGACTTCCTACACATTCGCCCCTACTTTCGGGACTTATCTGCTAGGCGGCGTCACCTTCACGTCCACAGCCTACAACACACCAAGGATCGGGGGTGCAGTAGCTTGCGCGGGGTGCTGAATTTAGCCTGCTCACAAGTTCAGCACGTTTATAAACACCGCCGGCCAACCCATTGTCATGGCCGGGCTTGACCCACCAATCCACGCCAAATTCTGAAAACGTCGTGTTTTTCATGGATGGCCGCATCAAGTGCGGCCATGACAGCTGAATGTTACTCAAAGAACTGGAGCGCTTTTTCTAGCCAATAGATGCAAACAGGTGACGACTTCGATTCGTATCAGCGTTCCTAACGAACCTGCCCGCTCACGGTCCAGCCATTGGCACTGAGAGCCGTGCCTTGCTGCGCGGCGCTTTGAGCTCGGATCGGACTGCTGCTGCTCTCTTCCTTGGTTGTCAGCTTCTTATTTGCGATTTCCAGGTCGACCCACTCCGTATGCATGACATCCACGCTGCCGTCCTTGATGTGCTCATTCGGCGATGCCAGCCAGCGGCCGGTAATCGTGGCAGTCTGTGGTGTATTGCGGAAGACGTCAGCGCGCGCGATCAGCTCGGGGTCGGGCTGGTACCGCGTATTCGAGACGACATGCACGAACTTGTATCCGTCTTTCTCAAGCTCCGTCAGAATGCCGTCGAGCGCTTCAGCAGTAGGTTTCTTGATGTCGTGGAAAAGAATGATCCCTTTTCCGAGCGGGCGTAGCCGGTTTATGACATTGCTGTGAATTTTCGCCGGCGTCCCGCCTGGGTCGGTATCGCCGGAAATAACGTCGACGGACCAGACGCTGATGTTCCGGCTGGCGAAGTAGGCCAGTGCGGGAGAGGAATCGCGCAGGCCAGGAAAGCGGAAGAACGGGGCGATTGGCTTTCCCACCGCCTGGCTCACTGCTGCAAAGCCCTTCTCGACTTCCAGCTTGATGTCGTCAATGGGCATCTGGTCCATCCCACGCGGGTGAGACCATGTGTGCGAGCCGATGGTGTGGCCTCTGCTATCAATCTCTCTTAGGAGCTTCGGATTGGCCTGCGCCATGCGGCCCACTGAGAAGAACGTAGCCTTGACGCAGTGCTTTTGCAGCGTATCCAACACAAGCTGGGTGTTCGCTCCAAGAGGACCGTCATCGAAGGTCAGGACAACCTCGTGATCGCGGAGATCCAGGGTTCTTAAATGCGATTTGTCCGCGGGATCGTTGAGGGCCTGCCCATAGATCGGGCCGCCTACGGAATCCGCAGCAACAATGCGCGAGAGATGCGTGGTAGCCGGGTCGTAGGCGCAATCGTAATCGCTGGCGAGCCCGCGTGTCGAGGCCGCTCCAAAGCAAAGGAGGGCAAGGAGGATCCGCCGCATCGGGCACCTACGCTGAATGTCATGCACTGACAATATAGCCTCGAATTAGCTTGTAACGAAGGGCAAAGAGGCCCTTCAGAAAGATTTTAGAAAGCTGTTGATTCCAAGCGACAGCGTCCGTTTTCAAACTCGCCCTAGTGGAGCGAATTTGACATTTGACCTCCAACCGCCGCGAGATCGCGCTCGAATGTCAAATTCAAAAGCTCCACTAGAATGATAACTTTGCTAGTGGTCCTTTGATTTCAGGCATTTGCTCTCGATCGCGCTGCAAGCGGATGCAAATGCCGGAATCAGACCACTACGAGGAAGGCTCCAGCTTCTGCGTCAAATTCTGGAATTCCCGTTTCAAACTTTCGTTCCTGAAAATCTGTTCGAACCCTGGCGCATCGAGGCGGTGGAGCGCTTCGAACGAGGTTTTGGATTCATCCATGAGCGATTTCAACTGAAAACTTTCCTCAACAGTTTCGTAGGTGTTATCGGAAACCTGCAAATCGAATAAGGTCTTTTCCCGGCTTTCCATAAGCAGTCGCCGCTGAGTCTCGAGGTAATCCTTGTAGAAAGCGGAGACTTTCTGCGAAATATCCTGTGCTTTCAGGTTCGCTTCCAACGCTCTTTTCTGATCATCCCTCGTCTGCGATTGCAACAGCTGCTTTGTCTCGGCCCCGGTTTTCACGATATTGGTCATGATCGTACTCAGTCTAGGGAGATAAACGGTATCGACTTTTTCGATTAGGAGTTCCTGAGCCTCGACCAGCATCGCAAAAAGCGCCGCGTGCATGGCAAAATACCGGCGCGCCGCCTTTAGATCCTCATTCGACTGCTGAACCAGCGTCCCAAGCCGCTGATCGGCAACTTTCGCGACTTCGAAAGCCGTCACCAACTTCAAGAGATCACCCCCGAGCACACTATCGAGTAGGAGATCGAGCTGCTCTTTCGAAAGCTCGACGCCCGCTGAGTTCAGCGCCCTGCCGATGCTCAGCTTAATTCGCACAATATCCTCTTGCCGGACTTTAATGTCTTGCTGAAGAGCTTCGATGCTTCTGTCGATAGACCCTTGTGTCTCCGTAAAGATGCCGGGCATCATGCCCGATTGCGGCGCTTCAAGCCGCTTTTCACGCAGCGAGGCAACCCTCTCCTTTTCAGCCGCAATCTTCTCGCGGTGCTTTTTGATATCGTCCTGAAGCTTGAGGATCGGAGCGTCGGTGACAATGGCAAGGGCGCTGTCCAATAGCTCCCTGACGGTCTTTTCGCGCTCCTCCCGTGTCTGGGTCCATATTGGCGCAAAAAGAAAGTTGTCGCGGCCCGGAGAGGCTTTTGCAGCCTCGCGTTCGGCTGCGGCCCGTTTCAAGATTTTATCGATCGACGATAGCAGGGCCTGGGACTGCAACCCGCTTGTATCTACAACCGCGGGCGGTTCTGGCGCTGGGACCTGGGTCTGCGGAGGCGGAGGCGGAGCTGTTGCGGGGGCGGGATCTCCTGCGTGTAAGGCGAACGTTTGAGAAGCGATTGCCACAAGGACAAACCATGCAAGCCCGTGGACACTTTTCGAAGTCATGATGCTTCCGCTTCTCAACGCCTTGCCACGATAGATATAAAGACGAAATCGCCGTTTCCAATCGAGTAACTCGACTTAAAGTGCAAGGTGCGGGAAAAGTCTACGCCACCCCTGCGTGTATCTGTATCTCAAACCAATGATTTGACGAGATTTTCCCCGAATAATGCAAGGCTAACGATTGCCGTCGCGAAAATTATTTATATTAGAAAGCCCAACTGGCAATTTTCCAGTTATAGTTGCTTTTTTCGATTGCAGCCATGCTGAGTGGGCTATAACCAAGCTAGCGGGGCAGTTGTGGATTTTTTCGCCCGTAAGGGCTCTAACAAGTAAGAGCGTCGCGCGCATGCCCACCGATTCACCTGTCATTACCGATCAGGTTGCCAACCCCGGCGAGAACAAGCTAAAGGCACAAAAAGAGAAAGTGTGGAGCCTGCGGAAGCGGCTGCACGCTCGTGAGGCTTTCCTCCTTCCTGAAATATGGGACCTCGTATCAGCCCGTATTGTGGAAGAGGCAGGTTTCGGCTTGATCGGTCTCTCATCCGAAGCTCTGGCATGGACCCGGGCGCTCAAGCGAACAGATCGTGTTGCTCCTGATGTGCTGGTTGAGACCGCAAAAAGGATCTGCGGCAGCGCCAAGGTTCCCGTTATTGCCGATCTCGAGGGAATAGCAGGCCGGCCGCTTGAAGAAATTGGCCGGTCTTCGCAGGAGACCATCCGCGCGGGCTGTATCGGCATTGCAATTGGCGACGGGGGGCGGGGCGGCTCTCATGGCATTGTGCCGGCCAAGGAAATGGCGGCGGCGATCCAAGCTGTGAAGACGGCCGCTCTCGAAACCAAGCTCCCGGTGGTCATCATGGCCCGTACTGAGGCTTTTCTACTCGACCCGCCGCCGCAATCACCATTCGAGACTGCTGTAGAGCGAGCCGAGGCTTATTTCGCCGCGGGCGCGGATTGCATCTCGGTGCCCGGTGCGCATCACATTCAAATCGTAGAAAGGCTATCCAGCAACATCGGCGGGCCATTGTGCGTGACGGTCGGGATCACCCCAGCGCCTGGGCTTAGCGACTTCGCTGGCGCCGGTGCTGCGTGCGTCGCTTTGGGGACCGTCCTGCTCCGCACTTCTCTGGGAACGCTGCGTATGAAGGCGGAAGAAGTCTTGGCCTTTGGTCACTTCAATAGTCTCGACAAGGCAATCACCGAGGAATATTTGGAATCACTTCTGACTTGAACGTTAGCCATTGCGGATACTTGGATTGCGATAATGTTCTACATATCCAAGATCCTTTGGGGGTTCTTACAGCCGTCCGCCCTGATTGGGCTTCTGCTTGTGGCGGGCGCGATCCTCGCGGCTTTTGGGAGAAGGCGTATTGGTATCCGGCTGTTGGCCGCAGGCGCCTTTCTCTATGCCTTGTTCGGGTTCTTCCCATTGGGGAATTGGCTGCTGATCGCGCTGGAAATGAGAGCAGGCACGGCAGAAGAAAGCAGCCTCGCTGACGCTGCGGGCCTCATCGTGCTCGGCGGTGCCGTCGGGAAGCCACCCCCCAGCAGGACCAGCGTTACGCACTTGAACGATGCTGCCGACCGCATGGTCGCCGCGGTGGTGCTCGCAGCGAAGTATCCCGCAATGCCGGTGATTTTCACGGGCGGAAGAGCAGATCTTTTTGAGGGAGCGGAGGGAGACGCCGAGGCGGTCCTTGCTGCCAGGTTCTTTGATCAATTCGGCATTAAGCCGCCCCGCTTGCAGCTCGAATCCATGTCGCGCAACACGCACGAAAATGCGGTGCTAACCGCCAAGCTTTTGCGCCCCACTCCCGGCCAAAAATGGATACTTGTGACATCGGCCTCCCACATGCAGCGGGCGAAAGGGCTGTTTGAGGCCGAGGGCTTCCGAATTCTGCCTTGGCCGGTAGATTTCAAGACTAGGGGCACGAGAGACATGTGGCGTTTCTTTCCCGAGCCCGCTGAGGGCTTGCGAAGAACCGACTACTCCATCAAGGAGTGGGTGGGTTACTTCGTTTCCTGGTCGCGCGGCGATATTCATTGAGGTCTGGGCCTTCTGAGATTGCCCATGGCGCATAAGGCCCGGCTTAAGCCTGTTTTTTCCAGGCTCCGCCCGGGTCCTGCCTCCAATAGCTGACTTCGGATCCGTTCGCCTTGGCGCTCCGCCATTCGTCCCGGGCCAGAGCCTTCGCTTCCTCATCCGCGCCGTCGAAAAGGCGTATAACCCGTGCGAAACGGTGCGACTCGCGCTCGATCGCGGTCTCAAGCAGGAACAATACGTGAGCACCGTTTGGGCATGCATCATGGATTGTGAGTAAAACCGGCTGACGTTCTGCATGCCCTTCCCGGGCCGTGCCATGGGGAAGAAAACTATCGTCGCGGTAAGTCCACAGCGCTGTGTCGATTGTGTCCATTCTCTCTGCGCTGGAAAATCGCAAGCACGCGCGCCAGCCACGGCTTAAAGTTTTTTCGACTAGCACCGGGAGAACCACATGCAGCGGCTGACTCTCAAGGTGGTAGAACCAGAATTCGGGCGCCGTCATTTATTGCCTTCAGATTGATCGGCATAGGGATTTCTTGTTTTGCGCAAATGCAGCCGCACGGGGGTGGGACCCAAGCCGAAGGTCTTCTTCAGGTCATTGGCGAGGTAGCGCAAATAAGACTCTGGGAGCGCCTCCGGCCGTTGTGAGAAAATTACGAAGGATGGGGGGCGGGCGTTCGCCTGAGTAATATAGCGCAGCTTGATGCGCCGGCCGGACACCGCGGGCGGCTGGTGGCGCTCCAGTGCATCGGCGAACCAGCGGTTCAGCGCTGCTGTCGGAATGCGCTTGTTCCACGCCTCGTAGACCGTGAAAGCAGCCTTCATGACCTTGTCGAGCCCCTGGCCGGATATCGCGCTCACCGGTACGAGAGGAGCCCCGGCGAGCTGAGGGAGCATGGTCTGGGCCGCCTTGCGAAGATGCGCGAGGCGGCTCTGCGGGTCGCTCACAAGGTCCCATTTGTTGACCGCGAAAACGAGGCCGCGGCCCTCGCGCTCGACAAGATCGGCAATCGTGAGATCCTGCTTTTCAAACGGCGTTTCGGCATCGAGAAGAAGAATAACCACTTCCGCGAAGCGGATCGCCCGCAAGGCGTCGCCCACAGAAAGGGCCTCCGGCTTCTCCTCGATGCGCGACTTCCTCCGTAAACCTGCAGTATCGAAGAGGCGGATTCGCTTGCCGTGCCATTCAAGCTCGGCGGCAATGCTATCCCTGGTAAGGCCGGCCTCGGGGCCGGTGATCATGCGCTCTTCGCCGAGCAGCGCATTTGCCAGCGTCGATTTGCCCGAATTTGGCCGCCCAGCGATCGCAAGCTTGAGCGCGCGCTCTGCCGCGCTCGCACCCTCTTGCGGTGTTTCCTCACTGGAAGCGGGGCTGGCTTCGCTTAGAGCGTCGAGCCGGTCCGAGACCTCCGATAAGAGGTCCCCAATGCCCAAGGCATGTTCGGCGGAAAGTGCGAGCGGTTCGCCAAGACCGAGCTCAAAGGCCTCGTAGAGGCCTGCCTCACTCGCGCGGCTTTCGCTTTTGTTCGCGGCTAGGATGAAAGGTTTCCCCGAAGACCGGACGAGCTTGGAGATGGTCGTGTCCGCCGGTGCGGGGCCTGTTCTGGCGTCGATAAGGAAAATGATCAGGTCGGCGGCCGCGATAGCCTGCTCCGACTGTTCCCGCATTCGCGCCGCGATGCTTCCGGGCTCTGCATCTTCAAGTCCCGCCGTATCGGTGAGCACCACATTGTGCTTTCCGATGCGAATGTGCGTTTCCTTGCGGTCGCGCGTGAGCCCCGGTGTATCGTCGACAAGTGCTAGCCGTTTTCCAGCAAGCCGGTTGAATAAGGTTGATTTGCCGGTATTGGGACGGCCTATGATTGCAACGGTGTAGGCCATCTTTGGCTCGGATCGTTATAGCGTCCTGAAGGGCGCAATCCGCGCCTTTAGTTCATTGCTATAAGTTTGGCTTTGTCGGTCATGACGTAAAGCCTTCCTTCGGCGACGACCGGCGTAATCAACACGGGCGTTCCAATATCCGTTTGCGTCGCAATGGAGCCCGTTACTGCGTCTACGCCAACAAGGAGCCCCTTCGCTGAAGCAAGCCACAGCCGGCCGCCGGCCAGCACGGGACCGCTCCACCGCGCATCGCCCGGGAGTGCCGTGACCCATCGCGCTTTGCCGTCCTTCCTGTTAAGGGCGACAAGCTTGCCGGTCGTATCTACGGCGAATACCGTGTCGCCGGCAACCCACGGGCTTTGAGAACCCCTGATCTCGCGAGTCCAGAGGCGCTCGCCCTTTTCGCGCGAGGTCGCGATCAACTGGCCTCCAAGGCTCATCGCAAAGACCGCGTCGTGGTCAACGACCGGGCGCGCAGCTTCGCCGATTGCCGTCGCGGAATTGTTGATGTTGCCCCTGGCCAGCGTTTCGGTCCATTTCGGCTGGCCGCTCCTGATGTCGATGGCCGTGATTTCTCCCGAGGGGAATGGGACAAAAACGAGATTGCCGGCCACGGCTGGGCTCGCACTGGTAAGCACTGCCGCATTTTCGGGCAGCCCCTTCTGCGTCCAAAGCATAGAGCCATCGGTGGCGTTGAAACAGTAGAGCTCGCTTTCGGAGTTCACTACGAAGACCCGGCCTTCCGCGGCGGTTGGCGCTTCGCGGATGGGAATTTCCAGCTTCTTGGTCCAAACCGGCTTGCCTGAATTGGCGTCCAGCGCAACGACCGTCCCATAGCCAGTGGCGGCGAATAGCTTGCCGCCATCCGCTGCGAGCCCGCCGCCGAAGCCAGCCCGCTCCATGTTGTTTGAATTGAAGGGGTGCAAATAATCGAAACGCGCTTTGGTGCCCGGAATGGTAGGCACTGTCCAAAGCGTCTGGCCATTGGCGGCCGATAAAGCCCGGATGTTCCCTTCCGCGTCCATGGTGAAGATCTTGTTGTCATAGACGATCGGAATGGCGGTAAGCCGCATTCGCTTGGATGAACCTTCGCCTGCACTCGCGGTCCAAATCGTCCGCAGCGTCTCACCGACCACCAAATGCCCAGGGGCGTTGGTGGCGACACCGCCGGGCTGGCTCCATGATGCATTCGCTACAGGGGGCGGCAGCACGATTGGGCCGGGAGCTTCAGCTCCGGAAATGGCGCCCTTTTCGTCGGCTTTTAGGACAGAAATCCTGCGTCCCGGCAGCGGCTCCTGCTTCTTATCGAAAACCCCTGTAACCGACGACAGTCCGGGGATGCTTGTGTCTCCCAAGCCCATGGACTCGCACGCCCCGAGCGCAAATCCGGCCACCGCAAGAAGTGGAAATGAATAAAACAGCAAGAACCGGCCCCCCGGGCCCCGATCATTGCGTCTTCGCATCATTCGCCGCGTCCTTTTTCCCCGTTAACTCAGCCTCCGCTGTCTTCGGCTTTTCAAGAAGCAGCTGTAACATTATCTCGGCCCTTTGACGCATTCCCTGAGGGGCCTCTCCATCACTGACGATTTCGCCAAACAGACGCTGAGCATCTGCTTTCTTGCCCGCCTTATAGGCAGCAAGGCCAAGAACTTCCTTTGCCGAGAATCGCCACGGACTCGTTCCTGAACGATAGGCATCCAGCTCTTTCGCCAGCAAGTCGTAACTTTCCTTGTCCACAGATAGAGCAGCGAATTGAATGCGCGCGAAATCCCTGAAGCTTTCAGGCGCGCCACTGTCATTTGCAATGCTTTGGTAGGTGGCGCGGGCTGCGTCGAGATCGTTGTTTGAAGCTTCGTCTGCGGCTGCCTGCAACCGGGCGAGAACCTTGTATTGACCCGGGCCTTTGGTGGCAATGGAGGCCAGCGCCTTCTGTGCGTCCTCCTTCTTTCCTGCATCGGCGAGTATCAAAGCGTTGGTGAATGCGTCGCCGCCAGAGGCCGCCCGGCTCACCCGGCGATTTTGTTCGACCGTATATCCCAAGGTCAGAGCGATAATAATGAAAGCCCCTGCAATCAAATAAGCGCCGTAAGTCTTAAAGAACTTAATGGCCTGATCGCGGCGATAGTCTTCATCGACCTCCCGGAAAAAGCTTTCGTCGTTATGGGTCATTTGGCTGTTGCCCTAGCTTCAGTGATTGTTTTGCAACAGATGGGGCACCCGCCGCCTGCTGCAAGTGAGACAGGCGCCCTCGAATCAGCAGCGTCTTTTCTCCTTGAAGCTAAGTGGTCAACTGGGCTTCGTTTTAGACATTTTCGTGACCCGTGGCCTCGGCTCCTCCTCTTTGGCCATTGCGTAAACGTGATCCGAGCCTGGAAAGTGCGCGCTCCTCACCTCCGCCGCATATTCTTTTACCGCCGATTCGATTGCTTGGCCCAATTCCGCGAATTTTTTGACAAAGCGTGGGACCAAAGGCGAAAGACCCAGCATATCCTCAAGCACCAGAATTTGCCCGTCGCATTCCGCAGAGGCCCCGATGCCTATGGTCGGTATCGGCACAGCGCGTGTGATCTTGGCCGCCAGCAATTCCGCCATTCCCTCGAGAACGATTGCGAAAGCGCCCGCGTCCGCCACGGCAGCTGCGTCAGCCTCGATGGCCGCCCATTCTTCCACGCGCCGCCCTTGCGTCTTGAACCCACCCATCATGTTCACGGATTGAGGCGTGAGTCCGACATGACCCATCACAGGAATACCGCGCTCCGTGAGATAGTTTATGGTTTCGGCCATGCGCCGGCCGCCTTCGAGCTTGATCGCGCCGCAGCCGGTCTCCTTCATGACGCGCGCCGCATTGCGGAATGCGATGGAAGGAGACTCCTCGTAGGAGCCGAATGGCATGTCGACGACGACGAGGGCATGCCTTGAGCCGCGTACGACTGCCGCACCATGCATGATCATCAGCTCAAGAGGCACGGGAATCGTCGTTTCGTGGCCGTGCATGACCATGCCGAGCGAGTCGCCGACAAGCAGGAAATCGACATGCGAGTCGATGATCCGGGCCGTATGCGCATGATAGGCGGTGAGCGAGACAATCTTTGCACGCCCTTTACGGGCCTTGATGGCGGGCGCCGTTACCCGGCGCGTTTCCAAATGTTGTGACATAAGCTGGTCCTCAAACGGGGAGCTATGTCATAGCGAAAATAGTCTCGGCAGGGAATATACATTCCGCCAGCTTCACAATGCTCTCAGTGCGGCAAAACTTCATAGAAAATTAACTCAGCTTTACGAAGTCATGCGCCTATCCTGCCAAATTTACAAAATTTGAGGCTTTTTCGCAGATGATGCGAGCTAGAGGTGCCTCATGACGAAACGCTTCCTTGTTTTGCTTATCGTACCACTCGTTCATGCTTTTTGGGGGCTAGACGCGAGCACTTCGAGAGCCGCACCTATTGCCGCTCAATCCTTTATGATCGGGCAGGCCCAAACTCCGCCCGTTTTGGCCGGCTACGATGGCTGCGGCTGGGATTATCCATGCCCCCCGCGTCCAGATTACCGGCACCGCTTCCGTCACCGGAATGGCCAAACTTACATTCGGAGCAATTACGGCACGGTGAACGTCTATGTGAATGGCGGTAGACGGGAAACCGGCCCAAATACGGCCGGTTGGGACTGTTGCGAACCTGGGCCGCAGGTCCCCGGCGGCGAGGCAGAGGGCGGGTATGATCGCAACTGCGGCGGCTATCCTTGCCGGGAGGACTGCGGAGCATTCTGCTGGATGCACCGCTTCAGGCAAGGCTATTGCGGTCATGGCTGCGAAGCGTACCGCAAAAGGGTGCATTTCGAACGTGCTGAACGCGTGGTCGAATATCCGCGCCCCATCTATTATCGCGAGGCGCCCCCTCCGCCAGAGCCTTCGTACGGCGCGCCAGAGCCGTATCTGCCAGAAACCCGAAATCGCTCGGGAGAGCCCTATCCGCCGATAAGACGCGATCCCGAGCCAAGAGAGCGCTTCGAAGGGCCAAAATATCCGGCCAATTGCAGCTATGGCGGATGTTAAACCATTGTTTGTGCATGATCTTTCCGCAAAACCAGTACCCGCTTTCGCGGAAGGACTAGTCTGCTAGCGAGGCCGTGCACCAATCTCCGGCTTTATCACGATCACTGTCAGCCGGCCTAGAAGGCAGATTTGATTGTCGATCTCGCGCAACGCCGCCTGGCGGCTGACAAAGGTCCCGCCGATGCAGCCGTCACTGCTGCTCAGGGTGCAGTTGCCTGTTTCATTCATCTGGATGGAAAGGATGACGGGTTCGCCGGAATTTCCGGCTTCGTCGCTCGCGTAGTTCACAATCGCAATCTCCAAGGTCCCGCACTCAAGCTGAGCCCGCAAGGGAGTTGATCTCTTCGGCATATAAAATCCATATCTATTACAGCATTCTATCACAGCGAGTTCTTAGCAAAACTTGAACCCGGCTACTGTAAAGCCGCAGATATATATGAAATTCCTATACCGGGCCCCGGCCCTTTACATTGCTTTTATATGACAATCGTATGAATTTGCAGGGTCGCCAGACAGATGTGGCAACAGACGACCTTTGATGTTCATTCAAAGAGACGGGCTTGGGCCCACGGGTTGTTATATGTCAAGGCGTGCGTGGGAAGCAGCTCATAATCTCTAATGTTCAGCAGCCAAAAGGGGCCGAAGATGCTCGATGCAGCAATGATCGCCATGGGTGCAGCCTTCTTTGCCGCTGCCGTTGCTTATGCAATGGTTTGCGACCGATTGTGAGGAGACCATGTCTATTGACTTCATTCTCGCGGGCATCGTGACCGCGTTTTTGCTCGTCTATCTCGTCTACGCTCTCATCCGTCCGGAGCGGTTTTAAGGAGCACTCCTCATGACATTTTTGGGCTGGGCGCAGATCGCGCTTTTTGCCGCCATCGTGGTGCTCATTACGAAGCCCTTTGGCGGTTACGTGACTTCAGTGTTTAACGGCGAGCGGACGCTGCTTTCGCCTGTTTTGCGTCCGGTAGAGGTAGGGCTTTACCGCATAAGCGGCGTCGATGAGAGGCAGGAACAAACCTGGCTCATGTATGCGGTTGCGATGCTTTTATTCAGCCTTGCCGGGTTCTTGCTCCTTTATGCGCTGCAGCGGTTACAGGCTTACCTGCCATTCAATCCCGAAGGGCAGGCGGCGGTCGCCCCGGATCTCGCATTCAACACCTCAGTCAGCTTCGTCACCAATACAAACTGGCAATCCTATACGCCAGAGACGACGATGAGCTACCTCGTCCAGATGGCGGGGCTCACCGTGCATAACTTCCTTTCGGCCGCAACTGGGGTCGCACTTGCGATCGCGCTTATCCGCGGCTTTGCGCGCCGCTCCTCCAACACGATCGGCAATTTCTGGGTCGATATGACCCGCTGCACCCTTTATGTGCTCCTACCGGTGTCCGTCGTTGTCGGGCTCTTCTTCGTCTGGCAAGGCATGCCCCAAAACCTGAACGCCTACACTGAAGCTGCTACTCTGGAGGGAGCCAAGCAAGTCATCGCGCAAGGCCCCGTCGCCTCTCAAGAAGTCATTAAGATGTTTGGCACCAATGGCGGCGGCTTCTTCAATGCAAATTCCGCGCATCCCTTCGAGAATCCGAATGCGTTCACGGGCTTTGTTCAGCTCCTTCTCATCTTTTCCATTGGAGCCGCGCTGACCAACGTTTTCGGGCGCATGGTTGGCGATCAAAGACAGGGCTGGGCTATTTTCGCGGTGATGGGCATCTTGTTCCTTGGCGGCGTCGCGCTCTGCTATTCAGCCGAAGGCAACGGCAATCCCGCCTTCGCCGCTTTGGGCGTCGACCAGCAACCAAGTGACCTGCAGTCTGGCGGCAATATGGAAGGGAAAGAAGCCCGGTTCGGTATCGCTGACTCTGCCCTCTTTGCGACTGTGACCACGGACGCCTCATGCGGCGCCGTCAACACCATGCATGATAGCCTCACTCCGCTCGGCGGCATGGTTCCGCTCGTCAATATTCTGCTTGGCGAAATCATTTTCGGCGGCGTGGGCTCAGGCCTCTATGGGATGCTGCTCTTCGCCATTCTCGCTGTCTTCATCGCTGGCCTGATGGTGGGGCGCACGCCTGAGTATCTCGGCAAGAAGATCGAGGCGAAGGAGGTCAAGATGGCGATGCTCGCGATCCTGATATTGCCCTTGTCGATCCTCGGCTTCAGCGCGGTTGCCACAGTGGTAAAGGACGGGCTCGACGGCATCGCAAATCCAGGGCCCCACGGCTTCAGCGAAATCCTCTACGCTTACACCTCGGCCACCGGCAACAATGGCAGCGCGTTCGCAGGCCTCTCCGCCAACACGATGTTCTACAACACGACGCTCGGCTTCGCGATGCTGATTGGCCGGTTCCTGATGATCATTCCGGCGCTGGCTATCGCCGGGTCTCTCGCTAGGAAGAAGATCCTGCCGCCGTCCGCCGGGACGTTCCCAACTTACGGGATGCAGTTTGTCCTGCTCCTCACCGGCGTGATCCTGATTGTTGGAGGCCTTACTTATTTTCCGGCGATCTCGCTCGGACCGGCCGTGGAGCAACTCGCAATGAACTCCGGAATAACCTTCTAGCTCCAGAGAGCGATACCAATGCCTGTTTCACACACCAGCAAACGGCCAGTAACGGCGACGATTACGGATCCCAAGATTCTGATCCCAGCGATCGGCGCCTCGTTCCGGAAGCTCGATCCAAGGGCGCTTGCGAAGAACCCTGTCATGTTCGTCGTCGAGATTGTGGCGACGCTCACGACCGTGCTGTTCATCCGTGATGTCGTCAATGGCACCGGCGAGCATTATGGTTTCTCGCTGCAGATCATTCTGTGGCTCTGGTTCACGGTCCTGTTCGCGAACTTCGCCGAAGCGGTGGCGGAGGGACGCGGCAAGGCGCAAGCCGCAACGCTTCGCGCAACGAAAACAGATGTTCTCGCCAAGAAGCTTTTGGACGCGAGGGACCATACCAAGTTCAAGCTGATACCAGCCGTCGAACTGAAGGCGGACGATCTGGTTTATGTCGAGGCCGGCAATCTTATCCCCTCGGACGGCGAGGTAATCGAAGGCGTTGCCTCGGTGAACGAGGCAGCAATCACCGGTGAATCCGCGCCTGTCATCCGCGAGTCCGGCGGCGACAGGTCTGCCGTCACCGGCGGGACGCAGGTCATCTCGGACTGGATCGTGGTGCGCATTACTGCGGCCCACGGCTCGACTTTCCTGGACCGTATGATCGGACTTGTGGAGGGTGCCGAGCGCCAGAAGACGCCTAATGAGATTGCGCTGAACATTCTGCTTGCGGGCATGACGATCATTTTCGTCTTTGCAGTCGCAAGCATTCCGAGCTTCGCGCACTATGCCGGGGGGAAAATTCCGGTCCTGGTGCTGGTGGCGCTGTTCGTGACGCTGATCCCGACCACCATCGGGGCACTGCTCTCTGCGATTGGCATCGCGGGCATGGACCGGCTTGTGCGCTTCAATGTCCTCGCGATGTCCGGGCGTGCCGTGGAGGCTGCAGGCGACGTCGATACGCTTCTTCTAGATAAGACGGGTACGATCACCCTTGGAAACCGCCAAGCGACCGAGTTCATTCCGCTTCCGGGCGTCAGCGAATTCCAGCTCGCCGACGCCGCCCAGCTTGCTTCGCTTTCGGATGAGACGCCAGAGGGTCGCTCAATCGTCGTCCTCGCAAAGGAGCGCTATAGCATAAGGGGCCGTGATATGGCTCCCCTTGACGCGCATTTCATCCCGTTTTCTGCCCAAACGCGCATCAGCGGCATAGACATCGAGGGCGACCAAATCCGCAAAGGTGCGGTGGACGCAGTCGTCAAATACATCCGTCAGGTTTCGGGTAACCCGAATATGCCGATGCCGCGTGAATTGGAGCGCGCGTCCGAGACTATCTCCAAGTCTGGCGGAACGCCGCTCGCTGTGGCCCGCCATGGGCGGCTCCTTGGGCTCGTACACCTAAAAGACATCGTGAAGGGCGGCATTCGTGAGCGGTTCGCCGAGCTGCGCCGCATGGGCATTCGCACGGTCATGATTACGGGGGACAACCCGCTCACGGCAGCGGCGATCGCCGCAGAGGCAGGCGTAGACGATTTTCTTGCGCAGGCCACGCCCGAGAACAAGTTGCAGCTTATTCGTGATGAGCAAGCCAAGGGTAAGCTCGTGGCCATGTGCGGGGATGGCACGAACGACGCGCCTGCGCTGGCTCAGGCCGACGTCGGCGTGGCGATGAACACCGGCACGATGGCGGCCCGCGAGGCCGGCAATATGATCGACCTCGATAGCGATCCAACTAAGTTGATCGAGATCGTCGAGATCGGAAAGCAGCTCCTTATCACCCGGGGTGCACTTACCACGTTCTCCATCGCGAACGACGTGGCCAAGTACTTCGCCATCATCCCCGCCATGTTCTCGGTGTTCTACAAAACGCCGGACGGAAAGGGCCTGCTTGATGCTCTAAACATCATGGGCCTTGCCACGCCCACGAGCGCGATTCTCTCTGCAATCATCTTCAACGCGCTCATAATCGTTGCGCTCATTCCCCTTGCTCTGCGTGGCGTCAGCTACAAGCCGCTCGGGGCCTCAAAAATCCTGACCCGCAACCTTCTTATCTATGGAGCGGGCGGCCTTGCCGTGCCCTTCATCGGCATCAAGCTTATTGACCTCGCCGTCTCTGCCATCGGCCTCGCTTGAGGAACACACCCATGTTGAAACAAATCCGTCCAGCTATCGTAATGGTCGCCGCACTCACAGTTCTCACCGGGCTAGCCTACCCGCTCGCGATGACGGGGATTGCCCAGCTCGCCTTCCCGCGCCAAGCTAACGGCAGCCTGACAGTCCGCGATGGGAAGGTGATCGGCTCCGAATTGATCGGGCAGGAGTTCAAGGAGGGGCGTTATTTCCATGGCCGGCCTTCGGCAACCACCAAGCCTGATCCAAACGATCCGTCAAAGACCGTTCCAGACCCCTATAATGCTGCCAATTCAGGCGGCTCGAACTTGGGCCCTACGTCCAAAGCGCTGATCGACAGGGTTAAGGATGATGTAAAAAAACTGAAGGAGGAGAATCCTAACGCTCTTGTGCCCGTCGATCTTGTGACCACATCAGCCAGTGGGCTCGATCCCGACATTTCCCCGGCAGCTGCCCTGTTCCAGGTCCCGCGCGTTGCAAAAGCAAGGGGCATGCAGCAAAGCCGCCTCCGCGACATCGTCGAGGACAGTGTGGAAGGCCGGTTTCTCGGCTTCATAGGGGAGCCCCGCGTCAACGTCTTCAAGCTGAACTTGAGACTTGACGCAGAGTACCCGGCAGGCGCAAGTCATTAGTCACCTGTGCTTGAGCCGGGTGGGCTGCTTAGGAATGGAGTCCCCGGCATCGTTGTAGCGGAAAAGCCGAGACAAGCCCTGCCCGGCAAGGCTGTACTGGTGAAACTATGCGTATTTCTGATCTGATCCCGCCGGCGGCTATCGCCGTGGGCGTACAAATTGACGGAAAGGCTCAAGCCCTGAAGCTTGCGGCGTCGTCGCTGGGAGCCATTAGCGGCCTTGATCCTGAGCGTATACGCCAGGCGCTGGCTTCGCGGGAAGCGTTGGGCTCGACGGGGATTGGACATGGCGTCGCACTGCCGCATGTTTGCTTCCAGGAATTAGACCGCTCATACGCGCTGCTGCAGACATTGGCGGTGCCAATCGACTTTGACTCGATTGACGACCAGCCTGTGGACATAATCTGCACGATCATCAGCCCGGCCAGCGCCGCAGGCGGGGGCTCGCTAACTTGTCTCGCAGCCGTCGCACGCGTTCTGCGGGATAGCGACCGCGCCGAAGCGATAAGAAAAGCAAATAGTTCTTGGGCTGTTTATGATATTATCTCCGAGCCGGCTACCTCGCCGGCACGAATAGCAAGCTAAGGGGAATGCCGGAAAGCGACACAATAAGACGGCCGTCGCCGGATGCATTGCTGGTTGAGGCCAAGAAGGAAGACAAGAGCCGCGGGCGATTGAAGGTCTTCCTCGGCGCTGCGCCCGGCGTCGGCAAAACTTATGAGATGCTGCTTTCGGCGAAAGCGAAGCTTCTCGAAGGCGCTGATGTCGTCGTCGGAGTAGTTGAGACGCATGGCCGGGCCGAGACGCAATCCCTGCTTTATGGGTTTGAGATCCTCGCGCGCGCCAAGATCGAGTACCACGGACGCGTCCTTGAAGAGATGGACCTGGATGCGCTTCTGAAACGCCATCCGCAAATAGCGCTCGTGGATGAGCTGGCCCATACAAATGCCCCGGGAAGCCGTCACCCCAAGCGCTACCTGGACGTGGAGGAGCTGCTTGCCGCCGGGATCGACGTCTATACGACGCTGAACATTCAGCATGTCGAAAGCTTGAACGACGTTGTGGCCCAGATCACCCGCATCCGGGTCCGCGAAACGGTCCCGGATTCGATCCTCGATCAGGCCGATGACATCGAAGTGGTGGATCTGACCCCGGACGAGCTCATCCAGCGGTTGCGGGAGGGCAAGGTCTATGTACCGAAGCAGGCGGAACGCGCCCTCAACCATTACTTCTCCCCCGGCAATCTGACCGCGCTGCGAGAGCTCGCACTGCGCCGCACCGCTCAACGCGTGGACGAGCAGCTTCTGACGCATATGCGCGCGCATGCCATTGCAGGCCCTTGGCCCGCTGGTGAACGGCTTCTCGTCTGCATCAGCGAGGACAAGAGATCTGCCGGGCTCGTCCGCTATGGAAAGCGGCTGGCCGACAGGCTCCACGCGCCCTGGGCGGCGATCTACGTCGAAACTCAGCGGAGCCATAATCTGACTGAGGTACAGCGCGACCGTATCGCCGATACGCTCCGTCTGGCGGAAAAACTCCAAGGCGAGGCCGTAACGGTCCCCAGCGGAGGAAATATCGCCGATGACATATTGGCTTATTGCCGAGCCAATAACGTCACGCAGATTATTATGGGTAAATCGGCCCGTTCCCGCTGGTTCGAGCTAATCAACGGTTCAGTAGTTCGCGATCTGGTGCGCCATTCGGGCAACATCAGTGTGCATATTATCGCGGGCGAGCACCTCACCGGCGATCCCATCCCGAAAAAGACGGTGAAGACGCGCGCTAATCCCGGCGAGGAGGGGCTCGCGGCGGTGCCTTACCTTGTGACGCTTGCAGCCGTCTCCATAGCGCTTGGCTTCGCCTATCTGCTAAAGCCGGTGATCGGGATTGAAAGCGTCAATCTTGTCTTTCTGGTCGCTGTCATCGGGATTGCGTACACCTATGGCTTGTGGCCATCGCTGTTCGCGGCTGTGCTGGGCATGTTCGCATACCAGTTCTTTCTACTGGACCCGATCTTTGGATTCTCCGTCGCGGACTTCAAGAACGTCGCTGCCCTTTGTTTCTTCTTCTTTACGGCCTTCGTTGTTAGTAACCTGACCGCGAAAGTTCGCGCGCAGGCCAACAATGCGCGCAACCGGGCTGCGACCACTGAAGCCCTCTACGTGTTTTCCAAGAAGCTGGCTGGCATTGTTTCCTTGGACGATTTGCTATGGGCGGCTGCCTATCAGATTGCGCATTCGTTGAAAACCGACGTAGTGATTGTGCTGCCGGACACCGACGGAGTGCTGCGCGTTAAGGCGGGGTTCCCGCCCGAGGATGATCTCGATCAGGCTGAGCTCGGTGCGGCGAAGTGGTCGTTCGAGAACAATCGCCCTGCCGGGCGTGGCTCGGAAACCCTTCCAGGGGCCAAGCGTCTCTTCGTACCTTTGCGCACCGGCTCGGGCGCAGTGGGCGTGGTCGGACTGGCGCGCGGGCAACGGCCGGAAATGCTGCTGACACCCGATGAACGCCGGCTGCTGGATGCGTTAATGGACCAATCTGCGGTCGCCATCGAACGGGTAAGGCTGGCAGCGCAGATAAATGAAGCAAGGCTAGCCGCTGAGACTGAGCGCTTGCGTGCCGCGCTCCTTACCTCGCTATCGCACGATCTCAAAACGCCGCTTGCCTCGATCCTCGGCGCTGTAACGTCTCTCAGGCAGTATCGCGACATGCTGGAAGCGCCCCAGCGCGACGATTTGATTGCAACAATACAGGAGGAGGCGGAGCGGCTTTCACGGTTCGTGGCCAACCTGCTGGACATGACGAAGATCGAGTCAGGCTCGATCGAGCTAGACCGGCATCCCGCGGATGTCGATGAAATGGTTGGCGCCGCCCTTCAGCGCAGCAATGGTTTGTTGAGCAATCACCGGGTGGAGGTCGACCTCGAGGCGAACCTGCCGATGCTGAACCTCGATGTCATGCTTTTCGAGCAAGTGTTGGTAAACCTGCTTGACAACGCTGCGAAATATGCGCCTCCAGGCTCATTGATTACGATTCGTGCCAAGCGCTCTTTCGGGGCGATCGCAATTGAAGTTTTGGACGAGGGTTCCGGCATTCCGGAGGATCGCCTGGAAAGGATCTTCGAGAAATTTCATCGCGTGAAGCAGGGCGACAGGCAACGCGCGGGAACGGGACTGGGTCTTGCGATCTGCCGTGGCTTCGTCGAAGCCTTGGGCGGCAAGGTGGTCGCGGCCAACAGGGTGGATCGCTCCGGTGCGATCTTCACCATCACCTTTCCGAATCCAGAAAAGACAGAGGCACCGGCACCTGCTCTGCAAGCATGAGCCCAGTGAGCGAAAAGACGCCCGTCCTTGTTATCGACGACGAGCCCGCTATCCGGCGTCTTTTGCGGACGAGCCTTACGGCGGAGGGTTTTGAGGTCCTGGAGGCGGAGAACGCCGGTAAAGCTCTTGCCCTGATAACGACTGCGAAACCGGAGATCGCGATCCTCGATCTTGGCCTGCCCGATCTCGATGGTTTGGATGTGATCCGCCAGGTGAGGGCAAACGGCCTTAAAATGCCGATTGTCGTTTTGTCAAGCCGAGGTGATGAGCGCGGAAAGGTGCAGGCCTTGGAACTCGGCGCCGATGACTACGTGACCAAGCCATTCGGCATCGCCGAGCTCGTCGCCCGCTTGCGGACCGCCTTGCGCCACCGTTATCAGGAGCAGGGTGGGGAGCCCCTTTTCGTCAGCGGAGGCCTGTGCGTTGATCTGGTTCGCCGCATTGTAAGCGTCGATGGGCGCGATGTGAAACTTTCACCGAAGGAATATGAGATTCTGCGCCTGCTTGTCCTGCACGCCGGGAAAGTTCTCACTCACCGCTTTATCATGCAGCAAGTTTGGGGCGCCAGCGCCGACGTACAGTATTTGCGTATTTATGTCCGTCAGCTCCGGCGCAAAATCGAAACCAACCCCGAATTTCCGGCTTATATTTTGACAGAGACTGGGGTCGGCTATCGGCTACGTGCCGAGGACAGGGTGCCGGAAAAGGCGATATGATACTGCCCCTCATTGTTGAAGGGCAGCAAAGCAAGCCCGTCAGGCCAGCTTGAATTTCAGCGTGCCTAGCTTCTCGATCTTGCTTTCGATCACGTCACCGGCTTTGAGCCAAACCTGCTTGTCCTTCGGCATTCCGGCAATGACACCCTGGGGCGTTCCGGTGAAAATGATGTCGCCTGGCTCAACCGTCCAATGTTTGGAGATAAAGGAGACGACTTGATAGCAATTGAAGATGAGGTCGTCCGTATTCCAGTCCTGCCTGACTTCACCATTCACAAAGGTCTGCAGTTTAAGTTTATGAGGATCGCCGACAAGGTCGGACGAAACGAAATAGGGGCCAATCGGCGCGAAGTTTTCCAGCGTTTTGCCGATCATCCATTGCTTGCCAGGCGTTTCAAGCTGAAGGTCGCGCGCGGAAAAGTCGTTCGATGTGCAATAGCCGGCGATGTAGTTCGGAGCATCTTCTACTGAAACGTTCTTCGCCCTCTTGCCCATCACAACCAGAAGTTCTGTCTCATAGTCGAACTTGTAGGATATCTCCTTAGTGGGAAGCGTAATCGTGCAATTGTTTGCGGCAAGAGAATTGTTGTACTTGTTGAACAATATCGGCTGCTTCGGCTCCTCCATCTTTACTTCGGCAGCGTGGCGCCGGTAATTAAGACCAATGCACATGATTTTGGGAGGATTTATAAAGAGGCGGCCATAGGTGATGCTCAATTCCGGGACCGTCGCATCCTTGCCCTTCGGTGAGCTTTTCACAGCTTCCACGAGCTTCGCGAGTTCTCCCGCGCTTCCTTCGTGCAGCAGTTGGTCGAGCGTATGAGCTGCGCGCATATTCAGAAGCTGGGACGCCTTCCGCACATCAATGACGTTATCGCCGGTCTTGACGCCGAGAGTCTCGGTGCCATCCGGGTTCTTAATCGAAAGCAGCGTCATGTTCCGCGGCATCTCGAAGGGGCCGGTGTATTTGCTGTGCATCGCGGTTTCCTCCGCGTGGGCCATAGTTCCAAGGCCCACGGTAGCTCCGGCTGCACTCACGCCGGCTGTTTTAATAAGAGTACGTCTCGATAGCATGGTGATGTCTCCTCCAAAATTATGCGGACATGCTGCCTTGGCATGCCAGAAGGGACAAGGCTCTTATCGCGGATCGTATGTTCGACTTAAGGAGTAAGCATGTTTGGCTTTGGTGTTCGGCCTGCAGGTTGTTCATAGGTTGCTGTTTCGCTGCCTTCGAATCTGACGCCCCGTGCTTCGGGGCCAAATGCCGCCAGAATCGCAACCGCCAACGCGACAACAGCCGCCGTCCCGGCAAGAGCGATGGCGTAGTTTCCATTATCGGGACCGGCAGCCCCCGCCACTGGGAACGAGGCCGCAATGCTCGCCTGCATGGTCGCGTTGACGGACGCGATAAGGTTGCCGAGCTGATAGGCGAACCCGGGGAATGTCCCCCGCACCTCGCCCGGAGAAAGCTCGTTGAGGTGCACTGGGATTACGCCCCAGGCGCCCTGCACCGCAAACTGAATCAGAAAGGCACCCACGGCAAGCCACACGGGCTGCGCCGAAAAGGCCCAAAGCGGGATTATAGGCAATGCGAGCAGCGCGGCTAATCCGATTGCCCATCGCCTTCCAATTGTTTGTGATAGAGCGCCAATCACGATGCCGCCCAGGATAGCGCCAATGTTGTAGACGACGGCGATAATGCTGACGGTTGCCGTACTCAGATGGCGCTGGACTTGCAGAAAGGTCGGATAAAGGTCTTGCGTGCCGTGACTGAAGAAGTTGAACGCGGTCATCAAGATAACAGCGTAGATGAACAAGCGTGCATGCCGTCGCAAAACCTGGAACAAGCCAGGCTGATCGCGCCTGTGCATACGCGCGAGATAGGCGGGGGACTCCTCTACAGTGCTCCTGATGTAAATCACCAGCAGCGCAGGCACCGCTCCCACCATGAACATGCCTCTCCAACCGATAAGGTGGAAAAGCAAACCATAGACTACGGACGCGATAAGGTAGCCCGAGGGATAGCCGGCTTGCAAAAGCCCGGAGATAAGGCCTCTCGAATTTTCGGGGATGGATTCCATCGCAAGGGACGCCCCCACGCCCCATTCCCCTCCCATGGCAACGCCGAAGAGAGCTCGCAAAATAAGAAACACGGTGAGATTTGGCGCGAAGCCCGTGGCGAATTCCAAGGCGGAGAAGGCCAGGATATCGACCATGAGTGTCGGAACCCGGCCAAATCGATCGGCCGCAAGGCCGAAGAGCAGCGCACCCAATGGTCTGGCCGCCAGAGTCAGCAAGATGGCGAAAGTGACATCGGTGATACTGACCGAGAACTCCGAGGCGACGTCCTTGATAACGAAGACAAGAATAAAAAAATCGAAGGCATCGAGGGTCCAGCCGAGATAGGCTGAGAGGACGGCATTGCGCTGGTTGGGCGTTAGGTCACGCAGCAAGGAAAAGATTCGCAGCATTTCTCAAATCCTAAACCAGGAGCTGAGGGGTCCAATGCAAACAACGGATCCGCATGGGAATGGTTGCACACCGCAGCCACAGGTTCATGTTCGAGAGACTTAACTGCTATCCGTAGTTGACTGGGGCAAGCCGGAACAGGCGGTTAAAATGAAGAGTTGTGGATGCTTTGAAGGCCCTAACGAAGCCAGGGAGCGATGGCTTCCGCCTTCAGCATGTCCTCGTACGAGGGACGCGGCCTGACCACGGCATATTCACTTGCGCGCACGAGCACTTCGGGCACGAGCCTGCGAGAATTGTAGGTTGACGCCTGAACGGCGCCGTAAGCGCCTGCGGTCATGATCGCGAGCAAATCTCCGGACGAGACCTCGGGCATCGCGCGATCCTGAGCGAGAAAGTCGCCGGTTTCGCAGACCGGGCCAACAACATCGGCATGTGCCATGCGGCCATCACGAAGCGATTCCCGCACCGGCCAAATATCGTGATAGGCGCTATAGAGAGTGGGCCGTACCAGATCGTTCATGCCCGCATCGGCGATGATGAACGTCTTTCCACCCGTCCGCTTGGTGTAGATCACCTCAGTCACAAGAATGCCTGCGTTTCCCACGATGACCCGGCCGGGCTCGAAAAGCAGCTTGGCTTGAAGCCGTTTCGAAAGGCCGGTCACGACATCCGCATAGTCTTTCGGGAGTGGCGGCTCTTCCTGGTCCCAACGATAAGGAATGCCGAGGCCTCCACCCAGATTCACAAAGGAGATCGTGTGCCCGCAAGCGCGCAATTCCTCGGCAAGGCCGGCCAGCAGCTCAAACGCATTTTTGAACGGCGTCATATCGGTGATCTGGCTGCCGATATGCATGTGAATGCCTTGCGGATCGAGACCGGGAAGCTCGCGCGCGAGGGCGTAAAGTGCCGGGGCGTCGCGCCAGTCTATGCCGAATTTATGCTCGGACCTTCCCGTGGCGATTTTTTCGTGGGTCTTCGCATCCACATCCGGGTTGATGCGCAGAGCGATGCGGGCACTGGCCCCTTTCGCGCTGGCAACTTCGCTCAGTAGGCGCAGTTCAGCCTCGGACTCCACGTTGAAGCCGAAAATTTCGCTATCGAGCGCGAATGCCATCTCGGCGCGGGTCTTACCGACGCCCGAGAAAACGATCTTCTCCGGCGGCACGCCAGCCGCGAGCGCGCGCCGGATTTCCCCTTCGGAAACGGCATCCGCCCCTGAGCCGAGATTGGCAAGCGTGCGGATAACGGAAATATTGGAGTTTGCCTTGATCGAATAGCAGATCAACGCATCGCATCCTGCGAAGGCGTCCGCAAACACGCTGTAATGACGCTCTATTGTAGCAGTGGAGTAGCAGTAGAAGGGCGTGCCGATATCGCGCGCCATTACGTCAAGCGCAGCATCCTCGGCATGCAGGATGCCGTTCCGATAGGAGAAATGATGCATTCGAGCGAGAGCCCGGTGTTAGCGCAAGAGCGGATCCAGAATAAACGGCCGGTTCGGGTCTGGTTTCCCTTTTGCATCCTTGGCAACATCTGGGGGCGGAGCAGGCCTTTGCAAGTCACCCCGTTTGCCGCAAGCGGCCGGGATAAGAGCCAAGCTCAGAGCCAGAACCAAATTGCGTATTATGCGAGACATATCTACCCCGTACGGCGCAGCCGGAACTACACCTGCCCATTTCACTCTTAGCCTGAAGCGTCCTCCGGCTCCAGTGTCTTCAACCAATTTAGCGCAGCGCGGTGCACATTTTCTGGCGCTGTGCCCCCAAAGCTTCGCCTGCTTCCGACGGACTTTTCTATGTTCAGGACCTCGAAGACGCGCTCATCGATGCGCGGCTCAATCTTTTTCATGGTGTCGATCGGAAGATGGGCGAGATCAAGGCCAGCCTTTTCAGCAGCTTTCACGATACGGCCGGTCGCGTGATGCGCTTCGCGAAACGGCAGCTTTGCGTGCTGAACGAGCCAGTCTGCAAGGTCGGTGGCCGTCGAGTAGCCTGCCCCCGCTGCCGCCTTCATCCTGTCCGCGTCCGGCTCCAGGTCCTCGACCATCCCCGTCATTGCGGCGAGGCCTAGGGATAGCGCATCGAGGGCCGTGAAGATGGCTTCCTTGTCCTCCTGCATGTCTTTCGAATATGCAAGCGGCAAGCCCTTCATAACCATGAGAAGCGCCGCGAATGAGCCGGCGATCCGGCCTGCCTTTGCGCGGACCAGCTCTGCGGCATCCGGGTTGCGCTTCTGGGGCATGATCGAGGAGCCGGTGGTGAAACGGTCGCTCAGCCTGATAAATCCGAAGCCTGGGCTAAACCAGATCACGATCTCCTCGGCGAGCCGGGAAAGATGCATTGCGCAGATCGAGGCCGCCGCGAGAGTTTCCAGCGCGAAATCCCGCGCGGAGACCGCGTCGAGTGAATTTGCCATCGGTCTGTCGAAACAGAGTTCAGTCGCGGTCATATGACGGTCTATAGGGAAAGGCGTACCGGCCAGTGCTGCGGCGCCAAGCGGGGATTCGTTCACGCGTTTGCGCGCATCGGCAAAGCGGCCACGATCCCGAGCCAGCATCTCCACATAGGCAAGGCAATGATGGCCGAACACGACAGGCTGCGCGTTTTGCATATGCGTAAAGCCCGGCATGAGCGTATGGGCATGAGCTTCCGCCTTCCTTGCCAGCCCAAGCTGCAAGGCTGAAAGCTGTCTATCCAGCCGGTCGATCTCTCCCCGGATATAGAGCCGGAAATCCGTTGCAACCTGATCGTTGCGTGAGCGGGCCGTATGAAGCTTGCCGGCAACGGGGCCGATCAGTTCCTTGAGCCGCGCTTCGACAGCCATGTGGATGTCCTCATACTCACGGCGGAATTTGAATTTGCCCGCGGCGATTTCCTCGCGCACGGTATCGAGGCCTGAGACGATGGCCTCGGCTTCCTCATCGGCGACGATGCCGCACGCGAAGAGCATGTTTGCGTGCGCCTGGCTCGCGCGAATGTCTTCTGCATAGAAGCGCCGGTCGAAAGATATGGAGGCGTTGATTTCCTCCATGATCTCGGCGGGCTTCGTTTCGAATCGCCCGCCCCACATTTTATTCGCCATCGTTTTTATCTGCTTCGGGGCTTAAAACGCAGCATTAGCGCGCGATTGCGCAGTGCACAAGAGAATGAAGAGTAATCCGCAGATATGAGTGCTGGGCCCCCGATGCTGGCTTCGGCCACGCGATAAAGTGTTCTGACTGCTTACTTATTCCAACACTCACGCTTGTCTGCTTGGCATCGCCAAACGATTTATGCTTGGAACAAGCAGCTATAGGAGATGCCCGGCATGAGCTCCGGCGAAGAGGCACAAAAGGTCCGTTCCGGTCTTTCCCAGCTCGCGCGGCTGTTTGTGCTTGGACTTTTCGCCGCCTCTGCTGGGATACTCTGTGCGAAGCTCCTATCGGAGATCCCTGGTTCCTTAAACAGCGCCAGAAATCCGGCTGCTGAAACTCAGAGCCTTGGAAAGCTTATAACTCTCTCTCAGCCTGAGCAGGCGCCGGATCTGGCATTTACGGCTGCCGGCGGCACAGCCCACCATCTTTCCGAGTGGCGGGGCAAGGTCGTCCTGGTAAACCTTTGGGCCACCTGGTGCGCCCCATGCAAAGAGGAATTGCCCTCATTGGATAGGCTTCAGGCCGAACTCGGAGGCGATACCTTTGCCGTTTTGGCTCTTAGCACCGACAAGGGCGGCCCAGCGCAGCCAAAGACGTTTCTAGCCCAGGAAGGGCTTACACATCTTGCCGTGTATAACGACAGCTCAATGGGCGCAATCACGGCGCTCAAGGCAGAGGGGCTGCCAACTTCGGTGATTTTGGACAAGCAAGGCCGGGAGGTCGCGCGCCTGATCGGCCCTGCGAAGTGGGATAGCCCTGAGCTTGCCGCCAAGATAAAAGCATTCATGGACAAGAAAGGCCTCTCCCAGCAATAAGGAAGGAGACTGCTAAACCGGTCTTGGTCCGCATGGGAGAAAAGTGTTTTGAAAAGCGAGATTCTTGCCCCAGCCATCGTGCTGGTCTTGTGGTCATTCGTAATGCTGGCTTGGCTATACGCAACGCGGATTCCGGCGATGAGCAAGAATCGCGTGAAGCCAGATCCGCGCCTTTCTCGAGAGGAATTCCACGAAAAATTCCCCCCGGAAGTACGGTGGAAGTCCGATAATTATAGCCATCTGATGGAACAGCCCACGCTGTTCTACGCGGTTGCGCTCATCTTGGCCTTTATCGGCGCGGGAGACGGTCTCAACGCCGTGCTGGCTTGGGTCTACGTAGCGCTGCGTATCGCTCACAGCCTGGTGCAGGCCTCTATCAACATCATACCGCTGCGGTTTGCGCTTTTTGCCGCAGCATCCTTGGTGCTGCTGGCAATGGCGGTGCGGGCTGCGTTCGTATTGCTTTAGTGCCAAGACGCGCGCCGTGGATCTGCAATCTTGGTGTTGATTATGCTGTCCTCGACGGCCGGGAGACACGGAACAATTGCTTGAGCGCCACAATTCCCTGACTCCCGGAACATGTCTTGAAGCGTGCGGCACGGCGTAGAGCGCTTTCGAGAGGCAAACCGGACTTACAGCGCCTATGCAAAGGCGGCTCGCGAGAATGACCATCGAGTCACTGCAGCTATGTCCCCAAGTTTTCCCGCTCTCAGCGCAATCATATGCAATTTTAGGTTGTATTACGGGCGCGAATCGGCATAGTGGGTGCGTGGCCAGCGATGGTCAGAGTTTCGGTAGGTTTGATTGTCCGTCTTCTGTTGGTATGGCCCCAGCGCCTCCCGCTGGGGCCGCATCATTTCTTCCCCCGCCGCCCAACGCGTCCCGCGGCTGAGCCGAAATGCATATTGCCGCCATTGCTGCATCGCGGTAGAACCTTTCGGCCTTAAGAAGAAATAGATCTCGCCTCAAGAAAGAATGCAGGATGGCTGACCCAAGGGCGAACGCGGCTGTAACCCGCGGGCGAAAAAGCGCGGAGAGACCACTATCCCCGCATCTTTCGATTTTCCGCCCTTACGTGAACATGACGATGTCCATCTTGCATCGCATGACCGGCGCGGCCAATTATTTCGGCAGCATACTTCTGGCCGCTTGGCTGGTCTCGGCGGCAATGGGCGATCAGCCATTCGACGCGGTCAGCTCTTTCCTCGGCTCCCCGATCGGACTCATCATCCTTTTCGGGTACACTTGGTCTGTGATGCATCACATGCTCGGCGGCGTCCGCCATTTCATTTGGGACTTCGGCTACGGCTTTGAAATTCCAACCGTGCGCGCTCTTTCTTGGGGCACACTTCTCGGCTCGCTCACGCTGACTGCGGTGATCTGGGTGTCGGCGATTTCGCACTGGGGAGCTGTGCGATGACCAGCTACAGAACGGCACTCAAGGGCGCTCGTGGCTTGGGCTCGGCGAGAGGAGGTACCGGCCATTTCTGGCTGCAACGCCTGACTGCCGTTTCCAACATTCTCGTAGTTGCTTTCCTCGTTTACACCGCAGTCCACTTGACCGGCGCGTCAAGATTAGATGTTAAGACCTATTTCTCGCAGCCTATCGCCGCCATTTTAGGCGTTCTCCTTGCCATCTCGATCACCGTTCATATGCGGATCGGCATGCAAGTTATTATAGAGGACTATGTTCACGGCTTCTTGAAGGTGCCGCTCCTTCTCATGAATACATTTTTTTCCGTTCTAGTTGGGGCTGCCACCGTATTGGCAGTCATCAAGCTTTTTCTTGGGGCATGACAAATGGCTAATGCTGCGAAGCCGGGTACTAATCTGAACGGATCTGGCGGCTTGGCTGCTGCTCGCGTCAACGGCCGGGCCTACCCCATCACCGATCACACTTTTGACGTCGTCGTTATCGGCGCCGGCGGCGCGGGGCTGCGGGCGACGCTCGGCTGTGCGGAAGCGGGCCTGAAAACGGCCTGCATTACGAAGGTCTTCCCGACAAGGTCGCACACAGTGGCGGCACAGGGCGGTATCGCAGCAGCGCTTGGTAATATGGGGCGCGACGATTGGCGCTGGCATATGTACGACACCGTCAAGGGTTCCGATTGGCTCGGCGATCAAGATGCGATCGAGTATCTGTGCCGGAATGCGCCTGCCGCGGTCTATGAGCTTGAGCATTATGGAATGCCCTTCAGCCGGACGGAGGAAGGCAGGATATATCAACGGCCCTTTGGCGGGATGACCACGGATTACGGCGAGGGGCCTCCCGCTCAGCGCACCTGTGCTGCGGCGGACCGTACGGGTCACGCCATGTTACATACGCTCTATGGACAGTCGCTGCGGCATTCGGCGGAGTTTTTTACCGAGTACTTTGCCCTCGACCTCATCATGGATGATGGCGTCTGCCGGGGTACTATCGCCCTTTGCCTTGAAGATGGAAGCCTTCACCGATTCCGCGCCAAGAAAACCATCGTTGCCACCGGCGGCTATGGGCGGACTTACTTCTCCTGCACGAGCGCTCATACCTGTACCGGCGACGGCAATGCACTCGTCCTGCGTGCCGGCCTTCCGCTCCAAGACATGGAGTTCGTGCAGTTTCACCCGACCGGCGTTTATGGAGCCGGCGTGCTCATCACCGAGGGCGCGCGCGGCGAAGGCGGCTATCTCACCAACTCGGAAGGCGAACGCTTCATGGAGCGCTATGCGCCGCACGCAAAGGACCTTGCGAGCCGCGACGTTGTCTCCCGCGCGATCACCATCGAAATCAGGGAGGGCCGTGGCGTCGGACCCAAGAAAGATCATATCTACCTGCACCTCGATCACATCGACCCGATTATCCTGGCCGAGCGCCTTCCTGGCATCACCGAGAGCGCGCACATTTTCGCGGGCGTCGATCTCCGCCGGCAGCCAATCCCCGTCCTTCCAACCGTTCATTACAACATGGGCGGCATACCAACGAACTACCTGAGCGAAGCGCTCAATCCCCGCGGGGGTGATCCGGACGCAGTCGCACCTGGCCTTATGGCGCTTGGCGAAGCTTCCTGCGCAAGCGTTCATGGTGCCAACCGGCTGGGGTCGAATTCGCTGATCGATTTGGTGGTTTTCGGGAGGGCCGCCGGGCATCGCTGCGCCGAAACAATCGAGAGTGGCCAATCTCAGTCTGACTTGCCACAAGGTGCAGGCGAGGAAGCGGTCGATCGCCTTGACCGTTTGCGCTTTGCAGAAGGGAGTACGCCGACGGCAGAATTACGGTCGCGGATGCAGCATGCGATGCAACATAATTGCGCTGTTTTCCGGAATGCTCAGGTGCTCCAGGAAGGATGCCAGCTCATTCAAAATGTCTGGGAGGGCGCGGCCGACATTCGCGTCACTGACAGGTCTTTGATCTGGAATACGGATCTTGTCGAAACTCTGGAGTTCGACAACATGATCGCACTGGCGGCGGTAACGATAAGGAGCGCTCTTGCAAGGCAGGAAAGCCGCGGAGCACACGCCCGCGAAGACTTTCCGAGCCGGGATGACGCCAACTGGATGAAACACACGCTGGCCTACGCCGACGTGAACAAGAAAACAGTGCGGCTGGATTACCGCCCCGTTCATACGCGAACCCTGACGAACGATGTCCAGTATATCGAGCCAAAGGCCCGGGTTTATTAATACCTTGGGTAGGCGTGCAGCACGCACCAGGCCGTGCGACAACGCGATCATCATAGAAATACCCTTTTCGCGTTTTTGAGAAATCTCAGGACATGTCTTTGGGGCTACTTGCGGCGGCAAGCCAATTCCTTAAAATCGAGTAAGTAGCTAAGGGCTAGCCGAACCGAAGCGAACGAGGCCGCAAGAGGGTCCATGGCCGGGAATAGAGGTTTTATGCGCTTACCCTTGAGAAGCCCGGCTGGCGGCTTCACGTCTTTCCGGCCGCGGCCGCTTAGCTTTTTGCAGCAGGCGGCAAAAAGGAGACGCCGGTTTCCGCTGTTTCCTCTAAGAAACCGTGCAAAGGTCTATGGCCGCATCGGCAATCTGGAAGTGCGCCTCGCGCGATCCGCGGCCGATGTGAAGAAGGCGCAGCGTCTGCGATATGAGGTGTTCTATCGCGAGATGAACGCCGTCCCGGATGCAAGGACACTGATCAGGAAGCGCGATGAAGACGATTACGACCTCATCTGCGACCATCTTCTTGTCATAGACAAAACGGTCGAGCGTCCGGCAAAGCGGCGGCCCTGGCCGAAGCGCTCCAAGGTCGTGGGAACTTACCGGGTCCTTCTCCAAGATGTTGCGGAGAAAAATCAGGGCTTCTACACGCAGGGCGAATACGACATCGGTCCCCTAATCGCCCGCAAGCGCACCAAATATCACTTTGTGGAACTCGGCCGCTCATGCGTGCTTAAGCCTTACCGCAACCGGCGCACGGTCGAGCTTTTGTGGCAAGGACTTTGGACTTATGTGCGTGAGCATCGGGTGGACGTAATGCTCGGATGCGCAAGCTTCCCTGGCACCGATCCGAAGGAACACGCGCTCGCGCTAAGTTTCCTGCACCATTTTTCGCGCGCGCCGGAAGATTGGCTCGTGTCTGCGCATCCGGCGCTCAAGGCCGATATGAACATGATCCCCAAGGATCAGGTGAATGCGAAAGAGGCGATGAAAGTCATGCCGCCTCTGATCAAGGGATATCTGCGGGCCGGAGCCTATATCGGCGACGGAGCTGTTGTAGACAAGCAATTTGGAACCACCGATGTCCTGGTCATTTTACCGGTCGAAGCAATCGACACACGCTATTTCTCTCATTTTGGAGCGCCCGACGAGGTCTTACCCCATGCGCACAGACGCAGCCGGCAAACCCGCCAAGGGTCACCGGTTTCATAATGCGGATAAAGCTTGCCAATGAAGACTTTTTCATCTTTGGCGGCAGTGATGGCGTTGTGGCTGGCCGTGAGCTTTTTGCTCTGGCTGGCGTATAGAATTTTTCGCCGCCGCGACGGAAGCAAGCAACTGCGCCTGACAGGTAACGCGATCAGCCTCATTGACGAGGGCGCTGCCCTGTTTTCGGCGCTCCGGACGCGCGCTTCGGCCAGTATCAGCGCCGAGGGCTCCTATTTCAGAGGCACGCCTGAAGATGCGATGCGGGATGACGTTCGCTCCCTTCTAAACCGGATTGAAGCAAAGAGCCCGTATTTCGAGCACGTTAATGCAGCCAAGAAGCGGATCCAGAAAACGTTCCAGCAAATAGACTTTGCACCGCTGTCCGAGATCCTGCAAATACGGCGGGATTTCTGGGCTGCGTCCGAGATCTTCTTGATCGAGGACATTCAGGCGTTGGGTCCGGAACTCTCGGACCCTGAAAGCCTAAGAAAGTTTTTGGCCGAAGCGGAAGCACTGTTATTCAAGGACGAAACAGCACTGGCGGAGGCGCCCGAGAACCAGGACGCAGTCGAGCTGAGGCTGGGTTTGGCGCGTGAAGAGGCGATTGCATTTCAAGATCGCGTCAAACAGCAAATCGAGGAGGAGCAGGAGAAAGGACGCTTCCCTTCGGCGGCCGAAATTATTGCCGTGCCTCTCAGCCTCGTCAAAGGCGCGGCTATTACATTGCGCGAAGCACGCTATCTCATTGGCGACGTTGCCGTTACCGCTCAAAGTCTTGCACGGACTATGAGGCTGAAGGGCCTCAAGGGTGCGGCGGAAGAGCTCCGCCGTTTTGGCGAGGATATGCCTGGCCGCTTCGCAACGGCTTTCGAGAGAGCAGGCGGGGTGGCGCGCCATGGCGGCCAGAACCTCAAGCGCCATTACGAGTTCGTTCTGGAAGCCCAGGAGCTCCGCACCCGTTATGCGGAACTTCTCTCCCGCGCGCCTCAACTGTCGGAGAAGGGAAACCAATTTCTCGCACGGCTGGAGTTCGAGAGGCGTGCCGAGCAGTTCCGGGAAACTTCCAATAGCCTTCTGAATCGTGGACGGCGAGCGCTCGTGGTTACGATTGCCTATACGATCGCAGGACTGCAATACATACAGGCCAAAATCACTCCGGCCGAGCACAAGCAGCTCGTGTTGCGCCCGGGGCCGGCAGCACCACTTCAGGATGCAGCCGCGGCCCCGCGAGAACCTCCGCTCAGAATAATGCTCCTTCCGGCGTCTGCCTATTCTAGCACGAACTCTCGCGCGGGCATTAATGGAGCCAAGGGACGCAAACGCAATCCTGCCTCGGGCAGCTCACCATCGAAGTCAGGGCCGGAGAAAATTATCATCGCCGACGCCCCGCCGGCGCAGAGGGGCCGTTTGCGTGATCTCCTAAAGGGCGGCAATACGGCTGGTGCCGCAGAGACTGCTGCAAGCACGAAACCTAAGAACACGCTGGAAGGTAAGCCACGCTATATGTACAAGGACGGATTGAAGAAGACTTCGTTCAAGGAACTGCTCGCCGAGACCAGCACAGGGCAAGGGGAAGACTCAGAAGAGGACAAACCGCAGGCTAGAGAGAAGACTGCGAAGCGCGAAACCGGCCCCGCCTCTCATTCTTCCTTGCTTGCGAGGCTTTCCAGCCTCAAATCGGAGGAAGAAATTATATCTGAAGTCCCCGCAGCCGCGAAGCCAAATGCGGATACCTCGAAAGGCTGGCGGCTGCCCGGCTGGAGCAAGCGAAAATAAGGCCCGGGCGAATGTTCCTCAACTTCTTTTATGAGCTGAAGCAGGCCGGAATTCCTGTAAGCGTTAAGGAGTATCTCACCTTCCTCAACGCGGTCGACGCTGGGATCGCGAGCAAACAAATCGAGAATTTCTATTATCTCTCCCGCGCTTCGCTGGTGAAGGACGAGCGTTATCTCGACAAATTCGACCGCGTTTTCGGTCATGCGTTCAAAGGCCTCGAAAGCGCGTCCGACGGAATCAGCGCCGATATTCCCGAAGAGTGGCTTCGCGCCCTTGGCCAGCGTCTCTTCAGCGACGAAGAAAAGGCACAAATCGAAGCCCTGGGCGGCTGGGAAAAGATTATGGAGGAGCTGAGGAAGCGGCTTGCGGAGCAACAAGGCCGGCACCAAGGCGGCTCCAAATGGATAGGAACGGGCGGGACATCCCCTTTCGGCGCCTATGGCTACAACCCCGAAGGCGTCCGCATAGGACAGGACAAAAACCGGAACTTCCGCGCTGTGAAAGTTTGGGACCGGCGCGACTATAAAGACCTTGATGGAGAGGTGGAACTCGGGACGCGAAACATAAAATTGGCACTGCGGCGCCTTCGCCGCTTTGCACGCCAAGGAGAAGCCGAGGAACTCGACCTCGACAACACTATCAAGGGTACCGCCCACAAAGGTTATCTTGATATCGCTTTCAGGCCGGAGAGGCGGAACGCCATCAAGGTCCTGCTTTTCTTCGATATAGGCGGCTCAATGGATTATCACATCCGCGAGTGCGAGGAGCTGTTTTCAGCTGCACGGTCCGAATTCAAGCATATGGACTATTATTATTTTCACAATTGCCTCTATGAGAGCGTCTGGCGAAAGAACGAGCGCCGCTGGGAAGAGCGCCTATCAACTTATGAGGTCCTGAACACCTATCCACCGGACTACAAGGTGATCTTCGTTGGCGACGCTGCGATGAGCCCTTACGAGATTCTGATTCCCGGAGGCTCCGTCGAGCACTGGAACGAGGAGGCGGGCGAAGTTTGGCTTCGCCGGATGCTGAACATTTATCGGCATGCGGTATGGCTCAATCCTACGGTTGGACGCTACTGGGACCACACGCCATCAGTCAAACTCATCCAGCAATTAATGGGCAACCGGATGTATCCGCTGACACTGAACGGGATCGACGCGGCCATCAGCGAGCTTTTGCGCTAAAGCGGTCACAGTTTTCGGCGCGATGCTCTAGGCAGGAGGACTTTTAACACCCTGAAAGGCAACCTTCAGAATCTCGTACGACTTCCCGCCGCGCGGCGTGTTCACCTCGACCGAGTCGCCCGCTTTCTTGCCGATGAGCGCGCGTGCGATAGGCGATCCGATAGAAATCTTTCCCTTGCGGACATCCGCTTCGAAGTCGCCAACGATCTGATACTTGACCTTTTCCTCAGTATCCTCGTCCACAAGAGTCACGGTTGCGCCGAACTTCACAGTGCTACCCGAAAGCCTCGAGATATCAATAATTTCAGCGCGGGAGAGCTTGTCTTCCAGATCCGCGACCTTCGCCTCGTTCATGCCTTGCGCCTCTTTCGCAGCGTGATATTCGGCATTTTCCGAAAGGTCGCCATGTGTCCTGGCTTCCGCGATCGCTTTGATAATTCGCTGGCGCTCGACAGTCCGCAAATATCTGAGTTCCGCCTCAAGCGCTGCATGCCCTTCGGCGGTCATCGGGACTTTATCGATCATACTTAGTTCTCCTAGCCCAGCTTATGACGCCGGTGCTCTTCTGCGTATCATTAAAGCGGAATCACAATAGCGGCACGGGCCTGGGGCCTCGCGGCACCGGCTCGCATATTTTAGGCGATATACTTCTGGAGGGGCTGAACTTCAAGAATACCGGCGCGCATTGCCGCGATGGCGTTCGTAACCGCGAGCGCGCCGGCGACGGTGGTATAATAAGGAATTTTGTACATAAGTGCCGTACGCCGGATTGTGGAACTATCCGCGAGAGCCTTCGCCCCCTCGGTCGTGTTGAAGACAAGATCCACCTCACGATTTTTCATAAAATCGACAATGTTGGGGCGGCCCTCCAAGACCTTGTTTACCTTCACGCATTCGATGCCGTTCGCTTCAAGGTGACGCAAAGTCCCTCGCGTCGCAAGAACCTTGAATCCCATCGACGCGAGCTCCCTAACGGGCTGAACGATCCTGTCCTTATCGGCCTCCTTCACAGAGACGAACAAGGTGCCGGAGGTTGGAACACGGCTCCCGCTTGCCAGCTGGCTCTTCGCGAAGGCAACCGCGTAACTTTTGTCGATGCCCATTACCTCGCCCGTCGATCGCATCTCAGGACCAAGGATGGGGTCGATTTCGGGAAATCGCTCAAATGGAAAGACGGCTTCCTTGACGCCGACATGGCCGATCTCGTCCCATGTGAGGTCGAATTCGCTCAACTTTTGGCCCGCCATAACGCGAGCAGCGATCGACGCGATGGGCTTGCCTATAACCTTGGCCACGAAAGGCACTGTCCGGCTTGCCCGGGGATTGACCTCCAGGACATAGACCTCCTTGCCCTTGATCGCGTATTGGACATTCATGAAGCCGACGACATTCAGCGCGCGGGCGATACCGGCGGTTTGCCGCTCCAACTCGCGCAAGGTCTCAGGACATAGCGAGTGCGGCGGCAGGGAGCATGCGCTATCGCCCGAGTGAACGCCTGCCTCTTCGATATGCTCCATCACTCCTGCAATGAAGACGTCATCCCCATCGGAAATCGCATCGACATCAACCTCGATGGCGTCGTGCACATAGGAGTCCAGCAGGAGCGCGTTCTTGCTCAGGAGGGCATTCACCTGGGCATGCCTGTTGCCGGCGAAGCGATGTTGGAGGCCCGGGGGAACGAAAGCGGCAAGGGTGGTCTCAAAATATTCTTTAAGCGACAATTGATCCGGCAAGATCGCCATGGCGCGTCCGCCGAGCACATAGGAGGGGCGAACGACGATCGGAAAGCCGATCTCTTCGCTGGCACCCAGTGCCTGCTCGATGGAATAGGCGATGCCATTTTTTGGCTGTCGCAAGCCGAGCTTGTCAACCAGGGCCTTGAAGCGGTCGCGATCCTCCGCGAGGTCGATTGCATCTGGAGATGTGCCAAGGATCGGCACGTCTTTCGCATCGAGGGCTTGCGCAAGTTTCAGAGGCGTCTGCCCGCCAAACTGAACAATCACCCCTTTGAGCTTGCCGTTCGAGGCTTCCTTTTCGATCACGGCGAGTACGTCTTCGGGCGTGAGCGGCTCGAAATAAAGCCTGTCCGACGTGTCATAATCGGTGGAGACGGTTTCCGGGTTGCAATTGACCATGATGGTCTCGTATCCGGCCTTCGACAGCGAGAAAGCGGCATGGCAGCAGCAATAGTCGAACTCGATCCCCTGCCCTATGCGGTTGGGACCGCTGCCGAGAATGACAATTTTCTCGCGGTCCGTCGGATTGGCCTCGCAGACAACCCCGGTGCCGAGAGGGTTCTCGTAAGTCGAATACATATAGGCCGTGGGAGAAGGGAATTCGGCAGCACAGGTGTCGATGCGCTTGTAGACTGGAGACACGCCAAGCCTCTGGCGGCTTTCCGTAACTTCCGCCTCGGTGAGCGCCGTGAGATTGGCGAGCCTCGCATCGGAGAAGCCCATTGCCTTCAAATCGCGGAAAGCCCGAGGGGTGCGGGGGAGGCCATGAAGACGAACCTTAGCCTCCACATCCACGATGCCCTGTAGCCTCGCCACGAACCAGGGATCAATGCGGCAGGAAGCATAGATCTGGTCATGATCCACGCCTAGCCGCAGCGCCTGCGCCACCTTCAAAATCCTGTCAGGTGAAGGCGTACCCAGTGCCGCGCGGATTACGTTCTTATCGTCCCCCTGCCCAAGGCCTTCGAAAACGTAATCGTCAAGCCCAGTGAGCCCGGTTTCCATTGAACGGAGAGCCTTCTGCAGGCTTTCTTCAAAGGTCCGCCCCACCGCCATGACTTCGCCCACGGACTTCATGGAAGTGGTGAGTGTGGTGGGAGCGCCGGGGAATTTCTCAAAGGCGAAACGCGGAATCTTGGTTACGACATAGTCGATCGAGGGCTCGAATGAGGCCGGTGTCGCGCCTTTCGTAATATCGTTGTCGAGCTCGTCCAGCGTGTAACCTACGGCAAGCTTTGCGGCGACTTTTGCGATGGGAAAGCCGGTGGCCTTTGACGCCAAGGCGGATGAGCGCGACACGCGCGGGTTCATCTCGATCACGACGAGCTTGCCGTCGGCCGGGTTGACTGCAAATTGCACGTTAGAGCCGCCGGTCTCCACGCCGATCTCACGCAAGACGGCGATCGAGGCGTTTCGCATGAGCTGATATTCGCGATCGGTCAGCGTCAGCGCCGGCGCAACAGTAATGCTGTCGCCGGTGTGCACACCCATCGGATCGACATTTTCGATCGAGCAGACGATGATGCAGTTGTCCTTGGTATCGCGGACAACCTCCATCTCGTACTCTTTCCAGCCCAAAACAGATTCTTCGATGAGAATTTGGCTGGCTGGCGACGCTTCCAATCCGCGTTCGGCGATGTCCATGAATTCTTCGCGGTTATAGGCGATGCCGCCGCCGGTGCCCCCGAGTGTGAATGAAGGCCGGATTATCGCCGGCAGCTGCACATAGTCCAAGGCGCTCACAGCCTCACCCAGGTTCTTGGCGAACATGGACCTTGGCGTGGCTAACCCAATTTTGTGCATGGCCTCCCGGAAAAGCTGGCGGTCTTCGGCCTTATCGATCGCATGCGCCTTCGCCCCGATCATCTCAATGCCGAAGCGCCCAAGTGTGCCATCCCGAAAAAGCTTCAGCGAAGTGTTGAGCGCAGTCTGTCCGCCCATTGTAGGGAGAAGGGCCATTCGCTCGCCGGGATGCTCGCGGCTTTCGCGTTCGATAATCTTGCCGACAATTTCCGGTGTGATCGGTTCGATATAGGTCGAATCCGCCAAATCCGGGTCCGTCATGATCGTAGCGGGATTTGAGTTTATGAGGACTGTCCGAAATCCCTCGGCCTTCAGCGCCTTGCAGGCTTGTGTGCCAGAATAATCGAACTCGCTGGCCTGCCCAATCACGATGGGGCCAGCCCCAATGATGAGGATGGAATCGATATCAGTGCGTTTGGGCATATATCAGCGCTCGGTCTCGAGGCCTTATAAAGGAAGCGGCGGGGGTTTCAACAACAGCTTGAGAAAAAGCGAAGGCCTTGCAGTGAACTTTAGGTTCTGAAAGGCAGTCCCTTTTGTGGTCCATGCGATAGGGCTTTACCAGGAGAATCTGATAGAATGGGCTTGTCTGCGCCTTGATTGCGGCGGTGTGCCTCAAGTTGGCAGGAGGATCGAATGCAAGGTTCAATGCGGAAAGTTGCGGTACTCGGCGGGGTCCGGACTCCGTTTTGCCGCGGCAATACGGGCTATGATGACCTCACGAACCTTGACTTGATGACTGCGGCGCTGAACGGCCTCGTCGACAAGTTCGGGCTTGAAGGCCAGCATATTGACGAGGTAGTTGGCGGGGCCGTTGTCACCCACGCGAGAGATTTCAACCTTACACGCGAAGCCGTAATTGGCACGAAACTGAGGGAAGATACCCCTGGAGTCACGCTTTCACAGGCGTGCGGCACGAGCCTTCAGGCTGCACTCGGGAGCGCGGCGAAGATCGCAACCGGGCAAATAGAGGCTGCGATCGCCACCGGTTCGGACACGGTTTCCGATCCACCCATAGAGCTGAAGCGGCAATTCGCCAAGCGGCTTGCCCGGGTCAGCGCCGAGAAGAGCATGACCAAGAAGGCCGGCACTCTCTTCAGCGGCTTCTCGCTTGGTGACCTTGCAGTCAGTCCCCCTGCCAATGCCGAACCACGCACCGGGCTTTCCATGGGGCAGCACTGTGAGCTTATGGCGAAGCAGTGGCATATATCCCGCGCCGAGCAGGATCAGCTTGCCTATGAGAGCCACAAGAAAGCAGCCGCCGCTTACGATTCGGGATTCCTCGACGATCTTCTTGTGCCAACCTCCGGCGTTTTCCGCGATAACAATCTACGTGCGGACATCAGTCTCGACAAGATCGCCCAACTTCGCCCGGCCTTCGACAGGGAGAATGGCACGTTGACCGCGGCGAATTCGACGCCGCTCACGGACGGTGCCTCTGCGGTGCTGCTGACATCGGAGGAATGGGCCTCATCGCATGGGCTGAAGCCGATGGCTTATCTGACCTACGGCCAGCATTACGGCATCAATTTTGTCGACGAGGCGAAGGGCCTGCTTATGGCGCCCACGATTGCGGTTTCGAAAATGCTCGACCAGGCTGGCCTCAGCTTGCAGGACTTCGACTTCTACGAAATCCACGAGGCTTTCGCCGCCCAAGTTCTTTGCACCCTGAAAGCCTGGGAAGACCCTCAATACTGCAAAGAGATGCTTGGCAAGGACCTGCCCCTCGGTTCCATAGATAGGTCGAAGCTGAATATAAAAGGTTCGAGCTTGGCCTATGGCCACCCCTTCGCCGCGACCGGCGCGCGGATCGTGGCTATGCTGGCGAAAATCCTCGAGGAGAATGGCGGAGGCCGTGGTCTGATTTCAATCTGCACGGCAGGCGGGATGGGCGTTTGCGCAATTATGGAGCGCCCGCGCGACAGCAATGACGCAAAGCTCGCTCAACCCTCCGCGGTTGAAGTTCCCGCAGCCCCTCAAACCCCGCCTCCTGCGGCTGCGGCAGAAACGCCATCCGGGTGGACAACCGCGAACGGAAGCTCCTAGCTTTGTGCTAAATCAGGCCATGAGCGCGCGCCAGGTCTGCCAGGGGCTGCAACGGCCTTGGCCCGACATGGGAAATGACTTCCGACGCGGCAAGGCTTCCAAGACGGCCGCATCGCTCCAACGGCTGGCCATTAGAGAGACCGAAGAGGAAGCCGGCCGCATACAGATCCCCTGCCCCGGTGGCATCCACCAGTCTCTCGACCGGAACTGCGGAAACGGTGATGGCTTGGCCGCCCTCAAGAATGACGGCGCCTTTCTCGCTGCGAGTGATGGCGGCTATCGAACAAATCTGCCTGATGGTTGCGCAAGCTTCCTCGAAACTTGCGCCCGCGTACAGCGACAGTAGCTCTCTCTCATTGGCGAATACAATGTCCACCCTGTCACGAATGAAGCCGAGAAAGCCTTCGCGATGGCGATCCACGCAGAACGGGTCCGAGAGCGTAAATGCAACCTTGGTCCCGCTATCATGCGCGATATCAGCCGCCCTATAAAACGATGTGCGCGCATCCGGCGGATCGAAGAGATAACCTTCGAGATAGAGGATATCGCTGCCTTGGATCGCGGCGATGTCAAGGTCTGCTTCGCCGAATTCAGCGGCCGCGCCGAGATTCGTATTCATGGTCCGTTCGCCATCAGGCGTGACGAGGATCAGGCAGCGCCCCGTGGCGGACTGGCTTCTTTCCGCCCCGTAGCTGAACGCCACGCCAATCGAGCGAATGTCATGGGCGAACACATCGGCAAATTGATCCCGGCCAACCTTGCCCATGAAGCCAACGCGCCCGCCAAACGAGGCGATGCCGGCGCAGGTGTTCGCGCCCGACCCGCCTGACGTTTCGACCGCCGGGCCCATCTTCTCGTAGAGGGCGGTTGCTTCCTCGGGCGAGGTTAGCCGCATCGTGCCTTTTACCAGAGAAAACTGTTCCAGAAGTGCCTCATCGCAAGGCGCGATAATGTCGACAAGCGCGTGACCGATGCCGGTCACTTGCAGCGGCTTAGCCATTGAGTTCTTTCTTTGTCTTGAGATTGCGATCCGCCTTCTCAGGCGCAGGCGTTTTGGGCTCGAAGCGGCACAGGTCTGCGATCACGCAATGCCAGCACTCAGGCTTGCGCGCCTTGCACACATAGCGGCCATGCAGGATGAGCCAATGATGCACATTGTGAAGAGATTCGGGTGGCGCAACGCGTAAAAGACCAAGCTCGACCTCCAATGGTGTCTTTCCAGGCGCGAGCCCGGTGCGGTTCGCAACGCGAAAGATATGCGTATCGACCGCAATGGTGGGCTGACCGAATGCGACATTCAGGACCACGTTTGCCGATTTCCTGCCAACTCCCGGCAATTCTTCCAGCGCTTCCCGGTCTTGCGGCACCTGCCCGCCAAATTTCTCAACAAGGGCCTTGGAGATCGCGATCACATTCTTGGCCTTGGTGTTGAAAAAACCCAGAGACTTGACCGCGTCGCGAACCTTCTCCTCGCCAAGTGCCAGCATCTTTTGCGGGGTGTCCGCTTTCGCGAACAAGCTTTTCGTCGCCTTGTTTACACCTGCGTCCGTGGCTTGCGCCGAAAGTACCACCGCGATCAAAAGCGTGAATGGGTTTATATACTGAAGCTCGGTCTTGGGGTCCGGCATCGTCGCGGCGAATCTAGCGAATATTTCCCTCGCCTTTTCCGGGGGGAGTGCCGCAGAACCCTTCGCCGCCGCTTTGCCCTTCGCTTCGACAGGCCTTCTCCGGCTCTTCACCGGATTTTGCTTCGCAGTTGCGGCACTAACCGGCTTTCCCATGGTTTTAGCGCTTGTTAGAGTGAGTTGATGGAAGACGTCTCGGCCGAAAACCCGGAGGGGGGAAGTGAAAGCCACGAACCGGGTTTGCGGTTCACGGCAACTTTGCTGCCTCATCGCTCCCTTTCGCGCAAGGGTTTTGCGATCCTTATGTGCGCGGTTGGTTCGGTTAGCTTTGCTGGCGGCATGGTATTCGTGGCCATGGGTGCCTGGCCGGTTACAGGCTTTTTCGGCCTGGACGCGCTTCTGATCTATTTTGCATTCCGCTTGAACTACAGGGCCGCAGGCTTATCGGAGAGGATTGACCTCCTGGCCCAAGAACTAAGGGTCACGCGCAGGCACCCCTCGGGGAAATCCGAGAGTTGGAGCTTCAACCCTTACTGGGTGCGCTTCGAACACAAGCGCCAAGAAAACAGCGCTGACGAGCTTTCACTCACAAGCCACGGCCGCAAGCTTATTTTTGGGGCCTTTCTGTCCAATCCGGAGAAAGCAAGCTTTGCATCCGCTCTCGCCACCGCGCTTGCACGCCAAAACAGCTAACCAACCACACATTTAAGCGGGATATGAATCCCGGCCTGTTCAAGCGCATCTGCTTTTTCGTGTTTCAGTGTAGGCGCACCAAAGACGAGCGCGTAGCCGTTTAAGAAAAATAAGATGCCGAGAAGGCCAACGGCGCCACTGCCGAAAAGAAGAATCCGGGTGCCTGTAATGATAGACGCGGACGCGAGTACGATCGCGATCTGCAACATCGCCAGCGAATAATCGTAGAAGGGGTGTTGGGCGAGTGCCTGGTTCCGTTCGTTCTCACAGCTTTCGGCCAGCGCGAGCAGTTCCTTCTTGCCATTCCTCGCGTTGCTTTCCAGGCGGCCGATCTCTTTGTCATACTCGGCCTTATCCGCTTGAATGCGGCTTCGCACCGCCTCTGGCATATTCGGCAAAGACTGCGCTCTAAGGTCGAGATCGTTTGATGCCAGCTTGAGCTGCGATTGCCGGATAGTCTTGGCCTGATAGAAGGCGTATTGGTCATTGACCTGGAAGCCGGCTTGCTGGGCGGTCTTCATCGCATCATTGCTGCCCGTCGCCGCGATCGCGAGAAGCACTGCCAGCACGGAAATATAGATCGCGACCCATTTGTCGCGTTTGCGTTCGGCGGTCTCATCGAACGCATCCGCGGGAGTTCCGCTGACCACGCCGATCTTCCGCTCTTCCTTTGCATGGGAGTGGCTGGGTTCAGACGCGGCCGGTTCCGTAGCTGGGTTAAGTGCACGGCGAACGGCCTGGGCAGCAGCTGCCGCGCGCTGCACAGTTTTCGGCTTCGTTTTTCTTTGACTATTCTTTTTCATGCCCTCTACGCGCCTTATGCCTTGAGCGTAATTTTGTCCGCTACGGAACCATCCGGATTCAGATGGTAGACATAAGGTTCGCCCGTTGGAAGGTTTAGCTCGACTATTTCTTTAGGAGACAAGCGGTCGAGCTCCATGATCAGGGCGCGGAGCGAATTGCCGTGCGCCGCGACTAGTATATTTTTCCCCGCCTTGAGCTGCGGAAGAATATGGTTTTCGTAATAGGGCAGAACGCGTGCCTTGGTATCTTTCAAACTCTCGCCGCCAGGAGGCGCCACGTCATAGGAGCGGCGCCAAATGTGAACCTGCTCGTCGCCCCAGCGCGCCCGCGCATCGTCCTTGTTCAAGCCTGAAAGGTCGCCGTAATCACGTTCGTTGAGGGCCTGGTTTTTTATCGTCTCAAGCCCCTCCTGCCCGAGCTCTTCAAGTATGAGCGACAGAGTTTGCTGCGCGCGTATTAATGCGCTTGTGAAGGCGATGTCGAAGGCGAATCCCTTTTCTTTCAGAAGCTTTCCCGCCTGCCGAGCCTCCGCGATCCCCGTTTGCGTGAGACCCACGTCCTTCCAACCCGTGAAAAGGTTGAGCTTGTTCCATTCGCTTTCGCCGTGGCGGACGAGTACAAGTACGTTTTTCATCCCTTCATCCAAACTTAAGCGGTTTCTCAGCACCTACGCTATTCAGCGCCCTGCATCTCATCGTACATATCGGGCTCAACGATAGGATCTGCAGATCTTCTCTCCTCGAAGAGGAACCCGCCCGACTGACGCGCCCACAGGCTCGCATAAAGTCCACCCTGGCGGAGGAGATCGTGGTGGCCGCCATCCTCAACGATCCGCCCTTTATCCATGATGATAAGACGGTCCATCGCCGAGATGGTTGAAAGCCTGTGGGCGATCGCGATCACAGTCTTGTTCGCCATCAGATTATAGAGCTGCTCCTGGATCGCAGCCTCAACCTCGGAGTCAAGGGCGGAGGTTGCTTCATCGAGAATCAATATTGGTGCGTCCTTCAGGAGCACGCGCGCAATCGCGATCCTTTGCCGCTGTCCACCCGAAAGCTTGACGCCGCGCTCACCGACTTGCGCCTCATAGCCGCGCCTTCCCTTAAAATCTTCAAGGTCGAGGACGAACTCGTGGGCGTGAGCTTTCTTTGCGGCAGAGATCACGTCGTCGTCCGAGGCGTCGGGCCTCCCATAGCGGATGTTGTCGCGGACGGACCTGTGCAGCAGCGAGGTATCCTGCGTCACAAGACCGATCTGGGCGCGCAGGCTGTCCTGGGTCACGGTTGCAATATCCTGGCCATCGATCAAAATCTGGCCCGCCTCCAAATCGTGGAAGCGCAACAGGATGTTGACGAGTGTGGACTTTCCTGCGCCGGATGGGCCGATCAGCCCGACCTTCTCGCCCGGCTTTATCGTGAGCAACAGGTTCTCGAGCAGACCGCTATCCCGGCCATAGTGAAAGCGGACCTTTTCGTAGCGGATTTCACCGCGAGTCACGCAGAGAGGCCTGCAACCTGGAGCATCCACAACGGTCCATGGCTTCGCGATCGTTTCCATGCCCTCCTGAACTGTGCCGACATTTTCAAAGATGCCGGTTATGACCCACATGATCCAGCCGGCCATGTTGTTGATCCGGATAACGAGACCGGTCGTGACAGCAATAGCGCCAAGCGAGATCGCGTCACGGCTCCAGAGCCACAATGAAAGGCCCGTGGTGCCCGTGATAAGCATCCCCGTCAAAATCCATTGGATCATCTCAAGACCGGTAATCAGCCTTAGCTGTATCTTCAACTTGTGCAGATGATCGGATATCGCCTCCTTCGCGTAGGCGTCTTCACCCTCGGTATGAGCGAAAAGCTTGACCGTAAGGATATTGGTATAGCTGTCCACAATCCTGCCGGTAAGCAGCGAACGCGCCTCCGAAACAATCGTCGCGCGCTTGATGAGCCGCGGCACGAAGTACCAGACCATGCCCAAAAATCCGGCAAGCCAAACCAGCAGAGGAACGAGGAGCCTCGCGTCAAGCTCGAAAAAGATTACCGCGGCACTTGTCCAGTAGATGGCGACGAACCAAAGCGCATCGACGATCTCGACGACCGTCTGCCTCATCGCACCGCCGGTCTGCATGATCTTGTTGGCGATGCGGCCCGCGAAATCGTTCTGAAAGAAGGCAAGGCTTTGGCGCAGGATGTAGCGGTGCTGCTGCCAGCGCACCATGTTCATCACATTGGAATTAGCTGTCTGATTGATGAGCAAGGCGTGCACACCAAAAGCTAAGGGCCTCGCCACCATCGCGACGAAAGCCATCCACAGCAGGGTGTGCCCATGGTGCTCGAAAAACGCGGCCGGATTTGCCGCTTCCTTGGCCAAATCAACGATCTTGCCGACGAACGCGAAAAGGGAGACCTCGATCAGCGCACCGATAAGGCCAAAGCCCATGATCAGGGCGTAGACCCACCAGACGCGCCGCAGGTAATGCACGTAAAAAGCGCCGAGCTTGTCCGGGGCTTGGACAAGCGGAACATCTTTATACGGGTCAATAAGTCTTTCGAACCAGGAAAGCATGGCTTCGCTCGCGTGATGGTTTGGGAAATGCGCGGCGAAGCGAAGGCGGATGACTTCGGATTATGCGCGCGCCTAATTACCGGAAGCGGTAACCGTCATCGGCATTGAACTCCTGATGGTTTGTTCGTGTTTGTATCATGCCGTTCCTTGATCGGGAAGAGAGGATTTGATGACGGCAGAAATGAGGTTCGGGGCGCCATGAGGGACGCAGAAGGATGGGTCAAAGAGTAGCACCTCTGTATTTCGCACTTGCGAAAAGTTACCGAATGGTTGATACGAGCCGGATTTCGCGGATCGTTTACTCTGTTGCCAAAAAGGCGCGATCAGTGGCTAAGCAGAATGCTATCTTCTTAATTCGCCTTGAGTAAAAGCTATGGCGCAGGTGTTCAAAACCCGGTATTTTGGTAGTTTCCTTTGCAGCCTGTTGCCCAAAAGCAGCAGATGTAATCGAAGCTACCTGCTAAAATTATGGTGAGTTGTCCAATCGGAAACAGTGTTGAAGCATTGACGAAAGTCTCATGCTAGCCAGAACAATTATTCCTCTCGAGCAAACTCCAGCCATCCGGATGCCAGATTTTGGATGCCGGGTGGAGTTGCGGCGCTCTCCCCGCGCAAGGCGGTTCTCGCTCAAGGTCAGCCATACCGAGCGCGCGGCCATTCTGACGCTGCCGAATCGCGGACGGGTCGAGGATGCCACCGCTTTTCTGCAAAGGCACGCGGACTGGCTCAGGAGACAGCTTGAAAGGTTGCCTGAACCTGTCCCTTTTTCGGATGGCACAATATTGCCTCTGAGGGGTGCGCTGCACCGGCTCAAATTTGTCGGACTTCAACGTTATAACGGCGTCGTCTCGATTGAGAAGTCGGAGCCCTGTGAATCTGGGATTATCGCATTTCCATGGTCGCCGGGCTGGAGCGGGCTTCGATGCCACGAGCCGAATGCGGCGCTTCCTCAAATCAGCGTCACCGGCGATAGGGATCACGCTCCGCGCCGTCTTTCCGACTGGCTTCGTGCGGAGGTACGCAAAGACGTAGGCGATAGCGTATCAAAACACGCAAAAACGCTTGAATGTGCCCCCAAGCGGATCGCAATTCGCGATCAAGCGACACGATGGGGGTCCTGTTCAACCAGCGGTACCTTATCTTTCTCATGGCGGCTCATCTTTGCGCCGCCATTTGTTTTAGATTACGTCGCTGCGCATGAAGTTGCTCATCTGCGCGAGATGAACCATGGACCCAGGTTCTGGCGCCTCGTCCGGGATGCCGTTCCTTACATGCAAAAAGCGCGAGGCTGGCTGAGGGTCCACGGCGCCGAGTTGCACCGGTTTGGAAATGACTTTTAAGTTGTAAATTTTTTGCCTTCTCTCTGGCTTTAAAGCGCATTTTTGGGCACAATACCGGCTCCACTTTGGAAAACATGAATTCGTGGACCAGAAAAGACGCTTCCCTGAATTCTACGTAACGGCCCCGCAACCCTGTCCTTATCTGCCTGGCCGGCACGAGCGGAAGATCTTTACGCATCTGTCGCCTGAAAAGCCTCGCGCACTTATAGACAATCTCTTGAAGGGCGGGTTCAGGCGCAGCCAAAACATCGCCTACATGCCGTATTGCGATCATTGCGCGGCCTGCGTGCCGGTCCGCATTATCGTCAGCGAATTCGAGCCGAAACGCACGCTAGCCAAGACATGGAGAGCCAATTCCGACGTCGAAGCGAGACGGATGGTGAGTCGGCCAACCATAGAGCAGTTCTCACTTTTCCGGGCCTATATCGAAGCGCGGCACGGAGATGGCGGAATGGCCGATATGTCGCTCGCCGATTACTCCCTTATGGTGCAGGACACCGCGGTCGACACCTTCGTAACGGAATATCGCCTCAGACGTAAGGATCACCCGCTCGTTGCCGCCGTTCTCTGCGATCGCCTCAGCGACGGTATTTCATTGGTCTACAGCTTCTTCGAGCCGGATCTTCCGAACAGAAGCCTCGGCAATTACCTGATTATGGAGCAGATCGCCTTCGCTCGCTCCCGTGGCATTCCTTATGTCTATCTCGGCTACTGGATCGCGGGCTCGCGGAAGATGGCCTACAAGACGCGCTTCACGCCGCAGGAGCATCTGACTCCGGCCGGGTGGGTACGCAAGTCTTGACGAGGCATTCTATACCAGGCCGATAATTCTGGGTTCAACTTGTAGGGGCTTCCAATTCGGAGCGTTTCGCAGGGGCTGCTTACTACTGCGTAAGTCCTGCCCGCAGCGGTTCAGCCGAGGCCTGCTCTAGCTTCGAGAACATGTGCTGCCATTTCGCCGAGGTATTGGCGAGAATGGTTTCCATCGAAGCTTTCAGTTCCTCAAGCATTGCGCATCGCCCGGGCTCTGTGGCGGCCTTGGCTGCTTCAAGAGATTGCACCTTCATCAATAGTTCCTTGTTGGCGCTATCGAGAGAGGCCGTGGTCTCATCCTTCACGAGCGGCGTCGCCTTCGCGATATACTCGGCCTCCGGCCAGTTGTTCAGGGCACGTAGCTTTTGCAGCTTCTCCTGGAAAAGCTTACTGTTGCTATCGTGAAGGCCGCTTATAGAAGCGCTTGCGCTGGCGACGACTTGGCGGAATGCGCTAGCGTCGCAGCCTGCCGCTTCCGCGAATGACGAAGAATATCCGAGGAAGCATAGAACAATCCAAGTTCTCAATTTCATAAGAAGTGAAGTCCTGCGCCCAGATTACGACGCCGTAATATGTCCGTTCTGTCGCGACAATGTGGCGCCGACTGCTGTTCGCCGAGCTATCAACAAGCGGTACCGCCCATACCGAAGGCAACTTTAGGGCTCGTAAGCGAACCTATAGGCGGCGCCGATCCCGAACTGGAACTGGTCCGCTGATCCTTTGAAGCGGACGAGCGGACTGTCCGCTGCGTCTCCCGTGAGTCTTTCCCAATCGGCGAAGGCACGGACGGAGAGGTTCTCATTGACGTCATACCGCGCCGTTGCATCGATACCAGCCGAGTTGAGACCGCCGGACGCATGAAATGGCGGAAGACCAGAGAGCACCGACTCGGAGCCACTGATTGAGTAGAAGGTGGACACGTACTGAGTGTCGGCAAATTGCAGCCGCGGGCCGGCCGTGAACTCCCAACGGGAGCCCAGGTGAAATATGTAATCGGCCATCATATTAGCTACAAAACCGTCGGCCCCAGTAACTCCCTGCAGCAACTCAAGCCGAGTTCTCAGGAAAGGAGCCGGGTAATATTCTGCAAAAACTCCACCTTCCAAGGTGTAGTCTATGTTAGGCAGACCACGCAGTGCGCTGTCATCGCTTCTATTGCGGTTCCAGAGGTAATCGCCGGCAAGCCCAGCCCGAAAGTTCTGGGTTTGATAGAGGGTGAAACTGAAGGCATCGGTGGGAAGCGTCAGCCATTCCCTTGCTCCGGCGCGGTAGATGTCGATGATCGGCCGGAAGGCAAAGTCATAGGAACTCGATCCTGGGAAAACTGGTGCGGCGCCGCCATAGCCACCCAATGTCACGATCCAATAGTCGCCAGGCGCATCCTTATAAGATGCCGGATTAGATGCCGGACTTAAATCCAGCATGTCCGCGGCCCTAGCCCAGCCGGTCATCAGACCGAGAAAGACAACAATGGATGCGATTTTTCTGTATGAAAACATAATCCCCACCGGCTAATGCCAACCCAGGCAAACAATGCCTGAGTCACCGTCGGCTTGCCTGCTTTTTTTGTTCTATTGCGCGCAGGAAGCGGCGAAGAGTTGCATTTTGGCACCTACTTCCGAGGCTATGGCTCGATCGCGAATTTGTAGCTGATGCCGGCGCCAACAATAAATTGTTCGGAGCTCCCTCGAATGCTCACGCGCGGGCTGTCTGCCGCGTCGCCCATGAGTTGGTCGTAATCCATATAGAATCGGCCGGAGATTTCCTTGCTCCAATCATATTTTCCCGTGAACTCGGCGCCGGCGTAGAGGACGCCGCCTTCCGCGCGGAAGGGCACATACGTGCCCGTTTTTTTTGCGTTCTCCGTAGAAAACCAGGCAGAAGCATACTCATCGTTGACGATCTGCGCGCGCGGCCCGAGCGTCAACGTCCAGTCCGCTGCCGGCCTCCATATATAGTCCGCAGCGAGATTGGCCGCCAAACCGGGGTTTCCGGTGATGCCCTGCAGTACTTCAACGCGCGTACGGACGTTTGCGAGCGGATAATATTCAGCGAAGGCGCCGGTCTGAAGGTCCACATCCGCTTTTCCCAGGCGAAGGTCTATATCTTCGCCGTGGTAGCGGCTCTGAAGGGTAATGCTCGCCGCGGGGCCGGCACGGAAATTCGAGGTCTCATACAAATTGATGTCGATTGCGTCATTTGGAAATGACAGCCACTGCCTGTCGCCCGGGCTAGTGTAGTAAAATATCGGCTTGAAACTCATGACGTAGTGGTTGGAGCCTTCATATGCTGGCGCCAGCACGCCATAGCCCCCTAGCTCAACAACATAGGCAGAGGGCGGTGCATTCTCGAGTGAGTAAATATCGGCGGCGCGCCCAGTGGGCGCCGCGCACAAGAGTACGCAGATCGCTTGCGACGCGAGAACCACTTTTCGCTTCACATGCCGCCCCTAGGAAAGCGCCCCGAACCCTATCTAGCTCGTCCCCCGCTGAAAATACACCCTTCTTTTTTGAGTGCCTCTTAACGTAAACGCACTAATCCTAGATTACGGCGCTGCTTTGCAAGAAGCTCATTTCACTCCTCGAATCCGGTTATCCCGAAGCGGTTGCTCTTGGGCAACGATTTCCCCATTGTTCCAGCCTGAGCGCGGGCTCCCTTGTAATCGGAAATATCGGGAAGTGTTCTAACACGCCCGGAGGCGTCCGCAACCTTTAGGCCCTGGGCCGAATCGAAGACTTGAACATCGGCGAGACCGCCCTCCTTGTAGCGCTGCAGGCGCACGCCGCGTCCGCGGTTCATTTCGTTCAACTCGGAAAGCGGGAAGACAAGCACACGCCGGTTTTCGCCCAGTACCGCCACGGCATCGCCCTGCACCGGCCTGCATAGCGCGGCGCGCTCGCCTTCACCCAGATTCAACACCTGTTTGCCTTTACGCGTCTGCGCAACAACCTCATCCTCGCCGACAATGAAGCCATTGCCGGCATTGGAAGCAACGAGAAGCTTCCGGCCGGGCTTGTAGACGAAGCCCTCCAGAATCTCGTCGGCCTCGTCGAGATCGATCATGAGCCGCACCGGCTCACCGTGACCTCTGCCCCCCGGCAGCTCGTTCGCCTCCAGGGTGTAGAATTTACCATTGGTCGCGAAAAGCACCAGCTTATCGGTGGTCTGCGCCTTGATCGCATATTTGAGACTGTCATCCGTCTTGAATGTCAGCTTAGACAGATCCGAGTCATGCCCCTTCAACGAACGGATCCAGCCCTTTTCGGATAAGATGACGGTGACCGGCTCTTTCTCGATAAGCGCCTCTTCAATCGAAACATCGATCTGCGGCAATTCGGCCGTCCCGGTCTTGCGCTTGCCAAGCGCCGTCGTTTTCCCAAACTGCTTCTTGATCCCCTTGATCTCACCCGAGATCCTATCCCACTGCTTCTCGTCCGACCCCAAAAGTTCAATCAGCGCCTTGCGCTCCTCCGACAATTTTCCATGCTCGGCCTTGATCTCGATTTCTTCCAGCTTCCGCAATGAACGGAGCCGCATATTCAAGATGGCTTCCGCCTGAACATCCGTCAGTTTGAACCGCGCCACCATCACGGGCTTCGGCTCATCCTCATTGCGGATGATGCGGATGACCTCATCCAGGTTGAGATAGGCGATCAGCAAGCCGTCCAGCACTTCGAGCCGGTGCTCGATCTGCTTCAGGCGGTGCTCGGACCGGCGGCGCAGAACCACCTTCCGATGATCGAGCCACTCCTGCAGCACTTGTGAAAGGCCCAGAACCTGCGGGATCTGCCCCTTCGACAGCACCGTCATATTGAGGGGCACCCGGACTTCGAGTTCGGTCAGCCGGAAAAGCTGCTCCATTAGCAGCTCGGCATCAACGTTGCGCGATTTGGGCTCGATGACGATGCGGATGTCTTCGGCCAACTCGTCGTCCACATCTCCGAGCAAGGGCAGCTTCTTGGCCTGCAGAAGGTCGGCCATCTTCTCGATAAGCCGTGATTTCTGCACGCCATAGGGGACTTCCGTAACGATGATCTGATAGGTGCCGTGGCCAGTTTCTTCCTTGTTCCAGCGCGCACGCAAACGGAAGGAACCGCGCCCGGTTCTGTACGCTTCAACAAGCCCGGCCTGATCGTCCAACAGCACCCCGCCGGTCGGGAAATCCGGCCCCGGCAGATAGCTCAACAGCGTTTCCACGCTCGCCCGCGGATGCCTGATGAGATGCAGAGCCGCATCGCAAATCTCCTCCAGATTATGCGGGGGAATGCTGGTCGCCATGCCAACCGCGATGCCACTAGAGCCATTCGCGAGCAGGTTCGGGATCGCGGAGGGAAGGACAACCGGCTCCTCCTCTTCGCCGTCATAAGTTTCGCGGAAATCGACCGTATCCTCGTCGATGCCGTCGAGCAGCGCCGCCGCCACCGCGGTCATCCGCGCCTCGGTGTAGCGCATCGCCGCCGCGTTATCGCCGTCGATATTGCCGAAATTGCCCTGGCCATCCACCAGCGGATAGCGCTGCGCGAAATCCTGCGCGAGACGCACCAGCGCGTCATAGACCGACTGATCGCCATGCGGGTGGTATTTGCCGATGACGTCGCCGACGACGCGCGCGCATTTCTTGAAGCCGCCGGCTGGATCGAGCCGGAGCTGGCGCATGGCGTAGAGGAGGCGCCGGTGCACGGGCTTGAGCCCGTCGCGCACGTCGGGGAGCGCCCGGTGCATGATGGTGGAAAGGGCATAAGCGAGGTAGCGCTCTTCCAGCGCGTCCTTCAGCTTGATCGGCTCCACAGGCGGGGGGCCGTCGAGAATCATTCCGTCTGACATGCGTCAGAGGTAGCCGCTACTTGCGCCTTCGCCAAGATGCGAATGGGCAGCCGTGAACAGGTTCGTTAGACGAATAATTATTTCTCGGAAAGCCCACGTACTCTACAGAAATGGGTCGACAGCCTTCCGGCGCCCCATTGGAATCTAGCCCAACTATCACGCTTCGCCTCCACCCAGGCTGGCTCTTGACTAAAGTGACTTTGTGTCCAAAGGCGTTTGGCACTTAGGAGGTAAGATCAAGTACGTACCGTCTTGCTGCAAACAGAAACTTAGAAGCTGACATGGCACGAACCCGTTACGATGAGACATGGCACCGACTGCGCGAATGGACGAAAGGTCAGACGCAGTCGGAGCGGCTTGCAGCCCAAATTCTCATTCACGAAGGCTTTCAGAATCTGGATCCTGGCCACCCCCTCGGCGGGAGGGACGGTGGGAAGGATGCGATCGCCTACAGGGATGGGGTGCGCTTCGTTATGGCAGTGTACTTCCCCCGAGGGCAGCAGACTTCAAAGGATATTGTTGCCAAGTTTCAACACGATCTTGCTGGCGCTTCGCAGAACGACGCGGAAGGCATCGCATTTGTTACGAACCAAGAACTCACACTAGGTGAACGCGAGAATCTCAGGGAAACCGCTACTCCCATGGCTCTCGAGTTCTTTCACCTGGAGCGCATCACGGCGGTTCTCGACACGCCCGGTATGGCAAAGACCCGTGAGCAGTTTTTAGACATTGAGGCAGATATCATGCCGCCCATTAACCTCGGCGGTCAGGGTGGCAGTGCGCCCGGCGGTGGCGGAGGGGGCGGGGGTGCATTGGGGCCAAATGCTGCAGGGGGACCGGGAGGTCCTGGTGGTAACATCAACCTACATGGCACCCCGGGAAAAGCGCCGGGCGCTGGTGGTGGAGGCGCTGGGGCTATTGGCGATAGAGCACTAGGCGGCCAAGGCGGAGGGGGCGGAGAGTACGTCGCTATTACGTTGGGGCCTGAGGAGATTGGGCCTATGTCCGGTGTTCACCATTTCGAGCTCCAGGTCGGCAAAGGCGGCGTCAACGGCGCAGGCGAGGACACGGTTGTCAACCTGTGCGATGAGGGCGGCCACGTTCTCCGAAGCGTCGTTGCGAAGGGAGGAAAAGCAGGCGCACCCGCCCATGTGCCCCTCCCCAGCCGGTCGCCGACGGACGAGGACCTAAGAGCCGCCTAACAGTGAGCGGAATGCTTGCGGCGAGCTTTGTCCGTCGAGGGCGGGACGGGCTTTGGACTATTGTTGATGGAGGGTGGGACTGGATCCAAATCGACAGCAGTCCGTTCCGAGTTTCCCTAGTGCTGTTGATCGAAATCGAAACAGGGACGATCGAACCGACAACAATCCTGGATTTGAGGCTCGCGGTCCGCAATCCTAAAGGCTTCCAGGTGCATGAGCAAAAACAAGCCATAGCTGTTGAGGATTTGTTAGTCCGACGATCTCGCGTTGCTGTCGTGCTAGAGTTCTCGGGATCGCTGCCTGGATTGTCGCAGGACGTGAAGTTATCGGAAGATTTCCTATTGAGATTCGAGCGCCGACTCACGAATGAACTTTCTGGCGCGTGGCGGCGCTCCCTAGGGTCGACCATTGGAGCATATATCCGTGATTGCGAGGCCATCGTATTTATCTGCTCGGAACGTGGCTGCACGCGCCTACCTGCACTGCCGGCACAACTTCGCGCAAACAGGAGTGCGGGGTGCGAATGCGCCGGAGATGCCCTGCCTGTTGTACGTTTGTTGCGCTTCACGCTCAGATCACGCTTGCATTTTGAGCAGGTTCTAGGCCACCTCGCTAAAAGCGCTGCCCTTACGCTCGGGACCAAAGCCGATAGTGGCGTAGTCGGCCGCTGCCATCAGCACGAATGACGCATTATGCAATGGAGCGGGAATCGAGCATGGCCGCTCCCGAGAGGGGGCCGCTGCTCGGAATTCGAATTCGGTTTATGCTGATGAGCCTTCAAGCAGTTTCATGCATGCGGCGAGCTGAGGTGAGAGGTCAAAGATGCAGCACGTAGCAGTACAAGCGAACGGTGCCTCTTTTCATACCCTGCAAATAGGTCAAGGTGCGCCACTTCTGCTGCTCCATGGCTGGCCGGAGTTCTCGTTGACCTGGGAGCCGGTCATGGTGCGCCTTGCCGGCCGCTTCAGGCTGATCGCTCCCGATCTGCGCGGCTTTGGCGACAGCGACAAGCCGGACGGCCCTTTCGGCGCGGATGACCATGCCGCGGACATGCTGGCATTGCTGGACGCACTTGGCATCGGCCGCGTAGGCGTCGTTGGCCACGACGTTGGAGGCGCGGCCATGCAGCCGCTGGCACGAAAAGCGCCAGAACGTATGGTGGGGCTGTTCTTTTTTGACTTCGTCTATTCCGGGATTGGTGCGCGCATGGGTGCGCCAGACCGGCTGAACGAGATCTGGTACCAATCCTTCAATCAGATGGAGATGGCGCCCACGCTTGTGGGGGCGTCGCGGGAGACTTGCGAAGCCTATATCTCACATTTTCTGCGCCATTGGGCGTACCGCAAGGATGCGTTCGACGGCGTGCTTTCTGACTTCGTGGAGAACTTCCTGAAGCCAGGAAATCTTGCGGGCGGGTTTGCCCATTACCGGGCCAGCCATGCGGGCCGCATTGCCATCATGCAGGGGCAGGCACCTGCATTGCCGCCTATTACGACGCCGGCCTGCGTCCGATGGGCCGAGCGGGATCCACTGTTTCCCTACGAATGGACTGATCGTCTTGGCGAGACCTTTACCAACCTCGACCTTGGAATGTTCCCGAACGTAGGTCACTTTCCCCATCGCGAGGATCCGGATCGCGCCGCAAACGAAATCTCAGCATTCTTCGATCGGCTTGGCTGGCGATAAACGTTCCTCTACCTCAAACAAAGGCAGAGCCAAAGCGGGCGTCGGCCCCGAAGAAATAGCGTTTGCGTTTCAATCGGGGATGGCGCTGAGCGTTACCTTGATGTCGTGCGCCGCGAGCAGCTTCTGAAGTTTGGCAAGCCGCTGCTCGCGCCAGATAATGAAGAGGCTCGACGCAATGATGATGCTGGCCCCCGCCCAAACATGAGGGCCGGGCCAATCGCCCCAGATGAACCAGCCATAGGTGGTCGCCCAAACTATGCCGGTGTAATTGAAGATCGTGACCAGCGCCACGGGCGCATATTTGTAGGCCATCGAAAGGAGCACCTGCGCGAATGCGCCCGAGATGCCCGCGCCGACGAAAAGCGGAATTTCCCGCCACGCCGGCACCGTCGCGACGAAAGGCATGGCGAACGCCAGCATCACCGCCCCAATTGTGAGGAAATAGAAGGTAACCGTTTCCGGCCTCTCGGTTCGCCCGAGCACGCGCAGAAGCGTCCCAAGCCCCGCATGCATGAATGCGGCAGACACGGCGAATGAAACGCCGGCGAGATTTACCGTGCCGCTTGGCCGCACGATGACCAGCATGCCGAGAAAACCGACGAGCACCGCGCTCCAGCGGTATGGCCCGACCCGCTCTTTCAGGAAGAAGTAGCCCATCACGGGAATGAAAAGTGACGCAGTGAAAAACAAGGATTGCGCGTCCGCCAGCGGAAGAGAATTGAAGGCCGTGAACGTCGCGATAAGGCTGACGGTGCCGATAACGGAGCGGATTATGAGTGCGCCGGGATGGCTGTAAACTTTGAGGAGGTCGCGCCGACCTAAAAGAAAGAACCAAACCGCGAATGGAGCCGCGGCGATGATGTTGCGGTAGAAGGCAACCTCGATCGGGGAATGATAAGCGCTCAAGAGCTTCGCGAACATATTCATGGTGTTCAGCATGAAGAACGAAGCCGCGGAAGCGGCCATGCCAAGCACGATGCGATCCTTGTGCAAGGTCCGCTTCGGAGGTTCCGGAACCGTTAGTGGTTCGGCCTTTTCTGGCCTGAATTGCATGAGCAGTTGAAAGAGAAGCTGCGGCGCCGTTTATAGCGAAGCTTGAGAATATGTCTCTGAAACACCTGCAGATCAATGGAAGGGATCAGAGGCAGCGATCAAAAAGGCGGCACTATTGCACGGGCGCCTCTCCCGGAGCCGCCTGCCGGAGGTCTGTAACGTCCGTCCGCTGCGTGAGCGCTTCTGTCCCGGCGCCTGATGTTCAGTCCCGCTGTGTGATGGAATCATTCTAACTGACCGTAAACTGCGGGAGAGTTTATGGGACAGGTATTACACGGCAGCGCCACGACAACGCACGCGATACGAGCTTCAATACAGCGATCGAAAGCTACGGCCAAAGAGCTAGCGGACCGTCATGGGATCAACCCCAAGACGGTGGCGAAGTGGAAGAAGCGGACTTTTGTCCACGATGCGCCCATGGGGCCGAAGAAGCCGCGTTCGACAGTCCTAACGCTTGAGGAGGAGGCCATCGCCGTGGGCCTTCCGCAAGCATACGCTTCTGCCGCTTGACGATTGTCTCTATGCGCTGCAAGCCACGATCCCCCATCTGACGCGCTCGTCTTTACATCGCTGCTACCAGCGTCACGGCATCAGCCGGCTGCCGGAGGTGGAAGGCGATAAACCTGCCAAGAAAGCCTTCAAGAAATATCCGATTGGCTATTTCCACATCGATATCGCCGAGGTTCGGACCGGAGAAGGCAAGCTCTATCTCTTCGTGGCCATTGACCGCACCTCAAAGTTCGCGTTCGCGCAACTGCATGAAAAGGCGACGCGGGCCAGGGCTGCGGACTTCCTGCGGGCGCTCATCGCTGCGGTTCCCTTTAAGATCCACACCGTGCTCACAGACAACGGCACCCACTTCACTACACCCGGCAATGTCTGCTCGATGGCACAAGAACTCAAAGAATGCCTGGCAAGAGGCGAACTTTTCTGGGCTCATGCATTCGAGCTGGCCTGCGCAAAGGCGGACATCGATCACCGCCTGACAAAGCCAAAGCATCCCTGGACCAACGGCCAGGTTGAGCGCATGAACCGCACACTGAAAGAGGCCACGGTCCGGCGCTACCACTACGAGAACCACAATCAGTTGCGCCACCACCTCGCAACTTTCCTGGCTGCCTACAACTTCGCAAAGCGCCTCAAGACCCTGAGAGGGCTCACCCCCTACAAATATATTTGCAAATGCTGGACAGAAAATCCGGATCAGTTCAGACACGATCCTATCCAGTACATGCCGGGACTAAACACCTAGACCAGCCCCTCCTCTAACGACAGTGATCGACATTGGCGGCAAGGAAAGACGAAGCGGTTCATCTTTCGCGACTATCGTTTTCGATGGCGGTTCGGAACGCCCCGGATGCCCATGGTCCCCCGCTGACACCCAATTATATTGGCGGGCCGAGTATTGAAGTACCTCCGCAGGTCCAAGCCACTTATGATTTGATTTGCCGTCGCTGAAAGAAATTTCCGCGCTGCTGCCGTGGCCCGCACTCTTATTCAATATCAGAACCGCCCATTGCTCGTCAGGCCTATGGACCGCATAAGCGGCGATGCTGGGGTCAGGAACCCTGCCCTCACCGGTTCGCACCGGATAAAGAGTATGGGCGCCATGAGGCGGGCCAAGCCATTCCTCGCCCACTAGACTGGCAGCGTAATAGGTAGGCAAGCGCCACTTTACATTGCCGTCCGGTCCCTTTTGAAGGGCCATCAGATTGCCAAAGCTCCGGCAAGCGCGAATCTCCTGGATCGGGACGTTCGGCTCAATCCCGTAAAGATAAAGCGCGTTAACGCCGGCCATCAAATATTGTGCAACGATTTCGGCATTCAAAAGCGCAGCAGGCAGTTCAACTTCCCTCCGTCCGGCATAGGAAGAATAGCCGTATTCAGTAATGATCCAGGGGATGTTCTGCGGGACGCCGTCCTCGGCCAGCCTTCTCAAAGTCTGCCGGATCAGTGCCGGATGTTCCGCGAGCTGAGCGGCAGGCCCGTCCTCGCAGAGATCGTCGAAGGGATACCATTCGAATGAGAAAAAGCCGAAATCGCTGCTGCGGTTTCTTTTCCGAAGATGGGCAAGAAAGCGTTTCATCCAGGACCTGTTTCCGGCGTGATCGGGAATGCTGTTCCAGCCATCTACTTCGGATTGGAAGCCAGGCCCGCCCAGTACTACTGAAGAGTCCTCACGGTGTATGGCATCGGCAAATTGAACGAAGAGCTCCCCGTAATGCTCCGGCGAAACATATTGCCCGTCCGGCTCCTCTCCGAGTTCTATTTGCCGCACATCGTAGCCGCGACCCTTCATGTACCCGACTTCAGAGGCAGCATTCTCCGGCGTATCGTAGAGAAGGCCCGCAGGCATTAAGACCGGCTTCCCTCGTGTAAGACCCGATTGCATCAGAAGATCGATTCCCGGCTGTTCGATCTTCTCATCGATATCCCTGGCGCGGTGCCAAGGGTCGGTGGAAGACGTAACGATCTTGGTTTGAGCCTTGCCGTCAGCACCATGAACCACGCGATCGATGATCTCCCCTTTGGCGCTCAAGCCCCCCGCATACAGTTCGCGGATGGCGAATCCCAGCCGGTCGCGAACGTCCGCGGAGCCTGCTGGTGCCGTCATCGAGCCTTTCTTCAAGAGAATGCGGACATAGGCCGTGCGGATAGGCGCGCTACTCAAGCGCAAAAGCTCATCCCCGCCCGTGCCTCCTGTAATCTTGCCACTGGGGAAGGTTCGCCACCGTCCATTCAGCATGTCCTTATAGAACTCGGCCGGCTCGCCCTCCCAATATTCGGCCTCGTATTCGGTCGCAAACGGCTCGCCCCAAAGAATTCGCAAGGCCTGTATGTTCACCTTCTTCTCAAAGTTGATCAGCACCCATTGTGGGTTGGGCGCGGTATCGGTGCCCGTAAAGTAGGTATCAAGATATGGATTGCTCTTCCAAAAACTCTGCTCATCGCCGTCGGAAATATGTGAATAGCCGTCATGGTTGGCTTGATCATGTGTATTGCCTCTTCGGGGCAAGCGATAGCCGTAAGAGACGAGAATGGGTTTGCCGCGCTTGCTGTTTGAGGTCCAGTAGCCTTGATGATTGGCCTCGTCGCTCCAGCTGCCTTCGGGATTCCAGTGCCAGACCTCTCCCCCCAGCTCGGTTCTGAGACGGTAGGCCAGCCGGTGAAACGGAATGGAAGAGACTTCTTTGAGCGAGCCCGGGTTATAGATCAGGCTGCTTTCCCCCTTTTGGTGCCCATCGATGGCAGCTCCAATCGCTTCGGAAGGCACCACTTTTGCGGCAGGATGCGCGGTCTCAATTATGATGCTGACGGGGTTTTGATCGCTGCCGATGCAGGCTTTCACTTGCATAAAAGCGGCAAGCAACGCACAGACAAAATAGAGCCGCCGCAAAGATCCCTCCAATCCCCAGCACGGCGGGGGGCCATTATTGCGGGTCTATTCCCTGTAACCGAACTTCAGCCGCAGGCTGGACTTCTCGAGCAATTTCTCGTTCGCTTCCACGGCGCTGGTAATGTCCTGCTTTTCTTTCTCGCTGCAGCCCCTTCCGTTCTCGGCTCCGGGTACATCCTCAGTGTCGGAGTCGGATGAGCCTGGCTGCTTGTCAGCCACCGCCGGGCTTGTCCTTCCAACCAAAAGCTGCACGGCGAAAAGGTGCAGGGCGTTGATGAATTGAAGCTGGCTCTCACTCCACTTGCCCGTCCTTTTCATGCGAAGAAGAAAGGCATCCCGGTTGGCGATCACTAAATCCTTCAGATCGCATCTTTGCGCCCGCGCCGTAAGTTGCGCCGAGCTGACCACTTCCCAGGCATCCGCATCGGGAATGATGATTTTGGCAGGATCGGACTTGTCGATTTCGAGGATCTTCTTGCCGCCGATTATGATCTTGGTCGGGAGCGATTGCCAGGCCAAGGTTTCGAGGGCTTTCAGCGTCTCATCGCTGATTTCATTGTCTGCAGCTTCCTGGCCCGCTGCGATCGGTGCCCACAAAAGCGTAAGCGCTAAGCAAAACGATCGCAATTTCATATGGGCCCCAGCCAGCGTTCAGGCCCCACTCATTGCCCAACAAGGCCGATAGGATTGCGGTGCCCAACTTCTAATCAATCGCAATCGGAGAATAGAGGCAACACTATGGCTGAATTGCACCGCTCAGCCAGCCGCACCGGGCCACGGTCCGCGCCTCAAATTCGCGATGATCCCTCTCAAAGTCCGCACCTCCTGCTCGGTCGGAGCCATGCGCGTGAACATGGTCCTGATATTGTTGATCATTGTGGATCGCTTCTCGGGCGGGAAAAGAAATCCGCATTCATCGAGTTCGCGTTCGAGGTGCTCGAAAAAGCCGAGAAGTTCATGCCGTTCGGCAGGCCGGCTGGCCTTGAAGCGCTCTCCCGCTACGGTGGGTGTGTCTGGAAGCTGGCGGCCAAGCGAGGAAGGATCGGAAAGCTTTCGCCACTCATAAGCGAAAAGCAAAACGGATTGAGCCAGATTGAGAGAGGCGAATGCCGGATCGACAGGTGCGGTAACAATCACGTCGGCAAGGGCAATATCGGAATTCTCCAAGCCGGACCGCTCCTTGCCGAAGAGAATTCCGCAGCGGTAGCCAGCCGCCTGTCTTTCATGCATCACGACCGCGGCAGTATCCGGGGCAATCACGGGCTTAACAAGAAAGCGGCTCCTTGCTGTTGTGGCGGCCAAATAGTGAAGGTCCGCAATTGCCGCGCCCATATCGGGAAAGATCGCCGCTCGATCCACAATACCTACGGCGAGCGCCGCGGAGGCCCGTGCCGCCTCATTCGGCCATCCGTCCCGAGGAGCAACAAGGCGGAGATCGCTCAAGCCGAAATTAGCCATCGCCCTGGCTGCCGCACCGATATTTTCGCCCAATTGGGGTTCAACAAGGATGATGGCAGGCCCGGACGGCTGAGCGGGCACTTCGACCCCATTCATCCCAAACCTGCTTTCCTCAGGCGATCCGATGATGCTTGGCTCGCACGCCATCGGGAGCTATGGTGCGGTAGTTGCATCCGAACCAGCCAGTCACTTGCTGTCATACGAAGGTTCCCATGAGCAAAATTAAAGTTTCAAATCCCGTTGTCGAGCTCGACGGCGATGAAATGACCCGCATCATCTGGGCCATGATTAAAGAGAAGCTCATCAAGCCTTATCTCGATATCGACCTGCACTATTACGATTTAAGCATTGAATATCGTGACGAAACTGAAGACCGCGTCACCATAGAAGCGGCGGAAGCAATCAAAAAATATGGTGTGGGCGTGAAATGCGCCACCATCACGCCAGATGAGGCGCGGGTGAAGGAATTCCACTTGAAGAAAATGTGGAAGTCGCCCAACGGCACTATCCGCAATATTCTCGGCGGAGTGATTTTTCGCGAGCCCATCATCTGCCGGAACATCCCGCGGCTTGTCCCCGGCTGGACAAAGCCCATTATCATTGGCCGTCATGCCTATGGCGATCAATACCGCGCCACCGATTTGCGCGTTCCCAGCAAGGGCAAACTCACGATCAGGTTCCAGCCCGCGGATGGTGGCGCCCCGATCGATCACGAGGTTTTCGAGTTCCCCGGCGCCGGCGTGGCGCTTGCCATGTATAATCTGGACGACAGCATCCGCGATTTCGCCCGTGCGAGCATGAATTATGCGCTGCAGCGCGGCTATCCCCTCTACCTCTCGACCAAGAACACGATCCTGAAAGTCTATGATGGGCGCTTCAAGGACCTGTTCCAGGAAATATTCGACGCGGAGTTCAAGGATCAGTTCACCGCGAAAGGCCTGACCTATGAGCACCGGCTGATCGACGATATGGTGGCGGCCAGCTTGAAATGGTCCGGCGGCTATGTCTGGGCTTGCAAGAACTATGACGGCGACGTGCAGTCAGACACCGTGGCGCAGGGGTATGGCAGCCTTGGGCTAATGACAAGCGTACTATTGACGCCTGACGGGAAGACCGTAGAAGCAGAGGCCGCACACGGCACGGTGACGCGCCATTACCGTGAGCACCAGAAGGGCCGGCCTACGTCCACAAATTCGACCGCCTCGATTTACGCGTGGACGCGCGGATTGAAGCATCGAGCCAAGCTCGACGGCAACCCGGCCCTTGACCGGTTCGCAGATACCTTGGAGCGCGTGACAGTGCAGACCATCGAGTCCGGCTTCATGACGAAGGACCTGGCGCTGCTGGTGGGTGATACTCAGCCCTGGCTTTCAACCGAAGCCTTCCTCGATAAGGTGGACGAGAATTTGCAGGAGGCGCTGGCTTAAGGTCTGACGTTGGTGGAGCTGCCGCTTCGGAACTGCAGCGTTTCCGATCGGCCGCTCTTTCGCGGCTTTCGCACGCGGAGCTATAAGCAGCCAAAGCCAAAAGTGCCTCGATGATTGCTTGTGTATTCATAATTTCGATCTCGTGCTTGCCAATGGGCGAACCCAGAACCCTCGTCAGCTGTTCCTGCCAAGGTGAGGATTGCTAAAAACTAAATTTTCTTGAACACTGGTTCCGGGATTCACCAGACGGCACCGATGGGCTTTATCTAATGCGAAGTTTTTACAGCCGCTTCGGCCCGAAGCGCGGGCATATAAGGCCGCCCAGGAAGGTTGACGCGATGACGAGCGATAATGCCGATCTGAAGGCGCTAATACGCACAATCCCGGACTATCCGAAACCGGGCATCATGTTCCGGGACATCACGACGCTGGTCGGTCACGCGGACGGGTTTCGCACTGCAATCCAGCGTCTCGCCGCCCCTTTCGCTAAAGAACGTATCGATGCGGTGGCGGGCATCGAGGCACGCGGTTTCATTGTCGGCGGCGCGGTGGCCGACAGGCTTGGCACAGGTTTCATTCCCATAAGGAAGAAAGGCAAGCTGCCCTGGCGGGCAATAGGGCAAGATTATCAGCTCGAATATGGCATCGACATTATCGAGATTCATGAAGACGCCATACGGCCCGCCGAGCGGGTGCTCATCGTGGACGATTTGATCGCTACAGGCGGCACGGTCGAAGCCGCTGTAAAGCTGATAAGGAGGCTTGGCGGAGAGGTGGTTGGCGCCGCGTTCGTCATCGATCTTCCAGAGTTGGGCGGCGTGCGGCGGCTTGAGCGGGATTGCGCGGTGCGCGCCCATGCTCTTGTGACCTTCGAGGGACACTAACGCGCTATCAGAGGAAAGTCAGAAATCAGCCTATGCGGCGCCGCGCACCGGGAAGGCCGTGACATTTTCCCGGGGCCTAGGCTTTGGTGGATAGACGGCAGGAATCACCCGCGACTTCGGTAAAATAACTGTGGCCTCGGTGCCAGCTCCGGCCTGACTGCGCAGCTCAAACCGTCCGCCGTGCAATTCTGCAAGCCCAGTCACGATGGGTAGGCCGAGACCAGTGCCGCCATCGCGCATCTTGACCGCAAGCGATCCTTGCCCGAAGGCACTCAGCACGGTCGGAATCTCCTCCCCGGGGATACCGGGACCATTGTCACGAACCGAAAGCATCGCGTCGCCGCCCGGCAGTATCGCCGTCCGCAGCAAGACGGTGCCATTCTCGGGGGTAAACTTGATCGCGTTCGCAAGCAGGTTAAGGCAAATTTGCCGCAAGGCGCGCTCGTCCGCCAGGATGCGCGGCATCTCCGGCTTGAAGGTCGTGACTACTCGAAGGTTCTTGCTCTGGGCATCGAGCCGCAACAAGTGCAGGCATTCGCGCGCGACAGCCCCGAAGTCCACCGGTTTCTCGACAAGCTGGTAACGCCCTGCCTCGATGCGGGACAGATCCAGGATCTCATTGATCAGCTTCAGAAGATGTTCGCCCGACGCGTGAATATCGGACGCGTAAGATTTGTAATTCGCATTGCCGATCGAGCCAAGGATCTCGTTCTTCATCATTTCCGAGAAACCAAGGATGGCGTTGAGCGGAGTACGAAGCTCATGGCTCATATTGGCTAGAAATTTCGACTTCGCGAGGTTGGCGGCTTCCGCGCGCGCTCGGGCTTCGTCCGACGCTGCTTTCGCTTCTTCAAGCTCGTCAATAAGCCTGTCTTTCTCCGCCCGGTAATCGAGCATGGAAAGGGCTGTTTGCTGCAAATTTTTGACGAGGAATACGAAGTAGAGGTGGATCCCAACCGCAACGACCGCCATCAGACAATAGAAGGCTTGGCCGGTCGTGAGAAACCGGAGTGCCAGAGCGGCGGTCACCGGCACCGTGCCCGCATGAAGAATAGGCATGACCGACGCCGCGAACAGCATCCGGATCGCGGTCACGACCATTAGTGCTGCGAAAAGGAAAAAATACGCCGCCTGGCTTTCCTGATTGAAGCCTGTAAACGCGATGGCAGCCCAGGAAACACCGTAAAGGAATTCCGCGGCTGTGAGCTTTCGCCGCCACAAATTAAGGTCAGCATCTTCGCGAAGCTGCTTCCGGAATTGGCGGCAGAGAGCCAGCAAAATGCCCTCTGAAATGAATATTGTCGCAAGCCAAAGAAAGAGCTGGCGCGGGTTGGCCCAGTTCAGCATCGTCATGGCAATGACGATCGCCAAGATGGGCACCGTCAACGCGGCAACACCCTCATTACGCACGAACATCAGGAGAAGATCGTAGGCGAAATCCCGCTCACCGGCTTGCCGCGCATCGTGCGCGGCCAGATTGAAGCTTCTGCGCCGCCCTACGCTGCCGCTCCAATCCAAAGAGCCTACGGTACCCATCAAACCCCTGTCCATACTATGCGAGGGAGGCTGAAAGCGGTCATCTTTACCCGGAATGCTTTCGCTGCAAGCATCGGTCAAAAATGCTAACATCTTATTGACGAAGTTGCGACGTTCTTACGTTTAAGCTTGGCTTGGATAAATTTTGGGGGAGGTTGGTTAACTATGAAAATTTTAGATGAGAGGCGAGCCCCAAATCCGCGCAGAGTGAGGGTCTATCTGGCCGAGAAAGGGATTGAGGTCCCGTTTGAGCAGGTCGACATCATGACCGGAGCTCATAAGTCGGCTGATTTTTCGCGGCTGAACCCCGTACAGCGGGTTCCGGTTCTTATTCTAGATGACGGTACGGCGATTTCGGAGACAATGGCAATCTGCCGGTACTTCGAAGCCCTGCAGCCCGAGCCGTCTCTATTCGGTAGGACACCGCTTGAAATTGCACAGATCGAAATGTGGAACAGACGCGCCGAATTGAATTTTCTCTTCCCGGTCGCACAATGCTTCAGGCACTCGCACCCCGCCATGGCAGCACTCGAAAAGCCACAGGTTCCGGCATGGGCTGAAGCCAACAGGCCGCGAGTCGCTGAAATCATCCAGGTTTTTGACGAGGCTCTGAAAGAAGAGCCTTTCCTTGCCGGCGATCGCTTTTCAGTTGCCGATATCACGGCAATGATTGGTGTGGATTTCATGAAGCCGGCCCGGTTGACCATCCCCGAAGATGCGGCACATTTCAAACGCTGGTACGGGGAAGTCAGCGCCCGGCCTTCCTATAAAGCGTAAGCGCCATGAGATTGACGGTCATCGGATGCAGCGACGCTTTCGGGTCCGGCGGCCGCTTTCATAGCTGTTATCTTCTCGAAACGTCCCAAGGCAGACTTTTGCTGGATTGCGGCGCCAATTCACCGCTGGCGCTCAAAAGGGCGAATATGGAACTATCAAGCATTGATGCTTTCCTTATCAGTCATCTTCATGGAGATCACTTCGCAGGACTTCCCTTCCTCTTCCTGGACAGGATGTTTCTGGCTCAATCTCCGGCACCCATCGAAATTTTGGGACCGCCCGGAATTGAGGCGCGCACAGTGGAATTGATGGAATGCCTCTATCCCGGCATCTACGCGTTGCGCTGCGGTTTTAAGATTATCTACCGCGAGCTTGAGCCAATGCAAACCACGCGGTGGCGAGGGCTGGAGATAGCGGCGTATGAAGTGCGGCATTTCTCGGGCGCGCCGTCGCTTGCTTTTTCCATCGCGGATGGAGAAAAGCGCTTTGCTTTTTCAGGCGATAGCGGCTGGTGTAGCGGCGTGATAGAAGCTGGGCGCGGAGCAGATGTTTATTTGATCGAATGTAGTACCTACGCGACAAAGACGGATATGCACCTCGACTATCTCACGCTGGCGACCAAGTTTTCCGAAATTGGGGCGAAGAAATGTCTTCTTACCCATATGGGTGAGGAGATGCTGACGTCGCTAGACAAGGTCGATGCCGCAAGATGCATCACCGCGGAAGATGGCCTCACGATCACGATTTAGGCGCCGGCGGTACAGGTGGGTCAGCCTACCCTGCTCACCCGGGCTTCCCTTAAGCCGCTCCAGAGAAGCCGAAAACTTCTCCGCATGAGCACAGCATTCTATATCTTCCGTTCCGATTGGGCCTGTTGTAGTCTCTTCTTGCAAGAAAGAGCTTATTCGAGAAACGATTTTACTGGGCCGGCCGATGCTCGACAGTATGGACATCAAAATCCTCACCATCCTTCAAGAGGACAGCACACTTCCCGTCGCCGAAATCGGCAAAAAGGTCGGCCTTTCCACAACACCGTGCTGGCGAAGAATTCAAAAACTGGAGCAGGATGGCGTCATAGAGCGCCGCGTGGTGCTTCTCAATCCGAAAAGCGTCAATGCCGGTGTCACCGTTTTTGTCGCCATCACGACCAACCAGCACAATTCGGCATGGCTTGAGCGCTTCCACATGACGGTCGCCAAATTTCCGGAAATTGTTGAAGCCTATCGCATGAGCGGACAGGTTGATTATCTCTTGCGAGTGGTTGTTCCCGATATCGCAAGCTACGATAAGTTCTACAAAGCTTTCATAGCACAAATCGACCTTACTGACGTAAGTTCCAGCTTCGCAATGGAGCAGATCAAGTTCACGACGGCGCTGCCATTGGCCTTCGCCGCCAACGCCCTCGCGAGACGGTCTCATCAGGATGCATAGTGGTACTGCTAAACTTGCAGAGTCCGGCATACGATGACCCAGCCGAATACAAAGTCAGCGCGGCACGAGTGGAGCAACGCGCGCAGGGTAACAGTCAAAATCGGCTCCGCCCTGCTGACAGAGCACGAGACCGGAGCTTTAAAACACGCCTGGCTTGAAGCGATTGCCGCCGACGTCGCCGGTCTGCGCAGTGAAGGCCGCGATATTATCCTCGTTTCCTCCGGCGCCATCGCACTTGGGCGCCGCGCGCTCGGCCTAGAGCCCGGGCCGTTGCGGCTCGAAGAGGCGCAGGCTGCCGCGTCGGTAGGGCAGATCACTCTTGCCCATGCTTACCAGACCGCGTTCCGCCAACTCGGACTTACAGCCGCGCAAATCCTGGTGACTCCAGGCGATACTGAGGAGAGACGCCGATATCTGAACGCGAGAAACACCATCGAAACGCTTCTGCGATTGGGCGCCGTACCGGTCGTGAACGAGAACGACACAGTGGCAACGGCTGAAATCCGCTATGGCGATAACGACAGGCTCGCTGCGCGCGTCGCGACCATGATGACTGCGGATTGCCTTGTGCTTCTGTCGGACGTGGATGGGCTCTACACCGCGCCCCCATCGCAGAACATTGATGCGAAACGTCTCGACACTGTAACGGCGATCACACCGGAGATCGAGGCGATGGCAGGAGATGCGGGAACCGAACTGTCGCGGGGTGGTATGGTCACAAAGCTGGCGGCCGCCAAGATTGCCATGCCGGCGGGCACGAATATGGTCATCGCTTCGGGGAAAGAGCTGCACCCATTAAAGGCATTGAACGATGGTACGCCCTGTACCTGGTTTCTGGCCTCGGCCAATCCCATCACCGCGCGCAAACGGTGGATCGCGGGAACACTGGAGCCGAAAGGCGTTATCGTGATCGACGACGGTGCGCGCAATGCACTCCAATCCGGGAGCAGCCTTCTACCCGCGGGCGTTAAGAGCGTGAACGGCCGCTTCGAGCGAGGAGAAGCCGTTATCATTCGCGACACGACCGGCCGCGAACTCGGGCGCGGCCTGGTGGCTTATAGTGCAGAGGAGACAGCCTTGATCGCCGGACGCAATTCCGTGGAGATCTTGGCCATCCTTGGCTATGCAGGAAGAGCGGCCCTTATTCATCGCGATGACATGGCGTTGCTGCGGGATCTCGGTTAAAGTTTGCTCGCCGCGGGTGAATATATGACAGCAGCTTCCATTGCCGATACCAAACTGGATCGAAGGCTTCTGGAACTCGATCTTGTTGCCGTAGGGCAAGAGGCGAGAAAGGCAGCGCATGTGCTTGCCCTTGCGCCCACGTCGCAGAAGAACCTAGCGCTGCGCGCAGCCGCAGATGCGCTTCGGTCTAGGACGACATGGATTATCGCTGCCAACAGCGACGATAAGCGCGCCGCCGAAGACAGCGGCAGGCCAGCCTCATTCGTTGATCGACTTACGCTGACGGAGTCCCGCATCGAGAACATGGCACGCGGCCTGGAAGAGATCGCTGCGCTGCCCGACCCAGCCGGTACGGTTATAGCCGAATGGGAGCGGCCGAATGGGCTCAAAATCTCGCGTGTCCGGGTGCCCTTGGGGGTCATAGGCATGATCTACGAAAGCCGCCCGAATGTAACAGCGGATGCAGGCGGCCTGTGCCTAAAATCAGGGAACGCGGTAATCCTGCGCGGCGGCTCCGAGAGCTTTCGCAGCAATAGCGCGATACATGCCTGCCTTGCTGAAGGTTTGCGGGCAGCGGGCCTGCCTGAGGCAGCGATCCAACTCATCGGCAGCACCAAGCGCGAGGCCGTCGGATACATTCTTGGCGGGCTTGGCGGCGCAATCGATGTCATCATACCCCGCGGAGGCAAGAGTCTTGTCGAGCGTGTACAAAACGAGGCGCGTATTCCTGTCTTCGCCCATCTCGAGGGGATTTGTCACGTTTATGTGGACAAGGCGGCGGACCTTGAGAAAGCGCGCGCGATTATTCTAAATGCGAAGATGCGCCGAACCGGCGTTTGCGGAGCAGCCGAGAACTCTTCTCGTCGACGAGGCTGCCAAAGGTACGCTGCTAGGCCCGCTTGTGATTGCTCTTATCGATGCCGGTTGCGAGGTGCGCGGTGACGAGACGGTCTGTGCAGTAGATTCGCGCGTTCTGCCGGCGGCGGAGGCGGATTGGCATACCGAATATTTAGATGCAATTATATCGGTGAAAGTGGTGCCGGGCGTCCGTGGCGCGATGGATCACATTGCCAAATACGGGTCGCAACATACCGATGCCATCGTGACGGAGGACATCGCAACCGCGGAGACATTTCTTCGTGAGGTCGACAGTGCGATTGTCCTCCATAATACATCGACGCAGTTCGCGGACGGCGGCGAATTCGGCATGGGAGCCGAGATCGGCATTGCTACCGGCCGCTTCCACGCTCGTGGCCCCGTAGGCCTGGAACAGCTCACCACTTTCAAATACGCCGTGCGCGGCGATGGCCAGATCCGCCCACTATGACTGCCGGGGCGATCGCTGGCTCTGATTTACGGCCGCCGCCCGCACTGCCGGGAATGCGGATCGGGCTTCTGGGCGGCTCGTTCAATCCTCCACACGCCGCCCACCGCCTCATCAGCCTTGTTGCATTGAAGCGGCTCCGGCTGGACCAGCTCTGGTGGATGGTGACCCCCGGCAACCCGCTAAAGAACCATAACGAGCTTGCGCCTTTGGGCGAGCGCATCGCTCTTTCGAGGCGGGTCGCGAACCATCCAAAGATCAAGATAACGGCCTTTGAGGCTGGAATTGGCACAGCATATACGGCAGCGGCATTGCGCTTTGTACACCGGCGATTCGCAGGGGCTTACTTCGTTTGGGTTATGGGCGCCGACAACCTTGCTGGCTTTCATCGCTGGAACGAGTGGGAAAGCATTTTTGAGCTTATGCCGATCGCTGTGGTCGATCGCCCGGGGTGGCGATACCGGGCTCTTTCTTCTCCGGCAGCCTCGCATTACACGAAATACCGGTTGCCGGAGGCGCTTTCGCCCGCACTTCCGCTTATGATGCCACCAGCGTGGTGCTATCTGTCGGGCCCATTGTCGCGAATTTCGTCGACCGCGCTTCGCGCTGCATTCCATCCAAAAGCACCGGCGCCATAGCCAAGAGCCTTGACAGGAATTGATGCGCAACCTGATACTGAGCCGCAACCTTCATCCATTTTCCGTTTTCCTTAATTTTAAGAGAAATGCTCGGACCTCCGTGAGATTAACCCTTTTTCAGAATAAGCTGAGAGTGAAAAGAGCCGCCCGACAGGGCACCTGCAACCTTGAAAACTGTGAGTTGCCAATGTCTATAAAGCTTAGTGTGATCGCTGCGGCGGCAGCACTTGCGCTGTCCATGCTCGGGCAAACGGCCTTCGCCGATCCAACCGGGTTGGCAGGAGGTGAGACGGCGTCTCAACAGCAAGGGGCCGCTACTCTAGTCTCCAACGATACTGCGGATGCGTGGCGCATGAGGCGCTATTGCCGGCACCATCCTGGACGCTGCGACAGGCACGGCGCTTATGCCAATCAGAGCAATCGCCTCGTATGGGGCAGATGCTATATTAAATGCATAATGTCCGGTCATCCGGACGATTATTGCCAAAGTTACAACTGGCATTTCTGTTATTAAATGACAAAGGCGGCTAGCACGCGGCGAGGTTAATGTCCCCATCTGAGGTGCGATGCTCTGACCGACAGACATCTCCAGCACCCCTGTCGGAGGACGCAAAGAATACCATGGAGGCACTTGTACTACTTAGCCGTGCTCCTCGGCTTGCACAATTCTTTTCGTGTTCGACACCATCTGCTTGGGTGTGTCTCTAAACATAGGTGTTTGACACTCTGAGCTTCGTGATGCTTCCTTTGGAGCATTAGTGAGCCCGTTCATCGCAGCGATGGCAATTATCGATCCGGCAGACCATAACCAAAAAGCCTTTCCTGCTTGCCTGAGAACTGGGCGCCAACCTCAATCGGAGGTAGTCCGCAGGTGCGGCATTTTGCGGTGCCTTTCTTGATAAGAACACGATTTAGCTGACCGCAATCCGATTTTTGACACTTAAGAATAACAGAAATCACGGAATTTACTCCCACAAGTAATATATCTCCTTGTGTGAGAGGCGCTTCGAACGGTCAATTAGAAAGAAGTTTTGGCAATGTCTCAGTTTGAATTTTGACCGCTTGACATAACTGTCTAGTTCCCGTTCTTGCTGCTGTGTGGTTATGCAGTGACAGAGCGAGAATAGGGAGGCCGCCATGTCTGATGGAAGTCGCGCCGTTGCTTGATCCCAGTGAGCGGCTTCTATGAATGGCGGGAGATCAAAGATCCGGGAAAGCCGAAGCCGATAAAGCAGCCGTTCTATGTCAGCCGCCGGGATGCCCTGCCACTGACCTTTGCGGGCCTCTGGGAACGCTGGGGACCGGACAACCTGCTTACATGCACCATCCTCACCACAGAGCCCTGCGATGGAATCCGCGATCTTCATAACCGCATGCCGTTGATGCTTGCGAAAGACGGGTTCGAGCCATGGCTTTCGGGCGAAGATCCGGCTGTCAATGCCGGCAATGATGAGGCAGTGCAGGTCACACCGGTATCACCGAAAATGAATTCGCCGCGCTACAATGAGCCCGATTGCGTCGAGGCGCTTGTTGAACCGGAGACCTCCCTCCCCAGACCGTAATAGCTTTCCAAATACTGGCCGGGCACTGCTCATCACTGAGCAAGAAGGGAAGATCGCCAGGCGCAAAGGAGGAAAAAACCAAGCGATCTTCCCGCGCAAAAACGAATCCTTGCAATGCGAGATTTGAGCCAGCGTTTTGAACGGGGCCGTAACCGAAACCTTGAAGCTTTGTGAATTCAAGCCGGTTTTGGCCTAAGTTCCACCCAGCCTGCGTGAAGGTGTGTGCAGACTAATAAATCCATAGCCGCTTTTTGCCAGGCACCATCGCCTAAGTCGTTGGAAACATGGGAATCGGGATCTGACGCCTGATTTTGCACCAGTAGAAGATCCCGCGGTTCGTTCAACCGCGATCGCTTACCGCGAAATTGGCATTCGTCTTGCTCTAGGCTAAGCTCGAAGTGAGACAGGGGGGATGATAATGCCGGTCGCTGCTGCAGTTCCTCTTGCACCGGGGGTGCGAGCGCCTTTCTACAAATCCCTATTCGTGCAAGTCGTCCTCGCACTCTTGCTCGGCATTGTCTTAGGGGTCTACGCGCCAAGCTTTTCCATTGGTTTAAAGGTATTAAGCGACGGGTTTCTGAAACTTATAACGATGATCGTCGCACCCATTGTATTCTGCGTCGTCGTGCATGGTATCGCCGGAGCCGGCGATCTCAAGAAGGTGGGCCGGGTTGGCGTCAAAGCCCTACTCTATTTCGAGGTCATGACAACGATTGCGCTCATGCTTGGGCTTGCTCTTGGCTTCCTGTTCGAGCCCGGGGCTGGAATGAACATCGACACGAAGTCCCTCGATGCCAGTGCTATGGCCCAATACGCCGCGAACGCCAAAAAGCTCCAAGGCGAAGGCATTACCAGCTTCATTTTGAATATTATTCCGACAACCTCCTTCGATGCCCTGGCACGCAATGACGTGCTACAGGTGTTATTCTTTGCCATCCTCTTTGGCGTCGCGCTCGCACTCATTGGAGAACCAGCCAAGCAGGTCACCTCGCTTATAGAGGCGGTATCAAAGGTATTATTCAAGGCCATGGGGCTCATTGTCCGACTGGCCCCGCTCGGCGTTCTCGGCGCCGTCGCTTATACCGTCGGCCGTTATGGCGTTGGATCGCTCAAGCAGCTCGTATCGCTTGTTCTGCTGTTTTATCTCTCGCTCGCTTTTTTCATCGTCATCGTACTTGGACTCGTGATGCGTATCGCGGGATTCGGTAGTGTCTCAGGTGTTTTTATCGGCCCTGAATCCATTGCAGAATTTGAATTATAAACGAGGCTATACCAAGAATGGCTGATATGTTCTGGATTGAAGCCCATGAGAAGGACGATTGCTGCGCGGGCTGTGCCGGCTGACGATCAGGTGAGACCGACGGTGAGCGCCGGGATGCTATTGATCGGCGCCCTGCCATTATGGCAATACAAAAAAAGATAATCCCCAAAATTAGAAACAAAAGGTGGGTTAACCCGGTGGCTTGGTCAGACATTTTGCATTCCTCGCATCACTCCTATATGCTTAGCGCAAAGCACTGAGGAACGCAACATAATGCCCAAAGGCCCCAAAGGCGAAAAGCGCCCCGCTGACGTTATAGCAAATGCCGTCAAGGTAATGAAGATCGCAACAGGCGAGATCGAGGAAGATATCGACAGCCCTGAGAAGTCAGGCAAAGACCCTGCAGCCGTCTCCATGGGCAAGCGAGGAGGGAAGGCCCGGGCCGAGAAGATGACGCCAGAGCGGCGCGCGGAGATCGCTAAATCAGCTGCCAAGGCTAGGTGGCACAAGGGAAGCTGAAGTAGGAGGTTTAAGGACCTTCTTCCTTAAGATTACTTGCCAATGCCCGTCTTGTTCCACCTCTACAACTATCTCGCCTTCCTCGGTGCCATTAATCACGAAAGGAGGAAGCGCAAAGCCAACATCGCCAGCTCCCTTTGCGTCAAATGATATTTTGGCATGAGCGAAGCCCTTACCAGAGAAGGACGATCTAAGTTCAAGTTGGTACTGTTTACCAACTTCCTTCGGTGTAACATTGATCCAGAGGCGAAGCGGTAATTGAAAGGCGAACTCAGAGACATAGATGTCTCCTGAGTAAACGCCAATCAGGATATGTTTGCCGTTATTTTCTACACGAACATCGTCGCAAAGAATGACGGCACGAAAAGTCAGGCCGTCTCCCATTCCTCAATCCTTATATCTGATTTGGAAGACCCGGACGGCGTTTGCGCCGAAGGCGGCTGAGGCTTATCATTGGCACCAGCTGGTACGGTTGCTTTTTGCAAGGCAAAAATAATATTACAATCTAAGGCCCACGCCAACTCGGCGACTGTTCGCAGAGTTAGGTTTTCCTCACCAACTAGCTGACGGTTTATGACCGACCTGTTCGTGTCAAGCATGCTTGCTATCTTTTGTTGCGTCAGCTTTCTGGGTGGCAACCTCTCCTGAGAAAAGGCTCGCTGTAGTTCAGCATGAACCAAACCGATAAACCTAGCCACCTTCCTTGATTTGTCTCCGATATCGAACTCATACTCATACGAGCGCATCATATGCTCCAGTTGCATACTTTGGTTCATCCAGATCCAATGAATCCCGGGCTGCTAAAACTCCCTTTCTCGCAGTTTCATAAGAGACCTTTGGACGAGAGGTTTTGCTGAATTTATATTTGTCTGCATAATCTCCGAAGACGGCAATGAAAGTTCTAGGTCTGTATATCCACCCAAAAACGCGTAGATCGGCGGTCTTCATTTCCCAGACCTCATCTGAGGCAGGCATCAGATCTTTTAGTGCCCGATCGTACCTCATCGGCTTGTCGCTTATCCATTTGTACAGCAGATTGTCCATCTGTTCATCTGGGGTAAGAGGGGCATTCAAACGGCCAATTTCCAAACTTGGAACCACCTCATCAAGCCACTTCTGAAAGGCCGGAAAACCATAAATCAGACGGCCAGGTTGCTCGCCAGCCCCCAATGGAACACTGACTTTCACGAGATCACCTCGCTGCACTAACATAAGAATTGTTGCCATTTAAGTCAACAAATGGTATTAAGAGCGGTTAAATCATCGATTCATGTGCCGTTTAAGGAACATTGCCCGAGCTTGACCTGCTCGCGCAACCTATTCCTTTGAGGGCGCGTAAAGATGAGATGGTTTATGCTTTACACTAAGCACTCTGTATCATATATTATGGGCATGAGCAAGCTGTCCCTAAGTGAACGCGTTCAAATCCTCTCCATGCTGGTGGAAGGCTCCTCCATGCGGTCTATTTCGCGCGTGGCAGGCGTAAGCATCAACACGGTGACGAAGCTTCTTGCAGAAGCCGGGGAAGCCTGCATCGATTATCACGATGAGCGCGTGCGCGGTTTGAACTGCAAGCGCATCGAATGCGATGAGATCTGGAGCTTCGTCTACGCGAAAGAGAAGAACGTTCCTGAGAATGCGCCAACCTTTGCCGGCGATGTATGGACTTGGACAAGCCTTTGTGCTGACAGCAAGCTCATTTGTAATTGGTTCATCGGTGGACGTGACGCGGACTTCGCCGAGCTATTCATGGATGACCTCGCGGGGCGCCTCAGCCATCGCGTACAGATGACCACGGACGGCCACAAGGCTTACCTGAGCGCGATTGAGAACGCCTTCGGAAACGAGATCGATTATGCCCAGCTCGTAAAACTCTACGGCGCATCTCCTGAAAGCGCCAAGGGTCGCTATTCGCCAGCACAATGCACTGGGATCAAGAAGACAGCCAAGATCGGCAGCCCCAAAGAGAAGCACGTCAGCACGTCATACGCGGAGCGGCAAAACCTTACGATGAGGATGCACATGCGACGCTTCACTCGGCTGACAAACGCCTTCTCAAAAAAGTTCGAAAGCCACTGCCACATGGTCGCGCTCTATACCGTCTGGTATAACTACATCCGCAAGCATACAACGTTGAAAACGACACCAGCAGTTGCGGTTGGTCTAGCGGACGCGCCTCGCGGGTTTGACTTCATCGTTGGGCTAGTTGAGGCTCGCGCTCCCAAGACCGGACGGCCGAAGAAAAACACCTGAGACACTACCCGGGATTTAATATTTTCAAGTTTCTTGCTTACTTGCGCGAAGAGCTGACAATAGTATTGGCGACCGCCTCTTCGGATGCCGTGCTCCCTCAGGTCATGCGCAAGCTCGCTCGTCTCGGCGTCAAAGAGGATGTCGTCGGGCTTGTGATACCGACAGGGTACTCTTTCAATCTCGATGCCTTCTCGATCTACTTAACCCTTGCCGTTGTCTTCATCGCGCAAGCAACGAACACACCGCTCTCAATCGGAGATCTTCTGCTTGTCCTTGGCGTATCGCTTCTGACTTCGAAGGGGGCGCACGGCGTTCCAGGCTCCGCGATTGTCATCCTCGCCGCTACTCTAAATGCGATCCCCGCGGTCCCCGCAATCGGGCTTGTTCTTGTCCTCTCAGTCGACTGGTTCATAGGAATGGCGCGCGCATTCGGCAACTTGATCGGGAACTGCGTGGCTACGGTCGTCATCGGCGTGTGGGAAAATGATGTGGATCGGCTAAAGGCAAAACGCGTGCTCGACGGAAAGGAACTCGTGGATGTCACGGCGGGCTGACGCATTCTGATAGCGCGCCATCATTCCGGTCATAATGCGCCGCGCATCGCTGCGAATGTAAGTGGCAGACATTGACATTGATATTGCTACGGTTCGGTTGGCATGTATACTATTTGAAATGTTTGTAGCTGCCGGGATCATAAGGTTGCTAGTGGTCCTTTAATTCCGGCATTTGCTCTGATCGTGCCGCAAGGGGATGCAAATGACGGAATCTGACCACTAGGCCAGGCGATCAGGGAGGCGAGCGGCCATGCTTAACAAATTCACGCGCTTCATCCTCCTTGCGATGATCGCCGGGATCGTGATGGGTGCCCTCATCTACGACTACCTTCCGGACAGCCGGGCCGACATCGCCGCGAGCGTCAATCTGATCGCTATCGCTTTTCTTCGTCTGATCAAGATGATTATTGCGCCGCTCGTTTTCGCAACGCTTGTCGGCGGCATTGCCCATATGGGCAGCGGTGCGAAGCTTGGCCGCATCTTCGCGAAGACCATGGGCTGGTTCATCAGTGCCTCGGTTGTATCGCTTTTGCTTGGCTTGGTGATGGTCAATCTGCTCCAGCCTGGCGCCAACTTTCCCGGGACATTGCCGGATAAAGGCCAGCCGACGGGCTTGCCGGTCTCTGCTTTCTCAATTGAGAAGTTCTTGACCCACCTCATTCCGACATCGATCGCCGATGCGATGGCGCAGAATGAAATTCTGCAGATCGTGGTTTTCGCCGTCTTCTTCTCGGTCGCTCTCGGCGCATTGCCGGAGCGAAGCAAAGCGCTGGTTTCCCTGATCGACGACCTTGCGCATGTCATGCTGAAGGTGACGGCCTATGTGATGCTGTTTGCGCCGATTGCGGTCTGGGCAGCGATAACGGCAACAGTTGCCAAGAATGGCCTTTATGTCTTGTGGAAGCTCGTTGTGTTCATGGGCGGCTTCTATCTGTCGCTGTTCCTGCTGTGGCTCATATTGATAATCGTCGGCTTCATCGTTATCGGGGCGCGCTACGGGCATCTTCTCAAGCTCATTCGCGAGCCTTTGATGATTGCCTTTTCGACCGCCAGCTCCGAGGCCGCCTACCCCAAAACGCTTGAGGGCCTCAATAGGTTTGGAGCTTCCCCGCGAATATCGAGCTTCGTGCTGCCCTTGGGTTATTCTTTCAATCTCGATGGCACGATGATGTACTGTACCTTCGCCAGTATTTTCATCGCGCAGACTTATCACATTGACATGCCGCTTGGCACTCAGCTCGCCATGCTCGCCACTTTAATGATCACGTCAAAGGGAGTGGCCGGAGTGCCGAGGGCATCGCTTGTTGTGATTGCTTCCACTTTAGCCCAATTCAATATCCCTGAAGCTGGGCTCCTCATGATCATGGGCATCGACACCTTCCTCGATATGGGGCGCAGCGCAACCAATGTGATCGGCAATACGCTTGCGACGAGCGCCGTTGCCAAATGGGAAGGAGAGCTTGGACCGGAACACGCACTTCGGCCCGGCGAATACGTGCCGCCAGACCTCGTCCCCGGCGAGTTGCCGGCGTAACCCGGCGAGGTGGGCCGCATGCGCAAAGAGCTGTTGATTGCGGGCGCGCTCCTGGTGAGCGCCATAGCTGTGCGGAACTCAGAGGCCCAGGAAGCGGCTGGGTTGAGCCCAGTCCTTCAGAATATAAAAAGCAATCACAAAGTTCGGCTCGGCTATCGCGAAAGCTCGATCCCATTCTCTTTCCTGGATGAGGCGAAACGGCCAATTGGTTATAGCCTCGAGCTGTGCGAAGCTATCGTGGAGCAGATTAGCAAGGAAGTGGACGATCCGGGCCTCGGCGTCGAATATGTCAAGGTCACCTCGGAAAGCCGGATACAGGCTGTCCTTGAAGACAAGATCGACCTTGAGTGCGGCTCTACAACGGCGAACGCGGAGCGGACGAAACGGGTGGCGTTCTCGCCAGTGATTTTCATCGCAGGGACGAAGCTTATGGTCCCCAAATCGTCGGTGGTCCGCGATATTTCCGACCTTCGCGGCAAGTCCATAGTTGTTACTAAGGGCACAACCAATGAAGAGGCGATCAGGTCAGCGGCAAATAGGCTCGGACTTGCACTCAGGATTGAGCAGGGCGAAGACCATGAACAGTCCTATGGGCTTCTCGCCTCTGGCAAGGTTGATGCATTCGCCACTGACGACATCCTGCTTTATGGCCTGATCGCGAGGCATCGGGCCCAGGATAGGTTTCGCGTTACGGGTGATCTCCTCTCGTACGAGCCCTATGGCATCATGTTCCGAAAGGGTGATGAGCAGCTTGCGAATGTGGTGGAGCGCACGTTCAGGGAGCTCGCCGCCAATCACGATCTTGTCCCCGTTTACCACAAATGGTTCGTGTCTAGGCTGCCCACGGGCGAGAAGCTTGGCGTGCCGATTGCGCCGGAGCTTGAGCAGGGCTTCGATGTGCTCGACAGCACACAAGGCAACACGGATTAACTGGGCGGCGACTCGCGGCTCCAATCACCAAAACGATTTCCACCCACCGGAAACAAGTTGCGAGGCGCGCCCAGGGCTCCGGCGTCCTTACCCTTCGTCATGGAGAAGACGGAGGGGTGAATGCCCTTTGGCTTCGGGGCTATCTTCGAATTCTGGCTTGCCGGCTTGGTGCTCGGTATAGGCGTGTCGGCCCAGCGCGGCGAAACACTACCGCAACGGTGGTGTTTTAACCAAATGTTAACCATCATGCCGCGTTAACGGCGAGCATTCCGGCTAGTCCCATCCCGCACTGGTGTGCCGCTCACTGTACGCGGAACGGGTACGGGCAATTACGGCCAGGCGGTACCTCTCAGGGGTGGCATGGTGCTCGATATGTCTGACCTTGCCGGCGTTGTCTGGATGAAGCCAGGGTCCGTTCGTGGGAAGGCTGGCACCAGGATTGATGATTTGGAAAGGGAGGCAAATGCTCAAGACCAGGAGATTCGGCTCTATCCCTCCACGCGGCGCGCCGCTACCATTGGCGGCTTTGTGGCTGGCGGCTCAAGCGGTGTTGGCTCTGCAAACTGGGGACTTTTGCGCGATCGGGGCAACATCATCGCGGCCCGTGTGCTGACCATGGAGGAAGATCCGCGCATCCTTGAGCTGCGCGGTGAGGAAATCCAAAAAGTCAATCACGCTTACGGCACGAGCGGCCATCACAGAAGTCGAGCTCCCGCTCGCTGCGGCATATGATTGGATCGACGCCATCGTTATTTTCAATGGCTTTACTGCCGCGCTCCAATTCGGGCAAGCGCTCGCCGAAAGTCCGGGCATCCTGAAGAAAATGTGCGCGCTCATCCCCGCCCCCATCCCCCAAAGCTATTTCAAGCCCCTTGTCTCGTACATTCACGACAAGAAGCATTCAATTCACGATGATCGCGCCCTAATCCTATGAGGGCTTTCTCGAACTCGCCCGGGTCATGGATTGCAGATCGTATACCGGAAATCTCAGGAACAGGTAGAGGCAGAAGGCGTGTTTCCGCTCTACGAATACACCTGGAACCACACGACCATGTGGGCGCTGAAGACAGATAAGGCGGTCACTTACCTCCAGACGCTTTTTCCTGCGGGTCAGAATATCGAACTCGTCGAAAGGATGAATGCCCATTTTGGCGATGAGGTCATGCATCACCTCGAATTCGTGCGTGCGGGGGGCGGCTTTACCTGCTTCGGCATCCAGCTAGTCCGCTACACCACTGATGAACGTCTTGATGAAATCATGGCCATCCAAGCTTTTCTCCATGCGCGGCTCAATTTGGCCGCCGATCCGCTCAAGCCCTATAAGGCCATGATGGCGCTCGATCTGCCCGGATATTTTCAAGAATGAGCCCTGGTCCGTGGGACGATAGTGCAGGTCCAGGATGTGTCAGCTACTGGCATGCAAACGGGGATAGTGCTGGATTTATGCCTGCAAATGACGAGCAGTCCGAGGTTCTTGCCGGTCTTGTCGAACGTGTGACCTTCCACAACGAGGAGAACGGCTTCTGCGTGCTGCGCGTGAAAGCCCGCGGCCATAAGGATCTCATCACCACCATCGGTCACGCTGCGACGATCTCGGCTGGGGAGTGGGTGACGGCGAGCGGCAGCTGGCAGAACGACCGGACCCATGGGCTGCAATTCCGGGCGCAATTCCTCAAGACCTCAGCGCCAACCTCGATCGAGGGCATGGAGAAATACCTCTCCTCCGGCATGATCCGCGGCATCGGCCCCGTCTACGCCAAACGGCTCATCAAGGCTTTCGGCGACAAGGTCTTCGATGTCATCCAAAGCGCCTCCGGGCGCTTGCGCGAGGTGGATGGCATCGGGCCGCGCCGAGCCGAGCGCATCGTCGCTGCCTGGGCGGAGCAGAAGATCGTCCGCGAGATCATGATCTTTTTGCATTCGCACGGCGTCGGCACTTCCCGCGCGGTGCGCATCTACAAGACCTACGGCAACGATGCCGTGCAGGTCATGTCGGAAAATCCGTACCGGTTAGCTAAGGATATACGCGGCATCGGCTTCAAGACTGCCGATGCGATTGCCATGCGGCTTGCCATCGAGAAAACCGCCATGATCCGGGTCCGCGCCGACGACGCGGTCAAGACAACGATGGCAATGGGCATCGCTACGGTTTGGGAATTTCCGGAAATACCATATACAAGTCAATGAGCACTTTTCAAAGGTTTGGGCACGTTAAATCATTGATTTTAAATAGTTTTGGCGCCCCGTAGGAGAATCGAACTCCTGTTTCAGCCGTGAGAGGGCCGCGTCCTGACCGCTAGACGAACGGGGCATGAGACAAGCCAAGATAAAGTGCTCGCCGCCCCCAATCAAGCGCAATCGCGCGCTGCGGCGAGCTGCCCGCGCCCGAGGCTTAAGAGGCGGTTTTCATAATGAACGGATTGCCACCGCCTGGACCGTTGTTGATCCACACACTCTTCGACTGCAAATAGCCGTCAATGGCTTCCATTCCATTTTCCCGGCCAAGGCCGGAAGCCTTATAGCCGCCGAAAGGCATGGTGAAGCTCACCGCCCGGTAAGTATTCACCCATACGGTGCCCGCCTTAATCCGCCTCGCCATTGTGTGAGCGCGCCTCACCGACTGCGTCCATACTCCTGCGCCAAGCCCATAGGCGATATCATTGGCGATGCGGACGGCGTCGTCCTCATCCTTGAAGCGGATCACGGAAAGGACAGGGCCGAAGACCTCTTCCTGAGCGATGCGCATCTTATTGTCTACGCCCGTGAAAATGGTGGGCTTCACGAAATAAGTCCCACCGCCCTCGTTTTTTCCGGCTGGTCCCCCGCCAAGCACACAGGTTGCGCCTTCTCCTTTGGCGATGTCGATATAGGACAAAACTTTTCGATATTGCGGCGGCGTTGTCACAGGCCCAACCTGCGTCTCGAACTTGGATGGATCGCCGAGCTTCGCTTGCTTTGCCATTGCGACAAGTTTTTCCACAAAGGCATCATGAATCCTGTCCTGCACGAGAAGACGTGAGCCTGCGATGCAGGTCTGCCCGGTGGCGGCGAAGATGCCGGAGATTGCGCCGCTGACCGCATCCTCGATGACACAATCGTCGAATACGATGTTCGGTGATTTGCCACCGAGCTCAAGCGACACCTTTTTGAAGCTTTTCGCGGCAAGCTCGTTGACGCGCGCTCCGGTGATAGTGCCCCCGGTGAAAGCGACTTTCGCGACTTTTGGATGCGTTACCAGAGGCTCCCCGGCCGTTGCACCGTAGCCGGTGACCACGTTCACGACGCCGGGAGGAATATCTGCTTCGGCGATCACGAGGCGCATGAATTCAAGCAGCGACGCAGACGTATATTCGGAGGGCTTTATGACCACCGTGCAGCCTGCTGCAAGCGCCGGCGCAAGCTTCCAGCCTGTCAGCATCAAGGGCGAGTTCCAGGGAACGATAAAGGCACAGACGCCGACCGGCTCGCGCAGGATATAGTTAAAGTGATCCGCTCGGTCGACCGGCACCACCGCGCCCTGGATTTTGTCGGCCAGACCGCCGTAATAATAAAACCACTCGGGCAGATACTTGGTCTGCGCCTGCATCTCGGAGATGAGCTTGCCGTTATCGCGTACCTCGATTTGGGCAAGGTACTCGGCATTCTTCTCGATGAGACCGGCGATCTTCCGCAAAATTTTTCCGCGCGCAGTCGGTGTGAGCGCAGGCCACTGGCCGGTCTCAAATGCGCGCGATGCCGCCTCGACGGCGATGTTGCAATCCTCCCCATCGCATTCCGGAATAAGCGCCCAAGCCTCTCCGGTATAGGGATCGAAGCTCTCGAAGAACTTGCCGGACCGGGCGTCAGTCCACTTTCCGTCGATATGGGTCTGATATCGTTTCAGCTTCGCTACCTGTTCCTGCATCGGACACTCCTCGATCGCTGTTCGCCTTGGCAACGCTATTGCGTTCAGTGTAAGTATACAGGCGGAACATCAGTGCGCGAAGCAGAAGCCGCTGGGCGCTAAAACCACCACCACCAATTCACAACGGCGAAAAATGTCAGTATGCTCGCGAGAATGACGGTGAGTGTGACCCAGTTCCCCTTGATCCACCTCTCCCAAGGTTCCGGGGCTTCGCTGGCTTCGATGCTGATCGATATAATGAATAAGATACCGAGAAGGCCCAGGATATAAATCCCGACCGGGTATTGCTTACAGGTTCCGCAGCTCCAGCTGTCGAGCCACATCAACCCAATGATCGTGCCGGCAACCAGGAAGGTTATGAAAGCCAGCACGCCGAGGCTAACAATAATAAGGTAACGCATGAAGTCTGCCGATGTCATGCCGAACGCTCCTTACACACCGCATCACCGCAACTTTTAAGAAAATAAGCGAATTCACGTTAAGCTCAGGTGTACGGAAGCAAGCGCCTCGCTCGTCTAACGCGTTCGCGAGCGCAGCCTTGCGGCAGCCCGCCTCATCGGCGAACATGTATTTGCGTGGCATTTATCACCGCATAGCAATAGTCGGCCGGGCGCAAGACGCTGACGCTTGAACGCACGACTTAGGTATATTACCGTGGTGATTGCTAAGGGGCGTCCTGCGACCGGCCTTGGGTTTCAGGAAGCTTTAGGAGAGGCCGCCGGTCTAGCCACCGTGCGGCTTCTTCATTAGCGCAACCGGGATCGTGAATTTCGAATTTCGTCAATAGCTAAGATTCTGAAAATTCTAAGGTTTTGGAATCGCTCATTGAATTTGATAAGCTTCAGGCATGACGAACAAAACGAAAACTGAGACGCCAGAAAAATCGCAGATCGATCGCTTTAAGGAAGCGGCTCGTGAGCTTGAAACCGATGATGATGAGGCCCGCTTCAAGGAGCGCTTCAGGAAGCTGACGGAAGCGCGGGCCGCCGGAATCGGTCGAGAAGCGGAAGGCAAAGCCCAAGAAGGGCTAGGTCCTTCGCGCTTGCCTTCACCTAAATTGTGGCTCAATCGCCTCAGCCTCTGGCAAAGGCACCCGAAAGCCTCGCGCAAGCTTGAATTCCGTTTGCTCCCCTGACGCCCTTCTGAGTGCCTGAAGGCGCTGGCGGTTATAAGGATGAGCCGCTGCCATACTACAGCTGGACCGGCTTTTACGCGGGTCTCAATGCGGGCGGTTCTTTTGCGAATAACGATGTAGCTCTCAATGGGCTTGGAGGTTCCGCCTGGAATCCGTACTATCCCGAGCCATTCCATACTCGCGCGGTAGACGGCAGCGGTTTCATTGGCGGCGGCCAGATTGGGTACAGCCGTCAGTACGACAAGATTGTGGCAGGTATCGAAGTCGATATCGCAGGGCTTGGTGCGGATGAGACCTTGACTGCTAGCGGCCCAAGTGCATTCGCATCTGCTTACAATCTGAAGCTCAGCGAGCGACTCGATTGGCTTTCTACGGTGCGGGGACGGATAGGTTATCTGCTGGGCGGGGGCACCTTGCTTTATGGGACAGGCGGCTTAGCCGTAGGCGGTGTAACTGTAAAGAGTAATATAGATTTCGTAAACTCTACCCATTACGACGGATCGGCCTCGGATACGAGGACCGGTTGGACCATTGGCGGCGGTGTAGAGCATGCTCTCACACCAAGCTGGTCGGTCAAGGCAGAGTATCTTTTCTATGATCTCGGAAAAACAAACGTTATTGCCAACCCGGCTCCGGCAAACCCGCCTTTCCAAACGAGCAGCAACTTTGAGGAAAAGGGGAATATCGTGCGCGCGGGAGTTAACTATCACTTTGGCAGCGTCTACGAGCCTCTAAAATAACCAGGTGTCCCCATCTGGTCGTTGGAACGGCCTAGCCCTCATCAGGCGCCGTTTTCGTCGGAAGACAAACGAACCCCGGTTACAAGCCGGGGTTTTTTTATGGAGAAACCTATGCGATTAAGAAACGACGGTGGCACCATGTATCACGATCAGGGGATCGCAGGGCGCATGACCTCACTGTATAAAGAGGTGCAAGTTACCACCAGCTGGATAGGCGAAGTCCCTAACCTCAGAAACAATTCCATTGTCCTTTGCCCATTCTGCTCAGATGAGTCACCTTGGTTTGTCAAATGTAATATCGCCCCCGCTTTTTGTGGAAAAGCGGAAGCGGCCTAAACGGCGCTTTAAGCAAACTTGGCTAAGATTGAAAAGCTCCTCATGATTTTAGCCAGGAAAGAAAAACCGGTGAGGCTTATCGGATACTTGCTGTCAAAATTTCACGGAATTGCGCATGCGCCATCGAATGCCCAAAGAACTGTAATCACTTTCGAAATTGGGCGAATCGGGCTGTTGTGGTGGGGGATTTTCCAATCTCGCCTGGGGCATTGGCTGAACATCGGGCTTCGGCCAAGAAAGTAGGGCAGCGTGACTCGGATAATTATGTCTCTTGCGATTTCGGCAAGTCTTTGGAGCGTTGCAACTCAGGTGGAGGCAGAGCCGCCGGGCGGCTCGCGCGGCACTCAGCAGGAGCAGGAAGCCTGTACGCCCGACGTTTTCCGGCTCTGCAGCGCCCAAATCCCGAGCGAAAAGCGGATCGTGGCTTGCCTGAAACTCAATAGGGCAAAGCTCAGCCCCGCCTGTCGCAAAATCTTCTCCTAGCGCAATGATGGGCAAAAGTGGCGGTTGCGATAAGATCATGCGTAAACAATAGCTTAGATCGTTATCGCTTTTGTTCCCATCGAAAACGATTGCGCTTCAAAAGCCGCGCTGACGCCGTGACATTGATCCTTACACGTTTTAGTATGCGCACCTAGTTTTTGCGCTTGCTAGACTTTGCTCCGGGGCTCCGCATGACGCTCGCTCGAATTGTTTTCATCTTGGCCTTCATCCTCACAACGGGGCGGTCCACGCTCGCTGGGGATGCCGAGGCTCTCGGCAAGGTCGAGTTTGCCAACTCCTGCGCTGAGACAGTGCAGCCACAACTGCAGCGAGCGGTCGCGCTTTTGCATTCTTTCTGGTGGGATAAGGCCGAGGCCGGCTTCCGCGACGTACTCGATCAGGATCCGTCCTGCACTATCGCGGCCTGGGGCATTGCGACAGTCAAGATCGGCAATCCCTTCAGTTCCGGGCCTTCACCCGCAGACGCGCAGATCGCCGCAGACGTGTTTGCAAAACGAACCCAATTCGCGGTCAAGACTGAGCGGGAGGGAGATTACCTCAAGGCCGTCTCCGCCTATTATAGCCTCTACCCAGCCAAGCCACACCGCGTCAGATTGCGCGCCCTTTCCGATGCCTTCGAGGCGCTTGCCGCCAAATATCGAGATGATGACGAGGCGCAGATTTTCCTCGGGCTTTACCTCGCCGCCACGCAGCCGCCCTTCGACAAGAGCCTGGACCGTGCCAAGCGAGCCATCTTGATCCTGAATGAGCAGTTTGCGAAACATCCCGATCATCCGGGCGTAGCGCATTACCTGATCCACGCAAACGATTTCCCGGCACTCGCCGAGAAGGGGCTCTATGCGGCGACGTGTTATTCGGACATTGCGCCCGCAGCGCCGCATGCACTGCATATGCCCTCGCACATCTTTACCCGGGTTGGTCTGTGGCAGCAGTCGGCGGAGGCGAACCGGAGATCGCGCGACGCGGCGAAGCTGGCGGGGATTATCACCGAACAGCTCCATGCCTACGATTATTGGATATATGCTGACCTGCAGCTTGCGCGGGATTCCGAGGCGCGCCAAATCGTCGTCTTGAGCAGTCAATTAAGCGAAAAGAACCGCGCGGCTGACTATGCGCGCGCGGCCATTCCGGCCCGGTTCGCCATCGAGCGCGGACAATGGAAAGAGGCCGCACAGCTTCCCGAACCGGACAAAAGCGACTACCCCTACACAAGCGCTATCCGCTACTTCGCCCGTGCTCTTGGTGCCGCGCGTAGCGGCGATCCGGGTGCGGCAGAACGTGACATTTCGCATTTGCACGATGCACGAGACGCGATGGTTGCAGCCCACGACGACTATTGGGCCGCCGAGATTGCGGTGCAGGAACTTGCGGCACAGGCCTGGATGGCACAGGCTCGCGGTGATCATGAGGGTGCACTGAAACTTATGCGTGCAGCCGCCGATAAGGAAGACCTAAGCGAAAAATCGAGCGTCAGCCCTGGCCGCTTAATCCCAGCGCGCGAGCTGCTCGGCGACATGCTGCTTGAGAACGGGCGCGCAGCGGAGGCGCTGGCGGCTTTTAAAGCTTCTGAGAAGCGGGACCCAAAGCGCTTTCGCACGTTCTGGGGGGCTGCCCAGGCCGCCGCCGCTTCGGGAAACACCGAGACGGCGAAATTATATTACACGATGATTTTGGGCATGGCAGGATCTGCCGATCCAAGACCGGAACTTGCTGCGGCGCGCGCGTGGTTCTCAACGCACTAACGGCACCTCAGGCATCACCTGTTTGCGCCGTGGTGTGCTTCACGCCGATTGCAAGCCTCGTTTGCGTAGTGCCTCGCCAGCCGCGCTCGCGGTCAGGCTGGAACCCCGCCAAAACCCTATTTTATGAACTTCGTTAAATTAACGTTTACTCTAAGAGAACCTTTGGCTTCTCTGACGGGTTGAAGCTCCTGGGAGGAAGGATAGTGCGGGGAGCCAAAGAAAGGGTATTAAGATGCAAATGCGAATGCTCGTAAGTGCGGTTGCCGCACTAGGTATGATGTCAGCCAGCGGAAGCGCTCCCGCAGGCACCTTCTCAGGAGCTGCCGGGGATAGCGGCACCTCGAATGCAGGCGGCTCAGTCGTTTTGGTGGCGCAGCACGGAGCCGGTGGGATCGGCGGACACGCAGGGCCTGCCGGCGGTGTGCATGGGAACTTCAGTGGCAGGATTGGCCATCAGAGTTTCGCAGGCCGCGTAGGCAGCACCAGCCACAGTTTCCGGGCGGGGCGCATCGCGGGCCGTACCTACGCCGGGGGTCACAGGGGTGGCTATTGGCGCAACGGCCATTGGTATGCCGGACCAATCATCGGAGGCTGGGTAGGCGGCAGCTGTTACTGGAACTGCAGGAGTGAGGGCTTCGGCCCGGCTTACTGCCGCGCTTATGCCTGGGATTACTGCTAACCCAACCTCTTCCTCTCCCGGCTTTCTCGCTGGGAGAGGAGTTTCGATTCAACGGTTCGAAATTACCATTTGTCGGCTTACTCAAGCGGGGCACCGGGTTCGGTTTTAGTCGCTTTTATCGTAAAGGCGGTCTTGACCGCGTTTACGTTGGGCGCCGCGGTCAGATCACGAATGATGAAGTTCTGGAACGTGACAACATCCGGTGCGACGCATTTCAGCAGGAAGTCCGTTTCTCCGGAAAGCATGTAAGCCTCCCGCACGATATCCCACTGGCGAGCCCGGGCTTCGAACGCAGATAGACCGCTCTCAGATTGGCTTTCCAGCCTCACAAACGCAAACGCGGTCAGATGAAATCCGAGACGGGGCAGGTTGAACGCCGCGTGATACCCCGCGATCACGCCGGATCGCTCCAGCTCGCGGACGCGCCGTAGACATGGAGGTGCCGAAAGGCCAACCCGCTGCGCCAGTTCCACATTGGTGATCCGCCCGTCGCGCTGCAGCTCTGCAAGAATTCGCCAATCCGTGGCATCCAACTTCAGCGGTTTTGCCGGGACATCGAATATGCGGGATGAAACCATGGAGGTTGCCCTTCGCCTCTAGCTCGCGCCTAAGCCCTGACTAGCACATGGGTAAGAGCGAACATATTCGGAAGAGGAAACAGAGCTATGCGCCGGGAAGCGTGGACCGGGACTTGACGTGATCTGGGCCGGCTGCAGCTTCACCATTTGTTTCTTGAGAAAGATCGATTGCGAACCTACTTGTGCAGTGCAATGTACGCCAAGGGGAAGGCAATGACGGACCGTCACCATAGGCTTGTCATCGTGGGGTCAGGTCCCGCGGGGTACACTGCGGCGATCTACGCAGCCCGGGCTATGCTTCAACCGGTTCTCATCGAAGGCATTCAGCCTGGAGGCCAACTGACCATAACCACAGATGTTGAGAACTATCCAGGTTTTGCCGAAGTGATTCAAGGCCCGTGGCTGATGGAGCAGATGCGGGCACAGGCGCTGCATGTCGGCACGGAGGTCGTTCAGGATCACATCCTATCCGTGGATCTCGCGGGCCGGCCCTTCGCGCTGCAGGGCGACTCGGGCACCGCTTACCGAGCCGAGGCCGTCATCATATCTACTGGTGCGCAGGCGCGCTGGCTTGGCCTACCGGATGAGCAGAAGTACCGGGGATTTGGCGTTTCGGCCTGCGCGACCTGCGACGGCTTTTTCTACCGGGGCAAGGATGTTGTTGTGGTTGGCGGCGGCAATACCGCTGTCGAGGAGGCGCTGTTCCTCGCAAATCTCGCGCGGTCTGTGACGGTGGTCCATCGCCGCAATGCGTTTCGTGCGGAAAAGATTTTGCAGAAAAGGCTTTTCGACAACCCCAAAATAAAAATCGTCTGGAATGCCGTGATCGAGGGGGTCGTCGGGACGGAAGACCAGAAGGGCGTGAAAGGGGTGAAGCTCCGTGACGCCATCACGGGCAAAATTTCCGAGCTTACTACTGATGGCGTGTTTATTGCTATAGGTCATGAACCGGCGACGGCCATGTTCAAGGGACAGCTCGCCATGACGGGGGGCGGCTACATCATCACCGAAGGAAAATCGACGGTCACAAGCGTTCCTGGAGTTTTTGCAGCCGGCGATGTGACTGACGACGTCTACAGGCAGGCAGTCACTGCAGCCGGCATGGGGTGCATGGCCGCGCTGGATGCCGAGCGCTTCCTCTCAAGCTCCGCGGTCCTCGCCAAAGCTGCCGAATAGCCCAGCAAACTGTAGCGTGTAAAAAGGGTCGATTGCCTGCATGGATTGGGACAAGCTTCGAATCTTTCACGCTGCGGCCGAAGCCGGCAGTTTTACCCATGCGGGAGAGGCTCTCAGTATCAGCCAGTCGGCTGTGAGCCGCCATATTAGTGCGCTTGAGCGGGATCTGAATGTACCCCTCTTTCACAGGCATGCGCGAGGGCTTGTCCTCACCGAGCAGGGGGAGCTTCTATACCGGACGGCGCAGGATGTTTTCAGCAAGCTTGCCACGACGCAAATCCTGCTTGCGGATTCACGGGGCAAGCCGAATGGGGAACTGAAGGTTACGACAACCGTGGCGTTGGGAAGTGGGTGGCTCACGCCCCGCTTGAACGAGTTCATGAAGCTCTATCCCGACATCCGCCTTCAGCTTCTTCTGGACGATGAAATTTTGAATCTCACCATGCGTGAAGCCGACGTTGCAATATGGTTTGGCGCCCCGACGCAGCAAGATTTGGTCCGGCGTAAACTCTTTACTGTGCATTATCACGTCTACGCATCGAATGATTATGTAAAGCGCTTTGGCAAGCCCCGGAGCCTTGCCGATCTCGATAGGCATCGCATACTCACCTATGGGGGTCCGATGCCAAGCCCATTCAAGGAAATGAACTGGCTGGAAACCACCGGCGTCGATGGGGGAGGTTCTCGCGAGCCCGCGCTGCGTATAAACAGTCTCCTGGCCCTACGGGAAGCGGTCTCCCAGGGGATCGGAATAGCGGTGCTCCCGGATTATTTGATCAGAGACCAGCCAAGGGTCACGCAGGTTCTCGAAGACATTGAGATGCCCATCTTCGATACATTTTTCGTATACCCCGAGGATCTTAAGGACACAAAGAGGGTCAACGTCTTCCGTGACTTCCTGGTAGCGAAGTCAAGAGAGTGGTCATATTGATTTCGTAAACTGTCCGCAAGCAGACTTTAGCGCGGCGATAAATAGAAAAGTAGTAATACATACAGATACCAAACTAATAAACCTTACAAATTCTCTCCGTTCTAAAAAATTAATGGAACCTTCTGAGTTCCTCTCGTTTTTCCTGAGGAAGTAATCTCTTACTCCGTAAGACAGGAGGAATTCGTGCCCGCACAGTTTGCTGGAACGATCAACGCCCTGGAAAAGGGCGCAACAAAAATGCCGGCGGAAACCGCCGTAAAAAAAATCGAGAGTTGGGAACAAGCTCTCCAAGACGTCGATATACCTGGTGCGCGCGTAATTCTTCGCGATCTCGGAGCCTTGAAGCGTCAGTTGGAACAGGAAGAACCGGATGGCGAGCGTGTTCGCACCATTATGAAACGCTTAGCCGAGTTGACCATGAAGATCGCCGGCAGGGTCGAAGATCGCAACGCGGACAAAATCCGCGAACTCGGCGAAGCATTGGAAGAAGCAAGCGAAGAAGGCAGGAAGAGCACTAGCAAGGCATCGAGGTCCCGTTCTTCGAGCCGAGCCAGCAGCAGCCGGTCTTCATCGCGAAGTCAAGCAAAGGAGGAAGGTATGGCTTCACGAACCCGCGGGGGATCCCGCTACGAAGAGGACGAAGATATGGCTGCACGAAGCCGCAGCAGAGCGTCGTCGCGCTACGACGAGGATGAGGATCGTTCCGGACCGAGCGGCCGGGTGAGGCGCCCTGAGTCCGATCACCGCCTTCGCGGCCAGGAGACCGATCGGATGTATGAAGCCCGTCACATGGAGGGGGGCTATGATGGCCGTGGCCAGGTCCGCGATCCCGAGCATGATCACCGGCTCCGTGGACACGAGACCGAGCCCCTGTATGAAGCTCGCCACATGGAAAGAGGCTATGATGGCCGTGGCCAGGTCCGCGATCCGGAGCACGACCATCGTCTGCGCGGGCACGAGACCGATCGCTTGTATGAAGCCCGTCACATGGAGAGAGGCTATGACGGCCGTGGCGAGGTCCGCGATCCCGAGCACGATCATCGCCTGCGCGGGCACGAGACCGATCGCTTGTATGAAGCCCGTCACATGGAAAGAGGCTATGATGGCCGCGGCCAGGTTCGCGATCCCGAGCATGACCATCGCCTACGCGGCCACGAGAGCGAGCGCATGTACGAAGCCCGTCACATGGAGAGAGGCTATGATGGCCGTGGTCAGGTCCGCGATCCCGAGCATGACCATCGTCTGCGCGGTCATGAGACCGAATCCCTCTATGAGCAACGCCATCGCGGAGATGATGGGCGCGGGCGCGTACGTGACCCCGAGCACGATCATCGTCTGCACCGCGGCGTCTCGATGAGCGGAAGCGGAGGCTATTCCCGCCGGCGGAATGAGGACGAGGAAGACGAGTATGAAGGCCGTTCCCGAGGACGGAGCCGTTATGATGAGGACGAGTATGGCGATCGCCGGCGTTCAAGCCGGTCTTCACGGTAAAATTGGACGCCCTTAGGCGCCCCAAAGCATCACCTCCGTCAAATGCCGCCCAGAGTTTCTGGGCGGTATTTTCTTATGAACACAAGGCCCGCGTTATAAAAGGCTGACGAGGAGACGCATTCCGCCTTTCGGCCGGAGCGTGACACGCGAGATGGGCTCCGGTTCGTGCTTGCCATCCCAATCGATTTGGACATCGCGTATGAAGGCGGCCAGCAAAACTGCGGCTTCGGTCATGGCAAAGGTGTTGCCAATACAAATGCGCGGGCCGGCCCGAACGGCATGTACTGAGTTCGCGGGTAGGTTTTCTCAAGGGCTGGCGCAAATCTTTCAGGATCGAAAAGGTCCGGATTAGCCCAAAGCCGGCGATGCCGGTGAATGCAGAAAATCGGGAAGATTGTCATGTCGCCCGGTTCAAAACGCTCGCCCCCCACAGTTACCGGCTGAACCAAACGCCGCGCGATCGAGGGCGCTGGAGGGTAAAGCCGCATGGACTCCTTCAGCACCTGGTGAAGGAGGGGGAGTTTCAGCAAATCTGCCGCGCTGATGTCCCCGTCTGGGTTGACGCGTCGCACTTCGTCGCGGACGGCGGATTGCCATTCCGGCGCGCGAGCAAGGAAGGTACAGCGTCCAGGTCAGTGCCTTGGCTGTAGTCTCGTGTCCCGCCTCAAGAAGGGTCAGCAAATTATTGACAAGTTGGGTTTCGGTCATGGGCTCGCCGGATTCCGGATCTCGAGCCGCGAGCAGCCGCGCAAGCAAGTCTTCCCCGGCGGCCTTCCCGGCTGCATCATCCGCGCGCCGCCGCTCAATCAGCGTTTCGACCGACGACCGCAGAGCTTTTGCAGCCCGGTGCATGCGTAAACTGCCCGGGTGTGGTACCCAGCACGGGATACCAATGACAGTATAAGCGACCTCCCACGACACTCGTGAGAGGTAGCGTTCCGTGGCCCGCTTGATCGTACCAGTCTCCGCGGGTTCACCCCCTGCAAGCATGGAGCGGGCGATGATGGCGAAGGTCGCCTCGGTCATATCCCGGTCTACGCGCTTCCAGCCGCTTCCCTCGCTTCGCCAGCGCTGAACCTGCTCCATTGCTACTTTTGACATCACAGGCACATAAGCCTGAATGTCCGAGGCGCGAAACAAAGGCGACATGATACGGCGCTGCCAACGCCAAAGAGGCCCGTCGGAGGTCAGAACACCGTCCCCAACGGAGCGCGTCAAAACACGCTTCTCGAGCTCCGACTTCTCAAGAGCTCCGTGGTTGCGAAGGAGAACATCCTCGATTAGGCCCGGATTTGTGATCCAGGCGGCCTTCCCTCCCGTCCGGCGTTCGCGCACGACCATGCCCTCGCGGTAGGCCGCCTCCGGAACGATGCGAAGCGGATTGCGAACGAACTGGAGAAAGAAGCGATGAACCGGGAGTGGCCGGGGTGCGGGCTTTACGGACCGGGGATAGAGCCCGCTCGATATTTTCACACTGGACGCCGGCAGGCTTCCCGCCATGGTACCCTCCCTTGCACTAAGTCCAACATCGGCGCTCAAACAGAGTGTGATGCTAATCTATCACAGATGTGATGAATATAGCTGTATTCCATAGCTCGGTTGCTCACGAAGTATTCCGCAATGCAACCCTTTATATTTAAACTTCGGTAAAGTGTAGTGATTCGGGCCGCTTTAGGCGGCTTAGCAAGGATGGCGTCAGTGCGTGAAGCGAGTTTCTCTAAGAAACCGGCTTAGAAGGCGCACAAAGCCTCGAGCCGGAAGGCTGCAACGAGGCGAGGCCATGAAGCTCTTTCATATCATCTCAAGCGCGCAAGGCAATCGCGCATTCCCAAACATGGGTGAAGCCTTCGGCTTGAGTGACGAGCTGATGGCCCAAACCGTGCGCTATTTCATACCACCAATTGCCAAGGCTATCGAGAAGCGCGCTCAAACCCCGGAAGGCCTTCTTTCTGTATTGGAGTTTCTGGGTTCGCGCCGTTACGACCGCTTTCTGGACGATCCCCGGATCTTTGGGCATGGGCAGGTCTTGAAGGAAGGAGAGCGCGTGCTGGATTATCTTTTTGTGCGCAAGGAGCGTATCAAGAAGATCATCGAAAACCGGACCAAGGTCCTTCCTATCGAGGCGGCTACGCTCGAAAAGATATTCCCTTTCATTGCTGTCATGACGATAGGCGCAATCGAAATCAGGACCAGGCGCCCGCTTGGCGTTATCTGGCACCGGATTACCAAGGGTGCCACCGATGACCGGGCGCTTGCCAATCCTTATCTTGCACTCGCGCAATATCTCAAGAAGCAGGAACGCGAGCAAAAGGATCATCGCCGGCGGCGGCTCTTTGCCTTCCTTGGATACGGGCACTCAGCTCCCGCGCCAGAAAGAGTTCCTGGTCCAGAGGCAGAGACCCCGGCACTGTTCCAGTCTGCTTGAGTGCCTAGCCGCCCAAGCGGCCCCAAAACCCGGCGGCTCTCCTATTGTCGGGCGGCGTTTATTTCTTGTATCACTTGGAAGCCCTCGAATTGAGGTCCGCCAATATAAAGGGCTTTGTTGTCGCCTGCGCCTTTATGAGCAGCGCGGAAGCTTTCCGAGCGGGTCCAATTTTCAAATGCCTGGATGCTTTCCCAAATCGTATGGGAAACATACAGGCTGAAATCATCGGTCTGCGGCCCCTTCAGCAGATGGAAAGCCACAAATCCGGCTTCGCGTTTGATATAGATATCGCGATTAAGCCATGCGGCCTCGAAGTGCGCCTCGGAACCGCGTTTCACTCTGAACCGGTTCATAGCAATAAACATCCCCGTCTCCTTTCCAGCACTGGAACTGACCGCATCGCCGGATATTTAATTCGTAACAGCACAAAAGCGATCCCGCTGGGGAGGATGATGGCGTCATGGATTACAGGCTCGAAGGAAAGCTCGCATTCGTAACAGGGTCCACGAAGGGCATCGGTAAGGCAACGGCCATGCTTTTTAACCGTGAGGGTGCCGAAGTCATCATTCATGGCCGCACCGTCCAAAGCGTCGAAGAGGCGAAGCAGGACTTGCCTACTGCTCACACAGTTTTTGGGGATTTGCACGACAAGGCTGCGGTGGACAGGATCATCAACGAGGTCAAGGATATCGGAATCGTCGATATTCTCGTAAACAATGCTGGCATCTTCGAAGCCAAGTCATTCGCGGACATCACCGACGAGGAATGGTTCAAATTCTTCGAGGTCAACGTCATGTCCGGGGTGCGGTTCTCGCGCGCCTTCCTGCCGGAGATGCTGCTGAAAAGCTGGGGGCGCATCATTTTCATATCTTCAGAGTCGGCAGTTAACACGCCGAAGGAAATGATCCATTATGGAATGACGAAGACAGCTCAGCTTGCGGTGTCGCGCGGGCTCTCAGAGTTGACGAAGGGCACGGAGGTCACGGTCAATGCCATTCTGCCGGGGCCAACCGCTTCCGAAGGGGTCATGGATTTCGTAAAGGGCATGGCTGCGGCTCGCGGCGAAGACGTCAAGGCAGTCGAGACCGAATTTTTCAAGAAGGTCCGCCCCACGTCGCTGCTGCAGCGTTTCGAGGACCCAATGGAAATCGCACAAACCATAGTCTTCGTCGCGAGCCCGCTGGCGAGCGCAATTAATGGGACTGCGCTTCGCGCGGATGGAGGGGTGGTAAAATCCGCCTTCTAAGGTGAAGGTGCTGCGGGTGGATGACGCGATAGCGGCTTTATTCGCTCTTATCGCTCCCGGTGCGGGCCATACCATAATACTCTTCGTTAGGCCTCATATCCACGGCGCTCGCCAGCCTGTTTGACATGTTGAAGAAAGCGGCGACCGCGGCGATGTCCCAAATATCCCGGTCGGTGAAACCAAGCTGACGCAGGAAATCCCGGTCAGCGTTCTCGATCTTGTCCGGCGATTCCGTGAGCTTGACCGCAAAGTCGAGCATCGCCTTCTGCTTTGCGGTAAGCTCCGCCACCCGGTAATTGTGCTCAATCATATCCCCGAGCATCGGATCCTTGGACCGGTAGCGCACCGCAGCGCCATGCGCTGTTAAACAGTAGTGGCAGTGGTTGATGGCGCTGACCGTGACCGCAATCATTTCGCGGTCCACGCGTGAAAGCCCGCTATCGCCGAGCATGAGGTCATCTGATATATCTATGAAGGATTTGAGCTTTTTGTTATCGAAAGCATAAGCCCTGAGCACATTGGGCACGAAGCCCAGTTTTTCCTCACAGACCCGAAAATAGTCACGAAGTTCGGGTTCAAGGCCAGCTTCGGGAAGGCTCAGCGCCATTACGGGTTCGCTCTTACTCACGAGTGTGATCTCCCCTCGGCAGTTGTTAACATCGCGCTTAGCCCACCCATCTCTGACAGATCGGGGCCGGGATGCTTACGCTTCCTAACAATATATGGGAGCCTGCAAAATGACATTAACGGCTGAAACCACCGCGGAGGATAGGCTCGCGGAAATCATCCGGCAAGTTTCCCGTCAAGCGGAGGACAGCCTTGCGGCGCGCTTTGCCGAGCTGCTCTTCTTGGCAGCCGATGTCTCCGAGCTCGAGTGCTACGCTGCGAGCGAGCTTGCTGAGCTCGCCGAGAAGGCGTTTGAAGCTTTCCGCCGCCGGCTCCCAGGCGAGCCAAAGGTCCTGCTGCAGCATAGCGTTCTCAAGAATGGTGAGTTTCTTATAGCCGATATCGTCAATGACGATATGCCCTTTCTTCTGGATTCGACTGTCGCCCAGCTTCATGATCTTGGATTGGTGCCCGAGCTGGTCGCCCACCCCATTTTCGAGGTGAGACGGGACGGCTCAGGAAAGCTTCTTGCGCTTCAGGCTGCTCGCGAGAAACCACGTGCCGGGCAAGCCGAAAGCTTTATTCATTTCCACATCCGTCACAGCGGGAATGGCGCCCGGGCCAATGAGATCGTAAGAGCTCTCAGCCAGGTTCTTGGTGACGTAAAGATTGTCGTCTCAAGCTTCAAGGCGATGACAAATCGTATCAATCTTGCGATCGAGAGACTGGAGCGGAAGCCGCCCCCGGTAGCACCGGAGATGAATGCCGAATTCGATCGCCTTCCTGCGGTGGCTGTCCGCCAACAATTTCACTTTTCTCGGCGTCCGGGACTACGACTATGTGGGCGATCGCGATACGGGGCAGCTTGTGCCCAGGGCGGGTTCCGGTCTTGGACTGCTGCACGACGAAAACATGTCCATGTTGCGCCGTAGCGTGGAAGAGCCCAGGCTTTCTCCCGAAATCAGAACCTATTTTCTGAATTCGCCCCCGGTCATCGTGGCAAAGGGAAATTATAAATCGACCGTCCATCGCCGAACGCACATGGACATAATCGGGATCAAGAATTACGGCGATGATGGACGGATTACGGGGCAGTTGCGGGTCGCGGGGCTTTTCAGTGCGAGCGCCTACAATCTCTCCACTTTGGATATTCCCCTCGTGCGCCTAAAGGCTGACGAGATTCTCAAGAGTTCCGGATACCCCTTTGACAGCTATTCGGGCCATGCGCTCCTCAACGTGCTTGAGACCTTTCCACGGGACGAACTGTTCCAGATCTCGCCCGCGCAGCTCGCCAGGATCTCCGAAGAAGTTCTGAAGCTCGATCTCACGCCTAGGCCTCGCGTTTTCATCCGCCGCGATGAGTTTGAGCGCTTTGTCTCCGCCTTCGTGTATGTTCCCCGTGACCGCTTCAACACCGACGTTCGCGTCGCGATTGTCAACATGCTCGAAGAAGCATTTGGCGGCCAGCTCGAATCCTTCACTCCCTTTTTTGCGGAGAGCGCCGTTGTCCGGATCCACATTGTCATTTGGCGGCGCAACTCCGGGTTGCGGCATGCCCAGGAACTGGACCTCGAGAAGAACGTCGAGAAAATTATTACGACTTGGAGCGATGTTTTTCGCGGCAAGGTCTTGGAATGCTACGGCGCGCAAGGCTTCGAGCTGCTCGAAAGCTATCTGCATGCCTTCCCTGCAGGGTATCAAGAGGCGAACACCCCCGAACGCGCCTTGGAAGACCTTCGGCGCTTGCGGAAGCTTGGGTCGAGTCACCGAACAGACATAGATGTTTACCGCCCCGATGCCGGAGATCCGCTGTTGTTGCGGGCGACGTTGCAGCAGCTCGACGAGCCGCTCACTCTGTCCAGGCGTGTTCCTATTCTTGAAAACTTGGGCTTCGATGTTGTTTCCGAGCGAACCTTTCAGCTTCATCCAAAAATGGGGGGGAAAGCCGGCTCGTTTATCTGCACGACTGCGATCTGCGCTTCTCCAACGGGGCTGGAGACATTGCCGCTCGCCACGAAGATTTGGAGCGGGGTTTTCTCACTATTTGGAGCGGCGCTGCCGTCAACGATCATTTCAATGGCTTGATCCTGCGTGCCGGCCTTGATTGGCGGCGGGCAGCCCTCTTTCGCGCCTATGCCGCTTATCTGCGGCAGACCGGTCTGCCCTACAGCATGGATTATGTATCCCAGGTTCTGAACAAACATCCTGCAATTGCCTCGGACCTGTTCATTCTATTCGACGTCATGTTCAACCCTGCGGCGGGAGCCAGCACTGTTGAGCGAGACGAAGAACGAACCCGGATTACTGAACGCATCTCTGCAGAGCTCGACGCCATTCCCGTGCTCGACGACGATCGCATCCTGCGTAGTCTTCTCACCCTCATCAACGCTACTTTGCGGACCAACTTCTATCAGGGAGGCGAACACGGACCGCCGGAGACGATTTCTCTGAAATTCCGCAGCGCGGAGATAGCTTGGCTACCCTCACCGAAGCCCTTCGCCGAGATTTTCGTCTATTCCCCCCGCTTTCAAGGCATCCATTTACGCGGCGGGCGCATCGCACGAGGCGGGATCCGGTGGTCGGACCGCGCTCTCGACTTTCGAACTGAAATTCTCAGCCTCGAAAAGGCGCAGCAGGTCAAGAACGTCGTAATCGTTCCACAGGGAGCGAAAGGCGGGTTTGTACCGCCCAGCATGCCAAAAGCCAGCCGCGACGCTCTTCAGGCGGAAGGCGTTGCCTGTTACAAATCGTTTATTTCGAGCCTCCTTTCCATTACCGACAATGCCGTAGGCGGCAAAGTTATTCCTCCAGATAACACGGTACGGCGCGATAGCGATGATCCTTACCTTGTCGTTGCGGCGGACAAGGGGACCGCGGCGTTCTCCGATATCGCAAATGAGATTTCCCTGAGCCGCAATTACTGGCTCGGAGATGCTTTCGCCAGTGGAGGCTCTGCCGGTTACGATCACAAAAAGATGGGGATCACGGCGCGTGGTGCCTGGGAGGCGGTGAAGAGACATTTCCGGGAGATGAATGCCGACATTCAGACCACGCCATTCACGGTTGCAGGCGTCGGCGATATGTCGGGCGATGTTTTTGGAAATGGGATGCTGATGTCGAAGGCGATCAAGCTCGTTGCAGCCTTCGATCACCGCGACATTTTCATCGATCCGGACCCCGATCCGGCCGCAAGTTGGCATGAGCGTGAGCGCTTGTTCAATCTGGCTCAATCGAGCTGGAAGGACTACAACCCTTCCAAGATTTCGAAGGGTGGCGGAGTATTCTGCCGCGGCGAAAAGATCATAAAGCTTTCACCCGAAGCCCAGAAGCTCTTGAACGTGGGCCCTGCCCTCGAACCGAATGAGCTTCTGAAAGCGATCCTGAAAGCACCTGTCGATCTGTTCTGGTTCGGCGGAATAGGCACTTATGTCCGCAGCAGCCTCGAAACCGATGCGCAGGCCGGCGACAAGGCCAACGACGCCATCCGCATCCCTGCCAGCGAACTGAGAGCCAAGGTCGCCGGCGAAGGCGCCAATCTCGGGCTAACGCAGAAGGCGCGCATCGAATTCGCGCTGCTCGGAGGCAAAATCAACACTGACGCCATCGATAATTCTGCCGGGGTCAACACTTCGGACGTCGAGGTGAATCTCAAGATCGCGCATAGCACGGCGGTTGCCGAAGGAAAACTCGATCTTGACGTCCGGAACGAGCTTTTGGCTGCAATGACGGAAGAGGTGGCGGCGAATGTGCTTCGCAATAATTATTTGCAAACACTTGCGATAAGTCTCGCTGAACGCGATGGCCTGGCGGATCTGGGATTCCAGCAAAGGCTAATGCAAAGGCTCGAAAAACAAGATCATCTGGATAGGGCTTTGGAAAGCCTGCCTTCGGACAGCGCCATCCTCGAGCGAAGAAAGAGCGGCAAGCCGCTCACACGCCCAGAGTTGGCCATGCTGCTAGCATATGCCAAAATTGACCTCGATCATGACTTGATCAATTCAGCTGTGCCCGATGACCCTTATTTCCATAAGGCGCTGTCGGCCTACTTCCCGCCGCTGATGAGGGACCAATTCGCCGCAGAAATTGCAAAACATCGCTTACGCCGCGAAATTATTGCTACCAGCCTCACGAACGACATCATCAACAGCGGCGGCCCAACGTTTATAGTCCGGCTTGTGGAAGAGACCGGAAACTCACCTGCAGATATCGCTTACGCTTTTGCGGCGGTAATGGCGGTCTATGATGTCCACCGTATTTACCAGGATATTGATGCGCTTGACGGCAAGGCCGACGGGATGGTCCAGCTCGATCTCTATCGAAGGGTGCAGAACTTGCTTCGCACTCAAACCGCATGGTTCTTACGTCACGGTCTTTCAGAAGAAAGCTTGGCGCCGGAAATCGCGCGCTATTGCGACGGTGTAAAAGAGCTGGCGTCGAATCTGATCGAGTCGCTGCCGACCGAGGCACAAACGCGTTTACACGAAGAGAAACACAAGCTTGAGGCATGTGGCACGCCCCCAGTCCTTGCTGGCGGGCTCGCAGCGCTAGGTCCGTTATCGCATGCGGTGGACATCGTGCGGGTAGCCGATGCTACGAAGGTCACTACCACTACCGCGGCGAAGATAGTCTTTGCCATTCGTGAGGCATTTCATCTTGATGAGCTCGCCGCCGCAAGCGAGGAGATTGCCTCCGGCGACTATTTCGACAGGCTTGCTGTAAATAGCAGCCTTGCCACTCTGGCTTCAGCACAGCGCCGCCTTGCCGAATCTGTCATCGCGGAATCCTCCCCGGATGTTGATTTCGAATCATGGAGCAAACGCAATGAAGGTACTGCGAGCCGCGTAGCCAAAAGCCTCGCCGCAATGCTCGATGGCAGCCGGATTAGCTTAGCAAAGCTGACCGTGGCGGTCGCTCAATTCCGAGACCTTGCTGGGGCTTGACGGCAACTCCGGCGCAGGGCCTCATAGCATTTCGTAATTAGGAAGGGCATTCACGAGAGGGTGACGAGATTTTGGTTTTGCTAGAGTTTCGAACATGCCTATTTTGTGCTTGAGTCTATAAGGGCAGTTGGCTTTGCAATTCGGGATGATCATGCGGAACCCATTCAGAGCGTATGCTGGGCTAAAGGCAGACGGGGCTTCTGCTGCCTTGCTCGGTCCAGCGGCCCCGGTTGCCCGCATCGACCAACCTAGGCGGGAGGTAAAACAGCAGCTCGCACAGAGACCCTATTACGATCACCGGATCGACTTCTTCCGCGGCTTGTCTTTGATCTTCATCTTCATCAATCACATCCCGAACAACACCTTTAGTTACCTGACTTCAAGAACTTATACGTTGTTCGACTCGGCAGAAGTCTTCATGTTTCTCGCCGGCTACTCAGCAGCGCTAAGCTATTACAGACTTATTCCGGAAGGGATTGAAGCGTTTGCACGGAAGGCTTTCGCCAGAGCGCGCACGATCCTTGTCTACCACGTCATTCTGGTTGTTTTAATATTCACAGCTGCTTCTCTGATCGCTTCAATTGGTGTCACCACCGGCTACGAAGTTTTCCTTGATAAGATCCAAAGCGATCCGCTGCAGGTTGTGGCTGGCACACCGCTTCTTGCTTTTCAGGCGCCGCTTTTGGATATCCTGCCGATGTATGTCATCGTCATGCTGCTCGCGCCTTTTCTGATCTGGCTTCGTTCGCGCAGCGAACTGGCGCTGCTTGCCGCTTCGGGCCTGATGTGGATGTTCACGTCACGCTTCTTCCCAGAAATTCCAACGATCACCTTCGATTACAATTGGGGATTCAACCCGTTCTGCTGGCAATTTTTATTTGCCATTGGCTTGGTGTTCGGCTGGCGGACCCGAACGAACAGCGCGCCCGTCGCCTCCGGTAGTGCCCGCCAGGTATTGGACATCTGCTGCGCGATCTTCGTTATCTTCAGCGCCGTCGTTTTGATGACGATCGCCTTTGAGACCATAGACGATGCCGCCGCCAACCGTTTGCGCGCGATGTATTTTAGCCTCAACAAGCAATCGCTCGACCTTTGGCGCCTGGTTGGCCTGCTTGCATCGGCTTATCTCGTGGCTCGGCTGGTTGCGAAGGACCAAGCTTGGCTCAAAATGACGATTCCTCGTTGGGTTTGCGCGGCGGGAAGTGCATCGCTGCCTATTTTCTCTTTGACTGTCGTCTTATCCTTCGCGGGCAAGTTTGTAGTTGAAGGACTTGGCGAGACGTTTTTTGCCGACACTCTAGCGACCGGCGCAGGCATCGCGATTATCTTTGCCGTCGCCCTTGCCTTGAAGGCAGGGCTCTTCCGGCGTGCATCAGACGTGGTTTCGGAAATGTTCCGGCAACGTATCTATCCGCAGCCGCAATGAAAATTGCCCGCTGCCTCCCCTTCCCCCTTCATTTGGTGCATCGCACAAAGGACCAGATTAGATCTGTCCAAAATTGCTGACCGTTGAAATCGTAGGATAATCGAGCATCACACTGCTGGTCCCGATGCCAAGGCTGCATGCTGCAGCACACATAACCGCCGAGTTAATTGTTGGGACCGCGGCCGGTCGCGGTCGCCAAATCTTCATAGCTCTCTGCTAACGCCACTTCCCCACTGTTTGACAACTATCCGGGCTTGCGCAGATTTACTTGCAGCTTTTGTAAAGGTCACTGAGAGGAGCTGAGGAAGCTTCGTCCAACTCTGAAGTTGTAATTCTTTCGTAGTCTGGACCAAGTTTCGCGGCAATGTCGTCCATTTGCTTTCCAAGAGCCTCAAGCTTCGGATCGTTCTGGTTTTTTTGAGCTAGTGCGCCAGCTTGACTGGCCAGCTTTGCTAACTGACAGAATTGGCCGAGCTTCGTTTTATCATTCTTAATACTCTCAGCAAGCTTTTGTACTTCGGCCTTGCTTGGCTTTGGCGCAGCCTGGACCGGTGCAAATCCCACGTTGCAGCTTTTGGACAGGTCATCGAAAAGTGCTGAGGAAGCGTCGTCAAGCTCCAAAGTTGTAATTCTTTCGTAATCAGGTCCAAGCTTCGCAGCAATATCATCCATTTGCTTTCCAAGAGCCTCGAGCTTTGGATCGTTCTGGTTTTTTTGAGCCAGTGCACTGGTTTCAACTTCCAGTTTTGTTAGCTCACAATATTGCCCGAGTTTAGTTTTATCGCTCTTAATACTGTCAACAAGCTTCTGCACCTCAGCCTTGCTCGCTTTTGGCGCAGCTTGCCCCTGTGCAAAGGCAGCGGTGGCTGTAGCGACTGTCAGGACCGCGATCGCGGCAACGAACTTAGTGCGCATAATGGCTCCCTAATTTTGACTTGCTTCTGGCGTGGTACAGCCGAGTAGTAGCTTGAGAAAGGATCGGTGCCAAGGTTTTCCACGTACCGTTCCACCAAGAGACGCAGGCAGCGCAGGAGAAAAGGCGCGCCAAATTCGGTAGGTTTGGGCACCCCTGGGAATGCTCCCTACGAATACGAGACGCCGGGATTACCTTGGTGAGCGGACCGATCGGCTTGAATGAGAAAACGTACCAAAAAGGCTGGCGCAAGGTTTAGGAACCGAGAAATATTCAACGCGAAACATCCTTAGCGCGCGGGAGCTTCACGGCTTATGCCCGGTGGTACATTCGGCTTCCCAAAGTTACTATAGACTTGATGGGCCGTTTCTGAGGCATAGTTTAAGAAACCAATATCGACGCCTTCATGCCTTGTCCCGTAGCCAATAGCAAAACCAATAGCCAATACAATCAATGTCCACATTTGCTACCTTCCTTCCATTTTCCTTGGGTTGCAGCTCCGGGTCCCGATAGGCCATTCGTCCTCTGACTTGCAGATAGATTTAGGGCGGCGGACGACAATCCGGAATCGGCGTGCCGCACTAAATCTTTGTTTAATCGCATCGCATTACCCAAAAACCGCTCACACTTTTAGGCGCGAACCTTTAAAGCCCTTTGATCCAGGGAACAGGGGCCTGAAACCAGCGTTGGAGAGCTATGACAGGGTGAATTCCCATGGTTACCAAGAGGTTACACATGGCCCGGACTTCAGCTGCCGATCTAGCGCACGGCTTGAAAGGCGCTCACTTCCCAATCAGTAAGGAAGACTTGATGGACCTTGCACAAAAGAATGGGGTCCCCGAAGAGGTTTTGGAGACGATGGAAGAGTTGCCTGACGACGAGTACGCGTCCGTTGCGGAAGTCGAAAAAACCTTTGGCCAACTCAATCGGGAAGAGGGCGGCTCCGACCGGCCAAGTTCGGAAAGAGCGACGGGTGCGGCCCAGAAGGGCAGTCAGCATAGCCATGGTGGCCGCAGAGAAAGATAAGAGCGCTTTCAGGAAAAGCCTGCCCTCGTGAAGATGGGGCGGAAAGCGCGACCTTCAAAACCAATACCCATCACGGTTCAGCGGGTCTTAGCGATTAGGCCTTCGGGACCTTTCTCGACGGTGAGGCCTTGGCTGGCTGCCATGGCAATCAAGCGTTCGGCGCCGCCCGGGAAGTCGAAGCCGATCTCCGCGCTGCGAGGATTGACGGACCGGAGGTCCCAATTTTGCATGCCCGGAATGGATTGCAGGCGGCTCCGGATTGCCTGCCATTCCTTCAGGCCCGAGAATTGGGCCGTCAGCTGGACCGAAGCGAAACCACTGCCCCCTGAAAAAGCGGGGGTGACGCCGGAGCCGGCGTCGCTGACGGGGCCGGTATAGGCATTGCGGGTCAGCTTCCAGCGTTCCTGGATGGTGTCGAATGCGAGCCTGGCGGCAGTCTGCATTATTGTCTCGTCGGTTCCGTCCTTGACCTTCACTTTCCTCTGGAGAGTGAGGAGGCCGGTGGAGTCATCCCCGGCAAGCTTCAGGCTTATTGCATCGCTGCCTCCCTCATATTCGGCCAGCGCGAGCATCAACTGCCCCGTGTGATATTGAGCCTTGAGTGTTTCCACGGCAGCGGCCGGGTTGGCCGCATAGGCTTTTGATACGGCAGCGCCAAGGTCGCTCCGGACGGGCGCCACCTTCGCGGGAACCAGGGCATGGGCGAGGTCCAGCCGAAGCAATGCGGTGCGCCAAGGATTACGATCGGAGGTCACCGCGGCACCATCTTCAACGAAAACAGGGATGAGGAGGATTTCAGGGCCTCGATCCAGGATTGGCACAATGCCGTTTCGCGCAAAAAGCTGCATGACGGCGCGCTCGGAGAACGAAACGCTGAAATTGGCGACGTAATTGGTGGCGGAAACTCCTTCGCCCGAAGTAGCAATATCCGAAACCAGCGCCTCGATTTCCCCTTGCGGAAGCTCCGGCAGACGCGTAGCCGCGCGGAAGTCGGTAAGCCGCCCAACAAGTAGCTGAAATGCCCGGCCCTCCGCGGTCTGTGTAGCGAGCTTTTTTGCCTCGACAGAATTGGCAGCCTCTGCCTCCGCGCTCACATTCGCAACAGTGAAAACGCTGCCGAGACGCTGCTGAGCAAAGACAGGACCGCTTAGCGTAAACGCCGCGAAGGCGGCGCCGGCCAGAAATGTTGCTTTGGTTATCAAAGCCATGGATGAAACCCCGCTCGCGACAGTGGCGGCGCTTGCTTGCTGCACACCCTGCGTGTTAGCCCGTGTTTAATAGGTGTCCTTGGGTACTTCAAGCATCGCCTGTAGCCAGCGAACGCGACGATTTTTTGATGTCTACTCGCCGCCGAAGGCTGGAGCGTGGTTATTCTGGCAAGTGTTGCCGGCCAAGGCGTGAAGAGACGGAGCCGTTACATGCAACCTGAATCGGAGGGCTCGTACGCGGAAGCCGGCGTCGACATCGGCGCGGGCGATGCCCTCGTCGAAAGGATCAAGCCGTTTGCAAAGGCAACCGCCCGCCCCGGCACCGGCGCGGCACTTGGCGGGTTCGGCGGCCTTTTCGATTTGAACGCCGCAGGTTTTACCGATCCAATCCTCGTTGCCTCGAACGATGGCGTAGGCACAAAGGTCAAAATCGCAGCCGAGACCGGCCTGCATGACACCATCGGCATCGATCTTGTTGCGATGTGTGTGAACGACGTCGTTGTGCAGGGCGCTGAACCACTCTTTTTTCTCGACTATTTCGCGAGCGGTAAGCTGGAACTGGAAGTGGCTGCCCGCGTCGTCGGAGGCATAGCGGAGGGCTGCAAACAGGCAGGTGCAGCCTTGATCGGCGGGGAGACAGCGGAAATGCCCGGTGTCTATGCGCCCGGCGATTATGATCTCGCCGGCTTTTGTGTAGGGGCAGCGGAGCGCGGCACTCTTCTCCCGCGCGACGATATAGAAGCCGGCGATCTCGTTATCGGCGTCGCATCCTCGGGTCTGCATTCAAATGGCTTTTCTCTTGTCCGAAAGGTGGTTCGCGACAACGGTCTTCGCTGGGAGGACCCTGCCCCTTTCGAGCCATCCCGTTCCCTTGGGGAATCACTCCTCGTGCCAACGCGGATTTATGTAAAGGCCGCGCTTGCTGCCCATTCGGCAGGCACTGTGAAGGCTTTCGCGCACATAACCGGAGGGGGGCTTCCCGGAAATGTGCCACGGATTTTGCCGGAAGGAATGGGTGTGGACTTCGATCTCGGCGCCGTCCGCTGCCATCCTGTTTTCCATTGGCTGGCCGAGGCCGGCAAGGTGGGGCAGGAAGAGATGCTGAGGACCTTCAACTGCGGCGTTGGCTTCGTTGCCATTGTGGCGCCCGGAGACGCCACCACTGCGGTCAAATGCTTTAAGGATCATGGCGAGAAGGCCTTTCCGATTGGAATAATCGAAAAGCGTGCGAGCGAGGAACCGGCGGTCAAGTTTCTTGGCTCGCTAGGAGCCTGCAAATGAAGGGACGCAAGCGCGTTGGTGTGCTTATCTCGGGGCGCGGCAGCAATCTCGCATCCCTGATCGAGGCCTGCCAGGCTCCTGGCTATCCTGCCGAAATCGTGCTCGTCATTTCCAACAAAGCTGACGCCTTCGGGCTTTCACGGGCGCGGGAAGCCGGGATCGCAACGCGCGTCATCGATCACAAGGCTTTCGACGGCCGCGAAGATTTTGACGCTTGCATGACCCAAGGTCTGAAGGAAGCACGGGCGGATCTCGTCTGTAACGCCGGCTTCATGCGCTTGCATTCGGCATCTTTTGTTAAGGAATGGCACGGACGGCAGCTCAACATCCATCCGTCATTGCTGCCTGCCTTTCGTGGCCTGCATCCCCAGGCCCGCGCTCTTGAGGCAGGCGTGCGAATCTCTGGAGCGACAGTCCATTTCGTCAGCGAAGAGATGGACGCTGGCCCCATTATCGCGCAGGGCGCAGTGCCCGTGCTGCCAACGGATGATGAGGAAAGGCTATCCGCCCGTATCCTGGCCATGGAACACGGGCTTTATCCCTTCGCGCTAAGACTCGTCGCCAGCGGTTCAGTTTGGCTGGACGGCTCGCGGGCAGCTTTCGCAAAAGACGCGCCTTCGCCTTGGCTATGGCAGGCGTGAAACCGGGCTGGTAAGAACTTAGCCAAAACGAAAGCCGCGCCTCCGGCCGGAGACACCTACCCAGCGCTGACTTCGACGGCGCTCTCACAATGCATGCCATCACTTAGCCGGTTACGTTGCATGTCACTTTGGAGCCTGTAACTCGCTCATCTTCGGAAGAAGCGCGCGCTACATGGATTGCGAACGCAAAGGCGCGTATTAGCCGGAGTGCTTTCAACATGACGGCCTTTAGCTTCCTGGTGGATGATGAAATCGATATCGAAATCAATGCTGCCCGGGTTCCCGAAGAGACCAGGAACTGAGATTGAATTAGCGCTGGCCGTTTCCACAAAACCGCCCGAAAAGTCGCGGCACTTGCCAAAAACTCACCGCCCGACCGCTCCTGTTTCCGAATGGACCCCCACTAATGAAAACTCCGTCCTTTATTGCTGCTGCCGTGTTCTCCAGTCTATTCTCTTTCGGCTGCGCGGCTGCCGACCTGACAATTACTATTGATAATCTTCGAAGCAATCAGGGGCAGGTCCTGCTTTGTGTTTTTTCTGCCGAGAGCTCGGACAGCGCGCAGTTTCCTGATTGCACGAAAGGGCGCCCCGTCCGGACAGCGAACGCCATCATCAGCGGGAGCAAGGCCGCAGTAACCTTCAAAGGCCTTAAGGACGGCGTTTACGCCGTAGCCGCAATTCACGACGAAAACGGGAATGGGCAGCTTGATACCAACTTCATCGGCATTCCGACGGAAGGCATAGCCGTTTCCAACAACCCGCGCCTGTTCGGAAAGCCAAGTTTCGAACAGGGACGCTTCAATATAAATGGAAACACCGCCATAACCATCGAGGCAAAGTACATTCTCTGAGCGGGCTTAGATACCGGACTCGTCCCGATAGATTCGAACGATGTCGTCGAATGTTTTTTCGACAGTTGAAAAGCCAAGGTCCTTCGCCGCCTGCGCATCGAAATTACGTGGCCAGCCAGAAACGATCCGCATGATCGTGGGGTCAGGCTCACGGCGAACAAGGCGAACTGCCGCTTCACCAGCCGAGCGCTTAAGAGCTGCGATTTGTTCGCCGGCGGTAACGGAAAGGCCGGGCATCGTATAATTGCGGCGTGCCCCGATCCTTTCGCTATCAAGCTCCCCGGCATGAACCAGAAAGCCAACCGCCGAGCGCGGAGAAGCATGCCAGTGGCGCGTGTCTTCGCTGACCGGCAACACGGCCTCCATGTCGGCCAGAGGCTCCCGGATGATGCCAGAGAAGAAGCCCGAGGCAGCCTTGTTGGGCTTGCCCGGCCTGACACTGAGCGTAGGCAGCCTCAGGCCAATGCCGTCAAAAATCCCCCGGCGCGTATAGTCGGAGAGGAGCAGTTCGCAGATGGCCTTTTGCGTGCCATAGCTTGTGAGCGGCGTGGTGTGAAAGTCATCGCCGATAGCTTCAGGGAAAGGCGCGCCGAAAACGGCGATGGACGACGCGAAGACCACGCGCGGCCTGTAACCTGCGCCAGCCGCGCGAATGGCCTCGAACAGATAACGCGTCCCGTCGAGATTGATGCGATAGCCCTTTTCAAAGTCGGCCTCGGCCTCGCCCGACACAATCGCGGCGAGATGGAAGATGATCTCCGGCCGGTCCGCGATCAGCTTTGAAGCGGTGGCTGGCTCGGCCAGGTCGGCGGCAACGGTCTCCGCAGTCATCGCTGAGCCGGCGGGGGGCCCTGCGACGGAGGTATCGTGCAAGGTCAAGCATGTGATTTCGCGTCCGCCAAGCCGCCCTTCGCTGGCGAGCCTTTCTGTAAGCATTCTCCCAAGCATGCCGGCGGCGCCGGTTATCAGGATGCGCATACTATTTTGCTCCTTGAGGCTTGTCCCTTCTTCTAGGCCCTGTTTACGGAGTTGCATAGCGTAGGCATCTGCGGGTGAACGCAAGGGCAACAAGACGTCCATCAAGTCAACGAAGGTCACAAAGGAAGGTCGCCACTAGCCGGGTCCATGCGAAGGGCGGCCAAGTCGCGCAGACAGCGCCAAAGTCGCAGTTCGCAATGACCGCTACTGACCACCCCTCTTTCTAACCAGATCCCCAATGTGAGTTAGCTCTTGGACCAGCAGCCTGACCCCATCCTGGATTTTCGTAAGATCGCGCGCTTGTGCGAGGAACCGACGTGCATGGGCCGACCAATTACCCACGCTTCTGGCATCCTTCAGAGCGCTCCTTGAATCGCGCCCGAGATTGAGACCTTTGTGACCTTTCTCGCCGCACGCGCGCTCGGCAAGATCGCTGAGCATGAGATAGTTGCCGCCGCCATCCTTGATTTCGGTCTCTCGCCCAAGATGCTCGTAAGCTTCGATGACAAGAGTTTCGAGCAATCGTCGCAGCATTACCGCAGCTGCATTGTAATACGCTTGACGGAAGCAGCCGTTCAGTTCGCGGCAGATTTCTTCGACGTAACCGCGCGTGTTTCTCCAGATAGGTTCGGGGAGGTAACCCGACGTATGGTCCATCGCTGGCTGAATGCCTTCCAAATCTTCCGGCAGCCAGCCACGGATTACTTTTCTTGAACCAGGCTTCAGCAAGAAGCCATTCTTTAGTTCGTTGGCAAGTTTCGTCTTTCGCATTGCCTCTGCGAGCGCGGTCTGGTTCGGTGCCCCTGCATGATGGTCGCTTAGCACCTTTGCAAGCTGCCCGGCGGTCTTCGCTACATCGGGCTGCAATTGGTCGAAGTACCAAAGAACCGCCAGGGCTTTCTCAGCGTTCGACTTCTTCAGCTCTTTAACGAGTTCACAAAAGCCATCGAGCAAAAGGTTCATTTACGACAGCAGCTAGCCCTTCTTGCCCATGTCGTGGAGGACATGGTTTTCGCCCCCTGTCGCAGTCTTGATGTCATCAAGGTCGGCGTAGTTCACCCAGGCCTTGTTGACGCGCATGTTGCGAATGGTTTGCCTCAAGTCAGCCGGTAAACTTTTGCTAACCTCGCGCAAAGCGGTGCGAATATGGCGCAGTCCAATTTTCGGAACTCCCATCGAATGCTGCATGTAGTAGACGACCACTAAAATATGTTCCATGTCGGTGCTAGGGGCCTTCTCCGCGAAAAAATCGCGCAGCGTAGGGTGCCCCGCCGGGCGGAAGTTCAGATCCGGAACCAAAGAAATGTTGGCATTCCTGTCGATCTTCGGACCCGAGCCGCGCGCCTTGCGCGCGCCATTCGTATCGCTTTGTGGAGACTCTTCAGGGGCGCTGCCGAGGTCCACTATGTCATCGCCGCTGTCTACCACGAGGCCGGGCTGCGCGAGCAACGCCGGTGGCGTCTCTCCATTCGCCTTGACCTGAATCACACGCACTGGTTGGCTCATTGCCGAGACCATGGTCCTCAGCGCCTCTTGCACGCTCTCGTTGTTGCCCTCGACCTCGGCGAATAAGACGCGAACCTTGGCCTTATCCTCGCCCGCCGGATCGTTGCCCCGCCGCGCCATAAGATCACCTATTTGTTACTGGTTGTGAGCCATATGGGCCTGAAGGTCCGCCTTTCAAGAAGAGACGCAGGTTTGGCGCATGTTTTCCGCTGCTCTCATCTTATATCGGCGAATTCGCAGTAGATGTTTGACAAATCGGTCTTGATTCTCTCCGCGAATCACTGCGAGGGAATCGGCAAGTGCTGACTAGAGATACTCTAGTGACGAGCGAGCGACAATAACGTGAAGAAGAGCAAGAGCGGCTCAAAGGAAGAACAGGGAGGAGACTCCCCCTCTCACCTGGTAGACGAGAGGATCAAGGAGCTGGGCGATTGGCGGGGGGAGATGCTCGCCCGGGTCCGAACTCTCATCAAAGAGGCTGATCCCGAAGCGGTCGAGGAGTGGAAATGGAGAGGGGTTCCGGCGTGGGAGCATGCCGGGATCATCTGCACCGGCGAGACGTACAAGGATAAAGTGAAGCTGACCTTCGCCAAGGGCGCCTCACTCAAGGACCCTTCAGGCCTCTTCAATTCCAGCCTCGAAGGCAACACAAGGCGCGCTATCGATTTCCATGAGGGCGGCAAGATCGATGAAGAGGCCTTGAAGGCGCTCATACGCGCCGCCGTGGCGCTGAACATTTCGGCGCGAACAGCCGCTCGTCCGGTTCGCACTCAGAACAGACCAAAGACTGCCTGAGGAGAGTCGTGAAACCGGAATAGAAAATGCGCAAACTGCGCAGCGATTTTGCAGTTCTTCGCTGAGCGAGGCGTCATTACCACCGTCAAGCGGGCATCACATGTCAGTGATGAGATGGTATAGCCATAAACACATGGTATAGCATTAAGCAGGTAGCACAGCATTAAAGGCGGCTTTCCGTTCTCCACTCCACGGGGTATTGGAAGGTTAACCGGGCAGGCTGCTGCGTGCTCGTTTGATTTGGGATGGGGAGGCTGCATGGCGAAAATCAACGTCAATGGAAAAACGGTGGACGTCGCCGCCGATGAATCGACACCGCTTTTGTGGGTGCTGAGAGAGCATGCCGGTCTTACAGGCTCGAAATATGGCTGTGGGATTGGCCAATGCGGCGCGTGTACCGTCCATATAAACGGCGAGGCGCAACGGTCCTGCATCCTTGCGCTCGGAGCCGTGCAGCCTAACGATAAGATCGTTACCATCGAAGGGCTCTCGGCAGATAGCTCGCACCCTGTTCAGAAGGCTTGGGCCGAACTCGACGTTCCGCAATGCGGCTATTGCCAGAGCGGCATGATCATGGCGGCGGCAGCGCTTCTTACGAAAACGCCAAAGCCGACCGACGCTCAAATCGATAACCAGATTACGAATATCTGCCGCTGCGGGACTTATCGGCGCGTCCGCAAAGCGATCCATATCGCCGCTGGTAACAAGGCTTAAGGGGGCGCTCAATGACACTTTCAGTTGACATTTCCCGCCGTGGATTTGTGGGCGGCGCGGCTGCGGCAGCGGCCGGGTTTGCGCTCGGGTTTAAAGTTCCGCTTTTTGATGCGCAAGCCTCGGCCGAAACGATGCCCGATGAGGTCAATGCCTGGGTCGTCGTGAAGCCGGACGACACCGTCGTCGTTCGCATCGCCAGATCCGAAATGGGGCAAGGCACGCTCACCGGCTTAGCGCAGCTCGTGGCCGAAGAGCTCAATTGCGATTGGTCGAAAGTGACCACGGAATATCCAACCCCCGGCACCAATCTCAAGCGCAATCGCGTTTGGAAGAGCTTTTCGACGGGTGGTAGCCGCGGCATCCGCGAGTCCGCCGTTTATGTCCGGGAAGGCGGCGCCGCGGCACGCGAGATGCTGATCGCTGCGGCGGCAAAAGAGTGGGGCGTTCCCGCGTCGGAGTGCAAGGCCGAGAAGAGCGTTATTACGCACGCGCCCTCGGGACGCAAAACCACTTACGGCAAGGTAGCGGCTGCTGCCGCGAAAATGGAGCCGCCGAAAGAGGTCAAGCTCAAAGACTCGAAGGACTGGACCATCGCAGGCAAGCCCCTGAAGCGGCTCGATACCGCGGATAAGCTGAACGGTAAGCAGATCTATGGCATCGACTTGAAGATGCCAGGAATGCTGAACGCGGCCATCAAGGATTGCCCGGTGACGGGGGGCAAGGTTGCTTCGGTCGATGACGCGAAAGCGAAATCGATGCCTGGCGTGAAGAAGGTCGTCCGGGTCGGCGAAAGCGCTGTCGCTGTCGTCGCGGATACTTGGTGGCAGGCCAAAACCGCGCTGGATGCCATTAATATCACCTGGGATTACGGCCCCAACGGCAAAGTATCGAGTGCTTCGCTGGCGGAGTTCCTAAAGGAAGGACTCACGGCCGATAAGGCGAACGTTGGCAACCAGAACGGGGACGCGCTCGCCGCAATCGCTGCCGCGCCGCGCAAGATCGAGGCGGTGTACAGCTATCCGTTCCAGAACCATGCGCCGATGGAGCCAATGAACGCCACGGCAATATGGACAGCGGACAAATGCGAAGTCTGGTGCCCCACACAGAACGGCGAGGCCTCGCTCGCTGCTTGCAGCGAAGCGGCCGGGCTTCCTCAGAATGTCTGCGATGTCTACAAACTGCTCTTGGGCGGCGGCTTTGGAAGGCGTGGCGCCTTTCAGGACTACGTCACGCAGGTGGTCAAGATCGCCAAGGAGTTTCCGGGCACCCCGATCAAGCTGATCTGGACGCGCGAAGAGGACATGCTTCACGGGCATTACCACCCGCTGACGCAATGCAAGCTAACCGCGGGCCTGGATGAAAAAGGCAATATCCAGGGACTGCACATCCGGATCTCCGGTCAGTCCATTCTGACTGCGGTGGCGCCCGAACGGATGGTGAAGGGCGTCGATCTGGCAGTCTTCCAGACCATGCTTCCAGGAGGCGAACATTCGATCAGCTACGGATTCCCGAATCTGCTGATCGACCATGCGCTAAGGCAGCCGCATATCCTGCCCGGATTCTGGCGGGGCGTGAACGTCAACCAGAACACCATCTATATGGAATGCTTCCTGGACGAACTTGCACATGCGGCGGGTCAGGACGCGCTGGAGTTCCGGCGCAAGCTTATGGCCAAGTATCCCAAAAATTTGGCCGTGCTGAACGCGGTTGCCGAACGCGCGGGCTGGGGCAAAAAGCTCGAACCCGGCCATGGCATGGGCCTCGCCACCTGCACGGCCTATGGCAGCCACATTGCCGGCTGCGCCGAGGTTTCAGTGAAGGACGGGAAGGTGAGGGTGCACCGGATCGTCGCCGCCACCGACTCCGGATATGCCGTAAATCCTCAGCAGATCGAGGCTCAGGTCGAAGGCTCCTTCGCCTACGGTTTATCAGCGGCGCTCTACCAGGAGATCACGGTCAAGGACGGGAAGGTGGAGCAGGAAAACTTCGACACCTACCCGGCTATCCGCATCGATGAAATGCCAGATGTGGAGACGATCATCATGCCTTCGGGCGGGTTCTGGGGCGGCGTGGGTGAGCCCACAATCGCTGTCGGCGCTCCTTCCGTGCTGAACGCGATTTTTAACGCCACCGGCAAACGCATCCGTAATCTGCCGGTCAAGAACACAGATCTCAGAATTTCTTAAACGGAGAATGCCCAACAGCCGCCGCTGTTGGGCTCCAATGCCGAAAACATCTGTTCTGGCACTGAAGGTCGCGGCGATTGTGTTTGCATTCGCATCCGGATCCGAAAGTGCTCTTGCGGAAAGCGGGGATTTGGTATCATTCGAGGTGGCGGGAGATGCGGTTCCGAAAGCCCTCGCCGGCCTCCCCGGCAACGCGATGCGCGGAGAGGAAATCGTTCGCGACCGGCGAGTGGGAAATTGCCTGATCTGCCACCAATTTCCCATCAAAGACGAACCTTTCCAGGGCGAAATCGGACCGCCACTTGCTGGGGTTGGAGGACGGCTATCGGAAGGTCAAATCCGCCTTCGTCTGATCGATGAAAGCTTGCTGAACCCTAAAACGGTCATGCCGCCCTACTATAGGATTGATAATCTCAACAATGTTGCGCCGGAATATAAGGGAGTTCCTGCTTTGACGGCGCAACAGCTTGAGGATGTCGTCGCCTATCTTAAGAGCTTGAAGCAATGATGGTTCAACGCTCATGCTGACACGCCGGACATTCATAGGAGCCGCGGCTGCGTCAATTGCGGTGGGCGCTCCCGTCTACTCGGCGGCTTCGCCGTCCTCGGATGAAGCCGTGGCCGTCATCACGAACGGCGCGCCGGTCAAGCGCGGGCGGGTAACATTGACGATCCCCGGTGTCGCCGAAAATGGGCTTTCAGTCTTCACAACGATTGCTGCCGAAAGCCCCATGACCGAAGCGGATCACGTCAAAGAGATACACATCATCTCCGAGAAGAACCCAGTTCCCATCATTGCCAGTTTCTTCTTCACACCCGCGATGGCGGAAGCGAAGGTCGCGACCAACATCCGGCTCGCGGCATCTCAGAAGGTAACTGCGCTTGCAGTCATGAGCGATGGATCGCTCTGGTCGGATGAGAAGGACATCGTGGTCACGATTGCAGCCTGCATTGATGGTGGTTGACAATGGCCCTTGCTCCAGCGCGCGTGTCCATGCCTTCGGAGGCCAAGAAAGGCGATGCGATCGAGATAAAGGCGCTCGTCCGCCATCCAATGGAAACCGGCTATCGGGTCGATAGCGTTGGCCAGCCGATACCGCGTAACATCCTTACCCAGCTTACCGTGACGTATAATGGTGTGCGGGTATTCCGGATGGAGATGCATCAAGGTATCGCGGCGAACCCTTACCTGCTGATCGTATTGCGCGCGAATAAAAGTGGAGAGCTTGTCTTCACTTGGACGGGGGATCAGGGAACCGTCATTACCGAGCGCAAAACCCTGACGGTGACATAGTGTTTATGGGCAAGCGGTGGCGCTGGTTAGTGGCGGGCACTCTTTGCCTGCTACCGAGCGCGATTGTTAACGCCGCAGAGACCGGCCTCAAATCGGCAAGCACATTCCTCTCCGAAGACCTCAAAAAGCGCGAAGCCGACGAGACGGCTAACCCTGGCATGCTTTGGGTCATCGAGGGGGAAGAGCTTTGGAACAAGATCGAAGGTGGCGCGGGAAGATCATGCGCATCCTGCCATGGCGATGCAAAGTTAAGCATGAAAGGTGTCGCCGCCCGCTATCCCGCCGTCGATCCTGCAAGCGGAAGGCTCCTGAATCTTGAACTCCGGATCAATGCTTGCCGTGAGCGGCATCAGGGCAAGGCGGTATTCCCCTACGAGGCTGAGGAGTTGCTCGCGCTGACTGCTTATATCGCCAGACAATCTCTCGGTATGCCCCTTAAGGTCAACACTGACGGCGCTGCTGCCCCCAACTATGAAAAGGGCCGCGAACTGTTTTATCTTCGCCAAGGGCAGATCAATCTCTCCTGCGCCCAATGCCATGAAGATAATGTTGGGCGGCGTTTGCGCGGCGACATTATCAGCAGCGCGATTCCGGCCGGCTACCCCGCTTACCGTATCGAGTGGCAAACTCTCGGCTCCCTTCACCGCCGCTTGCGCGCTTGCTCGCTCGGCGTTCGCGCCATTCAATTTCCTTACGGCTCGGAGGAATATCTCAGTCTCGAACTCTATCTCGCGAAGCGCGCCGAAGGATTCCATATCGAGGCGCCAGCGATCCGCAAGTAATAGTTGGCGCTTATGGGGAGGGTAACATGCTGAGCAGGAGACAATTGCTTTCGCAGGGCGCGATGTTGAGCTTGGGCGCTGCCCTTTCGCGACCCGCTCTGGCTCAATCGAAACCCAAATGCGTCATCAATGGTGGAGGACCCGCCGGAAGCTCTGTCGTGCGTGCGCTTGCCGCCTCAGCGGCCGGGAAAATCGACATTACCCTGATCGAGGCGCAGCCCGAATATTCGGCGTGCTTTCATTCCAATCTGTATCTCGGGGGCTTCGACCGGCGAGACAAACTTCAATTCAGTTTTGATGGAATCAAGAAGCTCGCCGGGGTAAAAGTCGTCAATGCCACCGCTGAAATAATCGAACGGGAGAAGCGCGAGATCCTGCTGGAAGGCGGGGGGAGCGTCCCTTACGACATTCTTGTAGTCTCGCCCGGCATCGAGCTTGATTATGCGTCCGTACCCGGCTGGTCGAAAGAAGCGGAACAGCGCATGCCCCATGCCTGGAAGGGCGGGGCGCAGCTCGAACTCCTCAAGAAGCAGCTCGATGCAGTCCCCGATGGCGGCCTAATCGTTGTCCTTTCACCTCCTGCACCCTACCGCTGCCCGCCGGGGCCTTACGAGCGGGTCTCAATGATGGCACACGCGCTGATGGCGGCAGGCAAGAAGCAGGCACATATCATCATACTCGACGCCAAGGAATCCTTCTCCAAACAGCCCCTTTTCCAGCAAGGATGGGAACAGCACTATTCCGGCATGGTGGAGTGGCTGCCTCCCTCCATTCATGGTGGGATCAAGTCCGTCAATCCGGCCACGATGACGGTCGAAACGGACTTCGAGACATACAAAGCCACAGCCCTCGTCAATGTCATTCCACGCCAGACCGCCGGACGGATCGCTGTTAAAGCCGGTCTCACAGACGAGAAGGGCTATTGCCCTATCGATGCTTTCACGATGAAGTCGAGGCTTGATCCGCGCATCTTTGCGGTGGGCGATGCCTGCATCGCTGGCGATATGCCGAAGTCCGCCTTCGCCGCCAACAATCAGGCACAGGTGGCCGCGCAAGCGATCAAAGCCGAACTGCTCGGAGACCCGCTGCAGGAAGCGGAATATCACAACACCTGCTGGAGTCTCATCAGCACCGATGACAGCGTGAAAATCGGCGGGACCTACAAGCCAACGCCCCAGAAGATCCAGGAAGTCTCCCGATTTATTTCTGGGATGAACGACACTGCGGACGTCAGGCGTCAGAACTTCCGCGATTCAATGGCTTGGTATGCGAGGCTCACAAGCGAGCTGTTTGGGTAAGGAGAGCTCAGACTTTGCCCTCGGTCCGCTAAGTTTATCTGTCGCGCTGAGGTCCAGGCTCAAAGCGGGCGTAGCCGCTTCCGGGATACGTACCTGGTAGGTGCCCCCGGAGAGCGGGCACCTACCTTTGTGTATAAGCCGACTTTCGGCGTGGGCTTATGGTCAATTGGGCTTGGGAAAATATAACTGACCTCGCCAACTGGGGCGCCAGCCATTGCTATCTTCCTGAATGAACCTGTATTTAAAAAAGAGGGCGCTATCGCCGTAGCCGTAACTGAAGCCGCCGGATGGGTCTGTGCCGAAGGACACACCTGTATCGATTGTTATTGCCCGTTGGGGATCAATCCGTAATCCAGCTCAGTGCCCGGCAGGTACCGGCTATTGACCGTCCTCGACACCAAGCCCGGCGAGAGGACATAGAATTCGTAACGCCCAAGTCGGTCGGTTCTGGATCGTCTGTTCTATATCGAGGACCGGCGCTAAGCTCTGTCGCCGGCAACCCGAAGCAAGCGGCGATGACGGCAGCACGGGCCACGATAAAAGGGAAGCCTCGAACCACCGCGTTCGCCTCTTCTTGCGCCGCTACCTTGAATTGAGCGGTCGTGCTAAGCCTACCCTGATTTGAAAAAGGTTGGCAAATATTGGCGCTACTTGCGCTAGGCTTGAGGGGCGCTGTGCCGCATCCAGTCCGAAGGCTAATACTTCAAAGACCAAAATCTGAACCACATGCGATCGCCGGAATGTTCTAGCCGCGCCCTTGATCTGCGGGCGGAGTGAGTTGTTTTGAGAGGGTTCAACCTAGTGGTCCGGCATTTGCTCTCGATCATGCTGCAAGGGGACGCAAATGACGGAATCGGACCACCGGAGGTACAAAGTAATTGGAACAGAGGGTTACCCAGCCGCTCTCTAGTACCACGCTTCAATCCTTAAGGACTATGCACTTAGGTCAAATCTTCGGCCCAACGCGCGTTCTGTGTCGTCGGACATGACACCGCCGCGTAGTTGAATAAAGCGTTCAATATCCCGATCCCTGTGCCGCCGGAAAAACGATATCGCGCGCAGCGCCACGGCATTGATCAGCTGCTCAGTGTGAACTCGCTTTTCCGTAACAGGTGAAGCGGCACTGTTCAAAACGCCAATAGTCTTAGCCATGATGGGCAATCCTTCTGAGAAGTCAAACGATGCCCTTGGTGTTTCCTCATACTAAAGTTTAAGGCGCTTGTGGCGATGTTGCAATGTCCAGTTCCGCCATGCCCTCATGCGAAAACTGCATGGCTTAGGTCGGGACTGAAACCTGACCCTGAAGGAAAACGAGCTTGGTCCGGGACCGTATTGCGCGCCGGGTCCATCCCGGCTGCGAGAAAACTGATAGCGGAGGATACGCTCGGCCTCGCAATGGGCTCACTTCCAGCGCTGGCTGAACGCAAAACGCCAAACTCAGTATGCAGTAGGCACGCAAAATCGCGCTTAACGCGTACCCTGGCAGCAAGATCGTGAAGGCCGAACTGGAGCGCAAAGGCGGCGGCAGTGGCCTACGCTATTCCTTTGACCTGAAGCGCGGGAAGTCCTGGCGCGAGGTCGGCGTGGATGCCATGACCGGGAAAGTGCTGGGGAATAAAGCGAAAGGCGCCAATCCCAAGGATTGACGGCATAGCCCAGCACGGCGTTACCGTGATCGAAGTCGCCCGTGAACGCGCAGGCAATTCGGGTGGTGCGCGCAGCTACACTGTGCCCGTGCCGGCAGGTGGATAAGCGGCTTTCTCTTCGGACCCATCATACGCAGCTCAGCCCACCCGCAACGATAACCGGTGCGGGTGAGTTGCCCGACAAGGGCAATGACCTCACTGTTCGGCCGTTCGATTGGCATCTGTGACACAGCAACCGCCAAGAAGAAGAAGCTTGAAATATGATCGCACAGATCGCCGCCAAGAAATTTCACCCGCTGCTATACTGGGCTACGATTGCCGCCTCGACTACATTCGGAACGACTATGGCCGACTTTGCCGACCGCTCGCTGGGCATTGGTTATACCGGCGGCTCGACCCTTCTTTTCTGCTGCTTGATGATCGTGCTCGCAGCCTGGTACTGGTCCGAAGGCACCATTTCAGTAAACACTGTCAGCACACCGCGAGTGGAAGCCTTCTATTGGGCCGCGATCACCTTTTCACAGACGCTCGGCACGGCACTCGGGGATTGGGCGGCCGACACCGGGGGCTTAGGTTACGAGGGCGGCGCGCTGGTCTTCGCTGCCGGACTCGCCGTGCTCGCGATCCTTTACTTTTTAACGAACGTCTCCCGGGTGTTCCTGTTCTGGGCAGCCTTCATCTTGACCCGGCCGCTGGGCGCCACCGTTGGCGATTTCCTCGATAAGCCGGTGAGCCACGGCAGGTTGGAGCTCAGCCGCCCGCTCGCCTCCGCTGCCATTGCCACTTTCATCCTCTTGTGTATAGCCCTTCTGCCCCAGCGGCCTGGGAAGCATCCCGGCGAGATACAAGCATGAGGGGAGGCGTTGCGGCCCTTAGAGCGCAGGTCCAGTACCGATTATCTTTGTTTTGACGCGGTGGGCCCTAAGCAAACCTCGAAAAGGACCACTCGCGGGCTCACCGTCAGCCATACCGGGGGAGTTGAAACAGCCTACTGCTGCAGCGCACGCTTACCCCTGTAATGGGCTGCTTCTCTCTCTCGCAGAACCTGATCAATGACCTGCCGCCATTGGTGCAAATCAATGCAGGCCGCGACGAAGGCAATCTTTCTTAGCATGTTTTCCAAGCATTCGTCTCTGATTTCTGGTTCATCATCGTGAAAGGACGAGTGTCTACTATCAAGTGCTGCGGTAGATTGTGCGAACGCCATGGCTTTACTCAACACACATTAGAAAGCTTACTTACAGGCGGGGCTGTTTAATAGCACATCGCGCGTGCGTAGCAAAAACATTTCTACTGCTAGTTGTGTGGAAATCGGGAACTATATTGGCCCGCCGCCAGGACCCCGAGACACGGGCGCTGACCCCCTGAAGCCACCGGCGCCGAATCCGCAGAGTTCGTGTTTCAGGGTCCGGCGTAGAATGAGAACGATTTTAGGAAAGATTTTGGTGCTTCAGAACCGATTGATGAACGCCTCTGCCCATATTTTAAGTCCTCCATAAGCTGCACGAGGGTCTCAGATTCCGTGATGCAGAGGCCGGGTGCGAATGCCAGCCAGGATAAACGGCGGATCGCGTGGGGTATCGCGGCCGCCACTGCCTTGATAGTGCTTTCCATCACCGCGCTCCTGATCGCCTCCATTGTCAAGATAAGGCGGGATGCCATCGCCCACGCCCACCTTCGGGCTTCCTATCTGTCGGCGGCGCTTGCTGAAGATGCGGAAGGAGTTCTCGATACAGCCGCCGTCGCTTCGGAGTTTGTGAGGCGCCGTGTGGAGGCTGATGGCGACGCAGCTCCCCTGGCAGAACTTAGGGAGGAGATCGGGAGATATCTCCCGCAACTCATTAACATCTCCGTAATTGGACCAGACGGGCACCTGCGAGCAACATCGGGGGATGTGGCCTCCAGCGCTGCCGATTTTTCGCAATTTGAGTTCTTTATCGCCAACCGGGATAGCACCACCAGTGGCTTCCGCGTTGGGAAGCCGGTGAGCGGAATTATCGCTGGCCGGATCATCACCCCGACGACACAGCGCCTTGAGAACAACGACCGTGCCTTTGCAGGCGTGGTGCTGTTTTCAATGGACGCAGCGCGGGGAACATTAACGTACCACCGGGTGGATATCGGCAATAGCGGCTCAATTTTGATCACCGGTACTGACGGTACGATCTATGCCGGCTACACTTTGCCTCGCGGCTTCGATCTGTCGCTAATCGGAGCCACTGCCGCAGACCCACAGACAATCGCCGGATTCCAAGAGGCTCCTTTAGGTAGCTACCTTGCGACAAGTGCAATCGATGGCATCGAACGCATCTATTCCTGGCGAAGGCTTAAGGACTTCCCGCTCGTGGCCTTCGTGGGATTGGGAAAGGCAGAGGCCTTGGCGGATGCAAATCAGCAGGCAATCCTTCTGTCGGCCCTTGGCATTTTCGCGGTGGGTTTGCTGCTCGCCTTCACCGCCATGCTTGTCCGGGAGATTTCTCGCCGCCTCAAACAGGCGCTCGCACTTGAAGCGCAGAGCCACAAATTGAAGGAAATAAATGCGGAGTGCGTGGCCGCCAAACAGCAGGCGGAAGAAGCTAATCAGAGCAAGTCGCTCTTCCTTGCTAATATCGGCCACGAACTCTGCACGCCGTTGACGGCCATCATCGGCTTCTCGGAAGTTATACGAGATAGAGCTTTTGGGAATGACCTCGCTCGTTACGCGGAGTATGCCTCAGACATTCACGGGGCGGGCACCCACCTCCTTGAGTTAATCAGAAATCTTCTCGACTGGTCAAAGATCGAGGCCGGAAAATTCGAGTTGCATGAAAGGGTCCTGGATCTGAACCAGATTGTGCATGACTGCCTCCACCTTGTTCAAGGACAAGCCGAGAATCGGGGCGTAAAGCTCACGGCATGTCTAGAGGGAGCCCCCATCTCGCTTTGCGCCGACGAGACAGCCCTCAAGCAAATCCTCCTCAATCTTCTTTCCAATGCGATTAAATTTACTCCTAAAGGAGGTTCCGTCCGGATCGGGCGCACAATTGACGTTGACCGGGCCCTCACACTCTCCGTAAACGACAGCGGCATTGGTATGAGTGAGGATGAAATCTGTCAGGCACTTGAGCCTTTCCGGCAGGTACAAAGCGCCCTTCTCAGTCGTCGCGACGGGACCGGGCTGGGTCTACCGCTCGCTGCTCAATTGGTGGAGCTTCATGGTGGATCGCTCTCCGTCGAAAGCCATCCAAATCAGGGCACAACTGTTTCAGTCCATTTTCCGGCTGACCGGGTGAATCGGGATAAGGCTCCCGGAAAGTCAGATTGTGAACCCAAAGGCACGACTGCAGACACTTAACGGGCGACATATATTGCCGTTCCATACGGTAAGGCTCTCAAGGCAAAACTCAGAGCTTCTTCAGCGAAGTCTAGCTCTTCGTCAGAGTAGCCCGCGACCTTGCATCCGCCATCGTATAGAGGCCTCTTGCCCCGCAAGAAAATGGCAGTCTCATCGGCGTTTATGCTGCCTTTGACGTGGAACTCCGTTAGGGGGCAATCTCTGGTGGCGAGGTAGGCAAGGCCGGAGAAAGTTGGTCCCTCCCTCACCCCGTCGAAAACAACATCAGCGTTCCTACCCGGGCCAGTGTCAACAAAATGGAAACGCCGTGTCCGCCCTACAAACTCTAGCCGCATGGTCGCCCCGCGATAAGCCCAAAGCGTGCCGGTTGCAGCTTGCCACGAACCAGTTGTCACCGGCTTTTGGATTGCGGTTCTTCTGACGCGCGAGAATAGTTTTAGAGGCGGCTCGGGTTCGGCAGCCCGCGCGCGTTCCTCAATTTTTGCCGGCTGATCCAGCAACTCGGATGCCGGCACCGTGCTCTCATTCTTGATTATACTGAAAAAGATGGCGGCAGGAATGAAGATCACGGCATTTACGAGCACTAGCACGCCACCAGCGATATCCCGGCGCATGGAAATTCACCTCGCGTGTTGGAACCGATCCTTGCCATCTGACTCGCGGAGAGTTACGCGAAGCTTTTTGCGGGTGAGTTTATAGCTGGCCGGCCCATCGTATTCGACACTTACCCGAAAAGCGGCGACTCCGTCGCCCGGTCCGGAGAAAGACGCATTAATTTCGCTCTTGCAGGTGGGAACAGGATGCGCATAGCTATGGCCTGGCAGAGGGAACGCTAATCGAAATATGCCGTAAGGCTGGACTCTCCCAAGAGTTTTGGGCATGCACGATTTGAGTTTCTTCCAGGCGCGCAGGATTGCATATATCCACCTCTGCATTCGGGCGTGCCAAGATCATCCACGATCATCTAAGCAGGCAGTTCGCGAAAGCGATCACAAAGGGAGAGATGGAGGAGCTGATGTCTACGACGATAGACATTCGGGCATTGAACGACGATATCGGCACCGCTAAGCGGCTCGAGATGTATCGCTTGCAGGTCGAGATCCGGGATTGCGAAAAACGGGCCTACGATCTCTTTCTGCAGAACCTCGTCAAAGGCACCAGCCACTTTTCCCTCGGGCAGGAGGCCATTGCCGCGGGAGCTGCCGCCGCCATGGAGCCGGGAGACCTTTCGTTTTGCACCTACCGCGGCCATGCCCATACCCTGGCTAGAGGCGTATCGATGGAGAAGGTCCTTGGCGAATTGATGCAGCGGGACAACGGCCTAATGCGCGGCAAAGGCGGGTCGATGCATCTCACTTCCGCCGATCATGGCGTGATGGGGTCATACGCGATTATTGGCGCACATCTGCCTATCGCCTGCGGCGCCGCTTGGCGTGCCCAGTATCTCGGTCAGAAAGATGTCTCCGTCTGCTTTTTCGGGGATGGCACCACCAACATCGGCGCATTCCATGAGGCTCTGAATTTCGCAGCCGTCTGGAAACTGCCGGTGATCTTTGTCTGCGAAAATAATCTCTATATGGAATACACACCAATCCACGAAGTCACCGCGGTCGAGCATCCCGCCGCCGGCCGCGCAGCGGCTTATGGCCTTGAGCCCATCGTCATCGACGGCAACGACGCGGATATCGTCTATCGCACGATGCGAAACGCATACGCCCGCGCGCGGGATGGGTACGGCCCTTCGCTGATCGAATGTCTGACCTACCGGCACTCAGGCCATTCGCGCGCCGATCCCGCCAAATACCGCCCCGAAGGCGAACTCGATGAGTGGCTCAAGCGCGACCCCCTCAAGATTTACCGGACACGGCTCGCAGAATTCAACATCGAGGAAGCGGCCATCATTGCGATCGAACAGGAATCGAAACGCAAGCTCGAAGAAGCAACCACGGCCTGCAAAGCAGCTTCCACGCCGCCGGCTGAAATTCTCACTACCGATGTTTACGCCGATGGAGGTTGGGCATGGCGGAACTGACCTATCGCGAGGCGGTGGCGCGGGGCATCTCGCAGGAGATGGAGCGCGATCAACGCGTCGTCTTCCTCGGCGAGGACGTCGCCAAAGCGGGAGGCGTGTTCAAGGCGACAGTCGGACTTTTCGAGCGGTTCGGGCCGCTGAGGGTGCGGGATACTCCTATTTCGGAGCAGGCGATCCTCGGCGCCGCAATGGGGGCAGCCATGACTGGCTTGAGGCCAATCGCGGAGATCATGTTCTCGGATTTCGCGGCGGTATGCTTCGACTACATCGCGAACGAGATGCCGAAACTCCGATATATGACCAACGGCCAATTGGGTTGCCCGCTCGTTGTGCGCTTTGGCAATGGCGGCGGATCGCGCTTTGGCGCGCAGCATTCGCAATCGGTTGAAAACTGGACGATGATGATCCCTGGTCTGAAAGTGGTGGCGCCATCGACGCCGCGAGATGTCATCGGACTGTTGGCGGCCGCCGTGCGCGATGACAACCCGGTGATGTTTCACGAGCATAAGTCGCTCTACGCGATGAAGGGCCAGGTTCCAGATGGCGAGATTGTCGACACTCTTGGTACCGCCAAAGTCGTCCGCGAGGGCAAGGACGCAACCGTTCTCGCACTTGCTTTGATGGTTCCGCGCGCGCTGGAAGCTGCCGCGAAACTCCATAGCGAGCACGGTATTGATTGCGAGGTCATCGACGTTCGGTCGCTCGTGCCCCTCGACACGCAGACAATTCTGAACTCCGTGGCGAAAACCGGCCGGCTGTTCACCGTCGAGGAGAATCCCCGTTTATGCGGGTGGGGAGCCGAAATTGCGTCCATCGCCGCAGACGAAGTCTTCTGGGATCTCGACGGACCGATCGTGCGCATCACGACCCCGCACATTCCCCTTCCGGCAGCGGACAATCTAGAGGATTTGGCGATCCCCAGCGCGGCGCGCATCGTGGATCGCGTATCGCGCGTCATGAACGGCGCTATCCGCTAGGGAGACGGTTCTCGAATAGATTATAGAAGCGACGGAGTTGAGGGACATGGATGTGGTGATGCCGCAATTGGGCGAGACCGTCGCCGAGGGCAAGATCCTGCATTGGTTCAAGAATCTCGGAGATGAGGTCAACGAAGGGGATAACATCTTCGAGGTCGAGACCGACAAAGTGACTGTGGAGGTTCAGGCGATCGCCGGTGGCAAACTTACCGAGATACGGGCGCCTGCGGGCACCGTCGCCAAGGCCGGCGCAGTCGTCGCCGTGATCGGAGGCGGCGCCCACGCGCCGGCACGGAAAGTAATGCGCGCGGAGGTCGCGGCGCCGCGGCCGAGTACCCTTGATCCTTTCAACGAAGTGCGCACAGCCGCGGGCCACTTTCTGAACGCACACCCTATCGACGGCGTGCGTATTACTCCGCTGGCACGGCGCCTGATAGTACAAAACCGCATCGAAATTGCGCGCCTGGCCACAGAGGCGAAGACTCGCGGCGATAACCTCATTCGCGCGAGCAATGTGCGCGCGGCGCTCCAATATGCCCCGTATCAAGAGGCGCCTATATCGAGACCAGCCAGCGAGCAGGCATTGACCGTGGCAAAGGAGCCTGCGCGTGCAATAGCGCTTGAAGCCGCCGAGGCTATGCCGATTAATGCCATCCGGCAGCGTGCCGGCCAGCGCCTAGCAGAATCGTGGCGGACTGTCCCTCATGTGTTTCAGGGCATCGACATCGATTTCAGCGCCGCCGATGCCACGCGGGCAAGATACAAGGATCGCTTCAAAGCCAAAATTGGCGCGTCTTTGACCTACCTGCCTTTCATTGCACGCGCGGTTTGCCTTGCCATCCGCGATTTTCCCCAGGTAAACGCCCGCTTCGATGGCGACCGGCTTCTCGTTTCACGCGACATCAATCTCGGCATTGCGGTCGACCTGTCGCATAACGGACTTGTCGTTCCCGTTGTGCATCGGGCAAGCGAACTGACATTCGAGGAGCTGGCCCGGGCCATCGTGAGGCAGTCCCAGAAGGCAAGGTCGGGAACCATGAGCCCCGACGATGTAAGCGGCGGCACTTACACCATCTCCAACAACGGCTCATACGGCACGCTGTTTACGGCGCCAATCATAAACCTGCCGCAGGCTGCCATTCTGTCGACCGACGCCGTGCGCAAGCGTCCGGTGGTGGTGGAGACGCCCCAGGGCGATTTCATTGCAGCTCACCCGGTGGGCGTCGTCGTGCAGAGCTTCGATCACCGCGCCTTTGATGGTGCCTATTCCGCAGCTTTCCTTTCACGCATGAAAGAGATCATCGAGCGGCACGACTGGAGGAACGAATTCGATTGAAGCTCAAGCGCAGCTTTGAACTAAATTAGACCTCGATGTAGCCGCGGGCGGCCACGAGATCATGGTCGATGTGTGGGACCACCCAAACATCTATAAACTCAAGCTCGATGCCAAGCCCGGAATGCTGTACACGCTTGAGATTACGGCCAGGGCCGACGCTGCCGCTGCAGGCATGGCGTTCGGTATGGTGGGGATGCTTGCCGAAGCCGCAGCGAATCAGGAATGGAGGTGTCTTCCAGATCCACGTGGTCGATGCAACACCGATTAAAAGCTAGATTGGATAGAAAAACGTCCGGTGCAGCCGCCGGGCTGGTGCTGTTTGCCGAAACCCTCACTGGATTCCGAGATAAGATTGAAGGGATGTTGCATCCCCCTTGAGTTGCTCCGCAGTCGCCTGATGTACGATACGGCCGCGCTCGATAAGATAGACCCGGTCAGCCAAAGCCAATGCGCTGTAAAGGTTTTGCTCAACAAGCAGGACGCCCAGCCCTTCCTCGCGGAGAGCCGCGATAACAGTTTCGACCTGCTGCACCATCACCGGAGCAAGACCTTCTGAAGGCTCATCCATTAGGATGAGTAGGGGGTCTATGACTAGGGCGCGGCCCAAGGCGAGCATCTGCCTTTCGCCGCCAGAGAGTTGGTTGCCCTTGTGATGACGGCGCTCCGCAAGACGAGGAAAGGTCTCGAGCACTTTTTCGACGGTCCAGCCACATTTGGCGTTGGCAGGTTTAAGCACTGTCAGATGTTCCAGCACCGTCAGCGATGGAAATAGTCGGCGGCCTTGTGGAACAAGCGCAATCTTGCGTTTTGCGATTGCATGGGGAGGGAGGTTGTTCAGCCGCTCGCCCTTGAATTTGATCTCCCCCCGCCGGACCACAGGCTGCCGCAGATTCATGATCGAGCGGATCGTTGTCGTTTTTCCCATACCGTTGCGGCCAAGCAGAGCAACGACCTCACCTGCGGCGACATTGAAGGTCATCCCCTGAAGGACATGGGCTTCCCCGTAATAGCTGTGAAGGTCGCGCACCTCCAGCATCAAGCCCTCGCAGTGGAGCCAGCGATCACGCGATGCGGACGGCCAAGATAGACTTCCTGCACCAGGGAATTACCGCGAATATTCGCGGGCTGATCCTCCACGATGATCCTGCCGTTTTGCATGACCGTTACATGGTCCACCAGCCCAAGAGCGAGGTCCATGTCGTGCTCGATCAAGATCATGGCCATGCTGCGAGGAAGCCCGCGAATGATCTCGCTTAGAAACTGCCGTTCGGCGGGAGACAATCCCGCGGCGGGTTCGTCCAGCAGCAAGAGCAGCGGTTCTGTCGCGAGGGCCATCGCGACTTCAAGCTGACGCTGTTCGCCATGCGACAAGGCCTTCACCGGCGACGCGCCGCGGCCGTTGAGCCGCGCAGCTTCCAAGGCTCCATCCACCTTTGCCGATTGGCGAGCGGTAAGCTCATCCGATGCAAACATCGAGAATTTCGCAGGCGACAGCCCCCGTGCCGCCAGCCGCATATTCTCCGCAACGGAAAGCTGCATGAAAAGATTTGTAATCTGAAAGGTGCGCGTTACGCGCAGACGAGCGCGCCTGCTGGGCGGCATTCCCGTTATGTCGCGGCCGCCGAAAACAATCCGGCCGGATGTGGGCAGCGTGGCACCGGTAACGGCGTTGAACAAAGTGGTCTTACCAGCACCGTTGGGGCCAATCACCGCGCGCCGCTCGCCCGCATGTAGCATCATCGAGACTTCATCGACTGCCTTGAGCGCCGCAAAGTGTACACTTACCCGATCGAGCTGCAGGAGGGCATGGGCCATGCTCAGCAATGCCCCGGATGCGAAATGACGCGAGCCCCTTGCCGGCTCAGGTCTTCACGCCTTGGAACGTGCGCGAATAAGGAGGCTGTTTGAGATATGTTTCGGGATCGTACTTCCAGAATTGCGAAACCTGCGGATAGGTTTCGAACGGCACATTCCAGAGCTTGCCGTCGGTTCGCTTCTCGACGCGCCTGACATAGACGTCATAGATCGGGTTCCCATAGGAATCAAGCCGGACCGTCTTGCCCAGCGGAGAGTCCTTCAGCTCCGTCTTCCGCACCGTTGCGAGAAGCAGCTCCCTGTCCTCGACCTTACCACCGATGGTGTTGATCGCCTCAGCCACCCACATCGCGCCCGAATAATGCGAAAAACCATAGATCGATGGAAGCTTTTGGTACCGCTTCTCGTACTCGGCGACGAATTGCTGTGTGGCGGGTGCCGTGGAGCCCTCGGCAAAGTGTGCGCAGGAGATAATGCCTTCCGGCTCCGTGGTCATGGTGCGGATTACCGATTGGTCCGTCAAATTCATTGCGCCTATCAGGGGGATCTGACCTTTTAGGCCGAAACTCGCATATTGCTTAATGAAGCGATTGGCGTCCGCGCCTGTTTCCATCGCAAAGATGGCGTCCACACCGGCGTTGGCGAGCTGTCCCATATAAGGACTGAAGTCCGCCGTGTTCAGCGGATGCCAGAATTGCTGGGTAACTTTGCCACCGAGTTCGGTCAGCATCTGTGTGAAGCCGCCGCACTGCTCATGCCCGAATGTATAGTCCTGAGAGATGGTTGCCAGCTTTTTGTAGCCCTTATGAAAGGCCCAATCTGCCATGGGGCGGGACATTTGGCTCGCGGAGTAACCTGCGACGCGGATGACATTGGGTATACGCTGGCGCTGCGTAAGATCATCCGCCGCGATAACGGGGATGAAGTAGGGTGTGCCCGTCCCCTTGACGTAGTTTGCGACCGCAAGCCCCGTATTCGCCAGGATATTGCCAAACAGGAAGTGGACATCATTCCGCTCGACAAGCCGCCGGGCCTTCTGAAGCGCGGTGTCAGGGTTTGAGGCGTCATCCTCGATCACAATCTCAACTTTGCGTCCGGCGACCTGGTAACCGACCTTCTCCCAATACATTTCGAAGCCTTCGACAAGCTCCTTCCCGCCCGCCGCAATTACCCCGGTCAAGGGCGCGAGAAGGCCGATCTTGATCGGCGTGTTCGTGCCTTGCGCCCTGACCGTAAAGGGCTTGGGGAAGAGGCCAGCGGCTGTCGCGGCACCGGTAACCTTCAGAAAGGTGCGTCTGTCTGATGCTATTTTTGTCATTGGCTATAACCCCTACTTCAATCGAGCTTTTGTGGTTGCAGGCGAAGCTGTGCGCCAAAAAGCGACCGGACTTTCCCTACGATCCCCTCAGGAGCGAAGATCATGATCAGTATGAAGCTCAGTCCCAGTATCATCATCCAGCGCTCTGTGTAAGCGCTAACGGCTTGTTGCAGCGCTATGATGAGAAAGGCACCCGCGAAAGAACCGAATAGAGTCCCTATTCCGCCGGCAATCGCCATCAGCAGCGCTTCGACGGATTGCGAAAGCTGCACGGTTGAGGGGCTCACAAAATTGTTGAAGACGGCATAGAGCGCGCCCGCGATGCCGGCGAAGAAGCCTGACACCGTGAATGCCAGGGTAAGATGGAGGGGAACGGAGTAACCGAGGCTTGCCATGCGGCTTTCGCTATCTCTGATTCCGCGCAAGGTCAGCCCGAAGGGGGAGCGCACGAAGCGCCACATCACAAAGCTGGCGGCCACCGCAACGGCCGCTACCGCGAAATAAAGCGCGGCGGGCGCTTCCAGTATGCCGGCCCGCAACTGGCCCCTTATGCCGTTTTCTCCGCCAGTCACCTGGGTCCAGCGCAGGCAGATGCCCCAGACGATCAATCCAAGCGCTAAAGTCAGCAGAAGGAAATACACGCCAGAGGTGCGAACCGCCAGCAAACCGAAAACCGCCGCGAGCGCGGTAGCGGCCAGCACACCAAGTGCCAAACACAGCGCTAAGGGAAGGCCAAGCACAGAGGCGGTGTAAAGTGTGACGTAAGTGGAGGTACCGAAAATCGCGCCATGGCAAAGGGGCGTTCGCCCGGCAAAACCCGCGAGAATGTCCACAGACATTGCAAGAACACCGAATATCAGGATCTCGGTGGCGACACTGATGAAATAGGGCGGCAAGGCAACAGGCACTGCCAAAAGCACGCATGCTGCAAAGGCCAGCGCCGTGACTGCAGCTCTCCTCAGGAGACCGCTCATCACGCCGCCTTCCCAAATAGGCCAAGCGGCCGGAATGCAAGAAGGATCGCCATTGGACCGAAGATTACGAAGTAGGCAAGCTCGGGAAACCAGACCTGTCCGAATGTATTGAGTAGGCCGATCAGAAGGGAGCCGGTTGCTGCGCCAATCAAGCTTCCCCTTCCGCCGATAATGACCACAGCGAGGCTGAATACTAGGATTTCAGCGTCCGCGCTCGGATATAGGGCGAGAAAGGCGCCTCCAAGCAGCCCGCCGAGACCTGCCAAAGCTGAGCCAAGCATGAAAGTAATCAGGAATATGCGCTGGATGTCGATCCCGGACGCCTCGACCATTTCGGCATCGTCGACGCCGGCGCGGATCAAAGCGCCCAGGCGGGTGCGATTGAGAAGCAGCCAAAGCCCGGCGAACACTACGGCCGCGGCCGCGAGGACGAACAGCCGGAAACGCGGATAGAATAGAGTTCCGATCTTCGCGACACCCTGCAGCCACTCAGGCGTTGCAATCGTGAATGTATCGCCACCCCAAATGACCAACGCAAGATCGTTAAGGACGAGCGCCGCGCCGAGGGTAAGCAAGACCTGCCGCAGTTCATACCCGCGAACGAAGCGCAAGAGGCCCTGATCGAGTAATAGTCCAAGGACAGCCACGGCAGCCATGGCGCCGATCCCGGCAACAAAAAAACTGCCGGTGAGCTGGCTGAGCGTGAACCCTACATAACCACCGCTAAGATAAAGCGCCCCATGGGCCAGATTGACGATTCGCAAGACCCCAAAGACGAGCGTAAAGCCAGATGCCACAACGAAGAGAAGTGCGGCGAAGGTCAGACCATTCATGACCTGGAATGCCAGCATCCGTGTCAGGAGCCTTTCGGCGATGAGCTGTCGAGGCGGCTGCGTTCGCCAAGATACCAGTCGCAAATCTGTTCGCCCGTCCAGAACACGACGCCCTCTTTATGCCGGATGATTTCCAGGATCTGGCGGAAATACTTGGCCCGGTGCGGCGCGCCCATGATGTAGGGATGGAGCACAATTGCCATCACGCGGGCACCGTCCCTCGAGTCCTCATGGAGTTGCTCGAACTGATCGAGTGCGCGGTCGCGATATTCGCAAGCCTTGTGGCACTGTGACAGGATCATCGCCACGTCGTTGCACTCTTGCGTATAGGGCACGCTGAGGATTTCGCCTTTGCGGGTTTTCAGCATCACGGGCTGATCATCGAGCACCCAGTCGGCCACATAGCTGTAGCCGGCTTCCTGCAAAAGATCCGGCGTGTGCCAGGTTTCCGTAAGCCCAGGCCCGAGCCACCCGCGTGGGCGTTTTCCCGCGAAAGACTGAATAGCCTCAGTCGTCCTCGCGATATCCTCCGCCTCGTTTTCGACCTTTTGCATGTTCTTCTGCGAGAAGCCGTGGCCCATAAATTCCCAATTGCGTTCAAGGGCGGCTTCTGCAATGGGGCGGTATGTATTGACCGCCGAGCCATTGATCGCGAGAACGCCAGGCACGCCGAAATCATCGAAAATGCGAAGGAGCCGCCAAAAGCCCACGCGGTTCCCATATTCGTGCCAGGCCCAATTCGGGATGTCCGGCATTGGCAAGCCGCCAGCCGGCGGCGTCAGGACCGTGCGCGGCATCGTGGAATGAATGTCCCATTCCTCAATATTCACGATGATCCATACCGCGAGACGCGCTCCGCCCGGCAGTCCCAGACGCGGGCGACGGTTAATTGGCGAGTAGGCTAAGCGTTCATTGGGGGTCATGGAAATACACCTCTGAACAGGACCGAACCCATCTCGAAGCGGCGCGTCGCCGGCATCATTGGTGGACTTTCATTAGCCCGTTATACCAATGATAGATCTCCGCGCCATTCCAGTGGATCACGCCGGGATGCGAATTGATGTAGCTGTAAAGCTCTTCGAGATATTTGATGCGGTGGGGCTGGCCTGAAACGTAAGGGTGGATCGCGATGGACACGATCCGGGGCCGCGTTGACCCCTCCTGTAAGAGACGGTCGAACTGATCGCAGCAGCGGCGTTTCCAATACTCGGACTCATGATGCTGCACGATCATCATGGGGATGTCGTTCAGCTCCACCGTGTAGGGCAATGTAACGAGTGGTCCATTCGTGGTGTTGATGACGGTAGGCTCATCGTCATAGACCCAGTCGCCGATATATTTTACGCCCGCGCCCGCGAGGTATTCCGGGGTGTCCAGCGTCTGCGTCAGCCCTGGCCCCAGCCAGCCGAGCGGCCTCGAACCGGTAAACTTTTCAAGCACATCCATCGAGCGATTAATCATGCCCGCCTGATCCTCGATTTTGTGGATCGGCATCTGCTCATAGGCATGCGCCATGAATTCCCAGCCTCTGTCGCGCGCCTCGGCGGCGACGCGCTCGTAATCGACGCAGACGCGCGCGTTCAACGATAGGGTCGGAGCGATGCCAAGATTTTTGTAGAGATCGAAGAACCGCCAAATACCGACCCGCATTCCGTATTCGTGCCAGCTCCAGTTCGGGACGTCCGGCAGCAGCACCTGCCCGGCAGGCGAAGGCACCACCTGCCGCGCCATCGGACGCGAAATATCCCAGACCTCCAGATTGACGATGGTCCAAACGATGATGCGTCCGCCATGCGGAAGTGTGAGCGGCGGCCTGTCGACGATCGCTGAATAGGCTTGCCGTTGCGAGGGGATCATCGGGCTATTCATCTGTGGCTCCCACTTCTCAAAAGCCAGCTGTGAGCGCGCTCAGCACTTCTTCTGAGCTCATAACATGCGCAAAAGCCGTTTGCAGGCACAAAAGAGCCGCTTCGTGGTGAGCTGGACTATCCATTGTATCGACGCAGTCTTCAACGACGATGACGGCGTAGTCGCGCACATTGGCGGCGCAGGCCGTCGCCAGTACGCAGCTGTTGGTGTTGATCCCCGTGATCAGGACCGTGTTGATGCCGTGGGTGCGCAGCAGAATGTCGAGATCGGTTCCCTGAAAGCAATCATAGCGCTTCTTGGTATCGACGATCATGTCTCCAGCCTGATGAAGGCCGGGCATGATCGTGCAGCCGGGCGAGCCTTTCAAATTATGCCGCATCGCATTTTTGCGGGTGGACTTCGGGTCTTCCGAAAGGACTCGCCAGAAAGGATTGGCCCGGATTTCATCAACGTCGCGATTTGTTGTCACCAAATGGACGATCGGGATTCCCTGCTTCCTCGCGGTATTGAAGAAGCGCCTGTTGGCTTCTGTGAGATGCGCCGCTGTTTCCGGAGATGCGGGCATCGTCGCCACCGTTGGGTCGAGGTGGCCGCGATGGCAGTCGATGGCTACAACGGCAGGGCGGACCTTATCGACACCAAAGTTCATTGCTGTTTTTCCTGTTTAAATGAGTGCATTCCAGCCCGTCCTTAAAAGCGCACGCTGATCTATTTTGAAAATATCCGCGAGCCAGTCCGATAAGATCTCCTGGCCGATTGTGGGATTGTCATGCTGGCAGTGCTCCGCGCCTGTTTCATGGGGTTCAACGAGCCTGAGAGTTACGTTGACGCCTTTCTGCTTGGCATTGTCATATGTCTTGCGCGCCGCGGAAACGGTGAGCACATCATGGCCGCCATGAAGTATGAGATAGGGGCAACGCAGGTGCTCCAGATGGCCATCGAGCGTGAAGGCTGTCGCCTTCTCCATCGCTTCCTTCATGCTGCATGCGCCGAATACCCATTTGATATGCATGGCGAGACCGAAATCCTCGCCTTTGCTGCCCCAAAGGTCCGTAACCGACCAGATGGCCCCATGCGAAATGACAGCGGCGAGACGATGCTCATAGCAGCCAGCCCGTGCCGCGTAGTAGCCGCCCAGACTTGATCCGCAGATTGCAATCCTTGTTGGGTCAACATCTGCGCGCCGGGTGAGCCAGTCGATGCATTTTCCGGCGGGATACTCCGTGTCGTGCCTGTTCGTGATTTTATGCCGGCGCAAAGTTCCGCCCTGTCCGGGCATGTCGACCATCAGAACGGAAATGCCGCGCTGCAAGCAGCCATGGGCCTGCATGAACCACATCTCATCTTTGATGGAATCGAGGCCGCCCATGCAAATCAGGACGGGAAGCCTTTCGCCGGGAAAGGGCGCACGAACGAAGTAACCACATAAAAATACGCCGTTCTCATAGGGAATCTCGACGGCCTCTCCGGGAGGGTTTAGATAACCGATGAATTTGCGGCTGCAGGCTTCCATGCGCTCGAAGGTGGGCAGGCGCCGCGAGTTGTCAGGGTCGAGATGGAATTCGGCCTGCCGGTAATAGTCGGCCGCGCGCAGAAGGCAGTTCATTGCCGTGCGTATATGGCCGGACTTTTCTTCCGATAGGCCGCGCTCCCAATTGAAATCGGCGATGCGTTTCCACTGCGCGTGCCAGCTTTCGAGGTCGCCAGGGATCATGCGCGAGGCTGCCATGAGCACTTCGCTTACGGAGCCGCCGCCCTCCTGGCTTTCGCCAAGGCCGCGCCGGAATTGATAGGACAGCCAAGGGTGCTCCGGCCAGTGGTGCCAGCCCATGGGCTCATAATGCGGGCCGCGGCCGTCCGTGATTTTCTCTATCGCATTATCGCCTTCGAGTAGGACAGACATCGGCAGGGCTCCCGAGCCTCGGTCGAGGCTGAGCTCAAACGTCACCGACAGGAAAATGGTTGTCAATTCGAAATGAATATGACGGCGATGCGGCGGGTGCACCATGAAGCACTGGCCAAGATTCCGGTAGCAAGGGCAAGGAATGTCCGAAAGGGTTCATGACCTCCCGTTCGTGTGCGCGCTTGCCGAGGCCTAAGCCACGATCGCCCTCGCCGTTTTCGACAGCGACACCATGAGGACGGAGCGCCAGGAACGATTCTCCAAGTACATTGCTCTGTTTCTGACCGTTGCCATGAGCCCGCCATCCAAATCCTGGCCATCAGCTACGCCCAGGACCTGCCGGAAAAGCTAGCCCGCGACTGCCGGAGTGTGATGACGAGCCCCTTTTTCAGGCACTGTTCGGAGTGCTGACCGGGCGCGGCGCCGACGTGATCGTCGTCGATGATCCCATGAAGGCCGGCGATGCGCTTTCGCGGATCTCGGCGGAAGTCCGTCCATGATTGGTATGACGACACCCTGCGCAGCCGCCTCAAGTTATGTGATGCGGCGCATGAGGCAGATTGCGAAAGGCGGCGTCCACATCAGTGGCGAGCTGGCCGCCCCTGCCGACTGCGATGCTTTTCTCCAACACAACGACATCCCTGGCGCCTGTGAGCGCATCGCGTGGTGCATCGACCGGGAAGGGACGGTAGGAGAAGACAATGGTCACAAGACCAATGGGGATACCATCGTCGCGCATCTCGTCGATCGTGTCCTTGGCCACCGTACGCCGCTATCACTATGACAGCCACAAGCAGCTCCGCGAACATCTCGCCACTTTCCTGGCAGCTTATAATTTCGCAAAGCGCCTCAAGACTCTACGAGGGCTCACACCCTACGTGTACATCTGCAAATACTGGACACAAAAGCCGGATCAGTTCAGGCTCGATCCTATCCAGCATATGCTGGGACTAAATGGCTAGCCAACAAATGGCAGCAGAAGCTTAAGGTCGGACACGAAGCGGGCGTATTCGGCCTCTGCGTCCACGCGCTCCAAAATCCTCAACAGGTATGACGGGTGAATTGTTATAAGCGCGCGGGTGCTGCCGAGATCGAAAAGATGGCCCCGATTTTTGTTGATTGGCATGGCTTTCCCGAACAGTGATTGCGTGGCCGTGGCTCCCATCGCCACCGCCACTTTCGGCTGTACGAAGTCGAGTTCCCGCTCAAGCCACTGTCTGCAGGCGCGAATCTCTACCGTCACGGGCTTTTGGTGAAGACGGATGCGCCCCCGGGGAACGTATTTGAAGTGCTTGACGGCATTGGTGACATAGACGGTTTGCCGTGGCACACCGGCCTCATCGAGGGCCTGATTGAGCTTGATGCCAGCAGGCCCGACGAATGGCTTGCCTGCGAGGTCCTCCTTATCGCCAGGCTGCTCGCCAATCAGCATGATAGGTGCTGGGACCGGCCCTTCGCCGAAAACGGTTTGCGTGGCCTTTTCCCAAAGGTGGCACTCCCGGCAGGAGCGTGCGGCTTCCCGGGCTTCCTCAAAGGCGGCTAATGCGGCGGCGCTATCCGGAGGGAAACCTAGGGTCAATTGATGGGATGATGATGCCATTGCGGTTCCTCATGGGCCCTGCCTTATACAACAAGGAAACACATGAATGGGCACACCAGAAAGCGCGCTGTTGAGACTTGCACCCCAAATACCGCAACAGCGCCAGCTAGAGCTTGTCTGGTTCGGTTTCGTGCCCGTCGAGCATTGCGATGCGATTAACGGCGATAACGGCCTGGGTACGGCTGTCGACACCAAGCTTCTGGAGAATGGCCGATACGTGAGCTTTGACCGTTGCCTCTGAAACGCTCAGCTCAAAAGCAATCTGCTTATTCAGCAACCCCTGGCCCAGCATTGATAAGACACGAACCTGTTGCGGCGTGAGCGTAGCCAGCCGGCTGGCAAGCTCGCCAAGCTCGTCTGCCCCGGCGCCGCGCTGAACCTCGTCGGGAAACCAGACGCCGCCATTCAATACTGTTTTCACCGCAGAGCGGATTTGCTCCACCGGCAGCGATTTTGAGATGAAGCCGGAGGCCCCAAGGTTCAAACAGCGCTGGATCATGCTTGGATTGTCGCTTGCCGAGACGATGACGACCGGTATTCCCGGGTGCTGACTGCGAAGGTACATGAGGCCGGTAAGGCCCGATAGCGACGCCGCACCCTTTTCGCCTGGCATTTTTAGATCGAGCAGGACGAGGTCGGTATTTGAATTCTGAGACAGAGTTTCCAGAAGCCTCTCGACCGATCCCACCTCTGCGATCGCCGCCCCTGGTAGCGCCGAATGTAATGTTTGCTTCAAAGCATCGCGGAACAGCGGGTGGTCGTCCGCAATGATGACATGATGATTATTCATCGCTTAAGCACCGCAGCTAGGACGGCGTAGAGGAGGCTTGGCATGCGAATTTCCTTGTTCATCGTGTCGAGGGGACCATTGTAAGCTGTGCGCCCTTCGATACAGTTGCCGGCACCTGCGAAGATAGCTAGGTTCTCCAACTCGAAGCTGCCCTCATATTAGAATTACCTGAGATTGCAAAAGTATGTCTGACGAAGACACTAAGCAAGCCTATTGGCGCCACATCGGCCGTCTTACTCTTGGCATGGCATTGCTCATCGCCGGTTTGACCATGCTCCTGCCGGTCTTTGTGCCATTCCTGAACTCTTATCGCTTCCTGCGCTTTCCTCTTGGCTATTTTATCATCTCCGACGGCGCCCTCGTGCTCCTTGCCATCCTTCTTTACGCCTTCTTCGGCGGGCAGCAAAAGAGCGACCGTACCTATAATATGACCATACAATTCTGATATGACGCTGAATTTCAGTACACCGATCATCAATCCAAGGCTCGGATCGAGCTTTGCAATCTTCGCGAGTGCCTATGTCTGCCTCGTGTTGATGCTCGTGGTTCTTGAACAGCTCGGCCTTTCCACGCTTGCGATCGACCAGCTCATTGTGACCATGCCGGCCTTCTTCTACGTCGTGATTGGCTTCATGACGCGCACGATCAATATCGACGACTACTTCCTCGCCGGCCAGCGCGTTCCACCCTTTTACAATGCTCTTGCGCTTTGCGGAACGGTGTTCGGCGGAAGCATTATCCTTGGAAGCATCGGAAGTATTTTTTTCGATGGCATCGATGCAATTGCTATACCAATTGGCTGCTTCGCCGGCATTGTCCTTATGGGGGTGCTCTTCGTTCCGCATTTGCGTAAGGCGGGCGCGGCGACGCTACCGGGCTTTCTCTATCTGCGATTTGGGCGTAACCGGCTGCGCGCGTTCGCCTCGCTGCTAGCGATTGCACCACTTTGTATGATCCTCATGGCCGAAGTTGCTCTTGGCGGAAAGCTCGTAGGCTTGTTTCTACCTCTGCCTCAAACCCTTGGTATCGCCCTTGCGCCGTCTTCGTTTTTTATTCTGCTTGTGGTGGCGACAATTTTTCTGACCGTGGTGCTTGGGGGAATGCGGTCGGCAACATGGACGCAATGCGCCCAATTCATCGTATTTCTCGGGATATTGGCGCCCCTGGTGTCGGTCTCGCTCATGCGCACAAATTTGCCCCTCCCGCAGCTGACTTATGGCAGCCAGCTTGAGGAGTTGAAGTCACTCGAATCAGCCAGGGGCATCGTAACAAATTCGAGGCCGCAGCCTCTTAGCGCGGCTATGCCAAAGCCGGGACCGCAACCTGTTTCCCGGCCATCGGAAAAAGCCCTCAGCGCGTTCAGTCCTTTGGATTTCGCACTCCTCATTTTCTGTCTCGCAACGGGCATTGCGGCGCATCCGGCTTTGCTGCCGCGGGTCAGCATGACCCCGACTATTCTTTCCAGCCGAAGATTTTGCGGCTGGTCCGCGGTCATCGCCGTTTTTGTGGTTCTGACGGTACCGGCTTACGCGTTCTTCACGAAGGCCATGGCAATCGAAGGCCTGGCCGGAATTCCGGTTTCAAGTCTTCCTTCCTGGAGCCGCATTCTTCAGCAGCTCGGGCTTGTATCGTTGCCCGGAAGTCATTTCGGCAGCCTCGACGCGGCGCAGCAAGTGACCTTTCAGCGCGATAGCTTGGCCCTTATTCTTCCCATCGCGGCCGGACTGCCGAGAGTCTTCTTCGGCCTGGCCGGCGCATCAGTGCTTGCCGCAATTTCGGCCTGCGCGGCAGGGCAGCTTGTGGCTATGGGCAACACGCTCAGTGACGACCTCTATCATGGTTTTCTGAACAAGAGCGCGTCGCCCGGCCGGCGTTTGCTTTTTGCACGCCTCTCAATGCTGTTGTTTTGCTTCATCGCTTTTATGGTAGCTCAACGCCCGTCCGTTGATCCCCTGAGGTGGGTTATTGAAGCCTTTTCCCTGAGTTCTGGGACCTTTTTTGCAGTGCTGGTCTTGAGCGTCTGGTGGCGAGGATTGAGCGCGGTGGGGGCATTTACAGGCATGCTTTCCGGCTTTGCAATCACCGCAGCTATGAGCAATGGCAGCTTCTCTATCTTCAACGTTGATCCATTGACCTCCGCAGCCATTGCAGTTCCGGCCAGCTTTGCCGCGGCGATCGCGGTAAGCTCAATTTTACGAGTCCCGGACGAATATGCTCTTGAGGCGGTGGACGAGCTTCGCATACCGGCTGGAGAAACTCTGCAATCGCGTTTACTGCGCTTGGCGTTGCGCGCGAAGCCTGCACGCCAAGGGTGAATGCCGCGTCTTCCGTTGTTAAGCCCTTGTATTTGGCTGCCAACGTGTAATCTCTCACAAAGACTCTTTTCAGGCTAAGCCTTGGGGCCAGCTAATGCGCCATGCCGGACTTTCCAATTCAAGCACCGCCGGGTCAACCGCCGGCAGACGGCAGCTTTTTCCCGAGATCGAGCCCTACAGGACGGGATGGCTGAAGGTCTCCGGCACGCATCAAATCTATTTCGAGGAATGCGGATCTCGTGACGGAAAACCGGCACTCCTTGTCCATGGCGGACCTGGCGGCGGCTGCAATTCAACGATGCGCCGCTATCACGATCCCTCCCGGTACCGCATTATTTTGTTCGATCAGCGAGGGTGCGGGCGCTCCACGCCCTATGCCTGCCTGGAAGAGAACACGACCTGGGACCTCGTCGCGGATATGGAAAAATTGCGCCAGCATCTCGGTATCCCGGCGTGGCAGCTTTGCGGCGGATCCTGGGGCTCGACCTTATCGCTCGCCTATGCACAAAAGCATCCGAGCCGGGTAACCGAGCTTATCTTAAGAGGCATCTTTTTATTGCGGCGGGCCGAGCTCGATTGGTTCTACCAAGAGGGCTGCAGCTGGATATTCCCCGATGCGTTTGAAAGCTATCTCGCCCCAATTCCGGATGCTGAACGCGGCAACATGGTCGAAGCCTATTACCGCCGGCTCACCTCCGAGGACCGAGAAACGCGGTATGCAGCTGCCCGGGCCTGGAGCGTTTGGGAAGGCAGCACACTATCCTTGTTCCACGATCAGGAGCGCGTACACAAGTTCGGAAATGAGGGCTACGCCGTAGCTTTTGCCCGCATTGAATGTCATTACTTTATCAATAACGGCTTCCTTCGCAGCGACAATCAGCTCATCGAAGACGTATGTAGGATGGCTCAATTGCCCGGCACAATCATTCACGGGCGCTATGATGTTGTGACCCCCCTTAAGAATGCGTGGGAATTAGCGAAGGCTTGGCCGAAAGCGGAGCTGCGCATAGTCCCGGATTCAGGGCATGCGATGACCGAGCCCGGCATTGTGCACGAGATCGTCAGCGCGACGGAAAAACATGCAGCTGGACCGGAAATCCTGGCTCCCGCAATAGGAGGCAACGCCGGCTAACCGGACACGGGACCGGCAATTCGCCGCAACTTCCAGGTCATGCCGTAGCTTGACTGCACGGAGCCCGATGTGCAGAGGTGGGCGCGCTCGTTGAGAGCGCTAGCGCAGCAATATGATTGGTCTTGCTATCTATGGCCTCACTCTACAGCTTGATCTTCATTCTGGCTGCGGCAGCACTCGCTCTTCTCAATGCGCTCTTGTTCGCGACTGTAACCTCGAAATCATTCAGATTATGGCCCACTCCCTCTAACAGAAGCTGGCAGCACTACACTTTCTGGCCTTTGTTCCGCGGCGGGCTTGGGCTTACGCTGCTTTATGGGATCCTTACCGCGCATTGGCCCGCGCAGGGCGAAATCCTCAGGTTCGCCATCGGCATTGCCTGCCTGACGATCGGGTTTGGCTTTACCATTTATGGGTATTTCGATCTGGGCATCGGCAACACCTACGGGGCGGATGAAGGGCTCGTGACCAACGGTCTTTACCGGTATAGCCGCAACCCCCAATACGTGGCTTCCATCCTAGGCTTCTTCGGAACCGCCCTGGCCCATGGGGGCATGCATACGGCGATCCTCTGCGGGCTTGCAATCCTTGTCTATATCATCATGCCATTTACCGAGGAGCCGTGGCTGGAGCACGCTTACGGCGAAGCCTACCTCGCCTATAAGAAGCACACGCACCGCTTCCTTTAAACTCGCGAATTGCGCAATTTTTCCGGGATCTTAAGCGAGAGCTTGGCGGACAGGACCGCGAGTGGTGGACACGACTGGGATCGAATAAGGAAAACAAATCCGATATTTAAGAAGAATTTAGTCCCATAGGCTTGTTATGCTTTTTTCGGAATTGTCCCACTCAAATTCCGGTTCTGAAAGCGCATATTGTTGGTTGATGACGCCATATGGATGTTTAAGGCCCGATGTGGACAGAGGGTAAAGACACGTCCGATTATATCTTCACTCACGAAGGGATGTCGAGAACGCCTCGGGAGGTGCCGTGCTGCCGGTGGTGAGGCGAGAACCTAGTTCGCGCTGAAAACTACTTCAACGTAACCGCCAATGGTGAACAAAGCGCGACGCGCTTCGGGTGTGGTTATGCGATCAAGGCGGGTGTCTTGCCGAGATAGGCGTCATCTTCGACTTGCTTGACGAGAAAATCGGCGACATCCGTCCGCGAGATCGTGCCGCTGCGCCAATCGGCGGGCCTATCGAGGATTTTATAGCGGCCGGTGCGAGGGCCGTTGGTGAGAACGCCAGGCCGGGCGATCACCCAGGACAGAGCGCTGCGCCGGATCATCATCTCCTGCACGGCTTTGTCGTCATAGACCCGGCCCAACACAAGTTCGAAGGGCAGGCGCAGCAATGCCGGCATATGTTCGCGGCTATCACCCGAACCAAAGCCTGTCACGCAAATCAAGCGTTTCACCCCCGCTTTTTCCATCGCCTGGATAAGAATGCGCGTGGCGTCAGAGAAGAGGCGAATGGGTCCGGTGAACATGGCAAGGCTGGCCTTGGCTCCGAGCGTTAGGATGACGGCATCGGCGCCCTCAAGCGCGGCGGCAACATCCTCGGCTTTGAGCGCATCGCCATTCACTTTCGTAAGCTGCGCATGGGTGAGAGGGATTTGGGACGCCGATCGCGAAAAAGCGCGGACCTGATAGCCTTGATCGAGAGCCCGGCGGACCGTCTCCAGTCCAATGCCGCGGCTTGCGCCAATGATGAGGATCGTTTTCATGGACGACCGAGCGGGCCATAAGAATTCGGTTCAGTGTGGATCGAACCTGGCACGGCAAAGGCCTTTCAGGACGATTTTCATAAATCGGTTCAGCATATCGCCGCCCCCCGCCGGCTTTAGCAACAAGGCGGATTGATGCCGTTCCAATGAGCCGCTAGTTTAATCGAAGCAGTGTCTTTCAAAAAATCATTCTTTGTGGGCGACAATGAAGGCGTCATCTTTATGTTTCCAAGCCGCTGTGTTGCTTGTTCTTGCCGGCATGATGTGGGGCCTCATAATGGCAATATCGGGGGATCACTCGGCGATGCCTGCCCATGCTCATCTCAATCTTCTAGGGTGGGTATCGCTATTTCTATTTGGCATTTTTTATCATTTGCATCCGGCGATCGGCAGCGCGCGCACCGCTCTCGTGCAGGTGTGGGTTTGGATTATTGCCACCGTAATTCCGTCGACCGGCGTCGGTCTCGTCCACACCGGGCATCAAAGCGGTGATCCCATTGCGGCTGTATCCTCGGTTATTCTGCTTCTCGATATGGTTTTATTTGGCTGGCTCGTGCTGCGGCGGGATGGTCTGGGATTAACGCCGCTGGCGCATCGAATTCTCACGTGACAAACCCCGTCATCTATGATCGTTTGGCCGGCGGTGGCTATGCTCGGCTTGCAGGTATATTTTTGGGAGGTAAACAAGCATGCGTTCGATAAAGCATATTGCGATCGGCGTGATCGGGCTGTTCTCTTTTGCCGGCTGCGCGACTGCGGCTGATCTGACCGGGGCTGAAATCAAAAGCTTGATTTCTGGGAACACAATCTATCTTGAGACGGCCGCGGGATCTGTGACTGGCACTCAGGGAAAGGGCGTTATTTATTATTCCACAGAAGGCACCGCGCTTTATAAAACGCCCAAAGGCGAGATGTGGCACGGCACGTGGGCTATCAAAGAGAATACCAATTGCACCAATTGGAAAGAAGCCGGGAAGGCTGCCTGCTCAAAATTCGATAAGCAGGGCGATACCATTTCGATCATCAACGCCGAGAATGGCCAGGTTCGCGCAAAGATCGTGAAGACTTCCCCAGGGAATATGGAGAAGCTGGCTCCGTAACGTTTTTCGCAGTACCGCCCAGTATAGGAGAAGGCACGGTGCTGCGGTGCACTGATGGGAATAATTGTCAAGACGGGCGATTTTGTAGCGCTGTGGGGACCTAAGGCTCTGGCAAGGGGTTCGGTTTTCTTGCGGCAAACACTAAAAACGGCGGCACGGAAGTGGCCTCGACAAGATGAGGATGTTGGACACAGCTCTCCCGGCTGGGATCGCTTATAACGGCGGAATTTAGCAGCAAGGAACGGTGCGAAGCGGCTCGAACTGCTTATCTTGGGCAATTCACTGCGATTAGCGATGAGTTAAATGCCATTGCGCGCAATCGTATCGCAGAAGGGACAATTCCGCATCCGAATGGCATCTCGGTGACGGCACTCTGCGTTCAGAAATGAGTCAAGCGAAGTACCGCGATCGCGGTCTCTCCCAAGATTTGGGGCGATCGCATTCGGCGCCGGACTTGGGCTTTCGGTGCCTCCTCTCACCTCAGCCCTCCTAGGAAGTGTTGACAAGAGCCAATCCGGCATCGCGGCCGGGGTCCTCAACGCCACAAGGCAAACAGGCAGCGTTATTGGCGTCGCGCTTTTCGGCACGATCGCCGGTCGGAAATTTCGTGGCGGGAACGCGAGAGGTATTGCTGATCTCCGTCGCGCTGCTAGCGGGCTCGGCTCTTGCTGCAATCGCGACTGGGGATGGCAGTCAGTCCTGAGCCTTTTGAAAGGTCCATAGTGGTTGTCTCGCGGGGGTTACACTTCCCGGCTGCTGCACGAGAACCGCTAGGGTCATTCTTGAGTGGCCAAACAAATGACTGTTCGCTCATCCCATTTCTGACGGAAATCAGCGCGTTCGCCCGACAAAGGCATAACCTTGCGCCCGCGAGATCGAAGTCAACGCATGTAAAGGAACTAAGCCAATGTCCAGCTTTCGGCCCCTTCACGACCGCGTTCTTCTTAGGCGAATTGAGGCAGAAGATAAAACGCCAACCGGCATTATCATTCCCGACACGGCGAAGGAAAAACCCGCGGAAGGCGAGGTGCTCGCAGTTGGTCCTGGATCGCGCAGTGAAGATGGAAAGCTAACGCCGCTCGACGTCCGGGTGGGGGACCGGGTGCTCTTCGGTAAATGGTCCGGGACCGAGGTGATCGTAGACGGTGAAGATCGCCTTATCATGAAAGAGTCCGACATTCTCGGAATCCTCGACCAGAGCAATAAAAAGGCTGGTTAGAATACCAGTGAATACCGTAACTACATCAGGTGCTTATGTCCTCGTCCTTTGTCCTCATTAGTGCATACGATAATCTACCTAGTTACGCTTCCCCTGTCTACTCTACCCTGCTTTCCAGGTTGAATTTTGCATCCGCATTGCATCAAATTTGCATCAGGCGATAAGCCTTTCTTTACACTGATTGATTTTTCGTGAATGACAACCCAGGAGGGTTATGGCTGGCATACCGGCATAGCAGGGGGTCGCATTGGATCGGACGCCGCAGCATCAGTGAAGATAATTTGCTAATAAAAATCGTATCGACTCGACTTGCACCGTATCCTTGGATTTGATCGTAGACAGAAGAGCAGCAGACAAAGACGAATTCAGACCATAGGGCGTTGATGATAGAGCGATTATCTTATTGTACCTCTCTATACATAATGTAACCTTTCCCTTTAGTAACAGACAGATAGCGGGATAGTAAATATTAAATTAGTTCAATAACTTAAGGGGACTATACATCCCGGGAAAAGCATCGTGATAGAATGATGTTGATGCGGTCCAAACATACTTTGTCAGTGAACACAAATATGTGATACAGTCTGATACAATTCAAACTTGGTTTTTATCATGCCACTACATGGTGTTCGCGTTCTTGTAGCCGAAGATGAGCCGATGCAAGCCTTTGATATTGCCAATCTCCTGACCACACTCGGAGCAGAAGTCATAGGACCGGCAAGGAGCGTAGAGAAAGCCTATGAACTGGCAACCAAAGAAGACTTCGACTGTGCCGTGTTGGACGTAAAGCTCAAGGATGGGGACATCGACCCTGTTGCAAGGATCATTGACGATCAAGGCAAATGCATTGTTTTCGTTACCGCATATGGGGCAAACCACCTGCATGAAGAATGTCGTTCAGCGCCAATTGTTTCAAAACCTTATTTGGAAACGAACCTGATCAAAGCCGTAATAACCGTATGCAGACGAAGCTCTCAATAGGTTGCCTAGACAAACGAATAAGCATCGATGCAAAGAACTACCAAAGACAGTTATCCTTTTAGCTCCAAGCCTTTCGTATTGATGCCTTTCTAAAAGATGGCACTTGGATCAAAAAAGAGGGCATATTTCCTTATATTATCTTTAAGAATTTATGACCTCATTTTTCTTGTAGGACATCCTTAGAGAGACCTGATGATAGTTAGAACAGAGGACCATCGTAAAGGTTCTTGAAGTAGCTGCCATATCCTGATTGATAATGATCATTAGATCGGTGCTGTAAACAGGTAGCCGCAAGCCTTTGAAGAACACTAAGTCAATCAACAAAGACAGCGAACCGGCTACCATTTACAGGAGTACGACAAAACAGATATACAGGTCTTATCCGATCCACACCCTTTTGAATGTAGTGAACTCTCCATATGCATATACACTATAGGGCGGTCTCACTACATTCAATCCTATGCCTCTCTTGGGGGGGATTTTTTGTATAAGGGAGGATGACACATAAAGCCTGATTGATACCTATAGCGCTTCTGCCTCATGTCCTCGTAGCGTGGTAGAAAATCCTATATATATCTAAGGGATTTAGTACCACACTACGGTTTAGGATGCTGCCATAAATGAGGTAGTAAATCCTATAATATCTATAGGGATTGAGTACCTCATTAATTCTGTACGGCTTTTCTGTCGTGCCATACTCAATGCCGATTTAGAATGAGATAGGGCCATCTAATTGTTTGTCGAAATAGCTGCCACTCCTACCTTTGACAGACCTGATGATGATCCCATGCTTCTTTAGTTCTGATGCAAACTTGTCATCCATCACTAGCTTTCTGAAGTTGTTTCTGTCCTTGATGCCGATAGCTTCGTATACCTCTTGGAATGATACTGTGTCTCCTATCTTCTTCAATAGATCTAGGACAAATGATAATGCCTCTTGCTGCTTTGGTGTAAGCTTATCTTCTTCACCTAGTGGGTTCCACTCCTTAACGACACATCCAGGAAAGATCGTATCTATTAACTTAGCAACTCTCGGCTCAGATATGATATACAAGTTACTCTCTGGACATCCTACACCTTCACTCTTTCGTACCAATCCTCGACAAGCAGCTTGCAGCATACCATGAGCATTCTCACCCTTCTTGATGTCTATCAATCCTTGCTTGTCCATCTCATCTTCTGGATTTGCTCGTTCTGCTAATCTCTTTAGTGAATGATAGTAACTCTCAGGTTGAAAGAATATTCCTGCAAATATGACATTAGGTATGTGAGCATATTCGTTAGTAGCTGAATGATCACCCCAATGTATATACGAAACTCTCTTCTGGTCTCCTTCGATTAGATCTGAAACAAGCGATTGGAAGTTGATCTCTTTACCCTTTTTGTCTTTCATGTTTATGTGATGTACGACAAGGAACTCCTCAACTGGTTTGCTATTAATAGTTCTACTGATAGCATCTGCATACATACCAGGATTATCCTCGAAAGAACCTTTACCTCCTGGCTTATTCCAATGATGCACCGTCAGCCTCGAATAATCCTTGATACAATCCTCAGTACCAGGATAAAGAGCTATGATGTCGTTCCTGCTATTGGCCCAATCTTCATATGCATGTCTTACTCTTCCACTAGCATCTAGGACTAGTACAGGCTTCATATCTTCAGGGAGTGTATCTTCGTAGCTCAGAGCTGTCATACCCTTCTTTTCTTTAACTACGTTTACAGTCTTACCGCTCATCTGCCAAAGAGTAGAGACCTGATCTAGCGTAACCTTTGTCTTAACCTCGGCAAACCATTCTCTGGCTTCACTCTCTGATACGTTATACAGCTCTCGGAATTCTGGTATGTCTATAATAGTATTCTCCTTTATAGCCATAGCCACTTCAAGAAGAGTAGATGCAAGCTTAATGTTGTGATTATTGATAGTGTCGAGCATCGCAAGTATTTTATACACCCCGATAGTGAGCTGTCTTCCTGGTAGTATTGCCTCATCCCATATCCGTAGCTTTCTTGCCCTACCATTGAACTGAAACTCTGGAATGTCCGAGAAGTTGCCTGCTCTCCTTAGTCTTGCGTCTATCATCTGTTGTGTGGTCAATAGTATCCTGGCTTTGGTATAATCCTTATTCCCTAGGTCGTTTACATCATTACCCTTTGCTGTATAGATGCCTATTTGGTTTTCGTTCACTCCTAGTTTCTTCAGGTGATCAAACAGGCTTCGTATCTCATTCAACCTACCTACACATACGATTATTCCTACATGCTTATAGTCTTTGACTTTAAGAAGTTGAGCGATGAAACGGCAGAATGATTTTGTCTTACCTACGCCTGGATCAATAGACGACAAATAGAACTTCTTCTCCATCTGTGTTCCATCATGCCAAGCCCCTTTGACCATAGCCTCACAACACACCATGATCTCTCTTAAGGCCATGTACTGATCGTTTGATGGATTGTGATTATAACCTTTGAAATCCTCCCTCATCTTTTCATGTGCTGCATGAGCGATAGGACCTAATGGCTTAAATGGAAATCCGGGCACCTTGACTAGATTGTGTATCTCCTTCTTCTCAACCTTATATCCAAGCTCTTTAGCTCGAAAGTATATCCATCCTAGACTGATAGGGTTTGCGTGTCCCTCGTTGAGGTATCCCCATTGCCTGTCTTGTTCGTCTTGATCATACTTATCAGGGCATGTCTTAGACCATTCATCCCAGAACGCTTTACCATCTTCTGACCCTCCACAAGCATGATGAATTGCCATTCCTGCTTTAATCCATTCATCTCGGTCTCTAGCTGATATGCTCCATAATACAGGTCTAACACGCTGCTTCTCTGTCTCCCAGTCCTTGGCTTCAATCTTCTTTGGTTCAGGAACCTCTGGAGTAGCTAGGATGTCTCTGAGGTATTGCGGCCAATCATGATGCTCACCATATTGTTCTCTATATTCGAGGACAAACCAGCTAGGATGTCTTTTGAACCGTCTGAAGAATTTATTCTCTAGTTCTTCATCAATTCCGTAATCCGTAGTGTCTTCTTTCTCATCAACTTGCGGCAACTCACCTGCTAATATCTTTTCGTATATCTTATCTGGTGTTAGTTCAACTTCCATTATAAATCCTCCTAAGCAATCAATTACTCCTAGCAGCATCCTTAGCTTTCAAAAAATCTCTTGCTCTCCTGGTAGCTTTTGGATCACGCATTTTCACTAGATTGTCTTTCAGGAGGTTTGTCTTGTCGCCATCAATGTACCTTACAGTCTCCTTGTCTCCTGCATCCATCAATGCTCTAGCTATAATGATCCTATTACCCGGAGCGCCTTTGCAATAGCAACTGACATAATTCAATGCTCCTTCGCACCATAACTCAGAGACACCTAATCCCATCAACTCCTCATAGTCTTCTTTATAAATCCTAGCTGTCTTGTCTCCACGTCCTAGCCGTATGTGATAAATCGTCTTACCAACAATTTCCTCAATCTTTGTAATCTTATTCATCGTCATTTCTCCTATGATAAATTTGTTTGTTGTTGTCTTCGTATTCAATCAATCGAAAAGTCGAGTGATAAAAATTTTTCTGATAAAATTCAGTTTATGTAGTTTTGCGCCGTATATCCGTGACACTTTGGAGCGATCTAATCCAGTGACGGTAAAGCATGGCTACAGCCCTGTTTTCTTTCCATGTAGGGGTATAGCGGCCATATCAGAAACACGTCTCCTGCCACGATTTACCGGCACCTGGGATCGATGTTTTAGGGCTAGTGTCCTTGACGGTATTTGACAAAGACAGGAGTGCCGTACCTGTTATCCCTGGTCATGGCCTGAGCAGCCTTTGAAATATCCAAAACCATGGAAGCTTTGCCATCTCGGTATGTGGTCAGCTTGCCGGTGATCCCGTGTCTTAATAGCGCTCTGCAGGCATCAAACTCAGGATCATAACTCCCATCGATCAAGGGCTGACCATCATACAAGACGCAATACAGCCTGCCTCGTTGGGTATAAGGACCGGGAACGAGTTCACATTTATATTGGGCTGGATTGTCTTCGGTGGCTTGTTCGGCTGTGTCTAGTTCAAAAATACGTTCGTCATCAAACATCTAAAAAAATCCATCATCAAAAACTCCTTCAAATATCGTCTCGTCTAAAAAACAAATCAGAGCCGGAAATGCTCCACTCCATATCTACAGTATAGACTATTTTATTCAAAAGTCAAGTCAAAAGATCATATACAATGCGTACGGCAAATCAAAGCGATCTTCTATCCTCATAAATATTGTACACTTTTTTATTAGAAAGTCAAGTCAAAACAATACATACCGTCTAAGGCTAGACATCATCTGCCAAGCCTTGCTCATTGTTGCCTCGTCTGAACTTTCGCCCTTATCATATACCCGGTTGGTTACGGTTCAGAGTTTGGTTACTCGGTCAGACGGGTTATGATGCTATTATATCACAATAAGGTTAAAGATTAACTAAGATCAGCCATAGCTTGCATCCTAAAGATGCTGTCTCTAACGCAAAGGAGCCGCAAGGCTTTGGAGAAAGGGTTACATTGACCGTAGACAGCTGTTTTCTTTTGGAACGGTTTCATCCAGCCCTATCAATCAAGGGCTTCCACGGCCTTCTTGGAGGCTCTAGGATCGATGCTATGCCATGGATGAAGCGCGAAGCTTTGATCAACGGCAACCCATCCACGCCTATCGATCCTAAGGCAATTATTCCCTTCTAGCCGCTCCTGTGTTTCTCCATCGATGCCTCGCATTTAAGCCTACAAGCCATGTTCTCGTTTCATGTAGGGAGACAACAGTCCAACCTATTTCATGGCTGTATGGGCTCCCTTGACTCCAGCTTGGACCTGAGTATACGATTTTGACATATATCAATACGTTGCTCAGAAATGCTGGTTATACTGCCAAATGCAAAAATCCCTGCTGCAAGCCAAGATCGAACAGTGCAATAGGCGCATCTCCATGCTAAAGGAGGATATTGCTATACAACGGCAGTACATCATGGAAATTAAGGCAGTTGGTCTTGGAACCGCAGATGCACGCCTTGCACTTGCCTTAGCAGAGCACTCCCTAGAACAAGAGCTTAAGGAACGCGGCAGACTTCAAGGTGTCATGGATGGAGACGGTAACACTTACTCCATGACAAAAGAAAAAGGATCAAGCCTCAATCAAGAGACCTGATCCCTAAATATGCACCTTGAACCTTTCCCTAAGACCAAGGAGCAACCACACCTTGCACATCAAACCTAAGAGCAACCAAGCATTGCAACAGTTAGTTACCCAATTTCGAGACTTCAAGCCTCAAACTCTCACAAATTCGTTCTAGCCGCTCCTGCGTTTCACCATCCATGCCGAGCCTATGGAGCTTTAGCTGAGCATCCCTAACCAAATCTCGGGCCTGTCTCAGCAACCGAATGCACTCCGATAGCCTATCTGACCGTTGCATTTCCCTGATCCAATTTCTTCAGGATTTGTTCCGGCCTAGGGTTTGTGTACGTCTTCAATTGAGACCAGGTCTTATGACCACTAATGGCTGACACTTCACCGATATGCAGCCCTTTGTCGAACAACCCAGTAATGCAGTGATGCCTTAGATCGTGGAAGTGCAGGTCCTCAATGCCAACCCGTTGCAGGATGCGTCTCCAGGCTTGTTGAAGACAGTCAGCAGTGACAGGGAATACATAGTCAGAAACCGGATCGATGCCTTCTAGGACCTCCTGAGCCTTCCTAGTCAATGGTATACGCCTAGGGGTTCCGTTCTTCGTCTCAGGGATCAAAAGCATCCTGTTCTTAAGGTCCAAGTGATCCCATTGCATGTTGATGATTTCCCCCTGCCTCATCCCGGTTTCAACCGCAAACAAAATGATCGAGACAATGCAAGGGTTTCTGCGTTGCCTTGCATCATCAAGGATTGCTTCGAGTTCCCCTGCTTCCAAGGTTCTATCACGTTTGACTACCTGCGCTGAGAACTTCAAGTCTGTCACAGGGTTTGATTTGAGAGGTAGACCCCATTCACTCTTGGCTTTTTCAAAGACGTTTTGCAGTGTTACTAATCCACGCTTCAATGATGATGCTGTCACTGTCTCTAGTCGTTCGTCACGGTACTTAGCAAAATCAGATACCTTCAAATCAGCTACATCCTTCCGACAGATGCCGTGCCTCAGAAAAGCATTGAGGAATATCTGTTCACGGTTGCCTGCCTTCTTCTTAGGGCTGACCTCATCACGATACCGTTCCACAAGCTGACCTAGCTTCATACCCTTCAATTGCTTCCTAGGGTCTTGTGGCAGGTCTCGTCGTTCCAGGTCTAGTTCCACCTGCTTTGCCCACATCTCAGCGTCTTTGCGTTGCTGAAACGTCTTCGATTGGGAATGTCCCTGTCTTCTGACCTGAACAAAAAACTTGCCATTGCGTTTGGTTATCGACGCCATTTTCATCTCCTGTTGCATCAGATTTGCATCAAGAGGATGGACGTAAGACTGTAAGTACCTGAAAAACCTAGATAAAGACGTAACTGTCCGCCTCATCATGAAAAAGTCCGACATTCTCGGAATCCTCGACCAGAGCAATAAAAAGGCGGCAAAAGCCGCCTAACGCGGAGCGCAAGGACTAAAGCAATGGCTGCCAAAGAAATCCTGTTCGACGCCGAGGCCCGCGAAAAGTTGCTGCATGGAATCGATATCCTTGCAAATACGGTAAGAGTTACGCTTGGCCCCAAGGGCCGTAATGTCGTTATCGACCGCTCATATGGCGCACCACGTATCAGCAAGGATGGCGTAACCGTCGCAAAAGAGATCGAGCTCGCCGATCACTTTGAAAATATGGGCGCCCAGATGGTCCGCGAGGTCGCCGTGAAGACGGGCGAAGTAGCTGGCGATGGAACTACAACGGCAACGGTTTTGGCGCAAGCAATCGTCAAGGAAGGCGCAAAAGCCGTTGCAGCCGGAATGAGCCCCATCGATCTCAAACGCGGGATTGACATGGCCGTGAATGCCATCGTGGCCGACGTTGGCAAGAACGCCAAAAAAATCTCCACGAATGAAGAAATTGCACAAATCGGCACGATCGCGGCCAATGGCGATCGTGAAATCGGCAGAATGCTCGCCGAGGCAATGGAAAAAGTTGGCAATGACGGCGTAATCACGGTCGAGGAAGCAAAGTCGCTCGATACCGAACTTGAAATTGTGCGGGGGATGCAGTTCGACCGCGGTTATATCAGCCCCTATTTTGCGACCGACACCACGAAAATGGTGGCCGAGCTTGAGGATCCATACATCCTTCTTTATGAGAAGAAGCTTTCTAACCTACAGGCGCTCTTGCCTCTTCTCGAAAAGATTGTTCAAGCCTCTCGCCCGCTTGTGATCATCGCGGAAGACGTCGAAGGAGAGGTTTTGGCAACGCTCGTTGTCAACAAGCTGCGTGGAGGCTTCAACGTGGCCGCCGTAAAAGCTCCGGGCTTCGGGGATAGGCGCAAGGCCATGATGGAGGATATAGCCATCGTGACTGGAGGCACGTTTCTTTCTGAAGATATCGGCCTCACGCTCGAAAATGTCACGATGGACATGCTGGGGCGCGCCCGGCGGGTTCGCGTGGAACGCGAACGCACAACGATCGTGGACGGTGCCGGGAAGAAGGAAGCCATTCAGGCCCGCATCGCTCAAATCCGGCGGCTGATCGAAGACACCACGTCGGAATATGATCGCGAAAAACTCCAGGAGAGACTTGCGAAATTGGCCGGCGGCGTGGCCGTCATCCGCGTCGGTGGCTCGACTGAAGTCGAGGTGAAGGAAAGGAAGGACCGCGTTGACGATGCCCTTCATGCGACGAAGGCAGCCGCGGAGGAAGGCATTGTAGCAGGGGGCGGCGTCGCCATTCTCTATTCTTCCCGTGACCTGGACAAACTCAACCCGGAGAATGGGGATCAAAAAACCGGAATTGACATTGTTCGCCGCGCCGTGGAATGGCCTGCTCGCCAGATCGCCGAAAATGCCGGTGCCGAAGGTGCCGTTATTGTCGGGAAGCTCCTCGAAAAAAGGGATCCGAATTGGGGCTTCGATGCTCAGGAGGGTGAATTCAAAGACTTATGTAAAGCAGGGATCATAGATCCGGCGAAAGTTGTGCGGGCTGCTCTGCAAGATGCATCGTCTGTGGCGGGACTCGTTATAACAACTGAAGCAGGTGTTGCCAACAAGCCGGAGCCCGCTTCACCTGCACATCCTGCTCCCGGGGGCATGGGCATGGACTATTAGGGGCAGAACCTACCCTTTCGCAGGAACTGCACAACTCCCGTGCGGTATCAGGACCGCCCTATCTGCAATCTCACTCACCTTCGTGATTTTCCCGCTCGGAAATTTTAAGAACGATCTTGCCAAACACGTGCCCCCTTTCAAGCCTTCGATGCGCTTCGACCGCTTCGTCGAGGCTGTAGCGGGCAGCAACGGCAATAACGGGTTGGGCCTCATCCAATACTCGATTCAGATGGTCGAATTCCCGTTTCCCGGAAATCGCGTCGTATGCTTTGACTTCAATGTCCCCCCCTATTTTGGGAATGGGCTCAACTCCATTTGGATAGGCAAGCCTGCCGCCAGGGCGCAATGCGTTTAGACATTGCTCAAGGCTAGCTCCCCCAATCAAGGCAAAGACCGCATCGACGCCATCAGGTGCGAAGTCTAATGCGGCTTCAGTTATCCCGCCCTCGCGGCCATCAGCTGCTGCGTCGGCGCCAAGACGCTCGACGAACTTCACGCCTTCTGGTCCAGAGGCTGTCGCAAACACCTCCGCGCCGCGAAACTTAGCGAATTGCAAGCCAAGATGTCCGACGCCCCCGGAGGCGCCATGGACGATTACACGCTCGCCCGGCTTAACTCTAAGATGATCGTCGATCCCCTGGACGGCTGTCAGACCGATAGTCGCGACCGCACCCGCGCGCTCTAAGTCGAGCGACTTTGGCACATGCGCAGCTTTGGTAGCTTTGACAGCCACATACTGCGCGTAAAAGCCGCCCTTGGGGTTGTTGAAGCTGTATGAATAGACTTCCTCGCCCTTAACGAAATTCCCGACGTTTTCCCCTACGCCAGCGACGCTGCCCGAGCCATCGGTTCCGAGTATGAGCGGAAATGTGGTTTCCCCATCGAGTTCTCCTTCTCGTATCTCTGCGTCCCACGGGCCGACCCCAGCGGTATGGATGGTAATGAGAATCTCATCGCCATCAACCTCAGGCACAGGAAGAAGTTGAATGCCAATCACGTCGGGTGGTCCATACATCTCGATTGCAGCCGCTCGCATTAATTTCGGAGTACCTGTCATTGTGGGCATCGAAGCTAAATCCGCCTTTCATCCCCAGAAACGGCTTTCAGGATCTCAAGAAATTGGGGTGATCGCGATGACAGCGGTCAGCTTCCATTCAGAATTACGGCACGCGTGGATTAAAAAGTGACCTCAATCAATGCTGGAAGAAGGCAGCAGATTTAGGCTTGTTTATGCGGAAGCGACCCGTTGCATACCTCGCGGCGGTATAGAACAGAGAGGCAGCCTTGCACCTGGAGGTGAGAAAGCCTATCGACGCCTCGCGGGCCGAGATCTTCTCCGCCATTTCTGACATTGAGGAATGGCCTCGGACCCTGCGCTCGGTGAGAGCTGTTCATGTATTGACGCCCCCGCCACTTCGGCCAGGTTCGAGATTCCAGCTAGTCAGGGTCATGCTTCAGCATGAAGCCGATCATGAGGTAAAAATCGTCGCGCTCGATCCGCCCAATCGACTGCTCCTGTCCGCGGCAAGCGCCGATCTCGACTATCAACTCGATCACCTTGTCGAGTCTGTCTTCGGTGCGGGCCCACGGCTTACCTTGATTTTCCGAAGTAAACCGCGAACGCAACTTCATTACTTAGCTCAGCCTTTTATGAGTCCGTATGTGAGCATAGTACTGAGAGACGAACTCGAACAGGACCTCGCAGATTTTGCCGCAGCAGCAGAGCAATCCAACTTGGCGGCATCCTAGCGAATGCCCGCCAAGGCAAAAATTGCACTCATGATCGCGCCGGAAACATTGGAGACTCCTTAGTGAAGCTCATAGTAGCTTCTCGGTGCAGATCATCGTCGTGCAAGAAATTTCCTCCAAAAATGACCGCGATCAGCGCGTTTTCCACCATCCTCTGAAAGACTATCACTATCGCTTCTGTTGCTCGGAGGATGAAATGCAACACATATCGGCCGCCGAACTGGCTGAGGCTCTTAAAGGCGCCAGATTCCCTGCCAGGAAAGACGATCTGATCGCCGTTGCCATCAAAAACAATCCGGTCATTCAAGCACTCGAACGGCTTCCTGGGCGAGAATTCAACTCAGTTACCGAAGTTGAAATGGCCTTCTCAGAAGCAAAGAGGATGGCGCGGTGACCGAGAGCGAACTGGGCCATGTCAGCGCGCGGAAATATGAAGCGTTGATTTATATTTCCGCGCGCCAAAATAGGCATCACACCTGTGATCGGGCAGGGTCGCTCGTAATCGCCTAGTCCCGCTTTTGCATTCTTGCCTGCGCCTCCTTTTGTCTCGGGAAGGGTATATATTCCACCCCTCCGGTCTGCGAGCGGACGGGCTGCGGATAGAGCCGGATGAGTTCGTAAACCTCATCCGGCATGTCGGTCGAGACAGGCAGCCCGAGTTCCTTGGCTTCGCGCGCCAAGATCGGGTAGTCATGCGTCCAGGTACCCGTCGATAGCTTCTCCGCAAGCAAGCGTGCCTCTTCCACCGGTAGTCGGTGCCGCAAAAACTGCTCAGCATATTTCTTGACCTGATCTATAGCCTTGCGGCCGATATCAGCAAGGACGAGCGTTTTGTCGTCGACATCCGCGAGAGGCTTTTGCTCCACTACCTTTATCAGAGAAGCTGCTGGGGAATCCCCCAATTGCGGATCGACCGGGCCTAGAACTGCAAAGGGGGCCATGACAATTTCGTCCGCGGCAATGGCGATAAGAGTTCCGCCCGACATGGCGTAGTGTGGTACGAAAACCGTTACCTTGGCGTTTCGGCTTCGCAAAGCGTTGGCGATTTGTAAGACTGCGAGGACCAAGCCTCCTGGCGTATGCAGAATAAGATCAATCGGCACCTCGGGGTCCGTCATTTGAACGGCGCGCAACACCTCTTCAGAGTCATTCACATCGATGTAGCGCACAATGGGAAAGCCAAGGAAGCGCATAGTTTCCTGGCGATGCACCATCAGAATGACGCGTGAATTTCGAAGCTGCTCAATCCTTACTATCTTCCGCATTCGCTGGAATTGAAGCATTTGCTGCTGCACGAGCGGCTGGAAGGCTGACAAGATCAAGATCAGCCAAATAATATCAGCGAAGGACATACCCTGTTCACCGATCGAGTAATCAACAAGTCTTTGTCTGCAAGGCCAGGCGGTTCCCCTTCAGACCCGACCAGGATCGATGCCTTCGAAATATAACCGCTCTATTGCTCGGAAAAATTGACCGCGATCAGCTATTTGGTAATTGCTGCGGCAACGGCAGTGGCTCGCACAATCCATGCCCGTGAAAGCCTTAAAAAGCTGATAGCCATCAAGGCGCTGAGACCGCCGCCGCCTAAACTTACACAATGCCGATAGGCTCCACCACTACGCCGCAGTAGCTCCCGGGGCATTCTGGAGGCTCAAATGAAGTCCGATGAAGAGATCGAAAGAGACGTCAAAGAGGAGTTGCGGTGGGATCCCGAACTTGACCCTTCAGATATCGCCGTGTCCGTAAGAGATGGTGTTGTCACGCTCGCAGGCTTCGTCCACAGCTATAACGAGAAATATGAGGCTGAAGCTGCTGCAAAGCGCGTAGCGGGGGTTGCTGGCGTGGCAAATGACCTAGAGGTTCGCCTGCCGGCTGTGGACGAGAGACCGGACCCGGATATCGCTCGAGAGGCGGTTGCGGCGATCAAGGCGCAATTGCCTCTCATCTCGGATCAAATCAAGGTAGTCGTCAAGAATGGCTGGGTCACGCTCGAAGGCGAAGTTGAATGGCAATTTGAGCGGAATATGGCCGAGAGTGCAGTGCGGCGCATAAAGGGCGTGCACGGCATCACGAATTCGATCGCTCTCAAGCCGCGAGCCGAGCCCTCCGAAATCAAAAGAAAGATTGCTGACGCTCTGAAGCGCAACGCCGAGGTAGACGCCAATCGCATCATGGTCGAAACAGAGGGCAATAAGGTCGTGCTTAAAGGAACCGTTCGATCCTGGGTCGAGCGCGAGGAGGCCGAGCGTGTGGCCTGGTCGGCACCAGGTGTTACCGCAGTGGAAGACCGGATCGTTGTGAACCCGTGAGGCAATTGAGGCCGCGATGCCGGGAGGTACTTATTCGCATCGCGGCGACGCAGCTAAGGAGCGACAAACTAAGGTGCCTGACGATTATCCGGTAATGGGACAATAACCCTCATCCGCAACAAAGCATAAGGAGGCTTCTCCGTGATCAGCCGCTTTGAACCCCAGCTCATCCTTCCCGTAGGGCCACGTGATCACATCCGCGGCCCCCGTGACGCTGATGTCACGCTTGTCGAGTACGGAGACTACGAATGCCCCTTCTGCGGGCAAGCCCACGGCGTAATTATGGAACTTCTGGATCAGATAGGCGACAGGTTTCGCTTCGTCTTCCGAAACTTCCCCTTGACCACAATGCATCCCCATGCGGAACTTGCCGCAGAAGCCGCGGAGGCGGCCGGAGCCCAACGCAGGTTCTGGGAGATGCACGATACGCTTCATGAAAATCAGGACGCTTTGGAGCCCGAAGATCTGTTGCAATATGCGGCCGATTTGGACCTCGACGTGGACCAATTCGCCAGCGATTTGTCATCCCACGCCTTTGAACGCCGGGTCCGCGAAGACTTTATGAGCGGCGTGCGCAGCGGCGTCAGCGGCACGCCTACATTCTTCATCAACGGCGTCCGGCATGACGGGCCCTGGGACTTTGACACTCTGGCAAGCGAAATCCTCGCAGCCGAACAGCCGCGCCTTCGCAGAATGAGGGCCTAGCCAACGGAGATGCGGGATGGCCGAAGCGCTGCTCCTTGTCTGTCCGCACTGCAATACTACGAACCGCTTGCCAAGGGAGCGGCTGCGAGAGGGAGCGAAGTGCGGGCACTGCCACCGTGCCCTCTTCGACGGGTCTGCCGTGACTCTCGATGATCCCGTTCGCTTCGCGAAGCAAGTTGAAGTCAGTGATATTCCAATCCTGGCAGATTTCTCTGCCGACTGGTGTGCGCCGTGTCATGCATTGGCGCCTATCTTCCAGGAAGCGGCGGCGGCATTGGAACCCGAGGTGCGGCTCGTCAAAGTGGATGTCGACAAAGTACCGGATCTAGCGGCCAAATACATGATCCGGGGTGTGCCGACGCTCATCTTGTTCCTGCACGGCCGGGAGCTGGACCGCTTTTCTGGCCTGATGCCCCTTCATCAGCTTCTCCCATGGGTGCGGAAGCACCTTCAACCGGCCGAAACAACTTCGGCGGCTCAAGGCTGAGAACGTCAGCGCGGAAAACGCACCAGCGGGTGAACTGTACAGCCAGCGAGGCCGCTCCGTTTCCAGTCAAGGCAGTTTCATTCTAGCAACTGGTTGATCGAATTTGAAACCAGGTGCCAGCCGGGCATTGAACCTCTGATGGGTTGAACCAAACGATTATTGCGGGTAGACGAACGCCGCCATTTTCTTGAGCTGATCTTTCGATGCATCCATCACGACTATTTTCGAATTTTTTTCATCAATCTCGATTCGAGTAAACGGGAAAAGTACAATTTTTGTTGGTACACCTATGAAAGGGCCAATTTGAGCGGCGAGTATGTACATGCCGTCTCGCGTAAGGATGATATCGTCGACTTTTCCGATTTTCTCTTCACTTTCGTTGAAGACTAGGCTTCCCATCAGTTTACTCTCCAGATAGCCTTTGGTGTCTAGGATCTCGATGTCCATTATCTGGCCGAATACCTGCGTTTGACTTACACCCAAAAGAACAAATGCGCTGAGGACAGCGCACAGAAGATGTTTTTTCCTCGCCATCCGTAGCGTCATCGCAGCCAGCGTGCCCAAGGTTGGTGCAGGTTGACAAAAAAGGTACTCCGCCAAAAAAACCTCCGCATTGATCGAACGCAGCTTTTGCGCGGAGAAAACGGCTACCACACCATCCAAGGCAGCGCTCTGGGTGCCCCGAAATGGCAGCCGAAGCTAGCCATCCTTGCCTTCGAAACGAGCGAGAAAAGCCACTGGCTGGCGCAAACGAAGCGTCCCGTTTGGCGCTTCTGTCAGCGGAAGAGTGACGGGCATCAATGCCCTGGATCTGAAATGAGATATGCTCCCTGTTCGCAGGCTTAGGGAAGAAGTCCGAGTGAGCAGTAATGATCAAGGACATCCTGGTGCGCCTCGAAGACAACGATGCCGATGGCGCAAAGCTCACAGCTGCGACCGAGATCGCTCAATTGTTCGATGCACACGTCACAGGGCTCTTCCTCAATGTATTACCAGCAATCGTTCCAGAATTCGGAGCTCCTACCCCAGAAATCCTTGCCGCCGCCCGGGAAGCCGGAAATGCCATCGAGGCCAGGCTCCGCATAAAGTTGGTTGAGGCTGGAATGCCAGCGGAGATGCGGCGCTTTGATGTCTTTCCGGAGGAAATAACCTATGTGCTTACTCGGGAATGCCGGGTCGCCGATGTCTTCGTGTCTCAAGCGCCGAACGGAGATTCGAGCGTCGGGGACGCAGTAGAAGAACTTCTTTTCCAATCTCCTCGCCACCTGATCCTGATCCCGAAGCTGGGCTGGACCCATTTAGCCTTTAACCGCATCCTCGTCGGCTGGAACAAAAGCCGCGAAGCGGCGCGGGCTGTGGGAGAAGCGCTGCCTTATATGTATAAAACGAAGGCAGTTACGATCGTAGCCGTTGTCGACTCTCCCCCGGTCGATGAGGACGCCATCATCGGGAAACACCTTAAAAGGCACCTCTGGCGTCACGGCATCCGTGCCATTCTCCATCATCAGGTCCGGAAAGAAGGCACCGTGGCGGAGAATTTGATCGAAGCAGCACAACGCCATGACGCGGGTATAATCGTTATTGGAGGATATCACCATTCCCGGCTTCGCGAGCGCTTGCTTGGCGGTGTTACGAACAGCCTGCTCAACCACTGCCCGCTCCCTCTCCTCGTAGCGCACTAAACATCGCCGGACTGCTCTGGCTTAGTTGCTCTGCGCCTAGGTGATAATTTGCTGACGAAGAACAGTGAATCTACAGCATGGGTTATGCAATAATTTTTCGAAGTGGGAGGGAAATTCCCGGTAGAAGAACTATGCAGGTTCGGCCGGAGGAATCACGAATTATCAAAAGAATGGATCTAAAAATCATGCCGGTAACACTCAATGAAAGAGCATTCGAACATGCGAAAACACTCATCAACGAAGGCGAGTACGTCTTCGACGATAGAGATGACTGGAGCGAGTATCGTCCGACAGCACAACAGGAGAACGAGTTCATTCGTCTTCATGGTTATGATGAATACGCCAAATGGTATCTCGGCATTAACGATGAGCACCGCGAGCACACCAAGGGACGGTATGAGTTCCCCTACGGGGATTTCGAAAATGTTCATCGGGGTGGTCTGATTACCGCGGAAAGCAGAGCGGGACAGTATAAGCACTTCGACATTGAGAGTGCCGCCCATCAGTTGCATCAGATGATTGACGAACATCATCATCCTTGATTTATGCGGTGCTTCGCGGTTTTCGCCGCTTACATGCTCGTGGATGAGGTTTTTGCGGTGGCGAGTGCTGTAGGGTCCCCGCCACTGAGATTATGATGCGCGGACGCTAAAGCAGGAGGTTAAAAATTTGAAAAGATAGCTGCCAATGCTCCGGCTGCGGATTTCTGAGGTGGGGGTGAATGATTTTGAACGATCGGGCAAGCGCGACGCTCAACCCGCCTGCAATAACTGGGAGTTTTCCTTCGGTCTCGTCACTTAATTCAACGGCAAAAGGTTGGGGACGGATTGGGAGTGCGTCCAATAAGGGACTGAGACCAATATCCTTGTCGAGCTTCTCAAACACATGGATGCACTCTTGCAATCCCTTGGTTATTGGAAGATCGAAGGGTTGAATAATGTCGCGGCCATTTGCACGCGCATTCGCTTCGCCGCGTAAGAGCAAGTCCTGTATTTTGGAGCTGATGAAATCTTCGTAGCGCTTGACATCTCCCTTATCGATATCGAGACCCGCAGCTTCACGAAAGAAGCGCTCGGTCTTTGAAATTCCTACAGGTCGCATAACTTCCTGCTCCAGCTAGGCTGACACTTGTAGCATCAAATCAGGCAGGACTTTTACTTTTGGCGCGCAGCCGGAACGAAAGAATGAGAAGGAAGCAACCAAAGACCAGAGCATAGGCACCGAGCCACCACGTCAGGACCAGAGCCCCAGCGAGCGGCGCCAGCACTAGAAGAATCCCAAATGCGAGTGATGCAAGGCCCCCGAGTACAAGCCAGATCCGGCCATGATCCACGTTCAAGCGGAACGCAGATACAAACATAAAGACGCCTGAGAGGATCGAGGCCGCCGCGACCAGGAACACGAATGCGAGAACTGTGATGCCAGGCCAAAGAAGCGCGACCACACCCGCGGCAATGCTTGCGACGCCGTCGAGCACAAGAAGACCCCATTGTTCATGGCGGCGCGCAGCACGTACAGCACTTGCAATGGCAAAAGCCCCATCCACGAGAAGATAGGCTGCGAAGACAGCGACAAGCGACAGCATCGTAATTCCGGGCATGAATAGGGTGAAAAGCCCGAACAGAATTCCCGCAAGTCCGCGAAGCGCAACAATCCACCAGTTACGCGCCAATACCGCATTCATTTCGCGGGTCTGAATAAGATCTGCCGGAAAGCCGAACTTGTCCGCATAGCTATCTTGCGTGCCGGTATTGCTCATTTCGGTCTATCCTTGCTCTTTGCGGATCTCGACTGCCGTCTCTCCTGATGACCGCTTCTGATGCGGGCACATCCGGTCTCAAAGCAGCGCTCTACTTCATTTGGCTTGGCCTCATCTCCAATTCACCCAACCAGCCGAGGCATGAAATCACCCCCGGCTGGAAAGCCGGCTCCGCTGATTTCTCTTGGCCTTTAAGCGGCCTTCCTTACGCTGCCGTGAGGATCGATGACGAACTTTTTCGGCGAGCCCTCGTGGAAGCTTTTGTATGCCTGAGGCGCCTGTTCAAGTGAAATGAACTCCGTATTGAGGAGGGGCGTCAGATAGGGCATCCGATCCCAAAGGATCGACATCATCAAGTCGCGGTTGTACATCATGACAGGACATTGGCCTGCCGTGAGAGACGGCGATTTCACCCAAGCTTTGGGAAAGTTCAATGGTATTTTGCCCTGTTTTTCGAGCGGTCCAGGTGCGCCGGGATCAAGGTCTGTGTAAACGCCGACCACACCCAGCTTTCCCGCCGGCTTCACCACCTCGGCGAGCGTATTGATAACCGCTTCCTCCTCGTTCTTTTTGACACCCTTGGGGCCATAGCCGTGGCCTTCCAAACCAACGCATTCGCAACCGGCGTCGACCCAGCGCTCGCCGAGAATAGCCTCGATCTGATCCGGCACCGGTGTTTCGCTCGAGATGTCGACAGTTTCGTAACCTGCTTTCTTGACGAGCGAGAGCCTTTCCTTGTTTGCGTCGCCGACGATGATGCATGAGGCGCCAAGCAGGTGTGAGCTTGCAGCAGCGCATCGGCCAACGGGGCCTGCTCCGGCGATGTAGACGGTCGACCCAGCCTTTACACCCGCTTCGACGCAGGAATGGAAGCCAGTCGGAAGGATGTCGGACAGCAAGGTTAGATCGCGGATCTTATCCATTGCCGCACCCTTATCGGGGAACGGGAGCAGCTGGAAGTCTGCCCAGGGCACCAGCATGTAATCGGCTTGCCCGCCTTGCCAGCCTCCGAGATTGAAGCCGTAAGCGCCGCAGTAGCCGAGGTCCTCATTGGCGCGAAGGCACACGTCGGTATGCCGTTCTTTACAGTTCCTGCAGGTTCCGCAAGCGACATTGAACGGCACTGAACAAATGTCACCCTTCTTGATGTAGTGGACCTCTTTGCCCACCTCGACGACCTCGCCAGTGTTCTCATGTCCCATCTGCATTCCCTCCGGCGCCGCGAAGCGGCCATGGTAGATATGCAGATCGCTACCGCAGATATTTGTGGTCAAGAGCTTGAGGATAACACCATGCTCGATTTTCCGTCCCTTGGGATCTTCCAGCTTGGGATAGGGTTTTTCTTGAACCTCCATTTTCATAGGGCCCATGAACGTCACTGCGCGATTGCCTGCCATTAGTGTCGTCTTTCCAAAAGATTTAGCCGTGCGCCTGTTGAGCGCGCTCCTCACGGAGATGAATAGGACCGCCTGGCGCTTTCATTCTCCTTGGATCTGACGATAGACTCTGATGCCAATTTTTTCGCTGACGCGTGTCACTATAGGCATATTCTGGGCCCGGCGACGCGGAAGCTGATGACGATCATCGCGCGCGACACCTTCGCTGTCATACTGCCTTGCGATGAAAGGCAGTGCTTATGACCCAGCAACCCAACACGCCAAATTATGCCGGGCTTGATCAGCTGTTCATTAGCGGCGAATGGCGAACCGGCCGTTCAAACCGCATGCTGAAGAACCACAATCCTTATACCGGCAAAGAGATCTTCGAGATGGTTCAGGCCGACAGGAACGATTTGGAAGATGCCTACACGGCTGCAGCCAAGTCCCATCCGGCCTGGGCGAGCGCCATGCCAGAGCAAAGATCTTCAATCTTCCGGCGCGTGGCGTCAACCATGGAAATGCGCCGTGATGAAATCATTTCCTGGCTCATCGAGGAGTCGGGCAGCACCCGGCTAAAGGCAAGCCTGGAGTACGAGACGACCCATGCGATCATGCTTTGGTCAGCAGGGGCACCCTATGAGGTGGAAGGGCGCATTCTGAAAACGGATATCCCGCACAAAGAAGGCCGCGTTTACCGAAAGCCTGTCGGGGTCGTAGGCGTTATCAGTCCGTGGAACTGGCCGCTGCACCTGAGCGCGCGTTCTGTTGCGCCAGCGCTGAATGTTGGCAACGCAGTTGTGCTAAAGCCCGCGTCAGACACCCCTGTGACGGGAGGATTGCTGCTTGCCAAGCTGTTCGAGGAAGCAGGGTTGCCGCCGGGAGTGTTCAATGTGGTTATCGGAGCCGGCAGCGAAATAGGGGATGCGTTTGTAACCCACCCGATTCCGCGCGTCATTTCATTCACCGGCTCGACCCCAGTGGGCCGGCGCGTCGGCGAGCTTGCATCCAAGGCGCCAATCATAAAACGCACCGAACTTGAGCTTGGTGGCAACAGTCCGTTTGTGGTGCTTGACGACGCGGATCTCAGCCACGTTACGGACGCGGCGGTTTTCGGTAAGTTTCTGCATCAGGGTCAGATCTGCATGTCCGTGAATCGTTTCATCGTGGATGAGAAACTTTATCACGGGTTTGTCGATCGGTTCGTCGAAAAGACGAAAGCTTTAAAGGTCGGCGATCCCGCCGAGCCCGATACGATAATTGGCCCGATCATTAATGAAAGTCAGCTCAACAAACTGAAAGAGAAGGTAGAAGACGCGAGAAAATCTGGAGCAAGAGAGCTCGTGAGCGGGGAACCCCAAGGGCTGATGTTCCCGCCGCATGTCTACGCTGACGTCAAGAACCATATGAGGCTTGCTCAAGAGGAAATCTTCGGTCCGATCGCGCCTATCATTCGAGCCCAAGGAGAGGAAGACGCACTTCGGATCGCGAACGATACCCAATTCGGATTATCTGGTTGCGTTTTCACATCCAACTTCGAGCGCGGGCAGCGCTTCGCCGAAAAGATGCAAACCGGGATGGCGCATGTGAACGATCAACCCGTCCTTGATATTCCAAACAATCCATTTGGCGGGGAGAAAAATTCGGGAATTGGCCGCTTCAATGGGATTTGGGCAATTGAAGCTTTTACGACCGATCAGTGGGTCAGCATCCAGCACGCGCCGCATCCTTACCCGATGGACGCCCGTGAAGTTCACGGCCCATGGGCGGGTGGCGGTTGAACCATGCGTGCCGTTGGCTCGCGTAACCCGCTTGGTGTAACCCGGGCGGAATTCTGAATTCCGCCTGTAATGCTACTACAGCATTGGAAGAGTTTGCGGCCTTGGCCCTCTTGGGAAAGCGCGGTCGATCAACGCGATCTCGTCCGCACTCAAGACTAGATCACCGGCCCCCGCATTCTCCGCCGCGTGCTGCGGGTTGGACGCCTTGGGAATTGCGAACACCGAAGGGTGCCTGACAAGGAACGCGAGCGCTACTTGACGCGGCGTCGCGCCATGGGCCTCGGCAATTTCAGTTAAAACACGTCCGCCCCGGTCACCTGGGCCAGGAAATCTACCGTGGCCAAATGGGCTGTAGGCCGTGACCGCTAAGCCATGCCGCGCGCACCAGGGCAAGACCGCGTGTTCAATCGCCCGTTCTTTCAGGTGATAAAGAACTTGATCGCACGCGATTTCTTCGTTTGCGGTTTCCGCAATTGCGGAAACCTCCTCAAGATCACCGGTGTCAAAATTGCTGACGCCCCAAGAGAGGATTTTTCCGGCGCTTTCCAAATCCTGGAAACCGGCAATTGTTTCTTCCAGTGAAAAGGGGCCGCGCCAGTGAAGGAGGTAGCAATCCAGCCGGTCTGTTCCGAGACGCCTAAGCGAGCGCTCGCAGGCGGCCAGGGTTCCTTCGCGTGACGCATTGTGAGGAAGCACTTTCGAGACGAGAAACGCCTCGTCTCTGCGCCCGCTGATGGCGTCTCCAATGACAATCTCTGCATCGCCATACATTTCCGCGGTGTCGATATGGTTCATGCCCAGATCGAGTCCGGCTTGAAGCGCCGCAATGGCAGTTTCACGGTCACCGGCGTCGATGTACCACGTGCCCATGCCTACGACGGAAACCTGCTGACCTGTTGGCCCGAAGGGACGGTATTGCAAGGGTCATCTCCAATTTAGAATTTGCACCGTAAGCAGAATAGACCCGCGCATTCGGAAAGGCGCTGACCGCTGTCATGGAATGCCGATCACTATCATTCGAGAATGGGCATGTACTTGCCTAGGTGGGCTCACATTCGCAAGCCAGAAGTGAGGCTATCGGAACCCATGACGCGCGTCGTCCGCTTTCACCGCACAGGTGGCCCCGAAGTTCTTCAATTTGATGACCTCGACATCGGTGATCCCGGTCCAGGCGAGGTCCGGGTTCGCATCGAAGCCATTGGGCTGAACCGGGCTGAGGCTCTCTTTCGAGCTGGCACTTACATTGAAAAGCCGAAACTTCCCGCGCGGCTTGGTTATGAAGCTTCAGCCACTGTAATATCCTGGGGCGAAGGCGTTACAGGTTACCAGGCCAGCCAGGCGGTGAATGTGATACCGGCCTTTTCCATGAACAATTATGGGGTGTACGCCGAGGAAGCGATTGTCCCTGCCATGGCCCTGGTCCGGCGCGCGCCGGGTTTGAATGCCATCGAAGCCGCGGCCGTCTGGATGGCAAATCTGACGGCAGGGGGTGCGCTCATCGAGATTGGAAATCTTGACGCCGGTGACGCTGTTATCATCACGGCCGCGTCCTCAAGCGTTGGCATCGCTGCAATTCAAATCACGAATAGCAAACGGGCCATACCCATTGCCATCACCCGGACTGGCGTAAAAAAAGATAGGTTGAAGGAACTCGGGGCGAAGCACGTAGTCGTTTTGTCCAGCGAAGACCTTGTCGCCGAAACCGATGCGATTACCGGCGGAGATGGCGCGCGCCTTGTCTTCGATCCGGTCGCGGGCCCATTTGTAACTAGGTTAGCGGAAGCTGCCAGCCCGCGTGGCGTTCTTTTCATCTATGGCAATTTGAGTGGCGTTGAGACGCCATTCCCAACCGGCGCCGCGATACGCAAGGGCCTCACACTCCGCGGCTATACACTTTTTGAGATCGTAACAGATGCGGGCAGGCTCGCGGACGCTGTCGAGTTCGTGATGGTTGGCTTGCGCGACGGCCTGCTGAAGCCGGTAATCGCTAAAGTGTTTCACTTCGACGAGATCGTGGAAGCGCATCGCTACCTCGAATCCAATCTGCAGATCGGCAAGATCGTCGTTACGGTACCTTGAAAGACCTTCGGCGTCCTCGGGAAGGCGCCTAGGCTTTAAGGAGCGTTAGCCCCAGCCATCGCACGCTCCCTGCTGAAGAGCTTAATCATTTCGCGGTTGAATGCAGGAATATCGTCCGGCCAGCGGCTCGTCACGAGCTTCCGCTACACGACTTCCTCTCACCCACTCGCCCAGCGTTGCGCACATCCGTTTTCAAAGAGGGCCATGATGCAATCCGCTTTCCTCGCGCCGCGCCCGCTTCGATCACCATCCACGGTCCATGACAAATCGACGCCACCGGCTTTCCAGCGTCGAAGAACGACTTGGCAAATGCAACGGCTTTCGGCTCCATGCGAAGCTTGTCTGGATTGATTACGCCGCCCGGTAAGAGGAGTGCGTCGTAATCATTGGGATCAGCCCCGTCGAGCTGTCGGTCAACAGGGTAATCCTTGCTCCAATCGGTGAAATCCCAGGCGCGAACCGTGCTCCGCTGTGGCGAAACGATAATGGTTTCGGCGCCAGCTTCGTCCAAAGCCGTCCGCGGCTTAGTCATCTCGACTTCCTCAAAGCCGTTTTCGATCAGGATAGCGACCTTCTTTCCGTGCAGAGGGTGATGAGTCATAGTAGTCCTCCTTTCCTTTCTCGTAGTACCCCAACCCGTGTCGAAGGAATGGCCACTACCCGAAACATGCGCTGTCACGCTGCTTCAGGTCCTTGTTCTTGGGATCTGTCGCGGTTCAGAAGCCTATTCAAAAATAGCCAGCCGGCGCCTTCGGCTGATTTAGGATTTTGGCCAGTGACAAGGTTCTCATCGACGAGTGCGAACGGTTGCCAGTTGTCGGCTTTGGAGTATTTGCCACCATTTTGTTTGAGCATATCCTCTACGAGAAATGGCACGGCCTGGGTCAAGCCCACTGCGGCCTCTTCCGAATTCGAGAACCCGGTCACGGATTTACCTTTGACGAGAGGCGCGCCGTCGGGACGCTTCGTATGCCGGAACGCCGCCGGCCCGTGGCACACCGCTCCAACAGGCTTGCCAGCAGCAAAGAGCGTTTCGATGATTTTGATCGAATCGGGGTCCTCCGCGAGATCCCAAAGCGGGCCATGTCCTCCGGGATAGAAAAGCCCCTCGTAATCAGCGGCAGAAATCGTTGAAAGCGGTGCCGTGTTTGCGAAAGCCTCTTGCGCTTCGCTGTCCGCCTGAAATCGCTTGGTTGCTTCCGTTTGCGCCTGCGGCTCTAGGCTGCGCGGATCCACTGGGGGCCTACCGCCTTTGGGCGAAGCCAGCGTTACCTTAACGCTCTCGTCTCTGAAGATGTAATAAGGCGCTGCAAATTCCTCGAGCCAGAGGCCGGTTTTCTTGCCGGTATCACCCAAACGATCATGAGAGGTTAGAACCATAAGGATACTCATGCAGACCTCACGGCTTCATCAAGCTCGCGCCAATTGCTAGCACTGAAAGTAGACCGCCTGTTTATCTCCGGCATTGATGGAGGTCACTATTGTGCAGGTATTGCAGCGAACCGGCATTTTGGCTCTATGCCCGCAAGCCAGCGAGGACGCTCCCAAACCCTGCGCTATAATTGCTGCCTCATCTCGGGGTTCGTAAGCACGGCATGCAACTGAGCAACTACTGCTGCCCCTTCCCCGATAGCGCCTCCGACGCGCTTGACTGACCCCGAACGAACGTCGCCCACGGCAAACACGCCCGGGACATTCGATTCCAGGCCAAGTGGCCAAGAAGCGTGGCCGACTCGTGCGTCAACCGATGGCGTATCGGAACCGGTCCGAACAAACCCTTTTGCATCCAAAGCCACGCCACACGCTTTGAGCCAGTCCGTCGCGGGCTCGGCGCCAATCATAACGAAAAGATTGCGGATCGGCTTCTCGGTCTCTTTCCCGGTCGGTTTGTGGCGCCAACGCACGCGCTCCAGCTGTCCCTCCACTGTACCCGATACTGCGACAACCTCCGTTTCCGTCAGAACTTCGATGTTGTTCGCGGCCGCAATCCGGTCGATGAGATATTCCGACATGCTTTCGGCGAGGCTGCGGCCGCGCACCAGCATCCACACTTTCGACGCGAACGCGCGCAAGTAAACAGCGGCCTGACCCGCGGAGTTGCCGCCACCAACGATGGCGATCTCTTCGTTGCGGCATATCCGCGCTTCGATCGGGGATGCCCAATACCAAATGCCGCGTCCCTCCAGCTCCCGGTAGTTTGGCAGATCAAGCCGCCGGTACCGGGCACCGCTTGCGACGACTGCTGTCCGCGCACGTACCTGCTGGCCATCCGTCAGCTGCAATGAAAGTGGACTATTGGTACAGAGCAGCCTTTGGACTTCGGCGGGAATGAGCATCAATGCCCCGAATTTCTGAGCCTGAACGAATGCCCGGCCCATAAGGGCGTGGCCCGATATTCCGGTTGGAAATCCAAGATAATTCTCGATTCGCGCGCTTGCCCCAGCTTGACCCCCGTATGTTCGCGCATCGAGAACGATCACTGACAGCCCTTCGGATGCGGCATAAACCGCGGTCGATAGCCCTGCAGGGCCAGCACCGGCCACGGCAACGTCAAAAATGCGGTTTGCATCCTCGATGCGAGCCATTCCGAGAGCGCGAGCGAGTTCGGCCTCACTCGGATTTTTTAAGACGGTTCCCTTCGGGCAAACAGCCAGGGGCAAATCCCTGGAATCAGGAGCATATCGCTCCACGATAGTGGCGGCGTCCCGATCCTCGGAAGGATCAAGCACCTGATAGGGATAATCATTGCGGGCGAGAAAGCCCTGCAGGCGGATCATATCGGGGCTGGATGGAGGTCCGATCAGTACCGGGCCGCCGGCACCGGCCTCGACCAGTGCCGTACGGCGCAGGATTAGGGCGCGCATGATCCTGTCCCCGAGTTCAGGCTCCGCAATTAATAAGCTGCGTATATTCTTCGAGGGAATGAGTAGGGCCTGCACGTCATCGATCGCGTCAACATCGACGAGCGCGGGCTGGCCCGATAAATGTCCGACCTCCCCGACAAATTCGCCCGGTCCCCGTTCCATAATCGGAGCGAGGTGACCTAAAGGATCGCGTCGGCTGACCCTGATCTTACCGGAAATAATCACGAACAGGCCTGGGGTCCTCTCGCCTGTCAGTAGCAACGGCTTGCCGGCGGAGTATCGCCGTATTTCACCGAAGCGGCGGAGGCGATTGACCTCCTCGGGGCTGAACTTCGGATACATCTGTTCGTTCCGGACATCGATCTCGGACATGGGTGATCCCATAATCGCACTGAAAGCGGCCAGCCACAGCTGCGTAGCCGGTCAAAAGCACTCGCCCTAGAGCACGAGCAGGAAAAGTGGACAGCGGTTTTCCGTGCGATCGTGCTCGGTCTATTAGAGTCAGAGCCGGCTTCACGTTTCCGGTTGAATCAACCTGAAACGATCCGGCTCTAGTGAACGCGATCTTCCAACGCCTCACGGTTAGTGATTGTAAATTGCCGCGGACCTAACAGCCTGATAACGCCTTGGTTTCTAAGGTCTGTAAAGCAGCGGCAGACCGTTTCAGGCGATATAGCCAAATAATCGGCAATATCGTATCGGGATAGGGGCAATGTCATCACCGGGGCGGTAGATAGCGAAGGGTGCTTGGAAATATGTAGCACGAATAAGGCTACCTTTTCGGCCGCCTTCGCGCGCCCGATGGTCAGGACTTGTTCTTCCAGGCGGGAGATCGTCTGGAACACGACCTGAAACAGTTCATGCGCGATTTCCAAATCGCTCGCGGCTAAAGCCTCGATCCGGTTGGGAGGGTACTCAACGACTGCGGTGCCGTCGCAGATGGCTTCCATGACCCATCCTTGGCTATCCCCATTTCGAAAGCCGAAGAAATCACCCGGCAAGATGAGCCCGGTGATTTGCCGCCGCCCATCCGAATGTATGGTGTAACGCCGGATGCCCCCTGAAAGCACCCGATACCATGAGGGGCGCTTCTCTTCCCCATTACAAATTTCTTGCCGGCGCTTGCAACGTTTATGAGTTCCGATTGCATCTATCGCCTTGATAAACTCTTCCCGGCTGTTTTCTGAGCGATTGTACCGGGGGGAATGGTAGCTGGGTGCCTGACTTAAGCCTTGCATGATGCGCCGTCCTAAGTGATTTCCGGATCTCTTTTCACCAGGATCTCAAAGTCTTGCCAGGGCGGCTATTGCGCAATTCTCCTTAAGGGATTCTACGTAATCCCGAGCCTCGGGGTTCTATGGCCTTATTTATTGCAGGTTACGGAGCGCTGCAGCTGATGCGCATCACTGGCGTTCTCCCTGCGGGGCGTCTCAAACCGGCTCAATGGGCTATCAGAAGCGGCACCGGATTATGACGCAGGAATTTCATTGTCACGCCGCCCAGCAACCATTCACGGATTCTGGAATGGCTATAGCCGCCGATAACGATCAGACCTGCCTCCTGGCTCTTCGCCTCAGCCAGGATCTTGTCCGCGACCTCCGCCTCCTTTCCAATGGTGTGATGAAGAACGGCATGGACACCATGATGATGGAGGTGCCTTTGCAAGCCGGTGCCGATAACGGGATCGCCATCCAGAGGCTTTGAATTGATCACGGCAACGATCGTTACTATCTCCGCTGCGTATAGGTAAGGAAGTGCCTCACCAACGGCTCTCGCAGCCTCCCTTGTTTCATTCCACCCAATCACTATGGATCGGGCAGTGGGACGCGGCCATTCCCCCCTGGGAACGATGATCAGGTGCCGTCCAGATTGGAGGAGAACATCTTCGATTAAGCTTTGCTGTATGCTATCGCCTTCAGCGCCTTGCGTGATAAACACGTCGGCAGCCCGGCATTCCCGAACAATGATGCCCGTCAATTCATCCGGGAAGACCTCGAATTGCCGAATTTCCTCTGTTTGCCCAACACCTTCCAGCAATTGCTTTAGGCGGTCCTCGATCAGGTAAGCCCTCGCTCGTGCCGCCTTGAGCAGCTCAATCGAGGGTTCGCCTGCCACTGGGACCAGTGAGGGAAGAACGTTGAAAAACAGCGCAGTGACGTGCGCATCGAACTGGCTGGCCAGTTCCGCCGCAGCTTTAAGCTTCGCACCATCGATATCGGCATCATCAAGCCGCAACAGAATATTCTTGATCACCGCTCCTCCTACGGCAGTAACGTGTAGCGTCACGCTAAGAATGAGCAGCTTCATCGAACAATGCACTGATAGCGGTCAGGCAATGCCTTAGTGTAGCGGTGCCAATAATTACTTCGGCTGATAAATTGTTACCTGCGTTTCTAATCCTCATGCGGATTTTGAAAATGGATTTCCTATCTCATTGTTGATTGCGGTCAGTTACACCAGGCCGGCATAGTCCAATATTAGACAACGGGTGAGCCGGAGCCTCGGCATGGAAGATAGGCTCAACGACAAAGGGGGTCCTCCCCTCGTCCGCCTCTCCGATACCGGTCGGCTAGAGACGTTGAGTGATGGCGTCTTTTCCGTGACGATTACGCTTCTTCTTTATGAACTTACTCGTCCTGAGTACACCCCTGGACATCTGCTTGAAAGCCTTCTCGGTCAATGGTCAACCTACATCGCTTTTCTTGCTTCTTTTCTTTACACCGGTGTGATCTGGCTCAATCATCGCGCAGTTTATGGGCGCGTGCGATATTCCAATATTCAGCTTCATTGGGCGAACCTGATACTCTTGCTAACTTCAGCCCTCATTCCCTTTCCAACTGCTGTGTTCTCGACGGCGTTCCTGCGCGGCAATCATTTTGACGCCCAAGTGGCCGTTGTACTCTATGCGATCATAGGTGACGTCATGTGCTTATCGTGGCTAATTCTTTTTCACATCCTCTGTATTCATCCCTATCTCCTTGAAAACGGAGTCGAACCAAGGTTTTTTCATGGTGAACGAATACGGGCAGGCGTTGGAATCTGCGCGTACGCAATTGCAGGAATAGCTGGCTGGGTTTTATCGCCTTTGCTGGCAGTCCTGATATTTTTGTTTCTACCGATCTTCTATGGCGTCACGAGCGAAGGCCTGACCGAGGGCCCGAAGCTTTATACCCGCCTTCTTCGGGAGAGAAAACGTAATGAGCGCCCGTGAACGAGAGATGGGGGCTGGATGAAAACAGTGAAACTGCCGTCCGGTGAGCTAGTGCCCGCTCTTGGACTTGGCACCCGTCATATGGGTGAGATCCATCGCCGCCGCGCGGAAGAGCTCGAAACTCTGCAGATGGCGGTCGATATTGGCGCTAGCTTGATCGATACCGCTGAGATGTACGGCGATGGGCGCGCGGAGGAGCTTGTTGGCTTCGCTCTTCAGGGGCGCCGTGAGAAGGCCTTTCTCGTTAACAAAGTGCTTCCTCATCATCCCACGCGTGAGGGCATCGTCGCGGCTTGCGAGCGTAGCCTCATGCGTCTGCGCACAGATTACATTGATCTCTACCTGCTACATTGGCCCGGAAGCGTTTCTTTGTCCGAAACCATCGAAGGTCTAAAAATTCTGCAGCTGTCAGCCAAGATACGCATGTTTGGTGTCAGCAATTTCGGCATTGCCGATACGCGGCGTCTGTGGGAAACGCCGGGGGGCAGAGACGCACAGGCCGATCAGGTTCTTTATAACTTAGCGCACCGTGGTATTGAGTGGGACCTGCAACCTTGGCTGCGGAGCCATCGCATTCCTATCATAGCTTATTCGCCGCTAGATGAGGGGCGCCTTCTTGATGATCCGAGGCTTCTGTCCTTTGCGAACTCGGCCGGCATGACGCCAGCCCAGGTGGCGATTGCCTGGCTCATGAGTAGGGACGGCGTCATTGCTATCCCGAAAACCTCGAACCCGGAGAGACTGGTTGAAAATTTGGAGGCCCTTAAGCGGCCGCTCGCTAAGGCACAGCTTTCCGAGCTTGATCGGCTCTTTTCTCCACCTAAGGGCCCGCAGCCGTTTGAGATGATGTAGCTAACTCGGCGATATTTCGACGCTACCGGCTGCGCTTTGGCATTAATGCTGAGCTGCTAGCCGCGATTTATGAGTGATCGGCCAGCCCTATTCATATAGCGACCGTAATCTTATTAATGACCTCGGTGACGCCGACTGCGGACCAGGCAGCGCGCTCTGCCGCTTCGCGCTCCGCCCAAGATCGCACGGTACCCTTCAGGGTGATCCGGCTGCCATCTTGTTCGACCGTAATCCGCTGGGCGTCGACCTCCGCCATCCGTCGTAACGCCTCTTCAATCTTCTTCTTCAAATCTTCGGGTGGGCGACCCGGCGGCTTGACCTTAATGAGGTTGCTAATGCCCCTGATGCCTCGAACGTCACGGACCGCCCTCTCCGCGGCTTCGCGTTGATAATTCCACTCGACCTGCCCCTCAAGCGTCAACCAATTATGCTTGACGATGACCGTGATGTTATCGGCACTGATCGGCAGATGGCTCTTGAGGGCGGCAACTGCGTCGCGCGCGATATCGGGATCAGGCCTTTCGTCCACAGCCGCTATTCGTACTTCGACATCGTCGGCGATGCCTCTAACACCTACCACGCGCTTTGCAGCCGCTTCGGCCTCAATTTTTTCCGTGTAAGTTTTCACGAAGCCCGCAAGCTCGACGACCCCGTCCTTCACGGTCACCGCAATATCGGTTTCATCGACTGCCGGATCCCACTTCAGCTCTTCTTCGACATCCCTCTTGATTTCGCTGTCAAGCCGCACGGCAGCCTCGCTGACTCTAGGATTATTGTCTGGACGACTGTCGGCCGGGGGCCTCTTGTCCCGAAGGCTGTTGTCCGGAGGACTGTTGCCCCAAAGACTGTTGTCCGGCGTCTACTCTTATGCGCCGGGCTTCGGTGCGGGCTTCAGGCTTCTTTGGAATGCGGATTGTGAGAAGGCCGTTTCTGAAGGAGGCCGTTGCCTTATCGGCATCGAGACCAGCAGTTTGCAACGGGATGACCCTCTCAATCCGCCCAATGGTTCTTTCGCGGATTCGGTATCCGCCTTCGTCAGTTTCGCGCTCTTCCTCTGTTTCTGCCCTGAGCGTAAGCGCTTGATCGCCGATGCTGATGTCAATATCGGATTCGTTCACGCCAGGAAGTTCGGCGGTAACTTCCACGGCGTCAGGGAGGTCCCGAACGTCGACGCGCGGTACGGTCTCATCGCCAAGCGCGCTTGTCAGGTCCGATGACGGTCCGAACAAGTCGAGAAGTCTCGGCATATCGAAAAGCCTCGAAAACCTGTCGAAAGTTCGGTCGAAATCCGTCGACAGCATCCGCATGGGATCGTTCATTCGCGTCGGACGATTAGCGGGACTATCCCTGCGCATCGGTTGCGTCGAGGAACGCGTTACAGCGCCTTGTGAAGTAGCCATCGTTGGTCTCCTATCGGTGTTAACTTGCGCTCACAGAGATTTTCTTAGCGGGCGGCGGCTCCGTTTTGGGCACCTTGAGCCGCAGGACCCCATCCCTGTACGAAGCTTGAATGTGGTCGCCGTCGAGCCCATCGGGCAGAATGAAGGAGCGTTGGTAATTGCCTTCGCGATATTCGGCAGAAATAAGGGTGTGCCCCTCCGGTATCCATGGTGTGGAACGCGCGGAAACGGAGAGAACTCTTCTGTCCAGCGTCACGTCGAAGCTATCTGGCTCGGCTCCAGGCACATCGAGAATGAGAAGGACCTCGTTCTTATTTTCGAAAATATCCGCTGGCGGCAGGAAGACCGGCAGTTCATCTCTGCCAGTGCCTGGACCATTGGGCTGCTCTCCAGCCGGCCTTGTCTTCTCTGGCCCGTTCCCCTTCGCCTCTTGAGGTCTGTTAGCCTGTGCCTCCTGAGATTTCTTCACCGGCACGTCTTGCGACTTCTTCGCTTCTGTCTCTTGAGGGCTTGACGCTGTCTTGTCAGCCATGACCATCATCCTTGGATAAGTTCAGTGAGCAATTTTGATTTTGTGCGGCTTGTCGGCTTCGGGCCTCGGCAAGGTCACCTTTAAGATGCCGCGTTCGAACTTCGCCGAAACCTTATCGGGGTCGACGCGGAAGGGCAGCACGCCCGCCCGCACGAACTCCCCATACGCCCGCTCCTGCCGGTGTATGGTCACATCGTCTCCCGGAGGAACCTCGGGATCACGTTTGCCGCGCACCATGAGCGTGTTTTGGTGAACGGTTACGTCGATGGCATCGATGGTCACGCCGGGGAGCTCCGCCGTCACAATGGCATCGTCCGGCGAAGCCCAGACGTCGACCGGCGGAAATACAGTCTCATCCATCGGCCGAAGACGTCTCCACATCCGGCCCGCTTCATTCTGCTGCCTCATCATTTCACGATATAAATCGGGGAGACGCATGGGAGACGCATGTTCTACACGCACGATCAACCTCCGGCTTTGCTATTGCGGACTCGATTTTTCTTAGTCTCGCAGTAACAGTACTAGATACCGCACTGGGCTACATTGATGTCCATCAGTTATCTCTGGTTTCTGGGCTGGGTTGAGCTAAATTGTCACAATATTTGCATTATTAATTTACTCGTTCAAAACGAAGGGACTACTGCCCTCACAAAGTAAATTTGATTGGAAAGGCAGCAAATCTCCTTCTTCAGCCGTTATCGAAGATGAAACATTTTCGAATCGGCGTCCGTCATGGTCGATTGTAGGAAAACAGCCGCGGCAAACCCGGCAAAATCCTGCAGCCAAGCATAGCAGCAAACCAGCACTGACCACGAGGAAGCTGTAATGGGCGTGGGACTTAAGAAATGCATGGAGAGCTGCAACGCTGCATTGGCGATCTTCTAACGCTCTCGAGCTTGCCTGCGCTGCAAATTTATTCCGATCCGCGGGACGTGGCCAAAGAATTGGCTTCGGCCCTTGTCCCTATGCTCGACGCCCATTTCGTATATGTTAACTTTGCCGTTGAGGAAGGCTCCGCGAGACATGCCGTAGTCTCCACGAGTTGGGATGCGCCCCAAGGAGAACGATCGAATATCATCAATAGTCTCGAAAAGCAGTTGCGGCAGCCTCGCCATCCCCAAGACGAAGCAATGATTTCCGGCCCGGCGTTCGGTGGCGCAATGTACCTAGCGATGACTCCGCGCGGCAAAAGAGCCGGGCCTCAGTTTATCGCCGGCTCTCGCAACCCCGGCTTCCCCGCCGACGCTAAGCGTGTTTTCTTGCGCATGGCCGCAAATGAACTCGCGGTTATAGTCTTTGGTTGGCGTGCCCAGCGTGAAGACAAGCGCCTTGCCACATTGGTCGACAGGTCTACCGATTTTATCGGCATCGCCACGCTAGAGGGGCAGCCCATTTATGTGAACGAAGGTGGCCGCCGTGCGGTAGGGTTGCGGTCAATGACCGAGGCTCGGCGCTACCATGTCCTTGATTACCTCATGCCCGACGAGCGCGCCCGGGTCAAAGATGAACTCTGGGGCTATGTTCTCGAGAACGGTCATTGGCTTGGCGAACTCAGGTTCCGTCATTTTCAGACAGCCTGCGAAGTTCCCTTTCTTATCGATTGGTTCAGGATCGATGATCCCGGCACCAAGGCGCCTGTACAAATGGCTACCATCGGCAAAGACCTCTTTCAGCTTAGAAACGCCGGTGAAAACGTACGCAATCTCAACGAGACACTTGAGCTACGGGTATTAGCCCGCACAGCTGAACTCGGCGAAGCTAATGAACGCCTCATCCGGAAAATGAAGGAGCGTGCAGACGAGGATAGCCGATTGAACGTTCTCCACGAGGAGTTCTTGAGCGCAGCGCGGTTCAACGCCGCCAACCAGATGACGACGGCACTTGCCCATGAGCTCACTCAGCCTTTAGGGGCCGCGATGAATACTGTGCACGCGGCGCGCCTGATCCTAAAAAAACGCAAACCACCTGCCACCGGCGCGGTCGAAACTTTCCTGGACGAGGCTTCCCGGCAGATCAAGCGCGCGGGCGAAACGGTGCAACGATGGCGCGATTTTCTGAAACACGGCGAGACCGAGAAGCGCCCGGAATGTGTCCAAACTCTTATCGAGGAGGCGGCTGCGCTTTCCTTATCGGGAAAGAATGGTTCTGGCGCGAAGCTCGCCCTGAAGTTTGACCCTTCAGCCACGCACGTGCTTGTCGATCGCATCCAGATACAGGAAGTGTTGATGAATCTGATGCGTAACGCTCTGGAAGCAATGGAACTTTTGGAGCACCGCGAACTCACGATTACCACAAGGGGAGCGGGGCCCGCGATCGAGATTGCGGTCAGTGACACCGGTTCTGGAATAACGCCAGAGACGGCCAGACGCCTATTTGAACCGTTCTTCTCTACAAAGCGCAATGGGATGGGGCTTGGTCTTTCCATCTGCAGAACGATCCTGGAAGCTCATGGTGGCCAGTTAGAAATGGACCCGAATGAGGGTGGAGGCACGACCTTTCGTTTTTTGGTGGCGGCCGCACCCGAGGAACCCGCCCGTGTCTAATAAACAACAAGTATACATAGTCGATGACGATGAGGACTTCCGGTCTTCCTTGGTATGCCTCCTTCGTGCGGCGGACTATGATGTTGCCGCGTTTGACGGTGCGCTCGCTTTTCTCAACTGCCTTTGCGGCCTTGCCCAAGGTTGCATTCTTCTTGACTTAAAGATGCCCGTTATGGGTGGTTTGGAGCTTCAAAAGCGGTTAAATCAAACTCAGCCGGGTCTCGCTGTCGTCGTCATTAGTGCCCAAGGCGACGTACCTACCGCTGTTGAGGCGATGAAAGAGGGTGCCGCCGATTTTATCGAAAAGCCCTTTGCGCCCGGCCGTATCTTCGCCGCCATAGAGGACGCGCTCGCGCTTTTGCCACAGACACGGCGTCGCGCTGAGACTGCGGCAGCGGCACGCCGGATTGCTGCGCTCAGCCCGCGTGAACACCAGGTGCTGGACGCCCTTGCTAATGGTCTAACTGCTAAAATGATCGCACATGAACTGGGTATTAGCGTCCGAACTGTCGAAGTGCACCGGGCAAGAATGCTTGATCGTCTAGGGTTGCGTCGAGTTACCGAAGCAGTAAGACTTTCGGTTATGGCAACGCACTTCCAGGGCTGAGGCGCTGCCATCTCCGCGCGCTAATGTTCCTTCTGGTCTTTCCAGAGTGCAGAAACAGCCCTACCAGCCAAGCCCTGTCTTACTGAATGTTGCCAAGCTTAGGCTGTGTATACCGTTTCAACTGGCTCCAAGTTCGATGCCCTGACAGCAGACTTACCTCGCCCATGTGCAACCCCATGTCGAAATAGTTCGAGACTGCTTCATGTCTCAGGTCATGCAAGTGCAAGTCAGTCACTTGAACCTTTTGCAAGATACGTTTCCAAAGGAGTTTGCTGTGACTGGGGATATGAAGTCACCGATTGGATCAATGCCTTCAGCACGCTTTTAGCCTTCATACTGAGAGGTATACGCCCAGGAGTGTCAGTCTTTGTCTGAGGGATCAGCAGAGTTCTTTGTCTCAGGTCTAGATGTTCCCACTTCATATTGCGAAGTTCACCTAGCCTCACACAGGCTTCTTACAGAGGTGATCTCCAGCGCTGATGAACTCGGCATAGAGTGTTTCGCGCTTTTTTGCCTCACGCCTAAGCGCCCTTGCCCGGAATTGAGCGCGCTGAGTCAACCAAGACGCAGTCAAGGTCGCCCCCCCAATCAGGGAGCCGGTCAAAGCCGAGATGGCTGAGAGAATTGCGGTATCCATCTACATCGATTATTTCACGCTTCTCGCCTACTCCCTTGCCATACGGGAAGCCCATCCGAGGATTAACTTCCCCGCGCATTTGAGAGCCGGGCCGCCGTCTGGCCCAGGCCCAGCCGGAGAAGCGGCCCCCGCCGGAATTACGCCGGGAGCGCTGCGAAGGACTCCGTTTTGGCAAAATCCCGGCCAGCGGCAGCTGCCATGATGATGGCCCAGCCGGAGGTGATCAGGTTTACGCCCGCGAGCAGCCCAAGGGCCCAGGCAGCACTCATCGGCCAAGCATAGATGAGGATGCCTGCCATAATGAGATCGGCAATACCGCTCAGCAAAAGCCAGCCCCAGCTACTCCGCAGTACGTCGCGATAGGCGAAGGACCCGGCGATCTGAAAGACACCCTCCGCGATGAATAAAGCTGTCAGCACGAGGGTCAACGAGGCAGCGCCTTCGGCCGGCTTCGAGACGAGGATAATTCCGGCCGCGACCGACAATGCGGCGGTGACCAGCGTCCATAAGAAAGCCGCGATGTCCCGGGCGGAGAATAAGGCGACGAGGCCCATAACGCCGCTGATCAGGAAAAGCCAGCCAATGAAGATGTCGACCGCGAGTGTCGCCGTCACTGGTGCCGCGATCGCAAGGATGCCAAGAATGACCATCAGCACGCCCTCAAACAAGAGAAGCCGCCAATGCTTGCGGAGAGCATCTGCGATGGCTCGTTGCATAACGTTTAGGCCTGGTTCGAGGGTAACCATTGCTTTTCTCCTGCGGTTATACCAAAAGCCGGAGTTGAGATTGTACTTGCCCGGTCAAGTTAAGAAACTGCAGCCCCGAACCCGGTTGTTTCGATGGTAGCTCCCTTTGCCAACTTGGGAATTGAGGGGCGCTACTTTGCAAAGGCCTCAAGCGCCTTCTGACTTGCCTTGTCAAAAGCCGCCCGGCTCTCGTGCAGTGCAGTGTTGAAGGCCGCCCACGATTTAGCGCCGGCCTTCTGGCTGGCATCAAGTTTTGCTTTCGCTGCGTCCGCTTGCGATTGCAAGTGACTCAGCGCGGCATCCAGATCCGGCTTTCTCACGGCTGCCGCCGCCTGGGCTTTTTTCTGCAACGCGCTTATCGTTTCATCCCAGGCTTTGCGCTGGGCCTCGGCGCGGGCTTTGAATGCCGCTGCCTGCTGTTGGCCCGAAAGCTGCGCATGTTTGACATAATCTTGGGCAGCCGCTTCGAAAGAAGCCCAATTCCCCTCCAGAGTGGTCTTGGCTTTGGCCCAGGCGGCCTCACTCTCATGCTGCTGCTTGCGAATGGCCTCTTGGAATGCCTCCCGCTGTGTGTGCATCTCCCCGATCGTCTTTTCGGCTTGCTTTTTGGCGCCGGCGTGCACCGCCGCCGCATTCTCTTGGATCTCTGTCAAAGTCGCATCCATCTCGTCGAGGCGCTCTTTCATCCAATTCGAAAACTGATGTGCGTAGGCGTCGGTTGTCATACTGGCCTCCTTAGCGAAGCTACTGAACGAGCCGCAAATGTATCATGTCCACAAATTACTCATTTGATTTACATCAAACCGGCGACAGAGCAGGAGCGCTTTTTGACGTAATGCACATGACCAGTGGTTCGAGGGCGTTTTGCCATGCTCACCGTTTCAACCTCCGAAAATAACCTGGCGGAAACGCTTGAGTGAAAATGTGAAGTAGACGCTGCCGATCACCGCCATGGCGGCAAGCTCAGGCCAGACGATCGAGAAATCGGCTCCGCGAAAAAGCACGGACTGCGAGAAGTCGACGAAGTGCGGCGTCGGGAAGATGATCCGCATCAGATTCTGCATCCAGACAGGCTCGCTCTCCATTGGCGTGAGGGTACCAGAGAGCATCTGTATGACGAGAAGGGTGGGAGCCGCGAGGAGCGCAAACTGTCCCATGGTGCTGGTGATCGTACCCAGTAGGATGCCAAGTGTTGCAACGGTGACAGTGTAGAGCGTGGCTCCTAAGAGAAATAAGACGATTGAGCCCGCAATGGGAACCCTGAGCCACCATTGCACGACAAACAGAAGTGACAAGTCAGTAGCAATAAGAATGACAAGACCGTTGGCAATGATCTTCGACCACATGATCTCTGGTGGCACAACCGGCATCACGAGGAGATGCTCGACCGTGCCATGCTCGCGCTCGCGGATGAGAGCAGCGCCAGTCAGGATCACCGTCAACATTGTGATATTATTGACCACCTGCATAACTGACCCGAACCAGGACGAATCAAATTGCGGGTTGAACTTGGCGCGAATCACGAGATTGACCGGGGCCGGCAGCGGCATTTCAAGACCTGCCAGGTAATTGGCGATTTCCTGCATGAGAACGGTTTGTATATAGATAGCGCCATTTCCGGCCGGCGCCATCGCGGTCGCGTCAACGTTCAGTTGCAGGGAAACCTTCCGTCCTGCGAGCAGATCTTCTTCAAAACGGGCCGGTACTTCGAGCACGAAAATCATCTTCCCAGCGTTCATGATGGGGTCGATCTCATTCGCTTTGATGAGAACGGAGCGCTTGAACAGTGGCGGGCGGTTCAGTACGTCCAGAAACTGGCGGGAGAGGTTGGAATGGTCCTCGTCAACAACGCCAACCGTCAAATCTTGCGGGTTCGTCGAGGCGCCGGTGGCGACGGTATAGACGGCGATCGTATAGGTATAGGCCACCAGAATCAGCAACAGGTAGTCGGCTCGAATACTTCTAAGCTCTTTAATCGTCAAATAGAAGACATTCCCAAGATGGGTGAGCAGCCCCTTTTTAAGGGCCTGCTTTTGCGCTGTCTTCGGGCTGGAGGGTTTCTCGAGCAATTCAGGCCTCTTGCTTCCGCAGGATCAGGATCGCCGCGACTCCGAACCCGATAAAAAAGGCAGCGAGCACGAGGAGATTGGGCCAAAGGTCCTGAAAGCCCAGCCCCTTCGTGAAGGTGCCGACGCTAACCAGCTCATACCAAGAGGATGGGAAGCCCAAGCCCGCCAATCGCGCGGCACCCGTTAGCGAGGACACGGGCACCAATACGCCTGAGAAGTTCGCGGCCGGAATGATGGAGATCACGACAGTAGCAAAAACGGCAGCGACTTGCGTCTTCGTGAAGGTCGAGACAAGCTGCCCAAAGCCTGTCGCCGCTCCCACATAAAGCAGGGTGCCGAGGATCAGCGTGGCCAAGGATCCCTTGACCGGCACATGGAACAGGAACACACAGATCAAAAGCAATAGCACGAAACTAATCATAGACACCGCAATGTAGGGCAGCTGCTTGCCGAACAGGAACTCGAACCTTGTGATCGGCGTCGAATAGAAATTGGCGATCGAGCCGGTCTCCTTTTCACGGACCACACCGATGGTCGCCAGGACCGCGGGGATCAATATCAGCACGAGCATGACGACGTTTGGCACTTCAGCAACGATGCTCTCAAACGACTGATTGTAGCGTAGGCGGGTCTCGAAATTGATATTGTTTGCAACGTTTCCAATTTGCACTGCCTGCTGCGGATCAAGATATCTCTCCGCTGCCTCCGGCGGGGCGAGACCTGTGGCCGCAAGAGTCATGACATAGCGCCTCATTGTTTCGCCATGGAAAGGCATGCTACCGTCGATCCACACCCCAATCTCCGGCGTGCGGCCCGCCGCAAGGTCGCGGCCGTACTTTGGCGGGATCTCTACGGCTATCTCGATATTATTGCTGCGGAACCTGCGCTCCAGCTCCTCGCCGGAGCTGATTGGCGGGGGTATTTCCTTGAACCATCGCGGGGTCGATGTAAACGAGTCAACCACATCCCGGCTCTCCTTCGTTTGATCCTGGTCGAAAACGCCAAAACGCAAATGCTCAACATCAAGCGAGATGCCGTAGCCGCAAGCGATCATGACAATCAAAGGCGCAAGAGCGGCAAAGCTCATGCGAATAGGATCGCGAAGCAGCTCCATCGTCTCTCGCCGAGCATAAGCCCATAGGCGGCCCAAATCGAAGCGCCGCGTGCCGGCCTTCGGCGCTGCCGCTGAGGCCTCGGGGGCTTCTTGCGCGGGTGCGGGAGGCTTATCTTCGAGCTTTATCCCGGTCGCTTCTGCCAGATAGGAAATGAAGGCGTCTTCCAGAGTAGCACACCCCCGCTTGCACACTAGCTCGGCCGGGGGCCCGTCTGCCAATACTTTGCCGGCGTTCATCAAGGAGATGCGGTCACAGCGCTCCGCCTCATTCATGAAATGGGTCGAGATGAATATCGTGACGCCTTCGTCACGCGATAGATGGATTAGCGTGCGCCAAAACTCGTCCCGTTCAACCGGGTCCACCCCTGAGGTTGGCTCATCGAGAATGAGCATGGACGGATGATGCAAAACGGCCACGGCTAGCTGGAGCCGCTGTTTTACGCCAAGCGGCAAACTCTGCGGACGCTCATCGGCGACATCCTCCAAGTGATATTGCTCAAGCAGCTCCTTGATCCGGCCTTCTTTCTGGTTCGCGGGCAGATGATAGAGATGCGCGTGAAGCTCAAGATTTTGCCGGACCGTAAGTTCCTCATAAAGTGAGAACGCCTGCGTCATGTAGCCGACATTTAGGCGCGCCTGCATGTCGTCCGCCTCCATAGGCTTGCCGAACAGCTTTGATGTCCCTTCTGTCGGGGGCAGAAGTCCTGTCAGCATTTTCATTGTGGTGGACTTGCCGCAGCCGTTCGAGCCAAGGAAGCCGAAGATCTCGCCGCGATAAATCCGGAAGCTCACATGGTCGACCGCTGTGAATTTGCCGAACCGTTGGGTAAGGCCGTCGGCCTCGATGACAGGCGGGCCGGGGTCGCCGGAGGTCCGCGGCCGCACCACGACCGGCTTGTGTTCAGCACGCTTCTCTTCCGGCAGCAGGTCAATGAAGGCCGCCTCAAGGGTTTTCTCCCCTGTCTTTTGTAAGATTTCCGAAGTTTTTCCGGCCGCAATAACCTTGCCGCCAAACATGGCGCAGGTCCATGCAAACTGTTGGGCCTCGTCCATGTAGGCGGTCGCGACGATGACGCTCATGCCTGGACGCCGGGAACGCATGTTGCCGATCAGTTCCCAGAATTGCCTGCGGGAAAGCGGATCGACACCTGTGGTGGGCTCGTCAAGAATGAGGAGGTCAGGATCATGGATCAGGGCGCAGCACAGGCTGAGCTTTTGTTTCATGCCGCCGGAAAGCTTGCCTGCCGGACGGTCCATGAAGGGATCGAGGCTCGTTGCTTTGAGCAGCTCATCCATATGGCGCTGGCGTTGTACATGCGATAGGCCGAACAGCCTCCCGTGGAAGTCCATATTTTCAAAGACGCTGAGCGTGGGATAAAGATTTTTGCCAAGTCCTTGTGGCATGTACGCAATACGGCCAATTTGCGCGTTGCGGAATGCCTGGTTGGCCATATTGCCGCCAAGAACAGTGACCTGGCCTTCTTGGATGATCCGAACCCCGGCAATGAGCCCGAGCAAGGTTGACTTGCCGGCGGCGTCCGGCCCAATCATTCCGATCATCTCGCCGGCCGGGATTTCCAGCGTGACGCTATCCAGCGCGACCGTCTTCCCATAACGATGGGAAACGCGCTCGATCCTGGCTACGAAATTATCCGCCATTGCGATGCTTCACTGCAAGGTTTTCCGGCGATGAGACCGCGAGCTCCGTTTTTGACGTTTGACGGTCAGAGTTTGCTGCTTGTTTTGATCTTCTTTAGCCTCTTTGCGGCGTTGGCCTGCGTCAGATGCCAGTTGAGGGATTTGGCCGCTTTCAACTTTTTGCTGCTTGCTTCGATCTTCTCCAGCCTTATTGCTAGCTTGATCTGCGTAAGCGTCCGGTCGCGAGATTTGACCGCTTTGAACTTGCGGCCCTTCGGGAAGTTTCACCGCAAGGTTTTCCGGCCACGAAGCGGCGGGGTTTGTCCGGACGAAGCCCATGCCGCGAATTCCGGTCTTCACTGCGGCATGATATTTGCTCAGCACTTTGGGATCGACTTGAAGCTTGATTCGAAAAATCAGCTTCTCCCGCTCCTGGGCCGTTTCGACGGGTTTGGGCGTAAACTGCGCTTCAGTGGCGACAAAGCTCACATTCGCCGGGATGACCAGGTCCGGGTATGGATCGAGGATCATCCGAGCCTCGTCCCCTAATTGGAGGCGTCCGGCTTGCGCGGAGGGCAGGTATATCGTCATGTAGACGTCGTTCAGATCGAGGATCTGGAGGATTCGCGTTCCGGCGTTAACGACCTCCCCGGAGCGATGGATCCGGTATTGAACCCTCCCATCGCGCGGCGACAGGAGCGTAAGATCCGCTATGATCGAGCTAATCTGGTCCGCCTGGGCCTCAGTGGATATGACAAGGGACCTAGCCGCGTCACGCTGCTTTTCCGCAGCCTCAAGAGCGGCCTGCGCCGCATCAGCTTTATCGACGCGCTGATCGAAGGCCTGTTTCGTAAGCCATCCCTGCTGTACAAGCGGCTTGCCGCGTTCCAGGTCATTCTGCGCGTAGACCTTATCGGCTCTGCGCTGCTCTACCGTTGCCTCAGCTGAGGCTAATGTACTTTTGGCGACCAGCACGTTCGCCTGCGCAGTCCGGAGTTGGGCTTCATATTCCGGGGACTTAATGATGGCGACGACCTGTCCGGCTTTGACCTCATCGCCCTCATCGACCAACACACTTTCCAGCCGTCCGGCATATTTGGGCGCCACGTCAATCTCTGTCGCCTCGATCCTCCCGTTGGTTTTTGCAATTCCCTCCGGCAGGTCGACGCCACGCAGCTTGTCAATCAGCGGTTTAAACTTCTGCTGGACGTCTTGCTGAAATTTTTGGACGTCTCCTTTAAACTTCTGAACGTCTTCTTCGAACTTGGATTGGGCATGAGCGGCCGGGACCAGAAGGCCGCGGATCGAACTGCGATCAGCAATGGTGCCGAGGACGAGACAAGAAGCCACCATTATTGTGCAGGCAGCTGGTGGCGGGAATGCCCACTTGCAGTTTGGCCCTAGCCGTTTCGTGGGAGCGCCTTTGCCCTTTTTGGAAAGAAAGCCGGGGAATTTAGCCAGCATAATACCGCTCCTTCAGAAAACCTTGTTTGGGCGCAGTCAGCGCCTGGGTGTGCATCGCGATCAGCTCCTCGTCCGTCGGAATGACCCACACGGAAACTTCGCTGTCCTTGGTCGAGATGAGCGGCCCATGTTTTTTGTTCGCCGCTGGGTCGACTGACACGCCAAGCCAGCCAAGTTTCGTGCAGACGGCAGCCCGTACTTCCGCTGAATTTTCGCCGATGCCAGCCGTGAAAACGATCGCGTCCAGGCCTCCCAGAACAGAGGTGTAGGCGCCGGCATACTTTACGATGCTGTACACGAAGTAATCGAAGGCGAGCTTTGCCCTGGGATCGGCACTGCTTTCAATTTCACGCATGTCACTGCTAGTCTCGGAAAGGCCAAGCAGCCCTGACTTTTGAGAGAGGATAGTTTCGAGCCCGGCTGGATCGTAGCGTTTGCTCCGCAACAAATAGAAGAGAGCATCGAGTGGAACATCTCCGGACCTAGTCCCCATAGGTAGTCCCGACATGGCACCGAAACCCATTGTGGTCTCGACGCTCTTTCCATCAAGCATGGCGCACATGCTTGCGCCGCCACCCAGATGTGCAACGATCACGCGTCTCGCGCCGGGAGCATATTTTAAGATCTGCTTACTGATATATTCGTATGAGAGCCCGTGGAATCCCCAGTGGTGGATGCCAGCGTCACGCAGTTCTGGCGACAAGGCGTAGACCTGGGCGATTTCGGGCATGGTCCGGTGAAATGACGTGTCGAAACATGCTACCTGCGGCAACTCCGGAAAACTGTGCGCAATCTCGCGTGCTGCAGCTACGTTATAAGGCTGATGCGTAGGCTCCATCGCTGCAAGTGACTCGAGATAGTCGAGTACATCACCCTCTATGAGGACCGGACCGTGAAAGCGCTGGCCTCCGAGCACCACGCGATGCCCGGCTGCCGCGATCTTCACCATTGGCATGTGCTTCTCGAACCGTTCGACCGCGAATGCCAGCGCTTTGCCATGCTCAATTGCCTGACCCTCGCCCCACTCATGGGTTCCCAATGGCTTTCCCTCCTTATCCTTCATCACGAAGTGAGGGGTCGTCTTCATGCCGTCGACTACGCCGCGGCAAAGCACCTCCAATTGGTGGTTGCCGCTACCGTAGACTGCGAACTTCAAACTGGTTGATCCGGAATTGACGACTGCAATAGCTGTTCCCACGGCGCGTTACTCCGGAAATCAAGCGTCGCTATTCGCAGCAGCACAGACGTTCCCGAACATATCCGCGCCCGGTAGGATTGATGCACTTTCACTCATTTGCCTGCGCCTCATCTAGAATTAACTCCTCATTTTCTGCGGCAACGCCGACCAACCACTGTGTACATGGGCCATTATAAAATATAAATTTGAATTCTTAAACTTTGCTATAGTGGTTCTATGCGTAGAACTAAAACTAAGCTTAGACTAGACAAAGCAAACAATAGCATTGTCATTTCCAAAGCTAGCCAAAAATTCTAGTTCTGCTTTGATGTATATCAAAACAACGGCCTCCTCTGTCGCATAAACTTACTGATGTTTTTGGCGCGGATCGCTTAGGACTGCATCATAGCTTCCCGCCAAGGCGGCGCTGCGCCGCAGGGGCACTGCCCACTCAGGTGTTCGGAGACTGTTTCGTGCGTGAGGCGCTTAAAGAGACACCAAACCGGGGCTGGGTTATCAGCCACGAAGGCTATAACATCTTGACAGAAAGCCAAGTCGAGTCGCGGCTTGCCTTTGGCAATGGCTTCCTCGGGATGCGGGCCGCGCTTTCGGGGGGCCGGGGTCCATCCTGGCTGAGCTGGTTAGGTTGCGTGAGATGGCGATCCTGGCCGCGCTGCTATGTTGCGGGCCTCTTTGATATTCCTAACACTGAGCCCCAGGTACCTGCTCTGGCGCCGGTCGCCGACTGGTCGCGCATACTCATCACCCTGAACGGCGAGCCGCTGCTGGCCCACGAGGGCCACATGATTACGGGCACACGCACGCTCGACCTTCGCCGTGGCCTTCTTTTGCCGGCATGGACACATCGCACCCCCTCTGGCGTTACTACTTCCGGGCGCGCGTTGACCCTGCTCTCGCTCGCCGATCGCGCGGCGGGGCTGCAGCTGTTTCGGGCTGAGATTGACCGCGATGGCGTAGATGTGAAGTTGGAGGCAACTTTCGCGCCAGCGAGCCTCGACGTGAAGCCCACACGGCTTGAGCGGGACCTTGGTGCCTGGCGCACTGAGGGCACTGGCAAAGGTGTGGCGATGGCTGGCGCCGCGGCCTTGCGGTTGGGCGGCAAACTACTGGAACCCGAGCGCCCGTTTCCACTCATCTGGGTTTGGAGCTGGCGCTCCATAGCCGGGCAGGTGGCTGAATTTGAGCGCTTCGTTTCTGTCGCACGCGCCGGCAGCCGGGAGGACGATCCCGCTCCGGATGCCGCCGCAGCATTGGAACGCAGCCGTGTGCTGGGCTGGCGAGCTGTTCTGAAGTCACACGAGGCCGCGTGGAATGCGCGCTGGACCGCGAGCGACATTGTTATCGAGGGTGACGACGTAATGCAGAAGGCGCTGCGCTTTGCTGTCTACCATCTGACTAGCGCCGCCAATCCCGAGGATGAGCACGTCTCTATAGGCGCCCGCGGCCTGACTGGCGACGCTTATTTCGGGCACGTCTTCTGGGACACAGAAATTTACATGCTCCCCTTCTACATCGCGGTGTGGCCGGAGGCGGCACGCGCCCTTCTCATGTATCGCTTTCACACATTGACGGCCGCCCGCGCAAAGGCAGCAGCTGCAGGCTACAAGGGAGCTCTATATGCCTGGGAATCAGCTGACACCGGGGAGGAGACGACGCCCGATCATGTGGTTGGAGATGATGGCACGACCGTCGAGATCCTGACCGGTAAGATGGAGCACCACGTCAGTGCCGACATCGCATACGCGGTGTGGAAATACTGGCGCGCTAGCGGGGATGATGAGTTCTTTCTTCGTGCGGGAGCTGAAATGCTCCTGGAGACAGCCCGGTTCTGGGCGTCGCGTGCCGTCCCCGAGGCCGATGGAAAGAGGCACATCCGCCATGTGATCGGGCCTGACGAATACCACGAGGATGTAGACGACAACGCGTTCACGAATGTGATGGCGCGCTGGAACGTAGCCCGCGCGCTAGAGGCTTTAGAGCTGTTGGAGGCTCGGTGGCCCCAGCATGCTGCTGCGTTGCGGAAAGGGCTAGCAATTGAAGAAGACGAGGTCACGGACTGGCGCGATGCGGCGGCCCGTATTGTAACGGGCCTCGATCCTGCCACCGGCATTTATGAGCAGTTTGCAGGCTTCAATAAGCTGGAACCTCTCGACCTCTCTGCCTATGCCGGCATCAAAGTGCCGATTGATGTGGCGATCACACGTCAGCGTACACAGCGTGGGCAAGTGGTGAAACAGGCCGACGTCGTGGCCCTTATTGCTCTCCTCCCGGAGGAGTTTCCGGGCGCACTGGCCGAGAAGAATTTCCGCTATTACGAGCCGAAATGCGCTCATGGCAGTTCGCTTAGCACTTCGATGCATGCAATGGTTGCGGCGCGCGTGGGCGATGCTGAGACGGCGATACGTTATCTTCGCAAGACCGCAACTCTCGACCTTGATCCCGACCCGAGCAGCGCAGGCGGTGTGCGCCTAGCGGGGCTTGGCGGGATATGGCAAACGGTCGTGCTTGGATTTGGCGGGGTCAATCTCGTGGGTGACACACTGGAGATTGACCCGAACCTACCCCCACAATGGCGCAGCCTCTCATTCCGCGTCTGCTGGAAAGGGCGTGTTGTGTCGATCCGGATCGATGAGAGGACGGTGAGCGCGGCACTGGTCATCGGCGAAGAGATGGACATACGCGTCGCAGGGACCTTCCGCAAATTGAGAGCAAGCACGGTGATCGAGGTACCGATTCAGAACGATGAGGTAGGCTTCGACCACCGCCAACGGGGTGACGAGGCTATAGTTCGGACTGCATAGCAGACTGGATGCCCGGCTTGAAAACCGGAGAGTGGAGACGAAAATGGCAAGCGTATTGTCGGACAAAGAGCGGTCACTGATCGACGCATATTGGCGGGCCGCCAACTACCTCTCGGTTGGCCAGATCTACCTCTATGACAACCCGTTGCTCAAAGAGCCGCTATCGAAGGACCACATCAAGCCGCGCCTGCTCGGCCATTGGGGAACAACACCAGGGCTGAACTTCATCTATGTCCACCTGAACCGGATCATAAAGAAACATGACCTCAACATGATCTATATCACGGGTCCGGGACATGGTGGTCCGGGCATCGTTGCTAACGCCTATCTCGAAGGCACTTACAGCGAAGTCTATCCGAATATTTCCACTGACGAAGCGGGCATGAAGCGCCTGTTCAAGCAGTTCTCGTTCCCCGGCGGTATTCCAAGCCATGTGGCCCCAGAGACGCCCGGCTCGATCCATGAGGGGGGCGAATTAGGCTACTCGCTTTCGCATGCCTACGGGGCTGCATTCGACAACCCTGATCTGATCGTGGCCTGTGTTGTTGGCGACGGTGAGTCGGAAACGGGACCACTGGCGACCAGCTGGCATTCGAACAAATTCCTGAACCCGGCTAGGGATGGCACGGTTCTGCCGATCCTGCATCTGAACGGGTACAAAATCGCCAATCCGACAGTCCTGGCAAGGATTAGCCATGAAGAACTCGATCAGCTCCTTCGGGGGTATGGCTACACCCCCTATTTCGTCGAAGGGCGCGATCCAGAAAAAATGCACGAGCTGATGGCGGAGACGCTCGATAAAGTGCTCGCCGAAATTCAGCGCATCAAAATGGAGGGGCGTAACGGGGTTCGCAAACGCCCTCGCTGGCCCATGATCGTGCTGCGGAGCCCAAAAGGCTGGACTTGCCCGAAAGAGATTGATGGCAAACGCACGGAGGATTATTGGCGCTCGCATCAAGTACCCATGGGCGAGATGCACAGCAATCCAGAGCATGTGCGCATACTCGAAGGTTGGATGAAGAGCTACCGGCCGGATGAACTGTTCGACCGCGGTGGCAGGCTCAAGCCGGAACTGGCGGAACTTCCGCCGCGCGGCGAACGCCGAATGAGCGCGAATCCACACACAAACGGGGGCCTCCTGCTTCGCGACCTATGCCTTCCGGATTTTCGAGAATACGCTGTCAAGGTTCAAGAACCTGGTGCAGCCACAGCCGAGGCCACCCGTGTTATGGGCCGGTTTCTTCGCGACGTCATGAAAATGAACATGGACTCGCGCAACTTCCGAACATTCAGCCCAGACGAGAATAACTCCAATCGGTGGCAGGATATACTTGAGGTGACCAACCGCGCCTGGGATGCGGACACGTACCCTTATGATGACCACCTCGCCCCTGATGGGCGTGTCATGGAAATGCTGAGCGAACATCAGTGCCAGGGTTGGCTTGAGGGCTATCTGTTAACCGGACGGCACGGCTTCTTTTCGTGTTACGAGGCGTTCATTCACATCATCGACGCGATGTTCAACCAATACGCCAAGTGGTTGAAGGTGTGTAACCATATTCCTTGGCGGCGGCCCATTGGGTCACTGAATTATTTGTTATCGAGCCACGTCTGGCGCCAGGATCACAATGGGTTCAGTCACCAGGATCCTGGCTTCATAGACCATGTGGTCAACAAGAAGGCGGAAGTCATTCGAGTTTATCTCCCGCCGGACGCCAACTGTTTGCTTTCAGTGACCGACCACTGCCTGCGCAGCCGCAATCATGTCAATGTCGTCGTTGCCGGCAAGCAACCGGCGCCGCAATGGTTGACCATGGATGAGGCGACCAAGCATTGCGATGCCGGACTTGGGATTTGGGAATGGGCCAGCAATGACCGGGACGGCGAGCCGGACGTGGTAATGGCTTGCTGCGGTGACGTGCCCACGCTTGAAACGCTCGCCGCCGTCGACCTCCTGCGCCGCTACGCGCCCCAAATCAAAGTTCGCGTCGTGAACATCGTCAATCTGATGAAACTACAGCCGGAGAGCGAGCATCCGAACGGACTGCCTGACCGGGATTTCGATGCAATCTTCACCACAGACAAACCCATTATCTTCGCCTTTCATGGCTATCCATGGCTCATTCACAGGCTAACCTATCGCCGGAAGGGTCACGACAATATTCATGTACGAGGATATAAAGAGGAGGGAACCACAACAACGCCATTCGACATGTGCGTGCGGAACGATCTCGACCGCTTCCATTTGGTGGGCGACGTGATCAAATGGGTTCCGAAGCTCTCCGCGACCGCAGGGTACGCCAAACAGGCGATCCACGACAAGCTGATGGAGCACAAGGAATATATTTGCCGCTACGGCGACGACATGCCCGAGATTGCCGGCTGGACTTGGGGGCGCGAAGCAGCTTCTGCAGGGGTGAGTTCGACAGAGTTGGATAATCTCTGAAGCGAGTGGCGCGTAAGCATGAACATATTCGCGATCAGGCATGGTGAGACCGCATGGAGCCTAAGTGGCCAGCATACGAGTGTGACTGACATCCCATTGACGGCCAGAGGGCGGCGCCTCGCCCAGGAACTGGGGCCCGTTCTTGCCAAGGAAACCTTCGCACTGGTTCTCGTAAGCCCCATGCAGCGTGCGCACTCGACCTGCGAGCTGGCAGGACTTGGGGCTAATGCCGTCGTGGACCCGGATTTGATGGAGTGGAACTACGGAGACTGTGAAGGGCTCACGCTGGCGCAAATTATGAGTGTGACGCCAGACTGGATGCTTTTCCGTGATGGCTGCCCTGGGGGGGAAGCGCCGGAAGAGGTTGGCAGGCGAGTTGATCGGGTAATTGCCCGTGCGCGGGCAGCGAATGGAAATGTTGCGGTGTTCGCGCATGGGCATGTGCTGCGGGTGCTGGCATCCCGATGGATCGGCCTTCCCGTCGAATATGGTCAGCATTTTCTGCTCGATACCGGCACGGTCTGCATTCTTGGTTATTACCGCCATGTGCCTGCCATCCGGAGTTGGAACGTGCCTCTCGCTGCAAACACAAACGACGGCGCCGATCAAAGGACCCGAAAATACGAAGATTTTGCCGCCGGCATCATACCGTGACTCTGGCTCCCTCGACCGGAGCAAATGTTCGCTCGGCAAATAGGGCCTACTTCGCCTAGCGGTTACTGGAGAGCAATCATGGGACAACCCATCAGACAGGATATCAGACGTGAACAGTTCGACGCAGTCCTGTTGGACCTTGATGGCGTCATCACCGACACCGCCTCCGTGCATGCAAGGTGTTGGAAGCAGATGTTCGATGAATTTCTTCGAAAGCGAGCGGAGGAGAGAGGCGAAGCATTTCGTCCTTTCGATCTCACTACCGATTACCGCCTTTACGTCGACGGCAAACCCCGCTTCGATGGTGTCCGCGACTTTCTCAAATCACGCGGTATCCAACTCCCGGAGGGAAGCCTGGATGATCCCCCCGATGCGGAAACGGTGGCCGGTCTAGGGAACCGCAAAAACATCCTGTTTGACAAGATCATTCAAGAAGGAGGCGTACATCCTTACCCGGGCAGCGTGAAGCTCATTGAAGAGTTGCGCGAGCGACGCTTTGAAATTGCAGTCGTCAGCTCAAGCCATAACTGCACGGCTGTTTTAAAAGCCGCCCGCCTGGATGCATGTTTCGATGCCCAGGTCGACGGAAATACTATCGATGGAGAGCATTTAGCCGGGAAACCGGCTCCCGACACCTATCTGATGGCGGCGAGGCTGCTTGGTGTTAAGCCGTCGCGGGCAATCGTCATCGAGGATGCTATCGCCGGGGTCGAAGCAGGCTCCAATGGGCACTTCGGACTTGTCATCGGTGTCGCCCGGCAGGGTGATGGCAAGGAACTTCTTAACAATGGCGCAGATCTCGCCGTTAACGACCTCGGGCAACTGCTTGAGCGGCTAGCCCCATGATTACTTTGGCGGAATGGCACCATGCTCCCGCCCTTTTGCAGACAGCCAGTCTAATCAGATTTCTGTAAGTTGGTTGCTCACCTCTCGATTTTAGAAGCTCCGGAAGAGCGCTCGCTTGATCGCGTCCGCCAGCCTCGTGTCTTTTCTTTTGCTGAACCACGCACAGTACCCCGGAAACTCCCTCCCTTGGGGAGGGGCTGGGGTGAGAGGCGACTCTTTAGCGGCACTCTTACAGCGGTTTGATTTCAACTTTCCGGAATTTGACGACGCCCTTATCGGTCTTATCGGCGGCGAGCCCGTGCTGTAAACCGATGAACCCGCTCTTGTGCTGGCCGTTTTCGACATCCGCAGTCTTCACCCCATTCAGCACGACGACGAGATGGCCGCCTTTCGCCGTAATCTCGTACGTATTCCATTTGCCGCCGGCCTTAGGCATCGGGTCGACTTTTGCAACATCGACAATTGCTCCTGTCCCGTATTCAGGCGCAGGCCGCTTGTCGAAAATGTTTACTTCGTAGCATTCCTTTGAACCCAACTTCTTGTCGTCCTGGCAGCGGATGAAGATGCCGCTGTTCGCTTCGTCGTCCACCCAGAACTCGGCCCTGATCTGGAAGTCTGTGTAGGAGGCTTTCGAAACCAAAAATCCATTACCTTTTTCTGCAACAACAGAACCGTCAGCAACCTTCCAGTTTGCGTCACCGGTAGTGTTCCATTGGTCTAGATTTTTGCCGTCGAATAAGGTGATCCATCCCTTATCGGCTTGGCCAGCGGCGTATTGCGTGTGCCAGACGGTGGCAAAAATCGCGAAAACAAGCGCGATCGCTAATGCGGATAAACGTGTCATTCTCTTCCCTCCCAGTATGTTTCTATTTCCGGTATATGCAGCGAACTTTGCGGCATTAGTTCGGAGGCAGACAATCTAGCTGCCTCCGAAGCCAAATGCATCATGCGGGGACGGCCCTTCCTCCTTCATAATCGGCCGGAGAAGTCTCATCCGGGGCGGTTGACCGCAATGGAATGGACAAGAGCGTGGCGATAATCACATTCACACAAATGGCGGTGAGGCCGTTATAGGCTGTGAACCAGTCGAACACAGCGTGAGTCGGCACCCAAGCCGTCGCACCCCAGGAAAGGTAAGTGCCAAGCACCATGCCAACCGCCCAGCCGGCGAGAAGCGCCCAGCCGCTGAACCAGCGAGTGAACAAGCCAAAGATGATGGCTGGGAAGCATTGGCTCATCCACACTCCGCCGAGGAGCTGGAAGTCGATCGCGAACTTGGTTGGAATGAACAGAATGACGAGAAGCGCTCCAACCTTCACCGCCAGCGAAACAAGCTTGGCTACGAATGACTCCTCGGCCGGGGTCATGCCTGGGTGAATGAACGGCTTCCAGACATTGCGCGTGAAGGTGTTGGCTGCGCCAATGGACATTACCGCCGCCGGCACAAGAGCGCCGATTGCGATCGCCGCGAAGCAGAAGCCTGCAAACCAGTCCGGAAACATCTTCAGAAAGAGTTGCGGCACCACATCCTGGGGATTCTTCACCTCTATGCCCGCAGCATGCCCCATAAGTCCAAGAAGCCCGATCAGCCCAAGCACCAAAGAATACGCGGGCAGCGCGATCGCGTTGCGCTTGATCGCCTGGGAGCTCGACGCCGAAAGGATCCCGGTCATCGAATGCGGGTAGATGAACAGCGCCAGCGCTGATCCTATCGCAAGAGTGATATAGGGCATCACTTGCTGCGGCTGCAGCGTGAGGCCGGTGGCGCCGCCTTTTTTGGCGTAGACTTGCGCAGCTGCATCGAAGATAGCTCCGTAGCCGCCAAGCTTTGCCGGAATGACTATGATGGCCGCGATGACAAAAATATAAATCATCGTGTCCTTCACGAACGCTATCATTGCCGGCGCCCGCAGGCCGCTGCGGTAAGTGTAGACGGCGAGTATGACGAAAGCGATGGTTAGCGGGAAATGCGACATCAAGCCTTCGCCTTGGAAGCCGAGCGCACCGATGACCTTCTCGATGCCGACGAGCTGCAGCGCGATATAGGGCATGGTGGCGAGAATGCCCGTCAAGGCGATTGCAAGTTCAAGCCAGCGGTTGCCATAGCGGCCGAGGACGAAGTCGGCGCCTGTAATATAGCCGCGCTTATGCGTCACCGACCAAAGCCTCGGGAAGGCTAAGTAGAGAAGCGGATAGATGAGGATGGTGTAGGGGACGGCAAAGAAGCCGAACGCGCCGACCGCATAAACAAGCGCCGGTACGGCAATGACGGTGTAAGCCGTGTAAAGATCGCCACCGATCAGAAACCAGCTGATGATCGAGCCGAACCTGCGGCCGCCCAATCCCCACTCATGCAGCTCGTCCAGATTGCCCCGCTTCCAGTTGGCAGCGACGAAACCCATAATGGTTACGAGCGCGAAGAAGGCGACGAAAACGATGGTCGCCGTCACATTGAGGTTGTCGATCATCGTTTGTCTCCGAAGTGGGCGAATAGAATGAAGATCGACGAAATGGGAATGAGCGCGAGCTGAAACCAAAAGAAGAATGGAACGCCGAAGAGCTTCGGATCAACGGTGTTGTAAAAGGGCACGATAAGGGCGGCAATGCACGGAATGAGTAGCCAAAGATATTTCATCTCTCCCTCCCGAGGAGCCTGATTTCTAGGCCGCGCGCGGCCAATGGGGACGCGCCAAAGGCCGGTTAGTCGCGCCGCAACAAATCACAGCTGACCTCTACTTCGCAATCTGCACCAAGGTTGCAATTGACGTACTGCCGATCGGATTTTGCGGGATCTAAGGTTTGACCGCCGTGGCAGCTTCCGCGATCGCGGCATAGAGTGAGTCAAGTTCCCTTTGCGTCGTGCAATAGGGCGGCATGACGTAGATCGTGTTTCCCAGCGGCCGCAGAAGGAAACCCCTTTCGGCGAAGAAGCTGTAAAGTCTGGGGCCAACGCCTGCCAGATAGCCTGCACCGTCTACGTTGAGGTCCAGCGCCGTTATAGTGCCGGCCTGCCTGACGTTAGAAAAACGCTTCTCATCGCGGAAGTCCGCGATACGCGCCGCTTGGTTCGCGGCCAAGAAAGCAAGGCGCTCCGGAACCGGTTCACTGGCCCAAATTTCCAGATTGGCGGCCGCGGCGGCGCACGCAATCGGGTTGGCGGTATAGGAGCTTGAGTGGAAAAACATGCGCGCCCGGTCGGGCGAATAATGTGCCTCGAAAATTTCTGCCTTGCAGAGAGTGACAGCAAGCGGAATGGAGCCTCCGGTCAGCCCCTTGGCAAGACAAAGAATGTCGGGAGCAACCCGGGCCTGCTCGCAAGCGAAGAGGGTGCCGGTCCGGCCGAAGCCGGTCATCACCTCGTCCGCGATGAACAGAACCCCGAAGGCCTCGCAAATACGCTTCAACTCGCGAAGGACGAAAGGAGCGTAGGTCAGCATGCCTCCAGCGCCGAGAATCAATGGCTCGACGATAAGCGCCGCGGGGGCTTCTCGCCGGCAGACCGCCTCAAAGCTGTCTAGGGTAACCTGCTCCGAGCCTGTCTCCGGAAAGGGAATGCGCTCAACCTCGAAAAGCAGCGGCTCGTATGCGGCATTGAAGACGCCTCGCGCGCCCACGGACATCGTGCCGATGGTGTCGCCATGATAGCCGTGCTCCAGCGCGGCAATGCGAGCGCGCGGATCACCCCGGTTCCGGAAATAGCCAAGCGCCATCTTCAGCGCTACCTCGACGGATGTGGAGCCGCTATCGGAAAAGAAGACGTGCGCAAGTCCGCGGGGCACAATTGCAATCAATCGCCGCGCCACCTCTTCGGCAGGCTCATGCGTGAAACCCGCGAAAATCACCTGGTCTAGCAGGCCGGCCTGCTTCTGTATTGCACTTACGATGCGCGGGTGGCTGTGTCCGTGCGTGATAACCCACCAGGATGAGATTCCGTCAAAGATGCGAGCGCCGTCCGCAGCCTCGAGCCACGCACCTTCCGCCCTTGCGATCTTTGTCATTTCAGGCTGAAGGGCGTGCTGCGTGAATGGATGCCAGATGGGGGATCGTTGTCCCGCGTTCACTGCGATGAACTCCCCGGAAAGTCGCTTAAACGAAAGTTTATGCGAAACGCTTCGGCAAGCCGGCTTGCATCGAGCGGATCAAGAAATGGCAAGCCCCCAAGCCGTTTTACCTTTCCGGACGAAACAATGGCGCTTTCGGCCTCCGCGTCTGGCTCTCCAATAAAAACAACCCCGTGTACCTTCAGTGAACGGGCCGCCAGCGCTTCAAGAGAAAGGAGCGTATGGTTGATGGTGCCCAATGCGGTGCGGGCGCAGACAATTAGTGGCAGTCCCCACGACGAGAACAGGTCGATTTGGAGTAGATTCGGAGAAAGAGGGACGAGCAATCCGCCTGCCCCCTCGATTACGAGAGGGCCCGAGCGCGCCGGAATTGCCAGCCGATGTGCCTCGATCAATGTCCCTTCCCGCGCTGCAGATATGTGAGGTGAGGCAGGCAGCCGTAATTTATATGCTTCGGGGATGATGCGCTCGCGAGAAAGGCGCGATAAGCGCCGCACAGTTTCGCTGTCTGTTTCCCCTTCAAGACCAGCTTGAATTGGCTTCCAGTAATTCGCATTGAGCGCTCGGGTCAGCGCGGCGCTGAAGACGGTCTTCCCTACGCCTGTATCCGTCCCAGCAACAATGAACCGCATTCTAAAGGCCCAGCCGCTCAAGCTCGAAGCGAAGCGTCTCAATCATGCTGTCCACGATTTCTTCACTCGTATTCAGTGTGAGGGCGATCCGCAGCCTTGCAGTGCCCTCCGGTACGGTCGGTGGCCTTATCGCGCGGATATCGTAGCCGTGAGCGCGCATCGCGGCGGCTAGCGCGGTTGCTCTTTTATCGGCGCCGGTAATGACGGGGATTATTTGCGAGTTGCTGGGCTTCACCCCACAGCGAGCTTCGAGCAAGGTGTTCGCGCGCTCGATCAGCTGCTGAAGGCGTTCACGGAGCTCGGGCCGCTGTTTGCAGACCCGAAGCGCTGCTCGGACAGCTGCAGCAATCAGGGGGGAAGGTGCCGTCGAAAAAATGAAAGGCCGGGAATAGTTGATTATGAATTCGCGGAATATGCGTGGCCCACAAAGAAGGGCGCCTGCACAGCCGAGAGCCTTCCCGCAAGTGTGAAGGAAGATCACATCCGGGCCGCCTTCCAAAGCAGCGCCTAAGCCGATGCCGTCCCGACCGAAAACCCCGGTTGCGTGGGCCTCATCGATAACGATGATGCCGTCATGCCGCCCTGCGATCTCAGCAAGGTCATCCAGAGGCGCGCGGTCGCCGTCCATGCTGTAAAGGCTTTCAACAGCGAGCCAGGACCGGCCTTTACCGCCCGCCTTGCGCCATGTCCTGATCTTCTCTTCGAAAGAATTTGCGTCGTTGTGCGCGGCCTCGACGCGCACTGCCCGTCCAGCCCTCAAGCCATCATGGGCGCTGGCATGGATGAGGGCGTCGTACACAACGAGGTCACCCTTTTGCGGCAGGGCCGCGAACAGCGCATAGTTCGCCGAAAATCCGCTGCTGAAATAGATGGCGCTTTGGGAACCGAAAAAAGCTGCGGCCTCCTCCTCCAGCATCTCATGCTCCGGATGGTCCCCGCGCAGAAGCCTGGAAGCGCCGGCCCCAACGGGCACGCCGCCCTCCAATGCCGAATGCACGGCGTCCTTCAACTCGATGGAGTTCGCAAGACCCAGATAGTCATTCGAGGAGAAGTCGTGGCCGGCGGGCAGGGCAAGACTTCTCAGCCGCCCTCGATCCTGCAATTCCGACAGCAGAATTTCATATGGCTGCTGCATGGTCCAATGGGACCTCCGCCGCCATTGGGGACAGGCCAAGTCTTGAGAACAAAAGAGCATCCTTGCTCTCGGAAGGATTTGCGGCGGTCAGAAGCGTGTCCCCAAGAAAGATCGAATTCGCGCCCGCAAAAAAGCAAAGCGCTTGCATTTCGTCGGTCATAGCGGAGCGCCCGGCGGAAAGCCGTACCATCGATCGGGGCATCATGATGCGCGCTAAGGCAATCGTGCGAACAAATGCAAGCGGATCGAGGGCAGGCGTATTGGCAAGAGGGGTTCCGGGAATGGGGATCAGCAGGTTGACCGGCACGCTCTCCGGATGCTCAGGCAGGTTCGCGAGGGTAACAAGCATATCGATCCTGTCCCCCGCGTCCTCGCCCATGCCCACGATGCCACCGCAGCAAACCTTGATGCCGGCGGCCCGGACATTTGCAAGCGTATCGAGCCGGTCGCCGAACGTCCGGGTGGAGATGATCTTTTGATAGTAGGACTCGGAGGTATCTATATTGTGATTGTAATAATCGAGCCCTGCACCCTTGAGCCGGCCGGCATCCTGAGGGGTAAGCATTCCAAGCGTCATGCATGTTTCAAGGCCAAGGCCTTTCACCCCTTCAACCATGGCGCAAAGAGTATCGAGGTCTCTCTCCTTTGGGCTGCGCCAGGCGGCGCCCATGCAGTATCTGCTTGCGCCCGCAGCTTTTGCCTTGGCGGCCTCCGCGACAACCCGTTCCACTTCCATGAGCTTCGACGCCCGCAGACCAGTTTCATACTGCGCCGACTGGCTGCAATAGGCGCAGTCTTCAGGGCAGCCCCCTGTTTTGACGCTTAAGAGGCGGCTCAACTGGACCTTGTTTGGATCGAAGTAGCGCCGGTGTATGGTATGTGCGTTGAACAGTAGATCGTTGAAGGGCGCGTTATAAAGGGCGTCTGCTTCTGCGTGCGTCCAGTCGTGGCGTTCGTCGAAATCCGAAGACAAGGCCGGCCACCTCTATTAATTTCGTGCTCTGTGCTTTTAGACCGGCGTCAAGCGGTTCGCAACCGCAAGTCTGCTGAGTCACCCAAGCCGCGGATCAGGAGGCCATCTTAAAAGAGGCTGGATCTGCGGAGGCGCGGTTCGCAGCCCTTTCGTGGATTACTCGCTCTTTGGGGAAGTGCACGATCACGGAAGTGCCCCTCCCAGGAGCGCTATCGATGTTCACCCAACCGCCGTGCAGCTCGGCCAGCTGAACGGCAAGGGGCAAGCCAAGACCGGTACCTTGGAAGCGCCTGGCCAAGCTGTTGTCCACTTGCCTGAAAAGCTCCAAAGCCTCCTGGACTTCATTAGGGGACATCCCGATTCCAGTATCGCAAACGGTCAAGCTGAGGCCGCCGTCTTCCTCCACTGCAGCGGCTATGCCGACAGAGCCTCCCGGTGGTGTGAATTTGATCGCATTCGACAGCAGATTGGTAACGATTTGGGCGAGCTTCGTCTTGTCCCCCAGGACCGCTGTATCAGTGTCCGGGTTGACGGACGTTAAAGCAAGGCCGCCTTCGGCGGCTTGGTGCGCGACGGCGTCCACGCTTCCTTCTATGAGCGGCTCAAGCTTTACCTGCTCTTCTTGCAGCTCCAGCGCACCAGCCTCAATCTCGGTAACGTCCAAAATGTCGCTTACGATATTGAGAAGCTGTGTGCCCGAACGATGAATATTGGAAGCGTATTCCGCATAGCGATTGACATTCTCTCCGAAAAGCTTGTCTCGAATAATCTCGGAGAAGCCTAGTATTGCGTTCAGCGGCGTACGAAGCTCATGGCTCATATTCGCCAGGAACGTGCTCTTCGCCCGATTGGCTTCCTCCGCCTGCCGCCGCGCAGAGTTGAGTTCCGCATTCATCTTCCTAAGCTTGATGCGCTCTCTCGCCAGTTCTTCTGTAATCGCGAGCAAGGCGCGGTGCTCCCTCCTTACCTTTTCGCTTTCCAGATCGAGCGCGACGGATTGTTGCACGCGCCGTGAAATCTCACGGTTGAGCATGAACACCATGATAAGCGGCAAGCTTAGCGCAGCGATCCCAAGACCAATGACGATAGCGGCTCGATAATTCGCCGCGGCCAGGATTTCCTCTTCGCCCAGACCGGCGACGACGTACAAAGGAAAGCCGGCAACCTTTCGCCATGAGTATAACCTGACCACCCCGTCGCGTGAACTTTTACGGGTATATTCCCCGGAGTTTGCCTTGCTATCTGCGAGAGCGGCTTTGAAATCCGTATCTCCAGTTCCGGTGCTGGCCGGGTCAAAACCCCCGGCACCCGTAAATCTGGCCATGGTCGTACCGTTGCCACCGATAAGCAACATGGAAGCGGTCTTTCCCAGCTTTATCTTTTTATGCAAGCCCGTCAGCAGCTCAGGTGCTAACGAGAAGCTGAGAATCCCAGCAAATTGACCATCTTTTGAGTTTACCCGGCGCGTTGCCGGAATGATGAGGCGCTTTGAGATTTTCCCAAGAACCGGTTTGCCAATAAAGAAACCGAGATCAGGATTGCTCCGGTGAGCGGTATAGTAGTCGCGATCGGATAAATCGATCGGTAGTGCAGCCGGATCAAGCGTTGCCCTGGCTTTCCCCTCCGCGTTGACGATAACCATCTGTACAGCCGGGCTCAAGAGCTCATGGATTTTTGCCTTCCAGGCTCTCAGATCAAATGCCGGCCCTTCGGCTTCGACGCGGGCCTTCAAAAACTCCATTGCGTCGGCAATACCATTCAGTGTGCCCCGAACTTGTTCTTCGAGCGCAGCGGAGAGATTTGCGGCCCCACTTCTCGCTTGCTCCAATTCCGTTTGGCGCTCTTCGATAACCACTTCGGCTACCAAGACAGATATCGCCACCATAATAGCACCGCTGAAAGCGGCAATGCGCTGTTTCAGCAACCTGCCTGATTTTTGCCGGCATTGCTCGTTTGACTGAGTGTCCATCGGTGACTAAGCAGTACATCCGTTTGTTGCTTACAAAGCTTGCAAGCAAGACTTGATTAGGACTTGTAAAAATCCGCGCTCGATGTGACAAAAATCACATCTTATCACGAATTCAGGTGGGAAATTCTCTAGTAACGTTGTTGTTCCGTTAAGATGCGCAAAAAATTTTTAACTTAAATCTTAGACAATTGAAAACTTTGGGCAACAACTGATGCTACTAACTTTCAAGAAAAAAATAATTACTGGCATATAACGTGCTAGACAATCCGTATAGAGAAACTTCGCCAAAAACCTTAACGGCGATTGCGCCTCTACGGTTAGCAACGGGGAGGTTCGCAACATTGACCGCTTCAACCCCCACCGCCTGCGGCAGTTTGACATAATTTTCAGGGGCACCGTTTAATCCAGCTCCAAACGGCCATAAGATAGATGACGTTGACTACTTTCGGTGTCAGAGTACTGTCCCCGCGATGATCTGGACCTGGCTTGTATTTGCAACTGCGACGGCTTGCGTAATTCTGGTGCTAACGCGCGAGCTTCATCGCGCTTCGCCGGCGGCGACCGGTACGGCGCCCGAAATTGATGCATACAGGCTTCAGCTTAGAGAAGCCGCTCGCGATGAAGAGCGGGGCACACTCAGCAAGGAGGAAGCGGAGCAGACTCGAACGGAGATCTCCCGGCGCCTCTTGAAGGCCGGCCTGCAAAGCCACTCCGTCCCAGCCGGCACAAGCACCGTAAGCGCAAACACGATCTTCATCGCATTAGCTTCTGTGATCGCGCTGGGCGCGGCCGGCCTCTATGCAGAATTCGGCAGTCCCGGCTTACCGGATCAGCCCCTGGAAGCGCGTCTGAACGCACCGATCGAAAAGCAACCACTTGATATTCAAATCGCAAATGTAGAGCACCGTCTGCGCGTCAATCCCAATGACGCGTTGGGCTGGTCTGTCATCGCCCCGGTCTATTTCAGGCTCGGTCAATTCGAAAAAGCCGCAAATGCCTTTCGAAAATCGATTGAATTGAGCGGTGAAGACGAAAACAAGCTTCTTGGTCTTGCCGAGGCGCTAACCTTTGCCAATAACGGCAGCATCCCCGACGAGGCCAAACCAGTGCTCGATGCCGCGATCGCGCTAAATCCCAAATCGCTTCGCGGCCGCTTCTGGCTGGCGATCCGCAATGAGCAGGAAGGCAACAAAAGCGGGTCGGAGCACGTCTACCAAGAAATGCTGAGCGAAAACCCGCCGCAGGCCTGGAAAACAGTCATCAACGAGCGCCTTGCCGCTTTGAATAGCGGCCCTGCAGGTACTGCCGGTGGAGCTTTGAACGCACAAGGTTCGAATGCAGTGGCGCAGGGCAATCAGGGCGCAATGATTCGGGGCATGGTTGACCGGCTTGCCGCACGCCTAAAAGAAAACGCGGCCGATTTGGATGGGTGGCTACGACTCATACGCTCCTACGCTGTATTGAATGAGAATGAAAAGGCGCAGGAGGCTACGGCAACCGCGAGAAAACAATTTGCCTCAGATAATCAGGCGCTTGCGCAAATCGAGGCATTGGCGCGAGAGGTAGGCCTGGAAACGCCGAACGCTGAAGGAGGACGGCCCAAGTCGTGACGAGGAAGGGGCGCCGCGCTGTCGTGATCGTGGTAGGGCTCGCTCTGTTCGGAGGCTCGGTAGGGCTAGCAGGGTGGGCGCTCCAAAAGAATGTAAACCTTTTTATGAGCCCTTCCGATGTATTAAACAATTTGCCGAAGCCGGGAACGCGATTCCGGCTTGGCGGTCTCGTTGAGGCTGGAACTTGCCACAAGCTCTCAAACGCCGTTGTCGTTTTCCAGGTGACAGACGGCTCAAAGTCTCTGCCGGTAAGTTATCGCGGCATCCTTCCCGATTTGTTCCGAGAAAAGCAGGGAGTGGTCGCCGAGGGTCAGATAGTGCCCGGCGGCACTTTTGTGGCCGACACCGTGCTCGCCAAGCATGACGAGAAATATATGCCGCCGGAGGTGGCCGCCGCTTTGAAAAAGAGCGGGCACTGGCAGGAAAAGAGTTCTACCGCTTTAGGAGCCCCATGCAGTTAGCGCTTTTGGAGCCAAGAACGTGATTGTTGAGCTTGGGCATTTTGCCCTGATCCTCGCCTTCTTCGTCGCCCTCGTACAGTGCGGGGCGCCGCTTATTGGCCTTTCCCATAAGGACGCCAGGCTTCTTAAGATCGCTGACGCTGCCGCGCCGGTTTTCTTCGTTCTCATTGCGTCTTCGTTCGCCGCGCTGATCTATGCTCATGTCGTCTCGGATTTCTCCGTCGCGAACGTTTATGAGAATTCGCATTCCGCTAAGCCACTGCTTTACAAAATCTCAGGGGTTTGGGGAAACCATGAAGGCTCTATGCTTTTGTGGGTGTTGATTCTCTCCGTTTTTGGCGCCGCTGTCTGGTTCTTCGGTGCCAATCTGCCCCTTGATTTGAGAGCGACTGTCCTGGCCGTGCAAGGCGCCATTTCCGCGACATTCGTGATATTCATCGTCGCGACTTCCAACCCCTTCCTCCGCATAGCCACTCCCACGGCCGAAGGCTTGGGGCTCAATCCGATCCTCCAGGACCCCGCGCTCGCGATCCATCCGCCGCTGCTTTATACGGGCTATGTCGGGTTCTCGATGGCATTTTCCTTTGCGATCGCCGCCCTGATCCTCGGCCGGATCGATTCGGCGTGGGCGCGCTGGGTGCGGCCTTGGACGCTGGGGGCCTGGATTTTCCTTACGATCGGGATCGGCGTCGGCTCCTGGTGGGCCTATTACACGCTTGGCTGGGGCGGCTGGTGGTTCTGGGACCCGGTCGAGAACGCATCGCTCATGCCGTGGCTGACGGGGACCGCGCTTTTGCACTCTTCTATTGTGATGGAGAAGCGCGATAGCCTGAAGGCGTGGACCATCCTTCTCGCCATTCTGACGTTCAGCTTTAGCCTTCTGGGCACGTTTCTCGTCCGCTCGGGTGTGCTCACATCTGTCCACTCATTCGCGTCCGACCCAATGCGCGGCGTGTTCATTCTTGCCATCGTGAGCGTCTTCACGGCTGGAGGACTTTCGCTGTTCGCTTGGCGGGCGAGCACCCTTTCGGCCGGCAGCACATTTTCTTTGATCTCGCGGGAAAGCAGCCTTGTGCTGAATAATCTGCTCCTGACCGCATCTTGCGGAATCGTGCTTGTTGGAACACTTTATCCGCTGGCGCTGGAGGCCGTGACCGGCGACAAGATCTCGGTCGGTGCGCCCTTCTTCAATATGACAGTTGTCTGGCTTTTCATGCCGCTCCTGCTGGCTGTCTGCTTCGGCATTTTTCTCGCCTGGAAGCGGGGTAATCTTCGAGAAGCGGCGCAGCGCCTTCTAGTGGCTGCGGGCGCGGCTGTGATCGCCGGTTTCGCCGCCAGCCTCGTTGGCGGGGCAAGCTTCAAAGCCATTCTTGCCATGTCCTTGGGCGCTTGGGTTTTGGCGGGCTCGATCTGGGAAGTGTTATGGCGTGCAAAGTTCCGGCAAGTCTCTCTCGGAGAGACCTATCGCCGCATTCGGAATATGCGGCGGGGTCAGTTTGGGGCGACGCTCGGGCATATCGGACTTGGCGTCACCGTCATTGGTGTGGCTGCGGCCAGCTCCTGGAATGTTGAAAATCTGACCGTGATGAAGCCGGGGGACACTACAAAGCTCGCCGGCTATGAGCTTACTTTCAAGGATGTGTTCGAGCGAGAAGGGCCGAACTATGCCGAGCTCACCGGGGCGTTTGAGCTGAGAAGCGGCGGCCGCCTGATCGGGACCCTAATCGCTTCCAAGCGGAGGTATGAGGCGCCGCCGCAAGCAACCACGCAGGCCGCCATCTCGGCGCGCCCGCTGGGCGATATTTACGCGGTGCTCGGCGACCGGCTCGACGGCGGCGCTTACGCGGTCAGACTTTATTTCCATCCCTTTGTGCGGTGGATCTGGAGTGGTGCTCTCATCATGTTCCTTGGAGGCTTGGTTTCCCTCCTCGACCGGCGGATGCGCATAGGGGTGCCGCAACGCGCTGCAAAGGCGCCCATGGCACCGGCGCCAGCGCCAGCGGAGTGATCCAATGCGCAAGCGTTTGCTGGCCTTCCTCGCGTGCTTTGTTTTGGTCTTGTCTTTTCAGCCCGCTCTGTCGATCGACCCGCAGGAGCAGCTCAAAGACCCGGTCCTGGAAAAACGTGCCCGCGAGATTTCGGCCGGGCTTCGTTGCCTAGTCTGTCAAAATCAGTCCATCGACGACTCTGACGCCCCGCTTGCCCGCGATCTGCGACTTATTGTGCGAGAGCGATTGCAAAAAGGCGACAGCAACTCCCAGGTTGTCGACTATCTCGTCGCCCGCTATGGCGAATTCATTCTTCTGAAGCCGCGGCTTCATCTCAACACCCTGATTTTATGGCTGACACCGCTTCTGCTTCTCATAGGTGGCGTATGGCTTGCATCCCGCATCATCGCGAGGCAGCCCAAGAGCCAGGGCACTGCGCCGCTCACAGCAGAGGAGCAGGCGGAGCTTAGCTCGCTGCTCGAGCCAGGACACGAGAGAAGTCCTTCATAGCGCGACCCGCCCTTGTCGTAGCTTCTCCTTGGTGCAAACGGGTAAATATTCATGGGCAAAGTGAAGGGTTCTCTCCTTTTAACCGGTGCCGTATTCTCTGCTGTAGTGGGCAGCTTCTCCCAAGCTGGGGCAGGGGGCGGCACGGCAGATGCTGGCAATGCGGCTCAATCGCAGCCGCCGCGAGGCAAATCGGGCGCGCTGACCTATGGAGATTGGCGAACGGACAAACCAGGCGTTCGCCATCACATCACCCTCAACGACTTGCCGCCCCCGTACGAAACGCGTTCCGCTGGCAACCCTCCCGAAGAAGTGAGGCGTCCCGCGGTCGCAATGCCGCAAGCTCCCGAGGGGTTCACGGTGCAGCTGTTTGCGGAAGGGCTCGAAGCACCACGCATGATCCGCTCGGCTCCTAACGGAGATCTTTTCGTCGCCGAGACGGGGGCAGGAAACATCCGCATTCTGAGGCCAAGCGAGGACGGAAAATCCGCTGCCAAAAACGTAGTATATGCGAGCGGCCTCTCGGAACCTTTCGGCATTGGCTTCTACCCAAAGGGGCCGGAGCCGAAATGGGTTTACGTCGCAGAAAGCAACCGTGTCATCCGCTTCGCGTACGCTGATGGCGATCTTCAACCCAGATTCACGCCCGAGACTATTGTTGCAGAACTGGCTCCGACTGCCGGAGGGCACGTCACGCGCGATCTCGTTTTCTCGAATGACGGCACGCAGATGTTCGTGTCCGTCGGCTCGGCAACGAATGACGCGCAAGGCATGCCCCCCAAGACGCCAGAACAGATCGAAGCGTGGCAGGCCGCACATGGGCTAGGAGCGGCGTGGGACCTCGAGACTGGCCGCGCGGACGTTCTCGTGTTCACGCCGGAAGGAAAGGAACGCCACACAGTTGCAACCGGACTAAGGAACTGCGTCGGCCTCGCTGTCCACCCCTCCACGGGAGCGGTTTATTGCTCCACCAATGAGCGCGACGGTCTCGGCGATAATCTCCCTCCCGATTACGTGACCACGGTCAGGCAAGGAGAATTCTTCGGCTGGCCTTGGTGGTACCTGGGCAATCACGAGGATCCGAGATGGAAGGGAGCGCGGCCTGACCTTTCCGGAAAAATAATCAACCCTCAAGTGCTGCTTCAACCGCATTCCGCTCCGCTCGCCATCACTTTTTACGATGGCACTGCCTTCCCCGAGGAATATCGCGGGTCCGCATTCGTGGCGTTTCATGGTTCGTGGAACCGGACCGAGCGCGCCGGCTACAAGGTTGTTCGCATTCTCATGCGCGACGGCGAGCCCACTGGCGAATACGAGGACTTTCTCACCGGCTTCGTAATCGATAACAATCACGTTTGGGGGCGCCCGGTGGGCCTAACCGTTGGGAAGGACGGCGCGCTTTACGTCACCGAGGATGCGAACGGCACAGTCTGGCGCGCAGCTTATTCCGGCAGAAAATAAGCCGAAAGACCTAGTATTAGTTTTGGCGCCTAGAGTAAACAACCTGTGGTTGTGTATTACCATTGCAACATTTAAAAGTAATTCTCCGCAAAAAATGTAGTTAAGCTGCAGAAATAACCGCGAATCACGCTAGCCGTCCATCAGCGGCAATGGGGCGGGCATCCCCATTGCTTGCTATTTCACCTTGTGACCGTTGCGTTTGCGTTCTTCTGAGCAATTGAGAGGACTATACAATGCAAAAGGCACTGGTAGCCGCAACATTTGCGGTGGCCGCATTTGTGGGCGGCGGCGCTTCTGCTGCTGACGTATATAGCGCAGGAGGAATGAAGGATGGGCCTTCTTATGTAACCGTCACGAACTGGTCTGGCTTCTACGCCGGCGCCAATGTTGGCTATGGCTCAAGCGTCAACACTTACGACACCGACCTCATCCCGGAAGGCATTTTTGGCGGCGGCCAACTTGGCTTCAATATGCAGCGGGGTAGCCTGGTTTTCGGTCTTGAAACCGATATCCAAGACTCAGACGTCTCACAAAGCGATTCCAGCGGATATAGCTCCAAGCTGAACTGGTTCGGAACCGTTCGCGGCCGCGCAGGCTATGCTTATGACCAGGCTTTGATCTACGCCACAGCCGGTTTCGCTTATGGCGAGGTCTCGAACACCTTCCCGTGCTGTGGTAAGAGCACTGAGACTCAGACCGGGTGGGTTGTCGGTGGTGGTGTTGAATTCAAGCTCACCCCGGTCTGGTCGGTGAAAGGCGAATATCAATACATCGACCTCGATGCCCCATGGACAGGAGCGGGACCGTTGGGTGAGGCCGACGGGCAGCGCAGTCAGATCAACACGTTCCGCGTGGGCGTCAACTACTTCTTCGCGCCAGGTTATGAGCCTCTGAAGTAGTTTTTATACCTCTCCACATTCCTTCGAGCGAAGCGGTACGCACAACGTACCGCTTCTTTTTTTGTGAGATTTGGTGGCACATGATTAAGTAACGCAAGTAATAGGTTACACTATAATATAGTACAACTTAAGCGTGTATGTAATATTACGGCAACAGTGCGATGTAATCGCTCAGTAAATTGCAATTTAGGCGCGGCCACAACTCTCGAATCAATCTAGCAGTGCTTGCACCAGGGGAGCTGCCTCTCCCCAGTTCTCTCGATCTCACCATCCCCGTAAGCGTTGCGTTTGCGTTCTTCTGGCAATTTAGAGGATAGCACGATGCAAAAAGCACTTATTGCCGCAGCGCTTGCGGCGGCACTTGGCATGGGGGCAAACGCCCATGCTGCAGACATGTACAGCAGCGGCGGCATGAAGGATGGCCCCATTGCGGTTGTAGAAAACACCTGGACCGGTTTCTATGTCGGCGTCGGTCTCGGCGGCGCTGCTGTTAATCATGACATCACCATCAGCGACCGTTGGGGGGACAGCGCTGAGTTGAATGGCATTGGCGGTACAGGCATCTTCGGCACCGTCGAAGTCGGCTACGACCGTCAATTCGGCCGCATCGTCGGCGGTATCTTCTTTGATTACGATTTCGCCGACCTCAGTAGCGATTTCAAGATCGACGGCACAACCGTCGCAAGCATCAAGCTGAACGACATGTGGTCTGTGGGCGGCCGTATCGGCTACCTCATCAACCCGGATACACTCGCATATTTCCTTGCTGCTTATACGCAAGCAAACTTCGATTTGCCCTCTGGTCTTAGGGGCGGCAATCCCGACGGTTATTCCCTCGGCGGCGGCCTTGAAACCAAGCTCGGCGGTAACTGGTTCCTGAAGGGCGAATACCGTTTCACCGTTTTGAATACGGATACGATCTTCAGCAGCTATTGCTATAGAGTGACGGATCAGACCGACATCCAGACGGGCCGGCTTGTGCTTTCATACAAGGCTGACATCTTCGGCCGTGATTACACACCGCTGAAATAGCCCACAGTTCTCTGGGCTTCGTAAAAAGCGGCGCATTGATTTGCGCCGCTTTTTCTTTGTCTGCGCAGACAGGTGTGTTGTCCCGGCCACAATTCAATCAAATTCTAGTATAAGTTGTATATTTGCAGCTCTGCCCGCCACGAATTGCTGTAGCCCTAAGGCCGCAGGGGACGAAAGTATCTAAGTACTATGTCCCTGCTTTCGTCAGCGTTGCGTCTGCTTTTGGGCAACACAGGGAAATTCACACGATGCAAAGAACTTTCGCAGCCGCGATGCTTGCGGCGACTCTTGGTATGGGCGGCGGCGCCTTTGCTGCCGACGTCTACAGCAGCGGAGGCATGAAGGATGCCCCGTTCGCAATTCCGGAAACGAGTTGGACCGGCTTCCACGTTGGAGTTGGCCTCGGCGGCGGAGCAATCAATCACGATCTAACCGGCACTCTGGGCGAAGACGGCGGCGAACTGAACGGTGTTGGCGGAACCGGTGTCTTCGGCACCGTGGAAGTTGGCTATGACCGTCAATTCGGCCCCATTGTGGGCGGTATCTTCTTCAACTACGACTTCGCCGACCTCAGCAGCGACTTCAAGATCGACGGCACGAACATTGCCAGTGCTAGACTTAACGACATGTGGTCCGTTGGCGGACGCTTGGGCTACCTGCTTAACCCCGGCACGCTCGCATACTTCCTCGCTGCTTACACGCAAGCGAACTTCGATATGTCAAGCACCGTTCCGCTTATGGGCGGCAGCCGCGACGGTTATTCACTTGGCGGCGGCCTTGAGACGAAACTTGGCGGCAACTGGTTCTTGAAGGGTGAGTACCGATTCACGGTTTTGAACACAGAAACGATTTACAATGATTGCCTAAGAGTGACGGATCAGACGGACATCCAGACGGGCCGCCTTGTGCTTTCATACAAGGCTGACATCTTCGGCCGGGATTACACCCCGCTGAAATAACCGGCTGCTCACCGCACCCCGTAAAAGGCGGCGCATAATCTGCGCCGCCCTCACGACGGGGCTTTTTCCAGTTACTCGATCGTCCGCCAACGGCGGCCCCTGTGGTTTACCGCATGGACTGCAATGCTTCGGCCATCTCCGAAATGATGCTTCGCGCCGCGGCGCCGGGGTCTTTCGCGCGTATGATCGGACGTCCTACAACAATATAGTCCGCTCCGGATCGTAGTGCTTCTGCTGGAGTTGTGGTTCGAGCCTGATCGTCGCCGGAAGCGGCTTGATTAGCGGGGCGAATCCCGGGGCAGACGATTGCAAGCTTTTGTCCAAAAGCAGCTTTCAGCTTGCCGGCCTCTTGAGGCGAAGACACAACGCCTTCAAACCCGGCTTCCATCGCGAAAGCGGCGCGCCGAAGCACCAGATCAGGAAGGGTCAGCGGGATGCCTTGCTCCGCGAGACCGTTCGGTGCAGTGCTGGTTAAGACGGTGACGCCAAGCAGTTTGAGGCGCGAACCCGCTCGGCCTCGCCCTGCCGCCGCTACTGTTTCTCTATCCTGCGCATGAACGGTCAGAAAACTTGCGCCGAGCGCCGCGATTTGCCCGGTGGCTCGCTCGACCGTGTTGGGTATGTCGAAAAGCTTCGCGTCAGCAAAGACTTTAACCCCACGGGCGGCCAGCTGGCGAATGAGCTCGACGCCGCCGCCAAACATAAGCTCCAAGCCCACCTTCGCGATCGCGTTCGTTAGCGCGAGTTCCTCCCAGAACTGCTTGGCTCTGGCGGGATCGGGCATGTCGAGCGCGATGATGAGCTTGCTTTCCGCCTCAAGTTCGATCGGCTTCAATTCTAAACCTCGCTTCTCGCCGCGGCCTTCCATCTTATCGTGTTAGCGGCTTAACCATCCGCTGCGAGATAACAAGCGCAACTATAGGTGCTCACTCCCACTCGATGGTACCCGGCGGTTTCGAGGTCACATCATATACGACGCGGTTCACGCCCTTAACCTCGTTCACGATGCGGGTCGCGATCTGGCCAAGCAAGTCCAGCGGAAACCGATAAAAGTCCGCAGTCATGCCATCGACGGAGGTGACGGCACGAAGAGCCAAAACGTTATCGTAAGTACGGGCATCGCCCATGACGCCAACACTTTGAACGGGAAGGAGCACGGCGAAAGCCTGCCAGATATCGTCATAGATACCCGCCTTGCGAAGCTCTTCGAGATAAATGGCGTCGGCCTTGCGAAGGATGGTCAGTTTTGTCTCGTCGATCGGCCCTGGAATTCGGATAGCGAGACCTGGGCCCGGAAAGGGATGGCGCTTCAGGAAACCATCCGGAATGCCAAGCTCGCGTCCGAGGGCGCGCACCTCGTCCTTGAAGAGCTCGCGTAGCGGTTCAAGAAGCTTCAGTTTCATACGTTCGGGCAGGCCGCCGACATTGTGATGCGACTTGATGGTGACAGAAGGGCCGCCGTGGAAGGAAACGCTTTCGATCACGTCCGGGTATAGTGTTCCTTGGGCGAGATATTCCGCCCCGCCAATCTTCTGGGCCGCTTCGTCGAACTCTTCGATGAACAAGGCACCGATAATCTTGCGTTTCTCTTCCGGAGCGGAGACTCCCTCTAAAGCCGGAAGGAACCGGGCGGCGGCATCCACATGGATCAAGGGAATATTATACGAACCGCGAAAGAGGCGTTCGACCTCTTCGCCTTCGCCTTCACGCAATAGGCCATGATCGACAAAAATGCAGGTCAAGGCATCGCCGATTGCCTCATGGACTAAAGCAGCCGTCACCGCGGAATCAACGCCGCCCGACAGTCCGCAAATAACCTTCGCGCCGCTCACCTGCTCTCGGATGCGCCTAATCGCGGCCTCACGAAAGGCCGCCATGGTCCACGAGCTCCCGCAGCCGGCGATCTTGTGCAGAAAGTTCTTCAGTATCGCAGCCCCGCTTGGGGTATGAACCACCTCCGGATGGAACTGAACCCCATAGAAGCGGCGGGTTTCGTCAGCGATGGCTGCGAATGGTGCGTTCCTTGTGGCTGCAATGGGATTGAATCCTGAGGGCAGCGAGACGACGCGATCGCCATGGCTCATCCATACGGGGACCTTCTGTCCCGGCGCTGCGATACCCTCGAACAGCGGAGAAGCGGCTGTGACATCTATGAGCGCAGAACCATACTCGCGTTCGGTCGCCGGCTGAACGGACCCACCCAACGCGGCCACCATGCCTTGCTGGCCATAACAAATGCCGAGGACCGGGACAGCAGAAGCGAAAATGCCTTCAGAGACTTGAGGCGCGCCCGGATCGAATACGCTTGCGGGGCCGCCTGATAGGATGATGGCCCGGGGGCTAAGTTCTTTGACAGCCGCCTCTGCCGCTTGGAAAGGTACAATCTCGCAATAAACGTTCGCCTCCCGAACGCGCCGTGCGATGAGCTGAGTAAATTGACCGCCGAAATCGGCGATCAAGACTAATTCGGTCTCGGGGTTGCCGGACAAGACTTGCTCCAAAATCGAGATTCACAAAAGCAGGCAGGTCCGCGCTTGCGGAGCCGCCTCTTACCCAACCCAAACTCCATTCACTTCCAGGCCAAGAGCGAAGAAAGCTTGCCTTATACGCCTTCGCAGCTGGCAATCTGACCGGCGGTTTCGCGCTTCCGGACTTGTTCGCATGAGAAGCGGCGGAAGGAACCGGGCATGTTGGTGTTAATCTCTGACCAATATGGCGCGTTCGGTGCTGTGACATAAGTGGCGTACAGCCAGTAGCCGAGAACCAGAACAACGAGAATTACGGCCAAGGAGAAGAGCCCGCGGACGAGTGCCATGATTGATTCCTCTTTCTAAAGGGTACACTTGTGCTTATAGACTTTGACCTAAGCTGCGCACTTTAGATCGTGTTTATAACAGCTTCTTGACCGAATGCGTAGACAGCAAGGCTAATTATGATGAACTTGTGCAACCAACACATGAGGTCGGGGGATTGCTCCTGTTGTCAGTAGAGCGACAAGGCCAGCCTTTTCAGAGCTTGCGGCGCTAGCCCCCGAAAATGCATCCTGAGCTACGACCAATGGACGGCGATTAGGCGGAAATCAATTTCGGGGGTGAGCGTCTAATCCTAGGCTGCTAGCCCTGCTTGAACAGCAATTTCTCCTCAAATTGCCAGGGACAGCCTAGCGTTAGCCAGATGGCTTTAATCCTGCTAGAGGAGGCGCTAGCGGGACGGCAGGGCAATAGGGGCTAGGCGGGGGAATATGAAAGCGTTGCTGTGGCTGTCATTGGTAGGGTTACCGTTGAAGCTTGCGTTGCAATGCTCAGCCCAATGCTTTTGCCGACACCGCTGCTCTTCGAGGCGCGCACCACTCTCATAAAGAGCGCTGGTTGAAGTCTTTGTGGGCGCACTAGCTTGACGCAATATGGCTTCGGGTGCCTGCGCCGATGGCCATGTCTCAGGAGGGTCGAAACCGGCCATTGGCTCGATCTTCAGAGCACGACCGCTCATCCCCCAGGTGCGGAATTACCCGAAAAAGCGTTAGGCGAAGCGGCGGAAGGATGCCAAAGTGAATGCTTCCGACGGCAAATTTTGACCCATAACAGACATCGCCTCAGGTCGCGTGCTGCATGAGAAAACGCAAAATCTTTTCTTGCTGCGCCTTCGCCTCAGCTGATCCTGAACCGCCGCGGCCTGTGTTCCGAGTTGCTAGAAGCATCGGTGTCGAGCCGTTCCTGTTGGCGGCCCGCGGGTAAGCACCACCATCGATGAGCGCTCTCAGGCAGCAGCGCAGCGATTGCGCACCGCGCGGTGCAACGGAGCGACCCCGCTCTTGTCGACCGCATTTGGATCGGCGCCAGACCGAATGAGCCTACCAATGATCTTCGTCTGCGCTCTTGGGTTCCATGCCGGCAAGCCAGGCCCACCATCAACGGCATAGTGAAGGGGCTCTGCGCCGCGTCTGTTCCTCGCGCGAACGTCGGAAGCGGGCATAGAAGATCAGCCCAATCCTGTGACCTTTGTCATTGTGCCGGAACTTGGTCTCAAGGAGCCCCACATCACGAGCGACCTTGATATGCCGCTGTACACTCCGCTCGTCCATGCCCGTAACCTTTGCTAGGCTCTGGACAGACGGAAACACGCCCCTGGAGGCATCGCCATTCATGTAGCATTCAAGGGCCCAGCACAGTGCCTTCGTCAACGTAGGCACGGGGGCTAAAGCAACGGCACGGTGCCATCGGTAGACAGGGATCTTGAAAAGCCCCTCTTGTATCTTGACGGCTTGCCCGGCTGGTGTAATCTCAGCCATGATGATTTGTTCGCCTCCTGATGGCGAATGGGTTGTCAACCACACCAATCTACGCAGTTACGACAGCCGCTCTCTCGCAAAGGGTGGCTGTTTTTACTCTTGTCACGATTCGACGAGGCCGCCGGTCGGTATTTCCTGCATAAGATCGTCGAGATAGAAGACCTTGCCCGTGCTCGTATCGATCTCAACGAAGGCAATGTCCCCCCAATAGAAGGGGACATCAACGGAACCAGTCGAAGCTCGATCAAGTCGTGTCTCGATGGCCTTCATCAGGACTGCGGAATTGAATGCCTCCGAGGGAGTTTTATAGTTCCAGTTCACGCCAATGGTCCATTGCGCCGATTTAGCTGCGTTTCATAGTGATCGATGGCCTGCTCCATGACTTCCCGCGCACTCTTTCCTGTCTTCACGACAAGCCTTTTGATCTGAGCGATCTTCTCGGGGGATGTCTTCATGCCGAATTGGAACGAAACGGGGTATACTCGTGGACGGCCAATGGGTCGTTTTGCTGCTGGTGTAGTCATTGCCAGCTCCTTTCTTTCTTTGTGTATTTATGCAAGCTGGCATTTCTACTTTTCCTTACGCGATGGGCTTCCGGCCATTGCGGAGGAGGTTCAGGTTGAGGGACTCGATGATGAACTCCTCCAACGTCTGTCCTCGCTCACCAGCGACCTCCTTCACGACGGCATGCGCCTCGGGGCGCAAATAAACTGTAAGCCCGCGTTTGCCTCGGCGCCGCTTAGTCGCCATTGCGTTGAACACCGGCTCTGGTTTCGACGCCGGCACCTCTGGCGTTTTCCGTGTTTCGGCTAACCGTTGTGCCAGGGTCATCTTGTCACTGCTCATTCTACCCTCCTGATAACAGCTAGCGGCTATCCACTAGCCGCCATTCCCTTAATCTCTTGATAAACTGCCTTCACTTCGTCTGCTGCCTTGGACTTCGGCGCAAGCTCAGTCACCCCCTTGCCGCTCGTAAGGGATCGACGAAAATCGACACGGTCTGAGAACCTGCTCTTGAGCAGAGTCCCCAAGCCTTGCAAAGCTTCGATGGCTTCTTCACCTTCACCAGAGTTGAGGGGAACGCGGCTTAGGACAATGACGGTCTTCCTGCCATTGCCGCCCTTCTTGATGAGTTCCAGCGTCTCTCCGATTGCCAGGATGTCGAGGACGGAGGGCTGTGCCGGCACAATCACGAGATCGGCTCGCTCGGTGATCTCGATGCATTCAGACGTGATCCTGGGAGCTGTATCGATGATAACCAGATCGACCTTCTCCTTCCGAGCCTCCTTCAGGTGCCAGTCGAGTTCGGCAATCGTGGCGACGGAAACCCGTAGAAGATCCTTGTCTGGACGAAAGCCCGCCCATTGTTTTGCGGACTGCTGAGGGTCCGTATCCAGGATCAAGACGGAGAGGTCGTCCTTGTGCATGGCCGCAATGCCGAGGTGCAATGCCATGGTTGTCTTCCCAGCCCCTCCTTTTTGCGCCATCACAGCCCAGACATTCATGTTCATCGTTCCTGATAGCAGATAGCCGCTAGCGATACATTAGAATCCCTTCCGTAGCAAGCCTTGAATTCCAATCGAGAATGTGCGACAACCTATAATCTAGCACGTAGCGGCTAGCTGCTATCAGCTATCGAGTGGGCATGATCATGAAGAAACAAAGGCCTGCGACCTTTCGATCATCGGCATTTGCGATGATGTCCGTGATCATCGCATGGACCCTCCCCCTGTTCCCAGCCACCAGGATCAACCTGGATGCGGCTGCTGGACAGTCCATAGCCTGGACGAGCTTTGCGATCTGCTCCGTGATAATCGGAGCCTGTTGCAACAGAACGGCTCCTAGAGAGGCGGAAATATGGGCAAGCTGGCTTCTATTTCCTCCTGGCCCTGGTCTTCCTGGCCATCAATCTCATGCAGTCCATTGGAAACGCTGCTGGTCATTCCGAGCATTCCCGGGATGATCGATCCTCGCAAATCACGAGAAAACACGACCTTTCCGCAATGGTCGCATCATCGCAGCATCGTCGCAATGAACTATCAAAGGTTGTAGGAGAGGAAACCCCGGAGAGCATTGCTTCTGAGATCGAAGCCTAGAAGTCAGCAGAGGCTCGGAAGTGGCAGATCTCGGAAGGATGCAACCAGGAAAAGATTCGCGGGGAAAGTATGCGTCTATTCTGTGCCGAGATTGCCACCCTCACAGGCAAGGTATCGGCAGCCAAGAAGAGGGACGAGATCGACACGGAGCTAACAAAGCTGAGGAAGGAGAGAGATGGACTTGGCGAAGCTCCGTCGTCCATCGATCCATTTGCCGACAACATCGCACGCTTCCTATCCATGTTCGGAGTTGATGCTACAGATCAGACCAAGATCTTGATCACGGCATCCAGGGACTGGGGAAAGGCAATAGGGGTCGAACTCCTGGCACTCTTCGGACCTGCCACGTTGATGATGTTGCTAAGGGGCTTTGGGACGGGCATGGAAACCCTGTCTAAGCCGGCCACCGAGACCCGAAGGGTCATCGGGCACATCGAGACAGGTGAGTCCAAACCCCCTCCTCCTGCCCGCATCCACACCATCCCTGGCACGGTTGAAGAGGACGGGGAGATGTTGTCCTTCATCACACGGCGCCTTGAACCATCTGAAGGCAGCCATACGAAGGCTGGAGAACTGTACCGGCTATGGGTGACGGACTGTGGAGATCGGGCTGTTGAGGTCGGGTCTCAGAAGGCGTTTGCTGGTCGGTTCAAGAAGTACTTTGTCCATGATCCCAATGGAGGACGGCCTCGGTATCTTAATGTTCGGCCAAAGACTGCCCAGCCTGCGCTCAGGATGGTTGTCAGCAACTCCTAAGCCAATCGTTACGTGCGTGCAGGGTTTTGGATTTCCGCGAACAGATTAAGAACGTTGTGTGGGATTTTTGCGGGACTCTTGGCTCCGCATACGGGACTCCGTGTCCAGTTTGTTCCGTTTGTGGCGGAAGTGTGATGGATGATTTTGATGAAAACCACTTGATTTTCAAGGAGAAAACTGGAGCGGGCGAGGCGATTCGAACGCCAGACCCTAACCTTGGCAAGGTTAGGAATTGACTTTTACCTGCTTTCCCTACATTGTCCATGCTATGATAAAAGACTGATTTTTCGGGATATTATGTTCCTCTATTTTTCCCTGGTTGCCTCTGATTTGCATTTTCTTGCTTACATGGTGCTTACATTAGCAACGACAGTCTGAAAGGCGGGACTATGGCGAATTTGACCAAGAAGATAGTGGACGCCCTGAAATGTACCGGCAGGGACGTTGTGCATTGGGATGACCGCGAGGGACGTTTCGGCCTTCGCATCACCGCTAAAGGCGCAAGGAGCTATGTGATCCAGTACCGGAACGCTCAAGGCCGATCGCGGCGACTAACCATTGGGCGTCACGGCACCTGGACCGCAGAACAAGCAAGGATCAAAGCGGCTGAATTGCTTCGCAGAGTGGATGACGGCGCCGATCCGGCTGAAAGCAAGCTCGCAGACAGAGCCGCAATTACGGTTGCCGAGCTTTGCGATGAATATGTTCAGGCAGCAGAAAAGGGCATGGTCATCGCGCGGGGGAAGGCGAAGAAGGCGAGCACGCTATTTCAAGACAAGAGCCGGATTTCGGCTCACATCAAGCCGCTCCTGGGAGACAAGCCCGTCAGGGAACTTACACGCGAGCAGGTCAAGCACTTTTATAATGCTATCGTCGCGGGGAAAACGGAGCGAGTTGAAAGAACAGGCAAAAAACGCGGGAAATCCATTGTTAGAGGCGGTCACACGGCAGCCAAGCGCTGTGTCGGCTTACTTGGCGGCATGATGACTTATGCAATCGAACTTGGATATCGCCCTGAAGGCATGAACCCCGCAAGCAAGATCAGCATGAAAGCTGATGAGCGGCGACACTTCAGGCTAAATATCGCTGACTGGCGCGTTGTTGGACAGGCCATTGATACAGCGGAAGAGAAAGGCGAGTGCTGGCAAGCGTTGACAATAGCCCGCCTCCTTGCACTTACGGGTTGCCGCAAGGAGGAGATAGGCTCGCTTGAATGGAACGAAATTGACTTTGAAAACAGGTGCTTTCGCTTCGGCAAAGCTGCAGACGGTAGAGGGCGGGTCAAAAGCGGCGAAATTCGTCCAATCGGAAAGGACGCCCTTGAAATCCTAAAGAGCCTCAGAAACGCGCCAAAGCCCGGCAGACGCGCTAGTGCTTATGTATTCCCCGGTGTGCTTCAAAACGCGGATAAGCCTTACCAGGGCCTTAAGGGCGCGTTCAAGCGTATGGGTATTCCTTCGCCGCATAAGTTACGCCATGCCGTCGCAAGCGCGATTGAAGTTGATTGCGGCTTTCACGAAAGCACCGTGGGGGCGCTCCTTGGTCACAAGAAGCGTGGTGTCACCGCTGGCTACATCTACAAGCCGGACGATGTGCTTTTAGCCGCCGCCGATAAAGTTTCAGCCTGGATTGAGAATGCAATGGCGGGCGAACGTCGCCCGGCCATGGTTTCGTCAGCTGCCTAAAGGCTCGCACTCCCAAGAAACCAGCTGAATGGGATGCAGCCCGCTCGCGATCCAAAACCCCATCCCTGCGGTGAGTGGGCCTTGCCCTGAAAGGCGAGCGACGCGCGGCGGAAGATCGTTAAGCAGGCTCAGTCAGCCATCACGGTTCTTCGCACGATAGTGGCGGCGAACTATCCTATTCAGGCAAGCTTGCTGCCTCTCGCTTGGCGTGATGACGTTGCGCTGCGACAGGTTTGAAAGAAAGTCAAACTCCCAGCCGGTCAATCCGTTCCATTCCAAAAGCTCACGATAGAGCCGCAAGATGCCGCTTTCATCATCGCCGGTATCATCCTCGGGATGCCCGATTTCTGGTGTCAATGCCCGCCGGACCAACTCACGCCAATTCATGCCAAGCGAAGCGAGCACCCGGCTCGCTAATAGGGCGGCAGTCGCGCGTTCGCCGTCATTGGGTGAAGTGAGCATCGCGCAAACATTGGCAAGGCGGCTTACGGTCCTTTCATCGTGTGGGGTCATGCCTCGCCCCTTCGCCAGCAATTAACACCGGGAAAGGATGGACACCGGGAAAGAAAAGGGGCTTTCCTTTCTTCGGTGTTCTTTCGAAGGAGTTTGAACCCCCTTCGCCTTCCAGAAGGGGGGTTCGAACCCTTCGAACCCCTTGGGGGGTATGGGGGGTGTGTGCGAACACCCCGTTCGAAGGCGTTCGAAGGGTGTTCGAAGGGGTGTTCGAATGGGCAAGGGATTTTCCTTTGCCGGTGTTCGGAAGCTGGTTCTGAAAGCGGATTGCGAAACATTCAACCCTCCTTCACTTTAAGGCGCTGATAGCGCCGCGATGGCGGTCCATCGGAGACGATCTCGATCTTGCCCGCACTGAGCAGGATGTTCATCGCCTTTTCGAAAGCAGCCTTCGAAATACCCTCACTGCCGGGGTGAGCGGCGAACATTGCCGGTGCATAAGACGGCGAACGCTGAGGGCTTGGCGGCCTTCCTTCTTCGCAAAAACGCTTGAGGAGGCACAGAAAGACTTCTTCCGCTTTTAGCTCTTGTGCGAGGCCGTCCAGGCTGTTTGCGGCGGTATCGTCGCGGACAAACCCGTTCTCAGTCCAGCGCAAGATCATTCTCTGCCCCGCCCGCGCCCGGTTCGCCTTTGCCATATCCAAAACCCTAAGATCAGGATCAGGAACGCTGCCGTTAGCTGCTTCGGCTCGGGTTAAATAAAGACGCGACCGGACGGCGTTATTCCAGTGGGTGGAGCCAGAATAGCCGCGCCCGGTCTTTATGCCGTCAACCGATGGATGCGCAAGCAAGGCCACGGTGCATCCAAAGGCTTTCAGTTGGCGGATAAAGGACCGTACGGCGTGCCGGTCTATTTCTTCAGCGAACACATCCGCCGCGCTATCGGCTATCAACAGCCCGATACCATTCTCGCGAATGAATTGCTCGATCCGGGAAAACGTGTCCGTTGGCGCGATGCCGCTGGCATCATAGGTCGCCAGCGTGGGATCAAGTTGATCCGTGGCGTCCAAAAGCCAAAGATTTCCCTCTAGCGCGATCCGATTGGCTTCACGATCACCGGGAAGCCCTTCAACGATTTTCTCGCATCTGTAGTGGATCTCGTCTTGATCGTCTTCAGCGCTCAGAACAAGCGTGCGGGTTTTTTCTATCTCGATGCCAAGCCATGGCATGCCCATCGCGGCGGCGATGCCGAGCTGCATGGCAAGCGTGGATTTTCCCACGCCACCATCGCCGCCCAAAAGCGTGACAACTTTCTTGGGGATGAAGCCGGGTACTATCCAGCGTCTAGGAGGCGCTGGTTCTCTCAAGAGCGTGCCTGCGCATATTGGCTCAAAAACAACTTCGGATTTATTGGGCGTCCTTTCAGGCTGCGCGGTTTCATCGTCCGGCGGCAATTCCACATGCTCGGCGGCATGGATGCAGGCCCGCACGGCGTCATGTCCCAGCCTTTGGGCAAGATCATTGAAATCTTTTTCCTTGTCCTGCCGATCTTCGCCAAAATCCGGCTTGGCAAGCCGTGCACCTGTAGCCGCGGCTGCTTCGCGGGCCTTTATAAGGCCCGTATTTCGCGGCTCGCCTGTTTGGAGGTTGATGCCCTTCCAATCATCGTCAGCGCATAGGATGACTTCGCCAGGGAAGCTCTCAAGGGCTTTGGCAACCGCCGAAAGGTTTCCGGCATCGAATGCCACCGCGCATGCGAACTTGGTCGCCTCATGGATCGTGGCGGCCGTGGCGAAGCCTTCGGCGATGCAAAGCACTTCGCAGGCATCCCCAATAACGAAACATGCGCCCTGCTTGGAAGTGCCAGGAAGGAAGCGCTTCTTCCCCTCCGGCGTGATGAGTTGCGCACCAACGAGCGCGTCATCGCGATACATGGGGACAAGCAGATTGCCACTCCCATCCTGCTTAAGCCCATGTGCCTTGATGCCTTTGCGAGCAAGGTACGGATGGTCATCGCTTGCGGGTGTCGCGCTTTCCAGGATGCGTGCGGCTTCCACCGCCGCTCTCGCATGATGCTCAGCCTCTTCCGCATCGCGCGCCGCTTTGGCTTGTGCTATTTGCTCACTGATGCGCTTCCGGTCCGCGGCGGTTAGCTGGTAGCCGCGGGCCGACCATTCAAACTTCTTTCCCGAACGCCAGTCCAACGCCCAACCGTTCGGGAAACCGTCGGAATGCAACACATAAGCGCCTGCATCGTCACCGTGCCTGCCGTTTGTCGAAAAACGGTGAACCCGGCCGTCGGGGATTACTTTGGGAATGTTGAAGCCTGCTTGCCGTGCAGCTTCGCGAAACTGTTCAATGGGTTGCGTCATTTGTTCGCCCCCCACTAACGCGCGAACGTTTCTGTTTTCTGACCTTCGTCGCTTGTGGAGGCTCTCATTCTCTCCAAAGCCCAAGCGTCAAGATCAGCGCGATTATAAATCACGCGCTTGGCGTTTAGCTTTGAGAAGCGGGGACCGCCTCCGTAGCATCTAAATTTGTTCAGGAAAATCTGGCTGACCCGCAGATATGCCGCAGCTTCGGCGACGTTCATCCAGGTTTGGTTGTTTGCGTCTGACATGATGGGCCTCAAAATTTGGGTTCGGAGCTTTTCCCCGGTTGAGGCCCGAGAAATGCCTGCTCTTGCTACGGCCAGAGCGCCGAACTCCAGTTAAGGCCCGAAGGTGCCTACTCACTGAGGGTGAGTGCCAAAATGCTCCGGTCAAGGCCGGGCAGCCGCGTATGTGTAGGCTGTGCAATTGGGTTACAAGGGGAACGACTAGCAATTTCTGTCGTTGCTGCCCGAAGTGACGCAATATCCATTTTCCGCGATCAAGCCTTTAGCGGACAAAGCGCTTTTGAAGCAGGCGACCTACCTATTGCTCCGCGAACGGTTCCTGCGCTAGGAATTGCATAGTTGTAGGCGTGGTAGGCGTTCTTCATTTGGATAAGGTTGTCATGAAAGATGAAGTAAGTAATGAATATATTTCTCAGGCGGTCGATGAATTAGTTGCAGTTTTCGGCGTAAGAGAACCTGTGCCGAGAGCATTGTTCTTGAGCCGAGCGTCTAAACGGAAAAACATAAAGACAGTTATCTCTAGCATTGCTGAATGTTTTGACCTGCCAATACGGATAGACCTCTCTTTTATCTCCAAAGAATATGATAAAAGTGCAACGCCTGCTTTTGACAGCCGACATGTAACTAAAAGCGATGGTACAGGCACACATGGTATAGTTGCACAAGTCTTAATTCCAAGCGCGCTTCCCTTTTATAGGGATAGAGCACTTAAGGATTTTCCTATAAGCATTAAATTGCCAGAAGACTTTGGAGGAGTTAGTGCAGCATTTGTTACGGTTATGGCCCATGATCTATCGCACGTTGTCTTGTATGCATTGCGTCACCAAAAAAAGGAAAACGAATTTTATACTGATCTCACTGCTATGATTTTCGGCTTCATGAATATTATGACTATTGGACGGAAAATAAGCATTACCCAGTCCAAAAGACATATAGGATATACACAATATACCACTACTACCACCCGTTACGGCTATCTTTCTGACAATAATTTTGAGTATGCAAAGCGAAAGATAACGCAGCTTCTTCATGATAAAGCTACGCGCGTACATGCGGTCAAGAAGACAGCCGAGGAAATAGGCAAAGAAATCAATTCTGCGAAGGCACTTATCGCTAAGATGCAGAAGAACTTAGCATTACTGGACAAGCACCCTCATAAAAAAATATCTGCTGCGGATACCCAAAGAATACTGCTTTTGCACAGCCCTAGTTACTTTAGTGAGAATGAAGCCTTCTTTGAACGATCTCGGCAAAATCTCGGAAATATGGAGCGGCGTATCGAACAAGCAAGGACTACTGAAGTGATCAAGGCTCTTGACGGTGAAGTCGCAACCTTGCGCCGGACAATTGGGGTCGCAGTAAGACTTTGACCTCTGACAGCAGTCTTCTGAAAAAATATGTAGGATTGTGGATGAGGATTTAACCTGATCTAGGGCGCTTTTGCGCACGGCGGCAGAACCCGCCGCCGTAACGCAGGAACGCTAGGGGGTTCGTAGTGACGTTTGGTGATGAACGCTTGACGCGAAAACAGTATGCGGAAGTTGTCGAAGCTGTCGCAGCTTTCCTCTCGCAAAAATACCAACTGTACGCCTTGGCCGGGCATCCCATAAGAGACGCAGATGGAAACCCAAACAAGAAGGCTATAGGCTATTTGGCCGGGTTCACCGAAATGGCGATGCGTGAGAAAGGGTTGGAGTTGGGAGAAGTCCTTGCCTTCGGTACAATTAAGGCCGTTTTTTTGAAGGTCTGGGGATCAGAAGCGGGTGACGAATTTCTCACTTGCTGGAGCGGGAGCATCAATGAACCTGAAACCCTTGTTGGTTACCGGCTAGGGATGGAGGATTGCAGGCATTCAACTTGTTTCCCCTTGGGGCTAGGAAGATTAGGGCTTTGTTGGGAGGACGCAAATCACCGCTAATGGCAACTATTAGCTGCAATCAAAGTGTATAGAGGAGATTTTTTATGCCCCTCTTTCTTCTCTCTCCGCAAGCATTTGGCCTCAAAAGCTAAGCATACGCTAGCGTCCTTCATAGCTACCTTTTCTTAGCGCCGAACATAAACGGGGGCTAGCGCCACTTTTAGAAACCGGCCCTCGCCCAGCGAAAATTGCGTCGCCGCCTTGCCGCCGATAAAACTATGGGCCGCGCCGAGGCCAGGCTAATGCGCCACGCTGGAGCGCGTTTGGCTTATATGAAGTTCCCCCGCTTTCGTGGACACCCGAACATTTGTGTTCCAGGAGTCCACCATGTCGAAGAAACGCCCTCCATAGCTAAGGAAAAGCTCGCGATCAGCTCGCGAGCTTTTTCATTTCCGAGCCATCATCGCTCATTGAGTTTCGTGTTCTTGCTTCGATCCATTCATCTAGATCGGCGCGGTTATAAAGCACGGCCCAGGGTTACGGGTGCCGCCGTCCGCGAAGGCGGTCTACAAAACTCTTGGATTTCGTCCTGGACGCGCTTCTGCCTTTCGCAAGGCCTGCGAGAGCGGACAGCTTATACTTTGCGGCAGTTTCCTGATTTGCATCAAGCCGAAGCGCTTCGTCGTAGTCAACGATGGCGCGGTCGTAATCGCCTTTACCGAAAAAGGCGAGGCCGCGACCGGCAAAGGCCCTTATGTTTCTAAGGTCGAGGCGGATCGCCTGATCGCAATCGGTTATGGACCAATCGCAATCGCCTTTTTGGACATAAGCGAGGGCAGCCATCCCGCTCGCGGCAGTGCGGCGAAGGTCATGAATGCGCCATCGCTGAAATTTATCGCCAAGAAGCTCCTTCATACGGGCATCAATACGAGCTTTGACCTTGGAAAATCCGCTTACAGGCGTCGTTCCGGTCGTCGAGAATACAAGGTCATCGGCCGTCTTGGCTGGTTGAGGCGCAGCCTCATTGCCGAGTGGATCGAGCAAGCGTACGGCTTCTGGGCAAAGGTCAATACTATGAGCCTTGCCGTTTTTGCACCGCTCTTTGGCAATCGTCCAAGCTCCCGCGTCGAGGTCGATCTCACGCCACCTCATCCCTGCCACTTCGTCCCGGCGCTGACCAGTGAGGAGTAAGACTTTGAGCACGTTCTCGAACGGCCAGCCTTGCTCGCTAGCGGCTTGCCACAGGGCGCGTATCTCGTTGCCATCAAGAACACGGTCCCGGGCATCCTCAGGTTTTGGGCATCGAAGGCCCACCATCGGATTGCTCTGAATTGCGCCACATTCGACAGCCCACGCAAACAAGGGGCGCAATGTTTCGTGAAGCCGCCGGGCGATGGAATGAGACCGCAACTTTGTTTCGTTGACCAAGCTTGCAATATCGTACCGGCCGATTGTCTCGGGCGGCTTGTTTCCCAGAACCGGATAAACGGATTTTTCAATCATTGCATGGACTTCCTTCCAGCGGCGTGACCTCCATTCACCCGTCTTTTCCTGTTTGCCGTTGACCGCGAAATGGCGCTCCGAGAGCTCGCGGAAAGTTTCGGCTTTTAGCTTCGCGCGTGCGTCCTTCCTCTCTTGAGCGATATCCGTGCCGCGGGCGACTTTGCCCAATTCCTCTTTGGCGAGCTTGCGTCCTTCTTCCGGTGTCAGTATCCCATGCTTGCCAAGGGTAACCCGCTTTGACGGCGTCCCCCGGCCCCCGAGCCGGTATTGGACCACATAGCTGCATGAGCCACCTTTGGTCGCCAGCGCGCCGAAGCCGGTCAATTCGCTATCCCAAAGGTAACAAGTCTTCCCCGAGACCTTTGCTTCCGCGCGCAAGGCATCAATGGTCTTCTTCGTGATCTTGTCTTGCATAATCCGCCCTGCGTATAAGCACCGTGTAAGCACCGCGAAGAAATTAGCGGATACAGTCAGAACACGCAAGAGCGTGTAGATGTCTGATTATACCTATCTTTTGATTCCACAGAACAACACAGATAACATCATAAATTGTGTAGCACCTCGTTCGGGACGAGGGGGTCGAGTGTTCGAATCACTCCACTCCGACCAATATTTGCAAGCCCTTAGGTGAGTTGCTGCTCGTGGGCTTTCCTGAAAATAAGCACTGTGTAAGCACCGTGAAAAAGAGAATGCCGTTCCCCGCTTTGTTGGCGTCGGAAAATCTGGAGCTCTGCTCCAGATGTCCGTCTTTCGGCAAGCTAACCTTACAAGCAGATAGGACAGCGCCCCTACTTTCCCTTACTTTTTGCTTGGCCGGGCAGCGATAGGCGAAGCTGCGATTTTCAATGGACGGCCAACAACCTGACAATCTCGCGCAGCGTGCGCATCTTGATCCTCTCCGCCGGCACTGGTCCCTCCCTCGAAAAAGCGGGACCTTAAAAGGCGTCAGCAGAGGCATCTCCAGATGAGCGGAAATATCCCGGAATATCGGCCGAGATCGCTTCGGAATCGTGGGCGGCTCCAGACCGGAATGGTGGGCGAGATCATCTCGGAACGGTGGGCGACTTCAGCCCGGAATCAGCACGTGGCGTGCAATATATCTCGATCAAGCACACCGAACGGCTTGCGGACGCTGGCATCGAGCCGTCCGTTGGCAGCATCGGCGACGGCTACGATAATGCGCTTGCCGAGACGATCAACGGCCTCTACAAAGCCGAGGTCATCCATCGGCGCGGGCCATGGCGGTCGATGGAGACCGTAGAGTTCGCGACGCTGGAATGGGTCGACTGGTTCAACAACCCGGCGCCTGCTCGAGCCGAATCGGATACATCCCGCCAGCCGAAGCAGAAGACCGCTACTACCCCATGATGGAACCAAGCGCCATGGCGGCGTAACTCAAACCAAACGGCCTCCGGCAAACCCGGGGCGGTTCACAAACCCCCCAATTTTGAACATGGATAGGAATGCTGCGCCTGGGCAAATTCTTTGTGTTGAGGCCGGAACTGTATTAAATGTTGTAGGCAATGGGTTTTGAATATCCATGGATACGACGATGAGTGCAGCCTGTATATCTCCTGACTTATGGCGGATAACTCTCGCGGAAATAATAGCGCTACCCCAACCGCGTCATTCAACGATGACGCAGTCAGGTGCAATCCTTCTCGGCAGCGGTCAGACAGCGGACGTGTGGGGTTTAGGAGAATACGCGATTAAGCTATTTCGACACCGAAATGGCGCATCCACCCTAAAGAGCATGATGGTGGAAGTTGAAACATATAAGCAACTGGGCTTCACGAAAAGATCTGGTATATTACCCCGTCTCTTCAGCTACGGATTTACCGACCTCCCTTCCGTTGCTCTAAATCCTTGTGGATGGGCAGTATATAGCCGGATACCTGGAGTTCGCGCTCTCTTTAAACCAAATCAATCTTCTTGCTTCCGATCAAAAGTCGTACTGGATCCATCATCTCGTTGCGCAAACCTTGAGGCTAGAGAGAGAACTTTCATTATGTGGGCCATTGCCGAGCTGGAGGCGAGACTACGCTTCTACAAGATTAGAAAGGATGACCTATATGGCCAGAAAGACTGGTTCAATATCAGCTATGGATCTGTCGCTCGCCTCCGAACTGCACTATTTTATTGTAAAACATAGCAAAGTTCGAAAATTTATACATGGAGATTTTAACTTACCTAATATCATTACTGATTTGTCTTCACATGATCCAGATCACGGAAGGGTCAGATTTGTCGATCCTCATGTTGATTATGATGCGCCTGAAGCAAATTGGCGGCATTTTACTCAGACGCCCAATCTAGCTGAGTTGCTTGCAGCCGAATACGGTGAGCAAGCCGGATTTGCCTTAGATTATCGTCTGATGTATGCGATTGGCGCCATGTCCCACCTTTACATAGCTATTTTGAATACGGAGGATGCGTCCTCCCGCAGAAAAGCATTAGACAACTGTATGAGAAAAGCATTTACATGAAGCGCCTAACGCTGCGTCACTGATCAAGATCACTTGCCAACTAGTTTTTGAACCAGAATTGTAACAAAGGCTGAAAAAGATATTAAAACTGCTTTCGGCGCCGCTAGATCAAAGATATGAAGCTACCAATTACTTTCCGATCCATATTGATTTCTAACTGCGATTGCGATTATAAGCGCAGCGCATACTCCAAACAACGTGAGAGGTAATTTTCCTTCCTGAGTATACCATATCGCTTTGCTAGCAAAGTTAACGGGTTTGGAATGCTTCCATGCTCTCTCAAAATTTTTATAAAATATCTCGGTTATGTTATCCCCGTCATTGGCCTTGATAACTATTATCTTTCCATCCATAGTGCGCTCAGTTCTGGGGTTATAAACCACAAGACGCAGCCGATTTTTGTCAATTATCATGTTTGTTGTCAAGGATATATCATCTGGATTAAACATCTCGCGAACCTCTACATTGTGATACTCTACAAAGGACTCTATGGTTTGATTGTTTCTTTCTCTTGTAAGCTGTTCAACACTTTTAGCTTCCGGAGCCCAAGACGCGATTTGGACCCTAAGTTTTCTTGCCAAAGAGGGAGAAGACATAAGGATGCGAAAACGCACGCCGTTCTGAGCGGCAAGGCGAATGGTATCAACAGCATCTCTTGAGAATGTTCTGAATATAAGAAGAATGCAAATTTCTTTTTTGGCAATTCTAAATGACTCCAAATAATCTTCGTAAACTTTGCTATCGCTCATTTTCCAAACGTTGATTTCTCGGCCTTCTGAATCTCGAAGGGCCGCCAACTCATATTCAAATGTTGGATCATTGCACAGTTCAGATAACTTCGTATTTATATCAGGCTTAGCGCAGAGTATTAAGCCACCATTTATATTTTTGAGCTCTATTAACTGAATTCGCTTGAGCGTATCGATAGCCTTTGTTGCCAAGGTTCTGTCATATAAATCGCGATATGATCCTAGAATGCGAATAAATTCCTCCTCAGGCCTTGACCATTCGAAAATAGAAAATACAATCGCACCTAACGACACGCCCCGACGAACCTCTTCGGAAAGCCCCGGATAATTCTTGCGTAGGCCTTCATCAATAACAGAGCGAACTCTTTCGAGCGGCGGTTTTAGGGTCACAGGCATATAAAATCTCTCGTTTGATGGTTAGATTCTAATTCTCTTAGAATACTATCAATAGCAGGTAAGTATTCTTCCCTTAATACAGCGCCTGCGTGGCGAAGCTTAGCCCCTGCAGCAACGCTACCGATTCGTAACGCACGCTGCATTGGAATACCGTGAGCCAATGATATCACCGTTCCAGCAAGAAGTGTCGAGCCAGCGCCTGCAGTGTCGAGCACTTTATCTACGGCTGGAGCTGGAATGCGGTAGGTTGGTCCCTCGCGAATCCAACATATTACTCCCCCCGGACCTAGCTTTAAAACTATAAAATCAACACCGTAGTAAAATAACTTGTGCTTTATTTCTTCGGGAGATTGCCACGCAAAGACGGGAAAATCAGTTGAGCCAATATCATCTGGCCAGGTAAAGAAAACCACGTGTGCCAATTTGAATAGCTTTGTGTAAAATTCTCGAACATACTCAATTTTGTAATCCCACAGTCGGGGGCGTACCTCGGCATCGATTATAATAGCGGCGCCTGAAGCGCGCGCCCGTCCAACAAGGCTCAACAAGGTTTCAAGGGCTCGTTCATTACGAGCACGAGATGCGCCAATCCCGGTGATCACAAAAAAATCGCCATGATCAAATGAATCCGTCAGTCCTCTTAACGTACTCGGACAGTCAGAAAAAAGATAACGCATCGCAGCGTTATTCCGATCGATATATTTGAAACGAAACTTTTCAAACCCCGTGGAGTCGATCTGAAACTGATATGCAGCAGTCGGATGTTCTCTCAACTGAGTCAGGAATTCGGTATTAATATTGTTTGCTTGAAGGAATCTTAATACTTTGTCACCGCGAGCATCAGCGCCGACAGCGGCGAGGATGCCCACTCCAACAATTTCTTTGCTATTGCATGCTTGCGCGATTAGGGTATTCAATCTCTCAGCGCCAAGTGCTATGTTGACGGCATCCCCGGCAACGCCCTCAGGTCTACCATCATTGTAGACTTCTATAAGAGGCTCACTATATACAATTATCACGTGTTTCGCAGCCTCCGCTTGGACGGTCGAAGGGTAGCTCTATAGAAGTGAGCAACTGTAAACAAAGGGAGCACACTGCTTGGCGCATTCAGCTCTCAAAGATACAGTTAACCACTTATTTGTCATTAAACGTGTTTGATGAGTTTTTCAAGGTCGACTTAGAGGCGATTGAGCAGCTTTGGTCGGGGCCTTAAACCCTAAACAGCGGCTTGAGAAGATCGTGCCGGTCGAGTGTGATGCTGAAGAAGAACCGCAGCGCGGACCAGGGCGGAAGTGGGAAACGCCCCCGGCCTTGTAGGCGTCCTTGCGTTGCCGGACCATCTGGATGGCTTTTTCGATGGCCTCGCCCATCGGCGTGTTGCCGCTCGCGTGAAGCTGGGGCGGAAAGAAGTTGTTGACGGTTGTGAAGTCGGTTTCGACCCTTACCGGACCGAACGTAACGATGGCGACTTCGACCCGTCGGGCGGCGAGGCTGTCGGCGCGGACTTCCTCATTGAAAACCCGGATGCCGTCGTTGAGCTGGGCAATCTTTTCGCCTGCCATGGAGCCGGAAGTGTCCAGCAATAGAAGACAGGGACAGCGCACCTCGGGATTTTCGGCGAACTCGGTTGCGGCGAAAGGTATTTGTTCAAAGCTGTCGTTCATGTCGTCCCCCTACCTCCTGCAATGATTTTCCGCCGATCCGGAACTATCCGTGGACAAAGAGTAACAACGGTATGGCGAAAATTCAGCAGCCCGTCTTCATCACGAAGGTCTACGCAAACCTGAAGCATTAGAGTTGTTGCCGAAAAAGCACGGTAATTTGTCAGACTGTCGGCGTTCAAAATTGGTGTCGCTCTCGCAGCGCGCCAAGGAAGCGGCCGCCGCGGCCTGTGTCCGCCTTAGCCTCGGAAAAATCGAAGCTACTTAAGCACCCTCTTCGTTCTTTTTCTCCGCCGCACGGCCTCGATGCGGAGCGCCGCCGCTTGCAAGCTCAGCGTTTCCGAGCCATCATCGCTCATTGAGTTTCGTGTTCTTGCTTCGATCCATTCATCTAGATCGGCGCGGTTATAAAGCACGGCCCAGGGTTACGGGTGCCGCCGTCCGCGAAGGCGGTCTACAAAACTCTTGGATTTCGTCCTGGACGCGCTTCTGCCTTTCGCAAGGCCTGCGAGAGCGGACAGCTTATACTTTGCGGCAGTTTCCTGATTTGCATCAAGCCGAAGCGCTTCGTCGTAGTCAACGATGGCGCGGTCGTATTGGCCTTTGGCGTAATAGGCGTTGCCGCGGCCGGTGCAGGCACGCGCGTCTTTCGGGGCGAGGTGGATAGCCTGATCATAATCGGCGATGGCGCGGTCGTAATCACCTTTGGCGTAATAGGCGTTGCCGCGGCTGTAATGGGCCGCAGCGTCTTTCGGGGCGAGGCGGATGGCCTCACCGTAGTCAACGATGGCGCGGTCGTATTGGCCTTTGGCGTAATAGGCGTTGCCGCGGTTGTTATAGGCCGCCGCGTATTGCGGGTTCAGGCGGATGGCCTCATCACAATTGGCGATGGCGCGGTTATACTCGCCTTTGCTGGCAAAGGCGGCGCCGCGGCTGTTATGGGTGAGGGCGTCTTTCGGGGCGAGGTGGATAGCCTGATCATAATCGGCGATGGCGCGCTCGTATTGGCCTTTGGCGTAATAGGCGTTGCCGCGGTGGCTGAAGGCAAGCGCGTATTTCGGGTCTAGGCGGATGGCCTGATCATAATCGGCGATAGCGCGGTCGCAGTCGGCTTTATCGTGAAAGGCGAGGCCGCGCCCCAGAAACGCCCACGCGTATTTCGGGTCGAGGTGGATAGCCTGATCGTAATCAGCAATGGCGTAGTCGTAATCGCCTTTACCGAAATAGGCGAGGCCGCGACCGGCAAAGGCCCTTATGTTTCTAAGGTCGAGGCGGATCGCCTGATCGCAATCGGTTATGGAGCAATCGCAATCGCCTTTTTGGACATAAGCGAGGCTGCGGTCGATATAGGCGTCCACGTGTTTTGGGTCGAGGCGGATTGCCTCACCGTAATCGGCGATGGCGCGGTCATAATCGCCCTTGTCGCGATAGGTGAGGCCGCGGTCGTAATAGGCTTTCGCGTCTTTTGGATCGAGGTGGGTAGCCTGATCGTAATCAGCAATGGCGTAGTCGTAATCGCCCTTTTTGTGATAGATGTTCCCGCGGTTTCTAAAGGCGCTCGCATTTTTCGGATCAAGGCGGATGGCCCGATCATAATCGGCGAAGGCGCGCTCATTATCGCCCTTGTTTTCATAGGCGAGGCCCCGGAGTTCATGGGTGTTCGCGTCCGCCGGATTTAGGCTGATCGACTGATCGTAATCGGCGATAGCCCGGTCGTAATCGCCTTTGACATCATGTGCGAGGCCGCGATTGTGATAGGCCCTCGGGTCATTTGGGTCGAGGGCGATGGCCTGATTGTAATCAGCGATGGCGTGCTCGTGATCCCTTTTGTTAAGATAGGCGTCGCCGCGATTTAAGTAGGCCAAAGCATCGTTTGGGTCTAGCAGGATTGCCACGTTATAATCGGCGATGGCACGGTCGAAGTCGCCGCTGCCATAATAGGCGAGGCCCCGCAAATGGTTCGCCTTCATACCTAAGCGGATGGCCTGATCCCAATCGGCGATTGCGCGGCCAAAATCGCCTTTGAGGTGATAAACTAGGGCGCGCTTGCAATAGCCCGAGGCGTCTTTTGTGTGCAGGCGGATCGCCTCGGAGAAGTCGGCGATGGCGCTGTCAAAGTCTCTCTTTTTATCATATAGCTCCCCGCGGCTTTTGTAAGTGCTCGCGTCTTTTGGATCGAGGCAGATCGCGTCATTGTAATCAGCGATGGCGCAATCGTAATCCTCTTTGGCATTAAAGGCCAAGCCTCGAACCCGGTGGGTGAGAGCGCTTTTCGGATCAAGCTCGATGGCGCGGCTGCAATCGCTGATCGCGTGGTCATAGTCCCCTTTGCAGAAATAGGCGGTTCCGCGGACCTGGTAGGCGAGAGCGCTTTTCGGATCAAGCTCGATGGCGCGGCTGCAATCACTGATCGCGTGGTCATCATCGCCTTTATAGGAATAGGCGGCGCTGCGCAGCTCGTAAGCGTGGCAACATTTTGGGTCAGTTTCTATGGCGCGCCCGTAATCGCTGATCGCCTGATCATGGTCACCTTTAGAGGAATAAGCGTTGCCACGGTTGCAGTAGGGCAGAGCTAACTTCGGATCGCACTCAATAGCGCGGCTATAATCGTTGATCGCCTCGTCATAGTCGCCTTTGCAAAAATAGGCGAGGCCGCGATTATTGTAGGCTTTGAAGTTTTTGGGATCGAGACGGATAGCCTCCCCGAAATCGACAATGGCGCTGTCATAATCGCCTTGGTCGTGATAGGCGTCGCCGCGACTTTTATAGGCGTCTACTTTGCTGCCCTCCGCTCGCTCTTCGATCACTAGCGTGCAGTCGCGTATGGAAAGGTTTCGATCCATGCCCTAGCACCAAAATTGATATTTAATTCATTCGGTTAGAGCGGTTCAGCAACAGAGCCGGTCGCTTGTTAAACACAATAAAAGGCACCACATCCTAACTTAACCTAAGCTAGTTGAAGGCAAAGGCTATGGCAAGCACCAGCGGACGTTTTCGACCCGGCGAACGCAGGGTTGGCAGAAAGGCCGGAGTGCCGAATAAGGCCACTGCGGAAATAAAAGCAGTTGCGCAGCTCCACGGCAAAGAGGCTATCGAGAAGCTTGTTTCACTGATGAATGGCGACGATCCCGAGATTGCGTTCAAAGCCGCGAACGCGATCTTAGATCGTGGCTATGGCAAACCAGCGCAAACTATCGCGGGTGATCCTGAAAACCCGCTGGCGGTCAATGTGGCCCGCCTAGATGCGTTCACGCAGCGGATCGCTGACATGGCGAGCAAAGTGGCGGCTTAGGCGGCTGGCCTAATCTTGGTGATCACTAGCGCGCTATGATCGGTAATCCTCGCCTCGCGCGTTTTGTGATCATAGACGCAGGAGGGCTGCACCGATTGCAAAAAAGGCCTGTTTGCGAATGCATGGTCGATACGAAACCCATTCCCGCGATGTGACAGCCATGTCCACTCGCGAGCCTCAATTCCATTGGTGTGGCGCCATAAGTCGATGAGACCGGCCTGTTCGGTCAGCGCATCAAAGTGCTCAGCACATGCGTAAGGCGTCGCGTCTAGGCTCCTGTCGATGAGCTGGTTCCCCGTATTCAGATCACCGATGATTGCAAACGGAGTGTTCGCGTGTGCCATTGCAAGCTCTGCACAGACCGAGAAAAAAGCTGCTTTGGTAAGAAGCTGAGGAAAATAGCCCGAGAGCAAGGCCCAGCCTTGGAAATGTGCGAGCATGAGAACGCCGGGGGAAGCACCCGGAGGCGTCATCGTTACAGATCGAAAGGGCTGGCGAGCCGCGAAGAACACGCCGTTCACCGAGCTTACATTATTAAGCGTGGCCTGAGCCATTGCTCGACTTTCGGCCCAATCTATGAACTTTCGGCCAGCGGCGCCTTTCCTCCACTCAGTCAGAACAACGACGTCCGGATCATGCGTTTCTAGGTATTGACAAATCGCAGCCGCCCGCGTGCCACCGCCATTTCGGACATTAAGGGCAACGATCTTAGACCGAGGAAGAGGCATTCGCCGGGGGCCTTATTGCAGCTCGGACTTCACACAGGTACCCAGATTGCGTCTTCAGGCTGCTGGGCATCGCCGTAGGCGCGCCGCGCTTTGATAGGGAGGCTAGCGACCCAGGCGGCCATAAATGCGTCTAGGCGGTCGTGCCGACTTCCGGGCACCGTTGCCTTGAGCCTAGCTTCCAGTGCTTCCGGTTCCCAGCCTGTCCGGTTAGCCACAGCAACGAGTTGGGCTCGGTAACCCTTCTCCGTGGACTTGTGCTCACAAGTCCGGTCCAACGTACGGGCGATGGCAAAAGGATACACTTCGATCAATTCGGCCCCGAGAGTGCTCTTAAGGCACAAGAAGAGTTCGAACCCCAAGAGCATCCAGATTTTGTTCGCAAACGGAAGAGCGGCGGCTTTTCCGCCATCCGCCAGATGATTGGAGCACTTCTCGCGTATGCCTTCCCATTTAGAGGCTTGCGGCGTTTGAAAAGATGATAGGCCGCAACGTCCGAGTTCTACCTCCGAGGTCCGGATACCTTCCGGCATTGCGGCGGGAGCGTCAATGGCAATCCGTTCGACGTTCCATTCCATCTCGGTCACAATATCCTTGATTGCGCTTGCGATGGCTCTAGCGGCTTCCTGAAATGGCGCAGCCGCAATGATTTCCCTGTTGCCAACACCCCGCGGTATACGCCTTGCCAAGTCTTGCGGGATTGTTAGAGGCATCAGCCGATCGCCTTCCGGCACCACGCAGACCGGCAAGCGCTTTCCAAAGGCGCAGGAAACGTCGATGCCGACGAAGACCGAAGACCGAGGCATAGATAAATCAAGGTTGTTCAAGCAATCCTCCGTCCACTCCATGACATTACCATGCACCTGGCAAAGCACCCAGGGGCGCGGCTCGAAGGATTTCACAGGGAACGGTCCTCGCGCGGTACTCGCCCTTCACTATAAGTGCCTGTGGATTGTGCAGGACCATGCGCTGGCTTGGCTGACGAAGTCGCGGTGCGCCGATAGTATCGGCGAATGGAGAGAATTGATTCGCAACTCATCGGGATTGGCGAACTTCTTAAGACCCGCCAATTCACAGTGCCGCCATACCAGCGCCCATACTCATGGACGGACGAACAGGTAACGGAGCTGATTAAGGACCTTTCCGACGCAATAGCTCACCGAAACCCGGAGTATTTCCTGGGCACCATCGTCGTGACGAAGCCGGAAAACGGCCGCCACCTCATTATCGACGGCCAGCAGCGGCTGGTTACGGTAAGCCTCCTGCTAGGCGCGATAAGAGACTATTTCGACAGCCAGGATACCGAAGAGGGGCGCCAACGTGCCCATCTACTTAAGCAAGCCTATCTCTCGCACGTCGAAGCGCGGACACTCCAGGATACACCGCGCATCACCCTCATTAACGAGGACAATGCGTTCTATACCAAACGTGTCATCGCCGGTGTGGCGCACCCCGACAGAAGCGCCGCCCCGGTGACGGCACCCCAGAAAAGGCTGGCGAAGGCGTGTGATCTCATGGGCCGTCAGGTGGGGCTACTCACCGCGGATACACACAACCCCCATGACCGGCTGTTCGACTGGCGCGACTTCCTCACCGATCAGGCCAAAGTAATCGTCGTGGAGGTTAAGGACGAAGGCAATGCCTACGTCATCTTCGAGGTCTTGAATGACCGCGGCTTGGAACTATCCATCTCCGACCTCTTAAAAAACTATCTGTTCCGGCGTGCCGGGTCGCGTGTATCCGAGGCGCAAGAAGCCTGGGTGCGGATGACCACTACCATTGCCGAGGGCTCTAGTGAAGCGGACGTGAAGAATTTCATCCGCCACGTCTGGGCCTCCAGAAACGGGGTAACCCGTGAACGCGAACTATACGATCAAATCAAACGCACCATTACCACGGAGCAAGCCGCCGTGGACTTCAGCCATGAGCTGGCTCAAAAGGCTGTCATCTACAGCGCCTTCGGCAACGCAACGCACGATTACTGGCAGCCCTTTAACCCCGTGGTCGCCGAAGCGGTCAGCGTTCTCGACCTCCTAAAGGCGGCGCAAATCCGCCCGCTGTTGATCGCCCTGCTCTCGAAGTTCAGCCAAGCCGAGGTCCAAAAGGCCCTGCCGATGATGAGCGCCTGGGCTGTGCGCTTTTTGATAAAGGGCGCGGTGGGGTCGGGGACCTTGGAATCCTATTACTCGGAACGGGCCAAAGAGATCACAGAGGGAACGATTACCACTGCGGAAGTGCTCTGGTCGAAGATGCGGCCGGTCGTCCCCACTGATGATGAGTTTAAAGCCGCGTTCGCAGCGGCAACCGTTTCCCAGAATTTCCTCGCAAGGCATTACTTGCGGGTTCTGGAAAAACAGCAACAAAGTGGCACCAGCGAGCTGATTGTGAATCCGAGCGAGGAAGCTGTGACGCTGGAGCACATCTTACCGCAAAATCCAGGCCCCGGCTGGGAGCATTTCAGCACGGATCAGCGGACACGGCTCACCAAACGGATTGGCAATTTGGCACTCTTGGATAAGGCGCTGAACAATAACCACGCAGGTAACGCAGACTTCAACACCAAAAAGCAGGTTTACGCGCGCTCACGCCTGTCTATGACGGCGGCAATTGCCGAGCACAGCCAATGGGGGCCAAGCGAGATTGAGCGCAGGCAGCAAGTTCTGGCCGACCTCGCCGTGACGGCATGGCGGGCAGCCCCGCGCTAGGGCCGGGTTGCGAAGTTCGCAAGCCTGGTGCGCGGCACCAGATACTCTAGGCTTTCCGGGGTGAACACCTTGCCGTCCGTCGCCATGAGCAAGCGGCGCATGTCGTTGCGTCGCACCTTGAAGCCACGCCCGGCAATGCAAGCGATGACTTGATAGTTGAGACCTTTTTCATCGCGCAAGGTGCGCAAGCGCTGAACCCGAGAGACCTTATCCCGCGCCGTGCCATCATCCTCGGTCACCTTGGCCTCGATCACCACCGCCGGATTAAACTCATCGGGGATGATGAAATCGGGAGCCTGGTCGAAACCGTTGATGCGCTCGGCGCGCTTGGTTTTGCGATAACTGACACCGGCCTTGCTGAGCACATCCTCGACCGCGCTCTCAATCACGTCGCCCACGGATTCGCTAACTGAGTCCCGGTGGCTCGCAAACGGCCTCCCGAGGAACCGTTCGTAAAGCACCACCGGATAGGGCACACCCAGATCGGCAATGGGGCGGATACTTGCCACGCCGTCAACGGTGTCCACCTTATCCAAGCGGTGCAGCACGATGTTCCGATCAATGCTCCCCGTTCCGGCTTCCAAAACCCGCACGGCCGCCGCAACCATGGCTTCGATGCGCTGGTCGCGGACCAGGCCCTTGTTCTGAAGAGGTGCGAGGGGGTTGACCCTCACCGCGCGGTCGATACCCCGCACGATGCCTTGGTCGAGGCGGGTTTCGCCATTTGCATTGGTAATTTCAGCCCATTCGGACGGAGTAAATCCCAAGATGGTGCGGAGCACGATCAAGGCGATGGGGACCTGATAAATTCCAGCGAGCAGCGCCGGAACGTCGAATTTGGCGAAGCCTGCCGTGGCTTTCTTCAGTGCTTGATACCCGGTCTCGAAGACCGGGTACTCTACGAACCCCTGTCCCCTTGGAAGCTCCAGGAAGGCCGATTTCAGTTCCGAAAAGACCTCGTCGATGAAGGGGTCGAAAATGATGGAGGGGTCTGAAAAATCAGCGTCAAAACGCAACGGCATCCTGCTCGTCCTTGGAGAAAAGTGGCAGGCCGTGCACGGCGGCGGGTTTACCCTCCGCTGGCGAAATCAGGGTGTCGATAACATTTTGGTACGGACCTAGAGCGCGGAGGGTTTTCCCGAATTTATCGAGCTTGGTGGTCGTTGAGGCGGTGCTCTTCCAGGCGGGACGGAGTTTCCACACGGCCATCCGGGTAAGATGACCGAAGGTGATGCAACGGATATCACCCGCGGTGGGCTTAACCCCGGCGATACGCAGCTGGGCCAAATCATCCCTTACGATGCGGGTCAACTCATCTGTGGAGCCGAAGAGATGGCGGCGATTGGCCTCTCCATTGGCGCGGCAGACGAAGACGGTATCGATGATCGAAGAACCCGTCCCGTGAATATGAATGGACCCCCCCATCTCGGCCGGGCACGGCAGACTAGCCGAGCAGGTAAGACCGGCATCCAAAATGGCGACGCCGACCGAGTGATAGGCGTCGAGCTTATTGTGATGATAGGTAAAAGCGAGCGGCGCACCCGGCTTCAGAGCCGTCGCGATCACCTTGTAGACGTGCGCGAGCCCCTCGGTGAAATGCGCCAAGTCACGCCCCTCGGTCGTGTTGATAGTGAGTTCGCCAGCAATCCGCGTCGAGGGACGCGAGAATCCTTCTGCCTCCTGGCCAACCAATTTGCGGAGCCAGGCAAAACAGAAGTCCATCAACTCGGCGTATTGGACGTTCCCTGAGTACGGGGGGTCGGTGAAGACGGCATCGAGGCTGCCAGGCGGGATATTCAATTCGGCGGAACTCGCACACCGCAAGGTGACGTTCCGCGAGCGGGCGCCCGGCCGCGTTTCGCCAATCCACTCCCCGCGCGCCGGAATGGTTTTCTTCTTGCCGCCCACAAGCTGGACTTCAAACGGATCATCGCAGTACTGTTTAGCCTTGGCATACTTGTCGATGATGTTGGTCCAGCCGCCAGAACCCACATTGCCGCCGACATCGTTGACGATGCCGATCAGGTTGGATTCGCATTGCACGAGGCCGACCGGAAAGCCGTGAACCGAGAAGATATCCAGCGACTTCAGCGCCATCGTGTCGTAACGGCAGAGCATGTTCTGATAGCGCAGCAAATCGGAAAGGTTAGTGGCGAGGGCGTGCTTGATGCGCCGGTCTTTCACGGCCGCAATGTGGCGGCAACTCAGTTCAAGGCCGAGCCGTTGGCGGGCATTGAACAACTCAGCGTAGGTTTTGTACCCCCAGCGATGAAGGCGGTCGCTTTCATCTCCGGCCGGAATCACTTGGTCGGGAACGAAGCGCGGCTTGGTAGCCTTGAAACGGATGGCGGCTTTCTTGGTGTTCGCGAGGTCTTTCGCGTCGGGCTTCTTGAAAAGGCGTCCCTTATACGTACCGCGGCGAGTGGGGTTTGTATATTCAATGGCAAAGAGCCGGTGCGCCAGTGGTCCATGGTTCTTACGCGGATATTTCACCGCGTGGCCACAGGATTTGCAGGCGCATTTGTTGCGTTTTGCAGGGCCGTCCACGATCAGGGGAGAGCGGCAATTTGTGCAGCAACCTGGCTTTGATAGCTCCGTGACCTCATTCAGGTCACCACACTCGGCGCAAATCAGCACATTTTTGGTATGTCGGGTGTCGTCGGCCAACAAGTAGCCAGGAAACAAGTCCACCTCCTCCCCGCATTCCTCACAGGGGATGGTCTTAACCCACAGAAAATATTTGACCGGCACGCCCTTATCCCCGAAACGCGGACAATCGGTGCGGTAAAGCTGACCAACTTTGTCCTCCAGGCGCGCGACCAGGGCAGACGCATGCACTCCGTAGGCGAACTCGGTCGAGATGTTCTATTTCCTCGCGCACAATCCACGTCGCCATAGGATTGATGTCGCAGCCCAGGATGTCAAAACCCATTCGGTTGGCTTCGATCAGGGGTGTCCCGCCACCCATGAAAGGGTCTGCAATGACCTTCCCAACGAAATCATGGCTGTTGAAATACGCTTCATCTAGGCGCTCGTCCGCAAACTCAGAGAGCAACAGGCCCCGGAAAAGCGTCCCCGGCCGCCGCGCAAACCACTTGTGGACCGCAATAATCGGCCTGTAGTTCTGCTGGATTTGCTTCTCTCGAAGGGCCATGGAGGCAATGAGAGAGATATCAAAGCGGCGTTCTATGGTCATGGCTCTTTGTAGCTGCTGTTCTCACGAAAGCCTAAACCAAATAGGAGAACAAATAAAGAACAAGCTCCCTGAGTTCACACCTTTGGTGAAAGGCCGCGCCCACGATTCGAACTCGTCATCGACTGCCTGGCCTTTGCGCTCCGCCGGAGCTCGCATCGGGTCACACCGCGTGACCCAAATCATTGTACACCGGAGAACGTCTCGGTGATTAACGGGACTTGAGATGAAAAAATCCCGGCTGGTGGGGGCTATAAATGCAAACGGCGCCTAGAAGGCGCCGCTCGATAGTCCGGGATGGGAACCGGCTATTTCAAAGGCTCGTAACCTGGCAGGATGTGATAGTTCAAGCCCACGCGGGCAATGTCGTCGGTCAGTGTGACGCTCCGATGGTCGAACGGTGCAGGAGAACTTGAGTAGTCCGCACTTCCAAAATCGACGTGGAGGTATTCAGCCTTCGCTGACCAACTATGGGCAAATGCCCATTCGACACCACCGCCAGCAGCCCAGCCCGTGCGCGAGACTCCAGATTGTGTGAAACAGCCAGCCGCGCCGCAGACTTTGAGGTCAGTACTCCCGAACGCTCCGCCAGCCGTCCCGTAAATTAGAACCCGGTCCCATGCGTAGCCAACCCGGCCTCGCAGCGTATCGAGCCATCTCTCAGTGACCGTGTTGTTCGTGGTGGCAACGTGAATATCAAGGCCAGACCCGGACTTGTCCGTCCACGAGATATCGTCTTCAATACCGATCACCCAATGCGGGGCGACTTGGTAGTTGTAGCCAACAGTGCCGCCGAAAAGGCCGCCGCTAAGGTCGAATGAATTTGTCTCCGGCCTATGGAGCTGGAGGTCGTAAATGCTGCTGCCCCCCCAGTTTCCGCCACCTTCGACGCCAGCATAGAATCCCGTCCAACTCCATACTGGTACGTATGCATCTTTATAGCCCCCAGGCCCTGTTGGCCCTGGTACATACATATCAGCGGCGTTAGCTGCCGCCGTCAAAGCAAAGACACTCACAGAAGCAAGAACGAAACGGCGAAACATAGGACGCCCCCAACCGTTGTTAAAATACACTCAACAGCAGCAGTAGCGCCCAAAATCAATTTAGCCAAAGCTTATGCGAAGCTTGCAGGGCATTTCAACTCACACATGTTGCGGGTTGGCAACATTATGGATTTGCAGATTCTAGCTCTTTTTTGCTTTACGCGACTTGGATGTGGCGACTCTTCTAGCCTCAACCGTTTTAGGCGGCGGCGCTTCCGTCAGCTTCTTGAAGCGCTCGCGGAACCGAGCCTCATCGTCGTTGCGAGAAGATCGTCGGGGTTGGGATAGAGCTTGGGCAGTCTGTCCATGCCGGTGTCCTTCATGTAAAATCGGTCACTATAAAATGCCGCCTGAAGTTGAACGAGGCGAACGGAGTGAACTTTTTAGCGTCTTTATCGCTCCGTTCCGGGTAGCGTACGGAGCAAACGAAACGAACGCCCCTTGAAGGGGTCGTTCGTTTCATTCGCGCAGCAGGCCTATCTTTCTTTTACCGGCGTTGTAACGGCTCGATGAACATACCCCAATAGAATTCGGAAGCGCCTTCCAGGGACAGCTTCGCGTCGTCGCGGCGACCACTAGTGAAACTGGCCATGCCCATGCTGCGTAGAAAAAGTGCCTGGTCGTCGGCTTCCACGGTCAGGTTCTCATTGAACGAATTGCTTTCGGTGGTCTCGCTGTTGGAATAGGCGACGCCTTCGCCATAAGGGCGCCCGCCCATGAACACGGTGCAGCGCGCCACGGCACGTCCCTCGCGGTAGCCCACTGCCGTAAAACGATCGGCGTCAATCCGGCGATAGGTAGCTTCGATACCGGGATTGCGGGTCGCCAATTCGGCCACGGAGTTCTCGAAGAATTTGGCCATGTATTCGAAGGCCTCGTGTTGAAAGACGTCCTTGTCGCGGTCCGTAAAATTCCTCGCCACGCGGAGGTTGCTGGAGCGTATGGATGGGACGGCGGTGGTCGTATGTTCCACGGCCGCGGATGCTGGTGTGGGTGCCGTAGACCGCAGGGACGGCGAACCGTTGAGGCGCTCAGCGGCCGCGCGTATCGCCTTGACCACCTCCAGGAACGCCTGATCCCGGTCGGGCCATTGCGTAACGGGGCGGGCGTCCGGCGGCGTCGCCATCAGACTACCGAACGGGGCGCCATGCCAATCGCAGGGCCTCAGGATAACCGGGATGACGATGGCCTCGCCTGCTCTTTGCCGCTCCAGGGCGCGCTGCATCTCGCGGTCGTAGCAATATTCAGATGCCAGGAAGTCCGGACTGACCAGGAGCAGAACGATGTTGGCACTGTTGATGTGGCCGTCGATGGAGTCGCGGAGGTCTTGACCTGCGCCAATCCGGCGGTCATGCCAGGTCTCAATCACGCCTTGGCGTTTGAGCATCGCCAGCTGGATTTCAAGCTGGTCGCGCAGCGCCTCGTCCAGATGCGAATATGAGAAAAAGATCGTCGCCAAAAGATCGCCCCCGCCTGGCTGATTCGTCCGAGAAATATATCATTTATCACGAAGCGGCACAGCCGGTGCTTCGATTTTTGTTCCCATTTTGTTCTCACCTGTTTACACTAACCCTCTTCACACGATGGGGTGTTTGATGCGTACGAAATCTGCCGATGAGAACATGAAGCTTGCCGTTCAAATACTGCCGGGCGAGGCCGATTACGAAGCGGCGGTCGCGGAGATCATCGCCCAGCTGACTAGCGGCTGGCGTATTTCGGAAAAGCCCGCCGCCTCCCTTCCGCAAACGGATGACTGGTTTGCGCCCAACAGACCCCGCCGGGGCTGCGAGGATTGCTAGCCGTGGCGGCCGGGATTCCTCCGGCCGAACTGGACGTCTACCGCCTGGCGGCCAAATGTTACCACCAGGCCAAGCGGATGGGCGCACCGGAGAAGGATTGCCACTTTGCGGCGACGCAGGCGGTACTCCATCTCTGGCCCTGGCTCGGGGAGGAACCCGCGGGCGTGCTGGCCCGCGAGATCATCCTTTACGTCTCGCGGGAGTATCAGGATTGGTTCTGGCGGTGAGCCTTAGGGCAAGCTTCTCGGGAAGCCCCCGAACTTCGCCCGGTTGGCGCCCTCTAGGCGATCCTTCGCGCACCGGGCAAAAAGTAGGGCAAAATAGGAGGCTCGGCCCGCTTCATTCTTGGTTAGCGGGTCCGCCATTCGACGGTCGATCGACCCCGCCCAAATCAAGCCAGCTGCTTACGCCGTGCTTACTTGGGAAAATACATTAGCGTGAGGTCTACCACTAAACCCTTGATTTAATTGGAGCGGGCGAGGCGATTCGAACGCCCGACCCTAACCTTGGCAAGGTTATGCTCTACCCCTGAGCTACGCCCGCTCTGCAATGCGCATACGCAATCGCGCCCGAATTTATTGCGCAAGTTCGTAAGTGATGCAAGCCTTGTTATTCGCACGCTACAACGCAGGCTTCACACCGGCTGTCAATTCACATCGAAGCAAGGGCTTAGTTCTATGGCTGATAAAATACATGAGGCTTCCGCACTGGGTGCCGCGGCTGCAATCGGACGCGGCGAATTCAAAGCCGCCGGTTACATAGGCGGTCTCCTTTCCCACATCGAGGTCCGCGAGCCTGACGTTCAGGCCTGGCAATATCTTAACGGCGAGCTGGCCCTTGAGCAGGCAAGGAAGCTCGATGCGCGCCCCGATCTTAAGCAGCTTTCACTCGCTGGTGTTGCGGTGGGCGTGAAAGACATCATCGACACCGCCGATATGCCAACCGAAAACGGGACGGTCTTGGACGAGGGTCGCCGTCCTGCCGCCGATGCAGAAGTGGTTCGCCTGTTAAGGGAAGCGGGCTGCGTCATCATGGGCAAGACGGTCACGACTGAGCTTGCGTATATGAGCCCGTCCAAGACGCGCAACCCCCACCGCACCTCGCATACGCCGGGCGGATCGTCTTCCGGATCGGCGGCGGCGGTCGCGGCGGGAATGGTTCCGATCGCGCTCGGGACGCAAACCAATGGCTCTGTCATAAGGCCCGCTTCGTTTTGCGGTGTTTATGGCCTGAAGCCGACATATGGCCTTTTCCCGCGAGCGGGGGTCCTTGAGGAAGCAGGCACGCTTGACACCCTTGGCATCTTTGCGCGGTCACTTTCTGACGTCGCTGCAGTTGCCGATGTGTTGGCTACGGATGCTGGCAGTCCGGTAGGGGGCAGGACTCTCCTAAAGGCTGCACAGGAGAAGCTGACGGCTCCGCGATATTGCTTCGTCAAAACTCCCGCATGGAGCGTTGCGGAAGACGCCACCAAAGAGGCCTTCGAGACCTTTGCCAAAAGCCTCGGCAGCAGATGCGAGCCCTTGGACTTACCGCCCGAGTTCGGCAAAGCGATCGATTTTCACCGCACGATCATGATGACGGAGATAGCGCTCAACTTCGGCCGCTATTATGAGCGCGGGCGTGACCGCCTCAGCGCCCATATGCGCAGCGCGATAGAGCTTGGGCGGGAAATGCGCGCCCAGGACTATGCGGAAGCATTGCGGGAGCGGGAGAACCTTTATCGTCTGCTTGCGGAGATTTTGGAGCCCTACGACGCGGTTATCGCTCCACCTGCATCGGGCCCGGCCCCGCATGGGCTACACACAACCGGGAACCCGATCTTCTGCACGCTTTGGACATGTCTGGGTGTGCCCGCGCTGAACCTGCCTCTTTTGAAATTGAATGGAATGCCGCTTGGGGTCCAGCTCACCGGAGCGCGGCTCAAGGAGAAGACGCTTTTCAGAGCTGCGGCGGCCTTAACGAACGGCTTTTGACTTGAGATGGCGAGGAGGTCCATGGAGGTTGACGATGGACCTCCCCGCCGCCGGTTTCGCTGGTTTGCAGCCTATTTCAGGGGAGGATTAAGGCCGGGTGTGGGGTACCCGGCCTTGGGCTGAACTAACCAGCCGAAACCGGAACTGCTACGAAAAGCTCATTATTCTTGTGCTTCAGCAGCACCAGAACATGGCCTTTACCAGAAGATTTGGCGTCCTTCAGCGCATCCCGGAACTGCGATGTGTTCGAGAGCGCCTTGCCGCCGGCCTTCAGGATGATGTCGCCTTCGCTTATGCCGAGGCTGGCGGCTTCACTGCCAGGCTCCACGCCAACGATGGCTAATCCTTTACCTCCGGCTCCCGGCGCTTCTTCGGCGGGTGCGAGTTCAAGGCCGAGTTTTTCCACCTGAGTGCGCTGCGACGGCTGATTCGACGCTTCTTTGGTTCCTCGTTCTTGCATTTGCCCGATCTTCAGAGAAAGCTTCTCGGGCTGGCCGTCCCGCACGATCGAAAGCGTGACTTCCGACCCGGGCGTTATGCCGGCTATCTTCTGAGCAAGGTCGCGCGCGTCTTTAACTTTGCTATTGTCAACAGCAGTAATGACGTCGCCGGATTTCAGACCCGCCTCCGCGGCCGGACTGCCTGCTTGCGGTTCGGCAACAAGAGCGCCTTCGGCCTCTTTTAGGCCAAGGCTGTCGGCAATGGACTTGGTGACAGGCTGGATGCGAACGCCAAGCCAGCCACGCTCGACATAGCCATGCTTCTCAAGCTGCGGTATCACATTTGCAACTGTCGACGCAGGTATATCGAAGGCAATGCCGACGGACCCTCCGGACGGGGAGAAGATCGCCGTGTTTACCCCGATGACTTCTCCCTTGAGGTTGAAGGTCGGTCCGCCCGAATTGCCCCTGTTGATAGGAGCGTCGATCTGGATGAAGTTGTCGTAAGGACCTTCTCCTATGTCGCGGCCTTCAGCCGAAACAATCCCGGCGGTAACGGTTCCGCCCAGGCCGAATGGATTGCCCATCGCGACAACCCATTGTCCAATCTTCGGTTTTTCTTTGGCGAGGGTAACGAACGGGAATTTCTTGTCCGAGTTGACTTTGACAAGCGCCAGGTCGGTTTTGGGATCGGTTCCGACCACCTTCGCCTTCAGTGTGTCACCGTTATCCAGCACGATTTCCACATCCTTGGCGTGATCGACAACGTGGTTATTGGTGACAATATAACCGTCGGGCGAGATGAAGAATCCTGACCCCTGCGCCTCTACCGGCCGGGGATGCGTCGAATGCCAATGTTCACCATTTTGCGGTCCAAAATCGTGAAAGAACTTTTCAAACGGGGTTCCCTCGAGGGGATTCGGCGCCTCGTTTTCAGATAGGACATCCGCGGGAGCTAACTCCTTTACCCGCACTGACACCACTGCGGGTTTCACCTGTTCCACCAACTTGGTGAAATCGGGTAATGCCACGGCCCTTTGATCCATTGTGAGGCTTCCGGCGGCATCCCTATTCGGCAGCGGCGGCGTATCGGCGTTTGCGTTGTAGACAGCGGGGAACGCGGCAATAAGCGCAACGGCGGCCACGCCGGAAAGCAAATATTGCCGAAGCGGACGGCGCTCCCGGCCATTACCGCCCTTCGCAGTGTCCTTATCTCCGATCTCAATCATGACAATCCCTTCCTTGAGAGCAATTGAGGCGCTCTCTTCCTTCAAACCACGATAAAGGAAAAAGCTTCACTGGCCGTTGGCTTGCACTATACCTTTTATCAATCTTTCTATGAGGATTTCCGTGTACTCGCGGCGCGTCCGCTCTTACGCAGGCCTCTTGCCGTCCAGGAGACCGCGAATTGCAAGCAGATCGCGCCACGCCAAACGCTTGGCAATTGGATTGCGAAGAAGATAAGCGGGATGGAGCGTTGCAATTGATTTCAGCTCGGGAGCGCGAGGATAGGTCAGCCATTTTCCCCGCAGTTTCATGATGCCCTCCGTAGCGCCGGTGAGCTGCTTTGCCGCTGCATTCCCGAGGAAGACGAGTACTTCCGGGCTTAGCAGCTCGATCTGACGCTCGAGGAAAGGCTCACACACCTGAACCTCTTCCGGCGAGGGTGTCCGGTTGCCCGGTGGGCGCCAGAAAACTAGATTTGTTATGTAACAGTCCTCTTCTGTAAGCTCGATTGCCGAGAGCATTCGGTCGAGCAGGCGTCCGGCGCGGCCCACGAATGGCGAGCCTTGCGCATCCTCGTCCTTGCCCGGGGCTTCTCCGATTAGCATCACTCGCGCTTCAGCGGAGCCCCGGAAAAGGCAAAGACGGGTGGCGGTCTTTTTCAAGCCGCAACCATCGAAGTTTTCAAGCAAGCTGTGCAACTCTGAAATGCTTCCAGCGCTCCTCGCAAGCTCTCGGGCCGCCATTACATTGGCGCTGTCTTCTGCTGCAGCGGCTGTGGGCGTTATGGCTGCGAGGGCACGCTCGGGCAGTTGCCGCTTCGCGTGTCTGGGAGCCGAATTTAAGGGAGCCGGAAAAGAAGGCGCGGGAGGAAGGTCTGCAGTGGGCGTTTCGCTCAGCCAGTCTTGGGGCGACTCCGCAATCGCCTCATCGACCCCGGCGGAGCGGTACCATTCAAGCAGTATGAGAGCGTCCTGCTCTGTAACCTTCATGTCCACACACTGCCATGCCGGACGAAATAATCAAGGTGGCGTGCCTATGCGTTTCCATGTACGAAACCGTTCTCAAGGACTATCTGGCCTGCGGTAGGGGAGGATGGAGATGGAAATAAGAGCAACAGCCCAAACCGCTGGAGATGTTGAGCTTCCCGAACGCGAAACCATGGAGTTCGACGTCGTTATCGTGGGAGCAGGGCCGGCTGGCCTCTCAGCGGCGATCCGGTTGAAACAGCTTGCCGCCGAAAGCGGCAGCGAGATTTCGGTTGTGGTGCTGGAGAAGGGATCTGAGCCCGGGGCACATATTCTTTCCGGCGCGGTGATCGATCCAATTGGTCTCGATAGCCTGCTTCCGGATTGGCGGAAGGACGGCGCGCCGGTAACTCAGCAGGTCACGAAAGACCGCTTTCTCTATCTCGGACCGCGCGGCGATATTCGCCTTCCCAATTTCATGATGCCACCGCTGATGTCCAACCACGGCAACTACATCGTAAGCCTCGGTGACGTAGTTCGCTGGATGAAAGAAAAAGCGGAGGGGCTGGGCGTCGAGATTTATCCAGGGTTTCCGGCTGCGAGTATCCTTACCGATGGCGAGGGCACTGTAACTGGCGTTGCCACGGGAGATATGGGACTCGATCACGAAGGCAAGCCCAAGGACGGCTTTGTACGGGGCATGGCGCTTGAGGGTAAGTACACACTCTTCGCCGAGGGGGCGCGCGGGTCGCTCTCGAAGAAGCTCATCCGCATGTTCGATCTCGATGCCAACTGTGAGCCTCAAAAGTTCGGGCTCGGCTTGAAAGAGCTTTGGCAGGTCCCGCTAGAACAGCATCGGCCGGGCTTGGTCCAGCATACGATCGGCTGGCCGCTGAACAACCGCACTGGCGGCGGCTCATTCATGTATCACTACGGCGAGAACCTGGTTTCGGCCGGATTTGTCGTTCACCTGAACTATAAAAACCCCTATTTGTCGCCGTTCCAGGAGTTCCAGCGTTTCAAGACCCATCCCGCTATCGCTTCTGTCCTGCGTGGCGGCAAACGCATCGGGTACGGCGCCAGGGCTTTGACAGAGGGCGGGTGGCAATCCATTCCAAAGCTTGTGTTCCCAGGCGGAGCGCTTTTGGGCTGCGGCGCCGGCTTTATGAATGTTCCCCGCATCAAGGGCACGCATAATGCAATGCTTTCGGGCAAGGCTGCGGCCGAGGCGGCTTTCGAAGCCCTTCAAGCTGGGCGGAGCGGCGACGAATTGGAAGCCTACCCGCGCGCGGTCATGTCGGGACCCATCGCCAGGGACTTGAAGCCGGTGCGGAATGCCAAACCCCTTCTCTCAAGGTTTGGAACTCTTGCAGGAACGGTCTTGTCGGGAGCAGATATGTGGCTGAATACGCTTTCCACTTGGCTATCGCCGACGTTGGGGCATGGCAAGCCGGATTACGCAACTTTGGAGCCTGCAAAAAAATATAAGCCAATAGTTTATCCGAAGCCCGATGGGGTACTCACCTTCGACATCCCTTCGTCGCTATTCCTATCGGGGACAAACCACGCCGAGGATCAGCCCGTACATTTGGTTTTGAAGGATCCTGCGATTCCCATCAGGGATAATCTCCCTGTCTATGATGAACCCGCGCAACGCTATTGTCCGGCCGCGGTTTATGAAGTGGTGGAGGACGCCCAAAGCAAGCCAACCTTCCGCATCAATTCCCAGAACTGCGTCCACTGCAAAACCTGCGACATCAAGGACCCGGCGCAGAATATCAATTGGGTTACGCCGGAAGGAGGGGGCGGTCCCAACTATGCAGGAATGTAAACCGGCGATCAGCGAAGATGTGGCGACCAGCTTCGAGGATGATGAAAACGCGGCCGTCAGCAAGGGAATGGATGATGCCCGCAGAACACCGCCTTCTCGGGTCCAAGGCGTGGCCTTTGCTCTCTTTGCAATCTCGATCTGGTCCGGCTGGTTCGTCTCAACCCGCTTTGATGTAACCAGCAATCTTACCGCTTACGACCTTGTCGCGCTTCGGTTTGGGGTCTCGGCGCTGATCCTCCTCCCCGTCGTGATCCGTCTTCGGGCAGGCATTGGCCTGGTATGCTGGCCTATAGGACTGGCGCTCTTCGCGGGTTCCGGGGTGCCTTACAGCTTGCTGTCGACAAGCGGCGTGGCGTTCGCTCCGGCTGAACAGGGGGCCGTTCTGACCCCGGGTGTGATGCCTCTCGCAACTGCGCTACTTGGCGTGATCATCCTCAAGGAAAGGCTGCGCAGGGCCAAATATGGGGCCTCACCTTGATCTTGGCGGGCGTCATTGTCATTACCGGTCTGAGTTCCATCGACGACAATCACAGGGAATGGATCGGGCACATCTTCTTCGTCACCGGCGCCTTTCTTTTCGCGGGCTACACAGTGGCGCTTCGCACTTCCAGGCTTTCCGGCTTTGAGGTCGCTGCCATCGTTGCTTTCTGGTCAGCCGCCGTGTACCTGCCCGTATATTTCACTTCACTGCATCCACATATTTTCGAGGTGAAACTCACATCCCTTCTTTTCCCTGCGTTTTATCAAGGGGTACTTACGAATGTGGTCTCACTAGCGGCGTATGGCCGCGCAGTGTCGGCACTGGGAGCTTCGCGTGCTTCGCCATTTGCCGCACTTATTCCTGCGGTTACTTCGATTCTCGGCATCGGGCTGCTTGGCGAATGGCCCACGGCCGCCGACTGGGCCGGTATTGGCTGCGTGAGTTTTGGTGTTTATCTGGCCGCCGCAGGTCCTCTGCCGTCAGCTATGTTTGGTAAAAGCCGTCTCGCTAAATGCTGACTGCGTCAAGATCCCTTGCCCCTTCAGGCAGATAGGTATTGCAGCTTTTCTAAACATGCCATAGCTCCTAATTTAAGGTTCGCGCAAGCAACGTGCGGCGCCGCAAGCCGATGGAGATCATGACCGGCCGTTCTGAAGGATACCTGGCGCTTCCCTATTCTTCTTACTTACACACGACAGTCAGGCGCGCCCGCGCTTTGTCCGAACGCCGCTCCCACCGTTATGTAACGCTCGAACATCTCTTGCTGGCGCTCATGGATGATCCCGACGCAAGGCGGCTGCTTGAGGCCGTGGGGGCTGACGCCGCTACGATTTAGGGGAGAGTGAGCGATACCGTAAACAATAAAATGGTCTCGCTTGCTGTGCCGGATGGGCGGCCACCTGCGTTCAGCTACAAATTTGAATCGCTCATGCTCTCGGCCTCGCAAGTGGCGGCACAGATAGGCAGGCAGGAACTCGATGCTGCCGTCGTTCTTACTGTTCTGGCCAGGGGAAACGAGGGTGACGCTGCTGCGATTTTGACTTCTGCGGGTTTCGACCCTGGTATGGCATACCGGTGGCTCGCCGAGGCCAGGCAGCATGCACCAAGGCCGGTTCAGCCTACTGCATCTCTGGCGTCATCCGCCGCGCAGCAGCCATTATCTTCGGCAGCGCCGAACAGTCCGGCGACGGCCGGTCACATTCCCGCCTCCCCGTCCGCATATCAAGCCGAAATGCAAAGAAGTTCGCGTAACCCGGCGGGCGAAAGCTCCGGAGACACCTTCATTGATGAAGTGCTTGCGAGTGTCCGCAGCATCCTGGACGCTGAGGAACGCAAGGAGCAGGGCGTTTTGCCAAATGGTGGCCCCGGCCCATCCGTGGCACCTCCACCTTCAATCCAACCGCGCGTGGAGCCGCGATTTGCGACATACGCAGGCTCGGAGGCGAGGCCCCTGCAACCACAAGCCGGCGATAAGGCCACCAGCGCCGTCCCAGCGCTGGGATCAACCGCAACGGGTCCACCGCCAGCAGCCGAGCCTCGGACCGGCTGCCGATCCAAATTTTCCGGCGGGCCGGACTGGCACCCCCCAAGGCTATGGCTTCCAAGAAAGGCCAGCGCCGCCACTCGTTCACGATGGGAGAACGCACTCCCAACGTGAACCCAGGAGAGGACGCAGGCCCAAAGAAACGCCAAGACAGTTGCTGCAGGCGATCGAACATCTCCCGCGAAAAGCCCATATTGCAGTCCCCGAAACTATCCAGATAGGCCTTTCAAAGGAGGATATAGCGGCTATCTTCGGCCAAGTCTCGCATCCGGCGCACACCCAGGGCGGAAAACTCCCGGCTGCTTGCCGAGCCGTCACTATGCGGCTTTCTGCACCCGAGGGCGGTTTCTTTGTGGAGCCCACGGCTCCCGAGACTCAGTGGGTTTTCGATCGGCCAGCATTTCTGGGTGAAGAGGCGGTTGGAACTTGGACTTGGACCGTCGTTCCGAATGAGCGTGGCTCTCACTTCCTTGTGGTGAGCATGTCCGCACGGGATCTCGACGAGAACGGCCTCGCGGGAGACATTAGCCTACCGGACCAGGCAATCCAAATCCGCGTGCGGGGCAGCTTCTGGCGTGGGCTGTGGCGGCTTATTAGCACGGCACTTCTGCTGCTCGCCGGAAGCGGGATTACGATCGGGGCTTTCTATGCACTGAAGCTTCTGGGGAAGCTCCCGCCAATCTTTTTGAAATAGGCTCAGGCTTAGCGGCCGGCAAGCGCGATATCGCGCAGAACATTCTCCTCCAGCTCGATCTCAGTCACGCGATGCTTGAGCACGTCACCGATGCTGAGGAGCCCCGTAAGATTGTTCTTTTCCATAACGGGAAGATGTCTTATGCGCCGAGCCGTCATGATCCTTGCAACATGCGCGATCGTGTCCTGCGGGGAGCAGGTGATCACCGTCCTTGTCATGAGGTCGGAAACATGCATATCGATCAATTCCCGCCCATAAACCGCAACCGCATAGGCAATGTCGCGCTCTGAGATGATACCATCCATGGAGCGCCCGTCCTGACTGACTACCATGGCGCCGACACCGGCCAGACGGAGACGCTGAGCCAGATGTTCGATTGTGTCTGTTGGGCTCACGGTCATAACGCCTGTGCCTTTGCCTTTCAAAATGTCGGCAACTCTCATGCTCCACGCTCCTGGCTAACGGTTAGGAATCCACCAACCATGGTAAGATAAGTGCCGCGCTTTAACCAGTAAAGTTAGTAACGAGCTATAACTTGCTGACCGTGATAAGCAATAAGGTGAAGTAAGCTTAAGCCTGGCAGTTGTTCTGAACTTGCCTATAAGCTTTGCATTCGCCTTTCAGGGGCAGGGCTTCCCCACATCTAAACATTAATCGGCTGGTCCGGAAAGGCAAGCTGCTCGCGGTCGCGCCAATCGCGCACATAGTTGATCTCCATGAGCCGCCGCACCCCGTGGATAGACCGCGGTTCAAAACCATGCCAGGTATGCGGCCCAGCAATGAAAATAACCGCCGAGTTGAACTCCGCGCCGCCGCGGCCGCACCATTTGCGATCGTGATCGTAGATGTCCGTACCCCAGTCTTTCGCGAAGGGGCCGGTGCAAAAATAGATCACCATGGAGAAGAGCTTCTCCGGAATATCGCGATGCGGCTCAAGCCACATGCCGTCGAGATCCTGAATATATTCCATGCGAAGATATCCGCCAGTGGCTTTCACCCCGCAGCTTGTTTCGAACTGGCGGGCAACTTCAGGCCGCTGCATGGCATCACAAAGCACCGATATCGCCGGATAGAGTTCACGCAGCCTTGGAGTGAAAAAGGTGCGCTGATTGTTGAATGTGGCGCGCTCTCCCTTTGTATCGATGGTGACAATCGGCGGCGCAATCGGCAGGGTCAGAATCCCCGTACACATTGCTTCCGGAAAAACATCCGCAAGCTGCCAGCGGCGGTAAGGTTCCTCAATGCGCTTCGCAGCGCTCAGCGATTTTACGAAATGCCCTGCAACCTCGGCAGCGCGAGGGAGAAGCGGGTAGGTCATTATGAACTCCAGAGCTAGCTACCCAAAGGCGATGGCGTTTTAGTTGAATTTGCGGGGCGCCCATTGGAGGACCTTGCGCGTGACAGCGTTCGCTTTAGCGAGCGCGCTCAAGCTGTGCCGCCAATATTCCTTGCGGACATACCATTCGGAATCGACCCAGCAGAGTTGCAAGCTGGCACGCTGCCCCTTCTGAGGCAGGAAGCCATGCCATGAATGGTCGCAAACGCGAAACATCAGCATCTTCCCAAATTCAGGGGGAAATTCGAAAGCGTAATCGTCGCGATCGGAACTGCGCAGCACCCTCAACCGCCCGCGCTCGTACGGCCATTCATGGCTAAAACCCACAAGAACGGTGACAATCTTGTGCTTCGAATCCGGATGAGCGTAACCTTCATTGTAGTTGCCCGTGGTGTTGCCCATCATCACGATGCAGGGCGGGTAAGGGCTTAAATCCATGTCGAATTTCTGCTCGACGAGATGCCGGAAGCGAGGATTGAGCAGGTCTTTGATGGCCGCCCCGAAATGGGGGCCGTAGCGTAGACTGGGTAAGCCGTAGCTGCCGTGATTGGGGATTGTCGGCGCGTCCGCCAGGACCTCCTCTTTATATTTCGGATCGATGGCGTGATCCACAAAGGCGAAGTCATAGGGATCGCGGCGCAATTCGGCAGCCGATATGGCTGCTTCATCGAGAAGTGCAAATGGCGGGTCTCGGCTTGGCATGGTTTCCTCTTTCGCTCTCGGATTCTCTAAAAGGCCGGCAGTGCCGGATCCCCCTGCGCGCTAGCGGCAATGCCTTCGATCTCGATGAGCCATTCCGGCCGGCAAACAGCGCCCTGCACGATAACTTGCGGAATTCCGGGGAAGCTTTCTTGAAGCAATCCCGTGACGCGCGGATAATCCGTAGGGTCGCGGAGATAGACGATGAGATGCAGCATGTCTTCGAGACGCGCGCCGCCGGAGTGGAGAAGCGCCTCAACGTTGCGTATAGCCCGGTCCAGCTGCTTCTCGACGTCCCCCACGTGCAGGACGGAGCCTTCCTTATCGATGCTCGCCGTCCCCGAAATGAAGTAATGGGCGCGGTCCGCATAGGCGACCTTCGTGCCCCGCTCGAAGGTAACGCTGTAGTCCTTGGTCGCGCAGAGCATGTCGAAATCGTTCAAATATGAGGTCTGTCCGGGCTGAAGGTCGAGCGCCGAATAGGCATCCATCGAGACAACGTCGAAACGATGGGAACATGCGCCCTCGATGCCGGTGCTTGCGATATAGTGAGTGGACCCACTCAGCCCCTCTGCCGCAAACAGTTCTCTTCGGCTATCGACCATGCCCTGATAGAAGACATCCACATTTCTCAGGTAGACCCATGTTCTAACGCAGTGGTCAGCGAGATTACCGCCAAGATCGGAGAGAGTATCGGTAAGGTTGTCGAAAATCTTTCTTGTTTGCCCGGCCGATGAAGGCGACTGAGCGAATGCTCCCGAACAAAGCCTTGTGCTCCAGAGGTGCCGCTTGCCGTTCTTCTTCACAAGCATATGCTTCATGGCGAAGCGCCTTTTCGTGAGCTTGTCCTTCGTGTTCAAATGGTAAGCCAAAAGAGCCACCTTTGCCCCGGGAAGAGGGGGCTGCTGCACGATGGAAACGGCAACAGGATTGTCACCAGTCTCTGCGACAAGTTCGCTGTTCCGCGCAGCGGCGGCTTGGTTCATGACATCACTCAAGAAAAGACGCCGGAAAATCGCGGTATCGGGCCCCAGCCCAAGTGACTTCTGCGCCTCTTCATAAGTCGAGTTGATGTGTTTGAGTTGATCTTCGAAGGATAAATGCGAAGGCGGCGTAGCTGCGATGTAATACTCTTCGTCGCCGCCAGATCCCTTGAAGTTGCGGAAAGTGATCCCGTCATTGGAGAGCGCGTTCAGCATTCATATCCCCTCTCTCAAGACTCGCAACCTTGCGCATTCTTGAGCGGATTTCTTCGTGACGGCTTGCGCTTAAGAAAACTCGAGTTGCAGGGCCTCCAGCGCTTGCCTGAGAGCCGCTTTAGCCTGCTGTTTTCGGAGGGCCTTTGATCTCAATCAATCGAACGTTTGAAAATTCCGTTTCGCCCGGCGCCCTAGGAACTTTTTGGCGAATATGAATTGGTTTGGCGGCAGCGATGCTGCCGCCAGCTTGTCACGAAAGCTTTTGGACCGAAGTGCTCAGGCGTGCGAACAGGTACTCATGCCCATCACGCGGTATGCGGGGCACCAGCCTATGAAGGCGGTCACGATAGGAACGACCCCGATCCAGCCGATCCACGACCATCCGACATCAGGCTCGGCAATGGCAAAAGCGATGAGTGCAACGCCTACAAGGATCCGCAAAATGCGATCTACAGTGCCAACATTCCTGGTCATAGCAACCTCCCTGTCTTGTGCGAGGAAGCTTAGCCGCGTTCAGAAATTCCGTCTCGAATTCTGTAACAATTCTGTGGATAGTATTTAAGAATTTTTTGGCTCGTCCTCGATCACGTCCGCCTCGGGGCGATCCCGGCCAGAGGCGAATTCATGATGCCAGCGGCCAGCCTTGTCCTCGAACTCGATGTCCTGAGATGTGCCGGGGACCATTTGCTCTTTCGCCGCAAGTTCAGCCGCCTGGATCGCTGCTTCCCTTGTCGCATAGGGCTCGGAGAAGACGTCTTTGAGTTTGTAGGCCCAACCGCCGTCGTGCTCCACAATCTGATAATGAACCTTTGCCATACCGTTCCTCTTTTGCGGCCTCTGCCACAAGAAGGGGCCGCCGCCAGCCCATTTCAAGACGGCCAACGCTCTCGCCGTCCTATTCCGCCTCACGGCTTGGTTTGAGGGTTGATTGCGCTTACTATGCGGGCAACAACTCCCCCGGGTCCCTAACTGTGCATGGTTTGAATAGGTGAAGTATTGCTCAAGTATAACGCTGGTGCTGGGCGGCGCACGCTCCGGAAAGAGCGCGTATGCTGAGCGGCTGATAATGGCGCTGCCTGCCCCGTGGGTCTACTGTGCGACGGCGCAGCCCTTCGACAGCGAAATGCGGGAGCGGATTGCGCAGCATCAGGCGCGGCGCGGCAAAGGCTGGCGAACAGAGGAGACGCCGCGTGACATATCATGCTTGATCCGAAACAGTCAGTACCCATTGCTGGTGGACTGCCTTACGCTTTGGCTTACAAATGTCATGCTTGGAGGCATGAACGTTGAGACGGAAACAGAAGCACTTCTCAGTGCTGCCCGTTCAACAGAAGCCCCTATTGTATTTGTATCGAACGAGGTTGGGCTCGGTATCGTGCCTGACAACGCGCTCGCAAGGGTGTTCCGCGATCGCGCGGGGCGCCTCAATCAAGCCGTGGCCGGCATCGCAAACAAGGTGATCTTCATGGCCGCCGGCCTTCCGATGGTGTTAAAAGATGAGTAATTCCCAGATGCCCCAAGACGAGCTTTCGCGCCATAAGGCGAAGATGGAAAAGAGGAAGGCGGTGCAGGACGCTGAGGTAGCGTCCAAGAACAAGGAAGGGGGAGTGCTTGTAGTCCACACCGGCCCCGGCAAGGGTAAATCGACAGCCGCCTGGGGGCTTGCATTACGTGCCCTGGGCCATGGTTGGCGCGTCGGCGTGGTGCAATTCATAAAAGGGGCTTGGGCGACAGGTGAGAGGTCGGCCTTTGCACGCTTCGGTGATCAGGTATCTTGGCATACTCTCGGCGAGGGCTTCACCTGGGAAACTCAGGACAAGGCGCGCGATGTGGCTGCGGCGCACTCGGCATGGGCGAAAGCCTGCGAGCTGATGGCCGATCCAAGCATCCGCCTTCTGATCCTGGACGAGCTCAACATTGCTCTGCGCTATGACTACTTGCCAATCGCTGACGTCGTTTCCGCGCTCGTAAGCCGGCGCCCGGATCTGACTGTCGTAGTGACAGGCCGCAATGCCAAACCGGAACTTGTAGCGGCGGCCGATTGCGTGACCGAGATGGGAGCCGTGAAACACCATTTCGCGGCGGGCTTCAAGGCGCAGGCCGGGGTGGAGTTTTGATTTGGGTAAGCTGCTATGACCACGCCCGGTCCAAGATTGATAGTCATCGAGACTGTAGGGAGCCTCCTTTATATCGGTCTGGCGATTTTTGGCTCGGGCGGATTCGCCTCCTTTTTCTCCCATCGGGCGCTGATTGCGGTCACGATTGTTTTCTTCGGCTTAGTGGGAGCTGCATTTTTCACTGCGGGCAATCTGAGCTCTGGCGAGCGTGAAGATCGCTCCAACCGCTGGGTCATTCCTGCCTTCAGCATTATTGGCCTCCTTAGCCATGCCAAAGAAGGCCCTGCGAAACCGTGCCCCTGCTGAAAGAGGGGACACGATTTCAGTCTGACCATAGCGTTCGATGGCCCTGCAGAGATGAAACCGCGTCTTCCGATTTTGCTCTGCCGTCGTGAAATGAGAAAGAAGGTCCAATCGGCGCCGAAGCGAAGACTATCCTCTCGGTTGAGGCGGCGCCATCGGCGAAGTTGCTGCTTCCAAGGTTCAGGCCGGGAAATGGGATTTCAGCCACGTTCGGCCCTTGGCGCGCGAATATGCTCATGAATGATTACGCACTCTCGGGCGCCCATTCGCCATTTGCGGCCTCTTCCTGCCTTTGCTCAACCCCTGCCGGTGCCGGCGGTCTGAGCCTTGCGTTGCCGGCGAAAATGACGGGTTCCCTTGGGGAGCGGTCGACCGATAGCGAGAAAATATCAAAGCGGTTGTAATAGCCAACGACGTCATGAAACTGCTTAGGCTCAACGCAGCGCGCGAGATCGATTTCGGCGTAGACGATCCCTTCACTCTCACTCAATATCGAGCTGATCACCTCGCCGGTTGGATCGAGGATCATCGACACGCCGCGCGGCGTCGCATTGAAGGTCTCCATGGCCTCTGGCGGCAGCTTGCCAAGCGCCTCGCGCATGGTGAAATCAACGCAGCCCGCCGACACAATGTTAAAGGCCTTTGCCTCGAAGGCATGCGCGCCTGCCCTGATTTCGATCGCGCGCCTCAAATTGTAGCCGCCAGCGTCGGAGACCGGGCGGGTGGGCCAAATCGGCGGATAGGATGACACATGCACCTGCTCGCCTTGTGCCATGAGTGCATAGCGCGCGAGCGGATTGGTGTTTTCACCGCAAATCAGCATGCCGATGCGGCCGATTTCCGTTTCTGCGACCGTGAGGCCTCTTCCGTCGCCATTGGCCCAGATCAGCTTTTCGTAGAAGGTTGGAACGAGCTTACGATGGTGATTGAGCAACGACCCGTCAGCTCCGAGGAGCAGGTTCGTGTTCCAGAGGCAGCCGAGGCTGGCCTCCGTCCCTTCGGTTATGCCCACCGAAACGGTCACGCCGTGCCGCTTTGCGGCCTGCCTCAATTTCGCAACCTCCGGCCCATCGATGTGCAAGGACTGGGCGGCGATGCTGGCAAAGAAGTCATGGGATTGAATCGGAGCTTGCAGGGCCGCCCAAACGGGAAAGCCTGGAATGAAGGACTCCGGCAGGGCCACAAGGGCTGCTCCATTGCCAGCGGCCTCTGCGATCAGATCGCAGGCCTTGTCCACGCTCCTGTTGGCGTCAAGAAAGACGGAGGCGGCGTGGCAGGCAGCAGCCTTGAAGCGTGGCAGGAGGGCCCTTGGCATGACTTCAATCCTTTCCGTGAAGAAGGCCCCGGCATTGTCTACAAAGTTGAAGGATCGCGAATGCTGAAAAGTCGCATGACCGATTGCAGGATTGCGCCTACACGGCGGTGATCGTCACCCCGTGAACAGCGTTCCGGGCTCCGGCCAAGGGCTGCATGGTCCCATCAAAACCAACGGCCCGGCAAACGAGCTTGAACTCACCCTTTTGTTCGGGCTTCCAAAGCTGGCTGAATCTTTGCCAGGTCCGCCCGGCAGGTTTTTCGAGGCTGGTCTGTTGCCAGGACAGGCCTCCGTCTGTTGAAAGGTCGACACGCCCTATGCCGCCATCGGCCCAGGCCCAGCCCCACACCTCGCTAAGAACGCCTCGAGGCAGGCAGACATCCGGGGCAGGCGATACGATCAAAGCCTCGGGCATGATCCGCCACACCGGCTTGGTTCCGGCTTGCCCACCGGTGTCATCACAGACCGGATCATTGTACCAGATTGTTGTAAAGGGTCCGGTAGCGCGCCGGTCCGAAAGCTCGATTTTAGCAATCCATTTAACGCTGTTCGTTCCATAAAATCCTGGAATGGCCAGCCGGACCGGATAGCCCGACTCTGGTCTTAGAGCCTCCCCGTTCATTTCGTAGGCGAGAAGGACATCGTCATGCAGCCGGCCGAGGGGCATGTCCTTGACATAAGCTTCCACAATTTGGCCGCCGAACGAGCCCCAGTCGCGGCCTTCGGACCAAACATATCTTGCTTCGGGAGCGATGCCGCATTCGTTGAGGATGCTGGCGAGAGGCACGCCGCGCCAGACCACGTTGCAAACCCGGCGTTTAGGAACTGTGGGGTCGAGCGGGCTGCCCGCGCATTGGTGAATGGCAGGGACCTCAACGGCAGGACGGCGAAGAAGATCGCGGTAAGAAAGCCGCAGGGGCCGGCTGACAAGGCCGCCAATGTTAAGAGACCAGTCATCCGCGGAAAGCCTTGGCACGCCCATATGGCACAACACAATCGTGTCCCGCGCCGGGGTGAAACGCTCAGTCATTTGCTGCGGCTGCAGTGGAATGCGGGCGAAAAAGCCGGCCGGGTCCAGCTTCGCTTTCATGATTACCTCTTCGGCAGATTATTCACCCTACCGGACAGTCGCCCCTTTGCAGCCTGCAATTTCGCACGCAGGTTTGCTAAAATCCCTGGCCTATAGGACGTTTAGAAAGACGCTCTCCCGCTCGAACAGTTCGGCCAGGAACCGCGTGAGCGCGCGAACGCGGCCGAGATATTCGATATCCTCATGAACGGACACATACAGCTCGCGCATCACCCTGGTATCAGCAACTATGGCGATCAAGCGCGGATCCCGTTTTGCCGAGAAATAAGGCAGGAGGCCGATGCCGCGGCCTGATGCGATGGCGTTCTGCTGCGCCGCCATGCTTGTCGAGCGAAAGACCACCTGTTCGGGCTGCAATATATCGAGGAGCCAATGCACCTTCGGGATGGCGACAAGGTCGGCGACATAATCGACGAAATCGTGCCCGGCGAGGCTGTCAACGCTCGACGGAGTGCCACGCCGGGCGAGATAGCCGGCTGAAGAAAAAAGCCCGAGGCCAAAAGTGCCGGCGCGTTTGACGATCAGCCTCGGGCCTAGAGGCGGCACGAAGCTGACCGAGACATCGGCTTCGCGCTTGGTGAGGTTGATCAAATGCCGCTCGGTCACGAGCTCGATCAGCACCTGAGGATATTTTGTATTAAAGGCGCCGAAGCGCTCGCTCAGATAGAAGGCGGCAATGCCTTCCATGGTGGCGACGCGGACACGCCCCGAAGGTTCGTGCGGGGCCGACTGCATCGCCTCCTCGACCGTGCCTCCGAGCGCCTCCATTTTTTCGGCAATTGCCAAGAGACGATGCCCGTCTTCAGTCAAGACGAAGCCATCGGTCTAGCGCTCGAATAGGGTGACGGCGAGATCCTTCTCCAATTCGGAAATGCGCCGGCTCACCGTCGTGTAATCGACCTTGAGCCGCCGCGCCGCCGGCATCAGCCGTCCGTGGCGGGCGAGTTCGAGAAAGAAAACGGGATCATTCCAGTTGAACATGGCACGGCTGGCGCTGGCGCGATATGCTGCCCTAGTGTGTGCTTTCGCCGGGCGAGACACAAGTCCAGGCGGCGTTGCTAGAGACCAACTGCCTCAGCACTAGGCGGATTGCTCGCGCCGCAAGCGTTGTGGTCCCGCCCCCATTACATTCCCGCAACGCGTCATGCAGCTTTGTTCACTAGCACCTGCAAATTCGCCGCCAGTAGGCTAAAGTGCATGGCGAGCACGAGAAAGCGGAGTTTTGGGCATGAGTGGAAAGCATCATCATTCCTTCCTTGACGGGATCTGCTGTTGTGGAGAGACCTTGCCGGATGATGCCGAAGGCCGCACCAGCCGGGCTGTCGAGCAGGCGCTCCTTCAAGGACTATTTCCGGATCCCATCCAGCGCCGGACCGTGCTTAAATTGGTGGGTGCGAGTACACTCCTTGGAGCGCTCGCTTCAATTCTGCCGATCGAGACGTTGAAGGCCATCGCTCAGGAAAAAAAACCACTCGAGAAAACTCAAATTGCCGTTGGTTTTCTGCCTATCACCTGCGCCACTCCCCTGATTTATGGCGAGACGCTTGGCCATTATGCCGCAAATGGCCTTCAGGTTTCTCTTCAAAAGGTCGCGGGCATTTCCATTATTCGTGACAAGATGATTAATGGCGAGCTCGACATCTCTCAGCAGGTCATGCCTGTCGCGCTTACCATGACAGCCGGGATCGGGGGCAACCGGCAATCCATCAAGGTCCTCACCATCCTTAACCAGAATGGCAATTCGCTCGTGCTTGCCAACAAGCACAAAGACAACCGCGACCCGAAGAACTGGAAAGGTTTCACCTTCGCGGTGCCGTTCGAACAAAGCCATCAGGCCATGCAGCTTCGAAACTATCTCGCCTTGCATGGCCTCGATCCCGATCAAGATGTCAAATATAGGATCGTGCCGCCCACGGAATATGTCTCAAGCCTCCGGGTCGGCAGCATTGACGGCTTTTTCGGGGGCGAGCCCGGCGGGCAGCGAGCGGTGTTCGAGGGGGCTGGATTCATTCATCTAATTTCTAAGGAGATCTGGGACGGCCATCCCTGCTGCTCGGTCACCTCGCCAGAGGCGTGGATCAAAGAACATCCCAACACCTTCATGGCCTTCTATCGAGCCATCATCGCCTCGAGCCTGCATGTCTCGGAACCAAAGAACAGGGAAGGTATGGCGAAGACGCTCTCTGCGCCTCAATATCTGAACGCGCCGGAGATCGTGGTCGATCAAGTGATTTCAGGCAAATATGCAGATGGTCTCGGCTCGATAAAAATCGTCGAGCGGCGCGTAGACTATCAGCCCTTTCCGCACTATTCGGCCGCGGTTTGGCTAATGGTGCAGCTGAGGCGCTGGAACATCCTGAAAGAAGATATTGATTACAAGAAGCTTGCGCAGGAAGTGATGCTGGCAACCGACGCGGCGAAACTCATCAAGGAGATGGGTGGCGAGCCGCCCAAGGCGGAATTCCGCAAAGAAATAATCGCGGGTCAGGAGTTCGATTCAGAAAAGCCAGAAGAGTATTTGAAAACGGTTCGCAAGGCGTAGGCGTAAGAACCAATGTTCCGTAAACCGTGGGTCGCGTCTATCGTCCTCTTGGTTCTGTTCCTCGGCGTTTGGCACCTGTTGACAGCGTCCGGAGTAAGCCAGCAACCCGCGATCGATCCGGAATACGCCAAGCTTGCCGGGCAAAGCGCCCAGACTAGCCAGGTTGGAGCCATTCCTGGCCCCGTGCAGGTTGCCAAACGCGGCTACGAACTTCTCATAAACGCCTTCGACCGCTCCAACCCCAACAATGTTGGAATAGCTTGGCATCTCATTTATTCGCTCGGGCGCGTAATGCTCGGCTTTGGTCTTGCCGTACTTGTCGCAGTGCCATTAGGCTTTGCGATAGGGTTGCTGCCAGCTCTTTACAAGGCGCTTAACCCTTTCATCCAGGTGTTGCGGCCTGTTTCCCCGCTAGCTTGGATGCCGCTTGCACTTTACGCCTTTCGCGACAGCGCCGTATCCGCGATCTTTATCATTTTCATTTGTGCCCTTTGGCCGATGCTCATCAACACCGCGGTAGGGGCCTCGAGCGTGCGCGGCGAGTGGGTGAACGTATCACGCGTCTTTGGGCTTGGCCCCTTCCGTCATGTGACAAAGATCATCTTCCCGGCAAGCGTACCCATGATCATGACCGGTATGCGAATCTCCATCGGCATTGCCTGGTTTGTCATCGTGGCCGCGGAGATGGTTGGAGCCCAGAGCGGCATCGGCTACTTCATCTGGAACGAGTGGAATAACCTCCAGATTGCGAGCATGATTGTAGCAATCGTGCTCATCGGCATGATCGGTCTGGGGCTCGATTCGCTGCTTGCCTGGGCTGCTTATCGCCTGAGCTTCCGGGAATAGAGCGATGGCCTTTCTTGCCGTGAATGACGTGTCCGTGTCGTTCATGCGAAACGGCAGCGCTGAGCGCTTCCTTGCGCTGGATGGCATTTCGCTAACCGTCGAGAGTAGTGAATTCATCAGCATCATCGGCCACTCCGGCTGCGGTAAGAGCACGCTTCTCAACGCAATCGCGGGACTGCTCGCACCCTCTTCGGGAACAATTATCTGCGATGGCATCCGCGTACTCGGCCCAGGTCCCGATCGCGCCATGGTGTTTCAAAGTCACGCGCTTTTGCCTTGGATGACCTGCTTCGAAAACGTACACCTCGGCGTGCGCCAAGTCTTTGAGAAGTCGCTTGATCGCGCGCATCTGCGCGAGAAGGCGGAGGACGCTCTTCGTCTGGTGCATCTCGATCATGCCATGCACAGCTATCCCGCCGAGATCTCGGGCGGCATGAAGCAGCGGGTCGGAATTGCGCGCGCGCTTGCCATCGAGCCAAGAGTGCTGCTCCTCGACGAGCCCTTTGGTGCGCTCGATGCGCTCACCCGCGCGAGCCTGCAGGACGAACTCGTGCGCATCGTAGAGGCAACCCGTTCGACGGTCGTCATGGTCACCCATGATGTGGATGAGGCCATTCTTCTCAGCGACAGCGTCCTGATGATGACGAACGGGCCGGCGGCAAGGATTGGCGGCATCGTCAAGATCGATCTGCCCAGGCCGAGAGACCGGCTCGCGCTCGCGGCGAACCCCGATTTTGCCGGTTACCGGCAACAGCTTCTCGATTTCCTCTACCGCAAGCAAAGGCAGCACGCTCTAACCTAGTCCCGCTGTGTGATGGAGCCAGCTTAATTGACCCGGAACTTGAGCCCGGGCACGGCACATGGCATTGACAGGCGCTTCTGGCGCAATGCTTGCGTCTTTTGCCGATTGAGGATAGCGCCAAATTCGCTTGGCCCTCAGCCTGCGCAAGCGCCGCCTCTTCCCGCTGCCGCCCGTGTAGGACATTCAGTTCCTTGAGGAAGCCCGAGAGTTGCCGCTGGAGCCTTGCCTCTTAGCGGCCAAGCTTGTCGGCCAAATCGAAATGCAGAAAGTGCTCAACCGTCTTGCCCAGCACCCACTCATTCGTATGTTCGTCAGGGTCGCGCTGAGAGACGCCAACAGGATCGCGATCTCCCCATAAAGTACTCAGCGTCTACGATGCTGTAAGGAGCGATCATGGCGCCCGGCGGCGGTCCTCGATCGATCGGGTCTAGGACAACGAGCCTATTAAAATCCACTCGGCCCATGACACGCGGGCTTAACATTCCGCATTCAAACAATTTGCGCGTCAGGCCTGGCCGTGTTCAGCTGGGACACAACCAAGAGAGCTTCGACCAGGGATATCACACTCATGAGAACCAACACGCCCCGCCTGGCTGTTCTGCGCATTTGCATCGCCACCGGCCTTGGCTTCGCTATTGCGGCGAGCGCTGCTGATAGCGCTCAAGCCATGAGCAGGCGCGAATGCCGGCAGCAGTGGAAGGCCGAGAAGACGACGCTTAAATCTGAAGGCAAGACCAAGCGGACCTTCTTGAGAGCCTGCCGGACCACCGCCAAGAAGGCCTCCCCAAAGGAAACCAGCACACGTACCCAATAGAGGGCGGCAGCTTTTCGGTCATCGTTTGAGATCAGGGGTTGACCGGGTTCCGGCCGGCAGCCATGCGTCGGGCCTGCCCATGCGCCACCGCTCGCGCAACAGCTCAAGCAGCGAAGGCGAGAGCATGGCAATAGACTGGCATTGCCAATTGCTCAGCTGCTGCCTTCCCTTGCGTCTGCAAGTCTGGCGGAGGCAAGTAGGATCAGTCGCCTGATTTCGTGTCCGCCAGGGCTGCATTTGCCGGCAACATCGCGGCGGCCCTCTTTGGTCATCTTGGCTACTACGTTTGGGAGCGTAAATGACCGGGCCGGCGTCTTTTGGCCGGCCCTGCCTACCTATGGGCGAGCGGCAAGGAAGTTTCGAAGAAACGCTCAAACCGCGGTTCTATGCCGATCGACGCAGGTTTGGATGACGGTGTCCAGCGAACACGACCACCAGCTTTCGGAAAAAAGCTCGACCTCGCAATAGCCGGCGTACCCGGCCGCTTCGACCATGCCCCGGATGCCGGGAATATCGATAATGCCGTCACCCATCATGCCTCGATCATTGAGGAGGTCTTTAGTGGGCACGAGCCAATCGCCAACGTGAAATGCCAAGATGCGGGAAGGGCCTGCGCCGGCGATGGCGTCGCCCAAGTCCGGGTCCCACCAGATGTGATAGGTATCAAGTGCCAGGCCCAGAGCACCGGTTGCGTCCGGATCGAGCCTCTCGCATAGATCGAGTGCCTGACCGGTTGTGTTGATACAAGCGCGGTCGGCAGCATAGACCGGATGCAGCGGTTCGATAGCTAGCGGCATTTCAGCCGTGACCGCGTATTCCATCAGCTCCGCGATCCCCTCTTCCACCTGCGAGCGCGCGGATGCGATATCCTTGTGGGGGACACTGCCGGGACGCGAAAATTGCGGCAGACCGCCCACCACTAAAACGAGGCAGGGGGCGCCCAGCGCCTTCGCCTCGTCGACGGCACGGCGATTGTCGTCGCGCACATCCATCCTGCGTGACGCATCCGATGTGAACATGCCCCCGCGGCAATAACCGGAAAGCTCAAGTCCGGCGCTTTTGATAGCACGCGCTGCAGCAGAAAGGCCAATGGCCGCGACCTGGTCTCTCCAGGGTGAGATGGCACGGACCTCGTGCCTCGCACAGGCCTCAATGATTCCGAGCAAATCCGCCTGCCTGCGTACGGTAGCGGTGTTCAGCGACAGCCAGCGGTGATGGGAGGAGAAATCGCGCATTTCAGCCATCGATGCCATGCACCGAGAGCACGCTGCGCATCCGCGATGCCGCGAGGCTAGGATCGCTGAAGAGGCCAGTGGCATCAGCCAATCGGAACAGCTCCGCCAAATGGAGGATCGAGCGCGCGCTTTCCTGTCCGCCGATCATGGTGAAATGGTCCTGATGCCCGTTCAGGTAGGCCATGAATACAACGCCAGTCTTATAGAAGCGGGTAGGAGCGCGGAACATATGGCGGGAGAGAGTTACAGCGGGCGCGAGGATTTCGTCATAGGTGCCTCTATCACCCCGTGCCAGAGCAGCGAGCGCCGCCGAAGCGGCCGGCGCGATCGCGTCGAATATTCCCAGGAGCGCATCGGAATGGCCCTGTTCGTCGCCGGCGATCAGCTCAGGAAAATTGAAATCATCGCCGGTATACATGCGGATGCCTGCGGCAAGCCGCCGCCGCATTTCGATTTCACGGTTCTTGTCGAGCAGCGAGATCTTCACGCCATCGATCTTGGCGGCATTCGCGTTCAAAATAGCGATTGCGGTATCCATGGCTTCGCCGGGATCCTTCGAACCCCAGTAGCCGGTCAAGGCGGGGTCGAACATGTCGCCGAGCCAATGGATGATGACGGGTGCCCTAACCTGCTGCAAAACGCGACCGTAGACTTCCGCGTAGTCATCGCCGTGCCTAGCCACGCGGCAAAGCGCCCGCGAGGCCATGAGGATGATGTGCCCGCCAGCGCTCTCGATCGCATCGATCTGCATCTCATAGGCGCGGATCACATCGCCGATAGTCTTCGCATCCTCGGGCGCCAAGTGATCGGTGCCTGCCCCGGAAAAGAGCAGGGCGCCATCTCTGGCTTTGGCTGCATCAATCGAGCGCTTGATCAGTTCAAGCGAGGCGGTCCAATCAAGGCCCATGCCGCGCTGGGCCGTATCCATGCCCTCAGCAACGCCCAACCCCAAATCCCAAAGATATTCGCGGTATTTAATCGTCCGGTCCCAATCGACGGATGCATCAAGCCAAGGATCGCAGTCGGCCAGAGGGTCCGCGACAACATGGGCGGCGGCAAAAGCCACCCGGTTCAGCGGCGCCGACTGCTTCGCCGGAAACCCGCCGCGTGCAGAAAGGCGGTAGGATTTGAGAGAGCGGTCTTTCTTGGGAAGCTTGATAGCGAGCGAGCCCGGCGGTTGGATTGGACCACTCATGAAAGCCTCACAATTCGAGCGCGGGAACGTCAACCCAGCGGCGTTCGCTCCAGCTTTTCAAAGCACATTCCGCGAGCTGCACGCCTTTCGCGCCCTCAAGCAGCGTATATTTATAGGGTGCGTCCTCGAAAATATGCCTGATGAACATTTCCCACTGAGCGCGGAAGCCATTGCCGTAAACCGTGTTGTCCGGAACCCTTTGCCAATCGGCGAAGAAATTATGCGCGCGCTTCTCGTCCGGATTCCAAACGGGCCGAGGCGTTGCCTGCCGCGCCTGCATCATGCACTCCGTGAGCCCAGCCACCGCCGAACCATGCGTTCCGTCCACCTGGAAGGTAACGAGATCGTCGCGATAAACCCTCGTGGCCCAGGACATGACGATGTTCGCGATCACGCCGCCTTCCAGTTCGAAAGTGGCGAAGGCCGTGTCATCGGCGGTTGCGTCATAGCGCAGGCCTTCTTCATCCCAGCGATCCGGTATCTGGATGGCGCCGAGACAGCTCACGCTCTTCACATTGCCAAACAAATTGTCGAGCACGTAACGCCAGTGGCAGACCATGTCGAGAATAATGCCCCCGCCGTCTTCAGCCCTGTAATTCCAGGATGGGCGTTGCGCGGTCTGCCAATCACCTTCGAACACCCAATATCCGAAATCGCCCTTCACCGAGAGCATGCGCCCGAAAAATCCGCTGTCGCGCAGCATGCGCAACTTTAACAGTCCTGGCAGAAACAGTTTGTCCTGAACGGTGCCGGTTTTAAGGCCCTTGGCCGCGGCGAGGCGGCAGACGTGCAAGGCTTCGTCGAGATTGGTCGCGATCGGCTTTTCGCAGTAAATTGATTTCCCTGCCTCGATTGCCTTTGCGAGGAGTTGGGGCCGCATTTGCGTTGTCGCGGCGTCGAAGAAGAGCTGATCATCCCTGTTTGCCAAGGCTCGATCGAGATCGGTAGACCAGCGTTCAATGCCATGTGCCCGGGCCAGCGCCTGCAATTTGTCTTCGTCCCTACCAATCAGGATTGGATCAGGGACGATGCGTGTTCCGTCGGAAAGAAGACAACCCCCTTCGTTCCTCATGGCGACGATCGAGCGCACTAAGTGCTGGTTCGTGCCCATCCGGCCGGTGACGCCGTTCATGATGATGCCGAGGCGCTTTTCCTTCATGGGACGGTCTCCTTCGGAGCTTTAGTGACGGTCTTGATGGGGGACAGCTCCTGCCACCGCGGGTGCACCGCTGATGCGAACCCATGGCAGCCTAGTGAAACGATGTGAAGGGAGCCGTCAACAAGAGCGAGTTCAGCATCATCGGAAGTTTTCCGGTAGAGATCAGGATGAGCGGCCAGGAATGCAGCAACTTCCGTCGCTGACGCAGTGCCGAAGCCGCGCCCGTAATGGTGCCCATTGCGCTCCACATGGGTAATCCCGAGAAAGGCAACGAGCGCAGTATCTTGCTGAACCGCGAGACCGGCCTGGCAAGTGAGGTCCTCCGCCGCGAGAAAGTAGGTGCCGCCGCTTTCCCGGCTAGCCATTTCCGCGCGCACGCCGTTGACAATCGATTTGTAGAAACCCTTGCAAGACTTGGACGACACCCCGCTATAGCCAAGGGCCATTGCGCGGGGAAATGAATCATACCGGTCGTCCGCTTCATCGATAATGAAAGAGATGCCCCTGTAATCCTGAAGTGGACTGTCCCAAGTCTGGTCTCGCGGAAACGGTTGCTCTACGTAAAGCAGGCAGCGTCTTACCGGCGCGAGCGATGCCGCTGTTTCAATTTCGGTGAGCAGATCGCGAAGAAGCGCAGGACTTCCATATTGCTCGTTGGCATCGAGGGTAACTTTTGTCTCTCGCTCGATGCGATCGAGTTCATTCCCGATGGCGGCGAGACGTTTGATATCGAACTCGATGTCGCCCCCGAGTTTCAATTTGAAGTGACGGCAGCCAGTTTTTCCCGCGATTTCTACCAGCCCACCGGACCCCCTGATCGGATCTTGCATCCCAACCGTGTGCCTGACGGCAACAGCGCTGAGTGGTTCCCGGCTTTGCAGATAAGTCTCAATCTCAGTTGAAGCGATGTCCGGCGTCAGGCTTGCATCGATGCCGAAAACATTACGGTTCAATCCAGAAAAAATGTTCATATCGAGAGCGCGGCATAGGCCGTCTGCAATCGCTTTATCTATGAGAGCTGGCCCGTATATCGCGGCCAGGCGCGGAATGTCTTCGCGCGCACATCTTAAAGAATGCTCTTCCAAAATTTTGGCGTGGTGGCCGAAGGCTGTATCCAACGATTGATCCGAGAGATACGCATCCGCTGCCAATATGAGCGACCGGCGCAATTGGTCCACTGTCTCATCCGGTGTACTCTCCGGACGCTTGTCGAACCATTTCGGCATCATCATTTCGGCTGTTGCACCGGTGGAGGCCGCACCGCCCGCCACTTCGATGACGGCCCGTACGAAAGCCTGGGAGGCCTCTTCCACCGCTACCGAACCGAAACGGAAGGGAGCCCGGAACCGGACTTGTCTTTCAAACAGCTCAATGGCCTGAATGCGAATAAGGGGCGCTTTTGGCACAGGGATCTCTTCAGTCCATCGCTGCTTCTGAATAGAAATGACGGCGTATCGCTTGCGTTAGGTTGACGAAGACGGGGTCGGACATGGCTTCGAGGCCCCTTGGTCGTGCAAGCGGCACATCGTAGACGGCGGCGATGCTACCGGGGCGGGCGCTCATCACGATGACTCGGTCGGCAAGGAACACGGCTTCGGCGATGGAATGGGTAATCATGAAAACGGTTTTGCCCGTTTCAATCTGGATTCGCTGCAATTCCAGGTTCATGCGCTCACGCGTCATGGCATCGAGAGCACCAAACGGTTCGTCCATCAAGACGATTTTCGGATCGTGGATGAGAGCGCGGCAGATCGCGGCCCGTTGTTGCATGCCGCCCGAAAGCTGCCAGGGCATTTTTCGCTCGAAGCCCTCAAGGCCTGCCGTTTTGATAAGGCTGCGTGCCCGGATCAGGTAATCGCGCCTCCGCAGTTTTTTCATTTCTATGGGCAACATGATATTGCCGAGCACAGTGCGCCACGGTAACAAAAGCGCGCTCTGAAATACGATGCCGACGTCCGAGTGAGGCTTGACGACTTTCCTTCCTTGAATTCGTATTTCGCCACTCGAGGGCGGTAGAAGTCCCGCGATCATGCGCAGCAGCGTTGTTTTCCCGCAACCCGACGGCCCGACAAGAACCAGGAACTCCCCTTCGCCAATTGAAATATCGGTGGGCAGCAGCGATGGAACATCGCCATCGCGGGTGCGGTAGGTCTTTGTAACGCCAGAAACCTCAATGATCGGTTGAGTTTCGTGCAATGCCTCGTTCGCCACAGGTGACGCGGTGCCTTTCGCAAGATTGAGCGTCGCGCTCAAAGCCCTTGCTCCGTCAGTTTGGCAGATAAGCGTTTGTATAAAAGGCTTTGGGGTTAGCCTTCGCACTTGCATCCAGGCCGCCATATTCGACCAGAAGATCGACGGTATCGGTCATGTTCTTGGCGGTGACCTGAAACGGTCTTTTACCTTTGGTCTCCGCAGTGTGATAGAGCGGAATCGTCAATTCGAAGCCTTGGAGAAGCGTGCCGGGTTTTCCAGCTTTCGGGTTCGTAGACAGAATGGCATCGACCGCAGCTTTTGGATCTTTCTCCGCGGCTTCGACCGCTTCGGTCGTAGCCTTCATGAAGCGCTTCACGATATCGGGGTTTTCCTTGACGTAATCGGTGTTAGCGATGATGCCGGAGCTCACCATATTGATTCCGTAATCGGCGAACTTGATCGGATAGACGTCTTTACCCGTGGCGTCTTTGATCTTCATGCTTTGATCCATCACATAGCCGAGGAGCAGATCAGCCTGGCCGTTGATGACCGCATTGAGCTTCGTCTGGCCGTCGCCCGCGACCGTCTTGAAGTCTGCTTCGGTCAACCCGGTCTTTTTAAGAAAGAGCGGCCAAATCTGCGTCATTGAGTCAGCAGGCGTAATCGCCACCGTCTTCCCTTTAATGTCGGCCGGCTTGCGGATATTCTTCTCCGCAAATCCCATCACGGACATCGGGCTTGTCTGCAGCAGGACACCAACCGAAATCACGGGCGCTCCCTTGATGGCAGCCCGCATCATGGTCGGAACGTCAACATAGCCAAAATTTGCAGTCTTTGCCGCCACGGCCTGTGTTGTCGCGGCGGAACCCCGCCCCTCTTGAATCTCAAGATCGATGCCGTTGGCTGCGTAGATGCCCTTCACCTTTCCGAGAAAAAATGGCGCGTGCTCGCCGTAGATATACCAGTTGAGCATCAGCACGACTTTGTCGGAGGCCGAGGCCGGTCCGGCAAAAATCAGAAGCGCGATGATAATCGTTGCCGCCCTTTTCATAGTTCCCTCCAGTTATTTTGTTGTGGGCGGACGCTGATTATGAATCAGTACCCCCCGCTCTAATCTTCTTCGTTATCGCATCGCTTATCAGAAATGCGCTCACACTTTTTGGCGCGATGCTCTAGGCCGGGACGACAATATCCCGCCGCTGACTTGCATGCCAAGGAATCGCGATCCTCTCCAAAAGGTCAACGACCCAAAAGAGCACGACCCCGATCATCGCAAGGATGACCAGCGCCGCGAACATTACCGGAAGGTCGAAAGTGCCGATGGACCGCTGCATGACATAGCCGATGCCGGAATTCGATCCCACGAATTCTCCAACCACCGCCCCCACCACTGCCAGCGTAATCGATACTTTCAAGCCCGCAAAAATGGCGGGCATGGCATGCGGTAGGCTGACAAGCCGGAAAATTTGCGCGCTGCTTCCTTCCATGGCCCGCGCCAGGTCTATGAGATCCGGATCGACGGATTTGAACCCCTGGACGGAGGAGACCACGACCGGGAAAAACCCAAGCAGGAAGGCAGAAATGATCTTGGGAACGATGTCGAAACCGAACCAGACGACCAGCAACGGAGCGATGGCAATCTTAGGGATCGATTGCGAGAAGACGAGGAGGGGATAGACGTAACTCTCAAAGGTTTTCGAACCGGCGATCAGCATTGCGGTCGGGATTCCAAACGCGGCCGAAAGGATGAATCCGCATACCGTTGCGTATGTCGTTGGCCAAGCCTGAGAGAGGAGATCAGGCCAGCCTTCGCGGAGAGCTTTGACAACATCAACAGGAGCAGGGATCTGGTAAGGGGGAATTTTGAAAAGGCGGATGGATAGATCCCATAAAACAACGATCAGAAGCAGTGACAAAAGAGGCCGCAGCCAACTCGCCCCGCGCATCAATACTGCACGACGAGAGCTCAGATCGGTGGCCATGCGTCTCACTCCGGGATGGCGGGGCTACACCCACGCTTCCTCAAACTTTACGGATGAGGTTCGCGGACCGTCAAGTCAGCAAAAGGGACTGCATGCTAGGAAGAACGGCAGCAAATTGAACCTGCGGTGCGTCGCAATCTCCTGGAGTTTTGCGGGGCTGTAGGCCGGCATAACAGCTGATGCTTCGGCTCGGAGGGCGCAAAAAGGCCGCTCGTGCGGAGCGGCCTTGCCTTGCTGCAAACGCGAATAGTAGCGCGGGCTCTTATTCGGCCTGCAAGCTGCTCACGGCGGTTTTGCCGGTGCGGCGGTCTTCCTCGGTCTCGAAGGAAACCTTTTGGCCTTCCACTAGATTGCGGATGCCAGCCCGTTCAAGGGCGGTCGCGTGGACAAACACGTCCTTGCCGCCATTGTCCGGCTGAATGAAACCAAAGCCCTTTTGGCCATTGTAGAATTTTACTGTGCCCGTGATCATGGTCGATCCTTTCGTAACGGGTGCCTCTTCGCCATGGCGGCACATATACCACCCCGGCAGCTTTTCGTCGATTTTTGGAGAGATAGAGCGCGCCCGGCTACGCCAAGGTCTGACGGCCTCGTTTTCTGGCCAAATTCGATGTGGCTCTCTATAGAGCGCCTTGGCTTCCCTGGCAAGTCCCTGCCTGCAGAGCTCCAGCCTGGCCAAAAACTGCGAGCTCAAATCGGGCTGGAAAGGCTACCGTATTTTGGTTAAAGCCGTTCAAAAGCTCTCATCCCCAAGCTCGAGGGAAACCGGAGAGAAAGGGGCGATTCACCTAAGGGAACAGCCCAAAGAAGAAGCCGGGGAAGAAGCCCCGCCAGGCGTAGGCGCGGCGGGCCCGATAATGGGCGTAAAACCTGCGGCTATGCTGATGGGCATAAAATCGCCCTATGTGTCTATGCCCGAAATCGCGGCGCGCTTGCCGAAGGGCGTGCCAACGGTGTGGGCGCCAAGGCGCGAAACTGGGGTGTATTTGGCCTGGGGACCTCCTATAAACCGCGCTACGAAGGCGGCGCTTTGTTGGAAGGGCCTCCGGCGCGGCTGACGGCTTCCCTTGCGCCCGCAATTCTGGCGGAGGCAGGTAGGACCGGTCGTCTGATGCCGTGGCTGCCAGGGCTACATTTGCCGACAATATCGCTGCGGCTGCTGCGGCGAACATGACATTGATTTTTGGCTCAGACATGCGGGTTTGTTCCGGCACTTCCGCGAGGTTCAAACGCCGGACACCTAAAACAGGTCCTTGCCGCCAATCACGTAAATAGATGACGAAGGAGGTCATTTTTGCTGGCGTTGCCTCGCTAAGAGGTATGCGGCGGCCACCCACCATTGCCGGTCGAAGCACAGCCCGAGCACATAGCGGAAAGTTGAGCAGGCTCGAAACTGGCGGCATTGACATCGCGGCCGGCTTGGACAAAGACATCGTGGACTTGAGTGTACCCGCCGTCCGTAAACCCAGAACGGATCACGCCATGGCCGTTTCCGCGCTTGGCAGCTTCTGCCAATGGCTGGAGCAAACGCCACCAAGCCTCTTCGTGCAGAGCCATGGTTGGGTGGTTCCGGCGGTTCAGACCGTTCACATCCTGGCAATCTCTGCGGTCGCGGGTTCCGCGCTGATGATGAATTTGCGGCTGTTGGGCGTGGCTTTAAAGGCGCAGCCGGTAGCGGACGTCGCCCGCCGCTTCGCGCCCGTCATCTGGTGGGCACTGCCAATCCTGCTCCTGACCGGGCTTGTCCTCACCCTGGGGGAGCCCGCGCGCGAATTGCTCAACCCCGTATTCAGGATCAAGATGCTTTTGGTTTTGGCCGCAACGGCGCTCTTGGCCGTCTTGCAGGCCCGCCTGAACCGTAATCCCAAGCGATATGAGCGCGGGCAAGGCAGCAGAGGTTCCGCGATAGCGATTGCGATTGCTTCTCTTGTCTTGTGGACCGGCATCGTGATCGCCGGCCGGTGGATTGCTTATGTTTAGCGGGGATCGCGCGCTGTGACGCCTTGGCTGCAGTCAACTCTCGCAGCGCTCCAAGAGCTTCGGATACCCACGGCCGTCCGCGAGAACGAGACGCTATTCCCGCTGATAGAATGCGTTCATGTGCTGGCGATCTGCACCGTCGTTGGCACGATCTCGATCGTCGATCTTCGCCTCCTTGGCCTTGCTTCGCGGGACAGGCCGGTTTCGGAGTTTTCGCGCAGTGTGCTTCGCTGCACCTGGATTGCCTTCGGCCTGGCGGCCGTTACCGGCAGTCTTTTGTTTTCGGCGAAGGCACTCGCCTATTCCGGCAATTTCTACTTCGAGGTCAAGCTCGCGCTGCTTACGCTCGCAGGCCTCAATATGGCAGCCTTTCACGCGTGGAGCGGCCGCAGGATCGGCGAGTGGGGAGCTTGTGCCATCCCGCCGCTTTCCGCCCGGATAGCGGCTGGCCTTTCGCTACTCTTATGGATCGGCATTGTGGGGTGTGGCCGCTGGATCGGCTTTACGCTTCACTGATAGCTTCCTTGCATCAAACCATTCCGGAGACGCTATGAAACGATTTGCCGCTGCTCTTTCTCTGATGATCCTCAACTTAACGGCGCTGCCAGCCTGCGCCGAAGAGGCGGCCGTACAAGCGAAGCCCGTGATCAATCCTCCGCCAACCGCCAAGGATTGGGCCGATCTCGCAAAGCTCCCGGATTGGAGCGGCGTGTGGAATCCGAAGATTACTGACCAGGATGCTCAGGTCAGAACCAATATGCCGCCCTGGAAGCCTGAAATCGCTGCGAAAATACAATATCAGCTGGCAGAGGAAAAAGCAGGGCGGCCACCTCCGATCGTGGTGAACTGCTTGCCCGAGGCCATGCCGGCATGGATGCTGATCTCACACAATGCACTTGAATTCCTGTTCACACCGGGCCGCGTCACCATCCTTGGCGAGTCAGACGGCAACCGGCTGCGCCGCATCTACACCGATGGCCGCGGCCACCCTGACGACGGGGAACTCACTTTTCATGGCCATTCAATCGGTCACTGGGAAGGCGACACGCTTGTGGTGGAGACGGTCAATATCAAGCCTGAGACCATGTTCGCTGTGAGCGAAGCGGCGGGCGTGCCCAATAATGGCGACATGAGGATCGTCGAGCGCATTCACCTCGCCGCGCACGATATCCTCCACTTCGATATAGAGATCGAGGCGCCTCACGTTCTGACCAAACCCTGGAAAACAACGCGCATCTGGTTCCGGCAGCGGGCGCGCAAATTCGACATTGTCGAAGGCGTTTGCCTCGAGGGCAATTTCTCCGAACGGCTCGACGCCGAGGGCAATCACGTTTTTGTGCCTATTGAGCGCCACCCGTGGGGAAATATTATGCCGCCGAAGGAGTGAGTGCGAGGGCTAACGGGTTTTCGAATTGGAGAGGTGAGATGAATCGGCATATTGCAAAAGTTTACGCACTGGTCTTGGCGATGGGCCTTGTCTTGGCGCCTGGGCTTGTGACCGCCCATCACTCAAGCACGATGTTCGATCACTCCAAGACCATGACCATCAGGGGCACGGCTGTCGAGCTGCGGTGGGTCAATCCGCATGTCAGCTTGCTGGTTCGAGGCGTCGTCGATGGCGGCACCAAGGAAGAGGAGTGGCTGTTGGAAATGACGTCTCCAGGCAATCTTGTGCGTGCCGGCGGCTGGACGCGCAATGCTGTCAAAGCCGGAGATGAGGTGATTGTTGAGTTCAGCCCGCTGCGGGATGAGACGCTTCGCGGTGGTGCGCTGAAAAAGGTTACCGTCGTGGCGAGCGGTAAGATCTATACCGCCAATATCCGTGCTCAGGAAATGCCCGGACTCGAATAGACCAAGGGAAGATACAGGATGCGATTTGCAGGGCTATGCGTGCTTGTTCTGACGCTGGTGGCTTGGGCACAATCAGCAAGCCCAGGAGATCAGCCCGCGCCACCGCCTGCCGATACGATCTTCGCCCGCAAAACGCTGATGAATACGATCAACGCAAGCATGGACGAGATCGAGGCCATGCTTGCACCAGGTGCCAAGATCGAGTCTGCCGAAGCCCGGGAGCATGCCGATCTCATCTCTGTTTTGCTGATGGCATTTCCGCATCTGTTTCCCCCTACCACAAACCAATGGAAGGAGGGGGCATCCCGTGACGCAGCGTTTGATACTTATGCCTCACCGGAAATCTGGCTGCAGTTCCCGGACTTCTATGCGCGTGCGGGGACTGCTTCCAAAATAGCCTTGGAGGCAAGCAGGGCAGCGAACCGCGCTGAATTCCAAGCTAGGATCTTAGAGTTGCGCGCCGCCTGCAATGGCTGCCACGCGGCCTACCAGAAATCCGGTGGGTGAACTGCCCCACCTTCGCGAAGCGCTTGAAGTCACAGCACCCATTTGCGGGGCAGCCGCTCACGCGGGTATACGAAGCAGCGGCAACCGGGGCACAGAGACTGGCTCAAAGAGGACCGCCCCTAATTACTGACCCCTTTCGGAAAAGGCAGCGGCGGGCCGCAATAGAGCCTGTCCCCTCTGCGAAACCCGCGCCGCCTTGACAGGCGCGGAAACGCCGAACGCCAGAGCGTAAAGTGCGGGCAGGAATGTCATCGTTAGCACCGTCGCTGCAATGAGCCCACCCATCATGGCGAGCGCCATCGGGCCCCAGAAGGACGATTGGGCAAGAGGTATGAGCGCCAGCACCGCAGCCGCCGCCGTAAGCGTGATGGGCCTGAAGCGGCGCACTGCCGATCCCACGACAGCGTCGTAAGGATCGGCTCCGCTTTCCAAATCCTTCTTGATCTGGTCCACAAGGATCACGCTGTTGCGCATGATGATGCCCGCGAGCGCGATGACGCCTAAGATCGCAACGAAGCCGAACGGCGCCTGAAAAAGCAGCAGGGCGGAGGCCGCCCCGATAATGCCAAGCGGCGCGGTCGCTAGAACGAGCAGCGTTTTAGAAAGGCTTTGCAGCTGCACCATTAGCAAAAGCAAGATTGCGATCACGAGCACTGGCACCTTCGCCAAGATGGAACCTTGCCCCTTGGCGGATTCTTCGACCGCTCCCTGCATCTCTATGCGATAGCCAAGAGGAAGGCTCGCGCGAAGCGGCCCAAGATCTTTGAAGATCGCTTTTGTGACATCAGGCGATTGCACGCCATCCGGGATTTGTGCCCGCACCGTGATTGTAGGCAGACGGTCGCGCCGCCACTCGACGCCGGGCTCGAACACCAGGCGCGCCTTAGCCACCTGCGAAAGCGGTACCGAGGCGCCGGAGGCGGTCTTGACATAGGCCCGTTCGGCAGCTGTCAGCAGCGAGCGCTCCTCTTCCGGCTCGCGTAGCACGATGCCGATGGTTTGATCGTTCTCCCGGAACTCGCCAATTTTCGCCCCAGTCACGATGGTCTGCAATGTCTGCCGGATGGCATTCGAGGTCACCCCGATTGCCCGCGCACGATCCTGATCGATGTCGAGATGCAAACTCGGAGCCGGTTCGAGCCAATTGTCATGCAGGTTGAAGACAAGAGGATGTGTGGCCGCAATTTTCTTCACTTCCTCCGCGATATGGCGAACTTCGCCGCGGTCTGGTCCTTCCACCCTGAATTGCACCGGCCAGCCCACGGGCGGGCCGAGCACGAGCCGGTCGACCTTCGAGCGTATAGAAGGAAAATCGCTTGCGAGCATGGAGCGGATTCTTGCAATGACGGCGTCGCGATCTTTGGCCTGTTTGGGCAGCACCAGAAACTGCGCAAAATTCTTGTTCCGCAATTGCTGATCGAGCGGCAGGAAAAACCTTGGAATGCCATCACCCACAAAGGCGGTGACAGAGCCCACATCCTTATTGGCGAGCACCATCTGTTCCAGCCGCTTCGCCTGGCGCTCGGTTTCTTGATAAGAGGTCCCCTCTGGCAACCACAGATCGGCAAGTATTTCCGGCCGGTCCGACGATGGAAAGAACTGCTGCGGGATGAAGCTGAAGCTCGCACCCGCGGCGAGAAATGCCAGGACGGTAAAGGCAACCACGATCCTTCTTCGCCGCACACACCAGGACATTGCGCCGCGCAAGGTCCTATAGAGCGGAGTATCGTAGACGTCCCCGTGACCGCCTGGCTGTCTCGCGCGGTCCTTCAAAAGCGTGAAGCCTAGCCAGGGTGTGAAATAGACGGCGGCAAACCAGGAAATAACAAGGGCGATGCCAACCACCCAGAACAGCGAATTCACATATTCGCCGGATGTGCTTGCCGCAAAGCCGACCGGGATGAAGCCGGCCGTCGTGATGAGTGTCCCCGTCAACATCGGAAACGCCGTCGAAGTATAGGCGAAGGAAGCCGCGCGCCGCTTGCCGAAGCCTTCGTCCAGCTTCCTTTCCATCATTTCGACCGCAATCATGGCGTCGTCGACCAAAAGGCCGAGTGCAATGATAAGGGCGCCCAGAGAAATGCGCTGGAGGTCGATCCCGATCATGTACATCGCCAGGAAGGTGGCGGCGAGCACTAGCGGGATCGTCAGCGCAACGACGATCCCGGCCCGAAATCCGAGAGAGATAAGGGAAACAGCAAGCACAATCAGCAGAGCCTCACCCAGCGCCTCAAGAAACTCACCCACCGCCTTCGTCACCACAGCGGCCTGATCGGAGATTTTGCTGAACTCGACGCCGAGCGGCATCTCTCCGCGAATCCGTCCGATAGAGGCATCCAAAGCCTTGCCAGCCTCCACGACGTTGAATCCTTTTTCCATGACCACGCCAAGGACGACGCTTTCCTTGCCGTTCTCCCTGATCTTCGATACAGGCGGCTCTTCAGTGCCGCGTCTCACGGAAGCGATGTCGCCCAGGCGGACAGTCTCGTTGCCGGCGCGCACCCGAAGCTCGCGGATTTGGGCGGCGGTCAGAAGGGAGCCTTGCACGTCGAGACGTACGGCTTTCTCCCTGGTCTCGATCGCACCGGCGGGAGTTTGTGCGTTCTGCCCGGCAAGCGCGGTCTGGATGTCTTGCGCGGAAATGTTCCGATCTGCGAGGACCCGCGACGGGACTTCGATGTAGATTTTCTCTTCCTGGACCCCGAGCAAGTCCACTTTGGAAACGCCTTTGACCCGGAGCAAAATGTCACGGGCATTTCTGGCGAAGTCTCTTAGTTCAGGGTAGGAAAACCCGTCACCTGCAAGCGCATAAAGAGCAATGTAAGTGTCCCCAAATTCGTCGTTGAAGTAGGGGCCAAGCACTCCCTCGGGGAAACTATTCTGTATGTCTCCGATTTTTTTCCGCACCTGATAGAAGGCATCGCTCACCTCTCGGCCACGGAATTCGCCCCTCAAATTAACAAAAATGACCGCGCTCCCGGCATGCGCATAAGACTGCACATAATCGAGGCCGGGTGCTTCTTGGATTTTTCTCTCGATCTTGTCGACTACCTGGTCTTGGATTTCACGTACGGATGCGCCGGGCCAAAGCACTTGCACAACCATGGTCCGGAAAGTGAAATCCGGGTCTTCCTTCTGCCCCAAATTGACAAGGGCGAAGATGCCGGTCGCCATTATCAATAGCAGCAGAAAGCGCGTGAGGCTCGAATGGTTGATGGCCCAGCTTGAAAGGTTGAAGCTGCCTTTCTGGCCGCTTTCACTGTTGCTCCGGTCCATGCGCAGCTCCTAGTTCTCAGTGCTTTTAAGTCTTCGCGAACAATCCGGTTAACGGGAAGCCAGCGGCGTTCCATCTGCGAGGGCGGTAAGAACCTCTTGCGGCAGCCTTATCTTCATGCCGTCTTCGAGGAATTGAACGCCGCCCGTTATGAGAATGTCGCCAGCCTGAAGTCCGCTTTTGATACGGACGCCATCCGAAGCAACGCCTTCCGTCACAACCTCCCTCCGCACGGCCGTCTGCGTGTTTTTGTCCGCGGTGAAGGCGATGGTCTCGCCCTTCTCTTCGGTGATGGCACTCAGTGGAACCACGATGGCGGGGTCTTGCCTTACCCGGAAGGAAACGGCTGTTGTCATGCCCAGCCTCATTTCGGGGAATGGATCAACGATCGTGACGCGAACGGCGTAAGTCCGCGACGCTGCATCTGCGGCCCCCGCAATCTCGCGAATTTTGCCCTGGGTGCCGGCCTTGGGATTGGCCCACAACGCCACGGAAGCAGGTTCGCCCGCTTCCAGTTTAGTGATTTCCTGTTCGGGAACCGCCACCAAGGCTTCGATCCCATCATCATGGGCAAGGGTGATGACCGCTTGCCCAGCGCTGACCACCTGCCCGGGCTCGGCGCGCACCGAAGTAACGATGCCCCCGGTACCTGCGAACAGAACGGCGTAGCCGGAAGCATTGATCGCCTGATTGAGCTGGTCTTGCGCCGCATCCAGCGCCGACTGGGCGGCGTCCATTTCCAGCTGCCGTTGATCCACGGCCGATTTCGCAATGAACCCGTTCGGCAACAGATATTTGGCCCGGTTTAAAGCATCGCGCGCAACATTCGTGCGGGTGCGCGCAGAGGCCAATGCCGCACGAGCACTGTTTTCGGAGAGCTTGAGGTCAACGTCGTCGAGCCGCGCTATTTTTTGACCTGCGGAAACGCGATCTCCGGTATTTACATAGCGCTCGACGATCTTGCCCGGCACTCGGAAGCCGAGCGTGCTTTCGATCCGCGGAACCAAGACGCCGGAGTAACTCAGCGTGCGCTCCATCGTAGCCGGCCGCACTACGACAGCCTTCACAGGGCGGATCGGCCGCTGCTCTGCAGCTTGTTCGTTGCAAGCGGCAAGGCCCGCCAGCCCAATGAGCGCGACGAGCCTCATGCACGCGCTAGTGCTGCTGAAAAATGATGATTTTCCTTTTTTGTCATCATTAACGCGCATGACGTTCGCCTTTCCTGGCTCAGGTGCAAAAAGCTACGCTTTCAGTGCTGAAAGGATGAAGGATGCCATTTCGAGAGGCGTCGCGGTATTGGCGTTGTCGCGGCACTGCGCCACGACCACGGGATGCTTCAGATAAGCAATGGCGCAATGAACACACTTGGTTGTTAGCTCGACATCCGCCTTCTTGAACTCGCCCGATGAAATCCCGCTCGCAATGATCTCTGCAATCATCGCGCCCGTTATTTGCAGATGCCGCTCGATCGCGCCCCAGTGCTCCTCCATCGCCACGACGACCATTTCGTGCACTTTCTTTTCGGCAACATAGGTCTCGGCGGTGTGGTGCCCGATGAGCTCGATAAAGCGCGTGAGCCGTTCAGACGCTGGTGCGGCAGAGGTCACGATTCTGTGGAGCTGGCCCTCCAGCTCGGAAATGATGCGGTCGCAGATCGCTTCGTTGATTGCCGACTTGGATGGGAAGAAGCGATAGACATTGGCGGAGGACATGCCGCAGGCGGCCGCAATATCCGCCACCGTCGTTTTCGAATAGCCATAGTGCCGGAACAGCCGCTCCGCTTCCTTAAGAATGCGGTCTTTGGTTTCGCTAGCGCTTGGGACAATCGCGTTCATGTCATATGTGCTGAGTGATAAATTTCATTTTTTATCATTAATTGCAAGTAACGTACTCGGGAATTCACATTCCCGTGATCTGGTGTGACCGGAATCCGGGCTAATTCCTTCCATAGACTTAAACCAAAGCCCGAAATTGATGATGCTCCTCAGGATGGGGTCGAAGCCGCTGAACTTCCTCGTAGTGAGGACGCCAAAGGCCGTCTCGAACCATGGGGAATCTGGCGCTCCTGCGCTGCCAGCAATTCTTTCAATAAGCTTGAGAATTGCCGCTGAAGGCTTGTCTCGTAACGAGCGAGTTTATCGCTGAGGCCCGTCTCCATGAACGCCATCGCGGTTAGGCCGAACCGAAGACTGGCCTGGTTTGCGATTGGGGGTGACGGCCTTACGAAAAGAAAGGAGCCTTTTTCATCCTCACGGGCTTCAACCCAAGCCATAAGGGCCGCCTCGAAAATGGGAACGCGCCGTAACCGCCATAAGATGCTCACTATCCGCTCGACAAGCTCGTGCTCGAGTGCGCCGGCCGGTCTGAATTCAGCGGTTAAATTGTCATGCGGGCTGACAAATTCTTCTGCATCCTCACCGGACAACAGGCTTATGCGGGCCGTAAGACCATGCGTGACAGCATTCCCGCTGCTCCGCTTTTTGCCCTCATCTGAAAGCGGCCCGCGGCTTAGCAGCCCATTCCGGCGGTTTGCAGCAATCTGCCGTTCGGTTGCCATGAACATTCCCCTTTCACAATATAGCGCGCTCAGCCCCGCGCGGCAGAGCAAGCTTAGGCGTCGCCGGAAACTCAGCGGTTTCCGGGCGTAACGCGAGGCGACTTAACAAAGGCTCAAAGCGGCGCCTAAAAAAGTGTGCGGTCTCGGCTAGACCGATAGCGCTTTCAGGAAAAGTGTGAGTGGACCATTGAACTAATTAGATAAGTGTATACCTACATAGATAGGAAAGAGCTCCGTTTTTGCAAAACGAACCCAATTTCCCGCTCCGGGCTGCTCATGCGGCCGCAACCCTCGGGCTTGGCCAGCGCTACGCTGCCAGCGGCGCCCTCACGTTCCTGCGGAATGCGCTCCTTTGGAATATCTTCCGGAGAATGAACTGGAGAATATTCGCAAAGATACCGAATCCCAGCGCGAATAAAAATGTGACGATAATTGCCCCGATAAGGTAGCTGGCGTTTACGTTGTTCGCGCCTTCTCTCAAGATGTCTGGAAGATAACCAAAAGGAAAGAGCGCAAGAGTAACCACAGCGTAAGAGGCAAAAGATTTAAGCGAAAAAATACTTCGATTGAGCGAAGCGTTCCGTTTCGCAATCAGGAGCATGTACAGGCACAGGACAATGGCGCATAAGCCCAAGCCGCTTTTGTCCGCGACGGTTAATTCCCGGGCGAAAGAATAGATCAAAAGCGGCACGAGGATAAAAAGATCGAAACGCCGAAGCGGAAACCACGGCTCGCTCGCTGCCGGGATTGCGGCCCCGGCCGCAGGCCGCGAAGACCCGGCGCTTTGCAGAGGTCCGGCTATCGGGCGCGGTGCCGAGAACTGAGGTTCGCTGTTCCCCACAGCGAGCTGGCCCGCGAGCCTGTCAACCAACGCCTCTATTCTCGACTCGGGATCGGGATAAAGGTTGATCCAATTGCGCGATGCCATCTCGTAAAGATAAGCGCCGCGCGGTTCGGTATTTTCGATCAGCACCGGAATAACGAGTTTCGCGAAATTATCGGCAATCGCAAGTTCTTTGATCAGCTGGCGCGAGGCATTGGACGCTTCCGAGAAAAGGATCACCAGGGCCCTGGAATTGCGCAATGCGGCCACGATCGTGTCGCGCCAATCCGTGCCGCCCGAGATGAATTGATCGTACCAAACCTGGAGCCCGCGTGTGGCCGCGGCCTGCACGAAGCGCTCGGCGAGGGCCTTGTCGGTTCTGGAATAGCTTAAAAAAATGTCATAGCTCATTGGCTGCCGCCTCCGCCGTCCCCGCAACAGACGCCGGCGTCTAGCTTCACGCCTGGCTGTCCGGTCAACGTAAAGTTTTAGTTATCAGAGGCCTGGCATTTGGACAAGTTCGCCGCTGTCAGGATATGCCCCCTTCCGCGGCCTTACCGTCGAAGGTTGTGCCGGTGGTGGAGCAGCTGGGCCTAGAACTAAAATGGAGCGGGTGAAGGGACCTCACTCCCAAGATGATTAAGTTGTTTAACCCATTGAAAAAAGCCGCATTTGGGGGCTTTTCTTGGGGACACATCTTGGGGACAACGCATCTCAACGAATGTCAAAACGGCAAAGAGCAAACCTCGCTCATCTTGAGCTTCGGGGGAGGATTTGGTGGGTTGTAAAAACGGTGCCTCCGTCCCTCCGCGAAGCCATCGGCACGGCCAAGCTCCGGATTAACCTCAAAACAAGCGACTTACGTCAGGCGCAGTCCAAACGGTACGCTGCGCTCGCGCAAGTGGAGGAGCGCCTTATCGACGCGCGGAACTTGCACAAGCTCGATCCGCTTGAAGCGAAGGCCAAAAGCATACGAGATTACGATTGGGAAGGCGAAGGCCGTGCTCACTGGGACGAGGAAGTCCTGGGTTGCCCCAAGCAGTTCGCGATCGACCAGGTCATCGATGAGCTTGAGTATAAGGTTCCTGAGCGTGAACTCGTGCGCTTTTCAGCGCTCGCGCGTGGAGAGTACGTGCCAGTCACCGAGTATCTGGAGAAGTGGCTTAGGCAAGAGAACATCAAGGCCACCACCAAGGCAGAGAAGCGCAAAGCGGTCACAGAGCTAACTGCATGGAAGTCTACGCTAACCTTGCAGGAGACTGATCGAAAGACGGCAGGGGAGTTTGTGGAGCATCTTTCTAACTCCTTAGCGCCGCGGACTGTAAACAAGTATTTGACCGGGCTTTCGAGTTACTGGGGCTGGCTCCTAAAGCGAGGTCACGTGAAGGGTGACAATCCTTGGCATAATCAGCGCCTAAAGCCGCGAAGACTACCGAGAGATAAGCGTCAACGACCTTTCACAGATGAGGAACTCGTAACGCTGTTCGAGAGCGATCCCTCCGCAAGACTACGTGACGTCATGCTCATCGCGGCGCTATCGGGGATGCGACTTCATGAGATTGGAGACCTAACTGTTGGTGACTGCGCGAACGGTGCTTTCAATGTTCAGCAGGCCAAGACCAAAGCAGGTGAGAGGATCGTACCAATTCACCCCCAACTCAGCCCACTGATACAACGAAGATGCGAGGGAAAGCCCATAGGTGCATTTCTCTTTGATGAACTTCCGGAAAGACAAGAGGATGCGTTGCGGAAGCGGGCCGCACCCGTTTCGCAGGAGTTCGGTAGGTACACGAGGGTACTTGGAATTGCCGTGTTCGTTGAGGGCAGTGCAAGATCACTGATCGACTTTCACAGCTTTCGGCGGTGGTTCATTACGCGAGCGGAACAAGCAAATCAGCCAAAGCACATTATCGAGGCCGTGGTTGGCCACGAAAGAGGTAGCATTGCCCTCGACGTTTACAGCGCCGGTCCCGCGGTTCATCAGCTTAGGGCTTGCGTGGAAGCTGTGCAGCTACCACCAGCGCTTTCTGGTTGTCTGTTCTCGTAGGTGCTTCGTCCGGGTATAAGCGGCAGGCTGATCCCTTTGGCACCTACTCGGCGGGGGCCATCGAGTGATCAGTTCTGGGCGTATGTGGAGGCTGTGAAGCTGCCTTAAGAAAAGAAGCCGCATCAAAGTCGCTTCCAAAGCCATGAAGCCATTAAGTCCGCGCGGAAAGAACCTCGATAATGGTCCCGATACCGACCAGCTTGGCCCCTTCCTGGATGGGCCACTGACGGCCAGGATAGATACAGCCTTCAAGTCCAGGCCAGTTCCAGAACGTGATCGGCAGATCAATGCTTTCGCCCGGATACAGTTCTTTGCCCTCGGGCAGATTGATGAAGCCAACCGTCATGTTACGGTTCTCCGGCCCGAAGAAGTTGTGGTTCGGACGATAGCTTCTTCCTCGGATTGGCGCCGCACGGCCACCCTCAGCAGTGGGCAGGAGCCGAATGTTTGCTCTAACGAGGATGCCTTTGGCTTCCATCCAAGCTCCTTTCAGGTCGAGGTCCCCCCAGCCAATATTGGTCGAAGCCACTTCAAGGGCACCCGGTGTCGTTAAGCAAATCCCAACCAATGGGCTAAGATACCCGGTGGCAAGACGGTGATTGAACCGCCCCGGGTTTGCCGGAGGCCGTTTGGTTTGAGTCATGCCGCCATGGCGGTTGGTTCCATCATGGCGTAGTAGCGGTCTTCTGCTTCGGCTGGCGGGATGTATCCGATGGGCTCGAGCAGGCGCCGGTTGTTGAACCAGTCGACCCATTCCAGCGTCGCAAACTCTACGGTCTCCATCGACCGCCATGGTCCTCGCCGATGGATGACCTCGGCTTTGTAGAGGCCGTTGATCGTCTCGGCGAGCGCATTATCGTAGCTGTCGCCGATACTGCCAACGGACGGCTCGATGCCAGCGTCCGCAAGCCGTTCGGTGTACTTGATCGAGACATATTGCACGCCACGGTCTGAATGGTGCACGAGCCCGCCACCCAAGACGGGTCTGCGCTCGTGGAGTGCCTGCTCCAGCGCATCGAGCACGAAGCTGGCATGCGCCGATCGGGACACGCGCCAGCCGACGATCCGGCGCGCGTAGGCGTCGATCACGAAGGCGACATAGACAAAGCCCTGCCACGTCGCGACGTAAGTGAAGTCGGAGACCCAGAGCACGTTCGGCCTGGGTGCCTGGAACTGGCGGTTGACGCGATCGAGCGGACAGGGCGTGGCCTTGTCGCTCACCGTCGTGCGCACGGGCTTGCCGCGGATGATGCCTCGAAGGCCCATCGCGCCCATCAGGCGGGCGACCGTGCAGCGGGCAACGTCGATGCCCTCCCGCTGCATCTGCCGCCAGACCTTGCGCACGCCATAGACGGCGAAGTTGTTGTCGAAGATGCGCCGGATCGCGGGCTTGAGTGCTTCGTCCCGCTTGGCGCGATCAGACAGCCGGTCTGGTTCGCGCCGCTTCGCGGCATGGTCATGGTAGGTGGACGGGGCGATCGGCAAGACCTTGCAGATCGGCTCGACCCCATGCGCATCCCGGTGATCGTCGATGAACGCGATCATGGTTTGAACCGGCGGTCGAGCTCCGCCTGCGCAAAATAAGCTGACGCTTTACGCAGGATCTCGTTGGCTTGCCGAAGCTCGCGGTTCTCACGCTCCAAGGCCTTCAGCCGCTCGGCGGTATCGGCCGGGACGCCGGCGCGCTTGCCGGTGCCGGCCTCGGCTTTCTTGACCCATTCGTTGAGTGTCTGAGCCGTGCAGCCGATCTTGGCGGCAATCGAAGAGATCGCCGCCCACCGCGAGGGATGGTCCCTCTCGTGGTCGAAAACCAGCCGCACGGCCCGCGAACGGACCTCAGGTGAAAACTTGTTGCTCGACTTGTTTGTCATAGCCCCATCCTCTCAGGAGTTGGGGCCTCCGGCAAACCCGGGACGGTTCAGATCGGCCTAAACTTGCTCCCCTGATAGGGGCGTCCTATGACCATCCCATCCGCATTGACCGTCGCATTTATGGCCCTATCCGTCTTTGGAGCGTATGCCTGGTATAGGGCCACGCACAGCTCCAGAGGCTCGCGTGATCACTTGGCTAGGTTATTCACCAGCGTGGTAAGCCATGCGCCCAAGCGGAAGCTGGTAATTCTGAGTGCTGCATTGGGACTAAGCAATACCCGCCCGCGACTTCGGCGGTGAGCATCGGAGGGGCCTTCGGGATCACTCGGGAGTTCCGCAATGAGCGGTTCAGCACGCGCGTCCAGCATGGCTCAAAGCGAAACCTTTGGTACCTACTCGGCGGGGCCATCGATGGAGCAGTTCAGGGCGTGTGTGGAGGCTGTGAAGCTGCCTTAGAGGGTAAACCGGCGAGACGGTTTGTCCGGAATGCATGACAGCTCTGGCGGTCCATGGACGGTAAGAAGGTAAAGGATTTAGGGGTTAATCGTCCTGGCAACTCGGAAGCCGTCGGTGTCCCAACGGTTCGAAGGGTAGGCGCGGGGGGCGCGGAGGGCTGCGCGGAGGTACTGCGGATCGCTGCCCCACGAACCGCCGCGAAGGACACGTTTACTGCAATCTCCGGCAGTCCACACTGAGCCATCGGTAGGCGCATTGGAGTAATTCCCGTTCCAGCAATCCTCTAGCCATTCGTAAACATTGCCGTGAACCTGATAAAGCCCCCAAGGGTTGGGCTTAAACGAGTTCACAGGAACGGTCTTCGCGCGGTACTCCCCCTTGCGTCCACCTCCCTTGTAAGGAGCGGCCGTGCTGTTGTAAGCGGCCTGATCAGGCGTGATCGAGGAACCCCACCAGAACGGCGTCGTAGTACCCGCTCGCGCGGCATATTCGTGTTCGGCCTCGGAGAGCAGGCGATAGCTAACCCCCGTCTTCTTCGCGAGCCATGTGACATAAGCCTTGGCGTCCTCCCAGCTTACATTGATCGCGGGCCTGTTGCCTCGCCCCCAGCCGTTATCCTTTGGCTTGTAACCCCCGCAGCCGCCGCCCGCCACGCATGCATCCCACTCGGCAAACGTCACCGCGAATTTGCCCACCGCAAAGGGCTTGGCGATCGTCACCCTATGCTGCGGACCTTCGTAGCTCTCACGCTGCGGTTCGCTTTCCGGCGAGCCCATCGCAAAACTCCCCGCCGGAACCACCACCATTTCGGGACATTCCGGGCAATCCTTGAAGCTCTCCCCCGACCCCGGCTTGATGCAGGGCCTCGTGCTCGATTGCGAGACAGCCACAAGCAAGCCGTCGCAGGCATCCTCAGGCCGTTTTACCGGCGCTGGCTTCGGAGGTGCAACAACCGCCGTCTGCGTCTCTTTCGGTTTCTCAGCCTCGGGGCGCTGACTTCCGCCCTCGGATGCCGTCTTTGTGTGCTTCAACTTCTCGATGCGCTCCGCCGCGAGCGTATCGTAAACGGCATTCGACTTGCCATATTGCTGGCGAAACGCCTCGAAGACCGCGATGTCGGTCAAATCCTTGATTTGTCCCCAAGTCTGCGCAGCCTCGCTCAACGGCGGTTGTGCGCCTGAGGGCGGGGACGCTGAAGCGGGTGCTGGAGGCTTGAAGTAAAAGGGTGCCCGAAGCGCGGAGTGCTCCCAAGGCACCTGCTTCTCGCCCGTAGCTGCAAGCACCTCATTTCTAACCGCAATGAGGATCGAAGACAGGTCTTTGCCTGGAGCGCCAATGGTCCTGACCAGAGACCCCGAGTAAGGCGAGTTCCGCCCAGAGCCATCAAGCGCCACGTTTCCAGGCTGGGTTGAAAAGCTAATGAGCGTGCCGACGCCTGCCTCGGTGGCCGCAAAGCCTCTCCCGATGTCGGCAGATCGTGTGCCGAGTGCGCGGGCGAGATTGCGTGCCAAGGGATTATTGCGGCACGCATCAAGGAACAGGATGTTGGTCTTCGCCTCCCGCTCCATGGTCTCTTGCACGAGATCGAGGCGCACGGCTTCGATGCGGAGCGCTGCCGCGCTTGCCAGCTCAGCGTCCACAGGCACGAGGTAGTTCACGCCAGCCACCTGAAGCCCGTGGCCCGAGTAATGGAACACCCCAGCATCGGCACCGGCAAGCGCACTTTCAAACTCGATGATCTTGCGGTCCATGGCGCGCTTGTCGAGGTCCAGCCCGAGGATCACCGTAAAGCCCAGCGCCTTGAGGGCTGCGGCCATGTCCTCAGCGTCGTTCTTGGGGTTCGTAAGCTCTGGGGCCTTCTGATAGGCCGAGTTGCCAATGACGAGAGCGACGCGCTTGTCAGCGAATGCGGCGTGTCCGGCGCTCAAAAGCACCAGCAGGGCCAAACCGAAGATAAAACGCGCATGCACCACTTGGAGCTGCCCATGCCTAAAAACTATGCGGGCACTTTGCCGGAGTGTCTTCTCAGGCGCAAGAGCGGCTACGCTTTAGGAGAGACTTGAGGCCCTCCTCCCAGGAGCCGCGAAGTACTTCCCGCCACCGAACCCACCCAGGATTGGGATTGCGGCCTTCCTTGCGGAGGGCCTCATGGGCTAGCGATGCGATTACGCGGGGAGTGGTGGTACGGGTGTGGCGGAGAGCGTTTTACGGTCAGTGTGACAAGTAGTCGCCTCTTACGGGTCTTGTTGGTGGAGAGAGGGGGAGGGGGTGAATAGACCTCTAAGGTGGTCCCCCGAAGTGGAGCATAAAGCTGGGGCCTAAGGTAGACCCTAAGCTCGTCCTAAAGGGGCTACCAGTGTATTCCTCCAGGTAAGACCCACCACCACACACCTCCTTACAAGATAGAGCCTAAGGGGTCACCCATGGGGTCACCCTTTGGACCAGAGGGGGGAGTTCGGGCTGAACGTGACCATGAGGCTTCGTCAATCCTTACGGTGTAACCAAGAATAAAGCGGCCCGGTATTGAGCAGGCTCCTTAACGGATAAGTTACTGCATTAGAAGCATCCAAGATCGCGCGGGGTTCAGGTGCTATATTGTCTGCGCTATGGACAACTATCCCTACCTGGTTCGGCGCGCCCGGTTGCTCACGGGGGAGAAAGAGGCCGCATTCGCCAGCCACTTCGATGTGGATGAAGCGACCGTGTCCGGGTGGGAAAGCGGAAAGTCCAGGCCCACCCCTAAAGAGTGGTCGTGGATACACGAGACCGTCTTTCACTCCTCTGACATCGTCTCCGAGGCAGTCAGGGCAGCGCGGACCTACAAGTGCGTCGTGTCCCTGAACGATCTCACAAGCCCGGCCTTGATCTCCAGAGGGGTGGAAGATGCTCTCGCGAGGGTTGGCATCGAGAGTAAGGATTTGACGGGGCCATTCCTCGCAAATCTGGTCAGGTCCTCTCCTCATTATGACATCTCAGGCGTGAAGGCCCTGGCGATCATCCAGGCCAACCAGAGCTGGATCATGGGGGAGGTGATTTACGCCGAGGCCCACTGCTTTTCGCCTCTCTTGAGGACGTGGCTCGATTGCGTGATCGCGCCACTCCCGGGGAGGGGGGCGGCGCTCATTGAAGCGGCTCCCTCAAGCCAGGGCGACAAGGACGGCTTTTGGGTCCACTTTGTCAAGAACGGGGACGGTTCAGGCTCCATGGTGGAGTATCCTCGAATAGTTCAGTAAGCAGACCATGATCGACAAGAGAGCCGCCTTTACCGTGCGGCGCGCCCGCCTACTCCTTGGGGCAACCCGAACCGAGTTTGCCGCGATTTACGGCGTGATTGAAGAAACAGTATCGCGATGGGAACGTGGCATCGATCATCCTAAACCTGAAACATGGGCACGCCTCCGCAGCCTCACCTTGAAGGCTAGTTCCGCACTTGACGATGACCTAGTCAGAGCATCTCCACTTTATAAGTTCCTTGTGGACGTGAAGAACCTCACCCACCCGATTGTTTCTTCTAAGGGGATCATCGAAGCCTTAAAGGCCATAGGAGCTTCTGAACTGGAGGACAAGCCCTTTCACATGACAGAGCCTAGCCGCAAAAGCCCCCTCTATGAGATCAGTAGTACTCGCGCCTTGGAGACTATTCAGGCTGATCCTCACTGGCTAGGTGGGGACATCGTCTACGCAGAGGCCCATTGCATTGTGGCTACCTTCGGTGACATCTGGGTCGATGCTATGATAGCCCCTCTGCCTGATCGCTTGGCCGCCCTCATAGAGTTCACTCCTTCCATACGAGGCGCTAAGGACGGCTTCCGTGTCCACCCTGTCCACCTTCAGGACATGCCCTTCAACCGGCCTCGTAACTATCCAATCGAAACTTGAGCGGGCATTACGTGCTTTTGAGCCTTCACGTACCATTCCCAGGCCTTGGCGCAGTCCCGTGAGCCAGGACGGCGGAAGACGGTGATCGAAGACTGCTCCGCCAGGGCCTTTTCCCCCCCTCATGAGCGAGGACCTCACCCTCAGCGGGGCACTCAATTGGTCAGCTTGGCAGCGATGGAGTGGCCTGCGCAGGTCGGCACCGGACCCCTCTCTCGCCGAAGTCGCCTCTTACGGGTCTTGTTAGTGGAGAGAGAGGGGAGGTGGTGGATAGACCTCTAAGGTGGTCCCCTGAAGTGGAGCATAAAGCTGGAGCCTAAGGTAGACCCTAGGCTCGTCCTAAAGCCCAGCCCATGTATCCTCCAGGTAGCACCCACCACCACACACCTCCTTACAAGATAGAGCCTGCTGATCCTGACTGGCTCGGTGGGGACATCGTCTACGCAGAGGTCCACTGCATTGTGGCTAACTGCGGTGACCTCTGGGTCGATGCTATGGTCGCCCCTCATCCTGATCGTTTGGCGGCTTCATAGAGTTCGCTCCTTCCAAGACGAGGCGCTGAGGACGGCTTCCGCGTCAACCTTGTTCATGTATGTAAGCACATAGGTGGCAAGCGCTAAGTCACTGATATTCCTATCACCCCACATATCTATCCTACCAAACCCTCCTGGCCCCCCTGGAGGACGCCGCGTCAACCTTGTTCATGTATATAAGCACATAGGTAGTACTAAGTCATTGATATTCCTATCACCCCACATATCTACCCTACCAAACCCTCCTGGCCCCCCTGAGGACGGTAGGCTAAGGACACATGCTAGCTAATGCGGTATGTGGTGCTGTCCAGGAATGGACATGCAGGGACCTCAGGTGCGGACTGATGCCGGTGTAAGCTCCGGTGCGGTGATCGCTTGCTGGGTACCCTCTTATCCAGGTTCCTTGTGCGATCCACCGTATGGGGGCTGTGGGTAAGAGGGAACCTAAATGCCCCTGATGAATGCCATAGGTCTACCTTAAGGGAGGCAGAAACCTGCCCCTTAAGGGAAGACCGCCACCACAAGACCCATTCATTAAAAGATCACCTATCGGGTTAAATGGTCTTCCCTGTCCCAGAACGCTGCGATCACGGCGCTCTCAAGGCGTGGATGGCCGACCGCTTTCTAACACCTCCCTGGCCGGACATTGGAGCCGCCAAGCCAATCCCGATGGATCAAAGTCGTGTTCGACCCTAGCATCTAAGCTCCTTTGGGTCATCTCGCTAACAATGTTGGTGCCAAAGCCGGTGCGCTCGGGCGTTCTAATCCGCGGTCCATTCCATTCGCGCCAGCTCATCAGAAAGGTATGTCCGCCGTTTTGATCCTTTAAAGACCAGACAATATCAACACACCCCTCGCCGGTCGAGAGTGCGCCGTATTTGCCAGCATTCGTGGCCAGCTCGTGCAATGCCATGCCGAGCGCTTGCGCGGCAGATGCGATTATGAGAAGCGGCTGCCCATACAGCTTGATCCGCGTCCCGATCAGGTCCTTGAAGTGGGCAAGCTGAAACCGGACGAGTTGGTTGAGATCGACACCCTTCCACTCGTTCATGACAAGCAAATCCTGGCTCGCAGCGAGCGACTGGATGCGTTCTTCAAAGCGGTTCATAAAGTCGCCGAGGTCGGTGGCAATGGTTTGCCGAGCTACCGCTAGAACGAGAGTAAGCAAGTTCTTGGAGCGGTGATTGACCTCGCGCATGAGGAACTGAACGCGCTCCTTCTGCCTTTTGAGTTCGGTGACATCCCGAATGATCTTAGAGGCACCTATAATCCGGCCTCCTTCATCCCGGACCGGGGAGATAGTGACAGACACCTCAATCGAAGCGCCGCTCTTGTGAAGCCGGACCGTCTCGAATGGCTCTACGCGCTCGCCGGACCTGATCCGCCGAAGGATCTGATCCTCTTCGTCCTGGCGGTCAAGGGGGATGAGGCGGTGAATGGGCTGGCCAAGCATCTCCTCCGCGCTATAGCCGAAGAGATGGGTCGCTGCGGGGTTCCAGGTTGTAATCGCTCCATCAAGCGTTTTACTTATGATGGCGTCGAATGAAGAGCTCACGGTCGCAGCGAGCAGCGCTGAAGCTTGGCCCGGACTGTCGGCAGTGAACACAGGCGGCATCACAGGCTCAATCTGGTTCATTTTAGTCCCCAAATCGAAAAGGATGGTAAAAGGGACCTAACAGTAGGCGGCTTGTTTAGCAGCAACCCAGTATGCGCGGTCTCTAATCGTGACGCTGAAAGGGCCAGTCTGGGCCTCGACGAATGCCAACGCATCCTCCAAAGCTCCCCAATTAACTTGTTTGGCATCGAACTCCCCTTCGATCTCTGAGAGGACATGAGCCTTCGCCTCCTCAAAGGTATCGAACTCGACGGGGGACATGTCCCGCAGATAGCCGGGCACGTTGGAGCCAGCAACATACCTTCTACTAGGTGGTACCTGCCGGGAAGTAAGGGGGTGAGGTCAAAGCGGCTCCCTCGGGGGAAGATGTGGGTAAGAGGGAACCTAAATGCCCCCGATGGACAGATAGACTTAGACAGAGAACCAGAGCTTGAACCATAGGTTATTCCTTAGGGGGCTGAAACCTGCCCATTAAGGGAAGACCACCGCCACATGTCCCATTCAATAAAGAGAGACCTATCGGGTTAAGCATTGCTTCGGGAGGAGAGCGAATAGCCGTTCCCCGATAGGCTGGCCCGCTGATACATTTAGAACGGTTCTAGAACAAGAGCGTGAAATAGGCGCTCCCCATGCCCGACAACATCGTTCCCTTCACCGTCCGCCGTGCGCGTCTCCTTCAGGGGATGACCCAGGCTCGGTTCGCTGAGGAGCTTGATGTCGATGTCGGGACTGTATCGAGATGGGAGTGTGGTAGGCTCCACCCCTCGCCTGAGGCTTGGGCTGAGATCAACTTCATCATCGCCCGTAAAGGGTCCCTTACTGGGGACGTAGGCATCAAAGCCTCGCCCATCTACAAGTTCCTGGTGCCGATGGGAAACCTGAAGAAGCCCATGGTGATATCCAAGGGTGCCGTGACGGCCCTCGCCAGGATGGGCGTCCCCTACGAGGACATATCTAGCGAGGAGTTATTCTGCACACAGGTCAAAGCGTCCCCGGACTTCCCTGTCAGCGCCTACCACGCCCTCGACCTCATCGAGATGTCCCCTGGCTGGCTCGCCGGAGAGATGCTCTATGCTGAGGCTCATTGTATCGCCACGAGGGTGAACGTATGGGTAGATATGATGGTCTCCCCTGTCCCAGATCGTCTAGCCGCTCTGATCGAGGCAGTGCCCTCCTATTGCGGTAACTCTGGAGGCTTCTGGATCAACCTCATCTTCGTGAATGGCCGAACCTCCCCAATAATTCATTAGAAATCCCCGAGGGGGCAGTCGGAGTTCCAGCCCGCGCGCTTCCCCCCGCCTGCCCATCCGCGCGTAGACCTGGGCGAGGGCCTCGGGTGGGACCTCCTTAGGCTACCCATGCGGCCCTCCACACGCTGATCTCCCAACAACTCGCGTCCTGCGCTTGCAATATATCTGTTCATGCGCGTGTGCGTGCTTTGCCATTTCAAACTATCACTGGACATCGCTCTGCAATAACAAGCACAAGTCGAGGCTGCTCTTGGCTTGTGTCAGTTGTTATGAAGTATACAATCAAATCAATACTTGACAAACACAGACTTTACTGCTACAACACACCCAATTCCCAACGAATTGATGCCGCCCAATCGGGCGATACTACTGTGGCTCCCTGCGGATACAGGGAGATAGGGTGGTGCTCACTCGACGCAGGTCATGCTGGAGTGCATGGATGCGGAGCGTATCCAGGGATGGGTATGTGTGCGTAGTGACGCGGTCAGCGCCTGAATGCAACGTCACGCCAGGACCCATGCACCATGGCGAGCGTGACGCTCTCTCAATTCATAGCCTCTGCGCTCTTCTGAGCGTGGGAGGCGTTAGGTCCTTTCAAAGACCATTCCCCTTTCACAACTGAAGAGAGAAAGCATGCAAAGAAGCGTATGGCGCTGTGCGTCCATCATTCTCGGGATCGTAACTGCGTGTCTTGGAATGTGGGGCGCATATCAGTTCGGGCTGAAGCTCGAAGGAAGCGTTTCATACCTGACCATCGCGGCCCCGGTGATCGCCGGGGCTGCCGCGCTCATACCGCCGCTCGCGGAGCAGGCTTGGCGGTCCAGCCAGTATGCGAAGTCGCTCCTCTGGTGGGCTCTACTGATCCCAGCCGCCGCCACCGTCTTCTTCGGCGCTGCCGAGCGGGTACACGCGGCGAAAGCAGGCGCTGAAGCGGAACGCTCCGCCCTGCGCAAGGACGCTGAGCGGGCTGAAAGCGAGCTCGCCGAGGCCAAGGAAGCGGCGCAGAAGGCGGAAGCCCAAGCGCTGAAAGCCGAAGCTCGGAAGACATGCGGTGCCTCTTCCGGAGCCAAGCTCGCCCGGGACGAGGCTAACGCCAAGCTCGGCGAAGCCAAGCACGCCCTGCTGATCGCAGAGACCAAAGCAACCACCGAGGCCAGCCTCAAGGCTCCCGAGTGGCTGCTCCCTGCTGCCCTCGACTTGATCGCTTTCATGGCGATCTGGACGGGACTTACAGGGCCGAAGGCGGAGCCTGCAAAGGCCAAGCGGAAAACCCGTAAGCGGAAGCCCAAGGCCAAACCCAAGGCTCCCTCGCCGGTCATCCTGCCCGCCAATGCCGATCACCTTCGGATTGTAAAGCGATTGTAAGCCGGTCTCTGTTCTGGGGGCCGGTCTTAGACCCTTTGATCTCAATCCATTCCCGCAGCTTGTCCCACGCCGAGCGTCAACGGCACTTTAAATCTGACCCAGGGGGTTGCTGGTATCGGCAACTTCAATCGGACCCGGCCAGGCTGGCGACCTCCGTCGCCTTCACTGACGGCGCGGGCGCTGTGCAAGCAGACCTCCTCTTAGGTCCTTCGACCAAATCCCTTTGACACAATCTGTAAGAGAGTAAGCGTATGATGCCTCGCAAAGACATCTACCAGGAAGTCACTGACAAGATCGTCAAGGAGCTGGAAGCCGGTGCGGTCCCGTGGCTCAAGCCTTGGGCAGCGCGCACGAGGAACGGCGTCCTCGGAGCATTCGGCAGGCCGCGTAACGCGATTACGGGCGGAAGTACTCTGGGATCAACGTGCTGCTGCTGTGGCACGCTCAGGATGAACGGCTCTTTCAATCCGGGCATTGGTTAACCTTCAAGCAAGCCCAAGAGTTGGGCGGCCATGTCAGGGCGGGCGAGAAGTCCACCCAGATCGTGTTCATGAAGCCGCACTCAAAGACGGTACCCGGTGCGGAGACCGGCGAGAGTGAAGAGCACCGCTTCCTTGTGGCCAGGGCGTTCAACGTCTTCAATGTTAGCAATGCGAGGGCCTTCCTGAGGCCATCGTAAGCGTGCCTGAGCCACGGCCCACACCCACGGCAATCCCTCTCTAAAGCGGAGCTTTGCCCGGTCAGGAAGGCTTGGGTGAGCGCCACCGGCGTCGCGTCAAGCATGGCGGGGATCGGGCTTGCTACATCCCCTCAGTGGATGAAATCCACATGCCGGTGGCCGAGGACTTTGACGGTCCCGACCATTACTGGCGACCTTGTTCCATGAACAAGTTCACTGGACTAAGGAAGCCAAGCGCCTCGACCGCGACTTCGGACGTAAGCGCTGGGGCGATCAGGGCCACGCCATGGAGGAGTTGGTTGCCGAGATGGGTGCTGCCTATCTCGGCCGACGATGCTGTGAAAGGCGATCTTAGGCACGCTGGCTACATTGAAAGCTGGCTCAAGGTCCTAAAGGCGACAAGCGCGCCATCTTCACGGCGGCGTCCAAAGCCTCTCAGGCTGCCGAATACCTGCACGGCTTCTCGAGCCTTTCGCTCAGGCAGTGTAGGCCACAGGAGCCGAGCTGGGGGCGGTAAGTCGCCCTCGGCCACCTCGCTCCTACCCCAGCGCAAGCAGACACATTAGCGGCCTTCGGGCTGCCCTTTTGGTCCTTTGACCGCAATCCAATTACTAACTTTGAGGGAAACATGAAGATCAACTCGGGCGAGCTGTTAGCACTTATGATTGTACTTGCATTCGCTTTTAGTCTCATCGGGGGCATGGTGCAGGGGGCGGGCATTGGGAAGAACCCATTGCTTGTGGCCCTCGGCAGCTTGATTTCCGGGGTGCTCCGGTGGTGGGACTGCTGGCGCTCATCTATGCGCTGTGGTCCCTCCTATAAACAAGGAACGCGGCGCACGCGGCTCGCTGTCAATGGCTCGGATCGGAGATGGTCCGGGCCTTTCTTGTTGCCGGGTATCGAGCGCAATGGACGAGGTGGGTGGCACGGGGGGAAGCGCGGGCTGGAAGTCCGAAGCCTCAGCGCCACCTAAGGCAGCCACAGAGTGAACCGTCCCGGGTTTGCCGGAGGCCCCAACTCCTGAGAGGATGGGGCTATGACAAACAAGTCGAGCAACAAGTTTTCACCTGAGGTCCGTTCGCGGGCCGTGCGGCTGGTTTTCGACCACGAGAGGGACCATCCCTCGCGGTGGGCGGCGATCTCTTCGATTGCCGCCAAGATCGGCTGCACGGCTCAGACCGCAACGAATGGGTCAACAAAAGCGAGGGCTGGACCGCAAGCGCGCCGGGGTCCTGGCCAATACCGCCGAGCGGCTGAAGGCCTTGGAGCGTGAGAACCGCGAGCTTCGGCAAGCCAACGAGTATCCTGCGTAAAGCGTCAATGATTTTGCGCAGGCGAGCCGACCGCCGGTTCAAACCATGATCGCGTTCATCGACGATCACCGGGATGCGCATGGGTCGAGCCGATCTGGGCAAGGTCTTGCCGATCGCCCCGTCCACCTACCATGACCATGCCGGTGAAGCGGCGCGAACCAGACCGGCTGTCTGATCGTGCCAAGCGGGACGAAGCACTCAAGCCCGCGATCCGGCGCATCTTCGACAACAACTTCGCCGTCTATGGCGTGCGCAAGGTCTGGCGGCAGATGCAGCGGGAGGGCATCGACGTTGCCCGCTGCACGGTCGCCCGACGGGCGCGATGGGCCTTCGAGGCATCATCCGCGGCAAGCCCGTGCGCACGCAACTGCCGAGCGACAAGGCCACGCCCGTCGGCTCGATCGCGTCAACCGCCAGTTCCAGGCACCCAGGCCGAACGTGCTCTGGGTCTCCGACTTCACTTACGTCGCGACGTGGCAGGGCTTTGTCTATGTCGCCTTCGTGATCGACGCCTACGCGCGCCGGATCGTCGGCTGGCGCGTGTCCCGATCGGCGCATGCCAGCTTCGTGCTCGATGCGCTGGAGCAGGCACTCCACGAGCGCAGACCCGTCTTGGGTGGCGGGCTCGTGCACCATTCAGCGACCGTGGCGTGCCAATATGTCTCGATCAAGTACACCGAACGGCTTGCGGACGCTGGCATCGAGCCGTCCGTTGGCAGTATCGGCGACAGCTACGACAATGCGCTCGCCGAGACGATCAACGGCCTCTACAAAGCCGAGGTCATCCATCGGCGAGGACCATGGCGGTCGATGGAGACCGTCGAGTTCGCGACGCTGGAATGGGTCGACTGGTTCAACAACCGGCGCCTGCTCGAGCCCATCGGATACATCCCGCCAGCCGAAGCCGAAGACCGCTACTACGCCATGATGGAACCAACCGCCATGGCGGCATGACTTAAACCAAACGGCCTCCGGCAAACCCGGGGCGGTTCAGAGCCACCCTCGCACTCGCCATGAGCGGATGCCTGAGCGGCCCGTGCAAGCCCCCACGGCGCGAGGCGTCTAGGACCTTTGAAAGTCCATCCTATTGAAACTGTTGGAGAGAACATGCGATCACTTGGATGGCACTCCGCGTCTACCGTGCTGGGTATGGCTCTCTCTCAACTTCGAAGGGCGAAGGGACCGTCGATAGATCACGGAGCTAAATCCCTGGCAACCCGAAAACCGATTATGAAGGTTCCGGTGTCCGCCTCGAATTCGTTTCGATAGGCCGACCGAAGACCGCGCGCATCGAAGCTCCAGGAGCCACCGCGAAGAACACGGCATTCGCAACCCTTGGTTATCCAGGCCGCTCCCGTGCTTTTCAGACTTTCGGGCTTGTCTCTGTGGCTTGGATGCCAGTCATCCTCGCACCATTCCCGGGCGTTTCCATGCATATCGTACAGGCCGTATGCATTAGGCTTCTTCCTGCCAACGGGGTGGGACCGCCCGCCAGCATTGTCGGAATACCACGCGTAGTTGCCGAGTTCCTCCTCGTTGTCGCCAAAGCAGTAAGCCTTCCGGCTCCCAGCTCGGCAAGCGTATTCCCACTCCGCCTCGCTCAAAAGCCGATAGGGTTTGTCCGTCGTACTCGATAGCCATTTGATATAATCTTGAGCATCATTCCAAGAAACATTGATAACGGGCCGCCTACCCCGCCCCCATCCCGGTTCACGAGCCTGATACGACAAGCCACCTGTGGCGACCGCCCCATCCCACTCGTCGAATGTAACTAGGAATTTGCCCACCGCAAACGCCTGCGGGATCGTGACTTCGTGCAATGGGCGTTCTTCCTCGTCGCCCTCGTCGGCTGACGAACCCATGAAGAACGTGCCGGACGGGACAACAACCATCTCCGGGGCCAAATCGTGGTCGCGAAAGCTTTCTCCCGGCTCTAGCCAGAAGGTAACCCGGCGTTCCTTCTCTGCGCGAGGAGACTTCGACGGAGCCAAGGCACCTCAATCGCGCACTTGATCCTTCGGGATCACTTTCCCAGAGATCGAGCAACGTCTTGCGTCGGTGGCTCGCGCGATCCGCTCCGCATCTTTGGTGCGCACCGCCGCTTCCAGCGCCACCACTCTTTGTTGGGCGCGGTAAGACCAGACGGGGTCGGCCTTTTCCCACTTGCCGCAATAGGCGACTAGAAGCCCCGGATCACGACAAGTATCAAGATCGAAGCAGGCACCATTCACGCTCCGCCTCACCGCCGCTTGGCACCACAGAAGGAGGAGCGGGCTGCGGAGGAAGCGCGGATGCGCTTGCACCGTGTTCCAGTATTCGCTTCACGTCGGCGATGAAATCCGCCGCAGCGCCCTGCTGCGATCCGCCACCCCACTGCGAGAGGTTGCGCGCCTGGATCAAACTGGCTGAATGAGAAGGGTGGCCTCGCGCCCTCGATGGTGACGGGCACAAGTATACCGCGTTCGCGCCCGTTATGGGCTTCGAGGTGGACCCGAGCAGCCTCGCCGCTGTCAACGGAATTGGGCGACCAGATCACGACCACGCAGCGCGCCGCGTTGATCTCCCGTTCGATGACGGCGTCCCAGCGCTCGCCGCCCACAAGACGAGTATCCCACCAGACGCTCCAGCCTTCACCTTCGAGAAGCGCCACGATCTGAGCCGCGCAGGCCACATCCGCACGCTTGTAACTTAGGAAAACGTCCGCCATGTCGCAGCCTGGGTCTCTAATCGAAAGGTATTCGGGCAACGGGATTGTCGGCTGATAGAGCATTCCTTGTACAGGCCCCGCCAGCGCTTTCAAGGCAAGGCCCCATCGACCCACCAAGTATTTCAATGGAAACTTGCGAACGCTCAGTCGGACTTGTGGCCGGGCGCAATCCCTCCGTTGCCCCTCCGGCCTGGCAAATGAGCAAGGCGGGACCGCGAGGGGCCTCTACAATTGGGGCTCACAGACAGCCAGTTCCCTTCAAAGGTTCTCACTGGACCCTGCCCCAGTGAGAGGTCTCACCCAAGCTCCGCTTACGTCTCATACGAACGGGGCTTTGAGGTTTGAGACGATTTCCATCGCAAGTCTAGAACCTTGACCAAACAGAGAGGGACATACATGCTTATTGGATATGCCAGAACCTCAACGCTTGACCAGAAGGCGAGCATCGAGGCCCAACTCGGGGAACTGCAGCAGGCTGGCTGCGAGAAGGTCTTTGCCGAGCAAGTCTCGTCGGTCGATGTGGTAAAGCGGGAGCAGCTCGCTTTGGCGCTCGATTTCATCCGCGAGGGTGACTGCCTCATGGTCGCCAAGTTAGATAGGTTGGCCCGCTCGGTGGCGCACTTGCTTTCCATCGTGGACCACCTCAACCGCAAAGGAGCTAGCCTCCGCGTGCTGAACCTCAGCATCGACACGAGCACGCCCACGGGGAAGCTGACGCCGACCATGCTGGGCGGGATCGCGCAGTTTGAGCGCGAGATCATGCTTGAGCGGCAGCGCGAGGGGATCGCCAAGGCAAGGGCTGAGGGGAAGTATAAGGGGCGGAAGGCGACAGCACGCGCCAAGGAAGCGGATGTGCTTCGCCTTAAGGCGCAGGGCTTAGGAGCCACCGAGATCGCTAAAAAGCTCGGCTTAGGCAGAGCCAGCGTGTATAGAATGCTCGCGGCCTGACCAAGTGCCGGGTTCACGGCCCAAGATCATTCGCCCGTGCCTTTGGCCTCCGGGACCCCAAATCAAAGAGTTTTAAGCGTTAAAGCTATCTCCTTAAGGCGCTTTCCAAGAGCGTCTAAATCATCCAGATGTGCAGCCGGTGCGCGGTCGCTTACGCTTGCGTCGAAGCTACCGGCATAGCCTCATAGGACAACACCCGCTCTCGTTGCAAAAACGGCGCGGAGGATCAGCCGAATGACCCTGAAGGTGGATCCCTTCTTTCTCGCCGGGATGGCGTAGACCCGGCTGTCCTGGCGGCCAACCTCACCCCACATCGAACGGAGTATATGCGTTTTGAGGATCATTGTTGCTGAAGTCGAACGGACAAAGCCACGTCAGCATCGCCGTTGGACGGCCCACATTGCCGAAACCGGTCAGCAAATCGTGTCCGCGAACCGTGAGCCGGAGTTCCACGCGTGCCTCGCTCTCCATTATGGCCTGCTCGGCGAGCGTTACTACGGCTTAGTGACGGTTCTACAGACCGGGTGAAACACCGACCTTTTTACTTGTGGCCTCTGCAGGAGCGATTGCCCAATGTGAGGCGGCGATGACGCCCGGACAGATGTTCGAGGCGATCATTCAGAAGACCTCAGGCTGCGACGCAGCGCGTCTGGTCCCCACCAATGATATGGTCGCCTGAACGCTAGGCTCCGATCACATACGGGCCGTGGCCCCACCGAGATTCTCGCCCTGCATGGTGCATAGTAGGCCGGGCCTACGTCCCACCTTCGCGAATGGACTTAAGCTGAGCTGAACTCCAGAGAAGGCGACGCTAGCTCTAATGGTGCTGAACGTCCTCCAAGGACGGCTCTGTCGCGGCGCTCCCCCAACCCCTTTCAATAACCTGGAGAAGGCAATGGACAAACGTTCAGAGACCCTACTTGAGGGCCTTCTGGAGACCCATGAGTTCGATGATTTCCTGTCAGGCCTTGCGGTCGTCATTCACCGCAGGGCGTTCAAGCCGGAGTTCGCCAAGAACGAGAGCAAGCAATGGCTCAAGGTCACCGACCGCATCCTGAAGCTCAAAGAGTGGTGCGCGGAGTTTGGTCCTGGTTCGGGGGTGAAGTGATGCCGTTGAGCGCGGCCCCCGGCTTTCTGCCATCGTCGTAAGCGTCCTGTCGAGATAGCTAGTGTAGGCCGTCCTTCGGGCCTTTCTCCTTGCTGAGCAAGAGAAGTTCACTCATCCGCGCTCTGATGCCCTCAAGTTGCCCCCGGAGTCTCGGCGCCGGTTCTTCTGCTTCCGGGGACCCCAGGTCCAGGTTTCTAAGTATCCCGGCTATCTCCATGAGGCGCTTCGCAACATCCTCCAGTTCATCCAATTGGCCTGCCATGGTGCCCCTCGCTTATGCTTGGGGGTAAGCTACCGGAAAGAGCGCCCCGGGACAAACCATCGCTGTCTAGGGTCACAATAGGGCCATAATATCCCGAGCAGGAGGCAGGCGCTAAGTCCTTGATATTGCCTAACCCCTCTCTCTAGACTACCAAACCCGCCTTGCCCCCTGTACGACGGTCGTCTAAGGACGCATGCGGTGTGGTCATGGTGGCCATCTAATGCTGCCTGAACAAAGTCACCTTGGGGAAGGACCTACGGTTGCCCCTCACAGAGGTGATCTTGGTTGGGGAGGTGTGCTGTGGGTGATCTCCTTTAAGTGAACCTGAGGGAGAGCTTAATGGGGCCGCCTGAGGATAACCGCTCGAACTATCGATCAGGCAAACAATGGTCAATGAGAAGGAAGAGGCCGTCGAAGCCGTAACCCTTCTGGCGGCCCGTGGGGCCTGCCGAATTGAAGCTCATCGAGGACACCGGAATGCGGACCTTTCCACCCCGGCTCCCAGAGCAGCCCATCTTCTATCCGGTGCTATCCGAAGACTACGCCGTTAAGATCGCTCGTGACTGGAATGTGCCCGCCGAGGGCGCAGGTTTCGTTACCCGCTTCCGTGTTCCCCGCGTTCCTGGACCGCTACAAGCCCCAACAAGCCGGAGGACGGGAACATCTTGATATTGGAAACCTGCTCAGGAAGTGGCCGGGTTTCAATGAGGCCATCGAGGGGCTGATTGAGGTGGTCGCCGAGTTCCCCTGAGGCTACCCAGCGACGGTCCCCTTTGGGACGACCTCTGGCAGGACCTACTTCCTCCTCTTTCAATCTAGCTCTAATTGGGAGGGTAGTGGGTAGGTCCCTTCCCTTTAGGGGCTAACCTGGGGAAGACCTGAAGGGACCCCTTGACGTCTGCCCTAATGTATACTCCTACAGGGGGGACCATCTTCCCTCTTCCCCATTATAGGGGACCGATAACGTGGGTGCTTCCCCGGGATCGCCCATGGAGTGCCACACCAGTCCCGCCCGCCACCAAGCCTCTCTAACGTATGAGGTCCTCTTCACAGACAGGCCAAACGTCTCCCCTCCCCGAACCACCCTCGGCAACGCTTCCGGCTGTCCTGGGGGAGGACCTCAGGTGTAAGCACTGGTGTCTGAAGCAAGGCCATCTCAAGGTACCCACAATACCGTGGTCGTGGTAAGCGTCGCGAGGCCGGAGACCCGCGAGAGAGCCAAGAAGTGCAAATCATAGAGACCTCTTTGCTCGGTGTTTGTAGCGCGTTCTTCCGGCTGGAGGCTGGTTGAAGCGTGACTATCTTCGCCCGCTATGTTGGCATCGACTATTCAGGGGCGGAGACGCCAACCGCCAGCCTCAAGGGGCTGCGCGTCTATCGGGCCGAGGCCGAAGGTCTCCTGTGGAGGCGCCGCCACCGCCGTCTGCGAGGAAGTATTGGACCCGAAGGGCCTCCGGAATGGCTCGTGGAGTACCTGCCTGAAGACGCACCCACGCTAGTCGGGATCGACCATGCCTTCTCATTCCCGAAGCGGTATTTCAAGGAGCATGGGTTGACGTTAGACTGGCCACGTTCCTGGACGACTTCCAACTTCATTGGCCGACAGACCAGGATCACATCTATGTCGATTTCATCCGGGACGGCATCGCGGGTAAAGGCGCAGACCGCTTCGGGAATACTCGATGGCGACGCGTAACCGAGGAGCGCGCAGGCAGAGCGAAGTCCGTCTTTCAGTTTGACGTTCAGGGCCAGGTGGCGAAATCCACCCATGCCGGTATTCCTTGGCTGCGGTACATCCGGCAGAGGCTTGGTGATCAGGTGCATTTCTGGCCATTCGATGGGTGGGACATTCCGAGTGGGCGGTCTGCAATCGCGGAGGTCTATCCCTCACTCTGGAGCAGGAGCTTTCCTAAAGAGGGACGCACCGCCGACCAACATGACGCCTTCATTATCGCCTCATGGTTATCACGTGCTGATCGAGAGGGCAGCACCCCGGCGCTCTTCAAGCCCCACTTAACGCCACAGGAGCAGGCCATCGCGGAGGTGGAGGGCTGGATACTAGGCGTGCCTTGAAGGTTGCTCCCGGCTTGGGCCACCCGAGGCGGAACCTACTCCCTTCCCCCTTCAATGTAGGTCTTTAATTGGGAGGTGTGGGTAGGTCATCTCCTTTAAGGGCCAGCCCGAGGAGGACCTAACGGACTACCCAAGGAGGACCTGAGGGCTACTTGAGGGGTGACCTTAAGGGACGCTTGAGTCCCCCACGCTATACCCTCTAGGGACTATTTTCCCTCCTCCCCATTATAGGGGACCCCAAAGCCAAGGAGGACCATCGCATGCTTGAGATCAGACCTAACTGCGAATGCTGTGATCGCGATCTGCCTCCCTCATCGCAGGAAGCCATGATTTGCACCTTCGAGTGTACCTTCTGCCGGGAATGCGCAGACAAGACTTTCAAGGGACGCTGCCCAAACTGCGGTGGGGAATTGGTCCGCCGCCCAATAAGACCTGCCGAGAAACTGGATAGGTTCCCAGCATCGAGCCAGCGCATTATGAAGCGCCATGAGGGCTGCGCCACACACGGCCATTCCTGACGGTCTTCATAACGCTATGTCAAATCCATTGAGAACCTTTCTCGGAATTTGGGTGGGCGCTATGGTTAGCCGCTTCAGTGACAAGGATATTCTGCTTGGCGACGCAGCTTGTCTGTTCATTGCTGGAGCGTTGGCGGGACTTTCGATTGGGGGATTGCACGTGAAAGGAACGTGGCTATTGGGGTGCACGCAGATAACACGCAGGCATAGGACTCATAAGAGAGACGCACGTCCCGGTAAACCGCCTCACATCTCATCGAGTGTTTGTATGAGGTCCCCTCCTCACGGAGCCACCAAATCCGGTGACCCACGCCCACCACGCTGAGGAGCCGTTCCAGCCGTCCTGGCGGACCACCTCAGGTCTCACATGCGGTTATGCGAAAGGAAGAGGAAGCGGCATGCCTGATCGCGAGGAAATCAGACAGGAGGTCATAGCGGTTCTCAGGAAGCTCGTACCGAAAGGGCCGATAGAGGAACATTCAAGTTTTCAAAGACTTGAAGCTCCTATCGGATGATTTCACCTGGGCTGCCCTAAGGCTTGAGCGAAGGTTCCGCGTGTGGATACCAAGAGAGGAATGGGGACCAATGGAGACCGTGGGGGACATTATCAGCCTCCTTAAACGGCATACCAGCAGCCCGCTCAAGGATAGGTGAGAGAGATAGCACTCGATCCGGTCGCTTAGAGCATGAGGTCCTCATCACGGAGCCGCCAATTGGGCGACCCATCGCACCACGCTGGGAAGCGCTTTCAGCCGTCCTGGCGGACCCACTGACGTCTCACCGAATGGCTATCCGAAAGAGGAGCTGAAGGATGAAGAGAGAACAGCCATGGCCGCTCCCGTCACGGAGTTCCCTTGGTTTGGCGCATTGATGGGTCACCTTAGAGGTTCACCATGGGATCATGTCTGATTGTCGGCTGGTTGCCGAACGCGGCGGCAGACGGCGCGCGCGCCTATTTGGCCCGCGCACCAATCAGTGCCCCAGCCGAGCTTTCAAGCCGTGGTCGCTGGCGAACTCCCACTGATGCACATAGTAAGAACCCTCAGTCCGCTGGGCGGCTCCAACGCTGGGAGGCGTTTTGGGCAAAAGCAAGGGAGAGTAACCCGATGGTAACACTAAGGGCATCCAAAGGTGTGCAAAGGTTGTTCTTTTGGGGCCGCAAGCAGCAGCCAATCAGAGAACCCCATCCAACCGGCCTGATGCGGGAAAGCCTCTCGGCGCAGGTTTCGATTTCATGGCGGGGAGGCCGCTCGGCTTGTTGGGGTTAGCGGCCGCCGCCGACGTTGTTGCTGCGTATTGCCGCTACGACGATTGGTGTGCAGGGTTGAAGAGTGCCGGTCTTGGCGAAGGGTGGATACAGCTTCTCGACAGGGACGAGGCAATACAGGAAAAGTGCAAAGCCGCGAAGGCTGCGTACAGAGCAGGAGGCTCTTTGGAGGCTTTGTGTGACGAACTTGCAGGAGTAACCCTGCTTCTCAACGATAGGTCAATCAAGGACCTTCAACCAGCGGCATGCAGATGACTGCTCCAGTGCATGTCGTATTCAACATGTCCGCAGCCAAAGACCTGCGCGATGCTTTGCGCAAGGTTGGCCGGGCGGATGAGGTCGCGGCATTCCCCGACAATCTTAGTTACGGACCGATCAACCCTCCGGACCCGGAAAGCCGGGTAAAATGGAGGGAAGAGGAACTCCAGCGCATCTTGGGGGGGTTGCCACCCTTGTTAGAGACCTTTTGGGCCGCGGCACTCGCGAGCGGTCCCCGGCGGGTTGCCTGGATCATCGAGGCAGTCCGCGAGCGAGTATTCAGGCTTTCTTGAGTGGCTGTGGCGGATTGGCGACGCAGACGTTGAGACCGTCGATCTGACCCATGTCCAAATCATCAATCGCGAACAAGATGGGCGGCCATTATCACCGCAACCGGCATTGCCTCTTGCCATGATCCATTCAGAAACGATCATAAGAAACGCGCTATGGGACCTGGCGAGACCGATCACTCCGGAGGAGCGAAAGAGCTATCAAAGCCTTTGGCAACGTCTTCGAGCCGAAGATGCCCCGCTGCGGGTCTTGAAGGAAGGCGAGCTTGTTTCGGCACCACTTTCCTATTTCGATCCGCTCTTGCTTTCTTTCACGACCTCCGAGTGGCGCAGAGCGATGCGCCTCGTTGGAGACGCTTTGGGGAGCCTCGATTACGAGAATTGCTTCGGCACGTTTGACATTATCCTTAGCGCGCGCATCCGCTCCCTGGTTCAGGCGGGTCAACTTGAAGCACGCGGCGATCTTTATGAACTGTATAGCGCCGAAGTGCGCCTTCCTCCAGCATGCTAAGGTCCGGGGCGGAGAACCTCAAAATGCTTCAACCCTCCCGATGACTATCGGCCTCTTTCCGGCCAGCGCCAACGTGCCAATGATGGCTGGGCGAGGTTTGATGATCATCCCGAGGGAACTTCGTCGTAGGAAGCGTGGGCAAACAGTGGAGGTCCTCCTCATCCAGCCACCAAAACCCTCAACCCCTCCGGTAACACGGAGGATGCCGTTTCGCGCCTCCTGGCCGACCCCCTCACCATCCACAGTAGGAGTACGAGCAAGGTGACGATCAGCGTCTCTTCCACGCATCCAATCAGCGTCCCCAATAGGTGATCCAAGCACACCCACGGGGAAGCTCATGCTAACCATGCTTGGCGGGATCGCTCAGTTCGAGCGTGAGATCATGCTTGAGAGGCAGCGCGAGGGGATCGCTAAGGCGAGGGCTGAGGGGAAGTATAAGGGGCGAAAGCCGACGGCGCGGGCGAAGGAAGCGGACGTGCTCAGGCTCAGGGCCGAGGGGCTTGGAGCGAGTGAAATATCAAAATGCCTCAACCTTGGCCGTGCATCCGTCTACCGCATCCTAAAGCGGCGAGAAGGAGTGGACCGGACAAACTCACGCTCCTCCTGAGCGCGGCTGCTACCATCCCTGGTGCAAGGAAAGGAACACACGATGGTTAGACGAAGAAGCGTAGGCAGCCCGGACATGGGCAGAAAGGCTGTTCAGCCCTGCTCATGGTTTGGACCTGGGCCTGAACCTACGAGATACACATCCTGGTTGCTCATGGAATTGGGACGCTTGGGTTTACAGATCAATGACATTGAGGCGGGCAAAAAGACCGTCCTTTCGGACGTTCTTGCTTGGCTCAGCGAACGCCCAGGCGAGCCATTCGCGAAACTCATGGATTGGTCAAGATTGGATATTGCGGCGCTCATGAAGCGATCCGGGGAGACAATCGCACGACCTCGTATTGAGGTCTCCGCGAAGATCAACCAGAGCTCCAACCTAAGGGTTGTCTGGCATCCGAGGGGCTGGGCTTCTGCGCCGCCGAACCTCGAAAACCTCCACATCAACACCAGAAACGCGCTGAAGCATAAATCATGGGAGCCGGGTCAACTTGACTTTCGAGTGTTCGAGGGCGACGAAGGCGCGAACTGGGGCTCCCGGTCGTCCAATGAGCTAATGTGGATTAAAGGCGTCGGACAGTTAAGGCCGAACCTGGACAGCACATGGGAAGGTTCCCGCTTAAACAAGGACGTAGTGGATGCTCTGCTTCTCTATGCAGTGCGATCTGCATACGACGCCCTTGTCGTGCAGCTTGAGCTTTCCTTCGAGGTTACAAAACTAAATGACTTTGTGTTTGAATGGACAGAAGAGCCGCATCCAGACCGTCCAAAGGATGGAAGTATCAAACGGCTAATCGGCTGGAAGCTTATTCCGACTGAACACGGTCGCGCAGAACCAACCGACTAAATCGAGCGGCATGCTTACTTCCGTGAAGCGCGCTCGCTTATGCTTGGGCGTAAGCTACCGGAAAGAGTGCCCCGACAAACCATCGCTGTGCAGGGTCACAATAGGGCCACACTATCTCAAGCATAAGGAACCTGCGGCTCGGCGTTGCAATGCGGCGTTCCTTGTCCGCCTCCTCCATAAATCCTTCGCGTGCCTGTGTCTGTGGAGATGGGTACGATAATGAGTGACAGTCTCCCACATGCCGTGTCGCGTACCCTACTGCAATTCCCCTACATCCCGTTGGGGTGTGCTCTGTAACACGCACAAGGCCCGCCAGCGCCGTCATGGGCACCCCCTGCAAAGAGGCGTGAGCAAGTCTGAGCTGGCCCATTACTTCGCCTTTGTGCACCAGCGTAAGGCCAGGAACCCCGACAATCCCTTTTGGGGAGCCACAAGGGGACGCTGGGCAGGGCTTATCGAACACGCTCAAGAGGTTACCAAAGCCTACTATAGCGGGAGGCCTATGGTCGGCTGGGAGGTGAAAGCCTGCGCGAGTATCGTCAAGATTGCCGAGAACGTCGTAGCCGATGTGGTCGTGGAGACCGCACTCGGCATGTATGTGATGTGGGAGATGGACCCGAGGAGGTTTCTTTCGGATGAGGCGTTCAGGTTCCAGCTCGTCAGGCGGCTTAGGGGCCTGACCGAGGTCAACGCCGGGGTGTGGTGGGACCATAAGACCGGCAGGAATAAGCGGGCCTATCGCGACCTCAGCCCTCGCTCGACCCAGATCATGGGGCACTTGCTGGTGAAGACCTTTGGCCTTCCCGGCGTAATGTTGTCCAAGAGGGAGGCCGAAGACCTGGCCAAAGGGGCACAGCATGTGGCGGAGCTTGGGGATGCCGTGAGGGCACTCCAATGAAGACGGAGAGCCTCCAATCCCCAAAGATAACTGCCACCACCTCAGACAAGCCTTCATCAATCACCAAGCCCCGTAAGCCGCCACTACCCCAGAAGCATCGCTGGTTCGACCAATGGCTCAGGTCCAAGGAGGAAGGCGGTTTGAGGCGGCTGGTCGAGCGGACAATAGGGCTTCTCGAACATATTGAGACGCATACGAAGGCCAGGAAGAGAGCGAGGCGAGCCACAGACCAAGCCGCTCAACTTCTCCGCATCGAGGCCATCGTCTGCAACCTAGCCTATGCGGTCCTTGAACCACCGCCGACCGGTAAGATCGCGACCAAGCTCGGCAATGGCACGAAGGGCCGCACCCGGTACCAGAGCGAAGTCCTGGGGAAGATGATGAGACCCACGATCTTGATGCTGGAAGGGGTGGACATCCTCGTCCTGACCCATGCCGAGGCTATCCGGGGCGAGGTTTCATCCATTGCCCCGACGGCGTGGTTTACGGAGAAGGTGAAGGAGTTCGGGGTCACCAAGGAAGACTTCGCCAGGGATGCTGCCGAGGAAGTCATTATCCTGACGAGGAGCGTCAAGGAGGCCATTGACTGGGCCTCTGGGTCTCAGCCCAGGAAGTCCAGGGAGCCAATCGACTACGCTGAGACTGACGAGACCCGTAAGCTTCGGGAGGGCATGCGCCGCTTGAACGTCTTCCTTGCCGGGACTGACATCGCCTTCCTGGACGACGGCATTGAACCCCGCGTCGATCCCTTCGACCGGACCTTAAGGCGGCGCTTCGTCATCCGCGAAGGTCAGCCCGAGCGGTTCAATCAGGGTGGACGGCTTTATGGGGGCTTCTGGCAGAACCTCAAGTCCAACCGCCGCCAGCACATCCGCATCGAGGGTGAACCCATCGCTGTGCTCGATTACGGCTCCATGTTTACGAGGCTGGCCTACCTGGAGGTGGGGGCTGTGCCGCTTGAGGGGGACCTCTATGCCGTCCCTGGCTGTGAGGGCTACAGGAGCGGCATCAAGCTCGCCATGAACTGCTTCCTGTTCGACGGGGGTAATCGAAGTGTATGGCCGAAGGAGCTTGGTGTGGGGGTTGGTAGCGACCCGGATGCCGAGGGCGATCCCTTAAGCGAGGCTGCGAGGTATGATGCCAGGTTGCCCTTAGGTTGGACTGTAAGAAGGACCAGGAGGGCCATCCTGGCGGTCCACCCGGCCCTCAAGGCTGCCTGGGGAAGGCACCTTGGGTATCGCTTGATGTTCAAGGAGAGCGTCATCCTGATCGCTGTCTTGGAAGCCCTGATGGCGAGAGGCATTCCAGCCCTGGGTCTTCACGACGGCTTGCTGGTCCCTCAGTCGAAGGCCAAGGACGTGGAAGCGGCGATGATCGAGAAGGCAATGGAGGTGGCCGGGGGATACATCCCTGTGAGCACATTAAGGCTGTGACCTTAGACGCATACCCAGCACAATGACCCCTTAGAGTGTCTACCTTCTTATGGGGATGGGCGTGGTGGTCTCCCCTTTAAGCTTTCTACCTTAAGTAACAACCTTATGAGGACAACCTTCCCTCACCCTCTCCTTCCACTAACAAGACCCGTAAGCAGAGACACCTGGGCTGGCTCCTTTATATCCAAGAACCTGCGGCTATGCTCGTATGGCGTTTCTGGTACTTTGCGAGCGCGGAGCATTACCATCGGGTTTCGGCCCAAGGAAGGTGACTAAACCGTGGGTCCAACCCCCTGCAAGGCGGTTCCGAAGGAAGAGCTTAAATGACCTATGTGATGGTTGACGTAGAGGCTGACGGTCCCATTCCCGGCGATTTCAGCATGATCTGTTTCGGCGCTGTCATCGTTAGAGAGCCACTCGAAGCGACTTTCTATGGCCGCCTCAGGCCCATCTCGGATCGCTGGATACCGGACGCCTTGGCAGTAAGCGGTTTTAGCCGCGAGAACACGCTTGGGTTCGACGATCCTGCCGAGGTCATGGCGGGATTTGCTCAATGGGTAGGAGCAAACGCCGAAGGCCGTCCATTCTTCATTAGCGACAATAACGGGTTCGACTGGCAATTCACCAACTGGTACTTGTGGCATTTCACGGGCGGGAACCCCTTTGGACACTCCAGTACCAACCTCGGCTCCCTTTACAAAGGCTTCGTCAAGGATACCTTCCAAACCTTCAAGCATCTTCGCAAGACAGCCCATACGCACAATCCGGTGGATGACGCGATGGGGAACGCCGAAGCCCTCTTGGAATTGAAGCGCCTTGGCTTGCGCATCCGGCTTTAAGGACCCGACAATGGCCCGCTTCCACGTCATTGATACCTTCACTCTGGAAAACCGGAAGCTCTCGATCCTGGCAGGCCGCATCGTCGATGGAACGATTTGCCCTGGCCAGCGCGTCCGGCTTCTCCTTGAAGGGAAGGGCTATTGCTGGGTTCCGATCGAGGCCATCGAGTTCGCGCGGCGAAGGGACCGTGAGGATGTTTGCCTTTGCATCGATTACGCGGCGTTGGACACTTTAGGACTTCGGCGTGACCTAGCGCTTGCCGATGTCACGGTTGCGGTGGAGAGTAGGCCACCGGCTGACGCTTGAATGCGACGTGAAGACGGCTGATGGCACCACGACACATTTTAGTTAGAAACCGAATGTGGTTGCATGACCTTGTACTTGAGGTCAGGATTTGGTTTGTTCCTTCGAGGCTCGGTGGACGCGATCATTTCATCCTTCAATGGTGGTTCGATGTCGAGTTCCCCGACTTAAATGCAACGCCTTTCGGCCTGCTTATAACCAAGCAAACGCCAAAACCCGGTGATAGCTTAATTGCAGAGCTTCGACTATACGAACTCCCCAAAAACAGCCAGGGCTGGAATTTCGACGCGGGCCTCCAATTCAAGGTGTTGGTATGTGATAGTGCCAACCTTGTTGGCCTGGGCGTGGTGGTTAGGACGCTTGAGCCTGGGGAGTATGAGGCAATTCGATAGGTTTAAGCTCTCGTTCCCCACCTGCACTCATCGCTCCTGAACACAGGGCTAGGCCCAAACGTGAGTGAGTTCAGCACCAGCCTCCACAGAACACAATCGAGGGCTTGTCCATTGTTGCGGATCACGACATAAGCTGAGACGCTCTGCATGATTGTGGGGGCAATCACGTGACAATCCCGAGTTACCAGACCCTGATGCTTCCTCTCCTTCGCCTTGCGGCTAAGGGGGAAGTGGCCCTTCAGGATGCCGTTGAGACGCTGGCGAAGGAGTTTCAACTCACGCCAGAGGAGGCTGCGCAGCGCTTACCTGGCGGGCAAAGGGTAATCTACAATCGGACTGGTTGGGCAAAGACTGAGCTTGTTAAGGCTGGCCTAATCGAACAGCCCAAGCGCGGCCTCTTCACTATCACACAACGCGGCAGGGACCTGTTATCAGCGCCCCCTGCGGCCCTTTCTCGCGCCTACCTCTACGAGCGCTTTCCCGAGTTCCGCGAGTACATCCAGCTTTCGCAAAATCGGCAAGGCAATGGATCGGAAACCACCGCAGCGCCCGTGGAGGAGATCGCCCCCGTCACCTCAAGTCTGGCCTCTTCGACGCCCTACGAACAGATCGATGCCGCCGCACGAGCATTGAACACCGCTTTGGAAGCCGATCTCTTGGCTCGCATTAGGTCCGTTGACCCGTCGAAGTTCGAGCAACTGGTCGTAGACCTGCTCATAAAGATGGGCTTCGGCGGCGGTGATCCTGAAATGGGTGAGCGTCTCGGGCGCGCGGGAGACGGCGGCATCGACGGAGTGATCCAGGAAGATGCACTTGGCCTCGATGCTGTCTACGTTCAGGCCAAACGCTACCAGGATGGTAACACCGTGGGCGCTCCAGCCCTTCAGGCTTTTGTAGGCAGTCTTGTTGGTCAACGGGCGAACAAGGGCGTCTTCGTCACTTCCTCCAAGTTCTCCCAACAGGCAAAAGACTACGTTCGGAATGTCCAGCATCGTATTGTGCTGATCGACGGTGAAGAGTTCGCTCGTCTTTTGGTTCGTCATGGCGTCGGCGTACGGGACGACAGGGCCGTCACCCTTAAGAAGATGGATGAGGACTACTTCGCCGAGTAGGCCCGTACACGAGGAAGCCCCTAAGCTCTGGGTGTTCCCATCCTACCCAAAGGTTCGTTAGGCCAGTCTTGGGCGACCACCTCACCTGCTGCAATCGATTTCAACGTCCGCCGTTAGGGGCCATCCGGCACTTCTACTTGGATGGGGGTACGGGACAGCGCCACACCGGGTCTTGATGACCATAACATGAGGAAGCGTGGCCCTTCGCGGAGCTCGGGGGGAAAGCCGGGGTGGGGACGGCTACATTCCTTTGGGGCTAAAACTTGGGGACAACTGTTGGGGACACCTGGATCGGCTCCACCCAACAAGCTATTGGTAGCGCTGAGTTATTCGACTTAATCAAGAAATGGAGCGGGTGAAGGGAATCGAACCCTCGTATTCAGCTTGGAAGGCTGCTGCTCTACCATTGAGCTACACCCGCGCGGCGATTACATTAGCAACATCGCGGCAGCGCTCAACAAAAAAGAGGGTAGGTTTTCCACTGCCACCGGAGTTCGCGCTTGACAATTGCAATTTTGTTTTGCGTTGCAGCGAAAAACTCTTGGCATTGCGCCTCTTGGCATGATAGCTATCAAAACCCTACTACTGGTAAGGCATCAGAAGGCTGGCTGACGTGGTTCGTTGGATTGGAAGATCCAGCCCGCTGCGCTGTCTGCATAACCGGTTGCATGGAGGAGTGTAGCTCAATCGGCTAGAGCACCGGTCTCCAAAACCGGGGGTTGGGGGTTCGAGTCCCTCCACTCCTGCCAAGCGGCAGGAAATAGGAACAATCGGGCATACACCAAACACAACAGTTCGTAGCGGAGGCTAGCCAGCTTAAGTATTGGCTTCATAAAATGGCAAAAACCGGTCCTTTGGAATATTTGCAACAGGTTCGCGCCGAGGCCAGTAAGGTTGTATGGCCGGGTCGGCGCGAGACTGTAGTCACAACAATAATGGTTGTCTTGATGGCTGTTTTCGCTTCTCTCTTTTTCCTTCTATCCGACCAGATCATCAGCCGGGTAATCAGTTTTATTTTGAGCCTCGGACATTAGATCTTAAAGAAGCCGTAACCAAAAGCAGCAAGACTAATGACGAAACGCTGGTATATCGTTCACGCCTATTCGAACTTCGAGAAGAAGGTGGCGGACGCCATCCGTGAAAGAGCGGCGGCGGCCGGCCTCCAGGACTGCTTCGAGGAAATTGTCGTTCCGATGGAAGAAGTTGTGGAGGTACGGCGCGGCAGAAAAGTTAGCACTGAGCGTAAGTTCTTCCCAGGTTATGTCCTTGTAAAAATGGACATGAACGATCGGGCGTTTTTGCTGATCAAGAATACGCCGAAGGTGACGGGATTTTTGGGCGCGGATAACAAGCCGCAGCCGATCTCGGAGACGGAAGCTCAGCGCATTCTCAATCAGGTGAAGGAAGGTGTGGAGAGGCCCAAACCGTCCATCACCTTCGAAATCGGAGAACAGGTGCGCGTCGCGGACGGTCCGTTTGCGTCTTTCAACGGGCATGTCGAGGAAGTCGATGAAGAACGCGCGCGTCTCAAAGTAGCAGTTTCCATCTTTGGCCGGGCGACGCCGGTCGAGCTGGAATATGGGCAGGTGGAGAAGGTCTAGCGCGTGCGCTTTCGCTTCGCCTGCTAATCCATGTGGGAGGCCGGTGCCCGCTCGCCAGGCGGGTGCGTAAGCCGCACCACACCCCTCAAACCTGGGGCGGGGGCCCCAAGAGGTAAAAGATGGCAAAAAAGATTGCTGGTTACATCAAGCTGCAGGTACCTGCAGGGCAGGCGAATCCTTCGCCGCCAATAGGTCCAGCGCTTGGCCAGCGCGGGCTGAACATTATGCAGTTCTGCAAGGACTTCAACGCTGCGTCCAAAGAAATGGAGCCCGGTTCTCCGGTCCCGGTCGTTATCACATATTACCAGGATAAGTCCTTCAGCTACGCGATGAAGACGCCGCCGGCCTCACACTTTTTGAAGAAGGCAGCCGGTATAAAGAGCGGGTCGAAGACGCCGGGCCTCGGCTCGGCTGGGACCGTTACTATGGCGCAGGTGCGCGAGATTGCTGAAAAGAAAATGAAGGATCTGAACGCGACGAGCATCGATCAGGCCGCCAAGATTATAGCAGGTTCTGCCCGCTCCATGGGCCTCACGGTGAAGGAGTAAGCGCCGTGGAAGGAAAGCGTTTACGCGAGGCAAAAAAGGGCATCGGCCGGGAAAAGCTCTATCCCGTCGAGCAGGCGGTAAAGCTCGTGAAGGAGCGTGCCAAGGCCAAGTTCGACGAGACGATCGAGATCGCCATGAACTTAGGCGTCGACCCGCGCCATGCGGATCAGATGGTGCGTGGCGTTTGCAGCTTGCCCAATGGCACTGGCCGGTCCGTTCGCGTCGCGGTCTTTGCTCGCGGAGCTAAGGCCGACGAGGCGAGGGCTGCCGGGGCGGAGGTGGTTGGCGCGGAGGATTTGGTGGCGCAAGTTCAAGGCGGCACCATCGACTTCGACAAGTGCATCGCCACGCCCGACATGATGCCGCTCGTTGGGCGGCTCGGCAAAATCCTGGGTCCTCGCGGCATGATGCCCAATCCAAAGGTTGGGACGGTGACGATGGATGTCGCCGAGGCCGTGCGCGGCGCGAAGGGCGGAGCCGTTGAGTTTCGCGTCGAGAAGGCAGGCATTCTGCACGCCGGAATCGGCAAGGCGAGCTTCTCTGAGAACGCGCTTTTGGAAAATGTCAAGGCTTTTGCGGACGCCGTGATGAAAGCAAAGCCCACGGGCGCTAAGGGAACTTTCCTGAAACGTGTGGCGCTCAGTTCCACGATGGGGCCAGGGGTAAAGGTTGAGCCAGCGACGCTTAGCGGCGCGGCACATTAGGGAGACCGTCGTCCCGCCGAGGCGGGGACCCATAATGAAGCGGCGAGGCTCCTTTAGGATGGACTCCCGCTTCGCAGGAATGACGGTCACGGTGCCGATCTGCGGCGTCGCAAGAGTTTCGGGCGGTTCGCCGTCCGATTGGCCAGAGCGGGTAACGCTTTGGCCGCTGCTCTCGGGAAACTGGGGGCAGCCTGTCCAAGATTGCTGGTGCCGGAGGGTTTTCTCAACGGCTTAATTAACCGCCAGCATGAGACGGGGAACGGATAGCAGTCGATCTCGATGCCAGCCTCGGCTGGTTGGGGGATCGCGTCGCATCACGCCTCGGGACAGGAATGAGCGGTCGCTCTCCTTAACCGGGGCAGCGGCGTGATCGAAATGGCGGTTCGCGAGTGTTCGCGCCCTGCCAATCAACGGAGAGAAGCGGTGGATAGAGCTGAAAAAACGGAGATGGTTGAGTCCCTCAACGACATCTTCAAGACAAGCGGCTCTGTCGTGGTGGCGCGCTACAAAGGCATGACCGTAGCGCAAATGACTGATCTCCGCCGTCGCATGGGCGACGCCGGGGCGAAATTCAAAGTCATCAAGAACCGTCTCGCCAAAATTGCACTTGATGGCGCGGCCGATGGTGAGGCTGCGGATCTCTTCCTTGACCCAACGGGTATTGCTTTTGCGCAAGACCCGACGGCGGCAGCGAAAGTGGCAGCTGATTATGCCAAGACCAATGACAAATTCGTCATTGTCGGCGGCTTGCTCGGGCGCCAATCGCTGAATGCGGAGGGTGTGAAGGCTTTGGCCGCCATCCCTTCGATGGAAGAGCTTCGCTCCAACCTATTGGGCGTGTTCCTTGCACCGGGCTCCAAACTTGTGCGGCAGCTTAATTCGCCTGCACAAAGTCTCTTGGGCGTGCTGCAAGCCTACAAGGAAAAGCAAGAAGCGGCGTGACGGCTCAAGGCAGAGTCTCCCAATCACCAACCAGTCATCATTATTCTAGAGGTCTAAATGTCTGAGAAACTCGATAAACTTTACAGTGAGCTGTCCGGCCTAACGGTGCTGGAAGTCTCCGAACTCGTGAAGCTCCTTGAAGACAAATGGGGCGTTTCCGCAGCAGCGGCCATGCCGGCGTTTGCCATGCCAATGCCGGGCGGTGCCGGCGGCGCTCCGGCTGAGGCAGTTGAAGAGAAGACGGAATTCGACGTCATTCTTGCCGAAGCCGGCGCACAGAAGATCAACGTCATTAAGGAAGTGCGCGCGATCACGGGCCTTGGCCTGAAAGAAGCGAAGGACCTGGTCGAAGCCGCGCCAAAGCCTATCAAGGAAGGGGTGTCGAAAGCGGAGGCCGAGGAAATCAAGAAGAAGGTCGAGGCGGCAGGCGCCAAGGTCGAAGTCAAGTAGCATTTCTGGCTGGGCGTGGCCCAGTCTCACGGCCGGCGCGGGACCTTGCCCGGCGCCGGCTCGCAATCGCAATCTTCTGATCCTTCGCGGGGACCAAGGTGGCGATAACGAATACAGGGCAAGGGTTGTAAATCGTTAATGGGACGCCATATGAGGTGGCTTCCCATAAATAGGCTTTCTCCGAACGCCGCAATCGCGAGCGGCGCGTGAAAAGCCGCCGCCGTGAAATTAAGGAGAGCAAATGGCGCAGACGTTTATCGGCCGTAAACGTATCCGCAAACGCTTCGGGCACATTGCCGACGCCGCTGAAATGCCGAATTTGATCGAGGTGCAGAAGCAATCTTACGATCAGTTTCTTATGGTGCAAGAGCCGGTTGGCGGGCGCCCTAATACCGGTTTGCAGGCTGTCTTTGCCTCGATCTTCCCCATAAAGGATTTTTCGGACAAAGCGCAACTCGAATTTGTACGCTACGATTTCGAGCCGCCGAAATATGACGTCGACGAATGCCAGCAACGGAGTATGACATACGCTGCTCCGCTGAAGGTCAAGCTACGCCTGATCACCTTCGAGGTCAATGAGGAGACGGGCTCCCGCTCCGTGAGGGACATCAAGGAGCAGGACGTCTATATGGGCGATATCCCCTTCATGACGTCGAACGGTACGTTCGTCATAAACGGAACAGAGCGGGTTATTGTTTCACAGATGCACCGCTCACCTGGGGTCTTTTTTCATCACGACGGTGGAAAGAGCCACTCGTCCGGCAAATTGCTGTTCGCCGCTCGTATCATTCCTTACCGCGGATCATGGCTCGACTTCGAATTCGACGCCAAGGACATCGTCTATGCCCGCATCGATCGCAAGCGCAAGCTTCCGGCGACGACGCTTCTTTATGCGCTCGGAATGGACAATGAGGAAATCCTCGCCACGTTTTACAAGCGGATCATCTTTACTGCCACAAAGCAAGGTTGGAGAACTGCGTTTCTTCCAGACCGGATGCGCGGCATTAAGTCGGCACAAGACATCTATGACGCCGATACAGGCGAAGTCGTCCTTGAAGCTGGAAAGAAGCTGAATGCTCGCTCGATCCGTCAGCTTGCGGACCGGGTAAAGGCTGTTGCTGTGCCCGATGAGGCGCTTTATGGCCGCTATCTTGCTGAAGACGTGGTTAACCTGTCGACCGGCGAGATCTACGCGGAAGCGGGCGACGAGCTCGACAGCAAGATAATCGATAAGTTGCGGAGCGTTGGGGTAGAAGAGCTGCCCGTGCTCGACATCGACCACGTGAATACAGGCTCCTTCATCCGCAATACGCTCCATGTAGACAAAAACCAGAACGAGCAGGATGCTCTGTTCGACATCTACCGGGTCATGCGGCCTGGCGAGCCTCCGACCGAGGACGCGGCGCGGAACCTGTTCAAGAGCCTCTTCTTCGACGAAGAGCGCTATGACCTGTCCTCTGTGGGCCGCGTAAAGATGAACATCAGGCTCGAAATCGAGCAGTCCGATGAGATGCGCGTCCTGACCAAGGAGGACATCATTTCAGTCATTCGCACGCTCGTCGACCTTCGGGACGGCCGCGGCGAAGTTGATGACATCGACAATCTGGGAAACCGCCGGGTCCGCTCAGTTGGCGAACTCATGGAAAACCAGTATCGGCTTGGCCTGCTTCGCATGGAGCGGGCGATCCGCGAGCGTATGTCATCTGTCGACATTGACACGGTCATGCCGCAGGATCTCATCAATGCAAAACCTGCGAGCGCAGCGGTGCGTGAGTTCTTTGGATCCTCGCAGCTCAGCCAGTTCATGGATCAGACGAACCCGCTTTCCGAAATCACCCATAAGCGGCGCTTGTCCGCGCTTGGTCCTGGCGGTTTGACGCGGGAGCGCGCGGGCTTCGAGGTCCGCGACGTGCATCCGACTCATTACGGCCGGATTTGCCCGATTGAGACGCCCGAAGGACCGAATATTGGGTTGATCAACTCGCTCGCCACTTTCGCGCGCGTGAACAAATATGGCTTTATCGAAAGCCCCTACCGCCGCGTGGTGGATGGGAAGGTCACCGACAAGGTGGTCTATCTCTCGGCCATGGAGGAGGCGCGCTATCACATTGCGCAGGCAAATGTGAAGCTGAACGATGACGGTAGTTTCGCCGAGGATCTCATCATCTGCCGGCATCAGGGCGACGTTTCGCTGGTGCCCAATTCCCGGGCGGATTTCATCGACGTTTCGCCGAAGCAGGTCGTTTCGGTGGCGGCGGCGCTCATCCCGTTCCTGGAGAATGACGACGCCAACCGCGCCTTGATGGGCTCCAACATGCAGCGTCAGGCTGTGCCCCTTATCCGGGCAGAAGCTCCGCTTGTTGGGACTGGTATGGAAAGCGTAGTCGCGCGCGATTCTGGCGCCGCTATCGGAGCCAAGCGCTCCGGTACCGTCGACCAGGTGGACGCGACCCGTATCGTTATCCGCGCCACAGACGAAATCGATCCGTCCAGGTCTGGCGTGGACATTTACAATCTGCGCAAGTTCCAGCGTTCGAACCAGAATACCTGCATCAATCAGCGGCCATTGGTCCGCGTAGGTGACCGGGTCGAGCGTGGCGACATCATCGCGGATGGTCCCTCGACCGACCTCGGGGATCTTGCTCTCGGCAAGAACGTGCTCGTGGCCTTCATGCCGTGGCAGGGCTACAACTTCGAGGAACTCGATCCTTCTTTCCGAGCGGATCGTTTCGACTGACGTCTTCACTTCGATTCACATCGAGGAGTTCGAAGTCTCGGCGCGAGACACGAAGCTCGGGCCAGAGGAAATAACGCGCGATATCCCGAATGTTTCGGAAGAAGCGCTGAAAAACCTGGACGAAGCAGGCATCGTCTATATCGGGGCGGAGGTTCAGCCGGGCGATATCCTCGTGGGGAAGATTACCCCGAAGGGTGAGAGCCCGATGACGCCCGAAGAAAAGCTTTTAAGGGCGATCTTCGGCGAAAAAGCCTCCGACGTGCGTGACACTTCACTCCGGCTTCCGCCGGGCGTGACCGGTACGGTCGTCGAAGTCCGCGTCTTCAACAGGCACGGCGTCGAAAAAGACGAACGCGCCATGGCAATCGAGCGCGAGGAAATCGAAAGGCTCGCAAAAGACCGCGATGACGAATTGCATATCCTCGACAGGAACGTTTACGGCCGCTTGCGCGATATACTCTTGGGTAAGGAAGTGGCTCGCGGCCCGAAGGGCATGCGTAAGGGCACGGACATCACCGAAGAGCTTCTCGACGATATTCCACGCAGCCAGTGGTGGGATATCGCGCTGAAGGACGAGCAAGCCATGGCGGGGATCGAGGCTATTAGGCGTCAATATGACGATGCCAAGAAGCGCCTTGAGCAGCGCTTTGTAGATAAAATCGACAAGCTGAAGCGCGGCGATGAGCTTCCACCCGGCGTCATGAAGATGGTCAAAGTCTTCGTGGCGGTGAAGCGGAAGATCCAGCCTGGCGACAAGATGGCGGGCCGCCATGGGAACAAAGGTGTCGTAAGTCACATCGTGCCTATCGAAGACATGCCATATCTGGAGGATGGCACTCCGGTTGACATCGTCCTCAATCCGCTGGGTGTTCCGAGCCGGATGAATGTGGGCCAAATCTTGGAAACCCATCTCGGCTGGGCCTCGCGGGGGCTTGGACGGATGATCGACAAGGCCTTGGAAACGTATCGGGAAAAGCACCGGATAGAGGAATTGCGCCAAGCAGTGGCCAAGGCCTACCGTGGCGATTCAGGCATATCCTCACTCGATGAGGATCAGCTTGTGGAGTTGGCCGAGAACCTTGGCAAGGGCGTTCCGGTGGCCACACCGGTGTTCGACGGCGCGCGCGAGCCGGACATCGTCGATATGTTGAAGGCTGCAGGCCTCGACAGCTCCGGGCAGGTAACGCTGCATGATGGACGGTCGGGGGAGCCTTTCGACAGGAAGGTGACGGTTGGGTACAAGTATCTGATGAAGCTGCACCACCTCGTGGACGACAAGATCCATGCGAGGTCGATTGGACCTTACAGCCTTGTTACCCAGCAGCCTCTTGGAGGGAAGGCCCAATTCGGCGGCCAGCGCTTCGGCGAAATGGAGGTCTGGGCCCTTGAAGCCTATGGCGCAGCCTACACGCTGCAGGAGATGCTGACAGTGAAATCCGACGACGTGGCGGGCCGCACCAAGGTCTACGAAGCCATCGTTCGTGGTGACGACACGTTCGAAGCTGGCGTTCCAGAAAGCTTCAACGTGCTTGTCAAGGAAATGCGGGCGCTTGGCTTGAATGTTGAGCTGAAGCAGACTCGTGTTCCAACCAACGAGGTGCAGCCGGCACCGGCCGCACAAAGACCGCCGCAGTTCGCGTTGCCGCGGCGGTCGCGCGCAACACCGCAAGCAGCGGAGTAAACTTAGGCAGGCATCGCCAAAAGCGGTGCCTGCTATTTGGACCTTTGAAACAGAGAATTTGAGGCGACCCACCTCACCGTCCGCTAAAGCGGACTCACCGTTGGGTCGAACAAGCCGCGGGGGCGGCTCACAGGAGCGACGAATGAATCAAGAGATCACGAATCTCTTTAGTCCACAGGTGCCAACTCAGGTATTTGACCAGATTCGCATCTCAATCGCAAGCCCGGAAAAAATACTTTCCTGGTCTTACGGTGAAATCAAAAAGCCAGAGACGATTAATTACCGCACTTTCAAACCGGAGCGCGACGGGCTTTTCTGCGCCCGCATCTTCGGGCCGATCAAAGACTATGAATGTCTTTGCGGCAAATATAAGCGGATGAAATATAAGGGCGTCATCTGCGAAAAGTGCGGTGTGGAAGTGACGCTGACCAAGGTTAGGCGTGACCGGATGGGGCATATCGAGCTCGCATCGCCGGTCGCGCATATCTGGTTTTTGAAATCCCTTCCCTCCCGGATCGGCCTTCTGCTCGACATGGGGCTGAAGGACCTCGAGCGCGTACTCTATTTCGAGAACTACGTCGTAATCGAGCCGGGTCTCACCCCGCTCAAGGCCGGGCAGCTTCTATCTGAAGAGGATTTCCTCCAGGCTCAGGAAGAGTATGGAGAGGATGCGTTCCAGGCCGGCATCGGCGCAGAGGCCGTTCGCGACATGCTCATGGCGCTCAACCTCGATCAAATGCGCGAGCAGATCCGCCAGGAGATCGCCGAGGCGACCACGGAACTCAAGCCCAAGAAGCTCGCGAAACGCCTGAAGGTGATTGAGGCCTTCATTCAATCCGGCAATCGCCCCGAATGGATGATCATGAAGGTGATTCCGGTCATTCCGCCGGAATTGCGCCCGCTCGTCCCGCTGGATGGCGGCCGCTTCGCCACGTCCGATTTGAATGATCTCTACCGGCGCGTAATCAACCGGAATAACCGTTTGAAACGGCTTATCGAGCTCCGTGCCCCGGACATTATCATCCGAAACGAAAAGCGCATGCTTCAAGAGGCGGTGGACGCCCTCTTCGACAACGGGCGGCGCGGACGTGTTATCACCGGCGCGAACAAGCGGCCGCTGAAATCGCTCGCCGACATGCTCAAGGGCAAGCAGGGCCGCTTCCGCCAAAACCTTCTTGGCAAACGCGTGGACTATTCCGGCCGCTCAGTGATTGTGGTCGGCCCCGAACTGAAGCTGCATCAGTGCGGGCTACCCAAGAAGATGGCGCTTGAGCTGTTTAAGCCGTTCATCTATTCGCGCCTCGATGCGCAGGGCTATTCGGCCACCGTCAAGCAAGCGAAGAAGCTCGTGGAGAAGGAGCGCCCAGAGGTTTGGGATATCCTGGACGAGGTCATCCGTGAGCATCCAGTCCTCTTGAACCGCGCTCCGACGCTGCACCGCCTCGGCATTCAGGCCTTCGAACCGGTCCTTGTCGAAGGCAAGGCGATCCAGCTACATCCGCTGGTTTGCGCTGCATTCAACGCCGACTTTGACGGCGACCAGATGGCCGTACACGTACCGCTTAGCCTCGAAGCTCAGCTTGAAGCGCGTGTGCTGATGATGTCGACCAACAATATCCTGCACCCGGCCAATGGCGGCCCGATCATCGTGCCGAGCCAAGACATTGTTCTTGGACTTTATTACCTGTCGCTCGTAATGGACAACGAGCCCGGCGAAGGCCGTATTTTTGGCAGCGTCTCCGAAATCCAGCACGCGCTCGCGGCTGGGACAGTCTCGCTGCATGCCAAGGTCAAGGGCCGGTACGCTGGCGTCGATGACGAGGGCAAACCCGTTTCGAAAGTCTACGACACGACGCCGGGACGGATGATCCTCGCCGAGCATCTGCCGAAGATGCGCGGGATAAGCTTCGATCTCGTGAATAGGCTTCTGACCAAGAAGAACATCGCGCGGATGATCGACGCAGTCTATCGCTCCTGCGGTCAAAAGGAGACGGTCATCTTCTGCGACCGGATCATGAGCCTTGGCTTCCATCACGCCTATAAGGCCGGAATCTCCTTTGGTAAGGACGACATGCTCGTTCCTGCCAGCAAGACCAAGATCATCTCCGAAACCGAGGCGCTCGTGCTGGATTATGAGCAGCAATACAACGACGGCCTCATCACGCAGATGGAGAAGTACAACAAGGTCGTCGATGCCTGGGCAAAATGCACCGACCGCATCGCCAAGGAGATGATGGACCGTATCTCCGCCGTTGAGCACGATAAGGCGACGGGCAGGGAGAAGCCGATCAACTCCGTCTATATGATGGCGCACTCCGGCGCGCGTGGCTCCGAAAAGCAGATGCGGCAGCTTGCCGGCATGCGTGGCCTCATGGCCAAGCCGTCGGGCGAAATCATCGAGACGCCGATCATCTCCAACTTCAAGGAGGGGCTTTCGGTTCTCGAATACTTCAACTCCACGCATGGCGCACGCAAAGGCCTAGCCGATACGGCGCTTAAGACGGCGAACTCGGGTTACCTAACCCGCCGCCTCGTTGACGTGGCGCAGGACTGCATTGTAACCGAGCCGGATTGCGGCACCGACAAGGGCATCAAACTCGGCGCGGTGATCGACGCAGGCGAGGTCCTTGTTTCAGTCGGCGATCGGGTCCTCGGACGCGTTCCTGCGGACGATGTCGTTCACCCATCCACGGGCGAGGTCATCGTCAAGGCTGGCGATCTCATCAGTGAGAACCAGGCGCGGCTGATCGAAGAGGCGCAAGTTCAAGAGGTGCGCATTCGCTCTGCGCTCACTTGCGAACTGAAGAACGGCGTGTGCTCCAAATGCTACGGGCGCGACCTCGCTCGCGGAACTCCCGTGAATATCGGAGAGGCCGTTGGCGTGATCGCGGCACAGTCCATCGGCGAGCCGGGCACGCAGCTCACAATGCGCACCTTCCACATCGGCGGTACAGCCCAAGTTGCCGACAACTCCTTCATCGAAAGCAATTTCGCGGGGAAGGTGAAGATCCGCAATCGCGTGGCGGCTCGCGATAGCCAGGGACGGCTCATTGCCATGGGCCGAAACATGGCCGTCGTCATCCTCGACGAAGAAGGACGGGAGCGCGCTGTTCACAAGATCACGCAGGGCGCCCAGCTCAAAGTCGACGACGGCGATGTCATCAAGCGCGGTCAGAGGCTCGCGGAATGGGATCCATACAGCCGCTCGATCATCACCGAAATCGATGGCGTGGTCGAGTTCGAGGATCTGCTTGAAGGCATTTCCGTGAATGAGCAATCGGATGAGACGACGGGTATCACAAATCGCGTGATCGTGGATTGGCGCGCAAATCCGCGCGGTTCGGCCTTGCGGCCCGCGATTGTCATCAAAGACAAGGCCAGCGGCAAGGTGAAGAAACTGGCGCGGGCCGGTGAGGCACGTTATCTGCTCTCTGTTGATGCCATTCTGTCTGTCGAGCCGGGACAGGCCGTCAAGGCAGGCGACGTGCTGTCACGCATCTCGCTTGAGAGCGCGAAGACCCGCGACATCACCGGCGGTCTTCCGCGGGTAGCCGAACTCTTCGAGGCACGCCGTCCAAAGGATCACGCCATCATCGCCGAAATTTCCGGCACGGTGCACTTCGGCCGCGATTATAAGAACAAGCGCCGGGTTATCATTCAACCCGACGATGAAGGCATCGATCCCGTGGAGTATCTGCTGCCCAAGGGTAAGCACTTGGCGGTTCAAGAGGGCGACCGCATCGAGAAGGGCGAGTTCATTCTCGATGGCAATCCTGCGCCGCACGACATCCTGGCCATAAAAGGCGTGGAAGAGCTGGCATCCTTCCTCGTCAATGAGATCCAGGAAGTGTACCGGCTGCAAGGCGTCACCATCAACGACAAGCATATTGAGGTGATCGTCCGGCAGATGCTGCAAAAGGTCGAGGTCACCGACGCGGGCGACACCGATTTCCTGAAGAACGAGCAGGTCGACAAGCTCGAATTCGAGGAGGTGAATGCGGCCGTAGAAAGTGCAGGCGGACGTCCAGCAACCGCCGTACCGGTGCTGCTCGGCATCACGAAGGCAAGCTTGCAAACGAGGTCGTTCATTTCGGCTGCATCCTTCCAGGAAACAACCCGCGTTCTCACCGAAGCCGCTCTCAACGGCAAGGTCGATACTCTCGATGGGTTGAAGGAGAATGTGATTGTCGGACGGCTCATCCCGGCCGGCACCGGCGGCATGATCAGTCAATTGCGCCGCGTCGCTTCCCATCGCGATGATCTGATTCTGCAGGAGCGCAGCAAGGCAGAGGCGAAAGCCCTGCCTTCGGCGAAGGAGGGCGAATCAACCACCGCGGAGGCGCCGCAGCACGTCCAAGCGGCTGAGTAAGGCTCCCCGCAATGCTTAAGAAGCCCGGTTTAGGCCGGGCTTCTTGATTCTGGGCACGGTGCAAGTAAAAAAAGCGGCGAAAAAGCGCCAAGATACGCTTGGATTATTCGATTCCTTCCGTTAAAGTCGCATTTACCAACGATTGGTGCTGCTTTGCATCGGCTAGAATTAGGCCGATGAATGGAGTCTTTGTTCCGTACCGTAAGTAGTGGGGAAGCGGAACCGGTGACGGGGGAGCCCGATAGATACCGGCCTCAATACACGCAAACGGCGTCAAACGCTGTGGGAGCTCGTGAAATGACGGGTGGATTCTTCAGCCTGACAGTCTTCTCGGCCGCGCTTTGCTGCCTGGGAACGTTGGGCATAGGATCTTTAGAGGCTGCGCCTCCAAAGCCATGGTATGTGGTAGCGTTCGATCGGATTCTCCGCGTTGTTAATGAAAATGGTCAGCCCGAGGCCGTTGCTGCGAAGCCGGTTCTGCAGGCGGAAGAAGTCTATGTCAGCCGGCTCACAAAAGAAGACGGTGCCATTACACTGAAAGGGCAGGTTCCTTCAGAGGCTGACCTCAAACTCCTGCAGGGTATCGCAGCCGCAACCTCACCCGGATCGACGCTTGTCGATAGGAGCAGGCTGAGCCCCGGTGTTCTTGACCACGATGCCTGGTTAGCCGCGATGACGTTCGCTTTACGTCAACTGGGCAAGCTTGAATACGGCTCGGCACTTCTGCGAAATACGGTCATTTCGATCGAGGGAGTGACAAAGGCCGGCGACGATTTTGCCGTCGTGCAAAAGAAGCTGAGGGACGAAGCACCGAAAGGCCTCGTGCTACAAGTCGCCTTGAAACCGCATGAAGTTCACCCATTCACCTGGGTTGCCCAATTGCAGCCGGGCATGTTGAATTTGACGGGTCACGTCCCTGATCAGCAAGACGAGATTATTTGCGGCTACGCGCAAAACCTGTTTCAGAATCTAAAAGTTAATAACAGAATGGAATTCGCTAAGGGGGAGCCTCGTGGCTGGCTTCCGGCATCGAAGCTCGCTCTCGATATGCTTTCGCTTCTTTACACTGGAAATGTTGCCATCAATGAAAATGTTATCAGGGTGGACGGAATTTATTCTTCCCCAGCGATGGTTGATGTCTTCAAGCTGTATAGTAAAAGACTGCCAAAGGGTTTCGTATTGGAGACAAACATTCTCGAACCCGTCGCTCGCGCTCCTGCGGCGAGGGCGGAAGATGCGAGTCTTGCCGCGCATACGGCGTCGGCTTTGATGAATCCCTAATTTCCGGCCGGATTTGCTGCTGCGCTAAGGTTAAGTGCTAAGCACTCCAGACCCGGGCTATTCCTCGCCCGAAGGCCGCTTACTTCCCAGGCCTCTGCTACAATAAAACAAGGCGAGCGCAAAAATAAACCCCGCCAAAATGGCGGGGCAGTCTAAATTCTTAGTTCTCACACAACCTATTGTAATCCAAGCCCGCGCCGAAGGGGATTGCGCAAGCCTTTCCTCCCGAGACCTGGGTGCCGAACGTCTCTAGAACGTATCATCTTGTACCCATGTCAATATGGAATGGCAGATTAGCTACAAACGCAGAGCTTGTCACGAACTCTTACCAGTTGACGTGACAAAAAAGTGCATCGCATGCACAAAAATTTGCCAATATCGCGGAGGCGAAGGTTTCTCATGAAAGCTTTCTGCCGCCATTGCACCTGCCTTTAGAACACGGTATGTCCCTTCTCCATGGCCGCAAACGCTAAGCGCGGAGCGCATTTATGAGACTCAGCCGCTACTTCCTTCCTATTTTGCGGGACGATCCCAAAGAAGCGGAAATTGTCTCTCACCGGCTTATGCTTAGGGCAGGCATGATCCGCCAATCAAGCGCCGGCATCTATTCCTGGCTTCCCTTGGGCTTTCGCGTGCTTAAGAAAATCGAGCAGATCGTGCGCGAGGAGCAAAACCGCGCCGGCGCCATCGAAATGCTCATGCCGACCATCCAGCCTGCGACCATCTGGCAGGAAAGCGGGCGATACGAGGATTATGGCGCCGAGATGCTGCGCATCATGGATCGCCACGAGCGCGTCATGCTCTACGGCCCGACCAACGAAGAGCAGATCACCCAAATCTTCCGCGACTCTGTAAAGTCCTATCGCGATCTGCCGAAGAACCTCTATCACATTCAATGGAAGTTTCGTGACGAGGTGCGTCCAAGGTTCGGCGTGATGCGCGGCCGGGAATTCCTCATGAAGGATGCCTATTCCTTCGATCTCGACGTGGAAGGCGCGCGCCAGTCCTACTACCGGATGTTCATCTCTTATCTGCGCACATTCGAACGGATGGGCCTGAAATCAGTGCCAATGAAGGCTGATACCGGGCCAATCGGCGGCGACCTCAGCCACGAATTCATTATTCTCGCCGATACAGGTGAATCCGAGGTCTTCTGCGACCGCGATCTCATCGAGATGCCGGTCCCTGACGAAAAGGTTGATTATGCTCAGGACCTTGCACCCATTGTAAAGCAGTGGACGGACAAGTACGCGGCCACAAGCGAGATGCATGACGCAGAGCGCCTCGAGCAGGAAGTCCCCCCTTCGAGACGTCTCTCCGCCAGAGGCATTGAAGTCGGGCATATTTTTTTCTTTGGCACGAAATACTCGGCGAAGATGAACTGCCAGGTGCAGGGTCCGAGCGGGCAACTGATCACGCTCCAAGGGGGCTCGTATGGCATCGGTGTTTCACGCCTGGTGGGCGCCATCGTTGAAGCGAGTCATGACGATGCGGGGATTATTTGGCCCGAGCCGGTGGCGCCGTTCAAAGTAGGACTCATCAATCTAAAACCGGGGGATAAGGCGTGCGATGAAGCCTGCCTCAAGCTTTATAATGTGCTCGGCGGCGAGATGGGTGACGTGTTGTACGACGATACCGGAGAAAGTGCCGGAACCAAGTTCAAGACTATGGATCTGATCGGCTTGCCCTGGCAGGTGATCGTGGGGCCGAAGGGCTTAGCCAACGGAGAAGTCGAACTCAAACGCCGGGCTACCGGCGAAAGGACCGCGCTTGCCCTTGATGCGGCCATAAACAAACTGCAACAGTTCCACGGGAATTGGGGTGCGCCGCAATCCCTGGAATCTGTGCCGTCCGCACCCAAGCCGAAAGGGAAAGCGCGAGTCAAGGGATGAGACCAGAAGGGGCAAGGGAAACAGGACCATTCGCACTATTCGAATGGATGCTCGCCTTTCGCTATCTGCGCGCGCGCCGCAACAAGAGGGGCTCCGTTTCCGTTATCGCCTTCTTTGCGGTCATCGGCATCATGCTGGGCGTCGCTACGCTTATCATCGTGCTGTCTGTGATGAACGGCTTCCGCAAGGAGCTTTTCGACAAGATCCTTGGCTTGAACGGTCATGTGATCGTGAGACCGCTGGCCCGATCTTTCAGTGACTACAACTCCGTGGCCTCGAGACTTGATGCGGTGCCGGGCGTGAAATATTCGCTGCCGGTGGTGGAGGGGCAGGTGATGGTCTCCTCCCAAAGTAATTCCTCTGGGATCATAGTGCGCGGCTTGAGGGCGAAGGATTTGGACGCGCTGAAAGCCATATCCGGCAACATCCGCTACGGCTCCCTTGCCAACTTCGACGATTCTGGAGGAATTGTCATTGGCACGCGACTGGCCAATTCACTGAATGTGGTAGTTGGAAACGAGATCACTCTCCTTGCTCCACGCGGGGCCGCCACGCCCTTCGGCGTTGCCCCGAGGGTAAAGCGGTACCCGGTCACCGCAGTCTTCGAAATGGGAATGTCCGAATATGATGGGACTATCGCATTTCTGCCGCTGAAGGAGGCGCAATCCTTCTTCAATGTTCCAAATGCCGTCCACGTCCTTGAGGTGGTGATCGGCAATCCAGACAATGTCGATGTCATGCGAGCCAGCCTTCAGGATGCGGCCGGGCCGGATATGATTTTGAGCGATTGGCGACAGCGGAACGCGACCTTCTACAACACGCTGAAGGTCGAGCGAAACGTCATGTTCTTGATCGTCATGCTGATCGTGCTCGTGGCGACTTTAAATATTATTTCTGGTTTGACCATGCTGGTCAAAAACAAAGGACGCGATATTGCAGTCCTGCGAACGATGGGAGCAACGCGGGGCGCTATCATGCGCGTCTTCTTCATCAGCGGCACGAGCATTGGCTTCATCGGCACGCTCGCCGGCTTGATTCTCGGGGTCTTCGTCAGCCTCCACATGGAAGACATCCGGCAGTTTTTCTCAATACTAACCAATACGCGCCTCTTCGACCCGCAGGTTTACTTTTTGTCGCGGCTTCCCTCCGTAATGGACCCAGTCGAAGTGGCTGTCGTGGTGACGATCGCACTCCTGCTCTCGATGGCTGCAACAATTTATCCGGCGCTGCAAGCGGCGCGCCTCGACCCCGTGGAGGCATTGCGTTACGAATGACCAGGATCAACCGCGATTTCGCAACTACGCGGCCCGTGCTCCAGGTGGTCTCCTTAGAGCGGACTTACATGCAGGGAGACAAGGCCTTGCACGTTCTGCGCGGCGCCTCCGCAGAGATCTACGAAGGGGAAGCTGTTGCTCTCGTCGGTCCATCCGGTTCAGGGAAGTCGTCCCTTCTCCATATGGCGGGCCTTCTCGAAAAGCCAGGCGGCGGCAGCGTTCTGCTCAATGGGACCGACTGCACCGTGCTCTCGGACGGCAAGCGAACAAGGGTGCGGAGAACCCAGATCGGCTTCGTCTATCAGTTCCACAATCTTTTGCCTGAGTTTTCGGCGTTGGAAAATGTGATGATGCCCCAACTCCTCGCCGGAGTGGGGAAGAAAGATGCCAAAAAGCGGGCTCTTGAACTTCTGTCGAGTTTCGGGCTTCTCGACAGGGCTACGCACCGCCCCGCGGAACTTTCGGGCGGCGAGCAGCAGCGGGTCGCCATAGCGCGCGCCGTCGCCAATAAGCCTTCCGTGCTTCTCGCGGACGAGCCGACGGGAAATCTGGACCCGCACACGGCAGATCGCGTGTTCGAGGAGTTGATCTACTTCATCCGTGCTTCGGGCGTCGCGGCGTTGATGGCAACCCATAATCTCGACCTCGCAAACCGGATGGACCGCATTTTGCAGCTTGAAGATGGGCTGCTCGTGGAGGCTAGCGACGATCATGTGCGCGGGGCCGCTTACGCCTCTCAACCTCGCTACGGATAGCCCTGCACCAATACCGCCTGCTCTTCCTGAGAGAAGCAACTGCGCTTAGGAAAAACTCAACAGTCCTCACCCGAATCGCTTTGGTTGATCTATCTTCGACGGCGCCTCTAAGGAACGCGAAGGGGAGCCATGCGCACGCCCGGTTTCATTCATCTGCACGTTCATTCCGCATATTCACTGCTTGAAGGTGCTCTGAAGATCAAAGAACTGGCCAAGCTCGCTGCCGCGGACGGTCAGCCCGCCATGGCGATTACGGACCGGAATAATCTTTTTGGGGCGCTCGAATTCTCGGAAGCGTTGGCGGCCGAAGGTATCCAGCCCATCATTGGCTGCTCTCTTAATGTTGCCTTTCCTGTCCCGGCAGGCGACGAGGCCGCGCGCCAGGGACACCGCATGCCAACCCATCACGGTGCCTTGGTCCTGCTTGCAAAGGACGGCAACGGTTATGCGAACCTCCTGCGGCTTTCGAGCCAGGCGTTTCTGGAGCAAGCTCAGAGCGGAGCACCGCATGTTACTCTCGAGACACTGCAGCTGCATGCTGGCGGCTTAATTGCTCTTTCCGGCGGACCTGAAGGCCCGATCGACAGCGCTTTCGCTGCCGGTAACGCGGCCTTGGCCGAGTCTAGGCTCGACACTCTCGCCGAACTTTTCGGTGACCGCTTCTATGTCGAAGTTCAGCGTCATGGGCTAGCACGTGAGCGGCTTGTTGAGCCGCAACTCTTGCGCTGGGCCTATGACCGCCACCTGCCGCTGGTGGCTACGAACGAGGCCTATTTTTCTAAACGTGACGCCTTCGACGCTCACGACGCCCTTCTATGCATTGCGGAAGGGCGATATGTTGCCGAAGACAGCCGCCGGCGCCTATCCCCCGACCATTGGCTGAAGCCCCAAGCTTCCATGGCGGCCGTGTTTCAGGATCTTCCCGAGGCGGTGGTGAACACCATCGAAATATCGAGGCGGTGCTCATTCCGGCCAGCGCCAAGGAAGCCAATTCTGCCCCAATACATCGCTGGCGCGGCAGATGCGGCAGAAGCCGAGGCGGCCGAGCTTAGAGTCCAAGCCGAAGCCGGCCTTGCAAAGCGGCTTGCTGAAATCCCGGCTCATCTAAGAGGGGCGGGCGAGGAAGAGTACAAGGCGCGCCTGCACTTCGAGCTCGATGTTATTACCCGTATGAAATTTCCGGGGTACTTCCTGATTGTCTCCGACTTCATAAAGTGGGCAAAGGCGCAAGGTATTCCCGTCGGTCCAGGACGCGGCTCGGGTGCAGGTTCCGTGGTTGCCTGGTCACTAACGATCACAGACCTCGACCCTATCCGCTTTGGACTGCTTTTCGAGCGCTTTCTCAATCCGGAACGGGTGTCCATGCCCGACTTCGACATCGATTTCTGCCAGGACCGCCGCGACGAAGTCATTGCCTATGTCCGCGACAAATTTGGTGCGGACAGGGTTGCCCAGATAATCACCTTTGGAAAGCTGCAGGCGCGAGCCGTCCTGAGGGATGTCGGCCGAGTGCTCCAGATGCCCTATGGGCAGGTGGACAGGCTCTGCAAAATGGTGCCGAACAACCCGGCAAACCCGCTCACGCTCGCACAGGCGATCGAGGGCGAGCCTCGCTTGCAGGAAGCGCGGGACAATGAGCCTATCGTCGCACAGCTTCTCGATATGGCTCAGCGTCTAGAAGGGTTATACCGCCATGCGTCCACGCATGCGGCTGGCGTCGTGATTGGCGACCGCCCTCTCGTGGAACTCATTCCGCTCTATAGCGATCCAAAATCCGAGATGCTTGTCACCCAATTCAACATGAAGTGGGTAGAGCAGGCCGGGCTTGTGAAGTTCGACTTTCTGGGCCTTAAAACGCTTACGGTGCTTCAAAAAGCGTGCGCGTTGCTCGCTAAAGCTGGCAAGCCGCTGGATCTCGGCGCGCTCGAACTAGATGATCAAGCCACTTATGAATTGTTTGCAAAGGGCGATACCGGGGGCGTGTTCCAATTTGAAAGTACGGGCATGCGCGAGGCGCTCCGGAAACTCAAACCGGACCGCTTTGGCGACATTGTCGCTATGAATGCGCTCTACCGGCCAGGCCCGATGGACAACATCGAGACCTTTATCAACCGTAAGCACGGCATCGAGAACCAGGATTACCTGCATCCGCTCGCCCAGCCCATCCTCGAGGAGACTTACGGCGTTATCGTCTACCAGGAGCAGGTGATGCAACTGGCTCAGGTGCTCTCGAGCTATAGCCTGGGCGAGGCCGATCTTTTGCGCCGTGCCATGGGCAAGAAGATCAAGGCAGAGATGGATGCCCAAGGCGCCCGCTTCGTAAAAGGCGCGATGGAGAAAGGTATCGATGTAGCGCGCGCGCGCTACATTTTCGAGCTGGTGGCAAAATTCGCAGGCTACGGCTTCAACAAGTCTCACGCAGCGGCTTACGCTCTCGTCGCCTATCAGACCGCTTATTTGAAGGCCAATCATCCAAGGGAGTTCTTGGCCGCGTCCATGACGCTCGATATGGGCAATACCGACAAGCTCTACGGATTTACGCGAGAAGCCGAGCGCTGCGGTATCTCGATCCTGCCCCCGTCGGTAAATAAGTCGGGCGTGGAGTTCGAGCCGGAAGGCGACGGCATCCGCTATGCTTTGGCGGCGTTAAAGAACATGGGTCAGGCGGCCGCGGAAGAGATCGTGTCGTCGCGAGGTGAAAAGCCCTTCGGGGATCTCACTGATCTGATGTCGCGAATCAGCACAAAGGCGGTGAACAAGCGAGCCATTGAAACGCTGAATGCGGCGGGAGCGCTTGAGGAGTTGGAGCCAAACAGGGCAAAAGTCGCGAAAAACACAGAGCGCCTGGTCGAGTTTGGAGCACGAATTGCTCAGGACCGTTCGGCCGGACAGACAGATATGTTCGCCACCAAACCGGGCGCGGAACCCGCAAGCCAGCAATTGGTGCTGGCTGACGCGCCGGCATGGGGGCTCATCGAAAAGCTTGACGCCGAATTGGCATCCGCAGGATTTTACCTTTCCGGCCATCCCCTGGATGATTTTGCGGATCAGCTTGGGCGCCTCAATGTCATGCGGTGGGCAGATTTCTCCGCCCGTGCCCAGACCCATGGACGCGCCGAGGCCCGGCTTGCTGCGACGGTTACCTACCGCCAGGACCGGAAGGCCAAGTCTGGCAACCGCTTCGCATTCGCTGGCTTCTCCGACCCCACCGGCCAATTTGAGGCCGTGGTCTTCGCCGACACGCTAGCAAGCGCCAACGATAAGCTGGAGATTGGCAGGAATGTGCTGATCAATGTCGAGGGGGAGGCGGAAGGAGAAGCGATCAAGGTGCGCGTGCAAACCGTGCAGACCCTCGATGAGGTGCTGGGCAAGGGCACGAAGCAAATCGCGATTACGGCTACGGAGAAACTTCAAATGGCCGACTTGATGAAGCACCTAAGCCGCGAAGGGAGCATTGAGATCAAGCTCGTGGTCGAATTGCGAGGGCAGGCCAAGGCCATCGAGTTCAGCCTGGGATCAAACTTCTCAGTGTCGGCACGGCAACTCTCGGCGCTTAAGACGCTGCCTGGCATCGTCCACGTAAGTTGAAGCACAAGAACAAGAACTACAGTCCATTCTGAGCTTCTCTATGGGAACAGCGATTTCCGCGCGGGGTTTTCCTGTTTGCAGATCGTTAATACCGGGCAATGGAGAGTGTAATGCGTAGTAAACTAACGCTGATGACAGCGCTAATGCTGTTTGCAACTCCCGCGTTCGCTCAGAACGCTGCGCCCTCCTCTGGCCAGCCGATAGGCCAACGCGGCAAAACGTTCCTGGACTTCGCCTCAGAGGTCAACATCGGCGAAATCCGTCAGGGGCTGCTAGCGCAACAAAAAGCGCAATCAGATGCCGTGAAAGCTTTCGGCCGTCTCATGGCGCTCGACCATTCGGAGCTGGAGAGCCAGCTCTACGCGACCGTTACTCTCAATAACGTGCAAGTTCCCGATAAGCCAAGCCCTGCAGCCGAAAAGCAAATGGAGCAGCTGAAATCGATGAGCGGGGATCGTTTCGACAGCGCCTACATGAACGATATGGTAAAAGGTCACGAGAAAGCGGTCAGCAGATTCCAGTCGGAGAAATCGAACGCACAAAATCCGGCGGTCCTTACCGTCGCTTCCAGTGCGCTTCCGATCTTGCAGCAGCACTTGGCGCTGGCCAAAGCCGTTGACGCGTCGCTTCGCGAGGCAAGCCTACGGGCGTCGCGATAACAAACAGTAACGGTTAAGAGTTCATTTCTCCGAGGCCGGATGGTGGCGTGCTCAGCCGAGTGTGAGAGTGGAGTCTTGCAAATTTAAGATTTCGGCACTATACAGAGCGTATCTCACACGCGGGATTATGTCGGATTGGGCCGTTCGCGGCCCTTTTTGATATTCCGGTGATGGCGCTTGCCATCCAACTCCCGCGGAGGTCTAACCGGAAGAAGGAATGCAATGCTGCCACAATTCACGATGCGTCAGCTCCTTGAGGCTGGCGTCCATTTCGGCCACCAAACTCACCGCTGGAATCCGAAGATGCAGGATTTCCTGTTCGGATCGCGGAATAAGATACATATCATCGACCTTTCGAAGACCGTGCCGCTGCTGCATCAGGCTGTCGTCACTGCCAGCGACGTGGTCGCGCAAGGCGGCCGCATTCTCTTCGTTGGAACAAAACGCCAGGCTTCCGATGCCATCGCGGACGCTGCGAAACGCTGCGCGCAATACTACGTCAACCATCGCTGGCTTGGCGGAATGCTGACGAATTGGAAAACGATCACCAACTCCATCAAGCGGTTGCGCTATCTTGACGAGTTACTGGCGGGGGAGGGGCAAGGCTTCACCAAGAAGGAACTTTTGCATCTCACGCGCGAGCGCGACCGGCTGGATCAGGAGCTCGGCGGCATTAGAGACATGGGAGGCGTTCCTGACCTTTTGTTTGTGATCGACACGAACAAGGAGGCAATCGCGATTGCTGAGGCCGTGAAGTTGAAGATTCCGGTCATTGCCATCATCGACAGCAACAGCAATCCGGAGGGGGTTACCTATCCAATCCCCGGCAATGATGACGCAGGCCGCGCGATCACGCTGTACTGCGATTTGATTGCAAGGGCCGCCATCGACGGCATTGAGCGCGCTCAGGGCGTTGCTGGAATTGACATTGGCGAGGCAGAAGAAGTTTCGGAACCGGCATTGAATGGTGCATCTGCGGAGCTGGTAACCAACGGCCAAGCAGGCGAGCCTACTATCGCCGAAGAAACCAAGAACTCAAAGCAGGCGGAACCAAAGGCCGCCAAGGGCAAGGGGAAATCAGCCCCACGGAAACAGGAAGCTGCCGCGGAGGAACCGGAGCAGGCCTCCACTATTGAAGGGTTGGCCGAACCTCAGGGCGAGAAGGACGACCTCAAGAAGATTCGCGGTATAACGAAGGCGCATGAGAAGAAGCTGAACGAAAAGGGCATCTTCCACTTTTGGCAGATTGCAGCCTTCACCCAAGACAACCTCGATGAGATTGACCGTCTACTCCATGGGAACGGTCAGATCGCAAAGGGGGATTGGGTCGACCAAGCACGCGAGCTTACCAGCTAAGGTTTCACAGCGTCACGCCTGGCGATGTTTGGGCAAACAAATGAGGTAGCAAATGGCTGCGATTACGGCCAGCATGGTCAAGACCCTGAGGGATAAGACCGGCGCCGGAATGATGGACTGCAAGACGGCGCTTACCGAATTGGGCGGCGAAATGGAAGCTGCTGTCGATTGGCTGCGCGCGAAAGGACTCTCGAAGGCTGCAAAGAAGGCAGACCGGGTTGCCGCGGAGGGTCTTATTGGCGTCGCGTCTGCAGCGAAGACGGGCGCAATGGTGGAGGTGAATTCGGAGACCGACTTCGTGGCGCGCAATGCGGAGTTTCAGAAGGCGGTAGGCGAAATCGCGAAGCTCGCACTCAAGGCCGGCGGTGACCTCGCGAAGCTGTCCGAAATGACTTACCCGAAAAAGAAGATATCGGTCAGGGACCATTTGAGAGAGCTTGTCGGAACGATCGGCGAGAACATTACGCTACGGCGCACGGTCGCGCTGAAGGTCAGCGAAGGGCTTGTTGCCACCTATGTCCACAATCAAGCCACACCGGGAATGGGCAAGATTGGCGTTCTTGTCGCGCTTGAGTCGGACGGGAACAAAGAAAAGCTGAATGAGATTGGACGCCAAGTGGCAATGCATGTCGCCGCGACCAACCCGCTTGCTTTGAATGACGCCGGTCTCGATCCTGAAGTCGTCGAAAGAGAACGGGCTATATTTGCGGAGCAGGCCAAGGAGAGCGGTAAGCCTGAAAAAGTGATCAAGCAAATGATCGAAGGCCGCATTAAAAAGTTTTACCAAGAAGTCGTTCTTCTGAAGCAAGCCTTCGTGATAAATCCGGACCAGACAGTGGAGCAGGCGATCAAAGACGCCGAAAAGGCGGCAGGGGCTGCGATCACGGTCGAGGGTTTCGTTCGCTTTGAGCTTGGCGAGGGCATCAAACAGGATAAGGGCGATTTTGCCGCTGAGGTCGCGGCAGCGGCCGGCAAGCAGTAGCGCTTCGTTGCGGCGGATGTGCTTGAACCCGGAAGTCTGCCGCGGAGGAATTCGATGCCGCCATTGATGTATTCACGCCCGCTGATCAAGCTCTCGGGCGAAGCGCTCATGGGCAATGGCCAGTATGGCATCGATATGGACGCCCTTGACGCGATCGCACTGGATCTTGCCGGGGTATCGCGGCTCGGTGTGCGTGCCGCTGTCGTGGTGGGGGGCGGCAATATCTTCCGGGGGGTATCAGGTGCGGCCGGCGGCATGGACCGCGTCAAGGCCGATTTCATGGGAATGCTGGCGACGGTGATCAACGGCCTGGCGCTTGGAGAGGCTCTGGAGCGCCACGGTCAGTCCGCGGCCATTTATTCGGGCCTGCCAGCACCAACCGTTTGCAAAGCATTTTCCAGAGACGAGGTTAGACGCGATCTTGATGAGGGCCGCGTTGCCGTCCTTGCGGGGGGCACTGGCAATCCTTTCTTTACGACCGATACCACGGCTGCGCTGCGCGCGGCCGAGCTTGGTTGTGACGTCATTCTCAAGGCGACGCAGGTGGACGGTATCTATTCCGACGACCCGAAGACCAATCCTGCCGCCGAGCGCTTTACGCATTTGACATTTTCAGAAGTGCTGAGCCGGGACCTCAAGGTAATGGATGCAGCCGCAATTGCACTTGCGCGAGATAATGGCATCCCCATCGTCGTCTTCTCCCTGCGCGAAATGGGAGCTATTGGAAAAGTAATGCGCGGAGAAGCGGTTTGCAGCGTTGTCGGAAGCGGCGGCGCAGCCTAAATGAAGTGCAATCACGGTCCGAACCGCAAAAAGTAGGGGACGGAGATGGCACCCAGCAACTTTGACAACCGCGAAATCGAAAAGCGCATGAAAGGCGCTGTTACGGCTCTGAAGCAGGAGTTTGGAGGCTTGCGAACGGGGCGGGCCAGCACTACGCTTCTAGACCCAATCATGGTCAACACTTCCTACGGCGCCAAGATGCCGATTAGTCAAGTCGCGTCCATCAACACGCCGGAGTCGCGCCTGATAACCGTGCAGGTCTGGGACAAGACCAACTTATCCGCGGTCGAAAAGGCCATCAGGGAGTCGGACCTCGGCCTCAACCCGGTGGTCGACGGTTTGACGCTTCGCCTGCCGATTCCCGAACTCAACCAGGAGCGCCGGCAAGAGCTCGTAAAAATTGCAAGGAAATATACCGAGCAGGCACGGGTCGCGGTGCGTAATGTCCGCAAAGACGGAATGGATCAGATCAAAAAGCTGGAGAAGGATGGAAAAATCAGCGAGGACGAAAGCACTACTTTGTCGGCGAAAGTGCAGGATCTCACTGATCGTACAATCAAGGAGATCGATGGCATCCTAAGTTCGAAGGAACAAGAAATCACGCATGTTTAGGTGCATTTATTGGTTTCGTACAATTTGTGCATAGTACTAAGGCGCTATGCTGCAAGGTAGCCCTTGACCTTACGGGTGAGGGAGAAGAAGAAAGGCAGCAGCAGTGCCGCTCATATCATTGAACACATCCCCGGCGGCTGCGAACCGTGCAGAGCCTTAAGAATTGGGTATTTAAGTGAGATTGCAAAAAAGTGCCGCCGCGCTTCCCAGTCAGCGCCCGTGCCCCAAGCATGTTGCCATAATAATGGACGGCAATGGCCGATGGGCCGCGCAACGTGGTTTGCCGCGAACAGAAGGCCATCGGCGGGGCGTCGAAAGCACGAAAGAATGTGTGCGAGCAGCTGCGGATCTTGGGATAAGCTATTTAACCCTGTTCAGCTTTTCTTCCGAGAATTGGAAGAGGCCTCCCGCAGAGGTAACTTTTCTCATGGGCCTTCTGCGGCGCTTTATCCGCCGCGACCTTGCCGAGCTCCATGAAAATAATGTCAAGCTGCGGGTGATAGGTTCGGAAGACGGCGTGCCTGCCGACCTCCTGACCATGTTCCGGGAGTCTGTCTCGCTTACCAGTGGGAACACAGGGCTACAGCTGATCATTGCCTTCAATTATGGAGCCCGCGATGAAATAGTGCGCGCGGCAAAGCGGCTGGCGGAGCGTGTGAAGTCAGGGGAGCTTGAAGTCGAGGATGTAACCCAGGAAATGCTTGAGCAAAATTTTGACACGGCCGGCATTCCGGACCCAGACTTGATCATTCGCACAAGCGGCGAACAAAGGATCAGCAACTTCCTCCTTTGGCAGTGCGCCTACTCGGAGTTACTGTTCGTTGATAATTTTTGGCCGGACTTTACGAGGCACACCTTGGAAAGCGCAGTCGCCTCTTACCAGCAGCGCGACAGGCGCTTTGGCGGAGTTGCCGGTTAGTGCTGCCCATGAATCAGCAAAGGACTCATCGGGCGAAGGAATTATGGCAAAGCCTGTAAGTTCAGAGCTGATCCTCCGGTTGTATTCAGCGCTCATTCTTGCGGGGCTAAGCCTCGCTCTGACCTACGCTGGCCCGGGCACATTTGCTGCACTTATCTTGTTTTTCGTCGTGCTTATGAGTTGGGAGTGGGGACGTGTTGTCCGCCGCCGCAATGCCGACCGCATCTTCCTGCTTCAAACCTTATCCATCATTCTGGCCGGAACTCTTACGCTCAAGAATTATCCGATGTTCGCGATTGCAGTGGTGCTGGCTTCGACCTGGGCGTGTTTTTGGCTTCACAAACTTTCGGGCCTTCCGAGCGACCCGTGGTGGTCAGCCGCAGGGGTTTATTATGCCGGGTTTCCTGCGATCACCATGATCGCGATCCGCCAAGACCCGGAATACGGCTTTTATGCGATACTCTACTTGTTTCTTGTCGTTTGGTCTGCGGACACAGGCGCTTTCTTCATCGGGAGGCTGATTGGCGGGCCAAAACTGGCTCCCACGATTTCACCTAATAAGACTTGGTCGGGGCTAGCGGGCGGAGCGCTCGCAGCTTGCGCCGCAGGTGCAGCTTTTGCGCTCTGGCTCGGGCGAACCTCCGTGCCGATCCTCGCGGGTTTAAGCGTTGTCCTTGCGCTTATCGCCCAGGGAGGCGACCTTGGCGAGTTATTCATCAAGCGCTTCTTCGGCGTGAAGAATTCAAGTGGATTAATTCCAGGACATGGCGGCGTGCTTGACCGGCTGGATGGACTTGTATTCGCTGCAATGGGTGCCGGGTTAATCGTGGCGGCGGAAGATCCGCTAAAGCCGGGCCGCGCCTTGCTGATGTGGTGAAGCGAGCGGGGGCGGTAGGGAGCTACTATGCAAAAAGAGGGGTTGGCCTCTGGACGGAATAGCGCAAATCCACCCGTCAAAAGGCGGGTGAGCATCCTTGGGGCTACCGGAACCATCGGCCGGAATACGTGCGAGCTTCTTTCGCTGAATCCAACGCATTTCCAAGTAGTTGCCTTAACGGCTCAAGCTAATACCGGGAAGCTCGCAGAGTTGGCGATAGCGCTCGAGGCCGAATATGCAGCCGTCGGGGACGTTCGCCTTGAAGAGGATCTCAGACGACGGCTCGATGGGAGCGGAGTTGAATGCGGCGCCGGCCCAGCCGCGCTCACCGAGGCAGCCTCCCGCCCAGCGGACTTGATTATGGCGTCGATCGTTGGAGCGGCTGGCCTTGCTCCCACGCTTACAGCCCTGCAGCAAGGCTCCATTGTTGCGCTTGCAAATAAGGAATGCCTCGTTTCTGCGGGGGCCTATTTCATGAGTGAGGCCCGGCGGCATGGAGCAACTCTCCTTCCTGTGGATTCAGAACACTCGGCGGTTTTTCAGGCGCTGGACGCGCTCGACTGCAAGCACGTGGAAAAGATCGTTCTTACGGCATCCGGGGGCCCGTTCCGCAGTTGGAGCGCAGCTCGAATTGCCTCCGCACGCCCTGAAGATGCGCTTAAGCATCCAAATTGGACCATGGGCCGCAAGATCACCATCGACAGCGCCACTTTGATGAACAAAGGTCTCGAGCTTATCGAAGCCTTTCATCTATTTAACGTGCGGGCTGACCAGCTTTCAGCCATCATTCATCCCCAGTCCATCGTTCATGCCTTTGTTTATTATTGCGACGGTTCCGTCATCGCTCAAGCCAGCCTCCCCGACATGCGGACTCCCATAGCCTATAGCCTCGCCTGGCCGGAACGGCTGGAGGCTGACCTCAAACGGCTCGATCTTGCGGCCGCGGCGAGCTTGACTTTTGAGGAGCCGGACGAAACCCGCTTTCCGGCACTTAGGCTCGCGAAGGAGGCACTCGGAGCGGGCGGGGCTGCGCCCACAGTTCTCAACGCCGCAAACGAGATTGCTGTCGAGGCTTTCTTAAATGGCAGCATTCCCTTCCCCGGCATAGCGGCAACAGTCGAGCGCACCCTAAGCAGCGCAGTCAGCGAACTGGCCGGGACCATTCCAGACAGCCTGGAGAACGTCATATATATCGATAGCCGGGCCCGGGGCATTGCGCAGTCTTTGCTTCACGATGCAAGACTTGGCATGGTTCTAGCTCCGGGTGTCATTTAACCTAATGATGGGCTGCGCATAGGGCAGGCATCGCGGTGGCTATCTTCTTCCCCGGCCACCGTTGAAGACAGGCCCGCCGCGCCTAATATGCCCGCCTCTTTCGAAGGTTTCCTCGCAATGATGCCGCAAATTTTGTCCTCAGCCATTGTCCAGCTTTTTTGGTGGACTGTACCATTCTTACTGGTTCTCGGGGCTGTAGTGATCGTCCATGAACTCGGGCACTTTCTCGCCGCCCGGGTCTTGGGTGTGAAGGTCGAAGCGTTCTCGGTAGGATTTGGTCCGGAGATTGCCGGCTTCTACGATCGCAGCGGTACCCGCTGGAGGCTCGCCTGGATTCCGCTTGGCGGCTATGTAAAGTTCAAAGGCGACGAAAGCGTAGCAAGCATGCCGCCGGCCGAGAAACTCGAGGCGCTGACGCCGAAGGAGCGTCAAGGAAACTTCCACACAGCTCCGCTCTGGCGCCGCACGCTTATCGTGCTCGCGGGACCTTTCTCGAATTTCATTCTAAGCCTCGTGATATTCTCTGGCATGGTTTTGGCGACCGGGATCGTTTATCAACAAGCGGAGATTATTTGCGTAGAACCGGGCACTCCCGCGGCGCAGGCAGGGCTTCAAGCCGGCGACAGAATATTGTCGGTCGGAGGCGAGCCTGTGAAAAACTTCGAGGATTTCAGCTCTCACGTTGTTCTCAATGCAGGCTCCCCCATCAATATCGCCGTCGAGCGGGACGGCAAAATCCGCGATTTGAGGGCTACCCCCCAACTTATTGACGGCGAGTGTGTTGGGAGGCTCGGAGTTGTGGGGACAACAAAGGCGGGAGATACCCGGATTGTGAATCCGGGTCTGATTGGTGCCGTTGGCGAAGGTTTCAATCGAACCTGGCGCATTGTTGAAAGTCCCTTCCAGTTTTTTGGACAACTTTTTCGCGGCAAAGCCTGTGCGAGTTCGCTGGGCGGGCCCGTCAAGATCGCTGAGGTTTCAAAAACATTTGCATCTCAAGGCTTTGTTAATCTTATCCCTTTAATTGCGTTCATCTCTGTGAGCGTGGGCCTCTTCAACCTATTCCCGATCCCGGTTTTGGATGGGGGCCACCTTTTGTTCTATGGCGCGGAAGCCATACTCGGCCGGCCTTTAAGCCAAAGAGCGCAAGAAGTTGGTTTTCAGTTTGGATTCGTCCTGCTTCTCATGTTAATGGTTTTTGTAACTTGGAATAACATTTCAGAGCTTACGCATGACAAACCGGCGGTAAACAATCCCGCTAGCGTTTGCCGGAAGTAGGAGTTAAGAAAGAGTCCACTCTTGCCGCATGGTGCCGGGGGGCAACAGGCGGTCTGCTAAGTTGGGTACTTGGTGGGTGAAAGCCACCTTCGCGTCACAAAGTGCTAGTTTTTGGCAAATTGAGATGCTGAGTTGGCGAACCGGCGTTATGGGGGCAATAAGATCGATGGTGCGAAAAGGCATAGTCGCAAGGGTTCGTGCAGCCCTTACACTCTTCGCGGCTGCGGCAATGGTGACGATCGCAAGCGCTGGGGTGGAAGCAACGGTAGCGCATGCGCAGGGCGGCCCTGTCATTCGCGATATCCAGGTCACCGGCAATAGCCGCATAGAGCCTGAAACCGTTAAGAACTATCTGAAGTTCACGCCCGGTCAGCGGTATGACACCTATAAAGTCGATGAGAGCTTGAGGGCCCTTTTTGGCACCGGCCTCTTCCAAGACGTTCGCATTAACCTCCAGGGCAGCACCGTTGTCGTGGCGGTCATTGAAAACCCGATCATCAATCGTGTTGCTTTCGAAGGAAACAGCGAAGTCAAAAGCGATGCACTGAGCAAGGAAGTGCAGCTCAAGTCGCGCTCCATTTACTCCCGTGCCCGCGTTCAATCAGATGTCCAGCGCGTCCTCGACGTTTATCGCCGCCAAGGCTATTATGCCACGCAGGTCGACGCGCAAATCATTCAGCTTGACCACAACCGCATCGATCTTGTTTTCGAGATCCGGGAAGGGCCGGAGACGAAGGTCGCTGGCATCAACTTCATCGGAAACCAAGCCTTTTCCGACTCCGAGCTCCGCGGCGTCATTACGACGACCGAATTGAATCTTCTCGATTTCCTCAAGCCTACATCTGTTTACGATCCGGACCGGTTCAACCTCGACCGCGAGCTTCTACGCCGGTACTATATCAAGAACGGATATGCCGACATGCGCGTTGTCTCGGCAGTGGCGGATGTTGACCGGGAAGGGAAGGGCTTTTTCCTCACTTTTACAGTTGATGAAGGGCCGCTCTACACTTTCGGCCGCGTGAATGTGGAAACCACCCTGCCTGCCTTTAACACAGCGGCGGCCAGCGGCCGGGTTCTGACCAAAGCTGGAGACGTCTACAACGCTGAGGCAGTCGACAAGACGGTCGAAGCTCTTACAGTTGCCGTGGCCGAACAAGGTTATGCATTCGGGCAAGTCCGCCAGAGGATTGATCGTGATCCCGTCTCGCGGACTATTTCGGTGACTTTTGTCGTCGAGCAAGGTCCGCGCGTTTATATCGAGCGCATTAACATCACCGGAAATTACCGCACTGAAGACTACGTTATACGGCGCGATTTTCGCTTGGCGGAGGGCGATGCCTACAATAAGGTGATGGTCGACCAGGCCAAGCAGCGTCTTATGGGTCTCGGCTTCTTTAAGGAGGTCAAGATCAACAAGGAGCAGGGCTCCGCTCCAGACCGCGTGATCCTGACGGTCGAATGTACAGAGCAATCGACCGGCGAGCTATCGTTCTCTGCGGGGTATTCCACGGCGGAAGGTATCATAGGCGAGGTCTCGTACAGCGAGCGAAATCTCATGGGCACGGGCCAATTCCTGCAGGTCAAACTTTCAGGAAGCTTCGTAAGCTATGGGGTTGACGTGAGCTGGACCGAGCCACGCTTCCTCGACCAGAATCTATCCTTCGGTGTAGATACCTTTATACGTAACTCGGACTATACTGCTTCCTCTGGCTTTACGGACCTCGGATATAAGGACTTCCGGACGGGGGGCAGTCTGCGGTTCGGTCTGGCGCTGCTAGACAACCTTTGGCTTAACACGAACTACACCTTTATATTCGAGGACATCTACGATCTGGATAGCACAGCTCCGCTCGCGGTCGCGGAAGTTGCGGGCACGGCCATCACCTCCTCGGTTGGATATTCTCTCATCTATGACACGCGAAATAACCGCAAGAACCCATCCCGCGGCTTCTACTTCAATTTCGCTCAAGATTTCGCGGGGGTCGGAGGTACCGTCGATTATATCCGGACGGTGGCGGAAGGACGTGGATATTATCCGATTACAAAGGAGATCACGCTCGTGGGCCGGGTCATTGGCGGCGACATTATGGGCTGGAATGGCCAAGACGTCCGCACGGTGGACGACTTCTTCAAGGGCGGCGAGACCATCCGTGGCTTTGCACCTGCCGGCATCGGGCCGCGCGATATAGCCACGCAGGACGCTGTCGGCGGCAAGACCTTCTACGCGGGCACGGCAGAAATCCGCTTCCCGATTCCTTTTGTACCTGAAGACCTTGGCTTCGGCGGCGCCATCTTCGCCGATGCGGGCACTCTATATGGTACGGACGCAGCGAAGCTAGCCAACGCCTATCTTGTTAAGCATGGCGGAATCTGCCCAGGCTTATATCCCAATAGTAGTCCGCCTGCAGGCTACGCCCCGTGTTACGCAGGCATAGACGACAACGATTCGATCCGCGCGTCGGTTGGCGCGAGCCTGATCTGGAACTCGCCGATCGGTCCGCTTCGCGCCGATCTCGGTTGGGCGATCTTGAAGGAATCCTACGATCAGACCCAAGTGTTTAGGTTTGGCGCGGCAACCAAGTTCTAGTTCAGGCCGCGCGTTTGCCGCCCTCGCTGGAATGCAAATAAATCATGTTAAGCGGGCGAAAGCCCGCTTAACTATTTGACGGCAATAAGCATGGACCATCCTGGTTTTTGGCGCCCTGCCGGGCCATTCAAGCTCAGCGAAGTCGCTCGATATTCGAGTGCCGAGATACCGAAGGCGTTTCTTGGGGAGGCGAATGAGCCGGTAGTCGCTGTTAAGGCATTGGATGACGCGGGCCGCCGAGACGTCTCCTTCTTTGAGAATCGCAAATACCTGCCGGCGCTGGGGGCAACAAAGGCCAAAGCGGTCTATGTCTCTGCGCAAGATGCGGCGCGGATTCCAGCGCAAACCGTGCCACTTGTCTCTCAAGATCCTTACCGATCTTTGGCCCGTTCACTGGAGCTGTTTTATCCAGATGCGCAGTTCCCTAAGGTGGGTAGCCTCGCTTCCAGTGGAACCGGCCTGATTGACCCGGCCGCGCGCATTGAGGAGGGCGCCATTATCGAAACTGGCGCGATTATAGGTCCAGAGGCTCTTATTGGCCGTGGCACACGTATAGCCGCTGGCGCCGTCGTTGGATATCGAGTTGCGATCGGCCGGGACTGCTTCTTGGGCCCGGGCGCCTCCTTGACACATGCCTTGATCGGTAATCATGTGATCATCCACGCCGGCGCCCGGATCGGCCAGGATGGCTTTGGCTTTGCAATGGGGCCTGCTGGACACTATAAAGTACGCCAAATAGGCCGGGTCATAATTCAAGATAGTGTTGAAGTCGGAGCCAACACGACAATCGACCGCGGGGCTCTTAAGGATACAATCATCGGAGAGGGCACCAAGATCGACAACCTCGTTCAAATCGCCCATAACGTAATCATCGGACGGCATTGCGTTATCGCCGCGCAAACCGGCATATCCGGCAGCACCGTATTGGAAGATTTGGTTGCCATGGGTGGCCAGTGTGGCACGGTTGGTCACATCCGCATTGGAGAAGGCGCGCAGGTCGGGGCGCAAAGCGGTGTGTCAACAGATATTCCAAGAGGGGAACGCTGGGCTGGGTACCCCGCAAAACCGGCAAGCTTATGGGCGAGGGAGGTTGCGCTCTTGAAGCGGCTTGTGCGCCGGAAAGCCCCTGCCGCAGGTGGTGATTAACAAGTAGTTTAAATGACCGCGATGTGGAAGAAGAGCGAGATTCAAAGGGAAAGCGAAAAGGAAGCCCGGCAAAAAGAGCTAGGCTCGGCAGACATCCTGCGCATCCTAAAACTGTTGCCCCACCGCTACCCCTTCCTGCTTGTTGACAAGATCATCGAGATGGATGGCGATAACTCTGCTGTCGGCATAAAGAACGTCACTATAAATGAGCCCTTTTTCCAAGGCCATTTTCCCAATTTTCCGATCATGCCGGGCGTGCTTCTGATAGAGGGCATGGCGCAGACAGCGGGCGCGCTCTGCGTGGCGAACCTGACCGAGGCGTTTGAACCCCAGCTTGTCTATTTCATGGCCATCGACAAGGCCCGTTTCCGGCGTCCGGTTCTGCCAGGCGATACCGTTTATTACCACATGGTGAAGCGCCGTAACCGTGGCCGCGTCTGGCGATTCGAAGGGCAGGCGAAGGTGAATGGTCAACTAGTGGCGGAGGCCGAGATAAGCGCGATGATTGTAGATCCGCGCCACCAACCGGGTGAAACCGGCGACGCCGAGTGATCCAACTCATGGCGGTTCGTAAAATCCATCCTCTGGCTGCGATTGACCCAGGCGCTGAACTTGGCGAGGGCGTCGAGATCGGACCGTTCGCAGTGATAGGCCGGCATGTTCGCCTTGGCGATCGCGTACGGGTCCACTCTCACGCGGTCATCACTGGCCAAACGCAGATTGGAGAAAGCTCCGAAATCCATCCATTTGCTGTTCTTGGGGGACCACCACAGGACAAAAAATACCGCGGCGAGGAAAGTGAGCTCATCGTCGGTCCTTTCACTACCGTCCGGGAGCATGTGACTATGAACGGAGGGACTGGGGGCGGAGGCCACGTGACTCGCGTTGGCGCTCATGGCCTTTTTCTCACCGCAGCCCATGTTGCGCACGATTGCCAGGTGGGCGATCACGTAATCTTCTCAAATAATGCGACGCTTGCCGGCCATGTAACCGTGGAGGATCATGCCATCCTCGGCGGACTTTCCGCCGTCCATCAGTTTGTGCGCATAGGGGCGTACGCCTTCGTTGGCGGGATGAGTGGCGTCGAAAACGACGTGATTCCCTTTGGGATGGCTTTGGGTAATCGCGCCCACCTCGCAGGATTGAACATTGTGGGGTTGAAGCGCCAGGGGTTCGACCGTGAGCAAATCCATGCCCTCCGGAAAGCCTACCGCCTCCTGTTTTCACAGGAAGGAACGCTGCAGGAGCGCCTCGAAGACGCAGACAAGATGTTCCCCGAAGATGCCGCCGTGCAGCGGATCGTGACCTTCATGCGGGCAAAGGCGGATCGCGCGTTCTGCGTTCCGCGCGCGCAGTCATGATGACTTCTGCCGTCCCCGCCGCCGGCAGCAAGCTCGATGACCTGAACGCGGGTGGGCCAGCCGCTGCTGGAAATCATCGGATCGGCATCATTGCCGGAGGCGGATCGTTGCCAGCCGCGGTGGCCGACAACGCATCGCGGTCTGGCCACAGACCTTTCATTATAGGTTTGGCAGGAAGCGCCGCCAGGGATATCGAACGCTTCCCTCACGCCTATGCCCACATCGGCGAGACCGGCCGTATCTTGAGGTTGCTTCGTCAAGGAAGCTGCACCCGGATCGTGTTTGTTGGCGGAATCCGGCGCCCCAACCTCTTTCGAATCAAGGTCGATGCGGGCTTTTTCCTGCATTTGCCTAAATTGCTTCGCTTGTTCGCCGGCGGTGACGATACCGTCATGAGGCGCGTTGCCCGCTTCTTCGAGGAACGGGGCTTCGAGGTGATCGGTGTCCAGGAAGTGGCGCCAAACCTGTTGGCTCCAAGCGGAACATTTTCGCACGCGCGGCCATCAGCCGAAGACTTCAACGATATCAGGCTTGGCTTAGGGGTGACGCACGCGCTTGGCCTTTTTGATGTCGGGCAAGCGGCTGTCGTGGCCCGTAGCTGCGTTCTTGCGGTCGAAGCCGCGGAAGGTACAGACGCCATGCTGGAAAGATGCCGCAAGCTGAACAATTGGGGGCTCGGCGGGCGCAGGGGCGTAGCCATGAAAAGGGCGAAGCCGGGCCAAGATTACCGTCTCGACCTGCCTGTGATAGGCGCGCGCACAGTGGAGCTTGCAGTGGAAGCTGGGCTCGCGGGTATCGCTGTCGAAGCGGGCGCCGTCTTGTTGGCGGATTTGGATGTCTTGGTTGAAAAGGCAGACAAATCTGGCTTGTTCCTTTGGGGCGTTTCGCCGGGAGAGCTGACGCAAACCTAACAGTTTTCGAAACTGACGCCCATGGCTGAACCCAAGCGAATTTTTATCGTTGCTGGCGAACATTCAGGCGATTTGCTTGGCGGAAATCTCATGCGCGCGCTCAAGAACGCGGAAGGGCCGGAGACTTTTGCTTTTGCAGGCGTCGGCGGCGAGCATATGAAGGCGGGGGGCCTTTCCTCCATTTTTCCGCTCTCTGATGTGGCAGTGATGGGACCGGCGGCCATAATCGCGAGGCTCCCGAAGCTCGTCCGGCGAGTTTACCAAGCCGTGGATGCTGCGCTCGCATTCAAGCCGGACGCCCTTATTATCATAGACAGCCCCGAATTTACGCATCCGATAGCAAAGCGCATCCGGCAACGCAGCCCAAGCATTCCAATTATAGATTACGTTAGCCCCAGCGTTTGGGCCTGGCGTCCTGGACGCGCCCGAAAGATGCGGCCCTATGTCGATCATCTTCTGGCGCTTCTCCCCTTCGAGCCGGCGGCTCACCAGAGGCTCGGCGGCCCTGACTGCACTTATGTTGGACATCCCCTTATCGAAAGGGCCTCCTGGATCGACAGCCTCGATACAGAGTGCTTGCGCCACCGTCTAAACTTGCCGCCCGAGCTGCCGATCCTTGCCGTCTTGCCAGGCAGCCGTCCTTCGGAGGTGTCGCGCTTGATGCCACCGTTCGGCGAGGCGATCGACCTTCTTTCCAGCAAGATAGGCCCTCTGGAAATTCTTGTGCCTGCGGTTCATTCGGTCCGGCCGCTCATCGAGCAGGGGCTAAGGTCTTGGCCACAGGGAGCGCATCTCCTCGAAAGCGAGGAAGACAAATTCCGTGCATTCAAGCTTGCAAACGCTGCCCTCGCAGCATCTGGCACGGTGACGCTAGAACTGGCAGTTACGGGAGTGCCAATGGTTGTGGCGTATAGGGTCGACCCTGTCTCTGGCCGGTTACGTTTCCTTATAAAAGTGCATTCCGTTGTGCTTGCGAACCTTGTGCTTGGCGAGAATGCATTTCCGGAATTTATCCAGGAGGATTGTACCGCGCAACAGCTGAGCGCTGCGCTGTTGCCCCTGATGGAGGACACTCCCGAGCGGAAAGCGCAGCTGTCGGCCTTAGTAAAAATCCGGGAAAAGCTATTTCTGCCGGAAGGCTCGCCCAGCGACAAGGCTGCCGCCGTCGTCCTTGGCATTCTAAAGTCTCGCCCTTCCACGGAACGCGCAGCAGCCTGACTGGAAAAAATGAAGATTCTTCAAATCATGACCAGCAGGGCGAATGGCGGCGCGGAAACCTATGCCTGCGATGTCATGACAAGGTTGCACGAAGCTGGCGTCGAGCAGTGTGTCGTGATGCATAAAGACGCTGAGCGATTTACGGGACTCGAAGCGCTTGGGATCAGGATGGCGCCCGCTCCGCTGAGCGTTCCTTTCGCGCCAGCACAGCGGTTCCTTTTGCGGGGACTGACTGCTCGGGAACAGCCAACCATCGTGCAGACCTGGATGCGGAGGGCCGCAAGCCTTGTCTCAAAGACAGAGCAACCTGTAATCGGGTGGTTCGGCGGATATTACGAGCCCCGCCACTTTCAAAATTGCGATCGTCTTGTGGGTGTGACAAAGGACATCGTCGCGCACATGGTCAAGAGAGGAGTAGCGCCCGAGCGGGCACACTATATCCCGACCTTTCCCGTAATCCCCGAGATGCCGCCGCTGGATCGTGCTACGCTAGCAACGCCGCAAAATGCAAAGGTGCTTTTAACGCTGTCCCGGCTGCACGAAAAAAAGGGCCTCGATATTTTCCTTCATACGCTAAAAGAGCTGCCGGAATGCTGCGCGTGGTTAGCGGGAGATGGCCCGCTGGAGGGCCAGCTCAAGGATCTCGCGCGCGATTTGGGCGTGGAAGAGCGTGTCCGATTTTTAGGCTGGCGCACTGATCGCTCGGCCCTTTTGCGCGCAGCAGATATCTGTGTGCTGCCGTCTCGCTATGAACCATTCGGAACAGTAATTTTGGAGGCTTGGGCTGCCAAAGCCCCTCTCGTTGCTTGCGCAAGCGCAGGTCCTGCGGCTCACGTCATCGACGGCGTCAACGGACTTTTGACCCCGATTGACGATGCCGCTGCATTGACAGCGGCAATCGCGCGAGTACTTTCGGACCACACATTACGAAGCAGGTTGATTGAAAACGGACATAACTCGTATGAAAAAGATTACACCCCAGAAGCTGTGACAGCACAGTGGATTGAGTTCTATAAGGGGGTGGAAGATAATGATTGCTCGCCGCGCAGCACTTCCGGCTGCTGCGCAGCCTAAACTTCGCCGGCGATGCCGTTTAAGGCCGTCTTCGCTCCGGCGAAATTTTCTTACCATTCAATGCTGGCGTACTCTAACGCAGCCGTTATAAGCGGAGCAGCATTCGGTATGACCTTGGACGTGCCCTTCGGTAAAGGTGCGTTCTGAAATTACGGAAAGGGTGAGCCGATGATGAAAATCGCCTCAGACACTTCGGCATCGGTGCTTAAGGCCAAGGATCAACAAGCTTTTGTAACCGATGGGATCAAGCTTATCACCAAGAAGAGCCCTGTTGTCAGGATTTTCTTGGCAATTATCGAAGCTGTCGAGCGCCTGAACCTGCGCCATTCAAAAGTGGGAAATCCCTGCGTTTACGACAACGCCGTTTTTCCTTGGGCCGCGGGAATTGAAAAAGAGTGGCACCTGATCCGAAAAGAACTCGAGAGTGTGCTAACACGGAAGGACGAGCTCCCGGATTTTCATGAAATCGCAGCGGATGTCGGCTCCATCAGCAAGGATCCCGGATGGAAGACCTTTCTGCTTACGGCCTATGGCGTAACATCGAAGCAGAATATCGCGCTTTGCCCTCAAACCTGGCGCATCATGCAAAAAATACCAGGTCTAAAGACCGCAATGTTCTCCATTTTTGATCCAGGAAAGCATCTGCCCGCGCATAGAGGGCCATACAACGGCGTGCTCCGCTTACATCTTGGACTTATCGTGCCCGAGCCCCGCGACCAAGTCGCTATCCGCGTAGGAGACCAGATCTGTCATTGGGAAGAGGGCAAGGTTTTGATTTTCGATGACGCATACGAGCATGAGGCCTGGAACAAGACCGATAAAGTGCGCGTCGTTCTCTTCGTTGATTTCGTGAAGCCCTTGCGCTTCCCGGCCAATATTCTCAACTGGCTGATCCTTAATATCACTGTCTTCACCCCCTTCGTGCGCGAGGGTTACGAGAAACATCGCCGCTGGGAGCGTTTGTTTCACAGGTCAAAATAGAGGCTCTTGCGCAATCAGGGATTCTGCTTCATTCGCGCTTGAGCAAAGCGCTGGAATGCATCCAGGGTTTCGGCGCTGACATGGTGCTCAATGCCCTCCGCATCGCGCCGTGCGGTTTCGGCGCTCACGCCAAGCGATAGGAGAAATGCTTCCACAGTCCGGTGGCGTTCGCGCGAGTTTTTCGCAAGCCTGCTGGCCTATCTCGGTCAAAAGTACCGCACGGTACGGCTGCTGCGAAACAAGCCCCTCTTCTGTGAGGCGCTTCAACATCTTGGCGACAGTGGGCTGTGCAACTCCCAGCCGCTCTGCAATATCGACCTGCCGCGCCTCCCCTTGCGCTAATTAGATCGTCGATCAACTCAACGTAGTCTTCGACGAGTTCAAGCCTGCGCGCCTGACGCGTTTGCTGGAAACTGGCCGAATGTGGGCGGCGCTGCGCATCCGTCTCACTTTTTTCTTTTCCACTCATGCCGCTTAGCCTCATGGAAGCACGGGATCACACTATCAGATTGACAGGCCGCCTCTCAGAGAAAAATCAAATGCGATCACATTTGCACGAGGGTCTTGATTAGTCGCCGCTAAATATTATACCATTTGCTATCATTTTGGGGCTGTCATGACCCTAGAGGCATCTGGAAGAGCCGCCACTCTCGGCGGAGGAGGGACTGCTTCGGCCTTGCGGGAAGCCGTTGCCTGGCGCCGCGGGAAAATCATTACGGGCTGGCTTTTACAGGTCCGGCCGTCGTAGCCTCAATCGCCTACATCGATCCTGGAAACTTTGCGACCAACATCCAAGCAGGCGCCAAATATGGTTACAGCCTGCTTTGGGTGTGCTTGCAGCAATTTGATCGCCATGCTGTTCCAGGCTCTGTCGGCAAAGCTTGGTATCGTTACGGGGCGCAACCTGCCCGAACTCTCTCGGGAACACTTCCCGCAGCCTCTTCCCTTTTTCATGTGGGCCATCAGCGAAATTGCGGCGATGGCCACGGATTTGGCCGAGTTTGTCGGCGGAGCAATCGGATTCTCTCTTTTGTCCGGCCTTTCGCTGGTCTCTGGCATGACGGCAACGGCCATCATCACTTACGGAATTCTGATGTTCGGCGGGGCTCGCTTCCGCCGGATCGAGCTTTCGATCGGCGCTTTCGTGGCCGTGATCGGCATATGCTACCCGATCGAGCTTTTATCGCACCGGTCGATTGGGGCGCGGCGGCGATCGGCGCCGTGACGTCGAATATTCCTGATGGCGAGGCTTTGATGATCGCAGTCGGCATTGTCGGCGCAACTGTAATGCCCCACGCCATATATCTGCATTCAGGGCTGACCCAATCCCGGACCCTTCTTCTTTCCGATGCTGAGCGCGAGCGCGTCGTCAGATATTCAAACCGGGAGGCTATCGCAGCGCTCTTCGTTGCCGGCTGTATCAACATGGCCATGGTGATAATGGCGGCTGCCGCCTTCAGTGCCGGCTATCCCGATGTCGCCGAGATCGAGACAGCCTATCACACACTGACGCCGTTGCTTGGCGCTGGCGCAGCGGGGGTTTTTTTGGTCTCGCTGCTTGCGTCTGGCATGTCGAGCTCAGTGGTCGGCACGATGGCGGGCCAAACCGTTATGCAAGGCTTTTTCCGCCGGAGCATTCCCATATGGCTGCGCCGTCTCCTGACCATGATTCCAGCTTTTGCCGTGGTGGCTATGGCGTATCCGCGACCAAGGCGTTGGTCCTAAGTCAGGTTGTGCTAAGCCTCGCCTTGCCGGTGCCAATGATTGCACTTCTGGTTTTGTCGAGCGACAGGCGGATCATGGGCCGCTTTGCGACCGGTAAAGCGAGGCGGGTCATGGCAACGGCATGTGCGGGCGTTGTGCTAATATTGAACGCGGTTCTGCTTTATGAAACGGTGTAGCTTGCGGGCTGGCGCTGGCAATTAAAGCTTGACGAAGCCTTCCTGCTCCATTGTTTATAGGCATTCGAGCGTGCGCGTGTAGCTCAGCGGTAGAGCATCCGGTTTACACCCGGACGGTCGGGAGTTCGATCCTCTCCGCGCGCACCATTAAATGCCATAGGAATTCCCGCCTTCGCGGCCGCCGTCAGACCGCTCGCGAAGTGCGCACCTGCCTCCGGACCGGCGAAAACGCAAATTCGTGCAGAAACTTGGACTGCGGTACATAGGCGGGGGACCTCTTCTTGACTTTATACTGTTTTGGTTTGCTGTGATCAGCTGCTAGTGCTGGCGCCGGATTCCAAAATAAATATGTATTGCTACTTCGTCGTTTATAGTTGCTATCCGGCACAACATTCTGGAGGGCGGGGTGAAACTGACAATCGAAATAGACCGTGAAGACGATGGGCGCTGGATCGGCAAAGTGCCGGAGCTTCCTGGCGTATTGACCTATGCCGCGACCCAGGAGGAAGCGATGGCAAAAGCTGAGGCGCTCGCGCTGCGCGTTCTCGCCGAGCAGCTAGACTACGGAGAAGCGAAGCCGATACAACATTCGCCTTCCACGACGACGAAGAGATTGGATCTGTTATGTTAAACAAAATTGCCAAGCGAACAGGGTTGAGACCGGAAGATTTATAAAACACCGCCTGCAAGGCAATAGAGACGCTCCCAGGATCCGAAACCATGTTTCGGTGGTCCTTCACCGAGATACGTCAGCTCCGAACCGCTTGCCGTCGAGCTTGCTATTTTCCCGCCGGCGGTCTCAATTGAAAGCCGTAACCTCCGTGAGTTTCGGTCCAGCGAGGGAATCTGTGGGGATTTCGCCAACAGAAGCGCAAGCCTGGCCAGATCAGATTTTCGAGAAGCTGATCCAGGCGCAGATCAAGCAGGTGGTCTACGTACCCGACGCCGGGCACGCGCGCCTGATCGAACGATGCAGGCAGGAGCAGAGCGTGAACGCGACGGTGCTTACCACCGAGGAAGAAGGCATCGGCGTGCTGGCAGGCGCTTGGCTCGGCGGCGAGCGCGGCGTGCTTTTGACGCAAAGCAGCGGCGTTGGAAATTGCGTGAATACGTTTTCGCTGGCGAAGATCTGCGGCTTCCCGCTTTTGCTGATCGTGACCATGCGAGGACAGTGGGGCGAGGTCAATCCCTGGCAAGTTCCGATGGGCCAGAATACCGCTGAAGCGCTGCGGCTCGCTGGCGTCGTGGTCTACGAAATTGACGAACCCGAAGTGGCGGCCACCGCTGTCGAGGCGGCCGCCAATATGGCCTTCAAGGGCAATAATTCCGTAGCCGTCCTCCTTTCCCAACGCATGATCGGCGCCAAGCATTTCAAGGATTGATCCTATGGAAGAGAAAGCTCTTCGGCGCCGGGAAGCGGTTGCGCGGATTTTGAAAGATCGTGGCGATCTTCTTGCCGTTACCGGCCTCGGCTCACCCACTTACGACACGGCAGCCGCAGGCGACAATCCTTTGAACTTCTATCTTTGGGGCGCAATGGGCAGCGCTTGTACCGTCGGCCTGGGGCTCGCTTTGGCACAGCCGCAGCGCCGGGTGCTGGTCATCACGGGCGATGGGGAAATGCTGATGGGGCTGGGAGCGCTCGCCACGATAGGAGCGAAAAAGCCAGGTAATCTCGCCATTGCGGTTATCGACAATGAACATTACGGCGAAACAGGAATGCAACAATCGCACACCAGCATGGGTGTGGATTTGGCGGCAATCGCCTGTGCAGCTGGATTTCAGCACGCCGTGACCGTTCGCGAAATGAGAGAGCTTGAGGCAGCTATTCCAATACTCTGCACGGCAAAAGGGCCGGTCATGGCAGTGGTCAAGGTTGTGGCCGCACCGGACCCGATGGTGCTGCCGGAGTGGGACGGGCCTGCGCTTAAGTTACGCTTTCGCGCGGCGCTTCTAGGCAGCCCAGTAACGATCGAGGTTCTTAGCCGGACTCTACCTCTTGTCACGCTGCCCATGAGTTGAGGGGATTTGAGAGGAGCGGCGGAAAAAAGCGCCGCCCTCCCAAGGGCACGCTCTGTGCGGACGGCAGACACATGTGCCAATGAGGTCTATTCGCATTATCTGAATTTGCGATAAGATCACATTATGAACAACATCTCCCTCCGCCAGCTAAGGTATTTCGAGGCGGTCGCGCAAACGCTGCACTTCGGCAGGGCTGCCGCTCAATGCGCCGTGACACAGCCTGCCCTTTCCATGCAGATTCAGGATCTTGAAAGGGAGCTGGGCGCTGTTCTGATGGAACGATCGCCCCACGGCGCAAAGTTGACCCCAGCTGGGGTGGAAATAGCGCGGAGGGTAAGTCTGATCCTGGCCAGCATTCGCGACCTCGCTGAATTCGCCGTGTATCGGGGACGCGTCTTAACCGATGCTCTACGCCTCGGCGTGATACCTACGATAGCACCCTATGTTCTGCCGAAGCTCCTGCCTAAGCTTCGTGCGGTCTACCCCGAACTCGATCTGCAATTGCGGGAAGCCCAAACGCATTATGTGCTGAGCGAGCTTGCTTCGGGCCGGCTGGATGCCGTGCTGCTATCCTTGCCAGCGGATCAGCCGGGCATCCAAAGCTTGGAATTGTTCGAGGACCCATTTGTCCTCGCGCTGCCGGCATCACAATTGGCCCCCGAAAAAGCTGAAGTGACCTCGAAATTGTTTGAAAGCGAGCGGTTGCTGCTTCTCGAAGAAGGACATTGCCTTCGGGATCAAGCGCTCAGCTTCTGTAGCTTCAAACAGGTTCAGAACCTCGACACTTTTGGAACGGCGAGCCTTTCGACGCTCGTGCAGATGGTCGCCAATGGGTTTGGCATCACTCTGCTTCCCCGTATGAGCCTTGAGACGGAAGCGCGGCGCGGCGGCATTCAGCTGGTCTTTTTTGAGGACCCTGAGCCCCATCGCAAAGTCGGCCTGGTATGGCGCCAATCGTCGCCGCGAACTTCCGATTTTCTTGAACTTGCCGCAGTGATAAAGCAGCTTGTACCAGAAATAATGAGCGGCTATGGGCCTTTGGCTAGCGGCGAACTGGTCACCACGCCTCGCATGCAACTGGAGGCAAAGTTGCCAAGGCCCGCATCAGGCCGGCGTCGCGAACGGAGTTCAAAGAGAAGCACGGCAAAATCCAAATCTTCTGTTGCATCGTGAAACAAATCCGGAGGAAGAGATTATGCACAGCATCGCGTTCATCGGCATCAGCTGGGTGTTCCGGGAGTTCGTGAGCTGTTACTAGCGTGGAATTTATGCTGCCGCTTTGCGCTGGTGGCGTCCGGTCTGGCCTTATTCGCAAGCTGCGGCGTGATAGCCGCGACGACAAACAATCTGCCCAGCGGCTTCGTCTATCTTCGCGATGTCGCGCCGGACATTCGCCAGGACATGCGCTATGCAACTCCGCGAAACTTCACCGGAAAACCAGTGCCAGGGTATGAAGCCGCCGAATGCGTTCTTAAGAAAAGCGCTGCGGAAGCGTTAAAGGCCGCAGAAGAAAGGGCGAAAGGGCAAGGTTTTTCCCTAAAAGTCTATGATTGCTACCGGCCAGCGCGTGCCGTGCGCGCGTTCCTCGAATGGGCGAAAGCACCGCAAGATAAACAGCCGGCCTGGTATCATCCGCACCTTAGGAAAAGTGCCCTGGTACCAGCTTATATTGCCTCCACATCGAGCCATTCTACTGGCGCCGCGATCGATGTCACACTCGTTCCTTCAAACGCGAACGCTTCAGCACCTGCGCCGGCGTTGGATAAGGACTGCACCGCAACCAGCGGAAGCGATCGGGACGGCAGCCTTGACATGGGCACCTCGTTCGATTGCTTCGATCCGAAGGCCAGAACCGCCTGGCCGCTCCTCACGCCCCAGCAGCGGAAAAACCGTCAGTTCTTGAAAGAGATCCTTGAGCAATCCGGCTTTAAAAACTATCTGGGCGAGTGGTGGCATTTTGCCTTTACCGGCGCCCATGACAATCGCGTCTACGACTTCCCTATCAGGCCCAGGCCCGAGCACTAAACCGGTGAAATCTATATATGAAAACTTGGTTCGGTTGCGCGCGCAGCACCCAATACAAGCTCAATGGAGCTGCCGGCGAGAGGGCATTCCACCAGCCCGCAGACCTGCTGCTTCTTCGCTGAAAAGTTCCGCGAGCTTCTCGGTCATGGCGCCCGCTAACTCCTCGGCATCCGAGATTGTGACCGCCCGCCGGTAGTACCGAGTGACGTCATGGCCAATGCCGATCGCGATAAGCTCGACGTTCGAGTAGGTCTCAATCTCGTGAATGACCTGCCGGAGATGCCTTTCGAGATAGGTGCCGGAATTCACCGAAAGAGTAGAATCATCAACCGGTGCGCCATCGGAGATCATCATGATAATCCGGCGCTGCTCCGGCCGCGCCAACATGCGCGCATGAGCCCAGGCAAGGGCTTCACCATCGATATTCTCTTTGAGAAGACCCTCGCGCATCATTAGTCCTAGGTTGCGCCGGGCACGCCGCCACGGCGTATCCGCGGACTTATAGATGATGTGACGGAGATCGTTGAGACGCCCTGGATTGGCGGGCTTGCCAGCAGCGAGCCATTGCTCCCGCGACTGACCGCCTTTCCATTGGCGGGTGGTGAAGCCAAGGATCTCGACCTTCACTCCGCATCGCTCCAGCGTGCGGGCAAGAATGTCAGCGCAACAGGCGGCAACCATGATCGGGCGGCCGCGCATAGAGCCAGAATTGTCAAGAAGCAGGGTCACAACGGTGTCGCGGAACGTCGTATCGCGCTCACGTTTGAAGGACAGCGGATAGAAGGGGTCCGTCACGACCCGCGACAGGCGAGCTGTGTCGAGAGTGCCTTCCTCGAGGTCGAATTCCCATGCCCTGTTCTGCTGTGCCAGCAGCCGGCGCTGCAGCCGGTTGGCAAGCCGGCTGACGGCCACATGCAACATGGAAAGCTGCTTATCCAGGAAGCTTCGCAGCCGCTCAAGCTCCTCGGCATCGCAAAGATTTTCGGCGCTCACAGCCTCGTCGAAGTGACGGGTAAAGATATTATAGCCAAAGTTCTCGGGCGCATCGAGGACGGAGGAGTTGGGCCGTCTTGGCGGGGCATGCGGCTCTTCGCCTTCATGATCGCCTGGGCTATGCTCCTTCTCGGAGACCTGTGCCAAATCGCTGTTCTCGGCTCCTTCTTCGGCCTCCGCCTCTTTTTCTAGCTCGGCTTCGCTCGGCTCCGTTTCCGCTTCCTGCTGCTCTTCCGAGCCCTTGGCCTGTTGATCCTGGTTTTCGTCGGTGTCCCGCTCGTCCTCGTTTTGGGAGTTCTCAACGGGACCCTCCATCAATTCGAGGGCGACCAAGATCTCCTGCATGAGCTTGGCAAAAGCTCCCTGGTCATCCGTGGCGCCTTCGAGGCGGTCGAGAAGAGGGCCGGCGCGCTCGTCCACCCACGGCCGCCAGACTTCCACGATGCCATTGGCTCCGCGAGGCGGCTTGGCTCCTGTCAGCCTTTCCCGGACCATTAGTGCGAGGGCATCCTCTAACGGAGCATCTTGCCTGTCGATGTCGCGGTCGGGAAACCTTTCATAGGCGCTCGACAGCTTGGCTGTGAGGTTCTTTGCCACGCCGCGCATCCGAAGTGCGCCGACCGCATCGACGCGCGCTCGCTCAACGGCATCGAATGCAGATCGAGCAGAACCCGCCGGAGGAGCGAGGGATGCGTGAAGCTTCGCGTCATGCATCGAAATCATCAAGGCGATGGAATTGGCGTGGCCTCGAATGATCGAGACCTCCTTCCTCGACATGGCACGGCTTGGCTGAGGAAGCCGCACTGTCTTGCCGTCGCATCCAGGGGCGTCGGAGCCAAAAACGACATTCATCGATTTGCTACCGGCGAGCGTGCGTGTCGCGAGCGTCACGGCACGCTTGAACGGCGCTAAGGGGTCGGGCTTCTTCTTCGAGCTATTCGCCATCGCTTAGATTCGCACGCGCGCCGCTAACCCAGCGCGACGTTTGCGGTGGAGGCGGGGAGCTCCTCACCGAAGCAGCGCTGATAGAATTCAGCAACAACCCCACGCTCGAGCTCATCGCATTTGTTCAGGAAGCTCAAAGTGAATGCAAAGCCGATATCGCCGAAAATGTCGGTGTTCTCCGCCCATGTGATGACAGTTCGAGGGCTCATGACGGTGGAAAGATCGCCGTTGACGAACGCAGTACGCGTCAGCTCCGCAACACGGACCATGTTGGCCACGGTGCGGCGGCCCTGCTCGGTTTGAAAGTTTTTCGCCTTCGCGAGAACGATATTCACCTCGTCTTGGTGAGGCAGATAATTGAGCGTCACCACGATGGACCAGCGATCCATCTGGCCTTGATTGATCTGCTGAGTGCCGTGGTAGAGGCCGGAGGTATCCCCTAACCCGATCGTGTTGGTTGTTGAAAATAGCCGGAACGCCGGGTGAGGCCGTATGACGCGGCTCTGGTCGAGCAGTGTAAGCTTACCCTGAACTTCCAGCACGCGCTGGATCACGAACATCACGTCTGGCCGGCCTGCATCGTACTCGTCGAAGACGAGCGCGGTGTTGGACTGAAGCGCCCACGGTAGGATGCCTTCGCGGAACTCGGTGATCTGCTGGCCATCCCGGATGACGATCGCATCCTTACCGACAAGGTCGATCCGGCTCACATGGCTGTCGAGATTGATGCGGACGCAAGGCCAGTTCAGCCGCGCCGCAACCTGCTCGATATGCGTAGATTTGCCGGTGCCATGATAGCCCTGAATCATAACCCGGCGGTTGTAAGCAAAGCCTGCCAGGATCGCGAGCGCCGTATCCCGGTTGAATAGGTAATCGGGGTCGAATTCCGGCACAAACTCGCTGGATTGCGAATAAGCCGGGACCTCCATCGGGCTGTCGATCCCGAAGACCTGCCTTACAGACACCTTCATATCGGGCAGACCGCCCAGGCCTGCTTCAGCTTTAATCATTGCTTCCCTCGGCATTCGATAGGATTTGGCTTTATCCGCGGACTTACTTCACGAGCCCCGCCTGCTTAAGGTAATTGTAGGCTGTGAGCACCTCGCGGAACCGCTCTTCCGAGCTGCGGTCGCCGCCATTGTGATCGGGATGATGCAATTTCACGAGAGCTTTGAACTGTAACTTGATTTCGTCGGAGGTGGCCTGTTCGTCAAGGTTCAGAGACAGGAGATGTTTCCTTGCTCCCTTCAAAACAACGCGGCGCTTTTCTACCGCTGTGTCCACCCTCTGCTGCTGCGCCTTTCCGCGGATGCTTTTCAAGATCTCGAAGGGATCCGCAGCTTCCTTGCCGGTTCTTGCAGCCTCCCACGCACCCGCATCCGTCGCATGGACGCCCATGGACCACGTCGGCCGGTGCCCTGTCACGGCAGCCTTTTGAAAGTCGGCGACCTCGCTGTCGTTCATGCCCGAGAAGTAGTTATAAGACTTGTTGTACTCGGTGACGTGCTCCCGGCAGAAATAATAATATTCGCCCTCGGAGGCGCGGCCCTTCGGCGCGCGATGGAGGCCACGTTTTGTACAGTTGCGCCATTGGCATGTGGGCGCGCTCGCAGGCTGGCGCTCGGAAGGGCCCCTGCGGCGACCGCGGCTAACGCGAATGCTGTCAAAATATTTCGAGTCTAGTTTCATGCGTCCAATGTGGATGACTTCAGCGGCTGCGAAGCCGCTAAACACAGTATGCGGCGTCAACGGCGCCCTTACAAGGTCTTGACAGAAGCGTAAATCGTGCTCCGTAAATTAAGCTTGGTAGCGGCCCTGCGCCGTGAATGGCTTGGAGCCCGAATGACAGTCGAAGAATCCATCCGCGAAAAGCTTTTGAAGGCGTTTTCCCCAACGCAACTCACCGTGGAGAATGAGTTGGCCAAGCACGCCGGACATTCCGGAGCACGCGACCATCTTGGCCGTGTGACCGGTGAGACACATTTTCGCGTCGTTGTTATCTCCAATGAGTTCGCGGGCAAGAGCCAGATCGAACGGCATCGCCAAATCAACGCCGTGCTGGAAGACGAGCTCACCGGCCCAGTTCATGCGCTCGCCATTAAAGCACTGACGCCCGCCGAGACTTCCCGCTGAAAAGGACATTTGATGCCACCTGAACTTGAAGGCCCGCGGCTTGCCCCCGCGTCTGGAGGAGAACCCAAGCAGCTTGTCATATTCCTGCATGGCTATGGCGCCGACGGGAACGACTTGATTGGCCTGGGCAGGGAATGGGCGCGACTTTTGCCGGACGCTGCTTTCGTGTCACCGCATGCCCCTGAATTCCTGCCGGGACAATATTTGGGCGGCCGGCAATGGTTCGGTCTGGAGACGCGAAGTGAGAAGGAGTGGGAAGAGGGCGTCCGCAGATCCGGACCAACGCTTGCGGATTTTATCCAGAAGGAGGCCGCCGGCACCAAGCTACCGATGTCCTCGATCGCTCTTGTGGGTTTCAGCCAGGGAACCATGATGGCGCTTCAGGCCGGCCTTCGCCTGCCGAAGGCGCCAGCCGCCATCGTCGGTTTTTCCGGTCACCTCGCCGGTGCGCGCCAGCTTGCCGCCGAGATCAAGAGCAAGCCGCCCGTACTGCTCATTCACGGCTCAGCGGACGAAGTAATCCCCGTGCAAGCCATCCATCTTGCTCGCAGCGCTCTCGCCGCCGCCGGCGTTCCTGTCCAATGGCAAATCAGGCCAGGACTTGGTCATGGCATCGATCCGGAAGGTTTGCACACCGCGGGCCTCTTCCTGCGCGCCGCGTTTGGCCTGAGCTGAAGCCTTGTCGCGAAGCCCGGCTTGGCTAAAAGGCTGATCGCTGGATGGGCGATTGCTGTTCCGCAGCTGTATACGCAGGGCTATAGTCGTTCATCACCTCGATCAAATCGAAAGACCCAGACATGAAGGCGTTCTTATGCGCGCTAGCGGCGGTTTTTTTTACGGGCGCCTGCTCCGCGCTCGCTGAAGAGCCGATCATCATAAAGTTCAGTCATGTCGTAGCGCCTGATACTCCAAAGGGCAAAGGCGCACTCCGTTTCAAGGAGCTCGCAGAAAAGTACACAAATCACCGGGTGAAGATCGAGGTCTATCCGAATAGCCAGCTTTATAAGGATAATGAGGAGGTCGATGCTCTCCAGCTTGGATCGGTGCAAATCCTAGCGCCGTCGCTTTCGAAATTCGGTCCTCTGGGCGTCAGGCAGTTCGAGGTATTCGATCTGCCTTATATTCTGCCGGATAAAGCCGTGCTCAGGCGAATTGTGAATGGCCCGATCGGGAAGCGGCTCTTGGAAAAGCTTGAGCCCAAAGGCATCCGCGGGCTCGCCTATTGGGACAATGGCTTCAAGGTAATTACAGCCAATAAGCCGCTTAGAAGACCAGAGGACTATCTCGGGCAGAAGCTGCGCATACAGTCATCCAAAGTGCTAGAGGCTCAGATGCGGGCGCTGGGCGCGATCCCTCAAATAATGGCTTATTCCGAGGTCTATCAGGCACTGCAGACGCACGTAATAGACGGCTGCGAAACGGGCGTCACCAATGTCTATACCCAGAAAATGTATGAGGTGCAGAAATACGTGAATCTCACCTTTCACGGATACAATGGCTACGCCGTGATCGTGAACGCGAAATTCTGGGACGGCTTGCCTCCCGGCATCCGGACTGACCTTCAACGTGCCATGAGCGAGGCGACGGTTTACGTCAACGAAATCGCGCAGAAGGAGAGCGACGACGCTTTGGCAGCTATCGCGGCATCCGGCGTCAGCCAGCTTGTGACGCTTACGCCGGACGACAAGAAGGCGATGCGAGAGGCGCTTTTGCCTGTGCACAAGGAGATGGAGGCGCGCATCGGCAAGGAGCTGATCAACGCGTTCTACGCTGAGGCAAAGGCAGAGGCTCCGAAGTAGGAAGCCGTCGGGACGGTTCTGGTGCCGCTTTGGCTTACTGCTTCACCGCTGCCCGCGCCGCCGCGCGACGCGCCGCCTGGCTATGTGAGCGGCTGAAAGTGAAGAAGATCACCATGCCGGCCAAAAGCCAAGCCACGAGCCTGAGCCAAGTATAGATTCCGAGTGAAGCCATCATCGTCAGGCACACGAGGATCCCGGCGATGGGCACGAAAGGCACAAAGGGCGTGCGGTAAGCCCGATGCAGCTCGGGGTGAGTCTTCCGCAAGACAATGACGCCGGCGCAGACAATGATAAAAGCGAGGAGCGTACCAATCGAGGTCATGTGACCTAGAATATCGATGGGGACGAAGCCGCCCAGAAGCCCAGTCGCGATCATGAAAATCACGTTCGAGAGCCAGGGTGTCTTCCAAGCCGGATGCACGATCGACAAGACTTTCGGCAAGAGTCCGTCGTTTGACATGGAATAGAACACCCGGCTTTGGCCGAGGAGCATCACCAGCATAACGGTCGTAAATCCGCCGATCACGCCAAGCGTCGTCGCGATTTTCAACCAATGAAAAGGTGTTTGGTCTATCGCCGTGACCACTGGGCGCGCATCGCCATGCATGTCCTTGTAATTAACGAGGCCGGTGAGCACGAAGCCGAATGCGATATAGAGGATGGTGCAGATGACTAGCGAACCAAGGATTCCGATTGGCATGTCCCTTTGCGGATTCTTGGTCTCTTGAGCCGCAGTCGATACGGCATCGAAGCCGATATAGGCGAAAAAAATCACTGCATAGGTATACGCACTGCCAGCGACGGGGATCATGCTTGAAAGCTCGGAATAGCACATGCCGGCAAAGGCGCAGCCAACAGCCGCGATGACGAAGCTGATGACGACGGCGGGGCCGGCATTGTCTGCGGCGGCCAGCCCCGTCAGCGAAAACAGGCCAGCCCCAATGATTGCGCCAATGCCAAGGCTAATGAGATTAAAAGGCCCAAGCGTGCGGTGCAGCTGCGATCCCTTCGCTTCTTCGGCAAGGTCGCCAATCTGCTTCCGGCCAAATAAGGAACCCGCGGCTACCTCCGGATGCTCGTCTTTAAACCCGCCCTCCACCATGGGCCCTCTTGTTAAATGTTGGTTGCTGGTCTCCAGGTATGAAACAATTTACCGGGCGGCTCACCTCAACTCATTTCGTAGACTTAAGTCCAAGGCTGGCCTCACAGGGCGCGAATCCGTTAGCAAGAGATACCATTATCGCTCCCTCAAGCGACGGTAAGAACAATTTTTCCTTTGTGAGAACCGCTTTCCATGTAGCGGTGCGCCTCGGCTGCCTGTGCCAGCGGAAAAGCCTTGTCGATCACAATCTTTACTGCTCCGCTTTCAATCAGCGGCCAGACCTTCTGCTCAAGCTCACGCGCGAGATGCGCTTTGAATTCAGGCTTTCTCGGGCGCAGCGTCGAACCCGAAAGCGTCAGCCGCTTGAGCATCAGCGGCATGAGGTCGAGTTCAACGCGTGAGCCTTTCGGGAACGCAATCTGAACGATTCTGCCGTCCTCCGCGGCCCAGGAGATGTTATCCTTGACGTAGCTTCCGCCGACCATGTCGAGGATCACGTCTACGCCACGCCCCGCGGTGGCTTCTTTCACGGCGCTCGCGAAGGCCTCCGTCTTGTAATTTATGGCCTTTTCCGCGCCGAGGCTTTCGCAATAGGCACATTTGTCATCGCTGCCGGCTGTCGCAAATACGCGTGCGCCGAATTGCACAGCAAGCTGAATAGCTGTCGACCCTATGCCGCTTGACCCGCCGTGAACGAGAAAGCTTTCTCCGGCTTTCAAGCCGCCGCGTTCGAAAACGTTGTGCCATACGGTCATGAAGGTTTCGGGGATGCAGGCGGCTTCCGTCATGCTAATCCCCTGCGGCACTCTCATGCACGATCCTTCATGCGCGAGAGCATATTCGGCGTAACCGCCGCCCGCGGTGAGAGCCGTGACTTTGTCGCCTACATGCCAGGTTGAAACACCCTCCCCTACAGCGGATATCTCGCCCGCAACCTCCAGCCCCGGGATATTCGATGCACCGGGCGGTGGCGGATAAAGCCCCAACCGCTGCAAAATATCCGGACGATTTACACCAGCCGCCGCAACTTTAATCAAAACCTGTGCTGGACCGGGAGCCGGAGTTGGCACATCGGCCAATGTCAGCGCGTCGGGGCCGCCGGCTTCCCGGATTACAATCGTTTTCATAAATTTTCTCCGTTCTTTAATCCGAAACAGATGCCAATCAGGCATCATTTTACCCGAAGTTAAGCCAGCCCTGCTACCTTACCCCATCATAAGTTTCACCGGCCCCCTAAGAACATCAATCTCGATCCTTGATGCGGGATCATTTTGCGGTAAGCTTCTGCGTGGAGCTACCGCCTTCGTCAGCAGAAAGGCTGCAGCTGCTATGCGGGCATGGGACAAATGCCAGATTGTTATGCGTGAGGCGAACTGAGATGAAAAGCTCCCGTGCGACAGGCGGTCAAACAAGCGGCTCCGTACTTTCCTTCCGGGATCGCTTTGCTACGTCCCCGCAATTTGCGGCCCTTTACGAGGAGGGAATGGCACTCGTGGAAGAGACGGCGGAATATCTTGACCGGGCCGGACGCATGGAATCGAAACGGCTTAGGCCGCCGGCGAGCCTCGCCTACACTTCGGAAAGCATCAAGCTGACCACGCGCCTGACCCAGCTTGCATCATGGTTGCTTGTGCGGCGCGCTATTGCCTTGGGCGAGATCACGTTTGCAGAAGCAAATAATCACCGGCACCGAGTCACGCTTGCGGCACAAAGCCGGCTTCGTCCTGAAGGCTACAACGCCTTGCCCGAGACTTTCAAAGGGCTGATCGAGCACAGCCATCGGCTTCATGACCGCATCCTGCGGCTCGATCGTCTCCTAAATGACGGCTATTCCAGCGCCGAGCGAAGCGATTCGGCAGTTCTCCCGCAAATCGAGCGGATTAGACTCGCATTTCCCGCCGCCTGATCATTCGCTGCCGGCTCATTTTTTGAAGACGGAGCTGGCCGCGTTCTTCTGAGCTTCCTTCAGCGTGATCATGGCTTCAGCGCGCAGGATTTCCGTTTTGAGAAGCTCGACATAATTGCGCAAGTCGCCGACCGAATAGGTGGAAAGGTCCCTTGGCTTCGAGGGCTTATGCCGTGGCTCCAGATCGTCGATGTCCATGGTGCTCTCCAGTTGCTCCTTACCTTGGAGCAGGTTCTCCCGCAGGCGGTGGAGCAGTGGCGGTTTGACTGTTAGCAGGCTGGATCAAAATCTCGGATTCTGCAACGTCCGCACTCGCGTCAGCCTGGTTCGCTGCGTTAAGAGGATAGCCACCCCCAGTGAATTGAAGCCTAACAACCTTCCCGGCCCCGGTTTTGACAATGAGATCGCGCCATCCCGCGTTCGATCCTGGCCCAACCGCAACCGGCGCCTTGACGCCAATCACTTGTGACACCGGCTTGAAGCCGACGTCGCTGGGCTCGAAGACAAAAAGCGTGCAGCCTTGTGGCGAGCACCATTCGGGGCCACTGAAAAGCACCAGCGCCTTCGCCCTGCCGTCGCTATTCAGATCGGCACCAGCCTGCTCGAAGGGACTTTCTTGCTTCTTCTTCTTGCTGATTCGCAGCCGCTCGATTGCCTTGGACAACTCATCCTGGTTTACCGCCATCGCGATGGATTGAGCAGCTGCTTTTCTTGGAGCCAGCGCTAGCGGCTCTCCGCCTGCATTTGCTCCAGGCGCCGGGGGCGCCATAGCGCTCTCGGGTTTGCCGCCGGAGCTGCATGCGCCAAGGGCAGACAGAATCAGGAAGGCTATTGCAGTTGCACCCCGCCGGGAAGGCATGGTCTCGCCCCTTTCAAATTCATGACCTGCCAAGAATTATGCAACCAACGCCACTCTGAGGGCCGAACTATGACTATGGCTTAGGAAGAGGATCTTCAGTGGTGAAATCCCGGCTTCCAGAAAATGCAAACCCCGCCAATTTGCATGGCAGGGTCTACAATCAAAACGCCACATGCAAAGCTGGCGCTTTATTGGGCTGTTTGGGTTTTCAAATAAGCAATGACATCAGCGCGGTCCTGAGGGTTTTTCAGGCCGGGGAAAATCATTTTCGTGCCCGGGACCAAGGCTTTCGGATTTTCCAGATACTTATCCAAATTTTCTTCAGTCCAGACCAAACCTTTTTCGCCGGCCGCCTTCATCGCTGGAGAATAGTTGTATCCTGGCCGCGAGCCTGCCTTCGAGCCAATCAGGTTGTTTTGCTCCGGTCCCACGCCGGCCTTAGCGCCTGGGCCAACCGCGTGACATACTTTGCATTGCTTGAAAACGATCGCGCCATGTGCGGCATTGCCTTCGAGAGCGTACGCGCCTGCGGACCAAACCAGGGTTGTGCCCAGCGCGGCGATTTTGATGAACGTGTTCATGCGTTTCTCCTGAAGCCGTCCAAAGACCGCCCGTGCAAGGCGGAATGCTTTTCAAACAGAAATCGGACCCGAACTCAATAAGTCCTTATGCGGCCAAATGCCTAGGGAACAAGTGGCGCGGGGAACTCGTGCGCATCATGGCTAAAGCTTGGTAACGCAACATCGCCTTCAATACGGCTGCGTGACAGCTCATTACAAGTTTAGCCAAAGACGTGATATTTTGGCCGCAGGCGCTACGTATCTTCGAGACGCTCAAGTATGACGCATTCGCGGGAGAGGATATGGCCAGCACTGACCAAAGCGCCACTGTCATCGGCTTGAACAGGTTTGGGCTTGGAGCACGGCCGGGGGATTTGGCCCTAATCGGAAAACATATCCGTGAGGCATTGCTCGAGGAAGTGACGGCAAAGGCGGCCCAAGTTAACGGCGACGGACTTCTGACAAGCGCTGACGCTTTTCACCGCCTACGGCTGGAGCGCGAAGAAATAAAGGCCATGCGCGAAGCAAGCCCCGGCGTGAACCTCTCAGATATCGCAGCTGCCAAAACAACGCCCCCTGCTGCGCCGGGCAGTTCCGAGCTAACAGGTACCAAGGCGGAGGCCCAAGCTAAGAACCCCCTCCGCCGCATTGTGCGTGAGACTTTTCAAGCCGAGACACTCGCCCGGCTGGAAGCGGCCAAGCAGGCCAAGACTGGGTTCAGCGAGCGGCAGGTTTTGTTTTGGTCGAACCATTTCTGTATTTCCGCCCGCAAAGCCGGTGTTGTCCGGATCATGGCTGGCGCCTATGAGCGCGAAGCGATCCGCCCACACGTTTTCGGGCGCTTCGTGGATATGCTGCTCGCAGTGGAGGAGCACCCTGCAATGCTCGTCTACCTGGATAATGAGCAGTCCATGGGGCCGAACTCGCCCGGCGGACAGCGCCAGCAGAAGGGACTGAACGAGAATCTGGCCCGGGAGATCATGGAGCTCCATACGCTTGGCGTTGACGGAGGCTATACGCAGGAGGACGTGACCTCACTCGCGAGGGTGCTGACGGGCTGGCGGTTCGCGCGCAAAGAAAGCCCTTTCGGAGATGAAGGCCGCTTTGTTTTCAACCCCAATCTGCATGAGCCTGGCGTTCAGAATGTTATGGGGGTCGCATATCAAGATAGCGGGCGCTCTCAAGGGGAAGAGGCCTTGCGCGCGCTCGCCAGACGTCCGGCGACGGCGCGTCATATCGCAAGAAAGCTCACCTCTCATTTCGTCGAGGGCCACGCCGAGAGTGCATTGGCAGCTCGGCTCGAAAAAGTCTTCCGCGATACCGATGGCGACTTGTCAGAGGTTTCCCGCGCGTTGGTCGAAGCTCCGGAGGCTTGGACAAAAGAACCTTCCAAGTTGCGGACGCCGTATGAATTTCTGGTGGCTTCGGTCCGCGCGACAGGAGTGGAAATAAAGGCGCCGCAGATCACCGGAGCTTTGAATAGCATGGGTCAGCCGCTATGGAGCCCTACAGGCCCGAATGGATTTCCCGATGAGAATTCCGCCTGGCTTTCCCCTGAGGGTGTCAAAGCGCGCCTCGACTTTTCTGCGAGGCTTGCTCAGTCGGTAGAGGGACAGTACAGCCCTTCGCAGCTGCTTGAAGAAATCATTGGCCCAAATGCGTCGGACGAAACCCGGACTGCGGTGGCACGCGCTCAGAACCGCGCCCAGGGGTTCGCACTCCTGCTCATGTCGCCCGAATTTCAACGGAGATAACTCCCATGCTTTGTGAAACGCCATCGATCTCCAGGCGAGCGCTGGTGGCCGGCGCAGGTGCGCTCTTCGCATGGTCGCACATGCCGCGATTTGCTTTTGCAGCCGGCAATCGCGATGGCCGCCTTATTGTCATTGTGCTGCGGGGCGCACTCGATGGGCTTGCTGCCGTTGCCCCTATCGGGGATCCGGACTACGCGGCCCTGCATGGGAGCCTGGCTCTCGCCTTGGATGGGCCGGCTCCCGGTTTGCCCCTCGACGGGTTCTTCCTTTTGAACCCGGCAATGCCCAACTTCGCGCGTCTCTACCAGAACCGCGAAGCCCTCATAGCCCACGCCGTCGCTACGCCCTATCGCGAGCGTTCGCATTTCGACGGTCAGGATGTCCTTGAGAGCGGTCAGCAAGGCCCAGGTCTCAAGGACACCGGCTGGCTGAACCGCTTTGCGGATGCATTGCCCGCAGGCGAGCACGTATCAAGGGCCGGATGTCTTGGAGTGGGAGCTGTCGTTCCCCTGATCGCACGTGGCCCGGCCCCAATAATGGGGTGGGCGCCTCCGATAATCTCCCGCGCCGGTGAAGACACCGCGGCGCGCGTGCTTGATCTTTATGCTGCGCGTGATCCTGAGCTGGCTCTTGCTCTGCATAGAGGACTCGATACCGATAAAATTGCCATTCATGTGAAAACAGATGCAGCCATGGCTGGCGGCAAAGGCGGTGCGAATGCTGACAGTCCTCATGGGATGGAACTGATTGCGGAAGGTGCAGGCCGGATCATGGCGGCTGAGGATGGCCCACGGATTGCCGCGCTCGCTTTCGACGGCTGGGACACCCATGCCCGCGAGGGCGGTGCCACGGGGCGGCTCGCCCAGTTGCTCGGCGGGCTTGATGGTGCCTTCGCGGCCTTTGAGCGGAACCTGCAACCTTATTGGAAGGACACTGTCATTCTTGCCGTCACCGAGTTCGGCCGTACGGCGCGCATCAATGGAACCGCCGGCACCGACCACGGCACGGGAACTGTCGCTTTTCTGGCAGGAGGCGCTGTCAAAGGCGGCCAGGTGATTGCCGATTGGCCGGGGCTAAAAGCAAACCAGCTTTATCAAGGGCGCGATCTCAATCCCACAACAGACTTGCGCGCTGTGGCGAAAGGGGTGCTCTCGGATCTGTACGGTGTCTCCGCAACAAGGCTCGCGGAAGCTGTTTTTCCTGGAAGCGCTGCTGTTGCACCAATGAAAGGATTGATCGCGTAACTTCCTGGGAGAACTGAACAAAACACGAAAGAGAATAAGAAGCCGGCTTCGTTCAAGAACTTTCTCCTTCTCCATTTGTTAGAAGTTTAAGCAACTTCAAACGGAGGCATCATGTTGAAGTCATATCTATTGGCGGCGGGAGTTCTTGTGACTTTTGCAGCACCGGCGTTGGCAGACAACTGGTATATTGTCCATGGTCCGGACCACCGCTGCCGCGTTGTCGAACGTTATGTTCCTGGCGAAGACCATACAATCGTTCGCGTTGGGCCTCTCCATTTCGGCACCCGGGATGAAGCCGAGCGGCAGCTGCGCGTGGTATGCCACGACGACGGTTATTATCGCGAGGAGCATTCGGAACGCCGCTACTGGCGTTAAGTACTGGGTTGGGCCGCAGCGGCATCGCTGCTGCGGTCTTTATTTCTTATCTTCGTTGACACCGCCGCCTCGCAAATGTGCTAAAGTTACACTCGAAGTGCATTGACCGGAGCGGCGCAGTGAGTTGGCTACCTACAAACGATCCCGTTCCCGGCGACCGGAGGTCTTGTGCCGCTCTCGAAATCGTCATCGTGCCCCGCGTGCGGGACTTGGGCGGCTTCAACGTCAGGCGCGCTCTTCCGTCTGCGCAGCGTCAAATGGTTGGCCCCTTCATCTTCTTCGATCAAATGGGCCCCGTCCAATTCCCGTTAGGCGAAGGGATCGACGTCCGGCCGCATCCCCATATCGGCCTTGCGACTGTAACGTATCTGTTCGACGGGAGGATCATGCACCGCGACAGCCGACGTGAACTGGATGACGGCGGGCAAGGGCATCGTCCACTCCGAGAGAACGGCAGCGGAGTGGAAAGCGCAACCTGACCGGGAAATGTTCGGCATTCAAAGCTTGGGTGGCGCTGCCGAAAGGAGCCGAAGAGGCTCAGCCCGATTTCTTCCATCATCGCGGCGATACTTTGCCGATGATTGAGGCGGAGGGTAAGCGCGTCCGCATCATAGCGGGCTCGCTGTTCGGGCAGACGTCTTCGGTCCAAACCTTCTCCGGAATGTTCTATGCGGATGTGGAGCTTACTGCCGGAGCAAAAGTGCCGCTGACTGCTGCATACGAAGAGCGCGGAATTTACGTGGCGAGCGGCAGCGTTGATATCGCCGGAGACACCTTCGAATCCGGCCGGCTTCTCGTGTTCCGTCCCGGCGATGAAATCACCGTCAGCGCGCTCACCAATAGCAGGCTCCTTTTCCTCGGCGGCGATCCCATGGATGGACCCCGTCATATCTGGTGGAACTTTGTTTCGTCATCGAGGGAGCGTATCGAGCAGGCAAAGGAAGATTGGGCACAAAAACGGTTCGATATCGTGCCTGGTGACGAGATAGACTTTATCCCGCTGCCGCCAAAGTAAGAACCTAATGCCGAGCGAAATAACGCGGCAGTATTAGCTCCAGCACCTAACCTCTCTTCTAGACCTCGCGTTCTGGCCGCAAAAGGTTGTATCTCTTGTGCAAGAGATAACCTATTCAGATTAGCACAAAGTATAGACTTAGTTTTAGTTACGAACTCGTTTAAGCTTCTTTAATTGCAAGGTCGTTACTCATTACCTAACCTATAGATTAATTCGATACTTCCCGGAGGGCTTGCGCGTGAAGATTTGTATTTTCGGAGCGGGTGCCATTGGCGGCTACATGGCGGTCTGCCTGAAAGAGAGCGGTGCAGACATCTCGCTGGTCGCTCGGGGGGGCCCACCTTGCCGCAATCCGTGAGCAGGGACTTAAGCTGCTAATCGGGGGCAAAGAGCGGACCGCGCGATTTCCAGCTACGTCGGACCGCAAGGAGCTTGGCCCTCAAGACTATGTCATTGTCGCGCTGAAATCTCACCAGGCGTGGGAAGCTACTGCGCAATTGCTACCACTGCTCGGACCAGAGACAGCGGTAGTCACGGCGCAGAATGGCATTCCCTGATGGTATTTTTATGGGTTCGAAGGTCAATATAAGAATCTGCAACTCGAAAGCGTTGATCCATGTGGCCGGCAATGGCGCTCGATAGGTCCTGAGCGCGCCGTCGGATGCACAGTCTACCCAGCGACCGAGATCGTATCGCCGGGCGTGATCCGTCACATCTATGGCGACCGTTTCGGGCTGGGTGAGCCTACAAGGCAAGTGACAGAGCGGGTTACGAAGCTCGCTCAAGTACTGGATGCCGGTGGGCTCAAAGCAAAAATATATCCTGAAATCCGTAATGACGTCTGGCTGAAGCTTTGGGGCAATCTCTGCTTCAACCCAATTTCGGCACTCACCAAAGGCACATTGGACGTCGTTGCTACCGACCCCGGCACGAGGGCAGTCGCGCACAGCATGATGCATGAGGCCGAGAAGATCGGCAGGAGGCTCGGCGTGCACTTCCGGGTGGATATAGAGCGGCGAATCAATGGCGCCGCGTCGGTGGGTGCGCATCGCACTTCGATGCTTCAGGACTTGGACAAGGGACGGCCGATCGAGCTCGATGCGCTCTTGACCGTGGTCCAGGAGTTGGGGCGTCTCGTTGATCTGGAAACCCCCACGATCGATACCGTGCTCGCTCTGACCAAGCAAATGGGCCGCGTCGCGGGCGTCTACCCCGTCTTCCCGGAGATCACCGATACAGAGGCGACCGCCGGCGTCGACTAAGCAGCCCCTGCGATCAGCGCTGTCACAATCCTGTGGCATGTCTCTTGCTGCGAATTGGGTGAGTGTGGCTGGCTCAAGGCCATGCTTCCAGTGCATAGGTGGGCTGTGGTATATTGTATACCAACTTTATTGCTATGTGCTATATTGTTGCAGTGCACAATTCGAAAGGATTAAAAACATGACCGCTCTAATTTTCGTCCCAATTTACATCGGGTTGTCAGTAGCTTTGACCGTCATTGTGGCCGATTTGCTGACACCTGGGAAAAATGGCGGACAGGTGGTTGAGAAGCCTGAAAACAAGCGCGCTGTCGCGGCATAAACATTTGAGTTAGCAGCTGACCGCGAGGCTGCGTCATTGGACGCCGCCTCGCCTTCTCTAAGCCCGAAAACAATTCATTCCCATTGACGCGTGCACGATGATGCCTCACATGTGTCGTAGGCTTTTGCATTGCAACATGAACTGGGAAAAAGGCGCGGCTCGGCATGAACTTGCGCAACATAGCGATTATTGCTCACGTCGATCATGGCAAGACGACGCTCATTGACGTGCTTCTGAAGCAGTCTGGTTCTTTTCGCGAGAATCAGCGCGTGGCCGAACGCGCCATGGACTCGAATGATCTTGAGCGCGAGCGTGGCATCACCATCCTGGCCAAGGTTACATCGATCCAGTGGAGAGACACGCGGATCAATATTGTCGACACACCGGGCCACGCAGATTTCGGCGGCGAGGTTGAACGCATCCTCAATATGGTGGACGGGGCGATCGTGCTTGTTGACGCGTCCGAAGGGCCGATGCCGCAAACAAAGTTCGTGGTGTCGAAGGCACTGAAGATCGGGCTCAGGCCAATCGTTGCAATCAATAAAATCGACAAGCCTGATGAGCGGCACGCAGAAGCGGTAAACGAGGTTTTCGACCTGTTCGCAAATCTTGACGCAACTGCCGAACAGCTGGATTTCCCGATCCTTTACGGGTCTGCCAAGCAAGGGTGGATGTCTCTGGATCCAGCGGGGCCCAAAGCGGGCATGGCGCCGCTTTTTGATCTGGTTCTAAAGCATGTCGCGCCACCGCAGGTCGGTGATGGTCCCTTCAGGATGCTCGCGACCACCATAGAGGCCGATCCATTTTTGGGGCGGATTCTGACCGGGCGCATCTCGAATGGTACCGTCAGGCCCAACATGGCTGTCAAAGTTCTCAGCCGCGACGGCAAGCTCGTTGAGCAAGGGCGTATTTCTAAAGTTCTGGCTTTTCGCGGCCTTGAGCGTCAGCCAGTCGAGGAGGCGGTAGCTGGGGATATCGTGGCTATCGCCGGCCTATCGAAAGCAACGGTGGCAGATACGATTTGCGACCCGCAAGTCTCAGAGGCGCTTCCTGCTCAGCCGATTGACCCTCCAACGCTGACGATGACGTTTCGCATCAATGATGGCCCTTTCGCGGGGCAAGAGGGCGACAAGGTACAAAGCCGCGTGATCCGCGACCGGCTGTTCCGCGAGGCCGAGGGCAACGTGGCTCTGCGGATCTCCGAGACGCGGGACAGCGATAGCTATGAGGTCTCGGGGCGTGGCGAATTGCAGCTCGGGATCCTGATCGAGACGATGCGGCGTGAGGGGTTTGAACTAACCGTGTCCCGTCCGCGCGTTGTTTTCGAAACTGACCCGAAGACCGGACAGCGGCTTGAGCCGATCGAGGAAGTGATCATCGATGTGGACGAGGAGCATTCCGGGGCGGTTGTCTCGAAGCTTTCCGAACGCCGGGGAGATCTCATTGAAATGCGCCCTTCGGGCGGCGGACGCCAGAGGCTGATCTTCCGGGTGCCGACGCGCGGGCTGATTGGCTATCAGGGCGAGCTTCTTACCGATACGCGCGGCACGGGGATCATGAATCGCCTCTTCCATGGCTATGCCCCGTTCAAGGGAGAAATATCTGGCCGGCGCAATGGCGTTCTGATCTCCAATAGCACAGGCGAAGCGGTGGCCTATGCCCTTTGGAACCTGGAAGACCGGGGGCCAATGATGATCGAGCCGCAGACAAGGGTTTATCCCGGGATGATTGTCGGCGAGCACACGCGCAGTAACGATCTTGAAGTGAACGTGCTGAAGGGCAAGCAACTCACCAATATCCGCACGACGAGCAAGGACGAGGCGGTACGCTTGACGCCGCCGATGAGGATGCTCCTGGAAAAGGCGCTCGCCTATATTCAGGACGACGAGTTAGTTGAGGTCACGCCGAAGTCGATCCGGCTGCGCAAGCGCTATCTCGACTCAAATGAGCGCAAGCGCTCGGAGAAGCTTGCCGCAGCTAGTTAAAAAAAGAGCTGCTCAGGATCCGTTGGTTGCAACCTTAGAGCGAAGAACGCCTCTCCGGACGGTCGGGTGGCCCTTTCCTCCTCGACCTGACTTCAAAGAAAAGCGCCTGCCCGATCACGGCTTTGACTGTTTCGGCATTGAACGGCTTGGCGATCAAAAAAGTGGGCTCGGGCTTTGCCCCCGTCAGGAGCATTTCGGGATGCCCCGTTATGAAGATGACAGGCACCTCAAGTTCGCCGAGGATTTCGTTGACGGCTTCTACACCTGAGCTTCCGTCGGCAAGCTGGATGTCCGAAAGGATCAACTCCGGCTTCTTCTCATGAGCAAGCTTCAGCGCATCCTGATGTGTCCTGGCGATGCCGGTGACGTGGTGCCCCGAGCCCTCAACGAGGTGCTCCAAGTGCGAGGCTGTCAGCGGCTCATCTTCGATAATGAGGATGTCCGCGGGCTCCAATTGACTTGCAATTTCGTGATCGGCCGCGGCTACAAGCGATGCGACGTCAGCCTCATCGGTGTCTAGTATCTCCGCAATGGCTTTCGCATCAAAGCCTTCCACAGACAGAAGCAGAAAGGCTTGGCGCGGCTTGGGTGTCAGCATCTGAAGGCCGCGCATTGCCTCAGACTGCTCCAAGCGGAAGCTCGGAAATGCATTCGTGTCCAACGAGTTCCATATCTTGAGAAAGATTTGGTAAAGGGCGATCTTTGGATCGAGGTCCTCTGGAAACATCGATGGGTTCTCGACAAGGGCTTCCAGCAGCGCCACGACATAGGCGTCCCCACTCTCCTGCGAGCCCGAAAGGGCCCTTGCGAAACGGCGCAGCGATGGAAGATGCGGTGCGATCGATTGAGAGACGGACATCATTGGTTAACCCAAACTATAGCCGAGACACAGACATTCACTTTGCAACAAACTCACTGCGGAGGTGTTCCAAGTGGATATCGATTTATGAAATACCCCCTCCCTGTACGGCGCTCCGCCGAATCTCCAGAGAACAAGGACTATATTGATGAACGAATGTGATGAAGGCGAGGAGAAACACGATCTCCCCGTCCCCAAAGGGCGTGAAACCCCAGTGGCCCAAACGGCCAACCAGGGCGCTGGCTCCCAGATGGCCTCTTTGGTAGAGAATACGAACGAAGTCAATATTTTACGCAACAAGAAGCCAGAAACAGCCGTTTCACCGCCGTCGGATGATGCCCGTTTCACTGCCGGAGTGGTTGACTTCTATCAACATGTCTTGAAGGAGCCTTTTCCCGAGAGCTGGCTCCGTCTCCTCGACAAAATCAACAAGCAGGAGCCTAAGTAATGTCGACGGAGCAAACCCTTCGAGATGAGCTCGTCCGCTGGATTCCGAACTTGCGAGCTTTTGCTCTTTCGCTCACGCAGAGCGCCCAGCAATCCGACGATCTGGTACAGGACACGCTAGTTAAAGCCTTGTCGAATCTGGATAAGTTCCAGATGGGTACGAACTTGCGTGCCTGGCTCTTCACCATCCTTCGCAACAGCTTCTACAACGATATCCGTTACAAAAAATATCACCAGACGGCTCCCCTCGATGAAGTTGACCCGGGCTACCTCGAAATGCGGGCCACACAAGAAAAATATATCGAGTTCACGGACGTCCTGAAGGGCTTGGGCAGGCTCGTGCCTGAACAGCGTGAGGCCATCATCTTGATCGCCGCGGAGGGACTGTCCTATGAGGAGGCTGCGGCGGTATGCAACTGCCCGGTCGGAACTGTAAAAAGCCGGCTTAGCCGCGCACGCCAGAGATTGGAAGAATTTACGAATGGAGAGAATGCCACGCCTGAACATGTAAGCTGAAGCAGAACTGCCCTTGAACATTAGAATCCGAAGTTTTTACGTGGTTGTCATTAAGCATTTCAAGGTCTCTTAGTGTTGACTTTATACACGAATTCGAATTTCCATTGCAGATCCTCCCATTTCATCCCGTAGTAGCGTGAAACCCGACCGTTTTCCCGGCAATTTGCCCTCCCTTATGAAGCGAAAGCCGCGGGAAACAATGCTGGTCGCTGCCGCGGCCGCGATCCTAATATTCCTGACGGCCTTCTCCTTCTGGCTAACCCAGCGCGTACTCGGTGATGCTCAGAGGGAAGACCAGCTGAACAAGTTCAGCACAGAGCTCACGGAATTCATGGAGACGCTAAGGACCGCGGAGAGCAGCCAGCGCGGTTATCTCATTGCAGGAAGCCCGGAATTCCTTGATCCGTACAATCAGGCGAGCCCGCAGCTTGTACCTTTAGCACAAGAGCTGGCAACGAAGGCCCCAAGCAAAAGCACTGCCCAAGCCGCTGCTGCCATCATCGAGCCTTTGAGCGAGAAGCTTGAGGAGATGCGGCAAACTATCAACCTTATGAAGGTTGGTCAGAAAGAGAGCGCTGTCGAAAGGCTCAAGGATGGATTCGGCCGCAAGCTCACAGCCGAAATTGAAAGCCGCGTTCGCCAAATCCAGGATGATGGGCGTTCAGCTATTCAAGCCGAAGAAGCTAAGACCAAACTCCTGGAGAAAATCAAGGCGGGCATCGATGCAATCGGCGCTGCGCTGATTTTGACATTCTCATTTCTTTCTCTTTCCCTGCTGCTAAGGTCAAATGCTGCCACCGAGGAGGCTCAGCAAGCATTGGCAAAAGCCAATTTCGAGCTCGAGGCCACTGTTGCTCAAAGAACCGCCGCTCTTACAAGAGCCAATCAAGAAATTCAGCGTTTCGCCTATATCGTAAGCCACGATTTACGCTCGCCTCTCGTCAATATCATGGGCTTTACCGCGGAGCTCGAAAATCTCCGGGACGAGCTCTTCAAAGGCGCCGAAGGCCAGAGTTTTCCCGCGCATTTCCGCAGTGACTTCGATGAGTCAATCGGGTTCATCCGCAGCTCGATAGGGAGAATGGACAGGCTTATCACAGCAATTTTAAGCATTTCCCGGGAAGGCAGCCGGCCGCTCAGCACGGAACACGTTGATACACAAGCGCTTGTTCAAGGCCTCTTCGACGGGATTGAACACCAGATTCGGGCAAAGGGCGTGACTGTGGAGGCTGGTTTGCTGCCGTCAATCGTTACCGACAGGATGGCACTCGAACAAATATTCGCAAACCTCATCGAGAACGCCATCAAATTTCTAAAGCCGGAAGGCGGGGGAAAGGTCACTGTGACAGGAAAAGTAAGCGGGAACGAAGTTATCTACACTGTCTCTGACAATGGGCGCGGAATTGATCCGAAGGATCACCAGCGCATCTTTGAGCTCTTTCGCAGGGCAGGGCCTCAAGATGTTCCGGGCGAGGGAATGGGGCTCGCTTTTGTTTCGGCACTCGTCAGGAGGCTTGGTGGAACTATAGCAGTCGAATCGGAGTTAGGCCGCGGCAGCATTTTCAAGTTGACACTTCCAAGATCGATGGCGCATCGGGATCGGAGAGAGCCATGAATAGGCCTGTAACGATCGTTATGATCGAAGATGATCCAGGCCACGCCAAGCTTATTGAGCGGAATATACGAAGAGCCGGCGTGACAAACGAGCTTATCCACTTCGCGGATTATGCTTCCTCGAAGAGCTATTTTGAGACGCTCAAGAAACTGCCTGCAGACGCAACCCCCACGCTTGTACTGCTCGATCTCAACCTTCCTGATGCATCAGGGACCGAAATTCTTGAATATCTCAAGAACCACGGCCATCTGAAGTTGATACCAGTGATTGTCTTGACGACCGCGGATGATGAGGCGGAGGTTAAACGTTGCTACGATCTTGGATGCAACGTCTACATTACCAAGCCTGTTGACCCCGACCAGTTCGCGATGGCGATCCGGCAGCTTGGACTGTTCTTTTCGGTGATCAAGGTGCCGGACCCTGTCAATGCATAGCAACCGAAAACCCCGTATCTTAATAATAGACGACGACGAGGGCTTTTGCAGGCTTGTATCGAAGCACCTCGAGCGCTCGGATTTTGATGTCGCGGTAGCCAGCAGCGCAAAGGAGGGAATCGCCGCCGGCCTTAACGGAGACATCGATGTCATCGTCCTCGATCATGTACTTCCTGAACACGATGGTCTGACAGTCCTGAGCACGTTAACTCGGCAGGGTGCATCTCCCGTCGTTTACCTCACCGGCAGTCAGGATAGCCGCGTGGCTGTTGCGGCGCTAAAGGCTGGGGCCGCCGACTATGTGGTTAAGGATCTCCACGGTGAGTTTCTGCTTCTCCTCGAAAACGCCGTCACGAACGCGATGTTCGCAACGGCGATCAAGCGCGACAAAGAGAAGGCAGAGGCCGAAGTTCGCGCCGCTCGCGACCAGTTCAAGGCGTTGGCGGAGGAGCGTGCGCTGCTTCTGCGGGAGGTCAGCCACAGAGTGAGTAACAGCCTGCAGCTGATCGCGTCCTTGCTCCATTTTCAAGCTGATTTATCAGGAAATGCCGATGTAAAGGCCGCGTTAAAGGAGGCCAACGGGAGGGTTCTTGCCGTCGCTAGGGTTCACCGCTCGCTTTACAACTCCCTTGATGTGAGATGGGTCTCTCTCGCGGACTACCTCGCAAGCCTCCTTCATGATTTGAAGGACGTAGCCGCAGGCGGAGACGAGTCGCCGATCAGCTTTTCATCGGACGCCATTCAGGCAGGGCCGGATACTGCCGTTGCTGTGGGTATTGTCGCGACGGAACTTATTCTTAACGCCGTCAAACACGCCTATCCCGATGGCCACGGGCCGGTCCGGGTCACCCTTCGTGCTGCTGGCCCGCAGGTGCAGCTCACAGTCGAGGATGACGGAACTGGCGGCCAGGAAGGGCCTGCCAACGTTCGCCGAGGGCTCGGCCAACGTATAATGGCAGGAATGGCGGACAAGCTAGACGGTACCATCAACTACGACCAGAACGGACAAGGAACCCGAGCAGTTCTCACGTTTCCAATGAAAGAGGGGATTCGGGTTATAAAGACAAACGCCGAAGCGATGTCCCCGGCGGCGCCTGAGAATTAGTCCCGGGCAAAGCGGGAGAGCGGCTCTAACAAAGAGTTGGGGATGGGCTCAGAGAGGATATCCGAACCGAGCTTGCTTAGCTCTCGCTCAATCCTTCTCAAATCCTCGATTTCTCTGGCGAGGGCGTCGTCACTTCGAAGGAGAGCCTCGAACTCCTCCAGGTCGGTGCCTGTAAGTTCACCGTCAAGATATGCAGAGATCATTGCCGCAAGCCTGTCATCCTCTAAGGCGTGCGACGTATTTTCGCTGGCGAGCTGATCGGATTGCATCTTTTCTGTCATCGGCATCTTATAGATCTGGCCCGCCTGAGAAGCTAGTCGCGTCTTTCCAACCCCGCTTAACAACGGAGCTAAGAAACCGTTCCTTTATCGCATCGTAAATTCGTAACGAAGTTCAGCTTGCGGCAAGCTTCGTGTCTTTGCAAGCTAGACCGCAGGTGATGCAGCGGTTTCCCCCAAGGTGCGCGGAACTCGCTAGGCGGGGCGATTGTCCCGCAGCCGCTTGTCGCGGGCTGGATTTTTTACGCGGCCTTGTCCTGTCGGTCCCGGGCGATTCTCGGACAGCCGCCGATCGTTCTTCGGGTCCTTGACGCGGCCCTGGCCGGTCGGTCCTTCCCGGTTCGCGGACAGCCGCCTGTCCTTCCTTGGATTTTTTACCTTGCCCTGGCCGGTGGGGCCTGGGCGGTTCTGGGCTAATCTGCGATCATGAGCTTTGTCTTTTACCCTGCCTTGGCCCGTCGGGCCTGCCCTGTTCTGAGCAAGACGCCGATCCCTTGAGGGGTCCTTCACGCGTCCTTGGCCACCAGGCTGCACCTCGGCCACCGAAGGCGCTGGAGCTGATGCAGATTTTGTGCTCATGCGTTCGGCCGATTTGCCGGCGTCCTCTTTTTTCCCGGCTGACATGCGGAATTCCAGATCTCCATCTGTGCCGAGAGGGTCAAGGCCCGCACAATCATGACCTTCGACACTCTCAGAATTTGTGAATTCTTAGATTTTTGAACACACAAGGAGGGATAAGCGTTCCGGTGAGCACAATTGACTTCAAGCTCACTGAAGACAGAGATGTAGTTATAAATCTTACCTATGCAATGGAAAGTTTATGCGTTTTTGACGCAAGGCGGAGATTAATTCAAAAGGACGTTAAAATTCCATGCAACTTAGGCATAATGCCACGGCGAAGTATAAGCCAAAAGATAAAATTGTATTATAAAATCTTGTAATAGAGTGCAACCGGGAAGATGATTACATCACGATATTTGATGCTTCTCGCGCTGAGTCTCTAGCCTGCTGCCTAGCCGGCGGTTGTGCTCTACACCAAGATTGCAATTAGCTGGGCCATCAGCAACATAGGCTCCCAAGCGAGTCCGCAGGTTATGGCTCCAACTCGGTATCCCAGTACAGATAATCGAGCCAGCTTTCATGGAGATAGTTGGGCGGGAAAAAACGTCCATTGCGATGGAGCTCATGGACAGTTGGCCGGTAGGGCTTGTGGGCCGGGAACATTCTTGCCTTAGCCGGCAATTTACCCCCTTTCCGGAGATTGCAGGGCGCGCATGCAGTCGCCACATTGTCCCACCGGGTCATACCTCCCCGCGAGCGTGGAATAACGTGATCGAACGTCAGGTCATAGGGTGACCCGCAATATTGACACTGAAACCTGTCCCGCAAAAACACATTGAAACGCGTGAACGCCGGGTACAGCGCAGGCTTTACGAAGGTTTTCAAAGAGACCACGCTCGGAAGCTTCATCTCGAAGCTTGGGCTTCGAACGACACGGTCATAGAAGGACACGATATTGACCCGCTCAAGGAAAACGGCCTTGATCGTTTCCTGCCAGTTCCAAAGAGATAGGGGGTAATAGCTCAGCGGCTGGAAGTCCGCGTTGAGCACAAGTGCCGGAAAGCTGTCCGGCGGAGATCCTGCGGTTGCTGTCAATGCCGTCACGTCAACCTTTCCTCAACGGCTTCCGTTAAGTTGGGGGCCACGCTCGCACGACGTCGCTCTGCAATACGAGTTCGGATACTACAGTCGCATGTCATTTCTGTGAAGGGTAGACTTTGCCACAGTTGAAAGTCCATGCTAGGCTTCCAGGGCTGCTAGTGGAACGAATTTGACATTTGAGTCCCACCTGCCGCGAGTTCGTGCTCAAATGTCAAATTAAAAAGCTCCGCTAGAATCATATGGTTAGCTATTGGTCCTTTGATTCTGGCATTTGCTCTCGGTCATGCTGCAAGTGGACGCAAAAGACGGAATCGGACCCACTAGACTTGTTGTGAGGCCGTTTGGGTGACCAAACGCAGCGATATCGAAGAAGCCATTCTACGGATAGCGCCGGACATTCCGCCGTTCGAGGCGGGTGCCATCGCGGATCATGCCGCCGATAGCCGTGGTTTGCAGCCCGCTTCGCCGGAAACAGCCGCTTGGCTTTCGATCGTGGCCTTTGTCCGGCATGTTCTAACCGATTATGATGCGTTGCTTGAAGAAGGCTACGATCAGGAAAGCGCCCGGCATTTCGTGACGGCGGATATCCAAGCGGTTCTTTCGGAGTGGGGCGTGCGGCGGCCGCTTACGCAGCAGGACTAGGAAGTGCTGAGACCTGGCTACGCCGCCTCATGCGCTCCTGCTCGTTCAGCCAGCGCACCAATCAGGCTCGCGAGAACGACAGCAAAAATGCCGGTCACAAATATACCATCGAATGTCCCGGCACCGCCAATGGATGCGATTGGCGTACCGAGCTCTTGAATATTGCCAAGATTGAGAAGATCGGCCCCGATCAAGGTCCCAAGACTTCCGCTTACATAAGCAACGGCAGGTGCCTGCTTCCAAGCTAGTATGCAGGAGATGCCGCAAGCGGCAAGCGGAGGAATGAAAACAGGAATGACAATTCCCGCCCCCCGCACAGGCGTGGCTACGGCATAGCAGACGGCGGCGACGGCGGCCGTGGCGAGAATGCCGGAAATCCAGATGCGCTTCGTTACAAGCAGATAGAGCGAAAGCAGGATAGGAATCACAGCCCCTCCCACATTAATCGCTATCCAGGTGCCCGGCCAATCCACTTCTTCCGGAATGACATATTCAAAACCGAAGAAATCGACATGCTCCCGTAGGACCACAGTTTCACCTGGTAGATGCCAAACCGGAATGTTTATGTAGCCGCCAAGAAGGCTAGCCAGAAGCAGAAGCATCGCCGTTCCGGAGCTGATGCCGAGGCGCGCATAGACGTATCTAATGAGACCGATCTGAATGAAGATCGCGAGGAGCGCGAGCGCAAAGAAGAATAAGGCATAAACCGCCCAGTGAACCGGAAGGTACTGAAGGTGCTGCGAATACATGGCTGCCCTACCCACAAAACTTAGCAAGCCGGACGGGATATTCCTCTAACCAATCGCGGCTACCGGAGAGTGGTGATTTGTGCGTGAAATTTGCAGGCAGTATCGCAAACTTCGCAAACAAAATCGCTACATTGCCCATTAAACATGGTGATGGGCGAAAACATCTCGGAAAGCAGGCCAACATCAAACAAGTGCCCGCAGCCAAAGCCGCATGACTTTCCGAGGAAATCGGAGCCGCTGCCATGACCTACGAGCTTTACTATTGGCCCAGCATTCAGGGACGGGGCGAATTCGTCCGGCTTGCGCTAGAGGCGGCCGGGGCGGACTATAAAGATGTTGCAAGAGCGGAAGGAGACGGCAATGCCAGCGGCATTCTCCGCCTTCTCAATGGCAGGCATGTGAAAAGGCCCTCATTCGCGCCCCCCTTCCTAAAGGCGGGCGACCTTCTCATAGGACAAACTGCCAATATCCTCATGTATCTCGGAGCGCATCACGACCTGGCGCCCAGGGACGAGGACGGGCGTCTCTGGGCCAATCAGCTGCAATTGACCATCGCCGATCTCGTTCAGGAAGTTCACGATACGCACCACCCGATTGCGAGCAGCCTCTATTATGAAGAACAGCGCGAGGAAGCTAAGCGGCGAGCAGAGGACTTCTTGAAGAACAGGGCGCCTAAGTTTCTCCTCTACTTCGAACGCATACTCCACAATGAGGGCCATAGTTACCTCATAGGCAACAGGCTGACTTACCCAGATCTATCCCTTTTCCAGGTGGTGTCCGGGCTGCGGTATGCGTTCCCGAATGCCATGGCGAAGCTTGAGCAGAAGCTTCCGAAAACGGTCGCATTGCATAATGCGGTGGCGGCGCTGCCGCCGATTTCCTCCTATCTGGCCTCGGACCGGCGCATTCCTTTCAATGAGAACGGCATATTCCGGCACTATCCGGAACTCGATCTTGCGCCCTGATTTCCACGGCCTAAAAGCCCCCACGGGAGGCCGGCGCGGCCCCGGACGCAGGTAGCATACTTCTTCGGCGAGTTGGCGGCCGTGTCAGGCGCTGGCGACCGGCAGCACCGTTCAAGCTGTAGCAAAAGCTCAACGCATGATTCATAATCACCTCAGTGCAGGGAGCAGGCTTTATGGCCATTCTTGACGAGCAGCAGAGGCAGCGCGCAGAAGCCCGCAACTTGTTCCAGTCCGTGGCTCTCATTGGCGGGATTGGATTGATCACTGCCGTCTCGGCCCACGTTCTCCTAGGCAGAGAGGGCATTATCTGGGCGGTGATCCTCGTTGGCTTCTTTTCCATCGCGGGCCCGAGCGTGGGGCCCGACGCAATCATGCGGATGTTCAAGGCGCGTCCAGTCGACCCTATCGCGGCTGCTAACCTGCTGGCCATCGTGCATGCCCTATCCCTAAGGGCGGGATTGAGCGCTACGCCCAAGGTTTACATCATTCCAAGTGCCACGCTTAACGCATTCGCCATCGGAACCCGCGCCCGCTGTCTTATCGGCGTCACTTCCGGGCTCTTGGAAACCCTCACGCAGCGGGAGCTTGCGGGAGTGCTTGCCCATGAGATTACGCATGTTCGCAATAACGACATCTGGGTCATGAGCCTTGCCGATATTTTGAGCCGCCTTACCCGCACGATGTGGTTTTTTGCCATGTTCCTGTTCTTCATCAGCGTACCTGCATGGTTCATCATACATACGCCGGTACCCTGGGCGGCTATCGGGCTTCTCTATTTCGCCCCTACCTTATCGAGCCTGTTACAACTCGCGCTATCCAGGTCGCGCGAATATGAGGCGGACTTAGGCGGAGCCATTTTGACGGGCGATCCCGAAGGCCTTGCTTCCGCGCTGACAAAACTTGAGCGCTATCAGGGGCGCTTTTGGGAGGATTTCACAATGCCGGGCCGTCGCATTCCGTTGCCGTCGGTACTTCGAACACATCCGAAGACATCAAGCCGCATATCCAGGCTGATGCAGCTTAAGAAACCTGCGGCGCCGCCCCTTAATATTCCGGTATTTGAAGGACCTTGTGGCTTCGCTGCGCCTACTTCGGCACCCCGCTATCATTGGACCGGCTTCTGGTTCTAGGCGAGTTCCGCTTAGAAGAAGCCGAAATGCGCCCCCCGCAACTCGTCGTAAGGGTTGCACAAATCCCATTCGTCTCCCGCCGCCACACGAATCGCGCCATGCTGTCCAATATGGACATAAGAGGGCGGCAGGGTCATGTTAGCTAGGATGCAGGCGGCGCCGCTTTCCAATATCGCAGAATTCACCGTGTCCGAGCTGTCGTCGGCGATCAAGCGGACGGTAGAGGATGCGTTTGGCCTTGTGCGGCTGCGCGGCGAAGTCTCGGGCTATCGCGGGCCGCACTCTTCGGGGCATGCTTATCTCACATTGAAGGATGATCGCGCCCGCATCGACGCTGTAATATGGCGAAGCACTCTTGTGGGCCTGAGATTCAAGCCTGAAGAAGGGCTTGAAGTCATTGTAACCGGCCGTGTGACCACTTTCCCCGGTAAATCCAGCTATCAGATCGTGATTGAGCAGCTGGAGCCCGCGGGCGACGGGGCGCTTATGGCGCTGTTGGAGGAGCGCAAGAAAAGGCTGGGGGGCGAGGGACTGTTCGATGCCGCGCGCAAGCGCCCCTTGCCATTCTGGCCGGCTGTTGTCGGCATTGTGACCTCTCCCACTGGTGCCGTTATTCGCGATATGCTGCACGGCTTCGAAGAACGCTGTCCCACGCATGTCATCGTCTGGCCCACGCGCGTGCAGGGCGAAACCTGTGCTATGGAGGTTGCGGCAGCTATCCGGGGCTTCAATGCAATCGAAGTAGCGAGCTCTTTGCCCCGGCCCGAGTTGCTGATAGTGGCGCGAGGCGGCGGGAGCCTCGAAGATTTATGGGGCTTTAACGAAGAGGCAGTCGTGCGGGCTGTGGCAGAGAGCATGATCCCGCTTATCTCTGCTGTGGGACACGAAACCGATTGGACTCTTATCGATCTCGTTGCCGATGCCCGCGCGCCGACGCCCACCAAAGCCGCGGAATGGGCCGTGCCCAAACATTCGGATCTCCTGTTACGCCTTTCGGAATGCACCGATCGCGTGAGGCGCTGTGTCCGGCGGCACCTCGAGAGGGTAAGGGCTGAGTTCCGGGGAGCGGAGCGTGGACTACCGCGGCCGCATGCTTTGCTGGCGCTCCCTCGCCAGCGGGTCGATGCCATTGCCGCGCGGCTCGCGCAATCGCTTCGCCATTTTAGTGAACGCTCCCGTGGCCGCTTCGATCGGTGCGCTGCGCGGCTGACGCCAAGACTCGTTCTGTCACCGCTACTACGGGCTCGCGAAAACTTAGCGCGCAGTGAAGAGGCGAAAAGACGGGCATTCGAGCAAAATGCCGCAAGAAGGCGCGAATGGCTTGGGGATCGTTCGGCGCGGCTTAATCCTGGTTTGCTTTCGGCTCCTGCGTTGCGGCAGCGTGAGCGCCTCTATTCTTTGTCGATGCGAGTCCAACAAGGGCTGCAAAATAACCTGAGGAAAAAAGCGCTTCAGGCCAGTTCGCTGGCACAGCTTCTAAGGACGCTTAGTCATCGCAGCGTACTGGAACGCGGATTTGCCCTCGTGAGAGGTGAAGGCCTGCACGTGGTACGCCGTGCAGCGGAGCTTGAGGGATCAGTCCGGCTTGACATCGAGTTCGCCGATGGTCACGTTTCAGCGCGGCATTCGGAAGCCGAGGCTCAGGACGGGGCTTCGTTCCGGGCGAAGAGCCCGGCACGGCGCGCCCCTCCAGGCGTCAAGGACGACGACAGCCAAGGCAGCCTTCTCTAGCGTGGACGCATAGTATGAATCGTATCGAGCGCTCCTTTGCATTCGGGCAAGAAGCCAAAGTCCGTTATCTCGACGGTGAATTTCAAGTTCTGAAGAACGGCTCGTATGTGCGTTGTGCGGTTACGGGCGAGCCCATCCGGCTGGAGGATCTCCGCTACTGGAGCGTGGCGTATCAAGAACCTTATCTGAATGCCGAGGCTTCTCTGCGCCGCCACTTGGAGCGCCTTCGCGGGGCTCGCTGACCTTCCGCCGCGGGCACGTTACACTTGACAAAGTAAGCCACTAGATATAGGTTTGGGGCCATAGGGGGATTTCGCCATGGCCCATCCAATTCTTGACGAAGAACGCTTCCATAACGAAGACGTCGCTTTCGCGTACATCGAAGCGCTCCTTTGGCCAAATGGACCTGTTTGCCACCATTGTAAGAATGGCGATCCGAAGCGAACCAAAAAGCTCGAAGGCAAAAGCACCCGCAAAGGCCTCTATAATTGCAAGGAATGCCGCAAACAATTTACTGTGCGCATGGGCACTATTTTCGAGGACTCGCATTTGCCGTTGCATCTCTGGCTGCAAATCATTCACTTGATGTGCGCCAGCAAGAAGGGTGTCTCGACTCGCCAAGTGCAGCGCATGCTCCGGTGCAGCATGAAGACCGCTTGGTTTCTTACCCATAGAATTCGCGCGGCAATGCAGGATGGCTCATTGGCCCCAATGGGCGGCGCTGGCCAGATCGTTGAAATTGACGAGACTCAATTCGGCAAGATCGAAGGTGCCCCGAAGAAAATCCCTCAGGGCGGCGGCTTTCGCAATACCGTGCTTACCCTTGTTGAGCGCGGTGGCTCTGCCAGAACCTTCCATGTGGAAGGCACCCGCATGGCGGATTTGTTGCCGGTTATCCGCGCGAATATCGACCCTAAAAGCACCATCATGACTGATGAGCACACCAGCTACAATAAGCTCGGCAAAGAGTTCGCCCGTCACGCCACCGTGACCCACAGCGCCGATGAATATGTGCGCTATACCAACGCCATCATGTTCCCCAGCGGCAAGCCCTATACTATCCATACCAACACCGTTGAGGGCTTCTTCAGCGTCTTCAAGCGCGGCATGACCGGCGTTTATCAGCAATGTGCCGAGAAGCATCTGCATCGCTATCTTGTGGAATTCAATTTCCGCTATTCCAATCGCGAAAAGCTCGGCATAGATGACGTAATGAGGGCCGAAATTGCCTTGAAAGGGTTCGCAGGTAAGAGGCTTACTTACGAAACAACTCGTCACTGAGAGGCCGTATGGCAAAACCGCCCGCAAAAAAGCCAAAACCGAAGGCGGAGAAAAAACCTAAGCTGACCAACGCGGAGCGCCGTAAGCGCTTCGTGGAGATGGCGCATGAAGTGGACGCGCTGGAAGAACCGAAGGATTTCGGCGAAGCTGTAAAAAAGATTGCGGCGAACACCTCTAAAGGAAAGCGTCATTTAACGGAATATTGATACGTTCACCATTTATATAAAACCGAACATCGCAAATCATTTTTTTATCTCCGGCAACGTCCCTTAGTATAATTTTTATATTCTCAGCCAACTCATCCTCGGTATAACCTATATTTATTAAAGGGTATCCTTTTCGTAGAGGCTTCCATTGTCCAAAATCGAGTCGTTTCATCTCCTCTAATCTATCTTCAGAGTTAAATTTCCTTCCCCACCATGCCCAAAAATCAGCAGCCTGCAATGGAAGAAACTCTAGGTCGTCCTCAAACCGGGGCATGGCGCCGTAAAAATCGCGTACATTATCCTCACGGGCTTCCATGTATTTGTCCCATATAGACAATATCACTTTTCTTTCGGATTGAAGATCGAAGTAAAAGTCAATTTTTTCATTAAGAGGAAGGAATTTTGAATAGAGATGCCTGTTCGTATGAAACATGTCCATTAGACATCTGAAAGTGAAAAAATAAGCATTCGCATAGTATCCCCATTCTATTCCAATATTGGGAATAAATACACGTTCTCTTACACGCTGAAGGTCGCTTAGGTTTACCGCGCAACAGATGGCAGCGATGGTATTATTCTCGATGACCCGATAGAACGCTGGAACTCTGCTCATGCGCTCAGGAGTCTCGGCCATTTGAGACATTTTAAAATATGGCTTCCTGCTCTTTCCCCTAAGCCCCCAGCCGCCCGCTAGCAATTCTTCCCATTCTTTTGAAAATTCGGCCCAAGCCTTTGCCGTAGCAATATAGCCTCCCAGAGCAAACCAATCACCCTTTCGGCTATCATCTATAAAAGCTTGAAGGACCACGAACAGTCTTTCGCCGGATTTGCTTGGCGCCAGCCCGCTGACCTGCGCCCAAATGCGATCAGCTGCACGACTTTGGCCCCACACATGCTGCAGAATGGGCGCACTCATGACACGCCCCAACCAATTCGGCTACAATCTACATATAGTAGCCTGCTTTGTAAAGTGTAACGTGCCCTCCGCCGCTGTTATAATTTCCTCGGCCTGATAGTTAAATGTGAGCAAGTATTGCGCCCATAAGCGCTTTTTCATGACCTTGTGCGAACTCGATTGTTATTGGAAGCGGCAGTGCTAGGCGGTAAAGCTCTGCTCGTGCTCCGGCATGTCCTTTCAGGCGAACATGATCCTTTCCCGTCGTTATAAGTCCGGCATTCTGGGCCTGAGCTTCCGCGATCAATAATTTGGCCTCTTCTTCCGAGAAGGGGTGATGATCGGGGAAGCTTCTTGTTTGCTGTACCTCGATACCTGCGTCCTGAAGGGTACCGAAGAACTTTTGTGGATGGCCTATCCCGCAAAAGGCGAGGTACGGCCTTTCGCGCATCGCGTCGGTGACGACGGGCGCAATTCGGGCTCGGAAGATTTGCAAGACGCCCTCACGCCAGCCCTCTCCCCAAGGGGAGAGGGAGTTCGAGCGTCCCTTCTCCCCGCGGGGAGGAGGACAGGATGAGGGGGGGCTTCTTTCGAAACTTCGCAGCGATCCTTCCGCTCCATTCCCTACAAACAAGATGGCATCGGCCATCGCCATTTGAAAGCGTAGGGGGGCGCGGAGAGGACCCAAAGGGAAGACACGTCCGCAACCGAGGCCAGAACCCGCATCCACGACGATCAAGCTGAAGTTCTTCGCGAGCGACGGATTCTGGAAGCCGTCATCCATGACGATCGTGTCTGCTTCAAGCTTTTCGAGGAGCAGCGCCCCGGCCGGTCGATAGCGGCTCACCACCGTTATCCCCGCCTCAGCCAGTAGGAGTGCTTCATCCCCCACTTTCTCAGCAGCATCGCGGGCTCCACTAACTCGGTATGGACCGGTCTCGGCTCCGCCATAGCCGCGTGTCAGGAAGGCTGGTTTGCGCCCCCGATCTTGAAGGAGTGAGGCAAGCTTGATGGCAACTGGTGTTTTTCCAGCGCCTCCCAAAGTGAAATTGCCCACGCAGATGACGGGAAGCTCGCTGCGATAAGGGGAAGCCATCCGAAAGCGCAACCGGACAATGGCCCCGTAGAGGGCAGAAGCCGGCAGGAGGCTCCAAGCCGCAACTGGAATGCTACCGCGATACCACCACGAAGGCGGCTCAAGCCGCATGTTCGGCCGTTATCATTGGGGAAGAGGAAGGCGCGGCCTGGGGTTCCGGCAAATAAGGCTTCAGCGCCCCCAAAGTCTTGTCCAAGGCACCGGACAGGGTGGTGATCGCGGCCCTAGCTTGCTGCCGCATGGCTTCGGCCTCGTCCGCGTTTTCCAAAAGCATTCGCACGGCAGCCGCTAGGTCCTCCGGTCCAGTCACAAGCTTGGATCCACCGTAGCGCTGCAGGACTGAATAAGTCTCGCTGAAGTTGAAGGTGTGAGGCCCGCTTAGAATTGCAGAGTTGAGCTTTATGGCTTCGATAGGATTTTGGCCGCCATGAGCGACAAGCGAGCCTCCGACAAAGGACACAGGAGCGAGCTTATAGAACAGCCCCAGTTCACCGAGGGTGTCGGCCAAGTAGATCTGGGTTTCTTCAGTGATGGCTTGCCCGGCGGAACGTCTCGCCACCATCAAACCGCGCTGAATAAGAAGGGAAGCAATCGCATCACCGCGGCTGGGATGCCTTGGAACAATAATGGTCAGCAGAGAAGGCAGCTCGCCTTGCAGCAATTCATGCGCCTGGGCGGCTGCTTCATCTTCCCCTGGGTGCGTGCTCGCGGCAAGAAAAACCGGGCGCCCGGCAAGCTCTCGCCGCACTGCTTCGGCTGCGCCCTCCTCGATCGGCGGCGGAGGCGCATCGTATTTCAGGTTTCCGGTAATAACGGTCTTTCGCGCGCCAAGGCCCGTGAAGCGTTTGGCGAACCGCCAATTTTGCGTGAGGACAAGATCGAACCGGGAAAACACCGGCTTGCTGAGGCTTCCTAGGCGGCCCCAACGCTGCGACGACCGCTGCGACATTCGCCCATTTACCAGCACAAGGGGCACGTTCCGGTCGCTTGCCTCAACAATGAGATTTGGCCAGATTTCAGATTCTGTGAAAACACCCAGATCGGGATGCCAGTGCTCCATAAAGCGGCGGCAAAACCCCGGGCTGTCGAGCGGCATAAATTGATGGATCGAGCCTCCCGGTAACCGCTCTGCTGCAATTCTGGCCGCAGTCACCGTGACCGTTGTCAGCAAGATATTCAGCGCAGGGAAACGCCGCTTCAATTCGTGGATAAGCGGGAGTATGGCGTTCGTTTCTCCGACGCTTGCCGCATGGAACCAAAACAGCTTGCCTTCTGGCCTCTTGGCGCTCGCAACGCCGAGGCGCTCCGGGAGGCGTTCGGGGATTTCTTTTCCGCGGGAAGCGCGGCGCCGCAATATCATGATTGCGGCTGGCCTCGCCAGCGCTGTCGCTGCCCGATACACCGAGAGGAAAAACCCTGAACGCCGGAGGGCATTCTCAGCCTTCGGGGCAGCCTTGGAAGCATGACTTCCCGCCAGCTCGTAAGCCCGGGCGGTTGTGGCGTTCATCCCCTGTTCCACCTTTTGGCGGAGCAGCTCCATCGTTTCTTCATCCGCATTCCGCGGGACGTAGATGGGGTCGCCCGTCACCATCGCCATTCTTGTGAACGGCAGGTTCACGGTGAAGCGGCTCCAGGTAGGCAGCGTGAAAAAGCGGCCAGTAGCGACAGCGACCGGGATAATCGGACGCCCTGACATACGCGCAAGCGTGACAATCCCCATCCCAGCGATGCGCGCTGGGCCGGGGGGGACATCTGTGGTCATCGCAACAGTGGTGTTCGCCTTCAAAGCTTTTAACGCCGCTCGAAGCGCCCCCGCCCCACCGCGATCCTTGCCGGACTGTCCCGCTCCGGCGCCCCTGATCAGGCCCATGTCGAACTGGAGAAGCGCGCGCCCGATCATTTCGCCATCGGCATGCCGGGCCACCATGTTGCTTACGGGCATGTTCTTCGGCTTGATCAGCGGTATCAAGAGAAATTGTCCGTGCCACATGGCCACGATACTGGGATGGTGACTTTCCAAGTAGAAGTCCGTGTCCGCGGGTTCCCTGATGACTGTGGAGGTTGCGAACACCGTTCTGATGTGCCGCGCAGTGAGCTTGCCTGCCGTGTTCAGGAAAAGCTCGGACCGCTGCAACCGCCGGCCTAATCCTTTCGCCTGCTTTTTTGGAGCTGGCGTACTCATCAGCGGTGCCGGGCGGTTGGAGAGCCAGACGCCAGGGTCAGGTCTGTCGCAGGATCGAGCAGGCGGTGCATATGCACGATGAAATAACGGATGAGAGCATTATCGACGGTTCGCTGCGACGCGGCCTTCCAAGCGTCATAAGCTGATGCGTAGCTCGGGAAAATTCCCACGATTTCTAGCGCATTAACGTCCCGGAACTCAGTGCCGTCGACAGACTTCAACTCGCCGCCAAATACAAGGTGCAGGAGCTGACGATTGCCAATCTCGCTCATCTCTTAGCTCCTCATGCTATGTTCCGCGCCAGGTCGTTCCGGCGTGCTGTTTAAGTGGTCGATTAGGACTGTGTGCAATTCGGGTGCGGCCGCTACAAACCCTGACACTTTCGCAGAAGCCGAGTTGAATTTGAGCGGCTTTCCGGAAAGGGAGGTGATCTTGCCCCCAGCCTCAGATACCAGAAGAGCCCCGGCAGCGATATCCCACTCCGATTTCGGCTTCAAGGAGAAGCTCGCATCTGCCTTTCCGGAAGCGACAAGGGCGAGACGATAGAGGCTGGAATTGGCAGCGATTGGAACGGCGTTCGGCCACGGTAAAGGGCGTTTGCCATGCGAAAAAGATTTGCCGGCCGCAAAGCTGGCCCCAGAAAGTCTGGTTTGGGAGCTGGCAAAAATCCGGCGGCCATTCATAAATGCTCCGGCGCCCGCCCTAGCTTCAAAAACCTCGGCCCGCACCGGGTTCGTTACGACAGCAATTGCCGGGACACCATCTTCGGCAACAGAAATCGCGACAGTCCAGTCATCGCCCGCGCGGAGAAAGCTTCGGGTTCCATCGATGGGATCAACGATGAAAACCCTGCGAGCCGTAAGACGATCGAAGGGCTCTGGGCTTTCTTCTGAAAGCCAGCCGTAATCTGGCCGAGCTTTCCTCAAGGTAGACGCAAGGAGAGCATCAACAGCCCTGTCAGCTTCGGAGACCGCAGACCCATCCGCCTTGCGCTCGCTGGCAAGGGAACGGCCCCAGAAGGTCAGCGCGAGGCGGGAAGCGCTCGCAGCCGCTTCACGAAGCAAATCAAAGTCTCGCGTGAAATCACTGCCCATCGCCATCTCTTGCCCATTCGCTTACGACAGCGCAACGGGTATTGTGTCAAAAATGATGGCCAGGAAGACGATAGCGCCGAAGAGGTTATTGCTCCGAAAGCGATCTAGACAGTTCTGGGGATCGGCGACATTCAAAGTCACGACTTGCCAGGCAAGATGCGCAGCCGCAACCAGAAGTCCAATGAGGAACCACACACCTGCGCCAATCTCCCAGCCGCAAAAGGCCAATCCACCGATGGTTACGCCATAAAAGAGGCTCAGCCAAGACGAGGTGTTGCCCCCGAACCGAAGCGCGGTCGACTTCAAGCCCATGAGAAGATCATCTTCCTTGTCCTGATGTGCGTAGATGGTGTCGTAGCCGATCGTCCAAGCGATGGCGGCGGCATAGAGCACGATCGGCGCAAGGTCGAGAGATTCGAAATATGCGGCCCAGCCCATCAAAGCACCCCAAGAGAATGCAAGGCCGAGCACTGCCTGAGGCCAGAATGTCACTCGCTTCATGAATGGATAAATCAGAACGATGCCGACGGAACCGAAACCCAAAGCGATCGCGAAGGGATTGAACTGAAGAAGAACCGCAAGTCCAACAAGCAACAGAGCCATTGCGCAGAGGATGGCGGAGGAAAGGCTGATCTGCCCGCTCGCCAGGGGCCGTCCTTGCGTCCGTGCCACCTTTGCATCGATATCGCGGTCAATAATATCGTTATAGATGCAGCCGGCGCTGCGCATTGAGAAGGCACCAATAGCAAAGAGAAGCAGCAACTTGATGTCGGGGAAATCACCGTCTGCCCGCGATGACAGGGCCACCGACCACCAGCATGGCCAAAGAAGCAGCCAAGCCCCTATTGGCCGGTCCGCCCGCATAAGCCTTAGCCAGGGCTTCAAAGTATCGGGCGCGAAGCGATCTACCCAATTCGACGCAGCCGCATCTGCCATCGGGCCGGCGGAGTTTACTTCCATAACGGCGTTTCTATTTGCGTCGGGCCAAATAGTTCCCATGGCTTACCCGTTTCTCAGCGCAACGCCCTTCACAGTCAGTTCAAATAACATGCCAACTGCGGAAATTCACTTATGCCAACATCACCAAGAATAATCAAACCCAATGGCTGATCGCAGGTTATTCGTTACAAAAAATCTCAATACAGGCGCGATCATTCAACTGGACCAGGCGCAAGCACACTACCTGTTGCACGTTTTAAGGCTGCAGGAGGGTGCGAAACTCTTGGCCTTCAACGGTAAGCACGGCGAATGGCGCGTGAGGATCACAAAGGCCGGAAAGACGGGTTGCAGCATCGAACCAATCGAGAAGGTCCGGGAACAAACGGTTGCACAGGACCTTCATTATGCGTTCGCTCCCCTGAAACAGGGACGCCTTGATTACATGGTGCAGAAGGCTGTCGAGATGGGTGTATCCGTCCTTCAGCCTGTTTTTACTGCTCATACCGCCGTCCCGCGAATTAATTTGGAGCGCGTGCGGTCAAATGCCATAGAGGCTGCGGAGCAATGCGGGGTCCTGTCGATTCCGGAGGTCAATGCACCGCTAAACCTCGAGACCTTGCTCCAGGCTTGCGAAAATGAACGAGTCATAGTCTTTTGCGATGAAAGAGCCGCAGTCGCGTCGCCGCTGGCGGTGTTATCGAGATTAAGCGGACAAAAGGTCACGGCTCTGCTCGGGCCCGAAGGCGGATTTTCGGCGGATGAACGTAAGATGCTCCTGTCAAGGAAATTGGTGTGCCCGGTATCACTCGGCCCCCGGGTCATGCGTGCGGACACTGCCGCGGTAGCCATTCTTGCGCTAATAAACGCGGTTTTGGGAGACTGGCGCTGATGGTGTCTTTATAAGCGCTTATGGTGTGTTTATAAGCACTCGCGCTTAAGAGGCGTGCAGTCACGCCGAACCTCAATGAGATGAGAGCAGAACCACATGGTGGCAAAGGGCGACACTCTAGCATCCCCGATCGAAAGCCGCGACGACCTCGTTGCTTATATCGAGCAAGGGGCGAAGCCCAAGGCCGAATGGCGTATCGGCACCGAACATGAAAAAATTCCATTTTATGGGGACAGTCTAAGGCCTGTTCCCTATGAGGGCCCTGCCGGCATTGAAGCTCTACTTAAGGGCATGGCCAGCCGCTTTGGCTGGCAGGCGGTCTACGACAATAAGAATATCATCGCCCTCGAAGATCCCACTTGCGAGCTTGGCGGCGCCATCACGCTCGAACCCGGCGGTCAGTTCGAACTTTCAGGCGCTCCGCTCAAAACCCTTTATCAAACTTGCGACGAAGTCGGCCGGCATCTGAAGCAAGTTCGCGAAATCGCCGATCCTCTCGGCATCTCCTTTCTCGGCCTCGGCTTTTCACCGCTTTCGACACTTGCCGAGACCCCGCGAATGCCGAAAAGCCGCTACGCCATCATGACCGCATACATGCCCAAAGTTGGGCGGCTGGGCCTTGATATGATGTACCGCTCGGCGACCGTCCAAGTGAATCTCGACTTTGGCAGCGAAGCGGACATGGTAAAAAAATTCCGGGTCTCGCTCGCGCTACAGCCAATTGCGGCAGCCCTTTTTGCCAATTCGCCCTTTACGGAAGGAAAGCCGAACGGCTACCTGAGCTACCGCAGTGCGATTTGGTTGGATACCGATCCGCACCGGACGGGGATGCTGCCCTTCGTGTTCGAAGAAGGGATGGGCTATGAGCGCTATGTGGATTACGCCCTCGATGTCCCCATGTACTTTGTGCGCCGCGATGGCAAATATGTCGACCTATCCGGCGCTTCCTTCAGGGATTTCCTGGAAGGGAAGCTCGCGCAGCTGCCCGGCGAAAAGCCGCAGCTGCCGGATTGGGCCGATCACCTTACAACGCTGTTTCCAGAGGTCAAACTCAAGCGGTTCCTGGAAATGCGAGGGGCCGATGCGGGCCCATGGCGAAGCCTTTGCGCCTTGCCTGCCTTCTGGACCGGGCTTCTCTATCATGAACCTAGCCTGGATGCCGCATATGACCTGATTCGCGATTGGACAGTCGAAGAGCGCCAGCAGCTTCGAGTACAGGTGCCCAAGTTGGCTCTCAAAACGCCTTTCCGAAAGGGGGCCGTTTTAGACATTGCGAGAGAGGCTTTACGGCTTTCTTTCGCGGGTCTGCGGTCCCGAGGTCACAGCGATCTTGTGACAGGCGACGAAAGCACCTTCCTGGAACCGCTCATCGAAATAATCGAGCGCGGCGCTACCGACGCCGAACAACTTTTGGCGCGCTATCGCAATGAGTGGCGCGGCGACATAGCTCCCGTATTCACAGAGAACGCTTATTAGGACGATTCGGGAATATAGCCATGCAATTGACGGGTTACCGGCATTGCATGCCTCTTTAGCTGTGAATTTAGCCCTTACTAGAAGAAAGAGAGCCCCCAGGCTTTGTTCAGGACAAAGAAGCTGGATCTCAGCTTGCATCTCGCCCGGTGACGGGCGCCTAGGACGAACGCGGTTTCTGTCTTTTTCCGGCGAAAGCAGTGAGGGCCGACACGAGAAAAAGCGCAACGGAGACGGCTAAAACCTCGCGTGTACCTGCCACGAAGATCTCCCTTGGCCGCTATAACGCCGAAAAGTGTGACGCCAATCACGCTTCCCGTCTGCCGCGTCGCATCGACCGGGGAACAGCGAAATTACATCCACAAGGTACTCGCCCGGTGGCTCGGCTCACCAATGGGCTAAACACTGTCCAGGGTAGCACCCCCTCTCCACGATCTTTCACGGAGCAGCTCATGAGCGTAAAGCCAAGCAGTAAAACCCTTCCCGAAGAGCAGGACGCGCCTCTTGAGCGCGTGCGCGCCGCACTTTATGGCGTAGAAGGTATATCCGAGATGAAGATGTTTGGCGGCGTTGGCTTCATGCTAGGAGGAAACCTGCTTGCCGGCGCTTCGAAACGCGGCCTGCTGTTGCGCCTCGGTAAGGAAAAATGGGCTCATGCCCTTTTACGGCCGGGCATAACGCCAATGCAAATGCGGGGCAGGGATATGCCGGGATATGTGTATCTCGATCCGGCCATGGTTGATGGCGCTGGCTTGAAAGAATGGCTGAACCTTGCCCTCAACTTCGTGCGGACCCTTTCCGCAAAACCGCCTGCAGATGAACGGCGGCGGCGCAGGGGAAAATGAAAACACCTCTATGGATCGCCGGCTGAAGCGGGCCTCAGCATGTTGAGGCTGCTTAGCCAAGCTATGCCGCTGCCATTGACGGCAGCGCCTTCACATGACAACCTCAGCCTTCCGGAAGTGAGGCCACAATGAATGGCCATTTCTCGCGTGATCCACGACAAGAGCTAGGGTTGGAAATAATGCTTAAGCCGCACGCTGGGTGCCAGCATTCGCCGTTGCACCATGATTGCCTTGCCACCTCTCCAGAAAACGGATTGACCCGGCGTACAGTCCTTGGAGGCGGTATCTCACTTGCCGCCTATCTCGGCTTTGGGGCACAAGCCTTGGCGCAAGCAAAACCGCATCGTATCGATGTGCACCACCACATTTCTCCCCCCACATGGCTCAGTGCGGTCAGGAAATTGCATAAAGACAACCCTCCCATGGCGAATTGGTCCGTGCAGAAGACCATTGAGGACATGAACAAGGGCGGTGTGGCGACGGCGATCACATCGCCTACCACTCCGCAGGTAACAGGGCTAGAGGCGGCCGAGGCTGCGGCCGTGGCCCGCGAATCCAACGAGTTCGCGAAGAAGCTCGAGACAGAACATCCGGGTCGATTCGGCACATTCGCAATGCTGCCTCTGCCGCATATCGAAGAGAGCCTGAAAGAGATCGCCTATGCTTTCGACACGCTGAAAGTGGACGGCGTCGGCTGCATGACGAGCTATGGGGACAAGTGGCTCGGCTATACGGAGTTTGAGCCGGTTTGGGAAGAACTCAACCGCCGGCATGCGACGGTCTATACGCATCCCACCGGAGCCAATTGCTGCGTCAACCTAGTGCGCGGCATCAACGAGGCCTACATCGAATACGGCACGGATACGACGCGGTCCATTTTCAGCCTAATTTTCAGCGGCACGGCGCAGAAATACAAAAACATCAACTGGATTTTCTCTCACGGTGGAGGAGCCCTCACCGCCTTCGCAGAACGCTTCCTGGTTCAGGCCATCAGCCGTCCACCCTATGCGGGGAAATTCACGCGCGAGCAGGTGCAAGGCGAACTCCAGCGCTTCTATTACGACACGGCGCAGGTCGCGAACCCCATCACTTTATCGGCGCTTGTTCAGCTCGTCCCTGTCTCGCAGATCGTTTACGGTACGGATTTCCCTTATCGGACGGCGGAAGAACATACGAAGGGCCTGACTGCCTTTTTCAAGGACGGCGATCTCACCAAGATAGATCGTGAAAATGCCCTTCGGCTCTTTCCGCGTCTCGGCAGCGCTTAAAAAATGCGGCCGCAATGCAACGCGGCCGTTCAAGTCTGTAGTCTTATTTCGACCTGGAAAGAGCGAAGCACGTAAGCTTGAGCCGCCCTCGGCGAAGCTTTACTTTATAGCTTGTGGATTTATTGGTGAACCGGCGCCACCAGGCAAATGCAGCGGAGGAGCCGTGAAGAAAAACTCATACACTTTGTCCGCCGCGCAATCCTCGGCCAATTCCTTGACATAGAAGATCTCCCCCATGGAGATGCCGATCGCGGGGATGACAACCCAATGCCAGGGCTGGTTCGCTTCCTTGGTCTCATTAGGGCGGACCTCACAACCCCAAGTATCGGAGCAAATGGCAGCAATATCTTTCCCGCGAATCCAATAGCATGTTTCGAAGGCAAGGCCGGGTGCGTCGCCACCCGCATATCCAGCCCAGTTCCGCTGCTTGAGGCACTTCTCCTGCTGGCCAGTCCGGACGATTACGAAATCGCCTTTGCGTATTTCGACATGCTGGGAAGCCGCACAGCCATCGAGGTCCTCATTGCTGATAGCGTAGCCATCAGGTAGGCAATCAAGACCTTTCCAGCGAGCCACATCCAAGAGCACGCCGCGGCCGGCCATCTTATCGCGAACATGTTCGATGCCGAGCTTCTTCGCTCCGCGCGCATCTACGAGCCGGGCATCGAAGCCGTTATACATCTTGTCATCAAGGAAGATATGGCACAGCGCATCCCACTGCGTCGAAGCCTGGCACGGCATGTTGATCGCATCGTCCGCATAGCGGATATAGGGTGAGGGCTGATCCTGGTTGCCTCCCGCGGCGTCGGTGCCTGTCGCCAGCATAGTGTGGATCGGATTCCAGCGTCCACCAAACAGACCGGACTGAATGGGCTCCTTCAGCGAGAGGCCGAGCGCAAAGACTTTTCCTTTGCGGATGAGCTTTGCCGCGTTGACGACGTCGTCTGGCGTGACGTTGTTTAGAGTGCCGATTTGATCGTCTTTGCCCCAGCGCCCCCAATTGGAAAGTTTCTCCGCGGCTTCGTAGATCGCCGCGCGGTTCACGGGCATAGGCATCCGGTCCTCCCTCGTTTCTCTGCTATTTATCGACTGAAAAGTAGTCCCGGCTTTGTGTCAATTCACCGCAAGGCGAACTTGCCAGGCCGCCCACATCCGGCTATTTTATCGACTGATAAACAAAATAACGAAGGACACGTCCAGTTGGTCCAGTCTTGGTGCACCCCATGAGCGAAAGCATTCTGAAATTCGAGCCCAAGGATCGTGCGGGCATCCCTGCACTGGAAGATTATGAAGCAATGCTTGGGCGCGCGCGGGCGCTCGTTCCTGTCCTTCGAGAGCGCGCGGCCGCTACCGAAAGTGTTGGCCGCCTGCCAGCCGACACCGAGCGTGATCTCCACGAAGCTGGTCTTTTCCGCATCCTCCAGCCGAGGAGGATCGGCGGATCGGAATTCGATTACGTTGCCCTCGTCGATTTCTCCGCAGCCCTTGCCCATGGCGATGCCTCGGTCGCGTGGAATCTGGCCAATCTCGGTAGCCATCATTGGATGCTCGGGATGTTTCCACCGAAAGCGCAGGATTTGCTTTGGGGCGAAGACCCGGATGTTCTCATAGCCTCATCCTTCGTCTTTCCCGCCGGTCAGGCGCGGCGCATTGAGGGTGGATACCACCTAAGCGGACGCTGGCCTTTCTCCTCTGGCGTGGAACCGAGCCAGTGGAACATTCTTGCCGCTATCGTCACGCCGGAAGACGAAACCGAAGCGGCCGAATTTCGCATGTTTCTTGTCCCTTCGTCAGCGTACCGGATCATCGCCACCTGGGACGCGATGGGGCTTTCCGGAACCGGGTCCCAGGATGTGGAAGTAGACGGCGTATTTGTACCCGCGCACATGACGCTTGGCGCGCATGAGATTGCCGGCGGTCCAACGCCCGGCAGCGCAGTCAACCTAGCGCCGCTTTACCGCCTACCGGTTTTCGCGCTCTTTCCCTTTGTGCTTTCAGGCGCGGCGCTTGGCAATTCCGAAGCCTGCCTCGACGAGTATGTGAAATCCATGCGATCGCGCCTTGCGGTCTACAACAAGACCAAAATAGGGGACTTACAGTCGACGCAGATCAAGATTGCAGCCGCCGCCGCCCGTATCGACACCGCCTGCAGCATCATGCGCTCGGCATGCATCGAAGCGATGGAGGATGCACGCCGTGGAAGCATTCCCGGCATGGAGAAGCGCGTCCGCTACCGGCGGGACGGCGCATTCGCCGTCAATCTTTGCACTGAGGCGGTCTCCCTCCTCTTCAATGCAAGCGGAGCAAGCGGCCTGCTGCGTTCAGCACATATCGAGAAGCGCTTCCGCGATGCGCATGCCATCAACGCGCATATCGCCTTCAGTTTCGACGCGGCCGGCTCGAACTATGGCCGCGTGGTGCTGGGGCTTCCTTCGGAGGTCCCGACACTATGAGCCTTCCTGCAAAGGACGCCAGCGCGCCCGAAGCAGAAACTCCGGCAAGTCAAGCGGAAGCAGCCTTCGACGCAAAGGATTTCCGCAAGGCACTCAGCTGCTTCTGCACCGGGGTCACAGTCATTACCGCGGCCTCCGATGACGGGCGCCGCGCCGGTCTCACCGTAAACTCATTTTCGTCGGTTTCGCTCAATCCCCCGCTTGTTCTTTGGAACCTCTTTCTACACTCCCCGAGTATGCCCGTCTTCCAAGCGGCATCTCATTTTTGCGTCAATGTTTTAAGCACAGAGCAGGAGAGCCTTGCCCATCATTTCGCGCGGCCTTCCGAGGATAAATTCGCCTCCGTCCCTTGGGAACCTGGACTTGGAGGCGCGCCCAAAATTGCCGGGGCCATTGCGCAGTTCGAATGCCGCAATTCCGAGCGCTATTACGGCGGCGACCACGTCATCTTTCTCGGTGCCGTTGAGAATTATATACATGGAAGCGGCCATCCACTTCTCTTTATCCGGGGCACCTTCAGGCCATTCAAGGACAATCCCTGATGCGAGCCGGAAACGCCGCCGGGGAGGCTGTGAAGCATCGTCAAAGGCGGCTATCTCCGGGGGAGCGGCGCTCTGAGATCATCCTTAAGGCCGTAGACTTTTTTGCCGAGCACGGTTTTGAAGCGGGCACGCGTGAGCTTGCCCGCGAGCTTGGTATTACTCAGCCTCTCCTCTATCGCTATTTTGCAAGCAAGGACGAGTTGATACGTGAAGTCTACCGGTATGTTTACCTCGATCGCTGGGACCCGGCATGGGATCAAATGCTACGAGACCGCAGCAAGCCAATTCAGAATCGCTTGCAGAGCTTTTACGCCAGCTACACAGACACCGTTTTTTCGCGGGCGTGGATGCGCATTTATCTTTTTTCCGGACTCAAGGGCGTGGACATCAACAAGTGGTATATAAGCGTCGTCGAGGACCGCATCCTCGCCCGGATTATTTCAGAATACAGACATGAGGCCGGCCTTTCGCCACGGGCGCACCCTTCGCCGCGCGAGCTGGAACTGGCGTGGCTACTACACGGGGGAATCTTTTACTACGGCGTCCGCAAATACATCTATGGGTTGCCTGTCCTTGAGAACAAGGACCATGCCATAGCAAATGCGCTTGACGTTTTCCTGGCCGGCATCGCTGCCGTGTACCGCAGCCGGGCAGGAGCGAACGCTATGGGCAAAAATTGAGGCGAGTCCGGTTACCGGCGGCGAATGGGATTTGATCGGATCGGTGGATGCCGTTCATTGATCGTACGAGCCCCATTTCGGGCGGGGTCGCGAAATTACGCATACCATCTCGTAACTTTCCAACAAAACATTTTTAATCAAAAGCGCAGAAGTATGAACAATATTTCACTAGCAAAGAGTTAATGGCAGGCATAGCTAAGGCGCCGGAATTCTCACACGCCAAGACTACGACTTCGAGAGAAAGGAGCCAATCCTTTGGTAGCCCCCGCTTTGCCTGTCACTCTAGCTGTTACTTTGTGCCTAGCCTTCACGACACCAGCAGCTCCGGAAGGACTTCTGGACTTTTTTAAGTCTATCTTACCCGCTCAGACATTCGAGCAAGCCCGAACAAAGACAAAGCAGGGCTACGGTGCCGAGCTACACGGCAAGATTAAAATCAACGGCAAAAGCTTTGATTTTGTTTCTGGTGGGCGAGGCCGCGGCTCCGCACCTTTCGGCACCTATCGAGTTGGACCGCTGAGCGGCTTCAAGGCTCCAAAGGGAAAATGGATTCCGGGTTATCATTTGAGCGACGCGTACGATCCTCTTGTCAAGGATACGCGGACAGGCTTATTCATTCATCCCGGACATAACGCCTCCGCTGGCTGTGTAGCGATACGGAAAGATGAATGGCCTTCGTTCGTCAAGGCCATGGAAGGATCTGCCCAGATTGGGCGCCCTCTTGCGATCCACCTGGGCCCGGAAAGCGAACCTATGCAGAAACCCGTAGGCTGAGGGAACCCCATTAACCATCATTTGTCCTGGATAGCGGATAGATTCGACTATGATGCTTAGCGCGCCGGTGTGTGGGCCCCCGGGTTTAGGTCCCAAACGTAATGCCTTCGTTCGTGTCCGGAAACCTGGGTGACCTTCTGATTGCGGCAATCGCGAATTCTCCAGGACCTTAATGACGCTGCGGCCTGATCGTTCGATTACTTGACGCCGGCCGGCGCGGCGGTTCTACTATCCCGGAATGAACGGAGAGCCAACCGCGGGGACGGACATGAAGCCGGCGCCATTCGAGTATGTTCGCGCCCGGTCCCCAGAAGAGGCGGTTCAGCTTCTTGCAACTATTGGAGATGGCGCGCGCGTAATCGCGGGCGGCCAGAGCCTACTACCGGCGCTCAATCTGCGGCTGGATGCACCCACCCACCTGATAGACATAAGCCGGATTGCGGAGCTGCGAGGCATTTCCGTCAAGCCTAACGGCATTCGTATTGGAGCGTGCACGCGCCATTCCGATCTCGAGCGGTCCGAATTGATCGCGCAACGTTTCCCTCTGCTTACGCAAGCGGTTCATCGTATCGCCCATGCTGCGATCCGCAACCGCGGCACCATAGGCGGCAATTTGGCTTACGCCGATCCTGCATCCGAACTGCCAGCCTGCATGGTAGCATTCGATGCGGTGTTTGTCGTTTTGGGGCAGAAAGGTGAGCGGCGCATTCCGGCGGCTCAGTTCTTCACCGGCATGTTCGCGACGGCGTTGGAGGCTGGTGAAATCTTGAACTCTGTCGAAATTCCATCGAGGCCCGCCAACGAAAAAAGCCAGTTTTCGGAATTGTCGCGGCGGCGGGGCGACTACGCAATCATCGGCCTTGCCTGCGTCGCTCAGCTGCGGGATAGCGCCTTTAAGGATATCCGGCCGGTTTATTTCGGCGCGGGAGACGCGCCAATTCTCGCCGGCAAAGCACGATCGCTCATACTAAGCGGTGATACTTCGCGAATTGAAGCTGGCATGCGGGATGCCTTGGCGGAAGATCTAAAGCCTCAGGATGATCTCCAGGCTAGCGCCGCCATGCGTCTTCACCTTGCGGCGGTCTTGCTGAAAAGGTGCATCGCAGGCCTTACCGGGGACAGGAGGGCTGCATGAGCGAGCAGACTCTAAGCCTGAAGGTCAACGGAGAAACAGTGACATTCTCCATCGAGCCGCGGATGAGCTTGGCCGATTTTTTGCGCGAGAAAGCCGGACTTACCGGAACACATCTCGGCTGCGAGCAGGGTGTGTGCGGCGCGTGTACATTGCGCTTGAATGGCGAAATTGTCCGCAGCTGCCTTATGCTGGCGATCCAGGCCGAGGGCTGCGAAATCGAGACCGTCGAGGGACTTTCCGACAGTGGAGAACTCACCGATCTGCAGGAAGCATTCATCCAGCGCAATGCGCTCCAATGCGGCTTTTGCACGCCGGCGATGTTAATTACCGCGCAAGATCTGCTGCTTAAAAGCCCCACACCTGACCGTGAGACCATTCGCGAGCATCTATCCGCCAATTACTGCCGCTGCACAGGCTACCACGCTATCGTCGATGCGGTGGAAGCGGTCGCAAGGGCAAGGGCGGCGCCTGGTGGAGCGCGGCCATGAATGAGCGCGTAAATCTCTCCGCTCTCGACCGCCCGAATTCGTACATTGGACGAGCTGTGCCGCGCCCCAACCTTGGACGTCTTACGCAGGGCCGCGGTCAATATGTTACGGACGTCACATTGGCGCGCATGGTCCATGTAGCATTCGTGCGGTCTCCCTATTCGCATGCCAGTATCCTGAAAATCGATAGCAGCGAAGCCAAGGCCCTGCCAGGTGTGATTGCCGTCGTCACGGGCAAGGACCTCACAGAAGTTTGCACGCCCTGGGTTGGCGTACTCACTCACCTGAAGGGTCTTAAGTCCGCCCCACAATACCCGATGGCTGTAAAGCGGGCTTGCTGGCAGGGCGAAGCAGTTTGCGCCGTCATTGCCCGCAGCCGTGCCGAAGCCGAGGATGGCGCCGAACGCGTCCGGGTCGATTATGAAGAACTCGAGCCGGTGACTGACATGCTTGCGGCTCTTGATCCAAAAGGGCCGGTCATGCATCCCGAATTGGGCGACAACCTCGCCTTCGAGCGCCGCCTGGACGCAGGCGAAGCAGATGCAGCCTTCGCGGCGGCGTTCAAAGTCATGGAGGCGGAATTTGTATTCGGCCGGCATACGGGGGTGACGCTAGAGCCGCGCGCAATTGTCGCCGATTGGAACGCAGGCGAACAGCGCCTAAACGTCTACCAAGGAACGCAGGCCCCGCATATGATGCAGAGCATCTTCGCGAAGCATCTTGGCTTGGAAGAGAGGCAGGTGCGGGTCATCTGCAAAGATGTTGGCGGGTCTTTCGGAATAAAGATCCACGTCTATGGAGATGAGATGGCGGCGGTGGCGCTGTCTAAAATGCTGCGGCGCCCGGTTAAATTTGTTGCCGACCGCTTCGAGAGTTTTGTGACGGATATTCATGCCCGCGATCACAGGTGTAAGGGCAAGGTTGCGGTCGATCGTGACGGGACGATTACCGCCTTCGAGATTGATGATGTCACTGGAATAGGCCCCTACTCCGTCTACCCTCGCACAAGTGCGATCGAAGCGAACCAGGTCATCAATCTAGTTGGCGGCCCCTACCGCACCCGCAATTACAGGGCGCGGACGCGCGTGGTTTTCCAGAACAAGAATGTGATGTGCCAGTATCGGGCCGTTGGGCATCCGGTCGCTTGCTCCGTGACGGAGGGCCTGGTTGATCTCGCCGCCCGCGCCATCGGCATGGACCCCTTCGAAATCCGGTCGCGCAATCTCATCCCCGACGATGCTTACCCCGCCGAATTGGCAGCCGGCTTGAAGTTCGAGGCACTGTCGCATCATGCGTCTCTCGCCAAGCTGAAAGCGATGATAAACTATGAGGCCCTGAGGAAAGAGCAGGCAGAGCTGCGCGGGAAAGGTATTTATCGCGGTATTGGTATCGCCAGCTTCATTGAAGTAACGAACCCTTCCGCGGCATTTTACGGCGTCGGAGGCGCCCGCATTTCTTCTCAGGACGGCGTCTCAGTTCGACTGGACGCGGCGGGCTCTATCATCGCTCACACCAGCATCACCGAACAGGGGCAGGGCGCCGAAGCAATCACCGCTCAGATCGTTGCCACTGCGGTCGGGGTGCCTATCGAAAAGGTGCGCGTGATTTCCGGCGATACCGACAATACACCCTATGGCGGGGGGACTTGGGCATCTCGTGGAACGGGGATCGGAGGCGAAGCGGCTTGGCAAGCTGGGAAGACTCTTCGCGAGAACATCCTGAAGGTCGCAGGCGTCATGTTGCAGGCCGCGCCGGAAGCGCTGGACATCTCCGCAGGTACAATCGTTGATAAGGCCACTAGCACGGAGCGTATGGGCCTCGAGGAAGTGGCGCGCGTCGCGTATTTCCGCCCTGACACGCTTCCCGCTGACTTTCAATCAGAATTGCTCGCTACTCGGCATTACGCGCCGAAGCGCTATCCCTTCGCCTTCACCAATGGCGTGCAAGGCTCCTGGCTTGAGGTCGATATCGAGACTGGTTTCATCCGATTACTCAAACATTGGTGCGTCGAAGATTGTGGCACCATCATCAATCCTCAGCTCGTCGATGAGCAGATCCGCGGCGGCATCGTTCAAGGACTGGGAGCGGCGCTGTTGGAACATTGCCGCTACGACGAACGCGGGCAGATGCTGGACGCTAATATGGCGGACTATCTGGTGCCTATGGCGGCAGAGATGCCGGACATCGAGGTTGGGCATGTGGTTTCGCCAACTACGGAGTTGGAAATTGGCGCTAAAGGTGCGGGGGAGGCGGGGACTGCGGGCGCAGCCGCCGCAGTGGCTAACGCCGTCAACGATGCGCTCTCTCCTTTCGGGACTGTAATCACTGAAATTCCTTTGACTCCGGAAGTAGTTCTCCGGGCACTAAAGATCGTATGAAATTCGAAGAAGTCTGGGAGGAGTCAGATGTCGAGGAAGGTTATCATCACTTGTGCCGTTACGGGCGCGATTTATACACCTACTATGTCGCCGGCCCTGCCGGTCACGCCGTCTGAGATTGCCGATGCCGCCGTCGAGGCCGCCGAAGCAGGCGCGGCTATTGTTCATCTCCATGCGCGCAACCCTCAAACCGGCCAGCCGGACCAGACCCCGGAAGCCTTCGAGCCGTTTCTGAAGATAATCAAACAGCGCTCAGGCTGCGTGATCAATCTGACCACAGGCGGCGCACCCACCATGCGTGTGGAAGAGCGGGTTAGGCCAGCCGCAGTTTTCAAACCTGAAGTGGCCTCCCTCAATATGGGTTCGATGAATTTCGGCCTCTTCGGCATGCTGAAACGCTTCAAGGAGTTCAAACACGATTGGGAATACAAACACCTCTCGAACAAGGACATCGTCTTTCGAAACACGTATCAAGATATAGAGTATGTGGTGACGACCCTGTCCGAGGCCGGCACGCGTTTCGAGTTCGAGTGCTACGACACGGCGCATCTCTACAATCTAGCGCATTTTCTCGATCGCGGGCTGGTGAAGCCGCCCCTCTTTGTCCAGACAGTGTTTGGCCTTATGGGTGGCATTGGCGCGCATCCCGACGATGTCCTGCATATGAAGCGCACGGCTGACCGCTTGTTTGGAGATAAATATCGCTGGTCGGTTCTTGGGGCGGGCCGCAACCAGCTTCCTACCGCCGCAATGGCGGCGGCCATGGGCGGCAATGTCCGCCTCGGCCTTGAAGATTTGCTTTGGGCCGCGCCTGGCAGGCTTGCCGGATCAAACGCCGAGCAGGTGCGCCTCGCGCGCCAGATCATCGAAGGGCTTGGTTTGGAGATTGCGACCCCGGATGAGGCGCGGCAAATGCTCCACCTGAAAGGCGGCGACGCTGTAGCGTTTTAAATCGCTACATCCGGAGTTTAGGTTTGCGCCTTGAGTGAGGGTTTCATGGACAAGAGGGTTGGAGTTATTGGGCTTGGCATCATGGGGGGCGCGATTGCCAGCAACCTCCGGGATCGCGGATGGACCGTTACCGGGTATGATGCCGATCCCGGAAAATGCCGGGAGATGGCGGCGATTGGGATCGCTATCGCATCGGGTCCGGCTGAGGTGGTTCAATCAGCCGAAGCCGTCATAACAAGTCTGCCTTCTTCCTCTGCCCTTCTTTCGGTTGCGGAACAACTCGCCTTGGCACGCTCCGCCGGGCGTATCGCGATAGAAGCAAGCACAATGGCGCTCGCCGATAAGCTGCGCTTTGCTGAAATTGTGACCGCAGCGGGCCACGTTCCCCTCGATTGTCCTTTGAGCGGCACTGGGGCACAAGCCAAGGTACGGGATCTCGTCGTCTATGCCAGCGGCGACAGCGCCGCTATCAAGGCCGTGACGCCGATCTTCGCGGATTTTGCCAAGCAATCGGCCGACCTTGGCGCTTACGGCAATGGCAGCCGGCTGAAATTCGTGGCCAATCTTCTCGTCGCCATCCACAATGTTGCTTCTGCCGAAGCGATGGTTCTCGCGATGAAGGCAGGCCTTGATTTAAAGCAGGTCGTTGAGCTTATCGGGACAGGGGCCGGCAGCTCACGTATATTCCAATTGCGAGCTCCGATGATGGCGGAAAACCACTACGAGCCGCCTACGATGCGGATTGCGACCTGGAAAAAGGACATGTCGGTGATCGCTGATTTTGCAGAGTGTCTAGGCGTTGAGACGCCGCTCTTCTCAGCAACCGCGCCGCTCTACGATGAAGCCATAGACATTGGCCTTGGCGATCAGGACACGGCGGCGGTTTGCAAGGTTCTTGAAACCATGTCAGGTGTCTCGCGCTAAGGTCTCTGCCTGCCTCCTATAAGACCATCAATCCCATGTTCGTGCGCCGATCGCTCTTTCGGATTCTTCTTTTAACACCTGGGCGAAATGGCGCGCGTCCGCCGGCATGGCCCTCCTTGCGGGCTCGATAAGAACGAAATCGATGTCCAGCCGGGGGTCCGCCAGCGGGCGGATCTCGTAGTCCTCACCTTCGAAATCACCGGCCATGATGATGGAAGAAAGTACGGCAACCCAATCCGAGTTGCGGATGAATTCAAGCGTCCCCATCATGGCATCGAGTTCGAGCCGCTGCGCGATCTCCACACCATTGGTCGCGAAGTAGGTTTCGATATTCGCGCGTCTTGTATTTTGGTGCCCGGGCAGCACTACTTTCAGCGGGCCTGCCTCTGCAAGTCTGAGCGGCTTTCCATGCTTACCAGTGCGGCCCTTGGCGGACACAAGCATCTCGCGGTCGCGAACGAAAAGCGAAATATTTAGTCCAACAGCAGCAGGCAATCCTGGAACAACCGCGAAGTCGAGATCACCCTTTCGAACGAGGTCCGTCAGCACGCCCGAATAAGCCTCGGTAATGCGAACCTCGGTGCCCGGACTTTCTTCCATGAATCGCAGGAGGGCCGGCGCGAACGCGCCGCGCGTGAATGTCGGCATTAATCCTGCGAGGACTTCCCCTCCAAGCAGTGTAGAACTGCCAACTTCCTGATTCGCCTGATCGAGCCGCTTCAAGATTGCAGAACATTCGCGGTAATATTGGCGCGCGGCGGCAGTAGGCTCGACCGCATGACCATTCCGGTTAAAAAGAGTGGCCTTCAACGCTTGTTCGAGCTGTTTTATTTGTTGCGATATACCGGATTGCGTTGCCCCTTCGCGAGTTGCGGCGGCGGTGAAGGAGCATTCCTCGAAAACTGCAACGAATGCGCGGATTTTGCGAAGTGAAATCATGAGCCATTATAAAATCTAATAGCGTGGAGTAGGAATTATCATTTTTTGCCGGTGTCGTCCTATCCTAGATTGTGCTTAAGAGCATCGCGCCGAAAAGTGTGAGCGGTTTTCGGGGAACGCGATGCGACTAAACAAAGACTTAGAGCAGCACGCCGATTCCAGATCGGGGTCTCCCGCTCTAGAGAGCGCTGTTTGTGAGGGAGCCTCATGAAACTGGGATTTTTTACGATGCCGATCCATCCATTGGGGAAGGACTGGCGGAAGTCCTTAGCGGAAGATCGCGAGGCGTTCCTTCTCGCTGAAGAGCTAGGCTTCTCGGAAGCCTATGTTGGCGAGCATTCCACCGATCAGGCCGAGAATATCACATCTTGCGTTGCTTTTCTGGCGTGGATTGCCGCGGCGACCAAGAGGATAAAGCTGGGCACCGGCACGGTGAACTTGCCAAATTCTCATCCCGGTGCGGTCGCCTCCACAATCGCCATGCTGGATCACATGCTGGATGGGCGCTTCATCTTCGGCATCAGTCCGGGTGGCTTGCTTTCCGATGCTGAGCTGTTCGGTAATCTCGATGCCAATCGAAATGAAATGTTCGTCGAGGCAATCAACCAGGTCCTCGCGATTTGGGCAGGCGAACCGCCCTATAATTTTAAGGGGAAGTACTGGACGATCTCGACAGAGCGGACGATGATGAAGGAGATCGGCCAGGGCTACATTCCGCTGCCGCTCCAGCGTCCGCATCCGCCGATTGTCGTTACAGCGGTCGCGCCCTTCTCTAAAGGGGTGGCCGAGGCAGCCATACGCGGCTGGGACCCGATCTCCGCCAACTTTCTAATGCCTGCATGGGTCAAGAGCCATTGGCCCAAATATGCCGAAGGCTGCGAAAAAGGGGGCCGGGTCGCCGATCCAGCCAATTGGCGCGTAGCCAAGAGCATTTTCGTTGCAAATGACGCGAAGACCGCAAAAGCGTACGCGACAGATCCCAGTGGCCCCTATGTATATTATTACCGGTCGCTTTTCACGAAGCTGGTAAAAAATGGCCGCATCGAACTGTTCAAGACCTATCGCGATCAGCCCAACGAAGAAATAACGCTGGAGATGGTTTGCGATAAGCTCATTATCTATGGCACGCCGGATAAGGTCGCTGACGAGGTTCTAAAGTTCCAGGAGGAGACCGGCGAATTCGGGACATTACTGTATGCAGGTAAGGACTGGACAGACCCGGAACTTGCACGGCGGTCCATGATCTTGATGGCGGAGCAGGTTATTCCGCAAATCAACGCAGCCGGCAAATCCGCCCGCGCTGCCGCCGAATGAGGGCCCCATGGCGCTGACGGATCATATTCCCTACCAGGCCTTGATCGACCGCCCGAAGCTGACCGTGCCGGACGGCAAGCGCATGATCCTCTGGGTGATCCTGAATGTCGAGGAATGGCGCATAGAGCGCCCCATGCCGAGGACGGTGCTGCCCCCGCCCATGGGCCAGCCGCTGCTGCCAGATGTTCCAAACTGGTCCTGGCATGAGTACGGCATGCGTGCCGGCTTCTGGCGTCAATATGAGGCGCTTACGAGGCGAGGCATTGCAACGACTTTGGCGATTAATGGCAACGTCTGCCGTTCCTATCCCCGGGTCGCATCCGCCGCCCGTGAGGCTGGTTGGGAGTTTATGGGCCATGGCTTCCTGCAGGGGCCAATGCATAAGCTCGAAGACCAAAATGATGCGATCCGGCGCACCGCCGGGGCCATCGCAGAATTTACGGGCAAAGCGCCGCGCTCCTGGGAAAGCCCCGGGCTTACCGAAACCGAGGAAACACTTGATCTCCTCCGCCAAAACGGCATCGAATTCGTCGCCGACTGGGTGATTGACGATTTGCCGCAAGACATCGAAACGCCCTCGGGCACGATCACAACAATCCCCTATACCGTTGAGACCAACGATATCGCTGTCTACGCGCTTCAACAGCATCGCTCCGAGGAGCTTCTGCTCCGCGGCATCGATCAGTTCGACCGGCTCTACATGGAAAGCCAGTCCAACGCGCGGATCATGGCCATATCCATCCATCCCTACATTACCGGGGTTCCGCACAGGATAAAGTATCTGGAAGAATTGCTCGATTACGTTATCGCGAAGCCGGATGTCGCATTCATGACGGCAAGCGAGATTGGAGACTGGTACCGGGGACAGATGGCGGGGCTTGCGGGCTGATGGGAATGCTGGTGCGCAGCGAAGCCGGCGCTAGTCCGCGCGTCTAATTTATCGAGTGGAATATTTGTGCCAGGAATAGCCTTGGCATCTCTTGGGCAGCGGCATTCCGATGGGATTCATGAGAGAGCAGGAAGGCATGCGCATTCATTGGGACATGGAAATCCCGATGGACGACGGCGTTGTCCTGAAGGCCGATGTGTTCCTGCCCATGGAAGGCGGTCCATTTCCTGCAATTATGACCTATGGGCCTTATGCCAAAGGGCTCGCCTTTCAGGAAGGCTATCCGAGCGCCTGGCAGCGGATGGTTTCAGAGCACCCAGATGTCGCCTACGGCTCCTCCAACAAGCATCAAAATTGGGAAGTCGTTGACCCCGAGAAATGGGTTCCGCATGGCTATGCCTGCGTCCGTGTCGATTCTCGCGGAACCGGCCGCTCACCGGGCTTTATTGACCATTTCTCGCCCCGCGAGACTCAGGATTTTCACGATTGCATCGAGTGGGCGGCCGCACAGCCCTGGTGCTCCGGAAAAGTCGGTCTGAATGGCGTCTCATACTACGGCATCAATCAGTGGCACGTAGCCTCGCGCCAGCCGCAGCATCTTGCCGCCATGTGCATCTGGGAAGGCGCGGCCGACTGGTACCGGGATATGACGCATCATGGCGGCATACTCTCTACATTCTGGGCCAATTGGTACGACATCCAGGTCAAGACCGTGCAACACGGGCTCGGCGAGCGCGGCCCGCGCAGTGCTGTTAGCGGCCTTCTTGTTTGCGGCGACGAAACGCTAAGCGACAGTCAACTCGCCGAAAACCGCTGCAGCTTTGGGGATGAGATTCTAAGCCATCCCCTCGACGATGCGTACCATCGCGAGAGATCGCCGGATTGGGACAGCGTCACCGTGCCGTTCCTGTCTGCTGCGAATTGGGGCGGCCAAGGGCTACATCCGCGAGGCAACTTCGAAGGCTTCATGCGCGCGGCGTCCAAGGATAAGTGGCTCGAAGTCCATGGCCTCGAACATTGGACGCATTTTTACACCGATTACGGCCGCGAACTGCAACTGCGCTTTTTCGATCATTTTCTGAAAGGCATCAGCAATGGCTGGCCGGACCGGCCGCGCGTCCAGCTGCAAGTCCGCCACACGGACCGTTTCGAGGAACGTCTTGAGCATGAATGGCCTTTGGCCAGAACCAAATGGACGAAATTCTACCTCGACGGTGCCTCTCAGACATTATCGGCTGCGCCGCCGGACAGGGAGACCAAGCTTTCATTCCAGGGAATGGGGGACGGGCTCACATTCTTCTCCGCGTCCCTGACCGAGAATTCGGAAATCACCGGCCCTATCGCATGTTCGCTTCGGATTTCATCCAGCACCAAGGATGCCGATATTTTCTTTGTTTTTCGGGTATTTACCGGGGATATGCGGGAGGTGACCTTCATGGGCGCCATCGATCCTCACACGCCGGTTGCGCAGGGCTGGCTTAGGGCTTCGCACCGAAAGCTCGATCCGCGTCTTTCGACAGATTGGCGCCCTTATCACACTCATGACGAGATTCAGGCGTTGATCCCCGGTGAACCGGTGGACCTCAATATCGAGATTTGGGCAACTTCCATTGTTGTGCCGAAAGGATACAGACTGGCACTTAGCGTGCGGGGCAAGGATTACGAGTGGCAGAAGTCGACGGGCGCCAAGCTTTCCAACTTCAAGAATGAGCTGCTCGGCTGTGGCCCCTTCTTGCACAACGACCCGCGCGACCGTCCTGCATCGATCTTTGATGGCGAAACAACCCTGCACATCGGCGGTGATAGTCAAGCCTTTCTGCTCCTTCCCATAATTCCATTCGCGTAAACAACCAACTTAGCTCCCACTAAAACGACCCGCAGGAAACAAAACAAAAAGCACTTGGAGGAAAGACATGAGTATTGAACGCAGAACCGTCCTGAAGGGCATTGGCGCGGCTGCCGTTGCCGCTATTGCAAAACCGGCCATCGCGCAGCAAGCTCCATTCAAAATCGGCCTTCTCACGGTGAAGACCGGCCCACTTGCCCAAGGCGGGAACCAGATGGAGCAGGGTCTCGTCACATTCCTGAAAGAAAAGAACTACACGCTGGCCGGCAGGAAAATCGAGCTAACTGTTGCTGATACGGGCGGTAATCCAGCAGGCGCGAAGACCAAAACGCAAGAGCTTGTCGAACGTAACCAAGTGAATGTGATCCTTGGACCGCTCGCCGCCTTTGAGCTTCTCGCGATTACGGACTATATCCGGCAAACCAAAACTCCGCTGATTGCGGTCGCTGCCGCAGAGGACGTAACTCAGCGCCACGTCAACCCCTACGTTATCAGGCCTACCGCGACATCGGCCCAATGCTGCCACGCGATGGGCGATTACTCCTACAAGAACCTGAAGTACCGGCGGGCCGCGACCTTCTCCGAAGACTTTGCGTTTGGCTATGAGCAGGTCGCCGGCTTCCAGCGCGTCTTCGAGGACCTCGGCGGGAAGGTTGTGAAAAAGCTTTGGCCGCCACTCGCGACCCCCGATTTTACCCCCTTCATCGCGCAGATCGGGAACGTGGACTGCGTCTTCTTCGGGCTGGCGGGATCGAATCCCGTGAAATTCCTTCGTACCTATTCCGACATTGGGATGAAAGCGAAGATACCGCTGGTTGGCGGTTGGACCGCAATGGATGACGCGCTCTTGAAGAGCTTCGGTGACGAAGCTTTAGGGGTCTATTCCGCCGCCTATTACTCTGCGTCCCTCGACACTCCCTCCAATCATCGCTTCATTGCGGATATGCAGAAGGATTTTGGCGTCCTCCCTGGCGGCTATTCATCAGGCATGTATATCGGCGGCCAGTGCGTCGAAGCCGCCCTGAAGATTGTTGGCGGCAATGCTGATGGGACGACCCTCGCCGCGGCCCTTCACCAGGTTTCACTCAAGGATACGCCGCGCGGGCCATTCACGATCGACAAATACGGCAACGTCGTTGGCACGATCTTCATTCGCAAATGCGAGAAGAAAGACGGTAAGCTCGTCAACACGATCATTCACACCTATCCGAATGTCAGCCAGTTCTGGACATATCCTCAGGACGAGTTCTTGAAGAACCCCGTCTATTCGCGTGACTATCCGCCCGCAAAGAACCTCGAATAGCTTCTCGCGCATGGTGAGTTGCCGCACAAATACCACTGTCATGCCGGAACCGGCTTGGCCGGTATCCGGCATCGTTGGTAACGAAGGCAATACCCCGGATAAACGCTTGCGCGTTTTCCGGGATGACGCTCACAGGAAGTGTTGAAGATGACCCTGTGGGCGACATTGGCTTTAAACAGCGTTGCTTTTGGCGGCCTGCTGTTCTTGTTGTCGGCGGGGTTTTCCCTGATCTTCGGGCTGATGCGCATCCCGAATTTGATGCATGGCTCGCTGTTTATGCTGGGCGCCTATCTTGGGGTGACGTTTTCGTCCAGCGGCTTAGGATTTTGGGGTTCCGCACTGGCGAGCGCAGTCACAGTCGGATTTCTTGGCGCGCTCGTGGAACGATTTCTGTTGCGGCGGCTAGCGGGCCAGGAATTGGCGCAGGTGCTCCTTACACTGGGGTTCTCCTTCATCATCGCCGACATTTGCTTGATGGTCTGGACGGGCGATCCGATTCAGCCGCAAACGCCGGACGGGTTGCGGGGCGCCGTGATGGCCGGCGGCCTCGTTTTTCCTCTTTATCGAATAGCGATGGTTGCTGTTGCTGTCGTTGTCGCAACCCTCCTATGGCTTCTGATCGAGCGCACCCGCACCGGTGCGATGATCCGGGCCAGTGTGGACGACGCAGCCATCGCACGCGTGATCGGGATCAGGGTCTCCCTTTTATTCACGCTGGTGTTCTTTCTTGGCGCGGGGCTCGCGGCCTTCGGCGGTGTCGTCGGCGCTCCCTATCTATCCATCTATCCAGGACTAGACTCGGAGATGCTGCCTCTCGCGCTGATCGTCGTGATACTTGGCGGCACAGGCAGTTTGCTCGGAGCGCTCGCCGGAAGTTTTATTATCGGCTTTCTCTATAATTTCGGGCAGGCGCTACTGCCTGATCTTTCTTACGTTATTTTGTTCGTGCCCATGGTGGTGGTGCTGACCGTTAGGCCGCAAGGTCTGTTCGGAAGGGGCGCGTTTTGACGGCTTCCCCTAAGACATGGGTGTTGACCGGAGCCGGGGTGGCCTTGCTTGTTTCGGCGCCCTCATGGATCGCCAATAGCTTCTACATCAATGTGGCCAGTCAAATCCTGTTCTGGGCGATCTTCGCCCAAGCGCTCAATATCCTTGTTGGATATGCCGGACTGACCTCGCTTGGTCACGCAGCCCTGTTCGCCGTGTCCGGCTACACCGCGGGGATCTTATTGCAGGCCGGCTATTCTCAATTGATTGCAGCCGCCGCCGCTGTGGGTGCGTCCGTTCTTACTTCCGCGGTCTTTGCTCTTCTGGCTCTTCGCGCCACCGGCATAGGGTTCCTGATGATAACCCTCGCCTTGGGCCAGATTGTCTGGGGGATTGCATACCGCTGGGTCTCGCTGACAAACGGCGACAACGGCGTGAACCTGCAAAGCAGGCCCGCGCCATTCGATATAGATTTGACCACGCCGTCTGCGTTCTACTGGATGACGCTTATTGTCTTCCTGCTGAACGTGCTCCTTATGGCTTTGTTCGTGAGGTCGCCGTTCGGCGCTACGATGCGCGGCACGCGAGACCAGCCTCGCAGGATGAATGCGCTTGGCTATAATGTCTGGCTAATCCGCTTCCTGGCGTTCGTCTTTTCCGGGTTCTGGACCGGCGTGGCCGGACTGCTGTTCGTCTACTACAACCAGTTTATCAGCCCGCAAATCGCGGGGATACAGACTTCCGCCGAAGCTCTTCTTATGGTCATTTCAGGCGGCTCGGCGAGCGTGTTAGGGCCGATCGCGGGAGCAGCCGTCGTTATAATCATGAAGAATGTGGTCAGCGCCTATATCGAGCGCTGGAACCTGGTCCTCGGCGTGATTTTTGTTCTGATCGTGAGTTTCATGCCTGATGGCCTAATTCCCGGCACGATGCGGCTCACCCGGAGATTGCTGCAGGCGCGGCAGAAGCAGCAAGCCTATGCAAATTCCCCTTCAGCCAGCATTCCGGCATCCGCCTCCCATAGCACAGGCGGTACTTCATGAGCGCGCTCAGCGTCCGCTCCCTCAGCAAGTCTTTCGGGGGCTTAAGGGTTACCCGAAATGTGGATTTATCGATCGAGCCCGGAGTCCGTCATCTCATCATAGGGCCCAACGGAGCGGGTAAGACCACCCTTTTCAACTTGATCACTGGCGAACTCGCCCCCGATAGCGGCACCATCGAGCTCAATGGGCGTGATATAACGCGGCAACCGAGCCGCAACCGTGCGAAATCCGGAATGGCGCGGACTTATCAGATCATCACGCTATTTCAACGTGACACAATCATTCGCAATGTGATGCTGGCTCTGCTCGCTTTGTCTGTTCGCAAGTGGAACCCTTTTGTTAGCCTCGAAAGTATGCGCGATCTCGCGGGCAGGGCCAGCTCGGCGCTTTCCCGTGTTGGCTTGGAGCATCTCTCGCAGCGCCAACTTTCGGAAATCTCCTACGGAGAGCGCCGCCGCGTAGAAATCGCGATGGCCCTTGCGCAAGACCCCAAAGTCTTGTTGCTCGATGAACCCTTCGCAGGATTGTCCGCTGGCGAGCGCAAGGATATCAGGCGTCTCCTAGACACGATTCCAAGATCAGTGACAGTGCTTATGATCGAGCACGATATGGATGTGGCGCTCGATTTCGCCGAACGGATGACTTTGCTGAATTTCGGTGAGGTTGTGGTCCAAGGCACGAGGGATGAGGTCTTGAGCGACCCCCGGACCCGCGAGGTCTACCTTGGCAAATAAGGCTCTCTCGCTTTCCAGTATCGACGCTTATTATGGCGACAGCCACGTCCTGCAGGATGTGTCGTTCGATCTGGACGAGGGAAATGTTATCGGCCTTCTTGGGCGCAATGGGGCAGGCAAAACCACGTGCATGAGCGCCATCGTCGGCCTGGTGCCACCGCGGCGTGGCGTTATCGAAGTCTTTGGCCGGCGCATTTCTCGATCCAGTCCCGAACGCATAGCCGCACAGGGGATAGCACTCGTGCCCCAGGGGCGGCGCATCTTCAAAAGCCTTACGGTTCGGGAGAACCTGGCTGTTGCTGCGCGCCGCGTCCGTAAAAGCAAGATGGCTGCTTGGACTGCAACTCGTGTCTATGAGATGTTTCCGCGCCTGGAAGAGCGGCAAGGCCAGTTTGCTGGATCTTTGTCGGGCGGGGAGCAGCAGATGCTCGCCATAGGCCGGGCGCTTATGCGCAATCCAAGGGTACTGCTTATGGACGAGCCATCGGAGGGCCTTGCGCCTCTGATCGTGGAGGAGGTAGTTCGAGCTATCGAGCGGCTCAAAAAGGATGGGCTGTCGATCATTCTCGTGGAGCAGAACCATCAATTGGCGCTAGGGCTCGCGGACCGCATTGTGATCCTCAACGCCGGGCGCTGCGTATTTACCGGTCCCGTTGCTGAAGTCCGCGGCAACGATGCGCTCCTCACCCAGAACCTCGGCGTCTTTCACGCTGCCCATTGAAGCAGGACGAGATGACAACGCAAGAAATGGCGCCAATCCAAGTCACGGTGAATGGGCAAGGCCGTGAGCTCAGAGTGCCTCCGAGGACTCCGGTGCTTATGGCGCTGCGTCACGATCTTGACCTGAAAGGAACGCGCATCGGCTGCCTGGAAGACTACTGCGGGGCCTGCACCGTTCTTGTTGATGGGCGTCCCGTGCAGACGTGCAATCTGGCTATTGAGGATGTGGCTGGACGGACGATTACGACGATTGAGGGCTTCGGAGCGCAGGAAAAGCTCGGCCTTGTACGCAAGATTTTCTTGGACGAACAGGCTGCGCAATGCGGCTATTGCACGAATGGAATCATTATGACCGTCGCGGGGCTCTTGGCAGGAGAGCCAGCGGCAAGCAGACAAGAAATCATTCAAGCCTTGGATGAGCGTCATCTTTGCAGATGCGGATCCCAGCCACGCATTTTGCGGGCCATAGACCGTGCCATCGCCGCAGATGGAGCTAGCCGATGAGCGCGCTTCCATCAAATCTTGCCGCCAATCCGATCCTGAGCAAATGGGTAAAATTCGATCGCCCCGGCACCGTCACGATTTGCCCTGGTAAGGTTGAGCTCGGCCAGGGTGTTAGCACAGCGTTGCTGGCGATCGCAGCCAAAGAGCTTGGTGTGCGTCCCAGTGCGATCAGTGTAGCTGCGGTGAATACGGTAGACTCGCCCAATGAGGGTTTGACAGCAGGCAGTTTCTCCATCGAGCACAGCGGAGCGGCATTGCGCTATGTCTCCGCGCTTGTCCGCTCTCTCTTTGAAGATCGCGCCCAAGCCGTGCTGGACGGGAAAAGCAATACGCTCCACGTATCAGACGGGGTTTTCTCCCGCCCCGGGAAAGCTGAGGGCATCAGTTATTGGGATCTTAGCTCTCAGATTAACCTCGATATTCCAGCGTCAGACCTTCCAGAGCCCATGATCAAAGGCGGCACCGTGGAGCAGGATGGGCTGCATCGGATCGATTTGGAGACGAAGCTTTCCGGCGCCGCATTCATACAAGACATGACGCTGCCCGGAATGCTCTATGGCCGCGTTCTGCGCGCAGCTCACCCGAATGACCGGCTTGTTTCCGTTGATCTAGAGCACGTGAAGGCGCAGCCTGGCGTCGTCCATTCCGTTGCCGATGAAGGCTTTTTTGGCGTTATCGCACACAGAGACGAGCAGGCCGCCGCCGCCATCGAGGCTGCCTCCAAAACTGCAGTCTGGGACAGGATACGCGCCCTCCCGGCTTATGACGGCACGAACGGCTGGATGGAAGGCCTCGCAGCTCGAAGCGAAACCTTCCTGCGGGATGAGGGAACGGCATCGCCAGCTGCGCGGAAGCACTCCGCCTCCTATACGCGGCCCTATCTCGCGCATGCCTCCATCGGGCCATCCTGCGCCATTGCGCAGTGGTCTGACGATAACCTCAAGGTTTGGTCACAAACCCAAGGTGCCTACCCTCTGGGAGGACAACTCGGGCGGGTATTCGGACTTTCCCACGAAAACGTCCAAGTCTTCCATGTTCATGGAGCAGGCTGCTATGGACACAACGCAGCCGACGATGTGGCCCTTGACGCAGCCCTGCTGGCGCGATCGTCGAGGGCGCCGGTCATGTGCCTTTGGAGCCGCGCCGATGAATTGAGCTGGTCGCCCTTCGGCGCAGCTATGCGCATGGCGGTTTCCGCGGGACTCGACGAGGCAGGCACGATTACCGAATGGAATTACGAGGTTTGGAGCCCGCCCCACGTTGCGAGGCCCGGGATTGGCGACGGCGTTAACCTTCTCGCGGCTTCGCATCTGTCCTCACCGCATGCTCCGGCGCCTGCCAACGATGTGCCCAGGCCTTCAGGAGGCGGCGATCGCAATGCCGTCCCCATCTACCGGCTGGGAAAGCGGCAGATAACGCATCACCTTTTGCCGCAGGGTCCTTTACGCAGCTCAGCCCTGCGTTCACTCGGCGCGCACGGAAACATCTTCGCCATCGAAAGCTTCATGGACGAACTTGCCGCGGTGGCCGGCATCGATCCGGTCCAATTCCGGCTGAAACATCTTGAGGACGAGCGCGGGAAGGCAGTTGTGCAAGCGGCTGCACAATTGGCGAACTGGGATGCGAAAGCGCCTGCAGGAGAGGGTATAGGCCGCGGATTCGCCTTCGCGCGCTACAAGAATTCGGCCGCTTATTGTGCCGTCGCCGTGGATGTCGAGGTAACAGACCACGTGACCCTGCGCCGGGTGTGGGCAGCAGTGGACGCTGGATTGGTGGTGCATCGCGATGGCTTGCTTAACCAGATCGAAGGCGGGATCGTACAGGCGGCGAGCTGGACGCTGAAAGAGTGCGTGGGCTGGACCGAAGACGGCTTTTCAGTGCGGTCATGGGCGGATTATCCGATCCTGAAATTTTCGGATATTCCTCAGATCGAGATCAACATCATCGAACCGCCGGGAGAACCGTCGCTCGGCGCCGGGGAATGCGCCACTGGTCCTACCGCAGCCGCAATCGGAAATGCGGTCGCGCATGCTCTTGGCGTTCGCGTTCGCGGTATGCCTTTGACGCCGGAGCGGATTTCCGCCGCGATATTTGCCCAATGAACTTGCCTTAGCTTTGGAGCGCGCTATGAAAATAGGCATATGCGGAATGGGAAAGATGGGCTCCGCGATAGCCCAACGGCTTTTGTCAACGGGTCATGCGATCACCGTCTGGAACCGCAATCCCGCTAAAACAGCACCGCTGGCCGAACTAGGGGCTAAGGTTGCAGTGACACCGTCCGAACTCGCGGCCTCCTGCGATTTCATTATCACGATGCTGCTAAACGACGCCGCGCTCGAAAACGTCTACCGGGGACCGAATGGGTTGTTGAGCGCCGAACTTCAGGGCAAGCTCATAATCGAGATGAGCACCGTCTTCCCAAAGACTTCAGGAGTCCATTGGAGCTGCCGTCATGGCGAAAGGGGGCAGCTATGTGGAGTGCCCTGTCGGCGGTACCGTCGGACCCGCGCGCGAAGGCAAATTGCTTGGCCTGGCGGGCGGCTCCAGCGCGGATGTCGATCGCGCTACACCCATCCTTGACCTCCTCTGCCGGCGCGTTGAACACGTGGGCCCGATCGGCGCCGGCGCCACCATGAAACTCGCCGTGAACTTGCCACTCATGGTTTACTGGCAGGCTCTCGGCGAATCCCTCGCCCTTTGCCGTTCTCTTCAACTTTCTCCTGATCGGCTTATCGATATCCTCTCCGACACCTCCGGCACCCCAACTGCCATGAAGGGACGCGGCCCGGCTATCGCGAAGCTGCTGGCCGGCGAGGACATTGGCGACCCCGCCTTCGACATAAGTGCGGCTCGCAAAGATCTCGAAACCATGGTGGCTTTCGGACGCGTAATCGGCGCGGCACTCCCGGTGACCTCGGCTACGCTCAACTCTTTTTCCGAAGCCGAGAAATCTGGCCTTGGCGGAGCTGACCCGGTCAACGTCCCGGTTTTTTGGGCGAAGAGCTCAGCAAAATCATGAAAGCGTTCGGACTATGATCAAAGCCGCCATTGTTGGTTTCGGCTGGTGGGGCAAAACCATCGCCAGAGAACTTGCGGCAAGCGAGGCTATCCGGCCAAATCTTGTGATTGACCCCGACGATAAAAGCCGGCAGGCAGCGGCTGCGCTTGGGCTCAAGACAGGAGCAACGTTCGAGAGTGCGCTCGAAAATCCATCGGTGGATGCGGTCATCCTCTGTTCGCCGCACAAGCAGCACGCAAGCCAGATCATCGCGGCGGCAAAGGCCGGAAAGCATGTATTTTGCGAAAAGCCGCTATGCACCACCGCCGAGGAAGGAAACGCGGCCACAGGAGCGGTGAGTGCGGCGGGTGTTCAGCTCGGCATCGGCCATGAGCGCCGCTTCGAGCCTGCAATAATCGACATGCGCCGCCGTCTGGAAGAGGGAGAGTACGGAACCGCGCTTCTGCTTGAAGGCAATTTCAGCCAGGACAAATTTCTCTCCCTGCCGCCCGGCAATTGGAGGCTCTCGCCTTCGGAAGCACCCGTTGGGCCGCTGTCAGCCACCGGCATTCACCTCGTCGACCTATCAATCGCGATTTTCGGCACCCCGAAGCAGGTCTGGGCGCGTCTGGCAACCCGCGGCAGCAGCTTCGCCAATGGCGACACCCTCTCGATTACACTTGGTTTCGAGAATGACGCGACGGCAATCATTACCGCGATCCTCGCAACTCCCTTCGTGGGCCGTTTTGCGCTCTACGGTTCAAAGGGCTGGATCGAGATCCGCGACCGCACCCATCCGGAACAGCCAAGCGGCTGGGATGTGACCACAGTGCTCCGCGGTAAGGAACCCGCATCTTCGTTTTGGCCGCCCCATCCCGCGGTTCGCGACAATCTGGAGGCCTTCGCTGCTGCGATCAGGGGCGAAGTCCCTTATCCGGTATCCCTGATGGAAATGGCTGCCAATGTGAGGGCCTTCGAGGCCATTACGCGCTCCGCAGCAAGCGGCGCAATCGAAGCTATCTAATTGATCCCCTTTCTAATCGATGGAGCAAGTGCACTTATGATAGACCGCAGGAACCGCTATGGCCGCACCGCGGCTCGAATTCATGATGCCGACGGCCTAGCACGGCGCCCATCAACAACAACCATCGATATTCATGCGCATATCGTGGTGCCTGCAGCGGCGGCGCACGCTCAGCCCCACGTGGACATGAGCAAGGTCCCACTGGCTCATTTTGCCGACGCCGAGGTGAAAGCGATTAACGCCATCCAGGATCGCGACCGCGCGCAGATCATGACTACCCTCGATCAGAGGCTGAAGGATCTCGAGAGCATGGGCATCGATATTCAGGTCATCTGCCCAGCTCCGGGGCAGTGCTATTATTCCGTCCGGCCCGAAATCGCGGAGAAAGCTCACAAGCTAGCCAATGAGGGCGTCGCCGAATACGTCGCGCGCAAGCCGGACCGGTTTATCGGCCTTGGTGTCGTCACGCTTCAGGAGCCCGAAATTGCCGTAAAAGAACTAGACGCCGTCATGGGCCTCGGCCACAAGGGCGTGCAGATTCTGACAAATGTAAACGGCGAGGAACTCTCGGATTCGAGGTTTTATCCGTTCTTTGCCCGAGCTGAGCAGCTTGGGGCCTTTATTATGATGCATCCGAACGGCTTCACTCAGGGCGACCGGCTGACCCATTACTATCTCAACAACACCTTGGGCAATCCGCTGGAGACCACGCTCGCGCTTCACAACCTCATATTAACGGGAACGCTCGCCCGCTTTCCGGACCTGAAGCTCATGGCTGTGCATGGCGGCGGATATCTTCCCGCATATTCCGGCCGGATCGATCACGCGTGGGGTGCGCGCGACGATGCGCATGGCGAGCTGCCGCTGCCTCCCACCGCCTATCTGCGGCAAGTCTATTTCGATACCGTTGTATTCAGCTATCACCAGCTCGCCTATCTGCTTAGCGTTTTTGGGCCGGACCGCATTCTGATGGGGACGGACTATCCATTCGACATGGCGGAATATAACCCGATCGGGCATATTGCCGGCGTGGAAGGGATGGATGAGACAACGCTCGAGGCACTAACCGGCGGAAACGCGGCGCGAGTTCTAGGCTTGGATGTATAGTCCTCGTTAAGGGCTACTAAAATGGTGCTGCTTTCCCGAGCGGGGCCGCGATGTCGCTTACCGAAAGGGTCATTGCCACGCTTGCCTAAGGGTTGGAGTTTCGGCCGCGGAAGCGGCGTTGATAATCTGCACTGTAGAGTGCGCTTTCGCCGAATTCGCCGCCTTCGCGAAAGACCTCGCCCACAAAAATAATCGCGGTTCGGTCGATGGGCTGCTCTTTTACTAACGCGGGTATAGTGGCGAGGGTGCCTCGAATAGTGCGCTCGTCCGGCCATGAGGCCCGAAAAACGACGGCGGCGGGGCAGTCCTCCCCATAAAAAGGTAAAAGCCGTGTGGCGACATCAGCCAACGCATGCGCCGAGAGATGGATCGCGAGCGTCGCATGCGTCGCTGCGAATGCTTCCAAAGTCTCCGCCGCGGGCATGGCTGATGCCCTGCCAGACGTCCGGGTCAGCACTACCGATTGCGCTATCTCCGGCAAAGTCAGCTCTTGTCCAAGAGCCGCGGACGCCGCCGCGAAAGACGGGACGCCTGGAGTTATCGTGTAGGGGATACCGGCCCGCCGCAGCCTCCGAAGCTGCTCGCCCATAGCGCTCCAAATAGAAAGATCGCCGGAGTGAAGGCGTGCGACATCTTCATTGGCCTCATGCGCCCTCACGAATTCTGCTTCGATCTCATCGAGGTTCATGGGAGCCGTATCGATAATACGCGCGCCGGCAGGGCAGTGGACCAGAAGCTCACTTGGAACAAGGGACCCTGCGTAAAGGCACACTGGTGCTTCAGACAAAAGCTTGAGGCTTCGGAGGGTTATCAGGTCTGGAGCGCCCGGACCGGCACCGATGAAATGAACGGTCATGGGAAGATGGCTATGCTTGCAGTTGTTCTGCGGCCGCAAATCCGCGGCAATAAGAGCTTTGCATCCTGGCCAGCGCCAGCAAGTGCAGCTGCTTCCGCGACAGACGGAATCCCATATCGCTGCATTGATTTCTGTGAATATGTCACGCAGCGATGTGCAGCGGCCTTCAACTTCTCCAAGCTAAGAAGGATGAGTTCGAGCTTCGCAGATCGCGCAGCTCCGGCGAGCACCTCGTTCATAGCAGGGCGGTCCAAGGCAGCCAGCGCCGTTATCTGTCCCCTTTCATGAGCAGAGTCCACGAGAGCGCATTTTTCTTTTGCAGCAGCAATGACGGATAGCACGTCCTCCACTGTCGCACGGCTTGCCGTCCCGATCCCGATCACGGCCATGGCTTTGACGCTACCCATTGCACGACTGGCATGGCGGGCTTCCATGCCGTGAAGTTTCCAACCGGCTGTTCCCGCTCTATATTAATGCGGGTCAAGGCTCCGTCCCAACTCGCTCTGTATTTGAAGAGCGCGGCCTGACCTTCCAATGTAACGGCGTTGGCGACGATGCGCCCTCCTGGCTTCAAGGCGCTCCAAGCAGCATCCATTAATTCTGAGTTGCTAATGCCTCCGCCGATGAAGATAGCATCCGGCGCGTTGAGTCCCTTCGAAGTTTCCGGCGCCCGCCCCTCTACTATTTCGAGATGCGGAACTCCCAGCGATACCGCGTTGCGCGCCGCTCGCGCTGCGCGCTCCGGGCTTTTCTCAAACCCGCACGCACGCATGGACGGGTGGGAGAGCAGCCATTCGATCGCGACTGACCCGCTGCCAAGACCGATATCCCACAGTAGCTCACCCGGAGCAGGCCGCAGAGCCGACACCGTCATGGCGCGCACTTCCCGCTTGGTGATTTGCCCATCGTGCTCGAAATAATCATCCGCCAATCCGGGCGAATACGGAATTGGCCGTGCTTCTCTGTCCGCTTTGACTTCGATAGCGAACAAGTTGAGCGCATCGAACGCCTTGGCTGAAGCATCTTTCGGAGAGGCTTCGTGAATCCTTTCTCGCGGCCCGCCCAGAGCCTCCATCACACAGATTTTCGAGCTTCCGAATCCGTACCGGCAAAGGAGCGCGGCGGCTTGCGAAGGCGCGGAACCGTCCAAGGAAAGCGCGAGGATGCGCTGACCATCATGAAGATGCCGCAGCAAGGACTCGAGCTGGTTGGCGTGCAGGCCAAGGGTCAACGCAGACTGCAGGGGCCAGCCAAGGCGCGCGGCAGCAAGCGAAAACGTTGAGGGACCAGGCAGCACCAGCATTTCGGAAGCTGGAAAATACTCGGCCAGTGTGGCTCCCGCTCCGAACCAGAAAGGGTCGCCGGATGCCAGCACACAAACGGGCTGCCCTGCCCACTCCTGGATCAAGGTAACGGTGTCGCGGAAAGGACTTTTCCATTCAATAGTTTGGCCGCGAACTGCACCAACCAGAGACAGGTGCCGCCGGCCCCCCACGACAAGAACAGCATCATCGATAAGCCGCAATGCAGCAGGGCATAGACCACCCCGCCCGTTCTCGCCTATACCGATGATGGACAACCAGCGCTTCGGTGCGGCATCGTTCAGCGCCGAAGCGGCATCATTCCGGTCTTCAGAGCGGACCATGCGCATTCTCATCTTGGGAGGTTCTACGGAAGCGAGCGCGCTTGCGCGATTGCTCGCCGCGGACCCGCGTTTCGATTCCATCCTGTCGCTTGCTGGCAGGACTGCTTCGCCCCTTCCTCAGCCGATAGCGGTGAGAGTTGGCGGGTTTGGCGGCGTTACGGCTCTCGTGCACTATCTGCGCGAAAAGCACATCGGCGTCCTCATTGACGCGACCCACCCTTTTGCCAGCCAAATGAGCCGCAATGCTATCGAGGCGGCTTCCGCAGCAAATATTGCATTTCTTGCGGTCGAGCGGGCCGCTTGGAAAAAAAAGCCAGAAGACCACTGGATCGAGGTCTCGGATGTTGCTGCCGCCGTCGCCGCAATAGGAGAGCAGCCCCGCACCGTATTTTGCGGCATGGGCAGGCTTGCTCTTCCCGAGCTGCTTGCCGCCCCGCAACATACTTACATTATCCGTCTGATCGACATGCCGGAAACGCCTGCGGGCTTGACGAATGCCATCGTCCTGAAGGCGCGCGGCCCCTTCACTGCCGAAGGCGATATCCGCCTGTTCCGCGAGCATGGCGTTCGGGCTGTTCTCGCCAAGAACTCCGGCGGAACGGCCACGATATCCAAGATCGAGGCAGCCCGCGCGCTCGGCTTGCCGGTTTTCATGGTCAAACGCCCCAATATACATCCAAGGCCCACGGTTCCAGCAGCGGAAGACGCTATGTCCTGGCTCGAACGCCATTACGAGGTCTCTATGCGGCGCGGCGTGTAAACCCACGGTTGGGCGTGCCCCTGCCTTGGTAGTAGCCTTGTAGTGCTGGACCCCACGATTATGAGCGTTTGCATGTCTGCCAAGCCAGGGTCTGCCTTTTCCAGTTCAGAGATCACGACACGCTCATCCTCCCGCCCGATGGCGCGGGCGAACACGACAATCGTGTTCGGGTCCCTCACTTGGCGCAGCACCTCGAATGCGCGACGAGCTCCATCAGGCCTGGCGTTCGATGCCGGGTTATAAAGCGCCAACGCAAAGTCCGCCTCGCACGCAAGCCGCAGCCGCTTTTCAATCAGGTTCCAAGGCTTGAGATTATCGGATAGGGAAATCGCGCAGAAATCATTGCCAAGCGGGGCGCCAACCCTCGCCGCGGCTGCGAGCATTGCCGAAATCCCAGGCTCGACGATAACGGCCAAAGAGCGCCAGTTCTCTGGTCCCCCTTCAATGGCTTCAAAAACGGCAGCGGCCATTGCAAATATTCCGGGGTCTCCTCCCGATACAATAACAGCCCGCCGGCCGCCGCTTGCTGCCCCCAATGCAGCCTTCGCGCGGGCCAGCTCTTCGCGATTATCGCTGCCCCATAGTTTTTGATCATCGCGGGACTGAAGGCGCCGAAGGTAAGAGTGATAGCCGAAGATGTCCGTCGCAGCTTCTAGCGCCTCCTGCGCCGCTGGCGTCATGCAGCGCGCAGGCCCTGGCCCGAGACCAATCACCGTCAGCCGCCCGCTCACAGGACACGCCGACCCTTGCAGCCTGGGACAAGCACCATCGAAAAATACGGCGCCGCCACTTCAATCTCGCTTAGTGGAGCTATCCGCTGGCCAGGCATGGTGCCGCGCTCCACATAGATCGCTTCATCCAGCCTGCCGGCCGCACGAACGGCCTCACGAATCTTGGGCAGGTTGCGCCCGACTTTCATAATGGCGGCCGCGTCGTTAGAGCGCAGCCTGGCCGTGAGCGCTTCCGCGCATAGCGTTCCCGGCAGAACCGTCAGCACGTCATCGCCGAGCGCGATCGGCGCACCTGCTGCCGTCCAACAGCCGGACATGCCGGTTATTCCTGGGATCACAACGACCGGCACGCGCCCCCGCAAGCGCTCATACATATGCAGAAAGGAACCGTAAAAGAACGGATCACCCTCGCAAAGAAGCGCTACGTCCTGCCCCTCTTCGAGCAAAAGCCGGAGGCTTTCCGAAGCAGCGAAATAAAATGCGCTGATCGCGCTGATATATGCCTCCTCCGTGAATGCGATCTCAGTCGTTACCGGATATTCCAGAGCAAGTTCTGGAGTCCCCGCTATAATATGCGGCCTTGCCGCTGATAGTGCATGCCCCGGTGAGCCGCGCTTCCGGAAGTGGGCTATCGTTCCCGCCGATCGCAAGACCTTGACCGCTTTCACCGTTAGTAGCTCGGGGTCTCCGGGACCGACGCCGACACCGTAGAGCGTCCCGGTCATGGCGAAAGATCCCCCGTAACGCCCCACAGCCAGCCCGGCTTCTGCCCAGTTGCCGAGTTCATTCCTGATCACTCGCCACTGCGTTTAGGGCTGCTACCGCCATGGCACTCCCGCCTTTCCTGCCTCGTATGACGGCGAAAGGCACGCGCCCATCCTCGATGAGGGCTTCTTTGGACTCCGCCGCGCCGACGAACCCGACCGGCATCCCGATAATCGCGGCGGGCTTTTCAGCACCCTCGTTCATCATCTCCAGCAGCCTGAATAGCGCCGTTGGTGCATTCCCGATCACGGCGACGGAACCTTTCAGATGCGGCCGCCAGAATTCGAGCGCTGCAGCCGTCCTCGTATTTCCGATCCTATTCGCGATTGCCGAAACGTCAGGATGATCGAGCGTGCAAATGATGTCGTTGCCTGCCGGCAGGCGAGCGCGAGTGATGCCATTCGCAACCATCTTTGAATCGCAAAGGACGGCGCCCCCGGCGGCAAGGGCGTCCTTCGCCGCCTCCGCAAAATCCGGGTGGAAAACAATGTCCTTTGCGATCTCAGGCATTCCGCAAGCGTGTATGATGCGCACCGCGATCCGCTCTTCGGCGGCGCTGAACCGGCTCAGATCCGCCTCGCGCCGGATAATAGCAAAGGAGTGGCGATAGATTTCCTGGCCATCGCGGATGTAGTCATGCAGCGCATTCTTCATGACGCCCTTGCAAGCTCCGCCACCGCACCGGCCAGTTGCACCGGGCGCACCCCGCCTCTACGATGCGCCGCGCCGTTGACGTCATAGCTGCCGGAGGCGTTGCCGATGACGGTGATTGCGGCGGGGCCGGAATAAGCGCAGCGCTTTTCGCACCCGGAGATGTGGACGTGACCTGAGAATGAGCTCACTCCACGCAATGCTTCCAGGACAGACTGTGCATCGCGCCTTGCTTCAACAGCTGCTCTTGAGCAAGACGGGGCGCCTGCACAGGTGTGAATTCGAAGGAGGAAATCGGATGGATCGGTTATGCCGTGGATCTCCATCGCAAGCTTTTGAAGCGCAGCTCTTTGCTGCGCATCGACCCGGAAAACTAAGGCACGATGAGCCGAAACCGCAGCGCACCGAATTGCTTCACTACGCATAAAGGCGGTGATCAGGCGCGTGGCTGCCTGCTTAATCTCTCCGAAGAGAAAGGCGATGCCGAACGCGCCGCCTCTGTCACCTACCGGCGCAGGAGCTTCGCAAAGGGGTATACCATGAGGGGCGAGAGATACCTCTGCCTCACTCGCGACGGCGTCCGCTCCAAACCCGGAAACAGCATCTCTCATGCGGCGCATATCGGGCCATGCACGCTGCAATCTTAGAAAGGCGATTGCGGTGTTTGAAAAACCTTCCGCCGCAGCCTCCACATTCGCGAAGGAAACCCCGCAACCCGAGGCTCCTTCGAGGACCATGATTATGCGGCCGGTTTGAATGGAGAAAGTGATGTCACTGATTGTGTGCTGGTCGATGATCGGTCCTATCTGGATCGAAACCCCGAACTTGCCCGGAAGCTCGTGCAATGCTGGCGTCGCCGCGAGCATCTCTTCGAGCGTTTCCGCTAAAGTAACAGCCATCTCTGCCAAAGACTCTGGCACTATGGCTGGCTCAATGATGATGTTTCGGATGGATTCTACGCGCGGATCTGTGTCTACCAGTTTGGCCACGGATAGAAACTCCAGGGCTGCATTCCGATCAAGGTCTGACACGCCACGAATTTGGACGTTAGCCCGGTTGGTCAGGTAAAGGTCTCCATCGCCGAAACGGGCCGAAACTTCGCCGAGCGTTTCCAATTGCTCGGCAGACACTCGCCCAATCCTCGGCCGGACACGAATAATAAATCCATCACCAGACTGCATTGGCCTTAGGGCGCCGGGACACCAACCCTTGATGAGTTCGGAGCGTGCACTCATAGTGCGGGCACTCCCTCCAAGCCGGATAGATCGTTGCGCCTGGGTTTCCAAATGCTCCGTGCAATCGCTTCCTTGAACCGCTTTTGAATCGCTTCAAGTGCCGCCCCATTTTCCCGAGCGATAAAGCTGGCGACAGAAGGATCACCGAGATACGCTTCGTAAAGATGTTCCAGATCCTCGCTTGATATTGCGCCGGAAGTCGCGGCGAAGGCGAAGGCAGAGTCCACCGTCGTTGCGATTTGGCCGGCCCCAGCGAAGCCATGCCGCATTTGTCCTTGGAGCCAGCGCCGGCTCAAAGCTCTGCCATGTAGCACGCACGATGCTTCTTGTTGGACGGTCCGGACTCTGCGGCCTTTCAGGGGTGGAGGCATCAGCATGATAGACCGGCATTTGCTTATTGCCGAGAGCCGAGGCCGCAGCCGCGACGCCGCCTTCATGAGCGGCGAAGTCGAGGTGCGATAGGATGTCGGTTTCGCGATGATCCTGGATATGGACAAAGCCATCGGCGAGCCGGACTTGGTGTTCGAAATGGCGATGTGCTGGAAAGCCTTCGCCCTCGCCCGTATATGCCGTGCCCGATGCAGCGAGATAGGTCTCGCCAAGGTCACTGCTTTCGGTCCAATCGCCTGTGTTGATACGGTGGGCGATGTTCGTACCGTAGGCTCCATTGTCTGCGCCAAATATCCGATAGAGCTTTCCCTTGCGGCACAAAGGATTGCTGTCCGCCGGTTCGTCCAGCGCCGCGACGCGCTGAACCACGGCGTTGAAGAAAGAAAGCTGGGCGGGGAACATGTCGCGCAACAGCCCGGAGATGCGCAGCGTTACATCGATCCTCGGCCGGTTCAGCTTCATGAGCGGGATGATCTCGAAACCAGTGACCCGGAACGATTGGTGATCCCACACGGGCTTGGCGCCGAGAAGCGCGAGTGCGGCTCCAATTTCTCCGCCGCCCGTCCGCATTGTCTGGCTGCCCCAAAGATCGAGGACCATGCTGCGCGGCCAGTCGCCATGGTCTTCGACATAACGGGCTACGATTGCATCCGCCATCCTTGAGCCATTCTCGCAAGCGAGCGGCGTCGGAATGCTTCTTGTGTCGACAGTGTAGAGATTTCGGCCAGTGGGCAGGACGTCAGCGCGGCCCCGGCTGGGAACGCCGGAGGGCCCCGGCTCGATGAACCTCCCATCCAGAGCGCGCACAATCGCGTTCAACTCCGTGCCGTCGAGGATATGCAGCCCATCGTTGATTGCGAGCGCCTTCACATCGCAGAGAAAAGAGTCCACCCGCATCAGCGCCTCTGCCTCGGTCATATTGGGCGCGATGCCGCAGGCTGCCTGCAGCCCGTTCTTGGCCACCGCGTTCAGCACATCCTGTGCAAGCCGGTCGCGGCGTTTCTTATCGAGGCCATCCGCGGCGGCATACTCATCCAAAAGGCGCTCGATCTCCTTCAGCGCCGGCGACGGCTCCGTGGCCACAAGAGGCGGAGTGTTATGCCCGATGGTTACCGCGGAGATGCGCCGCTTCGCCTGGGCGGCTTCCCCCGGATTGTTGACGATGAAGGGATAGATAACCGGTAGCGGCCCAAGAAGTGCGCGGGGTGCACACGTCTGGGAAAGCGCCACGGCCTTGCCCGGCAGCCATTCAAGCGTGCCATGCGCCCCGAGATGGATGAGGGCGTCAATGCCTGCCTTCTCCTGAAGCCAGAGATAAAAGGCGATGTAGCCATGCTGGGGCGGCAGGTTAGGGTCATGGTAGCCCGACTTCCGATCGGCGAGGAAGCCGCGGTCCGGTTGAAGACATACCAAAAGGTTCCCGAGGGAGGCGATAGGTAATGCGATTGAGCCGGCCGCAAAGGCTGGATCATATTCCGGCGCGCCCCAGGCGAATGCAACCGCTTCGCGGAATGATGTGGGCAAGCCGGCAAACGCCGCCTTATAATCCGCGAGCGGCCATACAACCGCTCCAAGAGCCCCCTCACCCGACTTATCCCGAAGAGACTCAAGCAACATTCGCGGAGTTGAAGGCAGGTTTGTGATGGAATACCCAGCCTCAATTAAGCGCTGAGCGATGCGCAACGCGCTTTCCGGTCCATCAAGCCCTACAGCGTGGGCGATTTGGTCCGTTCGCCCTGGGTAAGTGGACACAACAAGAGCAAGCTTGCGGTCTTTGGGCGCTTTTCCGCGCAATCGCATCCAAGCTAAGGCAAGACCCGCGATATGCTTGATTCCTTCAGGGTGCGGTCTATGAATGGCTGCGCCGCTCGCATCGCGGTCTTTGAAAGAGATCGCCCCGCCGAAAAGCCGCCCATCCAATTCGGGCAGCACCACCTGCATGGCAAGATCCGCAGGCGGCAACCCCCGCGATGCGGCTTCCCATGCCTTCTTCGCGCAGCCTGCCATGGCGGCTTGAATGACCGCGCAATCGGCAACGTCCAAGGGCGAGCCGTCATCGCCGCTGTGCGCTGAAAATGCGGTCGTGTTTATGATCGCGTCGGGAGCTTGCGGGTGCAGCTCATGCCGCAACCAGTCTGCCGCGGCGGGAGCCTTCAGGCTTGGGACGTAATAAGCCTTAATGTCCGGGGATGCCGCTTTTGCTAAAGCTTCGATCAACACATCGATCGGGTCTGTATCGGCGGCCTGCAGAAACGAGCGGTAGAAGACGATCGCAAATGAGCCGCCGCCAGTGCCCTTCACCTCCCGGTAAACACCGAATGCGGGAAAGGCTTCAATCGAGGGGGATGCGAGATCAATCGGCTTCCCATTCGCTTTTGCCAGTAATGCCGTGATCGCCTGAGCAGCGTTGCGGGTACCTCCCACGCGGATCATTGCGTCGAGAGTGTCGAGCTCACCATCGCTGATTGTCGATAGAGCGTTTAAGCGGGGATCCCCGCGGCCATCTCCAGGTAACACAGCGAGTGTGACTCCACGCTTCCGGCAGGCATGCGCTAGCTCCTCGGCCCCATAGCGCCAATAGTCGAGGCCGCCGAGGAGGCGCAAAAGAACGGCTTTTGTGCCGGGAATGGCTTTCTCAATGAAGAGATCGACTGAGATCGGATGGCGGAGCAACGCGAGATTGATGAAGTGAGCTGAGAAAGACCCCGTAATCCTGTCCTTCTCCCCTATGGGAGAAGGGATGCTTGAATTACCCTCTATCCCCTCGATAAGGCCGCAGTTTTCTCCCTCTCCCTTGGGGGAGAGGGTTGGGGTGAGGGGGGCCTTGATCGCGGGCTGAAAGACCTTGAGGTCGGAATCAGAGAAGGACAATAAAATGAAATCGGCCGGACCAAGCCCGAGATCCTGAGGCTGACCAATTTCATCAAGGCTGACGCTGTCGCGGACGATAAGATGCATCAATCCTCGCCCCGCAACGTTCGCGTAACGCCTTCCCGGTCCATCCCCTTCAGGCCAATCACCACAATTTCGCTCCGGCGCGGAACGCCAGCCCCCCAAGGACGCTCGAAGCGCGTCTCGATCCGGTTTCCAACTCCTTGCAGGAGTAACCGCATTGGCTTGCCGTCCACGGCAGCATAGCCTTTCACGCGCAACACTCCATAATTCTCCGCAGCACGGGCAGCCCTCTCGCTCAAAATGGCGGGCGCGTTCACTGAAGGGACTTCGAGGACGAAGCTTTCAAAATCGTCGTGATCGTGCTCCCCTTCGTTATCGTGGTGGGAGGGGCGAGCTTCGAGATCATCCTCGGCGGCAGCTTCCAGACCGAGCAGAACTTCTGTTGGAAGCGCGCCATGCTGAGCGTGCACGATCTTCACGGCGCGCGGCAACACGGCCTTGATCTGCTCTTCGACCGCTTTCATCGCCGCTGCATCCAAAAGATCGGTCTTATTCAGAATCACAAGATCGGCAGCAAGAAGCTGATCCTCAAAAACCTCCTCAAGCGGATTATCGTGATCGAGTGAAGGGTCCGCTTCGCGTTGCTTTGCGAGAGCGTTCAGATCATCGGCGAAGCGGCCGGCCGCGACAGCCGGACCATCCACCACAGCAATGACGCCGTCCACCGTTGCGCGCGTGCGAATGTCAGGCCAGTCGAAAGCCTTCACAAGCGGCTTTGGCAGCGCGAGCCCCGATGTCTCGATGACGATGTGATCAGGTCTCGCCGGGCGCGATAGGAGCGCGTCAAGCGCCGGAACGAAATCGTCCGCAACCGTGCAGCAAAGACAGCCGTTCGTCAGTTCGACGATGTTCTCCTCCGGGCAGCTCTCGATGCCACAAGATCTTAAGATCGCGCCATCGACGCCAAGGTCTCCAAACTCGTTGATGATAAGGGCAAGCCGCCGGCCGTTCGCATTTTCGAGCGCATGACGGATGAGCGTCGTTTTGCCCGCCCCGAGAAAGCCGGTGATGATCGTGACGGGCACCTTTGGCGCAATCATGCTGCCTCCTCCTGAGCAGCAGAACCCAAGGGAAGAGGGGGGACCCGCGCCAATACGCTTCGCTTGATGATCTCCGGCCTGTCGCGCCAGGTGGGCACGCCGTCCGGATGGGCGGAATATTGCTCAGCGAATCTCAGGATATCGTTCACATGCTGCTGCGGATCGAGATCGCATATAACATAGGACCATTTCGACGGCGCGGAACACGCCACTGTGCAGCCCCGTTTGCAGCCAGAGAGGCATTCCACAGGCACAAGCTTGATGCCTGGCACGCTCCGGCCTTCCCTTTGCAAAGCCTCGGCAAGCGCCAGCCTCATCTTATGTCCGGACCGGCCCTCTCTAGGCTCCAGCGGTTCCTCTTCGCGTCTGCAGGTGATGCAGACGTGGAGGGTGACAGCTGACTCGCGCGGGTCTTCTTCCATTGCCTTGCGTATTAGGCGAGGGCGAGCGCGTTTACGGCTGTCAGCTTCCGGACTGGATTCTCCGTTCCGAGCTTGCCGAGCAGCCTCAGTGCCGCATAGGTGAAGACTGGCTCGCAAAAGACAAGCGGCAGATAAGAGACCGCAAACAAGGCCCAGCTCCAAAATGGCGCGGCTTCATTTCCGAGCAACAGCCAGAAGCCGACCATGGCGACGACGCCGGTATAATAAGCGCCATCGAACTGCACAATCCTGGCCCAAGTCACTGGCTGGGTGCGCGTGTCCGAAAAGTAGTGCCTGCCGCGAAGCACATGAACCGCGATCAGCGGCACCATCAGAGAGAGAGAATTTACCCCGAGATGCACGAGGTCCTGCGGCTCAAAGATCAACCCCTGCAGCAGGAGTCCGATCGCAAAGCCGAAGAGCGCGGGCAGAAACCCGAAGACGAAATAGACCGCCGAAGCGCCCACGAAATGCAGCTCCGAAGGGCCAACCGGCATGTGGAAGATCTCCATGAATATGGAAAAAAAAATCGCCGCGAGCGCGATTTTAGCGATCGTGATCGGATTGCGCAGAATGGATGGAAGATAAGCCGTCAGCGTGGAAGCGGCAGTTATGTTCGCAAAAAGCACTTTGCTCTGGTTGAGAACACCAGGTTCGATATGCATGGAAACTCCCCAAGAAATGCATGCATGATGAGGACAAGCGGAAAAGGCCGAACGGCATCGGCGAAGAACCGGGCTTATGGGAAGAAAAGCGTCACTGTGACCTCCTTGCTGCCCCTCCGGCAACGTGGCTTATGCTCGCGAAGGCAGGTCTCCTGGCTCGCGGGTCTAAGCTTCAGGCCGCCTTCCCGGGACAACGCCCAGTGGCATCAGGACCTTCGGCTCACCGCTCACAGTTGCGGGGGCAGCTGCGGCATTACGGAGTTCCGTCACCGCATTCCCTTTTCATCCCCTAATTCGGGGGAACCGTCGCGTTGCATAAGGTTGCACCAAACCGCCCGGGAACGCTAGTCATAAATTTCGTGAGCGCTGACCGGCTCACCAGTTTCTGTCCAGGCTCCAGTGCGCGAGTGTAAGCATGGAGCAAGCAAGAACTGCTTTTAGCAGAAGAGATCGAAAACAATTGCAAAGGAGATTGTAATAACTTGGCGGAATATCTGGGAAGTAGACGATGAACGGATGGAAGCAATTCGCTCTTATCGGATTTCCGGCAGCTTTGGTCATCCTTATGGGAACCGGCTATTTCATGAAGAGAGCGGCGGCTGGCAGACTTGGTTTCTATGTTTGGAAACTTCTGTCTGGCAAGGCACATGGCGGACAATACATAACTGCGAATAACATTCGCATTTATTTTGAGACATATGGCAGCGGAGATCCAGTCCTCGTCCTCCATGGCGGCCTCGGCTGCATCGAAGGCATGCAACATCAGATCAGAGCGCTGGCCGGCAGGCATTTTGTTATTGCCGCGGACAGCCGCGGCCATGGGCGATCAGCCGATAACGGCGAGCCGCTCAGTTACAAGTTGATGGCTGACGATATGGTCGGCCTCCTAGATGCGCTCAAAATGCAACGTACCGATGTCGTCGGATGGAGCGATGGCGGCATAATCGCGCTTGATCTCGCCATGCACTATCCCGAACGTGTCCGGAAAATCGTTGCGATTGGCGCCAATTACGATGTTGCAGGGCTTGTAGATCCCCCTGCCGCCGCCGAAAGCCCCCCTCCTCCCGGCACTTGCCAGGATGGACAGAATGCAGCTCAGCGGCTCTCCATTTACCGCAAGGTCATAAAGTTGTGGCAGACAGAGCCGAGATACAGCTTGGACGACCTTGCCAAAATCAAAGCACCCACGCTCATCATAGCGGGTGAATTTGATGTGGTCAGACGCACTCACACTGACGAGCTTGCAAAGGCAATAGCTGGCGCAAAGGAGCAAATCATTTTGGGGGGAACTCATTTGGTGATCCGGGAAAAACCAAGCATCGTGAACGCTCGCATATTAAACTTTCTTGATGATATTCCCTGCCCGGCATCACATAGCGACCTGAAGTGCCAATAGCCGCGTTTAACCTAAATCTAAGAGTTTTGCGTTACTGCCTTTGCCGGTCAGGAATTCCTGATACAAATTGATACAGTTAAAGGTCCATCCACCTCTTGTTGCGATATTCCCCGCATGGCACTCGATGATTTGTCCGTACCCGGCGTTAAGCCATCCTCTGCGCAAGAAGGCTGCGAGCCTGCAAGAAGCGCTTCCGCGGCCGCGGCAAGCGACTTACCAGGAACGATTTTTCACGAACATTGGTGGCTCAATGCCGCAACCAATGGAGAATTCCAGGAAGTTACAGTAAAGAGCGGTGATCGAACGGTCGGGCGCCTTCCCTTCGTTCTGACAAAAAAAATGGGCTTTACCATTTGCCGGATGCCGCCGTTCACGCATGTGTTGGGACCTGTTGTGGATGCAGGCGTTGGAAAGCCGCAGACGCAATTATTGAAACGCTTATCCATTACCCGCGAGCTGATTGATCTACTCCCCCGTTTTGACAATTTCCTTCAGGCATTAGAATCTGCAAATATAGACGGCTTAGCCTTTCAAGACAGAGCTTTCCAAGTCACTCCGCAATACACGTTTGAGATTGATTGCCGTGACGGCACGGAAACTCTCTGGGGTGCCATGCATTTCAAGACGCGGCAGCATATCCGCCGGGCCGAGGAGAAATTCTCCGTCACTACCATCGAAGACCCGGCCGAGTTTATTAAGTTTTACCTGTCAAATCTCGCCAAGAAGGGTCTTTCCAGTTCTTTCGACTGGTCCCCATTTCCAGCCCTATTTGCGGAGTCACGAGCCAGGGATAGCGGCGAGATCTTAAGCGCCAAGTGGCCCGACGGCCGGCATGCCGCCATGGTGTATCTCGTTTGGGGGCATGGCCGAATGTATTATCTGCTATCCACCCGCGCCAAAGATACCGGCGATAATGGATCAGTGAATTTATTAATATGGTCGGCGATGAAGCGCGCGCATCTGCGCGGGTTGCACTTCGATCTTGACGGTGTTTCCACGAGCGGCACCGCCCGCTTTCTCGGCGGCTTCAATGGTTCTCCTAAACTCCGAATTGTGGCGCGAAAAGCTAATTTCGCGTTCAACGCAATGCAAATAGCAAAGCGGCAACTGTTAGGTTTCCAGTCCCGTGACACAACTTCCTTCACTTGATTATTGCTGCCAGGGTCTTGATGCCTCCGGCACTGCGGCCCGCGCAACCAGCAAACAGGATAGCTCCTGGGTCGTACCGTTTCGCTCATCGGGGACTAGGCCGCCTTTGTTCTTCGCATGTGCTGGCGGCGGAGACGCACTCGATTACCGGGATCTTGCGGCCGCATTGCCGGAAGACCAGCCGGTCTACTCCTTCGGCCTCCCAAACCAGCCCGTGCCGGGACAGTTCCCGACAGTGGAATCGATCGCCGCAACTTACGTAAAAAAAATACGGGAGATTCAGAAACGCGGGCCGTACTACCTCTGCGGCCACTCCTTTGGCGGCCTGGCAGTTTATCACATGGCCGTGCTCTTGGCTGAACAGGGAGAAGAAACCGGTCTGCTGGCGCTTTTGGATACCGAGCACCCAGCGTACACCAGCATTCTGCCCTGGCGGAAGCGCACGGCCTTTCATCTCACTTATGTTCGCGACCGCATTGCCAAGTATAGCCGCAACCTGCTCCAAGGCAGGATCGACCGGATTGCTGACGATGCCTATGCTCTCTTCCTCGGTAAATATAAAAGGCTTGCCTGGGCACTAGGGCGGCGGCTTTTTCCGGCATTGGGCCGGGAGATGCCTAGCCAAATTCGTACGGATACACTGGTCTTGAAATCAGCTTGGAGTACTTACAATCCGCCTGAATTCGCGGGCCGCCTCGTGCTCTTCAATGTCGACGGCCGCACGCCTGAGTACAAAGTGGACCCGCTCTTGGGATGGAAGAAATGCGTGACCGGTACGATCGATTTGAAAATCGTGCAAGGGGACCATTACTCATTGCTGCACCCGCCTCACGTGCAAGATTTGGTAACGAATATGCTGCCATATCTGGGCAGTCCGGAGTGCGCTTTTCCGGTGGGAGGAAGCTTAGCGTGCAGATCGACTTGACCGTCGTAATTCCCACCTATCGCAGACCTGAGCTGCTGAAGGGCGCAATCAAAAGCGCCTTAACTCAGGAAGGCGTAACGCTTGAGGTTCTTGTTGCCGACGACTGTCCCGATGCGTCGGCAAGAGACGCCGTCCGTGCGCTTTCCGACCCGCGCGTGCAGTATCAACTGAACCCGAGACCCACCGGCGGAAACCCGAGCGTGGTCAGGAACCTCGCCTGGCCCAAGGCGAACGGGCAATTCATCCATTTTCTCGATGACGACGACATTGTGCCGCAAGGCCACTATGCGGCGGTGAAGGCTGCATTTGCGGCTCACCCCGGCGTAGGACTGGTGTTCGGACGCGTCGAGCCATTCGGTTCCTGCCCTCCAACGCAACTGCGGCATGAGGAGCAGTACTTCGCCAATGCCGCCCGGAACGCATCGGCATGCGGGCGCTTTGGCCGGAGGCTCGCATTTGCAAGCCGCACTCTGTTTGGCCCCGCCATGGTTGTTTGCAGCGCGGGGGTAGTGCGCCGGGAGTTCCTTGAACGGATTGGCGGTTTTGACCCCAAAATGCGTTTGTTGGAAGACTCAGATTTTTTCTTGCGCATGATGAGACAGTGTGGCGCGGTTTTTCTAGACCGTCCCGCTGTTCACTACCGGATTGGGTACCCGTCGCTTATGCATTGTCCCGATCCGCCGTCGGAGCAGCTGCGCCTGCTGCGTGAGGCACGGCGGCACATGCAGTGGAAATACCGGAAAGAAAGGGGCCCAGCTGAGTTTTACGCTCTCGCGCTGCTTTCGCACACGCTTCTCCGCGTGGTGTAGCAGCGCTCTCATTGAGACTGAACCGGCTCATACCTCCCCATTCAATCTTGTATCACCCTATCTGATTGAAGCTTGACCGTAGAAAAGCTAAAGTCTGTTGATTGGGTAACCTCAAGCGAAGGTCTTCTATGAAGTTGGGAATGTTCGTTAGACTTTGGGCTGCCGCAACCCTATTGCTCATCGTAATTATAGAAATATACCAAGCAATTTACGGGATTACCGAGGATGTAATCGGAGTCCGGCTTGTTGCGGGGTTATATATGTCGGTCTGGGCCTCTGTGATTGCGGCCCTTGTTTTTAGTCTTCTGGCCATAATTTTCCGCAAATCTGAAGCCTGATTGCCATTAAAAGCATAAGTTCTAGAGTCCGAGATAAGCTCTTCGAACTTCGGGATCGGAGGCAACCTCCTCCGCCTTTCCAGTGAGAACAACCCGTCCAGTCTGGAGCACATAGGCCTTGTCCGCGATCGAGAAGGCTTCCGCTAGCCGCTGCTCGACAAGCAAGACTGTTACACCAAGCTTTCTGATTGCTAGTATGGCGTCGAAAATCTCGTCCACGAGCTTCGGCATAATGCCTTGCGAGGGCTCATCCAGCATGATGAGGCGAGGCCGGGTCATAAGCGCCCGCGAGATAGCGAGCATCTGCTGCTCCCCGCCCGAAAGCGTTTCGGCACGCTGGGAAAGTCGCTCCTTAAGGCGCGGGAAGAGGCCAAAAACTTGTTCGAGCGGAGCGTCGCGCCCCGGCAGCTTCCGGTGCAGGTAACTGCCAAGCCTCAAATTGTCCGAGACGGATAGCCGCGGAAAGAGCCGCCTGTTCTCGGGGACGTAAGCGATCCCCATGGCGGTTATAAGATGAGGGAGCAGTCCGCCGATGCTTTGTTCATCGAAGAAAATGGTGCCCGCGCGAGGGGTTTCCATCCCCGCAACGGTCTTGAGGAGAGTTGATTTGCCGGCACCATTTGCACCAGCGACAGCAACAATCTGGCCCGCTTCCAAGGACAAAGAGACATCCGAGATTGCAACGAGGCCGCGATATGCCGTTGTTACGTTCGCGAGTTCAAGCAGCACGCGCGCGGTCCCCGAGATAGGCCCTGATTACGGAAGGGTCTCGCACCACCTGATCCGGCGCGCCTTCACAGAGAACCGAGCCAAGATCGAGCACAATCACCCGTTCCACCAGAGGCATTACCACCTCCATCACATGCTCCACCATGATGATCGTAATTCCATGTTGGCGCATCTTCCGGACCAGCTCGGCACCCTTAGCAGCTTCCGAAGGGGTCAAGCCGGTCAGAACCTCGTCAAGCAGTAGCAATTTTGGGCCTGTGGCAAGGGCACGGGCCATCTCAAGACGCCGCCGCTCCGGCGGAGTGAGTTCGCTGGCTGGCACAGCAGCGCGAGAGGCAAGAGCGGTGAACTCTAATGCTTCCATCGCGGCTTGCCGAGCCGCCTTCGAGTCCGCGGCGCGTACAAAAGCACCGACGATGACATTGTCGAGGACCGTCATGGTCTCGAAGCTTTTCGGCACCTGGAAGGTTCGTGCGATCCCGAGCGCGCAGCGGCCGGCAGAGGAAATACGGGTAATGTCTGCCCCATCGAAGATTATCTTGCCGGAAGTAGGCGGGTAGCTTCCGGCAATAATATTGAACAGAGTTGACTTGCCGGCCCCGTTCGGCCCGATCAGACCCAAAAGTTCGCCCTGACGGACACGGATTGATATGCCGGAATTGGCGGCAAGGCCGCCGAATTGCTTGGTAATATCCTCCAATTCCAGAAGATCATGGCCGGTCATGATCTTTTCCAATTCACAGGCGCCCTTGTGAAGATGCTGAGCAATCCTTCAGGCTTTATCAGCGCGATCGACATGATGAGCGCGCCATAAATAATGAGATCGGCTCCGCTTCCGGAGCCTCCGAGGTAACTGCGTGTAAATTCTGTCAGCGGAATCAAAATCGCAGCGCCTGCCAGAGGTCCCCACAGCGTTCCGACGCCACCGAGAACGGCCGGCAAAGCAAACAGCAGGGAAAAGCGAAAACTCATGACGCTTTCCGGATCGATATAGGATACGAATGCCGCATAGAGCCCTCCGCCTGCCGCAGTAAAGAACGCAGAGATCGCTGCCGCCGTCATTTTCGACCAGAAAACATCGACACCCAGGCTTTCTGCTGCGTCAGGATTATCTTTCACGGCCCGCCACCAATAGCCGGCGCGCGTGTCTTCGATCAGAAAGGTGCTAGTCCAGGTCAAAATGGCTAGCCCGAGCGCGAGATAAAAATACGGGACCTTGTCTCTGCCAAATTGCAGGGTCCACCAGCTCCGTGAGCTGATAGGCCACTGGATGCCAAGCGCTCCGCCGACAAAGTCCCAGTTGTGAACCAGCAGAAGGCCGATTTCCGCGATGACAATCGTCGCAATGCTGAAATAATGGCCCTTAAGGCGAAAGCACGGATAGCCTAGCAAGAGCGCCATGGCTGCGGACAGGACACCCCCAAGTGCAACCCCAGCCCAAGGGGTTATGCCGTAGTTCACAAATAAAACGCTGGCTGCGTAAGCGCCAACCCCGAAATAAAGTCCGTTTCCAAGCGAGATCTGACCGCAATACCCGCCAAGAATATTCCAGGCCTGCGACATCGCCGCATAAATGAGAAGAAGAACGAGCACGTTGAGGAGGTAAACATCTTTAATCGCGAACGGAAGTGCAGCGATTGCAGAGAAGACCGCAACCGCGATCAGAGCTTGCCTAACCCGCTTCGCTGCTACGTCTCTCAGCAGCGCCGCCGAAGGCGTATCGTCCTCGATAGCGGAGGCTACACTTGCACCCATGCTAGAGCCTTCCGAAGAGGCCGCTCGGCCTGATGAAGATAACCGCCAAATAGAGGGCGTAAATCCCAACGGCTTTCATGGAAGATGGCAGAACGAGCGTGGTCGCAGCCTCGGTCAACCCAACGATGATCCCCGCCGCGAGTGCGCCAAAAATGCTGCCGAATCCGCCGAGCGCAACCGTGACATAGGAGATGAGAGCGAAGGTCGCGCCAACTTGGGGATGAACGTAATAAAAGATTGCGAGAACCGCGCCAGCGATCCCGGTGAGCGCGGCCCCCAGACCCCATCCCAAAGTAAAAACACGGTTTTTGTCGATGCCAACAAGCGCGACGGCGCCCGCATCCTCCCTTGTCGCCTCGAGGGCTTTCCCGAAATCTGTCCTACTCAGAAGAACATAAAGGCCGAGGAAAACTGCGAGAGAAACCACTCCTCCAAACACTTGAGGCATCGGTAGGAAGATGCCGGCGATGGACAGCGTTTTGCCGCCAAGCCAGGATTTCGAAATACTCTGATAATCAGGCGTGAACAGATATTGGGCGGCACCCTGCATGAGGATGGCAAGGCCGAATGTCGAGAAGATTTGCACCATCCCTGCGTTTGCGCGGGAACGCATCGCATATCGAACGGCACCGAGATAGGCGAGTGAGCCCCAGGCAAACAGGAGCGCGGCGCTTATAGGAATGAGCAGCACAGGATCGAGCGCCGTTACAGCCCAAAGCCCAAAGGTGGCGTACATGGCAAGCATGAGGAACTCGCCGTGGGCGAAGTTCACGACGTCCATGAGGCCAAAGATCAGCGATAACCCCACCGCTACCAATGCGTAGATAAGCCCGGTCAGAAGCCCGCTTGCAAATATCTGAGCTAGAGCTTCTCCCGTCATGAGAGCCGGCTAGCTTTTCATAGGCCACTTCGCCGGTGAAGCAGCCAGCGCCGCGGGGAAGACAGTGACAAACTTCTTGTCGAGATATTGAATGAGAACCGGATCGGCATAGGGATTCTGGCCATCTGGGCCGAACTTCACCCGCGTCCAAGGCATGATCGTCTTCTCCCCCGGAATGTCGGTCTCGGACAAAGCCGCGCGTATTTTTGGTCCCTCTATGGCTTTGGCACGATCGATCGCATCTGCAAGGATGAGGAGTGCCGTGAATTGGCGGGAGGAGTTGTCATTGAGATCGCGGCCCGCGCGCGCCTTGAACATATCATTGACGGCCTTGATAGACGGCCGCTTGCCAGCGAGGTCGATCGCAAAACTTGCCCTCGAAATGAGGCCCTCGAGCTTGTCGCCGACCGTGTCGAACACCGTCTTCTCCGAAAAGCCCGCCGCCTGTGCGATCATGTTTTTCGGAGCGTAACCAAGCTCCGACATAGTCTTTACAAGGAGGATAGCATCCGTCGTGTAGCTCGACGGCATAAGGACGTCCGCGTCAGCCGATTTCAGTTGCTCAACCTCAGAGGTGAGGGAAGGAGAGTTCGCTTTGTACTTGACGTCGCCCGCGACTTTATAGCCGCGTTCACCCGCCAGTTTGCGCTGCACGTTCGAGGAGTCGGTGCCAAAGATCGTATCCTCGTAGAACAATGCAAGTGAGTTGATTGGCTTGCCTTGCTTCTTTAGTGAATCCATGAAATCGAACATGGCAGCGGAAAACATCTCATCATGCGCTGCTGCGCGGAAAAAATATTTGAGATTTCTTCTGTGGAGGCTTGGAGAAGAACTATCCGCCGCGAGATACGGGATTTCGTAGCGTTCGCAGGTCTGGCTGACTGTGGCTGAAACCGATGAGTGGTACGCTCCAACGATGGCGCAAACCTGATCCTGAGTAATGAGGCGCTCGGCTTCCGCGCGGCCCTTTTGCGGGTCTGCCTGGTGATCGGCAAAAATGAGCTTTACTTTGGCGCCCCCGAGGCCCTGAAGCCCAGCCTGTTTTGCGGTGATCAGATCGAGATCATAGACCCCGTTCACGATCTCTGCCGCCGTCTCCATCGCATGTTTGGCATCCACCCCTATCTGGGCGTTCGAGCCCGTAAGCGGATAAATGGCGCCGATTTTGACCTCCGCGAGACTCTGCGCAAATGCTCGCCAGCTCGCTAAAGTCGCCGCACCGGCGGCTGCTAGTTTCAAAACCTGCCTGCGATCCATGTCATTCCCTCACCGTTCGATCATCCCTACGACGCATCAAAACGCAGCCATGTCTACGTTCCTGCGGTCAGTCACCAACATGCATCCGGGCGCGTGCGTTATTGCAAAATCCGGCCTCGCCTTCTCGATCATCGCCTGCGGCGTCACCCCGCATGCCCAGAACACCGGCAGTTCCCCCTGCGCTACTTCGACCGCGTCCCCATAATCCGGCTTCATGATGTCGCTAATGCCGATCGCCTCGGGGAGGCCGATATGCACCGGCGCCCCATGTACGGCTGGATACCGCGATGTGATCTGAATTGCCCGTATCGCATTGGCAGGTATGAACGATCGCATCGACACCACAAGTGGACCAGATAGCTTCCCTGCCGGCTGACAAGCAATATTCGTGCGAAACATGGGAACGTTCAGCCCGCAGGCCACGTATCGAAGCGGGAGACCCGCTTCCAGCAATGCTTCCTCAAAGGAATAGGAGCAGCCCAGGACAAAAGCCGTGAGGTCTTTTTGCCAGTAGTCGCGAATATCCGTAGGCTGGTCGACAAGTTCGCCGTGACGCCACACACGATAGCGAGGCAAATCGCTTCTCAAGTCCAGGTCATCGCCAAGTGATGGAACTCTCCAATCGCCCGGTTCGCTAATCGCGATTACGGGACACGGCTTCGGATTAAGCTGCGCAAATCTCAGAAAATCGCTGGCAATCTCTTGGGGCAAAATAACGAGATTTCCCTGAACATATCCGCGAGCCGTACCCATTGTCGGGCCGGTCATCTCTTGTGTGCGGCATGCCAACCTCACTTCGAGGCCGGAAGCGAATGTTCCATGACAATCGGGCTTCATGTCTGCGGGCGTTCCAACTATCGTCATTCGACTATAGGAACCTTAGCCATGAGCAATGTCCAGTCATGCTTTTTAATAGGGACAAGAAGAGCTGGGAGTTCCGGCCTTGTTGATGTTTTGAAACCAGCGATGTTGCGCCAAGTATTACAAATTAGGGCGGGGAGCCAGCGATGCGAATAGCAATCATAGGCACGGGTGCGATGGGATCGGTCTATGCGGGCCTGCTTGCGGATGCCGGGCTAAATGTTTGGGCCATCGATATTTGGGACGAGCACATCGCGGCAATGAAGAAGAACGGCTTGAAGCTATCCGGCGCAAGCGGCGACCGGGTTGTGGCTCTGCCCGCCTCCACCAATGTCGCGGATGCAGGCCCGATCGATTTGGCGATTATTGCAACCAAAGCTTATGACGTTGAAGCAGCCGCCGCCTCGGTGAAGCCGGTTCTGGCGGAAGAAGCGAGCGTTCTCACCATTCAGAATGGGTTGGGGTCGGCCGAGCGTGTTGCGGCGATCGTCGGCGCTGATCGTGTTCTCCTTGGCGTTGTGGGAGGTTTCGGCGCCAGTATTCGCGCTCCTGGCCAAGTTCATCATAACGGCTGGGAATTCGTACGGCTTGGAGAGTTTGCCGGAGGCCTGACACCGCGGCTAGCAAAGGTTTCGCAGCTCTGGGAGAAAGCCGGCTTCAAGGTGCTGCAATTCGCAGACATTCACCGGATGATTTGGGAAAAGCTTATTTGCAACATCGCTTTCAGTGGACCATGCACGTTGACCGGTCTCACAATCGGTGAGGCGTGTCAGAACCCTGATGCTTTCTCAATATCCGCGGCCTGTGCAACCGAAGCATTCTCGCTGGCGAGGGCGAAAAACATCGGAATAAATATTGACGATCCCGTCGCTTATATCAGGGAGTTCGGTTCCAAAATTCCTGGGGCGCGGCCGAGCATGCTGCTCGATCACACGGCCGGACGGCGCTCCGAGATCGATGTCATCAATGGCGCTGCCTCCCGTCTCGGAGCCGAACTCGGTATACCCACGCCGGTTAATTCCACAGTTGCCGGCCTTGTTCGCGCCCGCGAAGCAGCCTTCACACCGAGTCGCTAACCGTGACTTCTGGCCCGGCGCCCAGAACCATACTTCGCCGGTGACGTTAGCTTAAACAAAAGGAGCCGAGGTCCGCTCCCCTCGGCTCCCGCCCCCGCTGAAATGTGTCCCGGCTAATTTGCCCTGCGCCTGCGGGAAACCGGGTTGTAGGCGATGGCAGAATGGTGCTCGCAATAGGGAACGCCGAATGATTTCCTGCGGCCGCAAAAATGAAAGTCTTCCTCCATGGGATCGCCAATTGGCCAGTGGCACATGCTTTCATTCAGATCGGCCAGGGTGATCACGCCTTCCGGCGCCGGCTCCAGTTCTGGCAGCGCCCGCAAAGGAATGATTGCCGCGGCTTTCCTTTCCTGGGGTTGCGGCGCGATCTTGAGGGCCGCATTACCGAACGTGCGGTACTGCAGCTGCGAGGATCTGGCCGGAAAAAGGGCGATGTTCGAGCGCGGACGAATGGTCCTGATGCGGGAAGTCGTGGCGCGTCCCGCGAGCCCGAGCCGATGTACTTTTCCTATGACCGCATTTCTTGTCACTTCACCAAGCTTTGCTGCAATCTGGCTCGCGCTGAGGCCATCCGCCCAAAGCTTTTTTAAGAGTTCAACACGTTCGTCTGTCCAACCCATAATGTGTTAGCTCCTCGTTCAGTTCGGCGGATGAACCGCGAATAAGGGACGGGCCGCTGACGGATTGCCAGCGGGGCCACAGGCGCTAACGCAGAACTAGAAAACAAAGGAGCGGCCGGATGCCCTAAACGCAGGGCTTCGCCAGGAGAGCCTGGGAACCGGAACGCGCTACTTATACTTGGTTACAAGTTTCTCGCGCATCGGCACGAGTTGGTGGTGCGAAACTAACCGCAACCGGAAGGACAAATGCCACCTTCCTGTCCTGGTATATTTGCACAATTGTGAAGCTGGGACAAATTACCAAAGTCTTAAAGCGAGCGGTTTAAGTTACATTTTAATGCCACTGTGTCTTTTATGCCGGTTGACACCATCCCGAACAAGCGGAAAATAAAACTGCGAGCATGAGCCGCCCGGATCCGGAGCGGCTTTTTTTCATTGGAAGCGAGAGTGCGGACCATGTCTGCGGTGCTTGGAACTTATGCGCGGACGAACGTGGAATTCGAGAGGGGCGAGGGTGCCTACCTTTATACCCCGCAGGGCGACCGCTATCTCGACTTCGCTGCGGGTGTCGCGGTCAACATACTCGGCCATGCGCATCCCCATCTTGTCGAGGCGCTGACTGCCCAGGCGCAGAAGCTTTGGCACACGTCGAACCTCTATCGTGTGGCAGGCCAGGAACGTTTGGCGGCCCGGCTTACCGGCGTCACCTTCGCTGACAAGGTTTTTTTTGCGAATTCCGGGGCGGAAGCGATGGAGGCATCCATCAAGATGGCCCGGAAATACCACAGCCATCATGGCCGCCCGCAGCGTTACCGGATCGTTACATTTGAAGGTGCTTTCCATGGGCGCACGCTCGCAACCATTGCCGCTGGCAATCAGCCGAAGCATGTGGCGGGGTTCGGGCCGAAGGTAGAAGGCTTTGACCAGGTGCCGCTCGGCGATATCGAGGCTGTCCGGAGTGCAATTACGGACGAGACTGCTGGCATTTTGATCGAACCGATTCAGGGCGAAGGCGGCATTCGGCCTGCGGGCTGGCCATTTTTGCGGGCTCTGCGGGAACTCGCGGATGAGCACGGCATTCTGCTTCTTTTCGACGAAGTGCAAACTGGAATGGGGCGGACGGGAAAACTGTTTGCTTATGAATGGTCAGGGATAGAGCCGGACATAATGGGTATCGCCAAGGGCCTGGGCGGCGGTTTTCCCATTGGAGCATGTCTCGCCACGGAGGAGGCCGCAGCCGGCATGACGGCAGGCACGCACGGTTCGACCTTCGGCGGCAACCCGCTGGCCATGGCAGCCGCTAATGGGGTTCTCGATGTGGTGCTTCAACCCGGTTTTCTTCCACACGTTCAAGAGATGGGCTTGCTTTTTAAGCAGCGGCTTGCTGAAATTGTAGATCGATACTCCAAGGTCATTTCCGAAGTGCGCGGCGAAGGGCTTATGCTTGGATTGCTGTGCAACGTTCCGAATACGGATGTTTCGGCAATGCTTTTCTCGGAGAAGCTGTTGACGGTTACCGCAGGTGAAAATGTTGTGAGACTGCTGCCGCCGCTGATTGTGACCGGGAATGAAATAAAAGAGGCGTTCACAAGAATTGACGCGGCATGTGCGAGGCTCAATGCTACACTTAAGGCGTGAAACAGCTTTCGCGGGTCAACCAGTGCCCCGTCATTTCTTGGATCTCGACTCCTATGACACGGGCGTCTTACGCCTAGTCCTGAACTTCGCCCACTCTCTCAAAAAGGCCTTCAAGAACGGTGGCGGCTCGCGGCCCAAGCTCGCAGAGGGCGCCGTCCTTGCAATGCTTTTCGAAAAAACCTCGACCCGCACACGCGTCTCCTTCGATGTTGCCATGCGCCAGCTCGGCGGCGAAACCATCGTCCTCAATCACGCTGATATGCAGCTTGGCCGGGGAGAAACCATCGCGGATACGGCTCGCGTGCTTTCCCGTTATGTGGATGCGATCATGATGAGAGCGGCCTCACACGACACGCTGATCGAGCTCGCAAATTATTCCGAAGTGCCTGTGATCAATGGACTTTCGAACAAGTCTCACCCATGCCAAGTCCTGGCCGATCTCATGACGCTCGAAGAGAAAAAGGGAGATGTCGAGCGACTCACAGTGACCTGGGTGGGAGACTGCAATAACGTTGCGACCTCCTGGATTCATGCGGCCGCCCGCTTCGGATTCACGTTGAGGCTGGCGGCTCCAAAGCTTCTTCAGCCCGCTTTGACACTTATGGAATGGGCGCGCGCGGAAGGTGGCAAACTTTCCGTGTTGGAAGACCCGGCCGAGGCCGTTGCGGGAGCCGATTGCGTCGTAACCGATGTTTGGGTCTCGATGGGCCAGGAAGAACGGTCGGCGCAGCGCATGGATCTCCTCAAGCCTTACCAGGTCAATGCCGCGCTTATGGAAAAAGCAGCGAAGGATGCAATCTTTATGCATTGCTTGCCTGCGCACCGTGGCCGGGAAGTTACCGGCGAGGTAATAGACGGCCCACAATCCGTGGTGTTCGATGAAGCGGAAAACCGGCTGCATGTGCAACGTGCGCTGCTCGCATGGTGCCTTGAGAAGGTTTGATGGGTGGGGCTTTTTAGCCCCTTCTTTCTCCCGTAAAAGCCAGCTTAAAGCCTTGTCTTGATTGAGTTTTCTCAATCAAGAGGGGATATGCTGTGCAAAAATCCAATGTGCAGAATTTTACGGAAACATGCAGTGAACATTAAGCACGTGTGACACAAAACTTGGACGAGCGGCTGATTGCCACGCAACGCGCGTGCGAGCGTGTGCACCATGGAGTGTCACTACCTCTTATAGTCAGACGTAGGTTATGTCGTACCATGTGCCGCCTCATTCACCATCTGATATACAAAACCGGCCCTCGGAGGCGGATTGGCGAACAATTTAAAACCCGCTTGGTTCATGTCCGCATTTGAGGGGGCAACGAACACGTTTTGAATGATAGCGCGTTCGTCCTGTTGAACTCCCGGAGAAAGCCGAGCATGACCACGCGCTCGCCTATATGAAGAAATTTTATGGCGCCACATTCTTGGATGCGGACGCTTGGATTGCTGGCCTCACTGCGATTGCCGCTTAGTAAAGCAGCCAAAATAAACCGTCTAGTGTTTGGGTAGTCTCATGAAAAAAGAAGCCATCCTAGCAGGCCTTGCCATTGCTTTCGTCTCCACATTACCCTTCAAGGCGTCCGCCGAGGAGCCCTACACGATCGGCGTCTCGATTGGTCTCACTGGCGTCCAGGCCGCCGCGGCCCAGCGCCAGATTAAAGGCATCGAACTTGCGGTCGAGAAAATCAATGCTCGCGGCGGCGTGCATGGCCGGCCGCTCAAGTTGATCGTCGAGGATGACCAGACGAAGCCGGACCTCGCAATCACCAAGGTCAGCAAGCTTATCGACCAGGACCACGTCCTTGCTATTGTCGGGGGCAATAGCGGGGATACCGCGATGGCGATCGGCACCATCGTGGAAAAGAAACAGGTCGCGTTGCTTAGCGCGACTGGATTCAATAACACCGATGCCCAGAGAAATTTCAAATACAGCTTCCTTATGATCCCGACCTATGAGGACAGTGTTGACAGTCTCGTAAAATACGCTGCGGATCGGCTCTCCTGCAGGAAAGTGGGACTGCTAAGATTAACTCGCCTCTGGGGCGTTCAGGCATCTAATGCCTACAAAGCTTCCGGAAAGAAATACGACGTGGCAATCGTCCGCGAGGAAACCCTTGCCAACTCCGACAAGGACGTGACCCCTCAGCTCACGAACATTAAGGCGGCCGATCCTTGCGCGGTTGCAATCTGGGCGGCGGTCCCCGCCGCTGCAATTTCGATCAAAAACGCACGGCAGCTCGGCATCGAGGTTCCCTTGCTGGGCAACCCGATATTTGCGGCTTCAACGACTCCGGAGATTGCAGGCGAGGCGGCAGAAGGCGCCATTGCAATGGCGACTCTGGTGCCCAGCGATCCGCTACCCCGCCAGAAGGAATACGTCGACAGTTTCCGTGCGAAATACAGCCTCGCCGCCGACATGTGGGACGCAGCGGCTTATGATGCGGTTCAGTTGGTCGCTGAGGCAATTTCCAAACTGCCTCCTGACCAAGTCAACGCCAAAAATGTTCGCGAACAGTTGGCCTTAATCAAACATTATGAAGGGGCGTCGTCGATTGTGGACTTCACGAAGACCCATTGGCCTCTCCCCGACAGCTGGATTATGGTGACGATTAAAGGCGGGAAAGCGATTCGCCTGACGAATTGATAAGTCGGTGAGAAGTGGCTCCACAAATTCGGACGATGCGGTAAGTGGAATTTCTGCCTGACAACGGGCACGCTGGTGCTCGCGAATCAGGAGCAGCAATGAGCAGAAGACCACGGCGGAACCACTCACCGGCCTTCAAGGCAAAGGTGGCGTTGGCGGCGATCAAGGGCGAGCGGACGATTGCACAGTTGGCGGATCAGTTCGACGTTCACCCGAACCAGATCACGGCCTGGAAGGCGCAGCTCGAAGGCGGTGCCCCGGACGTTTTCGGCGGCGTTGGCAGCGCCCCACCGGCGTCGCCCAGCGTCGACGTGAAGGCGCTGCATGCGAAGATCGGCGAGCTGACGCTGGAGAACGATTTTTTAGAAGGCGCGCTCAGCAAGGCGGGATTGCTGAACGCAAAGCGATGATCGACCGCGGTCATGCGTTAAGCGTCACGAAACAAGCCGAGGCCGGCGGCCTCGCGCGCAGCACGGTGTATTACCTGCCGCGCCCGGTGCCGGCGGCCGATCTCGAACTCATGCGCCAGATCGACAGGCTGCATCTGGAGTTCCCCTTCGCGGGGGCGCGGATGCTGCGCCATCTTTTGGCTGCCAATGGAAGCAAGGCCGGACGGCGTCATATCAAGACGCTGATGCGGCGCATGGGGATCGAGGCGCTGTACCGGCGTCCGCGTACGACCAAGCCGGAGCCGGGGCACAAGACCTACCCCTATCTGCTGCGCGGCATGGAGATCGTGCGGCCGAACCAGGTCTGGGCGATGGACATCACCTATATTCCGATGGCGAAGGGCTTTGTCTATCTCGCTGCCGTGCTCGACTGGTTCTCGCGGCGCGTGCTGTCGTGGCGAGTTTCCATCACGATGGAGGCCTCGTTCTGCATCGCGGCGCTGGAGGAGGCGCTCGCCAGGCACGGGAAGCCGGACATCTTCAACACCGATCAAGGTTCTCAGTTCACCGGCACCGCCTTCACCGGCGTGCTCATCGCGAATGGCATCGCGATCAGCATGGACGGCAAAGGCGCTTGGCGGGACAACGTGTTCGTGGAGCGGCTCTGGCGGACGGTGAAGTACGAGGAGGTCTATCTGCACGCCTACGACAGCGTGCCGGACGCACGTGCCTCGATCGGACGGTATCTCGATCTCTACAATCGCCGCCGCCCGCACTCGAGCCTTGACGGCAGGACGCCCGATCAAGCTTACTACGGAGCACACAGCTTGCCGCCACTCCGCTCGGCGGCTTAACCCCGGCAGACCTTCCACTTATCGAAGCGGGAATTCTGTCCGAACAACCGGCGCCACCTCAGTGCGTCGTCCATGTCATCTGCTCAGATCCTCCAATTCTGCTTCTCCGGGATCACGACCGGATGTATCTACGCCCTCGTCGCACTTGGATTCACCATCATCTTCAAAACCACCGGGATCGTGAACTTCGCGCAGGGCGATTTCGTCATGCTTGGTGCGCTCTTCGCCGCAACGCTTTCGTCATGGTTTTCGGTGAGCCTTTGGGCGGCAGTTGCCCTGTCTGTTTGCGGCGTCGCGATCATTGGCGGAATAATGGAGCGGCTGCTTCTCCGGAACCTGTCCTATGACCCCGGCCTCTTCACGTCGGTCATGATGACCATGGGCGCATCGATCGTGATCAACGCAATCGCGATTTTGGTTTGGGGTGCGGACCCGCTCAGCTTGAACGCCTTTTCGGGCGAGCGCCCCGTCAGAGTGCATGGCGCGACCCTTGTCCCGCAGATGTTTTGGATCATCGGAAGCATCGTCGCCGTCATGGCGGTGCTCACGGCGTTCTTCCGGTCTACCAAGCTGGGCCAAGGCATGCTGGCTTGCTCAATGAACCGTGATGCGGCGGCGACCTTAGGCGTAAATGTGCGCGCGGTTACTTCGGCCGCATTCGTGTGGTCGGCGGCAATTGGTGGTCTCGGCGGGACGCTAGTGGCGCCGATTACGATGGCAACCTACGACATGGGCGGGCTGATGACGCTCAAGGGCATCACTGCTGCGATACTCGGCGGTCTTGGCAGCGTCCCAGGGGCACTTTTGGGCGGGCTGCTGCTCGGTTTGCTTGAAGCCTTCAGCGCCGGGATCATTTCATCGGGATACCGGGACGCCATAGCCCTCGCGCTTCTCATCGCGGTTTTGATATTGAAGCCGTCTGGCATTACAGGTTCTGCGCGGCTTCAGAGCGGTTCATAGTGAAAGAACGTATTGTCACGGGCTCGGCCATCGCACTGCTGCTAGTTTTTCCGTTCCTTGTTAACGAGTTTCTGGTGAGCGTTTCGGTCGTCACCGGCATTTACGTGATCCTGATGGTCGGCCTCGCCTTTTTTCTAGGATATGGTGGTCAGTTTTCATTCGCTCAGGCAGTGTTCTTTGGGATCGGCGCCTACACATCGGCAAGCCTGACGACGAATTTGAATGTCCCTGTCGTAGCGGCGTTCGTGGCCGGCGGTCTCCTGGCGGGGCTTGTCGCGTTTTTGTTGAGTGCACCGATCCTTCGCCTGCGCGGATATTATTTGGCTGTGGCGACGCTTGCCCTGTGCCAGATCTTCCACGTCTTGGTGTCGGAGAACTTCAACATCACGGGGGGTCCGACGGGCATCTATGGCATCCCGCCATTTTCGCTTCTCGGATTCACCCTCGAATCGGCGCGCAGTTATCATTACCTGGTATGGGCGGCGGTTATCGCCTGTCTCCTCTTTACGCGCAACGTGATGAAGTCCCCCATCGGCCGCGCCCTCAAGGCCATCCAGTCGAGTGAGGAAGCGGCCCTTGTCATGGGCGTCGATGTCGTCGGCCTGCAGACGAAGATCTTTGTGTTTGCTGCACTAACCGGCGGTTTCGCGGGAAGTTTCTTCGCACACTACGTTTCTTACATCTCTCCCAACAGCTTCACGATCGATCTATCGATCTGGCTCGTCGTCGTCCTCGCGGTGGGCGGCGTTCGCACCATCAGTGGTGTCGTGCTGGGTGCCGTCTTCACAACGGTATTCCCGTTTCTGCTCGGCAACTATCAAACCTATAACATGCTGGTGTTCGGACTAATCCTAATCCTCGTTTTGAAATACATGCCCAGCGGAATAGCCGAGGAAATCCGGATATGGATCTCGCGGCAGCGTCAACGCACATAGAACACATGGATGAGACAGCGATTTTAAGGCTGTGCGATCTGTCGAAGCGATATTCGGGATTCGACGCTGTTAGCGAACTCAACTTTGAGGTCGCCCCCGGTTCGATCGTCGCTTTGATCGGACCCAACGGCGCGGGCAAGTCAACGACTTTCAATCTGATCTCGGGGCTTGACTGGCCAACATCCGGCTCTATCCTTTTTCAGGGACAAAACATTACCTCGTTGCCGGCTCACAAGCGCGGCCCGCTCGGCATTGGACGCACATTCCAGACGCCTAAGGTTTTTGCTTACCTGACGGTAGGCGAGAACGTCATGGTCGGCCTGCATGGACGCGCGCGAAGCGGCTTGATACGTTCGGGGTTGCGGCTCCCAGGATTCGAAGACGAGGAGCGGCGCATCCGGGACGACGCAGATCATTGGCTGAAATTTGCCGGTTTGGAGAATGTGGCTGGCCGGAGCGCCAGCGAACTTTCGTTCGGCGAGCAGAGGGCGCTGGAATTTGCTCGTGCCATGATAGCAAATCCTAAGCTGCTACTGCTCGACGAACCGACATCAGGCCTCACACCCGCCGAAACCGACATGTTCGCGGCCAAGCTCATTGAGGTCGTCCGGGATGGCGTCGCAGTGTTGATCGTCGAGCACGACCTTCCATTCATAACCTCGATCGCAGACAGCGTCGTCGTTCTGGCTTTTGGCAAAAAAATCTACGATGGCTCGGTCGGGGGCGTGCGGGGAGATGCTGCCGTCATCGAGGCTTATATTGGCAAGCCGAGAGGGCTATTGCTCGATGCTTGAGATTAGCGATCTGGTCGTTTTTCGCGGGGCAATTCGGGTGCTCAAGGGCGTTTCTCTCGAGGTGGGCAAAGGCGAGATTGTCACGATCGTAGGGCCGAACGGTGCGGGGAAGACGACCTTGCTTCGGACGGTGTCCGGTCTCCACCGTGCCTCCTCCGGCTCGATCCGTTTTGCGCGCCGAGAAATTGGCAAGCTAGAACCACACGAAATCGTCCGCGCTGGGATCACGCAGGTGCTGCAGGGCCGTCAGATATTCGATCGGATGACGGTCCTGCAAAATCTTCGCATGGGAACTTACCACCGGGGTTTCAAATCGAGCGCTGACCTCGAATCCGATCTCGAAGAGGTCTATTCGTATTTTCCGATCCTGTACGAACGCGGTCATCAGCAAGGGGGCACGCTGAGCGGCGGCGAGCAGGTCATGCTGGCCATCGGGCGTGCGATGATGACCAAGCCGGCCCTATTGCTACTTGACGAACCGTCATTTGGGCTCGCCCCAAAGATGGTCCACGTCGTCTTCGACGCATTGCAGAAGCTTAACCGTGGCAAGATAACAATCTTGCTGGTAGAGCAGAATGCCGAGCTCGCTTTCGCTCTCTCTCAGAGAGGGTATCTGCTGGTGCTTGGACAAATAGCAATGGCTGGCAACTCGCGGGAGCTCAGAACTTCGGACAAGATCATCGACCTATATCTCGGCCGATCACAAACTTTCCGAGATGGGTCGGGCAAAGATTACGCGCCGCCGCCCAACATCTGCTGAGGTCCGGAAATGGCTCGTGGCGGCATCATTCGACAATCCCGACTGGGTCGATGTAACGCTGCACAGCTACCGCTCGCCCTGGGACGAAGCCGAGCCCGATCCCACCAGCAAATGGCTTGACGACAAGGTGAAGGCTACCAAGGCGCTCGCGCCGCCGGCGATTTATTTCCAGGGCGAACTGGACGGGGTCAATCCTCCGGAAACAAGCGAGACAGTGGCAGAGAAGTTCACCGGCCCGTTCGAGCGGATCATCCTGCCTGGGGTCGGCCATTTTCCAACGCGCGAGGTAACAGCGGAGGTCGCGATGCGGTTTGTGAAACATTTCAGTCCAGCACCTTGAGGGGTGGCCGCTGACAGGTTTCCGCCCCCACGTTAGACGACAAAAGCCACAACTCGCAAGAGAGTGAGGCACAACGCTACGCCGCATTACGCCGTAGGACCGCTGTTGGCCCGACCCGGACTAAGTCTATGATGCGTTATCCAATTCCGCTTAACCCTCGATAGCGGACGAGGCCAATTCCGGTAGGAACGTCTCTTCTCGACCTCCAGAGACTTCGAGGTCGTGGAGTGCTTTCCAGAGGCCTCGATCGACCCTGCGCTCCTGGAGATGCTTGCCCGCATGAGCACCAAAGACCTCGCCTCGGTCGATAAGCGGTTCGGCCCGAGGGGCAAGTTTCCGGCCGTGCATTTTTCGACGGGCGAGATCAGCACCTGAGTAGCGCCGGGCCGCTGATGCTTTGCAGCGCTTTTTTGCGTCAACATGCTCGGCCGCACCCAAAATACAAGTTCGCGCTGAAGTTCGCATCGTCCATGCGCGAGGGCTAGTACCCGTTTGAGTACGTCTAGAAATCAAATTACGACATGGATATTGCTACATAGTTTTATACACGGGTTTGTGGCCGCAAATCAGCCACTTTCGCGGTGCATTTCTCATTTCGAAGACTTCTTTGGTGGACGGAGGAAACAGCATGCTGATCGGCTATATGAGAGTTTCGACCGGCGATCAGACCACGGACCTGCAGCGCGATGCGTTGTTGGCGGCTGGTGTCGATCCAGAGAACCTGTATGAGGATAAGGCGAGCGGCAAGAAAGATGAACGGCCTGGCCTTGCTGCATGCCTTAAGGCGCTCCGCAAGGGCGATGTCCTGTTAACCTGGAAACTGGATCGCATCGGCCGAAGCTTAAAGCATCTTGTGAACACGCTGGATGATCTTATTAAACGTGAGATTGGCTTTAAGGTTTTGACCGGCGCCGATATCGACACCACAACGCCGACAGGCCGCTTGGTGTTTGGTGTTCTAGCAAGCCTCAGTGAGTTTGAGCATGCCCTGATCCGCGAACGGGTGATGGCGGGCCTGGCCTCGGCGCGGGCCAGAGGCCGTAAAGGCGGCCGGAAGCCAGTCTTCACACCATCCAAGCTTCGGCGGGCTCAGGCGGCTATGGCAAACCGGGACACGCACGTAGCTGAGCTTTGCGAGGAACTCCGTATCAGCCGGGCGACGCTCTATAATCATGTGGGCCCGGACGGCAACCTTACATCGAGGGGCGAGGCGTTGTTGCGGCGATAGGACAATGCCCCGGCACTGGCGCGGCAGTTCCCCATTCAGCGCCTAGAGAACTAATGCGATCCGTAACAGATCACCGAGGAGGCAATCATGGCCAAGGGCCAACAGAGAAGCAACCGCGAACCAAAGAAACCCAAGGCAGAGAAGCCAAAACCCGCTGCAGGGTCCACTTCGATTTTGAAAGAAGAACCTGGCCGCGGCGCGGGGGCTAAGAAGTAAACGAGCGTCGAGGGACGCAGCGGAATATCTTCGGGCGCTTCGCCGTTTTCGTTGTGCATGTAAGCACAGCCTCATGCCAGAACCGCTTCCACGGGGGCGGAGGCGGTTTTTGTTTCAGTGCAAGGCGCTTGCAAGGCGTCCGGCGACCGTATCCATCCCTTGGATGAGTGGCTATGCCAGAGCGGCCGCTCGGCACCGAAATGCAACACGTTCAATGCACGATTGCCTTCATGCGAGTTGTCGCTATAGTCCGCATGGATTTGCAGCGACAAGCGGAGAGAAGGCGCGCCAAATGGCTCAAGGCACAGTTAAGTTTTTCAACGCCAATAAGGGCTTTGGCTTCATCTCGCCCGATGATGGAAGCGCTGACGTCTTTGTCCATGTCAGTGCACTAGAACGCGCCGGGATCTCATATCTCAGTGAAGGGCAAAAGGTTCACTTTGATCTCGAACCGGACCGCAAAAGCGGGAAGATGCGGGCAACGAATCTGCGTGAGGTGTAATAGCGCAACGCTTTCCCTCACAAGCGACGCCGGCAACATGGAACGCCTGCGCGAGATCCGAAATTTCCGGCCTTATGTAGCAAACGCACCTAACTAAAAGAAAAGCCCCAGCCTCAGGCCAGGGCGCAAAACCTTTTGCAAGGCTTTAGCTTTTGCTCGCTACCAATGCCTGACTGGATAACCCCACGGCCTGTAGTATGGCCTGTAGTAACCGTAGCGATACAACCACGGACGGTGCCCCCAAGGGCCAGGGCCATAATATCCCCAACGGCGATAGCCCCAACGGTGGTATCCCCATGGACCCCACGGGCCACCGTAGTACTGAACTTTCTGGACAGCATCGCTAGATGCTGTCTGTGTTGCCACAATTGCTGGTGTCGAAGGGGCCGCTTGTACCGAAGCACCGAACAGCGCCCCAAAGGCGAGAAGACCGGCGATTGCGTATTTCATTTTGCACCTCTTTGATTTCACTCCTCCCTTCCTCGTCAAAACCAAAACGTGCGGGGTGATTGAGTTTCCTGCCTGCGACGGCATGTTACAAGTTTGCTAAAATTTGCCACCCTGGCGCGGGGAGATGAGCGCCAAAGACATCAGGACACTTGAGAAGTGGTTCGGCCCGCAGGGAAAGTTCCCGGCGGTTCACATACATACCCACTGTTGAGAGGGGTCGCCTGATTTAGTTTTTGTACAGGCTATGGCCGCCTACTCGAATTCCTGATGGCAGACCGCCTCCACATTGTGACCATCGGGGTCGAGCACAAAGGCGGCGTAATAAGTTGGGGAATAGATCGCACGAAGGCCTGGTCCGCCATTGCCGCGTCCACCTGCGTTTAGCGCGGCGCTGTAGAAGGCCCTTGCTTGAGCGCGCGTTTTTGCAGCGACGGCAATGTGAAATGGGCTCGCCGCTGGTCCTGATGCGCCAATCCAAATACGTCCGCTCTCGTCCCCGATCATCGCCCATTTTTCCCCTTGGGCGAGGAGGCCGTAACCGAGTGGCGCTAAGGCAGCGAGATAGAAGCGTTTTGATTTCTGAATGTCAGCGACGTCAAAACCAATGTGATCAAACACGGCTCCTCCACTGCGTATAGCTGTTTTCGTTCCCTAAAGTGAGGCCTTGATGTGCAGATCCGCAAGGCTCTGGGCGTGATCTTGCATGCAGGGCGGCCTCTTTGGAAGCCGATCCCATGGGCGGAGCAGGCGCCGCCGCAAAACTCAAATCCCGGCGCCTCCCTCGTTCTCATCCGGCCCAGGACCGGCGGGCACGGCCTTTGCCCAATCTTCCGCTGTGACGCCTGCGGCTGCTTCTTGCTGGTTGAGCCGCTGCTCGCATTCCTTGGCCTTTTCTAGCGCTAGCGCCGCAGCGTCTTGTGCGCGTTGAGCCAGTTCAATGGCATGTGCATCTGCTTGGCCCAGGCTATTGATCGCCCAGTCAAGTCTTTCGCGAAGTTCGGCAACCTCCTTGCGAAGCACTGAAAGTTCGGTTTCCAGGTTGGGCATGCTCCTACTCCAACTGCTAGATCAGCGAAGAGTTTAGCGGCAAAATCTTATAACTCTGAAACTGTAACGGATCGAGGCTAAGCCACCAGCGCCTCAATGCAATCGGGTTCGTTGTATCGAGGAGAGTTCATCTTCGGCGATACGGGGTTCACCTGCACCGCTTCATCTATGCCGGGATCGACGGTAGGCTCCTCGCCCGCAAGCCACGGCTCGAAACTATCCTTGGACAGCATCAAGGGCATGCGGTTATGAAGATCGCGGATGCCATCGCAAGGCTCTGTGATGAGGATAGTGTGTGTGAGCAGGTTGTCTGGACCCCAGCGTTCCCAGAGGCCCGCGAAGGTCAGCGGCAGGCCGTTTTTGCGGCTGACATAGAACGGCATCTTGGCAAGCTTCTTAGCGCCGGGCAGTTCAATCTCCCGCCATTCATAGAAGCCGCTTGCGGGGATCAAACAGCGCCGCGTTTTCCATGCTGAACGAAAGACCGGTTTGGTGGCCGCACTCTCGACCCGCGCAATGATCGCCTGATTGCCGATCTTTAGGTCTTTCGCCCACATCGGCACGAGGCCCCATCGCATGGTCTTGCTCTCGCCAAGTGAAGGGGTTCGTGAAGCGGCCGCACATGATTAACAAGTAGCAGAGACGCCGGACCAACGTCTACGTCGGAAGCTAGTAGCCAGCGGGGAGCGCGTGACATGCCCTCTCAACTCAGAGCGCTAATGGGGCTGCCTCACGGCCTGCCACAGACGATAGGAATTGAGCGGAATTAGAACCATGTGCAGAACAATGATCGGATAAAGCGTGTCAGCCAACCCGTACGTCAACCATGCCAGCGATGAGCAGATTGCAGTGATGCGCAATTGGACCATACCGGGCATGAAAAGGTGAGCACGAGCAAAAAGGCCCCGAAATATCCGACCATGTCTGTCCAAATGTGCATGTGCGCGCCAAGCTATTCCTAGCTTCCGATCCTATGACGGGAATGCGTACCGATTTTTCGTTGTTCCGCGAGCGGCTTCGGGAGGCCTGCCGCATTCGCAACAGCCGCTAACCAACGTCACCGGCTTAAACTCCTGTGTAGACAGGAAGACCGCGGTTAAAATTGCCGGACTCACCCTATTCAAAGCTACGGTTGTAAATTATTTTATTGACAATTTTAGATTGTATGTGTGAATCGCCCGACATAAGGTTGTGCTGCTTAGCCGGGGGTCTTCATGAAGTATGTAGTTGTTGCGCTTCTCGTAGTGCTAGCGGGAAATGCAGAGGCCCAGCGCTACGAACCAGACGAGGGCTTCGGGTTGAGGCACCGCGAAAGAGAAGAAGCCCACGGATGGCGGCATCGAGAAAGAGTCAGATGTCAATGCTGGCGAGACCTCGAAACAAACGAGGGTCCACGCTGGGTTTGGCGCCTTGTCAGAGAAGACGGCTACCGCTGGCAGCGCCGATGGTCGTGGCAGCATCGCATAAGGCACTATCGCGAGGGCTGGCGGCGACGTGAAGGGAACGAGGGCCGCAATTGGCGGCCAGAAAGACGCGAGGGGCGCGACTTCGATAGGTTCGCTGGCCGCCGGTGCCGCCCGCCAATGCACGCCGCCGGCGACGCTGATGCCCGGCGCGAAAAGGCACGCGATCTCGCAATCAAATCCTGGCAAGAACAGGTCATCAACGAGTACGGTGAGCGGTATCTCAATTTCGAAGCAGCTTACGTCCTCGATGAGCATTGCGACCCTGCTCGCGTCGGAGAGGGCGGCATAATCGATCTGAAGCGATGCGTCATCACGGCGGCACCCTGTCTTACGCTGCCTAAAGAAGCCTTGGGCAAAGAAGGCACGCGCGAAGAGGAGCACCTGCACTAAAAAGTAATCAACACTGATGCCGGGCTTTTCATTGGCGACAAAGTAATCCATGCGGGGCAGGGCAAATCGCCCCCTTTTTCTTTTTCCTACCTTCACCATTTTGCCACGCCTTCTGGCGTGGCAAGGGATGGCTGCCGTTTCTACCAACGCGAAAGCGTTCTAGACGAAAACCGTGTGATCCGCGGGCCTCACAACATAGCCGTAGCGCATATTGCTCCGCTCAGCGCCGTTGTTTTCGTACTCAGTTTTCAGCGCGGCAAGCCGGTCAGCCTGGAGTTCAAGGCCCGCGCGCTTCGGCTCGATATTATAGAGCCGGGCATTGTTATTGCCGAAGATTGCCGTCTTAACCGGACCATCGGCCGCCCCAAGCGGTGCAAAACCGAATTTCTTCTGCATGTCTTCCGGGATCTCGAGGCGGCGCAAGCCTTCGATCTGCCACTGCGGGGACCCGGTCCAAACCGCGTCTGTGCCCCAGTTGACATGATCCACGCCGAGCCCCTTGATAAGAGTTCCCATAAGGGCAGCGCAGACGCGGGGCTGCGCGACGAGGGTGGTTGCGAAAAGCTGGCCAACATCGCCATAGACATTATTGACCCCATACTGAGCAGGGATATCGGCAAGATCGCTCGTCCAGGCGATGCGTCCGGTGCGCTCAAATTCCGCAAGCGCAACGGCTGGGTCGCCGCCCACATGCCGGTAAGCCGAGTGATAGATGATGAAGTTTAGCTGAGGCCAATCCTTCGCAGCCTGCCCGACGTCGCCGACATCCGCAAACCCGCGCAGATTGGGATACTGCTTTTCGACTGATGGCGGGAACAGCCCTTTGTGAATGCAGACATTCTTGATGCCTGCCTTCACCATCTTTTCGTAGCCCTTATAGGCGACCTTTTCGTCGTCCAAGCGCCACGGATAATGGCTAATGTCCTTGTGGGTGTTGTCGCCGATTGTGTAGCCCTTGCAGGACTTCAGGCTTCAAGGCAAGGCCTGCATCGAGTTTTTCGAGCCAGCCGGGTTGACCTGACGTAAAGATGACGTGGGAGAACAAACGCCGCGATCCGGCTTCCTTATTCACTTTCTCACGCGCCGCGGCCATTTGCTCATTGGTCAAAAACCAGTCTTGTTCGATGTCGGACGGTGCCGATGAAATGAGCGCGATCTTGGTGTCGCTATCGAGGAAAATCTCCTTCATGTAATTGCCGTATTTGAGATCTTCGATTGTCTGCTCCTTGTCAGCCAATTGCTTATTCCAGCCCGCTTTGCCAACGGCTGCGCGCATGGCGACGAAATTCATGATGCGTGTATCGTCGCGCAGGAAATGTGTGTGCATGTCCATGATGAACTGATTTTTCAGCGATGCGGCGCGCTCCTCAGCCATATCGGGTGTTGCCGCTTCGGCCTTCGAGGCGTCGAAAATATCCCCGTACACCTCGTTCATGGCCAGAAACGAAGCAGCCATGCCAGCCGCCGTCTGGAAGAACCGGCGCCGGTCCATCCCCTGCTTTCCGCCTAGATCGTCGGCCATGCCAAGCAGGCGGTTCTCAACCTCGCGCTGCCTCTCATTTTGAGGATCGGGATAATATTCGTCGCTCGCAACGATTTGCGTCGGGATCGGGGTGTGATTGGGAAGAAACTCCGACGGCATCAACTCTTCGATCTCTTTTTCGCTTAGAAATCCGCTCACCCTGGCCTCCTCTTACTTATATGGGCGGCATAGATTAACCGAGGACGGGAAGCGCAGCCAGAGCTGAGGGCGAAGCTCGCGATTCATTGATCAGCTGTCGTCAGAGGGACCGGCACATGAAAGGAAAGACGAAAATTATGTCGCGCCGCTCGATGCTTAAGATCGGCGGAGCTGGAACAGCGTGGCTCGTAGGTTCGGAGACCACATTGAAAGCTTGGGCACAGCAAAAGCTATCTCGCCAAGAGGCAGGCTATCAGGATGCTCCGAAGGATATTCGCATGTGCTCGACCTGCTCGCTCTTTCTTCCTCCAAAGGCCTGCAAGGTTATTGAAGGGGAAGTAAGCCCCTCCGGCTGGTGCAAATTGTACGATTTGGCAGATTAGAGCAAATTTTGCGGTCTTGATCTTGCAACCCACCAGTCCGGCCCAGTTCCGCGGACAGACCAAGCTTTCGAAATATGGCAATGCTCGTTGGCGCCGGGCCCATGGGTCGCGGCGCAGGTGGCTTTCCGGCAGCGCGATAATAGTTTTCCAGCAAAATATGAACGCTACATGGCCCGCGATCGCGATAACGCCGATCTTAAGCGAAAGGCGCTCACTCGAAACCGTTTGTCGCGCTGGGCATTTCCTTTCACACATGAAAGGAGATACTCATGTGGCTTCTACGCTCACAGTTTTGCGCGATCGCGCTCGTTGCCGGTATTGGCCTCGCTTGCGATCATTCAGCTGCTCTTGCCAAAGGGAAGCGGACATGCGCGGCGCTCAAGATCGTCGACCGCGACAATGACGGCACCGTCGATCTGAACGAGATCAACCGGGCTGCCGATGCGGCTTTCGGTAAGCTTGACAAGAACAAGGATGGAACCCTCTCGCCAAGAGAGCTGCATGGGCGCTTGTCCGGGAGCGAGTTCAAGGCTGTGGACAGGGATAGCGACGGAACGCTCAGCAGGGACGAATACCTCGCCGCCGTGCGCGCGCGCTTCAACGCGGCAGATATTAATGGCGAAGGCACGGTTAGCTGCCGTGAGGCCGAAAGCAGCGCCGGGCGCGCCTTACTGGCCCTTTCGACGCGCCAGCCGTTATTGGCAAAGGCACGGTGAGTTGCCGTCAGGTGTAGATCGGTCCCAATCCGGACCCGCAAGTCGGGCGTCACTTAGCGCGGCGTGGGCCTGAGCCGCTTCCCCCCTATTTTATTGTCTGAGGAGGTTCTTCCGAACCGTTCTCGGGCGCATCTCGAACCGGTCATGAACCTATAATGAAAACGAGACGGGGATTATTCCCGGCTATCCGCGGGCGAGCCTTCCGTTACGAGCAACGCCCGGGCCTCGCCCGCTATCTTGAGGCTCTGGAAGCTAAATCCGATGCCGACCACTACGCCGGCATGAAACAGGATCTCGGCTTCCGGCCGCATTAAGATTTCGAGCGCATCGCCTATCATGAGACCTGAGGTGGCGCCGGTTGTTCGGACAGAATTCCCGCTTCGATAAGTGGAAGGTCTGCCGGGGTTAAGCCGCCGAGCGGAGTGGCGGCAAGCTGTGTGCTCCGTAGTAAGCTTGATCGGGCGTCCTGCCGTCAAGGCTCGAGTGCGGGCGGCGGCGATTGTAGAGATCGAGATACCGTCCGATCGAGGCACGTGCGTCCGGCACGCTGTCGTAGGCGTGCAGATAGACCTCCTCGTACTTCACCGTCCGCCAGAGCCGCTCCACGAACACGTTGTCCCGCCAAGCGCCTTTGCCGTCCATGCTGATCGCGATGCCATTCGCGATGAGCACGCCGGTGAAGGCGGTGCCGGTGAACTGAGAAACCTTGATCCTTGATCGGTGTTGAAGATGTCCGGCTTCCCGTGCCTGGCGAGCGCCTCCTCCAGCGCCGCGATGCAGAACGAGGCCTCCATCGTGATGGAAACTCGCCACGACAGCACGCGCCGCGAGAACCAGTCGAGCACGGCAGCGAGATAGACAAAGCCCTTCGCCATCGGAATATAGGTGATGTCCATCGCCCAGACCTGGTTCGGCCGCACGATCTCCATGCCGCGCAGCAGATAGGGGTAGGTCTTGTGCCCCGGCTCCGGCTTGGTCGTACGCGGACGCCGGTACAGCGCCTCGATCCCCATGCGCCGCATCAGCGTCTTGATATGACGCCGTCCGGCCTTGCTTCCATTGGCAGCCAAAAGATGGCGCAGCATCCGCGCCCCCGCGAAGGGGAACTCCAGATGCAGCCTGTCGATCTGGCGCATGAGTTCGAGATCGGCCGCCGGCACCGGGCGCGGCAGGTAATACACCGTGCTGCGCGCGAGGCCGCCGGCCTCGGCTTGTTTCGTGACGCTTAACGCATGACCGCGGTCGATCATCGCTTTGCGTTCAGCAATCCCGCCTTGCTGAGCGCGCCTTCTAAAAAATCGTTCTCCAGCGTCAGCTCGCCGATCTTCGCATGCAGCGCCTTCACGTCGACGCTGGGCGACGCCGGTGGGGCGCTGCCAACGCCGCCGAAAACGTCCGGGGCACCGCCTTCGAGCTGCGCCTTCCAGGCCGTGATCTGGTTCGGGTGAACGTCGAACTGATCCGCCAACTGTGCAATCGTCCGCTCGCCCTTGATCGCCGCCAACGCCACCTTTGCCTTGAAGGCCGGTGAGTGGTCACTAAATAATGTGTGTAATGCACGAGAGAGGCAACAGCGCGGGCACACGGCTAAGCCGTCCGCGGTCACGTCGGTCTCTGGGGACGGACGCCCGCCGGCGCGAGAGGCGAGCGCGCGCCATCGGGGGGAACCCACCGCGCAGGGAGACGCGATCGCGCTCAGTTTCCCCGATTTCGCCCGCGCTCATCCGTTCACTCTTCTCTCTCCTCTCTCTCACACAGAGCTCCATCTCCCCCCCCACTACAGCTCTCCCCCCCCTTCCACCTTCCTCCCTTCTCTCACATATCTCTCACCCCTCTCTCTCTCTCTATCTCCCACCCTCTCCCCCGAGCCCATCTTATCCTCCCCTGCTCTCTTCTCCATCTCCTATCCCTTTCCTTTTTTTTCTCTCTTCTTTATGTCCACCTCTATCCCCCATCACTCTCTCCATCACTCGCCGCCACCCCCCACCTTGCGAGCCTTCCGCCGTGGTCTTCTGCTCATTGCTGCTCCTGATTCGCGAGCACCAGCGTGCCCGTTGTCAGGCAGAAATTCCACTTACCGCATCGTCCGAATTTGTGGAGCCACTTCTACCATCGACCGCATCAAGAACCTTACGCTTGATTGCGAGCGCGCGCTCGCAACAGAAGTTGTTAATGCGAGCTCTTTGCTTTCGGCGTCACCAGCAAACGAGCGCAGCTGGAAGCGGCAACTGATTTTTGCCGCGAAGGCGATGTGCTTGTCTGCACGAAACTGGACCGGCTTGCTCGCTCCGCCGACGCCGCAAGCCAAGTTTAAATTTCGGTTGGTCCGCTACCTAGGGTCAAGCGGCTGCGCCCAATAATCAAGCCCATGCCCGACCCCGACCCTAACTCAGAGCGGGGCCGGTGGACCTTGCTGCCGGGAGTGCCTCGACGATTGGGTTAGTGCAGACAGTTCCGTGCGGGCCATCGTTGCGTTTGTCGTTGCACTCGTCTTGCCGGGCTTTTCAGGTCCGCCGCAACTGGCCGGCCATCCTTTCACCCCTCCGTTCATCTGTAGCTTTATCTATGGCTAGTCGGTCGCGGCCGTCGGCCTCCAGCGGAGCGGGCCGCACCTTGGTCTGTGGCTTTTGGGTCGGCGCGTTCCCGTTGTCTCGGTCATCGCCGTTTTTCGCTGTTCTTTCTCCCTGCCTTCCGTTGTTCTGCTCTCGTTCGTCGATCTCTGCCGCTCGTTGGCTCCTCTCCTGCCAGCGTCGCCGTCGTCTGTAGTTTTCTAGCCGTCTTCGTCCTCTTCTGCTTCACGCGCTACTGATGTACCGGCGGCGCTGCAGCTTGGTAGAGCGTAGAGCGTTCTCTGAGCCTACTGTTACCGCGGACCGCAGTAGCCTAGCGCGCACTGTCTTCCTAGACCGCGCTTCTGTAGAGTAGATAGCCTGGATCGGCGCGGTACTGTAGCTTGTCGCGATCGAGTAGCAGTTGCTGGCCTCGCCGGACCAGCATCTCGCTTACCGATGGCGCTGCCAGGTCCATGGCCACGAGCGGGCGCGGTACAGGCATGGTGGCTATAACGTGCAAATTGCCGTCGATACCGAACACCACATCATCGTGCCCACGAGGTCACCTATCAAGGTCACGACCGTGCGCAGCTTGTATACATGGCGGGCCTAGACAAAGAGGCGCTCGGCGTGGAAGCTCGATGCCATTGCTGACCGGGGCTATTTCGACAGCCTGGTAATCCTTTCCTGCGAAGAGGCCGGCATTCGGTCACGCTGCCATAGCCGATAAGTTCGGAGGCGAAGGCGTTCAGCCGGTCGGCAAGGAAGATTTTGTCTATTGCGCCGCAAAGACGTCTATCGCTGCCCGGCAGGCCAAGAGCTCAGCTACCGTTATACCAACACAGTAGCCGTCAGAGTTCTGCGCCGGTACTGTACCACGCAGTGCTGTAGTTGTCCGCTAAAACCGCAGTGTACGACTCGCAAGGAACGCCGCATCCCCACGGGGAGCACGAACATGTGCTTGAGGCTGTCCAGCGGCCGCTCGTTGAGCATCCCGCGCTATGCTGTTGCGGCGCGAGCGGCGGAGCATCCCTTCGGTACCCTGAAGCCCCGATGGCGCCTCTTCTCATGACGCTGCCATCCACCGAGATGCCCTTTCGGTGCTCGCCTACAACTTTACCCGCGTGATGAACATCATCGTATCAACCCTTGTGCCTATCGCCCTACCCGCCTGCGCATGATATTGCTTGTTCCCGCTAAACACAAACCTATCACTCCCAGCCCCAAAAACAATCCTCAAAAAAACCCACGACGGAGGCTTTCCAGCACGAGCGCGCTCGCGACTTGAGACGAATGCTGTCATTCCGCCGCAAGATTTCGCGCCGAAAATATTTAGTTTTGGGTTCGATCTCAAATTATATAGGGGGCGCCCAGCGCGCATTTAGTCCTTGGGAATGCGAACGAACTGGCGGCAGCGGCTGCTATCCGAAGCGGCCGGTGATGTAGTCTTGAGTTCTCTTGTCGGACGGGTTCGTGAAGAGCTTCTCCGTGGGGCCAAACTCCACAAGCTCTCCAAGATACATGAAGGCGACATATTGGGACACGCGGCCCGCCTGGTGCATGTTATGGGTCACGATTGCGATCGTGAAATCGGTCCTTAGCTCATCGACCAGCTCTTCGATCTTAGCCGTCGAAATCGGGTCGAGCGCTGAGGCCGGCTCATCCAGAAGGATTACATCGGGCCTGAGGGCGACCGTTCGTGCAATGCAGAGACGCTGTTGCTGGCCCCCAGAGAGACTTAGTCCGCTCGCCTGCAGCTTATCCTTCACCTCCGGCCAAAGGGCTGCTTTCTGCAAGGCTGACTCCACACGGGTGTCGACCTCGGATTTCGGCAGCTTTTCATAAAGGCGGATGCCAAAGGCTATGTTTTCGTAGATCGTCATTGGGAATGGTGTCGGCTTCTGAAACACCATACCGATGCGCGACCGGAGCAGGTTTACATCCACGTTAGGAGCAAGGATATTCTCGCCATTGAATAACACTTCACCCTTCGCATACTGATTGGGGTAAAGGTCGTACATGCGATTCAAGATGCGCAGTAAGGTCGACTTTCCGCAGCCGGATGGACCGATGAATGCGGTCACCATCTTGTCGTAGACCGGCATATTGATATTCTTTAGCGCTTTGGAATTGCCATAGTAAAATTCCAAGTCACGGATGCTAATCCGCTCCTTGCCATTCACCTCGCCGTTTCTCTCCATCAAACTCATGAATTTACCACTCCGGAAGAGCCTAACCAGCGCGCCACGATACTAAGAACGAGCACAGCGGCGGTTATTAGAAGGGCACCGGTCCAGGCAAGGTTTTGCCAATCAGTGTAAGGGCTCAGCGCAAACTGAAAGATGACTGCGGGTAAGCTCGACATTGGTGCATTAAGGTTGGTGCTGAAAAACTGGTTGTTCAAGGCGGTAAACAAAAGCGGCGCCGTTTCCCCACTGATGCGCGCCACGGCAAGCAGAATGCCCGTGATCATTCCGGCCATAGCTGCCTTATAGGCCACGTATCGGATTACAAGGGCTCTTGGCATGCCGATCGCGCTAGCTGCTTCGCGAAGTTGGTTCGGCACCAGCAAAAGCATGTTCTCGGTAGTCCGAACGACGATGGGGATTACTAGAACTGCAAGAGAGACGGCGCCCGCAATTCCTGAGAAATGGCCCATCGGGCGCACCATGATTCCGTAGATGAAAAGGCCCATTACAATTGATGGAGCGCTCAGCAGGATGTCATTGATGAAGCGCACGACCGAGGTGAGGCGGGCGCTTCTCCCGTACTCAGCCATGTAGGTTCCCGCCAGTAGTCCAATGGGAGTACCGATCGCTGTACCGAGGGCGGTAAGAATGAGGCTCCCGACAATTGCGTTCCGGAGGCCGCCTCCTGCCGCGCCGGGCGGCGGTACGTCTTGCGTAAAGACCACTGCAGACAGCGATCCGATGCCGCGGTAAACGAGCGTGCCCAGGATAATGAGCAGCACCGCGATGCCAAGGCTTGCTGCTGCCCAGCACAAGGCCATTACGAAGGTGCTGGTCCGGCGGCGCCCGTAATATTTTGACAGATTCTGAGCCATTATCTGCCCGCCGATTTCTGGAGACGCAGCAACAGAAGGCGCGCCAGTGCGAGTACGATGAACGTGATGATAAAGAGAATAAGGCCTAGGGCGATGAGAGCGGAGGTGTAGATATCTTCGGTCGCCTCGGTGAATTCATTGGCGATTGTGGCGGAAATTGTCGTCCCAGGCGCCAGCAGTGAAGTGCTCAAACGGTGCGCGTTACCGATAACGAAGGTTACTGCCATCGTCTCGCCAAGCGCACGTCCAAGGCCAAGCATTACCCCACCTACGAGGCCAGTGCTTGTGTATGGGATGATGACGGACCGGATAACCTCCCAAGTCGTGCACCCGACTCCGTAGGCGGACTCCTTGAGAAGTACGGGCACGGTTTCGAAAACGTCGCGGCTGACGGCAGTAATGAAAGGCAGTACCATGATCGCCAGAATTAATCCTGCCGTGAGAATGCCGATGCCGTAGGGCGGCCCAGCAAACAAAGTGGAAAGAATGGGAATGCCTGCGAACGCGTTTATAAGGGGCGGCTGCACATATTGCTGGAGGAAGGGGGCCAGTACGAACAATCCCCAGATGCCGTAAATAATGCTTGGGATCCCTGCAAGCAGCTCAATGGCAATGCCGATCGGCCGGCGCAAAAAGCGCGGGCAAAGCTCGGTCAGGAAAATTGCCGAACCTAGACCAACTGGAACAGCGATGAGCATCGCGATCAATGAGGTGAGGAGCGTGCCGGTAACAGGAGCAACGGCCCCAAACTTCTCGGTTACCGGGTTCCAGGCTTCGGTCGTGAAGAAACTGAAGCCGAAAGTTTGAAAGGCAAGCCATGCGCCCGCAATCAGCGAGACGAAAATGGCACCGAGCACGATTAAGACGGTGAGCGCTGATGCCTTCGTAAGAGACCTAAAAAGGGCATCGCCGCGCCCCAGTTTCTTGAGAACCTGCGCGCGGCTGTCACTCTCGATGGTATTCGATATACCGTTAAGGGTCACATCAACCAAGGTTTTAGCCTGACTAGGTCGCTGTTCAACCTAAGAAATAGGACTGGCGAACGCCAGCCCTATTTGGGACTTTTTAATTGGTTTGGGCGGAATACACCGGTTTGCCGTCGGAGCCTTTGATTTCGCTCCATTTGGCTTCGACGAGCTGCTTTACGTTGGAAGGCATCGGGACATAAGTAAGGTCCTCAGCCATTTTATTGCCCTTTGCATAAGCCCAGGCGAAAAACTTAAGTGCCTCGCCGGCGGCAGTTGCGTCCGGCACTTGCTTCGGCATCAGGATGAAGGTTGACGCCGAGATCGGCCATGCATCCGTACCTGGCTGATCGGTAATGATGAGGTAAAAATCTTCGCTGTGAGCCCAATCGGCGTTTGCAGCTGCGGCTTGGACGCTACTGCCGCTGGCTTCGACGGATTTGCCGTCCTTGTTGATCATCTTCGTGGTGGTTAGCTTGTTTTGCTGAGCGTAGGCCGTTTCGACATAGCCGATCGAATTTTTCGCCTGCTGCACATTGTTGGCGACGCCTTCATTGCCTTTCGCGCCGATTCCCACCGGCCACTCAACAGAGGTTGCAGACCCAACCTTCGATTGCCAGTCCGGGCTGACCTTTGCGAGGTAGTTCGTGAAGTTGAAGGTCGTACCTGATCCATCGGAACGGTGCACAACCAGGATACCTGCGGACGGCAGCTTCGCACTAGGATTGAGCTTCTTGATCGCGGCGTCGTCCCAGGTCTTGATCTCGCCGAGGAAAATTTTTGCGAGGGTGACGCCATCCAGCGTGAGTTCGTTAGCCTTTATTCCTTCGAGATTCACGACTGGCACAATACTCCCCATAACCATCGGCCATTGCATAAGGTTGCCGCCGGCCACCAGCTGCTTCGGAGTCAAAGGAGCATCCGACGCTCCGAATGTTACGGTTCGCGCCGTGATCTGCTTTATGCCGCCGCCCGAGCCGATCGATTGATAGTTCAGGCCGTTGCCCGTCTCCTTTTTGTATGCGTCTGCCCACTTTGCATAGATAGGGTATGGGAAGGTGGCGCCCGCGCCGGAAATTTCTGCTGCCCTCAGCGGTGCCGTGGTCACTACCGCGGACAAGGCAAGGCCTATCAGAAGCGGTTTGAAGGGTGACATGATGCTTTTGCTCCCTAACTTGGGGTGTGATCCACACTCCATGGTAACTCCGGGCAGGAGGTTAAGCGCTTGATGTAACACTGAGAAGACAGCCTATGCCGATGAAATTAAAGGCAAATAAGCCGAAGCTGTTGAGGGGGCACTTGCTTTGCTGCAAACCTTTTTGCATAAGCCTAGCCTAGTCTTGGCAAAGACTATCCTGATCATTTGCTCTAAGTGACTAGCAGGCCTTGGACTTTTATTCAAGCTTGGGCGAATGGATTTTTGACCTTCACCGTGGGCTCGGCCGCAGCAACCCTGATTGGCGAGGCGTCCCCGTTCTCAAGTTCGTTGACAATTTTATCGACCACCTCCTTCAGGGCTTTCGCGGTCTGGAGGCCCGCGCGATCTCTCATCAGCGCGAGCGCGCCATAGATAGCGATATGATCCTCACGGTTTTCGATTTTGAGATCGCCGAGTGTAACCGCGTCGGTCTCATTCTTGAAAGGCGAAAACTCGATCATCTGCCTGGTCTTTCTCTCTGATTTGCTTCGCTTGTGCGAAGGCGGCATCCGAAATGAGGCGTTGGATCCGGCAAAGCCATGGCACGCTGCTTCACACTCGCATCCTCCGCAGGGAATACGTCGATGCCAACTCTTTTCTCAAGCTCCGAAATGGAGACTGGTTCCCAGGTCTGGCTTCCATCATTGGGCGCGAAATAGGCCGCCGCACCTTTGCCCGGAACGTAGACCGCCTTATAAAGGTGAGTGGGCACAAGCACCCTGCCTTTGAGGCTCTGCAATTCGGTGCCCAAAAATGCAGGCCCCGTCACGACATAAACCTCGCCTGCGGACAGAGCCATGTCACGCACCGCCGATTTCGATCCCTTCCCACAAGACTTCATTATTACATGGGTCTTGCGGGATCATATTCGCCAGCGAGAACGACTCCTCCTGGGATTGCGGGGTGGACATATCGCCATTCGGCGCCATGTGGCCGCGGTCGAAACCGCTGCGGCGATAATCGGCAAGCTCCGCTCTTTCTTCGGCGGGCAGGCTCAGCTCCTCATGAAATGCGTTCGAATGTAACCTCGGAAGTGTCCGCGCGCGCTGGATTCGAAGCGCGGTGAGATGTTCCGCGGACCAAAGAGGGGTTCGGGAAATCCCCGAATAGAGCACCGCAATCTCAGTGAAACATACGGGCACGGTCTGGGCCGCTAGGCTGGCCTTTTTGATTGACGGCGGCACCGCCGAATAAAGCTGATCGGCGCACCGCGCCTGGTCCGCTTCCGCGACAGGGCTTAATGAAAGGACGACCGCAAGTGCAAATGCAGTCCAAGATAAGAGTTGAGCCATGAGCGTCCCCAGCCTGTTTCCCCAAAAGAAAGCTGGAAGGGACGCTAGGTGATTCGCTCAGGCGGCAGAATTCGCCGCCACGGATAAACAGTTGATCGCCCTTGGGGGAATTATAGATTTGCCCGAAAGCTCGATTCAAAAAAAAATGGCCGGAGCGGGTCCGGCCATTTGGAACTATGAATTCTAAAGGTCTTACTTGCAGGATTTGCCGAGATTATCGAGAAGTGCTGCGGATTCGTCATCAAGATCGGAAGAGGTGACCTTTTCGAAATCTGGCCCAAGTTTCTTGGAGGCGTCTTCCATTTTCTTGTCGAGTTCGGTCAGCGCCTTGTCGTCTTTTTTCTCGGCGGCGGTCTGATAGTCGCCTTGAAGCTTCATGATGCTGCAGAACTCTGCCATCTTGGTCTTATCGCCCTTGATGCTGTCGACGACCTTCTGCACCTCGGCCTTGCTTGCTTTTGGAGGCGCCTTCTCCTGCGCGAACGCCGGGACGATCGAAAGGGACGCGAGCACCGCAATCGACGCTACAAATTTCGTATTCATGAAAGTCTCCCTGAATTGGTTAACTGAAAGCTGGCAGATGATTACCAAGCGGTAATCAAAACCAAAACTTGCGTTCCGGCGTTCCCACAGATTTTGGAATGGCGGCAATTTCGCGACATCCCAAGTGAAATATTTTTTAGAATGATTTAAGCCTTCAACAGGGCGGCGAGCGGGGGCATTGCCCCGCCCGCCTTGCCAAGCTAGGAGCTGGCCTCGAGCAGATCGCCAAATAGCCCGGCGAAGTGCTTCCGGCCGTGGCGTGACGAACCATTTCTGTGGCGATTGATATAGCGAGCGTAATGAACCCTGCCGCCGCGGCGGGTTGCATGCGCGAAGCGCCGGCCTCTCGACGCCCCACCGTGATGATGCGCTTCCAAAACCGTATTCCGCATGGCCGTGTTCTGATAGCCGCGGCTTGAACTGCCGTAACTCACGACTTCGAGGCAGACCGGGGCAAGCCCGTCCATGCCCAGGGCATTCTTGGCGCCCGTCGACAAATCGATAATGCGGCCCGCGACAAAGGGCCCGCGGTCATTGATCCGGACTGTAATGGCACGGCCGGTCCGCTGATTGCGCACCACGACACGCGTGCCGAAGGGCAGCGACTTATGAGCCGCCGAGACGCCCGAGGGGTTATAATGTTCTCCGTTTGCCGTCCGGCTACCCGACGAATAGGTGGAGGCAATACCGCATTCGGCGAAGGCTTGCTGGCAGCCGGCAAAAGAGACAGCTGCAAACAAAACAGCCCCAGAGATACGCTTCACTTTCTTCATCACAACCTTTCCTACTGTACTTACCAGAAGGTTGCGATGAAAACGGTAAATGCGGCAAAAATTTGAATAATTCCGTGAATTACGGGTATGCGATAATTGCATAGCAAGTCAATTTGTTCATTTCACGTTAATATTAGAACGTTCTAAAAGACGCATTGGCCGATTTACCATTGGATACGCTTTCCGCCTATTAACCTTAAGGTTGGCAAAACGATCTTACAGCCATTCAGGGGGCGGGAAATCCGGCTTGCGAGCCATGATTATTGGATAGCTGGCGCGATTTGACTTCCACGCGCTTGTTTTCGATGTTTACGTGGAAGTGAGCCAATATGTGGCCAAGATTCGAAGTTTGGGGCAGGCGCACACCCTCCGAGTTCGGCTCGCGCGACAAAGCATAGACAAAGCTTATAAACTGTATCTTTTGCATATGAGGCAAAGAACGCGCTTCACCGACCTGCCTGAGCGGAATTGAAGAACATCATGGCGTTTAATGAAGCAGCTATTTGCTTTGCAATTTAATTGAACTATAGCTTTGGTGCGCGCGGCGGAGGCCGAGGGTTACCTATGTTTTGTTCAATTTCACGGAAAGGTTCCCAACGCTTGCCGTAAGCACGATTGGACCATTTTCAGTAGCACTGACTTCGCAACGCTGTTATTTGCTGTCTTTGGAGCAAGTCTTCGACTAGGCGTCTGTTTGATGCCGTTAGCTCAATAAAAGCCGACATCCTTGAGCCGCCGCCCCCGATCCGCTACATAAGCAGACAGAAATTCCCGCGCGTTCGCATCTCACTCCGGCGCCGCCGATAAAGCCTCGCGGGCCACGCATGCGTTTCGCGAGACGCGCACCCACACACCCAAAGGACACCCATGGCCACGCCGCAATATGTCTACGTGATGCAGAAGCTTTCCAAAACCTACCCCGGCGGCAAGCAGGTGCTGGACAACATCTCGCTCTCCTTCCTGCCAGATGCGAAGATCGGCGTCGTGGGCGTGAACGGCTCGGGGAAATCCACGCTGCTCAAGATCATGGCGGGCATCGAGAAGGAGTTTAACGGCGAGGCCTGGGCCGCGGACGGCATCAAGGTGGGCTTCCTGCCGCAGGAGCCGCAGCTCAACCCGGCAAAGGATGTGCTCGGCAATGCGATGGAGGGCGTGGCTGAGAAAAAGGCCATGCTCGACCGCTATAATGAGCTGGCCATGAATTACTCGGACGAGAGCGCGGACGAGATGGCCCGGCTGCAGGACATCATCGACGGGCAGAATTTGTGGGATCTCGATGCGCAGGTTGAGCAGGCGCTGCAGGCGCTGAATTGCCCTCCGCCGCATTTCGAAGTGTCGAAGCTTTCGGGCGGCGAGAAACGGCGCGTGGCGCTTACGAAGCTGCTTTTGTCGCGGCCGGATATCTTGCTCCTCGACGAGCCTACCAACCATCTCGACGCCGAAACCACCGATTGGCTTCAGCATTATCTTGAGGACTATCCCGGTTGCGTGATCCTCGTCACCCACGACCGTTACTTCCTTGATACGATCACCCAGTGGACGCTGGAACTCGACCGCGGGCACGGCATCCCGTACAAGGGCAACTATTCGAGCTGGCTCGAACAGAAGGCGAAGCGCGCCGCTCAAGAAAAGAGCGAAGAGGAAGCCAAGCAGCGCACCATGACGCGCGAGCTGGAATGGATCCGTTCGTCCCCCAAGGCGCGGCAGGCGAAGAGCAAGGCGCGCATCTCGGCCTATGAGCGGCTGGCGGAGGAAGCAGGCCGCGACCAGGTGGGCCGCGCCCAAATCCAAATCCCGACCGGCCCGCGGCTTGGCGGCGTGGTGCTGGAGGCAGAGCACATCAAGAAAGGCTATGACGGCCGGACGCTCATCAGCGATCTCCAATTCAAGCTGCCGCCCGGCGGCATTGTCGGCGTGATCGGCCCTAACGGCGCGGGCAAGACTACGCTTTTCCGCATGATCGTCGGCCAGGACAAGCCTGACGGGGGCGCGATTCGCCTCGGCGACACGGTGAAACTCGGTTATGTCGATCAAAGCCGCGATGCGCTCGATCCGAAAAAGAGCGTATGGGAGGAGATTTCGGGCGGCCTCGACCAGATCAAGCTCGGCACGCGCGAGGTCAATTCCCGCGCCTATTGCGGCTGGTTCAATTTCAAGGGGCCGGACCAGCAGAAGAAGGTGGGTCAGCTTTCAGGCGGCGAGCGCAACCGCGTGCATCTCGCCAAGATGCTGAAGGAGGGAGGCAATTTGATCCTGCTTGATGAGCCGACGAACGACCTCGATGTGGAGACGCTGTCAAGCCTTGAGGCTGCGCTTGAGGATTTTCCCGGCTGCGCCGTCGTCATCAGCCACGATCGCTTCTTCCTGGACCGGCTTGCCACGCACATCCTGGCATTCGAGGGCGATGGCCATGTCGAGTGGTTCGAGGGCAATTTCCAAGAGTATGAGGAGGACAAGCGCCGCCGGCTCGGCGATGCCGCTCTCGATACGCCGAAGGCGAAATTTGCCCGCTTTGCCCGCGGTTGACGCTATTGGTGTTAAGCTGAATTTGCATTACGTTGAAAGACTTGTCTCCATGACGCTCAAGACCGGCAGAACTGCCATCTATGGGAGTTTACTCGGCAAACAGCGCTTCGGGCCTGCACTGGACGACTGGGACGACGAACCGAGACAAGATGCTGGCAAAGTGAGCTTGCGTGAGGTGCTCAAGCCGCGGAAGACCGTGATCGATTATCTCTACGATTTCGGCGACAGCTGGGAGCACCGGCTCAGCGTTAGCAAAGTGCGGCTGGCCGAGGCTGGCATCCAATATCCGCGCTACGCCGGCCGTGAAAATAACGCCCCGCCGGAGGATTGCGGCGGTTTACCCGGCTTCTACAATACGCTTGATGCTCTCGCGGATAAGAAGCATCCCGATCATGCCGAGGCCAAGGAATGGTTCGGGACATACGATCCGGGCAAAGTGGATGAGCTGCGGATAAAGCGCGCGCTTGAGAAGTTTACCCCGCGCCGGAAAGCGGCAGCAAAGCCCCCTCGCGGACACTGGCAGCTATCCCGTTAGCTTCGGCAGCTGCTTTGACGGCAGCGCAGCCGTGTCAGCGCATCCGGATTTGCTCGCGGTCGGCATGGCCTTCCGCATCGATGACGGTGATATGTACGAAGCCAGGGCCGGGCGGCACCAGGAACGCGTCGCGGCGGTGCAGCGACGAAGCAAGTGGAACGCCGTCCACTAGCCAGGTGAGCGGCAAAACTCCGCCCTCGGCCTTCAATGCCACCGGCATTTTTCCCGTCTCTCCCTCCAAAGATGCAAGCTCCACCTCGGAATCTTGGGGTGGGTAGGCTATGCGCAAAGGCAACTCTCCGGGCTTTTGCGCCGCCTCCTGCTTTTGCCCATGGAAGAGGCGCAACGGGGGTGGCAGCTCCGCTGTCTTCCTTGTGCCAATCACATTCGGTGGCGCAACTGCGAACGGCGCACGATGCGGCCCAAGCGCGGAGAAAAGCTCGAACAAAACTGGGGCTGCGACGCGCAAGCCAACAAGGCCTGGGACGGATGTCGCATCAGCACGTCCAGCCCAAACAGCAACCGTATAGTCACCGTCAAAGCCGGCGGCCCAGGCATCGCGGAATCCGTAGGACGTGCCGGTCTTGAAAGCGACCGCCCCCGGCGTCACGCTTGGCGGAACCGGCGCGCCGCGAAGAATATCCGTGACATACCAAGCCGCGGCTGGTTGTAGCAGAACAGGCGCCGCTTGCGTGTGGGGGGTGCCTCCGACCTCTTTGAAATAAAGAAGCGGCGTCACGCTACCGCCCCGGGCGAGGGCTAGATAAAGCGTGCTCAGGTTTTCAAGAGAGAGCCCCGCACCGCCGAGAGCGATGGTAAGATTACGCGGCAGCGTGAAAGGCAACCCGGCTTCACGGAAGCGCGCGGCAAGCTTTGCCGGGCCTACCTCGTTCAGCACCTTCACCGCGGGCACATTCAGGGAAAGCTGCAGCGCCGTCCGCACGGTCACGGTGCCATGAAAGGCATTGTCGAAATTCACCGGAGCATAATTATCGAAGCGCACCGGCCTGTCTTCAATCAATGTTTCAGGATGCGCAAGTCCGTCCTCGAAAGCCAACCCATAAATGAAAGGCTTCAGCGCGGAGCCCGGCGAGCGAACGGCTGTAGTCATGTCGATGGCGCCAAGCCGCGTGTCATCGAAATAGCCGGCCGAACCCACATCGGCTAGGACTTCGCCAGTTCGGTTACTCACGATCAAGGCTGCGATCGAAATCTTCTCGCCGAAGGCCTTCGCGTTCCGGCCCGTGATGCGTTCCGCGGCTTCCTGCAGCTTGACGTCGATGGTTGTCACGATCTCCGGTACATTCGGGCTTGCAGCGATCAGACGTTCAGAGAGATGTGGGGTCAAGGCAGGAAATCCCCGGCGCCCGCGCGGTAAGACTTGCGAGATCGCCGCCGTTGCGTCCCCCTGTGTGATTGCGCGGGCATTCGCGGCTCTTTGTATGACGCGATTCCGCGCTGCGAGCAGGGAGCTATAGGCGCTCGCACTCTCTCCTTCGGCCCGGTCGAGCCTCCTGTTTTCAGGGGCTTGCGGGATCGCTACCAGTACCGCCGCTTCCGCAATGCTGAGCCGCTGCGGTTCTTTTCCGAAATAGGCGAGCGAGGCCGCGCGAACGCCTTCGAGATTTCCGCCGTAAGGCGCAAGCTTCAAGTAAAGGGAGAGGATGTCCTTTTTGGATAGAGCAGTTTCGAGCCGGATAGCGTCCGCGATCTGCTGGAATTTGGCTGTAATCGAATGGGTCGGTGAGCCGCGCAGAAGGCGCGCTACCTGCATGGTCAGCGTCGAGCCGCCCGAGACAAGACGGCCATGCAATGCAGCCTGCAGGACCGCGCGGCACATCGCGAAGGGATCGACGCCTGGATGCCGCCAGAAGTGCCGGTCTTCGAATGCGAGAAGCATGGCAAGATAATTCGCACTAACCTCGCTGGGCTTGGCGTCCAGCCGCCATCGTCCTTCCGGCGTTGTGAACGCTCTCAGCAGGTGTCCATCACGATCAAGGACAAGGCGCGACGAGGACGCAGCGGCTTCCAGCGGCAGAGGCTCGAAAAGCTTCAGACCATGAGCCGTCAAAGCTACGAGCAGCAAGAAGATCGCGCTAACGCAGACCTTAATAAGATTTCTTCGCCGGGGCATTCGCTCATCCTGTTCGCACCTTACTGCGCGGCGGTGATCTCGACCTTTCCGCCAGACGTTCTCGCAAAGCGATCCGGGCGATACATATCTTCGACGCGTGCGCCGGCATGGGTGTAGGAGCCAGGCGTTACCGCGCGCATGACATAGGCCATTGTCATCTGTGCGGGGATCTTTCGCGCGGAGTCCGCGAGCGAATAGGCAGCCACGAAGCGGTCATCCCTGAAAGCGGAGAAGACCGGCGAATAGGTGTTAGGCAGCCAGGAGAACGCCTTCAAGTCCGTGCCTTTCAGTAGCGCCGGGTTCTCGATATCGAAGCCGGCTGGCAGCCTGTCCTCGACCACGATTTGTCCAAGCTTGGGCTCGATCTCAGTCACCTTCAACACAACCACGACGCGGTCATTCTGTTTCAGCCTATCGAAAGAAATTTCGCGGCCGTCGGGCGCGTAGGTTTTGCGTTCGATCCTGAAGCCGCTTTCGGCGGCGGGCTCCGGCTCCAGGCCATCACCGGTGACAAGAACGCTAGCCGGAACGGCTTGCGGACCTTTGTTCCGGATAACCAACCCGTCGCGTGCAAGCTGCTCCTTCGTCAGCATCGTCTCGAAGCTTTTTGAGGACGCATTTGGCAGGATCGCGCTGACATTCATGATTTGAACGGATGGGGCAGTGAAATCGCTGCCGTTCAGGACCGTCTGGAATGACCCCTGCACAGGCAGGCCGTTCACCTCCAGGCTGAGATCCTTGTTTTGCGCATCGAGCGTGCGCGCGGCGAGCAAGAGCCAAAGGCTTTCCTGCGTCGTTGTTTCCTTCTGCTGTGCACGCAGCGCGGATACGATGCTGAACGCCTTCTGAAGCTGCGGGGTGGCTGCGCCACTCTCTCCCATAAGGGCTAGCACCGCGGAAGCGTCACGAAGCTGCGTGCCGTAATCTGTCCGTCCTGCCGCAGGCACCTGGGTTTCCGGTCCCGCAAGCGCGGAGAGCGCCGCAGCGAAAGTCAGCGTAGCGCGCTCCCTATCGCCGAGCATCGCGAGACCTGCCGCAAGCTGCGCCTTTGCGATCGGTGTCGAAAACGCGTCGATCTTCGTGTCCGCATAATACCTGAGATCGCCGAGCACGCTGCGGCCTGCCCTTGCCAGCACATAGAGCGAATAGGCAAGGTCCTCGCCACCTTTCTTGAAGTCCCGCGCGTTGTTGACAGCGTTCCGGAGACGGTCAAGCGCGGTGTCGTAGACCGTATCGCGAACGGCAAAGCCCTTCTCCTTGGCCCGGGTCAGAAAGTCGGTGACATAGGCCGTCAGCCAGATGTCTTCGCTTCCAGGTCCCCACAGCCCGAATGCACCGGAGGAGGACTGCATTTCGTAAAGCCGCGTAATCGCCTTTTCGATGGCATCCTTCGCCTTCGGCTCTTTGCTGAGCTTCGCCCGGGACGCCACCTCGTTGTAGTAGAGGAGCGGGAGCGCGCGGCTCGTGGTCTGCTCGGCGCAGCCGAAAGGATAGCGGTCGAGTGCGAGAAGAAGGCCCGGTACATCGAAGGACGCGGTGCGGCTCACCGTGACTGAGACTTTCGAAGTTGAGGGAACAAGACCTTGGACCAGTTCGCCTCCCACCCGAAGAGATCCTGAAAAGGCAGCAAGCGTCTCGATTGATCGTCTGCGCACATTTGGCGCAGGTGGTTCCACCGGAATGGCGTATGTGCGCTCGATGGCAACGCCGCCTGGACCGGTCAGCGCAAAAGAGACATGGCCGTCGCCCACCGCCGCCGCCCGGAGCGCGATCGTCTGGCTGATGCGCTTATTCAGTTCGAGCGTAAGGGTGCGCTCGGCTTCACGAGTGACCTCAATGCCGCCATCCGCTTTGGCAGAGAGCTTATACTCGCCCGCGGGTGCTTCCACATCTTCGATGCTGAGATGCAGGTTCGAGCTGTCTCCTAGCATCAGGAACTTCGGCGGCGTCGCTTGCGCAACGACGGTATCGCGAACGATGACATCTTTCTCGCCATGGCCGAGCTTGTTCGCGGTCCATGCCTGGGCCGAAAGCCGCATCGTTCCGTTGAAGGGTGGCAGCGTAAATGTAATTTGCGCCTTTCCGGATTCATCCGTTTGCAACGGGCCGGAATAGACCGCAAGCGGCACCTCGGCGAGAGGCCTTCCGCTCATTTCAAGGCCGCCTTCGTCGCCGCCGGAGCGGACAACCCCTTTTACGCCTTGCATGCCGTCAATAAGCTTGCCGTAGAGATCGCGCATCTCAAGGCCAAGGCGGCGTTGCGCAAAGAAGTATGCGGCTGGGGCCGGGGTCTTGTAGCGCGTGACGTTCAGGATGCCGAGATCCACGCCCGAGATCACGAGGGTGGCCTTTTCTCCGTTCTCGAGACCGGAAACTGAGGCGGATATCGTGACCGGCCCGTTTGGCCTTGAAGGCGCCGGCGCGTCTAGAGCAACCGAGAGAGTGCGAGGTTTCGTATCAAGAGGGATCCATTTCACGCCGACGGCCCGGCTCGGCATGCGTTTCGCGGCGCTATCCATGGGGCGGTAGAGGATCGCGGTGGCGTAGGCTCCCGGCCCCCAGGAAGGATCAACCTTGAAACTTGCCGAGCCGCCCGAGGCGCTAACCTTTATCGACTGGGTGGCCAGCACTTTGTCGCTCACGATTGAAACCAGAGCTTGACCTGCCATGCGCGGCAGAATCTGAACTTTGACCTCATCGCCTGGGCAATAGGAGGCCCGGTCGAGTGCGAGATTAAGGATTTCGGGAGTATCAGAAGCCTCGGACACATACCAGCCCGCGGAAAAGGAATAGCTTGTTGCAGGTCCTTGCGCGGTAGCAGACGCGATGTCGAGCCGGTAAGTGCCGGCTTGCACCGGCGCCTTGATCCTGACCGTCCCTAAAGCTGGAGTGTTTATGGTGCCCCCCGCGACGCGGCTTTCGTAGGTGACCATCTCATACGACCAGCGGCTGTCGCGCGAATACCATTGGAACTGGTGCTCGACGCGCTGTAGGTCCCATTTCAGCCCTGTTAGAGCTGCCTGCTTGCCGTCAGGGGCGATGCCAACGATCTCGAATTCGGCTGCAGCGCCGTCCGGCACCGAGCCGTCGAAAAGGGGCTTCACGCCGATGAAACTCTTCCCGGAGTTGATCTTGAGCGCAACCCGTTCCGCGAGCGCGCGCCCGCTCGGTTCACGCAACCTTATCGTCACATCCGCATTCAGCGGCCTTGATGTTTCCGGCAGATCGGGCAATGCGATGGAGAGCGAAGCCGCGCCCGTACCATCCGTATTCGGCAGCGCCTCAAGCTCTTTGCGAACGGAAGCAAACTTTTCGCCTTCCTGGCCGACATGAAAGCCCGAAAATCCCGCGACCTCGTTTGCGGCTGAAATGACCATCTCCCCTTCGAGGCCAAGATTGGATGCCGGAGCGCCATAGAGATAGCGGCTTGTGAGTGCGATCACGCCCGGAGCTGCCGCAGAAATTACCGGCTGTGAAGCCCTGAGTTTCATTTCCAGCCGTTCTGGGACGTAGTCCTCGACCAGGAAGTTTTTCTCATAAAGCGCGGGTGCTTTGGGATCGACGAAGGCGGCAAGCCTCCATCCTCCGGTCATGGCCGTATCGGGCAGTGAAATTTGCCAGCTTCGACCGCCATTGCCTTGATCGGCGAGCGTTTCGCGGCGGTGCTCCACGCCGTCCGGGCGGAAAAGCTTCAAAATCAGGGGCACGGCAGGAACAGCGTTGGCAGCCGCGTCGCGTAAGAGAGCGGTGGCATATACGGTCTCGCCCGGACGGTAGACGCCGCGCTCGGTGAAGACCATTGCGTCGAGCGGACCGGGAGGTGTGCGTCCGCCGACACCTCGATCCGAGAGATCGAAGGCTTGCTTGGTGAGATCCAGAAACCCGTAATCGTTCTCGGCGCCGCGAGCCACGACAAGGGCTGGCGTGAGGCCGCCTTTGCCGTTCGAGAGGCCAGAGTCGAAACGAGCGGCGCCCTCGCTGTCCGTCTTCACGGTGCCGAGGACTTCATTGTTGCGGGCCACGAGGCGGATTTCAGTACCTGCAACCGGATCGGCGGTGGCAAGGGAGCGCGCATAGACGTGCACGCCATCCGCGCCAGAGAAAGCCGTCAAGCCGAGATCGGAGATGACGAACCATTGGGTGGCCTTCACGCCATAGTCTTCGCTGTCGCTGACGTTATTATCCGCGGTCTTCTTGCTTTCATCGGCGGCGCTGGCCGCGATCACATAAAGTCCGGGCTTAAGGTTCGGCAGCAATGTCCCGACGGGAAAGGCCGTCGTAACTTCCTCGTTCAACTTCGCGACGACCGGCATTTCACCGGACCATAGCTTCTCGCCTTTTTGATCCGCGATCCGGTTCAGCTCATAGGCTTGCAGCTGACGCTCGAAATCTCCGTCGAGCACCTCAGCCGCCAGGCGCCGGTCGCCGATACTATAGATGGTTGCCTTGACGAGCTTGGTATTGATGCTGACGATCGGGATGCCCTGCTGGCCGATCCTTGGCAGCACGTAATTCCGGCCGGAAATGCGCACGGAGGGGGAGCGGTCGCGGATATAGACGGTGAGTTCGACGGGTTTCCTGAGCAGATCGTCTTCCGTGGACGGAATACCGCTCCGAACTTTCACTTCGTAGCGCTTGCCGTGGATAAGGTCCTCAACGCAAAGCTGGGAGCCTTGGACATTAACGGAAGCCGGCTTTTCGCCGTTGACCGTCACGTAATTGGTAAAGTCGATGCGGCCCTTGGCCAGTTCATCGGAAAACTGGACGCAGATGCGCGGCGAGTTGGACTCGTTATCCGCGGTGTAGTCGAGCATGCGGAAGCCGTGCTCGTTGAAGGCTTCCTCATAGGCCTCCTGCACTTCAGCATCAGCTACCAGAGCAAGGCTTGACTTGTAGATGCGAAGGGCAGGCCGCCACTGCTGCCTAACGGCGAGGCTCTCCGCCAATGCAGCGAGCGCTTTTGCCTGCCTTTCCCGGTTGTTGGTTCGGGAAAAAGCGATATAGGCGGATGATCCTGCATTCCGGGCGAAATTGTTTTTCTCGTTATATTTATCTGTCTCGATCGCTAGATATTCCTGGGCAAGCTTGAGCCAAATTTCGGCGTTGTTCTTATCGAGAAGAGCCGCGGAAGCGTAATGACCCGTAGCCGCGCGGTGGTCGTCAGCTTCGCTCGCGCTGTCGCCTTCGGCAACCCAACCCTTGGCATCCTTGCCCTTTGTCGGCCATGTGGTCTGAAGGGTGGTTTCGAAAGCTTCGGCTTCCCGGACGATGAATTCATCAACGACCGGCTTGTTTTGTTGGGAGTATGCGGAGGCTGAGAGAGCTGCGATGAAAAATACTGCGAGGAAGATGCGGAACATTGAAAACATGGCGGCAACCCGAGGAAACAATTGGCATCAAGGCAACCAGAGTGGCGATGGAATTGGGGCTGGCGCGGGGCGGAAACTAAGGCAAAAATTGGTCTTTTTACGGAGAAAAAAGGAAGCTCTCCTGCAAAGCCTCGGAGCGCTTTTGCTATAGTATTTTCTTATTCTAAATCATGCCGGCTGCGATGAAGCGGACGGTTGGCCAGCCGCATAAGAAAACGCAGCTTTTTCCAGGCTTGGATACCTGGAGCCCAGGCTCAGCGCCCTAACAATAAAAAATATAATGAGTGAACCCCAAAGGCCATTATTGCCGTACATCGGCGTTAGAACTGCCCAGCACAAAAGGAACAGGGCGAGGCTTACAATCATCATGTTGCGCATGTCCCCGGTGCGGGTGGCGCCGATGAAAATGCCATCGAGCTGAAAGCAGGCCACCCCAGCCACCGGCACTATTACGGCCCATGGCAGAAACTGATGTGCAGCCGCCCTAACCGACGGCTCCGAGGTCATCGCCTCAATCAAAAGCAGGCCCGCAAGCCAGAAGGCTCCACTCACGGCTATGGCTAATGCAGCGGCCCAAACCGAGCTTAGTAAGACGGCCCGCCGGAATTTCGGCAGGTTTCCAGCACCGGCCGCTTGTCCTACTAGCACCTCCGCCGCAAAGGCAAACCCATCCAGCACGTAGGCCGACAGATCCGATAGACTTCGCAGCACGCTATTCGCTGCCAATGTAACGTCACCGAACCGGGCGCCCTGTGCGGCGAAAAAGGTAAACGCGAAGAGAAGGCAAACAGTCCGGATCATAATGTCGCCATTAACATTGATGAGCCTCAGAAAAGCCTTCGCATCAAAGATTTTCGCGCTCGCGCCTCCGTCCGCTTTGAGCAGCCTCATTGTCACGGCAAGACCTGCAGCGACAGCTACATACTCGGCCAAGACAGCGGCCATGGCGGCGCCTTTCACGCCCATCCCCAGGAAAAGCACGAGCGCTATGGCGAGCGCGATGTTGAGAACATTAAGGAAGAGCTGAAGAAAGAACGCCAGGTTTGCCCTGGCCAGTCCTATGAGCCAGCCGGCAATTGCATAATTGGCTAGCGTGGCAGGCGCGCTCAGGATACGGACGCCGAAATAGCTGGAGCTGGCCGTTTGCAGCCCGGCACTTCCTCCGATCAGTTTCAACGCCAGCACGATAGCGGGCACATGAAACGCGTAGAGCAGCGCGCCTGCCACTCCTGCTATGATAAGCGGGCGATAAAGATTTGCGGCAACTTCCGCCCTATTGCCGGCGCCAGCGGCTTGCGCGGTCAAACCCGTCGTGCCCATTCGGAGAAAGCCAAAGGCCCAGAAGAGCATAGCGAAGATTGTAGAGCCGAGGGCAACGCCGCCGATAAGGGATGGGTCGTTCAGATGCCCGATCACAGCCATATCCGCGATCCCAACGAGTGGAACTGTGGCGTTCGACAGGATCATAGGTACTGCGATGGCCAGAACGTCCCGGCTGCTTAAGCCGGGCTCAGGAAGAGAATCGCGCAAAGGTTGGCTCTAATCCTGCTTTTGCCGCCGCTCCGAACCGAAAAGGCTGAAAAAACGGGACAAAAGCCAAAGCGGAACTACGATGATGGCACCGAGGAAGAGGTAGCGAAGAACTCTCTTGACCGTGTCCAAGCCCAACGAGGAAATCCAGTCCCAGAGCCTTGCGATTGCATCATAGAGGCTTTCAGGGTTGAAACCGAAAAAGGAGAGCACCACCCCGATGATGATCGACGCGACGGCGAGCTTAACAATGATCGCGGCTGGGCTGCCGCCGAAAAAGCGTTCCATATTCATGCGCGTTCCCTAATCCATGAACACGCATAGCTGCCAAGATCAAAATCGCAAAGCACAAAATCCACAGCTTGGCCGCACGAAGTGCCTGCACTTGATGAGGTCGCAAGCCAACCCGCCGCTGAGCCGCAGTCAACGGGCCGCAGCGGAAGGAAGGCTCAGGATACGAGCGTCCTAGATGCGGTGCTCGCGCGACTTGCCGCCATGGCTCGCCTGCCCGCCTTTACGGCCGGCTTGGGCTGCCAGATCGCGATTTCTGGAGAAGCTGCGATTCTCGTCCGAGACATTCTGGCCGCCTTTGCGGCCAGCCTGTGCGGCCAGCTCCCGGTTCTGGCTGAAGCTGCGCTTTTCATTCGGCACGCTCTGACCGCCCTTCGACGCGATAGCACGCTGCTTTTCGGCATCCATCGAGGCAAAACCGCGGTTTGAGGTTGAGCCAGGCTTCTTCTGATGTGGGGAGGCCATTATCACTCCTATAGTGGGTTTGCAGCAAAGCCCCAGCAGGGGCTTTAGGCGGGTAACAGGCCTCTCCCGCTATGGTTCCGCTCTTTTGCTATGTTTTTTTAAACTGCGACATTTTGTGCACGCCTAGATTACAAAGGAAGTCGTGATCCCATCGCCGCATTAAGCAAAGAAAGGGGAGCGTAGGGTTCGCAATATGACCCTAGTAAAAACCGCTCTTGCCGATTCTGGGAGATTAGAAAAAGTTTTGGAATGTTTTACTTTTTCTTACGCCACTTCCGCTTCTAACGGTCTTTGTATTTCGTGGCGCTTTGTATACATAGACGGGAACGGATTATCCTTGGCTTCCGCGAAGTAATAATCGCCGTATCCGTTGAAGGCGCTGGCCGATACGCGGCCGTAAGCGCCAGTCAGCCCGATTTCGATATAGTCGCCCTCATCGGTGTCAGCAGGCAATGCGAAGGGACCAGGGACGTAGTCGATGCTGTCGCAGGAAACTCCCCAAAATTCGAAGCTCTCAGTGCGCGCGTTCGTCTTCCGGTTCACCCTCCTGACAGGATAGGGCAGAGAGCCATAAATCTGAGCACCCTCAAAGAGACAGCCATAGGTACCATCGTTGATGTAGAGGCTGTTCCCGCGCCTGCCGTTCACTTTCACGATAAGCGACTCGGCCTCTGCGACCAGCGCGCGCCCGGGCTCACAAATCAGGGTGCAATTCTCGAAGCCGGGCAACTCGGCAACGCCTGCCAGAATGCCCTCGATCTGCGACTGAATCATAGTCGTTGGCGTACCGGGATGCGCCGCCGGGAAGCCCCCGCCGACATCCACCACCTCAAGTTCGACGCCAGCCTCATTGTAAACCTTCCAGGCGGCTCGCAGCGCATTTCGATAGGAGCACGGATCGGAGTTCTGCGACCCTACGTGAAAGCAGATGCCTAGCTTAACGGAAGCACGCCTTGTCAAACGCAAAAGCCGTGTGGCTTCGTCGGGGAGTGCGCCATATTTGCGGTCGAGCGGGATTGCGCTATCGGTGTTCGCCACGGCAATGCGCACGAAGAGATTCAGGTCGCTCGAGTTGCCGGTCTCTTCGCGAAGCTTGTAAAGCTCCTGCTCTGTATCGAGGGCAAAATCCCTGACGCCGAAATCGTGATATGCGGCAGCGATCAACCTTCTCGACTTTACCGGGTTCATAAGATAGAGGCGCGACTTCGTCAGCCGGGCACAGGCTTCGATTTCGACCAGCGACGCCACGTCAAAGTTTGCTACTCCGTTATCGTGCAGCGTCTGAGAGATTCTGGGGTCATTGTTTGCCTTCACGGCATACAACACCTCGCCCGGAAAATTCTCCGAGAACCATTTTGCAGCCCTGGCAGCATTTTGAGGGCGCGAAACGATGACTGGAATATCCGGAGCCAGCATCTCGACGATCTCTTTCGCCGACCGGACCAACCCCACCCGTCTGTGTTCCATGATGATACCTTTCTGGACCCAAATAGCAGCGTTAAACGCGGTACGGCTTGATCAATCGTGAGGGCCTGCGATCTGCTTGATGTAATTCGGAATTACAAATGCCGACGTATGTATCTCTGGCGAGTAGTATTTTGTTTCAATAGTTGGGGCTGTGCGCAGGGGCGATTTCTTCTTGGTGGTATTCGAAGAGAAGCCGAGCGCGAAATTCCCGCCGAAGTAGGACGCCGGTGAAAGCAAGAAAAAGCTCGTGAATGCGAAGTGCGGGCGCAGCTTCTGCAAGCTATTGCGCAGCTCAGCCCCCTGGAAAATCGGCGCGCCTTGTTGCGTCACGAGCACTCCGCCCGGCTTCAGGCATCGCGCGCAATTAGCATAAAAGCTGCTGCTGAAGAGCACCTCGCCAGGTCCTATGGGATCGGTGGAATCGACGAGAATTGCGTCGAACGTCTTCTGCGTTTCAGCCATGAATTTCGCGCCATCCATAATTTCGACGCGCGAACGAGGGTCGCTGAACGCACCCCCAGGTATTTCGGGGATGTATTCCTTGCATATGTTGATGACCTTTTCGTCCAGCTCGCAAAGAACGGCGCTGGTGACGCTGGGATGCCTTAGCACTTCGCGCAAAATTCCGCCGTCTCCGCCGCCGATTATCAAGACGGAGGCGGGCTTCTCGACCGAGAACAGGGCGACGTGCGACATCATCTCGTGATAGATAAACTCATCCCGAGTCGAGAGCTGCACGATATCGTCTATCATCAGAATCCGGTCATAGTTTTCATTGTCGAAAACCACGATATTCTGAAATTTGGATTTCTCTTCATAGACGAGGTTCGAAACCTCGAACTTTGCCCTCCACGCGGAGTGCAGCTTTTCTTCGCGCCAAATGGTCATGAGGCGTTTCTCCGCTACCTAGTGATTGTCTAAGGAGAAAGACGTCGACAGTGGCTGATTCAGCCAACACTGTTCGCGGAGAAGCTCCGCGGCCGCCGGGTAAATGTCCATCGCATGGGACCTCCCATTTAAGAGTTAATCCGATGCTGCTGACGAACGCTTCACCGCGCGAAGCGGAGTTGCCAGACAGGCTATTTCTGCACTTTCGGCATACCGGCTAAGTTGCGAGCCGTGCAGCCTTTATGAGCAGAAGGTCACCTCCCCAGCGCCCTTTGTGGCGCAATCGTTTCGCAATCGAATTGCTTTAAGTGGCTATATCGCCTTTGAGGTCAAGCCCTTTTTTGGATAGGTCCCAATTTTTATATTCACCTCAAAGGGATGGATCATAATTGCTCTCCAGATCCCTTGCGCGAACGTTGAAGAACTCCTTTCTTAGGCCTTGCCGCGGTCCTCGGAGAAGAAAGCGTTTATTTGCGTCGCGGTGGCAGAAAAGTTGCACAGGCTTCACCCGTCATTCGCCCATCGTGAGATAAAAGGCCAGCGGCGCGCGCTCGCCAGAAGTGCCCCCTAACAGATGCTAGCAACTGAAGACACACAGCCGGAGAGCCTCGCGGCCTATCTTGCCAAAGCGCTGATCGCAAAGAAGGGCTACCGTCCGGGCACGCTGCCGGAGGCGCACGAGCTTCTTAGTCATTGCGACACGGTCCTCACCCGCGCCAACGGGCTGACGGTGGAAATCATCGGCATCGTGGACCGCGAGAAAAATCCTGACCGGCGATTTGGGCTTACCAAAGAGGAGCTGCACGGCATAGGCAGGAATTGCCTGCGCTATTGCGGCCGGTCAATCTTTAGAAAATTGCCGGTTTCGATCGCGATAATTGAAGCAGGCAGCGCCACGATTGCGCCGGAAGACAAAAAACGCCTGCGGTTTTTGAAGAACAGGTCGCCCTCTTCCCAGGTCTTCATTTCGGCGTGGGCAATCGACGTACCGCAAAAGGTTTTCTGGACAAACGCGCCGCTTCGAGGCCGTTTCACGCTGCGGCCCTTTCTGAGCAGCCTTCTGGACGCGCCCCGGCTTACTGCAGCAGAGCTGGCTCCAAGGGAGAAAGCCACGCTACCGGAGAAACGGCCTCTTTATTTGACTTATTTCTTGCTCGCGCTGATCGCTGCAGCCTTTGTTGGCGAGTGTGTTTTTCGCGTCAGTCCAACGAATGGCTTTCTCGACCCCAGCATCGAAACGCTGTTGTCGCTTGGCGCTCTTGATAAGAGCCTTGTGATACAAGGTGGCCAATGGTGGCGCATATTTTCGGCGCCGCTTTTGCACGGCGGGCTCATCCATATCGCGTTAAATGGCGTGGCGCTGTTCTTCGCCGGCGCGGTCCTCGAAAACGTGATCGGCCGCGCCTGGTTTGCAGCCGTTTTCGCAGTCAGCGGGGTTGGCGGTGCGCTGATGTCGCTGCTTATCAATCCGCAAAACCTCATTTCAGTAGGCGCATCGGGCGCCATCATGGGGCTTTTTGCGGCAGCGTTTTCCGTCAGCTATCGCTATGCCCCGGGCTCGCCTATGCGCGGATTTCTGCAGTCCGGCTCCCTGCGCGTGCTCATTCCATCGCTCATCCCGCTGTTCGATGGTTTGTTCGGGCAGAGGATCGATTTCGCGGCCCATATCGGCGGAGCAATCGCCGGGGTCTTGATAGGAGCGCTGCTCATCGCCGTGTGGCACCGGCAGGTACTGCTGCCGCCCTACAGGACATTCGCTTGGACTTTGGCAGCAGCAGGCATTTGCGGGGTCATCTATAGCGGCACCCAGATCGCAAACGGCTACGCGGAATACAATTTATCGTCCAGGCTCATCCCCGAGGAGCAAATGCCGAAAACCGCTGCGGCGGGCAAAGAGGAGTCTTCGCTCCTCGTCGCGGCTTACCCGGCGGATCCGCGCTCGCACATGTACCGCGCTCTGGCACTGATGGATGCCGGCGATGTCCCGGGAGCCGAACAGGAATGGCAGGCGGCCTTTCTTGACGCGCAGAGTATGCGGCGCTTCTTCAAACCCCAGCTCAAGGAATTCATTCAAGCGAACTTAGCCGCCACGCTCAAAGAAAATGGAAAGGCGGCCGAAGCGCGTGATTTGGCAAAGCCGCTATGTGCGGCAAAAGGCGACGTCCACGATGAAATGGCAAGGGAAGGGCTTTGCCAATGACCCCGGCCTAGCTGCTTTACTCTTTCCGCGCATCTACCTTTTCGGCGTCGATGCTGTACCCGGTTTCGGCAAGGCCCGTAAATTGAGAAGCGACTTTGAGGGTACCGGTGACGTAGACAGGATCGAAGGAGCCGGCCACATCGAAGCCCTTCGCCGTCTTCACATAGATAATCTGGTTGGGTGGCGGGGGCGGAACATGGATGCAGGCACCAACGAACGGCACGAGCAGGAATTCCTTCACATTCGTGGCCTCGAAATCGAGAGGCACCACATAGCCGCCGATGCGTACATGCTTGCCATCCAGCTCCTTGACTACCGCGACCTGCGCGCCTGCTCCCGGCTGAAGCCGCCTCTCCGACATCCACACCTTATCGTTGATCATAGGCGGAGGCGGCGGCTCACTCCCTCCAGCTCCTGCAAACGGAGTTGCGCCGGAGAGAAAACTTTTCGCTTTCATGGTTTGCACCGGCGGGGCGGGTGGCATGAGCTTCGCCCAGGCGAGATCCATAACCGGTTCGTTGCTCGCGGCGAAACTCGGCGCGCACAGCAGCAGCAAGCAAAAGGATGAGGCGTGAAGTAGTCTGACCATGCCAGCTTTCTCTCCTTACGTACGAACCGTCATACCATCCGCCAGCGACAGCCGGTAAGCGCGAAGCGCCGGCAGTAGACCCGCAATGAACCCCGCGATCACGATGCCTAACAGCACGGTGAGCTGATCTTGGGTAGGCGGATCTATGGCGATATGAAGGCCATATGTCCTGTCAATGAATGGCTGCAACACCACCAAAGCAGTATAAAGCAGGATTGCCCCAAGCAATACGCCGCAAAATGTCAGAACGCCAGCCTCGGTGACGAGAAGCGTGAGAATGGTCATGGGCCTAGCGCCAACGGATCGCAGAATCGCCATTTCCCGGCGCCGCTCGTTCAAAGTGGTCAGGATCATGGTCACCATCCCGAGGAGCGCGGTTACGACGACCATGCCTGAGACAGCGGACAATGCCGTCTCGGCGGTGCCGACAAGCCCCCAAAGTTCCTGCAGCGCCGCGCCCGGCAGGATCGCCGACAGTGGTTCCTCCGGGTATTCGTTGATCGCACGCTGAAGCCGGAATGCGGCGAGCTTCGATTTCAACCCAATGAATGCAGCCGTAATCGCCTTCGGCTCCAAATTCATGTGGCGTACTTGCTCGGCCGAGACGCTCTGGCCAGGAATTGGAGCCCCGCTCTGCCAATCAACATGGATGGCCTCGATGGCCTGGAGGCTCACGTGGACAGTGCGATCGACTGGCGTGCCTGTTTTTGCCAGCACACCCGCGACGTGGAAGGGTTTGTCGGCGTGCTCCAGGAAGGAGACCGAGCCAAGCCCATGGGCGACGATGATCTTATCCCCCACTTTGTAGCCAAGCTCGTTAGCGACGTCCGCTCCTACGACAGCATCGAACAGGTCGCTGAAGGGGCCGCCGGAAGAAAACGCCAGCGAGTGGCCGTGGCGATAATGATAAAGACTGAAGTATTCCGGCACGGTCCCCATCACGCGGAAGCCGTGATGGCTATCACCCAGCGAAATCGGGATGATCCATGCGATTTCGGGCAGGTGCGCGATATCTTGATATGTCTTCCAAGTAATGTTGTTCGTCGCGTTTCCGATCCGGAAAACGGAATAGAGCAAGAGATTCAGGCTGCCGCTGCGTGCCCCCACGATTAGGTCGGTTCCGGAAATAGTGTCGGCGAAGCTTTGCCGTGCCCCTGTTCGCACTTTCTCGACGCCCAGCAGCAGCATCACGCTGAACGCGATTGAGACGATCGTCAGCAGCGCCGTAAGCCATCGGTTCGCGAGAGATTTCAGGGCCAGGCGAAAGATAATCACGAGCGAAGGTTCCCCGCGCGCCGTAAATGCAGTCTCATTGCAGCCCACCACGAGAGGTGCGGGCGATCTCAGTCAGATCGGCAACCCGGCTGAAGCGGCGTCCTAAGCTTTCATCGTGGCTGACCATGATCAACGTTGCATTCGCGGCCGCAACGTCCTCAAACAACAGGTCGAGGAATGCTTGCTGACGGTTCCGGTCCAAAGAAGAGGTCGGCTCGTCCGCGATAATTAGCTCCGGCGATCCGATGAGCGCCCTTGCCGCCGCTACACGCTGCTGCTGACCCACACTAAGGCTGGCCGCGGATGTATTTTCGATGAGCGCACTCTCGATCCCGAGACTTTCAAGGAGGCGCGCTGCTGCGGCTGTCACACCCCCCTCCGCTTCCGCCCGCGCTCGGCGGGTTTCTGAAAAGCTTAGCGGCAAGAGCACATTATCGATGACAGACCCGTAGGGTAGGAGGTTGAACATCTGAAAGATGATTCCGTAATGCTCCGCCCGGAAGCGATCGCGCGCAGTGCCGCGGAGCCGTGCAATATCCGTTCCTAAGACTTCGATGACACCACGCTGCGGGACGGTAATACCGGCGAGAAGGCTCAAGAAGGTGGATTTGCCACTTCCTGAAGGCCCGATAAGCAGAAGTCGCTCACCCTTGACCAACGCGAAGTCGTCGATGGCGAGGGTGAAACCGTTGCGCCCCCGCCAAGTGAAGCTGACGTCTTTCATGCGGACGATTTCGGCAGTGGGAGACTCGGACTGCTTATAGTCCGGATGTGCGATGCTTTCAGATTCGATCAAATGATCCCCGCCAGATCGAGGTGCGGCTCATTCCGTTTCACCTCGAAGCTCGATTGGCCTTTCGGAGAGATGACGGCAATGTCGAGTTCCTGAGCACCAGGAAACGCCGCGAAATAGTCGAATGTCATGGAGGTAAGGCGAGAAGGTGACGAGCATTCTAAAGAATATTCAACGTGAAATTCGGAATGGTGGTGCTCGTGCTCCTCATGATTACCGGCGCTGCCGTGATCCGCATGGTTTGCTTCTTCCTCATGTTCATGCTCATCTTCGTGCTCGGCCCCGGTCTTTATATCGGCGCTCTTGAGAGAGCATCCGGCGGCAGGCGGCACACGGAAAAGCGCGAACACATCTGCAAGCTTCGCCTTCGCTTTCGCCAGCGCCTGCTTTTGATCCGGAGTGCTGGGCTCATGCTCAAAGCCGACGATGTCGTGTCCTGGAACCTCAAGTTCCATGGAGACAGTTTTGCCCTCGATGGCGATATTGAACCGGCCGTGCCCGTGCACGTGGGGGCCCAGTTGCCTGTGCTCCTGCGCATTTGTTTGGATGCCAGCGAGCAGAACGCCGGCCCCTAAAAGGCATGCCATTCGCACTGTTTGCATTTTTGCCTCGGGAGATTTTCCAGGACAGCGTGGTCGCGTCCCTAGCTCCCGTTTAGCCAAACCCTACTCGCGTCTGTCAAGCCGAAAAATGTAATCTTATACCATAACGTGAAAGGGGACCTAACCGCTTTCTGGGGAAATCACGTGGCGGGGACAACGATCTCTCCCAGGCCGAAGTTGTTTCTAATCTATCTCAAAAGTTTGGAAGCCTAGGCGTAAGCTTTGTGAGCGAGAATGGGGCTACCCCACAAGCGTTGGTTGTAAAAGGAATACAAGATGCGGTCAGTCCTTAATGCTGCTGGGCTCCTGTCTCTTATTTTGGCGCTTGGCGTCATCACCTCTGAAGGAAGCGAACAGGATTACTTTAAATCCCACCCGCTTACCCAAGAGCAGATCGAGGCGAATAGGCACTTTGCGAGGTGCTGGGAGCTAAGAACCAAAGACAATCCTGAATGGACCGCTGGACGCAGGCAATATCTGCTCGACGCCGAAGGCTGCCATCGGGATGCCCGGCTGGACCCTCGCATCAAGAACGCGACCTATCCTTGGAACCCCGATGCACCGCATCCGCTCGTAAATTGAGTTAGGACGACCAACGGCGTCGTCATGTACTTAATTGGGGATCATGAAGGTTCTGCGGAAAATCTAGAACAAATGGTTTACCGGCCCCGCCATATAGATATCACAAGGGCAGGGGAATACTCCCGCATTCTTGGTCAGTTCGGGCGCGGCTTGGGCCGCAGAGTAGGGTGAGGTCATGGTCGAAGTTCAACTTTCGCGCCGCGAGAGTATGTTCGGACTTGCGGCCGGCGCCGCAATCCTAGGTCCTACCAGGGCAAGCAGTGCCCCTTCTTGCGGCAGCGATATCATAATCCTGACCGTCGGCGGCCTGATCGAAGCCCCAAATCGCGCCCCCTTCGACGCCAAACGCGACCGCTTCCTTGATCACAACAATTTGAGCTTCGGCAGAGCCCGGGCCTTCAGTACTGCTGCCCTTTCCGCCTTTCCACAAAAGACGGTTTCCGTAAAAAGAGAGGGGGGCGAAGCGAGATATACCGGCCCTGCATTGCGGGATGTTCTATCCGCTGCCCGCCCTTCCCCTGATGCGAAGACCGCCCGGCTTTCGGCGCTTGACGGGTACGGGGCAGAATTGGTCCTGGCAGACGTGGCAAGGCAGGAATGGGTTCTGGCAACTGAATCTGATGGCGAGCCCTTCTCAATTGGAGGCTTCGGCCCGCTTCAAGCGGTAAGGCAATTGGCCGCCGGTCAAAAAGCAACAGAAGAAGAAGAACAAAAATGGGTTTATTCCCTCTACTACATTGAGTTGATGGCTTGACATGCCGCCCTTCCGCTAAATGATGCGTTGCGGGAACGCATCGTGGCGGAGGTGTGATGACGAGATCAGTCTTAGGAATAATCGGCGGCTCGGGTCTTTATGATCTGCCCGGCATGGAGAATAAGCGTAAAGAAGCCGTCGCATCACCTTGGGGTGAACCCTCTTCGGAGGTGCATCTGGGCGAGATTGCCGGACTACCTGTTGCTTTCATTCCCCGGCATGGCGCTGGCCACAAATACTCGCCGACAACGATAAACTATCGCGCCAACATCGATGTGCTAAAGCGCGTTGGCGTTACCGACCTTATCTCTGTCTCCGCCTGCGGTTCCTTTCAGGAGGAACTGCCGCCCGGCACCTTCGTAATCGTCGATCAATTCATCGACCGCACTTTTGCCCGCGACAAAAGCTTTTTCGGAACCGGCTGCGTAGCGCATGTCGCGATGGCCGATCCAATCAGTCCTGGGCTTGCCGATAGGATCGAGGCAGCCGCGAAGGCCGAAGGCATTCCCCATAGCCGGGGTGGCACATATTTGGTCATGGAAGGCCCGCAATTCTCGACCAGGGCCGAGTCCTTTCTCTATAAATCGTGGGGCTGCAGTGTTATTGGCATGACCAATATGCCTGAGGCGAAACTCGCCCGCGAGGCTGAGTTGTGCTACGCCACAGTCGCCATGGTCACCGACTTCGATTGCTGGCACGACGAGCATACCGATGTCGACATCACCGAAATTTTACGGGTCATGAAGGCGAATTCGGAAAAAGCTTCGCAGCTCATCGCTAAGGTAGCGGCCGATTTCCCGAAGGAGCATGAGCCATGCCCGATCGGCTCGGATAGAGCCCTCGATCATGCAATTATTACAGCTGAAGAGGCGCGCGACCCCGTCCTTGTCGCAAAGCTTGACGCAATCGCTGGGCGAATTCTCAGGTCCCAAAACTAGAGCGTCTAGGCGGCCATGTGCTGCACTGCCTGTTCGACCGTCCTTACATTGAACGGCTTTGGGATCACGATGTCACCGGTGTCGCTCTCAGCGGCGGCGACATCGGGGAACGCCGTGACATAAATCACGTGGGCATCAATGCTTTGCCTGATCGCTTTCACCACGTTCACGCCCGTATCGCCCTTGAGGCCATAGTCCGCCAGAATTAGGCCGGGCTTCGAAAGCCCGGCAATGCGCAGCGCTTCCGTCCGGTTTCGCGCGGTTCCCGCCACCGAAAGCCCGAGCTTTGTCACGATCTGATGAAGTTCGCGGGCGATAATCGCTTCATCCTCGATGATCAGCACGGCCATCGGCTTAGGCCGCAGCGCTGCCAGAGACTGGGCATAAACGCCTCGGGCGGTGCTTTCGTTCATGCTCATGATCGTGGCGATGTCAGTGAACGGCAACCCGACTACAGAGTGAAGTACAGCGACCTGTCGCTGATTCATAGGAAGCCGCAAAAATCTGGAATGAAACCCGGCTCCCAATGCCGCACTCACCTTGCCCATGCGTGAACAGGCCTCGGCGGATTTGTTAATCACCTTATAGAGGGCGAGCGCATGCTCCGCGTCATCACCGGGTTTCGCGCCATCGCCAAAAGCATTTAGGGCGCCCTCGAGGGCCATGTCGCTCAAATAGCGATTTCCCAGGAGGCAGAAAGCATACCGCCTGAGACTTTTGATTTCGACGCGAGATAGGATTTCAGTCATTCGTGGAAGCGTCCTTTAGATCTGTCTTTCCGAATTCAGATCTGTATTTCCAATTTGGAAATAATTCTAGCTCAAGCCGGATAAATTCACTGGACGAACATACAGGAGTTAACGAAGACAGAAAAGCGGAAAGACTCGGGCAGTTGCCACCAAAATTTCTGATTCCTTGCTGGGTTTATGAAAAAGCACGCCGGTGCTTCAGGCCAAGGGAGGATTCACCTGAAGCAAACCGGCGGCTGAGTTTCCCGTCCAACTTGCGCCGCGAATAGCAAAATGCCAAGCGGCAAATCCTAGTGAGCAAGGACCATGCCAAAACCGGAAAGGCATGCGGGATGTGAGAAGGCTCCGTCTCTAATAAGCCTCATTGCTACTAAGTTAATCGCCTTGCCTATTCAATAATCGCTGGAAGCGAATCTCAATTTCGAGTGTTGAAGCTGGGCGCGTGCCTTGCAGTCTGCTTTACCGGTGCACTCACGGCAATTCCAGGAATGCAATAGCCCCGTACTACAGGGATGACGCCAACTCGTTCCTTTCCTAAATACACACTTCTGGAGCAAGCCGCCGACGTTTGCGTCCACGCCGCCGGCATTCTTTTTGGCATCGTGGGAAGCGCGCTCCTGCTGCATGAGGCTATCGGTAGGCTTTCGACGGCCACTTTAGCCAGCTGCATCGTCTATTGTGCCGGTTTGTTCGGGATGTTTGCCGCCTCCGCGGCCTATAATACCGCTCGCAACCCGAACAGGAAGGAAGTGCTGCGCTCCCTAGACCACGCGGCGATCTTCATCATGATTGCGGGCAGCTATACGCCGTTTGCGATTGCGGTAAAGGGTCCGGCGGGCTTTTCCGTGCTGGCTGCGGTATGGGCAATTGCCGCCGTGGGAATAGCTATCAAACTGCGGTTCCCGCGCCGCTTCGACAAGCTAGGAATTGTCATTTACCTCAGCCAAGGCTGGCTTGTTTTATTTGCGTTCAAGCCGATAGCGGCTTCACTGACGGACCAGGCGCTAGGTCTGCTCTTGGCCGGCGGCATAATTTACACGCTCGGCGTGCCGTTTCATCTCATGGAATGGATGCCGTTTCATAACGCCATCTGGCACCTCTTCGTTTTGGTGGGGGCTATTTGCCAGTTCGGCGCAATAAGGGAAACCGTCATTCATGCATGATGCGCAAAGCGACAGCGCTCCCACCCTTTAAAACTGAACGTGTATGCGCCCGCTGAACATGTTGATGGGGCTTCGGTCTGCGAAATAGGCGGAGTTGCCGATCCACTGATAATCGGCGGAGACGCTTAGATTTTCAGTCACAGCATAGGAGTAATAGGTCTCAAAGACCTTTTCCCCTGCATAGCTGGGAAGTTCGCCGTTGCCGATTACTAGTCCCTGTCCTCCCGCTGCCAGATAGCGCTGGAAGGCAGACGAAATCGAATTATACACGGCTCCGATCCCAACGGTGTCATTGGCCCTACCCCAAAAAGCACCCTTGACACTGAACCCGCCCGAGACGCTTTGATTGACGTCAGTGAAACAGCAGACCTCAGTTTTGCCGTCGTTCCAGCTATAGCGGAAGAAGGCGCCAAGGTTCTCCGTGAGCGCCTGCTCCAAATTGACAACGTACCCAATCTTGGTCCGCTGCGTACGTGTTGCTTCAATATCGGCCATTGCGGGGTTTATTGCGACCGCTTCGGCATAATTCCCCATAATACCTGTGTTTTCGAAGCCCAAGAGTTGCAGCTTTCCGGGCTGGGAGAACAGGCTATATCGCTCCTCCAATTCGATATTGAGCCCGCCGCGCTGCGGAATATCCGTATCAAGCTCCAGCGCATTGGGTCTGACAGGCACCAGGAAATAACCTGCCCGGAGTGCCCAAGCTTTTTGATTGTAATCAGCGACCACTCCGACCGTATAACCTTTTACGTCAGCCGCGTAGTCATACGCCGCGCCATCCATCAGCGCCCAATTCATGAATTGTGTCCGAGGGTCATGGGCGTAGGCGTTATTGTCGAAAAAATCGACGACTGCCATCCTGCCCACAGTCACCGTCAGCCGTGAGATGTCCCTTTCCCCGGCGATCTGATTGAGATCGTCCTTGACCGTTTCTTTCTCGCCGCCAAATCCGAAAGTTTGGCTAAAATAGAGACGTGCAACATAGGGATCGATCTCCCAGTGGCCGCCCCTTTGAGCCTCGCCATTGCCGACGCTTGCGGCGACTGCGACGTTTCGGGGGGAAAAGTCGCGCAAGAGAAACCCCTGGAAGGTCTCAGGATTGAAGAAGAATGCGCCTCCCTCCCATAGCCGGCCGCCAAAATAGCCCGTCATCGTCCAGGTTTCGGTCGACTGACCATTGCCATTCGCCGGGTCGAATGGCCCGGGGTGAAACGGCAAATAGGCTTGCGGCAGGAAGGTCGATTGAAAGTGCAGACTGACCCCCTCGGCCTTCGGTAATTCCAGTGCTGTGTTGCTGTCATCGGCGAGGGCGGCGCCAGCTGTAATGAAAAAGAAAGCCGCAGTTAGGGCGGTTCGGCAGGGCCTCCCAGCATCAAATGAGCAGATCAGACTGCCGATACTCATAGGGGTCTCCCTTGAAGCGTATCATATAGCATTAGCTATAAGTTATAGCTAATGCTATACAGGCCTCGCAACCGGTTTTTGCCGGGCAGGCTCTCATCGAGAATGTCGCGATTCGGCTTTCCCCAAAAAGTCTGCTAAAGAGCCCGGTGCGAGAAGTCAAATGCAATATTTCAGAATTATTCTGGTTCAGACATTGCGATTATTAGCGATGTGTAGTTTTAAAATTAGTCATAATGTAAAATTCTCGACACTAGGTTTTGTTTTGAAATATTAACGAACAAGTGCAAAGAAGTTATCCTCTGAGTTAGCGCTTCTACTGGAATTAAGATAATTCAAAACAACGTCTATTACACCGGACCTGCGGGCTAACTGAACTCGGTGGGTTGTGAATGGCGCTAAAACAATTCATGACCATGCTGCTGCAGCGGCCGCGCTCGCGATGCCGCCTTCTGCTCATGCGGAAGAACCCGTGTCTATCAGACTTACAATTAAGGATCACAAATTCGAGCCGGCGGAAATCAAAGCTCCCGCGGGAAAGGCTGTCGCTATCACCCTAAAGAATGAGGAAATTCGGTCGAAAAGTTTGATAGCACGGCCCTTCATACCGAGAAGATCGTTACAAAAGGGGGAACGATTACAATCAGGTTCAAGCCGCTTCCCGCGGGATGGTATCCCTTCAAGGGGGAGTATCATAAAGCAACGCCCAGGGCGTGCTGATTATCGAATAGGAGCAAACGATGCTCGGTGCGACGCGGTCCCACACACTATTGCAA
>CAWFHI010000008.1:0-110556 GCA_963815605.1 uncultured Alphaproteobacteria bacterium | reverse complement strand
AATATGTGTTTTTGAGGTAAGCAATAGGATATACGACCGCCGAGGAAGTTTTTCCGAACCGTTCTCTGGCGCATCTCGAACCGATCTCCAGGGCACCAAATACGGAAATTAGAATTTGGCGAGCAGAGACGGCCGCTGTAAAGCGGGCGACCAGCAAGCCAGAATTTGAAGATTGCCCGCCTGAGAGTCCCCCATTAAAGCCTAACCTGCGGAAATATCAAAGCTTTCCGCAAGCACGGAACCCAAGCCACGAGACCGGACTGCGTGGCTGACGGCGCAGTCCGCTGCGAACCTGTCTCAGGCAGCAAATTCCCTGCTAACAGCGAAATTTACAGGGACTTCTTCAATTTTGATCCATCTTCATGCAAATGCGCAGGCACAACACCCGCTTATTCAATAACTTGCCGGATGAATTCCCTAAAAATCGAACAGGGATTTAAACGCGCCCACAGCGGATAGATTGGGTCGATAGGACTCAATCAGGGATCAAGGCCCAGGACGATTTATCGAAAACGAATGCCCCATTCCGCGCATTGGTTTTGCGTCAAGCTATCCGGGTTCTTAAATGAATTGCCCAGGTGGAATGGAAATGAACGCGGCAGGTAGATGGAATGGGCCGGGAGCCGATCGGGATTAGTTTTCAGAACAACGAGGTTTACGAATGTGGAGCAATGCTCGTCGCGGTCCTCGCATACCCCGTCGAGGACAAGGACGATAACCGCCGGGCGAATATCCGCGCGTCACTTTGCCGGCACGCGATCGAATACCAATATCTGAGCAATCCGGATGATTGGAGCCCCAAGCCGGTTAAGCTCCAGTACGTTTTCCGCGACGCCAAGATTGCCGAGCGCGAAACGAAACTTGCGGGGAAGCGCCTCGGCGAACGGCTCATCGCGGCTCGAATGGCTATCCCCTTTCTCCAAAGATCGGAATTGGGCCAGGCGCCCACCCTGCCCAAGGCCATTAAACGATTATCGCTCAATGAAATGGCGGCATTTGTACTCGAGGATGCCGGTCAAAGCGATGCCGGCAATGTGGAGCGGCGCCATTGGGCGCCAAGCCGCCCGGTCATCCATCTCGCTGCCTCGGCGGCAGTCACCGGACAGACGCTTAATAAAGCTGGCGCCAAACTCTGCTTAGAGCACCTGCTTATTTGCCGGGAACTCATTGAGCTGATTGTTCGACGCGCGCAGGCCTATGAGGAGCTTATCGCCCGCGATCCCGCCTTCCCGGTCAAAGCCGATGATCTGATCAAGGTGCGCATTCTTTAATGGGGTCATTTCTTCGTTCGCTTCCTGAACTCGACCAGCACGGCGCGCCCTGCGATTTTCGGGCACCGCCTGAGCCGAGACCTCTGCTCTGCTCGCTGGGCGGTGTACAGGAGGCAACATGTCAGAAACCATCGCCAGGACGGCACAGCGTTCCGCCAATCGAACCCTTTTGTCGGTTTGCTATCTCCCGATCGGGCAACTCAAGCCCGATCCCCGGAACGCCCGTGTCCACAACAAGAAACAAGTCCGTCAAATCGCCAGCTGCATTGAGAGTTTTGGGTTCAACGTGCCCGTTCTCATCGATGGCGAGAACAATGTCGTCGCCGGGCACGGACGCATCCTCGCCGCGAAACTTCTTGGGCTTGCTGAAGTCCCCACTGTCAGGCTCGACCATCTTACCGAGGCTCAGCGACGGGCCTTTGCGATCGCCGACAATCGCCTGACCGAAATCGCCTCCTGGGACGATCGGCTGCTCGGCGAAACCTTGAAGGAGTTGGCAAGCCTCGATCTCGATTTTGCTCTCGAGGTGACCGGTTTCGACACCGGCGAAATCGATCTGCGCATCGAAGCGCTGCCGCAAAACCAACGTGAAGCTGCCAAGCCGCCTATTCCCGCCGTGCCGGGGCCCGCCGTCACCCGAACCGGCGATCTCTGGCTGCTGGAACGTCACAAAGTTTTATGCGGCGACGCGCTCGACGCCGAGGCCTATCGCACGCTTCTTGGCCCGGAGACTGCGGGCGCCGCCTTTACCGATCCCCCCTATAACGTGCCGATCGATGGCAATGTCAGCGGACATGGAGAAGCCCACCATCGCGAATTTACGATGGCGGCGGGCGAGATGGATTCCGCCGCCTTCAGGAAATTTCTCGAAACCTCGTTGCGCCACATGGCTGCCTTCAGCCACTCCGGCGCCGTCCATTATGTCTGCATCGATTGGCGGCACACGGCTGAGATGCTGAGCGCCTCGCGCGCGGCGGGCTTCGACATGCTGAACCTCTGCGTTTGGACCAAGCCCAACGCCGGGCTGGGCAGCTTCTACCGTTCCCAGCATGAGCTCGTCTTCGTCTTCAAGACCGGTTCGGCAAGTCACCAGAATAATATCCAACTGGGGCGCCAGGGACGTAACCGGACGAATGTCTGGGCTTATGCCCCCGGGCCGGCATTTGGACGGGCGGGCGAGGAAGGGCCCCTCGCCGCGCTGCACCCCACGGTGAAACCCGTCGCGATGGTCGCTGACGCCATTCTCGACAGTTCGCGGCGCGGCGATATCGTCCTCGATCCCTTCCTGGGCAGCGGCACAACGCTGATGGCCGCAGAACGCACCGGCCGGCAGTGCCGTGGGCTCGAACTTGATCCGCTTTACGCCGACGTGATCGTGCGCCGCTGGCAAGCCCACACTGGCGCGGCCGCCCGTCACGCCGTCACCGGCGCCACATTCGACGAGACCCCCGGCGCCGTGGAGCCAAAGCCATGAGCGAGGATCCGTCAAACCCCAGCGGCGAGTATCGTACCGGCTATCGCCATCCGCCGCTGGCATCGTGGTTCCGTCCGGGAACATCCGGCAATCCGCGCGGCCGGCCGAAGGGCGCCCGCAACCTCGCCAATGTCCTCGCCGCGACGCTTGCCGAGCGCGTGGTTATCGTCGAGAACGGCCGCCGCAAGCGGATCACTAAACTCGAGGCGGCGGTCAAGCAGCTCGTCAACCGCGCCGCCTTCGGCGAAACGCGTTCGACGAGCTTGCTGCTGGCGCTCATCCAGGCGAGCGAGGCCAAGCCGCCTCAGACCGAGTCCGGTGACCCGTCTGCGGAGGACGACCTCGTCCTGCGCGAAATCGCGCGGCGCATGAAAGGGGAGGCGCCGTGACCATTCTCAACGCCCGGGATCTTCGCGCCATCATGCGCGCGGAGTTCTATTCGTTCATGGTGCGCTGCTTCGCTGAATTGGAGGGCGGGGTCGCGTTTTTGCCCAACTGGCACATCGAGCTGCTCGCCGCCAAACTTCAGGCCACGCGCGAGGGCAAAATCAGACGGCTTATCATCAACATTCAGCCGCGCAGTCTCAAATCATTGATGGCGTCCGCCGCCCTGCCCGCCTGGTGGCTCGCTCTATGTTGCAAGCTCCGTCACGCAGCTCAGCCTTGAAGAGATCGCGGCGGCAACCAGCGCCGACAAATGGTTCCAGCCCTACATTCCGGCCAGCCGCCCCTTTGCCATAGAATTGCTTCAGCGGGCAAAGGCGGCCGGCTACAAGGCTATAGTCCTCACGGTGGATGCGTTCGTCACCAGCAACCGCGAACGCTCAACCCGGGTGCTGGGCGCACCGCTTCCCAATCTCGCGCTGGGCAACCAACCGAAAACACCAGGCGTAACTGGTAACGCAGCGATGATGAAAGCCGAACTTTCATGGGATGATCTCGAGCTCTGCCGAAAAGAATCCGGGTTGCCGGTAATCGTCAAGGGCATCCTGTCTGCGTCCCAGGCCCTGGAGTGCGAGCGCCACGGCTGCGCGGCGGTCTGGCTCTCCAATCATGGCGGACGGCAGCTTGATAATTCACCCTCCGCCATGACCGTGCTGCCGCGCGTAGCCGCGGTGCTGAAAGGACGCGTTCCGGTCATCGTCGACGGCGGCTTCTATCGCGGTCAGGATGTTTTCCGCGCCATCGCTCTGGGAGCGTCCGTAGTCGCTCTGGGCCGGCCCTTGCTATACGGCTCGGCCCTTGGCGGCGCGCAAGGCGTGCAGAGCGTGTACGAGCACCTCAAGAACGAGTTGATTATGACCATGCAACTCGCAGGCACGCCTACGATCAAGAGCATCGCGGCAGAGTGCGTCGAGCGAGCCGAGGTCTGATTGCCGCGTTGCTTCTGCGGCTTGTCATAGTCGAGCTCAGTCAAAATCGGATTTAAGGGGCCAATACTGCGTTAGTCCACGGGGATTCCGAATTCGTATTGTCGCGATAGGGAAAATGACGGATGCTGTTCACATCGTTTCAGTTCTTTCTATTCCTGCCCATCACTCTACTCGTTTTTGCGACACTACCCTCAACGCAACGCTGGCTAGGGTTACTGCTTGCCAGCTACGTGTTCTACGGCCTCTGGCATACGAGCAACCTCATCTTCTTGGGGGCAGTTACCATTGTCACTTATGCCTCGGCGCGAAGCATTGAAGATGCTTCGGAGAGGTGGCGGAGAGCCATATTCGCTGGCGGGTTGATTATGGTGCTTGGCTCCCTGTTCGGCCTCAAATATTACGACTTCGCTGCCGCCGAGCTGGAAAAGTTCATAACATCGCCGAGCGGGGCTTCCTATATCACCCTGCCGCGCATTGGCGTGTCAGCACCGGCAGGCTATTCTTTTTATGCCTTTTCCGCCGCCAGCTATCTGATCGGCGCATATGTGCGAAAGCTGCCTGCAACACCGGGTTTAGGACAGGTAGCGCTTTATGTCGCATATTTCCCGAAAATACTTGCCGGTCCAATAGAGCGCGCAACAAGCTTTCTTCCACAAATTCGCGTCGGCCCGCTATCTGATCATGGTCAAGTCATTCTCGGGCTTCAGCTTTTTTGCGTCGGACTCTTCAAGAAGCTTGTGATTGCCGATAATTTGGCGCCTTTGGTGGACCACAGCTTTGCCATTGTCCCCTTCGCGACGCCAATGGAGCTTCTCATCAGCGTTTATTTCTTCGCATTCCAAATCTATTGCGATTTTTCAGGTTATACGGACATGGCCATCGGTATCTCTCTACTGTTTGGCATTCGCCTGATGGAAAATTTCCGGCGCCCTTATCTCTCGCGCAGCACCGCAGAGTTCTGGGGTGAGCGGTGGCATATCTCTCTTAGCCGGTGGTTCCGGGACTATCTCTACATTCCCCTAGGTGGCAGCCGACGCGGCCTGTTGCGCACTTATTTGAATATCATGGTGGTCTTCCTCATTAGCGGGCTTTGGCACGCGGGGCTCGGATATGGCGTAGGATGGAGTTTTTTGGTGTGGGGCGCGCTGAACGGGATTTATCAGTGGCTTGGCCTCGCACTGGACCCTGTTTGGCGCTTTATTTCCAAGACTATGCCGCGCTTCACGAGCAGCTTGAGCGTGACCCTTGTCCGTGTGCTGCTGACCTTCCACTTGATTGCCATCAGCTGGATCTTCTTCCGCGCAAAGTCGATCAGCGATGCGTTGGTGGTCCTTCGCAAAATCGCTGCTCATGCATCAGAGTTGCCCGGCCTTGCTATGAATTATCCGTTCACAAACGAACACCTGATAGGTTTCTCGCTCATCGGTCTTCTGGTTGCCACAGAGATCGCTGACGAACGCCGGCCCATCATTCAGCGCATCGCCGTGGCGCCTGTTTGGCTCAGATGGGGTCTCTACTATGGAGCGATCTTCTCTGTCATCATACTTGGACGATGGCAGATGAAAGAATTTATCTATATGCGGTTCTGAAATCCAATGAGCCATTCGCAAAGAAAATCAGCATTCCTGTTCATTGCCATCGGGCTCGTCATCTATGCGGGCCTCTTTTGGGCCGCTGAATGGCTGCTTTACAAAACCGGGAAGAGCAATCCGTTCTTCAAGATCGCGACGGCAGCGCAACCCGGCTATGACTGGGTCATCCTTGGCGCCTCCCACGCCATGCCGCTGAGCTTTTCTGATGTCAACTCTTCTATGGAGCGCGAGACGGAAACGAGGATTATAAATCTTGCATCACCTGGAACCGGACCCCTCTATAATCGGTTTGTCTTCGAGCAGTTTCTACAAGGGCACAACACGAAGAACCTGCTGTATGTGCTGGATTCCTTCGCGTTCTATTACTCAGAATGGAACGAGGATCGCTTCTCCGACGCCAACCTGCTCCGCCGCACGCCTTTTGAGCTTGGCCTCGCGCGACGCTTCTTGACTTACTGCCGGAAGGATGAGGTCGATCCACGTGCGCTTCTCGATTACACAACAGGATTTTCCAAAATCAATAATCGAGAGAGGTTCGAGGTTGATGTCTGGGAGGGCGAAAAGCAGTTCGAGCGTACTTATCGCCCTTCAGCAAGCGCAACCCGCAACCGCATAGATTATCTCTATCCGCGGCCAACTTCAGATCTTGCGCTCTCACGATATCTCTCGATCTTCGGCTCCGTGATTGGGATGGCGCAAGAGAGAAATATACGAGTGCTCGCGATCAAGCTTCCTATGCCCTCTCAATTTCTCAGCCAACTGCCAGCCGAACCCGCATTTGACAGCGCAATCCGGCGCTTGCTTGATGATAAGCACGTCGAGCTCTACGACTTCTCGCAAGCAATGGATGACCCGCGCTTTTATTTTGACACCGATCATCTTAACCGCGTGGGGACGACGGAGTTCTTTGAGAGATTCCTGAAAGCGATGTTTATCGAGAGAAGCGAGACCAGCAGCCATAGATGTGAACCGACATCCGAGTTTCTCAAATAAATTTCCGCTAATGCTCAGAAAGCGGTGGAAGACTTTGCGCCGGTAGTCCGCCGACTTGATGGGGAACTTCACTGATCTGTGTGCTACATCTTCAGTGCAGCTGGCGCAGGGAAATTTGCAAGCTGACCACGGCGGACGCCTGGAAAATCTTCTCAGGCGAGGCCAGCCTCCAAGGAAAGTACACCCATCAGGACGTTGATGCTCGTCAAGTGTTTAGTCCCGGCATGTACTGGATAGGATCGTGTCTGAACTGATCCGGATTTTCTGTCCAGCATTTGCAAATATATTCGTAGGGGGTGAGCCCTCTCAGGGTCTTGAGGCGCTTTGCGAAGTTGTAGGCAGCCAGGAAAGTTGCGAGGTGGTGGCGCAACTGATTGTGGTTCTCGTAGTGGTAGCGCCGGACCGTGGCCTCTTTCAGTGTGCGGTTCATGCGCTCAACCTGGCCGTTGGTCCAGGGATGCTTTGGCTTTGTCAGGCGGTGATCGATGTCCGCCTTTGCGCAGGCCAGCTCGAATGCATGAGCCCAGAAAAGTTCGCCTCTTGCCAGGCATTCTTTGAGTTCTTGTGCCATCGAGCAGACATTGCCGGGTGTAGTGAAGTGGGTGCCGTTGTCTGTGAGCACGGTGTGGATCTTAAAGGGAACCGCAGCGATGAGCGCCCGCAGGAAGTCCGCAGCCCCGGCCCGCGTCGCCTTTTCATGCAGTTGCGCGAACGCGAACTTTGAGGTGCGGTCAATGGCCACGAAGAGATAGAGCTTGCCTTCTTCGGTCCGAACCTCGGCGATATCGATGTGGAAATAGCCAATCGGATATTTCTTGAAGGCTTTCTTGGCAGGTTTATCGCCTTCCACCTCCGGCAGCCGGCTGATGCCGTGACGCTGGTAGCAGCGATGTAAAGACGAGCGCGTCAGATGGGGGATCGTGGCTTGCAGCGCATAGAGACAATCGTCAAGCGGCAGAAGCGTATGCTTGCGGAAGGCCACGGCGATGGCCTCCTCCTCAAGCGTTAGGACCGTCGAACGCGGCTTCTTCGGCCCCATGGGCGCATCGTGGACAAAAGTCCGCTTCTTCCACTTCGCCACCGTCTTGGGGTTGATCCCATGACGGTCCGCTAGCTCCTTGGCCGTAGCTTTCGATCGCTGTATTGAAGCTCGTATCGCGTGCGTTGTCGTGGCGCTGCCGTGTAATACCTGTCCCATAAACTCTCCCGCAGTTTACGGTCAGTTAGAATGATTCCATCACACAGCGGGACTGAACATCTAGGCCGCCGTGCGGCGGAAGCGCGGAGCCGGTTGCTTCCAGCGTGGACTTGAAGAGCTTGCATGCGAAGATTGGCGAGTTGACGCTGGAAACGATTTTTCAGAAGGTGCGCTCACCAAGGTCGGCCTTCTGAGCGCAAAACGATGATCGATCGCGAGCACGGCCTGCCGCTCGCCCGGCAGGTAAAAGTAACTGTCCTGGCGGCTGTCGATTACAATGGAGGCGGAGGCTCTGGAGAAACACGGCAAGCCCGGGATCGTCAATACCGATCGGGGTTCGCAGTTTACGTGGCCAGCCTTCACGGGCATTCTCACCGGCCTCGGAATCGCCATCAGCATGGACGGCAAAGGAGCTTGGCGGGATAATTCACGGAGCGCCTCTGGCGCAGCGTCAAGTATGAGGAGGTGTATCTGCGGGCCTATGAGAGCGTCGCCGAAGCGCGGGCATCTATCGTCCGCCACCTCCGCTTTTACAATAGCTGCCGCCCGCATTCGAGCCTTGACGGTATGACGTCGGATTGTGCTTATTTCGGTCCGCTGTCCGTCCGCTTGGCAGCTTAAACCCGGCAGGAGTTCCACTTATCGAAGCGGAAATGCTGTCCAAACAAACGGAGCCACCTCTCTTGGGGGTCTGCGCGCGCAACCGCATGATTTTCTCGTCGTTATTGGCGGGTGCGGCCTGCACGCGCGCAAAGTGATCCTCGCGCAGCTGCTGGATCAATTGCATGCCTGACGATTTGTCTTCGACCAGCACAATCGAGGCGGTCCAAAGCCTCGCAAGTTCGCAGACCATGCGTTTGAGCTCGGGAAATTCCATTTTCCGCCGGAAGACGCTCAAGAGGTACATGCGCCCCCCTTTAACCACAAGTCTTAGCTCCTTAATCGCGATCATACCAACCAGGCCGGTTGTCCGCCAACTGCGACTGCAGTCGCGATTCAATCTCTGGGACGTTATAGATTTTCTCCTGACCTTCTCTCGAACTCATGGCGGCACCTCGTTTGATCCACCCAGGAGAAATGGCCTTTCGGCCGGCCCGGACAATAAGGTCACGCGCGGGCTCTGGTTATGCCGTTGGTCCCTTTCCCGTCCGGGAACTGCCTGGATATGAGTTCAGCTCTTTTTCTTCTTCACTTCGCCCAATTTTTGGGCCGCCGGATGCGGTTCCTCTTGGGAAGCGATCGTGCTCTTCGTCCAGGCAATGAGGTTTGCGGCGATACGTCCGAAAGCCGTGTCCAGCGCCTGTGCTGCTTCAGCCTCCTCTTGTGACTTCACCGGCGTTGTCTCAGAGAAAACTTTCGCGGCCACAATCTTCCCATCCGTTCCAATCAGCTTTGCGCTGATCTCGGCGCGCGCCAAGGCTTCCGGCGCCGGCGCGATATCAAAGTGCCGGATATCGATTGCAAGCTGATAGTCGGGCGTGGCCCCCTCTATCATCCTGCTGACCTCGCCCGGGGAGGTATTATTTTCGAAGCTTTGGATAAGCTTGGCTTGTATCAGCTTCGTAAGCGTATCAGCCCATTTGCCATTGCCCAGCGCGGCAAATTCTCCGGATGCTTGCTGAGTAAGAATTTTTTCCGAGTCGAAGGCAATCAACGCCGTGGGATCCGGTATTGTCAGTTGTTTGCCGAGGGTCTGCGGTTCTGAGGCTGGGGGAACTGCCGTAAGGGTATAGAAAACACCCGAGGTCTTCCCTCCGCCGGTCATCCGCTCCAGCCCAGCGAGGATTCCGTCAACCTTCCCAGAGTTGCGGCCCAACGCCTCGGAAAAAGCGGAGATACTGGACATCGCCTTGCGCAGATCGTCCGCGTTAGCCGCGAGGATCGTGTCAATCCTGGTCAGCACCTGTCTTGCTTCCTCCGTCATGGTCCGGCCTGCGGCCTCGCTTGCTAGGAGCATTGGCGCCTCGCCAGGCGCGCCAGCGACTAACGGAGCATCCGCAGAGCCTCCTGCCAGGGTCACGACAGGGACTCCGGTTAGGCCCTGAAACTCCAGCGAGACCTGAGTATCGGAGCGAATGGGCGCCCGCGCATCGACTGCAATCGTTGCCTCAACCTCACGTGGGCGGCTAGGCACTAGGTTGAGCCCGGTAACCTCGCCAACCCGGATTCCGTTGAACAGAACCGGAGACCCAGACAGTAGGCCGGAGACAGTGTTCTGGAACCGGACACGATAGTTGGTCCGCTTGCCTAGGCCTCCGGTCGTCTCTAGCCAATAAACGAAGGCGAATCCGCCCAAGATCACGGCAAGGGTGAAAAGACCAATCAGAATGTAGCGAGCCCTGATTTCCATAGGATCTACCCTTGCACCGCTGTCTGAGCTGTTTGAGCAAGCCCTTGTCCCCGCTGGCCCTGGAAATAGGACCTCACCCACGGGTGGGTTGAAAGAAGCATCGACTCGATTGAGCCCTCGGCCACTACCATGCCATCGGCCAGGGCTGCGACGCGGTCGCAGACGAGGTAGAGGCTATCCAAATCATGGGTCACCATGAAGACCGTCAGCTCAAGCGTCCGTTTCAATGTATGGATCAGGGAGTCGAATTCGGCGGCAGCGATGGGGTCAAGACCTGAGGTCGGTTCATCGAGAAAGACAATTTCGGGGTCGAGGGCGAGCGCACGTGCCAAAGCCACGCGCTTGGTCATTCCGCCTGATAGCTCGGCGGGAAACTTGCCGCCGTCCGCGCGCGTCAAGCCGACCATCTCGAGCTTCACAGATGCCACCTCATCCATAAGCTCTTCGGAGACATGCAGGTATTCCCGCATCGGGAACTGAACATTCTGTCGAGCTGTCAGAGACGAAAAAAGGGCACCTTGCTGAAAAAGAATGCCCCATCTCCGCTCGATCGCGCGAAGCTCAGCTTCGCTTGCCTCGTCCCGGTCGCTGCCGAAGATGCGGATGGTGCCGGCGCGCTTCGGCAACAGCCCAATGATCGTGCGCATGAGCACGGACTTCCCGCTGCCGGAGCCTCCGACCAGCCCCAAGACTTCGCCGCGATAAACATCGAGCGAGAGACCCTTTAAAACATCCGTGTCACCAAAGCCGACGGTGAGATCGCGAACTTCGATCACTGCCTCGGGATTGCTTGTCATGTCACATCCCTATTGAGGCGAAGAAGATGGCGAAGAGGCCGTCCAAAACGATCACGAGGAAGATCGACTTCACCACCGAAACCGTCGTTTGCAGGCCGAGGGACTCGGAGCTGCCTTTGACTAGAAAGCCTTCCGAGCAAGCAACGGCGCCGATGACAAGCGCCATGAAAGGAGCTTTGATCATCCCCACTTTGAAATGCGTGACCGAGATCGCATCATGCAGGCGAGCCACGAAAATGCCCGGACTCATACCTTCATAGAGCCAGGCTACGAGCCCGCCTCCATAAAGCGCCGCCATCGACCCGAGAAAAGTCAGAATGGGCACGGCAACAAGGAGGGCAAGAACGCGCGGCAGGACCAGCACTTCTACCGGATCGAGCCCCATGGTTCTGAGCGCATCGATTTCCTCGCGCATTTTCATTGAGCCAAGTTCGGCGGTGTATGAGCTGCCGGAACGCCCCGCCACCATGATGGTGACGAGCAAGACGCCAATCTCGCGCAGGATCAAAATACCAACCATGTCAACGACATAGCTCTCTGCACCGAACTTTCGGAAATGGAAGAAGCCCTGCTGAGCGATGATGCAGCCGATCAGGAACGTGATCAGCAGGACAATCGGGGCCGCCTGCCAGCCAACCCGGTCGAGCTGATGAACGGCCGAGGTCAGCCTGAGCCGCTTGGGGTGCCGGATAACGCGCGCAATAGCCATACTGATCGCGCCAAGCATGTCAAGAAACGGCAATATGTTGCGCGCTCCAGCTACGAATGCATCCGCGATGGCATCGGCAAAAGCTATAACCTTGTTCTTCGCGGGCTTCTGGGAAGCATCCTCCTTACTCGCATTGTGGACGTTCCGCAGCAGACCCTGGAACTCGTCCTTAAGCCCAGCAATTTTCGTATGCTGTCCGGTGCGCGCCCTTAACCGGACCAGCCGCTCCACAAGCCAGGCGCCGAAGGTATCGAATGCCCCGACTTCGCGCATGTCGATCGAAACGTCGCGCTCGTTCGAGACCCTTTCGGCGGCGCGGCCCACAAGACTCTCGAGCTCTCCTGCGTGAACGGCCGTCCATGACCCGGACGCAACAAGTTCCCACTGACGGCCTTGCTGACGGGCATTGAGTGACGGTTCTGTACTCATAGCTTAATCTCGAAGGTTATCCTCGCGAGAACGTGATGGATACGCTCTTGAAGCCCGGCCCCCCGGTCGTGACGCTGACGGCGTGGGTCGCGCCGTTTATTGAGACGCTCATAGAGCCCTGCAGCTGGCCCGAAATGCGCAGCGTAATCTTATTTGCAGTGGCTTTGCCGCTGGCATCCCCTTCCAGGCCGAAGTTCTTTTCCTCCCAATGCCCGTTTACGCGGCCGTCTTCATAGGTAAGGCCGCTTTTCATGTCGATCTTATTGTTCTCCGACTGGCACCGGATGGCGAGCGTAAGTTCGGTGCCTCCTGATTTCTGCGTATAATTGCCCCGGCACGAAAGCCGCTCGCTTCTGCCATCGGCAAGGCGCACCTGGCCAGAGCCATGCCAGCTTCCCGCAAGCTGCGCAAAAGGAGTCGCTCCTTGAGCGAAAGCCGGTTCACATGCCGCCGCAGAAAATAAGACTGCAACGGCGATCCTCGCTGCTCTGCCAATATATAGGCTGCCCATATTACAAGCGTCCTTCTATGAAATTGCACTCGAATTACTACGCGGGATGCGAATTATCTGCGGTTCAGTGAGCGGATGGTCTCAACAATTCTTGCAGCAACCCGCGCCAAACAATGGTAGGGGCGAAGATGCCAGAATAGAGGCGAACCTGAGGCCGCAAATTGACCAAACGCAAACACGCGCGTTGCGCTTAAGAAGATGAAGCGAAAGACACCCCGGCCCCGATACGGCAACGCCCTGCTCGATCAGGAAAGCGCGGACCTGATTGATGGTTGCGGTGCGCCTTGAGACCAAGCGCGAGCGAACGCGATGGCAGGCCTGGAGATCGAGCTGCTCTTGCGACTTCTCCTTTATGAGCTTGAGGTCGCGGCCGCAGCGCTACTTCGGCGATGGCCTCGGCATCGTTGTAGTCGTTCTTTTGCCCCTTCGAGAACGGCTTGACGTAGATCGCCGGAATGATCCGCGGCTCAAAGCCAAGGGTACGCAGCCGCCGGCTGATAAAGTGGGCGCTGAGGCAGGCTTCCATGCCCCGCGATGCAGCGTGGCAGCTTCTGAAACTCGGCTTCGAGAGACAGCCGCCGGAACTTGCGGCGAAGGACGATCCTCCCGCCTGCATCGAAGCCTACGATATGCATGCTGTCTTTCCCAATATCGATGCCGATCGTCATCAGCGAAAACTCACGCTCCGCCGCATGGGATGCTGGCTTGGAAACCATCGGTGCTGCTCCTTGTCAAAAACGGGCCTAAGTCTCCCCAGACTTACCCGCTGTACCTTTCGGGGAGCAGCCGGTCCATCCCATTAGCAGACCTCGATCCATATGCGTCCGGCGACGCGGGAAGCATCGCCGGCCACGTCTGCTCATTGGGGTATCGTGTCAACGCATCAGATGTCGATCTTCTCGGCGATTTCTATCGCGTCGTCGACCTCAATGCCGAGGTAGCGCAGCACTCATGAGACAGATTTGGCGGATTGAGCAAGGGAGGATTTCTGGTTCATCGTAGCCCTTGACGGAGCGAAGATGAGACAGAAATCCGGCCCGGCCAAGGAATTGGCAGAGCAGGTCATCAAGACCATCCTGATGCACCGGGTCCTGCGCAGCCGCTTTGTTGCCGCGAAGTAGCGGGACGCCTATCTTCCGCTCCAGATAAGGAGCGTCCGCATGTCAAAGCCTGTCCGCATCGACGTCGTGTCCGACGTGGTCTGCCCGTGGTGCTTCATCGGCAAGAAACGGCTGGAACAAGCGGTAGCATTGACGCCCGGCATTCCGGTCGAGGTGCATTTCCGGCCGTATTTTCTCAACGACTGGATCCCTCTCGAGGGAATGTCTCGCGAACAATATCTCACGGCCAAATTCGGCTCGCCTGAATCTTACAAGGGCATCGTTCAACGGGTCACGGCTGCCGCCGCCAGCGCAGGGCTCGTCTATGCGAGCGAGTGCATCAATCGCCAGCCGAACACGCGCGATCCGCATCGCCTCATTCGCTGGGCGGAAGCGATCGGCAAGGCGCCTGAGATGAAGCAGCGCCTGATGGATTTATATTTCACCAAAGGCGCGGACCTGTCGAACACGGATGTGCTGGTGCAGGCAGCGGCCGATGTCGGGCTCGACCCCGCGCAAGTGCGCGCCGATCTCGCCAGCGACAAGGATGTCGCCGAGGTCGAGCAAGAAGTGCGGATGGCGAAGGACGCCGGCATTGAAAGCGTGCCGACGTTCATCTTCGGCGGCAAGTTCGCCGTCAGCGGGGCGCAGGCGCCGGAGTATCTGGCCCAGGCGATCGCGCAGGTGGAAGCGGCGGAGTAGACAACGATGCCGTTCGCGCGAACACGGGGAACCATACTCCGCAGCATCTCAGTTCTGCTGAGGCGTAAGGCTTCCAGGGTCTCGCTCCGCTCGCCCGGGACGACAGAACCGCGATAGATTGGAGAATGGCGGCGTTCTCGGTGAGCATTTCGCCATCGTGCTTTCGCCGCTTGCAATGACAAAAAGGTCTGGATCTGACCCGCTGCCGAATCTTGCTTTATTTCAGCGACTTCCGCACCTCAAGGATAAGCGGCTTATCGTCGTTCATCCCGATGACCGCCGCCTTTGCCGAGTAGGCCCAGGGAATTTCACCCCGAACCCCTCACAGATCCGGACTTGAATCGCATCATCCGGCTCGTGCCACCGTTCAAAGGCTGCCGCCTCGGGAATCATGCTTCGTTCGCCCGCAAAATCGAAATGTGAAAATTGCAGGCTTTTTGCCGTTTACTGCCCAAACTTGCAATTTCAACGAGCCCTCAAGGGAAGAATCTCAGGCAAACGAGCCCTCTATGTCCTTATTCACGGACGACTAAATTTTGTGTTGGCCAGTCCAATAAGCTGCCATCTTCCCATCCTTTCACCTTCAGGGTGCCACCGGAGCTGCGGCTCTGAACCCATCCTCATCATTGATCTGCCGCAATGCCGGGGCGTGGGCTACAGCTTTAAAACTGTGCCATTCGCCGGAATTCACCCCGGCTTTCTATAAACGAAGCGGCATGGACGATGGACATTGAGCACGCAGTAAAGGACGAAACTCCGGCAGACGCTCCAGTCGCCGTCGAAACCACCAAGGCCATAGCGCTTAAGCAGCACCATTTGCCGGCAGGCATTCCGGTGCAGCGGCGAAAGCGGTGGACCCAGCTTCTTGTGATTGCTGGCATCATTGCCGCCAGCGGATTGGGGGCCGGTTATTGGTGGACGCACCGTGTGCCTCCTATCCCCGCCGGTATCGCTTACGGTAACGGCAGGCTCGAAGCCGATGAAATCGATATCCAGAGCAAGTTCGCAGGACGCATACTCAAGCTTCTCGTTGATGAAGGCGACCTCGTACAGGGCGGACAAGTGCTAGCCATAATGGATACGAGCGATATGCAGGCCCAGCTTAACGCCGCGAACGCCCAGGTTAAGCAAGCGGAAAGGGCCATTGACGAAGCGCGGCACAATGTCGTGCAGCTCGAGACGCAGGAAAAGCTCGCCCAGCAGGAATTCGACCGCACACAAAATCTCGTCAAAGAGGGGTGGGCTACGCATGAATTATTCGACCAGCGCACCCAGGCGCTAACCGGCGCACAAGCCGGTTTGCGCGCCGGGCAAGCGAGACTGCTCGAAGCTGAGCATGCCTTGGATGCGGCGACCCATAATGCGAAGCTACTCAAAGTGAATATCGCCGACGACACCCTCGTGGCACCGCGCCAGGGCCGGATCCAATACCGGCTAGCTAATACGGGCGAGGTACTGCCCGCTGGCGGCAAGGTCTTCACCATGCTCGATGTCAACTACGTTTACATGGACATTTACCTTCCGACCGCCGATTCCGGCAGGACGAAGTTTGGGAGTGACGCACGCATCCTTCTTGATGCCTATCCAAATAGGCCAATCCCTGCGCACGTTTCGATGATCGCGACGCAAAATCAGTTCGATCCGAAGTACGTGGAGGTAAAAGAAGAGCGCGATAAGCTCCTATTCCGGGTCCGGGTCCGGATCGATCCCGCGCTGCTCCAGAAATTTGTCGAACACGTTCACAGTGGCCTTCCCGGCGTCGCCTACGTCCGCTACGACCCCAACACTGCGTGGCCCGATCAGCTGCAGAAAAATCTAGTGCAATGACGGAAGCAGCCACCCTTGCCTTAACGCCCAGGCTGGATCTGGCCGGTGCCCGTGTTGCCGCGCGGCTGACCGATCTGAGCCACCATTACGGGGAGGTGGCCGCGCTCGACGATGTCAGCTTGGCGATCCCGGCCGGGATCACGGCTGGTTTTATAGGTCCGGACGGTGTCGGCAAGTCCTCCCTGCTTGCAATCGTTGCCGGCGCACGCAGCATTCAAGCCGGTGAAGTAGACGTTCTTGGCGGAGACATGCGCTCCGGTTCGCATCGCGCCGCCGTCTGCCCTCGCATTGCCTACATGCCACAGGGCCTTGGCAAGAACCTCTATCCCGATCTCAGTATCCGGGAGAACATCGAGTTTTTCGGGCGTCTTTTCGGTCAGTCTCCAGAAGAGCGCAATTACCGGATTGCCGATCTGCTTCGTAGCACGGGTCTTACCCCATTTGCAGACCGGCTGGCGAGAAACTTGTCGGGTGGCATGCGCCAGAAGCTGGGGCTCTGCTGCTCGCTTATTCATGATCCCGAGCTTTTGATCCTCGACGAGCCGACCACAGGCGTCGACCCCTTATCACGCCGGCAGTTCTGGGAGCTGATCGCGCGCATGCGTTCCCGCCAGCCCGGCATGAGTGTGCTGGTCGCAACCGCCTATATGGAGGAGGCCGAACGATTTGATTGGCTGGCGGCCATGAGCGGCGGCCGCGTGATCGCAACGGGCACGCCAGCCGAGATCAGAGCGCGCACGCGGACCAAGAGCATCGAGGAAGCGTTTATTCACTTCCTGCCGGAAACGGAGCGGGCGGGCCACAAAGCCATCACAATTCCTCCCGGGCTAAAGCAGGATGGACACCCGGTAGTTGTAGCCCGGGACTTGACCCGAAAGTTCGGGGATTTCACCGCTGTCGACAACGTAAGCTTTACCATTGGCCGTGGTGAAATCTTCGGCTTCGTGGGCTCCAACGGGTGCGGCAAGACCACGACCATGAAAATGCTGACGGGCCTCCTGTCTGCATCGTCTGGCGAAGCCTTCCTGTTTGGGGAGCCTATCAACGCCAACGACATGAGCCTTCGCCGCCGCGTCGGCTACATGTCGCAGTCCTTCTCGCTTTATAGCGAGTTGACTGTCCGGCAGAATTTGGATCTGCACGCGCGGCTATTTCATATTCCGAGGGACAAAGCGGAGAAGCGGATCCGGGAACTTCTCACCCGCTTCGAGCTTGGCGCTTACGTCAATGACCGGGCCGAGAGCCTGCCGCTTGGCATTCGTCAGCGTCTTTCGCTTGCGGTCGCGGTGGTGCACGAACCAGATATGCTGATCCTGGACGAGCCCACCTCCGGGGTAGATCCCATCGCCCGAGACCGCTTCTGGGAAATCCTGATCGGGCTTTCGCGCGAGCAGGGCGTCACAATTTTTGTCTCGACACACTTCATGAACGAAGCTGCGCGCTGCGATCGCGTTTCGCTTATGGATGCCGGGCGCGTGCTGATCACCGGCACGCCTGCTGAAATCATCGCGAGCCGCGGAGCCTGCGATCTTGAAGACGCATTCATCCGCTATTTGAAGGAGGCTGCGGCGGAGCGCTGCGAAGCGCAGGGTGAAAGCGAAGAGGCGTTCGGCACACAGCCCATAAAGACTGGACTTGCGAGCGAAGCCGAGCCTTCTGCTTTTTTCAGCTTCAGGAGGATGTTCGCGTATAGCATTCGCGAATTTCTCGAATTGAGACGTGACTATATCCGCCTCGCTTTTGCCGTGCTGGGAACAGCATTTCTCATGCTGATTTTCGGTTACGGGATCACGACCGACGTGAACAACCTGAGTTGGAGGGTGCTCGACCGCGACAACTCCCCTGAGAGCAGAACCTTCCTAGAAGAACTCCGCGGCTCCCCTTACTTTACGGAGTTTGCGCCCCTAGCTGGTACTGAAGACCTGCAGCGCGCGCTCAAGACGGGCACCGTAAACGCCACCATTGAGATCCCCCCAGCATTTGGCCGCGATCTGAGGGCCGGCCGCCGTCCGGAGATCGGCGTCTGGGTCGATGGAGCCATGCCATTCCGCGCCGAGACCATGCGCGACTATCTTACGGGTGTTTACCAATCCTATCTCAGCGACCCGGCTGTCACGGGATTTCAGCATCCAGCGCCGCCCCTCGCGAATGTGGAGGTGCGTTTCCGCTACAATCAGGCGTTCGACAGCATTTACGCTCAAGTTCCGGGCACGATGGCTTTGTTGCTTGCGCTCATCCCCGCGGTCCTCATGGCGCTCGCGGTCGTGCGCGAAAAAGAGCTTGGCACGATCACCAATCTCTATGTGACGCCGGTGTCGCGTATTGAGTTTCTGATCGGCAAGCAGCTCCCTTATATCGCGCTCGCTTTCTGGAACTTCCTTTTGATGGCGCTCATGGCCTGGATCGTGTTTCACGTGCCGCTGAAGGGAAGCTTTCTCATGCTTGCCCTTGGCGGGCTCGTGTTTGTCGGTGCCACCACAGCCTATGGCATGTTCATTTCATCATTTACTAATACGCAAATCGCGGCTCTCTTCGGCACGGCCGTTCTCACTGTTCTGCCAGCGACGACATTTTCGGGCATGTTAGTGCCTGTTTCGTCTCTCACCGGTTTCGCGGCCTTTATGGGCCGTGCTTTCCCCATGACGTATTTCCTTCCGATTTGCGTTGGGACCTATACAAAAGGACTTGGATTTGTTGACCTTTTCGGGCGCTTGGGCTGGCTCTCTATATTCATCCCCGCGCTCCTTTTTCTGAGTTTGCTTTTTTTGCGCAAGCAGGAACGGTAAAAAGGCAGGCTAGGCATGCTCTCGAATATTTTCTGGCTGGGTGTCAAAGAGCTGCAGAGCTTTATGCGCGACTACGTCCTTTTAGGCTTGGTCGTGTACGCCTTCTCCTTTGCCGTGACTGCCCAATCTCAGAGCAATAGCCAAGAAGTCCGGAATGCTTCCATCGCAATTGTGGACGAAGACCACTCCGCACTCTCCAGGCAAATCGCGAGCGGATTCCTGCTGCCCTACTTCAAAAAACCTGCTCTTATTGAGGAGCGCGACATCGATCCACTCATGAATGTGGGCCGCTACATCTTTGTTATTGACATTCCGCCCTATTTTGAGCGCGACGTCCGTGCCGGCCGAACCCCAGCGCTTCAGGTTCTCGTGGATGCGACCGCAATGGTGCAGGCAGGCCTCGGTACGGCCTACGCCTCCCAGATCATTAACGACGAGATCAACCGCTTCATTTCAAGATCCGAGCCTGTGGCGCAGCCGCCGGTAACTCTGGCGGTTCGCGTTTCGTTCAATCCGAACGTCACCACCGGCTGGTTCACGAGCGTCATGGGCATCATCAACAATATTACCATGCTTGCGATCATTCTGGCCGGTGCGGCAGTTGTCCGCGAACGCGAGCATGGAACGATGGATCATCTTCTCGTGATGCCGCTGACGCCCTTCGAGATCGCGATGGCTAAAGTGTGGGCGAATGGCCTTGTGATTCTGGTCGCAGTGGGCTTATCGCTTGAATTTGTGGTGCGCGGGGTGCTTCACATTCCGATCAATGGCTCCGTGCCGCTCTTTATGGTTGGCGTGTGCCTTTACTTGTTCTTTGCGACAGCGATCGGCATTTTCCTGGCGACCATTGCCCGCACCATGCCTCAGCTCGGGCTTATCTACATGCTGGTAGCTATGCCCATGAACATCCTGTCGGGCTCCAACACGCCCCTTGAAAGCCAGCCCGACTGGCTTCGAATGATTATGCAGGCTGTTCCTTCCACACATTTCGTCTCCTTCGCGAAAGCGATTCTGTACCGGGACGCGGGACTTCCTGAGGTGTGGCCACAGTTTCTCGCAACCGCGCTGATAGCCGGCCTGTTTCTAGGTCTCGCCATTCTTCGTTTCAGGAAGGTGGCGGAGCAATCGGCCTAAATAGAACCGTTTGGGGGTGCGTCCATGGAACAGTCCCGGCTTCAAATCGCGTTGACGGTATTCGCGATGCTCTTCCCGGCAGCGGTGACGGCCCAAAATCCGTGTGGCTATGCCTTCACGATAAGAGGTGAGCAGCTCTACGATCAGCATTGTGCCGCTTGCCACGGCATTCCCGATACAACTCATTTAGTTTACTTAAAACTCTTCCAGGGACGCTCCTTGCTTCAAACCATAGGGGTAGCCGATTGCTAAGCTTCGCTAAAACCGTAATATAGGACTGATAATGGTCTCCCAAACCCAAAGAAAGCAGGTTCGGCTTCGAAGCGTGGCTTCGCCTCGATGGACACCGCGAAACAACGCGCCATCGCGTCCAAGGGTGGGCAAAGCGTGCCAAATGAAAAGAGGAGCTTCAGCCAGAACCGCGAGCTTGCCGCTCAAGCGGGCCGCAAGGGCGGGCAAAACGTATCCCTTGAAAACCGCAGCTTCTCGCGTAATCGCGAACTTGCAGTGCACGCAGGGCGCAGAGGCGGCCAGGCAAGCCACGCCGGGAAGTCTAGAGAGCATCGGGTTTAGCGCGAGCGAGAGCGCTTGCCCACCCCCAAAGCGCTAAGGCGGGCTCCGGTCCGCCTTTTTTGCGCGGCCCCGCCAATGGACTTCTCCAATTAGACGAATGCCTTGAAAAGCGGCCGATTGGCATCGTAGCTCTGAAGGTCCTGACTCTCCCACCCGCCCCTTCTTGCCGCTGCACATCCGGGGAGCCCCCAGCGCATTGGACGCAAACTTTTATGCGGAGTGCTTCGCAATTTCTGGCTCAATTCTTAGGGGCTATGAACCAGCTAGTGGCACGGAGATGGACGCATAGGATAGAAGGCTGATGCTGAAAAAATTGAGCTATGACAAAAGATGGAGCAAGCGACACAAGTGAGACATGTTACACGATTTCCCCATATCATAACCCATTCTGAGTGCTAAAGCTTTAGATGGTTACCACGCCGCCCAAGAGCACCGCTCGGGCAGCAGCGAACTCGCGCGTAGCGCATTCGTTCCACGACCCACCGCAGGCGAAGAGGGTTCCGAAATTGTTCGAACCACACCTAGGATCGCTTTCGGGTTCCGGTTGCGGACCAATTTTAGAGCAATCGAAGATAGCAGGGGTCAGGCCAGAATCGGGCATGCTGCAGGAGAGCTTTTGATTAGCATCAAGGACGGCTCCGTTTCCAGGGGTGAAGCTTATAAAATCCGGCTGGTCTCCCTAGCCCATGCCCGTAAAGCATGAGACGGCGAACTTAGGCCGGATGTCCAGCCAGCATGCAGAGCGGGACAAAAATGGCTGATGCTTTTGAAAAAGGTACCGAAGCTGGCCTCATTTTCTCGCGCAATAATGAGACAGTGCTTGTTGTGGATAGCAACCCCGATCTCCGCGAGAGTACTCTGCAACGTGTCGAAGGGCTTGGCTATGTGGTTGTGGAGGCTGCGGATGCGCCCGAGGCAATTGGCCTTCTGATGAGGGAGCCGGACATTGCTCTTGTGCTCTGCGATATCGCGATAGCTGGTGGCATGTCTGCCTACGAGCTTGGCTTTTGGGTCAAGCTCAACAAGCCTCACATTAAGGCCGTGCTCACCTCGGACCATGCTCTGGAACGCATGGGCGAATTCCCGTTGCTGCGCAAACCCTTCAGCCGGGTTGAGCTCGCAAGAGCGCTCGGGGCAGCACTTTACGGGCCCGAGGAAGGTTAGGGCCTTTTCACCTCAATGCCGAAGGCATAGCCGACACCCCGGACGGTCTTGATCAATCTCGGCCGCTCACTGCCAGGCTCGATCTTGCGCCTGAGCCTCGCGATGAGCCCGTCGATGGTTCTGTCAAGCGGTGACCAATCCTGGCCTTTCAAGAGGTCCATGATGTTGTCGCGGGAGAGCACCCGCCCGGGCCGCTTGACAAGGATTGCCAAAAGCTCGAATTCGGCGGTGGTGAGGTCGCAGAATTCTGCCGACGGCGCCTTCAACTCCCGTCGTGAAATATCCAATACCCAGCCTTCGAACTCATAACGCTCAAGGGGAGCACCACAAGCTTGCGATGCCTGCTCCGGTTCGTGCTCGTAGCGGCGAAGCACGGCGCGAATGCGGGCCAAGACCTCACGCACGTGGAAGGGTTTGGTTATGTAATCATCGGCCCCGAGTTCAAGCCCAACCACGCGATCGATGGTGTCGCTCTTGCCGGTAATAATTATGATCGGCACGTTTGAGCGGGCACGCACTTCCCGGGCAATTTTCAGCCCGTCCTCACCGTTCAAATTCAAATCGAGTGTGATGAGATGGGGAACTGCCGCGTTGATGGCTGCCATCATTTCCGCGCCATCACTGGCTTCAGTGATGCGATAACCTTCCGGCATCAGCGTCCCGCGCAGCGTTGCGCGGGTCTCCAGATCGTCATCCACGAGAAGGATATGCGCTGGCTGCGGGCTCTGAGGCATCGGCCATCCTCTCGCACAAACTTTAACGTACTTGGCCGGTCACCGCCACCTCGAATGTCCGAAATCGTACTTGCCGCGATTTGACAATAGCTGTGAAGAGGTTACCTTACGTGCATCGTCTGCCAATGTTTTGGGCGCAGACGGCTGGGAGACAGTTTTTGCGCTCTTGCCTCCTCACGGGAAGAGCCATGCCGAAACCGCCTCCATCTCGTTTGAACCGCATTCTCGCCCTCCTATCGCCTGCCGATTTAGGCTTGCTTGATCGTCATCTTGAGGCTGTCGATCTTCCTGTTAGGACACAGTTGGAACAGTCCAACAAGGCGATCGAAAACGTGTATTTTATCGAACGCGGTTTTGCCTCGGTTGTAGCCAAGAGGTCAGATCATCTCCACATCGAGGTCGGTCTCATCGGGCGGGAAGGGCTTACAGGCCTGGCCGTTATCATGGAAACGGACCGCTCGCCGCATGAGACCTTCATGCAGACAGACGGCGCCGGATTTCAAATCACATCCAGTAAGTTTCATAAGGCGATGGAGCGAAGCGCAAGCTTGCATCGCTTGCTTTTACATTACGCCCATGCCTGCCTCATTCAAACCGCCCAGACGGCCGTGGCCAATGGGCGCAGCAAGGTTGAAGAACGGCTGGCGCGCTGGCTCTTAATGGCCCATGACCGCTTGGATGGAGATGAGCTGCCGCTCACTCATGAGTTTCTGGCCACCATGCTGGGTGTGCGCCGTCCGGGCGTGACCGTTGCGCTCAATCTTCTCGAGCAAACTGGGCTCATACGGACGAAGCGGGGCGTCATCGTCATTATCGATCGCGAGGGCCTTGAAGAGCACTCCAACGGCGCCTACGGCGCGTCAGAAGCCGAGTTTCAGCGCCTGTTCGGTTGACGGTCAATCGAACTCCGCTTGCGCAAGCCATGGATGACGACGCGCCTGGGCCCGAAGCAAGCGCAGCCTTTCACGCGGCCACCGCTCAAGCTAAATTCAAGTCCACGCCGAACTGGCAGCTCGGGTCAATGGGGTTGGTCCGGTGTCCTCGAAAGCGGTCATGCCAAGTCAACATTACCCACTAGTTTCCCCTCGTCTCCTCAGGTCAAAAGTGAGCGAGTGACAGACTATCCATAAGTTTCTGCTCCGGTTTTCCAAAAGCTGGCCTCGCCTGATCGCAGAGCTGATGGAATTGCAAGGTCCGCTCTCCAACCATCCAGCCTCCGAAGAACCCGTGCACTGTTCAGATTTTAAAGGTACAGCGGACTCAGCGGCTTGATACGCTTTGTGCCTGAGAGTTGGCCTGGCTCCCTTACTGCCGGCCCCCAAGTCATCCCCTAACTCTGCAGCCTCTATCGCTCCTCCGCTCCTAAAGAATCGCGCCGCATAAATAATGTTGCGCGGTTGTCTTGCTCAGAGGCTCTCACAACAAGGGTAAACCCCAGGGAAGGAGAATATGTGAGAAAAAACTTAGACTTGGAGCATTGTGTGAACCGGGAAGAGAACTTGTCGATGACAGGGATGTGCGGCGCGATCCCCTTGTCATTCACAAGCCAGTCGAGATTGGGACCGGAGCCGTAGGCCGTATCGGCGGCAAGCCAGGAAGGCTTGATGCCAAAGCACTCCTCCGTGCGTTCAATCATCGTCTGCGATGCGCCTACCTCTGCCTGACGGATGGCGCGCGAGGCCTCGACATCCATGATGACGCCGAACTTCACATCGATGAGATAATTATCGGCATAGGCGAAGAAGGCAGCGTTCCTCAGAGCTCCGGTCCATTGGGCCGCCGGGTCCGAAGGCGAGATAAATTTCGGCGTCACCTCGCTCGCCGCGCCATAGGCCGGATCATCGAGAGTTGCCAGATACTCTTTCACTGCGCGCTTAGCCGTTTCCCGATCGATGTCATTGCTCCACTCTCCGCCGGGGATCGAACGGCATTTATTAGCGTCCGCCTCAATCAGGCTGGCGTCGACAGCGAAGCCCTCACCACCCACAAGGCCAGCCGCGATGCACGCCCCAACGACACGTTCGAAGACTTGCCGGAAAATGACGCTGTCGCGGAAGCGTTCATTGCGGGCACGCGAAAAGGCCGAGTGATCCGGCAGCTTGTTCTCAATGCTCAAGCCGCAAAACCAGCGATAGGCCAGGTTGACTTGTACCTCACGGCAAAGCGCCCGCTCGGAGCGGATGGCGAACACATAGCCTACGATGAGCATCCGGATCATGAGCACCGGATCAATCGAGGGCCTGCCGAGAGGGGAATAGTATGCGGCGAGCTCGCCGTGAACCCAGGAAAGGTCAAGAACCGCCGCGATCTTGCGGACGAGATGATCGTCCGGAACCGCCTCATCCAGATTGAACGAATAAAAAAGCTGCCCTTGGTCCTGGTTGAGCCACCCCATCATTTGTCCGTCTCCCAGTTCCATCCGCTTCAGGCTGAGAGAATCATGGTTCGCCAGGGCTCACAACGGACTTTTGCAACATGGGGTAATTCCGGGATCGAGCCACACCAAGGCACTGGGAATCAGCTCTCCAGGAAGCAAGAGGCCCCCTCGTGGGGTCTCATAGCTAAGGAGAGAGGGCCCCTTACACCCCGCCTGAACCATCTAGTTGCCGACTGTCGGGATTGCCGCCGCTCCCGGGATTGGGACCAAATCCGCCGCCGCCGGCAATTGGCGCAGGCCCGGAGACAGGCGCATCTGACCCGGTCGCTTGACCCATCTTGTCTGCTGCTTGCAATTCTTCAAATGGCATCGCTGCTGTCTGTCCGGTAATTTGACGCCAAAGCTCCGAGATACTTTGCTGAGTTGGAGCAGCAACGATGCAGGCGCCTCTATTATCCAAAACATATAGGCAGGCCATTGGATCTTCCCGGACACGCCGGACGGCTTCGTTAATGATATCGAGGCAACCAATGACCTGAGTAACATTTGAAAGGCGCGTATGCTTCAGGATATCGAGCAGGCGGAAAGCCTCAAGCCCTTCGCTGCCAAAACTGTCTCCTTGACGGCCGAGTTCGAAGAAGACACTGGCGGCAGGAAACATGCCTTGAATGAGCGAGGGCACCGCGGCAGCTTCCTCGATCGAGCATGCCACCAAGTGCTGCCGATTAGGCTCTTGTTGAGCAACGCCCCCTGGCCGCAATCCAAGCGAAGCAGCCAATTCCCCTTCGATCCAGTGGCGCACCTCGATTGGTGCAGTCCGTATCTGTTCCGGTGTCAGCGTAATTCCGACCATCACACTTCTCCAAATTGAGTTTCGAAAAGAGCATGTGGCCGGCATTTCAGCGGAACATTGATCGCGATCAAGATCTCTCATTGGCACTCATAGGTGCCAGTACCAGCGAGCTTTAGCCGCCGTCCTTTCCGATTCTATTGCAAAGTAGAGAGAGCAGGATGGGCCCGGGAATTGATAGGGATCAAAGCAAGCTGGTGACTATTCGCTTACTGTTTCGCCATGGGTTAGCGGTAATACAGGAGGATTTCTATCATGGCCGAAACAGCAGTAAAGACACCCGCCGAAACACGGGCGAGCGAACCGCCAGCAAGGCCGCGCGACCTCTTCGGCGGGCTTCGCGGCGAGATCGATCGGGTCTTCGAGGATTTTGACAGAAGCTTCTGGGGCATGCCCGCACGTTGGCGCGCACCGGGAACCAGCCTTTTCAGCCGGGCACTCAATTTATCTGCTTGGAGCCCGTCCGTCGATATCGCTGAAAAGGACGGCATGTTCGAGGTCACTGCCGACCTTCCAGGCCTCGACGAGAAGAACATTGAGATCAAGCTCTCGGACGGAGTCCTTTCACTGAAGGGCACGCGTGAGGAAACTAAGGAAGAGAAAAAGAAAGGTTATTACGTCTCGGAGCGTCAGTTCGGTAGCTTTGAGCGCTCTTTTCAAGTTCCCGAAAGTGTCGATGCCGACAAAATCGACGCCCACTTTAAAAATGGCGTGCTCACGATCTCGCTTCCTAAGAAGCCCGAAGCTTTGAAGGCCGAGAAGAAGATCAGCGTCAAGGTCAGCTGAAAATTCAGCAGAGCTGCGAGCAGTTCTCCCCTGCTCCGCAGCTCTATCTTTTCACTGTTTCGTATGAACTGCCGTGGCTGATCGAGCGAGGCACTATCGCCTCCATGCAGCCGGCGCATCTAGGAGCAGCCATGATGACCCGTCGAGAAGCTACAGCCGCACTCTTTGCAACCGCCGCAAGAGCCGCGACGTCGGGCCCCGCAAGAGCGCAAGATTTAAAACCAATCACCTTGCCGCCGGTATCGATGGAGGGCGGCATGCCGCTCATGACCGCCCTCAAGCTCCGTCATTCTGCGCGAGAATATTCGGACCGGCCGCTTTCAGCAGAGACTCTGTCGGGGCTGCTCTGGGCTGCTTACGGCGTCAACCGCACGAGCGGCGACAGGACCGCGCCCTATTGGCGGCACGTCATGGTCATCGACATCTATGTCTCTCGGGCCGATGGGGTGTGGATTTATGAACCCGAGGCGCATGTGCTTCAGCCCTATATGCCGGGTGATATACGCGGGCTTACCGGTCTCCAGGATTTCCCCGCAACAGCGCCTGTGAATCTCATCTACGTCGCACATGGTGAGCGCATGACGGACATCAGCCCCACCGAGCGCCGTCTCTACGCCTCTGTCGATGCCGGATTCATCGGTCAGAATGTCTACCTTTTCTGCGCATCCGAAGGCCTGGGCACTGTCTTCCGCGGGGCTGTTCCCTACGAGAAGCTCGAACATGCGTTGAACCTGCGCGAGGGGCAATTCGTAACATTCGCTCAAACCGTGGGTTTTCCGCGCAGCTAGCCGAGGAAGGCGTGAGGAGAAAGGTCGTCCTGGAAGGCCACCTCACCACTCCCGGCCTCCGGCTCGTAGCAGAATCCCATGTCCTTATTTCTCTGCTTCTGCTCCCGTTTTCGATGCAGTATATCAGTGGAAGGAAAACCATAAAGTTCCAATAATGCAAAGGCCGCGATGCCGAAGGGCGGCAAGCTCGCCATTTCTGAAGCCTACGGGTCAATAAGTGGTATGGCGCGTTTTCATTGCCTCCGCTCCCGTAATCAGATCGAGCAGCTCGGTGGTAATTTCATTCTGCCTCGCCTGACGCGCTTGCTCCTGCAGCTCTTCGAGCTTGTTCGAGACGTTGTCGCAGGCCGATTGCATGGCCGCGAAGCGCGCCGCGTTTTCGCTTGCAATCGATTCAACAGCCGCCTCCATTAGGATCGCGAACACATACTCAGCTGCCAATTCTTCGAATAGGATCGCTGGCTTGAGATTGTGAAGCGGCGGCTGACGCGTGTCGGAGACAGTGAACATCGCGAGGTCAAGGGGCAAGAGAAGGCGCCGCTCGATCGCCTGCTGGCTACCTTGACGGTAGCGGCTGAACATCACTTCCACACGATCAATCTCGCCGCGGGCAATACGGGCATAGAGCTCTTTGGTAACAGAGTTTACCGTGTCGAGCGCGCCGGCGGAGCGTGTCGCCATGGCTCGCGTCCAGGCGGCCTCCCGGCCCCGTTCAAGGGCGAAGGCTGCGCCACGGCTTCCGAGTACAAGAAGCGCATCATCTGGGCTGAGGCCGGCTTCGGCCGCGTCGACGAGCCTTTCATTGAACCCGGCAACGAAGCCATGCTCTGCCATGCATAGAATAAGTGCTCGCCGTCCCGCCTTCGTCTGCGGCGCCGCTTCTTGAGGTCCCATCAGCATCAACGCCGAGGCGATCGCGGCCGCCATCGAGCCGGAGTAGCTGCGGATGCCTGGGAGCGCACGCTGTGCTTCCTGCACGCGCATTCCTGCAAGCGATCGCATCGCGCTCATGATGTCTGAGAGCTCGCGCATGCTGGCGACATGACCTTGAATTTCGGCGAGGCGTGTCATGGCGCAACGCCTGTCGAAATGCTGCCGGGTGCCGAGAGGCTTTGCACAAAAGCCTGAAGCTGCTCTTTCAGCCTCGCACGCAAATCGGCCGGAAGCGCCGTAGCTTGAGCATCGAGCGCGATGATTTCTGGAAACTTCTCATTCAGCCAGGGCCTCAGCGCAGCACGAAAAGACGGCACCTCGCCGAGTGGGATTGCATCGAGCACGCCGTCGTTCAGCGCGCAGAGGAGCGCGACCTGCACGCCAAGCGGCAGAGGATCGAACTGACGCTGCCCAAGCACAGCGCGGATTCGCTTGCCATGTTCAATGGTCTTGCGGGTGCGCTCGTCGACCATAGTGCCGAAGCGTGTGAACACTTCCAGCTCAAGAAACTGCGCATATTCGAGCCGAAGGCTCTCCGACAGAGATTTGAGAACGGGGGCTTGTGTCTTGCCGCCGACACGGGACACGCTCTTGCCCACGTCGACCGCCGGCTTTTGATCCTCGTAGAATAGGCGAGGATCGAGATAGATCTGCCCATCTGTGATCGAGATCAGATTTGTGGGGATGTACGCGCTGATGTTTCCTGCTTGCGTTTCGGCGATTGGGAGCGCGGTAAGAGAACCGCCGCCACGCTCCGGCGACAGTTTAGCTGCCCGCTCCAGCAGACGCGAATGGATGTAGAATATATCGCCCGGATAGGCCTCTCGTCCCGGCGGCCGGCGAAGCAGCAGCGAGATTTGCCGATAAGCTGCCGCATGCTTGGTTAAGTCATCCATGACCAGCAGCACATCGCGGCCGCGCTCCATAAAATATTCGGCCATGGTGCAAGCGGCGTAAGGCGTGATCCATTGGAGCCCCGGCGCCGCATTGGCCTCGCCGACGACAAAAATACAACGGTCCGGCGCGCCATACCGGCGAACCGCCTCAATCACCGAAGCAACCGACGATGCCTTTTGCCCAATTGCCGCATAGACGCAGAGCACATCGCTTGCCCTTTGATTGATGATCGCATCAACTGCGATGGCGGTCTTTCCCGTTCCGCGATCGCCGATAATGAGCTCGCGTTGACCGCGCCCGAGGGGGATCATAGCGTCGATGACAAGAAGGCCTGTGGCGAGCGGCTTGGTCACAAGCGACCGGTCGACAATAATGGGCGCGGGCTGCTCGATGGGCAAAATGGAGGTGACTTGAACGGGATCGCCGCCATCAAGCGGCACGCCTAAGGCGTCAACGACGCGGCCCAGCAGTGCTTCGCCGGCAGGAACGCGGGCAACTTCGCCGGTGCCTTCCACCATGCTGCCTGACCGGATACCGCTGGTTTCGCCGAGCAGTACACAGCCGATCTCCTCTTCGCCAAGATCGACAGCGAGGCCGCGCACGCCGCCTTCAAAAACGAGGAGTTCGTCAAGACGCGTGTCTGGCAGTCCCCGCACCGTTGCGACGCCATCCCCTACCTGGACCACCCGCCCGATCCGCTCCAAACGCGGCTTAAGAGACAGGCTGGCGAGGCGGTCGCGGCTTTGGTCAAGCCAGCTATGAAGATCTTCAGCGAGCGTCGGCACGTTTATCTATCTCCGACCGGAAGGTTTGGAGAGCGCTCTGCCATGACAAGCGCAAAATAGCCGTCGGGAAGTGGAGTTCCGAGCCGGCGACGAGTTCGGGGCTCGCTTCGAACTGAATGGTAATTTCTTTCCCGAGAACAGAGCGGAGGCGGTCGCGCCATGAATTCGATATCGCAGGAGCAAGCGGCGTTGCCGTGAAGACTGTGAGTGCGGCTCCGTTCGTGAGCTGGCTCGCAAGCGCTTCGCGCTCCTCATTCGGAAGGGCTTTCAGGTGCTGCTCGATCCGGTCGATCCAAGCCTCGGCTCGCAGTGCTATGGGAACTTCTGCCAACAGGCGCCGCGCGAATTCTGAGCCAAGATCGACCGCGGCTCGGCGAGCTTCCTGGAGGGCCTCCTCCCGCTCCGCCGCCAGTGTCTTGCGTGCACCCTCCAACTCTGCTTGCACCTCGCGCCCGGCCTGAGATCGCCTGGCTTCAATGGCTTGCTGCGCCTGCACCGCAGCGGTTTTGAGCACCGACTCGCGTTCGGCCGCTATTTTGGCCCGCTCAGCGTCAATTTCAGCAAGACGAGCCGCGGCCTTCGCCTCGATTGCCTTTGCATCATCATAGTGCTGCTGCACCTCGGCTCTACGGGCATCGATCAACCTCAGCACGGGCTTATACAGAAAATGATACAATAGAGCGGCGAGGATGACGAAATTGATCGTCTGCAGTGCAATGGTCCACAAGTCGAGATGCATCGCTCAGACGGTGTAAGGATTGGCGAACAGGAGAAGCAGCGCGACGACGAGGCAATAAATCGCCATGGTCTCAATCATGGCGAGGCCTACAAACAGCGTCCGCGAAATAGTGCCTGCGGCCTCGGGCTGGCGCGCAATGGCGTCCATGGCAGCTGCAACAGCGCGCCCTTCGGCGAGCGCGGGACCAATCGAGCCGATCGAGACCGCGATGGCGGCCCCAATGATGGCGATGAGTTTGGCATCCATGAAGCCTCCTTTAGCTGCGCTTTGCGTTGCCCGCGGCGGCGCCGATAAAGACCGCGGCGAGGACGGTGAAAATGTAGGCCTGCACAACACCAACAAGAATCTCAAGAACCATAAGGGGGATAGGGACGAAGAGCCCGGCAAGAGCAACAACGAGCGCGATGACGAATTCGCCGCTCATGATATTGCCGAACAGGCGCAGCATCAGCGAGAACGTCCGCGTGATTTCAGACAGAATATTGAGCGGCAGCATGACGAGCTTTGGTTCGGCAAAACTTGCCAGATAACCGCGCCATCCGCGTCCACGTACACCAAAATAGTGCACCGAGAAAAACACAATCAGCGCGAGAGCGGCAGGGGTTTCGAGTTTACTGGTCGGCGCCTCCACGCCCGGCAAGATGCCGCTGAGGTTTGCTGCCAGCAGAAAAATGAAGAGCGTGCCGAGCAGCGGCAGGAATGGCCGCGCGTCCCTTCGGATAATATCCTCGATCTGCTCCTCGATGCCGGTGACGATAATTTCCAGAACCGCTTGTCGCCCATCCGGAATTCTTCGAAGATGGCGAGTCACCGTCCAGCAGACGGCCGTCAAGACAAGCATAATAGCCCAGGTTGTCACCACCGGGCGGGTGATCGCAATTGGACCGAGATGGAAGAGTACCGTGCTGGTCAGTGGGGAAGCGTGCTGCATCAGCTTGCTCCCCTCGCATGCTGGAGTGCGGCTGTGCGGGCAAATAAAAAACCGCAAAACGCAGCGAGAAGGTACGCGGCCCCTAATTTCGCGGCAAGGGTAAGAAAAAGGGCCGCCGCCGCAATGCGCCCCACTGTGAGAAAGGCCGGCGCAAGCGAACCGCGCCCCGTGGCAAATAAAGACGCTGTGCGCCATAGCGCCAAGAAATAAATCAAGCCGAAAATAAAGCCGGTCAGCGCCATTGCTGCAAGTAGCGCGGCAGTCATTCGCTATGCATCCTCTTCCAGGCCAATAGGCAGCCAACCGCGAGGCCGGCCACAAGCAGGCTAAGGGTCCAGAATATGCCCATGTCAAAGTGCCGGTCGAGCCAGCGGCCGGCGAAGATGCCAATCAAGGTTGGAAGAACCACGGTCCAGCCAAGCGCGCCGATCATCGCCAAGTTTTGGCCAATTGAACGCTCGCCCTCACGCTGCCAGCGCTCGCGCCTCGCTTCGCGGGTCCGGACCGCGTCGCTGAATTGTTCGTGGTTATCGGGCTTCTCACTCATTAATCAAGACCATCGTAATAAGGTGTCCCCGGACCGCCAGGTACCGATGGCGGCCGCTCGGACTTCAGAAAACGGCAGATTTGCCGTATTGCCGCGATGTACAGTCTTTGCGCATCCGTCCGCGATGCCTGCTCTTCCTCGCTTTGGCGCCGAAAGGCCGCGAGTACTTCGGCTTCCAGACGACGAAGATCGTCGCTGGCAATGGCCTCCCTCGTCGCGATGGTTATTGTCTGGCCGTCCTGGACTTGCAGCATTCCTCCCCGCACCGCGATGTGATGCTCCACGCCTTTTTCATCGCGCCAAGTCGCGACCGAAACGGCGAGCGCGGTCAGGAAATCCGCATGTCCGGGCAAAATGCCGAAGGCGCCTGTCTTATCCTCGGCACGCAGATGCTCCACATCCTTTGCTTCGATGATGATAGCGAGGGGCGTTGTGACGGTGAGCTGCATGTCAGCTTCCTCGGCCCTGTTCGTGATGCCGCGCTTCATCCAGGTCGCCCACCATGTAGAGGGAGCTTTCCGCCCAATCATCTGCCTCCCCCTCCAGGATCGCATGGCATCCCGCGAGCGTCGCATCGAGGGGCACCGAGCGGCCCTCCTTGCCCGTAAAAGCAGTTGTAACCATGAACGGCTGCGTCAGAAAGCGCATAAGCCGCCGTGCCCGCTTGACTACCTGGCGGTCTCGCGCGCTCAACTCTTCGATCCCGAGCAGCGCAATGATTTCCTGGAGGTCGCGATAGTGAGCGACGGTTTTGCGAACATCCTGCGCGATGCGGTAATGGGCCTCCCCCACAAGGCGGGGGTCAAGCAGGTTCGAAGACGACGCAAGAGGATCCACCGCGGGATACATTCCCTCGCTTGCCATGTCGCGGGATAAAACGATGGAGGAATCAAGGTGGCTGAAAATTTCGGCAACGGCCGGGTCCGTGAAGTCGTCTGCCGGCACATAAACGGCTTGAATTGATGTGATGGCTGTCCCGGCAACCGAGGCTATCCGTTCCTCGAGTTCGGCGATCTCGCTCGCAAGCGTCGGCTGATAACCAACGCGGGAAGGCAAGCGGCCAAGAAGGCCCGATACTTCACCGCCCGCTTGAACCAGGCGATAGACGTTATCGATCAAGAGCAGCACATTCTCATGTGACTGGTCGCGGAAATATTCCGCGATCGTAAGGGCTGTCAAACCGGCGCGCCAACGGGCACCCGGCGGTTCATTCATCTGCCCGAAGACGAGAGCGGTCTGCGCAAGCACTCCGGAGCGCGTCAGTTCGAGCAGAAGTTCATGTCCCTCCCGGGAGCGCTCGCCAATTCCAGCGAATACCGAGATCCCGGAGTGCTTCTCGACCGTGGTGCGGATCAATTCCATAATAAGCACGGTCTTGCCAACGCCGGCGCCACCGAACATAGCGGCCTTGCCTCCCTTTACGAGCGGTGAAAGGAGATCAATCACTTTGATGCCAGTATTGAAAACTTGAAGTTCAGCCCTGAGGCGGTCGAGCGAAGGCGCTGCCGCATGTATGGGCCGCCGCTCTACATCCACTGGAAGGGGCGGTCCTCGATCTGCTGGCTCGCCGATTGCGTTGAAAAGCCGTCCGAGAACAGCGTCGCCGACGGGGACACGAATTGGCGCGCCGGTAGCCCAAGCCTTGGCACCGCGTTGAAGGCCTGATGTATTTTCGAGCGCGACAGCACGAATAGTCGTGGGGCCGAGATGCTGCTGCACCTCAGCCATGAGTTCACGGACATTATCGGCTTTAATGGCAATGGCTTCCTCCACATCGGGCAAGCCGCCTTCATGAAAGCTCACGTCAACAACTGAACCACGGACAGCGATGACCCGTCCAAGAGGTTGAGGTTCAGTGGCTTTGCTTGGGCGCATGGTCATCGGCCTGCCCCTCCCTTCACGCGCGATCAAGGTCTTCGCGGCTGCGAGGCAGGAGAGCGCAAAAGCCGCGCAAGGAAGAAGTGCCTGAGCATGGTCACCACCGGCCGGAGCCTCGATTTGTGTAAGTCATGACATGGTGCCCGTTAGCACAGCATTGATGCCGATCAACGTTTGGTTCCTTGCCCGGCCACCTGGGTTGGATGCGCGGCTCCTCAGGCCGCTTCCCTCCCGGCTGAACGGTGTCCCGGTAGGGTAGGACATCGCAAGGAAGTCGCCGGTGATCATCAGTAGGACCATCAAGAGCGGCGTCAGGATAGCATGCCCAGTCATGAAAAGGCCTGCGGTCAGGAAAAGAACCTGCCGCACTTTGTGGACGATTGAGCGGAGCGTGTAGGTGAGGATGCGCTGAAAGATGATCCGGCCCTCGGTAACGGCGGCAAGGATTCCCATAAGCCACGGCTGCGTAAGCACAATTTCGGCTGCCGACTTCGCAACATCGGTCGCCGTCGAGACGGCGATGCCGGCTTGCGCCTGCCGCAGGGCAGGCGCATCGTTGGCTCCGTCGCCACACGTGCCCACGATGTATCCAGCCTTCTGGAACGCCTTGACAAGATTGAATTTGTCCTCGGGAAGAACCCCCGCATAAACGGAGAAGTCTTCCGGGTTCACTTCTCCCGGAATAGAGCCGGAAGGGCAGATGCGGCCTTCGAGTCCAACGGCGCGAGCGACCACAGCAGCAGTGGCGGGCGCATCACCCGTCACCATCACGACCGGGACACCAAGCTCACGCAGCATTTCGATACAGATCTTGGCACCATTACGGGGCGGATCGCTCAGTGCAACGAGCCCAATGAGCTTCATCGCGCCATCCGGTCCTTCGGCAACAGAGATCACCTTGTCGCGGGTCAGGTGGGTTAGATGAGCGCGAACACCGCAGGAGACGTCGAACCCAACGCCGCCCGCCGAATCACGCCTCCCTCATCGGCGTCGAAGGCTGCCACCCCGCCAACGGGGAAGCCATAGCCCCAATGGGCATCGGGCATGGCATAGGCGGCGCGAACGATCCCAGGAAGGGCAGCGACGTTCCTTAGCTGTTCTGAAACCTTTTCGTCCATGTCCCGGACAAGGCTCTCGCCGCCATAAATGATGGCTGGGACACGCATCGGGCCATGCGCCGGGATCTGCCACGCAGTCCCGGACAACTTTTCCATCTGTGAGACGTCCATAATTTCAGCTTTCTTAGCTACACGTCCACCACGCATTGCGCCCGCCACTCCCCGGGCCTGTCCTCGGCGACAGCAAGTTCCGTTAAGGTTGCGCCTTTGATCTCGACGGCGGGGCTATGCCGCTCCACCGAAAGAGCCTCACCCTTGGCGATGCCGTGAAGCCTATGAGCACCATCGATGCTGACCTTGAATTCGCCAAAGATCATCCCTCGCGTCGCCATTTCGAAGATGATCGCGTTCAGCCAATCTAGGAGGAGAAGCTCCGTATTTGGCGCTTCGCATTCGATGTGGACGGCTTCCTTGAGTTCTATTTTTGCTGGATCCGTGATGACAGCCATCATGGCGAGGTCCGCTCGTAAAGACGGCTCACCAGATGGAAGAGGAGCTGCCCGCCCGCCTGCGCAAAGGGCAGATAGCCAAGCTCATCAAGGATCACGAAGTCGAGGCGTGACAGATAATCGGCCATGCGCCCCTGCCGGCTAGCCCTCGCCTCGCTATCGAGCCGGTTGACGAGATCGACCACATTGTAGAAGCGCCCTCTGGCGCCGCCGCGGATGCAGGCCCTGGCGATAGCGATGGCGAGATGGCTTTTGCCGGGAATAATCCCGGCGCCCATGCGTTGTATGGCCATCAGGTGTCTTCAGCTGCAGCAGATACCGATGAAAACCGCTCCCTCAATCCCTTGGAGCGGTTTTTTTTGCCAGGTACACCTAAACAGCTGGTGTCGCTATTTCTAGGGGCGATCGGATCATTGATGGGCCGTGCGCCACGACAGGCCGCTCTGTCTGCGAACGACGAGAGACTGACTTTTTTCACGGCTCTGCCATCAGATTCGCGGTCAATTATTGTCGATGACTTGAAACTTCTGATCGGATGGGCTGCAGAAGCTGCCTCCATTTCGGATGTGCCGGCGGCCGGTCAATTTGTGGACCGGGCTTCGACCTTTCCCAGAGTCCCCGGCTTCACCTCGCCGACCGATATGAGCCAATTGGCCGCGACCTACCGGGTGGCGATGCCGCCCTTAACCGGACCTGGCTATTATGGATAATTAGCGTTCAGCCAGTACCGCTACTGGCCGATTTTGTTGTAAAAGTCCCTTTGCTTGCTGCGCCGAACAGTGATTCCGTTAGTTGACGGGAACTGCTGGAGTGCGGGCTATGATGGGACGGCTTAAGCAGGATCAAGAGCAGCTATTCTATTCGTTCAATCTGGATGAAGCCGTTCCGGACGATCATCTGGTCCGCAAGATTGGTGCAGTGCTCGATCTTTCCTGGGTCCATGATGAGCTTGCTTCGCATTATTCTGCGACCGGCAGGCCGTCGATCGATCCGGTTCTCATGATTCGGATGCTCATGGTTGGCTACGTGTTCGCCATCCGCTCCGAGCGCGCATTATGCCGCGAGGTACAGGTCAATCTGGCCTATCGATGGTTTTGCGGCTTGAGCATTGAGGACAGGCTGCCCGATCACTCAGCCTTCTCGCGCGCCCGCAACGAACGCTTCCGGGATAGCGATATCTTCCGGCAAGTTTTCGAACGTGTGGTGGCGGCGTGCATCGCGGCAGGTCTTGTGGGTGGCGAGGGTTTCGCCGTCGATGCCAGCCTGATCCAGGCTGACGCCAACAAGTGCCGTTCGATCCCAGGCGGTGAATGGAACAAGGACATCGATCCGGAAACAGCCCGCCGGGCGGTCAAGGAGTATCTGGCGACCCTCGACGATCCGGCCTACGGCGCAGCTAGCGAGGTGACGCCGAAATTCATCTCGCCTTCGGACCCGGCCGCGCAATGGACCGGCGCGCTTAGGAACGCCGCCTTCTTTGCTTACGCCGATAACTATCTCATCGACGTGAAGTTCGGCATCATCATGGACGTCGAAGCCTCGCGCGCCATCCGCCAAGCCGAGGTTGGCGCGTCGCAGACGATGATCGAACGCACGGAGGACTGTTTCGGTATCAAGCCCGATTGGCTTGCAGCCGATACGGCCTATGGGGCGGCACCGAACCTCGATTGGCTTGTCAATACGAAGGATATCGCGCCGCACATTCCCGTCATCGACAAGTCTAAACGGGAGGATGGGACCTTCAGCCGTGAAGACTTCCTCTATGATGCTGCCCGCAATTCCTATGTCTGCCCAGCCGGCTGCGATCTGACAACGACAGGCCGGGTCCGCGACGATGACATGCTGGCTTATCTCTCCAGCGTTTACGACTGCCGCGGTTGTCCACTGAAACCCAAATGCTGCCCGAAAACCCCTCAACGCAAGGTGCCGCGCAGCATTTATGAACCTGCTCGCGATGCCGCCCGCGCGATCACTGCGACCGAGGCATACAAGCGAACGCGCCGCGATCGCAAGAAAGTCGAGATGCTGTTCGCCCATCTGAAGCAAATCTTGCAGCTTGGCCGCCTAAGATTGCGCGGACCAAACGGCGCCCAGTTCGAGTTCACGCTCGCGGCCATCGCGCAGAATTTACGGCGCCTCGCAAAGCTTGCCGTGCATCCGCCGCCGGATAGGCTAGCGGAGTGCGTTGCGTAAGCGTGAAGGTGCGTCCTGGTTGCGTCGAGCGTCTCAGTTCGAAGCGTTGACGCCGCCGCTCCACCCGGAGCAAGCGGCAGGAATCGCTTGTCAAAAAAGCCGCGAGGCGGCCATCCCTGGCTCAAGGCCTACTTTTACAACAAAATCGGCCCGTCCAGGACATCAGTGCCAGAGCTAGCAGCTCGCCCATGCTCGACAGCCGGGATTGTTCGACAGCCAGAGACTTCCAAAGGCAACTGCGGATCCCTGCCCCACGGTCTCCTTAAGCCTCGGCTGCTACCCGGCAAACGCTTCTCTGGCGCCGCCATGTCCATACCTGTGAAGACCGCCCTTGACCCCGCAGTCGTCATTCCCTCCGCCGTCCGGTTGCTTTTACCTTGGAGCGCCAAGGATGCGAAAGAACTTCACGCGTTGGCCCGCGACGCGGACTCCGATCTCGAACCCGTGATCTGGGTAGGAAGCTTAGCCGTTTGGAAGCTCAGGACGTGACGGGCGGCGAAGCGAGTTGCCGCAGGATGTGGACCAGCTCAGCATGCACAGGCGACCCCAGCTCGCTGAAGGCCGCGATCGGGTTCGTCTCCGTCAGCCGGTTGAGCCTGGTGAGCAGGCGAATGCGCTGACGGCGGGTAAGTTTGGCTTTGGAGGAACGCCATAGGAAGAATAACCGATACAGTTCACCATCGCCGAACAGCATGTTGAGTTCGTGTAAGGTCACGTACACCAGCAAGAGCAACATCAGCCATATCTGTATCGACAAGAAGCGCGACCAGAAAAAATGCTCAACCAAGTAAGCTGAGAACTCACTGATCGCACCGCCGCCGGCTACGAAATGGACCAGCCGCTCGGCGAGCCGTACGATTAGCACGCACACCCAGTAGATAGAACTCTTGAACAGGATGGGCTGTATTAGAGGTGCTCCATCGAAGCGACGCATGAAGGACAGCTTGTCGGTTACCAGAACTGCCTTGCCCACTAATAAGGCTGCCACCGTTGCGGCGAAAAAACCGCTAAACGCGATGCCGTGCTCCTCCAGGATCAGACGCTTGGTCAATAAGATCAGGTTGAAGCCAACGAAGAAGAAGATCGTCGGCGGCAGTGCGTGCTTCACCTGCGCGAGCCACCAATCGAATGCGCGACGGAGGATGGGGGGTGGGGCGGTGGTTACAGCGGGCTGGCTCATAGGCACCCCTTGCAGGCGGCATGACTCAACGATTGGCCAAGGCGCGAGAAAGCGGCAGGAGGATAATCAATCCGACAATCGCGACCACAATCACCATGACCACAACTTTCGCATCGCTGAAGCTTTGACTTCCGACCACCAGCGCAGCGGCGATGTTGCGTTGCGCGGTCCCCAGGGCCAAAACTCGCCTTGTATCGTTCCCCGGTCCTCCAAGCACCCACCCAATCGCAAAACCAAGAGCAACAAATAAGAGGCCAGCAAGGATCCCACGGGTGCCGAAGACATCGAGAACCTTGTCGATGTTTGCGGCGCTGATCAACAGCACCAGCAGGACGAGACTGATGTTAGAAATCCAATCGAGCGTGGGTTTTGCTCGCGCAGCCATACCATCGCGGTGCGCCTTCAGGGCTAGCCCGGCAGCAAGTGGAAGCAGCATAAGCAGTACGAGGGAGCGAGCAATCCTTCCCGGATCAACTGTGATGCCCTCGAGCAGCAGCGGCAGAACGATAGGCAGATAACCCACCGTGACAACCATAAGCAGCACCATCTCGCCAACAGCAAAGGCGAGGTTTCCCTTGGCTACTTCGGCCAGCTTCGGCAAAAATGGGGCGCCGGCGGCGCAGCCGAGGAGCAACAGTCCAATTCCGAACGATTCGTCGAGCCAAAGCACTTTTGCCAGGATGAAGGCGGCAAGGGGCATCAAGATGAAATTGGCAAGCAAAGCAAGTACGAGCAGCCGCGTATTGCGCAGGGGGTTGATGATCTGAGTGACGGTAAGACCTGTACCCATCGCTAACATGCTCGAAACAACAAAACTCAACATCGCGATAGTTGCAGCCTTGCTCAACAAGTCCATCAGCATTCTATCGCCCTCTCAGGAAAATTCTGGCTTCGCTAACGATCCAATCGCCGCATCAATTACGTTTTGAAAGTTGTTCGCTCCCATTGATGATGGCTTTCATCTCATTAAAGCGAGGTTCCGCCAGAAGTTCTGCAGACTATCGGTGCCACCGAAGAGTGTGGTGAAGTTCGTGGAGTCGACAAGCACGATGTCGCCTGCACGCTGCTGATTCGATGGCATCCGAAGCAGGCAGTTGAACTCGGTGTTGCCCGCTGCGGTAAAGGGATGCGGCCGGTCGCGATCGATCGGCTGGCACGCCAGTAACTGAATCGACTTCCCGTTCTGATCGGTGATTTCGTAGTGTGGTAAGTGCGGATGGAAGTTCAGCGTCGGGACGTCCCTGAGCAGGCCCAATTCATCAATGTCGCGGAAAGTGGTGAGCGGGGCAATGTTCTTCGTGCCTTTGACAAGCGCCGGACGCAGTCCCCAAAGATTGTGGACCGGCACATCGAACGCCTTCATCAGCGAGCGGGTATATTGCCCGAAGCGCTGCTGGCGCGGAACGAGTGCGTCCCCATGGTGGAGGTATTCCATCTGACGCTGTTCAAGGTCTTCGGTGAAGCCGACATCATGGTGCGGCGCAAGCAACAGGCATGTGTCTTCCCTCTTAAGCCACTCTCGAATGGCCGCGATCTCGTCCGGCGCAGCCTCTTGCTCGGAAAGAAGATGGTCGAGCCCGAACACCAAGAGTGTGTCAGTGTCGGCTAGAATTCGTTCGTCAATCGGCAGTTTATAGCCCGCCTGGTCAATGCGCTGGAACACGGCAACCGGATGGCCGGTGACTTCTCCAGCAATCTCTTGGAAGCTGAGAGTGGAGCGGTGAAACAGTTCCAGCGTGCCCGCGATGCCCTGAAGAAATTGCGCCGCGCTGTATTCCGGTGTCTCATAATTTGGCCATAGAACGTTGCGGACTTCGGTGATCGTAGAGAAGCGGTTCTCCATGGCCGCGGGGTCACGCTGGGACTCCCAGGGATAGCTCCACGTCCAGTAGATGCTCAGGCGGCGTTTGCCCGGCGTGTATTTGCGAGGGATGTGGCTTTGGTTGTAAGTGCGTGCTGGCGGCAGTTTGCTCATGGCTGTCCTCTGTCTCTGTCTGATCCCGGCCCAAGCTCGGCGCAACTCACGAAAGTAACGAGAGGTATCGAAGCGCCTTGAGGCCGGGGAGGAAGAAGTAGGCGCCCCCTTTCACGGTGGTGAAGGCTGGCAGGCCGGTGATTTTCTTGCGAATCGGCCGCTGGGGAATCTTGAATTCGAACGTGCCGTCGTGGTTGCCGATTATGGGATCTCGTTCGTTGCCCAACTCGTGAAAGTTACGGTCGTTCGCCCAAACGTTCTGAGCAAATTCGAATTGCCGAATGAGGCTAGCGCAGATCACAAAAGCAGCGATGCCCCGCTCCGCACCGTCCTCCGGCTTATCTTCCGGCAAGAACGGGCCGTACGTGGCTCCGCGTCGGATCATCCGCCGCCGGTTCATATTGTGCGCGGTGTCGCGCGGATTCATGCGGCGAGCATGCGAGCCGAGTGGCACCGCATAGCCATGCGGGTCCGTCTGCTTGTAGTTGAAATTGTTGTTTCGTTGCGGATCGGCGCCGAGCGCTGGATCGTCCTTGTTAGGCGCCAGCGCGAGGGGGGCGCCGCTGCGCCAGCGGCCCATCAGTTTTGCTGCGATCAGTTCCTGTTCTTCGGGTGTTTTGCCGTGCTCGCGCAGGAAATCGCGGAACTTGCCGACATGCTCCTCTAAGCGGCGATACGCCATATAGCTACCGTTGCGAGACAATATTTCCGGTTGCGGAAGGTTGGCTGGCGGTCCATCCTCGTCCGGATAACCGAGGATGAATTCGCCGGGTTTCAGCGGGGGGCCGGATCCGGGCGCCGGCACCTCATCAGTGCCCTCCAATACCGGCTGCGAAAGCCGGTCGCGATAGCCGAAATGGTCGGCCGCATGGTCAAACGGCGTCGCCTCCAGATCGAGCGTCGAAAGCACCTCAACGCCGCGGCACAGGGCGATGAGCTTCTCATGTTCGGCCTGGGAGCGTGCGCGCTGAGCCGCGTCGCGGGCGAATAGGATGACGATAGCGTGAAGATCCTGGCTGGCAAGGCCGCCTACCCAACGTTTGGGGTGATTTGTGCCGGTGTCGCCGAGCATTTCCGCGCGGGTAACCATGCCCTGCCTGAACTCTTCCGGGAATGTTGCAAGGGATGCCTCATCGACACCCAATGCGCGCAGACCATTCCAGGTGAAGGCGACCGTGACCCAACGTTTCTCCTTGTCGACATAAGTCTGCATCGCCATGGCCGACTGCACCTTGTCTGCAATGGCGGAAAGCCATGCCCGTCCGCCCTTGGCATTACGATAAGAAAGAAATTCGTATCGTCCGGTGAGCGCCGGCGCGCGCGTGAGGAGGATGTGTTGAATGTCGTCAAGCTCAAGCATGAGATCCCCAACCAAGCGTGTGGCATTTTACTGAGGACGATAGTGTCTCCTCCACTAAAGCCGCGGCTTCCTCTCCCTTAATGATCCGTCCGGCACACTGCATATCGTTATCGAGGAGTGCCTTTTGCCCACGCCCAGGCCGCTATGCGCCACCCTTCGCTGAGTTTGCGAAGCGCTACCGTAAGAACCGCGCCTGATTGCGTAACCGGCTTGCCGTGCATTTTGAAGGTCATGGTCGCGGGGACGACCAGATACGCGCTGTCACCAGTGACGTTGTTGTGCAATGGCTGGCCCAGAGTTACGAAATAATCTGAAGCACCATGTTGCTCACCCTCAACAAGCACGTCTCTGTACCAGTCTTGCGTGGCAGTGGGCCCCTGCCACACGTGTGGCGCCATTCCGTCAAGGATTGAGCCCGGGACAGCGAAAGTCGCCGCGATCACCTTCACGTCGCCTTTGTTGAAGCCATCGATGTACTGGTGCAGGGTTCCCAGTGGCTCTTTTGTGCTCATTTCCGTCCACTCCCGTTTTTCGCTTGAAGTGCAAACAGAGAAAGACTCTGGCGAAGAGGAGTTTCGCTAATTTTCCGAGGTCCCAACTCCGCGAAGCTGTCGCTGCGTCATTGCATCTGGTCGAGCATGCTTGAGAAAGCCGCCTTGAGCTTCAGCGCCTTCTTGATCTCGTCGGCGCTCGCGAAGGGATACTCGCCGTATTCCAGAAAGCTGGGGCAATGGTGATCACGAACGAACTTAATGAACGCTGGAGTATTCGTCTTCCAGTCTTTAGGAAAGCCGTCAAGATTTTCGAAAACAGTGCTGATGCCATACTTAGAGAAAAGGGAGACGGCGTCCTCGGTGTACTTGTCGAAGTCGGTGTCGAATATGCCCATGTACTGGAAGTAGGTCTTCCCCTCGATCGTGAAGAGATTCCAGCGGAGGTAATGCAGCTTGAGTACGGCCAGGCAGTCGGGCTGCTCTGCCACCGCCTTCTCAAGTTTCTGAGCATACTCATAGAAGGCCGATTCCCGGCCCGGGATGATTTTAGCGATTATGGAAAAGCCGTAGCATGCAGGCGACTTTGGGAAGATGGGGCCGTATCTGCCCTGCTCCACTTTGTCCTCGAAGTATCCGCCCTTCGGGATCGCCGCAGCTGCGGGTTTCGTCCAGTCTTGCCTCGATGTATCAGACACAACTTCCTCCGTTGCATTCTTGCTCTTGCCGGGAAGTAGAAGGAGCGCCGCCCCACCGCAGAGGCGGCAACTTCTAACGGCGCCTTATTCCGCCTCTCATTCCACCAACGCGTCCAGCGTAGCGTCTCCCGCCGGCAACGCCCCTGCGGCCTGCCACGAAGGCACTGCCGCGATAGCCAGCACGGCCGGCATAGAATCCGCGGTGCCCATAAGCGACCCCACGAGCATAATATCCGCGGTGATGATAGTAGGGGTGATATCCGCCGTGATAATAGTAGGGATTGGCCCTGTAAGCCTTTCGGGCATAATAAGGACCGCCTACATACGCGCCGCCTCTTCTCGCGTAGATCGCACGGCCACCATAAACGCCCCGGCGCCCGGCAACAACGGTGCGGCCACGATAGATGCCGGCGCGGCCCCTAACCGCAGCCCCTCGCCCTCCTCTCCGGTAGGCAACTTCAGTGCTGACCCCGCTTTGCTTGGCAATGCCTGTATTGCTAGCTGAAGTTGCAGCTGAAGCTTCAGTTATTGCAGCCGCGAATATCGCCGCTGGTGCGAATAAGGCGAGTATGAGAAGTTTCATGGCATACCCCTTTCCTTGATCGGCCCCAACCCTTCGCACAGTTTAAGATTCGATTGCGGGCTGGTTCAATACAATAAGTCACCCGTCGCATTAAAAGCCAAGTCAAGGTGAATGTCTGATTAATCTACCGATGATCAAGCAAAATAGAGAAAACAAATAATCGTCTGTTGGATCGAGAATATTTAACTTAGATGGGCGTATCATTAAGTATAGTGGAAAATCATACCTTCGGGCAATTGGCTGACAAGTTTCATTGGTCGCGTGAACCGTTTCAATATGCGCAACAGCGTGCGAGGCCTTGGCCTGAAAACCGGATGAGCTCTTGAGCTGCACCATCATGCCGGTGGTGCTTGGCTGAGAAGGAATAACGGTCTGTTTCGGTATTTCAAAAGCTGCCAAGCATGGCGGCCGCACCTGCTCCACACCCGTCACCTCTGGCTGCTCTTCTTCGCTCACAAAGCGGTACAGCACTCCCCCAATAATCCCCCCAACAATTGGGGCCAGCCAAAAAAGCCACAATTGGCCAAGCGCCCAGCCTCCCACGAAAAGCGCAGGCGCTGTGCTGCACGCCGGATTGACCGACATGTTCGTAACCGGAATGCCAACGAGATGAACCAGCGTCAAAGCAAGACCGATGGCAAGAGGCGCAAAGCCAGCAGGAGCCTTTCCATGCGTTGCGCCCATGATGACGAAAAGGAACATCATGGTGAGCACGGCTTCTGTAACGGCGCCGGCCAGCAGCGAATAATGTCCGGGAGAGTGTTCACCATAGCCGTTTGCGGCAAAACCTTTGGCCCGGCGCCCCGGTGGCGATGACATAGAGAACACCCGCGGCGACGATGGCCCCTACGACCTGCGCAGCAACATAGGGAGGGATTTCCGCGATCGGGAATCGCTGCCCGGCGGCGAGGCCAAAAGTTACGGCTGGATTGATATGACACCCCGAAATATGTCCGATGGCATAGGCCATACCGTCATTTTTACTTCCGTACCGTCATCCGAGAGCGGCAACAGGAGCTGCGACATAGTGTGGACGGCACCGGACTCGGTCTTGAACTCGGCTATGGCAAAGACAGGATGGCCGGTAGCGAAAACCCGTTCACTGACCGCGCGCAACGCATCGGCAGAAGAAGCGGCGATGTAAGACCCGACAATCTGCCCAGTCATGTCCCGCCCCAGTTGCTGCGCCACGGCGCTGCCAACGAGGCGGTAACGATGCCGGTCATCAACCTTATCGACGATGGTCAGATAGGGCAGCAACAGGCGTATGTCTCCAGGATCGAGGTCACCGCGTGCTGGCATAATGCGATCTCCGCGCTGCGGTTCGTTCTTTTGTGCCCGCCACATGTACGTTCCCTTTCACCCTCCATTAATATTGGGCATAGAGTATCGCATGAGATGCGGATACCCGATATCATCGGCGCTCCAAAAAAATGGAGCCTGAACTACTGGATCGCTATTGTTACGAGCCTGATCCTGCTGGCGATTACCTCGCTTTTGGCTTTGTCCATTCAAAGGGCTAGGCAGGATGCTTATCATACGGCACGGCTTCATGTGTCCTATCTTGCGACGGCGTTGCAGAAAGATGCGGAGGGAACCCTAGATGCCGTGGCGTTGGCAGCGGAACTCGTCAAGCGGCGCGTCGAAACCCAGGGAGACGTGTCCTACCTCTCGGAGCTGAAACAGGAAGTTGAGAAATATGCCGCTGCGCTTACCAGCATCGCGGTGATTGGACCTGACGGAAGCCTGCGGTCCACATCTGGTGACATCGCTTCCGTGCCTGGCAATTTTTCGGATTTCGATTTTTTTCGCCTTACCAGGGATAGCGCGGCAATTGGCCTCCGCCTGGGCGGGCCCCAATCTGGACTCTTGCCAGGCCGCGCCATCATTCCAGCCACACAACGGCTTGAAAGCAAAGATGGCGGCTTTGCAGGCGTGGTGCTCTTCTTGCTCGATCCCGAGCGTGGAACGGCCTTGTATCGCCGCGTCGATCTCGGGATGAGCGGGGCTCTTCTCCTCGTAAGCGAGAACGGCAAAGCTATGTGGGGCTACACGCTTCCGCGCGGGCTCGACCCCTCGGTGATCGGAGCTTTGACCGTCAACCCAGAGCCGCTTGCTGAGATGAAATCGGGCTCAGCCGGGACCTTTATCGCAATGAGTGCGCTCGACGGCATTGAGCGCGTTTATGCTTGGCGGAGGCTTCCCAATTTTCCGGTTATTGCCCTTGTGGGACTGGGAAAAGAAGAGGCCTTGGCAGCAGCAAACCGGCAAGCCATGCGCTTGCTAGCACTTGGCGTCCTTTCAGCCGGTTTTCTCCTCGCCCTGACGATCATACTCGGCCGGGAGATTTCGCGTCGCATCAAGCAAGCGCAGGCCCTGGAGGAAACAAATGCAAAGCTCGCCGCCGCCTATGTGGATATCAACGAGCGCGAGCGGCATGAGATGCAGGTCAATCTCCTCCTGCGCGAGGTAAATCACCGCTCTAAGAACATGCTCGCCGTTGTGCAGGCGATTGCCCGGCAGACGATTGCGGCAGATCCCGATGACTTCATCAAGCGCTTCGCCGAGCGTATCCAAGCGCTGGCTGCGAGCCAGGACCTGCTTATCAAGAACGAGTGGAGAGGCGTTGATCTCCATGAGCTGGCTCGGTCTCAGCTTGGGCATTTCAAAGACCTCGTTGATAAGCGTATTGAGCTGCGCGGACCACCCCTTCTTGTCTCTGCATCGGCGGCCCAGACCATCGGCGTGGCGCTTCACGAGCTTGCCACCAATGCGGGCAAGTACGGCGCGCTCTCGGATGATAGCGGCTGCGTTGAGGTGAGTTGGAGCCTTGAGCCCAAGGAGGGCGGCGCCAAAACCTTCGTGATCAGCTGGCGCGAGCGTGGCGGGCCAGCTGTCACGGCGCCGTCCCAGGCCGGCTTCGGCTCGACCGTCCTTCGCCGGGTTGCGAAGGAAAGCCTTGATGCACAAGTTGAGCTTGACTACGCATCAACGGGGCTCGTTTGGCGGCTTCAATGCCCCGCCGCAGAGGTCATGGATGGCAGCCTCCTTGCCTGATCGCGGAGAACACGAAGGGCCCATGCGCGGAGGGAAAGTCGCGCATTATTATCCACAGCGATGATGCCTCGGAGAAAAATATTTTACCATTTGCTGAATGACCGGGTAGGTCGAAGCCCGCCCTTATCCCGGGGGGATCTCTGAGGAGAATTCCTGAAAGCCTATTGGCTGGGTAGCACCATGATCTCCTCGAGAGGAGCAGTGAGTTCCCAAACGAGCCCCGAACTCGGATATCTGAGCTGAACCTTGCCAGCTACGGAGGACTCGAGGGCGCTCACCATCACAGTATAGCCGAAGCCTCGGCTGGCCGGTGCTTCGATTTCGGGCCCTCCATGTTCGGACCATAGCATATGAAACTGCTTGCCATGGCCATCGTCTCGAATGTCCCACTGAATTGAAATGCGGCCGCCGCTTCTGGAAAGTGCACCATATTTCACGGAATTGGTCGCAAGCTCATGCAAAGCCATGCCAAGAGCTTGCACACAGGCCGCGTGCATCATGAGGCCTGGACCTTTAAAGGTGATCTGGTCCGCGAACGAATTGGTGAAAGAGACAAGCTGCGCCTGTATAAGCGCGGAAACGCTTAATTCCTTCCCGTTCGTAAGCAGGTCGAGGCTCGCTACAAGCCCGGCGATGCGCTGTTCAAATTTCTCTACAAATGTCGAAGGAACACCTCCAGAAGGTGTTTGACGCGCGATGGCGAGCACAACGGAGAGCATATTCTTCGCGCGATGCCGGACCTCCTGAGATAAAAGGCGGTTTTTTTCCTCAAGCTTGCGTTCGGTTACATCGAAGCAAATTCCGAAATAGTATCCTGGATTTAGCCAGACGGGTGGATTTGGAGCGATCGTAAAGGAGAGCCATCGCTCGCTACAATCCGGCAATCGCATCCGCACTTCGTCCGAATATCGTTCCCCGGCGGCTGTAATTCGCTCCTTCAAAGGTCTCGCGTCACGATCCAATACCATCGAGTCCAGTTCGCTGAGGGTCAACCGGCGGGTACTGGCCGGAAGCTTCAAGAGTTTCGCTTGCTGGAGGTCGAAGACAATTTCTTCTTTTTGCAGGTTGATCTCAAAAGTACCCATCTGAACGGCATCGAGACTGAGCCTCAGCTTCCGCTCCGACGCAGCGCTCGCATTTTCGGCGCGAATGAGCTGCGTTACATCGTCGTGGGCGATGATGGTACCGGTTCCCGTCTCAACCGGAGTTACCGTCATGAGAAACCAGCGCTCGCCGTCAGGTCCGTGGCATGGATAGCGTTGAGCGAAACGTGGGGATGTTCTAGCTATAACCGCCGAAATGCCTTCGATAGCCTCGGCCGCAAGTTTGTCACCGGCCGCAGCCGCCCGGCGGCAAACATCTATGTAATTGTCGCCAATATTACCTTTCGGATCGTAAGAGCCATTTCGGACAGCGAACCGCCGCCATGTCGTATTTACGCAAACGATATAACCATTCGCGTCCAATATCGCGACGTGCGCCGCGAGCCCGTTGAATGCAGAGATAATAACTTCTTCGGATGCCCTGCAGTTACTGTAAGCGGTTGGGCCTTTGCCTTTACGTACAGGGTGTAGGAGTGTGATCTCGGCTTTCAATAACGCCTCCGATGATATCCTATCCTGTTTTCTTCTGGCAGCATAAATGTCCATTTCGCAGCGCAGCCCGCGCCGTTAGCGTTTACTATCTTGGCCAAGCTTGCGGAGAGTTTCGGACAAAACTAAGGCTTTTTCTTGGCATTATAAGTATACGATAGATGTTGGATAGCAATAAGGTAAGAGTGACGCTAATTACATATAGGCTAAAGCTCTACATTCTAGTATTTTTCCCGATTATCTGTAACTATTCAGGCTGTGCTCACGCTTTGTGCAGTAAATAGGGCACGACCGATTTTGGTCCATCGCGACCGAAAATTATAAACTGGTGGAAAAGTAAACCCGCCGTTTCGCACCATCGGCTGATGCCGGCGGGGAGGGCGGCTAATCCTCCAATAAGAGGCATTTCCAGAAAAGAGCCCTATGTCTGAGTTTGATGTACCAGCGCAGTGCAAATGCTTCAGAAATCTCTTGCCAACGGAGTAACCAGCTCTCTGAGCTGGCTCGTCCGTTGGTTTGCTAAGAAATGTTTGCATCAAAATTTACCCGTACCGGCTACTTGCCCTGCCGCCATTGTCGACCGGGACAACCCACAGCACAAATTTTTGTATGACTTTCCTCTTGGATATATTGCAATGTCGTGCAAAGCTTTAGACAAACTATTTCTGCAATCCTTTCATCAAAGTTTAGACCGTCAAGTTTCATATATAAGTTTAAGTACGTAACGTTTTTACTAATTCTGTGTCTTCGCCACTATTTCTTGCAAAATGGGAATCATGCCACTTTGCTTTTAGCAAGCAACGGGGAACGGCAATGAGACGGCGCCAGAGTCGGTCTCTGCCCAAGCGAGAGCGTAATCTTCGTTCGGGCCGCTTAGGACAGTTCGGAGCGATTACGTTTCCTCTGCTCCGCAGGCTTTGTATCTCCAAGCCGGCTGTTGCCTCCTTTAGGACGGCCCATTTCTGCAGCGCACGCGTTAGAAAAGCCCTTCAAGTGATTGTCCCCCGTCAGCAAAGGGTCTTGGCTGCTGGAAAACTTACGCGTCCAACTCCAGCACCGAAGGTCTATAAGCGGCTGATCCTACGAAAAACCGTCCTTGCACATTCACCCCTTTGGGCGCGAGCTCTGCGTCGCTCGATGGCGATTTCAATCATCCTCATCGTCAGCTCGCGGCCTATTCTTGCGCAGTTCGCTCTAAGCACAAGCTCAGACTCAGATCCGCCCCAAGTTTCTGATTCCGGAGCGGATGCCCCGAATAATGGCAACGACTACACCCGCCCGGAAAACAGCCTCACCCTGCGCCTTCGCGACCGTGAATTGTCAGGGACGGATACTCGAACCGATCGAGACTTCGGCATCGTCCAGCTGACCGGCCGCATTCAGCTTGACCAAGACTGGAAGCTTGGCTGGCTTGCGCAGACCGAAGTCCTAAATAAGACCACCACATCACCAGACCCTTCCAACTTTGAGAACGCCTTCGGCCTTGGGGATACAACTTTCCAAGCCGCTCTCATACATACACTTAGCGAACGCTGGGCGTTTGGTTTTGGCGCTAGGCTTGAGACGCCTACCGCTCAGGATGATTTAGGCAGTGGCAAATGGCAGATTATGCCAGGCTTTGCCGTGCGCTACTCGATTACCGAATGGGGCGCCGATAGCTATTTCGTGCCGGTCGTGCGCTATGCAATCAGTTTTGACGGCAACCCCACAAAGCGCACCATCAGGGAACCGCAGATCGCTCCAACGCTAAATATTAGCCTGCCAGAAGGGTGGTTCTTAACCCTTTATCCCAGCAACGACATCCGCATCAATTATGGCGATCCGATCTCGGGTCAGACCGGACGGCTCTTCCTGCCCGCTGATTTCGCCATTGGCCGCAACCTGAATGATAAGGTGTTGTTGTCGCTCGAAATCGGCGTACCGATCATCAAGGATTATCCGGTCTACGACTTCAAGACTGAACTCCGGATGGTGATCAAATATTGAAATGCAGCTAGGCGCAGGAGCTTACCAGAGCTAAGCCTAGCGCAAACGATGTCTGCTGACGGGTCGCCTTTGCTAAAACCGGCAGATTTCGCCTTCGTTAGCAGCCGAAGGTTAAGCCGACTCATTGAACTCGCTTCCTGTATTCCACCCATGACTCTGAGCGGCCGAAGCACAATAGGCCTTTCTGCTAAGAAAGTGCTCGGCGGAGAATGTCGACCTTTTGGGGCGCGCCGGCCCGCCTGCCGAGCCTGAACGCTCCACGAGCTGCGATCGTCTCGGAGGGATATTCGCCAAAGAGATGTTTATAGCGGCCGGCAAAGCGCCCAAGGTCATGGAAGCCATGTTTGTAAGCGGCGCTCGTCACCGGTTGACCGCGGCTAAGATCCTCTCGCAAACGGCATAACTTGAACATGGTCAGATAATGGGTTGTACTGGTGCCAAGTTCGCGGCGGAATGCCAGCCTCAGCCTGCCGGGCGATTCACCTAGCTGAAGGCACAACCCGGGCAGAGACATGTTCAATTGATTCGATCGCGCAAGCTCTTCCACGCGTGAGATGATGTATCTGTCCCCGCCCATGGGCCGGACGGCTCCCTCCTCGTCCAGGGCGCCCATCAGCGGAGCAATAATGCTTAGTTCGAGCGAACTCGGATCGAAAACAACGCCTTCGTTTTTCTTGAGATTTCGAACTGCTTGCACGGCCCTGTGGATTGCCTTCGTCACAGAAATTCGGAAGCTTGGTAACGGCTGAAAGACCGTGGGAGCGCGGATGCGTTGAAGTTTTGGCGCCAATATTTGCGCGGCCTCGTAGAAGAAGGGTTCCGGCACCGCGATGGCCGAATAGCGGACAAGCCCTGGGCGAAACAAGCTGTCGAACTCGTGACCTTCGCCGGCAGCTAACAAGACTCCCTTGTCGCCAAAGGGTGCGTCCTTGCCCCAAAAGGACTTAATGTTTGACGGTCCGATTCCCGTTGCGAAATAAACGGCGTTCTTGAAGAGGGGACCGCGTAGCCTTACCCCTGTATTGCCTTGCCAAGTACCGAAACTCATTACGCTTTTTCCTAAAATCGCATAGTTAATACGTCCCCCCATGAGGCCCAGGCGTAGTTGCGTCGCCTCAAAATCTGCTCCAGCTGCTGGCGCCCGCAAGTCTTCAATTCCCCTTATCGGATAGTCAATAAGGCTCCAGCCTGCCTTACCCTGCTCGCGAAGCCACCGGCCTGCCGATGCTAACTGTAGGACGGCAGCGAGAAACGGCGATACCCGCAGAGGCTTGCTCAAATAGGCATCGGCGCCCAAAGCTTCGGCAGAGGAATCTCCCAGAGCAGCCTGGTCACCGAGCAGCATAATCGGCACTTTTCGCTTCCAGCTGTCCTGGCGCCTTATGGTCTCGATCACGAAGCGAGTTTGCAAATCAGGCAGGCCGCTGCTCATGATGATCAGGTCGTAACCCGCGCGCCGCACCTTCCGGATTGCTTCCCGGCCCGACGCTACGAAGACGGGATTGCACCCGATTATCTGCAACGCCGCCAAGAGCAGCTTTTGCTCAAAGACATTTTGTTCCACAGCAAGGATCTGCAGGTCTTGCCGTGCAAAAGAGTAGTTTGGCATGGATATTCTCTGTCGGGCGGGAAGTTTGGGCTTTAAGGGCTTTGCCGCGGTCTGCCGGATAAAGGCTTGCGAGAGGCGAAAACACCCCCTATTTATCGAAGTTCATTACCGGCGGCTTTTTTGCACGCAGCCAATAGAACTTAACGGCGACCGCGAATGCCCCGATCCCTCAGACGTGCCTCGCCCGCCAGCCGTGCAAAGCGGCAGCTGGCAACGGTTGAACTAGGGAAGCCGCGATTTGCGATGGGCTTGCTGGGATCACCCCGTGGCTAGCGCCGCGATCACAATGCGGTTCGCAAACAATATGAATCACTTTGACGAGCATTGTTTACAGTTTGCCAACCTAGGATAATCATTGCGGCTGGTAGAAGCCCAAGTTGAGTTAAAAGCTCGTGGAAGTGCTTTTTTTTGCACCTGAGCAATACATCATCTCCCACCACATATCGATAAGTTCCAGATGGGTTACCAGCAGGAGACAGCACTTTTAATCAGGCTGTTAAGAGCTCACCAGGACCGCAAACCGGACAGCATAATAGGCGAGGCCGCCGAAGTCACCGGACACAAACTTAAAGCCGATGCGGCTGGCTTCTTCCAGGTGAGCGATGACGGCAGAGTCATCAAGGATGGCCGCTGGTGCGCTGGGCTTTGCGTTCGACAAAGGCCGGTAGGCGAATTGAGCGCTCGTGAAATCGAATTTGTCCAGGAAGTTGCTAATAGCACCTGGGATGCGGTTGAGCGCAGCAGAGCCATGACAGCGCTGCGGGAGAGCGAAGCGCTCTTTCGCGAGATCGCAGAAGTCGCGCCGATACTTATCTGGATGTCGGACAGCACCAAAGCCTGCACCTGGTTCAATAAGCCGTGGCTTGAGTTTACTGGCCGCACCATGGAGCAGGAACTTGGATTCGGCTGGGCCGAGGGTGTGCATCCGGAGGACTTTGAACGCTGCCTTGCCACCTATAACACTGCTTTTGACCGGCGCGAGCCGTTTCGCATGGATTATCGCCTCAAGCGCTCCGACGGCGCGTGGCGCATCGTCAACGACATTGGCGTTCAGCGCTTTGCAAGCGACGGAAGCTTTCTTGGCTATATTGGTTCCTGCCTCGACGTGACCGATCAGCGGGCCCTAGAGGAGGCGTTGCGCCAGGGCGAAGAACGCTTTCGCGGCATTTTCGAGCATGCGGCAACTGGCATCGCGATTTCTGCCATGAATGGACGCTTGCAATCGTGCAATCCCGCTTTTTCTTCCATGCTGGGCTATTCCGAAGAGGAACTCAAGGAGTTCACCATTGCCGACCTCCAGCACCCCGGCGATCGCGGCGCTGTTCTTGAGAAGATCGAAGCCCTCGTTACGGGAAGAATTCCCTCCTTCGAAATTTCAAGCCGGCATATTGGCAAGGGCGGCAAGCCTATCTGGGTGAATAAATATGTCTCGCTCTTAAAAGACGGCAATGACAGGCCCACGAGCATCATGGCACTTGTCACCAACTTGACCGAGAGCAAGCGGGCCGAGGCCGCCCAGGAGTTAGCCCGGGCGAAGAGCCAGTTTTTGGCCAATGTAAGCCACGAGCTGCGAACGCCCATGACTGGGATCATCGGCTTCAATGAACTGCTCCTGCAAACAGAACTCACCAGCCAGCAGAAAGAGTATGCCGAGCTCATTCACTCATCTGCGGGCTGCCTCCTCTCCTTGATAGATGACATTCTTGATCTCGAAAAAATCGAAAGGGGGGCAATGGACATCAACATTCAACCTGTTCTTCTCGGCGAACTCATTTCGGCCGTCAAGCCTCTCGAAGTTATTGCCGCCAATAAATCGCTCCAATTCAAGGTCGCCTGCGAGCTTCCAAAAAACACAATGCTGTATGGTGATCTGCCGCGCATCAGGCAGATCCTGACCAATCTGCTTGGCAACGCCATGAAATTCACTGCCGAGGGAGAAGTAGCACTCTCAATCGCTAGGGAGTTTGACAGCTTACGGTTCACTATCGCCGACACCGGCTGCGGGATTCCGGATCAAGACCTTGCAGCCATTTTCGACTGGTTCTATCGCAGCGAGGGCTGTCACTCCTGCAACATTCAGGGGAGCGGGCTAGGACTACCGATCGCCAAGGAACTCGCCGGGCTGATGGGCGGCAAGATCAGTGTGACAAGCGAAATCGGACGAGGAACTAGGTTCATGGTCCTGTTGCCCCTATTTACTGCTGAATTCAGTCCCCAGCACAAAAGTTGAACGTTGCTTCCTGCCGGTTACAGTACCGCTTGTTTGAAGGGGCAAGGTTTGAACATAGACCGAACATGCGGGAAGGTAACGTAACCGGCAATCACAGATTGCATCTCAAGCACCATGCTAAAACTGCAAAGCTTCAAAGGGGCCTTGCGCGCCGTAGCAAGGCCGATACCATCATCGCCACCGCCATCGAGACCGGTGTGCCAGCATTGGCCGAAACCCGAATCTCCTCGATAGATCCCGCACCATGTGATGAAGCGCCAGATGTGGGGGAGGGCAAAGCTGGATTCTCGAAGCTCGGATCCTCAACACAGCCTGAGCCTAGTAAGTTCATCATCGAAAGTTCGTCAGAGCCCCTTTTGCGCGCCGATCCGGGGCACTAATTGCGCGCCGGTTCACAAGATTTGCTTAAAGACAAAGAGCGTGGGAGGGCAGCGGGGCAGAAACCCCGCAGGCTGAAGGTCCGGCTGCCCCCCTCAGGAATTTCTAATGAATTATTGGGGAGGTCCGGCCATTCACGAGGATAAGGTTGATCCAGAAGCCTCCAGCGTTACCGCAATAGGAAGGCACTGCCTCAATCAAAGCGGAGAAGCGGTCTGGGATAGGCGCTACCACCATGTCGATCCAGGCGTTCAGCCTCGTGGCGATGCAGTGAGCCTCAGCATAGAGCACCTCACCAGTAAGCCAGCCTTGGTAACTCTCGATGAGATCCAGGGCGTGGTAGGCGCTAACCTCGTAGTCTGGGGATGCCAGGGCCTGTTCGGTGAACATGCGCTCGCTGGACACGTCCTCGTAAGGAATGCCCATCTTGGTGAGGGACGCGATGGCACCCTTGGAGACCACCAGGGTCTGATGCAGCCTGTCCATCGGGACCAGGAACTTGTAGACGGGCGAGCCTTTGATGGCCTCCTCGCCAAGGACGGCGCACCGCCGGGCGATCATTTCGTTGATCTTGGCCCAGACGTGAGGGGCCGGATGGAGCCTCCCACGCTCCCATCTCGACACAGTCCCATCATCGACCTCGAACTCATCGGCGAACTGAGATTGCGTCATCCCTTGCAGGAGACGAGCGCGGCGGCAGGTGAATGGAACCAATTCGGAGGTGGGCATAGGCGCGGTGTCGCTCCCTGGTTATTCTTCGGGCGTTGACATATCAGAGGGCGAACCTTCCGGGGAAGCGCAATTCGCTTTCCTCCCGAAGCCTTCCCTAACCCGATAGGTAACCTTTTAAGGAAGACGTCATGTGGGGTGGTCTCTCCTAAAGGGCAGGTTTCAGCGCCCCTTAACGCTCACGTTCTCTGCCCAAGCCAAGGTACTCAGGTTCCCCGTTTGCGCCATCTTCCCCCCACAGGTCCCCCCCTTGACCTAACCCCCGCACATCCCGGCAGGTACCACCTATTAGAAAGTATGTTACTAGCTCCAACGTCCCCAGCTATCTCCGCGACACATCCCCCGTCGAGTTTGATACCCTTTGAGGAGGCGAAGGCTCATATCCTCACAGAGATCAAAGGGGACTTCGATACCAAACCAGTGAATTGGCGAGCTTTGGAGGATGCGCTGGCATTTGTCGGGACCCAGACCGGCTCTTTCAACGTCACGATTAGAGACCGCGCATGTTGGGTGGCGGCTAAACAAGCCTCCTACTGTCACTGGCGATGTGAAATTGACCCATCGGATACCGCCTCTTCTTAATGGACTGCGGGGGGGAGTTCCGAGGATGATATAGCCAGACCGTATTGACCATGCTCGCTCACATAGCCCAGGACTATATAGTGAACACCGTAGTGGTCGAACCCAACTTCGGTGACGGCGTGTTTAATGAGTTGCTCTAGCCAATCCTTTAGAAAGTCGGCTACCCGTTTGAGATCATCGACGCGGAAAGGTACTCGGCGCAGAAAGAAAGACGGATCATTGATACCCTTGAGCTTCTCCCTAACCAGCACAATCTCGCGGTTAAGGAGGCCCTTGTCATCAAAGACTATAAGAGCACCGAGAACCTTCCAGCCGGCGAAGTGAACAGGTAGAGGCTCTTCTATCAGCTTACCTGTATCACAAAGGATAAAGGGTCCATGGTAAACGACGACAGGGTTGATGCTGTTGCTTTGGGTGTTCATTATTGAACCGAGCATATGGCGAGGGACCTCGGTGTCCTCGGCATGCCACATACCACCACACTATGGAAGGGCGCGAAATCGCATGGTTAACGCCAAGATTTTACTAGAAATCAAAGGAGACTAAGCAGCCCGCGGGTCTCCGCCCCCTGGCCCTCCCACCGCTCTTTGTCTTTAAGTAAATCCCAACCAGGGGGGCGAAAATAGCCGGTGGCGGGACGGTGATCGACCTAAACTGGCTTCCCGATAGGGCGTGACCATCCCATCCGCATTGACCATCGTATTTATGACCCTATCCATCTTTGGAGCGTATGCCTGGTATAGGGCCACGAACATCAACCGAAGCCGGTCTTTCCCGGATCGGCGCCACGATCCTCGATTGAACGGACAGTTCGCCGGCTTAGAGCAGGCTGGCGCGACCGAAGCGCAGCGCTGCTCTGGAAATAGGCCGGGAGGTCCGCGGAAAGATCGCGATGCACCTGGCGGGTGATCTCATCGGCCAAAACCTGACCTTCCCCGCGTTCGAGGGCGTCGAGCGTCGTGCGCACGATTTCCTCGGGCGAACTCTTCGGCGCATCGATATTGCGCGTGAGGCCGGTGTCGATGAAGCCTGCATGCAGCGACCTGGGTGCCCTGTTGCGCAAGCTCGATGCGAAGGCCGTTGGTTAGCGCCCATGCGGCTGATTTCGACGCGCCATAAGTCGCCAGCCCCGGACCGTTCATCCAGCTTGCAACAGAAAGCACGTTGATGATCGCGCCGCCGCCATTCTTCGCCAGGATCAGCGCGAAGGCGCGCGCATGCTCAGCGACCCGACAAAGTTCACCTCAAACTGCTCGCGCGCGGCCTCGACCGCCCCGTCGGCGAGAAAGCCGCCAGGCCTGGCGATGCCTGCATTGTTGACGAGCAGGTTGACGTTGCCGGCCGCGCGCGCCGCGGCGACGACGTCTTCGTCGCTGGTGACGTCCAGTTTCAGCGGCACGACGCCCTTCAGCGTAACCGCCTCCGGATTGCGCGCCGCGGCGTAGACCTTCGCCGCCCCCATCTCCACAAGCGCCTTGGCAAAGGCGAGGCCGAGGCCGCGGTTGGCGCCCGTCACTAGGGCGATTGATCCTGCAACCTTCATGGTCAACTCCTGTCTTGCTCTCGGCGCCTGGCAGCGCGCCGCTCCGCATAGTGGCGCGCTGCTTAGTTTCACCTTCCCGGCTCGCTAGGATGACGGGAAGTTTGGGTTAATGGACGGTCCCATCTGGCGTCAGCTTGTCAACCGCCTTCGGCAGAATATCGGCGAGCTTGGCTGCCATCTCATTGGGCGGGATCCCGAGTTTGGCGGCCAGCTCCTGAATGGTGCCGGAACCAAGAGCCTGGTGAACCTCGTCGGGCGAAATGGGCTGGTTCTGGCCCGTTCCAACCCATGATTGAACGGTTGGGCCAAACCCCTGCTTTTGAAATTGATCGACTATTCCCTTTACGCCGCCATGCTTTTCGATGAAACCGTTGACCACGGTCATCATTCCCGCACCCGCGGCACCGCCGATTAACCCATCCAAGAGACCCATATTTTTCTCCGAGGTTTGAAGGGAACCAATCGGGTATCTCAAAAGCGGAACAGCTTTTGAGACGTTCCCGCTTCAAGAATGGTGCACCCAAAAACCCAAGGAAGCTGCAACAACAAGCGGCTATGCAAAATAAGGTACTATTCTTCTGGGCCAATTTTGACCGAATGCCCGAGCCGCTCGAAGCGGCGCATATCATTTACGGCTTTGGCTGGCACGGCCGAAACCTACGCAGAGAAGCGGCGTCGCTTTCAAGTAGTCCGGCACCTCCCGACGCTGAAACGCCACTATTGGCCCTCTTTGCCCGAAGCTGGCGCTCCCGCGAATTACCCGCTATGAGATCCGAAAGCAGGCATAGCTGATCGCGCGTTTTTCGAGACCCACCTCTTCTGCTCACGGCCTTCAGCACGCATGAGGCTTCAAAATCCTCTTGAATGGCAAACCGGCCGCTTCAGGCGGCGCGCGTTACGTCCGGTCGCCTCGCAACTCAAGGCCTGCGACACACATGATTTCGGAGCGAGTCGCTCGAAGATAAAAGGCAATTTATGGCGGACTCGGTCGTCATTTCCATTCCTCATGAGCTTGGCAGGGCAGAGGCGAGGCGTCGCCCCTGAGACGCGTACGGGGTCAACGCGATCTCGGCGATAACTGCCGTAGACCCTGGCTGCGTGAAAACGGGATCAGCGAGCGCCCTCGTGCTGGAAAGCCTCCGTCATGCGGCTTTTTTTGAGGAATTCGTTTTTCCGGGCTGCTTGGGCAGTCTGATACGGTTTCGTCCGTCTCCTAGCGGCGATTACAAGCAATATCATGCGCAGGCGGCCGCTTTTAGGCCGCGATAGCCGCCATCAAGGGCTTGATACCGACGATGTTCATCACGCGGGTAAAGTTGTAGGCGAGCACCGAAAGGGCCATCTCGGTGGCCACCTTCGGCAGCGTCTTCATGAGAAGAGGCGTTGTCCCCATCCGGGCTTTCAGGGTACCGAAGGGATGCTCCGCCGTCTCGCGCCGCACCCGCATAGCCTCGGGATGCTCATCGAGCCGCCGCTGGACAGCCTCAAGCACATGTTCGTGCTCCCACCTGGGGATGCGGCGTTCCTTGCCAGTCGTACACTGCGGTTTTAGCGGACAACTCCCGCACTTCGTGGTCCAGTACCGGCGCAGAACTCTGCCGGCTTCTGTGTTGGTATAACGGTAGCTGAGCTCTTGGCCTGCCGGGCAGCGATAGACGTCTTTGCCGGCGCAATAGACAAAATCTTCCTTGCCGAACCGGCCGTTCGCCTTCGCCTCCGAACTCATCGGCTTTGGCAGCGTGACCGTAATGCCGGCCTCTTCGCAGGAAAGGATTTCCAGGCTGTCGAAATAGCCCCGGTCAGCAATGGCATCGAGCTTTTCCACGCCGAGCGCCTCTTTGGCTTGGCCCGCCATGTTTGCAAGCTGCGCACGGTCGTGACCTTGATTGGTGACCTCGTGGGCCACGATGATGTGGTGTTCGGTATCGACGGCAATTTGCACGTTATAGCCCACCATGCCTGTACCGCGCCCGCTCGTGGCCATGGACCTGGCATCGCCATCGGTAAGCGAGATTTGCTGGTCCGGCGAGGCCAGCATCTGCTTCTCGATCGCGTCAAGCTTTTTCAGTTCCTCGCCGATCCTGGCTATCTTCTCTTTCAGATGCGCGGTCTTGGAAGACAGTGCCTCGCTTGGCTCCTGCCGGTCCGCGGTATCCAGTTGGCTCAGATAACGCTCTACGCTCTCCTCAAGCTGCTTGCGCCGCCGGTCCATCTTGTTGCGCGTGAAGTTCTTGTCGCGGTCGTTGACGGCTTTGAATTTACTCCCGTCGATGGCGACGCTGGCCTTGGTGAGGAGCCCAACCTTGCGGCATAGTTCGACGAACTGAGCGCAGACCTTTCGGATGGCAGGGCCATTGTTCTTGCGAAAATCGGCGATGACCTTGTCATCGGGAACGCGCCGTCCCAAAAGCCACATGACTTCAAGGTTGCGGCCCGCTTCGCGTTCGAGACGCCGGCTCGACGGCCCGCGATTGACATAGCCATAGATGTAAAGCTTCAGATGAACGGAGGGGTGAAAGGATGGCCGGCCAGTTTCCGCCGGCTGGACCTTGAAACCAAGCCCGGCAAGATCGAGTGCATCGACAAACGCATCGATGGCCCGCACGGGATTGTCTTCACTAACCCAATCGTCGAGGCACTCCGGCAGCAAGGCCCACTGGCCCCGCTCTGCCCCTTCTATGAAGCGCTTCATCAAGCCCCCGCCTGCTAATCGCGAGGGGAAGCATAGCCGACTCGGCGTTTTCACACATGGCGTAATTCCGGGCCGAGCCACAGGCTGGTACGGCGAATCAGCTCTCCAGGAACGGTCAAGGCCGCCGGTCAGGGCCTAGCAACGATGGAGACGGGCTATGCAGCACTATGTCGGATTGGACGTTTCTTTGAAGCAGACTGCCGTGTGTGTTGTCGATCAGGCGGGCAAGATCAAGCGGGAGGGAATGATCGCATCCGATCCCGATGCAATCGCTCAGTTCATCGCTTCCCATGCGCCGGATGCGGTTCGTATAGGCCTTGAGGCAGGGGCGACTTCGACATGGCTTTGGACGGAGCTGAATAAGCGCGGACTGCCTGTCGTTTGCATCGATGCCCGGCATGCGAAGGCTGCCTTGAAGATGCAAATCAACAAAAGCGATCGCAACGACGCCGCAGGCATCGCCCGCATCATGCAGTGCGGATGGTACAAGGAGGTTCGCGTCAAGTCTCTCGATAGTCATGCCATCAGAGCTCTCCTCAGCAGCCGCGCCTTGCTCGTTGGGCTGAAGCGGGATCTCGAAAATCAAATCAGAGGACTGCTCAAGGTTTTTGGGCTGGTCATCGGACGGGGCAAGATGAACACGTTCACGGCGAAAGCTCTTGAGGCGATCAATGGCCAGCCTGCCCTTGCCGCCGCCATCGAGCCGCTGCTGAAGGCACGGGAAGCGCTTACACGTCAGATCGCCGGTCTTGATCGCAAGCTCTTGCGCCTAGCGCGCAGCGAACCGCAAGTGCGCCGCTTCATGACAGTGCCGGGTGTCGGCCCCATCACGGCGCTTTGTTACCTCGCAACGATCGGCGATCCGGCGCGGTTCAAAAAATCGCGCAGTGTCGGCGCCTATGTGGGGCTGACCACGCGCCGGTACGCGTCGGGCGAAACCGACGTCACCGGCCACATATCGAAATGGGGCGACAGCATGCTCCGATGCTATCTCTATGAAGCGGCCAACGTGCTGCTGACGCGGGTCTCAAGGTGGTCCTCCCTTAAAGCTTGGGGCATGCGCATTGCAAAACGCAAAAGCCTGAGCAAAGCCCGGGTCGCGGTCGCCCGCAAACTCGCCGTGATCTTGCACCGGATGTGGGTCGACGGCACCGAATTCTCCTGGTCAATGCAAGGACCTGCCATGCAGCCAGCCTGACCGCCGCAAGAGTTTCCGCCCGCAAGGCGGCAAAAGACGTCCCTGCCGGGACGTGGCGATGGCAAGACCGCCGAGGCTGCTGCGAAACCCATAAGGGCAAAGCGCGTTTCACACATTGGTCCGCCAGAGTCACCAAGCACCATCATGCGGAGGGCATTGCCCGAACGCGGAGAGAACCGTGGGCCCGGCAAGGATTTCTTGGGGAGTTGACTTTCCGCCCGGAATTAGAGAACAGCCAGGACCCAAAGCGAACGTCCCCCAGCGAACAGACCGGCGGCGACAGCTGACAGTCTGCTTGCCACCCGACCCGAACTAAGTCTCTGACGCGCTCTTTATTTCCGCTCAACCCTAGATTGCTGACGGGGCCGCTTCCGGCACGAATGTCTCTTCTCGGCCGTTGCCGTCCTATACGAAGCACATGTGCGCCGCAGGGCAAGCGAACTAGCCGCAACGCAGTGTTTTGCGCCGGACCGAAGTGCGAGCCGGCTATCCCCGGTGCTCGATAATCGCATGCTGGCTCAATATTCCAAGGTAGCTGAGCGAAAAACTTTCATATGCCCCCGTTGTCTCCCAACCCGTCGCCGCCCCATAAATGCGGTTGATCACAGCACGCCATGCGAGCTCGGCGCGCATAATCTCGCGGACCGTCTTACGGTTGATGCCATATTCCTCCCTTCGCGCATAGAATGCGTTCATCTCCGGCATTCCGGCGTAAACGTCACCTGCTGCCAGCCTATCCATGATGATACTTTTCTCGACCTGCTCATCGGTGATGTCGATGCCGAACCGTTTCGCGGCCTGCAGTTTCAGCCTATCGCCGATTACAGCCTCAGTCACCGCGTTCTTGGCGGCGCCGTGCCTGGAGAGAACCTGCCACATGGCGTCCTCGGCGGCTTTCTGGGCCTCGGCCTGGGTACGGGGATGCACCGAATCCTGCATCTGCCGGGCCTTTTCCTTGATCCCGCTGTCGTTGGTGAGCACCGCGTTCACGCGCTCGACGAATGCGTTGGCCCGGTTCGGGGAGCCGGTCAGGTTCCGGTAGAGCATCCGCTGGACAAGATCGTGGGAGGTAACGGGCTCGCCATTGACGAGGAGCACGATAGTTTGCGCCGTGGCGCTCCGAGGCGGAGCCAGACACGCCATCACGGATACCGCAATGAGATAAATGGCCGCCGGGAGCCGCATGGTTGAAGCCTGCAAAAATGTGGGGCAATTAGTGGCGTGACGTAAGCTTAACAAGGCCCGCCCCACTATCATGCCGAACCGTTCCGAATTCTGGTTCTTTTTCCCGCTTCGCGTCCGTTACGCGGATCAGCAAGGCATCGTCTTCAACGCGCATTATTTGACCTATTTCGACGTCGGCATCACCGAATACTTTCGGGCTCTCGGCTATGACTACACCTCGGAGCCTGCGCGGACCGGAACGGACTTCCACGTTGTCAAATCGCTCGTTGAATACAAAGCGCCCGTCCGGTTCGATGAGGAGATCGAAGTGGCCGTCCGGACGGCGCGGCTGGGGCGGACAAGCCTGACGTTTGGGCTCGCGATATTCAGAAAGAGCGAGGAGGAACTGCGCGCCACGGGTGAAATTGTCTACGTCAACGCCGATCAGGCGGCCCACAAGGCGGTGCCTATTCCCTCCAGGCTGCAGGCTTTGATCAGGGCGCAAGAATATAACCAGTAAGTGTCCGCTATGAATGGTCCGGTCCATGACATATATGGAGCACGATCAGCTCGCAGCGATCCGCGCGTGTAACAGAGCGACCCGGATAAGTCCCTTGCCGAGATTTGACTTGAGGCTGCTACTCCCGCTCTGGCTGGCGTGAATTATCGCACCGCGCGTCTGTTTACAAAGCGCCTTTTGAACGGAGCCTATAAAAGAAGCGATCGCCATTCCCTTCTGTCGAAAGGCTCCGGCGCTCAACGCCCATTAAAGCAGCGAAAAATTCAGGGGTAAGGTCAGCACCGAGCGCCGCCCAGGTACTTCTAGCCCCTCGCTTTTGTAAGAAATCCCATCTTGCGGCAGAGATCGACAAAGCGGGCGCACACTTTGCGGATAGCGGAGCCGTTATCCTTGCGGAAATCCGCAATCACCTTGTCATCGGGAACGAGCCGGCCCAAGAGCCAAATCACTTCGAGATTGCGGCCCGCCTCGCGTTCCAGTCTCCTGCTCGACTGAACCCGATTCAGATAGCCGTAGATAGAAAGCTTCAAAAGAACAGACGGGTGATACGAAGGCCGGCCCGTTGCCGCTGGCTGCACGCCCTCGAACCCGAGTTCCCCAAGATCGAGTGCGTCCACGAACGCATCGATGACGCGAGCCGGATTGTTCTCGCCGATCCAATCTTCAAGGCATTCGGGTAACAGTGCCGACTGCCCGCGATCTGCCCCTTCAACGAAGCGCTTCATCGATACCCCCGCTAAATCACCTGGGGAATCGTAGCTGACTCGATGTTTTCACGCAGCCAGGGTCAAGGGCGGCTGTTGTCGGCGTGAATGACGATAGGCCGCTTATCCCTCAGGTCCGGAAGCAATTGAAAATGCTTGTAGATTCGGCAGCGGGCCAATTGCTGAAATTCGCATTTCCTCCGCAACTATACGGCCGGAGCCTCGCGATCGTTCAACTCTTGAAGGCGGCCAATGAGCGAGGAAAGCTCGGGCTCCTTTATTTTTTTCGCCGCGTCTAAAACATCGAACCACACTCTTTGACGCTGATGCATTTCAGGCCAGCGTTTGCGCTGCTTCAGGACTGTGAGCAAAAACACGGACACATCGATGTCACACGATTCTCCAAGCTCCGGCTTCGCGTAGCGATAGCTGCCAATTGCCTTTGGGATAATCTTTCCCTTAACGCCTGCCTCCTGCCTCGCCTCACGGGCCGCGGCCCTGTAATCGTGGAGCCGCTTTGATGGCCAGCCCTTAGGGATGATCCACCGGCCGGTTCCCCGCGAGGTGACGAGCAGGATTTCGAGGTCGCCATTCTTGGCTCGGCGAAGCGGCAACGCCGCGACCTGCCTCAGCGCAACCATGATCTCCCCTTAGCTGTCCTTGTTGTCTTCAAAAACCGTGAGGATAACGCAATCTTGGGCAAAGCAAAGTTGTTTCTGAAGGCGGGACCTTCACATTCAAGCCGACCTCACACGAAGCTGCTATCTGCACCACTTTTTTTGCGGAATGCCTTTGTCTGGCTCTACAAGGCACGCGCTTCACCCTCGGCGCTAATTGTACCTTTGTCTTCTGTGTCTGGACTCTTGAGCCGGTTGGGGTGCAGTTCGCCCGCCCGCTCCAGCACCGGATAAGCGACGGAGCAAATGTGGGAATGAATGCGCTTCAAATCGCGCAGGATATCGATATGCAGCGAGCTCGATTCGATACTTTCCGGCAGGCCCTCCCGTAAGCGCGCGAGATGGCTTTCCGCCGCGGAAAGTTCGGCATTCCTGAGCTTCGTTTTTTGGGAGATGAGTTGGCGCGCCGCCTTCACGTCTCCAGACATGAAGACTCCGAAAGCGAGTTTCAGATTGTCCAAAACTTCCTGATGGAAGGCGGCGAGTTCAACCGCTCCCTCGGCCGAGAATGTCAACCGGCGCTTGATCTTTTTCGAGGCGAGCTCCATCAGGTTCTTATCAATGATGTCGCCGATATGCTCCAGATTGATCGAAAGCGAGATGATCTCCATCGCGCGGGATCCCTCGGTCTCTTCGAGGCTGTCCCGCGTCAACCGCGTGATGTAGAGCTTAGTTGCTTCGTCCAATCGATCGACAATATTGTCCATGCGGCTTATCCGAGCGACGAGCTTACGATCGTTGCTCATCAAGGCGGTCATCGACTCGCGAAGCATGGACTCGATAATATCGCCCATATGCAGCACCTCACGCGCGGCGCAGGCCAGAGCCACAGCGGGGATCTCGAGCGAGGCCTCGTCCAGATAGATCGGCAGCGCCGGATCGGCAGGCTTTTTCTCTTCCGGAAACAGCCGCGTCAGCAAAACCGCTATTTGCTGCAATGGAAAAATGAAGAGGAGCGCGAGTACAACATTGAACGCGAGATGGAAATCCGCGACCATCCGCGAAGGATTGGGCTCGATGTGCAAAAGCTCATGGGCGATCGACGGCAGGAACGGAAGCACCAGAACGCAACCCAGCCCTCTGGTAAGTAGATTGCCCATCGGGACGCGGCGGCTCGTTGGGCCTCCGGCCAGGTCGGCTTCCAGCACAGGCGTGATTGCGCTGCCGAGATTAGCTCCGACGACAAGGGCCAGGGCCGCCTCCGGTGTCACAAACTGAGAGAAGGCTAAGGACATAATAAGCAAGACCACAGCCACGCTGGAATGAGCTGCGTAGGCGAGGGCACCCCCAATGACCACGCTCAGGACGGGCTCCTTGGTAATGAGCCCAAGCAGGCTGCGCACTGCCGGGGCCTGCTCCGCCGGCGCCAGCGTATCGAGAAGAATGTGCAAAGAGAGAAGCATCAGACCGGCGCCGATAATCGCCCGGCCGAGGTCGCGGGTCCGTGTGCGCTTGCCGCGCCGGAAGGCGGCGAGCCCAACAATGAAAAATAGCGGAGCAATAGCTGCAATATTAAACGACAGCACCTGGACGATGAGAGCCGTCCCAACATTGGCGCCAAGCATGATTGCAAGGGCTGGGACGAGGCTTATGGCTCCGCGTGCCGCGAACGAGGCGGTCATCAGCGCGGTCGCGGTGCTGCTTTGCAGGAGCAGCGTGACGAACGTGCCGGCGAGAAAGGCGGAATAGCGATTGCGGAGACCAATCTGGAGCACGCGCCGCAAATCGGAGCCGAAGGCGCGCACGATCCCGCTATGGACCATGTGCAAACCCCAAAGAAGGAGGGCGACACCGCCCATCAGATCGAGGAGGATCATGCTCGCCATCTCATTCCTCCGTCAGCCTTTCCATCTCGGCTTTTCAGGCACCCCATGCTCGCCTGGCAATCCGTGATTGGAGCAGTCGAGGCCGCTCGTTCGCTTTGTTTCCGAACTCCAATAAAGCGTTGGTCGAGGGACAAAAAATTGGATCCCAGCGAGTGATTGCAAGAACGCATCGGCTCTCACAGTGAGCCGATGAGCGAAAGTTCTGACCAGGGACACAGCCAGTCTCAGTAGTTCCGCTGCAAAATCTGGCGGCCCGCGTTCTTCGAATAATGCGCCGGAGATACGATCCCGAAAGCGCTCGGGCGCGCCGGGATGGCTAAGTCGCTTAGCTCACGCGAGTCGCGCAAAAACTTGTTTGCTCCATGAGACCCATTTATTGCATCTTTTCCACATGAAGCAAGGTCGAGCATCGCTCCCAGATGCGGTTACCATCCGGAACGCGACAGAACGCGATATCACGGCAATTTCGGCGATCTATGCGCACTATGTCCTCTTTGAACTCGCCTCTTTCGAGGAAGTGGCCCCGACAAGAGAAGAGATGGAGCAACGCTTTCGGGCGATCGCAGCGCAGAAGCTTCCTTATCTTGCAGCTGAGGCAGGGGGCACAGTCCTTGGCTACGCTTACGCAGCGCCCTATCGGACGCGCTCGGCCTATCGCTTTACGCTTGAGGATTCAGTTTATCTTCATCCCGACGCGACCGGCTTCGGCATTGGCAGGCAATTGCTTTCGGCGCTGATTGCCGCCTGCGAAGATCGGGCCTTTCGGCGCATGATCGCGGTGATCGGCGATAGCGCTCACCGCCCCTCCATACGGCTTCACGAACGGCTTGGCTTCTCCCACGCTGCTCTGCTGCCGGCCGTCGGTTTCAAATTCGGCCGCTGGGTCGACAGTGTCCTCATGCAGCGCCCGCTTGGCGCGGGAGATACGACTTTACCGGAGGAACGGACTTGAATCCAGCCGTGCTCGTGCTTGGCGCGGCGTTCTTGCATGCGGCCTGGAACGCTGTTCTTAAAGGTGGGGCAGATCGCAGATCGCTTCCGCGCCATGGTCATCATGAGCATGGCCTCGGCAGCTGCCTCTGTCCCGGGCCTCATTCTGTTGCCAGCGCCCGATGCCGCGTCCTGGCCCTTTATCCTTGTCTCGGCCACGATCAAGACGCCGGCGAACGGCCAACAAGCCTAGCGCTTGCTTTCATTTGGCATCTTCTCCCTCGCCAAAGGCTGGAAAGAGATAACGTCCAAGACGGGAATACAGCTGCGTTACTCACCGGCGTCTTGATCGCATCCTATAGCTGACCAAGTTTGAGAAAACCAAAGTGGGCCGGGTCGGGCCAATTGCAGAACAAAGGGTTGATGGTGCTTCCATTACTGTGTTGCTTTTGGGTAACTGATAGCGGACGGCGCATGCTGCCTTAACTCACTTCCCGCCAGTGACATCGACGAACGTGCCGGTGGTGAAGGAAGCCTCGGCGCTTGCGAGCCATAGGATCGCCCGCGCAACCTCTTCAGGCTGACCGCCTCTTCCCATGGGGATGGAGTCCTTGACGCGATCCACCCGTCCCGGCTCTCCGCCGCTAGCATGCATGTCAGTGTAGATGTGCCCAGGGCGAATGCAGTTGACGCGTATCCCCTCCCGCGCGACTTCCTTGGCGAAGCCGGTAGTGAATGTCTCAAGAGCACCCTTCGAGGCAGCATAGTCGACATATTCGTTTGCACTGCCGAGCCGGGCCGATGCCGACGAGATATTGATCACAACGCCGCCCCGCCCGTTGTGACGATAGGACATCCGCTTCGCCGCTTGCTGTGCACAGAGGATAGGGCCGATAGAGTTGACCGCGAAGATGCGCTGCAGCCGCTCGAATTCAAGATCCTCTAGCCGGGACTGCTGCGCAATTATCGCGGCGTTATTCACCAGCACATCGATCCGGCCGAACTTCCGGTCGATCGCCGCGAATAGCTGAGCGACCTGCTCTGGATCTGCGCTGTCTGCGCGCATGGGTAAAGCCCGGCGCCCAACGGCTTCCACATTAGCCGCCACCGCAAGGGCGGCAGACTCGTTGGAGACGAAGCTTATAGCTACATCGTAACCCTGTGCGGCAGCAAGCCGCGCAGTCGCCGCGCCTACGCCGCGGCCTCCACCCGTTATCAGAATCAACGGGGCCTGCGGGACCGTATCCATTTAGCGAACCTCCATGTGGTGGTGGGACAATAATTCGGGGTTGGGACCGACTACTTGCACGATCCCAAAGCCGAACAAGGCTTTAGAGTGGTTCGAAGGCTGGTTATGACCTAGCCTGTGTCAAAACAGTTTGGAGTGATAGGAGTGATTCCGATCAGCGAGGGTCGGAATGAAACGTTTTATTGAAGGCGAAGAGCGGCTGCAGGCCACACTGCTTCCAGAGTGCTTGGAAGACTATGTCTCGGATGACAACCCTGTCCGCGTTATTGAGGCTTTTATCGGCGAACTCGATCTGAAAGCTCTGGGCTTTGAGCGCGTGGAACCGGAAACGATTGGACGGCCTGGCTATTATCCGGCCACGCTTTTGAAAATCTATCTTTATGGCTATTTGAACCGCATCCCATCGAGCCGCCGGCTGGAACGCGAGACCCAGCGTAACTTCGAACTGATGTGGCTGACAGGCCGTTTGATGCCCGATTTCAAGACCATCGCAGAGTTCCGGCGCAAGAACGGCCCCGCGATCCAGGCGTTATGCGCGCAGTTCGTCACGCTGTGCCGCCAGTTGAACCTATTCACCAAAGCGATTGTCGCCATCGATGGGAGTAGATTCAAAGCGGTCAACAACCGGGACAAAAATTTCACGAGAGCCAAAGCCGCGAGGGTCGTTCATTTGGTTATGCGGCGTATCGGTCGCGGACATGGTTATTCCCCAGGCAGCCATAGCCAAAATCCCGGCCATGCCTTGCCTACGGGTTTTCCAGCATGTCGCGGTCAATGATTTTAATCTTCCGCGGACCTAGCAGCTCGATGGCACCTTGTTTTCTAAGATCTGTGAAGCACCGGCATACAGTTTCCGCAGAAATCGTTAAATAATCTGCAATATCGTACCGGGAAAGTGGGAGTATCATAATGCTGTCATCAGTTAACGTAAGATAGTCTGCAAAATAAAGGATAAACTGGGCAACTTTTTTGGCTGCCGTTCCGCGGCCAATAACCAGAACTTGCTCTTCTAGACGCGAGATCGTTTTAAATACGGCTTGGAAAAGTTCATGGGCGATTTCAAAATTGCTGGCGGCCAAAGTTTCGACGCGGCGGGCGGGATACTCCACGAGGGCCGTGCCGTCGCAGATGGCCTCGATGACGAGTCCTTCGTCATTTCCGCCTGGAAACCCGAATAAATCACCGGGCAGAATGATCCCGGTAATTTGCCGCCGCCCACCCGGAAGCACGGTGCAGCGGAGCGCTGCACCGGAAACGAGCCGATACCATGAGGAAATCTTTTCTTCCCCACCACAAACCCCACCGCAAATCTCCTGCCTTCGCCTGCAACGCTTGGGATTCCAATCGCATCGAGGGTTTTGATGAAGCGCTCTCGGGGATTCTCTGCGCGTCGTTGGGGTTGGGAATAATATCCGGGTAGGTTTAATCCTTGCATGGCGTATCGCTTGCATGATCTCAAACCGCCGGAATTCAAAATGTTCGCCGACGGCAACTAATATTTTCCATAAGCGTAATTAGGATCAGGGCGGAAGCTGAGGCCCAGGCAGGTGAACTTGACGCAGGGCTGAAGCGATAATGCTCGTGCTTCGCTTTGGCTTCCTCCTCAGAACTTTCTCTACTATTATCCTATTGTTCCCAGTCGGACGAGCCATTCGCGAAATCCAGACCCTGCCGCATACCACGCGAAGGACCCGCAAGGCCGGTTCTGGATGGTGCGAACGACTTGAGCCGGCGCCGGCACCTTTTGCGGTTCATGCCGGGCGGCTCAGCAGAAGATGAAGACTGTTATGTTACATAGGCTGAATCCCCGACCCAACCTCTTCTTGCTTAATCCGTGCCCTGATGCACCGTTTCCACCTGGAGAGACCCAGGCGGCAAGGGCTTCAGGAGTTCCTGCTCAGGTTTTGTCAGATAGATCCGCGCGGACCAATCCTCTGGCCGCAGCACCACCAGCTGGCGATTATGGTACGGCACTATATCCGGCCCGGGCTCGGTTGTCAGCATGGTGAAGGCATCCGGCTTCCCACCCTGGCCCTCCCGCCATATACCGGCGATGGCCATGGACGGTTCACCTTTGAGTGCGAACCGGTGTTTGGTTTTCGGGTATTTCTTGCCAGTAAATTCGAAGAAAGCCGAGGCGGGCACGAGACAGCGATTGCTCTTGTCGAAACGGCGGCCTTCCGAGCGGAAGTTGAATACTGGACTGCCACGAGGTCTCGATGGTGGAAAGCTGAAATTCATGAGCGCGAATTCGATCACATTGCCGGCCGCGCGCATCACGGGCGCGGTGTTATTGATTCGGACATCATCGGCCTGCGGCAGATCATGCTCTGTCTGCTGCGTAGGGGTCGCAAGATCGAGCGCCCGCATCATCTCGCAGTACTCGGTCCACCGGATGTGTTGTTCATAATCGTTGCACACGCTCCTTGGCTCCATCGCGGCGCTTTGTGACGATCGTCGGAAATCAGCCAGCCTTGCGAGCCCGCGCTTTCGAGCGCTGTGCCGGCCTTCCGCTGGTGGGAACTGCAGTGCGGCGAGGATGGCTGCTGGCAACCCCGCGCTCGGCCGCGATACTCTGCCGCAACGCGTCCATCAAATTGACCACTTGAGCTGGCGCGCGCTCCTTCGGCTTTTCGATCTTCTCCCCACGTTGCTTTTTCTTGATCAACTCCCTGAGTGCGCTCTCATAGTGATCCTCGAATTTCTCCGGCTCGAAATGCCCGGCCTTGGTCGCGATGATATGGACCGCAAGATCGAGCATATCCTTTGATATTTTTTCATCGGGCAGATCGCCGAAATAATTCTCTTCCTTGCGGACCTCATAGGGATAGCGGAGCGTAACGCCCAGCAGGCCTTTGCCACGCGCCTCGATCGCGACGGCGTGTTCCCGCGTCGTGAACACAACACGTCCGAGCGCAACGCTGTTTTCCTTCTTGATTGCCTCACGGATCACGGCAAAGGCTTGGCTGCCAGCCTCGCCGTCGGCGGTGATGTAGTAGGGATTGTTCCAATAGAGTTCATCAATCTCGCTCTTCGGCACGAACCGATCGATCTCGAGCGTGCGCGCGCGTCCTATCGCGACGCTTTCGAGCTCGTCATCCGTGATCTCGATGTAGCAAGAGAAGCAGTCAAGGACCTGATCGCGGGCCTGCCAACAGAGCAGTTGCACATTGAAGACACCATCCATACAAACCCCTTCCTTCCGCCATCGTGATCTCCAAGTCATGGCTGTTCCCAGGCAGCTTCGGAGAGCGGCCAAATTCCCATAGCCAGTACTGTCCGTGATTTTGCGGCGGAAGACCCAGTGGGCGAAGCCGAAATAGCTGAGAATGATCGGAAGGATTAGGGCGCTGCCTATGCCGGCAAAGGCCAATGCGGGAGGAGATGAGGCAGCTGAATAACTGGTCGTCGGTCCATATCACGTGCCCGGTGCTTCAATAATCCCGAAAAGCAATAGGCCCTGCGGGAGAGACGAACTCGAGGTGACGTGCTAAGATCCGCTTCAATAATCCCGAAAAGCCAGAGGCCCCGCGGGTTGAACATTGGCAATTATCTGGGACTGTCAGCCCACGGCCAGTTGAGGTGGACCTTGCTCAAGTCGGCGGTGTTCAGAAACCACAAACCGACGAGTGCGACAACACCTGCGAGGAAAAGTCGTGGCAGGACTTTGACGAATGCCGAGAGAAGCGCGGCAAATGCTGCGAGCGCCTTCTCGCCTGACTCCCAGAGCTCCTTGGGCCTCCCGTTCTCTTCATCCCGGACAAGGCGACCGCCGTCGAGAATCTCATCGGCCGGGCACCTGAGCTCCCAGGTCAGCCCTGTAGGTGGAAAGCTGAGCTCGACTTTAGCGCCAAGGCTCATCTCAGGGCCGCTCAAAACCTGCTGAGCAGGCGACCGACGCTCTTGGTGTCGTAAGGCTTGGTGAGCCGTGGAATTGCGCGCAGATGCGGCGGCAATATCTCTTCATGTCCAAAACCAGTTATGAAAGCGAAAGGGATTCCGCGCCCTAGAAGCGTATCCGCGACTGGCGTGCTCAAATGCTCGCCTAGACAAATATCAAGCAATGCGGCATCGAATTCTGAGCTGCTAGCAAGATCAATTCCCTGCGCAACATTGGTTGTTAGCGCAACAACCTTATGTCCCGCAGTCTCAAGGTCGTTTTTCAGTTGCAAGGCAACCATAATCTCGTCTTCGACAATAAGAATGAGGAATTTGCGCTCGTCCGGCTTACATCCTGCTTCCATAGCTGAACGGCGCGGCGGATTCTTGGTCTTAGATGTTACGACTTGCGCAATAGGTCCTTGGATTTCAAAAAAACGCCGCTTGGGCCAAATTTGTGGTTCGCCTCGGCCCCCAGTTCCGCAGCAGCCGCCTTTATAACGGTCATCCCAAAACCGTCACCCGAGGGCTTTTCGGTAGGAGGACCGCCTCTCTCATCCCAGATCAGCCGGATAAACCCGCTATCCCCATCCGGTACGCGTTCCCAAGCTATTCTCACTTTACCGTTCGGAACCGAAAGCGACCCATATTTCACCGCGTTCGTGGCCAGCTCATGAAGAACGAGAGCGAGCGATTGCGCCGCTTTAGGGAGAAGATTGATGGCTTCACCGACGAGATTGATATTCTCACCTTGGCGGCTCATAAAAGGCTCAAGTATCTCCCCAATATAGTTCCTAAGACTAATTCCGATCCAACTGTCCTCTCTCAAAAGGCTATGAGCCTTTGAGATGGCTTTGATACGAGCATCTAGCAATTCAACAAACTCATTCACGGAGCTGGTTCTCTTGCTCGACAGCCTCGCGATCGCCCTCACATTGGCGAGAATATTTTTTACCCGGTGATCAAGTTCCGCCATTAACAAGAGATGACGTTCTTCGACCTGCTTGCGTTCAGTAAAACCTAGAACGGTTCCCATCACCCTTGTCAGAAGATCGCTATCGGCGTCGCTAAAGAAGGCTCCGCCGCAAGCGAGCAGCCATCTCGCGCTACCGTCCTTCTGCAATATCCTGAACTCGATTCTATGCCGGCGATGCGTGATACGACTGGGCGTAAAAAGTGCGCCTTGTACCGCATCCCGGTCTTGCGGATAAATGAGATCCAGGAAACTCTCAAAGTCAAGGTCGCCAGCGGCCTCAATGCCGAGAAGCCGCTTCATTTGCGGAGAACAACTAATGAGACCGGTTTGGAAGTCGCAGTCATAGGCGCCGAATTCGGCGGCCTCGCCGGCGAGGCGCAGACGTTCTTCGCTTTCTCGAAGTTTTACGTTAGAGATTTGCAGCGCAGCAGTTCTTTCGGCCACGCGATTCTCAAGCTCGCAATTGAGCTGCTCAAGTTCGCGCGTCTTTCGGTGAAGTTCGACGAGAATCTTAACTTTCGCTCGCAGAATCTCAGCCACCACGGGAACAGAAACGTAATCGACCGCGCCGCGCTCGTAGCCCCGAATCTGGTCCAAATCACTAAGATAAATCGCCGATATGAAGATGATCGCGATTTTCTCGAAGCGCGGATGATCGCGGATCATACTTGCAAGCTGATAACCATCGATGTCAGGCAAGCAGACGTCGATGAGAACGACAGCAACCTCATTGCGAAGAAGGCGGTCGAGGGCCTCGCGCGCTGAACTTGCTTTGATAAGCGTCTCGTCCAAATCCTTGAGTATCACCTCGTAACTCAAGAGCTTGCCGGGCTGGTCATCGACGAGAAGGACATTGACCTTTGATTTTCCAGTCATCACACCACCTGGGCGATGGAGGTCATCCGCAAGGCACCGGTGTTCACGGGCTTGCAAGCCTACCGGAGGCGCCCCGCTGCCAAACAGTTGTTTCGGTTGCCCTTTCATGGGCTTTGGGGCGTCAGCACTTGGCGGCGTCACTCAGAATATTCACGAGTAACTTTTGTTAGCCACACTTGTCAGGCATGTTTATATCCAGCAGAAATATGGCAACCGTAGGACATCGGGAAGATCGGCGGTTTCATACTCGATTAACCTAATCAAGACGTGTCCACAGTTCCTGACGGTTCCTTATCTAACGCAAATATATTTCGTCAGTGGTTGTCTGCGTGCAACTTTATTTTGCGATCAAATCTTTTTTGTAACTGTGACGGCGTCCGAAAAATCCTGCGCTTATCTGGCACAAGACGCGATGAGCCATAAACAGAGCTTCTCGATTAGCTCGCGCCTCCTTGTGCTTCAGCCAAACGTTATGCCAACGGCTGCGTTGTCTCGCCGGGCGGCCAATATCACGAAAGAATCAGCCCATCCGCATGGTCGTCGCGGACAGCAATGAAACAGACGTGCCAGAGAGGTTTCGAAAGGCGGATTGCTGCGGCTGTCGGTCAGCTTGGGGTCCAGACCGCGTGAAAACGCTGGACCTGTGTTTAGGAAAACCGACGGTGCCCAGCGATTTTCGGAAAATCCGTTTTTCGGGCTTCTTTGGCAAGCCTGAAGGCGTTTTGGGGCGGCCATGGGCCACCAGAAGGGCTGGCGGCGGCATTCACGCCGCGATGGCGGCCATCAGGGGTTTGACGCCGATGATGTTCATCACCCGCGTGAAATTGTAGGCAAGCACATGCAGCGCCATTTCGCTGGCCACCTTCGGCAGCGTCTTCATGAGAAAGTGCGTGGTCCCCATGCGCGCCTTCATAGTGCCGAAGGGGTGCTCGGCCGTCTCGCGTCGCACTCGCATGGCCCCAGGGTTTTCGTCGAGCCGCCGCTGCACCGCCTCCGCGACATGCTCATTCTCCCAGCGCGTGATGCGCCGCAGCTTGGCCTTGGTGCATTGAGGCTTCATGCCGCAGCTTTGACAGGCGTTCGTCCAATAGCGCCGTAGGGTCTTCCCCCGCTCAACAGTGGTGAAGTAGTATTTGAGATGCTCCCCAGCTGGACAGCGATAGACATCCTCGCTGGCAAGATAGACAAAGTCCTGCTTCCCGAACCGCCCTTCCGATTTTGAGCCCGATGTCATCGGCTTTGGCAGCGTGACGGTGACGCCGGCCTCTTCGCAGGCGAGGATTTCCTTGCCTTCGAAGTAGCCGCGGTCAGCAACCGCCTCGAGCTTGTCCGTCTGCAACGCTTCCTTCGCTTTGACAGCCATGCTGGCCAGGTGCGCGGTGTCGTTGCCCACATTGGTCACTTCATGCGCGACGATCAGATGATGTTCCGTATCGACAGCGATTTGCACGTTGTAGCCAACCATGCCCGAGCCGCGCCCGCTCGTTGCTAAGGAGCGGCTATCTGGATCGGTCAGCGAGATTTGCTGGTCCGGCGAGGCAAGCATCTGCTTCTCGATGGCCGCAAGCTTTTTCATCTCCTCATCGAGCTTCACAAGTTTCTCTTTGAGGTGCGCGGTCTTGGCGGCCAGCGCCTCGCTTGGCTCCTGGCGGTCCGCGGTGTCGAGCTGGCCCAAATAGCGGGCCACGCTCTCCTCAAGCTGCTTGCGCCGCCGTTCCACCTTGGCGCTCGTGAAGTTCCTGTCGCGGTTGTTCACCGCTTTGAACTTACTGCCGTCGATGGCGACGCTGGCTTTGGTGAGGAGCCCTATCTTGCGGCACAGCTCCACGAAGCGGGCGCAGACTTTGCGTATAGCGGGGCCATTGTCCTTGCGGAAATCGGCGATCACCTTGTCATCCGGCATGCGGCGGCCCAAAAGCCAGATCACTTCCAGATTGCGGTTTGCCTCACGTTCCAGGCGGCGGCTCGATTGGACCCGGTTCAGATATCCATAAACGTACAGCTTCAAATGAACGGAAGGATGGAAGGAAGGCCGGCCGGTTTCTGCTGGCTGCACCTTGAAGCCAAGCTCGGCAAGATCGAGCGCATCGACAAATGCATCGATGGCCCGGACCGGGTTGTCCTCAGCAACCCAATCATCGAGACATTCGGGCAGAAATGTCCACTGCCCCCGGTCAGCCCCCTCAATGTAGCGCTTCATCAAGCCCCCGCTGTAAATCGCCAGGGGAATCATAGCCGACTCGACGTTTTCACGCAGCCAGGGTCAACAGCACACTTCGCAAGTATCTAATTAAATGGACAGAGCTTGGCTATCTTGACGGAATTTGTGCTGTCGGTGACAAGTCCGGTTTGGGAGGTTCAGCTGCCCACATTTGCTCGCTACGACTATTACCGGAATTGACCCGGTTCGGGAGAATTTGGGCACAGCTTTTGGAAACGCAAATTAGGCAGGTTATGACCCTGGCTGCAAACGTCGAGTCAGCTACGATTCCCCAGGTGATTTAGTCACTTTTAGGCCTCTGGTTGTGCCCGAGAATGCCCGCCCGGCTTGGCGGTTCCCTCCGCAGAGCGGAATTGAAAAATCAGGAGTTTTTGGGCGATAGCCTCTTCGCCGTCCCCAGCGGTGGCGAATGATTGGCAGCCGTTCCCGATGGCCGAGATCCTAGTTTACCGCCATCGCGTCATCTCGCTCCGCTGAAGGGGTGTGCTGATCCAAAAGCCGTCTACTGGCCAAAGGAATTGTCTCGGGCATAAGCAGCCACACTAGGAGGAAGGCGGCGAGCGCTACCAGCGCAATGCCCAAAAAACCGGCTGTCTGACCAAAGGTCCCCGCAATCTGCCCGGAGAGCGTGGTGCTGAGCGAGGCGCCCACTCCAGATACCGTCCCTACAAAGCCCTGTGCCAGATTGAAGCGTCCGGTACCGGCCGTGACATCGGCGACCGTAAGAGCGGTGAGAACGCCAAGCACCGTGCCGGTGATGCCGTCGAGTAGCTGTGCGGAGATAAGGACGTACGGATCGGTGGCCCAAGCGAATACCAGCGCCCGCACCGGCAGGGCCGCAAATCCTGCCAACAGAAGCGGCCGGCGCCCCCAGGTCTTTGCCCGGCGTCCTGCCCATGGCGCCATCAGCACGACGACGAGTTGGGGAACGACGATTAACGCCGCGATGACGAGCGGGGAAGAGGCGCCCTTGGCGTAGGTGAGCGACTCGGCGGCGAGCGGCAGCATCGACGCATTGGCCATTTGAAACAAGAATAGAGCGGAGGCGAATATGAGTAGGGCATGGTTCTTCCTGAGGCTCAGCCGCTTCGCCCTCGCCGGAGGGCCGGCCCCTTGGTGAGCAGGCATGCCGCAGGCACTGCCATAGTGAATGTCCGAGCCCTTGATGCGGCTGGCGGCGATCAGCAGCGGCAGCACCAGCGCGGCAGCCAATAGGAAGATGGCCCGGTAGGAGAGAAAATAGCTCGCCAGGCCCATGAAGCCGGCCGCGAAAACCCCTCCCGCGGATGAAAAGCGCTGATTGCGCCCAAGGCGCTCGCCAAGCGCGGCGTGCCCGACAAGGCCAAGGCTCACGGCAGCAACGGCAAGTCCCAAGAATCCGCCGAGGACCGTTTCAAGCATCAGGTTGGCACCACAAAGAGAAAGCTCGGCCACAGGGCTATAACCGCGGCAGCGCCTGCCATAATCGCCGCGCTCAGCAGGAAGGCGCGCCTCTTCGCGCGGATAATGTCGAGCAATTCGCCGGCAGGTATTTGACCAAGCAAACCGGCAACCGAAGCTGCCGTCAGCAAAAAGCCCATGTTCTGCTGGGTCCAGTGCTGGCCGGCGAGGTAGGCGGCGATGTAGGGGCCGAAGGCGACAGCGTTGCCGCGAGAAAGAAGTTGACCGCGTCGAGGGCACGCAAGCTTCCAGCAGACGGCACTTGTCCGTTCAAATCTGCCGGGGGCGTCGAACCGGCGGCGACGGCCGATTCGGCCGAAGTGCTTATGTTAGCCATGTCCGTTAACGGTCCTGCTCACTTGCTGAAGTGACTTGCGCCCAGCTAGGTTCCGCTGTTCCCGACAGACGCCGTTCCTCGATCAAGGAGCGCCTCCGTGACCTTTGGAGAGACAGTCGGTACTCGAGCTATTGGGGGGCTCAACTTAGCAGCGGCCGGTTAACGGTCCCGCGACCTGAGGTGGCGCCGGTTGTTCGGACAGAATTCCCGCTTCGATAAGTGGAAGGTCTGCCGGGGTTAAGCCGCCGAGCGGAGTGGCGGCAAGCTGTGTGCTCCGTAGTAAGCTTGATCGGGCGTCCTGCCGTCAAGGCTCGAGTGCGGGCGGCGGCGATTGTAGAGATCGAGATACCGTCCGATCGAGGCACGTGCGTCCGGCACGCTGTCGTAGGCGTGCAGATAGACCTCCTCGTACTTCACCGTCCGCCAGAGCCGCTCCACGAACACGTTGTCCCGCCAAGCGCCTTTGCCGTCCATGCTGATCGCGATGCCATTCGCGATGAGCACGCCGGTGAAGGCGGTGCCGGTGAACTGAGAACCTTGATCGGTGTTGAAGATGTCCGGCTTCCCGTGCCTGGCGAGCGCCTCCTCCAGCGCCGCGATGCAGAACGAGGCCTCCATCGTGATGGAAACTCGCCACGACAGCACGCGCCGCGAGAACCAGTCGAGCACGGCAGCGAGATAGACAAAGCCCTTCGCCATCGGAATATAGGTGATGTCCATCGCCCAGACCTGGTTCGGCCGCACGATCTCCATGCCGCGCAGCAGATAGGGGTAGGTCTTGTGCCCCGGCTCCGGCTTGGTCGTACGCGGACGCCGGTACAGCGCCTCGATCCCCATGCGCCGCATCAGCGTCTTGATATGACGCCGTCCGGCCTTGCTTCCATTGGCAGCCAAAAGATGGCGCAGCATCCGCGCCCCCGCGAAGGGGAACTCCAGATGCAGCCTGTCGATCTGGCGCATGAGTTCGAGATCGGCCGCCGGCACCGGGCGCGGCAGGTAATACACCGTGCTGCGCGCGAGGCCGCCGGCCTCTGGCTTGTTTCGTGACGCTTAACGCATGACCGCGGTCGATCATCGCTTTGCGTTCAGCAATCCCGCCTTGCTGAGCGCGCCTTCTAAAAAATCGTTCTCCAGCGTCAGCTCGCCGATCTTCGCATGCAGCGCCTTCACGTCGACGCTGGGCGACGCCGGTGGGGCGCTGCCAACGCCGCCGAAAACGTCCGGGGCACCGCCTTCGAGCTGCGCCTTCCAGGCCGTGATCTGGTTCGGGTGAACGTCGAACTGATCCGCCAACTGTGCAATCGTCCGCTCGCCCTTGATCGCCGCCAACGCCACCTTTGCCTTGAAGGCCGGTGAGTGGTTCCGCCGTGGTCTTCTGCTCATTGCTGCTCCTGATTCGCGAGCACCAGCGTGCCCGTTGTCAGGCAGAAATTCCACTTACCGCATCGTCCGAATTTGTGGAGCCACTTCTACCTACAGCCCTGCGGAAGCTATTCAGGGACAGAAGGGCAAAGTGTCATCGAGAATTTCGCGCAACATTGCATCGACATCATCGCGGATCGAGCGTGGCATTCGGCGGCTCCTTAAGGCAAAGGCGATGAATAGCCATCTCCTCGCGGCACTCATTAGCCGGATGGTGGATGACCACATACACGGCTGTCATCTCCCGGCGCGACATCGATCCTTTGCCCTGGGGCATTGGAGCACCTCTTGGCGAGGAGCGCCTGGGGCTTGGCCGCTACGTTTCGCAGACGATCATGGAGTGGCACCGCAGCGGCTTTCTCTTGGACCTTGAGCGCAAATGGCTCGGCTCGAATACCAGGTTCCTTGAGGCGCTGAATGTGAAATGGACGAGGTCTGCGAGCGCTGCGGCCAATGTGAAGGCCGGCTTCGGAACTCCAACGGAGGCCCGAGCCATGCTGGAGAAAGTCGTTCTTGGCATGAAGGCGGATCCGGCGAATACCCTGACGCAAATCATAAAGGGAGAGGGAGGCTTCAGGGACCGGGATCTCTATCCTTATTGTATCGGTCCGGATGGGAAATATGTAGCTCATCCCGATCCATCGCGCATCGGTCTCGTCTACAAGGATGTGAAGGACAAAATGGGAAAAGGTTACGGCTACGAAGTCAGTGTGCTCGCGAGTGAAGGGGAGGTCGGAGAAGTGCACTACGTGTTCGTCAGGCCGGCGGACGGCATGCTAAGACCCAAAGTCGGTCTCTATACCAAGGTCGCGGGATATATCTGCTCGTCGGCTATTATAAGTGATTGGGGTGGAAAAGGCCGATTTCAGAAAGTTCGAAGAGCTCGAACTAATTGCAGCACTACACTTAAAAGCGGTCGTCGAAGATACATTTTGGCGCCGCCATCTCTGCCGCGAAAATGACCCAAGGCGTCGTTTTGGAACCATTCGCCGATCGCACAAGTTGACGGTTCAAGTCGGCGCGAGATCGCTATGGATGCTGCAAAGCAGATTGTAGATCATTATGAGCGCCATGCCTTGTCATGGGATGCCGACCGCCGTGCTGCGAGTTGGATCGATAAGCCCTATATCGAGCGCTTCCTCAATTTCCTTCCGCAGGGTGCGACCGTGCTTGATCTTGCCTGTGGAGGCGGCTCGCCGGTAGCGCTTCACATGGTCGCGCAGGGCTTTCGGATCATGGGAGCGGACAGCTCCCCCTACGCTTATTTCGCTGTGCCGCACCAGGATGCCGGATCAAGAATGGATCGTCGCGGACATGCGCTCTTTGGCTCTTGGCCGGCGATTTGAAGGCATATTGGCTTGGGACAGCATCTTCCATCTCCGGCACGAAGATCAGCGGGCAATGTTTCCAATATTTGCGGCGCATGCCGCGACAAACAGTATTCTGTTATTCAATGCCGGTTTTTCACATGGTGAGGCCGTCGGCTCGTATCGCGGTGATCCCCTGTATCATGCCAGTCTCCATCCCTCCGAATATGAGACCTTACTGGCGAAGTCAGGTTTCGAACTCATCGAGCATTCGATTAACGATCCGGCGAAAGGCGGGCGGATTTTCTGGCTGGCCCGCATGGTAGAAACCTAATTTCGCAACATGACCGAAATCTGGAGCGATGAAGCAGACCGCCGGCTTGCCTGGAGTATCTTCGGCACAGAAGAGCGAAAGGAGGCTGAAAGCACAATTCTTGGGTGGTTGAGCCGGCAAGGTTTCCGGCAATCCCAGATCTTGTCGATCGAACTCAGCGTTGGAGCCGCTGTGACCGTTGGCCTCCCAGACTGCTCAAAAATCTTCGTAAAAGTCTGGTCTGCGGAAACCGAGGCAGCTCCCTTGCGCGTTCAAATCGCGGTGCAAAGCTTTATGGCCTCGAACGGCTTCCCGGCGCCCGCCCTTTTAACAGAGCTATCAAAATGCGGGCCGGGATGGGCTGTGCCCGCTCGGCCTTGAGACAGTCTCGCGAGCGCGCAAAATCATCGCCGAACTCGAAGAGCTTGCTGATGCCGCGCGAGCCTCGCGCGAACCGCTCTCTGGAACAATCCGCATGGGGGTAATCCCCACAGTGGGTCCTTACCTGCTTCCCCGGCTGCTTCCCGGCCTTCGCAGCGCTTATGTCCGGCTTAAGCTCTATCTCATCGAAGACTTAACCGCGCGTTTGATCGAAGCGCTTCATGAGGGCAAGCTCCATATTCTCGATATGTTTAGATTGCAGCGCCTGGCGCAATAGACGGCGCGAGCGCACAAGCGCTTGGGAAGTTCTCGTCAATTATCGTCCAGGCTACCGGATGTTTTCCTTACTTGATCTGCGATCCGTTCATAGCCTCTTGCAATCTCTTCGAGAATATCTTTCGTAGTTTGATCCGATATTTGCTTCGCGGTTTCACGCACGTCTTTTGCCCGGTCCAGCCAATAGGCCGGATTATCCGTTACCTTGCTCATATTTTCCTCGATTTCCTCTTACAAAGAGAACAAATCTATTAGGCATAGGTTTCCGCAAAACTCTCTGGAGTAAACTGGCTGCGTGGTGGAACCGGCGGCGCCGTTAACGTTTTTCCAAGCCAACCCACGGCTTTAGGGGAGGCACGATGGCTGAGTCTTTACCGGACCACACGCCGGAGCATTGGAGGCAATGCGCCGAGAACGTGCGCAACCAGGCGCGGGAGATCAGGGATCCGGTGGTAAAGCGCGAAATGGAAGTGATCGCACAAGGATATGACCGCCTTGCCAGCCACGCGGCGAAGCGCCGCTCGTCAGGCCGTGGCAAAAAGTAAATTTGGCCTTTTGTCCGCGCGCGCTATCTGCGCGCCGAGCGCCGCCCAACCTTTGCTAGCGCCCGGCGATGATCTCCTCGAGCACAGGCTCGAGCGGTTTCGGGCCGATGCCGAGCGCGTCGAAATCAGGCATCCCGGCCGAAACGACGGTGTCCGCTTCCATGAGTTCCACCTGGCTACGGCTGAGCGGTGCGCCGGGCATCTTCTCAGCGATCGCCGCCAGAACGTGCCAGATCGGAAAACCCATCGGTAACAAGACCCGGCGTTTATGCAGCCGGCCGGCAACGAACTTTAAGAGATCCTCATAATCATAGACCTGCGGACCGCCAAGCTCGTAAGCTACCGGTTGTAGAGCCGTCGGCTGCAAAGTGCGCACGATTGCTTCGGCCACGTCCTCGACATGCACCGGCTGCAGCCGCGCGGTGCCCCGCCCAAACATCGGATAAACCGGTAATCTTTTCAGAAGCGTCACGAGCGTGGTCAGGAAAGCGTCGTCCGGTCCGAACATCACCGCGGGGCGAACTACCGCTACCTTCGGAAAGGCATTTTGCACGGCCAATTCGCCTTCCCCGCGGCTGCGAATATAGGAGGATTTCGATTGGGCATCGGCTCCAATCCCCGACACATGGACAAGCCGCTCGACGCCTGCCTGATGAGCCTGGCGTGCGAGCCGTTCCGCTCCTTTTACATGTACGGCATTGAATGTCTCGGATCCGCGTTCGCGATAAAGGCTGACAGCATTCACAACGGCATAGGCTCCGGCGACGGCTGCCGTGACCGAGGCTTCGTTGTTGATATCGGCGCGTATCGATTGTCCGCCAGTTCCCTCGCCCGCTTGTTGAGCATGCCTTGAGGCAATCCGGACCGCGAAGCCTTGATCGCGTAGGTGACGCACGATGCGGCGCCCGAGAAACCCGGTTCCTCCAAACACGGTGACAATCTGTTCGACCATAGCATTGACCCCTGTTGTCAACGTTAATAGCGGCGCCGTCGAGCAGCCGCAGCGCATCTCCTTTTCATGCGCTCCGCGCTTCGGCGATGGCAGACAGTATAATCTCTTCATTCCTATTTAACGCGCTCGTTTTGCCTCGGAAACCGGCCGGATCGCGTTTTACAAACGACTATGCCTTGCCGTGAATTCTCACGATGATTTACGAAGCGGATGTAAAACCTTTTCTTAGCAAAAACAAAACGTTAGACGAATAACAGCTAACTCTTAATCAGCGGGTCCAAGGTTCGAATCCTTGTGCGGCCACCAATAAAATCAATGACTTAGGAGCTAATTTTCAGGCCAATAGGCTTCCTATGTCGCGTCGTGTAGGAACTATGTAGGAACCGCGGCCCGAAAACTGTCGCGACTCTCGCGCGCCTCATATCGCAGAGTGCCCTATTGTCGATTTAGTCTCGCCACAGGTGACGGCCGCTTCCCATAAACCGCTGGCTCGATAGGATTGGCACCCCCAGTGCCGACGCAATGCTGGACTTCCTCATTTATCGCCCATCGCATCGATCGTCCTTGCTTCTAGCGAGTCTCTGCTAGCCCGCATTTCCGGGTGGGGGCGAATCCGGTAATACTCGTAGCGAGCAAATGTAGGCAGCCGAACCTCCGGAACCGGACTTATTATCAAGGGCACAAAATTCGCCGAGATTGGCAACGGCGACCCGGTCAATTAGGTAGATATGAAGACCGCCCCTGACCCGAACCGGACGAAGTGCGGGCTGCGCGTTCGGTTGCGTCACCACGACCGCTTTCATATTTTAACTTCGGACATGCTGAGCCTATTTCTCGCGTTTGGTGGTCTGATGCTGAGCCTAGGGTTGAGGGTGACATGACCAACCCACTTTCTGCCGTAAACGCGTTACCCGCCGGGCCGGGGAACGCCGGCAAGGGCGGTCTGCCGGACGGCCTGACGAGCGATGAGGCCCGCGGCCGCCTAGAGAAGTTCGGCCCAAACGCGGTACCGGATACAAGTATGCATCCATTGCGCATGGCGCTTGAAAAATTCTGGGCGCCCGTTCCCTGGATGCTTGAGGCTGCAATCGTGCTCGAACTGGTGCTCGGCAAATATGTCGAGGCCGCGGTCATCGCTGCTCTCCTGGTGTTCAATGCTGCGCTCGGATTGCTCCAGGAGAGTCGCGCCCAGGCAACCCTCGCTGCGCTGAAGTCGCGGCTCGCGCTAAGCGCATCCGTCCGGCGCGACGGCGCGTGGAAAACCGTGCCCGCGGCCGAGCTCGTGCCGGGCGATGCCGTGAAGCTCTCACTCGGCGCGGTGGTTGCCGCGGACGTGTGCCTGACCGGGGGAGAGGTCCTGCTCGATCAATCCATGCTCACCGGGGAATCCGTTCCAATCGAAGCGGGCCCAGGCGTTGAAACCTATGCAGGGGCGCTGGTCCGGCGCGGCGAGGCGGTCGCGCAGGTCACGGCGACAGGAGCACGCACCAAATTCGGCCGCACCGCCGAGCTCGTCCGTACCGCCCATGCCGTAAGTTCGCAGCAGAAGGCGGTTCTGCGCGTGGTGCGCAATCTCGCCGCGTTCAATGGCGTCGTCATCGTGATGCTGGTGGCCTATGCCATCTTTCTCGGAATGCCGATCGCCGAGATCGTCCCTTTGGTCCTGACGGCGGTCCTCGCCTCGATCCCTGTCGCGCTGCCGGCCACCTTCACCCTTGCGTCGGCGATCGGAGCGCGCGTCTTGGCAAAACAGGGAGTCCTTCCGACCCGCCTCTCCGCGGTGGATGAAGCGGCCTCAATTACAATCTTGTGCTCTGACAAGACCGGCACTCTGACCCAAAACGCACTGACCGTGACGACCGTCCGGCCGATGCCTGGTTTCGATGAGGCGCACGTTTTGGCGCTGGCCGCGCTAGCCAGCTCGGATGGCGGACAAGACCCAGTCGACGGAGCCATCCGCATGGCCGCCGCGAGCAATGCCGTCTCTGACGCACCGGAACTCATCGAATTTACCGCCTTCGATCCAGCGAAAAAGATGTCTGAGGCTACGGCTACAGATTCGCAGGGAAACCCTCAACGGATCGCGAAAGGCGCCTTCGCCACCGTCAGCGGCCTTGCCCCGCCTTCGCCGGACGCGGCCGTGGCGGCGAACGAGCTTGAAGGAAAGGGCTTTAGAGTTTTGGCGGTCGCGGCCGGTCAGCCACATGCAATGAAGCTCGCAAGGCTGATCGCGCTTAGCGACCCGCCGCGTGCGGACTCGGCGGCCCTCGTGAGCGAATTGCACGGGTTGGGCGTGCGCACCGTAATGGTGACGGGCGATGCGCCGGCGACCGCAGCAATCGTAGCGAAGGCGGTAGGGCTCGATGGCGCCATCTGTCCGCCCGGGCCGATCCCAGACGCTGTCCGCCCTGAGCAATTTGCAATCTTCGCCGGTGTGTTGCCGGAAGACAAGTACAAGCTCGTGAAGGCGTTCCAGACGGGCGGCCATATCGTCGGCATGTGCGGCGATGGTGCCAACGACGCGCCGGCGCTGCGCCAGGCGCAGATGGGAATTGCGGTCTCGACGGCGACAGACGTCGCCAAATCAGCGGCCGGAATTGTGCTGACCGAGCCTGGACTAGCTGGCATTGTTGCCGCAGTCAAAGAAGGACGAGTCACGTTTCAGCGCATCATGACCTACACGTTGAACTCAATCGTCAAGAAAATCGTGACGGTGCTTTTCCTGATCGCCGGCCTGATTATGACGGGACAGGCCATCCTGACTCGTCTGCTGATGGTCATTGTAATGATCACCGGCGATTTCCTCACGATGTCTTTGACAACGGACAACGTGCAACCGTCCTCGATGCCAAATACCTGGCACATCGGCAGCTTGACAATGGCGGGCGTCGTCATGGTATGTGCCTGCTCGCCTTTTGCACCGGTGTGCTAGCCGTTGGCAAATTCGAGATGGGCCTCGATATCAAAGCGCTAAGAACCCTCGCCTTCATAGCCTTGGTGTCCGGGAGTCAGGCGGCCATCTATGCCATACGCCAGCGCCGGCATTTATGGGGCTCCCGTCCGAGCCTGTGGCTCGCGGTCTCGTCTCTGGCGGATATCGCCATCGCTTCAATATTAGTTATTGCGGGAATCGCCATGACATCTCTTCCTATCTTGGTAATCGCCGGCACGCTTGCAGCGGCGGCTGCCTTCGCGTTGTTCTTGGACATGGTGAAGGTTCCGGTATTCGCTCGTCTCGGCATCGCCTAGGACGGCATCTCTCAACCGGCATGGCGGGAGCACCGGAGGAGCGAGCGTGGATCCAAGGCGGCGGAACGCGATACGCGTGGCCAGCCTCGTCGAAAGGATAAAAATGAAGATTGATTCAAATGATTTTCGGGTCAAAGAGGGAGATGAGGTCAACCTCAAAAAATGGCCGGCGGCCGTCGATCCCGTGTACAAGTCGAAGGAGCATTACCAGGAGCTTCTGAGACACGCCAACAGGAGGTCAAGTGGCGATCTTGGCTGGGGATTTCACGAGTTTCATCAGAGCCGCCCTGCTGAGCACGCCATCCCGTCAGAGATAACCTCGTGACCGTCCGCTATTAGCAGCAACAGCGGCGGCCTCCGCCCCAGCCAGCGGCCGAGCCATAGTCTCCGCCCCAGCCGTAACCTCCTCCATAGCCAGTAGCCCAACCAGGGTATTCGCCCCAGCCGTAACCCCTCGGTCCCTGCCTTCTCCGCTTCCTGAAGGGCGCCTTGCTCGCAGACTGCGCTTATCCCAGAGAGAAGCTCGCCACCGATACTCAATCAGCCGGTGGAATTGCATGGGTACGGGAAGTAGTTGCAGCGCTACCTTCAGCACATGAGCTTGAGCGCCGTGATTGTCGATAAAGGCGTCGACCCAAGTAGTCGCACGGACGCCTCCGAGCTTCGGCACGAATCCCAGCAGCCATCGCGTGCAACCTCAAATAGCAAAATAGCCGACTGGCAACAAAAATAGCCCACTGGCATCAGATGGGAAACAGAGAGAAACCTGCAACATAACGCGCTTTCGCGCCCGAAAGGCCTGCACCCTGTGAAGCTTCTAACCTAAGTGCTTATCAGTGATAATTTATACGTGGCTGCAGCTGTTAGCAGTGGTAAAATCAAAAAATAAACGGGCGTACATCCTTGTCGCCGAGGAGCGCCGAGAGTTTATAACCCTCAACCTCAACTGGCATTATTTTTTGGCACAATCAATGTGCGACAGAGCTTCCCTGCGAATTGGAAGTTCCGTAGCTGGACGGGTTGTCTACGAGCATCGTGCCCGTCGTCCCGATTGCTCTTGTGCGGCGGAAACGGTCCCGCGCGGCGTGCATACGGCTTGCCGCCTCCGGCGACACCAGTGTCGAAGCCGCTATATCGATCCCCATCTCCAAAAGATCTTCATTTTGTGATCCGCTTTTGGCTGCTTAGCTTTGGCTTCCTCCTTAGAACTTTCTCTTACTGATAATCCGATTGCTCCCAGTCGGAGCTGCCCGGATCACCAGACTCGTCCATCGGACGGGTTTCCGGCATCAGGGTCGCGAGAAGAAGGGCGCATCCCGCAGTGCCAGTTAGAGCAAGAAATGCAGCGCGATTGCGATAGCCTGCTGCGTAACTTTGATGCTGGCGCGCGCTCGCCGCGAGCGTTTGGCCTGTCGGAGACATACAGTTTGTGGCACCTTCGGCCGCGGCGTTTGACGCGGCCTCGCGCGCCATTATGATTGCCTCACTCAATCGCGACCCAGATTCATGGCGAAGCTGCAAACCTCAAGGCATTCTACACCAGCCACCGCTGTTGATAGGCTCGAAGAATTGTACGCGAAAGCCGCCTCGGCGCTGGCGGCTGCCCTCGACCGCTATCTCGACACCCGCGTTCCGCCGTCCCCTGAAGCGCGCTCCAAGTTTCGTTATCCGATCCTGCGGGTGATCTACCGCAGCGAGAAGCGTTTCCGGTCTCCCACCCTTCGGGCCTTTGCCAAGCTGCAGAGGCCTGGCGTGTATGAGACGACAGTTACACATCCTCGTGCTTTCCGCGGCTATCTGTTGGAACAGCTCGGTCCCCTTGTATCGGAGTATGGTGCCGATATCGAAACCGGCGTTAGCACTCAAGAGATTCCCTATCCCTATGTGATCGAGCGTGCCGGGGAGATCGCGGGTGCGAACGTCTCCGCAGGCGAGCTCGCCAGCCATTTCCCGACGCCCAGGCTTTCCGCTGTTGGTGACGAAGTCGTGGACGGCTTGTGGGAGCGCAAAGAGGGTGAACCGTATCCGCTTGCGCTTTTTGATGCGGTCCGCACCGACTTCTCATTGCGCAGGCTTGTCCACTACACCGGAAGTGACTGGCGTCATATTCAGCGATGGATCCTGCTTACCAACTATCACCGTTACGTGGATCAGTTCTTGCGCTGGGGATCCGAACAGCTCAATCGCGGAGGCGCTTTCGACCGGCTCGTTTTGCCGGGCGATGTTATCATTCGCCGCGAGCACTCGCCCGGCGAGGCAGAGGCATTTATGGCCAGCTCGCAATGGCATCGCTACCAGATGCCGGCGTATCACTTAGCAGCTGATGGAGATGCCGGCGTAACGTTGATCAATATTGGCGTCGGGCCGTCCAACGCGAAAAATATCACGGACCATCTGGCGGTCCTTCGCCCCAATTGCTGGCTCATGGTTGGCCATTGCGCGGGGCTCCGCGACAGCCAGGCGATCGGAGACTACGTGCTCGCCCACGCCTATCTCCGCCAAGATCGCATCCTCGATGATCTAATACCGCTCAGCGTACCGATACCAGCCCTCGCGGAAGTGCAAGTGGCGCTGCAGAAAGCAGCCGCGGCAGTCACCGGCCATGACGGCGATGCACTCAAACAACGGCTGCGTACGGGAACCGTCGTCACCAACGAGGACCGCAACTGGGAATTGCGCTTTAGGCAGGAAAGAAAGCGCATCAACCTTTCAAGGGCCGTTGCCGTCGACATGGAGAGCGGGACCATAGCAGCCCAAGGGTTTCGCCTTCGGGTTCCCTATGGAACGCTTCTCTGTGTTTCCGATAAGCCTCTGCATGGCGAGATCAAGCTTCCAGGAGCCGCGAGCAGCTTCTACGAGACGGCGGTTGCCCAGCATTTGAAGATCGGGCTCGCTGCTCTCGACTTGCTTAAGGGGAGCCGCGATAGCCTACATTCGAGAAAATTGCGGTCCTTTGACGAACCCCCTTTTCGCTGAAAATAGTTCTGGTGCGCGCAATTTGAGCGTGATGGAAATGCAACGAGGCGAGTGTTGGCCCTTTTCATCGTTATGGCGTCGGGCACGCTATGCCAGTCTTAGAACCGAGGTCTCTGCATGACCCGACCACAAACGCATTGCGCATGGCCGTCCGATCCTTCATGCGCCCGCGAATGAAATTACGAAATGGCAACCGCCGGACACTGTACATAAGCCCGCGCTTCGTTGTGCAGTGAGTCATAACGCGACCGCTGGGCCACTAAGGTTTCCATTCAGCCGAACCGCCCGTGTACGGCACAGGTCATATGACCATCGCTGGTTCCGTTGCAGGAGCAGGTGCGCTCCGCTACAGAAGTGTCACGCGATTCCTCCAAGCTATGTTCGTCTTCGGTCATCCGCTCGACGGATGGCTCAGCATCGAATTTTCCCGCTGGCGGGGACATCTCAGCGCGAGGAAGAGGTGGCTCTAGCTCTGGCTCCTCGTCCATCTCTTGCGGAGGCCGCGAAAGGTCCACCTCGTACCCATTGCTTGGAAGAAAAACCGCTGCCCGCCCTTCGGAGCCATCTTCTGAGTATGCGGCAAGCTGCGCCGCCTCAAGCGAATTGTAGATATAAACGTTGCCGCTAAACGCAGGGTTCAAAGGCTGGCCGCCTGGCCCGCTATGCTGCAAAGCTTGCGGTGCGCGGGGCGGCAGTCCTTCGGCATAAGCCAACAAACGATTGTTGCATTTGTACCGTATAGCCCAAGGTATATTAGCAAAACAATGGGTTGTCTTATTATGCGCTTTTTTGTGCTTACCGGATAGAAAGCCCCTGTCGCCTTAAGCGCAATTTATAGGAGTTAATGTGATGACTGTTTACGGATACGCTCGCGTCTCGTATTACAGTATAGCGTAGTATAGACAAAAAAATCAGCTCTAAAACAATGCCATAAGCGGTGTAAAATGTTGTATAATGGCGTCCTAGCGTCTTAAAAACTAGACTGTATAGGGCACTAAGCACGCTTGCCATGAAGGATGCTCCAGAGGCGGTAAATATGGTTCTTTCGCAGCAAAAGAACACGGAGGTATTCGCCTGGCACATGAACGTCCATGCCACCGAGAATACCGGGCATGGCCCGAGCCATGCGGAAGTCTATGCTCGCGCTCATTGACAAGGGCGAACCACAAGAGGCGCATCCCTCTTATTGGGCGCCTTTTTTGGTGGTGGGCGAGGGTGGCGCGGTGAGGTAGGTTCTCCATCCCCGTCGCAGCGGTGCGGCGAAGGTCATGGAGCCGCCATGGCTTGAACTTGGCGCCCAGGGCCTCTCGGAGTTGGGAGCGAGTAGGACCCGCAATTCTTCAAGGGCCACTTATGACGAGTACCTGAAGCAATGGGGCATCGAGGAAGACGCAACGAGCTGCGCCCGCGATCTTAGAGCGCTTCCATATTTCAGGGAACAAGGATTGTTTATCGAAATTGTACGATGCGTGGAGAGCTAACGCTGTCTAGAAAATTACGGAAAAAGGATTGTCGTCTATGGAAACTGCCCGCGACATGAGAGCTGCAACCGGACCGGCCAGTGACGCCGCTGATCGAGGCCGCAGCGAGGTCGAGGAACTTCGGCAACGGGTGAAGGACCTCACCGACAAATACGAAAGTCAGGCGAAAGGTAAGCTGCGGCAGGCAACCGAGACGCTTTGGGAGCATATGATCGACGACATCGAACAACAAATCCGCGATAGACCCCTGCAGGCTACGCTGCTTGCAGCCGCGGTTGGCTTTTTAATTGGCGCCCTTCTCAGCCGTAGCTGAAGAGGTAAACGGAAAAAATAATCCCCGAGCATAAGCTCAACCCGCTTTTGCTGGTTAAAGCATGAGCCACGAACAAGGCCCGCAATTCTTCAAGGGCCGCGACGAGGAAACCTATACGCTGGCGGCGCCGCAATAGCGCGGATGGCTCGCCGTGCGGCCCATGAGAAGCTGACGGTGTAGCCAAGTTTGAAACCGGCTGCACCTATGGTTCAATAAGCCCGACCGACTTTGCGACAGCAAATGCGCCTCCGATGAACCACAACAACCCTGCGAGGGTTGGCGGCCCTAACGCATAAAAGCTGCCGCCAAGCAGAGCGCACGCGCCCAGAAAATATACTTCCTTGCTCATCGATTTCACCCATTTAAGCTCGGCAGTTTAAAGGTAACGTAGATCGGCGCTAACTTGGGTCGTCCAACCCGGAAAACATAACCGTCACCATAAGCATTCCGTTTCCGTCTAAAGAGTTTTTGAACCTTGTTTTGCTAGGAAGTGGTCTCCCCATAAACGAACCTATTTGAGCGGGAGCAGCTCATGCGCAGTCTATCCAATGCAGCAAGGTCTGCCTATGCGTGGCCCGAAGCTCGGCGCGATCAAGGCGTTTCTGCAATCCAATATGCGGCACTCTTATTTCTGATTGGAGTGGTTACCGTCACTGCTGTGACGTACGTTCTTCGGAACCTCCCTGACGTGTTCTACGCAATTTAGATACGCGACCAAAGTGACCCTAGCGACCGTTTTTTCCAGGTTCGTCCTGGAAAAGGGTCGAAGGGTCTAAAGGGTCGCGGACCAAGAAAAACAAGCCCTAAGGCCCCCAGCGGCATATCGCAGGCTCTTCGTTCTCGCTAGGTAGCATTCGGTGAGGGTTCGAAATTGTCTCCTGCGGGACACCCTACCCGTGTGGAGCTGGCGGCAGGAAGCGTCGCGGTGTTTGACGAAATGCAAAGGGGCCACAGCCACCTGGAAGGAAGCGGAGGGATCATGACGGTAGCCGGAAGTGTTTCCCAGCCAAAGGCAAAGCTGTTCGCGGTCATCGGAGAAAGCAATGCAGTCAGCAAAGTGGCATGAAAATAGGGGCCAGTCTGATGAATGTGACTCCCAGCCGCAGGCTGCGGGCGAAGAAAAACAGATGGGTTGAGATCGAACACAAGCGTGTCCTGATTGTCGAAGACGAAGCCATGCAAGCCTTGCATCTCGCCATGATGATAAAAGAGCTTGGCGCTGAAGTCGCAGGCATTGCGACCTCGGTGCAGGCAGCGCTCGCGGAGATTTCTGTGACGGAATTCGATTGCGTGACCCTGGACTTGAACCTGCACAACTTCTTCAGTCTCGGTATGGTAAAGGGTCTGCGGGATATGAATATCCCATTCGTGATATGTACTGCCTATGGGCAAATGTTGAGCGATTTTCCCGATGCGCCGGTCATTGAGAAGCCGGTCACACAAGAGACCTTAGCCGAGGCGTTGTGTCAGGCCATGAGGGGCCGGTGATCCCCCTGCCAGGAGACGGATTTGATCTTCGTGGCGTTTGCGTTCGGTGATATCTAGGCAGCAGCCGAGGATCCTGAATGGCCTCCGGCTAGGCTGATAGTCACGAAAATCCGGGCGGCCAATCCAGGTCATCCAGCGCACCTCGCCGCCAGGCCGGACGAAGCGGAAATCCATTTTAACCTGACCAGTGTTGGTCCCGCTCGCAGCCCCTTCATATCGTTTCCGGACCCAGGCCACATCGTCCCTGTGCACGCGTGAAAATGCAGCTTCGACACTCGCTGTTTCCATTCCCGGAAATCCGAAGATCGCTGTTGCCTCGGGGGAATAGATGGCGCAATTCGTCTCAAGATCGACGGTAAAGGTGCCGATTCCCGCCGCTTCGTTCGAAAGCCGGAGCCGCTCCTCACTCTCCCGCAATGCCTCTTCTGCCTGCTTGCGCTCGGTGATGTCAGTCAGGACTCCGTCCCGGATGAGGCGGCCGTCCTCCAGCCGTTGCGGCCGGGACTTGAATCGGATCCAGCGCACCTCGCCGCCGGCGTGGCGCATGGGAACGTCCATCTTGAAATCGGACAATTCCCGGTCGCTGCGCTGCCGGGCTTCAGCCAGCTTCGGCCGATAGTCAGGGAGGATCTGCCGGTAAATCAGGCTGGCATCGCGCAACACGTCCTCGGCACTCACGCCGATTACCTGCTTGATACCGGAACTGATATAGAGGAAGCGCGGCGTGCCGTCCGGCTGCGCTCGTTGATCCGATGATCAACAAATCCGATCCGAAGCGACGTCAGCACGCCCCCGATCACGCTCGCGCGGGATAACCGGGAGTATCATTTTGGCACTCGACGCTTGCTATTGCCAACAGAACCTCCTAATACAGACGCGGTGGCCGGGCCGCTCTCCACTGAGCGCAGTGCGTGCGTGCTTTTAGCCCATCAGCATCCTAAGAAGATTCGATTATAATATCGAGGTAGAGGCCATGAATTTCCGCCCTCTGCACGACCGGGTCGTCGTGCGCCGCATTGAAGAAGACACGAAGACCGCCGGTGGCATCATTATTCCCGACACTGCCAAAGAGAAGCCAATGCAGGGCGAAGTCATCGCCGCCGGCCCAGGTACTCGCGACGAGAGTGGCAAGCTCGTGCCGCTTGACGTGAAGAAGGGTGACCGCGTGCTGTTCGGCAAATGGTCGGGCACCGAGGTCAAGATCAATGGCGAAGAGCTGGCGATCATGAAAGAGAGCGACATCTTCGGAGTCATCGAGGGAAAACCAACGGTGCGCACCTGATCCTGGCCCCGTCCTAAATCCTATGCCGCAACTTACAGGCGGCACTGCCATTGACCCTCAAAATCTGGAGTGATTACCCATGTCAGCTAAAGACGTCAGATTTTCTCAAGATGCGCGCGATCGCATGCTGCGCGGTGTCGACATTCTCGCCAATGCCGTCAAAGTGACGCTCGGCCCTAAGGGCCGGAATGTCGTGCTGGACAAGAGCTACGGCGCGCCGCGCATCACGAAGGACGGCGTCACTGTCGCCAAAGAGGTCGAGCTTGAGGACAAGTTCGAGAATATGGGCGCGCAGATGGTGAAGGAGGTGGCGAGCAAGACCTCCGACGTTGCCGGTGACGGCACCACCACCGCGACCGTGCTTGCCCAGGCAATCGTCAAAGAGGGGGTAAAATCGGTAGCGGCCGGCGCTAACCCCATGGATTTGAAGCGCGGGGTCGACCTTGCCGTGCAAGCGGTTCTCGATGAGCTCAAATCAAAATCGAAGAAGGTCACCAACGACGAAGAGATCGCCCAAGTCGGCACAGTCTCGGCCAATGGCGATGCCGAGATCGGCAATATGATCGCCGAAGCCATGAAGAAGGTTGGCAAGGAAGGCGTGATCACGGTCGAAGAAGCCAAGTCAATGACAACCGAGCTCGATGTGGTCGAAGGCATGCAGTTCGATCGCGGCTACATCTCGCCTTACTTCATCACCAATACGGAAAAGATGGTGGCCGAGCTGGAGGACGCGTCCATCCTGATCCACGAGAAGAAGCTATCCACGCTGCAGCCCCTGCTGCCTTTGCTCGAGGCGGTTGTGCAAGCTGGCAAGCCCCTGCTCATCATCGCGGAGGACGTCGAGGGTGAGGCGCTGGCCACGCTGGTCGTCAACAAATTGCGCGGCGGCCTAAAGGTGGCAGCAGTCAAGGCACCAGGCTTCGGGGACCGGCGGAAAGCTATGCTTGAAGACATCGCCATCGTGGCAGGCGGTACCTTGATCGCCGAGGACCTAGGCATAAAGCTCGAGAACGTGACGCTCAATATGCTTGGCCACGCCAAGCGCGTCTTAATCGACAAGGACAATACCACCATCATCGATGGCGCCGGCAAGAAGAAGGACATCGAGGCGCGCATCACTCAGATCAAGGCGCAGATTGAGGATACGACCTCCGACTACGACAAAGAGAAGCTGCAGGAGCGGCTTGCAAAGCTTGCTGGCGGTGTCGCGGTCATCAAGGTCGGCGGATCCACCGAGGTCGAGGTGAAGGAGCGAAAAGACCGGGTTGAAGACGCTTTGCACGCCACGAGGGCGGCGGTCGAAGAAGGAATCGTACCGGGCGGAGGGGTCGCGCTCTTGCGCGCTGCAAAGGTCCTCGACAAGCTCGCGCCGGAGAATGAGGACCAAAAGGCTGGCATCAACATCATCCGCAAGGCTCTGTCCTGGCCGGCACGCTTGATCGCAGCCAATGCCGGTGAGGACGGCGCGGTCGTTGTCGGCAAGATCCTCGAAAAGGGGGCGGCCTACGGCTTTGGCTACAACGCGCAGACGGGCGAGTACGGGGATCTCGCGAGCCAAGGCGTCATCGACCCGACCAAGGTCGTGCGCAACGCCCTGCAGGGTGCCGCCTCGATCGCCGGACTCCTGATCACCACCGAGGCGATGGTCGCCGAGCGGCCGAAGAATGATGGAGCCCAGGCGCAAATGCCGGGCGGCATGGGTGGAATGGGAGGCATGGACTATTAGTTGCATAACAAAGGCCGGTTGCGGGGAGGCTCGCGGCAATTCATACCGTATTACAATGGTTAGGCAATTCCGCGGCGAATTCGGTCTCAGGGTCTGGGAGACTGTCGCTGCTATTTAACCAGACCACAATCCAACCAAGCGGAGCGACGGAGCTTCTATAATGCGCGTCTGTAGATAGGTTTAAGTGCTATGAACCCAAAAGGCTCCACAATCACAATCGATCGGGAAGGGAAAGCATTTAGTGACCAAAAGCAAGAGTGATCCTGGTTTCGCCCCCGACTGGTGCGTGCATTTTCGCTCAATGGCTCAGCACAAAACATGCGATGCGGGCATCGATTACACCGCGCTCAACGGCGGATCGGAGTACCGCCGCATGCATAGATTGCCGTGTTTCATCAGAAACAGCGACAAGCCTGGGCAGCGCGTCCAATGTGAGCACTTCAGGGCGCCAACTGTTGAGGAACTTGCCCTTCACAAGCAATGGGGCGAGGATCGGCGGGACCTGCTGATGACGGCGATGACGGGCATTATACCCTGGCGGCTACGGCATCAAGGCTGTTCGCATGCCGAGATTGTCGAATGCCCTGTGTGCCGGGGGCACTTGCACTTGTCGATTTGGGCTCACAACGGGCATGTACGGGGTAATTGTGAGACCGGCGGGTGCGTGAACTGGGCGGAATGACCGGGCCTGAGGCTTTGGCATTGTCGTGATTGGATCGCCTCTGGAACAGATCCAGCGCTGTCGTGGATTTCGTTCGCCAATGTGAATGCTGCCCTAGTGCGAAGCTAAGCTTGCTTCGCCATGGCTGCAAAAGCGGAGGTGAAGGATGCGAAAGAGAGTGAACGGCGATGGTTGCACGCCGAGCGGGAATGTTTCTATCGCAATGGCTTCATCAGCTGGTAATTCAGGCTTTCAAATAAAGAATTCGACGCAATGAAAACATATCAGGAGTGCGTTCGGGAGTACGACGACAGCATCCCGCATAAACCTGATCTCTATATGCTGGGCTTTCTCGATGCCGTTGCGTTCATCTTCGATAAGGACCGGGCGCAGATCATCAGGCACACACAAGCTTACAGGTCGGAGCGCAATGATGAGGAAGAAGAGCCATAGTTTTCGTGTCCCGTTTTTTCTGTGATAGGTTCCGGATAAGGATTGGAGTAAAAGATGACCCTTGATGTCCATAAAATAGAAGCGATTTTGCGCGAGCATTGGCAGATACCAAGCAATCTGGCTCCTAGCGAGTTGCATGACCACGCTGGAAGAATACAGGTTTTGGTTAGCCAAAAGTACTCTCATGACAATTTGAAATACCAGCTCAGCTTGATCCAAACAAAAAAGCTTCAACAAGACCTTGACGATCAGGCCTGCGATCAGATTGCCAGCGATCTCCTGCGAGCCGTGAAGGCCTAAAAATTGGTCCACCGGGCGCAAGTAAGGAAAGGAAGGCGTCTGTCAAGTCCGCGTTTCACGGTCAGCCGGGGTCAGGTATCGGTGTTCGCTCTTCGTCATCTTCGGCGGGGTAGACATTGGCTGCTCCGAAGCAATCTTTGACCAAAGGGTGGACTCTTGGAATGTCACGAAAACTTCGTCATCCATTTCTATCCATCCGTTACACCTCACCAGCGCTACGTTTACGCCCAGCTCCCCATCGGGGAGCCTGGGCAAATGCCCGCCCCTATCTCTGCCGGTTCAATTGCGATCGTCGCCAGTTTTGGAGCTAGTGTTCCCGCGAGAAGCTCGGCGGGTCGAACCCTCTTCAGCGAAGTTGCCGCCGCACAACATGGCACTTGATTGGGATGCTCAGTGAGAGGCTCGATTGCATGGTTTTGGCGAGGGCTGCAAAGGGTGCGGCTTTATTGGCGACCCTTACGATATTGGCGTTATCGCACGGTGTAGGCGACGCAGTCGCACAGGGTAAAGGCCCCGCGCAGCCTCAGGCAGCAGCCGAACAGAAAAAGCCGGATCTCTGGTTTAAGCTCTGTAGCGATGTCCCTGTGCCAGAGCCGGTAAAGCCGGGCGAGCCGCCAAAGCAGAAAAAGCCCGAGGAGATGAAAAAGGTCAACGTTTGCCTGACGCAGGCCGATGTTCGTGACAATACGACCTTGATGCTCGTCGGCAAGCTCGTAATCCGTCAGATCGCGGGACAACCAAAACCCCAGATTATGGTGATGCTCCCGCTACAGTCCGCACTGCGGGCCGGAGCGCTCGTTAAGCTCGACGATAAGGAGTTGATCAAGCTCGTCTACACGGTCTGCGATCGCGCGGGTTGCTACGCCGAGAGCGCAATTGAACCCGCCATGATCGATCAAATGAAGAGCGGGAAGCAAATTGCCTTTGCTGGCATGGATGTGACGGGCCGCAGTCTCGCCATTCCACTCACACTCGAGGGCTTCGCCAAGGCCAACGATGGGCCACCCTTGCCCATGCAGACCTATGTCGAACAGCAGCGTAAAATCGCTGAAATTATCAATGCAAAGCTTGCGGAGCTGCGTAAAAAACAGGAAGAGGCCGCGCAGAATGCTCAGGTCGCCGCGCCTGCTCAATCAAACAAGAAGGGCAAGTGATCTTTTCCCCAATTGGTCAGTTGGACCGGGTAGGGGTGAAAATGCCGTGCCATCTTTCGCCAGCATCATCGGCATTCGATTATGCAGATCGCGGATGCCGTCGCACGGCTCTGTGGTGACGATCGTGCAGCTCAGTAGCTTATCGGACCCCAGCGTTCCCAGAGGCCCGCAAAGATCATTTATGAGAATGCGTGTGGGCAGTCGTTGTGTGTTTGTGAGCTAGTTCACTGTGCTCATGAGCCGCAGTTGCATGTTTCTTTGCCTCTTCGTGCTCGCCAATACCGTGATGGTGCTCAGCTTGATGGTGATGATGCGCGGCGGCATGGTGGTGAGCAGCGGCTAAGTGATGATGCTCCTGGGCCGGATGCTTCGGTGCTTTTGCCATCTTGGAGTTTCTCCCTTTATCTTGACGGGTTTGGATTAGCCCGGAATCTCGATTTCGCGCTTGATAAAAGCCGCTTGCCGGGATCAAACAGCCGAGTTGGCGCAAGGTTCCACGGCGGCCTGATGTCGGGCGCAACGGGTTCGTGAGATTGTAGAGATCGTGAAGCTCTTTCCAGGTGCAGAGCTGGGTGAACCGGCCGCACACGCCTTGCCCCCCTGAGGCATTACCTGAGCGTCAGCAATATGGGCTTTTGGTGCCGATACAAAAAGCCGCCCGGCAGAGGGTCCGGGCGGGAAGAAGCGAAAAGCTAAAACATGAGTGCGTTGAAAGTTCCAGCTTCAGCTTTAGCTTGCAACCTGCACGCATATTACGATCTGTTATGTATGCGCGCAGATTTCTCCGTTTTCCGCGAGCGCCTCGCCGAGGCTTGCCGCGCCAGAAACATGACAGAAACCAAAATCTGCTCCCAAATCGGTCTTGGGGCGAAGCGATCGCTCCACCTTGCTTTGGCCGGGCCAAGGGCAATCGACATTTACCGCCTCTGTCAGATCGCCGATCAGCTCGACGTTAGCGTAGACTGGCTCACAGGACGGTCAAACGTCATGTCCGTGATGGAGATGCCGGAGGAGGACTAAGCCCTGTTCTTCTCTTCCTAGGCTTGCAGATATCCGCCTCTTCGCACGTGCAATGCTGGCCTCTCTGAAAGCAAGGAAGGGTGTTAACCTATGCACAAAACCCGCGCAAACGATCCCGGCGCCATTGTTCTTGAGATCGGCTATGTGTGAGCGCTGACAGGCATAGTCGTTGGCAATTTCAGCTATGCGTGCTTCGGCTCTTTCTAGCCGGGCCCGCGGTTCCAGTTGCGTCATTTTGGAACTTTGACTCAGTTCGAGGCCAGATCATTCCGTCCCGCCGCGAGTGCATCCTCGAGCGATCGTATTTGCGCAAGAGGCTTGCTGCAATCTTTGCACCTGGAATCCGGTCATAGCCGCGCAAGCCCATGAAGTCCGGCACCTGCTGGGGACCGACGCCATAGCGCTCGCGTACCTCTTTAGGACCAATCCGGGAAATTTCGTCGGCCCGGGTTGGCTGAAGGTCGTCGTTGCATTGGAGGCAAGCTGATAGGCGTCGGGGTCGCGCGCCCTTGGACAACATCGGCGTCGAAGGCGGTCAACATAATTCGCTGCACGGGGCCGCTCCGGTCAAGTCCGTATGGATTAAATGCTGCATACTCCAGATTTGCCGGCAGCGAACAACAAGCGTATCCTGATATCAGTTCCTCGAAACCGCCCGCGTCGTGAGGCGACAGCGCGTACCCTCACGTCGCGCTGGCCAGTCGTCCTGACGGAGGACACACCATGACTATCGTCCCGACGCTTCAATCCTATCTAGACCAGAACGTGACCTACAACCTAATCCCGCATGAGCGGACCATGACCTCGATGCGCACCGCCGAGGCCTGCCACATCCCGGGCGGCTGTCTGGCAAAAGGCATCGTTCTGCGCCGCAATGGTGGCTACGCACTGGCCGTCCTTCCGGCATCCCACCACATCCATTTCCCGGACTTGAAGCTGCAATTGGGTGAAGATATCACCCTGGCCAGCGAGGACGAGATCTCGCAGCTATTCCTCGACTGCTCTCGCGGTGCGGTTCCCGCCATTGGCAAGTGCTACGGCCTCGATGTTCTTCTCGATGAGAGCATCAATGAGCGGTCGCACGTCTATATGGAGGGCGGCGATCACGAGACGCTGATTCACATGGGACATGCTCAGTTTGCCCAATTAACTCAGGACGCACGGCAGGGACGCTTCAGCGTCCACGATTGAGGTAACGGTGGGTGGGAGCAGCCCCGGCGCCCTCATATTCCGGTACGTGCCAGGGGTGCTGTTGCACGACAACGCCGCGAGCGGCAGGCCAGTTATCGCGCAACGGTAAAAGCCCGATCACTCAGAGGCGGCTTGTCATGCATAAGGTTGAGATTCAGGGCGAGGACACCATTCAGATCGACGCGAGCCTCATCAGCGAAAGCCTCGGCCATGAGCCTTTCGAGGTTCAGAGGCTTATGCATGAGAGAAAACTTACAGGCAGATGCGAGCGTGGTGTTGATGAAGATGCGGGTCGATATCGCTTGACGTTCTTTCACGAGAACCGCCGGTTGCGGCTTATCACCGACAACACCGGACGGATCATACGGAGGTCGCTTATCGACTTCGGCGATCACCGGCCGGCGGCCAGATTGCATAGCCGGGCTGGCTAGCTCAATTTGGCGGCCTTCTCACTGCCACCGATCTGGAACGGCGGCTGCCTTCGACCTAGGTATTCTTGTCAGCTGGTCCGGGGAAGGGTGGAATCACATCTCGATCATGTGCGACGCCGGGAAACGATAGGACGCGATGGGGGGCTGCTATTGGATTAAGCAGCGATTGCGTTTAGCCAGCGAGAAAGAGACTGCGTGCCTTCGCCGCAAAGGGCTAGCGACGCTCTTGGCTTTGAGGAGATGTCACACTCAGTTGGGACCGGGCCGGACCCTATTTGAAGCGGCGGGTTTATAAAGCAATAGTCAGCCAACTGAAGGAGTGCGCGATGCAAATGAACCCATATTTGGCTTTCAACGGTCAATGCGAGGCCGCGTTCAAGTTTTACGAGCAGACTCTTGGTGGCAAAATCGAAGAACTGATCCCCTATGAAGGTACGCCAGCGGCGGAACATGTACCGCCTGAATGGCGCAGCAAAATCATTCATGCGCGCCTCACGGTGGGCGGCAACGCACTTATGGGAGCCGATGCTCCACCGAAACGCTATGAAGAACCAAAGGGCTTTTCGGTTTCGCTCGGCATAGACGGCGTGGTGGAGGCAGAGCGCATATTTCACGTCCTGGCAAAGGATGGTAGGGTGCGGATGCCGATCAAGGAGACCTTCTGGGCCGCTCGTTTTGGCATGCTTGTCGATCAATTTGGTATCCCGTGGATGGTGAATTGTGATAAAGCCACCACCTGACTTCGGTCGCGGAACCGATCTTTTGATCGCCAAGGTTGGGCGCCGTTTGCAATTCAGGTGTGGATCGGGCAACAGCCCTCGCCAAAAAAATGCCAGCCAAGGATTGCTGGCCGTGGCATAATCCCATTGCACAGCCAGGGCCACGGCCATGCCCATTGGAACTGTGAAATTCTTCATCACCGCGAGGGGATGGGGCTTCATCATCCCGGATGATGGCGGAAATGATGTGTTTGTTCGCAAGTCAGCGCTGACTGAGGCGAAGCTAGAGCAGATCGAAACCGGACAGCGGCTCTCTTATGCCGTGACGCAGGACGAACGCACCGGCAAATCAGGGCGATTAACATCAAGCTCCAAGACGCTGGGGGGAGGCAACCTTCACACCGCCCGTCTCCAAAGGGGAGGGGAATATCGCCGCGAGTCAGAGCGGATCTGAGCCTTATCGCGTTTTCAAGCGTCGCTGTCATGCGTTACGTCGAACCCTTTCCGTAGAAAGGAAGTCCGTCCATGTTCATCAAACTTCATCTTGTCAGCGGCAAGTCCCCAGTTTGCCTCAACCTCAATCACGTCGTTAAAATCACGCCCGCCGAGAACAGAGAGGGCGCCGTCATCCATCTGGACCAGGATTATGAGACGGTGTACGCCGACGAATCTTACGAGGACGTGACACGCGCCATTGCCGAGCTTTTCGAGGAACGCCTCGCCTCGAAAAACGGATGACGCTGGGGAGGAGGCAAAAATTCGCCCCTTTTTCGAAAGCCCGGCCCCGGAAAAATCGAGGTATCCGCATCTCCGCGAAGCACGCCTAACCTCGCGGCCATGTCGGCCGTGGGTTGTGCCGTTCAAATTGCATCTTCAGGGTCCGTTAACAGATATTTACCACACTCGTAGGATGGCGGGGACTCTAGGCTGTACACTTGAAAAGTGAGGAGCAGTTTCGCCATGAAAGTTAAGAAAGCAATGCATGAGGGTGCGGTTTGGTTATCACCCGGCACGCCTCTGCCAAAACTTGCGAAAATGATGGCCGATGAAGATATCGGAGCGATTCCGATCGGGGAGAACGATAGGCTGATTGGCATAGTCACAGATCGCGATATTGTCTGCCGTGCCGTCGCGAAAGGTAAAGACGCCTCCAAACTTACTGCCCGCGATGTGATGACAAAACGCATCAGCTACTGTCGAGGCGATCAAGACCTCGAAGAGGCTATGCAAGTAATGGAAAAGCAGAAAATCAGGCGTCTTCCTGTGATTGATGAGAACAAGAGATTAGTCGGCATGCTCAGCCTCGGGGACGTTTCGCATGCGGCTGCGAAAGACGTAGCGGGCCGTGTTGTGAAAGGAGTTTCGTCCCATCACTAATGAGCTGGATCTGGATCGGTTCGCTTGGATGGTTTCCGGGTCTTAACTAAATGGTTCTTGGGGGAGGCGAAGCGGGTCCTTCAAGAGGTCGCTATGCTGCCGCTCCGGCGAGGCGGGTGATCAAAGCGAGGAGCGTATTCACCACAACTGAGCGAACCGGGAAGGATCGTCCTGAGCGGCGCAACTACTAAAAAAATCCCGAGCAAGGATCGCCCCGCCAGGCCGATCCGTTGGGTCTAAGGCATCTCGATGAAGGAGCAAAACATCTTGTGCGTTATGACCTCGCTCTGCATTGGACCGGACGTCTGCTATCAGAGCCCATCCGCGCGAGACCGTGATCGCCGAGAAGTTTCAGGCGATGGTCGTGCTTGGTCGCGTCAATAGCCGCATGAAGGATTTCTACGATATCTGGTTTCTTTCGCGGACCTACGAATTCAACGATGACCGTCTCGCACGGGCAATCGCCGCGACCTTTGCCCGCCGGGCAACAGTGATCCCGGAGGAGACGCCGGATGCGCTGACAGAGGCCTTCGCCGATGACCCGGCGAAGCAGGGGCAATGGACCTCCTTTGTCGAAACGATCGAGGCGGAGACCGTTTCGCTTGACCAGGTGGTCGGCGATGTCGCGGCATTTCTTATGGCTCATGCCAAAGCCGCGCAGGAGATAGGGGAGTGAGCGGAATCGACGTAAAAAATATCTTCGATGGCATCCAAACCGGCGTCGAGCCCGGTAACGAAAGCATCGATCAAATCCTCGCCCTGCGCGGACTGAAAATAGAATGCATCGTTTCCCATAATCATGCCAGCCCGCCGGGCTTCTGGTATGAACAGGTCTCAAATGAATGGGTGATGGTCCTCTCGGGAACAGCTGGCTTGAGATTCGAAGACGAGACCGAGGCGAGGCGGCTGAAAGCCGGGGATTATCTATTGATCCCTGCGAAGAAGCGCCATCGCGTTGATTGGACCAGCGAGGCAGAGCCGACGATCTGGCTCGCCGTTCACTTCGGCGCCAAAGTCGGCTGAAACCGAGGCGCAAGAAGTACTGACACAAATGCTTCATCCGAAATGCGCGGAACGCGTCTCGCTGCACCAACCTAACAGAGTTGCCGTCGTGCGGAACGTTCGCAACGCACCCAGCGTCAAATCCGCTATCGATGGCGTTGCCGCATCAGAATTGCGACGGCGAGGCCGGAGACAACGGACAGTACGCCGGTCGACGAAATCGCCCATGAGAGACCGAAAAAATCCGCGATAAGGCCCGCTGAAACCGCGCCGATCGCATAACCAAGATCGCGCCAGCTTTACGCACGTTCTTTCCGCCACGGCCGAATCCGTGGACCTGAATGAGGCTCCTCAAACGCGAGGGCCTATATCGGGAACCGCGCATATCCGTCTTGCGAGGCCTGCCGCCCCGTTGCGCCTCGGGAATGAAAGGCCGGATGAGATTCCACTCCGCATCAGTCAGATCGCTCGGATACCCTTCCTTGCGCGGCGCATGCTGGATGCGCCCTTCCTTGGTCCACATTGCAGCCCCGCTGCGTGATTCGCCTGCAGGAGATGGAATCACAAGCGATTCTAAGGACTTAAGAACTTTTTGGTCAGGCTCTAAGCGAAAATGGCCCGAAACTCGACCGAGAGGCTGAAACAGGCAAAGGTCAAAGCGACCCTTGAATGATAGGCCCAATCTTTCGGCAGCGCTCAGACGCTTACCCCCAACCTGAGCAGCCATAGAGGCAGGCGGCCCAGTGGCAGCTCAACCCTGTTTTTGACTGAGTGGAGGCTCTGGCTGGAGCCAGAGCCGCTCCTAGCCGTGCTCGATTTCCACTCTGGCGCACTCCATGCGCGCTGCCAGGGCCAGTCTCCCAAGCGCAAGAAGGAATGCTTTGAGACACGCCTCAACAAGGCGTTCATTCCTGGCGTTGCAAAAAAAACAGTTGCGAGTGACATAAAGCCTCCAAAGTGCAGTGCGTTTGTTGACCAATTTCGGTCGCCGAGCGCTAACGCAGGGAAGAACTTCCAAAAGCGCGATATCCATCGCATTGGACCAGTGTACGCCCGCTCGATCACTGCCGGGTCCAGAACCCAGCGCTTCCATCTCCAGTTCCGATGAAGAATGAAGGCTCAGAGTCGATTACAGACGAAGCTATGATCGGCATGGTTGCCTGCCGCGAAACCACTTCGCGCGGTTGCTGAATACGGATTGTTGCCTGGGCGCTTAAGCGCGGACGCGCCACGGTGGACGGCGATGAGTAGATGGCGAGAAGCCCGATGGTTGCGGCCACGGTTGTGACGCCGAGCGTCCCGGCGAGGCTTGCAATGAAGCGGGTGTTATTTGGGTGCTTGGTCATCGCGATCTCCGTTGTCTAGTAGAGCCTTTATCGCTTCAAGCACCCGTTGAAGCTGTGATGGCCATCACGAAAAGGTCGATTGTACCGAGTGGTTTTACCTTGTATTCTACTTTTAGGGTGGAAGGGGCTTCGGGATCGTAAGGCGGCGAAGCCATCGAGACGAGGCCGGTAATCAAGAGAGCCGGGCGCCTTGGGAACATCCGCTACTCCAGCTCAGAACCTCTTTTCGGCGCTTCCGAAGGCTCTCTCAGAGAGCCTGTTTGCGAAAGCACGGCCACTGCGGGTCGCGGCCGGCCGAGTGATATTTGTCACCGGCGAGCCGGGCGACGGTTGTTATCTCGTGGACCAAGGTCTCCTGAAGGTGAGCGTACTCTCTGCTACGGGTGGCGAACGGATTTTGGCGATCTTCGGCGCAGGAACGGTGGTGGGAGAGCTGTCGATGCTGGACGAGGGCCCGCGCTCGGCGACGGCCGCGGCTGTGAAGGATTCCGAGCTCAGGTTTATCGGCCGCATGGATTTTCAGGCGTTTGCCGAAGCGAACCCTCTAGTGTACAAACATCTCGTAACGTTATTAGCGCAGCGCCTGCGAACAACCGACGTCGCGATTGCGGCCGCGAGTTTCCTCACTTTGAAAGGCCGAGTGGCGCGCACCCTGCTCGATCTCTCGCAAGCTTTCGGCCATGACGCCGGCGGCGGACGCATCCTGATCCGGCAGAAGATCAACCAGAGCGATTTGGCAGCCATGGCCGGGCTCGCGCGCGAGAACGTGAGCCGCATCCTCAACGCCTGGAAGCGTCAATCCGTAGTGACCCAGCTGTCCGGCTACTACTGCCTCGAAAATAAGGAGACGTTAGAGCGCGAAGCGAAGCTTTGATCCCTATTTGGTCTTTCCAGGAGTGGCCTGCTTTTCTCCATCGGTCCCGAATCGGGATCGTTATGCACCACCGGCGGCATGTGGCAATTTGATCACTGAGTGGAGGCCTTGTACGTCTATCAGACTTTCCCCACACTCCCCAAACTTGCCGTAAAATATGTAGCCCGATAGCTTCGGAGTGGGTTGGGCATTGCCCAGTGACTAAAGAGAAAGACGATTGGCGATTGTTCTCAAAACACGCTCTCGCTCTGATTGTGGTCCAGTCGCTGGTGGGGTCAGCACTTGCTGCACCGGCTGATATCGGGACAACCGTTGCCGTTACGAATGCGGTAACTCTCGAAAGCGGAACTAGCAAGCAGCCCTTACTAAAGGGTATCGTGGTCCATCGGGATGAAATCATCGTCACCGGCATCGATGCAGAAGCCGAAGTAGAGCTGCTCGATCAGACGAAACTCGCCATTGGACCAGAGGCAAGGGTCGTTCTCGACAAGTTTGTTTACGATCCCAGTGCTTCTTCGTCGATCTCTGTAACTCTATCAAAAGGCGCATTCCGCTTTATCACTGGCCTCGCGCCAAAGCATTCCTACGAGATTAGAACTCCTGTGGCCTTCGTTGGAACAAGAGGCACCGTTTTTGACATCTATGTTGGCGGCGGCGGAGAAACCGCCGTGCTGTCACTTCAAGGAGCCGTCGAAGTTTGCAATTTGGCTGGCACGTGCCGGCTCCAAAATCGGATTGGTTCCATACTTTTTGTTGGGGTGGATGGAGTTATTTCTCGATATTCAAATTGTGAAAGCTCCTTTACACGGCAAATCGGCTTCAGAACGGCCTTTCCTTTTATAGGAAAAAGGCTTGTGATTGATCCTGTGCAGAGGATGTCCCTGCTGGATTTCGAGTGCAGGCCACACCGGCAACCGCGGGTTATAACCGCACAGAGTATAATCCAACCTTCTCCGCCATTGGCAGGGGAACCAGGCTTTTCTCCTGAAGTCCTCACTTGGACTGGATTCTATATTGGCATCAATGGCGGACCTGGCTGGAGCCTTTCTTCTGACCTTGCCGCGGTCTTCGACATCCCTCCAGCCAATCCAAGCGGTCCAGCCAATTCGTTGGGGTTTTCATCCAAATTCAATGCGACGGGCGGCTTTGGCGGTGGGCACATCGGTTATGATTGGCAGCGCGAACGCATAGTCTACGGGTTTGAGGCAGATTTGCAGGAGGCGGATATCAATGGGTCTATGCGATTGGCAGGAGGAGGCGCCTTTGCCACTGCGGACACGAGCCTCGATTGGTTCGGAACAGTGCGTGGCCGATTAGGGTACACCTTTGGGAATGCGCTCCTCTATGCGACCGCTGGTTTTGCTCTTGGCGGGGTGGAAGACAAGCTTACTTTAGTAAATCCCATTACTAATCCACCATTAAGTGCAGCTAGTAAAAACCAAACCGCTACGGGCTATTCCGTAGGTGGGGGACTGGAATCTTTCTTCAGTTCTGCTTGGTCTGTCAAAATCGAATACCAATATATTGACTTAGGCAGCGACACTTTATCCACCGCTCTCATTTCCGGCGAGACAGCAACGGCTAAGTTTGTTCATGTGTATGACACCATACGCGTTGGGTTAAACTATCACATCCCTGCAGGTTATGAGGCGCTTAGGTAGCTCTCTTTTGTTGTTCCACAATAAGGTTATAAACGCGACGAATGTTCAGTAGGGTTTGGAGCGAACTTAGATGATAGATGCGTCCACGGCTGGTGCAGGGTCACTGAGGTGGCGCCGGTTGTTCGGACAGAATTCCCGCTTCGATAAGTGGAAGGTCTGCCGGGGTTAAGCCGCCGAGCGGAGTGGCGGCAAGCTGTGTGCTCCGTAGTAAGCTTGATCGGGCGTCCTGCCGTCAAGGCTCGAGTGCGGGCGGCGGCGATTGTAGAGATCGAGATACCGTCCGATCGAGGCACGTGCGTCCGGCACGCTGTCGTAGGCGTGCAGATAGACCTCCTCGTACTTCACCGTCCGCCAGAGCCGCTCCACGAACACGTTGTCCCGCCAAGCGCCTTTGCCGTCCATGCTGATCGCGATGCCATTCGCGATGAGCACGCCGGTGAAGGCGGTGCCGGTGAACTGAGAACCTTGATCGGTGTTGAAGATGTCCGGCTTCCCGTGCCTGGCGAGCGCCTCCTCCAGCGCCGCGATGCAGAACGAGGCCTCCATCGTGATGGAAACTCGCCACGACAGCACGCGCCGCGAGAACCAGTCGAGCACGGCAGCGAGATAGACAAAGCCCTTCGCCATCGGAATATAGGTGATGTCCATCGCCCAGACCTGGTTCGGCCGCACGATCTCCATGCCGCGCAGCAGATAGGGGTAGGTCTTGTGCCCCGGCTCCGGCTTGGTCGTACGCGGACGCCGGTACAGCGCCTCGATCCCCATGCGCCGCATCAGCGTCTTGATATGACGCCGTCCGGCCTTGCTTCCATTGGCAGCCAAAAGATGGCGCAGCATCCGCGCCCCCGCGAAGGGGAACTCCAGATGCAGCCTGTCGATCTGGCGCATGAGTTCGAGATCGGCCGCCGGCACCGGGCGCGGCAGGTAATACACCGTGCTGCGCGCGAGGCCGCCGGCCTCGGCTTGTTTCGTGACGCTTAACGCATGACCGCGGTCGATCATCGCTTTGCGTTCAGCAATCCCGCCTTGCTGAGCGCGCCTTCTAAAAAATCGTTCTCCAGCGTCAGCTCGCCGATCTTCGCATGCAGCGCCTTCACGTCGACGCTGGGGCGACGCCGGTGGGGCGCTGCCAACGCCGCCGAAAACGTCCGGGGCACCGCCTTCGAGCTGCGCCTTCCAGGCCGTGATCTGGTTCGGGTGAACGTCGAACTGATCCGCCAACTGTGCAATCGTCCGCTCGCCCTTGATCGCCGCCAACGCCACCTTTGCCTTGAAGGCCGGTGAGTGGTTCCGCCGTGGTCTTCTGCTCATTGCTGCTCCTGATTCGCGAGCACCAGCGTGCCCGTTGTCAGGCAGAAATTCCACTTACCGCATCGTCCGAATTTGTGGAGCCACTTCTGTAGACGCCTGTTGTTTTCCAAAAGGCGATTGATGATGAGGCGGAGAATCCAAAAACCAAACGAGCGATCCTGAAGAAATAGCTGCTTGGCGACGCCTTCAGTCAACTCATATACCAAGCATTCGGTAACGCACTTAATTGTCGCCGTGCGCTCTTGCTTTGATGCAAAAACGCCAATTTCTCCCAGGATCGCTCCGGGCCCAAGTTTTTTGCCAAAATCGGTTATCTCAATTTCTCCTTCGCTCAGATAATAAAGCCGGTCAGCTTGCTCTCCTTTGCGAATGAGGGTTTCCCCGGCGTGAAAACTCCGCTTTTTCATATATGGAAGCAGACTATCAATAGGGATTTTTTCGCTTTCGGCCTTGCGAACATCTCGAATGAGCCGTCTGGATTGAATCAGCCGATGCAGATTGACGGGAAAAAGTACAGCGTGAAGGATTAAAACTGGAAGGAGATTATCGAAATAACCGTAAGAAACAAACAGAACGTTGCTGACAAGCGCCAGCGAGCGAAGAGGAATCATTGTGCTCATGAGAAAAGTTGCGAGCACCGCCGCGGATGCGGCGTAACCGTTGATTTCGACCCAC
>CAWFHI010000007.1:0-133938 GCA_963815605.1 uncultured Alphaproteobacteria bacterium | reverse complement strand
ATGAGCATTGTATCGTTGACAAACCCGAATGGAATCAGGCCAACTCCTTAGCTTTTAGCATAAGGAGAAAAAACCATGTCGGACAAACCGAAATCTTCCGCCCATCTAGGCACACCAGAATATGTTGCTTTCCTGCTCATGGAGAAAATCAATGAGAGGGAAAGAATGCAGCGTGATCCGGTTCTTTATTCAGAATGCCTTCGCGCAGCGTATGGCCTTCGCAGTTCGAAGGAAGACTAGCTATAAACGCAAAGAAGCGTGAAGCCGCTCGAACCACATCTTCATCACTTCCGCCTCGTTCGATGGCGATCTTTAGGCACTCCAAGCGGAGTTCGTCCATAAGCATGTAGTTTTTCTCCATGAAAAAACCTCGGTCATGTGCCGAGGTTTTAGGGGTGCGCTTGTCCATTCGGGGTCTTGCTAATGAAAAGCGCTTTGATGTTTTTCGCGTTCATGATTGGGTTGCCGTTGTTCTTCTGCTCGGCCCTAGCCTTTGCCGCAGGTGTACTTATAGTCGCCCTTCATTTTTTGGGCGATACGCCGCCATTTCCGAACGATCCGTATCTTATCGCCCTCGTCTTCCTTGTCTGTCCTGTGATAGTTATCGCTGGCTTAGCGATCCAGTCGCGCACAACCCGCGACTATTATCGTCGAAAAGCGGAGGAGATAAGGAAAATGAGTGAGCCCGAAAGGGGTGCCTAGCCTCTAGCTTTCTTCGTCTTACGCTTCTCAATCGTTTCCGGCGGCGGCGTCTCTGCTAACCGCTTAAGCGTTTTATCAAAGGCTGCGTCGTTATCTTCGCAACCGGACTCCTCGGCAAGCTTTTTGAATTTTTGAAATTGTGTGTCAGCTTCGCCAGTTTGAACGCTTCGACCGCCGCGCTTGCTTTCGTGCGTCATTTCCCGTCCTCCATATCTCGGAAAAGAGGCCCTTCTGGCGGATCTTTTGGAATGCAGATTTCTAACGTTATTGCATTCTTGCATGACAATTGCCCATCAAAGGGAAGTAGATGAGATCCGTCCCATGTATGAAGCGGCGAAACGCTCCAAACCAATGCCGAAGCTAAATGAATGGCATCTCCAGCCCCTTTTAGGCCACTCAACGAGCGGCGCAGATAACGGGCTTTCCTACCTATCTCCATATCAACGGGAATCAATTTTACAAAAGGCTGTTCGATTGCATCCTTAATTCTATCCAGATTTTCCTCTGGAAACGGCTTCGGCATATTGTCTTCGGTTGCTAGCCTAAAGACCTCGACGTAAGCAATTGCCGAAGTCCATATTTCTAGTTTTCCTTGCTGAGCCTCATTGTAAATATGTTGCAAAGGAGCGATTTTCGCTGGCTCAGCGTTTATCAACCCCAGCCACGCGCACGAATCCCAGTAAGCCTTACCGAAATCAGGCATCTGGCTCGCCCCACGCCTCATCAAGATAATCAACAGGAGAAAATCCAGCGACGTACTGGCTCTCTCGGATCTCTGCCACACTGAGGCGCTGGGACTTGATTTCTACAATATCTTCGACATCGACTTTAATCAGATCGCCACGGGTGTTGTAATGTAGGCAGCCGCTCACAAGTACCCTTCGTCCGCCCCACGCTTCATTCCAAGAGTGCAGGCCGCCAATTTTTTCCGCTACCTCAGGGCGCAGAAAAACGCATTTGATTTCCCGCCCAGATAGGCGGGTCCTCAGAGAGAATGCCGGTTTGTTATAGTGAGGAGCCACCCCCACTACTTCGCCCTCGACAGCGCCATACTCTGTCCGAGTGAGGTCATCTTGTGCGGCTGCTTCTGCGGCTTTCATCTCAAGAAAGCTGACACCCCTAAGGGCCGCCCGATGGTCAATTACCACTGCCGGCATTTCGTCGTTAAAGCGAACGTCTGTGCGGCCAACACCATTTAGATTCCGCTTGAGGATTCGCCGAATTAGCGTTTCGGATTCCTGGTCTATCCAAGATGCCCTATCTCGACCGTATACGATGCCAGATAACCCTTCCCCCAATGCCGCTTTTGCTAAATACGCCTCTCTCTCAACAAATCCTGCCGGGTCAGATGCAACAGCCGTTGCCGAGACGGTGAAGGGGGAGTTGGTGGAAGCTCGTTCAAGCCTCCAAACCACTTGTTTCGAACCAATCTTTTGAGCTTCAGCCTTACCGAGCAGCGCGAATGTGTCCAACACCTGCTGCATAGCGTCGGACACGGTAAGGGTATCGTCATCGGCGCCCGATGGATAAACGACAATCGTGACTGTCTCAGACTTGGTCATTTATCTCCGTCTGAACGCCGCTTGGTGAGCCACGGTAGGTCAACCGCTTTCCTTTGACACTAAGCAGCGCCTTTTCAGCCCTCTGCTCGTCGTTAACGCCAAGCGCCATGCGTGCGTTATACCGAAAATCAAACTCAGCCAAATATCTATGCAAGTGCTTTTCAGAACAATGTTGGTAAACCCCCTTCATACCACGTTTGAAGACGCTGAAATAGGACTCAAGTGTGTTGGTGTGAGCATCACCGCGAACCCATTCTTCCTTGCTATGATCAACGGTTTCGTGGCCGGCGAACTCACGGCCTAGGGTAGTGTAATAGGTGGCCTGATCCGTCATCAAGCGGCTTTCCTTCGCGAGGTTAGCGTCTATGATCGGCTTGATGTTGGCGGTATCGGCCTTGTCGATTACAAAGCTACGGACTTCACCCCCGCGCTCGACAAGGCTAAGTGCTGCCTGCTTGTGGGCGTAGCCGCGCGCCGTTGGATGCTTCACAACGCCGTCTTTCTTGCCGATGAAGGTTTCATCGGCCTCAACAATAGCGCCGTCGCCTCCCATCGGCGCTAGCTCGCCCGTACGCATTGCCTCTCTAATCCTATGAGACAGAAACCACGCGGAGCGATAGGTGATTTCCAGTGTCCGGTGAAGCTGGTGGGAAGAAACTCCCTTCTTGGAAGAAACCATCAGATGGATGGCCTGCATCCACTTGTGCAAGGGAACATGGCTGGATTCGAATATCGTGTTGACGCGGGCGGTAAACTGTTTCCGGCAGGCGCCGCACTTCTTCAAGCCGTGGCGCACGATGCCTTCTGGGTTCTTTTTGCTTGGCTTGGAACGGACGCCATCAAGCACATAGATCTTTTCCTTGTTTCCACAGTGCGGGCATACGGGACCGTTCGGCCAAATCGCCGCCTCAAGGCGCTTAAAAGCCGCTTCTTCGTCCCAGAGGTATGGCCTGTTGAGAGTAGACATCGCCGGAATCCTCTATCACATTGATTCCACTATGAATCATTTCAAAGGGTTTGTCAACGACATAATGCTCATTGCAATGGTGGCAAATCAGGCCGCGCGTCGGGCGCTGATACTTTCGCCCCGAAGGCTTAAGGCTTCTGCGATGTGCATGGCATGAATACTGGGGCTTGCGTCGAGGTCGGCAATGGTTCGGGCAAGCCGTATCGCGCGGTGATATCCGCGCGCCGACAGGCCAATTGCATCGGCCGCTTGCTCCAGAAACCGAAGCCCGTCCCGATCCAAGGGACAAACTTCCTCGATCAGGGAAGGCGGGCAGCGAGCGTTGGTCGCGATCGTTTCGTGACCAGCTGCCAAATAGCGGCGCGACTGAATATCTCTGGCGGCGCGCACGCGTTGCACGACGCTGGCGCTGTTCTCGGACGGGGCTGTGGAAGCAAGGCCGGCGGCCTTTACGGGCGCCATAGCTATTTGGATATCGAGCCGGTCCCAAAGCGGGCCTGAGATTCGCCCTCGATAGCTCTCCTCGCATCGCGGACCGAGCCTGCAAACCGCACCGGCGCTCCATGCCAGCCCGCAGCGGCAAGGGTTCATGGCAGCAACAAGCTGAAAGCGCGAAGGATAACGGATGCGGTGATTGACGCGGGCAATGATTGTCTCCCCGCTCTCAATCGGCTGCCTTAGCGCATCCAGGACATGAGGTGAGAACTCCGGGAACTCATCCAGGAACAGAACCCCATGATGGGCCAGCGCTACCTCGCCTGATTTTGGGCGCGCCCCACCTCCCACGAGCGCAGCCATGCTCGCCGAGTGGTGGGGGGCGCGAAACGGGCGCTCGGGGGTCAAGGTTCCATTCACGATGGTGCCCGCGATGCTTGGACCATCGCAACTTCCAAAAGCTCCTGCGGCTCCAGCGGAGGCAAAATACCTGGGAGGCGCTCTGCGAGCATTGACTTGCCCGCTCCTGGTGGCCCAATCATGAGCATGTGGTGCCCGCCTGCCGCTGCGATCTCAAGAGCCCTTTTGGCGCTTTCTTGTCCGCGGACATCGCGTAAGTCGACCGATGCAGAGCGTTGGCCGGCCAGATGGGGGTGAGGCTTCGGAATAATCGCGCTTCCCTTCAAGTGGTTGACAAGCGCAAGCAGATGGGGAGCGGCAACAATTTCCATTTTATTTGACGCCCAGGAGGCTTCGGGGCCGCACGCTGCCGGACAGATCAGCCCCTTATCGAGCGCGCTTGCACCAAGTGCGGCAGGCAAGGCGCCGGCGATAGGGCCGAGGCTCCCATCCAGCCCGACCTCTCCAATGATCACGAATTCTTTGAGAGAATCGGCCGAAATTGCGCCTGCAGCCGCCATGACCCCTAAACAAATCGGGAGATCGTAATGCGTCCCCTCTTTTGGCATGTTGGCTGGTGCGAGGTTTACCGTGATCCGTTTTGCGGGAAGACCAAGCCCAATCGCCGTCAAAGCGGCTCGAACCCTTTCGCGGCTTTCGCCAACTGCTTTATCGGGGAGGCCTACGATCGAAAACGCAGGAAGCCCAGGAGCAATAAGTACCTGAACCTCGACCTGCTTGGCGTCGATGCCCTCGAACGCAACCGTGGACACCTGCGCAAACATTGTCCTCACCATTTTAAACAAACTGGATAAACGCTACATCCGTGATTGATGAATTACAAGAACAATAAGCGAACGCTAACGGGACGCCACCTTCTCCTCCACAACATTCCAGATCATCGCCGCAATATCGGCGCCGCCAAAGCGCTGCACCTCGCGGATGCCTGTCGGGGAGGTCACGTTGATTTCAGTTAAGTAGTCTCCAATCACATCGATACCGGCGAAAATCAGCCCGCGGCTTTTGAGCTCCGGGCCTATAGCCTCACAGATTTCACGCTCTCGCGGTGTGAGGGCCGTCGCCTCCGGGCGGCCGCCGACATGCATATTCGACCTTGTCTCGTCCGCTGCTGGAATACGGTTGATTGCGCCAACGGGCTCGCCATCCACGAGAATGATGCGCTTATCGCCTTGTCTCACCTCAGGGAGATAGCGCTGAACGATGAAGGGCTCGCGGAATACATTCTGGAACAGTTCCACCAGCGAACCGGCGTTGGTGTCGTGCGGCTTCAAATGGAAAACCGCGGCGCCTCCGTTCCCGTAGAGAGGCTTCACGATCACATCGCCATATTCTTCACGGAATGCCTTTAGCTGACCAAGCGAACGAGTGATTAGCGTCGGTGGCGTTAGTTCGGCGAACTGCGTGACGAAAAGCTTTTCGGGCGCATTGCGAACGTTCACCGGATCGTTGACCACGAGTGTCCGCGGATGAATGCGCTCAAGCAGGTAAGTGGTGGTCAGATAGGCCATGTCGAATGGAGGGTCCTGCCGGAAATGGATCACGTCCAGCTCTTCCAGAGCTAGTGTTTGCGCAGCACCCAGTTCGAAATGCGTGCCAGAGACGTCACTGACGCGAAGCTCGTGACCTTCGGCGAAGACGCGTCCCCCGCGCATGAAAAGCGTGGCCGGGGTGTAGTAGAATATGCTGTGCTCACGCTTTTGCGCCTCAAGTAGCAGTGCAAAAGTAGAATCGGTGTAAATGTTGACCCGGTCGATAGGGTCCATTTGGACGCCGGTTTTCAGCCGCATGGGAACCTCAAAATCGAAAGGTAACCATGAGGCTTAAAGATAGCATCCCCATTAGGCAAGAAACGCTTGCTCGATATGAGAGCATCCTTGATTAGGGCTAACGAGGATAACGTCGAAACTTGCGGAACATTGGGAAAGATCCTGATGCTCGCTCAAGAAAATTTCTGCGGCCACGGCGATGCGGGCCTGCTGACGCGGCAGAAGTGCAAAGGCGGCCTCATCATGCGTCCGCCGGCCTTTCACCTCCACGAAGGCGAGGTGATCCCCTTTCTTGGCAACCAGATCGATTTCCCCGCCCTTGGTTTTATAACGATGGGCAAGGATACGGTAGTTCTTGCTTTCAAGGTGCCGCCGTGCCTGGCTCTCCGCGGCAACACCGGTAGCGTACGCCGTCTGTATAGGAAGGCTGCGGCCGTGTCCGATCATCATTTCTCGCCCTCCCTCACTTTCAACGCCAAGTTGTAGACCACTTTTTTTCCCACGCCAAGTCCCTTCGCAACCTCCTCGACAGCTTCTTTCAGCGTTGCATTGCGCATGGCAGCTGAGAGAGCCCTTTCGATGTCCTCTGGCGATGCGGCAGTCTTCTCGCCGGGCCCGATAAGGATTACAAACTCCCCCTGAGGCGGGTCTGCTTTGATCAACTCTTCGAGCTCGGCAGCGCTCCCTCTCAGGACTGTCTGATGAAACTTTGTGAGTTCCCGGGCGACTGCAATCATTCTTCCCGGCAATATGGCTCCAATTGCCCGCAAAGCGTCCACCAACCTGCCCCCGCTCTCATAAAAAATCAGCGTACCGGGTACGCTGCAGATAGCCTCGAGGGCTGTTTGGCGTGCACCGGGTTTAGCGGGCAGGAACCCGCCAAAGTGGAACTCATTCGTGGGAAGTCCTGTCACCACGAGGCCGGCCAGGAGAGCGGAAGCGCCCGGAACCGCAAAAACCTCAAAGCCACACTCAATGGCAGCGCGAACAAGCTTGAAACCAGGATCGGAAATCAAGGGCGTGCCCGCATCCGAAATCAGCGCAACCGACTTTCCCACGCCTAAAGCATCGAGGATCTTGCCTCGCTCTCTCTCCGTGCTGAAGTCGTGATAGGTTTCGAGCTTTCTTGAAATGCCATAGGCTGAGAGGAGTTTCCGGCTGTGGCGCGTGTCTTCGCAGAAGGCTAGATCGGCCGCAGCGAGTGTGAACAAAGCTCGCACGGATATGTCGGACAGATTGCCGATTGGCGTCGAAACAAGGTAGAGCCCGGGAGAAAGCGACGACGAGACAAGCTTTTCGATTTGTTTTTCGAGTCCGGACAAGATGCCGGCCTTAAGCGCAGCGATGGAGGCTTCCCGGTCCGGGCTTTCCATGCTTAGTCTGTGTGGCGGCGCTTTCGAAGGATGAGACATCACCAATCAGCCACAGTTAAGAAGGATTGATTATAAATCGCGGTGTCTGCAAGATGCCGCGAGTCGCAGGCAGTCTCAGCTTTTCTGCTCACCTCTAATTGCAACATTAACCGGCGCTGCTCGATGAAGATACTATTTCAAAAGGCACATGCGCTCAGCAGACTGGCGCTCGGATTAGCAGCCTTGCTCGCGTGCATTGGGATTGAGGCTTGTTCCATTGGCGGACTTGGCGGTTCGAGCAGCAATACCGCTCTCACTGGGGAGGCTTCTGCGCCAGCACAAGGGGCCCCTGCCGGTCAATCAGTAAAGGTCGCTTTGCTTTTGCCACTCACAGGCAATGTGAACGCGCAGCAAGTCGCGAAGGCGATGAAGCAGGCAGGCGAACTTGCCCTTTTCGACTTCGACAAGCCCAATGTTCAGCTCATTCCAAAAGACACCCACGGCAATGCAGATGGCGCACGGCAAGCCGCTCAGGAAGCCGTCAAAGAAGGGGCAGAGCTAATTATCGGGCCCTTGTTCGCCAATGAAGTGACGGCGGTTGCACCGGTCGCCCAGGGGGCGCACATCCCGGTCGTTGCCTTTTCGAGCGACCGCAGCGTCGCTGGAAACGGAGTCTACCTTTTGAGTTTCGTGGCGGGCAGCGACGTCCCGCGCATGATCTCCTATGCCGTAAGCCAGGGAAAGACCCGCTTCGCCGCACTTTTCCCTCAAAACGAATATGGCCGCCTTGTCGAACAAGCCTTCAACCGCGCTGTCCAGGACAGTCACGGCCAAGTGGTGCTGACCAAGACATTTCCTCCGGACGCGAATGGCATGCTTCCTCCCGTCAAGGAGATGTCGGTGCTCGCGAAAAAGGATGCACCCCCGCAGATCGACGCCATCTTCATTCCCGCCGGCGGAGATACACTACCATCGCTGGCGCCGCTCTTCCCTTATTATGAGATGGACACCAAGGCCGTGAAGCTGATGGGGCTTTCCGGCTGGGACTATGTCGGTGTAGGTAAAGAGCCAGCTCTGCTTGGCGGCTGGTTCACCGCCCCTGATCCGAAAGGCTGGCAGGGTTTCACCCGGCGTTACGTCGAAACCTACAACGAGACGCCGCCGCGCCTGGCAAGTCTCGCCTATGACGCCGTCAGTCTGGCGATTTCGCTTTCCAATAATCCACCGGGCCATCGGTTTATCACGACCGAACTGACAAGGGCGAGCGGCTTCCAGGGCATCGATGGTCTTTTCAGGCTTCGCCAAGATGGCACCACCGAACGCGGCTTGGCCATTATGGAAGTCCAGAAATACGGTAATCAGGTCGTCGATCCTGCTCCTTCATCCTTCGGCACTACTCTCGCCCAATACTGACATACATTGACTTAAGGTGCTTTTCGCTCGGCGTCCGGCAGAGCGTGAGCTCGGGCTTCGTGCGAAATGTCTAGGACACTGTTATCGGCAAAAGCGCATTAGCGAGTTTTTCGATGATCGCATTAAGGACGAGGCGCCCTCGCGGGGACGTGCTTATCCGATTATTCTCTCTCCTCAACAGGGATTCCACTTCCAAGGCCTCAATCTCGGACAAGGGAACGCTATGCCCGGTTTTTGCCTGAAGAGCGTGCAGACTAAGCCCTTCGCGTAAGCGCAAGCCAAGAATCACCATCTCCTCCGCCTGCTCATGCGCTGCCAATTTGCTGTGCTTCTTGCAGCCGTGGCCGCACTTCAACACTTCTACGTACCAAGCCTCGGGCGATTTGATGGCCGCCGCCGCTATCTTGATGCCGTCTTCTGTGAACCGGCCGTGAGCGCCGGGGCCAATCCCCAAATAGTCGCTATATCGCCAATAGGTGAGGTTATGCCTGCTTTCGTGGCCAGCTTCGGCGTGATTGGAGACTTCGTAGGCCGGAAGACCGGCTACCTCGCAAATTTCCTGCGTGAGATCATACAGATTCGCCGCCAAGTCCGCATTCGGTATTCGAAGCTTCCCATGCTTGTGAAGATCGAAGAACGCAGTCTCCGGCTCGATGGTTAGCTGATAAAGCGAGAGGTGACCCTGCGCCATCGAGAGCGCTTCCGTTAGCTCCCCGCGCCATTCGGCTTCCGTTTGCGCGGGACGCGCATAGATCAAGTCGAAGCTTACGCGCTCGAAGTGCCTCGCAGCGATAGCGACGGCGTCCTGCGCTTCTGCCGCCGAATGAAGCCTGCCAAGAAAGCGAAGCTGTTCATCCTTCAGCGACTGAACCCCAATCGAGACGCGGTTGACGCCTGCAGAGCGGTAGCCCGCAAAGCGGGTGGCCTCAACGCTTGAGGGGTTGGCTTCGAGGGTGATTTCGCATGTGTCTTCGACAGTCCAATGCGTGGCAATCGCTTCCAACAGCGATCCAACCGTCGCAGCCTGCATCAATGATGGGGTACCGCCGCCGAAAAAGACGCTCGAAACCGCCTGGTCTGACGTCCTCTCAGCGTAATAACTGAGTTCGCGAATCGCAGCCTGGAGATACTGCTCTTCGCTGATGCTTCGCTTGGCAAAGGAGTTGAAGTCGCAATAGGGGCACTTCAACTCGCAGTAAGGCCAATGGATATAGATTGCGAGCGGCTCACGTCTGCTTGCAGCAGCTTCGCCCTCATCTTGGCAATGCGGCTTCCCTGAAGAGCGCGAAGGCTTTGGCGCGGTGTGAAATTGCATGCTTCTGAGCGGGATCCATTTCCCCGAAGGTCTGTCCGTATCCGTAAGGTATGAAAATGGGGTCGTAACCGAAGCCACGGTTGCCACGGGGCGGCCATACAATATGGCCCTCCACGGCTCCGGTAAAAAACTGGATTGCCCCTACTGGGTTTGCAAGGCACAGCGTGCAAACAAACTTCGCCGTCCGTGCTTCTGGCTCTTTTGCACCTTTGGCCTGAAGTTTTTCCTCGACGAGTGACATAGCCTGATAGAAATCGCGAGGCTCCCCGGCCCAACGCGCTGAATAGATGCCCGGCTCTCCTCCCAGAGCATCCACCGCCAATCCGAAATCGTCGGCAAGGGCTAAGTGCCCTGTCGCGAAGGCCGCGATGACCGCTTTCAGCCGAGCGTTCTCTTCGAACGTCTCACCCGCTTCAACTGCTTCCGGCACACCGAGCGCGCCGGCTGAAAGCACATCAACTCCAAAGGGATCGAGGAGGTCTTGAAACTCTCGAAGCTTCCCCTGGTTGTGCGTCGCAATTACAAGCCTATCGCCCTGCCTAAGCCGCAAGTTCATGGGCATCAGGATTTCAGAGAACTGTCAGCTTTTGCAGATTCACGAGTTCCGCGATGCCTTTTCTGGCAAGCGCTGTCAGTTCCGCCATCTGTTCCTCGGAAAAAACAGCTTTTTCGGCCGTTGCCTGGACTTCGACGATCATGCCCTTGCCTGTGAAGACGAAATTTGCGTCTGCTTCGGCTTCGGAGTCTTCCGCATAGTCGAGATCGAGCACAGCTTGGCCCTTACAGATCCCGCAGGAGATTGCCGCGACCTGATCCTTCAACACCCCATTCTTGATCATGTCACGCGCACGCATCCATTGAAAGCAGTCATGCAAGGCGATCCAGGACCCTGTTATGGCAGCGGTGCGGGTGCCCCCGTCGGCCTGCAAGACATCGCAATCGACTGTAATCTGCCGCTCGCCCAGTGTCTGCAGGTCCACCACCGCGCGCAAGGCACGTCCAATTAGCCGCTGTATTTCGTGGCTCCTGCCCGATTGATGCCCTGACGTAGCCTCGCGTCTCGTCCTATCCGAAGTGGCGCGCGGCAGCATGCCGTACTCTGCGGTGATCCATCCGCGCCCCTGTCCTTTGAGCCAAGGTGGGACCCTCTCCTCCAGGCTCGCCGTACATAGAACGTGGGTGTTTCCGAATTTTATGAGGCATGATCCCTCCGCGTGAAGGGAGAATGCGCGTTGGAAGCTGACAGGGCGGAGATCGCCCGGCTGCCGTTTTGAGGGACGCATTGAATCCTGCATTTTAAAAGGGGTACGGCGCTGGCAGGACCGAAAGGAGTGCCAGATCTCGCGGGGACACTAGGCCAGCCGCAGCCGCTGATCAATCATTTTGACCCATTTTGCGCAACTTGGCAGCTACTGCGCGCTTAAACGATATCTCGATTCACCGCTGCGAAATAAGGATGGCTGCAAAAGCAGCTACGGTCATGATGAAATTGGGAAAGTACCCCCGTGGGAAATGAAACCAGCAAATTTTGCCTTCGAACCTTCCCGATGCAAGGATAAGAGCAGCGGGGAGGGTAAGAAACGGCAGAAGAGTTGGCGCAAGTATAAGCGCGCCAATCGCGCAAACGATCGGGGGCAAGAGCCAATCAATGAGGGCTTCGTGCGCTCTAGGTGCCGAAACGCTCAGCCCCGGTACAGAAGGATCTTCGTAGGGAGCCATCGCCGATCGGGTCTGGGATAGGAAGAAAAGAAAGAATAAGAAAACTGAAAGCACGGAAGCATCCACATACCATTGTGGTGGATGGGCACAAACCAAATGGGTGCCTGCTGCCAGGACGGGTGCAGCATGGCCACGATAAAAGGCGAGAATGGGCTCGAATTCCTCCCTCAACGCGACGAGGTTGGTTGATTCCGCGATCGACAGAGCGGCAAAGGTTTCAAAAAAGACAGCGGCGATGAAAAATGCGTCAGTTGCCAAAGCCTTGAGCATGGCAGCCGCTCTCGTTCCGATCAGCTTTTCGTGATTTCCAGGCAATGGACCTTCCCGCGGCGCTTAAGCCTCTTCCCGCCAACTCCTTTCTAAGACATAGTTCCCCCCGCAGGAATAAGGTAACTTGACGTTACTATTACATTTCTAGCGCGCCGGTGCTTTGGTGTATTATCGCACCTGAGACCGGTTCCTTCCGCCGCATGGCTGTCCAATGCCTTTTGTGCTTATCGGTGGGAATTCCCCGACGGCTGGGGACAGCTGTGGCGGCAATATTCTTGAGAGGCCGGGATGAATCGATTGCTGTTTGGTGCCTTGTTGGCTGTGGCGGCAGTGTCTGCCTATATCTGGTACGCCGCGCCGCCGCCAAAGCCGCAGGCATCTCCAACCCCCCCTCCCGTGGCCGTGTCGGCTGCCGGCGCTATCAAGCGCGACGTCCCTGTGTTGCTTACGGGCATAGGGGTGGTGCAGGCTCTGAATACTGTGCAACTCCGCTCGCGCGTCGACGGTACGCTTGATCGCGTGAATTTCGAGGAAGGCCAGCAGGTCAAGAAGGACGATGTGCTGGCGACCATAGACCCTCGTCTCTACCAGGCAGCGCTCGAGCAAGCCAAGGCGAAGAAGGCGCAGGACGAAGCTCAGCTTATCAGCGACGAAAAAGACCTTGAAAGAGCCCGGCAGCTTTCGGAACAGAAATTCGCATCCCAGCAGACCTTCGACCAGATGACTGCAAAGGTCGGAGTGGACCGGGCGCTTATCCTAGCTGACCAGGCTGCGATCAAGACGGCCGAGACAAATCTAAGCTACACGACGATAACAGCCCCCTTCTCAGGCCGCATCGGCATTCGCAGCGTCGATCCCGGCAATATCGTCAGGGCGAACGACACAACAGCCTTTATCGCGACCGTTACGCAGCACCATCCGATTGCCCTGGTTTTCACCCTCCCGGAGTCAGAACTAAGCGCCGTCAGGGAGGCTCAGCGCGCAGGCGACGTTCCCGTTCTTGCCTATGACCAGGACGGAAAGAAAGCCATCGCGAAAGGCAAGCTGTTTGTGATCGACAACCTCGTTGATCAGGCATCAGGCACCATCCGCCTTAAGGCGATATTTGAAAACCAGGACGATGCCCTATGGCCCGGGCAATATACACCGGTAAAGGTACAAACCGGCGTCAAACGGAACGCTATTACGGTTCCTTCGGTTGCTGTTCAGCGAGGACCCGACGGCCTGTACGTTTGGCTTGCGACACCGGATCAGCGTGCGATCATGGCGCCCGTAGAGACTGGCCCGGCCTACGATGACATCGCCGTTGTTGAAAAGGGTCTGTCCGAAGGCGATCAGGTAATTCTGTCGAATTCTTACCGCCTCCGCCCGAACATACGAATTAGAGTGGACGCACGGCCGGTCGCGGTCTCCGAAACGGGCGGGCGGTCATGAACATTGCGGCCCCGTTCATCAAACGCCCCATTGCGACCACCCTTCTCATGATGTCTTTCACGCTGTCGGGCGTGGCCGCATTTTTCTACCTGCCCGTAGCACCACTTCCTCAGGTTGATTTTCCCACGATCCAGATCTCGGCTCAGCTTGCTGGCGCCAGCGCCGAGACAATGGCTTCCTCGGTCGCCAATCCTTTAGAGCAGCAGTTCGGGCAGATTGCCGGCGTCACCCAAATGACCTCCGTGAGCACGCTCGGCAACACTCAGGTCAACATTCAGTTCGAGCTCAACAGGAATATCGACGCCGCCGCCCAAGACGTTCAGGCCGCAATAACGGCGGCCGGCCGAAGACTTCCGGCAAATCTTACGACCCCGCCTTATTACCGCAAATACAATCCGTCTGATCCGCCCATTGTTATTCTCGCTGTAACGGCGGATACGGCGCCTTTGACGGACGCCGACGACTATTCCGAAAACATTCTCGCGCAGCAGATTTCCCAGGTCTCTGGCGTCGCCTATGTTGGGGTCGGAGGGCAGCAGAAACCGGCCGTTCGCGTCCAGGTCGATCCCGAGAAACTCGCGACCCGCAACCTAACTTTGGAGGATGTGCGGGCGGTCTTGGGAAACATAACCGCCGACGCTGCTAAGGGGACAGTAAACGGCACCGTGCAAAGTTTCACGGTCGCAGCCAACGACCAGATCATGAAAGCGCAGGATTATGACGATATCATCCTCGCCTACAAACAAGGTGCGCCGATCCGCGTAAAGGATGTCGGCCACGCCGTTGAAGGCTCTGAAAATTTTCTGCTAGGAGCCTGGTCGACGGGCAAGCCGTGCATCCTGCTTGTCGTCTACAAGCAGCCGGGCGCCAACGTCATCGACACTGTCGAAGGCATCAAAGCCACGCTGCCCAAGCTGAGAAACGTTATCCCGGCCGGGGTGAAGGTCGATATCATCAGCGACAGGACGGTTACAATCCGGGCGTCGGTGCTCGATGTCGAGTTCACGCTGATGCTCACCATTGCGCTCGTGGTGCTCGTGATCCTCATGTTTTTGCGGAATATAAGGGCCACTATCATACCGAGCACGGTAGTGCCGATCTCGCTGCTTGGCACCTTTGCAGTAATGTATGCGCTGGGCTTTAGCCTCGATAACCTATCGCTCATGGCGCTCACCATCGCGGTCGGCTTCGTTGTGGACGACGCGATCGTAGTGGTCGAAAACATCTACCGGCACATCGAAAACGGGGAAAAGCCTTACCAGGCCGCTCTGAGAGGAGCCGGAGAGATCGGCTTCACTGTATTCTCAATCAGCCTTTCACTCGTGGCCGTCTTTATCCCGATCCTTCTCATGGGCGGAATTATCGGGCGGCTCATGCGGGAATTCGCGATGACGGTGACGGTCACGATAGCAGTTTCTGTAATCGTGTCGTTGACTCTGACGCCAATGCTGTGCTCGCGCTTTCTGCGGCCGGAGCACGGCGAACCGGGTTGGCTGAACCGGACAATCGGTGCGTTCTTCGACGGCCTGGTCGCCGGCTATGATAAGACGCTTAGCATCGCGTTGCGCAACCGCTTCGTCACTTTGATGACTTTCTTTGCGACGCTCACCCTAACAGGCTACCTGTTCGTCATCAGTCCAAAGGGCTTTTTCCCGGTCCAGGATACCGGGATTATGTATGCGGTTACAGAAGCCCCGCAGGATATCTCCTACCCGGAAATGGCGCGCCGCCAACAGCAGCTTGCGGATATCGTTGCCCAAGACCCTGATGTCGAGACGGTGGGCTCGTTTGTCGGCGCGACGCCCGGATACACGCTAAACTCCGGGCGCCTTTTCGTCACAATGAAACCGCGCGGCGAGCGCGCGACCGATGTGATGGGTGTGATGAACAGGCTGCGCCCTAAACTTGCGCAGGTTCGCGGCGCTGCGGCGTTCTTGTCGCCTGCCCAAGACATCACCGTCGGCGCAAGGCTATCCCGCGCGCTCTATCAATATACGCTTCAGGATGCGAGCCTGGATGAACTCGACGAGTGGACGCCAAAGGTTCTGGCCAAGCTGAAAACGCTGCCGATTCTTGCTGATATTTCCACCGACTTGCTGATCAACGGGCCGGAGCTCACCGTGAACATAAACCGCGACCGGGCTTCGCGCTATGGGATCACACCCCAGCTCATAGACGACACGCTGAACGATGCTCTGGGACAGCGGCAAGTCGTCCAATACTACACCCAGCTCTCAACCTATAACGTGATCTTGGAAGTCCTGCCGGAGCTTCAGGCTCTCTCAAATGTGCTTGAGAAAGTTTACGTGAAATCCCCTGTCACCGGGCAATTGCTGCCCATGTCGACATTCGTCAGCTTCGACACCAAGAAAACCGGGTTCCTGGCTATCAACCATCAAGCCCAGTTTCCGGCCGCGACCATGTATTTCAATACCGCGACAGGAGTGTCTCTAGGCGAAGCGGTCGAGGCGATCAACGCCGCGATGAAGGAAATCGGCGCACCCCAAACGCTGATCACTAGCTTCCAGGGCAATGCGCAAGCCTTTCAGGCATCGCTCAAATCCACGCCTCTGCTAATCGCGGCGGCGCTGATTGTGATCTACATCATCCTCGGGATGCTCTATGAGAGCTTTATTCACCCGCTTACGATTTTGTCCACCCTGCCTTCCGCGGGTGTGGGCGCGTTAATCATGTTGATGGCCTTTGGCTTCGACCTGTCGGTGATCGGCATTATCGGAATTATTCTTCTCATCGGCATCGTTAAAAAGAATGGGATCATGATGGTGGACTTCGCAATCGCGGCGGAACGCGAACGCGGGTTAACACCTGAAGAGTTGATCAAGGAAGCCGCTCTGCTTCGCTTCCGTCCAATCCTTATGACGACCATGGCGGCACTCCTCGGCGGCCTGCCACTTATGCTGGGTCAGGGGACCGGATCGGAGCTTCGTCAACCGCTCGGCTATGCAATGGTGGGGGGGCTGGCTCTAAGCCAGGTTCTGACGCTATACACCACTCCGGTGATCTATCTGTATCTCGACAAGCTTCAAAATTGGCTGACGGGCCATGAACGCGCGCACCACACCGCACCGGAGAAAACTCCACCGGCCCATACCCCTGCGCCAAGCCCGGCGGAATAGGCCGATAGGGCTCTGCGCCTGCTACCAAGAAACCGGGAAATGACTGAGGCCTGGACGCCTAACGCCCGGTCTCGATATCCTTCACGGCCTGCGCCATCAGCTCAACGAGTTTGTGGCGCAGCTTGGTTTCATCGGCGGCTATACCTTTCGCCTTGAAGTCGCCCAGAACCTTTGTGAGGAGCCCCTCCTCGCCCGGAGCCCTGAAGTCCGCGCGAAGGACTTCCTTCACGTAATCTTCGGCCTCGATGCCTTTTAGCCCCAACTCGGCCGCTGCCCAGGCACCGAACGCTTTGTCACGGCGCGCCTTGGCCTTGAAACGCAGCTCCTCGTCATGGGCGAATTTGGCCTCATAAGCGTTTTCGCGTTCGTCAAAAGTCGTCATGGTACAACCCCTCAGCGGCACCGTCGCCCGCACTCCCCGCCGTCAGCACTTTAATCGGCGGGGCGGCAGAGCCATCTCTTGGTGTAATCCTTGCTTGTCTATCATCGCACGGATAGCCTGCAATTGCAGCCAAATCAACACCACCCAGTGCTGCGGCAGCATGGAAGGGGGCAGGATTGAGCTTAAAGGGTTTTATGCGAACACGTGACAATGACAGAAATATGCGCTTGAACTACGTTCTCACGTTTCTCCGGTTTCCTTATTTACTTCAGAAGATTGGGGGTCACCCATGAACAATCGCCGCCGCCGTATTTATGAGGGAAAGGCGAAGGTTCTCTATGAAGGCCCTGAGCCGGGGACCCTCATTCAGCATTTCAAGGATGATGCGACGGCTTTCAACGCCAAGAAGCATGAGCGCTTCGAGGGTAAGGGCGTGCTGAACAATCGCATTTCCGAATATCTTTTCAGCCGCTTGAATGAGATCGGCGTGCCCACGCACTTCATTCGCAGGCTTAACATGCGCGAGCAGCTTATCCGCGAGGTGGAGATCATTCCCGTGGAGGTTGTGGTTCGCAATGTGGTCGCTGGCTCCATGTGTGAGCGCCTTGGCCTGGAGGAAGGCATGCCCTTGCCCCGGTCCATCGTAGAGTTTTACTACAAGGCCGATAAGCTCAACGACCCCCTTGTCACCGAGGAACACATAACGGCATTCGGATGGGCATCGCCGCAGGAGATCGACGAGATGATGGCGCTTGCGCTGCGCATCAACGATTTTCTGACGGGTCTCTTTCTCGGCATCGGGATCCGGCTGGTCGATTTCAAGGTCGAATTCGGTCGGATTTACGAAAACGACACGATGCGGATCGTCCTTGCGGATGAGATCAGCCCTGACAGCTGCCGCCTTTGGGACATCGAAACCAAGGACAAGCTCGACAAAGACCGCTTCAGGCGCGACCTTGGGGGGCTGATCGAAGCTTATTCGGAGGTTGCAAAGCGGCTTGGCATTCTTGTGGAGAATCCGGTCCCAAAACCAAAAGGCCCGGTGCTCGTTCAGTCGAAATAGGCTAGGCCGGAGGTATTGGAGACCGGCATGAAAGCGCTGATCACCGTGACCTTGAAGAACGGCGTGCTCGATCCGCAGGGGCGAGCCATCGCCCAGGCACTCCATTCGCTCGGCTTCAGCGATGTTGAAAACGTGCGCCAAGGCAAGCTTCTGGAAGTAAAGCTTAAGTCGGCGGACGAGGCCATGGCCCGCGAGGAGCTCGATGCCATGTGCCGCCAGCTACTGGCGAACCCAATCATCGAGAATTACCGCGTGGAACTTCTCTCATGAAGGCGGCCGTTGTCGTCTTTCCGGGATCGAACTGCGATCGCGACGTTGCCGTGACCTTGGAGGAGGTCACCGGCACGAAGCCCGCTATGGTTTGGCACGGTGAAACGAAGTTTCCTAAGGTGGACCTCATCGTTCTGCCGGGCGGATTTTCCTATGGCGATTACCTGAGGTCGGGGGCGATGGCTGCTCACTCGCCTATAGTGCGGGCGGTGAAGGACGAGGCGCTGCGCGGGGTAGCGGTGCTCGGAGTTTGCAACGGCTTTCAGATCCTGGCGGAGGCGCAGCTTCTGCCCGGCGCGCTGATGCGCAACTCATCCCTGCACTACATCTGCAAGGATACTGGTTTGAAGGTCGAACGTTCCGATACCATTTTCACGAATGCCTATGCCGTGGGCGAGCAGGTGACGATGCCCATTGCGCATAAGGACGGCGCCTACTTCGCCGATGATGAAACGCTCGACAGGATTGAAGGCGAAGGCCAGGTCGTCTTTCGCTATTGTCCAAAGGATGAGCATGATGGCGATGGCAATCCGAATGGGTCGTGCCGAGGCATCGCTGGCGTTATCGACGAAACTGGGCGTATCATGGGGCTAATGCCGCACCCGGAGCGCGCCGCGGATGCAGCCCTTGGCGGAATCGATGGCCGGAGGCTTTTCGAATCGCTTACACGAGGGCTGCACTGACACTTTTTGCGGGTCTTGCGTTTTCTTGAGGTTCAACCGTTCCAGCGAGAGGATCAACATCATGAGTTTCGACGACGAAGTTGATGAGGTGAAGCGCGAAATGCAAACCGCAAAGCTCGACCCCGAGGCACGGCGCGCCACCGCCGCGAAGCTTTGCGAGCGTCTCAAGGAGCAGATCAGCAGCCGCCGTTTGGACTTCGCCCTGGCCGAGGCGAATGGGGACCCAATTGTTCAGGTCAAATATAAACCCGACAGCGAGACCTTGGCGTCTGTCTTCGTCAATGAGGACGGAAGCATCACGTTCCAGGCCGCGGGCGCAACCGACGAGGCCGAGGACGAAGACGAGGATGCGGGCTACTTCCCGAGCTACGTCGAGTATATGGACGAAGACGAGTTCCTTGAGGATGCATACGACATGCTCAAGGTGGGTATAGCCGAGTACGAGCTCGATCGCGAAACGCGCGCGGCCTAGTCAATCTTTGGCCGTGGCCGGTAACTCCGGCCATGGCAGAGCTGATTTATGAGCGTAAAAATCAAGGACAAGCAACCGGCCAATTCACCGGAACCGGCAAAGTCCGTTTCCATGGAGGACTTGGCGGCCGCTCATCGAATGCCGGCTGACGAGTTTCGCCGAGCGTGCGAGATGTTGGGGCGCACCCCCAATCTGACCGAGCTCGGGATCATCTCGGTGATGTGGTCAGAGCATTGTTCATACAAATCCTCGCGGGCGTGGTTGCGGAAGCTGCCCACTAAAGGGCCGCAAGTCATTCAAGGGCCCGGAGAGAACGCTGGAATTGCCGACATTGGGGATGGTCAGGCTGTGGTTTTCAAGATGGAAAGCCACAATCATCCATCCTTCATCGAACCCTATCAGGGCGCGGCGACTGGCGTCGGCGGCATCATGCGCGACGTCTTCACCATGGGAGCGCGGCCCGTGGCCATGCTGAACGCGCTCCGTTTCGGGGCGCCTGATCACCCTAAAACGAAACATCTTGTGGCCGGGGTTGTGGCAGGCATCGGCGATTACGGCAACTGCGTGGGCATCCCAACAGTCGGCGGCGAGACGGGCTTTGACGCCTGCTATAATAATAACATCCTCGTCAACGCCATGTGCGTAGGGCTTGTGCGGAAGGACCGCATCTTTTACTCGGCGGCCGCCGGCGCCGGCAATCCTGTCGTCTATGTCGGTTCGAAGACTGGGCGGGACGGAATTCATGGCGCCACCATGGCCTCCGCAGAATTCGACGATGCGACCGAAGAAAAGCGCCCGACGGTCCAAGTAGGCGACCCATTCACGGAAAAGCTCCTGCTTGAAGCCTGCCTTGAGCTGATGGCGGAAGATGCGATCATTGGCATCCAGGACATGGGGGCTGCAGGGCTCACCTCTTCGTCTGTCGAAATGGCGGCGAAAGGAGGCTCGGGAATTGAGATCGACCTCGATCAAGTTCCCCAGCGCGAAGAGGAGATGACCGCTTATGAAATGATGCTCTCCGAAAGCCAGGAGCGCATGCTGATGGTTTTGCGGCCCGGCTCAGAACCTCTCGCCGAGCGCATCTTTCGCAAATGGGAGCTTGATTTCGCGGTCATAGGCCGGACCACGGATACAGGCCGGCTTACCATCCGGCATAAGGGGAAGGTGGAGGCAGACTTGCCTACCGCGATGCTTTCGGATGAAGCGCCGGTTTATGAGCGTCCGATTGCGCCAAGGCCAAAGCCGGCAATTGTAAGTGCCGCCAGCATACAGGCTCCAGGCAACCTCAGCGATGCCCTGCTTTCGCTCATGGGTTCGCCTCACCTAGCCTCAAAGCGGTGGATCTGGGAACAGTACGACCACATGGTGATGGGGGACACGGTAGTAAGGCCCGGTTCCGATGCCGCCGTTGTCCGCATCCACGGTACCAATAAGGCGCTGGCGCTGACCTGTGATGTGACGCCTCGCTATTGTGCTTCCGATCCCTATGAGGGCGGTAAACAGGCAGTGGTTGAAGCCTGGCGCAATTTGACGGCTTCTGGCGCGAAACCGCTAGCCCTGACGGATTGCATGAATTTCGGTAACCCGGAACGGCCCGAGATCATGGCGGAGTTCGCAGGATGCATAGAGGGGATGGCCGATGCTTGCCGCGCATTGGATTTCCCGGTCATCTCGGGAAACGTGTCGCTCTACAATGAGACAAACGGCATCGCCGTCCCACCTACGCCCGCAATCGGGGGCGTGGGCCTCATAGACGATTGCGAGCAGGTCGCAACCCTGGCTTTGAAGCCGCGCGACGAGGTTGTCATCTTAGTCGGGGCCGAAAAGGGCCATCTCGGTCAATCGCTCTATCAGGAGCACGTGTCTGGTGCCTTTGAGGGCGCGCCGCCCCCCGTGAACCTGAGTGAAGAGCGAGTGGCGGGGGATTTCGTTCGGGGTCTTGTCGAAAAGGGCAGCACAAAAACGGTTCATGACCTTTCGGATGGCGGGCTGCTGGTCGCACTGGCTGAAATGGCTTTGGGAGGGCAGCGCGGTGTCCGCTATCTCCCGAATGCGAATCTGCCTGCACATGTGTGTGCCTTCGGCGAGGACCAGGGCCGCTACCTTATTGGTTCAAGCATGTTGGCGGCAGAAGCCATTCTCGAGGAATGCCGGAAAATTAGGGTTCCCGCGCGCATCGCCGCGATTGTGGAAGGCGCAGGCCTATCAATACCGGGTGAACCGAGCCTCCCTCTCTCCCGCATACGCGAAGCTCACGAGGGGTGGCTGCCCGCCTTTATGAAGAGCACGTTGTGAGAGAGCTCTTTCGATGGCAAACTTGCTTGAACGGCATTGTGCCATTAATCTCATGACGAAGAGCGAGAAAATCCCATGCCGATGCATCCTCAAGAGATTGAGCGCCTGATCAAGGCGCGCTTGCCCGATGCGGAAGTAACCATCGAGGATCTGGCGGGCGATGGTGATCACTACGCTGCAACCGTTGTTTCCGCTGCCTTTCAGGGAAAGACGAGGGTTCAGCAGCACCAGATGGTTTATGAGGCACTCAAGGGGAACATGGGCGGAGTTCTTCACGCGCTCGCCTTGCAGACCAAGGTTCCCGGATAGCAGGCCGTTACCTAGCGGCACGCTTGTTTTTTTGGCCGCGAGATGCATGTATTAGCCAAGCTGCAAGAGGACGGAAACCGATGAGCGACCAAGACGTACAGAGCTGGATCAAGGACCAAGTCACCACGAATGATGTGGTGGTGTTCATGAAGGGCACGAAAAATTTTCCTCAGTGCGGGTTTTCCGGCCGTGTGGCGCAGATTCTCGGCTATCTCGGCGTGGACTACAAAGATATCAACGTGCTTGCCGACCAGAATATCCGCGACGGCATCAAGGCTTACACGAACTGGCCGACAATTCCGCAGCTTTATGTGAAGGGCGAGTTCGTGGGGGGCGCGGATATCATCTCAGAAATGTTTCAGACCGGGGACCTTCAAACTCTTCTCACAGAAAAAGGTGTTCCGACGAACAAGACGCACGCCGTCGCCTAGATGCCATGGCGAGGCGGCCATGACGCAGCCGGGTCTGCGCGCCTTCCTGATATTCTTTTTGACACTGGCCGCGGCTGCGTGCCTCGTATTGGGGCTGACGCTGCCCGTCGTAAAGCTGACCCGCCTTTATTTTTGGACTGACACCCATTCAATAACGTCGATTATTTCTGCGCTTTATCACACCGGCGAGGTCTTCCTTGCCGTTATCATTTTTCTATTTTCCATCTTCTTTCCAGTGTTCAAGCTTATCTATATCGCTATGGCGGGCACGCTAGTGACCTTTCATCCTGCGCGGCGTAACCTCTGGTTCAGGCGGATTGAGTGGCTCGGAAAGTGGTCGATGCTGGACGTTCTAGTGCTCGCTCTTCTGATATTCTATGCAAAGTCCACCGACCTCACGGATGCCGTAGCTTTGCCGGGAATTTACTTCTTCGCCGGCTCCGTGGTCCTAACCATGCTCGCCTATAGCTTGGTCAATCGCGAGGAGTTTGCTTGGACAAGCGGCGTAAGCAATTCCGAAGGTGACCCGGCCAGAGCCCAGCCTAAGTCCACCAAAGTGCCTTGAGCGCTTGTAGCGACGCTGGCGCTCGGCATGCCCGGCTTGCCAATGTAGGCTGCGGTTTGGGCAGGATGCTCAAGGCTTCGACTTTGCTTGTGCGGCTGCCTGAGGTTTTTCCTCTGCTTTGGCCGGGGGAGCGCCGTTTTGGGGGGTTTGTTTGCGAGCTTTCACTTGTTCAGGGGTAAAATCGCACAAAGGGTGACGCCGCTCCTTCATGTCGAGGTGAAAGTGGTTCCTGTGTGCCTCGTTCGCTTCGGGTCCGAGAGTGGTACCGAAAATTTCGCAAGCGCCGTCGTGGATTTCCCGGAGGAAAGCAGCCCGCTCATCCCCCGCGTTCCAATAATCGGCAACGCTTATGTGCTCATTCTTGGCGGTGACGAATTCACCTATATCAACCGCGTTGGCAAAAGCGTGCTGGCTTATGCGCTGAGCCTCATCCCCATACCTCGACCGGCACTGGTAGCTGGACAAGATGTTAATGCCCACGATCGCTGCATGCAGCTTCTCCTTAGCGGCTGGTCTTACCGATTTGTCGAACCACAGCCGCAGAGCCTCTGCTAGTTTGCACGTGACCACTGGCGGGGGTATAAATGTCAGCCTCGGTGCATCATCGCTCTCAAAGCCATTCAGGCGAATTGGGGCCGGATCGCCGCAGGCGCCTTCCCTGATGGGATCAAGTCGGTCGAAGGAGATGTGCAAGCCGGAAAGGCGGCGGTCGCAATCAGCGAGTGCTGCAGATATCTCGGCCTTGGACCATTCCGGCGGAAGCGGCGGACCTATGGGACCGGCTGAAGGCGCGGCGCTGCCAGTCTGGCCTGCTTTTGGGAGCGGCGCAGCGCCGGTCGCAGTTGGCGTCGATATCGCCCGCGGTTGAGGCGCCGGCTCGGGTGCCGGCGCGACCGGGGCCTTGATGCTTTCAGCCTGCCCTAACTCCGGCCTTGTGCTTTTTCTGAGATGGATGTGCCGATGCCTGCGAATGTGACGGCGAACCGTTACTGCCCGCGGATCGGCTATAGTGGGTAGCTTCTCAAACCCGAACCCATAGGCACCCCCCGGATGTTGGAAGCCGCCCAACATAATAAGGAACGCCCCAACGGAAACCGCAGATTTGCCGAGGCAACTCCGCCCCGGCATCTATACAGCCTCGAAGTCTTGCCCAACCGTCTCTCCCTCCCGCGGTAAAGGCCGCACCCTGTTCTCAAGGTGTCTCAAGGCATCCGGGCAAGGGCCGCCATAAGCCCAATCCAGAAGCTCAACCGTATGCACCACCGGCACGTCCGCACCCGATAGCTGGGTTATACACCCAATGTTGCCGGCCGCTACGCAGTCGGGCTTTACCTGTGCGATGCTGCGCAATTTGCGTTCCTTCAGTTCGTTTGCCAATTCGGACTGGAGGATGTTGTAAGTCCCGGCCGACCCGCAGCAGAGATGGCCATCCGGTATCTCAATTACGGTGAAGCCGGCATTCCTGAGAAGCTGCCTTGGCGCCTCCTGAATTTTTTGGCCATGCTGTAGGGAGCAAGCAGAGTGATAAGCAACGCCGATGTCGCTCCAGCCAATGGGTGCATCCATTTTCTGCAAAGCGGCAAACTCGGTAATGTCTTTCGCAAGGGAAGAGACATACTTGGCCTTCACCGCATAATCAGGGTCATGCGCAAATATATGCGCATAATCCTTTATGACTGTGCCGCAGCCGGATGCGTTGATGATGATCGCTTGAAGAGGGCCATTTTCGCGTTGGGCGTGCCAGGCATCGATATTTTTCCGCGCTGAGGCTTTGGCGTCACTTTCCTTGCCCATATGAAGCGCAAGCGCGCCGCAGCAGCCCTCCCCTTCTGGAAGGGTAACGTCATAGCCAAGCTCGAGGAGGAACCGCACCGTGGCGTCATTGATTTCGGGGCGCAAGACGCGTTGGGCGCAACCGCTCAGCATAGCCACACGTCCCTTTCGAGACTTTCCCGTTTTAATTGTCTGGGGCGTCGTATATTGCCCGTGGCGAGCCGCGCTCGCGGGCGCGAGGTTTAGCATTGCAGCCAGTGCCTTGAAACGGGAGCGGTCTAGAATAACCCTGAACGGCCGCATTGCCGCCGCCAGTAGCAGTGCAAGCCGGAACCGTTTGGGGTGCGGCAGCACCATTCGAAGCAGCTTTCGCGTAAAGTCGTCGCGGGGATCCCGCATCGCGGACTTCTCAATCACGTTGCGGGCGAAATCGGAAAGGTGCATGTAATCGACGCCGCTGGGGCAGGTGGTCATACATGAGTAGCAGGACAGGCAACGATCGAGATGGGGGCGAACCTGGCGTGGCGAGGCTGCGCCTTCGAGCATTGTCTTTATAAGGTAAATGCGGCCGCGCGGGCTGTCGCGCTCGTCCCCGAGCACAAGATAGGTTGGACAAGTCGCGGTACAGAAGCCGCAATGAACGCAGCGCCGCAAGATCTCTTCCGCTTCCTTCATCTGCGGGTCTTTGAGCTGCTCTATCGTGAAACCCGTTTCCATTAGCTCCTAAACTCCCGCGTACATGCGCCCAGGATTAAGAACCCCTGCCGGGTCGAAGGCAGCTTTCAGGGCGCGAATAAGTTTCATCTTTGAAAAGGAGAGCGGATGGAAGACTTCGATGCTCTCCCGCACCGGGGCAGGCGCGCGCATAAGCATGGAATCAGCCTCGAACTCCGCAAGGACCCGCCTCACTTCTGTGGCGCTCGCATCCGAAGATGGAGGTAATTCGAGCCAGAGCAAACCGCCCGACCATTCGTAGGCCGCGTTCACCTCAAAGAATGGGGAGAGTGCCCGCACGATCAGCGCAGCCTTCGAGGGTGCGGTGGTAATACGCCAAAGAGGCCGATCGAATTCAGCCGAAAGAAAGGCTAAGGAGCGCACGGCTGCCCAAAAATCCCGCGATCTTTGATGGTCGATTTCGTAGGTCTCACCAAAGGGTGCGAGTTCCCTGCGCAATTTTTCTGCCCGGTAGGCAAGGCTCTCAGGCACGCCCTCCAAGCGAAGCGCTGTAATTGCTGTATTGGCGGGGCCTAAGTCACCGCTATTCAGCCTATCGGCGAGGGGGCCATGAAGATGGACGGTGCCGGATATTTCGTAGGGCGTCCCCATGGCAGCACTCATGACGCCAACTGCCGCTTCGTCTGCGAGCCCGAGGAAAATGATGCTGCGGCTTTCCGGAGCTCTTGGTAACACTTTGAAGGTCAGTTCGGTGAAGATGGCCAGCGTGCCCCATGACCCGCTCAAGCCGCGAACCAGATCGACGCCAGTTACATTCTTCATCACCCGCCCGCCTGATTTAATGGCGGTGCCTTCGCCGTTCATCGCGCGGACGCCAAGCAAATGATCGCGAGCCGCGCCACGCAAAATACGCCTTGGGCCGGAAAGGTTCATGGCTACGATGGCACCAAGGCTCGCAGCAAGTACTTCCTGGCCGTAGATCTGGCTGTAATCGGGCGGTTCAAAAGCCAGCTCCTGATTGCGCCGGGCAAGGGCAGCCTCAATTTCGTGAACAGCGGTGCCAGCTTTTGCGGAAATCACGAGTTCTCCGGGTTCGTACAAAGTGATGCCGGTGAGCCTCATTGCCGAGACGACAGCGGAAGGCTTGAGCGGTCTACCCGCCGCGCGCTTGGACCGGAAACCGCAAATCTCGATCGGATATTTACCAGCGTTGGCGCTTCGCACGAGGTCCGCAAGCTGGGCCTCGTCATGGGGCATATAGACATCAGCCATGCTCTACGCCACAGCCGCAAATTTTGCCTGAAGGTCGAGTGGAAAGACCTTTCCCCCGTTCAATAGCCATTGCGGATCGAATGCTGATTTCACGCGCATTTGCTGGATGAGATCGGCGTCGGAATACTGATACCGCATAAGGTCCCGCTTTTCTATGCCCACGCCATGCTCGCCCGTCAGGCAGCCGCCCGCGTCCACGCAGAGCTTCAGCACCTCGGCGCCGCACATCTCCGCCGCAATCTTTTCGCGCTCATTGTTGGCGTTGTAAAGAATGAGCGGGTGCAGGTTGCCGTCTCCGGCGTGAAAGATATTTAGAACCCTAAGTTTGTGCTCCGCCGCAACCTCACCGATCTGCTTGAGAACGCTGGCGAGCTTACCGAGTGGGATGACACCATCCATACAGTAGTAGTCGGATAGGCGTCCAACCGCGCCGAAAGCCGATTTGCGCCCCTTCCAGATGGCCGCTGCTTCTTCTTCACTGCTGCTGATTCGTATCGTCTTGGGGTCGAAACGGCTTGTGATTTCTTTCAAGCGGTCAATTTGATCGCCGATTTCAGCGGGAGACCCTTCCACCTCGATGATGAGCATGGCCTCCACGCCGGACGGATAACCAGCCTTTGCGAAGTCCTCACAAACCCGGATCGCCTCTTTATCCATGAACTCGATTGCAACAGGAATAAGCCCGTCCGCGATGATGGCGGCCACACATGCTCCAGCGGACTCCGCGTTATCGAAGCCAATAAGAAGCGGGCGCGCCCCCTCTGCCTTGCGCAGAATGCGAACAGTTACCTCGGTGACGATGCCGAACTGCCCTTCCGAGCCGATTGCCAGCCCAAGGAGATCATAGCCCTGAGGATCGAGATAATCCCCCCCGATTTCTATGACTTCCCCATTCATCAGCACCATCGTGAGCTTCAAAACGTTATTGGCCGTTACGCCATATTTCAGGCAATGGGCGCCTCCCGAATTCATAGCAATGTTGCCGCCGATGGTGCAGGCGAGCTGGCTCGAAGGGTCGGGCGCGTAGAAAAATTTCTCCTTAGACACCGCCTGCGAAATGGCAAGGTTCGTGATGCCCGCTTGTACAGTTGCGGTTCGGTCCAGGTAGTCGATGGAGAGAATTCTGTTCATGCGGGAAAGTCCGATCACCACGGCATCCATAGCCGGGAGCGCTCCCCCCGAAAGCGATGTGCCGGCGCCTCTTGCCACCACCTTGACGCCGTTCTCCGAGCAGAATTTGAGAATCCGGCTGACCTCAGCCGTGCTCTTGGGCAACACGGCTGCCAATGGTGTCGCGCGATAGGCCGTCAGCGCATCTGTTTCAAAGGTGCGCAATCCAAACTCGTCTGTGATGAGGGTGCCGTGACTGGTAGCTTTGCTCAGTCCGCTGATAATGGCATTGCGGCGGCCTATGATCGCAGCATCTGACGCGGCCATCGGAATTAGTGACATTTAAACTCCATTCCTCCCGCTTTGCTGCCCTGACTTTCTACCACACTGTAAAACACTTCTTACGAAATGCACAGAAATGAGATGATTGCCACTGTGATAGAACATTAGTTTTGCCTATAGAGCGACAACAACTCTTGACAGTTTATCTGCATACACATTTATATCAAGGTTGTACTCTTGCGGGGCCAGATTGTATACACTTTGAGCATTCCTGTAAGGAGGGGTTGTGACTTCAATAGCAGACCTCGAAATTTTCGCACGCGTCGTTACCGCTGGCAGCATGTCTGCAGCCGGACGCGAACTTGATCTTTCACCAGCAGTTGTCAGCAAGCGCATCAGCCATCTTGAGGGGCGGCTAGGCACGAGGCTTTTCCACCGTACCACGCGCCAGCTTCAACTAACAGAAACCGGCCGCGGCTTCTATGAGCGCGTGGTCCAGATCCTGGCGAAAGTGCAAGAGGCGGAGGCCTTCGTTTCCTCCGGTCACGAGAGCGCCGGGGGTACGCTCAAGCTCACTGTTCCCACTTCTTTTGGCCGGCTGCATGTCGCTCCTTATATTGGCCGTTTCCGTGAGCAGCATCCGGGTCTTGATCTCGAAATCATCGTTACGGATCAAATCCTCGATATCGTTCGCGAAGGCATCGATGTCGCGGTCAGAGTTTCGGAGCTTGATGATTCAAGCCTGGTTGCGAAGAAGCTGGCGCCCTGCCGCAAGGTGTTCTGCGCATCCCCTGAATATTTGAAAAAGCATGGGACGCCGAAGGAGCTTGGGGAACTGGGCCAACATAAGGTGATCGCTGAAAATAGCATGTCCTGGGGGCTTCAAGGCCCGGGCGGTGTTAGCTCTTACAGACCGTCAAGCGAAGTCAGGACAAACAGCAGCGACATCGCGCTTCAGGCAGTCATTGCAGGGGCAGGGCTGGGATTCCGTCCGACGTACGAAATCCGGGATGAACTCCTTTCCAAGAGGCTTACGCAAATTCTGCCGCAATACCGGGAGGCGCCCAGCGTTGCTGTGTATGCCGTCTATCCCGACAAACAATTCATACCGGCCAGATTGCGGGTCTTCGTCGATTTTCTGATGGCGGCTTATGGCCCTTCGCCCTATTGGGATGAGGGGTTGGAGCTTGGCGCTCGCCCGGCCGCCTCGAAGAAGCATGCTCAGCAGGCATCGGAAGCAACTGCTTAGCGCCGGGCATGCTCCTTTTTCCTTTTGGCATCCCATTTACTAACAAGTGTTCCTCATTCCAGATCGACGCCAGGAGCGGGAAGGCGCGCATCCCGGCCAGTCACATCAAGAATGGGCCAAAGCTTCACCGCGATTGCCGGGTACGAAGACTTCGTCCAAAGTGACGTCAAGGCTCAGGGCTGCAAGGAGCTAAAAGAAAATGTCCACCCCGGCCTATGAACCGCGGCCCTCGATTGAGGCGGCCCTATTCGTGACCTGCCTGATCGATATGTTCAGGCCCTGTGCTGGATTTGCTGCCGTGAAGCTCTTGGAAGAAGCGGGCTGCGATGTTGCCGTGCCGGCTTCGCAGACCTGCTGCGGCCAGCCCGCCTATAATTCGGGTGATCGGCAGACCGCAAAAGCGATCGCGAAACAGGTGATCGCGGCGTTCGAGCAGTTTCCTGGCGCTTACGTCATTGTGCCGTCTGGTTCATGCGCAGGCATGCTGTGCAAACATTATCCCGCCCTCTTCGATCCAGAAGGAGAAGCCTCCTGGCGCACCAGGGCGGAGGCGTTCGCGGGCCGGGTGCATGAATTGACCTCATTCCTTGCAGACGTTCTCGGCATCGACTTTACGGGCCGGGCATTTCCACGCCGCGTCGCCTATCACGACTCCTGTTCCTCCTTTCGGGAGATGAACGTCGCGGCGCAACCCCGGAAGTTGTTGAAGAGCCTCGACGGCATCAGCCTCGTCGAAATGAGCGACCGCGAGGTCTGTTGCGGTTTTGGCGGAACATTTTCGGTGAAATATCCGGACATCTCCAACGCGATGGTGTCTCAGAAGGTTGCCCGGGCCGTGGAGACGAAGGCCGAAGTTCTGACGGGAGCCGATCTCGGCTGCTTGATGAATATCGCCGGCAAGCTCTCGCGCGAGGGAAAGGCGGTCGAGGTCCGCCACATCGCGGAGATCCTGGCAGGCGAACTGGACGAGCCGGGGCTCTGCGCCAGATAGGAAAGGTCCCTCATCCTTGGAGACGCGGCTTCGCCGCTCCTCAGGATGAGGTCCGCGCGCGCTATCGAAAAGGCCGCCGCAAATAAAAAAGCAGGCGGTGATTTTCATCACCGCCTGCCCGAGAGATGGCCCTAGCGATTTGCCAGGTTAGCTCAGCCCGTTAGTTTTAGAACTTCAACCGCGCACCCGTCATGAAGAGGGTGGTGTTGTCATTGATGAAGCCGGAGGCAAGGCCGCCGCTCACTTCGCTGTAGCCGACGCCGGCATAGACATCGAAGTGCTTGTTGAAGGTGTAGTCGACGAGCCCAGACACCATGTTGTAGTCGCCGGAGCAGTTGCTGGAGTGCCCGTCAACTTTTACACCGGAGACGACCGTCGGTACATTGGTGCAGGCGGTCGGGGTGGCGCCCGTCAAGAAGGAGCCCTGATTGATATGGTAGTAAGCAGCGGTGAAGGACCAGGGTCCCGTCTCATACTTCGCGCCGGTCCATCCCAAATCATAGACTTTGGCGGTATCATAAGCGTGGGTGTTGACGGTCGTGAGGAAATAACCACCAATTGTCGTAGGATTAGCCGGGACTCCGCCTGATGGGTTCTCGTCTTCCGTATGCGCCCAACCGCCATAGAACGTAACCTTGGCGCTGGGGCCTTCGTCCTTCCAGCCACCGCCGAGGTCCCAAACATACTTGCCGCTGATCATCCACTCAGTGTTGTCAGAGACGTTGGCAGAAAGACTTTGCAATCCAGTACCAGCCAACGAAGCGACTGCTCCATGCTCTTTGGTATAGCTCGCATCAACCGAGAAACCTCTCCACGTCACGCCAATGTCGGCGGCATAGCCGCCACCGAACATGCCGGTGGCCTGCCCGCCATCGGAATACATGGCCGCGACGTGAGCGGGACCATATTGATAGACGTATTTGATCGAGTCATCCCAGCGCGCATCTTCCGTCACGCCATCGCCGCCACTAAACGTGCCGGTATAGCCGATGATCGAAAAGGCGTAGGAGCCAGCCATCGGATCGTAAGAGACAGCTTGGTTGAGCGCTAGCGCGTTCTGCCGGCCCACTGTCAGGGTGCCGTAACCTGCGTTGCTCACACCGGCATAGACTTCGCCGTTGAAGGCTTGGCCGCAGCGGCTCGCGTCGCCCTGCGACGTGGTCTGTTGGACTTGGTTGAGGCCAGTATTACGGACCAAGCTCGCGCATCCGTCGCTAAGCTCGCCCCACAATGGGTTGAAGCCGGTTTCGACCTTACCGATCGCGGTCCAGCCCATGCCAATGCCTTCCTCGATCTTCACACCGATCGTGGACTGCGACAGACCGTTGTTGCTCAGTGTGGATTGAGAGCCTTTGGCATTCTTCGAGCCATAGATGTTGTCTTCGAGGCCGGTCGCCAGCGCGCCGCTCGCTCCAACTCCATGTGTCTGATAGGCATAGCCGACATCAACCGTTCCGTAGATGGTGACGCCCGCCCATGTCAGCTGATCCGGCAGCGGGTCCTTCATGCTGTCCAGACCTAAGTCGGCCGCTTGCGCGGAGGCCGCGAAGCCACCGAGAGCAAGGGCACAGATTAGAGTTTTTCTCACCGTAATTCCCCGTATTTGAGAACGATTGACGCCAAAACATGCGAACTTCCGCCCGGGGGGACCCGGACTTGCATCGTGGGAATTTGATCGAAGATCACTGTTTCCCCCCCTTAGCCACTGATACCCACCTGCAAGGGGCCTGCCCGCCTCTTGCAAACACTCCAGTAGCTTCATGCCAAGATCGGTTGTATCGGAGGGCTTAAGGGCGGTCAACGGCAAGGGCGCCGCTTGTGCGAGACTTGTTACCGACAGTGTCTTTTTGGTAACAAATTAGGCAATGCGCCACAGTGGGGGCAGCACAGCGGGTCTCCAGGCTCACCTCTTGGCGAACCTTTTCGTCCGTCACACTCATGGTTCGAGACGGCCTCCGGCCTCCCCACTATGAGGAAGAGTGGAACGGCTCATCACTCCTCACCATGAGGAAGAGCAGCTGTGTCCTCATCCTGACGAGCCGCGAAGCGGCGTCTCGAAGGGTGTGGGAGCTTTTCCGCCCATTCTGTGAACCAGAGCACAACCTAAGAATGCGCTAAGTATATCCAACCTTACCCAAAGCTTATAAGGCTTCCGAAAAGTGTCATCCGAGTGGCACGTTTGTTTTGACTTGCTCAAGAATTGCGATAAGAAGTCAAACTGACGCAACCTGGGGTTTAAATTCTAGACAAGAACCACTACCGGCTGAGCCGCGGCTTGCGTCTTCGAAAGTCAACTGCGCCCTGTTACGCGTGTGCATCCCTCATACACAAGAGTAACAGAGCGCCCATGATGATTTTGGGGGACCAATGAAAATCGGCCGTGCTTGGAAAGTTCATCTGCGAAGCGCCACCGCGAAAGGTGCTTTGGTGTGCGCTTTCGCACTTTCAACCTTCGCGCCAACAGCGCAGGCGCAATACACCACGTCGGGGGCAGCCTCAGGAGGCACCACCCTCGGCAGCCCCAGTGCCCAAAGCCCGGCCCAAGCCGCGCCGGGGGTCACAGCCCCGCCAGCCCCCGATACCGGACTAAGCGGAAGCCTCAAGGATATGACCCTCCCCAGCGTGAGTGCGGCGGGCATAACCATCTACGGCGCGATTGACGTTGGCTATAGCTATACCACGCACGGAGTTCCCCCAAGCGGAGCGGCCTATGCTCCCCTTTACTGGAACATGTTCGGAGCCCAAGGCGCCGCCAAGCCCATCTGGTCGCTGGTGGATAACGCGGTGTCACAATCGTTCGTCGGCGTGAAGATCGAGGAAAGCATCGGCTACGGCTTTACCGCCATCGGTAAATTCGAGACGGGCTTCGACCCGATTTCGGGCGAACTCGCCGATGCCTGCGCAACCATTGTCCGGAACAATGGAAAGCAGCTTTTCCCACAGGATCAATCCACCTGGTTCGACGGCAGCCGTTGCGGTCAGGCATTCAATGGGGTGGACTATGGTGGCCTGAGCAGTCCGCAATTCGGAACGGTAACCATTGGACACCAGCAATCGCTGATAACCGACGCGATTGCAACGTACGACCCGATGGGCCTCTCTTATGCTTTCTCGATGATCGGCTGGAGCGGCAGCTTGGGCGGCGGCATTGGCGACACGGAAACCTTCAGGTGGGCTAACTCCGTCAAATACATCTATCAATATGGGCCGGCGCATGTGGCTGGCATGTACTCCGATGGCGGGCCGGATACCTCAATCTTCAACGGTGCCTGGGGCGCCGATGTGGGCTTTACCTGGCGCGGCTTCTCCATCGATGGTCTCTATACCAAGGAGCACGGCGCAAATTCATCCTCGCCGCTCACCTTCAGCACAAGCGGCGCGGTTGGAACCTGCAACCCCTTCCAGCCGGGTCTTCCCACCGCCACCAATGCGGGCGGAAACTTCTGCTCCCAGAACCTCCTGAACGGCACGATAACCGACAATACGGCATGGTCTGTCCAGGCGAAGTACACCTACGAGTTCGAAAACTGCTGCGGCGGACTAAAGGACCAGCCTGTTGCCGGTCCGAAGCTCACGCTTTATGGGGGCTATTTAAGCTTCGACCAAACAGACCCGGCTGACCCGGTGCCGAACGGCTCGACGATCATAGGCGGCTACTTCCTTGCTACAGTCAACAACCATGCGATCGACTCGCTGAGTTCGAGGGATCGCTGGACCACCTGGGCGGGAGCCAAGCTCGACATCGACACCCATTGGAGCCTCACCGGCGCATGGTATCAGACCGGACAAGACGAGTGGATCAATGGGTCCGAACGCACCTGCGCGGAGCAGACCGCGACTAATGTCGCTGCATCGAAAACGAGCATTACGGTTAAGAATTTCCCGCTCTCGGGTCAAACAACCACGGTGCCCGGATATATCGGCAATCCCGTCGGAAGCAACTGTGCGGGCACCATAAATCAGGGTTCATTCCTCGTTGACTACATCTTCAACAAGAACGTCGATATCTATACCGGCGTAACCTATTCGGAGGCAGGCGGGGGGTTTTTAGCAGGCAGCGCGTCTGGTTACCTAAATAACTCCATCGCAGCCGTCGCAAGCGGGGTCCGGATAAAGTTCTAGAATAAAGGCCAGCGTTACGGCCAGCCTCTCCCCTGAGGTCTTAAGAGCGGTGATCCTTCACCGCTCTTTTTTTGCGTCCGTGATTCAAAAGGATGCTTCGCTGAACGAGTGGCTCGAATACAGTTTGGCACAAGCTGTGGCCCGCCTGCACTAGCGCAGTGCGCGGGTCACGTTATGGTCAACTGTATATAGCGCAGTTAAGGCCATTCGTGGCTTTGCGCGCTTGGGCACCATCGTAATCTTGGGTTGGGGGTTATCGTGAGTAGAGTATTAGCCTGCGCATTCGCGCTTACGGGCTTGGTCACGGCCGCGCAAGGGGCCGACTTGAGTTTAGACAGCCTAAAAGATCCGCTTCCTGATACGCTAAGCTGGCACGGCGTCACCGTATACGGCACGGTCGACGTTGGCTATGCGTATCAGACCAATGGCCGCCCGCTGGGCGATGTGGTCTCCGATCTCGAATATCTGCCATTCACAACCACCAGAAACTATACCGGCCAATCCATTTCCACTTTGACCGCAAACGCGTTGGAGCAATCCAAGATCGGGGTGAAGGTCGAGGAAGGGATCGGCTATGGCTGGACCGCGATTGGGAAGCTGGAGACCGGCTTCAACCCGGTTACCGGCCAGCTTTCCGATGGTTGCTCTTCTTTCATCCAGAACGCCGGGGTACATTATAATCAGCAAACCTCCAATGCCGATAGCGGACGCTGCGGCCAGGCTTTCAATGGACCGGCTTATGCGGGCGCGAGCAACCCGGGGTATGGCACGCTCACGGTGGGCAGGCAGAACTCCCTTCAACTTGATGCGATCGGGGCCTATGATCCCATGGGCCTCTCCTATGCCTTTTCGCTTCTAGGTTATTCTGGAACGAACGGCGGCTCCGGCAATACTCAGGCCGCTCGCTGGGACAACTCGGTTAAATATGTTTATCAATATGGCCCAGTTCACGCGGCGGCGATGTACTCGGATGGCGGCAACGCCACCGGAATGTTCGGCAGCGGCTATGGCTTCAATGCAGGGGGCAGCTATCGCGGCGTCTCTCTTGACGCCGTTTATACCAGAGAGCATGGCGCCGTAGGCCTGCAGTCTTCGGTCAATGACCCGGCGGGAAGTCAAACGCTCGCCGCGAACATTTCGGACAACGAGACTTGGTCCATCATGGGTAAATATACCTATGATCTGGCAGGCGGCTTCAAGGATGAAGGGCCGGGCGCGAAGCTGACATTCTTTGGCGGCTACACCCACATTGATCAGGCGAACCCGAAAGACCCCGTGCTCAGCGGGTTCGCTGCCGGCGGCTACCCCCTCACCGTGTCGCCCGATAACGACGCGTTCACCACAGATAGGATACTGCAATTCTTCTGGACGGGCGCTAAATATGAGCTGCCGTCTGGCTGGAGCTTCACGGCTGCATATTATTACGTAAACCAGAACTCATTCGTCGCCGATCACGCACCATGTACGGCAGGAGGAGCGAGCAAAAGCGACTGCGCGGGCTCCTTCAACCAGGGTTCTTTCCTGGTTGATTATCAGTTCAATAAACACTTCGACGTCTACGCTGGCGTGACTTATGCGAGAGTCGATGACGGTCTTGCCTCTGGCTTCCCGGGAACACCCGGCGCAAAATTTGGCTTTGCCGGAACCGGAACCAGCGTCGGCACCACCGACGTTGTGACCGGCGCGCGCTTGAAGTTCTAGTCTCTTGCCAATAGCACTAACTCCACATCCTCTCGCCTCTGAGGCGGGAGGATTTTGGGCGTAGCTCCGCCGATTAAGGGCTGGCCAAGCCGAAGCTGCCCAGGTAGGCTGCGCCTTAGACGAATGGCGAACCACGCCCGGGCTGTTAATTGTTTGTTAACCGAGTTTTCTTCGCTTATGCATTATGGCCGTTGTATGAGCGCCAAACGATTTTGGCGCCCAGCGGCAAGGCTTTCATGCGCAGATCCCAGGTTATAAGCTTTGCTTTAGCCGCTTCGGTTTCCTGGACGCAGGCGGCGCCGGTAAGCGACTGCTACCAGGATGAAGATCCAAAAGCATCGATCAGTACCTGCACAGCGCTTATTGCCCAAAATCCAGGTCTGGCCACGGCGTACCGCTCACGCGGCGATGCCTATCAGCTTGCCGGAAATATTCCCGCGGCGATCGCGGATTACACGAAAGCCGTTGAAATAGACCCTCGAGACGCTGACGCTTTCTATCGCCGCGGCGCCGCGTTTCACAAGCTCGGTAATCTCGACCAGGCTCTCCGCGACGATACAAAAGCAATCGAAATCGACCGGCAGTCTTACGGCGCCTACTACGCGCGTGCCGAGGTCTATCGCCAGAAGGGCGATTTCGATAAGGCGATTTCAGATTACACCGTAGCCATTCAAGCCAATCCAAGGGCGACCTGGTCATTCATTGGCCGGGGGGAGGCTTATCATAAAAAAGGCGACCAGGCTCCGGCCATTGCGGACTACACAAAAGCGATCGAGATCAACCCCAAAGATGTAAAGGCCTACTTTGCCCGCGCAAATGCATATCGAGACGGCGGCCTATATGAAAAAGCCATCGCCGACTATTCGGTGTACATCAAGATGCGGCCGAAGGACGCTGATGCCTATAACAATCGAGCCTGGGCCTACTATAGCGCAGGCGACCCCGTCCACGCATTGGCTGATGCAGATATGTCATTGGAACTGAGGCCCTATGATGCCTATACGCTCGACACCCGCGCGCACATTTTCGAAATCCTTGGCCGCCGCGCGGATGCAATTTCCGACTATGAAAAGGCATTGCGCCTTAATCCCGACATCGAGGGCAGTAAGGAAGGATTGAGGCGGTTGGGGGCTGCCCCCCAATACTGACTGCTGCCTATGAAGATTCCTGAGAGACGAGTTTTGCGGCCGCTCGCACAAGAGGCGGCAAGAATACGGAGGATGGCGTGAATTGCCGGTCGTGTTTGTTTTTTGCGTTCGCACTATTGCTCGCGGTGTCCGCAACGGCTGGCGCCGCTCCGCGCGATGATAAAGGAAGTGTGCTTCGGGCTCTCGCCGGCCGCGTGGGTCACGTGCTTGGTGCCGCCTCCGCCTGCCCGGCGATCAACAAAGCCCGCATCAAGGGTATTTCAGACAGGATTGTCGACGTCATCAAGACTTCTGCCGGCAATGAGGAAGAAAGCACGGCGATTATCGAGACCTTGAACAGCAGCCAATCCGAAGGCGCACGTGGGGTGGCTTCCAGGCAGACCGACTGTGCGACGGCCGACCGCGAACTTTCCGATCTCGAAAGCGCCTCCGCACCGCAGGGCAATCCAGCGCCGGTCCAGTCTCAGCTGCAAAGCGGACCTGCGCAGTTACCATCGGCTTTACGCGGCGTGACAAACAACGAAATCCGCTTTGGTATTGCCGCCGCCTTCTCGGGCGCGAATAAGGATCTCGGCCAACAGATGCGGATCGGCATTGAAGCCGCCTTTCGCGCTGCCAATGACGCTGGCGGCGTGCATGGGCGCATGCTCCGCCTCATCGCCGCCGACGACGGCTACGAGCCCGCGCGGACATCTGAAGCCATGAAGCAACTTTACGACAAGGACCAGGTCTTCGGCTTCATAGGGAATGTGGGAACGCCGACAGCCGTGGTGTCCGTGCCTTTCGCATTAGAGCGCCGTGCGCTGTTCTTCGGCGCATTTACAGCGCCGGCCTGCTGCGCCGCGATCCGCCCGATCGTTATGTCTTCAATTATCGCGCAAGCTATGCAGAGGAAACAGATGCAGCGGTGCGTTATCTCATCAAGATAAGGCGGCTCAAACCGGAGCAGATCGCCGTTTTTGCTCAGCAGGACGCCTACGGAGATGCAGGCTTTGCTGGTGTTGCTAAAGCAATGCGCAGCCTTCGCGGCGGCGATGGCGGCTACATCCTGCGCGTCGGCTATCAACGCAACACGGTCGACGTAGATGCAGCGATTGCGCAGCTGAAAGCGCACAAGACGCCGATCAAAGCGGTGGTGATGGTACCAGGATACCGGGCCGCCGCAAAATTCATCGAAAAAACTCGCGACGCTTATCCCGGTTTGATCTATACAAGTGTTTCCTTTGTCGGGAGCACTTCACTACGCGATGAGCTGATGCTGCTCGGATCGAGGTTTGCTGCGGGCGTCATCGTCACGCAGGTGGTACCTGCAGTGGAGGGATATTCCTCTCTGGTTCTTCAATACAAATCCGCGCTTTCGAAATATTTTGGGGGGGAGTCACCGGACTATGTCTCTCTTGAAGGATATATCGACGCGCAGATTATGATCGAAGCGCTGAAGCGGACCGGGCCTCAATTGGACACCGAAAAACTGGTAGATACGCTTGAAAACATGCACGATTTCGACCTCGGTCTTGGAACCTACATTAATTTCAGCCGGAGTGACCATCAGGGTTCCCACAAAGTCTGGGGCACCCAGCTAAGTGAGGCTGGAAAATTCGAAGCGATAGAGCTGCAATAATATCAGTAGAGGTTTTGGCTCTTGCCATGTGGCGAGCTGAAACCATCTCCCGCATTCATGGCCGGGACATATAAAGCAAGAGAGAACTTGCGTGCATTCTGAAAACATTCTGCTTCAGGACTGGAAGACCCCCTTCAGGATGCCTCCTTTCGGCGCCGTCCGGGACGAGGACTTTCTCCCTGCCTTCGAAGACGCGATGCGGACGCATTTGGCAGAGGTGGATGCGATTGCGAATAAGGCAGAGGAGCCTTCGTTCGGGAATACGGTTGAGGCCTTGGAGAAGGCGGGTGCGGCGCTTCAGCAAACCTCTTCAGTGTTTTTCAATCTGGCGTCCGCCGATACGAATGACGAGAGGCAAAAGATCGAGCGTACAATTTCGCCTCTTTTGACCAAGCATAGCCTGACGATCCTCACCAATTCCAAACTGTTCGATAGGATCGACAGGCTCTTCCAATCCAGAGATAGTCTGGGGCTCGCAGGGGAGCAGTCGCAGCTCCTGGAAAACCATCACAAGAGATTTGTCCGGGCGGGTGCCAGGCTGGGGCCGGAGGCCAAGGCCCGTTTGAAGCAAATTGGCGCCCGGCTGTCAGAGCTGAGCACAGCGTTCGCCCAAAATGTCCTCGCCGATGAGAAGGCTTTCCAACTCATTCTCGAAGGCGAAGACGATCTGAAAGGACTTCCTGATTTTGTCCGCCAAGCCGCCGCAAAAACGGCCAATGACCGCAATTCACCCGGAAAATATGTCATTACCCTTTCAAGGGCTAGCATAGAACCCTTTCTTGAATTCTCCGAACGCCGGGATTTGCGGGAAAAGGTGTACAAAGCCTATGTTACGCGCGGCGAGCAGGCCGGTCCCTCGGATAACAGGCCGCTGATCCAAGAGATTCTCGCGCTTCGCGGCGAACTCGCAGCACTGCTGGGGTATGAGACTTACGCGCAATTCCAGATAACCGATGCGATGGCGAAAACGCCGGAAAGCGCCCGGAATTTGCTCGAGGAGGTATGGAGCCGTGCCAGGCAGAAAGCGGAGGGCGAAAGGGCTGCACTCGAAGCAATGGCGCAGGCAGAAGGCTATAACGAACCGCTGGCTGCCTGTGACTGGCATCATTATGCCGAAAGACGCCGCAAGGCTGAGTTTAGCATCGATGGTGCTGCGCTAAAGCCCTATTTCGAGCTGAATAATATGATCGCAGCGGCCTTTCACACTGCGAACCGTCTATTCGGTCTTAGCTTCAAAGAGACGTCCGCGATCCCGGTCTATCATCCCGATGTCCGCGCTTGGGAAGTCATTGACCGCAGCGGCGAGGTTATTGGACTTTTCCTGGGTGACTATTTCAACCGCCCCTCGAAGCGCAGCGGCGCCTGGATGAGCAGCTTCAGGAAGCAGGAGAAGCTGCGGGGCGAAATTCTTCCCGTCATCGTCAATGTCTTGAATTTCACCAAGGGAGGTGAGGGCGCGCCCACTCTTTTAAGCCTTGACGATGCGCGCACTCTTTTCCACGAGTTCGGCCATGCACTTCATGGTCTCCTTTCCGACGTGACCTATTGCAGCCTCTCAGGCACAAGCGTTGACCGCGATTTTGTCGAACTTCCCTCTCAGCTCTTTGAGAACTGGCTTCTTAAGCCCGAGACCTTGAGCCGCTTCGCTCTCCATGCGGAAACCGGCGAACCGATTCCGCAGACTTTGATTGACCGCTTGTTCGCTGCTCAGAAGTTCAATCAGGGGTTTGCAACCGCCGAATACACAGCGTCGGCACTTTACGATCTGGCGATTCATGAGAAGGCGCCGGGGGAGGAGCCAGACGCGCTTGAATTCGAGCAAGAGCTCCGCGCCCGCATAGGGATGCCGGAAGCGATATCCCTCCGGCATCGTCCGCCTCATTTTCAGCATATCTTTGCCGGCAGCGGCTATGCCGCGGGCTACTATACCTACCTTTGGGCAGAGGTAATGGAAGCCGACGCTTTCAAGGCATTCGAGGAGGCGGGCGATATTTACGACGCAGAAACCGCGAAGCGTTTGCTCAAATTCGTCTACTCCTCCGGCGGCAAGATGAAACCTGACGAAGCCTACCGAGCCTTCGCCGGCCGGGATCCTTCGACGGGTCCGCTCTTGGAAAAGCGCGGATTGAACACCGAGGTAAGCACGTAGGCCAAGATCCCACCAGGAAGACGTGGCTTAAAAAAAGTGGACCCGCGCCGAAACGATAATTGGCTTTAAGCCACATCGCACGGGCCTTCACCAAAATAAGAGCTGCCGTGTACGGCGGCTCGATGTAAAGCTTCGTCACATGAGCTGGAAGCATGGCGGTTCGGGCCGCCGGGGATATCATCACGGCAATCTGCGCGAAGCTTTGATTGAAAGCGTATTGAGCTTGATCCGGGAGAAGGGGCCGGCCGGATTCACGATCGCGGAGGCTGCCCGGTCCGCCGGCGTCAGCCCCGCCGCGCCCTACCGCCATTTCCGCGATCGCGATGAGCTTATGGCCGACGTCGCGCGTCTCGGATTCGAACGCTTCGCCAACGATCTCGAAAAAGCATGGCACGGCGGAAACCCGTCGCCGTTGGAAGCGCTGCAAAATGTTGGCCGCGCCTATCTCGCTTTCGCGCGCAATGAGCCTGCCTACTATGCTGCGATGTTCGAAACCAAGCTGCCGAAGGGGCCTCATACAGCGCTGGACGAGTCAGCTGAACGTGCCTTCAATGTGCTGCATACCGCAGCAAAAAGGCTGCTGGAGCGGCTGCCGGAAGGGAGCAGGCCGCCCTCCCTGATGGTCGCATTCCATATCTGGGCGATGGCCCATGGGATCGCGTCGCTGTTCGGCAAGGCGGATAGCGAGGCCCAGATACCCATGCCACCCGAGGAACTCCTGGAAGCGGGGGTTCTTTTGTACCTGCGGGGGCTTGGCCTCGCAGGTGGATCGTTGCCCGCGGCTTCTGGGTGAAGGTGGCGGGACCTGCTCTCGCGCCGCACCTCGCTATCCTGGCCGTGGTACAAACGGCGCCCTTGGCAGAGGGCGCCGCGCGATAGACCGGGATGGGAACCAACTATTTCAGAGGTTGGTATGAAGGAGCGAAGTGATAGTTAAGGCCCACACGGACAGTGTGATAAACGTTGTCAACGCTGGCGGAAGCCACTCCTATGGCAGGGAAATCACCAGCAGTGGCAGATAGGTTTTCCTTACCAAGATCCATGTATTGATATTCTGCCTTCAGAGACCACGCCTGATCGAAACGATACTCAAGACCACCGCCCAAGACATAACCCTGCTCCGTCGCTGAAACGCCATTCAAGGCAACGCAGCATCCGTGAGCTATGCTCAGATTATCTTTTATACCCCCAACAGCAAATCCTGCCGTGACGAAGAAGAGGGCCTTGTCGTAAGCGTATCCTAGCCGTCCTCGCGCTGTCCCGAACCAAGTGAGATCAGCCCTAGCATCCACAGTTGAGCCTGGAGACAAAAGCGTTGTCTTTCCGCTTACGTCTGCCGCTTGGAGATCTGCTTCGACTCCAAAAATGAAGCGGTCGCGCTGTAAATTATAGCCGATCTGGCCGCCGCCGAAACCTCCGCTTGAATCGAATGAAGCGCGGCCTGAGTTTATTACGCCGAGTACTGAATAGTCGGTGATGGCGGCATCATTGCTTCGTGCGCTCCAACCATAACCAGTATTCACGCCGGCGTAAAAACCGCCCCACACCGGGGCTGGGATAAACTCAGGACCTCCTGGGGCGGAACCATACATGTCAGCCGCATTGGCCGCGACTAAGGAAGCGATGACGCTAACAGGAACAAGAACAGAACGCCGGATCATAGGAAAACCCCCAACAGATATTTGACAGAATGGTTGTATCTCTCAACTTAAAACAATCCAAGATTGTATTCTTGTTTTCGTAGGCTTTACCGCAACCTGTTGCGCCATTGCAATAGATGAGTGTCCGTTAGCTATTTCTGGTCCCGGAAGCCCTATGCTGAAAATGGCTGCTCGAATGGCCTTGACAGAAGGCGCCAGCTGGACCAACTATGTTAATGTAACTTACATTAACATTGAGGTTACTCATGTACCTCGCGGAGAGGATCGACGACATCGGCAAACCGGCGTGGATCGCGCTAATGGTGGCCTCCTTCATCATCTGGTGGCCGATCGGCTTGGCCACTTTAGCATTCCTACTATGGAGTGGACGCATGGGCTGTGGACATTACGGGCGCATGAGCTGGCACGAACGCCGTGACCGATGGCGCGAGGCGCGGGACGAATGGCGCGCTATGCGAAGGGGGAGTTGGATGCCGCCGAGCAGCGGCAATCTCGCCTTCGATGAATATCGCTCCGAAACCTTGAAGCGCCTCGAAGACGAACAGAAAGAATTTTCGGGTTTTCTGGACCGTCTGCGGCGTGCGAAAGACAAGGCCGAGTTCGACCAATTCATGGCCGAGCGCCAAAACCAGCCGCCGGGCGACGAGCCATCAAAAAGTTAAGCAAAGGGGCGTCTGCCCCTTTTATTTTTGTTCCAGCGGTTCAGGTGTCTTGTGAGATATGTCGCAATACTGAGCTCGGGCCGCGCCTGGGCGCCCGGCAAAAGCGTAGGAGAGCAGGATCGGGAGGTCATGCTGGCTCACTTGCATTCGATGCGCAAAGGTTACGAGGAAGGAACCGTCCTTTTCGGCGGGCCCTTCAGATCAAGCGAAGGCGGCATCGCTTTGCTCGAAGCGGAGTCCAGGCTTCACGCAAGGTCATTCATGGATCGGGACCCGGCCGTTAGCGCCGGTATCCTGGACTATGACCTCTTCGAGGTCAGGCCCTTTTTCGATGCCATTTCAGGCGATGCATGGTCCCAACAGGGATCAGGTTAAATGAAATCGCGGGCCGCCTCCCATCAGTAATTAGGCGGCGGCCTCGTCATCCTCTTCATAAGCGCGATCGCGGGACGGATAGAGTTCCTCCACGAGATAAGGCCCGCCGCCTTGGTTAGGCCGCGACGAAAATAAAACGAAGCGGCTCACCTCGAAAGGCGAGCTCAAAAAGCCACCATATCGAGCAAGATATTCTGCGACGTGGAACGGGCTTACATTGCGCAGCCGGGCAATCGTGATATGCGGCACAAAGTTTCGTTTCTCGGGAGGAAGGCCAGCAATTCGGGCCGCGCGCTCATGCGCCTTTTGCAGGAGATCGAGCTGTGCGCATGGCTTCAACCCCGCCCATATTGCGCGCGGCTTATTGCCACCAAAACTGCCGAGCCCCGATAGCTCGATATTGAAGCTGTCGAAGTCGATATTCGAAAGGGCGTCAGCGAAACTGCTTGCCTCGGCGTCGCCTATGTCGCCCGCGAAACGCATTGTGATGTGGTAATTTTCGGGATCGATCCAGCGGGCGCCATTCAGACCGGCTCGCATAGCCGAGAGGCGCCAAACGATTTCCTGGGGCAGTTCAATTCCTGTGAAAAGTCTAGGCATGGATGACCTCCTGCGGTGAGGGGGCTTCGGTGCGAAAATGGTCCGCGCCAACCTAGAATAACAGGGTCATAGCTTTTCGTGTTTTATTCAAGACTAAAAGCGGCAAACCGGGGGCGCCGCCGTGTGAGTAAGGTTAAACGGAAGGATTTGCACGCAGGCTTCGCGAATACCAGAGGCGCTGAAGAAAGGCCGCAAGGCGTACAAGCGGCGCCGCAAGCGAAAGAAATGCGAAAGGCAAATAGCCAGCGATATGCTTGAAATCCCCAAGCATTGGGACCCTTAGGAAATCGACAGCGAAGGCGTAAGCAATATAGTTGAGCGCGACGGTTCGGAAGAGCCACCAGCCCCAGGACCCAAGACGGGCTTGGAGGCCGCCTATCGAGAACAGCGCAAGCAAGTAAGTCCAAAACGCAGCGATTCCAAAAAAAATGAACACAGAAAGCGGCGGTGCGGCTCCCAGGTAGCTGAGCCAGGCGACAAGGCCCAGATGCACGAGATGCGCCGAGGCAAAGGCGAGGCCGAATTCCCGCGATCGCCGCCTGAGCGGCTGAAACACAGGGCCGAAAAGTGCCGCGGCGGCGCCCCCGGCGTAAGCCGGAAGAAACAGCAAGAACGACAGCCTTGCGGTCGCCTGCAGCGCCATGCTTGTGCCGCGTTCCCCGGCGCCGAAGGCTAGAAGCACGGCAGCGGCGAGGCACAGTTCCGCGGCAAAAGCCGAAACCATCCACACGGCCGCCGGGCGCCGGGCAATCATCGAAAGGCCAGGCTCCATCGCCCTATGGCGCGCCTACGAGCCGGAACTGCAATTGCGGGAAAAATTCGCATTTTCTCTTTTTTCGCCGGCGTAAAGTTGAGCCGCCCCGCTTTCTTAATGCCCGACGATAAGGCAAATCGCCTTGCTAAAGCTTTAACGAAATAAGTTGATGAAATAACGAAGGAATTTCTGTAATGGCGCGGCTGTTCGCGGGCAGCGTCGGCGGCTGTATGGTTAATCTCAACGGTAAACAAATAATTTCTGCCATTTCTGAACGCAAATTCGTAGGCGAAAACGCGGCCTTATGTAGCAAACGCACCAAAGAAAAAAAGCCGCTCAAAGCCTGAATAGGCCAAGCCATTGAAGAACTTGCATCAAAACTGCAGCTACGCCGAGAACCGCAGCCACTTTTTGGATAAGTGCCCATGTAGTTTTGCTTCTGCTGCCATCCATGCGTGGCAGATCTCTTCGGTGAGTTGCGTAGCTCGATAAAGCGCCGAAAGCTAAGCCAATAATGATGAAATCCATTTGTCGCACATTCCCTGCCGCCTGCGAGTCCTGGCAATATTCCCACCAATGAGCCACAACGAACGAGAGATCCTCCAGCTTATGCTGAAAGATTAGCACAGATCGAGCTTTGGTGTTATCGTCTCAAAGCGCGGGCCGGAGGATTAGGGTTATCGTCCCAAAACGGTGGTTAGGCGTAAGCCTAACCAGGGTGCTCGTCACCCATTCCCTGTCCACAACACGTCCGCGCACCACAGCCCCCGGATAGAAAGGGGCTGGCTACTCAGCCACCATTTTCAATTTCAAAGGTGTTGCTGCTTTCCAGAGGGAGCGCAAAACCTCGACCTCGCCTCGCTCAAAAGCCCGTCGAAGTTTCGAAAACAGCCCGACCTCGTATTCAAATATAGATTCTGGTGGAAATCCCACGCCCAAATCAGGGTGTTCTTTAAGGGCATCTTCCATGGACGGATTTACCAAATACACCAGATTATTCTCAATTCCATTGATGAGGCGCTCCAGTGGTTCGTCCATGTAAGCTTTTGCGATGCATCGCATTTTCGCCTCCGAAGCGATCAAGCGATTCGATCATTGTTTGGTTTTTTGGCATCATCAAGCGCTAATATGGCAACGTCCTGACCAGATTCCACAGTGTCCAATTTGGCGGAACTCGTAATTAAGGCTATTGCCAAGAAACTAAAATCATGCATAGCGTGCGAGAGAGTTCATCATTCAGTTGGAATCGCTATGTCCAATGATCCAAACCCAGCGGAAGAGGCCGGAACAGCACATCCAGGCCGCACTCCTCCCTATGTCTCGTTTCAAACCTTCCTAAGTCTCATAGAGGATCTTAAAACTCACGGCCTAGCTCCCCGCATCGATCGCTCTGTACTAAAACGCTTTTCTGGGGGTGTAGGCTCGCAGTTGCTGGCGGCTATCAGGATGCTTGCGCTAGTCACTTCCAAGGATGAGCCAACGCCCGCATTGAAGGCACTCGTGGACACTTACGGAACAGATGGCTTCAAAACCGAAATGCGAAAGGTGATTGAGGTATCTTACCCATTCCTTGATGGGCTGGACCTGACTTCAGCAACCCCGTCCATGTTTGCGGAAGCGTTTAGAAACGGGACGAACGCAAAAGAGGATGTACTTCGCAAGTGCCGGACATTTTATCTTCATGCCGCCAGATATTGCGGAATCCCATTGGGAAGCCGTCTTGAGCCAAATACCGCACGTCGCGGCCGACCGCCTGGAGGGGGCGTACGCCGCCGAACGCGAACAAAGCTACATGACGCAGCCGCTGAGAATGCAATGTCTGCGGCAGCACCGCTTCATCATACATCTTCGTATGAGGATCGCTTGCTTGATAAATTTCCGGCGTTTGATCCCGCGTGGCCCGACAATCTGAAGCAATCTTGGTTTGATGGCTTCAAACAGTTTCAGGAAATGTCGCGAAAGGATCGCTAAAAGATTTCGGCCCGGATTCGCGGTCCGGGCCGTTATGGCGGGTCGCTCCCGCTACCCTCTAGCCGGTGTGAACAGGAGGTGGTGTAAAGTGCGGAAAGACCGCGCGTTAAAACCGTAGCAGGGTGGTCATGTTATTGGAGTTAGCGACTCCAGTGGCATGGCCGCCACGCCTTTATATAGCGAGTGCCGCTGAGTCTGTCCAATAGTCAAGCGGCTTTTGGCACATCTTCGAGACGGATAACTTGCGAGCCTATTGCGGCGAAGCACTGCAGTATAAGGGCCGCTGTAAATGAAGGGCGCTACTCTTTCAGGCGTAATCGAAGTCGATGGCGCTTATTTTGGCGGCCACATCCGCCCAGCAAATCTCAAACAGGACCGCCTTGATCGCCGCCTCGCGATCCATCAAACCGGAAAGCGCCGGGTTGTTATCGTTGCACGCGAGCGGAAAGGGCGCACCATCACAACCGTCACCCGCTCCGAAGCTGACGGAGTAGCATTTGTCGAGAAGCTCGTAGCGCCAGGAAGCGTCATTCACGCCGATGAAGCCAGCCATTGGGATATCCTGCATGCGAAATATTCCACCCGCAGAATTAACCATCAAGAAGCTTATTCGCTCCATGGCGCTTGCACGAACCAAGCAGAAAGTTTTTTAGCCCGCCTGCGCCGGATGGTCATGGGCCAGCATCATCATGTCAGCCCGCAATATCTCTACCAGTTCGCCAATGAAGCGGCTTGGAAAGAGGATCACCGGAGGCTTTCCAATGGTGCGCTGAGCTATCGCAAGCTTGGTCTCGCTCTGGCTCATCCGGTCAGCCGGATATGGGCCGGATATTGGCAACGCTGAAGCTAAATACAATATCTTGCGCATGCGTCAATCTTGTACATAAATACGCACACACGAGTATTGATTCGTTAAGAGCTATGTGTATATATATGGTGATGAAGGATGTTTCGGCCGCAAGCCCAAAAGCTAGAAAAGAATAGTCGAAGCATCCTGAAGCGCTTGGAAAAGGATGGCTGGACGCATGTGCGGACGAAGGGATCTCATTATCACTTCAAGCATCCTCACAAGCCGAAGCTAATCACTTTGCCACACCCAAAGAAGGATTTGCCGGTGGGAACTGTCCGGCAAATTTATGAGTTCGCGGGTTGGCTCTGAGTTGAGCATGGAGGCTCAAATGAGAACATATTTTGCCGTAGGGCACAAAGAGGAAGAAAGCGCGTTCGGCTTTTGGTTTCCCGATGTGGAAGGCTGCTTTGGTGGCGGGGATACCTATGATGAAGCCATGAAGGATGCAGTCGAGGCTCTGCGCTCTCATATCGAACTTCTGCTTGAAATGGGGGGAGATTGTCCTGAACCTCGCTCTCTCGATGATATTCAGAAGGATCCTAAAGTGAAAGATTCTCTTGGTGACGAAGGGGCCTTCATAATGGGAGTGCCAATTATGCTGGCAGCTAAGGTGAAGCGCCGCGTTTCATTCAATGCTGACGCTACCATCTTGGATGCGATTGACCGCCAGTTGGCGGCATGCGGTGGAACCAAAACTGATTGGTGGGTTGAAGCAGCGCACGAAAAGCTTAGCTCTAGGGCTCTCGATGAGGCGAAGCCTCACCGCAAGTCCAGATCTGGTTCAAAAAAGGGCGCTAAATCCAAAAGAGATGATGAAGATTGTTACGCTATGGCTTAACGGGACGGTCCAAACATCCCTCTGCTTCCTATCTAAGCAATCCGCCACACCCTCACGCCATCCTGGCGCCTCTCCTTAGCGATCTGGCCGCGATCTAAATAGCGGCACATAGCCATCATACAGCGCTGCTTGACGGTTCTGGCTAACTCGGGATCGCTTGGATCGAAACCGTGCTCTTCCATGACTGCGGTTGCGATCTGATCAATGTCTAGGGCCTCACCAGCGGTCCTGAGAATGCCGAAGACGGTCTTGGGTACTTCGCCCCCCTGCGGAAGAACCTGTTCCAGCCAGCACGCGGCTTCTCACCGAATATGAGAAGGGTCTTGCTGACGGCTGCGAGCTCCGCTTGGTTCTCCTTGATCTCCCTCTTGAGCTTGGAGATCCGCTTTTTGATTTCTTCCTGCTTGGCCTTGAGGCCGCTTATTACGTGGGATTCAGCCATGCCCCGAATTTAGGGGATAACGCTATGATCTATCTAGTTTTTGTTGGTGCGTTTGCTACATAAGGCCGCGAAAACGCGTGTTTTTCGGGTGATTTTCAGGATTCCGGGTGCTTTCGGCGCCCCTGTTAACCACAACATAGGCACTATCGTGGCCCTATGGTGACGGCTACTCCATCCCTTAAGGGCGCCTAAGAGCGCTGCATAGGCGTCGCTTATGCTGCCGCCATTGGCGACCATCCTTCGCCGTCCCAAACCGGATACGAGCTTAGCGAAGTCTTAAATATGAATGTGCTCAAGCCCCTTGAATATCAGCGAATATAGAGGCTAGCTCACTAGGGATCAGACGGCGGCGGCGAAAAGCCTTTAACAATCTTGGTCGATTGATTAGCCCGGGCCCCCCAAATGCGGCCTGCGCTATTGGAAGAAGATCACGACCTCGTTGATCGAGAACCCAAGCTACCGGCGCTTCAATAAAGTAGTTGATTAATTAACTACGTGAGAGCCAAGCAGTTCATTCGGTCATCTCTTTACGAAACGAACCCAATTACGAAACGAACCCAAATTGCCGGCGCAAAAGCAGATGATTGAAGCCTACGAGTTTCGTGCCTTTGATCCATCGCATGGCCCTTGACTTTGTTGGAGCGATTATCCTCTTGTTCCGCTTAGTTAGAGTTCGTGCCTAGCTTTTTCCTACGCCAGCTTTTGCTGCCTCCGATGCGCATGTCCAAAGCGAATTCCGCGAGAGCCGGGCTGATCTCCTTGGGGAAGGCCTTATCCATTGCGCGCCTTGGCGGCATCGTAGCCGTTGCCGCATTCGCTCTTTTGCGGCTCTGGGACCCTGCCCCGCTTGAAATGGTCCGCAATTTCTACTTCGATCTCCTTCAAAAGGCGCAGCCGGATCTCGCCAGCGGCTATCCCGTTCTCATTGCCGATATTGACGACAAGAGCCTTGCTGAAATCGGCCAATGGCCTTGGCCCCGGACAGTGCTTGCGAAGCTTACGCACCAGCTCGCCGAAGAAGGCGCTGCGGTCATCGGCTTCGACATCATTTTCGCCGAAAGAGACCGGTTATCGCCGAGGTCGCTCGCAGCCTCTCTCGACAAGCGAGGACAGCCTTAGGCGCGAGTTGGCCGCCCTGCCGGATAATGACGAGGTATTCGCGCAATCATTGAAGAGGGCCCCATCGGTCTTGGGGCGGGCAACGCTACGGAAAGCCGAAGAAAGCGTCGTTGGGCCTACAAAAGCTCCTGCGATGGCCTCGATCGCAACGATTGGCGGCGACGCGCGCGAGGAGCTGCTTCGTTATCCGCACGCCTTGAAAAATCTGCCCTCGTTGGAAGCTGCCGCATCGGGCATTGCAATGCTTACGGTTTTACCTGAACGCGACGGCCTGATCAGGCGCGCGCCATTGCTGCTCTCGGTGGGGAATGAAATCGTGCCCGGCATGGCGGTAGAGCTGATCCGCACTGCCGCGAAAGGATCATCAATTCTCGTCAAACGAGATGCGGCTGGCGTCAAGAGCGTCGTGCTTGCAGGCGTTGAAATCCCTGCCGACAGGGACGGACAGCTCTGGGTATCGTTCACGCGTCACGACCCCCAGCGATATGTTTCCGCCGCCGATGTGCTCGCCGGCAAAATTCGCTGCGGACCGCATCGCCGGTAAAATCGTCCTTATCGGCACGTCCGCGGCTGGCCTCTTCGATCTCAAATCCACCCCGCTCGACCGTGTGATCCCAGGAGTCGAAATCCACGCTCAGATCGCGGAAAGCATTCTCGGCGGCACGACGCTCAACAGACCGAATTTTGCCCTTGGGTTAGAAATTTCGCTAGCGCTCGCAGTAGGCATTTTGCTCGTGGTTTTGGCTCCTCTTGCGAGTGCCTTGGTGAACTTACTGATTGGTGGCGTCATTGCGGCTGTATTAACCCTGGGCTCATGGTATCTGTTCGCCTTCGATAAACTTCTGATCGACGTCTCTTACCCGCTGGCGTCAAGCTTTGCAGCGTTTCTGCTGTTGACCTTCATGAATTACGCGCGGGAAGAAAAACGCCGGACACAGGTCCGCGCAGCTTTCCGCCAATATTTGTCTCCTCGAGCTGGTGGAGCAGCTTATCCGGGAGCCGGATCGCCTTGTTCTCGGCGGCGAAACCCGGGAGATGACCATTCTCTTCAGCGATGTCAGAGGCTTCACCTCGATTGCGGAGAGCTTTAAGGACAATCCAGCCCAGCTCACCGCGCTGATGAACCGTATGCTGACATCGCTCTCCCACCCGATTGTCGCGCGGAAGGGGACCATCGACAAATATATCGGCGACGCCATCATGGCATTCTGGAACGCGCCGCTCGATGATCCTGACCATGCCCTGAACGCCTGCGAAGCGGCCTTAGAGCTTTTGCACCGGCTTGACAGCTTGAACGCAGAGCGCAGGCTGGAGGCCATCCATGCCGGAAGTCCGGTCTCAAATATGGAGATCGGGCTCGGCATCAGCACCGGACTGAGCGTTGTCGGCAATATGGGCTCCGACATGCGGTTCGATTATTCTGTCCTGGGCGACAGCGTCAATTTAGCATCGCGGCTCGAGTCGCTCACTTCGCTGTATGGGCTTCGTATCTTGATCGCCTCCGAGACCGCGCGCCGCTGCTGCGGAAAGCCAGCGCTCATCGAAGTCGACCGCGTGCGCGTGAAGGGAAAGCAAGACGCGGAAACGATTTACACCGTGCTTGGCGGACAGGAACTCGCATCGAAGGAGGAGTTTCTGGTGCTCCGGGACACCTTTTCCTCGATGCTTTCTCATTATCGCGCCCAGGCGTGGCAACCGGCGCTGGCGGATCTGCGGCGCTGCATGGACAGCGGCAGTTTTGCTCATATGAATAGGCTCTTCGAAATCTACGCCGCCCGGATTGAGGGATTTTTAAGCGAACCTCCACCATCAGATTGGGATGGAGTTTTCAATTCCCGGTTCTAACCGCTGCTTTCTGCACGCGCGTCCCAAAGTTGCCTCCGGCTCCAACTTCAGCTTGCCGATAGACATACCCACAGGCCCGCCTATAATCGGTAAGCTTGGCCGAAGCTCTGCAAGGCTGCGGCAAACAAGAAGAGAGACGGGTTCTTGCTGTTCCGAAATCTTATTTTTACGATGGGAATCATCCACTGCCCATGACCGGAATTGGCGGGATAGAACGTACAACCACATCGCTTTCCAAGGCGATAACAAGGGCTCTTCCCGTGCCTGGTCGCCCATTCTGAACCCGTCCACCTTGAGGGTCTGCCAGCAGGTGGCACTTTTCCGATCGTTGCGGCGATCAAATGCAAGAAGGCCGAGGAGTAGAGATGGAGCTTACAACAACTGACTTGGACAACGGCGTTACAAAGGTCTTACTCTCAGGGCGGATGGATATCGAAGGCGCAACCGCCGTCGATTTGCGCTTCAGTGTGCTTGCAGGTTCAAAAAAGAAACTCCTCGTCGATCTTTCGCAGGTTAGTTTTATGGCGTCCCTGGGTATTCGCACTTTGATGATGGCCGCCAAGGCGATGGCCAATAAAGGATGCAAAATGGTGCTTGCTCAGCCCGCAGCCAAACGTCGAGAAAGTGCTCGAGACAACCGGTGTAAACACTGTCATCCCTGTCGTGCACGATACGTCGGCTGCCTCAGCCATCTTCGGCAGCTAAATCAACTTGAATGTATTGTAAACCAATCGCGCAACGGGCTTTCAACCGTACTTATTCTGGCGTGACCGCGGCGGAGCATTGGCTTCAAGTGGTTGCGTCGGAGGCCAGTTTCCCCGAAGGCTTGATGTTTGCGATGCAGGTCTGCCTTGAGGAGCTTTTCTGCAACATCGTCAGACACAGCGGAGTAACCGGCGACGCTGCGGACGCTGTTGAGATCGCAGTCAGCACCGGTGTGCATTGCGTGCGCATGACTGATCGAAGATCAGGGCCCTGCCTTCGACATCCGAACTGTCGAAGCCGCATCCCATAACGCAATCCTTGGAGGAAGTCGAACCGGGTGGTCTTGGTATCCTCCTCATCAACTCTTTTTCGGACAGCCTTGAATATCAGCGCTCCGATCGACGAAATCGCGTCATCGTCACCTTTAAATGCTGATGCCGCGACTGCGTTGGGGTAGACCCATGCCCAAGAAAGAGCCTGCTTCTGCGAATAATGCCTTCTCTGCCCTCAGAGCGTTTCTTCATTCGCATGAGGTCCAGAATGCGGAGTCTGGACGAATTCTTATGCGCCAGGGGGAACGGAGCGGCGACGCCTTCCTTTTGGAGAGCGGTAGCGTGCTCGTGTATGCCGAGACATCCTATGGAGAGGTCCCGCTTGCAACGCTGTCCGCACCCAGGCTCTTTGGCGAGATTGGGGTATTTGCCGATCTTCCCCGTACAGCAAGCGTAAAGGTCCTGGAAGCAGCGACGATCTTACCCGTTGGCAAGGAGGCCCTTCTTGAGTTCGGCAGGCGCACCCCGGATCTTCTTCTCGCCGTGATAGGGCAGCTCGGCCGGCAAATCGAAAACATCAACAAGGCGATAGGGCTATATACGAACGCGCTCGCCGCCCTGGAGAAGCGCGAGTTTAACTCACGCATTCTCGCCGATCTGAAGAACCCAATACCGGAACTTGAGGAGTTCGCCGCAACATTCCGGCGTTTTGCCGATCAAATTCTCGACAAGCGCCGGCAGCACGATGAAATGGCGAGTGCGGCCCTCATTCAACAGTCATTGCTTCCTGATCCATCCCTTCTTTCGCCGCTCGGTTCCAGGATCGATCTTCATGCCGAGATGCGGCCCGCACGTCGCCGGCCTCGCCATCGTTGAAGAGCGCCTACGCGCGGCCAAAGGCTAAAAAAGTAATGCGGTTTTTAGAGGCCCTTATGCCGGGACGTCGAGATACACACGGCACAGCCGTTCATCTGCTTACTAAGGTCCCAGCGATGCGTAGGCGCGAACTCGTTAAGGCTGCCATTACAGGTGTAATCCTGAGCGTGGCACAAGCGCGCAAAGGGCGGGCCGAGTCGAAACCGGTGTTACGAAAGGATGCCGCAATGGAAAGACTCGAAGTCATCACAACAACAATCCAGGTCGAACACGTTACGATCCCGTCGCAGAAGTCATTCGAAAGCGTGAAGAGAGACCTGGAGGCGCTTGTTCCCCCCATCGATGATGGCGTGTTCGGGCTGCTTCAGAAGAATGAGGCGGAGCGTGCCCGCATCGAGATGGAAAAGGCTCCTGAGCTTTCCATCTTTGGTTTCCGGGATCATGGTGCGCTACTCAAAATTTATGGGCTACGGCGCAAGGCGATTCGATACGACATTGGCAACCCGTTGACGGCGTCCCGAATGACCCGCCATCAGCTTTCGGCCGCACTCTACGCACCAGTTCGCGTGCTTTTGCGTGAGAGCACCGAAGGGCGTGTTGCCTTCGAATACGATCGTCCGGTGAGCGTTTTTGGTCAATACGGTGACGCTGAGGTCAATGAGGTCGCGAAGGAACTCGATCGGCATTTGAAAGCTATGTTGCAAAAGTGCGCCGCGTGACCTGCGGCTAAGCGGTAAGCTAGAACGCCGCAATCTTCGCCATATTAACGGCCGAGATGCTAAGCTTTACTTTGGCCGCGTTTCGCAAGGAGGCCCTTTATCCGGTCCACGACGAGCTGGGGTTCATAGGGCCGCACAAGGTTTGGGCCTTCATCGCAGAGTTCGGCGGCTGCTTCCGACGCTTTCTCCGTGGTGCCGGCAAGAATGACCGGCAGCCCGGTCCGGTTTGCCCTGATCCATTGCGCGAGATTGAATCCGTTGACGCTGCCCGTAAGCGCTGCGTCGCAAAGGACGATATCCACCTTCATGTCCGATTTCTCGATGACGCGAATGGCTTCTTTGCCCGATGCCCCTTCAATTACGCGATAGCCGCAGTCGCGTAAATAATCCGCGATTGCAAACCGAACCAAGACATCGTCATCCACGACAAGGATCGTGGCGGGATCAGCGGAAGAACCAGGTGCGGCGGTCATGGCTCCGTGCCCTTGAGTAATTCGATCGCAGCCGAGAAGAGCCGATGCAAATCATAAGGTTTTGGGAAGAAAGCGTCGGCGATGCCTGCCGGAATCACTCCTTCATAGCAACCTGACACGAGGATGACTGGCAGCTGGTATTCTGCCTTCACGGACTGCGCAAGCGCGACACCGTCTACGGCTCCCGGCATGTGTATATCGGTAATAACAAGCCCCACCGTTTCGACAGAGCCGAGCAGGGATAGCGCCTCCTCGCCGTTTTTTGCTTCGATTACGTGAAGCGCTTCACTCCTGAGATATTCTGCAATCACCAGCCGCACCAGGACATCGTCCTCCACGACCAGTATTGTGGCGGCCTCCTGGTGTGGAGACAAACTCCTTGCTGCGTTCATTGATTTTACGGCCAAGCCCCCGTGCGTTCGGGAGTTAACAACGCGCTCCCTAGTGGCGTTCCTTCTTCAAATTGAAACGGCCGATTTTTAGGCGTTGATATTTCGGCCTGATGCAGATGGAAGGAGGCGGCAAATGTGGACTATTTCGGTCAGATAGTACCTCAGCCTTGGGTCAAACCGGCTCCTGCGGCGATCTCCCTCCCCGTTTCCGGATCACGATCCCGTTGCGCTCCCTGAAGCCGGCCGAACAGCAGTGCGGCGCTTCCGAACAAGGCCTTAGCGGGTGGCTCGCAGACCGCAGATGGGGCCGAGAACGCTTCCCGGAAAGCTCTCAAAGCCCCGCTTCTGGCCCGCTCGAGTTTGGTGAGTTTTATTCTAGTTACTAGCGCCGTTTCCTATGCTGTTCCTAACATGCTCGGCTATTCTCTCATAGCTATTCGCAATCTCATCCATGATTTGCTTCATCTTACTGTCGCTTGTATTGTTGGCAATTTCGCGCATTTCTTCTGCGCGCCCCAGCCAGTAGGCCGGGTCATCAGTAATTTTGCTCATGTTTCCTCGATTTCGCCTGTGAAATACAACAAATTGGCAGGAACTAAGTTTCAACAGTTTTTTGTATTTGATTAATACGTTCCTGATCAGGAACATTTCCAGCGTTTGTGGTTTAAGGCCGCGTCTCAGGCAGGAAGAACCCAATGGCAGAACACCCTCCGGAACATTGGGCAAAGCTTGCCGCTGAGGTACGGGAGCAGGCTAAGGAAATGAGTGACCCTGTAATTCGCTCGGAGCTGGAACGGCTCGCTGAAGGCTATGACCGTGCGAATCCGTCCTTCGCCATCATTAGCGGCGCCGTTGCGGAAGATCCGTTGCGGATCGGGACTCTATTCGTTACCTAAGACGCATGCCCATTCCGCAGACAAAGACTTCCGGGGCCGAAATCGAGGAGCTGATCGCGCTTCTTGCGAAACTTCCGGGCCTCGGCCCGCGCTCGGCCCGGCGCGCCGCCCTTCATCTGATCAAGAAGCGGGAACAGCTGCTCATGCCGCTCGTTCAGGCTATGGGCGAGGCGGCGGCGAAAATCTCCATCTGTAAGGAATGCGGCAACATCGATACAAGACAGCCCTGCACGATCTGCACCGATGAAAGGCGCGATCCTTCCGTCATTTGCGTTGTCGAGGAGGTCGGCGATTTGTGGGCTCTCGAGCGCGCCGGCATTGTGAGCGCCCTCTATCATGTGCTGGGCGGGACTCTTTCGCCGCTTGATGGCAGGGGCCCGGACGATCTCTCAATCGCGAAGCTTGCCGAACGCGCACGATCGCCAAACGTGAGGGAGATAATTTTGGCACTGAATGCCACGGTCGAAGGCCAGTCGACGGCGCATTATCTCGCAGCGGAGCTAGAGGGGTTGCCGGTCAAGATTACGAGGCTCGCCCGCGGTGTTCCCATCGGCGGCGAGCTTGACTATTTGGACGAAGGGACGCTCGTAGCGGCGATCAAGCTGCGCCAGCCGGTCTAACCCTTGGCAGCGAACGGCATGTTTACGCCTCTTTCCTGTATGGTATCCTGTACGAATGACTGACAAAAAAGGCGGTCCCGCAAACGCCGGATCCGGGCCCAAAGCATCAGCCGCAACTCTGGAGAAGCGCCTCCTTGAGCGAAAGGTTCGCGTCGCCAATCGCGCTCTCACGGTTGAAAAACTTTGGCCGCGCGCCTGGCTTCCGCTGTCGATAGCTGGGCTTTTTGTGCTGCTTTCGGTCTTCGAGGTCTGGCAGTACCTGCCGCCGCGCATCCACCTTTTCCTCCTCTATGCCTTTGGCGGAGGCTTCGTGCTTTCCTTCCTGCCGCTCCTGTTTTGGCGGCGCCCACGGCGGGAAGAATCCTTCGCGCGGATCGAGAAAGCCTCCGCGATCGGCCACAGGCCGCTGACCGCATTCAACGACAAGCTCTCGCAGGAGGATGCCTCTGCCGAAACAAAAGCATTGTGGGATGCGCACCGGGCCCGCGCTGCAAGCGCGCTCCAGAAGCTCAAGGCTGGGTTTCCCCATCCCCGCATCGACAAACACGACCCCTTTGCCCTTCGCGCCGCGCTAATCCTGCTGCTCGCGGTTGCGGGCGTATGGGCCTATGGCGATCTCGGAAGCCGAATGAAGGCTGCCTTCATAGTTCCGGAAATTCCGGCTGGAGGCGGCTTCCGCATCGATGCCTGGATCTCGCCACCCGCCTATACGAGGAAAGAGCCCTTCGTGCTGGCCAATGGCGCGGTTTCGTCCGGGCAGGAGGCAATCTCAGTACCGCAGGGGTCGGTGCTGACGGTAAAGATCAACGGGCCGGATGCCTCGTCCTACGAGGTGAAGCTGGGCCGCGGCAAAGACCAGAAGCCGCTCAAACCCGCCGGTCAATCCACTGAGACTTACGCAGAATATACGCAGAAGATTGAGGACTCCGGCACCTTGTCCGTCAGCCGCAGTTGGGGCGTTCACAGGTCATGGGCACTGACGGCGATTCCAGACACGCCCCCATCCATCAGCTTTGTGGGCCCGATCGAGGTCTCGCCTCGCGCAGTTATGCTGTTCAAATATAAGGTTGACGACGATTATGGCGTGGCAAACGCGGAAGCTCGTATCGAACGGCCATTGCCTGTTGCGGGTGAAAATGCAGGCGCTGCAACGCCGCTGATCGGCAAGCCGCCTGTTTTCCCGCTCTCGCTGCCCCGCGCGCCGGTCAAGTCGGCGGAAGGCAAAACCTACCGCGATCTGACGGCCCATCCTTGGGCAGGGCTGCCGGTGATTGTGACGCTTGCTGCGAAGGACGAGGCCGGACATGAGGGCCTGAGCGCACCGCGCGGGATTATCCTGCCGGAGCGGAAATTCACGAAGCCGCTCGCGAAAGCGGTGGTTGGGCAGAGGCGCGCCCTCGTTGAAGATCCAGGCAGCACCCTGCGCGTAGCCAGCAACCTCAACGCGCTGGCCATCACTGCTGAGGACGACAATATCCCGTCTCCAATCTACCTCAATCTCAGGTCCGCCTATTGGCGGCTACGGGGGCCCTTTTCCATCGAGACTGTGGAAAGCGTTGTCGACCAGCTCTGGGATGTGGCGCTCCGCATCGAAGACGGAAATCTATCACAAGCGGAGAGAGAGCTGCGCGCCGCCCAGGACCGGCTGAAGGATGCAATCGAAAGAGGCGCTTCGCCGGAGGAAATTCAGAAGCTTATGAGCGAGCTTAGGCAGGCGCTGAACCGCTATATGCAAGCGCTCCTCGAACAGAAATCCAAGAACGCCAGCAAAGCCGCGCCGTCGAAGAACGCCAAGATGGTCACGCCGCAGGACCTGCAAAAGCTTCTCGACAAGGTGGAAAGCCTGGCGAAGTCCGGTTCTCCCGAGGCCGCGGCCCAAATGCTGAATGAGCTCCGCGATATTCTCGAATCGCTGCAAACCCCTGGCCAGAGCGACGCCGCTTCCGAAGCTGAGAATGCGGAAAGGATGAAGCAGATCCAGAAACTCACGGACCTCATGCGCCAGCAGCAGCAGCTTCTCGACCAGACTTTCCGCGCACAGGAAGGCGGAAGCAGCGGCGAGCAGGAGGGCCAGCGCAGCCAGCGCGGGCAAGGTCGCAAACAGCAAGGGCAGCAGGGGCAGGGTGGTAAGTTTGGACCGCCCGATACGGCCGGGCTGAGGCAACGGCAGGACGCCCTTCAGCGGCAGCTCCAGGACCTGCTTTCACAGATGGGGCCAGGCCAGGGCGGAAACCGTGCCCAACAGAAGCTGCAGGATGCCGAAGGGGCGATGGGCGAGGCCGGCGACGCGCTCGAACAGAACGATCTCGGCGAAGCGACCGATCAACAGGCCCGCGCGCTCGAAAATATGCGGCAGAGCACGCGCGCCATGGCGGAGCAGATGATGCGTTCCGCGGGCGGCGGGGGAAACGGGCAGGGCAATCGCGATCCGCTTGGCCGCAGCGGGAACAACGAACTGAACGACGGCGAGAGCGTGAAGGTGCCGCAGGAGATAGACGTGCAGCGCGCCCGCTCCATTCTTGAGGAGCTGCGTAGGCGGCTGGGCCAGCCTTCGCGTCCGCCGATCGAGCTGGATTATTTGGAGCGGCTGGTTAAGCCTTACTGATCTGAAGCTCTCCCATGGAGGGGAAAGGGAACGCCTTCATAAGGGCCGCATATCCGCCCGCGGATACCGCGCTTAACCTGACAAACTCGCCCAGGCGAGCTGCTCGGAAGAGGGCTTGGGGGGTGAGGGGGCATTTCTTCGAAAAGCGCGTGCCTCCTAAAGGCCCAGCAGGCGCGACAGCAAGCCACGCTTTGAAGCGCCGGCATTTGCCTTCCCTTCCTTGTCTGGTGAAGGGGGAGGGGCCATCGCATCCTCTTTGGCGTGTCCGGCGATCTCTGCCAGAAGGGCGTCGTAATTTTCTCTCGCCATCCCCGTGTTGGGATGATCCGCTCCGAGGCTCTTTTCCAGTATGGCGACTGCGCGGCGCATCAAGGGCTCGGCCTGGGTCAGCCGGTTGGCGTCCTGGAGCAGCTGCGCCAGATTGTTGAGGTCAACGGCCACGTCGGGATGATGCGGGCCGAAGCTCGCCTCATCAATTTTGAGCGCGCGGCGCATCAAGGGCTCGGCCTCGGCCAGCCGGTTGGTGGCCTTGAGCAGCTGCGCCAGATTGTTGAGGCGAATGGCAACGTTGGGATGATCGGGCCCGAAGCTCGCCTCGTCGATTTTGAGCGCGCGGCGCATCAAGGGCTCGGCCTCGGCCAGCCGGTCGGTGTCCTGAAGCAGCGCCGCCAGATTGTTGAGGCGAATGGCAACCTTGGGATGATCGGGGCCGAAGCTCGCCTCGTCGATTTTGAGGGCGCGGCGCATCAAGGGCTCGGCCTCGGCAAGCCGGTCGGTGTCCTGAAGCAGCTGCGCCAGATTGTTGAGGCGGACGGCGACATTGGGATGATCGGGACCCAAGCTTGCCTCGTCGATTTCAAGCGCGCGGCGCATCAAGGGCTCGGCCTCGGCCAGCCGGTTGGTGACCTTGAGCAGCAGCGCCAAATTGTTGAGGCCAATGGCAACGTTGGGATGATCGGGCCCGAAGCTCGCCTCGCCGATTTTTAGCGCGCGGCGCATCAAGGGCTCGGCCTCGGCCAGCCGATTAGTGGCCTGAAGCAGCTGCGCCAAATTGTTGAGGTCGGTGGCCACCTCCGGATGATCGGGGCCGAAGCTCGCCTCGTCGATTTCAAGAGCGCGGCCCATGAAGGGCTCGGCCGCAGCAAATTCAGCACGCGCGTTTAGATGGAGGGCGTATTGATTAAGCAGACGGACCGTCTTTCTAGCTTCTTCTCCGGCTTCGGGCGCAACGGTGAGAATGGTCGCTGCGTGGCTCTCTAGGCGACGGCAGAGGGGCCAGTTGCGCACGTCGTCAGAATCAAAAGGGTAAGCATCTGCGACAAGCCGTGTCGCGAGCGCTGCCATGTCCGCCGCGTTTTCGCCGAGCCTGTGGCGCACTACCTCCTGCACCAGACGGTGCACGCTGATGGCGCGCAAACCATCGTCGAGGCTCTCACGGGTGACAAGAGACACTTCGGCAAGAGCCGCCACCGCCTCGCCCTTCTCGATCTCGCTCATCACATCCTGGGTGATGATGCCAAGCGGAATGCGGTCCGGTGCAAGGAAAGCAGCGATGCCCAGAAGCCGCTCCGCCTCGGGGCTTGTCGTCTTCGCTTTTTCGATCGCCAGCGTGAAAGAGGCGAGGATGGAACGCGGATAATCGACCGCCTTGGTCAACTCCCTGTCCAGCATTTGGGCCAGGTGGCCGCGATACTGCTCGAAAGTCCAGTTCATGCCCCAGGCATGAGCGCGGGCGATGGCAAGGGCGAGCGGCAGATAACCGAGGTCCTTGGCGAGCAGCGCTGCCGCAGAACGCGTTTTTTCCGGCTGCTCCGCCGCGCCGCGCGCGAGCGCCATCAGAAATTCAACGGCGGTCTCCGGGCTGAACACGTCCACGGCAAGCTCGCTCACCTGCCCATACCAGTCCTGCCAGCGGCTGGTGATGAGCACATGCGCGCCGCCCGCGGCGTCAGCTTCTCGATATCGGCGGGGCTTTCGACATTGTCGTAGATGAGGAGCCATGGCTTATCGGACTTTGCGTGCCCGATGAAGTCGAGGGCCTCACGGGCCGCTTGCTCGCGGTCGGGGACCGCGCCGATGCCGGGAATGAAGCGCGCACCAAGCTCGATCAGATCGTCGAGCAGCGTTTCACGCTTCTCCGCGCGTATCCACCAGATGCCGCGATAGCTCTCCCGCTCGCGCCAGGCATATTCGCGTGCAAGCACCGATTTGCCAACCCCGCCGAGCCCGCTCAATGCCGCAGCTTGTTTGGAGCTGGTAAGCGCGGTCGTCCCGCCCTTCTTCCAAAGCGCTGTTGTTAGCGCCTCGAGCTCCGCCTCCCGGCCCGTGAAGCCGGGCACGGCTTCGATCTCCGGATGCAGGATTTGCGGAACACGGTGGTAAAGATCGATGAACTTGGAGGCGGTTTCGCCTTGCTCCGCGCCAATGAGAATTCGGATAGCGCGCGTCAGTAACCGCTGGCGCTCTCGCGCATCGCTAAGTGCGAGAATGGGAACAAGATCGGTATAAGGGATATCCCGGAGATTTCCCGTTGGGGCGCAATCGCCGGCGCGGAGCACAATCAAACGCTGCTCCAGGTTCAGCGGATCGCCCGTCAGTGTGACATCGCATTCTTTTTGGCAGTAATGCGAGTGCTGATAGGCCGGCGACAGGAGCGCGATCAACCTCGCCCCGCTTTCGAAGCCTTGCGCCATGCGCGCCATGAAGCTGGTGTGGCCGAAATCCTCGTCCTGAAGCCAGGTCGTATAGCCTGCCTCACGGATGATCGCGGCAATGGCAATCGCCACATCCTTATCCGCACCAGCGCGTGAGATGAAGAAATGGCGCGCAATGGGTTGCGAGTTTGGCATTTAACAGTCCTTCGTAATCGAAACGGTAATTTAATAATATTATCCGATCGCGGATGCTTTAACAGCGCCATTCCGGTCCGCCACGGCGCCGCTCTTTCAAACTATACTAAAAATTTACGCGAAAGCCCGATACTCCCGTTAGTACCCATTGTTGAGTAGAGGGCAGTAGCATGAGAGTTGCCGTTGCATTTGTGTTTCTTCTGATTAGCGCCGCTGCCGCCTCAGCGCAGCCTCGCAACCCGCTTTACGGCGAGCCGAGCGACTTCCTCGGCACTTGGAACAACGTCGAGCTGCAGCGCAACATGGTGGTGCGGATCGAGATCAGGCCCGACTATAACCATCGCGTCCGTGTCACGGTCTACGGACTTCGCAACGGCGAGCCCTGCGTTTTCGGCGACTATCGCGGCAAGTTCTACGTCGCCAAATATCCAAAGGAACGCGAGCAGGATAATTCAGCAATCATGGTGAAGGTCGAGCGCGAATTCGTGCACGGCTACATCCTGCTGCGCTTCAACGGGCGCGGCGAGATCGTCAGCCATGCGCTCCTGAACCTCGAAGATCATGGGCCTGTGTATGGTGTGGAGCGCTTTGCCTCCGGCTACCGCGGCGAGGGCTACCGCGGCGAGGGATATGGCGAAGGCTATCAACGCCCCTACCCGCCGCGGCCCTACTACGGCAACAACGGTTATGGCGGCTATTGATTAGCGGCACACTGAATTGGTAACCCCGCCTTCGGGCGGGGTTAGAGCATTTCAGATTGCAGTCAGTCCGCCGTCCACTGCAATCGCTTGCCCCGTCATGAAGCTGTTCGCGGGGCTGCAAATCCAGAGCATGGCCTGCACAATCTCTTCGGGAGTTGCCAGCCGGCGCATGGGGATAATGGCCGTGACGCGCGACAGAGCTTCTTCCGCCCCTCCCCGCATTTTCTCGATCTCGTCCATAACCATGGGCGTTGCCGCGAAAGAAGGGCAGATCGCGTTAACGCGGATGCCAGCCCGCGCATATTCGAGCGCGGCGCTTTTCGTAAGCCCAATCACGCCATGCTTTGCTGCGGAGTAGGCGCTGAGCAGCGGCGCACCAGCGATGCCGGCCACGGAGGAGACGTTCAGGATCACGCCGTTCCCCTGCCGCTCCATTTGCTTGAGCTGATGCCGCATTGCATGAAAAACCGCGATCAGGTCCACGCGAATGATCCGATCCAAGGTTTCGGCATCGATGTCCGTGAACTTGCTGAAGGTGTGGGCGATGCCGGCATTATTTACAGCGACGTCGAGCTTTCCGAACCGGGTAACGCTCGCTTCGACCAGTCGCTGCCCCATGTCCGCACCGGCGATGTCGCCAGGAATAGCAACGGCTTCAGCGCCAAGCGCCCGCACGGAGGCGGCCGTTTCCTCCAGCTCCTTTTCGAGAATGTCCGTGAGCACAAGATGAGCGCCCTCGGCCGCAAAGCGCTCGGCTGCAAGCCGGCCGAAGCCGCGCGCCGCACCTGAAATGAAGACTGCCGCACCTTCGTATCTGCGATCGCCCATAGAACCTCCCAAACTTAGCTTTTCAGCTCAGTTTAGGCCCTTCAAGCCATCCGCGAAACCCGATAGCGGAGCCGGGAAGCCGATTCCAGATTCGGGGGTGGTGAAAACGATGAAGCTTGCGGTCTTGCCGGAGGTGAACTTGCCGACGAGCTCGTCGGAAACAATGACTTCCGCGAGGCAGCCGAAATGATAGCATTTCAAAAATTTAACATTGCCGACATCGGCCCCGTCCACTTTCAAGCCAAGGCCAGCGGGAAGAACCACGCCCAGCGGCGCCACGATGCGGAGGATTTTTTTATCGCTGTCGAAGGCCCGCATGAAAAGCACGGTCATCAGCATGCCTGGGCGGTCTTCGAGCTTGAGGTCCTGCACAAGTGCGCATTTGTCCTGTTTGGCGCCGGCGATCTGGGCGCATTTCAGCTTCCAGGCGCCATAGATGGCCTTGACCTCGCCGGAGCCGACTTCGGACTGGGCATGGGCCTGTAGCGCGGCGAAGACGCAGAAAACGCAGGCCGCGGCGAACTTCGCCGATCGTAGCATGATCATTTACCGTTTTTTGAGATGCAGGGCATGTTTGGCCTCGCAACTCCGCAAGGAATAGGGCTAAATTGAGACTTGGGCCGCACAGCCCGCCTTGCGCTTCCTGCGACGCTATGCCTAGCGCCCGCGCCTTGATTTGCGTCAATTTTCGCTTGTTCAGGCCGCTTGTGTACGGCTACAGATAGCCCCGGCAGCAGGCAAGCTTGAAGGTCGAATATGAAGGCTCGGTTTGGCGCACTGGCATTTCTTAGCGCTCTTGCAAGTTTGATATGTTTAAGCAGCGCTTATGCCTTCGAGGGCGTGCCCCACGAATGGCAGATCGATTTGCCTCGCGCGGGTTCGCCGCTGATGGAATCGATGCGCAGCTTCAACTACCTCCTGCTCGCAATTATCGTCCCCATCGTGGTTTTCGTGATGGGCCTTTTGATTTGGGTCATCATCCGCTACCGCGAAAGCGCTAACCCGGTTCCATCCAGAAATTCTCACAACACGACGCTGGAAGTGTTGTGGACAATCGTGCCGGTTCTGATCCTCGTGGTCATCGCAATCCCCTCTTTCAGGCTGCTGTTTGAGCAATACGACTTCCCGAAAGCGGATGTCGTGGTGAAGGCCATCGGCAAGCAGTGGTACTGGTCTTACGAATATCCGGACGAGAAGATCGCATTCGACTCGTTCCTCGTAGAGGATAAGGACCTGAAACCTGGACAGATCCGGAACTTGGCCGTCGATAACGAGATGGTCGTGCCCGTCAACAAGGTGGTGCAGGTGCTTACCACCGGCGCCGACGTTATTCATCAATGGGTCGTGCCGGAGTTCGGCTCGCGCGTGGACGCCATGCCGGGCCGCGTGAACCGCACTTGGTTCATCGCAAAGGAGACCGGGACATATTACGGCGAATGCTCAGCACTTTGCGGTCAGGGGCATGCGTATATGCCGATCGCTGTTAAAGTCGTTAATGACGACGATTATCATAAGTGGCTCAGTGAAAAGCAGAAAACCGCAAGTGCGCAAACCAACAGCGTGGCAGCGGCGGACGGCGGCCAGCTCGCCGCGCGCTGACCGGTCTGATTGAGCTTGGGCTGGCGAAACATGAAACTAAAAGGGCATTGTTAATGTCAAAGGACATGGCGGCGGCACACGATCATGGTCACGATCACCCGGGATTCATTGGCCGATGGCTGTTTTCGACAAACCACAAGGACATCGGTACTCTCTACCTGATCTTCGCGATCTGCGCCGGGATCGTCGCCGGCGGCCTTTCGATCTTGATGCGGATGGAGCTGCAAGACCCAGGTTTGCAGATCTTTCCGAACGCGCAAGCCTATAACGTCGCCATGACGGCGCACGGCGTGATCATGGTCTTCTTCATGGTCATGCCCGCGATGATCGGTGGTTTCGGGAACTGGCTGGTGCCGCTCATGATCGGAGCGCCGGACATGGCGTTCCCGCGCATGAACAATATTTCGTTCTGGCTCTTGCCGGCCTCGTTCACGCTGCTGGTCCTGTCGCTGTTCGTCGAAGGCGCTCCAGGCTCGAACGGCTTCGGCGGCGGATGGACGCTTTACGCTCCGCTAAGCACAACCGGACATCCCGGACCGGCGATGGACTTTGTTATTTTTTCGCTGCACCTTGCCGGCGCATCCTCGATCCTCGGCGCGATCAACTTCATTACAACCATTTTCAATATGCGCGCCCCGGGCATGACGCTGCATAAGATGCCGCTCTTTGTCTGGTCTATTCTGGTAACTGCGTTCCTGCTGCTGCTTTCGCTTCCCGTGCTGGCAGGCGCGATCACCATGCTACTCACGGACCGCAATTTCGGGACAACCTTCTTCGATCCCCAGGGCGGCGGCGATCCGCTGTTGTTCCAGCATCTCTTCTGGTTCTTTGGCCATCCCGAAGTTTACATCCTCATCCTGCCTGGCTTCGGCATGATCAGCCAGGTGATTTCCGCGTTCTCCAGGAAGCCCGTGTTCGGCTATCTCGGCATGGCTTACGCCATGGTGGCCATTGGCGCGATCGGCTTCATCGTGTGGGCTCACCACATGTTCACCACCGGCATTGGGGTGAATACCCAGGCCTATTTCGTGTTCGCCACCATGGTGATTGCCGTTCCGACGGGTATCAAGATCTTCTCGTGGATTGCGACCATGTGGGGCGGTTCAATTCAGTTCCGGACCCCGATGCTTTGGGCGATCGGCTTCATCTTCCTCTTTACTGTTGGCGGCGTGACTGGTGTTGTGCTTGCGAACGCGGCCATCGACCGCTCGCTGCATCAGACTTACTACGTGGTGGCGCACTTCCATTACGTCCTTTCGCTTGGCGCCGTGTTCGCGATTTTTGCCGGATTTTATTTCTGGTTCCCGAAAATGTCGGGCTACACCTATTCCGAATTCGGCGGGAAACTCCACTTCTGGACGACCTTCATCGGCGTGAACCTTACCTTTTTCCCGCAGCACTTCCTTGGTGCGGCCGGGATGCCAAGGAGGTATGCAGATTATCCGGAGGCGTTCTGGCATTGGAACTATATCTCGTCCATCGGCTCTTATATCGGTGGAGTGAGCGTCCTGATTTTCCTGGCGACTCTTGCGGATGCATTCTTGCGCAAAAGAAAGGCTGGGCCAAATCCGTGGGGACCTGGGGCGACAACGCTCGAGTGGACCTTGCCGTCGCCGCCGCCATTCCATTCGTACGAGGAGCTGCCTCGCATCGCTTAAGGCGCGGGTGGCGCCCCGCGGTGCAAACATGCTTCGGTAAGCGTTTCGGCGGACGCCTCTCCGGAGGGGAACAATATAAGACCAAAGATGAGCGAACCCCCGGTTACTCTTTCTGAACCTCAGGCACTTCCTGCAAGTTCGGCATCCGTCTACGACTTTATCGTACTTCTGAAACCGACAGTAATGTCGCTGGCAGTGTTTACGGCCGCGGTGGGCATGGCCATCGCTCCGGTCCCGCTTCACCCCGTGCTCGCATTTGCTGCCCTCATATTGATCGCCATGGGAGCAGGCGCCGCCGGCGCTCTCAACATGTGGTACGATGCCGATATCGACGCGCTTATGCAACGCACGGCGAAGCGCCCCATTCCTCGCGGCCGCATACGCAGGGAAGAGGCAGCTGCATTCGGGCTCTTTCTCGCGGCATTTTCTGTCTTAAGCCTCGGGCTCCTAGTGAACTGGGTCGCGGCCTCGCTTCTTGCCGCGAGCATCGTCTTCTACCTCGTTATCTATACGCATTGGCTGAAGCGGCGGACGCCGCTCAACATCGTGATAGGCGGCGCCGCTGGGGCATTGCCGCCCATGATTGGCTGGGCCGCCGCGACCTCCAGCGTTGCTTGGGCGAGCTTCGTTCTCTTCCTCATCATCTTCCTTTGGACGCCGCCCCATTTCTGGGCGCTTGCCCTATACCGCTCGCGCGATTACGAGCGGGCCGGAATCCCGATGATGCCTAACGTTCGCGGCACTGCGTATACAAGGCAGCAGATTTTGCTTTATACGCTCGCAACGGTGCTGGCGGGGTTCCTGCCGCTCGCCTTCGGATTCGCGGGCTACGGTTATGGAGCGGTAGCAGCGGCTCTGGGTGCTGGCTTCCTGTTTTGTGCCTGGCGCGTTTACCGGGTGAGGGAAGGCTTCGAAGCCGATAGGGCCTGCCGGCTGCTCTTTACCTTCTCAATTCTCTATCTGTTCGCGCTTTTCGGCGCGCTCTGGGTCGAACATGGCTTCGGGCTTGGACGGTAATCGGCCCCCCGCCGAAATAGAGGACAAGGACGCCGCCGCGGAAGAGGCGGAGCAGGCAAAACGCCGGAAACGGCTTCGCTCGCTCGCCATCGCCTGGGCGCTTTTTGCACTGGTTCTACTCTTCTTCTTCGTAACGATTGTGAGGCTCGGAGGAAATGTTGCCAACCGGCCCTTATGATCCAACGTCTGGCCCTCAGCCAAAGACGGCCCCTTCGAACAAGAAAGATGTTCGAATAGCAGCGGCGCTTGTCGCGTTCGTGGCCCTGATGGTCGGGCTTTCATTTGCCGCCATCCCCTTTTACCGCATGTTCTGCGCCGCGACCGGGTTTGCTGGCACGCCGCAGCGCGCGGCTTCCGGTCCGGGCGTGGTCTTACCCGAGACCGTGACGGTGCGCTTTGATGCCAATGTCGCAGCCGGGCTTCCTTGGTCGTTTTCCCCTGTCGTGCCGGAAGTGACGTTGCATGTGGGCGAGAACAAGCTTGCATTCTTCCGTGCCACAAATCGCTCCAGCGACACGATCACGGGTTCGGCAGTATTCAATGTCAGCCCCAGCATCATGGGGCAGTACTTCACCAAGATTCAATGTTTCTGCTTCACCGAGCAAACATTGAAGCCGGGCGAAACCGTTGAGATGCCTGTCTCATTTTTCATTGATCCGGCCATCCTCAAAGACAGCGAAGCTAAACTCGTCAATGATATGACGCTGTCTTATACATTCTTTAAAGTTCAGCACCCGTCGGCGGCTGCGGCAAATGTGACCTCCGTCCGCGGCAATGCGAGCCTAGCCAAAGTTCGAAATCCAGGCTAACACCCTTATCGCATTTGGGAGAAGACGATGGCTGACGCCGTAAGACATCACGACTACCACTTACCTCCGCCAAGCCCTTGGCCGATCGTGGGTTCTATCTCCGCCTTGGTGGTCACGGTTGGGGCCGTCATTTGGATGAAGACGAGCCAAGGTGGCGTCTTTGGTATCGAGGGGCCGTGGGTCTTCTTCGCGGGCGTCGCCGGGATACTCGGAACCATGTTCCTATGGTTCAGGGATATCGTCGTCGAATTCTGTCTACAAGCACACGCATACCCCAATTGTGCAGCTTGCGATGCGTTACGGCATGATCCTCTTCATTGCCTCGGAGGTCATGTTCTTCGTCGCCTGGTTCTGGGCCTATTTCGACGTTTCTCTTTTCCCGGCCGATGTCCATAAGCTCAGCGATGGAGTGCAAATCGGGGTCGTTGGCCGTGACCAGGTGCTGGGAGGCAAATGGCCGCCTGTTCCTAGCCCGGACGGTCTTTTCAAGCACACCTTCGATCCGTGGGAACTCCCGCTCGTCAACACGCTGATTCTCCTTACCTCCGGCACAACCGTCACTTGGGCGCATCACGCTCTTCTGACCGGAGATAGGAAAGGCCAAATCTGGGGCCTTGCGCTGACAATTCTTCTCGGCATGGCCTTCACGGCTTGCCAAGCCTACGAATACAGCCACGCCGGCTTCAAATTCGCAGGCCATATCTATGGCTCGACCTTCTTCATGGCGACCGGCTTTCACGGTTTCCACGTCATCGTCGGCACCATCTTCCTGACGGTGGTCTTCTTCCAATCCCTTGCTGGGCACTTCAAGCCGAAGCAGCATTTCGGCTTCGAGGCAGCGGCATGGTACTGGCATTTCGTTGACGTGGTGTGGCTGTTTCTTTTCGCCAGCATTTACGTCTGGGGCTCGGGAACTTATTCCGCTCCGGCGTAGGCCTGATGGCAGATCCGGACCACGTCTCGCCTTGGGTTTCGGGGCTTCTCTGCAAATGTCCGCGCTGCGGCAAGGGGCCCCTTTACCGGGGCTTCCTCGCTTTGCGGGATCGCTGCCCCGCTTGTGGCCTCGATTACGGCTTTGCCGATTCAGGCGATGGCCCCGCCGTCTTCATTATGCTTTTCGTGGGCTTCGTTGTTACCGGCGGAGCATTGATCGTCGAAGCCCTCTACAGGCCGCCTTACTGGGTGCACGCAGCCCTTTGGCTGCCGCTGGCTGTCGCACTGCCCCTCCTAATCTTACGGCCCCTGAAGGCGACCCTCATCTCGTTGCAATATACAAATAAAGCTGCCGAGGGCTCGTCACGGTGACGCCGGCTGCCTAACTCTCCTGGCATGAAGCCGCGTGTAAATTACCGCCCAATCGTTCAAGGCGTCGCAGTCCTTAGCGCATTCTGTCTTCTCGTGGCGCTTGGCGTCTGGCAGTTGGAACGGCGCGAGTGGAAGAACAGCCTGATTGAGAGGTTCGAGGCCGGGCTGTCGCGCCCCCCCATCCAGTATCAACCACCCACTCGGACTAATGAGATCGGTCGCGAGTTCATGCGCGTAACCCTCAAGGGGCAGTTCGAGAGTGCCGGTACGGTCAAAGTTCTTGCGCCCACTCCGGAAGCAGCAAGAGCCGAGACGCGCGAGGGTTACGGGTACAATCTCTTCACGCCCCTCAAATTTGAGAATGGCACTGTCTTCGTGGACCGGGGATTCGTGCCGGCGAGTCTTGCAGAGAGCAAGAGCCTTTTCCCGGAAGGCGAAACCGAGGTCACGGGCATTGTGCGGCTCCCAGGAAAGGCAAGCTGGTTCGCGCCGTCCAATGATACTGCGAAAAGGCTTTTCTTCGCGCCCGACATCCCATCCATGGCTGCTTTCGATGGTTTATCCGGCAAGCAGGCCGTATCGACCGAGTACATTCAAGCTGAACCAGCGGCTCAGACAACCCCGTGGCCGCAGGCCCGCGATCCCCGCGAACTCCTCGCCAGCATTCCCAATAGCCATCTCGAATATGCGCTGACCTGGTTCGGTCTCGCGGCCGCCCTTCTTGGCGTCTGCATTGGATATTATGCGGGCTTGCTCGATGCGAAGGTCAAAGAGGCATAGGCCGCGTCCCCAGTCTCCGTCGCAAAACCGAACTTCGGCGCGGATATCGATCTGACGCATTTGGCCCTGTCGCGCACATCTCCGCCAACGCTAGGGTAACCGCTAAGGTGTAAAGCCTGAGAAAACCCTGCCGCACCTCGTGACTTGACCGAGAACCGAGCTTATTGTGCCGCGGATGCCCAAGGTCCATAATCCATCCCTAAAATCATGAAGTACGTCTCAACGCGCGGCGCGGCGCCCGCAGCCGATTTTCAGGAAGTTCTGCTGGCGGGGCTTGCGCCCGACGGCGGCCTGTACCTGCCGGATGTCTGGCCCGATTTGGACTCGTTGCCAGCCGAGCCAACCAAATATGCCGCGGCGGCAGCCTATGTCATGGCCCCCTTCACGGATGGAAACCCGGCGCAAGCCGAGCTTTTTTACTTAGCCGATGACGCTTACGCCCGCTTCAGCCACCCCGAAGCCGCACCGCTCACTGAAATCGGTCCCGATCTGTTTTTGCTCGAATTGTTTCATGGGCCAACGCTCGCGTTCAAGGATTTCGCGATGCAAGTGCTGTCGCGGCTCATGGAGCGGGCGCTGAAGCGGACAGGGCGGAAGGCGACAATTCTTGGCGCAACTTCCGGCGACACCGGCGCCGCGGCCGTCGAGGCCTTCCGTGGCCGCGAAGATATCGAGCTTTTCATCCTGTTCCCGCATGGCAGGATCAGCGACGTTCAGCGCAAGCAGATGACGGCGGCGCCGGAAGAAAACATTCATTCGATTGCCATCGGAGGGACTTTCGACGATGCGCAAGCCATCGTGAAAGAACTGTTCGGCGATCACGAATTCCGGCTGCGCCACTCGCTCTCTGCCATCAACTCCATCAACTGGGCGCGGATTATTGCGCAGACCGTCTATTATTATACCGCATGTGCCAAAGTTGGGCCGGCGTCGAGGCCTTCTTTCTCGGTTCCGACGGGAAATTTCGGCGACATTTTCGCGGGCTTCGCCGCGGACAAGATGGGGCTTCCTTTGGGGAGGCTTGTTATTGCCACCAACGAAAACGATATCCTTGCCCGCGCGCTAGAAACGGGCCGCTATGAGCCGCGCACCGTCACGCCGACCGACAGCCCCAGCATGGATATTCAGATATCAAGCAATTTCGAGCGCCTTCTTTTCGAGGCCACCGGGCGTGATGCCTCCTTCATTGTCAGCGCGATGCGAAATCTGCGCGAAAAAGGCTGGTTCGAGATCCCGCCGGCGGCGCTTCGATCTATGAAAGAGCGCTTCTCGGCATACAGGGTGACGCGCCAGGAAGCCGCCGCGGCGATGAAAAGATTGTTTCAACAGACGGGAATGATTATAGACCCGCATACTGCGGTGGGGCTTGTGGCGGCGCAAAGAGAGCAGGAGCGGAGAGGCGGCCCGATGATCGTGCTTGGCACCGCGCATCCCGCCAAATTTCCGGAAGCGGTTCAGCGCGCGATCGGCCGGCTGCCTGCAGTTCCGGCAGTGCTTGAAAAATGCCTTCGGATGCCCGAGCGTTTTGCGCAACTGCCATATTCCGCTTCGGAAGTAAGAAGATATATTAGCTCACATGCCGTGAGTGCCGGCCGCGCTAGCGGAACGCTTTGAGGTTAGAATGACGATACAAACAAGCGAGCTTGGCAATGGGATGCGGATTGTAAGCCATCGGATGCCGGGCCTTGAAACCGCGACCGTTGGCATTTTCGTTGCCGCAGGGGCTCGCGCCGAAAGCGATAACGAACATGGGGTGGCCCATTTTCTCGAGCATATGGCCTTTAAGGGCACGCCCACGCGTTCGCCCATGCAAATTGCGGAAGAGATCGAGGGCGCAGGCGGTGCGCTGAATGCGGTCACTTCGTCCGAATCCACCAACTATTACGCCCGCGTGCTGAAGAACGACGTTGAGCTCGGCCTGAGGCTGATCGGCGATCTGCTTTTGAACCCGGCCTTTTCCGACGAGGAGATGGACCGCGAGCGCGAGGTCATTCTGCAGGAGATTGCGGCCACGCAGGATAGTCCTGACGATATCGCTTTCGACCTCGCGATCGCCGAAGCCTACGGAAACCACCCATTAGGCCGCTCGATTCTTGGGACTACGCGCACGATTTCCCGCCACGCGGCTGCGGATCTCAAACGCTTCCGGAATGAAAATTACGCGGCCTCGCGGATGATCCTCAGCGCGGCCGGAGCCGTCGGCCACGACGCCCTCCATAGTTTGGCGGACGAACTCTTCGGCGGGATGCCATCCCAGCCCGCGCGGCCGATCAAGAAGGCGAAATTCGAGGGCGGCCACGCGAATTCGGACAAGCGCTTTGAGCAATGTCACTTGATATACGCTTTCGAGGGTTTTCCGAACGATCACCCGTCCTCGTTCGCGGGCCGCATTTTCGCTGGCATCGCGGGAGGGGGCATGGCCTCCCGGCTATTTCAGGAAGTCCGCGAGAAGCGCGGGCTTTGCTACGACATCCACGCATTCGACTGGGGCTACTCCGACAGCGGCATCATCGGTTTGCACGCGGCGACAAGTCCCCAACAGCTCGAAGAGCTGACAACGATCGCGCTCGGTGTCTTCGCGAGCCTTGCCGATGAAGGGCCAACCGCGCAGGAGCTTGCCCGGGCGAAGTCGCAGATCAAGGCTGCGCTGTTCATGAGCCTTGAAAGCTGTGAGGCAAGGGCCGGGCAGCTCGCCTGGGACCTCATGGTATTCGGGCGGCCGCTTACGAATGAGGAACTCATCGAAAGGATCGAAGGCGTCACTCGCGAGGAGGTTCAAGATGTTGGGCGCCGCCTCCGGTCAACACCAGAAATTGTTTCCGCAGTTGTCGGCGCACGCGGCGCCGCAAACGCTGTCACGGATGCAGCCGAGGCGTTCTTGTCTGGTACCCTTGCAGCGGCGTGAATTTCGGCATGATCGGCGGCTCGCGCATCTTCTTCTCTGAGAGCAGGCCCCACGTCGAAGGCGATGGCGTCTTTCTGCGCGAGCCCCAAATGTCGGATTACAAGGCGTGGGCGGAACTGCGGGCGAGAAGCCGCGCCTTCTTAGAGCCGTGGGAGCCGCGATGGGCACGCGATGAATTGTCTCGCGACAGTTTCCGCCGGCGCATTCGCTATTATTACCGCGACGCCCGTCAAGATCTCGGTTATGCCTTTTTTCTGTTTAGAACCTCTGATACGGCCTTAATCGGAGGGCTCACCTTGAGCAATATCCGCCGGGGGGTCAGCCAAAGCTGCTCGCTCGGGTATTGGATCGGCGAACCCTTTGCCAAGCAAGGCAACATGACCAAAGGAGTCCGGGCGGTCACTTGGTTTGTATTCGATGTTCTGCGTCTTCATCGGTTGGAAGCAGCGTGCCTGCCGAGCAATAAGGCATCCACGGCGCTACTAATCCGGACAGGCTTCAAATATGAGGGCTTAGCCCGGCGGTATCTTAAAATTAATGGCATATGGCAAGACCATTCGCTTTTTGCGCTGCTTAACGACGATCCGATTCCGTGAAATTTTCGGCGGAAGATGGCGCCTAGGGGCATTACGAAACGAACCCAATTATTTTTTCACCGCGGCTTGGCTCGCTGCAATTTTTTTCTCATTTGCGTCCTTCACGACGCCTGCACACGCGCTTGAGCCGATTGTAATCGGGCCCGGCGACGAAAAAATCGACATCACCCTTCTCGGCGAATTCTACGACAGACGTGGAGACAAGCTCAGCGTAGAAACAGCACCCGGCCCTGACGGGATCGCAGGGCGCATGACTGTCTCCGCTAAGACCCCCGGCACGAATCCAAGCTGGATGGTCTTTGCTCTGAGTAATCCCACAGCCAAAACCATTGTCAGATGGCTCACCGCCCAAAGATACGACATTGCCGGCTCACGCGTGTTCAGGCCGGACCTCGACTCGCCCCGCATTACAAATGTAACGCCGTCGCTCGGCTTTCGTCCCGAACGAAACGACGATTACGACTATCTCGATAATTACCGCCTCTCACTTGAGCCAGGAACGACGGTCACCTTTATTGTCGAGCTCGCGACGGCTTCGGTCCCGAGGCTCTATCTCACCTCGGAGGCTAGCTTCGGAAAGCGGCAGCGGGACAGCAGCCTCTTCCACGGCATTCTCCTTGGCATCACCGGTATTCTCGCGATTTTTCTCACCGCAATCTTCGCCGCCAACCACAAAGCGATGTTTCCGGCGGCTGCGCTGGTGGGCTGGGCCGCGCTTGCGTACCTGTGCGTGGACTTCGGATTCTGGCACAAGTTGTTTCAGCTTTCTTCAGAAGATAACGGCACATACCGGGCTGCCGCAGAGGCCGCATTTGCGGCCAGCGTCCTCATCTTCCTCTACACCTTCTTAAATCTCAGGCTCTGGCATTCCTGGATCTCCGTCGCGTTCTTTGGGTGGATTACCGGACAGGCAGGCCTGATTTTCTTCGCGCTGATAGATGCTCAGCTTACCGCAAGCCTCGCGAGACTTTCCTTCGTCCCGATTGCGATCGTTGGATCAGCCCTTATCAGCTTTCTGGCTCTTCGTGGCCAGGAGCGCGCGCTTTCGCTCGTCCCCAGTTGGATGCTCTTCATGGTCTGGCTTTTCGCCACGGCCGTCACGATCATGGGGAAGGTCTCCGGCGATATCGTTGTCCCGGCACTTTCGGCAAGCCTTGTCGTTTTCCTGGCACTCATCGCTTTCACCGTAACCCAGTACGCCTTCCACACCGCCGATCCGGGCGCCATCGGGGAAGATGCAGGGCAATTCAAGCTGCGTGTCATGGCTTTGGAGGCGTCAGGGGCAAGCGTTTGGGAATGGGATGGCCGGCGCGATGAAATCAATACAGGCCCCGAGGTCGAGACGGCCCTTGGCGTAGCGCCGGGAGCCCTCCGCTGCCCGGTGGACAGCTGGCTGCAGTTCCTGCACGCTTCGGATCGCGAGCGCATGCGCCTCACGCTATGGACTGTCCGCGAACGCCAAGGCGGAGACATCAGCCTTGAGTTTCGCATGAAGCGCGCGGATGGCGGCTATCTTTGGTACGAGCTGCGCGCCGCAGTGACCCAGCAGCGCACCACCCGGACACTTCGCGGGGTAGGTTTGCTGCGGAATGTGACGGCTCAAAAGCGTGCGCAAGAGCGGCTCCTGCACAACGCCATTCGCGATGGCCTGACAGGACTACCAAATCGTGAGCTCTTCCTCGACCGGCTGCAAACCGCGATTGCCCGAGCGAAGGACGAGAATATAAAGCCGACGATGTTCTTTATCGACCTGGATGCCCTTAAGGCACATAGCCGCTCGCCCGATTTTGCCACCAATGATGGCGTTTTGCTCACGGTAGCGCGCCGGCTATCCCGGCATATCTCGGCACAAGATACGCTCGCCCGCATCAGCGCACTTCAGTTCGCAATCCTGATCTCTGAAGATACGGAGCCGCGTCACATCGCCATGCTGGCCGAGCGGGTCCGCCGTTCCCTGCGCACGCCGATGAAAGCGGGCGGACGCGATCTTGTCCTCACCGGCAGCATCGGCATAGCCATGTATGACGGCACGCAGGAAAGCGCCGAAGACCTTCTTCGCGAAGGCGAAAGCGCCATGTACCGGGCGAAGCGGGCTGGGGCCGATAGGATCGAGCTGTTCAAGCCTGAAATGCGCGGCGGCCCGGATGAGCGCGCAATCGTGCAAGCCGATCTCAAACATGCCATTGAACGGCGCCAGATCCGCATCCTGTATCAGCCTATCGTCAGGATCGCTGACGAGCAGATCGCCGGCATGGAAGCCTTTATCATCTGGGATCATCCGGCACTTGGACGCCTGAGCTTGCCGGAATTCGAACCTTCGGCGGAAGCGGCGGGCCTGTCCGGCGAGCTTTGGGGATATGTCTTCGAGCGCTGCATCCGTCAGGGAGCCCGGTGGCACCGAATCCTCCAAAAAGAAGACCCCCTTTACGTCAGCATCAATATGTCGAGCCAGCAGCTCTTCCATCATGATCTGGTGCAGAACCTGCGGCTCATCATCGGGCGCGAGACGTTGCCGAAAGGAGCGCTCCGGCTTGAAATCGCGGAAAACCTCATCAATGCGAATCCTGAGCAAGCGATCGAGATCCTGGACTGGCTCAAAAGCTTGAATGTTAGCGTCGCACTCGATGAATTTGGGGTCAGCTTTTCATCCTTGTCTTATTGGCATCGTCTTTCGATCAACGCCATCAAGATTGACCGCTCGCTCGTGAGTTTGAGCGACAAAGAGCGCTCCAGTGCCACGGTATTGAAGGCCGTCTTGACCATCGCCCATGAGCTTGGAAAAGAGGTGATTGCCGCCGGGGTCGATAGCGAAGAAGACCTCGCCTATGTCCGCGCGGTCGGGTGCGATTTTGGGCAGGGTTTTTTCTACAGCGACCTGATGTCCGAGCGGGAGGTCGTTAACCTGCTGAATTCGATCGCGCGCACCACGCGCCGCGACGACCGCGAACAGGAAAAGGAAGCTCGGCGCGCAGAGGAAAAGGCCGAAAAGGAAAGGGCAAAGGAAGAACGGGAGCGCGAAAAAGAGAAAGAAAAGGAACTTGCCCTCGCCGAAGCGGAAGCAAAGGCGAGTGCACCACCAGCGCCCCCACCCTCGAAGCGCCCCGCGAAGACCGGGAAGAGACGGCCCCGTCCCCCACAGGGAGGGAGGTCTAGGCCTGAAACGAACGGTGCGGGACACGCCGTTTTTGCCCCGGCCCCTCCTACGCAGCGCGGGCCGGCGCCGATCCCGCCGAGACCGGGCGAGTCCGGCGCCTTTCCCTTTGGCCGCCGCGACAAAACTTGATTCAGACCCACGAGCAGTAATTCAGACTTGAGGCCAATCGCGTGCTTGTCCGCATGCGCTTACTCTTGAACCGCGAGTTGGACGGCGTGCCCCTGCGTGGTAGGATCAGGGAGATCCGCATAGTTCCTTGCCAGTGGCGATTGCACAGATGTTCGATATAGGGACCACTTTGATTGCGGCCGCCGCACGCGATCCGGGCCGGTCTGCGCTTATTGATGGCGACACGCGGCTAACTTACTCGCAGCTGCTCGAACATTCTCTGCGCGTGGTGAATGGCCTTCACGATCTTGGCCTCCGTCACGGGGATCACCTGCTCTCAGCTTTGCAAAATCATGCCGAGACAGCGATCCTTCATTGGGCGGCGCAACTGTCCGGAATAATCATTACACCCGTCAATTGGCGTGCGAAGCCGGAGGAACTCGACTTCTTCCTCGAAGATTCCGGCAGCCGGGCCGTGGTCTTCGACGCTGCTTCCGCCGCCTCAGTGGCCAGTTCTCGCGCCGCCCAATCGTTGCCGCGCATCGCTGTCAAAGGCGCCACGGGAGGCACGCATGCATTCAGCGATTTATTCTCTGCGTCGCCGGCATCTGCTCGCTCCATGGCTGCGGCGGAAGATTTTTCGCTGATGTTTTATACGTCCGGAACAACGGGGCAGGGAAAGGGCGTGCCCCGCCGACATTGTGCTGAACGCGCGGCAGCCACGGCGCATGTGGCACAGAACGCTTATCTTTACGGCGAAGTGACGCTTGGCGTCATGCCGCTCTACCACACAATGGGCGTGCGCTCGCTGCTCGCCATGGCCGTCATCAATGGCACATTCGTCTGCTTGCCCAGATTCGATGCCGCAAAAGCGCTGCACCTAATTGAGGCCGAACGGGTCACACATCTATATCTGGTGCCCACGCTCTATCACGATCTGCTGGCTCATCCAGATTTTGAAGGGCGCGATCTTTCTTCCGTGCGCAAGCTTGGATTCGCAGGCGCTTCGATGACAGACGGCCTGCTCCTAAGGCTCCAGAAAGCCTTCAACCCCGAGCTGTTCGTCAATCACTACGGCTCTTCCGAAATCTACACCTTCACCGTCGATCAGCAAGCAGCCAAAAAGCCCGGAAGCGCGGGAAAAGCGGGCATCAACACGGAGATCCGCGTTGTTCGTATCGGCGCCCGCGATCCGGATGCCGTTCTGCCTCCCGGCGAGGAAGGCGAAATCATCGCCACCCTTCGCGGTGACGAATCCTTCGAGGGTTATTGGAAGCGGCCGGATGCGGACGAGAAATCGCTGATCTCGGGCTGGTATTTCACTGGAGACATCGGCCATTATGATGACGAAGGCGATCTCTTCGTCACCGGACGCGTCGACGACATGATGATCACCGGCGGCGAGAATGTGCTTCCCGTGGAAATTGAGTCAGTGCTCTCGCTTCATGCTTGCGTTTCTGAAGTTGCCGTTGCCGGGTTGCCGGATGATCGCTGGGGCCAACGCATTACTGCTTTTGTAAAGCGCTCTGCTATGGTGACAGCCGAGGAATTGAACGCCCACTGCCAGGCATCGGGGCTCGCAAATTTCAAGCGGCCCAAAGCTTACATATTCGTCGACGAAGTGCCGAAATCTCCGGTGGGCAAAATTCTGCGCAGAATGCTAATCAAGGGCCAATACGAGCCCGAGAGATAGATAGGAAAGAGACCTTGTCCATTGTTGCCCTGCCGAACCTCCTCGAAGACCTCGATGGCTTCCGTGTCGAGATCGATGAAACCAAAGAGCGTGCCGACATCATCCTGGACCGGCCGCCCCTGAACGTAATCACGATGCCGCAACGCGATCAGCTGCGGGCCGCTTTCGAGGCGCTAGATCTGGACAGCCGGGTGCGCGTAATCGTTCTGCGGGCCGTGGGCGAGCATTTCTCTTCGGGCGGAAACATCAAGGGGTTCATGGAGGCGACACCTGAGCACGTCTCCAAGCTGGCTTGGAACATCGCCGCGCCTCAGCGCTGTTCGAAACCCGTAATTGCCGCCAATCGGGGCTACTGCTTCGGGGTTGGTTTCGAATTGTCGCTGGCTTGCGACTTCCGCATCGTCTCGGAAACCTGCCTATATGCATTGCCGGAGCAGAAGCTCGGTCAAATCCCCGGATCGGGCGGGTCGGCGCGATTGCAGAAAATGGTCGGCATCACGCGGACCAAGGACATTGTGATGCGGTCGCGCCGGATAAGCGCGCGGCAAGCCTATGACTGGGGTGTGGCGACGGAGTGCGTACAGGACGCAGAGCTGGAGAAAACGACGGATGCGCTGGTTGTCGAACTCAGAACTTTTTCGCCGTTGGCGCAGAGAACCGCGAAAAAACTTTTGAACGACACGGAGGACTCAAGCCTAAGCATCGCTATCGAGCTGGAAGGCCACTGCTACAGCCGCCTGCGCTCATCGGAGGACTTCAACGAAGGCGTCGAGGCCTTCCACGCAAAGCGCAACCCTAAGTTTTCCGGCAAATAATTAGGTCCCGGAACGCCGCGGCGCTCCGAAAGCTATCGGTGGCATCACCTTTATCTAGACAACGCCAAGAATAACTGCCGCTGCAAATGCAAACACGAGTAGAGTTGCAATTTGACTGAGAGCGATTGTGAGAGACATTGCTTACAATCCCCTGCGTGGCTGCTTTATTCCTGCGAAGAGACTACAGGGTCTCTGCTTTTTTTCTGAAATGCAAACCTTTTTTGTTGTGCAGTGCAAAAATACTGTTGCATCAAAGGAATGAATTCATGTCCACCGCAGATTTCGAGCAAACTGGGTGTTGAGATTCCAAATTCCAGGGAAAATATTCGTTTTTAGGGTTGCAGCGCGGATTAGCCATACTTTCTGCGCCAGTGCAGCATTCTGCAAATGCGTGGAAGCCGCGGAACGGAATGGGTAGCCGAATGCGGCAGGGAGGTGACTGAACTCGCTCGCCCCGCTCATTGGGATAAGGTCATGCCACAACAGTTCGAAGCCCTTCTTCTGACGAAATCCGAGTCAGGACAAAACGCGGCCTGGACCAAGCTAGCCGAGCAGGACCTTATGGAAGGCGATGTCACGGTCCGGGTGACCCATTCCACGATCAATTATAAGGATGGGCTTGCGATCACCGGAAAGGGGCCGGTGGTGCGGCGCTGGCCTATGATTCCAGGTATCGACTTCGCGGGTATCGTGGAAGCGTCGTCGCATCCTGAGTTCAAGGCTGGAGACGAGGTTCTTCTCAACGGCTGGGGCCTTGGCGAGACGCATTTCGGCGGCTATTCGCAACTGGCTCGCGTGAATGGAGACTGGCTTGTTCACGTTCCCGCGGGCCTAAGCCGCTCGCAAAGCATGGCGATCGGCACTGCGGGTTATACAGCGATGCTGTGCGTTCTCGCTCTCGAGAGCCACGGCGTGGTACCTGCCAACGGTCCGGTGCTTGTAACGGGTGCCGCAGGCGGCGTCGGCAGCGTCGCGATCGCGGTCTTATCAAAGCTCGGGTATACCGTCATCGCATCGACGGGCCGCCCGGAGGAGGAGGCTTACCTCCGATCTCTTGGCGCATCGGAGATTATCAAGCGTGAAGAGCTGTCGGCTCCTGGTAGACCGCTTGGACGGGAACGCTGGGCGGGAGCTGTCGACAGCGCTGGAAGTCACACGCTCGCCAACGCTCTGGCCCAAACCAAATATGGCGGCGCCGTTGCGGCCTGCGGGCTCGCCCAAGGCATGGACCTCCCTGCGAGTGTTGCACCTTTCATCCTGCGCGGGATCACGTTGGCAGGCATCGACTCGGTCATCGCACCAAAAAAGAAACGCATTCAAGCCTGGGATAGGCTTGCTCGCGACCTCGATCATCAAAAGCTTTCGGCAATTACTCAAATCCGTTCCTGGAAGGATGTACTGGATCTTGCGCCGCAGATTTTGGCGGGAAAGGTTCGAGGCCGGATCGTTCTGGAAGTCCAGTAGTATCACGCGCGGATCGCGCCGTAGCTCAGCCTTTTTCGCATGAAGAGTTCGTCCGAACTGTCGGAGGCAAGCTTCTCCAGCACGGCGGCTGCTTCAAATCCAAAACGCTCATAGAATGCCTTTCCCCGAGCGTTGAATGTCGAGACGCAGAGCCATAGCTGCCGCGATTCCGATAGTCTTGCCTGTGCTTCCATCCATTCAAGAATATGCTGGCCGAGTTTCCGCCCTTGAAATTCCGGCAGTATCGCAAGGAGCTGCAAATAGGGGCCGTGCAGAAATGGGTCTTGGATGGTGACGATGCCTGCGAGCGCCTCTTCCACAATTACCTCGAAGCGGCGCACAGACGGCAGCTCCCGTTGCAGTGTTCCGATAAGCCGGTCCACCGGCCAGCCGATCACCGACCACGGCGGCATAGAAGCCATCGCCTCGCCAAGCGTGATCGCATTGCGAGGGGTAAACGGCCGCAGATCTAGCGGCCCAAGATCGTAAGTAGTCAGTGCGAAAGGATGCATTATTGGACTTGCGGGGTGTGGTGCTTAGTTAGCCTTTTTCCATCCATCCGAATTCGTGGCCGCATGCTCCTTCGATGGCCTCTCAAGTGGAAAAAGCTTATCGTAGCGAGCATTGTCACCGGGCTTCACTTCGTAACAGCTATCCACGATGATCGGCTCGCCCTTCAGCAAAAGCTCACCGACGGTGGCGAATTCAAAGCCTCGCTTGCGAAGGTCTTCTATGACGAGGGGCAAAGCCTCTGCGGTATGCCAGCCGCGGCCGTTCGCATGCATAACCACGATTGACCCTGGCTTCACGCGCGCGACCACGCCATGCCGGATCGCATCGGCTGTCTGTGCCGGCGCGGGTCCCCAGACACCACATCCCATTGGATCGCGAGCAGCCCCATATCATTGACCGCGCTCAGACTGTCTGCCTTGCAGGTGCCGAAAGGGAACCGGAATAGCGTGGCGCGATCGAGATCGCCGCGTTGCACTGCCGCCGGGCGATAGCAAGCCTTCGCATTCAAGCTTTGGCGGGTTTCAACATCCGCCTTGAGGTCGAGCGCGAGATCAGCTTTGACCTGATCTTGCGCGAGCAGCCTGAAGTTCCGGTGCGTCCAGCTGTGCAAACCCACCTGAAAGAGCGGATCGGCCAAAAGCTGCTCTGCACGTTCTTTATGATCCAGCAGCCACTTTCCGCTCGGGAAGAAAGTCGCCTTTACTCCAAGGCGGCGTAGAGTGTCGACGATTTCGGAGTCATAGCCCGAGATTTCGCCAGCATTTTCGCAAAGATCGAAGGTTAGTGCGACAAGCTTTTCGCCATGAGCGAGCTTTACGCTGCGGATCGAGCCTCGAAAAGGCGCCTGAAGGGGCGCCAGCGTCAAGGCCGGTCCGCTCGGTTCGATAGCAGCGTTGTATGGCACGTGGTGGATTGCCCGTTCCCCCGCGCGCCCCAAGAGAGCCTCGGGTGTCCAACACTGATTGCCCTCTCCAGAGAAAAGACTCTGTGCCTGTCCGCCGTTCATACTTACAGCAAGAAGGCCAAAGAGGCCGATACAGCCGATAATAAGCCTCATCATTAGGTCCTTGTGATCCACACTCACGATGCAATCGCGATTTCACGGAAGGAAGTAAATTTTAATTGCGCAAATTTCGCGTTGCTCGCAAACTCTGTGTGCGTCAATTGAATTTGGCGCGGTCTTAGAGGTGAACGAAAATGGCAAAGAAACCTGAAGCCAAACCAAAGGAAGCTGCCCCCAAGCCAACGGAGAAATCCGGCGAAAAAGGGGGCCACAAAAAGGGCGGCAAAAAATAAGCAGTCGTATGCGTGAAAAAGGAGGAAGAGATTCTCTTCCCCTTTTTCGCTCTTTTCCTGTAAGCATTGCCGCAATTCGCTTCACTTAAATCGAGGACGGATCCAATGCGGCTCGCTTTTGAAGCCCTCATAATCACAGCCTTTACCATCGTGCCGGCAGCCGCCTCCGGCATCACTCTCACAAACCGCGATACCACCGATCAAAAGCTTATCATCATCGAAGGCGATAAGCAGAATGAGCGGACCATCAAGGCCGGCGAGAAGGTTCAGCTATGCCCCAACAGTTGCGTTATCCGCCTTGCCGACGGCGAAGATTACGAATTCGACGGAGGAGAGATTGTCTCACTTGAAGAGGGGCTCCTCTTCCTGGACAATCCCGAAGAACAGGGAAAGGTGACGCGGTAGCACGTCGGAAACTACCTGACCTAGCCCCGGTAATCTTGAACCTTTGTCGCTCTGAGACCGGGCAAGCCGTGCCGGTCAATCAAGCGCTGCCAGCTCAGGAACTCGTCAATGGTGAGCTTATAACGCCTGCAGGCGTCTTCAAGGCTCAGGAGCCCTCCACGGACTGCGGCGACGACTTCCGCCTTCCTGCGAATGACCCAACGCTTAGTATTAGGGGAGGGAAGGTCGGCGATGGTCAGCGGACTGCCATCGGGACCCAGAACATAACGCAGGCGGGGACGGAACATTTCGGTCATAGTACTCTCACACGCGATCAAGACCAATGCAGGCACTTTAATCGCGGCGACTTAAAACGTGCTTAACCGGTTTGGTATAAAAAATGTATTTGCGCTCTACCATAGATTGTTTGATATTTTGCTTCAGCCTGAGGCTGCGTTTGATTAAATTACTAGCGCCTGTTTATAGCTGGGTTAGCGATACCATATGAGTGCGGCGCGGAAAACATCCCCGATGGCTATCCTTAATGCTCACAGTTAACGCTGGAACCGTCAGCGCGAACATCGCCGTAAGCGAACCTGATCTGACGCCGCGTGCTCTCGGACTGAGCGGGCCTGCGAGCGCTCACCGTATCGTGGTCGCCATGTCGGGCGGCGTTGATTTGTCTTTGGCGGCGGCTCTTGTGTCGCGCGCGGGATATGAAACGGTAGGCATTACGCTCCAGCTTTATGATCATGGAAGCGCCACAAACAGGAAGGGCGCGTGCTGTGCCGGCAAGGACATCATGGATGCCCGCCGCGTGGCGGATGCGCTTGAGATCCCTCATTATGTGCTCAATTACGAGGATCGCTTCCGCGAGACTGTCATCGAGGGCTTCGCTTCGAGCTACCTGGCCGGCGAGACCCCAATCCCATGCGTAAGCTGTAATCAAACCGTGAAGTTTTCCGATCTTCTTGGCATGGCGCGGGAGCTTGGTGCCTCGGCGCTCGTGACAGGGCATTATGTCAGGAGCCGTCCTGGCCCGGACGGCTGGGAATTGCTGAACGCCGCAAGTGCCAGTCGCGATCAGAGTTATTTTCTGTTCGCCACGACCCGCGAACAGCTGAATTTCCTTCGCTTTCCTCTCGGCTCCCTCGCCAAGAATGAAACGCGGATTTTGGCGCAGGGGATGGGGCTCCCGGTCGCTGCCAAGCCCGACAGTCAGGATATTTGCTTTGTGCTGGACGGTGATTACGCCGCCGCCATTCGCAAGCTTCGGCCTGATAGCTGCCAGGAGGGCGAAGTCGTTCACGCTGACGGCCGGATTCTCGGCAGGCACAAGGGCATTGCGCATTTTACGGTTGGGCAGCGGAAGGGCCTCGGCATCGCCGTGGGCGAGCCGTTATTTGTGATGCGTATCGATGCGGGCGCGCGGCGCGTGGTGGTCGGGCCCCGCGAGATGCTGGAAACGCGGCAAATCCGCCTTCGAGACGTAAACTGGATTGGCAGCGGCACCTTTGAAGCGGCAGCGAGGCAAGGGATCGAAGTCTTTGTCAAAGTCCGCTCCACGCAAGAGGCGCGGCCAGCGCGGCTCAGCGGCTGTGAAAACTCACCGGGCGTAGAACTAGCCAGTCCCGAATTTAGCGTCGCTGCGGGTCAGGCTTGCGTATTCTATAACAGCGGCGGGCCTGAGGCGCGGGTGCTAGGCGGCGGCTTCATAGCTGCCTGAAGGATCACCAAAAAATATGTCCGGAGAATCGATCAATCAGCCTGCCCTCGACGAGGATGCTGTTGTGGCAGCTTATCGGGGCTGGGCACCTATTTACGATTATAGCTTCGGTGCGGTCGCAGGTCCTGCTCGCCGCCGCGCTGTTTCTACGATGAATGAGCTCGATGGGCGTATTCTGGAGATTGGGGTCGGTACCGGCTTGTCATTGCGGCGTTATAAGTCGGGCTTGGAAATTATGGGGATCGACCTCTCACCTCACATGCTTTCCAAAGCCGCTGAGCGCGTTCAGCGCCTCGGTCTGAAGCGGGTCTCGCTCGCGGTCATGGATGCAGGCAAGCTCGCCTTCGCGAATGCCAGCTTTGACGCGGTTGCCGCGATGTTCGTCATGACCGTTGTGCCGGACCCAGCCGGGGTGATGGCCGAGATTCGGCGAATTTTGCGGCCAGGCGGCATGGCCATCTGCGTGAACCATTTCAGCCGCGAGCGTGGATTGCGCGCCGCCGTCGAGCATGGATTGGCGCGCTATTCCCGAAGACTTGGCTGGCATCCTGTCTTTCCGCTTGAGACGGTAACCGCGACTCCCGGCATGCGGCTTATAGAGGCGGACGATATGCCTCCTTTCGGCCTGTTCACGCTTCTCAAGCTGCAGAAGCTTCCTTGAGTGCGCAACCTGGGAAGCGCTGGCGGGGATGGGTACGGTTCGGGGTAACATCACGCGTAACAAGGCTTAGAGCGCTCGCTCGCTTCCATCAATAGCGATGGCGCTGCAAGTGCATCTGGCTTGCCTTGCCGGCGGGGGAGCGCTACTTATACTTGTTCGCTGGGGTGCCTTTTGTGAGTTTTGCCCGGCGTTGGCGGAGTAGCTCAGCTGGTTAGAGCAGCGGAATCATAATCCGCGTGTCGGGGGTTCGAGTCCCTCCTCCGCTACCAACAATATCAAGGATTTAAAGTCTTCCCGAAAGCCGACGCTTCGAATATATAGGCACTGTGCAGGCACCGTGGAAATTATCCAGGTCGGACGCCCCACGCGAGGTTTAAGTTATATAACGCGCCTGCGTTAATCCAGCGACCGCCCGTTTCATGTCGACCCCTCGGGCAGCATCCGTCGCGGCCGTACAGACCAAGCCGCCTTCAACCCTGCAACAGCTAGAAGTTTATTTTGATCATGACTGCTTACCCATTTATGACACCACCACGCGAGTTGTTATGCGCGAACAGCGCCGAATTATCTGTGTGAGCAGTTAGCACCCGTTCTGTGCAACCGCGGGCAGGTTGTGGCGTATATGAGCGAGTTTTTGCGTTAACCGAGGGGCATATTGGAGGGAAGCCGCGAGCGTCGGCTATCGAAGCAGACGGCGCGGCTAGGTCGGGGAGGGAATTAGAATATGAATTCAGCTCCGGAAGTGGGGCAGCTCGTCGTCGTCCGGAATTGATGTCTTGGACGGCTCTCCACCCCGAAGCAGCGTACACTTGGCGGGAGCCAAGAGGGAGGGCTATGAAGATGCGGATTGCAACAATAGGTCTCGATATTGCGAAGTCTGTCTTTCAGGTTCACGGCGCTGATGCTGCGGGGCAAGTGGTTGTCCGGCGGCGTCTCACACGCGGGCGCGTCTTAGCGTTCTTCGAGAAGCTGGCACCGTGTCTCGTTGGGATCGAGGCTTGCAGCAGCTCGCATTACTGGGCGCGCGAACTCATTGCGCGCGGGCATGAAGTACGCTTATTGCCGGCCCAGTACGTGAAGCCCTATGTGAAGCGGGGAAAGAACGACGCAGCAGATGCCGAGGCAATCTGCGAGGCCCTGAAGCGGCCAACGATGCGCTTTGTGCCCATCAAGACGCCAGAGCAGCAAAGCGTGATGATGCTGCACCGCGTGCGGCTGATACTCAACCGGCAGCGTACCCAGCTTTCCAACTCGATCCGTGCCCATCTCTTGGAGTTTGGCATTGCCGCTCCGATCGGGCGGCGCGGGGTGGACCAGCTTCTTGCCATTATCGCGGATGAGGAAGATGCGCGCGTGCCTGCTGATGCGCGCCTTTGCCTAAAAATGCTGGCAGCGCAGCTCACCGTGGTGAAGCAGCACATCCTTGAGAACGACCGGCGCGTCCGCGCAAACGCCCGTGAGACGGAACTAGGCCGCCGGTTGATGGAAGTACCAGGTGTGGGTCCCTTGCTTGCCAGCGCGTTCGTGGCGACTATCGCCAGTCCCGCAGCCTTTAAGACAGGACGCGACTTGGCCGCTTGGATCGGCCTTGTTCCCAAACAGAATTCGAGCGGGGGCAAGCAACGGCTTGGCAGTATCTCAAAAGCTGGCAACCGCTATTTGAGGCAGATGCTCGTGGTGGGAGCAACGCAGTGATCCGCTATGCGGAGCGGCATGGAACGCGCCGGCCCTGGCTCATTCAGCTGATGCAGCGGCGCACAACCAAGATTGCAGCGGTTGCGCTGGCCAACAAAATGGCGCGCATCGTCTGGGCGCTCATGACGAGTGGAGAACGTTATCGCGAGCCTACGGTGACCGTTGCGATAACGGCAAAAGAATAGGCGCAAATGCGCCTTTGAGGTTGGGAAGGGCGGATAGGAGCGAATGCACAAAGCCGGTTAAAACCGCCGGATCGGGAAAACCCACTTAGGCCGGAGCACTTTAAGTGCGTAGAATTGATCGGGACCCGAGACGCGCGAATGGCATTATGGCCAGCGGCACATGGAAAAGCCGCATAACAGGCCGGACAGATGGCCGCACCAACCAGCGCTGTGCAGACACTTCAGAAAATCCTTGCCAACGGAGCGCCGTCCACAGACGGCCTGACCCGGCCCTACACGAGCGGATAGGGACCATCGCAGAATGTTTCAGACGCGATGCCGGGCGCCGGGGCAATAGGATAATCGGGCTGTACAATTCTACCGGCTAGCAGCTTTAGTCTCCCGCGGGACCCCTGGCACTCCAAGTGAGCATTCGAGCGCGGCGCGGTCCCACAGTGCGAGGTTAGCCGCCGTCCGATAGGTGGATTGCAAGAAGGCAAGCAGCGCCACATCAGGATCGGACGCAGTGCGAACAGCATCATAGGGCAAGAGAAACTCGCCTAGTCCTTCATGGAAGAAGGCGGCCTCGGGCTTGACGGCGCTAGCGCCAAAGCCCTCAGGCGTTGGGTAGGCCTTAGGGCCCGATCATCCAGACGTAGGTATTCGTCTCGGGAACCTGGCGGCTCTATTAGAGCATACCAACCGGCTTGCCGAGGCCGAACCACTAGTGCGCCGCGCGCTTAGAATTGACGAAAGGAGCTTGGGGCTTGGTCACCCGAGCGTAGCTCGAGACCTAATCAGCCTCGCGAGGTTACTCGAAGATCAGGGCCGTTGGCCAGCCGCCATCGCTCTGTATGCTCGGGCGAAGCCTATCATGACAGGGACGCACGGTACTACTAGCACTCCGGGTGACGCTAGCCTTAGCAAAGCATTTCTTGCACAGCAGAGGGACAACTTTAGGGCCTACGGGCAGGCCCTTCATCATGCCGATGCAGGCGCAGCCACAAATCGCGCCGAGAGCTTTGAGCTTGCGCAATGGGCGTTGCAAAATGACGCGGCGGATGCGCTCTCTTCGATGTCTGCCCGCTTTGCCAGAGGCGGCCAGAAGCTTGGGGAACTCGTCCGAGAGCAGCAGGATTTATTGGACGGTCGCGAAGTCGCCTATCGCAGCCTGGATACGGCGACTGGAAAAGCAGATGCTAAGGCTGCGGAAGCTGCCCGCGCTATGATCGCAGGGATCGAGGCGAAGCTAGCAGAAAAGCAAGCGCAATTGAGTGAAGACTTCCCCGATTATGCTGAGCTGGCTAGTCCGAAGCCGCTTCTTCTTGCAGATACGCAAGCGCTTTTAGCGAAGCACCAAGCCCTTGTGCTGTTTCTCGATATACCAGAATGGGGGAACATTCCCGAAGAAACCATCGTCTTCGCGCTCACCAAGAAAATGGCGCGGTGGGTTAGCATACCCTTGGGCACCAAAGCACTGCGGCAGCGCGTAGCGGCCCTGCGTTGCGGGCTCGACAATACCAGTTGGCGGTTCGGGCAGGAGAGCCGCGAGATGTGTAAGAAGATGCTCGCCATTGAAGTTAGTGAAGATAGTGTCCCGCCTTTTGATGCGGCTGCGGCTTATACGCTCTATCGCGATCTATTCGGCGACATCGAAGACATCATGAAGGGCAAGGAGCTGCTGATCGTGCCGTCCGGGGCGCTGACGCAGCTTCCCTTCGAAGTGCTGGTCACCGAAAAGCCGGATGAAAGCTTGCCGCGTTTTGGGGCGTATAAGAAGGCGGTGTGGCTTGGGCAGCGGCAGGCGATCACGATTATGCCTTCGGTCGCAAGCCTCAAGGCGCTGAAGACTGCGAAGACGAGCACAGCGCCGGAGCCCTATGTTGGCTTTGGCAATCCCCTGCTCGATGGTCACGAAAGAAATGACAGGACGGCCTGGGAGAAGCAGAGCTGCGGCGGTCTTCCAGCGGCGAAAACGGTGCGGGTGGCCAGCCGCGCGCCGGCAGTTACTTTGGTGGTGCGCGGCGGGCGTGGTGGATGTCGAGGCGCTGCGCCATCAGGACCCCTTGCCAGAGACTGCGATTGAGCTTTGCACCGCAGCCAGGGAGTTGGGCGTTCCCGAGGCCAAACTGGACGGCGCCGTTTATCTCGGCGCGAAGGCGACGGTTTCTCAGGTCAAAGCGCTGTCGGCGAGCGGCGAACTCGGGCAAGCGCGCGTGGTGCATTTCGCAACGCATGGCCTGCTCGCGGGCGAGACCGCGATGTTCGCCGAGAACAAGGCCGAGCCCGCGTTACTGCTCACGCCGCCGGACACCGGCAAAGTCTCGGAGGCGGATGACGGCTTATTGACAGCGTCGGAGATCGCCCAACTAAACCTCAACGCCGACTGGGTCGTCATGTCGGCCTGTAATACGGCCGCCGGATCGAGCGACGGCGCAGAGGCGCTGTCCGGGCTTGCCCGCGCCTTCTTCTATGCGGGCGCGCGTTCGCTGCTCGTCTCGCATTGGGAGGTGAATTCGGGTGCCGCCGTCGCGATCACGACGGGCACAATAAAGGCGCTCAAGGACAATCCCGGCATTAGCCGCGCCGAGGCGCTGCGCCACTCGATCTCAGCGCTCAGCGACAATTACCCCGATGGCGAGTCCATCGATTTCTCGCATCCGAGCCTCTGGGCGCCCTTCGTGCTTGTTGGCAATGGCGAGCATTAATGTGGTGCTCCCCCATGCCCCTAACAACGGACGTTGCCGACAATATCCCAAATGTCTCCTCACGGCCTAACGCGACGCTACCACCTGTGACTTGTAGAAAGTCCGCCGATAATAATTATGAGGGTTTGCAGAGCATCGATCACATCTTTAAGGCCTTGGAAAAATCGCCGTTCCGAAGGCGCTTCCATCTCCAGGCACGGGAACGTGTTTATCTGCGGCAAAAGACCTTGCCGGGTGTCATCGACCACGCCCGCAACTTTGTCGTAAGGCGGCTCGCTCCAGCAGACCCACCGAACGACGGTAGGCAGACGCCGTTTCCAGGACACCCAGTGTTTGTTGCCCAGCACGCCACCGCCACATGCTGTAGATCGTGTCTTGCAAAGTGGCACGGCATACCGGGCGGCCGCGCACTCGCCGACGAGGAAATAGACCACATTTTGAAGGTTCTTGAGCGCGAAGATCGCGATTGATTTCGGCTACGATTTGAAGCGAGGCCGTGTCGATACCTCGCCGCATCCATTCTGCACGACATTTGCCCGTGACGACGTTCGCATTACAACGCGGATCAACGAGGACGATCTTTCGGACGCGCTTTTCAGCATCCTGCATGAAGTGGGGCATGCCCTCTATGAGCTGGGCATTCCTCCTGAACTTGAAGATACTCCAATAGGCCACGGCGCTTCTGCCGGCGTTCATGAAAGCCAGTCCCGGCTGTGGGAGAATATCGTCGCCCGGAGCCTGCCGTTTTGGGAGCATTATTACCCTTTGCTTCAGGCGATGTTCCCGGAGCAATTGAGCCGCGTCCAGCTTGAAACCTTCTATCGCGCCATCAACAAGGTCGAGCGAACGCTCATCCGTACGGACGCAGACGAGGTGACCTATAACCTTCATATCATGATCCGTTTCGATCTTGAGCAGGCGCTCCTGGAAGGCAAGCTCGCGGTTCGCGACCCCCGCGATGCCTGGAACGCCCGGTACGAATCCGATCTTGGCCGTACACCGCCGAATGACAGGGATGGAGTGTTGCAGGACGTCCATTGGTATGGCGGGACTATCGGGGGCTCGTTCCAGGGCTACACCATCGGCAACATTCTCTCCGCTCAGCTGTTCGAAGCGGCCGTGACCGCCAATCCAGAGATCCTGAATGCGGTTAAGCATGGGGAATTCGGGGATTTACGGAATTGGCTTGGCCACAACCTTCACAGGCTTGGACGCCAGTATGCCGGTCCGGAGGTGGCAAGACGGGCGCTAGGTGCCGGCATCTCGACAGAGCCATACATGCGGTATCTCAAGCACAAGTATGGAGCGATCTATGGGCCGATACTTTGAGGAAGACATCGGGGGCAGCACCGGGTCGAAAGCAGAGATGCCGTATTTCTTCAACGTAACACCGCTTGTGCTCCGACAGCGGACACGAATTTTCGATTTCAAAAGCCGTGCCTGGTCGACACTCTTGACCGAAGGCTGCCTGAACAACCTAAACCCACTCTTGCGCGCAGTTCTACCAAGCCCGAATCATGCACGCCTCTCACCGTTGGGCTCCGTGCGCCGCGGCCACACACCGAGACAGCGCCAGATCCCTTCGATGAGAAGCCTCGCCGTAGCCGGTTTTTCGAGCGCGGGCGCACCACTGAAAATTGTGGGAAAATCAGACTTAAGGCATCCAGAAAGGACGACAAACGGCTTACCGCATTCGAGGAGGGTCGCTGCAATCTGCTCCGATGTTTCGCCGCGCAAGCAGATGTTAAGGACGGCAGCATCGCACGATTGCTCGGTAAGTAGAGACAGAGCCTCGGCTACAGTCCTCGCCGGTCCCACGACTTCGAAACCTGCGCGATTAAGGATACTTGTGACCTCAAGTGCCTGCAGGGCATCATTTTCGACCAACAGGACGCGAGGCTTCGCGCTAAGCTCGGCCCCAAGCTGGGTTTGTGTGTTTAGCGAGTTCATGAGGAATGTAACCGGGCTAGGTATGTCAGCCTACAGCAACCGCTGCCTCCCAGCTCGGCTAATTTGGCACTTTCGCTCGGCTAGTTCGGTAAAAGAGAAGAATGCAAAAGAATAGGTGGTCATCATTAGTATGATATATTGCCTTCCACGAAAAACTTCCATCGGGGTGTTCTCGAACAATATAAGTTCAATGTCCGCTGAGCGCGACAATTTTATTAGAGGTCACGATTGGACGCTTCAACGACAACAACTGGATGATAGTGAATTATCGTTTTGTGCTGATAAAAAGCGAAAGCTTCAACATGATGGTTGTCTCAGCCGACCGAATCGAAAGCCGCGATCTCAGCCTCCATCATGGGCAGCAAGCGGAGCTTTATGCCGTTCTGGGAAAGTTCGTTAGGCCTGCCAGGACGTGACTAAGGTCCTTCAAAATGGCGATGCACAAAGCGGCCGAATCTGGCATTTTCCAATAACAATTAACAGTATGATGAGCTGGTACATGGGCAAAAGCTTTGATCGAGGTGGGCTTAGTCGTAAAGAGCGTGAACACGGAAAGCGCCGGGCTTACCAACAGGCCGAGCGGGACAAGGAAGCACGGCAGGCGGTGAAACGTGCAAAGCATATGGAGGTCATAGCTGACGCGTCCTACAGGCTTGAGCCCGTCTTCTCTGCACCGATTGCGCCGGTTGAAACCACGCGCCCCCTGGCTCATGACATTCCGGTGCGGGTTATCGCGCAGAAGAAGTCTGGATTTGTGACCCAGCTACTAAGGCGCCTTTTTAAGAAAGCAGCTTAAGCGTAGTGCGCAGTGACCCCAAGGCAGCTTGGTGTCGATTACCTCCTCTAGGGGGATTCACCCGACTTAGCCTCAAAAGTAGGCCATACCGCCATCACCAAGGCCCTATACTGAGCCAACGTGTGACTTGAAATGGATGTCCCATCGTCCATCGGCTGCGGACGAGGGGCTTTTTCGCAGGAAATGTCTGCAAGCATATGTACGCTGCTGTCCCCCAGGAACGGACTCAAGCGGTGGCTGAAGCGATCAGTATTCCTTGAAGGCTGTGCCCGGCCACGCTTGATCGCGTCCACTTCATTTAGTGCCCAGACAGGACCTGCCCGTGCGTATAAAGCGATCCGCTAGAGGCTCAAGCCTGGAGAAGCGAGGTTACATCGTGATGGGCGATCACGATGTCGATGCCATAATGGCACTTGCTTACTGTCATCATAAACCAGCGTTCGGCATTGGGCGTGTGACAGGAATAGACAAGTCTAAAATCTTGCGCCTTCCTGGAAAGAACCTTCGCAATACCTGCATGAGCCGCTTGCGCGAGCGTATCTCCTAATGCCGCCGATTTCTGGCAAACATGAAGATAGTTAAGTCCAAGATAGGCCGCCGGGTCAGGACAATCGTTGTCAACGGCAAAACGCCGCCAGGATGGGTTGACGTAAACAATATTGCCGTCCGGGTCTAGAATGGCGATGTTCGATGCAAGTCCGTCGAATGCCGCGACAATCCGGTTGACGTAGAGCATCTCAAACCTCTTCCTCAGGCTTGAACCCATGACCGTAGAATTGTTCCATAGGCTGGGATTGCCCTACCGCACAGCACCGGCTTGATGGTCCGCTTTCGGCCCTCAAGCACGCGTACGATGCCCCGGTCGACGGAGGGCTAAGCCGGATTGAGCGCACTGACGGTAACATAATATCCGTCAGGATCCCGGAGAGAAAACTCCCTAGTTCCAGTGCTCGGATTCACATGTGGCTCTTCTTCCAATCGGCCGGCAAGCTCACGCGCCCTTGACAAAGCTACGTCAAAATTGTCAACCCGGAAGAACAAGAGGAGGCCGTTACCAGGCGTGGCGTAGTGGGGACTTGTCAACGAGGGATGCTCGTGGGTACCCCACTCGTGGAGACAGAGCAAAACCGTTCCATCCGAGTCGACGATTTGCCCGAAGTAGTCGTGGGCAGGAGTTGTCTCGGGGAGACCAAGTAGCGACTGGTACCATTTGAAGCTCTGCGGCACGTTAGCTATGCCAATAATCGTCCAGGTGCGCTTCATAGATTCCCCCCCGCGGCTTAGTATCCGACACGAACGGCGATATTGCAGCGACGCACACCTCCCGCCAGCAGGTGGACGGCATGCTCGGAGCGGCAACTAAGGAAGCCTTTTGCTCGACCGCTCTACGCACAACAAGAGACTTCGCAGGCAATAATCCAAAATAGGCCGCTTTCGGCCGATTTCGTTGTAAAAGTCTGCTTTCATCCTGGCATGGCCGGCGCGCGGCGCTTCTGACAGCCGATCCTGGCCGCTTGCTCGGCGGAGAGCGCGGCATTAGACCCGGTGAACTGAGACGCCTGACGCAACTCCAACGCCACTTGACGCTTACGCAGTACACATTGCCGCCGCCTTCGGCGGTGGATGCACGGCCAGCTTTGCCAGGCGCCGCAAATTCTGAGCGATGGCCGCAAGGGTGAACTCGAACTGGGCTCCGCTTGGCCCGCGCAAGCGAAGCCGGCCAAGGCGCAAGATGCGCTTGAGGTGCGCGAACAGCATCTCAACCTTTTTGCGGTCTCGCCTTGTTTGCGCATAAGCCTCGCTCGCAGTGATGGCGCGGGCGGCATCGCGGGCTTCTTCATAGAGGCTGCGCAGAACTTTCCGGTGCGACGCCTTCGGGCAACACTTTGGCTTCAAGGGACAGCTGCGGCAATCGTAGACGCTGGCGCGATAGGCCAACTGATCGTCGTTGTAGAGGCGGCCCGTTGTTGTCAGATTGCAGCCGGCGGGACAGACGTAGCAATCGCGCCCGGCATCGTAGCGGAAGTCTTTGCGCGAAAAGGTTCCGTCCTGCCGGTTCGACTTGTCGATCACGGGGACGTGCGGCGCGATCTTCTTCTCGCTCACAAGCCAGTCGAGATTGCGGCCGGAGCCGTAGGCCGTATCGGCGACGATCCAGGACGGTTTGACGCCAAAGCGCTCCTCGGTGCGTTCGATCATGGTTTGCGACGCGCCCACCTCCGCCTGCCGGATGGCGCGCGAGGCTTCGACATCCATGATGATCCCGAACTTCACGTCGATGAGGTAATTGTCGGCATAGGCGAAGAACGCAGCGCTTTTCATTGCGCTGGTCCATTGCGAAGCTGGGTCTGAGGACGAGATAAATTTCGGCGTGACTTCGCTGGCCGCGCCGTAAGCTGGATCGTCGAGCGTCGCGAGGTAGTCTTTCACCGCACGCTCGGCCGTTGCCGGATCGATGTCCTTGTCCCATTCTTCGCCCGGGATCGATCGGCTTTTATTGGCGTCCGCCTCGATAAGGCTAGCATCCACTGCAAACCCGTCGCCACCCACAAGCCCGGCCGCGATGCACGCCCCAACAATGCGTTCGAACACGAGCCGGAAAACATTGCTGTTCCGGAAGCGTTCATTGCGCGCCCGCGAGAAAGCGGAGTGATCGGGCAGCTTGTCCTCGATACTGAGACCGCAAAACCAACGATAGGCCAGATTGACCTGCACCTCGCGGCAGAGAGCCCGTTCAGATCGAATTGCAAACACATAGCCAACGATCAGCATCCGGATCATGAGCACTGGATCGATGGAAGGCCGGCCCATCGGCGAATAAAACCCTGCTAACTCGCTGTGGACCCATGAGAGATCGAGGACCGCGGCGATCTTTCGAACCAAATGATCCTCCGGCACCGCCTCATCCAGATTGAACGAATAGAACAGCTGAACCTGATCCTGCTTGAGCCGCCCCATCATCGCCCGACACCTCCGGCAGTTTGCGTCAACTGACGGAATCACTGTTCGGCGCGGCGATCAACGGGACTTTTACAACAAAATCGGCCTGCTGCGGAGATTTCGACATTCTCTTTAGATAGATGTATCGCAAACATCGACGCTGGATACCTCGGTTCGCATGGGAAGGAGGGGTAAGATCCACCGATCTCAAGTCAATCGAAGTCGCAACGCATCACGAATTTGCAATAGCAAACTCTCTTGAGGTCTGAATGCTTCAAATGGTGCGTAGTTTTTCCCCCATCGGCCGTCGACGAACGTCACATTCGCGAACGTCCGCGCCTGCTCGTAACGCGGGATCAAGTGCAAATGTCCGTGCCCGCCATGTTCTTCAAATAAGTTGGCGAGCCACGCATAGTTCATGAAATCGGGGCTGCAGAGGTTGGAAATAGCCTTCTCATATTCGCGCATCACCAATCGCAATTCGAACATTTCCTCATCGGTTATTTCGGAGAACCGCTGCATCCCTCCCTCGCGCACAAGCCAAGCATATGCGCGGCCGAGATATCGTTGATCATTATGAATGGAGAGTGTCCAATACCGGTACTCCTTGATGATGTATGGAATATATATCGGGTCGATGCTTCGATACTTTTGCGTATGCATGACGGCTCCCGGCCCTCGGTCGAAGAAAAATAGAAATCCGGTTGGCAACCAGGCAGGTGCTCCGAGCGGTAGTACAATGGCGATTTGCTCAGGCCCGGTCTACTGCCAGCAAGAGACATCTTGGGTAACGGCCTGAAACAGCCGCTTACGGCCTTCAGCTGATCAGGCCGTCCTGAGCGGTCATCGGCTCGACTTTGGGCGCGCAGCGCCTTGGTCTCGAGCCGGGTTGTGAGTTTGTTTTACGGGACATGCACCACGGCAACAACGTCTCTTGCTTACGCCCTTCATACGGAGGCGCTACCAACAGAGACCACGCTCCTGATATGCTTGATGCGCGAGACTCTAACTTTGCTGAGAAAGACAAAAATGAGCGCTTCTTTAAGTACGTCATTCAGGATCTGGTATGGCGCGGCCGGTTTAATTGCCGTCTTTGGCGTTACCCTGCTTTTCTGGCTGCAATTGCCTGTGAGTCCTCTTGTCACGCCGCCCCCAGCTGCAGTCTGGGCGCAGATACAAGATCAGAACGTGCTGTGGGCGGCTTTTCAGTTCCTTATACTGATCGTTCCAGCATTCCTAAAAGCGATCGCCTACGGGGTCACGGCCGGGATTGTGGTAAGCCTCTATCAAACTCCTGCGGCGATCGTTTATCCCATTCTTCGCGTTTGGCGCCAGCTTCCCTTCATTGCGCTCATACCCCTACTCTTCATCTGGGTTGGCCTTAGCCTCAGCCAAAGCGATGTGCTGCCGATCGTGGCCATGGCGCTTGTTATTGCCGTAGGGACCGTTGAGACCTTCTCACCGGCGATCTCAAAGGACGCGGTGGCAATTCGCGGCGTGGGCTGGTTCCCTGAAAGCGGTGAGCTGCTAAGGCGAGCGCCCCGGCAAATTTTCCCAAGCCTTCGAGAAGCCTTCCGTCTGGGGGCGTCGCTCATCATTGCTAGCCAACTGCTCGGTTCGTCATCTGGCATCGGATACCTGCTCATGCAGTCCATGCAGCTCTTTGACACGGCAAAAGTTGTGGCAGCCGTCTTAATCATCTGGGCAATATTCATTGCAGGCGACGGCCTGCTGAGCGGCATTGAATATGTTTTGCGTTCTCGTCGACCCGAATAGCATATTATTCTTGCGCTGACTTGCAACTTCAGCACCGCCTGCAATAGGAGACACGCTCCTTGAAGGCCCGATGGTCAGCAACCGGCCTTCAGCAAGCATGAAACCTCGGAAGGCATCATGACGGCTTGTAGCTCGAACTGCCATTTCGTGCTTTGCAGGAATTCCTTCAGCTGTCCGGGGATAAGCGGACGCATTGAAATTGACAAACGCTCGTCCCAAGCAGCTGCCGATCACTCATGTCGACTGGCCTAATTGAATTAAAGCGCGTAGTTAGTGCAATCTCTAGCTTGGGCAAGCCACATGACACTGGAACAATGGATAGGACTGATCTCAACCGTAGCTCAGCTTCTCATCATTGCACTATTCCTGGTTCTTCTATTTCTAGGATTTCTCCAACGCAATATGCCGCGGGTCGGCGGCAAGATTGGCCGGCGGTGCACCCTCGACCCGGCAACGCCAGCGCCTGACGGATTTTCGCACGAATACGCCCGTGAGATGACAGTGTTCGTGGCATCGTCAAGCGCCGCAAATTTCGCCAATCTCAAAGATTTCCTGCGCCATGGCACGGCGCCGCGTCGGATCCTCATGCGGATCTATCGGGTTGCTGGCTGCAAGACTGAGATCGAAATCCCGGCCGAGGCGCCCGGCTACAATCGCATTAATGCGGTTGAAGCCCTGGCCCTCCTGCGTCAACTCCCCGATCTTCGTCTCATCCATCGCCTTCACCTCAGTGACGAGCCTTCGTTTCTTCAGCCTTGGGCACGAAAACTCATCGGGCCGGAGACATTTCTGCTCGGCAATGCGACGAATTTCAGCTTGGTGGTGCTTTACAAGCCCGATCGCCGCTTCGGCAGTCTTGCTGGTCTCACGCTGCTCCACGAATGGCTGCACCTGGTCGCTTTCAGGTCGCTCAGACACGTCCATCGCTTCAAGCGCGCGAATGCAATCGAACCACTCGCGCCACCGGAGTTCGAGCCATTATCGCTTGGAGGGCTCAAAGACTCTAACTCGCCTATCTATGAAGCGTGGTGCGAGCTCGGCGAAAAGCTTTTCGGCTATGATGACTCGATTGCCCGTGACGCAGCGCTGGCTTTTCCGGTGCACGGAATGATCCTGTGGCAGCGGGTAGAGAAAATTCTGCACAAGACCCGATTGGAAATGCGCAGTTCACGTTTAGCCGAATTCGAGGCTCGATCAGCGTTCATGCACACCGAGGTTAGAGCGTAGGCTAGCGCAGCGCTGGCAGGGTGGCAACGTCCAGGCTTCCGCTTGACTGCTCGTTCATGAACAGCTGACGCAGCTCACTGGGCTCGTCAGGAAAAGCCTGCAAAGCGATCGACCTGCTGGCTTTTTGCAGCCATGCGCGGCATCCAAAAGCTGCCTTGAAGATACAGATCAACAAAAGCGATCGCAACGACGCTGCCGGCATCGCCCGCATCGGCCCGTCCAATGATAAGCCCCAAGTTCTTGAGCAGCCCTCTGATCTGATTTTCGAGATCCCGCTTAAGCCCAACGAGCAAGGCGCGGCTGCTGAGAACACCCCCGATGGCATGACTATCGAGAGCAACGTTGGAGCGGCCTTTTTTAGAGGTGCAGCCGATGTTTGGCGGTCGGCATCAGGAATAATTCCGGCAATGGGCCGTTATGGCTTCAGTTGAGTAAGGTCACCTTCGAGCCGCTCCAGCCCTCCTGGTGCGGCTCTTTTTGCGGCATGGGGAATTCGCGGCAGCCGATAGGCCTGGCCGTGCTCGCGGCGCGTGTACCTAACCTAAATACACAGCCGACCGCAGCTTATGATGCGGGCTCCCCGTAAGGCACGTTCTGCCCACCGTAGCGCCGCACGCGAACATTGGCTTGCTCAGCGTGGCCCACAAAGCCCTCAAGCGACGACAATCGGGAACAGTGTCGGCCAATGGTTGCAGCGGCCTCGTCAGTATTGACCTGCTGCCACGTGCAGGTTTTCAGGAATTTGCCAACCCAAAGCCCGCCGGTGTAGCGCGCCGCCTTCATTGTCGGCAGGGTGTGATTGGTCCCAATTACCCTTGTCGCCATAGGCAACATTGGTGCGCGGGCCCAGAAACATCGAGCCGAAATTGGTCATGTTGTCCCGGAACCAAATATCGCGATCCGTCATCACCTGGACATGCTCAGAGGCAATCCTGTCTGCTTCCGCAAGCATCTCCTCGTAGGAGTCGCAAACGATCACCTCGCCGAAATCAGCCCATGCCTGCCCCGCTGTTTGCGCCGTCGGTAGGATCTTCAGCAGCCGCTCCACTTCCCGGATTGTCTCTTTTGCGAGCCGATCCGAAATCGTCACGAGGATCGCAGGCGATGTCGGACCATGTTCGGCCTGGCCGAGAAGATCGGAAGCGCAAATCTCGCCGTCGACGGTCTCATCTGCGATGAGAAGGGTCTCCGTCGGTCCCGCATAGAGATCGATGCCGACGCGTCCGAACAATTGGCGTTTTGCCTCCGCAACGTAGACGTTGCCGGGCCCAACGAGCATATCGACGGGTTTGATGGTCTCGGTCCCAACCGCCATCGCTGCCATCGCCTGTACGCCGCCCAGAACCATGATCTCGTCCGCCCCTCCCATATGCATGGCTGCGACGGTGGCAGGATGCGCGCCGCCTGCGCTCGGAGGTGCAGAGGTAATGATTCGCTTCACGCCAGCGACCTTGGCGGTGACAACGCTCATATGCGCAGACGCAACCATGGGGTAGCGGCCGCCTGGGACGTAGGAACCGACCGAGTTCACGGGGATATTGCGGTGACCCAGGACCACACCCGGCAGCGTTTCAACCTCGAGTTCAGACAGGCAGGCAAGCTGCTTTTGAGCGAAATTTCTGATTTGCGCCTGTGCGAACTCTATGTCTTTCAGGTCGCGCTCTGGTATGCGGTTCATGGCTTCCTGGATCTGCTTTGTAGATAGCAAGAAGCTTTCAGGCGACCCCTTATCGAACTTTTCGGAATACTCTAGCACGGCAGCATCGCCGCGCGCCTCAACCTCTGCGATGATCCTTGCAACAGTTTCGCGAGCTTGCCCCTCTGCCTCGGCCTTTCTTGTTGAATTGCTGGGGCGCTTGAGATGTTTAGGCATGGACGAAACTCCCGTTGCATTCTTGTGACACCACTTTCCCGCCGGCATTTTAGCCCGCAGTCCAGCCACCGTCGATCATCAAAGCCGAGCCCGTAATCATTGCTGAGCCGTCGCCGGCGAGAAAGACAACGGCTGCCATGATGTCTTCGGGTTGAGCAAGCCTGCCAAGCTTGATCTTGCTCATGACCCATTCCCTGAACTGAGGCTGTGCAAGGGAAGATCGGCTCAGTGGCGTTTCGACGAACGTGGGACAAATGGTGTTGACCCGAATGCCGTGCGGGCCAAGCTCGAACGCCATCGCTTTGGTCATGCCTTCCATGGCATGTTTGGACGCGCAATAGACGGTGCGGTTGGGGCCGCCCACATGCCCCATCTGCGATGAAATGTTGATGATGGAGCCGCCGCGTCCCGCCGCAATCTTGCGTCGTGCGACGGCTTGCGCGACAAAGTAGGCCGCCCGCACATTCACCTCCATGACTGCGTCGAAGTCTTCCGCGGCGATCTCGATCATCGGTCGGGGGCGGTTGATGCCGGCATTGTTTATGAGAATGTCGAATGGGCCGCCGCCGCTGACGGCACGCTCAACCGCAGAAAGATCGGTAACGTCCAATTGAACGGCTTCGGCACTACCGCCAGCACCCTTGATCGCGGATGCGGCCTCAGTGATCTCCGCCATCGTGCGCGCGGCAAGCAGGACATGTGCTCCGGCCTCGGCGAGGGCTGCAGCGGCCGCGAAACCAATCCCGCGGCCGCTGCCTGTTACAAGCGCCCTGCGCCTGTCCAAGCTGAACGAGGGCGTTTTCGGCGGTTTCACCATGGGTATTCCCTTGCTGCCCAGCCTGCCAAAGGGCCATGCGCTAATTATACGGCAGAGAAACCTGAACGCAGCCTTTCAAATCGCAGCAAGCTCAAGTATGAGTATTCGCCGCCGGAAGCAACACTCCTATTGGCTATCGAGCGCTCGCTTTATGCAGGCGAGGACCTGCTCTTTGCTTTGGCCAGCCATTTTCGGCTGGGCATTCTGCGCGACCATGGCGCGCTCAGCGAGGCAACCGGTGAGCCGCCAGAGAGAACAGGTGCAAACGAACAAATGAATTCTCATTTCAACACCAATGCTTAAGAACAAGGATACTTAGAGCATTAGAATGCTGCACTACCGAGTGCGGGCGGTGCCCACGCAAACCTGTCCCAGCGGGAGGAGGAAAAGGCCGGCGCGCCAGGAAATGGTTCTGGAAGGGCGTGGGATTGAGCCAGGACTGTTTGCGCAAGACTCGCCAAACCAGAGCAAGCCCGCGCAAGCGAGGATAGCTTCCGCAGCATAATATCCTGCTCATGACCCCCTTACCGGATCATCCCGCTATCATTCTCGCCATCTCGGCTGCGCTCGTGTACCTTTGGCTGGAGATCGTCAACCCATTTCTCTTCGCGGTGCCTTAAGAAGATTGATCTGTTCGCCGTTCTGGAAATAGAGCGGCCGGTATCACCTAGGCATTCTTCAGGGGATCGAAATACTGAATTGCTGGGGTGATACCGACTTGCTGATTGACCTCCATCGTCAGATCTATCTGTACTGTCCAACCTTGCGACCTTGGCCGGTAACTTTAGGGGCGCAGCTTACCGGCAGGCCTTAGCGCTGCTCGGTGAATGACCGATCACCGCGCTCTGGCGGACCGGCCGCCTCCAAGTCTTTGGACTGATCTTCACTAAAGAGCCGGCTGCGTGTGAGAAACCGCAGCCCCTCTGGGGCTTCCAGCGAAAAGCCCGCACCGCACCCCGAACCACATCGATGATGAGCTGAGTGTGCTTCCAGTAGTCAAATTGAGCCGCGCCGATGTAGAAGTCGCAATGCGCGATCTGGCCTAAAAACACATCCTGCGGACCAACGCGGAAATCGCCGGCCGGATAGCACATGGGTGAGGACCCATCGCAGCACCCACCCGATTGGTGGAAAATCAACGGGCCGTATTGAGCGCGGAGCCGTTCAACGGCTTCGCTTGCCGCCGGCGTTATTTCAACGCGATTGATCACCGGGCTTCCCTTCTTCTCTCCTTCGTCGAGCATAGACGCCAGCTTTACTTCCCGCTCGCGTCTTCTTCCCGGTCTCCCCCGCGTCTTAGAAGAAGCCGAGGGGCTTAGTGGAATAGCTGACCAGGATGTTCTTGGTCTGCTGATAGTGATCGAGCATCATCTTATGGTTCTCGCGCCCGATGCCGGATTGTTTGTAGCCGCCAAATGCCGCATGAGCTGGATAAGCGTGATAGCAATTGGTCCAGACACGCCCGGCTTGGATCGCCCTGCCAAAACGATAGGCACGGTTGCCGTTTCGTGTCCACACACCTGCACCAAGCCCATACAGAGTTTCGTTGGCGATGGCGAGTGCCTCCTCGTCGTCTTTGAATTTCGTGACCGATACCACGGGCCCGAAGATCTCCTCTTGGAAGACGCGCATCTTATTGGTGCCTTCCAATATCGTAGGCTCCACATAGCAGCCTTGCGCAAGTTCACCTTCCAAGTGCGCGCGCTGCCCTCCTGTGAGAACCCTTGCACCCTCCTGCTTGGCGATGTCGAAATAGGAGAGGATTTTCTCCAGTTGGTCGTTGGAAGCCTGCGCGCCAATCATCGTTGCGGGATCGAGTGGGTGGCCTTGTTTGATCTTTTTGGTGCGGGCGACGGCCCTTTCCATGAACCGATCATAAATCGAGTCTTGGACTAGCGCCCGGCTTGGGCACGTGCAGACTTCGCCTTGGTTCAGGGCAAACAAAGCGAAGCCCTCAAGCACCTTATCGAAGTATTCGTCGTCGGCTTCTGCAACGTCGGCGAAGAAGATATTTGGCGATTTGCCACCGAGTTCGAGCGTTACCGGGATTAGGTTGCCGGATGCGTACTGCATGATAAGCCGCCCCGTCGTTGTCTCACCGGTGAAGGCAATCTTGGCAATCCGCTTGTTTTGAGCGAGCGGCTTCCCAGCCTCGGCGCCGAAGCCGTTCACCACGTTGAGGACACCCGGTGGCAGCAGGCCGGCGATCAGCTCCATAACGACAAGCATCCCGAGCGGCGTCTGCTCGGCAGGCTTCAGCACGACGCAGTTTCCTGCGGCAAGTGCCGGAGCAATTTTCCAAGTCGCCATCAAGATCGGAAAGTTCCAGGGGATAATCTGACCAACGACACCGAGCGGCTCATGATAGTGGTAGGCAACGGTATCTTGATCGACCTCGGAAATGCCGCCTTCCTGTGCACGCACGACGCTCGCGAAATAACGCCAATGGTCGACTACGAGTGGCATATCGGCGTAGGTCGATTTGCGGATAGGCTTGCCGTTATCGAGCGTTTCCACGAGAGCGAGCAGTTTGAGATTAGCTTCGAGTTTGTCAGCGATCCTATTAAGGATGAGGGAGCGCTCTGCGACGGGAGTCTTACCCCAGTCATCCTTAGCCTTATGCGCGGCGTCGAGCGCCAATTCGATATCGGCGGCGGAGGAGCGAGCGACCTCGCAAAGCCTTTGACCGGTGATAGGGCTGGGATTATCAAAATAGCGCCCTTCGACGGGAGCGACCCATTTGCCGCCAATAAAATTGTCGTAGCGATCCCGGATCAGGACTTGACCGGAGATTTGCTCAATCGCTTGCTGAAACATTGGTTTCCTCTTGTTGTGGCAGCGCCATTCAGCGTCATTGTGGCTTGTTGCCTGTCGAGGCGCGCTTTCACTCTTGCGGGAGTGCGTGATCGAAATTGCCCAACGCGAGGCAAACACCCTAGGGGCGATCAGCGGCGGCGTCCTAACCAGTAAAGCATGAAGCATACAGTGCTCGTAACAGGTAACATTGATTTATATCAAATGAATCAATGCTATAGCAACGTTTACGCCCGGAGGTACTGTTCGGGGGATGGAGGATTTACAGCCAGCTTCATCTAGACTACCGCTTAATAGGTAGAGGTGACCAGTTGGCTTGTTGGATCGCCATTTCCGCAATTGGTCCAAAGTACGAGCTCGGCCTTGGGAAGAGCAAGGCTGCTTTATAGTTTGAAGTGGTAAGGCTGATGTAACCCTTGCCGGCAGCCTGATCCGACTTCCGTTAACAGGTAGCACGAACTAAGCCGGTTCATCGCCTTGCGCATCTCAGGTCCGCGCAATGGCCGAAAACCGGGTTGGCTTTATGTCCGTCTCGCATTCTCGGCGAACGGACCGCAATTGAAAACCAAGAGCATTTAAGGGGAGCTGGTCAGCTGCCTCTGCTGCCCAAATGCGAATTTCCCTATTTCGTGCGCAGGAGATCGGTTCGAGATGCGTCCGAGAACGGTTCGGAAGGCTGTTCTCAGACACAAATAGTGGACTAGCGATTTAAGCCTAACCCGCGGCTAATCTGCCCCGTACTTCGCTTTCAAGGCATCCCACTGGTCTTTCGCGACGACGCGTTGCCGCTCTTCGAATGTAGCCAATATGCTGGATACAGAGTTCAGCGAACCCTCACGCTTAAGCGCTGATAGGACATCGCCCGCCCCTTTCAGCGCAGCCTGCAGCGCGGCGTTGGCGTACAGGGCTATCGAGAAACGCATTCGCTTCAGTTCTTCCCGGCCGGGATCGGGGATCATGCCGCCCCAGACGATGTTCACAATTTGCGGCGACGCGACTTCGCGAGCTATTCTTTCGAGTTCAGTAGTGCTGGCCGGAGCCTCGATGAAAATGATGTCGGCACCGGATTGCTCAAAAGCGTGGGCGCGTTCCAGGGCCCGGTCGAGTCCCTCAACGGCGCGCGCATCGGTGCGTGCGATGATTTGCAGGTCCGGATCACGCCGCGCGTCAGTTGCCGCCTTTAATTTCTGGATCATTTCTGGCAGCGGGATCACTTGCTTTCCGGTGAAGTGGCCGCATTTCTTCGGCGAAACCTGATCTTCCAATTGTATCCCGGAAGCGCCACTCCGTTCCAGAAGTCGCACCGTTCGGCTGACGTTGATGGCATTGCCAAAGCCGGTATCCGCGTCCACGATAAGAGGGATCGCAACAGCATCGGCGATAGCTGCAACCGTTCCGGCGACTTCGGTCAGGGTCGTCAGGCCGATATCCGGCGCGCCGAGATGCATATTAGCAATGCCGGCCCCGGTTACGTAGACGGCCTCGAAGCCAAGGTCTTCGATCAGACGGGCGAAAAGCGCGTTGGCTGCACCTGGAACCTGGACCGCCTCATGCCTTTCGGCGAGTTTCTTCAACGCCGCCGTTGCTTTCATCCGCGGTCTCCGTAAAATCGCATGGTTAATAAGAGCGTATCCGCTTCGAGAACGCCGGCAAGAATTAATCGGAGGAATGCGTCCATGTTGAATTTGTTTGGTGGCCTCCGGTTGGACCGGATCGCCGCAGCGGCCGTCGCGCTCACCGCATCTTTTGGCGCCATTCAAACCCATGCAGAGACAATTACAGTGACGCATTGGGGTGCCCAATTCTACGGCGCGCCATACGAGGTGGCCCGTGTGAAGGGCTTTTTCAAAAATCGCGGCTTGGATATCACGGGGTTTCTGACGTCGGCGGGCGGTGGCACATCCGTTCGCAATACGCTAGCGGGCGATCTGCCCTACGGCGAAGTCGCGCTGCCTGCCGCTATCCTGGCAATTAACTCCGGTCAGCCCTTGAAGATAATTAACGGCGGCGCCGAGAGCATCGCCGACATCGTATGGGTCACTCAGCCTGACTCGCCATTCAATTCGATCAAGGATCTGGCCGGCAAGAAGGTGGCCTTCACCTCACCTGGTTCGGTGACCAACATGCTCGTTCTCATGTGCTTGAAGTCGGCGGCCATGAGTAGCTCGGACTTGAAATTGCTGCCAGCCGGGGACACGGGCGCCATGTATGCTGCAGTGATTAATCGCGCCGTCGACGCAGGCATGATGGGCGAGCCCCTTTGGTCCGCAAAGACGAATACGGTCAAGCCGGTTTTTTGGGCCAAGGATTGCGTTGGGCCCAAAATGACGCAAACCGTTGGTATCACGACGATGGATTTTGCCGCAAGCGGCGGCGATAAGATCCGCGCCATCATAGCCGCGCGCCGCGAAGGCGTTGAGTACATCCACGCGCACCCCGATGAGACGGCTGAAATCATGGCCAAGGCCTACAATGGCGACGTTCAGCTCTATCGCCAGGTCATCAGGCACTTCATCGAGATGGGGTTCTGGGGCGATGGGCGTCTAAACCACAGCGCCATGGACCGGATGGCGGAGGGCATGGTGCTGGTCGGAACGCTGAAGGCGCCGCCGGACTGGAACAAGCTTACGGATGCTTCGTTTCTCCCGCCTGATTTGCAGCCTGCACGATGACAGTGGCCGCGGTGCAATCCCGGCCCATGGAAGCGAATGGCAACGCTGGCGAAGCCGGCGTTCACGCCAGCCTTAGCGGAGTTACCCGCGTCTATTCCGGCGAAATGCCCGTACATGCTCTTGGGCCAATAGACTTGGATCTAAGGCATGGCGAGTTTTTCGCGGTCGTTGGTCCGTCCGGCTGTGGCAAATCCACCCTTCTCGATTTGATGGCTGGATTGAGCATGCCGACCGCGGGGACAATTACTTTCGAGGGAAAGCTTCTGCGGGGGGTGCCGGACGGCATTGGCGTAGTTTTCCAAGAGGACGCTTCATTTTCCTGGCTGAGCGTCTGGGATAATGTCGCCTTCGGTTTGAAGCGCGCCGGGATCAGGAAGGTGGAAATCAAAAAGCGCGTCGATTATGCGATTGCGTTCATGGGCCTGAAGGACTTCGCGAACGCGCGGCCCGCGCAGCTCTCGGGAGGTATGCGCCAGCGCATGTGCATCGCCCGCACGCTCGTCATGCAGCCGCGGCTGATCCTGCTCGATGAACCCTTTGGTTCCCTGGATCAGCAAACAAGACTGCTTATGGGCGATGAACTGCTCCGGCTCTGGCGCGAGACGGGCGCGACAATTATGCTGATCACGCATTCGCTCGACGAAGCAGCCATGCTTTCCGACCGCATCGGGGTTATGTCGGCGCGGCCCGGACGGCTGATTGAAATCCTTACCACGGGTTGGCCGCGCGAGCGCGATAGCCGCATCGTCGCCGGCACGGCGTTTGGAGCAATCACCGCGCGTCTGTGGTCACTCTTGCGGGAGGAATCCCTCAAAGCGATTGGCGCTGGCAGTCTGGCAAAATGAGCAGGGAAACTTCAGTCGCCTGGGTTAGGATCGCGTTTATCGCAGGCTCCATCCTGCTTCTCGAATGGCTCTGCCGCAGTCATGCGATAAATCCGCTGACATTAATTCCACCAAGCCAGATGGCAGCAGCGCTTGCTGATTTGCTGATTTCAGGCGGAATGACAGACAGCATCATTCAAACATTCTCGTCAGTGGCCGCAGCCTTCCTCTTGGCGGTGTCCGTTGGCTTTGCAGCCGGGGTCTTGATCCATGCCTCTCCAAGGCTTCGTCGCGCTGTGGATCCCCTGCTCGCGTCCTACTATTCCATTCCGTTTTTTGTTTTCTATCCTTTGCTTGTTGCACTTTTTGGTCTGAACAAACTTCCACTCATCGCGATCGGTTTTGTGTTCGCCGCCGCGGCCATGGTTATGAGCACGTTGAATGGACTCGACCGGGTTCCACATTCGTTGCTGAAAACAGCCAAGATAATGCGTCTTGGCCCAATCGCGACAGTGAGATTGATCACGCTGCCCGCGGCCGCGCCATATCTATTCACGGGGTTGAAGCTCGCGCTAGCCTACGCTTTCATTGGCGTCATCGCCGGGGAATTTATTCTGTCCGGCGCAGGTCTCGGCTATTCGATCGCGTATGCCTATAACAATTTCGATAATACCGCGATGTACGCTTCCATGCTCTTCGTGCTGACTGTTTCAGCAACTCTGAATGGGGTGCTGCATTGGTGGGAGCAGCGCCTCCTGAAGCGCCGTGGTCAGCGATGAGGCCGCGGTCGCAACGAAAAGCGCGCAGCGGCAGCGCCGTCATCGATGGCGCGATAGCAACCGGCCTTGCGATTCTATTATGGCAGTCGGCCTACGAATATGCAGGCGAGTCGGCGATCTCGTCGCCCCTCGATACGCTCGCTTACGGATACGGCCTTGTCCAAACTCAAGCCTTTTGGAACAACGTGGAGGCGACGGTCACCGCATTCGCCTACGCCGTTGCAATCTCGATTGCTTTGGGAGTTACGCTCGGCCTTTTACTTGGCTTGCAGCGCTTTGCAGGCGATGTTGCCGAACCCATTCTCACCTCGATTTATACAATTCCCAAAATCACGCTCTATCCGCTGATACTTTTGATCTTCGGTCTGGGCCTGCCGGCGAAGATTGCCTTTGGCGTGATTCATGGCGTGATCCCGATCATCCTTTTCACTCTCAGCGGTGTGAAGAATATCAATCAGGTGCTGCTGCGCACCGCGCGCGTTTTGCACCTCACCCAAGTGCAGACAATCGTGTCCGTGTTGATGCCCGCGGTGGTTCCTGAACTGCTGACCGGGGTACGGACGGGCTTTTCACTCACGCTGCTCGGCGTCCTCATAGGCGAAATGTTCGCCTCGCAGCGCGGTCTCGGCTTTCTCATCATCAATGGAATCAGCCTCAACAACGTGCCGCTGACGACGGCGGTGATCGTAATCGTGGTAGTCTTTGCTGTGGCCGCGAATAGTCTTCTTTTGGTTTTCGATCGGAAGGGTGGAAGCGGGTATCGCCTGCCGCGTTAGAGTCTTTGATTACGCGCTGAATCACAGCCAGGATGCGGATTCGCCGTAGCTGTTTTCGAATTTCGTGATCTCGTCTTGCAGTCGCAGCGTGAAGCCGATTTTATCGGTACCGGCCAGCAAGCATCCTTTTGAAACGGATCTATCTCGAACCGGTACTTCTGTCCCTCCGGTGCCTCAAGCATCTGTGCCTCAAGGTCCACGCCGAGCATGGTCCCCGGTTTCTGTTGCAAAGTCTCGAGAAGCGCAGCTACTACGTCCGGCGCGAGCTCGATGGGCAGCAGGCCGTTCTGGCAGCAATTGTTGTAGAAGATATCGCCGAAACTTGGCGCCACAATTGCGCGAATGCCCCACTCGAACAGCGCCCAGACGGCATGCTCCCTGGAAGAGCCGCACCCGAAATTGCGGTCCGCGATAAGGATGCGCGCGCCTTGAGATTCGGGCCGATTGAGAACGAATCCCAGCTTCGGTGTCCCATCCTCATTGAACCTGAGATCATGAAAGAGAAAGCCGGCCCATCCGTCACCGCGTTTGCGCCAAAGAAAGCGAGCCGGAACGATCTGATCCGTATCCACATTGGCAACCGGAAGCGGCACCGCCAGGGCATGGATGGGCTTGAACGGCTCCATCTTAGGCCCCCGCAATGAGCTGGCGCACATCTGTGAGCCTGCCGGTGACTGCTGCTGCGGCTGCCATGGCGGGGCTGACAAGATGCGTCCGCGCTCCCTTTCCTTGCCGCCCAGCAAAGTTCCGGTTGGATGTCGAAGCGCAGCGCTGCCCTGGAGCTACCAAATCCCCGTTCATGCCCACGCACATCGAACAGCCCGATTCACGCCATTCAAATCCTGCTGCCGTAAAGATCTTATCCAACCCCTCTGCTTCGGCTTGAGCCTTCACCAAACGGGAGCCCGGCACAACCATGGCGGGAATGACAGCTTTCCGCCCCGTGGCGACGCTTGCCGCCACGCGCAAATCCTCGATGCGGCTGTTGGTGCAAGAGCCAATGAATGCACGGTCCACACCTATCTCCGCAAATCGCGTTCCAGGCATTAGAGCCATATAGGCTAGAGCGGCCTCTATTGTCTCGCGGCGCGCAGGATCTGCTTCGCTGGACGGGTCCGGCACGGCGCCGGTGACAGGTGAGGCATGCTCGGGGCTTGTCCCCCAGGTGACCATTGGCGCGATGTCCGCTGCGTTTAGCGAGACTTCCTTGTCGAACCTCGCATCCGCTTCTGAGGGCAGCATCTGCCAATATTGTAGCGCCTCATCCCATGCAGCCTCTTTCGGCGCATAAGGCCTGTCATTCAAATAGCTGAAAGTGGTTTCGTCAGGGGCCACCATGCCTGCACGCGCACCCGCCTCGATCGACATATTGCAAACGGTCAATCGTCCCTCGATCGTGAGGCTTCGAATTGCAGAGCCCGCATATTCGATGACATGGCCCGTACCTCCGCCAGCCCCGATCTTCGCAATAATGGCAAGGATCACGTCCTTGGCATGAACGCCGGGAGCTAGAGCTCCGTCGACCCTTACGCGCATATTCTTCGGCTTCTTCTGCCAAAGGGTCTGCGTCGCCAGCACATGCGTGACTTCCGAGGCCCCTACGCCGAAAGCAAGTGCGCCAACCGCACCATGCGTGGAAGTGTGGCTATCGCCACAGACGATCACCATGCCGGGCTGGCTCAACCCCTGCTCCGGCCCAACCACGTGAACAATCCCCTGGCGCGGGTCATCCAGACTGAACAAGGAAATGCCGGCCGAACGGGAATGCAACTCAAGGTCCTCGACCATGCCGCGGCGATGGGTCTCGCTTATAGAGGCAAGCGTGCGGCCGAGCGTGGAGACATAATGATCGGGCGTGGCGAAGGTGCGATCCGGCCTGCGAACGGGAAGCCCCCTAGCCTTCAGCCCCCGGAAGGCGTTGCTAGACCCATCATGAACGAGATGGCGATCCACATAGAGAAGGGTTGTGCCGTCAACCCGCGTATGAACGGCATGCGCAGACCAGATCTTGTCGAACAGCGTCGCCGGAGCGGCCATAATCGCTCCCGCTCACTCGGCCGCTTTTGCAGGCGTTTCGCGTGGTCCGAACTTTTCGCTGACGGCATCCCATTCGCCGGAGCCCATGCGCCGGAAAACGTCTTGCACCGTCATGCCACTGTCCAGCGCCGGGTGCCTTCCGCTCTGGCGAAGCTGCTTGAGCATGGCGTCACATGTGCCAATCACTGCCTTGAAGAGGAGGCCGGGCAGGATCGCGAGCTTGTATCCCGCATTCTCTGCTTCCTCCAACGAGACGTCAGGTGTCTTGCCACGCCAAACAATGTTGAGAAGGCAGGGCCCCCGTGCACCAGCCGCGGGACCGCGGTCGCTTCCTCCATGGTCTGCGGAGCTTCAAGGAAAGCCATATCGGCGCCGGCATCCAAGGCGGCGTTCATTCGACGGACCGCTTCCTCGAACCCAAGAAGCGAACGCGAATCCGTCCGCGCAATGATTAGAAAGGTGGGATCGCGCCGGGCGGCCACGGCAGCGCGGATTTTTGCGATATATTCGCCTGCCGGAATGATGGTCTTGTTATCGAGATGGCCGCATTTTTTCGGGAAGCCTTGATCCTCGATATGGAGGCCGGCCACGCCGCGGCGCTCATATTCGTGGACGGTTCTCGTGACGTTCAGCTCGTTGCCGTATCCCGTATCGGCGTCCGCGATAACGGGAACGGTGACGGCGGCGGCGATGCGCCCAGCATTGTCCGCCATCTCGGACATGGTCAGCAATCCATAATCCGGATATCCGAGCATGGCCGCCGTTCCCGCCCCTGTCATGTAAACGGCGTGGAAGCCTGCCTGCTCGATCGTTCGGGCCGTGATACAGTCGTAAGCGCCCGGTGCAGCAATCATGCCGCCCTGGCCCATGAGCTGCCTGAGTTCGCTGCCGCGGCTCATGCCCATCCTCCACATTGGTCTATTTTTATTCAGTATGTTGAACGCGGGGCGCCGCGTCCAGGTTTAAGATCACATTGCGAACGCGCTTTGCACTGCGTAATAACGGACCGGCAGGCAGGCCGAGGCAAACCTCGATCTTGTCGATGATCATTGCCGGCTTCGATATTTTGCCGGGAATTTTCCCTCTCAACAGCCGCTCCTTCAAATCGTCGCTTCCTCTAAGTCATATGCCCTTGGTCTGCTACCCGGAAAGTGGTCTGGTGAATTGGTTAGTCTCGGCTTCGCAAATGGAGCTGAGAGATGGCGAAACGAGCCAACCCGGAAGAGATCATTGCCAAGCTGCGTGAAGTAGAGGTCCGCCTGAGCCGTGGCGAGACGGCAGGCCAGGCGGTTCGTGCGATCGGCGTAACCGAGCAGACTTACTATAGGTGGCGCCGCGAATATGGCGGGATGGGCGTTGATCAGGCCCGCCGGCTGAAGGAGCTGGAGAAAGAGAACCAGCGACTGCGCAGGGCGGTCTCCGATCTCACCCTCGACAAGCTGATTTTAGCTGAAGCCGCAAAGGGAAACTTCTAAGCCCTTCGCGCCGCCGGGCCTGTGTTGACCGAGTTGTTGCAGAGATGGGCGTGTCAGAGCGCTGGGCCTGCGAGACGCTTGGTCAGCACCGGTCGACCCAACGCAAGAAACCGCGCGGCCGGCAGGGAGAGAAGGCGCTCACCAGAGCCCTCATCGTCCTTGCCGAACAGTTCGGCCGCTATGGCTATCGCCGCATCACCGCCCTGCTCCGGCGAGACGGCTGGCATGTGAACGAGAAAAGGGTCTATCGGATCTGGCGGCGCGAAGGGCTGAAAGTCCCCCAGAAACAGCCAAAACGGGGACGTCTGTGGCTCAATGACGGATCATGCGTACGGCTGCGCTCTCAACATTCAGGTCACGTCTGGAGTTATGATTTTGTGATGGACCGCACCCATGACGGCAAGCCGTTCCGCATGCTGTGCGTCATCGATGAGTTCACGCGTGAATGCCTGGCGATCCGGGTCGAGCGCAAGCTCAACGCCCGGATCGTTCTCGAAACGCTTGCCGATCTCTTTCTCCTTCACGGGCCGCCGGAACACATCCGTTCGGACAATGGTCCTGAATTTGTCGAGAAGGCGCTACGCGGATGGCTCGAACGGCTCGGCGTGCAGACGCTCTACATCGAACCTGGCAGCCCATGGGAAAACGGCTATTGCGAGAGCTTCAACTCGAAACTTCGCGATGAGCTTCTCGCCCGCGAGATCTTCTACACGATGAAGGAGGCGAAAATCCTGATCGAATCGTGGCGGCGTCATTACAACACCCAGCGTCCGCACTCGTCTCTGGGCTATCGCCCGCCGGCGCCAAGAACAATCTTGCCAACGGCGCTCATGCCGCCTTACGGTCAGGGCCTGGCGGCATGAGCGCCACCAGAAACCCGCCGAGTCTAACATTCAACTCGGATCACTTCGATGGGGCAGGCCACCCTGATCGTCTTTCATTTTGATGTATTCCGGACCGAGTGGCGCGACTGCCGTCACTTGCGGGATTTACTCGCCCGATTTTGCCTCGATAAAAGCCGGGTAAGACGATCACGCTGCCGGACGGATAGGCTTTTACGTTTACCCGCCGCGTTTGTTATCGAAAAATCCAATCCTAGCTGAGGAATGAACTGCAATACCAAGCAATTAGCCTTATTGAGACAAGCGGTCTCAAACCCGATATAAGATTCGACGCAAAATAGGGGCATAAGAGAACTGAGGAAGCGTGTCCGATCGCCTCTGAAGCAAGAACAAACCCCCAAGGGCGGGGGTCGGCTTTGGCGGGTAAAATGAGGGAGGCTTTAAGGGAGGTTGTAACCTCCCTTTTTTTTCAAGCAACGATCGAATCACTGAGCTGGCGGGGACCAATATCACAGGCCATGTCGCCTATTGGCCCGACGCTGGACTGAACGCAGTTTTCAAAAAAAAAATGTCGGCTTGACCTTGAAAGAGCGGACCTGCCCGAAAAGGTCGACAGATCCCGCTATTGAAAGCTCGAAGGCGCTCGCACATTACCGCTCGATAAGAGCCTCATTGTCGATGAGTGCGTTACAGGCGATGATCTTTCGATTGGCATCGTCGCAATTGCAGTCCGCGACAAAGTCGCCCGGCGCTTGATTGGCGGTCCGTCCCGGAGACGCTAAACTTGTTGAAGTTAACAAAAGAAAGACCAACAGCGCCTGGTAACGAGCTTTTATGCATGCCCCATCTCTAATTCTGCCGCATATTTAGTAACCCGCAACCAAGTCGCGCGTGGCCAAAGGGCAGGATTTGTGTTGGGCTGGATGCGCCAACGTTGTTAGTGACTGAGTGCGCCGCACTGTCCAGAAGAGGATACCCATGAGAGTATATGCCGTCGTAGCCCTTGCGTTGATCGGTTGGACTTCGGGGGCTCACGCTGATGACATCTCCTGCGTGAGCACTACCTTCCGCTTCATAGGCAAAAACGACAAGGTTTGCGTTAGCGCTTTTGACGATCCAAAGGTACCAGGTGTGGCTTGTCACATCAGCCAGGCTCGCACCGGCGGCCTGGGTGGCTCCATCGGTCTCGCTGAAGATCCGAGCCGCTTTTCGATCGCCTGCCGGCAGATAGCGCCAATCACGGCCGAGCTCGACAAGCTCGCCCAGAACGAAAGGGTGTTTGCCGAGCATACCTCGGTGTTTTTCAAGCACACCAATGTGTTCCGGATGATCGATAAGAAGCGCAATACGCTCGTCTATGTCGCAATCAGCGATAAGCTGATCGAAGGCTCCCCGCAAAACTCGATTTCTACGGTGCCAATCATGCCGTGGCCCGGCGGTCGCTAGGTGCGACTTCTTCGTATTCTGAACTCATCAGGCACCCCTCCCCGCCTGTGCCCCCACAGGGGCAGGCCCGCACCTCTTGATCCAGCTCCCGATGTCAGAGGGCAGCCAGCCGGGCCTATCGCAGGCATGGAGGCGATCGTCATTCATTTCCGGTTATGGGCCGGCGCTGAGTAAGTCGCTGACTTGAAATGCACTTCCGCTCGTCCCTCAGCTGCGGACCAAGCCCTTTTTGCCGGAGATTGTCTGCAACCGGCCTCAACCAGCTGTTTCAGCCTGCCTTTTTCGTTTTTAATTAAATATATAATTCGTTAGCGGAAGGTCAGGGCGACTGCGGTCATGGGCTGAATTTTAGGGCTCAGCCGGTTACCCCCAAAGCACCGGAAATACTGAAACGAAGCGGGTATAACAAGTTAGCGATTTCGCCACGCCCAAAGGGTGATTAACGCTCCCACGATTGCGACGAGATAGTCGGCGACCGGCACAGGAGTAAGTCCCGCCGCAACGCCAACATGAAAGCCAAGAAAGGCTCCCGCGATGCCGACCAGGGCCGCGGTGAGGTCGCTGGCGCGGGTCCCAAACCAGCCACGCCCGTAGCGAGTAACAGCCAACCCGGCAATAATGCCGATAAGTGTCACAACGATGAGGATTTGCAAGGCAGTGGTCATTTTAGGCTCTCCGTTGCGGTGAGAAGCGTCAGGTTCAGGCGCGACTTGCAAAGCTTGCGCAGATTCTCGGAGATAGGAAAAGCCAAAGCAAGCTTGGTCGACGGAACACGCTCACGTTGAGTTGCCGGTAGGCATCGGCGCAGATGTTGGCAGGCGACACACCTCGACCTTTCGCCTGCCCTTGCGAGGCAATCATGCAAACAAGTTAGCGGTAGCTGATGCTGCGGCGAGGCAAGCACATACGAAGGATTATTTCATGCCGGAGCCCAATATCGCTGCGTGAGTATTATGGGTGCTCGTGTGCAGGCGACCACTGCGAATGGCTATTGGAATTCAATCCAGCTGCCTTGGTGCCAATAGCCGCGCCCTTCGTGCTCCCGCCAGCGAAACCTGTCACGCTCGTTATTACCCCATTTCCAATTGTCGGGATGTACTGTAACCCCGAAATCGGGGTGGTAATTATGCCGCTCTTTCGCGTGCCAGCAGTCACCTTCGCGATTGCAAGCAACGTCGGCCGATGCTGCAGTTGCAGTCAACGCCAAGGCCCACGTGGCGCCGACGGCGGCGGCGATAAAACCCTTCATAGATACACTCCTTTGCAGATTATTATGGCTCTTTGCATCCTGAATAGCGCTTTTGCTTACATGCGATGCACTAACCTGGATAGATCGAGCAAGCGCACCCGCCGGCGATGCTATCTGCCACGAGGGTGCTGTGCCTTGCCAATCCTTGACAAACCTTCAAAGATTGGAAGCTTAAGGTCGAGACTCGGAATCTACTTACGAGCTGCAGTGCGCTCCTTAACAGGCAGTGCTATCATCCACGGAACACAAACGCGTTTGCATTAGAGAATTCATTTCGGGGGTCAGCCTCGAGAGAAACATCGCGTCGTTCTTAAAGGTCTCGAAGCGACAGCTCAAGGCATAGCCGCGCGGCCGCTAATCCCGCTTCACCCTTACTATGAGACGTTCCAGCCAGGAAGCGAAAGGTCCGCACCAGGCCTTAAGCCACGGTTCTGGCTAGCAAAATTCGTGGTCTAACACAGTATCTATTCTGTTTTGGCAGTGGGTCGAAAGCGGCTGTGCTGGGTTTCTCGCGATCCCAAGCGTGCAAAGTCCGCTTCGGGACCCTAATGCTGTCTTCTCCGAAAAGGCCAAAACAATACCGCCCTTGACCCATCTGAGACGTGTGGCACAAAAATCACGCGCGTCTGCTTCACGAGCAACACGCTGATTTGTGGCTTTGCTCAGGTGCAATCCAGAGCTTAGAAATCTCCATGAAACTCCTATGCAGTGGAGACCTTCCGCAAATGATGTCATGGATTTCTCAAGCTTGTCCTTGGCTTGGAATTGGAATAGCACTTATGGCCTCCGGCTTAGTGTTCGATGCCGTTGCAACGGAGCAGAGCCCTGCTGTCGTTGCCGTAACCCAAGCGGAGATGCATTGGACGCCGCAAAGCGCACTCTCAGCGCCAGGAATGCAGCAGGTCATTTTGGTGGGTGATCCGGCCAAGGCAGGGCCGTACACGATGCGCCTGAAATTTCCAAAAGGCCTCAAGATTGCACCGCATAGCCATCCCGATTCCCGTGAGGTCACGATCCTGTCGGGAGTCTTCGCAACCGGTTATGGCGAGAAGTTCGACCCCGAACATCTAAAAATCCTACCAGCTGGCAGCTTTTACACTGAACCAAAGAACACACCCCATTACATTGAAATCAAAGAGGATTGTGTGGTGCAGATAAGCGGAACGGGTCCGAGCGGAAGGATCTTTGTCTCACCTGCAGACAGCACCAAATAATTGCATTGCTCGGAGGGTAGACCGGGTCAAGGGGTGCACCAGAAAGAAAAGCGCTCTTAGATTTATCCTTGCATACCTCGTCCAAATCAGGCCATGGCCTGTTCGGACGCATAGTATAAGATAGGACAAATGCGCAGCTGAGGTGTCCCGCCGGAGGCGGATTGTCGCCAGTTTTTGTGGACCATGAAATACTGCGCCACCGCTCCCGAAGAGAATCCGCCAAGCGCCTGATATCCGGGAAGATGGTGCAGCCAGCGCGCAAGTTGTGTTGCCGCCATGCACCGGCTTTTCCAGAGCTTTTCTGTCGAAGTCTGTTGATGGCCCGGAACGGCATTTCGAAGCAATTACAGATACTTCCACTGATGAAGGCTAGGCGGCAGTAAACGGGCAATGAGACGAGGTTGATCAGCCTGCCGGCGCTGCCGGCTACGGCTTCGTTTTTTTGGCTGCCTCATTCGCCGTACCGGCAAGCTCTTGCGCCTGCAGGGTCGAAATTGCAACCTTCGAAAAAAGAAGGGATTCACCACCAATAAAGCCGCCAGCCTGTTATGAATCAGCGAAATTTATTGCCGTCATTTTACGCTGAGGGTTGACCTATATCGTCTTGCCGCTGTCTAAACCTGGAAATGAAGGCGCTTCCCATGCCGGTCATTGATGGGGTGCCTCCCTTATTCGCGGAGGCGCTTGAAAAAAAGGGGTATACGACGCTGACCGAAGTGCAGCGCGCTGTCCTTGCGCCGGATATCGGTGAGGCTGACCTGCTTGTGTCCGCGCAGACGGGATCGGGCAAAACGGTCGCATTTGGCCTTGCCATAGCCTCGACCCTGCTCGAAGGGGAAGGCCGCTTCCCGGCAAGCTCCGATCCTCTCGCTGTGGTGGTTGCCCCGACGCGCGAGTTGGCGGTTCAGGTGCGCCTTGAACTCGCATGGCTCTACTTGAGCGCCGGGGCTAAAATGGCAGCCTGCGTCGGAGGCATGGACATGCGCCAGGAACGCCGCGCGCTTGCTGACGGCGCCCATATCGTCGTTGGAACGCCAGGGCGTCTTCGCGATCACATCACGCGGGGTTCGCTCGATATGAGCTCGGTGCGCGCTTTGATTCTCGACGAGGCCGACGAAATGCTCGACCTCGGTTTCCGCGAGGACCTCGAATTCATTCTTAGCGCGGCCCCGCCGGAGCGCCGTACCCTTATGTTCTCCGCGACGGTACCGAAACCGATTGCAACCCTTGCGAAGCGTTTTCAGAAGAACGCGATCCGGATTTCCGCCAATCAAGGGACAAAGCAGCACGCCGATATCGATTATCGCTTAATTTCAGTGGCAGCGGCAGAACGGGAAAAAGCCGTCATCAATGTCCTGCGCTTCTTTGAGGCGGAAAGCACGCTGGTCTTTTGCGCGACCCGCGAAGGCGTGAAACATCTCGCGAGCCGGCTTGCGAATCGCGGGTTCATGCCCGTTGCGCTATCGGGCGAACTTAGCCAAGCGGAGCGGACGCGGGCACTCCAGGCGATGCGGGACGGACGCGCGCGGATTTGCGTTGCGACCGACGTAGCTTCGCGCGGCATCGATTTGCCGAACCTCGATCTTGTGATCCACGCCGATTTGCCGAAGAACAACGAAGCGCTTCTGCATCGAAGCGGCCGTACGGGCCGCGCAGGGCGAAGCGGCGTTAGCGTTATTATCACGCCCTATAGTAAACGCAGGACCATCGAAAGGCTTTTGACGCTTGCGGGTATCAAAGCCTCCTGCATGCCGGTCCCGACCGCCGAGACTATCCTCCAGCGCGACCGGGAGCGGCTTCTGAAGGACCCTGCGCTCACCGGCGAGCTGAGCGTCGAGGAGCTTAGCTTCGCCCAAGAATTGCTGGCCACAAAAAGCCCGGAGCAAATCGCGGCCGCGTTCTTCCGGCAAAATCAGGTCAGCCGCCCGGCACCCGAAGAGTGCGTGGATACCGCAGGAGATGTCAAAAGAGTTGAGGCACCGCGGAGCGATTTTGAGGGCGGCGTATGGTTCAAGCTTTCGGTTGGACGCAAGCAGCGCGCCGAGCCGCGATGGATTTTGCCGCTAATCTGTAAGGCAGGCGGCGTCACCAAACGCGACATCGGCGCCATCAAGATCTTCGAAACCGAGAGCAGGTTTGAGCTTAGCGCGGAGTCCGCTCAAAGGTTTAGCCAAGCTCTCGCCAGAGCCGGACGGCGACACGATTCCATCACGATCACGTGCGTGAACGGGCGGCCGGAACAGCTTGCTGATTTGGAGCAGACCTTCCGCACCGGAGCGAAGAAAAGGATGCGGAAAACACCTGGATTGCCGCGCAAAAAAAGGCCAAAAATCTTGTCTGGCGCACAAAAAAACTAAAAAAGACCGCCTCTCGCAAGGCGGTGGAAATGCCTCTGTCTAAGCGGCAAAGCCGTCGCGCTTCAGCCGGACAACGGCGAGATCGAGGGCGCATAAGAAATTGGCCCGGTCACGCTGCTGGAAAGGCTTCGGACCACCACCGATTTGCCCTGCTGATCGCAGATCCGCCATCAGATCGCGTACGGCGAGCGTCATGCCTATGGACGCTTCCGCGAAAGTACGCCCGGTGGGCGCGATGACGTCCGCCCCGGCTTTTACGCAACGGTGTGCGAGCGGGACATCGGTGGTGATGACGATGGCGCCGCGTGAGACCCTTTGAGCGATCCAATCGTCCGCGGCATCTGGGGTGCCACCGACGGAAACACGCTCGATCAATGGCGTTCTGGGAACCGCCATGACACTATTGCAAACGACATAGACTTTGATTGAGTACCGCTCAGCTACCCGATAGATTTCTGCCTTTACCGGGCAAGCGTCGGCGTCGACGTATATTGTGATCGGCTTGGCGGGCCCAACCAATGTGTGGCTCATTGTCGAACGATACCTCGATCACCTACGCCCCGATTAGGCGGGTTCTTTGCAACGGCGCCTCGCAGCCAACAAACTACTTTCCGATTTCGACAGTCACCCACCTGCGATGGCGCTCGAAAGCTAAATCTGCTGAACGGCGTTGGACCTAGCGCAGGCTTCCCGAGCTGGAGGCGACCTCAAAACTCAGGCTTCCAGGCGAGGCGTTCAAAAGGCTTAATGCAAATCTCCCGCTCGATATGGTGATCCGAGATCGTATATCAAATGTCTCTTGTTGGCCCACCTTCACCGTCGGAAGCTCAACCCATGATAGCCCGCAAAGGGATCCAAAAGCGGGCGTGCCGATCTAACAAAGTTTTTTAGACCGCTTGGTCCGCAGCCGGCCTATACCGCCGGTTAGATATAATAAACTATCTACTTCAGTTCGGCTGCATCGGGTCGAAACCGGTAAGTTTCAAGTTGAGCATATATAGGCTGCTTCACCTCCGGCACCGGACTTCCATCAAAAGTGCAGAATGTCGCCGAGAAAGGCGTTGTCGTTTAGAGGTCGAAGAGCACTAGCGGCCTGAGAGCATCGCCAATTTCGCACCGATGAGTTTTGCGAGGAACGGGATCGCATAGCCAGCGTAACCCGGCACATCGGCGGGGACGCTTCCGCCTATCGGCGCGAATTTCGTGCAGACGCGCATTTGTAGCGGCGGCGCACTCGCGCCGACCCGCTCCCGGTAGATATCGACCCAATGCTTGCCGTCGTCGAAGTTCAGGAACATCGCAGCGTTGCAGCAGGATGCGATCACGCGATTGGTGGGAGAAGCAGGACGGAGCTTCAGGGCCTTCAGAAGATTAGCCCCTTTGATGTTCTGCACACGGTCCTTGCGATAGACTACATAGGCCGTTCCGCCGTCCGGGGTCTGCGCGAGCGGGGCGCCTGGGAGCGCCTCAATCTGGCTGGCTCCCGCCTGGCAGTCGTTGCAGTAGCAGACGAGGCTCGTAATCGGAGCCCCATTTAATTCGAGCACAACGCCGCCGCAGGTGCAGACGGCTTTCAGAGGCGTGTGGGCAAACATGCGGCGACTCCAGGCGAGGTTACAAGTGTATGAGCTGTCGTCTCGATGTAATCCGATAGGCAGGGCTCACGCCGCCTCCCGGAAATCCCCGAGCTGCGAGTCCAGTGCCCGCCCGAATGCTGGCCGTGCTGTGCAGCGTTCGACGTAAGCTGAGAGCCGCGGGTCGCCGCTCACGAAATCGGTATGTTTCAGGATGCGCAGCACCGTCGTCATCATCAGATCGCCTGCCGTGAAACGGTCCCCGTCGAGAAAGGCCTTTTCGCCGAGTGCCTTCGACAGTGAGCCGAGGCGATGACGCAGGAAGGCTTCCGCGCTCGGACGCCGCAGCTTGGCCCATTCCTGATCGGCGTAAAACAGATCGAGGACCACGACGTTCAGCGGTAGCGCGGCGCTCCCGGCGATTTGAAGGGCGCCGCTAAAGCCTCGCGCCCGCGCAGCTCTTCAAGATAGCTGCCGGCTGAGCCCGAAGAGGGTTGCCCCGAACGGTTCTCGGCCGTGCGGCGCCGGACGGCCGCGCCCGCCTCATACCAGACTTTCGAAGCGTTCACGATACTCACGACCGACAACATCACCGGCACTTCGATCAGCACGCCAACCACGGTGGCAAGCGCCGCACCCGAATTGAACCCGAATAGGCTAATCGCCGCCGCAACGGCAAGTTCAAAGAAATTGCTGGCGCCAATGAGGGCCGAAGGCCCCGCGATGCAATGCGCCTCGCCCGTCGCGCGGTTCAGCAAATAGGCGAGCGCGGCGTTGAAGTAGACCTGGATCAGAATCGGGACCGCCAGCATGGCGATGATGAGCGGCTGCGCAACGATCTGCTTACCCTGAAACGCGAAGATCAAAATAAGCGTCGCCAATAGCGCGACAAGGGATAGACCCAATCCGGTCCTGGCTGCTGATTAAGACGTGATAACGGTGCCGGACGGAAACCGGACCTCGCAGCTAATCCTCATGTCCCTGTAGCGGCGAACGGCATGCCTAATATCCACCCTCGTCTTCACCTTCGCCATCAAGCTTGACTCGATCCGGAGCATTTTATATCGAATTCCGATGGCGAAAGACGATACTATCAAGCTCGAACCTTCCGCGATGAAGAGACGAACGGTCTCGCGGAAAGGTTCCATCACAGCATCCGCAGAGACAAACCACCGCGACCTTTACGCCGGGCTCATTCGCCTTCATGTGCTGCACCACGCGGTGAAGGAGACGGTTTATGGCTTTGCCATGATCGAGGAACTCCGGCGGCACGGCTATGAGCTGAGTACGGGCACGCTTTATCCGATCCTGCACGGTCTTGAACGTAAAGGTTTATTGACCTCAGCCAAAGAGCGTGACGGCGGCACAGAGCGCCGAATTTATCGAGCAACTCCCGCAGGACGCAAAGCGCTCGGCGTCGCCAAGAACAAGGTGCGCGAATTATTCGCTGAATTGTTTGAAGACGAGGAGGGGAACGGACCATGAGCGGCACACTGCAATACGGAACTGAAGCAGCCGGATGGCGAGATAGGCTTTTCAGCACGCGCGCGCCAGGATGGTCGATCCTGGTGCGTTTTCTCGTTGGCCTCGCCGTCTTCCTGCCTGAAGGCATTCAAAAGCTCATGTTCCCGGACACCCTTGGGGCAGGGCGCTTCGCGAATATTGGCATTCCATATCCCGAGCTGATGGGACCCTTCGTCGGCATCGTCGAGATCATCTGCGGCGCGCTGATCATTCTGGGGTTGTTCACGCGGTTGGCGGCGATCCCCCTGATCTTTATTATGATCGTGGCCGTCGTATCGACGAAGGTGCCGATCCTGCTCGGCCATGACTTCTGGATTTTTCATCTGCCGAAATTTTCGCGTTACGGCTTCTGGAGCATGATGCATGAAGCGCGAGCGGACTTCGTCATGCTGCTTGGCTCGCTTTATCTGCTGATCGAAGGTGCTGGTGCCTGGTCGCTCGATGCCGCGCTTACGCGCGAAAGTGAAAAATTAAATTAAAGAAAGGACTGAAGCCATGGACATCGATCGCCGGACTCTCCTCAAGGCCGCCGGCACTGCTTCGCTCCTTGGCGCTCTACCGCGAGCGCTTCGGGCGGCCCGGCTGCAAACCGCCGAAAAAGCGGACTACACGCTTCGCATCGCAACCGGGCTCGTCGAGCTTGCACCCGAGCATATCGTCTCGACAACGCTCTATAATGGCCAGTTTCCAGGTCCGCTTTTGCGCCTTGAGGAAGGCCGGCAGGTGACCATCGATATTTACAACGACACCGATAGGCCGGAGCTCGTGCACCCGCACGGCCTGATCATCCCGATCGACGCGGACGGTGCCGCGGAGGAAGGCAGTCCCTTCGTCCCCGCGCATGGCATGCGCCGCATCTCTTTTGTGCCGAAGCCTTCCGGATTTCGATTCTATCATACGCATGTGGTGCCGGGGAACAATCTAAGCCAGGGCACCTATACCGGCCAGGCCTGCCCGATCTATATCGAGCCTAAGGACAATCCCGGCGTCTACGACCGTGAGATCTTCCTGGTGCTGAAGGAGTTCGAGCCAACCTTCAGCCAGGGCGGCGATATGCCGATGGACGTGCTGGCCGGCGTGCCAATCGCGGAGCTGCAGGAGATCGGCAACAAGGCCGAGGAGAAATTCAAAGGCCCCAAGGGATACGAGGTGGGCTATGAGCTCTTCAGCATCAACGGCAAGATGCTGGGCAAGGGCGAGCCGATCCGCGTGAAGCAGGGCGAGCGCGTGCTGTTCCATGTTCTGAATGCAAGCGCAGGTGAAATCCGCAGCCTCGTGCTGCCCGGCCACAGCTTCAAGGTTGTCGCCCTCGACGGCAATGCCGTGCCGACACAAGCCGAAGTGCCGCTGCTTTGGCTCGGTACAGCCGAGCGCATTTCGGCGCTGGTCGAAATGAACCATCCCGGCGTTTGGGTGATGGGCGACCTCGCCGACGACGACCGCAAGCGCGGCATGGGCATCGTGGTGGAATATACCGGCCAGACGGGCGAGCCGCAATGGGTGAAGCCCGAACCCTATCTCTGGGATTACACTATCTTCGGCAAGTCAGGCGCGAGCCTGTCCTCGCCGGACGAAAAGCTCGACTTCCTGGTCGTCAAGGAGAACGGCGCGCTTTCCGGCTTCAATCGCTGGACGCTCAACGGCGCGGCCTTCTCGATGGAGACCATGAAGCCGGTGCACACGGTGCGCAAGGGCCGCCGCTACCGCCTCAAATTCCGCAACGCAAGCGACGACATCCATCCGCTGCATATTCACCGGCACAGCTTCGAGCTGGTCCGCGTTAACGGCAAACCCACGGCGGGCGTCATGAAGGACGTGGTGATGCTGGGCGGTTATCAGGAGGCGGAGTTCGACCTTGTGCCCGAAAGCCCAGGGCTCTCGCTTTTCCACTGCCACCAGCAGCTGCATATGGATTTCGGCTTCATGGCGCTTTTCAACTGCGTCTGACGGACGGCTTGGTGACCCCCTTCACGGGGCCACGTATATCGGTGCCGGTCTCTCGCCATGTGGGACTGCTGGCGCTAACCAGCTTTTTCCTGCTGCTGTTTGGACCCCCTGTGCTGCGCGGTCTCGAACCATCGCGGGCGATTGCGCTCTTCGAGGCCTTCTTGGGGCGCGCGTCCGCGCAAACGCTCTCCGCGCAGAGCGCGGCCTCTCAGTCTTATCATATTGGTCGCACAGCCCGTTTCATCGGCGAAGATCAGCTTTTCCGGATCAAGGCGAGCCTGGCCTTCGCGCCAAAGCTGGCGCGCCTCGGCCACGTCCGGGCGCTGCTGTTCGCTGGCCAGAACCGTTTTTTTGAACGTGAACCCCATACGCAGCAGAAAACGCGACACAGCGCTTTTGCTGGTCTTTACGCCTTGCTTCGAAAGTTCGATGCAAAGCTCTTTCAGCGTAATATCGGGTTGTTGCTCGACCCTCGCCCTCAGCCAATCCGGGTACTGGGCCAATGGCGATCGCCGTCCGCCAGCATGAGGCTTGGCTTGAGGCCGGCCCTCGCTGCGAAAGACTTGCACCCATTTGACTGCGGTCGAGGCGCTCACATCGAAGACCTTGGCCTGCGACCGCGCAGACCATGGCCCCGCCTTCGGCGAGATAGGTATCGATACCGATGAACAGCGCGCGGTCGTCGCCGGCAGCGATGCTTTTTTCGGTGAGCAGCCGGCGGATTTGATCCGGGCCCTTGTTGTAGTATGTGCCGAGAGCTTCGAAGGCCTGCTCCTGGCGCGCGTGATTATCGGTCAGGCAATAGGGCGGTGCCGTGATAGAGCGTCTTGGCATCCTTGCCGGAAGGAGAGAGGAGCAGTGTCCAGAGGTCGTCGTCCGGGTCCCATAATTCGCCGATCAGGATGTTCTGGTTTTCGGGCGTGCGTTTCCCCGACGGGATGCGGTTGAAGGAAATGTCGAGCGGTTTTACCGACGAGCGTTGCGGAAAATAATCGGGCCTGCCTTTGCGCAAAGCGGTCTGCGCAAATTGGGCGGCTTCCGATTGCGCCATCTTGTCACCGCCATTGGCGGGCTGGAAGCCAAGGACTTGAATCCATTTCTTACCGGGCTCCCGCTGATCGTCATGATGCAGAATGCGGCCGCGATATTCGCGTCCGACGGGCGTTGTGACGCGCAGATTGTTGTCCGGGAAAATGGCGATGTCGGGCGTGGATTTTCCATTCTGTTGTGTCGACATGGGTGCTCCAAAAAAAGAGTGAGGGAGGAGGGAACTGGTGGGATGTTTTGCCCGGGCGTAATATTAGTCAAGTGCATTTCTGCACTACTCGAGAGTTATATGATCCAGACTTTGATCCCTTGTTTAATAACGGCGCAGAAATAACTGATAATTATGGAGTTACACAGTATTCATGCGCCAGGGACGCCGAATATTCCATTTTCCGCATTGCTTTCTTATGTGAGACCTGCGCATGCGGCGGCGCTATCATGTGCAGGGATATCAATTCGTTCGGGACGCTCGTGAAGCAGAAGAAAGGCGGACCGCGCCGGTGCGTGTAATAACCCTATTGTGTGTTGGAACCGACGGCTTTCTGAAAAACATGGTCCAGAAAAAGGCGCGGGCGCAACAGGTCAATCTGCCAGGCATCGACCCGTTTTTCCGCGCAGCCGGGATAGTTCTCGCGGCACCAGGAGATGTAGGTCATTACCCAATCTCTAAGGCCGAGCTTGATGAGCGCGTGATCGCCATCCCAAGCTGAATAAATTCGTTCGGCGATGAAACGGATCTGGTCCGGGTAATCGGCGGGATCGCGCATATCGAAGGCATTATCGGGGCTTACGCCAAGGGGCAGAGCCGCCATGCGCTCAGGCTCGCCGGCGCGCACAATCGGTAGGTAGTGCATGACACCCGCGTTCGCATAAAACATGGCGAATTGCCATTCCTCCTGAACGAAGCTGAGCTTGGTCTCTTGTTGCGGTTCGTAATTTCCGTAGCCGAGGCGCTCGATGTAAGAGGGGGTTAGAATGGGAATGAAGGCGTGGCAGATGAGCGAGGAAATCGCCGACACTTCGGCAAGGAAGGGAACCATAAAGGGATCGATCGACGTGTACGGGCGGAAGATTTCGCGCAAATGTCCGTCATTGACGGTCTCCACTTGCCATTTGGACAGATCGCCGGCGAATGCCTCAACCCACTGACGATGTGCGGCGTTCAGCGCTTCTCGATCCGCGCCCGTCTCGTGTTCGATGTGCCGGTAGGAGATAAAGGCGCGGGGTCTTGACGGTGCATCCATGGGCTGTCCGGTTCGATCAACATTATTACCTGATCCGGATCCTGACAGTTTCAGCGAAAAGCGTCCTTCTCGCGGCGCACTTTGTGTGCCGGCTGCCTGTGCATGCGGGCCAGCAGCCGGGCGGGAAACCCCTAATATGCAAACCGCCGCACTCTCTCAATGGGCCGCGGTCAAAAGCTCAACGAGAGACTTGGGTGGCTCTTTCCAATGGATGTCTGCGATGCGCCATCCAGCTGGGGTTTTAATGAGATCGAGTTTTACCTCGATCGGCTTCTTTTCGCCCACGGGCGTGAAAGTGGCCAGGCCGGTCGCAAGATCGGGCCTCAATCCGGTGTCGATCCTAAGCGCGATTTTACGTGTGGCCCACTCCTGGCTGGCGATGAAGGGATCGAAATCAAGCTGCCCAATTTCATCGCGTTGCGTGGCCTGAGTGATGTCCTGCTGGATTAAGTGGGCAAGAGAGGGCGTGAAATAACGGGCGGCCTTCGCTTCCGAGCTTATATCCGCGGCTTTGTTCGAGGTCTGATAGGGCCTGTAGACGTCTTCAAGGAAAGCTTGCGCCGTGACACTCCCGGCGTGAGCCCCCGAAGCAAGGGAAATTGCTAGGGCGCAGACTATGGCAAATGTTGCTTTGAGCGAACGAGAGACAATCATGAGGCGTATCCATGTGTAACGTAAGTTTGTGGGGGCACCTATAGCTACGAGATCGAACTAATGATGGCATGTCGCTCACCAACGCTAGAAGGGTGCAATCATCGGATGGTTTCTGAGGAGCACCCGGCCAGGAGCGCTTGCCCTCTGCGGCGTGGCGGCCCTCAAATCGCTGTTGTCACCATCCCATCAGCCCCCCGCCGGAGGAGTTCCAAAAAATCTAGTGCTCAACTAAGAACACGCGCCGGATTGCTAGCCGAAACGGATCAGAAGCGAGTGAAAAGAACAGGTTCTGTGATAACTTAGCGAGCCAAGGTTACGCTCTTCTAGCGCGTAATGATTCCGTAAGCTCCTGATGCTTGGCTCCCGCGTCGCATCAGTTCCTTTGAACGGTCCGGAATCAACCGCCAGGCAATCAATAAACTGCCTTCGGGAGCAGGTGATCGGCTTTCCCAATCCTCAAATAAGTCATCGGCACAACATGTCATTGGGACTTAGACATTGCCTATCGCAGCTTCGAGCTTCGCTAAGTTCAAAAACTGCGGCATTGATTGTTTTGGCCATTCTCAGCCCAGCATTTAAGGCAGCCCCTGCGCCGGCGGAAGAGGCCGCGGCAAGCCCGATTGTTTCGAGCGTCGCTGACGAGATCAGGGCATGTCAAGGGAGCGACTCGCCCGTATACCCTTCGCCATGCGTGAACAAGTTGGCAAAGGCGTCTTTCCCGGTGCTGTCACCCTGATAATTCGCAATGGAGAAATAGTTCACTTTGAAGCCGAAGGATTTCAGAATGCTGCCGAAACCAAGCCAATGGCAAAGGACAGCATCTTCAGGCTGGGCTCCATGACCAAGCCTCTGACGACCGCTGCCGCGATGATACTTGTTGAGCAGGGCACTATCCGGCTCAGCGATCCGATCTCCGCTTATCTGCCTGAGCTTAAGGATCTCAAGATCGAAAGCAAGGGGCTCGATGACGACGGAAAACCGATTGTCGCAGACGTCCCCGCTAAGGAACCGGTGCGCATATACGACTTGATGCGTCATACGTCGGGGTTTTTCTATGCAAACGCTGATGCGCCTGAGCCGCTCAAAAGGGCGTATCAAACAGCGAATATCGAAGCGCCCTTCAACCCCATCTCAGCGGACGAGATGCTCCAACGTCTCGGCCAAATTCCCTTAGCGCATCAGCCAGGCACTACATTCCATTACTCAATCTCGATCGATGTGCTTGACCTGCTCCTTGAGCGGGTCACGCATAAGCGACTAGATCAGATATTGTATGAGTTGCTGATTGGTCCTTTGGGCATGAAGGATACGGCCTTCTGGGTTCCGGTCAGCAAGGCCGCCCGTCTCGCGGAACTTCCCGATGGGGATTCTGCGAAAGAGCAATCCCTCATGTTTTGCCGCCCGGAGAACATTGTTAGGCAAAGCTATTTCAAAGGCGGAAGCGGTCTATGCGGTACCGCGGAGGACTATTCGAAGTTTCTTGTCATGATCGTCAACAAAGGAGTTTTTGAAGGACGCCGTTATCTTTCGAAGAAGACGATCGAATTCATGTTATCTGATCAGACGCCGGGCTTGCCCGGCTCGACGGTTGCCTCGACAGGGCCGGGATACGGATTTGGACTGGGATTTGCGGTGCGATTGCAGGACGGAGTTGGGTGGGCTGCCGGAAGTAAAGGCGATGCGATGTGGGGCGGGGCATTCGGCACCAGCTTTTTCATCGATCCAAAAGAAGAGCTGGTTGCCATTCAGCTTACCCAAGGAGCCAAGTCGCGCCTCGAAAGCCGGTTGCTCTTCAAGAACCTAGTCTACGCTGCGATCGTGCAGTGAGGCAAGAACCCATAGCGTGCAAGCCTGCTCTGCGCTGGTGGCCAGGAAGCCTGTTCATACGCGGCGAACGGTGCTGCTCACTATGCCTTCGTCCGGCCTGTAGAAGCAGCCTGAGAGCTACGAACTTGGTGACAGCCTTCCTGCTCGGCATCTCAGCTGGGGCTAGCCAAGGTGCAGTATATCGTTTCGACAGCAAACGCGTGCAGATCAACTTCACATACTATGCCGCCTTTGTACCACAATCGGCTCACTTCACGGAAATGGAAGGAGTTATCCAATTCGACGAAGCAGCCCCAGAGCGGGCTTCCATCGACGCGGTCATTAAGACGACAAGCCTCACTGCAAGTGCTTGGGAATCAGAGCAATTTTGTCGGCAAACTTACGATAAGGGGCATCACTCAGCCCGTCGCCCTGCGTATTCGGTCCGGAACAGCCTCATACCGATGATGATGGGCGTCAGGCTAGAGGTAGCCGCCATATCATGGCGACGGCGCATATCAATCGCAGCGCCTTCAACATTACCGCGCTGAGTTTCCTTATCGACGATGGGATCGATATCGAAATAAAGGCAACCCTTGAAGAAGTGAAAAGAAGCAACCGTGCCTGCAACTAGGCGAAAGCTTCCCCATACTTTAGCGTAAGCATTCCGTAAGCATCCGGGACTAAGGGTGCCCTTTGGACGCAGATACCGTCAGCGTTCCTTCGCTCAATACAGAGAGGCAATATCGATTTCCTTGGAATGAGGGCCATCACGATTTTCCTAACCTGCCCGGCGGGCAAGAAGCTGACCACGACAGGGCGCATCAATGCCGATAATGGACGGCGTTACCTTGCCTCCGTGCCCACATGCCGCGCATGTCCATTGAAGCCGGTGTGCTGTCCCAATATGGACGCCCGAAGGATAGTGCGCGATGTGAACGAAGAAGCCCGCGACGTTGCCCGCGCACTCGCCGCGACCGAGGCTTATGCGCGAACAGGGCGTGATCGCAAGAAAGTCGAGATGCTGTTCGCGCATCTGAAACGTATTCTGCGCCTCCGACGCCTCAGATTGCGCGGACCGAGCGGTGCCCAGTTTGAGTTCACGCTCGCGGCCATCGCGCAGAATTTGCGGCGCCTCGCAAAGCTGACCGTGCATCCGCCACCGGATAGGCTCGCGGCGTCTGTTTCCCCTGTCTGCGCCCGTGGTCGACCTAAGCAGAGATGGCTTGCGTAGCATGCCACTGTTGAATGGTGGGTTTGCAACGCTTACGCTCATGTCTCATTGAAGCCGAAGCCTTATCAGTCGCCGGACGCGGATCGAGCTAGAAGAAGTGCTGGCGGCTAGCGGCACGGCCATTGGTTCTCGAATTGATTGAATTGGCCCCCTGATCAGCCTAAGGTTGCTGGACGCGCCCGCGACCGCCCACTAGGGTTGGCTACTTTCTGAGTACATTAGCTTAATTGTATGCGCGTTCCATTGCGCGTGGCGGCCTGAATGCCCGATGCGTATTCGATATTGGGACTTTCCCGCCGCGCCAGCAGCGCGGAAATCAAGGCGGCATACCGGAAACTGGTCAAGCGGTCGCATCCCGATGTCAATGCCGGCGACGAGGATATCGGGCAGCGAATTAGGGACATCAATCTCGCCTATGAGACTTTGAGCGATCCCGAGTTGCGGGCGGCCCACGACCTCGAATTGACGCGCCAGCGCGCCAGAGTGCGGCGAATCTACTGGAGCGCCGCGGCAAGCGGAGCAGGGGCAGGGGTGGCAGCTACCATCATGCTGACGGTGACCCTCCTCACGGTCACGGTAACGCGGATACAGCATGCGGAAATCCGCCAGTCGCCTAGCGGTGAACCCACGTTGCCGGTTAAGGACATTCGAAGCGAGAGCCTGGCCACAAATCTGCCCGCCGCGGACAATGCCAACCTCAGGTCCGCTGAGCTACGAGAACCAGATGGCGGCAATGTTCCCTGGGATCTTGGGAGCGCACGTCTTCCGGAAGCGATCATGGAACCCCCGGCTTCGGCAGGCTCAAAAATTGCCGGGGCCCCATTAGGCAACAACAGCGAGACGCAGACACTGGATGAGCCAGCCGCACGGCCCTCGCCCCAATCGAAGGGGGCGCCAAGAGAGCAAGTCGCGAGCGCCTCACCGCAGGCCCTGCCGAGTGAGGTGCCGGCGCCGGAAACGCCACGGGAGTTCTCTGCCCCCGTCCAAGACACCCGGGCGCCAACAAAGCTTGCTTCTGCGACGCCTCCAAAGGCCGGCACAAAGCTTGGGCCCGCGGAGGCCACCGCAAGTCAAAAACCTAAGGCTGAACCGGAGCGGCGCGATACTCGGCCTAATCACGCCATGATCAAAAGAATGAACAAAAAATCCCCTGGGCGGACGAACGCAATAGAAGCCGCGGCAATCCTTCCTCCAAACCGGGGCCGGGACTTGGAACGGGAGCCGCGGCTTGTATCGAGCCACACCATGGCTCTTCGCTGGCCAAGTGCCGATGAGCCATTTGTGAACGTGGGAGGCGCGAGCAGGTAAGAGGGCCAGAAGCCGCGAATACTATCTCGGAGGAGATTGGGGCCCGAGACCTGGTAACCGGTTGAGCCGGCTGTGTAGAAACATGCGGCATGAGCCGTAAAATGGTTGAGTACGTCCTTCGACAATACGGGTCTTCTCTTATACGCCCAGTCACAATTATGTGCCCCACATCGTGGGTTTCCCCTGCGCGTCCAATCCCAGTCTCTATGCCAATCACTGCGGCGGCAGCCCGGACGAGCTGGTGACCCTCCCCATGAAGCCGTGGGACGGCTTTGTCGCCGGCGCACGTCTGCGGTTTTAGCGGGGCTCTTGGCCGACGTATCGCGATAAAGGCCCGGCCGGAACGCTCCCGTTCCAAACACAGACGTCCTTCCTCGGCGCCGGCCGCATAGCCGCTACCTCAAAAGCAATGCAGAAGTTCATATTCTCAACCTCGATGCTGCTGTGAGGCCCAAATGAGGGTCCATGACCGCTCAGGGGTCAACAGCACGCCTGCGGCTGCCTACCTTCTTGTTTCTGCTTTCGGATCCGATAGCGGTCAATTTTGCCTAAAGCGACCAACGGCAGGGTCGGGCCAT
>CAWFHI010000006.1:52500-269176 GCA_963815605.1 uncultured Alphaproteobacteria bacterium | reverse complement strand
GCTGGCATCGAGGCCACAGCGCAAACCGATTACAACTCCCTGAAGCCCTCTCATCCCCAGATGAGTGCTGGCCCAGCCCGGCTACTTATTTGACACCGCGAATACGATTGTTTCTTCAGCGACTTCCCCAGTTAGGGAGGCTGAGAATCAGACCAGTGCTTGGTGTTCTCCGAGCAACATTTGAGCTTCGCTTAACGGAAGTGGTTTGGGAATAGTTAAATCAGCATAGGCAGGAAAAGTACTTTGAAGCTGCGCTAAGCTTTCGACGAGTTTGGTTTCAATCTCAGAAATTAAGGCGCGAGCCCTCGTCGCTGCTTCGGTATTCGCTTTGCCGGTCGCTGTGTCGAGCCTAAGGAAAGCCCCTTCATAAGCGCTTAAGAGATCTTGACGGGCGCGGATTAGATGAGCGAGGCGCGGATCGGCTTTGGTAAAGCGTGAAGCCATTAGCGATAGCGCGCCTGCCGCTCCGTTTTGAAGTGCCCATTGTGCGACTTCAAAAGCTTCGATGAGATTACCGCCATTTCCTGGGTCTGCGCGATAAAGCGCCCTTGCATAGCTCCTCAGTTCCGGGGTGCGTTGTGCAAGGTTTGCCTTTGCGAGATCGTATCCACCCCCCCCTATGTTTTTAGCGTCGACGATAACATCCTTGACACGGGATAAAAGGGCAAGGGCCCTCGACCATTGCCCTTGATCTTGAAATAGAATGGCTAAATTGGTAAGGTCTAAAATTGCCTTTGGGTGATTTTCTCCGAGGCTCTGCTCGTCAATAGCAAGCGCGCGGCGATAAAGGGGCTCAGCTTCGGTAAAGCGCTGTGCCTTATGGAGTAGAGTCGCCAAATTGTTCAGAACCAGAGCAACTTCAGGGTGATCGGGTCCAAGGCTTTTTTCGTAAATTTGCAGAGCACGGCGCAGTAATGGCTCTGTTTCAGTCGGCCTATTCGTGTCCCACAGCAGCATCGCTAGGTTATTGACTTGCAAAGCTACGCTCGGATGATCCGAACCATAGCTTCTTTCATAAATGGCGAGGGCACGGCGTAAGAGCGGTTCGGCCTCGGCCGGTCTATTCGTGTTCCGCAATAGCATCGCTAGGTTGTTGAGGTCTCTAGCCACATCAGGGTGATTGGGACCGTTGCTTTTCTCTTCAACGGCAAGAGCACGCCGCATGAAAGCCTCGGCGTCAGTAAACCGGTTCAATCTAACGAGTTGCTGAGCCAGGTTGTTGAGCGCCAATGCTACTTTAGGATGATCGGGTCCATAACTTTTTTCATTGATTGCGAGTGCACGGCGCAGTAATGGCTCGGCCTCGGCCAGACGGTTCATATCTTGTAACAGCGTCGCTAAGTTATTGAGTGCTAGGGCCACCTTAGGGTGATCAGGTCCGAAGCTTCTTTCTTCTATGCCGAGGGCACGGCGATAAAGTGGCTCTGCCTCAACCAAGCGGTTTGTTTCGTTATATAATTGTGCCAGATTACCAAGGTCCGTGGCGACATTGGGATGATCGGGCCCGAGGCTCTTCTCATCAATAGCGAGGGCACGGCGATAAAGTGACTCCGCCTCGGCAAGCCGATTCCTATCATGTAGCAAAGCCGCTAGATTATTGAGCCGCGTAGCCACATCTGGATGATCTGATCCGAAGCTCTTCTCGTCGATCGCAAGCGCGCGACGCAAAAGAGGTTCCGCTTCGGAAAGCCTATTTGTATTCGCTAGCATCTGCGCCAAGTTGTTAAGGGCCGCAGCTACCTTAGGGTGATCTGGCCCATAGCTTTTCTCGTTGATGACGAGCGCTCTTTTCAATAGCGGTTCGGCCTCGTTTACTCGATTCGTTTCAATAAGTAGCAGTGCAAGGTTATTCAGGTCTGTGGCTACGTCTGGGTGATCGGGGCCAAAGCTTTTCTCATTTATGGCGAGGGCGTGGCGATAAAGAGGTTCGGCCTCGGCGAACCGATTCGTGACGCTAAGAAGCTCTGCCAAATTATTAAGGCGGCTGGCCACGTCGGGGTGATCTGGGCCAAAACTCTTCTCATCAATCGCAAGTGCTCGGCGATAAAGTGCCTCTGCTTCTGCAAGCCGGTTTCTTGCTTCAAGCAACAGCGCTAGGTTATTGAGTGCTATGGCCACGTCGGGATGATCTGGCCCATCTATTTTTTCTCTCATCGTAAGGGCGCGGCGATAGTGTAGCTCAGCCTCTGCCTGCCGATTTGTATTTACTAGGAGGGCGGCTAGATTGTTGAGGGTCGCCATCAAAAGGGCCTGATCGGGTGTCGGGTCTCTTTCTGCGATCACGAGCGCGCGCCGGTAAAGCTGCTCAGCTTGAACGGAACGGTTTGTCTCCTGGAGCAATAATGCTAAGTTGTTGAGGGCTGTAGCTGTTTCCGGATGATCATGTCCGGAGGTTTTCTCTCTAATCCCGAGAACACGGCGGAAAATGGTCTCTGCTTCGTTCAAACGATTCGTTGCCTGAAGCAACTGTGCCAGCCTATTCAGATCTGTCGCAGTCTGAGGATGATCGGCGCCATAGATTGCTTCGTCGATGGCAAGCGCGCGGCGATAAAGTGTCTCGGCCTCGGCTAGACGGTTCGCGTACCGAAGCATGGTTGCAAGATTGTAGAGCGCCACAGCATACTCAGGAGCATTATCCCCATGCCGCGATTTGATTTCCTTCACGTATTGCTCAGCCAAGGGGATGGCTTCGATATATTTGCCGGCGTTGCTGAGGTTCAAAACCCGAGCGTTCAGCGCCTTCAAATCGGTGTCGCCCGGCGATTGCGCGAAGGCGGGCGGAGGCGCCAGGGCCATTGCGAAGAAGACAGGCAGCAGGAACGCTCTGAATGCTCGCAGGCGCATGGCCGGCCTTGATCCGTTTCGAGCAATATGAACTAACTGAACTTGCGAGATACATATAAAGCAATGCTAAAGTTTGCGGGGATGTCCTTTCACTAGAACGAGGTCGTCTTCCTGATGACGCCTGCGGATGAAGACTGGCTTCGCCAGGATTTAGCAGCGCTTGAAGCGGAAGCCGGCTAGTCCGGTTTCTGGGGAGTAGTCGCCTACAAATGCTCATTATGAGACTTTCCGGGTTCGACCCTTCTCGGGCGAACGTAGGCATCCGGCACGAATGCTCGCGATAAATCTATCTAATTGAGGTCTTGAATCTCAGCTGAAGGCCGGAAGCGAAAACGCCGCTGGGTTATCTCAATGGCCGCTCACGAATTGGGTGCAGAATTGACGCGGACATCAATCGCGGACAGATTTGCGGTTCGATGAGGATTATCCGATGAGGTAAGGCTATGCGCCTACTCCTGCACGCCGCGTTCATCGCATTGTTCGTACCGGCCGTCATTGCAGCAGAACGTTGGCGGCTCCTTCCGCTCACACCTCCGATCGTCCACGGCGAGAGCGGCCAGGCCGGCATTAATGGCATCCGCATCTATTACGCGGTTTACGGTCAGGGATCGCCCGTCATCCTGCTGCATGGCGGACTTGCAAATTCGGACTATTGGGGCAACCAAATAAGGGCACTCGCTCCCTATCATACCGTCATCGTCATGGACAGCCGCGGGCATGGCCGCAGCACGCGGGATGCCCGGCCTTATGGCTACGACCTGATGGCCGATGACGTCGTTGCCCTGATGGACACCTTGCGGGTACAAAAAGCCGATATTGTCGGATGGAGCGATGGTGCCATCCTTGGCCTCGACTTGGCTATCCGGCACGCGGACCGGGTCGGCCGGGTCTTTGCATTTGCGGCCAATACCGTGCCATCGGGGGTTAAAGAAGGTGTTGAGAAGAACCCAACCTTTGCCGCCTTCGTTGAGCGCGGCCGCTCCGAATATGCTGCCTATTCAGCGACGCCCAACGACTATGAGGGCTTCGTAGCCCAAATCAGCAAGATGTGGGAAACCGAGCCCAATTGGAGCGGCGAGCAGCTCAGGGCAATCCGCGCCCAAATCTTAATAGCCGATGGAGACCATGATGAGGCAATCAAGCGGGAGCACACCGAATATATCGCGGCGACGATTCCCGGCGCCGGCTTGCTTATCCTGCCGAATACGAGCCATTTCGCCTTTCTTCAAGATCCGGATCTCTTCAATTACGCGATGCTTCACTTCCTCGGTGATCGCTAGGCATTTAAACGAAGGAAGGATAAGGCCGAGTGCGGCCGCATTGGACTAAAAAACTTTGTTAGATTGGCGCGGCAGCTTTTGGAGATGTTTGGGGTCTTTAAAGTTGGTTCCCGGCGTTGAGGGTGGCCCATGAGCGGTCGAACTTGCATCCCCAAAAGCGTTCCCGAGTCCTTGCCGGGTGGGCGTCGACAAAAGACGTCCCTATCGATTTGGCTTCGACCGCAATCGAGGGCAAACGGAATTGGATGGTGCATCGGTGACTTAGCCCCACCCTGTGAAGAAACGGAAGTTGCGCAAGTTCGCCACAACCTAGAATTTATCCCAAGCTTCGCTACACCGGTCCACCCGGAGTCCTCAGTGCGGCGAGAGGGCGTTTGCAACTGTCTGATTTTGGATGTTCGCTGAGTTCTCTGTGGTCGGCCCGATTGCAAGAAGTAAATTATGAGTTCTCACACCCTGCATCTGTGCAAGGGGATTGTTTGCGGTAGAGACGTTGATGAAGCTCCACTGCGGCGTGATACCGGCTCCGTAAGTCACGACGAAGATAACCGTATGACTCATGGAATCTATAGGCAACCCAGGCGAGAATGATATAACGTATTTAGAGATCTCTGTGGAGATATCTTGAAGATTTTCTACGTACACAACAAAAGCTGCCGTCTTAACGACGTTGATATATTGCAGGTAACAATCTTTTCGTTTTTCTTCCGGTATAGAATTCACGTCGCACCCGGCAATACCCTTGGGCAAGGTATCATAGCTAGAAGCCAAATCTACTTTGAGCTGGAAAGTCTGGAAAGCATCTTTCGGGTCGCGGGCACTTTGTTTCGGGTCGCTGATACCGGAAATCACACTGTTTAGGGTCTCAAGCCCATTTTCCGCGTCCTTCAAGGGCTTGAGGACGCTCGCACTTAGGCCGTTTGCGAAACTCTGTGCTTTTTTGCCAGCTTGGTTTGCGGACGTGTAATTGTCACGGATTGTTTTCAGCGCGTTCCCCAACCGCGCCGTAGCGTTTATGAGCTTAGAGAGTGCGTCGATATCCCTGCAGCCATGATTTGGAAGAGCCTCAAGCCCATCATGATGCGCTTTAACCGCGTCCCAGTCGAACGTTCCATCTTTCTTGACGTTCGCCTTGGCCGAAGCAATCTTACCGGTCTGTTTAATATGAGGATAAAGTTTACTTCCGCTTAGGCCTTTTCGGCTTTCGTTAGGCTTTAAATCGTAATACTGAAGTTTGAGGAAGAAATTATCGACGCACACATCGTTAAGGGGCTCTGTCGCCTTCCACATAATGGCTAGAACTAGGGGACTAGTTAAACCATCATCATTTTCCGGGTTGGTCACCGCGGTGTCCGCACAAGCAGCAGATACTGCATCCTCTGTACTAACGGGGATGCCTCCATTTAAGCCGGGATTTAAGGAGCATATTCCATTTTGCAAACTATTCAACCCTGGTACAGCTCCTTGTGGAGCTGCAATCTTAGGGGGCAGCAATCCCTTTGCTGCTGGTGCGAACGCCGTTTGAACCCACTCCTTTATCCCCAGATTACCCTGGAGTTCGCCCCCAGTGGCAAGGCTATCGCAACCATCCTGCTTTTTTGCACTTCCAAACGGTACAGTAAAAACCACAAGCTCCGTTCGTGTGGCATTCTCGGACAATGTAAGGCTGGTGCCCATTGTAATTTTTTGCTGCACGGCTGATAACAGCTTGGCGCCGGTCGCAGACTCTGCATTGTAGTAAGCGCTTGGTACATACCGGACTGCAGAGACATTCGGCGTGAGGCCTCCGCTGTTGACCACGGACAACGACAGGTTCACCTTTGCGGTCCAGTCTTTAGTCCATGCCAATTTATTCTTAACTTCATCCGCTTGCGATGCGTCGTAGATCTCGCACTTGATCCTAGTAACCACCTCGTCGACAAATATCGTGGGGGCCTGACTTGTTCCGGTCGCTTCGTTGAGGTTCGGAACCCATGAGCAGCCGGCCACCAAAACGGCGAGACATGAAATGGCGATACCGGTCAACGCACGCATAACGCCCCCGCCCAAACGAACACAAACGGCCCACTTGACGGCCTGGGGGTGAAACGCACCCAAATTCGTGATCATTACACTTTTATTATAATTCGTAGGGGTAACATGCTTAAGTTCTCGCTTGCGACAAAAATTCCGATCAAGGGAACCTATGAAAGATTACGTGTGTCAAATTTGACACGGATATGATTTCCATCCGAGTTTCACCGGATTGGGAGTGCGGCGCAATCTTGCTTATGGCTTGTGCAGGTCTGGATTGGGTCAACAGGGTGCCTCGCATCTACTTAATTGACCGAACGGCCCCTGCCTATCTCGGCGAGGTTTGCGCCCTTGTTGATCAGTCCGGTATTGGAGGTTTAGCCGCCGACATATGCTCAGGCCGAGACTTTCGGGTTTCGACCCAATGGAGGTGCGAATGCCTGAGAACGAGCAGCCCACTGAGACCCCCAACAACCTCCTCTGGGCGATCGACGAGATCATCATCGCGCTCCAGCGTTTCCGCGAGCGGCTGAAGCGCTTCGCAGCTGAGAGGAAGAAGTCCTGACCTATCCTGAGGTGAGCCCGATACTTGCGGATTCCGGTCGGGCCCGCTTCGATCCGAAAGCCGTCGATCTCAAGCCGATTCGCGTCCGGTTGGATCACGCGCGAAGAGCAGGATTAGACGTTAGGTTGACCCCTGATGGCGTGTTAGGGTCCTGGTTTATCATTGATGATACTAAGTTCGGAGCCCCAGACTGCACGCCAAATGATGCCACTGCTTGAGCGAGGACGCCGCTGCTCGCCGAGGCCACGGCAGGTGCGGGCGGACTCGGGTACTTAAGGTTATATTGAAAATTGGCGACAGTGTCTGGCCCAAACATCAGGCTTTCATTTGAAATGTTCGAGGAATTGCCGACTTGGCTGTCAAAATACCAGCTGTTCTGATGATATTGCACCTCGTAGCCGAGAATTTGGATGCTGTAGGAATTGGTGGTGCCCGGGTTCGGTAACGCCTTATCAAATGATCCTGAATATTGATTTAAAGCTCGGCGTATTACCAAGAATTTGATGGACATTAGGGCCACCCTGCGGGTCTTGGCCTTTCGAGATCAAAGACGACAAAGAAACTACATCACTGGTACTATCACCGCCGATTATTGCGTCGCGCACCGTGACTTTGCCGGTGGCGTTGTCCGACGGACGGCTGATATAGTCCTGTTTCGAAAAACCGGTATGCGATGAATGCGATCACGATCACAACAATGCTTCCGATCAAGGCTTCTTTCGATGAACGGATTCTTAGCGATCGATATATCATCCCCATGCTCGCCCATTTGGGATATGGTGCACATTATTGCCACCACGAAAGATACCTCCACCATCGATGTCGATGACTATACCTCCGGCAAAAATCGTCTGCCTGAACATCCACAGCGGAGGAGGCAAGCGAGCCAGCCCGATTTGCGAATTTCTAGAGAGCCTAAACCCCGGCATCTCACAGTGCTGTTGTGATCACCGCTAACCATTCGCAAGAACAAACCTCCCTTCCGCCTTAGCGGCCTATTCCTTCCCCGGCTCCAGCATGGTAAAGATCGGGATGGACTTTCATATTGGACAGCACGTCATCTGCATTTGCGACCAGTGGTCGAACGAGCCCACATGGCGCGCGGCGGATTGCTCTTCGAAGAAATCTGGCACGAGCCGCAATGTTCTGCGTTGGCCCGGTCGAGCCCGCATTCAACATTAAACGCTTCCGGCCGGTCAGAAAAAGCAACATCGACATTTTCAAAAAGATACTCGAACCGGAATCCAGTGCTCTTGTAGGCGCATACGCCCTTATCCCCTCACCGGATGCTAGGCAGCCCCGACGAGCTTGAAGCGGCAGCGTTCCCCGCGATGCATCGGCACTGCATCGCCCTACACGAGCGTGGATTCTTGCTCATCACCAAGACACCAACGAGCCGATAAATCCTGCCCGATCTCAACGTGATCCCATTAGGGGTGTCTGCCTTTAGCGAGTCCGCGCATTGGTTCCGTCATTTTAGGGGAGGTAGATTCTACTCGATCCCCCACAACCAGATATGCGCCACCATCAAAGAGCGCCGATGAAATCTCTTTTACGAAGTTCAACACCCGCATGCCGCAAAAGGTCATACGCCGTTGCCGCGTGGAAATAGAAGTTCGGAAGGACAAAGCCGAACACATAGTCGCGCCCACTTAACGTCATCTCCCTACCACCTGGCTTCAGCATGATAGTCCGGTTCTCGCTTCCTTCGACTTTGGATTGCGGCACGCTCTTAACGAAATCGAGTGTTTTGGCAAGACGCGCCTTCAGCTCCTCGATCGTATTTTCCGTGTCGGGATAGCTCGGTACTTCGAGGCCGGCAAGGCGCGCCGCCATGGCCTTGGCCTGATCCGTCACGACCTGAAGCTGACGAGGAAACGCGTACATGTCGGGCGCAAACCGGTAGTGCATAAGCACGGACGGATCGATCTTGCGCGCCTCACAATGGGCCGCTGCTTTATCGAGGATCGTACTGAGGTTTCCGAGCGTCCGAATTACCGGCGGAAAGGCCGCTTTATACATGGAAAGAGGCATGGTGAGTTCCTTTTTCTGATTGGATGGGCATCGAGTGAACTTAACGTCGCAATTAAGGAAACTTTCCTTCAATCTCTGCGACTACGGCACCAACGAGCAGCCCGAGACCTCCCCGTCAAGCCTCAAACAAGCGCAAAGGCATCCGGTACCCGCTTGAACCGGCGGACAGGGCACATCGCCAAACGAGCAGAAGACGCAACAATCCCCCGTCTTCGGTTTCATCACCAACCCGCAGCGTTTGCAGTCATAGAAATACAGGCACGCATTTGTGGGCATGATCTCCGTAGCCCGGTGGCCGCAAACCGGGCACGTGATCGTCGATTGCAGCTCAACCATAAATCCCGGCTCCTATGGCCGCTGGATCACTCCCCCCGATGCGAAGTCGCCTTCCTCTTCGCGATGAAATGGAACGTATGCCAATATTTTTGCCCACCGACCGCTAAGCGGTCGAACCCCTCAAACTCCGTAAACGAAATGATCTCACAGTCTCCCAAGAGCTCTTTCGCACGCTTACGCGTCACGAAGGTCATGCCGGGGTTGGTGCTCCACTCATCCTTTGGCCCGAAAAACTGCCCCGTTACAATGCCCTCGGATTTCAGCGATCCAATGAGTGACGCAAACATCCGATCGAACGTCTGCGGCGGATTGAACGGCAATGCAAATTGCGCGTTGATAAGATCGTACATGCCAGGTTCAAACTCGAACGTGTCGAATGTGCTCACACGATAGTCGAAACGGTCTTTTGGAAATTCCGCTGCTCTTGCTTGCACAATCGGATCAGCCTCAAGCGGATCCTTATTCACCGCAACAACCAATTCAAGACCTTCGTCGAGTAGATACTTTGTATCGTTGAGGGCACCGGGCCCTAAGTCGAGCGCGCGATTTCTCTCCTTCACATAGCCGATCGCTTTCACCAAAAGCTCACGCGGCGGCCGCTCTTTGGTTCGCTCGGAATAAATCTTCCAACGATTTTCCATGCCGGTCACAACTGCACACAGACTTCGCTCTGCCCTCAGGGCACCTCAAAAGACCTGTGTGCGGCGGTTGAGTTCTAGCTAGCGGCGTTCAGAAAATAAATGTCCGGCTTGTCGATCACACCAGCCGATGCCATCGCGGCCTTGAGATCGGGCGAGCTCGCAAATTGCTTGGCCTTTGCGAGATCTTGCGCATCAAAGAGAATGACGACTTCGCTAGGATCGTCAGCCGAACGGAACACCCGCGGATTCGAAAGACCCGCACCCGTCTGCGCCGAGCGATGGTCATCAAAAACCGTTTTGAATGAGGCGAAATCCTTCACCTTATGACGAACAATCACTAACCCCATGGCACTCTCCCTTCAGTTATAAGTTAAATGCCTAGCATTGCGTGCACACCTTCGTGCATTTTTGCGGGCAATACTGCCCTGGCCTGCATGATGGATCATTCATGCAAACATCCCGGCAGCATTGTTGTGGGACATGGACATGAAGGTTATCGGTAGGCAGTGCTGAAGGCGGTGGCGGTGGAACAACAACCGTGGGCGGTGTATACGGCACCGTAGGCACCGACGGAATTGACGGCACCGACGGTATCTCGACCCGCTGCGCAGCGACCTTCCCCGCGATGCTCAAAAGAATAACAAACGCAACCGCACGCACCCCAAACATCTTCCGCCCCCCACAACAGCTGCTCGCCAACAACCAGAAGATCGCAAGCCACAAGCACCATCATGCTGCAGCAATGCCGCTTACCGCGCAACCGCTTTCCGGTACGGCGACTGCCGAAGCTAGCCATGACAGGACGTTTAAAGAGGATTGGCTAAACGCCCAAAAATCCCACTTTCTTGCGCTATGCGCCCCGCTGCGACAATAAAATCCGTAACGCACTTCCCTTCCAAAACAGAGTGCCTCTTTTTCCAAAATCCACGGCCTATGGTACGCTGCGCCGCACATCCACTTTATGTCCCAATCCGCCCTTCGTGCGGCTACCGCCCCACACACGAACAAGCTTCCGGCTGAATGTCCCAATTGCGGCAGTCACGTCGTTACCCGCAAAGGCGTGCGCAAAAAGAAATTGGAGATCATGCAACTCTGGCGATCCGCAGCATGCAAGCGCACGTTCACGCCCGGCCTGGCCGCGCTGCGCAACAAAACATATCCGATCCGCATCGTGCTGCAGGCGCCGACGCTCTACAATCTCGGCTACTCACTCACCGAAACAGCGAAGCGCCTCAAATCAAAAACCGGCTGCACCATCTCCCCCACGACGATCGCGACATGGCTCGGGGCGCATAAAGATCACACGACCTTCCGCAGGTTGCGCGCGGAGGCACAACGATTTATCCGCCAGCGCAAACCATCCGCACGATCAAACTCTATCACCGGCAAATTTACGCCTTCGCCTTTAACCGCTCGAAGCTCACACTCCTGCATCGCAATCCGCAGCATCGCCGCTTTGTGCCGCTCGCCGTTTTTTCGAAAGCATTCCCACATTGTGCCCGCATGATTTGTTTCGCAATGACGACGATCCGAAATCGCGCGCCTCGCAAGCACATCCGGCGTTCGCAGACATTGCGAACGTCATCGTCAACCGCAAAGAGAACATCGCGACCAGCACCGCGGCGCTGATCATACCAGCAGTCGGGAACAACAAGCTGCGGCACGAGACGCTACAAAACTTCCTGCTCGCAAATGACTCGACAACGCTCGCTGTCGAAGTTCCAATCTGGCTAACCGAAGAAGAGATCGTCGTACTCGAAAGCAAATACCACATCGAGCTCGCGCCGCGCATCGGAGACAATCCGCGCAGCATCACCGGTCACATCGACTTTCTGCAAGTCCGAAACGATGCCGTGCACATTCTCGACTACAAGCCCGACGCGCACACGAACAAACCAATCGCGCAACTCGCAATCTATGCTCTCGCACTTACCATTCGCGTGCCCGGCTTGAAATTGTTCGACATCAAATGCGCTTGGTTCAACGAGAACGAGTACATCGAATTCTTTCCGAGAACATTGCTCGCGCGTTCGTCAGCCGATTAGCGATCGATATTTCCTTGAATATGTCAGATAAGAAAAAAAGCTCCGCATCTTGTGTGCGGAGCAGAGGTACGGCTTCGATTTTAATATTCTTCCGCGAGCATGATGGTCATGACGCGGCATGTTTTTGCGGGATCGGCGGGATCTTCCGAATGATATCTCCGATCAAGATCGTAGTAGTCAATCTTGGCGAAGAACGTCTCTCCCCTATGCTGAATTGAAACGAAGTCATGCTCACCCAGGGATCGTTGTCTTGACTGAAGCTATTGAAGCTTCTGATCTTTTGCACGACTTCCAGTTGAACATCCACGGGAAGCGCTTGCACGGCCTTTGTTGCAACCACGAACCCGCCGCTTAGTGTGATCTTACGATATGCGAGCGCTTTTTTTAAAAAAGCTCGATGGCTTGAGCGAGGAGGCAGCAACACGATTTTCACGTTCTGCCTCATAGCGCTCGAAATATTCGAGCCCGAACAATCCATCGGGTACCAAACCAAAACTAACCTTCTCGGATTTGCCGCTGCGTTTGAATGTGAGCGAGATAGTCACCGGCAGTGTGAAAGGGTGCTGACCTTGCCAAACAACCTCCGGTGCTTTCGCTAAAATCTTATCGGCATCGATGAAGCGAATATCTTTCGACGCACGCACCGAGCTCAATCGGCGCGATGACTTCGGCGATCATCAGCGTGTGCGCGAAATGTTTTTGCACCGGACGCTGCTGCGAAGCATTGGGCACCGACAATGATCGTCATGATGTTGATTTTGTTGATATTCTTTTTCGAGCAAAAAGAGACAGTATCCCCTAGCGTAAGATCGCGCTCACGAAAATGTGAAAATTTGCAACACTGTTGCACATATCTGATCGAGCCTGCGCATAGCGCACCAATGCTTGCGATCAAGCTCGTTGAAGCTTTTGATTTCGCGCTTAAATTGTTTTCGCCTTCTAGTTGGCTCAACAGCAACCACGGCGGCACCGGGGTGCTCCGCAAGGAGTATCGCGTCTGCTTTCCAAAAAGCAGCTTCGTGAGATCGTACTTTATTCGGCCGCCACATTCAGCGTCTCGAGAACGCCGGCTTATTCCCCAAAAGGGTACGCCTTGGGCCTCACCGAGGCAACCGGGTTGGGTGGGTCGAAAGTGAAGTAAGGGCGCGGCTTTCGAAGTGGCTCAAGGACAGACCAGCGATCGCTCCTTAACAGGAGCGAGGGCGGGGATTCCAAACCCGCCTTTTTATTCAAACCGCCTTGGCGAACACCGCGACATGACACGCTTAGGCAGGCCACAGCGCGACGCGGCGCGACATGGCACGACAGCATTTCCACAAAAAACTTTGCGTGGCAGCGCGGGGAATTCTGTGCCTGAACTGTGCCTCAGAGCTGCGCACCGTGAATGTAAGTCTTTGATTTTATTGGTGGGCGCACAAGGATTCGAACCTTGGACCCGCTGATTAAGAGTCAGCTGCTCTACCAACTGAGCTATGCGCCCGCACTCTACAGCCCTTAGCTATAATGTTTATGTGCGGCTCTGTCTATCACGGCTTTGACCGAATTCTAAAGGCTCGCAAACCCGGCGAGGGGCTCGGCCGGCACGGTGGCCGCGGCCTCCGATGCAGGCTGCGCAGTTTTCGCGCCCGCGATTGTGCCGGGCAGCACTTCGGGTGCGAGCGCGCCGAGCGAGACGTAGATTTTAAGAAGATCGTCCACCTTCATCTCTGGCACTGGCGTGATGGCGGTTTCGGCGACAAGCACAAGGGCGCCGGACATCGGGATCGGAGCGGTCGGCAAATAAACAAGCCGCCTGCGCTCCCCGGCGATGTTGTAAACAACCTGGCTGGCAAGCAGCGCGAGGACGTCCACGCCATTGCCGCCCCCGCCAAACCGGCAGGACACGACGTTCATGCTTAGAAGGTCGCCCGGCGCTCCCGGGCCTCTTTCGGTCGCCAAGCGAACGACGCGCGAAACCGGATTATAAATTGAGCGGATCAGCGGCACCCGGGCGAAAAGGCGATCGATATAATCCTGGATGATGTGCTTAGCCCTCGTCTTTACGATCAGGCCCAGCAGCCAGAACTCCAGCGATGGCGATACCCACCCCGAGCCAAAAGGCCAGCAGGTCCTGGTTGGTCCCGAGCAAATAAGTGCCTCCCTGCGTCAGCATGCCTCCCAGCATAGTGCCCGGACCGATAGCCCCGCTCAGGAAATTGACGATCCACGCGATGATGGAAACAGTAAGAAATATCGGCAGCAGGAAAAGAAGGCCCGCAATGAAGGACCCGATGACACTTGTGCGCCAGAAGCGCGAAATCCAATTCCTCATGCACGAACCCTCGACCGCTCAGGGTCAATGGAGGTGTCTAGGACGGCCCGATCGAGGGATTATAGCGCGAATGCCTTGGCTTTCAGAGGAGCAAAAATCTACTTGTGACATTGCCTTCGGAGCTGAGCCTGATACCCGCCCCGCAGCGACACCACTCGAGGCCAGTTAAGTGTGTCACATTCGGCCAGCTAATTGGCGACTTCATCGCCGCCTTTTGCATCGCCATCGTTATTGTTTCCCGTCTCGGGCCCGATAATTTCCCTGCGTTGCCTGAGAGGTGACCAGGGCCGAACCCCTCGCCTAGCCGTCGCTGTTTGCAGTATCAAGGAATTGCCTGCCAAAGTGATGAAAGATGAGCCTTTTTCCCAAAGGACGCCGCGGTCCAGAACAAGCCGGGGCGCGGGACAGGGCTGGCGCAAATCCATGGGCATCACTAAAACGGCAGCGCGTTCGCAATCCTCGTGAATTGCATCGGGCTTGGCGATAAAACTGACGAGCTTACCCTTAACCGTGGCGAGGCAGCTGTATGAATCGCATTGCCAGCCGGAACCGGTGGAAGCCTCCTTAGGCTTGCGGCCGTCGCCGTCTGCCTTAAGCCATTGCGCAACTGTGTAAAATCCGCGCCTTGACTTCGGCGCCTGCAATTTTCCGCCCCGGTCACGGATGGCAACGACTTTCGCCTCGCGGTCCACGAGTATGTCAGGCTTGGCATGAATGGAAGTCAGTGCGGTTCCTGCGCCGATGGCTGCAAGCCCAAGCAGGCGCCAAGGTCGCCGCCAGATGATGAGCCAAAGGCCGCCGGATATAATCAGCAGAAGCGCCGCAAAAGGGAATGCAGGCACGGCGATGAGTGCACCTGGAAAAGAGGCGACCCACTTGGCGACTGCCATCATGGCGTCGATGCCAATCCCCATGATCTTGAGCGGCCATTCATCGAGGCCGAACGGCATAGCGATGAGCGCCACCACCATCGCCGGCATGACAATGAAGTCGATGGGGGGGCCGCCCAGCAAGTTTCCGAGCGCAGCATAGCTGGTGAGATTGTGAAAATGATAGGCCGAGAAGGGTTCGACCGCGAGGCCCGCCGTGGCGGTGGTCATGAGCACCGCGCCCACGATATAGACCGGCTGCCAGGTGAGCCGCTCGCGGACGCTTCTCGCCTCGAAATGCAGATAGCGGGCAAAGCGTTCATAGCCCGCGATAAGCGCCGCGGTTGCCGCGAAGGACATTTGGAAGCTGATGTCAATCAAGCTGTCGGGCAGGACGATGAGAATTAGAAGACCTGCCAAAGCAACATTGCGCAGCGATAGCGCGGGGCGGTTGAGAACTATGGCAAGGAACACGGCTGCGATCATGAGATAAGAGCGCACGGCAGCGATAGCAGCGCCGGAAAGAGCCAGATAGATGGTGACCGCGATAAGAGCAGTCCCGCCGGCAAGTGTCCGGACCGAATATCTCAGGGCAATGAAAGGAAACAGGGCGAGCGTCCAACGCAGAAACCAAAAGACGGTCCCGGCCACGAGGGACATGTGCAATCCGGAGATAGAGATGACATGGGCTAGGCCGGAGCCGCGCAGATCGTCCATCGAGCTATCATCGAGGCCGGCGGTTTGTCCAACCGTGAGAGCCGCTGCTATCTCCCCCGTCTGCCCCGGCAGCATTGACGTAATACGAGCGCCTATTACGGCGCGGAGGCTGGCAAGCTTCGTGCGCACCCTCATGTCCAGCGGGAGGTTATGCCCATCGAGGACGGCGGGCTTGGTCAACGAGTATCCTGAAGCCCCGATACCTTGGAAATAACTCATGCGAGCGAAATCGTAACCACCGGGCATGACGGGCTCTGGCGGAGGACCAGAATGGCGCGAAACTTCACCGTACTGCCTGGATTGAGCGTCTCCTCGCCTCGCACACTGACACGAATGCGAAAGGGCTTCTTTGCCACGTCCTTGTTTTCGTATTTAAGGCTTAGCAACCGGATCACGGCCCTTCCCCGCCGCGGGGTCTGGCGGTCGAACCCTTCTACGAAGCCTTCGACATCATAGGCGCCGTGCCGTTCGAGGATGGGAGCCGCCATAACATTGGTGCGGAGCTTTGCCCCCAGGAAGCCTGCGCAGATGCAGAGCAAGATGCTGCTGACGAGAAAAGCAAATAGATTTGAAGATGATAAAACGCGCACTGCGAGTGCGGCAATGAAAAGTTCGAGTGCGAGCGTAGTATCCGGCTCTTCCAATAGTTCGAAATAAAGCCCCACGCCAGCGCCGAAGAAGACCGGAATCCACAGGCACCAGCGCCCTTGTTCGGCATCGAGCTGTCTGGCAAGCGCGCCACTGAGCCGCGCAACCGCAAGCCCCAGAATACCATCCCGGTGCCGGACGCCCATCCCGGCCGGAGAGGCAATGCTCACTTGTCCCCACCCGCTACCAATTATAAATGCCTCATGTTACACCGCCTCGCGGTGCAAATGTCTACATTAATGAAAGTATCCCGATGGCGTCCTCTTCCGGCGTGGTCACTCGCTTCGCCCCTTCTCCCACCGGCTATCTGCATATCGGCGGTGCGCGCACGGCCTTGTTCAATTGGCTCTATGCGAAGCATACCGGCGGAAAATTCCTGCTGCGAATCGAAGACACCGATCGGGCCCGCTCAACCGAAGCTGCAATAGCCGCCATCCTAGACGGCCTCAAATGGCTCGAACTCGATTGGGATGGGGAACCTCTTTATCAATTTGAGCGGGCGCAACGCCATCGCGAGGCGGCGCAGGAGTTACTGGAGAGAGGGCATGCCTTCCGCTGCTATGTCACGGCAGAAGAGCTGGAGGAGCGGCGGACCGAGGCAGATGCTGCCCGGAAAGCACTCGCCGAGGCGAAGAAAAAGCAAGCGCCAGCAGCCGAGATTGCGCGTCTTCAGGCCGAGACCGCGCGTGCATTCCGCTCACCTTACCGCGAGGGCCACAAGGCCCCTCCGGGGCCAGATGCATCGTTTGTGGTCCGGTTGCGTGCGCCTACGGAAGGCGAGACCGTGGTTGAGGACCGTGTGCAGGGCAGCGTCGTTTGGCGGAATAAAGACCTGGACGACATGGTTCTTCTGCGCTCCGATGGAACGCCGACCTACATGCTTGCGGTGGTTGTCGATGATCACGACATGGGCGTCACCCACGTCATCCGCGGCGATGATCATCTGACGAATGCTGCGCGGCAGACGCAGATCTACCATGCCATGAACTGGGAAATCCCAATCTTCGCGCATATCCCGCTGATTCACGGCCCGGATGGGGCCAAGCTTTCCAAGCGCCATGGCGCGCTTGGGGTGGATGCTTACCGGGCCATGGGTTATTTGCCTGCCGCCATGCATAACTATCTCGCCCGGCTGGGCTGGAGCCATGGCGATGACGAGATTTTCTCGACGGAGCAGGCCATCGAATGGTTCGACCTTGATGCAGTCGGCCGCTCCCCATCCCGTTTTGATTTCGCGAAGCTCGAAAACCTGAACGGCCAGTACATCCGGAATGCATCAGATGTGGAATTAGTGTCCCACATCCGTGCCATTATACCCGAAATCGAGGGGGCAAAGGAGTTCTCCGGCAATATCACCAAGGAGGGCTGGAAGAAGCTGCAAATGGCGATGCCGGGCCTGAAGGAGCGGGCGAAGACGCTGGTCGAGCTTTTACTCTCGGCGCGCTACCTATTTGTGAAGCGCCCGATCGACTTGGACGAGAAAGCGGCGAAGGTCTTGGAGGGCGACGCGAAACAGCATCTCGCCGCGTTGTTCGAACGCTTCTCGAACCTCCCCAAATGGGAGTTGTCCGAGCTGGAGGAGGCAACGCGCGCCTGCGCCGAGGTGGCCGGCGCGAAGCTCGGGAATGTGGCCCAGCCATTGCGCGCAGCGCTCACGGGCCGCACTACCTCGCCGCCAATCTTCGATGTGCTGCACGTACTCGGCCGGGAGGAAAGCCTTGCGCGCATCTCCGACCACGCTGCATAGCAAAGATAAACTAGCGTTATGGCTTGGGGAACCCCGGCTACCCCGCGCTGACATCTCCGCGCTGCACACGCTGGTTTCGGGGACAAATACCCGGCTTGATCGCGCGGAAAAGCGCGTTGAGCGCCTATGAAGTGATCGAACAAGCGGCAGGGGCCGACACAATGGCGACGCGCGGCGAGCGCATCGAGGGACGCCGGCATCGCTATCCGTTCGTCAACGTGATCACTTACGGTAAAAAAGATTTGTTATGGAACGGCTTACTACTTCTCGCATTGTTGCTGACATTGGCTAGGCTTCTGGCATACTGGATGGATCGTTGAGTAGCAGGCCAGCCAATTATCTCAGCCGGATAGGCACAGCACACGGAACAATAGCGCGGGCTTAATGTTTGCGATGGCTATCTCTTGGCTGCGAGCTTCGAGCATCAGTTGCAACTAAATCACAGACCTCCAAGTTCATCTTGGCCCGGCCTCGAAACTCTGGCGAAGTTGGAGAACGCTGGTAATGTCGCGTCAGGCTCTGGGTGGGGGATTTTGATCGTGCAGAGTTCCATTTTCTATTTGCGCGGAAGTGTTTCTAGCTGGCGGAAAATCGTATTCATTACATTTTTAGGCGCGGCCGCCATTTCATTGGGAGCAAGCTCTTTCGCCCGCTCCCGGCATCATGGTGAGTTGGAGAAAAGGCAAAAGGCCGAGGAGCCCGCACCTCCAGCCGGACCCCTGTTTTTTGTAATTTCAACCGGGAAACAGCATGTTTCCGTTTACGGAAGAAACGGATTATATGCCCGCTCGCCGGTCTCCACGGGAAGACCCGATCACCCGACTCCGCTAGGGCTCTTCACCATCCTCGAGAAAGAACGCTACCACCACTCCAATATTTATAGTGGTGCGCCAATGCCCTACATGCAGCGCATAACCTATTCAGGCGTCGCTATGCACGAAGGCGTGCTGCCTGGCTATGCCGCTTCTCATGGCTGCATCAGGATGCCTCATGAATTCGCGAGGAGGATGTTCGGTTACACACAGGGCAATGAGCACGTCATCATTTCCCGCCAGGATGTCCAGCCCGTGAGCATCTCGCATCCGCGCCTTCCCGAGCCAAAGCTGATGACATTTCCTGGACCGGACAACATCGCTTCGGGCTCAGCTCAGCTTTTGCAGAACGCGCTCGCTAGCGTAGGGCTTTCCAGCCGCGCTGGAGGAGCCGAAAAGGTGGATGTTGCCATCAAGGCCGACGCCAAGACCTCTGCGGATGACACTGGACAGAAGCTTCTGAACCCGCTGGAGTTTGCAAAGGCTATGAAGGCGCGCGCGGCGCGGACCGAGACCGAAGCGGCGGCGGCTCTTGGGCCGGCAAGAGGCATCATCGAAGCCAAGGCGAAAGAGGTAAGAGATGCGGCGATAGCGGTTCGCAAGGCTGAAATCGCATTGTCGAATTCAAAAGACCGGGCCGAGGCCGCCGCGAAAGATTTGCAAGCCGCGTCCGCGGATGACGCGGTGAAGGCTAAGGCCGCAGCGAAGGCCGAGGCAGACGCAAAAATAAAGGAAGCGGAGGAGCTTCTTGCCGCCTCCCAACGTACCAAGACAGAGAAAGAACAGGACGCCGTGGCGGCAGTGAAGGCCTATAAGGATGTGGAGAGTGCGCGCAAGACAGCGGCTCTTGCCGTAAAGTCCTGGGGACGGCGTCTCGCTCCAGTTTCCGTTTTCGTGAGCCGGAAAACTCACCGTCTTTATATCCGGCAAGGCTTCGTCAAAGTCTTCGATGTGCCGGTTACGATCCGCGATCCCGAAAAGCCGCTCGGCACTCATCTTTTCGTCGCTATGCCGCCTGAGCAAGCCCAATCTTCCTCGCCTGCGCTTCGCTGGCTTGTTTTGACAATCCCTGATGCGGCCACTGAGACCTTGGAAGACTTAAGAGGCCGCCGCCGCCATAGGCACCGCTACGGGGACGATGACGAGGACGCGCCTCGCCTTACAACGCAAGGTGCATCGGCCGCGGAAGCTTTGGACCGGATCGAGTTTTCTCCCGAAGTGGAAAGCCAGATTTCCGGGATGCTTTGGGCCGGGGGCACCTTGCTCGTCTCCGACAGCGGGCTGAGCGGGGAAACGGGCGATCATACGGACTTCGTGATCCTTACGCGCTAACATTTGGCCACTCGCTAAAGAGCTGAATCAGCTTAAAAAAATCGATCAAACGAGCCTCGCCCGCCGTCGTAATGGCTGGGTCTATTATTGATTTTTCTGAGACATTCCAGGCTCGAAGGCGATGAGGTCGCCAGGGGTATCGATGTCAATCAAGACATGGTCATTTGGCGCTTCATAGCGGTATGTTAGCTCGGGGTTTTTGTCGATGAAGCCGCGTCCGGCTTCTTCCCCCTTTGCGCGCATCTCTTTGAGGAGGCTCACCGGAAAGATCACGGGATTCCCGCGGCTGTCCTTATAATAAGGTACGAGGATGCGGCTGCTCCCATCAGCTGCAAAGGCATTTACCAGATCCACGACATCGTCCAGCGTCAATGCAGCCTGGTCCGCGAGAGCAATCAAGACCGCATCGTAGCTCCCTTCGATGCTGTCAACGCCGGCCCGAACCGAAGTTTCCTGGCCTGCGCTGTAATCAGGATTGTATACAAATGAGACGGGCAAATCATCCAAGACGGCCCGGACGCTCGCAGCCTCATGGCCGAGAATCACACGCACTTCCAATCCAGCATCAAAATAGACCTTCGTGGTGCGCCGGACTAGCGCTTCCCCGTTAACTTCGATGAGGAGCTTGTTCCTGGCTCCCATACGGCGCGAGAGTCCCGCAGCAAGAAGCACAGCTATGGCTTTCAGCTTACGACTCATTGGAGCAGGTCCGATTTAGCCAGCGAGATTGGCTGCGATCGAGATTCAGTTGTCTGGGCAGCTCTGCCGGCGCCGAGACTTCATTCTTTTTCAGCTAATCCGAAACAACAAGCCCCTGGGATTTCTCCCCCAGAGCATACCCGGCACCGCGTACTGTCCTGATGGGGTCTTTTTCTTTGCCGCGGTTGATTGCCTTTCTAAGACGGCCGATGTGAACGTCCACGGTCCGCTCGTCAACATAAACGTCACGTCCCCAAACACTGTCCAGCAATTGCGTGCGTGTGAACACCCGTCCGGGGCTTTCCATAAGGAATTCAAGTAGTTTAAACTCGGTCGGCCCCAGACGGAGCTCCCTGCCATTTCGCACAACCCGATAGGCTTCACGGTCAAGCTCGATGCCCTCGGCCTCTAGAACCTGAGCAACGCGTTCCGGGTTAGCCCGCCGGAGAATCGCGCGGACGCGAGCCATCAGCTCAGGCACGGAGAAGGGCTTGACGACATAATCGTCCGCTCCGGTCATGAGCCCGCGAATGCGGTCTTGTTCTTCACCACGCGCGGTCAATAGCAGTATTGGAATGCTGCGCGAAGTCTTTCCGGTACGCAATCGGCGGCATAGTTCAATGCCGGAGAGCCCCGGCAGCATCCAATCGAGGATGATAAGGTCCGGCGGCTCCTCCGCGATCGCCATCTCCGCATCGTCGCCCCGGCCTGAGAGGGAGACGGTATAGCCCTCTGATTTAAGATTGTACTGCAGCAGCAATGCGAGCGGCTCTTCGTCCTCGACGATCAGGATCTTCGCATTCATCAACGGCTCCTGCGCCTACTCCTTTAGCTTCTCGCGGTCTCTGAGTGGCAAAGGATGAGCGTGCGGCTTGTGTTGTCCGATTTCGGGCGCTCGTCGCTCAAAGCTTTTCCGTCGATCAGATAGTAAACCGTTTCTGCAATATTGGTCGCATGGTCGCCTATGCGTTCGAGATTCTTCGCGCAGAACAGCAAATGTGCGTAGAGTCCGGCCCGCTTCGGCTCCTCCATCATTGCCGTCAATAGCTCGCTATAAAGCGAATTGTACATCGCATCGATTTCATGGTCGCGTTGCCAAACATTGAGCGCCGCCGGTGCGTCCCGGTGGGAATACGCATCTAGCACCTCTTTCAACTGCCGCAGAGCTGCTTCGCCAATATGCATGAACCCTGTCATGACCTGTTTCGGGTGCTGCTCGCTTGCTATGGCAGAGGCCCGCTTTGCGATGTTCTTTGCCAGATCGCCAATTCGCTCCAGATCAGCCGCGATCCGTATGGCGGTCACAATCTGCCGGAGGTCGCTAGCGACGGGCGAGCGCCTTGCAATGAGCGAGATTGCAAATTCATCGACCGAGCGCTCAAGCTTGTCGATCGCCCGATCGTTTTCGAGTGTGGCCTCCGCCAGATCGGGATCGCGATGGTGGAGGGCATCGATGGCTTGGCCCAAGGCGTGTTCCGCCAGTCCTCCCATATGGGCGATCATGGCGTCCAGCGACTTCAGTTCAACCTCATATGTCCTTACAGTATGCTCCACCAGCGTCATTTTTTTCTCCTTCCAAGGGCAGAAGCCCTGTCGAAGCTGAAGCGCTCTACCCTACTGGGATTTGTCTAAGGTTCCCAGTTAACTGATTTGGGCGATATTATCATTCCCAATTGTGAAAAATTGACGAGCCCTAGATTATTTCTTCAAATAAGTTTGATAAGTAAACATTTCAGGGAATTTCAAGACCTGTCTAAATTACTTGCCACCAGACCAGCTCAAACAAGTGGGGAATATTTGCCAAGTCCCAGACAGATTTAAAATCTAAAAGCTTAATGGGACGGGGGCTATAGCTATGCTATAAACATCATGTAACATTCTCGCCGTTGCTTTCTCAAGCGAAATCGCCGCCAGTGTGTTCAGTGAGTACGACCGTGAACTTTGCGCCCTTTCCTTCCTCCGAGGAAATCCTGAGTTCGCCGCGATGCCGGTTGACCACGTGCTTGACGATTGCAAGGCCGAGGCCCGTCCCGCCCTTTTCCAAGCTTGCGCTTGTCCCTACCCGGTAGAAACGTTCAGTCAGTCTCGGCAAATGCTGCGGCGCGATTCCTGGGCCGTCATCCTCGACCGATATTTCGATCATCCGGGCTCCCTGCGATTGAAGCCGCGTCATTTCCACCTGAACATACCCATTGCTTTTGCCATATTTAATGGCGTTATGGAGCAGATTGATGAAAACCTGTGCCAGCTCATCGCGGTCGCCAAGAACTGCCTCCTCACTTAATTCCGAATTAACCCACACTTTGATATTGGCTTCGGCCGCCATCGGTTCCAACGTTTCGCAGGCCTGAAGGACCAATTCCGCAATCACCACCGGGTCTTGCGGCCGCAAATGCGCATGCATCTCGACCCTGCTTAGGGACATGAGATTATCGATGAGCCGCGCCATGCGTTCCGCCTGCTTGGCCATAATGGCGAGAAAGCGTTCACGCGCCGCTTGGTCCTCTCGTGCCGCCCCCTGCAGGGTCTGAATGAAGCCAAGCAGAGAAGCGAGTGGCGTTTTGATCTCATGGCTGGCATTGGCGATGAAGTCGGAACGGAGCTGGTCGAGCCGCCTCTGCTCAGTAAGGTCTCTTATGCACAGCAGGATAGAGCGATTACCTATCTGCTTGGCTCCGAGCCACGCAATCGTTCCTGCCATGTGCCTCTCCACCGGCACCCGGTCGCTGAAGCTGACGGTTTGCCATGGCTTATTCCAAGAGCTTGCTGCGACGGCATCAAGCACCTGCGGATTCCGGGTGGCGCCTGAGATGTGCAAACCCTTTCTTAATCCGCCAAAAAGGTCGCTGGCCTTGGCATTGAAGCAAAGAATTGCTCCGTCCTGGGAGAGCAATATGGCCGGCTCCGGGAGAGCATCTATTAGCGACGCCGCAATCTGTGCCGGTTCGGCGAGCGAAGCCGCTGACGCGAACGGACGCGGAAAAACCGGGAGCCCCGAGCGGGGTATCAGCGCGGTCCCGCAGGCAAAGCAAATGAAGGCCAGGACGGCCCCGTGCCAAGGAACGGGGTACAGAGCACATAGAGCCGCAACAATGGCTGCGAATAGAAGGACGAGCCAGCGGCGGACATAAAGCCTTACAAAAACCCCCTGGGTGAGGGGCTGCGCCTCGCGCGCCTGCTCGCTATCCACACGAGCATTCGCTGGAGGCAAAAGATCAAGATCACCCGGCACATCCGTTGGGGCGCGGCGTATTTCCAACCTATCAAGCATTTTCAAATCTATTGACGGGGCACTTCCCGCAGGGGTTCCTGCATCTTTGAAAGCTAACAGCGTTATAAGACAGTTTTTCGACAGCGCTTCCAGCCTGGTGAAACCTGCTTCGCCTCATTTCGGATCCCGGCCCATCCCTGCCGCGGCAAGCTCGTTGAGATAATTGCTGAAGAGCCCATCCTTCTTACGCGCCAATTCGTAAAGATAGGGCCAAGAGTAAATGCCAGTATCGTGACCGTCGCTGAAAACCAGCCTGACGGCATAATTGCCTACCTGCAAGATGTCGCGGATAGTCACGGTCCGCTTACCCGGAACGAGCTTACGCTCGGATGGCGAGTGCCCCTGCACCTCGGCACTTGGGCTTGTCACCCGGAGGAGTTCGGCGGAAATACCTTCTGAAACGCCATCCGTGAACGTCACGCGCAGCGCCGTCTTCTCCGGATTGAGCCGGATTTCGGTTGGCCATGGGTCTTGAACTGCTTCCTGTGACATTCATTCATTCCTGAGTTGAAATGCAACACGTTCTCATATGTGCGCACAAGCGCTTACCGCATCATCGGTTTTACGCTTTTTTGCCGCAATCGTGGCCAATAAAATGTTACTCAAAATCTAAAAGCTCGCCGTCACATTTCATTCTTCTGCATTTCTTCATTGTTCGCGTAAGGTCCGATGCCAGCAATTCAGATGTCCCGCGCCGAGCGCCTTTCTCTCGAAAAGATCCTGAAGCGGCCTTGTCTTGTGACAGACGTACCGGGGGAGCACGCCGAAAAATTGTTGAATTATGGTCTCGTCAAGCGCGAGGTAATGCTGCTACATGCCACCCCGCGCGGGCAGCTTGAGATGCTCCGGCAGCGCTTCCGCAAATCCAGCTACGGGCCCCACATCGTAAAAGTGGTGAGCTGAGAATGGCTATGGAGTTCCCGATGAAACTTCCTGTCCTAGTTTCCGGTCTTGGATTGCTGCTGTTGGCATATTCACCAGGGAATGCACAGCAAGCGGGCAAAGCCCATTGGCCGCCAGACGCGAAAGTCTTCTTCGTAGAGCCGGCGGACGGCGCCACCATCACCGGACCGGTCAAAGTGGTGATGGGCGTGAAGGGAATCGAGATCGCGCCAGCGGGCACCCAAAAGCCCAACACGGGGCATCATCACATCTTGATCGACACTAGCGTTCCGAAAGGCGAAAAGGCTGCATATCCTTTGCCGGCAGATGACAATATCAAGCATTTCGGCAAAGGACAGACAGAGGCGACACTGACGCTCACGCCTGGAAAGCATACGCTGCAGCTTCTCGTTGGAGACGGAAACCACATCCCTTACGACCCTCCCCTTGCTTCGAACCAGATCACCATCACGGTGAAGTAGGCCGGGGCAGGCTGAACTGAGCGGGGCTGCGCCCGGACGGTCAAACGCGCCCTGCGCAGGCGCAGCTGGGCCAACACGCGCCTATGGCGCAATATTCGTCCACGCTTGTCCTTGCTTCTGCACAGCTGTCTGATAGGCGGCTAAAGCGCGCTGCCTTGCCCGGTTATGGTCCACGATAGGGCAGGGATATGTCTTGCCGAGTTCCACTCCTGCCTTGGCCAGTGTCGCCGGATCCGCTTGCCAAGGCTTATGGATGACCGAAGCGGGCAGCTCCGCCAACTCCGGACAAAACCTACGGACATAGTCGCCGTCAGGATCGAACTTCTCGCCCTGCAGGACGGGATTAAAGATGCGAAAATAGGGAGTGGCATCGACGCCAGAACCTGCCACCCACTGCCAGCTGGCGGCATTATTGGCGAGATCGGCATCTACAAGAGTATCCCAGAACCAGGCCTCGCCGGTCTGCCACGGGATAAGCAGGTGCTTGATCAAGAAGGATGCCGTAATCATCCGAACGCGGTTGTGCATCCATCCCGTCTGCCATAATTGCCGCATGCCCGCGTCGACGATCGGGTAGCCTGTCTTCCCCTTCTGCCATGCGCGAAGCGTCCCGTCATCGCTCCGCCAAGGAAAGCGTTCGAATTGGGGCTTAAGGGGCTTTTCCGGCAGTTCCGGAAAGTGGAAGAGCAAATGGTAAGAAAACTCGCGCCATGTTATTTCCCTTAGATAAGCATCGCCTAGGCTTGGCTCCTGCGCGGCAGACAATACCGCGTGCCAAACCTGTCGAGGGCTAAGTTCACCAAAGGCCAGGTGAGGAGAAAGTTTTGAAGTTCCATCCATTCCCGGCAAGTTGCGGTGACGCGCATAGTCCTGGATCATACCGCCGATAAAATTGGTCAATCTGCATTGTGCCGCCACCTCACCCGCTGTCCAGGCCGCCCGAATGCCTCCGGCCCAGTCGGGATAAGTTGGCTCAAGCTTCCAATCTTCCAGGATTTCCGATTCCGGCCAGCGATCGGGCGCAGATAGCTTCGCGGGCGCAGGCAAGGGCCGCAAAATGCGGTCCTGGGCGGCTAAGGCCCGATGAAAAGCCGAATAGACACGGAAAGCTTCACCGGATTTGTTCAGTAAGCGTTCCGGCTCAAGGAGTATCTGTCCCCCAAAGCGATGGCACTCGACACCGTGAACACCCAATTCATTCTTCAGCCGATCTTCCAGACGCCGCTGAAAAGGCTCGTAAGCTCGGGTGAAATAGACGGCGCTTGCCTCCGCCTCGTTCGCCAGGCTTGCGAGCGCCTTGGCGGCCTCTCCCCGCCTCAAAAGGAGCCGGGAGCCGAGCTTCCGCATGCTTTTATCTAGAGAACGCAGCGACTGAGCCAGCCACCATCTGCTTGCCCCGCCCGCCCGCCAATCCCCAGAAGATGCGTCGTCGAGAACATAGACAGGAATTATGGGAGCACCGGTCTCTATCGCTGCCTTTAGCGCCGGGTGATCCGACAAGCGAAGATCGCGGCGGAAACAGACAACAACCGGCGAGATGGCCGAGGAGCGTGTTTTTGTTCTCATTCCCTTGCCCTAAGGGGTTCACTTTCCATGTTCTGGCGTAAATGGAACCGCCAGCCCGCAGTTCGCAATTGCGCTGCGGCAAAGATTTTGAGACATTAACAAATGAAGTCCGATCCAGGCCTCTAGCGCTTGCGACATCTATGTCCCACGAAGAAGCCCAATGCATTGCGGCGGAGCTGAACCCGCCGTTCTCGATTCTCGGCGCTGACGATCAGCGAGTGCCGATTATCTTCAATTCGCCGCATAGCGGCAGGACCTACCCTACCGTTTTCATCGAGGCTTCCCGGCTTTCGCCCAAGGAGCTTCGGAAATCTGAAGACGCCTATGTCGATGAGCTTTTGGCAGCTGCACCGAAGCACGGCGCAGTGCTGATGCATGCCCATTTCCCCCGCGCCTATATCGATATCAACCGCGAGCCCTATGAACTGGACCCTCTCTTGTTCCAGGGCCGCTTGCCAGATTTCGTGAACAGCCAATCTCTCCGGGCGATTGGGGGTCTTGGCACGATTGCCCGCATCGTGAACGAGAAGGAAGAGATTTACAGTCGCCCGCTCGACCTCGTAACTGCGTTCATCCGGATAGATAAGCTTTATAAACCCTATCACGCCGCCTTACACGAGCTTCTGCAATCCACCCGTGCTACGTTTGGTACGGCCTTTCTGATCGATTGCCACTCGATGCCCTCGCAGCAGAGCGAACGCGGGGGATGGCCGGATTTCGTCTTGGGTGACCGCTTTGGCGCGTCCTGTGCGCCTGAAATCACCAGACTGGTCCAAACCTTTCTGAAGAGCCTTGGCTACCGGGTCCTCCTCAACAAGCCCTATGCCGGGGGCTATATCACCGAGAATTATGGCAAGCCAAACCAGGGCATTCACGTGCTTCAGGTCGAGGTTGACCGGAGCCTTTACATGAACGAGGAATCGTTCGAGAAGGCACCTTCCTTCGCGACACTTCAGTGGGATATGAGCCGCCTCGTTTCCATGCTCGTCCACGAGCTGCCGCGCTGGACTGGCGGCTACAAGATGGCTGCGGAATAGAGCCCGCACGCAGGCAAAAAAAGAGGCCATTCAAAATGATTGAACGGCCCCAAGTCTAGGGAGGAAACGCCCAAGGAGGGCAGCGATACGCGTAAGGAACGCATACCGCACCGCAGTAATATCGCATTGCAGCGCACAAAAATCAATAGGCTGGTATACCTGAAGCTCAGGCCATGATGAAAATTGATGCCAATGAGCAACAGTTCGCCATTTTGGCACAAAGTTGGGGCACTTGCCGCCGGCGGCAGCATTTCTCGAAATTCCGTTTAGTCTCATGCTATATAGCCCAATGACTGTGCTATTCGATGACTTGCTGGAAACCGCCCATAGTCTCGCGAATGAAGCGGCAAAAGTAACATTGCGTTATTTTCGTGCCCACTCTTCTGCCGATCACAAAGGTGGAACCCTCTACGACCCTGTCACTCGCGCGGACACCGAAGCCGAATCAGCGATGCGCGGCTTTTTGGCGCGCCGGCACCCTGATCACGGTGTGTTGGGAGAGGAGTATGGCACCACGAATGAGGGTGCAGATTATGTCTGGACGCTGGATCCCGTTGACGGAACCCGTGCCTTCATCCTCGGCTTGCCGCTATGGGGAACGTTGATTGGTCTTCAGCATCAGGGTAAGCCGATGCTGGGAGTGATGGATCAACCCTTCACCGGGGAACGCTTCTGGAGTGACAGCAGCGCTGCTTGGTATCGCGGCCCAAAAGGTCTTCAGCGCTGCAAGACGCGCGCCTGCCCCGATCTCAGCGAGGCATTCTTGACCGCCACCTCGCCTGATATGTTCGAGGGAGAGGACGAGGTTCGGTTCAACCGATTAGCCGTAACCGTCCGAATGCGGCGGTTCGGCGGCGACTGCTATTCTTATTGCATGCTTGCTCTTGGTCACATCGACATCGTTGCCGAAGCAAAGCTGAAGCCATTCGATATTATTCCTCTTCTGCCAATTGTCGAAAAGGCAGGCGGTACAATCAGCAATTGGGATGGAGGCGACGACTTGAGCGGCGGCCGTTGCATCGCCGTCGGCGATTCAGCGCTCAAAAAGGCAGTCCTCTCGCACTTGCAAATGCCGACTTTTTAGGTCATTCCCGCGAAAGCGGGAATCCATGTAAAAGCAAGTATTGCCCTGCTGAAAAATGGGTCCCTGCCTTCGCGGGGACCACTGTGGTTTGTTTCTGCGTTCGGTACGGCTTTGCGAGCGCGGCGTGATTTACTTGCTTTGGAGCGCCTTTTCATGCGCGGCCTTGGCCGCAGCCTTATAGTCATATGTGAGGAAGAATTCAGTCCGGTATGGGCCCCACGCCTTTTGTTCGATCATACGATTAAGCTCGCGGACTTTCTCAGGCGGCACCCTCAGGGTTACGACCTGTCCGATCCCCATCATCACATACCAGGATTCAACTTCAACTCCTGCAGGTGGAAACTCGCGCATCCAATTCCGCTGTTCCAGTTCTTTGTTGATTTCGCCGAGGGGCTTGGATTCGTCGTGCTTGAGGAAGATCGTAAGGAGAATGCAGTCTTTGGGCAGCGAGGGTGTTAACTCGGGAGCATTCTGGGCGCGGGCGGCGCCTAGATTAGCAGTTAGGCAGAGGGCCGTGACCGCGCAGGCAAAAAAGGTGGTGGCAAGGCTCTTCGACATTTCCATCACTCCGTGTTGCACTTAAACAGATCTTCTTCTAGCACCTTGCCGGCAAATTGCTTGCGTCACTCCTGTTCCATCACACAACTTTGAGCGTGAAAAGGTCTTACTTTCGCGGCGCGGCGAGCAGGCGGGATGCGAGAGCGGTTGATTTCCCTGTTCCCGGAGATCAACTAGCAAGATAGTTCAGCGTCTAAGAAGAGGGACAACCATGCTTCCAACTCTCTTTCTGTCTCACGGCGCGCCTTATCTCGCGATCGTCGAAAGCCCAGCCAGAGACTTCTTGCTCAGCCTCCGGAAGCTCATTGATACCCCGAAAGCGATCCTCCTCGTCTCAGCTCACTGGGAAACAGCGCAACCTGAAGTGAATGCAGTGGAGATCAATTCCACCATTCATGATTTCGGAGGTTTTGGCGCCGAGCTTCATGCCATGCAATATCCAGCGCCGGGATCGCCGCCGCTCGCCGAAAAGGTGGCTGCACTGCTGCAAGAAGCAGGGATCGAGACAAGGATCGACCAGCGCCGTGGCCTCGACCATGGAGCCTGGGTTCCGCTTATACTCATCTATCCAGAGGCCAAGATACCGGTTGTGCAGCTTTCGGTGCAAACGCGCCTGGGGCCTGCTCATCATCTCGCCCTAGGGCGCGCCCTTACATCTCTTCGCGCGGAAGGCGTTTTGATTATTGGATCGGGCAGCTTCACCCATAATCTCCATGAATTTTTCAACGCTAGGGGTGAGGCGGGGAAGGAGCCGGAGTGGGTAACAGCATTCGCGGACTGGTTTGACCGCGCTTTGATGGAAGATCGCACGAACGACCTGCTTCACTACCGGGAGCTAGCGCCATTCGCGGCCAAGAACCATCCCACGGAAGAGCATCTTTTGCCGCTTTATGTGGCCGTCGGCGCTGCCGGCGACAAAACAAAAGTCCGGCGCCTCCATCGCAGTTCGGACGGAGGTGTGCTCCGGCTTGACGCTTATGAGTTCGATGCTGCGTGATATTGTGACGGCGGTTACGATAAGGGAAATGTATGCCGCCGACCGGCCAGCTTGGGTAGCGATGCGCCACGCCCTATGGCCTGAGGAATCCGTACAGGCTCACGGCCTCGAAACCGGCGTGATCATAAAGGGCAGCGACGCATGGGGCTTTGCCGCCGAAGAGGCGGGAAAGCTGGTTGGCTTCGCCGAGGTTTCTATCCGCAAGGCCGCAAATGGCTGCGAAAGCCAGCCTGTTCCCTTTCTCGAAGGCATTTGGGTCGAGCCGGAATGGCGCCGGCGGGGTATCGGGAAGCTGTTGATTATCTACATCGAGGCATTCTTGAAGGCGCAGGGTTTCAGGCAGCTTGCTTCGGATTCTCTCATCGAGAACCAAGGCTCTCACGATGCGCATAGAGCGTGGGGCTTCTCCGAAACCGAACGAGTGATCTACTTCCACAAATCACTGTAGCGCTTGGCGCCTATCGGTATTGACTGCCAGCGCCTTCGCGATCCATTCCTCAGACCCGTCTCCAGCGTGGTTTGGAGGGGTCAATAAGCTTGTAGTTTACAGGTCCCATCCCGCAAATTGCGATGATGGCAGGTTCGGGGTGGCCGGCAATGACGCCATCGTAATGCGGAGTGCCGGCGACCCGCCGCACGAAACTTCCGGCCCGAACGGGCACGCAAGAGGCCGGATCGAAATCTTCGCCACTATTGCACCACCAGGTTCCTGACAACACCATGCAAAAACGGTCAGTCGTATAGGTATGCCGTGCACTCATATAGCCGGGCCACCAGCGGATAAGCGTATAGTAGAGGCCCGGAGCACTGATGTCGCCCGTGAGCATACAGCGATCCGCGCTCTTTTCAGGATAGTTCTGGCTGGACTTCCATTCGAGCTTGTCCGGCGCCCTTATGATCGTCTGTTCGGGATTGAGGGGACTGCTTGCCGCTTGTGAAATTCCCAAAGGTATCGCTGCGAATAGTGAAGTTAGCAGCAAGTCGCAGCGGCCAATACCGAAATCTTCCATTTGAGCGTTCCTCCCACATAGAGCCGAAGAGACAAGCGTTCAGCTTTTATTGCGTTCTGCGATCGCTCGCGAGCAAAAACATCCTGCGATCGCTTGGGAGCGCAAAGAAGTGAGCGCCTCGAAAACGAGGGCCCAATCGTTCCTATTGCTTTTCTGATATCCACACCCAAAAATAGCATAAATAGTACTTTACAACCTATTCGCATGACCGAATTGGTCGCGCCGTCCCGGCCAATCAGTTAGCTGCAAAAATCGGGGACAGCAGATGTGCACGATGCAGCCGCCGTAATGCGGGTGGCGCGCAGCCCCATCGGCGAGGGGTCCGGCATGCTCAGGAAGACGATCACGGTTATAGCTATCACGGCGCTGCTTCTCACGGATGCGGAGGGAGCCTCGCTTATGAACGTGCAAGGCGCTGTGACCGTTAGCAACGGCAGCGGCGTCATTCGCGCCTCAGAGGGGCTGCCGCTGCCCGCCGGCGCGGTTGTCCACACTGGTGAAGGGGCCGCCAATATCGCCTACGAAAATGGTTGTGTGGTTCGCGTCGGCCCCCGCGAAGCGGTATCAGTTGCGTACGCGCCGCCATCCTGTGATGGGGGCGCATTCGATTTTTCCTCCATCTTTGGTGACATGTCCACCGGCGACATTCTTATCGATGCTGCCGTTGTCCTGGGGTTAGTTGTGATAATCCTGGTTGCAACCTTGCCGCACAGCAAATCCAGCACAAGCAGTACGACCAGCACCACGAGCACAAGCACAAGCAGCGGTCGAACTGCCAAGTAGCACGCGACGTGATTTGAAATGTGGGCAGCCGACCCTGTATGATCCGGCGATTCGCGCCGTCCTCGCGGTGCGGCTGTAATTCAGCGGGGGCAATGAAGCATGAAATCCATCGAACAGCGGATTGCCGAAGAGCTCGGCGTGCGCACTCAGCAGGTCCAGGCGGCAATCGAGCTTCTGGACGGCGGCTCGACGGTGCCGTTCATCGCACGGTACCGCAAGGAAGCCACCGGCATGCTCGACGATGCCCAGCTTCGAACGCTCGACGAGCGTCTTCGCTATTTGCGTGAACTCGAAGAGCGCCGGGCGGCGATTCTGGACAGCATCCGCGAGCAGGGCAAGCTCGACGCTGCGCTTGAAGCACAGATCCACGCGGCGGATTCGAAAGCGCGGCTTGAGGATATTTATCTGCCTTACAAACCGAAGCGCCGGACCAAGGCGCAGATCGCAAGGGAGGCTGGGCTCGAGCCGCTGGCAGAGGCCTTAGTGACCGATCCAACCAAGATGCCGGATTCGGTGGCGGCAGCTTTCGTAAACGCGGAGAAGGGGGTAGCGGACGCTCCGGCCGCGCTTGAAGGCGCGCGCGCGATCCTGGTCGAACGCTTCGCCGAGGACGCGGACCTTATCGGCAATCTGCGCGAAGAGATGTGGGGCCGGGGCAGGCTTGCCGCGAAGGCCAAGGAAGACAAGAAAGAAGAGGGGGCGAAGTTCGCCGACTACTTCGATACCGCCGAGCCGCTTGCAAAAATGCCTGCGCACCGCATTCTCGCGATGTTCCGCGGCGAGAAGGAAGGCGTGCTCGATCTCGATTTCGAGCCTGAAGACCCGGCACAGGCTCCAGCAAGCGGCCCTAGTCTTTACGAGCAGCGCATCGCTCGGAAATTCAACATCGCGGATCGCGGCCGGCCCGCCGATAAATGGCTGAACGATACCGTGCGCTGGGCGTGGCGCACGCGCGTGCAAGGCCATCTCGCGGTGGATTTGCGGATGCGGCTTTGGCAGGCGGCGGAAGACGAAGCCGTGCGTGTATTCGCGAGCAATCTTCGCGACCTTTTGTTGGCCGCCCCTGCAGGCGCGCGCGCGACAATGGGCCTTGATCCGGGCTTCCGCACCGGCGTGAAAGTGGCCGTGGCCGATGCCACCGGCAAGGTCGTGGCAACTACCGCGATCTATCCGCACGAGCCAAAGCGGCAGTGGACAGAGTCGCTCGCGGTCCTGGGGCGGCTGTGCAAAGAACACAAAGTCGAATTGATCGCCATCGGCAATGGCACCGCATCGCGCGAGACCGACAAGCTCGCAGCTGAACTTGTTGCGCTGGCACCTGAGTTGAAGCTCACGAAAATCATGGTGTCTGAGGCAGGCGCGTCCGTTTACTCGGCGAGCGCCTATGCGACAGAGGAATTGCCCGGGCTTGATGTCTCTTTGCGCGGCGCGGTCTCTATCGCGCGCCGGCTGCAAGACCCGCTTGCGGAACTTGTGAAGATCGATCCGAAATCCATCGGCGTCGGACAATATCAGCACGATGTTTCGGAGACGAAGCTCTCGCGCTCCCTCGACGCAGTTGTCGAGGATTGCGTGAATGCCGTTGGCGTGGACGTGAATACCGCTTCATCGCCCTTGCTCGCGCGCGTCTCGGGCATTAGCGAAAGCCTCGCCAAGAATATTGTCGCTTATCGCGATACGAAGGGCGCTTTCCGTAAGCGGTCCGAGCTTCAGGAGGTGCCGCGGCTTGGACCGAAAGCGTTCGAGCAAGCGGCTGGCTTCTTGCGCATTCCTAATGGCGACGATCCTTTGGACGCGTCCGCAGTGCATCCCGAAGCTTACCCGGTCGTGCGAAAGATCGTGAAAGCCGCAAAGACCGACATTAAGAAGCTGATCGGCAATGCTCCGGTGCTTCGGGGCCTGTCACCAAAGGAATTCGCGGACCAGACCTTCGGCCTTCCCACCGTCACGGACATTCTACGCGAGCTGGAAAAGCCGGGCCGCGATCCACGCCCAGCCTTCAAGACCGCAACATTCCAGGAAGGCGTCGAAACCATCAACGACCTTAAGTCCGGCATGGTGCTGGAAGGCGTGGTGACGAACGTCGCGGCCTTCGGCGCTTTCGTCGACATCGGTGTGCATCAGGATGGCCTTGTGCATGTGTCGGCCATGTCGAAGACCTTCATAAAGGATCCGCGCGAGGTAGTGAAGCCAGGGGACATCGTTCGCGTTAAGGTGATGGAGGTCGACAAGGCGCGGAAGCGGGTCTCGCTCAGCCTGCGGCTAGACGATCAGCCGGGCCTCGGCGATAGGCCGCAATCCGGCGCGCCGAAAGGGCAAATACCGCCGAAAAAGATGAGCGCCGCGCCGAAGAGCAACCGGCCTGAAGCTAGCGGGGGCGCCTTCGCCGATGCCTTCCGTCGCGCCGGACTAAATGGGGGTAAGTAGATTCGAAAAAGTGCCGCTCCAGCCCTCATGGACCGGTTTTTTCTTGCCGGTTAGGCCGTCGGGATAATCCGAGTTAGCATAAGCTCAATCCCCAGTTGGCTGGGGAATTCGCGAAACCTGCCCGCTTCCGCCTACAGCGGGAACATCAGCATTAGGCCTTTTGTTGAGCCACGGTGACGCTTCGGCTCGTACATCAGCCATCAACCGAGCGAAGCGTCACGCCGCTGGCCTTTCGTGACGGTTGCATCGGCACGGAGTTTTGCGCGCGCTTTTCGGCCGGGAAGAAATCAGGCGGACGAAAGTAATTATAAGTTTGTACCGCAACCGGCTTCGTAACGAAGTGGATCCCAATATTAAGACCTAGGCCGCGCGGCGCGCCACGCCTCAAAGCGCGCATGCTTTCCCGTCGCGTCGTATGTCTCAAAAGCCTCCCATTCGGCGAGTTCCGCTTCGGCCCGGGCCGCCTCCGCTTCTTGCGCTTGCTGGCGCGCATGCGCCTCACCTTCGGCGGCTTCAAGAAGTCCCACGAGATTGCGCTGCTCGGCTGCAAGCTGCAACTCCTTCAAGAGCCGTTCCCGGTTCTCGGGGCTAAGCTGACTAAGCAGCGCCGAAATCTCATCTTGCGAGGGCGTGCGGAGCTCCGCCGGCATTTCGCCCCAGACAAGCCGGTTGCACGAGAGCACCCAGCGTTGCAGCTCATTGGAGGCATGCAGCTTCGCATTGGCAAGCTTGCCGGGCATCGCCATCAGGTGCTCGACCTCTTGGGCTTGGGTAGCCTGGGCACCATCGATGATAGGCCCGGTATAGGCAAAACTTGCGTCGAATTGGCCGGACATGACGTTTTTCCCCAGTATTAATGCGGTTTCTTGGGCGCGCACCAGCAGCTTGAACGGTGGCGCCGTACTCGCTTCAGCTATGGCCATACACCAGCCCGAAAAGATGACCAAGCGCCGGATAGGCAGCCGTTAAGAAATAAATTTTGTGCAGCGGTTCCGCGTTGAGGCACACCCTTGGGAAAGAGAGTGCTAGGCTTCGGTGAAGTATCTACGAAAGCTCTCATGGCATCAAAAAGGGTGGGGAGGCTTTATGGAACGAGCCGCGAGGCACGGCGGAGACCAGGTGGCGGAGGCGCTGAAGGCGCATGGCGTGTCCTTTCTCTTCACGCTGTGCGGGGGTCACATCTCTCCGATCCTGACCGGCGCCAAGGAACGTAACATGAGGGTCATCGACGTAAGAAGCGAGGCGGCTGCCGTGTTCGCCGCCGACGCCGTGACAAGGCTAACTGGCGTTCCAGGCGTTGCGGCGGTAACCGCAGGGCCGGGCGTGACCAACACCGTTACCGCGCTCAAGAATGCGCAGCTCGCACAATCCGCGCTCATCCTATTTGGCGGAGCCGCGCCAACGATGCTTCAGGGCCGCGGCGCTCTACAGGACATCCGCCAGGGTCCGGTCGTAGCGCCGAATGTCAAGCTTGTCCACCGTGTCAAAAGTGTTCGAGATCTTGGCCGCTCAGTCGTGGAAGCCTTTGCCGCTGCGCGTGAAGGGGTTCAGGGCCCCGTTTTTATCGAATGTGCCGTTGATCTGCTCTATGAGGAGTCTTTGGTTCGCGGCTGGTACGCGGATGCTGCCGGCAAGGGCAAGACTATCGCGGCTCGCATCCTCGGGCTTTACCTGGACCGCCATCTGAACCGCATGTTCAAAGGGGCTGCTCATGCATCGCCGCCGATGGCGCAGAAGGTTGAAGCGCCTTTGCCGCGGCGCTCCATGGTGTCCGCTGCCTCGAGCCGTCTGCGGAAAGCAGAGAGGCCGCTTGCCGTAATCGGCAGTCAGGCGATAGGCGCCGGGGCAGACCCAGGCGCGGTTGCAGCTGCCGTCGCCAATCTCGGCATTCCCGTCTATCTTTCCGGGATGGCGCGAGGCCTTCTTGGGCGGGATCACTCGCTCCAGCTCCGGCATCAGCGCCGCCAGGCTTTGAGGGAAGCTGACTGCGTTATCCTCGCGGGCGTGCCGTGCGATTTCAGACTTGATTACGGCCGCCACGTCCGGCAATCGGCCACTCTGATCGCAGCGAACCGTAGCCGCAGAGAGGCCCGGATGAACCGGGTACCGGACATCGCCGCAATCGGCGACGCGGGGCTGTTTCTGCAGCAGATCGCAACTCAAGCTGGTAGCTCCGCGGCTCGCTGGTACGAATGGATTACCAACCTGCGCGCGCGCGATGAGGAGCGCGAGGCGGAAATTGCCAAACAGGCCGCCACCCCCGGCGAATTTGTCAACCCGATCGCGCTGTTAAAAGCGATCGAATCCGCAGGCCGGCGACAACGCCATCTTCGTTGCCGATGGCGGCGATTTTGTCGCCACCGCATCTTACATCCTGCGGCCGCGTGGACCGCGATCCTGGCTTGATCCTGGACCGTTCGGAACGCTGGGCGTTGGCGGCGGATTTGCTCTGGGCGCAGCTCTTTGCCGGCCGAACGCTGAAGTCTGGGTTCTTTTTGGCGATGGCGCCTGCGGATATAGCCTTGCCGAGTTCGACACGTTCGTCCGCCACGGCGTCCCTGTCATTGCAGTCGTCGGCAACGATGCCGGCTGGACGCAGATTGCCCGCGAGCAGGTGAAAATCCTCAAGGATGACGTCGGCACCGTCTTGGCCCGCACCGCTTATCATGAAGTGGCTGCAGGCTTCGGAGCCGAGGGAATATTGGTAAAGTCGAATGCCGAAATAGCAGAGGCCCTTGGGCGCGCGAAGACCGCGGGAAAGGCGGGCAAGCCCGTTCTCATCAACGCCTGGCTCGACAAGACGGACTTCCGGGAGGGCTCGATCTCCATGTGATGGCCTTGACCAGGTACGCATGTGCCTTCCCGGCCTCGTTAAAAAGAGCGGCCTGAGATGCGCGTCCGGCCGAAAAGAAAAGCGCGAAAGTAATCCCGCGCCCCTCAATGCCTGAAACGAGCCAATGCTGACCTTTTCTATCTTTGACTTCGAATAGGGAAAGCCGGTTCGGAAGCAACTTGATTTGCCGCAGGGTACAACGTAAACGCGCAGCTATTCTCTGGTCAGTTCCAGCGATAGGACCGAGGAATGACGGGGAAGACAGCCATTGTTCAGAGTCTTGGCGAGACTGCAATTCTATCAGCAAGACGCGCGGCCGAAATCTATCTCGATGCGATAACGGCGACGCGGTTTGAAGGCGAAGCCGTGGCCGTCGCGCGCGGGACCGGCGCCTCAACGGGAGTTGCAAGCCGGCGCATTGCCTTCGACAGTTTAAACCGCAGTTAAAATGGCGGAGGCCGAGATCCGGTTATCCTTGTGCGGCCCGATGTTCAACGGAGGACATCGCGGGATTTGCGGCGGCCGGCATCCAACGCCTTACAGCGGGCGTATGGATCAAAACGACCATTCCCTGAGAAAATTATTGAAGCGTTCTCCGCGCATATTCTAGCTCGTAGAACTCTTCGCTCGAAGAAATGCGCAATTCCGGCGGGCCATGCGATCCGCTGGCGCCTTCGACTTCTTCAAGAGGACATTCGAGCCGCCATGACAGTCCCGCGGGCGCGTAATCGAGGTCTACTTCGGCGTCGAGGCTTGCCTTTGTTATCACCCCAATCACCGTCGATCCGAACCCTTGGCGCCGCGGTGCCGTAACGCTTGGCCCGGCGCTTTCGCACCAGCAGATGGAAAAGGTGCGAGAACTTCCGCTGCCGCGCTCGACGTCCCAGCGCAGCTCGACGTGCCCGCATTCATTGGATAGGGCGCCATATTTGCCGGCATTGGTAGCAAGCTCGTGAAGCGCCATACCAAGAGTTTGCGCTGCGGACGCGGAAATCGAAAGCGATGGCCCTCGCAGCAGAACGCGTGTGCCGATCAGGTCTTTGAAGTGCGCGAGCTGAGAACGGATCAGCTCTTGGATCTCGACCCCTCTCCATTCATTCTTCACAAGAAGGTTCTGACTTGCTGCCAGCGCCTGGATTCGCTCTTCAAACCGCCTGATAAAATCTTCCGGCTTGGATGAAGCGGTTTGCCTCGCCACAGCGAGCACGAGCGCAAGCATGTTTTTTGAGCGGTGATTGACTTCCCGCAAAAGAAGGTTGACCTGCTCCTCATGGAGCTTGCGATCGGTGATGTCGGTGACCAGCGCAATGATGTTGGTCGGTTGGCCGGCGGCATCGCGCAAAAGAGACAGATGTCTGTGTCCCCACAAAATTTTGCCGTCCTTGCGAAAATATCTCGTAACGAGGTCATAGGATGCGATCTTGCCTGTGACGAGACGTTCCTGCTGCACCGTATTCGCTACATAATCATCGGGGTGCATGAGATCCTCGCAGCAAACGTCCCGAAGCTCGGCTTCGGAATAACCCAGCATCGCGGTATAGGCTGGATTACAGGACTGGAAGTGGCCCTCCAGGTCCTTAATGGCGATCCCCGTGACGGCGTGTTCGAAGATGCCTCTGAACCGGCCCTCGCTTTCGCCCAGCCTTTCTTGGGCGTGCTTGTGCTCGGAAATATCCTCCACCACGGATATCAAGTGTTCGATGGCGCCGTCCGATTTTCGCAGCGCGCCGACCGTTACCCGGACCCAAATCGTGGAGCCATCTTTACGCAAATACCGCTTCTCCACGGCATAGCTTGGGACCTCGCCCTTAAGGATCCTGTCTATTTGAACGAGGTTGGCTTCCAGATCTTCCGGATGAGTTACGTCCTGAAACTTCTTTGTAAGAAGCTCCTCCGGGGAATAGCCAAGAATGTCACAAAGACGGTTGTTCACTAGGAGCCAGGTGCCGTCAGTTCCTACATGCGCGAAGCCGACTGCCGCGTTCTCGAACGTCGCCCGGAAGCGCGCCTCGCTTGCCGCGATTCTCCGGCGGGCTTCGACCTGCTCCGTTATCACCTCTTTGAAAAGCAGCGCTCCACCGACCTCTCCGCCGGGCGTTCGCCAGGGCTTCATGGACCAGCGCAACCAATCAATCCTGCCATCCCGCCTTTGGAGCTGGTCCTCGTTATGCGATAACTCCTCTCCCGAGAGGACCCGCGCGTGAATTTCGCGCCAGCGCTGAGGCACCTCGGGGCAAACTTCGTAGTGTAAGCGGCCGGCCGGATCGTGATCGCGCGGAAGGCCGTTATCTTCCAGAAATCTGCGTGAGACAGCCATGTAGCGCATTTTCTTATCGAACATGGCGATTGCCGCCGGGGCATTTTCAACAAACAACCTCAGCTGCACTTCCCGCTCGGCGAGTTTTATCTCCGCTTCCTTTTGAGCGGTCACGTCAAAGTTGAGACCTGCGAGCCGCCGTGGCTTGCCATCCGGATCGCGCTCGACCCGGCCCCGCGCCGAGAGCCAGCGAATGCCGCGCTCAGGATGAATAACCCTATAATCCACATTGAAGGTGGATGAGGTTCCATCGAGAACCGCAGTGAACTGGTCTGTAAGCTTGGAGCGGTCCTCCGGATGAATACAGCGCTTCAGCAATTCCGGGAAAGGAAGAACTCCTTCCGAGGGGTCTATGCCAAAGAGCGCAAAAGTTTCCCTTGACCAAACGGCGCGGGAGCTGCCGGCTTCCCAGTCCCAAGCTCCTGCACTGGCGGAGTTGAGCGCCAAACGGAGCCGGTCTGAGACAGCAGCGAGCGCGCGCTGGTTAGCAGCTTCTGCATTCGCCCTTTCCGTCTCCGCTGCTCCGCCCCTTATGCGAGAGACCAAAAGGCCAAGCGTTCCCGAGGCCAGAAGCGCGAGCACGCCAAATGGTACAACCCTAACTAGCCATTCGGTATGAAGGTTTGAGGCGTCGTAGCCGTATAGGGCGTAGACCGGATAGCCATCGAGCTTCTTAACCTGCCAGAGGCGTTCGCGGCCGTCGATGGCAGAAGGAGCAAGGCGCGGCCTTTTGAATTTGCCTCGTTGCCAGCGCTTGAAAAAGGAATTCTGCGGCAGTTGGAAGCCGATCAGCTGATGAGGCGCTGGCTGCATCACCAAGGCCGCGCCATCAGCCCGGAGAAGCATCAAAGCGTCATGCTCGGAAGCGTTCGGACTTGCGTAAAGAGATAGAAATTTGTTCACGGGCAGGAGTGAAACTGCGACGAGCGCGCTCGTGCCGTCCCGGCGGCTTATGGAAAAGCCAGCCTCGCCTGTGGGCTTTATGTCTTCGACCTGGCCGACGTGCGAGGAGGTCCCTTCGCTGTCTGCTTCCGTATATTCCTGCGCGGACAGCGTCTGCTCAGCTAGCGGGCCCTTTGTGCTAGCAGCTAGAACCCGGCCAGTGGTCCCATCGGCAATAAGCAGGATGCTCTTCGAGACTTGGGCCAGGTCGAAAAGGAATTTGTGAACATCTCCAGTGTCAGGGATTGCCATTGGCGTGAGCCCCCGCACCCTGGCGAGTGCAGACGTTAGTACTGCCTCCTGGATATCGAAGACCCGCTGCGCATGCTCTTCAACGGCAGTGGTGATGCGCTCGACATGCTGAACTGCCGTTTGCTCGACATTACGCCAGTTCCACCATGCCATCGTGCCGAACAGCACCAACGGCACGATTATAACCGCAAGCCTCTGATCCGCCGTTTCTGGCAGACGCAGCCACAACGGATGTTCCATTTGCTGCGCTTCCCGGCGCGCTCCGAGAAATAAGAGAAGCGCCGAAGCTGCGAACAGAAAGATCTGCGCTGCCACAAGGTTATCTGCAAATAGGCCATGCGTCCCGGCGGCCCAAATCGTCAAGAGTGAAATTATAACGAGCCCGATGGCGGCGCGGCTAGCGGTAGCCCTAAGAATTGCCCAGAGCCCGAGCGGCCCTGCTAGCACGAGCGCTAGCAGCATAGCCAGGCTCATTTTGGGAACGGCTCCGCCGATTACCGCGATCGACGTAGCGGCCACCGCCAAGGCAAATGCGATGTCCTCCGTGAGCCCTTTCGATTTTAGAGCTGCACGGGAGCGCAAAAGGAGCAAAGCAGGTGCAACCGTCACAACACCCACGACGTTCGCGCTCGTATACGCCCACCAGATCTTGGCGAAGGGGTCATGGGTGAACGCCGTCCAGGCAAGACCAACGCCTACGGCCAACCCCATTGCAGCAGCCACAGCGATGACGACGAGGAAAAAGGCACCCACATTGCGGGCGCGATCAAGGGTAAAGGGTTTCCCGCCAATTCGCTCAAGAATGAAGGCGATAACGATTGCCTGAGCAAGGCTGGCGGTAAGAAACAAGGCAGGCATGAAAAGCCATTCGCCCTGTACGGCGCGGGCCAGGGGGACGGCAAGCAATACGCCCAGAGCCGAGGCCCAGCGCTTCAAATTTTGCGTTGCCAGTACAAAACCTGTGGCCACTCCAGCCGCTGGCCAGAAGTCGGGCAGGCTATCTCCTGGCGCGCGAATGGCGACAAGCACTGCAGCCAAAGTCAGGGTCGCGGCAGCCCCGCCCCATAAAAGGGCACGCCCTGGCGGCACTAAGCCGTTGGCCCCAGACAAGAACCTGCGATCAGGCCAAGGAGCGACGAATGACTTCAGCGTTTTCAGAGCTGTATGAGAATGATTTTCAAACGCGACGCTTAAATAACGCAAAACGAACACCGTCGTGAGTTCAACCGTTGCTCATTCGATGCGCCCGCCCCGGCCGGAGGTTTACCCTTGGGAAAGCAGCAGCGCAAGCCAAAGTATCCTCTAAATCAAGGCATTAGCGTAACCTAAGGGACGTAAAAGGTTTATTCACCGATAGAATTAAATTTTGCATTTGTTTAAAAAAGCGTCAATACGTTTTCTGTTGTTGCGCGCTAGTGAAAGTTGCAGTTGGAAAAGCCATCTCAATCCGTGGCTTATATCGTTCGAGCCGCCATGAAGGTGCTGGAATCGCTTCCGGCGGTCCCCGCGAGCTAGCGGCGCGTGGCTGGGCGCTTCTGACGCAGGACATTTTGTGTAAGCTCCCCGGCATTGGCAGACGTCGACACTTACTACCTTAAGCGCTATATTCTGTTAGATATTTCCCTCTGCGAACGAGGATTAAATGAACTTTTCCGCGCGTTTCCTGGCCGCTAGCGCCGCGGCATTCCTTTGTTTTGTAGGCCCCCCCTCCGCGCCTTCCGCCAAAGCCGAAGAGCCTGTCGGCAAGCCACTTGTGGTATTCGCCGCGGCGAGCTTGAAAAACGCCATGGACAATGTTGCGCAAGCTTGGCGGAATGAAACGGGCCAAGCCGTGGCGATCAGTTATGCGGCGAGCTCAACGCTTGCGAAACAGATCGAGGAAGGCGCTCCGGCGCAAATCTTCATATCGGCCGATACTGACTGGATGAACTATGTGGCCAGTAAAAGCCTGATAAAATCTGAAAGCCTGAGGGATTTACTTGGCAATAAGCTGGTCTTGATCGCCCCAAAGGCCAGCGCGGTCGCGATTGACCTGAAAGCCGGCGCAAATCTCGCGGCAGCGCTAGGCGGCGGGCGGTTGGCCATGGCCAACGTCGGTGCGGTGCCCGCGGGAAAATATGGCAAGGCCGCGCTTGAAAAGCTCGGCATCTGGCCAAGCGTGGCCTCCAAAGTTGCCCAAGCCGAGAACGTGCGCGCGGCGCTTCTGCTTGTGTCGCGCGGTGAAGCTCCACTAGGGGTGGTATATAAAACCGATGCGGTTTCCGATCCCAACGTCAGAATTGTAGCAACCTTCCCAACAAACTCTCACCCTCCGATTATTTATCCGATTGCGCTCACCACAAAAGCGACTGCGTCCGCTGGCGCGTTCTTGCATTTCGTAGAGTCTGCGAAATCAGTACCTCTTTTTGAAGCGCAAGGCTTTACAGTTCTCGATCGAAGTCCGGAGAAAAAGTCCTGAACGGCTGGCTGATCCTAAGCGCTGACGAATGGACTGCCATAAGGCTAAGCCTGCTTGTGGCGTCGGTCGCGATGGCGGCCAGCCTTCCCTTTGGCTTGGCTATTTCAATGCTGTTGGCACGCCGGAACTTTTGGGGCAAATCGCTGCTAAACGGGGTGGTGCATTTGCCGCTCGTCATGCCGCCCGTGGTAACAGGTTATCTCCTCCTCATAACCTTTGGGATCAAAGGTCCCGTTGGAAGCTTTCTTGATCGCTATTTCGGGATTGTCTTTTCCTTTCGCTGGACAGGCGCTGCCCTCGCTTGTGCGATCATGGGTTTCCCCCTTATGGTTCGGGCCATGCGGCTTTCCATTGAGAATGTCGATACGAGGCTTGAGGCGGCAGCGGCAACTCTTGGCGCGGGGCCGGCCTGGGTTTTCTTGACGGTAACACTTCCGCTAGCTCTTCCGGGTGTGATCGCGGGCATGATCCTGTCCTTCGCCCGCTCCATGGGCGAATTCGGCGCCACCATCACATTTGTTTCGAATATTCCGGGCGAAACCCAAACTTTGCCGTCCGCGATCTACACACTCACGCAGGTGCCGGGCGGAGATGCTGGTGCGCTGCGGCTGACCGTGATTTCGGTCCTGATTTCAATGACTGCACTGCTTATATCCGAATTCCTGGCAAGGAAGGCGGGGCGCGGTTCCAGCGCTAAGCCATGATTGAATTGGATGTCAGCCACGCATTCGAGAATTTCAGGCTCGAGGCGAAGTTCACGGCCGAAGGCCAATTTCTGGCGTTGTTCGGGCGCTCGGGCGCGGGCAAAACGACGCTCATCAATATAATTGCAGGGCTTATCCGGCCTCAGGGTGGCCGCGTGATTGTCGATGGAAGAATACTTTCCGATAGCGCTCGGGACATTTTCGTTCCCCCTCATCGCCGCAAGATCGGCATGATTTTTCAAGAGGGCCGGCTCTTTCCGCATCTAAGTGTCAGGCGAAACATGCTCTATGGGGCATGGTTCGCAATATCGGCCGGCCGGCGTGCCGAACTTCCTCGCGTCGCTGGGCTTCTTGGCATCGAACATCTTCTCAGCCGGTATCCGGGCCATCTTTCAGGCGGAGAAAAGCAGCGTGTCGCGATTGGCCGCGCGCTGCTTGCGTCACCGGAGCTGCTACTGATGGATGAGCCTCTTTCGTCGCTGGATGAGCAGCGAAAGCAGGAAATCCTGCCCTATATTGAGCGGCTTCGCGACGAAGAGAAAATCCCCATCGTCTATGTGAGCCATTCAGTCGCGGAGGTTTCCAGGCTTTCCGATACGCTCGTAATTCTTGAAGACGGCAAGGTGCGCGCTTGCGGACCGGCAGTCGATCTTATGCAGCGGCTTGATCTCATCCCAGCTGCTGGGGCGGACGAGGCCGGCGCGCTGATCGAGGCTGTGGTCCAAAGCCACGACGCTGATTACCGCTTAACGGCGCTGAGGTCTGCAGCCGGTAACTGGCTGGTGCCGCTGCTTTCCGTCCCGCCGGGGAAAAAGGTGCGCATGAGGATCAGGGCGCGCGACGTGATGATAGCGCTCCACCGCCCAGACGCCATGAGCGCGCTCAATGTCGTAGCGGCGAAAGTCGAGGAGATCGGACCAAAGAATGGTCCAGCAGTGGACATCAAGCTCAATTGCTCCGGCGAGGCACTCGTGGCCAGGTTGACGCTGCGCTCCGTGGAGAAGCTGTCGCTTAGGGTGGGAACTCCAGTATTCGCGATTGTGAAGTCTGTTGCGTTCGACCGCGCCGCAGTTGGAGGTGCGTGGCAGGACTTGCGCGCTTCCGATGCTGCGGCCTCGGGCGAATAAAGTTGCCGCTCAGCTATCAATGACGCCTTTGGCTGCGTCCTGCAATGCCTCGATGTCTGCGGCCGCGGCGCCGGATAAGGCGCTCTCGATTCGCCTGAAGCGCTCGACGATTTCCTTGCCAAAGGAGGTCAGGCTGGCACCGCCTCCATGCGCCCCGCCCAGATGCTTCATAATGACAGGCTCGGAAAATAAACCATTGACTTCTTGCACGAGCATCCATGCCCGGCGATAGGACATGCCCATGGCGCGCCCCGCCGCGGCGATGGAGCCGGTCTCCTTGATAAGTTCCATGAGGCGGATCTTGCCGGGGCCAAGAGAGCCTCCCTCGCGCAGCCGGATGCGGATCGATATGGGACGGATATCCTGATGCAGCTGAGCCCTGACCATCATTTTGAATTCTGCGCTTCGTTCAGTCATGCAGTACAGGGCGCAATCTACTAATATGCGCGGCTTATGCTGAATTCAACGGCATCGAGCAACGCGATCAGCGTTTCGCTTTTCGGAAATATGTGAAGTGCGTTTCTTGCTTCTTGCCCATATTTCCAGGCCCGCTCCATCGTCTCCTCAAGGGCATTGTGACGGCGCATCAGCGAGATCGCATGGGCCAGATCACCTTCCTGGGTTTGGCCTTCTTGCAAGGCTCGCCTCCAGAAGGCGCGTTCTTCAGCGTTGCCACGGCGGTAAGCCAGCACCACCGGCAGCGTGATTTTTCCTTCGCGGAAGTCGTCGCCTACGCGCTTGCCGAGCATTGCTGCTTCGCCGGAATAGTCCAGCGCATCGTCAACGAGCTGGAAAGCAAGACCGATGTTCGTGCCGTAAACGCTCAGGACATGCTGTTCGGCCTCGCTCCTGCCTGCAATCACCGCGCCGATCTCGGTCGCTGCCGCGAAGAGCGCTGCGGTTTTTGAAAAGATAACGGCGAGATAATCCTGCTCCGTGGTCGCCATATCCTTTGAGGCGGCGAGTTGCATGACCTCGCCTTCCGCTATGACGGCGGAGGCATGCGAAAGAATTTTCAGCGCCCCCAGCGACCCGGTATCCACCATCATGCGGAACGCTTGGCCCAAAAGGAAATCCCCCACGAGCACACTTGCCTGATTGCCCCAGAGAATGCGCGCGCTCTGTTTGCCCCGGCGCATCTCGCTTTCGTCGACAACGTCGTCGTGAAGCAGCGTTGCCGTGTGCATAAACTCGACGCTTGCCGCCAGCTTGATGTGGGCGTCGCCGCGGTAGCCGCAAAGTTTCGCGGCCGCGATGGTTAGCATAGGCCGTAGCCGCTTCCCACCGGAGTTTATGAGATGTTGGGCAAGCTCGGGAATGAGCTGCACGTTGGATCGCGCGTGCGCGAGGATGATCCTATTGACCTCGCCCATGTCGCCGCCCACAAGCTGCAGGAGGCGCTCAAGAGCCGCCGGCGCCTGGCGGCGCTCTTCGGCTGTCATGACTAGGCTCATAATATCCTCCGCAATGTGCTGTGGGGCTTCACGCCGCCCAATACCCACTTATTTATTGAAACACCGCTTTGCCTAATTAAGCCACGTGGCTTAATGTCCTTGATGAAGTCTGCGATCGAAAGGCCGGTCCATGGCAGAGTTGCTCCGCACGACGGATATTGTCCTCCTGAGCTATGTCAACTCCTTGCTGAGCGATGCGGGTATTCACTCTCTGGTTGCAGATGTTCATGTCAGCTCGGTCGAGGGCTCGATTGGCGCCTTCCCCCGGCGGGTTCTTATCGCAACCGAGGATTGGAACGAAAGCGTTACCATATTAACAGATGCCGGTCTTGCCGGATATCTAGCCATGCCACACAGCGCCAAGAGATCCTGGCTTTGAACTCTCCTGTGCCGTCCCGCTCGGAGACGGAGGCAGGGAGAATGCATCTGTTCATACCGAACTAATCCGTAGGCACTTCATTTATAGTTACAAATGGTAATGGCCAAGCAAGATGCAATTTCGGAACAATCTTCCAGCACCGGCGGCTGAATCCGGGAAAGCCGGCGGCAAGGGCCTCGAGAAGAACGCACTTTCATTCCTCTCCAGCGCAGTCATCGGTATTTCATCGACGGCGCCGGCCTACAGTCTGGCCTCGGCGCTTGGGACTATCGCCGGGATTGTTGCATTCAGTACGCCCGCTGTGATTGCTATCGCCTTCGTGCCGATGATGTGCATCGCCACGGCTTATTTCTACCTAAACCGCGCTGAACCGGACTGCGGCACCACATTCGCCTGGGTCACCCGCACCATGGGGCCGCATATGGGATGGATCGGCGGCTGGGCCCTGATCGTCACCAACATCATCGTGATGCCGAGCCTGGCCGTGATCGCGGGCCAATATTCTTTTTACTTATTCGGTTATGCCCACCCCAGCACGCTCTATGTGACGCTCGTCGGCATGGCCTGGATCGCGATCATGACCGCCATCTGCTATGCCGGCATCGAGGCTTCCGCACGCACTCAGCAAATCCTGCTCGGCATCGAGCTTGTGATCCTCCTGATTTTCGCCGTCACCGCACTCGTCAAAGTCAACATCGGCGAGGCACCGGCCCAGCCCCCGCATGATCCTATCGCTTGGTTTGACCCGCTTGCTGCTGCTGGTTTCGATAAATTCACGGAAGCTTTTTTAGCCGCTATCTTCATTTACTGGGGATGGGACACCGCTGTCTCCGTGAATGAGGAGACGGAAAACCCCAAGACAACGCCCGGATATGCGGCTATCGCTTCGACGGTTCTGCTTGCTGGCCTGTATGTGCTGGTGGCCGTTGCAGCTCTTGCGTTTGCCGGACCCGCCCTGCTTTCGCAGAACAAGGATGATATCTTCGCCCCGATCGGCGAGAGTGTGCTTGGCCCATCCCTCAACAAGCTGCTCATTATCGCGGTGCTCACGTCGGCCTCGGCCGCCACACAAACGACCATCATTCCCGCCGCCCGCACGGCACTCTCAATGGCAAGTGTGGGCGCGCTTCCCAAGCGCTTCGGGGAAATTCACCCCCGGTACCTAAGCCCGGCCTTCGCCACGCTCGTGATGGGAGGCATCTCTCTTGTCTGGTACGGGGCGCTTAGTCTTTTCTCCAAAAGCGTGCTGGCCGATACGATCCTCGCCCTGGGCCTCTGCATCGCCTTCTATTATGCTCTGACTGGATTTGCTTGCGTCCTCTGGTATCGGCGCGACCTGTTGAAGAGTGCCCGCAACCTCGTGCTCATGGGCGCCATTCCGCTGGCCGGCACCGCAATTATGGTTTTCGTGTTTGTGAGGTCCTGCTTCATCCTATCTGGCACAGGCTCAGCCGCAATATTCGGGCTCAGCATGCCGCTCGTTATAGGCGTGGGAAGCCTGCTTGCCGGATGCTTGCTGATGGTGCTTGTGGAGTTCACTTCGCCGGGCTTCTTCCGCCGCAGACCCGAAACCAGGCGGCCTTAAGCCAGGAACTAGCAACTAGCCGTTTAGTCCCGGCATTTGCTGGATAGGATCGAGCCTGAACTGATCCGGCTTTTGTGTACACGTAGGGTGTGAGCCCTCGCAGGGTCTTGAGGCGCTTTGCGAAATTATAAGCCGCCAGGAAAGTGGCGAGATATTCGCGCAGCTGGTTTGTGGCTGTCAAAGTGATAGCGGCGTACGGTGGCCTCCTTTAGCGTGCGGTTCATGCGCTCAACCTGGCCGTTGGTCCAAGGATGCTTTGGCTTTGTCAGGCGATGATCGATGTCCGCTCTGGCGCAGGCCAATTCGAAGGCTCTCCCGGCATAATCTGCGCCGCCGTGTTCGCTTACGTTGCCAGCACTATTTTGTAGCCTGCCACGTTGTGAGCGAAACCGATCTTGTTCTGACCATGCCGCAACGTTATACGCGCACCATCAGCGCGCAATTTGAATAGGCTGCTGTCGTTTCCACTTCAGCTTCCGGTCTTGAACACGTACCTATTGGCATGCGGACGCGAAACCGACCCGCCAACGCCTGGCTGCGGGAACAACTGCTTCGTATTTTGCTCGATGACACTAATTCCGAGCGCAAACTTCGGAGGCCGGTAGCGGGTCCTCAGAAATAGCCGGTATCAGCTGCCGCTGGTCATTGCCTTGGGAAGCCTGCTTGCCGCAGCATTGCCAATGCTGCGCGCGGAGTTCACTGCGCCGGGCTTTTTCGGGGGCGAACCCAGTGGCTTAGTCGGCGCCAGACGCGAAAACTGGACTTGGCATCTTGGCAGGTTTGTTTTTGCATGATCGTTGAAAGCTACGCTAGCGTCATCCCGCAAGGAATCATTAAGACTATCAATCAGAATGGTTTAACTGGCCTAATTTGCCGTATTAGTATTTTTTGGAAACGGTTCGAGAGTGGCCGCAGCGGCTCGTGACGACATATAGTCAATCCGCGAAAAGTGAATCCGATTGGAGTCGTCTATGAACCAAGTCCAAGTCGAGCAGAAAAACTATCAGATGCCGCCGGAGGATGGGTTTACCGTCGCATACTTTCTCACCGTCGCCGACGTCGAACGATCGGCTCGATTTTACGAAAAGGTCTTCGGAGGCCGCATTCTGAGCTTGGGCGACAGCAGCGGTGCCCCAGGATATATTCAGATCGCAAACACATGGCTCCTCGTCAACCCCGGGGGTGGTCCGACACCCGATAAACCATCGGTAACGCTCAGCGTCCCCGACCCCGACCATCTCAGCAGCTTTATGAACATCCGCGTTGCAGATATTCAAGCGTGCTACGAGCTATGGCGAAGCCGGGGAGCCGAGTTTATCACAGAGCCAAAGGAGAAGTACGGCGAGACGCGCTGCTATATTCGCGATCCTGATGGTTATATTATAGAAGTAGGGCAAAGGAAGCCGGACTTCACTTACGCCTAAACGGCACGGCACATGAAAGCATGTGTGTGACCACGTGCGGCGGTAAGGAAGTGATGAAATATCAGAATATGCCGGATCCCAAGCGCACCTGGCGAACCCTTGTAGCCGGCGTTAGTCTTTCCCAGGCGCTCGGGGTACCGTACGCGACCGGTGGTGCTGCCATCACCTGATTATTACGGTTGCGGCGATAATCGCGTTTCGATTCGCCGCTATCGCTTTAAGCGCTGCTATTAGAGGCTTAGCGATATGACAACCACTCATCATCCGGAATCCTCACCGGATCGCGCCGCCATGGAGTCGATGCGGTCGATGCTCTCGCCCATGAAGGGAAGTGTGGATGGTCCATCCGCGCGAGAGCCATTCGATTATCTGATGGAGAGCACGCCTGCGGCGCCAGGGGTCGCCTACGAGGCGGCGTCAATCGGAGGCGTGCCGGGATGGTGGTGTCTGCCCGGCAACGCCGCACCTGATTCGGCTATCCTATACTTTCATGGCGGCGGCTACGTCGCCGGGTCTGCGCGCGCCTACCGGCACTTCGCCGGACAGTTCGCCGCCCGGGCGAACGTATCCACCTTTGTGCCGGATTATGGGCTTGCTCCCGAACGCCCTTTTCCGGCGGCAATCGATGATGCGGGTGCTTCCTATGCGGGCCTCGTCACTCAGGGTTTTGGTAAAATCGCCTTGGCGGGAGACTCCGCAGGAGGCGGTCTCGCTCTCGCTATGTTATCGCAGGCCGCCGCGCAATCGCACGCTGGTGCCTGGCCGCGCCCCAGAGGAGCCGCAGTGATATCAGCTTCGACTGACCTCGCGTTGACTGGCAAGAGTATGGAGGCGCGGGCGAATGCAGATCCCCTTTCCACTCGAGGCTCGCTAAGCTCGTTGGCGAGCCTTTATCTTGCCGGACATGACCCGCGAGACCCGCTCGCATCACCCTTATATGGAGACCTTGCCGGATTGCCTCCCGTTATGATGCATGCCGGCGAAGACGATATTCTTCTTGACGATTCCATTCGTTATGCCGAGCGCCTGGAGCGCGAAGGCGGAACTGTTCACCTCCACATTTGGGCGGGCATGATGCACGTTTTCCCCTCCAACCTTGCGGTCTTGCAGGCTGCGAACGAGGCGCTCGACGATATTGGCGATTTTCTCAAGCAGCAATTGAGGGGCGATGCTTAGGCGGCTTAGAGCGGTTCCCGAATTAATTGAATCGGAAGGGATTCACAAAGAGGCCGAAGCAGTTGAGTCTGCCCTTGTTCAAGACGGGGGCAGCGATGGCTTATTCGAAGGATCTGCGCGTTCGATTGCTTGGTTCGGTTGAGAGGGGCCGGTCTGCGCGGTCGCAGGCCAAGGTCTTCGATGTGAGCGCCTCGACCGCAGTCAAATGGGTGCAAGTCTTTCGCAGCGAGGGCCGGCCTCAAGCCAAGCCTCATGCTGGCGGACGGCGATCGCCATTGGCCCAGTACCCGGATTGGCTGAGGGCGAGGGTCGAGCAACAACCCGATATTACGCTGAAAGAGCTTTGCATCGAACTTTCGAAGCAAGGCGTAAAGACCAGCAAAAGCGCTGTGTCGCGTTTTCTACTGCGTATGGGGTTCACGTTCAAAAAAAACGGTTCTGGCCAGCGAACAGCAGCGCCCGGACGTGGCCGAGGCGCGCCAGCTTTGGCGCGAAGGCCAGGCTCGCCTTGATCCGGAAAAGCTGATCTTCGTCGATGAAACGGGCTGTGCGACCAATATGATAAGACTGAGAGGCCGCGCTCTGCGCGGAGAGCGTTTGCGCGGACGCGCGCCCCATGGGCATTGGAAAATCACCACATTCACAGCCGGACTGAGGATCGATGGCCTGACCGCGCCCATGGTTCTTGATGGGCCGATGAACGGCGAGTGGTTCAAGGCTTATGTCCATCAGGTGCTTATCCCAGCCCTCAAACCCGGCGGCATCGTCGTCATGGACAACCTAAGCGCTCACAAAAGCGACGATGTCCGGAGCGCAATCGAGGCCGCTGGCGCCGAACTGCGCTATCTGCCGCCCTACTCCCCTGACTTGAACCCGATCGAACAGGCCTTCTCCAAACTCAAGGCTCACTTGCGAAAATACAAAGAGCGTTCGGTCGAAAGCCTTTGGGACCGGATCGGCAAACTCTTGGATGGCTTCGCGCCCGTGGAGTGCTTGAACTTCTTTCGTCACGCCGGATATGCGTAAAATAAAACGGGAACCGCTCTAGACGCCCACTAAAACTGATCCCTTTGCCTCTGCCGGCCCCCCACGGTTCCCGCCGGCATAATTGCGGCCACGGATGAGGTCGCAGCTGGGGCCAGAAGAATGCACGCAATTTCGTGCTCATAGAAGCCATTTCCACTGTTGGGGCGCCTCAACCCAGCTTCAGCCACCGCTCCGGAACGATATCGTGGCTGTCTGGTTGATGCCGGAACCAAGTGAGAGGAGCGATTACAATACGCTCGCGACTATCTCCAAGCCAAGCTCCCCACCAACTGAAGCTGCTGTTCGCAATGACAGCGTGGGAACATTCGCGCATAAGCGCCAAATCCCGCTCCGGCGTATCGGCATTCCAGTCAATGATCTCAGCGTCTTCACCGCCAATCTTCATTCCCCGCACCCAGGAAGGGTCATTGGAGAAGACGAAAAACCGCAGACCCAAGCCAACTCGTTCTCGCAAAAGCGCCGCTGCCTCACGATAATAATCCAAAGAGCAGGCCGCGAATTTTTCACTAAAGACCGGGTACGTAACATAGTCTCCCCGGCGGACGTGAATGAAGGCCGATGGGCCGCTTCGGATCCGGTCCAAAACGTCGCGGTCGCGGCCGGTAAGCCCGTCGCGCAATATGAAGTCTTTCCGAACAATGCCGGCGATATCGGAAAAGTAGCCTTCGCACTGCCAGTAGCCGTTGAGTTTGGCATTGTTTTGCAATGTTAAAATCATAGGATTGAAGCGCAAGGATTCTTCCTGAACCAAGTCAGGATCATCGGGGGCGGCGAGCGCGGGCAAGAACTTTCCCAAACGCTGTCTCGTCCGGCTAGCCTTTTTCAGGCCCCCAGCCTCGCCCGCAGTAGCAATGCGCCCAGCTACATGAAAGCGATCGAGCCGATAGGTGCGGTATGATCCAGGCCGGTAGCGCTCCCCCAGATAAAGGAGGAGTTCCTTGCCATTGATGTGGGCAAGACGGCGGCCCGCCGCGTACTGGAACATCTGGTTGCCAAGGCCGCCGTTGATGGCGGTGACCACATAGCCGCCGGTGCTATTCAAATTCGACCTTCCCGTAACTCAAGCGCCATTTCTGCGCGAGCGGTCCGGGCGGCCAATAGGCCCGGAAGGGCCGCGCAATCTCACGCAGCACTTTTTTCAGGCCCCGAGGTTTGGGCTTCCTTCCCCGATTGATGGTACCGGTTATGCCGGCATAGCTTGGATTGTTAGCTTGTCTCAGCGCCGCGTCCTGTATGACGAGCGAAGGGAGAAGCTGGTATTTGATCAGATTCTTCCCTGGAAAGCCGAATAGAACAACGTCAATTGGGAATTGATGGTATCTCGCAGTGAGATCGCGAACCTTTCCAAGGCCGCTGCGGCTCAGCACATATCCTGCCGTACCCATGTGAGGGGATGCCAGACGGACAAGCTTCCGGCCGCTCGCGACAGGATGTGAGTCGTATTTGTTCATCCATATCTTGAACTGTGTGGCCTCGATCTTGATGAGATCGAAGTCAGCCGAAAATTCCGGACGAGCAGTCACGAAAGCAGCGAAATCGCTGCCGAAGTGAACATCGTCTTCCAAAATGGTGCAGTAAGGCTCGGCGGATTCCTCGAATAGGTCCCAACACTTCTGGTGGCTACGGATCAGTGCGATCTCGCCCCGCGATAAGACATATGCGTTGTCCGGCGCTTCATTGGGCGGAGCAGGCAATAGGTGGCCGTCGACCGCTGGAACGCGCTCAAACGGAACGCCCATTTTTTGAAGCAGCGCCCCAATCCTCGCCATCCGCTCGTGGGCCCGATCCAAGTTGATAACATACAGCTTCATCTTACGTAACTACCCACCTCACGCCCCAACAAGACAATCGATAACGCTTTTCGGCCAAGCTTTGCTACCGGCGGGCGAAACAGACCGCAAGCACAAAGGGGTGTTTCTCAGGGTAATGAGCCCCAGCCGCCGTTCTCTTGAAGCAAAGTTCCGCTGGTTCACGGGAAAGACCTGCCCAGCCTCCAGGCGAGGCCCGCCTTCACTGCGGGCCACTCGGCTGCAATGATACTGTAGACGCATGTGTCGCGCAGTGTCCCGTTTGCGGCCAGTTGATGGCTTCGAAGTATTCCATCCAGTTTCGCGCCCAAGCGCTCGATCGCGCGCCGGCTCTGCATGTTGAAGAAATGGGTGCGGAACTCGACCGCGATGCAATTAAGCGTTTCAAAGGCGTGCTCAAGCAGAAGCAGCTTGCACTCGCTGTTGAGCCCCGTTCTCTGCACGCTCTTTCGATACCAGGTTGACCCGATCTCCACCCGCCGGTTTGCGGCATCGACGTTCATATATGTGGTCATGCCGACAGCCTTACCGCCGGAGTTTGTGATCACAGCGAATGGCAGCATCTCTCCCCGAGCCTGCAATCGAAGACGGCGATTGATTTCCTCGCCCATTTTTTCGGGTGCAGGAATGGACGTGTACCACAAGCGCCAAAGCTCGCCATCCTTTACGGCTTCGACGAGATCTCTCTGGTGCCTCTCTTCTAACGGAACGAGCGTCACGTGCGTACCGCGTAGTGTAACAGGCTCTAGCCAGCTCATGTCCAACCCTTTCCCGAGTGCGGCCAAGCCGCCACCACTAATTGGAATTCAGCACTTTAGGAATGGATTTAAGTGCGTCTTATTGGTTGTGACGATATCCGCCATCCCGGCTTCAGGCCGTAACCAAAAATTCACAATTGAATAAATCATGTCCGCAATCCAGGATATCCCGAGCGCCAACGGCTTTGCTTGTGAGGATTGGATGGACTCCATAAGTGCAGATTTGTCGACGATGCTAGACCGCCTTCTCGATACGGCGTCGGACAATCTCAGAGTCGCAAAGATCCTAGTTCGAATGGGACTTGATCCCAACAACATCACCTACGACGCATTATTCAATCGGCTCTTCGAAATTGTGCTGGCGAACATCACGCTTGCCAACATGTTCGCCTTGGTTGGCGCCGTCTTCTTTGTCGCTACCTTGCTGATGCGTACAATGGTTCCGCTGCGCGTCGCGAACATTGGCGGCTGCACATTTTACGCAACCTCTGGCGCGCTCTCGGGGAACGTCACCACTTTTCTCCTGTATCTGCTCTCGCTACCGATCAATGCCATTCGTCTCCGCCAAATGCTCAAGCTCGTTAAGAAGGCACGTAGCGCGACGCAGGGTGATTACTTTCAAAATCCGCAATTCGGCTATTACTTCCTTGTGCTGACTAGTCAGCGCCTACTGGAAAACATTGCACGGCTGGAAGGAATCATCGCGCAACAAAAGGCCGGACCGCGGACTGCGGCCGCGAGTTACGTAGCTTAGGCTTGCATGACTACTCGCCCTCCAACGCCATCGGGGGCGCGTCAAACGGAATCGCCTGTTGCAGGGCATAGGCAGCTCTGAGCACGAGTGCATCCGCCAGCCTGGGCCCCACGATTTGAAGCGCGGCCGGCAACCCAGCGGACGTCCGGCCGCAGCAAACAACGGCTGCGGACTGTTGCGAAAGATTGAAGGGATAGGTGAAGGGCGTCCAGGAGGTCCAATCCCAGTCTCCGGCCTTGGGGCATTCCTGTCCAGCGGCGAAAGCAGGGATCGGCGTGGCCGGTGTGACGAGCAAATCGAAGTCTGCGAAGGCCGTAGAAAGCTTGTGGCGGATGGGAGCACGCTCGGCCATGAGACGCAGATACTCGAGCAATGAGAACGAGGCTCCAAACTCGGCTGCTTTCAGCAGAGCCGGATCAACCGCTTCGCGAAGATCGGGATCGAGCTTAGAAACAAGGTGCGATAGGCCTGCGCACCAATACGCCCGGAAAGCCTCTCCGCTGGCGCTGAGGTCGAGGTTAATCGGCGAAATACGGGCACCCATGGACTTGAATATTGCGCAGCCCTCCAGGACAAGTCTTTCGACTCCTGGGTCTACCTCAGCGAATCCGAGATCGCGGCTATAACCGATGCGAAGGCCCTGGACCCCGTCTTTCAGGCCGGAACGATAATCAGGCGGCGCGGTGGTCAGAGCCTGCCAGTCTCGCCTATCGGGCTGCGCCATGATCTGAAGCATCAACGCCGCATCCTCAACGCCGCGGGTCATCGGTCCAATATGTGCAACCTCGGCGAAAGGACTGGGCGGATAGGCCGGAACGCGGCCATGGGTGGGTTTCAAACCGAAAATGCCGGTGAAAGATGCGGGAATGCGAATTGAGCCGCCACCATCGGTTCCGATGTGAAGCGCGCCCATGCCAAGCGCGGCTGCCACAGCGGCCCCACCGCTGGAACCACCAGGCGTCTTGGAAAGATCCCACGGATTGCGGGTAAGACCAGTGAGCAGGCTGTCGGTCACGCCCTTCCAGCCGAACTCGGGCGTTGTTGTCTTGCCCAGCAGGATGACGCCGCTCTCCAGGAGCCGGCTAACTGAAGGAGCGTTCTCTTCCCATGCTTGATCGCGAGCAATCGTGCGTGAGCCCCTAAGCGTTGGCCATCCCTTCGTAACAAGCAGGTCCTTCACGGAGCATGGTACGCCATCCACCAGACCAAGCGGCTCGTTGTGCATCCAGCGCGCCTCCGAAGCCTTCGCGGCCGCCAGAGCACTCTCCTCATCGACCAGGCAGAAAGCATTAACCGCGCCGTTAAGGCGGCGAATCTGCCCGAGTGCGGCAGTCGTGGCTTCGACGGGGGAAAGCTTTTTGGAGGCGTAGAGGGCCAGAAGCTCGGTTGCTGTCAAAAACGCTATGTCGCGAGACACGACGCCCCTCCTATCTAGACTTTATTACTCTTGCGCGATCCCTTTTTAGCCTGCTTGAGCTTCAGGCGATACGCCTTTCAACGCGCTTGAAGTAGGAGGAAGGCCGGGCGAAGAGAGGAGTATTATGGACGCCGCAGGTGCTTCGCAGATCTCAGTCATCCTCAAGACTGCGATATTGGGCTCCCTCAAGATCTTCGAACTGGCCCGAGCGGAGCGCCCAGAGGAATGCAGCCAGCCCCAAGCCGCCCAGAAACAGCGCAACAGGAATGAGCCAGATAAGTGCGGTCATCGCAGCGTCTCCAATCGCAATGTCCGAAGCCGTAGCGCGTTGCCCGTCACCGCTATCGAGGAGGTAGACATCGTAATAGCCGCGACCAGCGGGGTGACGAAGCCAGCCATGGCTAATGGAACGAAGATCATGTTGTATGCGAAGGCAACCGCGAAATTCTGGAACGACATGGTCTTCGCCTTGCGCGCCGTATTAAGCAGCTCCACGACAGCTCTTAGACTTGCGCCCTGGAAAATAGCGTCCGAGGCAGTTTGGCTGATGCTGGCTGCGGTTGCGGGGGAAAGCGACGCGTGAGCAGCCGCAAGGGCTGGCGCATCGTTGAGCCCATCCCCAACCATGAGAACCTTCTTCCCCGCCTCCTTCATTGTATTTAGGCGCGCAATCTTCTCATGCGGCTTCAGCCGTGCGGCCCAGTCTTCGATCCCCGATGCATTGGCGGCTGCCTCGACAGCATCATGGCGGTCGCCGGAGAGCAGGTGCACCGTGTACCCAGCATCTTTCAGCGCGGCGATCGTTTGCGCTGCATTGGGCCGCAGCTTGTCTTCGAAATGGAAGGCTACCGGTGCCGTGCCGGGTGCAGAATACCATAGCGAAGCCGATCCGTCTTTGCCTGAGCCTGCCCCGCACCACTCTGCCGAACCCAAACGCTCTTCTCCAGCCCCGGTTGAGCGCGCAAGCCCGGAGCCTGGGCATTCTAAAACGTAACCGGCGGGGGCAACGGCACCAAATCGCCCCTGAGCGGCTGCTGCGACCGCCTTTGCATAGGGATGAATGCTGCACGATGCGAGAGCCGCAGCTGCCTTCAGTGTGCTGTCCTCAATATGATGCGCGTTGGCGAGTTGGGGTATCCCAAGGGTTAGCGTCCCGGTTTTGTCAAAGACGATGGTATCGGCCTCCGCCAAGCGTTCCAGGCCATCGGAAGCCTTGACAAGAATTCCTCTGGCGAACAGCCGTGCGGATGCTGCTACCTGAACTGCGGGCACAGCCAGCGCGAGAGCACAGGGGCAGGTGATGATGAGGACCGAGATCGCCACCGTAAGCGCCTGAGCCCAACCGGCACCCGCTATCATCCAGCCGGCGAAAGATGCCGCCGCCAGCGTATGAACCAGAGGCGCATAAAGCCGGGCGGCTCTGTCGGCAAGGCGGACATACCGGCCGCGCGCCTGTTCCGCGGCGGTCATGAGCCGGGCTATCTGACTGAGCAGCGCGTCCGAGTCAGCGCGGCTTGCAGTGATGACGACCGGGGCAGACAAATTGACCGAACCGGCATAGACGGTGTCGCCCGCGTGAAGATAGCGAGGCGCGGTTTCGCCTGTGATGAGGCTTTCATCGACAGAACTTTTCCCTTGGGCGACTGCACCGTCAGCAGGGAAGCGGTCGCCGGCCGCCACGGCAATTCGCATTCCGGCCTTTACGAGGCGGGCTGGCAAGCGTTCAACCGCGCCGGCACTGCCGATGACGTTTGCCCATTCCGATCTGAGACTGAGAAGGTTCTCCGCGGCGCCTCGCGCGCGTATGCGCACCCTTTCATCGAGGTAGCGGCCAATAAGCAGGAAGAAGAGCAGCGTCACACAGGCATCGAAATAGACCTGTTCGCTGCCGCGGATGGTCTCGTAGAGGCTCATCCCTGCCGAAAGGAGAAGAGCAAGCGAAATTGGCACATCCATATTGACGCGCCGGTTTTTCAATGCGCCATAAGCGGAGGCGAAAAAAGGCACGCCCGAATAAGCGACCGTTGGAAGGGCAATGAGCGCCGAAAGCCAATGGAACAGCCCGTCGGCGCCCTCCGAAGGCGAGGCTCCGGCCCAGGCCGAAACTGACAGGAGCATGATATTGGCGGACGCGAATCCAGCTACGGCGACGCGCCCGAGAAGAGAGCGCCCAACCTTGCTTTTCTCGTTTACTCCGGGGGCAAGTTCTGCCGCCGTGAAGCCGGCCTTCCCGAGGGCATCGACAAGCTTCGCTGCTCCGCTTTCCGGACCGTCAAAGGCAACTGTAACCCGCCTCTCTGAAAGATTGGCCCGCGCTGCACCGACGCCCGGCACGGCAGCTAAAGCCGCCTCCACTTTGCGCATGCAGCCGCCGCAGGTCATGTTTTCGATAGCGAGCGTTACGAACCGAGAGTGCGGATTGGAGTTGTCTGCTGCCGTTTTGAACTCCGGCGCGTATGCAGCGAGCGCGAGGTCAGTCACGGCCGCCCTCTGGGATCCAGAGCCGTTCTTTCAAGCGATATGCGGCTACCGATGACGTTTCCTGCGCCGGCTTCTGTGCCACGATCGAGACAACCCAGGCTCCGGCGCTCACCCTCAGCGGCGCCTCATAAAAGCCTTTCGCCGCGGCTTTGAACTTGAGGGCTTGCCCTTCGCCCGCCGTTGCCGCGCGTTCGATCTTCCCATGAACTTCAAGCCCCTCCACCGGGGCTCCGGCTGCATCGTTGAATGAGATACGAAGCAGACTCCCTTGCGGTCTGAGGACATGCCGCCAGCCAAGGGCATCCTGAGCACGCTCTGCCGCGAGCGTACCGTTATAGTGGAGACCTGCCTCATAGCTGGCGCCGCTCTGTTCGCCGGGACTTGTCGAAAGCGCCTGATAAATGAAAAAGCCATTGACCGTGAAGACCACACCGAAGAAGGCGGCAAAGATCAACAGTATGATCGTGCCATCGATGCTTGCCGGCCGGGCTTGTGCTGTCATCGTTCTGGCCCTCTAAAGTTAGTCTGCCGCGCGGCTAGCGTACCGTCACCCCTATCGCGGATCGTGAAGGCAAGGGCGGATGATGCTGCGATTTGGTCCGCTGAAAGCTTTGGCACCGTCACATAGACTTTAATCGAACGGACCTCGTCCGGCTTGATTTCCGTCAAATCCTGAGGGGTACCGGAGCCGAGAATGCGAAAAGAGGCGCCGGGGATACCCGATACGCTAATGTCATAAGCCCGAGCCTCGTGCCGCTTATTGATTATGCGCAGGGTGTAGCCGTTGCGAATGCTCCCATCGGCAAGCTGAACGAAGAGCGGATTGCGGTTGGGTACGATGTTGACGTCGAGAATGGTTTTTCGCGACAGGCCAAACAGCGTGATGGAGAGCACGAGCAGGAACGCTCCCGCATACAACATCGTGCGCGGCCGGATCAGGCGGAGAGGCGCTCGATCGCCGTGGCTCGCAGCATCGAGATTGCGGAATGTGTCATAGGCAATCAATTTTTTCGGGCGGCCGATCTTCCCCATGATTTCGTCGCAGGCATCGATGCAAAGAGCGCATTGTATGCATTCGAGCTGCGGTCCGTTGCGAATGTCGATGCCGGTTGGGCAGACCACCACGCATTGCTTGCAGTCGATGCAATCGCCCCTGCCTTCCCAGCTATCGCCTTTTTTGTGGGGCCCGCGAGGCTCGCCGCGATAGCCGCGATAGGAAATGAGCAGGGACTCAGCATCGAACATGGCGCCCTGTATCCGCGGCCAAGGGCACATGTACATGCAGACCTGTTCCCTGGCGAGGCCGCCGAGCAAATAAGTTGACGCGGTAAAGACACCGAGAAAAATGTAGGCTATCGCCGGGGCATCGAAGTTCCAGAACTCGGATAGGAGCGTGGGCGCGTCGCGGAAATAGAAGACCAACGCCCCGCCCGTAAAAAAGGCGATAACGAGCCAGCTTACATGCGTGCCCGCCATGCGACAGACCTTGTCGAATGACCACGGCGCCTTTGACAGCCGCATGCGTGCGTTGCGATCGCCTTGCCAAAGCCGCTCAACGGCAATCATCAAGTCGGTCCAAACGGTTTGCGGGCAGGCATATCCGCACCAAACCCGTCCAGCGACCGCGGTAACAAGAAACAAGGCCAGGGCGGACAGAATCAAAATCGCCGTCACGAAGTAGAATTCCTGGGCCCAAATATCGAGGCTTAGAAAGAAGAGACGCTGATGCGCAAAGTCGAGGAGAACTGCCTGATCGGGAACGGAAGGGCCGCGATCCCACCGGAGCCATGGAAGCCCGTAATAGATGCCCAGTGCGACGATCATAACCGCCCACTTGATCCGGCGGAATTCACCATGGACCAGCTTGGGATGGACCGGCTCCCTCTTGGCGTAAAGAGCCGTAGGTTCAGGGGTCGCGCCTCCGCCTGCACTCCTCCTTGTACCGCCGGGCTCTACCGTAAGCGAGATGCCGGCCGTTGGTGGCGTATGGCTCATCGCAGCCTCCTGCGCGAGCGCGTGAACCAGCAGGGCATCGCAGCAGCACATAGCAGAATTTCATTCCAACATAGGTTCACTGGCTCCTCGGCGAGTCTATTGCCCGCCGCCAAGCGAGTGCACGTAAACCGTAAGCTTCTTGATCGTCTCTTCATCGAGGCGCTCTGCCCAAGCCGGCATCACGCCACCACGCCCATTCGTGATGGTGGTGACGAGTGTTTCCTTCGAACCGCCATAGAGCCAAATGTTGGCGGTCAAGTTTGGCGCGCCGACTTCCTGATTCCCCTTGCCCTCCTCGCCATGACAGGATGCGCATCCGCCATCTCCATGGAAGATGGCATTGCCGCGATCGGCAGCGGCGTCATCGTGAGGCAGCTTGGACAGCGAGCGCACATACTCCGCGGTGTCGTTGATCTGTGCCGGCGTGAGCATGTTGCCGGCGCCAAAGCGTGGCATCTGGCTCATCCTGGCCTGGTCCGAGCCGTTACGGGCGCCATAAGAGATGGTTTGGTGGATGGCCTCCAAGGTGCCGCCCCAAATCCAATTGTCATCGTTCAAATTGGGATAGCCGGCCGAGCCCTGCGCACCCCGGCCATGGCAGCCAGCGCAATTGTTGGCGAATGCAGCCTTGCCGCCGGCGATGGCGAACTCGAGCAGTTTCGGGTCTGCTTCGATCTCCTTGAGGCTCGCCTTGGCGATCGCCTCATTGAATTGGGACTGCGCGGCTCTTGCGGCCGCCAGGCTTTCATTGACGCGGCTGCGTTCACTGTAACCAAGCATCCCCTTGGTATAGCCAGAGATCATCGGCCACGCTGGATAAGCCACCCAGTAGGCGAAGGCCCAGACTATCGTCGCGTAGAAGACATAGAGCCACCATCTGGGAAGCGGCTTGTTCAGCTCCGTGATCCCATCCCATTCGTGGCCGGTCGTTTCGACGCCGCTATGCAGGTCTATTTCGCGCCTGGCGGTCATGACCGTCCTCCTGCGCTGAGATCATCGTCCTTGTGGAATGGGATCAGGCTTGCCTCATCGAAGCCCTTGGCGTTCCCGGGCCAGAAAACGTAGATCAGCACGCCGGTGAAGAGCGTGAGGAAGAGGAGGAGGCCGGCAAGTGCCGAGATCGACTGAATGGATTCGTAGCTCATTGCTTCGTGCCTTAGCGGAGGTTAGGGCCGGATTCGTCGTATTTCGCGAATTCGACGAGAGTGCCGAGCATTTGCAGGTACGCTACGACCGCATCGAGTTCGCTCACTTGGCCGGGCTTGCCGTCGAATTTACGGACCTGCGCTTTTGGGTAGCGTTGAAGGACTGCCGCCGCCCCCGCTCCATCCGGATCGGTTTGAGCTACGAGATCGGTCTTAGCGTTCGCGATCATCTCCTCGGAATAGGGCACGCCCACAGCGCGAAGCGTCTTCATCCGCTCGGCGATGTCACCATAGTCGAGCTGCCGCGCGCCTAGGAATGGATATCCAGGCATGATGCTTTCAGGCACGACAGAGCGCGGGTTTGTCATATGCGCGGCGTGCCACTCATCCGAATATTTGCCGCCAACGCGGGCGAGATCCGGCCCGGTACGCTTCGATCCCCATTGGAATGGATGATCGTACATGCTCTCCGCGGCCAGACTGTAATGACCGTAACGCTCGACTTCATCTTTAAGGGTACGGATCATCTGGCTGTGGCAAAGGTAGCAGCCTTCGCGCACATAGATGTCGCGCCCGGCTAGCTCCAGCGGCGAATAGGGCCGCATTCCCTCCACCTTCTCGATGGTGGACTTCAAGTAGAACAGAGGCACGATCTCGACGAGGCCTCCAATAGCGACGACGATGAGGATGCCCATCAGCAGGACGAGCGAATACTTCTCAAAAGGGGCGTGGCTCAATTTCATGGATGCCTCCTATTCCGCCGGCAGCGGTTGCGGCATGCGCAGTTCTGGAGCTGCCGCAATGCGAGGTTGTTCTTTGACATCGACAGGAGCATCCCCGCGGATGGTGCGGACGATGTTGTAGGCCATGATCAGGGAGCCGAGGACGAAGAGCAGTCCTCCGGTCGCCCGGATGACGTAGTAGGGATGCATTGCCTCGGTGCTTTCCGCGAAGGAATATTGTAGGAAGCCAAGGCTGTCGGTGGCGCGCCACATGAGGCCCTGCATGATGCCCGAGACCCACATGGAGGTGATGTAGAGCAGGATGCCGATGGTCGCGATCCAGAAATGCCACTCCACTAGCCGTTGCGAGTAGAGCCCCGCCCTCTTCCAGAGCCACGGCACCAAGCAGTAGACGGCACCAAAGGAAATCATACCGACCCATCCTAGTGCGCCGGAATGCACGTGGCCGATCGTCCAGTCAGTATAGTGGCTAAGGGAATTGACCGCGCGAATGGACATCACAGGTCCCTCGAACGTAGACATTCCGTAGAAGGCCACCGAGACGACGAGGAAGCGGATAACCGGGTCGGTGCGCAGCTTATCCCACGCGCCGGACAGCGTCATGAGACCATTGATCATGCCGCCCCAGGAGGGCATCCACAGCATGATGGAAAAGGTCATCCCGAGCGTTTGAGCCCAGTCCGGCAATGCGGTGTAGTGGAGGTGGTGCGGCCCCGCCCAGATATAGAGGAAAATCAAAGACCAGAAGTGAACGATTGAGAGCTTGTAAGAATAGATCGGGCGCTCCGCGCGCTTCGGAACGAAGTAATACATCATCCCGAGAAAACCGGCCGTGAGGAAAAAGCCGACCGCGTTATGGCCGTACCACCATTGGGTCATCGCATCCTGTACGCCGGAATAGACCTGATAGCTTTTCGTGCCGAAGAACGAGACCGGCAGCGCCAGGTTATTCACGATGTGAAGCATCGCCACCGTGATGATGAAGGCGAGATAGAACCAGTTCGCCACGTAGATGTGCGGCTCTTTTCGCTTCCAGAGCGTACCAAGAAAGACGAGCAGGTATGCGACCCAGACGATAGTGAGCCAGAAATCGCTATACCATTCAGGCTCGGCATATTCCTTACCCTGTGTCACACCGAGCACATAGCCGGACGCGGCCATTAGCAGGAAAAGCTGATAGCCCCAGAAGACGAACCAGGGGAGATAGCGGCCCCAGAGCCGGGCTTTCGAGGTGCGCTGGACGACGTAGAACGAGGTAGCTAAGAGCGCATTCCCGCCGAACGCGAAAATCACGGCCGAGGTATGGACGGGACGCAAGCGTCCGAAGTTGGTCCAGGGCAAATCCAGATTGAGCGCGGGAAAGGAGAGCTGCCAGGCGAGGATGTCGCCGATGAGGAACCCTACGACACCCCAGAATACGATGGCGATTGTCGCGGCTTTGACGACGTTGTCGGAATAAAGCCCCTGCGACTTTGCGGCTGCACCGTTGAAGCCGCTGATGAGCAATGCCGCGCCCGCTAGGGCCGCGAGCGTGAAAAGGACCGCATGGAAGGACATAACCTGGTCCACGCTGACCGAACGCTCTGCAATCCATAGACCGAGAACAAGCGCCGCCAAGGCCGCGGCCGCTCCAATCCAGTCGTATACTCGCCCACGGTCGGTTACTGCGGCCGATATGTCCATGCCAACCCTCCACGCCTTCAGCGCATGCAGCCAGAACTAGGCGCTGCTTTCTGAAGATGGCGGGTGGCGGATAGGGTGGCTTTGATCTTAATCAAGTATGGATCCCGGCGTCCTTGAGCGGCGCGGTTTCGCGAGAGCGTGAGCGAACCTTGGAATGTGATGCCGGCCGATGCACCTATCGGGATTTGGCCAAGGGCTTAAGCATCTATCCCGGAGATTGGGGGCAGGCTTTGCCGGCGAGAAAATCAGAGATCGTCCGGAGCTAAATCGAGGCCTAGACCAGTTAAGCGCCTTGAGATTGGTTATTTCGAAGGGGAAGGGCTCTTCGAGAAACCAAATGTAGCGTCAGTCATATGGCGTCATAATGGGCAGCCCTAGTCTGAGGCCGCCGCCAGGTTGCACCTAATCCTCCGAATATCCGAAGTACAAAATCTCGTCGGGGCTCCCATCCTTCCAAAGAATTATGTAAGCGCAGTGCAGCCGGCCGATTTCTTCGGCGAAGCCCATATTATTTTCGACCATGGCGCACGTGGGTTTTTCAGTCCCGTATAACGCCTCGAGAGCTGCGGGGGTCAGCGCCCGGCTTAAGCGCTGAGCCGTTCCATAACCTTGTCGTTCATCTCGAAGTTCGCGTAAACGGCCTGCACATCGTCTAAATCTTCGAGCGCATCGATCAGCTTCAGGAGCTTCTCGCCCCTCTCTTCATCGACATCGACAGTGTTTTGAGGGCGCCACGCGATGGCAGCCGACTTGGCGGGGCCGAACTTGGCTTCCAGCGCGGCAGACACCTCGTGGAAGGCCTCAACGCTCGTGGTCAGCCAATGGCCATCGGGGCAGCTTTCGCAATCCTCCGCGCCCGCTTCGATCGCGGCTTCAAGCATCGCGTCTGGGCTTGCCACGGAAAGCGGATATTCGATTTCGCCGACACGCTTGAACCCGAAGGAAACCGCGCCGGTCTCGCCAAGGTTTCCGCCGTACTTCGAGAAGATGGAGCGGACCTCGCCCGCGGTGCGATTGCGGTTATCGGTCAGAGCCTCGACGATCACGCCAACGCCGCCGGGCCCGAAGCCCTCGTAGCGCACCTCGACATAGTCCTCGCCGCCCGCCTCCTGGCTCTTCTTGATGGCCCGTTCGATGTTGTCCTTCGGCATGTTTTGCGCGCGGGCCGCAAGCACCGCAGCACGCAGCCGCGGGTTCATCGACGGGTCGGGCAATCCCATTTTCGCTGCGGCGGTGATTTCGCGCGCGAACTTCGAAAACATTTTCGAGCGCTTTTTGTCCTGCGCGCCCTTGCGATACATGATGTTCTTGAACTGCGAATGCCCTGCCATCGGATGCCTTATTGCGCCTTACCGGTTCTGGGATTTTTGCTACGTTAGGGCGCTCAACAGGCGCCCAGTGGTTGGAAAGTTGTGCATGACCTCAGAAAACTTTGCAAGCGTTGCCGGCTGTTTGGCTGCTCACGCCTGAGGATCGTTTCGAACAACGCCCAATGCGGAGCCGTTCCCGCGGTTTCCATAATATGGGGCGGCTACGCAAACCCGCCGGCAAGTCGAATACTGAAGTATAAGCAACTTCTATGAGGTTGCAGACTTTTCCGAAAGTTAGTCTTCTCAGCTTGGTAAAGAAGGCTCAGCTCACGGAGGCTGCCGTGCGAAAGGACGCCCATCAACCGAATGTCCCGGCGGAGGGCCTGCGATTTTCGTGGCAATTCCTGGCCCTTCTTCTACCGCTGGGTATTGGCGCGGGTGTAGGCGCCGGACTGTTGATGTGGTTGCTGCGCGCGGTTCAACATTTTTTCTGGTCCTATAAAACTGGCGACTTTCTCACCGCGGTTGAGCACGCGAGCGCAGCCCAGCGCATTGGCATTCTCTTGCTAGCCGGATTGCTTGCCGGAGTGGCAGGGTGGCTGATCCAGTTTCAGTCTGGAGGAGAGGGAGGCGATTTGTCGACCGCGATCTGGTTCCACGCCGGGCGAATGCCGCTGCTGCGGACGGTTGAGCGCGCGGTCCTGTCGATTGTCATTGTGGGCATGGGAGCCTCTCTCGGACGGGAGACAGCCCCGAAGATGACTGGCGCAGCGGTTGCGGAGCTGGACGACTACAAGTCTTGGGTTACGCAAGTGAAGCCCGGCCAGGGCGATGACCATTTCCGCATGGTCGGGGCAGGCGAATATATGGTTTGGGCCATGCATGACCCGGCTAACTTCGCCAAGGATGTGATAGCCCCCACGCCCGTCGCCGAGGTGCAGCTTGTCGAAGCCATCAAGCTCGTGGCCTCCAATAGCTGGCCCTTCCGGCTCCACGCCAATTACGATCAGACCGCGCAAAACCTCATGCGGGCCATCGAGACCGCGCACCGGGACGTGCCAGTCGATAAGCTGCGATGGGTCATTGATCACGGCGAAGGCCTAACCGCGCCAACCCTAGAGCGAATTGCCAATCTCGGCGGATCGGTTGCGATCCAGAACCGGATGACGCTCGACGGGGACGCCTTCGCCCAGAAATGGGGAAAAGCCGCTGCCGCGGATGCGCCTCCGATCGGACTGATCAGGAAAATGGGCTTGCACCTCGCGGCCGGGACAGATGGCAACCGCGCGTCCAGCCACAATCCTTGGGTGGGCATTCAGTGGCTCATCACCGGGCGGTCCGCCGGGGGCAGGCAACTCAATGCGGCGCGGAATCTTGTGGATCGGGCGGAGGCGCTTCGCCTCTATTCGGCAGCCGGGGCTTGGTTGACCGCGGAAGAAGACAAGAAGGGCATGCTGAAGCCCGGAATGCTCGCCGACCTCGCTATCCTGTCTGCGGATTACATGAAAATACCGGCGGAAGAAATCTCAGCCATGACATCGGAACTGACGGTGCTTGGGGGGCGGCCCGTGTTTGGAAAAGGGCAGTTTGCCGGCCTTTCCCCGAAGCCCTTGCCGGTAACTCCGAACTGGCTGCCTATTGAAAACTATCCAAGTTATAGGACAGCGGATGCGGCTGCATCGGGCAAGGAGATGGTGGCGGCATACGTGGCCGATGCGGCCCTGCCCGATATTATCGGGCCGGATGGCGGGCGCTGGAGCATGGGATGCATGTGCGGCTTGATTTGAGGATCCCCGTGGCTTGGGGCTCGGATGAGATCCCAAGCAAATTGATAGGATGGGCAGCAAACGGCCGAAAGCTGCCCTCCGGCTTGTTGGTCGTCATGTCTCTTCCTTGGGGTCAAGCAGGAGTTGTTGCGTCGCGGTTAAGCTGGGCGAGTCTAGCGGCGCATGACTATCAAATCATTCTTCTCCATTTCCGCGCACCCGATCGAGTGACGCGGCAACCAGCAGTACGTCCTCGGTCGCCCCCGTGCACGGTCGCGTACGTGATCGATGGGCAGCTCATTCGACCATCGCGGTCGCTCCAACTGGTTGAGACTGATGACGACGCTCGTAAGATACCGGATACGTCTTGTTGCGGAACTGAATCATCGGGTCCGCGCGTTCGATGCCGGCAGGCAAGAGCGCCGGCAAGAACATGAGCGCGCGTTCGGTCGCCTCGCTGTCCGGCACCACCGAAGCGATGGTCAGCGTCCCCAGCGTCGTGATCTTATTGGTGCTCGCCCAAGCCACCGATGGATCGTCGATCTTATCGCCCGGCGCTGCGAGCTGCAGCACCACCTTGAATCGGACCGCTCCACGGGCAACGCGCTGGCGAATCTCGTCTTCGAGATAGTTGGTCGCCGCCTTGGCGCTCTCGTCTTTCGACAAGAAATGTCGGCCGGCGTCGGGAAGCAGCTGGTAGCGCCCAATCGTCACGGCGCCCTTTTCGTTGACGAACTTGAAGCTGTTCACGCCGAAGTAGGTGGTCGTCGCGTAGCTCACTGGCGGCGGATCCCGCGTGGTCAAGAACGTCTTCGCGGCTGGGTGCGTCTCCTGGAAGGCCTCGATTGGCGTCGGCGACGGGACCCCTGGCTTGCTGCCGGCAATCGCCAGGAAGAATTGCTGAAACTCCTCCGGGTTCTTCGCCGGAAAGCCGTTGTACGAATGGGTGACGAGATCGGTGTCACTGCCGTCGGGAAGACGAAACTTGATGGCTAGGCCACGCGGGGCGGCCCGCGGATCCGCATCGGCGATCTTGGGAATGCCCGAGTTGGCCGAGAAGCGAACCGTGACCGGCACCTCGTGCTTGAAATGCAACGCTTTGCTCACGCTCGCTGCCTCCGCGCTCGGAACGAACTTGCCGAGTAGGACGACGCCCTTGGCGTGGGCCGCCCGCTGCGTCGTTTGCTTGCCGAACGCCGAGTTGAGCGCATCGACGAACAATGGGGTCGTGGCCATCGCCGGCCCCTTCCGTGTGTCCATCGCCGTCCTCCGTTCGCGCCGAGGGTCCTGGCGTTCAAGCTCGACCTCGATGCGTTTCTATATCTGCACCGGAGTTGCCCCTGTCAATCCGGAGAGCCTAGCAGTGAGCCTGGTGCACGTGGGCCGGCCATCGTCGCGCCGTCCGTTATCGGCCACCAGGCTCGCGGAGACTCGTCCTGTGCTTCTTCTTTCCGGGACGCAGCCGGTGGAGGAGCGTCTGATCAGGTGACCGTCAGCGGTGCCGCTCGGCCTCTAAATCAACTTCCGCACCTGAAGGTCAAGCCGCCGCAAAATTTTTGGACCGCCACGCCCGCTTCCGACCCTGGCTGCGTGAAAACGGGATCAGCGAGCGCCCTCGTGCTGGAAAGCCTCCGTCATGCGGCTTTTTTTGAGGAATTCGTTTTTCCGGGCTGCTTGGGCAGTCTGATACGGTTTCGTCCGTCTCCTAGCGGCGATTACAAGCAATATCATGCGCAGGCGGCCGCTTTTAGGCCGCGATAGCCGCCATCAAGGGCTTGATACCGACGATGTTCATCACGCGGGTAAAGTTGTAGGCGAGCACCGAAAGGGCCATCTCGGTGGCCACCTTCGGCAGCGTCTTCATGAGAAGAGGCGTTGTCCCCATCCGGGCTTTCAGGGTACCGAAGGGATGCTCCGCCGTCTCGCGCCGCACCCGCATAGCCTCGGGATGCTCATCGAGCCGCCGCTGGACAGCCTCAAGCACATGTTCGTGCTCCCACCTGGGGATGCGGCGTTCCTTGCCAGTCGTACACTGCGGTTTTAGCGGACAACTCCCGCACTTCGTGGTCCAGTACCGGCGCAGAACTCTGCCGGCTTCTGTGTTGGTATAACGGTAGCTGAGCTCTTGGCCTGCCGGGCAGCGATAGACGTCTTTGCCGGCGCAATAGACAAAATCTTCCTTGCCGAACCGGCCGTTCGCCTTCGCCTCCGAACTCATCGGCTTTGGCAGCGTGACCGTAATGCCGGCCTCTTCGCAGGAAAGGATTTCCAGGCTGTCGAAATAGCCCCGGTCAGCAATGGCATCGAGCTTTTCCACGCCGAGCGCCTCTTTGGCTTGGCCCGCCATGTTTGCAAGCTGCGCACGGTCGTGACCTTGATTGGTGACCTCGTGGGCCACGATGATGTGGTGTTCGGTATCGACGGCAATTTGCACGTTATAGCCCACCATGCCTGTACCGCGCCCGCTCGTGGCCATGGACCTGGCATCGCCATCGGTAAGCGAGATTTGCTGGTCCGGCGAGGCCAGCATCTGCTTCTCGATCGCGTCAAGCTTTTTCAGTTCCTCGCCGATCCTGGCTATCTTCTCTTTCAGATGCGCGGTCTTGGAAGACAGTGCCTCGCTTGGCTCCTGCCGGTCCGCGGTATCCAGTTGGCTCAGATAACGCTCTACGCTCTCCTCAAGCTGCTTGCGCCGCCGGTCCATCTTGTTGCGCGTGAAGTTCTTGTCGCGGTCGTTGACGGCTTTGAATTTACTCCCGTCGATGGCGACGCTGGCCTTGGTGAGGAGCCCAACCTTGCGGCATAGTTCGACGAACTGAGCGCAGACCTTTCGGATGGCAGGGCCATTGTTCTTGCGAAAATCGGCGATGACCTTGTCATCGGGAACGCGCCGTCCCAAAAGCCACATGACTTCAAGGTTGCGGCCCGCTTCGCGTTCGAGACGCCGGCTCGACGGCCCGCGATTGACATAGCCATAGATGTAAAGCTTCAGATGAACGGAGGGGTGAAAGGATGGCCGGCCAGTTTCCGCCGGCTGGACCTTGAAACCAAGCCCGGCAAGATCGAGTGCATCGACAAACGCATCGATGGCCCGCACGGGATTGTCTTCACTAACCCAATCGTCGAGGCACTCCGGCAGCAAGGCCCACTGGCCCCGCTCTGCCCCTTCTATGAAGCGCTTCATCAAGCCCCCGCCTGCTAATCGCGAGGGGAAGCATAGCCGACTCGGTTTCACGCAGCCAGGACCCAACCTTGCCGTGCGCCAAAGACCACGGCTATCGCCTGAGCCCGCCACCTGCGTCGCATAAGTTTGCGCCGCTGCCCTCCCTACGCCTCAATGATCACCTTGAGAGCGCCGGTGCTGGCTGCGTGTCCAAAGGTCTCGTAGGCATCCAGGATCTCGCCGAGCTTGAACCGGTGGGTAATCAAGAGCTTCGGATCGATTTTCTTGGCCTGCACCGTCTTCAGCAGCATCGGCGTGGTGACGGTGTCCACAAGCCGCGTCGTAATCGCGATATTTTGCGACCAGAGGCGCTCGAGATGCAGATCCACCTTGGAGCCGTGCACGCCGATATTCGCGATGATCCCGCCTGGCGCCACCAGCTCCTCGCAAAGCAGGAAGCTCGCGGGCACGCCAACGGCTTCGATCGCCGTATCCACGCCGCGGCCGCCGGTGAGGGCCATGACCTTCTCAGCCGCCTTTCCGTCTTTGGTGTTGATCGTTTGCGTCGCGCCGAAACGCCGGGCCACCTCAAGCCGGTTGTCATCGCGATCGATGATGATGATTTCGGCAGGCGAATAGAACCGTGCGGTGAGAAGCGCGGCAAGACCGATCGGGCCGGAGCCCACAATCGCAACCGTTGCACCGGGCTGGACCTTGCCGTTAAGCACGCCGCATTCGAAGCCGGTGGGCAGGATATCGCTTAACATCACCAAAGCCTCTTCGTCCGAGCCGGCCGGGATCGGGTAGAGGCTCGTATCGGCATGGGGAATGCGGACATATTCCGCTTGGGTGCCATCGATCGCATTGCCGAGGATCCAGCCGCCGGTGGTGCAATGCGAATACATGCCGCGCCGGCAATATTCGCACTTGCCGCAGGCCGAGATGCAAGAGATCAGCACGCGATCCCCAGGGCGGAACGCGGTCACGCCCGCGCCCACGGAGTCGACCACGCCGACACCTTCGTGTCCGAGAATGCGGCCAGGCGCGCAGGTCGCAACGTCACCCTTCAAGATATGCAAGTCGGTGCCGCAGATCGTGGTCTTTACGATTTTCACGATTGCGTCGCCGGGTTCCCGGAGGCCGGGCTTCGGCCGGTCTTCCAGAGCCTTTTCGCCGGGTCCGTGGTAGACGAGGGCTTTCATAGCGTTCTCCGATTGTGGCGCTGCCGCAATGACGGAGCCTCCCATGGGCATTCGGCGAAGGCATTGACCTCCATCAAATGACCTACCGCCACCCGGCGGTATCAGTTTTTTCTATGATTGCCTGTTAGGGGTCCCAATGATAGGCGCGCGAGCGCCTATGTAGCGCCTATGGCGTGGTTAATAGTTCGCCCACAGGGCCTATGAGTGTGGTTAATAGGGGCGCCGTGAGCGCCGCGAAGCGCGAAAAACGCCAGAAAAAACGAGTTTTCGCCTACGAAATCCGCACTCAAAAATGACATTAAATATGCCTTCACCCTGACAATTAACCCTTCTGCCGCCGAAACCGCCCGCCCGCACCTCCGATCAGGCATAAATTCTCTTGCTGTTTCAGTTAGTTATATCAGTTAAAGCTTTAGCAAGGCGATATGCTTTAGGTAAGGAATTAAGTAACGGGGCGGCAGAAACTTTACGTCACAGAAAAAAGCGAAATGCGCATTTTCCCCGACATTGCGAAGACGATGTTCGCTTAAGAGGACGCTAGCTCGGGAGCGCATCCTCGAAGGCGCTCTGAAACTCCTGCATCTCCTTGGAGTTGAGGTCCGAGACGGCGGCGTAAGAGAATCCGCCCTGCGTCCAGCTCAGAACATGATACCCGTCCAGCGTTTCTGGAGCGGCTTTCATTTTACCTGCGGGCCAGACAAACAGATTGATGACATGACCGTGCCTTTTGTAGACAAACGCTGCAACTACATGGCCCCCTATATAATCGAGCCGGCCGCCTATAAGAGGAAAGCCCTTTTCGGCCAAGTCAGTGACCGAGGGGGAGAAATCGAGCTTGCCCAGAAACCACGGCTTCACAGTGTGCTGATCCGAGGACGCGACGTCTGTCAAATGAGACGCAAGGAGAGAGCGGACATGCGAGGCCACTAGCTGCTGGTCCACTGCGGGAGCCTGGTTCGCGGTGTACACGAAGAGAGCAAGGCTCGCGGCCAAGGCCATGGGAGACAATACCGCCAAGGCTTTCGGCCATCGGGGGTACGAGGTGTTTTGTGACGCAGAAGGCGCCTTCGCGGGGGCTAGAGTCGCCGTAATGGCTTCAGTGCCTGCCTCGGCATGGATTGCTGTCAGAACTCGGCCGCGCAATGCCTCGGACGCGCGAAGAGGCAATTCCTCCTTTTCGAAAAGCTCCTTTTGCTGAATGATCTCCCGAAATGCAGCGGCACAGGCCGGGCATCCCCGCAGGTGCTCTTCCAACGCGAGAGCATTTGCGGCGTCGAGTTCGTTGTCGGCGAGCCCATGCAGAAGCAGTTCGCGCTCTGAACAGGACTTATCCACGCCGTTCATCATCGCAACTCCTTAGAAGCGTTAGTTTGAGTTTCCTTCCACGCTGCGGCAAACATTCTTCGGGCCCGGGCAAGGCGAGACATCACCGTGCCGACCGGTACATCCGTGATCTCGGCTATCTCGCGATAGGACATATCCTCGATATCCCTCAGGACAAGAACCTCCCGGAACTGAGTGGGGATCTTTTCTATGAGCGCGCGGACCGCGCTGCTTTCCTCATGCTTTATCAAGATCGACTCAGGGGTCTCTTGGTCCTTCCCTTCAAGTTCATCAGCAGGCTCGTGCTGGCCCTCCGCAAAGGGATCCGCAGACCGGTTACGGTTGCGCGCCACCCAGGTCAGGAAGCAGTTGCGAACAATCGCTAGCAGCCAGGCGCGGACATTCTCGCCGCGCTGACTCGCAAAGCTCCGATACGCTCGCAGCATCGCCTCCTGCACAATGTCATCGGCTGCTTCGCCGCGGCGGGTCAGGTAGCGCGCGAGCGTGTAAGCTGCGTCCAAGTGTGGCAGCACCAGGGCCTGGAAAGCCGCAGCCGCAGCACTTCCCTCAGCCGCAGGACTTTGCTTCGCGTCAGGTGGCTTCTCGAGGCCCAGCAGGGTCCGCGGCCTTACCGCTATGGCGGAGACTACTTTTCGCAATGGCTTCCGCGCTCACGCTCTCAAAAGCATTATAGCAGTCTCACTTCACGATGACCTTTCCCTGCATGTGCGGGTGCAGCGAACAAAAATAGGCATATGTCCCCGGGCTAGTGAACGTGAACGAGAAGCTATGTTCTGTGTCCAGCACTTTAGATTTGAAAGCCTTTTTCACCGCAACAACAGTGTGAGGAATATCATCGCCGTTCGTCCAGGCGACCGTTGTCCCTGGGGCGACAGTGATCTCCGCCGGGGTGAAAGTGAAGTTGTCAATTCTCACCGTTGGGGATAAAGCAGCCTTTGCCTCCTGAGCAACTGACGAGGAAAGCGGCGCCATTGTCAGCAAGAATAAAGGGATCAAAGCGCGAGACGCTTCCCTGCGCGAGATCATGGTCATGGCTTGTCCTGTCATTTTCCTGGTTGGCTGTCATCAACCAGCGAGCGGGGTGTCGACGATGGCAAGCGGCTTCGCACTCTCGACGTAAGTCACGCTTGCGATGCCAAGATAGTTGCGCAGCACTCCCGGCTCGACCTTCAAAGGCCCTGGAGAGGGAGCGGTCCCGGGCACGGGCTGCGGAAAGGCCGTCGAGCGAGCGGTGTGGAAGGCTACGTTACCCTCGACCTTCTGCATCACTTGATGAATGTGCCCGTTGAGGATGGTCACTGATCCAAACTTCTTCAATAAAGACAGAGCCTTGGCGCCGTCCTCAGTGCCCCAGCCCCATTCTGGATAGACGGTCCAAAGCGGGATGTGAGCGAAAACAACAACGGGGCTGCTCGGGCTAAGGCCCTGAATGTCTTTCTGAAGCCATTCGAGTTGATCCGCGCCGAGATTTCCGAGCCCACCGGCCTTCAGGTCCAGCACATTGACAAGACCGATATAGTGAACTCCGTTCATATCGAAACTTTGCCACCCTGCGCCTTTGGCCTTCTGGCCATAGCGTCGGAGGTAGGACGCGCCTCGCTCGTCATCGAGCACGTCATGCTCACCGGGGACGTAGAAAACCGGGACACCCGTCTCCTGGATGATCTGGTCGGCGTTGTCGAACTCTTCCTCTTTGGAAAGATGTGAAATGTCTCCTGTGTGGATCATGAACGCAGGTTTAGATGGCAGCGCCTTTATTTTCCCGATGGCCTCGCGCAATGTGGCCAGCGCATCGGGGTTGGCCGGTTTGTTGAAGCCCACATGGCTGTCGCTGATTTGAACGAAAGTGAAAGGCGCCTGCTTCGCAGGAGCGGCGTGCGCCTCGCCAATAAGGCTGGCCGTGACAGGAATGCCCTCGCTAAGGGCCCATAAAAGTCCCGTACCGGCCCAGGTCATGCAGGTAAGCGCTTCGCGGCGGTCCATGCGGACCTTTCGCTGTGCTCTATTATCCTCTTTGATCGCCATTGCGTCCTCTCAAACAATCTTGATAGCGAGAAGGACTCGGCGGCTGCGCGGTTTATTCCCAGAGCTGTGGTTGTGACGGAGTTTTATTTTAAAGGCAGTCTTCCTACGGGGGCTGAGCTTCAGGAACTGGTTGGTCCGGCAATCATCCAAAGCCAGCGAGACGGTGAAGAACCAGATCGTTGCTGCTGAAACTTCGGTTTTATTGCACTTGCTGAAAGCTCGGCTCCGACGAAGACAGTGGTGGCTCCACAAATTCGGACGATGCGGTAAGTGGAATTTCTGCCTGACAACGGGCACGCTGGTGCTCGCGAATCAGGAGCAGCAATGAGCAGAAGACCACGGCGGAACCACTCACCGGCCTTCAAGGCAAAGATGGCGTTGGCGGCGCAGTCGGGCACGTGAAGATCGCTCGCAAACGTGAAGGCGACAGCTTGCTTCCAGGCCATGAACAACGCAAGAGTGCGAAGAACAGCACGGCGGGCATAGGTGCCAGCGGGAAATGTCAGGGCGATGCGAAAATCCCCCTCTGGCGTGGCAATGCGGACCTGGGGATCGATTTCATCCTGAATTTTAACGGCTAGGCGCGCGGCGCGGCGGAGATCGGCCTCTACGATGTCGCGGAAGGTCTGCGGGTTGTGCGGCAGGCGTTCCAACTGACAACGTTAGTTTTTAGAAGCCCGTGGATTAGTCATGTCTTTAGCGTCTATTTCGGCTTGAGCTGCCTCTTCCATCTCACGGGCGGCGTCGACCATCTTTTGATTGTCCGTCCTTTCGCCCGCGTATCGCATGGCTCTTGCGGTCACCAAGTAGGAATAGGCTGACAGCGGAGTCCGCTTAGGGGGAGGTTTCGCCTTAGGTTCTGCGCTCCTTTTTCTTCCCACAAGTCAATCCCCGCTGATGGTCAAGGTGGCCGTTGGCAGGAGAGTGTGGCAGACCAACCAACGGCTGAAGCGAAGAATAACCTCGCTATGTCACTAGGGCAATAGCGCGGACTTGGCTGAATCCGGCGGTATCAGGATCGTGGTCTCATGCGAGGCGTGCCTCCTGGCATCTGTATTGGCTGGATCGCGCGGCTTTTCGCGTGCGCGACGTTGAGTCCTTTCCAATACCCTCTGCCGCCAGTAACGGGTGCGGTAATGGAAGGCCACCGGGGATCAAACTAGCCTTCGAAGTTCTTAGAATTATTCCAGTTAAAATTATGCGGCGACACACAATAGCAGTCTAGAATGTGTATAATTCAAGAATAAAAGCAGAATTATGAAATATGTTGACGTTAATTGCACGCTGCGTGTATTGCTCAGACCAAGAGATATCTTCTCTTGAGTGGAATTATTCTAAATCACAGATAGTCAGTGGCAGTTAATGTGATTTGCTTTGCAAATCCTGCGGTGGGCACTAGGGGGTAGGGCAAGTGAGAAGTTCTCGTTCGATCCGAACGCCGATCTGGGCGGCTTCGGAAGTAAAGACATTATGGGCGGCTGCAATCGCTCTCTGTCTTCCGGTTTTTGCCGAAGCACGTGCGCAGGAAGACAGCGCTCCAACGGCCAATGAGAAGGCTGTCCCTGGGGCGGCGGCCGCTCAGCAGGGCGGTTCTTCCCTGCCGCCTATTGTCGTTAAACCTCCCGCGCAGCCGCGGCAGGCCAAACGTCCGTCCACCGTGCAGCCGGCCACACAAGCCGCACCGGCGCCCGAGCAGCCGTTGACAGCGGAAGCACTGCTTCAATCGCCGACGAATGCTTATGCATCAAGCAAGACGGCTCCGCTTCAACAAACAGCAGGAATCGGGAAAACAGATACGAAGATTGGAGATATTCCGGCCTCAATACAGATTGTGCCGCGCGAGATCATCAACGAGCAGGGCGGGACCGACCTTACAAGTGCCCTCCGGAATGTCAGCGGCGTCAATATCGGTGGACCATCCTCCTATGGTTTCTTCGATCGCTTCTCAATCCGCGGGCTAGATGCCCGCGTCTATACGGACGGCTTCTCCGACGGCGATCAGCTGAACGGATTTCCACACTCCTTGAATGGCATCTCTCAAATTGAGGTACTTAAGGGACCAGGCTCTGCATTGCTTGGCACTGGCCCCGCGGGAGGAACCATTAACATGGCCCATTTTGCCCCAAGCGATACGGCGCAATATGGTGTAGGCACTCAAATCGGCTCCTTCGGGACGATGACGACAACCCTGTACGCGACGGGGCCGGCGAGCGTACCGGGAGTAAATTATCGGGTTGATGGACAGATCGCTCATTCCGACGGGTTTCGCGATTTGAAGAGTGACGATGACGAGATTCGTCCGGTCATCACATGGATCGGGGACGGTCACGTCGTGACCCTCAGCGTCGATCTCCGGGACATCAAGCGAACGCCCGATTCGTATGGCATAATCTATTTCAACGGAACGCCCCTCGATATCTCCCGCGATGCCAAATACTCCACCCCCTTTTCGCATGGCAATCAGGAGATGGAACGCGTCGAGCTCACAGACGCCTATGCCGTGACTCCCTATTTGACCATCAACAATCGCTTTTCATACCTGCACCGCGATGTGGACATTTTACGCAATTCGGGAGGAACAGTCGCATTGGTGGGGACTGCGGAGGAACTTACCAAGCGCCAGCTTCGTGAACAGACCGATCATGATGACGATGTCAACTACATGTTCGAGCCGGTTTGGCGATTTGCGACCGGCTCAATCCGCCATACGCTGCTCACAGGGGCTCAGGCCGAATATCAGCACATAGACGACAATCGCGCGACGGCCGACCTGCAAAACATCACGAATATCTTCGCGCCCGTCATCCCCGAGACATCACTCCAAGGTCTCAACTTTCTTCGCGACGCGGCCCATAGCGGCATGATCGATACGCTATCAGCGACCTATCTTGGCCTTTATGCCACCGATCAAATCGACGTCACCAGCCAATTGAAAGTGCGCCTCAGCGCCCGGAAAGATTACTGGGATACGGCACTGACACCCCACGCATTCGTCCCTGGCCGGATTGATCCCGACACCCTGCAAGTCTTTCAGGTAGGGGAGACGCAGGAGCGCGTCGACAAGCCTTTCAGTTGGAGCGCCGGCACACTTTACGAGATTCTTCCCGGAGTCTCTCCCTATATTGGGGCCTCGAAAAGCTACCTTACCAACTTCAACTCCGAGGCCACGCAAAACGGAATTTATGCGCCGGAGTCGGCACTCCAATATGAGGCCGGCATCAAACTTCAAGGATTTGGCGACCGGGTAACGCTTACGGCGGGTGCCTTCAAGATCGCCCGGGATAATGTCTTCAACGAGGAAGTCGTCAACGGAAATACAGTCGTCGTCTTCAGCAATCAGGAAACACGCGGCGTGGAAGCCGACCTGCAGGTGAAACTGGCGGACGGCTGGAAGATTTTGGCAAACGTCACTGCACAGAACGCTGTGCTGACGAACGAGCCCCAGCAGCCCACATCCGTGGGAAATCATCCAATCGGGATTCCGGCCCACATCTTCAATCTCTGGACCACCTACGACTTCGATGTTGCGCAGATCAGCGGCTTTAGGATTGGCGGCGGAGTCTCCTATAACGACAAGACATATGGAAATACCTTGAACACCGTCTGGATTCCCGAATCGACTGTCTTTGATGCCGTTTTGTCGTTCAATAGGCCGGACTGGGACATTGCTTTTGGGGTAAAGAACATTACCGACGCAACTTACTATACAAACGCCCTTAGCGCCGGGGGTGCCGTGGGCTTACCGCGAACCGCGTTCGTGAAGCTAAACTATCGCTGGTAATACTCCTGATTGTACTGACAGCCAACAAATCGATTTCTGCCGCTCGCCACAGGCTGCTGATATGAAAAACACATCTTGTGAAATATAACGCGAGTTTGGAGATGTATCTGTCAGCGATTGTTTGTATTTAGAATAATTCTACTGTGCAACTCACCATTGACTATTCTTCTTCATAAACTTATTCAAGCAGAAGGTAAGCAATCCAGGCAGAAGGTTGATGGGTAACACTGAGTTTGCTTTGAATTCAGTTTTACACTGATTGGGTCAGGAGCTCCATCTTGAAGCGAAGGGATTGTGGTGGGGCTATCTTCGCCGCCGGATTGGGCATCTCAATCGCGGTACACATCGGACTTGCCGCCACGTGGCTTTATTCCAGATCAGGCGAACTCGGGTCAGTGGATACCATGACCAATGCTATCAGTGTCAATTTGGAAGCGACGGATGTCCTTGATGCATTGGAATCAGCGGCCGCCAAGGAGGCTGCCTCCTCCCCTGCCGGAGCGCCAATAACTGCGACTGCGAGCAAAACACCGGAGGAAAGCGAACAGCAAGAGGCGGAGCGCGAGGAAACAAGACGGCAGGCGGAGGAATCTGCCCTCGCCCAAAGGGAAGCCGAACTTGAGGCCGAGGAGAAAAAGAAGAAAGAAAAAGAGCAGCAGGCTGCTGTGGCCGGAGGGGCCGGGACCGCAGGCTCGGAAGAAGCGGAGGCTTCTGCCGGACGCGTCTCCGCAAGCAAAGGATCTATCTTGAATTACGGTGCTAGCCTCCGGGCTATTATCTCGGCCCATGCTCCGCGCGATATTCGCAAACGGGCTTTGAGGGTCTCCTTCGATATCGCGCCGGCAGGCGGCCTTACGCGGGTGGATGTGATGCAGTCCAGTGGGGATTTCGCGGTGGACTTAAGGGTCGTTGATCTCGTTCGAAAACTCTCCGCCGAGTTTCCACTACCGCCAAAAGGCGCCACCTCAAGTCAATTGTCCTACAACATCGAGATCATCTTCCGCTAGAAACCGCCTTCGATGGTATCCCTTAGGAGACGCATATGCATCCGGCTTTAGCTGTTTCGGCCCCTCATCTTAATTTCATCGATCTGATTGAAAATGCGGATCCTATTGTCCAAGCCGTTATTCTTATACTTGCCTTAGCCTCGGTTTGCTGTTGGGCAATAATTTTCGAAAAGGTCATCCGCCTTTTCGGATTTGGAGGCCAGGTTCGGCGCTTTGAGCGTGCGGCAGTGTCTCAATCTTCCAATCAAGATCAAGGCTCCTGGTTGACGCAAGCTATCATTGGAGCCGCGCGGCGTCAGAGCTTTTCCACTGGGGAGAGCCGGGCCGATATGGAGGCGGGTTTCGAAAGGGCCATGCGTTTAGCGGCGCGAACCGAACTTAACCGCCTGCAGCCGCGCCTCCGGTTTTTGGCAACGGTCGGATCGACAGCACCGTTCGTTGGGCTGTTCGGGACGGTCTGGGGCATCATGAATAGTTTCACCGCGATCGCCCAGCAGAAGGATACAAGCCTAGCGGTCGTAGCGCCCGGTATCGCCGAAGCCCTGTTTGCAACGGCAATTGGCCTTGCAGCAGCGATCCCGGCCGTCGTCGCCTTTAACCAGCTCTCGGGCAGTTTCAGCAGAGCTTCCGAGCGCATCAATCTTGCAATCGCTACTCTCGCCAGCACACTCGTGCGAACTACAATTACACGCGCTGGGGGCTGAACCATGGCAATCAAAATGCCGAATGGAGGGCTCGATGACGACGCCGATTTCGGTCCCATCGCGGACATCAATGTCACTCCGCTTGTAGACGTAATGCTGGTGCTGCTGATCATTTTTATGGTCGCAGCGCCTCTCATGATCGCGGGCGTCCCCGTCAATCTCCCTCAAACAGCTGCCGCTCGGCAAACCCCGCCGCAAAGGCCGATAGTGATAACGGTTGCCCCGGGGGGCGTTCTTTACATTCGTGACGAGCAAATCGCCGCCGCTGACCTCGTTAGCCGTTTGCGGGAGCTTCGAACTGCCGAAGGCGACGCGGTTGCCTATGTGCGTTCGGACGCCTCCATTCCTTATGGTGAAGTCATGTCAGTTCTCGGCGGCGCCAGCGAAGCAGGCTACACGCGCATCTCGTTGTTATCTCAACCGAAGCCGCAGGCATCACCGGGCGGCAAGTGACCCGCTCGCGTTCCTTTTCGGCGCTACCCTGCAAGTTCTTAATTACATAAGAGCCTCGAAATCATGCAAAATCTAGCTGATCCTTCCTCCACTAATCTGAATAAAGGTTTGGAGTACTATGACCTAACGACAGTCTGGTTTCACTGGGCGACCACGATCTTGGTTGTGATTCTTTGGAGCATTGCGCAGGTCTCCAGCTTTGTGCCGAGGGGAGCGGCGCTTCATAACCTTTGGTCGGCCCATATCCCGCTCGGCGCAGTTTTATTCTTGGTCATCGTAGGCAGGATCTATTGGCGCGCACGCAGGGGCCGAATTTTGCCATCAGGCTCACGGCTTCACGGTTGGATCGGTAAGATGACCCATTGGATTCTTTATGCGCTTCTTGTCGGCACCATTGTTCTTGGTGTTGGGAACGAATGGGCGAGAGGATGGGATCTGTTTGGTCTTGTCGGCATCCCGCAATATGACCCGGCCGACACTAAAACGAGCTTGGCGCATGCAATTAACGGCTGGCACGATATTGTGGCCAATTCGATGAGGGCGATCGCCTCTCTCCACGCATTGACTGCACTCTTTCATCACTACGTATTGCGCAATGACGTTTTGAGGCGGATGGTTGCGGTCCGGTAAGCCGTGCTGTGCTTTTCTCGTCGAAAGTAAGTTGGTCGGCCCACGTCGAGAAAAAGGGGTCTCGCCGAGAATTAGTGGCCATCGCGAGCTAGCCGCCCGTGAAGTAGCCGCCTTCACTGCTCTCTGAAGTATTTTTTCGCGCTCAGGGTAGCAGAGGATCAAAGCCAATAAAAGCCTAGGTCACAAACTCATAAAACGGATTCACAAATTGGGCGAACAGTGATTGAAGCTCCTAAAAGGAGCTCGTCATGGCACGCTTTGATTCGACGGATTTCGAGTGCTCTGTGATCCAGCCTTTGCTTCCGAACAAGCCGCGGGGAGTTCCGCGCGTTGATGATCGCCGGGTCTTGAACGGTATCTTCTGGCGGCTTCGCACAGGAGCACCTTGGGCGGACATTCCGGCCCGGTACGGCCCTACACCACCTGTGTCAACCGCTTCAACCGCTGGCGCAAGGCGGGCGTCTGGGACAGGCAAGATGGTTGCGGCCCAGTCGACGGTCCTGTAAGGCGATCGACAACGAAGCAACTCATCGCCGGTCGTGTCTCACCTGTGGGTATGGGCCTGGCTATCCGATTGTTCCGCTATCAGATCTAAGAGCGGTCGACCTTAACGAGACCTGCAATGGGCTGCGCCAGGCCACTTGCGGAAGTCACCGACTCGCCGTCGCGCCCATGGTTATGCCAAATGCACACAACGCCGAGGGGCGATGGCTTCGACTTTGAGCGGGCCTTGGTGTCCTATTAAAATGCGCTCACTCTCAGGGGTCAAACACCTGCTCGTTCGGTCAAGATAGAAATCGGATAGGCCGCCAATAGTCCTGCACGGTGCTACCTATTGCGCGGCATCGGCGCATTAGCTGTCCAGTCGAACGTGCCTTGATCGCGCTCGTCAACAGCCTGCTTCCAGCCCATTTCTTCCGCGCGCTGCTTGAAGTTCAGCCCTTCTGGACTGTGGCGCGTGATGCCGTCGAACACCGTTGCGATCATTTGCGTCGTCTGCAGTCCCATATTATAGAGGGCCTGATTGATCATGAGTTTCTGCATCATGAGCTGGTTCTGGGGAACGCTTGCGATGCGGTGGGCAAGGATTTCAACTTCCTCGTCTAATTGCTCAGAGGGGACAGCTTTCAGGACAAGGCCGAGTTTCTCCGCTTCACGGCCGTTAATCTTATCGCCGGTAAAAAGCATCCGCTTGGCCTTCTCCGGCCCCAAGCGATATAACCACATGGCTGTGGTGGGACAGCCCCAGACGCGGGCGGGCATGTAACCGATTAGAGCGTCTTCGGCCATGATCACGATATCGGAGCACAAGGCGATGTCGGACCCGCCGGCTACCGCGAAGCCGTGTACTTTGGCGATGACCGGCCGCTTGGAGCGGAACAGGCTCATGAAAAGCTCCGTATTCCGCATCATGAAGGCGTAATCCTTCATGGGGTCCCATGGCATATCCTGCACGCCCTTATTCGTTCCGGCAGCCTGGGCATAATATGTAAGATCGTAGCCTGCGCAGAATGCGCGGCCGGCCCCGGAGAGCACGATGACGTGAACCGCGTCATCGCCGTCCGCTCTCGCAACGGCCTCGGCGAGTTCTACCGGCAACTCGTCGTCGATCGCATTCAGAACATCGGAACGATTGAGGGTTATACGGGCAATGCGCCCGTCGCTTTCATAGAGAACCTTCGCCATGCGATCCAACTCCCTTATACAGCAAGAGTGTAGCAGGTCCGGGCGTTCAAAACATCTCGATGACTCTCAGCGCGTAGAGATCTGTCACTCCCTCCAAACCTTTGTGGCGGGCGCCGTGCGCGCTGATACTACCCTTGCCGGCTCTGAGCGGGCGCGGAACCAAGTCCCATCGGATAAAGCGTCTGCCAGCCTCCAGCGTGCCTTATAGTTTGTTACACCCGCATGGTTGAACGGCACCGCACCCTTAGGCACAATCGCCTCAGATCGCTGAATTAAACTGCCGGAGAGTGCCACAGTGAAGTGGGCCGGATGACTACGATCGAGATGAGTTCGAAGCAAAGCCGCGCCGTCGATTTCGTGAGGCTTGGCTTGTCACGCTTCCTGTTGTGCCGTGTCCTGAAAGATTGCCGGCTGCATATTTCCTGCGCGGCGACAGGAACAGAACTGACCGCCGGGCGGGGACCGCAGGAGCTCGGCATTCGCATCGCCGATCCCAAGGTGATGTGGCGCATCACGATCGATCCGGACCCCGGAGCCGGCGAGCTGTTCATGGACGGCAAATGGGACATGACCAAGGGCGATCTCGGCGCCTTCGTGACCATGATGGCGCGGAACTATCAAAGGCTCCTGTCCGGCCCCCTGCGTGCGCTGTGGATCTGGACGCTGCGTAAGGATCTCGGCGACCATAGCTGGGACCCCGAGGCAAGCTGCCGCAACGTTCAACATCATTACGACATCGGCGACGACCTCTACGAACTCATGCTCGACGAAGGCATGGTTTATTCTTGTGCCTTTTTCGATAGGCCCGAAATGCCGCTGCGCGAGGCTCAGATCAACAAGTTGCACACCACTATCCGCCGGCTCGGCATCAGCCCCGGAATGCGCGTGCTGGACATAGGCTGCGGTTGGGGTGAGGCATGCCGCACCATCGCTGCCGAGACCGGAGCCGCAACTGTCCATGGCATCACGCTCGCCGAAAATCAGTTCAGGACCGCGATCGAGCGGTCCTCGCACGACGCCCACCCGCCGGAATATTTCCTTGCCGATTATCGCGAACACGCCACGCGGCACCCCCAAGCCTATGACCGGATTCTATCCATCGGCATGTTCGAACATGTTGGCGACGCCAATTACCGCGGCTATTTTGCCGCCGTTCGAGACCAGCTCGCCTCGGGTGGCAAGGCGCTGGTCCACACGATAGTCAACGCGGCCAACCCGAGAGGCGGCACAATCAACAGCGTGTGGCTGCAACGCCATATCTTTCCCGGCGGGCGCATTCCGGATCTGGTTGAGATGCTCGATGCGGCCGCAAAGGAAGGACTAATACCCGACTGCCCGCCCTATTTGCAGCCACCATCCGACTATGCTGAAACGCTGCGGCGCTGGCGGGCTAATTTCTGCCGGAATTTGGGCCGGCTCGATAGCCAGCGTTACGATGACCGCTTCCGCCGCATGTGGCTGTTCTATCTGGCGATGTGCGAGGCGATGTTCGACGGCTGCGGCTTTCAAGTTGGACAGGTGGTTTTCCGCAAGCGATAGGCTGGACAGCGTCCAGCCGCTTAGCGGCGATGGCCGCTAAACTCACGCCTTCGGAGCAACCTCTATTCTGGCTAATTCCAGCATGCTCAGACGGGCATTCGCCGGGAGATCTGCAAGGTCTTCACTCGATGTGTTCCAGCGGGATGCGTAGTGCCGCGCGAGCGACGCGCAGACCATGAGTTGAAGCTGATGGAACACCATCACTGGAATAATAACCAGGCCAACGTGCCCTGCGAACAGCAAGGTTGCCATCGGGAGCCCGCTGGCGAGGCTTTTCTTAGATCCGCAGAAAACGATGGTGATTTCGTCAGCGCGCGAAAAGCCGAGCTGCCTGCTCACAAAGGTCAGGATGGTGATCACGGCTGCAAGCAGTGCGGCATCGACAAGTGCGAGCTGAAGGAGCTGGATCGCATCGATCTTATGCCAGATACCGTTCACGACGCCGTGGCTGAAAGCCGAATAGACGATAAGCAGGATCGACCCGTAATCCACACTCTTTAGCGCGCGCGCGTTGCGCGTGACAAAAGCGCCGATCAACGGCCGCAACAGCTGACCCGCCACGAACGGCAGCAGGAGCTGTACGGCGATGGCAAAAACCGAGCGAGCAGAGACATCGGCGCCGTGGCCGGCGAGCAGGAAACCAGCGATTAGAGGGGTAAGGAAGACGCCCAGAAGATTGGATGCGGAGGCGCTGCATAATGCTGCTGGCACATTGCCGCCTGCCACCGACGTGAAAGCGATCGAGGCCTGCACCGTCGAGGGCAGGGCCGTGAGCAGGATCAGGCCGGCCCAGAGCGGTGCGGGCAGCAGATTTGGGGCCAGAAAGTGGGCGGATATTCCAAGCAGCGGAAACAGCACAAACGTGCTTAAGAACACCAACATGTGCAGCCGCCACTGCCGCGCTCCAAGAAGCGCGGCTTCGGGCGAAAGCCGCGCACCGTGCATGAAAAACAGCAGCGCAATAGCGGCATCCGTTAGCCAGCTGGCGGCCACTGCCGCGTCGCCCCGTGCTGGCATGAGCGAGGCAAAAGCGACAGTGAGCACAATGGCGGCGAGGAACCCATCAACACGTGACCAAACGGTGTAAAACCAAGTCATGGAAGCCTCATTTCGAGCGCCTCTTCTCATATCAGCGCAAGTTCGTCATTGTGAATACCGTAGACAGTAATTACTGTGATCGCATAGCGTGATGAAAGGCCATGCTGGATCCCGTCCTGCTTCAGACCTTCTTGGCAATCGCCCAGACCCGGAGCTTCACCCGGACTGCCGAGCGCCTCGGCTTGCGCCAGTCGACGGTGAGCCAGCACATCCGAAAATTGGAGGAACAGACTGGGCGCAGGCTCTTCGTACGCGATACCCATTCGGTGACAACCACGGCCGACGGCGAGGCCATGATCGAGTTTGCGCGGGCTATCCTGGCGGCAAACGAACGGGCGGAGCGCTATTTCGCGGGCTCCCAGCTGCGTGGCAGGCTAAGGTTCGGCACGTCCGAGGATTTCGTGGCGTCGCGACTGCCGGAGGTGCTGCGGGAGTTTGTCCGCACTCATCCGCTGGTCGAATTCGAGCTCACCGTTGGCTTGAGCGGCGAACTCAACGGGAAACTTGGGCGCGGAGAGCTTGACCTCGTCTGCGGCAAACGCCGTCCAGGCGAGGATCGCGGACGCCTTGTCGGGCGCGATCGATTAGCCTGGGTGTCCGACGATCTGCGGCGGCTCGATCCTTTAATGCCGGTACCGCTGATACTTTATTCGCCACCCAGCATCACCCGCGAGATTGCTCTCGCCGCGCTTGAGCGTTGCGGCCGTCCTTGGCGCCTCGCGTGTACGAGCGGCAGCTTGAGCGGATTGCGGGCCGCGGCACTCGCCGGGCTTGGCGTGACGATTTTCCCACAAGGTATGATCCCGGCAGGCCTTGCCGAGATCCCGAGCGGTCACGGTCTGCCCGATCTCGGCGCCGTCGAGTTCGTTCTGCTCGGCGCCGGCAAAACCATACGCGGACCTGCCGCCCAGCTTGCTGATGCAATCCTGGCGAGCGGCATCCGGGTGTAGAGGCCGGGTCCGTTCTCGAACGCTTCCCACTGCGCCTGAGAAAGGCCTCTGATCCGGGCTACCACCACGGCCAGCCCTCGCGGGTAAATCCTTTCGACGCTAAGTGTAGCGGCCGCTCACCTGTCCGTTACGGCCTAACGCCGATCCGTCACAGATCGACGTTCAGGGCCATGACCGGTCGGTCTGTAAATTTATGCGATCATCAACTTTGAGGCACCCGGTCAACCTGATAGCAGCCACCGTCGCACTAGGGCGGGCCAACGACTGCGCTGCCATTGAGCAAGGGGACCCTCCCTCCTCAGTCGGTCATCGGAACGCGAACGACTACGCCCCCCATGACACTGCCCAGCCTGAAGTCCCTGCGAGGGCTATTAGGATGCTTGTTGTGACAAAATACGCAGTCTTGGCTGACCGCTTTGTCCGGATAAACGGCAACTAAGGTTTTCAGAGTGCCCGAACCCTCAATTCCATAGAAGTGGTCTTTGCCGGCCGCAGTAGCAGCAAGCCCAGCTTTCTCAACTCGCGACGTTGGGTGGCTGGCCTTATTGATGGGCCAAGCAGACCGCAGAGCGTAGGTTGCTGTGTGGGTTTTGCTGTTTGCCAAGAGAGCACCGACATTGAAGAGCTGCACGGCGAGTGGCAGGCATTTCTTTTCCAGATAGTGTTCATCGGTAGCGATGACGTGTTCCTTCTCTGTCAGCCGGTCAGAGACCAAGGCGGTGTAAACCTCGCGGTTTGCGGCGGTGATGGCATTGACCAGTTCGGCAACCTCTTGGTAGCTTATCTTCACCTGCCGGCTGGCATTGGTGCGGGGCTTTCCCATTATTTGACCGTCACCCGGCCTTAGCGGAATTCGCACTACAAGGCCGCCCATGACGTCGCCAATGGCGAAATCCTGCCGCCGGCTTTCGGGATGATTGTTGTGACAGCTCACGCATGCCTGGTTCGTGGCGGCATCGGGATAAGCCGCGATGAAGTATTTTGCGCCTTCGGTGCCCTCGGTTCCGTAGAAGGCGTCGGTCCCGCCGAGAACCCTCGCAAGGCCGATTTTCTCTAGCTCGGTGTTCGGCATATTTTGCCGGCGGATCGCCCAGAACGATTGCAGCGAATAAACGGCTCGGCCGTTCTTTTTGGCTGAAAGTTCCGCTGCCAGCCTAAAGAAATGGGTAGGCAGCAGCAAAGCTTTATTCTCAACGTAATGTTCGTCGGACCTAATCACCTTTTCCTGAATCATCAGCCGGTTGACAACGATCTGGGAATAGGCCTCGCGGTTGGCCGCGACAATGTCGTGCATAAGGTTGGCAACCTTTTCGAGCTCCAGGCCGCTACCCGTTTCGTCCAAGCTATCCGCGCATGCGGCGAAATGAGCAGCCAACAAGGCGATCATTGCCGTGAAACCCAAAAGAACGCCGCTCCGTTGGATGCTTCCAGTACGGTGCGTAAAGATAGGAGCCGCCAAGCGACGCAAAGGTCTGTACCAAGACATAAACGCTTTCTCATAGCGAAAGAGGTTGCTCGGGCCGTAACCTTAAAGCTGCGTGAAGGCGTCAACACCGGGCACTCGAGACCCGGCCCCGGAAGCCTCAAGGTAAATCCTACCCTATCCGAAGGCGCCGATTAGAACCAGATCTTCCTGGTTGAGCAGTTCCATGATGTCCGTTGGGGTCATACTGAGAAAGTCTCAGTGTGAGCATATCTGTTCCGGTTCACCCTCCAGACCAAACTAATTTCGAAAGCCGCGGCTTCGAAGAGCGGGAACTGTGGCGCCGACACCTCGACCACAGCTAAGCGTTGAGCGCTTGCCGGCGATGTGCGGGTCCAAGCCAAAAGCACCGTCCATGCCGTTCTCGATCGTCACGGCCTGGTCGACAGAGCCCGCAAACGGCGCAACAAAGTGCAGGGTACGCTGCTTTCTCAGGCCCTTACCCCGAACGAGTTATGGTGCACGGATTTCAAGGGCGAGTTTAAGCTCGGCAACGGCTCGTTAACATGTCTCCGGTCCGGACAGATTTTGTTGGTGTCCCTTCGGCCAGGACTTCGAACCTGCGACCTACAGATTAGGAATCTGATGTCAATCCGCATGTTGCTTAGAAAAATAACGCGTTAGACTTGATCAGTGGGGCAGCCTTAGAAGCAGCTGAAAAAAAGCACGTCCATGGCTTCGCTTGGACAACAACCGAAACCTCACACGCGGCACCGAAAGGAATGTGGGCTATTTTGTGGGTCTGAGCCAACTTATTGCAATATTTTTTGAGATCATATAACGACTTAGGATACAGGCCTGGCGGAGGGGGTGTCCGCCATCGCCCGGTCTATATGAATCCAGAGACTTCTAAGAACCACGTTTCTTAACAATAGGTTAACGAAACTATCCTGCTAGATAGGTCTCGATTTGTCTACTAACTTCCAGCAAAATTTGTTAGTAGAGAATTAGTAGAAATCGGCATCTCAAAAATTAGCGGGGCAGGATATGGCAAAGGGACTGCATCGGCTTTCGGCGGCAGGTGTTCGCACGATGACAAAGCCGGGGCATTATGCGGATGGCGGCGGCCTGTACCTACAGGTGAGCCGCTTCGATACCAAGTCATGGGTGTTTAAGTACACCGTGAAAGGCCGGACACGCGGCATGGGCCTTGGCCCGGTCCATACGCTAAGCTTGGCTGATGCTCGCGCCAAATGCGCGGAACTGCGAAAAGCCGTTGCTGAAGGGCGCGACCCAATTGAGGAGCGAAATATCGCGCGCGTGAAAGCTATTGCTGAAGCGTCAAGCTCAATCACATTCAAAGATGCTATTGATAGATATCTATCCAAAAAAGACACTGAATTTAAAAACGACAAGCACCGAAAGCAATGGCGAAGCACTTTGGACACTTATGCTGCAGCGATCTTGGGTGACATGAACGTTGCCCACATCACGATGCAAGATGTTCTTCGTGTACTTGAACCAATCTGGAATGAGAAAACCGAAACTGCATCGCGCCTTCGCGGGCGCATTGAAGCGGTGCTGTCATGGGCCGCTGTAGCGGGTTATAGGACCGGCGACAATCCAGCCCGTTGGGCAGGCAACCTTAAAGAGCTTTTGCCGAAGCCAAGTGCTGTAGCGAACCAAGAAAATCAACCGGCCCTTTCGTTGGCGGATTTGCCCGCTTGGTTCGCGGAACTTCGCAAGCGGGAAGGCATATCGGCGCGAGCTTTGGAGTTCCTAACGTTGTGCGCCTGCCGCTCCGGGGAAGTTCGCTTGGCAAAATGGGGCGAAATCGACATGGAGGCTGGCTTATGGACAATCCCTTCCCACAGAATGAAGGCCAAGAAAGAGCATCGCATACCCTTGCCGCATGCAGCCATGAAGCTGTTGGAAGCCCTGCCCAAGATCGAGGGCTGCGATTTCGTATTTCCCTCCGCGAAGTGGGCGGCTCTATCGGATATGTCGCTGTCTGCGGTCATGCGGCGCATGCACGCGGCTGAAGTAGCGGCGGGGCGCGAAGGCTGGCTTGATTCCCGGTCTGGCCGCGCGGCTGTGCCTCATGGCCTCAGAAGCACCTTCAGAGATTGGGCGGCGGAGGCCGGGATTGATCACGATATGGCCGAGATCGCGTTAGCACACACCGTAGGCAGCGAGGTGGAACGCGCCTACAGGCGAAGCGACATGCTGGAAAGACGGCGGGCGCTCATGACGGCTTGGAATGCAGCGTGTCAAGGCGAAAAGCCAAGCAACGTGATTGCTTTGCGGGCGGTAGCTTAATCGCGAAGGCAAAATCGGAAGGCTTGTTACAGCCTTCCGCTGCATACATTACGAACAATATTTCTCTCTAGTAATGCTTGCATCGAATATATGCAATTCGCATTCCGCTATTAGCTGCCTAATTCCCTTCAGTATAAAATGCATGCTTACGTTGCCAGCATCGCATGCGGAATAGTTTTTCTCTTTGATTAGAACATGATGGTACAGCCTATCAAATGGTTTATCTACGATGTCTAATATTGCACCGAACTCTTCATCTGTACGATAGCCAGCTTTAAGTTTAGATATATAGTTGATGACTGCAGTTGCTGCTTTGCTTAAATAATCTTCAAGTCTTGTGCGCTTACCCATAATTTGATGCACTACTTTTCCAACTGCTTTTAGCAGACTAACTCTTTCATTCAATGCATCGAGTTGGCGTTTGTAGAAGTTATAGCTGTGGGGAGCTTCGTTTAAGTTCATAGCTGTCGATCCTAAGCTAGAGTTGTGCTATGCATCACCTATGAATCTGCTTTAGTTGCCACTTCCTTAAGCGCGGTATTGCCCACAGCACCTTTGCGCGCTTGTGTCAAATTTGATTCACTCATGCAATTTTGGGGCAAGGTTATTGCGCTCTACTAGCTTGTGGGAACCGCAATAAAAAAGCGGCCCGAAGACCGCTCATTGGCTGCTAATAATTCCTACCAGCCGCCTATAGGACGCGCGCCGGGACCGGCATCTTAGTGAGTTCTGTCACCATCTCGATTTCCGCGCCGATGCCGTGCGCAAGCTTTCTGCACCGCTCAGCCGCGATAGTCCGCCCCTCGCTCCGGTGTGCTGTCTCAGCGTCAATTAAGAGCGCGTGAGCCTCGCGAAGCTTTCGCTTGATTGCCGTCAAATCTGCCATCTTGTGGAAACTCCTTCACTTGGAGCATCACATTTTATTTGTGATAAAGCCTTTTATCAAGCCATCATTGCGAGTGCCAGGTGCGTTCTTAGTGTCCCGGTATGATCACCGCGGCACAATGCAGGATGGCACGGGCGGCGCTGCGATGGAAAGTTAAGGAACTTGCGGCAAAAGCGGGTGTGAGTGCGCCCACAATCATCCGGTTCGAGAATGAACGGGCCATGCCGGTGCCGTCCACACTGAAAGTTCTTCGGCTGGCTTTTGAGGAAGCTGGCGTCACGTTCATTGAGGACGGCATGAAGCTGAGACGGCGGAAAGATGAGCAAGGCACCCACTAAGAGGCGGCAGCGGAAGACAAAGCTGGGGATGTGTGATCCATCACTTTTGGTGCCTGTCTCCCCTAAAATTAATGTGCCACGCCTCAAGCTCGGGACGCTATCGCGGCGGCAGGTACCGAAAAAGCGTAAGTCCTGACGGAGTGCTTGCCGAGCTTCAGTTCGCCGTCTAGGCCTTGGCGTTTTTCAGGTGCTCCATTTGGAGCACCTGAGCTTAAACGGGCACGCCGGATTGTAGGCTCAGAGACACCAATCTCCGCCGCGATGGCGCGTCGCTGGCGGCTGAAGGCTCCTTCCGGCTTGCGGAGTAGGGGCCGCTGCTTTCGCGGCTCTACGCGCACCGCCTACGTGCTGGCGTGGCTTCTGTGGGCAATCGACCATCTAAACATCAATATTGCAATTTTATCGCTGAAACAATGAGTTAAGCCATATCGCAATTGAAGTGATAGCTAAAACAATGCGTTAGTGCAGCAATATAAATCTACCGCTGAAACAATGAGTTAATAAAGTTACTGAAGCAAAGAAGGTATTGTTGAAGTTAGAACAAAGCAATAATAGCTGCTAGTCTTTGAACTTTGTGGTTTTCTGGCCACGCTTTGCTTCGAGCGGCCCTCTAGTCTCCGACGTTTGTATTTTTTTGCTTGCATTCCGGATGCGGCTCGCCAATCTAGGAAGTTGAGCCTCTTTTGGAGGCCATCGCGTCCATTATCGATCAAATCATACTTTACGGAGAACCACATGACGAACACGACGGCGCTAAGCCGCCTATTGCAGCCCTCGCAAACCCCGAACAGGGTACTGGTGCGACTACCCGGCGCCTTGCAGATTACCGGACTGAAACGAGCCACCTTTTGCGCACAGCGCAAAGACGGGCTTTGGCCCGAAGTTGTGGCGCTTGGCCCTAGGGCCAGGGCTTACCCCGTGGCGGAACTGGAAGCTGTCTGCAAAGCACGAATAGCGGGGAAAGATGACGATGCCGTGCGTGCGCTTGTGCGCAAGCTCACCGAGCAGCGCAAGCAAGCGGCCTAAGGCATTGGATTGTACAATACAATGCCAAAGACATCTTCGCCAACACCGGAGACCTATAGGCCCTTGCAAAAGGCCTTTGATCATTTCAACGCCACGCTGTTTGGGGGCAAGTTGCCTTCGTGTCTTATCACCTTGCAGCGCAAGCGCGGCGCGTACGGTTATTTCTCGCCCCGGCGATTTACCTACGCCAGCAATCCCGACCGGGCGACCGACGAGATTGCTCTGAATCCGAGCCATTTCGGTGAGCGGGCGGCCGATGAAGTCTTATCGACGCTAGTCCATGAGATGGTGCATCTTTGGCAACAGCACTTCGGCACCCCCGGAAGGGGCAGGTATCATAATGCTGAATGGGCTGCAAAGATGCGCGAAATCGGCTTGATCCCCACGGATACGGGGGAGCCGGGCGGTAAGGACACTGGTGATCGAGTTACGCATCTAATCGAAGCGGGCGCTTCTTTCGCGCGTGCTTGCGAGGTGCTGACTAAGGAGCGCTTATCGCTGCGCTGGTATGATCAGCATCGCAGCGCTGGTGCAACGAAGAAAGCGAACACGCGAGCTAAGTTCACCTGTTCAGGGTGCGGCCTTAACGCATGGGCGAAACCAGATGCAACGCTTGTCTGCGGCGCCTGTAACGAGGCAATGAACTAAGTAAAGCAGCCTAACTTGGCTGCTTGCGTTGAAGTTTTGAGTAGAGCGCATCTGTGCTGAGTACTTTAATTTACTAAGCTGGTAGATTAAATATTCTTTATCAAGCGCGAGATGCGAAATTTTAAACGAAAGAAAATAAAATGAAATCCTATATTACAAAAGGCAAATATTATCATGAAAAAGAATTATCGCGGCGAACGCAAACCGGCTAGTACGGGACTATGTAGCCTTACATCAACTAAATATTCAAGTGCAACGCAGTGCAATTGCAATCCTGCAATTGATGCACGCTATTTTGATGCAAACCCTACAAGGGAATTTTGCATAAGGCCGCTGTGCCCACACTGTCATAATAACAGTGATGTGCTGATGCGCGATGAGCGAGGAAATCTAGGCAAGCCTAACTTCCTGATATCGCATCGGCTCTGTAAAGGCTGGCTGATGCAAAGCCGGATTTATGCCGAGCAGCCGCCAATTAACGCAGATAGGACATTGGAACTAATCTGGTACGACGATAGACGGCTTTTAAGTAAAAAAGAGAGCGGTAGTCGCAACCCCGCCGCTCTCTCAAAGCTTAGTTAAGTTTATATTGGCAAGATATTAAGGAGACTTCTGTGAAACAAGATAATGTATACAGCCAAATTTCGCCCGGTGTCAACGAATATTTTTCTGGATCACACTTGAACCATGACGCGATCCCTATAGAGCTACGCGCCCTCAAGCAATGGTGCCTTTGGTGCAATGAGCCGAACGGCAAGGTGCCTTACCAGCCGAACGGCAAACACTGCGATGTTACCAAGCGTAGTCATTACGCCACATTCGCTGAAGTTGTGGCTATTGCAACTAGATATGAAGGTGTAGGTATAGGCTTCATATTTACTGAAAGCGATCCCTATTGCGGTATCGATTTAGATTATTCAACCGATCAAGTAATCATTGAGCGGCAGACTAAAATCTATACTGAATTTAATAGCTATAGCGAGCGCAGCGTTTCACGCAAAGGTTGCCACATAATAATTAAAGCTAAACTGCAAAGCGGCAGGCGAAGAGATAAAGTTGAACTTTATCCGCATAGCCGCTTTTTCGCTATGACTGGCGATGTCTGCAATGCTGTACCAATTGCTGAAAGGCAAGAGCTTGCTGACATACTGTGGGGTGAAATGGGAAGCCAAAAACAGCAATCAACATATGTAAATGAGATAGATGAAAAGTTCACCGATGCTGAAATTATCAGTTGGGCATTGAATGCTGAAAATGGAGAAAAATTCCAAAGCTTATGGGAAGGCCATTGGCAAGATTTGTATACCTCGCAGAGTGAAGCAGACTTCGCTCTTATTGATATAATCGCTTACTATACGCGCTCCCGCAATCAAGTATGGAGATTATTTCTTAAGTCAACGCTAGGCAAACGAAAGAAAGCGCAACGTGCTGATTATATCGAATATATGTTGAATAGAGCATATGACAATCAACCGCCTCCCGTGATTGTTGATTATAGCGGCAATCCCTTTGCAGATTTGCTGAAGAAGGGAGAAGCGAAATGAGTAACGTCGTCTATCTCAATGAAACACAACATCAAACCGCAATCTATCAATCTCCAAATGTAATTTCTGTTGCGGAAGCTAAGCCAATCGAAGTTCCGAAGCTTGGGGATTGTTATGATTTTCCGCCTGGCCTGCTAGGGGAGATTGCACAGTACATCTATCAATCTGCACCCTATCCGTCGCGGCAAGTCGCGCTTGCAGCCGCTATAGGCCTAATGGCTGGTATTTGCGGTAGAGCCTACAACATTGAAGGAAGCGGACTCAATCAGTACCAATTAGTGTTAGGTCATACGGGGACTGGTAAAAATTCTTTAAGTACCGGCACGCACAAACTTATGGGTTATGTTGTAAAAGCAATGAATGGAGCGAGTGAATTTATAGGTCCAGGTGATTTTTCATCTGGACAAGCTGTTCATAGAAGTATTGCCGATAGTGGTAGTCTTTCATATGTCTCGATAGCAAGTGAATTTGGACATACTCTACAACGCTTGAACTCCGTCAATGCGGCTCCGCATGATATAACCTTACGAAAAATATTGCTCGACTTGTTTAGTAGCTCTGGTTACGGTAATTATTTAACTAAGCGGGCTTATGCCGACAATAAAGTAAATATTCCAGCTTTAAAGGAACCTGCTTATTCGATTATGGCCGAAAGCACACCCTCTACTATACTAGGAAATCTCGATACATCATCTATCGATAACGGATTGCTAGCACGTTTCAATTTGTTCGAATGTGATGAACACAGAGGCGATTACAATAAGCATCACTATAAAATAAAGCCATCTGACGATCTTGTTGATAAATTGGTAAAGCTTTGCGTCAATTCATTACAGATTAATGAAGGTATTAACAGCGGTAAAAATGAACCCATTATTGTAAAAGTCCCTCCCGACGCTGATCGTATGCTGGACGTGATACGCAAATACGAGGGAGATAAGTTGAATGCTTCTAATACAGAAGCAACTAAACAATTATGGAACCGCTTCGCGCTCCGCGTAGCTCGATTAGCAGCGCTTGTAACTGTAGGTATTAACTCACAGTATCCTGAAGTTTCAGTGGAGGCTATTGAATGGGCCGCAAATTTATTACAAAAGGGAACGCAGAGTCTTGCAACAAAATTTGAAAAAGATGAAATTGGGGATCAATCTAAATCAGAAACAGCTCAACATCGCATATTGCGAGAGAATATTAAATTTTGGTTTGAAACACCTTGGGATATTATATCTAAAAAGTATCCAAAGATAGGTACTGACAGCATGAGAGAGCAAGGCATTGTTCCTTACGCTTTTCTGTCTAAGAAATTACTAGCGGTGCAACCATTTAAGAGTGACAAAAAAGGTGAAGCGGGAAGGCGATTGAGGAGCGCAATTGATGAACTTGTAAAATGTGGCGAGATTATAAAGGTTATTCCTGATGAGAAGAAGCAATTTAATACATCAGGGGAATTGTATAAAGTTGCAAGTCGCGAGCAAATTATAGCGGGATTGGAATTGGCATCATTCTAAGCCCACAGTTCGTTCTAAGCTCGCATTCTAAGGTGCCAAAGGCCCGTGGCTGTAGGGAAATTTGGCGTTTTCTAAGATTCTATTCTAAGGAGCCCGGTAGGAGCCCGGAAGGGGGGCTAGAAGAAATTTAATACCAAAAAAGTGGTTTGGCGTGGCTACCTTAGAATCTTAAAATCTTAGAATATATATAAAATAAGTAGTAATATCAAGGGTTTATGCGTTCTAAGCACGCTTAGAATACAGGACTACTGCTTAGAATGCCCTTTTCCGGCGCTCTAGTGTGGACATGGCATAAAGCGTTATGACTAAAGTCTTTTGTAGGCATTGCGTTTAATTCAATAATGAAGGAACAACTGAATATGACAAACAAAGAGGCATGGATGGCATTACAGCGTAAGCTTGTAACTGTAGCTGCTAATGCTAAAGCTCATAAGCACCAACGTAAAGAGCAAGCTGCATATCCAATTGATGATAGTGTACCAATCCCGATTAGACGTAAAGGCAGGAAGCCACATACGCGGAACTATTTAGCTGAATTAGACACTAACTATGAAAGATAATTGAAATGAGAACCACGAAAGTTAAGCGCACTAAAAAGAAGGCTGTCAAGCTTAGTCATAAAGCCGCGCTGGCAAAGATCAAGAAGCCCACAAGGCAAACTGCCAAACATAAGTTCGGAAATTTGCATTAAATGAAAGGAATTTGAACAATGAATAATGAATCTAGGCCATGGCCTAAAGTGAATCAAGTGAATAATAACGCTAAGCCATGGGTGAAGGCTGATGCTGAATCCAATTCACAAGATTGCACTACCTTGGAGCATAAAATTAGTGAAGTGGCTAAATCCAATGCAAGGAGAAAGGGAAAGACTATTGCACAACACTGTGGGCAAGCTCCTCAGCAATGGCCTTCTGCTAAAGTCGCTGAGAAGAAGACTGAATATCCAATAGTGCCTGTTCAGACTGAATATCCGATAGACGATGATGTTGATGTTGTAACACTAGTCCGCGTTGAATTTAAAAAGAAAGAGGTTGCTGTTATCGATAATGATGTATTGCCGCCTGTTAATTCAGGTGGAATTCAGAATTCGCAATGGAGGGCGCTTTGTTAAGGGTCAATCGGGAAATATCCACGGCAAGCCTAAAGGAATTCGCAACCGCAATCGAATTAGTGAACTTGCAATAACTGTGTTCACTGAAGACTTTGCAGTTCATGGTAAATCAACATTAGAAAGATTACGACGCAAGGACGTGTACGGCTATATGCAGTTGGTATTAAGACTGATCCCGAAGGAGCACCTACTTAAGTTGGTGCAGGGTGACCTTTTAGACTACTCGCATATGTCATATGATGAAGTTACGCCATACGTTAATGAAAGGCGTCATGGAAAGCGGATAGAGCGAATTATTGAGCGAGTTGATGAAGATCCATTTAAGAACTAGCTTGGATCGAAGCCACTTGAAATTACGGCATAGTGCAATAAATTTGACTTTTTAATTCAACGACGGAGAGAATGAAAATGCACTTCCTATTCATGTTTATTGTCATCGTAGCGCTGCTGCCAAGAGCATTAGCAATTACCTTGCTGTTGCTAGATGCTTTCGGGCTATTAATGCTCAAAGCTGTGGGCATTCTGATATTGCTGTTTCTGCTGGTTTTTGTTTATGAAGAAGCTATAGATAAATCAAACGGTGCACTCAAGTTCGCTAATCGCAGCATTGAAGATGTATGCTATATGTATCCAGATTCAAACATCTTTAAATGTGCGAGCGCAAAGAACGTTAGATTCTTACCGGCGCAGTAACACACTGCAACTGCAACGGACCATGAAGCCGAACTTAATAAGCTACGCTGTGATTTAGAAGTTGTATTTGCTAAATACGGCAAACAAGATTGGGGATGCCAGCGGTATTGGCCAAAGGCTAATTAGAAGCAAATCGAAATAGGTGAGTCCTGAGGTTCGCACAGCATAGTGATTGAAGCATATTAGCTATAACATTTAAATAGGAATATTTCATGCAAGTTCGAATTTTTGACAAACGAACATTGATAGTAACCAATGCACAGTTTCATTTCATGATTAGCCGGGCTTATGATTACGCGCCTATAGGTGAAGTCACTGAAGTTCTCGCGTATTGTTTGATGCGCGGCAAATACCGGAAATGGGTTGTTATGAAAAAAGCAGAGCTGACCGCACTCAGATCGAGGGCACAACCGCAGATTGATTTGGCTTTGACTTTTCCCGTTGAATAATGCTATACGTAGGGCATTCCGGTACATGCGTACCCCGGCGAGGGGTTTCTCGCCAAAAACCTTTGATTTTTCCAGGGAAGATTTTGCTATGGATAATTCTACGCGGCTTTTGAGGTACGAAAAGTACGGCTATGAGACTAGGCAGGGCGAGCAGATCGGACGCGACCCTCGCGAAATGGAAATCTCTGATTTGCAAGCTCTAGGGCACGACAAGCAACCATTACTGAAAGCTATTCGTGAAAAATGTTTAGATTGCTGCGTTTATCAACCGAGTGAAGTTCGTAAATGCACTGCGTTCGATTGTGCATTGTGGCCTTATCGCATGCGCAGTAATCCATTCTTCGGTAGCAATGAGGCTGAAGATGCAGAGAAAGAAGCGCAAACAGTTTAGTGAAGAACGAATTTGCAAAGAGTGTATAAGAGATTATGTAGCCCACACTGAATGGAGTGAATATTGTTCGCCTGCTTGCAATCAGAAGGCACGGCGCGCTAAGCGGAAGCTTGAGCTAGCCCAGCTTCGCAAGCTTGTAGATCGGTTCGGCGCCGAGCTTGACCATGTGGACGGTATGAAGGTGGGCAACTAAAGCGGTGCCCAAAGCCGCACAATGCTGCCCCGAACCCCAGGCAAGTCGTGATTACGTGAGCCTGCGCTTTTCGAACGCTATCTGATGGTCCATATTGACAAGCACTGCCTCATAGTCGCGGATTGTTTTAGCGCTGGTGCCATTTTCGCCAACCATATGCTCTTTTAGACGGCCGGTTTTCAGAAGATTGATATGACGTGCTAGCCTTGCCCGCTGTTCCTCAAGATTCGTTATATTCATAGAAGTCTCCAGGTAGGAATTTGTGTAAACCTCCACCATGTAGAACGATTTGGGCCGCTTGGGTAGCTGACAGCGTTCCGCTTTTGTTCTATCGTCAACGGATGGCACATCGCGGACCTTACCACCTCAAATAAGACACTAGTCCACCGCCCCTTCTTGTAGTTAAGTTAAAAATTATACACGCCCTACTCTTTTTGATCAAAGTCCCATTGTAGTGAGTTTTGAAGTAGATTATGATCTCATCTTGGGCGCGCATTTCAACATCTAAATCTTTCGGACAATCATACTCGATGAGGTCTTCTATGCCATTATGCAGCACGCGAAGGGATACTTCGCGGTCGCCTCCCAACGTACGCCCCCGCTTTGCTCGCACTTTTCCATTAAAAACCCTGAACGATTTCTTGCATGAGGGACAATCAATATCGTTCCATCCTTCCTTGATACCATCAGTTATATGGGTGCCGGTCGCCAGCGTTCTTTCGCAATAAGGGCAGAAGAAGTTTGTTTTTGGGTTGTCGCTGAGAGCCATGTTTTTTTTGAAAATGGTCATTTTATATATCCTTATAGCCGCTGCCTACCTACCCGTAATCTACTCGGCGGATGGCGGGGCTATGCCTGCTGCTCGCCATCGCTTCGTAAAACAGAGTGCGATCTGTTGGTTGAACCGGCGCGCATTTCAATAAGACGCTGAGGTTTGCCTTGGATACCGCGCCAATTGTATCATTCATCCCCTCGCTGGTACTTCTGTTTCATGTAAATAATCATGGAAAGCAATCCCTCGTCAGATAGGGTCTTAGCCATTGGACCGGCACCACGTAGAAAAAGGTCAATGTCGCTTGGCTTCACGATTCCATTGAACGCAACATAAGACTTGTACACCAAATCGAGTGTAGGTTTCCACCTCGGCTGCTTGTCATATAGCCCTCGAAGCCGGATGATATCGACTAGCTCTGCAGTAATTTGCTTGTAATCGTCCTTTTTGTACCCTTTGACAGATAAAAGGAAGGATGCCTTTTCAAAAGTCACTAGATCATCAACGGTCACGCCTTCCAAAATTCGCGACACCTCTAAGCAAACTTCCTTAGTTTCTGATCTACTAAACACTTCGATGTGAGCTGAAGCAGGAAGGTCCTCGCACCGGGTGATGGGCGTTTGATCCGGTGGATTTTGCGCGTTGGATTGTTCAGCGGCGCCCATCGCTATTAGGGCCACCACCAACCCAACTGTTGCGATGACCTTCATTTGCCTTCACCCTGCTTGCCGTGACAAGCCATAAGTCATTCGAGGAAAAATGGAAGTGGTCACAATTCAAACGCGAACTGTGAGCCTTGCGAGAGTACGACACGTGAGTTGGAAGCGCAACGCGCACATCCCTGTGCTAATATGGGCTCGGCGGCACCGTAGGGCAGCGTCCGTGCTAGAATGCCTCAAATCGCGCAACGGTCGCGCCGTACAGCCACTTTTCGATCTAGGTCGCCCCCCCCTCACCGGGAAACGCTTTCGCGGCTGTGAGCAAATCCTAGCGCATTCTAGAGCCTACAATCTATGGGCAAGCTAGGATGTTTGATGCTGTGCCCGGCTCTTAGCGCGTTTCGCTTCCGAGAATGATGATCAAACTTGCTAATGCAAGGTGAGGCAAATTCGCAACATATGCGCAAGAATTAATCAATCGGCACAATTTCCGAAAGGGACCGGTAGTAGGAAGGAACTTACTTCGCGAATTTGCCGTTATCATCCGGGGTAGGGAGGAAGCGCCCAATGGCAGAGGACATACCGGTCTTTTGGGTTAAGCGCGCCAAGGAAACCCTTGAGCTGGCGCAGTCAATGAAGCATTTCGAGACAAAGCGCGAGCTGGCGCTCATCGCCCTCAGCTATGACCGGCTGGCGCGTCATGCGGCTATGCGCGCCGGCATGAGCAAGGATCAACTTAAACGGCTGATAGAAGCCAGCGCAATTCCCCTATAGCGCACCACGCCTCCGCGCTTGCTCTTCTCGACATACGCAACGCCTAGCTCAGCTTTCATTGTCATGCCAAACTTTGTCAGCGAGCGTGCCGCCCAAGCCTCGAAAGCCGCGTACAGGTCCGATGCTGCCACAACCTTGCCAGGTGCGGGCCGTCACTTACTGCTCCTGCCAAAGGGCACTGCTGGCGGGCATATGCCGTAATCCGATTGAGCCTTCTGACAAAGTACGATCTCTTTGAATTTCGGATGAAAATCATATAACCCCCAAACCATGCGGTGGATGCTGTCTCTGTCGCAAGCCCGCTCGAAGGTTTCTCTGTCAATCACCGCAACTCCACGATTAAAGCCGTCTAAATATTTGCTTTCAACTCCAAGCTCAGCGAATAAGTCGAGGGTTTCGCCGATATCCCCACCCAAGATGACATAGCGTCCGCATCGGGCTGAGGTACCCGCAACCATGCCAAGACCATAGCCAATTATTTCAGGATCGGCTTTTACAAAGTTTTTCCACGTGTAGGCGGCGTTCGCTTCAAGAGCCCTGTTCGACAACAGAGCTATGATGATCGCAACACCTGTGCGCGAGAGCCGCGCAACACCCCAAATGCTCATGTTGGTTCCCTTCATTATTGGGCGATTGGGCTTAACTGATAAACTTCCGCTTACGACCTCGGCCTGATCCGGATAAGCGAGCGTATTTCAAACGAGCCGGGTCTGTGAAGAATTGTTCGCAGCGAGCTCGCAGGGGGCTTGAACGGGAGCGTTACTGCATGACCAGCTGTGCGACCGTCTTGCGGACTCGCTTTACCGGCGGCGCGCTCACAATCGCCACCTTGGGCTTGACGTTTTTATAGCGGGGCCTACCGCCATTGGGATCATGCTCGAAAAAGCGCTTGATCCGGCCCGCAAAGGCCTTCTGTGTGCGAGGTTCAGCGCCATGGGCCTCGCAATCTTCCCGCCAGATCGTAAAGAGCGCCGCCGCTGCCATAGTAGCGCCGTCGCAAGGCTCAAGGCACCGCGCAACGAAATCGGCCATCTCCCGGTCTTCCCCAGCCTCTACACCCGCCACGGCAATGGCAGGGGCCTTCTCGGGTTCGTTCAGCTTTCGCGTTACCCGGTCACGCTTCGGGGCTTGTGCTCGCGTCCTGCCTTCTGTGGGCAAGCCGCCGAAAAGCGCCATCAACGCAGCCGGACCAAAGAGCGCCAGAATTTCGACGCCGATGGCTTGGCCCCAAATCCGCGCATCGGCGATCGTCACTTGCGCTTCCGGCCCACCGGCCAATCCGAACAAACCAAGGAACCGTGCGACGTTGGCTGCAAAGGGATCGATTGAAGCCGGGGCGCCGTCAACGTCCTTGCCAGCCAGCTTGCGCAGCTCAGCATCGATCCCGTCACGTTTTCGCGCCGCCGCGATCTTCGCAGCGAGGATGGACAGCTCTGCGCAAAAGGCTCTGGATTCGGCGCCTGTTGCATTTTGGCACTCCTCGCTTTTCTGCCATAGCCTTGAGCCTACCCGCTTCGCTTGAGCTTCGGCTTCAAGGCTTTCAACCGCCATCTCACCGGCCAACGCCGCGACGGCTTTGCGACGGTCTGCGAGGGTTTGCGAGGATTGTGCGACCTTTGTTTTGGCTGCGATTTTGGCCGCGCGATCATCGCGGGCACCCTCGCTATGAGCCGAAGCGTTACCGATGGATTGCGCGAGGTTCAAAGTTAAGAAGACCATCGCCAGCACAAAATAGAAGCCCGCCCGCCCCAACCGCCGATGCTCTAAAAGCCTTTCCGCCACATAAAAGCTGGCGGCACCCATTAAAACCGACCCAATAGCAAAGCTTGTCCAGGCGATGCTCTGGCCGGACGCTGCGTCCAGGTTAATCTTTACCGCCGGAAACAGCGGAAGGCTCCATGCGGCACCCGCGCAAAAGGTCGCGGCGATCATCGCACGGGCGCGGGATGCAATCCCCGCATCCTCGCAAGGTTGCCGCGCAACCGCCGCACCTTTGATCTTCGATCCTCGCATGTTTCCCCGTCTTCCGCTGCCTTAGCTAATAAAGTCACTAGTTCACTAAATCACTAATTGACGAAACAGTTAGCTGATGATACGGGTAATTTGTAAACAATTCAACCATTGCGAGAAACGGCATGCACATCGTGGCACTAGGGCAAGGTAAGGGAGGAACCGGGAAAAGCTGCGCAGCGATCAATCTCGCGTGCCAAGCAGTGGCGGCGGGCACGAAAACGGCGCTTGTCGATATGGATGCCGAACAAGGCAGCACCTCGAAATGGGGCAAGCGGCGGCAAACCGGCGCTCCCTATGTCACAGAGGCGAACGCAGTAACCCTTCCGCCTTTGCTCGCGAAGCTGCGAGCGGAAAGCTATGAATGGGCATTTCTGGACCTTCCTGGACGTGATTCGCCGGTATCGAGCGCCGGTCTTATCGCAGCGGACCTAATCCTTGTTCCCGTGCGCCCGTTCGACATTGACGTGGAAGCCAGCACGAAGGCCGTGCAAGCTGCCAAGCGGGCGAAGCGGCCCTACGCCTTTTTGCTCAACATTAGCCCGCCCCATGCAGAGCGAAAGCGCGCCCGCGCATTGGCGGAAACTCTCTCATCCCTTGGGCACTCCGTTTCGCCGGTGATCATTGTACAGCGAAACATCAGTCCCGGACTCCATTGCTATCGGGAAGTGCACTTGTGAAGCGGAACCATCCGGTGAGAGCGCCCGCGAATTTGCCGAGTTGTTCAACTGGCTTACGAAGGAAATCCCATGAGCAAGAAATCAGGAAATATAACCGCCGAAACGGCAGCAGCACTCGCAGAAGATGCGATTTCATCCAATATCGCTAAAGCCGCTCCGCGAATAACTGGAGAGAAGAAAACCAACATAACCTATTTTGTGAGTCTCACTACCCACAAGCGGCTTAAGCAACACGCGCTTGATAACAATACCAGCCTTCAGCAAATCTTGGATGAGGCACTTGATACCTACTTCGCCGCGAAGGGCGAACTGCCCATCGAACGCATTCCAAGCGCCCGGAAGAAATGAGCGAGTTTTGCCTTGCTAGTCTAGAGAAATCAGAGTACTCTTCTACTATTATTTAATACCATAAAGCATAATTGGAACGAAATCAAATGAATATCGATCTATATTCTTATGAACTTGGTCTAATAACTGGACCCGTATTGTATGTTTTGTTTGGCGTTATTGTACATACTCTGTACTATGGGCTAAGCAATTTTATAAATATTAATTGAGGTTACACAATGACTTTTGGACTAAGCGCAGCGGCAACTGCTGCACTTGCTGTAGGCGCGGGCGGGATTGCTTCAGCCCTTGTCGGTAGCAATGCTGTGCAGTCCGCTGCACAAACACAGGCTAACGCGACACAATCGGGCATCAATGCGCAAGTAAACGAATTTAATCAGATAAAGAAGTTACTGTCTCCATTTGTCACAACGGGGCAAAGTGCTAACGCGCAAGCGGCTAACTTAACAGGTGCAAATGGTAACGCTGCACAGAGCACAGCTATAAATGGGATTGCTAATGGACCTTTGTTTAATGGGTTAAACCAGCAAGGGATGAATGCTATTTTAGCAAATGCATCAGCTACAGGTGGGTTGCGAGGTGGCAATACACAAGCTGCACTAGCGCAATTCTCACCACAACTGCTAAACCAATTAATCCAACAGCAGTATGGTGATTTAATGGGTCTTAGCACTACAGGTGCAAATGCCGCTGGAATGACTGCAACTACAGGACAAGCTAACGTTAACGCTCAAAGCACTTTGCTAACGCAGCAAGGTGCGCAACTTGCAGGCGGGCAACTTGGTTCTGCACAAGCATTTAATTCCGGCATCAATAACCTAGTAGGTGCGCTTGGAGTGTACAAAGGCTTAGGAGGCACATTCTAATGCCGTACGTTGGAACCGCAGAAAATCAAGGTAATGACCTATATACTATAGCTAGCATTCTTGAAGGGGAAGCCGGTAATCAGGGCACTAAAGGAATGCAAGCTGTTGCTAATGTTATCGATAACAGAGCAAAGCAGAATTATAGCGAGTATGGTGATAATCCTGTATCACAAGCAACAGCTAAGATGCAGTTTCAAGGGCAAGCGAAACCTTCTTCAACTGCAATGACTATTGCAGCTAAAATGCTATCTGGGCAATTGCCAGATATAACCTCAGGTGCAACATTCTACGCAGAGCCACAAAACTCTAGCGCAAAATGGGCACGCAATCTTAATAACTCAAATGCACTGAAGATAGGGGATCATTATTTTACTGATAATGATGAAGGGCGCCCTTTTCCGCGGGCAGCGTCCCGGACAACCGCACAACCTTTGAAAAATACCAAGCCACTGAAGCAGCAAAGCTAGCACCTAATCAAACGTCAAATTTACTTAATGCTTATACTAACGGTAAAATGTCAGATGCAGACAGAGCACAATTTGAGAGTGATGTTAATAACGGCTTAGTTGTACTACCACAGCAAGTTAAAATAGGTGGCACTCCTACAGCACAAAACGGTGCTCAGCCTATTGCATTGCCTAAAGGAGTAATTGACGCCTATAATATGGGTGCAATTGATCCTTACAATGTCAAGGCTATGCCTGAAGCTGATAGGAAGCAATTAGATGAGGATGTAAAAAACGGGCTTGTGCATGTACCATCAGGCACAACACTTAATCAGTCTTATATGTCTACTGTGGGCAAGCTGAAGGAATTATTTACAGGTGATTTGCGTAGTGATCCTAAAACTAAAGGTTTGCCAGATTATAGCAGTCTCCCTGAATTACAGCCACACACTCAACCCGGTGTAGAACACCCTACAGATGGTAATTCAAGATTTCTCGCTAATATTGGTTCATTAACGGGTGGCCCTGCTGATATTGCTAAATCAATTACGCATAATTTCCCTAATGTAAAAGCTTATCAAGATGACCATGGCAATGTAGTATTGCGCTCCGCTGAAAACGGTAAAGATTATTTAATAACGCCCGGTGCAACTGCCGCTGATATAGCACGCGCTATTGGTCTTGGTGCTGCATTCGCACCTGCAAGTGGTGCAACAACTATAGGTGGTGCTGTAGCGCGCGGGGCACTTACTGAAACTGCGCTGCAAGGCGTTAACTCACTAGCAGGTGGTCGCGAATTTGATCCCTACGCGATAGCGGAAACGGGAGCGCTAACCGGCGCGGTGCCCGTGGTAGGCTCGCTCGTTAAAGGCGTTGCAAGCGGCCTTCGCAGTGCAGGCGGTAAGATGCTTGATAGGCTCGTTCCGGCCACTGAGGAAGCGCCTAAGCCACCTGCTACAGCCACAGAGACGCCAGCCGCACCAACACCGGCCCCAACGCCTTCAGCCGCTCCCAGCGTGCCCACAGCACCGGCAGAAGCAGCACAGCCACCACAACCCCCTGTGCCCACAGAAGCCCCTAAGTCACAGACATTCTCGCCAAGCGTTATCAATCCGCAAGGCTCTGTACCTCCAAATGTATCGCCGCAAGACGCTGCAATTATCAATAATCTAATTGAGAAAGATAAGGATGGTGGTGATTACGCTGCTAAATTCTTCGATCTCCTGAGGAAAGCAGGCCAAGGTGATCAGAAAGCTTTTCAAGCGCTAGTTAATGAAATTAAGCCGGACAAAGAAACAATTGAAGCTGCAAATCGTCAAGGCGTGCTGGAATCTATGACGCCAGCGCAGCTTGCTAGTAATCAGCAAGCGCGGGCAATAATACAGGGAGTGAACACTAAGCCCGGTGCAGCGGGGCGTGCTCTAGAGCAACAAGGATTTGAAGACATAAAAAACAAATTCGGAGATTTAATTGATAAGTTAGGCGGCACAGATAATTTAAGCTTAGTCAATCAAGAGGTCAAATCTGGGCTAACAGGCATACAGAAAGAGCTAGACCAAAAAGCTAAGAATTTATACGGGCAATTAGAAGATGTACCGAAATTGTCTAATGCACCGGCAACTGAAACACTTAAATTCATTGGTGATAGACTTGACAGTTATCAAGGCGACATGCAAGCACTTTCGCCAATGGAAAGACGTGTACTAAGTTTGCTGTCTCCTAAAGAAGCCACTGCACAGAATGCTAAAACTCTAGCGCAGCAATCTGTTGAGTTACCGGATAGGATGACTGCCGCTGAATATCGGGACTATATTGCTAATTCGACAAAGGCTAACAATATTGATCCGAGTTATGCATTGCTTGATAGGGTTAGAAAAGATGTAGGTTCGGCTTTATATAAAAGCCAAGGCCCTTTCAAGGATGAGGACTCCGGCTTGCTGAAAAAGCTATATGGCACGCTCTCAGATGATCAAGAGACTTCACTGAAAGCTCTGCAAGATACCGGCAAGCCTGAATTTCAGAATGTAACAGGTGTGTGGGAACAAGCCAATCAAGCTGTCGCCGCTCGCAAGGAAGTAGAGGACAATTTAGCTTCGTTGTTCGGAAAGCAAGTTGATGGTAGTCTGCTGCCGAAATTAAAAGGTGCTACCGCAGCGCTTGCTACAGGCGACGAAACGAAACTGAATAATTTCATCAAAGCTATTCCTGAAGATCAAAGGCAACGTGTCTTAGCGAGCGGTTTGTCTCAAGCTTTTATTCGTAACGGTGAAATGAAGTTCACCGATTACGCTAGATGGTATGAGGCATTGCAGCAAAACAAGCCTGCTATGAATGCACTAATGTCCAATTTACCCGATTATGCACGCGATGCATTGCAGGATTGGTACAAAATTTCTAAAGGTATATCCCGCGCTAGTGCTGAAAGAATACCCACAGGTGTAAATACTGTGCTTCAAAAGCAAGCGTTGCAGCAAGGTGGCACTGTGGGCATGATTGGTCGCGGTCTGCTGCGCTTAGTTGTAGATGAAGGAGTAACTGCTGCTGGCTCAACAATAGGTGGTCCAGGTGGAGCGGTAGTGGGTAGCTTGATAGGGCAGCAAATCGGTAGCTCAATTGCGAATGCAACAAAGTCTAAAGCTGTAGGAGAAATACAAGAATTTCTAAATTCTCCAGCCCTTAGCATAGCCGTTAAGGCGCTAGATAAAGGCGATACTGCTACAGCTGCTCAAATTCTATCCAAGAATGCTAAATTCTCTAGCATATGGAGCAAAGTAAAAAGTGCGCCGGGGGTAGTTGGTTCGGCTGCTAAAGTATCAGGTAACTACTTGACTAAAGAGCGCGATGTATCAGGAATTCGAGCGTTTCTTAATTGGTGCAACTAATACTCAGCAGAATATGCAATAATCGGAGAGAAAATGTATGTCTGTCGCAGAACGGACAGCTGCGCGCCGGGAAACGACGATGCCTAGAGCTTATGCACGAAACCGCGGGATACGGCTACAAACGTTTGACTTTATTGCAAGTAGAAAGCGATGTGCACGTTGCCATTTTGTGAGAGGAAGAGCTTTTTCTACAAAGCCCGTCATCCATGTGGAATAGTTGCTCTCGGGTGGAAATAATCCTCTATCCTCCATCTTTTCATAACTTACTTCAATCACCCTGGGCGCTTCACCCCTGAACTGCGTTATAAAGCGCTTTCTCGTGCGATTTCCGTGTAACGTTAGGTCTTCGGACAATAATTTGCTGAAGAAGATGCAATCGTCAGTAATACTATAAAGCGCTTCAACCAAATCTGGATAAGTATTATCAACATGTCTATCAGACCCTGGCAGCCCCAAATAAAATCGTGCCAAGGCTTCATTTGATTTATCGGCCTTAGATTTAAATTCTATTATAATGTTGTTGCGTGACATTATCGTATAAGTCAACTGTTCCGTAGAAGACAAGAGCGTAGATACTAAAGAGAAAGGTCTCCCTGCTACGGATATTTTATCGTGAACAATTGATGCAAGAGTTTGAGCGGGAAACGATATAGGTGTTAGTGTCTGAAAGTCCGCCATAAACTCAAATATACCACTATTGTTCTGCTGTCTTCTTTCAATGAGAGATAGTCTAATACGATCAAATTCGTTTTTAAGCGGTCTAACATGCTGATTCTTTAGATTGAGGACGCTATTACAAATATGGGCCGCAATTTGGATAGCTTTATTTGTGTTCTTTATTTCTTCGATCAATTCAGCTTTGATTTTGGACCTATCTGCAATTCTCCATGCAGTATATGCTCCGGCTAATGCTCCCAAGCAAGCTGCGGGTATTGCTCCTAGGAACGCTGAAACGAACGGGGCATTTAGGAAGGAAGACTTCGCAATGAAAGCGGCAGTGCTGTAACACCACGCGGCGAGCTCGCCAAACATAACTTTGCTCCCAGATAGGCATCAGCTCGCTTCCCATGATTCGGCTTCTAAAAGCTATCATTGCAGCAATTTTGAGCCCGATTGCATCGAGGCGCTAACGGTGTCGGTTGCGAAAAAGCCTGTAAGCAGGCCGCAAACCTGTGGGCAAGCAAAAGAGGTGGCGTTACGAAGGCGTACGAAAGTAAGTTATCGGCTAGATTGTGAAGCGGCGGAGGGAATCACGAGCCATTGTTTTTATTGAGTGTTTTGGCGGTTTATCGAAAACATACCCCCAAATTTACCCCCGCGCCCTTCATGATCACTCGCTGCAATGAGGCCCATGCTCGCCGTTTGGCCGCGTTAGCCCCTGCTTTCGTCCAATTCCTGGATTCTGGCTTCCAAAGCCACCAGCCGCTCTTCCTGCTTTTGGCAGATCAAGACGAGGTTCGACGCCGCTATGCCAGCAAAAGGCAACATGACGACGATGTAAACTATTGCAATTAATGTCGCGGCTTCTGATCCAAAAAGCAAGACGCAACCTGCCAGCGCGAGAAGCTGAATCAGGACAAAAAAGTAAGGATACCGTGTTGGACCTTCCTTGGCCGCCCTTTCAGCGCGCTCTGCGTTCAAAGCCATTTGCTGATATCTATTCATCTAATTTACTCGCTCGACCGAACGATTTTCAGACGTGTCGCCGATGCAGGCGCTGCCTTTGTCCTACCGTCTTTCAACATGAACCTGCAATAGAGACTGCGCTCGCCTCTCGATAAACCCCTTCGCAGCCAATGTCGCGCGCGATATCACCGAAGAGATCGAGGCGGCAAACGAGCACTTGGCCGCGCTTCCAATTCCGGCGCATGCCGCGCGGGCCTTTTGACCGTTACGCGACAGCGGCCTCATGATCGGCCGCCCCATTGCGCACAGTATCGAGGTGGCTTGGTCGCGGCCATCGATGCATGGCTCAACTCTGTGGGCATTCATGCAGGGTGCTGCAATTTTGCATCACAAGACTAAAGACCAATATAAATCCAAGGCAAGCGCCCGGTCTTTTTGCAGTAGAAAGTTAGTAGGATTTACAAAGAATCGAAATTTCCCAACAAAATCAATTACAAATGGCGGAGGGGGTGGGATTCGAACCCACGATACGCTCGCGCGTATGCCGGTTTTCAAGACCGGTCTATTCAACCACTCTAGCACCCCTCCTTGAGCAGCAAAAAGCACTGCCTCCACTGGCATAAGCTCAATGGCTGCAGCGCACTTTAGTCTGAATAGGGTAAACATGTAGCAAACGCCCGACATGCGGGCAAGACAAGAGGCCGGCCTGAAACGCGCGGTGAGGTTTGACCTCAGGCGTGCAGCGGTTCACGTCAAGCGGCAGACAAGCGGAGGGGTGGAAGCGTGCAGTTCGATTCAGTTGAGGAAACGGCTGAAATCCGCGAGATTCGCGCCGCCATCGACAAACTCTGCCAGGACTTCCCTGGTGAGTATTGGCGAAAGCTGGACCAGGAAATGGCTTACCCTTCCGGGTTCGTGAAGGCACTCACGGATGCGGGTTTCCTATCGGTCTTGATCCCGGAGCAATACGGAGGCGCAGGCCTTCCCCTCTCGGCCGCGGCGGCGATCTTGGAGGAGGTACATAGAGCTGGCTGCAATGGCAGCGCCTGTCACGCACAGATGTACACGATGGGCACTTTGCTTCGGCATGGCAGCCCAGAACAAAAGCAACGTTGGTTGCCAAACATCGCTGGCGGCGAGCTTCGTTTGCAGGCCTTCGGAGTGACCGAACCGGAGAGCGGCACCGATACAGGTTCCCTCAAGACTTTCGCCAAACGCGATGGCGGCGAATACATTGTCAACGGCCAGAAGATTTGGACGAGCCGCGCGCAATACTCCGATCTGATGCTGCTTCTCGCTCGAACCACACCCAAAGAGAAGGCGGCTAGGCGCACGGATGGCTTATCCGTGTTTCTCGTGGATATGCGGGAGGCAAAACAGGCTGGCATGACCATCCGTCCGATCCGCACGATGATGAACCATTCAACGGCCGAGGTATTCTTCGATAACGTCCGCGTTCCCGCTGCCAATCTGATTGGCGAAGAAGGCAAAGGCTTCCGTTACATCCTCACAGGCATGAACGCCGAGCGTATTTTGATCGCCGCCGAATGCATTGGCGACGCGAAATGGTTTCTTGCCAAGGCCACTGCTTACGCTAAGGAGCGCGTGGTTTTCGCCAGGCCAATCGCCCAGAACCAGGGCGTGCAATTCCCGATCGCGAAGGCGTATGCCTCAATGCGGGCTGCGGAGCTGATGGTTCATGACGCCGCCCGCCGCTATGAGGCCGGCAAGGATTGTGGCGCCGAGGCGAATATGGCGAAGATGCTGGCGGCCGATGCCTCCTGGGAAGCCGCCAATGCCTGCCTGCAAACTCATGGCGGTTTCGGTTTTGCGGAGGAGTATGATATCGAGCGCAAATTCCGTGAGACGAGGCTTTATCAGGTGGCACCAATCTCCACCAACCTTGTGCTTTCCTACATCGCCGAGCACGTACTGGGTTTGCCGCGATCCTATTAGCGGTGAGAGCGCATTTCCAAGCGGTGTTCGGCTATAACATGAAGCTCAGAGGCGAGCGCTGCAGTATACGAAGCCGTGCCACCTTCCTCTTCAGAGGAAGCCGTTGATCTTTTTGCTCGAAAGGGTGTTTCTCTTTAAGAATTCAGGGTATGGTACAAGGCTGTTCAGCTTTCGGTTCCTAATACTCACCGCTTCTCATGACCGGACCCACGATCGGAATTTTGCTTGTTGTCATTTGCGCCTTCCTCGAAGGGCTTGGACAGGTATTTCTTAAGAAATCCGTCCTCACGAAAGTGCGCTGGTACTTTTGGATCTCGGCGGGCATTACCGTGCTCGCGGCTGAGGCTCTGGTCTATACTCAGGCTCTGAAATTCTTGGACGTCAGCGTTGCATTCACGGTGCTGAGCCTGAATCTGATTGCCATCACGATCCTTTCACGCCTGATGCTGCGCGAGAACGTGACACGCACACGCTGGATCGGCGTTGCGCTCATATTCGTAGGCGCGGCTCTAGTAATGGCGCGTACCGCCTGAGCCATAAGGCGCTGGCGGCTTAACAAGAATTCTCAAATCAGCTTTGCGCCCGGACCGAATGGTTCAACTTCCGCCTTCGTCTTTGCTGCCAGTCCTCGCGCGGCGCACGCGAGCCCAGGTTTCGAGCCGCGCCTTTATCTCTGCCTCGTAGCCGCGGCCGGTCGGCCGGTAGAACTCCTGGCATTCCATTTCTTCAGGGAAGTAGTTCTGCCCCGAAATGCCTTCCTCGGTCGCGTGATCATAGATATAGCCCGCGCCATAGCCTTCCCGCTTCATCAGCAATGTTGGAGCATTCAGAATGTGCTTGGGTGGGGCGGGGGAGCCTGCTTCCTTGGCGAAACGCATCGCGACCCCGTAGGCCGCATAGGCTGCGTTCGATTTTGGAGCTGTCGCGAGATAGATGACGCATTCAGCCAATGCCAGCTCGCCCTCTGGACTGCCCAAGAAATCATAAGCGTCCTTGGCTGCGTTCGCCTGCACGAGCGCTGCGGGATCGGCGAGACCGATGTCCTCAATGGCCATCCGAACCAGCCGGCGCGCCAGATACAGGGGATCCTCTCCCCCATCGATCATGCGGCAGAACCAATAAAGTGCGGCGTCAGGGTCGGACCCCCGGACAGATTTGTGAAGCGCGCTTATGAGATCGTAATGACCGTCGCGGTTTTTGTCGTAAAGGGGGGCGCGCCGCTGCACCAGCGCTACCAGCTTTTCCGGCTCAAGCGGAGTTTCGCCTTCTTGAACCGCGTCATAAATGTCTTCGGCCAGGTTCAAGACGGTGCGGCCGTCGCCGTCGGCCATCCGCAGCAGCGTTTGTCTGGCTTCAGGCGCGAGCGGAAGACGCCTTCCCGTCACCGTTTCCGCTCTCTCCAGCAAACGTTCGAGATCATCATCAGCCAACCGTTTGAACACGAGCACCTTCGTGCGCGATAAAAGTGCGCCGTTCAGCTCGAAGGATGGATTTTCGGTGGTGGCGCCAACGAGAACGATGGTGCCGTCTTCCACATAAGGCAGGAAGGAGTCCTGCTGGGCGCGGTTGAAGCGGTGGATTTCGTCGACAAAAAGGATTGTAGCCTGACCGAATTGCCTCCGGTCGCGTGCCGCTTCGAAAACTCTCCTGAGATCCTGCACGCCGGAAAATATTGCCGAAAGCTGCTCGAAATGCAGTCCCGCCCCCCGGGCCATCAGTCTTGCAACGGTCGTCTTTCCGGTCCCCGGAGGCCCCCAAAAAATCATGGATCGGGGGACCTCGCCTTGCGCGATCCTGCGAAGAGGCCCGCTTTCCCCCAGGAGATGGTCCTGCCCAATAACTTCGCTCAAGGAGGATGGCCGCAGCCTATCGGCGAGGGGACGGTGCGCGCCTGCTTCTGAGGCGGCGCTTTCAAAGAGCGGGGCGGAAGGCTTGGATCTGGTTTTCGCCATGGGGTCACCGCATGATATGGCGGCGACTATAGACGATTTCATCCGGCGATGGCTGTCCGAATGAGCTGGCCGCCACGCTGAATGCTCATTCGCCAGACGCGGGCGCTCTTGCTGACGATCTTTTCGAGGCCCTTGGTGGTTTCTACTTTCTCCCCGTTGATCTCGACGATGATATCGCCCGGCTGAACGCCAATACGCCGCGCGATCGAGTAAGCCTCGGTTTCTACGACGGCCACGCCTTTCGTATCGGGAATCGAAAGCTCATCGGCCACAGCCGGAGAAAGATTTGCCACCTTGGCGCCGCTGAGCGGATTATTGCCTTTCAGATCGCGCACGTCGCGGGGCGGGTTTTCCGGTGCCTGCATCAACGGCAGCGTGAGCTTCCGGCGCGTTCCTGCTCGTAAAACCTCGAGGCTAACTTCCCCGGATGTACCCCTAGTGGTGAAGTAATATTGGAAGGCGTTCGGATCGGAGACGTCCTTACCGTCGACCGAGACGATGATGTCGCCCCCCTTGATGCCGCTTGAGGCCGCCGGACCGCCTTCGAGGACATTGTTCACAAGCGCCCCGGCCGCCCGATCGAGTCCGACCGCATTCGCGATTTCCGGCGTGACCTCGGCCAGATTGGCACCGAGCCACGGCCGGTGGATGGCACCGCCATGGAGCGCTGATTCCACCACCAGCCGAACCATGTTTGCAGGAATCGCAAACCCGATACCCTGACTTCCACCGCTTCTGGAGAAAATGGCTGTGTTTATGCCAACAAGGCGGCCGTGCATGTCCACAAGCGCTCCGCCTGAGTTGCCTGGATTGATAGCCGCGTCGGTCTGGATGAAAAACTGATAATCGGAGATCCCGACACGCGTCCGGGCAAGGGCCGATACAATGCCGCTTGTAACGGTTTGCCCAACGCCAAAAGGATTGCCGATGGCAAGAACAATATCGCCAACCTCGAGCAGATCGGCATCGGCGAAGGTCAAATATGGAAATTCAATGCCCGAGCTCTTGATCTGCAAAACCGCGAGATCGGTTCGCTCGTCTTTCAGCACCACTTTAGCGTCAAACTCACGCGCATCCGACAGCGCAACCTTGATTTCGGTGCCGGCATCGCCGTGTACGACGTGGTTGTTTGTGACGACGACACCGCTCGGGTCTACGATCACTCCGGAACCGAGCGAATTTTGAACGCGTTCGCTCTGACCGAATTGCCCTCCGAAAAACTGCTCGAAAATGGGATCGCTGAAAACGGGGCTCTGCTTCACGCGCTGGCGGACATACACATTCACGACGGCAGGGGCTGCCCGCTTCACGACTGGAGCATAGGAGAAGGTGACCTGCTCGCGCGTCTCGGGAACTGTTTTGACCGCCTGCGCGTCTGCCGCTTCGGGAGTCAGGCTGAAGAGAAATCCAAGAACCAAGAGGGCGCTGATTGAAGCGTGCCGTTGCATGAACGAATTCCATCCGAGTTGACGGCGCATATAAATCCCGGCCTCGGCGCCGATGCAAGAGGCAGGCGCACATCTGCGCCGATTGCCCCGCCTCTTTGCCATGACAAACTGCTTTGTTATGGCTATCTGATAATCATTTAGATTCCGTGGTGGGGGGGTGAGCTACGCTGGCGTTCAGTTTGCGAATAAGGGTATCGCGGCCATATAATAACGAATGAGGCAGCGAGGGCTGGAGATCCCTCCTCGCGGCCTACCCGTATCTTGAGCGCGAAGATATTATTCAGGATCTGCGCCATGCTGCCTGGTTGGCTTAGGAGCGGAGATAGAGCTCTCCAGTGCCCCTGCCTGGTCTGAAAGAACAGATATGAATGATACACCCGCGCGAATGGATTGAGGTCCGGCCCGAAGGCCTCTACTGCAAGCCCGGTGGATTCTTTGTCGACCCGATCCGTCCGGCGAGGCAGGCGGTTGTCACCCACGGCCACTCAGATCACGCCCGCCCCGGCCATGCAAAGACCATCGCCACGCCGGACACCCTTGCGATCATGGCGTGCCGCTATGGCGAGGACTTCACCGAAAGGTGGGTCGAACTGCCTTATGGGCAAGCCATCCATTTGGGCGAGGCGCGTGTCACGCTGTACCCTGCCGGCCACATTCTCGGTTCGGCGCAGGTGCTCATCGAGTATGGCGGAGCCAGGGTCGTTATCTCTGGCGATTACAAGCGCACTCCTGACCCGGCCGCGCGCGAGTTCGAGGTGGTGCCTTGCGATGTGTTTGTCACTGAGGCGACTTTCGGCCTACCGGTCTTTTGTCACCCCGATCCGCAAAAAGAGATCCGGAAGCTGCTTGACTCGCTCGCGATGTTTCCAGGCAGTTGTCACACTGTCGGATGTTACCCGCTTGGTAAAGCTCAGCGTGTGATGGCCGAGCTGCGCCGCGCAGGCTACCGCAAAACGATCTATCTTCATGGCGCGCTTCTGAAGCTGACGCGGCTTTACGAGAACCGCGGAATACCGCTTGGGCCCTACGAAGCGGTAACCAAGGAAAATCGCAAAAGCCTTGCCGGCGAGTTCGTTCTATGTCCGCCCTCCGCCCTGGCGGATCGGTGGACAAGGTCACTTCCCGATGCGATTCCGGCCGCTGCCTCCGGATGGATGCAGATACGGGCGCGCGCGAAGCAACAGCGCGTCGAACTGCCGCTCGTAATTTCGGATCATTGCGATTGGCCTGAGCTGATAAGAACCATTCACGAAGTTGGCGCAGGCGAGGTGTGGGTGACGCATGGCCGGGAGGAGGCTCTGGTTCATTATTGCCACAAAGCGGGTTTGAAGGCCTGCGCGCTTTCGCTTTTGGGCTATGAAGAGGAGGAAGGGGACTAAGGGCATGGCGAGGGGGAAACTTATCTGCCGCGCCGTTGAGGCTGCAATTCTAATAGAAAAGCTTGCCCCGCATCACGAGGCAGGCGGATCCTCCAATCCTGACACGCTTCAGCTTTCTGCCGCTGACCTCTATTTCAAGCTTCATTTCGCTCGGACGGCCCATCTCGATGCCTTGCTCAATAACGTATTCCGATGTGCCTTCAGGGCACTGATCGAAGCGATGGATCACAGCCGGGAAAGCCGCGGCCGCGGAACCAGTGGCGGGGTCTTCGGGCACCCCAACTCCCGGGGCAAACATGCGGGCATGGAAGGCGGCCTGATGGTGGATCGTCTCGCGGCAATATAGGAAGACCTTGCCATTGCTCCCGCGAAAAGCCTCCTCCCAGTGCACGGACGCGATTTGGGCACGGCCTGCAGCCTCCAGGTCTCGTACCGGAACAAAGGTAAAAGGTACACCGGCGTCATATTGAGAAGGCTTGTGATTGGCAAACCCAATTTCTTGGGGGGCAAGCCCCAAGGCGGCGGCGATGCGGTCGTCATGCGCTGGCGCTCCGGCAAGCTCCGGCAGCTTCGGCACATCGAATTCCGCATATGGCGCCTCTCCCCGCCGTCCTACGACGCCGACACGGACACTGCCGATCTCTTCCTCAAGTACGATGAGGGCATCGCAATCGGCGGCCGCGCCGGAAATGCGGTCATTTGCAAGCTGGATGGCGGCGCCGACCGTCGGATGGCCTGCGAACTGAAGCTCGGCGAAGGGCGTGAAAATCCTAATGTAGGCAGTGTGGGCCGCGAGCCTCGGCGGCAGCACGAATACTGTTTCCGACAGATTGAACTCGCGCGCGATGGCCTGCATCTCCTCGCCGGACAAGCCATCGGAGTCGAGAACGACCGCTAAAGGGTTTCCCGCCAAAGGTTTGGACGTGAAAACATCCCAGACTGCATATCGCCGTTCCATGGCCGTCCTTGATTGCCGCAAGTGCCGCTTACGGCCGCACCATAATCCATTCAGCCTTTGTCCGCACAGGAATAAGCGGAGAGGAGGACGCCATTCGCCGAGGCGTTACCTGTTTATGTACCGGTTAGTTGTGCGATCTGCAGACGCACAATCTAAGCGCGCAGTATCACGATTCTGTATTGAGTCCGTAAGTACGCTTTTTGAGCATTTGTTGCCCATTGGCCACCGTAGGAAAGCGAGGACGAGTCCGCATTCTAGTTTCTAAGCCACTGAACTTGCGCACATTTTACGGTATCTGGCACCATTTTCGGAAATAACGGTCGCGTTTCAAGCTTCCCGGCACTTGGGTTGATTGCCTCGAAGGCCGGGGTTAAGTTCCCATCACCGATGGACGGCAAGCACTGCCCGCGGCGAGTGGTGTGGCGTGCGGTTCATACGTTGACAGCACAGATGAGTAGATGGGGACTTGAGAGATGAAATTGGTTTCTGGCATTTTGGGCTTTGCGCTGACAAGCGTCGTGGCCCTTGCCTCTGCGAATGCGGCTGACATGTACGTTCCGGGACCGGCTGGGCCTGGGGGTTATAAAGATGGTCCTGGTTATGCTGTCGTAAATTGGTCGGGCTTCTATGCAGGTGTGAATGGTGGCTATGGCTGGAGCGATTACAGCAATCAACTTGCTTATCTTGCCCCCCCGCCCTTTTATGGATTGTCGCCTGAGGGGGGATTTGGCGGTGGCCAGATCGGTTATAATTGGCAAGGCATATGGCATCCGCACTTGGTACTGGGCATCGAAGCCGACATCCAGGGCGCCGGGATTGAAGACAAAGGCACGGACGGCGTCTTGAATTATAAGTCAAACCTCGATTGGTTTGGCACAGTTCGCGGGCGAATTGGTTACGCCGCGGACAGGGCGCTGGTTTACTTCACAGGCGGCTTTGCGTACGGAGGCGTCAGGAACTCGGTGTCTAACGCTGGTGTGGACTATTCATTTAGCGGCACCGCAACTGGCTATGTCCTCGGCGGTGGCTTGGAATACAAAATCACACCAGCTTGGTCGGTAAAAGCAGAGTATCAATACATCAATCTTGGAAAGAATGACCCTGTAAGCGCAGGTGGGTTCGCCTTCACGTCAATACCAACAACAACCCTCGATGACGATGCCTACCATACCGTTCGCGTTGGCCTGAACTATCACTTTGGGCAGGGCTTTGAGCCGCTGAAGTAGGTTATTGCCAATCGGTTTCGAAAGCGGCGCCTTCGGGCGCTGTTTTTGTTTTGCTGACCGCCAAGTGCAGTGACGTGAGCGCAACATGTACACCCCAAAACTCCGGCTCTACCTAAGGTTGGCTCTACCTAAGGTTGGTTCAGCGTCGTGAGTCCGTGGACTAGTACTCAAAACAAGCAGAGTTTCCGGCTTCGGCACAATTGAGGGGAAGTAGTTCTATGCTTCGGCGTTTAGTTTTAACAGGTGCAAGCGTTATCGCCTTGACGGCTACAGCCAGCGCGGCGGACATGTATGTGCCAGGGCCAGCTGCTGGGCCGGGCGGGTATAAAGACGCGCCATATGTTCCAAGCTGGGCCGGGTTCTACGCCGGCGTGAACGGCGGTTATGGGTGGAGCGATCATAATACCCAACTTGCCGATAGCGACAGAGACTTTGCCGGTCTTAGCCCAGAGGGCGGCTTTGGAGGCGGCCAAATTGGCTATAACTGGCAGGGCATGTGGCATCCTCACCTCGTTCTGGGCGTTGAAGCCGACATCCAAGGTAGCGGTGTAGAGGACTCGCAGTCTGCGACACTAGGACTCGTGACAGGTCACTATAAGTCCGATCTCAATTGGTTCGGCACGGTGCGCGGTCGTATTGGGTATGCTTTCGATCGTGCTTTGGTTTATGGTACGGGAGGCTTCGCGTTTGGCGGGATCGACAATGAGGTAGCTTATAGCACTGGAGTTACCTACAAATCCGATACCACGGCGACAGGATACGTAATGGGCGGAGGCGTAGAGTATAAGTTTGGCCCTGCTTGGTCTGCGAAAGCGGAATATCAGTATCTCAACTTCGGGAAGAACGATCCGGCTACGGCCTCCGGCACGACCTACTCGAGCTTTACTCCTGTAACAAAGGTGGACGAGGACGCGTTTCATACCTTCCGTGTCGGCCTGAACTATCATTTCATGCCAGGCTACGAGCCGCTGAAGTAGATTATCGAAAATTCGGCTTCAAAAGCGGCGCCTTTCCGGCGCCGTTTTTGTTTTGCTAACCGCCAAGTGCAGTGACGTGAGCGCAACATGTACACCCCAAAACTCCGGCTCTACCTAAGGTTGGTTCAGTGTCGTGAGTCCGTGGACTAGTAGTCAAAACAAGCAGAGTTTTGCGGCTTAGGTCGCATCGAGGGGAGTACACTATGCTTCGGCGTTTAGTTTTAACAGGTGCAAGCGTTATCGCCTTGACGGCTACGGCCAGCGCGGCGGACATGTATGTGCCAGGACCTGCTGCAGGACCTGGGGGGTATAAAGACGCGCCGTGGGCTCCTACCTGGGCTGGATTTTATGTCGGCGTGAATGGCGGCTATGGCTGGAGCGATAAAGTCGATCAAATTACGTTAACCGATGCTAACGGCCGCAGCGATAAATTTGGTGGACCGGACCGCAGTGGCGGTTTCGGTGGTGGACAAATCGGCTATAATTGGCAGGGTGTTTTCCATCCGCATCTTGTTTTCGGCGTCGAAGCCGACATTCAGGGATCCGGCATAAGTGACAAATTGAACTCTGTGGGCACGTATCTGCCTGGTGCTCAGATTTCTTCGAACCTTGACTACTTCGGGACAGTTCGTGCTCGCTTAGGCTACGCCTTTGGGCCTGCTTTAGTTTACGCGACGGGAGGTCTCGCATATGGCGGTGTAAGGCAGCACGTTTTCTATAATGATTCAAATACGATCACCTTCGGCAGCGATAAAATGGACACAGGCTACGCCGCAGGCGGTGGTATTGAATACTCCCTTAATCCAAAATGGTCCTTGAAAGGTGAATATCAATTCATAAGCCTTGATAGCGATCATTTAACTGGTGTCTTTAATACGGGTGTAGGCGCACATCTCAGTGACATCAACAACGACTTTCATACAGTTCGCGTTGGGATCAACTACCACTTTGCGCCGGCTTACGAGCCGCTAAAATAACTCACGGCCAGCAGGATTCGAAAGCGGCGCCTTCGGGCGCCGTTTTTGTTGATGGATCCCCTCCGCCAAACGCAACAAGCCCTTACGATTTTTCCACCTGGGGTAAGTTCAGGGTTCTGGCCGAATTACCTTAAAAAAACCAAAGTGGGTGCGACCATAGGTTCGGGGCGAACGAGGGAGAATTCTCATGCTTTGGCGTCTCATTATAGCCCTAGCGGCTTCTATCGCCTGGACGGCTGCCGCCGCCGGCGCAGATATCTACGGAGGGCCTGGCGCTTATGGTCCCGGTCCGGGCTTCGCCGTTGTGAATTGGAGCGGCCTCTATCTTGGGGCCAACGTAGGCTACGGTTGGAGCGACAATACCGACAACCTCGATCCCACTGGGGGATTTGGGGGCGGCCAGATCGGCTATAACTTTCAGACCGGCAATATCGTTTACGGCCTGGAGGCGGACTTTCAGGGGTCGGGCATTTCCGACAGTGTCCCCGGCGCCAAGTCTTCTCTCGATTGGTTCGGCTCAATACGCGGCCGCCTGGGCTACGCTTTCAATCGCGCGCTGATCTATAGCACCGCAGGCTTCGGCTACGGCCAAGTCCACAATAACGGTTATGGAATAGGCAGCGAAACCCAGACAGGATGGGTTGTTGGCGGCGGCGTCGAATATAAGCTGGCGCCGAATTGGTCTGTGAAGGGTGAGTATCAATACTTTGATCTCGACGCACCCTGGAGCAGCTGGGTCGGACCTCTTGGTGACGGATATGGCGACCGAACCCAATTCTCCACCATCCGCGTTGGCGTGAATTACTTCGTTGGGCAGGGCTACGAGCCGCTGAAGTAGTCTTCACTGCTTCAGTTTCGAAAGCGGCGCCTGCGGGCGCCGTTTTTATTTTACCAACATTAAGCTGCGTGGCGCGAGCGCAACAGGATGCAGGCTACAGGACTAGCTCTACCTTAGGTTGGTTCAATCTAGGGCATTTTGTACCTTAGACCTCAAATTGTGCAATGCGGGTTGCAGCTTTATGAGAGGAATAAGTTCGATGCTTCGACATGTAATGCTCACCGGTGCGAGCGTTATCGCTATGACGGCGGCGGCGAGTGCGGCCGATATGTATATGCCCGGGCCTGCTGGCCCCGGCGGGTACAAGGACGATTATGTTCCGGTCAACACCTGGACAGGTTTCTACTTTGGCGCTAACGGCGGCTATGGCTGGAGCGCTACAGGGTCAAAGGATCTTGATATAATCTTTCCGGGCTTTCCGCCTCCCAATTCGCTTGCCGTTGGCCAAACTGCCGATCCTGCTGGCGGCTTTGGCGGAGCGCAGATCGGCTACAACTGGCAGGTGAGCCGGTTCGTGCTTGGCGTCGAGACCGACATCCAGATCTCGGCCATTGCGGGCACGAAGAACTCCGTAACACCATTGGGCGGAGGTGCGAATTTCGTTTCTGCCAACTCCACCAATGTGGACTGGTTCGGGACGGTTCGCGGCCGCCTCGGCTATTCATGGGACCACTTCCTGGTCTATGCCACGGGCGGTTTTGCCTATGGAAAGGTTGTCGAGCAGCAAACAGGTTCTTTAACCGGCTTCGGCCCCGGTAGCTTCCAGCTTGGACAAGTATCCAAGAGCGGCATTCAAACCGGCTATACGCTAGGAGGCGGTGTCGAGTTCAAGCCCGCGTGGGCATTTTTCTCAAGCCCGAATTGGAGTGTAAAGGTTGAGTATCAATACATCAACCTCGGCAGTGAGCGGGCGACTGGGACCGTGTTCGGCTTCTTGCCGATAGAAACCAACGCGCATGACGATGCATTCCACACCGTTCGGGTCGGCCTCAACTATCATATTCCGAGCGGATACGAGCCTTTGAAATAGACTTATTCATAGCGACCATGGCGGCGCCTTCGGGCGCCGTTTTTGTATGTGCGGCCGACTGTTAAGTGACAAATCTGCACCTCCTTTATTGCAAGTTGAGAGCTCAACTTCAGGTTTGTTCCCCTCTCAAACCGGCGATCCTAAAAATAATAAAATGTCTTTGCTCTAGATGTTCTGTCAGGGGGTTCCGATGTTGCGCAATCTCGTTCTGGGTGCAGTGAGCTCCCTTGCATTGGTTTCGGCCGCAAGCGCTGCCGATATGTATGTTCCTGGTCCCGCAGGGCCGGGCGGCTACAAGGACGCACCGTATTTTTATAATTGGACAGGCTTCTACGCCGGTGTGAATGGTGGCTACGGTTGGGGAGCCGCTAGCTCCGTTCACGAACAGGAGTATCTGGGTGGCGTCCTCACTGCGGAAGCCAGCACCGATTTCACCCCATCCGGCGGTTTCGGAGGCGCCCAGATCGGTTATAATTGGCAGCGCGACCGCTTTGTGTACGGCTTGGAAGCGGACATTCAGGGCGCAGATATAGACGGAGATGCGACAGCCACCCTGGATCCTACACACTGGGCACATGGCTCCACAAATCTCGACTGGTTTGGAACCATTCGTGGACGATTAGGCGTAACTATTGTGGATCGTGGCCTGCTCTATGCCACCGGCGGTTTTGCCTTTGGTGGCATTCACGATAAGCTAACAAAAGCAGACCCAGCGATTGCTTCGGTAAGCGATAGCAAAACTGCGACCGGTTATGTACTCGGCGGAGGGTTCGAGTATGCGTTCTCCCCGAAATGGTCAGCGAAAGTCGAATACCAGTTTATAGACCTCGGCAAAGACACTCTGGCGGTTGATGTCGCCGTCAACCCAGTTTATTGGGGGGTGCTAAACGCTGACCACCAATACAACACCGTCCGGGTTGGCGTGAACTATCACTTTTTCCCAGCCTATGAGCCGCTGAAATAGGCGTTCACACACGAGCGCTAACGGCGCCTGCGGGCGCCGTTTTTGTATGCGCGGCCCGCTGTTAAGTGACAAATCTGCACCGCCTTGGTTGCGATTTGGCTCTTCAACCAAAGGTTGGTTTTCTGCTCTAACCCCTGATCCTAAAAGCAAAATAGGTTATTCTGTTTTTCTGTCAGGGGGGTTCCGATGTTGCGCAATCTCGTTCTGGGTGCAGTGAGCTCCCTTGCATTGGTTTCGGCCGCAAGCGCTGCCGATATGTATGTTCCCGGTCCCGCAGGGCCGGGCGGCTATAAAGATGCGCCGTATTTTTATAATTGGACAGGCTTCTACGCTGGCATCAACGGCGGCTACGGCTGGGGTTCTGGCGATGTTCTTTCTTCTTATTCGAACGCGAATGCCGATTTCACGCCAGAGGGTTGGTTTGGGGGCGGTCAGATCGGTTACAATTGGCAACGGGACCGCATAGTGCTGGGTGTGGAGGCCGATATTCAGGGCGCTGGGATCGATGGAAGCGTAACAACCTCCACTGGATATGGTTCTGTCAACCTCGATTGGTTTGGCACTATCCGCGGGCGTCTCGGCTACACCCTCCGCGACAATGCGCTTGTTTACGCCACCGGCGGCTTCGCCTTTGGCGGCGTTCAAGACAAGGTGACCTCCTTCGGCTTGTCAACGAGCAACAGCGAACTCGTGACTGGTTATGTATTGGGAGCAGGTGTCGAATATGCTTTCAATCCTAAGTGGTCTGTAAAGGCTGAATATCAGTACCTAGACTTCGGTAAAGACACGATGTCAGCCGGGATTCGGCCTTATACTGCATCGCTGGATGCTGATCATGCCTATAATACGGTTCGCGTAGGTCTGAACTATCATTTTATCCCAGCCTATGAGCCGCTGAAATAGCGCCTAGTTCTGGATAAAGTGGCGCCTTCTCGGCGCCTTCTCTTGGGCCCCGCCATTTTGGCGGGGTTTGTCATTCCCCCGGCATTTAACATCATCATCTGGAGAGTTAGCGCAACGCCTGGCGAGGCCTTTTGTTAATGAGTCATTAACCATGGAAAGGCGTCACCGATGGCTCGCACATTTCTACAATCTTCGCTCCTGGCGTTGTTGACAATTGCCGAGATCCTGCTTCTCCTCCTCGTCGAGCTGATCGCGGCCATGCTCATTTATATCTATCTCAACCTCAACCATATCGCCCTTTTTGGGCATCTGGTCCGGGATGCGCGCTACGTGCTCGATGCGCTCGTGGGGCAGATGGAATATTGGCTTCCAGGTCAGGCGAATTCGGCTTACGCGACGCTGATTGGGGAGCTGGGGCCGAAGTCGCTCCTGCTGCTTTTGATAGGGCTTATGTCGGCGATGGTGATCCGGTTCTTGGCGCGGTCAATCGCCCGCGGGTTGAGCAAGATGGCCGCGGCATCAAGCATGCACGGCCGGCTCAAGGAGCGCTGAGTCAGGCTCGTCCACTATCGCTGGAGGCGCCCCAAGGCTCGATTAAAAATAAATTTATCGCGCACTGTCAAAGCCGTGCGGGCCGGCTTTAAGCAAGGCTGAATGTCAAGTCATTGATACAGACGCGACGGTCTAGCGTGATGCGACGGCGCAGAGATCAGTGAACGCCTTACTTGGGTCACTGCCTCGCCATTCATCCGTACTGGAACTTTCCGAAAAGCCTCGTGTCTTTAGCTGATGTGTTGGTCAAGCATATCGTTAATCAGGAGTTACTCATGAGAACCACGCTTGCAGCAGTGGCAGCCTTGATGATCGCGGCAAGCCCTCTCGCAGCGCAGACCCATTCGTCTGTTCCGGCGATAAGATTTGTCGACAAGCAGAACAATTCGGAGGTGCTCGGCACGGATTTTATCGGAACGCCTGTGATCACCAAAGGCGGCGACCAAGTTGGAAAAATTTCGAACCTTGTTTTCGATGAAAACGGCAGGATCGAACTCGCAGTTATCGGAATTGGCGGCGTCCTCGGCATTGGAGAGAAAGAAGTGGCGGTGCCGTTCGACGCCATAAAATCGGAAGAGGTAAACGGGAAGCACGTTTTTGCCGTGGACGCGACGAAAGAGGAGCTCAAAGACGCGCCGGCCTACCAGACTTTGAGCGGCATAGCCTTCAATAAGCGCATGGCGGAGTGGCGTGAAAAAGCCGCACAAAGCTGGGCGGACATCAAGAGCCGCGCCACGAAGGCCTATGAAGAGGCAAAAACCCGGATTGAGGAGTCTCGTCAAAAGCCCTCGCAGCAGCAGTAATTCAGCGAGAGAGGGATCCGGGTGCTCCCCGGACCCCTTCTTAAGTAGCGTGGTCCCTCAAGGCGGCGCTCATATAATTTATTGGATTGAAATCATTTTTTAGCTTGGATGGTCATCCTATGATGAATGCTACGTTGAAGGAGTTCCGGGAGTTCATCCTGAAAGGCAACGCCTTTGACCTGGCGGTTGGTGTTATCATCGGCGCCGCTTTCGGAAGCATTGTGAGTTCCCTGGTGGGCGACATCCTGATGCCTCCTATCGGAATGCTCATCGGCAACTTGAATTTTTCCGATTATTTCATTGATTTGACTGCCCTTAAGGCCGAAGCCTTCGGCAGCGGCCCCGTACAGATCCCAGCTTCCTACGATGCCGCGAAGCAAGCAGGCCATGCCATCATAGCGTATGGCCGGTTTTTGAATGCGGTCATCAATCTTATGATTGTGGGCGCGGTCATCTTCTTTCTCATCAAGCAGGTCAACAAATTGAAGCGCGAGCCCGCCAAGCCTGCTGAAAAGCCGGAAGATGTTCGCCTTCTAACAGAAATCCGCGATCTTCTGGCGAGAGGCGCTCCGCGGCCAAGTTCATAGCCGCTTCTAATGCCGTTTGACATGGGGCCCGGCGCAGAGAAGCCTATTCAGGCGCACTGATCATATATCCCGAACCGCGGACCGTTTTAATCAACCCGGTTTGATGACCGCGATCAATCTTAGAACGCAGTCTGCTTATGTGCGTTTCAACGATGTTGGTCTTGGGGTCGAAGTGAAAGTCCCAGACATGCTCCAGGAGCATGGTGCGAGTGACAACCCGGTCAGCGTTCAGCATCAAATATTCGAGCAGCCTGAATTCGCGCGGCTGGAGCTCGATCTTCTGACTTCCGCGCCGGACTGCCCGTTTGAGGCGGTCCATCTCAAGATCGCCAACGCGCAGCACGTTCTCGGCGGCTACAAGCGGTGGCCTACGCGCAAGCGCATTCATGCGTGCAACAAGCTCCGAGAAAGCAAATGGCTTGACGATGTAGTCGTCTCCGCCAGCCTCAAGGCCTTGGACGCGGTCGTCAATGCCTCCGAGCGTTGTCAGAAAAAGCACTGGTGTCTTGACTTCGGCAGCTCGAAGGGCCTTCACCACCGCGAGACCGTTTGCCCCAGGCAACATACGGTCTACGATCAAAAGGTTGTACCCTTCATCCATGCCAAGTATGAGCCCCTCGCGGCCATCTTCGACGGCGTCGACAATGTGGCCGAGTTGCTCCAGCCCTTTCTTGACATAGGCTGCATTCTCACGATCATCTTCGATCAAGAGCACCTTCATGGCTTTGAGCTAATGTGAGGGTACATGGCTAAGCTCTCCCTTGAAGCGCCTGCGTTGCCTTTCACGCCTTTGAATTCAAAGAATAACTCACATGCGAATCCTGCAGGCTTCATGTCCCGCCCCTGTGGCGAGCACGCCATAGCCTAGCAATTTCTAGTACGGGCGAATGGCGCGGCCCGCGAACAACGGCTATAGCTTGGATAATGATAGATTGATTCCTGTGCTTTCAAGCCGGGATGGGGGAGCAGTTATGAAAAAGCCGGCCAGAGCGCTAAGTGCTGCCATAATTGCGGCTTTAGCTCTTGACTGCACCATTGCCGCCGATTTGAGGGCGGAATGTTATGTGAAGGAACCGCTTCGGCCCGTGCATCGCACCTATATTCGCCGGGATGTGGTCGAACCTGGCGTTTACGATGTGAGCCGAACTCCTTCAGTCTATGGCTGGACCGATGAAGCCGTCCACGAGCCCGGCGAAACCATCTGGCACGAGGAACCCTCTTTGTACCGCACCGTGCGCGTCCGTGTGCGCCGTCCAGGTGCGTGGCTCTGGCGTAAGCAGTGCATCGGGGGGAAGGAAGCGGTTTGCCGGGTACGGACGCCACCGGCCTACATGACAGTTGAAAAGCGAGTCCTTGTACGCCGGGGCAAGCGCTGGTCCGAGAAAGTCCCGGCATCGACGGGGTATGTTCAGCGGCGGCTTCTGCTCAAGCCCTATAAGAATTACGCCCACTTTCAGCGGCCTTACATCTCGTGGTACCGAGAGCACCTTACAATCCAGCCAGAGGGCTACCGCTGGGTAAGAGTCCCCGGTCCGGATTGCTGAGCGAATTTCTGGAGCGTGGGAATTTACTGAACCGGAACGTCCCAGCACTCGATCCCGTTGCGTTTGAGCTTCCTGCAAGCCGCTCTGGCCTGCTCTTCATCTGCAAAGCGGCTGAGCCGCGCCCGGAACATTGTGGCACCGCCTGGCATGGCGACTGGCATGATGAATTGAGGATGGGCCTTTACCAGGGCTGCGCCGAGGGTTTCCCTGACATTTTCGAGCCGCTCCTTCGCTTGAGCCTGATCCGTGAATGCACCGACTTGCACATGGTATGGCCCAGGCTGATCCATCTCATGGGAGGTGGCGGCGGTAGCGGACGCCAACGTCTCGGGTTCGCGTGCGGCTGGCGCGCTGGTGGCCGCGAGCATATGGCTCTCCTGAGGAGGTGGAGCGGAAATAACTTCCGCTGTCCGGGTTTCCTGGCTCGCTGTTGTTCGCCTTGCCGCGTCCTCATTGGAAGCCTCTGCTTCCGGCTCTGGCGTTACATCAAGTGCGGCCGGGGCCAGCGAAGCCACCTCAGGAGCGCGCACCGTCTTATAATGAATGGAGACGTTCTTTGCCTGCGGCGCGGTTGCCAGCTTAGCCAGCGATTCGTTGCTCGCAATTTCCTGCGCTGGAGGCGAAACATAGGTAGGGCTTTTGCTAACCGCCTGCGCAGCCTTATCCTCGGGCTCATCGGTCGTCATTTCGGACTCCGCGACGGCAGAGGGCGCGGCGTGGGGCTTGGTTACAAGACCGGCTTCGATTGAAGCGAGCAGAATGGACCTGGATGTCCGGTCCGGCCCCTTCTTCAGCCGCAAAACCGTGGCTAACTCCCGCATCGAAGGAGCGACGAGAATGGGTTTGTGAGCAGCAATTTCCTGCTTTGCTGCTTTTGCTTCCTTTGGCACCGGCGCTACTCTCGCCTCGGCTTGCACGGGTTTGTGTTTTATCGAAGCTTCGAGAGTGCCCGCTTTCCGAGCCGCCACCTGCGTGAGCGCCTTCGGCCAGGCATGTTCGAGAATGTTAACCATCGCCACGTTGCGGGAACCAGCCGATGGACCGCCGAGAACTACCGCCAGTAACCTTTTGTCGCCGCGGCGCGCGCTTGCAAGAAGATTGAAGCCAGAAGCGGAGGTGAACCCTGTCTTCATGCCTTCCATGCCCTCGTAAGTGAACAAGAGCGTGTTGTGATTGCGGTAAACCTCTCGATCGTACTGAAAATACTTCATTCCGAAGACTTTGCACCTCTCGGGATGATCGGCGAGGATGCTTTTGCCAAGGATGATGAGATCTTGCGCAGTTGTCTTTTGCTCTGGATTGGGCAGTCCAGATGCGTTCCGGAACGTCGTGTTGAGCATGCCGATCGTGCGCGCCTTCTGCGTCATCCGCCGCGCGAACTCTTCCTCTGATCCCGCCAGCGCCTCGGCGACCGCAACAGCCATGTCATTCGCGGACTTCGTGACAATAGCGCCGATGGCGTCGGCGACGGATATCCGGTCGCCTTCGGAGAGGTCAAGCTTGGTGGGAGACTGCGCGGCCGCGTGTGCCGAGACCCTAAGCTCGGTCTTCATGCTTATTTTGCCGTCGCGAAGTGCGTCGAACAGCAAATAGAGCGTCATCACCTTGGTAAGCGAGGCGGGATAGCGGGGCTCATTAGCGTTCTTCGAATAGAGAATACGCCCGGTGTTAAGATCAATCGCCATCGCGGACGCAGGTGGAGAATAGCTCTGCCGGTGCCACCTCCGCCGGGCGTCCGCTCCTCCCGGTAAGACGAGGACAGCGGCCAAGGCAAAGGCTGCGATTACAAGCAGCTTTGGCGCCACTCGTGAACAAAGGCTCATATTCCATTTCGGGAACGGCATTGAAACTCGCCGGTACATTCTAGGCGTGGAAGACCCAAAGATTTTGTCGCCAGCATGGCGCCGCCAAAGCTGGACCCATCGGGTCTGCTACGCAGGGTTGTGCTACCCCATGCCTATAGCCGGGCTACGCTTAATACTCTCTTACTTATTCACGGCAACAGAGAGGCGCGAGCTCGTCTTAGTCGGAAGGGAAGGGCAGGAAGGCCTTTCAACATCGATTGTGCGGTATATATTCGCTGTAGGACGGGGGCTCCGGCCCTTGACAGAGGAAACCGGGAAACAGGAGTATGGAGCATGGGGACCTCCGTTACTACATAGGGCTGGGCGCCCGGTTCCGGCAGCGGCGGGACTTTATGGCATTGAATTGGTTTTTGATGGTCGCGGCGATGGCAGGCAATAACGGCTTCAAGGGTGACAACGACATCCGAACCGGCGTCGTTACAAAAACTCGTCCGAAGACGAAACGTCCAAGCCTCTATAAAGTTCTTCTTTTGAACGACGACTACACGCCCATGGAGTTTGTTGTTTACGTCCTCGAACGCTTCTTTAACAAACAACGCGAGGAGGCCACCCGCATAATGCTCCACGTGCATCAAAAGGGCGTCGGCATTTGTGGTGTATATACCTACGAGGTTGCTGAAACGAAGGTGACACAGGTCATGAATTTTGCCCGGCAGCATCAGCATCCTCTGCAATGTACTATGGAAAAGGAGTAGGTGCGGAAGTGCCATCATTCTCAACCAGCCTGGAAGAATCTCTTCACCGTGCAATCGAATACGCGAACGAGCGCCATCACGAATATGCGACGCTCGAGCATCTGCTCCTTTCGCTCCTGGATGATCGGGATGCCGCTTCCGTGATGCGCGCCTGCAATGTCGATCTGGAGCGTCTGCGCGCCAAGTTGACCGATTTCCTGGATAGGGAGCTTTCAAACCTCATCCTCGATCAAGACGGCGAAGCGCAGCCCACGGCCAGCTTTCAGCGGGTGATCCATCGCGCCGTCGTGCATGTGCAGTCTTCCGGGCGCGAGGAAGTGACTGGCGCCAACGTTCTGGTCGCTGTTTTCGCCGAGCGCGAGAGCAATGCGGCTTTTTTCCTGACCGAGCAGGACATGACCCGGTTCGATGCCGTGAACTTCATTTCGCACGGCATATCAAAGCGCGCTGGTATGTCGGAGCCCCGCGGAGTTCGCGGTGTCGAGGACGATTCCACGACCGTCGAGGGTTCGGACGACAAGAAGCGAAGCACGGACGCGCTTGAAGCCTATTGCGTGAACCTCAACCAGAAGGCCAAGGACGGACGCATCGACCCGCTGATCGGCCGGGACAAGGAGATCGAACGCACGATCCAAGTGCTGTGCCGCCGCTCAAAGAACAATCCCCTCTATGTCGGCGACCCAGGCGTCGGCAAGACCGCGATCGCCGAAGGTCTCGCGCGCAAGATCGTTCGTGGTGAGGTCCCGCAGGTTCTGGCTAATGCGACGGTGTTTTCCTTGGACATGGGGACGCTGCTGGCTGGGACGCGCTACCGCGGTGACTTCGAGGAACGGTTGAAAGCCGTTATGAAGGAGGTCGAGGCCTATCCTGGCGCGATCCTTTTCATCGACGAGATCCATACGGTTATCGGCGCCGGCGCCACCTCCGGCGGTGCCATGGATGCCTCAAATCTCTTAAAGCCGGCCTTGCAGTCGGGTGTATTGCGCTGCATCGGGTCCACGACTTACAAAGAATACCGGCAGCATTTCGAGAAAGACCGGGCGCTCGTCCGGCGCTTCCAGAAGATCGACGTCACCGAACCCACTGTTGAGGACGCGATCGAGATTATGAAAGGCCTCAAGCCCTATTTCGAGGACTTCCATAATATCAAATACACGAACCAGGCCATCAAGTCCGCTGTCGAGCTGGCGGCCAAGTACATTCACGACCGCAAGCTCCCGGACAAGGCCATCGACGTTATCGACGAAACCGGCGCCTCGCAGATGCTGTTGCCGCCCTCGAAGCGGAAACGGACGATCGGCGTGAAGGAAGTCGAGGCAACCGTCGCTACGATGGCGCGAATTCCGCCGAAGACGGTCTCAAAATCCGATACTGAGCTTCTGCGCAATCTTGAAAACGATCTGAAGCGCGTCGTTTTCGGGCAGGATCAGGCGATCCATGCCCTATCGGCGGCGATCAAGCTTGCGCGGGCTGGTCTGCGCGATCCGGAGAAGCCGATTGGCTGCTACCTCTTTTCGGGTCCGACCGGCGTCGGCAAGACCGAAGTTGCCCGCCAGCTGGCCAGCCTTCTCGGGGTTCAGATCCTGCGCTTCGACATGTCGGAATATATGGAACGGCACACCATATCGCGGCTGATTGGTGCGCCCCCGGGATATGTCGGCTTCGATCAGGGAGGCCTTCTAACTGACGGCGTCGATCAAAATCCCCATTGCGTCTTGCTCCTCGATGAAATCGAAAAGGCGCATCCGGACCTGTTCAATGTCCTCCTGCAGGTGATGGATCACGGCAAGTTGACGGACCATAATGGCAAGCAGGTCGACTTCCGCAATGTGATCCTGATCATGACGACGAATGCGGGTGCAGCCGAGATGGCGAGGGCTGCGATCGGCTTTGGCGGCACGCAGCGTCACGGCGAAGACGAAGAGGCGATCAAACGCATGTTCACGCCTGAATTCCGCAACCGCCTCGACGCTGTGATCGCATTCGCAAGGCTGTCACGGGCGATGATCAGCAAGGTAGTCGAGAAATTCGTCTTCCAGCTTGAGGCGCAGCTCGCAGATCGCAATGTGATGATCGAGTTGTCGCCTGAGGCAATGGATTGGATTGCCGATCACGGCTACGACGAGCTCTATGGAGCACGGCCCCTCGCGAGGGTGATCCAGGAACACATCAAGAAGCCGCTGGCGGAAGAGCTGCTGTTCGGCAAGCTTGAAGGCGGCGGAACGGTTCGGGTTGTCGTGGTCGAGAAGGAGGGTGCAAAGGCACTGTCGTTCGAGGTCATCGAGAGCAAGGTGCCGTTGAAGACGGAGGATACCGAGAACGACGGAGAGCCCGACCGGACACCTACTGCGCTCATCCCGAAAGTTCCGCTCAGCCGCTGAGGCTTGACTCCGGGCAAGGATTGTCCCCGCGGCAAGCGGAAGCGCTACTAGAGCCCGAGATAGGCTTGGCGGATCTCTGGCATGGCGGCAACCTTTCCGGCTGCACCTTCGCAGAACGGGCGACCGTCCGCGATTACATAGGCGTAGTCGCTTAGAGCCAGCGCGAGATGGACGTTCTGTTCTACCAGCAGGATGGTAACGCCCTCGGCCTTCAACGCCTTTAACGTATGCACGAGTTGCTGCACAACGACCGGGGCGAGCCCTAGCGAAAGTTCATCGATTATCAGAACGTCTGGAAGGGACATCAGGCCCCGGGCGATGGCGAGCATCTGCTGCTCGCCGCCTGAAAACGTGCCCGCTTTTTGATAGCGGCGCTCCTTCAGGAGTGGAAACATCGCGTATACGTAATCGAGTTGCTGAGTAAATCGTGCCCGGGCGCGGGGAGAATAGGCGCCCATTTCCAGATTTTCTTCGACGGTCATGGTGGTGAACAATTGCCGGCCTTCCGGCACAAGCACCAGCCCGAGCGCCGTTTTGGCATGGGGCGGGAGGCGGGTAACGTCGGCGCCTTCGAAGATAACCCTCCCGCTACGTACTGGGATGCTCCCAGCGATCGCGCGAAGACTTGTAGTCTTCCCGGCCCCGTTGGCACCGACAAGAGCCGTCATGGTCCCACGTGCCACGGCGAGGGAGATCCCCCACAGCACTTGAACGCCGCTATAGCCTGCCTCGATGCCTTCAACCTGGAGCAGGGTCTCGGTCACGCCCTTTTCTCCGCTTCAGCCATGAGGCCTGGATCTCCCAGATAGGCAGTGATCACCTTCGGGTTGTTTGCGACTTCTTGCGGGCGTCCTTCCGCCAGCAGGGCGCCGAGGTTGAGCACTATGATACGATCCGATAGGCTCATGATGGCGCGCATCACATGCTCAATCATCAGGATTGAAATGCCTCGGGCTCGGATCGAAAGGACTGTCTCGATCATGCGCTCAATTTCGGTCGGGTTTAGCCCAGCCAACACCTCGTCAAGCATCAGGAGCAGAGGATCCGCCGCAAGGGCGCGCGCCAGCTCAAGGCGTTTTTTGCCGGCTGTGGTCAGGGAGCCGGCTAGCGATTGCAATCTATCCTCCAAGCCAACCATGCAAGCTGCTTCCCGCGCGGCATCCCTTGCCTCCGCAAGTGCCAGATCGTGGCGTCCGAAACAGGCGCCGGCGGTGCAATTCTCAAGGACTGTCAGTCCCGCCAGAGGCTGCACGATCTGATGCGCCCGGGCTAGGCCATGCCTGGCGACATCATAGGACTTCCACCGCGTTATGTCCCGGCCAGCGAAAAACACTCGCCCGGTGTCTGGGCGATGTACGCCATTGATCAGGTTGAATAGGGTCGATTTTCCGGCCCCATTTGGCCCGATAAGGCCGAGGATCTCGCCCTTTTTGAGCGTGAAACTAACGCCACCCACGGCTTGCAGGCCACCGAAGCGCTTGCTGACATCACAGACTTCGAGAAGCGGGGTCATTCGAGCAGCCTCCGCGCTGCCGGAACAAGGCGATAGACGAGACCCATCAAGCCGCTGGGTAGGAACTGAACCACAAGCAGCAGGAGCGCGCCGGCAATTACGAGCTGGAACTGTGAGAGATCGCCAGCGGTCAGAAGGAACCCACGCAGCTCCTCGTAAAGGAATGCTCCGGCGGCCGGGCCTATCACCGTGCCCTGGCCGCCCAGCATCACCATCACAATCACTTCGATTGAGGTCGACAGATTGAAAGCGCTGCCCGGTTCAATAATGCCGCTTTTGAAGAAATAGAGCCCGCCTGTGACCGCTGGCAGGAAGGCGGACACGCTGTAAATCATCGCCTTGAAGCGCGGCGTGCGCACACCAAGGACGGCGGCTGCGTCTTCGTTCTGGCCGATCGCCATGAGGCCAAGCCCGAACTTCGAGTTTTTGATCGCGCTGCTGAGCAAAAGCGAAGCGGCCATCGCCGCCACGATCAGCCCATAGGATATCCACAGCGCTTGCATTGGTCCGCCCAATGGGCCGTAAGCGTCAAAGGATAGATAGATGCCGGTGGCGCCGCCCCAAGGCTCGAAATTGTTGACGAGTTGGCGGACAGCCTCATTTACGCCGATGGTTGCAAGCGCGAAGAAGGCGCCCCGCAAGCGAAGGATTCCAGCCCCGAAGAGCAAAACCAGGGCGCTGACTGCGACTCCGGCGAAGAGCGCCGCTGGCACAACGTTCCAGCCCCAGTCGTTTACAAGGTTAAGACACACATAGCCGCCCAACCCAAAGAAAACGATATTGCCGAAGTTTACGTAGCCGGCATAGCCGATCATCAGGTTGAGGTTGCTGGCAAGGACCACATAAACCGCCGCAAGAAGCAGACTCTCACGCAGTTCGACGTCGTTCTGCCAAAAGGGAACCGCAACGATCAGCACACAGGCTATGATGACCAGCCAGGGAAATGGACGGCGCCACACGTGCTAAGCCCGCGCGAAGGAAAAGATGCCGCGGGGAAAGGCGATAAGGCAAAGCACGAAGAGGCCGAACTCGATGATCGGGATCCAACTCACCGGCATGAATGGCGTGGCAAGCCCTTCGATCAATCCAAGAGCGATGCCGCCAAGAAGCGCACCTGCGGGGTTGCCCAGACCGCCTAGCACGGTCACGACGAAGCTTTTGAGCTGATAAGCTTCACCGGAAAGAACCGTGAAGGGAAAGAGCGTCGCAATCAGCGTGCCCGAGACGGCGGCTAGCGCCACGCCAAGTCCAAACGCCATCGAGAGCACACGCGCCGTGGGTATGCCCGTAAGCTCGGCCGCCTCGCGGTTGTTAGCCACGGCTCGCATCGCCTTTCCGGTGCGGGTGCGGTAGAGAAGGAGATACAGAAGGGCAGCAATAATCATGGCCACAATGGCGGCTATGATGTGCGTGCCGGTGAAGGTGTATTGTCCTGCCGTAATGCCGCTAACGCGGATTGGAACATTGTAAGGGCTTGTGCTCCAGAGCGCGGTGCCGATCCCGATCAAGATCATATTTACGGCAAATGTCGCAAGGAGACTCATCAGCTCTGCCCGGCCAATCATACGATGCACGGCTACCCAATAGAGCGCTACTCCAAGAATGAAGCCGAGCACGATCGCAGCCGGGATGGCTGCATAGGCGGGCACGCCAAGCAGGGAAGCGCTCGCATACAAAAGGAACATGCCGTAGACGATGATGGCGCCGTGGGCGAGATTGATCACTTTCATAACGCCCCAAATCAGGGTCAGCCCCATGGCCGCCAAGCCATAGACGGACCCGACCAGCACGCCGTCAACGACGGATGCAAGAATGCCGTTCATGTGCCACAGAAGGCAGGGGCCCGAGATGCCACCACACTCGCCATCTCACCAACGCTCAGTACATTATATCCGCTGTTTTCGCGGACAGCGGCCAGATCACTTCCTTAACCAACTCACCATTCTTCTTTTGCCACTGGGCGAGCACCATTTCGTGGCCGATTTGAAGCCCATGTTCCTTCGGATCGGTCGAGAACTTCGTGCGGCCAAACAAGGTGGTCACATCCATCTTGTTGAGCTGTTCGGCGACCTTGGTTTGGTCAATGGAGCCCGCCTGCTCGATCGCGTGCTGCAGAATTATCCCCGCCGCGTAGCCTCCCGCCGCGTGATAGCCGGGTTCTATTTTGAACTTGTCACTGAACGTCTTGGTGAACTGCTGAGCAGTCGGGCCGAAGTCCGGCTTGAAGGTTACCTGTGGTTCCCATTGCGACGGCACGGAAATACCGGCGGCGGCATCACCGAGCTTGGCAAAGTTCGGACTGTCTGGCGCCACGAGCAGCGTGACCCATTTGAGGCCCGCTTTCTGATCGTAGAGTTGCCTGGCCAGTGTGGCGCCGTCGGCATAGTGTCCGCCGCCAAGCAGCGCATCACCCTTCGCTGCAATGACCTTATTGATAATGGGAGAGAAATCTGTAGTGCTGCCGGCATAAGATTCTTCAAGCGCCTGAGTCAACCCGGCCTTGTTTGCGATTGCCGTGGTCGCCTGTGACACAGCCTTGGAGAAGGCGTCGTCCTCATAGACGAAGGCGATGCGTGCTCTCGGATTCTTCATCTTGAGCGCTGCCACCGCTCCGGAAAGATATTCGGCCGCTGGCGAATAGACCTGAAACAGGTTCTTGTTGCCTAGCCTGTACGTCTTCTCCTCCGCAGCCCCGGTGGTGAGCATCACTTTCCCGTATTGCTCGGAAATGATTGCTGCCGTCGCCACTAATCCGGACGAATAGGGGCTGAACAGGAACTGTGCCTTGTCCTGTACAATGAGCCGGGTATACAGTTGTTGAACGCGGGTATTGGCCGACTCGTCATCATAGGTGACCAAATTGATCTTGTAGGTCTTTCCTCCGGCTTTGATGCCGCCCGCGGCATTGACCTCGTCCCGCCAAAGTTCGATTCCGCGCATCTGCGCGGTAGAGTTGTTATTGAGCTTTCCTGTTTGAGAGGCTGTAAAACCAATCGTAAGCGTTTCCTGTGCCGATGCGGCTGTAGCAAGGAAAAGAAGAACCGAGACGGCTGTGAGGAAAATCCTCTGCATCCTCATATTTCCTCCCAAATTAGTGCTCTTGGCGGGGCCTTATGGACAACCAACCGCAATTGTGAAGAGAAGAGATAGCGCGCTATCCCGCAACTTGCAGGGCGCGGCGGAAATAGCTCCGCCCGACGTTAGCAAAGGCAGCGCGGTCAAGCCATTAATCCTTTTGTTAATGCAAGGGCTTTCTGCCTTGTAGAGCGGCGGCCAACTTCAATGAGCTAGTCAGCCTTAAAGCACCTGGGGCGTGCTGCGTCCTATCGGTCAGCACTACCACTAAAGTTCAGGTTTCAGCGGCCGATGGCGCCATTACGCCATTTCTTTGAACGTGGAAAAATAGAGCACAACCCCTGCACGAAACCGCAATAAAGCAGCACGACAATTTATTAAGTGCCGGTTTTATCGCGAAAAACAACTGTGAGTGATGACCTATTCAGGGCTTGGAAAACGTGCTAATTTTTGGACGTTGATGGCGAAGGTAAAGGTGAAGGTGAAGGAGGAGCTGTTTTATGTCGCAAAAGAAGCAAGCATCTAAGAAGAAGCTATCAGTGAAGGCTTTGTCGGCCTTGGGCGCTGCCGGCTTGGGCATTGCAGGGTTATCTTTAGCAACGGCGACCAGCGAATCGGTAGCCGCCATGCCATCGCCGGGTATGGCACCGCTTCACGCCAGTGCTTTGGGTGAAGAGGAAATCTCCGACGTGACTCTGGCGACGTTCCACGTTTTCAATCAGGAAAATGACGGAGCATCGCGGTCCTTCATGCACCTCGTCAAGGGCGGCGGATGCGGCAAGGGTTGCGGCGGCGGACGCGGATGTGGCCGTGGAGGCCGCGGATGCGGCCGTGGCTGCGGACGCGGATGTGGCCGAGGATGTGGCCGCGGATGCGGATGGGGCGGATGCGGCGGATGCGCCTGGTGTCTGTCGTGGGGTGGTTGCCGCCCGTGGTGCTGAGCACCCTTTGATTGCGTAAAAGACGCAATTTGCAGGGCCGGATTGACTTTCAGTCCGGCCTTTTTTGTCCCTTGTTTGCGAGTGGGGCGAACGCTAGTGTGTGGCCCGCGCGACAGGCTGGAGTTCACGCCGCACCGCAGCTGTCCCCGAAGTCCTCGCGCAGGAGATGAAATACAGATTTCTGGCTGCCGGGGCAGGACCCTTTCTCCGGAGCCAAGGAAGGCATGCTGAGCCCTATGACAGGCGAACATCTAGACAACTTCGCATCACGTGATGGCAGTGAAGTTCTGCAATTCGCGCCGAATTTCACGGTTTATGCGCTGTCATCCGATTCCCTCTGCCTCTATTCGGAGGATCGGAAGTTTCTTCTTCATGGCACACTTTATTGTGCGATCGCCGCTTTGATTGCCGAAGGTGGCTACAGCGCCGGGGATCTCGTGAGCGTGCTGGAGCAATATTTTCCCGCTGACCAAATAGACGAAGCACTGAAGCGTTTGCTCGATCGCGACTACGTTGTCCCGAAATCGAAATCCACGAATGGCACCGCAGCTGCCTATTGGGCAAGTTTGGGATTGCCGCCGGAAACCGCAGAGAAAAATCTTGAGCAGTGCCGCGTGCGGGTTCAAGCAATCGGAGTCGACGGGGAACCGGAACTGAGCGCCGCCTTGAGTGAATTGGGCGCCCGCGTCGTGAAGCGGTCCCCCGATCTCACAGTCACGCTGGTCAGCGACTACCTCGATGAGCCGCTGGCAAATTTAAACCGGAGGCATCTCTCGGACGGCTCGCCTTGGATCCTCGTTCAGCCTTCCGGCATATTTCCTTTGGTGGGTCCGGTTCTCAGCCCAGGTAAGGGCGCCTGCTGGGTATGCATTGCAGATCGGATGAAACGGAACCGTGAGGTCCGGGGAATGCTCAACCGCAGTGAGGCCCGCCTCCTCACTGTGTCTCCTCTGGCCCAGCATACGGTCGGACAAGGCGGCATCCAGCTGGCGGCGATCGAAATCGCGAAGGCAATTGCCACCGGCTTCCGCACGGATTTGAGCAACAACATTGTAAGCCTCGATCTAACCGGCTCGGCAACTGCGAGGCACTATGTGGCCCGCCGCCCCCAGTGTTCGGCATGCGGGGCGGAAGAATTTCGGGACCCGGGCCGCTCACCAACACCGATCGAATTGAAGAGTGGCGGCCGGCCGGTTATGACCAGCGGCGGGTATCGCACCATGTCTCCTCGGGCTACGGTTGCCCGTTACCGGAAGCACATCAGCCCTCTCACCGGCGTGGTATCGCGTCTGGAGCGGATCGAAGTGGACCTGCCGCTGAACACGTCCTACTTCGCCAAGCACAATTTCTCGGCGCCCGCTAGAACCGTCCACGAACTCAGAGGCGCATTGGAGGGCGCCAGCTTCGGGAAGGGCAGTACAGCCGAGCAGGGAGAGGCCAGCGCGCTTATGGAGGCGATGGAACGCTATTCCGGAGTGTTCCAGGGCGACGAGGTCCGGATCACGCGACGGTTCATGGACTTTTCGAAGGGCGATGCTATTCCTCCGAACGACGTCTTACTGTTCAGTGAGCAGCAGTATCAGAGCGGGCTCTCTGATATGCCCGGCCCCGAGGACGAGCCGATAAGCCCCTACCTCTTCGATACAGAGACCGAGATGGAATGGTCGCCCGTCTGGTCCCTGCGCGACAAACGTTTCAGATATCTTCCAACTAGCATTTTGTATTTTTACTATGCTGGTCAGGTCGTGCCCTTTCATGCGGATTTGAATGGTTGCGCGGCAGGCAACACGCTTGAGGAAGCAATTGTGCAGGGGTTCCTCGAGCTCGTGGAACGGGATGCCTACGCGATCTGGTGGTACAACCGGCTCCAGCGTCCGGCAGTCGACCTCGCTAGGTTTGAAGACTCCTACGTACGCGATCTGCAAACTCAGTTGACCGAAACAGGGCGCCGTCTTTGGGTTCTGGACATTACGAGCGATCTCCAGATCCCGACCTTCGTGGCCATATTGCATTGGGTGGACGACGGCAAGGAATTCATCGAGTTCGGTTCGGGAGCGCATTTCGATGCGCGCATCGCGATGTTGCGGACGCTGACCGAATTGAACCAATTCATGTCCATGGAACTTATAAGTGGGGGTTCGAGAAACGAAGAAAGCCTGGACGGCATCACCCCCTTGCGCCTTGCCGATTATCCCTATTTGTCGCCAAGCGATGATTTAGCGGTAGAATCCGAGTTCGACTCGAAGTTCGGCCGCCTCGAGACCCACGAGCAGGTTAGGGCCTGCGTGCGCGTTGCTGAGCAGCAAGGCCTTGATTTCCTCGTCCTCGATCAAACACGCCCCGACATAGAGGTGCCCGTCGTCAGAGTGATTGTTCCAGGGTTGCGGCATTTCTATCGCCGCTTTGGGCCTGGACGCCTTTATGATGTTCCGGTGAAGCTCGGCTGGCGTGAGCGGCCCCTCAACGAAGACGAGCTCAACCCGATTTTCCCTCATACCTAAGGGCTTTTCGCTTGCGCCCTGCGGAAGTAAAGCCACGGCGGCGGACCGCATCCACGCGGATTTCAGTCCGGCTTGCGGATTGGGTCAGGTTGGATGTGCACGCGAACGGAGCGATTGCGGTCTTATTCGAAGATTATTCCATCAGCTTAGGCACTCTGGGCGCCGGAGGGGGGGAACGCCTCGCAGAACTGCGGACTGGGCTGCCACTTAGTTCTTTTGTCTCCGGAAGCGCAAATCGCGACAAGGCGTTTGAGCTCTTGGTGCGCCGCCTAGCCGGTCATGGTTTGTTGGAGTACAAGGTCGATCGCACAGAAAGCGGCGGAGAACTTGCGACCATCGAGCCGCAGGTTCTCGGTTACTGGCCGCAGATGCCCGAACTGGCCGATGGCGACATGCTTGTTCTGTCACGGTTTGCCTATATGCGCCCCCGTGGAAACGAGATGGTGCTGGAATTGCCCTTGGCCGGCGCACTATTCAGCATCCGTGATCCTAAACTGGTGAGCCTTCTCACATTGCTGTCGAGCCCTCAACATGTCAGACAACTCCGGCGGCGGGACGGTTTTCCTGGAATTGAATTTCTCGCCTTGCTGGTGGACTCCCAAATCCTTTTTAAGACCGATAAGCTGGGGGAAGCGAACCTGCGCCTCGCCGAAGGCGATTACAGTCTAGCGCTTTGGGACTTTCATGATCTTTTGTTCCATACACGCAGTACAGAAGGCCGCCATGCCAATCCCATCGGCGGAGTTTATCCCCACAGCGGGATAATTCCCCCTTTGCCGGCTGTGCGGTCCTCTTGGCCGGGGAAGCAAATAGATCTTTGCACATTTCTTGAGACAAGCGGCCCGGCCAATCCCGTCGCCAAACTCCTGCAGGACCGTCATTCCACGCGCGACTTCGATGACCGGCAGCCAATCACGCTTGCCGAGCTTTCAAGATTTCTCGACGGAGCAGCGCGAATCCTGCCGCAGTCAAGCGGCGAGATTAGTTCCGCCGGTAATGGTCCTGAGGCGGCGCGGCCCTATCCGTCAGCAGGCGCCAGCTGGGAGCTAGAACTCTATCTGGCAGTCAACATCTGCGAAGGCATTCCCGCGGGTTTCTATCATTACGATGCCGATGCTCACGCACTCGTCCCGATCGATGTTCCTGCAAATGAGGTCAGAACCCTATTAATGGGCGCCGCCACCTCGATGGGTGTAGCCAAAGCGCCCCAGGTCCTTATTACAATCGCGGCGCGCTTTGGCCGGATTTCATGGAAGTATAGCTCCGTCGCCTATTCTCTCATCCTCAAAGACGTTGGCGTACTTAGTCAAACGCTCTACCTGATGGCAACCGGGATGGGACTGGGCGGCTGCGCAATTGGTCTCGCAAATATCGATCAATTCGCAAAGATGACGGGGATCGCCTTTCACATAGAGGGCCCGGTTGGCCAATTTGCTCTAGGCCGCGGCATGACAACAAGGGCTTCAGACTCGTGAGCTTCGCTACAGTACCGGGTCCAGCGCTGCGCAGCAGGTCTATGGCAATCGGCCCGATTTTCCGCCTTTGCCCGGCTGCCGCGTTGGCGGCCTATTCGAAGCATCTCGCGGGGCGTAGCATGCAACGGCGACCTGGACACGCCAGTGGATCAAACCGAACACGGCACCTTCAGGATCAATGCAGTGAGCGACCCGGGAGCCGCCCGGCACTGCGACCGGGCCATAGGTAATTCGGCCGCCACTGGCTTCGACGCGTTTGGCTGCCGTCACGATGTCGCTGACATTTAAATAGTACAGCCAAGCAGCCGATAACGACGCCGAAGTCCACATTCCGCCGATCGCCTCAGCTCCGGCGGAGAACTCCTGGTAGGTCCCCATCGAGTTGACATCGGCGTTCCCTTTTTGCCAACCGAACAGGTCGCCGTAGAAAGTGAACGCCCTCTCCCAGTCGGTGGCAAGAAGTTCATGCCAGCCCACGCGTCCCGGTGCACCTGGCTGCACTGGCCGCTCGCGGTCGCGTTCGGGTGTCTTGACCAAAGCAAGCGGTGCCCCTTGCGGATCCGCGATGACCGAGAATCGGGTGATGTTGGGAACATTTGCGGGCGGAACTAGGACTGTACCGCCAAGCCGCTGGACCCGGCCGGCGGCAACGTCCACGTCCTCCACTCCGACAAATCCGATCCATTGGGGAAGTGCCCCGGCTCTCCTCGCATTCGGCGTCAGTTTCATCAGCCCGGCAACGGGCGCATCTCCGGCGGTAAATTGGGTATAGACCGAACCGGGCATTTCCGCAGTGCCCCAACCCACGACGCCGGCATAGAATGCCTTGGCACTTTCCACGTCGCTTGTCGCGAGCTCGTACCAAACGAAGCGGCTGCCCGAGTTGCCCATGTCTATCTTTCCGTTGAGGCGTCAATAAAGTAGCGAATGCGCACGCCGTCTAATTGCTCACCTCGGCTTCAACATGCAAGAGGCCGCGAGAGACCGGCCGGACGAAGGGTGTCCGCACGCCGATCTCTTTGATCTTACTGTTATGCACTCACAAACGATCACGGCGCCCGATGAGCTCAGAAACCTCGCGGCAGACTACGGATGAACGACGAGCACCTTCCGCGATCAGTCCCTTTCCACGGTAGAAATTTAGCGAGTAGCGATCAAGTCGATCTCAACGAGGCAGTCCCTGACCAAAAGACCAGTGGTGCCCACGGTCGTCCGTGGCGGTGGAACCTTGAAGAACTCTTTCCAAACCTCGTCGAAGGCGGCGAAGTTTTTCAGGTCGGTCATGAACACCTGAGCCTTCACCACGTTATCGAGCGAACCGCCCGCGGCCTCGAATGTCTGCTTCAGATTGTTCAGAATGTAAGCTGTCTGAAGCTTTATGTCCGAGTTGTAATAAGGGAAGTTTGGATGCTTGCGCGCCTCTGCCGGAACTCCTGTTTTGTAATCGCTCGCAATCTGGCCGGCGGCGAAAACGTAGTCGCCGAGAGTAAATGCCTCGGAGTAGTTGGCAAGCGGCCGCGGTGCGTTCGACTGGATAACTTCGTGCTTTAGGCCAGGGCGATTTACATACCCGATCAGGTCGATTTCGACCAACGTGTCCTTGACGAGCAGTCCGGTTGTTCCCACCGTCGCGCGTGGCGGCGGAACCTTGAAGTAGCGCTTCCAAACCTGGTCAAAGCCAGCAAAATCGTTGAGGTTTGTGAGGAAGACCTGGGCCTTCACGACGTTATCGAGGGAGCTTCCCGCAACTTCGAAAGTTTGCTTGAGGTTTTGCAAAATGAATTCTGTCTGAAGCTGGATGTCCGATCCATAGAAGGGGAAGTTTTCACCTCGCCTGACTTCAGCGGGAACGCCCGTCTTGAAATCGCTTGCAAGCTGACCCGCTGCGAAGATGAGATCTCCAACGCGAATCGCCTCGGAGTAGTTCGCGAGCGGCGTCGGCGCCCCAGATTTAATTACCTCCAAAGGGGTGCCCGGCATGGCGGCGATCAAATCGATTTCAACCAGAGTATCTTTCACAAGAAGCCCGGTTGTACCGATGGTCGTTCTCGGCGGAGGGGACTTAAAGTACTTGCGCCAAACCTCGTCGAAAGCGGCGAAGTCGTTCAAGTCCATCAGGAAAACCTGCGCCTTTACGACATTGTCTAATGAGGTGCCTGCCGCTTTGAATGTGCTTTCGCAGTTCTTGAGGATGAATTCAGTCTGCAACTTTATGTCCGAGCCGTAGAACGGGAAATTTGGATGTTTGCGCGCCTCGGCCGGCACGCCGTTCTTCCAGTCGCTTGCGAGCTGGCCCGCGGCAAAAGTGAGATCGCCAGCTTGAGAAGCCTCTGAATAGTTGGCGAGTGGTTGGGGGATGCCGGATTTGATGACTTTGATACCCATGTTGGACCTCTTACGATTTTTGGATTCCCAGCCGGATCAAGCCGCCTGAGTGTGAATCAAGATGCGCTCGTCCTAACCCTTCCATCGATGCGGGAGACAAATTTGCCGTCCAGGCCGTAGGAGGGGCGTTCCTTATCTCTGTGAGGAGAAGTGCGGCAATTAGCAGGGGTGCAGAATATTGCCGCAAATCAGGTTAGCCTTAGTTCTGCACTGGAATGTCCCGCCCGTTTGTCTCCTTGCCATTAACAATTTTTACGACATGAGTGACGAGAAGCGGATCGCCCTTGCTATCGAACTTAAAGGGTCCGCGCACGCTGTCGAAACTGACTTTGCTGAGAGCATCGCGAATGGCTTCGTGGTTTTCGCTTCCAGCATTTTGAATCGCGAGCAAGGCCATCGTGATCGCATCGTAGGCTTCCGCGTTGTACGCATTCGGCAGTTTGCCGTAGGCCTTCTTGAATTTCTCAATGAAGGTTTGCGCAGCAGGGATGCCGCTCGCAGTCGCACTGCTGTAGTGGGTCATGTAGAAAACGCCGTTAACGGCGTCCCCACCAAGCTCGACATATTTCGGTATGGCGACGCCGTCTGAGCCGAACCGCGGCATCTTCATATCCATCTGTTCAAACTGCTTCGCGACCAACGCTCCTTCAGTGTAGCGGGACCACTCCACAAGCGCTTGGGCGCCACTTGCTTTGATGCGGCCAAGCTGAGCCGTAAAATCCAGGTCGCCACGCGCGTAGCGTTCCTCGTCGACAATCTCCAAGCCGTACTGCTTTCCGCCTGCCTTAAAGGCTTCGAAGCCTCCGCGGCCAAAATCGTCATTCACATAGAGGAAGGCGATTTTTTTGACATTGGGGAACTTCTCATGAATGAAGGTTGCGAGATCCCCGGCGAGCTTGGTGTCCGGGACGGGCGAGCGGAACACCCATTTGTTTCCCTGCGTCGTTATTTTCTGCGCCGTCCCCGACACTACAATCTGCGCGGTCTGCGATTGTGCCGCGACCTGGGATGCTGCGAGGCTAGCGGGGCTGCTGATGCTGCCGATCAAAATCGACACCTCGTCTCGCGCGGTAAGGCGCTTGGCGACATTCACTGCTTCTTCCGGCTTGCCTGCGTCGTCGGCGTAGACGACTTCGATCTGCTTTCCCCGAATGCCACCCGCCGCATTCTTTTCCTTTACCACCAGATCAACGGCTTGGCGCTCAGCTTCGCCGTGCGCTGCCGCATCGCCGCTCATCGGGCCGAAGACCCCGATCTTGATTGTATCTGCCTGGGCGGCGAACCCCGGCCCAAACATCATCGCGCCCGCGAACAGCCGCACTAATAGGAATTTCCGTTTCGACTTACTCATGCGTCACCTCTCTTGATTGCCTCACTAGTTTCCATGCGATAATTCGGGTGATGATTGCCCTTCAGTCTCCCAGTCTTCCTGGCCAAGGTAGCTCGCCCAGACCTTGGGATTTTCCAGGAGTTGTGTTCCGGTGCCACTTAGTACGATGCGCCCCGTCTCGATGACGAAGCCGCGAGACGCGAGACTGAGAGCAAGCTCAGCATTCTGCTCGACCAGTAGAATGGTGGCGCCGTCTTGATGAAAGCGCTCAATCGCAGAAGCGACTTCCTCGACCATGATAGGAGCAAGGCCAAGCGATGGCTCGTCGAGCAGCAAGAGCGCGGGTTGGGCCATGATCGCACGCCCGAACGCTAGCATTTGCTGTTCTCCGCCGCTGAGCGAGGCACCCGCTTGCTTGCGGCGCTCCGCAAGGCGCGGAAACAGATCGAAGACGCGGTCGCGTGCCTGCTTTTCTCCTGCGCGGGCACGGGAGGAATAGGCTCCCATTTTCAGGTTTTCTTCGACGGTGAGGCGCGGAAAGATCCGGCGCCCCTCAGGTACGTGTATGATTCCGAGGCCGACAAGCTGTTCGGGCCTCAGCCCGTTAAGCGGCTCGCCCCTCAGCTTTATCCGGCCCTCCGATGGTGATATCAGTCCAGAGATTGCCTTCAGCGTTGTGGATTTGCCGGCGCCATTCGCCCCGATAAGAGCAACGATCTCACCCTCGTCAACATCGAGATTGAGGCCGCGCAACGCCGGAACCTGTCCATACCGCACATGCACGTTCTCAAGACGAAGCATGGTCGACCTTCGCGGTTTTGCGCTGCTTCGTCCGTGTGTTTGCTTTCTTACCTAGATACGCTTCGATAACTCCGGCGTGATCGCGGATGTAGCTCGGGCTTCCGCCTGCGAGCATCTTGCCATAATTCAGAACGGTGATGTGGTCGCAGGCCTTCATCACAACTTCCATGTGATGCTCGACCAGGATGACGGTTACTCCGGCGGCCTGGATTCTCCTAATCAGCCCCACCATCCGGCGCGCTTCGATCGTATTCAAGCCGGCCGCGGGTTCATCCAGAAGCAGGAGCTTTGGTCTCGCCACAAAAGCACGCGCGATTTCAAGCAGCCTTTGGTGTCCATAGGGCAAGCTTTCGGCGACCGAGCCGGCTGCGTCCGCGAGGCTAACGAAGTCGAGGGCTTCCATGGCCTTCTTCGCTATGTCGAATTCCTCGGCTCTCTGTTTTCTGGTTCGGAGCAAGGAGTGCAGGATCTCGCTTCGGCTGTCAGCGTGGAGGCCGACCATGACGTTCTCGATCGCGGTCATCTCTTGAAAGAGCCGGAGGTTTTGGAACGTGCGCCGGATGCCGAGTACGGCGCGACGATCCGCAGGGAGAGAACCAAGGTCACGGCCATCGAATGAGATCGAACCGCTTGTTTGCCGAATGTGACCCGAAATCACGTTTAGAAATGTGGTCTTTCCTGCACCATTGGGGCCGATTATGCCGTGAACCTGCCCCGCTTGGACGGTGAGGCTTACCGCGCTCAGGGCAGTCAAGCCTCCGAAACGGCAAGTCAGGTCATCCGTTCGCAAGAGCGGGGTCATCGTTTCCCTTTTGAAAAGAACGAATCGCCCGGCATCACCGCGAAGCGCGGGCCTGCAATCCAGTTCACAGCCGCGGATACCAGTCCGGCCACGCCTCCTCGGCTAAAGCCCATCAACACGACGACGAGTATCCCGAAGATTATCAGCCGCAGCTCCCCGGAGGAGCGTAAGTATTCTGGCATCAGGACGACGATGAAAGCGCCGATTACCGCACCCGGCAGGCTGCCAAGGCCGCCAATAACCACCATGATGAGGATATCGATCGATTTATCGAAGGCAAAATCGTTGGGGCTCAAATATCGTGCGTGGTGCGCGTAGAGAGAGCCAGCGATACCCGCTGTAAAGGCCGCAACGAGGAAGCATTTGCTTTTGTAAAGATTGAGGGAGATGCCACAGGAGCGGGCGGCGTCTTCATCCTGAGACATAGCTTTCAGCGCACGGCCAAACCGCGAATTAGCAAGCCGCTCGAATGCGAAGTAAACGACCGCAGCAACAAAGAGGCAGAGAAAATACATATCGCGCTCTGAGGCGAATTCATATCCGAAGATGCGCGGCGCGGCGATGTTCATAAATCCGAAGCTGCCGCCGGTCGCCCAGTCTTCATTGAGCAGGATAAGGTAGATGATGATGTTGAAGCCGAGCGTTGCAACCGCGAGGCTCGAACCTTTCAGCCTTACGATGGGGACAAGCAGCAAACTGCTGAGCGCGGCTGCGGCACCGGATGCGGCGAACGCGATGAGAAAGGGGACTCCGAAATTGAAAGTGAGCGCGGCGGATACGTAAGCGCCGATTCCGTAGAATGCCGCTTGTCCCAGCGACAGCAGCCCTGTCATGCCCAACAGTAGCTGCAGTCCCAGGGCGAGTATCACCCCTACCAAGGCTACACCAAAGACATGGACCCAATAGCTGTTACTTTGAATGAATGGCACGGCGGCGAGGACCGCTATTACAAGCAATTTGAGCGCAGCGGATTTCATAGGCGCATGCTAAATCCTGCGGCCTGAACGCACGAAAAGGCCCGACGGAGCCAATAACAGGATCGCAATCAGAAGTATCATCCCCACCGCATCCTTGTATGCCGTCGAAATCAGTACCCCTGAAAACGTCTCGATCAGACCGAAGAGGATGCCCCCGAGCATCGCCCCGGTCAGGCTTCCCAAGCCTCCAAGCGTTGCGGCTACGAATGCTTTAATGCCGGTCAAAAAGCCCATGTTGAAAGAGGCAAAGAATAGGGAGCCGAGCAGCACGCCCGCCGCCCCCGCCATCACACCCGCAATCAGAAAAGTGAATGTGGTCGTTTTTTTTACGCTGACCCCCATCAGGAGCGCAGCCTCCGGATCCTGCGCGGCCGCCTGCATCGCAATGCCGAGGCGCGTGTAGCGGAAAAACAACTGAAGGGATGCCATCATGGCAAATCCAAGAAGGACGATCCAAATGAGCTGCGGAGAGATGGCGAAACCGCCGATTTGCACGCCGCGAATTGCGAAAAGGCTGGGATAGCGCAGGGGCTCAGAACCCCATATCAAGCGGGCGGCGTTTTGCAGAATAAGCGAGACACCCAGGGTAGAAACGACGACGTTAATCAATGGCACGCGCAAAGATCGAAGTGTTCGATAGATCGAAAGCTCAATAACGACGGCCGCGACCCCCCCGCCAATCATACCAATGATCAAAACTGCGAAAAATGGCAGGTCTGCCGCCCTCATGGCGGACAGCCCCGCCATCGACCCGATCATCATGAGCTCGCCCTGAGCGAAATGAAGGATTTCGGTCGCCCTGATAATCATAGTAATGCCGAGGGCTATAAGGCTGTAAATGCAGCCAATCGCGAGGCCCCCGATAATTCCCTGAACGAGTTGGCTGAGAGTCATTAAGTGTCTCAAGGGTTGTTGCTAAGACAGTAGTTGACCTTGGCAATTTCGGCAAGCCGTTTTGCATTCGTATGCAAATTCCGCTAGCCTGTTCGATAGCAGCCCTTCCTAGGAGTGACGCAATGGTGTCTTGGATGGCGGGAGGGGCAACTTTGGAATATAGAATACCAGGGAAGTGGGGGGACGAACGATGACTGATATTTGGGCTAGATATCTGAGCGGCATGGCCGGAGCATTCTAGATGTCTAGCAAGGGCGCAAAAAGGGCTGGGGCCCCGGGGGGCATAACAGCGCAAGAAGTTGCAAAGCGACTCGGTCTTTCGCAGTCTACGGTCTCGCGCGCCTTCACAAGCACGGCGAGCATCCATCCCAAAACAAGAGAACTCGTCATTGAGGCAGCCAAGTCCCTCGGCTACGAGCCGAATGTCATAGCCCGCAGCCTCATCACGAGGCGGACGAATATCATTGCGGTGGTGATGGCAAATCTGACGGACCCATTTTATCCGGCCGTATTAGAGAGGCTTGCGCAAAGGATACAGGGCAGCGGCCGGCAAGTGCTCTTCTTCATGATTCCGCCCGGCAAAGACGTAGACGATGTCATGCCGTCGCTCCTTCAATATAAGGTCGACGCTATCCTGATCGCATCCGCAACCGTGTCTTCGCGAACAGCGAGTGTTTGCATGGATCAAGGTATTCCGGTCGTTCTCTTCAACCGCTACGTGCCGGGGTTGAAAGTGGCGGCGGTTTGTTGCGACAACATCGCCAGCGGCCGCGACGTTGCCGATTACTTGTATAGAACAGGCCACAGAAGGCCTGCCTTCGTCGCAGGAGAAGTGGACGTCACGACGAACCTCGATCGCGCTTCAGGCTATACTTCACGCTTCGAGCAGCTGGGCATTGCGCTACACGCAAATGAGATTGGGGGCGGCTTCAGCTATTCGGCAGGATACGATGCCACCGCACGTCTCATCGGCCTCAGCGAGCATCCCGATAGCATCTTCTTCGCCAGCGACATAATGGCTATCGGTGGGATCGAGGCTATCCGTGCCTCGAATCTCCGCGTTCCTGAGGACATCTCGATTGTCGGGTTCGACGACATACCCCATGCATCATGGCCCTCATACGCGTTGACCACCGTGCGGCAGCCTATTTCGCAGATGGTGGATGCCGCCGCCATAATGCTTGGACTTGAGAAGGCAACAGATGCAAAGGCGGCAAGGAAAATCCTGGTGCTTAAAGGCGAGCTTATCGAAAGGGGCACCGTCATGAAAAGGGCTGGCGTTTGAAGCGTTCGGCGCCCCGCCCGCGCTCTTTCTAATCGACCCTGAAGCTCAGGTTAATACCGGTAGTGAAGTTGAAGGCATCGTCAGATTTGATGCGCGTGCCGGCCTGCGTGCCTACAATGCCCCAAGGTGGCCCGCCTGCCAGATCGTTGTTGTTATAGGCTATACCCGGGACATAGCTCAGATACTCGCCTTGTCCAAATATCCCAAATTTTCCCCAACCCAGTTGCTGGCCGACGTCCAAACGCACGGTTCCTATGAACGAACCTCTATCGAGGCTACTATCAACCATGCCGTACTCCTGGACATATCCAATTGGAATTACGGCGCTGTAGCCGCTGTAACGGCCCTGATATTCCGTGTCCGTGTAGTAGAGACCGGCGGTCGCATCCACGCCGATGGTCCATCCGTCGCCGAGGAAAGCTTTCTTTTCAACCCCGACATACCCACCGTAATAGTGGGTGTTCAGCTTTTCCTTGTAATTCACCGGGTCGCATACAAGCGGGTCTATGGATAGCAGCTTTGCCGTCTCACTAATTCCGCGCATCGCCAAGCCGACCTTGAAGGGCGATAGCTCCTCGATCACTGTGCCGTCTTTAAGACTGCCAGCCAAAGACCCGAGCCGGGCATCGATAGCAACGCCGTAATAATTGACATTCCGATTGGTCGAGACGTTGAGGTTTCCGAAGGGGCCCGTGTTGTTCTCTTGAAACGGATTGAAATCGACGATGTTCACGATCGCGCAATCGGTGGTCAGGCTATAATTACAACGTGAATTCGTGGTACCCTGGTAGTTCGCAAAGAAACCCGAAAGTCCGAAGCTGACAAGCCGCCCATCCGGCAACGCGGCTTCGGCAAGATTGGCGAGTCGCAAGTCGGTCCGCCAACCGTTTAGACCGCCATCTCCATTGTTCTCCTGGCCAAGGGCCTCGTCGAAAAGGGGTCCGCCAACAATGGTGACGAACTTCATGTCCGGCAAACCGAACCAGGAATAACCACCGGAAAGAGAAAGCTCCGCATTCGATATGCTACGGTATCTTTCAAGCCTGGCCACGAGACTATCCAGACTTTCGCCCGTAAGGAGATCCTGGCCATCCGGCACGATCCGCACACCCGCCATTACGCGGACTTCGTTGAATTCCTGATACTGCCAGTCAATATCGTAATCCTGGTAGCGAACTGTTGTGTAGAACTGAGTGTGGTTGTTGTAGTCCCAAGCAACCTGGCCTTCGGCAAATGGCGCGTGATATTGTAGTCCGGCCCCGATTTCTTTAACGATCTGCCATCCCCCAGCCGCAGTAACGGTCACGCCCGGCACAGGAAGATAGGTCGCCTTTAGGCTATATGAGCGGATATCGGACATGATTGCCAAGGCTGTGGTCGGCTCGCCGATAATCCTTTCCACGGAGCCCGAAAAGAAGAAGAAGGGCGAGGGCCGCCAAGTAAAGCTGCCGTCGAAGAAGTTGGAGCTATAAGCGGGCACGCGGCGGTCTTCCGTATCGCGTTCATTGTAGCGCCAGCCTACATCCGTCACGAACTCAGGAGAAATGGTTAGCCGGACGCCCGTCTTGGCGTGGAAATCGTCGGCACTGCGATTGAGAAGCGCGGGGTTGGGCTGATCGGTGTAGTCGACACGCCCGCCGCTGAACTCCACATAGGGTGCCGCGCGCCAGTTGGGGCCGATCAGTGCTGTCCACGTTCCATCGCTGCGGTTGTAGTTGAAGGCCGAGGTGAGAAAAAGCGGCGAAATCAGAGCGGCTGGCACAGCATCGTCTGAGTATTGCACGTCAAGAAAGCGTCCGCTCAAAACGGTGGCGATGAGTGCGTCGCGATAGCCAAGCTCGATATTGGCTCCCGCAGTTTGGGTTTTGAAGATGTTCTGGCCATCGTAGTTGATGAACGCGCCGGAAGAGACGGTCACGCCAGGCTGCACCAGATAGGATACATTACCTTTAACGGCTCCAGCAAACCGCAGGGGATCGTAGACGCCATCGTTGAAATAATCGAGGACGCTGCCGCTGGCAGTGACGTTTGCTACGGTGTCATTGGTCACGGAGCTGGCATTGAAGCCGGCGCCGGATCGGATGAAAGCCGAACCCTTCTGGCTCGTGAAGGTCTGATTCGGATTTAAGTCGTAGCCTATTTCGGTAAAGGCTGAGGGTATAAAGGTTGCGCCGGGCGCAATCCCGAATCCAATTGGCGCTGGCCCAACCGGCGGCGGAGTGAAAACAGCAGTATTCCATGGCCCGGCTGGTGTGCCAATTTCCAATCCCTGCGCCACGGCGCAGCGGGCAGCCAGCACCCCTGCCAGCAATGCGGCGACGCTAATAAGTGAACGCGCCATTGTGCTTCTCCCATACGTCACAGGACCAGACGAAGAACAACCAGACCCCGCAGCTCTGCCCGCTAAAACCAGCGCTGAGAAAAGCGGTTACATTTTCAATTCAAAGGCTTACAAATTGACGGCCGCTCAGCGCGTGCCCTTACTTGAAGCGACCGGAGTGCTGTAACTGTTTCCCGCAACCGAAAGCGTCCCATCGACCTCCACTGATGAGCTCGATCCGAATTGAGTCGCGCGCGCCGCGGCCATCGCAAGTTCCTTCGCAACGGCATAGGTCATGCCGTTGATGGTTATCGTCGCCACGGTTTCAGACCGTGCCTTGGTGATCGAATTCGTTCCCTTCACAAAGGTGGTCGAGAGAGATTGGCTATTAACCGTTACGCTCGAAGGGACGCTTGTCTGAACGACGGTCGTATCCCAAGCCCCTGCCATGCTGGACGTAGCGTGTGCGGCAGCGCTGCCACTCGTGGTGGAATCGATAGTAACGCCGTTAAGCGTCGCATCTATTGTCACCGAATCAGACGAAACAGCGGTGCCGCCCCTGCCTGCGATGTCCATCGTCCCGCCAGACGCGTGCGAATAGGCAGGCTCGGAATATCCGCCCTCCGCCCTGGCCTCCGTGACAACGCCCGGAGCCAAGAGGAACAGGCTGGGCAAGATCAGGACCGAGCGCAGACTGGGTTTTTGCGAGCGCATCTTACTTCTCCCCACGCGAGCACCAGGATGGGAGCTGGCTCGCCCATTCTGATTTTTGGGAGAGCCAGTTCCGTTTAGGCGAAACACGCCTACTTGGTTAGTAGCTGGAGGTGGTTGAGTTGCCGCCGCCGCCAACAACAAGTCCGCCGCCGATGCCGGTGCCAGTACCTGATGCCGTAGCAGCTGAAGTGCTGGATTGAACTTCGCCGGTGCCGGTGGTGTCCAAAGTGTTGCCCGAACTAGCGGTGCCGGTTGTGGTCGGGCTTGTACTTGAGCAACTGGAGTGGCAATGCGAGCTGGTTTGTGGGCTGGTTGATGTCGTTGTGGTCGCTGTGCTGGTGTTCGTGGTGTTTCCGCCATTGACGTCGGCAACACCTGAAGCGCTGGCACCCCCTGTCGACCAATTGCCGGTGTTACCGCCAACGTAAACGCCGCCGCCGACGCCAAGGCTGCTTGTTGTTTTGGTGCCGCTGTGAGCAAGAGCTCCAGTCGAAATGAGAGCGGAAACGGCCACGGCCGTCAGTGCAGTGAAAAGCCTCATAATTATCTCCCCTAGCGTTCTGGAACGCCTAGTTGCCAGATTTCAAACCGATGCCGCCAAGCAGCACAATCTTAGGTTGCGGCTTAAGGGGTTGTAGAGGAATTCAAAGGCGCGATAAATTCAATAAGCACATTTCGTGATCAAAAACAGGGATACTGTGTCACGTTAGATACAGTTCTAGCAAATCTATGCCCAGGTTGAATATTAACCTTGAGCAACCTAAAACAATATAGGTTGTAAAGCCGCGCACACTTTAGATCTTGTTGCCTGGCGTTTTCGCATGCCCGCAACTAAGAAACCGGTGAGGTAGATACTATCCACATGACGTGCTTCACTTCCGTCAGATCTCCCAGAGTCCCTTCCTGGACCCGGCGGCGTCTACAAACGCGGTGCGGATTGAGCTGAGGCAGTCTGAAAAACTCATTGCGTTGAAGCGCACGGGCGCGAAGTACGAAGGCTGAGTTAGCGCCATGCAAGCGAATGTGATACGCAACTCCACAAATGTGATCCCCATTATTTCCCGGCAGGTAGAGATTGAGTGCATTGTCGCCCAAATGCCAGGAAATGGAGCACAAGTCATGATACGCGACATAAAGCCAATACCTTCTGCGGAGATCACCCCGCGCGAAGTTTATCTGCGGCGCAGAGAGTTTTTGAAGGGGAGCGCGGCCGCCGCGATTATTGCCGGATGTGCGTTTCCAGCGTCTGCCGCGCCGTTAAGCTTCTCCAAGAGCCCGCTTTCGGCGGACGAGCCGCTCACGCCCAAGGCAGACGTCACCAGCTACAACAACTACTACGAGTTCGGCGTGGGTAAAAGCGATCCCGCCAGTTATGCCGGCACGCTTAAAACAGACCCGTGGTCTGTCAAAATCGACGGCATGGTTTCCAAGCCGGCGAACCTCGCGCTGGAGGATATCTTAAAGAGTGCTGGGCTGGAAGAGCGCATCTATCGCATGCGGTGCGTCGAGGGCTGGTCCATGGTTATCCCTTGGGTGGGATTTCCATTGTCCGCTTTGCTTCAGCGGGTTGAACCATTGGGTTCCGCTAAATACGTGGCATTCGAGACTTTGGTGCGGCCATCTGAGATGCCGGGTCAAAGCGGCTTCTTCCAGCCATTGGAGTGGCCTTATGTGGAAGGCCTGCGCTTAGATGAAGCCATGCATCCGCTCACGATTCTAGCGGTGGGCCTTTATGGCGAGACGCTGCCGAATCAGAACGGTGCGCCGATCAGGCTTGTTGTGCCGTGGAAATATGGATTCAAGAGCATCAAGTCTATTGTCCGGATCAGCCTTGTCGAAAAGCAACCCGTTACGTCTTGGAACCGGCAGAACGCGCGCGAATATGGCTTCTACTCTAATGTGAACCCCGAAGTGGATCACCCGCGCTGGAGCCAGAAGACCGAGCGGCGCATCGGAGAGGGCAGCGGGCTTTTCGCCAAGCGGAGGCCCACGCTTATGTTCAACGGTTATGCGGAGCAGGTCGCAAGCCTATACAAGGGCATGGATCTCGCTAAGTACTATTAGAACGGTAGAGCGCCCCGCATTGGGCCTTTCGAAAGATCAAGCTTTATGGCGGCATTTGTGCCACTCACAAACCGGTCTTTGCAGCGCGCTCTCAATAGCTTCCCGAGATGGCCGGTTTATACGCTTGGAGCGTTACCCGGTCTTTGGATTTTTTATCTGGCAGTGAATGACAGGCTTGGCGCGGACCCAGTCAAGGAACTCGAACACGCGCTTGGGCTCTGGACGCTTCGCTTCCTAATCGCAAGTCTTGCGGTCACGCCATTGCGCCGCCTAGGCGGACCTAGCCTTATCCGCTTCCGGCGTGCGCTGGGTCTTCTCGCCTTCTTCTACGCTTGCGCGCATCTCTCATCCTATCTGATCTTTGACCAAAACCTTGATGGGCGTGCGATCATCGCGGACATCATAAAGAGGCCCTACATCACGGTCGGGATGTTTGCGTTCGCCATCCTGGTGCCCCTGGCGATTACATCGAATAGCGCCGCGATCAAGCGACTAGGCGCGGCGAGCTGGCAAAAGCTCCATCGCTGGGTCTATGTGGCCGCTATTGCTGGGGCCACACATTTCATAATGTCGGTTAAATCCTGGCCCGCCGAACCGCTTGTCTATGCTGGACTTGTTGCGTTGCTTCTCGGCCTGCGGCTTGCCTTCTCGGTCCGCAAACGCTTGCTTCGTCTTTCACCGCGTATTGCTTAAGGCGCAGCTTTTTTGATAAGCTCCAATGCCAGCTTGCCATCAAGCCGGCCATCGTAAAGGGCACGGCCTGCAATAGCGCCAGCGATCATGGAATATTGCGGCTGAAGAAGCCGCTCAATATCCTCAACACCAGCGAGGCCACCCGAAGCGATAACCGGGATCGACACTGCGCGCGCTATCTCTGCCGTTGCATCGAGGTTGAGGCCCGCAAGCATGCCATCGCGATTGATGTCGGTGTAGATGATGGCAGCGACGCCACTATCCTCAAAATGGCGCGCAAGCTCGATAGCAGTAAACTCAGAAGTCTCTGCCCAGCCCTCGACCGCGACGAACCCGTCCTTCGCATCGATCCCAACAGCGATCTTGCCCGGAAATTGGTCGCAGGCTTCCCTCACGAGGTTAGGGTTGCGCACGGCGGCAGTGCCAAGGATCACACGTGCTATTCCCCGCTCCAGCCAGAAGGAGATCGCTTCTATGTTCCGGATGCCACCGCCAAGCTGAATCGGAATCTGTACCGCCGCTAAAATAGAGGAAACGGCATCGGCGTTGGCGGAGCGCCCTTCGAAGGCACCATTCAAGTCGACAACGTGCAGAGCGCCGAAACCGGTATCGGCAAAAATGGCCGCCTGAGAAGCGGGATTGGTGTTGAATACAGTAGCCTCGTCCATGAGGCCGCGCCGCAAACGCACGCATTGGCCATCCTTCAGGTCAATGGCTGGGTAGAGAATCATGCGGGTTATCCCCAGGTTCAACGCGGAGGGAACAAAAGGGTAGACGCTTGTGCTTTTCTTTGGCGTTATGTAATGGCTCCCCTTTCGTAGCAGCGTCCGGAGCCATATTCAAATCGCAGCCCGGGACGAGCAATGCGCCGCTACATCATCACTTGCGAACTCTATCGCGCCAAGCGCGCCACTGCGATTGCGGATTGCATTCGCAGATTGGCCTCTGAGTGGGAACATCCGCTTTCGGAAGTCTGGGTAGTCACCACCGAACTCAGCGCCGCCGGCATTCGCTCCGCCCTTCTTGCCCAACTAGATTTGCAGGATCGGCTTTATATCTGCGAAGCCGGGGCCGATGCCGCGGGATTCAATGCACTCCAAGCTAGCGGCGGAAAGGTAACTCCGATCGAGCAGGGCCGGGCCAAGAACCGTATGCTCGCAACCATCTTTGGCCGCGACGGCAGAAGTTCCCGGCACCTCAAGGCCGCCACTGCAAAAAATTGGAGATTAGCCGAAGGCCAAGCTTCTGGCTCTTCTCAGGATGGAACTGACTGCCCGCGATATTCCCGCGCGCGATCAATGCCGTAATCGGCCCCCCATAATCAGACACAGCCACCACGCCGGCACCTTCTTGCACGCGGAAGTGATAGGAGTGTACGAAATATGCGTGCCAGCCGTCCGGTCCATCGGGGATACCCTCAATCAAGGGATGGCTGCGTAGAAAGATGAGTGTATTCCAGCCCATATGAGGGATTTTCAGGGCCTTATCCGCAGGCTCTATGAGACCGACCTCACCACCGATCCACCCCAGCCCCTCATGCACCCCGTGCTCTAAACCGCGCTTAGCCAAAAGTTGCATCCCAACACAAATGCCAAAGAAGGGACGTTCGCGGCGCAACACGGCTTCCCGCAGGGCTTCGATCATGCCGGGTGTGCTGCTCAGGCCTTTGTAGCAATCGCCGAAAGCCCCAACCCCCGGAAGAACGATGCGATCGGCGCGTATCACGGCCGCTGGGTCAGAAGTGACCAGGATTTCGGCAGCAATACCATTCTCCCGCGACGCGCGCTCGAACGCCTTTGCGGCGGAATGCAAATTGCCGGACTGGTAATCGATAATCGCAACCAGCATAACTCTTACACAACCTCGCCGCCTACGGTGCCTATGGTGCCCGGCCCTGACCAATCCCCCCAGCTATTGGGGTTGCCGGTTATCGGCTTTACCGGTGTATTACTCGCGCCAGTGGTTCCAAGGGAAGGAAGCCAAGCATCGAAGAAGCGCCGCCGGCAATCTTCGAAGCTGCGGCCGGACACCGCGGAGAGAAGCCTATAGCCCTTACGTTCCAAGCTCCACCGCTTGAGGTCGTTGCCCTCAAAGCCGATAAGCAAGTTCACCAGCAAGGTTGCGATGCCAGGAGCCGCGTCACTTAAACCTAAGTGAGCGAGAGCCGCGGCGGCTCCAACCCACAAGAGAACAGCGAGAGCAAATTCAAACCAAAGCGCCTGTGAAAGCAGCCAAAGAGGACCGAATATGAGGCCCAACCAATCCACGCCCTCCTTGACAAAGACCAACTCATCCGCCCGCATTTCTACGGTCTTCGATGGCCGGCCTGGTTCATGAACTGTACAGACAATCATCGCGTTCTAACCCGAATCAGCTTCAGAGCTGGCCTTTCGTGGACGGTATCTCGCCTGCAGATCGCTCATCGATAGCGATTGCATCGCGCAAGGCTCGCGCCAAGGCCTTGAAGCAGCTCTCCGCAATATGGTGGGAATTCGCACCGTAGACTGTCTCGATGTGCAGCGTGATCCCCGCATTTTGCGCCAGCGCCTGAAAGAACTCGCGAAACAGCTCCGTATCCATTTTGCCTATCTTCTTCGCGGGAAACGAAACGTGCCAAATAAGATAGGGACGTCCGGAGATGTCAACAGCGCTGCGCGTGAGTGTTTCATCCATGGGCACATAGGCATGAGCGTACCGGACGATGCCACGCTTATCTTCCAGAGACTTTGCTATGGCCTGCCCGAGCACGATGCCGCAATCCTCAACGGTGTGGTGTTTATCCACATGCAAATCGCCTTTAGCCTGCAAGGAAATGTCGATCAAGGAATGCCGTGACAGCTGCTCCAGCATGTGGTCGAAGAAGCCTATGCCGGTTGAGATCGAAAAATTGCCGCTGCCGTCGAGATCCACCTTCGCGGTGATCTCGGTTTCCTTGGTTTTACGCTCAACCTGAGCTTTCCTCAAAGCCTTATCCTCTTTAGCTGGCGCATCTTGACCGGGAGATCGCCCTTGCCATATCCAACGCCATGAAGCAGGTAAGATAAATGACCCCTTCGGCGCAATCTAATCAAGCCCAAACGGCTTGGCATGGCACAACAATCCTGACTGTCCGCAAGGGCGGCCGCGTCGTTGTAGCCGGGGACGGACAAGTTTCCATGGGCCAGACCGTCATCAAGGCAAACGCGAAAAAGGTCCGCACCCTCGGGAAAGGCAATGTCATTTCCGGTTTCGCCGGAGCCACAGCGGATGCCTTCACTTTGTTCGAGCGCCTTGAATCCAAGCTTGAAATGTACCCAGAGCAGCTTGTGCGTGCCTGCGTGGATCTGGCCAAGGACTGGCGCACCGACCGCTACCTTCGCCGACTCGAGGCGATGATGATCGTCGCCGACAAGACCAGCACTCTCGTATTAACCGGCACAGGCGACGTACTGGAACCCGACCGCCACGTGATGGGGATTGGCTCAGGCGGCAATTATGCACTTGCCGCTGCTCGCGCGCTCCTAGAGACCGACCTGTCCGCAGAAGACATCGTGCGCAAGTCGATGGCGATAGCTGCCGAAATTTGCGTTTATACCAACAACAACATCGTCCTGGAAAGCTTGCCTTCGAATGCGTGAAGGCGTTTGCCTGTTCCCAGCAGCGCCGGCTTGGCGGGCTCACAAACCAGGCTCGCAACGATGAATGGAAATAAGCAATGACAAATTTCTCTCCGCGAGAAATCGTTTCCGAGCTGGATCGCTACATCGTCGGCCAAAATGCCGCCAAAAGGGCGGTGGCGATCGCCCTTCGCAATCGCTGGCGCAGGCAGCAGCTCGAAGAGGACATGCGCGAGGAGGTTCTGCCGAAGAACATCCTTATGATTGGACCAACTGGGGTCGGAAAGACCGAGATCTCTCGAAGGCTCGCGAAACTGGCCAATGCACCGTTTCTGAAGGTCGAAGCCACGAAATTCACAGAGGTCGGCTATGTCGGCCGCGACGTGGATCAGATCGTTCGCGACCTTATCGAGACGGCCATCGGGCTAGTGAGAACCGGCAAGCGCAAAGAGGTCCGCGCCAAAGCCCATCTGCAAGCGGAGGAGCGCGTGCTGAACGCGCTGGTCGGGCCCAACGCGAGCCCATCCACACGTGAAACTTTCCGCAAGCAGCTTCGAGATGGCGATCTGGACTCCAAGGAGATTGAAATCCAGGTGCCGGACGCAGGAGGCGGCTTTCCAGGTTTTGAGATACCGGGCATGCCGGGGGCGCACATCGGTATGATCAATCTCAACGATATGCTCGGCAAGGCATTCGGGCAGCGCACAAAAACCCGCCGTGTCACCGTTCGGGATTCCTACGGCGTTCTCATCGACGATGAGTCCGACAAGCTTCTCGATAACGATCAAGTCGTGCAGGAAGCCATCAAGGCGGTTGAGAACAACGGCATCGTATTCCTTGACGAGATCGACAAGATTTGCGCGCGTTCAGAGCGCATTGGCGCCGATGTGAGCCGGGAAGGCGTGCAGCGCGACCTTCTGCCGCTCATCGAAGGAACCACGGTCGGCACGAAATATGGGCCGGTCAAAACCGACCACATTCTGTTCATCGCGTCGGGCGCCTTCCATGTGGCGAAGCCCTCCGATCTGCTGCCTGAGATGCAAGGCCGCCTGCCGATCCGTGTTGAACTCAACGCGCTTACGGGGGAAGACTTCCGCCGCATTTTGCGTGAGCCGCAAACCAGCCTCATCAAACAATATGTTGCGCTCATGGCGACGGAGGGTGTTGAGCTTGAGTTCACCGAGGACGCGATAGATGCCATCGCTGATGTGGCCGTCGAGGTCAACTCAAGTGTGGAAAATATTGGCGCACGCCGGCTTTCGACGGTGATGGAGCGCGTGCTTGACGAGATCAGCTTCGAGGCAGCGGACAAGGCGCGCACCAAATTCACGATCGACGCGGCTTATGTGAAGGAACACGTCGGCGACCTTGCCAAGAACGCGGATCTATCAAAGTTCATTTTGTAAGGTGGGTCCCTTGGTGCTCATTTGCATCTGACTTCCAGCTAAGCGGCAGCTTTCCCTCCTTCGTCAAAGGCGTTCTTGATCGAGGCGCCAAACACCGTATGAAATGTCCGTATGAAGTCCGGCTCCTCCTCCGCTCGTTTGGGGGGATCGATCCCTAGAGCCTCCCGGATATGCCGGCGATGCATTTGCTTGAACTGCATCGGGAAGGACTTTGGATGCAGTTCGAACGAGGTGAGGAAACCATCGCCTTCGATATAATCCTGGCCGGCAGTTCTGACCGTCATCCTTGTGTAGCCTGACGAATCGCCCGCTCCTTCCCAAACGAACTCGATATTCCTGTCCTTTCCTTCAGGAAACATGACATGTGCCGATCTGAAGTCGGATCGCTTTTCCCCGGACGGACCGTAGGTGCGGCCTGTAACCTCGAAACGCTCAGCTCTGGGGTTGTAGCGGATTGTGGCAATCGCATAGTGGACGCTGGGGCCGCGCCAGACTGCCTGCAAATACAGTCCTGAATAGCGCTCCCTCGGCAGTAATTTTTCTCGCATCCGGGGAAAACTGTAGGCGTTGTCACGCCATCGAAACACAAGCCATGTCAGGAATCCAGAAAGCGCAAGCAAGAAAAGCAGCCGAAGCGCTTCCCCTTCGCTCGGCTCGCGGTCCAAGACCAGGCCCATGATCGAGATTAGGGCAGCTTGCCCAAGATCCAGCATTTTCCCAGAAATACATCAGCAACAAATTTAATAAGAATACCAACTCGATCCTAGCGCAAGTGTAGAATGGAAAGCCGCCTAACCCGACAGGCGTTCCAATAAGACGTTCGCCTCTTTGACAAGCTGTTGTGTAAGCTCGGCTGCCGGCATTTCGCGGCACAGAGCGGCCGCTTGGCCGGCCCAAAGAGGAGAAAAGTCTCCCGAGCCTTTTGCCTCCGCCTTGGTTCGCAAAGGCGCCAAAGCCGCGGCGGCGTTCGGAAATGCTGGGGCCTCCATGCTGACAGGGCCAATTTCGGAAATTGCCCGATTATAGAATCCACGCGCCGGCTTGCCGGTAAAAACATTGGTAAGTGTTGTGGCATCGTCACGCGCCTCCCGCAGAGAGCGAGCATATGGCGCCGATACCTTCGCCTCCGGGCAAAAGAGATAGGCCGTCCCTAGCTGAACCGCTGAAGCCCCAAGACCGAGTGCGGCAACAATGCCGCGAGCGTCTGCGATTCCGCCGGTGGCAATGACGGGAACGCGGACGGCGTCAACAATTTGAGGGACGAGAGCTATGGTACCAGGCTGCGCCCAAATATCACCGGTCAGGAACATGCCGCGATGCCCGCCTGCCTCGGCGCCTTGGGCGATGATGGCGTCCGCGCCGTGCTCCTCTAACCAGCGCGCCTCGGCAACTGTCGTTGCAGAAGATAGCACCTTGCAGCCGGCCCCTTTCACGCGAGCCAGAAGCCTCTCTTCTGGCAAGCCAAAATGGAAGCTTGCGACCGCGGGCTTAAGCTCTTCCAAAAGACTGCAATAAGCCTCGGAAAAAGGGGCGCGGTTTGCGGCTTTTACAGGCTCGTTAGGATCGAGCCCCAATTCGCGATAATAGGGTGCAAGCCTGGCCTTCCACGCCGCCTCGCGTTGCGGATCGGACTCGGAGGGATTGTGGCAGAAAAAGTTCAGGTTTATGGGGCGGCTCGTGCGTTGCTGGATGATCTGCACCTGCGCCTTGACTTGCTCCGGCGTCAGCATCGCACAGGGCAGACTGCCCAATCCACCAGCCTCCGAGACCGCGATTGCGAGCTCTGCGGTTCCTGGGCCGGCCATCGGAGCTAGTATAATGGGATGTTCGATTTCCAGCATCCCGGTCAGCTTATTTCTAAACCCCACCTATGCCTCCTCATTGATCATGATTGTGAAAACTAGTGCGAGATATAGGAGCAAAAGCCGCTACGCAGGAGCCAGAGGCACTTTAGTGACCCCACATTCGCTAGCATAAGATTGGAGTAGGTTAGGAAGATGAGGTCGTCAGTGCGCCATTGTATAGCGGGATCAAGATCCCGGTTGCCTCCGGAAAAAACCTGCTGCACGCCCTGAATTAGGGCTGCCGCGGCAACCGCAGCGACAAAGTCGCGGGGCATTTTGTCTTTGTTGATGACGATGTAATTCAGCCGGGCGGCGGGAGCGGAAGCAATATCTTCCGGCGTTGGCTTCGTCAGAATCATCGCGACCGCGATCGCCAAGACGATTGCCAGCGCAAGCAGCTTTTTCATGGGAACCCTCTGTCCAAGCGGTGCTTAAGTTTATGGCATAGCAGAACTTGGGCGCGGAAGATGCAAAACCCGCTGTCCGCCAACGCAAAAATGCCCGCCCCCCCTCTACGGCGAGGAGGAAGCGGGCTTCTTGGTTCGATCGCTTAAAGAGTGCGCGTCTCGATGTGAGTGCGGAAGCACTCGATGACGTCGCCTTGCCGGATGTCCTGATAATTCTCGAAGGCCATACCGCATTCTTGGCCGGCGGGCACCTCGCGTACCTCGTCCTTGAAGCGCTTCAGCGTCGACAGCTTGCCTTCGTGGATCACGACGTTATCGCGTACCAAGCGGACACCCGCTCCGCGCTCAACCTTGCCCTCGGTCACACGGCAGCCGGCCACCTTGCCGACCTTCGAGATATTGAAGACTTCGAGGATCACAGCATTGCCAAGGAACTCCTCGCGCCTTAGCGGCGAGAGCAGCCCGGACATCGCCTTCTTCACATCGTCGACGAGGTCGTAGATGATATTGTAATACCGGATCTCGACGCCATCCCGCTCAGCCTGGCTCTTTGCCTGGGCATCAGCGCGTACATTGAACGCGATTATGACCGCTCCGGAGGCCTCCGCTAGAGCAACATCGGAGGATGTGATCCCGCCAACTGCCCAGTGAATGATGCGCGCCTCAACCTCATCCGTTCCAAGCTTTTCCAGGGCAGCGTTGATCGCCTCCACAGAGCCCTGTACATCGCCTTTGATGATGAGAAGGAATTCCTTCTTGCCGTCCTTGCCGGCCTGCTTCATCATCTGCTCAAGAGTCCGGGTGCCAGTGCCGACTGCACGCACATCGCGGAGCTTGCGCATACGATGTTCGGTAAGCTCGCGAGCGCGCCCCTCAGTTTCCACCACAGCAAGCTGATCGCCAGCCTCTGGAGCGCTGTCGAAACCAAGCACCTCAACCGGCGTGGATGGGCCGGCCGAAAGAACGTTCTCGCCCTTATCGTCAATCAATGCGCGAACGCGGCCCCACGCGCGTCCAGCCACGACGAGCTGGCCCACCTTCAGTGTCCCTCGTTGGACCAAGACGGTGCCTACCGGGCCACGGCCGCGTTCCAGTTTCGCCTCGATCACGATGCCTTCCGCAGGCCGGTCCGGATTGGCCCTCAGTTCCAGAACTTCCGCCTGGAGGTGGATCGCTCCCAGCAGTTTATCGAGATTAAGCTTCTGCTTCGCCGAGACTTCGACCTCAAGTGTGTCCCCGCCCATACTCTCGACGACGATGTCGTGAGAAAGCAAATCAGTGCGGACACGCGTTGGGTCGGCGTCCGGTTTGTCAATCTTATTGATTGCAACAATAAGCGGGACACCTGCCGCCTTTGCGTGGTTGATCGCTTCTACCGTCTGAGGCATGACGCCGTCATCGGCGGCAACCACGAGCACGACGATGTCCGTTACCTTGGCGCCACGGGCGCGCATGGCAGTGAAAGCCGCGTGGCCCGGCGTATCGATAAACGTGATCGCGTTGCCCTCGGGCGTGCGAACTTGATAAGCCCCAATGTGCTGCGTGATGCCGCCAGCTTCTCCGGCGACGACGTTGGCCTGCCGGATTGCATCAAGGAGAGAGGTCTTGCCGTGGTCCACGTGACCCATGATGGTGACGACCGGTGCGCGCGGCTTCAAAGACTCCGGTGCATCGGTCTCGCCGATGAAGCCCTCTTCGACGTCTTCTTCGGAAACTCGCTTGACGGTGTGCCCGAACTCAGTCGCAATCAACTCAGCGGTATCCGCATCGATCACGTCGTTGATCTTCATCATCTGTCCCTCTTTCATAAGGAACTTGATGATGTCTACCGCTCGCTCCGCCATGCGGTTGGCAAGCTCTTGAATAGTAATAGCTTCCGGAAGCTGCACTTGACGCTGAATTTTAAGGCGCTCCTGCTGGGCGCCGCCATGTGCCTGGAGCTTATGGCGTTCCCGCTGCCGTTTGAGTGACGCGAGACTCCGTTCGCGCTGCTGCTCGTCAAGCGCATTGTTGAGCGTCAGGCGCTGGCGCCCTGGCCGCTCCACTGCGGTTTTCTTGGCCGGCGCGGCACGTTCCGGCGCCTTGCCCGGGATGCCCCGCCTGCTGCGGCGCTCGTCCTCTTCGGCTTCCTGGGTACGTGTTTTAAGAGCAACATCGCCGTGGGCTCTTTCGGGCCGTCCGGAAAGTTCCAATACAGGTACTGGGCCTGGCCTCGACCCCGCGGGGGCCCCGCTTCGAGGTCCAAACCCCGGCCGCGGCGCCCCACCAGGGCTTTGCGATCCTGGCCGGGAAGGTCCACCCCGCTGGCTATCGCGGACTGAGGTGCGCCCCTGCTGCGCCGCATCTTGGGGGCCGCTGCGATCGCCAACGCGGGCTTCGCCCCGAGCATCTTGCTGCGGACGCATTTGTTCAGTTTGGGGGCGGAATGCAACGCGCACGCTGTCCGGCCCGACGCGCCGCGGGGGCTGTGTCCGCGAAACCTCTTCGCGGGTCTGAACCTCTTCCCGCTTTGCAACCTTTACTATTTCCGCGTCCTTGACCTGCTCAGCCTGCTCCTTGATCTTACGGGCAGCCTCTTCTTCGTCGCGGTGTTTTTGCTCTTCGCGTTCCCGGCGCCGGGTTTCTTCTAGGCGCGCCTCTTCGACTTCACGCTCTCGCTTTTCAACATCTTCACGCTTGCGCGCCTCCATGAGCGCGCGGGCACGTGCATCCATCTCGCCAGCGGAAAGTTCGCGCAGAACTTTTTGAGGACGCTTGTCCCCTGGACCCTGCGTGGACGGCGCAGGCTTCTGAAAAGCGCGATGTTCCTGCTTGACGGGAGCCGGCTCAGCCCTCTGTTGCGGCTCTTCCGTGAATCCATGAGCGGGAACAGCGCGTTTGCGCTTCGTCTCAACAAGAACGGATTTCGATCGGCCATGACTGAAGTTCTGGCGGATGTGGCCCTGTTCCACCGTCCGCTTCACGTTCAAAGACATGGTCTTCCTTGGGCTTACCGTTTTATTTTCCGTTTCTTTCGTTTCGCTCATTCTTTACCCTGCCAACGGATCTTTTGCTTCCGCTGTGCTATAGCCGGTTAGACGATCGAGAGCTTCAAGGAGGGCGTTGGACGCACCGCCTTTCCTAAGTCCCGCATGTATTACATTCGAGCTTCCCGCCGCCAAGCTAATTTCAGCAGACGTAAAGCAATTTTTTGGTGCGATGTGGTCTTTTTCTGCGAAAATTCCCTCAAATATACGATCTAGCTTCTCGCAGCCGTTGGCTGCTGCGTCTTTAGCATGAAGTAGTGCAATAATTTCGCGTCTTTTTAGCGCCTCCTCCACCTTTGAAAAGCCAACAACCAGAAGACCAGCCTTATTGCAAATTGATAAACGTTCTAGTGCAGATCGATTAAAAAGTTCCTCGACTATCGAGGGAAGGCCGTTCGCTACCGAGACCGGCTTACGAAAGGCTCTTTGGAAAGCGCGGCGCTTTACGGCTTCGGCCAAAATCGCCCTTTTTGCTGTTACCCAAACTCCCCGGCCAGGTAAATTACCCTTTAGGTCCGGGGTTACTTCACCTTCCGGTGAAAGCACAAAGCGAAGGAGAAAGGGCCTTTCCTTTCTCGCCCGCTCGATGATGCAGGTTCTGACCGGGATGTACCGGCGGCTGCTCGATCCGCCTCTTTCTAAATGAGGCTTGTCTTCGCAGAAATCCAGTACCTCTTCTTCTTCAGAGCGCTTTTTCTTCGTGTGAGGCATCGCTATCCTCGCTCGCGCCCTCAATACCATCGTCCTCGCCTTCGCCTTGTTCTACGTGAGGCGCCGGCGCTTCGATCCACCCTGCCTTTACGCGGGCGTTCAGGATGAGATCTTCGATCTCGTGTTTGCCAAGATTGAAGTTTTGAAGAATGCCGGGATGATGCTTCGTCTGACCATGCGAACGCTCCTGCCAGCCTGCCAAATCGTCTGTCGCGCAGTCTGCCAGATCCTCCACTGTTTTTATCCCGCTCTCACCCAACGCGACGAGCATCGCGGATGTAAGTCCTTCCACCTCCGCAAGCTCATCCTCGACGCCCAGGGACCTGCGCTTCTCCGTCAGTTCGGCCTCTTGACGCTCAAGATATTCTCTTGCGCGCTCCTGAATTTCCTGAGCCGTGCCTTCATCGAAACCCTCGATGTTGGCAACTTCCTGCAGATCGACAAAGGAAATCTCCTCAACGGAGGTGAAGCCCTCGGACGCCAGAAGCTGGGCAATCATTTCGTCCACGTCGAGCGCGGCAACAAACATATTCGTGCGCTCCGCAAATTCTTTTTGGCGCCGCTCCGATTCCTCCGCTTCGGTCATGATGTCGATGTCCCAGCCAGTCAGCTGAGAAGCAAGGCGAACATTTTGGCCTTTGCGGCCGATAGCGAGGCTAAGCTGCTCATCAGGCACGACAACTTCGATGCGCTCGGACTCTTCGTCGAGCACGACCTTGGCGACCTCGGCGGGGGCAAGCGCGTTAACGATGAACGTCGCGGCATCCGGCGACCACTGAATGATGTCAATTTTCTCGCCCTGCAATTCGTTGACAACGGCCTGCACGCGGCTGCCTCGCATGCCAACGCAGGCACCGACAGGATCAATGGACGTGTCCTTCGATACCACAGCGATTTTGGCCCTGCTTCCGGGATCGCGGGCGACGGACTTTATCTCGACAATGCCGTCGTAGATTTCCGGCACCTCCTGCGCGAAAAGCTTCGCCATAAATTCGGGACGGGTGCGAGACAAAAAGATCTGGGGCCCTCTATTCTCGCGGCGAACGTCATAAACATAGGCACGCACGCGATCTCCGAGCTTGTAGTTCTCACGGGGTAAGGTCTCGTCCCGCCGGATGATGGCTTCCGCGCGGCCAAGGTCGATCATCACATTGCCATACTCGGCACGCTTGACGATGCCGCTCACAATTTCCCCAACGCGATCTTTATATTCCTCAAATTGGCGTTCGCGTTCGGCCTCCCGGACCTTCTGTACGATGACCTGCTTTGCGTTCTGCGCGGCTACCCGGCCAAAATCTAGCGGCGGCAGCGGTTCGGCAATGAAATCGCCAACCTCGGCCTCGGGATTGCGTTTCTTGGCGTCCTTCAGGCTGATTTCGGTTGCGTCAAGCGCGACGTGTTCCACGACCTCCAAAAGCCGGGACAGCTTTATCTCCCCTGTACGCGGGTCGATTTCGGCACGAATCTCATTCTCGCTTCCGTAACGCGACTTCGCCGCTTTCTGAATCGCGTCCTCCATGGCCGACAGCACAAGCGTACGGTCAATGGATTTCTCCCGTGCGACTGCCTCGGCGATTTGCAACAGTTCCAGCCGGTTCGCGCTAATCCCGATCTGCGCCATCTTTCAACTCCGTATCCTTCAAACCTTGTTCGTCCAATTCCGCGCCTTCAGCCCATTTTTGGCCGGAGGACTTTGCCTTTGCGAGCGAGGCCCTGATCAGTTCATCCGTCAAGACAAGCTTAGCTTCCTGGATCAGCTCAACAGGAAGACCTATCGTTTGCACTTCACCCTCATTATCGAGCTTGACCTGCAGCCGCATTTCCCCGTCATCGAAGCCTTCCACAATGCCGCGGAAGCGGCGCCTGCCGCCTATTAACTCCTTTAGCTCAACTTTCGCTTCATACCGGGCCCAGTCTTCAAAGTCAGAAGGACGGACCAGTATGCGGTCGATCCCAGGTGAAGACACTTCGAGAAAATAACGCCCTTCAACAGGATCATGCGCATCAAGCAACGGCGAAAGACGCCGGCTTATGGCCGCACAGTCATCTACATTGATCGTGCCTCCTGCCTTGTCGGCCATGATCTGAACCGTGGCGCCTTCACGCCCGGACAGCGAGACACGCACGAGCCGGAAGCCCATGTCATGCAGCACCGGTTCTATAAGGGCCGCGATCTCGGCCGCCTGCCCCGTCTCCTGGATGAAGCGTTCGGTTGGGGCACGTGTTTCAGCCTGATGTTCTGGGTCTGCAGCGGCGGAATTCGTTTCCATTCACTCCGGTTCGAAGGCGCTCTCCCGGCGCCAGATAAAGAAAAAGAGCGGACCGCGCGGACCACTCTTCATAAAAGATTGATTTGAGCTGCTCCCAAAATAGGTCAAATGCCGTGGGCATTCAAGCCCCATCTGCTGCTCGAAGCGAAGCCGCATTCTCTCTTTATATTCGTTTCAAAATGACAAAGGTGGAAGTGCGGCCTGCTTTATTCGCCTTGGCTTCGTACCGCGTCACGGGCCAGTCAGGTACTCTTGTTCTGTTCTCCGATGTAAAGATCTGCTCAAGCTCGAAGCTTGGATGCACATTCGCCGCCTCTATTGCAGCTTCCGCGTAGTCCGCAGCATCGGAGGCAAAGCGCAGTTCCCCGCCGAGGCTGAGGATAAGAGCGAGCCTATCGAGGAGGGGGTGCGATAAAAGGCGCCGCGCTTGGTGCCGCGCCTTGGGCCAAGGGTCTGGGAATAGAATGAAAACGCGCGCGATACTCCGCGGCGGAAGCCAAGAAAGCAGCGGTCTTACATCGTCGGCGTGGAGACGGACTCTTTCCTCAAGGTGCAATTTTTCAATGGCGGAGATCGCGGCCACCACGCCGTTAATGTAGGGTTCCGCGCCGATGATCCCGATTCCGGGATTTTGCGTTGCTTGCCACACCAGGTGCTCGCCCGCGCCGAAGCCAATTTCGAGCCAAACTTCATGCACGGGTTTCGAAAAAATCGAGGGCAGCCCCCCTACCGGAGGCTGGCTCAAATCGCTTGCGAGGCGCTTTAATTGGGTAGAAAGCAGCGTTGCCTGCCGCGCAGATAGTCTACGGCCCCGTCTGCGCCCAAAGCTCCGCAGAGGGGCTGGCTCGGCTGTGTCGGTGTTGCCTCGAGGATGGTCCTTGCTGGAGGTCAGTTCAGCGCTTCTTGCAATGCATCCAGGAGGTCGAGGCGCTCCCACGAAAAACCGCCATCACTATCGGGTTCACGTCCGAAGTGCCCATAAGTGGCTGTCCGCCTATAAATGGGTCGGCTCAAGCCAAGGCGTTCACGAATCCCCCGTGGACTAAGATCGATCACTTCCGTGATCGCGCGCTCGAGCCTGTCTTCGTCTATGCGCCCAGTGCCGTATAAATCGGCATAGATTGACAGGGGTTTGGCAACGCCGATGGCATAGGAAAGCTGGAGGCAACATTTGTCTGCAAGACCAGCGGCAACGACATTCTTGGCGAGGTAGCGTGCCGCGTAAGCCGCCGAGCGATCCACCTTTGTTGGATCCTTCCCCGAAAAAGCCCCGCCGCCGTGCGGAGCTGCGCCACCGTATGTATCCACAATTATTTTACGTCCAGTAACGCCAGTGTCGCCATCGGGACCGCCGGTAACGAACCGCCCAGTGGGGTTAACGTAGAACTCGTCCTTTGAGCACATCCAACCCTTAGGCAACACTTCAAGGACGATGTCCCCGACGATTTCGCGAACGCGCTCCTGGCTGACGTCCTCCCCATGCTGAGTAGACACCACCACCGATGTCGCCCGGACTGGCTTGCCGTTCTCGTATAGGAGGGTGACTTGGCTCTTAGCGTCCGGACCAAGCTCGGGCAGCTTTCCGGCATGCCTCAGCTTTGACATTTGAAAGAGAATACGGTGCGCGTAGTAAATTGGCGCGGGCATGTATCCTTCAGTTTCCCGGCATGCATAGCCGAACATGATACCCTGATCGCCTGCGCCCTCATCCTTATTTCCCAATGCGTCGACGCCTTGGGCGATGTCTTCAGATTGAGCATGCACATAGCAGTTGATTTCAGCTTTCCGCCAGTCGAAGCCCGGTTGGTCATAGCCAATATCGCGAATGACTTGCCGTGTCGTACTGATGAGATCGCCGGGCGTCACACTTGAGGGACCGCGCACTTCACCGGCTAGAACCACGAGGTTGGTTGTGGCAAGAGCCTCCAAAGCAACACGGGAATGGGGATCAGCACGAAGGTAAAGATCCACGATTGCGTCGGAAATCTGATCGCAAACCTTATCCGGATGCCCCTCCGACACAGATTCGCTTGTAAAAAGATAATTTTTTCTAACCACAGCCCCGTTCCAGTCTTTGTTGCTTTTGTGGACGCAGCCGTGACGCCACGTCAGCCGAGGTCGTTTTCGAGCCCAGGCTGAACTTCCTTAACGTCAGGCTTTTCTTCTGACAAGGCCCTCACAAGATCGATAACGCGCCGGCGAACTTTCGGATCGTGGATCTTTGCGAAAGCTCTGTTCAAGTCCAGGCCCTCTCGGGAATTCAAGAAATCCAAAAGAAAGTTTTCCTGCTCTGGTTCATGGAGGCCGTGGGCGGGGTGTGCCTGTGCACTATTGGCAAAAGCATCCTCAAAGAAATAGCCGACGGGCACTTCAAGTATCCGGGAGAGATGGAACAGACGGCTTGCGCCGATACGGTTCGTTCCCTTCTCATACTTTTGAATCTGTTGGAAAGTGAGATTCATTTTTTCGCCAAGCTTCTCCTGGCTCATGCCAATTATCATCCGCCGGTAGCGGACGCGGCTTCCCACGTGGACATCAACCGGATTCGGCTTCCGGCCAGTGGTTTCATAAATCTCATTGTTATTCGCTAACATCGACACTGATGACTCCGCCATTCCCATGCTCCGCCCCACCATTGCTACGATTTTCCAGTTTACGCGCCCATTGCAGTGACCAATTCTCACTACCCACAAGTTGTAGTTACACAATCTAATGCCGTCAAGTTGCTTTTTTCTTTAAAATAAAAGCATTTTTTGTCAGTTTTATAAACTGCTTATACCATTCAACTCATATCGCACCTAAGCTGGGATGAATGCCGGATCGTCTTCAGGTCTTCACTGCTATGATAAGCAGATAAAATGCAAGGGGCAGCAGGATGAAAATAATAAAAGCGGGGCGCCGGGTGACCTCATAGAAGGTCTGCGGTAAAGCCCGCGGCAATTTATGATCTATTACCCCTACTTTGCCGAGATCGAGCGACGCGAGAACGCGTCCGTAAGGATCTATGACTGCTGAGATTCCTGTATTGGCCGCCCGCATTACAGGAAGTCCTTCCTCGACGGCACGGATTTGTGCCTGATGTAAATGCTGATAAGGCCCGGTAAACTCACCGAACCAAGCATCATTTGTGACATTGACGAACCATCCCGGCCGGTCCTTTTCGTCATGAACTCGTCCTGGAAAGATAATCTCATAGCAAATCAGGGGAAGAAACTTAGGCGCATGCGCCGTCGCGATCAGCGGCGCTGGTCCTGATCCGGATTCGAATCCGTCGAGCTGATGCGAGAAAGCGCGGAACCCCGTCATAGCCAAGAGCCCACGTAAGGGGACATATTCGCCAAAAGGAACGAGGTGAATTTTATCATAGATGGCCTCGATCCTGGCTCCCTCCCCCAACACGAAGAGGCTGTTGTACACGCGATCAAAGCTATAACGTGCGTCAACCGAAAGTATTCCCTCAGCCCGTTCTGCACCTAGTATGAGAGTGGTTTGAGGAGGGATTAGCGCCGAAAGTATCTCCCGCGCCTCCGGGTTGAAAATTTCGCGGTTGAAGCCGAAGAGAAAAGGGACCGCTGACTTAGGCCAAATAACGTGGGTGAAGGCTCCGATGTTCCCGCCCCCGGTTCCCTCCCGGCTTAGCGAAAGTAACCTATCGAAGATCCACCTGCGATTTTCAGGCTTCCACCTTTCGCGCTGTGGGACATTGGGTTGGACGATGCGGACGCGGGCGCCCTCGACTTCGCCAGCCGTTTCGCGGAGGCGATAACTGCCGAAACCGTAGCTGGCAGGCAAAGCAATAACAGCGACAAGAAGAGGTGCCCAAAGTCTTTTGTGGCGCGCCCGGGTTGCCGAAAGCGCAGCGGCGGGCGCAGCGAATATGAAGAGGGCTGAAAGCGTGAGTCCATAAACCCCGATATAGGCGGCCATCTGCATGTGGGGGCCGTTCGCAGCTAGAGCCTCCCCGAACAAGTTCCATGGGAAACCGGTGAAAAGATAACCGCGTGCCGCCTCGGCGCAGAAGAAAGCAAAAGCGAATGCGAGCAGCCGCGCGAAGCCCGGCCTCCATATGATGGCGGCTAGAGCTGCGGCAGCGGCGTAAAACAGCGCAAGGCATGCGGGGAGCGCTACTACGGCAAGAGGCATTAATGCCGCATAGCGCTCTGCATCCACGTAAAATGCGTAGCCGATCCAGTAGATGCTCGCGAGGAAATAGCCAAAGCCGAATGCCCAGCCGGCAAATGCTGCGAGGGCAATCCGCTTCTTCCACTGCCCGAGGCTTGTTGGGGCAGGGATTTCGCTCAGACTGATGGCGTCCAGCACCCAGATCAGCACCGGAAATGTAAAAAACATGACCGGCCAAACGAAAAAGGGCGCCATTGCCAACACGGAGAGAACTCCGGCAGCGCAGGCAATCAGCGCGTGCGTCCAGGTTGGCTGGCGGGCGATGAAGTTTGGCAGAGCATCCATCGGCTGCGTGGAGATTGAAGCGGAAGAATTGGGGTTCGCGATAATCGCGTTTGGAGCCAATGAAGAGAAAAAGCGCATTAGTTGTGGCAAACGATTTTCCCGGAAGGAGCCCGTCTCTGAGCACAGGCGACGCTAATAGCGAAGTTATAGGGCAGTCAGCATTTCTGTGGTAGCTTTAGCTTTCGCGCCAGTACCGTGAGAGAAGCATGCGGACGTTGCTAGCCTTTAGCTGTTTTGCTCTAATTTGTGGGTTCTGCGCACCAGCTTCCGCAGACGTTTTTTGCGGCACAGGCCGCTGCCCACTGTCTCATCAGTTTCTAGCGAAATTCGCTAAAAACCACAAGTTAGCGCCGAGGCGGTGTTGCTGCCAGACGCCTCCTGGGTGGGGATGGTATCTCCGGCAAAAATACTATCACGAATGCGATCCCCCGCTCATAGTTGTTGACGAGCTTGGCGGTATTACCATGGTCAGGGCGCGTTAGGAAACAGCAGCTTCGGGCCTCGCACCTTTTGCCAGCTGGCCAAGGTATTCGCGGCCTTCACTCTGCCGCGTCAAGCACCGCAGACGGGTGCCGGGAATCGCCGCGTTTGTTTTGCCGCCGGACGTAAGTGATCGTGGAATCCGGCTGCTGCGCTTTGGCCTTCAGGGCCGCGATCAGTGCATCCTCCGCACAAACTGTTAAATGGCTGGTTCTGCCCTTAAGCTTGAGTCCAACAACATATTGGATTGGATTTTGCATAGGCGCTTCCTTTCGGCCCCTCCCTAATCTAGCAACCAAGTTGTGCTTTTCTAAGCGGAAATTCCAGCACCTCAGCCGGTTCGTGCTCCTGAGCTTGCCTCCAGGCACAAATTTGCTGCCACCCTCCCGCCTGCATTGGGGCGGCTCCAGCCATAGTTGTACCTCACCATCGCCGCCAGGGAAACGGAGTGAAGCCGCAAAGTTGGACTAACCCTTCTTTCTAACTTCGAGAAGGAGTGTTCATATGCGTATTCTTGCAGTCACTACCTTTGTCACAGCCGCAATGGCGGTTGGCGCACTATTTCCAGCCAGAGCGCGTGCTGAAGCGGGCCGCATCATAACAGGCCCTTTCACTTTCAATAATCTTTCCATTTACTTCATTCATGGCCCCAGCGAGCCAGGCCCGATCCCACTCACTCTTCAAGAGGCCATGGCCAAGGGCACCGTGCATGTTATCGAAACCGGCTCCGTGAACGAGTTGAAAATCGAAAATAGCGGCGATGAGGAAGTCTTCGTGCAGTCCGGCGATATTGTTAAGGGAGGCCGCCAAGACCGCGTTCTAACGGTCAGTTTCGTCCTGCCACGCAAGTCGGGCGAAATCCCGGTTGCTTCATACTGCGTCGAACACGGCCGCTGGAGTGCGCGCGGCGGTGAGGATTCCGCGAAATTCGCAGGCTCGTACAATTCCATTCCCTCCCGGCGAGCAAAGCTTGCCATGAAAGTACCTGCGCAAGCGATGCCATCCGAACCCGCGGCAGCCAGGGCCAGCGGAAACGCATACGCTGTGCGCGATGTGGGCTCGCGCCAGCAGGCGATTTGGCAGGAGGTCGCGAAGACGCAGGAGAGATTGTCGGCTGGCATCAATGCGGCGGTCGCGTCGCCCGTTTCTGCGTCGAGCCTTGAGCTTTCGCTTGAGAACGAAAAGTTGAAACAAATCCGCGCCGAATACGCAAAGGCGCTAGAGGATAAAGCCGGTGACGATGACGTTATTGGTTTTGTCTTCGCTGTAAACGGCCGGATCAATAGTGCCGATGTCTACCCCTCTAACGCTTTGTTTCGGAAGATGTGGGCAAAGCTTCTCGCGGCAAGCATTTCCGAGGCGGTGGGCGAAAGAAGCGAGGCGAAAGAACAGGAATTACCGTCGCTTGACGCCGTCCGGAGCTTTTTGGCATCGGCCGAGAAAGGGAAACCCCAAACCCAGTCCATTGGTACTTTGGCTCGCGAGGAAACCAGGGATGCGGGAGAGGCCCTCTATATCCAAGCGTCGCGTACAAGTGGGGAGTGGGTGCATCGCAACTACTTGGCTAAGTGAAGCCCACGCTTCGTAGACTTCGCAGATTAAACACCAGCGCCTTGCCTGCGCTCCAGGGCAAGGCGTAAGACCGGACAGAAGAAATACATTAACTTTCAATAATAAAGAGCAAAAGCCAATATCGGAGACACGAATTGCTGTTGCTTCTGAGTGCTGTCCTGACTATGTTAGAGCATCGATTTGGCCGGACGATTGGGCCGTTTCGCCTCGCCTTTCGCGCTAGGCACGTTCCTACCTCTCTCCAAACTTCGACGACCGCCGCGTCACACAGAAGGTGACGTGGCATTGTGCATCTCTAGCAAAAGGACTTCCCCATGAATTTGGGCGTCGTGAAATGGTATAATAGCCAAAAGGGCTACGGCTTCATCCAGCCGGATGATGGCGGCAAGGACGTTTTCGTCCATGTGAGCGCGCTTGAGCGCTCTGGCTTGCGCGGATTGGTTGAAGGACAGAAAGTGTCCTTCGACATCCAAACCGACCGGCGGACAGGCAAGAGTTCTGCAGGCAATCTGCAACTTGCTTAATTTCGATCGGAGAGCGCCGGTTGCCTGCGCTCTCCTTTCCTACGCTCTCCCTTTAAGTGGTTGACTTGATTTTCATTTGCGGCTTGAGCCACTCTCGCACATAAGCGTGCTCGCTGCGCCACATTATCTCACAGATCTTTACGGAGCGGGGGGCAGACGCCCTCGTTTCAGAAGGTCGAGCTTTTCAAGAGCAACGCCGTTGCTTATAATTTATGCGACGAAAGGGCAAGGCCAGAGGTAAACGGCATCCTGTTTGCATGGCCTGCATGGTCAAAGCTTGGGAAGCGAATTAACGTTGGATCAGCCTTCAAATCAGACGTTTAATTTTGCGTTGGGCAAATGGACCCCCTTCCATTGTTCATCCTACGAACGACATAAAATTAGAACATTCTCTCGTAGTCTTTTGCTCGGAGAGAGTATGACGATCAAGACCGGAAGGCCGGTTTTGCGATACCTGGCCCTACGCGGACAGAGAAAGGGAAAATGATCCTCTTTACCCGCGCGCCAGGATTCAGTTTCAACGGCAATCAGCGGGGTCGCGATGTCGAGTGACTTGTTTGACACCTATGCTCGCACCTTTGAGGCGAGACGTGAAACGGTGATGACTGTAGCCGAATTCATGAAGGGCTGCAGATCGGATCCCCTTATGTATGCCAGCCCCCACGAGCGGCTGCTTTCGGCGATAGGCGAGCCACAGATGGTGGATACGGCCAAAGACGCGCGTCTCGGCCGCATCTTCATGAACCGCACCATAAGAATTTACCCTGCATTCTCAGAATTCTACGGTATGGAAGAAACGATCGAGAGGATCGTCGCTTTCTTCCGCCAGGGTGCGCAGGGTCTGGAGGAGCGTAAACAAATTCTTTACCTCCTGGGTCCCGTTGGTGGCGGTAAATCGTCGCTGGCGGAGCGCATAAAGGCGCTGATGGAACTAAGGCCCGTCTACGTGCTCAAGGCCGGCGACCAGCTCAGCCCGATTTTCGAGAGCCCGCTTTGTCTCTTCGATCCGGAAACCATGGGCGAAAGGATTGAGAGTGAATATGGGGTACCGCGCCGGCGCCTGACGGGCCTCATGAGCCCCTGGTGCCTGAAGCGGCTTGACGAATTTGGCGGCGACATCACCAAGTTCCGTGTCGCCAAGATTATGCCTTCGCGGCTGCGTCAGATCGCCATCGCCAAAACAGAACCCGGCGACGAGAACAACCAGGACGTGTCCTCGCTCGTAGGGAAGGTGGATATCCGGCGGCTTGAGCTCCTCGCCCAGAATGATCCCGATGCCTATTCCTATTCGGGAGGATTGAACCGCGCCAATCAAGGTGTGCTTGAATTCGTGGAGATGTTCAAAGCCCCGATCAAGATGCTGCACCCGCTCCTGACGGCGACCCAGGAAGGTAATTACGTCGGCTCCGAGAATATTGGCTCGATCCCGTTCAACGGTATCGTGATGGCTCACTCGAACGAGGCTGAGTGGCGGAGCTTCAAGAATAATAAGACCAACGAAGCCTTCATCGACCGGATCTATGTGATCAAGGTTCCTTATTGCCTGCGCGTCCAGGAAGAGGAAAAAATCTACGAAAAGCTCATCCGCGGCTCGGAGCTGGCCACGGCACCTTGCGCGCCTGGTACGCTCCAAATGCTGGCGCGCTTTTCGGTCCTGTCGCGCTTCAAGCCGCATGAGAATTCGAGCCTTTACGCGAAAATGCGCGTTTACGACGGTGAAAGCCTGAAGGAGGTCGATCCGAAGGCCAGGACCATGCAGGAGTATCGAGACCATGGGGGCATCGACGAAGGCATGGACGGTATTTCGACGCGTTTTGCCTTTAAGACGCTATCGGCGACGTTCAACCACGACACCCAGGAAGTCGCAGCCGACCCCGTACATCTCATGTATGTGCTCGAACAGGCAATCCGGCGGGAGCAATTCCCGGACGATGTAGAGAGCACTTACATCGAGTTCATCAAAACCGAGCTCGGGCCCCGCTACGCCGAATTCATCGGCCATGAAATCCAGAAGGCGTATCTGGAATCCTATCACGACTACGGCCAGAACCTTTTCGACCGTTACGTCGCATATGCGGACGCCTGGATAGAGGATCAGGATTTCAAAGACCCAGACACGGGCCAGCTTATGAATAGGGAGCTTCTTAATCAGGAACTATCCAAGATTGAGAAGCCGGCAGGGATTGCGAACCCGAAAGACTTCCGTAACGAGGTCGTCAAGTTTACACTAAGGGCTAGGGCTCAACGTGGCGGGAAGAATCCGTCGTGGACGAGCTACGAAAAAATTCGCGAAGTCATCGAGCGCCGGATGTTCAGTCAGGTGGAAGACCTACTACCTGTGATCAGCTTCGGCTCAAAGAAGGATAGCGAGACCGAGAAAAAGCATAGTGAATTCGTTCAGCGTATGGTCACTCGAGGCTATACGGAGCGCCAGGTCCGCAGGCTCGTCGAGTGGTACATGCGCGTAAGACAAGCTGGCTAACGGAAAGTGCATATTATCGATCGGCGCCGCGACGCGAGCGGCAAAAGTCTTGGGAACCGGCAGCGCTTCATTCGGCGCGCCAGGGCCCTCGTCAGGCATGCGGTGCGCGAGGCCTCTAAGGGCCGCAAGATCACCGATGCCGGCCGTGGAGGCGAGATCGTTGTGCCGGCTGACGGCGTTCACGAGCCGAGCTTGCGCCGAAGCAGCCGCGGAGGGATTCGCGAATACCTTCTGCCCGGCAACAAGAATTATATTGAAGGCGACACCATTGAACGTCCTCCATCTGGCGGAGGGAGCGGTGGTGCGAGTGCGGACGGCAGTGGAGAGGACGAATTCCGTTTCGTCCTCTCTGACGAGGAATTTATCGATCTGTTCCTTGAAGATTTAGAGCTGCCCGATCTCGCCAAGCGCCAAGTCATGGGCGAGGAGAAGAGCCAGCCGCGGCGTGCGGGTTACCGTTCTTCCGGTCCCCCATCGCAGCTTTCGGTTCCGCGTACCATGCGCAACAGCCTATCACGTCGAATCGCGCTCCGGAGGCCGAAACCAGACGAGATTGCAGCACTCGAAGAGCAACTGAAGGCGCTTGAAGCGGCTGGCGCTAGCGAGGATGAGATCCTTGCAATCCGCGCGCAGCTTGAGCGGCAGGGCATCCGCGCGCGGGCCATCCCGTTCATCGATCCGGTAGACGTCCGCTACCGCCGCTATGAGTCGGAGCCGAAACCTGTCGCGCAAGCGGTTATGTTCTGCCTTATGGACGTCTCCGGCTCAATGGATGAGCATCTTAAGGATTTGGCGAAGCGCTTCTACAGCTTGCTCTATCTTTTCCTGACCAGGCGCTATCGGTATGTCGAAGTCGTTTTTATCCGCCATACGCATGAGGCGAAGGAAGTCGACGAGGACACTTTTTTTAACAGCCGCGAAACAGGCGGCACTGTTGTCTCCACGGCGCTTGAAGAAATGGCTCGGGTAGTCACGGATCGCTTCCCGCCAAACAGCTGGAACATTTATGCCGCTCAAGCATCGGACGGCGATAATCTGCCGATCGACAATGAAAAGACGGTTGCCCTTTTGAAAACCGTCATTCTTCCAGTTTGCCAGTATTACGCCTACATCGAAGTAGGCAGGGAGCCCGAGGAGCGGCGCCGCGGCGGGGAGCCGCCAAGCACACTTTGGCGAGCATACGACATAATCCTATCGCCGCAGATTCCGATGGCCATGCGCAAGGTTCGCGACCGGAGGGATATCTATCCTGTGTTCCGCGAACTATTCGAAAAAAAGAGCAACGCACCGCGAGCGGGGGTTCGATGACGGTTGCGCCGCCTGCCGGCAAACTTCTATTCGAGGAAGCCGATTGGAATTTCGATACCCTGGGCAGGATCTATGATGCTATCGCAGAGATCGGCCTTGGGGAGCTTGGCCTCAATATCTACCGCCCGCGCATAGAGGTCATAACCACCGAACAAATGCTGGATGCCTATGCGTCGACCGGGATGCCGCTCTTCTACCGGCATTGGTCGTTCGGCAAGCAGTTCGTTCGGAACGAGACGCTATACCGGAAGGGCTGGCAGGGCCTCGCCTACGAAATCGTCATCAACTCGAATCCCTGCGTGGTTTATCTCCTTGAAGAGAATACCGCGACAATGCAGGCCCTGGTCATTGCACACGCGGCATTTGGCCATAACCACTTCTTCAAAAATAATTATGTTTTCAAGCAGTGGACGGACGCCGACGGCATTCTAGATTATCTCTCGTTCGCAAAGAACTACATCGCCGAGTGCGAGGAGCGTTACGGTGCCTCTGAAGTGGAACGCGTCCTGGACGCTGCCCATGCGCTGCAGAATCAAGGCATACATCGCTACCCGGGCAAGCGCATGATTGACCTTCGCTCCGAAGAAAGGCGCGAGCGCGAGCGGCGCGAACACGGCGAACGCCTTTTCAACGATCTGTGGCGCACGGTCCCCGATCAGGGCAAGAAGGCAAGGAAGCGCTCGGAGCGTGACCGTCGGCGCGCCTTGCTGGGCCTGCCCGAGGAGAACATCCTCTACTTCTTGGAGAAGACCGCGCCGCGCCTAAAGCCCTGGCAGCGCGAAGTAATCCGTATCGTCCGGCTAATTGCGCAATATTTTTATCCGCAGCGCCAAACGAAGATGATGAACGAAGGCTGCGCAACCTATGTTCATTACCAGATCATGCAACGGCTTCTTGAGCAGGGCCAGATTTCAGAGGGGGCCTACTTCGAGTTCCTGCACTCCCACACAAACGTCGTCGCGCAGCCCGATTTTGATGACAGACGGTATTATGGCATCAACCCTTATGCGCTTGGTTTTGCCATGATGAAGGACATCGAGCGCATTTGTATGAACCCATCGTCCGAAGACCGGCAGTGGTTTCCTGAGATCGCGGGCAACGATAACCCTACCGAGACGCTGAAAGATATTTGGGCCAACTATCGCGACGAAAGTTTCGTTTCCCAATTCTTGAGCCCTCAAATTATCCGCAAGCTTGGTCTTTTTCTCGTCGTTGACGACCACAAAGAAAAGGACCTTGCCGTCAATGCTATTCATAATGAACGCGGCTATCTCAAGGTCCGGCGTGCGCTTGCAAGGCACTACGATGTCTCCCGCCATGACCCCGACATCCAGATCGTAGACGTGGATCTTGAGGGAGACCGGCGCCTGGAGCTGCGCCATCAGGTCGTTGACGGCATCACGCTTGAGGAGGACGACACCGAACGCGTGCTACAGCACCTCGCCAATCTATGGGGTTATGAGGTTTACCTAGTAGAGTCCAATGGCGACGGCGAACCCGCTACCAAGCACCACGCCGAACCCGTTCACCCGTTCGTGTAATGGGCGCTCCGCTATGCGCGGCTGTCCCGTGTCGCAGCGGCGCTAATCCCAATGGCGGACACCACCGCGTTAACGATGCCGCTCGCGTTCAGTCCCGCTGATTCGTACATCGCTTCCGGTTTTCCGTGATCCATGAACACATCCGGGAGAACCAAGGGACGCACCTTCAACCCATTGTCGAGCAGCCCCTGTCGGGCAAGTGTTTCAAGCACGTGACTTCCGAAGCCACCAGACGCGCCTTCCTCGACAGTGACGAGAACCTCATGATTTCGTGCGAGTTCACGGATTAGGTCATAATCGAGAGGTTTCGCAAATCGGGCGTCCGCCACCGTTGCCGGAAAGCCCATAGCTGCGAGCTTGTCAGCGGCCTTAAGAGCCTCGGAAAGCCGCGTTCCCAGTGAAAGAATGGCAACCACCGATCCCTCACGAACGATACGCCCTTTGCCAATTGGCAACGGAATGCCTTCGGCTGGCATTTCGACTCCAATGCCTTCCCCGCGCGGGTACCGAATGGCACTTGGGCCGTCATCAATTCCAACCGCAGTCGCGACCATATGCTTAAGTTCTGCCTCGTCGGATGGAGACATCACAACGAAACCCGGAAGACAGCAAAGATAGGCGAGGTCGAATGAACCGGCGTGAGTGGCACCGTCAGCGCCTACAAGGCCGGCCCGGTCCAGAACGAACCGCACAGGCAAGTGCTGAACCGCCACGTCGTGAACCACTTGATCGTAAGCGCGCTGCAAGAATGTCGAGTATATGGCAGCGAACGGTTTCATGCCTTCCACCGCGAGGCCTGCGGCGAAGGTCACTGCGTGCTGCTCGGCGATTCCCACATCAAAACAGCGGTCCGGGAATTCCTTGCCGAAAAGGTCGAGCCCGGTCCCCGACGGCATTGCCGCGGTAATCGCAATAATTCTCTCATCCTTTTTCGCTTCCGCGATGAGACTTTGCGCAAAGACCTTGGTATAGCTTGGCGGACCTGCTTTGCCCTTGTCCTGCGCGCCCGTCACTACATTGAACTTAGTGACACCGTGATACTTGTCGGCAGAATTCTCGGCGGGAGCATACCCCTTGCCTTTCTGGGTTACGCAGTGAACAAGGATTGGGCCGAGATCTATATCGCGAACGTTGCGGAGAACCGGCAGAAGATGGTCGAGATTGTGACCGTCAATGGGGCCTACATAGTAAATGCCAAGCTCCTCGAATAGAGTGCCCCCAGTAAACAGGTGCCGTGTGAATTCCTCTGCGCGGGCTGCTCGCTTTTCCCAAAACTTGGGTAGGTTGTGAGCGAGCTGCTTCGCGAAATCGCGAACTTTGACGAAGGTTTCGGAGGAATGAAGCCGCGCAAGGTATGCGGAGAGTGCACCCACGGGTGGCGCGATCGACATGTCATTGTCGTTCAAAATGATGATGAGGCGCTTATCCATAGCCCCGGCGTTGTTCATGGCCTCATAGGCCATGCCTGCACTCATAGCACCATCGCCAATGACCGCGATCACATCGCGACCCTCCTCTTCGCCCTTTAGGTCACGGGCAACGGCCATGCCAAGGGCAGCCGAGATCGAGGTCGAAGAATGCCCGGCGCCGAAGGTATCGTATTCGCTTTCCGAGCGCTTGGTGAAGCCTGACAATCCCCCCGGTTGACGCAAGGTGCGGATGCGATCCCGGCGCCCTGTCAAAATCTTATGCGGATAAGCCTGATGACCGACATCCCAAATAAGCCTGTCGTGCGGCGTGTTGAAAAGGTAGTGAATTGCGACCGTAAGTTCCACTACACCCAAGCCAGCACCAAGATGACCGCCGGTAACGGAAACGGCGTCAATCAGCTCCTCCCTCAGTTCGTCGGCCAATTGAGGAAGCTGATCCGGATCCAACTTTCTAAGATCTTCGGGAAATTGGATGGTATCAAGGAGCGGAGTACGATTGCTTATGGTCACTTCAACTTTTTCCTTCACTACACTATCGCAAGCCTAGCCGCTGAGGCCGCATTGCACACTCAATTTCTTGTCACGCGTGCGGAAAATCAATCCGCATTTGCCGCGATGCAACACGGCAAGGAAAATCCGTGTACCCGGAATATTCTTCGCCACTGCCGTTAACAAAACCTTGGCGGCTAAAAATGTTGCGAGGCCTTAAGCGGCTCCATCCGGGGCGGGATCGAGAGGCACGGTTCCAGAGGCCTGTCCTTGTGCATTGAGAGTGATCCGCTCAACCTTCGCTTCGGCGCGCCTAAGAAGCTGATCGCAATGGGCCCGCAGGGCTTCGCCTCGCTCATAGATCTCGATAGACTGTTCCAGATCCACATCGCCTCTTTCAAGCCGCGTAACGATCTGCTCAAGTTCCTTGAGAGCAGACTCAAAACTCATCCCCTTGATATCCGCAAACGGGTTGCGTGGCTGGCGAGGTGCCGGTGGCTCCTTGATTGCATTGGGCTGCATGGTCGTCCCTCACATAGCTTCTAGTAGCGCCTGCACGTGTACCGCGGCCGATCGGCCAAGAGCGACAAGGTCATAGCCTCCCTCCAGCAAAGAAACCAGACGCCCCCCGCAGCGTTCCCGCGCTGCACCGATAAGCTTCCGCGTCACCCAAGCGAAGTCCTCTTCCACAAGGTTGATGTTGGCGAGGGGGTCAGCGCGGTGCGCATCGAACCCTGCCGAAACTATAATCAGGTCAGGTGCATGTCGTTCCAGCGCGGGCAAGATGACTGATTCGAACGCTTCACGGAATTGTGCGCCTCCGTCTCCTGCCCTGAGCGGCGCATTCACAATGTTGCCGGAAGCACCCCGCTCGCTGACGCTGCCCGTGCCGGGAAACAGCGGCATCTGATGGGTCGACGCATAAAGGAGCGACGGATGAGACCAGAAAATCTCTTGTGTCCCATTCCCATGATGGACGTCGAAATCAACGACCGCCACACGCTCAGCGCCATGGATGGCCTTGGCATGAAAAGCAGCGATTGCGACATTGTTGAACAGGCAAAAGCCATTCGCTCTTTCGCTTTCTGCGTGGTGGCCCGGCGGCCTTACCTGGCAGAATGCATTTTTGGCGCGGCCCTGCATCACCTCGTCGACCGCAAATACCCCCGCCCCGGCTCCACGCAAGGCCGCGTCCCAGCTGCCCGGCGACATAATGGTATCCCCGCCGTCAAGGGCGATCAGATTTTCCTCGGGCCGCCTTTTCTCTAGAATCTCATAGTAGCGCTGGGGGTGCGCACGCAGAATTTGCTCACGTGTCGCAACCGGCGCCTCGACATTATGCAAATTCTGAAATTTTTCTTCGGAGAGGGCGATATCAATGGCCCTCATGCGATCTGGCCGTTCGGGGTGCCATTCACCGGTGTCGTGGTTCAAGAAGGCTTCGTGCCTGATGCGTAGCGTGGTCATTTGTGCATTAGCCTGGCTGTTTGGCAACGAGAGCCTTCAGCGAAACCGGGGGCTTACTTTCCTCGGGCACAAAAAAATCGGGGGCTAGGTCTTCGCTCGGGTCGATGCGGTAATGATCGAAGTCACGCTTGCCGTTTTCCCACAGTAAGGTGTCGTCAATGCAGAAATTGCCGGTAAACTCACGAGAGGGCTTGGTAAGTATGACATGAGCTGCATCAGCCAGAATGTCTGCCTTCCGGCTTGACCTCATGAGCTTATCCCCTCCAAGCAGGTTTGCGACTGCGGCGGTGGCAATTGTCGTGCGCGGCCACAAGGCATTAACGGCGATGCCGAGCGACTTGAACTCCTCTGCCATGCCCAGAACGCAAAGGCTCATATTATATTTGGCGATGGTGTACGCGACGTGGTGGGCGAACCACCGCGGGTTTAAGTCAATGGGTGGCGAAAGCATAAGGATATGAGGGTTTTCTGACTTCTGCAGATAGGGCACGCAGGTTTTCGAGGTCAGGAACGTGCCGCGGCCGTTAATCTGATGCATCAGATCGTACCGCTTCATATCGGTTTGCACCGTCGGCGTTAGGCTTATGGCGCTTGCATTGTTGATGCAGATGTCGATCCCGCCAAACGTCTTCGCTGTCAACTCCGCAGCAGCCCTGACCTGATCTTCGAAGCGAATATCGCAAAGAATGGGGAGCGCTTTTCCCCCCTCCTGCTCTATCTCGGCCGCAGCTGTATAAATGGTGCCCGGTAATTTAGGGTGAGGGTCGGAAGTCTTGGCTGCGATCGCAATATTCGCGCCGTCCTTGGCAGCACGCAACGCAATCGCAAGGCCGATACCCCGGCTTCCCCCCGTGATAAACAATGTCTTTTTGTTGAGCGTTCCCATTTACTTTTCTTTCGTACCCGTCATCCCTCGAGGATTGGTCAATTTAAATTCAGGCTGCTCCAGCGGAAGCCCTTTGCAAGAACGTTTCAAACGCGGCTCGCGCCTCATCTGATTTTATGCGCTCGAGAAAAAGCGCGCCTTCTTCCTGCATCCGCTCCCTCACCAGCGCGGGATCGCCCTTGAGAAGCCGTCTCGAAATGAGCATCGCTTCCCGAGGCTTTTGAGCGAGCTTTTCGGCTGCCATCAAAGCAGCACTCTCCAATTCGCCCGGCGAAACGATATGATTAACAAAGCCAGCTTCCTTGGCACGCTCTGCCGTGAAGGCCTCGCCCATGACGAGCAGCTGAAAGGCCCTGGCGTGCCCCATCAAACGGGGCGCAAGCAAGCTCGACGCCGCTTCAGGTACAATGCCAAGCGAGACAAAAGGCGTCTGAAATAAGGCGTTTGGGCTTGCGAATACCAGGTCGCAGTGAAGCATAAGTGTGGTGCCGATCCCAATTGCGGGGCCGTCGACCGCAGCAATCAACGGCTTTTCATTTTCCGCCAGCGCCTGCAGGAAGGCAAGACCGTGAAGGACCCCTCCGCCCTGGCTGGCGGCAAGAAAGTCGGCCACGTCGTTTCCCGCACAAAAAATGCCTGGCTGGCCCATGATCACGGTAACGGCGATGGCATTATCCTCACCGGCGCCCTTTAGAGCTTCCGCAAGAGTCCGGTACATTTCGCCGGTCAATGCATTCTTTTTCTCGGGCCTGTTGAGCCGGATCGTTTGCACCGCGCCGTTTTTAGAAACCTTGATATGTGCGCTCATGGCTAACGCTTCTCCAAGACCGATTTTCCCTGCCTCACGGTCTCATATCCATGAGTCACCGCCTGTTTCAAACCTTCCGTTTCGCCCATCAGGCTTTCCGCGAAATGGCGCGCTTCGATCACATAGGCATCCGCATTTGCGTTCGCACTATCCGCACCCCGGGACGCGGCGAGCGCGCCTTTGGCAAGGTAGACACCTCCGCAGGTAATTCCGAATAGCCTTCCGAAAGGCGTGGCAGCAGCTAGGGCGGCCTGCTTATTTTCAGAGAGCTGACGCTGCAGCCATCCGGACGTCTCTTCCAGCGCCGCGATGCTTGCGTCAAGCCTCTCCGCCATATGGCCGAACGCCGGCTCATTTGAGCTTCTTATTTCGCGAGCTGTTTCCCTGAGACCCGAAATGAATGCAGCGGCGGTTTCACCGCCATCTGAGGGCAGCTTGCGAGTGACAAGGTCAATGGCCTGTATGCCGTTGGTGCCTTCATAGATAGGGGCGATGCGAGAATCACGGTAATGCTGTGCCGCGCCAGTCTCCTCGATAAAACCCATGCCGCCGTGGACTTGGATGCCCTCCGAGGCGGCTTCCACGCCCATGTCTGTCGAGAACGCCTTTGCAACGGGCGTTAGCAGCGCGGCCTCCGCCATGGCGCGTTTGCGCTCGCCAGCATCAGCGGAGTGATGCGCAACGTCAGTCGCTACGGAGGTCACATAACAGATCGCGCGCGCCGCCGAAGTCTTGACCTTCATGTTGAGCAGCATCCGCGTCACATCTGGGTGCTCCAGAATCGGAACTGAGGCCTCCGGTCCGGCCGCGTCCGTTGTTCCCTGCTTACGCTCGCGGGCGTATTGCATGGCCTGCTGAAATGCCCGCTCAGCGATTCCAACGCCCTGGATGCCAACGCCGACACGGGCCTCGATCATCATGGTGAGCATGGCATATAAACCCTTGTTCGGCTCGCCCACAATCCAGCCGATAGCGCCGCCCCTGTCGCCGTAGTTCAAGACGGCCGTAGGACTGGCATGAATGCCAAGCTTATGTTCGAGCTTGGCCGCGTAAACGTCGTTGCGCTGCCCAAGCGAGCCGTCTTCATTCAGCAGAAATTTCGGGATCAGGAACAGCGAGATGCCCTTGGTGCCCGGCGGGGCATCCGGCAGCCGGGCGAGCACCATATGGATGATATTAGCCGTCATAGGGTGCTCGCCATAGGTGATGAAGATTTTCGTACCGGTTATCTTGTACGATCCGTCGCCAACCGGCGTTGCGCGGGTTTTCAAGAAACGCAAATCCGATCCCGCATGAGGTTCAGTCAGCTGCATGGAGCCCGTCCACTCGCCTGTCACAAGCTTCGGCAGATACTTCGCCTGAAGTTCTTGAGTTCCGTGCGCGATAATCGCGTGAACCCCGGCCTGAGTGAGAAGCGGGTTCAGGCCGAACGCCATATTGGCACCGTTCCACATTTCAGTTATCGCCATCGAGAGCGCAAGCGGGAGGCCTTGCCCACCGTAAGCCCTCGGGATGGCAACGCTGCCCCAACCTCCCTCGACCCATTTGCGATAGGCTTCGGTGAAGCCCTCCGGCATCACGACCTCGCCGTTTACAAGCCTTGCACCCTGCTCGTCCCCGACGCGGTTCGTTGGAGCCAGCTCTTCATTGGCGAAGCGCGCGGCTTCCTCAAGGATTGCTGTGGTCGTGTCCATGTCCAGGTCTTCGAACAGGCCGCGATCGATAAGTTTCGGGAATCCGGCGATCTGGTTGAGGGTAAAGGTGATATCTGCGACAGGTGCCCGGTACGTCATTTATCCTCCCAATGCCGCTGTGCCATTTGGCCGGACGGCTGCTTTTCTTGCGCTGCGGCACGCGGGTAAAGCGACACAGTAACCCTAAACAGTGCGTGGAAAAATAGGTTTATGCGTGCCGGCCCCCAGGCCGGGGCTAGCGCCCGTGGACAGCCTTGCACTAAAGACTTATCTGCGGGTGCTGTAAGAGCGCCCACAAGTGAATTGACGTGAGTTTGGCGCGGGTTTTGAGAGGGAAGCTGCGAAGCCGCAGAAGACTTCATTTGAGAGCGAGTATGATTGTTACCGCGTCAGACCAGCACATCGCAGAGGCCGCGCGCATTTTACGCGAAGGAGAGCTTGTCGCCTTTCCTACCGAGACCGTTTATGGCTTGGGCGCGGACGCTACCAACGGCCGGGCGATCGCCAGCATTTTCGAGGCGAAGGGTAGGCCACGCTTCAACCCGCTGATTGTTCATGTAGCGAACTTCGCAGCCGCCAACGATCTGGCAATCTTCGATAGTTCCTCTCTGGCTTTAGCCAGGAAATTCTGGCCGGGGCCTCTTACCCTGGTTTTGCCGCGGAGGCCGGGCGTGCCCATCAGCGAACTGGTAACGGCCGGTCTCGACACCATTGCCATTCGGGTTCCAGCACATCCGGTAGCGCAACGCCTTCTGGCAGAAGCGGAAATTCCGATCGCCGCCCCAAGTGCAAACATCTCTGGCCGCGTAAGCCCCACTCGCGCAGCCCATGTGGAGGAAGACCTTGGGAGCAGGATCGGCCTCATACTGGATGGCGGAAGCACAGAGGCAGGTGTTGAATCAACAATAGTAACGATGTCGCCTTCGCCGACGCTTCTCCGCGCGGGAGCTGTGGCGCGAGAGGACATTGAAGGACAGTTAGGCTGCAAGCTAGGTAACGCACCTGGTGCGGAAATTAGCGCGCCTGGGCAACTCGTGAGTCACTACGCGCCAAGGGCTACGCTTCGTTTGCAGGCCGCGGAAGTGGGCCCAGGTGAAGTGCTTCTCGCATTCGGGCCAAACGCGCCGGAGGGCAGGATGAACCTCAGCCGGAGTGGGGATTTGAGGGAAGCCGCGGCAAATCTTTTCGCCTATCTTAGGGCACTCGATGGGTTGGGTTCGCCGCAAATCGCAGTCATGCCTATTCCTGAAACAGGACTGGGTGAGGCGATCAACGATCGATTGCGCCGCGCAAGCGCCCCAAGGCGCCAAAATCAAAGGTAATCCTGTGCCCACCGTCAGCCGGTACGCAATTCAGAGCCTTGGTGTGGCCCTGATCGTGCTTGCTCTTAAGTCGGCAGCCTATTGGCTGACAGGTTCGGTTGCGCTTTGGTCCGATGCGCTTGAAAGCATCATCAATGTCGTCGTCGCGGGCGCCGCTTATTTTGCCCTTCGCATCAGCTTAACCCCTCCCGATGCTGAGCATCCTTTTGGCCACCACAAAGCTGAATACTTTTCTGCCGTTCTGGAAGGAGCGCTGATCACGGTAGCGGCGCTTCTCATTTTCAGAGAAGCAGCCTTGCACTTCGTTTCCCCAGTGCAACTGGAAGCGCCCGGCCTCGGTATCGGGGTCAACGCAGTGGCTTCGGCCATCAACGCGGTTTGGGGATGGCGTCTGGTGAGGGTTGGACGGCGCGCAAAATCTCCCGCGCTTTACGCCGATGGCAGGCATCTCCTAGCCGATGCCGTATCATCCGCCGGTGTGATTGCTGGCGTGATGGCGGCCCTGCTTTCCGGCTGGCTACAGATCGATGCCCTGGTCGCCGCCGCGGTTGGGATCTACATCCTTTTATCCGGATGGCGTCTTGTGAAAGACAGCGTTGGAGGGCTGATGGATCAAGCGGCTGACCCGGCCACTATCGAAATCATCCGGGCAAGCATCGAGAAGGCCGCCGAAGGCGCCATAGAAGCGCACGACTTACAAACCCGGCATGCCGGCCCTGCAACCTTCATACAATTTCACCTTGTCGTCCCCGCTACGATGACCGTCAGCGATGCTCATGATATTTGCGACAGAGTTGAACGGGTTCTCCGGGAAACTGTCCCGGGTGCGCGCGTTGCGATCCACGTGGAGCCGGAGCACAAGGCCAAGCACTCCGGCATCATCATGCTCGACAGGCGATCTGCCTAGAGCGGCGGACGCCAATTTGGAATTGGCGCGATGCTCTAAGTTTTTGTTTTATCCTATCCCTTACCCGAAAACCGCTTACACTTTTCGGCGCGATGCTCTAAGGCGTCAGCTCTTGTGATACGCCCGGAGCCAAGACAGCACCTCTGCCGCGTGCCCGTCCGGCGGGAAAATCGGGTAGAAGACGTGCTCTATCTTTGCGTCGCGGATAATAAGCGTGATGCGTTTGATGAGGGTATCACCCCAGGCCTGGAAAGTGGGAAGCCTCAGCGCCTCGGCGAAAGTGAGATTCGCATCGCTCAAAATTGCGAAGGGGAGATGGAGCCGGTCATGGAGCTCCTTCTGATAGGCCGTATCTTGCGTGGATAAGCCGAATACGTGATCTGCGCGCGCCGCCCTAAGCTCGGCGTAGTGATCGCGAAAGGCACATGTCTCGGGCGTGCAGCCCCGCGCACCAGGAATCGCGTCCCAATCATCCGGCAGGGGCTGGCCTGGCACTCCGGTCTTTGGATAGCAATAGAGTACGGTCAGCCCTTCGAGATTCGCTAGATCCACGGATCCTTCGCCGGTCGAAGGCAGCGGAATCGAGGCGAGAGTCAGGCCAACGAGGTGATCGGCAGCACCGTCGTCTTCCGGGACGGGAAGGTTTTCTGGATAAGTCGTGTAGGTCTGACCTGCCATGCGAATCCCCCTTCTATTCTCAAACCTGCAAAGCAATTTTGTCATCCAACGCATGAACTTGCAACAATTCGGCGGTGATTGTTTCCCTCGAATATGCGTCTCGATTCGGTATCGCTCCCAAGCGCGACAGCAGCCCTGGATGATATCGCGGCAAATCGTTTGGATGCATAAATGCACTAGTCAAGCAAATTACTACATGCGGCCTTAATTTCGTCCAATCGCTGCGGCATACATATCACATCACAAGGCGGCGGAGATTTCGGAAGCCCCTGCCGAAACGGGCGCTGATTGTGAAAGTGGATGTAGCGTAAGTTGCGTTGGCGTCCTGGTAGTTGAGTTTGTGGAGTTCGAGTAGGCGCGTGGCCGGTTTTGCGTGGCGCCTGTGCGTATCCCCGAATGCCGGATAAGGGCGTAACCTTTAGTTTACGAGTTTCGTTTAGAGTCTTGTTCAACTAAGGGACGCTAGTCCCGGTAAAAGTTGCCCCTGAGAGACGAAGCCGTCTGCATGGCCCCCACCCCCCGCTAGCCAAAGGCTTCGTCTCTCTCTTTTTTTTCCCCAACTCCTAACATGATTACCAAATGCGCCTCTGCGAATGGCGCCTGCCTTTCCGACTAGGCTAGCTGTTTAGTCCCGCTGTGTGATGGAATCAGTCTAACTGACCGTAAACTGAGGGAAGGTTTATGGGACAAGTACTTCACGCCAGCGCCGCGACAACGCACGCCATCCGAGCTGCGATACAGCGATCGAAAGCAACGGCCACGGAGTTAGCGGAACGCCATAGGATCAATCTCAAGACCGTAGCGTTCGCGCAGCTGCTTGAAAAGGCAACAAGGGCCGTGGCCGCGGACTTTCTGCGGGCGCTCATCGCTGCGGTTCCCTACAAGATCCACACCGTGCTCACGGACACCGGCACCCACTTCACAACGCCCGGCAATATCTGCTCAATGGCTCAGGAGCTAAAATGGCAAGAGGCGAGCTTTTCTGGGCCCACGCCTTCGAAGCATCCTTGGACCAACGGCCAGGTTGAGCGCCGCGACTTCTCCACTTGTTCGGCCGCTCATCCGACCTGACGAGCGCGGCTGGCGATCAGAGCGTACCGCGCGTCGACGTCCGGAACCTTCCCGACGCCGTCGAGGTTACCGCCGAACTTCCTGGCGTCAACGAACCCGATATCGATATCAGCATCGGTGATCAAGCGCTTACGCTCAGGGCGCAAGCGGAAGAGGAGCGCGATACCGACGTGGGTGTATACCGGATCCGCGAACGAACCATTGGGCGGATTGAGAGGATCATTCCGTTGCAAACTGCCGGTCTCGATGCCGATAAGGCTGTCTTCGGGCACTGGAAAACACTAGCCGCACCCTCGCACGAATTCGCGAATCGCTTAAGGTTCCGTTAACGGAGGGGACCAATGGCGAACTTCAACACACATTTGGCAGTGGCCGCAGTTGGAAGCGGGCTTTGCGCAACGGTCGCGCTCGCAGGGCACGCCGCACCGCCGAGCTACCTCCTGACCCTGACGCTTGCCGGAGCAATCGGCGGCATCCTGCCGGATGTGGACCTGGAAAAGACGGTTCCATCGCGAATGTTATTCAACGCGCTTGGCGTCGTCGCAGCCTTCATCGCGATATTCAGCCTCAAACAGCAATATTCGATCGCCGAGCTGTGGATCATTTGGCTCGCTGTGTATTTGTTCGTCCGTTATGGGGTCTATATTCTGTTCTATAAGCAGACAAGACACCGCGGCATCTTCCACTCCCTGCTTGCCGGCGCCTTCTTCATGGGGCTGACCGCGATTGTCTTCGACCGTGTATTCGGTGAGCCGCCCGCACTGGCGTGGCTTACCGGGCTTTTCGTGCTGATCGGATTCATCATTCATCTCGTCTTGGACGAGATTTATTCCGTCGATATCGAGGGAGCATCTATCAAGAAATCCTTCGGAACGGCGCTGAAGCTTTTCGATTATCATTCGCTCGGGTCATCCGCGCTGATGGGGATTGCCTTCGCAGCAGCGATTGCACTGGCACCGCCTCCTCATGATTTCGAGGAAATTGTCCGGCCGCAGGTGCTATTTTCTTTTCTGAAGGAACGGCTACTGCCGAAAGGCCAATGGTTTGGGCTTGAGCAGGCACACACAGCCGCGGCGCTTAGCACTGCCCCCGAATCAGAAAAGAAGACTCCCTGAACACTTACGCTCTTTTGATTCCATCAAAGGCGATGACGTTCTAAAAGAAAGTTCATGACCCAAGACGTCCCGCAAGCCGGCGTTTCCGTGGCAGCATTCCGGCGCAGCGATATCCTTCTAGTTCAGCGGGCCAAAGGCGCCTATCGGCGATTATGGTCGCTTCCCGGAGGAGCGGTGAAGCTTGGGGAAGCCGCAATTGATGCAGCCCGGCGCGAGCTTGCGGAAGAGACGGGCTTGCTTGCTTCCTGCCTTACTTTAAGTGATGTTGCGGACGTGATCGCTCGTGATAGTGAGGGGGCGATCGAGGCCCATTACCTTGTCGCAGTTTATGCAACAGAAGACCTGGAAGGCACTTTGTCACCGGCTACGGATGCCGCGGATGCAAGGTGGTTTAGCCCCGCTGAAATTAAATCCCTTAAACTCACACCCGGCTTGGAAGCGGCAATCGAAAAGGCGAGTTTAGCATTGGCGAAGAGCAGAGGATGACACTGAGGAGGAAATCGAAGCTGGCGCTTTTCGCGGTTATGCTGTCCATCATGCTGCCCTGTTCACAAGGGTTGCCCCTGGCGCAATCCGCGCTCGCGGCACAAAAGCCGCCTCCTGCGCCGCCGGCTCAAGCGGCGAAGCCTCCGGCCGGCCCCGATGATCGCCCCTACGATGCTCAACTTTTCCGCCTAGCGGAAATACTGGGAACCTTGCACTACCTGCGCGAACTTTGCGGGGCGAATGAGGGGCAGGTTTGGCGGGAGCAGATGCGGGAGCTGGTAAGCTCAGAAGGGTCGAGCGCACTTCGCCGGGCGAAGCTGGTTGAGAGCTTCAACCGCGGCTATCGCGACTATTCCCGAACCTACCGCACCTGCACGCAGCCAGCTCTCGTCGCCATTCAACGCTTCATGGACCAGGCCGCTGCAATCTCCGACGGAATGCTGGCCAACGACAAGTAGTAGTAATCCCGCCCAGAGACGCGAGCCTTACTCCCGCCGCGAAACTTTGTACTTGAATAGCGATCGGCTTCAAACGGGATGGGCGTGGCGGTGTCCGGTAATTTCGCAAGATTTCTGCGTTCGCCTTCATTCAAGTTTGTCCTGATCGGGTTCTTGGTCTTTGCGATCTCCATACCGCTTGCGCTCGTCTGGGTCATGCTATCGGAACGTCAAAACCGGGCCGGAGCGGTGCAAAGCGAAATTGCAAAAGATTGGGGCAAAGGCCAGCGCATTATCGGTCCTTTTCTGATCGTACCTTACATCGCGAAATCGAGTGTCATCGATGCCGGAAAACAGATCGAGGTGGAGCGCGAGCGCTTTGCGATTTTCCTCCCGGATACTTTCAACGCCTCGGCTGACACCAAGACAGAAATCCGCAAACGCTCGATTTACAATGTCACCGTCTACCGCTCGAATGTGGTGATGGAAGGCCGTTTTCCCGATGTGAACATCGGTCTTCTCGATGCAAACGCGGTTTCGGCGCGATGGCAGGATGCGTTTCTGGCGCTCGGCATCAGCGATGTTTCAGGCTTGAAAAACAATGTCGAGCTTGAAACGAATGGAGGGAGGGTGACGGCCTTCGAACCGAGTATCGGTCTCGAATTGATCAGTTATCCGGGCATCCACGCCAGAGTCCTTCCTGCCAATGACCTTCCAAACAATTCGCTCAGATCCTCGTCGCTAACGAGTTACAAGATCAATCTAGCTCTAAACGGTTCGTCCTTCTTGAGATTTGCCCCCGTTGGCCGGGATACTTCTGTCTCGGTCAAATCCGATTGGCCTCATCCGAGTTTCGTGGGGTTTCTTCCCGTTTCGCGTACAATCGACAGCAAGGGATTTACAGCGGAATGGCGCATTCCCCATCTGGCGAGGAGCGTTCCGCAAGCTTGGTCTGAAACAGGCCAAAGTACAACGCTGGACCGCTTCACAGGCGCCGATCTTGGTGTGAACCTCTATGTACCGGTTGATTTCTATAGCCTTGTCGAGCGCTCGCTCAAATATGGCTTCATGTTTATCGCGACTGTTTTTGGTGCTGTTTTCGTGATGGAGCTATTGTCGAAAAGGCGCGTCCATCCGGTTCAATATGTTTTCGTCGGCCTCTCCGTCGTTGTCTTTTTTGTATTGCTGCTTGCGCTCTCTGAGCATTTTGGCTTCACTCAAGCCTACCTCGCCGGTGCGGCCGCGACCAGCATGATGATTTCCCTTTATATTGGAAAAGTCTTTGACAGCGCTCGCCGCGGCTTTCTGATGCTTGGTGTTTTTGTGATGCTCTACGGACTTCTGTATTTTATTTTGCAGCTTGAGGATTACGCCCTCTTGGCAGGTGCCCTTGTCGCATTTGCCTTACTCACGGCGACGATGTTTGCCACCCTGCACGTGAATTGGGCTGGTGAAGAGGCCCAAGCCTCGTCTTGAACTCAGTTCGAGGCCGCTTTGCCTTGGGCCCAAAAGTGATCTGGCCTAGAGGAACTGAGCTAAACGGGGCCAGCGCTTGTTGACTTTGCCCGTCTCGGATCGATCCCGTCACAATTCCGCGCAATTTAGAAAATACCGCCCACATTTCTCGTGATTGCTGCGGCGATACAATTATTGCCGATGACGTTTTCCGCGAGCATGATCCGCAAAAGTGGGTATCGGTTTTGCGATGAGATCATGCGTAAAGTAAGAGCTTAGAGCGCGCTTCTGATTCCATCAAAAGCGACGCCCAAGAGGTTGAACTGTGTGGCTTTTGGAGACACCGGAGGCGATGAAAGCGCTGGCGAGCAGGCTGGCGCCCCTCGTCTCTGAAATCGATTTCATTGCTCTTCGCGGCCCCCTTGGCGCGGGCAAGACGACCTTCGCGCAAGGACTTCTGCCTGCGCTCGGCGTAACGGAAGCTATAACCAGCCCTACCTACCAGCTCGTGCATAGCTATGCGGGCACAAACCGGCAAATCTTCCACTGTGATTTTTACAGGCTGGCTCCGCAGGAGGAGGAAGAAATTGGCTTCAGGGAGCTATGTAGCCAAGGGGTCGTCATTGCGGAATGGCCGGAAAACGTTGAGGAGACTATTCCTCCCGACCGTCTCGAAGTCCAAATTGAAGGCGAAGGAAGCACCCGGAGCGTTTCGCTGACAGGATTGGGGGCCTGGCAGAAAAAGCTTGAGCGCTTCCGGGACGCGGAAGCCTTTCTTGCCTCGAATGCCTGGGGCGGTTCACTTTGCACCGCCGTGAAGGGCGATGCGTCTGTCCGTGTGTTCTCCCGTCTTACGCAAGGCGGTGACCATGCAATGCTGATGAATTGGCCGCTGCAAAGCGATGGCCCGCCCATCCGCAATGGCCGCCCTTATTGCGACATCGCGCATCTTGCGCGCGAGGGGACACCTTTCCTTGCGATTTCCGAGTGGCTCCGGAAAAAGGCGGGTCTAAGCGCCCCTGCGGTCTTGACGGCGGACCGTGAACGCGGCCTCTATCTTGTCGATGACTTGGGCGATGCACTCTTCGGTCAATTGATTGCCGAAGGCGCGCCCCTTGATTCGCTGTACACGCTCGCTGTGGAGGGTCTGCTTAGCCTTCACGCATCAAGGCCCCCGCGCGAACTCCCGGCCCCGGACACCGGCACATACCGGTTGCTGGATTTCGATCGCGAGGCAATCGAGATCGAGTTGGACCTCCTTCTGCAGTGGTACTTTGCATTAATTGGCGCCCCAATTAGTGACGAACTCGCTCAATCGTTTTTGGAGGCTTGGTCGCCGTTCATAGCCTGGCTTGATAGCCAGCCGAAGGGGCTGGTGTTGCGCGACTTTCACTCGCCCAACCTTCTCCTTTGCGAGAAGCGAAGCGGCCTGCAAACGCTCGGCGTGATCGATTTTCAGGATGCCGTGTGGGCGCACCCGGCTTACGATCTCGTCTCGCTGCTGCAGGATGCCCGGCTCAACGTGCCGGAACAAAGCGAACGAACGCTCTTTAGAAAATACTGCGACAGCATGGAGCGGCACGAACCTGCCTTCGACCGGGAGGCATTTGCCAAGGCCTATGCAATCCTGGGTGCCCAGCGCAACACCAAGATCTTGGGCATATTCGCGCGCCTTTCCCGTCGAGACGGCAAGCATGGCTATCTTGCACATTTGCCACGCATCCAGAGTTATTTGTTCAGGAATCTTGCTTGTGCCGATCTCAAACCGCTTAGGGCGTGGTATGAAGCGCATCTGCACCCGGTGGCCGATGGAGGCTTTCCCGCAGCGCTGAGATAACAGAGGATAGGCGGGTATGGACCGAGATGGCGGAGCTTCCGCAATCAAGGCAGCCATGGTGCTCGCCGCGGGGCTCGGCACGCGGATGCGCCCGCTCACGGATCGCACGCCCAAGCCACTTTTAAAGCTCTCTGGCCGCTCCTTATTGGATCGGGTTCTTGACGGGTTGGCTGATGCGGGGATAGAGCGCACCGTCGTCAATGTTCACCACTTTGCAGACCAGGTCGAAGCACGGCTCAAAGCGCGCACTAGTCCGAAAATAATCGTCTCCGATGAACGCCAAGCAATACTTGAAACTGGCGGTGGCGTGCTCAAGGCGCTTCCGCACTTCGCCGGCCAGCCTTTCATGGTTCATAATTCCGACTCGGTCTGGAGCGAGGGCGCAGGTTCCAACATTCGCATGTTGATGGAAGCGTGGGAACCGGAGCGAATGGATGCGCTTCTCTTGCTTGCGCGTCGCGACTCAAGCATCGGTTACGCTGGTCGCGGCGATTTTCACATGCAAACATCCCGGCATTTGACGCGGAGACTTACGGGGGAGGAGTCGCCCTATGTGTTCGCGGGGGTTTCGATCTTGAAGCCGCAACTCTTTGGAGGCATCGGCAAAACAGCCTTTTCTCTGAATGTTATCTTCGACGCAGCGATTTCCAAAAATTCTTTGTATGGAACAGTGTTGGATGGGACATGGATGCATGTCGGAACGCCTGATGCGCTTTTACAGGCGGAGAGCCACCTAAATGCGGTCCAGCGCCGCCGCGCCTGAATTAGGACCAATACAAGCGTTGCAGGGAACAATCCTGAAATGCCCCGCGGATGGGCCTTTTATTCCGGCACTGGCGGCTGCGATTCTGGACGGCTCCATTTGGAACGGAAATCCGCCAGAGCCTCATGACCTCCCGGCTCTCACTGTCTACCTCCCAACTCGCTCTGCCATCGAGCCTCTGAGGGTCGCATTTCTCAACCTCGCCCCAAACGGCGCGACCTTCCTGCCGCGTATTTTTGTCCTTGGAGAAGCGGAACCAATCGAGATCTTCACCGCGTTCGGCCTCCGAATGAATTCTACGGAGAGGGCGCTCAAGCTTTTTGCCAAGGCTCTTGCGGTACCTCCATCGTTCGCAGGGTTTGAGCGGCAGATCGTATTGTCAGCCCTTGTTTCAGACGCGATGCAGGGGCTGCAGGGCAGGCGGCTCGCACCTCAAGAGCAGGTTTTTACCTCTGTCACTGCCGCGAGTGCCTTCTCAATCGCGGGGGAAATCGCCGCACTCATCGACGAAGCTCACTCAGAAGGGGCGGATTTGTCGCGTATCGCGAGGCTTGAGGTCACCCATTCTTCCGGAGGCGAACAACTTGCGCTTCAACTCCTAGGGGGCGTCCTGGAGAAGTGGCGGGCTTATAAAATCAAAGCGAAGAAGTTTGACCGCGAAGAACGTAAGAGCCGGCTCATGGCCATTGAGGCGGAGTTCATTCGTGAAAGCCTTGCACCCATTATTATCGCCGGCTCCACCGGCAGCATTGCTTCCACGGCATCGCTCATGGAGGCGGCGCTGACGCGGAAGCAGTCGGCAATTGTGCTTTATGGGCTGGATGAAACGCTTGACCGCGAAAGCTGGGCCGAACTCGACCAGCACCCCGAACATCCCCAGCATGGATTGCATCAGCTCCTTCGAAGGCTGAACGTCAGGCGCGAGGATATCCGCGCCCTGCCAGGAGGTTTCAGCAAAGAACAGCAAAGGCCCGGCGCCCAAGAGGCGCTGAAACACCGTACCCAGTTCATAAGCGAGGCGTTGCGTCCCGCGTCTTCGACAGCGAAATGGGCGGCATTCATCCCCAGCATGAGGCGCCAGATTCACCCGGCTCCAGGCTTGTCCATCATCGAGGCATCGAACATTCAGGAAGAGGCTGAGGTGATCGGCCTGATGTTGCGGGAAAGTCTTGAAACGCCGGATCGAACCGCGGCGCTTGTTACACCCAGCACCAGTCTGATGAGCCGGGTCCGCCACCTCCTGGCTGGCTGGAGTGTTGCATGCGATGCCACGGCTGATTCTAGCTCTGATCGCCTAGCCGCTCGGGCTGTTGCCTGCGCGGCTACCAGCGATCCGGCAGAATTTGTGGAGCTGCTGAGTGAGGTTGGGGCCAATGGATGCGCGGAGGCGCTGCGCGCTGCTGAACTCTGCGACCTTGGTGCGCTGCGGCAAATGTGGCGCCCAGCGAGACTTCAAGAGATGGTGCATGCGCTGCGGCGCGCGCAGAATGCTGTCGCCTCTGGAGAAGCGCGGCATCCGTCGCTCAAGCGGATCGAGGCAACGGAATGGGACGCGGCTCGAACATTTGCCTCGCAAGCGATCGAAGCATTAGCGCCATTGACCTCACATGCAGACAAGCAACGCAATCTCTCCGATTGGGTTGCGGTCCATGCGAAGGTGATGAACGATCTCGTACGCCTTGGAGTGGATGCAAACAACGCGGCTGACGTAAAGGCGACAGTTCTCGATGAGTTAGCGCAAGCTCCAAAACCAAAGCTTGCTCTCGACCTTGCGAGTTATGCAGGTTTCTTTTCCGAAATCGTCTCCTCCCGCGCTCGCCCGCAGCTTTCGCGTCCCCATCCGCGGCTGTCCCTTTGGACGCCGCTCGATGCGCGCCTATTGACCGCCGATGTGCTTGTGCTGGGCGGGCTGAATGAAGGATGCTGGCCTCACATTCCAGGCCCCGATCCCTGGCTAAGCCCAACGAACCGCAGGCTCTGTGGCCTCGCCCCACTTGAACGCCGGCTTGGGCAGTCGGCGCACGATTTCATGGCGCTCGCTGCGTCTGCGCCCCGTGTCATCCTGACGCGTTCGAAAAAGATAAACGGAACTGTGGCCCGGCCGAGCCGCTGGCTCATTCGCATGAAAACCCTGGCCGCCGGGGCTGGCAAATCTTTGGAGGCGGATCGGCCTTGGCTTGCATGGGCAGCAGCTCGACATATCCCAAAAGAGATTACGCCTGTACCCGCCCCGCAACCCAAGCCGCCAATCGCCGCGCGCCCGAGAAGGCTGAGCGTAACCGCCATAGAGAAATGGTTCGCAAACCCGTACGCGATCTATGCCCGGCATATTCTCGGTCTTGAGCCCTTGCGCGGTGCCCACGAAACGGCCGACGCGCGTGATAAGGGCATTCTCTATCATGCCGCGCTCCATGGTTTTTTCGATACCTACCCTTCTGCACTTCCGGCGAACGCCGCGGAGGAGCTTCTGAAGAACCTGGATAAGGCGGCTTTTGAATTGGGTTTCAATCTTGCCATCGCTCCCTTCTGGCGGCCTCGCTTTGCGCGTTTTGCCTCCTGGCTGATCGATACGGAAGCGGGACGGCGGAAGGGTGTGGAAGTCATCAAGAGCGAGGTTTCCGGAAAGCTCGTCGTGGATGCTCCGGAGGGCCCATTCGAGATCACGGCGCGGGCAGACCGGATAGACGGCCTCGCCGACGGCGCCCTCCGCATTTACGATTTCAAAACAAGCGCGAATACGGCTCGCATCGCCGTTCGCCGCGGCGCTCCCCAACTCGGTCTTGAGGGTTTGCTTGCGAGAGAGGGCGCCTTTGCGGGTGTCAAGAAAGGCTCCATGCCAGAGTTGTTCTACATTGTTGCAACGGGGGGCGAACCGCCTGGAGAAACTGTGCCGCTGAAGCCATCCTCAACGGACGCGATCGAAGCCGCCCATACGGCCACTCTCCTTCGCATTGCGAGGTTCGACCAAGCCTCGACCCCTTACGCTTACGAGTCTCGCGGGAAAATGCGCGAAAACTCCGAAACTGATCCCTACGCACACCTTGCCCGTGTCAAAGAGTGGGCCTTTGAAACCGAGAGTGGGGAGGGTGAGGATGAGTGAATTGCTTCCCCGACAAGCGCTCCTGCTACAGAACGCGGAGCGAAAGCAGAACGAGGCCGCCGACCCCTCGGTTTCGGCCTGGGTTCGCGCAAATGCAGGTAGCGGTAAGACACATGTGCTCGTAAAGCGGCTCCTGCGCCTCTTGCTCTCAGGCGCCGAACCGCGTTCGATCCTTTGTCTAACCTTCACTAAGAACGCTGCCGCGGAAATGGAAGCGCGCGTACTTGCGGCCCTTGGAGTGTGGGCGGTATCGGCTGACGAAGTGTTGCAAGACCGCCTTCATAAGCTGTTGGGCCGAGCTCCGCTAAGCCCGGAGACGCAGCTGGCACGCTGCCTCTTCGCGACCGTCATCGATGCGCCTGGGGGCTTTGGCATTACGACCATCCATAGCTTTTGCGAGCGCCTGCTGCGCCGCTTCAGCATTGAAGCCAATGTACCGCCAGGATTTACTGTATTGACCGAGGAAGAGGCCCGCGACACGCTGCAACAGTCGATGACCGCCGCATTGGAAAATGGGAGTGCAGGGCCTTTCCGCGAGGCCTTCGACTGCATCGCATCGCATGCAAGCGACATCGAATTTTCTCGCGTTCTCGAAGAGATGCTTTGCCGAAGAACCGCCCTTACAAAGCTGTTCCAGACCACGCCAGCTGAAGCACCCTTAGAGCTTATTCGGGTAAGGCTGCATCGGCTTTTTGGCTTGTCTCCAGCTGATACCAAAGACGGTCTCGCTCAGCAGGCAGTCAGTGTCCTGAACGCGGCCATTTTGAAGGAGATCGTGGCCGCGTTGAAAGAGGGATCGGCGGCGGATCTGGAAGGCGCGGCGCGCTTCCGGGCAGTGTTTGATGCCACTGGAACCGAGGCAAGACTCCAAGCACTCAAGGCCGCTTTCGCAACACAGGCCGGCGACCCGAGAAAGTCCTTGATGACTGCGGCGGTAAAGAACCGCCACGAAGGCCTGCACAACCGCCTTGTTGCCGCCCAGGAACTGTTCTTGGAACTTGAGAGAAAGTTCCAGTCGGCCAAGGTGGTTGAGGCCAGCACCGCGCTTCTCAGCCTCACAGAGGCGATTTTCGAAAAATATGAGGCTGCCAAACTTGCCCGTGGCGCGCTCGATTTCGACGATTTGATCAGCAAAGCTCTTAGTCTTCTCTCACGGCACAATGCTGCCGCCTGGGTCCTGTATGAGCTTGACTCCAGGATCGGTCACATCCTTGTCGACGAAGCGCAGGACACGAGCCCGGAGCAGTGGCAGATCATCGCAAAACTGACCGAGGACTTCTTTGCCGGCGAGAGCGCAAGAGATTACCTACCGACGATTTTTGCCGTGGGTGATGAGAAGCAGTCGATTTATGGTTTTCAAGGAGCCGCACCGGAATTCCTCGAATATTACGGCGCGTTTTACGAAGCAAAAGTGCGTCAGGCCCGCTTTCCATGGCGCGCCGTCAACCTCGACCTGTCTTTCCGCTCGCTCACCACGATCCTCACCGCTGTCGATGATGTCTCTTGTGCAGTGCTGGGGCTGGATAGCGCCGAGCGAATTCGCCATCTGGCATACCGCCAGGGCGGCGCAGGCCTGGTTGAACTATGGGAGCCGGAAGCAGCCGAAAATGAGGACAAAAGCAATTTCTTGGACGCGGGGGCCTCGGCAACCCCTTCGGCAAGTCCCGCACAGCTGCTCGCCAAGCGCATCGCCACAAAAGTCAAACATTGGCTCGATGGAAAAGAAGGACTAACCGATGGGCACCCTATTCAGCCCGGCGATATTCTGATTCTGCTCCGCAAACGCGAGCCCATGACGAAGCTCATTCAGACGGCGCTGAGGCGGGAAGGAGTCCCAGTGGCGGGATCGGACCGGATGGCACTCGCCGATGAGCTTTGCGTGATGGATTTGCTCGCGCTAGCGGATTGCCTTCTGCAGACTGAGGATGACCTTTCGCTCGCCGCGGTGCTGAAGTCTCCGCTGATCGGCCTTAGCGAGGACGACCTGTTCGCGCTGGCGTATGGACGCGAAACCTCACTTTGGCAGTCACTGGCAACGAATCCAAAATGGGCTTCAGCGTGGAAAAGGCTTAGCGAGTGGCGCGATCTGGCGCTTACGCTAAGTCCTTTCGAATTTTATGCCCAGATTATAGAAGCGGAACGCGACCGTGATGCTTTCGCCCGTCGGCTCGGGCCTGGCTGTTTCGAAGCCCTCGACGAATTTCTTGCGCTTGCGGAAACTTTCAGCGGCCGGGTGCCCGCAAGCCTCGCTGGGTTCGTCTCCTTCGTAAGAAAAAGCGCAACAGAGATCAGACGCGACACGGACCAAGCTGCAAGCGAGGTTCGTATCATGACCGTGCATGGGACAAAGGGGCTTGAGGCAAATATCGTTATTCTCGCCGATACCTGCAGCAACAAAAGCGCATCCGGGGCCCCGATTTACTTCCTTAACGATGGAAGCGGAGGTTCGCCGCTTCCTATCTGGGCCGTGAAGGGCACCAGCTCGCTTCCCCCAATCGCAGAAGCAAAGGTAGTTCTGAAGGCCAGCGAACAGCGCGAATTGGGGCGTCTTCTCTACGTCGCGATGACCCGGGCGCGGGACCAGCTTTATGTTACGGGCTTCCATCGCGGCCGTCTTCCAGACGGGTGCTGGTATGACACGATTAAAACTGCGCTCGCCTCGCGACTCGTAGAAGCAAAAGATGCAGAGGATAGGACCGTCTGGCGCTTAGGAGCACCCTGCGCAGGCACGACTCCCGGGTTGACCGAAGAAAAGACGGATGAGCCTCTTCCGCCGTGGATAGCTGAGCCTGCGAAAAAGGAAGCGCCGGTCACGATCCTGTCGCCATCGAAGCTCACGGAATGGACCAGCCTCAAAGTGGACACAGCGCCGAGTGCCCGGAACATGGACCGCAAAGCTGCTCAAGCTTACGGATCGCTTCTGCATAGGCTGTTCGAGGTGCTCCCTGCCATTCCCGAACGTGACCGCCTTCACGCTGCGAGGCTCGTCGGATCCGCGTTTGCGGGAAGCCTTCCCGCAAACGCAGTTGAGGACGCCATTGCTCATGTTCTTGCGCTTTTATCTAATGAACTGGCGCTTGAGGGATGGCAGCACGGCTTGCGAGAGGCCGGTCTGGGCGTCTTTTTGCAGCAGGGCCCCGGAGGCCACGCTGCAATCGTTCTTGGACAAGCCGATCGCATTGGCCAGGGCGAGGGGGAAGCCACTATTCTCGACTATAAGTCCGGAATACTTTCCGGCGAAGACGGTGTCGCCCCTGCCTATCTCGCGCAGCTTGCGTGCTATCGCCTTGCCTTACAGCGGATTTACCCGCAGTTGAACATCAACGCCGCCCTTTTCAGCACCGCTTCCGGAAAAACGATAAAGCCTTCGGAGGAATCGCTGCAAACAGCGCTTGTGCAGGCTCTCCAGCCCTGATGTGTGCTCTATTCGCAGCAGATGAAGAATAATCTTACATTTAAACTGTGGAAATGCAGGCGCTGCAATTGTTTGGATACAACGAATCTGGCTTTCGATTGAAGTATCGTTAACGAAAAAGCTAGGGGCAAAGGACCATGGCAGCAGCTAACAAGAAACCAGCAGCTTCGAAGCCGGCCGCGAAGGCGGAGTCAAAGTCTGTGGCTCCCGCGAAGGCGGCGCCGAAGGCAAAGGCAAAAGGCAAGTAGCCGGTTCTGCAAAGACCGGAGAATTGGGGCGCCTCCAGGCGCCTCATTCTTTTTCAGGATACCCACCAATCCTGCAAGTGATGCTCAGGACGCACTACGGACTCGGGGCAAATCCTCTTCCTCGCCATTGCGCTTCTTAAGCGTCTGCCTGAAAGGGCTGGCAGGATAGGTGCCAAGAATGATCAGCTCCGCCGAATGAAATTCAAGCTCCTCCAGAGCAAGCCTTAACAGCCGATCCTCGGGATGGCCTTCCACGTCGGCGTAAAACATGGTCGCGCTGAAGCTTCCTTCGAGCTGATATGAACTCGAGCTTGGTCATGTTGACCCCGTTGGTCGCGAAGCCTCCGAGCGCTTTGTAAAGAGCGGCGGGAACATTGCGAACCCGGAAAATGAAAGTGGTCAGCACCGGACCGTCGCTGGCGGGCGGGATCCTTGCTTCGTTCTCCAGAATGAGAAAGCGCGTCGTATTATGGGCGGCATCCTCGATATCGCTTTTTAAAATGCGCAGGCCGTAAATCTCGGCGGCAAGCTTGGATGCGATCGCGGCCCTCGAGAGATCGTCCTTTTCCGCAACCATGCGCGCGGCGCCTGCAGTATCGGCTTCAACGACGGGAGTGAGGCCGAGTGTTCTGATTACGGTACGGCATTGTCCCAGGGCATGGGTATGGCTGTGCACCGTCTTGATGGTGCTCAAATCGGCTTTGGCTAGAGCCATGAGCTGGTGATAGATGCGCTCGAAATGCTCACCAACAATATGAAGCCCCGAGTTGGGCAGAAGATGATGCACGTCTGCAATGCGTCCGGCGACGGAATTCTCGATCGGGATGAGAGCGCACTCGGCGGCGCCACTGCGGACCGCAAAAATGGCGTCCTCGAAGGTCGCGCACGGCATTGGCTCCAACTCAAGACCGAGATTGATGCAGGCGACATGAGAGTTTGCGCCAGGCTCGCCTTGATACGCGATACTTGGCTTCTTCGACTTTGAGTTTGTATTCAATTCCGCCATCATGCCAAAAGTTTGAGACCCCGGAAACGGGATTGCTTGCAGGCTTCAGGGGCTTTTTCAAGAGTTTTTGGCTAGCGGGCCTATCGAATTATCGCTCGACGAAAGCTTTTTCGATCACGAAATCGCCCGCCTCGCCCATATTCCCTTCAACGTAGCCGCGTGAATGAAATAACGCACGAAGCTCTCCCAGCATTGCTGGGCTTCCGCAAAGCATGACGCGGTCTGTCGAACGGTCGAGGGGCGGCTGACCCGTGTCATCGAAGAGGCGGCCGGAGGTAATCAAGTCCGTAATACGGCCGCGATTTTCGAAAGGCTCCCGCGTCACGGTTGGATAATAAACGAGCTGTTCACGCACCACTTCACCCAGAAAATCGTCCTCCGCCAGTTCTTTCGTGAGTCTGTCGCGATAGGCCAAGTCCGACACGTGCCGGCAACCGTGAACGAGTATGACCATTTCGAAACGCTCATAGGTTTCGGGATCGCGGATGATGCTGAGGAAAGGCGCCAGACCGGTCCCCGTGCTAAGCAGATAGAGCCGTTTTCCGGGCAAAAGATTATCCAGGACGAGCGTGCCGGTTGGTTTCCTGCCGACGAGAATGCGATCTCCAGGCTTGATATGCTGCAGCTTCGAGGTCAGTGGCCCGTTCTGGACCTTGATGCTCAAAAATTCGAGCGACTCGTCGTAGTTGGCGCTCACCATGCTGTAGGCGCGCACAAGCGGCCTGCCATCCACCTCAATGCCTATCATGGTGAATTGACCGTTCTTAAAACGGAAGGACTGGTCGCGGGTGGCGTTGAAGCTGAAAAGCTCTTCGTTCCAGTGCTTGACGGACAGCACAGTTTCTTGATTGTACACACTCATTGCCGCTGGAACCCCCAAAGGAAGCGCTTACAGGTAATTCAGCGCCAATACAGGTATTTTCAATCCTCGGCGCCATCCCTTCGCGCATGGCCGCTATGACAAAAAGTCACGTTAGGGTCAACGCACCAAAATGCCTCAGCGGTCACGTTACTCAGCCCTGAGCATCACAAGATGGTTCGGCAGAAGGTCCCTCTTCATCGCAGGCGCGGGGAAATGCTCCGCCAGATGCTCCCCTATGCGGCGGATGGCGTCGACAAGGCCTCTGCCGCCGTTTCCATCTCCAATCTCAGCAGTTAACTTTCCGATGATTGCCTCCCATTCTCTATCGGGAACTTTGGCATGGATGGCGGCGTCGGCAACGATTTCGGCGTACCGTTCGGCGACCGAGATGAACAGCAAGACGCCGGTGTGCCCCGGCGTTGTATAAATGTCCTGGGCCACGAACTGTTGCATCGCCCGCTGATGCGCGCGTTGACGCGCCAGCCTCTTAGGCACGAGAGCGAAACGCAGAGGAGGATAATGGAGGATCAGAGCAAGGGCAGCAAAAGTGCCAAGCTGGATAAGGTAGATCTCCTGAACGGGCATCCAGGTCCAATAAATAAATGGCCATGGTACCAGGAGCGCGATCAGAGCGCCCCAGAGATAAGGGACGTAGTAATAGCCTGCGCTTGCCGGGGCTATAACGGCTAATATCTCGCCGGACGTGTGTTTTTCCGCCTCGGCTATCGCCTTCTCAACTTCCATCCTTTCCGCGTCGGTAATCACTGCGCACTACCTTTCTACCAACTGCCCGAGGCGCCACCGCCACCAAAATCTCCGCCGCCGCCGGAAAAACCTCCCCCGTCTCCCCCGCCGCCTCTCCCGCCACCACCACCCCAGCCACCGGGAAAGAAGATTGGGCCGCCATAACCGCTCCTGCGATAGCGCCCCCCCACTAGAGGCTGCTGCGCTCGGGATTGAACCCAAATCACGAAAAGAAAAATGCCGATGACGAAAAGAAGGGGAATTAGCTCGCCGCTGCTTTGGCCTTTGCGGGCACTTCTTGGCCGCGCTGCGGCCCGTTCTTTGACAGCCTCGGCATCGCCTAAAAGTACATCGCGAATATCGTGAATGCCAGCCTTGATCCCGCCGGAAAAGTCGCCGCGCCGGAAGGCGGGCAGCATTGTATTCTGGATGATAAGCGTTGAAAGGAGGTCCGTAAGCTGCGGTTCAAGCCCGCGGCCCACTTCGATGCGAACCTTATGCTCGGTTGGGGCAACAATTAGCACCACCCCATTATTCGTTCCCTTTTGGCCGATGCCCCAAGCCCGGCCGAGCTGATAGCCGAAATCTTCGATGGGATAGCCCTGCAGCGATTTCGTGGTGAACACGATGAGCTGATCGCTGGACTTTTGATCCAGGCCTTTCAAATCCTCTTCGATCGCTGCCTTGTCCGCAGGCGTGATTAACTGCGCCTCATCCACGATGCGGCCCGTGAGCGGCGGGAATTTAGGATCGGCATAGGCTAGGCTGAGCGCTAAAACGGGGAGGACGAGCACCAGCAAACACACGACAAGCTTGTGAGACCCCCTCACTTTGTCTCTCCCGACAGGTTCGCCTTGGTGAGCTTGAATTCTGAAGTGGCCGTATCCGCTGGCGGATACGGCAGCGGAGAGAGCAGCCTCAATCCTCCCTTTCCCCTCGGGGAGAGAGTTGGGGTGAGGGTGGGGCCTTACCCGGCTTCGCATGTGAATTTGCTACTGCGCTTTTTTCGGGCTGAAATCAACCTTCGGGGTTTGCGTTTCCTGGGGCGTGATGTCGAAAGTCGCCATGTCCTTTGCGGAAGAGTAAAGAACCGATTTCCAAATGCGGCCAGGGAAGGTGTTCAGCTCTGTATTATATCGCCGCACGGCTTCGATATAATCGCGACGCGCGATGGCTATACGATTCTCCGTACCCTCGATCTGATTTTGTAGGGCCAAGAAATTCTGCCCTGATTTGATCTCAGGATAACGCTCAGACACCGCCAACAGTTGGCGCAACGCGCCCGTGAGCTGATTTTGCGCCTCCGCGAATTTCTTCATCGCTTCCGGGTTCGTCAGAATGTCGGGAGGTAATGAAACCTGCACCTGTGTCGCCTTAGCCCGTGCTTCTGTCACACCTGTGAGGACAGACTTCTCCTGATCGGCAAAGCCTCGAACCGACTCGACCAGGTTAGGAATCAGGTCGGACCGGCGCTTATACTGGTTCTGCACCTCAGACCATTTGGCTTTGGCATCCTGTTCGTAGGATGGGATCGTGTTGATTCCGCAGCCCGACAACAAGACTGCGGCAAGTATCAACACCGCGAACGGCATTACGCGGATTGGTTGGCGGACGCGCATCCTGGCCCCTCTCGGCTCGCTTTAAGATGCTATGAGGTAGTGCCGCCAGGGGTATGCTGCAAACCGTACCTTCGAACAAGATTGATCTCTAACTGAAAAAGGCGCGCCATCGCGCGCCAATTTCGAATTCGCTGAGCTGAGCTTACTTGAGGGGTTCGTAAGGAGTCCCCGTGTGGTAGTTCACGCCGATGCGAAACGTGTGATATGTATGATCGAAGGTTAGTTGGCCGTCGCTAGTGTCATGGTCGCCTGCTGAAGCCGATACGGCGAGGATAGACCGGCCAAGATCGATATATTGATATTCGGCCTTGAAGGACCAGGCGGGGCTCATGGCGTATTCCAAGCCTCCGCCAACCACATAGCCGGTAGCGGTATCGTCTTGCTTTACGGTCTCTGTGTCCACTTCATATCCGTGATGTGTTTTGATGTCGGTGATCGACAAAAAGTCTCTTACGCCGCCAAAGGCGAAACCCCCAGTGCCATAAACCAAGGTTCGGCCAAAAGAATAGCCGAGGCGCCCTCTCAGGGTTCCAAGATAATCCAGATCGCTTTTGCCATCGCCGGTAGCAAAAGAAGGATGACGATCGCCGGCGACGGCGCCTGCGTTGGCCTTGTCTTCGACGCTTGCGCCTTGAACGTCCGCTTCGATACCGAAGACAATATTTCCACGCTGCCAGTTATGGCCGATCTGTCCGCCTCCAAACGCCCCATACGGCGAAAGATGGTCCGAGCTGCTTGCAGTGTCGCCGTAATGCTCGGCGTCGATTTCCAGGGTGCCCCTGTTCGCGCTCCAAGCCGCTCCCATGTTCACACCGGCGTAGAAGCCGGCCCAGCTCGTGACCGGAACGTAAACTGGAGTGTCTTTCATGCTTTCGGGGGTGTAGACGTCGGCAGCAAAGGCGCCGCCGGTCACGCCGAATGTCGCCGCGAGCATCGCGGCTGCGAGAGTTTTTTGCATCGTATGCATTTCCCTGAGTTGCCCAAAATCAAACGTTACGCTGACGAAAGCAGGGAAATGATACTTGGATACTTTCGTCCCCTGCGGCTCCAGGGTTATCGCGATTCCAAGGCGAGCAAAACCAAAAACACAACCTTAAGTCGCATTAAGTAGAGAGTTGTTGCAGCGATAACACAACCATCTGAGGCTGTAGATAAATAAGCAAAATCCTTTGGCGATCTCAGATAAAGAAAGAGCGCCGCAGTTCATGCACCGCCCGGACTGCCCAAGCCCCGTCTTTTTCGCGGAGTTTTAGTTTGTAAATGTTGTGTTCGCCAGGGCGGCGTTGGCGAGGCGGCTTTGCTCTGACGCCGCTGCTGGCAGAAGCCTTTGTTAGCGTTCAGAGTGAACGCCAACAGATAGTCCACGAACAAGCCTTTGAGCATCGACACGGGATCAAGAGCCGGCGCCGTTACTGTCGCAGTTAAGCCCCGCGACGTCTTGCGAAACAGATGCCCTTCGGAAGAAGGCCATCCGGCGTCATCATCTAAATTGCGATCTCTTGGGCAATCGGCTTCTATGCACGAGCCGAGCCAGGAATCAAAAGCTCCCGCTTTTGGCGGGAGCTTTGTTAGCAGTCCGAACCCGTCGAGACGGGGCTTATAATAGACGAAAGGGGATTTGAACATCCTTGGTATGCCTGGCAATGACCTACTCTCCCACAGTGTAGTACCATCGGCGCTGGAACGTTTCACGGTCGAGTTCGAGATGGGATCGAGTGGGGGCGTTCCGCTAAAATCACCAGGCAAACGAAGGATGTTTGGATCAAAAGCTGGGACGTTCGAGCCCGCGCCTCTGATTCAGAATGATCTGGATTGTCTTTTCGTCAACTCACTCGCTTTTCGCGCGAGCATGATCTTATCGCAAAACCGGTATCCACTTTTGCGGATCATGCTCAAGTGAGCATTGACTAATGAGAGCGATGAAGCCGATCGAACTATTAGTACTGGTAAGCTCCACGCGTTACCGCGCTTCCACATCCAGCCTATCAACGTGGTGGTCTTCCACGGTTCTCAAGGGAGAACTTGTTTCGAGGCGAGTTTCCCGCTTAGATGCCTTCAGCGGTTATCTCTTCAACACTTAGCTACCCTGCACTGCGGCTGGCGCCACAACAGGTCCACCAGAGGTGTGTCCATCCCGGTCCTCTCGTACTAAGGACAGCTCCTCTCAATTCTCCTACACCCACGGCAGATAGGGACCGAACTGTCTCACGACGTTCTGAACCCAGCTCACGTACCGCTTTAATTGGCGAACAGCCAAACCCTTGGGACCTGCTCCAGCCCCAGGATGCGATGAGCCGACATCGAGGTGCCAAACAACCCCGTCGATATGGACTCTTGGGGGTCATCAGCCTGTTATCCCCGGCGTACCTTTTATCCGTTGAGCGATGGCCCTTCCACTCAGGACCACCGGATCACTAAGGCCGACTTTCGTCTCTGCTCGACTTGTGGGTCTCGCAGTCAGGCAGGCTTATGCCTTTGCACTCGACAGCTGATTTCCGACCAGCTTGAGCCTACCTTCGCACGCCTCCGTTACTCTTTGGGAGGCGACCGCCCCAGTCAAACTACCCACCACACACGGTCCCGGAACCGGATAACGGTCCGCGGTTAGATATCCATAATCGCAAGGGTGGTATTTCAAGGTTGACTCCACGGAACCTGGCGGCTCCGCTTCGTAGTCTCCCACCTATCCTACACATGTAATCACGAATACCAGTGTGAAGCTATAGTAAAGGTGCACGGGGTCTTTCCGTCTAACCGCAGGAACCCCGCATCTTCACGGGGAATTCAATTTCACTGAGTCTGCGTTGGAGACAGTAGGGAAGTCGTTACGCCATTCGTGCAGGTCGGAACTTACCCGACAAGGAATTTCGCTACCTTAGGACCGTTATAGTTACGGCCGCCGTTTACTGGGGCTTCAATTCGGAGCTTGCACCCCTCCTCTTAACCTTCCAGCACCGGGCAGGCGTCAGACCCTATACGTCGCCTCGCGGCTTCGCAGAGCCCTGTGTTTTTGGTAAACAGTCGCCACCCCCTGGTCTGTGCCCCTCCGCAATGCTTGCGCAAAGCGAAGGCCCTCTTATCCCGAAGTTACGAGGGTAATTTGCCGAGTTCCTTCAACGCAGTTCTCTCAAGCGCCTTGGTATGCTCTACCTGTCCACCTGTGTCGGTTTAGGGTACGGTCGTATGGGGGGCTATTTCCTGGAACTGCTTCACGGCCAAACCAATCCGATAAGGTTTGACAATTTACGCAATCCGTCACCATCCCCTGGCTGAAGAATATTAACTTCATTCCCATCGACTACGGCTTTCGCCCTCGTCTTAGGAGCCGGCTAACCCTGCGCAGATTAACTTTACGCAGGAACCCTTGGACTTTCGGCGAGAGTGTCTCTCACACTCTTTATCGTTACTCATGTCAGCATTCGCACTTCCAATACCTCCAGCATACCTCACGATATGCCTTCACTGGCTTATGGAACGCTCCGCTACCGCGTCATTCGACGCCCGCAATTTCGGTGCGTGGCTTGAGCCCCGTTACATTTTCGGCGCAAGAACCCTTATTTAGACCAGTGAGCTGTTACGCTTTCTTTAAATGATGGCTGCTTCTAAGCCAACATCCTGGTTGTTTTGGGGTTTTCACATCCTTTCCCACTTAGCCACGACTTGGGGACCTTAATTGGCGGTCAGGGCTGTTTCCCTTTTCACGACGGACCTTAGCACCCGCCGTGTGTCTGCCGGATAAGACATTCCAGTATTCGGAGTTTGGTTAGGTTTGGTAATCCGGTAAGGACCCCTAGCCCATCCAGTGCTCTACCCCTGGAAGCATACATCCGACGCTCTACCTAAATAGATTTCGCGGAGAACCAGCTATTTCCGAGTTTGATTGGCCTTTCACCCCTATGCACAAGTCATCCCCGACTTTTTCAACAGGCGTGGGTTCGGCCCTCCAGTGAGTGTTACCTCACTTTCAGCCTGCTCATGCATAGATCACTCGGTTTCGGGTCTAATCCAACGAACTGAACGCCCTGTTCAGACTCGCTTTCGCTGCGCCTACACCTATCGGCTTAAGCTTGCTCGTTAGACTAAGTCGCTGACCCATTATACAAAAGGTACGCCGTCACCCCTTACGAGGCTCCGGCTGTTTGTAGGCATTCGGTTTCAGGTTCTATTTCACTCCCCTTGTCGGGGTGCTTTTCACCTTTCCCTCACAGTACTTGTGCACTATCGGTTGGCAAGGAGTACTTAGGCTTGGAAGGAGGTCCTCCCATGTTCAGACAGGGTTTCACGTGCCCCGCCTTACTCAAGGCGCATGCGAAAATTTACGTGTAAGGGGCTATCACCCTCTATGGCCACACTTTCCAGAGTGTTCCACTTTTTTTCGCAATTGCACTGGCCTGGTCCGCGTTCGCTCGTCACTACTAGCGGAGTCTCGGTTGATGTCCTTTCCTTCAGGTACTTAGATATTTCAGTTCCCTGAGTTCGCCTCTTCACCCCTATGTATTCAGGGGAAGATATCCTCTTTGATAACTAGAAGCTCAAATCCGAAGACAGCTTGCGCTGACATACGGGCTTGAGACTCTAGCTATCGAGGATGGGTTGTCCCATTCGGAAATCCACGGATCGAAGCTTGTTCGCAGCTCCCCGTGGCTTATCGCAGCGTACCACGTCCTTCATCGCCT
>CAWFHI010000006.1:0-50000 GCA_963815605.1 uncultured Alphaproteobacteria bacterium | reverse complement strand
TTAGCTAACCTCAAGATTATGGAGATCATTTTTTCGGCCCCGAAACTCTTTCGGCGCCGCAGACCTCCCTATATAGACCCCCGGGCCGCCTTCGTCAAGGGCTTATTCTCAACCCGGCGGCTCAGTTTACTTTCGCGTGGCGCGAAGCCCCGCTCCGATGGGCCTATATAAGCTCGATAACGGTGAACGCAACGTTAAAAAACCAGCTTAAACAGAGGTTTTTTTAAATTGTGGAAAAATTTGCATGCGGAGCCCCACCAGCTTATTAAATCCGAATCGCCTTCTAAGGCTTCTGTATGATTGGCGGACGCGCGCCCACCGTTCGCCTAATCTTCGCCCAAACAAGGGCGCAAGTCTAAAGCGGGACGGGGCTGATGGAGACGGAGCTTGCTTAACCGGAGGGACTGGGGCGACCCGCGCAAGCGCGGGACCGATCTCGTACGCGTTCAGCAACCGCGCGAGCCGCGAGTGGTCTCCAAATTCGGCCGCGACTCCGGGCGGCGAAAACAGCCAGCGATTTATCTTAGCGAACTTGGGCCCCGCCGTGCGGTCATGCAGCTCAAGTGGTTTCTCTCCACAATCATTGTCGCCGTTTCTGGGCTGCTCGTGATTGGAATCGTAATTTATGCCTCCATGCACGTAGAAGACGGAGGGAGCATGTTCGGCGCCATGAAGCGCGCGAGCTTGAGAGCCCTCAAGCCAAAAAGCATGAATGCCCATGCTCCTGGCAAAGCAGTGTCCGTGGGCATGAAAACCGACAGGCTTGTGATCTCATCCAAGGGGCTGACCACGCGCAATCTCATATATGAGCAAGTCGTTCAGCGGCGCGGCGCGCGCGATTACATCTCCTCAAAGCCTTATGCCAGATTGATCGCCACCCTCGCCACCGAGAGGCCGGACAACGAGGTCTCAATCCCTGCTTTCAACCCAATGAGCCTCTTCGGTAACGAAACCCCGATTGCGCGGAAGGACCAGGCGGGTGTGGAACTGACCTCCGATCCCCGGGTAACAGTACGTTATATCGAGGTTCCTGGGGGTTTTTTGCCGCGTGAAGACAATCAGGAACTCTCCGACGAAGAGGCGGAGAAGCTGGTAGCGGAAACTGACGCTATTTATGCGGAAAGCGACGCGAGCCTATCCGAGGCCAGGCACGGGAGATCTAGGGTCTGACGCCGAGGCGGATGGCGCGGCACTGAAGCGCGAACCCCATACCACAGTTCTCTACAAGACCGGGGAAGATGAGGACAATGAGGATGCCTATGATCGCCATACGATTATAGCGCGGGGTGGTGAATCCCTGGAGACCCTCATCAAAGGGACAGGCGTAGACGTGGTACAGTCCAACCTCGTGGCAGAGGCTTTGGCCAAGATAACGAGAACGAAAAAATTGAAAGTAGGGGAGGAGCTTAGGCTTGCACTGACCCCCTCGGCGGTTGAAGAAGGTGCACTCGACGTCGCCAAGGTTAGCCTTTTCTACCAAGGAAGGGCGGAAGCCACAATCGCTCGCATCGAGGGAGCATACGTCCCGAGCGACAAGCCGGTTCCGCCGGAGTCGGGTTCGGATGAGAATCCGGGCGAGCGCGCAAGCGTGTATCTAAGCACATATCGTGCCGCGAAATCCCAGGGACTACCGGATGACTTCATAACTAAGTTTTTGAAAGTCCACGCCTATGATGTTGATTTCAAGCAGCGCGTAAGGCCCGGTGATGGCTTCGAGCTGTTTTATGACATTGTTCAAGAGGAAGGTGCTCCCGAAAGGCCAGGAGAACTGCTTTATGCGGCGGTGACGATTGGCGGTGAGACGCACGGCTACTACAGGTTCCGAACCCCGGAAGGGGTCGTAGACTACTATGACGAGAAGGGCTCAAACGCGAAAAAATTTCTGATGAGAACACCGGTCAGGGGTGCGCGCCTTACCTCGGGCTTTGGTTACCGGCGGCACCCTCTCCTTAAAACTTTGCGGTTGCACTCAGGCGTCGATTGGGCTGCACCGGTAGGCACTCCCATCATGGCTTCCGGAAACGGCGTTATCGAGGTTGCGGGCCGCGAAGGCGGCTACGGCAATTACATCCGTATCCGCCATGCGAACGGATACAAGACAGCTTACGGTCATCTCCTTCGCTTCGCTGAAGGCGTCGCAAAAGGCGTGAAGGTCAGGCAAGGACAGATCATTGGGTATTTGGGAAATTCAGGCATGTCCACGGGACCGCACGTTCATTACGAGGTGCTGGTCAATAACCGATTCACCAACCCGCTTTCGATCAAGATTCCGCGCAGCCGCCAACTGCAAGGACGGCTCCTCACTGAATTCCGGAAAGAAAAAACCAGGATTGACGACATCATGCACCGCGCGCCGGTTAAGACGCGCGTTGCCGCGGTCGAGAAATAACTCGCAACCGCCCGGACTCATGACCGGAGTCTAAGCCGCCAGGCTAAAGGCACGGTCATTGATGATGAGCCCGTCCGACCCTGCGGAAATGTGAACCGTATCGCCGTCCTTGACGTCACCCGCCAAAATCAACTCGGAAAGCGGGTCTTGCACCGCGCGCTGGATAACTCGCTTCAATGGCCGCGCTCCGTAGGTTGGATCGTAGCCGCGCGCTGCGAGCCAGCTTCGCGCCTTTTCATCGATTTCGAGCCTGATCTTGCGCTCATCCAGCAGCTTCTGCAGGCGATGAAGCTGAATATCAACGATAGCCCCCATCTCCTCACGCCGTAGCCGGTGGAAAAGGAGAATGTCGTCGACCCGGTTCAGGAACTCGGGGCGGAAATGCGCCCGCACCACGGACATCACCTGTTCACGTACCGCGTTGACATCCTCGCCCGGTGGTTGGTTTGCAAGATATTCCGCCCCCAGGTTCGACGTCATAATGATAATGGTATTGCGGAAGTCGACCGTTCTGCCTTGGCCATCAGTTAGGCGCCCGTCGTCCAGCACCTGCAACAGGACATTGAAGACGTCCGGATGAGCCTTCTCGATTTCATCGAAGAGAACCACCTGATACGGCCTACGGCGAACGGCCTCGGTTAAAGCGCCGCCCTCCTCGTAGCCGACGTAACCGGGAGGTGCTCCGATAAGCCGCGCCACGGAATGTTTCTCCATGAACTCGGACATATCGATGCGAACCATGGCCTGATCATCATCGAAGAGGAAGCCAGCCAAAGCGCGCGACAATTCCGTTTTGCCGACGCCGGTTGGCCCCAAAAACATGAACGATCCTATTGGCCGGTGGGGATCCTGCAACCCGGCGCGGGCCCGCCTCACGGCGGTCGAGACAGAACGGACCGCTTCGGCTTGGCCAATTACGCGCTTGCCGAGCTCATCTTCCATGCGAAGAAGCTTGTCTTTTTCCCCTTCAAGCATTTTCTCGACAGGAATGCCCGTCCAGCGGGATACCACTCCCGCAATATGATCGGGCGTCACAGCTTCTTCGACCATGCCCCGATGGGCGTCTGCCGCGCTCTCGATGGCTTTGAGCCTTCTCTCGAGGTCGGGAATAACCCCGTATGAAAGCTCGCCGGCGCGAGCGAGATCGCCTTTACGCTGCACCTGCTCAAGTTCAATTCTAGCTTGGTCGAGCTCCTCCTTGACCTTCTGCGCGGAGGCAAGCTTTTCTTTCTCTTCACGCCAGCGGCGTGCAAGCGCGCTCGCCTTTTCTTCTAAGTCCGCGATGTCTTTCTGAAGCCGGGCGAGACGGTCTTTGGAAGCCTCATCGCTTTCCTTCTTTAGCGCTTCGCGCTCAATCTTGAGCTGAATGAGACGCCGATCCAGCTCATCCAGTTCCTCCGGCTTGGAGTCGACCTGCATCCTTCGCCGGCTCGCCGCCTCGTCCATGAGGTCGATCGCCTTATCCGGAAGAAAACGGTCGGTGATGTACCGGTTTGAAAGTGTAGCAGCTGCAACGAGGGCCGAATCGGTGATTCGGACTCCATGGTGCAGCTCGTACTTTTCCTTAAGTCCACGCAAAATGGAGATCGTATCTTCGACAGTCGGCTCCGAAATGAAGACAGGCTGAAAGCGCCGCGCTAAGGCTGCGTCCTTTTCGATGTACTTCCGGTATTCATCGAGCGTCGTCGCTCCGACGCAGTGCAGTTCACCGCGGGAAAGGGCTGGCTTAAGGAGATTGGAGGCATCCATGGCGCCTTCGGCTTTGCCTGCTCCGACAAGCGTGTGAAGCTCATCGATGAACAGAATGATGCCACCTTCGGCGGCAGTAACCTCCTGCAGGACAGCCTTTAACCTTTCCTCGAACTCTCCCCGGTATTTTGCGCCGGCAATGAGGGACCCCATGTCGAGCGCGAGAAGCTTCTTATCTCGAAGACTTTCCGGTACGTCGCCATTGATAATGCGCAGGGCAAGGCCTTCCGCGATGGCGGTCTTGCCGACGCCTGGCTCGCCAATAAGCACGGGATTGTTTTTTGTTCGGCGAGACAAAACCTGAATTGTTCTGCGAATTTCTTCGTCCCGCCCTATCACAGGGTCAAGCTGACCCTTGGCAGCCGCCTCCGTCAAATCACGGGCGTAGCGCTTAAGGGCATCGTAGGCCTGTTCGGCGGAGGGGCTGTCGGCGGTACGGCCCTTGCGCAGATCGTTGATTGCTGCGTTGAGGCCAACAGGTGTGACACCTGAGTCGGCGAGGATCTTGGCAGTCTCCGCATCTTTCTCCATCGCGAGAGCTAGAAGCAGCCGCTCTACCGTGATGTAACTGTCGCCCGCCTTTTCGGCGATCTTTTCCGCTTGATCGATCACCTTCGCCAATTGCGGCGCGATGTAGAGCTGTCCGGCCCCGTCGCCGGACACCTTCGGCATCCTTGCGAGCGCCTGCTCGACACGCGAAAGAGCATCTTCGGGCCTCCCACCCGCACGCGCGATCAATCCAGCGGCTAATCCCTCACTATCGTCGAGCAAAACCTTCAGAAGGTGCTCGGGCATAAGCCGCTGGTGACCTTCACGAAGCGCGAGCGATTGGGCGGATTGAAAAAAACCTTTGGAACGGTCTGTAAGCTTTTCGAGATTCATTGTCGCCTCGATATCGGTGCCGGCAGCGAACTATAGAAAAGAAATGGCGCCGGTTATTTGATATATGGCAACACTTTTGAATAAGAAGAGGCGTGGGCGCCCGGCAGCATTTACGTCGCCCACAATTGCTTAGCTCGTCCATCATCCCGCGAAGGGGGGGCAGGAGCTGCAGTTGAAGCGGCGCCGGCTGTTTTCGAAGAAACACCCCGCTGCGAAGCAGCAAGCGCGATTCAAGTTTCGCTGGCGCGAGCTTTCGCTCCCAGCTCTGCTGAACGCAACTGGGGCACAAATTCTTTGGCGTTTATGCGAAATTTATGTGGGGCGCCGCGCGATCGCGCTACGGCCGCCAGTAAAAGCGTTAAGGCTTTAAGACCCGGCCTCGTCTATCGGCGGCTCGCTCGCAGGTCCACCCGTTGGTGCGACTCCGCCGTTAGTAGGTTGCGTTCTTTGCCCCCCGTTCCGCGCGTCGAAGCCTTTGCCTTGCATATCGCCTATCGGTCGCCGCCGGCGGCGCCGGCCATTCCCTCCTTCGGCCTGATTGCCGAAATTCTCTACCGAATGGGGCGCCGTACCATTTGCGATTGGCGTGGCGGGCTGTAACGGCGGCTGTGCATGCGGAAACGCATTTTGTGGAATGAACGGCTGTGGCTGATGCGGATTGTAGGGCGGCGGCCGCTCGGGATAGTTTCGCTGACGCGGCACGAACTCCTCCGCTTCGCCTTCATCTCCGTCACCGTCGCCGTCGCCGTCAAAATCACGCTGGAAAGGCTCTGCCTGATTGAATCTGCCGGCACCGTTCATGCCGGGCTGGTCCATCCCCGGCATACCGGGCATGCCGGGATTTTGCGCCTGAGCAGCGAGGATGATGCGGTTATAATGCTCCGCGTGCTGGAGGTAGTTTTCGGCGGCGACAGAATCGCCGGAAGACATCGCATCCCTCGCCAGCGACGCATATTTTTCAGCGATATGCATCGCTGTCCCTCGGATTTTCACGTCCGGCCCGCTCAATTCATAGTTACGGCTAATAGAATTCTGCGGTTTACGGCCGCGATTGCGGCCTCTGCGGCTTTGTTGTCCTTGCCTCATGGTTCCTATCTTGATCGAAGGTCACGACTACTGGAAATTTTGCAAGTAATTGCTGGCTTAAAGCACATCTAATGTTCGCTAACTAAACACCCCAGGATAACCTGCCAAACTGAATATCAGCCACGCTGACACTAAAGCAGATTGTCTTGGCTATGTCGCGAATGCTACCAAATCACACCAACGTCGCTAAACAGCATCAAGTTGGCCGGCAATTTCGGGTAGCTTACGCTCTGCGCCCTCGTACTTTTTCGCCCCTTAGCCGGGGCTATGACGAGGTCACCTCTCACAGGTGACGGTATCCTGAAAGCGCCGAATTTCCAATCCTTTTTTTGAAGCCTAGCTCGTACTTTCACGACTGTCGCACTCCTGCAACGGCTCTTTCGAGTCCTGCCAGATCTGATAAAGTCTTGACGGCCGAAAATCCTGTACATGATTCGATGGCAAGCATCATGTTTGACACCTTCCGCGCTTGCCTGCATCCGGCTTCCAAAAGCAGCAATCCTCCGGGGCGCAGCGCTTTTATTGCACGAGGCAAAATCGCCCGATAGGCCGTAAGCCCATCGGCTCCCCCGTCTAAAGCGCGCCGGGGGTCGTAACCTCTAACAGCTATCTCAAGCGTCTGGACTTCGGACGAGGCTATATAGGGCGGGTTGCTGATAACGATGTCGCACACCCCGCTGCCTAATGCGGCGGCCCAATCTCCACATAGGAATGATGAGCGATCGCACAACCCCAGTCCCCGCAAATTTTCCCTCGCGACCTCAAGCGCTGCAAACGAAATGTCAACGCCGATGCCGCGAGCTCCAGGCAGTTCGGAAAGCAACGCCCCAAGAATGCAGCCGGAGCCAGTTCCAAGATCCAGGATCTTCAGCGGGCTATTCGCGAGCCCATTCGCCTTCGCATGGCGGATTACAGTTTCAATAAGAAGCTCCGTCTCCGGGCGAGGATCGAGAGTGTCCGAGGTGATTTTGAACGGAAGCCCCCAAAATTCACGCCTGCCAAGTATGCGCGACACGGGCTCACCCGCAAGCCGGCGGCCAGCGAATTCCTTAAGTCGCTTGGTTTGCTCCGGCGAGATTGGCCAATCCGGGCGGGCTATGACTTCTCCTGGCTCAAGACCACAAGCCTCGGCTGTCAGTATGCGGGCATCAAGATCCGGGGTCTCAATCGAAGCGCATCTGAAGCTATGTCTAACGCTTCGCAAGACCCCCCGCAGCTCAGCACTGTCGCCCTTCAAGCACTGACCCTCTCGGTTTCGGCGGCAAGCTGGCTTGTCTGATGTTCGGTTACGAGAGCGTCGATGATAGTGTCGAGGCCCTGGCCCTCCATGATTTGAGGGAGGTTGTACAAGGTTAAATTCACGCGGTGATCCGTGACGCGTCCCTGTGGAAAATTGTAAGTGCGAATGCGTTGCGAGCGATCTCCCGACCCGATTTGGTCCTTTCGGTCGGCTGCCCTGGCCTCCGCCGCTTTGGTCCGCTCCATGTCAAAAAGACGTGCTCGAAGCACCTGCATGGCACGCGCCCTGTTTTGATGTTGGGATTTCTCGCTGGAAGTGACCACAATGCCCGTAGGAATGTGTGTCAGTCTAACCGCGGAGTCAGTGGTATTGACATGCTGGCCACCCGCACCGCTTGCTCTCATTGTATCAATGCGAATGTCTTCTGGCCTTATCTCAATATCAATATCCTCCGCCTCGGGCAGCACCGCTACTGTCGCCGCGGACGTATGGATGCGGCCCTGGCTTTCCGTGGCGGGCACGCGCTGCACGCGGTGAACCCCCGACTCGAATTTCATGCGGGCGAACACGCCCTTCCCCGTAATGCTGGCTACGATTTCCTTGTAACCGCCTGCGTCCGCGTCGCTCACCGATAGCACCTGCACTTTCCAGCCTTTTAGGTCGGCGTAACGCTGATACATCCGGAAAAGATCCGCAGCAAAAAGTGCGGCCTCCTCTCCCCCCGTGCCCGCACGCACCTCAAGGATGGCGCTCTTTTCATCAGCTGCGTCTTTCGGGAGAAGTTGGACTTGCAGCGCATGCTCGAGCTGCGCGATGCGCGGCTCGAGCGCTTCCAATTCTTCGCTTGCCAGCTTTGCAATCTCCGGATCTGCAGCAGCATCACTGGTGATCTGGCGTAAACTCTCCACCTCGTGTTCCGCAGCTTGCAGCGCCTTGATAGACGCGACCAAAGGATCAAGCTCAGAAAACTCTTTCGACAGCCTGATGTATGTTTCCTGGTCGCTCCCAGTAGCGAGCTGGGCCTGCAAAGTCTCCCACCGCGTTACCAGGCGTTTGAGCTTTTCCTTTGGAATTGATGGCATCTATACCTTCTTAGCGGATGACGATATAAGCGCTGCGAGCCAAGCCTTATCTCTATCCAGAGCTTTAGGGCTGCAGCGTTATCTCTAAATATCAATGTTTTCCTGGCGGGCAAATTCCAGCAATTCGCGGCGGATGTTGCGGCTATTCGCTTCTAGCAACTCAAGCAGCAGCTTGCGCACCTTTTTCGCGTTGCTTGAAAGAACCATTGCCTTGACAGGACCAATTGACGCCGGAGCCATTGATATGGAGCGGAAGCCAAGTGCGATCAACGCCATGGCCTCGATCGGGCGCCCCGCCATCTCACCGCAGAGACCGAAGTCAACGCCATGGGCTATTGCCTTGTCCACAATCTCCTTCAAGATGCGCAGTGATGCCGGACTTAGGGGATCGAAGCGGCGAGCCACGCGATCGTTTTCGCGGTCGGCCGCAAACAGAAACTGAAGCAGATCGTTGCTGCCGACCGAAATGAAGTCGGCGAGCGGGAGAATGGCATCCAGCTGGTAAACGATTGCGGGAACCTCGATCATTACGCCAACCCGGATCGTCTCCGGCAGGCGGTGACCATGGCGGTTTGCATGCTCGATCTCCTTGTTAATCAGCTCCTGTGCAGCCAGGAATTCGGAGAGGTCCGCGATGAAAGGCAGCATCAGCGAAAGTTCGCGCCCTGCAGCCGCGCGAAGCAGAGCGCGGGCCTGAGTCCGGAACAGGCCAGGCCTGTCCAGCGACATGCGGATAGCCCGCCAACCGAGGGCGGGATTTTCCTCATTGATTTTGCTGAGGTACGGCAGGACTTTGTCGCCACCCACGTCCAGAGATCTGAAGACAACCCGGCGGCCATTGGCTTCGTCGAGAACGCGGGCATAGGCCGATTGCTGTTCCTCCATCTTAGGAAACTTGGACGCCACCATGAATTGCAGCTCGGTACGATAGAGGCCAATGCCTTCAGCGCCGCTTTGGTGGAGGTGGGAGAGATCCACGAGAAGGCCCGCATTCATGTTCAAGGTTATGCGTTCGCCGTCTTTCGTGATTGCCGGAACAGTTTTCAGCTTCGCGAAGCGCGCCTGGCGGCGGGCGCGAAAACGTGCCTTGTCCGCATAAGCACGGATTAGCTCCAAAGACGGACGAATATGAAGCTGGCCTGTGCTCGCGTCCAAAATAGCGGGATCGCCATGATCCCCTATTGAAATCGCATCGGGAACCTGAACAAGAACCGGCAGATTGAAGGAGCGAGCCACGATAGCGATGTGAGCATTAGCACCGCCTTCTTCGATGACAAGGCCGCGGAGCTTCTTTGGATCGTATCCGAGAAGCTCGGCCGCACCCATCTTGCGGGCAACCATGATGGCATCGTTGGGAAGCCTAGCAGCTGTGGCCGCATGATCCTGACCATGCAGGATGCGCATGAGCCTGTTTCCCAGATCATCCAGGTCGTGTGAGCGCTCCCGCCAAAAGGCGTCGCCTGTTTTCATGAGCTGCGTATGCATGTTCTGCTGCACGCGCTCGACCGCGGCTTCAGCCGTCAGCCCTGCAGCTACGGCATCCCGCATACGGCGTGCCCAGCCGCGGTCATGAGCCAGCATTTGGACGGTCTCTATAATCTCCTTATGTTCATCGCTGGAAGAATTGTCATGAACGAGGAGGCGATTGATGTCCTCTCTGAGCTTTTGCAGCGCTTCGTCCAGGCGCTTCAATTCCGCGGCGATGTTATCGGCGAAAAACTTGATTACTTCTGGCCGGGACTCATGAAGAGCGAGGTGGCCAAGGGCAAGACCTTCCGTCAAAGCTATGCCCTTGAGCGTGACGGAAAGCTGCCGCTTGTTTTGGGCAGAAGCGACCGCGCCGGCGAAGGTGCCGGAAGCGATCATCTCCGCAAGCACCATCGCCGTCGTTTCAAGCGCCTCGACCTCTTCATCCGAGTAGCGACGCTCAATCTTATTTTGCACCGTCAAGACGCCCATTGCGCGCCGGTCTCGCAGGATCGGCACGCCAAGAAATGAATGGTAAATCTCTTCGCCGGTTTCGGGCTTATACGAAAAGGAAGGATGCTTTCGTGCATCGGGCAGGTTGATGGGTTCGCCCCAGTCGGCGATAAGGCCGACGAGGCCCTCGCCCTTTTTCATACGAAGGACGTGAACGGCCTCTTTTCTCAAGCCTTCCGTCGCGAAAAGCTCGAGCGTGTCGTCAGGCAAGCGGACATAGATCGAGCTTACCTCGGCAATCATGTTGGAGGCGATGACCTTAACAATACTGTCCAGCTTGGCCTGGGGCTCCGACGCGCTCGCCATGATGGCCCGCAGCTGCCGGATCAATACCCAGGGTGCCCGCTCTCGCTCTGTCCAGGGCATTTGCCTGGTTTCCACTATCCTTGTGGTTTTGGGGTCGGCGGCGTCATTTTCGGCGCTCACCTTATTGCCTGTTGTTAAGACTGATCCAAGCCGAAGAGGCTGTGTAGCGTTCTTACGGCCGCCTCGGTATGCGCAGTGCCGATAAGCACACTGATCTTGATTTCTGACGTCGATATGGCCTGAATATTTATACCTTTACCAGCCAGCGCCTGGAACATTTTGGCGGCAACGCCCGCATGACTGCGCATTCCGACGCCAATTACCGAGACCTTCACGACATCGGTATCACCGCGCAGATCCCGGAATCGGATTGCATCTTGGCGGTCCCGAAGTACCTGCAACGCACGCGGCAGCTCGCCTGCTACGACGGTGAAGGTAAGATCAGTAGTCCGGCCATCCTCCGAGATATTTTGCACGATCATGTCCACGTTTATATTCGCCTCCGCGAGTGGCATGAAGATGCTCGCCGCTACGCCGGGCTTGTCCTCAATATTGAGGACCATAATTTTAGCTTCATCTTTGGCGTAGGCGATACCGCTAACGATGTGATGTTCAAGCATTTCCGTTTCGTCGCAAACGAGCGTTCCGCGTTTCTCGGCCACTCCGGCTCGCGCGGGCTCGCAGTCCTCCGGCAGATCGAAGCTAGACCTCACTTGTATACGCACCCCGCGGGCCATGGCAAGCTCGACAGAGCGCGTCTGGAGCACTTTCGCCCCCAGCGAAGCCATCTCAAGCATTTCCTCGTACGACACGCGGGAAAGCCGGCGCGCGTTGGCGACAATCCTCGGATCGGTCGTATAAACACCGTCCACGTCCGTATAGATGTCGCACCTCTCAGCCTTCAACGCAGCAGCCAGCGCCACGGCGCTGGTATCGGACCCGCCGCGCCCAAGTGTGGTAATGCGAGTCGCTGGGCTCACTCCCTGGAAGCCGGCAACAACGGCGACTTCGCCTTGTTCCAAGCGTCTTAACAGCTCCTTGGACTCAATTCTGTCAATGCGGGCAATGCCATGGGAGTCGTCGGTGATCAGTGGAATCTGCCAGCCCTGCCAAGATCGTGCCGGAATACTCATCGACTGCAGGATTATTGCCATCAGCCCAGCGGTGATTTGCTCTCCGGAGGAAACCACGGCATCATACTCCCGGGCATCGTGGATCGAACATGCTTCGCGCGTCCAGGCGACAAGCTGATTGGTGTGGCCAGCCATTGCTGAAACGACCACGGCTACCGGGTTTCCGGCGTCCACTTCCCGTTTCACGTGAAGGGCGGAGTTCCTAATGCGATCAATATCGGCGACGGAGGTTCCGCCGAACTTCATAACAAGGAGCATGGTCCTAACTGTGCTGGTAAACTGGAGTTGAAGAAACGCGCGCTGGACTAGCGTCACCAGGAATGGAAGGCCTTCGATGGAGATTGAGGCAGAAACACGGCAGAGTCCATCAGTAGACGCGGAGGAATTGCGCCATTTCGAGAAGCTCGCGGCTGAGTGGTGGAACGAACGCGGCAAATTTCGAGCACTTCATGCCTTTAATCCTGCCCGCCTGACTTTTATCGTTGAAGAGATCCAAGCACATTGCGCCGGCCAAGAACCTGGTTTTCGTCCACTTTCCGGTCTTTCGATTATGGATATTGGATGCGGGGGCGGCATTTTAAGCGAGCCGCTCGCCCGCCTAGGCGCCAACGTCACCGGCATCGATCCCGTCGAGGACTCCATTCGCGCTGCGAAGGCTCATGCGGAAAAGCTCGGCGTGATCATCAACTATAGGGCTGCCACTGTAGAAGATATTGCCCGCGAGGGTGAAGTTTTCGATGCCGTTATCGCATCTGAAGTTATAGAGCATGTGGCAGATACCGGTTCATTCCTCAGCGCCTGCCGCTCGATTTGCAAACAGGATGGCATGCTGATCCTGTCCACATTGAATAGAACGGCGAAGTCCTATGCTTTAGCTATTGTCGCAGCGGAGCATCTGTTGGGATTGGTCCCACGCGGTACTCATGATTGGAAAAAGTTTATAAAGCCTGAAGAACTTGAAAGGATGATAAAGGCTTCGAACTTTCGGCCGCTGCGGAAGAGCGGGGTTGTTTTTCAGCCCTTGACGGGGCTGTGGCGACTCTCTGCGGATGATCTGGGTGTAAACTACATTGTCTCTGCGAAAGCTGTGTAGCCTCTAGCCCTGAATGGGCATGCGGAAACCAACTCGTTCCCCATCATGATGACCGCCAAGTAAATTTTGGGTTCGTTCTGTAATTCCGCCGTTGAATTGGGAGGTCTTGGCGGCTTGTTGAGGCGGAATGTCTGGAGTTGGTGCGGCTGCCTGCTTCTCTTCAGCTTGGTTTTTTTTCCGTCTGCTAAAGAACCGCAGCCCGATCATTCCGCCGCCTCCAGCTTTGAATTCCTTGGCAGCGGCACGTGTTGGACTTCGAACTCACGCGTATGGTCCAAAGCGGGGATGCGGGCACGCACACGATCCACCTCGGAAGGATCCACGTCCGCGAGAATGATGCCCGGCTCGGTCTCCGCCTCTGCAAGTATCTCGCCCCACGGAGAGATCACAAGGCTGTGGCCATAGGTGCTGCGTCCATTCTCATGCGCACCGCCTTGCGCCGCGGCAAACATGAAGCAGCCATTTTCAATAGCCCTCGCCCGCAACAGCACATGCCAATGCGCTTCGCCCGTCACCTTGGTGAAAGCCGATGGCGCCGTGAGGAATTTCGCGCCGGCTCGGGCAAGCGCCTTGTACTGTTCGGGAAAGCGCATGTCGTAACAGGTGGAAATGCCGAGACCGCCCCAGGGCAGTTCGGCGACGAAAGCGCAGGCTCCCGGGGTGAAGGTGGCGGATTCCCGATACGTCTCACCCGAGGGTAGGTGGACGTCGAACATGTGGATTTTGTCGTAGCGGAGCGTGATTTCGCCAGTGGGCGCGAAAAGAAAAGCGCGATTTGCAGCGCGTGCTGGACCGGTCTTAATGGCCATCGAGCCTATGTGCAGCCAAATGCGCAGCTCACGCGCCAAGCGGGAAAAGCGCTGCACAGCTTCGGTGTCTTCTTCGGACGCTATCTTTTCGAGAAGGCTCGAAGCATTCGCCTCCATCACATTCGTATTTTCCGGCGTTTGAACATACCGCGCGCCGCGCTTCGCAGCGTCACGGATGAAGGCCTCCCCTTGCGCTATATTCGCTTCAACATCCTTCCCCGCCCGCATCTGAACGATGCCGACGCGAAACTTCTCCTCCGTTGCCGCCATCGCCCGCGTATGCTCCGTGTTGCTCATATCCATTCTGATCAGCTTTGCAGGAGAGGATCAAGTTCTCCTTTGGCATCGAGAGCGTAAAGGTCGTCGCTGCCGCCGATATGCCGGTCTCCGATGAAGATCTGAGGCACGGTGTAGCTGCCATTTGCACGGGCAATCATGGCTTCTCGGCTGGCAGACGATCTACTGACGTCAATCTCCTCGAATGTAACACCTTTATGCTGCAAAAGGCGCTTGGCGCGAGTGCAATATGGACAAAAGGGCATTGTGTAGATGGTAACTGGCGCCATGGGTCCTCCTGGCTAATCAACAGGATAAGATCATATCAAGGCTCGTGCCAGTCCAGTCCGAGGTGGAGGTCTTGTAAGTTTGAATTCCCGTCATTGGATCAGAAGAGGGAAAATAAACCCGTCACGACACGGCCGCGTGAATGTCTTTGCAGTGCCGCACAAGATTGGGGTGGGAGGCGACGTACATTTTGAGCGGGGTTTCGATCTCATAGAAGTAAATATTGGCGATAAATCCGTATATGCCGGCATCGATGCTGCTCGGCGTTGGGCCGAATAAATATTCGTTCGCTGGAATGAGGGCGGCCAGAACCTGCAAGTCGGTAAGCCCTCTCTTGTAGACGCTTGCCGGCTCATAGCGCCCAATGCCCTGGTAGTAATATCGCTTGAAATTGAAGCTTCGCGCTGCCTCGAGGGCGTCCGCTGTCACGTGGGCTGCATGGGTCTTCAGGAACGCATCCCGGAACCGCGGGTAAAACCGGTCATCCTGCCAGCGGGAATACGACATCACCCAATAGAGATCGTCCAGCATACGCCCGACCATCAGCTCTGTATCCCGCTGAGCTGAGGTAAGCGCGCTGTCAATCAATAGATCATATTTCTCGACGAGATGGGAAAGGATCGCATCGCTATCGCCTATGAGAGCGCCGTCATCCGAGATGTATGGGAGCTGGCCGCGTGGAGCATTCTTTGCATCGAGAATATGCTCCTGCCGGAAGGGGAGATTGCAGAACTTCAGAAAGGCAAAAACCTTTAGTCCATAAGGATTATTGTCCGCAACCCCGAACAAGCCTGGGTAGGAATATAGGGTGATCATGTGATGATCTCCTGACGAGAGGAGAGAAGCCCCGTCTGTCTGCAGTCCAGCCGGTTGTAGCCTAATGGAGAATACCCAAGTGCTGCAGATCAGCGCTGCTCGTTTATAGCGGACGGATCAATCCTTCGGTCACCAGTCAGGGAAGAAATTTCCGGCCCAACTCCAACATGGCTTACTCTCCTCGTAGCCAACTGAAATGGCTGAACTTTTTCGAGGAGTCATGACAAGGTTGTTGATCCAAAGCCTAGCGTCGGCCGCTGCATGCAACACAAAATCCTCAACTTTGTTTCATGCCTACCGGTTTGCCTGGCGACTGCATAAACGTTCATTCTGCGGTCAATGGCTGACCCAAGGAAGACTGGTCTCGCCGAGAGTCCGTGCTGGTGCGGCGACACTTCGGCTATAAAGAAGCGGTTTGTAATGCCCGCTGGGATCGCATGAAGAATGGTTAGCTGGATTGAGTCGCAGCCAACGCCTTTGATCACAGTTCTCGTGTTCAGCCTCTGCTATGCGCTCGCGGCGGCGATATTTGGAGCCACGGTGCTACTGTCGCGCCGGCCGGTTGGACATGAATTGAAGACCGTGTCGCCTGTGACGCTGACACCGCTCGCCGTCATCTTGGGCCTGCTCATCGCTTTTCTTGCTTCTCGGGTTTGGGAAAACGCCAACCATGCCGGGGGCTATGTTGAACAGGAGGCAAGCGCGCTGAACAAAGCCATTCGCTTCGCAGATGCCTTGCCACCGGAGGTTAGGACCAAGGTCCGGGCCGGTGTAAAGCAGCACTTGGATTTCGTGGTGGCGCATGATTGGCCGGAGATGGCTGCTATGCGGCTAAATCCCCGGGTCGAAGCAGCAGGCCTAAAGAACGCCATCAGCGACCTCTTAGCATTTGCGCCGGCGCAGCCCAATCAACAGCTCGCGCAGCGCCACGCCATTGACGCTATCGAACAAGCGTTAGAGGCCAGAAGGAATAGGATCCGGCTGAGTGAGACTGAGATCGCGCCGAACCGATGGGCCGTCATCTTCATAATGGTGACGCTTGTACTCATAACCACCGCAGTAATTCACATTGGCCGGCCGGCGGCCATGGCAACGGCCCTGTTCATATTTTCGACAGCGGCTGCCGCCTGCCTGGTCCTGTTGATGGTCAATGATCGGCCGTTCGCTGCCGGAGGCACCACCATAACGCCGGAGGCATTTCGCGAAATCGTCATCGATTGAGTCTAACGCGGGAAGTCAGCCGTTGGCGTTGGAGCGGAAAATCAGAGTGAGACACTAACCCTGGCGCGAAGTATCTTATGTCTCGTGCTCTGCATTTGTTTCGTGGAAGCCTCGGGCGACAAGCGCGATCGTAAGCACATCGACTCGGCTAGCTCCTGCATCCAGCAATACGGAGGCACAAGCATTCGCCGTTGCGCCTGTTGTCATTACGTCGTCAATGAGAAGAAAATTCCTACCCTTCACTCCATGGGGGCCGGGATTATGAACGGCGAAAGCCCGCAACACATTCGCCAAGCGCTCTTCGTGGCTAAGTCCGACTTGAGCGGCCGTCCGCCTTATCCGTTTCAAAGCCGACACGGCAGCCGGCACGCCGGTTGCCCTGCTTAGCCCTTGAGCCAGAAGGGCCGACTGATTGAAGCGGCGCTGCAGCAAGCGCAGCCTGTGAAGGGGGACGGGCACAAGAAGCTGGGCATCATCCAGCAAGGTCCTCCCGGCTTCGCGCATGAGCTTAACAAAGAGCGGCGCCGGCTCATGCTTGTCTTCGAATTTGAACCGGACGATGAGCCGCCGCATGATGCCGGTATAATGCGCCGCCGCTCGGGCGCGGTAAAAAACAGGCGGAGTTGTCAGAGCCTGCGTTGAGATATGCGGGCCGCTTCCTTCATATCCAGGGAGTCAGACCTCATCTCATAACCTCTTGATGCCATTGCCTATTTTAACTTACTAGTGCGGTCGTGTGTTGATTTTGTGCCAAAAACCTCCTCTGCAAGCTCCTTTACCCGCTTAGCGTGAGCATAACGGCGAAGGAGAATTTCTGGTGAAAAGTTGCCGGCCTTTGCAACTGTGGGAATGTCCATGCCGCGCCTCACGACGCACTCAGTCGCGTAGGAATGGCGGCCGGCTTCATAGGGCGTGCGGTACGGTATCCCTGCTGCCTTGCAAGCTGTCTGATAGGGGACGCGCAGGCCGCGCGGCTGCGTCCAGCCAAAGACACGGACTTCGCCCTTATGCCCGCCGCTTTGAAGCTCAACAGGCGGTAGCGTTCTTAAAATGCTTGTCATCTCTTTTGTAAGAGACGCACGGTGCGGCCATCCCTGCTTGGTGCGCCGGATGATCGCAACCTTATCCTTGAAGTCGATATCGCCCGGTTTCAGGCGGAGTGCTTCATGGGGGCGGACTCCGGTCTGATATTGGAACAAGGCAACGGCCCCAAGGTGCGGAGAAGCGTGCGCCATGAACGCATCAATCCATTCGCGATCCACATCGAATTTAACTCGCTCGCCTTCCGGCTTATATTTCTTGACGCTTATCCGGGAGCAGAGGCCGTGCCCAGCCGCGCAATTTATGATCGCCTGGACCGGCGCCACCACAAGGCGGTTCAGGCTTTGTGGCGCGTTCCCAGGATACATTTCTCGGGCCAGAGTGCGCACCATTCCGGGTTTTATAGCGTCCAGTCTCATACCTGCGAGCTTTCCCCTAAGGAAAAGGACGATTTGCTTTCTGTCGAACTCTGATCGATCTCGCTCTTTGAGGTACAAGACACAAGCTTGAGGGAAGGTGGACTCGTTGGCTTTGCCGTAGAGGGCTTCCCGGTGCATTTTGGCTTCGAGTTCCGTTTTGATGCGCTCGGCGGTTTCGCGGTCGCTAGTCTTAGCGCTTCTTCTAACGGGCTGTTCGGCAACGGTTCCGGTGATTTGCCAGTATGGCGATCCTCGCCGTTTGCTGATTTTGAGGGGCATAGCGCAGTTGCATCCATGAATTTGTAAATATCAACCTGAGTAAAAAGCCAAGTATTTCCTGCCTTGCTGCCTATGCCGTACAAGCGGCAAATATTCTTGACTGTTCTCTCAGGTACGCCTCGGCAACAAAATTCTTGGAACTCTTTGAAAGTTAGAGATTTTTGGAGCATCACGAGTTTCCTGGTTAGGAATTACCTTGTTAATGATCATTTTCATTTCCCTCTCCTGCCCAGAAGTTAATTTCCACACGCTCTACTCACGCGCCATGCCCGGGCGCCACTCACTGCTATTTCAGTTTCAGTGCAGATCTTGCCCAACTCTGCACGGCCCACAAAATGCGCTTCCATGGCGAAAGGCGCGGGAAGGGCGGAACGCCCGGAAGCTTCAATTCACCGGTGCCGTCATACCAAGAGGAAGGCGCCGGAACGTGACGCGCCGGCGTCGGGCTGTGCGGTGCAGGTATCATTATGCGATCTCCTGAAAACTGTATTTGCTGAACAGCAGATTGAGAGCTTCTGCCATCATTTCTTGCTGTGACTTATCATTTTGAAACGCCAAGGTCTTGAACTGGCGCACTACTTCCGGCTTAAGCCATACTGTTAGGCTTTGGCGCCCTTTCCTTGCGTCTGGGATACGATTATGAAGCTCGTCACGCTTCTCAGGTTCCGGGCGCATCTTGACCTTATCGAGTTGTCTGGAAAGAAAATTCCTGCGTTCTTCATCCGACTTGTTCATGCCGTCGCCTCTTCCACTTTTGGACTGACGATCGGGCATAGAGTATTTAAATAGTTCCATAGTTTCTGAACCTCATCAATTGCCTTGGCATCAGCCGGACGATATTCGGTGACGGCCTGCCCCTTGGCGAGGCATCTGCGGAAAGCTATCCGATCACACAGGTATCTCGGCGACGGTGTGATACCGTACTTGTGAAGCTGAAGGCTAAATTCCGCCAGTTCCTGCTCGATTGAGCCGGCTGAATTGGCTGGGACTTTGTTGGGGACACCTATCGTTTTCGAAAATGCGCCGGTCACGGACAGACATTGTGCGGTTCCGCGCAAGCCGGTTTCCTCGAATAGGCCTGATAGCATCGGAATGATAACAAGATCGGCGGCCTTGATGGCAGCGATTGATACCTCTGTCGAATGCGGCGCCGTGTCGATCAGAACGAGAGTGACGCCGAAAGTATGAGCGGATTGCAACAGTTCCGGCAGTTTCTCAGGCAACCCGGCAAGGACCATCGGCTTATTGGTCCCGCGCTTCTCGTGCCAGTCAATGCAAGAAGGCTGTGGATCAAGGTCTATTATAAGGACCACTTCCCCGCATTGCTCCGCATATGCTGCTAGCATCGTGACAAGAGTGCTCTTGCCGACTCCGCCCTTTTGATTTTGAACCGCCCAAATCCTCATGTGGCATTCCCGTCTCAGTTACGCTGTACATGTGCACATGTACATATAATGCTTGACATGTGCAGTGTCAACTCTATTTTAATAAAAATTTGCGGAATAGGCCGCATTTTTGGGGAGCATTTTTTAGGGTACGGCATGAAAGGGTTTTTGCGGTGTCCATGTATGATTTTTGCGGTCGGCATCGGGCTTTGCTCGATTGCCGCGACCGCTTGTTTTGGCTTGCTTTTTGCCCCTGGACCAGAGAGGTATCTTTACGCCTCGATTTTTGGTTTTTTGGATGCGTCCAAATTGGTCCTGCCAAGCGTGTCTTCTTTCGCCTTTGAAAACGGTCATAAAAATAGGGGCCGGATTGGGGTATTGATCTATGTCGTTCTTGCGCTCCTGTCGGGCACAGCTCACGTTGGCCTTTATGCAACCGTGAAGTCGGAAGTGATCGGCGGCGCTGATGCGGCCCGCGAGAAATACGATGCCGCCAAGAAAGAAAAGAAGGCCCTAGAAGCCGATCTGGCCAATCTTGGAAGGGTGAGGCCAGCCGGGACAATTGAGGCTGAACTGGCACGCCTGCGGCTTGATGCGCGCTATAAGCGGTCGAGGGATTGCAGCGATGTGACGGCGGCCGACAGTCGCTGGCTATGCGGCGATGTCGCGGCGCTTGAAGGTGAGAAGGCGAATGCGCTTCAGGCCGGGAAGCTCAAGGTAAAGCTTGAAGATGCTGAAGGGAGAATCCGTGGGCTTGATGTTGCGGCGGCACTTCGGAGCGCAGATCCGCAAGCGGAGCAACTGGCCTCACTTACCGGCCTGAGCCAAAATTCAGTCCGGCTATGGATGGCCATCATATTGAGCATCATGATTGAGTTGGGAAGCAGCCTGCTTTTGGATGTGGCAGCGGTCGCGAAGCGCAATGATGTCCCCAATGGGGACAAGGTGCATGAAAATGTAACGCACCAAAGAGAGCCGATAGACGTTACGAACATTGATGATTGGGTGAAGACGGCGCTCCAAACCAAGAGGAACGGAAGCACGCCATGCACGGCCACGCGCGAGGCTTACGAACGAAGCGTCCGCGCCGCTGGTGGAGTTCCGGTAAGTTCTAATGGCTTCGGAAGGGCAATGACGGCGCTGGGCTATAAGCGGAAGAAGAAGGCTGGTCATTTCTATTATACCGGCGTCGTACTGGCGCAGCCGAGTCTTAAGGTTGTCGCTTAGCTTGCCTCATGCCCGCGCAGCACGCAATTTATTGTCGCGTCGAACCGAGGTTCGACGCGGAGCCTTTCGGCGAGCATTTCCGGGTGCCTGATAACCCTCGATCTCCGGCCCGCGCGCTTGTCCTATGCCGCAATGCCGGAGCTTAAGGGCCAAGTCTGTCAGAGAGCCTGGCCATATGGTGCCATCGGGATTTCGAGGACCCCACCCGGGCAGTCCGGCAAGTCGTTTGTACAAACCCATTACCCCCTCTCCCACCAAAAGTGTCCGAGCGCATTGCGGTCGGCCAGCACCATAGCGGGCCTAGCCGCCGCAAGGGCACGTGGTAGGGAGGGCGGCCGGAGAAGCGCATTCGATAAAACGACGCTCCTTCGCGCGCAGAGCGCAATGAAGAGCCGCGATTGCAGCGTTGCCGAACTCTGTGCCGAGCTTGGCATCACCAAACCAACCCTTTACCGGAACATCACGCCTACTGGCGAGCTGACAGAAGCTGGGAACCGCGTCCTATCCGGCAATCGGGCAAAGCAAAAGAACGGTAAGAAGGTGGCATGACCGCCATGATCGAACTGCGTAAACACGCGCGGATAAGGCAAGGGGCGGAGCTTGGCTCAAAGCGCTGTTCAGTTCTTAGGCGAAACGCCCGCTTGTTCGGCTAAACCATCCTAACCGGACGCTTAAATCTGGTGGGCTTGATTCGGCCTTGGGCCAACATCAGACCACATTGGGGAATTTTGCCGATGTAGGCTGTGGCGTTCAGGTCTCACGAGCAACCTGCTGACGTCCGATTACACCACGTGGCTTACGGGAAGCTCCGGCGAGTGTTCTGGCTCGTGGTTGTTGCCTCGCAAAATCAGGTGGTCAGGAAATGCTTGGCTGGGATGTGCTGCCAATCCGTTTCAATAGAAGAATTTAGAAATTTCCTGGGCTTGGTGTCTCTCGCACAATCCGTATAGTTGAAGTTATGCCGGAAAGTCATCCTGTGAGGAAGGTCCGAGTGAGTTCTGATTTTGTTATTCGCTCGTCTTCCGATCCTTTATTCCTGATTAGCCGGGGATGGGAGAACCATAGGCCGTCTTGGTTCCCAACCATCCGGGACATCGGCATTAGGCGGCGGACCGCATGAAATCTGAAGACTCCTCTCTCCTTCTAATCGGACAACGCTCCCGCTCACGAATCCAGCCGTTTCTCCTGCACCGCCCCGGAAGCGCGGCAGACGCCGTTGCGGCTTTTGAAGGTTCCGGAGGAAGTGGAAAAGCGGCTTACATGGCTGGCGGCATAGACCTCATTGATTGCTTCAAGTCTGGCTTACATCGGGAAACTGTAATTCATCTTGCGGGTATCGCCGGTCTTGGCGGTATCGCTGAGAAAAATGGCGATCTTGTCATCGGTGCCGCTGTCACCCATGAGCAATTTGCCACGGACCCCGCGCTGGTGCGTTTTTTCCCCGCTCTCGCTCAGGAGTGGAGTTGCCTCGCAAACCCAAGAATACGAGCGGTCGGTACGCTAGGCGGCAATGTCATGGCAAAAAACAGCAATTACGACGCTGTTGCCCTTGCGCTCGCAGCTGACGCGGAGCTGCGTTTTGCCCAATGCGCGGGGGTTGTGACGCGTAAGGCGAATGAGCCCTGGGAGCAATCCGATCTGCTCCTAGAGATTTGCATCAAACAGGCAAGCAAGCGAAAGATCGTTGTTAATCGCAGATTCCGTCCGGTGGTGGCATTTGCACTTTCGAGCTTCGAGAGCGATTCGGGCGGAGAGTTCAGGCTTGCGGTGAACACAGGATTTCCGAATCCAGCCGTCGCTTCACTCCGCAATGCTATTCCGCGGCTTCGCAACGGGGATGCGGCGGCAATCGCCTGTGAACTCGCGGCAGCATTGCCGCCACCCCTTGAGGATTGGCGAGCCAGTGCCCGTTACCGCAAACACCTCTTAAAGACCCTCGTTAATCGAGAGCTGTTGTCGAGGTGGTGCGGCGATGAGTGACGCCGTGGATATAAGGCTTTGTGTGAATGGCACAGCCATCGAGGTTCAAGTGCCCACTTCAATGACGCTTGCGGATTTGCTCCGGGATCGCCTTAACCTCCCCGGCTGCCGGATAGGCTGCGACCAAGGAGTCTGCGGGGCATGCACCGTACTTGTTGACGACGCGCCGCGAGCGGCTTGCGCAACGTTCGTATGGGCCGTGGCAGACGCCAAGGTCCTCACCATAGAGGGACTGCCGAAGACCAGTCGGGAATTGCATCCAATACAAACCGCCTTTTTGGAAGCAGACGCCTTTCAATGCGGCTACTGCACGGCGGGCATGATCATGGCAACGAAAGGGCTTCTCGACCGCAATCCAAATCCTGACGAGATGCAGATCCGGGAATGGCTTTCAGGAAATATCTGCCGTTGTACCGGCTATCAAATGATAATCGAGGCAGTGCAGACAGCCGCCGCGCAGATCAGACAGGCGCCCTTATGAAAGAGCGGACCAATCAGATCCGGCGGCTTGACGGCGCGGATAAAGTTACGGGCGTAATACGGTATGCGACGGATTTTGTCCTTCCAGGGATGGCACACGCGAAGATCCTTCGCAGCCCGCGCGCTCACGCGCGTATTCGTAATATCGATACCGCCAGGGCCCTGTCTTTGCCTGGCGTTCTGGACGTGGTGACGGGAACGCATATCGGAACGCTTCCCGACCCATATTATGGAGTCGGTATCCGGGATCAGCCGTTGCTCGCGGTCGATAAGGTCCGCTATGTGGGCGACATGGTGGCCGCGGTGGTGGCAGAGGACGAACAGACCGCCTATCGCGCTCTTGAGCTGATCGGGGTCACCTATGAAGAACTGCCGGCAGTTATGACTATTGATGCCGCACTCTCATCGGATGCCCCACTGCTATTCGAGACTCCTTCGCGAGGCGGGCCGCTCCCGGTTGGAGAGGGTGCGGTCAGCTTGAAAGAGCCGCGGCCGAACGTCCTTTATGAGTTCCGCTATGCCCGTGGAAATGTAAACGCGCTGCTTGCGTCAGCGGACCACGTCTTTACCGATACGTTCGTCACCTCACGCATCAACCACTTCCATCTTGAACCTTATATCAATGTGGCGCGTGTGGCCGGCGGGCGGATTGAGGTTTGGTCCTGTAATCAAGATCCGTTCATCCTGCGAACCGATATCGCACGGATATTCGGGTGCTCTTTGACGAGCGTCCGCATCCACACCCCTCCTGTCGGGGGCGGTTTCGGCGGAAAAAGTTACTGCAAGATGGAGCCGCTCGTTGCATTTCTTGCGGGGCGTGTCCGCCGCCCAGTCCGTCTTTGCCTCACTATGGACGAAGCGCTGCTTACGCTCACAAAGCACGCCTGCGTTCTAACGCTTACGACCGGCATTAGCGCCGCGGGAAAATTGGTTGCGCGCAAATCCATGGTGATGCTTGACGGAGGCGCCTATAGCGACGCTAGTGTAAGCACCACGATCAAGGTCGGCTACCGCATGTCCGGCTGCTACCGCTGGGATGCCGTGGAAACAACCGCGTTTGCGGTCCGCACGAACACGGTGCCTGCCGGGTCGTTTCGCGGCTTTGGGGGCACGCAGTCCAGCTTCGCCTCGGAATCGCAAATCGACATGATCGCAAGACGGCTTGGCCTGGACCCGATCGAGTTCAGGCGGAAAAACCTGCTCGCGCCTGGCGAACCGTACGCGCCCGGTGACACTGGAATCGACAGCGATTTCGGCGAAGGCCTTGCCGCCATTAACGCCGCGCTTGAGGCTGATGGGCCCAAAAAGCCTGGCCGCGGGCGCGGCGTTGCGATCGGCCTCAAGGATGGTGGCGGTACCGGCAATCAGGCTAATGCGATCGTGAAAGTTACCCACGCCGGCAACGTGATGGTGCATGCGGCGGCGGTGGAGGTGGGCCAAGGAGCCGGTACGGCCCTTGCAGCAATAGCCGCAGAAGTACTGAACTGCCCGCTCGAAAATGTTGGTTATGCTGATATCGATACCGACTACACGCCTCTCGATACGGGTACCCATGTGAGCTTCGCCACAACAGTGGGGGGGCTGGCGGTCCAGAGGGCGGCGGAGGACGCACGCGCGCAGATCCTCGCCTTCGCCGCCGGGCGGCTTCAGTGCGATGCTTCCGAACTAAATCTAAAGGGTTGGACGGTCGAACATCACAACGAGACGGTCGAGCTTGCTCCCCTCATGAGCGCATATTTCGGCCCGGTCGGCACCGAATTCCTGGGACGGGGTCAGCTCAAGATACCGTATGAAGCAAGCGCACCGCTTGCATCGAAGAATTACTTTTGGCTTCCTTGCTGGTCAGGAGCCGAGGTAGAGGTGGACCCCGAAACCGGTCAAGCCAGCATCTTGCGCCTGGTGGTATGCGTCGACGCAGGCCGGGTTGTCAATCTCGCGGCCTGCCGGGGACAAGCTGAAGGCGCCGCACTTCAGGCCTTCGGCCAGACCTTGTTCGAGGAACTCGTCTATGCCGGTGAGACACCGGCGAACGCAACTCCGCTTGCCTATCGTGTGCCCCTCGCAATCGATGTGCCGCCCCGATTCGAAAGTTTTGTCGTAGAGCACGGCATGGGGCCAGGTCCAGGCGGGATCAAGGGGATTGGTGAGAGCGGCATGCTTGGTTTAGCTGCGGCGATTGCCAATGCGGTCCACGATGCGACCGGGGTCCGTATCACCGAGCTCCCAATTACGCCGGAGAAGATAAGGCGCGCCCTGGAGGCTTCTCAGGAATTGCAAGCAAAGGAAAGGAATTAAGACATGCACAAGATGAGAATAAAACTTCCGGACCGGCTTGCTCTTTTAGGAATTGCCTTGCTGGTGTGGCCTGCCTTTTCGTTTGCGGCAGACAAGGTTTCCGTGCGTCTCAACTGGGTACCAGGAACCGAGCACGCTTATTTTTACCTCGGCAAAGAGAAGGGCTGGTATACTGAGGCTGGCATAGATCTCGATATCATTGCGGGTCAAGGTTCAACTGTCTCAGTGAAAACTGTGGGTTCGGGGGAAACGACCTTCGCTCTTGCCGATGTTGCTTCGGTCGCGCGCGGATGGGAAGCCGATGTCCCAATTGTGGTCGCCGCCGTGATTCTAAAGGAAAGCCCGGCCTCGATCTATTCGTTGAGCTCAAAAGGCATCAAGACCATTGCCGATGTCTGCGGCAAGAAGGTCGGCATCAACATCAAAAGCACAACAACCGAGCAATACCGGGCCATGGTACGGAGTGCGGCTCTCAAGGATTGCAAGATCGAGGAAGTGCCGATCTCGGGAGGCGGGGGAAAGGATGTGCTTTCTGGCGCAGTGGATGCCGCTGTCACCTACTCCTATGAAGATCCTCTGCAGATCAAGACCAGGGGCAAGGCCGTCAACGAGATTATCGCAAGTCAATTTTTCAAGCTTTACAGCATGTCCCTCATTACCAATCGGGAAACGGCCTCGAAGCAACCTGACTTGGTCAAGCGCTTCTTGAAAGTGACTTTGAGAAGTATCCGCTATGCCTTGAAGCATCCTGAAGAAGCGAAGCAAGCGTTTTTAAAACAGGCACCTGAAGCCGATCTCGCTTACGAGAACGCGAAGTTTGACGTCTTCATGAAGCTCATGACCTCAGACGATCCGGCCGGCGGCTTGGTGGGCGCCAGCGATCCGGCCGGCTGGCGCGCAACGCTCAAAACGCTCTACGATCTCGGCATCGTCAAGACGGTGCTCAGTCCCGACGGCCGCATCGTGACCGCTTCGAATTGAAGCGGTAATGCTAGGTCTTGCAAAACGGTTGGGGCCGGTCGCTGTCTTCCTTTTGATTTGGGAAGCGGCGTGTGCTTTCTACCACATTCCGGCCTACCTTTTGCCTGCGCCCCACCGCGTCGTTCAAAGCATCCTGGATCACGAAGCGCTTCTAACCGAGCACGCGCTCATCTCCTTCTTCGAAATCTTTGCGGGGTTTGCGCTCGCCGCAACCGTGGGGTTCGTCTGTGCGGTAATCATCGTTCATTCGCGGCGGCTCGAACTCTTGATGGAGCCGTTTCTTGTGGTTTCGCAGGTCGTCCCAAAGGTCGCGCTGGCACCCTTATTCATTATTTGGTTTGGTCACGGCGTGACGCCAAAGATCATCATCGCGATGATGATCGCGTTCTTTCCGCTCCTCGTGAACACGGTACTTGGTTTGCGATCTGTGGACCGGGAGATGATCGAACTTATGGATTCGGTCGCAGCAACGCGGCGGCAAGTATTTTGGCATGTCCGCCTCCCCAATGCGCTGCCCTATGTTGTTTCATCACTGAAAGTCGCCAGCTTGCTCGCCGTCGTCGGCGCGATGGTGGGCGAATTCGTTGGTTCGGATAAGGGACTTGGTTATCTCATGATAGTCGGCGACGTAAACCTTGATACGGATTTGCTCTTCGCATCGCTTGTGGTTGTGACGCTGTTTGGTCTTGTGCTTTATGCGACGCTAGAGGCCTTGGAAAAGCGGATCGCCCGCCGCTATGGCGCTACGGAAGGCCAGCAGATGATTACGATTTGAGGGCCAAGCGGCACCTCTCCTTATCCATGGGTGTGCTCATGAGCATGAGAATTTTGTCGTCCAGGACCCTCGATCGCAAAGAGAGGGCTTCACACGAAAGTCCGCAGTGCGAACCAAAGCTCATCGCCATTGAGTTGAAGGCGGTGGACGTCACATTCAAAACTGCCGCGGGGCCGGTCGAGGCCGTAAAGGGCGTCGATCTTGCGGTCCGGAAGGGCGAATTTGTTTCCATCGTCGGAAGGTCGGGTTGCGGAAAATCGACAGTCCTGCGCGCCATCGCTGGGCTTCTCGATGTGTCGCGGGGTGAGATCTCTGTGATCGGCACGACACCTGACGACGCGAGGCGCAACAGGGCATTTGGTGTTGTATTTCAAAGCAGCGTCATGCTGCCTTGGCTTACGGCCATCGACAATGTCAAGCTGCCCCTCGATGTCGTCCGGGCCGGAACTGAAAACACTAGATCTAGAGCCGAAGCGCTTCTGGATATGGTCGGGCTAAAAGGTGCCGGCAATTTCTTCCCCAGGCAGCTCTCCGGTGGTATGCGGCAGAGGGTGGCAATTGCCCGGGCACTTTCTATCAATCCACCGGTCCTGTTGATGGACGAGCCCTTCGCGGCTGTCGATGCGCTGACCCGCCAAAAGCTGCATACACTTCTTATGGACATTTGCGCGCGCACCGGGAAAACTGTTCTCTTCATCACGCACGATGTTTATGAGGCCGTTTTGCTCAGCGATCGGGTTGTGGTCATGACGTCAGGTCCGGGCCGTGTGAAAGCAGATATAGCGGTGCCCTTTTTGCGTCCGCGCTCGGGAAATCTTCGCTCCGATCAGGCCTATGGCGCGCTATGCGCACAGATTCTCGACCTGCTGATGGAGGAGGAGGCTGGGCCAACACAAGAACCTTCTCAGTGAGAGGTGGTTCGATAGCGCTCGATGACGAGATTGCTGGTATCATCAATATGGCGCTCCAGCAACGCGACCGCCCTCGCGGTATCTCCATCCAGAGACGCTTCTGCGATGTGATCGTGATCGGCCCCAACCCCTGCCATGAACGCTTTCGACGGTATGGTCATGCGCCGGTAGCGATCGTAGTGGTCATGCATACGCCGGCAGGCTTCGAGCATAATATTCGAGCCGCAATCGGCAACGTACGCCATGTGATAGCTGCGATGGAGCTGCTCCCATTGCTCATTGATTGGGTTTTGATCGCCGACCCTTTCGGCGACCTTGGCGTAGGCGGCACGGGCTTGCTCAATTCCCCGGCGCCACCGCACCCCGCCGTTCTGAATGGACCATTTGAGCGCGGTTGTCTCGACAAGTTTGCGGTTCTGCGCAACGTCGTAGAAGTCGTCGAGCGAGGCAGGAGCGACCCAGAAACCTCTCTGACTTTCGGAGATAACGAGCCCCGCGCCGGCGAGGATAGCGAGTGCTTCCCGCAAAGGATTAAAGCCGACGCCATACCGGCCCGACAAGACCTTTAACTGAAGTTTCGAATTCGGTTTTAGCCGTGCGCTCAAAATGTCGGCTCGCAGCAGTTTCAATGCATAAGCGCTGATCGAGGGTTCCTCGAAGCGTTCAAGCGTTACGTTGGCTTTCGCCGCAGTCCTGCAATCGCTCCCTGCGTCAACGGCCTTTGTCATCGCTTCTCTCCGGACCCTTTGTTGCTTTGATGACAAACTTCATCAAGCAAAAGCGGTGCCAGCAAGCCGCGCACAGTACCAAGGGTCGCACCTAGACCGATACGAAATCCGAAATTTATTTTTTTAAGTCTTTGAACAGAGTCGAGCCTCCCGATTAGAATTGAAATAAAGGAGGTATCCCATGGCCGGTATATTGTTGGAGGGCAAGTCTTCGGCTGAGAAAGCCCAATTTGCGCGCGATTTATACTCCAAAATGCACCCGAGGGCGGTCTCAGCTATGGAGGAGGCTAAGCGAAGAAACGGTCCGGCCAAGCAACAAGCGGCGGTTTCCGTGAGCGGCGCAATTGTAGCCGATCAGCTACTCGATGCCAAGGGCGGATACTATGCAAAAGTTCTTCCTGTGGGCACGCATTTGAGAATTGTGGATCTCGAAGGACAGCAGGCTGTCGATTTCCTGTGCTTTGACAATGCGGACCGTGAGATACGCTACAACAACGCCAATTCAATCAAGCTGAACCGCACGATTTATGTCACGGCGGGTTTTGGGCTCTACTCGGATACCGCCGAGATATTGATGAAAGTTATTGCCGATACCGTTGGGCGTCACGACACCATCGGCGGTGCATGCAGCTCTGAAGTGAACGAACTTCGCTACGGCATCCCGAATACTTGCAGCTGCCGGGGCAACTTTCTCTCTGCCATGGAAGCGCTCGGCATGCGCCCGAGGGACATTCATGCCAACATCAATTTTTTCATGAACGTCCCTGTTCGCGCCGACGGTTCCACGCAGATAGAAGAAGGGCTCTCAGAACCCTTCGACTATGTTGAATTGCGCGCCGAGAAGGAAGTTCTCGTCGTGATGTCGAATTGTCCGCAATTCTACAATCCGTGCTCGGGTTGGAACCCAAGTCCCATTCGCGTCATCGAATGGCTGCCCGCTTAATTAGCAGCTTGAACATTATCTGGAGAACGGTGCTTTTATGCAGACATTGATCAACGAGCGCGTCCGGACCATTTTGTCTCAGTTACCCCCGTGCGAAGGGCACGAGGCGGCCGCTCCGATGTTACCTCGCGAATGTTATTTCGATCCCGATTTCTTCGAATTTGAGAAAAAGGCTGTATTCGCGAGGTCCTGGATCTGCGTTGGACGCACTGAGCAAATACCTGGCAAGGGCGATTATTTTACGCCAGAGGTTGCGGGCGAGCCTCTGATCGTCGTGCGGGACGAAGACGATACAGTTCGTGCAATGAGCGCTGTTTGCCAGCACAGAGGCCAGATTCTCGTTCGCGAGCCTGGTCACGCAAGGCGGTTCGTATGCCCGCTTCATTCATGGAGTTATGATCTAAAAGGCTACCTTGCTGGTGCTCCCCGGATTGGCGACAGCAACGACTTGAAGCGACTCCGGCAGACTGTTCGTCTTTGCGGCGTGAGGGCCGAGACCTGGCACAGTTTTATATTCGTGAACCTCGACGATGAGGCGAAGCCTGTTGCAGAAGGTCTGGCGAAGCTCGAACCCTATTGGGAAGGATACGAGGACTCAGACTTGGTGGGCGTGCCGCCGGTCCTTTCGGATAAACCTCTGCCGTGGAACTGGAAAATACAGCTAGAGAACTTCACTGATGCTTATCACACTGAATTCGTGCATCGCGGCACGCATGATTTCGCGCCGAGTGTCACGAAAGATGGCGGTGTCATGTTTACGGAGATGTCTGCGAACGACGACGCCATTGTGCGTAGCGTGCCCTTGCTCGCCGAGGACGGGGGAATGATGCGAGATGGCTGGGGACCGGAGGCCGAGTTTCCTCCTATCACCACGCTTTCACTTGAGCAGCGGCGCAGGCTCACATTTGCCATCGTGGCGCCTAGCCTAACCCTGGTGTTCGCGCCAAATACGATCGCATTTGCTTTTCTCTCGGCCAAAGGCCCCGAAGAGACTCTGGCTGCCAATGACCGCGTCACAGGCGGTGGTTGGCTTCTGCCTAGGTCAACGGCAAAACGAGAGGATTTTGCGGAAAGGGCCGCTCGCGTACGGGAGGGCGCACGCAAGATTTGGGCTCAGGATGTTCCGGTGAACATGAATATGCAGACCGGCAAAAAGTCGGTGTATGCGCCTGACAACATCTACGGCCCGCTCGAAAGGACGCTCCTGCAGTTCAATGCCTGGCTGCTTCGCCGGTATCATGATGGAGCGCAGCATTTAGCCGGGAAACCCGGCAGCGTCAGCGTAGGCAATGGCAAATTGGCCTTGGGCCTCGCCCATCCGCAAATTGTGTCCGGCACTTGCGTAACGAGAATACGGAAACAGCCGGCAGCCTCTAAGCTGAGCTCAAAACCAACGTCGCCAGCCAAAGTTCGCTAGACGACACCATTGATCACAGAGGCCTATGGTCCCGAGCGGTAGTAAAGGAGCGATCACGGGATGTTCCCATTTGGTGTCCTGGCCATGGTGTTTATTTCACTTGCAGAATTCATTTACGCAATCAAGAGGGACAAGCACGGCGACATAAGTGCACGGATGAATACTGTTGGTAACCTTTCGGCCATTTTTGGGATAGGCCTATTTTTAATTCAAATACTCCATATGACTCTAATTCGACAGTAGGGCGACTGGCCAAGACTAAGTGCGCAGCGCCTACCTGCTAATTACATTAATCGATCCTGAAACCTGTAAGTGGAGACGTGCACACCTTGTGGCCCGTTCGCAACTTAGACCGCTGTGGGTCAAAGGCGGCGCTCATGGGGATGAATGACGATAGGCCGCTTACCCTTCCGGTGCGGAAGTGGCTGGAAATGAGCCAAGATTCGGCAGCGGGCCATAACCGGACCTTCTATGATGTGTAAGCGCTGCCTTAGACTCAGCCTGGCAAGCTAGCTGCGAATGTCTTGAAGACAATTTCACACTCAAACCAGAGTAGAAGCACAACGGTGTCGAGCCAAAAAGACAAAACCCGCCAAAAACAATTTAACCGTCTATGAAAGTTCTTTGGTAACCTACCTACCTCTAGAGTTTGTCAGGATTTAGAGGAATTGGGATTCCCTTTTTCATCGAATGATGGGGTGGACGGCCCCCGTGCGGCATTGACCTGCCATAGTGGCGTGGGTGAGCCGTAAACGAGGAGGGCCGTTCATGAGAGAGATTGCGATTATCGGTTTGGATTTGGCGAAGAACATCCTTCAGGTGCATGGAGCGGATGCTTCCGGGGTCCCGGTTCTCAAAAAGAGGTTGCGCCGTGATCAGGTTTTGCCGTTCTTTGCCAGGCTCAATGCCTGTACGGTGGCGATGGAGGCATGTTCCGGAGCCCATTACTGGGCGCGGGAGATTGCAAGGTTCGGTCACAAGACGCGCCTTATTCCCCCAGCCTATGTGAAGCCGTTTGTGAAAAGGCAGAAGAACGACGCCGCGGATGCGGAGGCGATTTGCGAAGCAGCACAGCGTCCAACAATGCGGTTTTGCGCGGTGAAGAGCGCCGAACAGCAAGCTGCGGCGGCGGGCTTTCGCGCGCGCGACCTCCTGGTGCGCCAGCGCACACAGCTCATCAACGCACTGCGCGGTCATCTCTACGAGTACGGCATCGCTGTTCCGAAGGGCCCGGCGCACGCTGGCCAGCTTCTTGAGCTTGTCGAAGAGGGCTCGGCAGTGCCGGCGGAGGCTGCCCTCGCGCTCAATTGTCTGGCGGATACGCTGAAGGCTTTGGAAGAAAAGATCCGCATGCTCGATCATGAGATCACAGGGCGCGCGAAAAAAGACGCGCTTGTCCAGCGTCTGATGACCATCCCGGGCGTTGGTGCGATCACGGCGACTGCGCTTGCGGCTTTGGCGCCGCCGATGGAGACGTTCTCACGAGGGCGCGACTTCGCCGCCTGGCTGGGGCTCGTGCCAAGGCAGCATTCTAGCGGGGGCAAGGACCGGCTGGGCAAGACAACCCGGCTGGGCGAACGCTCGCTGCGGCGGCTCCTCGTGATCGGCGCGGCGGGCGTGGTTCGCTGGGGCGTCCGCAAACCCCCAAGGCCGGACTCCTGGCTGGGGCGGATGCTAGCGCGCAAACCACGGCAGCTTGTAGCGGTTGCACTTGCAGGAAAGATGGCTCGGATCATCTGGGCCTTGATTACCAAGGAAGAGAATTACAGAGCTTTGAGCGTCGCGGCGGCATGATCGCCGGCCGAACGCTTGGAGGCCGCAAGGAGTAAGACACGTCGACGGAGATGATGGCGCAAGTCTCAAGACCGGTGCGGAAAACCAGAAATCAGTGTAGCGCTTCGAGCGCGCGCGAACGATTTGGACCGCACCGCGTATCCCATCAGGGCCAGCCGGCGCGATCCGGCGCATCAAAGGCCGGACACACGTCAGCACGGGACTGCGCGCTAGAATTTTCCGATCTTAAAGGTCTTGCACCGGAACGGGGCCGTCCACACACAATGATTCATGATGCATGCTGGAGGAGGCCAGCATGCATGACACGAGCCTATTCGATAGATTTGCGTGAGCGTGTTGTGAATGCGGTGCTGTCGGGCGCGCGACTGTGCGGGAGGCGGCATCCTTGTTTGGGGTGGCGGTCTCGACGGTGGTCAAGTGGAGCCAGCGGCAACGGGCAACGGGGAGCGTGGCCCCAAGCAAAGCCGGCGGCCATAGGCGGCCCATCTTGCGCGAGGAAGCCCGTATCTTCATTGTGAGGCGGATCGCCGAGAAGCCCGATCTTACCGTCCGGGCTCTTCAGGCCGAACTCCTGGGCCGGGGGCTCAAAGTCAGCCACGACACCGTTTGGAAATGCCTCAAGGCCGAAGACTTGAGCTGTAAAAAAAACCGTATTCGCTCAAGAGCAAATGCGCCCCAAGACCGCACGGTTTCGGGCCCGCTGGAAGGCGTATCAGCATAAAATCGATCCCAAGCGGCTGATCTTTGTGGATGAGACTTGGATCAAGACCAACATGACGCGCGCTCGCGGCTGGAGCAAACGGGGTACCCCCCTCAAGGCAAGAGTCCCCCATGGAAACTGGCAGACGCTCACCTTCATGGCTGGCCTTCGCCTGGATCGCATCGATGCACCGTGGGTGCTTGATGGACCTATCAACCGCGACAGCTTCGAAGCTTGGGTTGAAACCCAACTCATCCCCCTTTTGAAGCCTGGCGATATCGTGGTCCTGGACAATCTCTCCAGCCACAAGAGCGCAAAAGCCGGGAAAGCAATCAAGGCTGCAGGCGCCCATTTGTTTTTCCTGCCGCCCTACAGTCCCGATCTCAATCCCATCGAGCAGGCCTTCGCCAAACTCAAGACCCTGATCAGAAAGGCAGAAGCAAGAACGGCCAACGAGCTTTGGAAAGCCGCCGGCTGCGTCCTCAAGACCTTCACTTCAACCGAATGCTCAAGCTACCTTAGAAATGCAGGCTATGCTTCCGTCTAAGACTGACAAACTCTAGGGCCGCTGGAAGACGCCTTTGGTCTGGTGCGCGGCTACCGCGTGCAGATCGTCGCCATCCTGCAGGACCTCAATCAGCTGAAAGCGCTTTACAAGGACCGCCCGCGGCACCGGCCTTTTCTGGCTCGCCGGGATGGAAGAAGGGGTCAGATTCGCGGCGCGCGATTATGAAGATATCGCGTTATGCAAAAGCCGCGCGTCTCACAACCCTTATGGAATGGGAAGCGGAAAGGGGTGGCTCACGTCGCCGATGGACCCCGAAATCAGCGATCGGGATCGAGTTCGAGCTCTCGGCGGCAAACCGCGTAAAGCAACGGCAAGTCATGGTTGACGACATGCCACAGCACGTCATGGGCAACGCGTTCGTAGTCGTGACGAATGACATTGCCGATGCCGGCTACTTTTGGCCAGGGAATGTGCGGATGCCGCTCTTTAAGTTCGGAAGGGAGATGGCGGCTGGCTTCGGAAATAATTTCGATGCCTCTTTCGACGATCCAGCGTTTGCGCGTATCGGGCTCGAAAGCCTGAGGGCTGACGCCGGTCATTTCGCTGTTGATGAGTTCGATCGCCTCGATGATGTCGGTTAGCCGGAGGTTCTGCAGGCGTTCAGACATTAGAACAGTTGCAGGGCCGAGGCTTCAATGCGGCTCTTGAGGCGCGGATGCAGGCTGCGGCGCGTCATAATGTCGGTTTTGCGGCCGAGAAAGCGTGCAGCGGCTTCCTTGATGTCGATCAGCTCGAACAGGCCGAGCGAGCCTTCGGGGTGATCGAAGAAGAGATCGATGTCGGAATCGTCGCGGGCTTCGTCGCGCGCCGTGGAGCCGAACAGAAACAAGTGCTCGACGCCGAGCCGCTTCAGGTCGGTCTCGTGCTCTTTCAATCTGGCAACGGCTTCGTCGCGGGTCATGGCTCCCATTATAGCAAAAAGATGGTGCTGAAAGCGAATTTTAAAAAACTCAGGCCATGGGATTAACTATGTCACTTTTCCCATTTAATCTTAAGCATTTATCCTGACTCAGCCGCAGCATTGGTGAGGCCGTGTCGCCGTAATTCGCGGCGGGAAAGCACGCGCTTGGCGATGGCATAACGGCGGCCAGCCTGCATGCCACGATAGTTCCTCCAACTCACCGCGTCATCGATCAAAGGGCCGACAGGGATCATATGTCCTGTCGCCACGTCACGCACGGGCGGCGAAATGAGCCGGCGCACGTTCATCTCCGCATCCACCACGCGGTCTTTGCAGCCATGGACTTGAAGAGGTGCTGGATGGTGTTGTCTCGGAGTCTTAAGACAAGCCTCCGGTAAGTTCGCTCGATTAAGCGCTTTTTGCGTCCCTCAATGAAAGAGACCGGAACATTGCTCTTCCTGACGCTGACCGGGCGCAAGGCACTCTACCGATTGAAGCAAAGCTCAGAAGGTTATGGAATGACAACTTTAAGAGATGCCAGGCTACCGATTGCTCGGATACTCCCTTGGTCCAGACCATTCCTTCGGTCCATATATCGGGACGCTGCCGGAGACTCGCGCACGAAAGTGTATAGAAATGTATAACAGGCTGGTAGGGGCCATCCGAGAACGAAGATTAGCTGGTGGCTTGTGGCGAAGGGTTAAACATCCCATTCGTGAAACACGGCTAAGGTGGGCATTAGGCGTCGACCAATCCCGAAGCACAACTTTACCGCGCATATCACTGCGCGATGATTTTAGTGGCCTTTCGGAGAGCGAACTACTCAAGCAAGCTTTGCACGATGCATTGAATAACATTAGCAGTCTGCCGGACTCTGTGCGACAGATTGATGGCATGTCGGGTCAAAAGTATCGCGCATTCATTAGCTCTCTCATCAAAAATCACAGAGATCCTCGGTACTTAGAAATAGGCTCTTGGACTGGGTCCACGGCAACTTCGGCGATCTGGGGAAATAAGATTAGTGCCGTCTGTATTGATAATTGGTCTGAATTTGGCGGCCCCAGGTCGACGTTCTTCTCAAATATCGAACGAGTCCTGGCGCCAACAGTCGAATTTAAGTTTATAGACGCCAACTTTCGACAGGTAGATTACTCGTCAATTGGATGTTTCAACGTTTATTTGTTTGATGGTCCGCACGCCGAGCAGGATCAATATGACGGAATTATGATTGCCAGACCGGCTCTAGCTAACCCAGTAATCCTCATCGTGGACGATTGGAACTGGCGTGAAGTTAGGCTGGGAACTTTTCGAGCGTTAAGGGACGCGAAACTTTGTATTGCTTCGTCCATTGAAATACGAACGACAATGGATGGGACGCTGCCGTCAGTCTGTGGCCGGAACAGTGACTGGCACAACGGATATTTCATCGCGACGCTCCTCGCAAATTCAAGGGTGACCTGACTAGGGGTCATTCGAACTACCAACAACGTGCTAGCGACATGGCTTGGACGCAGAAGGTCAGCTGATGCGGCCATTTTACGCGAGTGTTTGTCTGACAGACTATCCATAAGTTTCTGCTTCGGTATTCCAAAAGCTGACCTCGCCTGATCGCAGAACTGATGGAATCGCAAGGTCCGCTCTCCCACCATCCAGCCTCCGAAGAACGCGTGCACTGTTCAGATTTTAAAGGTACAGCGGACTCAGCGGCTTGATACGCTTTGTGCCTGAGAGTTGGCCTGGCTCCCTTACTGCCGGCCCCCAAGTCATCCCCTAACTCTGCAGCTTCTATCGCTCCTCCGCTCCTAAAGAATCGCGCCGCATAAATAATGTTGCGCGGTTGTCTTGCTCAGAGGCTCTCACAACAAGGGTAATGACCTGCTCCCCGGCGTGTCCCCGTTCATAAGTAGAGTCCGTTCTGGTTATGCCCCTTCATGGGGCGGGTTGCAAACTCGGTTGGTGTGAGCCCGTCGAGGTTCGAGATCGACATCCCAATGCGATCGTCTCGTCTCCATCTTCCTGTTGTCCGCTAGCAAAGGGCGAGTTCTGCCCGCCCTTTGTCAAATCTTCTGCAAATCTGGAGGCGATGCTGCCTTTCGCGCAGTCTCGTTCTGTAACGCAGTCAGTCTATCCCTCGCGAGCTTCGCGTGCGGATGATCGGGACCAACTGACTTCTCCAAGATGGCCGAACGTGCGACCCTAAACCCGATGTTGTCCTCTGGCTTGTCGTAGTGAGGCAGGTCGCGATGCGCGCTGCGCAAGCAATTGCTATCACTTGTCCAAGCACCGCGGGCGATAAATCGTTAGAAAATGCAGTTTGCGGGCGCGTACTTTATGGTGCTGGTGGCCTAGGCAAAACAAGATTGATGATTGAAGTCTGTGCCGAGTTGTCTGAAAAAGGATGGCTCACCGGATTTGTTGAAAGGAATCTAATTGGGAAAAGGTATGAGCAGGCCGAACGGAAGTTGCGTCGCTTAGTAGAAGAAGGTCGGAATGCTCGTCCTTTGCTTCTAGTGGTTGATTACGCGAAATCGCGACGATCGGATGTTTCTTGGCTCTGCGAGCGTCTTCTAAAACGTCGTGATTCTGATGGCTCCCCCGCGAGACTAGTGTTGTTATCCAGATGGGCCGCTAACGCTTTAGCAGTATCAGAAGGTCAGTGGTGGCGAAGCCTTTATCGCAATACGGATGTTCAGAAAATCTTTGGCAAGGGTGTCGGCGGAAAAGCTGACATTATTCATCTTGGGCAAGCATCCGCTTCTCTTGCCGTCGAGCAGCGACTAGAACTTTTTAACCGTTCTATCGAAGCGTTCAAAGAAATTTTGGCTCAGGCGGGACGTTCATTGCCCGATACGCCGCCGACGCAGACACAGATCGAAAGGATCATACTGGGCACGGACTATAATCGCCCCCTTGCAGTGCAACTGGAGGCACTGCTCCATCTCTACGGTCAGGCTCCTGGAGATGCACGAGTAGGCATTGATACGTTACTCCACCTTGCACTTGAGTTAGAAAAACACAACTGGACAAAACGCCTAACTCTTGGAGATGATAATGTAAGATTTAGGCGCGTGGAACGAGGTGTTTGTAGGACAACTCTGGTCACCCACGTCGACACAAAAAAAGATGCGTGTTCACTTCTGCGAACCCAAGAAACGTACTCCGACGAAGCCATAGAACTACTTCACGATGACCTTCACGTTCTTTACGGAACCCAGAACGGAGGTTTGTTGCCTCTTGAACCTGATTTGATAGGCGAACATCTTATAGCTGAGAATGAAGATAAAAAAGTAGTCGATGGTTGCTTTGATTGGGCAGCGGGCGACTCAACGAAACGCCAAGCCATCTTAACTGTGTTGAACCGCGCGAGCCGAGACGAGCATGGCCAGCTAGGGGACAACGCTTCAGACGAAATGCGTCGACTATTTCGAAGTCGTGGAACGAACCTCGAAATTATGTTGGATTTTATCGAAGTAGCCAAAGGTACTCCAGGGAAGCTTCGCCAAATCCTCGACCACGAAAAATCTAATATGTCGAGCGAGCAAAGGGATCTTTTTTATGGTTCATTTGGAGGGAGTGCTATCGAGGATCCGCAACCCTTGATCGAACGGGCAAAAATACGGCAGATCCGCGATACGGGTTCCGTTCGAGATGAAGCTACCATCACTGGCGCAACCATCGCTGGAGGTATTAGTAACTTTTTTATATCCCGAGCTGGAAAGGACAAGCACCTGGCGCAGCGAATAGCCTCAATTCTGAGAGACGCTGGTCATCAGGTTTTTTTGCAGGACGATGACTTTGGGCATGCAAGTTTTTTGGCGCGTTTTGAGCAGGAGTTTTCTTCTGGCGCGCGCGTGATCGCTTTGCTCTCCAACGCCTATCTTGAATCCGATTATTGCAAAAAGGAGTATAGTTCTGTTCTGTCAAGCGATCCTCTTAACAGGTTGGGGCGTTTGGTTCTGCTCCGGATTGAGGATTGTGCCCCGAGCGGCATGTTGGGAAGCCTGCCGTACTTAGACCTGGTGCCTCTTCTGGTTGCAAACGGTGAATTTGAACCGCTTCTTTCAAGAGCGGTTGTTCATTTTTCAGCGTCTATGAACCAACCTGCGCCGCCTGATCTGGCCCGATTTTTTTCGAAGCCACCTCGGCGAGTGCCCCCAAGGCTTATACACACAGAAGTGCAGGACTCTAAAAGGTTTATCGGTCGACACAAAGAATTGCATGCAATCCTGGAATTATTGCAGGCGCCGAGACTGGGTGTTTCGAATGCTAGTGTCATTGCCCTTAATGGCCTTGGCGGGGTTGGCAAGACGGCCTTGGCTCGAGCTTATGCATGGCAAAACCGAGATCAATATCGAGGCGTTTGGTGGATTCGAGCCGAAAGTCGGCAAGTTCTTCTAGAAGACTTAGCAGAACTCGGTCGGTACTGGATCAATGACCTGGAACTCCAATTTGATGTGGAGAAAACCGCGCGACTGGCTCTAAAGCTTATTGAAGAAGAACATAGTCAGCCGTGGTTACTTATATACGACGATGTTCAGACACCTTCAGAAATCAGCCAATGGACGCCCTCGACTGGAGCTCACATCATTATCACATCGCGTTGGCAGGAGTGGTTTGGATCTGCGCAAGACTTGAAAGTTGGAACTTTTTCGCGCGAGGTAGCAATTGACTTTCTGATGCAGGCAGCGCGCGGCGCAAGTCGTGATCCTGAAGCTATAAGGGCGGCGGCTGGTCGTCTCGCCGACGCGCTAGGTTGTCTTCCGCTCGCTCTTTCTATCGCGCGTTCCCATGCATGGGGAATGAATTGGAGTTTCGATCAATATCTTGCGTGTTTCGGACCTGCTTTCGCGGACAATCACGAGTGCAGGTCATCCCCGTTCTGTTCTAGCAACCTTTAACCTGGCGCTCGAAAAAGCTATGTCTAGAGCTCCAGTATCAGAAACTCTATTGGGAATTGCAGCGTTCTTTGCTCCAGAACAGATACCTCTTGATATTTTTTCCAAAGAGTTCTTGAGCGATATCGAGAAAAGTGAGGCAGTTGCGGCGCTGTCTGAAGTCTCACTTATTTATCCAACCACGAGCCCATCTGGTCTTCCACTGTTCGATGTACATCGACTTGTGCAAGAGTGTATTAGGCAGCATCTTGGTGATCGGTCCCGAATTTTTGCCGGTTTGGCCGTCAAAATACTCGCTTTTGCCGACGCATTCAATCTTGATGATATTAATACGGACAAAGCTTCACGGCTTGAGGTGCACGTGCAGGCTGTCCTGCCTCACGCTCCTGACGACGGTGAACAATCTGAACACACTTTGCGGCTTCTTGCCGATTACGGCGTTTACTTAAAAGAGAAAGGAGCGAATCCGATCCTGGCTCCAGGCGGTCCGAGTGTGGAGAAACGAAAGCTGCGTTTCGAGTGACGCACCGGCACCAGGCAGGAACGGCGGCTTACCCCCCAACAGCAGGCACTCTCCGTAATCGGGCAATGGGCTGCTTTCGGCCTGATGCAGGCGAGACCTGTTAACAGGTTGGCCATTCAAGGAGCCGCATCTGTTACGGTTGGCGGCTCTTGATAAAGCGCTTCATGCTTGGATCCGTTTCAGATCCCTGACGTCCGTGGTCCATAAATGCGGGCCGTTTCGATCATCATCACCTCTCCCCTAACAGGAGAGTGACCATGGATAAAAATCAGCCGTTCACTGCATTCTCTTCTGCGCGAAGGCCTTGGAACAAGGGCAAGCTCATTGGGCCAAAGCCGCCGCTTCAGCCAAAGCATGTCTGGGCAATCCGGACGCGGCTGCAGATGCAGCGGAGAGTGCGCGACCTCGCACTGTTTAACCTCGCGATCGACAGCAAGCTTCGCGGCTGCGATGTCGTTCGTCTCAAGGTCGAGGATATCGCGCCAAATGGCTATACCACCGAACGCGCGAGCGTGCGCCAGAAGAAGACGGGCCGTCCGGTTCGTTTCGAGATCACCGAGCAGGCCCGCCAGTCGCTCGACGAATATCTCAGGCTTACAAAGCGGCAGCCCGGCATGGTGCTGTTCCCCGGCCGAGGCAAAGAGAAGAGCCTCACGACCCGGCAATATGCGAGGCTCGTCTCCGCTTGGTTTTCAATGGTCGGGCTGGACGCGAGTTTATTCGGCACGCATTCCCTGCGCCGGACCAAGGCAACGCTCATCTATCGCAAGACAGGCAATCTTCGCGCCGTTCAGCTTCTTCTTGGTCATACCAAGGTCGAGAGCACAGTGCGCTATCTAGGCATTGAAGTCGACGATGCGCTCGCCATCGCCGAGCAGGTCGACATCTGACCACCCAGATTGGTGGAGCGCGGAAACGCTCCACTTCGCCCTTGCTTTGCTCATTGAAGTCCGCGCCAGGACAGCACCTCCCGGGAGAGCGGACCTGGAAGCGACACCCAATGGAGCGCTTGCATTATGACCCATCTCGGAAGCGAATGACCCGCAAACATGTCTCGCCGGATAGTTATCCGACGGCTTCCGGATGTCAGTAGCGTCGTTGGAGCGGGGCGTTACGCGGCGAAATTCAACAATCGTGCCGCGGTTCGGCCGAGGATGTCGGCCTTCTGGTCGTCGGAGAGCGATTCTGACGCGAAAATGTGGTCGACGGGTTGCAACTGGAATGGATAGGGATAGTCGCTGCCCAGCACGACCTGACCGCCGCCGACCTGGGCCACGAGATGCCGGATCGCCTCCGGCGTGAAGATCACCGAATCGAAATAGATCTGCTTGAGATACTCCGTCGGCGCCTTCTTGAGCTGGATATTCGGATTGCAGCTCTTCGGACTAACTAGACAGGCATGGTCCGATCGATCGGCGTAGGACGGGAGGTAGCCGCCGCCATGGGCGGCGATCACTTTGAGCTTCGGAAAGCGATCGAACGTGCCCTCGAAAATGAGGTGCGAGAGCGCGATCGCCGTATCCAAGGGATAACCGATCGTGTTGGTGAGCCAACCGTTGCCAGCCAATCTTTTCGCAAGCTCGGGCACCCCCGTCGGATGAATGAACACGGGCACGTCGAGTTCTTCCGCCTTGGCCCACACCGGATAAAATTTCGGATCGGAAAATGCCTCTCCATTGACAGTGCCGCCGATCGCGGCTCCCTTGAGCCCCTGTTTTCTAACCGCAGTTTCCAGTTCCTGCACGGCGAGATCAGGCGCCTGCAGGGTGAGGGAGGCGAAGGCGGCAAACCGGTCGGGCTTCGAGGCGCAGAGTTCGGCCAGCTTTTCGTTCTGCAGCTTCACGATCTGGCCGGCGAGATCGCGCTCGCTGCCATACCAGAATGGATTAATCGACAGGACCTCCATGTCGACCGCCTGCGCATCCATGGCAGCGAGCCGCTTGTCGATCTCAATGAAGGCTACGGCTGCGACGTCGGTGAATGGTCGTCCGTCGACGAGTGAGGCACCGCTGGCGCCGAGCAGTGCGCCGGCTTCGCGGAACTGGCAATGGGCGTGCACGTCGATCGTTTTGATCCGCTTGCCACCGACCATGATGGGCAATTTCTGCCTTGTCGGCTGCTGGGCGCGCGCACCGTGTAGGAGGCCGCAGCCGCAAAAGACGATGCCGGTGGCGGCAGCAGCGGCGCCCGTCTTCAGAAATTGACGGCGTGTTGTCATGACAATTTCCCCCAGGATAGCCGGTGATTTCGATGCTTTGACGGAAATGGCTGCTCGGGGCAACGAACTTATGGATAGCATGAGAGGCGAGGTCAGGCATTCGCTTCTGCCGGAAGTAGGCGAGGTATTTTGGGGCGAGGCGCGAAATTGTTACTTCCGCTGATGTGCAGGTTTCTCGGACGCCTGCATGACCGGACCATCCGCGAGCGCTACCGGAGGCGTCGGAGAAGCGCCAAGGCACGAAATCGCGGAGTATGGGGCACTGTGGCTCAGCGAGGCCTATGGGGATTTAGCCGCAGCGTGGCGGTTGGAATAGGCCGTAATTTTGCAGCAAGCCGAATAGCCTTCGGTTTTTACGAGGGACCTTAGCGGGCGTCTGCTTAAAAAGCCGCGTCAGTAAACGTAGAAACACCGCAAGCCGGCAATATTTTCTGGCATTGCGGCGAGCGCAAAGGTGGCGGCAAAAGCCGCAAGGAAAATCAGCACTGCCGCTGAGTTCTGGAGCCAGCCTAATCATGAGGTATCGAGCCTGATAATCAAAGCCGCCGGGGCGGCACGGTATCTGGGGCTTGGGCCGCTGCCGCGTGCAAAGATCTCAACAACCCTCATGCGCCGGCCACAGCATGGACATGGCCGTTCGAGTTTGAACGGCTCTGTGGCATCGGCGGGCTGTGTGTCTTGTGTGGCCGGAGCGGCTGCTGGCACCTTGAGCAGTTCTCGCGCCTTGGCAATCGCCTCTGCCCGGTTGCCGTTTGCCAGAAATCCGGCGTGGCGGATGCGGTGAAAGCCTTTTGGCAGCACATGCATGAGAAAACGGCGAATAAACTCCGGCGTGGCGAGCGTCATCGTTTTATAGCGGCCAGGGCCTTCGATGCGGTAATCCTTGAAGGTAAAGGTGACGCTCTTGGCATCGGCGGCGATCAGGCGCTTATTGGAAATGGCGACGCGATGGGTGTAGCGGGCAAGATAGGCGAGCACCGCTTCCGGGCCGCCAAAGGGCCTCTTGGCATAAACTACCCATTCGTAGCGCCGGAAAGGCTTGAGGAAGGCCTTGTAAGCACGGGCATCGGCAAGCCCCGCGTGCTCACCCAAGAGCATAAGCCGTCCTTCAGCATGAGCGGCAAACAATGCCTCGATAAACACGCGGCGAAACAGCCGGGACAACACGCGGACAGGCAAAAAGAATTTGCGCTGGCAGGCGATCCAGCTTTCGCCATCCGGCGAGAATCCGCCCCCAGGCACGATCATATGCACATGCGGGTGATGGGTCATGGCCGACCCCCAACTGTGCAAGACGGAGATTATGCCGAGCTTGGCGCCGAGGCGCTTGGGATCGGCCGCAATGGTGAGGGTCGCCTTGGCCGAGGCCTTGAACAGGATATCGTAGATGACCGCCTTGTTGTGATAGGCGAGGCCGGCGATGGCTCCCGGCATAGTATAGACGAGATGGAAATAGGGTACCGGCAACAGCTCGGCTTTGCGCTCCGCCAGCCATTCCCGCGCTGCCGTCCCTTGGCACTTGGGGCAATGGCGGTTGCGGCAGGAGTTGTAGGCGATGGCTGTGTGTGAACAGTCTTCGCAACGCGCAACGTAGCCGCCGAGCGCCGCGGTCCGGCAGCGCTCGATGGCGCTCATAACTTTGAGCTGGTCAAGACTGATGTGCCTCCTGTTGGCAGCACGCCAAGAGGGGCCGTGGCCGCGGAAGATGTCCGCGACCTCCAACGCTGGCCGTGCCATGGGCGCGGCTTAACGCTTCTGGCGGACCTTCTTCAAAAGCGGCACCGCGATCTTGCCGATCGGGCTTTCGATGGCGGCGATCCGTCCCGTAGCCACGCGGGTATAACGGGCCGTCGTATCGAGCTTGTGATGGCCAAGCACCGCTTGAATCAGACGGATATCCAAGCCTTGCTCGAAAAGATGGGTGGCAAAAGAGTGCCTGAGCGAATGCAGCGTCACTGGCTTCTTGATGCCGGCGGCTTCAGCTGCCTCGTGGAACAGACGCGAGAGCTGGCGCGTAGTGAGCGGCTGGGCGCGCCGCCGGCCGGGAAACAGCCAGCGCTCCTTTAAAGGCACGCCGTCATCGTAGCGTATGGGCCGCACCTTCCACCATTGCCGAAGCAGATCCAGAACTTCGGGGGGAAGCATCACATGACGGTCTTTGCGCCCCTTGGCTTGCACGACGCGGATGATGTTGAGCTCGCTGTCAATGTCACCCACCTTGAGGCGGCACGCTTCGCCAGCGCGTAATCCGCAGCCATAGCACAGCGCGAGCATCACCTTGATCTTCAGGTTGCCCGCCACGGCCAGCAGGCGCTTGGCCTCGGCCGGGCTCATAACCAGCGGCAGCTTCTGTGGCTCTCTGACATAATAGATCTCGGACGCTAAATCGTGCCTGCGCAGCGTGACCCGGAACAAAAACTTCACGCCGGTCATAATGCGGTTGCGATTGCAAATGCTGGGGCCGCTTTCCATCAAATAAAACTGGAAGGCGCGGACCTCGTCCGCCGTCGCCATCTCAGGCGAGCGCTTCAAATAGGCGGCAAAACGCTTGCAGCTGTAAACATGGCTGCGCTGGGTGTGCAAACCGAGCTGGCGTGCCTTCATGTCCTCGATCATGCGCAGACGCAGTTCACTGACGGCCTGGGTACTCATACTTGGCTCCTGTCTAGGATGAGGTTGTTGAGACCCCGATCCAAAGGACAGGCGCGTTGAGCAGGTTATCGTTATGTTCTCAGATGGTTACCTTGGCCTCTCGCTCCGTGCGGGCAGCAGCTATCGCGCCAGCGATTTAGTGCTTTGGCCCTTTTCGACGTTTCTGTCTCTCAAAACACACTTCCGGTCCCGAAGGTGTAGCGGCCTACTTAAACTCACGTTGAGACTTTCTCAGTGTGATCCATGTGCAGGCATCGAAATCATGAACGACACAGTTGGTCCCGCTAACGATCTGGGCAGTGTTCGGATCACCAAATGCGCACTAACTTTTCGCTTTCCGTGTGTAAATCTTTGGTAGGCTAACAAGTCCCGGCGAACGGAACCTTATTCCAACTCCCAGCGCCGGCTTCGCCTGTGAGTCTTTTGATCGCGGCAACCGTTTCCGGATCGGCTGGAAAGAGCATTTCGAGAGCAAGCTCAGACAGGGTCACGTCTATGGGTGTGCCAAACACCGTGACCGTGTTCAAAAATGAGACCGTGCCCGCGACGGTTGAGATTTGCAGGGGCGTCGCAAATCGCTGCGATCCCATATTCATAGCCGCGGCCGCACCGTGGCCGGGATCAGGATAGGCCAAGATCTCCGCCAACAGTGCCTCAATGCCGGCGTCGGCGATGGCTTCGGCCTGCTGCCGAAGAACGGAGACGATATAGTCGCGCCAATCGAGGAAATTGATGATTCTCGGCGCAAGACCGCCAGGGTGCAGCATCAGGCGGATCGCATTCACCGGCGGCTGCAAAAGCTCGGGCGATACATCGACGTAAAGCTCTGGCAGCGCCCTGTTGGAAAGAACGACGTTCCAATGCCGGTCGACAGCGAACGCCGGGTAAGGCCTGTGCGCCTCTAGGATTTGCTCGATCGCTTGGCGGGCTGCCACCAATTCCGCCAGAGACCGTTCCTGGAACGCCGCCGCAAAGCCCGCCGCCTGAAGCAGCGCATTTTGACCTCGAAGCGGAACCTCGAGGCACGCAGCCAAGCGCAGAACCATCTCGCGGCTTGGCTGGGATTGGCCCGTCTCCAAGCAGCTCAAATGCCGCGTCGAACTGTTCGCCGCCGCGGCCAGATCCATCTGGGTCATGCGCCGGCGCTCTCGCCAGCGACGCAGCAATACGCCGAATGGAAGCTCAGGTGCGGTCATTATTGCAGCATAGCCGGAAATCCGGCGATGCTCCATGATCTCGGACGTCAAACCATATCAGCACTCGCGATCATTTTTTGACCTCTGAGGTCATCGACTGCAAGCAGCGTTCGCAGCAATCTGAAGGTCAGGCACCTTAGCCGTCAAAACTCCACGGAGCATGCTATGAGCGAAGCAGAGTTACTTGCGGACCGCTATGTCGCGGTCTGGAATAACCCAGATCCGGCACAACGCAAGAAGACCATTCACAGTCTGTGGGCGCCAGAAGGCACTCATTACATGGGAACGAAGGAGGCGCGCGGCTACGAAGCGCTTGAGGAGAGGATAGAAGGCTCCCATGAAAGAAACGTACGCGACGGCGGCTATCTCTTCCGACGGGTTAAGACCGCGCAATCCCTGAAGAATGCCGTTACCTTCAACTGGGAAATGTTCTCGGTGAACAGCGGCGAGATTGCCGCCGAGGGATCCGGCTTTCTCATCCTCGACGAGCGCGGCCGCATTCTGACCGACTATCTCTTCACCTCAAATTAGGCTGTCCGCACTCCTCTGCGAAATCCCAACCATTCGGGTTCATAACCATGACTTCGGAAGCAGTCTATGAGCTTTCTGGCATGCGTGCCCTCTCAACGCCTCATGCGGCCGGGCCTTGGGACCCCACGATGCAGCATGGTGCAGCGCCGGCGAGCTTGGTTGCATGGCTCGCAGAGACTGTGGAAAGCCGCCAGCCCATGCGGGTCGCGCGGCTTTCGATCGATCTCTTGCGGCCAGTACCGGTGGCGCCGCTTTCAATCGCGACAGACGTCATTCGCGAGGGGCGGAAAATCCAGATCTGTTCGATCCGCCTCTCGGCCGGGGAGAAAGAAGTCGTCCGGGCGACGGTCTTACGGGTTCGGACCGGCAGCTCGCTTCAGCCTGCCGGCGCCGCCGAGCCTGAGTTCGATCAGGCTGGGCCGGAGGCCGGCTGCGCGCCGGCCGACTTGCGTGGCCTTGGGAGTCCGTTTCTGAGCGGCGTTTCCATGCGCACCCTCAAAGCCGATGGCAAAGGACGGCGCAGCGCAACCTGGTACCGGGCCGGCCGCCCCATCATCGCGGGTCTGCCGATTTCTCCGCTTATGCGCGCCGCGATCGCGGCGGACTTCTGCAATAGCGTTTCAGTGCCGCTCGACCCGAGGACATGGAGCTTCATCAACGCTGATCTGACGCTTTCGCTGGGCCGCATGCCGGTGGGCGAGTGGATATTGCTCGATGCGGAGAGTTGGATCGGCCTGGAAGGCACGGGCATCTCCTTTGCCCGGCTCGGCGACCGGCACGGCTATTTCGGCCGTGCTGTGCAAAGCCTGATTATCGACCGTCGAGATGGATCGGACGCCAATTAGCAAAAGGAGGGATTCCAATGAGCCGGCTTAAGGGTAAGGTGGCGGTGATTACGGGCGCAACGAGCGGGATCGGCGCGTGCACGGCCGAGCTTTTGTCGCCGAAGGCGCGAGCGTCATCATCGCAGGAAGGCGGCGTGAACAAGGAGAAACGCTTGCCGCTGCGCTCGGCATGGCGGCAAGCTTTTTCCGCACCGATGTCTCGTGCGAAGCGGATGTGCACGCCATGATCGTTCACGCGCTCGAACGTTTTGGGCGCATCGATTGTCTGTTCAACAACGCTGGCACGCCGTCGCGAACCGGGGGCGTGGCAACCGTTGACATCGCGGAGTTCGACGCAGCAATTGCGGTGCATGTCCGCGGCACACTTCTTGGGATGAAATACGCTGCGCCCGCAATGCTCCGTGAGCATTCGGGCAGCATCATCAACATGGCGAGCATAAATGGACTGCGAGCCGGCTTCACGACGCTTGGCTATTCCACCGCCAAGGCTGCAGTCATCCACCTGTCTCGTTGTGCGGCAGTTGAGCTGGGGGAGCACGGTATCCGGGTGAATAGCATATCTCCCGGACCGATTCTTACTGGTATTTTCGGCAAAGCCGGTGGACTTGACAGTAACGAAGCGGATGACGGCGCGACGAGGGTGAAGGCGGCGTTCGACGAGCTTCTTCCCGGAGTGCAACCCATTCCCCGCATGGGCGCGCCGGTCGATATCGCACACGCGGCTCTTTATCTCGCAAGCGACGAATCGAGCTTAGTAAACGGCCTTAATCTGGTGGTCGACGGCGGTATCACCGCCGGACGGCCGGCGTCGATCATGCAGCGCGAGCGGAAACTATTTGCCACGGCGCTTCGTGGCGACCCAGCAACGGGCTGAATCCTTCAATGGTCATGCGCGCGATTGTCTTTGCCGTCATGCCCATTGTGCGAAGCACCACCTTCACAGGAGAAACAGTATGCAAGCCTATTATTTCGATAAGCTCGGCACCGGCGTCGACGGCTTGACCCTTGGCGAGCGGCCTGAACCTAGGGCCGGCCGGAACGAGGTTCTGATCAAGGTTCATGCTCGGTCGTTAAACTACCGGGATCTGCTCATACTCACAGGACGATACGCCTTCCCTGGCAAGACCGGCAAAATCGCGCTGTCTGACAGCGCCGGCGAGATTGTTGCCCTTGGAGAAGGTGTGACGGGCGTCGCGATCGGTGATCGCGTCGCTTGCAGTTATTTTCCAAGGTGGATCGATGGTCCGATCTCGTTGGAAATGGCATCCGATCAGTTTGGATGTACCAGGGATGGAATGCTGGCACCGTTCGTGATCGCGGAGGAGGAAGCCCTGGTCAAGATCCCAGCCTATATGTCCTTCGCGGAAGCCGCGACGCTTCCCTGCACCGCCGTCACCGCATGGTCCTCCCTGGCCGGCCCGAGCCTTTCCGTCCTGGCGAAACGGTTTTGACCATTGGAACAGGCGGCGTGGCGCTGTTCGCGCTTCAATTTGCCAAACTCTTTGGCGCCCGCGTTATTGCGCTCACGTCAACGGGCGCTAAGGCGGCCCGGCTGAAACAGCTTGGGGCGGACGAGGTAGTGAACTACCGGGAGATCCCCAACTGGGACGAGCACATACGCCGGTCGACCGATGGAAATGGCGTCGAGCACACCGTTGAGACAGGCGGACTCGAAACACTGCCGAAATCGATCAGTTGCGCAGCTGACGAGGGGATTATTAATGTGGTCGCGGCGCTTGGTCAAGGATCAATCGACTCCGTATATTTCGCGACCGGGTCCTGATCCGCCGCATCTACGCTGGCAACCGGAGACAATTTGAGTGCCATGAACCGGGCGATGGGGCTGCATAAGCTTCAGCCCGTCATCGATCGGGAATTCAGCTTTTCCGAAGCAAAACAAGCCTATCAGCACTTCGAAGCTCGCCAGCATTTCGGCAAGATAGTGATTGCAGGCCAGTAACCTCAC
>CAWFHI010000005.1:0-91990 GCA_963815605.1 uncultured Alphaproteobacteria bacterium | reverse complement strand
GACCCCGACCTGCCTGTTGGCTTAACGGAGGGGCAAAGTCCGGAAAGGGTGGAAAACAGTCGTCAGGGCCGCGCTCAATGCGGGCACCAAGCCCCTAGATTGTGAACTAGTTCGGGTAAGTATTCAGCATTCGCAGGGTGGGCGCAGATCTGGCTTTACTTCACGATAGCCATTCCTTGCGCTTAAACCAACCAGATGGCACTGTGACGCCCATGGCTGACGAAACCGAATTCGCGACATTGAACCGCCGTATCACTCTCCTTGAGGAAGAAGCAAAGGGCGAGAAGCTTGTCTCGCGTCACATCCTGCGCAAGATCACGGAAAACGAGGCCCTTCTGCTTGAGGTCAAGAAAGAGGTGAGCGATCTCCGGAATGAACTTGTCACCCTGCGGGCAGATTTGCCGCAGATCATCGCGAGTTCCATTTCGGCGATTTTGCGCGAGGAATTGTCCCGGAAGACATGAGGGGCGCAAGCGTGTCTTTCGGAGAATTTGCGGGCGCGTCAGTCTCGGATATGTGGTGCGGGCGTGGTAATGTGCGGCCACATCAACGGTAGGGACGCTCTATGGATTTGGGTCTGCAAGGCAAAACAGCACTCGTTTTCGGGGCGGGCGGCGGTTTGGGGAGCGCGATTGCGAAATCGTTGGCTAGGGAAGGCGCAAAAGTTGCCGCCGCCGATATTGACGCTGGCGCGCTTGCAAAAATCCGCCAGGAACTCAACTCGATAGGCTCCGCCAATATGGGGCTGACCTGGGACCTTAGCGACCTCTCGGTCATCGGCGCCAATGTGAGCACCATCGAAGCCCAATTGGGCCCGGTCGAAATTCTCGTCAACAACACCGGCGGACCCGCGCCTTCGCCCGCAGCGGGTCAGGAGACTGCCGTCTGGACCAGATACTTTCAATCCATGGTTCTGCCCGTTATCGCAATCACGGACCGCGTTTTGCCTGGCATGCGCGCCCATAATTGGGGGCGGATAATCACCAGCACGTCCTCCGGCGTCGTGGCGCCGATCCCAAATCTCGCCATGTCCAACAGCTTGCGGCTTTCGCTCGTTGGCTGGTCGAAAACGCTGGCGCGAGAAGTGGCAGCGGACGGCGTCACGGTCAATGTCGTTGTTCCAGGCCGCATCGCGACCGCACGGGTAAGTTCTCTCGACGAAGCCAAGGCAAAGCGCGAGGGCCGTTCCGTGGCCGATGTCGCTGCGGAAAGCACTAAGACGATTCCGGTGGGACGCTACGGCAAGCCGGAGGAATATGCCGACGCCGTAACATTCCTCGCCAGCGCGCGCGCCGCTTATATCACTGGGTCTATGTTGCGGGTGGATGGCGGGTTGATTGCCAGTATCTAGGCCGGCAATTTAACCCCGTTGACATTTCGTTCTCTTCGCTGCCTCCGCCATGGTATGCTTTGGCGAGAACATCCAGGAGTACAACAAGATGTTTACCTGTGAATGGCTGGGAATGCCCTCCGAAAGCGGTATTCAGCCGGTTTTAGATCGTTCCGTAATATCGTCACCGAGCCTTAAAGCCGCCATTGCTGACGCCAGATCCGAATTGAAGACAAAGGCTATATTTCCTGCCGGGCAAACCTACGGAATTCGAATTTTAAACAACGATAGCGTTCTGGTCTGGACTTGGAACATAAACGAACCTAGCGCAAGAAGCGATTAAGGCCTTCTTCTCCGCGATTTCCGCTCAGCTATACTCAAGGTGGGAGGTGACGAGGAATGCACGATGCTCCGGCGCCTCATTCCGCTCCGCGTTTCGCTGTTGTGGGCAGCTTCACCACCGAGCGGAGGAAGGCGCGTGGTGATGGCCTGCACTCATTCCGCATCGATCCCAAGACATATACCTGGACGCATGCCTTTCACCTTCCCGGTCTTGTCAATCCTTCATTTCTAATCACTAACCGGGATCGCGATCGCATCTACTCCGTGCATGGTGATTGCGATTTCGCGAACGCCTTCTCGGTCGACGCCGAGACTGGCAGCCTCCGCCTACTCGGCCAAGCTGCGACGGGAGGCGTGAATGGAGTGCATCTCGCCGTTGATCCATCTGGGAAATTTCTTGTCGTCGCGAATTACGCAAGCGGTTCGGTCAGCGTTCTGCCGATCACGGCGGGCGGCAGGCTTGAGCGCTTCATTCACAAGCTTGATTTGCCTGGCGAGCCCGGCCCGCATCGAACAGAGCAGGCGTCGTCGCATCCGCATCACGTGGTCTTCGACCCATCCGGGCGCTTTCTCCTTGTGCCGGACAAGGGCCTTGACCGCATCTTCGTTCTCAAATTGGACGGCTCTGGCCGGTTACAGCTTCACGGAAGCGCTGCGATGCGGCCCGGCGCCGGTCCCCGGCATATCACGTTCCACCCCAGCTTGCCGGTTGCCTTCGTGGTCAATGAAATCGACTCGACGGTGGCGGCCTGCCGGTGGGATGACGCGAACGGCATCCTATCGCCGATGGAGCTTCGCTCCGCGCTGCCACCATACTTCTTCGGCGCGAGCACCGCCGCCGCGATCGTTGTTTCACCCTGCGGACGGCATGTCTATGCTTCGAACCGCGGCCAGGACAGCGTTGCTCATGTCAACTTTGACAGCGCGCGAAACACTCTTGAGACGGTTGGTTGGGTTTCTAGCCAGGGCCGCGATCCACGCTTCATGTGCCTCGGCAGTGACGGGCAGACGCTGCTTATTGCCAATGAGCAAAGCGATAATATCGTCAGCTTCGATATTGATGGCGAAACTGGCGCTCTCACTCTCCGGGATCAAGTCATTCGGATCGCAAGTCCTGCCACGATCATATTTATCTAAGAATCTTGCCTCTGGCTCCAACGGGGCGTCTGCACTATTTTGCGAAGAGCGTAATGAAGGCTCCCCTTAATGACATTACCCCCTCCTGCAAAACCTGTCCTGTTGACTGGCGCCTCGGGTGCACTTGGCCGTGTGCTAGCGAAGGCTCTGGCTGAGAAAGGTTGGGTCCTGCGCTTAACAGACTTCGTCCCATTCCCTGACGCGCTTCCAAAGGGCGCCAGCTTTACGCTCGCGGATTTGTCAGACGGCCCTGCCATTCTGCGGCTGGCCGAAGGATGCGGAACCATACTACATTTTGGCGGGATCTCGGTGGAGAATCCCTTCGAGATCGTCATCGAACCAAACATTCGCGGTCTCTACCACGCTTATGAAGCAGCGAGGCGCGAGAAGGCGCGCATGGTGTTCGCATCTTCCAATCATGTTGTTGGCTTTCACGAGCGCAGCGAGGTTCTCGACGCCGGCTGCGATTTCCGGCCAGACGGGTATTATGGCTTGTCAAAGGCATATGGCGAACTAATGGGCCGGCTCTACTGGGACAAGCATGGCGTGACGAGCGTGTTTCTCCGGATCGGATCGTGCCGGGCAGAACCTACGGATGCTCGCATGTTGAGTACCTGGCTCTCCTACCCCGATCTTATTTCCCTCGTTCAGTGCAGCACGCTTGCGAGCATAGAGGGCTGCTTCGTGATTTGGGCCGCTTCTAATAATTCACGAATGACGTGGTGGCGCAATGACGACCGCGCTAATCTCGGATGGGAGCCTCAAGACAGTGCTGATTCATTTACGGATCGGCTCATGAGAGTGACCGGCGGCGATGAAGTTGCCGAAAGCCATCAAGGTGGCAGCTTCTGCTCGATTGGCTATTCTCGCTCGCGCCCTCCATCGAAGTGAGGAAGCCTATAATGGCGAAGAGTTTACGTAAGGGACTGACTAGTTACGGCGACCCCGCATTTTCGCTGTTCCTGCGCAAAGTCTTCATCAAGGCGATGGGATATTCGGACGATGCGCTTGACCGCCCCATAGTCGGTATCACCAACACTTACAGCGACTACAATCCCTGTCATGGGAACGTCCCGGACCTGATCGAAAGCGTCAAGCGTGGGGTGATGCTGGCCGGCGGCTTGCCGATGGTCTTCCCAACCATCTCCATCCATGAGAGCTTCGCCTATCCGACCTCGATGGTCCTGCGCAATCTAATGGCGATGGACACGGAGGAGATGATCCGCGCCCAGCCCATGGACGCCGTGGTGCTGATCGGCGGCTGCGACAAGACGCTGCCCGCACAGGTGATGGCGGCGGCCAGTGTGGATATTCCGGCGATTGTCCTGCCGGTTGGACCGATGGTGGTCGGGCACCATAAGGGCGAGACGCTGGGTGCATGCACCGATTGCCGCCGTCTGTGGGGGATGCATCGGGCTGGCACTATCGACGAAGCAGAGATCGAAACGATCGGCGGGCGGCTTGCCCCTTCCGTCGGGACATGCATGGTGATGGGAACAGCCAGCACCATGGCCTGCATCGTCGAGGCGATGGGTCTCGCATTGCCAATGAGCGCGGCCTCACCTGCAACGCATGCGGACCGAAGACGCGTCGCGGAAGCAAGCGGCAAGCGCGCTGCGGAAATGGCCGTGGGAGGGAAGCCGAAGCCCTCCGAACTCGTCACCGCAGAGTTGGTGCACAATGCGCTGGTGGTCTTGCAGGCGATTGGCGCCTCTACGAATGGAATTATTCACCTGACCGCAATGGCAGGACGCGCCGGGGTGAAGGTGGAACTCGGGGCGCTCGATGAACTCAGCCGCAAGATCCCGGTGCTTCTCGATCTTAAGCCGTCTGGCGCGCATTATATGGAGCATTTCCATCATGCTGGCGGGTTGCCGCGCCTGATGAGGGAACTCTTGGAGTTTTTGCATTTGGAGGCTTTGAGCGTTTCCGGAGGCACGATTGGCGACGCCATCGCAGGAGCCGAGGACTTGCCGCAGGACGTGATCCGCAGCATTAAGTCGCCCCTGAAGAAGATGGGAGCGATGGCTGTCCTGCGCGGCAATCTCGCGCCAAGAGGGGCGGTCATCAAACAATCGTCTGCGTCACCGGAACTGATGCGGCATGAGGGGCGCGCGGTCGTCTTCGACTCGGTCGAGGACATGACCAGCCGCATCGACTCGCCGGATCTCGACGTGGCTCCTGACGATATACTCGTTCTCCGCAATGCGGGGCCGAAAGGCGCGCCTGGAATGCCGGAGGCGGGCTATCTGCCAATTCCCCTTAAGCTAGCTCGGCAGGGCGTTAAAGATATGGTGCGGATCTCGGATGCGCGCATGAGCGGCACCGCTTTCGGTACGATTGTCTTGCATGTTACGCCGGAAGCCGCCGAGGGGGGCGCGCTTGCCGTGGTTCGCACGGGCGATGTGATCGAGCTCGACGTTGAGGCGAGGCGTCTTAAGCTGCTGGTCAATGACGAAGAGCTTCAAAAGCGGCTGGTGGCTTGGTCTTCAGCGCCGCAACGACAGAAGCCAGCACGAGGCTATGCGAGACTTTTCGAAGACAGCGTTCTTCAGGCTGATCAAGGATGCGATTTCAATTTTCTTTTGCGTGAGGGGAGTGCCACAGATGACAGCGAAGCCGAAGATCCTGAGCCTAGGGAGAATGGACCTAGAGGTTGACACCGAGCTCGCGAAGAGTTTCGAGGTCCTTCGTGACGAAACGCTTGGTCTCTCTCAAATCCTGGATAGCCACGGCCCAGAGATTGTCGCGATAGTCACGCGCGGGCGCACACCCACCACCGGGGACCTGATTAGCCGCCTGCCCAGTCTTGAGATCATCGCCAATTTCGGCGTGGGCTACGATACCGTCGATGTGCGCGCCGCCGCTGATCGCGGTATTGTCGTAACCAATACACCGGACGTTCTCAATGATGAGGTGGCCGATGTCACGGTTGGATTGTTGCTAGCAACAGTGCGGCGCCTTCCACAAGCGGACCATTTTGTTCGCGCGGGCCACTGGAGGCCGGGCTCGGAATTTCCGCTGAGCCCTTCCTTGCGTGGCCGGAAAGTTGGCATCGCAGGCATGGGGCGGATCGGAAAGGTGATAGCCAAGCGCCTTGAAGGTTTCGATGTACCGCTCGCCTATTGCAGCCGGAACCGGCAGCCCGGCTTGCAATATGACTATCACGCAGAGCTTAAGGCCCTGGCCGCCGCCGTAGACGTCCTCATAATAATCCTCCCGGGAGGACCCGCGACCCGCCATGCGGTCGATGCTTCGGTTCTCGAAGCCCTTGGGCCAAACGGCATTCTTATCAATGTCTCCCGCGGATCGGTTGTTGATGAGGAGGCGCTGATCGAGGCCTTGCATTCTGGGACAATCCTTGCGGCGGGCCTCGATGTGTTCGCGAAGGAGCCGCACGTCCCGGAAGCTTTGCTGGCAATGGACAATGTGGTTGTGCTCCCGCATATCGGCAGCGCCACTCATCATACGCGCGGCCTCATGCGGCAGCTCGTCATCGACAACGTACGGTCGTGGTTTGATGGAAAGGGAGCGATCACCCCAGTGCCGGAAACTCCGAACCCGCTGGCTAAGACTGCCTGACACTGTTTCGCGGCGGGATTTGAGCAAGGTCAAAGATCGCGGCTCAAAGCACGACATACTGGCGGAATGAAGCGATCACAGCTGCAGGCTCAGCTAGAAAAAGTCGAAATGCGCATAGCCAAGACCATCGGAGATATCGCAGATCTCCGCGTGCGCATCTCCGAGCTCACTGAATGCAGCTTAGGGACCGGCGAGGCACGCCTTGCGCTTGCCCTTTTGGAGCAAGTGCTAGAGCAGGAAATTGAAGAGCGTGATAAGCTACTGGCTGGGATGGAATAACCCGGAAACGGGTTTGGGCAAACATGTCCCACAGGCAGGATGCGGATCAGACGGGACTGCTTCTTAATATATGGCGGGTTCACCTGCGGGCTGGCCAAAGCCCGTTTCCAGGAAGTCGAAATCGCACCCCTCGTGAGCCTGCCGGATATGCTGCGAGAACAACCAGCCATAGCCGCGTTCATAGCGAGGCTCGGGCCATGTGAAGTTCTGGCGTCTTTCGGCAAGCTCACTGTCCGAAACTTCGAGCGAAATGGCGCGCGCGGCGACATCGACGGAAATCATGTCGCCGGTTTTAACAAGCGCAAGCGGACCTCCGACGTGTGCCTCCGGCGAAACATGGAGAATGCAAGCGCCGTAGCTGGTGCCTGACATGCGTGCATCGGAGATGCGGACCATGTCGCGGACGCCGGCTTTGAGGAGCTTTTTGGGGATCGGAAGCATGCCCCATTCCGGCATTCCGGGCCCACCAAGAGGGCCAGCATTGCGCAGGACGAGGACATGATCGGGTGTGACGTCGAGGTCTTCTGAATCGGCCGCCGCTTTCAAGGAGGCGTAATCGTCAAACACCAGGGATGGTCCCGCATGCTTCAGGAAGCGGGGATCGCAAGCGCTGGGCTTGATGACGCAACCATCGGGGGCCAGGTTCCCCCGCAGGACCGCAAGCGCGCCCTCTTTGTAAATTGCACGATCCAGGTTGAGGATCACATCATCATTATAGACCTCGGCACCTTCCAGGTTCTCACTCAAGCTTTTCCCTGTGACTGTGATCTGGCTGAGGTCGAGAAAATGTGTCAGGCGGGTCATGAGGCCACGCAACCCGCCCGCATAATAGAAATCCTCCATCAGATATGTGTCGCCGCTTGGCCTGACATTCGCGATGACCGGCACCGTGCGGCTGGCGGCGTCGAAGTCGTCCAATGAGATCGCGTGGCCCGCCCGGCGAGCCATGGCGATCATGTGTATTACTGCGTTGGTCGAGCAGCCCATGGCCATGGCAACCTTGATCGCGTTGCGAAATGCGCCCTCGGTCAGAATTTTCGCTGGCGTCAAATCCTCCCAGACCATCTCAACGATGCGCCGCCCGGCCGCCGAGCACATGCGAATATGGTTCGAGTTTGCGGCAGGGATCGAGGAAGCGCCAGGGAGTGTCAGGCCGAGCGCTTCCGCAAGCGCTGTCATTGTCGAAGCCGTTCCCATGGTCATGCACACGCCGTAGGACCGGGCGATCCCATCCTCCATTTGGAACCAGTCACGCTCCGAAATTTCTCCGGCGCGCCGTTCATCCCAATATTTGAAGGCATCGGAGCCGGAGCCAAGCACCTTCCCCTTCCAATTGCCCTTAAGCATTGGACCCGCGGGGACGAAGATGGAAGGGACGCCTGCGCTAATCGCGCCAAGGATCAGGGCTGGCGTTGTCTTGTCGCAGCCGCCCATCAGGACCGCGGCGTCCACAGGCTGCGAGCGGATAAGCTCCTCGGTCTCCATCGCGAGGAAATTGCGATAAAGCATTGTCGTTGGCTTGACCGTCGACTCGGAAAGGGAGATGGCCGGCAGCTCAACAGGGAAGCCTCCTGCCTGCACGATGCCTCGCTTTATGTCCTCGACCCTTGTCTTGAAATGAGCATGGCATTGGGCAAAGTCCGACCATGTGTTGATGATCGCGATGATCGGACGCCCAATGAACTCCTGCGCCGAATAGCCCATCTGCTTCATGCGGGAGCGGTGCCCGAATGATCGCAAGTCGTCGGCGGCGAACCAGCGGGCGCTGCGGAGCTGGTCAGGGGTCTTTCTCACGTGCTCACGCCTTCAATCAGTGCCGCGCAAGCTGACGCGTGCCGAAATAGACTACGGCCGCGCCAAGCAGAGAGAAGCCAGCAAGGAAATAAAGCCCCATCTCGAAACTCTTGGTCGCGTCCTTGATCCAGCCAACGGCGAACGGCCCCAAATAGCCGCCGAGATTCCCAATCGCATTGACAAGGGCAATGCCCGCCGCCGCCGCCGTCCCCGTCAGGAACAACGATGGCATCGGCCAGAATGCCGTCCTCGATCCGTATAGCCCTATGACCGCGATTGTGATCCCGGCTAGCCCCACATATGTACTTCCCCACCAGCCCGCCAGCGTCAGACCGAGAGCTCCCACTACGATGGCCGTAATAAGGTGCCAGCGGCGCTCCCGGCTGCGATCCGTCGACCAGCCCCACAGAAGAAGGCCGGCCATTCCGATTATGTAGGGTATCGCCGAAACAAAACCCGTTTGCACATTCGTCAGGCCGAGGCCTTTCACGATCTGCGGCAGGAAAAAGACGATGCCGTAATTCGCGGTCGTGCTTGTGAAATAGATAAAAGAGAGTTTGAGAACGCGCGGGTCCCTCAGCGCCTGCCACATTCTCAGCCTGCCGCCTGTTTCCACCGCCAGACGCTCGCTCTCAAGCTCATTTTCAATCCAAGCTTTTTCGCCGTCCTCAAGCCAATCTGCAACTGAGGGGCGATCTGTCATAACTTTGAGCACAACAGCCGCCAAGAGAATCGCGGGCAGGGCTTCAATAATAAAGACCCACTGCCAGCCTTTCAAACCAAGCAAGCCGTTCATTTCGAGGATGAGGCCGGACGCCGCGGATGCAAGTCCGTTCGCGATCGGCTGCGCGAGAAACAAGGTGGAGATGACGCGTCCGCGATAGCGAGCAGGGTACCAGTAGGTGAAGTAAAGGATTATGCCCGGGAAGAAGCCGGCTTCGGCGGCGCCAAGGAGGAAGCGGATTACAAGGAAACTATCGGGGCCGGTCGCTAAGGCGGACGAGGCTGACACTAAACCCCATACGAACATAATTCTGGCGATCCAGATGCGGGCGCCAACCTTTTCAAGGATCACGTTGCTTGGAACTTCAAAGATGAAGTAACCGATAAAGAATATTCCCGCGCCAAGCCCATAAGTATATGAGCTCAGCCCCAAGTCCTTGTTCATTGTCAGGGCGGCGAATGAAACGTTCGATCGGTCGATATAGGCAATGCAATAGGCCGCAACGATAAGCGGCAGGAGGCGCCAGGATATCTTTCTGATGGCGTGGGCCTCAACGCTCGAGGCGCGTTCGATCGTGCTCATGGTTTTGTGCGCCCGTACAGGCGTGATCGACCGCGCCAGGGAGCCGGCTCAAACATGAGTGCTGCATGTTCCAGACTAGTGCCGCGATGCTTAGGACCGCGGCATGCTTCCTCACTCAGCCCATATTGTGTCTGCATTGCCTCCTCCCTTGCCCTGCGGCCCCGTTTTTTAGCCGCTTTTATTGTGCCGTTCTGCAACGAGCCTGGCCATAAGCTCCCCTTTCTCTTCCGCCCGAAGTCCCTCGATCACGCCCGCGCGGTCGCTTGCCGGCCGGTTCTGGCTCACTTTCCACTTTCCTTCGATGCGGGAGATCTGAATTGCAATGCCAACAATGCCCCCGATCTGCGCGCGGATAAAATCGGGAGGTGCGTCATTCGGTGACCACGGCGCCGCCCTCCCCTGCTCCTGCGAAGACGTCAGCTCACCGATCTGATTGCGCAGCCAAGCTTCGTCCTGGATAACTTCGGGCCGTCCCCAAACATGGACCGTCGCATAATTCCAAGTTGGCACAACTTTTCCGCTCTCTCGCTTCGTCGCATACCAGGCCGGCGTCACATAGGCTTGAGGGCCTTGGAAAACTATCAAGCACTCCGTCACGGTCAGGAGTTCCCGCCATTGCGGATTAGCTCTTGCCATATGGCCGCGAAGGACGCCAAGCCCGGACCCGGTGCCGTCCAGAAGGAAGGGAATCGGATTCGCCATCAGGCCGCTCGCCCCGGCCGTGATCAGTAGCGCGAGCGGATATTCCCGAATAAGGGCGTGCTGAACTTCGCTGCGATCCTCGCGAAAATGGGGCGGCTGATACATGAGGAAGTCTTATCCATGCACAATCTTCGACCGTCACATTAGCTGCCGGTTCTACCCCTGTCGTCAATTATAATACGGGCTGAATGCGTGCTATTTCACAGCGACGAACGGACTTGAATAAACGGTACCCTCTGGGCTCTTGCCGGCGCACGATGTTATCGCAAAATTGGTACCCATTCTTCCATGTTATGTTTAATCGTCGTCCTCATCCCGCCGCCGCCCGTTACGTTTTGCTTTTTGCTTTTCAGCTGCCTGGCGCATGGCCACCAGCTTTTCCATGCGTTCTGCTCTGTCTAGCTGAGCAAGACGCGTTTTCACTTCCGCCACGAATCTGCGGATGCGATTGGCATTTCTTCCGAGATCATGCCGCCCGAACCGGGACGACGACCGCACATCTATTTTTGCGGACTTCGCAGACCCCATAACGCGGATTGCGACGTCGTCCGTGAAGCCGAATATCCAAGTCCGGTCAACAGCCTCGATGTAGCCTGTCTTAACTGTGCCGGGGACCTGCTCATCGATGATCTTCCAGCCTAGGGCTCTGACGGCATCGTGGACAGCAGAATATACCTCCGCGATTGACCGCTTCGCCTGAAGCGTTTTCAAATCGGGATAAGCAGCGGCCTGCAGCGGCGCGAATGAAGCCTCGTAATGGACGGGATTAGCCTGGCCTTGCCGGATCTTCGCCACTCGGTCGAAGCCAGGGGGATTAGCGAGGTCTGTCGTTACATCGTAGATCATCGGCAGGCGCATGAGCTCCGGAAACGACCAGAGCGGAATCGCGACCAGCATCGCACTGAGAAGGAGTGCAAAAAAGGCCTTCCCTGCTCCGATGCTCCCTTCGTTCCAGATGTTTACGAGAGCTGCCCCAGCAAGCGTCAGGCTGCCGACCGCGACGAGAATGGCAGCTCCGAAAATCTTGAGTGCCAGAGGGGTCGGCAAACTGAAGAAGCGGTGCCACGCGAACGTACTGGCGAAAACGAGGACGGCAAGGACCGCAACCCGAAAACTCCAGATCGCCTTCCGGGAGCGATGCTCATGGTAGCGCACGGAGCGTCACTCCCCTGCTAGGGCAAAGGCGCACAAGAAATGTATCCTCTTTCCCCAAATTCTAACAAATTGTTCTTGACCTGTCGTAATTGAGCCACCGAATCGCTCGATATTCGTATTCAAGGCAGACCTTATGGCTTGAATCCCAGTAAGTAAATGATGGAGTGGACCGTGAGTGAAGACAATGAGTGGCGGCAATTGGGTTCCATCGTCAACGCGGTTTTGCTGGAAGCCAAAACCAAGGCCACCGCTAGAGGCAGCCTTTCCGGCACGAAGCCTTACACAGCACCCAGCGGCCGGCCTGAAACCACCGTCTTCTCACGGAGAGCGGCAGAACGGGCTTTCCTAAACAATAAGGTCCCGGGTGCCCAGCTTGAGCTGCCGTTCGGGATCGCATCTGCGCCTATAGTGGTTCGCCAACGGCCTCGGACGCCGCGAGCTGTGCGCTTGATGTGAGGCAAGGCCGGCGCTGTCTTATTGACTTTCGCTGGCGGCCGCCGTTGTGGCGCCGTCAGCAGTCAGTTTGCCGCCTTTTCCAGACCGGTTCAGCTTCTGTAGCGCGTTGGGGTCGACATCGGCGGGCTGATTATCGGGAGCTGGCCGCGTGTACTGTCCTTGAACCGTAAGGGTGGAAGCGACTGGGTAGTTGACCGGTTGGGCGCTGCTTCCAGCTGCCACACGCGCTGTGACAGGCGGAAGAGGCCCAGGGGTTGCGGACGCTATTGGAGCATACGCCGGAGACGCTGGTACTTTCGCTGGCTGCATTGATGCTATGACGTTCGGAGAATCCGCCACTGGGCGGGTGACAACAGGAGAGGCAGATGTCTCGGCAAGCGCGGCTGATGTCCATTGAGGAGCGGCCTGTTGCGGCTGTGGCGTAGCAGAAGCAACCGCTGCCGTTTCCGCACGAGGCTGAGATGTTTCTGGCCTATTCAGGCTCGCCAAAACCGTCGCGGGAACCCCATCGATACTTTGCGTCTGAGCGAGATCGAGCTTCTTGTAAGGGGGGCACTGCTCATCGGGGTGCGGATCGGCGGCAAGTCCAAGGAATTGGACATCGACGAGATACTGCTTGGAGCAAACCTTCACGATCGGCGGCTTCCCTGTCATTTCGAAGGCGTCATACCCTTCCTTCAGCTTCAGCCAGAATGGGTACCACGGGCTATCGCGGTGCTTCTCCATGTTCTCGGCTGTCATGCGGAAAGGTAATGCCTGGACGTGAAACCGCGTCTGGCCCGCATTGAAGGCTTCGCGCGCCAAGATATAGATTTCTTCGATATAGGCGTCCGTCATGGCGTAACAGCCGGCCGATTTGCAGTCGCCGTGCACCATGAGGGACGAGCCAGTGTGCCCGTTCGATTGGTCATAGGCGTTCGGGAAACCGATATTGAACGCCAGGTGATAAAGGCTATGGGGGTTCATCTGCCCGCGGCTGACCGTATAAAATCCCTCCGGGGCTTGGCGGTCGCCCTGCTGAACTTTCGGCCCAAGCGTTCCGGACCAAGCGCAGATCGGGTAGGTTCTGAAATGCCTGAAACGGCCATCCTTGTATTTCCAAACCTCCAATTCCGACTCTTCCTTGAAGATCCGGACGAAGATTGGAGACTCCTGCTTCATGCCCTTGATGGCGAGCAGAGCCTGCGTCGAGGCAGGAAGCTGCCGCTCGGCTGGAGGGACCGAGTTGGTGGTCCCGAAACCAAGGAAACTCAAGCAGCCGGTTAAGCCGAACAGGAACGGCGCAAGCAGCGCGAAACGCAAGACGAATTTCATGGCAGTCAAACCGGGCCCTCTTCCGATTACGGAAGAAGATCGGCTCTTTGCCTTAAAAAACCGTTTGATCCTGCGTGCAGATTTTAGAGACCGCATTCCTGAGTTGCAAGCTCCTGATTCGCTTAAGCATTCGAGTTCGCCGCTTCAATGGGGCCAAAATACGGCCTTGGTCGCCGGAAGCGGTTATCGCGCCGCCGGAAGCGACTTACCTATCGCCAGAAACTTGTCCTGCCGCTGACTTCGTATGTCCGTCCCATCGACGCTATCATAGTCCAACAGCGCGAGTTCCAAGGCCTCGCTTACTCTCTGAATGGCAGTTGCATGATCTCTGTGAGCGCCGCCAACCGGTTCAGCGACGATACCATCGATGACGCCGAGTTGAAGCAAATCCTGCGCGGTGATTCTCATGCTTTGGGCGGCGTCCTTGGCTTTGGTGCTGTCGTGCCACAGGATTGAGGCCGCCCCTTCGGGTGAGATGACGCTATAGATCGAATGTTCGAGCATAAGAACGCGGTTTGCAGCAGCCACGGCAACAGCGCCGCCGGAACCACCCTCTCCAATGATGACGGCAATCATCGGCACGGTGAGGGACAGGCAGCAATCGGTGGACCGGGCAATCGCCTCTGCTTGGCCGCGTTCTTCTGCCTCGATCCCAGGATAGGCGCCCGCTGTGTCTACAAGGCTAATCACTGGAATGCCGAATTTTTCCGCCATGCGCATCAGCCGCACGGCCTTGCGATAGCCTTCCGGCTTGGCCATCCCGAAATTGTGCCGCAGACGCCCCTGGGTGTCGGCGCCTTTTTCATGCCCTAATACCATCACCGTGCGGCCATGGAATTGCCCAAGGCCGCCAATGATCGCGAGATCTTCGCCGAAATAGCGATCACCGCCGAGCGGAAGGAAATCCACGATCATCTCGCGGATATAATTGAGCGCATGTGGGCGCTCGGGATGCCTAGCAACCTGCGTCTTCTGCCAGGGATCGAGGGTGGCATATGTCTCTTCGAGGGCGAGTTGCGCCTTCTCCCGCAAACGTGCGATTTCCTCCTTGATCTCAACACCATTGTCGCCGCCCGTAAGCGCGCTTAATTCTTCGATCTTGCTTTCGAGTTCGGCGATTGGCTTTTCGAAATCGAGGTAGGTACGCATAGCGGCGGCTTGAGGCTTCCATTCCTGAACGTAGGCAATGCCTTAGCACGCCCTTTCCGCCGGGGCTAGTGCTGTTGGTTCAAGGGCGTGAAGCAGTTAGTTTAATACTACGAGCCTTGCCTTAGGCAAAACTGGCGCTGCAGGTTGTAGCGCCCATTTTTCATAGTTCAAGACTTCGCCATCACTGCGGATTGCGGCAAGGGCGTCCAGATTGAGATCCGCATAGAGCCATTGCGGCTGGTTAAGGTTTCCTTCCGCTATAACCCCGTCCGGGAAGAACTTACAATCTGGCGGGGCGAAAACCGTAGCGGCACCGATGTTGATATCCAGGGCGGCCAACCATGGCGCCTCGGCGCCGGCGACTGAATAATGTAAAGTTGATTTTCAAGGGCGCGAGCAGCGCACGAAGAGCGAACGCGATGGTAGCCGGCGAGCGTGTCCGTGCAGGAGGGCACAAGTATGATTTCCGCCCCGGATTCCGCCAATGCACGGGCAACGAGCGGAAACTCGATATCGTAGCAGATGGCAATGCCAAGCTTAACAATGCCGGCATCAAAAACGCAAAAGCCTCGGCTTGGACTGATCCCCCATTCCTCCACCTCAAAGCGCGTCATAATGTGCTTTTGCTGGAAACCCGTTGCGCCCTCGGGTGTGAACAGCCGCGCGCGGTTCACAAAGCGGCCATCCGTGAGTTTCACCGGCGCGGAACCGGCAAGGATGATGACCCCATGCTCCTTGGCCAGCGAAGCGTGGGCGGCATCGTAATGCGGGATGTAAAATTGCACCGCCTCAAGTGACCCCTGCAAATCCCGGGAGATATGGCGCCCGGCCAATCTGGCGAGTTCAAGGACTGCATATTCGGGGAAAACCAGGAGCTGCGCTCCCTGCTTCGCCGCTACTGAAACCCAACCTGCAAGCTTGTCTTCGAAGGCACCGAACGAAAGCACTTCCTCGATAGGATATTGCGCGGCAGCAACCCGGATTATCTGGGGCATCAAGCCAGCTCCCGCATCCAAAATTGCATGGGATGTTCGCTTTCCTCGGGTTGGTCGATACTCTTCCATCGGAATGCGGTAACCACACCGGGCAGCTTGCGGTAGCCGCGTTTCTCCCAGAACCCGTCCAGAGGAGAATAGTTCAACGGCTTGAGTGAGTGGGTTGCAGGCCTCATAACCGCGCAAAAGACCGAATATTTGTATCCGCGCGCAGCCGCGTGAGCTTCTCGCAAGCGGAAGAACTCATGGCCAAGACCGCGTCCGCGCCATTCGGGGAGCAGCATAGATTCGGAGCAATAAAATATTTTCGTGAGATCGGGATGCCATTCACGAAACGGGGCGGCAAGCTCTTCGTGATGTGCTTCGAGCGCGGAGCCGGTCGCGCAGCCAACTATCTGCCCTCTCTCATCTGAGGCGGCGATAATGATGCTGTCCTTAGCAGCAGCAAACCGCTTGATGTAGCGCTCCTCGTATTCGAAAGAGCCATCGTAAAGGTAAGGATATTCGCGAAAGACTTCGATGCGGAGACGGGCTAGATCCGGGATGGCTTTCTCAAGAGCCGCGCCCCTGAGGGTTTGCAACTTCAATCTTGATCTCCAAGGTGGATGAGGTCTACCGGCAGTGGTACCGGCGTGCTTTGACCGCCTAGAACGTGTGAAAGGTGGTTTTGTTACCTTTTAAATCAAAAATATTTTAGTGCATTGGCTTCGAATTACGGCTTTGGCAGTTCGGGATCGGCAAGCTTGATGATTCCGGACATGATCTCGTTCAATTGGAAATTCTTAGGCGTATAGATCGCTGAGACTCCGCATTCCTTGAGGATTGCTTCGTCCTCGGGCGGGATAATGCCACCGACGGCAACGGGAACCTCTTCGAGACCAGCTTCGCGCATCCGGTCCATAATCTCCCGGACGAGTGGAACGTGACTGCCGGACAATATCGAAAGCCCCACCACGTGCACGCTTTCCTCAAGAGCCGCATTCACAATGTGAGCGGGAGTAAGCCGGATGCCCTCATATACCACTTCCATGCCGCAGTCCCGGGCCCGGACTGCAATTTGCTCGGCGCCGTTGGAATGTCCATCGAGACCCGGCTTACCCACGAGGAATTTAAGGCGGCGGCCGAGCTTTACGGAAACCTGCTCGACTTTGGCGCGAAGTTGACCGAGGCTTTCTCCGCCGCGAACGCTGGCGCGGGATACGCCGGTTGGGGCGCGATATTCGCCGAATATAGCGCGCAGCGTGTCGCCCCATTCCCCCGTGGTCACGCCCGCCTTTGCACAGGCAATCGAAGGGACCATTATGTTGCGGCCTTCCTGTGCGGCCGAACAAAGCTCTGCGAGCGCTGCCCGCACAGCCTCGTGGTCCCGGGCTGCTTTCCAGGCTTTCAAGCTCTCGATCTGCTCCCGCTCAACCCCTTCCGCGACGGTCTGGATACCGCCATCGGTGCCAGCGGCCAGGGGCGATGGCTCCGTCTCAACGAACTTATTCACGGCAACGACGGTCTGCTCACCGGACTCGATCTTGCGCAGCCGCGCTGCGTTGCTCTCCACAAGGCGCTGCTTCATGTAACTCGATTCGACCGCAGCGACCGCGCCGCCCATTTCCTCAATCCGCGCAAGCTCTTCGCGCGTTTCCCTCTTCAGCTCTTCGACCTTCTCTTCGATGGCACGGGAACCGTCGAAAATGTCGGGATATTCGAGCAGATCGGTCTCGTAGGCGACGATCTGCTGCATGCGCAAGGACCATTGCTGATCCCAGGGACGCGGCAGGCCAAGCGCTTCGTTCCATGCCGGCAATTGCACGGCACGCGCCCGCGCCCTTTTTGAAAGCACCACGGCCAGCATTTCGAGCAGGATGCGGTAGACGTTGTTTTCCGGTTGCTGCTCGGTCAGCCCCAGGGAATTCACCTGGACGCCATAACGGAAGCGCCGGAGTTTGGGATCAGTGACGCTGTAGCGCTTTTCGCAGATCTCGTCCCAGAGATCGGCGAAGGCCCTCATCTTGCACATTTCAGTTACGAAGCGAACGCCGGCATTCACGAAAAAGGAGATTCGCGCTACGGCACCGCTGAATTCATCATCGGAAACTTCGCCGCTTTCCTTAACGGTATCGAGCACCGCCTCGGCGATTGCCAGCGCATAAGCCAGCTCCTGCACCGGCGTCGCGCCGGCCTCCTGCAGGTGGTAGGAGCAGACATTCGTCGGGTTCCACTTCGGCATCTCACGTAGAGTGAATACGACAATGTCCTTGATGAGCCGCATCGAGGGCTGGGGCGGGAACACATAAGTTCCGCGCGAAAGATATTCCTTGATGATGTCGTTCTGCACGGTTCCCGTCAGCGCCACTCGGGTTGCACCCTGCTCATCCGCTGCCGCGATATAGAGAGCTAAAATCCACGCCGCCGTCGCGTTGATGGTCATCGACGTATTCATCTGCGCGAGCGGAATGCCCTTTAGAAGGGCTCGCATGTCGCCGAGATGGCCGATAGGGACGCCGACTTTGCCCACCTCGCCCCGGGCGAGGGGGTGATCCGCGTCATAGCCGGTCTGGGTTGGTAGATCGAAAGCGATGGAAAGTCCGGTCTGACCCTTGGCGAGATTTCTTAAGTAAAGCTCGTTCGAGGCTTTCGGAGAAGAATGTCCCGCATAGGTGCGGAAAATCCACGGCTGATCAGGCATGTGGGGCCGGTTCTAACTTTAAATCCAACTCGCGGTCTTCCGGCACCATAACACATGGGCCTTTTACGCCCCAACATTTTCATAGCCGCAGCTTCGGCTTCATGGAACCTTCAGGAATCTCAAGTAGAAAGCTACGAACACCAAGACAATTCCTATATTCACCATTAGCCGTTCCCAGAGCCGGTGCCTGAAGAACAGGAAATCCACGGCAACTATAGTGGCTACCATCAGCACGACGTAAAGTACCGCAGTTGCCGTTCTTCCCATTTTTGACTCCCTAGTCTCCAAAATATAGGGCCGGAATCCCGTAGATGAAAACCCAACAGGGTGATGATTCGTGATGCCGCCGCGCGGACCGCTGTTCGGTGGCCGGTCTGCTCGGCAGCATGGACCACGAACTGCCGATCCCAGCGGAGGCGTCTCTTCAGCGCGATCGCCTATCTAGCCCCATAAGGAAATGAAAGAGATGGACCACGATAAGTAAAGCGATCGCTCCTACCGTCGCGGTGATGAGCGAAGCGGCCACGGTATTGACGGTAACATTCGCCCCGATCTCAGGGAAAAAATACAACCCGATCCCTGCCCCCACTATTCCGGTGATGGTCGCGCTCACAAGATCGAGATTTGTTGGGATGACAATTCCCGCAAGCACTCCGGCGCAGAACCCGATGATTAGAACATAGAGCACGGCATAGACGACAGGCATCTGGAACTTCTTGGGTTGCCCTGAGCGGAAGAGGACGGCGGTGAAGGTACACCGGTTTGGAAACAGATCCTCAATCGGTGCAAACGCCACCTGAGATATGGACGAATTCGCCAACATATCAATCCGCTAGGCGAAACCTAAAGCTTGTCTGTTTTTTGCGGCGGACGGAGTCCTGGGGAAGTTATGGCTTCGAAGGCAAAGTTGGTCCCGCGAGAGGCAACGTCGCTCCCTGCGCGGCTCACACCAGAAAGAAGGCCGCAATTATTCTTCGGTCAGGCGGTAACCGAGGAAGCGCTGGGAATCAATTGGATCAGTTCCAAGCCTTTGGCGCAGGCGCTTTCGCAGCTTGCTGATGTGGCTTTCGATCACGTTCTCATCGATGCCGTCATCAAAAAGGCCATACACAAAATTGAATATTTGCGACTTAGTTACGCGCCTGCCTTTGTTTGAGACTAGATATTCTAAAATGCGGCGCTCACGCCTGGGCAGCGGCAACGGCTTGTCATCTACCTCTGGGTCGCGCCCATCGGAGAAGACCTTTATGCGACCCGAAACAGGTGGCTGATTATCGAGCTGAACGCGCCGGCTGATCGCCCTGATCCGGGCAAGGATTTCCCGGACATGAATAGGCTTCCTGACGACATCGTCGACACCGGCTGCAAAAAGATCGAGCGTGTCGTTCAAGGATTTGGTCTCGTTCATGGCGATAACGGCAGCTGCCGAACGTGACTTGATTTTCAGCGGAACCTCTTCCCGGTTTTGGAAATCACCGAGCAAGAAGGCTTCCACGGCATCAATGTCAGGCTCGGCCGCCGAGTTAACCCACTGCCTGAAATCCTGGGGCGCCAGCCCTGTCGCGGAGACGCCTTCGCGGGAAAACCAGGCGGTGTATCCGCTCAAAACAGTTTCGCGTTCATCGACGATAACGATCATGGGTTCCCCGAATCTCAGAGAAAAGCTTGTACAAGCCTTACCTCTAGCGATTCGGGAACGCAACTTCCGATTGTAGTATTATTTGCCTCAACCACTCACGTATTATGTTTAACTTTGTGATTGTTGCGCGAAAGACGCGCATCTTGTGCTTTCGTCAGATGCAAGGCTGCGCAACGCAAATTGCTTCTTGCTTTATACAACCCAAGTTGCGGCGTGGCTGAAAGCAAAGATGTGAATAACTCGGGCTTATACATTAACTCTTTTCCGCAATGGCTTCAGCCATGTCCAACGTCTGGCGGGCGATTTCCGCATGCATAAGCTCCACCATCCGGCCATCGAGGCTGATTGCGCCCTTACCCTGATTTTCCGGGAGGGCGAAAGCCGCAACTATCTTGCGCGCCGCCGAAACCTCCTCCGCAGAAGGCGAAAAGATCTCGTTGCAGGCTTGAATCTGGCTTGGGTGGATAAGGGTCTTTCCGTCCATTCCAAGCGCGCGTCCCTGAAGACATTCCGCCCGGAAGCCAGCCTCATCGGAAATCGCGTTATAGACGCCGTCGATAACACTAAGGCCAAAGGCCCGCGCAGCCCCCACGGCGAGCGATAGCGACACGAGCAAAGGCATTCTGTCCGGCTGCATCCGGGCTCGCGTTGCTTTCAAAAGATCGTTCGTTCCGAGCACCAGACAGGTAAGCGGCAGGGTCGCGGACGGGGCGTCTTCGGCGATCTCTTTCAAATTGAAGATCGCAAGCGGCGTTTCGATCATGGCCCAGAGCGTGGTTTTGGAATCATGCGGTGCGTGCTTTCGGGCATGCTCTAGAATTTCGGTTGTTTCGACTTTCGGAAGCAGGATAGCGTCTGGCTTGGCCTCCAAGGCAGCGGCGAAGTCATCGGCGCCGTAGGGTGTGGCAAAGCCGTTGATGCGAATGACGACCTCTCTCGGACCGAAACCGCCCGCACGCACAGCCGCGCAGACTTGGGAGCGCGCCGTTTCCTTCGCGTCTGGCGCGACTGCATCCTCAAGGTCTAATATCAGCGCGTCGGCGGGCAGCGTCTTTGCTTTTTCGAGAGCCCGCGCGTTCGATCCAGGCATGTAAAGCACGCTGCGGCGAAGCTTCATCTTCTTTCTCCTCGATCTGCACTAAATTCGTAACATGCGGAGCTGCCGAAAGAAGCTCTTCACGCTCTTCCAGGCTTAGCCGGATAAAGCCCGATGTCCAAGGTTATGTCTATTTCATCGCAGGTCGTTTATGGCCATGTAGGCAATTCGACCTCGGCCTTCGTGTTGCAGCGGATGGGGCACGAGGTTTTAGCGGTTCCTACAATCTTACTGTCGAATTGCCCCGGCTATAAAGCGATTGCGGGAGAGCCTTTGGACCCTCGCAAACTCGATGCCATGCTGGAGGCGGCATTCGGCAATGGCTGGCTTGCCGGCGCAGACGCTGTGATGACCGGATACCTACCCTCCGCAGAGCATGCGGTTCTTTGCGAGCATTGGGTTCGCAAGATCAAAGACGCGAACCCCCAGGCGATCTATCTCTGTGACCCGATCATCGGTGACGAGCCGGGCGGCATCTACATTAAAGAGGCAGCCGCCTCCGCGATGAGGGATCGGCTCCTTCCGCTCGCCGATATTTTGACGCCGAATTCGTTTGAGCTTTTCTGGCTTTCGGGAACCGCGATTGCGGACGCGGGCTCGGCCGTTGCCGCCGCTCGCTCGCTCATGCGCCCTGCAGTGCTGATTACCTCCGCGCCGGCCCCTGAGCAGCACATGCTCGCCAATATCCTCGTCGAAGGCGACTCTATAACGGCAACGGCAGCACCCCGAGAGATCGTGCATGCTCACGGGACCGGAGACTTTTTCGCAAGCGTTTTTCTTGCTCATCGCCTGAACGGGCTCAGCAATGCGATTGCGATGCGCGCAGCGTCGGCCGCTATTGGTCACGTTCTCCGTGCCAGTGCCGGTCAAAGCGAGCTTGCTCTCGTCGAAACTCAAGCGTCGTGGGCTGCGACCCGCCCTACTCTTGCACCTCTTGTGGCGCGCATCGATGCAGCGGGAACCTCGTGAGCGTAAATATTGCCGGCGTCGATGGCTGCCGCGGGGGATGGATATGCGTGATGCGGGAGGTTGAAGCCCCTTTCCGTGAGACGGCCTTCATCGCTAGCAGCATTATGGAAGTCTTTTGTCACCCGGATGAGCCCGCGATTATCGCAATTGACATGCCCATCGGCTTACCGGAGCGGATAAACGGGCCTGGCCGGGAATGCGATATTGCTGCTCGAAGGCCGCTCGCGATGCGTACTGCGGCTGTCTTCGCGGTTCCGGCGAGGCCAGCCATATTCGAGGCTGATTACCGTGCCGCTTGCGCAAAAGCGAAGTCTCTTTCCGATCCGCCGCGCGCCGTCTCCCGGCAAATGTTCAATCTATTCCCAAAAATAATTGAGATCGATTCCGCGATGACGCCTGCGCTACAAAAACGTGTCTACGAGTGCCACCCCGAGGTAGCGTTCCGGGCGATGAACGGACACCGGAGCCTGAGCGGGCCCAAGAAGTTTCGCGGCCGCAAGCATCCTCCTGGCCTTCAACAGCGGCGCTCGCTTCTAATTTCGCACGGGTTTTCGGTCACTTTCCTGAGTGAAACCAAATTTCCGAATCTGCAAGCCGGAGCAGATGATCTACTCGATGCTTGCGCCTGCTCCTGGACCGCAGCCCGCATCTATAAGGGCGAGGCCATTGCATCCCCGAAGCAAGCGGCGCGTGATGCCAAGGGCTTGGTCATGCAGATATTTGCCTAGTCGCGTACGCAAGCGACTTCACTTGCCGGCCCCCAACACAAGGAGCGTGGAGGTGCCGTGTGCCAGCACTTTGCCGTCGCGGCTCAGCACCTTGGTTTCGGCCGAGATGATTTGCCGGCCCTGCGATAACACACGAGCCTCGGCGCGAACCCGGCCCGTATCCTTTGTGATCGGCCGCGAGAGATTACCCTTGGTTTCGACCGTGGCGTAGGCAAAGCCTGCTGGTAACAGGGATTGCGCGGCGCAGCCGGTTGCGCTGTCAATCAAGGTCAGCGCCCAACCGCCATGTACCCCGCCCATCGGATTGAGCAAATGCTCACCCGGTTCGCCTTCAAATACAGCGAAGCCGTCACTGACTTCGGTAAGCCAAAACGACATGGTCTTCGCGATTGGGGGCTGCGGCAGTCTGCCTTCAATGATCGCCTGAAGGATCGCCATGCCGGTCTGGCCGGCGACCTCTGCTGCTGTGGGCAGACCATATCTGATGTCAGTCATCTGTGCCTTTTGAGTTGTATGTACATACAAATGATGTATCTGCATATAGCTATGAAAACACCGAGTCAATGTCGAAGTGCACTTCGTACGGATGCCCGCAGACTTGTCGAAGCCTGTGCTGGCTGGAACAGCAGGCGGGCCGCGCGGCGCATCACTCAGTTTCTCGACCGTGAGATGGCCCCCGCCGGTTTGACTGTGGCAAAGATCGGCCTGATGGCGGAGATCGCTGCGAGCTCCGATGACACGCTAGGGGCGCTGGCCCAGCGCACCGGGCTTGAACAATCGACGCTATCGCGCAATCTACGCACGCTCGAAGGCCAGGGACTGATCGAGATCGCTATGGTGGAGACCGATCTTCGGCGCCGGGCGGTCTGGTTGACAGAGACTGGGGCGCGGCGCCTCGAAGCCGCCCTTCCCGTCTGGCGCGCGGCCCAGGCCAAACTGGCGGTACGTCTTAAGGCTGACCTGGCCCGCGACTTGGCGCGGGCCACCGAGGCCCTGATTTTAGATTGAACATGCGATCGCATGCACAAAAGCGGTTTCCAAAGCTGGGTTGCCGCTCTGGTCCCCTCCCCAGTCCCCCAATTCAGATGCTCACCTTGCGGCAATCTGTTGTTGAAACTCAGTCGCTTCCTTGCGATTCCAATATGCAAACGCCACTGAATCTCAAAGGTTGAGCGAAAGGATTTGCGCTATGTTGTATCGCCATTCGATCGCGGGCTGCCTTGCCCCGAAAATCGGGAAAGCTGGCTTGACAGATGAGAGGCTTTCTCAATGGCTGACCCTCCTTACTCCGCGATTCAAGGCGCTCCAGGAGCAGGCGCAGGCAGGAACTATCGCCCATTTCCGCGTGCTCGGTGAAAGCGCGGATATCGAAGAAGCAGGCCAAGCCTATGAGACTCTATCCGAGGGTGCGGATACGATCATCGTTTTGGGAACAGGAGGATCGAGCCTAGGCGGTCAGGCTCTCGCGCAGCTTGGCGGCTGGTCCATACCCGGCGACAATGGACCCGGTGAGCTCAAGCGTCCGCGTCTGCGCTTTTACGACAATCTCGACGCTCACTCCTTCATGCGAGGATTGCGGATACTCGACGTCCCCAAAACGCGCTTCATTGTGATTTCCAAATCCGGAACAACAGCCGAGACCTTGGCGCAAACGCTAACGGCCTTCAAATTCATCGAAGATGCAGGTCACGGAGCACTTATTCCCAAGTTATTCCTGGGGGTTACAGAGCCGGAAAGGCCCGGCGTGGCGAACGGCCTGCGCAGCCTTTTCGCGCGCCGGGGCATTCCCATTCTCCCCCACAGCACCGAAATCGGCGGTCGCTATTCCGCCTTTACGAATGTTGGGCTGTTGCCTGCCATGGCCCGTGGCCTTGATCCGGTGGCCTTCCGCCAGGGGGGACAGGAGGTGGTCCGGCAACTGATGGATGCGGACATGCCGGAGGAACATCCGGCTGCGACCGGTGCGGCAGCGGCCATCGGGCTTGCCAAGGATCAGGGCATTTTGAATTCCGTCATGATGGGCTACTCGGACCGGTTGGAGCGTTTTGGGGCCTGGTATGCGCAGCTTTGGGCCGAAAGCCTTGGCAAGGGCGGTGCGGGTACGACTCCGATTGCGGTGCTTGGCCCTGTCGACCAACACAGCCAGCTTCAGCTCCTCATGGATGGGCCTCCCGTCCATTTCCTCACCGTGTTGCGGGTAACGGGCGATGAGGAAGGTACCCCGGCCATTCCAGAGGCTCTTGCGCAGGAAGCGGGCGCGGAGTATCTCACGGGCCGGTCTATCGGCGCCCTTGTAAAGGCAGAGCAGAAGGCGACGGTAGACGCACTCATCGAAGCAAAGCGCCCGGTGCGAACCATCGATATGGACCGGCTCGATGAGAGAACGCTTGGAGCGCTGATGATGCATTTCATGATCGAAACGATTCTTGCCGCCGACCTACTGGGCGTTGATCCTTTCGATCAGCCAGCGGTCGAACTCGGCAAGCGGCTCGCGCGCGAATATCTCGCAGGATAACCGATGCCGATCCGCCAACTCAGTCAATCCGAGATCAACAGGATCGCTGCCGGAGAGGTAATCGAGAGGCCTTCGAGCGCGGTCAAGGAATTGACCGAAAACGCCATCGATGCCGGTGCCTCGTCCATAGAAATCATAGCCCAAGACGGGGGCCTCTCCTTCATTCGCGTTACCGACAATGGCTGCGGAATGGACGAAGCCGACCTCCCCTTGAGTGTTGAGCGCCACGCGACGTCCAAGCTCGCTCCCGGCAAACTTGAAGACATTCGCATGCTGGGGTTCCGGGGGGAGGCCCTGCCCTCGCTTGGGTCTGTAGCTAAGCTTCGGATTGTCACGCGAGCCAAGGGGTCCTCAGCCGGTAACGAGATCGCGGTTTGGAATAACACGAAAAGTGCTGTTCGCCCCGCAGCTGCCAGTGAAGGGACCATTGTAGAAGTCCGCGACCTGTTTTCAGCGACGCCGGCGCGCCTCAAATTCATGAAATCCGAGCGCGCGGAGAATGCTTCCACCGCCGACGTGGTCAAGCGCCTCGCCCTTGCGTTCCCGCATGTCGGCTTTTCGCTCACTTTAGGCGAGCGGGCTTCTTTTGTGGTCCGGCCGGCCGCTAAAGAGGACGATAACAGCATGCGCCAGCGCCTTGGCCGCATCATGGGCCGGGAATTTGCCGAGGATTCCGAGTCCGTTTGGCTCGAACGCGAAGGTGTACGCATCTCGGGCTTTGCCGGAAGGCCGACGCTGAACCGGCCTGATGCATCCTTGCAATATCTCGTCGTCAACGGAAGGCCGGTAAAAGATCGCCTTTTGTTTTCGGCCATACGCGGGGCTTATCAAGACCTCATCCCGCGCGGCAGGCACCCGCTTGTTGCATTGTTCGTGACATTGCCGGCCGAGGCAGTGGATGTGAATGTTCATCCGGCAAAAGCCGAGGTGCGCTTTCGGGATGGGAGTCTCGTCCGGAACCTTGCCGTCAGCGCCTTGAGGGAAATGCTTAGGACTGGGGCATCCGTGACAGCGGGCTCGCTGCGCAATCGTCTTGGCGGCGCAATTGGCACAGAGAGCGCGCAATATGCCGCGCCACTTGCATCTGGGGCTCGAGGCTTCGCGAAAGAAGCCTTGAATGGATTTGCCGAGCCGGCCCAAGAGGTTTTGCGAAACGAACCCAATTTTGCGCAGGAGAGCAATAATACTGACGAGCCGCTTGGCGTTGCCCGCGCCCAGCTTCACAAGACCTATATCGTTTCCGAAACGGCAGGCGGCGTCATCATCGTAGATCAGCACGCCGCGCACGAGCGCATCGTTTATGAGAAGCTCAAGACCGCGCTCGCAGCAGGCAGGGTCGCTCGACAGCTCCTCCTGATCCCCGAGGTTGTCGAGTTGGCAGAAGAAGACGCCGCTCTTCTTCTTGAGAATGCGGAGCGGCTTTCCGAAAGCGGACTTGTCATCGAAGCCTTCGGGCCAGGCGCGGTGATCGTCAGAGAGACGCCAGCGCTTTTCGGCCAAGGCGATGTTCAATCTCTGGTTCGCGACCTCGCCCACGAACTCCGCGAAGCTGAGAATAATAGCGTGGAAGTGCGGCTCCGCGCGATTTGCGCGACAATTGCGTGTCATGGCAGTGTCCGTGCCGGGCGAGTATTACGGCTTGACGAGATGAATGCGCTGCTACGCGAGATGGAAACGACTGCGAACGCGGCGCAATGCAATCACGGACGGCCAACTTTCGTTGAGCTTTCGCGAGGAGACCTTGAACGGCTATTCGAGCGCCGCTAGAGCATGATCGGCAAAAGTGGGTACCGGTTTTGCGACAAGATCATGCGCAAACTAAAAGATTAGCTGCCCTCCTTCTTTTCCCGCAGATCAGGCCGCCTCTCATTGGTGATGCGTTCGGATTCCTGGCGGCGCCATTCGGCTATGCGGGCGTGATCTCCGGACAAAAGCACCTCTGGAATTTCCCTGCCTTCCCACAGACGTGGGCGCGTGTATTGCGGATATTCCAAAAGGCCGTTCTCAAAGCTTTCTTCGGCCAAGGACCCCGCTGCGCCCACCACTCCCGGCAAAAGCCGTACGCAGGCGTCGATCAAGACCATGGCGGCAAGCTCGCCGCCCGATAGCACGTAGTCGCCAATAGAAATTTCTTCGAGCTGGCGGGCATCAATAACACGCTGGTCGAGGCCCTCGAACCGCCCGCAAAACAGGATCGCCCCAAGGCCAGACGATAGGCTGCGCACGCGGCTTTGGTTCAAAGGCTTCCCCCGAGGCGAAAGATACATCCGCGGCAGCTCGGGATAGGCAGCGCTTGCGTGGTCGATGGCGGCGGCGGCAACATCGGCCCGCATTACCATGCCCGCTCCGCCACCTGCAGGAGTGTCGTCGACCGACCTGTGCTTATCCTTGGTGAAATCGCGGATGTTGGAGACGGACAAGCGCCAAAGGCCCTCTTCGAGAGCGCTTCCTGCGAGCGTCATACCCAAAGGGCCCGGGAACATGGCCGGAAAAAGCGTGAGAACAGTCGCTTGCCAGGCTGCCATTTTCATATCTGCGCTGTTGCCCTAGCAGAATGCAAGCGCGAGAAGTAAGGGCCAGGAAGGCGCATCTGCCAAAGCTTGCGTGCTGCCCGAGATTTCTCAGATATCAAGCGTCTGAATCCACGCCTCCGGCGGCTTTCCTTCCTCCAGCCGCAAAAACCCAAGTGAGACCGGTAGCGAAAAGCGGCGCGGTCCCGCACTGCCGGGATTGACATAGAGAACGCCGCTTTCTGTTTCGATAAGCGGCTTGTGCGTATGACCTGAAATTACGGCGGTCATGCCGGCCGCTTTGGGGTCGATCTCTATCTCGCTTAGAATATGGAGCACGTGGATGTTGTACCCCTCAATGGAGAGGACAGCGCCGGCGGGCATAGACAAAGCCCAGTTCCCTGCGTCAACGTTGCCCCGCACCGCCGTGAGCGGCGCGATCTTGCGAAGCTCGTCCAAGATCTCGGGACTGCCCACATCGCCGGCATGCACGATCTGGTCGGCACCCGTTAATGCCCGCGCTGCCTGAGGCCGCAGAAGGCCGTGCGTATCCGAAATTAGACCTACAATCGTCATGTCTCGCCCTTTGGCGGGCTTTCATCTTCTTCGTATGCGGGCCTTACGATGGTAACACAGCCAGACTCAAGATCGACTTTCGGCACATGGGTGCTTTCGAACGGAATCAGCTCTGTCTGTCTGCCCTGGACCGGCCGCAGTTCCAGCAAGTCTCCACCGCCGAAATTGTGGACGGCGACGATTTTGCCGAGAGTTTCCCCGTCAACAGAAATAGCGGTTAGGCCGATCAGATCCGAGTGGTAATATTCGTCTGCCTCTGCGGGCGGAAGCACTGAACGGTGGACAAACAGTTCCAAACCTTTCAACGCCTCAGCCTCGTTCCTATCGCTGATCCCGGTCAGACGGGCAATGATAGCGCCGCCCCCTGCACCCCTGAACGACGTAATCTCAATCGTTCTCGTCCCATCGGCGCTCATTAAGGAGCCGTATGCGGCCACGTCCTCCGGCGTGGCCGTGAAAGCCACGATTTTAACTTCGCCCTTCAGCCCGTGCGCGCCTGTAATGCGGCCGAGAAGGACGCGTTCCTCGCTATCGCCTGGTACACTGGCTTGCGGTCTCATGCTCGTCGCAATCTCAAGAGTTGCGTTTCGGCCTGTCTTAGCAATTGCAGAGGCATCGGAGATTCACTTGTTCCGAGGCCCTCCGAAGAGGATTAAAGACCAAGGGCGAAGCCTACGTCAGAAGCGGCTTATGCTCGTCAAGCTGCCTCGCCAGCAGCGCCTTCCGCCGCCTTAGCCTTCGCTTCGGCGCGTTCTTTGGCCTTTGTCCCCGGCTCAGCCTTCTTCGGATTGTGGCGCTCCGGCCGCTTTGCAAGCCCGCGCGAGTCGAGGAAACGGAGCACGCGGTCCGTGGGTTGCGCGCCGACTGAAAGCCAATGCTTGACCCTTTCTTCTACGAGGGTAACGCGGTCCGCATGGTCCTTCGGCAGAAGTGGGTTATAAGTGCCAAGCTTCTCGATGAATCGCCCGTCGCGTGGGGCCGTCGCTTCCGCAACGACAATCCGGTAATAGGGGCGCTTCTTCGCTCCGCCCCTCGCGAGTCTGATTTTCAGTGCCATGTGCTTCCTTCTTGCTCGATCTGATGTGGTTTAGGATTATTTTTTGGCGCTCTTTGCTTTTGGGCTGGCGTGTTTTGCTTTTGCCTTCCCGGCTGCTTGCGGCTTCGCTTCGCCGCTGGCTGTTCCTTTTGCATGCTGGCCATCCATTCATCCATGCGCCGCTGCATTTCTGCTGGCGTCAATTCCTCCAGAACTTTGGAGACGATCCAATAATGCCCGAAAGGATCCTCGATGCGCCCGGAACGGAAGCCATAGAAATGGTCGGAAACAGGGAATACGAGCTTGCCGCCTGCCTTGACCGCCTTTTCCGCCGTGGCATCGGGGTCATCAACCATCACATTCAGTGTGACGGGAGATCCGCCAAGCGTCGCGGGGCTCTTACTGCCCCATTGCGGGTTCTCATCGGAAATCATGATAAGCGTATCGCCGATTTTGAACTCGCCGTGAGCGACACCTCCGTCCGGCATGGTGAGGCTATAGAGGTGCTTCGCGCCGAATACCTTCTTGTAGAACTCGACCGCTGCCTTGGCATCCCGTACGACTAAGCTTACCGCGACAGTGCCATAGTCAGAAGCTTTGATCGCCTTTTGCATTTTTTCACACCTTAGACTTCGTACCGTCCCGCCATCACTTCTTCTTCCCCGGCAGACCGGGGAGACCACCGCCGAAGCCGCGTGAGCCACCCGGAAGTCCTGGCAAGCCCGGCAATCCGCCACCGCCCCCGAAGCCGCCCGGCAGCTTCATCCCCGGCGGAAGCTGGCCTGCCTTAGCCGCCGCGACCATCTCGGGCGTGGGCTCGGGCATCTTTCCGCCGCCGATGCCGAACATCTTGGCGAGCCCGCCTTTGCCCTTGCCGATGGTCTTCATCATATCGGCCATCTGCCGGTGCATCTTCAAAAGCTGATTGATTTCCTGCACGGTTGTGCCGGAGCCCGCAGCGATACGGCGTTTGCGGCTTGCCTGCAGAACTTTGGGATTGCGCCGCTCTTTTGGCGTCATGGAGGAGATAATCGCGCCCTGGCGCTTTAGGAGCTTGTCATCGAGGTTCGCGGAGTCGAGCTGCTTCTTGATCTTGCCAATTCCGGGAAGGAAGCCCAGCACTCCGGACATACCGCCTATTTTTTGCATTTGGCGCAGCTGTTCGGCCAAGTCCTCCAGGTCGAACTGGCCTTTCACCATCTTCTTGGCGATGGCCTGCGCCTTCTCATGGTCGATGGTTTCGGCAGCCCGCTCTACGAGGCTTACGACGTCGCCCATGCCGAGAATGCGGCCGGCGATACGCTCAGGGTGAAAATCCTCAAGGCCGTCGAGCTTTTCGCCGGTTCCCAGGAGTTTGATCGGCCTGCCTGTCACGGCGCGCATCGACAGAGCCGCGCCGCCGCGTCCATCGCCGTCGATGCGGGTTAACACTATCCCCGTAATGCCGATCCGTTCGTTGAAAGTGCGGGCGAGGTTTACCGCGTCTTGTCCGGTCAAGGCGTCCGCCACAAGCAGCGTCTCATGCGGACTCGTAATGTCGCGGACCTCTTCGGTTTCCCGCATCAGTTCATCGTCGATATGAACCCGGCCGGCTGTGTCGAGCATGACCACGTCGTAGCCGCCGAGGCGGCCGGCTTGCATGGCCCGTGCAGCGATCTGCTGAGGTGTCTGGCCTTTTACTATAGGCAGAGTGTCTACGCCTGCCTGCTCACCCAGAATTTTCAGCTGCTCTTGCGCAGCAGGCCTCCGCGTATCGAGCGAGGCCATAAGTACCTTGCGTTTCTCACGTTCATTGAAGCGTTTGGATATCTTGGCGGTGGTTGTGGTTTTGCCGGAGCCTTGGAGGCCCACCATCATTATTGCCACCGGCGCAGGCGCATGGAGGTCGATGGGTTCGGCCTCGGCGCCCAGAGTTTGCACCAGCTCGTCATGTACAATCTTGACGACCATCTGACCCGGCGTGACCGAGCGCAGAAGTTGCTGGCCGATAGCCTTCTCACGAACCCTGTCCGTAAAGGACTTCACCACCTCCAGAGCCACGTCAGCCTCAAGTAGCGCCCGCCGCACTTCGCGCATGGCTTCGGTCACGTCGCTGTCGCTCAGCGCGCCGCGCCGCGTAAGCTTATCGAAAATGCCGGAGAGGCGGTCGGAGAGGCTTTCAAACATGTGTTTGCCCGGTTGGCTGTTTGGCAGATTGGCCGGCTGTTGTCTTTACGCCGTGATCGCATTCAACGGCGCAAAAGCGGTCCGTCTCCTCGATCTGGAGGGTGATATGCTCAATGCCGAACTGGTCGTGAAGGTCTTGCGCAGTCTTTTCAAGGAAGGCGTCGTCACCGCGCCGGCCTTCTCTCATCACAAGGTGACAGGTCAACGCTGTCTCGGTGGTGCTTAACGGCCAGATATGAAGATCATGAACGTTTGCAACCTCGCTTAGTGCCGCCAGGCGAGCGCGGACGTCGCCGGGGTCAACGCCTGTTGGTACGCCTTGCATCGCAAGCCGTACCGACTCCCGCAAAAGACCCCAAGCGGCCCAGACGATGACAGCCGCAATGACAAGGCTCACAGCCGGGTCTACTCTTAGCCAGCCTGTGAAGTAGATCACCGCGCCGGCCAAAAGCACGCCGGCAGCTATCGCGGCATCGGCGGCGAGATGCAAGAAAGCTGCGCGTATGTTGAGATCGCTCTCCCGTCCGCGCCGAAAAAGCATCGCAGAGATGCCGTTTACGGCAATACCGGCCGCCGCAACGATCATCACGGTCACGCTGGAGACAGGTTCCGGATTAATGAGGCGTCCGGCGGCGCTCAGGATCAGGGCCCCCGATGCGATCAAAAGCAGTACGGCATTGCCGAGTGCCGCCAAGATCGAAGAGGAGCCGAAGCCGTAAGTATATTGAGTTGTCGGGGGCCTTCGCGAGAGTACGGTAGCCCCCCAGGCGGCGCCAAGGCTTACCACGTCCCCAAAATTATGGCCCGCGTCGGCGAGAAGGGCGATGGAATTCGCGCGAAAACCGAAAATCGCCTCTGCGGCTACGAACGCGAGGTTGAGGCCGGCGCCGATGGCAAAGGCCTTCGTCCACTGTTTCGAATCGCCGGAGTGAGTTCCGCCGTGCAATCGCCTCTCCCAACACCAAAAGCACCCGCGGGCGAGCCTTCGCTAGCGGGTGCGATCATCACCCCATAGATAGCGGAGATGGTTCAGGCATACAACCTCCGAAATGCTGCTTATTCGCAGGCTGGCATAGGTGAACCTGCCTTGGGCTTAACTCCGATTGCGGGAGACCGCGGGTTTGTTGCGCTCAATTGGCTGGTGGAATCTTTGCCGCCACCGCCGGCTTATGCCGGAACAACTGCGATTTCTCCGTAAATAAGACGACGGTGAGGGTGGCCAAAAAGAGAAGCGTAATGCCAATACACAGCGGCCTTACAGTTCCATCAAATGAATGCCCAATCAGCGTCCCCAGGATTGCCGCGGCTGCCGTCGAGTAAAATCCGGCAATTGACGAAGCCGTTCCCGCAATGTGCCCCATGGGCTCCATCGCCAGGGCGTTGAAGTTTGGCATGATTAGCCCGAAGCAGAAGAACACGGTCGCCATGAACCCAGCGAACAACAGCAGGGGCGGCTTCTCAGGGTAGCCCATCAGTGCCATCGCGGCGCAAGCAGCGACAGCGAGAATGAGGGCGCGATGCGAGAGACCCCGCATACCGGCTCTTCTGACGATTGCAGCATTGAGGACGGAGGCGGCAATCATGAAGCAGGAAATGGAGGCGAAGACTATCGGAAAAACAGGACCAAGTCCGTATGTGTCAACGAAAACCTGCTCGGCGCTTATGATGTAACTGAAAAGGAGTCCAAACACGAAGCCCATGGCGATGATGTAGCCAAGTGTCTGCCGCGTAGTCGCTACAAGTTTGAAGGCGTGCCACACCATCGTTGCCGAAAGTGGGAGGCGATCCTGCTCCGCCTGGGTTTCGGGCAGGCGAATGGACATCCAAATCATCGAGGCGATTGCCACAATCAGTAAAAGGTAGAAGATCGAGCGCCAGTCCGTAAACTGCAAAATCCCTTCTCCAATCGCCGGCGCGAGAATTGGCACTATAACAAAAACCATCGTGATAAAAGACATCGTCCGAGCCATCTCGCGCCCCTCAAAGCGATCGCGCACGATAGCCATCGCGATCACGCGGGGTGCGGCCGCGCCAAGCCCTTGAAAAGCACGGGACACCAGCAAACCGGTAAAAGAGCCTGAAGCCACTGCGCTAATCGTGGCGCAAAGGTATAGAACGAGTCCGAAAAATATTGGCGGACGCCTGCCAAAGCGGTCCGAAAGGGGTCCGAAGATGAGCTGGCCCCCAGCGAAGCCCAGAAGATAGAATGTTAAAACGAGCTGGCGATCGTTCGCATTGCCGACGCCGAGCGCTTGGCCAATCGCGGGCAGTGCCGGCAGCATAATGTCCACCGAAAGCGCTGTGAGCGCCATCAGGAGCGCGATGAGCGCCACAAACTCCCCGGGCGAAAGGGGAAACTCAGCCCTACGCGGCACTTCGCCTTACTCCGGCTTTATGGGTGAAGATGGGGCCGTCCTTTGAAGGGCCGAGCCTGGGAAGGTAGGATCAGAATGGATTTAGACTGGCGCGCTGTGTGAACTTCAGATAGGCGATGCTCGCGCCAAGGCGCAGACCTAGCCCGGTCCTGATCGGGACTATTAACGTATTCCCGCTCTTATAAACAGTCATCCCGAACCCGCCCGCGACATAGGCCGCCCCGTCAATTCCAGGGAAGCGGCGGTATAAAGTGTTCACACCGTCGAGATTGTAGACCAGGAAGAGGGTATGTGAGCCGGTCGCGCCAATGTCAGCACCTAGCGAAGGCCCCTGCCAATAGATCGGAGTTGGGGTGGATTCCGCCCCATTCAACCGGGTGAAAAGCTTTCCATCGCCATATCTGAGCCCGGCAAGAAAGGCACCTCCGCCTTCGTCTCCGACGATATAGGCATTAGGCATCCCAAAGGTCTTGAACGCGTGATTAATGACGATGGCAAACTCAGAAGTAAGCGCTCCGAACACGCCTTTGCCTGCCTCCCGGATTTCCTCCTCGGTGTATCCCGCCGGTACAGGCGGCGGTGCAGACGCATCGGAAGGGGCGGGCGCCAGAGCCGCGACCCGGTCGCTAGATTTTGGCGCCGCTGGCTCTGGCCTGAATTGAAGCGAATTCCTGGTCTGAGCAGATGGAGCTGCAGCCCAGCGCTCGGCAGGTTGCTGGGGTCCAGGTTGTGGCGTTCTCGCAATATTGACTGACCAGGGTTGTTCAGCTGATGCACTTTGCTCATTTTTAGGTTGTTCGGCAGCCTTGGGCTGTTCGGTGCTCTCCGTAGCAGGAGACAGGCGATCTGATTTTGCAATATTCAATGGCGGCTGAGCGTAGGGGGCTGCCGCGGGTCTACCGCCCTCTACCTCCAGTTGCGCGAGGATGAAGCCGGACTTCTGTCCCATCACTGCAACAAGCCTTGCCTGGACGGACTTTAGTTCGTCAAGACGGGCGCAGGAGATTTGATTATTGGGAGTTGCACTCAGCCCGTCCAGCTGGGCTACAAGCTCCTCAATCTCGGTGTTGAAATTCTCAAGCTTGCCATCATCCATCGCCGCAGCCGCCTTATCGGCGATCTGGGCCTCAGTCCATCCATGCAGCTTGGCAAGCGCCTGCAACCGCTCATGAAAGCGCGTTTCGCTATCGCGATTGAGGGTTCTCAAGGCCTGCGCAGTTTGGTCGATTTGCACGCCAAAAGCCCGCGCATCGCAGCTCTGTGCGGCATTTGCCGCGGCTGGGAGAAGCATAACCAAAGCCGCAATCGCAGCCTGTCTCAATCGCATAGTCAAGCCTTCGCGCTTCAATAGCACTTCCTTTTGCAAGTCATGCTGCGATTCGGGTCATTTTTTTTAAGCTGACTGCAGTTGTGCACCGCTTGTCCATAGCGCAAACGAGAGCGCGCCGCAATCGTAGGCCTGACAGTACAACTCATGCTCGTGCTAAGATGATGGCTAATGGAGTTGTGAACCATGCTGCCACTCAGGCATTGACTGCAAATCAGCCAGCAATCGAAGAGTGTATTGTGGTTTCTACACAACGCTTCACGCCACAGCTTGATAGCAACGCAAAGCAAGTCCACAAATCTGCGCACCCCGGCAGAGCCAAGGTCGTCATTGTAGGGGCTGGCTTCGGCGGACTTAGCGCTGCCTATGCACTGCGCAATGCCCCCGTCGACATCACCATTCTCGATCGGCACAACTATCATTGTTTCCAGCCGCTGCTCTACCAGGTTGCGACTGCAGCCTTATCCCCTGCGGACATAGCCTGGCCAATAAGGAGACTTTTCCGGCATCAGCCGAATGTCACCGTCCTTCTCGCTGAGGTTACAGGCGTGGATTCCAAAGCAAGAACTGTCTTTGCGGGTTCAGAGGCTTTCCCATTCGATTATCTCGTTCTAGCCAGCGGTGCGACCCACTCTTATTTTGGTCACCCGGATTGGGCCGCCGTCGCTCCTGGGCTGAAAACTATTGAGGACGCCACTCTGATTAGGCGGAACATGCTTCTCGGCTTCGAGAAGGCGGAGCTGGCCCATAGCGAGGAAGAACGCCGCCGCTTTCTTACTTTCGCGATCGTGGGCGGAGGGCCCACTGGCGTTGAAATGGCAGGCGCGATCGCATCCATTGCCCGCGAATCACTTCGTATGGATTTCCGGCACATCAATCCCGAAGATGCGGACGTTATCTTGATCGAGGCCGGCCCACGAATTCTCCCGCATTTGCCCGAGAATTTGAGCAGCTATGCGCACCGCGCGCTGACCCAGATGGGTGTCAAGGTCCGGACTTCAACAATGGTGACCGCTTGCACCGAGGCAGGGGTCGACACGGCAAAGGGATTTATCGAAGCTGGCACCGTAGTTTGGGCGGCGGGCGTAGTAGCATCCCCGGCGGCGAACTGGCTCGGCGTCAAAGCCGACCGCGCTGGCCGAATCGAAGTGCAAGAAGATTTATCCCTCCCGGATTACCCGAACATCTTCGCGATTGGGGATACGGCTTCCGTTCACAGTCCCGATAACAAGCCTGTCCCCGGTATTGCGCCCGCGGCCAAACAGATGGGCGATTATGCGGGGAAGAAAATCGCAGCGATTATAGCCGGGAAAGAGATTAAACCTTTCCGCTACCGCCACGAAGGAGATTTGGCCACCATTGGACGCGACGCTGCCGTCGTCAAGATCGGGTCGATTAGCCTTACCGGCAGGATTGGCTGGTTGTTCTGGGGCGCCGCGCATATCTACTTTTTGATCGGCCTCAGAAACCGCTTCGCAGTGGCGTTGAGCTGGCTTTGGAGCTATCTCACCTATCAACAAGGTGCGCGCCTGATCACAGGCTATGACCCGGGGGCTGACGAAGATGTCCGGAATGCGGAGGCAGCCGGTGCTGCGGTGCGTAAAAGCCAGGGCAAAACTTCTGGCGACGGCGGCGAGCCAGCTCGCCCGCTCCCTCCCCGCTAAGAAATCCTCCCCATGTCTGCATTCGGCCCGTTTGTGGCCCATTAGAGCATGCGGATGAGGAGCACAACCAGTCTCTATTTGGGCCTGGTCTTTTTGACGGGGCTCAATCTGTTCAACTACCTGGACAGGTTCGTATTGGCGTCACTGGTGCCACCGATCAAGTCGGAACTTCAGCTTTCCGATGGCCAGATCGGATGGCTGACTTCCACTTTTATGATTGGCTATTTCGCGACCGCACCGCTCTTTGGATATTTAGGCGACCGTTGGCGGCGCAAGCCTTTGATCGGTTTTGGCGTAGCCGTCTGGAGTTTGGGGACAATCCTGAGCGGGTTCTCCCATCAATATTCTACCCTCCTTGCCTGCCGGCTGCTGGTCGGCCTCGGGGAAGCCAGCTACTCGGTCTTGGCGCCGGCGTGGCTGGCGGATCTGTTTCCGGCGGAAAAAAGAAACAACGCTCTTACGATTTTTTACGCCGCAATTCCTTTAGGATCTGCGCTCGGATACTTGCTCGGCGGGTTCGCCGTGGAGCATGGCGGGTGGCGCATCGGTTTTCTATGGGCAGGGGCGCCCGGTCTGCTGCTTGTCTTGGCGCTGCAGTTCTTGCGTGAACCCTTCCGAGAGAGTGCCGGGTTGCCGGGCGCCGCAGTCTCCACTTCCGTCGCGAAGCCGGGGCTCACTGCGTACTTGCGCTTATTCCGCATAGGCGATTTCACTCTTGTACTCCTTGGCAATACGGCATACGCCTTCGCCCTCGGTGCATTCGGAGCGTGGGGGCCAACTTTCCTCAACCGTGTAAACGGGCTCGATCTCAGCGCTGCGGACCACTTTTTCGGCGGGGTTCTCGCTGTCGCCGGCCTCTTTGGCACACTCATCGGCGGTTTCGCGGCGACCGCTTGGCGAAGGAAAGCGCGAGCTGGCTACGCGCTCCTGCTGACGGCGTCGGTGGCGGTAGCGGTGCCTTTTGTGATCTTGGCGCTGATCGAAGGGGGGACAACGGCTTCAACCGCAAGCCTGGCAGCGGCGATGTTTTTACTCTTCTTGCCGATGGGCCCCATCACCACCCTGTTGCTGGAGAGCGTGCCAACCGCATTGAGGGCGAGCGCAATGGCTGCCTCCATCTTCGTCATCCATATGTTCGGCGATTTTTGGAGCCCTGCGATCGTTGGCCTAGTCTCCGACTGGAGCCACAACGCGACTATGCCGCAGGCAGGATTGCAGCGCGCAATGTTTATCTTGCCGGCTGTACTTGGGCTGAGCATTGTGTTTTGGGGCCTTCTTGCCTGGAGACAACAAAGAAGGCCGGTAGGCACTCGTGCTGGCGAGAGCGAAGCATTGGTTTCGTAGACCAGCCGGGCCTCTCACGCCCGGCGTTGGATTTTGCTTACCGATCTGGGCATAACGCTTTCGGACCACAGGCACACCGCGTGCCTAGTTGCCCTTACAAGCGTTTACAAGTAAGCGGGATTGGACAACCAGCGTCAGGGATCTCCCACGATGAAAATTACCGGGGAACAAAATATTGCGGCGGACCCGCAGAAGGTCTGGCAAGCGCTGAACGATCCTGAGATCTTGCGCCAGTCTATCCCCGGTTGCAAGAGCCTAGAACGTATCGGCGAAAATTCGTTCAGGGCTACGATCGAAACAAAGATCGGCCCCGTCAAAGCTCTGTTCAACGGCGAGGTGCAGCTTTCCGATCTCGATCCGCCGCACGGTTACACGCTTTCCGGACGCGGCAACGCCGGCAGTATGGGTACCGCCAAAGGCAGCGCGCGCGTACGCTTGTTGCCGAATGGTGTTGGCACGAAATTGACTTATGACGTGGACGCAGATGTGACCGGCAAGTTCGCGCAGCTCGGATCAAGACTTATCCAGGGTACTGCGAATCTGCTCGCCGGCCAATTCTTTACGCGCTTTGGAGAAATTGTTGCGCCAGCTCCGGCCGAAGTCGCCGCAGCCGAAAGGCCAGCAACTGCATGGTTGCCCTGGGCGGTCGCTGGAGCCGCCATCGCTGCGGCCGTCGCTTATTACTTCTTACGGTGAGCCACTGAGCTAAACCGCGCGAAGATGCCGGATGGGCCGCCCGGGTGCGGCCCGTTCTGCGGCTGCCGCGATGCCATCTGCGTCGATGCCATAATGGCGGTAAAGATCTTGGATCGTTCCGGTCTGACCAAAATGTTCGACGCCTAAAGCTTCCGTCTTGTGCCCGCAAACGCCTCCGAGCCAGGCAAGAGTGGCAGGGTGACCGTCGATTGCGGTGATAAGCGTGGCATGACGGGGCAGTCGCGAGAGCAGCTGCTCGATGTAACTAAGCTTTCCTCTTCGACCCTCGGGCCCGTATTGCGAGTTTTTCCAGCCGGTGTATAGCCGATCGGCCGAGGTGACTGCCAATACACCGACGTCGCGCCTAGCGTCGCCAATGCGGCCAGCCGCTTCAAGTGCCTCGGGCGCGACGCAGCCCTGGTAGATGATGACGGCATCGGCGTTAGGTCCCGGCTCGCGCCACCAATAGGCGCCTTCGATGACGGACTTGCCGAATTCCGCGGAGGCTCTGCCTGCTGGTTGTTCTAGCGTTCGTGTCGTCAATCTCAGATAGACTGAACCGCCACCCTCCTGACCCGGCTTAGTGACTGCCTTCTCCTGCTGGATGTAATCGAAGGCCCAATCGAGGATAATTCCAAGCTCATCGGCATACGCCGGCTCGAAGGAAATGAGGCCATCTTGCGAAAGGCCAATCAGCGGCGCTGCGATTGACTGATGCGCTCCGCCTTCCGGTGACAAGGTCACGCCGGAAGGCGTGGCCACAAGTATAAAGCGCGCATCCTGGTAGCAAGCATAATTGAGGGCATCCAAGCCTCTAGAGATGAAGGGATCGTACAACGTCCCTACCGGCAAAAGGCGCGCACCAAATAGGGAATGGCTCAGGCCCGCTGCTGCCAGAAGAAGAAAAAGGTTCATTTCGGCGATGCCGAGTTCGATATGCTGACCCTTGGGGCCGAAAAACCACTTCTGTGCCGAAGGTACGTTTTCTTGGCGAAATGTATCGGCAATCTCGCTATTGTCGAAGAGGCCCCGGCGGTTGACCCACGGCCCTAGGTTGGTTGAAACCGTCACGTCGGGCGATGTGGTGACTATTCTTTCAGCAAGCGCTCCGCCCTTCTTGGCATAGGTTTCCAGAATTTTGCCGAAAGCGGTCTGCGTTGAGATCTCCTTGTCCTCGAGGAGAACGGGGCCAGGAGTGGCTACCTTTGCATCCGTGAAGCGCCGCGTGCCTTTCGCAAAAAACGGTGTTGCTGCAACAGCACCGGCCAGATCCGCTTCCGCGATCTCAAGCCCTGCTGCCGGATCCCATTCTTGCCCCTTCGGGACCCCCATTGCGGTCTGAAAATCTTCCATCTGAACTTTGGTCATGATACCTGCGTGATTGTCCTTATGCCCAGCGAGGGGAGTTCCCCATCCTTTGATCGTATAGGCGATGAAAACAACCGGGCGGTCGTGGTCGATTGCGGCAAAGGCGTTGCAAAGCGTTTCGAGGCAGTGACCGCCAAGGTTGACCATAAGTTCCTGCAGTTCGCGATCGGTCCTGCGTTCAAGCAGCGCACTTACGGGGCCTTGATCGCCAATCTCGTCCATGAGCCTTCGGCGCCATGCCGCCCCGCCCTGGAAAACAAGCGCCGAGTAAAGCGGGTTTGGGCAACTGTCGATCCAGCGGCGCAGCGCCTCACCGCCGGGCTCCGCAAACGCAGCCTCCTGCAGCGCGCCGTGTTTGATACGCACGACCTCCCAGCCAAAAGCACGAAAACTGGCCTCGATACGGTCGTAAAGGCCCTCGCGAACCACGCCGTCCAGGCTCTGGCGGTTGTAGTCGATAATCCACCACGTATTGCGCAGGCCGTGCTTCCAGCCTTCCTGCAGGCATTCGTAGACATTGCCCTCGTCGAGTTCTGCATCTCCGGCAAGTGCGATCATCCGCCCCTCCGGCCGGCCGCCGTCCCATCCCTTTGCGCGGACATAGTCCTGGATTAGCGAAGCGAATGCCGTTATCGCCACCCCGAGCCCGACAGACCCGGTCGAGAAATCGACGTCGCCGGTATCCTTCGTGCGGCTTGGATAAGACTGCGCACCGCCAAAGCCGCGAAAGGCCTCTAGCTTTTCCCTCGTCTGGTTTCCAGCCAGATATTGGATGGCATGAAAGACCGGCGAAGCATGAGGCTTGACCGCGACACGGTCCTGAGGGCGCAAAATCGAGAAATAGAGGGCGGTCATGATCGAGACCATGGATGCACATGACGCCTGGTGCCCGCCAACCTTTAGGCCATCCGGTTTTTCGCGCAGATGATTGGCGTTGTGGATCATCCAGCAGGAAAGCCAGAGAATCTTCTTCTCCAATTCCTTCAATGTCTGCATTCTTGTCATTGTCATGGAAGTTCCCGGAGCGGCCGCAATGGGATTTCAACCCGGCTTCGCCAGGCTGTCAAATGCCGGCTATGCCGCTAGGCATCAAGAGGGCTAACCGCGGGAGAAGGGGCGCACAAAATGAGGGATTGGGGAGAGCTGTCGCAGGTAGAGCGCGATGCGCTTTACAACAATAGCGCAGCAGTCAGGGGAAGCGCGGAACTCGTTGCCGCGTGGGAGGCAGCTTCGGCCGTTTGGCGGGAGAGGCATCCGGGTCATCTTGGCTGCGCGTACGGGCCAGGGGATCGGCAGCGTTGGGACCTCTTTCCCGCGAGCGACCCCAAGAAGCCCTGTCTCATTCACATTCATGGCGGCTATTGGCAAATGCGCAGCAAGGATACCTTCTCCTGCCTAGCCGAGGGAGTTGCGGCTCATGGGTGGTCTTTCGCACTGCCCGGCTACACCCTTGCACCCGGCAAATCGCTCACCGGGATCGTTGACGAACTGCGCGGTTCGCTCGACTGGTTTGCCGGACACCGCCACGAACACGGCATAAAAGGAACGCTCATCCTGTCAGGCTGGTCGGCAGGCGGGCATCTTGCGGCGATGCTGCTGGACCATGGATCAGTGAGCGCGGCTCTCGCCATTTCGGGCATCTATGAGCTCGGCCCGCTTCGCGACACCTACATCAATGAAAAGCTGAAGCTCGCGGACGAAGAGATCGCGTCACTCTCTCCGATGCGTCTGCCGCCGGTTCCGAAGCCGATGGCGATTGCGTATGGCACGGCTGAGCTTCCTGCTCTCGTTGAGAATAGCCGCCGCTTCCACCGGAAACGCGCAGAGTCCCACGCCCCCTGCAGTCTCATCCCGGTTCCAGCAGCCGATCATTTTACAATTTTGGAGGAGCTGCGCCGCGCCAACGGCGTTCTGACGAAAGCCGCAATCCGGCTTTGCGAAGACCTCCAATAGAACGCCAGAGCTTCTCAGACGCGGCAATCAAGGACAATTTTCCCGACGACGTGGCCCTGCTCCAGTTTTTCCTGCGCCTGGGCGGCATCACGCAACGGAAATCTCCCCGAGATCACCGGGTTCACTTTACCCATAGAAATGGGCCTGCAAATATCGGCCAGCTCTGCGCTGTTCGGCTTCGCCATGTAGTTCGTTCCCCTTACGCCGTGTTGACGTAGCTTTTCTTTGTCGGGCGCTTGCAGGGTAGAAACCAATATCCCCCCGGGCTTCAGAACGGCCAGAGAGCGCGCTTGCGTTTCCCCTCCTACGAGATCGAAGACAAGGTCCACATCATGAACCTTCTCTTCGAATTGTTCGTTTTTGTAATCGATTGCCTCTTGTGCGCCGAGGGTACGTACGAAGTCCAAGTCCTTGTGTGACGCGGTCGCGGCGATGTTCGCGCCTTTCCACCTGGCGAATTGTATCGCGAAATGCCCGACGCCTCCGGCACTCCCATGAATGAGCACGCGCTGCCCCTTCTCAAGTCCGCCATGATCGAAAAGGCCTTGCCAAGCGGTTAGCCCTGCCAGCGGGATCGCGGCTCCTTCCTCATCGCTGAGGCGATCCGGCTTTGTTGCGGCTTCGCCATCCCTGACAATGACGTATTCGGCATAGCTGCCACGATCCCAACCGAGCAGGGCAATAATGCTGGTTCCTTCCTTCAGGCCGCTATCCGTCCCGCATTTCTCAACCTTCCCCGCCAGGTCCCGGCCAAGCGTTATCGGCAAGTCCTTCTCTCGCACGGGTGGGAATTTCCCGGATCTGATCTTGTAGTCCACAGGATTGACGCTTGCGGCCCCCACCCTCACCAAAGCCTCGCCGCTCTTAGGCTCGGGAACAGGAACGTCATCGATCGTTAAGACTTCGGGCCCTCCGAACTTATGTATCCGCACTGCTTTCATGGCACCCGCCTGGGAGAGTTTCTGTGTTGGGGCAATACCTCCCGGCCATTGCGGTTCCTTCGGGGATCCATACCGTATCTGGTCTGTGAAGCCCTGAATTTTCAAACAGCCTAGGCAACATGACCGTAACATTCATTTCGATGGGTCTCTCGTTCGCTTAAACTTAAGTATTTGGTGAACCACTGGATGACGATTACCGCAGCCGGAGGAGTAAAGCTGCCAAGCCCAGGAACATATCTGCCGCAAATGCTATTATTTTCCCGTACGTTTTCGTTGCTTCACCAGCCGGCCAAGCCTCCGCAATGCAGATATTCCGGCCACGGGCGAATGTCATCGCGCGCTATGTTCTGGTCGCAGGAGCGTTGCTGCCATTCGCATCGATAGCCATCACATACGGCGTCATGAATTCAGCCTACGTCACCGGCGAGGGCATCCCTTGGAAGCAGCCTATTCCCTTCAGTCATCGGCATCACGCACGAGAGATGGGTATCGCCTGTCTCTACTGTCACACCTCGGTCGAGACTTCCTCCTTCGCGGGGCTGCCCGCCACTCATATCTGCATGACATGCCACTCACAGATCTGGAGGAACGCGGAAATGCTCGCTCCTGTCCGTGAGAGCCTCGCCAATCATGAGCCCATCCATTGGAATCGAGTCTACCGCCTGCCGTGGTACGTCTACTTCAACCACGCCGTTCATATCGCCAAGGGCGTCGGGTGCAGCACCTGCCATGGCCGCGTGGACGAAATGGCGCTCACACAACAAGTCGCGCAACTGACCATGGGCTGGTGCGTTGGCTGCCATCGCGATCCGGCGCCTGTTTTGAGACCACACGACCAAATCTACAACATGAGCTGGCAGCCGCCGCCGAACCAGGCAGAGCTCGGCGCTGATTTCATGAGGGCCAGACACATAGATCCCCGTAGGCTCATAGAGTGCTCAATATGCCATCGCTAAGGGTTCCCCATTCCGGCTCCTCGCTCGTCGCCCCTGAGCCTTCCCAGCGCCCCCAGGGCGGGTTGCGCCGCCGCGAAGCGTTGAAGCTTTTGGGGACAGGCATGGCTCTGGCCGCTTCAGGATGCGGAAAACCTCCTGAGCAGATCGTGCCCTATGTGGAGATGCCGAAAGGGGTCGTTCCAGGCATCCCGCTTCAGTTTGCCTCAACCCTTGCACTTTCCGGTTATGGACGGGGCGTGCTCGTTGTCTCGTATGAAGGCCGGCCCACCAAAATAGAAGGTAATCCGCGCCATCCCGGCAGCCTCGGCTCAACTGACGTCTTCCTCGAAGCCGAAATATACAACCTCTATAATCCGGAGCGTGTTCAGGCCGTCCTTGTGAATAAGGAAATCCGCTCCTGGGAAGACTTTTTCACCGCTTGGGCTGACATAGCTATCGGACACAGCCAGGATAAAGGTGCTGGCCTTCGGATACTTACCGGGAAGGTGACTTCACCTACTCTGGTGAGGCAGTTGAAAACGCTCCAAACGATCTACCCTCAGATGGTGTGGCATGCCTATGAAACGCTGGAGACCCAGCCGCATGCTTCCACTACAGCTGCTTTTGGTAAACCTTTGGACGTGCTTCCGCGGATCGCCGGCGCGGATGTAGTGCTAAGCCTCGACTCGCGGTTTCTGGACGCGGGCCCTCAGCAAATTCCCTTGGGTAGGGAATTCAGTGATCGGAGGAGAATAAGGCGTGGCACCACGGAGATGCTCAGGCTTTATGCGCTGGAGTCCATCCCCACTCTCACTGGCGCGAATGCCGACAATGTCCTGTCAATAACACCTGGGGATATGGCCCGGGTTGCTTGCGCGATTGCATTCGCGTTAGGCGGCGCGGTTCTCAATCCTGAATTGACGGGCGAACTGTCGCTGTTCGCTGACGCAGTTATTCGGGACCTTCGCTCTCATCCGGGGCGCGCTCTGGTCCTTGGTGGACCAGTGCTGACGGAGAGCTCATTAGAGCTTGTTCATTGGATCAATGCCAGACTCAATGCCCCCATTAACTATATAGACCCCGTCGCAGGAAGCGCGCAGCAACCCGGGCTGCCAGAGCTTACCGAAGACTTGAGGCAGGGACGTGTACAAAGCCTCTTCGTCCTCGACTGCAACCCTGTGTACGACGCACCCGCAGATCTCGATTTCGCGACTGCCCTGATAAAAGCGAAGCACAGTTTTTATTTTGGCCAGACCATCGACGAAACGGCCAATCTTTCCGAGTGGGTCCTGCCGGCATCGCATTCACTCGAGAGCTGGTCAGACCTTCGGGCACTCGATGGAACTGCAAGCATCGTGCAGCCGCTTATCCTGCCTATGTACGACACAAGGACGGCGCACGACGTGCTCGCTATGTTAGGCGGAACCATCTCCCCCTCTTCCTATGCAATTGTCAGGGAAACCTGGCGTGACCATTGGGAAGGAGGCGCCTTCGAAGAACATTGGCGCAGGAGCCTGGAAGAGGGCGTCATCGAGGGGACGGCGGCGAAGCCGGTGGAGACCGGGTCGCCGAAGCTGCCTGAAGTAAAGCTGGAACCGCCCGCAAAAGGCACGGTACTGATCCTAACGGCCGACCCCACAATATGGGACGGCACATATGCAGAAAACCCCTGGCTGCAGGAATGCCCGAAGCCACTGACGAAGCAGGTTTGGGGCAATGCGCTTCGTATGAATGCGGCATACGCAGCAAAGCTAGGCCTGGCGGCCGGTGACAATGTCCGCATCAATCATGGATCGCGGCACACGGACATCGTCCTCCAGGTACAGGAAGGCCATGCTGACGGGGTCGCCAGCCTTACTTTGGGATACGGCCGCTGGATAGCTGGCGCGATCGGCACCGGCCTTGGTGGAAACGGGTACGCACTGCGCGATACATCCGCGCCATGGGTAGTTGAGGGGATTACGATAGATCGCCTTCCTTCCAAAAGCCAGGCAGTCTTTGCGACCGCAATAACAAAGCTCGATAGCTCGACCGATGACTTATATCCGATCTTCAAGCTGGCTGACTTCGAGCAAGCGAACCTGAAGAAGGAACAGGTTAGCCAGCCCTCACTTCTTCCGAAATGGCCGTTCATTGAGCCCGCTTGGGGCATGGTCATCGACAATTCCGTTTGCATTGGTTGCAACGCCTGCGTGATCGCATGTCAGGCTGAAAACAATGTGCCGGTAGTAGGTCCGGAAGAAATCGCCAATGGCCGGATCATGCACTGGCTTCGCATCGACGATTATCAGGGGACGAAGCCGCCATCGGGACAGCCGCGCATAGCAGGGTTCGAACCAGTGCCTTGCATGCACTGCGAGCATGCACCCTGTGAACCCGTCTGCCCTGTCGAAGCCTCCGTTCACGACAGCCAAGGCCTCAATCTTCAGGTTTACAACCGGTGTATAGGAACCCGCTTTTGCGAAGCCAATTGTCCATACAAAGTGAGGCGTTTCAACTTTTTCGCCTATGCGATGGGGCAGGAATACAAGGATCTCGGCGCGGAAGTTCTACGAGCGCAAAAAAATCCGGAAGTCACCATTCGCTCCCGCGGAGTGATGGAAAAGTGCACCTATTGCATTCAGCGCATCGCACGCGCGCAGCACTCGGCAGCAGTAGAGAACAGGGAGATCAGAGAGGGTGAGGTTGTTACCGCCTGCCAAGCGGCGTGCCCAACGCGGGCTATTCATTTCGGTGATCTGAAAAAGAGCGGCTCGGTAGTCGCCCAGCTCCAAACCGAGCCGCAGCATTTTGCGCTGCTTGGGCATCTCGGCACGAGGCCGCGTACCACATATCTAGCCCGCGTCAATAATCCCAATCCCGCTCTTGAGAGGACTGAGGGATGAGCGCCACCAGCCTCGAGATTGAGCCCCGCGTTGAGGCCGAACCCCAGGAAGCCCGCTATGTGCCCACGAGCTTCAGGGAAGGCACGCCGGTCGAGCTCGCCGCGGCGCGCATCTTTGGAAAGACGGGATTGGGGTGGTATCTAGCCTTATTGATCGCCCTGGCAGGCACCGGTGCTTTTGCAGCCGACATCTTCTGGATATTTATTCAGGGCCTTGGAATATGGGGGCTAAATACCAGCGTCGTCTGGGGTGTTGCCATCGCCGATTACGTCTGGTGGGTCTCAATCGGTAACGCGGGCCTACTGATTTACGCGATCTTGACCGTCACACGGCAGCCGTGGCGCGCTTCCATAGGCAGGCTGGCAGTGACGATGACGGTTTTCGCACTCGTCATCGCCGGCATATTCCCCATCATCCATCTAGGCCGGCCTTTGTATTTTTATTGGTTGGCGCCCTATCCCAACACGATGGGACTTTGGCCGCAGTGGCGAAGTGCGCTCGTCTGGGATTTCTGGGCGATTTTAAGCTACATGATATTCTCGATCGTATTTTGGTATGCGAGCATGATCCCCGACATCGCTGCCATCAGGGATCGCGCTCATACCCGCCCCGCAAAGATCTTCTACGGGGTGCTCGCCATCGGGTGGCATGGTTCGGCCCGCCATTGGCCAATCTATCAGACGTTCATGGTGACGATGGCGGGTCTCGCCATACCGCTCGCGGTGTCGGTGCATTCCATCGTGGGCCTGGACTTCGCAGCCAGTATAATGCCGGGCTGGCAAACATCCCTGCTGCCACCCGGCTTCGTTATCGCTTCGCTTTATTGCGGCTTGGCCATGCTGGTTGTGGTAGCCGCGGCGGTGAGGTGGGGATACCGGCTGCATGCGCTGATTACACCCCGCCATTTCGACATGATGGCGCAGCTGATGCTGGTCTCCTCCCTCGTATTCGGTTTTTTTCTCGCCACTGAATGGTTTACTTCCCTCTATGTGGGCACAACCGCGGGCCGCAAGTCCGTGTCCTTCCTATTCAACGGGCCTTACGCTCCGCTTACATGGGTTGAGCTTTCATTCTCTGTCTTTCTGCCGCAGCTCTTTTGGTTCCCAGGGATCCGGCGGAGCATACTCCTAAATTTCTTGATCTCCGTTCTTATCGCTACTGGCTTATGGATCGATGGTATTCGCTTGATTTGGGGAACGCTCAGTCAGGGTTACCTGTCGAGCATGAACCGTGTTTTTATGACTAGATTTGCCGACTGGCTGTTCATTTTCACCCCGGTTTTTTTCTTTGCTTTCCTATTCCTCATCTTTGCGCGGTTGATGCCGGTAATCTCCATCAAGGAGTTACAAGAGTTGCGGCGCGCGGAGATGAAGTCATGACTTGGCTTGTCGCAGCCTTCGAGACACCCGAGGCCGCCATCAGTGGGGCTGACAAGCTAAGATCGGCGGGCTTTCCCCCTGACGATGCCCTAACACCCTTTCGGGTGGAAAAGCTTGAGCAAATTCTTAAACTGCACGGCCCCCCCATTCGGACGCTCATGGCAGGGGCAGCACTCCTAACTGCAGGCATCGCCTATGGGGTCGAGTGGTTTAGCGCAAGCTACGCGTACCCCATTGATTCCGGGGGACGCCCTTATAACAGTTGGCCTGTCTTCGTCCTGTTTCCGTTCGAGGCTGGATTCCTCGTCGCTGCATTGGCCGGGTTCATCCTCTTTCTTATCTATTGCAAGCTGCCCAGTCTCTATCACCCTCTCTTCGCGCTACAGGGCATCGAACGCGCCAGCTCGGACCGTTTTTTTCTCATCGTAAATGCGACAGCGGATGAAAGCATCCGGCTGCAGCTTCGCATGCTTCTCGATCGTGAAGGCGCTATCACCATAGAGGAGATGCTCCGATGAAGTGGCTCGTCTTACTCGCACCCCTGTTGCTCACGGGATGCGGTGAGATCAATATGTGGCTGCAGCCAAAATACATTCCTTACGCGCCCTCAAGATTTTGGCCTGATGGAAGCTCCGCGCGTCCCATACCAGCGGGAACGGTCGCTCAAGGGGAGCTGGAGCTGGAAGCTGCAGCCGCGTCGCCACCAGCAGTAACACTTGCGCTACTTGAGCGCGGCCGCGATGAGTTCAACACTTACTGCACGCCCTGTCATGGCTTTTATGGAGACGGTGACGGCATCGTTGTCCAACGCGGGTTTCCACATCCGCCCCCGTTGAATATAGCGCGTCTTCGTCATGCTAGCGTTAGGCACTTTTTCAACGTTCAGACGCAAGGTTATGGAGTCATGTACTCCTACGCCGATCGGGTCAGCGCTTCCGACCGCTGGGCGATCGCAGCCTACATCAGGGCTCTACAGGTCTCCCACGGCACTGAACTTGCCATGGTGCCTGAAGCCGCGGAGAAGCTACGATGAGCTCGGTTGCCCCTGCAAATGCGGCTGAAACGCGTCTTCGCATTCCCCGCGAAGCTGCCGCAGCTGTTTTCGTTATGGCTGGCATCGCAACCATCGTTTTGTTTTTCCTTTTCCCAGTGTCCTCAGCACGAGGCTGGCTCATAGCCTTGAGCGTGTTCAGCCAGATTGTCCTCGGCAGCGTGGCCTTGCTCCTGATCCATACGCTGACCTCGACCACTTGGGGACGCGCGTTTGGGCCTTTTCTGCGATCCTTTTCGTGGGGTGCTCCTCTTGTCGCAGTCTTCTGGATCGCAATCGCCGTCAATCTGGCTGAAATCTATCCTTGGGCAGCTTCCCCGGAATCGGTACCGCCTGCGACACAACAAGCCTACCTCAACCCCGTACTGTATTGGGGGCGCTCGACAGTCGCTATCGCTGGTTGGAACGTCTTGGCTGCCCTTGTTGTCACGGGAACTATCGGCAGGTTTGCCGCTGGACTGGGCCTCGTGTTCTTCGGGGTATCGAACTACATTCTTGGGATCGATTGGATTTTCTCAACGGGGTCGCCCTTCCTTTCGAGCGAGTTCTTCGCTGAAATGGCGATCGAAGCTCTCCTCGCGGCCCTTGCGGCTGCCGCGCTTTTCGCCCCCCAAGTGGAAGACCCTCAAGCAAGGGCCGACCTCGCCGCGTTCATGGTGACGGGCGCTGCCGCTGTCTTCTACTTCGCCTTCATGGCCCTTGTCGTATACTGGTACGGCGATCTTCCCGAACAGGCGCGGTGGTATCTTGCCCGCATGGGCATTTGGGACGCTGCCATCGTCCTCGCCCTTGTCTTTGGAGTTGTTGTTCCGATCGCCGCTCTATTCTGGGGTAGCGTTCGCAGGAGCGGACTCGCATTAAGGCTGGTTGGGATCTCGGTTCTTTTCGGCGTTGCTGCCCACATCGTTTGGCTGCTTGGACCCATACTCGGCCCGCTGCCCCTTGGCTTTGCGGCGGTGTTCGGTTTAGCCATGATCGGAGCCCTCGTCGCCGCAATATATTGGGGCAACTATCTGCTGGATGGAAGGCGGCGGCGGTATGTCTGACGAGTCCATGCATATGGAGCCACCATGGATTTGGACGCGGACCGTCCTCGCTATCACTTTGGGCTTCTTCGTCTTCAGTGTTCTCTGTCTGATCTTTGTTTTCATCTTCTATGAAAACAGCCTGCCCTCCAGGCCTCTGGTGGTGCCCCGGCATTTCCCCTCCCCTGAACTCCCGCTAACACCCCTGGCGAATTTCGAAAATCTTAAGAAGAGCCAAATGGCGCGGCTGCAGGGTTACTCCTGGGCTGACAAATCAGAGGGGCTTGTGCATGTCCCAATTGAGCGGGCGATGCAGATTCTGGTTTCTCGCGGAACGCAAGGACTGGAACCGCTTGCCATTCCGCCGGTGAGCAAAACCAAGTCCGCCGATGAGGTTGCCAGCCAGGCGATGGAAAAAGCGCTTGGTGCCGGAGAGGAAGAGCAGGAAGGGCAGCGATGAGAAGCGCCGTGCTATCCCTTATCCTTGTTTTCACATGGGGCGGCCACTGCAACGCTGGGCTCAGTCCCCGGCAGCTGAGCGAGGTGAGCTTCTCTCCTTCTGCTGGAGCTGTCCTGCCTCTCGATGAGGGTTTCGTCTCAGCAGGAGGAAAAAGGCTGACGCTCGGGGATGCGATTGGGGGCAGGCCTACCGCGCTCGTGCTCGTTGCTTATAGTTGCCGCTTCATTTGCGGGACTACCCTTGCGATCGCAGCTGCCGGACTCTCGGCCACGGGGCTGGAAGCGGGCAAAGACTTCTCCTTTGTCGTTATCGGCATAAACCCGAAGGATACTCTCGCTGACGCCAAGGCTATGGAGGCGGCTAATCTTGCCCCTTATCCCAAGCTGATTGAATCGGCGGAGTTCTTGAACGGCGATGCTGCTGCGATCGGCCGTGTGGCGCATGCGCTTGGCTACACGCCCGTCTATGACACAGAACGCGATGAATTCGCGCACCCGGTAGGGGTGGTAGTGCTCACTGGTGACGGCAGGGTGTCAAGCGTCCTGGGCGGACTGAACTTACAGGGGAGTAAACTGAAAGCCGCGCTCACCGACGCGCAGCAAAACAAACTTTCCGCCTTAGCGGAGGGCATCCGGCTTCTCTGCTATGGGCACGATCCCTTGCATGGTCCGTATAGCACCATCATCCAATACGTACTCGCTGGCTTTGGGCTGGCGACCATCGCTGCCCTCGCCGCTATGTTTAGCTATCTGCTCCGGCAAAAGGGTTTGCAGTCATGATTCTCTTTCCTGAGGAAGCGGCGACCCGCGCTGCGGACACGGACTTCGTTTTTCTCATCTTCGTTGCAATTTCGATCGGCATTATTGCTATTGTTGTGACACTCATAGTTGTCTTCTCTTTGCGATACCGGAAGGGAACCCAAGCAAAGCGGGGGCCAATCGCCAAGTTTTATTCTCACGAATTTGAGATTGGATGGACAACAGCTATTTTTTTTCTTGCCATGTTCCTGTTCTGGTGGAGTGCGGCCGTTCGGGTGGACCTCTTCGTAGCTCCTCCCAATTCCATGCAGGTTCACGTAGCGGGCAAGCAATGGATGTGGAAGATCGAGCACGCCAATGGTGCGCGCGAAATAAACACGTTACACGCACCGGTGCATGTGCCTGTGCAGCTTATTATGACGTCCGAGGACGTCATCCACTCATTTTTCGTCCCAAATTTCCGGATGAAAATGGACGTCGTGCCTGGCCGCTACACTCAGACATGGTTTGAAGCAACTCGCCTCGGCCAATATCAAATTTTCTGCGCTCAGTTTTGCGGGACCGAGCACGCACGCATGATCGGGACCGTTGTCGTGATGTCGCAAGCGGATTTCGCGAAGTGGCTGCGCGCGCAGCCCGAAGCCGACAATCTGGCAAGAGAGGGCCAAGCGCTTTTCGTCTCTTTAGGCTGCGCCGGCTGCCATGCCGCAAGATCTGCTGTGCATGCTCCGCGTCTCGATGGCGTTTACGGCAGTCCAGTTCATCTCAGCAATGGCCAGGTCGTAATTGCGGACGACGGATATATCCGCGATTCCATTTTGCAGCCGGACAAGGACGTCGTGGCTGGCTTCAAGTCAATAATGCCGAGTTTCAAGGGGCTTGTTAGCGACAGCCAGATCTTACGGCTGACCGCCTACATCCGATCCCTCAAAAATCAAGGGAAATCCTGATGACCGATATCGCAGTCGGCCAGCGCGAACCGCGTCCACGGGCGCTTCCGGCTCCGGAGCACACTTATCTTGATACGCGAAGCCTTTGGTCTTGGCTAACTACGACTGATCACAAGCGGATCGCCATTCTGTACGCAATTTCCGTGACATTCTTCTTCCTCGTTGGAAGTGGCGCGATGGCCGTGATCCGGCTGGAGCTTATGACTCCACAAGGGAATTTCATTAGTGACGAGGCTTACAACCGGCTGTTCACGCTGCACGGCGTCGTGATGGTCTGGTTTTTCTTGATCCCCTCCATCCCAAACATCTTCGGTAATTTTCTATTGCCGCTCATGATCGGCGCCAAGGACGTCGCCTTTCCGAAATTGAATCTAATCAGCTGGTATCTGAATATTATTGGCGGAGCATGGGTCCTTTACGCGCTCGTCGCGGGAGGGGTGGACACCGGCTGGACATTTTATGTGCCTTATTCCTCCAAATACGCAACAGGCTATGTCACGGCTGCGGCTGCGGGTGTTTTCGTCACCGGGTTCTCTTCGATCGCGACCGGGCTCAACTTTATAACTACGATACATTTGCTTCGAACCAAGGGAATGACTTGGTTCCGCCTGCCGCTTTTCGTTTGGTCAATGTATACGGTAAGCCTCGTGTTTATCCTGGCCACTCCGGTGCTTGCCATTACGCTACTGCTTATGTCGGCAGAGCGCTTTTTTAACATACCTATTTTCGATCCAGCGAATGGAGGCGACCCAATTCTCTTTCAACATATGTTCTGGTTCTACAGTCACCCTGCAGTTTATATTATGATCATTCCGGCGATGGGAGTCGTCTCAGAGGTAATCGCCTGTTTCGCGCGCCGGGAACTTTTCGGCTACACCTTTATGGTTTTCTCGCTTATGGCGCTGGCCGTCATCGGATTCTTTGTTTGGGGACACCATATGTTCGTGTCGGGCATGTCCGCCTATGCCGGTCTCGTCTTTTCAATGCTGTCTTTCGTCATAGCTGTTCCCTCTGCAATCAAGGTCTTCAACTGGACCACCACCCTTTGGAGAGGGCAGATTACCTTTGAGTCCCCAATGATTTATGCTCTGGGATTCGTAGGCCTATTTACGATCGGGGGATTAACCGGCTTGTTCCTGGCGTGCATTCCCATTGATATCCACGTTCACGACACGTATTTTGTCATCGCCCACTTTCACTATATCATGGTTGGCGGTTCGGTCTCAGCTCTGTATGCAGCGCTGCATTTTTGGTGGCCAAAGATAACGGGAAAAATGTACCCGGAATCATGGGCCCGGTTTGCTGCGATCATGATGTTTTTCGGATTCAATTTCACCTTTTTCCCGCAATTCATTCTTGGTTATCTTGGTATGCCGAGGCGCTACCACGTATATCCACCGGAATTCCAATATTTGAATGTCATGTCGTCGACGGGTGCGACGGTGCTGGCGGCGGCATATCTTCTGCCGATCTTGTATTTGACCTGGTCACTATTCACGCACCGCCAGGCACCGAATAATCCCTGGGATGCGACCGGGCTTGAATGGCAGACCACCTCTCCGCCCCCAACGGAGAACTTCCTGAAACCGCCGGTGGTCGATAAGAAGCCCTACCAATACAAATACATTGGAGACGCGGCCGAGCCTCAACCTCAGTTGGAGGGAGCGGGGCCGTGAGCGTCACAGAGATCCAGGAATTAACAGTCCCGGCAGAGCCCGCGCCGTCCGAGCAGTGGGATACTCTGGGCCAGGAACAGGAGGCTGCCAGCTTTGGTATGTGGATGTTCCTTGGAACCGAGATGCTGTTCTTCAGCGGGATGTTCCTATGCTACACCGTTGTCCGTATCTACAACTCGGAAGGCTTCCTTGCCGCCGCACGGGAAACGGATCTTATTACCGGCTCGACAAACACAGCAGTGCTTCTCATTAGCAGCTTTACCATGATTATGGCAGTTCAATGCGGCAGGGCCGGATTGCGTGGCCTCACCTGGAAATTCCTTGCATTGACAGCGGCCTTGGGCTTCGCGTTTCTCTGCATAAAGGGCTATGAATATTACGTAGACTTGCAACACAATTTGTGGCCCGACCAAAATCTGTCTGTGAAGGAGCGCGGCGCAGCTATCTTCTTCGCATTATACTGGATCATGACCGCCGTTCATGGGCTGCATCTGTCCATCGGCGTGGTTATAGTGGCTCGCTTCGCGTGGTTGATAAAAAGGCTGACACCTCTTCACGAGCCCGATCTTGTCCCTATTGGGCTTTATTGGCACTTCGTCGACACGGTTTGGATCTTTCTCTTTCCAATCTTGTATTTGCCGGGGCGCGCGGGATGAACGAGAAAACTTGGCACCTCATCAGTCATCTTTTCCTTCGTAATCTGGCAATTCTTGTGATTGACTTGGTTCTGCTGGTGATTTCGATCTGGGTAGCCTTCTTACCAATGGATAACTGGAATACCGGGGTCAACATGCTTATCGCCTTCATTATGGGCATGATCGGCCTGTTGTTCTTCATGGGCCTGGTAGAGAAAGACGTCTTGTTTCGGTTGGCGGTAGCGGGAGGTATATACTTTATCGTTGTCTTGTTCGTTTTTACTCTTAGTGACTACTTCACACGCCTTACTTGAGGGGCGGAGCTTTTTCGCTATGACCTTTAGCGCTGCTGGGGAAGCTTGCCTTATCGCCAGCAGAAATCTCCTCGGTGCCGAGCGATTCTGCCAGCCGCGCAGCTGCAGACCCAGGCCTCAATGGCTTTTGCTGGCTTTCGTGCGGTGCCCAGCCGCACAGGTAAATGATTTCAAAGGTCGCCCGCACTTTGCCCCCTGGATCGCCAAAGCGCTCCGCATAAATGCTCAGCGCCCGTGCGAAGGTATCACGCCGGAGAAATTTTCTCGAACGGGCCAGAAGGGGGTTACTCCCACCCATCGCCCTCAACTCTTTCATAAGTTGCAATGCATTGGGATAGGTTACGGTAAGGCATTCCGAATCCGTAACCGGAAGAGAGAATCCCGCGCGTTGCAGGAGGCCGCCCAGATCGCGGACATCCGCTGTTGGAAAAACCCGCGGTGATACTCCTCCTGTTGTTTCAGTCTCGGCCTGCATGAAGGCTTGTCTAAGCTCGATCAGAGCATCGCCTCCCAGCATGGCGCCGAGAAAGACACCATCTGGCCGGAGCGCGCGCCGGATTTGGATTAGCGAGCCTGGTAGATCGTTAACGAGCTGAAGCGACAGTGCGGATATTATCAAATCAAAGGCGCCTTCTTCCAGCGGCAACACCTCTTCGCTGCCGATAGCATGCGGGACGGAACCCGTGTTAGCGGGCGCCAATCCGCTTATTGAGATGACGCCGGTCCCGGGGAACGCCTCCTTCAGTAACCGGCCAGCTAAGGCGTTGGGGGTACCTACATCCGCGGCCAGCTGAAAGCTTCGCTTGATCGCGGCGGCCCGGTCAACGAGCTCGGTTGCGGCGTGGCGTATCAAAAAATCGGCTTTAGGAAGGGAGACAGAGGCTCGCTCAAGCTTTCTCCTAATGAGGCGGCGATCGAAGATGTTGGGGCTGGTCAACGCTTTCACTTTCCATTATCTGCAAAACGAGACTGAACTTTCTTCTTGGAGGCAAAAATGCTCGGCCGCATCCGTGCCCTGGCAGCATCCAGCCTTCGCTACTCTTCGGACCTTGTTCTTCCCGCAGTTTGCGTCTCGTGTTCGTCGCTCGTTACCCGGCATAATCTGCTTTGCCCTAAGTGCTGGAGCAGCCTCCACCTCATCACGCCGCCGCTTTGCGACAGGCTCGGCCTGCCTCTTCCTGGATAGGAAGGCATATGTCGCTTTGCCCAACAAAATCAACGAACGAAAACAACGGATTTGCGCAAGCTTTTGCAGGAATTTGCGGATTTTTGCAGAACAAAGCCGCACAAAATTAGCACAGTACGTTCACGGCGCGTTCCCGGCTGATGGGGTGCGCTCATGAGCACCTTCGAGCAAAAGAAATCGGCGCGCGGGAACGGCAAGCCTCAACAAGCTGAGGAAAGGCCGCTTCCGTCAAACTTGGATGCCGAACGCATCGTTTGTTCGTCCTTCATGGCGCGGAATGAGCTTTTCGAGACCTATCTTGACCGCATCAAGTCCGCGGACTTTCACGACCCGCTGCACAAGCAAATCTTCACAATTGGCGCGCGGCTTGCAGCGGAAGGCAAGCCCGCCAATAGCGCCACGGTGGCCAGCCACCTAACCGAGATTAGCCCGATCCCGGATTTGACGATTCCCGCTTATCTCAAGGAGCTAAACAAGTTCATCCGGGGCAAGGATGAAATCGAAGTCTACGTAATGGAGGTGACGCTTTCGGCAAAGCGGCGGGCTGTTCTTGCCCTTACCGAACACTTCGCTTCGATGGCCTATACGGGCGGTCATGACATGATCGACCAGCTTTCAAGCGCGGTTTCAAAGCTTGCTCTCGGCGCCGATAACGCCGGAATGCAGCACATGGGCGAATTTGTTGCAAACGCCTATCAGACAATTCTTGCGAATGACGCGGTCGGCTGGGGACCTACAGGCTACCGCTCGCAATATACCGAGATTGATTTGGCGCTAGGCGGCTGGAAACGGAAGAAGTCCTATTTCCTGGCTGCCATGGAGAAGGCAGGGAAAACCGCTCTCATGCTCAGTCTCGCGCGGCAATTTCTCTTGCAGGACATTCCCGTTGCGATTTTCAGCCTGGAGCTCAAGAACGACGAAATTGCAGAGCGGCTTATCATGCTCGAAAGCGAAGTCAACCTTGTGAACCGGCCGCAAGGCATGGTCTTGACGCAGGAGGAACTTGAACACCTCACCCGCTGCGCCGACCGCGTTGAGTCTTGGCCTCTCTATTCGAACGATCTGCAAACCATATCGCCATCGGCAATCAAGATGAATGCCCGTCATGCAGTACGCACGCACGGGGCCAAGATTATCTTTCTCGACTACATCCAGATTGTGGAAGGGGAGGAAGGCGACAGGGCCGAAGACACCCGCAAGCGCATTGAGCGGGCTTCCAAGGCCATGCGGCAGATCGCGAAGGAACTCGATGTTTGCGTGATATGGCCGGTTTCCGCTCATGGCTTGCCAAGGGCTGCGAAGAGATAGCTGAAACGGTGATTGCCGGAATTGAGGCCTACGAGGTCCAGCGGCGCGCGGAACGGTTCAAAAAGGAACCGGGCAAGGTCAAGCACATTCAGGGCTGGCTTACGGAAAAGCGCTGGGAAGGCTTCGAGGTTGCCACCTCGCCGGCCGAACCAAAGAGCGAGCGCAAGCTGCAAATCATGGCCGTTCGGCTTGACCTTGAAAAAGGGCTTCTCGACCGCGCGAAACGTTGGTGGCGCTCCCTTGAAGAAATCCCGGCAGACATAGCGGCAGAGGCTAGGCGTCTCATGTCCGAACAACTCAGACAAGCGGCATAGGGGGCGAACATGACATATTCACCGATTGCAAAAGCCGCTTCCTACGCAATGCGCGGATTCTCGCCTATCCCGATACTCAAGGGCAAAAAGGTTCCCGGTTATGCAAGCTGGGGAAATGCAATCCCCATGACCGGCTGGGATCGCTTTTGCAAAAAGCAGCCGACCCTTGCCGAAATGGCGAGCTGGCTTGCCGACGACCCGGAAGCGGGTTTAGGACTGGCTTGCGGCTATGGCGGCGTGTTCCCGCTCGACGTGGACGACAGCCGTGCCTTTGGGGCTTGTAAGGAAGTTCTGGGGCATCTCAAGGCGCCTTCCAAAATCGGCCGGAAGGGAGCAACGGGCTTTTTCTACGATCCCACGGGATTGATTGAAAGCTTCGTGTTCCGGGCCAAGGCCGATGAGGACGGCAAGCGGCCGAACCTTATCGAAGGGCTTGGCATCGGGCGCCAAACGGTCATCCCGCCAACGATACACCCGGACACCGGCAAGCCTTACCGCTGGCACAACGCCGGCCTTGAGGATCTGACGCCGGCCGATTTGCCGGTTATCACCATGCAGCACATTGCGGACCTGAAAGCCGCTCTTGCGCCGCACATGGAACCGGAGCGCGAATCGCCAATATCGGCGACAGAACGCAAAGCGGACATAACCGAGATGGAGCGTAAGCGTTACAAGGGCTTCGCTCACAAGGCGCTTGATGCGGAAGTCTCGAGACTTGCCATGCAACCGAAGCCCGGCCGCAACCGCGAACTATTCCGCGCAACCTGCAATCTAGGCAAATACGCCTCGAACGGCATTCTTCCGGCGAAGGTGATCACGGATAGCCTTCTTGCGGCCTGCGAGCGCAACAAGCTCAAGGCTGACAATGGCTTCATCGATGTGATGAAGACCATACAAAAGGGTTTTGCCTTCTCCGCTGGCGATGTGCTCCCTGCTTTGCAGGAAAGGCCATGGCCATGAGCAAAGTTCACGTGAAACCGGAACGGAACCGTGGACACCGGCTCTTCAATGGAACGAGGTAACCGGGCATGGCACCGCGAAAGCTCTCAAAAACAGCAAAGCGAAAACTCTTCCGCGAGCGCCGCATCGACAATTTGCCCAAGGATCAGCGGCCAAGATGCGGAGCGAAAAACCGAAGTGGAGAGCCGTGTAAGGCGCAGGCCCTGACGAGCGGCCGCTGCCGCCTGCATGGCGGACTGAGCACTGGAGCCCGGTCAAAAGCCGGCAAAGAACGCCAGAAGGTAGCCGCGAGCGCGTGTATGCGCGGCAAGTGGGAAGAGTGGAAGGCGCGCCCCGGCGGTAGAGTGCTCAGCGACGAAGCCCGTGAAGCCCTCAGCACAGGTCAAAAGCGCCGAAGGGCGCTCGAGGCTCTGTTGCGCGATCGCGCGGGAAAGCGTGTGCTGATCGATGACGACGCCGAACGCCAAGCGGATTGGAAACTGACCCTGAGGCAGCTTGCGAAACAGGGAGTAACGGTCGAGCGTTACGGTCCAAAGAACAAGCTCTATATGCGCATCCCGTCACACAGAGAGCAGGGTTCGGCAAAACTCCAGAATGCTCACTCGCGGGTCATGGACTCACTCGATGAGATGCAGTCTCTGATGCAACTTCACAATTGATTTCGGGAATTGCCGCGCGCGCGTGCGTAAGAGTCACCTGGTGTGAGTACCAAAAACAGGGAATTCGTCAAAAAACGAGGGCGAAAAGGCTCTAAAACATACGAAAGCAATACGTCATGGGCGGATATTTAAGCGGCGGCGGCCGTGGTGCATCAAAGTGCGAAGCCATGCACCGCATCGAAATGGCCTGGATGCGAAAACAGGGTTATCTCAACCCGGGACGATGGGCCACCATCTCCTGGAGCCGGGGCCGCGATCCAACAGGCAGGATTGGGACACGCGCCCATGACGGTTGGCTCGAACTCAATTACAGCGTGAACGGTGAGCCGATCAAAGACGCCGTGTATTACCGGCGCACAAGAACGAATTTCGGCGGCTGGCGCGATTGGTTCGAATGCCCGAAGTGCCGCCGGGCCTGCAGTGTGCTCTATGGCGGCAAGTATTTCCGCTGCCGCAAATGCTACCGGCTGACCTATTCAAGCCAATACGAGGAAGCCTGGGAACGTGTGCGCGGAAAGACTGAGCGCATCCGCAAAAAGCTTGGAGATAGTAAAGGGATCTCGGTAGGTGATTTCAATCCGTTCCCGCCCCGGCCCAAGGGTATGCATCACCGGACCTATGCCCATCTCGAACGGCAGGATGTGGCGTACCAGGAGCAGCTCGCACTCGGGTTCGAGGCATCCTTTTACAGCCGATTTGGAAGGCACCTTGATAAGTAGCGGCGCCAAAAGGAAAGCGTCTTGAAGGACTTCCCAAAGAAGCAGTCACTAAATTGATTCTAAGGCAGGCCTGGGTGCGAATAGGGGAAGCCTCGTCGGCCGGTTTAGACCTCAAAGCGGCCCAATTGGTGCTCTCATCAATTCTTCGGCCTCGGGCCAATGCACTAAATCGCTGGCGCGATAGCTGCTGCCCGCACGGAGCGAGAGGCCAAGGTAAACATCTGAGAACATAACGATAACCTGCTCAACGCGCCTGTCCTTTGGATCGGGGTCTCAACAACCTCATCCTAGACAGGAGCCAAGTATGAGTACCCAGGCCGTCAGTGAACTGCGTCTGCGCATGATCGAGGACATGAAGGCACGCCAGCTCGGTTTGCACACCCAGCGCAGCCATGTTTACAGCTGCAAGCGTTTTGCCGCCTATTTGAAGCGCTCGCCTGAGACGGCGACGGCGGACGAGGTCCGCGCCTTCCAGTTTTATTTGATGGAAAGCGGCCCCAGCATTTGCAATCGCAACCGCATTATGACCGGCGTGAAGTTTTTGTTCCGGGTCACGCTGCGCAGGCACGATTTAGCGTCCGAGATCTATTATGTCAGAGAGCCACAGAAGCTGCCGCTGGTTATGAGCCCGGCCGAGGCCAAGCGCCTGCTGGCCGTGGCGGGCAACCTGAAGATCAAGGTGATGCTCGCGCTGTGCTATGGCTGCGGATTACGCGCTGGCGAAGCGTGCCGCCTCAAGGTGGGTGACATTGACAGCGAGCTCAACATCATCCGCGTCGTGCAAGCCAAGGGGCGCAAAGACCGTCATGTGATGCTTCCCCCCGAAGTTCTGGATCTGCTTCGGCAATGGTGGAAGGTGCGGCCCATACGCTACGATGACGGCGTGCCTTTAAAGGAGCGCTGGCTGTTTCCCGGCCGGCGGCGCGCCCAGCCGCTCACTACGCGCCAGCTCTCGCGTCTGTTCCACGAGGCAGCTGAAGCCGCCGGCATCAAGAAGCCAGTGACGCTGCATTCGCTCAGGCACTCTTTTGCCACCCATCTTTTCGAGCAAGGCTTGGATATCCGTCTGATTCAAGCGGTGCTTGGCCATCACAAGCTCGATACGACGGCCCGTTATACCCGCGTGGCTACGGGACGGATCGCCGCCATCGAAAGCCCGATCGGCAAGATCGCGGTGCCGCTTTTGAAGAAGGTCCGCCAGAAGCGTTAAGCCGCGCCCATGGCACGGCCAGCGTTGGAGGTCGCGGACATCTTCCGCGGCCACGGCCCCTCTTGGCGTGCTGCCAACAGGAGGCACATCAGTCTTGACCAGCTCAAAGTTATGAGCGCCATCGAGCGCTGCCGGACCGCGGCGCTCGGCGGCTACGTTGCGCGTTGCGAAGACTGTTCACACACAGCCATCGCCTACAACTCCTGCCGCAACCGCCATTGCCCCAAGTGCCAAGGGACGGCAGCGCGGGAATGGCTGGCGGAGCGCAAAGCCGAGCTGTTGCCGGTACCCTATTTCCATCTCGTCTATACTATGCCGGGAGCCATCGCCGGCCTCGCCTATCACAACAAGGCGGTCATCTACGATATCCTGTTCAAGGCCTCGGCCAAGGCGACCCTCACCATTGCGGCCGATCCCAAGCGCCTCGGCGCCAAGCTCGGCATAATCTCCGTCTTGCACAGTTGGGGGTCGGCCATGACCCGCATGTGCATATGATCGTGCCTGGGGGCGGATTCTCGCCGGATGGCGAAAGCTGGATCGCCTGCCAGCGCAAATTCTTTTTGCCTGTCCGCCTGTTGTCCCGGCTGTTTCGCCGCGTGTTTATCGAGGCATTGTTTGCCGCTCATGCTGAAGGACGGCTTATGCTCTTGGGTGAGCACGCGGGGCTTGCCGATGCCCGTGCTTACAAGGCCTTCCTCAAGCCTTTCCGGCGCTACGAATGGGTAGTTTATGCCAAGAGGCCCTTTGGCGGCCCGGAAGCGGTGCTCGCCTATCTTGCCCGCTACACCCATCGCGTCGCCATTTCCAATAAGCGCCTGATCGCCGCCGATGCCAAGAGCGTCACCTTTACCTTCAAGGATTACCGCATCGAAGGCCCTGGCCGCTATAAAACGATGACGCTCGCCACGCCGGAGTTTATTCGCCGTTTTCTCATGCATGTGCTGCCAAAAGGCTTTCACCGCATCCGCCACGCCGGATTTCTGGCAAACGGCAACCGGGCAGAGGCGATTGCCAAGGCGCGAGAACTGCTCAAGGTGCCAGCAGCCGCTCCGGCCACACAAGACACACAGCCCGCCGATGCCACAGAGCCGTTCAAACTCGAACGGCCATGTCCATGCTGTGGCCGGCGCATGAGGGTTGTTGAGATCTTTGCACGCGGCAGCGGCCCAAGCCCCAGATACCGTGCCGCCCCGGCGGCTTTGATTATCAGGCTCGATACCTCATGATTAGGCTGGCTCCAGAACTCAGCGGCAGTGCTGATTTTCCTTGCGGCTTTTGCCGCCACCTTTGCGCTCGCCGCAATGCCAGAAAATATTGCCGGCTTGCGGTGTTTCTACGTTTACTGACGCGGCTTTTTAAGCAGACGCCCGCTAAGGTCCCTCGTAAAAACCGAAGGCTATTCGGCTTGCTGCAAAATTACGGCCTATTCCAACCGCCACGCTGCGGCTAAATCCCCATAGGCCTCGCTGAGCCACAGTGCCCCATACTCCGCGATTTCGTGCCTTGGCGCTTCTCCGACGCCTCCGGTAGCGCTCGCGGATGGTCCGGTCATGCAGGCGTCCGAGAAACCTGCACAAAAGCCGTCATTGCTGCCCTAAGAGTCTTGACACCGAGGAATTATTTCCATACATTTGGAATTATGGAAAAAGAAGGGGCCATTGCCGCTTTGGCCGCGCTGGCGCAAGAGAACCGGCTTGATGCCTTTCGCCTGCTCGTACAGGCGGAACCCGAAGGAATGGCGGCGGGACACGTGGCCGAAGCGCTGCACGTCCCCGCCAACACGCTCTCGTTCCACTTCGACCGCTTGCGCAATGCCGGCCTCGTCAAGACCGAGCGCCGCAGCCGGTCGCTTATTTACTCGGCCCGGTACGAGACCATGCATGCCCTTCTCGGCTATCTGACCGAGAATTGCTGCAGGGGAAGCCAGGAAGCTCAAATCGCCGCCGGTTGCAAGACGAAGCCATCTTCGAGAAAAATAAAACAGGAGAATGCCACATGAAGCGCATGCATATCCACGTCTCGGTTCCCGATGTTGCTCAGTCGGTTTCGTTTTACACGACGCTGTTTGCAGCGGAGCCCGCTGTGGTCAAGCCAGACTATGCCAAATGGATGCTGGACGATCCGCGGGTGAACTTTGCCATTTCGGCGCGCGGCAAAACGCATGGTCTTGACCATCTCGGCATTCAGGCCGAGAGCGAGGATGAACTCGCCGATGTCTATTCGAGGCTTAAAGCGGCGGACCGGCCCGTTCTTGAGGAGGGCGCCGCGACTTGCTGCTATGCGCAGTCCACGAAGTCCTGGATCGCCGATCCTTCTGGCATCGCGTGGGAGGCCTTCCTCACCACGGGTGCGAGCACCTTCTATGGCGATGCCGGCGACAAGGCCGAAGAGGTTCGCATCGTGCAGAAACCCGAAGCCGGCGCCTGCTGCGGCCCCAAAGCGAGCGAAGCCGCCCTTTCATGAAGCTCTATATGTTCGAGCATTGCTCGCTCTGTTTTCGTGTGCGCATGGCTGCGGCCTTAAAAGGGCTGCATCTCCAGGACGTGCCGGTGCTCGACGACGATACCAAGACCCTGACGGCCCTTGCGGGCAAGCGTGTGGTCCCGATCCTCGTCAAAGATGACGGCAGCGCCATGCTTGAGAGCATGGATATGGTGAGCTATATCGATGCTCAGGGCGAACCCCTCTTCACAGGTCCCGAGCGCGAGGAGATTTCTATCTGGGCCCAAGAAGCGGCGGAGCGCACGGCGCCCTTGACCTGGCCGCGTTACCCTTTGCTTGGTCTTCCGGAATTTGGCACTGTCGCGGCGCTTAATCACTACAATCTGCGAAAACGCAAAGCGCTTGGCGATTTCACCGAAATTCTTGCGCATACGCGCCGCTACATCGACGAATTGATGCCCCACCTCGAAAGGCTCGATGAGCTGATAGAGAGCCCTAACGCGATTAACGGCACCTTATCCCGCGACGATGTTCGCGTTCTGCCGCTGTTGCGCTCAGCCGCAGTCGTCAAAGGTTTGCAGTTCCCGCCCAGGGTCCGCGCTTATTTCGAGACCATGCTTACGCGCATCGGTTATGCACCGCTGCCCGTTATTTAGGGACTTCTCCCGTTATCCCGCCCGCTGCTGCCCGCCACGGCTTATTCAGGGCGATGGCCTGAGCCGTGCCATTGAAAGCCTGCGGTTACTCCCGGGCTATTCAACCCGCCGCCGGAGGCTGAAGCCATGTCCAGGCTCTCGATCATTCTTGCGCTTGGCACCGCGCAAACATTGGCCTGGGCTTCGAGCTATTATCTGCTTGCGATCATTGCCGATGCCATTGCTCGCGATCTGCACATCACGGCCACCGCCGTCTTCGCTGCCTTTTCCGCATCGCTGGTGCTTTCGGCTCTTGCGGGTCCGAGAGTTGGCCGCACCATTGACCGGTTCGGCGGCCGCGAAGTGCTGGCCGTGTCCAATGTCCTATTCGCGGGCGGTCTCGCTTTGCTGGCGGTCTCGCAGTCCATGGCGGTGTTCGGACTAGCCTGGCTTGTCATCGGGATCGCGATGGGCCTTGGTCTTTATGACGCCGCTTTCGCAGCACTCACCCGCATCTATGGAAGTAGCGCTCGCAGCGCCATTACGGGCATTGCGCTCCTCGCCGGTTTTGCGAGCACGATAGGCTGGCCGCTGACAAGCTGGGCATTGGAAGCCTATGGCTGGCGCGCCGCCTGTTTTGGCTGGGCGGCCGCTCATCTCGTGATCGGGCTCCCCCTCAATCTCTTCGTCTTGCCGGAGCAGAGACGGACCGCGGTAGACGAAACACAACCGGGGATGAAGCCGCAAATACCCATGGACGCCACGATGTGTTCTGGCCTTCGCCTTTGCCGCCGGTTGGGTCGTCTCGACCGGAATGGCGGCTCATCTTCCGCGAATCCTACTCGACGCCGGAACGCCACCCGCCCAGGCGATTATGGCGGCGGCCCTCGTAGGCCCCGGTCAGGTTGCCGCCAGAGTGGCCGAAGCAAGCCTGCTTCGCCATCATCACCCCTTCCTTTCGGCACGTCTTTGCACGCTGGCCCACCCGGTGGGAAGCTTGCTGCTCCTTGCCGTCGGAGGTGTCATGGCCATGCCATTCACGCTGCTGCACGGTGCCGGAAACGGCATCTTGACGATCGCCAGAGGCACGGTTCCGCTCGCAGTTTTTGGACAAGAGAATTACGGCTATCGGCTTGGTCTGCTTGGGGCCCCGGCCCGGCTTGCGCAGGCTGCGGCGCCGCTCGCATTCGGGTTGCTTATCGACCGTTATGGGGCAAGCACCCTCGTCGCCTCCTCCGCCTTGTGTCTCGCCGCCTTAGCTGCGCTTGTGGCAGTGGCGGCGCAAACTCACAATGCGCAGGAACCGAAGTTCCGCACCCGGCAAGGCTCGTAGCCCTGCCAAATATCCACACTTATAGAGCGTGCTGGCGAGCACAAGTTGCGGCCATCACCAACCATGTAAGGCAAGCCGGGATTACTCGGCCGCCTGCGACGCCCTGCGCGCAGACGTCTTATGAGCCATCGCTTCCGCCATGCGGGGCTGAAAAAGCCAGCTGGCGAGAAGGGTGGCGCTAAGGGCGCCCAGGATCTGCGCCGCGATAAAGGCTGGCGCGTCTTCCGGCCTGATCCCGGCAAAAGTATTGGAAAGCGCGCGCGCAACCGTCACCGCCGGGTTCGCAAAGCTGGTCGAGGCGGTGAACCAATAAGCCGAGCTGATATAAAGCCCGACCGTGAAAGGGACGGCGTCGGGCCTAAAGCGAAGCGTGCCGAAGATCGTGAGGAGAAGACCAAAGGTTGCGGCAAATTCCGAGAACCATTGCGCGGGGCCGTCCCGGAGTTTTTCCGAAATCTGCAAAACCGCCTGGCCGAACATCAGATGGGCGGCAAACGTCCCGGCCACGCCGCCGGTGAGCTGGGCTGCGATGTATAAACCCGCCGCGGCGGCCGCAATATCCTTGCGAACCAGAAACGCAAGCGTGACCGCAGGATTGAAATGCGCTCCGGAAATTCCGCCCAGCATCATGATAAGGACAACCAGAATGGCGCCGGTGGCAATGGTGTTGCAGAGAAGGGCGATCGCATCGTTGCCTTGCGAAAGTTTCGACGCCATGATGCCGGAGCCGACAACGGCGGCGACCAAGAAACATGTGCCGAGCGCCTCGGCTGTGAGTCTCTGCGCGAGGCTGTAGTTTTTCACGCCGCGCTCTCCGGTGCTTCCGTCAGGCGCCCGATCTCATCAAGCTTTCTTTTCAGCGCAACTCGTTCAAGCGAAGTTACCGGCAAACTAACAAAAATGCCGATCCGGTTGGAGAGCAGCCGGTAAGTATCGGAAAAAGCCAGGTTCTTCTGCACCTCGGTCCCCTCGACGAGCGAAGGGTCCGCAAGACCCCAATGCGCCGTCATCGGCTGGCCGGGCCAGACGGGGCACACCTCATTGGCGGCGTCATCGCAGACGGTAAAGACGAAGTCCATGCGCGGCGCGCCTTCGGCCGCGAATTCGTCCCAGGATTTGGACCGGAGGCCGCTGACGTCGTGGCCGAGACGCTTTAACAGCGCGATGGCATAGGGATTGGGCTGCCCCTTGGGGTGGCTGCCGGCGCTAAAGCCGCGAAATTTTCCACGTCCCTCGTGATTGAGGATCGCCTCCGCGAGAACCGATCGCGCCGAATTATGCGTGCACAGAAACAAGACATTGAACACCCGCTCACTCATCGCCCGTCTCCCTCTCGTTACAAATCCGGTTTACCTTGCCGAAGGCGGCTCCACAGAGTTCGGGATGACCGGCGCAGCAATCCTCGACAAGAAAGGCAAGGAGCTGGCGCACGCCTTCCACATGCAGCGCGTAGCGGATATAGCGTCCCTGCCGGGAGGCAGTGACGAGCCCCGCGCGCTCAAGCTCCTTGATATGGAATGAGAGCACAGTCGCACCGATGCCCGCCGCTTTGGCAATGTCGCCTGCCGCAAGACCGTTTGGCCCTGCTTCGACCAGGCGGCGAAAAATCGCAAGACGGCTTTCCTGGGCAAGCGCAGCAAGGGCGCGCACGGCCGTGATATGTTCCATGCGCCAATGATACGATATTTATGGAATTGTGCAACTGTTAGCAGCTGGACCCGTCCCAGATCGAGAAATGTTTCTCGATGCTGGCAGGCGTACGCTTGGCCGGTGTCCGGGCCGGCGTCCCGATCGAGACGAAGGCGACAAGCTTTTCGCCAGGGGCCTTCGCAAAGGCCGATTGCAACACCTTGGCCGCGATCTTGCGGCCGCTCGTGATCATGGCGGCATAACCGGAAGCATGCGTCGCCAAAAGCATGTTCTGAAGCGCCGCGCCGAGCGCTACGAGCTGCTCCTCGACCGTAACCAACGGATGGACGGTGTCTGGTTTGAAAAGAACAGCGAGCAGCAGTGGTGCATTGAAGGCCTTCGCCCTGGCCTTGTGCCGGTCGTCGTCGCTTGCGCCGGGATGCTCTTCAAGCTTCGCTGCCTCGAAGAGAGCCGCAAGCGTTTCCCGCATGGAACATGGGATCTCGACAAGCCGCCAGCACCGCAATCCCCCATGATCGGGTCCAGTGAGCGCGGCTTCGAAGATCGCGCGCAGTTCCCGGGGCGCCGGGGCAGGCTCAACGAGATGTCTGGGAGCGACGGATCTGCGCGAGGACAAAAAGCGCAGCAAATGGGGAGAGGGCGCGGCCGCGGTCTCCGCCACTTCGCGCAGGCACTCTCTTTCGATCAGATGTTCGAGGCTCATTTTTTACAAAGACCGGATGGCTGTGCCATCCGGGCTCCTCACTTTGTTTCAGACCTTGGCTTCCCAGGATTTGAAGGAGAGGTGCTTCACTCCTTCCGGCTGATCGGCGATTTTGCGGATGTCGGCCCAGGTCTGTTTGTAATTGGGAATGATCAGTTCGTTGACCCCGTTATTTACCACATTGCCCTGCACGCCGGTTGGATAGGCGAACAGCATGAAAGTCTCGCCTTTTTTTGCGGTCGGTGTGGGCTGCGCCATGGCCTGCGTCGAGCCCGCATCATTGTAGACCTCGACAAGGTCTCCCGCTTTGAGACCAAGCGCGGTCATGTCCTCAGGGTTCATCTGAATGTAGGGATAGGGCCAGCGGTCCATGACGAGTTCTTCCTCAACATCGAGGTAGGCCGACTGCCAGACGTGATTGGCCCGGCCGTTGTTGACGAGGAACTTGAACTTCTTCTTCTGGGCCTCCTTGCCGGGCGCCTGCAGCCCCCGCCATTGGGCTTCCTTGAAGGCCGCCTTGCCGTCTTTCGAGTTGAACTTGCCGTCGGCAAAAAGGCGCTTGGTGCCAATGATCTTGCCATCCTTAAACTCTGTGGCCGGTTCCTGAAAACCGTTGGTGCCCATGGCGCGCAATCGCTCATAGGTTACGAATTCCCCGCCTTTCTCGTGCTTGTGATAGCCGTCCATGAAGGCGTCTTCCTCGGTCTTCCAGTCGAAGCCTTTGAATTTGTCCGCCCGCGCCCCATCGCCCAACGCCCGCAAAACGCGCTCCATATGATTGGCGATCCGCGCGGCAATCAGGCAATCGGGCATGGCATGGCCCGGCGGGTCCATATAGCGTTCGGTCAGGCGCATGCGGCGCTCGCCGTTCATCGAAGTGAGATTCATCTCGCCCGAGGTGGCGGCAGGCAGGATGACATGGCAGGCTTGGCCGATTTTGGTGGGCACGATGTCTATGTCCACGGCGAAGAGCCCGCCTTTGTTGATGGCGGCGAGGATGGCTTTCACCATCGCCTCGCGATCGCCATAGGCCACGCTGTTCATGGCGTCCTTGACCATGTCGGTCCGGCGCTTATAGACGCGCTTGAACTCCATAGCGTTCAAGGTCGTTTTATAGTGATCGCAGGCCCAGATGTGGTGAACCGCGCCCTTGCCCTCGATCAAGAGCTTATCGACATAGGGCGCCGGCTTGCCGATGAAGGCATCCGACGGGCGCGAGTAGCCCTCCTGGTGACCGCCCATCCGCACGCAACCGCCGCCTTCGCGCCCGACATTGCCGGTCGCCAAAGCGAGGTCCACAAGCGCCGCGATGGTGCGATAGTTATCGTTACCCCAGATAATGCCCTTCTCATAGGCGAACATCGACCGGCGCCGCTTGCCGCCCTTGGGTTGGGCGATCCAAGTTGCCGCCTTGATGACATCGGCGGGCTTAAGGCCCGTTATTTTTGCGGCATCCTCGATTGAAGTCCTGTTGGCTTTTAGCGCCTTTTCAAAATCCTTGGTCGAGGCCGCGATGAAGGCCTTATCGATCCAGCCCTTGTCCGCGATATAGGTGAGAAGCGCGTTGAAAAGCACGAGGTCCGTGCCCGAGTTCAGAGCGAGATGCAGCACCCGGTCTTTGCCGGCTTCCGCCTCGCAGGCATTGATCGTGACCGTGCGGCGCGGATCGACGAAAATGATCCGGCTCGCCTCGTGCGGCTCGTCGGGAAGCTGCTCCTTCTTTTTATCGGCCGAGAGGCCTTTCAGATTGGGAATCCAGTGATTGAGAAAGTAGTTGGTCTGCGTCTCCAGCGCATTAGTGCCGCAGGCCACGATTGTGTCCGCAAGTTCAGCATCCTCGTAGCAATTGTTGAGCTCGCCGACACCCATGTCGCGGGTCGAATGCACTTCTGAATTATAAGCCGGGCGATTGTGGATGCGGATATTCTTGATCTTCATCGCCTCGAAATAGAGCTTGCCCGTGCCCCAGGTATTCTCATAGCCGCCGCCGGCGCCGCCATGGTCGAAGGCGGAAACAAAAAGCGCATCCTCGCCCTTGTCCTTGATCACCGCCGCCGTCACGCGCGCCACCAGGTCCAGCGCGTCGTCCCAGCTCGTGGGCTGCAACTGCCCATAGCGCCAGACGAGGGGATCGGTGAGGCGCTGCTGCTGGGTGCTCCGGGCCTGGCTGTAGCTCATCTCGGCCATGCGCGCGCCGCGGATGGAACCGAGACCCGAATTCACCGCGCAGTCCTTGTCGGGCTTGATGACGATGTGCACATCCTGGCCGTGCTGCTGCACAATGTTATACATAGAGGGCGCGTACCAGGCCTCGGCGTAAGCCTGCTGCTGTTTTGACAAATCAACACCGAAGGCGTTCTCGGACGGCGCAGTTCCGCCTTGTTTGTTCACCGGCCATGTATATGCGTGATAGCCGCAGCCAACGATGCAGTAGTGACAGGTGACGTTGTGCTTCTTGGCGTCTGCCGGAATGATCGGAAGGCGATCGATATTGCGTTTGTAAGCCATAGTTCATCCTCCCCTTAAGCCAGCACGTTCGAGAGACGGCCATAGAGCAGCTCATCCACGCCTTCGGCGTAGATGTCGCCATTACCGTCGATGCGCAGCACATATTGCGGAAGGTTCTGCGTGGCATGGCCCCAGATTTCGAGGCCGCCCTTCTCCGCGTCGAAGCGCGAATAATGGCCGGGGCAGGTGAAGCTTTTATCCTCGGCATTGTAGCCAAGCGGAATGCCTTTATGCGGGCACAGCACCGTGAAGCCGACGATGTCACCGTCGGGACCGGCGCCGCCCTGCACCTTTTTCCCAAGCTTCAGCAGCACCCCCGGCGCATCTCCGTCCGGATAGCTGACATTGAACGGTTCGTTGAGCTTGAGATCTTTGATGTTGGTGAGGCGGTTGGCCGGATAGGAAACCCGCGCCAATAGCTCGGCAGCTTCCGCCTTTTGGGACATCATACCGGCGGTCGCAATCGCCCCGGCGGCAACGCCAGTCCCGAGCAAGAATTTACGCCGGCCGGCATCCACCATGCGTGGACAACGCTTCATCTGTTCCTCCCTTGCTTCTGCCATATGCGCGGCAGTTCAGGCAAGAATTGCAAAGCCGATGCCAGAGCTGGATTTAAAACTTGTGTTGCATTTTCCATGGGTTACAAGATCGCGTAACCGCTGAACGTTCAGATTCCCGAACCTGCACAGGCTTCACTGTTCAGAAAACTGAACGTCCTTGCCCGGCGCGGCAGTGGTCAGGCCAAGCCGCTTCATTTTCGCCCACAAGGTCGTGCGCGAGATGCCAAGAGCGTCAGCGGCCTTGCCAATCTGGCCGTTATGTTCGGCGAGCGCGCGCATAATTTCTTGCTTCTCGGCGGCGTCGCGCGCCGCCACGAGCGACAGGTGAGATTTTATGGGCGGGGCAGGTGCGAGCTCAGGGAAGAGATCGCCGGGCATAATACATTCATTCAGAGAGAGAGCCACCGCGCGCTCGACGCGGTTTCTAAGCTCCCGCACATTGCCAGGCCACGAATGATCGCGGGCTACATCCTCGGCGAGGCTGCTGACGCCGCGTAACCTGCCATCGCTGCGCGCCATAAATTCCTGAAAGAACTTTTCGATCAGCCAGGGAATATCCTCCGTGCGCTCGCGAAGCGGCGGCACCTTCACCTCAACGACGTTGATGCGGTAATAAAGATCGGCACGAAAGTGCCCCGTCCGGACGAGCGCCGCAAGATCGGAATTGCTGGCGCAGACAAGGCGCGCCTTAAAAGCGACGGTCGTTTCGCCACCGAGCCGGAAGAAGGTACGATCCTCGAGAAGGCGCAAGAGCTTGGCCTGCATCGAAAGTGGCAATTCCCCGATTTCATCGAGGAAGAGGGTACCCTCACGCGCCCGCTCGGCATACCCCAAATGGCGTTTATTGGCCGTGGTAAAAGCACCGGCCTCATGGCCGAAGACCTCGCTCTCAAGCAGCTGATCCGGGATTGCCGCGCAGTTCAAGGCCATGAAAGGCTGATCAGACTTAGCCCCCAGCTGATGCAACAGACGCGCGCAAACTTCCTTGCCGGCACCGGTCTCGCCCGTGATCAAAACCGTGGCGGCGGCGGCGCTCAGCCGCCGCAGAAGTCCTTCGACGCGGGTGATGGCGGGCGAGACGCCGAGCGTTGTCACGCTGCTGCATTCCGGGCATCGAAGCGCGCGCGCGATCCTTTCGAAAAGCACATCCACCTCAAAGGGTTTCAGAAGATAGCTGCCGGCTCCAGCCTGCATCAAGGCGACCGCTTCATCGACCGTGCCATAAGCGGTCATGAAAATGAAAGGCGGGCAGTCCGTGCCGGACGCAACGCTGCGGAACAGCTCGTCGCCGCGAATATCCGGCAAACAGACATCGCACAAAACAAGGTCGGGCCGTTTGCCGGAAAGGCCATCCAGCGCGGTTTTGCCGGACGGAAACCAGTCCACCGATGCGCCTTCGAGGCTGAGACACTGGACAAGGGAGCGCCCCATGGTCGGGTCATCTTCGATTACCGCAATGCCGCGCTTTTCAAGCCACATCTTTCAACTCCCCCATGCCCATCGGAATGCGCAGCGTTATGATCGTGCCACCATCCGTCGGGTACTCGACGCCGATGACCCCGCCCATCTCCATGACGGAGCGCTTGACGATCCAGAGTCCGAGACCCCGGCCGCGTTCAAGGGGAATGGCGGCATCGCCTGATTCTAGGTAGTTTTTAAAACTTGCGGGCAGGCCCGCACCGTTATCGCCGGCAGCAATGGTGAACTTTCCCTCCACAATTGCGGCGCGAAAACAAACCGTCCCGTTTCGCTCCGCTGCGGCGCAGGCGTTGAGCAGCAAATTAAGCGTGACATGGCGTAAGCCTGTTGCGGGTAGCGAGATACCTGCGTCAATAGCGTTGTGCCATTCAAGCTGCAAAGCCTTCTTCTCGATCTCCGGCTTGATGAGCAGCTTCAAATCTTCGAAATCGTCCCGGCGCAAGATGTCCGAAAGATTTGACCGGTAGCTGAGCAGCGTCGCGCGTACCACGTCGCGAATGCTGCGCAAACCCCGCTCCAGAATCTCTATCGATTCTGCCAGAACGCCCGGTTCGCGGCCATGACGCTTCAAGGCATTGACAGTGTTCAGCATGCCTCCCAGGGGGTTGTTGATTTCATGCGCGAGGCCTGAGGCAACGCGTCCAAGACTCGCGAGCTTTTCATTTTCGGCGAGCTGATCGGCATATTGCCGGCGTTTGTTTACTGCAACTGCCAGCGCGTTATAGCGTCGAAGTAGATACCCGAACTCGCTTTTTGGCGAGCCCAGAAGCCGATCCGGAACCGGGGTGAGTTCGCCTTCAATGCCACGTCCCAAATGATGGCTCAAAATGTTGAGCGGGGCGATGGCTCGTCTCACGACAAGATAGCCGAGCGCGGCAAGACCAAGGGTCAGCAAGCCATTGGTGAGAAGCAAGACCCGGCGCGCCTCGGCGCGTTCGGCAAGAATACGTGATATGTCGAGCTCGGTGTAAATGGAACCAATGGGCCTGCCTTGAAGGGTCAGCTCCCGTAAAGCGTAGCCTTTACCCGCGTGATAATCGGCCTGGATAAGCGTTCCCCGCTCGAAGCGCTTCAAAAGGCTCGGCGGAACGGCGGACCCGGTTGGAAAGGCCGACGGGACCGACGAGGCAATAACGCGGCTATCGGGGTTCATGACGATGGTGAGGACCGCATCGAGACCGGCATAAAGCTCTTTGGTCCGGTCAAGACCATCGAAGACCTCCCAGACATCCTGTTGCAGAACGGCCGGCTGAAGTGATGAAGAAAGGCCGTCGAGATAGGCGCCGGAGAGCTCGCGCAGATGCCGCTCCTGGGATTCGGCCAACCGGGTCATGACGCGGTCGGACAGCACGATACTGATCCCGATCATAAACAGGGCGACCAGCGCTGGCACTTTGAGCGTCACCGGCCAATAGCCGCCAAACAGGCTTCCTGGCCTCAACAGACGCATCTAGCCAAGCCTGCGGACATTTTGCATCTTGACCGCAATCGCATCGAAGACCGACGGCTCTTCCGGGGCAAACGCGTCAAGGCGGAGCGTGTGCAACACCTGTTTCCCTTCTGCGTCCGCCGCCATGCCGATAAGTGCTGCTTTCAATTTCTCCACCACAGGGTTCCCGAGTTGAGCCGTGAGAACGGCAATGGGCGGAAAGCCGAGCAGCTCCGATTTGCGCAGCACGCGGGTCGCGCTCGTGAGCGGCGGATCGAGCTCATTTAAGACTTCCCAGACATAACCGTCCACGCTGCCGCTCTCAGCAAGACCGGAAGCGACGGCTCGGACGACATTGCGATGGCTGTATGTGAAAAAGGTTCGCCTGAAGAAATCGTCTGGCCGTAACCCGCGCTGGGCGAGAAGATCACAGGTCACGAGGTAGCCGGAATTGCTGTCGGGATCCGAGAAGGCATGAATGTCGCCCTTCAGCTCCCAGGGCGATTGCACCTGCCGGCTTTGTCCAACAATGATGTAGGAGCGGTAAAGCGGCTGCCCGTTCCAGATCGGTACAACGAGCAGCGAGAGCCGGCTTCGGTTAGCGACGTAGGGGTAACCGCAAATCCAGGCGGCGGTCAGCTGGCCGGAGAGCAGAAGCGCCGTGATTTCCTGATAGGTTCGCCTTTGGAGCAACCTGACCGGAAACCCGGTCACCCTTTCGAGATAAGCCTGCAAGGAGGCAAGAAGATCGAGATCATTAGTCAGCAAGACCGGCGTCAGTCCAAAGATAATTTCTTCGGCCGCAATCACTTGCCTTGGCATTGACAGCATCGCAAGAGATGCCGTCAAAGCCTTGATTGCCGCGCGGCGCCGGACCGGTGCGGTAAGCATCACCAGAGCCCCTCCCAAATGGCATCGGGACAACAGGAGCATAACAGACTTCGCAAATAAGTCGCGAGCGCAAAGAAAAGAAATGACCTGCCGCCGTTAGGCAGCCCACTCAAAAGGTGAATGCCTGGAATGCCTGCGATTACCTCACCCGCGCAGCTCTTCAAGATAGCTGCCGGCTGAGCCCGACGAGGGTTGCCCCGAACGGTTCGCGGCCGTGCGGCGCCGGACGGCTGCGCCTGCCTCGTACCAGACTTTCGAAGCGTTCACGATACTCACGACCGACAACATCACCGGCACTTCGATCAGCACGCCAACCACGGTGGCAAGCGCCGCACCCGAATTGAACCCGAACAGGCTAATCGCCCGCCGCAACGGCAAGTTCAAAGAAATTGCGTGAACGGCAAGAGTGTGCAGGCTTTGATAGCAGCGTAGAGAGACGCGCTGATCTTCTCTCTCAGGCCTATCTGCATGGGGGCCCGGAGATGGTCACCCAACGCGTCCGCCTATCCTTCAACACCGGTTAGAATTGCTGCAACCGCGAGAAGGCGCGGTTAGGGCCGATTTTGTTGTAAAAGTAGGCCTTGAGCCAGGGATGGCCGCCTCGCGGCTTTTTTGACAAGCGATTCCTGCCGCTTGCTCCGGGTGGAGCGGCGGCGTCAACGCTTCGAACTGAGACGCTCGACGCAACCAGGACGCACCTTCACGCTTACGCAACGCACTCCGCTAGCCTATCCGGCGGCGGATGCACGGCAAGCTTTGCGAGGCGCCGTAAATTCTGCGCGATGGCCGCGAGCGTGAACTCGAACTGGGCGCCGTTTGGTCCGCGCAATCTTAGGCGGCCAAGCCGCAAGATTCGCTTCAGATGGGCGAACAGCATCTCGACTTTCTTGCGATCGCGGCGCGTTCGCTTGTATGCCTCGGTCGCAGTGATCGCGCGGGCGGCATCGCGAGCAGGTTCATAAATGCTGCGCGGCACCTTGCGTTGAGGGGTTTTCGGGCAGCATTTGGGTTTCAGTGGACAACCGCGGCAGTCGTAAACGCTGGAGAGATAAGCCAGCATGTCATCGTCGCGGACCCGGCCTGTCGTTGTCAGATCGCAGCCGGCTGGGCAGACATAGGAATCGCGGGCAGCATCATAGAGGAAGTCTTCACGGCTGAAGGTCCCATCCTCCCGTTTAGACTTGTCGATGACGGGAATGTGCGGCGCGATATCCTTCGTATTGACAAGCCAATCGAGGTTCGGTGCCGCCCCATAGGCCGTATCGGCTGCAAGCCAATCGGGCTTGATACCGAAACAGTCCTCCGTGCGTTCGATCATCGTCTGCGACGCGCCAACCTCGGCTTGGCGGATGGCGCGCGAGGCTTCGACGTCCATGATGATGCCGAACTTCACGTCGATGAGATAGTTATCGGCGTAAGCAAAGAAGGCGGCGTTCCTAAGCGCGCCGGTCCATTGCGCGGCCGGGTCCGAAGGCGAGATGAATTTCGGCGTCACCTCGCTAGCTGCGCCGTAGGCCGGATCGTCGAGGGTCGCCAGATACTCCTTGACCGCCCGGCGGGCTGTTTCCGGATCGATGTCCTTGTTCCATTCACCGCCTGGGATCGAACGGCACTTGTTGGCGTCAGCCTGGATCAGGCTGGCATCGACGGCGAAACCCTCGCCACCCACAAGACCTGCCGCGATGCACGCCGCCACCACACGTTCGAAAACTTGCCGGAAGATATCGCTATCCCGGAAGCGTTCGTTGCGGGCGCGCGAGAAGGCTGAGTGATCGGGCAGCCTGTCCTCAATGCTCAAGCCGCAAAACCATCGATAGGCCAGATTGACCTGTACCTCGCGGCATAATGCGCGCTCGGAGCGGATGGCGAACACGTAGCCAACCATGAGCATCCGAATCATGAGAACCGGATCGATCGACGGCCTGCCGGTCGCAGAATAATGCGAAGCAAGCTCATCATGGACCCAGGAAAGATCGAGCACTGCACCAATCTTGCGGACCAGATGATCGTCCGGAACGGCTTCATCCAGATTGAACGAATAGAATAGCTGCTCTTGATCCTGCTTAAGCCGTCCCATCATAGCCCGCACTCCAGTGGCCTGCCCCATCGAAGTGATCCGAGTTGAATGTTAAACTCGGCGGGTTTCTGGTGGCGCTCATGCCGCCAGGCCCTGACCGTAAGGCGGCATGAGCGCCGTTGGCAAGATTGTTCTTGGCGCCGGCGGGCGATAGCCCAGAGACGAGTGCGGACGCTGGGTGTTGTAATGACGCCGCCACGATTCGATCAGGATTTTCGCCTCCTTCATCGTGTAGAAGATCTCGCGGGCGAGAAGCTCATCGCGAAGTTTCGAGTTGAAGCTCTCGCAATAGCCGTTTTCCCATGGGCTGCCAGGTTCGATGTAGAGCGTCTGCACGCCGAGCCGTTCGAGCCATCCGCGTAGCGCCTTCTCGACAAATTCAGGACCATTGTCCGAACGGATGTGTTCCGGCGGCCCGTGAAGGAGAAAGAGATCGGCAAGCGTTTCGAGAACGATCCGGGCGTTGAGCTTGCGCTCGACCCGGATCGCCAGGCATTCACGCGTGAACTCATCGATGACGCACAGCATGCGGAACGGCTTGCCGTCATGGGTGCGGTCCATCACAAAATCATAACTCCAGACGTGACCTGAATGTTGAGAGCGCAGCCGTACGCATGATCCGTCATTGAGCCACAGACGTCCCCGTTTTGGCTGTTTCTGGGGGACTTTCAGCCCTTCGCGCCGCCAGATCCGATAGACCCTTTTCTCGTTCACATGCCAGCCGTCTCGCCGGAGCAGGGCGGTGATGCGGCGATAGCCATAGCGGCCGAACTGTTCGGCAAGGACGATGAGGGCTCTGGTGAGCGCCTTCTCTCCCTGCCGGCCGCGCGGTTTCTTGCGTTGGGTCGACCGGTGCTGACCAAGCGTCTCGCAGGCCCAGCGCTCTGACACGCCCATCTCTGCAACAACTCGGTCAACACAGGCCCGGCGGCGCGAAGGGCTTAGAAGTTTCCCTTTGCGGCTTCAGCTAAAATCAGCTTGTCGAGGGTGAGATCGGAGACCGCCCTGCGCAGTCGCTGGTTCTCTTTCTCCAGCTCCTTCAGCCGGCGGGCCTGATCAACGCCCATCCCGCCATATTCGCGGCGCCACCTATAGTAAGTCTGCTCGGTTACGCCGATCGCACGAACCGCCTGGCCTGCCGTCTCGCCACGGCTCAGGCGGACCTCTACTTCACGCAGCTTGGCAATGATCTCTTCCGGGTTGGCTCGTTTCGCCATCTCTCAGCTCCATTTGCGAAGCCGAGACTAACCGATTCACCAGACCACTTTCCGGGTAGCAGACCACCAGCAGTTCCCGTCAACTAACGGAATCACTGTTCGGCGCAGCAAGCAAAGGGACTTTTACAACAAAATCGGCCAAAAGAAGACTTGCCCTCTGCGGCGTGGCGGCCCTCAAATCGCTGTTGTCACCATCCCATCAGCCCCCCGCCGGAGGAGTTGCGAAAAATCTAGTGCTCAACTAAGAACACGTGCCGGATTGCTAGCCGAAACGGATCAGAAGCGAGTGAAAAGAACAGGTTCTGTGATAACTCAGCGAGCCAAGGTTACGCTCTTCTAGCGCGTAATGATTCCGTAAGCTCCTGATGCTTGTCTCCTGCATCGCATCAGTTCCTTTGAACGGTCCGGAATCAACCGCCAGGCAATCAATAAACTGCCTTCGGGAGCAGGTGATCGGCTTTCCCAATCCTCAAATAAGTCATCGGCACAACATGTCATTGGGACTTAGACATTGCCTATCGCAGCTTCGAGCTTCGCTAAGTTCAAAAACTGCGGCATTGATTGTTTTGGCCATTCTCAGCCCAGCATTTAAGGCAGCCCCTGCGCCGGCGGAAGAGGCCGCGGCAAGCCCGATTGTTTCGAGCGTCGCTGACGAGATCCAGGGCATGTCAAGGGAGCGACTCGCCCGTATACCCTTCGCCATGCGTGAACAAGTTGGCAAAGGCGTCTTTCCCGGTGCTGTCACCCTGATAATTCGCAATGGAGAAATAGTTCACTTTGAAGCCGAAGGATTTCAGAATGCTGCCGAAACCAAGCCAATGGCAAAGGACAGCATCTTCAGGCTGGGCTCCATGACCAAGCCTCTGACGACCGCTGCCGCGATGATACTTGTTGAGCAGGGCACTATCCGGCTCAGCGATCCGATCTCCGCTTATCTGCCTGAGCTTAAGGATCTCAAGATCGAAAGCAAGGGGCTCGATGACGACGGAAAACCGATTGTCGCAGACGTCCCCGCTAAGGAACCGGTGCGCATATACGACTTGATGCGTCATACGTCGGGGTTTTTCTATGCAAACGCTGATGCGCCTGAGCCGCTCAAAAGGGCGTATCAAACAGCGAATATCGAAGCGCCCTTCAACCCCATCTCAGCGGACGAGATGCTCCAACGTCTCGGCCAAATTCCCTTAGCGCATCAGCCAGGCACTACATTCCATTACTCAATCTCGATCGATGTGCTTGACCTGCTCCTTGAGCGGGTCACGCATAAGCGACTAGATCAGATATTGTATGAGTTGCTGATTGGTCCTTTGGGCATGAAGGATACGGCCTTCTGGGTTCCGGTCAGCAAGGCCGCCCGTCTCGCGGAACTTCCCGATGGGGATTCTGCGAAAGAGCAATCCCTCATGTTTTGCCGCCCGGAGAACATTGTTAGGCAAAGCTATTTCAAAGGCGGAAGCGGTCTATGCGGTACCGCGGAGGACTATTCGAAGTTTCTTGTCATGATCGTCAACAAAGGAGTTTTTGAAGGACGCCGTTATCTTTCGAAGAAGACGATCGAATTCATGTTATCTGATCAGACGCCGGGCTTGCCCGGCTCGACGGTTGCCTCGACAGGGCCGGGATACGGATTTGGACTGGGATTTGCGGTGCGATTGCAGGACGGAGTTGGGTGGGCTGCCGGAAGTAAAGGCGATGCGATGTGGGGCGGGGCATTCGGCACCAGCTTTTTCATCGATCCAAAGGAAGAGCTGGTTGCCATTCAGCTTACCCAAGGAGCCAAGTCACGCCTCGAAAGCCGGTTGCTCTTCAAGAACCTAGTCTACGCTGCGATCGTGAAGTGAGGCAAGAACCCATAGCGTTCAAGCCTACTCTGCGCCGGTGGCCAGGAAGCCTGTTCAAACGCGGCGAACGGCGCTGCTCACTATGCCTGCGTCCGGCCTGTAGAAGCAGCCTGAGAGCTACGAACTTGGTGACGGCCTTCCTGCTCGGCATCTCAGCTGGGGCTAGCCAAGGTGCAGTATATCGTTTCGACAGCAAACGCGTGCAGATCAACTTCACATACTATGCCGCCTTTGTACCACAATCGGCTCGCTTCACGGAAATGGAAGGAATAATCCAATTCGACGAAGCAACCCCAGAGCGGGCTTCCATCGACGCGATCATTAAGACGGCTAGCCTCACTGCAAGTGCTTGGGAATCAGAACTCAAGGGCAGCAGCTTCTTCAACGTACCCCTATTCCCGGAAATTCATTTTAGCAGCTGCTCCGCTACGTTCACAGGGATTGGGACAGCGAATTTTGTCGGCAAACTTACGATAAGGGGCATCACTCAGCCCGTCGCCATGCATGTCGTATTCGGTCCGGAACAGCCTCATTCCGATGACGATGGGCGTCGGGCTCGAGGTAGCCGCCATATCACGGCCACGGCGCATATCAATCGCAGCGCCTTCAACATTACCGCGCTCAGTTTCCTCATCGAGGATGGGATCGATATCGAAATAAAAGCAACCCTTGAAGAAGTGAAAAAAAGCAACCGTGCCTGCAACTAGGCGAAAGCTTCCGCATACTTTAGCGTAAGCATTCCGTAAGCATCCGGGACTAAGGGTGCCCTTTGGACGCAGATACCGTCAGCGTTCCTTCGCTCAATACACAGAGGCAATATCGATATCCTTGGAATGAGGGCCATCACGATTTTCCTAGCCTGTACCTTGAACCTCTGCGCCAGAGCTGCGGAAAGCGTTCGAATACCACTCATGCAGTCTGTTTTTACGCCTGCGCAGATGACCTCCCAATTAACGTACCGGCTTATGCGCAGGGGTGCTACGGTCGAGGAGGAGTTATGCTTCAGGCCCTAGGCCGGATCAGCGGCGACGATCTTTACGAGCAACACGTCAATCCGCAGTGGGTTAGGCTGCTCGACGTCTTGGGGATGAACGCTACCTATGACCGCTGCGTGGGTGTCGAGCTTTTAACCTCTGACGGGCGCATGATTCTTGATTTCAATTCCGGCTACTGCGTTCACAATATCGGGCACAATCATCCAGGCGTAATCGCCGCTCTCAAGGACGAACTCGACAAGTGCGGCCCCGCGATGCTGCAGGCACACGTCCCGGAACTTGCCGGCGAGCTTGCGGCCAGGCTTTGCCGGCTCGCCGGTGGCCGCGTCAACAAAGTCTTTTTTGGGAGTTCGGGAAGCGAAGGAGTCGAAGCCGCAATCAAATTCGCCCGCGCTCATACCGGGCGGCCAGGCATCGTTTATGCCTCTGGCGCATTTCACGGGCTGACTTGCGGCGCCCTATCCTTGATGTCGAACGGCTTCTGGAAGGATGGATTTGGATCCATGCTTCCAGCCACCGAATCCGTCCCGTTCGGAGATTTGGAGGCATTTGAAAGGAAGCTTGCGGACAAATCCACGGCGGCTTTTATCGTCGAACCCATTCAGGCGGAAGGCGGGGTACTCGTTCCCACGCAGGACTACCTGCCACAAGCGCAGGCGCTGTGCCGCCGCTATGGCGCGCTGTTTGTCCTGGACGAGGTTCAGACCGGCTTTTACAGGACCGGGCCCTTCCTCGCAGGGCATCACTTCGGCGTGGAGCCCGATATCATTATCCTCGCCAAAGCCATCAGCGGCGGCTTGGTGCCTTGTAGCGCTGTGCTGATGTCCGATGCGGTCTATTATTCGGTCTACACTTCCTTTAAACGGGCCCTCGTCCACACTTCGACCTTCAGCGAAAATGCCTTGGCGATGCGCGCTGGTTTGGCGGCGCTCGATATTTTGGAAGAGGAGCGTCTCGGTGAGCGCGCGGACAGGGCCGGGGAAATTCTGCGCCGTTGCCTTCGCGAGCGGCTTTCACAATATGAGATGTTCGGCGAAGTTCGCGGACTCGGCCTTCTTAACGCGATTGAATTCAAACCGCCGCGTTCCGTAAAACTTAGTGTGCCCTTCAATACGCTCGCCATGATCCATCCCGCCATTTTCGGCCAGATTCTCGTGATGCGACTGTTTCGCGATCACGGAATGCTGAACCAGGTGTGCGGCAACAACTTCATGACTCTGAAGGTGTCTCCGCCGCTGATTATCGAGGACCGGGAACTGGATCTCTTCGCAGCCGCCATCGATGAAATTTGCGGCCTTATGCACACTTTCAACGGCTTCTGGACCGAGGCGATCGGCCTCACGCAGCGCGCCTTCAGGACCATCTGAGCGCTGCTCCTTATCCAATTACGTCGAATACGGAGATGCGCATGAAAATCTCAAAGCGGCCGCGTCTATCAAGGGCTCGCCTGTGAAGATAGCCAGCGTCGCAAGTGCACTGCCGAGGCACCGCTATCCTCAAGGTGCGATCACCGCTGCATTCAAAGCCTATTGGAACGATAAACTCAGAAGCCCCGAGCGTCTTGATCAGTTTCATTCGCGAGTTGGCGTCGAGCATCGGCATTTGGCTTATCCTATGGAACGTTATCAGCAATTCAGCTCTTGGGGTGAGACGAATGCCGCGTGGTTCGAGGCGGCGGAGAAGCTTGGGGTTGAAGCAATCGATACCGCCCTTGATCGGGCAGGGCTGGACTGCCGCGATCTAAATGCGCTCTTCGTCGTTTCGGTCACCGGCGTCGCAAGCCCATCGCTGGATGCGCGGCTGATAAATAGAATGGGATTGCGCGCAGATATTAAGCGCACTCCTATTTTTGGAATCGGATGCGCGGGAGGTGCAATTGGCCTCACACGCGCCGCGGATTACGCGCTGGCCTACCCCGATCACCATGCCGTTCTTCTCTCCGTTGAACTGTGCTCGCTAACGGTGCAAGCGGACGATTTGTCCCCGGCAAATCTGATTGCTGTGGGCCTTTTCGGTGACGGTGCGGCCGCCGCCATTGTCAGAGGAGCGAAGACAAAAAACCGCACGCCGAATGGGCTTGCGGATGGGCCAAGGATCTTGGCTTGTGGTTCCGTCTTCTATCCCGATTCCGAGGACATCATGGGATGGGATATTTCTGGCAAGGGGCTGAAGATTGTGCTCTCGCCCCGTCTGCCCGATCTCATCAAGAAAAACCTTGCAGGCGATGTCGATAGCTTTCTCGCTAAACATAAATTGACCAGGCGGGACATCGGAACCTGGGTCATCCATACGGGCGGCCCAAAGGTTTTGAACGCGATCCAGGACACTCTAGCGCTTCGGGACAATGCATTGGACTTGTCCTGGGACTGCCTCAAGCGCGTTGGCAATCTCTCCTCGGCCTCCGTTCTTCTCGTGCTCGAAGACGTGCTCATGAACAACGTTCCCGATCCCGGAACTTATGGTGTTCTTTTGGCCATGGGCCCGGGGTTTTGTGCCGAAATGATTCTGCTCCGGTGGTGACGATGCGGGAGCTGCCCGGGAAGACTGACGTCTTCATTGTTGGCGGTGGTCCTGCGGGTCTTGTCGCAGCTTTGGCAGCGCGTAAGAAAGGGCTCGAAGTCACTCTCGCGGACAGGGGCCAGCCGCCCGTAGACAAGGCTTGCGGCGAGGGCTTGATGCCAGACGGCGTCGAAGCGCTGCGGCAGTTGGGCGTCTCGCTCAACGCGGCAGACGGTGCAACTTTCCGTGGCATAAGGTTTCTCGACCGAGGATTATCGGTTGAAGCTGTGTTCCCCAATTCAAAATGCGGCATTGGGCTTCGAAGGACACGGCTTCATCAAATCCTTGCCCATGCCGCTGAACGCGCAGGAGCCAACGTTTATTGGCAAACGCCTTTGGAAATGCTGGAGGCTGGCGGCGTCAGGGTCGCTGGCCGCAAGGTTCAATGCCAATGGATCATCGGTGCAGATGGGTTGCATTCTCGAGTCCGCCGGTGGAGCGGCCTAGAGCTGGCCTGGAGCAGCCCGCGCCGGATTGGGATTCGACAACATTTCCGTGTCGAGCCTTGGACGGATTTGGTTGAAGTCTATTGGAATCGTCATTGCCAGGCCAATGTCACTCGGGTTGGACCGGACGAGATCTGTGTCGCGATGATCGGAACGGGAAAGGAGGTCCGCCTTGCGGATCTCCCAGACCTTTTCCCGGGGCTCTCAGAGCGCCTTCGTCGAGCGAAGCCGGCCGGTCCGCCACGCGGGGCGCTGACAATGTCTTCGAGGCTGTCGGCAGTCGCCACAGCGCGGACTGCATTGATCGGTGACGCATCGGGAACCGTCGATGCAGTGACAGGAGAAGGGATGCATCTGGCGTTCCGGCAGGCGGAAGCCCTGGCGGAGGCTCTCGCCGCCGGAGATCTTAGAAGTTACCGCATCGCACATCGCCGACTGCGCCGAATGCCGCAGTTTATGGCGCGCCTATTGCTAAGCCTGGATGGGAACGATGCGTTGCGCCGGGCTGCATTCCGCGCTTTGGCGGCGTTCCCCCAAGCTTTCAGCGCTCTCCTCACTTTTCATGTTGGGGGGCTCCCAGCGACAAAATATTCATCGGTGGTATCCGAAGGCCCAATGGGGCTGCCCGCTTTGAGGCGATCGCTGCTGCGAGTAGGCCAGGTCCGGCGATAATGAGAGACCGAGTGCGAGCTTATAACGCGAGCCCGCTTCGAACTTTTGCCATTTTTGCTGCCGATAGCGCAATCAATGCTTGTAGTCCTAAGACCAAGGCCACACACGCGAGACATGCATGAGATTGCTTATCGCCGAGGACAACACCCGTCTAGGCAGCTACGTTCGCACCGCTCTTTCACAGCGCGGTTTTACGGTCGATCTCGTCGAGACAGCAGGCGATGCAGAGGCAGCCCTGTTCGGCATCGATTATGAGGCCCTTATCCTGGACCTTGGGCTTCCCGATGCGGACGGAATTTCGCTTCTCAAAAAGATGCGCCAAAACCATGATATGAGGCCCGTTCTTATCCTGACCGCGCGCGACAGTACCGAGATGCTGGTGGAGGGGCTCAATAGCGGTGCAGATGATTATCTTTGCAAGCCCTTCGAGATGGATGAGCTTGTCGCCCGTATTCGCGCTTTGCTGCGCAGGCCAGGCCTTCGCAAAAGCGTTATCATGACTGAGGCCAACATGCAGCTGGACACTGCTGAGCGCGAGGTTAGGGTCGGCGGCAAAATTATCGAAGTCCCGCGGCGCGAATTTTATGCGCTTGAACTCCTGATGCGGCGTACCGGCAGCGTTGTGTCAAAAAAATCGATGGAAGATGTGCTCTATTCCTTTGGCGAGGAGATCGCCTCGAACGCGGTCGAGGTTCTTATTCACCGCTTAAGGAAACGCTTGCTTGACTCGGGTGCTGAGGCAGTGATCCATACCGTAAGAGGTGTTGGATACATGCTTGCAGCCGAGGCTAGCGCGAGCGCATGAGGCAATTATTTCAGTCTCTTTGGTTCCGTCTCATTTTTGGACTCCTTCTCGGCTCGCTCTTCGCCGTCCTGGCAGCCAGTGTATTTCTCTACATTCGATTTAAGAATGTGAATATTGAGTTGCGAGAGCGAACGCTTCAAGGGCAAGCCAGGCTGATCGGCGAACTCTTTAGAACGTCGCCCGGGCATCAGATTAAACTGCCGCGCTCCTATACTTCCTACTATCGCGAAGGCATAGGAAAGTATGCGGTTCTCTGGGGCGATGAGATTTTAGCGGCAGGCTCGCCCGGAGTAACACACGCCTTTCATCCAATCGATCCCGAGCAGCATCGCGAGTTTTTCGCGCTCCCTCAGCCAGAGGGGAATCAAGCTCTTTACGGAGTGTCATTGAGAATTGAGGGAGCCTCACCTCAAGCTTGGGTCCAAGTTGTCTTTAAGGACCGTGAAATCATAGCCGACTCCGTCCTCGAGGAATTTGTCCAGGATATCGCCTGGATCTGGCTACCCTTTGTCGCCATTCTACTCGTGATCAATCTTTTCGTTATACGCATAGGCTTGAGACCGCTTGCCAAAGCATCCGCACAAGCGTCAGCAATTGGACCTGCAGCTGTGTCAAAGCGGCTATCTGAATCTGGCATGCCGGATGAAGTGCTGAGTTTCGTCAGGGCCATCAATTCCGCACTCGACCGCCTCGAGGCAGGGTACAAGGAACAGCAAGCTTTTATAGCAGATGCAGCGCATGAGCTGCGGACTCCGGTGTCCATCATAAATACGCACATGGATCTGCTGCCGAATTTCTACGGGAAAACAGCGCTTAAGGAAGAACTTGGCTCTCTGAAGCGCCTGGTGACGCAGCTACTCGACAATGCGCGCATTGATGCGATGAGAATCGCGCCATCCGACTGCTTGGACCTGAACACCCTTGCTGTCGATGTCGCAGCCTACCTTGCGCCATATGCAATTGCGCGAAGAAAAACCATCGAGGTCCACAAATCCGAGCGGCAGGCACTCGTCAATGGTGCCTACGACTATCTATTCCGCGCACTGAGAAATCTAGTGGAAAACGGTATCGAGCACACTCCTCCTGGCACTGCTGTTTATATCGGGATCCTCAATCCGGCGGCGCTCATCATCGCCGATCGTGGGAAGGGCATACCCAAGGCCGAGCGGCAAGCGATATTTCAGCGCTTTTGGCAGGGGAAGCGCGACCGTGGCGCAGGTGCAGGCCTAGGGATGGCAATCGTTTCGCGTACGGTTGCCGCTCATAATGCCTCGATCGAGGTCGGAGATCGCCGCGGCGGAGGAGCGCTGTTCAGACTCACATTTCCGCCGTTCGACCAAGCGGCTTTTCCCGCGGCGCGCATTTTCGCCCCTCCAAGGGAGCGCCCTGCTGATGTTTTTCCGGTCCCGGTCAGGAAAAGCGTAGGAAAATAAGGTCTGGACAGCAGGCCAGGTTCAATTCTCCTGCCTTTTTCACGAGGGCGAGCCCTGGTACGGCGCCTAACTTTACCACAAAACGCAGACACGTAAGCGTTCCGTAAGCGTAAAGCACTTAAGTTCATTACCTATTGAATTACGTATTCTTAAGTGAGTAAATCATCCAGGCGCGATAGAAGATTTACCGGTGACATTCATCGGTGATAAAGCTCGTGCTTACGTTATATTGCTATTCGAATGTAGATAGAAGATATTTGAACGTATTGTCATAATTTCGTCTATTTATAAAAATGAATTTAACTACTCTAATGAGGGGCTTGAAGCATTGCTTGATCAGGTATCTAACCGAAAGCTCGTTGCCGTCGGATTGGGGGGCGATCTGCGTGACAAAGCAGCCCGTCTAATCAGCGCAACCTACCTTCTAAATTACGGAGCCGCGATAAGAAGCTTTCCGAAGACTCTGATTGCGTTAGCGGATGACCGACAAAGAGTACACGCCGCAGCGGGATTAAGGGATTTTTCGGAGCCGTACTTTTCCGAATACTATCTTGACGCTCCAATCGAAGCCATTCTCTCAGCGATTTCGCGCAAGCAGATAGATCGCGGCAAAATCGTAGAAGTTTCAAGCCTTGCGAGCCGGACACCTGCGATCTCGGTCCAGTTCATGAAGGCTCTAATCAGCTATGGTGAAGCGCTCGGATACGACTGGGCCTTCTTCACGGCCACTGGCCGCCTCGAAAGGCTTCTCAGACGGATGCATCTTCCGCTCATCGATTTAGGACCGGCAGACTCCAGGTGCGTTCCATCGGCAGAATTATGGGGTTCTTATTACGAAACGGAACCACGTGTGCTGGCCTTCGGGCGTGAACAATTGACGCCATTCCTCGCCAGCAAGCGCGCACCGGCGAAAACTGCAGAGTTTTGCCTCCATGGCTGAGCTTGCAGAGGCATTAATTCATCAGGCCGCGATAGGAGGCGGCAGTGTCGCCATGAGCGACGCACAATGCTCGCTCACCCGATCGCAGCTCGTTAGATTCGTCGCGGGTGCCGCCGAGGACCTGAGGCGTGCGCCGCAAACTATCGGCCTATACGGCAGCAATAGCGTGGATTGGGCCGTTGGCTTTCTCGCCTTGAGTGTCAGCGGTAAAACGATCGTTCCCATTCCAACTTTCTTCAGCAAGGAGCAGCGCGAGCATCTCATCCGCGACGCTGTCGTCGAGAATATTCTCGTTACGGATGCTGAAGGCCCTGAAGACGGCTTGTTTCCGGTGCGGGTCCATTCGCTTTCCCGGAAAGAGGCAAACAGCCTCCGTGTTCAAGGCAGCGGCGGGGGGCTCATCATCTATACATCCGGCAGCACTGGAAGTCCGAAAGGTGTCCGGCTGGCCAGCGGTCAAGCACAATGGGTGGCACGTAATTTGGCCAAAGCCATCAGTGCCAGCAGAGAGGACAAATATCTCTCCGTGCTGCCATTGCCGATGCTGCTGGAACTGATTTGCGGGATCATCGTGCCGATTTTTGTGGGCGGTACCGTGCATTATGACAACGCGGTCGCGCAGATCATCGGCACTGGGGTCCCGGCTAATGTCTCCGAAGCGTTCGCGCGGGCGAAGCCAACGGCCAGTGTTCTTGTTCCACAACTTCTAGCACTCTATTGCGCGCAACTGGCTGCCTCGGGTGCGCGTCCGCCTGAAACGCTTCGCTTCCTAGCGGTTGGAGGCGCGGCAGTGCCGCCAGCGCTGTCAAAGACAGCACGGCAGCTCGGTCTACCAGTCTTTGAGGGGTACGGGCTTTCCGAATGCTCATCCGTCGTTGCAGTTAACACTCCAGGCGCCAACCGCGATGGAACGGTTGGGAAACCACTTCCTGGCCTGCGGGTCACCATCGAAGACGGCGAAATCGTTGTCGAAGGCTCTTCCGTCATGGATGGGTATCTGCACGGCGACACAGCACCCCGCCGCTGGCGCACTGGCGACGCCGGCAGTCTGGATGCCGATGGCTTCCTCACCGTTTACGGACGGAGGGACAATCTCATCGTCACTCCTTACGGACGCAACATCAGCCCAGAGTGGATCGAGACCATGCTCTTGGGAGACCCAAGGATTGGCGCATGCATAGTCAATCAGCTGGAAGGTCCCGAAGGATTGACGGCACTCCTGATCCCATCCCCAATCGGAGAGGCCTGGTTCCAGACCGCATCGAATGACGAGATTCTTGCTCTTGTGTCCGATACCTGCTTGCCGGCGCCTTACTACGCTCAACCAAAACGCGCAGTCGCCATTACACGCAAAAATGCCCTGGCAAGGGGTCTCTTCACGCGGAATGGGCGCGTTCAGCGCGGCCCGGCTCAGAAATATCTGAAGGAACAAGCCCAAACTCTCAAGGTGGAAGCATGACTCCATTCGAAAGGCTCTATCAGGAGACATCAGAGGCGCGGGAGCGCTTCCTTGCGATACCGCTCGTCAAACAAGCTCTGACCACAGGCGGTTCCCGTGACCTCTACATCGCCTTTCTTACGGAAGCCTATCACCACGTGAAGCATACTTTTCCGCTTCTCGCTCTTGCGTCTGCACTAACTCAGGATGAGCGCTACCAGACGGCGCTTGCCGAATATATGAACGAGGAGCGCGGTCACGAGAAATGGATTCTCGACGATATCCGTGCGATGGGCGGTGATGCCGGCGCGGTCGAGGGCGGTAAGTCAGGCATTCCGTGCCAGGTCATGGTTGGCTACGCCTATTATTCCATTCAGTGGATCAGTCCCTACGCGATGCTCGGTATGGTGCATGTTCTTGAAGGCCTTTCCGTAATGCTGGCGGATAAGGTTGCACATACAGTGCAGCAATCGACTGGCTCCGATGGTTTCGCCGGCTTCTCCTATCTGAAAACGCATGGGTCGCTCGACATCGAGCATACGGCTCTTTTCAAAAACCTCATCAACGGGTTCGAGGATCGAAGCACTCAAGACATCATCATCGATGCGGCGCACATCATGTACCGCCTCTACGGCGCGATCTTCGAGGACCTAGGAACACGTCCAGAGGCGATGGCACATGCAGCTTGAGGGTAAATGCGTGCTCCTCACAGGAGGCGGCTCCGGCATAGGCCGCGAACTGGCAATTGAAGGTGCACGCCGCGGGATGCAGTTTGCGCTCGCCGGGCGCAGGCTTGAAGCTCTTCAGGAAACGATCAGGGAAATGCCTGCTGCGGGCCATTTTGCCGTGCCCGGAGATATCAGGGATCCTGCCTTCAGGCGCTCGTTGATGGCATCCATCGAACAGGAGTGGCACGGGCTTGATCTCCTCGTAAACAATGCAGGGCTAGTCCCAGTTGGCCGGCTTTCAGAAACAACGGACGAAGAATTGCGCGGGGTTATCGAGACTAATCTTATGGCCCCGATGGCTCTCGTCCGTGAAGCATTGCCTCTCCTCAAAAAAGGTAGCGGCTCGCGCATCGTGAATATTGGCTCTGTCCTTGGCGACATTCCTTACCCATTGTTCGCCGCATATTCGGCGACGAAAGCGGGGCTGCGAGGCTTTTCAATCGCGTTGCGCCGTGAGCTTGCGCCACTTGGTATCGGGGTCACATATGCCGCGCCTCGTGCAACAAGCACGCCAGCGTCCGCGGCGCTTGAGGCGCTGATCAAGCCTTTCAACATGAAGCTCGACCAAGCAAGCAAGGTTGCGAAATTTGTCTGGGATGCCGTTCAACGCGAAGCCGGCAGCATCTATCCGGCCGGGCCGGAGCGTATGTTCGTCCTGATGCAGCGGCTGCTTCCCTATTTCGTGGACAAAGCCATTGCCAAGCAGTTTGCGCGCGTTTGAGCTGCTCGGCGCTTAATACAAAGGAGGAGTCAAATGAGGCCGTTTACGCTTGCAGCCGCCAGCATCATGCTGCTGGTTTCCATCTCACCTACCACGCGTGCTTCGGACAACAAGGCGCTCGACACCGACATTCTCGCCGTCGCCGAGGAATGGGCGAGGATCAAATATCTGAGCAAGGACGATAGCGAGAGAAAGGAGAAAATGGAGGTCTGCGGGGCCAAAGCCGATGCTTTGGTTACGCGTTATCCAGGCCGGGTCGAAGCACTGATCTGGGACGGTATCGTTACAAGCGAGCGCGCTTCCCTTACTTGGGGGCTCTCGGCTCTCAACCACGCAAGCCGCGCCCGCGATCTCTTGCTGCAAGCCTACAAGATGGATCCCAAGGCGCTCGATGCCGGTGCTCCTACAAGCCTCGGCGTGCTTTATTATCGTGTACCCGGCTTTCCGCTTGGCTGGGGAGATACCGATAAGGCGCGTCAATTTCTTGAAGAGGCTATCAGGGACGCGCCCAATGGACGGGACGCCCACTATTTTTATGCAGATTTCCTCTACGAGCAGGGCGACTACAGAAAGGCCGAAGAAGTCTTGAAAGTGGCACTATCATTGCCGCATCACCCAGAGCGTCCCATCTGGGATCTCTATTTCCCAAAGGTTATGGACGGCCTTTTGGCTAAGGTTCAAGCGAAGCTTAGATCGTAGGTCTCCTGTCCGGAACGTCGGCTCCTCACTCACCGCAAGGACGGCGTTTCAGGCTTCCCTATCGCGCCAGCATGCTTTCCTAATGTATCGCGGATCAGTGATTGCAGGATGATCGCAGGCATTTGAACCAAGTGCTGGGATGTACGCTAATGCAAGGGTGTCCCAAAGCCACACCCGGAGCCAGCACCCTTGATGCTATCCCTGGACAATTTCTGGAGCCGAGTAGGTCATCAGCTTAAAT
>CAWFHI010000004.1:0-118779 GCA_963815605.1 uncultured Alphaproteobacteria bacterium | reverse complement strand
CCGACCCTGCCGCACCGGAGTATAGCCGAGGTCGACTGCTGTCAGATCCAAAAGCAGAAATTAAGGCATTAGTTTTTAATTCCCCTAGGTGGCTCTAAAGCCGTCCGGGATGCTCACCAGTGCGAAGAGGCTTGAGCATTGGGCTGGGGGGACCGCCGCGCTCCCGCCTCGTCAGCCAGCATTGTGCTGAGGTCGTTCAACATGCCTTATAAAGCAAACATCTGCTTGCTCGGTGGGCATTCTACAGTCATGAGGTTTTTGCCTGACTAACTCGCCTCCTATCCTCGAGTCTACCATGCCTACCTCTTCGGCCCCTGACCAGCTTGTCCTCAGCAAGCGCGAAAGGAGCCCGGGCACTAATGTCAACTCCTTCCTGCCCTCCGTGAATCTTGGTTAGCCCATTGTTAACCACCTTGGAGTGCGTCTATGCCTTCGCCTTCCGGCCTTGTTGCCTTCTACCTTCTGGGCCTGTCCTTCGCCTTCCAACAGCCGAACGGCTTTGTTTCCGAAGGCAGATCTACTACCCGCAACACTTCACCGCCGATCAATGCTTAGCGCCAAAAGTGAGATGGAGCGGAGATTTCGAGATTGCCGAAGAGCTGGGCGTCAACACGAAAACCCTTTGGCGCTGGCGCTCAAAATACAAAGAATTATGCCATGCACTCTTAGAGGGAAAGGAAGCCTTTGACGATCGGATCGAACGCAGCCTGGCGCAAAAGGCCGCTGGCTATACCTTCCACAGCGAGAAGGTTTCAGTTCGAGGGCTGCGTTGTTCGCGCCGACATTGTTGAGCACGTTCCGCCCCACGTGGGGGCGATCAAGATGTGGCTTGGCAATCGTCGGCCGGATAAGTGGAAAGATAAGCAAGAGGTAGCGGTCACGGGCGCTGAAGCTTTCGTGGCGGCCCGGAAAGCTATATCGGAGAAAGCGGCATAGCCTTCGCCTGCAGCGCTAACGACGGCGTTGATAGTTACCGCGCTGTTGCTGGCTGGACCCGCCGCTTGGCCCCGTTTTGTGGCGAAATATGACCCTTCCCTTAGTAAGATCGTAAGGCGTCATCTCCACCGTGACACGATCCCCGGCAATTATTTTGATGCGGTTTCGCTTCATGCGGCCAGCCGTGTAGGCGACGATGGCATGGCCGTTGTCCATCTGCACACGCACGCGGCCATCCGGAAGGATTTCCATTGCCAAGCCTTCGAATTCGATCATTTCTTCCTTAGTCATCCAAACTCCTCTAATCGGTCAATATCTGAAGAGGAGCGGCCAAAGCCGTCCTCCAATGTTTAGTTCGGCACGCGCCAGAAGTGGGCGAAGGCCGCTTTCCCCGAAACTCCCTTGCTAAAGGAAAGGTCGAGAGTTCAATCACCGTTCTTAGGCTTCGATCGCTCAAGCCCTACGCCAGGCCGATCGCCATTCGTAAATTCAACGCAGCCTTTCCTTGGCTGGCGTTTTCGTCGCCGTTCCTACACAGTGCCTACAATTTCCGACGATCTTGAAAGATTGAGCGCCTAAGTCATTGAAATATATGGTGCCCAGGGGCGGAATCGAACCACCGACACGCGGATTTTCAGTCCGCTGCTCTACCGACTGAGCTACCTGGGCAGATAGGGCGCATGAAGGCCAATTTGAAGGCAGCCTTATACGAGCATTACGCAGCGATGTCGAGAGTATGAGTGCCTAATGTTTCCGGCTCCGGCTGCGAACAAACGCGCCACAGCCGCTTGCGTCACTTTCGGCTTATGGCACCTGCACGACCGCTTGCTCGCTCATCAAAATGCTCATGGGCTGGCTTTTCCTGCGCATGGTCAATCGAGAAATCTTATGTATATTCACGATCCTTGTCTCTATCCAGGAACGCCATGCTGAAAGCGCGTATCATCCCTTGCCTCGACGTGAAAGATGGCCGCGTGGTGAAGGGCGTCAACTTTGTCGAGTTGCGCGACGCAGGCGACCCCGTCGAAGCGGCCGCCGCTTACGACGAAGCCGGCGCGGATGAACTCTGCTTCCTCGACATTACCGCGAGCCACGAAAAACGCGCCATCATTCTCGATGCAGTGAGCAGGACCGCCGAACGCTGCTTCATGCCGCTGACCGTGGGCGGTGGGGTGCGGACTCTGGATGATGTCCGGGCATTACTCCGTGCGGGCGCCGATAAGGTCTCCATCAACACGGCCGCGGTTTCAGACCGCTCCTTTGTGGCCCGCTCGGCAGAAAAATTCGGCAATCAGTGTATTGTGGTTGCGATCGACGCCAAGCGCGTGGGCGCTGCAACCGCCGAGAGGTGGGAAATTTTTACTCATGGCGGGCGCAACCCGGCGGGATTGGATGCAATCGCCTATGCTAGGGAGGTGGTTAGCCTTGGCGCGGGTGAAATTCTGCTGACTTCAATGGACCGCGACGGCACGCGCTCCGGCTTCGATCTTGCGCTCACACGCGCGATATCCGATGCGGTGCCGGTGCCGGTGATCGCGTCAGGCGGCGTCGGCACTCTGGCGCACTTGGTGGAAGGCATTCGCGTAGGGGGTGCGAGCGCGGTTTTGGCCGCCTCCATCTTTCATTTCGGCGATCATACCATTGGGGAGGCGAAGCGCTATATGGCCGCCGAGGGCGTTCCCGTGCGGCTAGACTGAATTCTCAAGGCTTTCGGCGCTCACAAAGAAGCATGGCCTAGGGGGTACGGAAGCGCCGCTATTTGCCGATGCGTTGTTCATCGATAATTTGCACTAGCGCGTCTAAGCCCTTATATTAGGCGGAACGCTTGGATTGGCGGTTCCCCACACAATCAACCAAGACGCCCAGGAAAGCCAGAGGGCCTAGGCTTCCAGGAGAGGAGGAATTTATGACCGATACACCCCTAATGCCGAAGGCAACCGCCGTTTGGCTTGTTGAAAACACCTCCCTGACTTTCGACCAAATCGCCGATTTCTGCGGCCTGCATGTGCTTGAAGTAAAGGGCATCGCCGACGGCGACGTGGCCCATGGCATTCGCGGCTCCGATCCGATCACTTCGGGCCAGCTTACGCGCGAGGAGATCGCGCGGGGGCAGGAAGACCCTTCTTACCGGCTGAAGCTATCCCGCTCCAAGGTGTTCATTCCCGAGATCAAGATGAAGCGCGCGCCCAAATACACCCCCGTGTCACGCAGGCACGACCGGCCTAACGCTATCCTCTGGCTTTTGCGCCATCACCCTGAGCTGCGCGACGCGCAGATCATGAGGCTGGTCGGTACGACAAAAAGCACCATAGAGGCTATTCGTGAGCGCACACATTGGAATTCGGCAAACCTTCAGCCACAGGATCCAGTCGCGCTCGGTCTCTGCTCTCAGATCGATCTCGATGCGGAAGTACAAAAGGCGGCAAAGCGTGCGGAAGAGGAGCGGCCTGAACCGGAGCATGCCGGGGTTACCTTGCAGCCCGTGGCGGATCAGCCCTACCTTGACATCGAGGAGTGGAAATAATCTTCCTGGCCTGCCTCTTTCTTCTGAGAATCGGGGTAAGTTTCCAGCATGAAGAATTATCTTGATCTTCTCAGCGAAGTTCGCCGGAACGGGGACCGGCGCGGCGACCGGACAGGTACTGGCACGCTAAGTCTCTTCGGCCGCCAGATGCGCTTTGATCTTGCCGAAGGCTTTCCTCTTGTGACGACCAAGAAAGTTCATATTAAGTCCATCATTCATGAACTTCTTTGGTTTCTATCTGGTGACACAAATATCGCCCACCTCAAGGCGAATGGCGTATCCATCTGGGATGAATGGGCAGACGCCAATGGGAATCTTGGCCCCGTCTATGGAACTCAATGGCGGTCCTGGCCTGCCAGGGACGGGACAACAATCGACCAGATCGCCGAGGCCGAACATGGCCTCAAGTCTGACCCTTACTCCCGCCGGCACATCGTGACAGCCTGGAACCCGGCGGACCTGCCGCGGATGGCGCTTGCGCCCTGCCACTGTCTCTTCCAGTTCTACGTATCGAATGGCCGGCTTTCCTGCCAGCTCTACCAGCGCTCCGCCGACATATTCCTAGGGGTTCCTTTCAACATAGCTTCCTATGCCCTCCTTACGATGATGATGGCACAAGTAACGGGGCTGGAGCCGGCTGAATTCATTCACACCTTCGGTGACATTCACCTCTATCTTAATCATATCGAGCAGGCGGAAGAGCAGCTGAAACGTGCCCCAAGGCCGCTGCCTCGCATGGAACTGAATCCTGGGGTTCGCTCGATCTTCGACTTCACGTATGACGATTTCACGCTTGCCGGCTACGAGCCGCATCCCGCGATCAAGGCGCCAGTCGCGGTCTAATGGCTGAACGGGAGCCATTTACCCTTTCGCTGGTGGTCGCGGTGGCAGACAATGGCGTGATAGGGCGAGCCGGGCGCCTCCCGTGGCATTTGAGAAGCGATCTAAAGCGCTTCCGCCAGCTTACCATGGGGCACCCCGTCATCATGGGGCGGCACACCTTCCAATCCATCGGCAAACCTCTCGACGGCCGCGATTCGATTGTTGTCACAAGCGCAAATGGTGTCCAGGCAGCGGAGGGCATCTACTTTGTTGCTAGCTTGCAGGAAGCTATCGCCCTGGCAAAAGAGCGCGCAACGGCCCGAGGCGTGTATGAGAGCTTCGTCATCGGTGGCGCCAGGCTCTTTTCCGAAGCGCTCCCACTTGCTCAGCGCATTTATCTTACCCGCGTGCATGGCGCGCCCAAAGGTGACGTCCGTTGGAGACCCTCCCTAGGCGAAGACTGGGGCGAAACGTCACGTGCCTTGCGGCCCGCCGGTGCGCATGATGAGTTTGCGGTAACAGATCTTATTCTCGAAAAGAAGCAGGGCTGTTGATCGTAAATATTAGCGATGCGGCAAGGTTATACTTCTATAAAAGAGGTTGCTGCGACTATAAAACACGCTGCCGCGACACAGATATACGGCCGGCAAGCCCTCACCATAATTGACAATCTGTTACAGAGTTGGTGAATAGCCAGTCGAGCGGCAGGAAACGTTAGCCGCGTTGGTTGTAATGAGGAATGTATAGATGCCTTGGAGTCAGAACGGCGGGGGCTGGAAAGGCGGAGGAGGCGGTCCCTGGGGACAGGGACCCGCAGGCGGTAGTCCCCCTCCTGACCTGGAACAGCTTCTTCGCAAAGGCCAGGACAGGCTGCGCCAGGCCGTCCCAGGAGGCATCGGGTTCTTCGGTACCTTCGTCATTATCCTGCTAGTCGCTGCAGCAATCGGTTATTTCGGTTTTACTGTCCGGATCAATCCTGACGAGCGCGGGATCGTTCAGCGCTTCGGCAAGCTCAACCGCGAGCTTTCAAATGGACTGAACTTCCGGTGGCCTTATCCAGTCGAGGAAGTGACAGTCGTACCCTACACCCGCCAGAACCGGGTAGAGGTGGGCTTCAGCACCGGGGTCGCGGGGCCTTACGGCTCTATTCGCAGCCCGAGCCATCCAGAAGAAAGCCTCATGCTGACGGGGGATGAGAACATCGTCGACGTGAATTTCAACGTGTTCTGGAATGTCAAGGATCCCGCCGCCTATCTTTTCAGCGTGCGCAATCCCGGCAGCAATCCAGATGCGAACGCCAATGTCAAAGCCGTTTCAGAAAGCGCGATGCGCGAAGTAATCGGACAGAATGACATTCAGCCGATCTTGACGAAGAGCCGCCAGGAAATTGAGGAATCGGTGAAAGCGTTGATCCAGCGCACTCTCGACAGTTATAACGCCGGGATCCAAATAACTCAGGTCAATCTACAGAAGGTGGACCCGCCGGCAGAGGTTATTTCCGCTTTCCGCGACGTTCAGGCCGCGCGCGCAGACCAAGATAGAGCACGCAACGAGGCGCAGACCTATGCCAACCGCGTGATCCCGGAAGCCCGGGGCAAGGCGCAGCAGATCTTGCAAGATGCCCAAGGCTACAAGGAGCAGGCCGTGGCCGAAGCAAAGGGCCGCACGGATCGCTTTCTCAAGGTGTACGAAGAGTACAAGAAGGCACCAGACGTGACGCGGCGCCGGATGTATTTGGAGACGCTTGAGCGAGTGCTTGGCGGGCTCGACAAAATCATTATCGATGAAAAAGCCAATGCGAGCGGCGTCGTGCCCTATCTTCCGCTTGGTGATATTCAGCGTCAGGCACCCGCGGGAGGCCAAAGATGAGAGCTTTTCTTCTAGGCTTGGTCTTGATCGCGGCCGGTGCCGCTGCCGGGGCCGCCGTCTTCTCAGCCTTCATAGTAGATCAAGCGCATAGGGCGATCGTTTTGCAATTCGGCGAGCCGATCCAGCTCATAAGCGAGCCCGGCCTTTATTGGCGCACGCCTTTCGTTCAGACGGTTGTTCAATTCGATAGGCGCATTCTTTCGCTTGAAACGGAGGAGCAGGAGGTTATCGCCTCCGATCAAAAGCGTCTCGTCGTGGATGCGTTCGCACGCTACCGGATTCTTGATCCTTTGCAATTTTACCAGGCTTTCAGAACGGAGGAAGGGGCACGTCCGCGATTGACTTCCATCGTCGACTCGACTCTGCGCACGATTCTGGGCAGGGCCGCCTTCATGGATGTGGTTCGTAACAAACGCGAAGCTCTGATGAAGGAAACGAAATCAATCGTCAACGCGGAGACGCGCGCCTTCGGGGTCGAGATCGTCGATGTTCGCATCAGGCGCGCCGATCTACCCGAAGCGAACAGCCAAGCGATTTATCAGCGCATGCGCACTGAGCGTGAGCGTGAGGCTGCCGAACTTCGCGCGCAGGGCAGCGAGGAGTCCCAGAGGATAAAGGCTACGGCCGACAAGGACGTCACGGTACTTCTGGCGAACGCGAACCGTGATTCCGAAAGAATACGGGGCGACGGCGATGAGGAGCGCAACCGGATCTATGCGGCTGCCTTCAGCCGGGATAAGGACTTCTTCGATTTTTACCGGTCGATGCAAGCCTATGAAGAAGCCTTGAAGGCGAATCACACACGCATCGTTCTCTCGCCCGGCTCCGAGTTTTTCCGATATTTCAACTCGCCATTTTCTGACGCCTCCGGAGAACCTAAAAAATCGCAGTCCGATGCCGCGGCTCCTCAAGTCCAGGGGGCCCGCTGAAGCAGTGTTGAACAACAACAACGCATTAACGGCTGTTTTAATAATTTCGTCGCATGTGTGCATTGCACCGCAGCGGTTTCTACCTCACTTTATGTGCGACAAGACGCGCAACGGCGCGTTAGTGACCTTTGTTTTGGCTGAGGCCCCATGACGTTCTACCGTATTTTCCAGCTCATCATCGGCACGGGCATCATCGCCATGGTATCGGCCGCGGCCCCTGCAGCTTCTTTTGCGTTCGAAGCCAATTCCAGGCTGTCCTTTGCGGATATCGCGGGCCGGGTCCGAAACTCTGTCGTCACAGTGGCGGCCGCAGTTGTGGACAGGCGTGCGCTCACGAGCAGAAAAAGAAAAGGTGGCGAAGAGGAGGATGGCAACGCGGGCAACGGGTTGCCGAAAGAGGACTTCAGCCCTTCGAGCCCAAGACAAAGGCGCGGCGAGCCCCCAAGGCAATTTACCTCGATCGGATCAGGTTTTGTCATCGACTCCAAAGGATTGGTCGTTACCAACAATCACGTCATCGAAGGCGGCAACGCCATCTACGTGATCCTCGCCGACGGGACAGAGCTCAAAGTCGACAAGGTCGTAGGCCGCGATCCGAAGTCCGACATTACCGTTTTGAAGGTGACGCCGCAGCCTTCCAAGCCGCTTTCAGCGGTCGCATTCGGAGACTCTTCGCGGACACGCGTGGGGGATTGGGTGATCGCGGTCGGTAATCCTTTTGGGCTTAACGGCACGGTTACCGCGGGCATATTGTCGGGCCGCGGCCGCGACATCAACGCCGGACCTTACGACGATTTTTTGCAGACTGACGCTGCCATCAACCGGGGGAATTCCGGCGGGCCGCTGTTCAACGAGTCAGGCGAAGTCATCGGCATCAACACGGCGATCTTCTCTCCCTCGGGAGGAAGTATCGGCCTTGGCTTTGCCATACCATCTAACTATGCCCGCAAGATTGTCGAACAGCTTGAGCGCTATGGCGAAACCCGTTGGGGTTGGATTGGCGTGCGCCTGCAGACACCCAGCGAAGATCTGGCCGTCAGTATGCATCTGCCTAAGTCCGAAGGCGCGCTCGTAGCCCGGGTCGAGAAGGGAGGGCCAGCGGAGACCGCAGGCCTTGCGGAGGGCGACCTCATTCTTTCCTTCGACGGCAATGAGATCAAACACGCGCGCCAGCTTCCGCGATACATCGCCGAGGCTTCAATAGGTCAGGAAGCCGATGCGGTTATTCTACGGGCAGGAGAAAGAAAAACGGTAAGAATCAAAGTCGGTCAGCTCGAGGATGCCGCCAGCGCAAAACTAACTGGCGGGCCGGCGCCCCGTCCAAAGCGGCAGAAATTCGGAAAGCTCAGCTTGAACTCTCTGAGCAGGGAGCAGAATTTAGCTATGTCTGGAGGGCCAAGCCTTCATTAGAGCGGCGGACCCAGCGCCCGCTCTAAGTCTTTGTTTTACAGCATCGCGTTACTCAAGAACCGCTCACGCCCGATGCTCTAGCCAGACTTTGGTCCACGCTGCCATGCGAAAATATTTGAGGACTGCAGCGAAGTCGCCGATCTATCTCTACCGTTACGCGGTCTCGCCAATTCTTGGGCCACGCTGCCGTCATCTACCCACTTGTTCCCAATATGCACTGGATGCGATCGATCTCAACGGGATCTGGATCGGAGGATGGCTTGCCGTGGGCCGTATTTCGCGCTGCCATCCTTGGGGGTCGAGCGGCTATGACCCGGCACCGGATCTGACGCAGGCAGCGATTCCTTTCTGGGCGCCATGGCGAAGCTTTAGATACCGTAATCATAATAGTGAGTGTCAGGCCTAAAAATATTACCTACAGTTAATATAACGAATGAAGTTTTCTTCTAGAACTGAAGCTCATGCTAAAGTTCAATGGAGCCTTCACTTCGCGTTCATGGTCATTCTGCTTGGATCTAGGTTGACGATGGATTTTTAGACTTCCCCTCGGAAGGCTCCATCTCCAACTTGATAAGGAACCACGATCATGAGGATGATTACACTTGGCCTTGCGGCCGGATTGCTTTTAGCCTCCACTTTTGGAGCGCTCGCCGAGCCCGCCGCCTCCACTGACAGTGTCAACGCTGGAAAAGGCACGGCAGTTGTGCAGAACGCGAACCCGCAAAATTCCGGCACGGCGACGCAAAACACGAATCCGCAGAACCCGGCGGCGACGGCGCAAGCCAAGAAGCCGCACCACCGCAGCGCTTATACCCACCACCGGAGGACAGCTCGCCACAGGTCAGCGGTCCATCACAAGAGGAGCGCTTACAAGAAGCCGTCGCACCACAAAATGGCCATGTCCCATAAGCGGAATGCACACCACAAGATGGCGTCGCATTACAAGACCCGGCCAGTGCACAAGGCGAAGATGACATCTAAGGCAAAGCGGACGGCCTCGACCACGTATTGATAGCCTCCGGGTGATTGTTTTCCCTGTGACAACGCCCCGCCCCCAGTTCTGAATCGTCTTTGCGAGTTGGCCCAGTTTCTTGGGCCGGCCATTCTGTCGCCAGGCAAGTAGATTCCGGAATCGATAGTCCTCGCCATAGAGTCCAAAGCGCCATCGTGGTACTGGATTGCGAGACCCTAAATTCTCGAGCGAAGTTACCTTGGCAGAAACATTGATCTGCACCATCCAATCCCCTTTCCAGCGGCTTCGTGACCTCCTTGGAGATGAAAAGCCCGGCGCCCCGCCAATTGATATGACGATAGGTGAGCCGCGTCATGGTTTTCCAAGCTTCGCCGCGGAAATCATTTCGCGGCACTCCAAGAGCTTTGGAAAATATCCACCGATCGGCGGCATTCCGGAATTGACGGAAGCCATCGCGGGCTGGCTCGAACGGCGATACGGACTAATTCCCGGCCGCATCAGTCCGAGCGAACATATTTTACCGCTTTGCGGCACACGGGAGGGCTTAGTTTCGGCGCTGACAATTGCAGTGGCGCGGAAAGGCATCAAGAAGCCTGCCGTGCTGATTCCGAACCCGTTTTATCAGGCTTATTACGCTGCCGCCTTCACCTGCGGCGCTGATGCGGTGCTATTGCCCGCCACGGCCGAAACTGGGTTCTTCCCAGATCTCGACGCACTTGCTCCATCGCTCCTCGACCGGACGGCGGCGTTCTACGTCGCATCCCCCGCAAACCCGCAAGGGGCGGTCGCTTCGGAGGCATATCTGCAGAAGCTGGCTGCGCTCGCCAGGCAGCATGGCTTCTATATCTTTTCCGATGAGTGCTACTCGGAAGTCTATCAGAGCGAAGCGCCCGCGGGCATTTTGCAGGCTGTGGCTCAAACTGACAGCCTGGAGTACGTCCTCGCCTTCAATTCCCTTTCAAAGCGCTCAAATGCACCGGGCTTGCGCTCGGGCTTCATTGCTGGCGACGCCGCATTCCTGAAGGATTACATGAAATACCGCAATGTGGCTTCTCCCCAGGTGCCCTTGCCCGTGCAGTATGCCTCCGCCGCTCTTTGGGACGTTGAGGCCCATGTCGAGGAAAGCCGCAAGCTCTATAGGGAAAAATTCGCGGTCGCCTCTCAGTTGCTTGGTGCCTTCCCTAGATACCGCGAGCCTGCAGGCGGCTTTTTCCTTTGGCTGGACCTTACAAATTTCGGTGGAGGTGAAGCAGCCGCGAAAACTATTTGGAAAGGGTGCGGTGTTAAAATTTTACCAGGTTCATATTTGGCGCATCCGGATGGCCGCGGGGTAAATCCGGCGAGCGCCTATGCGCGGCTTGCGCTTGTGGATCCGCCTGCCGTCGCACGGGAAGCATTGGAACGGCTTGCGTCATTCTTGCTGTGACGCCCAAATACAGGAGTGGCGTGGGTCGATGCAAACGCTACGAAGACGGTTCTTGCCGAAGGCGCTGGCAATCGAATTGCGCCGGCTGCCGTGGCGCCTGCTTGGACTTGCCCTTTTCGCGGCCGCAGTAATTTGCTGGGTTTCCCTGTTGAGCTGGTCCTACGCCGATCCGAGTCCCAACTATGCAACCGGAGCCCGACCGCAAAACTGGCTCGGGCGCGGGGGCGCAAGCCTCGCCGAGACGCTCATGGAGGGGTTTGGGCTTGCTTCCGCTTTGCTGGCAGTCCCTGTTGCCGCGCTCGGGCTTCAGATCGCGACGGGGTTCTTCCCCATCCGCCTGAGATTGCGGCTGCTATTTTGGGCGGTTGCTGCTTTCGCATTCTCGGGCTTTTTTGCCTGCTTTCCGGTTCCGCAGCGCTGGGTGCTGGCCTCCGGTCTCGGTGGGATGACCGGAGATTTCGCTGCCTCGAGGATTGCGAAGCTCGCTGCATTTCTACCCTCGTTTGCCTTATGGCCTCTCGGCGCGCTTTTCTTCTTCGCTCTAGGAACGGACTGCCTATGGCGTGCCAGTGGGTGGAAGCTTCAGGACCTTTTTGCCGCCTTCAAAGGAGCGCTCGCGAGTGACGCCGATGCGCTCACCTTCGAGGAAGAGGCGATGGCGGCGGACAGGCCGGGATTTGCAAACAGGCTTACAAGCTGGGTCAAGCATCTATCCTCGCGCGGGCAGGCACTTGTGGTGAGAGAAGAGCGCTCGCCTCTAATGGAGGTCAGGACCGAGCCGCCGCTTGCGCCAGCGGAAAGAGTACATGCTGGAGCGAGACCAATCGCTGGGGCATCGCCGTTTATTGCACCGGAGGTTGCCTCCTTTGGTACAAGAGGCCGCGAAATCATGTCCGGCTTTTCCCAGACCAAAAGTGGGAGGAACGACGATGGCGATGTCTACGAGGACGATCGCATCGAGCCCTTTTTCGGTCCGAGGCGCGGCGCAGCCTTCCCCGGCGGAGGCGGGAGCCACAATGGATACGATCCGGCCGATCCAGCGGCGTCTTTACCGGCCGTCAAGACGAGAGCGGGAGGTAGCAATGGCTCGCAAGCTTTCGCCAGCGCTACCAGCACAGCGCGAGCCGGGAAGCCGCTTATTTATCCGAAAGCAGCCGCCACAGCCTATGCATATGCCGTAGAAGAGGAGACGAAGGAGGATTTCACTTGTGCCTTGCCTTCAATAGCGCTTTTGGCGCCTCCGCCCCGCCGGCGAGGCAAACCAGAGGACCGCGGCCCGGAGCTAACGGAGCGCGCCGCAGCGCTCATGCAAGTACTCGGTGATTTCGGCGTGAAGGGGCGCATATCTGGGATCTACCCAGGCCCGGTGATCACGCTGTTTGAATTGGAGCCTGCCCGGGGAACGAAGTCTGCGCGGGTTGTAGGTCTGGCGGATGATATCGCGCGCTCCATGAGCGCTGTATCCGCTCGCGTCGCCGTGGTGCCGGGCCGCGACGCAATCGGTATCGAGCTGCCAAATGCCGAGCGGGAGGCTGTATGTTTGCGGGCCATACTCGAATCGGGGGCTTTTCAAAATACTCAAGCGGTTTTGCCATTAGCGCTTGGCAAATCCATTGGAGGCGAACCGGTCGTGGCGGACCTCGCGCGGATGCCGCATCTCTTGATTGCGGGAACGACCGGCTCTGGGAAATCTGTTGGGATCAATGCCATGATCCTTTCCCTCATTTACAAGCTTCCGCCAAGCCACTGCAATTTCATCATGATTGATCCGAAGATGCTGGAGCTGTCTGTGTATGACGGCATCCCCCACCTTCTCGCGCCCGTTGTAACGAACCCCAAACAGGCGGTAGCGGCGCTGAAATGGGCCGTGAACGAGATGAACATCCGCTACGTGCGTATGAGCAAGCTCGGGGTGCGTAGCATATCCAGTTACAATGCCAAGATAGCAGGGGCGCAACTTCGTGGACAGCCGCTGCGTGAATTTGCCGGCGCCGGATTCGATCCACATACCGACGAAGCGCTGCCTGATGAAGAGGTATTAGGCCCAACGGCGATGCCTTACATCGTGGTCGTCATCGACGAGATGGCCGACCTTATGATGTGCGCGGGCAAAGAAGTGGAGTTTGCGGTCCAGCGTCTTTCGCAAATGGCGCGCGCGGCCGGAATTCACCTTATCATGGCAACGCAGCGGCCAAGCGTCGACGTCGTGACAGGGACAATCAAGGCCAACTTTCCGAGCCGCATCAGCTTCCAGGTCAGCTCGAAGATTGACAGCCGCACTATCATAGGCGAGCAGGGCGCAGAGCAGTTGTTGGGGTCGGGAGACATGCTTTACATGGCGGCGGGTGGCCGCATCATCAGGGCGCACGGTCCATTTGTGTCCGAAAGCGAAGTGGAACGCGTGGCCCGCTGGCTTAAGACGCAAGGCGTTCCGTCCTACCGCGAGGATATTTTCGAAGACGGCGCCGTCGAAGAAGACGGAAGCGTTGCTAGAGGAAATTCGGCCGGCGGCAACGGGCTTTATGAAAGAGCGGTCGAAATCGTTCTTGCGGACCGGAAACCTACCACAAGCTATCTGCAGAGGCGCCTTGGCATCGGCTATAATCGCGCCGCTTCCTTGATTGAGCGCATGGAAAATGAAGGTATTATCGGCGCGCCCGGCCGGACCGGACGGCGCGAGATTCTGCTCGAAGACAGGGCCTGAGAATTGATCCCCTTCAGCGGTACCAAATCCCCGCGCCATACACGCTCAAATACTACTATTCGCTAAAGGTGCCAGCCTAGGCGCCCGTACGTATTCCGCACGATAGTTTTCGGATTTTCTTTCTGCGCTTTTTACAAAACGAACCCAATTTAGGTTGCTTGGCCTCGGCGCGGCTTGAGGAGGTGCCACATCAGCTGCGCATACGCACGCTTGCGGTGCGCGCCTTCGACACCAACGGCATGATGGCGGGCTGGGAACTTATAGCTGGGCAGGAATTGGAAGCGTCAATCGAACGGCTCTTTGCTCATCCGAGTGCCGATTACTTGCATATTCACTTTGCTGCCCCAGGGTGTTATGCAGCGCGTGTGGATCGCGCATCTTAGCTTATGCTGTCTCAATCTGCGCCGCATACTTAGGAAATGGGCCGCGGGCTAAGGTGCCGCTTACCTCTACGTGACGCTCATGGCGTGTTCAGAATAGGACCAAACGGCTGTAGGTCGCCCGCCAGCGCCCAGCTACGCCTCTTATCGCTTCCGCTTTGAAAAGGCTTGCTCGTTGAAGAGCACCGATCTTTTCGCGAAGGAAGCGACGGTTTGAGATCGATCAACTCAGAAGCGACCGCTGCGGGGTAAGGTCAGATGGACGCAGGTTACTACCAACGTCCTGCGCAGCCATCGCAGTCATACCAGTTGAAGCACAGGCAATGAGGGAGCTGACCACCACGGGGAAAGCGGATTGAAAGTGAGCCGCATCATGCAGGATCAGGTGTCGAAAGAAGCCAAAACCCCCGCTCTGGGCATCAATAACTCAGGTAAAGGGGCAGGCTTAACCGAAGCGGAAGCTGCTGAGCGGCTCGCCGAATTCGGCGAAAACTCTCTCCTGGCACATCGCGTCAGCAATCTCGAACGCCTCGCTCGTTACTTCTGGGGGCCGATCCCCTGGATGATCGAAGTGGCCGCTATCCTCTCGGCGGTGGTTCAACATTGGGAAGACCTTGCGATCATCCTTTTGATGCTTTTCGTCAACGCGGGCGTCGGCTTCTGGCAGGAATACAAAGCTGACAATGCGATCGCGCTCCTCAAGCGGCGTTTGGCCTTGAAGGCGCGTGTGCTCCGTGACGGCAAGTGGAAAGACATTGCAGCCTCGTTGCTCGTGCCAGGCGACATCGTAAGCATCAAGCTCGGCAGTGTCATCCCTGCCGATCTGAAGCTTCTCAAAGGCGACTATCTAAGCGTTGACCAATCGGCGCTCACCGGCGAATCGCTTCCAGTCGACAAGAAGCCCGGAGATGCCGCCTATTCAGGCTCGATCGCAAAGCTCGGTGAGATGACTGGCCTGGTCACAGCGACTGGGATGAACACCTATTTCGGCAAAACCGCGCGTCTCGTCGAGCAGGCAAACACGGTTTCGCATTTTCAGCGGGCGGTGCTGCGCATCGGTAACTTTTTGATCCTCGTCACGGGTTGGCCTCGTCGCCCTTATTGGCATCGCGGCGTTCTTCCGCCACGACCCCTTGGTTGAGACCGCCGAATTTGCGCTCATCCTGACGATCGCTTCTATTCCTGTTGCGCTCCCTGCCGTGCTTTCGGTCACCATGGCCGTTGGCGCGGAGCGTCTGGCGCGAATGAAAGCCATTGTCTCACGCCTTGTCTCGATCGAAGAAATGGCCGGCATGGATGTGCTGTGCACCGACAAAACCGGCACTTTGACGAAGAATGAGCTGACGCGGGGTAAACCTTGGCCCGCTGCGGGAGCTGACTCTGCTAATCTCCTGCTCGCAGCCGCGCTCGCCTCGAACCGGGACGCTCCGGACGCAATCGATGGCGCGATCCTTGCCGGGGCGCCAAAGGAAGAAGACCTTGCGGCCTATCGTATCGCCTCCTTCCAGCCCTTCGATCCCGTCCGGAAAAGAGCCGAAGCTGAGATCGATTGCGACGACAGACGCTTTCGTGCGGCCAAGGGCGCGCCGCAAGTGATCGTGGAGCTCTGCGAGCTGAGCGAGGCCGAACAGCGAAAGGTTGCGGCTCGGGTTGAAGCGGATGGCGAGCAAGGGTTCCGCACGCTTGGCGTTGCCCGCACGGATGATTCCGGCAAATGGCGCTTCTTAGGCCTTCTGCCGCTTTTCGATCCCCCGCGTCAAGACAGCGCGAGCACGATCGCCACCGCACGGCGGATGGGGCTCGATATCAAGATGGTGACCGGTGACCATGAAGCGATCGCCCGGCAAATTGCGTCGAAGCTCGGCCTCGGCCGAAATATCGTCGTTGCCGATGCCGTCTTTGGCAAAGACGCCTCTCCAGACCGGCTTCCCGCCATTGTTGCTGCCGATGGCTTTGCGCGCGTTTTTCCAGAGCATAAATTCGAAATCGTCAAGGCGTTACAGGGGGCAGGACATATCGTCGGAATGACCGGCGATGGGGTCAATGATGCGCCAGCCTTGAAGCAGGCCGATGCCGGCATCGCTGTCAGCGGGGCCACCGATGCCGCGCGCGCTGCCGCGGACCTGGTTTTGACCGCGCCGGGACTGTCGGTCATCACGCGTGCCATCGAGGAGGCCCGGCAAATTTTTGAGCGCATGACGAGCTACGCCATCTACCGCATCGCTGAAACAATACGAGTGCTGCTGTTCATGACGGCAAGCATTCTCGTTTTCAACTTCTATCCCCTCACGGCGATCATGATCGTGCTGCTCGCCCTTCTCAACGACATCCCGATCATGATGATCGCCTACGACAATGCTCCTGTTGCGGAGCGGCCGGTGCGATGGGATATGACGCGTGTGCTTGTCATCGCGTCCGTGCTCGGCACCTTTGGCGTCCTTACAAGCTTCGGACTTTTCTGGCTGGTGCGTGACTATTTGAAGCTCGACCCGTCCGTCGTTCAATCGCTTGTTTTCCTCAAGCTCCTCGTTGCCGGCCACATGACGATTTACCTCACGCGCAACAAAGGTGCGATTTGGGAACGCCCTTGGCCAAGCCTAAAGCTTATTATCGCTTGCGAGTTGACGCAGCTGATCGGCACGCTGGTTGTAGTCTATGGCCTGTTAATGGCGCCGGCAGGTTGGGAGCTTGCGCTTTTCGTTTGGGCGTATGCGCTCGTGTCTTTCATGCTCGCGAGCGCGGTTAAAATGGGCACGTACAGACTCCTGGACCACCGCTCCGGTGGCCATATGCGCTATCCGGCGCGCATCGAAGGCCATGTCGCTGGTGCGTAAGCCGTAGAGGAGCGCAAAGTTGGTAACGCAAGGAGAGCATTAAGGAAGACAGAAGTCTTTCTTGCGGGAGTGCTTCTTTCAACGGCGCGTTTGCAGGCCGATTCGCACGCGATCTGCTACAAAGTAAGCGGCGAATGGGGCAGCCCTCGCCACGCTGCGGCTTAGGCCTTGATGCCGGAATGCATTGCGGCAATGCCTCCGGAAAGGTTGCGAAACTGAACCCTTGTGAAGCCTGCCCCTTCAATCATACCGGCGAGGCGGCGCTGATCCGGAAATTTCTTTATGCTGTCAATGAGGTAGCGGTAAGGCTCGGCATCGCCGGCGACGATGCGGCCTAGCGCTGGGACTGCGTTCTCGGAATACAGCCTGTACAGCGAGTCCAGGATTGGAACGCTGGCGCGCGAAAATTCAAGGCAAAGAAAACGGCCGCCTGGCCTTAACACCCGCAACGCTTCTTTCAACGCGGCATCAAGCGCGGGCACATTCCGAATGCCGAAGGCGATCGTGTAGAAGTCCACCGCGCTGTTCCGAAATGGGAGCGATTCCGCATTGCCCTGCACGAACAGGACCTTCCCGTCTCCCTCTTCCCCAGAAAGACGCCTGCTACCCTCCTCGATCATTGCCGCGCTGATATCGCAGATGATGGCTTTCGACCCAGGTCCGGCCGCGCGCAAGAAGCGCTTAGTTATGTCCCCGGTTCCGCCCGCAACATCGAGGAGGACGGAGGAAATGGATGGCGATGGGGCCAGCCAGTTGATCGCGGTGTCTTTCCAAAGCCGGTGCACTCCGCCTGACATCAAGTCGTTCATAAGGTCGTAACGGAAGGCAACGCGCTCGAACACGCTATTCACGAAGCGCTGAAGGCCGATGCTTTCGATTTTATTGTCTACGGAAGCCATTGCGCTCCTGCCAAAGGGGGCCCCGGTGATGCCGCTTATAAAAGCGAAATGGCGCCAATGATCAAGGTAGGAAGCTCCTTTCGCGTGAAAGGGCCCGGGCTGTGCCGGGCCCTTCGGTACCGAAGGTAGGGCATTTCGGCCGGACTTTGGAGGCTTACGTTTCCAAAGGCTGCGCCCGGCCTTGTTTTGCTAGTGACTCTCGAAGCCGAGCTATCACCATCCGCAGCCGCAGCCGCCTCCCCAGCCTCCTCCGCAGCCGCCGCCCCAGCCGCCATAGCCCACGCCGCCGCCCCAACCAGCTAGGCCAAGGCCCAGGCCAAAGGGCCAACCCCAGCCACCACCCCAGCCATAACCGGTATCCCAATACGGATATCCCCAGCCGCCACCCCAGCCATAACCGCCGCCATAAAAGCCCCGGCCGAAGCGCCGCCCATAAAAGCCCCGGCCACGGAATCCCCTACCGTAGAAAGCGGCGCGCGTGCCGAAGCCGCGAGCGCCGAAGCCCCGGCCGCCAACGAACGCGCCGCGGCCAAAGCCGCCGCCCATGCCAATAGCCCGGCCGCCGCCGAAGCCGCCGCCAAAGCCATGGCCGCCCCCAAAGCCGCCACCGCCAAAGCCGCCGCCGTGGCCGCCACCACCGCCGCCCCCGCCCCTAACGAGGACGAGGTTCTTGCCTACATCGGCGTTATTGAAGATTTTGCCTGCGCTGCCTCCGGGGGCAGCAGCCGCGCTCTGGGAGAAAAGGCATAGCCCCAGGGCGGCTATAGCGTAGATGGGTGTGTAGATTTTCCTCATTTCGAGACCTGCTCACTGTTGCTACCAACGCCCGGTCCCGATGTGAATCCACTGCTCTCCCCAATCCCAGTGTAAGTTTGATCGAGTTAACGAATAGTAAGCCTATCTTAAGCGTAGCTTAAACAACAGCATTTCTGGTGAATTCTTTGCTTCAACTCAGCCATCAACAGTAAACTCTCGTGAAGCTTTTGCTTTGTCTTGGCGCGAGCTTCATTGGTACGGCCCCGCAACTTTCAGAGCGTGAAGACCGCAGGCAAATCCGGCATAAGGCGTTTCAGCCGGTGTCCGAAACCTAGCGCATTGAAGGCTTGTTCAAGCTCTTCCGCGCTTTCCGTGAAGTGCGCCCAGCCATCATTGTGCAAGGGAACAATTGAAGCATCAGTAAAAACACTGGCGGTTTCGATGGCGTCATTCGCGTTCATGGTCAGGTTGAATTTGCCGCGCGTCTGGGCCGCCCCCGCGAACAGAAGGATAAATCCGGGCTGGAAGCGCTCTTCAACCTCCGCGACCCCAGTGAACCAGACGGTATCGCTGGTGACGTAGATCGGCTTGAACGCTTTCGTTACGGACGACAAAACGAACCCAATCACCTCTCCTGAGAGAGGTTCTATCCCCGCGGGACCGTGGCGCGCGGGGGTCGCGGTGATGCGAAGCGTAGTTCCATTGCGTGCTGCCAGCTCCCGGCTACCTCGAGACCTTCGCTGTTTCCGCCGAGCCTGGCCGCGCCTGCGGACGTTGTGAAAACGCGGCCTGCATTAGGAAGCAAAGCGCGGCCGGCAATATCGAGATTATCGGCGTGCTGGTCATGGCTTAGGAGAACAGCATCAATGGCGCCGATCTGGCTTGCTTGCATTGTCGGCTTCGCTGTCTTTCTCAGCGTCACATGAGCAAGCTGATATTCGCGGGGATTGTCGAAAGTGGGATCGGTGAGAAGCCGCAATCCCGCTATTTCGATCAAAGCAGTCGGGTCGCCTATCAGCGTTATAACTGCAGTCATAACGATTTCCTTAAGGGCCCAGGTACGAGCCTAAAGCCTGGCACCTCCTGGCGTGGTTAAGGTTGTAGGAAAAATCCGCAACACCCGACGTCTTTATTCTCACTGGCGTCGGGGCTGCTTAGCACCCCCCACATAGACTTCGCGGACCGCCCGGTCGTCTGCCAGGATTATTTGAACGAACAGCGCCTCCCATAAGCTGTTCGCATGTCTCATCCGTTGTTCTATGACGGGCCTCGATTTAAGATCGATGACGATGACGTCGGCGTCGTAGCCCGGTGCGAGATTTCCAGCCTCGCCGGTTAATCTGAGAACGGCGGCACTGCCCATTGTGGCAAGCCAAAACGCTTTGATAGGATGCAGGCTGTAGCCGCGAAGCTGCGCGATCTCGTAGGCCGCTTTCATGGTTGCGAACATGGAGAACGAGGACCCGCCTCCAACATCCGTTCCAAGTCCCACTGGCGCTTTATTTCGACCCTCACGCAGCTTCTTGAGATCGAACAGGCCCGATCCGATGAAAGTATTCGATGTAGGGCAGTGTGAAATTCCCGAGCCGCTCTCTTTGATTGCGGCGATTTCGCGCGCACTGAGGTAAATGGCGTGGCCAAAATTCGATCCGGGGCCGATCAAGTTATAGCGTTCATATACCGCAAGATAATCGGCTTCAGCCGGAAACAATTCCTTGATCCATTCAACCTCTTTCTTGTTTTCGGAGAGGTGCGTCTGCATAAGGCAGGAGGGATGCTCCTTCCAGACGGCGCCCGCAGCTTCAAGCTGCTCTGGCGTCGAAGTGATTGCGAAGCGGGGAGAGATCGCGTAGGTGATGCGCCCCTTCCCATGCCACTTCTCGATCAGTTTTTTGGTTTCGTCATAGCCGCGTTGCGGAGTATCCCGCAGTTTTTCCGGGCAATTGCGGTCCATCATGCATTTGCCGGCGGCAATTCGCAGGTTGCCTTTCAGGGCTGCCGAGAAGAGAGCGTCAACCGATTCCGGATGCGATGTGCAATAGACAGATGAAGTCGTGACGCCGTTGCGCAGCGTCTCCTCCAAAAAAATCTGCGCCGTCGCAGCCGCGTATTCTGGATCGGAAAATCTGCTTTCCTCGGGGAAGGTGTATTTTTCAAGCCAGTCGAGGAGCTGCGCTCCATAAGAGGCTATGATCCCCGTTTGCGGATAATGCACGTGACAGTCGACGAACCCGGCCATCACGAGATGGCCGGGATAAACATCTACGCGAATATCAGGATGCTGGGCCAGAGTGGCGGCAGCATCTCCTACTTCTGCGATCTTTCCGTCGCGAATGATTACAGCCCCATCGGAGTGGAAATCAACCGCGTCTTCCGGGTCCGTCTCGAAGGGACTGGCACGGAATGCGAGGGTTTGCCCTCGAATTGCAAATGCGTCCTTCCCTGTCACTTGATTTGGATCATACCTTTGGAACGTAAAATTGACGGATAGCCGGCCCGGCATCGTGTGGGCGCAATCCTCATGGTTCAGATGGCCTCGGCCTCCTTCACCATGAGGATCGCAAGTTTCATTCGCATCTAATGCCGAAGCGATTTACTTCGGAAGGCTCCCCTCAAGGCCCTCAACATAAAAGTTCATGCTGAGGAGGTCCTTGTCTGGCGCCGTCTCACCGGCCTTCAGCCAAGGACTGCCATCCTGCTTGTTGATAGGCCCAGTGAAGGGGTGCACCGTTCCCTTGATTATTCCATCGCGGGCATCGTCGGCCATCTTGACGACATCGGCTGGAATTGCCTTGTTCCAAGGCGCCAAGACCACTGTCCGCTCCTTCATGCCGTCCCAGGTGTCGCCGCTCTTCCAGGTTCCATCCATCGCCGCCTGTACGCGCTTGATGTAGTAGGGAGCCCAGTTGTCAACGAGCGAAGTCAACGCGGCGTGCGGGCCAAACGCGGTCATGTCCGAGGACTGACCCACCGCATAGATGTGATTTTCCTCAGCGAACTTCATGGCCGCTGGTGAGTTCGTGTGCTGCATCAGAATGTCCGCACCCTGGGCCTTAAGAGCCTTGGCTGCTTCCTCTTCTTTGCCAGGGTCGAACCAGGTGCTGACCCAAATGATCTTGAACTTGATATTCGGGTTGACCTTTTTCGCCCCCAGATAGGCTGCATTGATGCCCATAACGACTTCAGGAATGGGAAAGGACGCGATGTAGCCCATGGTGTTTGTCTTCGTCATCTTGCCGAGAACGAGGCCGGCCACATAGCGCCCTTGGTAAAAGCGCGCATTGTAGGTTGCCATGTTCGGCAATTGCTTGAAGCCGGTGGCGTGTTCGAACAACACCTTGGGATAGCGCGGGGCGACCTTCAGCGTTGGATTCATGAAGCCGAAGGAAGTCGTGAACACCATCCTGTTACCCGCGGCGGCGAGCTGATCGATCACGCGCTCAGCATCTGGTCCTTCCGGAACGTTTTCGACTTCGGTCGCTTGGATTTTGTCGCCGAAGTGTTTCTTTACAGCTTCGAGGCCCAGGTGGTGCTGGTAGCTCCAACCCCCATCGCCTATTGGACCCACATAGATGAATCCAATCTTGAATTTATCGTCAGCATGGGCAGCAGGCGTGAAAGCCCAGAGCACACCAAGCAACGCTGCTAACCCATTGAATAGTTTAAGCTTAAACATCAAACTTCCCCTCCACGGTTACTCTGCTTGTCACCTTTAGATCTCCTATTTTGTTCTGCTTTCATAGACAGGACAATCCGGTGCGCCTAATGCGGCGCCTCGAACGGTTTGCCAAGGCTATCGGGAGCTGTAAGCCGGATCTTCGTTTTGTCATGCGAGATCAGGACAAGGACGAGGATCGTAGCCAGATAAGGCAGCATCGAAAGAACCTGCGCGTCCACTTTCACGCCAAAGGCTTGGCTGTGCAGTTGAAGCACAGTAATCGCTCCAAAAAGATACGTGCCGAGTACAAGCCGCCAGGGACGCCACGCCGCAAAGACTACGATTGCGACCGCGATCCAGCCGCGGCCCGCCGTCATTTTTTCGACCCATAGCGGCGTCTGCACGATCGAGAGATAGGCGCCACCGATCCCCGCCATGGCGCCACCAAACATCACAGCGCAGTAGCGGCAGAAGATGACCGGATAGCCAACCATATGCGCCGCGTCGTGGTTCTCTCCGATAGCCCTTAAGATGAGGCCGTAGCGTGTCCGCGTCAGAAACCAGGCGACTGCGGCGACAGAAACGATGGAGAGGCAAGCGAGTGGGTCGAGCGAGGCAAGAATACGGCCGATGACAGGGACATCCATTAGAAAAGGAACATCGAGACGCGGGAATCTGCCCGTGGAAAGGCCTGAATAGCTCTGGCCCCAGAGCGCCGATATTCCGAGCCCGAAAATTGTCAGCGCGAGGCCAGATGCGACTTGATTGGCAGAAAACGTCAGCGCCAGGATGCCGAACAGGGCCCCCATCAAGGCTCCGGCTATAGCGGCGGCAAGAATGCCTGCCGTGAAGCTTCCCGTCCCGATGACCGTGCTGAACGCTGCGATGGCGCCGATGATCATCATCCCTTCGACGCCAAGATTGAGAACGCCAGACTTTTCGGCAACAAGCTCCCCAACGGCTGCGAAAAGCAGTGGGGTTGCCGCCACAATCACGCCCAGAAGGATGTCAACCGCAAAGTCCATCATCCTATTCCGCAGGTTGAGGGGCTGGCCGATGGTGGCTGCGAGAATAGGGCACAGTTACGCGATGCGTCACGAGAACATCCGCCGCGAGCAGGAAGAACAGAAAGAAGCCTTGGAAGACGCCGGTAATTGCCGAAGGTAGTGTCATTGTTATCTGTGCCGTCTCACCCCCAATGTAGGTGAGAGCAAGCAAAAGCCCTGCCATAAGAATGCCGAGCGGATGCAGCCGGCCTAGAAAAGCGACGATTATGGCCGTAAAGCCATAGCCGCTGGGGATAGCCGGCACGAGTTGCCCAACCGGCCCTGCCGCCTCGAATATGCCCGCGAGGCCCGCGCAAGCACCTGAAATCAAGAAGCAGAGCCATACCAGCCTGTTCGCCGAAAAGCCTGCGAAGCTTGCAGCGCGAGGCGCCTGCCCCAGAACCTGGATCGCAAAGCCCGCGACATGGCGTTGCAGCAAAACCCAGGAGGCCGCAACGGCGAGGAGTGCCACCAGAAAACCAACATGCGCGCGCGTTCCCTCCCAAAGGAGCGGCAGAGTTGCGGACGTCTGGAATAGCCGGCTTTCAGGAAAATTCAGTCCCTCGGGATCGCGCAGCGGGCCAAAGATGAGCGTGCCCAAAAGAAGGATGGCAACATAGGTCAGCATCAGACTGACGAGTATTTCGTTCGCGTTGAATTTCGTTTTGAGGAATGCCGGAATAGCTGCCCAGGCCATGCCGCTCGCCATGCCGGCAAGGCACATCAGCGGCAAAAGCCATATGCCGCCCCCGGGGTAGAAAGCGAGCGCGACAGCGCTGCCGCCAAGCGCCCCGACCGCGAACTGTCCCTCGGCGCCGATATTCCAAATGCCGCCCCTGAAGCCGATCGCAAGCCCGGACGCGATCAGGATCAGTGGCGTCGCCTTTACTGTCAGTTCCGCAAGACCTCGCTCGGATCTCAGCGGTTCGATGAAAATCAAGCGCAAGCCATAAAGAGAAGGCTTACCGAGCGCCGCGAAGAGGATGGCTCCGGCGATGAGCGTCAAAGCCACCGCGATCAGCGGGGTGATGTAGAACATTGCCTTTGACGCTTCGCGGCGGGGCTCAAGCCTCAGCATAAGCGAGCGTCCTTGTTGTTGCCTGCCTGCCCATCGCGAGGCCTACTGCATCGACTGTCAGGCTTTCTGTTGGTTGTGGCTCGGTGAGCTGGCCGTTGGCAATCACACCAATCCGGTGGGAAATTGCGAAGAGTTCCTCCAAGTCCTGCGATATTACAAGGATCGCGGCTCCGTCTTTGGCCAACCGCAGCAGTGCTTTGTGAATTGCCGCGGCAGCCCCGGCATCGACACCCCAGGTCGGCTGGGAGGCTACCAGGATCGCCGGCGACTGCAAAATTTCGCGGCCGATCATAAACTTCTGCAAATTTCCCCCGGACAGACTGCGCGCTGCGTGTTCGCGGCCGCCGCATTTCACGTTGAAGTCTGCGATGATCTCGCTCGCAAAGTCCTCGGCGGCTCCGATTTTCAGAAAACCCCAAAAGCTCAGGCGTTTGCGTACGAGCGCCGACAGCGTCGCATTCTCTGTAAGAGACATGTCCGGCGCGGTGCCGTGCCCGAGTCTTTCCTCTGGCACGAAGCACATGCCGAGGGCCCGCCTCTCATTCGGCCCTTTGAATCCGGCTTCAGCGCCATTGATGACGATCGCGCTGGGAGCGGGGGCTAGGGTTTCCCCGATCAAGGCCGCCATCAGCTCGTTCTGGCCATTGCCCGCGACACCGGCGATACCGACGATCTCACCCGAACGCACGTCCAGGCCGATGGCATCGAGACTGACACCGAAAGGTTCATTGGATTGGATGGAAAGCTTGTTCAGCAGCAGCCTCGTCTTGCCAATAGGATGAGGCTCGCGCTGCGGCGGCAACAGCGCCGCGCCCATCATCATCTCGGCAAGGCCTCGCGCGCTTTCCTGCCGGGGGACGCATTTTCCAACGACGCGGCCCGCGCGCAGGATCGTGGCGTGATCGCAAAGCGAGCGGATCTCTTCGAGCTTGTGCGAGATGTAAAGAATGGATCGGCCTTCGGAGGCGAGACGCCGCAATGTCTCGAAGAGTACGTTGGCCTCATGAGGAGTAAGAACGGAAGTCGGCTCGTCCATGATTATGAGGCGCGGTGACTGAAGCAGGCAGCGCACGATCTCCACGCGCTGCCGCTCGCCAACCGAAAGCGTCCCCACAATCCGCTGCGGGTCAACCTTCAAGCCATAGGCAGCGGATACCTTCAGGATGCGCGCACGCAGATCGCCTTTCGTGAGCTCCGGGTTTATCCCGATCGCGATGTTCTCAAGCACCGTCATGGCCTCGAACAGCGAGAAGTGCTGGAACACCATGCCAACGCCCCGTGCGCGGGCTTCGGAAGGGCCGGACGGGCTAAAGGGTTGGCCGTTAAGGCGCATTTGGCCGCTATCGGGCTTCATCAGTCCGTAAATGATTTTGACGAGCGTGGATTTGCCCGCACCGTTCTCGCCAAGGATTGCGTGAATTTCCCCGGAAGCGACTGAGAGACTGATATCGTCATTAGCCAGAACCGCGGGAAATGCTTTCGTTATCCCTTCGAGTTCGAGCACCGTCGTCATGATGCTGATCCGGCTAGGGACGAAGCATGCGCGGAAAATTTCCGGGCGGCTATTATCTGGAGCAGTTGCGCGGCAGTGGAAACGGCAATGGTTGCCGGTTCCTTGCCAGTGACGCCGGGAATGCCGATTGGACAGGTGAGGCGATCGAGAGCTGATGCGGTATGACCGAGATCGCGAAGCCGCTTGAGAAAGCGCGCCCGCTTGGTTTTCGAGCCAATGAGACCGAGATAGCCGAAGGTGGCCGCCTTTAGAACCTCGTGGCAAACCTCAAGATCCAGCGGATGCGAATAAGTCATGACGAGATGGAAGGCACCCTCCGGTGCCGTCTTCGCAATCGCCGCCGGATCGGAGGCGATGATGCGTTGCAAGCCTGGTCCCTCCGCTATGGCCTCCGGGAAGCGGTCTGCCGCGGTGTCGATCCAGGTAATGGCAAAGGCAAGCTCGCTCAAAACGCGAACGAGGGCACGGCCGACATGGCCTGCCCCATAAAGAAATAGGGGTGTCCTTTTCCGCTCGATGGGTTCTATGAACCAGGCTGGTCCGCGCTTCGTGGCAGATAGATAGACAGGACTTGCCGGACGTGCGCCCGAGAGTGCGTCACGGATCACGCGGACTGCCTGTAGGGGGAGATCGTGGCACTTGTCCTTGCGATGATTTAGGACGCTTAGAGGAATCCCGCTGGCAATTGGTCTAACGGCAATGCCGCTTTCCCAGCCGGTGGCGCCATCTTCAAGCAAAGCGGCTGCCTCGCTCGCGGTGATCAGCTCAAAAAGCACCTTCGCATAACCGCCGCAACATTGGCCGAGGGACGGGCCAAGCGGATAATTTCGCGTCTCGCGCAGCCATGCCGCCTGCGCTTCGCCGCTTGCACCCGACAAGATGCTTCGGGCGGTTGCAATCGCATCGAGTTCAAGAGCGCCGCCGCCGATCGTCCCCTCAATGCTTTCCGCCGTCATAATCATAGCAGCGCCGGCCTCGCGCGGAACAGACCCGTCCGCCCGCACAATAGCAATGCGAACTACTGCTCCGAAATCAGCGGCTTTTTCTGCAATAGTTTGCAGCCAGGACGTCATGGCTTTTGCCTAACGCGATCGACGGCATTCAGTATACGCTCTGGCGTCGCCGGTGCGTCAAGAGCTGGGTAAGTGCCGGTGCCGGCCTGCGCGATCGCGTCCGAAAGGGCCATGAAGACTGAAATGCCGAGCATAAGAGGCGGCTCCCCCACAGCCTTGGAGCGGAAGATTGTTTCTTCCGCATTATGCCCCTTTTCCCAAAGCTTGACTCGCATGTCGATCGGGCGGTCCGAGCAGGCCGGGATCTTGTATGTAGAAGGCGCGTGTGTCATGAGACGCCCTTGATCATCCCAGACCAGTTCCTCCGTCGTGAGCCAGCCCGCTCCTTGCACGAAGCCACCCTCGATCTGACCCAGGTCGATGGCGGGGTTGAGTGAACGGCCCACATCGTGAAGGATGTCGGCGCGAAGAATCCGGTTTTCACCGGTCAGTGTGTCAATGGCAACCTCGGAGACTGCGGCTCCATAAGCAAAATAGAAGAAGGGCCTGCCCCGCGCGGTCTCGCGATCCCAATAGATTTTCGGCGTGGTGTAGAACCCCGTCGCCGATAGCGGCACGCGTGCGCAATAGGCTTGGTGGACCGCGGTGTCGAAAGGGATCTCCGTTTCGTTTACCCGGATGCGGTTCGGCAGGAACGTTACGTTCTCTGCGCTGGTCTGGAATTGCCCGGCAACAAACTCCGCCAAACGACGCTTGATCTTTTCCGCCGCATCGCGCGCCGCCATTCCATTCAGGTCCGACCCCGATGAGGCCGCCGTCGCGGATGTGTTCGGCACCTTCGCCGTGGTCGTGGCCGTAATCTTCACGCGTCCGATATCGACCTGAAAGGTTTCCGCCACTACTTGTGCAACCTTCGTGAATAGGCCCTGGCCCATCTCCGTGCCGCCATGATTGAGATGGATGGAGCCGTCACTATAGACATGCACGAGTGCGCCTGCCTGGTTCAGCATCGTTTTCGTGAAGGAGATGCCGAACTTGACCGGGGTCAGGGCGATCCCGTGCTTGATGAACGCGCTCTTCGCGTTCCAGGCCCTGATTTCTTCGCGGCGCCTTTCGTAATCGGAGCTTAGCGTCAGTTCGTCGGTGATTTCGCCGATGACGCTGTCTTCAATTGTCATGTGATAGGGCGTGACCCGCCGCTCGCTCGCAGTGTCGCTCATGGGCGCATAGAAGTTTCGCCTTCGCACGGTTAGCGGATCGAGCTTCAAATAATGTGCGATCTCTTCCACCACGCGCTCGATCCCGACCATACCCTGCGGGCCACCGAATCCACGGAAAGCCGTATTGGATTGCGTATGCGTCTTGCAGCGATAGGACGTAATGCGCGCGTTCGGGAGATAATAGGCGTTGTCGGCGTGGAACATCGCGCGGTCGGCGATGGCCGGGGACAAATCCACGGACATTCCGCAGCGCACAGCCTGGTCGAACTCGATCCCGAGAATCATGCCGTCATCGCCGAAGCCTACACGGTAATCGATGCGTAAGTCATGCCGCTTGCCGGTGATGGTCATATCGTCATCGCGGTCGTAGCAGACTTTCGCAGGCCGGCCCGTCAGTTTGGTGGTAAGCGCAGCAGTGCAAGCGGGCAAATTGCCTTGGCTTTCCTTGCCGCCGAAGGCCCCGCCCATGCGCCTGACCTCAACAGCTACGCAATGGTTTGCCACGCCGAGAACCTCGGCGACTTTATGCTGGATTTCGGAAGGGTGCTGCGTCGAGGAATGCACAGTAACGTCGTCATCCTCGCCCGGAATAGCGAGCGCGGCCTGCCCCTCGAGGTAGAAATGTTCCTGGCCCCCGATGTAAATCCGGCCGCTGAGAGAGTGGGGCGCGTTTTTCATCGCGGCCGCTGCGTCCCCGCGCTGCATCGTATAGGGCGGCTCGATATAGTACGCCGCTTCCATCGCCTGATCGACCGTGAGGATTGCGAGCTTATCCTCATACTCGACAACGGCAAGCGCTGCCGCGGCGCGGGCTTGTTCGACAGTCTCTGCGGCGACGGCGAAAATCGACTGGCCGTAATATTCGACAAGCCCATCTGCGAACATCGGATCATCGCCTGCGAAGGGGCTCACATCGTTCCTGCCGGGCACATCCCCGGCGGTCAGGACACACACGACTCCCGGCGCTTCCCGCACCTTCGATACATCGAGTTTCGTGATCGCCGCATGCGCCCGCTTGCTTTGTGCGATGTAGACTTGAAGCGTGCCGGGCGGCTCGGGAATGTCTTCAGTGTAGATTGCGAGGCCCGTCACATGTTTGTGCCCGCTGTCATGGCGGCGAGCTTCGCGGACGCCGCCTTCAATATCTTGAGCATGAAGATTTCGCGCTGGAAGGTTCATCGCTGCCTCACGCGAAAGCCGGACTGAGCTGTCCGGCGAGCTGAATTGCGGGGCCACCGTTTTCACGTTCGTAGAAATATTTCAAAAGCAAGTTTTTGGCGGCCTTCATTCGATAAGAAGCAGAAGCACGCATGTCGCTGGTTGGAGCGTAATCCATCTCGAAGCCGGCAAGCGCATTCTCGATCGTTGCAAGGCTCCAAGCGGAGCCGGTCAGCGCGCTTTCCACCGCGCGGGCGCGTTTAGGAATTGCGGCCATGCCGCCGAAACAGATGCGGGCGGATTTCACACAGCCATCTTCGACGCGAATGTTGAAGCAGCCACAGACCGCGGAAATGTCCTGATCGAAGCGCTTCGACAGCTTGTAGCAGCCAAGCTCATCAGGCTTCGCTGAGAGAGGGACCTCGATTGCCTCTATGATCTCGCCGGTGGAGCGGTCCTGCTTTCCATAAGCGATGAAGAAATCCTCCAGCGGCAACGAGCGACTCGCCACGCCTTTCCTCAGGATTACGCGAGCTCCAAGCGCGATGAGGGCCGGAGGGCCGTCCCCAATAGGAGATCCATTTGCGATATTGCCTCCGACGGTCCCGCTATTCCGCACCTGCTCCGATCCAAATCTGCGTATCAGTTCGCCGAAGGAGGGCCAGCGGGTCTCCAGAGCGCCCTTGGCTTCGGCCCACGCTGCACCGGCCCCAATCCACAAGAGGCCCTCTCGCACCTCGATCTTTTTCAGCTCTTCCACGCGGCCCGTGTACACCATCTTCGGCAGCGCCCGGTGCTGTTTCGTTACCCAAAGTCCAACGTCAGTCGCACCGGAAACAACGGTTGCATCAGGGTTAGCATCATAAAGGCTGCATAGCTCGTCAGTATTCGCGGGAGAGAGGAAAGTGCCGTTCTCGCTGCTATAGTTTAATGTTTCGCCATCTTGAATCGAAAGCAGTTGTCCGTGATCCTTGGCGCGGCGCTCAACATCCCAATGGGGGCGCGGAAGATCGTACATGCGGTTGGCTGCTTCGATGATGGGACCGTAACCCGTGCAGCGGCATAGATTGCCGGCAAGCAGATCGTTGACGGCTTGCACATCACGTTTCGGGCGGCTGATGTAAGCCCCGTAGAGGGACATCACGAAGCCCGGCGTGCAGAAACCGCACTGCGATCCATGGCAGTCAACCAGGGCTTGCTGGACGGGATGAAGAGCGCCGTCAGGCCCTTGCAGGCTCTCCACGGTAAGCACAAGTTTCCCATGCAGCATGGGCAAAAACAAAATGCAGGAGTTCACTGCGCGATAGCGGACGCTTCCGCCTTCGAGCTCCCCTACAATCACGGTACAGGCGCCGCAATCGCCTTCCGCACAACCTTCCTTTGTTCCGGTCAAGCGCCTGTTTCGGCGCAAGTAATTCATTAGGGTGAGCGTTGCCGGAATACCGCTCACGGTCTCTTTCCGATCATTTAATAAAAAAACGATCTCGCTGCTCATGACACCCCGAACATCACAACTCTAACGCGGATCGGCACGGCTTCATAGAGCGCGTTTCAGCTCACTAAATGTTGTGCTGCAGCCAACGATCCCGCCTTGCGCGATCAGCATGTCGATGGTGGCTGCCTTCAACTCCGGAAAATAACTTTCGGTGGCGTCTTCGATCAGGAGGCACTCGAAACCACGATCATTGGCTTCGCGCATCGAGGTCTGCACGCAAACCTCGGTCGTGACCCCAGAGAAAACGAGGTGCGTAATGCCGCGCTCGCGCAAGATCTCATGAATCGGCGTGGCCCAGAACATGCCCTTGCCGGGCTTATCTATAAGGATCTCCCCCTTAGCGGGAGCGCAAGCTGCAATGATGTCTGCACCCGGTTCGCCGCGCACAAGGATGCGGCCCATCGGTCCCTTGTCGCCGATCTGCTGACCAGGCTTGCCCCGCCGCAGCTTTGAAGGTGGGCAATCGGATAAGTCGGGTGCGTGATTTTCCCTTGTGTGAACGATGGGCCAGCCGTTGCTCCGGAAAAGGGCGATCAGCCCCCGTACGGTGGGAATAATCGTTTCCAGGCGTGAGACATCGTTTCCGAGGGACTCGCCAAACCCACCGGGCTCAATGAAGTCCCGTTGCATGTCGATTACCACAAGCGCCGTTCGCTCTGGGTCGAGCGTGAAATCGTAAGGCTGCGCCTTCACAGCAATCATGCGCTAATGCCCCGCCATGTGCTGCCCGATGGAGGTACGGTTTGCTTCCGCGCGCGGAACGGTATAGGTGATCTTGCCTTCGGACATCACGGCGACACGGTCCGACAACTCGAGGACCTCGTCCAAATCCTCGGAGAGGAGAAGCACCGCCGCGCCGCGGTTACGCTGCTCAATGATCTGCGCACGGATTTCGGCGACGGACGCGAAATCGAGGCCGAAGCATGGATTGGCAACGATCAGGACGTCGACATCGCTAGAGAGTTCGCGCGCGAGCACGGCGCGCTGGACATTTCCGCCTGACAAATTCTCCATCGGCGTCTCAGGCGATGGCGTCTTTACCCGATATTTGGCGATGAGCTCGCGTGCCTGCGCGCGCATCGGAGCGGATGACATCCAAAAGCCGAAACTTGTAATTGGCGGCTTGTCGAATGTGCGGAACGCAATGTTTTCGGCGACCGTCATGCGAGGCACAGTGGCATTCTTCAGCGGTTCTTCAGGCAGACCGAAAACCTTGAAGCGGTCAAAGTGATCGCGCTTGGGCTCGAACATCTCGCCCTTTATGCGAATCTCACCGTTGCGAAGCGGCCGTTGCCCCGACAGAATTTCAACAAGCTCGGATTGACCATTACCGGAGACGCCGGCGATGCCGACCACCTCGCCAGCATTCACCTTCAAATTCACGCCGTCGATCACAGGCAAACCTTCGTCTCCATCCGCGACAAGGCCTGCCAGCTCCAGAATGGTATCGCTCTTGGGGATAGTCACCCGTGGGGCGCTCTCCCGAAGCGTCACATCGCCGATCATCAGGCGCGCCATCTCCTCCGTCGTCAGATCCGCGACAGCACCGCCGCCAACCTTCCTGCCGCGTCGCAAGATCGAAACCGCATCGCAAAAGGCCGTAACCTCGCGGAACTTATGCGTGATCATGAGAACCGTAATTTCCTGACGTTCGGCCATGCCCTTCAGGAGCGTCAACATTTCGTCAGCTTCCGAAGGTGTTAGGACTGAGGTCGGCTCGTCCAGAATGATGAAATGTTGATCGAGATAAAGGAGCTTCAGTATTTCGAGTTTCTGCTTCTGGCCCGCCGCAAGCTGGCTGACGCGCGTGTTGAGCGGTACACGGAACGGCATCCGGTCCATGAAAGAGGTAAGCCGCTTCTTCTCTGCATTCCAGTCGATCATGAAGGGTGTGTCGGAACGGCTGATGACAAGGTTCTCAGCCCCGGTAAGCGAAGGAACCAGCGTGAAATGCTGGTAGACCATGCCGATGCCGTGCCCTAGCGCATCGCGGGGATTTTTGACGGTAATCTCGTGGTCATTGAGAAGCAGCGAACCCTCATCCGCATCGTAGAAGCCCATGATGCACTTCACGAGGGTTGATTTGCCCGCGCCGTTTTCTCCGAGCAGCGCGTGAAATGAGCCCCCTGGGACTTTCATCGACACATTGTCAAGCGCGACCAGGGACCCGAAGTGCTTCGACATCCCGATGGTTTCTAACGATGGCGCCCGCTTGGGCTTCGTTTGCGTATGCCCGATTTTCATAATTGCCCCTCAGCGCGCTATGGACAGTTCGCCCGGTAAATCCTTCATGCCGCGCTTCGCGCTCGATGAGCTAACCATCAGCAATAGCGTGAGGATGTAAGGGGCGGCGTTGAAGAAGTAGTAGCCATGCGTGATGCCGATGGATTGAAGTGCCGGGCCGAGTGCACCTGCGGCGCCAAACAGAAGCGCGGCCAGCACACAGCGCAACGGATCCCAGCGCGCAAATATGACGAGCGCTACCGCCATAAGCCCCTGTCCTGACGAAAGCCCCTCGCTCCAGGCGCCCGGATAATAAAGAGAGAGGAATGCTCCCGCGACGCCGGCAAGAAAGCCGCCGCAGGCAGTAGCAACGAAGCGTACCCGGTCGACAGAAACGCCCATGGCCTTTGCGGCGGCCGCGCTGTCGCCCGTGGTTCGCAGGATCAAACCCCAGCGTGTGTTGGCAAAACCCCACCATAAGAGAAACGCCGTCAGAATGCCGATAAAGAAGAGTGGATTGATGTTCAAAGCATTGCCGAAAGCGGTGTAGCCCAAAAGCTGACCCACATCGATAGAGGGGAGCTGCGGCGCGGAGGGCTGAATGTATGGCTTGCCGAAGAAAAAGGCGATGCCGGTGCCGAGTGACATCATGGCGATGCCGATGGCGATGTCGTTGACGCGCGGCAGCTTGCAAATGTAGCCGTGCATTGCCCCAAGGATGGTGCCTACGCAACCGGCGGCCAAGACGCCAAGCCATGGCGAGCCTGTGTTCAGGGAAGTTGCGTAGGCGGTCATCGCGCCAAGTACGAGAGTGCCTTCAAGTCCGAGATTGATGCGCCCGGATTTTTCAGTGATGCACTCACCGAGCGCAACAAACACGAACGGGGTTGAGACCCGGACGGCGCCGCCAAGCATGGCAATCAGAACAGTCGTTAGCTCTGCTTCGTTCATGTGCGGTCCAACCCCTTCTTGCCGCTGAATATGGAGAACCGCCCATAGAGCGTTTCCGAGGTGAGAAGAATGACGAAGACGAAGGCGTTCAACACGAGCACGGTCGCGTCAGGTAATCCCATACGGCGCTGAATGAGACCCCCGGCCGCCCCTATGCCGCCGAACAGAATTGCAACCGGGACGATGGCAATTGGATTGTGACGCGCTAGGAACGACACGAGGATGCCGGTAAATCCGTAGCCTGCCGCAAGGGAAGCGTTTGCGCGCCCAAGATTGGCACCAACTTCGAAGAAGCCCGCGAGGCCGGCGCATGCGCCCGCAATCATGCAGCATGTCACCATGAGCTTTCCGACAGGCAGACCTTGGGCAAGTGCTGCTCTTGGGTTGCCGCCGGTGACACGCGCAGCAAAACCGAACTTGGTTTTTGCCATCAGGAAATAGAGGAGGATCGCGACAACGATCCCGGCTGCGAGCCCCCAATGCACTTCGCTGCCGAACATCTTGCCGACCATGTAATCAGGGCCAATGGAGGGTGTCGAAGGCTTGTTTGAGGATCCTGGATCCCGAAGCGCGCCCTCCACGAAGAAGTTCATAGTTGCAATGGCGATATACGACAGCAAAAGGGACGAGATTGTTTCGTTGACACCCCGGTAGTACCGCAAATAGCCGGCTAACCCTACCAAGAGAGACGCGGCTGCCATCGCCGCGATGGCCATGATGATAAGCGTCAAGATAGGAGGTACAACGCCCAACATGGGAATTGCGACTGCGGCAGCACAGAAGCCTCCGATAACGAGCGCTCCCTCGCCGCCGATAAGTATGAGGCCAATACGCGCCGGAATGGCGACCGCAAGTGCTGTTAAGATCAGCGGCGCTGCCCTCTGAAGCGTATTTTGAAAGGAGAAGCTAGTTCCGAACCCTCCACGCCACACTAGTTCAAAGAAGTCTTCGGGAGACTTCCCGACCGCCAGAAGAAAGAGCGAAAAAAGGGCGGCGGAAAGCGTGAGCGACAGCAACGGAATAAAAACATATTCCGAACCGCGCCTCACACGAATCCAAAAATCGGAAGCGGTGGCCTCCCGAGCCGTGAATACCGGCGCAACCGTTTGGACTGTCTCAGTCATAATGCCTGCATCCCCGCATCTTGGCGTGAGAGCCGGTGCTGACCGGCCGGCAATTTGTGCCGCAAAAGCCATGCCAAAGCTGGTCACTTTGATTGCGAAAGCGATTCTCTCGAGGGAAGGGGAGTGAACTGCACTGCATGTCAGTCGCTTGCCCCTGTCCAAGCTGCGAGGATGGCCCTTTCCTCGGGAGTTATGTCAGTGATGTTGGAGGGAGGCATTGCGCTCGTCAAAACAGCCTGCATAGCAATGTCTTTACGATGCAGGCGGATGTTTTCCGGCGAATCCAGCATGACGCCTTTCGGTGGCCAACCGACTCCCGGCCATAGCGGCTCGGCTGCGTGACACATGCTGCAACGTGTTGCCACGACCGATTCCACGTCAACGAATGCAACCTTCGCCGGCAAGGGAACAGCCCCTTGCGTAGTCTTCGCCGGCCCCTGCATGCTCAGCACAATAATTGCGCATCCACACGCCGCGGCCGCGCCGAGTGTCCACCACAGCATCACATGCTTTTTGTGCCGCATATTGATGAAATGCCGAATTGAGGCCCCAGCGACGATAATCAGGCTCCAGATCACCCAATTCCAACGCGTCGCAAACGCCATGGGGTAGTGATTGCCGATCATCACAAATATGACGGGCAGCGTCAGATAGTTATTGTGCACGGATCTTTGCTTGCCGCGCTTGCCGTAAATCGGGTTTGGACTCTCACCGGCAAGAAGCGCAGCCACCACCTTGCGCTGACCGGGAATGACGACCATCAGCACATTCGCGGCCATGATGGTGCCAATCAGCGCACCCAATTCCATAAACGCGCCGCGGCTCGAAAAGAGCAGCGTAAAGACGTAGGAGAGCGCCACAAGAAGGCCAAAACCAATCGCGGAGAGGAGAGCGTCGTTGTTGCCCAGTTCCGAACGGCACATGAAGTCATAGGCCGCCCATCCGGCTACGAGAATGGCCGCGCTCAACAGAGCCCCCCACGTCGGGGACAGATCAAGCACCTCCTTGTCAATCAGATAGAGAGGCGCGCTGAGATAATAGATGGCTATCAGAAGCGCGATGCCGGACAACCAAGTGGTGTAGGCTTCCCATTTGAACCAAGTCGGGTCATCCGGCATTTTCGCCGGTGCGACCATATATTTAATCATATGGTAGAAGCCGCCGCCATGGACTTGCCATGTATCTCCGGACGCGTCGGGCGGAAGGCTCGGGCGCTGCCTCAGGCTCAGATCAAGATGCACAAAATAGAATGAGCTGCCGATCCAGCCTACGGCAGCAATTACGTGCGCCCACCGCAGAAATGCTTCTCCCCAGGCCCAGAGAATATCCATGTTCACACTCCACGGGTCAATGCATGCGGCGGCCGGACGTGACCGCCGTTGCTACTGCTCTACCCTGGAGTGGTCTATGTCAACGAGCCGACAACGCCTGCGAGCAGATAGTTCATGCTGTTAAGCTCGGGAGCGAGGTTGTCATAGGAAGATTTCTCGAGAACAACCTTCCCCGTATTGTCCTTCAGCGGCCCGTGGAAGATCGGCTCGCTCTTCTTCAGTTTCTCGATGGCCACTGCCACGAGCGTTTTCGCTTTTTCCGTGGCACCGGCCCCGAAAGGAGTACTTCGCAGCATATCCTTGTCGTAGCCGCCGGTCAGGAAGTTTGGCAACGGCTTACCTTCGGCGAGGTCGGCTGCAAAACTCTTGTAGATTGTCTCCCATTTGTACTCTGCGCCCGTGATGAAGTGTTTGGGTGCAAGAACGGCTTGAGAAGCATTGTGGCCGCAGGTTTTGACGCCGCGCTTTTCGGCTGTTTCGACAACCACCTTCGGACTATCGACATAACAGCCAATCACATCCACGCCTGCGTCGACAAGCGCATTGGTAGCTTCCGCTTCACGGACCGGCAGCGACCAATCTCCGGTGAAGATCAATTGAACGGTCGCGTTCGGATTGACGGTGCGCGCACCGGTGATGAAGGAGTTTACGCCGCGCAGCACCACGCCAATTGGTTTTGCGGCAACATAGCCGAGCTTGCCTGACGAAGAAGACGCAGCCGCTGCAACGCCGTTCACATAATGCGCCTGATCGAGATAACAGTAATAGCTCCCGGCGTTTTTCGGGTGCTTGTCCTTGTCCCAAAGCGGCGCCGCGTGACGGAACTGCACGTCGGGATATTTCTTTGCCATATCGATCATGAATGGATCGAAATAACCGAAGGAGGTGGGCAGAATCAGCTTGGCGCCGTCAAGCGTGATCATCGACTCCATCGTCTTGGCGACGGCAATTGTTTCAGGAACGTTTTCTTCCTCAACCACCGTAACGCCCGGCACTTTCTTTAGCTCTTTGACTGCAACCGCGTGCGCCTGATTCCAACCGAAATCATCGCGAGGGCCGACATAGATCACGCCAATCGTCAAATTTCCGGCTGCGCTTGCTCTGCCTGCCAGGCCAATCCCGGCGCTTATCGCCGCCACACTGCCTGCTGTTCCCTGGAGAAAAGTCCGCCGATTTATTCTGATACTCATAGTTGTCCCTTTACGTTCGGAATTTATGCCCGTTTTGGTGGAATCCATGGCGGTGTGCCAACTTCAGCAGAGCAAGTCTCGTGCCAATGGGAATGGCAGATTGTCTACATAGCTGGCATATCGCTTGCTTAGATTCCCATTGCAGCAAATTTGCGGGAAGGTCTTTCAATGAGCGGATTGGGTGGTTTGAATAAGGCGCCGGACGGCGTCGTTATCAGCCTTGTGCAACTTCAGAACCCTTGCGTAGTGACGCCGGCTGATCTTGCGGCACAAACTGATCGCGTCTGCACCTTGGTTGAAAAGGCGCGGAGGAACATGCCCACGGCGGATCTCGTGGTCTTTCCCGAATATGCGATTCACGGGCTTTCGATGGATACCAATCCCGCGATCATGTGCCGGCTGGATGGTCCGGAGGTCACGAAGTTCCGGGAGGCTTGCTACCGGAATAAAATCTGGGGCTGCTTTTCCATCATGGAGTACAACCCTAATGGCAATCCCTTCAACAGCGGCATTATCCTCAACGATAAGGGCGAGCTGAAACTCTATTACCGCAAAATGCATCCCTGGGTTCCGGTCGAGCCTTGGGAGCCGGGCGACCTCGGCATTCCTGTCTGCGACGGTCCGAACGGAAGCAAGATCGCGCTCATCATTTGTCATGACGGAATGTTTCCCGAAATGGCGCGGGAAAGCGCCTATAAGGGGGCCAATATCATGCTGCGCACGGCAGGATATACCGCGCCGATCCGGCAGGCTTGGCATTTCACGAACCAGGCCAACGCATTCTGTAATCTGATGTATACCGCGAGTGTTTGTCTGGCGGGATCGGATGGAACTTTCAATTCAATGGGCCAAGGCATGATCGTTGGCTATGACGGCGTGCCGCTTGTGACTGGGAACGGTATTCCCGACGAGATCATCACGGGCGAGGTACGCCCGAAACTCTGCGATCAGGCGCGCATTCACTGGGGCGTCGAGAACAACATCTTTCAGTTCGGACACCGCGGCTATGTCGCGGTGAAAGGAGGCGCCATGGATTGCCCTTACACCTACATGCGCGATCTCGCCGCCGGAAGATACCGGCTGCCATGGGAGGCAGACGTCAAGATCGTGGACGGGACAAGCTGCGGTTTTCCGGCGCCGGTGCGGCACCATGATCCCGGGGCCGCACCCGCCCCGGCAATGAAGGCCGCTGAATGAGCTTTGCCCCTCACCCCAACGCTCTCCAGCAAGGGGAGAGGGACCAGAGTGAGGGGTCAGATGCGCGTCCCAAAATGTTGCAGCGCTAAGGAAGCTGAGACATCAAACTGCGGGAATTCGAGACGGCGCCAAAAACTCCGCCCTGCATTTTGACCATCTTGACGGCGGCCGCGTGATTGCCGGCATCGGTCGCCCCGCAGCAATCTTCCAGCAGCAGGCACTCGAAGCCTCGGTCATTGGCTTCGCGCATCGTGGTGTGCACGCAGACATCCGTGGTGATGCCAGTGAGCATGATGTTGCGAATGCCGCGCTGCCTGAGAATGAGTTCGAGATCGGTTGCGCAGAAGGATCCCTTGCCAGGCTTGTCGATGACGATCTCGCCCGGCAAAGGCGTAAGCTCGGGGATGATTTCCCACCCCGGCTCGCCGCGAACAAGAATCTTGCCGCAAGGCCCTGGATCGCCAATTCCCGCCCCGATCCGTTGAGACCGCCAGCGCTTGTTGGCCGGCAGGTCCGACAAATCAGTGCGGTGCCCTTCGCGTGTGTGGATGACAGTGTAGCCCTTATTACGCATCGCTTCGAGCACGCTCTTGATCGGTTCGATGGGTGCGCGCGTCAGCGAAAGATCGTAGCCCATGGCATCGACATAGCCGCCTTTGCCGCAGAAATCCGTCTGCATATCGATCACGATGAGCGCGGTATTATCCGCACGAAGAACGCCGTCATAGGGCCACGGGTATGGATCTGCTTCAATATAGGTCATGAAAGCCTCGCTGCATGTTCTCTAGCAAGGCTCGCGCCAACAATACCGAGGCTAGTTCAGGCCTCCCGCCAGCATCGAAGCCGGGGAAAGAAGCGAATTATGCACTATTTTGTGGCAAATGACTGAATCTGCGCCATTGCTCCGGCCATACAGCGGAGGTGCGCCTGTTGGCCCGATTGATGGCCGCAATTTCAAGACAGCGTTTAGATGAAATGCAAAAGCAGGCTATGATGGACCTGCTTCTTGCTATGAAGATTTGTCGAGGGGATTTGGATGGCACAGTCCGCAGAAGAGTTTGCGGCCGGTTCGCGGTTCATTAACTTGGCGTCAGCCGCGCTCGGAGCGAAAGCTATTGCTGCAAGCGATGAGTTTTTCGGCGCCAAAGAGCGCTTGTTGAGCGACGATGCGCCGGTGTTCATCCCAGGCAAGTATGACGAAAACGGCAAGTGGATGGACGGATGGGAAAGCAGGCGGCGCCGGGGACCCGGCCACGACAGCTGCATCGTCCGATTAGCCGTAAGCGGCACTCTCCACGCCATCGACATCGATACAACCCATTTCACAGGCAACTATCCTCACGCAGCTTCCATCGACGCCGTCCTTGACGAAAAGGATCCTGGAGAGAAGGCGGCTTGGAAAGAAATCATCGCGCCAAGCGCTCTTGGCCCAAGCCGTCATCACGTGATCGAAATCCAGGATCGTGGCCCGTGGAGCCATCTCCGCCTCAATATCTATCCGGATGGCGGCATTGCTAGGCTTCGCGCCTACGGCATGCCTGACGCCTTGCCCGCGCCGGACGAAGAAGGCTTGGTCAATCTTGCTTCTGCCCTTTCAGGCGCGCGCGCTGTAGCCTGGAACGACGCCCACTTTGGCAAACCGCAGAACCTCCTGCTTCCGGATGTGGGGGCGCGCATGGAGGATGGCTGGGAAACGCGCAGAAGGCGCGAACCCGGAAACGATTGGACAATTATTGCGCTCGGGCGGTCTGGCATTATCGAACGGGTTGAAATCGACACGAGCCAGTTCAAGGGAAACTATCCCGATCAGGCGTCCCTGCAGGCCGCGTATCTGCCAGGAATGGAAGACGCGGCGCTAATCCCCCTTAGCCTTTATTGGCCGGTCCTTCTGAAACAGCAGAAGCTTGGGCCGAATCGGCTGCATCGGTTTACAAAAGAAATCGCGACGCTCGGCCCCGCGACGCATGTGCGCCTCAACATCTTTCCGGACGGCGGAATGAATCGCCTGCGCCTTTTCGGCCGGCCAGAGGCGGCTTGATGCAAAGATCGCCGACGCTGTGGCCAAAAGCGCTGACCCGCGAGGCTTTCCGGCCATTCGGCGAAGTCATCCAATCTGGGGGCGCGCAGAGCTATAAGATCAATCGCGGAGCCACGCTAAGAATTCACGATCTCTGCAAAGTGCATGTAAAGGCGCGGGGCCGCGTACTCGTAAGCTTTTTTGAAGCGCTGGAAACGGTTTCCCTCCCTTACACCGTAGATTTGCTCGAATGTCATCCGCTCGGCAGTCAGGCTTTCATCCCGCGCGGCCAAGCGCCTTTCCTGATCGTTGTGGCGCCACCAGCGGACATTCCCGAGACCGGGCAATTGCAGGCCTTTGTCACTGACGGCTTGCAAGGCGTGAATTATGCGCCGGGAGTTTGGCACCTCCCGCTTGCCAGCTTTGAGCTCGCGACCTTCGTGATCATCGACCGCGGAGGCCCTGGCGACAATCTCCGGGAGTATGACTTCAGCGCAGAAGGGATCGTTATCGCAAACTGACATTCCGCAATCAGGTGGATTTCCAAAAACCCGATTGCAGTGCTGCCGCCTCGTCTTCCAACATAGGCCCGATCACTTCCACCGCACGCTGGCCTGCCCCAAAAATTGCGCGGCAAGGCATATCGAGAGTCGGGTTTTCAGGATGGTTTCCGGTGGCATCCTTAAGGCTTCGTTCGCTTTGGCCAAAGACGACGCAGCCGATCCCCGCCCAATAGATCGCGCCCGCGCACATCGCGCACGGCTCGGCAGAAGTATAAAGCGTGCACGAGGCGAGAAAATCCGGCGGATAGGCTTTGGAGGCGCGGGTCGCGATCATGCGCTCCGCATGGGCCGTCATGTCCCTGCCTTCGGTCATAAAGGCGTTGCGCTGCTCTAGGATGACATCGCCATTCGGCTCAACGAGCAGGCAGCCGAACGGATGCTCACCGCTCTCGCCAGCCTCTCTGGCGATGGCGAACGCCATGCGCAAAAATTGTGTGTGATCGAGGTCTGGCAGCTGCGGATTCATCGGCTCACTCCCCTTTCAGATCGCGGCAAGGACCAAGGAAGGAAGGTCTTCTGCACAATTCCCACAAGCCGGAAAAGGGCAAGACTGATCGTGACAAGAATAACAAGCCCTGCAAATGCCGCCGGGATTTTGAAGAAGGACGTAGAGAAGGCGATGAAAAAGCCAAGTCCTCTCTCGGCGGCAACGAATTCCGCCACAACTGCTCCAATCACAGCAAGCGTCGTCGATATTTTCAGCGCCGAAAACAAATGCGGCACCGCATAAGGCAAACGGATATGGATCATTTCGCGCCAACGTCCAGCCCTCAGCGAGCGAGAGAGCTCGATCAGTTCTTCCGGTGTGGCGAGTAACCCCGTTATTGTGGACACAACAATCGGGAAGAAGGTGATCAGAAACGTGATCACGACCCTTGGCAGGTCCCCGGCACCTAATGTGACGACAATGATTGGAGCCACAGCCACGATTGGAGTGGATTGTACGATGACGAGAATGGGATAGATCGTTCGCGCTAAGAGCCGGGACGACGCCAATGCCATGGCGAGAGGAATGGAGATGGCGAGTGCCGCTGCATAGCCCATCAGGGCAACGCGCAGAGTCGCCCAGGTATGCCCGAGCCATACGTCCGCAGAAGTGTCGCCCATGGCCTTCAGAATAGCGCTTGGCGCTGGCAGCAAGAAGGACGGTATCTTGAACAGTGCGACCGAGCCTTCCCAGGCCCCGATCATGACGGCAAAGGCAGCAAAGGGAAGGAGTTTCCCGAGCCAGGCAGCCGCCGTTGGCCTCAATGAAGGCATTGCCTTAAGCGGCAACGGCGGGTGAGAAGAGCTGGCGGCGGATATGGGTTGCGAGCTCATGAAAGACGGGCTCCGAAAAGGTGGCGATAGACCTTGGGCGTGGAAGCGGAACAGGGAGCTCTTCGCGAATGCTGCCCGGCCGGTGGCTCATGATGAGGATGCGGTCTGCGAGAAGAAGCGCCTCCGGAATGGAATGCGTGATGAATAGAACGGTCTTCGGGCGCTCGCTCCAAATGCGTAGCAGCTCAAAGCTCATTTCGTCGCGCGTAAGCGCGTCCAAGGCGGAGAATGGCTCATCCATGAGAAGAATGTCCGGGTCGAGCAGCAGCGCGCGCGCAATAGCAACACGCTGTTGCATGCCACCGGACAGCTCATCAACGCGCTTGTTTCGAAACTCGTTCAAACCTGTAAACGCTAGCAGCTCATCCGCGCGCTTGATTTCCGCCTGAGTCACACGGCCGTACTTATGGCGCATGGGAAATGTCACATTTCCAAGCACGTCGAACCATGGCAGCAATGTTGGCCGCTGGAATACGATCCCGATCTCATCCCGCGGTGTTGTGACTTCAAGGCCGTAGATCTCGACCATTCCCAGTGAGGGCTTGATCAGCCCCGCAATCAGGCGCAGCAAGGTTGATTTGCCGCAGCCGGACGGCCCAAGAACAGCGACGAATTCGTGCCGCCCGATCTCGAACGAGACATCGGCAAGGGCCTTGATAGGCCGCCCATCGGCCCCGGTAAACGTCTGGTCCATCCGGTGCAGACGGATAACGGGACCCTGCATAAAGACCTCCGGCTATTTAATAAAGCTGCGGTCGACCGCCTTCTCCGGATCAAAACTACTGACCGGAATGTTCTGCGCTTTTGCGACCCATTCCCACGTCGTTGCCAGCAGTTTCGGCTCAAACGCCCCCAAGCCGTCCTTTTTCGAGATTTCGTTAACGATCAACGGGATCGCAGAAGCCCATTGTTTCGCGCCTGTCTCGGCATTCACCTCAGGCACGATCGCTTTCACAGAGGTTCCGGCGACCGTCGGATCTGCATTGGCAAGCTCAGTTGCCTTGACCCAGGCGCGGACGAATTTCCGGACGGTTTCGGGACGTTCCTTCAGTATCTTGTCGGAGGCAAAAAGCGATAGGCCATAGCCGACAAACCCCTGGGTGGACCAAGGGATAATCACCAGCTTTTTGTTCACTTCGCTCAGCGGACCCGCGAAGACCGGTGCTGTCGTCACCCAGCTGATGGTACCGTCCACCTTGCCGGACGCGAGCATTGGCGCGAGCGCGCCCGGGTCCACTTTTAGCAGCTCCACTTTTGCGGGATCGATACCGTTTGCCTGCAGGACAAGCGGCCATGAAACGTTCGATGCGGAGAAGGTGGCCGTCGCGATTTTCTTCCCCGGCAGGTCCTTGAGGCTTGAAATTCCGGAACCTTCGGCCGTGAATATCGCGTCAGGCTGCTTCGTGTAGATAGAATAAATCGCAGTTACCGGGACATTGGATTGCGCCTTCGCTTGCAGAAGCGCGGAGATGCCGCCCTGTCCCATATCTGCGGCGCCCGTGGCGAGTTTTGTCACGACATCGCTCGAACCGCGGCCCGATTGAATGGTAACCTCAAGCCCTTCCGCTGCGAATAAGCCTTTCACTTTGGCGATGTAGGCCGGAGCCTTATCGCCGGCCGGAAGCCAGTCGTTCAGGAACAGAACTTTCTCTTGCGCAAACGCCGGGCTTTGAGCGAACGCTAAGGCTGCGAGCGCCAAAGCCGCGCCGCGAATGAATGCCTTCATGACTACTACCCCCAAACAACCTTAGCCGCTACGGGTGAGCGGCGTTCGCCAGGGGAAACGCAAGTCCCGTGCCAAGAAACAAAGGCCCAAGGTCCCCAATCGCGGTCAGAGAGACACGATGGGCGATCCGCGAGAGCTGGACAAACGCTAGGCAGCGGCAGCCGCATCTGCGGGATCGTAGCCATAGGAGCGGCGGAACATTTCACGCATGTGTTCGGCCGCGGTGCAGTTGGGGAAAAGCCGGGGGTGTTCGGTGCTTACGCATCCTGGCATTGGCTCAACCAGGGAATCGGGCCTCGGCCCATAAAAGAATGGGATGGAATACCGATCCCTTCCGCTGCGGTTATTCTTCACCCTATGCATGTTCGAGGTGTAGATGCCGTTGGTGCGCCGGGCCATCAGGTCGCCGATATTGACGACAAAGGTTCCTGGAATTGGTGTGGCTTCGATCCAGTGCCCGGACGCGTTCTGCACTTCCAGGCCACCAACCATATCCTGCAGCAGGAGCGTCAAATCGCCCCAATCGGTATGGGCGCCTGCGCCGATCTGATTGAACTCCGCATTCTCAGGTTGAGGCGGATAGTGGATGAGACGAACCGTGGCGTTCGGCATATCGTAGAGAGGCGAGAACCAATCCGCAGGCAATTCGAGCGAAAGCGCGATCAGCGAAAGGAGCCTGTCTCCTAGAGGCCGGATTGCAGAGTGATAAGCCAACATCTGCTCGCGGAAGCCCGGCAAATTCGCGGGCCATTGATTATGTCCGAAGCCGCGCCACCGCTTCTTTAGGAGGGGGTCACCGTCTTCAAGTTCGACGCCGCAATAAAAGGTCTCCTTCAAATCGGGCGGCGCGGCTTCCGCCTTTGCATCCTGGCTGTCCAACCGCTGTCCGCCCAAAGGCTCGTAACCCGCGGTGCTTGCCGATTTGCTCATATGCAGCATCTGCTTCTCTGCAACCGGAAGATCGAAAAAGCGCTTAGCCCAGTCGAATTGTGCCTTGATCAGCTGGCCCGGAATACCGTGATTGGAGACATAGAAGAAACCCGTTTCCCGGCATGCCTTGTGGATTGCGCGTGCCGTCGTTTCTTCTGACGCTAGCAGATCAATGACGGGAATGCTTTTGGCGGGCTCTGGAGGGGTATAGATGATCATGACGGACCCTTTAGTCAGTTTACAAACAAATCGGTTTTTTCGAAGCGCGTCACGTCGATGAGTCCAAAATTCGAGATCCGAAGCTCCGGGATCACAGCAAGAGCCAGCAGCGAATGCTGCATATAGGCGTTGTTCATTGTGCAACCGCAGCGGCGCATGGCCTCGATCAGACCTGCAATCTTGGCGGCGACTTTCTCGGCCCTATCGTCGGACATCAATCCCGCGATAGGCAACTCGATCAAGGCCAGCTGTTGGCCGCCCGCGTAAACGCAAATGCCCCCTCCAACCTCACGGAGTCTGTTGCCTGCAAGAGCCATATCGTCTTTGGATGTGCCCGCGATGATCATGTGGTGGCAATCGTGGGCGACGGTGGAAGCTATGGCGCAATCGGCGGTGTAGCCGAAGCCGGACACGAAGCCGTTCACAGTAGCGCCGGTCCCGCGATGCCGCTCCACGAGTGCAAGCTGGCAGACATCCCATGCGCGGTCCATCTGTACAATGCCATCCCTCACACTCAGATCACGCTCAAGCGCACGCGTCGGGGCTTGGTTTTCGATCACACCGATGACGCGGGCACGAACCTTTGCGGCGCCTGGAGGTGCCTTAATGTCGAAGTCGCTTTTCTGAAGCGTTCTTCCGAGCCGCACGGAATGCTTGGCAAACTCAGGATAGGGCGGATGAGGAATGTGCTCCGCAAGCCGCCCGCCTCTCGCGAGAACTGCACCCCTCGCGATGACGATGTCCATCGGTAAATGTTCCAAATCGGAAGTCACAATCAGATCGGCTCTTCGCCCTGGCGCAATGGACCCGATCTCACGTTCGAGCCCGAAATGCTGCGCGGTGTTCAAAGTCGCCATCTGTATGGCGGTAAGCGGCTTCAACCCTTCCGCAATTGCGTGGCGCACAACACGGTCCATATGACCGTCGCGCACAAGCGTGAGGGCATGGCAGTCATCCGTGCACAGAATGAAATTGCGCGGATCGAGGCCCTGCTCCGTGACGGCCTTTATCTGGGAAGCCACGTCATACCATGCCGATCCCAGCCGCAGCATCGCCCGCATGCCCTGGCGCACCCTGGCTACAGCATCTTCGGTCCGTGTTCCCTCGTGATCGTCTGCTGGTCCTCCGGCTGCATAGGCATGGAATGGCCTTCCAAGGTCCCGAGATGCGTAGTGGCCACCAACCGTCTTGCTAGCAGCTTGGGTGATTGCCATCTCGGCCAGCATTTTCGGATCGCAGGCCACGACGCCAGGAAAGTTCATCATCTCGCCAAGGCCGATCATATTCGGCCAGCTCATGACCTCGGCGACTTCTTGCGGTCCGAGCGCAGCTCCCCCTTCTTCGAGGCCGGGCGCGCTTGGAACGCAGCCAGGCATCTGGACCCAGACATTGATGGGGAGCCCGGCGGCCTCGTCATGCATAAGGCGGACGCCCGGCAGGCCAAGCACGTTCGCGATTTCATGGGGGTCGATGAACATGGACGTGGTGCCGTGCGGGATCACGGCGCGCGCAAACTCGGTTACCGTCAGCATGCCGCTTTCTACATGCATGTGACCATCGCACAAGCCCGGCACGAGATAGCGCCCATCGGCTTCGATGACTTCGGTGCTGCTTCCAATCAGCGCAGCATCGTACGGCCCCGCATAGGCGAAGCGCCCCTCGGCTATCGCGACAGCCGTGTCGGGGATGATCTCGCCGGAATAGACGTTTACCCAACGGCCTCCGGTGATGACCATATCCGCGGGACAACGTCCAGCCGCAACATCGATCAAGCGCTGCGCCACATCTTGCCAGGGTCTGATCTTCGTTCTCATTGCTGCGCACTACTCCTTCCATTCATAGCATTGGGTTAAAGCCAAAAAAATGCCAGCCCAATTATTAGGCTGCTCGTGCCTAATGTTTAGGCCTTTATTAAAGTTGACCTGAATTCGAAACGCCTTAAGCTTGAGAAGTTTGCCGCGCCCGGGGGAAATAATGCCGAAAAGCTTTGAGCCTGCAGACCAGATTTTTGGTCCCCACAAACTCATCCCTCTGGCCATCCAGCATGTGCTCGTCATGTATGCCGGGGCCGTCGCGGTCCCGCTCATCATAAGCGGCGCCTTGGGCCTGACGCCGGAGCTGCGGGCGCTTCTGATCAATGCCGACCTTCTTGCCTGTGGCCTGGCGACCATCGTTCAGTCCGCTGGATTTCCGGGCGTAGGTATCCGCCTCCCCGTCATGATGGGCGTGACGTTCGCCTCGGTTGCTCCGATGCTTGCGATGATAAACGCGGCCAAGGCGGCCGCGGGCGCCAGCTTCACTCCAAGTGAGGTTCTGTTGACCATTTATGGCGCTGTCATTGCCGCCGGGATTTTTGCAATCGTCATCGCGCCTTTCGTCAGCCGCTTGCTTGCTCTCTTTCCGCCACTTGTGACGGGGTCGATCATCACAATCATTGGCGTCTCCCTCATGCGCATAGGCGTCGGTTGGGCGGAAGGTCCCTTCACCGTCGTGCAAATTGTCGATGGAGCCGCCAAGGTGATACCGAATCCAAACCGCGATGCCCTGGATGGCTTCGCGCTCGCGCTTTTCGTGTTGGTCCTCATTCTGGCAATCACAAAATGGGCGCGGGGCTTCATCCAAAACGTCGCGGTCCTGCTTGCCATAGTCGCAGGCGCCACGCTTGCCTATTACTTGGGTAAGATGAATCTGGCCTCTGTTCAAAATGCCCCGTGGCTAGGCGTGGTTTATCCATTTCAATTCGGCATACCGCAGTTCCATTTGGTGCCGATCCTGACAATGTGCATCGTAATGATTGTCGTTATGATCGAATTGACCGGTATGTTCCTCGCCTTATCCGAAATGACCGGCAAGAAGATCGGGCCTTCGGACTTGACGCGCGGCCTGCGTGGCGATGGTATCGGCACCATTATCGGCGGAATTTTCAACACTTTTCCCTACACCTCTTTCTCGCAGAATGTCGGGCTCGTGGGTGTCACGGGCGTTCGCTCGCGGTGGGTCACCGCGACTGGCGGAGTAATCTTGATTGCGCTTGGGTTCATTCCAAAAATGGCAACGCTCGTGGGCGCCGTTCCGGTTGAGGTTCTCGGCGGAGCCGGAATCGTCATGTTCGGGATGGTTGCCGCGACGGGGATCCGTATCCTCGGCGGGGTCAACTTCAAGGACAATCGAAACAACCTCTTTGTCGTCGCGATTTCGATCGGCTTTGGCCTCATCCCGCTGGTCGCTCCCACATTCTTCAAGAACTTCCCTGCGGATCTGAAGCCGTTGCTTGACTCAGGCATTATCCTAACCACGATTTCCGCCGTGATCTTGAACCTTTATTTCAACGGGCTGAAGGGAAGCGGCGAAGCGGCAGAGGACGCACGCCTTGCCGCGAGCGCTGCAGAGGCGTAAGGAGCGGGCCGTTGGCAGACCGAGTCGCTCTCGCTGAACTCAATGCGATGGAAAAGGCGCCTTTCGTGGCCGCCATCGGCGATGTCTTCGAGCACGCCGATTGGGTCGCTGAAGCCGCTTTCCGGTCGAGCCCATTCGCAACGGTCGCGGCGTTGCATGCTGCCATGTTTGAAGCGGTCCAAGCTGCGCCCGCGGAGACTCAACTTGCCTTCATCAGAAACCATCCCGAGCTTGGCGGTAAAGTCGCAAAAGCCGGGGATTTAACGGAGGCGTCCAAAGCCGAGCAAGGCAGCCTAGGCCTTGATCGCCTCAGCGGAGAGGAATACAGCCACTTCGAAGCTTTGAATTCCGCCTATAAGGAGAAGTTCGGCTTTCCATTCGTCATTTGCGTGCGAAGGCACACGCGCGATTCCGTTTTAGCGCAATTCGAGCGGCGCCTGGCGAACCCTGCGGACGAAGAGCGAAACACGGCTCTGAATGAAATCGGCTTCATCACAAGGCTTCGGCTGGTGGCCAAGGTTGAAGGCCAAGGCGCGCCCAGAACCGATGGGCGCCTTTCCACCCACGTCTTGGACAACGTCACCGGAAAGCCGGCGCGCGGTGTAGAAATCAAGCTTCTGGAAATTGGCAAGAGTGCCAGCGGTCTTTTGGTGGAGACTGTGACCAACAGCGACGGCCGCACAGACAGCCCCCTTCTTTCAGGCGCACCGCTCCGTATCGGCACTTACGAACTGCACTTTTTCGTGGGCGGCTACTTCAAGGCGAAGGCCATTGCAACCGCGGACCCGCCTTTCCTTAGTGAAGTGCCCATAAAGTTCTCGATTGCCGAGCCTGAAGGCCATTATCATGTGCCGCTCCTTGTCACGCCCTGGAGTTACTCGACCTATCGCGGAAGCTGATCACCCGCTATAAGGATAGGTCAGGCAATGCATCTCGGCAGCTAGGGCGTCATGAACAATTTTGACATGATTATCCGCGGCGGCACCGTCGTTACCGGCGCCACCCCCGTTACTTGCGACATAGGCATTAGAGGCGGGCGGATCACCGCGCTTGGCGAGGATTTGGGGAACGCGGATCGCATCCTTGATGCAAAAGATCGCATCGTCCTTCCGGGCGGGATCGACAGCCATGTGCATATTGCCCAGCCAGGGGCCCCCGGCACGGTCATGGCGGACGATTTCGAATCAGGCACGCGCTCGGCTGCCTTTGGAGGGAACACCACCGTCTTATCTTTCTGCATGCAGGAAAAAGGACAAGGTCTGCGCGATGCGGTGACGGCCTACCACGCAAAAGCGGTACGCCAGTGCTACACGGATTACGGATTTCACCTCGTCATTTCCGATCCTACGCCCCAGGTGCTCGGGCAGGAATTGCCGGCCCTCATAATCGATGGCTTTCCCTCTTTCAAAGTCTTCATGACTTATGAAGGCCTCGCACTTACCGACGAGCAGATTTTGAAAGTCATGAGTGTGGCCCGCGAAACGGGAGCGCTCGTCATGGTGCACGCCGAGAATTACGACATCATCCGCTTTCTGACGGACGCTCACGAGCGCGAAGGTAAGACCGCTCCGAATTTTCACGCATCATCCCGCCCAATCCCCGTCGAGAGAGAGGCCACCCACCGCGCGTTGACCTTGGCCGAAATCATGGGCGTCCCTGTTGTCATCGTGCATGTCTCGAACGGGGAAGCGTTGGAAGAGATCAAGCGCGCGCGGCTTCGCGGCGTGAAGGTGCTGGCAGAAACCTGCCCGCAATATCTGGTTCTCACTGCGAAAGATTTGGAAGGCCTGAACATGGAGGGGGCCAAGTATGTCTGCTCTCCTCCGCCCAGGGATGAAGCAAGTCAAAGAGCTTGCTGGGATGGCTTGATTAGGGGTGATTTCGAGTTCTTTTCATCGGACCATTGCCCGTTTCGCTATGACGATGAGAGAGGAAAGCTCAATCCGAAGGCACGCACAAGTTTCCGATGGGTGCCGAACGGCATTCCCGGTGTGGAAACGCGGCTGCCTATCCTGTTCTCGGAAGGCGTCATGAAAAACCGGATAAGCCTTCCGCAATTCGCAGCCCTGACTGCGACCAATCACGCGAAAGCCTATGGTCTGCATCCCCGCAAAGGAGCCATCTCAATCGGCGCCGATGCAGACCTCGTTCTTTGGGATCCATCACTCAGGCGCAAAATTCGCCATGCGGATCTGCACGATGGCTCCGATTATACGCCCTATGAGGGAATTGAAGTCACCGGCTGGCCCGTTACCACGATCCTGCGCGGCAATATCGTCGTCGAAAACGGAAAGCTCGCCGTGGACAAAGGTGTTGGCCGGTTCTTCGCCCGCCCGCCACTCACCCCAAAATTCGCCGGGGCTAATTTTGCATAAGTACTCCGGGGTTTCCCGTCCGAATCACGTAGCCGCCAGTTTGAATTAGGCTGGCAAATTAATAATGCTCACATGAGCTGCCACGATGCGCCAGCCTTCCGGAAAACGCACCCAGCTCTGCATCTGGCGCCCAACCTTGCCCGGTGCAGATTCGCGGTAGAATAGCGTCGAGGCGATCGCAAAATCGCGGCCATAGGTGGTTATCACTGTACGGTCCGTAGTTCTCGCAAGACCTGCGGGTGAGCGGGCGGCGCGGAAGGCTTTGATCTCTTCGTAACCGTAAAGGTTCTCGCCGCCGCCGTAGCGAATAGTACGCGCATCATCATGGAATAGTGCATCCAATGTTTCCACATCGTTGGTCACCAGCGCCTTCTCATATTTCTGGAAGGCCGCCGTTACTTCTTCCACGACTTCTGGAATATCGATCTCCATTCCGTCCTCACCGAAAATTAGGAGCAGGCGAAGCGACGACGCCACGGCGTTCTAAGTCCGCCGCAATGGCGAATGCGATATCCTCGTGCCACGGCGCCGCAATGATCTGAACGCCAACGGGAAGCGGAGACAATGGGACCGGAACTGCGACTACGGGCAAACCGATGAAGGAGATGGGCTGGGTGTAGATGCCGATATTGGCTCTGAGCGGCACCTCGGTGCCATTAAGTTTCATAAGCTGTTCACCGATTAGCGGAGCTGGGCAAGGCGTGGCCGGCGCGATAATGGCGTCAACCTCGTTGAAGAGTTTCCTCATTTCCGCCTGGTACCAGCGCCGGAATTTTTGGGCCTTCACAACAAGAGAGCCCGGGATCATCGCACCGGCGATTAGCCGGTCGCGCACGGCAGGGTCGAAATCGCTGGCTCGGTGACGGAGGCGATCGAGATGGAGGGCAGCTCCTTCGCTGGCGGTGATGATGAAGGCGGCGCTTCTAGCCCGGTGAACCTCGGGAAGCTCTACCACTTTCGTGGCGTTCAGCGCCTTCGCAACTTGATCGAATGCGCCAAGCACTTCGCCTGTCGCGCCGCGCCTGAAGTAGCCTCCCGCGAGTGCTATACGAAGCCCGTCAATTCCGCGATCGAGTGCAGGCAGCGCTGGTTCGATAGCCCGCTTGGCGCACACAGGATCTTCATCATCCGGCCCTTGCATCGCATCATAGGCGAGCGAAAGGTCGCGAACGTTACGTGCAAGCGGCCCAACATGATCGAGGCTTGCGACAAACGGAAATGTGCGCGTGCGGGGCAGCCGGCCATAGGTTGCTTTGAGGCCGAACAAGCCGCAAAAGGACGCGGGGACGCGGATCGAGCCGTTGGTATCGGAGCCGAGCGCGATTGGCACTAATCCTGCGGCGGTCGTGGCCCCCGACCCGCCCGAAGAGCCGCCGGTCATGCGGCTCAAATCGTGAGGATTGCGGGAAGGCCCGTAATGGATGTTTTCGCCTGTGAAATCATAGGCATATTCGCCCATGTTGAGCGCGCCAACCAGAACCGCGCCCGCCGCTTCAAGCCTTTCGATCAGCGTTGCATCGCGTTCCGCAGGCGGGAGGTCGCGATTGATCTTCGATCCGGCAAGTGTCGTTATGCCCTTGACGTCGTAGAGATCCTTGGCCGCGAAGGGAACGCCCGCGAGCGGGCCAGTCTTTTGACCGGACGCCAATGCGGCATCGACCTCGCGCGCCTTTGCCCTCGCCCGCTCCGCGGTCACCGTGGTGAATGCGTTCACCTTCGGATTGATGTCGGCGATATTCGCAAGTGCTGCGTCGATGGTCTCAAGCGCAGTCTTCTTTCCGGCAGCGATGTCTGCAGCCAGGGATGAAGCAGAGACATAGGTCATGGTTTAGGCCTCGAAAACAGGGGCTGGCTCCGCGTCATCCGGCAATTCAAACCCATCCACGGAAGCAGCTATTTTGAAAATGACCTCAAGATTTGCGGCAGCCGCCGCTTTCCAGCTTGGTTCCAACGCGATGCCCAGCGCCTTCGCCGAGGCGTCAACGTAATCTTCCCAGGGTGCAGGTTCGTTCATTGCTCTCCTTCCCTCTCGCATGCGGCATTGACGCCGCAAAGGATATGCCAGGCTGGAATTTGTCCAGCAAGGAATTTACCCCCATGCTATAGCTCTTGGCACAGCGATTGCTTCGCCGAAGGTGAAGCGGAGGGCAAGCATGACGTCTGTTCTGATTGAGGGCGCGGAAGGAATTTTCACCGGCCTGCCCGGCGAAGCCATGCGGGCGAAAGGTGCGATCCGCATTGCCAATGGGCGCATCGCCGCGATTGGCGATTTGACGCCGGAGCCGGGGGAACAACGGTTGAATGCGGCCGGTTGTGTCATTTATCCAGGGCTTGTCTCAACCCATCATCATTTGCTGCAGAGCGTTCTGAAAGGGGTTCGCCCTGGCCTCGATAGCCCCCTCTTCGCTTGGTTGAGGCAGGTGCCCTATCGCTTCTGGAGCAAGCTCGACGAAGAGGCCATGAGCGTCGCGGCGCAAATCGGTCTCTCGGAACTGCTTCTATCAGGGACAACTGCAGCGGCTGATCATCACTATCTTTTTTCCGACAGCTACCGCTTCGATCCGTCGGACGTAGTGTTCGAGGTGGCCCAAAAACTCGGGTTGCGATTTATCTTCTGCCGCGGCGGGGCAACGGTCGCCCGGTCCTTTGATACCCCCGAAATCGCGGCCATGCCGACGGAACCGCTCGGCAAGATGATCAAGTCCGTCGAAGCCTGCAAAAGCAAGCATCACAATCCCGCGCCGGATAGTCTTACGCGCGTTGCATTCTCGCCGACGACGCCCCCGTTCGCCGTCGAGGTGGGCGAATTGAAGGAGATCGTCGCGGCGGCAAGGCAAATGAAGCTCCGCGTGCATAGTCATATGTCTGAGACAGTCGACTATGTAAAATTCTGTCTTGAAAAATTCCGCAAGCGTCCAATCCATTGGATGGCGGATCACGATTGGCTCGGTCCCGACATCTGGTTTGCCCATTGCGTCCATATGGACGATGCTGAAATTCAGCTCTTCGCCGAAACCGGCACGGGTATGGCGCATTGCCCGCAGTCCAATTGCCGGCTCGGTTCGGGCGTTGCTCCGGCGCCAATTCTGGCAGCGCAAGGCGGCGCTGTTTCTCTTGGTGTAGATGGAGCCGCGTCAAACGAAGCCGCCGATATGATCAGCGAAATGCACTCGGCCTGGCATATTCATCGCGCTGTGCGGGGTTCGGACGCCGTTCTTGTCGAGGATGTCGTGCGCTGGTCCACGGCGGGCGGCGCCAAGGTTCTGGGCTGGGAGGAAACGGGGGTGCTCGCACCCGGAAAGCTCGCGGACATAGCGGTCTTCGAACTGTCGCACCCGCGCTATTTCGGCATGCACGACCTTTTGTCCGCACCGGTTACATGCGGCGGTGCTGCCCATGTCCGCTATCTCATGGTCGGCGGCAAAATTGTTGTCGAGGATGGGAAAATCCCTGGGATGGATCTGGAACGTTTGCGCCACGATGCGGCGCGAGTTGTCGCCCGCCTAGCGGCTTGATCGGCCTAGAGCACATTCGGCGATCTTCGAGTCGCCAAATGCGCTACAGTTTCTTGTTTTATCTCGCTTTCCGGGCGGAAAACCGCGCACACTTTTCCTGAAAGCGCTATGGGAGCACCTATGCTGAACACCCGCCAGAAAGTTCTGCGCCGATTCTGGTATGCAACATTGAGGGTCGATCACCTGGCTAATGGTCCGAAGCCTTTCACGCTGCTTGGCCAGAACATCGTTCTCTTCCTAGACGCCGAAGGGCAACCCGCCGCGCTTGAAGATCGCTGCTGCCACCGGACCGCTAAACTTTCCAAGGGCTGGTGCCGCAATGGCAATATTGTCTGTGGGTATCATGGCTGGGAATACGACCGCACCGGAAAACTCATCAATATTCCGCAGTTTCCCTTCGAGCAGGAAGTTCCGAAAGCGAGCGCAAAAGCCTATCATGCGCAGGAAAAATATGGCTATGTCTGGGTCGCGCTCGAAGATCCGATCCAGCCTATTCCAGACATACCTGAAGACCGTGACCGAGGATACCGCCGCATCTTCCAATTCCACGACCGCTGGAACTGCGCCGCGTTCCGCTTCATGGAAAATTCTTTCGACAACGCTCATTTCGCCTTCGTGCATAAGGCGACGTTTGGCGACATCAGTCAGCCCAAACCCGAGAAATACCAGCTTATCGAGACCGATTACGGCTTCGAGGCGGAAACAATCGTGCCCATCCTCAACCCGCCGATCGCATACCGGGTGACAGGAACAAAGGAGCCTACGACTAAGCGGCATATGCGCAATAAATGGTTCATGCCCTTTTGCCGGCGGCTGGATATGGAATACCCGAGCGGCTTGCGTCACATTATTTTAAATAGCGCGACCCCCATTGACGATGGCTCCATAGAACTCGTGCAGATACTCTACCGCAACGACAGCGAGGAGAACTGCTCGTCGGAGGAATTGATCGCGTGGGACGCGGCCATTATTGAGGAAGATCGCGAAATCTTGGAATCCACCGATCCCGACGCGATCGTGGATATGAGCCGCAAGATCGAAATGCATATGCCATCCGACCGGCCTAGTATGCTTATGCGCAAGCGCCTTCTTGCACTCTTGCACGAGCATGGAGAGGAGGAAATTCCCGGGTAGCGATCGCCTCATGTTAGTTGAGTTGCTTGGAGGAGCGTCCCCTGGGGGAGGACGCTCTTCCACGAAGCCGCTCAGCCGCCGCCGTTGGCATCAGGAGCAATGGGACCGGTGACAGCACCATTTGGAAGCACGTCTTCGTGATATGTGCCTCCACCGTAATTCGGTCCGTAAGGGGCGGCATTGGCTACCCTGGCGATGCTTGTGACACTCAAGAGGATAGCGAGCGTTGATAGGCCAAGAAGCCTTTTCATGGGAACCTCCTTTCAGCCTCATCAATGGATGAAGCTCCTAGTCAGGTATTGCGTTATGCACCGGCATTGGGTGCGGGCCTTCCGGCCTACCCTCACAGTGCCGCTTAGCGTTGCCATTTTTGGCGGCACGCGTTCGGTGTCATCGCATTTCGATTTATGCCTGTCCGGAGGTAACCGCTTGTTCTGAATTGCCCCGGATTGCGTGTTCCTGCGCAGAAAATGAAGGGTGCGCCAGCGGCCCAGGCCCGGCGAAGTGGCCGAGCCTTAGCGATCTTAATGTGTCCCCTTAGTAACCTGCGGCCTTCGCTTCAGAATAGAAGGCCTGGATCAGATCCTTGCCAATGCGGCCCTCCATTTCCTTGTGGACCGGCAGTAATGCTTCGCGAAGCGCCTTCGTCTCGGCCGGAGTGGGGGTCACGATCTCGGTTGTCCCGGCTGCCTTGATGGAGGCAAGCGCATCGTCATTCTCCTTTTGGGAGATGGTATTGACATAATCCGTGGCTTCCTTCATCGCGCGCTCGAGTTCAGCACGGACATCGGTTGGAAGCCCATCCCAGAATTTTGCGTTTACGATCACCGCATAACCGATGTAGCCGTGGCGAGTGATAGTTGCGTATTTCTGGACCTCGTGCATCTTCTGCGAATAGACGTTCGAAGGCGTGTTCTCATTGCCGTCCACAACGCCAGTCTGCATCGCCTGATACACTTCGGAGAACGCCAACACTTGGGGGACTGCCCCCAGGGCCCGCATCTCGGCTTCAAGCACCTTCGAAGACTGGATGCGCATCTTTTGCCCGAGATAGTCCTCAGGCTTCCGCAATGGCCTGTTCGCAGTCATGATCTTGAAGCCATTGTCCCAATAGGCGAGGCCGCGAATGCCCTTCGGTTCGAGCTTCGCGAAGAGCTGCTTGCCAACAGGGCCGTTTACGATGCGTGCAAGCACCGCTTTATTGGGTATAATGTAGGGGAGGTCGAAAACTTCGAACTCCTTCACCCCGAGCGGCCCAAATTTGGCGAGCGACGGAGCCAGCATCTGGACCGCGCCAAGCTGCAGCGCCTCGACCTCTTCCTTGTCCTTATAGAGCTGGCTGTTGGGATAGACCTCGACCTTGACGCGGCCGTTTGTATATTTATGCGCCAGTTCCTGAAACTTGAGCGCTCCCTTGCCTTTGGGCGTATCCGGCGCAACAACATGGCTGAACTTGATGACGATTGGGCTTTGCGCCTGCGAAGGTGCTACCCAAAGGGACAAGATTACCGCGGCCCACAGCAAAGATTTCATCTCCGTCCTCCCTCTGATTTATCATAGGGTACCTTACGCTTTCGGCCGCGTTCGAGGAACGCCGCAAAAAGGAGAAGAGTGAATGAGGGCGCTTGAAGGGATCCTTGCGGTATCGGTCGAGCAGGCGGTCGCCGCCCCCTATTGCACGTCAAGGTTGGCCGACGCTGGTGCTCGCGTCATTAAGATCGAGCGCCCGGAAGGCGACTTCGCAAGGAACTATGATCACGTAGCACACGGCGAAAGCGCCTATTTTGTGTGGCTCAATCGCGGGAAGGAATTGATTGCTCTGGACCTCAAGAAAGAGGCGAACCTGCTTCACCGCATGATCGCGAAAGCCGATATATTCGTTCAGAACCTCGCGCCCGGCGCGGCGGAGCGGGCGGGTTTCGGCTCAAAAACGCTTCGCGAGCGCTACCCGCGTCTCATCACCTGCGACATATCCGGCTACGGTGATACGGGGCCTTACCGGGACATGAAAGCCTACGACCTGCTCATACAATGCGAAACTGGATTGGCCTCGATAACGGGCGTTCCCGAGAGCCCGGGCCGGGTTGGCGTATCCGTCGCAGATATTGCTTGCGGCATGTATGCCGATGCGGCGATCCTGGAAGCACTTTTGGAACGTGAGCGGACCGGAAAAGGGCAGGGGCTTGCAGTGTCCCTTTTTGATGCGATCGCGGATTGGATGACCGTGCCGCTTCTGCACCACGACTATGGGGGAAAAGCACCGCAGCGGGCAGGGCTTAATCATCCTACCATCGCGCCCTATGGGGCTTATGCATGCGCCGGCGGCAGGGAAATTGTCGTAGCCATCCAGAATGAGCGGGAATGGGCCGCCTTTTGCGCCTCTGTCCTTAGGCAGACAGACTTGGCGGGGCATGAGCTGTTCAATAGCAATACTGCGCGGGTCGCGAACCGTGCTGCTCTCGATGAGATCATCAATGCCGTGTTCGGCGGCATGATCCGTGACGAGGCTATCGTGCGCCTGAAGCAGGCCGGCATAGCCTTTGGGTCCTTGAACAGCGTGGCGGATTTTTCGTCCCATCCTCAGCTTCGGCGCATGCAGGTTGAAACGCCAAGCGGGCCAGTTTCAGGCCCTGCTCGGCCCGCCTTGTATTCTAGCGGAACGTTTCAGGCGCGAGCAGTGCCCGTACTTGACGAGCACGGGGCCGCGCTAAGAGAGGAGTTCGGAGAGTGAGCTTCGATCATCTGAAGGCGTGGATAGGCAAAACAGAAACCCAGACTGATATCGCCAGCGAGGCGCCGCTTATCAGGCTTGCCGCCACGCTTGACCATATCGCCCCGCAGTGGCTGGAAGGTCACGTTCCGCCGCTTGGCCATTGGCTTTATTTTCTCCCTCGCCCACGGGAAAGCGATATCGGGCCGGATGGACACCCCAAACGCGGCGGCTTTCTACCTCCCGTCGATCTTCCGCGCCGAATGTGGGCTGGCGGGCAGTTCGAGTTTTTGGCGCCAATTCCGATCGGCGCGGTCATGACCAGGCGATCTACCGTTACGAATATCGAGCATAAGATCGGTCGTTCCGGTAAGATGGTCTTTGTGAAGGTAACGCACGTGATCTTGGCCGGGAGTTCTGCCGCAGTCCGCGAGGTACACGACATTGTTTACCGGGACATTGCGGAGGCCGCGTCGGCGGAAGAACCTGCCGGCCGAAAAGAGGATGGATCGCCGGCGGCGAGCCGGAAGCAACTCAGGAGCGAGGTGGGACTAGAGTTTGCTCCCGAGTTTCAGCGCGAGATTGTTCCTGATCCCGTGCTGCTGTTCCGCTATTCCGCCCTGACCTTCAATGGGCATCGCATCCATTACGACCGAAGCTATTGTGAGAAGGTCGAAGGCTATCCGGGGCTCGTCGTACACGGACCTCTGACGGCAACCCTGCTCATGGATCTCTACCTGCGTCAGCGCCCCGGTGCGGCCGTGCGCTCCTTCCGTTTCCGCGCCAAGAGGCCGCTCTTCGACACGCATAGTTTTACGGTTTGCGGTTCTCACCGTGCAGGAGGGGCTATATTATGTGCTTTAGATCACAACGGTTTTGTTGCCACGACTGCTGAGCTTGATGCCTCATGACCGCACCCCGCTTGAATCTGAAGGAAGCGATTGCCGAAGTTCTCGAACCCAGCGAAAAAAGGGTCGTGGATATCGGCTGCGGGGATGGCGCAATTGTTCGTCATCTTAGGGGTGCCGGAGCGAAAGCGATAGGCATCGAGGTCAGCGAGGAACAGCTCGAACGGGCGCGCGCCCAGGCAAGCGAAGGAGAGGCCTACTGCGTTGCAACAGGCGAAGCCCTCCCCTTAGCTGAGGCGTCTACGAATGCACTCCTTTATCTGAAAAGCTTCCACCATCTCCCGCTTTCAGCGATGGCTCCGGCTTTGGAAGAGGCGGCGCGCGTGCTTAAACCGGGTGGGGTGCTGGCCGTTATCGAGCCAATCGCTTCAGGCGCTTATTTCGAGGCCATGAGACCGATCGAAGATGAAACTGCGGTTCGCTCCGCCGCTTATGCGGTCTTAAAAGCGCCACCGGCCGGGCTCGTGTCCGAGGGCGAGCTTTTCTATGAGAGCATTGTACGTTTTCGAAGCGCCGATGATTTCATCCGCGCCGTCATTGCTGTCGATCCGGTTCGCAGGCAGCGTCTCCCGCAGGTGCAATCGGAGCTTTTGCAGCGCTACGAAACTTACTGCGAACGCGATAAGGATGGGCAGTTTTTCATAACGCCAATGCGGCGGAACGTCTTTCGTAAGTAAGATAGCCTAGCCGGGGAATCAGACCTGCGTGGCCGCCCCGCAGCGAAGCGGGGCGGTGGGAGGAAGGTTTTATTGGCTTCCACTTTGGTTTTCTGTTCCACTTTGGTTCTGTGTTTCGTCCTTATTCTGCTCCTGATCATTGGCCCCTGCAAGGTCACCAAGACCATTAGCATTCAGCCTCAACTTGATGCGGTTGCCGAGTTCCTGGACGGCATCCGCGTCGATGGTCACGACTCGATTGCCCAGGCCAAGGGCGCGGCCGACTTCTATCTGGACGGCCATGAGTTTGCCATCCGGTCCCCTGATAGCGTTAACCACCTGGCCTACGTCCTGGCCGTCGGCACTATAGACAGGCTGACCCTTCAACGCTGCAGCAACCTTTTCCTTAGCTCCCGTGAGCGCGGCCACTACAGTGCGGCAGGTCTGAGGCAGAGAAGTATTCTTCTGCACGCATTCACTGACGTTCTGTGAATTGCCGCATTGTGACTTGATCCCGCTTACGCATTCATCCGCGATCGACTCGACTGCGCTTCTGATGTTCCGGGAAGCGCGAAGCAGGGCGAAACGGCACCTTCGGCTGAGTTCGTCCGCGTTGGCACGCATGCACGATGCAATGTTGCCTTCCCCAGGGCTCACTGAGCCGCAATACTCCTCGATGTCCGTAGCGCAGGCGTCCTGTACCAAATCAACTGCATTCGCCATGCGTTCTCGGAGGGCAGATTGTGAGAGGCGATTGAGGAGAGTGCCAATCTCGCTACCGGTACGGGCCGTGCCCGAGGTAGCCCCTTGATTTTGTTTATTCTGGTTTTCTGTGCTCCCTTGGCCTTGCGCGTTCGTACTTTGCGTATTTTTCGCGCTTTGCGCATTTGAAGAGGATTGGCCGGATGAAGAGGATTGGCCTGACGTTGATTGTTGAGCGAGCGCGGGCCCCGTCGAAAGAGCAAGCGCCGCTGCCAAGATTAGTGCTGTTTTCATGTGCGGGTTCCTTGTGGACTATGGACATCTTTCGACGGAGCGATTGATGACCGCAGCTAGCCCTGGCCGCTAATGCGGTCGCGAAGCCGGTTCAGAGTTTGCTCCAAATCAGGATTAGAGCGGAGCCTGTCCAGGATGAGTTCACGAACGGCTTGGCGATCTTCCGAGGACTGACCAAAACCTCCGCCGCCTTGAGAAATGCGTTCGCGGAACCGGCCGCCGTGTTCGCCGATACACTGAGATACGAGGTCAAGTAGAGCGGCGCGCTCCTGCAGATGTTCACGAATGAGCTGCCGAAGATCGCGTTCGGGGGTCTCCGACAAGAGTTGGCGGATTTTGCCACCGCCCTCCATGCGCCGGCTCTCCAAGCGGTCCAAAATCCGGTCGATATTGCTGCGCCCGTAGCCTTCGGTGCTGGAGAGGCCACTCATGCCGCCTTCCCCTTCGTAACCTTCGGAAGAAAGGCCGCGGAGACCGCTACCGCCTTCAAGTCTGTTCTCGATGAACTCACGCAACATGCGCCGGCGTTCCAGACGGTCCAGAATCCGGTCGATATTGCCACGCCCATATCCTTCGTTACTGGAGAGACCGCTGAGGCCACCGCCTTCGCCTTGGTAGCGTTCCGAAAGAAGGCCGCGGAGGCCGCCGCCTTCGCCTTCAAGTCTGTTCTCGATAAGCTCACGCAACATGCGCCGGCGTTCCAGACGGTCCAGAATCCGGTCGAAATTGCCACGCCCATAGCCTTCGCTGCTGGAGAGACCGCTGAGGCCAGCGCCTTCACCCCCGAGCCTGTTCTCGATAAGCTCGCGAAGGGCACGGCGGCGTTCCAGGCGGTTCATCAGCTCATCCTGCAACGCGCCGCGGCTTTGAAGCTCGTCCAATATCTGCTGGCGCAACGCACCGCGATTTCCCCGGCTTTCAGAGAGAAGGTCGCGCAGACTTCCGCTTCCTTCGCTTTGACTTGTCAAATTTTCCCGCCAACTTTGCGCGGAGGCAGAAGGTATCGTTGTTAGGGAGGCAGAGGCGGCCGCTGCGAACATTACGGCCGCGGCGGTAAGGACGGGTGTACGCTTCATGTTCTACTCCTTCTTACAACAGTCATGCTCAAGTAGTCCTCCTACCTTGAGCGGGATGCGTAATTTATAGGAGAAGACGTCAGATGTTTTGACAATTATCAAACGCGGAGATGTTGATGCTAATATTTACTAATATTGCGTTTAGTCTTTATGTACAACCGTTTTTGGCCGGTTCACATCTAAAACATAGCTTTCTGTCGCTTTAGATAGTTCAAGGTTGGGAACCGAAGACTTCGCTGTCAATGAAGCGAACTGGAACTTCCACGACTTGCTTGCGTTGCCGGCCTGGCAACCTTGCGGCGAGACCCGCAAACACACCGTGCATCGAGAGAGCTTAATGCGGTCCCTTCTTCTTGCGGCGGCATTCGCCGGCGCCATGCCCCTGGTATCCAAGTTGGTGACGGCGCCCCGCCAAGACCTTGCCCGGCAAAAGGCGGAAAGCGCACGAGGCGAGCGTCATACCCACAAGTCGACCTACGCAGAGATCAAAGCAATTCTCATCGATACCTACAAAGGCATCGGCGATCATGGCTTAAGCCTGCTTGCCGCCGGCGTGGCCTTCTATGCATTCTTTGCCATATTTCCAGCGCTTGCCGCTGCGACCTGGATCTTCGGGCTTCTTGCCAATCCGGCGGAGATTCATAATCAGCTCAACAACCTCCGCGATGTCCTTCCGGCCGAGGCGTGGAGCTTGATTGATAAGCAGCTTAATACTCTCACCCAGAAAAGCAGCAGCTTCTCGCTGGCCGGGATTGTAAGCCTCGTGGTTGCTCTCTACTCGGCCCGGCTCGCTGCCTCTTCTATGATGCAAGCGCTGAACACCGTTTACGGGATAAAAGAAAAACGAAGCTTTATGGTCGTGAACGCGCTTGCCCTCCTCTTCACGCTCGTTGCGATAGTCATATTGCTCGCTGCGGTGGCTGTCCTTGTTGTGCTGCCATTCGTCTTCAGTTACCTAGGCTTGAGTTCTATGTGGGACAGCGCCGTGAAGTATGTGCGTTGGCCCGCTCTTGCTGTCCTCATGGTGCTGGCTCTTGCTCTCGTCTACCGATACGGGCCTGACCGGGAAAATGCGCAGTGGAAATGGCTCACATGGGGGTCTGGCACCGCCACGGTCCTGTGGCTTGCGGCGTCTCTGGGCTTCGCATGGTATGTTTCGGCTTTCAACTCCTATGATAAGGTCTATGGGTCGCTTGGAGCAGTCGCGATCCTACTATTCTGGTTCTGGATAACCGCCTTTGCAGGACTTTTGGGCGCGGAACTTGATAATGTCATCGAGCGAAGACGCGGAGTACCGCCAACGGCTCACGCGGAGAATGAGTGCGAGCAGAACAAGTACTCAGCGGCCCGAGGCTCAGCAAAGGCCTGAAACGATCCTGCTTTTACGCATCAACAGCGCTGCGGCATGCTCCACAGTGTGTTAGCGAAAAGCTGGAGCGCTGCAAGCCGCCTTACCATCTTTTAATTTGCCGGCAAGTCGCCTGTAATCTTTGCTTTCCTATATCAGCATAGGATTAATCCATACAGGGGAGAACAAAGCCGATGGCATCCGGAAGAATCCAGGATGATAAGGGCAAATTAGCTCTACACCAGCGAGCCCATCCATTCAGGGCCGCAGTGGGAGCCGGATTACTGAGCGCAAGCCTGCTGGGGGTATTACCGCAAGCACGCTTTTTCGTCAGTACCGCCGCCGCTCAGGACAATCGCCCGCCAAGTTTTGCCGATCTCGCGGACAAGGTCAGGCCGGCGGTTGTTAGCGTGAATGTCAAGTCGATCTCTGGAACAGGAGAGGTTTCGAGCCGGGATTTTCCAATGCCGGATTTGCCGCAGGATTCGCCGCTTCGTGACTTCTTCGAGCAGTTCAAAAAGAACCAGCCTGAGCGGCGGCCTACCCGCGCCCAGGGTTCCGGCTTTTTGATTTCTCCGGACGGTTATGTCGTGACAAACCACCACGTCGCCGATAAGGCAGATGAAATAGAAGTCACCTTCGAGGATGAAGAGAAATACAAAGCAAGGGTCATTGGCAGCGATGCTCGCACCGATATCGCCCTTCTCAAGATAGAGACCAAGAAGAAGTTCGATCATTGGCTTGAATTTGCAGATACGCCACCGCGCGTCGGCGATTGGGTGCTGGCAGTCGGCAATCCTTTCGGCCTTGGCGGTACCGTGACAGCCGGCATCGTGTCGGCCTCCGGCCGCGATATCGGGTCCGGGCCTTATGATTTCCTCCAAATCGACGCCGCCGTTAACCGCGGCAATTCGGGCGGCCCTTCCGTTAACCTCGACGGCAAGGTGATCGGCGTCAATACCGCGATTTACAGTCCAAGCGGGGGCAGCGTCGGCATAGCTTTTGCGATTCCCGCCGCGACCGCACGCGATGTGGTTCAGAAGCTCAAGGACAAGGGCAAGGTCAGCAGCGGATGGCTTGGCGTCCAGATTCAAAATGTGGACGACAACATCGCCGAAAGCCTCGGGTTGAAAGAGGGCAAAGGCGCTTTGATTGCCAAAATTCTCTCCGATGGTCCTGCCGCAAAGTCCGAGCTGAAGCCTCGGGACGTGATCCAGCAGGTTAATGGTAAGCCAGTCAGCAACTCGCGGGAACTCGCGAGAACAATAGCAGCCCTTTCGCCAAACTCCGATGCTCATTTGCGCATTTTCAGGAACGGCGCCGAGAAAGAGGTGACCGTCAAACTCGGAGAATTCCCCGAAAACGACAAGGTCGCAGCTTTGAGCGGCGGAGAAGACAATGAATCAGGCAAGGAGCTGGAAGATTTGGGCCTGACGCTGATCCCGGCGCCGGACGTGCCTGGCAGTAACGCCAAAGAGGGGGTCGCTGTAGCAAGCGTTGATCCCGCCTCGAAGGCCGCGGATCAAGGGCTGCGCCGCGGAGACGTCATCCTTGAGGTCAACAATAAGGCTGTTTCCACGGTCGATGACGTCGTCAACGGCATCCGTGAAGCTAGGGATAAAGGCCACAAGAATGTCCTCCTCCAGGTGCGCAGCCGCGACAAACAGCAGCGTTACTTGGCGCTCCCAATCACTAAGAAGGCGGAGCGCGATACCGGCGGCCAAGACAAAGACAAGCCAAGCCGGCATTAGAAAATCCAGCGAAGGCGAGGGTGTCCCCTCGCCTTTTTCCAAAAGCATCATATTTTTTAGAGATATTCACATCCGCCAGGAGCTCAGATGAGAGTTCTAATCGTTGAGGACGACAGAACGGCGGCCGATTTCCTTGCAAAAGCGCTCAATGAGGCCGGCTACCAGACGGAGATTGCCGTCGACGGAGAGAGCGGCTTCGAGCTGGCAAGCAATTCGGCATTCGGCGTGCTGATTGTCGACAGAATGCTTCCAAAGCTCGACGGATTGGCGCTTGTGGAACGCTTGAGGGGTCGCGGCGACAGAACCCCCGTTCTCATTCTCAGTGCGCTCGGCGCGGTCGACGACCGTGTGAAAGGCTTGCGCGCCGGCGGCGATGATTACTTGGCGAAGCCTTATTCACTGGTGGAATTGGTCGCAAGGGTCGAGGCGCTGACGCGCCGGGGATCGTCAGAAGGAACCGTCACGACCTATAGCGTCGGCGATCTGGTTCTGGACCGCCTCTCACACAAAGTCAGCCGCGGTGGCGAGACGATTATCCTGCAACCGCGCGAATACCGGCTGCTGGAATACCTCATGCGCCACGCCGGCCAGGTTGTAACACGCACGATGCTTCTCGAAAATGTGTGGGACTATCATTTCGATCCGCAAACGAATGTCATTGACGTTCATATTTCGCGGCTTCGCAGCAAGATCGACAAGGGGCAGGATAAGCCTCTTCTCGAAACGGTCCGGGGCGCGGGCTATATGATCCGCAATGACGATCATTAAACTAGAGAGACTGGTCCCTCGCGTCGTTTTCGCCACGCCGTTCCGTCTTTTTGCGCTTTACGTCTCGCTGTTTTGCGCCGCGGTTGCCGGCACCTTCATCTATGTCAATGTCGCCATGCAGGGCTTTCTCAGCCAGGAAGCCGAAGCTTCCGTGCAGGCCAATTTTCAGGCGCTTGCGGCGCAGTACCGCGAAGGTAGCTTACCATCTTTGGTGAATGCCATTTCGGAGCATTCGGCCTCGTCGACCAACTCGCTCTATTTGCTGACGGACAGCAAGGGGCGCAGACTCGCGGGCAACCTTGATACTGTAGCCGCCGATCTCTGGAATACGCTGGGGCCTGCGCAATTCGCCTATAGAAGGCGGGAAGGCACCCAGGTCAGCGAACGACAAGCCTTCGGCATTGTGGCCCGCCTTCCAGGAGACCTCCACCTTATTGTGGCGCGCGACATAGAGAGCCAGGAGGCGCTGAAGCGCGTGCTTAGAAGAGGCTTCCTCCTCGGCTATGCACTTATAATCGCCATCGGCGCCGTCGGCGGCACAATGGTTAGCCGAAATATCTTGCGGCGGGTGGATGCCGCTTCGAACACTGCCGGAGCCATCATGCAGGGGAATCTTGCGCAACGGATACCGATGACCGGGCGCAATGACGAGTTCGAGCGATTGAATTTGAACTTGAACGCCATGCTGGACCGCATCCAGGACCTGATGGCTGGGCTCAAGAACGTCTCAGACAACATCGCACACGACCTCAAGACACCGCTCCATAGGCTTCGCACGCGAGCTGAGCGAGCTTTGCAAACAAGCCAGTCGCCGAAGCAGCTTTCAGAAGCTCTGCAGTCTGTGATTGAGGAAGCCGATACGCTGATTCAGACGTTCGATGCGCTTTTGAGTATTGCCCGCCTCGAGGCAGGCTCAAGGTCGGAGAGCTTTGGCCCGCTCAACATTAGCACTCTCGTCCGCGATGTGGCCGATTTGTACGAGCCTGCCGCCGAGGAACGTGGGCTTTCGTTGCAGCATTCCTGCCCGGGGGAAGTGATGCTCGCTGGCGAGAAGCACCTGCTCGGGCAGGCTCTCGCCAACCTCCTCGATAACGCGATCAAATACGCCGCTCCGGCTGCGAGTTCAGCCACAACCGAGGGTTCTGTAAGCGTCGACCTTGAAGACAAGGGCGATAGCGTTGACATCGTGATTGCCGATCACGGCCCGGGCATTCCAAAAAAAGATCGGGAACGGGTGTTGCAGCGTTTTGTCCGGCTGCAGCCGAGCCGGTCGATTCCGGGCAGCGGGCTTGGCCTAAGCCTAGTGGCCGCGGTGGCAAGGCTACATGGCGGTATGGTTTCCTTGGAGGATAACAGTCCTGGCTTGAGGGTGAGGCTAACTCTGAAGAAGAACATGGCTTCGGCAGAGCTTTCGGTTGCTGCGCCGGAATTGGCTTTGCTCAGCCATGCGATCTGATCCGCGCGCCTTTCAATACCGCTTACGCGAAACACCTCTCGACGACGCTAGCGGAAGCGGGCGCCGCAAGCTCGAACTAATTTTGCCAGAACTGAAAACAGGCCCGGGCGAGGAAGTTGATCTTGAGGGCAGCCTTGCTCAATTCCTAAGCGGGGTCTTTGCGGGTTCGTCATTTCTTTGGGGTTTGGCGGAGAGAAACCCCACTCTTCTGGCTCGGATGCTGATCCGGCCTTCGGAAGCCGAGTTCGCTGACATCCTTTCACGATGCGAGGTTGCCGCGGCACGTGCCCGATCCATCCGCGACATCATGCGCGTGCTGCGGCAGGCCAAAAGCGAGGCTGCATTCCTGATTGCTCTGGCGGATCTGGCGGGCATCTGGCCAGTCGAAGAAGCCACGGAAAGGCTAAGCAAAGCCGCGGATGTATTCCTGGGGTTGGCTGTAAGGTTCTTGCTCGACCGGGCTGCTGAAGCCGGCCATTTCCTTCCAAAGGATGCCGCCAATCCAGAAAAGGAGAGCGGCCTTGTCATACTTGGCATGGGCAAGTACGGCGCTCAGGAGCTGAACTATTCCAGTGACATCGATCTGATAATCTTCTTCGACCGGGAAATGGCACCTGTCACGGCAAATGTGGAGGCCAGCGTCTTTTTTGTGCGTCTAACGCGCGACCTCGTTCATATCCTGCAGGAATGGACGCCCGACGGATATGTTTTCCGCACGGATCTTCGCCTCCGGCCCGATCCAGGCTCGACGCAGGCGGCAATATCGACCGAGGCTGCGTTCCGTTATTATGAAAGCCTTGGGCAAAATTGGGAGCGTGCCGCTCTCATCAAGGCCCGTCCCGTTGCCGGTGACATCTCGGCCGGGGAGCGCTTCATGAAAGACCTTGGCCCGTACATCTGGCGAAAGTATCTCGACTATAACGCAATTTTAGACATCCACGCCATGAAGCGGCAAATTCACGCCGCCAAAGGACATGCGCACATCGCGGTGGCCGGACATAACCTCAAGCTCGGGCGGGGCGGCATTCGGGAGATCGAGTTTTTTGTTCAGTCGCAGCAGCTCATTGCAGGAGGGCGTCAACCGGCTCTGCGGACACGCCAAACTCTTTCCGCGCTGAACGTGCTGACCGATTTCGGCTGGATCGGTCCAAGGGTTCACGACGGCCTCCGCGATGCTTATCGCTTCCTGCGGCGCATGGAGCACCGTCTGCAAATGATGGCTGATCAGCAGACGCATACGCTTCCGGCTGCTCCCGAAGAATTGGCTCGCTTCTCGCGTTTCGCCGGATACCAGACTACGGATGCATTCGCGAGTGAACTGCGCGGGCACATGGAGAAGGTGGAGGCCCATTATGCGGCGCTCTTCGAGAGTGTACCTGAGCTGACGCCTAAGCGCGTAAAAGGAAACCTCGTCTTTACAGGCGACGCAGATGACCCAGGTACGTCTGAAACCCTGGGGAAGCTTGGGTTCAAGAACCCGCCGGCTGCCATAGCCGCCGTTAAGGGCTGGCATTATGGCCGCTACGCGGCAATGCGCAGCGAGCGAGCGCGTGAGATTTTGACGGAATTCGTCCCTGCGCTACTGGAAGCCTTGGGCGATACCGGCGACCCCGATCTCGCCCTTGCAACCTTTGACAAGTTTCTGAGCGAAGTCCCCGCTGCAGTGCAGCTCTTTTCGATGCTTCGCGCCAATCCCCGCCTTTTGCGGCTCGTTGCCCAAATCATGGGCTCTGCTCCAAGGCTCGCAAGCATTCTTGGACGCCGGCGCCGCCTCTTGGAGGCAATACTTGATCCTGGATACGCCGGGGCGCGCCCGAGCAGCGAAGAGATCAGAGCGCTGATACGCAGGCAAGTCTTCGAAGCCGGTTCTTACGAAGAGCGTCTGAACCTTGCCCGCATCAGCGGACAGGAACAGGCCTTTTCCATTGGCGTTCGGCTTCTATCGCGGGAGCTGCGGCCTTCCGAGGCAGGAGCCGCGTATTCCTTACTTGCAGAGGTGTTGATCCAGACGCTGCTTGAAGCCGTTCAAGAACAATATGGCGGCTCTTTTCCGCCGCCAGCCGTCATCGGCATGGGGAAGTTTGGCGGACGCGAGATGACTGCTTCATCCGATCTGGATCTCATTGTTATTTATGGTACCGCACCAGACTCCGCGCTTCATGAATCGCAACACTATGCCCGCATTACGCAGCGGCTGATCAGTGCCCTTTCGGCGCCGACATCGGAAGGCTCGCTTTATCCAGTCGATATGCGGCTCAGGCCATCCGGCAAATCCGGCCCGGTAGCCGTCCGCCTCGATGGCTTTCTTAATTACCAAGAAAAAGAAGCCTGGACCTGGGAGCACCTTGCGCTAACACGTGCCCGGCCGATTGCTGGTCCCGCCGCACTGCAAAGCCGTTTGCGGGAACAAATACGCCAAGTGCTAACGCTGCCGCATGACAGGGAAAAAGTTGCCTCCGATGTCCACGAAATGCGGGCGATGATACAAAAGGAGAAGGGCACGAGCGAACTTTGGCACACCAAGAACCACGAGGGCGGTCTTGTCGATGCCGAGTTTATCGTGCAGTTCCTGCAGATCGTGCATGCGGCAAGAGAACCCGCGATCTTGAGCCAGAACACGGTTGAGGCAGTTCAAAATCTCATTAAAGCAGGCATTCTCAACCCCGCCCATGGCCATGGCCTGACGGCTGCGGTGCAGCTGTACCAAGACATTGCGCAGGTTCTCCGGCTTTGCACGGAGGGAAGGTTCCATGCGGCGGGAGCGCCCAGGGACTTGATTGAGCTTCTCCTTCAAGTTACGGGGGAGCCGGACATAAGCCACCTCGAGGCTCGCTTGGCCGGGAGCTATGAAATGGTCTCCCAACTCTTTTCGGAGATTGTGGTCTAGAGTCAGCGACCGGACATCCTCAGGAAAGCGCTATGGCCTGACAGATGAAAAGCGGGCTGCAGGTCCTTGTTTACGCATGATCTTGTCCAAAACCGGTACCCATCCCGGTGTGCACGGGGAGAAGTTTTTGCGGACATGCTCTAGTGGTCCGATTCCGCCATTTGCATCCGCTTGCGGCACACCTGAGAGCAAATGCCGGAATCAAAAGGACCACTAGCAACTTTATGATTCCAGTGGAGCTTTTGAATTTGACATTTGAGCGCGAGTTCGCGGCGGCCGGGACTTAAATGTCACCACTAGCCGCCATCCCCAGCCTCGGCGCGGCGTCTTTCCTCTGCGGCCCGCTGACGTTCCACCATCTTCACTCCCAGAATAGAAATTTCGTACAGCAGGAGCGTCGGAATGGCGAGACCAACCTGGCTCAGAACATCGGGAGGGGCTAAGACTGCCGCGACAGCGAAAATGATCACGATGGCATATCGCCATTTCTCCCGAAGCCAGCGGCTCGAAACCATCCCAACACGGGCAAGCAGCGTCAGCAGTACCGGTAGCTGGAAGCAAAGGCCAAAAGCCAAGATCAGTGTTGTGATCAGATGAAGATATTCGCTCACGCGAGCGGTGAGCTGGATATGGACCGGGCCTGTCCCAGTTTGCTGCATCGACAGGAAAAAGCGCATGGCCAAAGGCATGACCATGAAGAAAACCAGCGCCCCGCCGAGGATAAACAGGATGGGTGTCGCTATTAAAAAAGGCAGGAAAGTCTGGCGCTCGTTTTTATAGAGGCCTGGAGCGACGAACATGTAAAGTTGCGCGGCCAGCATCGGGAATGAAAGAACGATCGCGCCGAAAAAGGCTACCCTCAGCTGAGTAAAGAAGAATTCCTGCGGCGCGGTGTAGATCAGGTCGATTTGGGTCTCGCCCCCGACTGCGAAGCGATAAGGAATGAGCAGGAAATTGTAGATGTCCTGCGCAAAGGCGTAGCAAAAGATGAAAAAGACTAGGACCGTGACGACACAATAGATCAGCCGGCGGCGAAGCTCGACCAAATGCTCGATGAGCGGCGCCTTCGTCTGGTCGATGTCCTCTTCTGGGTTTGCCACGGCCATGGATACTAGCTCAGGCTACAGGCGCAGGATGATCTTTTGATAGCTGATCCACCAGCTTTTGTGTAGCAGACTCGGCCTGTGGTATCCCTTCCGCTGGTCTCTCCTCCGTAAGCGGCTTCGCAAACGTTGCTTCTGCGGCGGGACTAGCGATCTCGCTTAAAGTAGGCGCTGCGGCTGCTTGCGCATCGGGCGCCGCTGCGCTTGGTGCCACTTCAGCGTGTGGCAGTTCTTCCGCCGAAACAGGAGCCGCAGGTGCCGTATATTCCTGGTTTATTGCCTTCTCGATGCTTGATCTGAGCTGATTGGCGGGGTTCAGCGAACGGAAGTCTTGCAGGTTTTTATGCAGATCTTCGTAGCCGGCCTCTCGCATCGAATCTTCGAAGTGGCGGCGGAATTCGTCGGCGGAGCGCCGCAGCTTTGCAGCAGCCTTGCCGAGATTGTTTAGCACGTGAGGGAGTTCCTTCGGCCCGATGAAGATCAACGCCACGATAGCGATGAGAAAAAGCTCGGACCAGGCGATATCGAACATTGTCGGCGGTTGCCTTGTAGCAGCGCAGCGAAATTATACCGGCCTATTCTCGACCTTTGTCTCGGTCCCAGCGGGAGTACTGGCCTCGGCGCGTGTAGGCTGCTCTAACGGCTTCGGCGGTACGGGCGGCTGCGCAGAGGTCTCTTCCTCGGCCATGCCCTTCTTGAAGCTCTTTATACCCTTGGCGACGTCTCCCATGAGATCAGACACCTTACCCTTACCGAATAAGAGCACGACTACAAGTAAAACCAACATGAGCTGCAAGGGGCTCCAAGCAGCTCCGAACATGAGATTTTGCGGCATCATGTCCATTTGCACTCCATTTCCCCAGCCTTTTAAGGCTGGAGCGTTCCATTCGTGACAACTGCTCTGAACGTGGCTGCGCGTGCACAGCATGTCAAGCATGCTGAGCTTAGCAAACCGTATCATGTCCGTTAATGGTCAATGTGTAGCAGCTGGGAATAAGCTGCCTGACATAAAGGCGGAGTTTTAGCGCGCCGAAGCAGACCGGGCGGGAACTTCGACGGCTTCCTCATCTTCTGGATCTTCCGAATCTTCGCTTTCGAGCGGCTCGGCTACCTCGGGCTCGTGTTCTCCAGGAGGTTCGTCCTCCAGCGGATCTTCGTCTTCACGCAGGGCCGCACTGTCATCTGGTTCGGGGACCACAAATCCGGGCGGGAGGGTGCTGTCCAGCAGGCCAGCTCCCTTAAGCTCGGCCAAGCCGGGCAGATCGCGAATTGAATCGAAGCCGAAATGCTCCAAGAACGCCTCGGTCGTTCCGTATGTGACTGGCCGCCCCGGCGCACGGCGCCGCCCGCGCAGACGAACCCAGCCGATTTCCAGAAGCACATCGAGGGAACCCTTGGAGGTGCTGACCCCCCGGATTTCCTCAATCTCGGCGCGGGTGACCGGCTGGTGATACGCTATAATTGCGAGAGTTTCGAGCGCGGCTTTCGATAGTTTCTTTTGCTCGACCGAGTAATGCTCAAGCAGGAAGGAAAGATCTTCAGCAGTCCGAAAAGCCCACCTACCCGCAACTCGGGTGAGATTGACGCCTCGCCCTGAATAAAGGCTCTGCAGTTCGTCAAGAAGCTGCCCAACATCGTCCTTCGCGCCGAGATGCCTTGACAAAGAGGACTCGTCCAACGGCTCTGCTGCGGCGAAAAGGAGCGCCTCAAGAATGCGCAGCTTCTCCCGCCGGTCCGCCGAAGGCAGCCTCGCAATGTTGGACGGCAGGGGCAACGGCAAGATCGGCACGCGGCCGCCGCTTCCGCCTCCAGATTTGCTGCCGTCCTTGCTTGTCATGTAAAACCTTCCGCTATCCCCAACTTTCTCAACCGGTAGTTCGCCTGATTTGCAGGAATTGCGCAAGAGGTTGATTTTTCAACGGCGGCAGGTTGGGAGTACACCGCAAAAGGGCGAAGGCGGCAGTTATATCAGAGGCAACCGTCTCATTCCCCCGGCGCCTATACGATGTTGAACCCAACGGCTGGAGTGCCCTCCTCACCGATAACACTAACCTCCTCGACGTTTGCGGCGCGGGGGCCAACGCGGCAACGTCTGAGCATCTCTTCCACCTCCCGAGCGCCTCCGGAAAATTCCGCCTCGACGGCGCCATCACGAGTGTTGCGGACCCAGCCCGTGAGCCCAAGCGCAGTGGCGTTGCGCTGCGTCCAGGCCCGATAAGCGACGCCTTGCACCCGGCCGGTGATTCGGACACGCACAGTTCGCTGGTTCATTCTTTTCTTCCGGAATGAGAAGGGCTTGGAGATGCCAATCGCGAATGCGCGGGCATTCCGTCGAATGCTGAAACAACGCTCGTTCAAGAGCAATGTTGCCAGCACGTCCCCGGCAAGAGCTCAAGGCAGAATTGATTACAAATCTTAAGTTGAGCGAATCAAAGACCTGCCGTACCGGGAATTCATTCTTTCGCAATCTGCACGGAGGCTATGATGGTCCGTGTGTCTTTCCAGATTGTATTAGTCTGTTTTTTGCTCACTGCTTGTGCGACCGAGCAGCCTCACGATGTAGCGAATGCACAGCTCGTTAAGAGCGAAGCCTCCGCCAAGGAAAACATTCTGGCTTGCACCGGGCTGCCTGTAGCCGGCCAAAAGTGCGGTCTTGCTCTTCCTAAGATTTGATTCTCACGAATTTGCTCCAGCACCTTCGTCCGACGGCTTGTTCAGCCATTTTAGGTAGAGTGGGGCGAAAGGTTTGCTCTGGCGTATTTCAAGATAGCCCTCGCGGGCCAGCTCAAGCGTTGCGCCGAAACTTGACGCCGTTACTGTCCTGCCAAGCACCGGAGAAGGCTTATACTCTGCCAGAAATTTATCGAGTGCCGTCCAATCCGGTTCCCCGCCCATGAGTTGGGCAAGCCGCTCGCGTGCCTGCTTGATGGACCAGACCACGCGGCCGCCCCAACTGACTTCGGTAACGGCATTCCTTTGGCGCTGTTCGGCGTAAGCTTTGAGCAGATCGAAAATGCTTGCTTGATATATGCTTGAACGAATGACCCGGATGCCCTCAGGCATTCCGCGCGCGAAAAAGTCAATGCCGAGCCGCTTGCGGCCCATAAAGCGCGATAAGGCCTCGCGCATTGCTTCCAGGCGCTTCAACCGGAACGCAAGCTGGGCGGCAAGTTCTTGCCCAGAAGGCCCATCATCTGGCTGCTCTTGCTCAGGAAGCAGAAGTTTGGATTTGAGATAGGCGAGCCAAGCAGCCATCACGAGGTAGTCGGCGGCAACTTCCAGCCGCAACGCACGTGCGGCCTCGATATATTCGAGATATTGCTCCGCCAAGCGCAGGATGGAAAGCTTGGTGAGATCGACTTTCTGGCTGCGAGCCAAAACGAGGAGCAGGTCAAGCGGGCCTTCAAAGCCATCCAGCTCAAGAACAAGAACATCCTCATCTTCATCCGGATTGAGACGCTCGGGTGCCTCCCAACTGGCGGCTTCTGCGTCTGCTCTTGCCCCGCCGGCTTCGTTCTGGATCACGTCGGCTTCTCCGAATCACATACTATGCACTCTGCGCGATTCACCCAAGCGCCGCTAGTGCCTCCATTCGCGCCTGTTCCGCCGCCTGCCGATTGAAAGGCTGCGGCTCCTTCAGATGCCCGATCGCCAGCTCGAAGCGCAGAAGGGCCTTGCCCTCAAGATAGGGAGAAGAAGCGGCCACCGAAACCATCTCCTCCATGCTGCCGTTGCAATGCAACGCCAGATCGCAGTCTGCGGCAAGACAGGCGCGCGCCCTTTCTTCCAGGCTCCCCGAAAGTGCGCGCATACTCAGATCGTCGGACATGAGGAGGCCGTCAAAGCCAATATGGCCGCGGATTACTTCGCTGATGGCTTTGCGCGAGACCGTGACGGGCGCAGACGGGTCGATCGCAGTGAACACCACATGCGCGGTCATCGCCATTGGAAGATGACGCAGTGACCGGAAAGGCGCAAAGTCGGACGCAGCCAGTTCGGACAGCGGTGCATCAACGGTAGGCAAGGCGAAATGGCTGTCGGCGGTTGCGCGCCCGTGACCCGGAATGTGTTTCATGACCGGCAGAACGCCGCCGGCGAGCAATCCTTCGGCGACGGCGGCGCCAAGCCCTGTGACAGTGTCAACATCGCCGCTGTACGCACGATCGCCGATGATGCTGTCGGCGCCGGGCACCGGAACATCGAGAACCGGCGCGCAGGTGGTGTTGATACCGAGCGTGTGAAGATCGCGCGCCATCAGCTGGGCCGAAAGGCGCGCCGCGTCTTTTGCTTCCGCTCTGGCCTTCCGGCTTATTACGCCAAAGGCGGCCGCCGGCGGGTACGCCTGCCAATGCGGCTTCGTCAACCGCTGAACGCGCCCGCCTTCCTGGTCCACCAGTATCAGTAATTTCCCGTCCTCGCCTGCTTCATTGAGGATGGCCGAAACTAAGGTACTGAGTTGTTCGGGATCTTGTACGTTGCGAGCAAATAAAATTATCCCGGCCGGACGCGTGGCAGCTAAAAACTTGGCCTCGGCCGCAGTGAGGAAAGGTCCCGACAAGCCGCATATGAAAGCGTACCTATCCATAAGCGCCTCCATGCGCCATTTCGTTGTAGCCGGTGCTGTTTGGCCGCAGTGGTACCATTCTCTTCGCTGATCCATCCCGGTCTGCATGGTAAGCGGCAATTCCTTCGCCGGGAAGCGTAACTCATGTTGGAAAGCAAGGCCTTGATCAAGGGCGATTTACTGTAAGTGCCGAGCTCAAGAAGCGCCAAACCGGATGCTAAGCTGAAGTATTGCACATTTATTTAACTTTTTAAACAAGTATTTAAATTGGCTTAACCTTAACAAACCAGCCTAAGTTCTCACTATAGCCGCAAATCTCAGTAACATATGCTGCAGAACTATTGCGAAATAGGATAAAAAATGGGAAGACTCTCAGCGGCGCTGCTGACGCTTCGCGGCGTGCGTTGTTTGTTTAGCGGGTTTCTTCTCGATCCCATGCGCGATGCCGAACGCTCGATCCGGACGCTTGCCGTATTGTCGGTTGCCATTCCGGCCGTAGTATTCGCGGCAAGCGCCCGCACCGCTTACGACGATGCTTTTGCTGAAGCTCAAAACCATCTGAAGCGAACAGCTGAAGTTACTCGGGAGCACGCTATCAAGGTCTTCGAGACGCTCAGGCTCGCCGCGTTGCATGTCGATGAGGTTCTCGACAACTTCAGCGACGAACAGATCAAGGCCGAAGCGGATTCCATTAAGCCCCGGCTTCAGCAGCTCCACGAAACTCTCGATCAGATTAGGGATATTTGGGTCATCGGTAAGGACGGCTCGGCTCTCGTAACCGCAACCGCGTCTGCGATCGCTGAGAACGCGAATTTTGCCGATCGTGCTTGTTTCAAGGCTTACAAGGAAGGCAGCGTTCTGCCGCAAAGCGCCTACATCGGGACGCCTGCGCGGTCGGATCTCCATAAAGAAGGTGCCAAATTCGTCTACAGTGTCGCACGCCGCTCGAAAGCCGGAGAATTCAACGGCGTCATCGCGATATCAGTCTCGCCCGGCTATTTCTGGAAGTTCTACCGTGACATAGCCAACACCGGCGTCAGTGCTGTCAGCTTAGTCCGGAACGACGGAGTTAAGCTTGCCCAGTATCCTGGTGAGCCGGGCCAACTTCTGGCGCTTCCGCCTGACACTGCGCTTTTGGACGAGGTCAAAAAGAGCCCGCTTGGCAGTGCTTTTGCTTATGCAAGCGCTGGCCGGATCTTCGCCTATAGCTCTTTGACGCGATATCCTCTTCTGGTGACCGTTGGTCTTGATAAGGCAGTGTCATGTCCCGGTGGTGGCACCTGCTGTACCGGTGGCTCCTTTTTGGCCTGCCCGCCACTGCTGCCCTATTCGGCATGTGCATGATAGCGCTCTACTACACCGGGCGGGCAATAAAGGCGAATGAGGAGCTGCAACAAGAAATCGCTCTTAGGGAGGCGTCGGAGGAACGTGCGCGGCATTTGCAAAAAATGGAAGCGGTTGGCCAGCTCACCGGTGGAATTGCGCATGACTTCAACAATCTTCTCACCGTCATTCTCGGATCTCTCGAATTGATGCAACGCAGGCTCTCGAGAGGCGACTTAAACATTCAGCATCTCGCTGCCACTGCCTCCGGCGGGGCGCAGCGGGCGGCAACCCTGACTGCGCAGCTTCTGGCTTTCGCGCGCAGGCAACCGCTCGATCCCAAACCTATTAATCCTAACAAGCTGATTTCAGGCATAGGCAGCCTCATCCGCAGCACGGCGGGAGAGGCAATCGAGATCGAAAGAATTCTCGCCGCCGGACTTTGGCAAACGAATATCGACCCCAACCAGCTTGAAAATGCGATTATCAACCTTGCTGCAAATGCGCGCGATGCCATGCCGGAGGGAGGTAAGCTCACCATAGAAACAGCGAACGCTTGTCTCGATGAGGCTTATGCTGCGTCGGAACCAGGCATGTTGCGTGGCCAATATGTGGCGATCTGCGTAACGGATACAGGACGTGGAATGTCACCCGAGAATGCACGCAGGGCATTCGATCCCTTTTTCACCACGAAAGAGCATGGGCGCGGTACGGGGCTCGGATTAAGCCAAGTCTTTGGGTTCGTCAATCAATCAGGCGGTCACGTTAAAATCTATAGTGAGCTCGGCCAAGGAAGCTCAGTCAAAATTTATTTGCCCAGGCATTTTGGGGCCGAAGCCCAAAAAGCGGCCGCGCAGGAAACTGCCGAAGAAGATGTTCGCGGCAGCGGAACGATCCTGGTCGCGGAGGACGAAGAAGCAGTACGAAGCTTTTCGAGGCAGGCCCTGGAAGAGCTCGAATACCGCGTCCTTGAAGCCTCAGATGGCCCTGAAGCTCTCAAGATACTCGAAGAGCACTCCGAGATCGCATTGCTTTTGACGGACATCGTGATGCCGGGCATGACCGGTAACAGGCTGGCAGAGAAAGCGCGCACGATGCGTCCCGGGCTTAGGGTGCTCTACATGACCGGCTATAGCAGGAACGCAGTCATCCATAACGGCACTCTCGATCCCCGCGTATCCCTCATCACCAAGCCTTTTACAGTGGAACAGCTCGCACGCAAGGTTAAATCCGTGCTGGAAGTTTGATGTCGCGTGCATGCCTCATCCCGCTGGCGATAATCTAGACAAGCAATCAGGGCGTTGACAATCTAAGCCCGCGCAGCTAGCACGACGCAGGAGCCGTCGGGTGCGCCCGTTCGCTTGTGGATCTGAAAACCAGCGCAACTCAGCATTTGCACGAAACCCTCGACATCTCCCGCGAAGGCATGGATTTCGATGGCGAGCGAGTCCGCCATCGCGAGAAGCTTGCTTGCCGGATGCAGCAGGTTGAACTCGCCCCCCTCGATGTCGCACTTTAGGAAGTCGATCCGGTCGACGCCCACGGCTTCTATCACCTCCGCCTCGGTTTTGAGTGGCGCGGTGAATGTGCCCGCGCTTCCCAAAACGGCCCGGATTAATTGCACCCTTTCCCGATGCCCCGGGTTTTGCCCCACAGACTGCTCGAAGATCGCGGCTAGCTTCTCGTTCGGCTCTATAGCGATGACGCGAACATGGCTTCCATGCGCCAAGGCAAGATTTGTGAAGTTTCCGATATTCGCGCCAAGATCGACGACAATATCGCCGTCACGGATCTGCATAAGCTTGTTTGGCAGATAGATATTCCGGACATATATTTCGCGAATCCCGGAAACAGCGCTGTCACCCCAGACTTTGAAGCGGGTTTTGCACGCACGGAAATGAACTGAAAATGGGCCCTTTCCAAGAAAGCGGTCAGCGGCTTGCAGATTGCACTCCCTGAACACCGATCTGCAATTGAGAGCAATGGCAAGAAGCCAGCTTACCGCCAAATGAGGACCGCAGACCCGCCAGAGTCCTTTGAAATCCTTCCAGATCAGTTTGAGCTTGTGCATGCCGTTTTCCTGCGTTTTACTCCCGCAAACGGCGCCGCAATCGTTCCCAGGGGCTCCCACCGCGCGGCGCCCTTCATCTTTTGCGTATCAAGCGCAGCAGCGCTTTGCCAGCTCAGTATTTCCATTTTTCGATGATTTTGAATGTAAGATTTTCTGAAATGGCTAAATACCATCCGGTACCTCGGCCTGCCGGTCGGGTCTACCAGACTTCTACCTTAGATTGCATATTTTTAGTGAAGGGCACGCGCAAGAAATAACCGATCATTGGGACCTGCGCACATCGAATCGCCAGCGGAAGGCAATTTGTTCCGCCTTTTGGGTAAAAAACGGGATGCCCTTGGGAGCGCATTCTGGCTCGAATCGGAGCGCCGATACGATCTTGGTGAGGTTCGGGACGCCGGATTTCACCCAACCGGGAGTCCGTGGACCGGCAATCGCTAGCCCGATTTGGCTTTGAGTCCTTTCCTTCGATCCAGATTCCCCGCCGCTGATCAGGGCGAAAGGGCAGAACCCCGCAATATTCGCTCATCCTCGCGGGTACGGTTATTGGCTAGGCAAGCCTACATCATCGAAGCCGCCATGGATGGATCATCGCCAGGCGCGCCCATCTTCTATACCGATATCGGCGTTGAGATGGTGGGCTTGCCCGGGCAGCTATTCGCGCTTGCAGGCGGATGAGAATGTGATTGCCTTTCGCATCAGTACAGGTTACCGGCAGCGCGAATATACTAAACGCGATACCTTTGTGCTCATGGATGCCGGCCGCGAGGAATATTGGGACGACGATATGACCCAATGGCTGCTTTCTTCCTCCTACGCAACATCGGGGCCGGACGCGGCTTTGGAAGAATTCAGCAGGGATAGTCTCAGCCGGGCGGATCTTGCCAGCCCGTTGTACAGAATGGCTCTTCAGGATTTCGGTCAGATATTCCTTCACCACCGGCAACGCAACCGGCGCAAGTCCTTTTGGCGGCGGGTTGCCGGCCGCATTGCCGCCTGAGGCGCACCGCTATCGCGGAGAGGCTGGGGTGAAGGGGATCCGCGCTTCCATGTAAAACGGACAAGCTCTAGCCGGAGGTCGCTTTCATTAGGCCTTTGAGCTCTGTTCGTTTCAGCTTGCCGTTCGGCGTTCGCGGAAGTGCAGGCACGAAGACATACTCTTTCGGCCGCTTGTAAGATGCGAGAGTGCGGCGCGCGAGGGAGGCAAGCTCGTCTGCAAGGCTAGCATTGACGCCTTCGCGCGCCACAACGAAAGCGGCCATGATGGAAACACCATCGCTTACTAAGACCTCGGCAACCGCAGCCTCCGACACCGACGGATGCTTCGTCAGCTCTTGTTCGACTTCCGCCGGCGAGACCCGGAAGCCGCCCGCGTTCATTAGTTCATTGTGCCGGCCGAGATGGGCGATATATCCATCTTCGTCCATCACACCTGCATCGCCTCCGAAGAACCAGTCGCCGCGGAACACTTCCGCTTCTTCGGCCGGCCTTTGCCAATATCCGATCATGAGGCCAGGATCACTCCGATGGACAGCAATGAGCCCTTCTGCATCTGCCTCCAGGGGCTGGGCCGTACCCTCTTCCGGCATGATGGCGACACAGCGGCCAGGTTGAGGGCGGCCGATTTTCCCAGGCTTCGGCGGGGTTGACGGAGAGCTTGAGACATATGTTGACAGCTCGCTCTGACCCAGCGCTTCGTACAGAGGTGTTCCCGTTCGCGCCTGCCATTCCGCTGGTATAGCCGCCGGCAGCGTTTCCCCGGCGATCAGCCCATGGCAAAGCTGCGGTAAGTCTCCCGGCCGCCCGAGATCGCCATACTTCATCATTTGACGGTAGACACCCGGCACGGCAGCGAAAATCGAGACCTCATGCTCTTTCATAAGCCGCGGCCAAAGTGCTGGGTCTTTTTCTCCCGTGTACACGATGGCGGTTGCGCTATTGGCCCAAGGATCACAAAGGCCTGTACCGAGCGTGTAGGTCCAGTTGAAGCTTCCCGCATGCAAGAGACGGTCGGCGGAATTGATCCCATACCAGCCTTCATACATAGGCCGCCGGCCCCAGGCACTCCGATGCGCATGCAAAACGCCTTTGGGGGCGGCTGTCGTGCCGGAGGTATAAATCAAGAAAGCGGGGTCATCTGCGGCGGTGTCTTCAAAATCAGCGGCAGGCCCACTCTTGATTGCGAGATCAAAGGTGCCTTCGGGAATAATGGTAAGGCCTTCGAGCGAGCCATGCGGCAGTCTATCGTCCAACAGGATAGCCGCCGCTTCGCTATCGCTGAGCAGGAAATCGAGTTCGCGCGCAGTCAATTCCGGGGATATCGGAATAGGAACGAGCCCGGCACCGGCGGCGCCGAAAAAGGCGATGGCATAGGAAGTGCAGTTCTTTAGCCGGATGGCAACGCGGCTGCCTCTTTCGAGTTTATAGGTCGAACGGAAGGCGTAGGCAGCCTGCCGGACAGCTTGCTCCAATGCCTGATAAGTCAACGTTTCAGTGGCTCGCCCCGCAGCATCGCGAACGACAATCAACGCCGGTTTTGAAGCGGGGGCATTCCCTGCTCTGAGGCAATATCGAGCCATGTTGAAGGCCCGCGGGGGCAAATCGCCGCTATAGCCGGTTTTGCCGATGCACACCGTCACCCTCCCGGGCCGCCGGATGCAGCACTTCTGAAATCGCCTGCCCACCAAGTCTCAAGCCTTGCGCCATAAAGCGTCGAACCGGGAGGCTGGCGCAGGTGCGACCATGCGGCAATCCATTGCTTCGGCGGATGGTAAAGCGGAATGACATAGCGGCCCGATAGGAGAATGCGATCTAGAGCGCGAACGGCAGAGACGAAGTCCGCCCTCGTGTTCGCGGACAACATCGCTGCGATCATGGCGTCCGCGCCCTCGCTCTTGACGCCAGCGTAATTGAAACTTCCTTCCTGCTCTGCGGCTTCGCGCGACCAGCGGAAGCTCTGCTCATTACCCGGGGAAAGCGATGACGCCCAGGTAACCTCCATCATGTCGAAATCAAAAGATGTGCTGCGGCGCTGAAACTGAGCGGAATCGATGAGGTGAACCTGAGCTTCGATGCCGATCCGCCGGAGCTCGGCAGCGAATGTGAGCATCAGCCGCTCCTGTTCGAGCGTGTTGCAGATTATCTCGAATGTGAACGGGCGCCCGTCCGTCTTGCCGGTCATAACGCCGTCTCTGAGCTCATACCCAGCTTCGCTCATGAGCGCGATGGCCTGTCTTCGCCCCTCGCGGTTGCTGCCTGAGCCGTCCGTGCTAGGTTGACTGAAGGTCCCTTCCATAACTCCCGGTGCCAGCTCTGTAGCGTAGGGGGCGAGGAGGACACGCTCCCTATCATCCGCGGGATGTCCATGAGAAGAAAGCTCGGACCGGTCGAAAAAGCTTTGGGTACGAGCATAGAGACCGCGAAAGAGCGTCTTGTTAAGCCATTCGAAATCGAAAAGCAGCGAAAGCGCCTTCCGCACGCGCTTATCAGCGAAGATGGGCCGCCTCGTGTTGAAAACCAGCGCCGCCATCGGCGCAGGCACACCCAAATCGAACTCCATCTTTTTCACGAGGCCATCCCTGGCAGCAGGGAAATCATAAGCTTCGGCCCATTTCACGGCGTCGATCGCTTCGCTGTCGCCTTCGACATCGAAAAGGCCCTTGCGGAATGCCTCCCTCATCGCGGTGTTGTCGCGATAGTAGTCGATCCGGATTGTGTCGAAGTTGAACTGCCCTCGCGTCACTGGAAGATCTCGCCCCCAATAATCGGGGTTTCTGCGAAAGGTTATGCTGGAGCCGGGCTCCACATCCTGGACGAGATAAGGGCCGCTGCCGACTGGTTTCTCCAGGCTGGTCTTCTCGAACGCTTCAGCCGTCAAGGCGTGGCGAGCAAGAACCGGCATCAGCCCCATGATCAGAGGCATTTCGCGGTCCCCGCTCCTGGTGAAGGTGAACTTAACCCCACGCTCGCCCACCCTCTCCGCAGTAGCGACTTTAGAGTAATAGTAGCGATGATTGGGGCGGCCTTTGCTTTTAAGGAGAGACCAGGAGAACAGCACGTCATCTGGCGTGATAGGCACGCCATCTGAGAAACGCGCTTCCGGCCGGATCTTAAACTCAACCCAGCTGCGGTCTTCAGGGGTCTCCACGCTTTCCGCGACGAGGCCATACAAAGAAAAAGGCTCGTCGTAGCTGCGCGCGAGAAGCGTTTCATAGACGTTGTCGCGCATGCCGGCCACGGGCGAGCCTTTAATGATGAAAGGATTGAGGCTATCAAATGAGCCGAGTGCGGCTAGCCGCAGCTGTCCGCCTTTTGGGGCATCTGGGTTCACGTAATCGAAGTGCTGGAAGGCGACACCATATTTGGGCTCACCATGCATCGCTATCCCAAGCTGCGGGTCTGCTTTGCTGAGGCTGCTTCCCATGAAGCAGCTCGCGAACACGCAAATCACTGTGGCCAGAAAGCCATCAAGCCGCGCCGATCGCCATTCCTGCCAGCAAAAGTTAATTTTTCCACACGTCAAGTGAGCCAGTCCTTCCGAACAAGCCTGAGTTCAATTTTTGCTTTACGCTCCGAAACTTCCAAAAAAATGGCACATGAAATTTTTCTTGAGCAAAGATCAAAGGCCAGGGCTATTGTTTCATAGCCTTCCGAAACTGTCACGGGAATGCCGCAATTCCAAGCTTCCAAGCAACAGTCATGGCTCTGACGATGGGGCCTCAGGTTAGGATAGCCAGCACCAATTCGTGAAAGGTTCGAATTAATGGTTTTCGCAAGGCTTGTGAAAGCGGCGACTTTCGGGATAGCCGCAACACTGGCGCTTTCGCTCGGCACGACTGCGAGCATGGCGCAAGGCAAGGATAAGGGTGGGAAGGCAGCTCCTGCGGCCTCCGCGGGCAAACAGGAAGCCGCGGCGAAGCCCGCGGATATTTGGTACAAGCTCTGCATTGATGTTCCAGTTCACGAGCCAACAAAGCCGGGCGAGCAGCCAAAGCAGCAAAAGCCCGAGGAGATGAAGAAGGTTAACGTGTGTCTCACGCAAGTCGACGTGCGGGATAATGCGACGGCAATCCTCATTGGCAAGATAGCCGTCCGGCAGATTCATGGGCAAGACAAGCCGCAAATGCTGGCGATGTTGCCCCTGGGTTCCGCATTGCCCCCTGGCGCGCTCGTGAAGATCGACGACAAAGAGCCGATCAAACTTGCATATACGACATGCGACCAGGCTGGCTGCTACGCAGAAGCAAATATTGAACCCGCAATTGTCGATCAGATGAAATCTGGCAAGCAGATTGCCTATCTCGGCATCGACGTTACGGGGCGCGCGCTCAGCATACCGTTACCGCTTGAGGGATTTGCGAAAGCGATCGATGGTCAGCCGATCCCGGTGGATAAGTACAATGAGGATCAGAAGAAGATCGCTGATGTGATACGTGCGCGGCTCGCTGAACTTCGCAAGCATCAGGAAGAAGCGGCGAAGAACCCCCAAGCTGCTGCTCCGGCGCCAGCGGCTCCTAAGAAGTAAAATACCGATTCAGCTGCGAGAAAGGCCGCTCTTTAGCGGCCTTTATTTTTGTGTGTGGGTTTCCGCTGCAGATTGCGAGCCGCTTACCAGAGGAAGGGGATGAGCCTCTTCGTACTCCGGCGATAGGCATCATGCTGGGCGCCGAACGCCCTGCTCATTAGCCTTTCCTCTATTTGAACGCGGATGAGAATCGCAATTATCACCGCTACGAAGCCGGCATAGCTCGATAAGGTCCCGAATGCGAGGACCGTCCCAAGTAGCGCCAACAAAAGCCCGGTATATATCGGGTGCCGGACAATAGCGTACGGCCCCGATTGCACGAGTTCGTGTTGCTCTTTCACTGTCGCCGCTATCCCAGACCAGTTTCCTGCCAGAGTGACCCGTGCCCAGATTGCAAAGGCAATGCCCGTAACGTTGAGCGCCACTCCCAACCAACCAAAAAGCATCGTTTGAGGCGTGATTTGTGTTCCGAGACCGAACAGGCGGGGACTCAGCGCAAAGACAAAGCCAGCCGCGAGCAGCGCCGAGTTCAAGATCTGCAATGCAAGAATTGGCGCGGTCAGAGTCTTCTTGCGCCCGAAATAGCCCGGCAGCCACACAAGAAGGACGATGAACCAGGACCACTGTGCAATGATGGCGCATGGCGTTGTCATGGGGTCACATGCCGGAGGGCTGAGGCTATCATGACCGCTGCCGATAAAAGATCATCAATGAAGCGCGCGTTGGCGCCATGGGGGGAGCCCGCCAGTGCGCCATGCCTGTCCCCTGTGGCTTTGAGGTAGGTCTCGGGCGCGTTCTTCCACAGATTAGACTTAAGAAGCAATGCGGTAGCTGCAACTTAGCCATTATGCTCATGCCGAGGCCAGAAAGCCTCGGCTAAACAAAGGGGCTAGTTCATGAGTATCCGGCATATCGTCATTGCCACAATCGCGGCGGTAGGCTTCTCCTTCGCAGCTTCGGCCGCACCGATGGAGCAGCCGGCACCCAAGCTCACCAACGCGGTAACGCTTGCGGGTCACCATCATCATATGCACCATGGCCATTGGCGTCATCATCACCGGCATCATCATGGTGACGGACCTTTCTGTCTGTTTTCGCTTGCTCCCTGGTGCTGGCGCTAACTTATAATGGAGGGCACACCCGTAAGGCCCTTCAATGCAGTCAAGGCTCCCGCCAAAAGCGGGAGCTTTTTGATTGGCACTTTACGAGTTTCGACCGGGGCCGCGGCGGTGACTGCCTGGCCTTCACTTTCCATCATAAACTTGCTTGCCATCCGGCCCATGAATTCCGGTCCAAATCTGCATGGCAAGCTGCTTTACGCTAAGCGGCAGTGGGACGTAGTCCATTTCCTCCGCTGCTTCGTCCCCATTGGCATAGGCCCAAGCGAAGAAATTCAATGCCTCTCTGGCCGCCTCCGTGTCCGTTACCTGCGAGGGCATCAGGATGAACGTTGATGCGGCTATGGGCCAGGCCGCTTCTCCAGGTTGGTTTATTATATTCAAAACCAAACCCTTGCCCGAATACCAGTCCGAACTCGTCCACCACCAATTGGCTGCTGCAGCACGCACGGATACCAAGCCCACCTCAACGGCCTTACCGGCCTTGTTGATCATTCTGGTAACGGTCAGCTTGTTTTGCTTGACGAACGCTGCCTCGACATATCCAATCGAGTTCTTGGTCTCTTGCACTTTCCCGGCAACTCCTTGATTGCCTTTCGCGCCGGTGCCAACAGGCCATTCAACGATTGTGTTTGAGCCAACTTTGGCTTTCCACGTCTCATCGGCGTTCGATAAATAGCCGGTGAAGTTGAAAGTCGTGCCGGACCCGTCGGAGCGGTGCACTACTGTGATAGCCGCCGGCGGCAGGCTCAAACCCGGATTGAGCCTCTTCAATCGCGGATCATCCCAAGTCTTGATTTCGCCGAGGAAAATTCCCGAGAGAACGTGCCCGTCCAGCACCATTTCGTTCGGCTTAATGCCCTCGAGATTTACAACGGGCACGATCCCTCCCAGGACCATAGGCCATTGCAACAGGCCACCCTCTTCAAGTTGGGTTGGACTCAATGGCGCATCCGAAGCACCAAACGTCACTTGGCGTGCTTTGACCGCCTCAATCCCGGCAGTCGATCCGATCGCCTTATAACTAAGCACCTTCCCGGTCGCGGCCTTATAAGCTTCCGCCCATTTCGCGTATATCGGATAGGGAAAGGTCGCACCAGCCCCGGAGAAGTCCACCGCTTCTGCCGCTCGGACTGGCAAGGCGTTCAAAAGCGCGGCGGCGCAAAAAACAAGTGCGCACCGTGATAAAATCTGAAGCAACATCTGCCTTCATCGAATCAGCATCAAGCACCCAATACTATCCTAATGCTCCGGTTGTTCCATTATCGAATAGGCGCAGGTATGACGCACACGACGCGGACGCATCCGTCCGCCGCAGCCTTAGCCTGATCCTTATTCGCGTTGAAGCGCGCGATCGACGAGAATGTTCGCCCACCCGTGCGATTTGAAGTCCCGCTTGATTTCAGCGGGATCGTAACGCGTTTCAATCCACTCGAAAAATGTCATAGGGTCGGCGCTGCTATCGGCCAGATAGCGTTGAAAAAGGTAATCCAACACGCCTGTCTCGGATTTTCTAAAATGGCCGAATTTGAGGCTGAGTTGCTTGATCGCCTCCTCCATCGGCTGGCCCTCCTTCATGTACATGAAGAAAGCGCTCATCAAGCCCACGCGGTCGGCACCGGACTTGCAATGAAAGAGAATGGGATATTCCAGCTCTTGAAACAGCTTCCTCGCCTCATGGATGACTTGCGCAGGAGGCACCATGCGAGATTGGAGCGGGAAGTTGACGAGCTTGATACCATGCCGCCGGCACGCCTCCACTTGAAGCCGATAGCTTCCGCAGTTCCGTTCACCGCGCAGGTTTACGATAGTTTTGATGCCCTTGCGCGCCAAAATGCCGATCTGCCCAGGGCTAGGCTGCGCGGATCGATACACGCCGGGCGCAATCCTGTGCCGGTTCGAATAGACCGCGCGAAAGATGTGATGATCGACAAAAAAGAGATCGAAGTAATCTAACGCCTTATTTGCCCTGACCCTGATCAATGCAGGCGCGCGCTTGTCCACGCGCTGGCGGAAGCCGCGATAATGGCGGGAGAGCGCCTTCGAAAAGGGCTTCACAGCACGCTTGGCAAAGGCGCCAGGGTTGAACTTCATCGACCGCCGTAGGCTCGACAGTTAAGGAACTATCCTTTGTATACCTGGCCCGCGCAAAATCTCAAAGAATCAAAATTTCTCCGGGTGTTAGAAGAACTTCCTTACTGCAGAATAAAGCGCCCATCGAGATAGCGGAATTCCGCCGGATCTATGAGCTTTTTGCAGCAAACCCTCACCCGATTCACTTTTCCGTCAAGATTGCCGTTCCAAAACTCTAAAAACTTGAGCAGCTTCGGGAACCGGGGAGCCAAATCATATTCCTGCCAGATGAAAGATTGAAGTAGGGCGGGATGATCAGGCATATGATACAGGATTTCCGCCGTCGTTAAGCCGAAGCCCTTAAGTTGATCGATAAAGTGTTTGTCTGCCATGGACACCTTCCTTTCTAAGGCGTAACACGCGCCGGGTGGCCATGGTACCGCAAGAAATAAGCCAATTGCAAAAATATAATGATAAATCAAGCTTTTAGCAGCAAACCTGGATGGCTGCTACTAGTTCGCGATCCAGCCGGATAATTCGCGCTTGACGATGCTCGTGAGCGCCGCAATCCCTTCCGGTGAATCGTTAAGGCATGGAAGCGCCGCAAATTTTTCGCCTCCATGTTCGTGAAACATGTCGGCGGCCTGAACGCCCATCTCCTCCAAGGTTTCGATGCAGTCCGCCGAAAATCCCGGCGTCATGACCGCGAGCCGCTTTACCCCACTCTTCGCAAGCCCCTCTATCGTATCCGCTGTATAGGGTTGCAACCATTCTGCCGAACCGAATCGCGACTGAAAAGTGAGCAGAAGCCGCTCTTCTGGCCAGCCCAAAGCCTCTCTCAGCAAACGCGTGGTCTTCGCGCAGTGACAATAATACGGATCGCCCTTTTTGAAATATTCCTTCGGGAGGCCATGAAACGAGGCGAGCACAAGCTCCGGTTCGAAATCCAACGCCGCGAGCCCTTCACGCGTTGAGGCTGCGAGCGCCGCGATGTAACCGCGGCCGTCGAAATAGGGCGGCACGACCCGGATCGCCGGCTGCCACCGCATTGTTTTCAAGGCATCGAAGGCCTTGTCGCACGCCGTGGCCGTGGTCGCGGCGGCATATTGAGGGTAGAGGGGGAAGAGGAGGATGCGGTCGCATCCAGCACGCTGGAGCGCCTCGGTGCGGGATTTGATGTCGGGACTGCCGTAGCGCATGGCCCAATCGACCTCGACTCCCGGATTGTTGGCGAACTCAGCCGCGATTTTGGCCGATTGGCTGCGTGTGATTGTGCGCAGCGGCGACTCGTCAAGCGCCGTATTCCAGATTGTCCGATAGGCTTTTCCGGAGGTGAAGGGCCGCTTAGAGAGAACGATAAGGTTCAAGATAAGCCACCAGAGAACTCGATTGAGTTCGATGACACGGCGATCGGAAAGAAACTCCTTCAGGTAGCGCCGCACTGGCCAGTAGCCGGTGCCGTCGGGGGTGCCAAGATTTATAAGCAGAACTCCAATACGGCCATGGGCGATAACCGGATGGCCAGAGGAACCGGCTGCCGGGCTACCAGCCGCCTGAAAGGCCTGCGGCATTTCGTTCATGATGTTTGAAGCTCCTCCCTCACTCAGCCGCGCTTGCCCAACGGCTCACGGCTATAATCGCCCAAAGTAATGATTTTCAGGCAAACCGCAAATGCAGCGCACGGCACGCTGATCTGGAAGAGCAAACATTTGACTAAGCGCCTGTATCCCAAACTGCTAGCGCCAATATTCCGCAATCCAGGGCGTGGGCCGCACCCTTTTATACAGGCCTTGATACCAGTGCTTATGAGGCCACCGGCCCTCCATCGCCTCGTCAGGATCGGGCTTGCCGGTAAAAGCCACCACCTTCGTGTCGGTAGGCAGGCTCGGCACCAAGAAGAAGTTCAAGGGCCATGCCGGCAGAAGACTGTGCTTGAAGCTGACGCACCATTCATCCGGCCAAAATTCCATGTCCCTGATTTCGCGCGAAATGAAAGTCTGGCTGTTTCTATGGCGGGCAAGAACGTCCTCGCAGTCGCTCATGATGCGGTCGTAGAGATAGGTATGTCCTCCGACCGGGAAGCGGTAGACTGACGTATTGCCAATGCGCTCCTTGGGCTGCGTCCAGTTGCGGGCGACGCAGTAGTGACCGGGCTTATAATCAAAGAAGTCGTCCAGGCTTCCCGTTACAACCACGTCAAGGTCGAGATAAAGAACTTCTCCGGATATTCCCTGCAATTCCTTCTGCCAAAGCGATATTTTACGCCAAGGAAACCATCTGCGGTATTCGGGCAGCTCGATATGAGGCAGAGGATAAACTTCAACCTCCCCGCTGATGCTTTCTGGCTGATCCGTGTAGCAGACGAGACGGGTTGGCCGCGTGGTGCGGCGCTGCACCATGGAGTGGAGCCGGTTGACAAAGTCCGGCCCGTAGCGGGTGCCCCACTTCATGCAAATGACGGTCTGCCTCATCGCGAGCCCTCTCGTCCTTATTCCCTTCCGCGAAGGCTGCTTATAGCGGCGCTTGTGGATCGTGTCACGATGTCACGGTTGCAGCTGGCCCAACACCAGCGGGCATACTTAGCCTTGTGGTGCAATGCAGCCTGGGTTAGAGACGCCTTCTCATCTGGCGGAAGGATTGCTGCTACATGAAATTTTGGGGTCCATGCAGCCTGCTCGGTCTTGCCTGTGCTGCAGCGACGGTGGCTGCTGACCAGGTCTCGAAGATATTGATGATCGGGCTGTTTGACGCGGAAAAGACGCAAAAGATTATACTGACACCCTTTTTCGATCTCGTTCTGGTATGGAATCGTGGCATTTCCTATGGCCTTTTCAAACAGGATAGCGATGAAGGCCGGTGGGCCCTGATCGCCTTTTCCTTTGCGGCAATTGTCGCCCTAACCTATTGGCTCGCACATCTTAGAGCAGCGCCACCCGCTGCTGGCGTTGGACTGATCATCGGAGGGGCGCTTGGCAATGCCATCGACCGCATTCACTATCACGCCGTCGCCGATTTCTTTTCCTTCCACGTCGCCGGATTTAATTGGTACGTTTTCAATTTGGCAGATGCCGCGATCGTCACGGGGGTGGCCGTCCTTATTTACAACTCGTTAATGCCGAGTCACAAAAGTGCCGGGAATCACGCTTAACATTTTCGTCGGAATGATTCGGGGGCGGGACTATCCATGTTGGCATCGCGAAGATCTTTTGGAAGAGTGGCAGCGGTTCTTGTGATGGGTGCTCTTGCCGCCGGATGCGGTGGCGTCGATGTGCCCATGAAGGAGACATTCTTGGGAAAGCCGGCCCCTGTGCCGGATCTGCCAGAAAGGCCAAAGCTCGTTCTACCGCCACCTAATTCGACGCTCCCACCTCCAGGGCAAGCTCCCCAGCAAACTGCGATGACGGATCAAAAGCCGGGTAGTGATAGTGGTGCGGGCCAGAAACAGGAAGCTTCCGCAGGTAAGCAGGATGACCGCCCAGGGTGGTTCTCACGTGTTTTAGGTATGGGCAGCTAAGCAGAGGCGCCCACCGCGCATGCGGCGGGCGGCGCACCGTCCGTGCTGGGAAAGGTTGACAGAGAAGGGCTAGTGCTGGCAGCGCATCAGCTCACCAATGATTTGCGAGGGCGATAACAAACGCGAGAAGACCGATCAAGATGAGGCTGGCGGCCCAAGCGGCATCCAGATTGAACCAGCTCCGCGACACGAACCTCAGTCCCAGATAGCGATAAACCAGCCACGCCAGAAGCCCGCCCGCGGCGATCATCGCGGCTGTATGCACGATCGAGACAAGAACGGCCATCGGCAGGCTCGTGGTAATGACTGCCGCTGGCCCCCAATTCGCTCCACCGCTTCCGGCAGCAGTACAGATTCCTAGATAAACCGGAATCAGCATCAGCCCCGCACCATGCGCCATTGCCACGGCAAAAGACCATACGCCAAGCTGTGCCGGGCCGATCCGCGCCAGCGCCCGTGGATGGCGCCGCTTAACGAGGAGGAAGAGACCAAACCCGACGAGAAGGATGCTCGCCCCAATTTGAATGTCCTGCCGCCAGTCGGCCAAGGCCAGCAGCAGAGAGAAAGGAAGCAAAATCAAAAGCATCGCCAGCAGATGGCCGGCCATTAGCGGCCACAGCGCCAACACAAGCGCACGCGGGCTCTTTTCCATCAAGCCCGCGCTCGTCGCAAGCGGCCAGCCCATGCCCGGATTTATGCCGTGGTAGAGGCCGCTCGCAATGACCGCCAGCCAGGGCCCGGTGGTTTGGCCGATTTCTGGGTTCAAATTCAGGCCGATGGGTAGCAGAATGAGTCCGTCGAGCAGTCGCCACCTTCAAGCCGGATCTGGTGGGCGCGGTATCCATCCGGGAAGCGCACCCAGTAGTCTTTTGCAAGCTCCAGGCCTCCATTTGGGCTTGCATTGGCCATCACAGCGGCTCCAGGCACGCCATCAGGGTAGAACTGGTTGTCCCAGGTGGAATAAAGAGAATTGGTCCAATACACGCGCTTTCCGTCCCGGCTGATCTCGACCATTTGGGGTCCGCCCGCAAATGGCTGACCGTTAGGATGAGGCTCGCGGCGGGCTATGCCTCCAATCCGAACCGAGCCCGAGAGCTTTGGGCTTCTTGGGTCGGTGACGTCGTATTGGCGCATCTCGCCGGTACCCCAGCAAGAGACATAAAGGAAGCGATCATCGAGGGAGAGATCGATGTCGCTGACGAGAGGCGGAACCGCGCCGAAGCCTTGCAGCAAAGGCGGCAGCTGCTCTTTGGGTGTCGGCTCGGGCGGGATCACCGCTGTCTTCTCGATATGGAATTTGCCGCCTTCGCGCCACCAGGTCCAAATCGAGCCTTCGAGATTCGTGGTATCGACCACAACCCCGACAAAGCCGTATTCGCGGACAGGATCATGGGCGGGCCGGACTTCAAGCGGCATCTGGTGATTGGCGCCGAGGTCGATTGTCTGCACATTGCGCCTCTCTCTAAGATCCCAGAAATGGACCCGATGGCCATATTTGTTCGACAGCAGGTCCGCCGGAACGATCCCATTCTCGAACTGAGGCGGCAGCGCCCACTCGCTCGTCACCATGTAGTCACGGGGCAAGTTCCACCAGAAGTCGTAGTGCAGGCGCTGGTCTCCCCGGTCGATCTCCCAGCGGCCGAGAATCTCGAATGTCTCGCAGTCCATGATGAAGACGCCAGGAGGACCATCGGTGCCGTCCTTGCCGCCGCCGCCAAGCGTGCTGACGTAAATGCCTTCCGGCCCGCAATGGATCGTATGTGGCCTCGAATAGCCGGTTTTCTTAAAGACCTCCTCGGGTTCGATGATCTTGTGGATTTTCGCCTCGGTGGGATGCGGCTTCGTATCCACGACATAGATGCGGGAAGAACGGATGCCGGGGATGATCAGGTATCGCCGCTCCAGGAAGGCGTGGCCGGAAAGCGGCCATAAGGCGGAGGAGCAGGCATTCCAGCCGAAATGATGGAATTCATCTCCCTTGTAAGGCATCGTCACGGTGTGGACAACTTGACTAAAAGTTGGCGATCCGGGCTTCACGTCGATCACTGCCAACGCGTCCGGCTTCGAGAAGTCCGGACTGAGCAGTATTGTATATGCGAAGTTTTCGGGGGGAGCCTCCATCGCGAGCTTTGGCGATGGGTAGAAGGTAGGATCGGGCCTTAGGTTCATCTTGTTTCCTCCCGGCTTCCAGGCCGTATTTTATCATAGGAATGGAATGCGCGTCACATCCAGGGGGCATTACCCTGTAGGGATCTTTGGCGGCCTCCGGTCCTCGTCAAATTGCTAGCGTGGAGTTAGATTACTCCGCGGCGACGCGGGCCATTTCGCTGCTGTGATAGGCGTCAATGCGTGCCTCGATCTCATGCCGGAAGTGCCGGATCAACCCTTGCACGGGCCATGCAGCGGCGTCGCCCAGAGCGCAAATCGTATGGCCTTCGATCTGTTTCGAAACGTCGAGCAGCATATCGATCTCGGCCAGCTCCGCTCGGCCTTCGGCCATCCGCTCCAGCACGCGCCACATCCAGCCGGTACCTTCACGGCAAGGCGTGCATTGCCCGCAGCTCTCATGCTTGTAAAAATAAGAGATGCGCGAGATTGCCTTAACGATGTCGGTAGACTTGTCCATGACAATCACAGCCGCGGTTCCAAGGCCCGACCCAACATTTTTGAGGCTGTCAAAGTCCATCGGCAGGTCCTGGCACATCGGCGCCGGGACGCAAGGCACAGATGAACCGCCTGGGATCACGGCCAGCAAGTTATCCCAGCCGCCTCGCACGCCACCGCAATGTTTGTCAACCAATTCGCGCAGTGGAATGCCCATCTCCTCTTCCACATTGCATGGCTCGTTCACATGGCCGGAAATGCAGAAGAGCTTGGTGCCGGTATTATTGGGCTTACCTAGCTTTGCAAACCAGGGCGCGCCCCGGCGCAAGATATCGGGGACGACGGCGATAAACTCGACGTTATTCACCGTTGTCGGCGCGCCCCAAAGGCCGGCATTGGCAGGGAAAGGCGGTTTCAGGCGCGGCTGGCCCTTTTTGCCCTCGAGGCTTTCGAGCAGCGCCGTTTCCTCTCCGCAGATATAAGCGCCGGCGCCATGATGGAGATAGATGTCGAGATCCCAGCCATGGATGTTGTCCTTGCCGATGAGGCGGCCTGCATAAGCTTCATCAATGGCCGCCTGCAGGCGCTCGCGCTCGCGAATATATTCCCCCCGGATATAGATGTAGCAGGTGTGGGACCGCATGGCGCAGCAAGCATAGAGGCAGCCTTCGACCAGAAGATGCGGATCGTGCCGCATGATCTCACGATCCTTGCAGGTGCCAGGTTCCGATTCATCTGCATTTACAACGAGATAATGCGGCCGGCCATCTGACTTCTTCGGCATGAACGACCATTTGAGACCCGTCGAGAAGCCCGCACCCCCGCGGCCGCGCAAGCCGCTCCCCTTCACCTCTTCGATGATCCAGTCCGCCCCTTTTTCGAGCAAACTCTTGGTGCCGTCCCAAGCGCCCCGCTCGCGCGCGCCCTTCAGGCGCCAATCCTGCATCCCATACAAATTCTTGAAAATCCGGTCTTTGTCCGAAAGCATTGCTCAGCTCTTGTTCCCAGGCTTTCCCTGCCGTGCCCGCTCTTCTGCGATCTTTGCTGGATCGCCCGATTTCGATTGGGGCGGCTTGATCGGTGAGACCTCCTCAACAACGGCCTGCGCCCGGTCCTGAATATGCCGCTCCTGCCCAGCGCGCGCAGGCGAACCGGCTGCCGTTTGCGTTTGGCCAGTGAAAATGTCCGGATCGGTCAGCGTTTTTGGCCCGCTTGCCGGAGCCGAAAACTGCCTGCCATTTTGTGGACCGGGTTTCATTGTCCGGCCGCGCTTGAAGCCATCCAGCAGTGCCTCGAAGCTCTGAGGGGTGAGATCCTCGTAATAGTCCTTGTTGATCTGAACCATCGGTGCGTTCACGCATGCGCCAAGGCATTCCACCTCCACCCAGGAGAAGACGCCTTCAGGGCTTACACGGCCTTGCGGTCCGATGACACGCGCGCAGACCTTCTTCAGATCCTCCGACCCACGCAGCATGCAAGGGGTCGTACCGCAGAGCTGAATGTGGTAGCGGCCAACGGGCGAGAGATTGAACATTGTATAGAAGGTCGCAATTTCATACACGCGGATGTAAGCCATGCCGAGGAGATCCCCGACGTAACGGATGGCGGGTTCCGGCAGCCACTGATCGTGCTGCTCCTGAGCGCGCCAAAGTATGGGCAGCACCGCGGCCTGCTGGCGGCCTTCGGGATATTTTTTGATCTGCTCCTTGGCCCACGCGAGGTTCTCGGGCGTGAACTCAAAGTCCTTAGGTTGATGGGGGTCGAGACGGCGGACGGACATTCGAATCTCACATGTTCGAGCTTTAGATAACCCACATGCTGGCTGTCCGCTAGGGGGCTGAACAGGAAAGCCCCGGGCTGGCGCAGGCGTCAGGGAAGCATGTTCAATTCGCCAAAGGCGACGAGGACGATCAGCAGAAACGTGTTGAAGAAGGTTAGAAAAAAGCAATACGTCCCGCGCCGGAAAGACCGGACGACACCAAACAGCGTCTCCTCAATACGCTCATCGGATAGGGACGAAAGCAAGTGGAACCCGGTTTTCGGATTCCTGTATTCGGGGATCCACCCTACAGATAGGGTTAGACATCGGATATATAAGAAGCAGGTTGCCGCAATGAGGAGCGCATTCACAGCGAGCAGAGAGCCATAGAGCATCCTGTGTGATGTCTCCGGGTATACGAGGGCATTAAAGAAGTAGATGCAGATTGCGAAGACAATGGCCATGAACTGCAGAGCAGAGCCTGCGTTGTTCTGGAGCCTGCCGATTTCCGATAGATGCAGGCCAATCTTATCGGCCGACGCGACCTCGTTGTTGAAGGCTCCCATGGCGATTGCTCCTGAAGCGGCGACTTTTGCTTCGCGCTGACCTGGGCTTAGCCGGGAAGGCCTTCCTCTGCAAGTGCCTGGATAACCGCGAGAGGCGAGCCGAATATCGGCCCCTTTGGTTTCGGCCGTCGAAATGTTATTGTGAACCTATGGAATCCCTTCCGAACCAACTCATGACCGTGGATGAATTTTTGCCGTGGGCTGAAGCCCAGGGCCAGGGGCGGTATGAACTTCATGACGGGCAGGTGGTGAAGGTGGCTCCGGAGCGCGCTGGGCATTGGAAGGCTAAGTTGAACGCGGTCATTGCTCTGCCGCAGGCGATAGCTTCTGCCGGGCTACCCTGTCATGCGGTACCGGACGGAGCCACTGTGCGCATTTCGGCGCGGACGGCTTTTGAGCCGGATGCGCTGGTTTATTGTGGCGAGGAGGTGCCGGATAATTCGCTTGAAGTGCCAAACCCCGTGATCGTTGTAGAGGTGTTATCTCCTGGCACACAAATGGCTGACATGCGCGACAAGCTCCGCGGCTATTTCACCGTCCCAAGCATTCATCACTATCTGATTATCGACCCGGAAAAGCAGATCGTGATTTATCACGCGCGTGGGCATGGCGAAGCTTTGCAAACACGGCTTCTTGCCGAAGGGGATTTGCCGCTTGACCCTCCAGGGCTGAGCCTCTCCGTCGCTTCCCTTTTTGAGTAAGCGGCAGCCACGAGATGGCTGCGTCAGCGGTCGATTTCGCCGAAGACGATATCTAGGCTTCCAAGCACGGCGGAAACGTCTGCGAGCATATGGCCCTTGCAGAGGAAATCCATTGCCTGCAAATGCGGAAAGCCCGGAGCGCGGATTTTGCAGCGGTAGGGCTTGTTCGTTCCATCCGCGACGAGATACACGCCGAACTCGCCTTTCGGCGCTTCGACGGCGGCATACACTTCGCCTTCCGGAACGCGGAAGCCTTCCGTGTAGAGCTTGAAATGATGGATGAGCGCTTCCATCGACCGCTTCATTTCCCCCCTGCGCGGGGGCGTAACCTTGTTGTTAGGCAGAAGCACCGGCCCCTGTCCGCTCGAAGAGTTCAGTCGCTCGATGCATTGCTTCATAATGCGGATGGCCTGTCGCATCTCCTCCATGCGAAGGAGGTAGCGGTCCCAGTTGTCGCCATTCTTACCGATCGGAATGTCGAATTGGAGATCGCCGTAACACTCATAGGGCTGTGCCTTCCGCAAGTCCCACGGTGCGCCGGAACCGCGCAGCATGACGCCAGTGAAGCCGTAGGCCATGGCGTCTTCGAGGCTCACGACGCCGATATTCACATTTCGCTGTTTGAAGATGCGATTTTCTGTGACGAGATCGTCGATGTCGCCGAGCACTTTAAGGAACGGGTCGCACCACGCCTCAATGTCGTCGATCAGCGCCTGGGGCAGGTCCTGATGGACGCCTCCCGGGCGGAAATAGTTGGCGTGGAGACGGGACCCGCTCGCGCGCTCATAAAACACCATGAGCTTTTCGCGCTCCTCGAAGCCCCAGAGTGGTGGCGTCAAGGCACCGACATCCAACGCGAAGGTCGTGACATTAAGTAAGTGGCTGAGGATACGGCCGATTTCACAGTAGAGGACACGGATCAGCTGGCCGCGTATCGGTACTGCCATGCCCAGCAGGCGCTCTATGGCAAGGCAGAAGGCATGTTCTTGGTTCATCGGCGCGACATAGTCGAGCCGGTCGAAATAGGGGATGGCCTGCAGATAGGTCTTGTACTCGATAAGCTTTTCCGTGCCCCGGTGCAGAAGGCCGATATGCGGGTCGACGCGTTGCACGAGCTCGCCATCGAGCTCCAGGATCATGCGCAGCACGCCATGCGCAGCCGGATGCTGCGGCCCGAAATTGATCGTGAAATTCCGGTTTTCCGGCGGCCGTTCGGCGGTTTGTGCAGGAGATGTGCCCGACTCGAGTGCACCATCAGCCATTAAGGTCAGCCCTTTTGTTGGGATTCCGCCTTCTCATCGCCTGGAAGCGGTACGTATTGACCGCCTTCCCAGGGGCTGAGAAAGTCGAAAGTTCTGAATTCCTGAGGCAATTTCACCGGTTCATAGACGACGCGCTTTTGCTCTTCGTCGTAGCGGACCTCGACAAAGCCGGTCAGCGGAAAGTCCTTGCGCAAGGGATGTCCACGGAAGCCGTAATCCGTGAGAAGCCGCCTCAGATCTGGGTGCCCTTCGAAGAGAATTCCGTAAAGATCATAAGCCTCCCGCTCGTACCAGTTGGCAGCCGGGAAAAGCCCGACGATGCTCGGTACAGGCGAGGAGCCATCCGTGGCCGTCTTTAGGCGCACGCGCAAATTATTGTGGACACTGAGCAGGTGATAAACCACGTCGAAGCGTTCAGCCCTGTCCGGGTAATCGGCGCCGCAAATGTCGATCAGGATTTTGAATCGCCAGGCGGGGCTGTTCCGCAAGAACTTCACGGCGTCCGCAATCCGCGGCCGCTCCACCATAAGGGTCAGCTCGCCCATCGCCAAACGCGTCCCGATGACAGCTTCGGGCAGAGCGGTTTTCACCGCCTCGGCCAACGCCGTTAGCTTCGCCGTGTCAGTCATCCGATTTCCCAGCCCTTACCGCTCTATGGTTCCGACGCGGCGAATCTTCTTTTGGAGCAGCATGATGCCGTAAACGAGCGCCTCAGCGCTCGGGGGGCAGCCTGGAACATAGACGTCTACGGGAATGACCCTGTCGCATCCCCGAACGACGGAATAGGAGTAGTGATAATAGCCGCCCCCATTGGCGCAGCTGCCCATGGAGATCACGTAACGGGGTTCGGGCATCTGATCGTAAACTTTGCGGATCGCAGGCGCCATCTTGTTGCAAAGCGTGCCCGCCACGATCATCACGTCGGATTGCCGTGGGCTGCCGCGTGGTGCGAAACCGAAGCGCTCCACATCGTAGCGTGGCATCGAGGCCTGCATCATCTCGACTGCGCAGCAGGCCAAGCCGAAAGTCATCCACATGAGTGAGCCGGTGCGCGCCCAATTGATGAGGTCGTCCGTGCTCGTAACGAGAAAGCCTTTATCGGCGAGCTGATCGTTGAGCCCGCCAGCATCAACGGACACGGCGCCGCTGGATCGCGCGACGGCATCGTAAACCGGCTCCCCAAAAGGCGGCTTGATCAATCCCACTCCAGCGCTCCCTTCTTCCATTCATATATGAAGCCGATGGTGAGAACGCCAAGGAACACCATCATCGCCCAGAAACCGAACGCGCCGGCTTCCTTGAATGCTACAGTCCAGGGAAAGAGGAAGGCCACCTCCAAATCGAAGATAATGAAGAGGATGGAAACCAGATAGAAACGTACGTCAAACTTCATCCTTGCGTCGTCGAATGCCGGAAATCCGCATTCATAAGCCGCGAGCTTCTCCGGGTCGGGCTTGCTTGGCGCTACCAGGAACGGCGCTACCAGAAGCGCCAGCCCAATCACCAGCGCGACGGCGAAAAATATTACAAGCGGCAGATAGGTCGAAAGCAGACTGGTCATTGGTGATCGCGCATCTTTTGTCCGGCGTTACCAGTACGCCGGAAGGGTCCATTGTGCAATCCAGCTTTTCGCCGCGGGCGGAGAAGGAAAAGAGCTCTGCGGCCTTCGAGGCCGAAGGGCTGGAAAACAGGACCAAAGGGAGATAAGTCGAATCTGGGTTTGGGGCGGCACAATTCAAGGCTCATAGGCACGCACGCCGAGTTGGAGGCCACGTCCCCGATCACGCTTGCTGCGGGAGGGGAGTCCGGGGTAACCCGAAATCTTTGGACTCTGGCACCATGAAAAAGAAAAGGCCGAATGCTCCGCAGGCGCTGGCGCCAAGAAAGAAAAATGCCGTCGAGAAACCGGAGGAGTTCACGATCCAGCCCGCAACGCTATTGCTAAGGGCGGCGCCCAAGCCCCAGCTCGCGCTCGATATGCCTTGGGCAAGGTTATAGTGCCTTGAGCCACAGGTGAAATCGGCCACTATAATAGCAAAGAGTGCACCGAAAAACCCCCCCTCCAACCCCATCGAGGACCTGGATGGCAACGGTGGAGTAGGGGTTGTCCGAAATGGAGAATAAGAAGCCCCGGAGCAGGAGCGAGGCAAAGCCGGCAAGGAAAATTGGCTTTCGGCCCCACGAATCGGCCTTTCGGCCGACCAGGATCGCCATTGGCACCATCACCGCTTGCGCCACGATTATGCAGGAAGCCATGAACAGGGTGCTCGCCCGCGGGTCCGTTTGCGACAATTTTTCTCCCGCCAGCGGTAGCATTGCGGCATTAGCAAAATGAAACAGCGTGATCGCCGCGGTGAACCATAGCAGTGGCCGGTTTCCAGCTACATACCTAAGCCCTTCCTGTGTCTCCCCATCATTCTCGCTTGCTCCTCTGGCAGCTTCGTTATCGATGGCGCGGCCGTCGATGCAGTAGACCGCGACAGCGTTCGCGACGGCAAGGGCTGCTACCATCCACAGGATGGCTTCGGGGGCAATGATGTATCCGGCAACTCCCACCGCTATGGCGGTTATGACGTTGCCACCATGATTCCAGGCCTGGTTGCGCCCGTTGCGCCCAGTGAAAGCCTGTCGGCCAACAATTCCAAGGCTCATGGCTGTCACAGCGATGGGGAAGACAGCATCGGCAACGCCGCTTGCGCCGATGGACAAGGAAACGGTCCAAAATCGCGCATCGAGCGCGATGGCCACGGAAGCTGCGGCCACGATACCCGCGGATACTGCAATAAGCGTCCGCTTCCAGGAAACGGTATCCACGACGGCACCCGCCGGTCCCAGCGCGGCAACGGTGGCGATACCCCCAATCGACAGGACAATACCGATCTGGCCGGCATTCCAATTGCGGCTATACATGAGATAAATGGCGAGGAATGGTCCCAGGCCGCCTGTGATGTCCGCAAGGAAAAAGTTTAACCAATCGAGGGCGACTCCATTTCCCGTTGCAGAATCGCCGCTTCCCCTTGCCGTCATCCGGTCCTCGTGCTGCTTGGCGTGACGCCAAGCCGCCTTGGCACGTGCCTTAGCGCTGAACCAATCGAAGCCGGCACGGTTACGGCAGCTGGCGGGTGGCCTTCTGCTTGTGCCTCAGGCAGCGTGCGACAGCACGATCCGCGAAAAGCGAATCCCTTTTTTTTGCGATGACAAGCGGGGACTAAGCTTGGCGATTGTTGCGAAGTTCCCGCCCGCGGCCGGCAAGATTTTTGACCGCGCCGATGAAGCAATCGCTTCTGAAAGGCTTTGACATGTAAAGATCGGCGCCGGCCGACGTGTGAACCTCGTCGGCGCCTCTCATCGCGTTCGCGGTCAGCGACAAGATCGGAATGCAAGCTTTCCAGTCGGCGCGGCGACGAATGGTTGCTATTGCCTCCAATCCCGTCAGCACGGGCATTTGACTATCCATGACGATGAGATCGAAATCCCCTTCTTCAAGCATTGCCAGCGCCTCCCGGCCATCCTGCGCGCATTTGGCGTTGCACCCGCTAGCCTGGAGAAGGGCCAGGATCAGCTTCAAATTGAACGGGTGATCTTCAGCCACGAGGACGAAATACTGGACCGCTTCCGCCGGGGAGGCGAGTGCAGCCTTTGTCCCTTGGCATTCAGGAGCGTTGCTTGCAATTGGGAGCCGCACCTTCATCCGAAGGCCATTGCCCCCGCTTGGAGCCCGCGTGACCTCCCCGCCGACAAGATGCATGATGGCCTGCGCCCGCCGCAATTCTGGGCACGCCTTGGGAACCTGACCTTGCTCCGTCGCAAAAATAAGCGCGGCCATGCGGTCTTCCAGGGCGATTGATAATTTGACTGGAGCACCTCCCGCACAACTGGCCACGCTATCGAGAAGGCCATACAGAATTTCCTGCGTTCGCGCCAAATCGCCGACGATCATGGTTCCCGCCGGATATTCACAGCAGGAGTGCGCGCGCGAGACGTTCTTATATCGCGAGGCGTGTTCCCTTAACCCGGCAACGAGATCTCTCAGCGGGACAAACCCTTTTCCCTGGGCGTGGGACGTATCCGGCACGTTGGTGCTGCCGGAAATGCCGGGCGGCCAAGCTTTTCGAGTGTCTTTTGGAACCATTGTTGCCTCGGCTGCGTGCACTGACGGGAAGGGCTGGAACGGACGGAAATTTTGCGCGAAATACCATAGACGCTACAGACTGCCGCCGGCAGCTTTCGGGTCAAGCTGGACCAGGGAAACCGTTAAAGAAAGACTTCACATTACCGCACAAATTTAATTGGAATGCGCCGTGTGCATTTAAAATTATGTATACCAGCCGCTCCTCCGAGTGTTGCGGCGCACCATTTTCGAAGACATGGCTTTGCCCGCGGAGCGGGAGATCCTTCCAAAACCGGATGCGGCAGTTGAGCGTATATTCGACGCAGGTCGAATGCCCATCGTAGGGGCGCACGTGGATTCTATCACAATCCCAGAGGATCTGGGACAGTGCGCCAGACGGCTTGGTGTGTTTCCCAGACCTTCATAGGTTGGGGCCTTGCACCTTTCATGTTGCTGTGGCACGGTCTGCGCGTGGCGTGGCTGCAGTAGCTCAGTGGTAGAGCACTCCCTTGGTAAGGGAGAGGTCGAGAGTTCAATCCTCTCTTGCAGCACCAGTTATCCCTGGTGGACGACTGCGGTTGCGGGCGCGAACGGCTTCCGCTATCTTCTTGGTAGGCACCCGTAGCTCAGCTGGATAGAGTACAAGATTCCGAATCTTGGGGTCACAGGTTCAAGTCCTGTCGGGTGCGCCAATAAAATCAAGGGTTTAGCGTGAAATTCCAGCCATCGCTGCCCACAGGCTCGATCCCAGCAATCACATAGCAAGCACCGGCGTTCTGAAAAGCGGGCGATGCGATAACTCATCGTGATCCGAACTTCGAGAAACGCCAACGAGCCCTTCAGAAGCAGACGCGATCATCGTAGGGCAATCGACCTTGTTCATATGGGTGAAATTAGCCCGACCAGGACTAAGTTGTTGGTTTGTGCCGCTGTGCTCTCGATTGCGAAAGAGGCCACCTTAGCCGCAATATCTGCTGGCCTAAAGCACGCGTAGCGGAGGACAGTGTGATTAGCCCTGTCCCTTTTTTATTTTGCCACTATGAATACTCAGAGAGAGGGCCAGCATGATCGACCTGAACACCTCGAAATTGATTCTAACCGATGACATGCGAGCGATGATGCAGCGCTGGTACGGTTGGGGTACCTGGGACGCTCGGTACTGGTTCATCGGGCTCGAACCTGGTGGGCACAATCTGCACAACCTCTTCCTCAAAATTTGGCAGCAGCTGGGCGAAGCCGACCTGCTCGACTTCAAAGCGCACAGCGAACGCCTCCCGCCGCACGCACCGAACTGGTGTAGCGCCACCGCCACCCTGCAGTCCACCTTCGGCCCCTTGATTTGGCTGCTCCTCGCCTATCAACTTCGGCGAGACCCGACTTTGGCCGCCGCAATGCCAAGCACTCAGCCTTGGAGTTAGTAAAGAGCAGCTTGAGCTTCTTCCTGAGAGCCCGTCCGATTTAATGCTTCCCGAATCAGATGAGTAATATCCCTAGTAAGCTCAAGCCGCTATGATTTAAGTACAATATTATATAGAAGGAATAAGCTTCTCAGCCCACAGGACAGAACATGGACAATGCAAGCGAACAGAAAGTAGAATACAGGACTAATTATCACTCCGATTTATAATGAAAGTAGGTCAATTGAAAAATTATCCATGCAAATATTCCTTATAATTATGCTTATCGTGATGAAATATAGTATATTTTTTACTTGAAAACTCGCGTTCCGCAAGGCTCATTTCTTCCGGGCGCTTGGAATGCGTTCGATGGGCGGTTCGCCCTTCGCGGCGAAGTAGGTATCAAGTGCCTCATCCAAGATTTGCTGAAGGCTGGTATTGTTATCAAGCGCGTGTTGCTTGAGCCGCTTATGAGTGGCGAGGCTTACAAAATAGGTTATATTTGTTTTCTTCTCTCCAGTTACTCGCGGCGCGGCCTTGGCGATATTAGTGTGGATTGCATCTTCAGCGAGCGCGGCTGCCGTTTCAGCGGTTATATTTCCTGGTTTCTTGCTCATGTGATTTCCTTCGTAATCCAGTTGAACAGTTCGGCAAATTCGCGCGCGCTCTCGCCGGAAGGTTCCGCTTCACAAGTGCACTTCCCGATAGCAATGGAGTCCGGGACTATGTTTCGCTGCACGATAACAACCGGCGAAACGGCGTGCCCAAGAGACGTGAGGGTTTCCGACAATTGCCGGGCACGCTTCCGTTCGGCATGGGGCGGGCTAATGTTGAGTAGGAAGGAATAAGGACGCTTTGCCCGCTTGGCAGCCTGGACGGCCTTCGTGCTGGCTTCAACGTCGATATCGAACGGACGCACGGGAACAAGGATCAAGTCCGCCGCGATAAGCCCGGCGCTCGATACCGGCGAATCCCGGCCAGGAAGGTCCAGGAACACCCAGTGATAGCTTTCCGCTCGCAGCCTCGCGAGCAAAGGCGGAAGAGTTACGGCGTTCGCCTCTGTCACATAGGGAGCGCCGGTTTGCCGCCGCTTGCCCCATTTCGAGGCCGTACCTTGTTCGGCATCCATATCGACAAGCGCCGTTTTCGTGCCCGCCGCCACCGCTTGGCACGCGAGATTGATCGCTGCGCAGCTTTTCCCGGTTCCCCCTTTGCCTTGCCCTAGTGCCACGATGCGCATGCCTTTTCCCGCAATGGTTGAATTGTTCATAAATTACCCGTATCATCAGCTAACTGTTTCGTCAATTAGTGATTTAGTGAAATAGTGGAATCATGAGATAAGACAGCGGAAGACGGGAAACATGCACACTCTCAGGATCATCACCGGCTCGGCCCTTGCCGTTGTGCTTTCAGTCATCTCCATCTTGTGCGCATACAAGTTCGGGCGGCACTTGGGCGGGTCCGGTGATGAAGGGTTGCTTTACGGCGCGCTTGGCGGAGCTGCCGATGCGTTCAAGAGTATCTTGCCAATCGCAATCTCAGCGGCACTTGCATCGCGCCAGCGAAGCAGGGCCGTCATTAGCGCCGTCCTGTTCATGGTCTTCTCCTGCTACAGCTTCGCCTCGGAAATTGGCCTCTACGCCCTTGCCCGCTCGTCACAGACAGGCGGGGCGGAAGCTGTGAAGGCCCGCTATGGAGAGTTCAAATCCGAACAGGAGAATATGCGGCGGCGGCTCAAGGTCCTTGGCGAGTTGAGACCTAGCGGAACGATCAAAGCTGAATTATCCGGTAAACGCCAGAGTAAGCTTTGGGGTGCGTCTACGCAGTGCACGGGCGCAATGACAGGATCGCAGCGGAGCTTTTGCGGAGAGTATGAAAAGCTGGCTGGCGAACTCGCCACAGCGGAAGAAGCGGAGAGATTGCGCCTCCGCGACGGAGAATTGGCTTCCAAACTCTCCGGCATTGACCTTGGGACAGCTCTGTCCAGCGCAGATCCCCAAGCTGAAGCGCTTGGCAGGTTCACAGGCCTAAACCCCGGCACCGTTCGCGATGCCATGGCCTTTTTGATCGCTGCCCTTCTGGAGCTGGGGTCCGGGTTTGGCCTCTACGCCGCGACTGGCCGCGCTGCCCCATCACTCGCACGGAAGATGCCGGAAGATGAGCGGAGCAGACCTATTGAAATCACGGCTGCTCATCTGCCTAAAATGCGCCCTGGCAAGAAGGGTGACCCGGTTGCCATCTTCCTGAAGTCGTGCACGGCCACGATGCCCGAAGCGGAAACTCCGGCAAGCGAGCTGTGGACTGCCTACGGGGCATGGGCGGAGCAGAAAGGCCTTGATGCACTTTCGCCTGTGGCCCTTGGCCGGCGCCTATCAGGCTTCAACATCGAGCGCATCAAGCGCAACGGTTTCTCCCACTACCGGGGCATCGCGCTTGCTCCTGGCAGCCGGTTGAACTAAGGCGATCGAGTTGAGGTGTGCAGCCGCATAATTGGCGAGCCGCTCGTAGGCGCGGGCAATCCATTCCATTTCGCACTTCGTCTCGGGATCGTTGAGCAATTGCGCCAGTTCTTTTGCTTCTGCAGCGCGCTTCATCCAAAAAGATAGGGGTTTGTCCACCGGTTCGCTCCCTCCCCACTTACATCAGAACTGCAAATTGCAAAGCAAGTTCCAGGCTATGATCGCGGAGTTTAGCGGTTTTTTCAGTGTGCTGCCAAACCGCAACATGCTCGTGGACGTGACGGTGCCATACGTGCACGGCTACAACGGTTTAGGTTGCGGTCTAGTCCAATCGGATGGTTGCCAAATCAATTCCCAAAAACTGTATCAGTATGTATCATGCCTACGTGCTCAGTTATGATCCATTGGAGGCGTAGCATGGCCGCTTCCGCTAAACCACTCGCAGGCGCGAAAGTCTTGGTCGTTGAGGACGACGCTGTTGTTGCCTTCGACATCATCAGCTCACTCAAGGAATGCCGGCGCTGAAGTTGTGGGGCCAGCAAGGACGGTCAATGAGGCGGTTGAACTGGCTAAGGCAGAAGACCTGTGTTGCGGGCTTCTTGACGTGTGGCTGCGCGATGGACCTGTCTTTCCCGCAGCTTCGCTTCTTAGGGGGAAAGGAGCGGGCATCGTCTTTCATACGGGCCGGAGCGAATTCGAGGAGCTCAAGCAAGACTGGCCGGAGGCACATGTTATTATCAAACCCGCGCGGCCGGAACAGCTAATGCAAGCCCTTTTGAAGGCCTGCTGCCCGGCCAAGCCGCAGCGGGCCTCTTCCGCTTGAGTGATCGCCTCGCACTTTCACCCTTTTGGGGTAGCTCAGCCGAAAGGCCCGGGCTGGTTGAAAGACGGGTCCTGCAATTGCACAAGGTGAACCCGGAAACCCTCGGCAGCGCCGCGCCTTGAGGGCGCAAACTCTAGCAGGGCGGCAAGGCGATCCGGAAGAGGCGCAATCATACCGTCTATCCAAACATTGCCAAGAGGGACCGAAACGCAGTGGACCTCCCCGTAGACGATATCACCCCGAAGCCACCTTGGGTCTGCCTGAATGATCTCTACGGCGCGAACAGCGCTTGCCTTGTAATCAGGGCTGTTGCGGGACAGTTCTGCAATGCCGGCAGGCGGGTCCATGTCCTTGGAAGCGCCCACGGCTTCCAGGGCTTCGAGGATGCCCTTCGAGGCTACGACGGGACGGGTGAGGTCCTTGATATCTACAATGTACTTATAAATCGGAGATGCCCTCACCAGGCGGTCATCAAGAGATGAACTTGCCCTCAAAGTGAGGTTGCGGAGGCGCTCCCAAATCTGATGGTTGGGGCGGGCAAGGGCGCCTTCCCATTGAGCGACTGCCGTTTCATCTACGCCATAGAGCATGGCAAATTCGGCTTGGGTCATCCCAAGCAGCAGCCTGGCGCGGCGGACTATGAAGGGGACGTTCGGATCGGTCATATGGTCATCATTCTGCTCAGGAGTTAACGGTTCCTTGACTGGAGCAGAACTCTCGAACGTGCAATCTGTTGCGCACTTGGGACAAGGCGGCAATGCGGCCCAGAAACCCTTATGTCTCACGGACATAGGCCTCAGAGCCTCGTAGGAGGCCGCTGGCGGGCAGAAGCTCTGGCGGGTGTGTGGCGAGCGGAAATTTAGAAAGATGGCTGTAGCTTGGCAAATTTTGGGGCTGGCGGAGGGTTTAGGAGCCCAGACCGCCTTCCTTGCCTTCCTCTCTGGCGGTTCGAACGCTGCATGTGCTGATGATAATTACTTTCTGTTAACGGGTGCAACCCTAAACTGGCAGAGCAATGGGAGTGCTTGGCCGGACCCAAAACAGGAAGTAGGTCCCGTTATGCAAAAAGTACACATAGCAGCCTGCGCGGCAGCCGCTCTCGGCTTATGCCTTATAAGCCCAAACGGCGCGGCAGCAGTTCCCGCAGCTCCTGAGAGCGGCAAAATCTATAACCAAGTTACAAAAGGTGATAACGGCCTCATTCAGGTGAGAGCCTACGGCGGCTTCCGCGGCGGCGGCATTCGCGGCGGCGGCATTCGCGGTGGCTTTGGTCACGGCTTTGGCGGCATTCGCGGCGGTGTTGGTGTGGGCCGGGTAGGTTTCCACCGGGCTGGCTTTCATGGCGGACGCTGGGGCGGGCGGTGGCACGGCGCAGGATGGCACCGGGCGGGCTGGCGCCGGGGTTATTGGGGCGGTGGCTGGGGACGGCCATGGGGCCTTGGCCTTGGCCTAGCAGCGACGGGCTGGGGCGCGGGAGCTGGTTATCCTGGCTATGGTTATGGCGCAGGCCATGGCGCGGGCTTTGGCGCGGGCTTTGGCGCAGGCTATGGCGGGGGCTGTGGCGGCGGCTGTGGCGGGGGGCTGTGGTTTTCCCATTTTAAGCGGGATCTTTGGCGGGGGCTGTGGTTGCGGCTTCTGATAGCAGCTTGTCCCGCGCACAGTTAGCTGGCGCCTCGTCGAAAAGAGGCGTCAGCCCCGATAGGTGGCTTCCCGATCCCCCAGCCACGTATCGTTGTGGTGTCCTAAAGCCTCCTCGCCCACGTCACGATCACCCTTTCCACGCCGGCCCTTAGCGCTGTCGCCCCGGTCCCGTTCGTCTCTTAGGCTGATTTTGAAGCCTTCGCAGCGCGAACAGCGTGTCAATCGGCACTGAAGAGTTGACCACCCTTTAGGTTGAAGTCGTGCAGCGCCAAGGCTGGAGGCGTGGTGCGCTATAGGGGAATTGCGCTGGCTTCTATCAGCCGTTTAAGTTGATCCTTGCTCATGCCCGCGCGCATAGCCGCATGACGCGCCAGCCGGTCATAGCTCAGCGCGATGAGCGCCAGCTCCCGCTTTGTCTCGAAATGCTTCATTGACTGCGCCAGCTCAAGGGTTTCCTTGGCGCGCTTAACCCAAAAGGCCGGTATGTCCTCTGCCATTGGGCGCTTCCTCCCTACCCCGGATGACAACGGCAAATTCGCGAAGTAAGTTCCTTCCTACTACCGGTCCCTTTCGGAAATTGTGCCGGTTGGTTAATTCTTGCGCATATGTTGCAAATTTGCCTCACCCTGCATTAGCAAGTTCGATCATCATTCTCGGAAGCGAAACGCGCTAAGAGCCGGGACGCTGGCCGCCACACCCTATCTTGCCCACAGATTGTAGCCCCTAGAACGTGTGAGGTTAGCCCGTACAGCCGCGAAAGCCTTACCCGCTATCTCAGGACTCCCGGCACCGTTTCGAGTCTGAGAGAGGCCTTCCGGTCCATCCTGTGAGGCATACGCGATTGTAGGCGGGATTGCAGCGCAAAAATCGCGGGTTTTGGCGAAGGACGCGACAGGAGCGCTACCATTCTGCCGGTTGACTGCATCGCTTCCAGGACGGCTGGAATAGCCGGGGCTACTACCCACACCGGTCCCTGTGCTTTCGGCTGTGTGTCGCGGAACGTCCGGGCGATTCGAGGTCATTGCAGCCGATGGGCGGCCTCGCACTCGCGAAGCTCTTTCTCTAGCGACTCGATATAGGCGAGCGCTAGCGAGGCATAAGCTGCATAACGTTTATCAGGAATATTACCCGCAATAGCTCGCAACCCATCTTTTACAAGCCTTGATTGAAGTGCTTTTGTTAATTTGTCTACAGTCATTGCGTTAATTCACTTTTGAATGGCAGTGCCCTTAAGAATGATCCAATGACGGCGGTTCTTGCGATATGCAATCACTTCCTTCACTTGAGTAATTGGTGCATTATCATATGCACGGCTAATCATGAAATGAAACTCTGCGTTGCTTACAATGAGCGTTCTTTTGTCAAAAATCCGAATTTGCATCGGGTAATATCCATTTCAATGTTATAGCTAATATGCTATGCAATACTCGTGACTCACCTATTTCGATTTGCTTCTATTTCTGGCTGATATCTTTCAAAGATTATTCTACTTCTCTGCGCAGTAGCGAACTTGAGCACACCGTTTGGTTTGTCGATAGCCTCTTCGTAAACAAAAACCAGCACAAACAGCAGTATCAAAACTCCAAAAGCTTTAAGTATAAACACTCCGTATTCATCTAAATTAACATATACGACTGCCAGCGCTCGTGGCAGTAAGATAATTATCATTAGCAGGATAAGTAAGTGAAACATTTCAAGGTCTCCCTTCTGTGTTATCTAGTACAGCTGGATTTAATGTTCAGCGCCACCATGTCGATCTAAGACTTTAGTGATTTGCTGATGCTTGTCCCTCTTTTCAATGTACTCCATTAGTTCACTGTCATCCAATTCACTATAATCAATGTGCTTCCCGCTTTCGAGCTTGAGAACAAGTTCAGCAGGTACAAAGCGTAACATTATCATTACCCATGCAGTCGGGTCCTTGTCCCTTATCCGAGCAAGGACTTCTGCCGCATAATTATTAACTTCAGCAAGAACGACTTCACGCATTGCAGAGCTAACACGATTTTTCGTGCCGGATTTCTTACCAGTGGGATTGCCGCTTTGTCCTTTAACCCATCGTCCGCTTTGCTCCCGTCCTGTATCAGCACGCTTTAGTTCGACAACGTCTAAATCAATCTCAAAGTTAGGTTTCTGTCCTCTGATAGCAATTTCATGTTTCTTAGATGCAGCTAATTGCCCACAGTGTGCAGAGGGCCAAGGCTTTTCAGCAGTAACAACTAAAGCTTTCTTTCCATTGGCTTTTGCTTTGGCACTTACAGCAGTAGTTTGCCCACAGTTCTCGATCTTGCGCAAAGGCTTATTAACAGTTGGCGGTGCTACGTCACTATCAATAATATACTTATTAGATTTTGCTGTTTTAGCCGCGCTATAAATTTTGTCTTCGAGCTTAGTCCATTTATCATTTGTCATTTCAATATTCCCTTTTTCATTAATTAGTGCAAATTCCCAAACTTCTTTTGTCTAGTTGGCTTCTTGATCTTTGCCATTGCAGCTTTCGTACTAAGCTTCACGGCTTTCCTTTTAGTGCGTTTAATTTTCGTTGTTTTCATGTTCAATCATCCTTCATAATTAGTTTCAAGTTCAGCTAAATAATTACGCCTACGCGGATTCCTACCTTTACGCCTGATGGGAGGGGAAACGTCAAAGTCAATCTCGAAAGTATGCCCACAATAGGTAACTGCTGTAACTGTAGTTCGTTTATTCGCTTTGCCAGCTCTAGCTACAGTTACAAGCCTTCGTTGCAATGCAGTCCATGCTTGTTCATTTGACATTCGTGCTCTTCCTTTCAAAATTAGGTTCGACGCTATGCCCACAGCGCACTCAATCCGGGCCGGAAGCCGTACTGCGCTGTTTTACGCCGTTTACGGCACCCTTAAACAAGATCGACCCTACAAACCACTGGTTTTACTACTCTTTCTTATATTTGTTTAAGAGTTGAAGAGTTTAAGGGCATAAGAGAGAGAAAGAGAGAGCTATGTAGGACCGCCCCGAAGATGGGGGGGGAGGCCCTTTTCCCTTAAATTCTTTAAACCCTTAAACAGCTAGCAAACTCAATATGTTAGCACTTAAACAAGCCTCAAACCGGCCCTTAACCTACCGGCCTGCCGTAATCGAAGCTGAGTCACTAACTGAAAACGCTCGCTGCGATGTATCGTACGTCTTAGCCATTTGGTTCTTTGGAATCTCTTGAATGTAACCGCTATCAGTTAGGTTAGTTACGGCTCGCTGAAGTGCTTTTGTGGCTCCAATCCTGTCATGTTTGAAAACGCTTAATCCGCCTGTTCTATTTTGCAAGTATCTATAAGTGATGACTTTGTCCTCGGCTATACTGCTGGGAACATTGTATTTTTTCACACTAACATAGACCTCTGCTCGAATATATTCATTAATTACCCTCTTGACTTCATTTTGTTGCTTGATTTCTTCATTATTGCCACCTACTTCGCCTTTTTCAAAATGATCACTCAATTTTTCAATATTATGCATTATAATGTTTTCAGCCCAAGTGATATGTTCGACTGTGACTGTGGGCATATATGGTTTTTCACCAACAGCAATCAATGCAGCGAGTTTCAGAAGTTGGATATGGGCTCTAGTCCATAGTTGCTTCACCACCTCATTGCTTGTATCGTTGATTTGTTCATCGGCATACAAATCGAATTCATTAGCTATAGCTTCTGCTTCAGGATCAAGCCTAACTTCAATTGCTCTGCCTCTATTAACTGATTTGTCCATTTCTCGCATTGTATCAAAACAATGCACTATTAGCTCATTTAGCCTTGTTATCAACCCTTCCGGTGGAACAGCTTTGTCATGATAACGATTGAGTGGCGGCCTCTTACCATCGTATTCAATTAATAGAAAGCGCGGTAAAAGACCATTCGTAATAGCCTTATCGTCTATTATATCGTATAGAGAACTGGGGTTACTTTCGCAAAGAATCGACACGGCAGGACTTTGTATAGATTCCGTATTCTTTTCCTTGTCGGAGTAAATAGAAGGCTGCAATATGTCATTTTCGCCAGATTTATTATACAAATCGAGCAGTACGCTTTTTAACATCGCCTCAGCGTTAGTTGGAGTTATTACACTCATTTGTTGCAGCTTATAGGCAAATTCACCGATGACCGACAAAAAGCATTTCGTTGGCGACTTGTTCAGATACTTGAGTAATGCCTGTCCGGAAGCGATTGCTGCCGGACCTTGAAAACCCCTTACAGCCGGAATATTGCCTTCGATGAATGTTAGAAGCTTAGAGATACCGCGCGCCATCGCTTCTTTGCCGGTGCCTGTTCCTGCGAGCATCATTACATATTGATTTAAGCCAGTTGCTGACACATTGTATGCTCTGCCTACAATACCCGCCATTAAGCCGATTGCACCTGCAAGGGCGATTTCAGGGACTTGGCGCGGTGCAGCGGCATAGATGAACTGCGCGATATCGCCTACTAAGCCGGACGGCGGTGTGTAAGGACTTAACTTGGTGGCGTTAGCCGAAGTAGCTCGCGAACTGTGGACATCTGAGCGCTGTTCTAGGATTTCATCAAGTGTTCTAGCTCTTGAAGATGACTTCGGTTTATCATTAAAGAACATGCGAGCCTCCGTTGTAGATATGGCTTGCGCTGGAGGCAGTGCTTTGGTACCTATAAACAGTCAAATTTGCTTCGATAATTGCTTTAGAGAGTAGCCTGCCGGGGCTACTCTTTTTAATTTTGTGTAGAGGCATAATCTCACCTTTGCAATTAATTAATAATTATTTAACGCTAGATGCAACATTACTTTCAACGTATGCACTGAGCCCCAGCGGAATACTGCTGAAGCCCCCGTAACGCGAGTTTGCCTTAAGCTCCTTCCATTCCATCAAGTCCGCACGCTTTGCGCCGGGGCACGGTACAAAATCACCTGTGCATCGGACTGTCACTCCCGGCACCGTCAGTAGATCGCCGGAAGGGAGCGGGTGTGGCGTGTGGAAGTAATAGAGCTTATCGCCGCTTGGTGCCTCAGCAATCCACGGGTTCAAATCTTTCAAGTCCAAGTTAGAGCTGGGGTCACGCTCAATAATATGCTGCAATATTGGTTGCAGGCCGCTAGTATTGCGGTGCGTATGAGAGCACAAGTCTTTAAAGTTGCGCTCTCCATCTAGGGCTAAGCTACATTGAAAAACTACAACGCGGCTTTTCTCAAGGTCCAATGTCGGCATTGCACCGGGATATCCTTTAAAAAGCTTTTCGATCTCTAATTTGTTAAGTGTCGAACGCTTCCGCCAATTCTTCATACATGGCATACCATCGTCCCAGCTAGGAAAGACAGACAATGCGCGAAAATAGCCTAAGCGGATTGCTAATTCCAGATGCGTTGCCGCAAGCCTTTCTAGTATTGTTGCTTGCTCAATCTTTTCAAAATGGCGACGATCCTTAGCGTCTAGACTATTTTTATCCAGTAGTGATTTGTGGTTTGGCACAGATAAGTGAGGTAAATATTTCATTGTGGTAATACCTATTTGCAATATGGCTTTGACTTCCTAAACATTTTGAATGTTCTCTTCTTTGCTAAAGTTGAGTGTATAAATAGACGCAAAATAACTAGACGCACATACGCACTTCAGTGGCAAGCAGCTAAGCCGCTTGCGTTACTTCATTCGAATGCTTACGAGGCTTTCTTGCACCGCTCTCTTTGTGGCCTGCCGTGGATTGCCCCGATGTTGACATACGATCTTCAACCCAAGCATCAACATCCTCTTTAAGGTAGTAGGGTATGACATACGATCTTCAACCCAAGCATCAACATCCTCTTTAAGGTAGTAGGGTACGCCATCGAGTAAGCTGAAAGCAGGTCCCGTACCCTCTACCGCTTTACGCGCCAAAGTTTGCGGCTTTTGCACTACTCCATGCACGTCATTGAGATATTTCGAGGTGAGGGGACGTCTCATTCTTACCGGCCATGCCGGTGTGGAAATATTTTCCATAAAATTGCATTCCTATTTAATGTTGGTTGAGTGCCGGAAATCCGAGCAACAACTGAGAGTTAGTCCGGTCGCCCACCTTGTCAAGAGATTTTCCGGCACCCTGAGCACTTTTTTACTCGGATGCGCCGCCGAAAGCTCAATAAGCGCAAGAATAGTGTTCAATATTTGAAGCAAGATATAGTAAGGAAGGAACTATAATCTGATAATGTTGATATGAATATTGCTAATGTTGCTGTAGCACAAACTGCAAGTGTAATTGTAGCTGTTGATTGATATCAACCAAGTTTTCTCAAAGGCACAACGTTTGTGGGCGAATCCCCACTGCCCACAATCTCCATTACCCGCTCGCTCCAGCGCTCGAATGCAGCCCTTACAGCCTCTTTGTGCTCCGCGCGCTGATACACGCCAACGATGCCCGCCTTGGTGCCGCTAACGTGATTGAGCGCTGTTTCGACCACATTCGTGGCGATGCCAGCGTCCTCCATCCCTGAAGCACACGTGCGGCGAAGGTCGTGCAAGCGCCATGGCTTGAAGCGCTTGCCCAGCTCCTTTTGCATAGCCGTATCGAGCGCCTTCTTTGCCTTGGACTCTCCTGATGGCGGTGTGCGGCCTGTGGTGCTGAAAACGAAGTCACTTTCAAGTGGGTACTTCTTTTCGGCCTTGATTTGGTTCACCTCTACTTGATCAAGTAGCCTAACCGCTGTCTGAACGAGCGGAACTGTGTGTGCCCGCGTGTTCTTGGTACGGCCTTGAACAAGTACCGTGCCATCACGGCGCGGCCGTTCGAATGTGAACTCCTCCTTTGCTGGCAGCACCCATAGCCCAGCATCATCTAATTCGCGCCACTGAATGGCGGCGACTTCCTCAAGCCGTGCTCCCGTCAGAAGCAGAAGCCTGAACATGGATGCGAAGGGCCATCTGAGGTAGTCGCAAGCATGCCAGAAGGCCCTTATCTCATGAGGATCAAGCTTACGATCCCGTGGCTTTGCCGGTTTAGGGGCGTCAACATCCTCCATGGGGTTGCGCTCAAGAGGGACGCGCTTCTTGGCCCACCGAAAGAACGGCCGTAGGTCGCGAAACAGAAGGCTGTGCCGAGAAGCGTTCTTCTGCCTCACGGTGTCAAACATCTCGATAAGCTCAGATGCGGTAATCTTTTTGATGGACTTGCCGTGAAGCCCCTTTAGATCGGTTCCTAGCATCCGCTGCCGCTTCCACAGCCAATACTGCGTCGGTTGCCCCTCAACTACTAGGAAGCGTTCGATGGCTTCTTTGAGGGTACCGGCTGCATAAACCTGTTGAGCGGCCCGTTTGACGGCCCGCGCGACCTCCGCAGGTGCTTGCTTGCTGGGATCATTCTTCGCCAGTTGAACTTTAGCAAGCATGTCTTCAGCCTGCCTCCTGGCTTTGGTGAGCGTGACCGCGCCGTAAGCGCCTATGGTGACGCGCTGCGTTGTCCCCGCACGCCCGCCGATGCGGTATTGAACGATAAAGACCTTCTTGCCAGCTGGCGTTACCTTCACGCCGAAGCCGGTTTGTTCGCCATCCCAAATGAAGGCATCGGCAAGCGTTCCGTCTTCGCGCCGCCGTGGCTTCAGCCGGTCGATATCCTGTTCGCTAATTCTGTCCATGGTCGTGCTGTCCGGTGATTGCTGGCCGCTTCTAGCAATCACCTAGCAATCACAAAAACCGCTATCAAGTGCAACGATTAGGAATGATCGGGAATATCGGGAGATAGAGGCTTTGAGGTAACATGCTGTGTTAACACATTATTTATAATCAGTAGGTATTGCCTGGAATTACACGCTGTTGTTGCACTACAATATTCCAAATCTTTGGGTCACAGGTTCAAGTCCTGTCGGGTGCGCCAATTAAATCAAAGAGATAGCAAGTGACCTGCTCCCCTTAAATGCCCTCGATTTTAAGTTAGGGTCCGCTCGCCAGACGGGAGACGGACATGAAGCGGAGCCGATTTTCAGAAGAGCAGATCATCGGGATTTTGAAGGAGCATCAGGCGGGCTTATCGGCGGCTGAGATTTGCCGGCAGTACGGCATCTCGGACGCGACCTTCTACAATTGGCGCAACAAATATGGGGGCCTGGACGTCTCGGAAGCGAAGCGCTTGAGGACGCTCGAGGACGAGAACAAGAAACTGAAGAAGCTCTTGGCGGAATCGATGCTGGACATCGCCACGTTGAAAGAGCTTCTCGGAAAAAACTTCTAACGCCCGGAGCAAGGAGAAGCGCCGTGAGCTGGGCGATCGAAGGGAAGAGTTATTCGCAGGCAAGAGCCTGCGCGCTAATCGGGCTTGCGCCGAAGACCTACCGCTACGTCTTAAAGAGAGAAAGCGATGAGGCTGTTCGCAAACGGCTTCGCGAACTGGCGCAAGAGCGCCGCCGCTTTGGCTACCGGCGTATGCATTTGTTGCTTGGCCGGGAAGGGATCAGGGTCAACCGCAAAAAGCTCTACCGGCTTTATAAGGAAGAACGGTTGACAGTGAGAAAGCGCGGCGGGCGTAAGCGGGCTTTGGGGACTCGGGCGCCAATGGCGCTGCCGCAAGGGGTAAACCAGCGCTGGTCGCTGGATTTTGTTTCCGATGCGCTTGCCGATAGCCGCCGCTTTCGCATTCTCGCGGTCATCGACGATTTCAGCCGGGAATGCCTGGCGCTTGTTGCAGACAACTCGCTTTCAGGCATCCGTGTTGCTAGGGAACTTGACAGGATCACAGAGCTGCGCGGCGCTCCGTGTCTGATCGTCAGCGACAATGGCACCGAGCTTACCTCGAATGCGATCCTGGCCTGGCAGGAAGAGCATCGGATCGGCTGGCACTACATTGCCCCCGGCAAGCCGATGCAGAATGGTTTTGCAGAAAGCTTTATCGGGCGCTTCCGCGATGAGTGTGTGAACGAACACCTGTTCCGGAGCCTGGCTGCAGCGCGCCACATCATCGAACGATGGCGTCAGGACTACAATGCCAAAAGACCCCACACGAGCCTTCACGGGCTCACACCCATCGAGTTTGCAACCTGCCCTGCAAAGGGGCATAACCAGAACGGACTCTACTTATGAACGGGGGCACGTTGGGGAGCAGGTCAGCAGGAAGACAATCGGGCGACGGCTGCGCCGCGTACTGCGGCGAACACGAATGAAGGTCATGAGAGTGCGGCGCGGGTTGAGCAACACCGTTAGCTTCGGCTCACGATGCACATTTACAGCGGCAACGCAAAAGCCCCGGTCCGGTTTTCCCGGCCGAAGCTCTAACTCAAGGCATGGGATAGACACTGAAATCAGGAATCTCCGGTGCGATGCCCAAATACAGGGAAGCACCGATAAAGACCAAACCCACGAGCAACAGAGTTAGGGCTACAAACGCAAAGGAAAGATCCCGCGCGCGGCGCTGGGTTGATACCGCCTCTTTGACGGCGCCCCTATCGATTGACTGATATGTCTGGGACATTGTCAGCTCCTACACTTTGTTTCTCACTGGAGTATGAGGAGATGGCGTTAGAGAGAGATCTGCTCAGCGTTAAAAAGCCGTCAAAACGAAACGATGAGAGAGACGGCGGGCAAAGAGGATGAATGCGCGATCATTTAATGATTGATCGAGTATTCGGGCTGCGCCTTGAGCTCTTCGAGAAGGGCTCGGGCGTCTCGAAGATCACGGGAATTGCGGCCCTGCGGAATGCGATCATAGATAGGCTGAAGTAAATCCACGGCTTCCTTCGCCCTCTGATTGGTTTGCAGAAGGCGAGCGACGGACAATACGCACCTTAGCGCAAATAGTAGAGACC
>CAWFHI010000003.1:0-163151 GCA_963815605.1 uncultured Alphaproteobacteria bacterium | reverse complement strand
TTCCGTCATTGGCTGCGGCGGCATCTCAACCGCTGAAGATGCAGTCGAGTACATGCTGGCAGGCGCAACTGCGGTGCAGGTCGGAACGGCCACCTTTTTGCAGCCGGCGGCCATGATCACCATCATCGAAGACCTGAAAGCTTTTTGCATTCGTAGGGAAATCCCGCGCGTCTCGGATTTGACCTTCGGTGTTGTGATCGAAGAATCCGATGAGGCAGACCTCGCATGGGTGGATGCTTCTCCATGACAGCGAACTAAGCAGCAAAAGCCAAAACTTCCTCGCCGTCCGCGAATGACCATGCTCTCGCCGAAGAACTCTTCGATGAACTGCGCAAGCAAACCTCCGGTGGGATCGGCATCACGCGCTTGGCCTATAGTGACCAGGAATCCGCTGCGCTCGATATCATAGAGGCAAGGGCGAGGGCATTTGGCTTACAGACCGGGCGTGATGCCGGTGCGAACCTCGTCGTGACATTGGAAGGCGCAGACCCTACGCTACCGTCGCTCGCATTGGGCTCGCACCTCAATTCTGTCCCGCAAGGCGGAAACTACGATGGGGCGGCTGGCGTCGTCGCCGGCCTGATGGTTCTGGCTCGTTTCGTCGAAGAAGGCCGCACCCCGAAGCAGAGCCTGAAGCTATATGGTCTCCGCGGCGAAGAAAGTGCGCGCTTCGGCAAGGCCTATATCGGATCAACTGCGCTCTTCGGTGGTCTTACTCGTACTGACCTGTCAGCGAGGGACTTATCCAGCGGCCAGACTATGTTGGATTGCATGGCGGATGTGGGCGTTGACGTTGATCGCGTCAGGAAGGGAGAACCCTTGGTGGACGCCAAGTCGCTAGCAGGCTGGCTTGAACTTCATATCGAGCAAGGGCCTGTGCTTGTCGCCAGGGAGACCCCAATTGGGATTGTAACGGGCATTCGGGGTAATGTCCGGCATCGCATGATCGAATGCCTCGGCAAATCGGGGCATTCTGGCGCCGTGCCGAGGGAGCTTCGGCATGATGCGGTGTTCGCAACGGCTGAGCTAATTCGCCGCCTGGATCGTGCGTGGGAGGTGGGACTCAAGCGAGGCGAGGATCTTGTGGTTACCTGCGGCATCCTCAGCACCGATCCCGAGGAGCATGCTATTGCGCGCATTCCTGGAAAAGTTCGCTTCAGTTTCGAGGTGCGCAGTCAGAACGTCGAGACCATGGAGGCGTTCTACCGCTGCTTCCTTTCCGAGTGCGAGGCGGTTGAGCTTGAACGGGGAGTGAAATTCAAGCTTGATCGGCGGGTCGAGTCACAGCCCGCCATGATGGATTCAGGGTGGATCGCGCGGCTGAAGCGTGCGGCTGTCAGCCTAGGCCTTCCGGACAACAAGATGGCGAGCGGTGCTGGGCACGATGCGGCGGTGTTTGCAAATGCCGGTATTCCGAGCGCCATGCTCTTCGTTCGGAACGAGAACGGCTCTCACAATCCGAACGAAGCAATGGACATCGAGGACTTCGTGAACGGGGTGGCGGTAATGCGGGCCGCTATCGCGGAGGCGGTTCTTTGACGCGCGCGGACTCCGCGAATGCGTCTACACTAGCTGCGCGGATGGGGACGCTTACCATACGCCGTCCCGACGATTGGCACGTCCATCTGCGAGATGACGACATGTTGAAAGCGGTGCTGCCGTTTACGGTGGCACAGTTCGCGCGTGGAATCATCATGCCGAATTTGGTGCGGCCCGTGCGCATGGTGGCAGACGCGATCGCTTATCGCGAACGCATCCTTCGTGCGCTACCACCTCAGACGCATTTCACGCCGCTGATAACCTGCTACCTCACCAACAACACGCAACCTGACGAGATCGAAGCCGGCCATGTTGATGGCGTCTGGGTTGCAGCCAAGCTTTATCCCGCAGGGGCCACCACCAATGCTGGCCATGGCGTTACCGACATTCCAGCCCTCTCCCGCGTATTCGAAAGGATGGAAAAAATCGGCATGCCGCTTCTTGTACACGGTGAGGCGACGGACCCAGAAGTGGACGTCTTCGACCGGGAGGGTGCGTTCATGGACAAGAGCCTGCTCCCGCTGCTGAAGCGCCATCTAGGTCTGAAGGTAGTGGTTGAGCACGTGACAACGTCGGAGACGATGGACCTCGTAAGACATTATGCGCCCCGGGTCGCGGCCACGATCACCCCCCATCATCTGACGATCAACCGCACCTCCATGTTCCAAGGCGGGATACACCCCCACCTTTACTGCCTCCCCATAGCGAAGCGCGAGCACCATCGGATCGCTCTGCGAAAGGCCGCGACCTCCGGCGAGAGTTGCTTTTTCCTTGGCACCGATACCGCTCCCCACTTCAGGCGAGCCAAGGAGGCTTCTTGCGGATGCGCGGGGATGTTCGTTGCGCCAACGGCCTTGCAAACTTATGCGCAGGTGTTTGATGAAGAGCGGGCGCTTGACCGGTTGGAGGCCTTCGCGTCGCTGAATGGTCCGCGGTTCTACGGCGTCCCTCCGAATGAAGGCACGATCACACTCGAGAAACAGCCCAGCCGTTTTCCTGCTTGGATTTCAGTGGGAAACGAGGAGGTCGCCGTTTTTCGAGGCGATGAGGACTTGCCGTGGTGCCTCCGGTAGACAGCCGCCTGGGGACGGATCCGCTATCGAAGCTTCCTCAAACCACTGATCCTGCGTTCGATAGCAAATTCTCTTCAATGACAGCCAATACTAGATGTTAAGTCCCGGCATGTGCTGGATTGGATTGAGCCTGAACTGATCCGGCTTAAGCGCACTGCAAGGCGTAGCATAGTGCACCGCCCATGTGCGGCGCTAAATCTCGATCAGGCGTTCGCGGCGGTGAACCGCTCAGCGCAAGCTGGCATGAAGTTTGCTGCGTGAAGATCGCCAATATCGTGGCAGGTCAATCAATTCCTCCTGGAGAAGCCGGTGCGTATTCCCCCCTTTTTCCTGACGCTTGCCCTCGCCCTGATGACCGCGTCTTCCCCGGTCTACGCTGAAAGCACATTGCGCATTGCAATGACCGCATCGGATATTCCGACGACGACAGGCCTGCCGAATAACGGCTTCGAGGGGATGCAATTCCTGGGCTACCCAGTATTTGAAGGCCTTGTCCTTTGGGAGTTGACAAAGACGGATCAGCTGGCAGGCTTACGTCCTGGCCTTGCAGAGACCTGGGAGCAGGTCAAGGATGACAAGAAGACGTGGGTTTTCCATCTCCGTCATGGGGTGAAATTCCACGACGGTTCGGACTTCAACGCCGATGCCGTGATCTGGAATCTCGATCGCTATTTCAATCAGCAAAGTCCCCAATATGAGCCACCTGCATCGGGGATGACGCGAGCGCGCGTTCCGCAGATGAGTTCGTATCAGAAGATTGACGACTACACGGTGGCGATCACAAGCAAGACCCCCGCCTCGTACTTCCCCTATATGCTGGTCTATATCCTGTTCACCTCGCCAGCTTCATTCGAGAAAGCAGGCAAGGACTGGTCCAAAGTTGCGACCTTGCCCGCCGCAGGCACCGGCCCTTTCCGGATAACGCGGGTGGTTCCAAGGGTGGAGGCTGATCTGGCCCGCTGGGACGGATATTGGGACGCCTCGAAGAAGGCAAAGGTGGATCGCATTGTTTTGATTCCCATCCCGGAGGCCACGGCAAGGGTCGCAGCACTCAGATCAGGTCAGGCCGACTGGATCGAGGTGCCTCCAGCGGACGCCGTCGACTCTCTTAAATCCGCAGGCTTCGTCATAAAGACCGGATCCTACCCTCATGTTTGGCCTTGGTTTTTCAATATCGGCGCCAAGGACTCTCCTTTAGCAGATGTGCGCGTCCGGCAGGCGCTCAATTACTGCATCGACAGGCCAGGGCTGGTTTCGCTGCTGAGCGGTTTGGCAGAGCCGTCGGCCGGATGGCTCAAGCCCGCCGATCCAAATTTTGGCAATCCCGCAAATCATTACACGTTCGATGCGGCGAAAGGTAAAGCTCTCCTCGCCCAGGCCGGGTTTACGCCTGAAAAGCCCCTATCCTTCAAGGTGATGATCTCACCCTCGGGCTCAGGACAAATGCTGCCTTTGCCGATGAATGAATTTCTGCAGGAAAATCTGAAGCAAGCCTGCGGTGTTCAGGTGGAATTTGAAACGGTGGAATGGCAGCTTTTGCTAACAAGCGCACGCTCGCTTCCCGACAGCCCCTCGCTTCGGGGAGCGTTGGCGCTGAATATCAGCTCGCCTTCCTCCGACGCGGGTATCATGGCTCGTTACTTTGCGGCCGCCAGCTGGTCTCCCAATGGCTTCAACTTTGAACATTGGAAGGACGATGAGTTCGAAGCGGCTTTAGACCAGCTTGCAAATTCGACTGATCCGGCCGTTATCGCCGCGGCCTATCGCAAGGCGCATGAGCGGCTCGTGGATAATCCGCCGTTTCTCTTTATCGTGCATGACCTGAACCCGCGAGCGATGAGCCCGAAAGTCAAAGGATTCATATCACCTCAGTCGTGGTTCCTGGATCTGACCACGGTAAGCGTTGAGTGACGGACCACGTTAAGTGCGTTCTCGACGCTGTTCTGCTGAATCAGACTGCTCAGATAAAAGGCAGTCTGCATACTAAGTCCCGAAGGTCTAACAAAATCTCCCTGCACAAAAACTGCGCAACATTCAGACTGTGTACTAACGTAAAAGCGGAACCGGATTTCCCGGTGGCTGGAGGAAGAGACCCGATGGCATTTGAAGGCTGTAAGTCGGCGCTCCCAACGGTTCAAACCGACAATGAGGATGTGAAAATAACGCGCTGGGATTTTGCGCCCGGCGCCGCGACCGGCTGGCATCAACATGGTTGGCCTTACATCATTGTAATGCTGACGAGCTCGAAAATGCGGTTGCACGATGGATCTAAAGTTACAGAGGCCGAACTGAAAGCAGGAGATGCTTATCAAAGGCCGGCAGGCGTCACTCACGACGTCATGAATGGCTCAAGCGGACCTATGGCCTTTGTGGAAATCGAGATCAAGCGTCCCCTGTCCTGACACAGACAACTCGTTGCGGCAGACGCAGATGCAAGTGCGAGCCACATCGAGAAATCTTACGGTGGCACAGTTTTTGATAAGCTAATAATGCGAGGGGGGACGATGAAGCTGACACTCATCAGGCCGATTGCACTTGCCATTTTTGCCTGCCTTGCTCTGACAGGCGCCGCCCACGCAGAGTCTGTGGTCCGCATTGCCATGACTGCCGCGGACATTCCGCGCACGCTTGGCCAGCCTGATCAAGGCTTCGAGGGTAATCGCTTTACCGGCAATACCATGTATGAAGGTCTTACCGGCTGGGATCTCTCGTCCGCCGAAAAGCCCAGCGCCGTCATTCCGCTTCTTGCGACCGAATGGACCGTCAATCCCGCCGACAAAACCAAATGGATTTTCAAGCTTCGGTCCGGTGTCAAATTTCATGATGGCTCGGATTTCGACGCTGACGCTGTGGTGTGGAATGTCGCGAAGGCTTTCGATAAGGACGCCCTGAATTACGATGCGAGTCAGGTGGGCGTTACGGCGTCACGCATGCCCACGTTAAGAAGCGCCCGCAAGATCGACGCGATGACCGTGGAGCTGACAACATCGCAGCCCGACAGCTTGCTGCCGATCAACCTCACCAACCTCTTCATGGCGAGCCCAGCGCATTGGAAAAAGCTGTATGACGCGATTCCTGCAAACGTTACCGATCCGAAGGAACGCGCGAAGCAAGCGTGGGATGCCTTCGCGCGCGATGCTTCCGGTACGGGTCCATGGAAAATGGAGAAATTCGTCCCGCGCGAGCGGCTCGAACTCGTGAAATACCCGGCATATTGGGATGCCAAGCGCATCCCCAAAGTCGATCGCCTCGTGCTGTTGCCAATCCCGGAGCCGAATGCACGCACCGCCGCGCTTTTGTCAGGCCAAATCGACTGGGCCGAAGCGCCCGCTCCCGATGCAATCCCGCAACTCAAACAAAAAGGCTTCGTCATCTACGCCAATGAGCAGCCGCATGTGTGGCCCTGGCAGTTCAGCCGCATTGAGGGCTCACCCTGGAACGACATCCGCGTGAGAAAAGCTGCCAATCTCTGCATTGACCGCGAAGCCATGAAAACCGGCCTGTTGGGCGGTCTTATGGAACCGGCAACGGGAACCTTCGAACCCGGCCATCCCTGGCGGGGAAATCCCACGTTCCAGATCAAATACGATCCAAGTGCCGCACGCAAACTCATGACCGAGGCAGGCTTCTCGGCCACGAATAAACTCAAGGTGAAAACGCAAACTTCCGCGTCTGGCTCTGGGCAGATGCTGCCCTTGCCGATGAACGAGTTCGTCCAGCAGAGCCTTGCCGAATGTTATTTCGATGTCGAACTCGACGTTATCGAGTGGAACACGCTCTTCACGAACTGGCGAAGGGGAGCAAAGGATTCGACAGCACGCGGCGTGAACGCAATCAACGTGACTTACGCGGCAATGGACCCCTTCTTCGCCATGGTTCGCTTCCTCAACTCGAAAATGGCGCCTCCCGTTTCGAATAATTGGGGCTTCATCAACAATCCGAAATTCGACCAGCTCGTTGCAGAAGCTCGGACCGCCTTCGATCCCGCCGCCCGCGACAAGGCGCTTGCCGCGCTCCACGAAGCTTCCGTGGACGATGCCGCCTTTCTTTGGGTCGCGCATGATGTCGGGCCTCGGGCCTTGAGCCCAAAGATCAAGAACTTCGTGCAGCCGAAAAGCTGGTTCATCGACTTCTCAAGGATGACAGTCAACTAGGGGAGGACGGGCGAGCACCCGCCGATGCTTGTTTATATTGCGAAGAGGTTGGTCCTTGTGCTGCCGGTGGTGTTGTCGGTCGCGTTCGTGTGCTTCCTCCTCGTGCATATTGCTCCGGGCGATCCGCTTGTTTCCGTTCTCCCCGCGGACGCATCAGCGGAATTGGCAGAGCAGATGCGTAAGGCGTATGGCTTCGACCAGCCGCTGCCCTACCAGTTCGGTTTGTGGCTGTGGAAGGCGCTCCACGGCGATCTCGGCACCTCTATCGCAACCGGCCGCCCCGTCCTTGAAGAGGTTTCAAGCGCTGTCGGCAATACCGTTATGCTCGCAATCGCTGCGGCCGCCGTGGGCTTCTCCCTTGGCATCCTCTTCGGCTTCCTTAGCGGTTATTTCCAGGATCGCTGGCCTGGCCGGGCCATTACCTTCATCGCAATTACGGGCGTTTCCCTCCCTCATTATTGGCTCGGGATGGTGCTGGTCATCATCTTTGCGGTTCTGCTGGGCTGGCTCCCGGCCGTCGGAGCAGGACCCGGCGGCTCCTCGGACTGGGCCTGGGATTGGGCGCACGTACAATATCTCATCTTGCCGGCCGCGACCATGTCGGTCATCCCGATGGGCATCGTGACACGCACGGTGCGCGCGCTCGTGTCCGATCTGTTATCGCAGGAGTTCGTAATGGCGCTCCGGGCGAAAGGCCTCCCTGAAACACGCGTCTTCCAGCATGTCGCAAGGAACGCGGCTCCTTCGGCGATTGCGGTCATGGGCCTCCAGCTGGGCTATTTGCTTGGCGGCTCCATCCTCATTGAGACTGTGTTCTCTTGGCCGGGTACGGGGCTGCTATTAAACTCGGCAATTTTTCAGCGCGACCTCCCGCTCCTTCAAGGCACGATTCTCGTTCTCGCTCTCTTCTTCGTCTTTCTCAATCTCATCGTCGATGTTCTCCAAGCGATGATCGACCCTCGCATCAAAAGGAGCTGACGATGAGCGTCCTACCCGCCGATATCCTGATTGCTGCGCCGCCTGAAATTGCAGCAGGCTATTGGAGAGGGGTGGGGCGGCGCCTTGGACGCGATAAGCTCAGCATCGCTTGCGCGCTTGTATTGGTTGCGATTGTCTTGATGGCTGTCTTTGCGCCCTATCTGGGATTGGCCGACCCCTATCTTGGTAGCATGATCCGCCGCCTCAAACCGATTGGAACACCGGGCTACCCGCTCGGAACAGATGAACTTGGGCGCGATATGCTCTCAAGGCTGATCTATGGCGGCAGGCTCTCCCTGCTCATCGGCCTGACCCCCGTAGCGCTCGCCTTTGTCATAGGTGGTTCTCTCGGTATTTTGGCCGGCTATGCGGGAGGATTCGTCAACCAGATCATCATGCGGACCGCCGATATATTTTACGCTTTTCCCTCGGTTCTGCTCGCCATCGCCATCTCGGGCGCGCTTGGCGCCGGCATTGTGAATAGCCTTGTCTCATTGACGATCGTCTTCATACCACCAATTCTTCGCATTGCCGAAAGTGTGACAACGACTGTCCGCTCTCTCGATTTTGTCGACGCAGCGCGCGCATCGGGTGGGAGCGCGCTTACGATCATGCGTGTCCATATCCTCGGCAATGTGCTTGGTCCGGTCTTCGTCTACTCCACAAGCCTGATAAGCGTATGCATGATCCTTGCAGCGGGGCTTTCATTCCTGGGACTTGGGACAAAGCCGCCGCAACCCGAATGGGGGTTAATGCTGAACACACTTCGCACCGCGATCTACGCAAATCCCGGCGTCGCGGCACTTCCAGGCGTCATGATTTTCATCGTCTCCATCGCCTTCAATCTGCTAAGCGACGGCCTGAGGAGCGCTCTCGATGTCCGTCGCTGAACTACTCACACCAGCTGCGGATGTGGGAGGTCCTGCGCAGCCGCTCCTTGAGGCACGGGGGCTCACAAAGCATTTCTTTCCGGGCGGGAAGCTGCCCTGGCGTAAAGGCTCCGTTGTACGCGCCGTCGATGATGTCTCATTCGCCATCGCAAAGGGTGAAGTTCTCGGCGTGGTCGGGGAATCTGGCTGTGGCAAGTCAACCTTGGCTCGCCTCATCATCGGCCTCATTGAACAGGATAGCGGGGACATCATTTTCGACGGTGAGCTCATAAGGCAAACGCTCTCCCTTCGTGACTTGCGGCGAAGAGTGCAGATGGTGTTTCAGGATAGCTACGCCTCGCTCAATCCCCGGATCACAATCGGAGACTCGGTCGCGTTCGGGCCCAAGGCGAACGGGGTTGCTCCGGGCGACGCGAGCACTATCGCCCGAGAGCTTCTCGGCAAAGTCGGCCTCGATGCCAACAGTTTTGCCTCACGTTATCCGCATGAACTTTCTGGAGGCCAGCGCCAGCGAGTTAATATTGCGCGCGCATTGGCCCTTTCGCCCCGCCTGGTGATTCTTGACGAAGCGGTCTCGGCGCTCGACAAATCCGTGGAAGCACAAGTCTTGAACCTGCTCGCGGACCTCAAGGACCAGCTTGGCCTCACCTATCTCTTCATCTCACACGATCTCGATGTCGTTAAATTCATCTCGGACAGGGTCATGGTGATGTATCTCGGTGAGATCGTCGAGAGCGGTCCATCGGAAGCGCTCTTTAGCGAAACCAAACATCCCTACACAAAGGCGTTGATCGCGGCGATGCCGTCTCTAGACCCGGATAAGCGCACGACGCAGGCGCCCGTGACAGGTGATCCGCCGAGCCCGATCAACCCCCCACCCGGCTGCCGGTTTCACACGCGCTGTCCCTACGCGGAGGCTGTTTGCAGCCGTGTGGCACCTCGGCTTTCCGTTGTAGGCAAGGGCCATTCGGTAGCCTGTCACATGTCGCAACCAGCTTCGGGCCACAGCCGCGCCGCCCACAATCCAATAGGGGAGATCGTACATGCCTGAAATCACGGCAGAACGCGTACAAATCATCGCTGCCGCAACTCGCGTCCCGCTCTCGGCGGCCTCCGCGGAACGGGTTGCGAGCGCGATTGCGCCGGCGGTCAAGCGGCTTTCGGAAGCAAATCTTGCATTGCCACTTGAGATCGAGCCCGCGACATTCATGGTTGTTCAGCTTGGGGAGACGCGGCGTTGAACGATCCGGCTCTTCTTACGCTCACGGAAGCCGCAGCAGCCATCCGTGACCGGCAGCTTTCCTCCGTTGAGCTGACCAAGTCGCTGCTAACGCGGATCGAACAATGGCAGAGCCGGCTGAATGCGTTTGTGCGGTTTGATCCCGAGGAAGCCCTGACAGCGGCATCTGAAGCCGATGCAGCGCTGGCACGCGGCCAAGTTCGTGGACCAGTTCACGGTGTCCCTCTCGCACATAAAGACATGTATTACCGCGCTGGAAAGCCTGCCGAGTGCGGCTCGAAAATCCACAAGGGATGGATCGCGCCTGCAACAGCGACTGCGCTCCGGCGGCTAGAGGATGCAGGCGCCCTTTATCTAGGTGCGCTGCATATGTCTGAGTTCGCCTATGGTCCTACTGGGCACAACGCCCATCTCGGCCATGGGCGCAACCCTTGGGACACCGGGCACATCACTGGCGGCTCCTCCTCCGGATCAGGAGCAGCCGTAGCGGCGAGATTGACCCCAGCGGCGCTCGGCTCCGACACAGGAGGGTCTATCCGGCTGCCTGCGCATTTCTGCGGTGTGACAGGGCTGAAGCCGACAGCGAACCGGGTAAGCCGCGCCAATGCGATGCCGCTCTCCTACACGCTGGATACAGTCGGGCCACTCGCCCGCTCGGCTGAAGACTGCGGGCTTATCCTGCAGATAATCAGCGGCCCCGATTCGCTTGATGCCACCACGCACAGCACAATCGGGTGGAGCGAAGACCACAAGGCCCGGCCCGCCCGCGATTTCATTATCGGCATTCCGAAAAGCTTCTATGTCGATGACCTTGCGCCTGAGGTCGCAAAGGCAATGGACGATGCGATTTCGACATTGCGTTCGCTGGGCTGCACCATCCGCGAGGTGGATCTTCCCGATCAGACGCTGCTCAGTGCCGCCGCTCAAGTCATCGTTGCGTGCGAGGCCGCGTCCTATCATGCGCCTTGGCTCAGAACGAGGCCAGAGGACTACACCTCTCTGACGAGGTCGCGCCTGGAGAATGGACTCGGCTACAGCGCTATCGAGTATCTTGAGGCGCTTCGCTGGCGTAGCCCCGCGCTTGAGGAGCACCTAACCGCAATCGGTGACATCGATGTTATTCTTGCGCCTGTCTCCCGGTCGGCGGCGCCGGGGATCGACGAGACTGATGTGGGCGGGGCGCCGGGCGCAGAAGCTGTGATCCAGGCAGTCACCCGCTTCGTGCGGCCGGTGAACTATCTAGGCCTTCCTGCACTCGTCGTTCCTGCCGGGAGCTCGCCGCTTGGTTTGCCAGTAGGGCTGCAGCTTATCGGCAGGCCGTTCGGTGACGAAAACCTTGTCGCACTCGGTTCAGCTTTCCAGGCGGCGACAGACCATCACAAGGCAGTTCCGGCACTGTCATGACTACACTTGTCAACATCCAGAACCTGTATGTGCGCTTTACCGGAGGCCGCACTGTCTACGCCCTGAATGGTGTTAGTTTCTCAGTAAACGAAGGCGAGGTGCTCGGGCTGATTGGCAAGTCCGGCTCCGGGAAGAGTGTTACGCTTCGCGCACTCATGCGCCTGCTCCCTCCCCACAAGACCATTGTTGCGGGATCGATCACAGCCGGTGGCCAGGACGTGATGACGTTGAACCCTGGCGAGCTGAGAGCCTTACGCGGACGTGTTGTTTCAATGATCTTTCAGGAGCCGATGCTGGCTCTGGATCCGGTCTATACGATCGGGCAGCAGATCGCCGAAACCGTCGCGGCGCATGAAAGTGTAAGCCGCGCCGAGGGCCGCAAGCGTGCGCTCGAAATGCTCGAGCACGTGCGTATCCCGTCCGCAAAACAACGCCTTGACGCTTTTCCGCACGAGCTTTCAGGCGGGATGCGCCAGCGGGCCATGATTGCGCTTGCACTCTCCTGCCGCCCGAAAGTGCTTCTTGCCGATGAGCCGACGACCGCGCTCGACAACACGGTGCAAATTCAGATCCTTTTGCTGTTGCGTGAACTCCAGCGCGAGCTTGGCATGGCGGTCATTTTTGTGACCCATAACATTGGAGCCGCCGCGGAAATCTGCGACAGGGTTGCAGTGATGTATGCGGGCCGGATCGTGGAAAGCGGCACCATGAGTCAAATCGTGAAGTCACCGTCGCATCCTTATACGCGGGGCCTGCTTGCCTGTTCCGTTCATGGAAGCCGCCGCGAGCGGCATCTTCCGTCAATTCCTGGGTCTCCGCCGCTCTTGGACAAGGTCATCGATGGGTGTGCCTTTGCGCCACGCTGCGCATCTGTGAGAGAAGCCTGCCTCTCAGGAGAGATACCAGTGATCGCTGCCAGCAATGGTCAGAGTTCAAGATGTGTCGCTACTCTTAGGGATGCTGCGGCATAGAGAAGTAACAGCCCCAATCATGGCTGCTACATGTTATCTTCGGCCCGTGGGCAAATCATTAATCCCGACGGCCTCACCCACACCATCGAAGGACCGGGCCGCATCGGCACCTTCAGCGGCAGCCTTCAGATGCTATTTCTACCACAACTCGGTATCTGGATGGTTGCCAGCGGCAATTACAAGCTTAAGGATTTTCTACTGAGATAAAAGCGGCCACGCACTTTTCTTGCTTCTTTCGGCCTTGGGGCTGTTAAGTCGCGCCGTCCCGAAGCGAAAAGCAAAATCCAGTCCCCAGCTCCCCACGGAAAAAAACAGCGAAGACGGCTTAGGGTCCAGGACGGGCTTCACAAGTATCTAAAGGAGTTGGTTGCGTACGCTTGCCTGGCGGCATTGAGGGCAGAGTCCGGTCTCAGATATAGATCTGTCTAGTTAAGCGATCGAGTTTCCAGACAACGAACGTGTCTCCGGCGCGTTAAGCCCTCCTCGCTTAATGAGCTATGGTGTGTACTTGCCGCGCCCAAGCTAGGCAACAGAACCCGCGCAGTGATCATAGCACCTACGGTTCCATACAACCGCGTAGGGGGACTAGGGGCACATATCAACCACTGCCTTCGTTATCTCTGAAGAAGGGGTGGGTTTCCGAAGAACCTTGCTGGCTGGCCAATCCCGTTTCAGTTCCTCAATGTCTACCTGACCCGTGTGGAAGACAATACCCACGCCCTTTTTCCTAAGCACCTCAGCAGCGGCAAAAACCAACCCGTCCCGGAGCCGCACATCAAGCACGCCACAACTCAAGTTTTCTTGCTCGGCCAGCTCAAGCGCACGGGCTACACTTAGTGCTGGTCCCACAACATCAGCACCCGCCTCCATAAGCTCTCTCATAATGTCGAAAGCTAGGATCGGATCGTCTTCGGCAACCAGGACCTTTGTTCCTTGCAACGGCATACCGGTGGCTTTCATGGTGCTGAAGTTTTCTGCGGTAAAGTGCATTGTCACTCAGACTGCAAGAGGGCTTTGTGAGCTGAGGCAATCTTGCATTTGGCATGGTTTAGTGCATTATAATACTCATTTATTTGGGCCGTCATCCACTTGCGATTCCTTGCTACCAATAACCATGGCGATTTGGAAGTCTTTTCTGTCTTTCCGTTCTGCCTTCGCCTCACGATTAAAAGCTATTCTTGCTTTTATGGATATCTGCGGAAGATTGCTGGTGGGCGCGGCAGGACTCGAACCTGCAACCAGACGGTTATGAGCCGCCGGCTCTGACCATTGAGCTACGCGCCCAGAAATATGCAACCTATCCGCCGCCATAACGCCGGAAATCGGCACCACAATCGGCGCAGATTGCAATATTTGGCGAGACACTGACAATGGGAAAAGACGTTATTCTTGGCGCCTTGGCTACACTTTTGATTCTGCCGGGTGCAGCACAGGCGCAATTGCCCGATACAAACTCTCACAAGAGCAATATCCCAGCGATCCAGGTGACAGGAACCGGAAGCGTCGAGGCCAAACCGGATATGGCCACGATGAGCGTCGGCATTACCACCGAAGACGCGAGCGCCAAGACCGCTGTCGCGAACAACAACGCCGCCACGGCAAAGGTGATTTCAGAGCTTGAAGCTGCATCGGTCGAGAAGAAGGACATCCGCACGTCGAATTTCTCGATCTATCCGCAATACCGGCCAGAAGGGAAGAACGAGCAGCAGTTTCAGAGTTACAGGGTTTCCAATACCGTGACAGTTACGGTGCACGATCTCGATAAACTGGGGGCCATCATCGCGAAAGCCGTTGGGGCGGGTTCGAACCAGATCCGCGGCCCAAACCTTCAGGTCTCAAAACCTGAAAAATATCTCAGCGAGGCCCGCAAGAAGGCGTTTGAAAACGCCATGGCGAAGGCGAACACTTATGCGAGCGCGGCAGGGCTGAAACTGGGCTCTATTCTGGAAATTGTTGAGGAAGGCGCATCCGTTCCAACCTATGGTGTGCGTTCGGCCGGGTTCGCGAAATCGCTGTCAGCGGTTCCAGTCGCGGCCGGCGAGGAAACCCTGCAAGCACATGTGCTGCTTGTCGTCGAATTAAAGGAATAGGGCACGGCCAAACTCGTAGTTGCTATTAGGGCGGAATTTCGCAGGACTCACCAGAAAAATTGGGACAGCGACGGGAGCCGCCAAAAATACCGTGCAAGCGCTCGAATTAACTCGTTGTCAGACTGTGACGTTGGTCTAAAAGAAACTCGCGCGACAGCAGAGGGACTGGTGCCGCATGAACGAGCAAGAGACGCGGGCGCTCCATGGTATGGGCCGCGAAGCCTGGAACGAATGGGCGTCCCAGGTCCTGAAGTCGAAGGCCAACTTCGAGGAGGCCGGCGTTTTCGTCTTGAATTGGTTCGGCGAGGCCGGCAGCGAACAGACTGAACTGTGGCTGAAGTTCGCGAGCGCCGGGTTTTCCAATACCCGTTTCGAGGAGAAGACTGACTTTGACGGATTTATGTTTCCGGGCCCGGTAAATTTTGCCGGTGCGGTCTTCGAAGGGCCCGCTTCCTTTGCGGGCGCCGAATTTCAACTCGCGGCAAAATTCGGTCACACGCAATTCCAGCGAGATGCCAGTTTCAAGGAAGCCAAGTTTTTGGGTCAGGCTGTTTTCGACGACGCTGTCTTCGACGGCGCAGCCGATTTCGAGCGTGCGCAATTTCTCAAGGAGAAGAACGGCCCGCTCAGCCACGGCGCCAAGTTCCAGCGGACCCGCTTTCTAGGCAAGGCCGATTTCCGCTCCACGGTTTTCGCCGCCAGCGCCGATTTTTCGAAGGTACAATTCGCAGGGACTTCCCGCTTCGACGAGGCCCGCTTGAATGCCGATGCTCTCTTCGAGAGCGCTGTCTTCTCCGCGCCTGCTGGGTTTCATGCTTGCCAGTTCCTTGAGAACGCAGTGTTCAAGGACGCTCAGTTCACCGGCGAAGCGCGTTTCGCCGAGGCTATTTTCAAAGGTGAGTGCTATCTCGATCAAAGCCAATTCTGGGGCGACGCTTCTTTTCGCGGGGCAAGCTTCGAGAAGGACGCTTCCTTCGCCGCCGCCAGGATTGAGGGAATAAGCCGCTTTACCGGCGCGAAATTCGCCACGAAAACGAATTTCGCAGACAGCAAGTTCAAAGGATACGCGGACTTCTCCGCGGCCACCTTTGCTGGTCCCTCCCTATTTAATTCCGCAAATTTCGAGCAAGGCGGGTCCTGGGCTGGGTGCCATTTCGCCGATACCGCCACTTTCTCCGGGGTGACCCTTCACAAAACCTCCAGCTTCAAGTCCTGTCAATTTGTAGGTCCGGCGGCTTTCGACGAGGCTCAGTTCAATGCGCCCGTCTCATTCGCATCCAGCCGCTTCAATTCCGCTGCAGACTTCTCGGCAATCCGGAGCACCGTCGCATTCGTGCTGGCAAGCGCGGACTTCATACAGGTTCCAAGCTTCCACGAAGCAAGCTTCAATGAACCCCCGCGTGTTGATCACATGGTGGTCGCCGATCCCCTGAAGCGGTTCCAGCGCTGGAAGCTCATGTCTTCGGAAGACCCGCGCCGGGGACTTTTCAGACTTATGAAAGTCACCGCCGATTCGGACGCCTCCGCCAAATTCAGGCGGTTGAAGAAACTTGCGGCAGAGGCGCACGATCTCCCGCGCGAGCAGGAATTCTTTGCCCAGGAGCTGCGCTGCCGGCGATTCTGGCATGACACTCCGATTGGTCCCGGCATGGGGCGTTTCTGGCTCGGATGGATTTATGGCGGCGTGGCCAATTTCGGGCGTTCGATGGTGCGCCCGCTTATTATTTGGCTGGCTACGATAGCGGTCTTCGCGCTGATCTTCCTTGTCCAACGCGGGCCAAGTGGACTGACTTCCCCGCCGGCTAATGTGCTCCAGCCGCAGCTCAGTGGGATGCTGACGGTGGAAAAACTGTCATGCGTAAGCGGCTCATCCGATCGAATTGGAGAGGCAATTTATCTCTCGTTTCGCAACGCTTTCTGGAAACTCGACTGGGCTGATTTGTCTACTTCCCGGAGGGTTTTGGGGTGCCTTTACGGCCTGGACTCAGGCGGCAACCCTTTGGTGCCGCTTGGCGTGTCGGCACTGTCGCTGTTCGAGGCCGTGATTAGCGCCGCGCTCATTTTCTTGTTTCTGCTCGCCTTGCGTAACCTTCTCAAGGTCAGGTAGTAGGAGTGGCAGCAGGCTTCTGCAAACCGGGGTTGGTTAAAGTGCGAGATAAGCGCCTACGGCCTCGGGTTTCGCATCAAGCTCCGCGAGCGTGCCTTCAAACCGGATGGCGCCCTTCTCGATGATGTAGGCGCGGTCGGCAATGGCGCGCGCGAAGTGGAGGTTCTGCTCGGCGAGCAGAATGCCAAGGCCCTGCCGTTTCATCGCCAGGATCGCCGCCGCCATGTCCTCGACGATTTTTGGCGCAAGCCCTTCCGAAGGTTCGTCAAGAAGAACGAGCGACGGGTTGCCCATAAGCGTGCGTGCAATGGTGAGCATTTGCTGCTCTCCGCCGCTCAGGCGGCCCGCAAGCCGCTTCCGGGCATGCGCGAGATTTGGGAAAAGCGCGTAAAGCGCGTCTGGAGTCCAGAGCGGAACCCCGGCGCGAGGCAGCTGCAGGCCGGCGGCGAGATTTTCCTCGACGGTAAGCTCCGTGAAAATGCGCCGGTCTTCTGGAACATAACCAAGGCCAAGGCGCACAATTTCGTAAGTTAGCAAAGCGGAAATGTCGTGGCCATTGAAGCTGACGCGGCCCTCCACCTTCGGAATAAGCCGCAGCAGCGAACGGAAAAGAGTAGACTTGCCCGCTCCATTGCGGCCTAGGACCACAACCGCTTCGCCGATCTCAGCGTGAAGACTGACGCCAGAAAGAATCTGCGCCTTGCCGTACCAGCTCTCCAGTCCGGAAACTTGAAGGCTCACCCTACGGCGCTCCCTAAATAGATCGAACGCACATGATCATTCCGCCGGACTTCCTCCGGTAAACCCGAGGCGATGAGAGATCCCCGGTCCAAGACGAGAATGCGATCCGCATGCTCGAAAACGATATCCATATCGTGCTCGGTGAAGAGAACGCCCATGGAGCGATCGCGGGCTAGCTGCGCCACCAGCCGCATGAGGCCAATGCGTTCAGCTGGCGCCATACCGGCAGTGGGTTCGTCCATCAGGAGCAGACGCGGCTCCCCCGCGAGCGCGATGGCGAGTTCAAGTCTCTTCAGATCGCCATAGGCGAGTTCCGCGCTGGGTTCGTCCGCTTTATCCGCAATTCCCGCAAAGCCAAGAATGCGCTCCGCTTCATTGCGGTGACTACCAGGGGCGAAGCGATAAATATTCATAAGCTCGCCATGACGGGAGAGAAGCGCCGTCTGAATGTTCTCGCGCAACGTCATCGATGCGAAAGTTTCTGTGATCTGGAAGGTGCGCCCCGCGCCGAGCCGGTAGACCTTCTCGGGCTTCATCCCGGTCGTTTCCTGTCCGGCAATGAAGACGTGGCCCCTATCGGGTTTGATCTGGCCGCTTAGGATCTTGAAGCAGGTTGTCTTCCCTGCCCCATTCGGCCCAATCATCGCGACGATCTCGCCAGGTTGAAGAGAAAAGGATAGATCTTTGACCGCGTGCACGCCCCCATAGGACTTCGATAGACTCTGAGCAGCGAGCAGGGAGGTCATTCCCTCGCTCCCACATGGGCTCCAAGGGAAGAAGCGGCGCGCTCACCCGCTGTAATGTGCCGGTGCTGCCTCGATTGACGAAGCACTGCGATAGAACCCACAATCCCTTTAGGAAACAGGACAACCATGGCGACGATGGCAGCGCCAAGCGCGAACTTGGAATAATCGGTCACGCTGACGAGCCAAATCGAGAGAGCTTTATAGGCAATGGCTCCCGCAACGGCGCCCATTGTCGTCTCGACGCCTCCAAGCAGCACCATCACCAAAGCGTCAATCGAATACGAGACTGAAAGATAATCCGGAAAAACGCTGCCCTTCAGAAAGGCAAAAAGCGCGCCGGCCGCACTTGCCGCTAGCCCTGCGATGATAAAGGCCAGCCACTGCGTTTGCGTCCGGCTTACGCCGATGGCTTCGGCGCGCACCGTTGAATCGCGGGTGGCGCGTAGAGCATAACCGAAGGGCGAGAAGATTGCCTTGCGCAAGCCGAAGACACCCAGCACCGCGACGGCAAGCGCCAGCCAATAGAAATGCGCTGGTGAGGCCACCCATGCAGCGGGCCACACGCCGAGAATGCCGTTGTCTCCGCCTGTGACCTCGACCCATTGGAAAGCGATCGACCAGGTGATCTGCGCGAATGCCAATGTCAGCATGGCAAGATAGACGCCGGAGATGCGCACACCGAACCAGCCGAAAAACGCCGCACCCAACAATCCGAGCAGCGCCCCCACAAGCATCGCAGCCGGCATGGGCAGGCCGAGTGTCTTCGTGGCAAGTGCCGCACCATAGGCGCCAAGCCCAAAGAACGCGGCGTGGCCAAAGGAATTGAGTCCCCCTACACCCATCAAGAAATGCAGGCTTGCCGCGAACAGGATGAAGATCAGGATTTCAGCCCCCACCGTGAGCGCGTAATTCCCAGCCGCGAATGGCACGAGGGCGGCCATAAAAATGAGGGTGGCCCAGGCAGCCTTCTCTGCGGGCGTGAATGCACGCCACGGCTGAAGGCTAAGTCCTATTGCTCCTCTGACCGCCCCTTCGGGCCGGCCCAGTAACCCATAGGGCCTTACGACCAAAACTGCGGCCATTACAAGAAAGACCAGGACCAGGGAAATCTTCGGAAAGATCAAGATCCCGAACGCGTTCAATTCCGAAACGATGACCGCGGCAATGAAGGCTCCCAGAATGCTGCCGAGCCCGCCGATTACGACGACCACAAAGACCTCCACGATAATCGCAAGGTCCATCGTATGGCTCACCGCATCCCGTGGGATTTGCAGCGCGCCGCCGAGCGCTGCGAGAAAACTGCCAAGCGCAAAAACGCTCGTGAACAGCCATTTCTGGTTGATGCCAAGCGCCGCGGCCATGTCGCGATCCTGTGTAGCGGCACGGACCAGGATGCCCCAGCGCGTCTTGCGGAACAGCAGCCATAGCGAGGCAAGCACGAGCGGCCCGAGGCAGATGAGAAAGAGGTCGTATGTTGGGATCTGCTGGCCGAAAAGAGTGGCGGCCCCGCGAAACCCTGGCGCCCGCCGGCCCAGGAGATCGGAAGGCCCCCAGATCCAGATCACCGCGTCTTCGACGACAAGGGTGACGCCGAATGTCCCAAGCAATTGGAACAGCTCCGGCGCGTTATAAATGCGCCGTAGGAGCCCGGCTTCCAGCAGCGCGCCAAGTAAAGCCACAATCGCAGCGGCGAGTACAATCCCACCCCAGAACCCAAATGCGCCGGACAGCGTTTCCGTAAGGCTATAGGCGATATAGGCGCCGAGCATATAAAGCGCGCCGTGAGCGAAATTCACGACGCGCGCCACGCCGAAAATGATGGAAAGACCGGCCGCCCCGAGAAAGAGCGAGGAAGCGCTTGCGAGGCCAGTCAGGAACTGAACCGCAAGAAATTGCACTTCAGTTTGCGGGCCTAAGCGTCTTCACCTCCTCATCGGACGGGAGATATTTCGCTCCGTCCCGGTATTCGAAATCTACCATCACGCCCTTGCCGTTCTGTAACGCGGTCTTGCCTACGAAAGCGCCAAGCGTGGACTGATGATCAATCGGGCGGAACACGATCTTCCCGAATGGCGAAGCCACTTCCGCTCCCTCCGCAGCCCCAATGAGCTTATCGGTATCGGTGCTCTTCGCTTTCGCGAGGATCGCCGCCGCCGCTTTCACGGTCGTATAGCCAACAACCGAACCAAGCCTCGGATAATCATTGTATTTGGCCTGATACGCCTTCAAGAATGCCTCATGTTCGGAGGTCTTGATGCCGTACCAGGGGTAGCCGGTGACAATCCATCCCTCTGGCGCTTCATCCTTGAGCGGATCAAGATATTCCGGCTCTCCCGTCAAGAAGCTGACCACGGAGCGGCCCTTGAATAGCCCGCGCGTATTGCCTTCGCGAACGAGCTTGGTCAAATCCCCACCGAACGTCACATTCAAGATCGCTTCCGGGTTCGTTGACGCTATCGCTTCCGCAACCGCACCCGCATCAATTTTCCCTTGCGGTGGCCACTGTTCGCCAACCCACTCGATGTCGGGGCGTTTGGCGGCGAGCAGCTTCTTGAAAATTGCAACGGCTGATTGGCCATATTCATAATTCGGTGCGATCGTGGCCCAGCGCTTGGCTGGCAATTTCGCCGCAAGTTCCGCAAGCATAGCGGCCTGCATGTAGTTCGAGGGACGCAGGCGGAAGGTGTAGCGATTACCCTTGGACCAGACGATGGCGTCGGTCAGGGGTTCCGCCGCCAAAAACATAACCTTCTTTTGGTTCGCGAAGTCGGAAACGGCGAGCCCGATATGCGAGAAGAAGGTTCCCATCAGGAAGGCCACATTCTCGTTTGACACAAGCTCGTTAGCGGCTGTAATGGCATCCGCGGGCTTGCCCCCATCATCTTTCGAGACGATGACAAGCTTTTTGCCGTTCACACCGCCCGCCGCGTTGATCTGTTCCAGGGCGAGCTGCCATCCCTTGCGATAGGGTTCGGTGAAGGCCGGCAAAGCCGAATAGCTGTTGATCTCCCCGATTTTGATTTCGCTTTGGGCGAAAGCCGGGGCCGCAAACAGCAGACCAAGCAGTACGGCGAAAATTTTATGCCCCTTACCCATTACAGTCTTCCCTCTTTAGAAACACTAGCGTACGCGCAGTTTATCGAAGGCCATCCTCGCCTTTGATCCCATCCACAGTCAATCCACCGACGCGCGGCAATGGCCTTCCAGCGCCGGTCAGCGCCAATGCAACGACTATTTCTCGCGCGCGTGGCGCATCGGTTACACGCACTTCCATGCCATCGAAATGCGACCGCACAAACGCCGCATCCTTGTGGCCGAGCGGTATGTCGATCGCGACACCTGCTCCGCCGCGCTTTTTCGAGGAGGGAATGAGGGCCGCGCCCCCGCCGAGCGCTTCCCGTACCGGCGCGCCAAATTTCGGATGCAAAAGAGCTGCGGCATGTTCAAGTTCACCCTCTTCGCCAACGGCAGCAGCCTTCCCGTAGCTGTGCACGCGATTGCCTTCGATGCCGAGTGCTGCGACCGCCTTATCTACGAGGATCGCACCGAGCTCCGCGCCAAAGTCGATCAATTCGGATAAGTCCTCCACATAGTGGCCGGCGAAGGGATTCTCGATCACGGCAATGGCCGCGGCGCGGCGCAAGGGCGGGGAAATGGGCTGGCCCTGTTCCAGGCGCGTCTCCTCAACAACGGTGATCAGCTTGCGAATTGCGATGCTCATTGAATGGAAGTTCTCCTCAAAGAAGCACTAACGGGTTGTCCAATTTTCAACGTTCCTGAATGCTCTATTAAAAGCCCCCCCACCCCAAGTGACTGGATATGTCACCCCGGAAGCGCCGCAGGCGTTATCCGGGGTCTTGCCGGAATTCTTGGCCATATGAGCCAAGATCGCGGATAGCCTCGGCGCGGCTTCCGCGATGACACCGCTGATCGCATCTGAATTTTTGCTTTGCAATGGATACTCCTCGCCCTTTCCGCACACCAACTTCGTGACACCCTGAAGATGCAAGGCGGCGGCGCGGATCAAGCTCCGGTGTATCAGATCCAGAGCACAGGCCGCACCCCGCTCAAGAGCCGATGCGATTTCGGCCGCACTTAATCTTCCGACCCCCTGCGTGACGAGAAGCGACCCGAGATCGCTATCGGCCTGCAGATCCCGCGCCGGCACCCTCGAAATGGCTTCATGGCCGGGAAGGTTGACAGCGTTCGCGATGACGGTCGCGGCTGCATCGGCGTCGGCAGCGGTTCGAGCTAACACTGTCACGGCATCGGCAATTCCAAGGGAAAAGCTTCGTCCCCGCCAGCCGCTGGTCGCGATGCCGCGCACTCCATCATTGGCGGTCAACGCTGCAGTCCCAAACAGCGAAGCGCGGTCGGGCCGGTCGATGAGCCCGATTGTGAAGGTTTCGCCGGCTTGCAGATGCAGCGCGATATCCCCGCCATTATTCACGTAAGCGCGCAAAAGAGGAGCCGATTCGACCATAACACCAAGGACCTCTTCCGCGACGGCGCCCGCGACGCCCGCCATCGGGGTGATGAAGACCTCCGCCGCGAAAGGACTGACAGCTCTTTCCATGCGCCGCGCCACGCTGCCCGAAAGAGAAGACTTTCCCGGCAGCGCTCGGGCCCGAAGGCCCGGCAGTTCCTTACAGAGCTCATCGAGTACAGTTGCAAACCTCTTTGCGGCAGCCTCATAAGCGCATTCAACAGCACCACGCCTGCCATCTGCAAAGACGATGAGATCGATTGGTCCGTCTTGCAGGTGAAGACGGCCATCCGAAATCATGCGCACTTGTGCCCGGACTCTCACGCTGGGTGGCCTCTGCGGCTTGTCAGCGGCCAAGGGTTCTCCGGTGGTGCCGGGAGCTGTAAACGCTCGCCCGATTGCAACGCGCCGAGAGGCTGCACCGCATCCATATACCCGCCGAGTGCTTCATAGTCCGCGAGCCTCATTGTGAACTCGATTGGCGCGACCAGTGCCGGCGTAGGCACATAGCCGAACGCATTCTGCGGCAGCCTTGTTACATCCGCCATAAAAGTGATGCCGCCGCCGGGCCAGAGATAGACCGGGGCGCCTCCGCAGGTAATCCGCGTCAGCGCCTCCTTTATCGAGCGCGTCAGCCTCACAGGATTTTCCGTCACACCGGCACGAAGCGAGCCGCCCGCACCGGCCATGAAGAGTACGCTGCTAAGCGCTGGCTCGCAGTTTTCGCGAATGCGTTCAACAGCCTGAGTAAGAATGGCAGGAAGGGTTTTCTCTTTTGGCACCAGAGCTTCATCAAGCTCATAATAGGCGAAATGCTCACCGGTGGTGCTGACCATGAATAGGCGCAGGCCCGGCCAGGCCTTCTTAGCATCGAAGGGCTTTAGAATGGAAAGTGGATCGGAAATATTGGTGCCGCCCCAGCCTGTTCCCGGCTCGGCAACCCTGAAATAGCGCCCAGGGGTGGAGCGCCTGCCGGCTATCTTGACGCCGGTTTCGGGAATGCCAAGGAGCTTGCCGGCCTGATGTTCGGAAAGAACGCCGGTGATGTGATCGTCCACTACGACCACCTCGTCGGCCAAGCCTTCCCATTGTTTCGCGAACATGCCAATCACGGCAGAGCCGCATCCCGCTCGCATGCGCTCTTCCTGGACACCATTGACCACCGGCGCCATGCCGGCCTGCACGGTCAACTCCGCCCCGTCCCCGATCGAAAGCTCGACCGGCTTTCCGTTGCACATCTCGAGCAGCGTATCGCAGGTGACGCGGCCTTCCTTCTTGCCGCCGCCAGTCAAGTGATGCACGCCACCGAGCGACAGCATTTGCGACCCATACTCCGCCGTCGTTACATGCCCGATCGGTTCGCCCTGCGCGCGGACGAGGCTTCTCTCCGGGCCGAGATGGCGGTCGGTGTCGATCTTCACCTTCACGCCGCAATAACTGAAGATGCCTTCGGTGACGACGGTGACCATATCGACGCCATCGACATTTGAAGAGACGATGAAGGGAGCCGGCTTGTAATCAGGGTACGTCGTTCCAGCGCCGATCGCCGTTACGAAGGTGTCGGAGTCCTGAAGGACAGCGCCGTCCCATTCCCTTAGATTGAATGGGACGACCGCGCCCTGCTCTGAAAGCGTCCGGCTTAGTAGAATGTGCGGATCGACCCGTACCAACTTCCCATCCTGATTTGCATAGCGGTCGCATGCGCCGGCCATGCCGGGACGGATGTAACAGAGGACCGGGCACGCATCGCATCGGATGGTGGATGGGTGTGCCTCCTGGGCCGGTTGATCATCCACGGGCGGCATTGGAGCTTTCCTTGCCTTTGGCGAGTATCGCGGCGCGAACACGGTCCGGCGTTGCGGGAATGCGCGTGATGCGAACTCCTGCTGCGTCGAATATCGCGTTGAGAATTGCGGGCGCGGTCGGGATCAGCGCCTGCTCCCCGATCCCCTTTGCACCGAACGGCCCTTCGGGCGAGGGGTCTTCGATCAATATGGATTCCACCGGCGGCATATCGCCGATGGTCGGGATGAGGTAGTCGTGCAAGTTTTCGCCCTTGCCCGGGAAAAACTCCTCCAGGAGAGCCATGCCGAGGCCCTGCGCGACACCGCCTTCGATCTGGCCCTCGACGAGTGTCGGGTTGATCGCCCGGCCGACATCATGCGCCGCGGTGATTTTCAGGACGCGGACCGTGCCGAGATTCATGTTGACTTCGAGTTCGGCCATGTGAGCGCCGAAGCCGTAGACCGCATAGGGATTGCCCTGGCCGTTTTCATCAAGCGGCGTCGTCGGCGGGTCGAAGCTTTCCTCCGCCGTGATCACATAACCGAAGGCATCCAAAGGGAGTCTCGTAAGGTCGACTTCCTGCAGGCGCCCATTGTCGTCCACGATGATCTTACGCTCATGGAATGCCATGCTTGCATCGGCTCCGGCGTTGGCCAGCCTAAGCAGCATGCCCCGCAATAAAGTGCCCGCTTTTTCGGCGGCTTTCCCAGTTACAAAGGTCTGCCGCGAGGCTGAAGTCTTTCCGCAGTCGGGCGTGAGATCCGTATCGGCGGAGACAAGATCGATCATGCTCAGGGGCGCCCCCAAAGCATCGGCGCAAATCTGCGCGATAGCGGTGTTCGAGCCTTGGCCGATATCAACCGCGCCTTGGTGCAGCGCAATGCGTCCATTAGGCTTCAATCCGAGGCGAATGGTAGAGGGATTGGGCAGTGACGTATTTCCGCAGCCATACCACATGCCGGCAACGCCCACGCCTCGGCGCACCGAACCATTCAATGCCGCATTCTTGGTGGAAGCTTCGGTGCAAGCCCGCCGCCAATGCGGGCGCAGAGCTTCAAGGCAGGCTCGGATGCCCGTGCCCGCACCGATCACCTGGCCCGTAACGGTGGGCTGATCGCCATTCAGCGCATTCGCTATGCGAAATTCGAGCCGGTCAATTCCCAGGCGGTCCGCGAGCATGTCATAGACCTGCTCCTGCGTGATTGCGGCTTGGGGTACGCCGAAACCACGAAAAGCGCCCGCAGGCACGAGATGGGTGTGAATGGCTCGCGTCAGGGCACAATAGTGCGGGACATAGTAGGGACCCGAGGCATGGACGGGAACTCGGTTTGCGACGGTCGGCCCCCAGGACGCGTATGCGCCGGTGTTGAAGTCGGCGCTGAAATCCACGGCGACAAGCTTGCCTTCGCGAGTCGCGCCCGCGCGCATGCGCATCTTGGCCGGATGGCGTTTCGTCGTGGATTGCATGGACTCGGGGCGGCTATAGACCATGCCAACGGGCCTGTTCAGAAGCCAGGCTGCGAGCGCGACGAAGGGCTGAACCGAAAGATCGAGCTTCGATCCAAATCCGCCGCCAACTGCCGTCGGTATAATGCGCACATCTTCGGGTGCGATGCCCAGTAGCTTCGCGATATCGTCGCGGTCCATGTAAGGCGACTGGGTGCAGGCTTGAATCTCGATGCGGTCTCCAACGCGGCGAGCAAACCCTGCTTCGGGCTCGATATAAGCGTGTTCCACAAAGCCGGTTTCGAACTCGGCTTCCACGATCGCATCGGCAGCTACGAATCCTACATCGACGTCGCCGCGGACGACCCTTCCACGCACGAGGACATTGCCCCGGCGGTTGGCGTGGATCGCAGGCGCATCCTCTGCCAGCGCCTCTTCAATCGAAGTTACTGCCGGCAGCGGTGTCCAGGTTATGGGGAAGGCGTCAAGATCTAGAGCTTCGACCGCGGCAGCGGTGCCAACGATGGCTGCGACCGGTTCGCCGCGATACCGCGCCTCGTCGCGCGCGAAGACCGGCTGGTCGGCGAATGGCGGAATTACGCCGTAACGATCCTCGCCGGGGACATCCCTCGCGGTGAAGATGCGGATGAGGCCAGGATGCGCACGCAGATAACGATCGAAATCACCGAAGGAAAAAGCCGCGTGTGGATGGGGACATCTAACAGCTCGCAGCATCAGAACATCCGCGGGCCATGCATCGGCACCGAAGATTTCCGCTCCCGCAACCTTCTTTCTGCCGTCGAGCCTTTCGATCCGCGCGCCCACTGCCCTCCCTGCTTCCGGAAAAGGGCTCTTGCAGGCGCTCGCCGCTGCGTCCATGACCGCCGCAATGATCTTGCGATAGCCCGTGCAGCGGCACAGAACGCCTGCAAGAGCGTCTTTCACTTCCTCTTCCGCTGGATTTTCATTTTTTTCGACAAGAGCAGTTGCGGCGACGAGCATGCCTGGGGTGCAGACCCCGCATTGCGCCGCACCGTGCCTGAGAAATGCTGCCTGCAGTCTTTTGGTGATAGCGGAAGTTTCGGTCAGTCCCTCGATGGTCATGATGGAGCGAGCACGCGCTTGACCAGTGGACATCAGGCAGGCGCAAACGATCTCTCCATCGGCGAGTATCGAACAGGCTCCGCAATCGCCCGCGTCGCAACCAATCTTAGTCCCTTGCAGTTGGCAGTTCTCGCGCAAGAATTTGCTGAGCCGCATTGCGGGATGAGCCTGGGCACGGAACACCGCTCCGTTCAAAGTGAAGGTGATCTCTTCGCGGTAAGGCACGCCGGAGCCGTCAGCCATCGGCATTCCCAGAAGTACAAGCCTCGATAGCGTCCTGAATCAATTGCAGCGCGGCATCCAAACGGTAGTCCGCGGTCCCGCGCACATCGTTAATGGGCGACAGCTCAGTCAGATGATCCGGCTGCACCAAAGCGCCGAGGCCAGCGCGAGCCTCTTTCCCAATTATCGCCCTCTCCAAAGCAGGCAGCCGGCAGGCAACAGCAGAACATGCACCCACGGCCACGCGCGCATCGGCGACCTTGCCGTTTTCGCCGGCCGCAATGCAGGCCGCAACCATCACGATGGAGATGACGAGATAGCGCCGGGCTCCTAGCTTGAGAAATTTCGAGGGTGCCCGTTCTATGGACCGCGGAACGATAATTGCGGTCATAAGCTCGCCGGGGCGCAGGCTCGTGCGGCGGTTACCCCGGAGGAATAGGGACAAAGGTTCGCGCCGCTTCGCGCCTGCGGCGGCTATTTCCACTTCGGCATCCAAGATAAGAAGCGGGGGAACGCCATCGGCCGCAGGCGACGCATTGCACAAATTTCCCCCGATCGTTCCCGCATTCTGGATCTGGATTGACCCAACGTCGCGTGCAGCCTCCTGAAGCGCATGGAAACAAGGCGGCAAAGAAGCATTCGCGATGGCGCTCCATTTTGTGCCGGCACCGATGCGGATCTCGGATGCAGTTAACTCGATGCCGGCGAGTTCGGGAACGGCCGATATGTCCAGGACTATTTGGGGCAGTGTGTGGTCCACCAAAGCGGGATAAAAATCGGTTCCTCCCGATAAAATCCTGCTCTCGCCTGCGGCAAGAGCTTCAAGGGTTTCGGAAACCGTCCGCGCTCTGAGATACATTCGACATTCCATCGCGCGCAATCAAAGCACGCGATCTGGTGTTGGTGTACAAACAATGCTCCTATCAACGGCGCAGCTTGTCAAGATGCAATCGGCGGCCCGTTTCGCTTGGGTAGACAAATTAGAGAGGTCAGGGCGCGGCGGTGTTAGCATACAAATACAGCTTGCTCGCCGCCCCCTTACTCCCATATTGGCGGGAACCTCGATGCTTCATCTCCAAGCAACATGAAGGTACTCATGCCGAAGCCGGCCCCGAAGCACGCTGCCGCCACTCAAGGCTTCGGCTATGTGCTGGACGATCAGACCGGCTTCATTCTGCGCCAGGTCCATCAACGGCATGCTTTGATTTTCGCAAGCCGGATAGGTCAGGACATCACGCCCACGCAGTGGGCGGCGATGGCAAAGCTTGCGCAAGCAGGGCCGTGTTCGCAAAACCTGTTGGGCAGGCTGACCGCGATGGACGCCGCGACAATAAAAGGTGTAGTGGATCGCCTCGTCCGCCGCGGGCTCGCGAGCACGAACCCCGATCCCTCAAACCGGCGCCGGGTGCTCGTCGAACTTACGCCTGCTGGCCGGGAGCTTGCGCACGAACTTGCGCCATTGGCGTTGGAAATCACCGAAGAGACGCTAGCTCCGCTTTCGGGCCGGGAGCGCGAAACGCTTCTGAGGCTTCTCAGAAAGATGAAATAGCTCTCCTATCCGGAGCAACCACGCGGCAGCCCTACGGGAAGCCGAGCGCCTCTCTGACATCAGCGGCCGTCCATCCGCTTTTTCTAAGGCTCTCCAAGCTGCGCGAGTGCTTCGATTTTGAGAGTTTCTGCCCCTCTGGGTCTCGCAGCAGCCGGTGATGGCAATAAATCGGTGGGGGAAGGCCCAGAAGCCGCTGCAGCAAAACATGCAGGTCCGTCGCGTGGAACAGGTCCATGCCGCGCGTTACGTGCGTCACGACTTGGGCTGCATCGTCGACGGTCACGCTGAGATGATAGCTCGTGGGAACGTCTTTGCGAAGGAGAACCGCGTCGCCCCAGCGAGCGGGATCAGCCTGTCTTCGGGTTTCATCAGCCCATAACGCCTCAGTCGCGGATGCGGGTGCTTCACCTATCGTCAGGGGACCGGTTTCGCGGACTGCCAAATCCATTTTCAGCCGCCATTGCGCCGTTTCCGCCTGCCCTATCCGCTCCGCTGCCTCGTCTTTGGACAGCGGCCGGCAAGTTCCGGGATAAGTGGGCGCTCCGTCGGGATCCTGGCCTGTAGCTCCCGCAGCCGCGCCGCGCCGCGAACAAAAGCAGGGGTAGAGAAGATCGCGATCCTTGAGTGTCCTGGCTGCTGCCGCATAAGCATCCATTCGCGAGGATTGCCGTAGCACGGGCTCTTGCCAGCGAAGTCCGAGCCAGGACAGATCCTCCAGAATGCCGGCCTGGAATTCGGGCTTGCTCCGCAGGGGATCGATATCCTCGATGCGGAGCAGAAAAACGCCACTCGCGGCATCGGCCGCTCCGGCCGTGAAGAGTGCCGAGAAAGCGTGGCCCAGATGAAGCCGGCCGTTCGGGCTCGGTGCGAACCGGAAGACGGGGCGTGGATTTGTAATCACCGCCTTTTGGCCGCGCCGTCGCCGGCACCTGGAAAGGCAATTGTGTGAGTGGGCCCGACGGCAGGATTAGGAGGTTCTTGCCTTTGATGAGGTCTTCCGTTTGGCCGAACAGCGACCGATAAAGATGCTCTAGGTTGAAGGGCAGCGGCTCGGCCTTCTACCGATCGGCATCGGTATAGGTTTTGCCGGTTAGTTCTTTGCATGGCGCGCTCCTCCAAGCCTCTGTGTCAAGCCCGCGGCGCAACGCTTGAACTTGGCGGGCAAGCGCTGCCGTGCCCAGCTCAGAGAGTACCCAACGCATTTCCGTCTAGGTCACGACCCGGACGAAGGTTTCCTCCGGTGGAAATGCGTAGTTCGTGTCAAGAAACGTTACAAGCACCTCATCGGGGTGGAGGTGTGCCTGAACTTCCTCTGAGGCGCGGTCTCAGCCTCACTAAGCGGCCGGGCGCCAACACACGTCTTAAGAGTCCGATTTCCCGCCTGACGCCGCCGCCGATTCAAAATCGGCGTCCGCCGCTCTAGCCTTCGGGCTTGACGGGCCCGAAGAGCGGCGTCATGGCCGTCACCCCTTTGTCCGCCGCAGCGGCAAAACCGAGATACTCACCGATCCCAAAGGCTTCCTCGGTGGTGCGCAGGAGCGAATAGTGATTGTAAGGGGCCGGGTCTTCGATGCCTTTCGGACCATGGTTCGTCACCACAATCGTCGGAATGTGGCCACCCCCGAAATTGGCGGCGCTCTGGGGATCCGCTCCGCAACAGCCCTGCTGTCCAACCTCGGTTCCGTTGTCTTCGTCCCAGGTGATCACAATCGCAGTGTTTTCGCGCCCCTGCCAGACGGGCGCTGCCATGATCTCATCCACGACGGCTCCAATGGCGGCATCGCCCCGCCGGATCACCGCGGCTACGCTTTCGGGATTTTTCGTATCGATCGCGCAGTCCGGCGGCGGGGGAGGAAACATGCTGCCGTGAAGTCCATGCATCTCGTTGCACTGATTGAGAATAATCTGCGCATAATTAGGAAGGGCATTGGCGGACAAGTCCGCCCGAAGCTGATCAAGCGGCACCATCTTTTCCGCGAGTTTCGGATCAGCCCGCACCCTATCGAAATTGACGAAGCCGTTGTGTTTCGAAGCATATAGATCTTTGGGACGGTTGGCGTCTGGATGCTCTTTACTCGGGAAATAGATATCGAGCGAGCCCGGCGCCGGGAGATCCTCGAAATAGCCTTTCCAGGTCAGTTTTGCTTCTTCAAGCTGGTCGGCCAGGCTCCTTGCAGGAATTGAATGCGAAACATAGCCCGGCATCATGGCATGCGGGCAATACCGGCTTATCTTAAGCGGCTCGCAATACCAGGCATCGTCATCGTGAATTCCAAAAGTATCGCCCCCCAACATGGCGGCATAGTTTCCTTCGCTGGGATGAACTTCGCCGAAAAAATTGGTCGCGAGCCCATATTCCTTCGCAAGCTTATTCAGCCGGGGTGCGTTTGCGCTGCCTATGATCTGATCGAAGTTTTTGTTTTCGGCGACAATCACGAAGATGTGGCTGTAGCGCGGCATTTCGCTCGCTCCAGCGGAAGCAGCCATGCAGCAAGCGAAAAGGGCAAGTAAGCCCAGCCGGAAAAAGGTCATGTTTCGACGAAGCCCCCAAAGGCCAAATTAGCGTTTGCTTATCCCGAATTGATCAGCTCGATTAGCCTTTCGCGAACCCGGCGCTTCGCATCGTCATCTGTCACCTTTTTTCCTGCGGAGTCCTTCACATAAAAGACGTCTACCGCTTTTTCTCCGAAAGTCGCGATGTGGGCCGAACTGATATCGAGCCCGAGATCGCTCAAGCCGCGTGCAAGATCGAATAGAAGGCCGGGCCGGTCAAGTGCGTGAACCTCGACCACCGTTAGCTCCTGTGAGGCACTGTTGTCCAGGACTACATCGGGCGGCATCGTAAAAGCATCGAGCCTTGGTTTCGGCCGCTTCCGAAGCGCTTCCAACGTGGAAAACGGCCGTGTTCCCGAAATCACCTCGCCAATTACCCTGGCGATCCGCCTTGCCCGATCAAGCTCTTCCTCATCGGAGAGAAGCCGCTGCAGCAGAAGCGTATCGAGCGCAATGCCATCCCGCGTTGTCGAGATCTGGGCCGAAGAAATATTGGCGCCTGCAGCTGCACAAGCCCCGGCGAAGAGCATGAGGAGGCGCGGATTGTCCTTGGTCACAAGCGTCAGCTCGGTAAGGGACCTGAAAGCATCGCTTTTGACGTCGAATGCAACGGGGGGATGTTCGCTTTCGAATGCTCTGATGAGCTTCGCATGTTGGACTTGCCGCTCAAGATCGGTTCTTAACCAGTATCCGGGGTCGTGCTGATCGATAAAGTGCTCAACCCCGGCGGAGGTCCAGCCGGGCAGCGCGGCCTTCAGCCTTGCCTGCGCCGCCGCAATGCGTGCGGGGCGCGGTTCGCGGGCATGGCCGCCGCCGAGAAGCGGATCGGTGTCATTATAGAGCGACCGCAAGAGCTGCCCTTTCCAGCCGTTCCAAATACCGGGCCCAACCGCGCGAATGTCGGCTACAGTCAGCAGGAGCAGCAGCTTCAACCGTTCGGGGCTTTGCACAAGGTTGGCGAAAGTGCGGATCGTTTGCGGGTCCGAGATATCGCGGCTTTGGGCGGTCTGGCTCATGACCAGATGGTACTTCACAAGCCATGCCGCGGTTTCCGCCTCGGCGGGTTCGAATCCCATGCGCAGCGCAAGCTTCCGCGTGATTTCGGCACCCACCGCGCAGTGGTTGCCTTCCAGAGCCTTCGCGGTATCGTGCATAAGAAGGGCAAGGTAGAGTGCACGCCGGCCCTGAATATCGCCGATGATCCCGGTCGAAAGCGGCAGCTCGTCTCCGTATGCTCCCTTCTCGATCCGCGACAGGATTCCAACCGCCCGGATCAAGTGCTCATCGATCGTATAGTGATGATACATATTGAACTGCGCCATGCAGACGATGCGGCCGAAGTCGGGGATGAACCTCCCCAGCACCCCGGCCTCGTTCATGAGGCGAAGCGAGTTTTCTGGGGCGTTACTGGCTGTCAGAAGCTCCATAAAAAGCGCATTGGCTTCCGGGTTCGCCCTGAAATCATCGTCGATGAGCTTGAGTGAAGAGCGGATGAGGCGCAGGGCTTGCGGATGCAACAGCAAGTTGTTGCGTTCTGCCTCCAGGAAGAAGCGGATAAGATTGACCGGGTCTTTCTCGAAGGCATCCGGCTGCTTCACGTTCAGCCGGCTGTTGTCAGCCCGGAAATCGGTCGTTGCCGCGAGCTTTGCGCGCGTGCTCCAAGGCAGCGCTCCCGCGAAGTCGCTCAGCGTCGGGACGGTCTTGAGTTGCCTAAGCTCGAGGCTTGAACAGACGATGCGTGTTAAATCGCCGACATCCTTGGCGATCAGAAAATAATGCTTCATGAACCGCTCGACGCCGAGCAGGCCCTTGCGGTCATGATAGCGCAGCCGGCGAGCCATTTCAGGCTGCACGTCGAAGGAAAGGCGCTCCTCCGCCTTGCCGGCGAGAAAGTGAAGATGGCAGCGTATTGTCCACAGGAAGGCCTCGCAATGCTGGAAGGTCGAGGTCTCATCGCGTGCAAAGATTTCGCTTTCCGCCTGAGCAGCTTTACCCGGATTAAGATAAACCGAGAACCAGTGGAGCATATTGAGATCGCGAAGACCGCCCTTGCCCTCCTTGACGTTTGGCTCGACGAGATAGCGGGACAGGCCCATGCGTTTAAGGCGCTGATCGCGTTCAAGGAGCTTGGCGCCTATGAATTCGCGCTGCGTGCCCGGGCCGATCGACAGATTGAAACGTGAGCGCATCTCACGAAAGAGCGTGCTTTCACCATAGATGAGCCGTGCATCAAGGAGCGCGGTCCGGATCGTCATATCCTCCCTGGCCGCCCTTATGGTCTGATCGACATTTCTTGTTGCGTGACCGACCTTGTAGCCGAGATCCCAGAGGAAATAGAGCACGGACTCGACGATGCTCTCTCCCCACGCCGTCTGTCTGTAGGGAAGCAGAAATAGCAGGTCGATGTCCGATCCAGGGGCCAAAAGCCCACGCCCATAGCCGCCGGTTGCCACCAAGGCCATATGCTCGGCGGAGGATGGAATCTGGGCCCTGTAGAGGTGGGCCGTGGAATAGTCGTAGATGAGTTTGACAAGCTCATCCTGAAACACAGACAGAGCCGCTGCGCAGGCGCGTCCGTTGCCCGTGTTCAAAAGCAGCGCCTGCGCCTCGTCCCGCGCCTTTTGCTTCAGCTCCTTGAGGCGCCTGAGCACCCGCGCGCGAACCTGCGCCGCGTTATCTGTCCCCTCCCGCCAGTAGGACGAGAGCTCCTCGCGCAGCGCGATAGGATCGAAATAGGGAGGTAATGGGATGTTGAGCTGGTCCATGCGGATGTGAGGTTAGCATTGTCTTACGAGCTTACAATAGCCCAGGCGCCGAGGCTATCGGCGCTTCCGCTAGGCACGGGGGGTGGCAATTACTTGGACGGGTGCATGCAACCATGGTCTGCTCGACAGGCAGAGATGGGTCGGGAGCCGAAAGTCTCGGCCTGAGCATATGTCGGCGGCTAAACCTCCAATACCGGACTGATCAACAAGGGCACAAACTTCGCCCGGGAAGGCAAAGTTTGTTGGCGCAATTAGGTAGATGCGAGGCATCCTGTTGACCAGATTCCGACGTCCCAAGCCCAAGCGTGGCAGCGCAAGGAAATCAGGCTCAGCTTCCCTTTTGGAAAAGACTAAACACAATCGCCGGTTATAAGAGTTACTTCTGATATGGAGTTGACCTTCCGATGAAGCATTTGTTCGAAGCTAGCAGGCTACTGCTTCTTGACATGGCGTCGACGTTCTTTTTCCTAGCCCTTTTTCTACTAACTAAGAATGTCCCTTTATCTGTGGGCCTTGGCATGGTGCTCGGCGCGGCACAAATCGGCTGGCAGTTCGCGCGCAATAAGCCGATCGATACGATGCAGTGGATGAGCCTTTTTTTGGTGTTAGGCTCGGGTCTGGCCACTCTGATCACCAATGACCCACGCTTCGTAATGATCAAGCCGAGCATGATCTACACCATTGTTGGCATCGTGATGCTGAAGCCGGGTAATTTCAGCGTGATAACCTGGGCCTCGGTCATGTCGATTTACGCTATAGTTAGCAAAGCGGCTCTTTTCATGATTGCCTTTGCCACTATGCGCTTTATCGGCGTCCGCCGTAGGCGTGCTCAAATGATGCCAGCGGCTATTTATACAGCGTGAAGCCTGCTTTGCCCGAGGCTGAAGAAAATAGAACCGCATTTTTGCTATGATAGCTGCCCTCGGGGCAGTTTGAAGGGCACCGCCATTTGCAGCCGCTCCGCCCCTAGCCAGAGACCTTCCGGCAAACAACCTGAATGGGCAGCTTTCGGCCTTTCACGGCTGTCAAGCCCAATTCTTCACGATGCAAGTGAGGCTGCAAGCTCTGGGGGCAGCTTTGCCTGATCGGCGACAGCGCGGCAATGAAATCGATGAAGGCGCGAAGCGGTACGATTGCCATCCGCTCGAGGCCGAGCCGCTGGAGATTGTCCTGGACGGATTTGCGTAGGAAATCCGGGCTGCGGTCGAGGATTGAACCACGCTTGTTGTTGCATCGATGGGTCCCAGGGACCGGCGGCGTTCGGGCTTATAAGGACGCGGCCGCCGTCAACACGATAATGGCGCCCATTAAATCACCACGGCGGTTTCGGCCGTCACCCGGTGGCGGCGAATTTATTTTCGATGCCGCTCGGCAATTCGATATCAATCTGGAGCGTCGAGACATGCTTTCCTCTCTCCATCTTGACGATCACCATGTCCGGATCGAGGCTAACATGCCGCGACACGAGGGCTAGAATTTCTTCGCGCAATTGCACCAAGAGATCTGGCTGACCTCGCGCTCCGCGTTCGTGCGCCAACAGGATCTGCAGTCGCTCGCGTGCGATCGGCGCCGTCCGCCACATGCTCATGCAGCCCTCCTTCCCAACAGCAGATTCATCAGCCCCTTGCGCTCCCCCGGCACCAGCATCGGGATTGTCTCGCCGAGCAGACGCTTGGTCGCATCGAGATAGGCGCGTGAAGGAGCGCTTTCGGGATCGTTCAACGTGACCGGCGAGCCGACATTGGAGGCGCGCAGCACATCCTGGCTCTCGGGAATGATGCCGAGCAGCGGCGTCGCCAGGAGTTCGAGGATGTCTTCGATGGTGATCATCTCGCCGCGCGCCGCCCGCGCGGAATCATAGCGCGTGATCAGTATATGCTTCTCGACCCGCTCGCCCTTCTCGGCCCTGATGGTTTTCGAATCGAGCATCCCGATCATGCGGTCGGAGTCGCGCACCGAGGAGATCTCCGGATTGGTGACGATGATCGCCTCGTCCGCGAAACGCATTGCGAGCATCGCGCCACGCTCGATGCCCGCCGGGCTGTCGCAGAGAACCCAATCGCAATTGTCGTGGAGCTCTTCGATGATGCGTCCGACGCCTTCCTCGGTCAGCGAGTCCTTGTCCTTGGTCTGCGAGGCCGGCAACAGCCACAGATTATCCAGCCGCTTGTCGCGGATTAGTGCCTGCGGCAGCTTTGCGATGCCCTGCACGACGTTGATGAGATCGAAAACGACCCGCCGCTCGGCGCCCATCACGAGGTCGAGGTTTCGCAGACCGACGTCGAAGTCGACCACCACGACCTCCTGTCCGGCCTGCGCCAGCGCTGCTCCTATCGCTGCGGTGGTAGTGGTCTTGCCGACCCCGCCCTTGCCGGACGTCACAACGAGTACCTTTGCCATTTCTTACCTCCGTTTAGAGTTGCAATGACAATTCAGTTGAGCGGCGTAATCCTCATGACCTTGCCGTCGAGCCGGGCTTGCACCGGCTTGGAGCGCAAATTCGCGTCCAACTCCTCGGCGGTCTGGTAGCAGCCGTCAATCGCAAGAAGCTCGGCCTCAATCCTCTGGCAATAGATGCGGGCGGACGAATTGCCATTGACCCCGGCCACCGCGCGGCCGCGCAGGGTCCCGTAGACATGGATGGAGCCGCCCGCGACGATTTCGGCGCCCGAGCCGACCGACCCCAACACCGTCACGTCGCCTTCGATGAAAATCACCGACTGGCCGGAGCGCACCGGGCTATCGAGCAACAGTGACGTCGCCTGAGGCTTGGCCTCGCGCTTGTCTGCGACGGTCAATTGGGACGCGCATTGACGGCCGGCGGTCAGCAAAGGCGGCAAGCTGAGGTCAAGATGCGCAGCGTCGACGCCTTCGAAGCCAAGCACGCGGATATTTCGCTGCTCGATGCTTTTGACGAGATGGATGATCGTCGACCGGCTGAGATCGAGCGCCGAGAGATCGAGCACTATCGGTTTACCAACAAAGAAGTTCGGCGAACGCTCAAGCATTGCGTCTATCTCTTTGAGCCAACCTACGATGGGCACGACCGGGGAAAAAACGAACGCCACATAGGCGCGGCCGAAAAAACGAACGAGTTGACGTGTCGGTTCGCCGCTGGAATTCATGATGCTCGACTCGCCTTATATTATTGTATGGTTGTGCGCGGAGTCGGTTAACAAGAGGTTAATACCTGAGAAAAAGGCTCAACAGAGCACTGATGTTTACTATAGGACACTGAACATAAATCGCTTAAGGGGAAATCACCGCAGCAACCGAAGGGCTTTGCCGTGTTAGCCCCGCGTCTGGTGTTGAAGGGTTTGCTGCCATTGGTTCGTATTTCGTGAGCGGCTGCTTGAGACCGGGTGTAGTAATATTCGAGCGCAACTTCTAATAACGTAGATTCTTCTGCTCATGTGCAGGTTTCTCGGACGCCTGCATGACCGGACCATCCGCGAGCGCTACCGGAGGCGTCGGAGAAGCGCCAAGGCACGAAATCGCGGAGTATGGGGCACTGTGGCTCAGCGAGGCCTATGGGGATTTAGCCGCAGCGTGGCGGTTGGAATAGGCCGTAATTTTGTAGCAAGCCGAATAGCCTTCGGTTTTTACGAGGGACCTTAGCGGGCGTCTGCTTAAAAAGCCGCGTCAGTAAACGTAGAAACACCGCAAGCCGGCAATATTTTCTGGCATTGCGGCGAGCGCAAAGGTGGCGGCAAAAGCCGCAAGGAAAATCAGCACTGCCGCTGAGTTCTGGAGCCAGCCTAATCATGAGGTATCGAGCCTGATAATCAAAGCCGCCGGGGCGGCACGGTATCTGGGGCTTGGGCCGCTGCCGCGTGCAAAGATCTCAACAACCCTCATGCGCCGGCCACAGCATGGACATGGCCGTTCGAGTTTGAACGGCTCTGTGGCATCGGCGGGCTGTGTGTCTTGTGTGGCCGGAGCGGCTGCTGGCACCTTGAGCAGTTCTCGCGCCTTGGCAATCGCCTCTGCCCGGTTGCCGTTTGCCAGAAATCCGGCGTGGCGGATGCGGTGAAAGCCTTTTGGCAGCACATGCATGAGAAAACGGCGAATAAACTCCGGCGTGGCGAGCGTCATCGTTTTATAGCGGCCAGGGCCTTCGATGCGGTAATCCTTGAAGGTAAAGGTGACGCTCTTGGCATCGGCGGCGATCAGGCGCTTATTGGAAATGGCGACGCGATGGGTGTAGCGGGCAAGATAGGCGAGCACCGCTTCCGGGCCGCCAAAGGGCCTCTTGGCATAAACTACCCATTCGTAGCGCCGGAAAGGCTTGAGGAAGGCCTTGTAAGCACGGGCATCGGCAAGCCCCGCGTGCTCACCCAAGAGCATAAGCCGTCCTTCAGCATGAGCGGCAAACAATGCCTCGATAAACACGCGGCGAAACAGCCGGGACAACAGGCGGACAGGCAAAAAGAATTTGCGCTGGCAGGCGATCCAGCTTTCGCCATCCGGCGAGAATCCGCCCCCAGGCACGATCATATGCACATGCGGGTCATGGCCGACCCCCAACTGTGCAAGACGGAGATTATGCCGAGCTTGGCGCCGAGGCGCTTGGGATCGGCCGCAATGGTGAGGGTCGCCTTGGCCGAGGCCTTGAACAGGATATCGTAGATGACCGCCTTGTTGTGATAGGCGAGGCCGGCGATGGCTCCCGGCATAGTATAGACGAGATGGAAATAGGGTACCGGCAACAGCTCGGCTTTGCGCTCCGCCAGCCATTCCCGCGCTGCCGTCCCTTGGCACTTGGGGCAATGGCGGTTGCGGCAGGAGTTGTAGGCGATGGCTGTGTGTGAACAGTCTTCGCAACGCGCAACGTAGCCGCCGAGCGCCGCGGTCCGGCAGCGCTCGATGGCGCTCATAACTTTGAGCTGGTCAAGACTGATGTGCCTCCTGTTGGCAGCACGCCAAGAGGGGCCGTGGCCGCGGAAGATGTCCGCGACCTCCAACGCTGGCCGTGCCATGGGCGCGGCTTAACGCTTCTGGCGGACCTTCTTCAAAAGCGGCACCGCGATCTTGCCGATCGGGCTTTCGATGGCGGCGATCCGTCCCGTAGCCACGCGGGTATAACGGGCCGTCGTATCGAGCTTGTGATGGCCAAGCACCGCTTGAATCAGACGGATATCCAAGCCTTGCTCGAAAAGATGGGTGGCAAAAGAGTGCCTGAGCGAATGCAGCGTCACTGGCTTCTTGATGCCGGCGGCTTCAGCTGCCTCGTGGAACAGACGCGAGAGCTGGCGCGTAGTGAGCGGCTGGGCGCGCCGCCGGCCGGGAAACAGCCAGCGCTCCTTTAAAGGCACGCCGTCATCGTAGCGTATGGGCCGCACCTTCCACCATTGCCGAAGCAGATCCAGAACTTCGGGGGGAAGCATCACATGACGGTCTTTGCGCCCCTTGGCTTGCACGACGCGGATGATGTTGAGCTCGCTGTCAATGTCACCCACCTTGAGGCGGCACGCTTCGCCAGCGCGTAATCCGCAGCCATAGCACAGCGCGAGCATCACCTTGATCTTCAGGTTGCCCGCCACGGCCAGCAGGCGCTTGGCCTCGGCCGGGCTCATAACCAGCGGCAGCTTCTGTGGCTCTCTGACATAATAGATCTCGGACGCTAAATCGTGCCTGCGCAGCGTGACCCGGAACAAAAACTTCACGCCGGTCATAATGCGGTTGCGATTGCAAATGCTGGGGCCGCTTTCCATCAAATAAAACTGGAAGGCGCGGACCTCGTCCGCCGTCGCCGTCTCAGGCGAGCGCTTCAAATAGGCGGCAAAACGCTTGCAGCTGTAAACATGGCTGCGCTGGGTGTGCAAACCGAGCTGGCGTGCCTTCATGTCCTCGATCATGCGCAGACGCAGTTCACTGACGGCCTGGGTACTCATACTTGGCTCCTGTCTAGGATGAGGTTGTTGAGACCCCGATCCAAAGGACAGGCGCGTTGAGCAGGTTATCGTTATGTTCTCAGATGGTCACCTTGGCCTCTCGCTCCGTGCGGGCAGCAGCTATCGCGCCAGCGATTTAGTGCGATGGCTCCGGGCTGACTAAGTTTGCGACCAGAAGGGCATTTCCGGTCTTCCCCCAGGTGCGGACGACGCCAACGTCAGCCCAGGAGGTCCGCACCCGGCCGATTTCGTTGTAAAAGTCTGCTTTCATCCTGGCATGGCCGGCGCGCGGCGCTTCTGACAGCCGATCCTGGCCGCTTGCTCGGCGGAGAGCGCGGCATTAGACCCGGTGAACTGAGACGCCTGACGCAACTCCAACGCCACTTGACGCTTACGCAGTACACATTGCCGCCGCCTTCGGCGGTGGATGCACGGCCAGCTTTGCCAGGCGCCGCAAATTCTGAGCGATGGCCGCAAGGGTGAACTCGAACTGGGCTCCGCTTGGCCCGCGCAAGCGAAGCCGGCCAAGGCGCAAGATGCGCTTGAGGTGCGCGAACAGCATCTCAACCTTTTTGCGGTCTCGCCTTGTTTGCGCATAAGCCTCGCTCGCAGTGATGGCGCGGGCGGCATCGCGGGCTTCTTCATAGAGGCTGCGCAGAACTTTCCGGTGCGACGCCTTCGGGCAACACTTTGGCTTCAAGGGACAGCTGCGGCAATCGTAGACGCTGGCGCGATAGGCCAACTGATCGTCGTTGTAGAGGCGGCCCGTTGTTGTCAGATTGCAGCCGGCGGGACAGACGTAGCAATCGCGCCCGGCATCGTAGCGGAAGTCTTTGCGCGAAAAGGTTCCGTCCTGCCGGTTCGACTTGTCGATCACGGGGACGTGCGGCGCTATCTTCTTCTCGCTCACAAGCCAGTCGAGATTGCGGCCGGAGCCGTAGGCCGTATCGGCGACGATCCAGGACGGTTTGACGCCAAAGCGCTCCTCGGTGCGTTCGATCATGGTTTGCGACGCGCCCACCTCCGCCTGCCGGATGGCGCGCGAGGCTTCGACATCCATGATGATCCCGAACTTCACGTCGATGAGGTAATTGTCGGCATAGGCGAAGAACGCAGCGCTTTTCATTGCGCTGGTCCATTGCGAAGCTGGGTCTGAGGACGAGATAAATTTCGGCGTGACTTCGCTGGCCGCGCCGTAAGCTGGATCGTCGAGCGTCGCGAGGTAGTCTTTCACCGCACGCTCGGCCGTTGCCGGATCGATGTCCTTGTCCCATTCTTCGCCCGGGATCGATCGGCTTTTATTGGCGTCCGCCTCGATAAGGCTAGCATCCACTGCAAACCCGTCGCCACCCACAAGCCCGGCCGCGATGCACGCCCCAACAATGCGTTCGAACACGAGCCGGAAAACATTGCTGTTCCGGAAGCGTTCATTGCGCGCCCGCGAGAAAGCGGAGTGATCGGGCAGCTTGTCCTCGATACTGAGACCGCAAAACCAACGATAGGCCAGATTGACCTGCACCTCGCGGCAGAGAGCCCGTTCAGATCGAATTGCAAACACATAGCCAACGATCAGCATCCGGATCATGAGCACTGGATCGATGGAAGGCCGGCCCATCGGCGAATAAAACCCTGCTAACTCGCTGTGGACCCATGAGAGATCGAGGACCGCGGCGATCTTTCGAACCAAATGATCCTCCGGCACCGCCTCATCCAGATTGAACGAATAGAACAGCTGAACCTGATCCTGCTTGAGCCGCCCCATCATCGCCCGACACCTCCGGCAGTTTGCGTCAACTGACGGAATCACTGTTCGGCGCGGCGATCAACGGGACTTTTACAACAAAATCGGCCGCAAGCGGCCCCGGAAGTCAGGGACAAGGTTCTCATTCGTCCCTTTTAGGTGACGCGTCTTAGTGCTGTGAAGGCCCCCGAAGCATCAGTCTCGTCTATGCATTGATTGTAGGAGACCTTATGAGCAAGGAGCGGCCGCTTACAAGCCGCTACTAAGCGCCTTTGGCGTGGTTAACAGCTCTTACACAGGGCCTATGGAGGTGGTTAACAGGCGCGCCGTAAGCGCCCGGGATCGCGAAAATCACGCGAAAAAGCGCGTTTTCGCCTACGAATTTCGCGATTCGAAAGTACAGAAATTTCTTCTTCACCATCGGAATTAACCATCCCGCCGCCCAAGCTTCCGGCCCGCGCTCAAGCGTCGGCAAAAATTTGCGCGTGATTTCATTAGCTTACACCCGTTAAAGCTTTCGCAAGTCGAATTGCCTATTGTGGGACGTTAAGAAATCGGGGTGGCAAAAACTTTACGTGACCGAAAAAAGCAAAATGCGGCTTTTCCGAAATTTCCAGTTTCGGCTCACAGGCTGGCAATAGGGCGCAGTGCAAGGCGGGCAGCGGCCCGGCGGAGCTCGAAGCCCCTTGACGCCGCGCAACGAAGCGCCATTACATGAGATGCCAGTTGGCCGGATGGCCGCTGCTTGAGGCGCGCGCTGTGGCCGTTCGCGATTGAAGCGCGCTTCGGGTGGAGGAAAGTCCGGGCTCCACGGAAACACGGCGCCGGATAATTTCCGGCAGGGGCAACCCTAGGGACAGTGCCACAGAAAGCAAACCGCTTTCCAGGACCTAAAGCAGCGCATGGCGGGCCGGATAGCCTCAAGTAGCGCAGAGCGCAATAGGCCCAAAAAGGAGAGCAAGGGTGAAAGGGTGCGGTAAGAGCGCACCGCGCGGCTGGTGACAGGCGCGGCATGGCAAACCCCGCCGGGAGCAAAACCGAATAGGGACGGCACCGCTTTGCGTTTCGGCGCGGGCGAAATGCGTTTCCGCATCGCCGTCCGGGTTGGTTGCTTGAGGCGCCTGGCAACAGGCGTCCCAGATGAATGGCCATCGCGGTGGCGCGAGCCGCCGGCACAGAACCCGGCTTACAGGCCAGCTGGCACTTTTCCCGCCCTATTCCGCAGCGGCCGTGGCGATCGCGCCGTGACAATGCTTGAATTTCTTGCCGGAACCGCAAGGACAGGGGGCATTGCGCGAAACCTTGCCCCAAGTCGAGGGATCGTTCGGATTGACGTTGCCGCCACGCCCGCGCTGCGCAGCAGCCGCGGCGCGCCCTGCTCCAGCCCCGGCTCTTCGGACTGTGCCGGTCCCATTTGCCTGTTTCGCGGCGGCCCTGCGTTCCTGGCGCGATCTGGGAGCTGGCGTCTCGTCCATCCCGAATTCGTCCTCGCCTGTCGAAGGATCGAGATGGTGAGCCTGCATTTCCGGCAACTCTCCCATGTCCGCGAATTCGTCGGGAACACCGGGAGACAGCACGACGTGCATGAGCTGCCCGGTAACGTCCCGCCTGAGACGGCTCAGCAGATGCTCGAAAAGCTGGAAAGCCTCGCTCTTGTACTCGTGCAGGGGGTCGCGCTGCGCATATCCGCGCAAGCCAACCGCCTGACGCAAGTGGTCGAGCGTCACGAGATGCTCGCGCCACAGATAATCCAACGTCTGCAAAAGCACCGCTTTCTCGATCCGGCGCATCATATCGGGACCAACTTCAGAAGCCTTGCGAGCCGCGGCGGCGTCCGCTTTGTCCTGAAGCCGTTCCAGAATTTCCTCGTCGGCAATTCCCTCTTCCGCCGCCCATTCCGCGGCGGGAACGTCAAGATCGAAGATTTCCTTGAATTCCTTGGCGAGGCCTTCAACATCCCATTGCTCGGCGAAGGCTTTTTCGGGAATGTAGGTTGAAACCAGATCCTGAACGATCTGGCGGCGCATGTCCGCGATCGTTTCTTCGACCGAGTCATCCTGCATCAGGTCGATGCGCTGCTCGAAGATGACCTTCCGCTGGTCATTCATCACGTCATCGTATTTGAGCAGGTTTTTGCGTGTATCGAAGTTGCGCGCTTCGACCTTCTGCTGGGCTTTCTCAAGGGCCCGGTTGATCCAGGGATGCGCGATGGCTTCGTCTTCCTGAATGCCAAGCTTGCGCAGCATGAAGTCCATGCGCTCCGATCCGAAGATCCGCATCAGATCGTCTTCGAGCGAAAGATAGAATTTCGATGCGCCGGGGTCACCCTGCCGGCCAGAACGGCCGCGGAGCTGATTGTCGATGCGCCTGCTTTCGTGGCGCTCTGTGCCAAGCACGTACAAGCCACCTGCTTCGAGAGCGATGGACTTCTTCTGCTCGACATCGGCGTTGATCTTGGCGCGCTCAACCTCGATCTCCTCCGCGGTTGGTTCCTCGCCCGCGGCTCTTTTCGCGTCAATCCAATCCGAAAGCAGCATGGTAGCGTTACCGCCAAGCTGAATGTCAGTGCCGCGGCCTGCCATGTTGGTGGCGATTGTCACGGCGCCAGGAACGCCAGCCTGCGCCACGATATGCGCCTCCTGCTCGTGGTAGCGCGCATTCAGCACCTGATGCGGAACTTTGAGCGGTTTCAGCATCTCCGAAAGCGTCTCGGATTTCTCGATGGACGTTGTGCCGACCAGAATGGGTTGGCCTCTTTTGTTGCAATCCTCGATCAGAGCGATGATGGCCTTGTATTTCTCCTTCGCCGTCCGGTAGACCTCATCGTCGCTATCGATTCGGACCATCGGCCGGTTGGTGGGGACCTCGAGCACGTCAAGCTTATAGATGTCCCCGAACTCCGCCGCCTCGGTTATCGCGGTGCCAGTCATGCCGGCGAGCTTATTGTAGAGGCGGAAATAATTCTGGAAGGTGATTGAAGCTAGCGTCTGGTTCTCGGGCTGAACCTCGACCTTCTCTTTGGCCTCCAGCGCCTGATGCAGGCCCTCCGAGTAACGGCGCCCCTCCATCATGCGGCCAGTGAACTCGTCGATGATCACGACCTGGCCTTTTCGCACGATGTAGTCGCGATCTCGCATGAACAGCTTGTGCGCCTTAAGCGCCTGGTTCACGTGATGAACGAGTGTCACGTTCTCGACATCGTAGAGAGAGGTATCAGGCTTCATGAAGCCGGCTTCAACAAGAAGTTCCTCGATGCGCTCATTGCCCTCTTCATTTAGAACCACTGTGCGCATCTTTTCGTCGAGTTCGAAGTGCTCCTTGGCAAGGTGCGGGATTAAGGTATTGATGGTGTTATAAAGATCGGACTTGTCCTCGATAGCGCCTGAGATGATGAGAGGCGTGCGCGCCTCGTCGATCAGGATCGAATCCACTTCGTCGACAATCGCATAATTGTGCCCTTGCATGTCGGCAGAGCGTCCGCCGAACTGGACCATCTCCTCCATCGAATATTTCATATTGTCGCGCAGATAGTCGAAACCGAACTCATTGTTGGTTCCGTAGGTGATATCGCACCCATAGGCGGCGCGGCGCTCATTATCGTCGAGATCGTGCAGGATGCAGCCCACCGTCAGGCCTAAGAACTTATGAATCTGCCCCATCCATTCGGAGTCGCGCTTGGCGAGGTAGTCGTTAACCGTAACGACATGCACGCCGCGCCCTGGAAGGGCATTTAGATAGGCAGGCAGCGTTGCAACGAGCGTTTTGCCCTCGCCCGTTTTCATTTCCGCGATTTTTCCGCTGTGGAGAACCATGCCCCCCACGAGCTGCACGTCGAAGTGGCGCTGGCCTAAGGTTCGCTTAGCTGCCTCTCGAACGGTGGCGAAGGCCTCCGGCAAAAGATCGTCGATGGTTTCGCCATTCGCAAGGCGTTCGCGAAACTCGGCCGTTTTCCCCCTCAGCTCATCGTTGGAAAGTGCCTCGAATTGAGGCTCAAGCTCGTTGATAGGCGCAACACGTCCATTAAAGCTCTTCAAGCGCCTATCATTTGAACTTCCGAATATCTTGGTTGCGATAGCGCCAAGAGAAACCATAGTAACCGAGCCTCATTGCCTCGCTATGAAACCGCGCCCCGGAAATGAGGGCGCATACCAAAGCGCCTTGCGGTGGCGGCGGTGGCTTCCTTACGGGCTTTTTTTCGAAATGACCTGAAGGGAACTGCCCTTCTTCTTACCGTAGGAGAGAAATAATGAGGCGCGTTTGCGCTGTCAACGCGAGGCTGGCGCCTTCCCCTGCTGGGCGCCTCGGATTGCCGCAACCGTCAGCTACACTATTATTGGCGTTCACGTCCGGCCACGCCGTCCATTTCCGCGGCGATCCGTTGGCTGCGCGGCCCTTGAGGCTTGCCGCAACTTCTCGGCTCGCTTCCAATATCTTAGGCTCCCGCACATCTCCGCGAACCTTTTTGCATCACTTGCGCTTTTGAGCTGGACCACTCCTTCGTCCAAATCTTCCATGAGCCCAGCCTTTTGCAGAAGGGGGACGGCGTTTTCCTGGTAGGCGATGAACTTCTGATGGGCAAAAGCATCCGCCACAAAGTCGCGGGCAGCGGGATGTTTAGAAAGGAGTTTGCCTCCCTCCCCGGAGACCAAGATGGCAACCGCATCGTAGAGCACGGAAGGTCCACCATCGAGCTTTTCGTCGCCCTGGACCCATGTCCCGGCGCTTGCCTTTACGCCGCCCACCTCGGGCGCAACGATTTCCACCGTCGCCCCTTTAAACTCAAAGGCTTGGCGCACATCCGCCAGGAGGCGGGCATCGATGTCATCGCTGACGAGAATGCCGAGCTTCCGGCCTTCAATCCGTTTGGGGCCATTGAGGATGATGCTTAGTGCAGGCGATTCCTTAAGATCGCGCCGCGTTGGCCGGGCCGCATCCGCGGGCTTAGGCATTTCCTGCAGTCTGAGGCCGTTCGCAACCTCATGGGCGAGCCCTTCGTCAATATTAAGAAGATGCGCAACCACCCGCGATCGAATTGCTGGGGTCTTAACTTTGCTTAGCTCAAAGATTATTGCGTCCGCGATGTGATGCTGCTCGATCTCGGTCTGGCTCTGAAAGAACTGAAGGGCCTGGCTGTAATGATCGGCAAATGTTTCCGGGCGGACGCGTTGCTTTTCGCCCCGTTCTTCCGACGGATAGGACTTGAAGCCTTTCTCCGGGGCCTCGCGCGGTCCAGCCATCTTGCCGCCCCAAGAATTCGGCTCGTAATTCACTCTGCCCTTGGGATTGTTGAACGCCATATGCCCGTCCCGCTGGAAGGTCGCGAACGGGCATTTGGGCGCATTGATCGGCAGGAAGGTAAAGTTGGGCGAGCCCAGGCGCTTCAATTGGGTGTCGAGATAGGAAAAGTTACGTCCCTGGAGCAGTGGATCGTTCGAGAAATCAACGCCCGGCACGATATTCTGCGTGCAGAACGCAACTTGTTCGGTCTCCGCGAAAAAATTATCTACGCACCGGTCAAGGACAAGCCGCCCAACACGGCGCACTGGCACTTGCTCTTCCGGTATGATCTTCGTGGGATCCAGAATGTCGAATTCGAACCGATCGGCGAAATCGTCGTCGAAGAGCTGCAGCCCGAGCTCCCATTCGGGATAATCGCCGGCCTGGATTGCATTCCACAGATCGCGCCGGTGAAAATCCGGGTCTGCGCCGCTGATCTTAACCGCCTCGTTCCAGACAACAGACTGAAGGCCGAGCTTCGGCTTCCAGTGGAACTTCACAAAGGTGGACTTGCCTTCGGCGTTGACGAGCCGGAAGGTATGAACCCCAAAGCCTTCCATGAAGCGGAACGAGCGAGGAATGGCCCGGTCCGACATGATCCACATGATCATGTGCATGCTTTCAGGCGTAAGCGATATGAAATCCCAGAAATTGTCGTGCGCCGACTGCGCTTGCGGGAAGCCCCGGTCAGGCTCCTGCTTCACGGAGTGAATAACGTCCGGGAACTTGATTGCATCCTGGATGAAGAATACCGGGATATTGTTGCCGACGATGTCCCAGTTTCCCTCTTTTGTGTAAAGCTTGACGGCGAACCCGCGTACGTCGCGCGCAAGATCTGTGGAGCCCTTATTACCGGCAACCGTTGAAAACCGCACAAAGGCGGGCGTCTTTTCGCCTGCGCGCTGGAAGATGTCTGCGCGCGTGATATCGGCAAGCGGCTCATAGTTTTCGAAATAGCCGTGGGCACCGAACCCGCGAGCATGCACAACGCGTTCTGGGATGCGCTCGTGATCGAAATGGAAAATCTTTTCGCGAAAATGAAAGTCCTCAAGCGCGGCCGGTCCGCGTGCGCCAATTTTCAAAGTGTTCTGATCATCGGAAACTGGTATGCCTTGCTGGGTCGTCAAAATAGCCGCATCGCCGCTTGCAACCTGATGTGTTTCGCCGCCCTGGCCGCGGAGGACGGTTTGATCTCCTAAGCTGGCAGTGGACCCGCCATTATTGCGAGATTTTCTTTTCATTTGCTTGCCTTTGACGCTTGTTTTGGGAGCGCCCTTCCCGTGGCTGTCCGAGCGGTGCGGCGCTGCTTCCAACATGTTGCTGACGCGGTGGAGAACGGCACCTCCAAGCTGTTGTTCCCCGCAATGAGAGCAGCGGAACCGGCCCAGTGGGCGAAGGGGCTGGCTCAGGCACATCTCACCCTCTAAGCCAAGGTTAAGTTCCCTCGGGGCTTACGCATGCGGCGTGAAGGCTCCGCTGATCCAGGTAAATTGCAAGATCCTTCTTCCCAAGGCAGTTCGTCCGTCCTAAAAGCGGGTTTTGCTAAGCCGCGCCGCGTGGCGCTTTCAGTGTTGAGCAAAGGCGAGGAGCTCCGAACCGTGACTTTGAGAACAATATTTCTTAGAGCGTTGGCGCTTACGATTGCGATGGGCGCTCAATGTGCTTATGCCGCGGGCCCGGTAGCACGCGTCAACGGAGCCGAGATCTCAGAGGCAGAGATCAACTTCGCGGAAGGCGAAGTCGGCGCCGAAATCGCAGGCCTTCCGGCAGAAGCACGCCGCCGGGTACTTCTTGAGTACCTCGTCGAGGCGCATCTTTTCGCAGATGCTGCCGTCAAAAATCAGCTCAACCAGGGTAAGGATTTCGAGGAACGGCTCGCCTATTACAAGCTGCGCGCGCTGCGCGACGCCTTCTATGAAAAGAAAGTGCGCGAAGCGGTAACAGAAGCGCAGGCCAAGGCGGCGTATCAGGACCAGATCGCAAAGATTGCGCCGGAGCCGGAAGTGCGCGCGCGGCATATTCTCTTGAAGACCGAGCAGGAAGCCAAAGACGTCGTGAAGCAACTGAAGAACGGCGCCGACTTTGTAGAGCTCGCAAAAAAGAGCTCGGATGGGCCCAGTGCACAGACTGGCGGCGATCTTGGCTATTTTTCGCGCGGGCAAATGGTGAAGCCCTTCGAGGATGCGGCTTTCGCACTAAAGCCAGGTCAGATCTCGGACCCGGTGCAGACCGAATTCGGCTGGCACGTCATTAAGGTCGAAGACAGGCGGAACAGGCCGGTCCCAGCCTTCGATGAAGTTAAAGACCAGTTGACGGCGTCGCTCGTTCAGAACCAATTAAAAACCGTGGTTCAAGGGCTTCGCAGCTCGGCGAAGGTGGAGATCGTCGATCCCGAGCTGAAGAAGGCCATCGAGGATGATGCAAAGGCTGCCGCTATCGAAGCGGCGCAGGAGCGTAAGCAGCAATAAATTTGATGGCACAAGCTCATAAGGTGTCAAAGTTCGCTCCTGCGCCGCTTGCGCAGTTGCCGCCACTTCCGGGAGTGCGCCTCGCGGCAGCGGAGGCAGGCATTAAATATGCGAACAGGAAGGACCTGCTGCTTGCGCTTTTTCCGGAGGGAACCCAGGCTGGGGGAGTCTTAACCCGCTCCAAGACGGCATCGGCGCCGGTTGAATGGTGCCGGGCGCAGCTTCATCACGGGAAGGCGCGGGCGCTTGTGGTGAATTCCGGCAACGCGAATGCCTTCACCGGCTGGCGCGGAACGGAGACGGTCACTGCGACCGCGGAATTTGCGGCAAAGGCCGCGGAGTCTCTTCCCGATGAGGTCTACATTGCCTCCACCGGTGTGATTGGAGAGCCGCTGGAAGCATCGAAATTTGCGAGCCTTCTGTCCAAGATGGCTGCCGAGGCAAAAGAAGACCGGTGGCTCGAAGCCGCGCACGCCATCATGACCACGGACACTTTTGCAAAGTTGGCCACGAGGCGCGCCCACGTCGGCGGTGTTCCCGTGACCCTGAACGGCATCGCCAAGGGATCGGGCATGATCGCGCCCGATATGGCGACCATGCTCAGCTTCATCGCCACGGATGCGCCCATCGATGGAGGGGCGCTTACAACCCTCTGCCGCTCGCACGTAGATCGCACTTTCAACGCCATTACCGTGGATAGCGATACCTCGACAAGCGATACTCTCTTGGTCTTTGCGACCGGCACCGCGTCCGCGCAAGGCGCGCCTAGGATCGTCAATGCCAACGACCCGGATGCCGCCGCCTTCTCCGCCGCACTTCTCAGCCTCATGTATGACCTCTCGCTGCAAGTGGTGAAAGACGGCGAGGGCATATCAAAACTAATGACGATTCACGTCGAAGGCGCCGAAAATGATAACGCTGCGCGGCGAATAGGGCTTTGCATAGGAAACTCACCGCTGGTCAAAACCGCGATTGCCGGCGAAGACGCGAATTGGGGACGTATCGTCGCTGCGGTCGGGAAGGCTGGCGAAGCTGCGGACCGCGACCGCCTCTCCATCTGGTTTGGTGATATCTCTGTGGCGCGCGAGGGAATGCGCGATCCTAACTATAAGGAGCAGGACGGCGCGGAATATGTGAAGCGGAGCGAGATCGAGATCCGCGTTAATGTGGGAACCGGCGGTGGAGGCCGGGCGACGGTTTGGGCGTCCGATCTCACCCATGACTATATCGCAATCAATGCAAACTACCGGAGCTGAGACGACTACCCCTCCGGTGCGGCTGGTCGTGGTTGCCGCTGCCGCCTTGATCGATCCAGACGGGCGAGTTCTTCTCGCGCAGAGGCCCGCGCATAAGGAACTCGGGGGGCTTTGGGAGTTCCCCGGAGGGAAGATTGCCAAGGGCGAGACCCCTGAACTGGCCTTGATCCGGGAACTGAAGGAGGAGCTTGGTATCACCGTACCGCTCCGCTGCCTGTCCCCTCTCACCTTCGCAAGCCACGCCTACGAAAGCTTTCATTTGCTCATGGCGCTTTTTGCCTGCCGTAATTGGGATGGCGAACCTGAGCCCCTGGAGGGACAGCGTCTTGCCTGGGTCCGCAAGGAGCGGCTTCGCGATTATGAAATGCCGCCCGCCGATGAGCCGCTTATTCCGATTCTGCAGGACTGGCTGTAAATTGCAATCGAGCCCGCTTACCTTGGCGATAGCTATTCCTTGCAGCCGGGCAAGTCTGGTAGCATGAACTTGGGCGTTTGGGCGAACGTGAGTCGTAAGGCCAAGGGGCGGCATCCTCACCATGGCAGAAGAAGAACGGTTCGAACGGTGGGAACCGATCGATGGCCTTGTGCCGAAAATGTTGCTGGATGCTGTGTATGACGACCGCGAAGGCTTCCGGCTTATACTTAGATCGCCGGACCCTAAACTGCGGTCGCTACGAATTCTCTTCGATGCGCCACTGTGCTACCGCGGAACCCAGGAAGCCTACCTACTTCGGGAGATCTACGAGAGTGCCGGCATCTACCCCTGGCCCATCTTCATCGTGCGCAATTCGCGCTACGCCAAATGGTTCTATGCACAGGCTACAGGCGCAATCGACAAGGATGGCCATCATTATCACATCGCTGCGATGGATCAGATTATCGATGTCCTTTCGGCGCGCCCGCCCATTCTCTCATGGTTGAATGACGTTTAACAATTCGGTATAGCCGCCGCCTTCGCTCCGTAGAGCGATGACATTGATTTCATGTAGTTCCTCTCACTTTAACGGCCGTGTTCTGTTTCACCAGCACGGTCTTCACGCGGGAAACATAGTCGCGCACCACCTGCCAGATGGGCGGGCCGTCTACTTCTTCGTTTACGCTGGCCCAGCCAGATACAACGTAACTTTTCGCCGCGTCGATCTTGGAGCCGGTCCTGAGAAGGGTCAGATCCGAGATTCGCTTTCCAGCTGGAGCACTGACATCAATGCTGTAACCGAGCCCGGCAGTGCGAACCATGTCGCCGCCCTGCCGGTAGTACGGATCGGGGTTGAAGACATTATCGGCGATGTCCTCCATGATTTCTTTCAACTGCGCGCCGGTCATTCGGGTGCGGTAACAGGCGGGATAAGTGATTGCCGTAGCTTCGGCCATGTCTTCGAATGTGATTGCGTCGCCCGGCAGAAGAGTTGTTCCCCACCGGACCCCTGGCGAAAGTGCAATCTCGCAATCGCGCTCGGCGATTATGGCATCGCAGATCAGATCGTCGAGGGTGCCATTGAAGGTGCCGCGCCTGTACAGAAGGCTGTCTGTGTGCCCCAGCACCCCTGAAAGCTGCTCTTTAAACGGTTCGCGCGAGGTTTCGATAGCAGCCGCCATCCCGGCATCGCTTTCGATGACATCAGCGAAAATGGGAATGAGCTTGAAGCGGTATCCCGCAACCCTCTTTTCCCGGAACTCGAGATCAAGGCGCGAGATGAATTTTCCGTTCGAGCCCGAGGCGATCAACAGCGTTCTGCCAACCTCAACCGCTTGCGGGAGGGCGTCGTGAGTGTGTCCTGTGAGGATAACGTCAATGCCATTGACGCGTGCTGCCATTTTCCAGTCAGCGTCGAATCCGCTATGCGAAAGAACCACGACAGCACTGGCGCCTTCAGCGCGCGCAGTCTCCACCTTCTTGCGCAGTTCGTCCTCGCGAATGCCGAACTCCCAATTCGGGATCATCCATCTCGGATTTGCAATCGGGGTATAGGGGAAGGCTTGGCCGATAACGGCGATCTTCGAGCCGCCTCTTTCGAAGACCTTGCTCGCTAGGAATACAGGTTCGTTCCATTCTGTTTCGCGGATATTCTGGGCGAGGAACGGATAAGGGAGGCTTTCCGTGGCCTGCTTGACCCGGTCCGCGCCATAGGTGAATTCCCAATGCCCCGTCATGGCATCGGGTTTGAGCAAGGACATGAGATCGATCATGTCCTGCCCCTTCGTCTGAAGGGAGACCCAGCTTCCTTGCCAGCTGTCGCCCCCATCTAGGAAAAGCACATTCTCTGCACCACGTTCAGCGCGCACCACATTTATGACCGTTGCGATTCGATCAAGGCCACCGAGCTTGCCATAGCTTCGCGCCAAACTTTCGTAATCGGCGCTCGTCAGGGCGTACGCATCGGCAGAGCCCTGCGCGATATCGAAGTGGCGGAGGAAGGCTTCGCCCGTGATATGTGGAGGGCGCTCCCTTGCCTCTCCGGTGGCCAGGTTCAGCGATGGCTCGCGCAGGTACATCGGCCGGACTTGTGCGTGCAAGTCCGAAATATGCAGGACCGTGAGCTGCCCAAACGGCTCGTGAGCCAAGACCATGTCTTGCGTCAGCGACTGGCGCGCAGATGCCCTGGTCAAAGACATCCCCGGCAGCGCAGTGGAAACAGCAGCCGCCATCGCCAGCAAATCCCGCCGGCTAATCATCGGCGCAGACCGAAAAAGCCGGGCGTCTTATGCGACCGTGAGTTCATGCGTAGACTTGTATTCCAAGCCGTCGTCATCCTTCCATACGAACTGGAAGGTGCCGCTTCCGGGCACCCGGAAATAGAAGGCCTGATACGGGTTCGCGGATATAGCCGGATACCAGTCAACGCTCATAAATTCCTTGCCGTTGAACTTGGCGATGAATTTTCTGATGATTTTTCGTGGCACCATGATTCCAGACGCATCCTTGCGCTGGCCATTTTCCATCTCGTGCGCGATCAACGTCTTGATCTCGATAATTTCGCCTGCCTTTGCTTCGGCGGGGAGGCGGACGCGGGGTTTGGGTACTGCCATAAGATTTACATTATCGCTGAAAGTTGAGATTTGGACGCGCGGCACAATGGCTTGGGCCGGTTCCGGCATGACAGCCTTACTGCCGCGATAGCTCACCATACTCTAACCGCCGCAGCCACCGATTGTGACTTTGACTTCGGATTTGGCGGAGTAAAGGGTCCCGTCCGACATTTCCGCAACTGCAATCACGTTCTCGGTTTTCGCGAGCCGTATGCGGTTCGATCCCGCAGCCCGGCCGCTTTCAGGCGTGAAGTGATAGGTGAAGACTTGCGGGTTTGGGTTGCCATCCGCGAAGACGTGAAAAGACTTCACATAGCTTTCGGGCGTCATCGGGCTCTCGACTTCGAAATTGATCGGGACCACAAGTCCGTTCTCGGCGATTTGCGGGATATCCAGCTTGATTTTTCCTTCTCCCAGCGGCTTGCCCCCAAACAGCCTCTTGAGTTCAGCCTCGACATCAGCGGGCTCGGCGACCGCGCAGCGTGAGCCTACGATGAGCGCGGCGGCGCTCAAGGCCGCTTTCAGCATCTCGCGTCTGGAAGCGCCGGCGATATCCTTCATGATGGGCCGCTCTCTTGCCTCTTGAACCTGGATGAGCCAAGAGATGCATGATTGCCCGAGCTTCAGCCGCAAGGCAAGAAAATGGGAGGTATGATGAAAGGGCGGCGCTGCCTTCCAGCTCTTTTGGCGGCTTTGGGGCTGCTTTGTTTCGGATTGCTGCAAACGGCGGATGCGCAGGATTCAGGGCCTGATAGTGAAAAGGAACTGGCCCGGTATCGTGAGATGCTGAGCGACCCTTTCTCAAATCCTGCTTCTCTCAACGCGGATCGCGGCGAGCAGCTTTGGAAGGAACGCCGGGGCAAGAATAATGTCTCGCTGGAGACGTGTGACCTCGGCGAGGGGCCAGGCAGGCTTGAAGGCGCCTATGCAAAGCTCCCCCGCTATTTCGACGATGCTGGCCGCGTGATGGATTTGGAGCAGCGGCTTTTGTGGTGCATGAATAGAATCCAAAATCTCGATACCGCAGATATCATCGCCCGGCCTTTTTCTAGCCCAGGCAAACCCTCCGGCATGGAAGACTTCGTGACATTCATCGCCAGCAAATCTAATGGCATGAAGATAGAAGCTCAAACGCGCCACCCAAAAGAGGGTGAGTTTCTTAAAGCCGGCGAGTCGCTGTTCAACCGGCGGTCGTCAATTATGGATTTCTCTTGTGCCACCTGTCATGGCCAGGAAGGAAAAAGGATCAGGCTGCAGGCACTGCCGCGGCTTTCGACGCCAGGGAAAGACGCGCAGGAAACCATGGGGTCGTGGCCCGCCTACCGCGTCTCGCAAAGCTCGGTGCGGACGCTGCAGCACCGCCTCTGGGACTGCTACCGTCAAATGCGAATGCCGCCGCCGCGCTATGCCTCTGACGGCCTGACTGCCCTCACGCTCTATCTTATGAAGATGGCCGACGGGGGAGAGATCCTCGTTCCCTCCGTAAAGCGGTGAACGGTATGAGGCGGAAGTTTATCTCAATGCTACTCGTCATCGCCGCGAGCTTGCTCGCCTTCCTAGGTATGGGGCGAACAAGTCGCGGCGAGAACGTGGACAGGTTTATCCCCAGCATGTTCGCGGATGCGCCTGCTGATTGGCAATCGCGTGTCGCTCAGGATGAGACGCAGCGTATCTGCTCGAACTTCCGTAACAATCCGCCGCAGGTAGAAGCGGCAAAGATCATGGAGCGCGAAAGAGCCAGCCTCCCGCTGCCTCCGAGCGGTATCTTGACCGGAAATTGGAAGGCTGGCGAGGCGACCGCCGAAAACGGGCGCGGCGGTCAGTTCACAGACGCGCCCGGCGCGCCCGGTGGGGGCAACTGCTATGCCTGCCACCAAATGTCCCCAGGCGAGATCAGCTACGGGACCTTAGGACCGAGCCTTTTGCATTACGGAAAGAACCGTGGCTTTCGCTTGGAAGAGGCGAAGGCTGCCTATGAGAAGATCTATGATGCGCAAATCTCCTCCGCCTGCTCCCTCATGCCGCGGTTTGGGCATAACAAGGTTCTCACAGAGCAGCAGATCAAGGATCTGGTGGCTTATCTGTTCGACCCCCAATCGCCCGTCAATCAGTGAAGCGCGTATGGTGCCGGCTACACATCTAGGGGAATCGTTTTCGAGCGCTCCCGGTCTGTCGCATGTCAATGGCCGCGGCATCCGGCACGGTCGCAATAGATTTCCCCATCGGGGCAAAGCCAAGTAGATCGACCGGCAGCCCACCTGCATTCCCCGGCGTTGCTTTCCACCGGATAGAACTCGCTCCAAAAGCCGTAATAGAGATATTGCCTCTCATATTTCTCGCCGTTAGGGCACAGGCGCCACGTAAATTCGACGGTCTCGTCGCCATAGGCGATACATTGGTTTTGAGCGGAGAAAACGGGGACCGATGCGGCAGCCACCGCCAGCAGGGTTCCGAAGAAGATTAGCTTCATTTGCACCGTCCCTCGCTCGCAACGCGGCTACTAAACTATGACATCGCTTCCCGTAACCGTGCAGCGCCTGATTGAGATAACGAAAGGCAAGCTGCTGCAAAAAGGGGCTCGCGCCGCATGGCAGCAAGCCTTTTCTGCTCCCATCTTGCTTCAGGACTGCATCTTTCCTCCCTGGAGCGCACCATGATAAAGCCTTATGCCGTACCTCCTCAAAGGGGCCGAGTTGCCGTTGTGACAGGCACGACAAGTGGGATTGGCCTTTGGACAGCAGCGGGGCTTGCAAAGGCCGGTGCGCATGTGGTTATGGTATGCCGCAACCGGGAACGGGGCGAAAGGGCGAAGGCCTTTGTCACTGAAGGAAGTGCAGGCACAACAGATCTAATTCTCGCCGATTTTGCGGATTTGAAGGCGGTGCGCAGAGCCGCTGCTGAAATCGCTGACCGCTATCCCGAAGTTCATATCCTCGTGAACAATGCTGGCCTCTTCTCGCGCAGGCGGGAGTTCACCAGGGACGGCTATGAAATGACCTTCGCGGTCAATCACCTCGCTCCCTTTCTCTTCACCAACACGCTACTACCGAGCCTCGAACGTGGTGGCAAGCCCGGGCAGCGGGCAAGGGTGGTGACCGTAGCGTCCAACGCGGCACATCGCGCTTCGATTGATATGCAAGACTTGATGATGACGGGAAAGCGCTACAGCATGCTCGGCGCCTACAGCCAATCCAAGCTCGCAAACATCCTTTTCACGAAGGAGGTGGCGCGGCGTCTGACCCCGCGGCCGATTACTGCCAATTGCCTGCATCCAGGGGTTGTCGCCACCAGAATCGGCAACAAAGGTGGAGTGGCGGGGTTTGTCTGGGCGTCGATAAAGCCATTCATTATTAGCCCAGAACAAGGCGCGATTAACTCGCTTTATGTCGCGACCGCACCTGAAATCGAGAATGTAAGTGGCGCCTTCTTTGTGGATCAGAGGCAAGGCAGGGTGAACCCTATAGCCGAAGATCCTGCTATCGCCAGCAGATTATGGTCCGAAAGCGAGGCGCTCGTGGAGATAGCTCTGCACGGCAATCGCGCGGCTGCGTAGACAACTTGAACTGCGGTTCACGATAGCGTGATCGCGCGCGGGAATTTTCGCGCCCTCTACTTAGTCTTCACAAGTATGCGTGCCGGTGCAATGCGTAATGGATTGACGGTAACCCGCTCCCTGATGCTAGGCACGTAGAAAAAAACTGAAACCACGTAGAGAGAACCATAATATGAGAGTACTATTAGCTCTAGCCATAACACTCAGTGGGGCTTCTGCAGTCTCATCTTCTTCCGCGCAGCCAGTTTCAGGCGAATTTGACGTTGCTGGCGATCAAGTTATTCTTGTACACAATCCCCGTAAGCCTGGTAGCGACGACGAAAAAGTCTGTGCGATGAACCCGCACGATTTTCATTGTCCTCCCGTTAACGGCGGCTGACCCGCTAGCGGGACCGCCATCTGCAGCTGGCGGTTCCCCCCCTACAGAATTGAATTCAAGCCGACGTCTTCTTCAAGCCTCGGAGTCAGCAACTGCTCTTTCGGGCTCCCGCGTAGGTCCCGAGTCGCCTAAAAGCAGGGTTTGCAGGGCGGGCACGACAATGAGCAGCATGATCGGCCCAATGAGCATGCCGCCCACGACGACGATGGCAAGTGGCCGCTGCACCTGGCTACCAATAGCGGTCGAAAATGCGGCAGGGAATAGTCCGATTGCCGCGGAGAAGCCGGTCATCAGCACCGCTCGCATCCTTTGGGTGGAAGCCTGAAACATAGCGTCTCTTGGTGCGGCTCCGCCGGTTCTGATTTCATTGAAATAGGTGATGATAAGGATGCCGTTCATCACCGAAATGCCAAGCAAAGAGACAAATCCGATGGCAGCGGAAATCCCGAATGCCTCCCCGGATAGAGATAGGGCAATAACTCCGCCGGCTGAGGCGAACAGAAAACCTGCGAGCACAACTAGGCTGTCCCTCAAGCTATTAAAAAGACCGTAAAGCAGCCCTAGAATCAGCAGAATGCTTATCGGCACGATAATGGCCAAGCGCTTTTGCGCCTGTTCAAGCTCCTCGAATTCACCCGCCCAAATGATCCGGTAACCGGTTGGCAGCTTTAGAGCCCGTTCGATCCGGGCCTTGCCCTCCTCGATCGTGCTGCCGAGATCACGGCCGCGGACGCTGAACTTGATGGGGATGAAACGCTGGTTGCGTTCATGGAAGATATATGACGCCCCGGTGTCGAGGGAGATTGATGCTACTTCTGTCAACGGAACATAGGCCATGCCTGTCCCGCTTTGAAATCCAATCTTTGCATTCCGGATGGCGTCGATGCTATCTCTGAAATTCGAGGCGGCACGAACATTGACGCCGAACTGGCGGTCGGCCTCGAAGACGTTCGTTGCGACAGTTCCGCCAAAAGCGGTTTGTACGAAGGCATTGATGTCCCCGGCATTAAGCCCATAACGCGCGGCCTTCTCGCGATCAGCTCTTATGTTAAGGTTGGGCTGGCCAAGCACCCTGAAAATGCCTAGGTCTTCCACTCCCCGTACTTGTTCCATGATGCGCTTGATCTGTGTGGCTAGTTCCTCAAGCTTGAACAGATCCGGGCCGATAATCTTGACAGAATTGGCTCCCTTCACACCGGACAGGCTTTCTTCGATATTGTCTTGAATATACTGCGAGAAGTTGAAGTCTATGCCGGTGAATTCTTTTGCAAATTCATTCTGGAGATCCTTGACCAAGTCTTCCTTATGGCGGCCGGTGGCCCACTGTTCGAAAGGCTTCAACGGTACAAAAAACTCGGCGTTGAAAAATCCGGTGGCGTCGCTGCCATTGTCGGGGCGCCCATGCTGGGATACCACTGTGATGACTTCTGGATGCGACTTCAGGATCGCGCGAATCCTGTTCACAACCGGCATCCCCGCTTCGAGAGAAATCGTGGGCGGCATCGACGCGCGTATCCAAAGATTTCCCTCCTCGAGAGCCGGCAAAAATTCGGTGCCCAGCCGCGTTCCGAGAAACGCGCTGGCTCCTAAAAAGATCAGGCTGAGGACTAGGGTAATCCTGCGGAACCGCAGTACTGCCTTCAGGATGGGGGAATAGAGGGCGTGGGCAGCCCGCACAATGAGTGTTTCCGCTTCCTCGACGTGCTCAGGGATGAGGAGCGAAGCCAGCACCGGAGTAATGGTGAAGGTGGCAAGTAGTGCCCCGATGAGGGCATAGGCATAGGTGCGGGCCATTGGGTTGAAAATCTGCCCCTCCACGCCCTGCATTGTGAACAGCGGTACGAAGGCCGCAAGGATGATCAGAGTGGAGAACAAAATCGCTGGCTCAACCTGAATGGCACTCGTATGAATCAGGCGGATTCGTGTCAGCAGGCTTGAATCATATGAGTTATTCGAGAGCGGTGCCGCTTTTCGGAGCAGCGTCTCACGCTCCTTGGCCTGGAAGACTCGGACAATATTCTCTACCAGGATGACGGCTGAATTGACGACAATGCCGAAATCGACTGCTCCGAGAGAAAGAAGGTTCGCATCCTCCCCGAGCAAGACGATGATGATGATGCTGAAGAACAAAGCGAAGGGAATGTTGATTGCAACGATGAGGGCGCTTCGCAAATCGCCGAGGAAGAGCCACTGGAGAAGAAAAATCAGGGAGCAGCCCACAACAAGATTATGCAGAACGGTGCTGGTCGTAACGTTGACGAGTTTTGTCCTATCGTAGATCGGAACGATTTTGACGCCTGGGGGAAGACTGCCGTCCGAGTTGATCTTTTCGACTTCGGCTTTCACGCGCGTAATGACATCGTTTGTGTGCAGCGTGCGGTTCATCACAACAATCGCTGCAACCACATCATCGGAACTGTCCCTGCCCGCCTTACCCAGCCGGGGTACATTCCCAACAAAAACATGCCCGACATCCTTGAGTAGAACAGGAACGCCATTGGTTTGGGAGAGAGTGATATTTTCGATGTCTTCGACTCTTCGTCCCTGAATCAGATCTTCGCTGCCGCCGCTGTCGATCAGCCCGATCCCTCTGATATTGACAGATTGCTTTCCGATATTGATGCTTCTGGCGCCAACATTAACGTTCGCGTTGGCGATCGCGTTCAAGAGCTGCTGCAGCGATAATCCGAAAGCCTCCAGCTTATCGAGGTCCGCCTCTACCTCATATTCTTTCGTCGTGCCACCCCAAGTGTTGACCTGGACAACGCCTGGCACCGTGAGAAGGCGTCTCTGAAGTATCCAGTCCTGTATCGTCCGGAGATTGCTTAGCCCAATGTGGGGAGATCCCACGACCTGGTACCGGTATATCTCCCCGACAACGCTCGAAGCCTGGATCTGAGCCTGAACGTTGTTCGGAAGGTTCACGTTTTGCTGCAGATTGAGCCCTGTTTGTTGAAGCGCTGCGTAGTAATCGACCCCATAGTCGAAGGTAACTCGAACGAATGATAGCCCAGAGAATGAAGTTGACCGGATGTTGTTGACTCCTGGTGTTGGAGCCAGACCCACCTCAATCGGGATCGTGTATAGCCTCTCCATCTCCTCGGCCGACAAGCCGGGCGATTGCGCGGTAATTTCCAGGATGACGGGTGCGGGGTTTGGATAGGCCTCGATATTCAGTTTCGCGAAGGCAAACGCTCCCGCCACGATGAAAGCGACGAGCAATAACAAGGCGATGGGACGCCTCGTTAATCCAAACGCTACCAAGCCCTTAAGCACAGTCTACCTCTTCCCGACCGGGGCTGGCCAGCTGAATCGGATTAGTGGGCATTGACATACTGGTTCGAAATGAAGAGAGACCCTTCGGTAGCGACGATCTCTCCTCGCTTAAGTCCCTCGATGATCTCAACGAAACCATTATGTGTCGCGCCAGTCTTGACGGCGCGTTTCGAGAAGGTGTGGCTATCCGCTGTAACCCACACCGTCATTGTCCCGTCGCCCTCGCGCACTATGCCATCCTGAGGCACGGCGAGCGCGCGCTTCGGCGGCGCGATGGCGATGATAAAAGTCGCGAACATCCCGGCGCGCAGCTCGGATTGAGGATTGGCAATTTCTGAGCGGACGAGAACACGCCTTGTGTTTGGATCAACGTTCGCCCCTATCGCGATGATTTTCCCTTGAAATGTCCGTGCTGGCAGAGAGGCCACCGAAGCTCTGACCTCCTGGCCTACCTTCAACCCCGGCGCGTCCTTTTCGGGCACGTTCGCCAGCATCCACATCGCCGTTGTATCCGCAACAATATAGACCGGCGGAGGATTCCCGGGTTGGACCAGCAAGCCCGGTGATGCGTTGCGGGCGGTGACGAGCCCCGTAATTGGTGAAGGGACGACGAGGGTTGGGTCGATCTTGCGTTCGTTTACGATTTTGTCGATTTCAGCATCGGACTTGCCGAAGACTTTCACCGCAGCTCTGGCGGCCTTATACCCACCCTCGGCCGCCTGCTGATCCGAAATCGCTTGCTCATACTCCCTCTGCGCTGTGGCACTTTGCTTGAAAAGGTTCCTTTGTCTTTCGAGGTTCTTGCCAGCAAACTCGAGGACGCCGGCAGCGCCGATAAGGGTGGATTCGGCTTGGACCAGATCAGGGCTATCGATGGTGAATAGAACCTCGTCCTTCTTGACGCGGTCACCCACGCTGACGAATGCCTTAATGATGCGTCCCTGGTAGGGTGCGAAGACCTGAGTCAGAAGCTCCTGATTGAAGTCTATCGTGCCTAAAGCCCGCTGCTCTTGCGGAAACTCCTGCTCCCGGGCAGGCTCCAGTTTCATGGCTTTCAACTGGGATTCGGTAATTTCAACGGTTGCTTCCGCTGGGGCAGGGCCTGTTCCAGCCGCGGCAGCAGCAGCCAACGGGATGAAAGCGGCAAGAAAAAGCATGCCGAATGTGAAACATACGAACGCTGATTTACTGGCAACGCCGGCCTGAAAGCTTACCCGGCGCGAAGGCGGATTATCTCGCTTCATTCTTCGATGCTCCGGGATACTCTGCCGCTATTGGGTCAGGCTTCACGCCTACGACACTTGTGAGCCATGCTTCGGGCTGCTCGACATGCGGTGGCTCCATCCTATTCCACCAGCCCCCGCCCAAGGCCTGAAACAGACCAACCGTATCGGCGTAGCGGTTGGTTTGTGCCTGGATCACAACGAGCGATGCCTGCAGGTAGGTTGTCTGCACGCCGAGCACTTGCTGAATCGCAACCTGGCCCTGCTCCATTTGCAGCCTGGTTAGACGCAGGCTCTTCTCGGCCGCGATTTCGGCGAGGATGGCCTTTTGCAGCCCAACCGTATCGTGCCGAATGGCATAGAGCGCATCCGCGACATTCTGGAATGCGGTCAGAAACGCTAGGCGGTATTGCGCCGCGACCTGGTCCAGCCCGGCTTCCGCCGCGCGCTGTCTCTGTTGCAGCGTGAAGCCATCGAAAATCGTCTGCGATGCGCTTGCGAGCCCGGTGTAAAAATAAAAGGCGGGGTTTGCGGAGAGCAAATTTGCGAATTGCGTGCCGCTGCGGCCAATGTCGCCATTGATCGAAAACTGCGGCAGCCTGTTCGCGATCGCAACTCCTATCAGCGCTGAGGCCGCGTGCATGTTCTCTTCCGCAGCCCGGACATCCGGCCTCTGCGCAACAAGGTTTGAGGGAAGGCTGACCGGCAAATTGCGCGGGAGTTTCAGTGACGTGAATTCGAAGCGTTCGGGCAGTCCTTCGCCCGGCAGGTGACCGGAGAGCACGATGAGCGCATCGCGCTGTTGGGCCAGCGCCTTCCTAAGCGGGGGCAGGGTCGCCTCGGTTTGCGCCACCAGCGCCTCTTGTGTCGCGGCATCGACCTCGGAGAGTTGGCCGAAATCCTTCTGGAGCCGGACTTTCTCCAGGATCTCTTTCGAAATCTTGATCAGGCGCTCCGTCACATTGATTTGCGCCCGCAGCGAGGCCTCTTGGATCGCGCCCAACGCGACGCTCGATGTGAGGGTGAGAAAGGTCACCTCATTGGTGAAGCGCTGGTTTTTTTTCAGAGCTTCGAGGTTCTCGATTTGACGGCGCGTGCCGCCCCAAATGTCCGGCACATAGGACACAGTGAATTGAGCGGTGTGAAGAGTGTAATAGTTGCTCGTGGGCGCCGCTAACGGCGATGAAACCTCGTTTGATACCCTTCCGCCAGTGCCTTGATAATTTCCGCTAGCAAGGGGGAAAAGCTGTCCCACCTCCGCATACACATTCGCCTGCGCAACGCGAAGGGCGGCCTGCGCGGCTTCGACATTGGGATTATCGCGCAACGCGCGCTCGACGAGGCTATTCAGAGACTGCGAATGGAAGAGCGCCCACCATTGCGCCGGTAATTCGGAACCAGTGTCGAGATGCTGGCTTTTGCCACCTGCCGTGGCGGTGGCGGCCTGCGGACCGGGGGTGTACAAACCAATATTCGGCGCCTCCGGGATCTTGAAATCCGGCCCCACGCAGGACTGAAGCCCTAGCATCGCCGATGCCAGGCTGAGCACGCAGCCGAATTTCGTCACAACCCCTCTCAAAGATGCTGCGGCGCCTTTCGCAGGCACCATCCCCACGCCCGCCCAATCTCAAAATTATGGGATCGAATGCAATCGATCTATCTTACAATAGCCTTACAACTTGAGGGATTCACAGGATTGCATGCCACAGAGTCACGCAATCAACCAATGGTGGTGCTGTTAAGACAGCAGAATTCCGAGAGAATGTCTACAACGCGCACTGACGTTGATAAGGTCCTTGCAAAGAAGAGTCTGGAAAAGGCTTGGTTGGTGTTTCAAGTACTGCTTGTTAAACTGGGGTCTATATTGAAAAAGCCCACAATTTCTAGATGCGCACGATCGAAGAATTGACGCCGATCACCTAAATTTCTGCAGGCGCTAGATTTGCAGCTTCGCGGCAGTTATGCTGTTACCTGTGCTGGTGGGGGACGCCTGAAAAATGCGCCGTCTTGAGGCTGGTCTGCGGTTACGTATATTCGTTGGAGAAGACGATAAATATAAGGGACGCCCCCTTTACGAGGAAATCGTGGTGCAGGCGCAGCAATCGCGGCTGGCGGGTGCAACGGTGTTCCGAGGCTATATGGGCTTCGGCACTGCGAGCGGTCTCAATCCCGGAAAGATCCTGCGCAGCTCCAAGGACCTGCCGGTCGTTATCGAAATCCTGGATACCGAAGCAAAGGTGAAGGCATTCCTGGACATCCTCGACCAACTTTTGAAAGTAGGCGTGGCTACCCTCGATGAGGTGCAGGTTCTGCGCTTCGGGCCCCCGCAGAAAGGAAGCTCCGCTACAAACGAAGGTGTCGATCTAGAGGCGAAGAGATAGAAGATATAGTGAGATCTGCCGGCAAAAAGCTGCCGAAAGTAGGCCAGGCGCTAACAAATTAGCTCAGCGAGTTCATTCGCCTTTGGCCTTGCTTACAAGCTTGCGTAGACGCTCCAAATCTTTGACGCGTATGGCTTTCTTACCCTCGCGCTCAAGAACGCCGTCTTTCGCCATTTTAGTTATCGCCCTCGAAACCTGCTCCCGGGTCGTGCTAACCCGGGCGGCAAAATCCTCGCGTGGCGGCACGGGAGATATCAGCGCCTGTCCTCGTTTTCCAGGAACCGGGGCCGCCAGCCGCAAGAGTTCGGCAAGAATTCGGCTGTGGACGGTCAAGGTGCTGAACTCAAACACGCGCTCTGAAAGCCGGCGAACCTGAGAGGCGAGCTGGTTCAGGACAGCGAAGGCGAAATCGGAATGCTCATGAAGAAGGCGTTTGAATTGCTCCCGAGTGAGGACCGCCAGCCTGCATTGTTCCTCTGCCTCTACCGTTGCCGACCGTGGCCGGCCATCGATCGCAGAAAGCTCCCCAAACATTTCGTAAGGGCCAAACTCGGTAAATTGGACCTCACGCCCGTTGTCTGCGGAATAAAGCAGGATTTTTACCTTGCCCTCAGCGATGAAGTAGACATCACTGCTATTTTCCTTGGCGATTATGATTTGCCTGCCGGAATGGACTGTCCGCCAGGAACAGCGAGCAGCCAAATCCCCCAGCACCTCGTCACGAACATTTTCAAAAATTGGAAATTGCTTGAAAAGCATCACGGCGTCTCTGAGCAGCCGCAAATATGCCCCGCAGCCTTTCGGCAGGGTGCTAACGCGGGGGCCCCCTTGTTATTGTCTTGAACCTTTTGATCTATTTCCATCATAGAGAAAATTGATTTAATGTAAGTAACTGTAGCTCCGGATTTCAAAATTGCGTTACTCCGGGAATCGCTAGCGGGCGCGGGATAGAAAGCGCAATGCGCTTCTACTCGGGAGGAAGAAATAGGCTCCGCCACGCATCGCTATGAATACCTGAATATTTCGAAGAGTAATCGGACCGCGATGAGTTGGGATTGTAAATGTACTGTCGTGACGTATTGGCGCGATCACAGGGTCGTTTTCTTTGCCCAGTCCGTGAAAATACGGCGAGACAATCCAAGTCTGCTGGATGAACTCGAACTGGCGCTCGATATCGCCATTGACGCACATGAAAAGCAGCCCACGAGGCCGCGCATTACCGCTGGTGTCTGCCTCAGTATAAGGGCGGCCAACGCGAAATATCCTATGGCGATTTGAGATCGCAATTTGATCCTTGTCGCCCGGCTTGAGGCTGTCGCGCGGATTGGCACGCCGGATGTGAGCGCCGAACGGGCACTTAAGTCCTTCGGGGTCGTCTTGGCCTAGCAGGAAATCGTTGTCAATTTCCGGTCTGCCTGTGCCGCTTGGATTGCGGACCAATGATGTGCCGTCTCTCCAGCGGCCGATCATTTTTGCGGCGAGCCAATCCGCCGTTATCCCGAAATCGGGCCATTCATCTCTCAGCTTCGATGCCGTCGACTCGAGGTAGGTATTGAATGCTTCCACGTTCTGTTCGAGCTGGCGGATGACGAGGAAGCTGCCATTGCGGCCGAGATCGCGAGGAGCGTTTAGGCATTCGCCGCCGAAGTGAGGCCAGCGCGCAGGCAGCCACGCTGGCGTAAGCGGAAGATCCTCGTATTTGTCCTGCTTGGCCGTTACTTGGGGTGTGGGCGGGAAGTATCCGCGATTGTCAGGATAGCCAAGGATCATCTCGCCAGCTTCCACGGCATGAAGCTCGTTGTGGTCCTCGTACCATTTCCTGGTGCCCTTGATGAGTGGCTGAGAGATACCGTCGGCAAAACCGAATGGCTCGATTGTCGGTGTCTCTCTGAAATACGGAACAGCCGTTCGCAGTTCTTGTGTACCCTCCATATGAGACGGCAGGGTTAGCCTCGTTTCAACGCGATGGACGAGCGAACCTCCGGTCCTTTCGAGATTCGCAAGTTCACGCGCGCGAGCTTCCTCAAGCTGTTCCTTCGTCCTCGCATAGAGGAGAATTGCAGCGTCGACGCTATTGCTCGGGCCGCCCCATATCCAGTTCTCCGGCGCATTCGGTCCCTCATCTCCAAGTACCCGCGAACGCCAAGGCGCCGCCATCCCATGAGTGAAGGCTGCCGGAAACGAGTTCATGACGCTCGTGTCCCCCGATTGGAATCCAAGCTTCTCTAGTCCCGTTGCTGTGAACGCCAGGATTGTCGCCCGCTCCGCAGGCATGTCGTCGCCGAAAGTGATACGGTAATCGGGAGCGCGCTCGGTACTCAAATAATCGTAAAGCCACGAGCGCGCCGCCGTTCCCTTGCCGGGAAGACGAATAAGCAAGCATTCGGCTTCAGGCAGCTTTCCCAGCCCGCTGAATACGATGGCTTGAACCTCATGGTCCTCAAGCAGCTTCGCGGGCCGCGGCTGGGAGCCGAACAAAGAACGCCAGGCCACGGCTTCGCTCTCTGTGCGGGCACGCGCGAACCCGTCGCGGATCGCGGCATTGACCCGGATGCGCTCGCAGGCAAGATCGGGATAGGCGGAGAACCAGAAAAGCGTCGGGATCTGCTGCCTGCGCGCCCAACGCTTGAATCGGTCGCCATCTTCCGAGCCGCGGAACAGCAAATGATGCGCGATGGGAAAGCCAACGGTGTTGCTCCACACGCCGGTCAGCCCACGAGCCGCCTTTGTGATGAAGTCTTCCATGTAGCTTTCCCAGCTGCCGGCGTAGTTGCTGAAGAAGACCAGGTTGCGTGTCTTGGGCAGCAGGACCCAGCGCGCGAAATGGATCGTCGCGATCTCGTTCAAATAACCGGGGCGGAAGAAAAGCGTGAGCCTGCGCGTGACATAGAAATACATGAAACGCAGCATGAAATTGCGCAAAATACCCAGCTTCATGACCGAAACACCAGTCATATGATTTTGTATATGCTTGTTCTCGTTCGCCATGATGGCTCGGACGGCTGCGGGATCAGGATCGAAGTCCTGCGCAACGTCCGCGCGCTCGCGCCGCCGGAGAGCAAAGATCAACCCCGCGACAATTCCCACTAGAACGAACAGAGATAATTCCGCGCCCAGGAGCAGCGATGCCAGCAGCGAAACGGCTTTCACTAGGACGCTGTGATGTTCGCCTCCAGAGAAGGCGAGCCAGATCAGGAGCGCGGTTGCGAGCACGAGTGTGCCCACGCCAGCCAGGATCGGCTGTGTCGCGAAGATTTTCGGGATTTTGATCGGCTTATTTGGCTTGGCAAGAAACGGCGCAGGCTCGGAAAGAAAAGCCCACTCATGACCGCCTTGCTTTCTAAGTTCCTCGCGTACATCGCAAAGAAGCCGCAGCGCCTCGCCGTCCCGGTGACGGCCAAGTTTCGTTTCGAGGACCTGCGAGAGTTTCGCGGACAGCGCTTCCTCAGCTTTGATCCGCTGCAGTCTTAACCCTGGGGTGCCACAGAACAGAAGGCCAAGGTTCTTCTTGCGGTAGCCAACATTCACCGCATGCTTGGACAGGAAACGAGCCAAGTCTTCTTGCGGCTTGAGACCGCAACCCTTCTCAAAAATGGGTCTAAGCAACGGCTCTGCATTGGCGGCAAGGGCCTTGATCGCATCCTCTTGCGTTCCATCCGCCGACATCTCCAAAGCGGCATAGGTTGGCTCGCCGTCTCCGCCCCTGATGACGGAAAGGCTCGAAAAGTGAATGCAGCCCGCGGCCTCGAAGGCTTTACTTGCCGCCGGCCCTGCTGGATTGCCGAGCTGTTTGATGTCCGCTTCAAGGGAGCCGGTCGCACTGGAATGAGAAAGCGGCGCGCAGATCGTGATCATCGACTGCGTATCCGTCTCCTTCGTGGAAATGTCGAACTCGACCATTAGCCTGTGGGGGATCGGTCCTATGCGCTGAAGGCGGCCATCCGGTCCAGCTACCGCGCGAAAGCCGGGCCTTTTAAACAGCGCCTTCAAAGTCTGCGTGATATGAGCGTCCGCGATCATGGCTCCGAAGCAGGCATGTAGCCCGTGACCGAACAGCATGTATTGATGGGCGCTACGTGTTGGATCGAACTTAGAGGGGTCCGGTTCGCGCCGGGGATCAAGCATCGCTGAAAGCGTGCTGGCTAGGACGGTAGAGCCCTCTCGAATCCGGCGCCCGCTTGCGAGCTTGTAATCGCGATTGCAATAGCGGAAGGGCCCGAAATTGAGTGGCCTGAATCGCATTGCTTCCAAAAGGATGCGCCAAAGATCGTGGTCACAGTCCTCCCTTGCCGCCTTGAGTGCCTGTGTCAGCGCCTCTGGCTTGTCAAAGATGACGGAAAGCATATGGCCGCCTGCCACCGTGTTCGTTGGCGTGAAGCCAGTCGTCATGCCGGTGAGAATCGCTTGAATTTCAGCGTCATCCGGCGGATCAGGTTGTGTCTGTTGTAGCTTAATGAGGCGGCCGAGAACGGTGTTCGGACCAACCCTTCCTGCTTTTGCCTCCGCAATAGCGTTGCCGATGAGACGGCGCAAATGAGGCGCGGCGGCAAGCGCAACCCGCCGGATGCTCTCCTTTCCAAAAGGGTCTCCGAAGAAAAGGACGCTTATTGAGAGCGCCCACTCCGCAAACGCATCTTCATCCGGGATCGGAATACCGTAATGGGACTCGCAAATCTTTGCGGAGACGCGGGTGATGAGATCGCGAATCGCGTTTACCCGCCCAGCAGACTTGTCCAAAATCTCATTTGCGAAACGGGCGGCCATCGGTTTGACGATCGTCGCGATGTCGGCTGGTAGGAAAGCGGCATTCATGAAACGCTTCTGACGCTCATATGCATGGCCTTCGCTTCCGCTTTTCATGCCAAGGATGAAATTTGTGCCGCTTCCCAGCTCCGTCATTTCGAGGCCAAAGGGCACGTCGAAAACCTCATCCGTGGCGAGGACCTCGCGGACATCGTCAAACCGAGTAACCACAACGAATTTTCCGAGCTTCAAAACTGGGAAGAACCGGCGGAGAAACTTTGTGGGCAGCGAAGGATTCCGGAATAGCCAAAGCCCTATGCGAGCCGCAGGGCTATCGTCTTTGAGTTCGCTGTAGTTAAAAGCCGGAGCAGGTTTGGGATCGGCTTGGAGTTCGCGAATGCGATCGTAATACTTTGGACCAGCCATAAAATAACCGTTACAACAATCGTTTACAATAAAGTGCTGTGACGAGACTGCGGCTAGCCTGTTCTAGATATCGGTTAGGCCGGCGAGCTTGAGCCCATCAATGATATAATCATTCCACTTTTTGTTAACAAACGGAAGCCAGTCTATTTTCTGACTCGTCAATTCTCCGGCGGCGCCCGCGGCAAGTTCGCGCGCAAGCGCTAGCCGGCCGCTCCTGGCCAGCGCCGCTATTCGGATGGCCTTCGCGTACCAATAGCCCGCGCGCGCTTGCAGGGAACGTTCCGCGAATTCGCAAGCTTTCGCCCATTCCTCCTGCATATAGAAGGCAACAGCGAACTCTCCCAGTGTATGGAAGCTATGGACGTCGTGTGGATTGAGCCTGATCGACACGAGAAGCGGATCCACTGCCTTTTCCGGTTCGCCGCCGAGGATATGGGAACTGCCGAGCGAGGCATGTGCGACCGAGAGGCTGGGGTTGAGCTCGATAGCGGTTTCATAATGCGGGCGGGCTTCCTCAGGCTGGCCCATCAGCATAATTGCAATTCCTATAAGGGCATGAGCCCGCCCTTCAAGCTTATCTAAGTTTACCGCTTGACGGGCGAGCTCCTCAGCCTTGCGCAAGACGGACAAGTCCCCTCTTTTTGTCCAAACGTCCCAAAAGTACCACCAGGCAAGTTGGATTCTGGCTTCGGTGGAGTCTTGGTCCCTCTTCAAGGCCTCATCGAACAGTGAGCGGGCGATGGCCGCATCTTCCCCGGTCAATTTATACTGATGCCAGGTTCCTCTGCGGATAAGCTCCCAAGTATCGAGATGCTCCGGCTTTCGCGCGAAGGACCGGGATCGCTCAGCGCGTTCGACATCGGAATCGAGAATGCTAACGATGCTTGCCGTTATCTCGTCTTGAACCTCGGGAAGCTTACCGAAGGCTATCCGGTAAGATCGGGTGGCAAGATTTAGACCGTTCCCGGAATTGATCAAATTGACGGCGAGCTTTAGATTTGGACCAGCAAACCTCACGCTCCCGGTGACGAGGTACCGGGCGCCAAGGGCCAGGCCAATGGAGCGGGCATCGAGCGCGTGGTGCTTGAAAATAAAGCTGGAAGTTCTGGAAATAATGGGAAAAGTGCGTACGTTCGAAAGACCGTTGATCAGATCGTCCGCAAACCCTTCCCCCAAATATTCATCCGCGCCGTTCCCGCCATAGATTTCAAAGGGTAATACAGCGATCGCCGGCCTGCCGTGGAAGCCCGGCACCGGCTGTGACAAGCTGACTGGGGGCAACAGATCATCCGCTGTGAAGGGAGCCTTCGCGGCCTCGGCCGCGAAGGCGGAAACCGCTACGGGTATATTCTTCAGCTGCTGGGGACCGAGCGCCTTAAACTTCAAGTCTACTTTACCGAGGATGTGCCGGAAGGCAGCCTCTGACAGGACCAAATGTCCTGGCTTGCAGAGTTCTTGTAACCGGGCGGCGATGTTGACGTCGTCGCCGAAAAGGCCAGTCTTTTCGACAATCACGTCGCCGGTATGGATCCCTACGCGGAAATGAATGCGCCTATTTTCCGGAAGGTCCTCGTTCTGCGCTTCTATTGCGCGCTGAAACTCCATACCGCACCGGACAGCCGCGACGGGACTGGCGAATTCTGCCATGCTGGAGTCCCCAACGACGCCAAACAACTGTCCATCCTTTTGTGCAACGCAATCGCTTAGGACCTCGCGATAATTTATAAGGCGGGCAAGCGTCAGCTCATCATCCTGGCCCATCAGGCGGCAGAATCCGCTGACATCGGCCGAAAGGATAGTTGCCAAACGGCGTTTGAACGCCATGCGTTTCCCCGCCTCCATGCCGCACTGCACTAATATTCCCGCCCCTTGCTGAAGAAGGAGAGGAGTTTCGAGAGAGCAAAATCTTGGAAAGCTTTAAGAACCGATTGGTGGTTACCCGCTCAATTTGAGCCGGAACATACAAATTGCACGTTTTTACAAAGACGAGGCACTATAATATAACATACCAACCGTGGTAAAGGCACACGAAGTCTAAAAGCCAGCAGCCCCTCCGTCCGACCGGGGATCGCAAGCTCCTGAAATCACGGAGTTTCGATGAAGAACTAGGGCTCCGGCATGGCCCACCAGAGAAGAAAACTCCTGAACCCGTTCGACTATGTGGCCGACTTGCAACAGCCTTTTTTCTAAGGCCACAGGAAACCGCTTTTCTAATTTCAGTGTAATCGAGCGGCTGCCCCAGGTCCGGCCCAAAAGCCAGCGCGGAGCTGTGATTGCTGTCTGCAGATCGTAGCCATGATAGGCGTAGCGAGTGAAGAGCGCAGCTTGTGTCTGCGGCTGGCCGTCCCCGCCCATTGTGCCATAGACCATAACGCGGCCATCATCGAGCCGGGCGAGGGCAGGGTTCAAGGTATGGAAGGGCTTGCGGCCAGGCGCAAGCGCATTTGGTGAATTAGGGTCCAGCGAAAAGCTTGCGCCCCGGTTCTGCCAATTCACGCCCGTTTGTGGCAACACCACGCCTGAGCCGAATTCCCAATAGGTGCTTTGGATAAAGCTCACCGCCCGGCCTTCGCAGTCGATGGCGCCCATCCAAATCGTGTCCCCTAGATTGGTTTGCGCCTCCGGCCAGGGCCGCGCGGTCTTGAGATCGATGCCGGAAGCCAGTTCCTCGACGAATTCATCGGCCAGATAATTGCTCGCAGGAGCCTGAACATATCGTGGATCGACGGCAACATAATCCCGGACGCGAAAGGCGGCCTTGGTGCACTCGACGAGGCGGTGAACATAGTCGAATCCATCTGCATCGCGAGCCGCCATCCGGTCATAAAGCGCAAGGATTAGAAGAGAAGCAATGCCTTGGGTTGGGGGCGGCATGTTGAACACTTCGCCATTGCGCAGACGCATCGAAAGCGGTGTAACCACTTGCGCCTCGTGATTGTCCAGATCGTTGAGCCGCAGCGGACTGCCGGCAGCCTCCAGATCCGCGGCTAAACTGCGCGCTACGTCCCCGCGATAGAAGTCGTCGAGACCTGCTTCGCAAAGTCGCCGAAGCATCTTCGCCAAGGCCTGGTTCTTCAGAACACCATCCCTTTGCAACGCACCCCGGCGCAGAAATACCCCTTTGAAGCCTGACACATCCTCAAGTTCGGGGCGCTTCTCCACAACCATCTGGCGGAAGCTGTCTGTTACCGGTGCACCGTTCTTGGCATAATAAATGGCATCTGCCAGAAGCCGCGAAAGTGGGAGCGGCTTCCCCCATTTAGCTGCAATTTCAAGCGCCTTCGCCCAGCCTGCCACCGTGCCCGCGACCGTGAGGGCGGCGAGCGGACCGCGTGCGGGGATTTCAGTCAGATTGTGACTTCGATAGAAATCCACGCTCGCGGACATTGCCGCAGCGCCGCAAGCATCGATGCCGAGAGGCGCCTTTCCGGGCTCTGCGATGAGCCAGAAGCCATCGCCTCCAATACTGTTCATATGCGGATAGGTGTGCGCAATCGTTGCTGCTGCCGCGACAACGGCTTCCACCGCATTCCCGCCATCTCGCAAGATCGCAAGCCCCGATTGGGCTGCAAGGTTGTGCGGCGCCACCACCATTCCGCGACCGGCTTTCAAAGTGTGAAGCATCCAAATAACCCGGGCAGCGGAAGGGCGGGGGGGCGACTGAGAGATGGGGCCGTGGCGGTGGGGTTTAGGCCAAGACCGCGTCAGCTTAATTCTTATGGTCCGGATGGCAATAGTGTTATTTGGGCTTCGAGCAGGCCGCTGGCGTTCACTTCGAACGAAACACCTTGATCATTTGGAAATCATCGCCATCGCCTCCCGGAGGCGCCCCTCCGCACGGTTGAGAGCCTCACGGGCATCAGCAATCTCGCAGCCTCTCAGAAGCAGCATGGCGAGCTTCACGCTGCCGTCGGCACTCTTTAGCGCATTGCGAACATCGGCCGGGTCTCTGCCGGTAAGCTGCATCAGCATCTTCTCCTGGCGTTGCGCCAGCTTCGCGTTGGAGGCTTGCACCTCCACCATCAGCCCAGCGTAAACCCTGCCGAGTTTTATCATGGCGAGCGATGAAAGCAGGCTCAGAGCGATCCGCTGGGCGGTGCCTGCGTTCATCCGAGTCGAACCGGCTATCGGCTCCGGGCCCGTTTCTAGGAAGATGGGGTGTTCCGCTTCGGTGAGAATCGGAGTGCCGGGGTTGTTCGCGATTCCAATAGTCAGAGCCCCGCGCGCTCTGGCCTCACGAAGGCAAGAAAGGGTGAACGGCGTGGTGCCGCTTGCGGCCACCGCGATCAGCACGTCCCGAGCGCCGATCGCATGGTCTCTCACCAATCTGGATCCCTGCTCTGCCTCATCTTCGGCGCCCTCAACGGCGCTGAGCATGGCTTTATCCCCGCCGGCGACCAGCAGCACCAGCCGGTCCGCAGGCCAGCTAAACGTCGGCAGAAGTTCGGCGCCATCTTGCGCCGAGAGCCGGCCGGAAGTGCCTGCTCCGGCATAGACAAGCTTTCCGCCGCCCCGCAGGCGCCCTTCCATCGCAAGAGCGGCTTGCAGCAGAGCGCGGCGGGCAGCCCGGACTGCCGCGACTGCCGCGAACTGTCCTTCGATCATCGCATCGAGAATGTCGAGCGGTTCCCAAAGGTCGATATCGGAATAGCGCGGGCTTGGCCGTTCAGTATCCATCGATTGACAAGCTTGTTACGCCGCCCTGGACTCTCAGGCGCTGACCCTTAAATAAGGAATGAATTCAGAGCTTCTAGGTGAATAGCGATTTCCTTCTTCTCGGAGTGGACGGCGGCGGTACGGGCTGCCGCGCACGGCTATGCACTTTCTCCGGCGAGATTGTGGGGGAGGGGTCGGCAGGGCCGGCGAATGTTCGTCTCAGCTTGGAAGAAAGCTGTGAAGCTATTCTCTCTGCTTCGGCGCAATGCCTGCAGGCGCCAGCGCTCAATCCTTGCCGTAGCGCCGTCCACGCCTGTCTTGCTTTAGCCGGCGCCAGCGATCCGTCCATAATTGGACGGCTTGAAGACTATCGCTTTCCCTTCAGCTCCGTGACCTTCGTGACCGATTCCTATGCCGCCTGCGTTGGCGCGCACGGCGCAAAAGACGGGGGCATCATTATCGTGGGGACCGGTAGCATCGGAGAGGGCATCGTCGCAGGCAAGCATTATCGGGTAGGCGGCTGGGGATTTCCTGTCTCGGACGAAGGAAGCGGGGCGTGGCTTGGCTGCGAGCTTATCCGCCGCACATTGCAGGCGCTGGATGGGCGGGTTCAATGGACGCCGTTACTTATGCGCGTCTCGGAGAAATTTGGCTCGGATCCGCGCGCAATCGTGCGCTGGATGACCGAAGCCAAGCCCGGAGATTTCGCGACGCTGGGACCGCTCATAGTCGAGCACGCCAAGAGGGACGACCCAATCGCATGCGAATTGATGCCGACGGCGGCCCTGCATCTTGAAGCGCTTGCAAGAGCTCTCCGCTTGCATGGCGTAAAAAGGCTGGCTTTAAGCGGCGGCCTTTCTAGCGCAATCAGACCTTGGCTCAGCAGCGAAATCCGAAGTTGGTTGGTTGAGCCGGCCGCGGATGCGCTAAGCGGTGCAATTGAGATCGCGCGCGGCGCCGGCGTGCGGAAAGTATGCGGTGACAATGCTTAATGCGCAGCTAGAGAGCGAAATCCGGCAAGCTCCCGAGGTGGTGGGCTGCCAGGAATTCAGCTTGACGCGGCCGATCGAGGAATTGGTCGCACGGTTGAAGCAAAAACCCCCGAACGTCGTAGTGACATGCGCCAGGGGTAGTTCGGGTCATGCCGGCGTCTTCGCCAAGCACCTGTTCGAAAGGTATTTGGGGGTTCCGGTTGCCGCCGCGGCACCCAGCATTGCCAGCATTTACAAGGGTCAACTTGCTCTGAAGGATCAGCTGTTTCTCGCCATCTCGCAATCCGGCAGAAGTGATGACCTTCTCGAGATGACCAACAGTGCGAAAAGCTCGGGTGCCATCACAGCCGCGGTGGTGAACGCACCAGAAAGCCCGCTCGCAGCGGTTTGCGATTTCGTTCTTCCTATCGGCGCGGGGCCCGAAGTGAGCGTCGCCGCTACGAAAACCTTCGTGGCAACGCTTGCCGCACTATTGCGGCTCACCGCTGCCTGGACCGGAAGCCCCGAGCTTAGAGCCGCTCTCGATCGTTTACCCGGCCGTTTAAAGGAAGCCGCCAATCTTGATTGGACCCCGGCAATCGGCACACTGGCGCGCGCCCCAAGCCTGGTAACAATCGGCCGGGGACCCACTTTCGCTATCGCGCGCGAAGCCGCGCTAAAGCTCAAGGAAAGCTGCAACCTTCATGCAGAAGCATTCAGCGGCGCCGAGTTTCTGCATGGCCCGGTCGCGCTTGTTTCCTCGCGCTACCCTATCTTGATGTTTGTCCCCTCAGACGCCGCGGCGGAGGGGATGCTGGGCCTAGCCAGTGAGTTGCGCAAAAAAGGGACGGCACTGTTTGCCACTGATAACCAGGCCGGAGAAGCGGGGCTTTTGCCCACCCTGCCGGCAGATCAGCCCGAGGCGGATGCGGTTTGCCTCATACAAAGCTTTTATATGATGGCGATGGCGTTGGCGGATAAGCTCGGCATGAATGCTGCACGCCCCCGGCACTTGAGCAAGGTTACCAGGACAAGATGACCGTGGCCCCCCAGCGCGCCGTCATTGCGGATACGGTTTTCGACGGTGAGACCTGTCATCGCGATAGTGCTGTTGTGATCGAAGGTGCTCAAATCTCGAGGATTGTTCAGCGCCGCGACCTTCAAATGCCCGCGGTGCATATGCCTGCAGGGACATGGCTTGCCCCCGGTTTCATCGACTGCCAGGTCAATGGCGGCGGCGATGTCCTCTTCAACGATGTGCCTACTGTTGCGGCAATTAACGCGATCGCGCGCGCGCATCGGCGCTTTGGCACGACCTCGCTCCTGCCCACGGTGATTACGAGCACTCGGGAAACTATGGATGCCGCGGTCCATGCAGCGGGGGAAGCGGCCCTGCAAAACCCAAGCATTCTCGGCATCCACCTTGAAGGGCCCTTCCTGTCTCCGGAAAAGCCCGGCGTGCATGACCCAGCTTTGATGCGTGCCCCTACTACCGAAGACCGCGACTTCCTATGCGGGCCGCGGAAAGTGGTGACGGTTGTCACGCTCGCGCCTGAGCGCGTACCTCACGGCTTCATATCCAAACTTACCGCGGCTGGCGTGCGGGTTTCGATGGGGCACTCCATGGCCACGTATGAGGAAACCCAGGCAGCGCTGGGAGAAGGATTGACCGGCTTCACGCACCTGTTCAATGCGATGCGTCAGCTTTCAAGCCGGGACCCGGGGCCAATTGCGGCAGCGCTTGAAACTCCGGGCGCGTGGTTTGGCATGATCGTAGACGGCGAGCATGTCCACCCGGCCATGCTTCGCCTCGCACTTCTGGGATTGGCCCACCCTATGCTCGTGACCGATGCCATGCCGCCGGTGGGAGGGAAGAAGCCCGCATTCGTATTGAATGGAGAAGAGATCATCGTTCGCGATGGTCTCTGCGCACGCGCTGACGGGACGCTGGCCGGCGCAGCATTGGATATGGCAAGCGCCGTCCGGAACTGTGTCAGGCTCTTAGGGACGCCCCTCGCACAAGCTCTACGCTATGCATCTCTCGAACCTGCCAAGTTTCTTGGCTTGGGGAAATGGCTCGGACAGCTTAAGCCCGGATACAGAGCCGACATGACGGCCTTCGACCCAGATAGCATGCACATCCATGAAACCTGGGTCGCTGGGGTGTCTTCGAGCGCCTAAGCCGCCAGGTGTTTGAACATATGTCCCCGCGCGTCGTCGTCCATCTCGGCCTTGAACGGGAACCGGTCCTTGAGAGCGATCGCCCTCGCAGCAGCAGGTCTTGCGCTGATTTCGTCCTGATGCCGTTTCAGATTGGGAAATTTCTCCCAGCCTCCGTCGCCGAAAATGAAGGGGATCATGCGGGCCCATCCCCACGCATCCATGTCCACGATCGTGTAGGTGCCGCCAACGACGTAGCGCCGGTCTGCCAAGCGGGCATCCAAGATCCCGTAATGGCGCTCCGTCTCATAAAGATAACGCTTTACGGCGTAAGGCACTTTCTCGGTCGCGAAGTGCTTGAAATGCACGGCTTGCCCGGAAAAAGGTCCAACGCCGGTGGCAACGAACATTAGCCAGGAGAGTAGCTCACCTCGCGCCTTGTTTTCGGGCAGAAACTTACCTGTTTTCTCCGCGAGATAGAGAAGGATCGCATTGCTGTCGAAAACGGTGACGCCGTCATCAACGATGGCCGGCACTTTGCCGTTTGGATTGATGGCGAGATAGGCCGGATCGAACTGCTGGCCGCGTCTTGTATCAACCGGAACCGGCTCGTATGGTACCCCGGCTTCTTCGAGGAAGAGAGCGACCTTTGTGGGGTTCGGCGATCCATTAAAGTAAAACTTCAACATGAGCGTCTCCAGGTAAGTTTCGCGCTTGCGCGCTTGAGGCATGGCTATCAGACGAAGCGGGAGACGCCAACAATTTTGTAGCGTCTGTTACAAAATTGTGACTTAGCTATCCTCCAGATGGCTGGAGAGAAACTCTTCCGTGGGCAGGCCCCGATCATTCGACGAGGAAAAGGCATTGGAAGCGGCGGTCGGGTGTTTCTGGTCGCGAGGCTATGAGGCCACGTCCGTTCGCGACCTGACCGTCAGCATGGGCATTGGGGGGCCGAGCCTGTACAACGCATATGGCGGCAAGCGCGGCCTTTTCACCGCAGCCCTCGATCACTATTGCAACCGGTCGATGCGGGAACGCATCGTACGCCTCCAAGCGAGCGCGACCGGAAGCCAGAGGATTGAAGCGTTCTTCAAGGACACTGTCGAGAAGTCCCTCGCGGACAATGAGCGAAAAGGCTGCTTTCTCGTCAATACCGCGCTTGAAGTTGCGCCGCATGATGCCACGGTCGCGGATGCAATTTCCGATTACTTCGGCGAAATCAGGAGCTTTTTTCGCCGCAGCATCCTAGAGGGACAGGCCGATGGCGAAACTTCGCCGGCGATCGACGCCGAACTCTATGCCACGCATCTGCTTTCCGTCCTGATGGGTATTCGCGTGCTGGCGCGTTGTTCCCCTACCCGGCCATTCCTAGAGGCGGCTGTAGCCCCTGCGCTCGAACGCCTTCGTATTTCCGAGTCCTAAGCGAAAGGATGTCTCATGATCGACCTCTATTACTGGACGACGCCCAATGGCCATAAGATCACGATGTTTCTGGAAGAGGCCGGGATCCCTTACAAAATCATCCCCGTGAACATCGGCGCTGGCGACCAGTTCAAACCTGACTTTCTCGCCATATCGCCGAATAACCGCATGCCCGCCATCGTCGATCACGAGCCCGCTGATGGGGGTAAACCCTTATCGGTTTTCGAGTCGGGCGCCATTCTCCTGTATCTGGCTGACAAGACAGGCAAGTTCATTCCTAAGGATTTGCGCGGGCGAGTAGAAGTGTTGGAATGGCTGTTCTGGCAAATGGGAGGCCTAGGGCCTATGGCCGGCCAGAACCATCACTTCGCCATTTATGCGCCTGAGAAGCTGCCCTACGCCATTGATCGCTACGTGAACGAAACCAATCGGCTTTACGGCGTACTGGACAAGCGGCTTGCCGATCGGCCCTTCGTAGCGGGCGATTATTCCATCGCCGACATGGCTGCCTATCCTTGGATTGTGCCTTACAAGCGACAAGGCCAGAATCTGGATGACTTTCCCAATCTAAAGCGCTGGTTCGAGGAGATCAAAGCACGGCCAGCGACAGTGAGGGCGTATGAGCGTGCGCAGGAGATCAATACGGAGAGGACGATGACAGAGGAAGCCAAGAAAGTCCTCTTCGGGCAAACCGCAGCCGTTGTGAAAGCCTAGAGCAGCACGGATGTTAGGCGCCGCTTTCGCACAATTCGGCGATAGCTGCGCGAAGCTCCTCAATACCCCGGCCTTCCATCGCTGAAGTCGCAAGCACGAGCGGATGAGCGGCCGGATGCTTGCGGAACTCGGCCTCGGTCTCGCGAATGACCCGCTCAAGGTCGCCCAGCTTCGGTTTGTCGGCTTTTGTCAGCACGGCCTGGTAGGAGACGGCTGCCTTATCAAGCAGCACCATGATCTCGCGATCGGGAGGCTTTAGTCCGTGACGGCTGTCGATAAGCAGCATCACCCGCTTCAACTGAGGCCGGCCGCGAAGGTAGTCGTGAATGAGCTGCGTCCACCCCTTCACGAGGGTCTTTGGCGCCTTGGCATAGCCGTAGCCCGGCATATCGACGACGAAGAGGCTTTCACCGACCGAAAAATAATTGAGCTCGCGGGTGCGGCCGGGCGTATTGGAAACGCGGGCGAGGTTGCGGCGAGCAAGCAGCGCGTTCAGCAAGCTTGATTTTCCGACATTGGAGCGCCCCGCGAACGCAATTTCTGCGCGGGTGTCAGCTGGAAGGCCGCCGACATCGGCAGCGCCGAGGACGAAGTTCGCAGGGGTTTTGAAAAGCTCCCGCGCGCGGTCTGCAACCGCGTCTATGCAAGGATCGCCGGCTGCCACCCCGCATTACTCCGCAGGCTTTCGCGTTCGGGCCGTCGTATTCTTGAACTTCGATCGAACCTGTTGCATGCGGCCTTGCATGGTCTTGATGCCGACATTGTGCATGACGTCGATATCCACACCCTGCCGCTTCATGATGAATGCCTGCTGCGTGAACGAAAGTATATTGTTCCAGGTCCAATAGAGCACCAAGCCAGCTGGGAAATGAGCCAGCATATAGGTGAACACCAACGGCATGTAGGTGAAGACCTGTTGCTGGATCGGGTCCGGAGGCGTTGGGTTGAGGCGCATCTGCACCCACATCGAGATGCCCATCAATATCGGCAAAATACCGAGCATCAGGAATTCAGGCGGCGTCCATGGAATGAGGCCAAACAGATTGAAGATCGTCGTCGGATCCGGAGCCGCAAGGTCGTGGATCCAGCCCACGAATGGCGCGTGCCGCATTTCAATTGACACGAGCAGCACCTTATAGAGCGAGAAGAACACAGGGATTTGGATGAAGATCGGCAAACACCCGGCCATGGGGTTCACCTTCTCCTTACGATAGAGTTCCATCATCGCCTGCTGCTGCTTGGCTTTATCCTCCTTGAAGCGCTCCTGGATTTTCTTCATTTCCGGTTGGAGCTTCTTCATCTTGCTCATGGACTCGAACGACTTGTTCGCAAGAGGGAAGAACGCGATCTTCACGAGCACTGTCGTGAGCATGATCGCCACGCCGAAATTCCCCACCATCTGGTAGAGGAAGTCCATGAGATGGAACATCGGCTCGGTCAGGAAAAAGAACCAACCCCAGTCTACGAGAAGGTTGAGGCGCTTGATGCCATCGGCGGTGTAGTGCTCCAGCAGATTGACCTGCTTGGCGCCGGCAAAGATCTGGTTTGTGACGGTGTGCGTGCCCCCGGGAGCGACCGTGACCGGCTCTTCCAGATAGTTGGCATAGAAGTGCTTCTGCTCATTGCCGAACATCTGGGCGTCATAGGACGCTGACTGGTTCGGAACGAGAACAGCGGCCCAATATTGATCTGTAAAGCCGAGCCAGCCACCCTTGCCCGCATATGTTTCTTTCGCCGTGTTCGTGGCCGGATCAAAGTTCTTGAGCGCGGAGGAATAAGAAACTTCGGTCAGGCCCTTTCCACCGAGTTCGCCGATGAGCCCCTCATGGAGGACGGAGTAACCGAGCGTCTTCGGCTCTGTCAGGCGCGCCACTTGGCCCCATGGGCGAAGCGTCAGAGCCTGCCCGGTGTGGTTCTCTACCTCATCGGCAATGCTAAACATGTAATGATCGTCGACGGAGATAGTCCGGTTGAAGATCAGCCCTGCGCCATTGTCGTAGCGGAGCACAACGGGGTGCGAAGCGGTCAGCGGCCCAGTCCCGACCTGCTGCCAAACCGTGTTCTCGCCGGGTAATTTTACTCCCGGCTCGTTCGTCCACCAGCCCGTGAGCGTGAAATAGGGGTGCGGGCTGCCCGAAGGAGAAAGCAGCACCACGTCGGGGCTATTCGGATTTACGGTCTCTTTGTAATCGCGGAGAACGAGATCGTCGATGCGCCCGCCTTTGAGATTGATGGAGCCCAGAAGGGCAGGGCTGTCGATCTTGACCCGTGGAGACGCCTCAATTGCTGCCTCGCGCGTTGCATAGCTGACGCCTCCTGGACCCGTGATCGCCGGAGCACCTGCCGTCTCGGCCGCTCCCGGCTTCGATGAAGGTGACTCGCTCGCCGTTACAGGTTTTGGCGGGTTATGCGCTGCCTCGATCGCCTGCTGTTGGCGAGCGCGCTCGGCCATCGGCCTGAGATATAAGAAATTCCATCCAATCAGGACCGCAAGCGAAAGCGCGATGGCAAGAATAAAGTTTCTGTTGTTTTCCATAACCTGCTCGAGGAGAAGTCAATGCGCGGGGAAACGCCACCGGAGCGAAACGGCCAATCAGCTTTAGCCGGCCCAGGCCCGGTATGGAACATAATCCGCGCGGAACCAGCACATTAACCATAAGATAGGGTATCGAAGCCCTTCTTCAGCGCGCCGGTTGGTTCACTTTATGGAACGCGCGGCTCACATCCGCAAGTAGGTCAGCGAAATTTCTGGTCAAAGCCGCGGTGCGGCCAATGATGACGTAATCGAAATTTGCCTGCGCATTTGCACTAGAAGTGAGCCGGATCGCCTCCTTGAGGCGCCGCCGGGCGCGGTTGCGATCGACGGCCATGCCTCTCTTCTTGGCGCCGCCACTGTCCTTGGAAACCGACTTACTCGATACGGTGAAACCGAATCGGGGCCCCGCAACATCCTCCCGCGTCCGCGCCAAGCCATGCATTATGAAGGCCGGGGTCACCCATTTATGCCCTTTTTGCACGCGTTGAAATTCCGCGCGCGACTTGAGCGTTTTCACCGGCTCCCTATGCAGAGAGTTTCTTGCGCCCCCGCGCGCGCCTGCGCGCCAGAACAGCCCGGCCCTGTTTCGTTGCCATCCGCTCGCGGAAGCCATGCTTGCGCTTGCGGCGCAAATTGCTTGGTTGATAGGTTCTTTGCGTCATTATCAGTGCCTTTTTCCCAGCCCGAATCGGTACGGCCAGCGCGCCTTCTTGTACGGTAAATAGTGCTGCCCTGGCACCATAGTCAACGGTGGCACAATACCCTCTTCAAACTGATCTGCCTCCCGCCTCCTAACCAACGGCAGATGGATTATAAAAACTTACCAGTCGAAGACCTCCTGCGAACCGGCGTCCCAGCCGAGAACGCACCAGGCCGCATGACGCTCCCGCGAGGCCCGCGCTCGAAGCCTGTTTGCCAGGGCAAAGACGCGCGGACCGGGCCTTCCGGCGTTCCGGCGCCTCGGGTTGGGCAGCGCCGCCGCGAGTTGGGCGGCTTCCTGCCTCGTTAGCTGGGTTGCCGATTTTCCAAAGTGATGCCGCGCCGCGGCCTCTGCCCCATAAACACCAGGCGCCCATTCGACGATGTTGAGGTAAATTTCCATCATCCGGCGCTTGCCCAGCACGAAGTCCATGTAATAGGCGAGCGGGATCTCGAAGGGCTTGCGAAGGAATGCGGGGCGGTTCCACAGGAAAAGGTTTTTCGCGGTCTGCATGGAAATGGTGCTGCCGCCTCCTTTGGCCCGTCCCTGGGCGAAAGCATCGGCGGCCGCATCGAGTGCGCCCCAGTCCACGCCCCAATGTTCGCAATAGCGCCCATCCTCGGAGGCGATCACTTGTGTCACCAGATTCGGAGAAATCTGGTCGAGATCGCGCCATTCATATTCGAAGCTGCTGAGGTGAAAAACCGTATGCCGGAGCATCAGGGCCGAGAAAGGCGGATCGAAGAGAATATAAAGGCAGGTCAGATAATAAGGCAGAAAGAAAAGCACCATGACAGCCATAGCCGCGCGGTGGAAAAGCGTCCGCAGCCTTTCCCGATACCGGGGGGCGCCGCGCCGCAATTCATGCAACTCGGCAACTTGGGAGGCCTCTTCTAACATCCAGACAGAAAACCCGCTTGAGCGTTAATTCCTCTTAGTCCATGGTGCCCGCGCCACCAAGGCAAGTCCTTGAGAATCTTTGCCGCTATGACATTTACAGAACGCCTCGAAGCCTATGCAAGCCTTCTGGAACAGCATCTCGGCAATTGGCTGGCACCCGCCCGGCTCGGCGACGCGGCACCGAGGCTGCTTGAGGCAATGCGCTATGGCGCGCTCGGCGGAGGAAAGCGCTTCCGGCCCTTTCTTGTCATTGAAAGCGCGGGTCTTTTTGGAGTCAAGGTCGAGCAGGCATTGAACACCGCCGCCGCGCTAGAATGCGTTCACTGCTATTCGCTCATTCACGATGACCTGCCTGCCATGGACAATGACGATCTGAGGCGTGGCCGCCCGACCGTCCACAAGGCTTTCGATGAGGCAACGGCGATACTGGCGGGCGATGCGCTTTTGACGCTCGCATTCGAGATTCTCGCGGCATCGGATACGCATCCAAATCCTGCGGTGCGTGCGGGGCTGTCATTGCATCTTGCCAGGGCCAGCGGAGCGGCCGGCATGGCGGGAGGCCAGATGCTCGATCTCGAAGCTCCGGGCAAGCGCCTGGACGAAGCCGGCATTCGCAAATTGCAGCGTATGAAAACGGGCGCACTCATCACTCTCGGATGCGTTGCCGGCGCCATCCTCGGTGAAACCTCGGAAGCCAACTTGGCAGCGCTGAGGGCGTACGGGGACGCGCTTGGTGCTGCTTTCCAACTCGCGGACGATCTTCTTGATGCCGAAGGCGACGTTGCGGTCGTTGGCAAAGCTACGGGCAAGGATCAGGAGGCGGGGAAGGGCACGCTCGTTTCGTTGCTGGGTGCTGAAACAGCGCGGAAGAAGCTTCAGGAATTGAAGGTTGAGGCTCTTTCGGCGCTTGCTCCTTTTAAACCCCGCGACGAAATACTGGCTGCGGCCGCGGAGTTCGTTGTCGCGCGGAAATTTTAGTCCTCAAATCGGGGAAGATTAGTTCTGGCGGGATTCTTGCCCCGGATTGGGAGTGCATCATGAAAGTCGGCGGAGTTCACTACCGGACTATTTGGGCCGAAGGCAGCGGGTCAGACGCCATCATTATCGACCAGACCAAGTTGCCGCACGTCTTTGAGACGGTCAGGCTGCAAACGCTGGAGGACGCCGCTCACGCCATCCGTCACATGCAAGTCAGAGGCGCGCCGTTGATCGGCGTAGCTGCCGCCTATGGCGTTTACCTCGCTATGAGGGCCGATCCCTCGGATGAAGGGCTGGAGAAGGCTCGCAAAGTGCTCGCCGCGACGCGCCCAACTGCGGTCAATCTCACTTGGGCCTTGAACGTAATGGCAAAGATGCTGAAGCGGGTGCGGGCGGCTGAACGCGCTTCGCAGGCGTACGCGAAAGCGGCCGAGCTTGCGGATGCTGATGTCGAGACCTGCCGGCTCATCGGACAGCACGGTCAAAAGGCGATTGCGGCCATCGCGGCAAAAAAGGCCGGGCCAGTGAATGTGCTCACCCATTGCAACGCGGGCTGGCTGGCCTGCGTCGATTGGGGCACCGCACTTTCTCCGATATACCATGCGTATGACGCCGGAGTGCCTGTTCATGTCTGGGTCGATGAGACGCGCCCGAGGAACCAAGGCGCGGCGCTCACGGCGTTCGAGCTTCACGCGCATGGCGTCCCGCATACGATCGTCGCCGATAACGCAGGGGGGCATCTGATGCAGCACGGCGAGGTCGATATTTGCATCGTCGGCTGCGACAGGCTTGCGGCAAATGGGGACGCGGCAAACAAGATTGGGACCTATCTGAAGGCCCTCGCGGCAAAGGACAATGATGTGCCTTTCTACGTCGCTTTGCCGGGCTCGACGATCGACTGGACTATCAGCGATGGCGTTCGCGATATTCCGATTGAGGAGCGGAGCGAGCGTGAAGTCACGCATATGACGGGTCTAGCGGAGAGTGGCGCCATCGTTTCCGTCCAAGTTTCTTCGCCTGGCAGTCCCGCCGCAAATCCGGCTTTCGATGTTACGCCAGCCCACCTGATTACCGGGCTCATGACCGAACGCGGCATCGCTCCGGCGACGTGCGAAAGGTTGGCGCAGCTCTACCCTGAAATGGGCGTCGATGCCGCCGCGGCATGAGCAAGCGCTCCGCCAGGCGATCATTGCGGGAGTGCAAAAGATGGAGGCCGCGGACCTTAGCCCGGGCCGCTCCGGCAATATATCGGCGCGGTGGCGCGATGGCATGCTAATCACTGCCTCGGGTGTTTTGCCCGAAGCCATGTCCGCGGACGCCGATGTTGTATTCGTTGATGGGAACGCGGCCTGGGCCGCCGGTTCGAAAGCTCCCTCGAGCGAGTGGCGGTTTCATAAGGCGATCTATGAGAGGCGGCCAACAGCCAACGCAGTCGTGCACTGCCATTCGCGTTTTGCGACGGGGCTTGCTTGCGCGCATATCCCTATCCCCGCCTTCCACTACATGGTCGCCAAGGCCGGGGGCGCAGACATTCCGCTTGTTCCCTACGCTACTTACGGCACCGAGCAGCTTGCGTCTCAGGCCGCCGCCGTGCTGGCGTCGCGCAATGCGTGCCTTCTTGCCAATCACGGGCAGATTGCAATTGGGGAAACGCTTGGAGACGCGCTCGAACTGGCCGAAGAGGTCGAGGCTCTTGCGGCGCAGTATGCCGTGGCACGCGCGGTCGGAACGCCGGTGCTTCTTCCGAAAGAGGAAATGACGGCTGTCGTAGAGAAGTTTAAGACCTACGGCAAGAATGCCAATCCTCCCAAAAAGCACCGCGCAAAGCCGAAGGCCTGAGAGGCCGATTGGCGGCAAACAGCGAAGCGCTTTGTTCACGGCGCAGAGACAGCCGGCAGGGTTTTCGACGATGGACGGCTCGCATCACCTACTGTCCGCAAAGCCTTTCCCAGCAGCCGCATGAACGTGGCTTTTTCGCTGACATTCAAGCCTTCAAGCATCAGCTCCTGGACACGGAACACGATCGGCGTAACCGCTTGCAGCACGGCTTTGCCTGCCGGCTGCGCATGAAGGCGCCGGGACCGGCGATCCCCTTCGACGATTTCCCGGCGGACCAGCCCCTTGGCCTCGAGGCGATCGATGACGCCGCCGGTGGTCGTTCGATCGAATGCAATCGCACTTGCGAGCGTGGCTTGGTCTATTCCGGGGCGACTGGCGATCACGGTCAGCGCCGCGAACTGCACCGAAGTCAGGTCATATCCGGCTTTAGCGATTTCTGCATCGAAGATGGCCTGCGACGCCTGATGCATCCTGCGAATGAGATGCCCAGGCATGCCGTAGATCTCAACCGGCATGGGAGCGTCCGCAGCCGCTTCGTTTGGATAGGTGGCCGGTTTCAATCGTCATCTCCTTGGCGAGTGGCCGGGCGAAGTTAGCTTGTGAAGTACGATTGACAGTATACTTATCATATGCATTAATCCAATTCACGCCAGCATGCAAGAGCAGCCAAACACTAAGGTTAGAAGGCCCGGACGGGAGGAACTCGAATGGCAACGCAGCTTGGGACATTGGAAGAGTTGCCCCCAGACTACCGCGAGGCGCTGAAACGCGCGAGCGTAGGTCCTCTTTGGCCGCAGATGCGCAATGCGCTGCCGCATGATGCCCCGCAACCGGTAACGGCATCCCATCTTTGGGCTTATTCGGATGTCAGGCCGCTTCTGCTTCAGGCCGGTGAACTGACACCTGTCGAGAAAGCTGAACGCCGCGTCCTCTTTCTCGCAGACCCCGGCCGGGGCGCTGGCTCCATGCAGGCTACTTCAACCATTTACATCGGACTGCAGCTTCTGCTGCCGGGAGAATCCGCCCCCGCACATAAGCATACGCCGAGCGCGGCGCGCATAATCGTGGAGGGCGAAGGCGCCTATACCGTCGTCGACGGCGAGAAACTTCCCATGCATGAGGGCGATCTGATCCTCACGCCTGGCGGCTGCTGGCACGACCACGGACATAGCGGCAAGGAGCCTGTGATCTGGCTTGACGCTCTCGATCTGCCGCTCTTCGTATATCTTGAGGGCTCATATGCGGTCGAGGCACCACTGCAATCGCCCCGCAACCGGCCGGATGCGTCCGAGGTCGAATATCGCGCTGCCGGTCTTGCACCCTCGCGGCGCCGTGACCGTGCGCTAGGCTCCGCCTATCCGATGATGCGCTATCCGTGGGCACGGACCGAGGCTGCACTGCGGCGCGTGGCCGAACATAGTGGCGGCGAGCCTGCGGAACTAGATTATATCAACCCGGAGACGGGCGAAAGCTGTCTTCCTACGATGGGCTTTACGGCAATGATGTTACAGCCAGGGTTAGCCGTGCGGCCTCCTATGCGGTCGGCAAGTGCGGTATTTCATGTTGTGAGCGGCCGAGGCGTCTCCACAGTCAATGGCCGGTCCCACAGCTGGGGTCCAAAGGATACGTTTTCGGCCCCGGTGTTCGCTGAGATCGAGCATAAGGCGCTCGGAGATACGCCCGCATTCTTGGTGCGGATTCACGATGCCCCGTTGCAGGAAAAGCTGCGCTACTATGAAGAGCGCCCGCGATGACACAGAAAGATGGAGAAGATCTGCGCTTTTACGGGTTCTTCCGCTCGTCAGCCGTCTATCGCTGCAGGATTGCTTTCGGCCTCAAGGGTTTAAAGCCGGAACTTGTACCCATCCATCTGCGCAAGGACGAGCAGCGCAGCAGTGAATATCTATCGTTGAATCCGCAAGGCTTGGTTCCCGCGCTGCAGGCCGGGGGCCATACGCTCACTCAATCACTTGCGATTATCGAGTGGCTTGACGAGACCCATCCTGAGCCGCCTTTGCTGCCGTCAGACCCGTTTGCGCGGGCGTATGTCCGCGCTCTTGCCTTATCGATCGCTTGCGATATCCATCCCCTTCAGAATACGCGAGTCCTTCAATATCTCCGCAAAGAGCTTTCGCAGGATCAAGAAGGGCTCGATCGCTGGTGCCGCCATTGGATCGAAAGCGGCTTGCAGGCGTTTGAGGCGATCGTTGCCCGGTCTGGTTATGCCGGGACTTTCTGCTGCGGCGATCAGCCGTCGCTGGCTGACATCTGTCTCATCCCCCAACTCTTTGCGGCTCAGCGCTTTCAAGCGAATGTGGCCGGCCTTGACCACCTGCAGCGCATCCTCGCCGCTTGCGAGCCTCTCCCGGCATTTGCAGAGGCTCATCCCGCCCGTCAGCCTGACGCTGAATCCTAATCCCAAAATGAATACCGCCGAGAGGGGATCGCGAATGTCAGGGCTTAAGCAGATCTTGATCGCGGGAGGCGGCATCGGCGGGCTCGCCACTGCTCTGGGCTTGGCCCAGCAAGGTTATCGCAGCCTCGTGCTGGAGCGCGCTCCACAACTGGGTGAGATTGGCGCTGGCATTCAGCTCGGTCCAAACGCTTTCCACGCCTTCGATTATTTAGGGGTCGGCGACGCTGCACGGGCGATGGCCGTGTATGTGGATGCGCTCAGACTCATGGATGCGCTCACCGGAGAGGAGATCGCAAGTGTCCCGCTGGACGAGCCGTTTCGCAAACGCTTTGGCAACCCCTACGCGGTCGTACATCGGGGAGACTTGCACGGAGTCTTCCTGAAGGCTTGCCGCGACAGTCCCTTAATCGAGCTTCGAACCTCCGCCGAGGTGGTCCGGTACGAGCAGAGTCGTTCAAGCGTTACCGCCTGTTTGGCGAATGGCGAGACGGCCGAAGGTGCAGGCCTTGTCGGCGCTGACGGCTTGATGTCTAAGGTGCGCGCACAGCTAGTGGGCGACGGCCTACCCATCGTCTCAGGTCACTCAACCTACCGGTCAGTGATCCCGGCCGAACAAATGCCGGAGGACCTCCGCTGGAACGCGGCAACCCTCTGGGCCGGACCCAAGTGCCATCTGGTCCATTATCCGCTCTCTGGTTGGAAGCTCTTCAATCTTGTGGTCACCTGCCACAATAACGCCCCCAATCACGTCACCGGCAAACCTGTGACCTATGAAGAGATGCTGCCGGGATTTGCCCATATCTCCAAGCGGGCGCTCAAGATACTGGAGCATGGGACGGGCTGGAAACTTTGGGTGCTCTGCGATCGTGCTCCGATCATGAACTGGGTTGACGGCCGTGTCGCGCTGCTGGGGGATGCCGCGCATCCAATGCTGCAATATATGGCGCAGGGCGCCTGCATGGCGATGGAGGATGCCGTCTGCCTCTCACACGAGGTCGCAGCAGCTGGCGGAGATTTTGAGCGGGCGTTCGAGAACTATCGCAAGAAGCGCCTGCTCCGGACTGCTCGCGTGCAGCTGCAATCGCGCGCAATCGGCGAACACATCTACCATCCTGACGGCGCTCATGCGGAATTGCGAAACGCGATCATGCGGTCGATGACGGCTGAAGATTATTACGACAGCTTGCAATGGCTTTACGGCGGCTCCGGGCTTGCCCAAGGCAGCTGCGCTTTCCGCTGATGCCGGGTTGCCGTTACCCGATCCAAGGACCTCGTCGCCAGCCAGCCAACCTTACAGTCCGCGGAAGCCTGCGCGGGCAACGCGGTATTCCCAGGTGCGGTTCTGAGCGAAGGGACTGCGCAGCATTTCGCCCGTCTTATCGATCTCACCCGATGTCAGATAGTTGAGTTCGCCTAGCTGACGCGCGGTGAGCACGAGTTCCGCATTTTCTTTCATGTAGATGGAGACAAACACGGCTTCGCGCAAAGTTACGCCAACGCAGGCCGCCCCGTGACCGCGAAGCAGCACGGTAGGATTTTTGCCAAGTGTTTTCGCGAGCGAATACCCCTTCGCGAGGTCGTCTACCAACATATTCGTGTCGCCGAATTCCGGCTGGCTGTCCCATAACGGCACTTCATGGCCGATCACCGAGGCCATGTGAAAAAGCGGCTTCAGCGGAATATTGGTCACGGTGAACGGCAGGACTGAGCGCGCATGATGATGGGTGACGGCGTTCACGTCGGGGCGCGCCATGTAGATGGCGCCGTGCAAAGCGCGTTCGGCATAGGGGCGGCGGCCTTGGGCGTCGATCGCCTCGCCTTCGAGGGTAAATTCCATAACGTCCGCGAGATCGACGATTTCGGGGCTTCGCGACCGCGAGAGGAAGTAGCGGTTCGGGTCAGCTGGGCTGCGCACGCTCACATGGCCGAAGTCGTCGATTACGCCTTCGCGCGCGAGGATGCGGTTTGCGAGCACCAGCTCGCGCAGCGTGTATTCTACAGTTCCGGCCGTCATCATCTCTCCCGCTCCGCGGCGTTCATATTTGCCGCCAGTTCTCTTCGCCGGACTGCCTGCTGTCAACGCCGGCTTTCCTCCATTTTGGAAGGATCACCACAATCGAGAATGGCAAATCTTCTTGCCCAAGCTTCCGCAAATTGATCTAGTCGAGCGTAAAAGAGAAGCGCATCGATGAGGGCTCGGCGTGGACATTCTCATCATTGGGGGGGGAATTGGTGGGCTCACACTTGCATTGAGTTTCCACCAAGTTGGTCTGTCATGCCAGGTCTTTGAAGCGGCTCCTGAATTCCACCCCCTTGGCGTCGGAATAAATCTCTTGCCGCACGCCATGCGCGAATTGTCTGAACTCGGCCTGCAACAAAAGCTGGAGCGAGCCGGCGTCGAGACCCGCGAACTTTGCTTCTACAACAGCTTCGGTCAATTCATCTTCAAAGAACCACGCGGGCGCTTCGCTGGCTATCATTGGCCCCAGCTTTCCATTCATCGGGCCGAGTTGCATGCCGTCTTGCTGGAGGCCGTGCGCGAACGCATTGGCGCTGAACGGGTTCACACCGGCTACAAATGTGTCCGTATCGAACAGGATGCGGGCGGCGTCACCGCATATTTTGTAGGGCCGAAAAGCGGGGACACGATTCCGCCGGTGCAGGGAGTTGCCGCCATCGGATGCGACGGCATTCATTCCGCAGTCCGCAAGCAGCTCTTTCCACTGGAGGGGCCGCCGCGCTACTCAGGTATTAACATGTGGCGCGGTGTGTCGCGCTGCAGGCCTTTTCTCACCGGTGCAAGCATGGTTCTCGCAGGCTGCCTGCGCACCGGCAAGATGGTGATGTACCCGATCCGCAGGGATCTCGACGCCGATGGCCGCCAGCTCATCAACTGGGTCGCCGAAATCGAGACGCCTCATCATCAGCAACGTGATTGGAACAGGAAGGGCCGGATCGAGGACTTTATCGGCGCTTTCGAGCAATGGTCCTTCGAGTGGCACGACTATGTGCGCATGGTGAGGGCTTCCGAGATCATTCTCGAATATCTCATGGTGGATCAGGAACCTCTGCCACAATGGAACTTCGGCCGCATTTCGCTGCTTGGCGATGCAGCGCATCCAATGTATCCGCGCGGCTCTAATGGCGCAGGTCAAGCCATCCTAGACGCGCGCGTGCTCACAAGGTGTCTTAAGGCGATAGCTGATCCTGTGGCAGCACTTAAGGCTTATGAAGCAGAACGCGCCGAAGCTGCCAATAAGGTGGTGCTCATGAATCGCGCGGACCCTCCCGATGCGATCTTGCGTGAAGTCGACATCCGGACCAAGGGAAACCCATTCGCTTCCATTGGCGACGTAATAAGCCAGGATGAGCTTATGGCGATTTCGGAGAATTACAAGCAGGTCGCTGGCTTTTCCGTTAAGGCTCTGAACGACCGGCCTCCGCTTGTTTGAGTGCCGGCCTTAAACAAGAAATCGCTGCCAGAGGGAGGAGAATGATGGCAAAGGAGGGCTCCGCCCCGTCTGGCAATATCGAGATCCCGCAGTTGATTGACGCCCAGCCAGTCGGGCAGTTTCTAATGGGGCTTGCAGCCATTTGCGGCCTGATTTTGGCCGCGGACGGCTTCGACACACAAGCGATCGGCTATGTCGCGCCGGCTGTCGTCAAGGAATGGGGCGTGGACAAGCCGGCACTTGGGCCGGTGTTCAGCGCAGGATTGTTCGGATTATTGATTGGGTCGCTGATAGCAGGTCCGCTTGCCGACAGCATCGGCAGGCGGCCGGTCTTGATCGGGGCAACGGCGTGGTTCGGAATCGGGACGCTTTTGACCTCATTTGCAGGTTCGCTGGATGAGATGTTGTGGCTTCGCTTCCTGACGGGTCTTGGCTTGGGAGGGGCGCTGCCGAATTGTGTAGCGCTCGTTTCCGAATATGCGCCCAAACGCCGGCGCGCAGTCCTTATCACTTCCATGTTTTGTGGGTTTTCCATCGGTGCCGCCTTGGGCGGTGTGCTTGCATCGCAGATCCTGCCGCATTTCGGATGGCGGGCCGTCTTCTGGGTTGGCGGAACCGCGCCGCTGCTTCTTATCCCTCTTATCTTTTGGAAGCTTCCCGAGTCCCTGCGCGTACTCGTATCGAAAGGGCAGCTGGGGCGGATCGAGCAAGTTCTGACGAGGATGCGAACTGCGGGGAAGGTATTGGCGGAAGACTTGGCCATACCGGCAGAGGATCACCGGCAAGACTTTCCCATCAGGAGGCTCTTCATGGAAGGGCGCGCGGCACCGACGTTGTTTCTATGGCTCGCATTTTTCATGAACCTTCTATCGCTTTACTTCATGACCAACTGGCTGCCCATTATCTCTCATGACGCCGGCCTCGCAGTAGGGGAGGCGATCCTGGTGACGGCCATGTTTCAAACCGGGGGAACGGCAGGCGGTATCGCTGTGGGGTGGTTCGCAGATACTTTCCGGCCGCAGTGGGTTTTAACGGGGACTTTTCTCGGCGCCGCCTTGTTCATTGCTGCGATGGGGACTGCCGGCAAGAGCTACGCAATCCTTGCCGCGCTGTCTTTCGGAGCGGGATTTAGCGTCGTCGGCAGCCAGATCGGCGCAAATGCCCTCGCTGGAATTTTTTATCCTGCATCGGTCCGCTCGACCGGTGTGGGATGGGCGCTCGGAATCGGGCGCTTCGGCGCTGTCGTTGGCCCGCTTATCGGGGGTCTGCTACTGGCGATGAAAATACCAGTGAGCACGCTTTTTCTCCTCAGCGCCATCCCCTCTCTTTGCGCTGCTCTGTCGATCCTTGCCATGGGGCTAGCCTGGAAGCGGGAGCGCACATGACCGCACAAAATTTTCTCCTCGTGCATGGTGCATGGCATGGCGGATGGTGCTGGTCGCGCGTTGCCAGCCGGCTGCGAGGCTTGGGTCACGATGTCTTTACGCCCACTCAGACTGGTTTGGCAGACCGGAAGCATCTCATGTCGAAAGACATAACGCTCGATACATTCACAAAAGACATTGCCAATTTGGTCGAGGCTGAGGAGCTATCCGATGTTGTTCTTGTTGGCCATTCTTTCGGCGGCCTCTCGATCAGCGGCGTCGCGGCCCTTATGCCTGAGCGCATCCGGCGGCTCATTTATCTTGATTCCATGATCGTGGAGGGAGGGAGAAGCCCCTTCGACATGATTGCGCCAGACATCGTGGCTTCGCGGAGAAAGGCAGCGCTGGAAATAGGTGGCGGGATCAGTCTTCCCGTGCCGCCGGCGTCGGCTTTTGGCGTAACGGACCCGGAGGACTCAGAATGGCTAAGACGCCGGATGACGCCTCATCCGCTTGGGACTTATGAAAGCCCGCTCAACATCAAGGCTCCGCCCGGCAACGGCTTGCCGCGCACATATATCTATTGCACGAACCCGGTTTATCCGGCCTTGGAAGGCGTGCGGCGATGGGTAAAGGCGCAGCATGGCTGGCGCTGGGTGGAACTTTCGGCGGCGCATGATGCAATGGTGACTGCGCCTGCCGAATTGACGGAACTTCTCCTGTCCGAAGCCGCGTAAACCTATCTAATTACGGAGCGGGCGCGCATTATTCGGGGTCCTGCCGGCCATTATCCCGCTGGATACCGGAACCTGGAACTTTTCGGTTGGGGATTCCGTTCCCTGACTACTTGTAGCTTAATCAGGAGTTGAGTAATGGACAAGGATCGAATTGCGGGCTCTTTTAAGCAGGCGAAAGGCGCCATCAAGAGAGCCATCGGCAAAGTGACCGGGGATTCGAAGCTTGAGGCCGAAGGACAGGCTGATAAGGCCGCCGGAAAAGTGCAGAACACCGCTGGCGGAATCAAGGACAGCTTGCGGGGCAAGTAAGCGTGAACGCCACCGTTAGCGCGCCGCTGCCTGCGGCGGTAGCTTGGCGCTGGAATAATATTCCGCGAGCGCCTTCATTTCCTCCGGCGTAAGCTCGTGAGCTACATTTCGCATGCGCCGGTAAATATCGTTGTGCCGTGTGCCTGAAGCGAACGCCTGAAGCTGCGCCTCAAGATATTCGCGGTGCTGGGCCGTCAGCGTCGGCGTCTCTACTGGGCCGCCTGCACGGTTCCCATGGCAAGCATTGCACGCAGGAAGCCTTTTGGCCGTATTGCCGGACAGCACAAGGTTTTGCGTCCCTGATGAAATTTGCCCCGCCTGCGCGTCGAGCGTGCCCCTGGCAAAATTCGAGAAATAACGCGCTAGCTCTATCATTTGCTCTTCGGTCAGGCCCTGCGCGATGGGTGTCATTTGTGCGCTGCTGCGAGCACCCGATTTGAAATCGTTGAGTTCCTTGTAAATCGCGAAAGCTGATTGCCCAGCCAGGTTAGGCCATTCGGGGTTAGGGGAAATGCCGTTTTCGCCATGGCACGCGGCGCATATCATCGCCGAGGTTTGCACACTCTTTGGGGGAGCGCCGGCTTCGAGGGCATTGATAACCTTGGGCGTCCATGCCACCAGCGATACCGGCTGCGGCTTGGCGAAGGTCCCGGGCTGCGGGTGCGCAGGCGAGCCTGGCGCCACGCCAACCGCCCTGCAGATCGCAAGCCAGGTGCCGACACCGCCCTCGGCGCCTTGCACAGCCGGCAGCACGACGAAGCCCAACAAAGCGCCGAAAAAAAGCACGGCGCCAATCCCCACGGCCGCCCAAACACTCCAAGGCCGGTTCAGCGCGCCAGGCCTGGGCTCGGTCTCGCTCACGGTCAAAACGCCCCGTACAAATGATGCACTATGGCTTGCGGCGGCTTAAGCACAAAAAATTGCGCAAGCGGGTAGCCATAAGCTGTAAGCATCAAGACCAGGACAAGGACGTTCCAGACCGCGAAGCCGTTCAGCACCGAAGGCACGCGTTCGGGTGGGTTCACCGCCAACGCATAGCGGACCGGCGCGACTAAGACGAGCCGGCCGTGCCAGTGAAAGCTCGCAATATTCCAGAGAAAGAGAATGGCACTTGCAAGCAGCAAACAGCCGCCCCCGAGGGAAACAATAACCCATGGCCCCCAGCTGGCGATGATGGGATTCGAGTAATCGAACTGGGCGACGCGGCGCCATTGCCCCTGCAGGCCGAGCCAATGCCACGGCAATGTCATAACGAGCATGCCTATGAACCAAAGCCAGAGCTGAAGCCGCTGTAGCCGAAACGAAGGGGCCCGCCTTCCCGCGAGGCTTGGCCATATCGCATAGGCAATGGCGAAATACATGATGACGGCGGCGCCGCCATAAATCAGGTGAAAATGGGCGGTGACCCAGGAGGTATTGTGAACGACGGCATTCATGCCGTAGCTCATGTTCACAATGCCGCCACCGCCTCCGAAGAACAGCATGATGAAGGACATCCCGGTGGCGAGCACCATGGGCCGGTCCCAGGGCAAAGCGCCGATCCAGCCGAAAACGCCACGGCCGCCGCGCAGTCTGCCCGCAATCTCGAACGAGGCGGTGATCGTGAACACGGTGAGCAGGGTCGGCACAACGACGAAGCCGGTCAGGACCGTCTGCAAAAATTTGAAGCCGGTGGATTGCTCGGGGTCCATGAAGAGGTGGTGAAGCCCGACGGGTAGGCTATAGAGCAGGAAAAGGACAAAGGAGAGCCGCCCCATGGTATCGCTGAAGAGCCGTCCGCCGGCAGCCCGCGGAGCTATGGTGTAGAAAGCGATGTAGGCGGGGATGAGCCAGAAATAGACGATCGCGTGCAGCGTCCAGGAGAACAGCGTCCGCGAAAGCCCCACATCGATGGTTTGCGTCCAGCCAACAGCGCCCGGAATTACCTGATACAAAATCTCCGCAGCCACCCCAACTGTGGTCCACAGCCAGAGAATGGCGTTTGCCACTGTTGCAAACATCGCAAGCGGGACGGGCCGGCCCGGATTGCTGCGCTTCCAGCTTACCATCATGGCGATCATGATCACGCACCAGATCCATGATCCCGCCACAACCAGAAGAAAGCCGATGTAGTAGAATACGCTCGCGACCAGTGGCGGGTAGAAGGTGTAAAGAACTGAGGCGTTGCCAGACACCACAATAACCGCGATCATCACAACGCCGGCTACACCCATGAAGAAGCCGGCCCAGGCCCAACGAGCGGCGGGTATTGGCCTATCGAGCGAGGTTGCCGCCACGTAGTAGCCGAACCCCATGATGAAGAAGGTGCTCAGCACATAGGCCATGATGGTGCCGTGCAGCGTGACCGAGGTAAAGTAGTGTGCCGCGGTCCTGAGCGGCGCAGAGAGAGGGCTGCGCACCCACATCTGCCAGACCCCGAGCGATGCGGCGGCGCCGAACGCGCCGAACGCGATCCACATATGCGCCAGCGAAAGACGTCTAGCGTTGTGAAGCACAGCTTACCCTTCCGTCCTTGTCAGGTTTGAAGTCCTGTTCCGGAACGATCCTGACCGTTGTCCACATTTGGCTATGGCCGAGCCCGCAATATTCATGGCAGGGCATGAGAAGATCGCCCGTTCTCCTGAACACAGTGTGGACCTGAGAAACATAGCCGGGCACGACCATGGTGTTCACATTCGTGCCCGAAATCAGGAGGCCGTGGATCACGTCCGGGCTCGCGAAACGTAGGGTGACCGGCTTGTTGACGGGCAGGACTGCGCATTGCGGCACAAATTCGAATTGCGTGGTGACAAAGCGCGCCGTGATCCGCTCGTCCGGAGCCACCTGCGTCCCAAGGTTGGTCTCCGTAAATTCGCCCGTGAGATGAAGCGTCTTGGGGTCTATGAGCTCGATATTGCTGGGCGGGTTCACATGCAGAGCGAGAGCAGCATAGATAATCGCGATAAGGATGAGCGCCACAAGTCCCGCCGCTATGAGCGCCCACCGCAGCTCTTCAGAAAGGACGGCGCGCTCACTGGTTTCCACGGCCTCAGCTCACGGTGCCGCGCGGAAGAAAAATGAACAGATAAACATAGAGATAGCCGGCCATGAGAAGAAGGACTGCTATTCCGGCGACGGCAAATGCACCGAGCGGAACCCGCTGCATGGCGCGTTCCAGTGCAGCAGGATCTACGGGCGGGTCCCAGTCCGAAGGGACGGCCAAATGGTCCGGTGGCCGATGGGGTCCGGAGTCAGCCATCTTGATTCCTGCGAAAGTTCGAGCTTAATCCGCGGCTTAATGCGTTCGCGGCAGCAAATGTTCCAGGAAATCAGCACTCGCCCCCGTGGCTTGTTCATTCGCAGCGTGTAAAGGATTGCTGAGGAACGTGATGCAGTAAAACAAAGACTAGAGCGCTTTCGGGAAAAGCCTGCCCTCCTGAAACGGGGGTGTGTGCGGGTTTTCATGCGGAAAGCGCGGCAAAACAAGAAAGTAGAGCGGTGTGCTGATGCCACCGCTCTTACTGTTCAAAACGGCTGCGTAGAATTTTACGCTACCAGCCAATCGCCACGGCGGGCCGGCCCGCTACCCCGCTATTCGCCGTTCCAGCTCCGATGCCTGCCGGTGCCTGCCCCGAAACGTGTCTTTTGCTATGAGACCGGCCGGCTTACAACCTAAGGCGTAAGAGAACAGGATACCACTATGTCTACTGAAGGCTTTGATTTCATTTCGAGGCAATTTTCTCAGCAGGCTCGAATACAATTTTTGGCGTGCAGTTTCCACAGGCCGTGCGCATCGGTATGTGCCACAATCGAGTCATGCGCTTTAGTGTACGCTCCTCAAACGCTTGCTGGCATCTTCGAGCTGCATCGAGAGCAAAAGAGCTTCATGAGCAAGCAATGCCGCTTTGCTCGCAAGACGATTAGCGGCTTTCCTTGCGGCATCGAAATGCACCGCTGCATTCGATTCAGGTGACTGCGCACTCTCCGCCACTGCTGTGAGCTGTGAAAGCTCGGATTTGATCAACTCCAATCTCTCCATCATCTTCATTAGTTGCGATACCGCACGTTCAGGCATGAGCGAAGCCTTCCTTTGGGCACGAGGCACCGTGCATCCAGATAATCCAAGGGAAACTGCGTTATGGTCAATTGGGAATATTGCATCCGCTGTTGATCTCAACGTTTGATGACAGTACAGGACGAGGTCCAGCAGCTCGTAAGTGGAAAAGCCGCATCAATAAGGTAGCGAGCGCGCCAGGAGAGAAGTCAACAGGAGAGCCGCTGGCGCTTCTTCCGTGCTCTACAAACAACTTCTCAACTTGCGTTGGAGTTCCGGCCCATATTGTTGCACACCGGTTTAGCGTTCTCGGTCTTACCGGGATTTTTGGTGGCTGCTTTGCCCTTGATGCAAGGTATAATGCCAGCATCAAGAAGGCTATCATTGCGAAGTCGATCGTCTCCTACAGAGGTCCATGCGCGCCGCTATCAGAGCGCCCGCGACGGGCAGTAGCATGGCAGTGCCGCGCTTTTTGCCGCCCTCGGGATATGAGCCGAAAGGTTATGACACCAGCATCACTGGCCGAGACGCTCGGTGCTTCCAGTCCTGCTTTGCCTTTCTGGAGCGTAAATTCATACAACCGCAGAGCCTCCATCAAATCAGTGTTCTGCGGATTTGGTGGATGTGTTCCCACCAAAGGCGCGCAATCCGTGCGTCTGGGACTCATCCGCAATGTACTTGCGCCACCATTGGCTAAGAGCCCCGCTAAGCTTAGAACGAGTGCGCATATTTCCCTTATTTCTTACTGCATCTGCAGTCGCCGCCTAACGCACGCGACTTGCATGAAAGGTAGCAAGCCTGGGAGTAGAGGCGCTTAAGCTTCGCGCTAAGTTTATAATGACCGGCATACCCGCCGCGAGGTTTGGGCCAGATATTGCACGGCGACCACGTTTGGCGCTGCTGCCTCAGCGTTCCCAAGCTGGATACCGATCGCTGGGAGGAAAGGGATGGCGGACCACGGCCGACTCGTTCAGCCCAACGGCCATTGCTGTCTAAAACGCGAGCTGCTGGAGAGGAAGCGCGCCCTCAGCCGCGACCTTGATGCAGCCCGTGCCGTGCCTTAGCGAGCTTGCCTGGGAGAGGGCTGGGGTGAGGGGGGCCTTCGCGATTGCTCACCAATTCGAATAGCCGAAGTTAATCACCTGCGTCTTGTCGAAAGGCGCCTTCGTGAGTACATCGGCGAAATCCACGCGCAGATTGCCGATAGGCGAGTCCCACACGAGGCTAGCGCCGACCGAGGAGCGAAGCGCGGAGGTGTCCTGCACCGCAAGCGTATTCAAGATGCCATGCTGCGCCGCATAAAGCGCGGCGAATTGCTGCGCATTCGTGCCAAAGAGGGTGCCTGCTGAAACGAAGACAGCGCCGCTCAAACCGATGTCCGGCGGCAGGAATGGCAATGGGAAGCGCAGCTCAGATGTGGCCGAGTAGAAGGTTGTGCCGCCAAGCGCGTCCCCTGTCGCGGCATCGCGCGGACCAAGCCCGGCCGGCGCGAAACCTGGGATCGTTTCGCCGCCCTGATAGAAGGCGTCCACGACGCGGACACTTTGGCCATTCCAGCCCGCGATGGTGCCTCCCATGACGCGGCCTGCAAGCGTGATGTCGTCGGTAAGTGGGTAATACGCTCGGCCTTCCGCCTGCGAGCGGATGTAATCGACATCGCCGCCCACGCCGGCAAGATCCTGGGTGCCTTTGAAATAGAACCCGCGAGTAGGCTTCTTCTTGTTGTTGCGCGTGTCGAAGATCAATGAATAACCCACCGAAGAGACGATGGCCGTGCCCGCGATCTGCTTGACGGCCAGCGAGGCGGTGGGATCGAGGTTATAAACATCCTCCCACATCAGAGTGTAATTGGTCGAAACCGATAGGCTATCGGTGAGTGCGGTGCCGAGCCGCAGGCTGCCCCCAACCCTGAAATCTTCGTAGCCCGCGACGACGTAACCGGAACTTGCGGTGTAATCCGAATTCTTCACGAAGGCGTCGGCGCCCAGCGAGAAGTTGCTATCGAGGAAATGCGGCTCCATCCAGCTGACCGTGAAAGCGCCGTCGCCTGACATGCTGCCCGACAGCTTCACAGTTAGATATTGCCCAGTGCCCATGAGGTTCCGCTCGGTGTAGTTCACTTCACCGATGATGCCTTGGGTGGTGGAGTAGCCTGCGGCGAATGAAAGCTCGCCCGTCTGCTGCTCCTGCACCGTTACCGTGAGATTGACCCTGTCGGGCGAAGGGCCAGGCTCCTTCGTGACCTTCACATCCTTGAAGTAACCAAGCTTCAGAAGGCGCTGGCGCGCCGCCTCAACCATGACCCTGCTGTAAGGATCGCCCTCGGCAATCCTAAACTCCCGCCGGATAACGGGGTCCAGAGTGACAGTATTGCCTACGATGTTGATGCGATCGATGTAAACGCGCACGCCCTGTTCGATGACGTAAACCACGGATATGGTGCGCCTTATAGGGTCGCGGTCGATCTTTTCTCGAACCTGTGCAAAGGGCTGGCCCTTTTCTGCCGCCGTGGTGGTCAGCGCTTCCACGGTCTTGTCGATCAGCTCTGAATTATAGATGTCTCCCGGCTGGCCGAGCACCTTGAGCCTGAAGGCTTCCGCATTCAACTCGCGAACCGTAACATCCAAGTCGAGCGCGCCGAAGGTGTAACGCGGCCCCTCATTCACTGTGAAGGTCACGAAAAAGCCCTTGCCGTCGCGATCCGTATCGGCAATTGCCGAGACCACCCGCATATCCGCGAAGCCATTCTTCACATAAAAGCGGCGCAACAGCTCGCGATCGTAATTGAGGCGGTCGGGATCATAGAAGGCTGTTGGCTTCAGGAAATCGAGTAGGCCGGACTGAGAGGTGCTGATCACGCCCCGCAGCTCCGCATCCGAGAAGGAAGCGTTGCCGATGAAGTTGATTGCCATGACCTTCGTCTCCGGCCCTTCCTTGATCTCGAAGACGACATCCACGCGCCCGTGGTCCTTCTCGATCATCTTCGGATCCACCTGCACGGCGTAGTAGCCTTGGCGGCGATAGAGGTCGAGAATGCGCTGAACGTCCGCCTCTACTTTCGCCCGCGAATAGGTCCCATTGGCCCTGGTCTGCACTTCCTTTGTCAGCAACTCCGGCTTGATGTCTTTATTGCCCTCGAAGGCGACCCGTGCAATGAGCGGGTTTTCGGTAACGGACACAACGAGCGTGCTGCCTCGGAGATTGATATTTACGTCCTTGAAGAGGCCGGTCGTATAGAGCGATTTGAGGCTTTCATCGGCTTTGTGCGTATCGTAACGGTCTCCCTTAGCCAGTTTCAGGTGAGCCTTCACCGTCTCGGGCTCGATCCTATTGTTCCCCGTAACCTTAATGTCGCGGATTACGGTTCCCGCTTGATCAGAAGCCACCGCCGGTTCGGATGCGGCAGCCGCAAATGCGACCGCGGCCAAGGCCACAGCCCATGTCAGAACCAAACGCGCCCAAAGGCTTGTGCACATACGCAGCTTGAGCCACTCGCATTGTTGCCCGGTCCCCCAACCCAGCCTTAGCAGTGTTTGAAATCACGGCTTTATGTCGCCATGTTGGCAATCCGGCTTTGGCGAAAGCAGCGAAATCACGGCACATGGCCTAATAGGGATCAAACCGGCAGGTTCGGTCATTTCGTTGGGCGGACGGCTTTTGGGGGGCTTCCTTGGTGAGGAGCTCATCAAATGATCACATTGGAGAAAGCGCACCGCGTCATCGCGGCTGGCGAGGCGAAGGCGAACGAGATCGGCCAGCCGATGAACATAGCGGTTGTCGATGCTGGTACTAATCTCAAGGCCTTCATACGCATGGATGGCGCATGGTTGGGGAGTATCGATATCGCGATCAACAAGGCCTTTACCGCTAAGGCTTTTGACATCTCCACCAAGGAGCTGGGGGAGAATAGTCAGCCAGGTGACCAGTTTTTCGGCATCAACGTTTCAAACCATAATCGCGTGATGATCTTTGCGGGCGGCGTTCCCCTGAAGGTGGCGGGTAAGATCGTTGGTGCGGTTGGCGTCAGCGGTGGCAACGGTAAGCAGGACCAGGCCGTAGCCGAGGCTGCGGCGGCCGTCTGTAAGTGAACCGCGGCTGCTTCGCTCGGCTTGAGTTGGGAAAACGATGCCCAACTTTTTCATGCAACGGCGCCGCGGGCAGCCACCGGCCAAAGCGCTTCCACGTGAGCATCAGCGCTTCCGAAATTCCGGATGCCAACATACCAGTCATAGAGGTTGACGGTGGGGTCGCAATGACCAGGGATCAGCAGCACTTTTTCCCCAAGATTTGGCCGCCATGAGCTGCCAAGGATGCTAAGTGTGCCGTGTTCATCGGAGGGCCTGCTATAAGGCACTTCCGGCCTGCCGAAGACGGCCGGGAACCCGCTATCGTTTGAGAGCGCCTTGTGCCCGGCGTCGACAATAGCGCGGTCCGGCGAGAGACTCATTACTGTCGCGAGGACGAACAGCGCGTTCTCGAAGGCGGGCGCATCCGGGTTAGGCTCGTTCCTGGCATAATCCGCATCCATAAAAACGTACGAGCCTGGCTGAAGCTCCTTCCAGACCCCGCTTTTGGCTTCGAGTGGGTAGGTGCCCGTGCCCGCGCCGGCGACGGTCTTGCAAGGCAACCCAGCTTGTTCGAGAAGGTGCACAGATTCGGCGGTGAGGTCAGCAGCCCTTGCAATTGCATAACGGCGTTCTTGGGGTGAGCGCAAATGCTGGGCTGTGCCGTAATAGGATTGAAGGCCGCCAAAGCTGAGCGACCGGTGGCGCGCAATCTCCTCCGCGAGAGCAACGGCGGCGGGGCCCGGCACGACGCCGCAGCGGCTTGCCCCAATGTCGATTTCTACCAGAACCTCGATTGCCGTCCCGGCCTTGTCCGCTGCCGCGGCCAAAGCTCGCACGGCTTCTGCATTATCGGCGCAAACCCCGATTTTGGCATGGCGCGCGAGCGACGCGACCCGGACAAGCTTGGCCGCGCCTACTACCTCATTGGAGATGAGGACATCGGCAATCCCGGCCGCTACGAATATCTCCGCTTCAGAGACCTTCTGGCAGCAAATACCCACCGCTCCGCCCGCAATCTGCTTGGCGGCGATAAGTGGCGATTTATGCGTTTTCCCGTGCGGGCGCAGGCGAATGCAAAGGCGGCGGGCCTCCACTGTCATGGTATCGAGATTTCTCTCGAAGGCAGCCAGATCGAGCACCAGCGCCGGCGTCGCGATCTCGTCAAAGGCAGCCCCGATCTGGGCAGGCGGCATCTGTGCCATTGTCCATCCCTCCACAGCTGATACGCAAGTATGCTAGCCCTTTTGTCCGATGGAGGGAACGGACACGCCGGGCCTTACCAGGGCGCATGAAACTCGACAACGGTAGCGAAGTTCCCCGGGCAGCCCCGCTGGCAGTTCCACCACCCGCCGCCAAGCGCCTGGAACAAAGCGATCGTATCCGAAAAGCGTGCCGCCTGCGCCTGTATCAGGGCGATATGTGCCTGCTGATAGGCCTGCTGCGCCGCGATCAGCACGAGCACATTGACGGCACCAAGCTTCAGTTTCGCTTGCGTGATGTTGAGATATTCGTTCGCGGACTTCTCCGCTTTTGCGGCCGCTGCAAGTGCAAGCGCGTCGTATTGTAGGGCGCGAAGGCTGTCGGCTACGTTCTGGAAAGCCCCAAGCACGGTGCTGCGATAGGTTGCCGCCGCGTTGTCGAAGGTGGCTTCGGCCGCCCTTTGCCTTTCCCGCAGCGTGCCACCATCAAAAATAGTCTGAGCAGCATTACCCGCGATGCTCCAGAATGAGCTTCTCGGGTCGAACAGGCTGCTCAAGGCAGTGGAGCTCTGTCCGTAGTTCGCCGTCAATGTGAAGTTGGGTAGCCTGTTCGTGATGGCAACGCCTATGAGCGCGCTTGCATTGTGCATCGTGGCCTCCGCCGCCTCGACGTCCGGCCTCTGCCGGATCATTGCCGAAGGCAGCGTAACAGGTACTCTCTGGGGGAGATGCAAGTCCCTCAAGTGGAAGGCTGCTCGCGGGGGGGAGCTTGGAAAATTGCCGGTCAGATTGGTGAGCAGGTTCCGGTTTTGAGCAAATTGCTTCCGCAAGGGCTGAAGCATGAGTTCGGACTGCGCAAGAGCCGTCTCTTGCGCGACGACGTCGATCTCGGCGATCTGGCCTTTTTCGAGCTGAACGCGGAGAATTCTTAGAACTTCTTTCTGAAGTCGGATGATCTCCTCTGTGGCCGCGATCTGCTCGCGAAGCGAAGCGTCCATCACCGCCGCATAGGCCACATTCGCCGCCAGCATCAAATACGTCGCGCGCGCCTCATAGAATTGATAATCGGCGAGCGCGTCCTGTCCCTCGATGGAACGCCGGATGCCTCCGAACACGTCCAAAGTGTAGTTCACCGTGACCTGCGCGGTGAAAAGGCTATAAGTGTAGGCGCCGGACGCAGTTGGTGCCGAGAGCGTTCCCGGAGTCTTGTTCTCGCTCGCGTTGAATTCTCCGGTGACCACGGGAAATAATAAGCCCGCTTGAGCCCGGGCATTCGCAATTGCGGTACGCAGAGCGGCTTCTGCGGCTTTCACATTCGGATTTGCCGCGAGGGACTGTTCAATGAGCGCATTCAACTGCTTGTTGTGGAAAAGCGCCCACCAGTCGGGCGGGATCTCGGTCGCCGGAACAAGGCGCTGTGGTGCGCCCGCGACCGTTTCTGCCCCCGCAGTTTTCTTTACGCCCGGCGCATGCAGATAATCCGCGCCTTCCGGCAAATGCGGCGGCACAAAATCGGGCCCAACCATACAGCTCGCGAGGAGACTGCACAGGAATGCCAGACAAAGCAGCGCCAAAGGCTTGCGCCGCATGGAGGTCATTCCACCTGCGGAGAAGACGCATGTTCAATCCCGGCCTTGCTGAGGTGGCGGGAAAGCGCACCTGTCACGCCGGGCGATAGGACGGCGATCGGGAATGGCGCAAGAAGCATGGCGCGAAAGAGCCTCCGGTCAAAGCCATCGGACGACGCTTACGCAAATCAAGCAACGATCAGTGATTCGAGCGGGAGTAGAACAGGATTTTGACCGGAAGTATAGCGCGCAACCTGTTCGTCGCGCTCAAGAGGGGAGGACGATTTATCGTGGGTGCTCCCAATGAGCGCGCGAGAAAGGCGAAGCACCACGGACGGCTCCCGTCTTAATTTAAGATTAAGGTAAAGACACGGAATGCGCTAGAAGCCCCCCGCAAGCCCCTTGGAGTTTACCAAATCTTAAGTTTTCCAAAGAGAATAGGCCGCGCTCCCGAAGTACTTGTTCAGGACTTCTGTTTAGCGACTCTCTGAGAGACTGAAAGCATTCACGAGCAAATTGTGCCCAATTCCTCCAAAGCCGGCGGCCGCTTGGCCGCCCTCTATGAAACTGGGTTGCTCGACAGCCCGCCTGAGCCTGCCTACGACCGCTTGACGCAACTGGCAACCCGCCTGCTTGGAGTTTCAGTTTCGCAGGTCTCTCTCATCGACACAGACCGCCAATTCTTCAAAAGCGCAGTTGGAATGCCGGAACCGTGGGCATCTTTGCGTCAAACCCCGCTCTCACATTCATTCTGCAAGCATGTGGTGACGAGCGAGGCGATGGTGGTGGTCGAAGACGCTCACAGTGACCCGCTCGCCCAAGATAATCTCGCGGTTACCGATTTCGGTGTCGCCGCCTATCTTGGTGTGCCGCTGGTGACGCCTGGCGGTTATGTGCTGGGCTCTCTCTGCGCGATCAACTCGAAGCCCCGCCAATGGACCAGAGAGAATATCGCTGATTTGACCGGGCTTGCCAGCATCGCCATGACCGAGATCGCTTTGCGGTTGCAGGTCGCAAAGCGCGAGGAGGCCGAGCGGCAGCAGCGGCTGCTTGCGAGGGAAATGCGTCATCGCGTCAAGAACACACTCGCTATGGTCCAATCGCTGGTGAACCTCAGTTTGCAGACCTCTGATAGTTTAGAAAGCTTTCGCCACAGCATCGGAAGGCGCATCGAATCCCTTTCCAATGCCCATGCGCTGCTGCTCGATCGTCAATGGGGACCGGTCTCCTTGAGAGATCTGATCGCAGGCGAGTTTGAGCCCATTTCACAGTCGGGCCGGGTGACTGCGACAGGTCCAGATTTGGCTATTCCGGCAACGGCCGCAATCTACATTTCAATGGGCCTGCACGAGCTTTTAACCAATGCGATCAAGCATGGCGCCCTATCGGCCGCCGCCGGACATGTCTGTGTTGATTGGAGCGTCAGGCCTGAAGACGGCGCAAGCCGCTTAGCGCTTCGCTGGATTGAAAGCGGCGGCCCACCTGTTGCTAAGCCCAAGCGCAACGGCTTTGGAACGTTGTTGCTGGAGCGCATCTTGGGCCCACAGATGAACGGCCAAGTCGTGACAGAATACGAACCCCAAGGCCTACGGGCCACGATCGAATTTGTCGTCTAACATACGCCTCACTCCCATGGGGAAGGCGACCGTGCCGAATGTTGGGCGCAATGGTGCCGCGTTCGCGTCATTCGGCGGGAAGCGCTGGCACCGGGGCGGCCTCAGGCTGTCCGCGGGCACGCGAGAAAACATCGATGGCAGCCGGCAATATGACAAGGATCAGAAACGGAGCCAGCAGCATGCCTCCGACGACGACGATCGCAAGCGGCCTCTGCACTTGCGAGCCTATTCCGGTTGAGAACGCCGCCGGCAAGAGCCCCACGCAGGCTGCAACGCATGTCATAAGCACCGGCCGCAGCCTGAGCGTGCAGCTTTCGCGAATGGCTTCGGCCTTCTGCATGCCGGTTAGAAGGAGGCGGTTGTAGTAGGCGATGATGAGAATGCCTTCCATTGCGGAAATCCCAAAGAGCGCGATGAACCCGACAGCAGCGGAGACGCTGAAAGGCGTACCCGTCCAGAAAAGCGCGAAAATGCCCCCCGTCATCGCCATAGGGATGACGCTCATTGCAATCAAAGTATCGGTCAGCGATTCGAAGTTGAAATAAAGCAGAATGCCGATGAGGAGGATGGTGATCGGCACGATAATGCGAAGCCGCGCCAGCGCATCCTGCAGATTGCCGAATTCACCAACCCACTCGATATGATAACCGCCCGGCAGCGCTACCTCATTATTCACCTTCTTCTGCGCTTCCAGAACGGCACCCCCAAGATCCCTGCCACGGACGCTGAACTTGATCGGAAGATAGCGCTCCTGGTGTTCGCGATAGATATAAAATGGGCCAGTAGTCAGCTTGATATCCGCGAGTTCCGAAAGGGGGATGTAAGCCGAACCACTCGGGCTGTTGACGCCGATCGAGATGTTGCGGATCGCTTGGATGTTTTCGCGGTAGCGCTTATCCAGCCGCACGAGGATCGGAAAATGGCGGTCGCTGCCTTTTTCATGCAGGTCGCCTGCCGCCTGACCCCCAATAGCGGCCTGAATGACCGCATTTACGTCGCCGGCAGCCAAGCCATATCTCGCGGCCTGTGCGCGGTTGACCTTGATCGACAGATTTGGCTGGCCGAGCGAACCGAAGATGCTCAAATCCTCGATGCCTTTGACGGTTGCCAACACCTCTTTGATTTTGGCGGCTGTCTTTTCGAGGGTCGCCAGATCTGGGCCAAAGATCTTGACCGAGTTTTCGCCTTTAACGCCGGAGGCCGCCTCCTCGACATTGTCCTGAATGTTCTGCGAGAAGTTGAAATCGACGCCCGGAAACTCGGCCTGAAGCCGGTCGTTGACGAGTTTGGTCAGCGCTTCCTTATCTAGCCCCGCCGGCCATTCATCCCTCGGCTTCAGGGGCACATAGAACTCCACGTTGTTGAAGCCCGCAGCGTCGGTACCATCGGCAGGGCGCCCAAGCTGCGATACGACGGTGCGCACCTCCGGGAAGGAGCCGATGACGGCTCGCATCCTGTTTACGTAAGGTTGGGCTTCTTCGAGCGAGATGGAGCGCGGAAGAGTTCCTCTTATCCAAAAATTCCCTTCTTCCAGCTTGGGCAGGAATTCAAGGCCAAGGGAGTTTGCCGAGAGAGAGGCGCCCGCGAAGACAACTCCGGCCAGAGAAAGCGTTAGAAAGCGATGGCCGAGGGCGAATTCCATCGCGGGGCGATAGGCCCGGCGAAGCAGACGCAAAACCAGATTTTCGCCTTCGTGGATCTTCTCATCCATGAAGAGAGCGGAGAAGGCCGGGATGACGGTGAAGCTGGCAATGAGTTCGCCGAGGAGCGCGTAAGCATAGGTCTTCGCCATTGGCGCGAAGATGTGGCCCTCGATCCCGGAAAGGGTGAAAAGCGGAACAAAGCCTACAATGATGATCGCGGCAGAGAAGAAGATTGAACGGGCCACTTCCAAAGCCGCAAAGTAGTGCGTTTTCAAGCGCTCAGGTAGGCCGGGCGGCGCCGTGGCCAGCGCCAAAGGCGTGCCGTTCCCGCCTTCTGCGACTCGGCGGAAGATGTTTTCCATCATGATGACGGAGGCATCCACGATCAGGCCGAAGTCGATGGCACCGACCGACAGCAGATTGGCGGACTCGCCCCTCAGGACCATGATTATGACCGCAAAGAACAGCGCGAAGGGTATGGTGCAGGAGACGACCAGCGCGCTTTTGAGATTTTCCAGGAATATCCATTGTATCAGGAAGATCAGAACGATCCCGAATATAAGATTATGAAAGACGGTGTTTGTCGTCAGGGTTATGAGATCGAGCCTGTCATAGATCTTCTCTATCCTTACTCCTGGCGGAAGAACATCGTGGGAGTTGATATAATCGACTTCCCGTTCGATCCTCTTGATCGTTGCTTTGCTGTGCTGGCCGCGGCGCATAAGCACGATGCCTTCAAGAATGTCATCGTCGCCGTCTTGCCCCGCGAGGCCGAGCCGCGGTTGCATTCCAGGCGACACGGTCGCCACGTCACGAACGAAGACGGGCATCCCGTTCGTGGATGCGAGCACAGTATTCCTGATGTCATCCATGGAATCGACTAGGCCGATGCCGCGCACAACCACCGACTGCGGGCCGATATTGACCGTCTGGCCGCCCACATTGACGTTGCTGTTGTTCAAGGCCTGCAGCATTTGGGGCAGAGTGAGCCCGACATTGGTGAGCCGGTTAGGATCGACGGTCACCTCGTAGGTCTTGAGCGCGCCTCCCCAGCCGACGACATCCACGACGCCCGGAAGCGCCTTGAAACGCCGCTCAAGAATCCAGTCTTGCATGGTCTTGAGATCGGTAACGGAAAAGCCCTTGGGGGCTATGATGCGATAGCGGTAAATTTCACCGATCGGGCTTTCCGGCGAGATTTGCGGCTGGGCGTTATTCGGTAACGTTGGAAGCTGCGAGAGCCGGTTTATGACCCATTGCTCGGCCTCGTCATAGGTAAAATCGTAGGTAAATTGCACCTTAACATCCGACAAACCGAAGAGCGAGATGGTGCGGATCGCCGTTACATGGGGAATCCCCGCCATCTGGATCTCGATCGGGATCGTGATATTGCGCTCGATCTCTTCGGAGGATTGCCCGGGAGTTTGTGTCACGATGTCGACGAGGGGGGGGACCGGGTCCGGATAGGCCTCGATGTTCAAGTTCAGGAAGGCAGCCACACCTGCACCGATCATCATCACGAAGACGATGAGCACAAGGACCCTGTGCCGGAGCGACGTGGCGATCAGCGCGGTCATCCCGCACGCTCCGGAAAGTCTGGCTGAGACGCGCGGTCGATGAAGAGCGCTCCGCTCGTAACAACCTCTTCTCCCGCGGTGAGCCCGGAACGGACTTCGATCATATTTCCCGCTGCTTGGCCGAGCACGACCTTCCGTGAGGTGATCCGCCGGTCCATTCCAACCACCCAGACGTGAGCCTCCGAACCTTCATAAATGATCGCCGATTGCGGCACCGCTGGATGAGGTTGAGGGTCACCGGAGATTATGGTGAAGCTCGCGAACATCTCGGGCTTCAAGGCGAGACCGGGATTTTGAATCTCGGCGCGAACCGTAAGGCGCCGGGTCGCCGGATCCACCATTGGCGCGATATAGACGACCTTTGCAAGGAGCGGCTTGTCTGGAAGGGCGAGGACCGACGTCTTGAGCATGGCGCCCAAATGTACGAATGGAATGTCCGTCTCATGCAGATTTGCGACCAGCCAGACGGTCGAAAGATCGCCAATGGTGAAAACCGGATCGTTGGCACCGCTCTGAATATATTGCCCGGCGCTCACTTTCCTCTGAATGACGGTGCCGGAAATGGGAGCCTCCACGATCGCTTCGGGATTTATTTGCCCGCCATGCGTCGTGAGTTGGTCGATCTCCTTTTCGGACTTTCCCAGAATACGCAGGCGTTTGCGAACGGCCTCTATGCCGATTTCGGCTGTCTTCAGGTCGTTCGACGCTGCCACGAAATCCGCTTCGGCCTGCTCCCAATCGCGTTTGGCTGCGGCTTTTACCGCGAACATATCTAGCTGGCGGCCTTCATTGATCTGCGTCACGCGGTATTGCGCTTGCGCCTTGTTCCTTGCGTTGATCGCCGTTGTGAGATCGTTCTGCGCCTGGACAAACTCGGTCGCATCAATCGCATAGAGTGGAGCGCCCTGGGCAACTGTCGCTCCAGTTTCCGCAAAGATGCGGGTGACACGGCCTGAATAGGGAGAGAAGACTGGCGTTGACTTGTAATCGTTAATAGCAATGCGGCCCTCGGCCTGATGCTCGGCAGCAAAGGTAACAAGCCGCACGGGCTCGGTCTTCAAATTGCGCCATTGAGCTTCCGTCGGCTGAAAACCGGAACTCGCGGGCGCGGGCAGCGCTTTTCCATCCCCCTGCTTCGCGCTGGAGCCGCCGAGAAGTCCGTAACTGTAATTGCCCAGTACGCTCAGCCCAATCAGGAAAAGGCTAAGAATGATTGCTGGGCGCCAAAAATTATGTGCTGTCATAGCTTTACACGCTCAGCCCCAAAGGGGTGATGACCTCTAAGCCTTACAACAGCCTTACACTTTCACGTTGTAGCGGCTGCGTTCCCTTTGCTTCTGCTTGAATTCGGCTGTATGTGTTGACACAGGTTGGGCTTCTCAAGAAGGCTGTGCGCAGCAATGCGGCTGCTGCTTGTCGAAGATAATGAAGAACTTTCAGCGCTCTTAATAAAGAGTTTGGCCGCGTCCGGATTCGCCGCGGACGCGCTGACCACGGCTGCCGACGCGTTGAATGTTCTGGGGTCCACACATTACGCCGCGGTAATCCTCGATCTGGGGCTTCCCGATCAGGATGGTCTGTCTGTCATTCGGGCGCTGCGCGCCCGCCAGAACTCAGTGCCGGTTCTGGTATTGACCGCAAGAGACGGCGTAAACGACAGGGTTGCTGGCCTTCGGGCGGGGGCTGACGACTACCTAGTAAAGCCCTTCGCGATTGAGGAACTGATTGCACGGCTCGAAGCTCTCTTGCGGCGGCCAGGGCAGCTTCTTGGGCGTTCGCTTGGATTGGCAAACCTTACCTTCGACACCGCGGCAAGGCAGATTTTCATAGATGGCGCGCCACATACGCTCTCGGCGCGCGAACTTGCGGTTTTGGAACTTCTGATGCGGCGGAGCGGCCACGTCGTGTCGAAACGCGTCGTGGAAGATCAGATTTTCGGTTTGTCTGGCGATGTCGGGTCTAACGCAGTGGAGGTCTACGTCCACCGGCTCCGCAAGAGCCTCCAGGATTTGCACGCCAGCGTCACAATCCATACTATAAGAGGCGTTGGATACCTTATTACTGCAGCTTGAGAATTCGCCGCAATTCCGTGCGTGGGCTGTTCCCCGAGGAAATATTCCGAAAAAGACTACGCCATGGTTCTAAAATCCATAACAAGGCGCATCATTTTCTTGCATGTCGCCGCGATCCTGATCACCTCGGCATTCATGCCGGTGGCGCTTTATCTGCTCCTGCGCAATGCGGCGGAAGATCTGCAGCACCGCTCTCTTAGGGAGAACGCAGATCTCATCACCCGCTATCTGTCCATAGATGCTCAAGGACACGTTCAGCTTCACCTTCCGCCGGATTTGGAAGCGCTTTTCTCAGGCACCTATGGCCGCTACGCATATTCCATTGTCGATGGGTCCGGGAATGCTTTATTTTCGTCGCTTCAGAACCGGGGTGCAGTCTTTCCCCGGCAAGCATTAGCCGAATACCCGCTTTATCCCGAAAGGGGGCACGGAAAGCTGATGCTTTCGGGAACGAGTATTCCGGTCAAAGTGGGGCCGCAAACCGTCTGGGTTCAGGTCGCCCAAGACCTTGAGCACCGCGACGTGCTCATCGACGATATCGTGAGGGAGTTCTTCACGCGCGTCGGCTGGATCACAATACCGATCCTTCTTTTCCTTCTCATCATCGATGTCAGCATATTCAGGCGCGCATTGAGTCCACTTTTGAAGGCTTCGCAAATGGCGGAAAAGATAGGGCCGGACCGGCCGGATGTCCGCCTTCCTGTTGATACGATGCCGAGCGAGGTCAAGCCGCTCGTTCAAACTATCAACCAGGCTCTCGACCGCCTCGAGCACGGCTTTCGCGTTCAACGCGATTTCACGGCGGATGCCGCTCATGAACTCCGTACGCCGCTTTCTATATTGCAGGCGAGGATCGACACCATGACCGAGAAGGAAACGGCGAAAGATCTTACCCGCGACATCGCACGAATGAAGCGGATCGTGAGCCAATTGCTGGACATCGCCGAACTTGAAACATTCACGGTGGGCGCGGAAGAAGTCGCCGATCTCAAGGCCGTTTGCCATGAGGTGGCTGAATTTGTCGCGCCGCTCGCAGTCGCGGAGGGAAAGCACATTCTGCTGGATGCTCCCGAAGCGCCGATTGTGATCAATGGCAATGCCGAGGTGCTATTCAGGGCTGTCCGAAATGTCGCTGAGAATGGGATCAGGCATACGCCGAAAGGCACGACCGTCACTATCGCAGTCGATGCGGAGGGAACGGTTGCCATTTCGGATCAAGGGCCGGGAATAGCTCCGGCCGAACGGCCGCTGATATTTCAAAGATTTTGGCGCAAGGACCGGAGCGGGCTTAACGGCTCCGGCCTCGGCCTTTCAATCGTCGAACGCATCATGGAAGCCCATAAGGCGGACATTGAGGTCAAAAACGGGAAGCCCTGCGGCTGCGCCTTCTTCCTCAAGTTCAACGCCGTTAGCTGAGTGGTTCTTGGTCGCAGGCCCGGTGCCAAATTAGGCGCAACTCGGCCTAACGACTGAGCACGATCGGACGAAAAAAACCGGCGTCCCCTTTTCCTGATAGTGCTCTAGAATTCTGATCTCTGAGTTAATTCCCTTTGATTTTGATGTGTGGGGGGCCTAGAGCGGTTTGAGATTTCTGTGAATTGGGGATTCCCAAATCAGGGTTCATCTGATTCAAGATCCCTGCTGGAGCGGGAGGCCAGCTGGGATGACCAAACCATATTGCATGGACCTTCGTGAACGCGTTGTTTTTGCAGCGACAGGGGGCTTCAAACAGGGGCCAGGCGGTCAAATTATACGCGTAGGAAAATGATATGACTTGGCTGACGGCAAGCGCAGTCTCGCTAACCCTAAGCTACCTCGCCAAGCACGACTCTCTTGCCAGCTGTGACCTGTGATGAGCACAGTGTTGGTCCATTCACCGGGAGATTGGCCATATGTCTCATGATCGCATCCATGTCATAAGGCTTCTGGAAACGCGGAATTGATCGAAGATGCGGAGGCAAAATCAGTTCATCCTCAAAACCAGTAACAAAAGCCATGTTCAAACCACGGCTTAGTATTTTCTCTGCAACTGGTACGCTTACTTCCTCTCCCAAACGAATATCAAGCAAGGCAAAGTCGAACTCCAGCTCTTGGGCGAGGTCCATGGCTTGCTGAACGCTTGTAGCGAAGGCTACAACCTTGTGCCCTGCACCTTCAAATTCTGTTCTGGCATGAAGCCCCACAATAAGTTCGTCCTCCACCATGAAAATGCGAAGCTGCCTGTCTGTTGTGGGATTTGTCCCGCTGGTAGGAAGCTCTAACGGCATCACCGGCGCAACCGCTTTGGGCTTTGTGGTTCTTTCGATTTTACCCTCGAAACTGAAGATAACTCCGTTCGCGCGGAAATCGTATGCGACTTCAGAGCCAAGCTCCGCGGCAACCGTGCTGATGACCATACTGCCGAAACCGCGCCTAGCTGGCTCCTTCGCAGGTGGCCCCCCCTCTTCGCGCCATGTCAGTCTTACGTTACCGGATTCACCGCCCAATTTCCTCCAGGTAAGCGTAACTTTTCCGTCTGGAACAGACAGACCTCCATACTTTATGGCGTTGGTTGCAAGTTCATGGAAAACCAGAGCCAAAGCTTGAGCCGCGTTTGGAGAAAGATCTACGGCGTCGCCCTCAAGGATTATGCTCTGGGCTCGGCTTGCGATAAAGGGAGCAAGCAGCTCGGAAAGATATTTCTTTAAATCGATGCCACTCCAGCTATCGCGCCTAAGCATGCTGTGAGCCTTGGCAACCGCTTGAATTCGGGCATCCAATGCCTCTACGAAATCGCGAACTGAGTTGCTATTTTTGCTGGATAGTTTCACGATAGCTCCAACATTCGCGAGTATGTTTTTTACGCGATGATCGAGCTCAGCCATGAGCAACAGCTGCCGTTCCTCGACCTGTTTTCTTTCAGTAAGATCAAGAAGGGTGCCCATAACTCGGACGGGAGTCTCAAAATCTCCGGGTCCGAAAAATGACCGGCCGCAACCCAGAAGCCAACGAATACCACCGTCGCAGGAAATCCGGAACTCGACCCGATGTCCGTCGTCATTCGCGTGCTTTGAAAAAAGAAAACGGCGAACGGCGGCGCGGTCAGGTTCATAGACCAGACTCAGGAAAGACTCTATCTCAAGTTCCTCGTCTTTCTCCCACCCAAGTAGTTGCTTTGTCTGTACCGAGCAATGAAAACTACCCGTTCGAGGGTTACAGTCATAAGTTCCAAATTCGGCAGCTTCACTTGCCAGCCTGAGGCGTTCTTCACTCTCCTGCAAGCGATTATTCGAAGCTTGCAGCTCCGAAGTCCTCTCTGCGACGCGATCCTCAAGTTCGCGATTCATCCGCTCTAGGGCCCTGGTTTTGCGGAAAAGTTCAACAAACACTCTGACTTTCGCTCGCAGGATCTCCGGGACCACTGGAACGGGAACGTAATCTACCGCGCCGCTTTCATATCCGCGCAATCTATCAAGATCGCTCAGGTAAATCGCAGAGATAAAAATGATTGCGGTCTTCTCAAAGCGGGGATGATCGCGGATCATGCTTGCGAGCTGAAAGCCATCGAGGTCCGGCATGTAAACGTCGACAAGGATTACGGCAACATCGTTGTGAAGGAGGAACTGGAACGCTTCCTGCGCCGAGGTCGCCTTGACCAGCGTAGCGTCGAGGTTCTTCAGAATTTCCTCGTAGGTGAGAAGTTTTGCTGGCTGATCATCGACCAGCAAAACATTCACTTTCTCGTTTTCTGTCATGAGCCCCGTCAACGGTGAAGCCACATACGTAATGCCGCAAGCAGCTGTTCGGTATTTACGGGCTTCGCAAGATAGTCAGAGGCCCCGGCCTCAAGACATTTCTCCCGGTCGCCCTTCATCGCCTTCGCGGTCAGCGCCACGATCGGCAGTTTACGCCACTCACCATTTTCTCTTATTGCCTGCATGGTCTGATAGCCATCCATTTCCGGCATCATGATATCCATAAGTACGATCGCGACCTCAGGATTAGTAGCAAGCAAACTGACTGCTTCGCGTCCAGTTGTGGCGGTCAAGACCTTCATTCCACGCCGCTCCAGGACACTGCTTAAAGCGAAGATGTTCCGGGAGTCGTCATCGACCAGAAGAACGGTTTTGTTAACGAGGTCCTCATCAGAACTGTGCAGACGGTCCAGCATCTTGCGCTTCTCGGCTGGCAATTCAGCAATAACGCTGTGAAGAAACAAGGCAGTCTCATCGAGGAGACGTTCTGGGAACTCGACACCTTTGACGACGACACTACGAGCCATTGCATGGAGCTGCGCATCCTCTTCAGGCGACAATTCCCGGCCGGTAAAGACAATGACAGGGATCTCAGACAACTTTTCATTGTCGCGTATGTGATTAAGGATTTCAAAACCCGTCATGTCAGGAAGCTTGAGATCGAGCACCACGCAATCGCATGGGTTTGCAGACATGAACTCCAGCGCATCCTTGCCATTCACGAAGCTGACGATATCGACATTATTGTGCTCAAGAAGCGCCGCAATGCTGAGCAGCTCGGCCTCGTTGTCTTCAACGATCAGAAGTGTCTTGCGTCTCGGCTGCGCGAAATTCTTGATGCGGTCAAAGGCTGCCTTGAGGTCTGAGTTTTCGACCGGTTTAGTGAGGAAGGAAAAGGCGCCGTGCGCCAAGCCCCGCTGCCGGTCTTCTTCCAGTGTCAGCATCTGAACAGGTATATGACGCGTTTCAGGATTCTGCTTAAGCTGCCCAAGAATGCTCCAACCCAACATATCTGGCAAGAAGACGTCAAGCGAGATCGCGGACGGCTTGTAAGCCATGGCAAGGCTTAATGCCTCATCCCCGCGGCTTGCTATTAACACCTTGAAGTCCTGGTCGCGCGCCAGGTCCGCCATTACGCGCGCATAATGCGGATCGTCCTCCACAATCAGCAGGGTGAGGTCACCTTCCTGGATGACTTTCCGGTCGTCTTGGGGTGCCTCATGCTGTTCCGCCGACTTGAATGAGAGCTGCTGCCGAACCGGCATCCTCTCAAGAGACGGCGAGGGCATGTTAGCAAAACGTTGGGGCAGATAAAGCGTGAAAGTGCTGCCGCGGCCAGGAGCACTTTTCAGTTGAATTTCTCCGCCTAGCAGGTTCGCAAGCTCGCGGCTGATTGCGAGGCCAAGACCTGTGCCCCCATATTTCCGGCTGGTGCTTGCGTCAGCCTGCTGGAATGCTTCGAAAATTATCTTCTGCTTTTCAGCTGGAATTCCGATACCGGTGTCCGAGACCTCCAGGGCAATAACGTTCGTCACCTTTGAAAGCACAGGATGATCGGCTATCCAGCCAGATTGCGCAGAGAAGATCTTGAATTGAACACCCCCTTCTCTTGTGAATTTGAAAGCATTCGAAAGCAGGTTTTTCAGGATCTGTTGGAGGCGTTTGGAATCGGTAAATATGCTCTTGCCGACGGCAGTATCGAGTTCAAGCTCGAATTTGAGCTGGCGTGTATCGGCCTCGTGCTGGAACGGGCGCGCGACGCTTTGGATTAGATTCGAGAAATAGATCTCGTCGATATCGACGGAGACCGTGCCCAACTCGATCTTGGAAAGGTCGAGAATATCACTGATCAAGTTCAGGAGATCCGTTCCCGCGCTGTGGATCGTCTTTGCGAATTCAACCTGCCTTGTTGAAAGATTGCCGTCAGCGTTTTCAGAAAGCTGCTGGCCAAGGATAAGAATACTGTTGAGAGGTGTCCGCAGCTCATGGCTCATATTGGCCAGGAACTCAGATTTATACTTTGAAGTCAGCGCCAGCTCTGTGGCCTTTTCTTCCAAAGCGCGGCGAGCATGTTCGATCTCTTGATTCTTGCGCTCCACTTCCACATTGCGCTCGGCGAGTTGCTGGGCCTTGAGCTCAAGCTGATCGTTCGTTTGTTGTAGCTCTTTCTGCTGCGTCTGAAGCTCAGTTGCGAGCTGCTGCGACTGCTTGAGAAGGCTCTCGGTCTGCATCGTTGCTTCGATGCTGTTCCAGACAATCCCGATGCTTTCCGTCAACTGCTCAAGGAACGTAAGATGCGCGGGCTCGAACTCGTTTAACGATGCCAGAGCAATGATAGCCTTCACTTCGTCTTCGAAAATGACGGGGAACGTCACGAGGCTCCTCGGCGCTGCCTCGAAAAGCACTGGGTCAATGCGAACGGCGCCTTCAGGAACTTGGGGAATGAGAATCCGGCGGCGATCAAGCGCGCATTGGCCCACGAAGCCCTCGCCGGGGGCAAGGCGGCTTGGATACGGACTCCTGTGGTCGTCGGCGTATCTTGCAAGGAGCTTCAGTCGATTATCATCCTTGTCCATCTGGTAGATGAGACCTTGATGGGCGCTAACCAGCGGCACGAGTTCGGACAACAGCAGGCTACCAACGGCGGTGAGATCGCGCTGGCCCTGGAGCATGCTGGTGAAGCGGGCAAGGTTTGTCTTGAGCCAATCCTGCTCCGTATTGCGCTCCGTAGTGAGGCGCAAATTGTCGATCATCGTGTTGATGTTGTCTTTGAGCTCGGCAACCTCGCCGCGCGCTTCCACCTGAATGGAGCGGGTCAAGTCGCCTTTCGTCACGGCGGTTGCCACTTCGGCGATTGCCCGGACCTGGTTCGTAAGGTTCGCGGCCAACAAGTTCACATTTCCGACGAGGTCTTTCCAGGTTCCCGAAGCACCCGGCACACTGGCTTGGCCGCCCAGACGGCCTTCCACACCCACCTCGCGCGCCACGGACGTGACCTGATCGGCGAAGATCGCCAGCGTATCGGTCATGTCGTTGATTGTGTCCGCGAGGGCCGCGACCTCGCCCTTCGAGTTCACGGTCAGCTTCTGACGAAGCTCGCCATTCGCCACCGCAGTCACCACCTTCACGATGCCGCGCACCTGCTCGGTGAGGTTGGCGGCCATGAAGTTCACGGTGTCGGTGAGGTCCTTCCATGTGCCCGCGACACCTGTCACCTGGGCCTGCCCACCGAGCTTGCCTTCCGTGCCTACCTCCCGGGCCACACGCGTTACTTCGGAAGCGAAGGCGTTGAGCTGGTCCACCATCGTATTGATGGTGTTTTTCAGTTCGAGAATTTCGCCCTTCACGTCCACGGTGATTTTGCGGCTGAGGTCGCCGCGCGCAACAGCCGTCGTCACCTCAGCGATGTTGCGGACTTGCCCCGTGAGATTCGAGGCCATCGAGTTCACGCTGTCGGTAAGGTCTTTCCAGGTTCCGCCTACGCCTGGCACGACGGCTTGTCCGCCGAGCTTGCCTTCGGTGCCGACCTCGCGAGCAACGCGCGTCACTTCCGCCGCAAAGGAGCGGAGCTGCTCCACCATTGTGTTGAGCGTTTCCTTCAGCAGGAGAATTTCACCGCGAACGTCCACGGTAATTTTCTTAGACAGGTCGCCGCCCGCGATAGCGGTTGCCACTTCGGCGATGTTACGAACCTGGCCGGTCAGGTTTCCAGCCATGAAGTTCACGTTGTCGGTGAGGTCTTTCCATGTCCCGGCAACGCCCGGCACCTGCGCCTGGCCACCGAGCTTGCCTTCCGTACCCACTTCGCGGGCAAGACGAGTTACTTCAGAGGCGAAGGCGTTGAGCTGGTCCACCATCGTATTGATGGTGTTCTTGAGCTCAAGAATTTCGCCCTTCACGTCGACGGTGATTTTGCGGCTGAGGTCGCCGCGCGCCACGGCTGTCGTCACCTCAGCGATGTTACGGACCTGCGTCGTGAGGTTTGCAGCAAGGAAGTTCACGTTGTCGGTGAGGTCCTTCCAGGTACCCGCCACACCCGGCACGTTGGCCTGACCGCCGAGTTGGCCCTCGGTACCAACCTCACGCGCGACGCGTGTAACCTCGCCCGCGAAACGGTTCAGCTGATCGACCATCGTATTCAAGGTCTCTTTCAGCTGCAGGATTTCGCCGCGCACGTCCACCGTAATCTTGCGGCTCAAGTCCCCGCTGGCAATGGCGGTCGCCACCTCGGCGATGTTGCGGACCTGCGCGGTCAGGTTGCCCGCCATGGAGTTCACGCTGTCGGTGAGGTCCTTCCACGTGCCAGCAACGCCCGGCACCGCAGCCTGACCGCCAAGCTTGCCGTCGGTGCCGACCTCGCGAGCAACGCGCGTCACTTCGGCGGCGAAGGCATTCAGCTGGTCCACCATCGTGTTGATGGTTTCCTTCAGGAGAAGAATCTCCCCCGAGACGTTCACGGTGACTTTCTTGGAAAGGTCTCCCTGTGCCACGGCGGTCGCCACTTCAGCAATATTGCGAACCTGACCGGTAAGGTTCGAGGCCATGGAGTTCACGCTGTCGGTGAGGTCCTTCCAGGTGCCTGCCACACCGCGCACCACTGCCTGGCCGCCGAGCTTGCCTTCCGTTCCAACCTCGCGCGCAACGCGCGTAACTTCCGATGCGAACGCGTTGAGCTGGTCCACCATCGTGTTGATGGTTTCCTTCAGCTCCAGCACCTCGCCGCGCACATCGACCGCGATCTTTTTCGAAAGGTCTCCATTGGCGATGGCGGTTGACACTTCCGCGATGTTGCGAACCTGCGTCGTGAGGTTCGATGCCATCGAGTTCACGCTGTCTGTGAGGTCCTTCCAGGTGCCGGCAACGCCACGTACGTCCGCTTGACCGCCCAGACGTCCTTCCGTGCCAACCTCGCGCGCCACGCGCGTGACCTCGGATGCAAAGGCGTTCAGCTGGTCCACCATCGTATTGATGGTTTCCTTGAGCTGAAGGATCTCGCCGCTGACATTCACCGTGATTTTCTTCGAGAGGTCGCCGCCGGCAATGGCGGTTGACACTTCGGCAATGTTTCGAACCTGCGCCGTTAGGTTCGATGCCATCGAATTCACGTTGTCGGTAAGGTCTTTCCAAGTGCCCGCTACGCCCGGCACCGCGGCCTGACCGCCAAGGCGGCCTTCCGTGCCCACCTCACGCGCGACGCGCGTTACTTCCGATGCGAAGGCGTTCAACTGATCGACCATCGTGTTGATGGTGTTCTTAAGCTCTAGAATTTCCCCCTTTACGTCCACGGTGATCTTGCGGGAAAGGTCACCACGCGCCACCGCGGTTGTTACCTCGGCAATGTTTCGCACCTGTGTCGTAAGATTTGCGGCGAGCAGATTGACGTTGTCGGTAAGGTCCTTCCAGGTGCCAGCCACCCCGGGCACCACGGCTTGGCCGCCAAGCCGGCCTTCGGTGCCGACTTCGCGTGCGACCCGGGTAACCTCGGCCGCGAAGGACCGCAGCTGGTCCACCATCGTATTGATGGCTTCCTTCAGGAGAAGGATTTCACCTCGAACGTCGACAGTGATTTTTTTGGACAAGTCGCCATGGGCAACGGCGATGGTCACTTCCGCGATGTTCCGCACTTGTGCTGTGAGGTTCGAAGCCATCGAGTTGACGCTCTCGGTCAAATCGCGCCACACGCCCGAGACTTCGCTAACCTGCGCCTGACCTCCAAGTTTGCCGTCGATGCCGACTTCGCGCGCCACACGGGTCACCTCGGACGTGAAGACCCCGAGCTGCTTGATCATCGTGTTCACGATTGTTGCGGAGCGGAGAAACTCCCCTTGCAAAGGCCGCCCATCGACGTCGAGACGCATCGATTCCAAGAGGTTACCGCGAGCAACGGCTTCGATCGTGCGCGTCACTTCAGTGGTTGGCCAAAGAAGATCATCGATCAAGGCATTGACAGAAATCTCCATGTCCCCCCAGGCCCCCTGCACGGAACCAAGGCGCAGGCGATGCCGCGTTTTGCCCTCCCGGCCGACATATTGCCCGACCAAATGCAGCTGCTCGGATATGCGTTGATTGACAGAGACAATATCGTTGAATGCGTCGGCAACTTTGCCGTAGAGACCCTCCCAGTCACTTGGCAAGCGAACGGAGAAGTCGCCATTGCGAGCCGATTGCAATGCGGTAAGCAGGCTGCGCAAACTGTCGCCGCCGTGCTCTGCCCCGTTGGTAAACCCTTGCTGCTTTTCGAGTGAGGACGCGGACTCAATTGACAGTTGTGCTGTTTCCTGCATCGCAACTCTACCCCAAAATACTGATGGAACAATCCGGAGGCTTTTCGAACGCCCCGCACAGTCTGTTCGGCTAAGCTAAGCCAAGCTGAGCTTTAGCCGCAAACGGAAGTTCCAGCTTTTTGTTCCACAGTAATTGGACTTTTGTGGGAAAGCTGAGCATTGGCGGCCAGGATCGTAACCGGCATGCATCTAGCTTCAATGCTCCGAAGTCTTTTAGGGGGTGCTGTGGGACCCATACCCCGAGAGGGGAACACTTGCCCCTTTCGATGGCGGGATGAAGCTCCCAGCGTAGATGGTTGCGGCCGCTACTAAGGCAGCCGGCGCCGCTGCGCCATCGTTGAACCGTTTGCCGCTAAAAATTTGATCAACGTGCCGGAGCGTCACTCCGGCCTCCGAGAGATGCGTTCAATTTCATATATTTCTACAGTTAAGGAGTAAGGGGTCCTGCCAAAAAGGCGTGGACTCGGAGCCCATGAGCCCGAGTGGGCGCCCTATTGCGATTGCGCTTAGCTTGTGATCACCCATGTTTCCCTTTACTCCAGCCCCTGACGAGGAGGAATCTATGGCGGATAACCCATTCCAAATCCCGCAACAGATGCGGGAAATTACCGAACAGAACATGAAGCAGGCGCATGCCGCTTTTGAGCAGATGACGGATTTCATGACCCAAGCCATGGGCGCCTGGATGGGCTCGATGCCCGCTAGTTCCATGACAACTGGTTTCAAGGAAGTACAAGACCGTGCGGTGCAAATCGCTAAGAAGAACGCGGACTTAGCCTTTGGATTGGTTGATAAGATCACGAAGGCACAGAATCTCCAGGAAATTTTGACGCTTCAAACTCGATTTGCTCAAGACCAAATGCAGGCTTACGCCGCGCAGACGCAAGACCTTCATAGGCTGATCGGGGAAGCTGTCCAGAAATCAGCGCGCGGCTAATCTCCCGCCAGCGTGGGTGCCCGAGTTGGCGGCACTCGGGAAAGGGCCTGCCTCGGAATTGGCAAGCCCGGTCTCGGATCTGAAAGCAGCCCATATTGAGTGCCTCTTGAATGTGGTGATCTTGAACTCAATCGCGACTCACGGAGACCTAAGTTTTGTGCGCTGCCGCAGCCGCCCTCTCCGAAGCAGCGATTAGTCTGGGCGATGAAATTAGCGCGCCGGCGTCCTCCATGACGTTTCTCTCCACGTTGATAAAGCAGAGGGCGAGATTTCCTAGCAAGGCCGAGGTAGGGTCGAAAATACAGAGACCCACATGACGTTCGCTACGTCGAAGGAGACGGTTGCACGCTTGAAGTAGATAGCGCTAGCGAGGGGCACAGATCTGCAGGAGCTGATCGCATTAGCCCTCTGGACTGGCTGGGCCGGCAACCTTAGCAAATGCATCCTTGTTAGGTCACGGGCTAGGCACAAGTTAATCGGTAGCCCAAACCTGGTTATAATCAAGAACACATCCCTGGGAGGATTTTCATGGAGCAAGATCTGATTGAAACGGCCAGTGGCGGCGTCGTCACCCTGACACTTAATCGGCCTGCGCGTCTCAACGCTTTTTCGGCCTCGATGATAGACGGTCTTGTTGAAGCCTTGCGCCGATTGGCCAAGGACGCCGATACGGGGGTAATTGTGCTGACGGGGGCGGGCCGCGCCTTCTGCGCCGGCGGGGACGTCAAAAGCATGTCGGAGGGCTCCGTTCAGCAGAGCGATGAGCAGGCAATTCAGCGCCTGCGGGGCCGGATGGAAATCGCGCGCTTGCTACATGAAATCCAGAAGCCGGTGATTGCAATGGTCAATGGTCCCGCGGCTGGGGCTGGCATGGCGCTGGCGCTTGCTTGCGATCTTCGCATCGCGGCAGAGTTGGCGCGCTTCATTACGGCCTTTGCTAACGTCGGATTTTCCGGCGATTTTGGAGGGAGCTATTTTCTATCAAAGCTCATCGGCACCGGGAAAGCGCGCGAACTCTACTATACCGCAGGATCTGTTAATGCAGCCGAGGCGTTCGAACTGGGGATCGTCAATCAGGTCGTCGCTGACGAGGCGCTCGCCGGAGCGACCCAGGCCCTTGCCAAGCGGTTGGCAGATGGGCCGCGCCTCGCGCTGGGCTTAATGAAACGAAACTTCAACGCTGCGGAGAACGGGACGCTCGATGAGCTTCTCGATCTTGAAGCACGTCATCAAGTTGAGACCGGCCAAACCGAAGACCATCGCGAGGCCGCTCGCGCGTTCGTCGAAAAACGTGTGCCCGTTTTCCGCGGGCGCTGACCTCGGGAGTTGGTGAGAGGAAGATGTGTTTGCATTCGAAGGCCGGTATGAGAGTGGGGCCGGCACATACAATATTTTTGTTGCCTCTGTTTACGTTGTGGTTATGTGTGGAAGGCATAACGGTCAAGGCTAACCTCGCCGAATTCGAATGTCATGGTCCATGTTTCAAATTTTAGGACGCCTGCTTCTGCGGACGCCCACACATGTTATTTGCACGGCTGCATGCGGCTCGCATTGATTGCGCTCGCAACTTTAGCCACCGTTTTGCAGCCGGCAGTTGCGCGCCAGCTCAGGCACCATCTGCACAGGCAAGTTGCACCTCGCAACGAACAACGGGCCGAGGTCAGCAAACCGCCGGTAGGTCCGCTCTTTGCGGTGGTATCGATCGCTGATCAGCACGTCTCCTTTTATGATGCGAACGGCTTATGGGGTCAAAGCACGGTCTCTACGGGTGTGTCCGGTTATCCAACACCAACGGGCGTATTCACAATTCTCGAAAAGGAACGCTGGCATAGGTCCAACATCTATAGCGGGGCACCGATGCCTTTCATGCAGCGGCTAACCTGGACGGGGGTCGCTTTGCATGAAGGTATGGTCACGGGGCACCCGGCTTCACACGGTTGCATCCGGCTGCCGGGTGATTTCGCGAGGCGCCTTTTCGGTGTAACAAATGCTGGTCAACGGGTGATCGTTTCGGCTGAGGGTGTCTTTCCGGTGAAAATTGCCCATGCACATCTTCCAAAGCCTGAACTGCGGGCACCACCGCCGGTGATGGGTGAGGCGGCTAATGCCAGCCACGGTCGCAAATCCGCTGAGCCCGTGGCGTTAGGCGTTTCGGCCGCGCAAGCGAAGGAGTTGAGCGCACAAGCTCCTGTGAACCCTCTGGAGTTTGCAAAGGCTCTCAAGGCGGCAGCCGAAACGCGGGCTTCGGCCGCTATCCAGTCAAAAAAAACCGCGAGTGCGCTTCTCGGCTCGAAGTCGCAGGAAGCGCGCGAAGCTGAAAGAGAGCTAGCGGTTAGCGAAGAAGGCGCACGGAAAGCGAAGGTGGAGGTGGAGGAGGCCGCCAGCACTGCAGCCAAGGCACAGGAGGCCGAGGCTATTCAGAAGGCTGCCGAAAGACAATCGGCTGCCGCGGCCCGGCTTTCGGTGGCACAAGACAAGCTTAGGACCGCCACCGCCGCCGCTGCAACCGCGGAAGAGAATGTCAGGGCTTTGCAGCGCGCGATCCTTGATGCCGATGCGGATATGCTGTCTGCTGCAGACCAAGCCAAGGAAGCCGCCCGGCGCCTCGAACCGGTTTCTATTTTTATCAGCCGGAAGCTGGGCCGCCTTTATGTTCGCCAAGCGACCCAGCATCTCTTTGACTACCCCATCACGATTCGCGATCCAGAACGTCCCTTAGGGACCCATTTGTTCATCGCAACCAAGCCAGGAGACGACGGTGCTTCTTTAAAGTGGGTTAGTCTGACGCCGCCCGCAGCAGTCGAGGTCAAGGTTGTGCACCATTCGAGACGGCGTGCAAATGGAGCCCGCGTAGAAGAGAACGGGCCGCCTGCTCCGCCCTTTCCAGAAACGGCATCGGGCGCGCTGGATCGAATAGAAATTCCGCAAGAGGCAGAACACCGCATCTCCGAATTGTTATGGACAGGGGCAACCCTGATAATCTCCGACGTGGGTATGAGCGGTGAAGGGCGGTTTCCTATGGATTTCATGGTTCTGACACGCACGCGGGTTCGCGATTCAAACTAAGGAGAGTGTCTAAAAGGCTCGCCCTTAGGGCCTGCCTAGCTCTTTCATGGCGCCCTCTCTGTTTTGTGCGGCGGCCTTCAACTGCGGATCGATCCTAAGCGCCTCGTCAAAATCACTAATGGCGCGGTTGTATTCTCCCTTATTCTTATAGGCGATGCCGCGATTGTTATAGGCATCCGCGTCCCTCGGATCGAGGAGGATGGCCTGACCAAAATCCACAATGGCGCGATCGTAGTCGCCTTTGCCGTTATGAACGGTGCCAAGGTTGAAATAGGCTTCCGCATATTCAGGATTCAGACTGATGGCCTCCTCGAAATCGCCAATCGCGAGGGTATCGTCGCCTTTTTCCTTATGAGCGAGACCTCGGTTCAAATATGCGATGGCAAGAACGTAGCCCGGGTCAGAGGTCTCAATGATGCCACTGCACGCCTTGATGGCCCTATCCGGGTTCATCAAGGGCTCGTCGCAAACAGCACGATCCGCCTCAGACACGGCCAAAGCCCTGCTGTTCAGGGCCAGAGCTAATCCGATGGCCAGAACAAATGCGCGCGTGGGACGGATTTCTCCGGATGTCATTTGATGTAATTAAAACGCATATGTAACTAAAACGCAGCTTGCCTTCCACCTACCAGCGCTTTTTGGGCAAAGCCTGCTAGAATCTGTTCCGGGTCCAACCGCAGCCCAGTGCCGGCGTCTCAGCATGCTTTCTAACACTTCCGGTACCCCGCGCGCCGGTGGGGTTCAGCTCCCCAGTCGAAACCCCTATCTGGCGTTTTTGGCGAACCCTTCGATTTTTGCCAAGCGAATGGCTGTGCGGTCTCATTATAGCTGTCGATCAAGGCATCGATATGGGCTTTGGGTCCGGCGACGGAATTGAAGGAAATGCCGGAAAGCGCCTTCCCCGCGAGGCTCGAGACCCAGATCTCCACTTGATTGAGCCAGGACGCCTTGGTTGGCGTGAAGCACGCCTTCGGGCTTGAGCCGGAGGTGGAAGCGGACATTGGGGTGACGCGTGAACCAACGGTCATCTTCGGGCTTGTGGGTGTTGAGATTGTCGAGGATGACGTGAACATCGCAGCCGCGATGCGCGGCGGCAATCCGCTTCATGAAGTCAAAGCAGCAGCGACTTTGACACGGTAAAGGTCTTGAGCTTCGGTTCGTATTTCAGTTTCACGGCCGATCCGCTGGGGGTCTCCACGATCATCCGGAGCTCACCATCGGGCCGAACGCTTCAAGGTTGGTCGAGTTTGACATGAGCTTGGAGCTTCCAGGAGAGCCGCGCTATCCAACAGGAAAACAAACTAGAAGCGGCACACGATGATAAAGAGTGCCGGACACGGTAAACGATCTCACATCCGGCTCAAAAAAAGGCCGCTCCGGAGAAAGGGCGAGAGCGGCCAAAGTCAGTTTGCTGATTAATCAAACACGAGCAGCGCCGTTAGGTTCCGTGAACGTAGCTTGGAGCGGTTTCTTATCCCGAGCATGAGCCACAGGCATGTTGTTGGCGAACGAGGAACCGCATTGCTCATGAATTATTTGGCTCGGAGGCTTCTGGTGGTGGCCACCGTCTTCGGTGACTACAGATCCCTCGCCTCTCCGGGATTCAGTTCACGACTCGCCGTTCGCCGTCAGTAGATCGCGGGCGCGCTCGGGATCCTTGGTGGAGAGGATCATCCGCCGATATTTCGTCTGCTCTACGGCGGTCTCGATGACAACGCCACGCTGGCCGCAGTAGACGGCAACAAAGTCCCGCTTTCTATGTGCGCGCCAGGTACCAAGAGCGATCACGCCTGGGATGCCCGTGCCCGGGGAACGGATGCCTTCAATTTCGGAGAAGGGCCTATCGACGATACGGACTGCCCGAACCGCCGAAACTTCCCCGCCCTCGATCCCGATTCCGGCCATGGCTGTTGCGCCTCGTTCGCAATTTTTAAGTTTTCAAATTAGCAGATTTGCGTGCGTCTTCAAATGGAGCCAATCCAAAAGCAGAGCCGTAGCCTAAGGCTTTTTCCGATAGGCCTCTTCGAACAAGGCCAGAAGCTTGGCATTGCCTGCGGGCATTCCGTTCACAACCTTTTTCGCCCAATCGAAGTACTCGCGGCGCCGGTCTAAGCTCCAATTTGCAGGCGGGTCAGTTGCAACATCGTTCAAATTGCAAATCTTGTCTGCCCACTTCACAAGCTGTGCTTCCTTAGAAAGAGTTGGCGCATGCTCCACTTGCAGCCGCTTTCGCACTTGCTTCGGAAGAATTTTATCGTCCGTAACTTCCATCACGACCGAGGCAATCTTGTCCCCAAATAACTCCCGGAGTTCCTCTTCCGATGATTCGGTGTCCTCGATCGTGTCGTGCAAAAGTGCAGCGCTAAGGACTGTTGGGTCATCTATTCCGGCAGCAGATAGGGTGTGCGCGACCGCGATCGGGTGATTGATATAAGGCGACGCACTCACGCCCTTGCGGCGCTGATCGCGATGCTTGCGCGCGGCGAAATCGAGCGCCTTGAATATAAGATCATAGTCTTTTCCACCTGAAGCCATTGAAGCCAACCCCTGAAACGCCACACTATGCCACTCTGGCGCGCCAGATCATGATCCCCAGTAGCTTAAGCATGAAGCGGGTATATTCGGCCACCTCCTGCTCTGTTGCATCCGTAACCTCAACCTAGCCGCCGAAAAGCCGGACCGTGAATCTGACTGAAACATATCAATCCCCCATTAGGCATTAGATCAGGGGCTTTGTATACGTCTGCTTGCGCCTGCGAAATCAGTTTGCGGAACTTGGGAGATCTGCGGCAAGCTTCTCCTGCCAGCTGGCGGTGTTAGTCCTACCAAGCACCGCCTGATTGGCGTTAACGATAGCCAGTGCAGTGGTCAGCTGTTCCTTTGCTTTCGCGGTTTGGCCGACCTTCTTGGCGCTTAGCGCCGACCACTCAAGAAATTCGATAGTGGAGTTGAGAAAGTTGGTGTTGGGGTACTTGTCGATGACGGGAAGAAAGCCGTTTATGAGAAGGTCGGCTGCAGCCCGATAGGTGGCTGTGGCATCGGAATAGGCACCGGTCCATTCCTTGGCCATTCCCTCAGATGCGATAACGAAGGCTTGCTGCCTGATGGCTGCCAGCTGCCATTCGGCGCGGTCAGGCGCGCGCGCGGCCAGGTCCCTGGTCTGCGAAGAAGAAAGTGCGAGAACTTGATGCGCTTGTTCTAGCCTGCCGTTGCTATGATCATTGCTCGCCCAACGTAAGAGAGCTTCGCCTCTGTTAAAATTGGCCCAGCTCAAATAATTGAGGCGTTCGAGATTCTTCGGATCCCGCCGGACAACGCGATCGAGCAGATCGACCGCATTTTTGAGGGAGTTTTCCGCCTCCTCAAAATTTTCCTGGCGGCGCAGGAGGATACCAATATTGACATCAATGATGGCAAGGTGTTGGGGCCACTTCAAATCATCCCATAGATTTTCGCCGATTCCCGCGATTGTGTTGCGAGCAAGCGTAAACCACTGAAGGGCTTCATCGCGGTTGCCTAGCCGGACGGCGACGTCCCCGTGTTTGTTGGCGGCCCAAGCAATTTCATAGTCGAAGGCAGGACCAGTGTGGCCCAATTGCCGTAAGTGAAGGCGTTCGTTGTAGCAATCATCGAATGCGGTGAGAGCAGCCTTCGTGTCGTTGTACCTAAAGAGGAGATTATCGCCAGCGGCTTCGTTTAGATCGGCGAGCGAGCGGTACCAGCGCCACGAAATATCGTCACTGACGTTCAACTGAATCAGCTCTTTGAGCTCGGCTATGCCCTTCTGGAAATGCTGATTGGCGGATTCGCGGTCATTGACTTCCCAATAGGACAATCCGAGCAGACGTTCGCTGCGAGCGCGCTGAAGCCGCACTTCGAGGTCTTCGCCATCTGCCAGGCGGGTCAGTATCGTGAATGCTTGTTCTGCTTCCTGGCGCATATCGTCGACGTTTCCGCGATCCCAATGGATCTCGGAAAGGATTAGAAGCGTGCGTGCACGCTGCAAAGCAATGCGAGTGTCTTCGGATGTGGTGGAGAAGCGGTTCATTGCGTCGCGGGCCTGATTGATCAGGGCTTCGACTTGATCGAGCTCCGCAATTGGCCGTACAACGGTTGAAGTTGTCTCAATAAGGGCAGAGATCGCTACTGTTGCAGCGTCGAGGTTGCTTTGTGCCTGACTCCAAAACATGATGGCGACCACAGAAATGGTGGCGAAGCCTACCGCCGCGATTGCGGAAAGCCTTTGGAGCAGCCTTGCACGCCGTACGGAAGCCTTTATGAACTCGAGAACGTCCTGGCTTAACTCCTCCTTGTAACGGCTCGCAATATCTTCCGCCTCGGCGAGGGGAAGCCCGCGCTGCAAGAGCAGTTCAGATTTGTGGCCTCGCTCCGTCCATCGCCGAAGCTGCTCCTCAACTTCTGCTCGTATGCGCAGAAAATCCGCGTTATTTCGCACAATTTCGGCCGCGCGCTCCCAGCTTCGCAGCACTCGCTGATGTGCAATCGCGATTGTCTTTGCTGTGCCTTCGGTGGATTCCGTCAGAATCCGGGCTCGAACCAAATCGTCAATGAGCTTCGTTGCCGCCGCGCTGGACTTGGCTTCAGCCGCCAGAACCGGCCGAATAGTTACCGCAGAGCGCGCCGCACCCGCCCCGCCAGCATCGCGCACCGGCACTGCAAGTTGGCGCAACAAACGTGGCAATGCCTCGACTTCCGCGGCGCCACAGCCCTTGATCCCATTCTCGGCGGCCTGATTGATGGCCCCGTCGACGCCGCCGATGGCCTTATAGGCCTCATAAGTCAGGTGAACCTTATCACCTACCTTCCGCTTATCCTCAAAGAGGCGCTGCAGTGTAAACTGGAGTAAAGGCAGGGTGTCGGGTCCGGCGGAGTCCTTCAGCAGCTTCTCATCCAATGAGATGCCAGCAGCATCCCTCTCAAATACGAGGTTCGCCATCTCGGCGGGCTTGCGCACAATATCGGCTAGCTCTTCGGAGCTAGGTGCCGTCAAATCAAATGTAACATTCCTGCGCCTTAGCGCCTGGAATGCTTTGCTTTCGAGAAAATGTTCGTAGAGAGAAGCTCTTAGAGTAGCAATTAGCCAAACCCGGTTCGTAGCGACAAGGCTGCCCAGTACCATCGCAAACTGTTCACGTTCGGACTCGTCGAGATCCGCAGCGAAAAGCTCATCGAACTGATCAACCAAAATTAGAAGATCAACCCTGACCTCCCGGTCGAACTTGCCTTGTTTTTTCGTAGTCTCTTCGACGCGTTCGAGAGCTCGCTTGACCGGCTGCGCCGAGAGGTTCGCACTGCGGAAGACCTTGGCGAGCCCTCCGGGGTCCCGGCAGTCCCCTTCTCCAAGTTCGGGGAGTGCCGTATAGGGGGATCCCTTCTCGTCTGTTGAGGCAGGCCGGTAAAGCGCCTGCGCCAGCGCATTGATAGGAGAAACTGCATCGCTTGGATGCATGATTGCGACCCGCCAGGCGTCAACCTCCTTCACTACGCCCGGGGTCGTCAGCCGGGGAGCGACACCCGCCCGGACAAACGATGATTTTCCGACGCCGCTGGACCCGATAACGAGCAAAAAAGCGCTTCCCTGTGCAAGGGGCTGTTCAAAATTGGTCCGAGCTTCCGCAATTGTGGGCGTCGCCGACGGCTCGCTGGGCCGTTCCGCTTCGGCGGCGGAGGCTCGGCCCGCCAGCTTCATGCGGTCTGTTGCTCGCGTTATGTCTTGAGAACGGCCGAAGAATACCGGCGCGTGGCTTGCATCGAAGGACTCAAGGCCGCGAAAAGGCGACCCTTTGGTTTCGACCGGCCACAATACTTTGCGGCCCCCAAAAACATTCTTGCGAAGCCAGTCTCGTAGCAGCTTTTCAATGAGCTGTTCAAATTCATCGGTCGTAGAAAAGGAATGGAAGGCCGCAAGCAAATGCCCCTTGTCGCTCCGAAACCACTTCTCCATGAAACCTTTGAGCAGGTTCCACTGCTTGTCAAAAAGGGCCAGCTCACTTTCGTCCGCAGGCGGGGGAAACGGCGGCGCTTTTTTCTGAAAGACGTAAATGTCCGGATTTAGTTTCTCGCGCTCTCTGAGCGCGGCTTCGCCTTCGCGTTCCCGTTCGCGGCGCTTCCCCATTGCCGACAGGATCTCATAGGCGGTGCCGCTGGGATAAAGCTCGTGGCTGTCCGGAATATAGCCAAAACTTGGGGGCAATTCCGTTCCAAGCCGGGCCCAAAAGATGCCAATGACGATGTCGCACTCGGTCGCCTCGGGGATTTGGACCTGAGCAGTTTCATGGGCGGAGTAAAATTGATCTTCCCACCGGACAGCCTCGAGCTTCGCAATTCCTGCAAAAACCCCATTGAGCCTTTCCGCAACAAATTCAACCCTGCGCCGCTCCGGCTCGACATCTCCAGGGGAGGATACAAAAACCCGGATGGTACGCATAAACACCGGTCCCTACAGTTGCTCTTGTGCTGGCAAAATTGAAAAATAACTTGGGCTACAGCATATTGCTATCAGTGTGGCATTTTTAGAAATTTGCCAGCCACGGGGAGCCATTCCGGCGCTTGGCAAGGTAGATGAAGATGCCTCCCAAAGCGGCGGCAACTGCCATTACCGCGTAGGCGCGGCTGCCAAGGTTGACGTAGAGGGGTCCAGAAATGCTCGTCACCAAGCCAGCTATGATCGATTGAAGTGTGGCGTAGTATCCTTGCGCTGAGGCTTTCCTTTGCTGCGATGCTGCCATCGCGAAGAACAGCACGGCACCGAGGTGCGCCGCCCCAAAGGTCAGACCGTGCAGGCACTGCAAGGCAGCGAGCGGCCAGCCGGCCGGATCAAAGGCCATTGCCGTCCAGCGCACAATTCCTCCTAAGGCGCCAGCTATCAGCCAAGCGAAAGGATGCATCGATCGTACTCCCCGGCCCGAGAACGCGAAGATGATGATTTCGGCGACGACCCCAAGTCCCCAATACGCGCCGATTGCGCTGCCTCCGAACCCCTTTGCCGTCCAATCGAGTGCGGAAAAACTATAATAGATGGCGTGGCTGGCCTGGATTAGGCTCGCGCCGATTGCGGTGAGAAGCATCACGGGAGATGACCAAAACGAGGTATGCGAGGGCGTTGCATCCCGCACCTCCACCGCCTGCGATTTGAGCGGCAGGAGAAGCAGGGCCGCGCAAGTCATCGCTCCGAGTGCGCCGGTAATAAGCCAAATTAGGTTGGTGGCACCTAACACATTAAGCGCAAACCCAGCTCCCAAGTTTGTCGCTACGAATGCTACCGAACCCCACAATCTTACTGGCCCATAGGCCATGCCGCGCTGAGCGAGCCCCTTTAGGGCATAGGCATCCATCAGCGACCCAATGGGCGTGAAGGCAAATGACGCCAAAGTGAGGACGGCGAATATCGCGGCAAAGCCGGTCGTAAAGCCGATCACCATGAAACCCAAGAGGGCGGTGGCTGAGGCCGCGATGACGGTTGCCCGAAGGTCTCCGAGACGGTCGGCTGTCCCGGTGACTAGTGGAGCGGCGAAAACCCGGGCGATCATCGGCGCGGCCAAGATTAACCCGATCTCCCCGGGATCAAGGCCCCTTGTGCTTAGCCACAATGGAAAAAAAGGCACCTGAATGCCCGTGACAACGAGCAAGCTTGCATAGAACAAGGCGACCCGGACGGCAAAACCATCTTGGAGGAGTCTTGATCTTAGTCTCACATACGTTGCCTGCGTTCGGGTGACAAAACGCTTGTATTTTGGCCGCAACCAAGGATCAGCCCCACTTCCTCCGGGAGCTCCATCTCCTCCGGCAAAGCGCAAAGCTTTAAGCGCCGAGACCAGGAGTTGAGTTGCGCAGAGCTGGTCAGGACCGCGAAGGGAACGGCAAGAACCGGTCCGGCAAGGAAAGGGAGAAACCACGGCAGAGCGCCTGGAGCCTTCCAACAGAGAAAGGCGAGAAGCAACAAGCCAAAAACCGGCTGCGGCCAGTATTCGGACCACGCGCTTTTCCAATCGAGCCGGTGGCTATCCCGGGGTGGATCTCGGAGCTGCTCAGGGTGCCCCGCCATCAGTTTGATCAAAAACCAGGTCGACTGAACCATGGCAATCGGGACAAAAAGCACAGTTAGCAGGACATCGAGCAGAAATCCAAGGGTTAGATGCACGGGACCAGCCCCTATGGCCCCGCTTCGTAAAATGACGTCCGCTATGCCCAAAGCTTTAGGGGTAAAGTAAACGGCCAAATACGTTATCATGAGCGTAAGAGCGGCCCCAGAGTCAAAGCGCACCTCGGCCGGCCATGATGCCGCCGCAGCCGCGGCTAGCACGGCGAATAGAACCATAGAGGGCCAACCCAGAAAGCGGTGGGCAACGCCTATGAGATGGTAACGGTCGAAAGCTGTTAGGCCAGCCAAGCCTAAAAGTTTCAGATTTTTGAGGTTGCCTTTAAACCAACGATTATACCGGCGGGTAAATCCAATGAGTGTTGCGGGTATACCCTCATAGCTACCGCCATCTTCGGGGAACTCCCAGATGCCAAAGCCAGCCCGATGCATAAGAATTGCCTCGATCTGGTCATGTCCTAACACATTAGTGCCGATCCGGCTGGTTACCTCCGGGCCCTTGAGCCGGCAGCTTTTCGCAAAGGGTGCGACGCGAATAATGGCGTTGTGACCGCGATACTGTCCCCGCGCGCCTTGCCACCACACGCATCCGACGATCCAGCAATGCATGCCATGCCGGTGCCCGAACTCGAACACGCGTGCAAGGAGGCTCGGAGGCAGGATGCCAGCGTTAAGGCTTTGAAGGATGCCGATATCGGGGCAAGTCTCCATGATGCAGACGAGGCGGCGAATGAGCTTTGCCGTCATCAGGCTGTCGGCGTCGAGCACAATCGCATGTTCGTAGCATTCGCAATATCGCTCACAGAATTCCAGCAGGTTTCCGTGCTTTCCGGAAAGGTTGAGACTGCGCCGCCTGTAATGCACGCGTCCTGCCCCGGAAGGGCAGGACTGCCAGCGTTCAAAGAGGCGTTCCTCGGACGCGATGATATCGGGCTGCGAACTGTCGCTCAGCATGAAATAGTCGAACCTGGATCCATCCGGCGTCGCATCGAGGCTCGTCTTAATGCTCATCAGGCGGGAGAAGCACGCCTGCGGCTCTTCATCCCGGACCGTCATCACAATGGCTGTTCGCTTCTCGATCCTCCTCTCCGGCACGTTCGCGGCTTTGGGAAAAACCTTCACCAGTGGATCATGATAGGCGCGGAGCAGAACAAATCCGAAGACGGAGTTCCAAAACATTATGGACACCCAGACCGCCTTCACAATAAAGGCGGCGATCATAAAAGCGTCCAAAAGCATGAAACCGTTCGCGATTAGGCAGCGGTACAGCAAAGCTCCCAGAAACAAAGTTGTAGTTACGACGAGGAGAAAGAAAGTTAAAGATCGCATCACTCTGTCCGATGCTAAAACACTAATAGTTTTTGGAAAGGAAGATAGACCGTCCGATAAAACACTGTTCTGACGAGGGATCTTGATCTGCCGTCCTATAAGGCATGCAAACTTCACAACCACCCAAAGCTTTTACCTAAGGGGCGCAACCGTACCTATATTTTAAGTTGTCCCCCCAAAAAAGCCACATATAATGCCCCCGTTTTAATTCTGTATTGGTCGCTCGCGGTTCTAACGAAAATGGTTTTGCTCGTCGAGTGGCTGGCTTGGATTTTTGGCATTACGCTTGTAGCGTGCTCTCTGCTGGAGGCTATTGAGCTTTATGAGTTGCTTCGATGGGGCCGCATGGGCAGTAAACCTGCGTCCCGCCCCTCAAAAGCCTGTCCATTTGTAAGTTTTCACGTTCCCATCTGCTCCGAGCCACCGGAAGTGGTCGCGCGCACATTGCTGGCCCTCAATGACCTCGATTATGACCAATTCGAGGTGCTGGTCATCGACAACAACACGGCGGACGATTGTCTCTGGAAGCCCATCGAGCAACTCTGCTTGGAGCTTGGAAGCCGCTTTCGCTTTTTCCATCTGCCGGTCTGGCCCGGCTACAAGGCTGGAGCACTTAACTTCGCATTGCAAAACACAGCCGTGCAAGCATCGCTGATCGGCGTGGTCGACGCAGATTACGAAATCGCCGCCCACTATTTGACGGATATTACTGGCTTCTTTGAGGATGAAGACGTTGCTTTCGTGCAGACGCCGCAGGATTATCGCAACTGGGGGCTGGGCCGCTTTTTCCGCATGTGTCACTGGGAGTACTGGCAAGTCTTCGCGGTTTCCATGGTTTTGCGAAACAGGCGAAACGCCATTCTCATGCATGGCACGATGAGCCTTGTGCGCAAGCACGCGCTTCAGGACGCTGGCGCATGGGCGGAATGGTGTTTGACGGAGGACTCCGAGCTTGGATTGCGGATCCAGGCAAATGGCTATCGTGGCATTTATGTGCCAAAGACCTATGGGCGCGGCTTAATCCCTTTCAGTTACCGGGATTATAAAAGGCAGCGCCGGCGCTGGGTGATTGGCGGCGTGCAGGAGCTCAAGCGTCATCTGTGCTTTTTCTTGCCCTGGGGAACCTCCGGCAAGCGGCTCAGTTTGGGACAAAAGTTGCACTACTTACAGGGGTGGCTTCCCTGGTTCCGCTGCTCGGTAATCGTTGCATCGATGCCCTTTGCCATTGCAGCAGGTGCGGCAGTTCTCCTGGATTTAACCCCGCCCGGCTCACTAAATTGGCTGGGGCTAGGGATGGTCCTTGTGATTGTCCAACTCGTACTGCGGCAAATCATTGTCTTTCGCCTCTATCTGTCGCTGCCATGGTATGATGCTCTCGGTGCCAGCATTGCCGGCTGCAGTCTTATCTGGGTGACCGGTTGTGGCTGGCTCACCGGGACAGCGATGGAAGGTCTGGTGTTCCAGCGTACGCCAAAGGTTCCGCAAGTGGGCCCCGGCTGGATCGGCGCCGCTAAAAACGAACTGGCCGTTGGCGGCACCATGCTGGTGCTCGCGATCGCAATGGCCGCCCGCGCTGGCACGCCTAGCGCGGGGAGTGCCATATGCCTTGCAAGTTATGCCGTATTGTTCTTGCCCGCGGTGTTCATGGCACAATTATCAACGCATGACCCAAGCCTTCAGACACTCTGCGGAAAAGCCGCCCAGCTGCGCTCCAACGATAACTGAGAAAATCGACTGAAACACAGTGCCGTAATTAAGGACGCTTCATGAGGATCATAATCCTTGGCGGTGACGGTTTTTGCGGCTGGCCGACAGCACTTCATTTATCCAAACAAGGATACGACATCCTCATTGTCGATAGTCTAGCGCGCCGCAATATCGACAATGAACTCGAGGTCTCGTCCCTCACTCCCATTCGCCCGATCGGAGAGCGGCTCCGAACATGGAAGCAATTGTCGGGCCAGCATATCGCCTTTGAGCGTTTCGACGTGGCGACCGACTATCAAAAGCTGCTTAGCGTCATTGTTGAATGGGAGCCAGACGCAATAATTCATTTTGCGGAGCAACGGGCAGCTCCCTACTCCATGAAATCTTCATTTCATAAGCGTTATACTGTCAGCAATAACATCAACGCCACTAACAATTTGCTTGCAGCGGTGGTCGAGGCAGGTTGTGACACGCACGTGGTTCATCTCGGCACGATGGGTGTCTATGGGTATGGAGCAGCAGGGATACCTATTCCGGAAGGCTACTTACCCATAACAGTTCATACCCATGACGGAACGGCGATTAGCCAGGAAATCATGTTCCCGCCAAACCCGGGGAGCATCTACCACCTAACAAAGACGCAGGATCAACTATTGTTTGCCTTTTATAATAAGAACGACAAGGTTCGCGTTACAGATCTTCATCAGGGCATAGTGTGGGGCACGCAGACCGAAGAGACGGTGATCGACGAGCGGTTGATCAATCGTTTCGACTACGATGGTGATTTCGGTACGGTTCTAAATCGCTTTCTTGTTGAAGCCGCAGTTGGTCATCCCTTGACTGTTCACGGCACAGGCCGCCAAACCCGTGCTTTCATCAACATACAAGATACCGTGCGCTGCATAGAGATTGCGATCAGCAATCCTCCTAACCGTGGCGATCGGGTTCGCATTTTCAATCAGATGACCCAGACCTTCCGGCTGATCGAACTAGCGCGCTTGGTTTCCGAATTGACCGGCGCCGAAATCTGCCATGTCGAAAATCCACGAAAAGAGGCTACTGAAAATGATCTAATCGTGGACAACGAGGCGCTCATTCGTCTAGGGCTTCAACCTATCAGACTGGAAAAGGCCCTCTTAAGTGAGATTACCGGTATCGCCCGCAAATATTCCGCGAATTGCGATATATCCAAAATACCCTGCGTTTCACGCTGGTAAGCCGGGCGCCTCATGCGCCAAGGTCTTTTAGCATCTGCTCAGAGGCCCGAAAACTCAACGCTGCAATGCTCAAAGTTATGTTAGCGCTGCCGATTGAGGGCATACTTCCACCGCCGGTCAAATAAAGATTGCCGTGGTCCCAGCAACGAAGGTTGGCGTCAACCACTGAATTGCTTTTGGTTTTTCCCATGATATGGGTTCCGGAAAAGTGATTCCCGGCTCTGAACCAGTACCCTTCTCCCTGATATTCGAAGTAAGAGGGGTCTGATTTAGCGTAATAAGTTCGATCATCCGCGCCCAACTTATGGAAGATTTGATGCGAAAGGTCCCGGGCGTAGGCCAATGTTTTTTTGCAGTAATCTGGCAGATCGAAGTGAATAACTGGACGGTAATTTCCTAATTGATCCACATAACGCGAATCGACGTTAACCCTGTTGCTGGGGTTGGCTGGCATCTCGCACATGAATGCCAGCTGCAACTGCCGGGAAATCCGGCTAACGAGTTCTCTACGAAGTTCTGGACCATACATGCCCCCGTTATCGACGGCATCCCGCAAAGCATCGGTGGCTCCCTGGCCTCCACCCCAGCCATCATTATGAATATCGACCGCGAATGCGGATTGATTGGTGCGAAAACCGCCTCTGCGAAATGTCGAAATACCCGATGTTACAAGTGGACCCCGCAGGATGCCAATCACATCGGGCATTAAAGCCCAAGTCAGCAAAAATGGGTGATCCATTAAATTGCGGCCCATAAGTCCGCTCGATGTTGCCAAATTGGAGGCTAACATCAACCGTGCGTTCTCTATGGCATTGCACGCAAGCACAAACAGACGCCCCTTAGCGTTTCCAGCACGGTGTTCAGGAGCGTTTTTGTCAGAGTAATGCTTGTATTGGATAGCCGCGACTCTGCCAGTTGCTGTATCTATTTCGACCTTGGACGCCACGGCTTGGGAGAGGAGATGCACTCGATCAGGGAAAGCGACAGTGTTGAGCGTGCGCCGCGCATCATACTTCGCTTGAAACGGGCAGATGGGGACGCAGCTAGAGCTTCCTTGGCACAATGCGCCCCTGTCAACCGGCCTGTGACTGTCACGCCGATCCGGAACGTAATTGGGATTGGGTTCGCTATTGCGCGCCTGGGGGAAAGTACTCAGCCGTAGCTCAACAGATTGCCCATCGAGCTGAACTTTAGCACCGTCAATTTTCTGGCGGACTTGTTCGTCCACATACGAAGGGGGCAGCCTCTTCATCGGAAAAACATAGCCATCGGGAAAGGGGACGCCTAAGGCCTTCTGTTCTTCGATGTCGCCCGAAACCCCCATCTCATACTCAGCCATCCGGTAGTATGGTTCAAGATCTTGATAGCAGATAGGCCAGTCCAGACCTTTCCCGTACCTCGTGCTAAGCTCGAAATCCTCGGGCAGCATCCGCACTGCCTTACCTTCCCAGTGCATGGTTGTCCCACCCGCAACGCGCGTGTACGAACCTCTAATCGGAAAGGGACCTTTCTCCTCGAAGTAGCCGTTGGTGCCGTTGGTTGGGCTGAGGGCATTAGGGTTATTTGGATAGGGAGAGTTGGAGTTTTTGCTAACCGCGGTGTAGAATGCGTCCAGATAACCCGCGAAACCTTCAGGGGTTAAACCCTCGCTTGTACCGGCCTCAATGATTAAAACGGATTTTCCGCGTTCGCTCAGCTGCTTGGCTACAATCACTCCCGCGACGCCTGATCCTACGATCACTGCATCGTAAACAACTCCGTCAACAGCGTCTGGCGTGACTAGTGTGATGTTACTCTGACGCGAACTCATGTGTTGAGCGGCGCTCCTCATCTTGGAATGTGATTTGGTTCTGAGGCTGAGATTATGAATAAATCAATGCTGTCCTTAATTCCCTTCCATTAAAGATCCCCCGCAATCGGCCGCAAAATGATGCCTACTTGATAACATTCGGGCTATTACTCCAGGACCCATAGCCTGGCGCGTTCGCTCCAGGCGGGCGAGCACCGATCGCGGGCCAAAGAAGCCCAGATTTATAAGCCTCGGGGCCGATAATAAGTGTGCGATCGTTCAATAAGACGCCATAGTTTTCTTCCCATTCACGGGGTAGCCGATCCCACGTTGCTACATACCATAGCTTAACTATATTGCGAGCAATCGGTCCAAGCTTCGGCGACAGTAGGACTCCCTTTAGGGCATAATCACGATAGGCTTCTAGAAGCTCCTCGAGGACGCCCACCCCGAGGATTTCCAGAACCTTATTGAAGTAAACGGCCCCTTGACCGGTCGATTCCAGTTCAGGGCGCGCAAAGCCAGTCGCTTCAACAGAGAAGCTGAAAAAATACTCCATTAAGTTTGTCCGGCCGGCCTCTCCAGCTGACGTAGCGACGCCTGTCGAAGCCGCCACCGCAAGCCCGGCACCAGCAGCAATCAGATGGCGGCGTGTAAGTTGCAGGTTATGCATTCAAGACCTCTTATGGGGAGATTTCCGCCCGCATTGGCTTGCATGATTGTATCGACGGATTCTTAGTCTACTGAAAGCCGCGGCAATGCATCTGCGCGTTCGCGAAGACGGCCGCCGATGCTCCAGCTTAACTGTTACGCAAAGCTCACACAAGCCGCAGAGAAATTTGTGCTGCAAAACCCTGGCCGCGTTCTAGGGCCTCCCTCGGCAACTGGACGGGAGGCTTGGGTAAGGGCGACGGCGTCGAAGCCGATTTCAGGAACTCCGGCGCGAGCGGCGCCGGTAAAGCCCTGATCCCGGGCAATTTGGAAAGGCCCGATCTCCACATCACGTTCGATGGAGTTCTCTGCCGTAAACACGCCACCCGCTTAGCCAGATCGTTTGACGCACTCTCTTAAACTTTGCCTTCGACTCAAAATTGATTTTTTATTAAAACTATTTGGAGGGGCGGAAAAGGCGTACGGGGTGGCTGCCAAGGCCCCTCTGTGATTGATTTTGCGTTTGGGGTGACATCAATGGCGTATGTTAATCCGTTTTCTTATGATGTATTTGTAAGCTACGCTCGTAACGATAATGAAACGGCTCCCAAGGAGTTAGGCTGGGTCAGTACGCTCGTTTATAACCTCAGAATAGCCTTGCTACAGCGGCTTGGCGACGCAGACAATCTTAAGGTTTTTCTTGATACCGCCAGCCTTGCCGGCAATGATCAGCTTAATAAGCTTTTGGATTCCGCGAAGAGGTCGGCGATTTTCCTAGCGATTGCTTCGCCGAGCTACGCTAAACGCGAATGGACGCAACTTGAGCTTAAGGCTTTCGCTTCCGAAAACCCTGATCTAAGCCGGCTATTCGCAGTGGAGCGTATCCGTCTCCTTCCGGAGGAGAGATATCCCGAACCGCTCGACAGTCATAACCGCTTAGCCTTCTGGCAGAAGGTGGAAATCGAAAGTTTGGGCGAAGATGATATGCCTTTGGAGCCCAAGAGCGATCTCTTCAAGACCAAGATCAACCGGCTTGCTTCACAGATAGCCAATAGGCTGCGCGAGTTAAAAAAAGGTACAATTCAAACAGAAGTTAAGCATCTCCCGGCCAAAGCGGTTACTGTAGAACCCAAATCAAGTGGAGTCGTACTATTGACACAAGTGACGGAAGATCTGGAATTGGAGCGGGAGGAGCTGAAGTCCTATCTAGAGCAATACCAGTACCGGGTGATTCCCGAGGAAACTTATCCGCAAGGGGCGGACGCCTTCAGCCGGGCCTTCTCCAAAGATGCCGCGGAAGCAGATTTGATTGTGCAGTTGCTTGGTCCCAGCGAGGGCCGCATTCCGTCCGACTTGAAAGTAAGTTATCCGCGCTATCAAGCAGAAATAATTGCAAGCCTGGAAAAGCCCTGCCTGCGATGGAGGCGTCCCGATCTGCAGTTGAGCCAGATTCGCAATACTGCCTATCGGAGCCTGCTTCAGGACGCGACTGTCACCGTTTGTGGATTTGAGGCCTTCAAGTCCGAAGTCTTGGCGCGTTTGACAGAAAATTCTGGCCCGAAATTGCCGCAGCCGGACGCGATGATTTTTATCAATGCCGATGACGATGATTTGGATCTCGCCAGAAAGTTGCAAACCAAGCTGGAGAAGCAACGCCTGCCGTCCATTCTGCCTATGCGGAATGGGCAGGCCACTGAAATCAGAACGGACTTAGAGGAAAACTACATCGACTGCGAAATAGTCGTTTTTATTTATGGAAGTGCGTCTCCAAGCTGGGTTCGCGGACAGATGCGGCTTTTCAACAAGGTGAGAGGCAGGCGCCAGAAGCCGCCGCGGGCCATCGCTATTCTGATCGGGCCGCCATTTGATAAGCCCGAACTCGGGATCAAATATCCCGGCGCTTCAGAGATCGTCATGAATGATGATTTCTCCGGCACGCTGCTGGATGAACTGCTTCTCAAGACACAGAACTGAGGCCGTTGCCATGCGTCTTCCTTATCCAGGGCTGCGGGCTTTTACACGTTCCGAAGCCGATTTATTTTTTGGCCGCGAGCGTTGCGTCGATGAAATGGTCGATTGCCTGGCTCGATCGCACTTCCTCGCGGTCTTAGGAACATCCGGAAGCGGAAAATCTTCGCTTGTCCGAACGGGATTGCTAGAGGCGCTCGAACTTGGCCTTCTCGCGAAAGCTGGATCGCGCTGGCTTATTGCCGATATGCATCCGGGTGGCCAGCCGCTCAGAAATCTAGCTACGAGCTTGATCAAGACTGGCTCTGCCCAAAGCGCGGATCCAGACGAAATCGAAATGCTTCGGTTCTTCCTGAAGCGTGGGCCGAAATCGATAATAGAGTGGGCCCAGGTCGGGAACCTGCCCAAAGGCACCAACCTGCTCATCTTAGCAGACCAGTTCGAGGAGCTTTTCAGATACGGAGATTATTCACAGAGGGAGGAAGCGGAGGCCTTTGTTGCTCTTCTCATTGAGAGTGCCTCAGCTGCCGAATGCGCTATCCACGTCGTGATGACGATGCGCTCAGAATATCTCGGTGCATGCGCCCTAATCCCCAATCTGGCGGAGCAAATCAATAAAAGCCTCTATCTCACACCTAGGATGACAAGGGCCGAGGTTCGTGAAGCAATTGTAGGGCCTGCGAAAACGATCGGGTTTGAAATCGAGGATGCGCTCGTCACCAGGCTCTTGAACGATCTCGCTGAGTTCGCCCCTTGGGAGGCGGAGCCATCGCCGGATCAACTCCTTCGTTTGTCCCGGCGGGCGGACCAGCTGCCCCTCATGCAACACGTGCTTAACCGGTTGTGGTCCCGGGCGCAGAGCCGTTCAGGAAGCTCTGCCGGTGTGGTGCTGCGGTTGGCAGAGTATGAGGCTCTTGGCGGGCTTACGGGCGCGCTCGACGCTCATGCAAGAGAGGTACTAAACGGCCTCTCGGACAACGAGCGTGACGTTGAGGCCGTATTCCGTTGCTTGATTGAGGGTTACGACATTGCAAACGCCGTGAGGCGTCCTTGCAGCTTTGCAAGGCTTCTCAGTGAAACAGGAAAGCCCGCCGAAACAGTAAAAGCCATTGTAAATGCTTTCCGGGCCCCGGACTGCAATTTCCTCATGCCAGCCTCTGATCAGGAACTCAACGATGCGTCCATCGTCGACATCAGCCATGAAAGCTTGATCCGGCAATGGTCGCTCCTTGCGTCCTGGCTTAATAATGAGGGAAGGGCAGGCGCAAATTGGCAGCGTCTTCGCCTGGCCACGACGCTGCACCAGGAAGGAGCAGGGGACCTGCTGCGAGGGCTGGACCTTGCTAATCTCGACGCTTGGTGGCTCGCGGAGCAGCCTTCGCCAGAATGGGCGGAACGCTACGGCGGCGGTTTTCGGAACGTTGAAGCCTTTCTGCAGAAGAGCCGGGATGAGCAGGCGAAGGTTTTGGATGAACAAAGGCGCCGCCGCCGCCGCCAAATCCAGACGCTAGCCGCCTTCACTGCCGTATCCGTAATCTTGGCCATAGGTGCCACGGTTTTCGCCATTAGGGCCAAGGATCAGGAAGCCCGGGCGCGCCAGCAAGAGCTAGCGACAATCGAACAAACAAAACAGAAATATCAGGCAGCAATGGAGCGGGCGATCCTGCGCTTCAACGAAGGAAATTCTGCGAGTACCAATAAGAATTACCAATCTGCTTTCGACCAATACCAGGAAGCGTATAACGACTTGATATCGTTTGACTACCAAAATGACGATAGCGATAAGTACTTTAGTCTTGCCCAGCTCGCAGATATCACGGCCAAGATGACAGCTACGATATTTAGTCTGCAATATGAAAATGAGTTTTTGACTGACGCGCCGTCTAAAATTGACAAGTATCTGTCCTTGCTGGACCGGGAGTTCAATTTTTCCTCATTTATGTTCAGAAAAACCCAGGACCTCAGCTTCGCCTTACGTTCAATAACCGCTTACGACAAGGCCCTCCTCATTTATTTGAAGAAATCAAGGCTAACAAAATCGATAGACGGAAACACCTTCACGAATTACCTCACCAGCGTCGAAACATTATGTGCAGTGAGTTATTTCTCAAAAAGGATGCAGCTCTCTAAGGCAAACATCATCCCGATTAGGCGGGGATGCTTCTATCACGAATTAAGGCTGCCCTACACGGCCAAGGATCTCAGCTACATCGAGGATCACGAAACGGTCGAGAAGATTCTCAGGTTCGTTCACAACAATATCCAGAACTACAGGACTCAGAACGAACCGATCCGGTCTTGGTCGATGGATTCCCGCCTCGGCAGGATATTGGCCGAGCTAGGAAGCATCGACCTATCAAAAGGCAGGGAAAATTTTGTGCAGAGTGGCGTAAAAACTTTGCAAGAAGCTGATTCACTTTACTTCTCGGCAGAGGCTGCTGCCCGGCTGGCGGATGTCTATGCCAAAGGCGCGCCGGGCATTAAGCCAGACAATTCAGCCGCACAGAATTACCGGCGCAAGGCAAAAGAGCACTTCTACGGTGTGAAAGGTATTCAACTTCCTGCACAAGATGAAACCGGAAAGGCAACCGAAATTGACGTCTACCTCTTTGACGCGCGTTTCAACGGTGAGGACACTGTTACCACTGCTATCCGGCAGCTTGAGAATTTCGAAGGCTATACTTTGCCAGACGATCAGCAAAAATACTTGCATGATCTGAGCCACAAAGCTAAAGCTCAAAATCAAAAACTTACCCAGCTCGTGACCGAAATCATTGACGTTTATGGCGACATTTCAAGCGCAGACAACATCGCGGCAAGAATAAGGGCATATATTGCCGATAATGAGGTCACTCAATGTGTGGAGTTTTTGAAATACATTCAATCAAAGCTTACAAGTGGTCTTATTAATGAGGCATTTTCTACGAAGTACTTTACTAATGAGGTCTCACCAAACATGGATCGCTACGTTCATGTTCTCGATTTGATCGCAAACAGCGGCTCTCTAGCGACGATTGGTAATTTGCTGGCCAACTCATTGATCGCCAATGCGGCGGACTTGCCCTCGGAAATGCAGGCCCAACTTTACTATCAACGCGGCAGGATCAAGGTTCAGCTCTCAGACCCCGCGGCGGCTGACAACGATTTCGGCCTTGCTTTAGCTTTGGCCCCCAACGATGCAAACATCCTAAGCCGCTATGCCCTCAAGTTGATTGATGACGAAAGCAGAGTCTCTTCAGGAATGGCGGTCGCTGAACGGGCCTACCACTCTGGCCCAGCCGATTACAACGCCCAGCACGCCTGGGGATGGTCTCAGATCAATACCGCTTCAAAAGATAAAGGTGCGGTCGCGAAGGGACTGCCATTCCTGGAACTCGCGGTAAAAACGGCGCTTAGTGAAGGCAATCGGGCAGACGAGGCGCAGCTACGCTATCACCTCGGTCATGCCTATGCGCTTGCAGGCAGGGATACCGAGGCCAATAACCAATTCGAGCAGGCTCTGCAGGCTGCACCGTCGATCGAAACATCGATTCTTATCCTCAAGGACAAGAGGGTCCTCTTACGTCCGGATGAGGCTGATAAGATCGCCTTTGCTGATATCGCTCAGCGCCTGACCTTTAGTGCCAGCCCTACCGACCACGGCGTAAGCGTCGATAGCTCGCGCATAGCCATTCGCGGCTACGATCCCGTTGCCTACTTTGTTGCCGCGCGGCCAACGCTTGGACTTCCTCGCTTCTACTATATCTGGAAAGGTGCGGTCTGGTTGTTCGCTTCAGCGGAAAACCGGGACAAATTTAGGGCCGATCCGGAACAATATACGCCCGCCTATGGCGGGTTCTGCGCCTGGTGCGCTTATGTTAATCACAAACATCATAGTCTTCCCGAATATTGGCGTATCTATCAGGGCCGTTTATATTTGCACGAGACATACCGGTATCTATCACAGTGGCTTTCTTCGCCGGCACCGGCGATAGAGGCGGCAGACCGTAATTGGCGAACCCTGGCAGGTGAAGATGCAGGCTTCGCGATATCTACTCAGTTAACCGATGATTTGAAGGAATATTTGAAAGAGGCCGAGTTCATAAACGTGAGTATCAAGAAGCGTATCGCAAATCCGATTTTGGAACCGCTGAGAAGCTTTATAGCAATTTCGTGCTTTCCATCCAGCGAGCGGAGACCAGGGCTCTCGGCAAGGCCGGGGATGAGACAGCTTCTGTACTTTCTAACCTGGCGTGGTACCACCTCCTCGCGCATAATTTCAGCGATGCGCTTTTGTCTGCAGATCAAGCTCTTATGATTAATCCGCAGTTCATGGAAGCGCAAACAAACAAGGCGCATGCATTGATGTTTTTGGGTAAGACCGCCGAAGCCCGCGCGGTCTACACGAAATTCAAGGGCCAAGAAGTCCCCAGTATGAGACAAAAATGGGAGGCCGTGATACTCGACGACTTTTCCAATTTGGAAAAGAATGGGCTCAGTAACCCTCTTATGACCGAGGTCAGGTCCCTGTTCGCGCCATCCCGTTCCGCCCAGAACTCGGGGAGCTGATTAACACGGCGATTGTGTCTACCTCAAATGCGAATGACGCTCTCAACGTCATGGGTGCTCCTTCGTCTCTTTCAATGTCCAAATCTGGCCCTCTTTGACTGTCAATCGGCTCCGAACTGTTGACCAGGATCGGCTCCGAAGAGTTGACCACCCTTCAGGTTGGGGTGATGAAGCGCCAAGGCTGGAGGCGCGCAGCGAAGCGTGGCGCCGGAAGGCTTGGCGCTGCGGCGTGCTGATGGTGGGTCCGGATTGGACGCCGATCTACAGAATGGCGGCCGCCACTTCAAACGAAGGCGGGAACAATCGGGGATATCTAGGTTATTTCTTTCAGCAAACTGTGCGTGTGGCCGCCCGGAAGGCAAAACCGGGCGGCTTTTTTTGACCTGCTGACCTGCTCCCCAACGTGTCCCCGTTCATAAGTAGAGTCCGTTCTGGTTATGCCCCTTTGCAGGGCAGGTTGCAAACTCGATGGGTGTGAGCCCGTGAAGGCTCGTGTGGGGTCTTTTGGCATTGTAGTCCTGACGCCATCGTTCGATGATGTGGCGCGCTGCAGCCAGGCTCCGGAACAGGTGTTCGTTCACACACTCATCGCGGAAGCGCCCGATAAAGCTTTCTGCAAAACCATTCTGCATCGGCTTGCCGGGGGCAATGTAGTGCCAGCCGATCCGATGCTCTTCCTGCCAGGCCAGGATCGCATTCGAGGTAAGCTCGGTGCCATTGTCGCTGACGATCAGACACGGAGCGCCGCGCAGCTCTGTGATCCTGTCAAGTTCCCTAGCAACACGGATGCCTGAAAGCGAGTTGTCTGCAACAAGCGCCAGGCATTCCCGGCTGAAATCGTCGATGACCGCGAGAATGCGAAAGCGGCGGCTATCGGCAAGCGCATCGGAAACAAAATCCAGCGAGCAGCGCTGGTTTACCCCTTGCGGCAGCGCCATTGGCGCCCGAGTCCCCAAAGCCCGCTTACGCCCGCCGCGCTTTCTCACTGTCAACCGTTCTTCCTTATAAAGCCGGTAGAGCTTTTTGCGGTTGACCCTGATCCCTTCCCGGCCAAGCAACAAATGCATACGCCGGTAGCCAAAGCGGCGGCGCTCTTGCGCCAGTTCGCGAAGCCGTTTGCGAACAGCCTCATCGCTTTCTCTCTTTAAGACGTAGGGTAGGTCTTCGGCGCAAGCCCGATTAGCGCGCAGGCTCTTGCCTGCGAATAACTCTTCCCTTCGATCGCCCAGTTCACGGCGCTTCTCCTTGCTCCTGGCGTTAGAAGTTTTTTCCGAGAAGCTCTTTCAACGTGGCGATGTCCAGCATCGATTCCGCCAAGAGCTTCTTCAGTTTCTTGTTCTCGTCCTCGAGCGTCCTCAAGCGCTTCGCTTCCGAGACGTCCAGGCCCCCATATTTGTTGCGCCAATTGTAGAAGGTCGCGTCCGAGATGCCGTACTGCCGGCAAATCTCAGCCGCCGATAAGCCCGCCTGATGCTCCTTCAAAATCCCGATGATCTGCTCTTCTGAAAATCGGCTCCGCTTCATGTCCGTCTCCCGTCTGGCGAGCGGACCCTAACTTAAAATCGAGGGCATTTAAGGGGAGCAGGTCAGGAGCAGGTCACCCCAGCACGGCACCTATTACCCCGGTTAGCGCTGTGACAAATGCCGTTATGGGCGGGATGCCACCGATGCTTTTCGCGATCTCCATGGAAACAGCCATGGTCGCAGATTTAGGCGCGATGGAGAGCAACGTGGCAGCGGCGGCGCCAAAACCTCGTGCCGCGATTACGCCGATCGTTATGCTTGTCACACAGGTGACCACAAGCGTTGCCAAAAACGTAAGCAGATTGCCATTCAGCCGGCTGAGATTGCGATATAGAGGAATTGCCAGGGCGACGAGCGCGGTCCCCAAGAGAAAGTGAATAATCCCAACGTCCTCGAGATACTGCTCATGCGAGATGCCTGTCATCCGCAAAGCGCCTACGACGCCGAGGACCGTAAAGAGCGTCGGATTCAGAAAATGGCGATCGATTAGAGCGTTCGTAGACTTCCTTAACGGCAAGATAGAAGGCAATGGCTATCGGAAGCCAAAAGATCGGGCCGGAAATCAATTTGCTAAGCATGGGCGCGCGTCCGTTGTCTCGAGAAGGGAGCCGAAGGCGACCGGCACCCGCTGGCACAAAGAACAGGCCGAGATGATTGACAAGCGCGGAACTCACTAGGTTGAGGTTCTCCGGAACGCCTCCCCGGAGGAAAAGCCAAGTAAGCATCAAAATCATGCCAATGAGGGGGCCAGGGAAGGTCACACCACAAGCGGCTTTAATCCCTTCCCCCGAAAATTGAAAAGCCATAACGACTAGAAGATATCTTAGCATGGGAGGCTCGCGTGCATCAGGCATTCCGCACCCGGCGCGGCAAAATGATGACAAGCTGGGTTAGCGTTGCGGAGCCCAGGAACCAGCGCTTCCATCTCCGGTTCCAGAGAATGAACCAAGGCCAGTATCCATGACAGGCGAAGCCACTATGATGGCGCGTCGGCGGTGATAGTATTTTGCGAAGTGATGTCTTGAGGCGAAAGACACCCGTATTTGGCCCTGTTGGACTGATTTCCGGTAAAGCTGATCGTCAGCGTCCGAATTATTAACAAGACCTAGGAAAAGGACTGTAGCAATAGCGGCACTTACGCCGAGGGGTTTGGAAGTCGTCATTGGTTTTTCCTTCTTCTCTTGGGAGCGCATGGCCGGACGAAATTGTCCGGGCTCCAATTTGAGAGCTCCTACAGGCCGAAGAACCTGGCATGCCATGAACGGCGGCCGTATTTCGAACCCATAACAGTGAAAGCGTTAAGGGGCGCAGGCCTGGAGCGTTAAATCAGCGTCAAAAGTGGAGTTAGGCTTCGCAGAGCCATGGCTGGAATGCTGGAACCCGTATAATTGGTTGGACGGTCTTATCTGATAAATCGAACACATGTTTCCTCGTGGCCGACCCATTTTCAGGAAGAGAGACGGGCGTTGATGAACTGATGAAGTTGATCACGTCGCGTGCCGAGCTCGGCAAGCTCAGCATCCGGCATCCTGGAAAGCTGCTCATAAAGCTGAGTGCGGGCCTTCATCTTTTGGTGCTCGAACGCGCGGCTGGCGCCCGTTTCACGCATCGCGATAACAGGGCGATCATCTCTGCGATGGACACGAGATGAGGAGCATCTGCCTTTGAAGTCGCATCTAGGGAAGGGCTATTCATGACGGCTGTCCCAGGACTATTTGATTGGTCACTGTTCACTTTGCTTCACCGGCATTGGCATTTGCGATAAGGGGCGCGTATGAGTCCTGAAGCATGGCTTTCATCCTTTCAGCTGCGGAGGCTCTTAATATGAGGGAGCAGCGTTAGAGACAGCGGCTGTTCAGCGTTAAAAGGGCGTGAAAGGTGATGCCGCGCGATTGCCTTAATTGCGCCGATGCCGACGCGGTAATGGCCCATGAAATCGAGCGCAAGTTTCTCGTTCGAGATGAAAGCTGGCGCGAAAAGGCCGGAAAGCCAGCCCTGATCCTGCAGGCCTATCTCGCGCGGACCAGCACGATATCCCTTCGCGTTCGTATTAAGGACAGCATTCGAGCGACGTTGACTGTAAAGTCGGCCGCAGCAGAACTCCGGCGGATGGAATTTGAGTATGCGATCCCGCTTGTGGATGCGACAGCCTTGCTTGCCTTCCGGGAGGGTGCAGTAGTTGAAAAGCTCAGATATAGGCTGCCCCAGTGCCGGCTGACATGGGAGGTAGACGTCTTCCGGGGCAAGAATGAGGGATTGGTCATCGCCGAAATCGAGCTTCCGCACGAAGGTACGGTTTTTGACAGACCACCTTGGTTCGGACGGGAAATCACCTCGGACAGAAAGTATTCGAACGCTATCTTGGCGATGAGACCGTTCCAAACCTGGTCAGACGCGCCAAAAACTTAAGGCAAAACTCATTCTTAAGTTGTCATTTCCCGGCCGGTCCATTTGTTGCGGCGCTTACTTTTTGTCTTTGCCACCGCGGGCGGCTGGCACCGCGATGCACCGCTACCGAGTGGGGACCGCTTGCCGGAGTAACGCGGCCGGTCGCTGCTTGCAGGGCCGGGCGGACTCGCAGCGACGCGTCATTCGGTCGTCCCGTCTTTGCGGCTCACATAGAAGGGCTGCCTCGCCGGCTTCTTCTGGTCGGGGATCACGACCTCCCGTCATTCATAAAGCTCGCTCGCAGGAATATTCAGAGTATGCGCATCGAGCTTGGCCCTGCAAGGCCTCCGAACCCGTGGTTTGCACTGTAACAAAGAGGCCCGGCGCGGATTTCTTTGCCCCGGAGGCTGATCAATATTGCATGATGGAATAATCGCCGGTGCTCGCGAAATTCAGCGCCTCCGGGCCGAGAAAGACGGAGGCGAGGAGCGCCGTCAACATGAAAAGCAAGAGTGGCACCTCTACACAGAGAGGGAGCGTTTCATCAAGCGTGCGCCGCTGGACAGAGGCTCTTGATGCAAGTCCTCGCCACAGTTCCAGGCTCATAATCCCCCCAACGCGCCTCGGATATTAATAAAATAGAAGTTTCCCTAAACGCCAGATATGCGAAAGAGCACGGCTTGAAAAAGAAAGCTCTGGCTGGTTTCTCGCCCGGGTCTCCCGAGGAAGACAAGTAATCGCGTTCCAAGCCACACTAATCGACGGGGTAGCGCCGCTTTCACGTCTATTCCTGAGTTTTAGTCATCGATAGCCGCCGCCAAGAGAGGGCACTGAACAGCATCTCGTCAGAAATTGGCCCGTCGCTTGCATCGGACAGTCGTCCGCTTTAAGGCTATGCTTGCCATTACCGAAGCCAGTAGTTTAGCCTAGGCGGTCCACAAGCGAGCACAGCCTAGCGGCCGACGCTGGCCTCATAGCTCTCCTTGAGGCGAAGATAGGTGCGGGCATGCATGCGCGCCGGTTTTGGCGGAAAGGGATCATCGAGCGAGCCGTTTTCGCCGAGACGCTCGCGGATTTTCTGCGCCCGGCTTAGTGCTCGCGCGAAATCCGGCTCGTACTGCAACTCGTATTTCAAGCGGTAGCATCTGCGGCAAAGGAACAGGGCGCCGCCATAGATGATGCCGCATGCCCGGTGGCAAGATGGACATTCGAACCATAGGCGCTGTCCGTTGAAGGCCGTGTCTGTTCTTGAGAAGACGATGAACTCATCGACGTCCTGCCACTGGTTTTCTCCATGTCGGTGATGCCGGTAATTGAGCCGAAGGCCCGAAGCTTCGATGCGATAGCCAACCGAGGCTCTGACCGTTTCGCCACGCGACCAGGTGATGCGGCCCGAGTAGCCGAACCTCAAGCAATTCTGCCTTTTGAGCCAGGTAAGGTCGATGGAGCGATAATCCTCGCACGTCTCTGCCAAAAGCCCGTAAGATGCGGTGCGGTCGGGCCTCTACCCCCATAATTTTTTCTTTCCTAATTTTCCCGAAATCAATACGCAAATGGCCCCTGATCCGGCGTCGCCGCCGAAGAAGAAATTTCCAAACAAACACGATCAGGAACCGCCCTCCGCAACTGGTTCTCGCGTGGAACCGGGCGGCCTGCCCTGTCTCCACGCTTGCGATTCACGAAGGGCCCTCAAAGCCTTGAACAGTTGATTGTCGAGCATGGTTTGATAGCGTCGGGCGCCATCAGCCCAGCACCAAGGCCTCTCTTTTCGGGGTATGCTCCTACTCCAGCTGCTAGAACAGCGGAGAGTTTAACCGCAAAATCTTTGTACGTGCTTTCTTCTTCATGAGTTGGCTCCGGTGGGCGACAGAGTTGCATCAGTGCGCTACTGTTCAGTTGGGTACGGCCTATCTCGCCCTTCTCGGAATTCAGCAGCTTTTGTCCAAAACGCAACCGGACGGGGGGCAGCATCGTGTGAGCCTGGTAACCGCGCCTTCCGGCGTGGATTTGCGGTGGCCTTCGCAAGCCCAAAAACATTGGTGTTTCATGCGGCGTTTCTGCCGCAATTTCTGACGAGCTCGGGTCAGAGCCAGGAGCTATGGTTGCTAGCGGCAACTTTCGCGATCATAGCGGCGGCCGGCGACAGCCTCTACGTCTTGTTCGCCTCGCGCATTCGTTCTGCCGTCTCGGGACGGGCGCAAAGGGTCGCCGCGAAGGCCTCAGGAACGATCCTGCTAGGCGGGGCTGGGGTCCTGCTTGCAATCAGGAGGTAAGAGCCCCAGGCGGACCAAACGATTTTCGAAAGCGTATGCCGATGTTGAACCGGCTCAGGACGGGCTTTGGACCGCAGTGCGGGCCATTTCCTACTGCTTAGCAGGTGATAGTCCGCTGCCACCGAGTACGCGGCTAGCTGGCTCAGTCGCGCTCCACGGCAGGCAAAGGCCGAGAATCACGCCGCGGTCAAATAAACGCCCCGGCCGCTGGCGAGCAGGCGTCCTTCACCATCGAAGATGCTGGCTTCTGCGGACGAGACTTGTGCACCTGCCTTCAGGACCCTGCCTTTGCATATGAGTTCCCCCCGCATAGCTGGCCGGTGATAGTCCACACGCAAATCTATGGTTGGAAAGGGACGGCCCAACCGGGCAGCCAGCGCAAAGTCGGCAACGATGTCGATCAGAGTTGCGAGGATGCCTCCGTGGGTATAGCCAGCGTCCGCATTTACTACGAAGTCGTCCCGCCAGGTTGCCTTGACGGTGATTTCTTCGGGAGTAACATCAACAACAGAAAGACCTAGCCAGCGATGGAACGGTGCTTTGAGAAGGCGCACCTCAAGGTCTTCCTTATTCAGTTTGATTTCACCGGCCATTCGAAATCTCCTCATTGATGAGCGCGTTCAGCGCCGCGCGATCGATCTTATTCGTCCCTGTGAGGGGTATAGCGTCGACAAAAACAATCCTGCGTGGATGTGCGAAGGCCGGCCCGTGAGCAAGCGTGAACTGCTTAAGAGCAGGTTCATCAACCCCGGTGCCGGTCTGCCGGACGACGAACGCCACCGGCACCATTCCCTTCAACTCGTGCGTCGTCGAGCGCGAGCGCGGCGATGTTGGAGCGTCGCTGCCCTATCGACCACCCCAAGAGGAGGATGGCGCGGTCGCGGGGCCCCATGAGCGCAGCTGCCTGGACGATCTGCTCGCGCTCGAGGGCTGCTTTCTGCCGAGGGGCCTTCCCGAGCTTGCGTCCGACGTTGACGAGGGTGTTGCGCACACCGATGAGCGTCCCAAGAGGCACCCCAGCTGCTTCCTGGCGCACGCGGATGGCCGCATAGGCCCGTTCGATCGTCGCGTACCTGTAGAGGGGGGTACCGTCGGGCTTCAACATCTCGGCCAGCGCCGTCAGGTGGGTGCAGATCGTCGCCTCGTCCGCCGGCAACGCGCGCAGCCCTACCGCTCGACACCACGCCTCGAAGCGTTTCCAGTCTCGAGCGTACGCGCGGAGGGTGGCGGGCGCGTGCGGCCGCTTCGCGTTCGCCGCTGCGCGCTCGACAAGGCCAGCAGGAAGGGCCAGCGGCGCGCGTTCGACTACCGCCAACGCCTCGTCAGGAGGGTCCGTCATGCCTCGAAGCCTACCGCCCCCGTGCGAATCCCGGGAATAGGCCCTTCCCGGGAGGCTGGAAGGGCGGGGTGGATGGGGTATAAGTGTTGGAGATCATTGAGGATTCTGCTAAGTAGCGGGAATCGCTGGGAATCCCGGCGGATCGCGGGGGACGGGGCGAAGCGCTGGAAGAGAGCCCGGAATGGCCTCGCCCGAGGCCTGGGAGGCCCCCGTAGCGCACGATCGGCCGGCGAATCGGGAGAGGGAGCCTCTAAGGGGCGCGACCTGGTGAGCGATTCTCCTGCGAAAGTGGAACGGATGAGCTTGCTACGGGTCGAATAGATGAGCTTGCTACCTTTTTTTCAAGATCGTTGAATTGTGGATCTGGGGGGCCGTCTAACGGGGGGAAGGGGAAACGGGCCTCGGGCCGGGGCCCCAGGCGCGCCCACATGGGGCCCCAGAAACGCGGGTCGGGCCCCGACGGAATCTTGACGGGGCAGGGGTGGATCGAAGATTGTGGATCTGGCCCGGGGCGCGGATGAATAAAGGGCCGGAGGGCCCGTCTAACGGAGGGAGAGGGAAAGAGGGACGCCATGAAGATCGCCAAAGTTCATATCGGGGCCCGCGGGGCCGGTACCTGGCCGGTTTGCGGCAACGTAACTTCCCGCACGACCGGCATCACCATGGCCCTAGACGCCTTCCAACTTGAGGCGGATGCAGCACGTTGCGCCCGTTGTGCGGCGCGTCTCCCTTTCTTGTTGCGCCTCCGTGAGAAAAACGCCGCGAAGGGATGAATAATCATCCCCCGGCCCCCGTCCAACCCCCACAAGCGAAAGGAACTCGAGCGAAACCCCGAAGCCACACGCGCGAATCGCGCGAATCCCCGTAGATTCACAATCTACCAACGGAGAACCGTCATGTAACCGCGTGGATCTTTCGACACCGCGGCGCGAGCCTAGCAACGGGTTCGCGCCGCGCCTCGAGCGACTCACCAACGAAGGGACGACAATCATGGCTGCTATCACTTCGGAAAACGCCTCGATGTGGCAAGCCCTCGCGAACATGTTGGAGGGCGAGCGCCCGAGCGTCGGGAAGCCTGTCTATGTGCAGGGCGGGCGCAAACACAAGGGCAAGTTCGGAACGGTCGTGCGGCATCAGCGCGATCAATTCAGCCACGCCTACCGCTACGGCAACGATGCAAGCCATCACATGAAGGATATGGCTGGCACCTACGGATGGGCATGCCTCGTGGAATGCGGCACCGAGCGGTTTTGGATACGCGCGGACTACCTCACGATCGCGTGCCCCGTCGATATTCGAGGCGCGCGATGAACGCCGTACCCACCCCGGCGCAACGGCGCATGCTCGAAAGCGTGCGCGACTACGGCGAGCCGCTAGCGCACCTGCACGGCAGATCCGCTCATGGGGGCGCTAGCGGCACGCTCGCAGTGCTTCGCCGTCGTGGCTGGGTGACCCGAGGCGTCGCGCCCATGACCCTCACCCCGGCTGGCGAAACGGCCTTACGCATGACAACGCGTTGACTCACCAACGAACTAGGAGCTAGACGACGATGAATCTGTTTGAAGCAAAGGCGCAAGGCGCACGGTGCGGGCATATCGAAGGCAAGGGCCGCGCGGGGCAGTATGTGATCGGCGAAGAAGAAGAGCTCTCGCTCGAAGCGGCCGTGGTCAACGTGCGCATGAGGGAGTGCGCCTACGGCGCGCCGCGCGAACGGCTCCGAGCCCTCTGGGCCATGGGCTACCGCATTGGGTACCGCCTCGCCGCGTCGGGGGAAGAACTCTCGCCGGAGTACGTCGAAGGTTGAATCGCACGGCCCGAGGGCCGTCTAACTAGCAAGGGAGACGACGATCATGAGTACGATGCGCTACAGCGGCGAGATTCGGATCCGCGTGACCTACCTGGATCCGACCATGACGAGTCCGCCCCCCGCGGGCATGACGAACGCTCGCGAAGGCGAATATCGCTGTTACCTCACCATGCCGGGCGGCAAGCGGATCACGATCTACGTGGGCGCTCGCGTCGAGCACGGAAGCGGCGTCGGAGTCGACTCGCCCGAAGCCTTCGACGACGCGGCGCGCGCCTCGATCGCGTTCGCGGATCACGAGCAACCGCGCGAAGGGTGGGGTGAGCGCTGCGCCTACGCGGGGGACTTGTCCGATCGCCACGTCGGGCGCGTGCCGTCGAAAGCGTGGCCCGAAACGCCCTCCACGTATGGCCAGGGCAGCGCTGCCCCAAGTCACCTGGAGGGCGGCGAGTACAACGGCGATTGAATTACCGCCGGCTGGCCCTCGTCCAAAGAGGGCCAGCAAGCGACGTTCAAGCGTCGACAATATCAATCTCTCACCCAACGAATCTCCCATGCCCACGCTGAGCTCCTACTTCAAAAGCGACACGCGCGACAACGGCGAGCGCTTCGTCACGCTGGACGATAGCCGGCCCGACTGGATGCAAGAGGCGGTCTATGCCGCGCATCAGTCCGACATGCCGAACGATTGGATCTACGCGGAGTGTCTCGCCGCGGTCGAAGCGTTCGAAGATGGCACGATCGCGAGCGAAGACGACGTGTCCTCCTATGTCGACGGGCGCATCGACGTCTACACGAAGGCCCTCTACCAGTGGGCGGCAGACTTCTGCCTGACGGACACGTGGTCCGAAGCGGAAAGCCGCGCGGGCGAGATGGGCATGCCGGACGAAACTGAGAAGCGCATCGCGACGATCCAGTATTGCGCGATCGAAAACATCGTCGCGACGATGCGCGAGGCGTGCATCGAAGCGGCCGAGGAGGAGGAGGAGGAGGAGGAGGAGGAGGAGGAGACGATCGGTTGAATGTTCGTGGGCTGCGCCTCGTCTACCTACCAGAGACGAGGCGCAGCACACGGCGTCCAAACCCCTACCAGGATAACGATCATGGATCTCGATCAATTCACGCGTGGCTACATCGAAGCGGCTCTCTGGAGCAGCACCGACAACGCGATCGAAGAGGGCGGCGATAGTCACCCGGACAGCAACGGCGGATGGCCGCTCGACGCGAACTACTCGATCGATGACATCGACGATCGCACGCTGAAGATCATGATCGCGGATTGCCGCCTGTTCCGCGAGAGCAACGCCGAACTCCTCGCGAGCGTCATGGGCCGACTCGGGCGGTACGAGACGTCTCGCTACACCGAGGCGCGCGCCGGCCACGACTTTTGGCTGACCCGCAACGGCCACGGGGCGGGCTTCTGGGATCGTGGTCTCGGTGAGCCGGGCGATCGTCTCACCGACGCGTGCAAGACGTTCGGCGAGTTCAACCTGTACGTGGAGGGCGGCAAGGTTTTCTCGGATTGAATCGCCGAGAAGACTAGACCGTCGAAGAGGCATCAAAGGAGAATGAGCGATGAACCCCAAAGACATCGAGGTCACGCCCCGCTCGATCTACGCGTACGGCAAGCGCAAGGCGCGCGTGTTCGATGCGCGCTACACGAACTCGGATGGTCGCTTCACGTCGACTCAACCCACCCGTGCAGCTGCCATCGCCGAGATCATCGCGGATGTTGCCTATGTCGCAACGCAACGCCGCGAGGAGGGCCATGGGTGCAAGCTGTACCCGCAAGGCGTCGATGCCTGGTGCTTCACGTTGCCGTCCGGATGCTCGATGCTCTTCGGAGCCGCGGACTTCACCGCTGCGCTCGCGCGTGTCGCGCACGACTACCGCGACCACGAGGATTGCACGGCGTTTTTTGAATCGCTCGGCGTAACGGCCGTCAAAGAGAAGAAGGGAGACGACAAGTGAAACTCCGCAAACTCACCCCCGCCGACGTACGTTTTACCATCACCGTCGAGTACGAGGAGATCCCCGTCCGCGGCGCGTTCGCCTCGGGCGACGACGAGGCGGATCGTGAATGCGAAGACGCGATCATCAAGCGTCTCGACCAGGGCGACGTGTGGGCCTGGTGCACCGTGTTCGTCACGGCGACGTGGAGGGAACACGAGGGCCGAGTCAACCTCGGATGTTGCTCCTATGACGACGAGGCAGACTTCAAGGCGTGCATGTACTACGCCGACATGTGTGCGCAAGCGCTCGATCAGCTGAACGCCGAACTCGAGAACGCGGCGAGTGAGCTCGCAGCCCTGGAGGAGTCGTGATCGACAAGAAGACATTGACGCCCGGCGCGTGGATCGAGTGTCGCGACACGACGAGCCGTGTCTTCTACGGCGGCCTCTTTCGGGTCGTGCGCGTCGGGCGCGTGAACGTGCGCGCCTCGTGCGACGTGCGTTGGAGCCCGACGGGCCCGTGGTTTCATCAAGAGCACGTTATCCCGCTCGACCACGTCGTGCGCGTCGTGCCGGACGCCGAAGTGGCGCCGAGGGATCCATGAGCGCCTCAAGTCGCCCGCCCACTGCGCCGCGCCGCGAGTACAAGCGCGGCGAGATCGTCCACGTTCTCCGCTTCGGCGTGTCACTCTGCCGGACGCCTAAGGGACTCCCGTTCGAATGGCCCCCGGGCCACACGTGGGAGCGCGAGAGCGCCTTCGCAGCCGTGCCTCTGGCCCATAAGTGTCCGCGATGCGTCTCGGCGCTACGACGGGGCGACAAGTGAGGGCCGTCGCGTGGGTCGTGCTCGTGGTCGCGTTCGCGGTCGCCTACACGCTCTCCGTCTACTACTTCGGCGGCATCCGCGCGGCGCGCCAACGGGCCCGCGCATACGAGAAACTCATCGACTCCTGCAAGGACGATTCACCATGAGCCCGCCTCTGTCTGCCTGGACGCACCTGCACTGCCACGTCTGCGCCTCCGGCGTACGCGCCGTCGAGGGCCAGCGGCTCACCGCCCACGACGTGCTGCGCTTCATGAAGATCCATCGGCCCCATCGGCCGACGATGAGCAATCACATTCTGGAAACGGAGACGATCAAGTGAACACCTACACTCTCAGAGACGACCAGTGCGAGACGACGATCGAGGCAGACAACCTCGACGCGGCCCGCGAGACAGCGGCCGAATGGGTCCGCGACGGCGACTGGCATGAGCCCGAACAGACATTCTGGGTCCGCGTCCGGATCTTCGACGCGGCGGGCGAAGAACTCGGATCGGTGAGCGTCACTATCTATCCCGAAGAGCCTTCATGCGTCGACGCCGAAGGTCACACTTGGTCCTCTCGGCACGATCTCGTTGGCGGGTTGAAGGAGAACCCGGGCGTCTGGGGCAACGGCGGGGGCGTCATCATCCACGAGGCGTGTCTGCGGTGCGGCGCGCAGAAGAAGACGAACACGTGGGATTACGACAAGGCTACGGGGGAGCAGGGGCTCACGAGCGTACGGTACGAGCGCGACGTCTACGTGGTGCATGCCGAGGAGGACGTCGAGTGAAAACGCGACCCGAAGACTTGAGCGCCGAGTTCGAAGCCCGTACCGACGAGGCATCCGACGACACGGTCGGCCATCGCCGAGGCGTCGACTTGATCCGCTACGCCGCGAGCTTGTTCGACCGCTGCAACGAGAGCATCAATCAGCTCTTCTCCGCGGAGGAGCTTCTTCGCATCGCGTCCGCCTGCGAGTCGTCCGGATGGGACTTCCTGCCCGATGAGTGGACGGCGCGCCAGCTGGAGGAAGCGGCGTGCAATAGGATCGTGCCGCAGTGGCGTGAGGATAACCGAGGCGTGCCCCGCCCGGTGTACGGCCCGCAGTACGAGTGAATAACTGACGGGGCGCTCCGTCTAACAGGTAACCCCAAACGAAACCCGGGAGGCTTCAGCATGCGGCGCGGCTCGTAATCGCGCCTACCAGGTCGAAACGGTTCGGTCATACGAGTCCGCGAAGGGACAAGCCCGAGCCGTCGCGCCGTCAGTCGGCGCCTGATGAGACCACACACGAAGGGGAATGACGATGGGTACGTTCAAGTTGGAGATCAAGCTGGGCAACGAGGCGATGAATAGCCCGCAAGATATCGGCCTCGCGCTGCGTTCGCTCTCGCGACGCGTCGCGGAGATCGATGTCAGCGACGAGGAGGTCGAAGGGATCGTGCGGGACACTAACGGCAACCGCGTCGGTGCATGGTCGTACGTCAACGAAGACGCCGACGTCGAGGAGGACACGTGAGCGCGGCCTCCACGAAAGCCGAACGCCGCGTCGCGCTGGCCGGCGAGCGGATCACGGCGAAGGCAGCTGCGCGCATGCGGCGAGACTTCCCGATGATGCGCGTGCTCCTCACCAACGAGACCTGCACGATCGCGCCGAAGACCGACACCGCGAACGGTCAGTGGGCGTGCGCCGATTGCGGCGAGATGCTCCAGAACAACATGCAGGCGCACGGGCACCCGAAGAGCCATCGGCTCGCCTGGTGGACCGGCACGCGCTTCGAGGAGCCGTGAACACCGCAAAACCCATCCTCGACAAGCTCTTCGCGCTCGCCCGCGAAGCCGGGCAGGCTGCGAACAAGCTCGAGACCGCCGGGCTCGTGAAAAGCCGTGAGCACGAAGCACTCGTCGCCATCGCGGTCGACGTCGCGCGGACCGGGCTCGCGCTGAGCTTCGAGTTCGGGATCGACGTGACCGATGAATTCCGCGACGCGAGGACCGTCTAAGAGCCATGAGACCCATCACCAAAGCCGATCTCGTCAACCAGCGCGGCCCCGGCGGCCCGGCCCTTCTCTGCCGCGTGTGCGACGCGGTGTTCAGCGCGAACGCTGGCGACTACTTCCAACTGGAAGACAGCCACGAGTTTCACCACTGCGAAGCGCCGATGCGGTTGGCGCGCAAGGTCGTGCGGTTCGTCGACGTGAAGCTTCCACAGAGGGCGAGCCGATGAGAGCCTTCATCATCTCCAAAGGCATGCGCATCTACCTCGACGTCTCGAAACTCATCGGCGGGAGATTCGTGCGTATTGACCCCAACTTCTTGATCGACGTAGAGGACCGTCACCGCGAGACATGTGAAATATGCGGCGAACCTGTGCTGACCGGGTCGCATGTTCACGCGAGAGACTTGCTCAAAGAGAAGCCCGCGAGGCTTGAACACGAGTGCGGCCGAATTTTCAAGATCCACTACCGCGAGGACGCGCGAAAGCAGATCGACGCAGACGTCGCGCGGGTCATGGGCACGATGCGTCGGGCACGCGCGAAACGAGTGAAGGCTGGCTCGAAGAAGCGAAACGCGGTGCGCCGATGATTCTCGTGCTCGCCTGTCACCCTGCTCGCGCCACCTACCGGGGCGAGTTCACCTCCCACGTGCTCGCGCTCGAGTACGAAGAACACTTCCTGTCACGCGGCTACGCGGTCGTAGTCCTCTATGCCCTCAACTAAGGAACCTCCAATCATGAAACCCATTCGACTAGCAGCAGTCCGCGACAAGCAGTACACGGACAAGATCATCACCGAGATCACGCCCGATCACATGACATTCGAGGACGGCCTGTCAATTGGTCTTACGGCGCTGGCGGGAATTCAACCAGCCGTCGGCGATACGATTCGACTCTTTGGGCGCGGGCTCGGTTATCAGGTACGCGGCATGGGGCTCGTCAAGAACGGCCGTCTCGCCGCGCTTGGCAGGTACCAGACCGAGGCCGAAGCCGAGGCCGCATTCGTCGCTGAGCAGGCAGAGGTCACCGCGAAGAAGACGGCAGCGTGGGAGGCCGATCTCCCAAAGACGCTCGACCGCATCGCGGCGATGCCTCTCATGTTCCAGGATCGCATGCGGCGCTTCATGAAGAAAGACGGTTGGGGCCCGAGCTTCGGCGCTTACGAGCTATTCGTGTGCGAGGAGGCGATCAAGATCCTCGCGGCGGCAACGAAAGTCGCGAAGTCCGAGGAGTTCATCGTCGAGTTTCACAAGGCTCCTGTGGAGACGCAGAAGCTTCTCGTAGGGCTCAACTACTCCGAGCATTC
>CAWFHI010000002.1:0-229668 GCA_963815605.1 uncultured Alphaproteobacteria bacterium | reverse complement strand
TCTTTCATCGCGGCATTGAGGTAATAGACGTTGCCGCCGGTCTTTTCCTTCTTCTTCCAGGGACCGCCCCGGCCAAAAGCTTGCGGCGACATGGGTGTGACCTCATTCTCAGCGCACCACTTAGCGTAGGTCAGATAGACCACTGAGCTGGTCAAGCGCTTTCCCCGCCTCTCCAGCACGCACTCGGCAAAGAACCGCTCACGCGCCTTTGTAGGCGTCTCATGGGCAGGAGCGGCTTGCGGAGTAGCTTTTGCAGGTTTCTCCTTCCGGCGCGGCGTGTGACCAAAGGCGAACCACACCCCAAGCCCGCTGCCCATCTCGATTGCGATGGCAAGAACAGCGAGTGAGAAAAACGAAATCAGCCTGCGGTCAACATTGATGGCATTGGCCATGCTCGCCACTTGCGGATCCGCCTCCTTCGTGGCCTGCTTCAGATCGACCTCTCCGAGAGCTTTTTCGGCCGCAGCAATCTTGGCATCGAGCGCAGCAGCACTCTCCGTCAACGCCTTGTTCGATTTGAGCGCGGCAAGAGAGCTTAGAGCTGAGCGCTCATCCGCCTCGCGATCCCGGCAGCGCTGGCCACGTCTTTCACATTCGGCCTTGGCCTGATCGCTTGCCGCTTTCGCAAGGGTTTCTTGAGCTTCAACCGCTTCGGCCGTCGTTGGCGTAAAGCCTGGGATCTTGCTGCGCTCTTCTCTGAGCCTTTCGAGCGCCGTTTGCCGTTCCTGCCGCGTTACCGCCGCAACCTCTTTGCCGCTCATATGCTCCGCGAGCTGTACCGCTGCGACGCCATAGGCGCACCAAAGAGACAGGCAGGTAAGCCAGGTAAAGACGAACCACTCGGCCGCTGCCTTCGCGTGCTTGCGGTCCGTCGAATCCTCCGTTGCCATCAGGGGCAGCCCTGCCTTTAGGAGATCGAGGGCGACGGCGACCAGCGCATAGGTCCATTGACTTGGAACGGACGCTCCGCGCGTCCAGCCGAACTCGAAGGCAAAAGCCGCAGAAGCCGCGACGCAGCCGAGCACTGGCAATCTGAAGAATGCGCGGATCATGCTTGGTGGACCTTCGTCAGGACGAATTCAGGAAGTTCCTACGCTTCGAACGCGGCAATCAGGACGCACGCAGGACAATCAGGAAAGAGAAAAACGCCGTTCTATCTGATACTTGTGCAAAACAGCAGGACAATCGTCTGGATCGATTTATGATGCTTGACCGAGGCTATGTCAATATGTAAACCATCATGTAAACATGGAAGAACACAGATAATGCGCACCTGGGTGATGGTCTCCGAAAAGGGCGGCGTTGGCAAAACAACGATCGCCACGAACCTTGCCTGCTACGCGGTCCAATGCGGCGAGCGCGTGGTGATTGCCGATCTCGACGGGCAGGGCTCCGCTCCAGGCTGGCATGCGATCCGGGGCGGGGATAGTCCTGCCGTCTTGCCGGTGGCCCCCGAGAACCTGCAGAAGGTCAAGGATGGGGCGATTGCGCTCAATGTCTCGCTTTTGATCATCGATACCAAGGGAACGCTCGCGGCGCCAACTCTTGCCGCGATCCGGGCTGCAAGCCTCATCATCTCGCCGGTGCGCCCCAGCCTGTTCGATCTCCTCGCTCTCAAAGATACCGTCCACCTCATCGAGCAGGCGGGCAAGCTTGAAGCTGCCGTCTGCGTCGTGAATGGCATCACGCCTGGGAAGGGCCAGGAGGCGGCCTATAGTGAGGCGGAGATCGCCGCATCAAGCTTTGGCGTCAAGGTTTCCCCTTCACCGGCATATCTTTGTCAGCGTACCGCCTATGTGAAGGCGATCGGCGCCTGGCAAGGGCGTCACCGAATCGGAGGCGCGCAGCCTGGCCGCGCAAGAGATCCGCGATGTATGGGGTTTCCTTAATACGCTCGATCCTCTGGTGACCGTGAAGGAAAAGGCTGCGTCATGAACGAGAAAAGCAAGACCCTGCTTGAGCAGCTGCAGGCCGTCTCAGGAAAGACAACGACACCTCCAGGCGGCATACCAGCCACGAATTACGATCTGCCGCCCTCACGCCGCGGCAAGAAGGCCGTCACCATATGGGTTGATCCGCTTGTGGCCGAACAGCTCAAGGAGATTGCCTTCCACCATAAGAAGCCGCAGCAGGATCTCTTTCTTGAGGCGCTTAACATCCTGTTTGCGAAATACGGGCGGCCTGAGATTGCTTAAGCCACCCCATTCGCGGGAGGCTAGGCGCAATCTGTTCCGGTTCCGGCGCCGATTTTGTTTCAGGTGGCGAGGGCCGCCTTCAATAACCCGTGGTCTCAGGGGAGAAGGCTTACCAGGAGCCGCTTTACATGATTGGCCTTGCGCCGCCCCTTACTGGCGTTGCCATGTTCGATCAATTCGCCAAGCGGGCTATGATAGCTAAGGTTCAGGATGCGAAGGCCATCGATTGAAGCGAGCGCAGCCGCGAGGCAGCTTTCGTCTGTGTCGCCATAACGCGGATCCTCTGCAAGCGTACCCAGGTTTCCACAAGGGCGACGGTCCGGCTGGTAGGCTGAAGAACCATAGTTCCGGATCTCGCCACGATCATGTGGCGCCCGCGCAGTCTCTTCGCCGCGAGGTTCAGGGCAACGTCACAGTCAAGATCGGCAAGCGGCGTCAGGTCGCCGGTTGCGGTGGCGTCAACATCGGATAGGATCAGCGTTTGCCGCCGGAATTTGTCCATGAAGCCGAGCAGAATCTTAGGTTTTAGGCGGGTTGTTTCTTCCCAGCCTCCGGACCGTTCAACGCATTGGAGTTCATGCGGTGCCCTACACGCCCTGAGGCTATCTGCGAAGCGCGACGCCCATGGTTCGTAGTCCGGCGTATACCATCCGATGACAAGCCAAGGTGGATTGTCTGGAATGGCCGAGAGATCAGCCTGTCTTGAAGTGTGTTCGTGGCGATCAAGGGCTTCGCTGGCGATCATAGCGCCACCCCATTCGCGATGAGCACCGGGCGCATGCAGGTGCAGACGCCGATTGTGATTTTTAGTTCCGCTGGCGTTCCGCTGTCTAGTGTTGCGGAACTAAGTTCTTGGCAGGTTTGCGTTATGCTACTGTTTTTATTGCTTTTTATTGGTGCCGGCTGAGGGATTTGAACCCCCGACCTTCGGTTTACAAAACCGCTGCACTACCACTGTGCTAAGCCGGCAAGCAAGGTGCGGATGAGCGCACATCGCGGCCAGTGATAACAAATCCGGGATCTTCAAGCAACCCGTGAGAGACCTGCTGCAGCCCATCGCCTTAGACAACGATACCTTTTCAACCCCAAAGATCCGCACCGAAAGGATGGATTACGCTGCCCTCGAAGACAAGTCCGGGTTCGCGGTCGCGGGCAAGTAGCAAGGGGCCATCAAGGTCCACGAAATCGGCGCCAGCTGCGATCAAAAGGGCGGGAGCCATGGCGAGAGAGGTACCGACCATGCACCCCGCCATTGTCGCCAGGCCCTGCCCCCGCGCTGCCTTCGCGAGCTCCAGCGCCGCAGTAAGGCCACCTGTTTTGTCGAGCTTGATGTTAATGGCTTGATAGAGGTTCGCGACGTGGGGCAGGTCGGCGGAAGTGTGAAGGCTCTCATCGGCACAGACTGGAATGCCCCGGCGCATCGAGCCGATAGTCGCCAGAATATCATCTTCGCCGGCCGGTAAGGGCTGTTCGATCAGTTTCACATTTGCGGCATGGCAGGCCGCGAAGTTAGCTTCGAGCGATGCCTCGTCCCAAGCTTCGTTCGCGTCGACTATGAGCATGGCGCGCGGCGCCCCTCGCCGAACCGCAGCGATGCGATCCGGATCGCCCTCGCCTCCAAGCTTTACTTTGAGAATTGGCCTCTCTGCTGCTTTTGCCGCCGCGGCCTCCATCGCCGTAGGAGTATCAAGGCTGAGCGTGAAGGCCGTCGTCACTGCTTCCGGCGCGCGAATTCCCGCTAGGGACCAGACCCGCTCGCCGGAAAGCTTGGCTTCGAGGTCCCACAGCGCGCAATCCAACGCGTTTCGAGCTGCTCCCGCTGGCATTAGCGTCAGGAGGTCTGTCCGCGACGCACCTTCCGAAACTGCGTCCGCCATACTTTGGATCTGCGCAGCAACACCCTCCACCGTTTCGCCGTAGCGCGCATATGGAACGCATTCCCCTCGCCCTGTGACGCCTCTTTCCTCGATAGACGCTACAACAACGCAAGCTTCAGTGCGGCCGCCGCGCGAGATCCTGAACGTGCCGGCGATGGGCCAGCTTTCGACGCTCACTCTTAGATGCCGCATCGTCATTCTGGCCAGCCGCGGGAGAGCGTCTTGGGAAAATCCGCGGCAATGCGATCGACGATCGCGCTCATACCAAATCGCATTGGATCGGTGGCTGGCAGTGAATGGTCCTGACTCGCTCTCGCCAGATAATCCATTGCGGACTCTTCATCCAGCGCCTCGGTATTTATAGAGATGCCAACCGGCCTGATACCCGGATTTGTCAGCGCCCCGCAGCGGATCGTCAGATCGATCACATTCTGGATGGTTGGAAGCGGATGCGAAACGCCTCGCATGGTGCTGCGTTGAGGCTCGTGACAGACGATGAAAGCGTCCGGTTGGGAGCCATGCAGCAGGCCCAGCGAAACGCCAGCAAACGAAGGATGAAACAAGGAGCCTTGCCCCTCAACCAAGTCCCAATGATGCGGCTCCGCAGCAGGAGATATCCATTCGACGGCGCCCGAGATGAAATCAGCTACGACCGCGTCAATGGCGATGCCGCGCCCTGAGATGAAAATGCCTGTTTGCCCCGTTGCCCTGAAGTCTGCATCGAAGCCTCTAGCCCGCATCTCGCGCTCCAGCATGAGCGCAGTATATTTTTTGCCGACAGAGCAATCCGTACCCACGGTCAAGAGGCGCATTCCGCTGCGCTTGATGCCCTTTCCGGTCTCGAAATGCTGATCGGCGTGGCGCACATCAAAGAGCTGACGTCCGAGCCGCCGGGCGGCCTCAGCAATTGCGGGTTTGGACGAAAGCCGCGCGTGTAAGCCGCTCGCAACATCCAGGCCAGCCTCAAGAGCTTGAACAATAACCTCGGTCCAGCTATCCGGCAGAATGCCGCCGGCATTAACAGCCCCAATGATCATGGTTTTCGCGCCGGTCCTCGCCGCTTCGGCGGGAGAGCGGTCCTGAATCTTGAGATCCGCCTTGCAACCCGGCAGGCGGAGCTGGCCCACGCACCATTCGCGCCGCCAGTCGAGGATGCCCTGGGCGGTCTTGGCGGCAAGCTGGTCCCGAGCATCTCCGATGAAGAGAAGGTAGGGAGGGCGAATTTCCATCGCATTGATCCTGATGTTAAGGGCGAGGCCTCACCGGCAGCCTACTCGCTTTTCACTCTTTTGATCCAAATCAGCTAATGCCAGGCTTACCGTGACCACGGCCATTGAAAGGGCCATTTCCTTTCTCCCAGGTGAGCATGCCGCTAGAATTTGCTATGCATTGTTCCGCTCGTGCCCTATCAATTTCTTATGAGTTTATTGTGGAGCTATATCCAATGGGCATCACGCGTTTTCTCATCTGGCTAACCGTGCTGGCAGTCCCAGCGCTTGCGCAAGCGGACGAACTTACGGGCACGCTTAAGAAAATAAAAGATACGGGCACAGTCACCATTGGCTACCGGGAAACCTCGATCCCTTTCTCCTACCTCGACGAGAACAACAAGCCCGTTGGCTTTGCCATGGACATCTGCGCGAAAATTGTTGAAGCGGTGAAGAAGGAACTCAAGGACGAAAATATCAAGACAAATTACGTGGCGGTCACGTCCTCAACACGCATTCCATTGATTGCCAATGGCACCGTTGATCTTGAATGCGGCTCTACCACCAATAATGCCGAGCGTGCCAAGCAAGTTGCTTTCACAAATGCTCATTTCCTTTCCGAGAGCAAATACGTCACCAAAAAATCCAGCAACATAAAATCCATTGCCGATCTTAAGGGTAAGACGGTGGTTTCGACGGCTGGGACCACGAACATCAAACAAGCCAACGAACGAAACAATGCAGAGCACCTTGGCATGACTATCCTTTCGGCCAAGGATCATGCCGAAGCTTTCCTTAATGTCGAGACTGACCGGGCTGTGGCCTTCATCATGGACGACATCCTGCTAGCTGGCTTTGTTGCCAATGCGAGAGACCCAAGCCTTTACGTGATCTCGACCGACGCCTTTTCCAAAGCGGAGCCCTACGGAATTGTGCTTCGTAGAGACGATCCAACCTTCAAGAAGGTTGTCGATGATGCAACGGCAGCGGTTTTCAAGGCAGAAGGCCCGGCGCTCTATAAGAAGTGGTTTGAAAGCCCGATCCCGCCGAAGGGCATCAATCTCAATCTACCGCTCAGCTCCAGCCTCAAAAAGCAGTTTGAAAGCCCGATCGATTCCCCAGACCCTGACGCATACATTAGGTAGCTTTGAAATGAAGCGCGAGTAGCGTGAGGCTTTCTTAAACGTGGTGGCGTCAAGCCGTGCAGACTATTGTGAACTGGTTCAGCGTATTCTGGCAAGATTCAGCCGAAGGCACGGGAACTTACGCATATACACTTTTGCTCGGCCTTGAGCTGACGCTTAAGATCTCGGCAATCGCAGCCGCCGTCGCTCTGGTTTTCGGTTCTATCGTAGGCGTTTTTCGAACTCTACCATCGCCGCTGGCGAGACGGCTAAGCGGGGCTTATGTCGAATTCTTCAGGAATATCCCGCTCCTGGCGCAGCTATTCGTGTGGTATTTCGTGTTGCCCGAGCTTTTGCAGCGAGACGCGGGGCTCTGGCTCAAACAACTCCCCTACGCTAATTTCTATACCGCCGCTATTGGCCTAGGCTTTTATATGTCGGCCCGCGTCGCCGAGCAGCTTCGCGCAGCCATCGGCTCGATGCCGCGCGGGCAGAAAATGGCGTCAACCGCGCTAGGGCTGACGACCCTCCAGACCTACCGGCACATACTCTTGCCCATGGCCTACCGGATTGTTTTCCCGCCGCTGACTTCCGAGCTTCTGAACACGATCAAGAATTCTTCGGTAGCGCTGACGATTGGAGTCGCTGAGCTGACGCAGGCGGCCCGGAATATGGACAGCTACACCTTCCAGACTTTTCAGGCTTTCACTGCCGCAACCTTGATCTATCTCGCGGTGAATATTGCCGTGACCTATCTGATGCGCTTTTTCGAACGCCGGCTGGCCGTGCCCGGCTTTATCGTTGGAAAATAGAGCCGGAGGCGGGGATGTTTTCCAATTTCGATTTCGACGCAATCATAAGAGCCGCGCCCTACCTGTTCATGACAGGTATGGTCTTCACGCTGAAGCTCACTTTCTTGGCGGCACTCTTTGGGACTATCCTCGGTACGCTTGTCGCGATGATGCGATTATCGGGACTTCCACCACTTCCGCAATTCGCTGCCGCCTATGTAAACCTCGTCCGCTCCCTCCCGCTCTTACTTGTGATTTTCTGGTTCTACTTCCTCGTCCCTTATATCGCGCAAGCTGCCGCCCACTCTGAGCGGCCCATTACAATCGATCCCTTCCTATCGGCACTCATTACTTTCACTATTTTTGAAGCCGCCTATTTCTCAGAAATCATGCGCGCCGGAATCCAGTCTCTGCCAAAAGGACAGGTATCGGCGGGCTATGCGCTGGGCCTTAGTTATTGGCGGGTCATGGCGCATATTGTCTTGCCGCAGGCTTTTCGGAATATGCTGCCGGTGCTGCTAACGCAGACGATTGTGCTTTTTCAGGATACTTCTCTCGTTTATGTCTTGTCCTTGAACGATTTCCTTGGGATCGCCGGCAAAATCGGTCAGCGCGACGGCCGCTTGACCGAATTGTATCTTTTCGCGGCTGCAGTTTATTTCGTCATCTCCTTCGTTGCATCAACGGCAGTGCGGCACACGCAAGCCCGCACGGCGATCATCCGGTGAGGTCATTTCAACCATGACGGCGACCGCAACGGCGGTATCTTCCGCAGTAGCACAGAGATCACAAGCAACGCCTGTGATTGAAATGCTTGGCGTTAGCAAATGGTACACTCCTGAATTTCAGGTTCTTTCCAATTGCTCGGCGAAGGTGGAAAAGGGAGAGGTTGTCGTGATCTGCGGCCCTTCCGGCTCCGGCAAATCGACACTCATCAAATGCGTAAACGCCCTGGAGCCTTTCCAGAAGGGCGACATCTACGTCACCGGCATCAAGGTGAATGATCCGTCCACGAACCTGCCGGCGCTGCGCGCCCGGATCGGTATGGTCTTTCAAAATTTTGAGCTCTTCCCTCACCTTACCATTATGGAAAACCTCTGCCTTGCCCAACGAAAAGTGCTGCGCCGCAGCAGAGCGGAATCGACGGCCAAGGCGAAAGCGCTTCTCAATCGCGTCGGGCTTGCCGACCAGGCCCCCAAATATCCGGGCCAATTATCCGGTGGTCAGCAGCAGCGCGTGGCCATTGCACGGGCTCTCGCAATGGACCCAATTGCAATGCTTTTCGACGAGCCGACATCCGCTCTCGATCCAGAGATGGTGAGCGAGGTGCTGGATGTGATGGTTGAGCTTGCGCAGGACGGCATGACTATGATGGTCGTTACGCACGAGATGGGGTTCGCGCGGAAGGTCGCAAACCGCGTCATTTTCATGGATAAGGGCGAGATCGTGGAAGACGACACCACGGCCAGCTTTTTTTCAAAGCCGCGGTCAGAGCGTGCGCAGCTCTTCCTTTCGAAAATTCTTTCCCACTAGCAGCGCGGGATCAAGTGATCTCGACATCGAGCCCATCGCTGGCTACCTCGCAATCCAGAACTTCCGTGGCCCGGCTCAGCATCTCGGGCGACATATGTGTTAGCAGCACCCTTTTTGCATTCATGAGCGGCAGCTTTTCCTTCAGCGTGGCATAGTCCAAATGAAACCGGACTTTCCGGTCGAAATAATAGGCTTCGGCTATTAGGAGATCCGCGCCACTGGCGGCGGCGAGCAGGGTATCGACCCACTCGGTATCCCCAGTGTAAGTTACAATCTTCCCGTCACATTCGAGCCGGATCGCCAGGGATGGGCTGCCGCTGGGATGAAGGACTGCGTGACCTGTCACGGTCAAATCGCCGGCCGCAATATTGGTTGGCTGTCCGGGCAGCAGCTCAACGAGATTGATCGGGAATTTCCGCTCCACTTTCGACGAACCCGGAAAATGCGCCTCCATAAGCGCGTTCAGCCTCGTACCCAGTCCCTCGGGCCCAGCAATAACGAGCGGGCTCGTACGGCGGCTGACCAATTGGGCATCGAGAATAAACGATGGCAATCCGCCAAAATGGTCGGCGTGTAAATGGGAAAACACAATTGCGGCGATGTCATTGGGGTCTGCGCCGAAATGGCGGATTGAGATCATCGCGGAAGCGCCGCAATCGATAAGAAAGCTACGCTGCCCGCGCTGCACCATGAAGCAGGTATTGAAACGGCCGCCGGATCCGAAGGCATCGCCGCACCCAAGTAATTTTAAACGCAGCACGGGGCCTCACTATTCCGCAAATGCGAAGTGGTGCTCAGCTGGCGGTGTAGTCCGGGCCGCCGAAGACTACCGAGACCTTTATGTTACCGCTAAACTCCAGGACACCGAGCGAAATCGTACCGTTGGACTCCGGCCGGATTGTAAAGCTAATCGCGGCATCCCCCAATGTGAGATTACGTATGGTGAGTTCTCCTACAGACAGCGGAATGGCCGGATTTCGAAGCCTGATTGCATTTGTGGCAAGGTCGTATTCAAGTCCAAGAATGGCCTGCACAAGTTGATATACTGCACCGCTCGCCCATGCCTGCGGTGAGCAAGCCACGGGGTACAGAGTTGGCCCGCGGCTGCGGCGGCGCGGAAAGCCGCAAAAAAGTTCAGGCAGCCGCCGCTGCTCCATATAGGCAGCGGTCTGCATCATCCCATTGAATATCGTCTCGATGCCTTCGCCGTACCCGTAGCGCGCCATACCGGAAGCAATCAGCGCGTTGTCGTGCGGCCAAATCGAGCCGTTATGATAGGACATTGGATTGAACCGGGCTTCACCGGTCGCGACCGTTCTTATGCCCCACCCTGAATTGAATGAAGGACGCATCACATCCGCCGCAACTTGCCGCGCTCTTTCAGGTGCCATGATCCCCGTGAACATGGTGTGAGCTGCATTGCTGGTGCGAACCCGGCATTGCTGCTTATGCCCATCTAAGGCAAGAGCGTAAGTGCCCAGGTCTTCGCACCAGAAGGCGTCCTCAAAACGCTGCCGGAGCTTAGCGGACTTGGAGGCAAGAGTTTCTGCCTGGCCAAGGTGTCCGAGTTTCCTTGCGCAATCCGCGGCGGCGCTCAGCGCTGCATAGACATATCCCTGTACCTCGACGAGCGCGATCGGTCCCTCAGCCAAATCACCATTGGCATGAAATATCGCGTCGTGAGAATCCTTCCACCCCTGATTTACCAATCCCTGCCGCGTTGCACGTGCGTATTCGACAAAGCCGTCGCCATCTAGGTCTCCGGGACCTTCGATCCATTCGAGAGCGCGTTCGATGTTCGGCCAAATTTGCCGGAGAAAGGCGTAGTCGCCCGTCCGCTGCACGTATAAACCGGCGAGCAGAACGAACAGCGGCGTGGCGTCGACGCTGCCGTAGTACAAGCCGAAGGGAACCTCGCCCAGCGCGGCCATCTCGCCGCGCCGCATTTCGTGGAGGATCTTGCCCGGCTGCGCGTCCGAAGCGGCATCGTCTTCGTGAGCCTGGTAGCGAGCTAGCCTTTGCAGAACACCCTTGGCGATGGAGGGGTCGAGCCAGAGCAGCTGCATTGCCGTGATGATGCCGTCGCGGCCGAATGTCGTCGAATACCAGGGAATGCCGGCATACGGATATTTTCCGTCCGGCGTTGACGTCATTAGCATTCTAAGGTCGGCCAGCGAGCGGCAGACTGTCTCGTTGAATACCGTATTTGCGATCTGAATGGTGGCGACCGCAGATGTGCTGCCGATGAGGTCGCGCCTCGCCTTAAGCAACCCGCGAAGAAAAGACAGCGCCGCCGGGTTGCTATGACCATTGCAAGAGACGGAGACAAATTGCCGCCAGGCCGCATGCGGTTCAAGCGTCAGAGAATAGCGCGCCCTGGATGTGGTAAGCTCATCTGGAACCGGATCGAAGGTCAATGTCGTCCGGCGGACTTTGCGGTCAAGGCCCGTATAGGTTAAGACAACTTGGTTTGACGCCTTCACCTCTTTCTGAAGCGTTCCGCGAGCAGGGCGATGCATGCCGCGGACCTCGAAAAGGTCGGCAAAATCACTGTCGAAATCAATGGCAACATCGAGTTGAACCGGGGTCGCGCCGTGATTCATGAGAGCGCTGCGTTCGCAAAGACTATTGTCGTAAAGATAAATAGTGCGCCCGAGGTGCACCGTGTCCTTCAAGAGGACGATCCCCTTTTCCGATTGAATATCGGGGTTCGTCAAATCGGACCGGAGATTGAGGTTGTCGTCGCGGATGGTCGACCCTAGGAGGAGCGGCTCCTGCCCGTTCAAGGTCAATGCCAAGCGCGAGAGGTGGCGAGTGTCATTGGCGAAGAGGCCGCCCGCACCATCTGAGGAGGAGCCTATATCGCCATAATGATCGAGGATGGCGAAGCAGTCATCCTGCTTCAAGGTGCAACGCGGGCGCGAAGGCGCGCCAGCTGCGGCGATGTAGAATGGCGACTGCTCTTGCCCGGAGCCGCCTTTCCGAGTGTCTGTCAAGGGTTTATCAAGCATATTGAACACCTTTCGGAGATCTTGCTTCGCGCGCCGCGCTGCGCAGGGGGCAGAAACGGCCCCTTGTTTGGCCTGTGTTATGAGTTTCAAAAAAGCCGGTGCATACCCCTGACCGGCGTGAGTGCTTTCGAATGCCCAGCCTTTTGAAAGCTAGAGAGATCGAGGTTTTGGATGTTCAACCAAGCCGGACTGCCCCGCTCGGCAAGTGCCGTTCTAGTCCACGGGCAGCCACCACTTCTTAAGCATACGCGAAAATACCTCGTTGTCGAGTTCTCGGGTAAAGATCTGGACTACTCAGTTAAGAAGACTGCCAGGCTGTAGCTTCGGCCCGCCGGACAATATTCAAGGAAAAGACAAAAGGGCCAATGGACGGCAGTTTTTTGATGCATACCAATGTCATTCTGCTAATCAAGACCACAGTAGCGGACGAGCGCGTCCATTGAGGGTTCAAGTATGGCGCTGGAATCACTTAAGGCTGAGATAGATTTGCTTCTACAGACGCTGGCCGATACGCCCCACGACCGGTTTGAACTCTATATTCAGCTCAAGGAAAAAATCAACGAGATGCGGGCATTCGGGATGCCCCCTCCGGCCGACCTTGTGGAACTGGAAGAAGCTCTCGACAAGGAGTTCACCGCTGAAAGCCCCGAGCCGTCCGATCAGGCCAGCTAATCGAGGCAGGGTCAGGTTCGGTCTGCCGCGGCTAAAGCCTTTTCCGGTGTTCTGTCGCTTTTGCCTTCGAGAGCTGCAGCGATGATGCCGTCGATATCGTCGAGCCAGATGAATTCCAGGCTCTTTCGCGTGTCGTCCGGTATTTCCTCATAGTCTCTGCGATTGCGCGCGGGCAACATAACGCGCTTGAGACCTGCCCTCGCCGCTGCCGTTACCTTCTCCTTGATGCCCCCCACCGGGAGCACCAGGCCGCGGAGGCTGATTTCCCCCGTCATCGCAGTGTCGCTACGAACGGTCCGGCCAGAGAGGAGGGAAAAGAGGGCGGTAAACATCGCCACGCCGGCGCTTGGCCCGTCCTTGGGCGTTGCTCCCGCTGGAACGTGGATATGAATGTCGCTTATTTCGAAGATGGCGGGATCAATGCCGAGGGATGATGCGCGGTTTTTGACCAGGCTCAGCGCCGCCTGGGCGCTTTCGCGCATCACGTCCCCAAGTTGTCCAGTTAAAATCAGGTGACCTTTTCCGGGTGCCCGGGTCGCTTCGATGAAAAGGATATCGCCACCGACGGGCGTCCAGGCCAAGCCCGTGGCAACGCCGGGAACGCTGGTGCGCATCGCAACTTCGTTTTCGAAGCGTGGCGGACCAAGTATTTCAGCAAGATCGCTGGCGCTCACGTGGATCTGTCCGCTAGGGGCTTCGGCGACACGAACGGCCACGTGGCGGAAAACTTTGCCGATTTCGCGTTCGAGGGCGCGCACCCCCGCCTCACGGGTATAATCGTGGATGATGTGACGAAGAGCGTCATCATCGATCGCTGCTTGCTCCGGCTTGAGCCCATTGGCCTCGAGCTGCCGCTGCACCAGATAGCGGCGCGCGATTTGCAGTTTCTCCTCCTCCGTGTAACCGGAGAGGGTAATGATTTCCATCCGGTCGCGTAGCGGCCCAGGAATTGTGTCGAGCAAGTTCGCAGTTGCGATGAAGGTGACCCGCGAAAGATCGAAGGGCACGCCCAGATAATTGTCGCGGAAAGTCGAGTTCTGCTCAGGATCAAGCACCTCAAGCATTGCCGCCGACGGATCGCCTTGGATGCCCCGGCCCATCTTGTCGATCTCGTCGAGCATCATAACGCAGTTGCGGGCACCGGCTTTGCGGATGGCTTGGATGATATTACCCGGCAAAGCTCCAATATAGGTGCGGCGATGCCCGCGAATTTCAGCTTCGTCATGAATTCCGCCGAGGCTCACGCGGACGAACGGCCGCTGCATGGCGCGGGCGATGGACTGGCCAAGGGAGGTCTTGCCAACGCCGGGCGGCCCAACAAAGCATAGGATGGGGGCTTTGCCTTGAGGCGCGAGCTTGCGAACAGCGAGGTATTCGATGATGCGCTGTTTGATTTTTTCGAGGCCGAAATGATCCTCCTCGAGGATGCGGCGTGCTTCCGAAATATCGATAGGCTTTTCCTCAGGCAGCGCCCAAGGCAATTCCACTAGCGTGTCCAGATAAGACCGGATCATCCCGGCCTCGGCGGCCTGTTCCGGCATCCGCTCGTAGCGCCGCAGCTCCTTGCGTGCCTGTGCCTCCACTTCTGGAGGCATTTGAGCCTTGGCGATAGCCTCGTTCAGTTCGGCGACCTCGGCCGCCTTCCCATCGCCTTCTCCGAGCTGGCGCTGTATCGCGGCCATTTGTTCTCGCAGGACCGCTTCACGCTGGCGTTCATCAAACACAGCCTTGGTCTGCTGGCCGATCTCCCGGCTTAGGCGAAGAACCTCGATACGCTGTGACAGAAGCCGGGAAACCTTATCCATGCGTACTGTCAGGTCTACGGTTTCCAGCAGTTCCTGCTTCTGCTCTGCCGGGATATCCATGTAGGCTGCTGTCAGATCCGTCAGCGCGGCGGGCGATTGCGCGTTTTGCATGGCCGCGACCAGCTCGGCCGGCACTTGGGGCAAAAGCTCAAGCGCTTCGATGGCCTGCTGGCGCAGCAGCAAGGTACGCGCTTCAATCTCGGGACCGGTGAGGATGGGTTCCGGGATTCGCGCAACATTGGCCATGAGAAGAGGCCGCTCGTGAATGAAGTCCAGGACGCGGAAGCGCTCGATGCCCTGAACGATCACGTGATGGCTGCCGTCCGGCCCAGTGAGGTAACGCGCAATATTCGCGATCGTCCCCACGCGATGCATATCCGCCGCAGAGGGTTCCAGAGCCTCCGGGTCGCGCTGCATCAGAATTCCGATCTGACGCTCTTCGCGCATGGCCTGCTGCACGGCACCGATGGAGACCGGCCGGCCGATGGAGATCGGATAGAGCACGCCGGGAAAGAGCACGGTCTCCCGCACCGGCAGGATAAGGATCGCGTTCGAGTCGCTGCCCGTAGCGGCGGGACTTTCCCCGGTTCTAGCCTCGGCTACCGGGGTTTCTCCCGTGTTGGGATGATCCATCTGCGCTCCTTGTTCGAGGGGCCGATTTTCTAAGAGGCCGACTTCTGGAGGCTTATTAGTAAACAGCCATTCATGGCCTGCCGTTTCACGCCAGTATAACTGCACGGCGGCAAAGGCAAGCGCCGCATAAAGCGTCCTTGGGGAAGTTCCAGCTGATGGATAAGGGCAGTTCGCAGTTCTTCGGGCAAAACCCGGCGGCCGGACACACATAGGTTTCCGCCTTCGATGACCGCGTCAACGCTCTCCGGGTCTACGCCTGGCAAGGCAACAAAAATCAGGACTTCGGTATCGGTTTCCAGCACATCGGCGGGAGGCTCCCACGCTGGACCGCCGCTATTTTGCTGAAGCGTAAAAAAGTGCTGATGGAGGCGTTGCGCCTTTGAAAGCCGGTTTACAGCCTCCAGCCACATCCAACTTGTGAATTCACTCTTTGACATGGGCTCGCACTTTCCTCGAACCATCCAGAAAACTGGGCCGCGCAGGCTGCGACTGCCTGGCTGGCCGCAACAGCTATCCCATACGCAATTTCGTACTCGCAATATGGCCGATGAGGGGTGTGCCTTTCAAGGCTTGAGAAGACCTATTTGCTTTCCTAATAAAGTCCCAAAGGTATCTGAGCCGAGCTTATCTTTGCGGTCGAATCCGTGATCGGTTTACGCATGGAAAGCTCTTCACAAGTTTAACTTGGCACCATGAAGCGCGAGGAGTGGCGCATAAGATACGAGTTGGCCAGTAACGCGGATCAAACTATTGAGGTGTTTGACGTCAGCGGCATCGAAGCCTAGATTAAGAAGGTTTAGAACGGCATTGCGGACACCCATGTCAAGACGGCAAGAACTGCGAGTGCCTGCCCTCGAAATTAAAGACGGGAGCAACCTGCGCGAGCTTAACGAACGCTACCGGGAGATATTCCGGAGTATCGTGGAGACCTACCTGGAGACCGGTGAACCGGTCGGTTCAAGGAATTTGAGCCGCCACCTGCCCATGACATTATCCCCGGCCTCGGTCAGGAACGTCATGTCCGACCTTGAGGCCTTGGGTTTAATTTATGCGCCCCATGTCAGCGCCGGCCGCATTCCAACTCACACCGGCTTGCGCCTCTTCGTGGATGGCCTCCTCGAGGTCGTGAGCATCGAGGATGCCGAACGGGATCAGCTCGATCGTCAATTCAGGGGTTATGCCGAGGGAAATAGCGGGGTAACGTCCGAGGTTTTGGCTGAGGCCGGGCACATGCTTTCGGGGCTTTCCCGCTGTGCGGGGGTCGTGCTGGCCGAGAAGCAGGTAACCCGCATCAAGCATATCGAATTTGTTAGCCTCGACGCGAAGCGGGCGTTGCTGGTCCTCGCTGGCGAGGACGGCAGTGTAGAAAATCGAGTGCTTAGCTTGCCGGAAGGCTTGCCAAGTCATGCCCTGACCGAAGCAACCAACTATCTCAACGCCCGGATTCGCGGTGCTTCCTTGCCCGAAGCGCGGCAAAGGATCGAAGCAGAACTGGAGCTGAGCCAAGCGGAACTCGATCAGCTAACGGCGCGGCTGGTGCGAAGCGGACTGGCGCAATGGTCCGGTGGCCGCGACGATAATAGAAGCCTTATTGTCCGGGGACAATCGCGCCTACTGGATGACCTGAAGGCGGTGGAAGACCTTGACCGGATCCGCCTTCTGTTCGAGGATCTAGAATCGAAGAAGGCGTTGCTGCACCTTGTGGATCTTGCTGAAAAGGCGGAGGGCGTGCGCATTTTCATAGGGTCTGAAAATAATCTGTTTTCGCTGTCCGGCTCGTCGCTGATCGTTGCGCCATTTCAGGATCAGGATCGCAAGATCGTGGGCGTGCTTGGGGTTATCGGACCTACACGCTTAAACTATGCGCGTATCATCCCCATGGTTGACTATACAGCCAAGCTTGTGAGCCGCGTGCTCGCTTGATTATCGCGGCAAAACCGCCGATATAGAGCTGTTGATTGGGGTGGATCAGGTAAGGATCCGTCCCTCATTGTAACGGGAACGCGCACGCACAATGAACGACAAACCGGACGAGTCCGCAAATTCAAGCGGGCCGGAGCAGAATGATTCTCCGGCTGCGGCGCCGGCAGAGAAGGCACAACAGGCCGGCACGGCGGCGGAAGGGCAGAGCAAGGGTTCTGCCGAGCTAAAGGCGGAGAACGCCGATCTTCGCGATAGGTTGCTTCGCGCGATAGCGGAGATGGAGAATTTCCGCCGCAGAGCAGAACGCGAAAGGGCGGATGTTTCTAAATACGCCATTTCCGGCTTCGCCCGGGACGCCGTATCAATCGGCGACAATATCAGCCGCGCAATCGAAGTAGCAAAAAAAGAGCCGTTGGAACAAAGCCCAGCGCTCAAGACGTTGCTCGAAGGCCTGGAGGCAACGGAGCGCGAGCTGCTAAGGGTTTTCGAACGCCACGGCGTGACCCGTTTCGATCCTCTTGGGGAAAAGTTTGACCCGCATATGCACGAGGCGATGGTAAAGGTCGACGTGCCAAATGCTCCGGCCGATACAATCGTGCAGGTTCTGCAATCGGGGTACAAGATCGGCGACCGTGTATTGCGGCCGGCCGCGGTAATCGTCGCCACGGGTGCTCCCGGCAAGGGGGAACGTCCCGCTGAAGGCAGCGAAGATGATGAAAATGAGGCGAGGTCCTCTGCCGAAAACAAAGGGGGCCCGCTGCAAAGCGTACACGAGCACGATCCAGACGTCATTCGCGATGCAAGGGGGGCGCCGAAGGGCGGCGCAGCTCAGAGCCGGGGACGGGAACGGCAGGCAGCGGAGAAGCGGTCCTCTACGGTAACGCAGCCGATAACGGAGACGACCGAACCTCTCAAAAAAGATGATTTGGTTTCGTCATTTGGAAAGCGGCTGGAGAATGGAAGTTAGAGCATCGAGCTCGCGGCATCCGCTGAGTCATCCGCTCCGAATCTTGCGGCCGGCCCCCTGACTTCACTTCAATCCGCGTCCTTTCCGATCAAACTCATGAACGCCTGAGCCGCAGCAGGCGCTCTTTCCTTTGCGCCATTAATGAAGTAGACGAAGACGTCATGGCCGGAACCGGACCACTCTTTGGTCTGGTTGGTCCAACCTTGCAGAGCCTCCGCAGGATAGCCCGATGGTTCTTCCTCCTTGCTCTTCATAAGTCTTGCATAGGTAAACGCCGCGCCGCTGCTATAAATCAACGGATAGCTATCGGAGTCGGCAATTACAACCGCGGCGCCTGTCTTGTGCGCCATCGCTAGAAATTGCGGGCAATTGAAGCTCTCATGCCGGACCTCAAGAGCATGCCGGAGCGGCTTGCCGTTCAGCTCTCCGGGCAGGAGTTTCAGGAAAGCCTCGAAGTCTGATTCGTCGAACTTCTTCGTAGGGGCGAACTGCCAGAGAATTGGGCCAAGTTTATCGCCTAATTCCCCCAGCCCACTTTCAAGAAAGCGCTCAACAGAAGAGCCGGCCTCCGCGAGTATCCGCTTGTTGACCGCATATCGCGGCGCCTTCAGAGAAAAAACGAAGCTGTCCGGCGTCTCGTCCGCCCACTTCCGGAAAGTCTCCGGCTTCTGCGTGCGATAAAATGTCCCGTTGATCTCGATGGTGGTGAGGCAATTGCTGGCAAACTCAAGTTCGCGGGAGTGGGGCAATCCAGCCGGGTAAAAGCTGCCGCGCCAGGGCTTATAGGTCCAGCCTCCTATTCCAACGCGGATCATGATGGCCTCCTTTACTAAATGAAGACGTCGGGCTCACGTCTCCCCCCAGGCAAACGCCCCGGAGGCTATAAGATCGTGCGGTACCCAAACCTTCACGCTCACAGAGCGGAAAAGGAACAAATTTTTCAGGTCTCGTTCACTCCGAATAGAATAGGAAGTGGAGACCATGGCAACCAATCAAAAGATAACGCTCTACCATTCGCCGAATACGCGCTCGTCAGGAACCCTGCTTCTGCTAGAGGAACTCGGCGTGCCTTATGATCTCAAGGTTCTGAATATGAAGGCGGGGGAGCACCGCCAAGTCGCGTTTTTGGCGGTAAACCCTATGGGGAAAGTGCCCGCAATCCAGAATGGAGGAGTGGTCGTTACGGAGCAGGTCGCAATCGCTATCTACCTCGCAGATTTGTTTCCGGAGGCCGGGTTGGCTCCCGCCATTGATGATCCCCTTCGCGGCCCGTATTTGCGCTGGCTTACTTTTTATGCGGCCTGTTTCGAACCCGCTGTTGTCGACAAGGCCATGAAGCGGGAAGCTGGACCGGCGGCAATGCAGCCTTACGGCGACTACGATACGATGTTGAAGGCCTTGGCGGGGCAGTTGGCGAAGGGGCCATGGATTTTAGGCGAACGCTTCACGGCCGCCGACGTTATCTGGGGCTCTGGCCTTGGGTGGACGACCATGTTCAAGCTCGTACCGGAATTGCCGGAGTTCAAAGCCTATCTCGAACGCTTTTCAAAGCGTCCTGCTCTTGCCCGCGTTAGAGCAAAAGACGCCGAACTTGCCGCGCGGCAGGCAGCTTTAGCCGGCTAAGGCTCTCCCCCCTTCAGCTGGAAGCGGCGAAACACCGCCTCACTCCAGGGAGAGGAAGAAATAAGCCCCTTCTCCCCTTACTGGAGAGGTGAAAGTCGCGATTCCGCGCGGCGCTCTAATTTTTGTTCCGAAGAGATCGCGGATAGCGCCACCGGGCTTGCGCGACAACCTTGCTGCATGCGCAGAGCCTGATGCAATTGAGCCCTGATCGGCCTACTGATTGACCGTAGGATATTTCTCGAAAAGCGTCTCCTTTTGCTTCACCAGTCCGATTAGCTTGATCGCCTTGATGCCGCGATGGTCGTTCGGGGTGAATGTGATGTTGCCCGGTTGCACGCCACCATCGTAATTCCGAAGCCTGTTCAGCTCGGCAATCATACGATCCCGGGTGACGTTGCGCCCCATCCTGCGAAGCGCTTCCACGATCGCTATGGCGCCATCCATTGAATAGAAGCTCATAGTGTCAAGCGACTCGGATGGATTGTATTTCTTGAAGATGTCAGCGAACTTGCTGAGTTCCGGCGATGTGATCGTGCCCCGCAAGGGGAAAGCCATATAGACATCACTTAGAGCCGCCGGGATGCCGATCCTTTTATTGGTGTCATCAATAGAGGCAGCCGTAGTCCCAATCGTCGTGACCTTCAATCCGTATTTATAAGCTTCGCGAAGGTATATCGCGATTTCAACAGGATACAGGAACGCCAAGACTACATCTGGCTGGGTTTGCTTGATCGCTAGAACCTGGGAGGTTGCGTCAGTTTGTCCGCGCTCGAATGAGGTAATGATGACGGGTTCGATGCCACGCTCTTTCAGCCTTGCGATCCCAGCTCCCGAATAGGCCATGCCCCATTCGTCCGAGTGCCGAATGACCGCGATTTTTTTTGCGCCCGGTTTCGAGAGCGCAAAATTGGCCATTCCGGCTCCTGCGGTATCCGTTGTCGCGACGGGCTGATAGAGATTTGGCTGAAATGTCGAGGTGATCTGGGCGCCTGCCGCGCCAAGCACCATGTAGGGAACCTCTGGGCTTTTCGCTGCCTCGGGTTTCACAGCAAGTGCAACCGCGGTGCACCATGCCCCATGAACCATGAAGACCTTATCCTGGAAGATCAATTTTTTCATGGCTGCGATGCCTTTGTTCCCGTCGCAACCATCATCCTCGATAACGAGCTCGATCTTACGCCCGTGAATTCCGCCTCTATCGTTTACGTCTTGATAGATGGCGGCCGCGCCCAGCACATTTTTCTTAGCCGCGCTAGATACACCAGTCAGAGGGCCAAAAAGGCCGATCTTGATGGTCTTGTCTGTGACACCTGTGCTGTCGGCGAAAGCACCCTTAGCTCCAGCCGCGATAAGGATTACACTCAGTCCGAAACGTAACGCTTTCCGCATGATTTTCCCCAAGCTGTTTCGCCCAAAGTTTAACATTGTAACAAATTCTCACAAAGCCGTTTATGGCGCTCAAACACCTTTTTCGCTATGGCGGCTGTACTTAGGAAGCCCGCCTAAAAAATCCGTAGTCTGAATGAAATCACGATCGCAAATTGGACCTTGTATAGCCTATATTTCCGAGGGGCCGCTGATCGATGCTGCTTGGATAAGTCTCTACAGAAGCCAACTTGTGAAGGTGCATAATGCTCTCTGAGGTGCGTAAGTCCCTTGTACGGGAAACCTATGATCAGGAGGCAGAGCGGTATGCAAATGCCTCCGATATGCAGTTATTCAACCTGAATCGGCTGCTGTCCCTCAGCACCACGTCTCTTCAAAAGCTGAACGCCAGGCAAATCCTAGACATTGGTTGCGGACTTGGTCCGGCTGTGGCCGTTCTGAAGGACCGTGGCCTTCTCGATGACGCGGATTATCTCGGACTCGATCTTTCCCCCGAAATGATAGCCGGAGCAAAAAAAGTCCACGAAAGCGAGCGTGTTAAATTCCGCGTTGGCGACGCTGAGGCGATCGAATTGGCTGACGGGGCAGTCGACTTCGTACTATCGAACTCGGCCCTCCATTGGCTCAATCAACCCAAGTTTGGCCTGACACCAGCCAAGGCTTTTGGCGAGATGTACCGTGTTCTTAGGCCAGGTGGCGTTCTCGCCGTGTCCGCTGCGGCTATGGGCAAGGCTGAACGGTTCCTGAAAGTTTACCGCACCGTGTTGGCGCGCTGGTCCGGTAGAAGCGGCTTCGATGCGGGTCAGTATACGGAGGACCCCATCAATCGCCTGCATTTGCACGAGCTTGTCGATCTTGCGCTTGGTGCAAATTTCGAGGTGGAAGTTGGGCAGCTTCACTACCAGCCTTATCAGATTCCCGATGTGCATGCCTATCTGAATGCCGTGCGGGCGTATGGGTTCACGTCATTCATGGCTCCCATCGCGCCAGAGTTGCGGGAGAAAGCGTGGTCAGAAATGTCGCAAGAATATGCCGAGAGCGTTGGCGATGGCCCCTATGTCCACGATTACTATGTGGCCTATGTCATTGCCCGAAAATGCAATCTTTGAGGCCACCCATTTCGTCGCCGAACCCACCGTTTCTCACTCCCCGGCGCAGTATCGCGTCTGCTAGGACATTGGCCCATGACTGGGGCTGAAATGACCGTATTAGTTCCTCGGGATCGTAGGCGGTTTCCAACCAAGTCAAGAACGGCGTTGGCACTTCCTCGTTGCGCTCCATATAGCACTCGAAAAAGCAATCGAGTATGCCGGTACGGGCTTGCTTTATGTGACCGTAGCGAAACCCTAGCTGGCCTATTGCATCCTCGATCAGCCACCCCTCGCGCAATACGAGGTACAAACTGCTTGCCAGTCCAGCCCTATCGGCACCGGTCTTGCAATGCACAAGCGCCGGGTATTCGATGTTTTCGAAGACCTGCTTGGCGTGATGGATCGATTCCTTGCTGGGCGCGGCACGAGAACGCAGGAAGGGAAAGTCTATGAGCTTGATGCCGTGGCGCGCGCACGCCGCCACTTCAAGCCGGTAGCTACCGCAGTCTCTTGCTCCCCGCAAATAGATAATGGTCGGGATACCCTTCCGGGCCAGCCGCCGGCTTTGATAGGGTGCCGGTTGACTAGATCGCCACTCAAGAGCTGGACTGAAAAGACGCCGTGGAATAACTCGTCGCGGTCATCTCTGGCTCCCGAAATTACGGAAGGTGCCCCTGACCGCTGCCCCGTAGCCAATTAAGTTGGGTAGTCTCCGAGACTTGCGGGAATCTTGCTAGGACGTCATTGCCGGAGCCTGCGCCGCAGCCAAACCACAAGAAAATGCAGCTGAGACATCCTAGTGAAGCTTGACTGCCGGCGTCGCGGGTCGCGCAAGCTGGCGTGCGGCGGACCTCAGGGTTGCTCTCGCCATGCCGTAAAGGGCAGCCTCGTGCATAAGGTGCAGTGAGCGGTACATAAGCTTTGCGAAATAGCCTTCGACAAAAAAGTTCTTGCCTACTAGAAACCCCATTAAACTCCCGACCGTAGTATAGTTTCCGAAGGAAACGAGCGAGCCGAAGTCGCGGTAATTGTAAGGCTGCAGGGGCTGGCCCCGCAGCCGGCGCTTCGTTTGCAGCGCCAAATGCGAGGCCTGTTGGTGAGCAGCCTGTGCTCGGGGCGGCACTGGCTGCGAATGTCCGGGCCGCGGACACTCGGCACAATCGCCCATGGCGAAAATGTCTGCATCGCGCGTGGTCTGCAGGGTCTGCGAGACCATCAGCTGATTAATCCGGTTTGTCTCCAGGCCGTTCAAGTCGCGAAGGAAATCCGGTGCTTTCACCCCTGCTGCCCATACAACCAGCTCTGAAGGAATGAGTTCCCCATTCGCAAGCCGCACACCTTCGGCTGTGACAGCCTCAACTCGGGAACCGGTGCGCACCTCAACGCTAAATCCTTTCAGCAACTTGGTGGCTGGATCGGAGACGGACTGCGGCAAGGCCGGCAGAATGCGGTCGCCTGCTTCGATCAAGATGATCTTGATGTCTTTCTCGGGATCGATTCGATCAAGGCCGAAGGCAACGACTTCTCGCGCTGTCCGATGCAGCTCGGCTGCAAGTTCGGTTCCGGTCGCGCCCGCCCCGATGATGGCGACATGCAGCTGTCCAGGGCGAACAGGCCCCGGCTGAGTGTGGGCGTGGATGCAGGCATTAACGAGCCGGCGGTTGAATTGCACGGCTTGTTCTGGGGTTTCAAGCGGGATGGCGTACTGGGCAACGCCCGGTGTGCCGAAGTCATTCGTGACGCTCCCTACGGCGATGATCAGGGTGTCATATGGGATCGAGCGCGCCGGTGTGATCTCCCGCCCCTCATCGTCGTAGGTGGCGGCAAGATGGACCGTCTTTTGCTCGCGGTCGAGACCCGTCATCTCGCCGAAGCGATAACGGAAATGGCACCAATGAGCCTGCGCAAGGTAGTTCAGTTCAAGTTCGCTCGGATCCATGCTCCCAGCGGCAATGCCGTGCAGCAACGGTTTCCACAGATGTGTGCGTGCCTTTTCAACCAAAGTGATGCGTGCGGCGCCACTTTTCCCCAACGTCTTCCCAAGCTGTGTAACAAGCTCGAGCCCGCCTGCACCGCCGCCAACGACAACGATTTCGTGAGGACGTTGCTCGGTCTCCTGTGACGACGGTGATGCCGCAAGGGTCTCGCCAGTGCGTGCGCTTACGGGACGTTGCTCGTTCATGCGAGCCTCCGAGATTAAGCCGGCAACAAAATTTCGACCTGTGGGGCCGATGCGCCATCCAAAACCTGCTCATGAAGCGTAATCCGATTTGGGCGCGATTGTAAGCGCTGGGATGGCGCCGGCTGCTTGCCATGGCCGCGCCTACTTAGGTACGCCGTAAGCCAAGCGGCAACAATCGGGAGTTCCCTATTTGGGCGCGGCAAAGTTAGTCCTGAGCGCCTTAATTGATGAACATCATCGCGGGCACAAAGTTTTTTGCCTAGCATTGTAATGTGTACAAACCGCCGGTTCTGGGGGTGAACTGCGCAGCAAGTCCAGGAGGAGCTCTCCAGCACTGGTTGCCGGCGCTGTGAGAGTAGGCACTATGCCCAGACACTTTCGAGACCGTCACGAAGCGGGGCGCCTGCTTGCAACGAAGCTATCAGCTTACGCGAAGAAGCGGGACGTAATTGTTCTGACACTGCCTCGCGGCGGTGTGCCGGTAGGCTACGAAATCGCAAAAGCACTCGGTGTTCCGCTCGATGTGTTTGTTGTACGCAAGCTTGGCGTCCCCGGCTATGAAGAGTTGGCGATGGGGGCGATTGCTAGCGGCGGAGTTCGCGTTCTCAATGACCACCTCATAGATCAGCTCGGGCTCCCCCAATATGTCATCGAGTTGGTGACGGAACGGGAGCGGATAGAACTCGAGCGGCGCGAGCGGATCTATCGGGGCGGGCGGCCGCCACTCAATGTTCGCGGACGCACGGTGATTCTTGTCGACGATGGCCTTGCGACAGGAATGACGATGGAGGCCGCTATTCGAGCGCTTTGGCAATTGAATCCAGCTCGCATTGTTGTTGCGGTGCCAGCCGGATCAAAACAAACCTGCGATGCGCTCCGTCCCCTGGTGGACGACGTTATATGCGGTATCACTCCCGAGCCGTTTCACGCTGTCGGCCTGTGGTATGAAGATTTTTCGCAAACAACCGATCAAGAAGTCCGCGAATTGCTTAGCCGGCCAACGGTCTCAGGTGCAGCGGAAGCCCCGAAGCAGGCCGAAGCTGGCCCTGATGTAGTTCGCAATGCGCTTCATTCCCTAACGGGCAGTGCGCAAGATTATGACCCTCTTATCGAGCGCATTGGCGACGCGCCCTTGGTGTTGATCGGGGAAGCGTCGCATGGCACCCATGAGTTCTATCGTGAGCGCGCTGAGATCACCAAGCGGCTCATCCAAGAGAAGAATTTTCGCGCGGTCCTGATCGAAGGCGATTGGCCCGATGCGTATCGCGTAAACCGCTACGTCCATGGCGTCAGCGAAGACATTGACGCCTACGAAGCGTTGCTCGATTTCCGTCGCTTTCCAACGTGGATGTGGCGAAATACCGATGTAACGGAGTTTGTTGAGTGGTTGCGAAGTCACAATGATGCGCGACCTTCCGCTACCCAAAAGACAGGCTTTTACGGGCTAGACCTTTATAGTCTGCGTGCTTCCGCTAAGGCGGTGCTCGCATATCTGGAGAAGGTTGATCCGGAAGCAGCTCAACGGGCGCGCGAACGCTATGCCTGCTTCGACCAGTTTGGCGAAGAGTCTCAAGTTTACGGCTTCATGACTGGTCTGAATCTTTCGAAGTCATGCGAGCAGGAGGTGATTGACCAGCTTCTTGAGCTGCAGCGCCGCGCCGCGGACATTGCTCAACGCGGTGGCGGCATTGAGGAGGAAGGAATCTTCAACGCGGAGCAAAATGCCCGCGTTGTGAAGAGCGCCGAAGAATATTACCGCTCGATGTTCCTTCAGCAGGTATCGTCGTGGAATTTGCGCGACCGCCACATGGCCGAAACTCTGGAGGAAGTTCTGAAGCATCTCGTCAGAGGCGGGGAACGGCCCAAGGCCGTTGTGTGGGCGCATAATTCGCATATTGGGGACGCGCGAGCCACCGAGATGGGAAAGCGTGGTGAACTCAACATCGGCCAAATGATGAGGGAAAAGTATGGGAGGGATGCGGTCCTTATCGGCTTCACTACATACCACGGCACGGTGACAGCTGCCTCAGGCTGGGGCGGGCCGGCTGAAAGAAAGCACGTTCGCCGGGGGCTTTCGGGCAGTTACGAGGCCATGCTTCACCAAGTCCGGCCCTCGCGCTTTCTGCTAACGTGGAAAGAGGGCGATCCCCTTGCCAATTTCCTGCGCGCGCCAAGGCTCGAAAGGGCCATCGGCGTGATCTACCGGCCCGATACAGAGCGCCAGAGCCATTACTTTGAAGCCACGCTTTCAGATCAGTTCGATGCGGTTCTCCACTTCGACGAAACCGGCGCGGTCAAGCCTCTGGAATACAACGCGGAATGGGAAGCAGGCGAAGTGCCCGAGACATTCCCGGCAGGCCTGTGAGGCAAATGAGATTTGCCATGCGAAAAACGGATGAGACCGTGTCTGGCGAGGTGGATCAGCGGCAGGTTCGGGTTGATACGGGTAAAGTTTCGATGGAGGGCGATTTAACTTTGCCTCGCGGTTGCAGCGGGATCGTGCTTTTCGCCCATGGCAGCGGGAGCAGTAGGCACAGCGCCCGCAATCGCTATGTCGCGCGCGTACTCAATAGTGCGAGGCTCGGGACACTGTTGATGGATCTGCTCACCCCGGAAGAGGAGGAGATCGATCTGCAGATGGCTCATTTGCGCTTTGACATCGGCCTTCTTGCCGAGCGCTTGGCTCGCGCCACCGATTGGCTCTCCAGATATCCAGAAACGGCAGGCTATCCCATCGGCTATTTTGGGTCCAGCACCGGCGCTGCAGCGGCGCTTGTGGCAGCGGCGCAGCAAACGGAACAGGTCACTGCGGTTGTTTCTAGGGGCGGGCGCCCGGACCTTGCGGGCGAGGCTCTGGTGCAGGTAGAGGCGCCCACATTGCTGATCGTAGGTGGAAATGATTATGTGGTGCTTGACCTGAACCGCCGAGCGTTAGCCCAGCTCCGCTGCGAGAAGCAGCTTGTTGTCGTGCCGGGAGCGACACACCTTTTTGAAGAACCAGGAGCGCTGGAAGAGGTCGCGGATCTGGCACGCGATTGGTTCAAACGCTACCTGCTCGCCTGAACGAAGATTAGCTTCAGATGAAGGCCCGAGCGCTTGACCCAAACAAGACTTAGCTTCGGCCGCAAACACACTACAGCAACTCGTTTGGTTCGTAGATTGTATGAGGAAATCCTGATACAAATTAAATGAGAACGGCTCTTCCACCGCAGTCATTTTACGGCTGCGACTCGCTCCGCGAGCAGCTTTCTTCTGCGCATCTGATAAATAATACCTACACGGAGCAGGCCAAGAGGAATGAGAATGAATGCCGCCATTGAAGCAAGTGGATAGCCGTAATCCGACAATATCTCAGGAATAAGCCCCCATAGGCAGAGGGCTACGATGACGGCCAAGATTTCTAGTAAGTTCACTAAGAGCCTCATGGCATCTTCTCGCGGCAGGGCAAGCATCCATTAGGTAAATCATACCAAACCATGGTCAGCGCCGGAACCTTATCCTTGTATCATCGTGTGTTGCGGACCAAGGGCAATAGGCAACCGTGTAGATGGAGGAGGCACGGACATTTCTCCTGATGGGTTGTACTTGCGCGAGCTGCGCCCTACCCCCTGGGGCATGCGGGCTACTTCCAATGCCAAATCTTCCCGAATTTGTCGCCATTCGTAACCGGTAGCCAGGCTGAAACGCCGCTATAAATTTTTTGGCTGGGTTTCGGGGGAAATTTGCCGCAATCCTCCTCAACTGTGATGACCCTGGGGGAGAAGATGAGAAAGCTTGGACCATTTCTTCTAGCGCTTGGTCTTGCCGTCATTGCTGCCGGATGCGAAACCAAAGAACAGACGGGGACGCTTTTCGGCGCCTCGACCGGCGCCATGATCGGCAGCACTCTGGGGCGCGGCCCGGGAGGCCACTTTGCCGGCATGGTTGGAGGAGCTCTCCTCGGCGGTTTCATTGGTAACCGTATCGGCAAGGCCATGGATGACGAAGACCGGCGCCGGGCGGCTGAAGCTCAATATTACGCATTCGAGAATGGCCAGCGCGCCGACTGGCGTAACCCGAACGGCCATTACGGCTATATCGAGCCCCAGCCTGTTTATTATTATCACGACATGAGGTGCCGCGAGTTCTCGCAGACCGTGATCATCAATGGCAGGCCGGAAACAATGATCGGCAGAGCTTGCCGCAGCCCGGATGGGGTTTGGCGGGAGGTCTAGCTCCGCAAGCCTGCCCTAAGCTTCCCAAAGTAAGAGAATGCCGCCTCCCGGATTCAGTCCGGGTTTCTTGCGCTAAGGCGGGAAGTAGCCCGTCCGCGGGCTGCGATCACTTATGGGAAAGATCCAGCGGCTGCTGAGGGACGATAGGGCACGGCTCGAGAAGGCAGTCATGCCTAGACCCTGGCACGCGCCGGCCTTTTTGGCGGAAGACGCGTTCCGCCAATTTTGCCTCCCGTCCAAACGCCGTGCACCCGGCTTCACAAAACTTGCGCAGAGAGCGCGTTTTCATTTACGGCATGCGGTAGCCGAACGCTTCGGAGAGATACAAATCTATAGTTTTGAACCTTCCGATCGCTCAAAGGGAACGATACTTCTGATCCATGGCTGGGGCGCGGAAGCGTCGATTATGGCCGCCTACGCCGAACCTTTGCGGCGAACAGGGTTCCGGGTGGTAGCCTTTGACTTACCGGCTCACGGCCGCTTAGAGGGCAAATACACGAATCTCGCGGCCTGCGCGCGCGCCGCTCATCGTGTGGCGGAACAGGCCGCACCTCTGCACGGCGTTATTGCTCACAGCCTTGAAGGGTTGATTGCTCTTTGGCTGGCGGAAGGAGGGCCGCCATTGCCTTCCAAGATTCCTATCGGAAAAATCGCGTTGCTAGCCTGCCCAAACCGCTTCGTTGATGTGGCACGGAACTTTGGCGCAGGTCTTCGTCTTTGCAACGCTCTCAGCGCGGCTTTGAATGCCGCCTCTCACGCCTGGGACATAGGCCGGTCGAGAGCTTTTCGGCTGAAAATATTTTGGGGACTATCGAAAACAGCGTTCTCGTGGTCCACAGCGAGGACGATGATGACGTCCCGTATTGTGACGCGAAGGCCATTACCGCGGCATGCTCCAAGAGCACACTTCTTACTTGCGAGCATCTAGGCCACGCTGGTTTGCTATGCGATCCCAATGTTATTCGCAACGTAAGGACATTTCTGATCGAGGAGTAAGTGCCCTGATCGTCTTGACGCGCGATGCATCCTTTAACGCGCTGCCGGAAGGGCACAGGCCTCACTCCTCGCCTCATCGATCGTAATAAAGAGTATCGACTTTGCTGGGCCTTCCCTTCCTATTACAAAAGAAGACATAAACAAAAGTCATTAGCCTCTCTTACTCGCTTTCTCGCCTTCTCGCAGCCCTAATAGAGAAACATGGACGGGATGTCGCTGGAGTTTTCATCGCCGCAGGTAGACTTGGCGATGCGATTCTCCGAAACGGCACCAGACTTATTCATCGTAGCCCCTTAGGGAGAAGGCGAATGCAACAGAGAAAGAGCCCACTTACCATTATCTTGATGGCAGCCGCTTTCATAAGTTCTTCGGCCCTTGCACAGACAGGCGGGCACCGCCTTGCTGCCTGCAAGGACGATATCGGCAAGTACTGCGCCTCCGAACCTCGCGGACATGGCAAAATCAGAGCCTGCCTGGAAGCCAACAAGGAAAAGCTCGCGCCAGACTGCAGGACCGCGCTCGAAGGCGCGAGCCAATAAGCATGGAGATAGAGGGTGGGGCTTCTTTCCCACAACGCTTTGTAACCTGCGGATGAGGCGCTTCTGAAGATGAGCATTCACCACGGCGTCTCCCCTTCGCTTTTATCGGGTATTTGGGATGCCTTGCGGGAGCCAGTCCTGCCCCTTGAGTCCTTGCGTGTGAAAGAGACATTGAAGGTCTGCCGCCAAAGGGCAAAACGCGATGGCGGTAAGCCTTTCGAGCGATATCTTAATGAGGTCGTGTTTCTCGCGATGAGAAGTGATTTCACCTCAAAGGGGCACCAAGAACTCCTGAGGATGCTTCTCTCAGAGCAGCCGTGGAACAACCTTTTAGGTCTGCCTGAAGACCTCATTGCGCGGCTCGCGGCCGTCTGCGTAAAGCTTGAAATGATGGGATTCGAGATAGATAGCGCTCCATTCTTACGGCTTGATCCTGCTGCTGGTCGCGTAGTAACGGCGCTGTTCGAACAAAGGCTTGCCAACCGCGTTGGGCTCATCGCAGACACCAGCGCTCATCGAAAGCTCAGGACTCTTCGGACGAGAAGGGGATTCATAATTCAGGCCCGCCTTGGTACCCGTCTTGAGCCGCAGAGGCTCGACATCTACGGGCCGCATTATAGACATGCCCGCGATTGGATGGAGGCGCTGACCACGAAGGGAGCCTGGACTCTCGAGTTTCGCGATGCGGCCGGCTACAATCCAAGCTCGCCGCCCGGTGCGTCCGGCTTTGTCTAGCCGTCGTGAAGGCAAATCGCTGCTGCCTCAAGCCGCCTTCATTGGCAGCCTTAGCTGCAACTCAGCCTTGGGATTCTAAGGCGATAAGCGAGTCCTTTGCTACTCAGGAGCCAAACAGCGCGACGCGATAACAGTGCAACATGTCCCCGTGATTGATTTGGTCATAGAGTCCGGCGCGGTCCTTATCCTCTCCCTCGATCGAGCGCTTCCCATTCTTAAAGATACCTAGCTCTTCATACTCTAGCTTTGCGAAGGCGGCATTGCAGGGACGGAAGTACCCTGTTTGCCCGAGGATGAAGATATGCAGCGCCGCAAGGAGCAAAAGGAGAAGGCCGATTGCTTTCCACATTTTTTGTCACCAAGCACGCGCAGCCATCGGCAAGATTTAGCACCACAAAAACGGCTCGAACTGCACGTTTACGCTACTTGCCGATTAGATTCGAGATGCCGTCAACGATAAGATCATGCGTAAAACTAGATGCGCACCATCGACGTTACCTGCTCAGAAAATAACTCCTCAGGCGCTAGCCTACGATGGCAAACGCCTTGTTCATGAGAATAGCGCAAGAAGGCCTCAAGCGTCGTCCGGTTGCGCTCAATCCCGTAAGGCCAATAGTCGCTGCCAAGCACTTCCTGAGCTTGCCGCGCAAATTCGTTGCACCAGGGGATTGGAAAACGCGGTGCGGTAAATTCGAGCGCGCGTGCGATGCTCCGCCGCTTGGCCTCCTCGAACGCTTTGAACAGGCTCATAGCGATCCAAGGGTGAGTGTTAAGAAGCGCGCGCTTCATGGCCACCACATGCATGATCGGAAAAATACCGGTCTTGCGATAGTACTCCGCCTCTACCGCCATATGATGCTCGAACAGCCGGGTTACATTCGGATGTCCTTCCTCGAAACAAGCCGGGGGATGGGCCGACAGAACGGCGTCAACCTCGCCCCCGGCCAGCATTTGGCTCAGGCTCTTTGTCGGTGCGGGTCTGAGGCGGATGCCTGGCGGCAGATTGAGTGTGACCTTTTCCGCCCGGCCAGGCTCGTTGACGCCGGCCTGGACCCAATCAATCCCCCTGAGGTCGATGCCATATTCATGGACCATAAAGCCGCGGGAATATACGGCAGCGGTCTGGGCCCACTCCGGCACGCCGATGCGCTTGGCCGCAAGATCTTTGGGCTCTCGAACCGGCCCGTCACGCCTGACATAGACAGAGGAATGGCGGAAGATCCGCGATGGGAATACCGGGATCGCTGTTAGCGAGTCATCGCCCTGAGAAATGAGCGAGGCATATTTCGCAAAAGACAGCTCAGAGACATCCCACTCGCGGTATTTCAGAAAACGGAAAAATATCTCTTCGATGGGCAAGGTCAGGCAGGTGAGCCTTATTCCGTCCGGCACGATCCGGCCAGAAACCAGATCCTCGACATGATCGTAACGGCTGATCGCGAGTGTAAGCGGCACTTCGTTCATCAGCTGCTCCTTCCGAGGCTGCTGGGTAAGGCGGAAGTTGCATCTGGGCTGAGACCCATTGATTTAGCCGCGCACTCACGGTTGCGAACAATCGACAAACGGCCGAGAAAAAAGACCGCACTTGCCGAGACAAGGATCGGCGCTGCCGCAGTGGCAAAGAGAGCGCCGAGCGAAAGGCCCATCGCGATGAGCTTTCCGCCCGCCACCGGACCAAGAATCGACCCAACCCGCCCCACGCCAAACGCCCAGCCAGTTCCGGTTGCGCGTATAGAGGTTGGATAGAGAGTGCCTGCGAGCGCGTTGATGCCAACTTGACCACCGATAATGCACATGCCCGCGATGGCGACGAGCAGCATGAGCGGGGTCTCACTGGTCCCGGCGCGACCGAGACTTGCGACGCAGGGCACCGCCACCAGGAATGCGCCAACTATCGCGAGCATCCCGACTCGGTCGAGAAGCATTCCAACCGCCACACTACCCGCCGCCCCGCCGGCCTGCAGCATGGCGGTCGCGATAACGGCATGGCTTAGAGGCACGCCGCTTTCGGTAATCACCGTCGGCAGCCAGCTCGTGAGAAAGTGCAGAGACACCATGTTGGCGGCAAAAGCGAGCCATAATAGCACCGTCATCAACGCGCGCCCGTGGGCGAAGAGCTGCTCTACGGGTAGGCCCGATTCCTGCGTCTCATGCACGGTAACAGCGGTTCCAGCTTCGAGATCAAGTTCGGGACGAAGTTTATGCAGCAATTGAATCACAAGATCCTCCCGGCCCCGCCGCAGCAACAAAAAGCGTGCGGACTCCGGCAACGTAAACAGCGAGGCTGCCGCTAGCATTAGGGGTAGCACACCGCCAATTACGAAGACGCTAGGCCAGCCATAGGCAGGGATAAGCCTGGCAGCGATCAACCCACCTATCGCGCTGCCAATCGTATAGCCAACAAACATGATCCCGACGCGGGTCGCCCGAATCCGGATGGGGGAGTACTCCGTCATGAGCGCGATTGCATTGGGGATTAGCCCCCCAAGCCCGAGGCCAGCAATGGCCCGCAGCAAAAGGAGTGCGGTAAGCCCTGGCGCAAAAGCGCAAGCCAGTGTGAACACACCGAACAGCAGCGATCCTGCAAGGATCATACGTTTGCGGCCGAGCCTATCGCCGAGATTGCCAAGCAGAGTGGCCCCGAGCATAAAGCCGCCCAAACCCGCGCCAAACACTCCGCCGAAGACTGCCTTATCGGAATGCCAAGCCTTAATGATCGCGGGAGCGGCGTAGCCAAGAACCTGCATGTCGTAGCCATCGGCTAACATGAAGGCGCAGATCCAGAACATCAAGTTGGCCTGGAACCGGCCGAATTCTTGGTTCTCAATCAATCGCTCGATGTGGGTGCTTGCGCTATCGATCATATCTTTTCCACGGTGGCGCTTTCGGAAAATTCTGAGTTGAGGACCGCACAAATTAGCGGGGCCTTAAGACTAGCCTCATCAAGATGATCCCTTAAGCTAGAGCCTGCTAGAGCTATTCTCAAGAATATGTCCTCTTAGCCCAAAGGCCGCCGGACTTTGTAGGAAGGCTGGATCGGCTTAGGGGAGTAATGCTTCTGGGAGCTCCCACACGGAGATTCAGCATCCGGGCAAGCCCAGAAAAAGGGGCTCCATGGCTTCCAAACCTATCCTTGAAGTGGCTAACAGTTAGCGTTAACTAATTGGAATATTTAATGAGGCGAAATGAACAAATATGAGTAGGCCTGTTGTCGGCATTATAGGCAATGCACGTCTTATCGAAGACCGCTTCGCCGTTCAGGCCGTTAGTACAAGAACACTTCTTGCTGTAGCGGAAGTCGCAGGTGCTTTGCCACTGATGTTTGCTGGCGCCCCAGACATCACCGATATCGGGGCCCTGCTCGAAACCGTTGATGGTGTGGTTCTGACGGGCGCTCGCGCAAACGTCCACCCAACCCGCTTCAATGCCGAGCCCCATCGGGGGCATGAACCCTATGACGAGGATCGGGACGCCCTGGCGCTGGAGTTGATCAAGGTCTGCGTGGCGGGCGCGATGCCGCTTTTCGGTATTTGCCGTGGCTTCCAAGAGATGAATGTTGCCTTTGGCGGAACACTCCATCATGAAATTCGCGAGCTTCCGGGCCGCATGAACCACAGAATGCCCCGGCTCAACTCTGGCGAAATCCATCCTGATCCTGAGGTAATCTTTGGAGATCGGCACGAGGTGCGGCTTCTCCCAGAAGGCGTATTCGCGCAGATCTTCGGGCGGGAGGTCATCCGGGTGAACTCGCTGCATGGCCAAGGCATTCTTGAACCGGGTAATCGCATAATCATCGAGGGAGTGGCGGAGGATGGGACCATCGAAGCCATTCGAATCGCCAACGCGCCCGGTTTCGCTCTTGGAGTTCAGTGGCATGCCGAATACGATCCCCAACGCAATCCGGTGAATAAGGCGCTGTTTCAAGCATTTGGCGATGCGGTTTCGGCTCGTCGCCGGGATCGAATGAATGTACGGCGCTAACGTGATGAATTTTCTACTTGCTCAACTCCTAACACGCTTGGTTTGAGGCGCCTGCGTGATTGTTTCAGAAAGCATGCAGTATAGACAGGGACGGCGCCTGCTACTACATTCGCCCCACCTCGAAATTAGGGCAGCATGATGAGCTACAACGTCGCCGTCGTCGGCGCCACAGGCAATGTGGGCCGCGAAATGATGAACATCCTCGATGAGCGCGAATTCCCGGTGAACCAGGTTTTCGCGATTGCTTCCCGCCGGTCGACAGGCGTCGCAGTTTCGTTCGGCGATAGAACGCTCAAATGCCAGGATTTGGAGACATTCGACTTCGCAAAATGCGATTTCGCGCTCATGTCGGCAGGCGCCGGCGTTTCCAAGGATTGGGCACCGAAAATCGGCAGGACCGGCTGCGTCGTCATCGATAATTCGAGTGCCTGGCGCTACGACATCGACGTACCCCTCATTGTGCCGGAGGTTAATGCTGACGCGGTTGCAGGCTTCAGGAAGAAGAACATTATCGCCAACCCCAACTGCTCGACTGCGCAGCTCGTCGTGGCGTTGAAGCCCTTGCATGACGCGGCCACCATCAAGCGGGTTGTCGTCGCCACCTATCAATCCGTCTCTGGCGCCGGCAAGGAGGCCATGGATGAGCTTTGGAACCAGACCAAAGGCATCTTCGTAACCGACGCACCCACGCCCGAACACTTCACGAAGCAAATCGCGTTCAACGTTATCCCCCACATCGATAAGTTCATGGAGGATGGCTCGACGCGCGAGGAATGGAAATTGGTGGCCGAGACCAAGAAAATCCTCGACACCAAGATCAGGCTGACCGCCACTTGCGTGCGCGTACCGGTGTTCGTGGGGCACTCGGAGGCGGTGAACATCGAGTTCGAGAAGCCAATCTCAGTGGAAGAGGCGCGCGACATCTTACGGCAAGCGCCCGGCCTGCTCGTAGTCGACAAGCGCGAAGACGGCGGCTACGTCACTCCTGTTGAGTGCGTCGGCGATTTCGCGACTTTCGTAAGCCGCATCCGCGAGGACTCGACGGTGGAAAATGGGCTGAACTTGTGGGTGGTCTCGGATAATCTCCGCAAAGGCGCGGCGCTCAACACCGTGCAGATCGCCGAAACACTCATCAATCGCGGGCTCGTTAAGCAGAGGAAGGCGGCTTAGTGGCTGGCGGACGGCACATGGTACCGGATGGACGTGAGGAGGCGGGCGTAATCCGCAGGTTCTGAAATGCGGACTTGCTGAAGCGAATGGAGAATGAGAGCAAGCCCGCCCGCGCTCTCGAAAGGCTTGAGGACGACCGGGAGGATCTTCCGCTGGAGCGCATCGCCGTACCGGACCTCACGTCCGCAATAACGTGAGCTCACGAAAGATGGAGTCACGAAGGCAAGTATGCCTGCGCAGCGATTGAGCTGAACCTCCAGCTCATCCAGCCAATCGTCGCCCGCCAGCAATCTGCGATCGATCCAAAGACCAATCCCATCTTGCTGCAAACGATCAACCAACGGATACACATCCTGACTATCAGCGCGTGCATAGCTAACGAACAGGAATGATCCTGGCGGCGCGCCGGGACCGGAAGGGCTTGACCCAGCTGGGCCGGAAGGGGAGCCGGGAGGCGCGAAAAATCTGCGATGGATGAGATTGCCATCGGGTTTGCTGATACCAAGCATGTAGCAGCCAAGGATACGGTCGAGATCTTCGCCAGTTGCGGCGGCACTCGCGTCATCAAGCGCCGGAGAACCGGGCATGGTATGCACATGCCGGTGAAGTGCGAACGCCTTGGCTTCGGTCTCGGCAAGAACTGCAAGTTGCGGAGCGGCGCCGAATTGCGCGTAAATGGTCCGCTCAAGGATGTTTGACACTGTTTCTGCCACCGCTCCAGCTTGGCCTTCTGCCGACGCCGATACGCATTCGGCGAGATGATATTGCGCGCGCTTCATCCGCTCGGCGAGCGCCGTCTGATCGGTGGCCAGGCCGCGCGGCACAGCGGGAGAATCGGCAAGATGAGCAGCGTCATAGAGCACGCCGCGCAATAGTTCGCGAGGCGGCGTCCAGGGAGCTGCCTGCATTTCGTAAGCCAGGTGCAGGCCAAGGTCCATGGCGGCTTGAAACAGCGCCGGAAGATGTTCTGCCAAACGGAAGTTTGGATGGATTCGCAACCCGCCGCTTGCCTCGAAATTCTCAGGCACGAGTCCGAACCGCTTCTCATCGAGATGGACAAAGCCGCCGGCAATCTCGCCGGCTGTTTCAGGCGCGCATGCTTCTCCCGCCGCGATGCGGTCGGTGCGCAGGAAAGCGGCGATAATCAGTCTGAGCCGGTCCTCCTGCGATTTTGGCACCGTGAAGGAATGAAGGGTCGATAATGCATGTCCCGGCCTATGTTCGATACGCAGCGCTAGGGAGACGGCGCGGATCTGACTCCAAAGCGCTGCGCTGGACGAGAAAAGCCGCACCCATTGCGTCACCCGCCCCGATTGGATTTCGCTGCCTGAGGGCCATTCCGTCCGCACATATCCTTGCAAGAGCGGCTCCGCGCCGCCGGGAACTTCCTGAAGGTACATTGCTTATCGCCGTCTTTCATTCCGCATGGTGTGCCGGCAGGGAAGCTCAGCTCTTCACGCCGGTTTGTTCCTTATGTCTTTCCTTGTCCAATGCCCGGTCGCGATCGCCGCGAATGATCTTGAAATCGATCTCCTGATCGATGGCCTTTTCTTTCAAAATTGCCTTGATTTCACGCTCTATCCGGCGATGGACCAGCTCGCTCAAGCTCTGCAAGTCAATGAGATCAAGCTGATTGGGGATATAGACCCCGGTTCTAAGCTCGCGGAACTCGATCTCGTTGCGTCCCTCGATCCTTGTAGACACGGGCTTGGTCTCGCTCCATTGGGCCCAGTTCAGAAATGAGTCCCAGCCAATGAACATGTCCTGCCCAAACGAATACATGTGGACATGGACCAGTGCTTGGCCTTTCGAGACGACAAGACGCTCGCGCTCTTCATAGCCATTGGGTGTACGATAACCATAGACCTCGAACTGGCTTAGCACGCCAGCGCCAACCGATTGCGTGACCGCTTGGCCGATCCTTCGCTTTATCGAACTGTAATCGCGGCCAAATTCGGCGACGACGACGTGCCAGCTATCGACGAGGACAATATTGCGAGGCGGCACCACGGGCTGGCTCGTGACGCTGACCGCATTCCTTCGCATCAACGTTATGGCAATGCCGGCTATGAGGCTCGCACCGGCCGCAATGAAAAGGATTACGCCAAATGCGGGAGAGGCCGCGACCGAGGTCACCCCGAGATAGAATAAGATGAATGCCGCGGTTGTCAGGAGCGCGGCCGAATTTCTCCAGAACGATGTTCGGTATGCCTTGACGATCCGGTTGCGATGTGGCTCATTGATGAAGCGAAGAAGAGCATGGAGGAGGGCGGTCAGCGCGTCGAGCTTGGGTGTGTAGTTTGATGGTTTGGGACCGCGATCGAGGGCATAGCGCGTCCATTCGGCGATATTCCGGGCGCTGAAATCCGACCGCGACGTAACGGAGAGTGATTTTTTGCCCCGTTTGAGGGTCGCGGTTATAACCTGCGCGTGCTCGTTGAACGGCTTCACGTCGAGCGCGAATTGAACCCAGCCTCGCTCATGACCCGCAAAGTTCCCGCCAGGCTGAGCTACCGGCAACCAAGCTTCAAGCTGCACCCAAGGCGGATAATTGCCGTCTGCAGACTCGATAACGAGGGCCTCGATTCGTTCCTCATCAAGCACGGACCGAACGATCTTCGCCACCTGCCGGCGCTGTTCGATTGCCCGGTCCCAGTCGGTGTTTGCGGAAACTTCCCGGATCGGCCGCGCGTCCGTCTTCGACCTCTCGCCCGTCCGCGATTGCAAGTCTGCAGAGCCGGCCATGAGCCCCTCCATACAATCAATCCGCCGCCGCTAAGCCGCCGGCGGCCGCTGCAACCAATACCCGAAGCAACCATATTTGAAGGCAGTGAAGCCCGCCAACGCGACCATGTAAACATCGTTGGCCATTCCGTTCTGACGGAAATAGGCAAATAGAAGTGGGATGGCGCTCCAGACAATCACGGCGAACAGCCACCGGTTGACGCTGCGCAGCCGCGCGGAAAAAACGGAGCCGGTCGCCATTAAAATCAGAGTGCCCAGCAGCACCGAGCCGAGAGTGTAAAGAAGAATACCTCCTTGCACGCCGCCAATGATCAGTTCGCGGGCCCTGGAGAAGTAGGCCGTAAATGCCCAATAAGAAGCGAATCCATAGATAACTGCCGCGACTGCCGCGAGCCGGATGGAAAGCTCTCCGTACCACCACAGTGCCAAGCCAACCAATGCCGCGAAGCCAACAGTAGAAGCTGGAATAGAGGTTCCTGCGAAAGCCTTATTAAGCGGAGAAGCCCAATACAAGAGCGCACCCGCAGCAAGGGCCAGGGGAAGTAAGGATCCGCTCGTGGTGCTCGCTGCTGCCGCCGGGACGGCTTTCGGATCGGCAACGGTCCGTTTGATTTCCGTCATGCTGACCATTTGCCAGGCTTGAGCGGACTTCATGAAGCGCGGCCAGAACCTGCTGAGCCGGGACGCTTCTTCTGGACCCTCGCGCTTCGACCGGTCCAAAGCGTTCTCACGATCGCCGCGAACAATTTGGAAATCGATTTCCTGATCGATCTGCTTCTCCCGAAGAACGGCCTTTAATTCATCCTCGATCCGGCGATGGACGAGTTCGCTCAAACTATTGAGGTCGATGAGGTCGAAAGTCTGCGGCACGTAAAAGCCTGGGCGAAGCTCGCGGTACTCTGTTTCCGCGCCGTTTGCGGTCTTGGCCGCAGCAGGATTCGTTTCTCCCCAGCCGGCCCAATTGAGATGTGCCTGCCAGCCCACATACACGTCGTTTCCGAATTGAACGATGTGCACATATACAAGGCTTTGGCCCTTCGATAGAACCAGGCGCTCGCGCTCCTCGTAACCGTTCGGCGTTCTGTAGCTATAGACTTCGGCCCCGCATTCCGCACCGGCTGCTTGCACCTCTGCGAGTTTGGTAAGAAGTCTGCGCTTGATGCTGACATAGTCGCCGCCGAGGCCCGGAACGACGGCGTTCCAGCTGTCGACGAGGCCCGGATTCCTAGGCGGGACCAAAGGCTGCATTGGAACTGCCACGATCTTTTTTCGCCAATATGCGGCGAAGGCGAGCCAGATGAACCCAATGACGGAACCCAGCATCAGCAAGACCGAGAGACCGGCAAGAGCTGGGTTCCGGCCACTGGCGGAGCCGAGCAACTGAGCAAGAACAATGACCGCGATGAGAAACATCGACGTCGTGAAAAACGGGCGGCGATACTCTTTGGCGATGCGATTGCGATGCGGGCGCAGCGGGGGGATAATCAATCCGGGTATGGATAAAAGCAGGTCTTGTCCGGGAGTATAGTTCGAAGGTTTCGGGCCGGCACCGAGAGCGAATCTGGTCCACTCCAGCACATCGCGTTGTGTGAAACGGCCGCGCTCGCTGACAGAGATCTTCTTTTTGCCCTTCGTCAGGCGCGCTGTTTGGATGATCTGATGAACGTTGAACGGTTTGACGTCGATCACAAATTCCAGATCGACGCGCTGGCGTACCGCCGGACGAAGCTGATCGATTGGAAGCCAAGCTTCGAGTTTCACCCAGGGCGGATAATTGCCGTTTTGCGACGAATAGACCAGAGCTTCGATGCCGGTCTGCCGAAGGACTTCCCGGATTTGCCGCGCGAAATCGTCACGAACCCGGACCGCTCGATCCCAAAGGGTGTCCGGAGAGACTGGCCGGACGGGGCGCGCATCTAACTTGCTATCGGACAAATAAACAGTTTGCGCGGCAACCATATCCCTAGCCCGCAAAGTCATCAAAATCTAAGCAACCTTAATCTTAGGCGGCTGCGAACGCAACGCATTTTGAAAGGCAGGCGGTGAATACAGAAAGCGCTCTATTTTGCAGCAAGCTGCTCGGGCCGGCCTGGTCCGACCGCACCGTCGGCGCGCGCTTTGAGATAAGCCCAGAGATCATTGACATAGGGCATGACGTTAGGGTTATCGGCCCATGACGGCATGACGCCGGTGCCCAGATTGCCCTTCAAGCCGCAAGTCACGATGGTCTCGAATTGGCGCTTATTGAGATTCTTTACTTTCTCCGCAAGATCGGGCGCTATGGCGCTACCAACGCCGCCGGGGCCGTGGCACACCTGACAGTTAAGGGCAAAGCGAATCCAGCCTTGATAGGTATGGGGACCGAGCTTGCCATTCTTTACCTGGTAGGGAGTTTTTTCATCTGCCGGATTCGTGTCTTTTATTTTATCGATTTCTTCCATAGTTTCTGGCTTCGATTCGCACTTTATTTCTTCTGCGCTTCCTGCTGGTGCAGTGGCCGCGACCCTGACGACGTTAGGTGAGAGTCGGGGTGAAGCGCGTTCGGCGGTCGATGCAGATGCAGCTCTCGTGTTGTCTTCCGGCAGCGATGCCTCATGCTTTACTGGCGTGCATTGGAGCCCTTCGGCGAGGGGGACACCGTAGGTTTCAAGAATGGTTCTTATCTGCGGTTCGTTGTTCGCTATGACCGTATTAAGCTCTTGGAGGCGGGCTGTGTCACCATGCCTGACGCCGATTGCCATCGGAAAGGTGATCCTGATATCCGGATCTGGGGACCCTATATTCTTGGACGAGATCTCAAGCTTATCCGGCGCTTCTCTCACAAACTTTGCCGCGAGTGGACCCCAAAGGTAAGCTGCATCGATACGCCCAGCGATGAGATCGCTCCCGATGCGGCCCATGTAATCCGGCGCGGATGGGTCATTCGGCAAATAGACTTTTGGATCCTGATGATGCCGCAGCAAAATATCCAGCGGCGGCGTCATGACCACGACCCCGATCCGCTCACCTGGCCTTGAAGGGCCTGATGATGTCCTGCGTAGCTCAACATATTTCGAGCAATAATAGGGCTTTCCGGTACTGACAGGACCATAGCCGGCGGGAACGCTCATCATGACATCGCAGTCCCAGGCGCCCAGCGTCTGCCTGATGAACCCGTGCCCCTCATCTCCCCAGGCATAGGAAAGAGGCTTGCCTTCCTTCTCTGCAATCAGCTTCGCGATATCGTTGTCAAAACCATGGCCCGCGTCGTTGGCGAAGTGAACCCCGCGGGAGGAGCAAACGCGAAACTCCGTCTGCGCCTCCCGCAGTTTTTGCAATCCCGACTTAACGGGGGCGCTATAGCCGGGATTGCAAATCAAGAGACAACCGAGGCCGGTCAGCAATCCAAACGAGAGCCTTGGCATACGAGTTGCTCCTTCTTGTTACACTACCTAGCAGCTTTCCTACCAGGTGCTGCAGCACTCGCGGTCGTGGTGGAAGGCCCGACCTCGAAGACGGTCAGCGTCCCGCCAAGACCCGTGTACTTGGAGAGATCCTGGAACGCGCCGACGACGCCAAGCCCCTCAGTGGGTTCCTTCAGGCCAGCGGCAAGCCCAAGAGCGGCCCAGCCTCCAATACCCGAAAGAACGCTGACATATTGCTTGCCATTGTGTTCGAAGGAGTTGAAGTAGCCGACAATTCCGGACGGAAGACGCTGCTTCCAAAGTTCCTTACCGTTTTTCGCATCAACTGCCTTGGCCCATCCGTCCATGGTGCCGTAGAAGACGACGTCGCCGGCGGTTGACAGTGCTCCGCTCCAAACGGCCCAGCGCTCCGGAATCTGCCAAACGGTTTTGCCCTTCGTAGCGTCCCACGCAATGAAACGGCCGAGCTCATTGCCATGGTTCACGCCGAACATCTCGACAATGGCGCCCACATAGGGTTGGCCGGCGACGTAAGAGACATCGACGGGTTGGTAGTTCATGCAGAGATGGTTTGTGGGCACATAAAAGATGCCGGTCTTTGGTGAATAGGACGACGGTTGTTCATCTTTTGCGCCAACAGAAGCGGGGCAAATGCCTTTGATGTTCTTGTTGGCCCCCTGGTTGGTGCTGTATTCCGGCACGCGCTCCGGCAGGCCGGTGTTCAGGTTGATCGACTTGGCCCAATTCGTCGTTGGTTCGTACTTCTCCGCGACCAGCAACGTGCCATTGCTGCGGTCTATGGTGTAACCGAAGCCGTTCCGGTCGAAGTGAACGAGAGCTTTGTGCTCCTTGCCATTGATGTTGAGGTCGGTGAGAACATTTTCATTCACGCCGTCATAGTCCCACTCGTCGTGAGGGGTCATTTGGTAGACCCACTTTGCTTCGCCATTGTCCGGGTTACGGGCGAAGAGCGTGGTCGACCACTTATTATCTCCTGGGCGCTGGTTGGGATTCCAAGTTCCCGGGTTAGAAGTCCCATAATAGATAAGATTCAACTCGGGGTCGTAACTGATCCATCCCCATTGGGTGGCTCCGCCGATCTTCCACTGCTCACCGTTCCAGGTGTTTTCGCCAAGGTCGGCTTTGCCAATGGGCTTGCCCATCATCAGCGTCTTGTTGGGGTCGATAAGCACGTCCTTGTCCGGACCAGTGCCGTACGCACGCCAGACCTGGTGTCCGTTGTTTTCGTCGTATGCGGTCACATTGCCGCGCACGCCGAATTCACCACCACTATTGCCGACGATAACCTTGCCGTTGACCACGAGGGGCGACATCGTCATCGTTTCGCCCTTGCCATAGTCACCGTTCTTGACTTTCCAGATTTCCTTTCCGCTTTGGGCGTCGAGCGCGATTACATGGTTGTCGAGCGTCGTCATGAAGATCTTGCCATTGTCATAGGCAGGACCGCGATTGACGAGATCGCAGCACGCGACAGGAATGGCGCCGGCGCTGGAGTTTGCGTTATATTCCCATTTGATGGTTCCGGTACTGTCAAGGTCCAGCGCGTAAAGGATGTCAGGCGCGGGCGTTTGAAAATACAGAGTATTCCCGATAGCAAGCGTGCCTCCTTCATGACCGCGGAGAACGCCCGTCGAGAACTGCCATGCGATGCGCATGTTCTTGACGTTATCGGTGTTGATCTGATCGAGCGCGCTGTACCGCCAATTCTTATAGTTACCCGCCTGCATTGGCCAATCGCTCTTGTTACCGAGCAATTTCGTCAACTTTTCCGAAGCGGCTTGGTTGCTCGACTTCGTGGTCTCAGGATTGGTTGTGGTTCCCTCTGGCCGGCCCGATAATTGCTCCCCATAGGTGGGGTTTGACGTCTTAGGAGAGCTTTGCCCGTAGGGCTGGCTTTCATTGCCTTGTCCCTGCCCGAAAGCCGGGCAGGCGAGCGCGAGTAACCCGGCCGCGGCGCATAGCGCGAGCGCGGAGGGTCCTCTATGTAGGCTTGTTTTTAGTTGCTTAAGCATGGTGCTGACACCTCCTTGATAAACGTCTACCTGTTAACTGCGTCACCTCCCTTAGACGCAGATCTTTCGCCGAAGCACCGGCTATTTGCGGTCGTTTGAGCCTCGATGAAAACCTTGACGATGTCCCTCATTGGTGAAGTGTCGCGGAAGATGCCTGCATTGCGCCCGCCGGCCTGTCGCAGGGCGAGGACCAATTCGGCATCCTTGTACTGGCGGTAGGTCAGGTGCTGTTCGAGCGCGTTGATTGCGCATGAGCACTTTTGGAGCCCGGCAGCGTCCTGCCCGTTTATCTCCATGCAGCTAAGAACGTAAAAAGCCTCATCCGAGGTGGGGTAACGCCGAGACGCTTCCACGTTGGCTCCGCTTGATTCTCCAATGCCGATACCAGTGGCAGGTGCCTCATTTCGAGGCTCCGCACTCTCGGCGGCGAGCGTATAGTTCAAGCCAGAAAAAAAGAATAAAAGTGCAAGTACCAGAGCGGACGTGACCGTCACAAGGGTGTAGGACAACCTAATCACTAACATTTACCCTAAGCCTTTCCTTCGCTGTAATAAGTATCATAGGCTTATCCTGTTCCTAAACGAACGCACAAATCTCAAAAGAGCTAAGTTTTATTATACGTGCACTGTTGTATTCATTGAGCGTGACGAGGACTATGCCATTTTCATTCATGACTGGCGGAAGCTTTGCCCTTATTATTTGAAGAAACTCTTCCTTAGGCGTATCAAATGGAGAGACAGCTTACTTCCAAGACAGGAGCGCAGGTTATGACCGTGTCAATTTGCAAGAACGGCCCCGTCACAATCGTGATCTTAAGCCGGCCGCAAGCCCGCAATGCCGTTGACCCCACGACAGCCGCGGAGCTGGCGCGAGCCTTCGAGGCTTTCGATGCGGACGCGGAGGCACGCGCCGGGGTGCTTGTTGGCGATCACGGCACATTTTGTGCGGGTGCGGATTTAAAAGCTTTTGGCCAAACTGAAGGTTGGCGTGACTGGGTCAGAAGAGATGGATCAACGGCTCCTATGGGTCCTTCCAGGATGCTTTTGTCAAAGCCGGTCATTGCCGCTGTTTCGGGCCACGCAGTTGCTGGCGGACTTGAGCTTGCTCTCTGGTGCGATTTGCGGGTCATGGAAGAGGATGCCGTTTTTGGCGTCTTCTGCCGCCGCTGGGGCGTGCCATTGATCGATGGCGGAACAGTCCGGCTCCCGCGTCTTATCGGACACAGCAGGGCGCTGGATATGATTCTGACCGGGCGCCCAGTCAGCGCTGCTGAGGCACTTTCCTGGGGCCTCGCAAATAGAGTAGTGCCGAAAGGAGAGGCGCGGATGCAAGCGGAGAAGCTCGCCGCCGAAATCGCCGCGTTTCCGGCGGCCTGCGTTAAAAGCGACCGCCTTTCGGCATATGAGCAGTGGGATTTGCCGCTTCGAGATGCGCTTATGAATGAGCTGCGCAGAGGGTACGCGACGATTGAATCCGGTGAGACTGCTGCGGGTGCTACGCGATTCGCTCAGGGCGCAGGCCGGCATGGGGCCTTTTAGCGAAATGTGCTAAGGCGGAGGCAGACAACATAGCTTATCGGCCAGCTCTTCGAAGTTGCCAGCGATCAAGTCCCATTGGTCTTCCGCCCGCAGGTCCGTATGCTGGTTGGGACCATGCTCGGAGGGGCGGAGAACAAAGGCAGTGCGAAAGCCGAGGGTGCGGGCGGCGGCCAGATCTTGATTATGTGCGGCAACAAGCATGCATGCTTCGGGCTTCGCGGCCAGCAGCGCGGCATTGCGAAGATAGGCCTCGGGCTGTGGCTTATAGGCTTGAGCAGTCTCGGCGCAAAGGACAGCATTCCATGGAAGGCCAGCGCGCTTGGAGAGCCTGGTAAGAAGAGCAACGTCCCCGTTCGAGAGCGGGCTTATGATGAAACGCCTTTTGAGGCGTTCAAGTCCGCCAACGGCGTCCGGCCAAGGATTAAGGCGATGCCAGATGGTGGTGAGATGATCCAAGTCATCCTCACTGGGCTTGCTAATAGAAAATTCGGCGAGAACCGCGATCAAGCTTTCCCGATGCAGCACATCGAGGATCGTGAAAGGGCGCCGGCCCGAGCGGACTTCTTCCATCCCGGGTTGATACTTCGCGCGCCACCGATCGGCGAAAGCCGGCCAATCCTTCGCAAGGCCTTTCCGCAAACCGAACGCTTCCAACTCGCGTATGACGCTCGAGCGCCAATCGACTACGGTGCCAAATACGTCGAAGAAAAGTACCTCGACCGCGGAAAGCGCGCTTTGCATGGGATGCTATCCAGTTTTTGAGAGCGGGCTCTAATATCTCGTTTACGCGTATTATTATCGCAAAGGCCGTACCCACTTTGAAAATAAAAGCGACGTCTTAATGCACGAAAGCAGCTTATACCCCAAAATCTCAATTTAGGTTGCAGTCAAGTCTGTCGAGCCCCCAATAAACCAGGTTGCTCAAGCGCAACACTAAGCACTTTAAGCCAAGTTTATTACAACTTATAGTTGCAGCCGTTTATGCCCTGGTACATTCTTAGCTTGCAGGCCGATTCGCATCTCATTTCTATTGGAAAAGCCGCTGCGATTTTAAATCGCTCCAGCCCACCAGGGAGCGGAAGAGCGCAATAGCCGCCCTGTCGCGGCTAAACCGCCAAGGCTTCTCGGGCCTGTGATTGTTGCGCCAGCCTCTTCGAGTCCCGTCGCGTCCAAGTGCTCAAAAAGAAATCGGCATCTGAGCTGTAGCTCGGGTGATTCTCCGGACGAGGGAACTATGAAAGCAGTAGAGAAAATTATCGCATCGGCGGCGTCCGGCGCAGTCGCGTTGTGCGCTGCGAGCGTTTTCACCCTATGTGCAGGGTTGCCCACACCCGCGCGCGCGGACGTTACGGATGAGCTTCTGGAAATCATGAAGACAAAAGGTGATCTGACAGAAGAGCAGTATAAGAGCCTGAAAGCTCGCCACCAGAAAGAAAAGACAGACGCAGCCCGGAAACCGAAGGCTAAACCGGACGACACGGTGCCGGTTGCCCTCAAAAAGGCCCCCGATTATGCCGATATGCCGCCTCCCCCAGCGGACGCTTTAAGCACGAGCTATGTTACGGCCTTGCCTAAGGGCGTTGGTGTAAAAATTGGCAGCGTTGAATTTCTGACGAAGGGCGACATCAGCTTCTTCGGCATCGAGGATACTCAACAGAATCGTTTCGTGCCAATTGATGGCGCACTTCTTCCCAGCGGCAAAGTGAATGACGCTTTCGCGGTTCGAGGCGGGCTGTTGCCAAGCTCGCTGCAGTTCGAAGTCCGAACCAACCAGGAGGGCTTCGATATTGCCGCCCACTTCAGCATGTATGTCGGCGGAAACGACATCTTCGCGGGTGAGTTTAACCAGCAGCTGCCGGGTTCCCCGGTCGGGCTCGGCACCCCTGGTGTTGACTTCCGCCAGGTTTATGGGACCGTCGGTAACTCTTACATGGGCACGATGAAGTTCGGCCGCGACCTCGGCTTATTTGCCGGTGACGCCATCCTTTTTGATGCAACCCTCTTCGGGGCGGGCACTCCTGGCAACAATGCCATGCCGGGCAACACCACGCTAGGCCGCATTGGCATCGGCTATGTTTATGCCGACTGGATCCCGCAAATTACGTGGACGTCGCCCGACCTCTATGGCTTCACGTTTTCCGCAGGTATCTTTACGCCTCTCGAGGCGACCGACATTGGAGACACCCTCTTTACGCGCACGCTCGCTGCCTCAGCTACTATCACCGGTCAGGATGCGCCAATGGTTCAATGGAAGCTCAAATATGTGGGCACTCTGGGAGGCGACGCCTGTGGCCTGAAGGATACAGCTTGCGCCGAAGGTTTGAAGCTTACGGCCTGGACCAGCGGCGTCTATCAGGATCATCAAGTTGAGAGGGGCGATACTTTCATTGACGTGCGCCCCGGCTACTCCATCACCAGCTGGGGTGTCGACGGCGGCATAAAGCTTGACTGGGCCGGCTTCAGCTTCGTTGCTTACGGTTACACCGGCGATGGGCTTGGGACGACAGGGCTATTCTGGAACGCTGTGTCAATCAACGGACAAACACGCACTTCGGACGGCGGCTATGTGCAGGGCAGTTACACCTGGGACCGCTTTACGTTCGGCGGCAGCTGGGGCGTGAGCAACCTCGACCGGAACTCATGTGACCTTACATATGGCTGTGGCTTGGGCATCGTTGGCCCGCTCGATCCCGTCACCCTGCAGAAGCAAATCAATTCCGAAATCGGCTTTGTCAGATATAAGCTGACGGACTGGGTGCAGTTCCAAGGCGAGTATGTGCATACGGAGCAGCAGAACTATGCAAACTGCGGCAGTTACATAGGCTGCAAGATTTACAACGATGCCATCATCGGAGGCACCACATTCTTTTGGTAGGTGGCCAGCTGATCGGTGTTGGCTTCATACAACTTGTCTGAGCACTCTCAGCTCGAGGGCTGGCTTCCAACGGAAGGCCAGTCCTAAACACTTTTGGAGCTCCTTGTCGAACTGATTGTGCAACTCAATTGGTTGTTAAGAGGTAGATAAGTATACAGAGCTATCGTGTTCAGCGAAGGGGAATGCCGGAACAATTCCTCTTGCTCTTTAGATTGCTCCGTTAGTTCCATCAGATTGCAATGGTCCTTCGGAATTGCAGCGTCTTAAGGAATGTTGTCCGCTCCGAAGGCGGGGCCGTTGCAATCCAAATGGGAATCCTACTTACCGTCCTTATTGGGATGGTAGCCCTGGAAACGGAGATCCCATTCGTTCTCTATAAGCACCGTCAGATACAGTCGGCGGTGGATGCGGTTGCCTTCGGCAGTGCCGTCGCTCTCAGACGCGGCTATCCTTCCAACCCAAACGTGGAAGGACAGGGAATTGCGGCAGCGCTTGGTTTTGGCAACAACGACAACGGCGTCATCGTAACGATCAACAATCCTCCCGCAACCGGTGCTCACGCCGGCAACGCGAGCGCCATTGAGGCCATAATTGCCCAGCCGCAGACCCTGACCTTGGTGGGATTATTCATCCCCAATCCATTTCATTTGAGCGCGCGGGCTGTGGCCTTGGCAGGCAGCGGAGGAAGCTATTGCGTGCTCGCCACAGATACGAATAGCGCTACCGCGGTGACGCTTAGCAATGGTGCAAACGTTAGTATGAATTCTTGCGGGCTTGCAGTGAATGCAAACGGACCGGCCGCTCTCTCTGTCACTGGTGGCAGCGTGTTGAATGCCCAGTCGGTTTTGGTCAGCAGTCAGGATAGCGTCACTAATGGAGGCTCCATAAATGCCGTCAACGGCGTGAAATTTAACCAGGCTAATACAGCCGATCCGTACGCAAATGTGCCCACGCCCGCGCAATCAGGCTGCAGTTACACCAATCGCTCTTTGCAGTGGTCCAGTTCAGTACAGCAATTGACGCCGGGCACCTACTGCAACGGCTTGTCCATCTCAAATGGGGCGTCGGTGTCGATGGCTCCTGGAGTCTATTATATCAAGTCTGGTACATTTAGCATTGCTGGCGGCTCCACTTTGACTGGATCAGGCGTTACCATCGTGCTGACCAACAACACCAGTGGTTATGCGACAGCGTCCATAAGCAATGGATCATCGGTAAGCTTAAGTGCGCCCAACACAGGAGTTACGGCGGGAATTGTCTTCTTTTCAGACCGCAATGCCCCAACAAGCGGCACCATTAATTTCAGCGGCGGAACGAGCGAAGTTTTTGCGGGAGCACTCTATTTCCCCACTCAGCAAGTTCTCTATTCAAACGGCGCGAGTGCAGCTGCCTGCACCCAGCTCATCGCATGGCATATCCAATTCACCGGCGGCTCACAATTCAACAGTAACTGCGCGGGGATAGGCACAAGTTCTATTGGAACGAGCGCTGCAAGTCAGCTCGCCGAGTAACATGAGGAAGCGCCCGTAATGAGAATAAGGTCCGGCTTTGCATCAGAAGGTCCAAACATTGCGGGCTCAGCTGCGCTTGAGTTCGGTCTATTCATCCCCCTCCTTGCGATCCTTCTCACGGGTGTCGTCGAGATCGGCTTCGCGATGTATCAGGCGATGCAAGTCTCGTATGCGGCGGAGGCCGCCATGTTTTATGCCATGAAGAACGGGTCTAATTCGACTGGAATTGCCAGCGCCGCCACTACCGCGACGGGGCTAACGGGTCTCAATGCCACCGTATCTCAATTTTGCGGGTGCCCAGGCGGCTCTGGAATAACAAACGTTTCCTGCTCCTCCACATGCGTCAGCGGTAATCCGCCTAGCCAGTACATCCAGATTAACATTTCAGCGGCCCGCCGTTCAATCATCACGGGTTCAGGATTGCCGCTTCCGAATACTTTAAGTTCTCAAGCCCTTGTAAGGCAAAATTAGTTCTGAGATGAGGATGGAGCGCCGTTTCAAGAGAATAGGGGGGTGCATAGGTGCTACGGCGCTTGAATATGCTATTGTGCTGCCTGTTCTTCTTCTCTTTTTCCTTGGCATTATCGATACAGGCCGTCTGCTGTGGACCTACACGACGCTTTACAGGGCGGCTGAGGCTGCAGCGCGGTGCGCTGCCGTGAACACAGCCGCCTGCGGCACCGCAAGCCAAATTCAGAACGATGCAGTTGCCGAGGCGTGGGGTCTGAACCTCCCCGCCTCCACCTTCACCGTCTCAAGTCCTTCTTGCGGCGTACAGGTCAGTGCAGCTTATAGCTTCAAGTATTTTACGCCCGGGTTTAGCCCCAGCACGTTGACGGCGTCAGCATGCGTAACGAGCCTTCACTGACTCACTCCGACCGTCTTGGGTAATAGGAGCGGGACCGCATTTGCCGCGGTACGGATAAGGCACAACAAATACCGAATATCGGCGCCATACAACTAATAGTTGTGTTTCGGTTGTGAATCACACACTCGTTGGGCATGAGCCAAGCTAGGTCGAATGGTTCCAAGTCCCCCCTCGTCCTCTCCTTCTCCCCAAGGGGAAGAGGGAGAATCGTGTGGCGCCCGGCAAAGATTGTACTCGCCGCCGCGCTACTTGCATTTGCGGCTGTCCTGCGAGGTCCTCCAACGGGGACGGCAAGGGCGCAGGCCACCCTTGAAGAAGCCAATGCCGTTGTAAGCAGCCTGAAAGTGACACGCTACAAATCACAAACCGTCAAGGTGTCGCGACCCTTCGTTTCCGCTGTGGTTGGATCGCCCGAAATAGCCGATGTCCTCCCGATGTCGGATCGCATTATTTATGTGCAGGGCAAGAAGATCGGAACCACAAACGTCTCTGTATTTGACAACACCAAACGCGTGATCTGTGTACTCGACATTGAAGTCACCCTTGATACGAAGACCATTGCCGAGAAAATCCACGCGAATATCGCAAGTAAGACCATCCGCATTTCCAGCAGTCACGATCAGCTGATCCTCGGAGGCGAGGCCGACAATGCTGTGGATGCCGAGCAGGCTGTTGCAATAGCCAAGGCGATGGCCCCTGCCGACACTCCGCTCATCAATTTGATCAAGGTCGCGCCAATTCAGCAGGTAATGCTCAAGGTGCGGTTTATCGAAGCGAGCCGCGAGGCGGCACGAGACCTGGGCGTGAACTGGTTTGCCGCCAACGGGAAAGGGACCCGCGGCGTTAATATTGGTTCGGGTGCGATCACGCAAGTTGGCCAAAGCCCAAACCCCACACCAGGGGGCATACCACTGTTTCAGGCCGCTGGGACCCTGGCTGGCGGCAACGGCGTGCCCTTTGTTACCGGGCTTGCTAACCTCGCCAGCAAAGGAGCAAACGTTGACCTTCTAGTCACCGCGCTCGAAACGAAAGGCCTCGCACGACGGCTTGCAGAGCCTGATTTGGTTGCACTTTCCGGCGACACTGCAAGCTTTCTGGCGGGCGGGGAAGTGCCCGTCCCGGTAGTGCAGCCGTCGTCGGGTGCAACGCCAACAATTACTGTCGATTATAAACCCTTTGGGGTGCAATTGACCTTTATCCCCACCGTCCTCGCGAATGGCATCATCAATCTTCGGCTAACACCTTCGGTAAGCCAGCTCGATTATACTAATGCGATCCAAAACCAGGGATTTCTTATCCCCGCGATAACTAAAAGAGAGGCTCGCACCACTATCGAACTTCGTGATGGACAGAGCTTCGCCATCGCCGGACTTCTACAAACAGAGGGTTTACGAAATGTTTCCGAGGTGCCGTGGCTTGGTTCGGTGCCTGTTTTGGGAACATTGTTCCGCAGTTCCGGGTATCAGAAAAATGAGACTGATCTGGTTGTTATTGTCACGCCCCACTTGGTTACTCCTTCGCCTCCAGGACAACGTTTAGCCACTCCCCTGGACTCAAGCCTCTCAAGCAATGACGTAGATTTCTTTCTGATGGGGGAAGGCGAAGTTCCTAAAAAGTACTCCGAATACGTGACTTCAGGCGGAGGGGTTGCGGGTCCGTACGGCCATATGATGCCGCTTGAGGGAAGGTAAGGGACTTGGGGATGAACATGGCGAAGCGAATTGCTTTATTGGCTATCCTGATAATTCCAAGTGGCACCTGGGCAGGAGGCGATCTAGATGACTTCTTTGGATATTACCTTGAAAGAACTGACAGTGTCACTATCGGCGCTGGAAATGCAAAGGAAGCTAATGCGGCAATTCAAATCGCCGATCCATGGCCCGCTTATGCAAAGAACAGGCGCATTCCTGTCAGTGGCGAACGCCTTTCGCGGACAATCCGGCGTTATCAGGATGTGACCAAATTGAAAGAGGCACCTCAAACACTGACGCCCGAAGGGCTGAGCGGAAGTGCTGCGTCTCCTCCCCGTTAGAGGTATGAAAACCTCCGAATGGCGGCGGCCGGCAGAGGCAGGGGCAATACCGTCGGAGTATTTCGTTACAACGCCACGTCGTTTGCTTTCGCTTTTGACTTCAGGGATGCTTGCAGGTTCGCTTGCGTGCTGTGCCGCTCCGATCGAGATGGCTCCCTCCGGCCAGATTGATAATGCTGCGACATCGCCGGCCGTGCAGGCGCCGTTAGAAGCGAAATATTATCCGTCTGATGAGCCCTACCGAATGGGGGTCGAACATTTCAACCGCGGGCAATACGGATTGGCTGAGAAATACTTTCGCGATGCGGTCGAAAAGTCACCTAAGGATTCTGCATCCTGGATTGGCCTCGCGGGCAGCTATGATCGCCTTGGGCGTTTTGATCTAGCTGATCGCGCGTACTCATCGGCGATTAACCTCCAGGGCGAGACAACGCAGGTCTTAAACAATTTGGGCTACTCCTATCTCTTGCGAGGAAATCTGACGGCTGCCCGGGCCAAGTTTTTGGAAGCCCGTGCGCGTGAGCCGGACAATCCGATGATCCTAAACAATCTAAAACTCTTGGAGGGCAGTTCGCGTTACATCCAAAGGGGACCGCAATAGCTCGCGATTCATAGTTTATTCCGCTCACCCTGGGCACGAGGACGGTGTCGATTAGCGGTGAAGCTGAACCTGCCCAAACATATCCATCAATTTCAGGGCCGCCGGTCCGCCGACAATGAGGAAAACGGTAGGCATGATGAAAAGCATCACCGGGATCGTGAGCATCGCCGGCAGCCGGTTAGCCTTTTCCTCCAGCTGGGTTAGCTCCCTGTTCCGCATTTCGTTTGCGGCGGTGCGTAGAGACTGCGCAAGAGGAGTCCCAAATCGCAGGCTTTGCGAAAGAGTACCGATCACGGACCGCACGGCGGGCAGGTTCACGCGCTTGGCAAGATTTTCGAGTGCTTGATCCCGGTTAGGCAAAATGCAGATCTCCGCCCACGTCAGCGCAAGTTCATCAGCAAGTGCGGGTTGCGCAACCTTGACTTCAAGCGAAACGCGTTGAAGTGCATTCTCTAGCGACAATCCAGCGCCTACACAAATTGCCAATAATTCGAGAGCGTCGGGCAAGCCAGCTCCGACATCTTGAGCATGGCTTTTCAGTTTCATTCTGGTAAGCATAACCGGCAGCAGCCACCCGGCGATTCCAGAAACGGAAGCGATCAGCAAAGGTAGCAAAGGAGAATTTGCCGGCACAAGGAAAAGAGACATCGTAGAAGCACCGGCCGATACCGCCATCCGCGCAGCGGTAAAGACGAGGAGCGAGTGGGACGCGGACAGGCTCAGCTTGGAAAAGCTCCGAACGACTTGCCGGCGCTCCTCATTGTTCAACCCTATCGCATACGGGCTTGATTGCAGTTCCCTCTCCGTGAATGTCTGCCCTGCCAATCTACCGTCATCAATTTCCGTCTGGCCTTGCACCAGTGAAAGACGCCGGGCCGGTAGCCCGCGATTGCTTCTTGCAGCATAGAGAATGATAAGGAGTCCGCCTGATGCGAGGAAAGAGGCAGCAAACAGGGGTATCAACTGCTCCGTCATGACTCCGGCACCGGATGTGGTTCAAGTGGGAATCCCATCGTCATTTGCCGCGGCCTAGAGAGCGTGTAATCTGGTGCATTGAAAAGAACGAAAGGAAAAGTCCGCCTCCTGCGATAGCAAGGATGAGGTGGCCACCGCGCTCATTGAAGAGCGGAGAGAGATAATCGGGCTCGATTACAAGCAGCGCTGCAACAATCAGAAAGGGCAGTGCGGTGAGCACATAGGCGGAAAAGCGCACCTCTGCGCTGACCGCTTTGGCCTTCAGCCGCATCGCCTGGCGCCTCCGCATGATCTGAGAAAGCTCCTCCAGAGTCGCAATGAGATTGCCTCCAGTCGAATTCTGTATGATCGCTGTCACGGCGAAAAACCGAAAATCCGGCAAGGCTATTTCCCGGCTGCACGCATCCAATGCGTCCCCAATCGGAATGCCGATCTTTATCTGGTCTGCGATCATCGAAAAGGCCTTGTTGACCGGCGGAGGGGCCTCGTTACCTACAATTCGCATTGCATAGGTAATGGGCATACCGCCGCGAAGCATGCGCGCGACCATGTCGACGGCGTCGGGAAAGAGATTTATGAACTTGCGCTCGGCTCTCGCCTGCTGGTGCCGAAGGATGCTCCGAGGTACGAAAAACGCGGCGCCAATAAAGGCTGGTAGGGCGAGCCACATCGAAAGAGCGAGCACACCGCAGGTAATGAAAGAGGCGGCGCTCCCTGATATAAGAGCGATGAGTATTAGTGCTGGCGTGCTAGCGTGCATTCCCCATGAATAGCCGGCCCCTAGCGTGAAAATATTCTTGATCTTGCCGTCGAGCTTAGCAACCTGCTCACTGCATCTGGCGGCGAATAAACTGAAGACAGAAAATTCTTTCCGAGTTGCGGAGACAAGGCTGAAACGCCGTTCCTTTTCCGACTGGCGTCTCTGCGCCACAAGGAGGGCGCCAGTTAGCGTAGCAACACCGCAACAAATCAGTAGCCCTGCTGCCAAAAGGGGAAGTGGCATCGATCAAGTTCCCGCGCGGTTTGAGATGCCAAGGGCTTCCAGAAACGGCGCCGCCAATCCAAAATATTCGAGACGTGGCAGGAAGCGTGGACGGATGGGGTTTGCTTGGAAGCTACCTCTAAGGCTTCCGTCCGGATTTTCCCCCTCATATTCAAACTCGAACAAGGTATTGAGAGTGAACGTTTCTTCCTCGAGCCCGGCGACCTCAACAACCTCCGTCACACGGCGCACGCCATCGCGCATCCGTTCGGTTTGAATAACAAGGTCCAAGGCGCTTACGATCTGGGTACGGATCGGGCGGACGGGCATGTTAACATTGGCCATCAGGACCATGTTCTCGATACGCGCCAGTGCATCCCGTCCCGAGTTCGAGTGTATCGTCGACATCGAGCCGTCGTGACCGGTATTCATCGCCTGCATCATGTCGAACGCTTCGGGCCCGCGAACTTCGCCGATAATGATGCGATCCGGACGCATTCGAAGAGCGTTTCGCACGAGTGAGCGCTGATCTATCTGACCGCGGCCTTCGATGTTGGGAGGGCGGGTCTCCAGTGAAATCACATGGGCCTGCTGAAGGCGAAGTTCGGCGGCATCCTCGATGGTAACGATCCGTTCGTCGGGGTCGATCATTCGGGATAGCGCATTCAGCAAGGTAGTCTTACCCGACCCGGTCCCGCCGGAGACGATGATGTTCAACCGGCATCGCGCGGCAATTTCGAGTGCGCGCGCGAGTGCTGGGGATACGCTCCCCGCGTCAACGAAATGAGAGAAATCCAGTACGCTTTGCGAGAATTTGCGAATGGATATGCAGGTACCCTTAAGACTGAGCGGCGGAATGACAACATTGACGCGGCTTCCATCCCGAAGCCGTGCATCGAGCATCGGGCTCGACTCGTCGATACTTCGCCCGATGGAGGAGGCGATACGCTGGGCCACGTTAATGACATGATCGTTGTGACGGAATTTGAGGTCAGTAAGCTGAAGCTTCCCCCTGCGCTCGACATAGATCATATCAGGACCGTTGACGAGGATGTCCGATACGCTCAGATCGTGGAGCAAGGGTTCAATTGGGCCGAGGCCCACCATTTCATCAACGATATTGCGAGCAAGCGCGTCCTGCTCGTCTTTGTTCAAAAGTACACTCCGCTCGTTGGCGATTTCGCCAACCATGGGATTAACGAGGACCCTCAGTTCGGTATCCGTCATCCGCACCGCAGAGACTGGCTCGATGCGCAAAAGGACTTCTTCCCTGATCGCCGTCGCTGATTGAGAGGCCAGCGCTGCCGGCGTAAGCTCTTCCCGCAAAATCTTCCGGCCGAAGGCAGCCATTAGCCGAAGATCCTGCTCAAGACAGTACGGGTCTTTTCTTCTGGTTCGCCTGATAATCTACGAAAGAGCGGTTCGAGACTGTGCCGGAAGCCTGTACATTTCTGCATGGCTTTGATGCCGAGCGCTGAAGCTTCGGCGATTTCACGATCATAGGGTATAACAACACTTGGCACCTTCCCGGACGATCGCGCGAAATCTGCTTGACTTAGACCACTATGAGGGGCGGTCTGGTTGAGAATATAAAGAAGGTTTCGTTCTGAAGTGTTTGCTCCGATGATTTCACTCCAGCGTGCCAAATCCCTGGCACCTGACAAGCTAAGATTACTAACGAGGAGGCAGGCACTTGGAAGCCGGAATGCCCAAATCATGCGGCACGCCACCGCGGGTGGCACGCTAACGAGAGTGAGCGCATAACGCGGCAGAAGTTTATCCAGGAGCCAAAGGGCCGCTTCTTCTGTAAACTCGATTGTCGAACTGAGCGGCTCAAGCGACGCGAGAAGATCCAGGTTTCCGGTGACGTGTTTGACTGCTCTCTCCAAAAAGAATTTGTCGACCCGTTCCGGATGCTCGAGAGCTTCCCGAAGCGCGTGATTAGGGGTGACGTCAAGCTGTAGCGCCGCGTCCCCTTTCTGTAGATCGAGATCTACAAGCATCGTATCCCGGCGCTTGGATTCGGCCATGCACCAGGAGAGACTAGTTGCAATGGTCGTCGCGCCAACGCCGCCGCGTACTCCAACCACGAAGACCAGCTTCCCTGTTGGAGGATTGGTTCGATCCCCATCCGGCGCCAAGATAGCCCTGCATGTGCGAGTGAAAGTACTTCGGACCAAGGGTTTCAGCAGATATTCGGTAACTCCCAAGGCTTTGAGATCGCGATAAAGAACAATATCGTTGCGGTCGCCAATAGCTACGACGGAAACATCGGGATCGCAGACCTCGGCAAGGTCACGGATTTTGTCCAATGGATCTTCAATGGTGCCGAGGTCCACGATCAAGAGCTGAGGTGACTTCTCATTTGCAAGAATGCCGATCGCAGTCCCGGCGTTGCCTATGGTGAAATTAGAGTTTTCTACGCCAAGAGCACTTAGACTTTGACGGATGACAGCCTCCGAAGCCTGGTCCTGCGTAAAAATCCGCACGCTGGCCGTGGCACAGCCATTGTGACCGGCAATGTTATGAAGGACGTGGGCGTCAGTCATGTGAGTTCTCGATTGGCGGGACCTGTAGATCTTCTTAAAAAGCGAGGGAGGGCGGCCTGCGGATGGAGCTTTCAATGGTGCTTCCTTGAAGCGGTTGTGAGGGCGTGCGAGGAAGCTGGCCAAGCGCGGGGGAAACATCTGCCGCCCAAGTCACAGCCCTTAGATCGCTTCCGCCTGAGGCAGGTTCGGAGCCTTCGAGCGCGCGGACCGAAAATTGGAGCGCTCCCAGCTGCATGGCAACAAACAGCTTTTGCGCCTGCACTTCGCTCACTTCCAGGGTTACGGTTTTTGGGAGGCGCGATGCTGCCATGGCCGGAAGCTCGAATGAGGCCGGCTTCTGCGCATTAAGCGACTGGTCGACCGCAATGACGCGGACATTCCGAAGCACCGTTTCAGCCACCGTCTTCCGCGCCAGGCCGTGAATATCGCCCAGATTTTGTGCCAGGATGACATCGACGCGATCACCGGGGAGGATCAAGCCGGAGAAGCTTTGCGCCGCATCCACGGATAGGGAAACGGCGCGGCTGCCCGGCGCTAGGACCGCCGAAAGAAAGTGTCTGTCGCCAGGCTTCACCAGTTCAGTAGTTATGAGCGCTTCGCCTTGAACAAAATCCCGGCGAGTTATTGCACCTAAGAATCCGGTGCGAGGAGACTCGCTGCGCAGTAAAGTGCCCGGCTGGCTCTCTTCCGGCTTTACTTCCCTCCAACGGACGTCACCCTGCCGCAGCAACGTTCCCGCAGGAAGGAAATGGGCCGCCTCAAGCACCGCTTCAGCCGTTGGCTGAACTGCAGCCTTTTCCGGCGTCCCCTGTGGAATCGCTGCCTGTGGAATTAGCTCGCCTTGCGTTCTCCCTGCTCCACCGACCCAGGCCAGTGAAAGCCCAACTCCGGCGAGCACCAAAAGTGTTCCTACAACAAGCAGGATATTGCGCTGAAGCATTCTGGGAGCTCTCGCAAGATGTGAATTAGCACGCCGCCAACAACTGCCAGCGCATAAGGAAGGGGATAGCCCGCGGCCACCGCGGTGCATCGATGCGCGGACCGGCGCGGTAATTCTGGATTGCAACTACTTTGTCTTTGAAGCTTTGCTCGTGAAAAAACAGTGAGCACAAAACCAGCGGCAACGTAACCGCAGCTCAAGAGTCCGCCTGCGATTGCAATCTCGATCAAAAGCAATCCTATTTGTTCTGGCGGGACCAGAAGTGTCACCGCACTAATGAGCTTCACATCCCCGCCACCCATGAAGCCGTAATGAGCGAGAAAACCAAGCGCCAAAAATACAGTAATTGCAGCAGCTACATTCATTCCTGTGCGCGAGGAACCCCCTTGAAGGCATAGGGCTAGGCCGCATGCAGCAATGATGAGCGGGATCGTATTTGGGATTATACGATCACGTAAATCGGTCACGGCGCTGGCAAGCAACGCCGCGATGCCAACCGCCCAGGCTCCTGAAGTAAAAATAAGTGTGGTCATAAGTTGCCAGCTAGCCCTATTTGCTTTGGTTTTCTCAGGATCACTTAAGCCGTGACTTTGTATTCTACTGTAAAGGCGCGCGAGCTCAGGTGAGCGCGCGTGCCTTAGCATTCATCAATGTATTAGTCGCTGGATTCTCAGCTGTGTACGGAGGCTGAAATAGACGTTAATACGCCTCTCAGATTCGTTCCGACGGTAGTGACGGCTGCGATGACGACAACAGCAATCAGAGCGGCAAGGAGGCCGTACTCGATCGCACTGACACCGCGCTTTGATTCGACCCTAAGCCAGCGAAGTTCGGACTTAAAATGTTCAACGAGATGACCCATGAATTACTCCCATGTGAATAGTTACCTGGCGCCGGCCCGTGACGCAGCCTTTGCGCGTGACTGCAATTTATAGCGCTTATAGGTTGCAATTCGGTTCCAAGATCGAAGAAGATTGAAAGTTATCTGCGGAATCGCTTTCGCCGGATCTTTTCAGGAAATTGCCGGCACAGGTCTTGTGACGGCCCCAAGTGCCTGGATGGCTCATCGCCGCGTCCAGCGATAATTGAGAGATTGAGGAGTAGTCCGGCTAATCACAAACAGTTGCGGCTCAGCCGGCTCTTCAGGCCGAAAACCGTGAACGCACCTGGCCAGCCAGTAACACTGCTCTCGAATTGGCCTAGAGCGCAGTAATCATTGGCTAGCCTTGACTTAAGAGTGGCGCGCCTACCAGAAGGCTCACATACCCGGATTATGGGAGGATTTGACACAACCACAAAGATGGGATCACGCGTGATCGAGTTGGTCAAAGCGCGCGAAGCATCCCCAAAAGGAAAAGGGCAGAGAAGTTGCTGGGGATGGAAGATGCCTGACGGAGGTTCCGCACCTGCAGTAATGTAAACAAGCATATCGCGATCGACCACGAGTATAGGGTCGCTGACCAGTCCGCCTGAGTGCCTTATCAAAGCGGCCGCAGCCTCGGCAGCTTTCACGTTACCCCGGCCCTCGAGGAGTAATGGGGCAACGGCCAAGCCAGAGTAGGCGACACAAATCGCGAGCGCGCCAATCCGCCATAGCAGCAGGCGCGGAGGGCTCTTAATGCCGCCCAGGATGTGCTGGACAAAAGTGCCCGCTAACAGACAGAGCGGCTGCAGAAGCGGTATGCAATATATGACGAACATGGCTCTCGTGGCGAGAATGCCCATCAGTGCGCCGCCGGTCCAGGCCGCAAGCAGCGGAAGCACGTTCCAGGCTCGCCCGAGAGAGCGCCGCTCAACGCACGAGATGCCGGCCATACAAATGATCGGCAGCACGGCCAGCAGTCCGGTGAGCAGAAGCCGAAAAGCCACGCTCCATGGTACATAACCAACGCTTGCGCGGCCTATGGCCGAGAAGAGGACGTCTTGGATCAGGTTATTCAGATGACCTATCTATTTCCAGGTCCATCCCAATGCCTACCATCATCCGCAAGAGGACGTGGTATTCAAGAAGCTGAAAGCGCGCGATGCAGCCGCCGCTGCAAATATTGGTGATCTCGCGGCCGAGCACCAGAGCGGAGCCGAACGTTTGCGGCGCGCTGCGCTAGCAGTCGAAAATGTACTGATGGATCAGGAACTCGCGCGCCACACTGTAGACGGTATCATTCGCGCCTTCATCGTGCACGAACGGCGCGAAGTATATGGCGAAGGCCGCGGGCACGACGCAAAAACCCGCGGCGAAGGTGGCAAATGCCCACCAGCGCGGCCTGATCTCGCCTCCGAGGAGCAAGGCCAGCGCAAAGGGCGCCGCCTCAAATAGAGCCGTTTGCTTCACGCAGGCCCCGGCCCCAAAAAGTAGGCCTGAGGCAAGGAAGGCCGGCACGCCCGATCGTCTCTCCGCTAAGAGCGCCGCGGCTCCGATTAGCATTCCAAAGGTTGTGAAGGGCGCCATGATCAGCTCGGCCGGGGAGAAGGTCCCGCCAAGGTTCAAGGCCGAGATAAGATAAAGGAGGCAAGCGGCGGCCCCCGAAAGCTCGCCCAGAAAGCGCCGACCGAACAGATAAAGGCCGCATGCGGTCAGAGCTGCGGCTGCGGTGCTCAGCGCCTTGGCAGCCTGCAGGGTAGCACCAAACAGAGCCTCCGAGGCCGCCATGAGAAGGAACAGCAAGGGAGGCTTCACATCGAAGGTACCCGCATAAGGGGGCTGGCCGTGCAGCCATTGGCGGCCCACAACTAGATAGAATGCCTCGTCCACGCCTACATTCGCGTTGAACGGCGCCCGGATCGCAATGGCAAGCCCAATAATCGCCAGCAATGCAGCCAGCAGCCGTATCCATGTAAACTGTGGCGAGGCCAACAGCTTCAGCTCCCGTCCCTACGAAAATGAGTAGAGGAAGCTTAGCACTAAGTTACAACCTAAAGCTGACCAGGATTGTTTAGATTGTCGCCATCCAGGAGCCTGTTTCGCGCTGCTGGAGGAGGTCGCAGCGCACAATCGCCTCGAATCCATTGAGGCGCAGACCCAAGCGAAATGCCGCTCAAAATGCGATAATGTTCTAGGCGCCGATCAGCCCGGCCGCGGCGGTGCGCCGTGGCGGGCGCCTGCTCAGGAAGTCCGGCACGACATTTTCGACGTTTTCCACGACAATATATGGCACTTCAAGTCCGGGACGGATAAACTGCTCATCGCGCATTCTATCGAACATCTGCAACAGCAAATCCCAATACCCGGCCGTGTTCACGATATAGACAGGTTTGTCGTGATGGCCGAGCTGTGTCCAAGTAAGCTGCTCCACAAGCTCTTCAAGCGTGCCTACCCCTCCTGGAAGGGCCACGAATCCATCCGAGAGGTTGAACATGAGCATCTTGCGCTCATGAAAGCCATTGGTCACGTAGCGTTCATTGAGGTTCTCAAGCGCATTCTCGATTTCGAGGAGGGACGCGGGAATAATCCCCGTAACATGGCCCCCAAGATCGCGAACCGTGCCAGCGACCGTGCCCATGAGACCATTGCCTCCGCCGCCGTAAACAAGCCCGACGCCCGCCTCCGCCATCGATCTGCCAAGGGTCGCAGCGGCGGCCTTGTAGCGCGGGTCATGCCCGGAGCCAGATCCGCAATAGACACAAAGGCGTTTCATTTTTTTCGATTTCATATACGGCTTCATATTATGTACGGCGCAGATCAGGAAGCGGCTCCGCAAGCTTGCGCCCTGCTTGAGGAGTATGGAACTCTCGCTATAGTTCAGGGAGCGCTTATATAGCGAGCGTGCGCTCCTCCTACCAGCACCGCCCTTCAACTGCAACGTCAAAGCCCAGCCCTAAGAGGCACTTATTGCGACATCTCGCCGTTTCCCGCCATGAATTCGCGCCGCAAGACGTGGTCGCGCCGCGGCATGATGCAATCCTGAAGCATTTGCTGCCTTTCGTGTGGCCTAAGGATCGGCCCGATCTTCGCCTTAGACTGGTGCTGGCCGCCTTTGCGCTGGTGGCCGCGAAAGTCGTAACCATTGCCATGCCACTGGCCTACAAAGCCGCAGTGGACGGGCTTACCTCCATCTCACATCAAAGTGCGACGGGCCAGGCGCTGCAAACGGCTGCGATCCCCTTCGCGCTGATTATCGCTTACGGCATCGCCCGAATATCGATGATCGGCTTCGTTCAGCTTCGCGACGTTCTTTTCACCAATATCGGACAACACGCAACCCGGGTGCTTTCCACCGATACATTCCGTCATGTTCACGATCTTTCCCTTCGCTTCCATCTCGAGCGGAAGACTGGCGGCCTCTCGCGGGTGCTGGAACGCGGCAAGGTCGGCATCGATCTCATCCTCCGCATGGGCATTTTCAATCTGATACCTACGGCGCTTGAGGTCGTTTTCGTGTCGTTGCTTTTTGGCTTTTACTTTGGCTGGCAGCTCGTCGCCATCGTCCTCGTCATGATCGCGCTCTACGCTTGGTTCAGCCTTTTCTTCAGTGAAAAGCGGATCGCGATCCGGCGCGAATATATCGAAGCGGACACGGAGGCGAGCACCAAGGCGGTCGACAGCCTCCTCAACTATGAAACGGTGAAGTATTTCGGGAACGAGCGATGGGAGGCGGAACGCTTCGATCATTCGATGGCGAAGTATGAGCGCGCCAGCATCAAAACCTACAAATCGCTCGCGGTGCTGAACTCGGGCCAAACGCTAATATTCACGGCTGGCATGGTGCTTTCGATGCTGTTCGCAGCGCGTGGCATAAGCCGCGGAACCATGACGATTGGCGATTTCGTTCTAGTCAACGCCGTTTTCATGCAGCTTTATCAGCCCCTCAACTTCATGGGCATGATCTACCGCGAACTCAAGCAAGCCCTTGTCGACATCGAGGCGATGTTCAACCTCTTGCACGAGAAGCCGGAGGTAAAAGACAAGCCGGGGGCGAAGCCCCTCATTGTAAACAAGGGCGCGATCAAATTCGAGAATGTGTATTTTTCCTACGAGGAAGCCCGGCCTATCCTGCGCGGCGTCGACTTCGAGGTTCCCGCAGGAGAAATGGTGGCGCTTGTCGGCCCTTCGGGTGCCGGCAAATCTACTATTTCGAGGCTTCTTTACCGCTTCTACGATGTCAAATCCGGCCGCATTCTGATGGATGGCCAGGATATAAGGGAGGTAACCCAGGACTTGCTGCGCGCTGCCATTGGGATCGTGCCGCAGGATACGGTGCTGTTCAACGACACCATCGAGTATAACATCCGCTATGGACGGGTGACCGCGACCAAAGAAGAGGTGCGGGAAGCGGCCCGGCTCGCCCAGATTGACGGCTTCATTCGTCAACTGCCGCTCGGCTATAAGTCCATGGTGGGCGAACGCGGATTGAAGCTATCCGGTGGCGAAAAGCAGCGCGTGGCCATCGCGCGGACCATTCTGAAAGCGCCGCCAATCCTCATGCTTGACGAAGCGACATCGGCTCTCGACAGCTTCACGGAGAAGGAAATCCAAGCGGCTTTGGATCAGATCGCGAAGAACAGAACCACGCTTGTCATCGCACATAGGCTTTCGACGGTGATCCATGCCGATACGATTCTCGTGATGGACAAGGGGCAGATCATCGAGCGCGGCACGCATACGTCGCTGCTTGCCGCGGGCGGGCTCTACGCAGGACTTTGGGCGCGGCAGAGAGAGGCCGAAGAGGCGCGGCGCCGGCTGGCCGAGATGGTGGATGAGGGCGCGCTGACGGCGACTGACGCGCAGCTTGAAGTCCCGCACCAACAGCCGAGGCTTGTCGCAGCCCAGTAGCGGCGCAGGCAGTGCGGCGCATTTGGCCTTAGCTGCCCCCGTTTGCATCGGGAAGCCAATTCCCATGAAAGCCCTGTGGTACCCGCGGGGGGAGCACAACGCGCGCAACCGCCTTCCCGGCAATGTCTTGCGCGTCCAGAATCATCAAATCGCTCGCATTCCGGCTCCAGTCATAAACAAAGCCGAGAAGCCATCCTTCATCTTCACCGGCGTTGTCGCCAGCGGAAACGAAGGTGAATTCGCTCGGCGAGCCGCTTGGAAACTCCTTCATGGAGCGCTTACCGTTCCGCATGTCATATCTGACCAGGCTATTGTTGCGCCCGGTAACGATTTCTGCAGCGTCCCCGACGGCACAGATAACGGAATGCGGCAAGCCCGCATGCGCGTCATTTATCCGGGGGAACCCGATCGCAAGATCGTCGATAGGCTCCTCGATAGCTTTTACCGCCTGCGGCGGAATTTTCCAGCGCCGCAGCGCGGCGGTTTCAAAATTCGAATTAGATGGGCCGCGTCGCCAATGCTCCCGGTACCAAGCGGTATCGGCTACGATGGTCCCATCCTCCTCTTCGTAAGCATTAGCCACGTGATAGACGAAACAGGGCTCGATCTCGGCCCAGCGCAAGGCTTCGCTTCCGTTGCCTCGCGGAAGAATGCCAAGGCGCGCGCCATGCTCGTCGCTCCAAGCAAAGGGCATTGTTCCCCTCTTTGCAGCGTCAACGTCGAAGACCAGTGGCAGATCCATGAAGATGACGTGACCCGACGTTAGCGCGAAATCGTGCATCATAACCGGGGCTTCGATAGGGATTTCAGTGCTTTGCACGAGTTTCCCGCCCGTATCCGCGCAATGATAGGTGAGAAACGGCGGCTGGATCGAATAACCGAAAAAATGCAGCTCTCCGGTCAGCGGACACACCTTTGGATGTGCGGTGAACGGTCTGTGCAATTCACCATCAAAGTCTAAAAAGCCTTCCGTGCCGAGCTCCGGCGTGAGCTCCATCGGCAGGGCATTCTCGACAAGCGCCAGAATACGTCCCGCATGTTTGATGACATTGGTGTTGGCTACGCTGTTCCTGATATCGAAAAGGGGGCGTTTCTCGCCTTCGAACAGCGGTGTCCGAACCCAGCGATTGCGGTACCACTCCGCCTTTCCATTCTTTAAAGAGACGCCGTGCAGCATGCCGTCCCCGAAAAACCAATGACCGGAATGGCCGTCGCGAGGGTTGGCGCCGTTTCGCGCGTATACTCCGCACAACTCAGGCGGTATGCTTCCCTCCACCTGCAAATCGAAAATCGTGGCTTCGTCAGGGACCGGGGCCAGATTCCCTCTAAGCCAGAATGGTTTGTCATCCGCCTGTTGCGTCATTGTGCCGTCCTTAGCGTTGCATCGTCTGAGGCATGAGGAGCCCCTGTCGCATTCGCTTTCGCGAGCCGGTTGATAACAGATAACAAACAAGGAGGCATTTGCGGCAAGGCGCATTCCGGATCGTCTTGCGTCCTTCATGGGCGCTCGCGCGCCTAAGGGTTTGGATGCAAATTATCCGGATACGCCCAAAAATGGAAAAATATAACTCCCTCGTTGAGAGCAGAATTCAAGTCAAACTAAGGTTGTGTTGTCTAGTAAAATATTTAGATTACAGGTTGCGTTAGAATAAGCCATATTGGCGTCATAGATGTTCTCTATCACCTCATTCGATTGGATTATTGATCGGCTGCCGAGTTACTGCTTTATGGCGGCTCGGCGGGTTAGAGTTGGGGGATTATGAGACCACAATAATCGGAACTGCGTCACTGAACGTAAGGCGTTGATAGGGCGGGGCCCCGTTCTCGGCGGTCGATGCGCAGTCTCAAAGCCAAAAATCTGTCTCGCTAGCCGCCAAGAGCGGCCAACGGCCACGGTGAACTGACGTTTCAAGTGCGCCCGCGATGCCGGACGCCCGAAACCAGGAAAGAACGAGGAGGACGACGAATGGCAACGATAGGCGCGGTCGCCGGTATCGAACCGGCTGCCGGCACTGGACTACTGAGCCGCTACAGGATCGTAGCGAAGTCTGGGTTCAACCGCTGGCTGGTCCCGCCGGCAGCGTTGGCGATCCATCTTTGCATCGGCATGGCTTATGGATTCAGCGTATTCTGGCTTCCCCTGTCGAAGGCAATTGGAATAACAGCTCCGGTTTCCTGCCCGCGTATGAGCCTTCCGGAAGCTCTGGTGACGACAAGTTGTGATTGGAGCGTCGCTGACCTAGGTTGGATGTTCACTCTCTTCTTTGTCTTCCTCGGCACAGCCGCGGCAATTTTCGGCGGGTGGCTGGAGCGCGCGGGCCCACGCAAGGCCGCTGTAGTCGCCGCCTTTTGCTGGGGAGGCGGCTTGGCGATATCGGCTATCGGCGTTCGCTATCATCAGCTTTGGATCATGTGGCTTGGCTCGGGAGTGATTGGCGGAATCGGGCTCGGCCTCGGCTACATTTCCCCGGTCTCGACCCTCATCAAATGGTTCCCCGACCGGCGCGGCATGGCCACCGGCATGGCCATCATGGGATTTGGCGGAGGGGCCATGATTGGCTCTCCGCTCGCGGTTATTCTCATGAACGGCTTTTCAGCCAACCTTCCTTATGTGGGCAACTACACCTTCGCCGGTTTCAAAACCGCGACTTCGGTTGGCGTATGGGAGACGTTCCTCACCTTAGGCGCCATCTACTTCGTTTTCATGTTGGGTGGTGCGTTTGCCTACCGCGTTCCCCCGGATGGATGGGTTCCTGAAGGCTGGACTCCGCCGGCGAACAAGAAGTCGCTCATTACCAGCAGGCATGTCCACGTGAAGGATTCCTACAAGACGGTTTCCTTCTGGCTGATTTGGCTGGTGCTTACTTTGAACGTTTCAGCGGGGATCGGCGTTATCGGCATCGCCTCACCGATGCTGCAGGAAGTTTTTGGAGGGGCGTTGATTGGAAAGCATGACGTTGCCTTCGCCCAAGTTCAGGCTGATCCACAATTGAAGGTGGTGGCGGCGGCGGTTGCGGCCGGCTTTGTTGGCCTTCTCTCCCTGTTCAACATAGGTGGGCGAATCTTCTGGGCATCTCTTTCCGATTTTGTCGGGCGGAAGGGAACCTATGCCATTTTCTTCCTACTTGGCATCGCGCTCTACACTGCGGCGCCTTGGGCGGCGCGAATAGGCAGCATCCCGCTCTTCGTGCTCTGCTTCTGCATTATCCTTTCCATGTATGGCGGCGGCTTCGCGACTGTACCGGCCTACCTCGCGGACATTTTCGGAACACTCTATGTAGGCGCCATACACGGGCTTTTGCTCACAGCCTGGTCAACGGCAGGCATCGTCGGACCTGTTGTCGTGAACTACATCAGGGAGGCCCAGATTCAAGCCGGCGTGCCTCGCGATCATATCTATGACTTCACGATGTACATCCTGGCGGCCATGCTCGTTGTGGGATTTTTCTGCAATCTTGCCGTTCATCACGTTTCGGTAAAACGCTACATGAGCGATGCGGAAGTCGCGGCCATGCAGGCAAAGGATACCGAGGCGATGGCAGGGAGAGGGTCCCGGGTTATCGGGAGGGGATCAATCCTGCGGCCGGGCTCAATTTTGGCATGGGCCATCGTTGGCGCGCCCCTGGCCTGGGGAGTCTGGATCACACTTGAAAAGGCGATCATTCTCTTCAAGTAGCACTAGGCCATATAATCTCCGGAAGGCGGTGCAGCTTGCGCCGCCTTTTTTGTATGTCACAGCAACCCTGATTTAAGGTCGCGCCTGCCGCCCCTATATAGCCTCTCAGCCTCTTTGCGTTTCTAGCCTCTTAAGAGAGTACGCATGTTTGGATCCGGTCTTCTCTATCTGTTCCTGGCCGTTGGTCTGGCAGTTCATGCGATGAAAACTGGCCGCTCACAGTGGTGGCTGTTCATCCTGTTCTTTCCAACCTGGACGCCCTTACCTTGGATCGGCTCGCTTGCCTACGTCGCTATCGAGCTCGTTCCAGCGATGTTTCAGACGCGTAGCGCGCGCAAAGTGCGCGGTGACATCGGTGAGATACTTGATCCTGACAAAGAATGGCGGGAGCGAATGAGGCAGGCCGAGCTGGTTGATTCGGTCGATGCGAAGCGAGCGCTTGCAGAGGAATGCGAACGCAGAGGCCTGTGGGACGATGCCATTCGTCTTTATAAGGCAGCCGGCACTGGCATTTTCGCTGACGACCCTACCGTTCTTATTGGTCTTGCCCGTGCACAGCTTGGCAGCGGGGATGCGGCTGGCTGTCTCGACACCCTGACACGCCTTGATGAGCTGCAGCCTAATCTGCGCAACCAGGAGGCACATCTGCTCCGGGCCCGAGCCCTCGAAGCGACCGGAAATGTGGACCATGCCCTTGAGGAATATGAGGCTGTGTCGCGCTACTATGCGGGCTTTGAAGCACGTTCCCGTTACGGACTCCTGCTGCTAAAGCAAGGCAAAGTTAGTCAGGCACGCGAAGTTTTTCAGGAAGTGGTGCGCGCATCGAGTGTCCGGCCTGTCGTCATAACCCCCGCCGACAAGGAGTGGATTCGGGTCGCAAAAGCGAACCTGCATTAAAGCATGGGCATGCGCGCCATTTTTCAGCCGTCAAAACCTCACTTTGGACAATCTTCGGCGTAAACGCTTCCCCGGACAGTATGAACCGGCTCCAGTTTGCCTTGTGCGTGCGCGCGGCTGGACCAATTAGCCTTCCCCCTAAGTAGCGGCATGGCTCCCTGGCATAGATCTGGCGGATAATGACGTCGACAGCTGATTTTTCCTTCCTTGGTTTATTTCTCCAAGCGCATCCGGTCGTTAAGGTCGTGATGATAGGGCTGATGTTAGCCTCCGTGTGGTCCTGGTCCATTGTGATAGAAAAAACGCTCGCCTTCTCTAAAGCACGCAAGGAAACGGACGAGTTCGAACGCGTCTTCTGGTCTGGCCGCTCCCTTGATGAGCTTTATCTGGCAATGTCCCAAAAGCAGCCGAGCGCGATGGGCGCGTTGTTCGTAAATGCAATGCGGGAATGGCGGCGCTCAATCGAGAACACCGCGAAACCTCTCGCTGGTGTCCAAATGCGGATTGAACGCGTCATGGAGGTGACAATAACCCGCGAAATGGAGCGGCTTGAGCGTCGGCTTCTCTTCCTTGCCACCGTGGGTTCGGTGTCGCCTTTTATCGGACTGTTTGGCACGGTGTGGGGCATCATGACCGCCTTCCAAGGCATTGCGGCAAGCAAAAACACGAGCCTTGCCGTTGTCGCCCCCGGCATTGCGGAAGCCCTTTTCGCAACCGCTCTTGGCCTCCTTGCCGCCATCCCGGCGGTTATTTTCTACAACAACTTCACACAATCGGCGACCAGGCTGGCGCAGCGGCTGGAAGCTTTTGCGGACGAGTTTGCGGCGATAGTTTCGCGCCAGCTCGATCTGAAAACCTAAGCGCAGACGGAGGCAGCTTATATGGGCGCAACTCTTCAAGCTGAGACCGGCGGCCCCGGCGGTGCAAGACGCCGGAAGGCGCGGCGTCACCGGCCGATGGCGGAAATCAACGTCACGCCATTCGTGGACGTGATGCTGGTGCTACTCATCATATTCATGGTTGCGGCGCCGCTTCTAACGGTTGGCGTTCCCGTTGACCTCCCCAAAAGCGAAGGTTCCGATCTGAAAAGCGATAGCGAGCCGTTGGTTGTGACGGTTGGTCCCGACGGGAAAATTTACATCCAGGATAGTGAAATTCCGCTTGGCGATCTTCAGCCAAAATTATCGGCTATTACCGAAGCTCGAAAAGGCTTAGATGAGGCCATATTCGTCCGCGGCGACAAGGCGACGAATTATGGGGAACTTATGCAGGTGATGGGACGAATCTCGAATGCGGGCTATAAGCATCTCTCATTGGTGACGGAGCTCGACAACAAGCACTGAGCGCAGACGGGGATAGGACGTGCGTTACGGCCTTATAGGCTCGATCATTCTTCACATCGTTATTTTCGGCCTCGTGATATTCAACTTTGCGAGCCGCAGCAACGATAGCGCGCCGCCTCCGGTGCCCGTCTCCGTCGAGATTATGTCCCCAAAAGATTATAGCGAGCGGCAAGCCGGGAAAGTGGATGGCAAGGCCGAAAAGCCTGCTTCGCAGGCGGAGGTGAAGGCTCCCGATACCACCGCAAGTGCAAAGAAGGAAGTTGAGCAGAAGCCAACTCCGAAGCCCGCTGAAAAGGAAGCGCTTCTTCCGCCACCGCCCGCTCCGGCAAAGGTAGAGCCGGCGGTGGAGAAGCCTGCCGAGAAGCCAGCTCCGAAACATGTGGTAAAAAAAGAACCGGCGCCCAAGCCGGTGACGCGGATAAAGCATGAGGTGCCAAAAAAGGAGGACGGGCCTCGCCGGGCCGAAATACGGCCCGACTACAAGTTTGACCCAAGCGAGATCCAGGCCAAGCTCCACCAGAACGAAGCGCAGTCATCCCCGCCGCCAAGCTCTCAATCCACTATGGACGCGAAACCCTCGAAGTTCTACTCGGACCGTCAAACCGCTGTTTTGAACAGAGATCCTAATGCTGGCGCTCCCTCAGGGGACTACGATCCATCGCGGCCTTGGCGGCCTTCGAGTTCGCTTCAGGATCAGGCGATGGGTCTGCCGCAAGCTCACGGTGCAATGAATGCGGGATCATGTGCGGATGCGGTTCAAAGCCGCATTGAACAGAATTGGATTCTTCCGATCGGGGCCCAGTCGGCGGAGAACATCATCATAAGGCTTCGAATAGAGCTTAGGCCGGATGGGACCTTGCTCAGACCCCCAGCCGTGCTCGATCAATCCCCCTCCCCAGCCTATGATGCGATGGCCGGTGCTGCCATCCGTGCTGCCGAAAGCGGCCAGCCTTATAGCATCCCCCCGCAGCAATACGAACAATGCAGGGACATGATCTTGCGCTTCAATCCTCGCGACATGTATGGCGGTTGAAATGAGAACCCGGCTTGTCGCCTCGCTCGTCCTTTTGTGTGCGCCATTTGTGGCGGCAGCGTTCATGCCCGCTCGCGCGCAAGTCGAAGTCGAGATTCGCCGCGGTCAAGTGCGTGCCATTCCAATTGCCGTCGCCGAGTTCTCCGGCAACGCAATTGCCCGTGACATAACCCAAATTATTTCGGCGGACCTCGAACGATCCGGTCTTTTCCGTCGGATCGATCCTGCTGCCTTCATCGAGCGCGCCGCTAGTATCGACTATCCGCCTCACTTTTCCGATTGGAAAGTCATAAACGCACAGGCGCTCGTCGTTGGCCGCGTCACCGACAACGGCGACGGCCGGCTGAGGGGTGAATACCGACTCTGGGATGTCCTCTCCGGCCGTCAGATTTCAGGAGAACAGTTCTTTATTCCCGCGAACACGTCACGCCGTCTGGCCCATATCATCGCGGACGCCGTCTATCAGAAGCTCACTGGCGAGAGCGGTTACTTCGACAGCCGGATTGTCTTTGTCGATGAGACTGGACCAAAAAACAAGCGCATCAAGCGGCTCGCAATAATGGATCAGGATGGCGCCAACCTCAGGCTTCTGACTCAGGGCCGCGAGCTGGTGCTGACGCCGCGCTTTCATCCCCTTTCACAGCAAATCACCTACACCGCTTATCGCGAAGGCGAGCCTCGGGTCGTATTGAGAAATATCTTGACGGGTGAGGAGGAGCTTCTCGGGAACTTCCCGAACATGTCATTCGCGCCGCGATTCTCCCCTGACGGCGGAAAAGTGGTGATGAGCCTTCAGGAAGGCGGCAACTCGAACATCTTCGAGCTGGATTTGAGAAGCCGCCGAATGAACAGGCTTACGCAGACGCAGGCCATCGACACCGCGCCCTGCTATTCCCCGGACGGCCGCGCCATCGTTTTTGAATCGGATCGCGAAGGAGGCCACCAGCAGCTCTTCATCATGAATGCCGACGGGTCTGGCCCAAGACGCATTTCCTTTGGGGAAGGGAGCTACTCCACTCCCGTCTGGTCTCCGCGTGGCGACCTGATCGCGTTCACTAAGCAGGTACATGGCGAGTTCGCCATCGGAGTCATACACCCGGATGGCTCGGGAGAAAGGCTTTTAACGGAAGGCTTCCATAATGAGGGACCTACTTGGTCCCCGAACGGCAGGGTCATTCTATTCTTCCGCGATAGCCAGGGCGAGAACGGCGGTCCGAAGCTCTACAGCATTGATCTTACCGGATACAACGAACGGCAACTTGGCACGCCCTCCTTTGCATCCGATCCATCATGGTCGCCATTGCTGAAGTGAAGCGGCTTTCGTTGGCGCAGGTGATTCAAGAAGCTCCTAGAATCAGGCTAAGATACAAAGCGTTTCGATTTTTCCGTTGCAGCTTTGCCACGTTGCCGCTAAGCGCCACAAATCGGCCGGGGAAATCGGCTTGGTGGTAGGCATTCCGTTACGATTTCCTAGCCAAATACACGCTAGGGTTGTTTCGGAAGAGGAGGGAATTCTGAATGCGCTCACCAAGGAGCTTTCTGATTCTGCTCGCCGGTCTTATGACGATCTGCCTGGTGGGCTGTGAGAAAAATGCCCCGGGGGCAGGTTTCGGCCTCGGCAGCGGCGCAGGCAATTTCCCTCCGGGCAGCGCCCAAGAGTTTAGCGGCAAGATCGGGGACACTGTCCATTTCGAAACAGACAGCCCAGAACTCACGCCCGAAGCCAGATCGATTCTAACTGGCCAGGCCGTATGGCTGAGGCAATACGCGAGTTATCCCATCACGGTCGAAGGCCATGCCGACGAACGTGGCACACGCGAATATAACATCGCGCTTGGCGCTCGCCGTGCCGAAACCGTCAAGAGCTTTTTGATCGCGCAGGGATTGGACCCGCGGCGGTTCCGGACCGTCTCCTATGGGAAGGAGCGCCCCGTCGCGATCTGCGATAACATCAGCTGCTGGTCGCAGAATAGGCGGGCGGTCACGGTCCTTGGCGGTGCTGGCGCTATGGCATCCAACTAATTCGCAGATTTATTTGGAAAATGCTTAGGGGTATGCGGTTGACAGCTGGCTGCCGCCGTTGGAGAAGGGGCAAACATTCAGGTTGGACGTAATCATGAGAAGCATTGCTGCTGCAGCTGTAATTTTACTGGCCGCGGCCGGTTCGCCTTTCCCGGCTTACCCGCAAGGTTACGCCCCGCGGGGCCCGGCCGAGGGAGGCGCCTCTCTTGATTCGCGCCTGCAGCGCCTGCAGGAACAGATCGCGAACTTGCAAGGCGTTGTCGCCGCAGTCGAGACGCTCGCAAAAAGCAATGCGGGTGGCGGAAGCGGCTATGCCGCCGCAGCGGGCGGGGGCGCTAGCCCTGAACAAGTCCGGCAACTATCCGAGCAGATAGCCGACCTTACGCAACGTGTCGAAAGATTGGAGGCAAGGCTTGGTGCGGGAGGATCCCAGCCCGCGCCAAGGCAAGAGATGGGCTATGGAGCCACACCAGCACCTGGCTTCCAAGACAAGGAAGCGCTGCCACCTTTGAACGCGCCGCAAGGTCTGGCGGGAAGCTATGCGCAGAGGCCCCCGCAGATGGCCGCTGCGGGGCCACCGCCTGCCGGGGCGCAGCCGCGCCCATACGGGACGGATGTCGCAGCTGCACCGCTTCCCGCCACGAGACCCGCCGGGGCAGCTCAGTCCGCTGCAATTTCTTCAGGCGCCAGGGCTCTCTTCGATCAGGGCATGGGCGCCTTAAACAGGCGCGAATACTCGGCAGCTGAAACATATTTCCAGCAATATCTCGATCAGTATCCTTCAGATCCTATGGCGGGCACTGCGCAGTATTGGCTTGGGGAGACAGCCTTCGTCAGCGGTGAATACAAGAGCGCCGCGGACCGCTTCCTAAAGACTTTTACGAATTTCCCCTCGAATGAACGCGCACCGGAAGCGTTGTTGAAGCTTGCAATTTCTCTGCATCGGCTTGGACAAGATACCGACGCATGCGCTACCTTCTCGGAGTTGGAGAAGCGGTACCCGCAGGCTCCGAAAACGGTGATGCAGCGGGCAGCGACGGAGAAGAAAAGAGCGAGCTGCAGCTAAGCTGCGGTTGGCTGGTCTTTAAAGTGCGACCTATTGTAAATGATGCCGCTCTCAAGAGCGCTTTTTCGGTCTTTGAGCCATATTCTTCCGCGGCGCTTGCCGTTTCCGGCGGCCCGGATAGCATGGCTTTGATGGCCTTGGCCCGTCGCTGGGCTCGCAACGCTGGGCGCGGCGCTTCATTTTTTTGCGTTCTTACCGTGGATCATGGACTGAGGCCCGAGAGCGTGAAGGAGGCCGCGTTTGTGGCCGCACATGCACAAGAATTCGAATTCACCCATGCGACGCTCAATTGGACAGGGGAGAAGCCAAAGGCAGGGATCCAGGCGGCAAGCCGGCGGGCGCGATACGGGCTTATGGCAGCATACTGCAGCGACAATGGTCTTGATTGCCTCGCAACGGGCCATACCGAAGATGACCAGGTCGAAACGTTTTTGATGCGGCTTGCCCGCGGAAGCGGATTGGATGGACTTGCAGCTATGGCGCCCATTTCGGAGCTGGGTGGGCTTCCGTTGATCCGGCCGCTTCTGCAATTCTCGAAGGCAAGACTAGCGGCTTACCTTAGATCCCGGTCCATTCCCTTCGTTTCTGATCCAAGCAACAGCAATAGCGCTTTCGAGCGTGTACGCATACGGCTCGCCGCCAAGAAACTTGCATCCTCCGGCATTTCGAGAAAGGCAATTTCAAGAAGTACGGCGCGCCTGGGGCGTTCGCGCAAAGCGCTATCGAATGCCGCGGAAGATTTCTTGGATTATCATTTCCGAGTCACGAAGCTGGGCCAGGGAGAGGTCAGCCTAGAGGCGTTGCGCAAACTAGCGGAGGAAACGCGTTTGCGTGTGCTTGCGTGTATTCTGATGCTGATAGGCGGCAAGGAAGAACCTCCGCGAATGGCCAAGCTCGAACATTTGATGGAAGAGCTCGCCTCCGGCAAGCGCCGCGCCGCACTTGGCGGCTGCCTTTTAATCTCCGCAAGGAAGACACTGCAAATCTATCGTGAGCCCGGCCGTCTCAATGCTGCCCCCACAGCCTGCAAGCCAGGAAGCACTCTTGTATGGGATCGCCGATTCCTCGTGAGCTTCCCGGAAGGAAGCGACGAGCAGATTTCTCTCGCGCCCCTCGGCGAGGAAGGTTGGGCGCTCTGGAGAAAAACGAACGAACCTAAGCGGGACGCCTCGACGAACCGCCTCGCGGCATTGACAACGCCTGCTCTTTGGAAGGAGGGCAAGCTTGTCAGCTCGCTCGCTTTGCCCTTTTCTTGTTCCGTAGCAGGCGAAACTAATACACCTTCGGTTTCGTCCAAGCTGATGCCCCGCCTTGCATATTTTATTACCCCCTCGGGCGAGCGGGGGAACTGAGCTTGGCAAAGAGACAGCCATATCCTATGTTTGAAACGGTTGGCTCACTTAGTCTTGCTTCGCAAGCGGAAGGCCAAAGCCTATTTTGAGCTATGCCTTCGCGCCTCCAGAGAGGCATCAGGGGAAAAATTAGCCTCCATGAACTCGAACTTTCGTAATTTAGCGATCTGGATCATTATCGCTCTTCTTCTCGTAGCGCTGTTCAACTTGGTTCAAAACAATCCCCGCAGCTCCCGCGCAAACGAGATTAATTATTCCCAATTCTTGAACGATGTTGAGAGCCGGAACGTCAGGTCCGTGACGCTTTCGGGAAATCAGATTAGCGGAACTCTCAATAACGGGCAGACCTTCCAGACCGTCGCGCCAAATGACCCAACGCTGGTCGATCGCCTTTACTCCAAGGGCGCCAGCATCACGGTGAAGCCCTCAACTGAGGATGTGCCTTCTCTCCTCGGGGTGCTCGTCAATTGGTTCCCCATGCTCCTCCTTATCGCCGTATGGGTATTCTTCATGCGGCAGATGCAGTCTGGTGGCGGCCGCGCACTTGGGTTTGGGAAATCTAAAGCCAAGCTTCTGACCGAAAAGCAGGGGCGCATCACCTTTGATGATGTGGCAGGCGTTGACGAGGCGAAGGAAGACCTTCAGGAAATCGTCGAGTTCCTGCGCGATCCACAGAAATTCCAGCGCCTAGGAGGCCGGATTCCTCGGGGCGCGCTTCTTGTTGGTCCTCCGGGTACGGGCAAGACGCTTCTGGCCCGTGCGATCGCCGGTGAGGCAAACGTGCCGTTTTTCACAATATCTGGATCGGACTTCGTCGAGATGTTCGTAGGCGTCGGCGCCAGCCGCGTGCGCGATATGTTCGAACAAGCCAAGAAGAACGCGCCGTGTATCATTTTCATCGATGAAATCGATGCGGTTGGGCGCCATCGCGGTGCGGGCCTCGGCGGCGGAAATGACGAACGAGAGCAGACGCTCAATCAGCTTCTGGTTGAGATGGACGGCTTCGAAGCCAATGAGGGTATCATTTTAATTGCGGCCACGAACCGGCCCGATGTGCTCGACCCTGCCCTTCTCCGGCCTGGCCGCTTCGACCGCCAGGTTGTGGTGCCCGCGCCTGATATCATCGGCCGTGAAAAGATCTTGAAAGTGCATGTTCGAAAGGTTCCCCTTGCCCCCGACGTGGATCTAAAAGTCATTGCCCGCGGCACGCCCGGCTTCTCTGGCGCCGATCTTGCCAACCTAGTCAACGAGGCTGCCTTGCTTGCCGCGCGCCGCTCGAAGCGCGTTGTGACCCAGCATGAGTTTGAAGACGCGAAGGACCGGGTTATGATGGGCGCTGAGCGCCGGTCTATGGCTATGACGGAGGAGGACAAGCGCGAAACAGCCTATCACGAGGCAGGGCATGCCCTGGTCGGCCTATTCACGCCAGGCAATTACCCGCTGCATAAGGTCACTATCATCCCGCGCGGCCGGGCTCTTGGCGTCGCCTTCTTCCTTCCCGAGCAAGATCTTCTGAAAATGAAGAAGCGCGAGATGGAGGCCCGAATAGCGATGACGTTTGGCGGCCGCGTCGCCGAAGAGCTTATCTTTGGCGACGATAACGTCACCACAGGCGCTTCAGATGACATCCGGCAGGCTACGAACATGGCCCGTGCCATGGTTATGGAATACGGCATGAGCGATAAGCTTGGACGGATTCGTTACCGCGACAATCAGGAGGAAGTCTTCCTCGGGCATTCGGTCACGCGCTCGCAGAATATGTCGCCGGAAACGGCTCAGCTTATCGACTCCGAGATCCGGCGTCTTATCGACGAAGGGGAACAAACCGCTCGCCGGATCTTGACCGAGCATCTTGAGGACCTGCATACGCTCGCCAAAGGGCTTCTCGAATATGAGACTTTGTCAGGCCAAGAGGTCAGGGACCTCTTGAACGGCAAGCCGCCGGTGCGCGAATTCTCCATGAAGGAGGATCAGCCGAAGCGACGCACGGCTGTGCCGACGACGGGGAGCCGGCAGCCGCGGAAGGATCCCGATCTCGGAATGGAGCCGCAGCCTCAGACCTGAGGCCGCCAACTCGTGCTCAGCATTGGTTCGACGGAAGGCAGGATTCAGTCGCGAATCCTGCGGAATACCTCTCTTAACATCCAAGCAATTGCAAGCACCATCCACGTCACCAAAAGTACCGGGATGAGGTATTGCCTAATGATTTCTTGTTCAATTCCGGCCGCCCACACGGCGATCGCAACCACGGGAAGCGCAAATAGCCAGAACTCGATCGACCTGATCTTTGGCATACCGTCTCCATATTGTTTCTGTGCGAGTACGAACGGCAGCGCATTCGCTTGTCAAATCGCTTTACTATGACTTTTTCCTAAGGTCCACCATGATGGGTGGACTTGTTAAATTGACGGCGGTGGTCGAGGGAGACGCGCATGACGATTCTGGAGCCTGTTCTGGACTGCATTAGGCGAGACTTCGACTCCGCTGTTTCGCGCTACCTCGACTTCCTGCGCATCCCATCGATATCGACCGATCCGGCCTATAAACATGAAGTAAGGCGGGCCGGAGAATGGCTGGCCAAGGAATTCTCGGCGCTGGGATTCGAGGCAACGCTTCACGAGACGCCCGGCCACCCGATCCTTGTGGCCCGCAACATGGGCGCAGGCGCCAACGTACCGCATCTTCTTTATTACGGGCACTACGACGTGCAGCCGCCGGAGCCTCTGGAGCTTTGGGAGCACCCGCCTTTCCAACCCGCCATCGTCGATGGCCCTTACGGCAAACGCGTTATTGCCCGCGGCGCCGTCGACGATAAGGGCCAGGTCATGACCTTTCTAGAAGCGTTCCGCGCTTGGAAGGCGGTACACGGAACTTTTCCAGTCAACATATCCGTGTTGATCGAGGGAGAAGAAGAAAGCGGCAGCAGCTCTCTGCCCGCTTTCTTAACCGAGCACGCAGCTGATCTCAAAACAACTGCCGTCGCTATTATCACGGACACAAATTCCTGGGATATTGATACCCCCGCGATAACCTACCGCCTGCGCGGCAACGTCTATGTGGAAGTGACCCTCGAAGGCCCGTCCCGCGATCTGCATTCCGGCCTTTATGGGGGTGCAGTGGTCAATCCGCTCAACGCCTTGACCAGGATTTTAGGCCAGCTTCATGATGCTTCCGGCCGCATTCAGCTTGAGGGTTTCTATGACGATGTCGCCCCACTTTCTGAAAGCGAAAGGCAAGCTTGGGGCGCTCTCCGCTTTGATGAGGCGCGTTTTCTACGTGAGGCAGGCCTAACGCAGTCGGTTGGCGAAGCTGGATACAGCGTTCTTGAGCGTCTATGGGCCAGGCCCACCTGTGATCTGCATGGGATTTGGGGTGGTTACACGGGGCCGGGCTCGAAGACCGTAATTGCCAGCCGCGCTTCGGCCAAGCTGAGCTTTCGCACGGTGCCGAACCAAAACCCGGAGAAGATCTTGAACGCTCTTGAAAAATTCCTCAAGGAGCGGACACCGCCGGATTGCAAATGGACCGTTGAGCACATGGGGGCATCGGGTGGAATTCTAGTGCCAGCTCAAGGTACCTTCATGCAAGCCGCACGGGCGGGATTGGAGGATATTTACAAGAAACCAGCCGCGATGGTCGGCAGTGGCGGCTCCATCCCAGTTGTGGGACTTATACAAAAGCAGCTTGGTCTCGATTCCATCCTCGTGGGGTTCGGGCTGTCCGACGACCGCATTCACAGCCCTAATGAGAAATTCGAGCTTAGGTGCCTAATGAATGGCATTCAGAGCCAAGCAGCGGTTTTGGCGCGCATGGCGGAAATCAGGACTTAGGCTTCAAAGGGTGCTGCTGGCTGCGTGCACCCACCAGACGCAGACGCAAGGCGTTCAGCTTGATGAAACCAGCGGCGTCACGCTGATCATAAGCAACCGCGCCTTCCTCGAAAGTCACCAAATCCTGGTTATAGAGGGAATAGGGGCTTTCCCGCCCGATGACGTGCGCAGCACCTTTATAGAGCTTCAAGCGCACAGTCCCGGTAACGAACTCCTGACTCTTGTCGATAAGCGCCTGCAACATTTCCCGCTCGGGCGAGAACCAGAAGCCGTTATAAATCACCTCCGCATAGCGCGGCATCAGCTCGTCCTTGAGATGGGCCGCACCCCGGTCGAGGGTAATGCTTTCGATACCACGGTGCGCTGCAAGGAGAATGGTGCCGCCGGGGGTTTCGTATATGCCGCGTGACTTCATGCCGACGAACCGGTTCTCTACGAGATCCAGACGTCCGATACCGTGCTTGCGCCCATATTCATTCAGCATGCTCAGGAGCGCTGCGGGGGAAAGCCTTTCGCCGTTGATGGAAGCAGCGTCACCTCTCTCGAAACCGATCTCGATGATCTCGGGCTGGTCGGGCGCATCCTCTGGCGCCACCGTTCTCTGAAAGACATAATCCGGCGCTTCCACGGCCGGGTCCTCGAGCAGCTTTCCTTCCGACGAGGTGTGCAGGAGGTTCGCATCGACCGAGAAGGGCGCGTCACCGCGCTTATCCTTTGTGACCAAAATTTGATTCTTCTCCGCGAAATCCAATAACGCTTGCCTGGATTTGAACTCCCATTCGCGCCAAGGCGCGATCACGGTGATATTCGGCTCGAGCGCATAATAGCTGAGTTCGAAGCGGACCTGATCGTTTCCCTTGCCGGTCGCGCCATGACAAACGGCATCGGCGCCTGTCTCGCGCGCGATCTCGATCTGCCGCTTTGCAATCAGCGGCCGCGCAATTGACGTGCCAAGCAGATAAAGCCCTTCGTAAACGGCGTTCGCCCGGAACATCGGGAAAACATAGTCCCGCACGAAATCCTCGCGCAGATCCTCGATATAGATCTGCTTGATACCGAGCATCTCTGCTTTGCGGCGTGCAGGCTCAAGTTCGTCGCCCTGCCCAAGGTCTGCGGTGAAAGTAACGACCTCGCACCCGTAGTGGACCTGAAGCCACTTCAAAATGATGGAGGTGTCCAGACCGCCAGAATAAGCAAGCACCGCTTTTTTGATGTTTTTTTTCTCAGACATGACCGGCTCTTTGGGAGATGATTGGTGCTCGCATAGCGAAGGTCCGGCAGAAGAGCAAGGGGGAACGCAATGAGGCAGCTTACGTTCTGGTTCGAGTTTGCCTCCACTTACAGCTATCTCTCAGCCATGCGTATCGAGGACATGGCGGAGAATGCCGGAGTTGAACTTGTGTGGAAGCCGTTCTTGCTAGGCCCCATTTTCAAATCGCAGGGGTGGAACACCTCTCCGTTCAATCTCTATCCCGCGAAAGGCAATTATATGGTGCGGGATATTGAGCGCATAGCGCAGGGGCGCGGCATCCCCTTTCGCCTGCCTGAGTCATTTCCACAGAACAGCCTTCATGCGGCGAGGCTTTCACTTGTTGGGTTGCGCGAAGGCTGGGGTTCTATCTTCATCAAGGAGGTCTTCAAAGCCGAGTTCGACAGCGGGCAGGACATCTCAAATGCCGAAACGCTTTCAAGCACACTTAAAGCCGCAGGCGCTTCGCCGAACAAAGCCCTCGAGTCCGCGCAATCTACAGAGATCAAAGAAAATTTAAGGGCGAACACGGAAGAAGCTATGGCACTCGGTATCTTCGGCGCGCCGAGTTTTACAACCCCAAGCGGTGAGCTGTTCTGGGGAGATGATCGCCTTGAGCAAGCCCTCGAATGGAGTGGCAGATAACCCTATCAGTTCGCTTGAAGTCTAATAAAACTGCTCTAGGGTAGAGGCGGTCCGAATGGATCGATATGTCTTTGTAGGGAGATCATTCATGCGCATTCTGTCTGCTGCCGCGATCGCGGCAATGTTCGCGGTGGGATCACTGTCTGCGTATGCGCAGACCACAACCGCTCCAGCCCCCAAAGCCAAACCCGTGGCTTGCAGCAAACGAACGGAAGCCGATTGTAAGGCTCCGGATTGCGTCTGGAAAGCTCCCACGGGCACAGCCAAGAAAGGCAAGTGCTCTAAGGCACCCAAGTCAAAGTAACCACTGAGTCCGATCTGCGATTCTGGGTGCTATTGCTATTTATCAACGCTTGATAGCGCCCAGGAACGATTTTTTACCTGATCTGGCAGCGAAACCCCAAAAAAAGCCGGACCACAAAAGGCGGTTTTGAAACGTTGTGCTCTTAACGGCGGTTGTAAGCCCTGGCCTCCGGGAACCACCGTAGGCATCCAAGCTCGCGCCCACATCGTGCCTGGAACAACGCGGAGAAAGGATTACCGTTAGCAGAACTTGCCGCAAACCCATGGCCAGTCAAAGGGAAGGAAGTAATATTCCGGCGTGATTGGACCAAAGAAAAGCCTCAGCCAGATTTCTCAAACCCAGTGCTCCCAGTAGCTATCGGAGATCGCTGCGGTTTGGCGGTATCCGCGTTCAAACGCAAATGTTGCTGCAATTTGCGCGAAAACGGCATTGCTCAACAGAAGCTTAGATATCGAGGTTGGCCACCGAGAGTGCATTTTGCTGGATGAATTCCCGCCGGGGCTCCACAACATCTCCCATGAGCTTTGAAAAAATCTCGTCGGCGTCGTTTAGCTCCCCAAGCTTCACCTGCATCAGCGTACGAACATTGGGATCGAGTGTCGTCTCCCTAAGCTGCTCGGGATTCATTTCGCCGAGGCCTTTGTAGCGTTGCATAGTCAGCCCGGCCCGTCCCGCGGCCAGGACGGCTTCAAGGAGGCTGCGTGGGCCGAAGATGTGCGTCTGAGTGCCCTTCCTATCGAGAACCGGCTGCCCGCCAAAAAGGCTTGAAAATTCGGCGTGATAACGATGAAGTTTCCGGGCATCGGCGGAGAGGATGAGTGCCCTGTCGATATTGTGGCCTTCCTTCACCCCGCGCACTTCCCGGAAGAAAACGAAACCACCGTCGGGATTACGGCTCCAATCCCAGCCCCGCTCAGTTTCCTCGGATAGCGCTTTCAGGCGCTCGACCGTGCTTGCGGCCAGTGCACTCGCCTCCGTCTCGTTGTCAAGCAGCTTGGGGTTTAGAAGTCCGCAAAGAGCAGCCTGCTCCACGATCGTTCGCGAATACCGCATGTGAAGCCCGTCCAGCACATGCGAGAAGGCGCGCGCCTGCTCTACGGCGGAACGCAAGTCCCTTCCCATCCGGCGCTCGCCGCTGGGAAGGGTGAGAACAGCACCGTCAAGGCCACCGTCCATGAGGAAGTCCTCGAACGCGCGCTCGTCTTTTAGATAATTCTCGGAACTTCCGCGCTTGACCTTGTAGAGCGGAGGTGACGCGATATAGAGGTGGCCGGATTCAATCAAGGCGGGCATCTGACGGTAGAAGAACGTCAACAGCAGCGTTCGAATGTGGGCACCATCGACGTCGGCGTCGGTCATGATAATGATCCGGTGATAGCGCAGCTTCGAAATGTCAAAATCATCGCGCCCGATGCCGGTGCCAAGTGCGGTGATGAGAGTGCCGATCTCCTGGCTTGAAAGCATCTTGTCGAAGCGGGCGCGCTCCACGTTGAGGATTTTGCCTCGCAACGGGAGAACGGCCTGATTCGAGCGATCCCGCCCTTGCTTGGCTGAGCCCCCGGCGCTATCGCCCTCGACAAGAAAAAGCTCCGATTTCGCCGGGTCACGCTCCTGACAGTCCGCGAGCTTGCCGGGCAAATTCGCCACGTCGAGCACACCCTTGCGCCGTGTAAGTTCGCGCGCCTTCCGCGCCGCCTCGCGGGCGGCTGCCGCTTCCGCGACCTTGAGCAGGATAAGCTTGCCTTCAACCGGATGCTCTTCGAACCAGGTTCCAAGGGTGTCGGCCACGATGCTTTCAACCGCGGGCCGCACCTCCGAGGAGACAAGCTTCTCCTTGGTCTGGCTAGAAAATTTCGGGTCCGGAACCTTAACTGAGAGGACGCAGGTCAAGCCTTCGCGGGCGTCGTCGCCTGTAAGCTGCACCTTCTCCTTTTTCGTTACGCCGGAAGAAGCCGCATAATTGTTGATGGTGCGGGTTAGGGCCGCGCGGAATCCGGCAAGATGCGTGCCTCCATCGCGTTGTGGGATGTTGTTGGTAAAGCAGAAGACGCCCTCATGGTAGCCATCGTTCCACCAAAGGGCGGCTTCCACGGCGATACCGTCCCTCTCGGTCTTGATGAAAATCGGCTCCGGCAGAAGCGGCGTCCGCGCGCGGTCGAGATATCTGGCGAAGGCCTTAAGCCCGCCTTCATATTTGAATTCGCTCTTAGCTGGCTCTACGCCCCGCAAATCGCTAAGAACGATGTTGACGCCGGAATTGAGAAAGGCGAGTTCGCGAAGCCGATGCTCCAAGGTGGGATAATCGAACTCGACCATGGTGAAGGTCAGTGGGCTGGGGGTAAACGTGACTCGAGTGCCGGTTTTTCCAGGCGCATCGCCGGCAACCGCCAGCGGGCTCTCGGGAACCCCGTCGGCGAAGGCCATGAAGTACTCCTTCCCGCCTCGCCAGATCGTCAGCTCAAGACGGGTCGAGAGCGCATTCACGACTGAGACGCCGACACCATGCAACCCGCCAGAGACTTTATACGAATTTTGGTCGAATTTCCCTCCGGCATGAAGCTGGGTCATAATCACTTCCGCAGCGGAAACGCCTTCCTCTGAATGGATCTCCGTTGGGATTCCGCGGCCGTTGTCCTCGACCGTCACTGAACCGTCAGCGTTCAAGTAAACGGAGACAAGGTCGGCATAACCGGCGAGGGCCTCGTCAATCGCGTTGTCTACGACCTCGTAGACCATATGATGCAAGCCGGAGCCGTCATCGGTATCGCCGATATACATGCCCGGCCGCTTGCGAACAGCATCAAGGCCTTTCAAGACCTTGATGCTCTCTGCGCCATAGGCTTCTACCGCCGCGTCAATGCGCCTTGCTGCTTCCATGAATGACACCTGATTTGCCGCCCCGATCGCGGCTCTTGGACATATTCTTATTTAGTGTTTCAAGCGGCTTTCTGCATCATCCGGCAGGAGCAAAAGCCCCGTTGGACACGATAAAAAACTGTGCCGGCGTGGCTTCCCGCAGGGGTAAGAAAGTAGCAAGATCCGTTCCAGTCATCCACACTTGTGCGCCAAGCGTTGCCACCGACTGGAACAGCGCCAGCCGGCGATCCAGATCCAGATGAGCAGCTATTTCATCAAGCAATATCAAAGGCGATTCTCCACCAGACAGCTTTTTTACCAGCCTCGCCTGGGCAAGCACAAGCCCCACGAGAAGCGCCTTCTGTTCGCCGGTCGAGCACATCTTGGCAGGCATATTTTTCGGTCCATGCAGCACTTCGAGGTCGCTGCGATGAGGTCCTGTCAACGTTCGCGCCGCGGCACGATCACGGTCGCGGGATTTCGCAAGCTCCGTTTCATAGGCGTCTCGAACGCTGCCCGGTGCCATGAGGTCCAACTGATTTTCAAGATGACCTCTTAGCGAAACCTGCGCCCACGGAAAGACCGTATTTAAAGCGCGATCCCTTTCCTCGACGATTTCTGCACCAAGATTTGCTATGGCGCGCTTCCTGGCGGAAGCCATGGCCAAACCGGCATCAGCCATTTGAACTTCAATGCTATCAAGAAGTTGTGGCGGGCTGAAGGCTTCGAGGGCTTTGTTGCGCTGGCGCATAGCGCGATCATAGATAGCCGCATGGCCCGCGTAGTCTGGGTCTATGGTGAGCGCAAGCCGGTCCATGAAGCGGCGCCGTTCGCTGGCCGGGCCCGTGAAGAGGCTATCCATTGCCGGAGTAAGCCACAGGATGCGGACCCGGGCCAACGCGCCTGACCCTCTCGCCGTGCTTTCATTGATCCTGACGATGCGGGGGGTTCGGGCACTTAATTTACCGTCCAGCGGAAATTGAACGCCCGTCCCGATATGCATCTCTTCCCCGCCTGCGACCACGCGTGAGGAAACTGCCCAACCGCCGCCTCCCTCCTGCTGCGAAAGCTCCGAAAACGGCAAAGAGCGCAATCCCCGGCCCGCGGTCAGCAAAGATATGGCTTCAAGGCAGTTCGTCTTGCCGGCACCATTGGCGCCAGCAAGAATGACCGGCTCTAGTCGAGTATCGAGCGTGGCCGTTCGATAGTTGCGGAAGTCAGTCAATGTTAGTTTGGCAATCCAGGTTCGAGAGTGTGCTAAACTCTCTTTGTCGGCTTTTGCGCCTTCAATTTCGCTCACGCGTCCCCAGAGTTAGACGCGCATGGGCATCAGAACATAAAGCGCCGACGCGTCGCTCTGATCAGATATAAGTGTGGGCGAGGAGCCATCGGCAAGTTTCAACAGCGTCTCGGTTCCATCGATTTGGGCCGCAATATCCATTAGATACCGCGCGTTGAACCCGATTTCGATGGGTTCATTTCTGTAATCAGCCGCAATCTCCTCCGTCGCCGATCCTGAATCGGGATTGTTTGCGGATACGACAAGGCGTCCCTCGCCTATGTTGAGCTTGACGGCGCGGCCCTTCTCTGACGAAAGGGTCGAGACCCGATCCACGGCCTTGACGAGATCGGCATTTTCGACAACCAGGGTCTTCTTATTGCCTGTGGGAATGACCCGCGCGTAGTCAGGAAAGGAACCGTCGATCAGCTTGGAGGTGAGAGCAACATCCGCCAGTGAAAACCTGATTTTAGCCTGAGACAACGAAATTGCCACGCTCGCCTCGCCATCGTCGAGCAGCTTGATAATTTCGGCGACAGCTTTTCGCGGCACGATGACGCCCGGCATGCCTTCGGTGCCTTTCGGCGCTTCTGTCTCCAATTGAGCCAGCCGGTGACCATCCGTTGCGACCGCACGAAGTTTCGGCTCGGGACCGTCCATACGATGCAGGTAAATACCGTTGAGATAGTAGCGCGTTTCTTCGGTAGAGATTGCGAAGCGCGCTTTCTCAAAGAGGCGCTTCAGTTCGGCCGCCTGCAGCGTGAAGCGATGAGGAAGCTCAGCTTGGCCCATATCTGGGAACTCATCTGCGGGGAGAATGGTAAGCTCGAAGCTCGCGCGACCAGCCATGACTTTGAGGCGGCCTTCTGGCTCACTCCGGCTGACGTGGATCTCGGCGCCTTCGGGAAGCTTGCGAACGATATCGTGCAAAGTATGCGCCGGTATTGTTATAGCTCCGGCTCCTTCAACCTTGGCGGCGATCGTCTCGATGGCTTCCATATCGAGATCCGTTGCCCTCAACGTCAAGACCCCTGATTTCTCTGCGGAAACAAGAACGTTGCTGAGAATCGGGATGGTATTTCGCCGCTCCACGATGCCTGTGACGTGGCCAAGAGCGCGCAACAGCATATTACGGTCGGCAACGAAGCGCATAGCGGTCATCCCGATGAAGCGGCATCCCTATTTGCAGGTCAGATTGGGCGTAGGGCGGTTTCTTTGTCAACCCCGGCGGCGGGAGTGGCAGGGCTTAGATTGAACCGTCTTTCAACATTCGAGAAAGGGACTCGATCTCCTCCTTGAGGACACCATCCTGCTGCTTGAGCGACTCGATCTTGCGGATCGCATGAAGCACGGTCGTGTGATCCCGCCCGCCAAAACGCCTGCCGATTTCCGGCAGGGAGCGCGACGTGAGAGTTTTTGCGAGATACATCCCAATCTGGCGTGGACGTACGATTGATTGGTTGCGCCGGCTGGAGAGTAGGTCGCCCCGCTGCACGCCGTAGTGTTTTGCGACGATGCGAAGGATGTCGTCGATCTTTACTCTCTTCGGCTCCTTCGACCGGATGAGGTCTCCGATCGTGATCTCTGCCGCATCGCAAGTGGCAGGCTCGCCTGTAAGCTGGTAGGCTGCGTGCAAGCGGGTGATCGCTCCTTCGAGTTCCCTGCCGTTCTCCGTAAGCTGCCTGGCCAAATAGGCAAGCACCTCGGCCGGAACCTCAAAGCCTGGTGAGACGGCCATTTTCTCTGCCGCGCGCCGTTCAAGAATCTTCAAGCGCAATTCATAATCCAGAGCGGCCAGTTCTGCGACGAGACCCCCAGAAAGCCGGGAGCGCATCCTCGCGTCGAAGCTTTCGAGGAGGAGCGGCGCGCAGTCGGCAGCCACGACGACCTGCTTTCCGCCGTCGATCATGGAATTGAGCGTGTGGCAGAACTCCTGCTGAAAGGTGCGGCCCTGGAGGAATTCCATATCGTCGATCAGCAAGAGATCAATCGTGCGAAGCTTCTCCTTGAACGCAGGAGCATCCCGGGTCTGCAGGGCCTCGGCAAAGCTATACATGAAGCGCTCGGCTGTCAGGTAGAGCACCTTTGCATTCGGGTTTCGCTGTTTCACGTCCCAGGCAATGGCATGAAGGAGATGAGTTCTTGCCCATCCCTACGCGGGCGTGGATGTAAAGCGGATTATATCTGAGCGGCTGTTCGCCGGCGCTTCCCGCAATCTGCATCGCTGCGGCATGGGCAAGCCGATTCGGTGTGCCAACCACGAAAGATTGGAACGTGTAGCGAGGATCAAGGGGCGATCCTTCAAATCCATCGAGACCTGTCCTTCCATCGCGATGGGGGGTGCTCAGAACCCTTAGCGGTATGGCAGCGGTGGGAAAGCCCTGTTGAGGTCTCGACTGACCGGTATCCTTTGGTGCTGGAACCGCATTAAGCTTTTCGATTGGGGCAAGGTGGGGTTGCCTGACGCGGAATTCGAGTTTGTTCACGCCGCCGAGTTCAGAGCCGCAGCATGCCAGCAGCTTATCGGAATAATGAGACTGCAGCCAATTACGCAAGAACTTGGTGGGGACAGAGACGTGGACGACGCGACCGTCGTACGCCTCCAACTCCACGCGGCCGAACCAGCTTGTGAAGACATCGTCTCCCAACTCGGCTCGCAGACGGCTCTGAATACGCCGCCATTTATTTTCCATCGAGGATGTCGTGATCTCCAAGGCTTCCATGAAATATACCTCGCCCCTTTGGGGCATAAACGTTCAACCGCGATGAGGGTGTGCTGTCCGGCTAGACGGGTCTAAGCTGCCAGAGGAAGGCTGCTTGACGGGTCCGATGCCCCGGCCTGGTGTAAGGCTGGCGCTTCATCAGTTTGTAAGATTGGAGCAAGCAAGCTCGAGACGGGGCTTGAAGCCGCTGGAGCAGTGGCCATCAAAACCTGAGGACGCTGGGCCGGGACCGCAGCCTCGTACGCCTTCGCGAAAAACGCGTTAGTAATATCTGAAGCTAAGTTCTGAAAATCTCTTGTAGCGAGATAAGCCTTCCAAGGCAGGTATGGCTGATCAGGCTTGCCATTTTGATCCACAGAGCCTTGCTGGAGGTCCTCTGCCCTCTGCAAAATTGAGGGTTTGGCTGGCGGCTCTTTCCAGGTAAACGTCACTAGAGACTGCGGCGCTAGCGCCATGCATCCATTTTGCATTCGTATTCCTCCTGCCCAATGCACGGCGAACAGAAGGTGCAAATATCACCAAGATTCTTGGAGCGCACCGCCCGCCCGTCGCCTGATTACGACAAAGTGCTCAAATTCAATGGGGGCCACCCCATGAACAGAGCCCGGTACGCATTACGGTTGAAACTTATCAGGAGGGGAAAATCCCCGTTCGGAGAAAATAGCATACAAAGGCCGGCGCTCCCGCGCAAGGGCAGTAACAGACGCATGAGCGGGGAGACGAAATTCTGGCGGCAGAGATAAGAATACCGGAAACGAGCCCCATTCGGAGACCAAACTATTGAAAAAATTAACGAAATATTAACGAATTTGATTGAGCGGCTTTGGCACGTAGAGGTGGCACAATTTTCTTGACTGCAACTTTTGGACCCAGCCGGTTGCCGAAGGTGCCGAGGCCGCTATCCGGTTACGCCTTTGAAATCAAATCAGATTTTTGCGGAGCCAAATACGCGCAGCAGCAGGCGGAAAGCAATCTGATGCAAATCTGCATCAGGGGGGTGCAAATCTATGCTGCGGCGGCGAGCGATTTGATTCTCGCCGAGAGGCGCGAGATCTTCCTTGAGGCCGTATTCTTATGGATGATGCCCTTCAAAGCCGAGCGCATAATTTCCGGCTGTGCTTCACGCAGCGCTACGCTGGCAGCACTTCTGTCGCCAGCAGCGATCGCCTCTTCCACTTTGCGGACAAAAGTTCTCATCCGGCTGCGCCGGGCTTTGTTGACTAGAGTCCGCCGTTCTGCTTGGCGAGCGGCCTTCTTCGCGGATTTGGTATTTGCCATATGACGCATTCCTTTCGCGGGCGGGCGACCCGCGTTGCAATTTCCTGCATGGTTGAAGATGCCCGGCCTGCCGGAGGCAGCAAATCACGACTGCATATACATTTGATGGGCTAGACCGTCAATCGAAGGCGGCCCTTTTTTGGTCCAGCACTAATCAAACTATTCGCCATGATTGGTGTTGGCTTTACTGTTGTCCCAGCTTGCGGCGATGTTTAAGAGATCTTTTTTGCTTGCAGCAAAACCGCCCTCTACCCAAAGACCCTTGAGCCTTTTCAAAGCTTCGCCAAGGGCTGGGCCGGGCTCCCACCCTAAAGCGATCAGGTCTGCTCCGCCGACTGGAAATAAGGGCCTCTGCCAATGGTGCGCCAACTCTACGGCGGAACGCCAATGGGGATCCTCTGCTGAATCTCGCGCGCCGGCCCAGGTCAATAAAAGGCGGCCTAGATAGAGGCGAGGGCCGATTCTGTATAAGCACGCTTCTAGGGCGCGTCTGCCTGAACGCGCCGCGATTTGGGGCTCTAGCGCGGATAGGCGAAGGAGATCCTCCGACTCACGAGAAGACAACCTAAGTCTCTCAGCGATGCGGGCCGCATCCTCCTCGACGAAAAGGCTGAGGGCGGCCAAGCGAAAAATCGGATCGGGTGCGAGATTCAGCGCCTCTTCGATGCGGCAAAGCCTGTCAAAGCGGGCGCGCCGTGACACACCTCCGAGAAGCAGAAGCATGAGTCCGGTCTCATCCATAATATCAATGGCTTCCGTCGCGCGCCTTGCCACAAGAATACGCAACAGTTCCATGCGAATACGCTCGCGCGAGAGTCGCAATAAGCCGAGCCGTTCCCGAATCGCGGCTTCAATGCCTTCGCGATCGAATTCTCCCGCGGCATAGTCAGCGCTGAACCTGAAAAAGCGCAGGATGCGAAGGTAATCCTCGCGGATGCGCTCGCCAGCATCCCGGATAAAACGAACGCGTCCGGCACGAAGGTCATCGAGGCCACCGAGGGGATCGTGGACTCGGCCCGTCATATCGGCGTAGAGAGCGTTTATCGTAAAATCACGGCGCCCGGCATCCAGTGCCCAGTCGTTTCCAAAAGCCACAACGGCATGCCGCCCGTCGGTGCTGATATCGCGGCGCAGCGTTGTCACCTCGAAGGGGTTGCCCTCGACAACGAGAGTGACCGTCCCGTGCTCGATGCCGGATGGGTACGCCCTGATGCCCGCCTCCGCGGCTAGGCGGATGACCTCACCAGGTGTCGCCGTGGTTGCAAAGTCTACCTCGGAAACCGCTCCAGCCCCCAGCAAAGCGTTCCTAACAGCGCCGCCAACCGCCCGGGCCTCGAACCCCTCGCGATTCAGTGAAGCGAAAACAGCCTGCGTCGCTGGTCTCAAGAACCAATCCGCTGCCGCAACACTAAAGCTCTCCATGAAATGCGACATCCCTGGCGGCAGATCGGCAACTATGACGGGGCGTACAGCCGTTCATATAAGTTCCGCAAGATTGCCGCGGTTGCTCCCCAGATGAAGCGTTGACCGTATTCCATAGCGTAGAAGCGGACGCGCCTCTCCTTCCACTCCCGAATATGTTGTATGTGGTTCTGCTCCTCCATGAGGAACGAGAGCGGCACCTCGAATATCTCGTCGACCTCACCCGGATGGGGCCTAGGCACGCAGGCAGGATCAACAACCGCGAGCACCGGAATGATGCGAAATCCGGTCCCGGTATTATGCAAATCGAGAAGACTAAGTGGCGTTATGAGGTTCCTCGCGATGCCCACCTCCTCTTCCGCTTCCCTCAGCGCGGTCTCTACCGGCGTCGCATCGATGTCTTCGATCTTGCCGCCGGGAAATGCAATTTGCCCCCCGTGCGAGTTCAGATGAGAGGTTCTCACCGTCAGCAATACCTTAACTTCAGGCTCGCGCGCAACGACTGGCACCAGTACGGCAGACAACCGCCACAATTCGGGAGGAACCAAATGCTCCAGTCTTAAATTTTCGTTAGCTTCGCCGTTTCCATCTATCCTAATGCCCGCATCCACTCCATAGGAGAGCGGCTGGGCCGCCATCCACGTGGCCTTCGAAAGCGGAATCCCCCGTACTTTCGCCAGCTCTGCAAAAGAGCCTGCTGAAAATGGGCTTAAAGCCGCAGCGCCTTGCGGCTCATAAGCACTCGGCATTAGAGGGTCTCCACCACAATGATGACAAATAAAACAGCGCAATTTTCACCGGCTTCGTCACCTAGCTTTGGTTATATCCAAGCTTGGAGCTGGGCAGGAAGCAGAAGGGATAGCATTGTATCCTCATGATGCATCAGCATATACTTTTGCGCAGGGCATAGCTACCGGCCAGAAGACGGCCAGCCGTTCCCATAAACTGATTTGAACCAGGTTTCTGACCTTATGCACTATGCCTCCGAGCCGAACGTTGTAACGCGGGTGGACGATATCCGGACAAAGGTGACCCGCGTAAAAGAGTCGATATCGCGCGTCATCTTCGGACAAGATGCCGTCATAGAGCTTGTCCTTGTCAACATCCTTTCTGGCGGTCACGCTCTTCTTATCGGCGTACCCGGTCTCGCCAAGACTTCCCTTGTCGAAGCGCTTGGCGGTGCGCTTGGACTGAAGGCGAGCCGGATCCAATTCACGCCAGACCTGATGCCTTCCGATATCGTCGGCACCGAGGTGCTCGAAGACAAGGGCGGTTCCCGTTCGTTCCGGTTCGTACAAGGCCCAGTTTTCACGCAACTTTTGATGGCGGACGAGATCAACCGCGCCAGCCCAAAAACCCAATCCGCTCTCCTGCAGGCAATGCAGGAGCACCAGGTAACCTATGCGGGGCAAACCTACGCTCTTCCCTCGCCCTTCTTTGTTCTCGCCACCCAAAACCCGCTTGAGCAGGAGGGGACCTATCCTTTGCCGGAGGCGCAACTCGACCGGTTTCTGCTTCAAATTGACGTGACTTACCCGGATGCAGCCTCTGAGCGGCGAATGCTGTTCTCGACAACTGGCGTGGAGGAACGCCGGGTGCAACCCGTGCTCTCGGCGGAAGAAGTCATGGCTGCCCAGCGTTTCGTTCGCCAAATCCCGACCGGCGACAGCGTTGTTGATGCCATATTGAAACTGGTCAGATCGGCACGCCCACAAACGGGGGAGGCTGCACCGCGCGTTAACGATCTCGTTGCTTGGGGCCCCGGTCCCCGTGCCACTCAGGCGCTGATGCTTACGGTACGAGCCCGCGCCTTGCTCGACGGCCGCTTTGCACCCTCAATCGACGATGTCATCGCGCTCGCGAAGCCGGTGCTTCGCCACCGAATGGCGCTGACTTTCACCGCGAGGACAGAGAATATGACCGTCGACCAGGTTATTGATGAGCTTCTGGACCGTTTGCGTTAGAGGCTGCCACGCCTACGATGTCACTTAAACTTGATTCCCGGTTGCAAGCAGCCACTCTTGAGAACGCTTCTCAGGGCTTGGCACAAAGGTTGCCTGCGTTACTGGTAGAGGCTAGGCGCGTGGCGGCAACAGTGGCACAAGGAACTCATGGGCGGCGGCGTGCAGGACCGGGAGAAACCTTCTGGCAGTATAGGAATTTTGAGGCAGGCGACGCAGCCGCGCTCATAGACTGGCGGCGCTCGGCCGGATCGAGCCACCTTTTCGTTCGGGAGCGCGAATGGGAGGCCGCGCATACCGTGTGGATGTGGATTGACCTTTCGCCTTCGATGCAGTTCCGATCGCATTTGGCTCCGGCCTCCAAAGCGGAGCGGGCCGTCGTGCTTGCGTTCGCTTTGGCCTTGCTGTTGTCGGAATCCGGCGAGCGCGTAGCAATTCCCGGCATCATGGAGCCGAAGGCTCGTCACAATACCGTTACCCTAATGGCCGAGGCGCTGGCACAGTATCAGGATAAACTCAAAGGCTTGCCTGACCGGAGCAGCCGTCTGAGCCGCCATTCAGAGATCGTGATCTTCAGTGACTTTCTAGACCCCGCACCAGCTATCAGTGCAGCCCTTGGCGGCATTGCCCGGCAGGGCGTGCGCGGACATCTGCTGCAGATTCTGGACCCCGCGGAGGAAAGTCTGCCTTATCAAGGCCGGGTTGAGTTCCTTGATGAGGAGGCCGGCACACGTTATGTTGCAGAGCGTGCCGAAACGCTTCGCGAGGACTATCACCGAAGGCTCGCAGCCCACAAAGCAGCTGTGGCTACTCATGCTGTTCAACTAGGTTGGACGCCGCTGTTGCATCACACGAATAGACCGGCGGTAGAAGCGCTGCTTTCCCTTCACATGCACTTGTCCGGCCTTGAAAAAGCATACCGTGCCAAGGGTACTCTTAGAAGCAATCAAGGCGGCGAGAGCATGGATTCATGATGACAGGCCTGCTCAGCTCCTTGCAGTTTACGTCACCCTGGATGCTGGCGGGTTTGGCTACGCTGCCCCTGATCTGGTGGCTTTTGCGGCTGACGCCCCCACGGCCTGAGACGGTTGCGTTTCCGCCCGCTACTTTGCTCCTTGGCTTACGGCCGCGAGAGCGGACGCCTATACGCAGCCCTTGGTGGCTAACCCTATTGAGAGTCCTTGTCGCGGCAGCCGTGATTGCGGCCTTGGCCGGCCCAGTCATTAAGCCGCAACTGGGAGGCCCCGGCGCGCTTTCGAGGCCGCTGCTGGCCGTCGTTGACAACGGTTGGGCAGCCGGGAGCCGCTGGCAAGCCCGGCACTCTTTTGCCGCTGAGCTTGCTTCGAGAGCCGAAGATGCGGGGCAGACCTTGTTCCTTATTCCAACGGCGGGTCCAGCAAGCCCGTTACGGCCTTTGACGCCCCCGGAATTCAGGCAGCGTTTCGCGTTGATCGCTCCACAACCCTTTGCCGGAGACCGCGGAGCAGCAGCGGCCCAGATCGAGAAGGAGCTTGCCCAAGAACACGGCAAATTGCAGGTCGCCTGGCTCGCGGACGGCAACGGAGATGCGGGCGCGGAAAAACTATTCAAAGCCCTGATCCCGCTCACCACTGACGGAACCATAGACGTGTACACAGATGCCCCAGGCGCGGGAGCTCTTGCTGTCAACAGGGTTCAGGCAGGGGCGAGTGTCCTAAAGGCCCGCGTTTTTAAATCTGAAGCCGGGCCACGTGCGGGTGAGGTCGCTGCCGTGACGATACGCGGGGAAAAGCTCGCCGCTGTTCCGTTTGGTGCTGCGCGCGGCGAGCCGTCTGCAGATGTTACTCTTGAACTCCCGCTTGAGCTTCGAAACCAGGTGGCACGCCTGGAAATTACGGGAGAGGACTCTGCGGGGGGCGTATATCTTCTTGATAGCAGGTCGCAGCGGCGGCGCGTGGGTCTAATTGGAGGCGAGGGAACGGAAGAAGCGCAGCCTCTTCTCTCACCCGACTATTATCTCGAGCGGGCTTTGAAGCCGTTTTCCGAAGTGACCCGAGAGCGCACAGCAAACCTGGATCAAGCAACTTCGGATTTAATTGGGCGTTCGCCTTCGATCATTATTTTGAGTGATGTCGGACGTCTCTCAGGCCTGCCTGCAAAACGGCTCAACGCCTATGTCGAAAAGGGCGGAATGTTGATCCGGTTTGCTGGTCCACGGCTCGAGCGGGGGGGCGATGCGCTGCTTCCCGCTCCTTTGCGCGAGGGCGGGCGTTCCCTGGGTGGCACGATGACTTGGACTTCACCGCAGACGCCAGCGCCTTTCGAACGGGGATCGCCCTTCGAAGGAATTGAAGTCCCGAAGGACGTAAGGATTTCGCGCCAGGTTCTGACGGACCCGGCGACGATGCCGCGCGAAGCGGAAGTCTGGGCCAGACTGGCCGATGGTACGCCCCTTGTTACGGCTGCGAAGCGTGGCAGCGGACTTCTCGTGTTCTTCCACATAACGGCAAACCCGGATTGGTCCAATCTCCCGATGTCAGGGTTATTTGTCGAAATGATGCGTAAGGTACTCGACCTGTCCTCCGCACAGGTGGCTCAGGCTAATAGTGGACCGAGTGCCGGAGGCGGAACTGCCCAGGCTCCAGGCGAAGACGCTTTCCTGAAGCCTTGGCGAGTCCTCGACGGCTTCGGGAAGCTGAGCGAGCCTGGGGAGCGGGCCGAAGCGATCACGGCTTCGAAGGTCGAAGCAGCCCATGCAGCAGCGATGAACCCAGCAGGGCTTTACGGACCAGAAACCGCTCTAAGAGCAATCAATATCATGACCGATAAGGATAAGCTCGTCCCGCTTGCGTTGCCCGATAAGGCGCATGTTAATGTGCTCGCTGAAGCAGGAACAATCGCGCTTACGCCCTGGCTTTTTCTTGCCGCGCTCAGCCTTTTCTTGATCGATGGGGCAGTCTGCGCCCTGATCTTCGGCCGCGGAGCGATCCCGTGGCGGCAAGCGGCTGCGAGCGTCTTTGCTTTCGGGCTCTTTGCTGCGCTACCTCTTTCAAACGCAAAGGCGGAGGCGGCACCGGATAACAAAGCAGGTTCTGCAGAGGCATTCGCACTTCAGGCTTCTCTCGACACGCGTCTTGCATACGTCCTCACCGGGGATGAGGAGGCGGACAGGGTCAGCAAGGCGGGCCTCAACGGACTATCCAAGGTATTGGCTGCCCGCACCGCCGTCGAGCCAGGCGAGCCTATCGGCGTGGACCCAGCTCGCGATGAACTCGTTTTCTTCCCTCTTCTGTATTGGCCGGTGCTTTCCAATGTCGAGCCCTTGCCGGACAAGGTATTGGCCAAGATTGACGCATATATGAAACAAGGCGGCCTTATCATCTTCGACACCAAGAATGGGGATGGCTTTACCGGCACTTTCGGGGCGGGTGGCAGCACCCCGTTGGGTCAGCTTCTTGGAAAGCTCGATCTCCCGCCCTTGCAGCGGGTTCCCGAGGATCATGTGCTCACCAAGGCGTTCTACTTGCTCCAAACCTTCCCGGGGCGCTGGGACAATGGCGACCCATGGGTCGAAGCATCCTCCTCGGCCGAAGACAGCGGAAGGCGTGGCGTGAAATCGGATGGCGTTAGCTCAATAATCGTAACTTCGAACGATTTTGCTGCCGCTTGGGCACTCGACGAAGGCGACCGGCCAATGTTTGCCGCCGTGCCAGGGGGAGAGGAACAGCGGGAAATGTCCTATCGGGCCGGCGTGAACATTGTGATGTATGCCCTTACGGGGAACTACAAAGGCGACCAGGTACACGTCCCGGACATTTTGCAAAGGCTTGGGCATTGATCTCATTCCCTCCGCGTAACTTCGCATGAATTGGTCCTTAGAGTTCTTCCCTTTCTTTTCGCCGGGGCTGCTGACGGTTTTTGCCGTCTTGTGCGTCCTCTGCCTTTTTTTCCTTGCCTGGCGCAGCCGGCGGGGGCTGTTGCTGCGCGCGCTCAGCCTTGCCTGTTTGGTTGCTGCCTTAGCGAATCCGAACCTCAAAAATGAGGAGCGCCACCCGCTTTCCAATGTCGCCGCCGTCGTGGTTGACGAGAGCTCAAGCATGCGGCTTGCAGGACGCGCCGAGCGTTCCCGCCAGGTCGAAGCGGAATTGCGGGCCCAACTCGCAAAGGTCCCAAACCTTGAAGTGCGTTGGGTCCATGCACCAGGAGCTGATCAGCCCGGCGGCGAGGCGACGAACCTTTTCAGCGCGCTGGACAAGGCTCTAACGGATGTGCCGGCAAACCGCATTGCGGGCGCCCTTTTTGTCACCGACGGGCAGATCCACGACGTTCCAGCGGATAGCAGCCGGCTTGGCTTCGACGCACCTTTGCACGCCCTTATAACCGGCTTGCCGGGCGAAAAGGACACGCGGATCGAGGTCGTATCCGCGCCAAGGTTCGGGCTTGTGGGCTCCGAAGAAACCGCTGAAGTCCGGGCAGAACGCAGCGGCCCTCCTGGCGGCGGTCTTGCAACTTTCGAGATACGCCACGCATCGGGGGCGGTTGAGACAATCACGGCGCCTTACGGGCAGAAGGTGCGGGTGAAACTTCGCTTTGAACACGCTGGACCTAACATCGTCGAAGTCGCCGTCAAGCCGGAACCGGGCGAGTTGACCACAATCAACAATAAGACTGTCATTGAAGCCCAGGGCGTGCGCGAGAATTTGCGGGTTCTCCTGGTTTCAGGGGAGCCCCATGCTGGTGAGCGCACGTGGCGCAATCTTCTGAGGTCCGACGCCGCGGTCGACTTGGTGCACTTCACCATTTTGCGGCCGCCGGAAAAACACGACGGTACGCCAATAGACCAGCTGTCGCTGATCGCCTTCCCGACCCGCGAACTCTTCGCTGAAAAGCTCAATCAGTTCGATTTGATCATTTTCGACCGCTATCAGCGTAGGGCGGTGCTGCCCATGATCTATCTCGACAACGTCGCGCGATATGTCGAGCAAGGCGGGGCCGTACTCGTCGCCGCAGGTGCTGATTTCGCTTCCCCCTCCAGTCTCGCGCGCACCCCGCTAGGCACAATTCTGCCGGCGCATCCAACGGGCCGCGTTGTTGAAGAGCCCTTCCGTCCCGCGATCACAAAGGAAGGGGAGAAGCACCCTGTCACCGCCAGTCTTCCTGGCGCACCCGCGAAAGAAGGCCAGAAGCCTGGCTGGGGACACTGGTTTCGAGTCGTGGACGCCGAACCGGATCGCGGGGAGGTCGTCATGAGCGGCGCCGAAGATAAGCCCCTCCTTATACTCGATAGGAGGGGGAAGGGCCGGGTCGCGCTTCTGCTTTCCGATCACGCATGGCTTTGGGCGCGCGGATATGAAGGCGGTGGCCCTCACGTCGATCTTTTGCGCCGCCTCGCGCATTGGCTCATGAAAGAACCTGACCTGGAAGAAGAGGCTTTGTCTGCAAAGGCGGGTAAGCAGCAGATCACTATCGAACGGCGCACAGTTAAGGATCAAGTGGGTGAAGCTACCGTGACCACCCCTTCAGGCCGGGAGGTAAAGGTCGCGCTTGACCGGGAGGGCCCTGGCCGTTTTGTGAAGACGATCGCCGCCGATGAGCCGGGCGTACATCGAATTTCCATGGATGGGCTAACTGCCCTCACCGTTGCCGGCGAGATGAACGCGCCTGAGTTTCAGCGCGTGGTCGCGACCGATCAGGTTCTTCGCCCCATCCTGGAGAAGACTGGTGGCGGCGCATTCTTTTTAGGCGGCACAGCGGGAGCCGCGCCAGTGGGTGTGCCTCCCGTGTCCATGGTGCGTTCGGCGCATCGCTTTTATGGCTCCTCCTGGCTGGGCCTCAAGGCAAGGGACGCATCCGAGGTGAAGGCAGTCTCGTACACACCGCTTGTTGCCGGTTTTGCCGCGCTCGGCATTGGACTGGTGCTCTTGTCGCTGACCTGGTATCGCGAAGGCCGCTAGCGTCTTAGCTCCGCCCTTCGCTAAGCTTCTTTGGGCATTCCACGCATAAGGCCGCGATAGGCCTTGAGCGCGCCGGGAACCAGTTCTACGTAAAGCAGCCGTCCGGGATCGACTGGACCCGGTAATTCAATCTGTCCTTGCGGCGCGACAGCGAAGCCGGCGCGTGCATAGTAAGGTAAATCGCCGACCAGAATTATGAGCTTGTAACCGAGGAAGCGGGCGCGTTCGATCCCCTCGAGCATGAGACGCAGGCCGTGCCCCTGGTTGCTATGGGCTTTATCGATGATGAGTGGCCCCAACAGGAGCGCGCCGGAAACTCCGCCTATTTCGGCAGGGGTGAAATTCACCGCTCCGATTATACTTTTGGTAAGCACCGCACATAAATTAAGAGCTGGCTCGGTTTTGCCTCCTTCGCGAACGCGGTAAGCCGTCCGAGCGAAACGTCCTGGCCCGAACGTCTCCTCGTTCAAAAGCAGCAATGCGGGGTAATCCTGCGCGGATTGTAACCTGATCTCAGCAGCCGGAATTGTCATCTTGCGAACCTTGGCCTTGGGATGGGAAAAGGCGGCTCGCGGAGCGGAAATATCAGATCGCGCGCGATGCCATCAATGATGGCGTCGTCGGTTTCCGGCAGAGGGGATCGTTGCAGGTAGAAGCGAAAAAGGCATGCCTGCCATTAGCACGGCTCAACATGCAGGTAAATAGTGAGAGGCGTCGCTAACTAAGCACCGCTTCCGTCTGAACTGCGAACCTGCGTGTTGGTCTTTTGTGCTTTTCATAGCGGCCACGAATTTTTCTTACCTGTTCGCGCCCCTTGCGGCTATTGAGCCAATGAGCTGCGTCTTCCGCAGTGTGAAAACAATAGGGCAGGACATGAACAGCCCCACCGCTGGAAGGAACCAACAGCTCGAAGGTTCCATCGCCGGCTGCCCGAAGATAAGGTTCGAAAGACATTATATCACCTCAAGCTCGCAGCGCATCGCGCTGCCCGAATTGCGTAACGCATTTGTAAACAAGTTTGGCGCCCGTCGAGTTCCAGCACCGCTGATGAATTTTGCAGATCCTGTTCAATAAGCGACGGTAAAAAATAAGTATATTTGCGAGACCGCCGCGGGGCTATAGGATAACCGCGAATCCAAGCACGCCCTTGATAGGTGGAATGGAAACAGAAACTTCAATTGAACGTGCCTTGATGGTTCTCCTGGGGGGCACGGCTACAATAAAAAACGTGGTTGCAATAGCTAGCACTATGGAAGACCCGCCGCAGTGTCCGGCTGAAAGGATAAATGAAGCCCGGCTAGAACGGCAGTTGCCGCAGCAACAGCCTTGCCGGCGCGCCCGCACTCAGCGGAGATAAGTGGCCAACCGGCAGAGGGATCGCGGCTATCAGAAACAGAAAGCCACATCAGCATGAGGTATCGCTGACCGCCGCTCCATGGCAAGCCGAACACTGTCCGGTTACCTCAATGGCTGCCCGGCGCCGGTAGAAATTACTGGCTTCAGCCGCTGCATAGACGGCGCGATAGGCTTCGGGAGCGATCACCTCGCTCACACGCTCACAATCGTCGCAGACGAAGGTAATTGTTTGTGGCGCGTCAGCATGTTCTGTCATGCAAGCGTAAAAGGCATTCCGGCTTTCCAGGCGATGAACAAGGCCAACGCCCTGAAGAACCTCAAGAATGCGGTAGACGGATACGGGGGCGAGCCTTCTGCCCTCCCTGGCAAGGCCATCGATCAAATCGTAAGCGCTGATAGGCTTGTGATGGCTTGCAAGCTGCCGGAAGACTTGCTCCCGTAACTCAGTCCATTTAATGCCTGCGGCAACGCACGTTTCCTTTGCGCGCCAAACTGCATGTGCCAAGCACGCACCGTGATCGTGATCATGAGCCGGAAATGGCTGCGCTCTTCCTTCTTGCATAGGCAGCTATGTAATGATGTTACAGAGCGAAGGCAACCTGATAGTCTCGGCTGCGGAGGTGGAAAAGAGCGCTAGGTTTCAGCAGGGAAGCCGTCCTTGACAATGCAGGTTGTTAGGCCCGAGGGTGCTGACTCTACTTGGCTGAGTTTCGTTCTGGGATAACGGATTGCAGGAATCAGTTCGCGACGGAATTTTGCGCTCGCTCGGCGCTATGAAGCTCATTTGCGAAGATGAGAAGCCGCCGATTATCGAGCTGACAGGCGGCGTATCGGCCGACATATTTGTCGCCGAGACGAAAAAGGGGCCTGTCTGCATAAAGCGAACATGCCCGAAACTCAAAGTTAGCGGCGAGTGGCACGTTTCCCCTAAGCGCGGAGAGGCGGAAAAGAACTGGATGCGGTTTGTGGCAACCTTTCTGCCCGACAATGTCCCGGAAATCCTCGCCGAAGACAGCCAGACGTTTACGTTCGCCATGCGCTATCTCGACCCTGAGCGCTACAAGAACTGGAAGTCTCTGCTTTGTGAGGGCGAGGCGCGGCTTAGCGTTGCCGTCCGCATCGGCGAAATCCTCGGAACTATCCATCGAAAGACCGCCGGTGACGAAGCTATTGCCGGGGCATTCGCTAACGATGAGATGTTCGCGGATCTAAGGTTGCGCCCTTATTTGGTGGCTGCTGCTGAAGCCAACCCTGAGGTTGCTCCGATGTTGACTGCGCTGGTGCAGAGGACGGCGTCAACGAAAACTGCATTGGTCCATGGCGACTACAGCCCAAAGAACATTCTGATTGGACCGCATGGCCCTGTAATACTCGACGCAGAGTGCGCCTGGTATGGTGATGCTGCCTTTGATCCCGCATTTTGCCTCAATCATCTCCTGTTGAAATGCACTTGGAAGCCGCAATATGCGGCCGGCTACATTGCCTGTGCCTGCGCCTTCTGGGACGCATATAGGCCCGCCGCCGGCCCTGTTTGTGCGGAGGACAGAATCACTTCGCTCTTACCCGCGCTGATGATTGCGCGCCTGGATGGGAAGTCGCCAGTCGAGTATCTGACCGATCCTGTGATGAGGGATAAGGTTCGGACATTCGCAAAAAACGCACTGAAGAAACCCCGAAGGGTGCTCGCTACTCTCATCAGCAAATGGCAGGAGGTGTTCGTTTCGTGAGAACTACTATCAGCGCCATTCGCGCAAGGCGTATCTGGGATTCGCGCGGAAGGCCAACCGTCGAGGCAGAGGTTGCGCTCGCCGGGGGGGCGGCGGGACGGGGAGTGGCACCCGCGGGCGCGTCCCGGGGCAGATACGAAGCCACCGATCTCAGAGACGGCGGAAGCGCTTTTGGCGGCTTGGACGTCCAGCGAGCGATCGCCAACGTGAATTCCGTGATTGCAGGAGCGCTCATAGGGCACGACGCCGCCGATCAGGAGCACGTAGACAGCCTCATATTGGAACTCGATCCGAGCCCCACAAAAAAGCGTTTGGGCGGCAATGCCTGCATCGCGGTATCTATGGCAGTTCTGCAGGCTGCGGCAAATGCGGCCGGGGTCCCGCTCTGGAAGCATCTTGCCCAGGGCGCCGAGGTAAGGCTGCCTTTGCCCGAAATACAGATTTTCGGGGGAGGAGCGCATGCGGGACGCCGGATCGATATCCAAGACCTGTTGATTATGCCGGTGGGCGCTTACTCCTTCTCACGTGCACTTGAAATGACGGCCGAGGTCTATCTCGCGGCCGGAAGAATTATGCAGGAGCGCGGCAAGCTTAGCGGCGTGGCGGACGAAGGTGGCTGGTGGCCTAATTTCGATACAAACGAAGAGGCGATCGAGACGTTGCTCGGCAGCATCGAACGAGCTGGTTTTCGGCCCGGCGAGGATGCCGCCATCTCACTCGATCTTGCCGCTTCCGAATTCTATCAGGATGGGCGCTATATTTTGGGGCTGGAAAGGCGCGCGCTAACAGGGCAAGAATGGGCCGATCTCCTGCATGAGTGGGTTCGCAAATATCCTATCATCTCGGTCGAAGATCCGGTCGCAGAAGGCGACATACAAGGCATGGCTGATTTTACGGCTCGTGCCGGCGCAGCCTTGCAGATCGTGGGGGATGATTTCTTCGTGACGAATGCAAGCCGCATTCGGGAGGGCGCCGCAAAGAAATGCTGCAACGCCGTACTTTTGAAGCCGAACCAGGCTGGCACGGTCACGGAAACGCGGCAAGCACTCGATGCGGCGAAAGCGGCCGGTTATGGCTGCATCGTCTCGGCGCGCTCAGGGGAAACCGAAGACACAACCGTAATGCATTTGGCCGTTGGCTGGAACGCCGGTCAGCTTAAGGTTGGTTCCTTTGCCAGATCTGAACGTATGGCCAAGTGGAATGAGGGTATCCGCATAGAGGATGATCCACAGGCGCGTCTGGGATACGTGGGCGGGAGCGCCGTGCCGTTTAGACGGTAAGTGCCGTTGTATTTTATTGTAGCCAAGGCTGGCCGGGCTTGAAAAACCGGCAAATATGATGCAAATTTACGTGTGTAAAGTTGTCCATCGAAGCAACATTGGAGCATCAACAATAGAAGGGCTTTCACGCTGAGGCTTAATGCGCTGAAACAAGAGTTCCCTGAACTCGCCCCGCACCGCGCCCCGAGCGCTGCTGCGGCCCCCGCCTCCCTCGCACACTTTGTCATCGACGCTCTTGAGGACGCCAAGGCTGACGACATCGTCAGCATCGACTTGGCTGGCAAGACATCCATTGGCGATTACATGATCGTCGCCTCTGGCCGTTCCCAGCGTCATGTCGGTGCAATTGCCGATAGGCTGATCGAAAGGTTGAAGGAGCACGGCACCCGCAATGTCAGAGTAGAGGGCGTGCCCCTATGTGACTGGGTGTTGATCGACGCCGGCGACGTGATCGTGCATGTGTTTCGTCCGGAGCCGCGCGCCTTTTACAACATCGAAAAGATGTGGACATCCGATAAGCCTAATTTGCAAACGGCGGATTAGGCGGAAAGGCCGCGGCGGCCGGAATGAAGATTTCAATTCTGGCCGTTGGCCGCCTCAAAAGCGGGGCCGAGCAGGCTCAGTTCAACCGTTATTTCGACTTGTTCAACGCCGCATCGCGAAATTTGAAAATTGCGCCAATGACTGTTGCTGAGATCAGCGAAGGGCGGGCTGACTCAGCCGATGAGCGTAAGGAAGCGGAAGCGAAGTCGCTCCTGGCGAAACTCGGTGGTGCGAGGCTGATTACTCTCGATGAGCAAGGCCAGATGCTTAGCTCGTATGAATTCACTGCTATGATAGCCCGCCTTCGCGACGAGGCGCTTGACGTGGGATTTGCCATTGGGGGTCCCGACGGCCATGGAGAGCCGCTTAAAGATGCGGCGCACTTTCAGCTATCGCTCAGCCGCCTGACCTTGCCACATGGTCTCGCGCGCATTGTACTTGCGGAGCAGCTCTATCGTGCCGTCACGATCATGCAGGGCCACCCCTATCACCGCGCATAGGCCCGGCAGAACGAAACCGCTAGCGGCTCATCCCGCGAATTTCTGCGATAATGGCATTCGTAACGCCTTCGGTCGAAGAGTTGCCACCGAGGTCCGGAGGTAACGTTTCAGCGCGCCTGGTCACAGTCTCGATCGCCTGCATGAGCTGCTGCGACGCGGAGAACTCTCCGAGATGATCAAGCATCAGACACGCAGTCCAAAAGGCGCCAAGCGGATTCGCGACCCCTTTGCCGGTGATGTCGAAGGCGGAGCCGTGAATGGGTTCGAACATAGAGGGGCGGTTGCGCGAGGGATCAAGATTAGCGGTTGCGCCAATGCCAAGGCTGCCGGTAAGCGCGACCGCTAGATCGGAAAGCACATCGGCATGCAGATTCGAGGCGAGCACAGTGTCAAGGCTCCATGGTTTTAACACCATGCGCTGAGTCATGGCATCAACCAGCATCCAATCCACCTCGAGGCTGGAATAATCTAGAAGCACCTCTTGGCAAACCTCGTCCCAGAAAACCATTCCATGGCGCTGCGCATTCGACTTTGTCACGATGGTGAGCTTCCGGCGGGGCCGCGATAAGGCAAGATCGCAAGCGAACCGGGCGATCCTCTCTATGCCGGTTCGAGTAAAGACAGAGACATCCATCGCGACTTCGATCGGCAAAGCCCGGTGAGCGCGGCCGCCAACACCAGCATATTCGCCCTCGCTATTCTCCCGCACGATGATCCAATCGATCTGGCGGGCAAGGTCCTTGCGCAGCGGGCTCTCAATACCAGGCAGGAGGCGGGCCGGCCGGACGTTCGCGTATTGATCAAAGCCTTGGCAAATGGCGAGCCGCAGGCCCCAAAGCGTGATGTCATCGGGAAGAGTAGGGTCTCCAACCGAGCCGAAATAGATCGCGTCGAAATTTTCGAGCTGCGAGAGGCCGTCCGCAGGCATCATGAGACCATGCTGACGATAGTAATTCGAGCCCCAATCATAACCCGTGAATGAAAGGCCGAAACCGCCGTCCGCGAGCGCAAGTGCGGTCAAGACTTCTTGCCCGGCGCGAACGACTTCCGGGCCGATTCCATCGCCCCCAATGACTGCGATTTCGTAGTTGCGCTCAGCCATGCTGCCTGCCCTACCGATTGCGTTGCGCGACTATGCGACAGCGGCGCCGGTTTTGGCAAGCAAAGCGGAGCGCGTGTTAAGGGATAAGGACGTGGAAGAAATGCCGGATGACCGGATCCAAATCCGGCTCCGGCACAACATGCAAGACAGCCGCCTCGGATTGGCACAACGCTCAAGCGGCCGAGTCAGCCGCTAATTGCAATATTCCCTACGGAAACAGCGCTGGGCGGGCGGAGGACAGATGGGGTGCCCATACGCATCCGGGTAGCAAGGAGGAGCCATATCATGGCACTCCAACGGTCCCGGATGGCAACCCGCGTTGTAGTAATGATCGCGCGCCGCTAACCCGATGATGCCCAGGCCGATGATCCCCGCGGCTACCCCAGCCGCATAGCCGGGACCGGGGCCGCGGTAGCCCCAATAGCGGCCATGCCAGTAATCGGCCGACGCGGGAACTACGCTCGCTGACATTAATGTAGCCGCAAGGGTTAGAGCTGCCCCCTTCTTCAAGAATAACTTCATGCTCACCTCCTCATCGCGAGATGTCTTAACGTTTAATTCCGCCAAGCTTGTGTTGGACTTACGATGATGGGATCGAAACAGAGACAGAACCTATTCAGTGTGCTGGTGTTCGATGACAGGAAGAATTGTGAGAGGGCCTACCGATGAAGCTTTTCGAATGCCAGAACTGTGGCCAACTTATTTATTTTGAAAATACGCGGTGCGAGCGCTGCGGATTCGCCCTCGGCTTTTTGCCCGGCCTTTCGCTCATGACTGCACTTTCGCCCGGAAAGGACGGCTGCTACAAAACGCTGTCCGTTCCAGCACAAGAGGTTTATTACTGTAAAAACTACGGGCATGCTGCCTGCGATTGGCTCACGGATGCTCCGGAATTATTTTGCACCGCATGCAAGCTCAACCGCACGATTCCGGACTTAAGCCAACCCGAAAATTTGCGGCGATGGCAGCGCATTGAAATTGCCAAACACCGGCTGGTCTATAGTCTGCTGCGTTTGCGGCTCCCGGTCCAAAGCAAAATCGAAGCACCAGATAACGGGCTCGCCTTCGACTTTTTGGCGCCCGCGCCCGGGGAGGATGGCCAAGGGAAAATCCTCACGGGCCACGATAATGGGGAAATCACACTTAACGTTGCCGAAGCAGATGACGCCGTGCGGGCAGAGATACGGCAGAAAATGCACGAACCCTACCGCACATTGCTGGGCCACTTTCGCCACGAAATCGCACACTACTATTGGCAGCGCCTCGTTCCGGGGAGCAAAGGAAATTACAAAGAATTTCAATCGATATTCGGGGACGAGACCAAGGACTACAGCCAGGCTTTGCAGGCTTATTATACGAATGGGGCACCCGCCGATTGGGGCGCCCGTCACATCAGCGCCTATGCCAGCTCGCACCCTCATGAGGACTGGGCCGAGACCTTCGCGCATTACCTGCACATGATCGATACGCTGGAAACCGCCTATGCATTTGGCCTCAGAATCAGCCCCCGGGCCGGGCAAGACAACAATCTCGCGGCGAATATTTCCTTCGATCCCTACAACGAGGCCAACTTCGACACGATTTTGGAGGCTTGGCTGCCTATGACCATTGCCGTAAACAGCATAAACCGGAGCATGGGAATCGACGATCTCTATCCCTTCGTCATCTCTCCGGAGGTCGCTAAGAAGCTGAATTGCGTCCACAACATTGTGAGACGATCCGTCGGCGGGAATATGCCCGTGGCGAAACCGGCAGGTGGATGGCCGGCCTTTTCACTTCCTTTGATTACACGCAAACGCCGGCGCGCCACCGGCTGACAGGAAACGAGCGCGCACCAAGGGCCTTGCGTGCGGCTCCGCCCGGGGGGGTTTGAGAGGGAGCCACAAGTCCCTTTCTAGCCCTTGGTGTCCGGCGCAGCCGCGATTTTCTCGGCAGGGCCTGCCTGGACGCGTTGAAGGCCATTCACAGGTCCGGCCGGGGTCTTGCCGTGAAGCAGGTCAATTGCAGCCTTGAGCTGGTTATCCTTCTCTTTGTCCTTTGGTACGTAAGAGAGGCTGCCGGATTCTTCCTGGGCGGATCCGTTCTTGAGATGGCCCGGCAGCTGCGATTCCGCCTCCCGGGGTGCTGCCGCTAGGACTTTAAGATCGGCCGGCAACTCCGGTTCGACCACAAAATCCGGCTCGATCCCGGTCGCTTGAATGGATCGTCCGGATGGCGTGTAATAGCGCGCAGTTGTAAGTCGCAGCGCACCATTATTGGGGAGCGGAATGAGAGTTTGCACGGAGCCTTTGCCAAATGAGCGCGTTCCGACAAGCTGAGCCCTCTTATAATCCTGGAGAGCACCTGCCACGATCTCAGAAGCGGATGCGGATCCGCCATTGATAAGGACAACCAAAGGCTTGCCGTCGGTGACATCGCCGGGCTTCGCTGTGGCCCGCTCCACGTCGTTTGCGTTGCGGCCCTTGGTGATAACGATTACGCCGCGGTCGAGAAAAGCGTCGGAAATCGCAATGGCTTGGTCAAGGAGACCGCCCGGATTGTTGCGAAGATCGATGATATAGCCCTTGAGCGGTGAGCCAACCGTCTTTTTGATGTCTTCAACCGCTTGCTGCAGATAATCAGCGGTGTGCTCATTTTCGAAGCTCTTAATCTTGATCCAGCCAACGTCGCCTTCCACGCTATATTTGACCGGATTGATCTTTATAATGTCGCGGACGACCTTGACGTCGATTGGATGAGCGACGCCCTTTCTCGCGATTGTGAGCGTTATAGGTGACCCAACAGGCCCGCGCATCCTTTCGATGGTCTGATCCATGTTCAGACCATGCACAGGCTTGCCATCGAGCGCAGTAATTGCGTCGCCGGCAAGCACCCCAGCCCGTTCGGCAGGCATATTGTCGATGGGAGCGATCACCTTGACGACGCCGTCTTCCATTGCGACGTCTATGCCGAGGCCGCCAAACTCGCCGTGCGTTTCGATCTGCTCGTCCTGATACTCCCGCGGGCTCATATAGCTTGAATGCGGGTCTAGCTTGGCCAGCATCCCATTGATGGCATGTTCAATGAGTTTCGAATTGTCGGGCTTTTCGACATACTCATCCCGGACATGTTCCAGGACGTCGCCAAAAAGCTCGAGGCCTTGATAAACAGGGGCACCAGCCGCGGCCGCTGGGCTGCGCTGCAAGGATGGTGAAAAGAAAATACCACTGGCGCTGGCTACAATGATGAGAAAAGCACCAAGCGCTAGTTCACGTCTGCGCATTACTTTCTAACCTTCCGATTTCTGAGCACATGCTGAGCCATTATGACCATCAATTGCGACAATGGAAGGGTGTTTCGGTAATTTTTTCGTAAGACTTGTGGCAACCAGGCCTGAACAATTTTGAGGCACTACCTGATTATTCCAGAGGCTGGATCAGCTTATTTCCAGTACTGGGATGTATTCTTTGGCTTGACAGGAAGGGTTAGACTGGCTCTTGAGCTAGTAGGCAAGTCTTTAGCGCGAGGCTTCGGCGAACGGGAGGTTTTCTATTGAGCTGCAGCTACTTCGTTGGCGGTATCGCGAACTGCTGATCGGGATAGATCAGGTTCGGATTCTTTATTTGGGCTTTGTTCGCTTGAACAATTTCAAAATATCGGGTGCCGTCTTTATAGTGATCGCGAGCAATTTTCCAGAGTGAGTCCCCAGACTTGACGGTCGCAACAGCGGAGGGGGCCGGCACTGACGCAGCCTCTTGCGCCGGGCTTTTCGCCCCCGGTTGAGCATTGGAGGCAACGGTTCCAGGCTTGGTTGCTGTATTCGACGTCACTTTGGGCGGTGCGACAGTAAGGGGAAGCGTTCGCGCGCCCGCTACGCTGACCTTTCCTTCCGGCGTGGTTGCAAGCAGCGATAAATTATACTTACCCGGCGGCAGATGCTCCACCATCATGACCCATTCGCCATTATCGTCTACCTTGGCCTGGCCGAGAGTTTGCGTTCCGTTCTGCAACGAGATTGTAGAACCCTCAGGTCCTTTTCCGGCGGCGACGAGTGTTCCCCCATCATCCGCTGAGACGACGTCGAAAGTTGGCGCGGCAACAGTAGGCGCCGCGGGTGCCGGCGCAATTCTGACCGGGCCTTCAGGTGCCGGCGTGTTCCTGACCGCAGCGGTTTTCTCTGCCCAATTGCCGTTCTGGCGCATATAGATTAGACCCGAGCCAAGAAGCACAACCGAAATAAAGGCAAGCAGTACAATGTTACGCTTACGGTAGGCAGAAGTACTTTCCTGGGCGTTGTCCATCTCCACACTCCGGTTAACTGATGGTATCGCCGTGAGAGCGAACGGTTCCTGCTGGCGGGAAAAATTTAATAATGAACGCTAGCACAAAGCTGGCGGCTTGTCTTTATATTAGCTTCTGCTGAGCTTTCTGCGGTCGTCGCGTGATCCTTTCCGGCGGAAGCAAAGCTAGATCCCTGGCGGGAGAGGCTTCGGATTATCTTGGCGGAAACGTACTCCCGCCGAGCCGCCTGTTCCAATGAACTCAGCGCCCCCGTTCTCCAGTGCTTGCTTAATTGCTTCCAGCGAGCCTTTGCGAGGATGGACTGTTTCGCTCTCAATCATGTTTAGGGTTACGATGGACAACCCGGCTTTGACGGCCAGCGCAGCTTGGGTCCATTTCAGGAGGCCGCGCGCGGCGCGGATTTGAGCAGCTGTGATCATGCTGCTTGCTAGCATAAACTTAAAGAAAATTACAGTTTCACGTTGACGCAAGGCTCAGCTTCCGTCATAAGTGCGCTCCCGGGCCGGAGCCGGTGCGTTATCTCACTCCTAAATGAAGCCGCATCGGCAACAACATGTCCGGGGCTAAAGAGATTTCCGGCGCGGGCCGGAGTTCGAAGGTTATCGATAATCCGGCGGCAGCAGGTTTAAGTCCTGCCATGCTGCAAAGCATGTAGCTCAGACGATAGAGCACCGGAATTACCTTTGCGCGATCACAAGTCCGCGCCACTTTGATTGAAACACCCGGCACGGGCCGGAGTTTGAGGATTATCCTCCCACATAAGGGGGCGAGCTTCGGAGGCCCGCAAGCATCGTGAGATGCTCCCCGTCCTTGGGCGTAACATGCCCGTGCCGCTTTTTTTGGGAGCGCCGGGCGGGCCGGAGATTGAAGGTTACCCTGCCACGGCGGAGGTCATGGGTTCGATTCCCATCGCTGACGAAAGTCAACGTAGCTCAGTGGTAGAGCACCGTAAACGCCTTTGATCACAACATGCCCGCCCGGCTTCGTGCGCGGCGTGCCCGGCCGCTCACCGGGGTTAATCGCGACGATCAGCGTATCCTGGGAGGTGCATTCCCGTACCAAAGGCGTCATCGTCGGGTTTCCCGAATAGCCCCCGTCCCAGTAAGGTTCGCCATCGATCTCGACAGCTTGAAAAAGAGTAGGGAGGCAGGCGGACGCAAGAAATACCTACGGAGTGATCTCGGCATTGCACAAAGTCAGAAATCTAATTTGGGGAGGATAATTGTGGCGGGATGCCCGGGGTTCCCTCTTCGCCGGCCGTCGCAAGCGGCGGCTCGAACGTATTCGCGCCACTTCAGCGAAAGCGATGCCGGCTGATGAGTTCGAAGACACCGCCGCCGTCCGCCTCACCCAGAAGAGACAGGCAGCCGATCCTCACAGGTTCGGCCATGAACGCTTCAAGGTGTGGCCTAAGAGCGTAGGCGACCTCGTCAAGCTCTTGATCTTGGAGAGGCCCTGCGAGCGAGACGTGAAAGCGGAAGGCACTCAAAATGTAAGGATAGCCGAAGGTTTTTAGGAACCTCTCCTCCTCCGGGGAGAGATCCGGAAAGTCTTCGCCGCTGCGCTCAGCCTCGAGCGCGCGAAAGCGGTCGAAATGGGTGACGCATTCCGCGGCGAGCCAATCAACATCTGCGGTGTGGCCGCTCAAAAGAAGGCACAGATAGTCTTGATACTCTCCCAGCTGGAACGCACGGCCAACAGGGCCGCGCCTTATGGCGCAGAACGCATCTAGTTCCCGCTGTAAGCGGGGGATAGTTACCCCATCCCTCAGAGGAAACGGCGCCTTAAGCGTGGCATGGATGCCATAGCGGGCAGGGCTACGAATGGCGCGGGCAACCAGTTCTGGCGGCAGCCCAAAAGTTTCCCCTGGCGTTCTAAACCAGCGCTGGCCGAATGCCGCCAAACCGCTTGTTGAAGGCGGTGTCCAGTATATTGCATAACGCTGAAAATTGGCTGTCATACTATTCATCGGTCTTTGAATTCTCTTAAAGCCCGCGATTGCCACCCCCCCAGAATGAAAGGGAATCATGTGACTGAAAAAACGAAAGTGGGACGATCGCTGCGCGACAGCTACGCTGTTCACCGGCCCATCCAGACCCGATGGATGGACAACGACGTTTACGGCCATGTCAACAACGTGACCTACTATTCCTACTTCGATACAGCCGTTAACGGCTATCTAATCGAGAAAGGTGTGCTGGATATCGAAAAAAGTCCTGTGATTGGCCTCGTCGTCGAAACCGCCTGCCGTTACAGCGCGCCCGCGACCTTTCCCGATGCGCTGACGGCCGGCATCCGGGTCGCGAGGCTTGGGACCTCTTCGGTCCGCTACGAAATCGGCATCTTCAGAAATGGCGAGGATGAAGCGGCCGCCGAAGGGCACTTCATCCACGTCTATGTCGATCGGGAAACGCGTCGCCCCGCGCCACTGCCGGAAGCTTTGAGGGCCGCGCTTCAGCCGCTGGTTTCAGCGCCCTGAGGCTTTGCGAGGGCCCTTAAACGCCGTGGCCGCTATTGCCGTCGCTCTTACCCTTGGTTGGCGGAAAATTCGGCTCATCGAAGGCGCGCTCATCCTCGGTCCACCGCAGGCTGCCGTCATAGCGAGTGCCCATCTCGATGCCAATGCCCTGGTGGTAAATGTCACCTTCGACCTTTGCGGAGGATTGAAGCATTACGCGGCGCCCGCGGATGGTGCCGTTCACTTTCCCCTGAACGGTCACTTCCTGGTTGGCGACAATGCCGCCATTGACGCGTCCATTGGCGGTGACGATGAGGGAGGTGCAATAGATGTTTCCCTCTATGACGCCATCAAGGGTGACGCTGCCGGTGGATGTGACATCGCCGATAATGGTCAAATCATTGCTGATGTTGGAATTGCCCGACGAATGGACGCTCCGGCCCGGTACAACAGGCATTAAATTAGAGGGCTGGGAAAGTTGAAATGGTGTCGCCATTGGCTGACCTTTAGCATGACCGTACAGTTGAACCAGGCGGGCAACGGCTGTGTCCCCGCGCACCCCGAACATCTCTAGCCAGTCCTTCCCGGCTTTTGCAAGGCAAAGCTTTGGGCGCCACGCAGGATTTTAGGCTGTGCGCCTCTCAGGGCTGCTTTGAAACCTCTATGGCGGCTGCTCCACCTGGGCCGCTAAGCGCTGCAAAATTCAAACGATAGCGCCTTTGCCGGTTCGAAGATCGCCGAAGTGCCCTATGAGCCAAAACTGCAAATGCGGGAAAAAAATCGCATTTCGCTTTTTTCCGTGGCGTAAAGTTGAGCCGCTCCGATTCTTAATTCCCTACGATAGGCAAATCGCCTTGCTAAAGCTTTAACTCGCGTAAGCGCATGAAACAGCGGGTAAATTTCAGTCACGGCGCGGATGCTTGCCGGCAGCTTCGGCGGCACAATGGTTAATTCGGATGGTGAACAAGCAATTTCTGTACTTTTCAAGCGCGAATTTCGTAGGCGAAAGCGCGGTTTTTCGCCTGATTTTCGCGAATCCGGGCGCTTACGCCGCGCCTATTAACCACCCTGATAGGCACTGTGTAAGAGCTATTAACCCACGCCATAGGCCCTATGCAGGGCCTATGGTCGCGGCGGCAGCCTGTCATAAGATCTTCTAAGAGCACTGCATAGGCGGTGCTGATGCTAACAGCTCCGATGCCGGGTTCGCCCTAGTTTTATGATGACGCCCTAACACCACCGCCCTTTGCTTGCATTCGGAACCCGGCCAGCCGATGACGAACCGTTAGCGCGCCACCCTGGAACAGGCGGATGCCCCCGCACCAGCGAGGGTGGAACCGGGGCTTGCGTTTTGGAGCTGCGTCAGAAAGGGCAGGGTTGGGTCGGGAGCCGTCCTTCCAAAAATTCGAACCTAAGGCAGCAAAGCCTTCAACAGCGGATGTTTCGAGGGTCTCCTTGCCTGCAGAAGTCTGTAACAAATTGTATTTGAATGGAGACCCTGTTACAAATTGATGATGCCAAATCTCTGGAACTTGAGCGACAGATCCAATTAGCGCAATCGGAAAAGAAGCGGATGACAATGAGCCAGGCGATTTCAGCTGAACGCGCCGGTCATCTAATCGGCATGATCTATGATTGCGTTCTCGCCCCTTCTCGCTGGGTCCAGACGTTAAACGCGATCTGTTCGGATCTTTCATTTCTGCACGCATTGCTCAGTACTTATCATCTGCCAGCCGGCGTTCCGGTTGCGCGTCACCGGTGGTTTTCAGCAGGGCTCGATGAAATCTGGATCGAGCGCCAACAGCATTACGGCCCCGAGATGATCGACTACTGGGGCAGCATGGAAATGCTCCAGAGTTTTCCTCTGGACGAGCCGCAAGTGGCGTCGCAATGGCGGAAGAACCGCCCGGCCGCGGCGAACCGCTTTGTCGAGGAGTGGCTGGCCCCGCAATCCATCATCGATCTCGTCGGCTGTACGCTTGTCCGTAATCCCCAAACCCTGGGGAGCATCGTCTTCGCCCGGCACGAGGAAGCTGGGCCAGTTACCGATGAAGAGGTTGGGGCCCTGCGCCTGCTCGGCCCGCACTTCAGGCGGGCGGTCGAGATCAGCAATCTCTTGGATATGAAAACGATCGAGGCCGCTACCTTTGCTTCGACGTTAGAGGCGCTAACCGCTGGAGTGGTTCATGCCGACCGTGAGGCGTGCATCGTTCACGCAAATGCCGCCGCGCGAGCAATGCTGGAGGCCGCGGATCCAATACGGATTGCGCAAGGAAGATTACAGTTGGCTTCTGCGCAGGCGTCGAATGCGCTGGCCGATGCGATAGCGCGGTGCGCGGAGCGCCTGGACCAGTTGGGGCAGCGCGGAATCAGCATACCCGCGCGGATGAAGGACGGGCGTCCTTTTGTGGCGCACGTGCTGCCAATAAGAGGCGAAGAAACCCGGCGGAGGCTTGAGCAGCGGGCTATCGCGGCGGTTTTCATTGCCCGATCCGAAACGGCGCCACAAATGCCGGCAGCGGCCCTGGCATTATTGTATGACGTGACGCCCGCAGAGACTCGAGTGTTTGAGCTAATGGTCGAAGGTTTGGCACTGAAGGAAATCGCAGAAAAGCTCGGCGTTTCCATCACAACGGTTCGGACCCATGTTGGGCGCCTGTTTCAGAAGACGGGAACGTCCCGGCAGGCGGAGCTTGTCGCCCTCATGAGCCGGCTGACGCTACCTATAATCTGAGGGCCTTTACAACCGAGAGTTTTACAAGAGGAGGCTGCGTGCTGCCTCATGGCCACAGTTTGCGGATAGATCAGCTTTTGCCTCCGTGACCAAGCCCTTGTCCTTCAAATGAATGACGACGGCGCAAGCCTTTCTCACTCCAATGCCCAGTGGTAACATTTTGTATCAGCCGACGGCATGGGCGTCCGGCGCTGGGGGCGGCGCGCGGTGAGGGAGTAACGGGGACCTTATATGGGCTATGTCTATTTGAGAGTAGCTGCGTTTGGCGCGGCTTTGGCTATGCTTCCTTGCACGTGTTACGCGCAAGTAACTTTCCTGAGCGACGCACCAAACCGCTTATTTCCTGGCCCCGAGCCTGTGTGCGTGCCTTCTGGCGACGGCAAGGCGTTCACGAGCGGTACGAATGATTGCACAAGTAGCGGTGGGCAATCCCAAATCACGGGTTTACAGGTCGGTGATTCTGCCAAGTCAATCACAATCGACAGCGTCGGAGCCGGCAATGTAGGCGTTCTGTTCGTTGGAACCGGCACAAATCAGACTACGCTTGATGGCTCGAACGGAAATATTAACCTGGCGGGCACGCTTAATATCGCGCTCCAGGGCGGCCTCTCCGTAGACGCGGGCAACAACAATATCAACTTTGGCGGCAACGTAATTCATGGGGTTGGTACGCCAACTGCTAGCACCGATGCAGCCAATAAAGCTTACGTTGACACCGCCGTCGCCAACAGCCACACGGTGACCAATGGCTTTGGTGACACCGCCAGCATCACATCCGACGTGGGGAACCTCTTCGCTGGCTTCAAAGCGACCTCCGGCACGGATTCCAGGGTTGCCACCCTCTCTGCGCCGGGACTGACCCTCAACAACGGAACGACGGATACGGTCGTCCTTGATACGGCTACTGGTAACGCAAGCTTCGCCGGAAATCTGAGCGTAGGTGGAACATCGACCTTTACCGGCCTTGCAACCTTCAACGGCGGTATCAAAACCACGAGCATCGAGGTTACCGGCGACTCGAAGGTCGACGGCAATCAAACCGTTACCGGACAGTCCTTCCTGAATGGCGGAGCGACGATTTCAAATAATCTCACCGTAACGCCTAATACGACGGTCGACATGGGAGGCAATCGCATTGAAAATGTTGGGGCGCCTGTTACCTCCACAGACGCCGCCAATAAGGCCTATGTCGATTCGGCGATTGGGTCGGCAAATCAACGCATCGACCAAGCAAATCAGCGCATCGACAGGGCCGATCAGGGTATAGCTATCGCCATGGCGGTTCAAAACCCCGTCTTGACGAATGGCGACCGGTTTGGCGTGGCAGTGAATTTCGGCGACTTCGCGGGTTACAACGCGATTGGCGCTACCGCTGTCGGGATCATTGGCCACAACGTCTTCGGAGGAGGCGAAAAATTCGGCCTCACTGGCGGATTTGGAGTGAGCAGCAATCAGGCCGCCGGACGGGTGGGCGTGCAGCTTACCTGGTAAATTGGCGTCGATAATGCGGTCTGTATGAATGAGGGTTGCTCTTGGGGCAGCCCTTTTGCTTTACTCTGGCCGCCGTTGCTCGCTCACTGGTTGATAGAGTACCTAATGCTGTCCCGGTCCATTCTCAGCTTTCTTCTCGCGCTCACGATTGCATCAGCAATTGATGACACAGTGCTTGGACAGGGGGGTGAGAACGAGACCGCAAAAAAGACCGAGGCGCCGAGGATCGACGCCGCCACCCTGTCCATATTGATAAAATCCCCCATAATAGCCCTTCAGCACGCGAACCAAACCGGCAACTATTCTGTCCTTCGGGACTTAGGCACGCCGGTTTTCCGGGAAAAATTCGATCCCGCGCGGCTGGCTGCGATCTTTGCGAATTTGCGGAGCCGGGGCATCAGTCTCTATCCCGCGATCGTTCTGCCGGCGAACCTAGTGAAACAGCCTGAACTCACGCCACGAAACGAGCTTCATATTGTGGGTAATTTCCCAACCCAACCTCTGCAAATTCAATATGATCTTCTGTATCTCATGATCGATGGCGTTTGGCGCCTTGAAGGGATATCGGTTGATGCTTTGCCGGCGCAGCCGGTCAATAGTGCTGCAGCGGGTGCGCCGCAGCCGCCCCCCGTACAGCCGCAATCAACGAAACCCAAGCCAGCCAATACAAAACAAGAAAAAAAGACGCCGTAGGCGCACGGGCTGGAATAGATGCACTGAAGTGTACGGCGGCTTAGCCCTCAGCACGAGACATTGCGGCAAGGAAGCCGAATGACTGCTCGCGGCCTTTAACGCCATAAGAGCTAGAGCCGCCGCCACCGCAGAAATCGATACTGGCCACGTGCTCCGCGCCTATGGGACCGCTCGATCTAATTGGCAGGCTGTTTAGGCCCCGGCGCACTAAGGGCGATGACCATAAATCGCCGCCGCAACCACCTCCGCCAAATGCTTCGTCTTCTTTCCTGCCCACTGCTCGATCTACTCGCGGCAGGCATGCTCGCCAATGGCACAGGAGCAGACTCTCCAATCCGGCGCCGCTTCCAAATCCTCGTCCCCTGCCGAATTGATTGCTTGAACAGGCTCACCTCAGCTCTTAGTTTCCGGATGCGATGCTGAAGCTGCGAGGAGGCAGCCCATGACCCAGACAACAGGCCGGTTCTTTGACGATATCGCGAAGCTCATGACGGATGCAGCCGGTGCGGCCCAGGGAGTGCGCGCCGAGTTCGAAACCGCGGCCAGGAGCCAGGCCGAGCGTTTCCTGCGAGGCATGGATGTGCCGCAGCGCGAGGAACTCGAGGCGGTGAAAGCCATGGCGCAGAAGGCGCGCGAGGAAAATGAGCGCCTGGCGCAGCGCGTCTCAGCCCTTGAAGCTGCGCTGGCGAAGTTACTGGAGCCGGGCGGCGCGCAGCCCTGAGCGCTAGTTTAGAAGACAATACAGATTAGCAACACCCCTGCTTTTAACGCCAAGGCGGCGCTTTTTCCCCGTGGAGAAATCTCTTGATAGATTGCGCATAACCTGCGGATCACCGCATAGGCTGAGTGGTGATGCGGCAAAATTCGAACAGAGGCAGCTTTGGCTGCAGAGGGAATTGTTCGGAATCTTTTGCTGCGGCATCCTGAGAGGAATAAATGATGACCGCTGCGGGGCAGGATTACAATCGTCTTTCACATCCAGTTGATTTGATGGAGCACATTGCTTGCGTACAGGATTGGATATTCGAGCGATCCAGTGAAGATGAGTTAACTGTTTCAGTGGCGGGCGCGTGGTGCGATTATCATATCTCGTTCAACTGGCGCGATGATCTGGAAAGCCTGCACATGGCTTGCGCTTTCGACTTCAAGGTTCCAAGAAACCGCTTGACCGAGATTTACCGTCTTCTTGTCCTCATCAACGAACAGCTTTGGCTTGGTCATTTCGACATCTGGTCGGGCGAGGGGTTGCTGCTCTACCGCCAGGGGCTGATGCTGAATGGGGCCGAGCCGACGGCGAAGCAATGCGAGGCGCTGCTGCAGGCGGCGCTAGACACGTGCGAGCGCTACTATCAGGCATTCCAGTTCGTTGTATGGGCAGGAAAGCGCGCCGAGGATGCCATGGCGAGCACGATTTTCGAAACCGAGGGACAGGCTTGAGTGATTTGCAGGGCGTTTCGGTATTCTTGGTTGGCGCGGGCCGGATGGGCGGCGCGCTGCTCCGGGGCTGGCTCGGGGCTGGTGTTTCGCCCAGCGCCCTGGCAGTGCAAGAACCGCATCCGGCAGCGGATATTGCTGCGTTGCTGAAGGAAAAGAACATTGCGAGCCGGCCTCCATCGGGGCCGGATGTCTTGGTTCTTGCGGTGAAGCCGCAAATCATGAATTCCGTTCTCAGCCAGGTTGCGGCAATCGCTGGTCCGAAGACGGCCGTACTTTCCATCGCAGCTGGGCGAACAGTTGCAAGCATCGCCGGCCATTTACACGCCGGGGCGCCGATCGTCAGAGCGATGCCAAATCTTGCCGCTGAAGTCGGCCGCGGCATCACGGCGGCGTATGCGAATTCTCACGTGACAATGGCGCAACGCGATCTTTGCCATACGCTCTTGCAGGCCGTGGGAGAGGTGGCCTGGATCGAAGATGAAAGCTTCATGGATGCGGTTACCGCCGTTTCCGGGTCCGGCCCTGCCTACGTGTTCTATTTGACCGAATGTCTGGCCAAGGCGGCTGAGGCCAAGGGCCTGCCGCCAGAGCTTGCCTCAAGCCTTGCGCGTGCAACCGTGACAGGCGCAGGCGAGCTTCTTCATCGTTCGCCGTTAAGTGCCGCGCAACTCAGGGAGAATGTCACGTCTCCGGGCGGGACAACCGCCGCCGGCCTATCGGTGCTGCTGAGCGAACCCGGCTTGAAGGAACTTATCCGCGAAACCGTAGCGGCGGCTGCGAAGCGATCGCGAGAGCTTTCCAACTAAATTAGTATCAGTCCCTGCCGGATCGCATAAATCGCCGCCTCGGTCCGGCTGGAAACGCCCAGTTTTTCCAGCACAGCCGCAACATGGAATTTCACCGTGTGCGACGAGATGTCGAGCGCGCGCGCTATGGCCTTGTTGGATGCGCCCATGGCAAGCTGCTGCAGCACTTCGAGCTCCCGATTGCTAAGCGTACTTGCCTCCGGAGCTAGAGTTTCCGACGCTGGCAAAGCTTCACGGATGGATAGGCCATGGGCTGCCGCTTCCACTGCAATCCGCAATTTCACCCAGCCCACATTGAGCGTCAGCCTTGCCATCACCCGCGAATCCCTTGGCCAGCTCGCAAGCTCATCATCGCTTGCGAGCAAGATTATCGGCCCCGTTGTGTCGTCGGGGATGTGATCTGCGATCGTAACGGAGGGTCTGCCCCGAACCGGGCCTTGAACGAAACGGCCGCTTTGGTCGAGGTCGAGCCATTCCAAGATGCGCCGTTCCAGCGCCTGATCGCTCAGGCGCAGTTCGACGCCGATCTCGCCAGGCTCGACTTCGTTCTTCACGCTTCGGGCCTGGCTCCGATCACGCATTTGGCCGCAACCTTCTGACCACCACGCAGGATCGCCAGATCGACGCTTTGTCCAACAGAGTCGGGGCCGAGCTTGCGGAAGACTCCACGAAGCCCCGATACCGCCTCGCCATTCCAGGCCGTTATGACGTCCCCTTGCATGAGGCCGGCCGCTTCCCCGGGACCGCCCGGCGCCACGCCAAGAACCATCAAGCCAAGGCCCGCTTCCTGATCTTGCTGCTTCACTCGAACCGGATGGAGGCCGAGTCCGAGATAGCCTGGGCGGACCGAGCCATTTTCGAGGATGCGAGTCCCGATGCGCTCGATGGTCGCGGCTGGGATGGCAAGAACCGAGCGGCGCGGCCCGCGCAGGACAATGCCAAAGACGCGGCCTTCGCTGTCGATGAGGGGTCCGCCTTCGCTTCTGCGGTCCAGCGTCAAATCAAGTCTGAGCAGGCTGTCGATATGTCCACCCCTCATGCTTCGCCATGGCCCGGCGGAAAGAGAGACAATGCCAAGACGCGCTGTCACGCCTTGCTCCCTGCGTCCGGCCGCAATGACAAGCTCCCCGGTTCTGGGGGCGTGCCCTGCCACGAGAGCCGAGGGCGGAGCCGATAAGTTTTCCGCCCGCAGCAATGCAAGGCCGGTGCTCGGATCGCGTCCCACAATCTTCGCTTCGAGAGATGGCCCCCCAAGCGCGAGTGTCACGGACCCTGAAGAGGCAAGCGACTCTTCGGATGTGATTACGAGGTCTGGGCGCCATACAATTCCGCTCGCGATCGTGCCTCTCCCATTTCGCACCTCGACGACCGACTGCGAGACGCCCTCCACAAGCCGCGCCAAATTTGCCGAGATTTCCGGCAGCACCGCTTTTGCCGCTTCAGTCATAATTCCTCCTGCCTAAAGTCTATCTAGCGGCAATGTGCGGCCGAGTATTCGGTTTGTGTACTGCTCCGATGGCCAGGGTGAGCAGGTTTGGGAACACAAATTTTGCAAATTGCATGGCAATGTCTTTTCGCGATGAATTCAGACTGCGCAGGATTAGGCTTGCAACGCTTTGACTTGCCTCGCATAACGCTGGCCGGATTTCGTAGTGGGATGGGGGACGAATAGTGCGTGACGTAGCTTTGAGAACTGCCGCTGCTTTTGCCGCGCTTTTTGCGGTGGTGATGCCTGCTAATGCCGCAGATAACAGTCCTGTGCTGCAGAAGATCAAAGTCGCAGGCGCGATCGCGATCGGCTATCGGGATTCTGCGATCCCGATGTCGTATTTGGATGCTCAGCAGCAGCCGATAGGATTTTCCATCGAGCTTTGCGGGCTGATAGCGAACCAAGTCAAGCAAACGCTTGGAATGGCGGACCTGAAGATCAATTACGTGCCGGTAACGCTGGGCGACCGCGCATCGCAGGTGCAGAATGGCACTGTGGACCTCGTTTGCGAAGCCACGCCTGTTACGCCCGATTTGCAGCAGCAAGTTGGGTTTTCCACGCCCATCTTCACCTCCGAGTTGAGATGGATCGTGCCGCGAAAATTCCGCGTGGAAAGGGAGGGGCGGCGCAGGCGAAGGACCGAAATCATCAGCCCCTCTTCATCTGAGGATCTGAAAGGGAAGACGATCGCCTTGACGCAAGGCTCACCCGCCACTTCACTTGTGCTCACGCTCAGCAACGAGCGCTCACTTGGTCTCTCGATCGTTGAAGGCAAAGACAATGCGGACTCCTTCCATCTTGTCGAGACCGGACGGGCTTCCGCCTTTCTGGCCGACGACGTGATTTTGGCAGGAACTCAAGGCGGGTGCAAAGAACCCCGACGCGTTTGGATTCCTGGCGGACGCTTATCCGGGCACTCCCTACGCGCTGATGTTTCGCAAGGATGACAAAGCGTTCAAGGATTTGGTTGACGGCGTTCTGAGCCGGGCCATGAGGTCCGGCGACTATGGGCAACTTTTTATGAAGTGGTTCGAAAGCCCTATTCCGCCGAAAAACGTGAATTTGGATGTTCCCATGCCCGAGAAGCTTAAGGAGCTTATGAAGATGCCGGAACGCGCCGCGGTGTCGAATTAAGCTGCTGCCGCCTTTAAAGAACGCCCCATTCTTTCAAGGCATCCTCGCCGCCTTGTCCTGGAAGGCTGTCGCCCCCTGCCGCCATTGTTGACCGCGAAAAGCGAGGCGCCGGCGGAGGCTGCAAGTTTCCGTCTGTTTCCAAGAATGTGGAGCGCGCCACATTGTGTGGGTGACGCGCGGCCTCGTCGAAGTCCAGCACCGGCGTGACGCAGGCGTCTGAGTCTTGGAACAGCGATGCCCAGCCGTCGCGCGTCTTCATCGCAAAAATAGCCTCGAACTCCTCATGCAGGGATAGCCACTGCGTGCGGTCATACTGGCGCGACGTATACTTTTCCGGTTCGAGACCGAGACCTTGGACAAGGGCGAGAAAGAATTTCGGCTCCAAAGCGCCAACAGCCACAAACTTACCGTCAAGGCAGCGATACGTCCGGTAGAAGGGCGCCCCCCCATCAAGGAGATTGTGACCCCGCGGCCGATCCCAGAGACCGCCGCCGCGAAGACCAAGAATAATCGCGAGCTGGGAAACTGTGCCGTCAAGGATCGCAGCATCCACGACCTGACCCAACGCGGATCGCTGCCGCTCCAAAAGAGCCGCCAAAATCCCGACGACCAAAAACGCTCCGCCTCCTCCCATATCTCCGATGACGTTCAACGGCGGCGGTGGAAGTGCTCCCGCCGGGCCAATCGCTTCAAGCGCACCCGTCAAGGCAAGGTAGGTCAGATCGTGGCCTGCCGTGCGCGCAAGAGGACCATCCTGACCCCATCCGGTCATTCGAGCGTAGATCAGTCTTGGGTTTCGTTCGAGCGCTACGTCAGGCCCAATGCCAAGCCGTTCCATCACCCCTGGCCTGAACCCTTCCACCAGCACGTCGGCCCTCTCCGCTACCCGCAGGCATAGCGCGACCGCATCCGGGTCTTTTAGATCGAGCAGCAGCGAGCGGCGGCCACGGCGCTCGGGTGCCATCGGTACCGAAGACAGCTCTGATGCTTCAGGGCGGTCAATGCGCAAAAGATCGGCGCCAAGATCGGCAAGCAGCATGCAGCCGTAAGGCGCGGGGCCGAGACCGGCAAATTCAAGCACCCGGATGCCCGTAAGCGGCGCCGGCGAAGCTGAAGTCATAGCAATACCTCTTGAAGAAATCGCCCGGAATCCAAAATTAGCGGCCTCCGGACACCAGGACAATGGCGCCGGTTACGTAAGAGGCACCCGGAGAAATCAGCACCGCTTGCGCTACCTCGGAAAAAAATAAAGGGAAAAGAGCATCTGTATCGGATCGTTAGCCGATACACGCAGAAATACGTCGGTCCCAGATCGCCTGAAACTGAGCGTTTGAAAACCGAATATATGGCCTCCAGGACCAGCCACCGATCGCGCATCACTAAAATGCGCAGGGGAATTGAGAAATCGACCCCAATAAATCGCGCCATGGGTCTAGGCCGCGTGCCGCGCGCCGCCGCCCAGATTCTGCGTGCGCTTGATAAAGCAGGCTTGCTCGGTGATGGAATTTTTGTTGTTGGCACCCACGCTCTTTACGCCTATGAAGCGAGAAGCGGGGTTATTTTCGAACCGGGGTTGCTTGCCACCAGCGACCTTGATCTTCTAGCTGACGTTCGTAGTAGATTAGTTTTAGCGATCGATGACAAGGAACGAGAAGGTATTCTTCCAATACTAAAGTCCGTCGACCCAACTTTCTACGTACAGGGTGACTTATTCAGAGCAGTGAACGAGGACGGCTCCTAAACTCACCCCGTTTTGAGGCAACGGCCATTGCCGAGGATGGGATGCCGGTCTGGATGAGTTGCATTGATCCCCGCGCATTTGCGTTGCACAAATATTGGTTATCGAAACAAGACGGCAGAGAGTCCATCAAAAAGCGCAGGGATGCCGTTCAGGGTGCCGCTGTCGCCCAAATCGCGGAACGGCTTGGGCTTAAGTTTAATCAAAAGGAACTGAGCGGTCTTCCATTGCGGCTAGTTTCCCCAGTGGAACGAACTCGTCAAATGCGATGCTTAAGTAGGCAGTGCGGGAACTCTACCTAAAGAACGGTTCAAGCCTTTCTAGGAAGCCGCCAAGAGATCATAAAGTCTAGAAACGGCATCTGGAGATTGAGCAGCTGTTCGATGCATTGGCCAAAGCACAAAAACAAAGCCCGGCTTAGACCGAAAAAAACTAAGCGAGAATAGGTAGCCCTCCATGTGCCTCGGCTTGAGCAGTCCAAATGCCCCTATCCGCCGCGCGTAGCCGCTTCTACATGACGTGCCAGAAACTTCGCCACCGGCGGGCCTATCATAACAATAATCAGGAAGCGGATGGTCTGCAGCGCCATGACGAAGGGCAAGTCGACATTGGTGGAGGCGGCGATAATAGCGACGGAGTCCATACCTCCAGGACTGGTGGCAAGATACGCAGTCAATGGATCGATCCCGAGGATCTCGGTCAAGAGGTAAGCAATTCCACCCGCGAAGGCGATGAGCGCTGACACGCTCAGGAAGACCTTCGGCAAGGCCCTGATAGCATGAGCCAAAATCGCGGCGGTGAAGTGCAGGCCGACATTCCAGCCGATTAGAGTGTAGGTGGCGGTAAGAAGCCACTTCGGAAGTTCGATCTCAAGAAGGCCGGAAAGATGCAGGCTTGACGCTGCAACAAGCGTAAGCAGCATGGGACCGGAGGGAATGCGCGAAAGGCGCCCCGCAGTTGCACAGGCGAACGCGAACAGAAGTGTTTCCGGAAATGCCGGCCATTGCAGCGGCGGGAACCATGGCATCACCGGCGGCGGGGTTGTCCCATGCCTCTGCCAGAATAAGGAAATGATTGAGGCAAGGCTCGCGACGCACACGACTCGGAAATATTGCATGAATGCAACGAGCCTGGCGTCGGCTCCGAACTCTGCAGCCATGATAACCATGGCCGACGCGGCTCCAGGCCATGAACCCCACACGCTGGTGCTGGCGGGCATGACCTGCCAGCGGCTCATGATCCAGCCCAGTGCGCTGCTGGCGGCCAGAATTGAAAAAACGACCCCCAAAAAAAGCGGCCAATCTTCTAGGAAAGTTTGCAGAATTGCAGGGCTGATGCCGCTCGCGATGAAGCAGCCCATGATCGCCTGTGCGCCGGTATAGGGCACAGAAGGGACGCGGACGGTGCCCCCGTTCACTCCCACAATGACACCCCCGGCCATGGGCCCCAGGAAGAACGCGGCAGGAATACCTATCGCGTACAACAGCGCCACTAGGATGATGGATATGGTCGCAAGGACCAGCCATTGCAGGGCCGGCTGCAAACACGCCAGAGCGCCGGGCGGAACCAAGTTAAGAGCCCTCCTAGTCCGCTTTCCCTTCGCGGCCTCGGCTCGCTTCATATTGCTTGGAGGTGTGAAAGGCAAACAACGCGTGCGTTACAGTTGGATCCAGGCCTTCTTGGGGAGGCTGATTGTCTGGCCTTTCAACATTTGTTGAAAACGAAAGAGAAGCCGCCGCACTAAAACATGGCAATGCTATCTTATTTACAGGCGCGATTGGGGGTATCTTTCCAAGCTGCAAGGTTCGGTATTGCAATGCAGCATTGCGGCTTTTGCACTGCACAATGCGTCTACATGTGTGTTGAATCCGTGTATGGCTAAATATCGGGACTCGGGAAAGGATCTGATGGCAATCAAGCCGCGTCTTCGACGCTTTCAAAGCCTCGGTCCGCACGGCTTTCATGAGATCGCCTATACCGAATGGGGCAATCCAAACAGCAACAGGCTCGTTTTCTGCGTTCACGGCTTCACCCGTAACAGCCGCGATTTCGACGCGCTTGCCGCCAACCTAGCGGACCGCTTCCATGTCGTTTGTATGGACGTCGCCGGGCGCGGCGCGAGTGAATGGCTTCCTCACAAGGCGGATTACTCCTTTTCGCTCTACCTGGCGGATGCGGCAGCACTTCTTGCGCGCGTTACCGCGCCCACGCCTTCGTCGGGTCTTCGAAACATGTTTGGCACCCATCGCCAGCCTAAGCGGCATGTGGATTGGGTCGGCACGTCAATGGGCGGTCTTATGGGGATGATGCTCGCAGCAAAGCGCCACTCGCCCATCGGCCGTCTGGTGCTCAACGATGTCGGGCCTTTCGTTCCCTGGCCTGCGCTTTTGCGATTGAAGCAGGTGCATTCGGCCGTCAACAAGCGGTTCTCGAGCCCTGAAGATGTCGAACATCACCTTCGGGAAACCTGCGCCTCTTTTGGCCCCTTGAGCAACGCTCAGTGGCGCGAAGTCGCGAAACATAGCGCCATTCGAAAAAGCGACGGCACTTACATCCTGTCCTTCGACCCTGCGGTCATTACCCACATGCGTTCTAGTTCTGTCGCAGGCGTGGAATTCGGTAGCGAGTTCCTGTTCGGAGTGGACCTCTGGCCGACCTACGATGCAATCAACTGCCCCACTCTCGTCCTGAGAGGCGCGGAATCCGATCTTCTATTGAGAAAGACTGCCGAGGAGATGGCTCGGCGCGGACCGAGGGCGGAGACTGTTGAATTTCCCGGCATCGGGCATGCGCCCTGGCTTATGTCCAAAGACCAGATCGCTTTAGTCCGCGACTTCTTGTTGTCGAAGCGGCCGGCGAGCGTAGCCCCGCTGCCTGCTTCTGTAGAGAAGCTGACAGGGAGTGCTGAAGCAATAAGTCTGCAGTGACCACTACATGTTTAGGCTATGATCCGTAAACCGGCAGGATTGCGCTGCGCCCTCGCCAGTGGCGACTGCACCGCTTCTGCCAGATCCTGATAGATGTTCAGATAGTCCCGAGCCATGCGTTCCACGCCAAACCGCGCCTCGAAACGGGCGCGCACCTTGGCGCGGTCCAGCTTAACAACGCGAGAAAGCGCTTCCACAGCCTCCTCGATGCTTGATACCACAAAGCCGGTTTCGCCGGCGTCGATCACTTCTGAGACAGAGCCTGACGGGAAGGCGATAACAGGCGTTCCGCAGGCCATGGCTTCGATCATTACGAGACCAAAGGGTTCCGGCCACTCGATCGGAAACAGGAGCGCCAACGCGCCTCCGAGAAGATCGGCTTTCTGGTGCTCGTTGATTTCTCCGATGTATTCAATGCCGGGGTTGGCCATAATCATCGGCTGAATCACATCTTTCCAGTAAACTTGATCCGCCTTGTCAATTTTTGCGGCTATCAGCAAGGGCAGGCCGGCCCGGGCGGCAATCTCAATCGCCCGGTCCGGGCGCTTTTCTGGCGAAATTCGTCCGAGGAAAGCGAGATAGCCCCCTTTGGGGCTCGGCGAGAAAGGGAGGATGTCTTTTGGAATAGCGTTATAAACGTTCCCAGCCCAGTTCACTTTAGGCGGCATAGGCAGGCGCTGATGATAGGAGATTGACGCTAGCGGAACATGCGGAAAAGCCGAGTAGAACGGCACCAGATCGGGCAGATCAAGTCTGCCGTGAAGGGTTGTGACGGTTCTTTCGGCGAACTCCTGAATGACGGGGAAATGAACGAGGTCAATGTGAAAATGAAGTACATCGAAATCACCGGCGCACCGCTTTACGCGGTCCAGCATGATCATCAGATGCGGGATCTGATCGATGACCTTCGGATTTAATCTGAGAGCTAGGTCGGTGCACGCTACAAACTCGGCCCTTGTTTCTGAATCTCCACTTGCGAAAAGCGTTACCTCATGTCCTTGCGCTACTAACTCCTCGGTCAGGTAGGATACGATTCTCTCCGTGCCGCCATAAAGACGCGGTGGGCAGCTTTCCGCCAGCGGCGCGATTTGAGCGATTTTCATCAAACTAAGCCTTTCGATTACGACCAAGCTCTGGACAGACAAAAAGCACCGCCGCTGTTGTGCTGCGGTGCAATATTTGCAAACACACGAGCAAGCAAATAGGTCCGGCTGCGTTAAGGCTTGAGGACCCTTACAGGCGATGTCTGTTCGCAAATCGAGTGCTTGGAATTGGCCCAAGAAGGCGAAAGTATCCGCGTTACATGGGCAGCTGGCGTGCTATCTAGGCGTTTGCGCGGAAGGCGGCGAAAAGTGTGGCTATGAATATATCTTGCCGCGTTTATCGAGGCGTTGCAGTACCCCAGGCAGCAAATCCGCCATATCCTCCGCAATCAGGCCCGGACCGAAGGCCGTTGCGAGCTCACCATGTATCCAAACGGCCGCAGCTGCAGCATCGAACGCAGCCATGCCTTGGGCCGCAAGGCCTGTGACAAGTCCGGCCAGCACGTCACCGCTTCCTGCGGTTGCAAGTAAGGGCGGCGCGTTTTCGCTGATGGCAGCAAGGCTTCCCGGGTGCGCGACTACCGTGTCTGGCCCCTTAAGAATTATGACCGCGCCAGAAATTTCTGCCGCTCGCCGTCCCCGTTCGAGCTTTGAAGGTTCTTCCTCAAGCTCGGTAAACACGCGCTTGAACTCCCCCTCATGGGGCGTCATGATCGTCAGAGCCGGTAATCTTGACTTGATCTGTTCAAAAAGCTCGGCGGGAGCCTCACTAAAGGCCGTAATGCCTTCGGCATCGAGCACGGCTGTGGCCTGGCTGCCGAGAACGGCTGTAACCAGCTCCCTCACCTCCGGGTCTTTGCCTGCCCCCGGTCCTATCAACGCTGCGGTAATCCTTGTATCGGAGAGCAGGTCGGAAAGACCCGCAGGCCCATCATAGGGGTCAACCATCACGGCCGTGAGCTGCGCCGCATTTATATAAAAAGCGGACTTCGACGTCGCGACGGTCGCCAGGCCTGCTCCGGATCGCAATGCTGTCCTGGCAGCAAGGCGCGCAGCCCCCGTTCTCTCCATCGGCCCGGAAACAACAACGGCATGCCCGCGGTCGTATTTATGGGCGTCAATCTTAAGCTTGGGGAAGAAGCGAAGCCAAAAATCCGGGTCATTCGAAAACGTGCTAGGCGCGATGTCCTCCAGCACGGTGGCTGGAATGCCGATATCGGCCGCGCGCACATCTCCGCAATAAAGCCTCCCGGGGAGCAGCACGTGCCCAGTTTTGCGGCGGAAGAAGGTGACGGTCGCGACAGCCTTGAAGGCAAGACCGTGGACTAAGCCCTTTGTCGCGTCGATACCGGTGGGAACGTCAACGGCGACCACTGGTATGCTGCGGCCAGTCGCCTCCTCGATCATCTGCGCAGGAACGCCCGTCACGTCATCGTGCAGGCCAGTTCCGTAAATCGCGTCTACGATGAGTTGGGCGCCCTCTAGGCTGCGCAGCGACATAGGTTCAATGGCTTCGTCCCACCGCTTTGCCATTTCTTTGGGATCGCGCGTCAGGTCTTCCCGGCGTCCAAGTAAGGCCAAGCGAACATGGTAGCCGCGCTCGCGAAGATAGCGGGCGCAGACGAAGCCATCGCCTCCGTTGTTGCCTGGTCCGCATAAGACGGTTACCCGGCTGCCGCGGGGGAATCGGCGGACAACTTCCTCAGCGACCGCGCGTCCCGCATTCTCCATCATAGTTAAGGTCGAGATCCCAGCGTCGGCAGCAAGCTTTTCCGCGCGGCTCATCTCTTCTGCGGTCAGTAGTTCCAGCAAGAAACATCCCTATTTTCTAAAGGGTCGGATTGCTCATCCATAAATCCAGATGCGGCGCGAATGTAGCGGAAATTTGGGGGCGATACGAAAGAAATGCGCGCCTTCGCTGAAGGCCCGGAAGTATTATTCTGTGCTTGCCTACAAAATGGGCAAGTAGCCTAATTGTTAGGCAAAAATAGTTGACGTGGCACAATTCGGGGTGGGCTTAGAATAAACCTAGACCATTTGGCATGGCCTGTGCTTTCCTTGAGGCATTGTTGGGCCCCTTGGAGGATGCCACTCGCTATGAAAAAAATCGAAGCGGTTATAAAACCGTTCAAGCTTGACGAGGTCAAGGAGGCATTGCAGGAGATAGGTCTGCAGGGCATCACCGTCACCGAAGCCAAGGGCTTTGGGCGGCAAAAAGGGCATACGGAACTCTACCGCGGCGCTGAATACGTTGTCGATTTCTTGCCGAAGGTAAAAATTGAGATTGTGTTGCCGGATGAGATGGTGGAGAAAGCCGTCGAAACAATCCGGAACTCTGCAAGAACAGGCCGGATTGGCGACGGCAAAATCTTCATTATCAACGTCGAGGACGCTATTCGTATCCGGACCGGGGAAACCGGCACTGAGGCAATTTAATAGCCTCTCTTGCTTTTCCCAAAGCAATACCATTCATCAACCAACGGTGCCCCGCCGTTTTACCTGAACCCGCGAGTTAACCGCATGAGGGAGTACTATGGCAAACGCGACTGAATTAGTAAAAAAGCTAAAAGACGAAGATATCAGATTTGTCGATCTTCGCTTTACCGATCCGCGCGGCAAGTTACAGCATGTAACCATGGAAACGTCGGAAATGGGCGAGGAAGCCTTCGCCGAAGGCATCATGTTCGACGGCTCCTCCATCGCCGGCTGGAAGGTCATCAATGAAAGTGACATGACCCTTATGCCGGACCCGGAAACAGCGCATATGGACCCGTTTTTTGCGCAATCCACTCTTGCGATTTTCTGCGATGTTCTTGAGCCGGCCACCGGAGAGCGCTATGAGCGCGATCCACGTGGGACAGCCCGCAAGGCCGAAGCCTATTTGCAGCGCATAGGTGTTGGCGACAAGGTCTTTGTCGGTCCCGAAGCGGAATTCTTCATTTTTGACGATGTGCGCTTCTCCTCCGATCCTTACAATTGCGGCTACCGATTGGACTCGTCCGAACTCCCCACGAACATGGCGACAGAATATGAAATGGGGAATCTTGGCCACCGTCCCCGCACAAAGGGCGGCTATTTCCCTGTCCCCCCGGTCGATAGCGCCCAGGATATCCGCTCGGAAATGTTATCGACGATGTCGGCGATGGGCGTCGTCACCGAGAAGCACCATCATGAAGTGGCAGCGGCCCAGCATGAGCTCGGTATCAGGTTCGGCCCGCTGACACGCATCGCGGACGCTATGCAGATCTACAAATATGTGATCCACAACGTCGCCCAGTCCTACGGCAAGACGGCCACCTTCATGCCGAAGCCGGTCTTTGGCGACAATGGATCGGGCATGCATGTACACCAGTCCATCTGGAAGGGCTCGACTCCGGTATTCGCGGGCAATCTCTATGCGGATCTTTCGGAGAACTGCCTCTTCTATATCGGCGGCATTCTTAAGCATGCGAAGGCGCTCAACGCATTCACGAACCCAAGCACCAACTCTTACAAGCGCCTGGTTCCCGGTTATGAGGCACCAGTGCTGCGCGCCTACTCTTCGCGGAACCGGTCGGCCTCATGCCGTATTCCGGTCACTTCCAATCCGAAGGCAAAGCGTGTCGAGGTTCGTTTCCCCGACCCCGCAGCCAACCCGTATCTGGCTTTTGCTTCTATGCTGATGGCTGGCCTTGACGGAATCCGGAACCGCATCCACCCTGGCGATCCCATCGACAAGAACCTTTACGATTTGCCGGAGGCCGAACTTAAAAACATCCCAACCGTCTGCGGATCTCTCACCGAGGCGATTGATGAACTAAATGCTGACCGTACTTTCCTTAAGGAGGGCGGCGTTTTCACGGACGATCAAATCGACGCTTACATCGAGCTGAAGGTGGAAGAGATCGACCGGTTCCGGATGATGCCGCATCCGATCGAATTCGACATGTATTATTCCTGCTGAGATAGCCTTTACTTGAGCCGGGAAGGCCGCCCCCGTGGCGGCCTTTTTACCTATTAGGGCTTGCTACAGCTATTTCAGCCTTTCAAGCGCCAAGGGCGGCATTGCCGTCTTTTCCCGAAAGCGTCGAGCGTCTCCGGGTCCGCGTTGAGGTCATTTTGCTCTCTCCATTCCTCTTTATTTCTCGCCGCAAAGTAAGATAGAAATGTATCCCCGCCTTGCAGGGGCCATTGCGGATATTTAAAACGATATTGGGGAAAATGTCATGCCAACGGAAAGTGGTCCTTATCGCATTTTGTCCCTTGATGGGGGTGGACGCTGGTCGTTGATTTCGGTGATGGCACTTCAGAGGGTCTTCGGTGAAAAAGCCCGCGGCCACGATGTGCTTAGAAGCTTCGATCTTGTCGCGGCCAATTCCGGCGGCAGCATCGTGCTTGGTGCTCTTGCGGAGAACATGCCGCTCGATCAGGTGCTCGATCTTTTCCGGACCTCCGATCTACTCTTCCCTGAAGAATCATGGCTCGCGCCCCGTCACTGGTTTCATTGGCTGACCCGGCAACTGTTCAAACTGGGGCCGAGATACGACACGGGCAAGAAGCTCGCGGCCCTCGTCCAGCTCATGCCGGACTTTGGCTCAGTGAAATTGACCGAAATCCCTGAGCGCGTCGCACAACTGAACGGTCAGCTCACTCACTTCCTCATCGTGGGCTTCGATTACGATTGGAAGCGCGCAAAATACTTCAGATCCAATGCTGATAGCCTCGCAAATTCCTCGAAGCCGACCAACGCGACGCTCGCCCAGGCCATCCACGCCTCTAGTACCGCGCCGGTCAATTATTTCAACGCACCGGCACGCCTGCCAGGTAAGGTGAGTGATGGCAATAGATTTTGGGACGGAGCGGTCACCGGCCAGAACAATCCTGTATTGGCAGCAGTAACTGAAGCGCTGGCCAATGGACAAAGCCGCATCGCCCATCGCGACATTCGCGTCTTGAGCATCGGCACCGGCACTGTCACCCTGCCCGTAGTGGGGCGGCCGGCTCCAGCGGATCGCGGCCTCGTGGCTAAGGCGGGAAAGTCCGGGGTGATTTCTGATCTGCTAGAGCTTTCGGAGAGCATTCTCGATGATCCTCCGGACTCAGCCTCCTTTGAGGCCTGGATTATGCTCGGTAATCCTGTGCCGCCCCAGCCGGGCGGGAAGCTGCTGGCGGATCAGTTGAAAGAACGTCCCGAACCCGTATCATTGGTCAGAATGAACCCCTTGGTGCGGCCCTTGAAAGAGGGCCATAGCTGGCGGCCTCCGGATGGGCTCAAAAGGAATGAATTTGTCAAGCTAACCAAAATTGACATCGATGCTCGCATTGAAGATGTGGACTTGCTCGTAAAATTTGCGCGGGCTTGGCTCAGCGACGAGGTGCCGAACCAGCCGATCCGTGAGAACCCTTATACATTTGAGGCTCGCATCGGCCATCGCCTCTTCAGCGAGGCTCTCAACGCTTGGGAGGCGCGCACCGGCCGCGATATCGAGCAGCGCCTAGCAACTGGGCGCGGCTAAATGTATAGAGATCCTCAAAGTCGTTCGTCGCGACGCCTACGCTGCTGAATGGGGAGGCGCATAATGGGGCTGGCAGAGGGCCCTTTTATCCCTTCCAGTGGAGGGCGCATAGCAGCGTGAAGAGCCGCCGCGACGTCGGCGTATCCATTCGAACCTTTCCATCCAGACGCTCCAGAAGCAATTTGCTTCCTTCGTCGTGGAGAGCCCGGCGGCCCATGTCGAGCGCCTCGATCCGGCTTGGAGGCGCAGACTTGATCGCCTCAAAGTAATTTTCGCAAACCATGAAGTAGTCTTTGACGATTCGGCGAAACGGATTGAGCGACAGAAGGAATGTGGCGCAGGGATCCGGCGCGTCCCCAGCTGAAACCGCAAAGCAAAGCCGTTGCTCACGCATCGAAAGTTTCAGCTTGTACGGTCCCGCAGGTCCTCCGACCAGTTCGAAACAGTTTTCTTCAAGAAGATCAAAGATAGCGACCTGCCGTTCATGATCAACCTCCTGGGCATGGCTGCCGATTGAGGATTCGTCCAGGCTTATCTCGGTGAGCCTGGACGGCGGAGGGGAAGACGGTTCGCCGGACATCTTCGTTTATCCGGCCGCCGCAAGCCGGACTGCAACGGAGCGCCGATGGGCCTCCAAACCCTCTGCCTCCGCCAGTGTCATGGCGGCGGGGCCAAGTGCCGCAAGGCTTTCCGCATTCAGCTTCAAAAGTGAAGTCCGCTTCATAAAGTCGTAAACGCCAAGGCCGGATGAAAATCGGGCTGCGCGAGACGTCGGGAGCACATGGTTCGGACCGGCGACATAATCACCAACGGCCTCCGGCGTGAGGGCGCCAATGAAGATGGCACCGGCATTCCGTATTTTCGGCAGCAACTCCTCGGCGGCGGCACAGGCGAGTTCCAGATGCTCTGGCGCAAATTCATTAACGAGATTTGGGACTTCGCTTAGAAGATCGGCGACGAGAATGATGGCGCCGTGATCAGCCCAGCTTTTTCCGGCGATGGCGTGCCGCGGCAACGTGGCAAGCTGCCGCTGAACCTCGGCGGCGGTTTCTTCAGCCAGAGATCCACTATCGGTAATAAGGATGGATTGAGCAGCCTCATCATGTTCGGCCTGTGCGAGGAGGTCCGCCGCTACCCATTTGGGATCCGCTGTCCGGTCCGCGACAACAACCACCTCAGACGGCCCCGCAATTGTGTCGATCCCGACCACCCCGAAGACCTGACGCTTCGCCTCTGCCACATAGGCATTTCCGGGCCCAACAATCTTCGCCACAGGTTGGATCGTAGGAGTTCCATAGGCAAGGGCCGCGACCGCTTGCGCGCCGCCCACGCGATAAACTTCATCAACGCCTGAAAGATGTGCCGCGGCGAAGACGGCGCGGTTAATCTCGCCGCCAGGCGTTGGCACCGTCATCACAAGACGTTCAACGCCCGCCACCTTGGCCGGCACTGCGTTCATTAGAACAGAGCTTGGATAGCTCGCCTTGCCGCCGGGCACGTAAAGCCCCGCCGAATCGAGCGGCGTCCAGCGATGCCCTAATTCCGCGCCAGCGGCATCGGAATAACGTTCTCCGGAGGGCACGTGCCGTTTGTGATGAGCTTCGATCCGCTCGTAGGCCAAGACCAACGCGGCTTTCAACTTTGACTCTAACCCATTGTAGGCATCGGCAAGCTCGGCGGGCGATACGCGAAGGCCGGTTTTTGTGAGATCAATATCGTCGAACTGGGCAGTGAAATCGTTAAGTGCGGCGTCGCCCCTCTCCTTGACCGCCTCTATGATCGCCCGGACGGCATCTTGAACGCTGGATGATTGATCGCGCTTCCCCTCTATGAGGGCCTTGAAGTCTGCTGCAAAGGTGGCGCTTGAAGCGCGAAGATATTTGGCCAAGGCAGCAACCTATTTTGTGTTGGGCATCGCCTTGGCAATGGGAGCAGGATCATTCTCAACGATCTTATGCTGCGGCTTCATGGCGCACGGCCAAGCACCGCCAACATCGCGCAGCTCCGCTTCGATACATTCGACCTCGAGCCGGACGCCGCCACCACCCGCGAAATAGAGCGTAATAAAACCGCCGGGCGGATCAGCCTCTTCGTAAGTGATGGCAAGCAGTTCAGCCACCGCAAATGGCTCTCCAGGCCGGATTTTCTGCACCTGCGCGCGTTTTACCGTGTCGAAGCGAAGAACGGAGCGGCATCGTCGCAAATTGGAGTGCCGGCCTTCGCCCGTTTCGGCCGCGAGCCAATCGAAGCGGCTCAGAATTGCTGCAAAACGTTTCTCGGATGGGATGTAGGCCATTTCGCCGATCCGCAGCACCGCGTCCTGGAGGTGTGCGGAGATTATCTTCAGATCATCGTCGTCGAGTGCGATGAGCTTTAGCGGTTCGGGAGTGCCGGAGCGCATGACGAGCGTCTCATTTATTGGAGTTCGAAGATAATTCGATTTCTCTCATGAATGAAGGCGTTCGATGCGCGCTCCGCAAGACCCAAGCTTCTCTTCTAGGCGCTCAAAGCCACGATCCAGGTGATAAACACGGTTTACGATGGTGTCCCCCTCAGCCATGAGGCCCGCGATGACGAGCGAAACCGAAGCGCGGAGATCGGTCGCCATCACCTCGGCACCGCGAAGGGAGGCTGATCCACGAACCTTGGCCATGTCTCCGGAAACGGTGATGTCGGCACCCAGGCGCGCGAGTTCCTGGACATGCATGAAACGGTTCTCAAATATGGTTTCGCGTATTTGCGATACGCCATCGGCCATGCACATAAGCGCCATAAGCTGCGCCTGAAGGTCTGTCGGGAAGCCTGGGAACGGCGCTGTTGTTATATTCACGGGCTTCAGGCCTGCGCCATTGCGCGCAACGCGAAGGCCGCGGTTGGTCTCGCTGATTTCCAGGCCAGCCTCTGTAAGGATCTCAAGTACTTGCGGCAGCAGGCTCGCGCGGGCCCCCTCAAGCTCGACCTCACCTCCTGTGGCGCCGACCGCCATTGCATAAGTCCCGGTTTCGATCCTGTCCGGCAGAACAGTGTGCGTGGCCCCTTCGAGATACTCGGCTCCCTGGATGGTGATGGTGGAAGTACCGGCGCCTTCGATCCTTGCGCCCATCTTGTTCAGGCAGCTCGCGACGTCGGCTACTTCCGGCTCGCAAGCCGCGTTTTCGAGTACAGTCTCGCCTTTGGCAAGGCTCGCCGCCATCATGACATTATGTGTCGCGCCAACAGAGGTCTTCGGGAAGGCGATGGTACCGCCGCGAAGGCCTTTTGGCGCTTTGGCCACAACGTAGCCGCCATCTAGGCCAATATCGGCGCCGAGCGCCTGCAATCCCATCAAATGCATGTCCACAGGCCGCGTGCCGATGGCGCAACCGCCAGGCAGCGAAACACGCGCTTCCCCCGAGCGCGCCAGAAGCGGCCCCAGAACCCAGAAGCTCGCCCGCATCCGGCGGACCATGTCATAGGGGGCAGTCGTATCAACGATGTCGCGGGCAGTGAGGTGCAGCGTGTCGCCTTGGTGGCCATTGCCATTTGCGCGTTTGCCATCAACCGCGGTGTCGACACCGTGGTTGCGCAGGATACGGATAAGAAGGCTTACATCGGCCAGGTTGGGCACATTCTTCAGCGTGACCGTCTCTGGGGTAAGCAGACTCGCTATCATGAGGGGCAGAGCCGCGTTCTTCGCTCCGCTGATAGGGATGGTGCCGTGGAGGCTGTGTCCTCCGGTAATGCGAATTCTATCCATCTTTGTCCGCCGGAATCGAAAGCAGCGACGCAGGTGCCGAAGCTCTCATTTTTTTAAAGCCTTAGACGAGCCGCAAGCCCGCCGCAAGGAGTTGATCGGCATATCAGTTTGGATTGCCTTCGGGATTTGTCTCTTTTTTGTCTTTTCTCCTCAGAAGGTTGCGGCGGAGCGCCGCTGCAAGCCGCTTTTTCTTATCATCGCTGGCCGCCTGTTTCGTGCCTGCGGCGTTCGAGGAAGCGGTGCCGCGTTCCTTTTTCATCTCCTTCCGCAGCCCTTTCGAATTAACGTTTCATACTGAATGGTAAAGTCTAACAAAGTCCTCACAGGCTTTTAGTTCCGTCATAGTCTTGCGGCACCAAAGGTGCTTGGCCTAAGGTTTCTTGTTTCGCCTTCTGCAGCTATTGCCAAGCAAAGGGCCAGGACGTTGCGCGTGTCGCGCGGATCAATAATCCCATCGTCCCAAAGCCGCGCGGTCGCATAAAGAGCCGTTGATTCACGGTCGAGTTGCTGCTCAATTGCATCCGTCATCTGCTTCAAAACGGCGTCATTGACTTGGCCCGTCTTCTCCAGCTTCGCCCGCGTTATGATCTCCATGACCTTTGCGGCCTGGGCTCCGCCCATCACAGCGATGCGGGCATTCGGCCATGAGAAAATAAAGCGTGGATCGAAGCCTCGTCCACACATTCCGTAATTTCCGGCACCGTAAGAGCCGCCAATGATCATGGTGAATTTCGGGACGCGCGCATTTGCGACCGCCTGTATCATCTTCGATCCATGCTTTATCGCACCCGCCCGTTCGGCTTCGCGCCCAACCATGTAGCCGGTCGTGTTTTGGAGGAAAATGAGGGGCATTCCGGATTGATCGCACAGCTGGATGAATTGCGCCGCTTTGGTTGAGCCATCCGGCTGGATTGCGCCGTTATTGCCGAGGATTCCCACCTCGTATCCGTCGATGGCGGCATATCCGCAAACTGTCTCGGCACCATAGCCGGGCTTGAAATCGAGAAAGTCGGAGCCGTCAGCAGTGCGGGCAATGATTTCCCGGACATCGTAAGGTTCGCGTTCCGAAACGGGAACAATGCCCAGTAGCTCTTCCGGATCGTATTTGGGAGGCTCGCAAGAACGGGGCTCAGGCACACGGTCCCATTTGAGTTTCGCCATGAGTTCCCGCGCGATGAAGATCGCATGGGCGTCATCACGAGCAAGATATTCCCCAAGACCGGTCACAGTGGCATGAAGCTCGGCTCCTCCAAGCTCCTCATCCGAGGCGTCCTCTCCAATGGCGGCTTTCACTAGCGGCGGCCCCGCGAGAAAGATCTTGGACTGCTTCTTGACAAGGATAATGTAATCGGAAAGGCCGGGAAGATACGCGCCGCCCGCGGTCGAAGAACCGTGCACCACAGCGATCTGCGGAATCCCGGCCGCAGAAAGCCGCGCCTGGTTCGCGAATGAGCGGCCTCCTTCCACGAACATCTCGCTTTGATAAAGCAGGTTGGCGCCGCCGGACTCCACCAAATAGATCAACGGGAGCTTGTTCTCCCGCGCAATTTCCTGCATGCGAAGAGCCTTGCGCAAGCCCATAGGCGAGACGGTGCCGCCCTTGATCGCGCTATCGCTTGCAGAAACGAGCACGCGCTTTCCTGAGACGACCCCGATTCCTGCAATTGAGCCTCCGCCCATAACGCGGGTTTCGCCATCGTCGTCATGCATGCGCCAGCCGACAAGCGTACATAGCTCAAGGAAGGGCGCATCTCGATCAAGGAGGCGAACCACGCGTTCCCTGGGCAGAAGCTGACCACGCTTTTCAAACTTTTCTGCCTGCTGCGCCGAATGGGCGATCACGGCTCGTTCCAGCGCCCTGAATCGCTCTACTTGCGCCAACAAATGCGCTGCATTGGCCTGGAAGGTTTTGGATTGAGTGGAGATCCGTGATTGGATGACCGGCATTAATGTCCCTCACCCGGCGATAGCGCTTTCGGGCTTTTGGCCCGGTGAAAGCCCTCGAAAGCGGGTGCGGCCGCGTGTTCACCCATTTCGACAAGCGCATTGCCGAGGGGCGCGCCATCGATCGCGAGCGTGACTCCGGTTATGAAGGCTGCGGCCGGACTTAAGAGGAAACAAGTCGCCGCGCTTACCTCGGCTTCCGTTCCCAACCGCCGAAGCGGCACATGATTTTTCAACTGCGGAATAAGCTCTTTGGCAGCGCCTTCGTATCGGTCCAGCCCCGAGGAGGCGATCCATCCTGGCGCCACACAGTTCACACGCACGCCCGCGAAGGCCCATTCAAAAGCGGCGGTTTTCGTGAGATTGACCATGCCAGCGCGAGCGGCACCCGAATGTCCCATTCCGGGCATGCCGTTCCACATGTCGGCGGCCATGTTTACGATCGCGCCGCCATGCATCTTCATGGATTGCAGAAAGACCTCGCGCATTACAAGGAAGCCGCCGGTCAGGTTGGTGGCAACGACAGCCTCAAAGCCCTTCTTATTGATCATCATCAGCGGCGAGGGAAACTGTCCGCCGGCATTGTTGACGAGACCATGAATCCGGCCGTGTTTGGCAACAACATCTGAAACAAATGCCTTTACTGCGTCCTCATCGCGAATATCAGAGGCGAAGTATTCTGCGTTCCCGCCATCAGCCGCGATCTCGGCGACTACCTCTTCCAGCTTCGCCTCTTTCCTTCCCACAAGGACGACGGTCGCCCCAAGGCTCGAAAGCTCATGAGCCGTACATCGGCCAATACCGCTGCCGCCTCCCGTGATAATATGCACTTCGCTCTGGAAAAGGCCCGGCTTGAATACGCTTCGATAGTGGCTGCGGTCGTCCATGCGCTTTCATCCCTGCTCTCTCGTTCAAGGCTAGACATGCTTGACGTTTACGTCAACTTCCTCTTGTTTAGGGCAGCAAGATGCGTTAATGATTAAGGCGAAACCAACAAGGGAGCATCAGATGAACTTGCAAGAAGTGGCGGGTGCCATGACGAAGCGGGTTGCCGGCAAAAGTCCGCTTGGCGGAACATTGAAGTTCGACCTGGGAAGTTCGGGCTCCCTCTTCATCGACGGCACCGGTGGTGATAACACAGTGACCGTCAACAAGAACGACCCCGCGAATTGCACCATCAGCATGACTGGCGACGACTTCAACGAGCTCATTCAGGGCCGCTTGCAGCCTACTTCGGCCTTCATGCAGGGGAAGATGAAGGTCGATGGCGACATGGGCCTCGCCATGAAACTTGGCCAGCTCGTATAGCGGGGGAGGCTTCAGGATAAGCGTTTGAGATCAGCACCCGAAACGGGCCCGGAGAGCCTCCTGAGCCCGGACAAGCTCTACGGAATCGCTGAACTTGCTAGCGAGTTCGGCATTACCGCGCGAGCCATCCGCTTTTACGAGGCGAAGGAGCTTCTCTCCCCGCCACGTGTGAACGGCGGACGCGTCTATACGCGGCGCGAACGCGCGCGGCTCAAGCTGATTCTGCGCGCGAAATCCATCGGCTTCTCGCTTGCTGAAATCAAGCAGTTCTTGAACCTTTATGGCGATCGCGGAGAAGGCCGCCCGCAGCAGGTCGCTTTTGTAGCGGAGCGCTCAGGCGCGCTCATCAAGGAACTTGAGCACAAGCAAGCCAACGTCGCGGCAACTCTGCAAGAACTGAAAGAAATCCGGCGTCAATGCTTGCATTATCTTTGCGAAAAGGGCGCGAATTGCGGGCGAAAAGACTGATTACGAGGCGTTCGCATTTGTCCTTACAGGTTTTTTGAGGAGAGGAATCGCAATGGCAGAAGCCTATATTTACGATCACGTACGGACACCGCGCGGGAAGGGGAAGAAAGACGGATCGTTGCATGAAGCGACGCCTGTGCAGCTTGCGTCGCAAGTGCTGGCCGCGATCCGGGAACGCAATAAAGGCCTTGAGACTGGCCAGGTCGAGGATGTGATCTTGGGCTGCGTCACTCCTGTGGGCGAGCAAGGCGCCAATGTCGCGCGCACCGCAGTGATGGCAGCGGGATACGACGAAAGCGTGCCGGGCGTGCAGGTTAATCGCTTCTGCGCAAGCGGCCTCGAAGCCATTAACATAGCTGCGGCGAAGGTCATGTCCGGGCAATCGCCCATGGCCGTTGGTGGGGGCGTGGAAGCCATGAGCCGCGTTCCAATGGGCTCTGACGGCGGCGCATGGCCGGTGGACCCTGCCGTTGCGATGCCCACTTATTTCGTGCCGCAAGGCATCAGCGCCGACCTTATTGCTACGAAATACGGCTACAGCCGCGACGACGTCGACGCCTATTCGGTCGAGAGCCATAAGCGGGCCGCAAGATCCTGGGACGAGGGCCGCTTCGCCTCCTCGGTCGTGCCGGTTAATGACATTCTCGGCATCCCGCTCCTTACGCGCGACGAAACCATACGCGCGGATGCCAGCATGCAGTCGCTCGGCGCGCTGAACCCCTCTTTCGCGGACATGGGCAAGAATTTCGGCTTCGATGGCGTGGCGATTCAGAAATATCCGGAGATCGAGCGCATTAACCATGTGCACACACCGGGCAACTCGTCGGGGATTGTGGATGGCGCCGCTGCCGTGCTGATCGGCACAAAGGAGGCAGGCGAGAAGGCGGGCCTGAAGCCGCGTGCGCGCATTAAAAGCTTCGCATCGATCGGCTCCGAGCCCACGATCATGCTGACTGGCCCAAGCTTCGCCGCGGAACGCGCGCTCGCAAGGGCTGGAATGAAGAAGGAAGACCTTGATCTGTGGGAGCTGAACGAAGCCTTCGCTTCGGTCGTGCTGCGCTTCATGGATGTCCTGAACATCCCCCATGACAAGATCAATGTGAACGGTGGCGCAATCGCCATGGGCCATCCACTCGGCGCGACGGGCGCGATGGTGTTCGGAACGCTTCTCGACGAAATGGAGCGCCGCGGCGCCGGCACGGGCCTCGTCACGCTCTGCATCGGGGCAGGCATGGGCACAGCCACGATTATCGAGCGGATTTAAGCAATAAGTTCCCCCTCACCCCAACCCTCTCTCCAAGCGGAGAGGGAGTTCTAGAAGGACCAGGATGAGGGGCCTTCAAAGGATAAAAAAGCAATGACCTCAAGCATTTCATACACGGTTGACGGAGACGGCATCGCAACCCTCAGCATCGACCAGCCCGGCAAGTCCATGAACGTCATCGGTCCCGAATTCGCGGGCGAGTTCGAGACTGCCATTGAGCGTGCCGCGGCGGATGCCTCGGTCAAGGGCGTTATCGTCACTTCCGGTAAGTCCAGCTTTGTGGCAGGCGCTGATCTTATCGGCATGGAGGGGCTTATAGCCCACGCTCGGACCGCACCCGCCTCCGAGGCTCTGAAGGGCGTCTTGCACTTTACGAATGTGTTGAGGCGTCTTGAAACCTGCGGCAAGCCGGTCGCGTGCGCCATAAACGGAACAGCTCTTGGCGGCGGCTTCGAGATTGCCCTTGCCTGCCACTACCGGGTCAGCGCCGACGGCGAAGGCATCAAGCTTGGTCAGCCGGAGGTGCAGGTTGGCCTGTGTCCCGGTGCGGGAGGCACGCAGCGCATTCCTCGCCTGATCGGGATCATGCCTGCGCTACCCATTTTGCTTGAAGGCCGCAATTTGACGCCCGCGCAAGCGAAATCGAGCGGCCTCATCCACGAGACTGTGCCCGCGGCAGAGCTGTTGGCGGCAGCAAAGAGATGGTTAACCTCGCCAGCCGCAAAGGCCCTCCAGCCATGGGACGAAAAATCGTTCAAGGTGCCCGGCGGCGCTGGTGGCATGAACCCGAATGCGGTTCAAACTTTCATAGCCGCCAATGCCATGACCAGAGACAAGACCAATGGCAATTATCCCGCTGCACAGGCGATCCTGTCCTGCGTCTACGAGGGCACGCAAGTGCCAATCGATCTTGGCCTCAAAATCGAGGCGAAATACTTCGTCTCGCTTCTGCGCGGAAGCGTCGCTCCGAACATGATCAGGACGCTGTTCGTCAATAAGGGCAAGGCTGACAAGCTCGCGCGGCGGCCGCAAGGCGTTCCAAAGGCGCAGTTCAAGAAGATCGGGATGCTGGGCGCCGGTATGATGGGCGCCGCTATTGCCTATGTCGCGGCTTCGAACGGTATCGAGGTCGTACTCATCGACCGCGATATGGATGCGGCCGAGAGAGGCAAGGGTTATGCCCGCAAGCTGGTTGAAGGCTCCGTCTCGAAACGCCGCATGATCCAAGCCGATGGCGAAGCGCTTTTGAACCGTATCCACCCGGCAATGGATTTCGCGACCCTTTCGGATGTGGATTACATCATTGAGGCGGTCTTTGAGGACCGGAACATCAAGGCGGATGTTACGAAGCGGGTGGAAGCTGTGATCCGCCCGGGCGTGATCTTCGGGTCCAATACCTCCACGCTGCCGATCACTGGGCTCGCCGAGGCTTCGAGCCGCCCCGATAAGTTCATCGGCATTCACTTCTTTTCGCCGGCCGAGAAAATGCCGCTCGTGGAAGTGATCCGCGGTAGGCGGACCAGTGACGAGGCGCTGGCGATCACGCTAGACTTCGTCCAAGCGATCAAGAAGACCCCGATTGTCGTCAACGACGGCCGCGGCTTTTTCACCTCCCGCTTCTGCGGCTGCTATATCGGCGAAGGCGAGATCATGCTGACGGAAGGCATTCCGGCTGCGCTGATCGAAAACGCTGGGCGGCTTGCTGGAATGCCTGTGGGACCGCTGGCGCTTGCCGATGAGACTGCTATCGACCTCGGCTGGAAAATCCATAAGGCCACCGAAGCCGATCTTGGCGCCGCTTACAAGCCCAGTGCAGCTGTCTCGGTCATGGAAGCCATGTATATGAAGAATGGCCGCGCCGGCCGGAAGAACGGCAAGGGCTTCTATGATTACCCCGAAAAGGGGCAAAAAAGCCTCTGGCCTGGACTATCCGAACTTTTCCCGGCAAAGCCCGAATCTGCCTGGCCATCGCTGGAAGAGCTGAAAAAGCGGCTTCTTTATGCTCAAGCGCTCGATGCGGCGCGCTGCATGGAGGAGGGCGTCTTGACCGAGCCCGAAGATGGCGATGTCGGTGGGATTTTCGGCCTTGGCTTTGCGCCCTACACCGGCGGCCCGATCAGCTTGATCGACACCATTGGCATCGCCAAATTTGTTCAGGAATGCGATTCACTCGCGCAGAAATACGGGGAGCGGTTCTCGCCGCCGAAGCTCCTGCGCGACATGGCAGCAAAGGGGGAGAAGTTCTACCCCGCACCGAAGGTGCAGGCAGCGGCCTGATAAGCGCTAGGAAGCGAGCGCCGTGCCCTCGGGCGCGGCGAGCTGCAATCCTGCAAGCCGAGAATAGACACCACCCGCGTTGATGAGGAAGGCATGCGTGCCTTCCTCGACAAGCCGGCCTTCGTCGATGACCAGGATGCGGTCCGCGTTCACCACGGTCGCCAGCCGGTGGGCGATGACCAGCGTGGTCCGCCCGCGCATGACACGCTCAAGCGCAGTCTGCACGAGTTTCTCGCTTTCCTGATCCAGGGCGCTCGTCGCCTCGTCGAGCAACAGAATAGGTGCGTTCTTCAAAATCGCCCGGGCAATAGCAATGCGCTGGCGCTGACCGCCGGAAAGCACCACCCCATGCTCGCCCAAGTTCGTGTGGTAGCCCTCCGGCAGCTGCTCGATGAACGTGCCGGCAAGCGCTGCTCGCGCCGCCGCCTTCACTTGCTCATCCGTAGCACCCGGAGTCCCGTAACGGATGTTGTCGATGACAGACTCGGCGAAAATGATCGTGTCCTGTGAAACGAGCGAGATTCGCTTTCTGAGAGCGGAGAGGCTCGCCTTATCTACAGGAACGCGATCGATATAAACCTTGCCGTTCCGCGCGTCATAGAACCGCAGAATTAGGTTGAAAATCGTGCTTTTCCCCGCTCCTGACGGTCCAACAATCGCCACCCTCTCGCCAGGGCGCACGACAAAGGACACTTCGTGAAGCGCCTGCTGCTCCGGGCGAAGCGGATAGGTGAACGACACATTGTCGAATGTGACCTCGCCCTTGGCATGTTCTGGAAATGGCCTGGGCTCGGCTGGGTCAGCAATGTCAAGCTTCACGGCGAGAAGTTCGGCGAGCCGCTCGGCCGACCCTGCCGCCTGCTGCATTTCCCCCCAAACTTCGGATAGCTCTCCAAGCGACGCCGCCGCAAGCACCGCGTAAAGAACGAATTGCGTGAGAGCGCCGCCTGTCATGACGCCGCTCATGACGTCATGGGCACCGTACCAAAGCACCCCGACAATGCTGCCGAAGATTAAAAAAATCGCGGTGCCGGTCAGCATCGCGCGCCGCTTCGTCCTGGACACGGCGGCATCAAAGGAACGCTCCACAGCCTTCGCGAAACGCGCCGCAATCATGTCTTCCGAGGTGAACGCCTGCATAGTGCGGATGGCAGACAGGTTCTCGCTCGCGAATGCCGAGGAGGCGGCCATCTCGTCTTGCGCTTTCCGGCTAAACCGGCGCACGGTGCGGCCATAGAGGATAAGGGGGACGACGATAAGGGGGATGACGACGACGACGAGCAAGCTCAGCTTTACATTCGTGACTAGCATAAGCGCGACCGCGCCGATGAACATCACTCCGTTGCGCAGTACCTGGCTGACCGACGTCGTAACCGCTGCCTTGACTTGCGTTGTATCGGCGTTCAAGCGCGACATGAGCTCGCCCGAGTGGGTGCGCTCGTAAAAGGCAGGACTCAGGCGCGTAAGGTGGCTGAAAACGTCGTCCCGAAGGTCAGCGACGATGCGCTCGCCGAGCCATGCTACGCAATAGAACCGGCTCCCGCTGGCTGCGGCCAGTACGGCTCCCACTGCGAAGAGGCCGGCGAAATAGATATTAATCAGACCGCGGTTCTCGGGCGAAAAACCGCGGTCCATCATCTCCCGAATGCCAATCGGCAGTGCGAGGGTCGCGGCCGATGCGAGCAGAAGGGCAATCAGAGCAAGAAAGGCAACCCTCTTATGCCGGTAAAGATAGGGCCGTAGCAGGCCGAGCGGCTTTAAACTCCGGCGGGGCTTTGAAGCTTCCGTTGCGGGCAGCGCAACCTTTGCAACGGCCTTCCCGGAAGCCCGCCGGGCACGGCGTTCATCGATTTCTTGCACACTCACGGGCCTACTCACAATTCGCGCCCGCGCTCACGCAGAAAACAACGAATGCGCGCGGCGCGACCACGCTTCTTCTTGTCATCCTCTTATCGCGTCTTGTATAGCAACAGCAAATCGCAAAATACAAGGCGCACATCCGCGCACGATAGGGAAAGACTATGAAAAAAGATATTCACCCCGATTACCACAAGATTTCGGTTGTGATGACGGACGGTACGCAATTTGAGACCTTTTCCACCTATGGGCAGGAAGGGCAGAAGTTGCAACTCGACATCGATCCGAAAACGCACCCGGCCTGGACTGGGGGCAACCAGCAAATCGTGGATCGCGGGGGACGCGTTAGCAAGTTCAAGAGAAAGTTCGAAGGCTTTCTAAAGTAGGCGGGCCATTAAGCCCGCCTACGCACGCGTGCTGCCTATGCTGCCAAGCGCGGCTGCTGGCGGGCTGCTTCCGCGAGAAAGGCCATCGCAGCTTGAACCCCTCCCTTCCGGTGCGGAATAGCGGCCAGTTCGAGGCCCATTTCGACGCCTGAAAGTGCGCCAAGAATTGTGAGGTCGTTCGTGTCTCCGAGATGGCCGATGCGGAAAACCCTGCCCGCGAGCTTATTCAGCCCGGTTCCTAAAGACATGTTGAAGTGCTCCAGGATAATGGCGCGGAGGTGATCCGCGTTGTGGCCTTCGGGAACGAACACCGCCGTCACCGTAGGAGAATAGTACTTCTGATCGCGGCAGACATTCTCTAGCCCCCATGCCTGCACTGCCCGGCGCGTCGCTTCGCCGAAGCGGCGATGCCTCGCAAAGACATTGTCGAGCCCCTCTTCGTGAAGCATGGCAATGGCTTCGTCGAGGCCATAGAGAAGATTAGTCGCGGGCGTGTAGGGAAAGAAGCCGCGCTCGTTGTTAGCCAGCATGTCGGACCAGTCGAAATACGCATGCGGAAGCTTGGATGTTCGCGCGGCCTTGAGGGCTTTTGCGCTTGCCGCCGTGAATGCAAGCCCGGGCGGTAGCATGAGGCCCTTCTGGGACCCGCCGACCGTGACGTCGACCTGCCACTCGTCATGCCGGTAATCAATCGAAGCAAGAGAAGAAATGGTGTCTACCATAAGAAGCGCCGGATGGTTCACGGCGTCCATTTGCCGCCGGACCTCTTCGACAGGCGAAACGCAGCCAGTCGAGGTTTCGCTATGAACGACACAGACCGCCTTGATTTCGTGATTGCGGTCTTCTGCGAGGCGTGCGCCAATAGCCGCAGCGTCGGCGCCGATTCGCCAGTCGGAAGCGATGAACTCCGGCTTCAAACCTAACCGTTCCGCCATGTTCCGCCAAAGGGTGGCAAACTGTCCGGTCTCGAACATCAAGACCTTGTCGCCCGGTGAGAGCGTATTGCTAAGTGCGGCTTCCCACGCACCAGTCCCGGAGGAAGGATAGATGATAACCGGTCCTGACGTTTTGAAAATCGTTTTCACGCCCTCGAGTACACGGTGACCCAGTTTCTGAAATTCGGGTCCCCTGTGGTCGATCACTGGCCGCGCGATGGCATGCAAAATGCGGTCGGGGACCGGCGTCGGACCCGGAATTTGCAGAAAATGACGGCCCGCGACTCGCGGCGCATTCGTTCCCATATGTATTATTCCTCTCGTTCCGGCAGTTTGCGCTCTGATGGCGATGCTGGTATGCAATATTCCAAGCGGCGGTCACACTCAAACAAATTAGCAGAGACAAGGCAATGGCTCTAGCGATGCCTTCGTTTGAAAGGCGGTTGCGCGCGATCCCCGGCTGTGAGGTGCTGACAAAGCTGTTCGATCGCGGCCGCTACGCTACTGACGCATCTTCCTACCAGGTAATACCTCAGGCAGTTGCTATCCCAAAGTCCATGGATGCCGCAGCGGAAACGATTCTGGCATGCCGCGAAGAGGGGATAAGCGTAACTGCCCGTGGTGGGGGCACCTCGCAAGCGGGGCAAACCATCAATTCCGGCGTCATTATCGACGTTTCCAAATACCTCAACCGCATCCTGCATCTGGATGTTCAGAACCGCCGCGCCCTTGTGGAACCCGGCCTGGTGCTTGATGAGCTTAACCGCCAGCTCAGGCCGCATGGTCTTTGGTTCCCGGTCGACATTTCCACGGCGAGCCGCGCAACGATTGGCGGCATGACAGCGAATAATTCCTGCGGCGGGCGCTCGCTGCGCTACGGCACAATGCGCGACAACGTTATCTCAATCGATGCCATGCTCGCGGACGGCTCCGAGGTTCACTTCGGGCTGCACCCTAACGGCAGGGCTTCAAAACCGAACAGCAGGGAAGGACACCTGTTCCAGGACCTTGCGGCAATCGCCGGGCGGGAATCGGACGAAATCGCTGCCCGCTTCCCGAAAATGCAGCGGCGGGTTGGGGGCTATAACCTCGATGCCTTGGTCCCTTCTGTGAAAGGCAACAATTTCGCGCACGTTCTTGTCGGTTCGGAAGGTACGCTCGCCTTCTTCAAGGCCATCGAGATCGCGCTGTGGCCGCTTATGGGGCCGAAAGCCGTTGGTGTTTGCCATTTCGGTTCCTTTTACGAAGCCATGAATGCAGCCCAGCATCTTGTGACGCTGGCGCCCGTCGCAATCGAACTTGTCGACCGGACCATGATTGGCCTCGCGCGGGAAATACCGCTATTCCGGGCGACGGTGCAAGAAACGGTTCGTGGCGATCCCGAGGCTCTCCTTCTCGTCGAGTTTTCCGAGGATGAGGCGGAGAACAGCGCCAGGATAGCCCGCCTTCGCGATCTTATGGGTGATCTGGGCTTCGCATGGGACAAGACTGGCACAAAGTGGGGCGGCGTGGTCGAAGTTTTCGATCCAAGGCGGCAGGCCGCCCTCACGGATATGCGCACGTCCGGCCTAAATATCATGATGTCCATGAAACAGGAGGGGAAGCCGGTTTCCTTCGTGGAAGACTGTGCCGTACCGCTGCAGCATCTTGCCGAATATACAACCAGACTTTCGGATATTTTCGAGCGTAACGGCACCCGCGGCACTTGGTACGCGCACGCATCGGTAGGGTGTTTGCACGTGCGGCCCATCTTGAACCTAAAACTTGATGCGGATCTCGCCGCCATGCGCCGCATTGCCGAAGAGGCTTTCGCTCTCGTACGGGAATTCAAGGGTTCGCACTCAGGAGAGCATGGCGACGGTATTGTCCGATCGGAATTTCACGAGCCAATGTTCGGGGAGCGGCTGACGCGGGCTTTCGAGGAAATCAAGGACCGGCTAGACCCGTGCGGCCTATTCAACCCCGGGCGCATCGTCCGAGCCCCGCGCTTCGACGATAGGGACTTGCTGCGATACAATCGAGGCTACGGCATCTCGGACAAGAGGCCTACCCTCGATTGGAAGGCATACCCTGGCGGTGCGGAAGGCCTCCAGGGCGCGGCGGAAATGTGCAACAACAACGGAGCCTGCCGCAAGCTTCAGGGCGGGGCTATGTGTCCCTCCTACCGCGTCACTCGAGATGAGAAGGACGTAACGCGCGGTCGCGCAAACACATTGAGGCTCGCGCTTTCTGGGCAGCTTGGGCATGAAGCGCTTACATCGAAGGAAATGGCTGAGACGCTGAAGCTCTGCGTCTCTTGCAAGGCCTGCCGGCGGGAATGCCCGGCCGGCGTGGACATGGCGCGCGTGAAGATCGAGGTGCAGGCGGCAAGCGCAAGAAAAAATGGCGTGGGGCTGGGGGACCGCCTAACCGCATATCTGCCGCACTACGCGCCATTTGCCTCGCGGCTCCCCATTGCCATGAACAGCCGCAACCACGCCCGCCTCCTGGCACGCGGCTTTGAAATGTTATCCGGCTTCAGTGCGGGACGTCAGCTTCCGGCCTGGCGCGCCGACGCATTCTTTGCGCAGTCAGATGTCGAGGGTGAGGCAGAGGGTAAGCCCGTGGTACTCTTCGCGGACACTTTTAACCGCTATTTCGAGCCAGAAAATCTTCATGCAGCGGTGACGGTCCTTTCTGCCGCGGGCTATACGGTACATCATCCAAAAGCCCGAAGCGGCGAGCGCCCCCTTTGCTGCGGACGCACCTTCTTGAGCGCCGGTCTCGTCGAGAAGGCGCGTGCCGAGATGGTGCGCACATACAAGGCGCTGGAGCCGCATCTTCATGCCGGGACACCGGTCCTGGGGCTTGAGCCGTCCTGTCTTTTGACGTTCCGTGACGAATTTCAGGCTGTATTGCCAGGCAGACGGGCGGAAAAGCTGGCGCGGCACGCATTGCTGTTCGAGGAGTTCATCGCAGCCGAAGCCGAACGAGGCCTGTTTAAGGCAGCCTTTGAAACGCTACCAACTGACGTTCATTTACACGGCCACTGCCATCAGAAAGCATTCGGCGCCATGGGCGCGGTGGAGCAGACCTTGCACCTCGTGCCCGGTTTGACGGTCAAGCCCATAGAATCAAGCTGTTGCGGCATGGCTGGCTCCTTTGGCTATAAGGCCGAGACCATCAGCATATCCAAGGCAATGGGGGAACTTTCTCTCCTGCCGGCGGTCCGGGCCGCCGCACCGGGCGCCCTCGTTGCTGCGGATGGCTTCTCTTGCAGGCATCAAATCCAGGATGGCTCTGGACGCGAGGCGTTGCACGTGGCGAGAATACTGGCAGGCGCGCTTAAGCCAAATTCTAAAACTATCGCTTGAGAAGCAGGGCAGCGCGGGTTATCTAGGGGCGATGGCAACTCATTTTGCCGCCCTGTCTTTTGCGGGGGTGTAGCTCAGTCGGTTAGAGCGCCGGCCTGTCACGCCGGAGGCCGCGGGTTCGAGTCCCGTCACTCCCGCCAATTTTGGCATGCCCTGCCTGTAACCTCTGAACTCCCCGGCGTACTAGTATCCTTGCGAGCCATTCATAAGTTTATGGCCTCGGCGCCTTTCCTAGGGAAAGCCACCAATTTTTCTTATCCAAATACATAGCAAGCTATGTACAGTCGCTTATTTTACCATCATCTTTACTACTTCAGCCGGGCTGAGGCTGCGAGTATGCGCGGTTGCTTGCCGCGTTCGAAGTTCCTGATTCCAACCCCTGGGGAGATTGCCATGCAGAATACGCCGAACTTTACGGACCTTCCCGATTCCATCCGCAGCATCATGAAATCCAGCATCGAGCAAGCGCGGAAGGCTTTCGATACCTTTGTTGCCTCCAGCGAAAAGGTGATCCAGGGAATCGACACATCCTCGAACCCCGTCGCCGATAACCTCAAGCAATTGAACGAGAAAATCGCAACTTTCACCAAGCAGAATGCGGATGCAAACTTCAACCTTGCCATGCGTCTCGCCGACGCCCGTCAGTTGAGTGAAATCGTCGAGCTGCAGAACGCGCATGTCCGGGATCAAATGGAGACATTCAGCCGCCAGCTGGAAGAGCTTCGCGAACTCACAGTAAAGGCGGTGAAGGACGGGTCGAAGATGGCAGGCTCGGCAATGCAGGCGGCCGGGAACCCGACGCAGTCGAATCCGTATTTTGGCAGTTAGATCAGCGGAGTACAGCCTTTCCCGGGTCTTAGCCTGGTGACAAGCCTCAAAGCGCCGCAGCTTTTTTTATTTGCGCTATAGCCGATTGAAATGCTACCCCGGAAGGTGCTTCCGCGCCAGGAGGGGCGGCGGCTCCTTGGACCGTAATCGGCCGGTCCAAAAGCCTAAAGCTGGGGCACATCGTGGCGGGCGCGAATCCGGCACAATCCTTGCTTAAGTTTTGGGCTGTCGGAGCCGGACATGGGCTGGGCAGCCGATGGGTTTGAGTAAGGGAAGCGGACATGAAAAAAAAAGTTCCGGAGCAGTCGTCAACCGTCATCAGGGCATGGGCAGACGAGGACGACAAGAAGATCACCATTCAAATTGAGGATCGCGACGGCGAAACAATTGCTTTTATCCAGCTCAGCCCTGACAAGGCCTCGAACCTGTCTGACAATCTAGCCATTTATGCGGCAAAGCTGAAGATGCTGGGGCGCGAGAAAGGGGCCCCGAAGGTGACGGCTATGGGCCGGTCAACACTGCTCTGCTGAGCATGATCCGCCGAAGGGCGATACCGGTTTGCGACGCGAACAACAATAATCGAAGGCTGAGAGGCGTGTGATCGGCGAAAAAGCGGGGTACCCACCCGGAAGCAAAAGGTGAAGCAGGTCAACATGGTTTTTTGCTTGTCCCGCGAGGATAGCTTGCAAGGCGGCATGGCGCCGGATATATACAAGCTTCGCAGGTGATCGGAGTGTAGCGCAGCCTGGTAGCGCACCTCGTTCGGGACGAGGGGGTCGAGTGTTCGAATCACTCCACTCCGACCAATTAAAACAAGGACTTAATCAGAGAGCCAAAATCATTCGCCCAAGAAATGCCGAAGAAACAGTGCAATCTTGGGGGCTGATTTCATGCTTCAAAATAGACGGGCTGGGCCGATAATCGAGGTCAGCCCGGCGCGTAGAGATATTTCGGCTCTGGCGACGCGCCAGGATGGAGCGAGTTTTTCCGTCCCCTTGGCGCAGAGCGTTTGTACAATCGACCCCTCGGCGGACAACACCTTGATTTCGTCGCCGATCGTGGAGGCCGTAACGCTGCAACTGATCGCTTGCCCCTGGTCCAGGTCATTTTGGATGAGTTCAGCGATTAGGTCGTTGGGGTCGGGCGACAGTTCAATACCGCAACTCAGCTGAAGAATTAGCTACATCTACCTAAGCCACGATTTGCAACGCCTGGCCGTAGCGCTCAGTGAGCTTGCAAGTGTGGTGATCCACCAAATTTGTATCCATGAGTTCGAGATTGAAAAAGCTTTGTGAGCCGCCCTCGAAATGCGGGCCGGCGTGCCAAGTACCCTTGTGCAAAACTACACCCCGATCGCCTGGAATGCGGAATGCTTTGATATCTTCGACTCTGGGTTCCGCATTAGGATCGTCGAGGCGGGAAGGCGGAGCTACAGCAATGAACCAAGTATGGCCGCCAGCCGAAGCCAGCGCCTGGGTCGTGCGGACGTGACGCGTTATCTGCTTCACGAGAAGACCGCGCGGCGGGAGACGCATCGCATAAAAACGCGGCGTCCCCCCGGAAAGATCAAGCGGCGACATCTGCCCCTCAAGGGGGGCGCCATCGTCTTCGGGAGCGATGACAGTGCCAAATGGCGCAAAGTTCTCTGGTTTCAATTTCTGTGCCTTCAGCCCCATGATCTTAAAGCCGGTCTCATCGGCAGCTTTTGTATCCATGACAGTCGCTCCCTTTTAATAACTGTACTCGCGTCTCTCTAGATTCTCTTCGAAATCATCGGGGATCACAAGTTCGGGCAGGCTGAAGGCCTTGAGGCGGCTTACAAAGCCATCGGCCTGGGTGGCGAAAAGTGCCGAGGTGATGCCCCGCACGACCCTAGGAATACAATGGCGGTGGCCGCTGATCGAGGTCGAATGCGGCCCGTGGCTAATTGCGCTGCCGAAATTGAAGCAGAACACGCGGCTCACCCAGCTGTCTGTTTCATCCTTGGGTTGGTGCTCGTAATGCGCCGCAAGGTACGGAAGCGCACCAAGGGTTTTGGCATGATCTCGTTGCGCTGGCAGAGGGCGATCGCGCCAGCGAACGATTGCAGGAGCAAGCGTTTTCAGCTCCGGCCGGCTTTCAAGGCAGATTTCCGAGCCCGTGCCAAGAAGAAGATGATCCGCGCGCAGTTCGCCTTCTGGCGTTTCAATCACCACTTCGTCCCGTTCCATGCGGACCGACAGCCAAGGGCAGCCCGCATGCAGCTTCAAGCGCGGATTTCCTGCTAAGGCCTCGAACGCGGCCATGGGCGGCGGCTGGTCCTCAGCCTCGAAAAAGCAGGCCACTTCCCACTTCGTGCTGTCGGGTAGCTCATAGAAATGGGTCATCGTGCCCGCCGTTTCGAGGAAGCGATGCGGGTTGATTCTCGGCAACCGCTTCCGCCGGAAACAGAGGTCTACGCGCTTAGCTCCATGCTGGAGTGCGATGCTGGCATTGTCAAAAGCCGAGGCGGCATGCCCTAGGATCGCGATGCACTTTCCTCGAAAGCATCCGAAGCCGATAGGCTTGTTCGTATGGTCGAACCGCGATGCCGGCAGCGTCCTTCTGACGAAATCAGGCACTGTCCATTGCCCGGCGCCGTCATACCCGGTGGCGAGCACGACGGTTTGAGCAAGCCTGACGCCTGTCACTCCGCCAGACCGAGTTTCGACTACGATAACATCTCCCTCGGGACGAATGTCTGTAACCTCGGTTTCGTTCTCGACGGCGATATTCATGGTATCGCGATACCAGCGAAGATATTCCATCCAGGCCGTGCGCGGGATGCGTTCAATGTCTTCCCACGCTTTTTGCCCATAGCGCGTGATGAACCAACGCTGGACTGACAGGTTGGGACAACCGAAATCCATCCCGTTCAGGGCCTTCGGTGTCCTGAGTTCCTTCATCCGGGCGAAAGTCTCCCAAACCCCTTCGTAGCCCTTGGGTGCCTTATCGAGAATGACGACGTCATGGACGCCTTCCCGGCGGAGAGCAGCGGCAATTACCAGCCCCGCCTGCCCTCCTCCGACGATGATGGTCGCATGGATGGCGCCTTCCTCGCAGGATCTGGGACGCACCCAGCGTTCTTGCGGATATGAAAGGAGTTGAAGGTCTGCGCGCGCCAGCGACGCGAGTTCGTCTGTATTCTGCGCGATCATGGCCGCCCTTTAGCAATCCCGGCGGGATAAGAGTGGCGCCGCCGTTTCCCATTGGCAGCAATTTTTGTGCCGCTTCGGCCGAGCGATAGAATTCGCGCGGGTGATGGGAAAGTCAAAAAAAGGAAGTGGCAAAGCAGAAATTACCGACCTCGCCGGCAATTCAATCGCGTTCGGCATGTCCGTCAATTGTCTATTGGGGGCATGCAGCCTTCGGCAACCGAAGAGATTGACCCGTGCGGACGCTTCACACTACCGACAGAATTTACCTTCGAAATGGAACTCAATGATCGGAGGGCACAGTGAACCAGCAGCACAAACGGCTTTCCACAACGTGCAAATGCGGGAACGTAAAGTTTGAAGCAGCCGGTCCGCCGATTCTGACCGCCTCCTGCCACTGCTCGAGCTGCCAAGAAGCCGGACGTCAGTTCGAGCAGCTGGCTTCTGCACCGCTGGTGCTCGATCCCGACGGCGGAACAGGTGTTGTCCTGTATCGAAAAGATCGAGTGCGATGCATGATGGGGCAGGAATATCTTGAAGAGAGGCGGCTCAAGCCTGCGTCCCCTACACGTCGGGTCGTTGCCACCTGCTGCAATTCAGCAATGTTCCTGGACTTCACCAAAGGGCACTGGCTGTCAATGTACCGGAACCGCTTTCCTGCAAGCGCGCCGCCACTTGAAATGCGGGTCATGATAAAAGAGCGGCGCGCCGGCGTCGAGCTTGCCGATGACTTGCCGAACTATAGTGGCCACTCCGCAAAGTTGATGTTGAAGCTGATCGCCGCCTGGATTGCGATGGGTCTCCGCAGGCCTGAAATCTCCTTGGGAAAGACAGTGCCCAGGGCGCAATAGAAACTGGCCATATTGCGCCTATCGCAAACACAATCCCGTTAAATTGGGACATGACCCGCGCGACAATAAGCGGCTATTGCGCCCTAGATCTTTGACCGCGCATGCGCCAACCGCGTCGCGGGCGAACAGGTCCGCTTTCAGGGCATCGCAGCCCTTCCTCCAGAATTTATGCGCCGGCGAACTAAATTAACTTCGCTTAGCATTTGAGCGCCTGTGCGGAGCTGCGTGATGGCGGGATCGGGTGCGCACAATTAAGAGGCAGCATCTGAGAATGGCGATGGCACGAAATATGCTCGCGCTAAAGTCGGCGTCGATCTTGTCTCTTGTGGGACCGCAATGAGCTTCATTCTAGCCGATGGCTGCGTTGTGACGGTGAATGGCTCGCGCGACATTCTCGAACGCGGCAGCATTCTCATCGAGGCAGATCGCATTACAGCCATTGGAACGGCGGCGCAGCTTTCCGCGAAGGCCCAAAACGCGGAGATCATAGACTGCTCGGGCACCATCATCATGCCGGGCATGGTGAATACACATACCCATCTCTTTCAGACGCTCTTGAAAGGACCGGGCGACGACATGGTCCTGAAGAAGTGGTTCAGCTGCATGACTGGGCCGGCCGCCGCGGAGCTGACTGTGGAGGACGCCTATATCGCGGCCATGCATGGCTGCATCGAGTTCGATCCGTTCCGGCGTCACGACGCTCGTGGACTTCATGTATGCCCACCCGCGCCCCGGATTCACGCGGGCAGTCATTAACGCATTTGAAGAAACCGGCATGCGCGGCTTTGTATGCCGGGGCTTCCTTTCTGGCGGCATTGAGTATGGCGTACCGGAGCCATTGATTGAAACGCCAGAGCAGGCTCTGAAGGACGCCCGCGCACTCATCCTCGAACAGAACAAACCTGGCGGCCGCGTGCAGGTGGGTCTTGCGCCTTGTATGATATGGTCACTCGATGAGGAAGGATTGCGCGAGACGCGGCGCGCGGCCGATGAGCTCGGTGTGCTCGTTACGATCCATGTGTCGGAGACCCCGTTCGAGATCGAGCACTCGCTAAAGTGCTACAATTCGACCGACACCGCATTTCTGAGCCACATCGGCTTTTTGAAGCCTGATGTGCTGGCCGTTCACTGTGTGAAATGTGGCAGTGCCGATATCGAACTTCTTCGTCAGCACGATGTGAAAGTGTCGCACAATCCGTGCAGCAACATGTATCTCGCCTCCGGGCTGGCGCCGATTCCGGAGATGCTGAAAGCCGGTGTCACGGTTGGCCTCGCTAGCGATGGTCCTGCCAGCAGTAATAATCATAACCTGTTTCAAGCCATGAAGTTCGCGGCGCTGATCCAGAAGGGCTTTCACGGCGATGCCACGATCATGACGGCGGGGCAGGCTCTGGAGATGGCAACGATTGGCGGTGCGAGGGCGGTTGGCCTTGAGTCCGAGATTGGTTCAATCGAGACCGGCAAAAAGGCCGACATTGCTGTCGTCGATCTGAAAGACGCGTTCGTAAGCCCTGTCCATGATACAGTTTCAGCGCTTGTGTATTCTGCCCTCGGTCACGAGACCCGCGATGTGTTTATCGGCGGTGCGCTCGTGATGAGGGATCGAACGATTCTTGCCGCCGATGAGCATGACATCCGCAATCGGGCCCAGCAGGCGGCTGCCGCATTAACAAGCAGAGCTGGGATCAAAAGCCGCGCCGCCAATTGGTGCGGCCCCGCCAGCAGCGCTTGACGGAAAAAATGCGATGGTGTTATCCTTCTTGCATCCAAAGCCGAACCCGAAAAAGGGCGGCTTCAATTCGACTGATGAATCCCCTTCCCCGGTTGCAAAGGGCTTAAAGCCTGGCGTCGGCATCCCGCTCAACAAGCAGGAACACGCCTCATGGTAAAAGACGGCCGCGCGCACCTTGCCAGCCTCCAGGACGCTCGCTGTATCTATATCGACGGCCGCCGCGTCGAAAACGTGGTGATGGACCCGGCCTTCGCTAATGCGGTGAAGTCGGCTGCCGGATTTTATGATTTCCAGGCCGATCCGCGGAATATCGAGGCGATGACGTTCCGCTCATCCGCGAGCGGCGAGCCGGTCAGCCGCGCTTGGCAGCTTCCCCGCAACCTTCGCGAATTGATTGACCGGCGGCAGGCGCTTGAGAAATGGGCGGCGCTGACCTGCGGTATGGTTGGGCGGTCACCCGATCACGTTGCCTCGACGCTCGCCGGCTTCCGGATGGGACTGCCCGCCTTCCAAGAGTACGACCCCGCCCGCGCGAAGGCTTTACAGGCCTATTACGAATACGCCCGCGATAACGATCTCTATCTCTCCTACGTCATCATCAATCCCCAGGCCGATAAAGCAAGGTCTGCGGGAAACCAGCCCGACACGCATCTCGTCGCTTCCGTCGTCGATGAAGACGGCCAAGGCATCACCATTCGCGGAGCAAAAATGCTTGCGACCAGCGGCGTGATGGCGAACGAGCTTCTCGTCTCTGGGTTCCAGGCGCTCCAAGCCGGCGACGAGGCTTATGCCTTTACCGCTGCTGTCCCTCTCGCCACCAAGGGCCTGACACTGATGTCCCGGCGGAGTTACGAGCAGAGCGCGACATCGGTCTTTGATTATCCTCTCTCGTCGCGGTTCGACGAGAACGACGCCGTGGTCTACTTTGACGATGTGAAGATCCCTTGGGACCGGGTTTTCGTCTGCAAAGATCTGAAGATGGCTCAAGCGCAGTGGCACGACACGCGCGCTCACGTGCTTCAAAATTATCAGTGCATTGTCCGGCTGAGCGTAAAACTCAAATTCCTGCTCGGGCTCGCCCGGAAGATCGCCGAGACAAACAACATCATCAACTATCCTCAAGTGCGCGAGACACTCGGGCTTTTGTCAGCGAAGGTGAACAATATCGAAGGCCTCGTCATAGCGATGGAGGCCAACGGCGAGACCTTCAACGGCTACTACGTGCCGGGCCGGTCGCTGCTTTGCACCGCGCAGGTCATCGCGCAAACAACCTATCCCGAAGTGGCCGAGGCGATCCGGACGCTCGCCGGCGGCGGGCTCATCATGGTGCCATCATCCTACGCCGACTTCGAGACGCCGGAGACGAACGCCATTATTCACAAGACCCAGAGATCAAGGGTCTTATCATCCGAAGACCGCGTGAAATTGATGAAGCTGACATGGGATGCAATCGGCTCGGAGTTCGGCTCCCGTCATTTGCAATATGAGATGTTCTATTCGGGTCCAACGTTCGTCACTCGCGGCAATGCCTTCCGCTTTTTCGATTGGGACACTGCAACGGGTTTCGTCGATGAGTTCATGAGTTCCTATGGGCTGCCCCGAAGAGTGCAGCGATCCGCGGCGGAATGAGGCCTGCTCATGTTTGACCTCGAACAAATCCGGCGTTCTGCCTTCGTGGAGCATGGACGCGCAGAGGTTCAAACCGCAACCGATGGCCCGCTCTCGGGCCTGACATTTGCGGCGAAGGATCTCTTCGATGTTGCAGACTTTGTGACTGCCTGCGGAAACCCCGATCGGCTTCGCGACGGGGTCCCAGCATCCGCAACGGCCCCCGCGGTTCTCGTAGCCCTTATGAATGGGGCAAAACTCATCGGCAAGACCCACAACGATGAGCTTGCTTGCGGAATGTTTGGAATGAACCCTCATTTCGGCACGCCGATCAATCCGAAGGCTCCGGACAGGGCGCCCGGCGGATCATCAAGCGGGTCCGCCTCCGCGGTGGCCGCTGGGCTTTGCGACTTCGCGCTCGGAACCGATACCGGCGGTTCGGTGCGTGTGCCCGCCAGCTTTTGCGGCATCTACGGTCTACGGACAACCCATGGCAGGATCTCGCTTGCCGGCGTCATGGCGATGGCGCCAAGCTTCGACAGTTTTGGCTGGTTTGCCCAAAGTCCCCTCATCATGCGCCGCCTGGGCGAAGCCTATTTCGGTCATATTAGACAGGCCTCGCGCCCGCGTTTCCTGCTGGCAGAGGACGCTTTCAGCATCCCTATTCCGCAGATAGGCTCCGCGCTGTTCAAAGCAGCCTCCGCTCTTTCTCCGATGCGGAGCGTGACCCTTTATGAGGAAGGTGTTGCGGCTTGGCTCGATAGCTTCCGGCCTTTGCAGCTCTACGATCTTTGGTCCACCCTCGGGGCTTGGGCTAAGAAGCCCGGCCGTATCCTGAGTCAGGCCGTTGCAGAACGGATCGATCTCGCTGCTTCTGTGGATCACGCTGCCGTCGCGGCGGCAGTTCCGAGGCGCGAGCGGCTCGCGGCGCGGTTAATTGACCTTCTCGGCAGCGACGGAATACTTGTCCTCCCAACGGCCCACGATTTGCCGCCGCTTCGGGATGCGCCCGTTTCGGCGCAAGTCGATTTCCGGGAAAAGACGCTTGCTCTGACCTGTGTGGCAAGCCTTTGCGGTCTGCCGCAGATAAGTTTACCCGCTGCAACGGTTCAGGACTGCCCGGTGGGGCTTTCGTTCATCGCTGGGCCAAGGGGCGATGAGCTGCTCCTTTCAGTAGCGGAACAGTATGCTGCGCGAGTTCAGGCGGCGGCATGATCATCCCCGAGCACGGCCAGCGCGATTTTGTTGGATATGGAGGGAACCCGCCTAACCCCCATTGGCCGGGCGACGCGAGACTGGCACTTGTCATTGTGCTCAATGTCGAAGAAGGCGCCGAACCGTCTCTTCCCGATGGCGATCCTGCAACCGAAGTTGCCCTGTCGGATGGAATTCCGGGCGAGGTTCCTGCTGGGACCCGCGACTTTGTTGCCGAGACGCTCTTCGAATATGGCTCACGCGCAGGGTTTTGGCGCCTGCTTTCATTGTTCCGCGATCACGGTATCGCAGCGACGATGAACGTTTGCGCACAAGCACTTGAGCGCAATCCGAAAATCGCGCAGGCGATCCGCTCCGCTGAGTTTGATCTCTGTTGTCACGGCGACCGATTTGCGCGCCCCTATCTGATGACGGAGGAAGACGAGCGAGCTACCATTGCGCGTGCGGTTGCAAGCCTTAAAGCCACGCTTGGCCGTCCACCATTGGGATGGCAGAGCCGTTATTCGCCGAGTTCGTCCACGCGGGAACTTCTCGTTGCACATGGCGGCTTTCTTTACGACGCCGATAGCTATGCGGACGACCTGCCTTATTGGGTCAAAGCCGGAGGGCAGCCGCATTTGGTGGTGCCGCACAGTTTCACGAATAATGACAACCGTCTAGCAAGCGGCAAACTCGGCACCGGACTGGAATTTTGCGAGCATCTCTGCTCGGCATTCCGCGTGCTTTATGCCGAGGGCAAAACCCATCCAAAAATGATGACGGTAAGCCTCCACAATCGCATCTCAGGCCAGCCCTCCCGCTTCGAGGGAATGGCGCGGTTCATCACCTATGTTTCGGAGCATGAGGGCGTCTGGATTGCTGGGCGTTCTGACATCGCACGTCACTGGATGGCAATGCACCCCGCAGGGGAAAACGGATGAATCCCGGCTGCCGCTTTCTCATCAAAGACGGCATCGTTGCGAACCCAGCCACAGGCGAGGTTTCCGCCCTCGACCTCTTGATCGAAAGTGGGGTCATCGCCGCCGTCGCAGAGCGCGGAGCCTGGCACGAGCCAGGCATCGCTAGGGTGGATGCCCGCGACCGCTTGATCCTCCCCGGCTTGGTCAATACCCACACCCATAGTCATGCGAATCTGATGAAGGGCGTCGCCGATCGATGGACACTGGAGGCCTCCCTCACCTATGCGCCTTGGCTTGGAGGGGAACGTGACCCCGAAACGATTTACCTTTCCACGCTGATCGGCGCAGCGGACATGCTGCTCAAAGGCTGTACCGCTTGCTTCGATCTCTTCTATGAGTTTCCGCGTCCATCTGTTTCGGGGCTTATGGCCGCGGCACGGGCGTACGCGGATGCCGGAATGCGCGCCGTGATCGCGCCCATGATCGCGGACAAAATGCTCTTCTCCGCGATCCCGGGGCTGTTCGATAGTTTGCCACAAGATCTCCGTGACGATCTTGGGCAACTCAATGTTGCCGCGGGTGAGCAAACGATCGCGGCTGTTGAGGAGATCGCGGCAGCCAAGAGCAAGCTGCCAAGCGGCCTCCGTCTCGCGATCGCCCCAACAATCCCGCATCATTGCTCCGAAAAATTTCTCCTGAAATGCGTTGCCATCGCCGAAAAGCATGAACTCCCGATACACATGCACATTGCGGAATCCCGGCTCCAAGCCGTTACGGCGATGAAGTTGTATGGCATGTCGCCGGTAAAGTATCTCGCAAGCACTGGTGTTTTGCGGCCCAGCTTTACGGCGGCGCATTCCATTTGGCTCGATGAGACCGATCTCGATCTTCTCGCGAATAAAGGCTGCGCTGTCGCCCATATTCCGGCAAGCAATTTCCGGCTTGGATCGGGTATCGCGCATTTGCGCCCAATGCTCGATCGCGGCATCACTGTTGGCCTCGCAACCGATGGAGCAAATTCATCGGATGCGCTCAGCATGCTTGAGGCGATGCGGCTCGCCTCTTATTCCTCGCGCGCCTATAGCGGCAGCCGGGACCGATGGTTGTCCGCGGCAGAGACGGTCCGGCTCGCGACGGAGGGCGGTGCCGATATTTTAGGCATTCCGCTTGGCGGCCGGCTGCAGAAAGGCGCGCCTGCGGACTTCGCCTTTTTTGATCTCACCTGCATTGACTTCATTCCGCTGAGGGATGCCATAAATCAGATCGTCACATGTGCGGACTCGCGTTCTGTGCGCGATGTGATGATCGCGGGCCGGCTCGCCGTCAGCGATGGACAAATCACCTCCATCGATGTTGATGCTTTAAAGGAGCGTGCGTCCGCGGCCGTTAGCCGGCTCTCAAGGGCGACAGCAAAAGCGAAGGCCCTCGCGGAGAGGCTTGAAGGTTACGCCGTTGCATTTGCTGAAAAAGCCTCCGGCGAGGCACTGGGAATCAAACGCCTCCTGAGTACGAGGTGAAGGCGTGAAGATTGGAGGTCTTCACTTTGGTACGCTGATTGCTTCCCCTAATACGGCCTCGATGAGCCGGAAAGCCGGGTCGGAGCGTCACAACAAAATATCCATGCGCTTCAGGTGTGTGCTTCATGCGCATCTTGGGACGAGCAGGATTTGATGGCCGGGTCAATATCTCCCCACATGGATGGGCTGCGAAGTCTTGAGGAGCGAGCGCGCTTCGAACTGGAATGCTTGGGTTATCCCGCGCGCGAGTGGGTGATGCCGCAAACCCATGCGGGCGCGCCTGTCCATGATGCTGTCATCGTCGGAGGAGGTCAGAGCGGCATCGCCATCGCCTTCCGGCTTGCCAGAGAGCGCGTCACGAATGTTCGCATTCTTGACCGCAGTGCCAAGGGCGCCGAAGGGCCGTGGCGCACCTTAGCCCGCATGACCACGCTTCGCACGCCCAAGATGGTGACCGGGCCTGATCTCGGCATTTCAAGTCTTACCGCGCGCGCCTGGTACGCGGCGAAGTTCGGGAATGCTGCCTGGGACGCTCTCGACAAGATACCACGCGAAGTATGGCACGATTATCTGATCTGGCTTCGTCAGATGACCGGGATCGAGGTGACGAACGGCGCAGAGGTGGTTGATATCGAACCTCTCGGCGATGAATTGCTTTCCCTCAGGATAATCCGTGATGGACAGCAGGAGACCGTTTTCGCGCGAAATGCCGTTTTGGCAACCGGCATTGAGGGGTGTGGGCAGTGGGCCGTTCCCGAGATCATCCGCAAAAACTTGCCGCGCGGCTATTATGCTCATACCGCGGACGAGATTGATTTTGAGGGCCTTGCAGGAAAACGCGTTGCAGTAATAGGTGCGGGCGCTTCCGCTTTCGACAATGCCGCCTGCGCACTTGAAGCGGGTGCAGCTTTCGTCGAGGTTTTTGCGCGGCGGCAAAACATGCCGGTCGCGAACCCAAATCGGTGGATGGAGTTCGCCGGGTTCTTGCGGCATTTCGGTGATCTCGACGATGGGCGGAAATGGCGCTTCATGAAAACGATCTTCGACATGAACCAGCCGCCGCCGCAGGATACCTTCGAGCGCTGCATCCGGTTTGAGCAGTTCCACCTCAGCCTCGGTTGTCCGGTTGACGCCGTGGGCCTAAACGGCCGCGAAATTCTGCTGACCACACCGAAAGGAACGAACGCATTCGACTTCCTGATCGCAGGTACGGGCTTCACGGTCGATTTCGGCGCCCGGCCGGAGCTCCAGCGCTTTGCGGGGAAGATTGCACGCTGGCGCGACCGCTATAATCCTGCACCAGGTTTGGAAAGCCCTTCACTTGGGGAATATCCCTACCTCAGTCCGAATTTTCAGTTTGCGGAGAAAATTCCGGGCGAGGCGCCGTACCTGAAGAATGTCTTCAGTTACACCTTCGCGGCTATGCCCAGCCTCGCCTGTTCGGCAGGGATTTCAGCCCTCAAATTCGGAGTGGAGCGCGTCGTTTACGGCATCACCCGCAATCTCTTTCTGTCTGACGCAGACTACCACCTGGAAACGCTGCAAAATTATACCGAGCCCGAACTCGACATGTCCGCGCTAATCAAGCGCCGAGGCAGCCTTTCGCAAACCAGTTCCTTCCAATTCAGCATGGAGGACAGATCATGATTTCCGTTCAAGACCGGGCCCAGCGGCTTCTCGAGTTGGCCCAGAAGATTTCAGAGCCCATTCCAGCTCGACGAGGGCCTATGCCTTTATAGCCCGCAGGATAATGTCGATGCGCTCCAGCACCCGCGCATTGCGGACTGGATTGATTTCGTGAAGAACCGCTACGAGCCAAAGCTTCCGAAGGCAGAACGGCGCATCCTCTTGTTCATGCCATGCACAAAGACGAAGCCGTATCCTTTCTCGTCCGAGCATAAGGCCATCAATCAGCGCATCTCGAATTCAGGCTTCAAACCCGTTGAGAGGCTTTATCTGCCACAAGAGCTGCAGGCACGCCTCGAGCCGGAATTCTCACAAGACGTGCTCAACCTGTCGGTTCTCTCGGATGGAAAGGGCACCGTGATCCATCGTATGGTGATTTCGGAGCCTCTAGGTATTGTGCCCTATGAACACATCGCGAGCTATTTGGGCCAGGCGTCACCCGCGAGTGCTTATGATGACCCCGGCTTGTTCGAGAAGCGGGGAAACGCTGTGTCGCCTTGGCGGAAGGACTGCACCGCTTTGCAGATCTCTCACACGCGCTGGAGCTGGGGCGATGAGGAGCGGAGATGCTTTGTTCAGATGCACAATGCGATGGCGGAGATCGTGGCTGCTGTCCTCTCCCGGATCGGCAGTCACTATACAGAAATAATCTCATGGGTTGCCCCAGGACTTACACACCGAAGCTTCATTATTTCACTCAAAGAGCGGCGCCCAAACAAGGTGGCTTTGAGCAAGCTCGTGGGCGGCAAGCGCCTTGCGCTGATAGGCGCGAATGATCTGCTTCCTGAGGAACAAACGATCGAGTGCTTGCCTACACTTAATCAATGTAAGTCCGCTGTCGAGCGCTTGGCACACCGGCTCGGAACGGACATCACAAAGGCGAAAGGTGTGTATTCGAGGGGTGGTGCCAATGCAACGCCGCTCGCTCTTCCTGAACTGCTGGACGTCCTGATTGAGCGGCTCGTGGCACCTGCTGAAGCCAAGAAGATCGGAAAGGCCGCCTGATGCCCGCAAAAATTATGGTCGGGCTCAGCGATAGCGACAGGACAAGGCCGATCGCATCCGGAGAAGCCCCGATCGAGGGCGTTGATGCCGATGTGACCTTCATGGGTGTGCAGGCTCTGTTCAACGAGCAGTTGACAGCGCATACCTTCGACGTTTGCGAATTCCCTTTCGCGACGTATTTGCGGACGCTGGAATGGCCGAACCGCCCCTATATCGGGGTGCCTGTTTTCCCATCCCGGCACTTCCGCTTCTCCTGCGTCTTCGTCAACAACACAAAGGGGATTGAGGCACCGGCTGACCTTGCGGGAAAGCGCATCGGTATTCCCGTATTCGACATGGCGGCTGCCGTTTGGCTGCGGGGTATTTTTCAAGAGCACTATGGACTGCCACGCACTGCGCCAATTTACGTGTCCGGAGGACTGGACTCGCAGCGCAGCGGTGATGAGCATCCTCAAGTCTATCCATCGCAGTTCGTTCTCGAGGAAAGGAGGGATGCAAGCCTTGCGCAGCTTCTTGCAAATGGCGAAATCGACGCGCTCTACACGGCGCGTGCGCCGCGTACCTGGCCCTCGCAGGAGGTAGGCCGGCTCTTTGAGAATCCCTTTGAAGCAGAGCTCGCTTATTTCAAGAAGACCGGCACTTTCCCTGCCATGCATCTCGTAGCGATCAAGCGGTCCGTCGCGGATGCCGATCCAGCTTTACCGATGGCAGTTTTCAAAGCGTTTGCGAAAGCGGAGGAGATTGCGCAGGACCGGCTGTTCGATTCAGCGGCGTTGTGCACCATGCTGCCCTGGCAGCTTGAAGCGCTACTTGCCACGCGGAAACATCTCGGCAGCGATTATTGGCCGGCGGGCTTTGGGAAAAACCGTACCATGATCGAGACCCTGATCCGTTACATGCGGGAGGACGGACTAATCTCGGCCGCCTTCACACCGGAGGACTTGTTTCCAGTTCTCGAACTGCTCGACACCTAAGCGAAGAGGCGATGGACGGCATGGATCTCAGAACAAAAGACTGGCAGTCCATCGACCGCGCTCACTTTCTGCATCCCATCACCGGCCACAAGGAAATGCATCAAACCGGAGCGCGCATCGCCGGACAGGATGAGGTGCAGGTTTGACCCAAACCAAGTCTTGATGCCCCGGTGAAGCGGCTTTTAAATCGCGGCTGGTTTCTTGAACGCGGCCACCGCGGCCAATGTGCCGCGGATAATGGAATGATATCCTGTACAGCGGCAGATGTTACCTTCCATCGCCGCCAGAATATCAGCCTCGCTGCGGCTTGGATTTTCGCTCAGGAGAGCCGTTAGTGTTATAGTGAATCCCGGGCGCACAATAGCCGCATTGGAAAGCATTTTCACGATCCAGCGCTTCTCGAATTGCGACTGATACCGGCATGGCGTCCAAGCCCTCCGGCGTTATCACATGCGCAGACTCCAGCTGCCAGGCCATGAGCAGGCACGCATTGGCGGCTGAGCCATTCACGAGGACGGCACAACTTCCGCACCGGCCAATCCCGCATCCTTTCTTGGCCGCGGTTAAACTCAGCTCATCGCGGAGTATGTCGATCAGCCGGGTTTGGGGAAATGGATAGACGGTGCACACCCCGCCATTCAGGCGGAAAGTAACTGGCGAGAGAGCTTTGCTCACGTAGCCGCCCCCATCAAGTCGAGTATTGCCTCAGGCTCAATCGGTGTGTGCTCAGGCCAGGCGCCAATCGCATCGGCCACGGCGTTTGCGATTGCCGGCGTCACCGCGCCGATGCCAAGCTCACCCACGCCACGGGGTCCGAATGGATCGCCTTCATCCAGCTGCTCAAGCGCGTAGACGGCCATCGACGGCGGGGTGTCGGCGATCGTAGGCAGCATGTAGGTGTCGAGATTGCGAGTGAGATAATGACCGCCCTCCATAGCGGCCTGCTCGCTGAGCGCAAATCCGAGCCCTTGAATGGCGCCGCCTTCGATCTGTCCGAGATAGGAGGAATAATCGAGCGCAGGCCCCGCCGCGGTGTGCTGGGAGAGATTGAGGACGCGCACATGACCGGTGATACGATTGACGGCCACGCGCGCCACTGTCGCGCCAAACGCGAAAATGTAGCGTGCGTTCCCGTTGGGATATTCGGTTTTCGGATATTCGAAGCCCGCCGCTTCAGAAGGCGAATTCTCGTCCGCAATTGCTTCAGCAAGCTGGCTGAAACTTATGAGAAGCTCGCCGCGGTTGGCGCCGCGCAGGGCGATTCCGCCTGGCGCGATCGCAAGAGACGCCATATCGCGACCTAAGACAACCGATGCCGCTGCGAGGATTTTTTCCCGGAAGCCGGGTGCAGCCGTGGCCGCAACCTTCCAGACGGCGTAAGTTCCGCGGGATGCTGTAGTCGAGCCGGAGTCAGGGGTAAGCCCTGTATCCCCTGTGATTGGCCTTATGTCCACAAACGCGCACCCAAGTTCCTGCGAGACCGCTGCCCTGATGGCGGGCAGAAGTCCCTGCCCGATTTCATCGAGACCGAAGAGCGCTTCGATGGCGCCATCCGGGGCGAGGCGCAAACATCCGCTGCCGTAATCTGGCGGCACAGTGCCAAGCCCATTGCCCTGGTAATTCATGGCAATGCTGGTGCCGATCAGCTCCGTACCGCAGGACGACAGACCACGGGGTTCCATCCAGACCGGATCCGCCTCCGCCGCTTGGAGCATTTCAAAAAGCCTCTCCGAAGGGGACACTCTCTGCCCGAGCGTTCCGGGGCCGCCGGGAATGCGAAGATTGCGCCGCCGGATCTCAAAGGGATCGAGCCCGCATGCAGCGCCCAGCCGATCCATCTGGCATTCGACCGCGAATGCCATCTGGTTGGCGCCGAAGCCGCGGAATGCGCCGCAAACGCCGTTGTTGGTATAGACGAGCTTGCCGGACGTCTTAACGTTATCCACACGATATGGCCCGATAGCGTGCTCGAGAGCGGTTTCCAAAACCGCAGGCCCGAGGGAAGCGTACGCGCCTGCGTCGGCCATCACCTCGGCTTCTTGCGCCAAGAGACGGCCTTCGCTGTCGCAGCCGGTACGCATCCTGATCGTCATCGGGTGACGCTTCACGCCTGCCAGCACCGACTCGGCCCGGTCAAGATGCAGCCGGACTTTCCGGCCTGTCTTCAATGCCAGGATAGCGAGAGCGGGTTGTACGGTCAGTTCGTCTTTACCGCCAAAAGCTCCCCCGGTTGGGCTTGTGGTAACCCGGATTTTCTCTTCCGGTATTGCCAGGATGCGCGAAAGCTGCAAGCGGTCACGGCTTCCATGCTGGCCGCCAGCGCAGACGTTCAAAATGCCGTCCGCGTCCACGAAAGCGTAACCGCCCTCCGTTTCCATGAAGGCGTGCATTTGACGGGGCGTTGTGTACACCGCCTCGATGATATATGCGCTTTTAGCGAAACCTTTTTCGACATCGCCTTTCGTGAAACTCAGGGCGGTTAGCAGGTTTCCTGATTCGTGGATCTCGGGAGCGGCCGGTAATAATGCTGCTTCGGGATCGGTCACGGTAGCAAGCGGTTCGTACTCGACCTTAATCAATTCGAGTGCCGCCGCTGCGGTTCTTGCATCGACCGCTGCTACAGCAGCGACGGCATCGCCCGCATAGCGAACCTTGTTCGAACAAAACGCGGGCTGGTCCTGGATCACAATGCCGAACGTGTTCAGGCCCGGCACATCCTTGTATGTCGCTATGGCAGCAACACCGGGAAGGGCTTTGGCGGCACTTGTATCGATGGACAGAATGCGCGCATGAGGAATGTTTGCCCTAAGAATGCGCGCTACCAGCATACCGGCCTCACGTCGGTCAGTCAGGTAGGGGAACGTCCCAGCAATCTTGGCGCGGCCGTCGGGACGAATTTGCCATCGTTCTCCAGCGGCAACCCTTTCGAGGCGAATTTCCTCCGGCGCCGCGGTTGGCCTCGGAGCGAACCGGTTCGTTGGCGGATAGCCATATTTGAAAAACCCTCCGAGCCCATGAGCAAGTGCATTCGCGGCCACGATCCGGCGATAGTGGCTTGAGCGGAAGGCATCGTCGGGGGCAACGATCTCTTCGCCAAGGGCAGCATGCAGCGCGGCCCAATCGACCTCGGACAGGCTCCGGCCAGTGATCATGGTTTCGCAAGCTGTGAGGCGCGCGGGCCGCACCGGGCCGCCGCCAACCGCGAGCCGCGCTTCCAGCACACGGCCGGCTTCAAGTTCCAGATGTCCTGCGACGCCGATTACGCTTGGGGTGAAGGCTGCCCTCAGCCCAACCTTGCGATGGCTCCAATGAACGTCGCCTCTGCAAAGAGGTATGATTACGGTTTCAAGAATGGATGGCTCGCTCAGCGCCAGCCACGCGCTAAGGGGAAGTTGGCGCCGTCCCTTCAGTCCGGCGATTTGAACATGAGCGCCGAGCGCTAGGAGGGCCGGGAGGAGGCAGCCATTTCGTCCCGCAACATTCCCCCCGAGCGTGGCGAGGGTACGGATCGTGGGCGCGGCAACAGTGCGGATTGCCGCAGCAAGAAGCGGCAGTTTCGTTGCAACGCTAGCATGCCGTTCCAAGGCCGCAAGCGTCAGAAGCGCGCCAATTCGAATTTGATCCTCATCGCAAACGACGGACTTGAGACCAACCACCCCGCCGAGATTGACAAGCCTTTCGGGTTGCGGAAACCCGGCCGCCCACTCCAGTTGAAGCGCTGTTCCCCCCGCAACAAACCGGCAATCACCTCGCGAATAGAACTCCAATGCCTCGGGGACAGTGCGGGGGTGTAGCACATCGAATCCGCCGGCAGACATCCTCATGCGGCCCTGCCCGTTGTGCCGAACCTTATCCCCTTCTCTTTTAGCCAGCGGCGATAAGCGACCGAAGAGCTGTCGGCGCGCGTTGGAATTTCCCGGCGCGGTTCGAGGGGGAGAAGCAACGGCCGCTGGTTCTCCAGAATAATGCGGTCCTGCAGAAAGATGACCTGTTCGAAATTGAGGAGCGCCGTGTAAGTGGAACAATCATCTATGAGGTACATAACGGGCTGCGCCCGGCAAAAATCTTCTTCCATTGGCTGAATGAACAGGGCGATGGCATCAAGCCGCTGCGGAGAGGAGGGGCACGCCCGGTACAGCATGACAACAAAGGGGCTAGGCACGCGATATGTAAGCTGGACGAAATCACCGCCGGATTGCGAGGCGGTCATTCGAGGCTGAAAGAAGGTGCAGTTAGTCGCCCAAACCTCGTCCACGTCGCGTCGGATTTCGCTCGCGTAATGCGGAACTTCGGTATGCGGCTCGTCCCCTAGAATGCCAGTGTGGACATAGGGGAAATGCGCCATGTCCAGGAAATTCTCGACGACGCGCAAACCCGAAGCTCGCATCCTGACCCACCCGCAGGGCACGACGCGGCGATCTGGCTCCTCCGCTTCTTCTATCGTGAAAATTTCACGGGCCGGCTTTCCAAGCGTGGTCCAAACGCAGCAATAGCGCTCCTGGACTGGCAGCGGCGCGCTTCGTCCGCCGCCATCAAGGATTTCGCAGATCACGGGCTGGCCAGCGCTATCGCGGAACATCTCGATGTCCTGTCCGAGCAGTCGTGTAACGACAGGATCGGGGCCAAGATCGGCACTGGTTTCGACAGCATGCCATTGATCGAGAGCGACCTTGTCTTGGGTCTTGACCATCGGTTAGCCCGCCGGCGCAATCATGCGTTCTCAGTCCATTGCACGGTGCCGCCTTCATTCCCGGCGAGAAACGCCGCGCGGCGCGCGAACAGTCCGGGGGCGAGGCTTTGGACTTCTGCAATCACATCCTGCAAGCTCGTGGTTTTAAGCTCGCCATCCTCGGCGGCGATCACACCGCCGATCATGGTGAGACAGACGTCGCTGCCGCGAACGGCATGCACGAGATTATGATGCAGGTTGAAGTATGTGCCCTCGGAGAAAAAAGGTGTCATCCGTGGAGTGTCCGTTCTCACAGCAATGATGTCGGCGCATTTGCCCGGCTCAATCGACCCGATCTCGCGATCAAGACCAATCGCCCTTGCTCCCGTGATCGTAGCCATGCGAAGCACATGCCAACTATCCATGGCGGCAGCATCGAGGTCTTTTAATTTTCCGAGGAGGGATGCAACCTTCATCTCCTCGAACATATCGAAGTTGTTGTTCTCCTTTTCACCGTCGGTGCCAAGACCAACAGGAACGCCTGCTTTCAGCATTTCGGTCACCCGGGCGATCCCGCTTGCGAGCTTCATGTTGCTAATGGGGTTGTGAGCGATCGATGCGCGCCGGGCGGAGATCAACTCGATTTCAGAGGAGTCGAGCCAGACCCCGTGGGCGATCATCGTTAGTGGGGTTTCGAAAAAGCCAAGATCGTCGAGCGCAAACATGGGCCGTTTGCCATACCGCTTCTGGAATTCGGCCAGTTCGATCTGCGCTTCACTGCAATGTATGTGAAAGCCAGTTCCGTGCTTCTTCGCAAGATCTATAGCTCGCCTCTGCCCGGCTTCATCGGCGTAGAAGAGATGCTCGAGTCCTACCCATACGGTAATACGTCCGCCGGCCTTTCCCTGACAGTTTTCAATCAACGCCTCGTTCATATCGAGCGTGTCGAAATAATTGTAGTCAGGATGCTCACCCACGTATGGCACAGCTACAAGCCGGTTACCGATCGTGTCGGCAGCACGCACGCTACCCTCCATGAAGCGCCACATGTCCACAATCGTTGTTGTTCCGCCAAGGACAAACTCGGCGTAGCAAAGGCGCGATGCCGCTTCCGCTTCAGGGGGCTGCAGGACGCGGTGCATGGGGTTGATGTGCAGGGTGAGCCAGTCCCAAACGGGGAGATGTTCGGCAGTGCCCCGCAGCAAACCGGAATGTGCGTGCGCGTTGATGAGGCCGGGCATAAGGATGCTGTTTGGGATCTTCTTAACAGGTAGCGATGGATGCGAGGCCCGCAGTTCCGGCAGGGTCCCCGTTTCTGCGATGCGGCCCTCCTTTGCGAGGATCGCACCGTCCTTAATGACGGAATTCTGCTGGTCCATTGTCAGAACGCATTCGCCGGCCAGGATCAAAGCATCCGCGGTCATGATGTTGTTTGCCTTTTACTCAATCGGGACTGGAGCAGGAAATCGGCGGCACGCTCGCCGATCATCGTAACGGGTGCATGCGTGTTGCAGCTCGGAATGACTGGGATCACCGAAGCGTCGGCGATGCGAAGGCCTTCGACGCCATGGACGGCCAGCTCGTTATCCACAACCGCCATCTCGTCCTTGCCCATCTTGCAGGTTCCGCAGATGTGAAAGAATGTCGAGCACGCGACGCGAATGAAGGCGGCCGTTTCTGTTCGGGAAAGCCGTCCTTCGGGCGCAAGAAAGCCTCCGAACCATTCCGAGAAGGCTTTTGCCTGCCCAAGCTCCATTGCGAACGCCGCAGCATCGGTAAGGTCCGCGAGGTCTTCGGGATCGCTGAGGAAATTCGGCTGGATTTCCATCGGGGAACCAGGCTCGGCTCCCAGTAGTTTGAGATGCCCGCGGCTGCGCGAGCGCATTAGCCCGGTTCCGATGGCAAAGACATCTCCGGAGAGGTCATACGCAGCGGCAAGCGCGGGTGTGGCGCTTGCTCCCTGCACCGGAAAGGCGTGGGCATTCGCTTGAGATAAACCTGCGCTGGTCTTCCAATTCACCATCGATCCCCCGCCGTTGTCGCGGGTGGTTCCTAAGGCTTTTTTGGAGCGGAAGTTTATTGCTCGGACCAAAGGATGATCTTGCAGATTCTGACCAACTCCTGGGAGAGCTACGCGAACTTGGATGCCAAGGCGCTTTAGTTCAACCGGGTCGCCGATCCCGGACATCATCAGTAGGCGCGGTGTATCGACCGCTCCAAGGGCCAACACAATTTCACCGTTTGCGCGGGTCTCTGCGTACTCGCCATTTCGGGTGTGCCGCACCAAAACGCAGCGGTTGCCTTCAAATCCAAGGCTGACCGCAAGGCAATCGGTTAGGATCGTGAGATTTGGGCTGTCCAAGATAGGCCAGAGATAGCCTCGCGCCGAGTTCCAGCGCTTTCCCGCGGAGATGTTGAAATTAGAGAGCGAGGCACCCTCGTTATTGGGGCCGTTTGGGTCTTCGATAGTGGGAACACCAAGTTCGCGGGCGGCCTCCATAAAGGCCAAAGCGATTAGGTGCGGGCTAGGGCTTCTCTCGATCCTGAGCGGTCCGCCTGCGCCGCGACACGAGTTTTCACCACCGGTCCAATCTTCGCAGCGCTTGAAGTAAGGTAAGACGTCCTTGAATGCCCAGCCCTCGGCGCCGCTCATTTCCCACGCGTCGTAATCGATGGGGTTTCCTCGATACCACATCATCGCGTTAATCGCAGATGAGCCGCCAAGCACGCGGCCGCGCGGAATTCCGATGGTCCGGCCGTTAACGTGATGCGTGGGCGTGTAGTCGTAGCCCCAATCATAACGGCTTCTGCCAAGCGGCACCCACTGAGCAGGATCGTCAATTTCCGGAATGCCGATGCCGGGCGGGCCGGCCTCGATCAAGAGCACGCTTGCTCCCGCATCCACGAGCCGCCGCGCAACGGGTGCGCCACCCGAACCAGACCCCACAACGATGTAATCATGGGCTGCCTTCAGAGGCCGCTGCGGGATGGTGGACGCTGCCGTGGCGGTCATTATGCGCGGCCTCAATTGTGCTCGCTGGGGCCCATGATCACAATGCCTTCAGTGGCTTCGACGTGGCGCACGAGGATGTATTTGTCTTCGCGTCCATCGCTGTGCTTGCGTTTGACGCCCGGCTGAACCTCCCGTGAGACCTTTGCGATGACAAGATAAGGTCCATCTCTCTTCAGCCCTTGTTCGCAATGGGCCTTGAACTCTTCGAGGGAGGTGGCCGTGAAAGCGTTCTCGATCCCTGCCCCGCGCGCAATAGCTGCCAAGTCTACCCGTCCCGATGCGGTGTGGGTCGGCGGTCCGCCAATCGATTGGTAGCACTCGTTGTCCCACACGACGATGAAAAGGTTCTTTGGCCGTTCGTTTCCGAGCGTCGCCAGAATCCCGAGATTGAAGAGCATCCCGCCATCGGTATCGAGCGAGATGATGCGCCGGTGAGGCAGGCCAACCGCAAGCCCGAACGCCTGCGCGGTCACGCAACCCAATTGCTGTTGAAACAGGCTTGCCTCGCGCATGTGCGGTGCAGCATTGTACCATTCGTCGACGCTGCCACCGAGCGATAGAATTACCAGTTCGCGGTCGAGATATTTTGCGAGCGCCGTCATGCAATCGAAGCGCTTCATCTGACCACCGTGCCGCCGAGCGCCACGGCAGAGTGATAGTAGGATGTATAGGACCAGGTATACGCAGCCACGATTGCGCGTTCGATTTGGTCTTCCTCGCGCACAATTTCGTATGGGATGCGCAAGGCATTCAGAACTGGCTCCATCGTGATGCCATGCGGGATCGCCCACCAATTGTTTTCACCGAGCTCGCCCCGATAACTCATGACCATGATGACGGGAATGCCGGCGCCCAACCCCATGCGAGCGAGCGGTTCGACGGAGGCCCGTAGCCCGGAGTTCTCCATGATGAGGGCGGCTCTTTTGCCCGACAAAAAGACGCCGCCGCAGATGGCAGCGCCTTCACCCTCGTTGGTGACCCGAATGGTTCGGATATCTGGATCAGCGTCGAGCGCTGGATAGAGTTCTTTGAACAGAGAGTCGGGGAGGTAGCAAACGATGCCGACGCCCGCCTTTTTAAGGCCCCGGATAACGGCATCGACCGCACTTTGCTTCATGGTAACCCCTTTGCTGGAGATGATTGCAGCCGGACAATGTGCAGGATAGGCGATAGTTTTCGATGGATCTGATGCGCCGGGCGCAACACCTAAATTTTGAGTTTTTCGATGGCCTGCGCGAGCAAGGTCAGGAATGCGGCGCCCGCGCCGGACAGTTCTTTCTCGGGCCTGGACAGAAGCATGAGGCGTCTTTGACCGATCTTAGGATCGCGTAATGGTACGAACAGTAGCTCGCCTCGCGCGATTTCCTTCTCAATTCCAACCCGCGTTTGGAGCACTGTGCCAAGGTCCATCTTCGCCATTTCGACCATCAGGCCGATCGAATTTGTGCGGGAGCGCGGGAAGACATCGATGAGCAAACGGCTGAATGCTTCCTCGACCGAGAGCCCTAACATGAGACTGCTATCGGAAAGGATAAGCCTTTCCCCGGAAAGGTCGGATAGTTTCAGTTCTTTCTTACGGGCAAAAGAGCTACCAGGCCGGGCAAGGACGCCCAGCGGGAAAAGAGCCGTAGCGACCCTTCGCAAATTGCGGGCAGGCCGTACGTCGAACGCAACGCCCAGCTCGCAATCGCCTGCGGTCACGGCATCGCAAACCTCTTGCGATCCCGCCACCCTGAAATCGGCCGTGATATCAGGATGGCGCGACCAGAACGCCTCCAGCACAGAGGGTATAAGACTGCGCGAGGCGCTTTCGATCGTGGCGACCGACACCGACCCGCGGTGAAGTCCGTGCAGATCGTCGATGCTGGAGCAAGCGCGGCGCAACTCCGTCACGCTGAGCCGCGCATGATAGAGCATCAACTCGCCCGCGCTTGTAAGCTTTAAACGCTGGCGGACACGCTCGAAGAGGAGAGTTCCAAGCTCCTGCTCCATGTTCTTGATCACGCGGCTGATCGAGGATGGCGCGACATTCAGGGCCTCAGCCGCGCGCCGGATCGAACCCAGCCGCGCGACGAGGGCGAAGTAATGAACACTTGGTGAAACAAGACCGAGGCGATAAGGATCCACAATTGAGGCCGCTTGAGGCGGCTCCATTCCAGGTTGACTGAGTAGGCGCGGCGCTCAACTATAATGCGGGATTCCCGGCATTGTTATGAAACCGGGCAGCTTCCGGAAGCGCCGCGACCAGCGGCGAAGCGCGGGAAACTCGCCATGGTCGATCCCGAAGTCGCGGCTTAGGGCAAAGGCCGGGAAAAGCGCGATGTCGGCGACCGTCGGGTTCGATGCGGCGAACCATTCGGCACCGGCGAAACTTCTCTCGATCATATGATCTTCCATCACATCGAGTACTTTGCGGGCGCCATCATGCAAAGCGCCGGCGTCGCCAGGACCGCCAAACAGCATATGCTGGCGGGCTGCAATCGCGACATCAAGGTCTTGAGCAGCGAAAATGAGCCATTGCATCGCCTGCCCAAACTCATCTGGAGATGCTGGAAGCCAAAGGCCCGCGGGATCGTAAGCGCGCGCCAAATAGGCCAATATCGCCTCCGGTTCATGCAAGGTGAGTCCTGAATCTTTGAGTATGGGAAGGCGGCCAAGCGGATTCATGGCCAGGAATGACGGCGTGAGATGCTCCTTGCCAGGGAAGACATCAACCGCCACCGTTTGCCATTTCAGGCCAAGAATGGAAAGGGTGAGGCGGACTTTATAGCAGCTTTCATCAAGCTCGAAATCGTAGAGAGTGATTGGCATCAACGTGCCCCTGCAGAAAGCTGAGCGGCGGTATGCAAGTTGCTTGCTGCCGGCTTAAGTGCGCGCCCGCGTAAATCGTTCGCCCAACGAAGGAAATGGAGCTGCCCTGTGCCGGCGTAGCGCTTTGCACTCCCGCTGATGGCAATATGGAGTGCCGTCCGTGTCTCGGAGATCGTCTGAATACCGATGACAAGTGTGTGGGCTCCATTAGAGAGCGCGTAGAGATTTCCGCCAAGAGCCCTAAACTGCGCTTCAGCCACCATGCTTTGCTGAAAGGGATCGAGCGAAGCGGTCCTCAAAGCATCAAGCGCCGAATTGGAAGAGCAATCGAGATAGAGGCTGCGGACCGGAACAGTCCCGTCAGAATCCTCCGAGCGAAATGGTAAGGCGGGATCGCCTTCGAGCGCAGTCCAGATCATCCCGTACTGTTCCCTAACCGCGTAAACCGGTACTTTTATCGTCTCCGGTACGACGAGATCGGGATGTGCTGGAATGTACCGGCATTGACCCCCCGTGTCGTATTGCCATCCGTGATAGAGGCAGGCAATGCGATCGTTGCGAACGAAGCCAAAGCTCAATCTCATTCCACGGTGCGGGCAGCGGTCCTCCCATGTGTGGGCGGCGCCGGCACTATCGCGCCAGACCACAAGTTCGCGCCCAAGAAGCTGCACTCCCGCCGAAGTGCCGCTTTCGACCAACTCGGAAAGTGAGATGGGGTGCCACTCGCCTTCCTTACCCATGCTTCTCCCCCGGCAGGTTTTCCCGCACGAGGTCCAAGACGAGGCAGTCATAAGGGCCGAGGCTGCACGCGATTTCGAAGGCGTCGATCAACTCGGGCGCGCCGGAAACATGAACGCCTATTTCGGACGGGGCGGCTTCCTTTACCTCTAACTGTATATTAAGCCGCCTCGCTCGATGTTCTGCGAATTCCAGAAAATCCGGCACCAAAAAGACGCCGCGAAAAATGATACGGGCTGTCTGAGCCGTGATCGAGCCTTTATTCAAGTCACTGACATGCTGCAGGGGTCTTGTTGCGAGCATAGTGCCCAAGTTTAACTCGTTATCTGCCCACTAAATAAGTTCATGCCCATAATCTAGGCAGAAGGCTTTTTGCCCATTTTCTTGATCTAAACTTAGGAGCGAAACGCCGTCAAGTGTTGCGTCAGATGCAACAATACCTTCGGAAAACAAGTCCTATGCCGCACATGGTCTGTTTGAAACAGTAGCGGATAGCGTCTCAAGCAACCCGTTCCGTGCCAGGAGTGAGTCAATGACCACCCTTCTCGTCAAGAACATCGAGTATCTGGCGACCTTTGATGACGCCCGGCGCGAGATCAGGGGCGGTGCGCTTTTCGTCCGCGGCGGCATTATCGAAGCGGCCGGCAGTTCGGAAAGTCTTTCATCCATGCAAGCGGATGAAGTGCTGGACCTCTCGGGTCATATCGTCATGCCCGGCATGGTGGACACCCACCACCACATGTACCAGAACCTGACGAGGGTCATGGTCCAGGATGACGAACTTCTCGTCTGGCTAAAGACCCTTTATCCGATCTGGGCTAAGCTGGACGACGATGCGATCAGGATCTCTGCGCGGGTCGCGATGGCGGAGCTCATCGCTTCCGGCTGCACCACGAGTTCGGATCACCTCTACATCCTGCCAAATGACTGTACGCTCGACAGCACGATCGATGTGGCGAATGAAATCGGCCTGCGGTTTCATGCAGCGCGGGGCGCTATGTCGCGCGGCGAAAGCCAGGGCGGGCTGCCGCCTGACAGCTGCGTCGAGAACGAGGATGCTATTCTCGAAGACGCCGAACGGCTGATCCACCGCTATCACGACAATGGCCGGCACTCAATGTGCCGGATTGTTCTGGCGCCGTGCTCTCCGTTTTCGGTGACACCCAACCTCATGCGTGAAGCAGCAGCGCTTGCGAGGCACCATGCCGGCGTGAATTTACACTCCCATCTGGCGGAAGAGCTGTTCGAGGAGACATATTGCAAAGAAATCTATGGTATGCGGCCGGTTGACTTCGCCGAGTCCGTCGGCTGGCTTGGCCCCGATGTCTGGTTTGCGCACTCGATTTTCCTGACAACGGAAGAAATCAAGCGCTTCGCCCAAACCGGAACGGGCGTCGCTCACTGCCCCTCGGCGAATATGCGCTGCGGCCAAGGCATTGCCAAAATCCGTGAAATGCTGGACGCAGGCGTTAAGGCGGGGCTCGGCGTCGATGGATCAGCTTCGAACGATACCTCGAATATGTTCATGGAGGCGCGTCTTGCGCTCCTTCTCCAGCGGGTCGCTCCCCATCGCTATCTCTCAGAGAAACCGGGCGGGCGTGGCGGGTTTGGCGGAACACCCAAGGCCCTTTCGGCGCGCGAGGCGCTGGAGATGGCGACGCGCGGCGGGGCTGCCCTTCTCGGTCGCGACGACATTGGCTACCTTGCGCCGGGTATGAGCGCCGATTTCATCGCAATAAACCTTAATCAACTTGGCCTGTCAGGGACGCAACGCGATCCGTTGGCGGCACTGCTACTTTGCGGTCCGTTCCGTGTCGATTACTCTTACATCAATGGCGTGCAGATCATTGGTGAGGGTCAATTCCGCAACTTCAATGTTCAGGCGGCTTTGGCGGCTCATGCTGGAGTTATGAAGCGAATTTATGATGAGTAGGAGACCGTTTCCGCGCTCCCGCGGCTCGGATATGTCAGTGCTTAGCGTACAAAGGTGCAATCGGGAGTATAATCTTGGACCGTGACCACAATTACTTCATGGGTCTCGCTATCGAAGAAGCGAAAGCAGGCGCCGCGCAGGGCGAGCAGCCCTTCGGAGCCGTGATCGCGCGTGATGGCGAGGTTGTCGTCAGAAGCCGCAGTTTGAAAGTCTCGGCTTCGGACGCGACGGCCCACGCCGAGACGCTCGCGGTCAAATATGCGACCCAGAAGCTTGGCCAGCGCACGCTCGCGGGATGTACGTTTTACGCGACCTGCGAGCCTTGCCCAATGTGTCTCGGCGCGATCCTGAATGCAGGAATTCAGACGCTGGTGCTGGGCGCGCGCAACGCAGATGTGCGGCGCCTTGCCAGGCTTGCCTTCAATTTCAAGGACTATACGGTCGAGCGGTTCGCGGAGATGACGGGCTGGGATCTGACTTTGATCGAAGGCGTCAGAACTGATGAATGTGTTGAACTCTATACCAGCGCTCGCGTTGAGCTCACACGCTGAAACGCGTTGTCACTTCGCCCCCATGGAAATCAAGGAAACGAGGGATCATGCTTTATTCCCGAATTGCGCTGTCGTGCCAATTCCTTAGCAAAAAGCGGGAAAACAAGGACAGGCACGCAAAAATCAAGATACCGCTGAGCGAGATCAGAAAGAGCGCCGCAAACATTCGCGGGATTTCGAGCCGGTAGCCCAACTCCAAGATGCGGTAAGCAAGACCGGATTGCGTGCCGCCGGTTCCGGCGACGAACTCCGCCACAACCGCGCCGATGAGCGAGAGACCTCCCGAGATGCGCAGGCCAGCAAGGTAGTAGGGCAGGGCGCTCGGCAGTTTAAGCAGCATCAAGGTCTGCAGCTTCGATGCACCATAGAGGCGATAAAGGTCGATCAGGTTGCGATCCGTGCTGTTCAGCCCCACCGCGGTGTTGGAGACGATCGGGAAGAACGCGACGATCCAAGCGCAGATCAAAAGCGCGAGCTGCGTGTCTTTCGCCCAAATGATGATCAGAGGTGCGATTGCGACAACCGGGGTCACTTGAAGGATGACGGCATAGGGAAAGAGCGTTCGTTCGATCCACCGCGAGAACGTAAAAAGCAGGCCAAGCAGTAATCCGCCTACTGCAGCCATGAGGAAGGCGAGCACCGTCGTCTTCAGCGTGATAATCAGGCTCGGCAACAGCACAGAAAAATCTTTGACCAAGGTTTCCGCTATCACCAAGGGGCTGGGCAGCAAATAGACAGGAACGTCCTCGGCCCGCACGATGATCTCCCAGCTTCCAAGGAAGAGGAGTCCAAATAAATACGGTGCAGCTGCGGCGAATGCTTTTTCCAGCGTCTGACCCGGCCGGCGGGCCGCGGGCGCAGCCGGTATGCTATCGTCCAAAGCCTCGATTGCCTCTATCTCAAGTAAGCGATCAGACATGTGCCGCCCCTGCCGAGCCCATCGCGGCCTTCAACTGCGCCGACACTCGGCGGCAATGCTCGTTGTAGACCGCGGATGTCCTGAACTGCTCCGTTCTTGGATAAGGCGCCTCGATCGGAATATCCGCAACGAGCCTACCCGGCCTGGCTCCAATCACCGCGATGCGATCCGACAGGTAAACCGACTCGTAGATGCTGTGGGTGACGAAGATCACCGTAAGTCCTTGGGCTTCCCACAGCTCCAAGAGATCGTTGTTGAGCTGGAGGCGGGTTATCTCGTCGAGGGCGGCGAAGGGCTCGTCCATGAGCAGTACCCGCGGCTGCATGACGAGGGCGCGCGCCACTGAAACGCGCATTTTCATACCGCCGGAAAGCTGGCGCGGGTAGCTGTCTGCAAACCGATCGAGATGGACGAGCCTCAAGACCTCCATCACCTGATCACGCGCCTGGCTGCGCCGCTCTCCCCGCAAGCGTAATGGCAAATAGACGTTCTCAAATACGGTTGACCAGGGCTGCAGTGTCGGCTCTTGAAATACGAAACCGATTTCAGCCTTTGAACGCTGGGCGGTCCCGTTAGCGATGTTTGGCCACTCGACGCTGCCGGAGCTGCAGGTATCGAGGCCCGAGATGATCCGCAGCAAGGTGCTCTTCCCGCAGCCGGATGGACCGAGCAGGCTTAGGAATTGGGGGTAGGCCGGGATGTCGAGGCTGAACCCGCGAATGGCCTCGGTCCCATTCGGGAATACCTTGCCGACGGATCTCAGCGATATAAGCGGCCCACGGGATGCGCGGTCTCGTTCCCTGGCGCTTCGAGCAGGGCTGGAAGCGAATATACCCTCACTCACAGCCATTTCTCTGCTCCCTTGAATTGCAGCTGCATTCGAATTTCCGGTGGGGCACGTCGTTGTGCTGCGCGGGGTATCCGATGCAAAGCCTGTGCCATGGGTAGAGATCCGAAGCGTGATGCCGGACCCCGGCTCACATCTCGAATCGCTCAGAGCGTAATGCTGGCATGGCATTTGCTTCGTCAGCGTTGCCTTATGGCGAAAACCGGCTTACGAGGGGCAAATCGATGTCACTGACAAGGAACGTCCGTTCCGTACTTGTTGCGGCGATGGCCGCATGGGCTTCCACGCTTTGCGCATCGCCGCCTGCGCATGCGGCAGACAAAGTAACCATGTACGAGGATTGGTTTCCTGAAGTGGAGCACGGCGGCCCGTATCAGGCGGTAGCGACCGGCATTTACAAGGCATATGGCATCGATATGAACTTGCAGCCCGGCGGCCCGCAAGTGAATGGCTCGCTACTGCTGCTGGGCGGCAAGGCGGACTTCGTCGTGCTTCATACAGACGGTGAGCTGCTGCATGCGCTCGAACAAGGCGTGCCTTTGGTTGCGATCGCCGCGCAGTACCAGAAAGACCCGCAGGTTATCTTGTCCCATAAGGGTGTGGGCCACGACACGATGGAATCCCTGAAGGGCGTGCCGATCCTGCTCTCGCAGGATTCCTTCAGCTCCTTCTGGCCCTGGTTAAAGTCGAAATATGGGTACACGGACGATCAGGTCCGGCCTTACACCTTCCAGATGGCGCCCTTTCTCTCGGACAAGATGGCGGTGCAGCAGGCCTATCTGACAGCGGAGCCCTATGCCATTAAGCAGGGCGGTGTCGATCCGAACATCTTTCTGCTCTCGGATTACGGCTGGGACACCTACGCGGCCCTACTCGTCACTCGCGCCGACGTCATCAAGAAGAACCCAGACCTCGTAAAACGGATGACGCAAGCCACGCTCGAAGGTTGGTACAGCTTCTGGGAGGATCCGAAACCCGGCAGCAAGCTGGTGCAGCAACAAGCCAATACTCCCGATGGTCAAATCGCTTACTCGCTCCATGAAATGAAAGCGCGCGGCATCGTGCTTTCCGGCAATGCCCTTAAGGAAGGGATCGGGACGATGAACGATGCGCGCTGGAAGTCATTCTACGAAGCGATGGTGAAGGCTGGTTTGTACAAGCCTGGCCTCGATTACAAAAAGGCGTATACGGCGGAATTCGTCAATGACGCAGCGTTTATCGCGAAAATGACGGCGAAATATCCCGACGCGGTTAAAAACGGCTCGCCCTAGTATAGGAGACCCGGCATGGCTGCGCGCGGTATATCAAACGGTGCGTGGCCCAAGCCCAATGAGAAAGCATCAAGGTTGTGCAAAGTTAGATAGCGCCAATTTTCTCGCTTGCGATCGAGGTCGCATCGCCCGAAGCGTCAGGTTGCTTTGCCAGAGGCGATGTCCATCGATTTCATGATCTTATCGTGGACGTAGTCTCCAGCTTTGACAGGAGGCCAACGGGCTGGCCTGTCTAAAGTAACGCAGGACGGCAAGCACGCGATCTCGCTTTGTTCGTTCGGGCTGAAAAAAGTGACCATGGACAGCCTTTGCGTTGTCCCGGAAATTTCTCTTCCTGGATTGACGACACGGTGAAGTGTCGAACGCCAGCGCCCATTGGTCCATCTGGACATCAGATCGCCAATGTTGATGACGAATCCATCCGGACTCGGTGGTACGGGATGCCACACGCCCTTTACATCGCGCACCTCCAACCCTCCTGGGGCATCATCTTGTCTGAGGATTGTAAGACCGCCATAGTCGTGATGGGCTCCATAACGAAGTTGCCCTGGCGCCGGCGGCTCCAGCTGGTCAGGATAGTTCACAAAGCGAAGGACGATTCCGGGATCTTCAAAGAATGGGTCGAGAAAGGTTTCCGGCAAGTTCAGAGCGAGTGACGCAAGGCGCACGAGCTGCTGGCCCAGACCCTTCAAGGCTTCATGATAGCGCGGAACCAGCTCACGGATCACGGGCGGGCGTTCTGGCCAGATGATGGGCTTGGCGTCCGAGGCATGCGGACGCGCAAGGCCGTAGAACACGAGCGCTTCACAAAGATCTGGCGGCGTCTCTCCTGAAAGCGTCGCCGCGACGCTTTCAATCCCGACAGGCAGATAGCCTCGCGATTTGGCTTTTTCCGGCGGGGTAGATTTCAGTTTTTCGTCGAGCCGCAGCGCGAAAAACTCGCGCATGGCCGCATAGGTCTCCTCAATCAACTTTGCGTCGATGCCGTGCCCCATGATGGTCGCGAAGCCTACCTGCTCGAACGCTTCGCCGAAAGCACGCGCAGTGCGGTGCCGCTCTGCATCTCCCCCATCAAGAAAGGGTGAAATATTGATAACAGGGATGGCAAAGGGACCGGCTGTCATTAATGATGGCCAACAAATTGAAGCGTATAGGCTGATTTGTAGTCAAGCTTGGGAGAATAGACGCCGGCGGCGCTCATTGTGTCGAAAAAATCTTTCCAGCGCGCATCGGTCATCGCGCCGATCCCCGTGGATACTGCATCGCCGCCATCAACCAATCCGCGCGACTTCATCTCCTTGAGCTTGAAGTGGAACAGTGGTTCTCCATGATCCGGATTCATGGTCAGAAGCAGTTTCATACCCGTAGCATAGTCGCCCGCCATGCATTGTTCGTATCCCTTGCGCGTAGCCTCGATAAAGGCTTGGACAATGGCAGGCTTTTTCTCGATGAAGGAGCGCAAACCAAACACGGCCGTCGCGTAGTTCTGATATCCATAGTCGGCCAGCAGCAGAACCACTGGTGGCTTTGGCATTTGCTTTCCGAGCAGGAACGCATCCTCCGTCACATATCCCTGTTGGATCGCGGTTGGATCGGCAAGGAACGGCGCCGCCGAATAGGTGTAGGGACGGAGCTGATCATCGGTGAAACCAAACTTCTGCTTTAGGAACTGCCAGAACTCCTGCTGGGAGAACTTCGCCACCATGACAGGCTTGCCCTTGACATCGGCGAGGGTGGAGATGCCTTGGTCCGGATGGGCGACCAGCGTTTGCGGGTCCTTCTGGAAAAAGGCCGCTACCGTTTCTGCCGGGATGCCTTGCGCGATCATGTTCAGCGCCGTGAAGCTCGATCCCATCCCCAGATCCAGCTGTCCCGCGCTTACCAGGAGGGGGACATTCACGTCCGGCCCGCCTGGCTTCAGCTCGACGTCAAGGCCGGCTTTATCGTAAAGACCCGCGGCCTTCGCCTGGAAGAAGCCGCAGTGCTCACCTTCCGGCAGCCAGTTTAGTCCGAACCTTAGTTTCTCCGCTGCATAGGCTCCGCTGATCTGAACGAGAGCCGTCAGCACAATCAAGTGGGCGGCAAGCAAAGCCGTGCCTAGTCTACTGTTCATCATGGTAATCCCCCAGTCTTACACCTACAGGGAGGCAACAACCGTGCCAATCCTTTAGCTCGAGTCTGGTGCCTCACGTGTCCGCAATAACCTTTGGAACGCTTCGCTCATGCGTTTGCCAGGAAGCGACGCAACGTTCTGAAGTCTCGTGAGTTTTGGGTGAAACTGCTAGCGTGCTTCAGGCGGACACGGGGCGTCGTCGACCGCCAAATGGCTGGCAACACCATCGACTCGAAGACCTTCCTCGGCGTCCAGTTCGACACCAACACGGTCGTGGGCGACGGCGGACTATGCGGCGTGTCCGTCAAGGTTTTCGAGAATACTTACGGGGGTCATCATCCAGTCTGCCAGGCAATCGCTGCGGTAGCCTGTAAGTTGTGATAGCCTGATCTGCACTTTTAGATTGCAGCAATTTCCATATTGTCATAACAAATAATTCATTCTGAATTAAGTACGAGATTGCAGCATGCCCCATCAATCGCGATCGAAATGGCTTAGCCGGATCGTTGCCGGATCGTGGCATAAGGTGATTGTGAACGAGTGTCCTGATGAGCACGAACGCCGGCGCCGGGAACGCATCGCAAATATTAAGCTTGATGTCGCGATGCGCGAGGCAATGCGGCAGTGGTGCCTCAGTAGCGAGAATAGAAAAGTCTAGCCCGCTTTTGGCATGACCTAAGCAGGCTACCTCCATCGGCTTTTTTCGCCTTGCCGGTTTGTAGTGGCAAAGCGGCGCCTAGCCCCTGCCGTTGCCGGGTCAAAGGCAACTTCCTGTAGGCGACCAAGGCCACACAATTGCCCTAATGCATTTTCGGCCGACTCATCGTCGAAAGCGAGAGCAGAGCCGACAAAAGCACGCCGGTGAGAGCGCCGAAGGAGCTTGCTGCAAAATCGATGACCTGGGCGCTTCGTCCCGGGATCCAAATTTGCAGAACCTCAAGCATGCCACCGTAGGCACAGAGGGCGATGGCAAGCGTAATCCGAGAGGTCAGGTTTCGCGCCTGACAGCCCAGGACAAGCGCCGTCATGAGATAGGCCAGAAAATGCTCGGCCTGACCTGGAAGCCCAGTATGCGGACGCGCTTGGCCGGGGACAAGGGAGAGGATCGCGATAGTTGGAACACACAACCAGGGTGCAAGGCGCAAAGCTAGGGCAAGGAGAAGGCGCATGTTGCTTCTAGGGACCTCTAGGGCGTCGCGAATCATCGGTTTTTAGCAGTCCTGGGTGCAACAGTCACGGTGCAGCTTGGGCTCGACTTCGGTAATTTCATCATGTGGTCCCCTGCCAGGCGGGCTCAACCTTTTTGAGCGCCCCCTAGACTTTACCGCAGTGATAGTCACTAAACTCTTCGAGCACCTTCGCGTTCACGCAATCCGGCGAACTTCGATCTGATGCATCCGGTCTTTGGCTGATCAGACGTTCCTCTGCGCCGCGAGCCAAGCTTGGAACCGCGCCTCCTTCCCCGCTGCATCCAACTCCTCGAAGTGCTCGCGAAGCCGCCGCTCCGTCTCGGCGCGCGCCAGTTCGGCGTGCTGCTTTTCCAACCGTGCCTGCGCCTCGGCACTGGCCCGCGCCTCTTCCGCCCGCTGCGCTTCCAGCCGCGAATGGGCCTCGACTTCCGCAGCCGAAAGCAGTGCGACTAGATTGCGCGCCTCCGCCGCGAGCTGCGATTCCTTCAACAGCCGCTCACGATTCTCAGGCGAAAGCTGCTCCAACAGCGCGGCCGCCTCAGCTTGTGTAGGCGGACGGGCCTCGGCTGGCATGGTCCCCCAGACTAGCCGGTTGCAAGCAAGAACCCAGCGCTGCAATTCGTTATTTGCATGAAGTTTCGCATTGGCGAGCTTGCTTGGCATGAACATGCAATGCTCGATTTCCCTTGCATGTGCCGCTTGAACTTCATCTCTGACCGGTCCGGTATAGGCGAAACTTGCGTCGAATTGGCTGGTCATGAGCGGGCGTCCTCCCGGGGCCGGAGCCCAAAATCGCTAAAATCTTGATGGGCCACGATCCCTCCTTTTCTTCGGCCAGCACGTGGAAAGCGTGCTAAACGCCGGCCCACGATAATGAAAATGTCGATGAGGCGCGGCGCTTCTTCGATGTACCTGCTCGCCGGCCGGTGAAATAAATCCAACAGAGTACGGCGAAAACGTGCCACCTACTGCCCCTCCACTGTGAACGCGACGGCTGGGAAGCGCTTTTTGGCGGCGCGACCAGCGAAGAAACGTCGAACTCTTGCCGGACGCCGGGACTCCCGTCCATAACAACGTGCACGACGGCCGAGCGCTCCCGAGTTTCTTTACAAGCGTGCATCCTAAGAGCAGTTTGACGCGTGGGCAATACGCGACTGGCGACGCTACATTACTCACCAAAAAATGTGCACCATTTTTTGGTGAGAGCCCTTCCGATGCCGGGCGCTCAAGCAAAAAGGCCGTGCGGGATGTGTGGCATGACTGCCGGCTACTGAGCACCGCCTTCCCGGCTGTGATGCTGTATTTGATCTAGGAGGACGGCAGGCCCGAGGCGCAAGGGTAGTGTCTGACCAACAAATGGAACGACGTCGAACAAGCCCTCTGCCTTCATAACCTGTTCGTAACGGCCATCGGGATCAAACCGCTTGTTGATCTCCGCTAGCTTTGGAAGCCAGCTCTCGGAAACCGTGTATTTGAGAGCTTCCTGCGTTTTTTTGCTGCGAATGATAATCATTGCGATCGCGCCCGCTGGTGCCTTCTCAGGGCTCATGACCAAGGTCCGTTGTCCGGCGGTTGCAACAGTGGCGATGGAAACGCCATCGGCGATGCACGCGCATGGAGCCTTGCTGCTATCGTAATAAATGACAGTCACCTCTCGGGGCTTCGCCTTGAGGCGGTCCAGTGCGTCGAGCCCAATGCGAATACCTACGGGAATGAAACTTCCAAATCCGCCATGCACACGAGCCCCGAGTTTGATCCACTCCTCAGGTGTTTCGGAGTAGACCGGAACAACTCCCATAAAAAGGCTGAACGCTACCAGGAATGATGCCTGCCATCGCATTTTTGCGCTCCTAAAGTTCGCATCTGCCGGGCTCTTAATCCAAAACCGTCAAGCACTTGGCCGGCGCTGCCATTGCGCACATCCACGCGGTCCCTCGACACACGATAGATAAGAGCGCCCCCAATGCCAAGGCGACTGCACACTTCAGGCCCAAACTTCTGCAGCCTTCGCGCTCTGGTTAGTTTCGATGACGCCTTCCTTGACTGACACTTTTGTTAAGGCGAAGCTGGTGTACTAGATGGACTGGAGCGTGGCCATGCTGCTAAGAGTTTCTGCGATATTTTTTTTCTCATTTTTCCTAACGGTGCAGCTTGTTCTTGTAGCTCGTGCTGGTGCCTCCGGCGCGGCTCTAGCCGAAATTAGGAAGCCGCCCAAAAATCTGAACGCATTTTCGCTTAGATATTGGCCACGAAACTCGCTCAGGAAAGGCGAAACTGTCACTGCGAATACGCCTTATGGACCGTTGACATGCACTAGCCAAGGATTTGGCCGTCGTGACTGTTCTCTCCGATAGCTTCGCGGTGCGCTGGCGGCCGTTGCCCGTGCGAAGGGGCGGGGTCCATGCAGGCATTACGCGAGTTTCATCGGAACTTTCGCCATTGACGCCTTTGCCGGGCGTACAATAGTTCTCCGCCCCCAATAGATGTGAACCCCAAGAAAAACTGGAAGCGCGGAGCCCAGCGCGAGGTGAGTGCCGCTAAGCCAGGGCCGGAAAGCCTCGGACCCTAAGTAATAAAGTCCGAAGGCCGTTACGATTAGAATGCCATTCAGTGAGGCGACGACGGTGCCGGTCACGCGGTTTTTCTTCGCGCGCCAGGCCTTCAGCACATGAATGGGGATAAGCGCGCCGAGTGCCATGAGCGCCATCATCGCGGCGCCGCCGTGCAGCATCAAAAGATTGGCTGAGACGGCTTGCCACATTTCACCATTGGACGAATCCTTCAAGCCGTCAGCGACGAACCAAGCAGCGCCGGTCAGAAAGAGCACGGCGAAGACACCGTAGATCAAATAGCGAAAAGAGAAGTCAAGCCGCAAGTTGGAGCGCACCTTTCCAGTTAGGAGAGCTATGAACGCTACCGTCGCACGAGACTATTAGCGCGCTTGCACCGTAGTGATCGAGCAACTTGGTGGTGTCCCAGCCGGCAATCATGACTATTTTCGTAAGCGCATCGGCAACTACGCAGGATGACGCACGGACCGTAACTCCTTCTACCGTGCGCGCTTGTTGTCGGGTTGCCGGGTCGATAATCGCGGGGCCGCCAGCTGGACAGGAGTTGAGCGGGTCGAATCTGGTGCCGGTAGAGGCAAGGGCCTCGTTGCAGACTGCCAACTCGCACAAGAGGTGTTGGGGATTACGTGGATCGCGAATGTGAATTGTGTAGGGGGTTTTCCCGAATGCGGCGAGGTCGCCGCCGGCATTGACAAGACCTGCGAGCACGCCATGGTATTTCAGGACCTCCGCGGCTCTATCTACTGCAAAGCCTTTCGCAATTCCGCTTAGATCGATTCTGGTGCCGCTGCCATGGAAGCGTACGCTTTCGCCCTCAAGCAGGGCCAATGGCTCGCCCGTCTTCCCCTTATCTGCTGGGTAGGCAGAGAAGGGAATAGACATGGCCGCGGGTGTATCTGTAAGTAGACCAATTTGTTGCAGGGCCGGAGCGGCTGCGATGTCAAACAACCCTTCGGATTGGCGATGGAAGTCCAAAGAAAATTCGAGCACGCGATAGGTCCATGGATCGACCTTGATTCGATGCGCATATGCCTCCCGGTTTAGTCTGCTGACATCGCTATCGTGTTCCTGAAAGCTCATCAGCCGGTGCACTTTTTCGATCGCGGCGAATGCCTCTTCGACGGCCGCTTCCAATTCCGGCAGCGCCTCACCCTTGGCGGAGATTTCCACAAAGGTGCCGAGCAGCGGCCGCGCCCGGCGGACACTATCGGTTGTTTGTTCCATAGCGCGCCAAAATCCTTTTCACGCCTTCCGTCACGTGCATGGATGACAATGTGGCGCCGGAGATATTGCGAATATCGCTGCCAACTTTAAGCGTGCTTGAACTCGTCTTGCCAACGAATTGAGCAAGCCAGCTTTCGCTCCGGACTTCACCCCCGTAATATTCACGGTACTGAAGAATATCGACCCTATGGATGCGCCCGGATGTATCAAGCGATACCGCATAGTCGATATAAAGGTGCTTCCCGATAACATGGTCGAGCACAAACAGGCCGAGTAGGCGCTCTCCCGCCGATGCCTTCCAAGAACGGCCCGCTTCCAATTCGGCAAACCGGTTCGCCGAAGGGAACGCCAGCTTCTGTGCGTCCGCAATGGAAAGATATTCCACTGCCTGCACCGGACAGGCGAACGGAATGGCAAGTACGGCCGGCGCCATTAATTTGATCCAATTAGTCATATCCGTTCATCCTTATGCGCAGCTATTTCGCGCTTCTCAGAAGAAAAATCCGACCCCACCCAACACCGAATCCGACTTCGCGCCGCCGGGTTCGTTATCGAGCACCCGTTGATAGGTGGCCTTCAGCACGATCTTTGGTGACGGAAAGACCGCAACGCCCGTCGAATGGAATTGCAACTGGCCAGCGCCTGTTGGAGCGTTAAGGTCAATTCCGGCAAATCCACCAGTCTGCAGATTCTCATAGGTATAGCGATAAAACGGAACAGCTTCCCAATCGCTATTCAGGAGTTTGCCAAGGGGCAAGTGATAGGCGACTTCGCCAGAAGCACCATACATGGCTTTGCCAACATTGTTGGTGGCATCGCCATCGTTGTTGGCACGCAGATTGGCGGGATTGCCGAATGTCACGAAGACACCTTCTCCGCGGAATTCGAAGCCGGTATCCGGGACTCGATAGCGGAACTCCGAGTCAATCATTGTCAGGCTCGAATTGCCAAGCGGCGCACCGCTAGTGCCAGCATAGGCGCCGCGAGGCGTTGTGTTGGGTGTGAAATATGCACTGGTGCTTCCGGAGAAGCCGGGCAGGAATGGCGGCGAATATTCGAGCTTCGCCGCCACGGCGACGGTATCGCTGAGCTGCTTGAAGTCTCCGCGAACCGGAAGGGAAAAGCTGAGAGCATTCAGGCCGTCTATTCCTGCGGGGTAACCCCCAGGGGGTACCTTGTTGTTATCGCCGCGGGTGGAAAAATCACCGCCAAAATCTTCGAGGCTGCTACTGGCTTGCACTTCATACTTGAGGCCGTCTGTGATCGTTCCATAAATGCTAGTTGCCGGCGCCTTCCAGGTTGACGGGATCAGCCCGTTATACAGTTCGGGCCGGAAGACACTGTAAAATTGCGTCGGCTCGTGATGCTCGTTGATATATCCGATAGGCACGAGGTCTATGCCCGGTGACCGGATATTGAAGGCATCCATGATTTTGAAATCGATCCAGACTTGCTCGATTTCCGCTGTACCATGCAATTTGTCATCGGCATCAAAGCCGGTGCCTGCATGCTCGAACTCGATTTCGGCATTGAAGATGATATTGCTTGTAATTTCATAGGTCGGCAGCAGCACAAGCCGATGAGCATCGAACCCATTTTGCCACTGCCCGTTCGCGGACGGATTTTGCATAGAGCCAAATTGTATTTCTCCATAGATACCGATGCTCACACCAGCCACCGGTGAATCAACAAGGCCAAGAATTTCTTTATTGTTTGCTCCGGGTGCCGGGGCTACCGGCGCCGGCCCGGCCGAAAGGGGTGCAATAGGCTCGGCATTACTTGCCGGGTTCGCCCACCAAAGGCCGCCGTTAGAGGAAGCGGGCTTCGCTTGGCCGCCGCTCTTTGGCGATGCATTAATCTGGGTGGACGCTTGCCGCCCTTTTTCTGTCTTTTCCTTGAGCTGACCCTCAAGCGATTGGACTCGCTTTTCCATGAGATCGAGCTTCTTCATCAAATCTTCATTGCTGAGCTCTGCTCCGGATACCGCCGCGGTCTTTTTTATTACGACTTGATTTGGAGCGGCGGGCGCCTGCTCTGGCCCATTATCTCCGGCAGCCACGATTCCCGCACTGGTGCCAAGCATTGACAACGCCGCAAAGAGACGCCAGCCAACACACGAAAAATTGCGTCTGACCATGACCCCACCCCAAGTGACTAAGTGCCCTCACGGGGTGGTATTGGCGAAACAATCGCCTGTCAATACTAGCGGATATATTATAATCATTCTAATTAGCGAAGGATCAGGTTAAAATAGAATTATTATAAGTTAATGTATTAAGCTGACAGCCCTGACAAACTATACTTTAGAGGAGTTCTAAGCTGGGATTAGGGGACAAATCTGAAGTCAAGTTGCTAGATGTCCAATAATTTCAGACTTTTGCTAGCATCGCAGGAAGACATCGAAACTGTTATCTGCAATGCAGATCGTCCTATCGGCCGGGATGCCGGAGAGGTTCACAGTTGTAGACAACATCACAAACGACAGGGAAGACTCTAAAACCAGACCCTCAAAAAGGGAGACGAAGTGGCTAATTTGCAACAAAAGGGTCAGCAGGTCTTTCTCGATTGACTGCCAAGCGGAAGTCCTCACGAGTAAGGATGCATGGCTCCTTATGAGAATATTAACTTCTCTCTGGAGTACAGATTCGGAAGGCGCAAGTAAACATCCGACAGACGAACATTCGAAATCTAAAGAAACTGCGGCTTCGCTTGGCTCAGGTCATGGCGCTTCTTTATAATAGTTCTAAGTTATTGCTTTCAGCTACTTTTTTGTTGACCAAGGCTTGCGTGCGGCGCACTGATAGGAAGGTGGCAAGAAAGAACGCAATGACTGTCGAATGTCACGCTAAAAGCTGGGAGCGCAGAGTTGCGCTCGGCCAAACAAGCCGGGGCTATTGTGGCCGAGTGCAGGCTATTGAAGTGAGACCGGAGGACTCCGATCTGCCCGAAGGCGAACTGGAGCGGCGCCTGTTGGAATTCGGCTTCACCGAGGGCGCGTATGTTGAAATCCTACATGAGGGCTTGTTCGGCAGAGACCCTATCGCAGTTCGCGTCAACGACACGACCGTTGCAATTAGGCGCCGCGAAGCCATGGCAATCCTCGTAAGCATATCGGACCTGGCATGACGGTCATCACGGTCGCGGCAACGCGCCACTTCGCATTGATTGGAACTCCGAATAGCGGCAAGACAGCGCTTTTTAATGCGCTGACCGGCAGCCGGCAAAAAGTTGCGAACTACCCTGGCGTGACCGTTGAGCGCAAGAGCGGGGTGTTTCACACGCCCCTCGGGCAAAGCGTCAACCTCATAGATCTGCCGGGGACTTATTCCCTCCGCGCGCGCACCCCCGACGAGGAAGTTACCCGGGATTTCGTGCTCGGTCATTTCGCCGGTGAGTCGGCCCCTGACCTGCTACTCTGCGTCGCGGATGCGACCAATTTGCGCATCGCGCTTCGGCTAGTTCTCGAGCTCAAGCGGCTGGGAACACCCCTGCTTCTTGTACTCAATATGATCGATATCGCCAAACATCGGGGTATCGAGATTGATCTTCCACGAATTTCAGAAGAGCTTGGTGTGCCGGTGGTCACGGCGACCGCGGTGCGGCGCGGCGGGACGGGCGATCTTCTGCGGCGGCTCGACCAGTTGGCCTTGGACCTATCTGCGTCCGCTGCTGCCGCCGGCCTAAATTGGAAGCCGCCGGCCCCGAGCGAGTTAAGGGCTGCACAGCGCGAGGCGGATCGGATCATCGCCGCGTCGGTGAAAAAACCAGCCGCACCGGACACCCTTACTACAAGGCTGGATGCGGTGCTTCTCCATCCGGTCGCAGGTCTACTCATTCTGTTTGGCATCCTTTTTTTGATGTTTCAGGCGGTGTTCTCCTGGGCGCAGCCAGTGATGAAGCTTATCTCGTCCGCCTTCGATGCGGGCGGTGCTCTGGTTCACGCTGCTCTGCCCGCTGGCCTCTTACAAAGTTTTCTCGAGGATGGGGTGCTCTCCGGCGTTGGCAGCGTTCTTGTCTTCCTTCCTCAGATCCTTATTCTGTTTCTGTTCATCCTCCTGCTCGAAGACTTCGGCTACATGGCGCGGGCCGCCTTCCTCATGGACCGCATCATGGGCGGAGCGGGTCTTCATGGGCGCGCCTTTATCCCATTGCTTTCAAGTTTTTCCTGCGCCATTCCCGGCATCATGGCCACGCGGGTGATCGATAGCCGCCGGGACCGTCTCACGACCATTCTTGTTGCGCCGTTGATGACCTGCTCGGCCCGCATTCCTGTCTATACCCTGATCATCTCTGCGTTTATTCCTGCTAAAACCATCTGGGGTTTTCTTAACTTGCAGGGGCTGGTGATGTTCGGGCTCTATGCGGCAGGCATTGTCAGTGCACTGGGCGTTTCAGCACTCGCGAAATTCTTGTTTTGGCGCGACAGCCCCACACCGCCTTTCATGCTTGAGCTGCCAGACTATAAGCTGCCGCGCGTCCGAAGCGTCGCGATGGGGCTCTACATCCGGGCGAAGATGTTCCTTCATCGCGCAGGAACCACCATCTTTTCCATGATGGTGGTAATCTGGTTTCTCGCTTCCTTCCCGCGTCCCCCAGTTGGGGCTGCGGCCCCGGCGATCGATTACAGCCTGGCGTCTTGGATCGGCCATGCGTTGGAGCCGTTACTCGCACCGATCGGTTTCAATTGGCAAATCAGCGTAGCATTGGTCCCCGGCATGGCGGCGCGCGAAGTCGCGGTGGCGGCGCTCGGAACGGTCTATGCAATCGAAGGCGGCAAGGACGCGGCGGCACAGATTGGACAGGCGTTAGCCCAACACTGGTCCCTCGCGACCGCTCTTTCGGTGCTTGTGTGGTACATCTTTGCGCCGCAATGCGCTTCGACGCTTGCGGTGATCCGGCGGGAAACCGGGAGCTGGCGCCTTATGGCGGCTACTTTCGGCTACATGCTCTCGCTGGCATATCTCGGATCATTTATAATTTACAGCATCGCCGTCTTCCTTGGAGCAGCCTAGGCCGTTCTACTGCTTGGCAATGATCCAGCATCGGCAGCGTCATTCTTCCGGCTTTTTGCCTTTTTGTGCACCTTCGGCTCAGCTGCTCACGCGGCGCAAAAACGCCCGCCGCATGGGCTTGAGCACGAAAAGCGCCAGCAACCCCGTCAGAATGTCCATCCCAATGACAAGGCCGAAGACCGGCATCCAGCTCCCGGTACCCTCGAAGATCATAGCAGCGACGGGGGCGCCAAGGATCGAGCCGACGCCCTGTGCCATATACAGGAACCCGTAATTCGTGGTCGCGTCCCTGGTCCCGAACGTGTCTGTCAGCGTCGATGGGAAGAGAGAGAAAATTTCACCCCACCCGAAGAAGACGAGGCCGGACAAGATCACTAGCATGTAAGGGTCGCTGCGAAAATGCAGCATGAGTGAGATGGCAATGCCTTCCATGATGAAGGCCAGCGCCATCGTGTTTTCACGGCCGATAATATCGGACAGCCAGCCGAAGAAGGGCCGCGTCAGGCCGTTCGTGATCCGGTCGAAGGTCAGGGCAGCCGGGATCGCCGCCATGGAGACGCCGAGGATGACGACCGTTGTGGCATCGGTTATCCCGAACGATTTTGAGAAGCTCTTGAATTGAGTGATGACCATCAACCCCCCGGTCGACATCATGGTCATCATGATGAACAGGAGCCAGAAAACCGGAGTTTTCAGCATCTCGCTTGGCGCGAAATCGTGCGTAGTCGCGGCACCGGCAAGCGCTGGCCGCGTCTCCACCTCACCCGGCCTGGGAGACCTCAGAAACATCGCGGCGACGAAGCCAGCCGCGGCAAAGATGGCCCCAAAGGTGAAAAGGGTCTGCTGATAGCCCGCCGATTTGATCATGGAATCGATCGGGAAGGTCGTCGCCATCGCGCCGAAGCCGTAGCCGGCCGCAACCACACCTGTGGCGAGGCCGCGATTGTTCGGAAACCAGCGCACCATAAGCCCGATAATGCCGATATAGACGATGCCGGTACCGATGCCGCAAAGAAGGCCATAAGTAAGATAAAGGCCCTCCAGTGAGGAAACGTTGCTGGAAGCGATCCAGCCTGCACCGCTAAGCACCGTTCCGGCTGCAATAAGAAGCCTCGGGCCGAAGCGATCGACAAGGTAACCTTGCAAAGGCGATAGCCAAGTCTGAAGGACGATGAGGATGGTGATCGTCCACTGCACATCCGACAAGAGTGCTCCAGTCTTCGTCTGGAACGCACCCGTGAAGAGCGTCCAGACATATTGCGGGCTTGAGATCGTCATCATGACGACGAAGCCCATTACGAGTTGGAGCCAGCGTACTGGCACGGAGCGTGTGCCTGTTGCTGTGGTTGCCGGGGAAATTGTCGCCATGGCTTATCCTCTGAACGGGTGCGTGCGGAAATTAAAGCAAGCAGCGTGCCAGGTATACAAAATACACCGGCATGCCGGCCTAAAGATTAGATCGGCCGGTGCCTCGCATGGTCTCCCCTTCATCTTGTGTCTGGAGCATTGAAAATTTTAGTCTATTTTCTTCATAGGACCTGGAAATCCGGTGGCGTGTTGAACAGCTAGAATGCTAAATCTGCCTCTTAGAGAGGCAGGGCAAGCAGCCTCAGGACGCACAAGTGGATGGTAACGCTGTTCCTCGCCGGAGACGTGATGACCGGGCGGGGAATCGACCAAATCCTTCCCCATCCTAGCGAGCCCGAAATCTTCGAAGATGACATCAAGTTCGCCCCGGCATACATCATGCTCGCTGAGAACGCGAACGGCCCAATGCCTTGCCGTGTCCCGTTTGAATATGTCTGGGGCGATGCTCTCCACGAGCTGGAGAGGCAGCGCCCGGATGCAAGGATCGTCAATCTCGAAACGGCCGTCACAGCCCTGGGCAAGCCCGAGCCCAAGGGCATCAACTACCGCATGAACCCGGCAAATGGCGGCGTGCTTGCAGCCGCGAAGCTTGATTGCTGCGTTATTGCCAACAATCACATCCTGGACTGGGGCGAACGGGGTTTGCTCGATACCCTTAGGGTCTTGGAAAGCGTAGGCATTCTTACAGCCGGTGCGGGACTCAATCTTTCGGAAGCCAGCGAACCCGCCATTATCAATGTGAGCCCGTCCGGCCGTGTGCTAGTGTTTGGGCTTGGTGCAGAATGCAGCGGCATTCCCCCTTTCTGGGAAGCGGGAACGCACACTCCCGGTATCCGTTTGCTTCCGGATTTCTCAGATGAAACTGCGCAAGGGCTTGCTTCCCAAATCCTTCCTCAAAAGCGGCCCGGAGACATTGTTGTGCTCTCGATTCACTGGGGGTCCAATTGGGGGTACTCAATCCCAGCGGCGCATGAAGCGTTTGCGCGGGCTCTCATCGACGAAGGAGCATGCGATATCCTTCACGGCCATTCATCACACCATGCGCGCCCGATGGAAGTCTACAAGGGCAAGCTCATCCTGTATGGCTGCGGTGATTTCATCAACGACTATGAAGGGATCAGCGGTCACGAAGATTACCGCGGCGATCTCGCCCCAATGTATCTGGCTGAGATCGATGAGGAGGACGGCATTCTCCAAAAGCTGACCATTGTTTTGTTTCAGATGCACCGCTTTCGCCTTCGCTATGCCAACGAAACCGATGTTCTCTGGTTTCAGAAGAGAATGAACCATTGCAGCCAGCAACTTGGCGTCCGGCTGACGCTCAACGGCGATGCGAGCCTCAGCCTCGCGGGAAGCCAACACGAACACCCACGCCGGAAACTGCGTTGATGTCAATCAATACGCCGGTGCCGGACGTGGCTCACCCAAGCTCCAGAGTTTCAAGCGGAGCATCAACGGAGACCGGCAACAGCGATTGGATTCACATCCACGGCCACATCAACTTCGTGCTCGCCGCCGCCTAAAAGGACGCCGCTCACAGGGCTCACATCCTGAAAATCCCTGCCAAAGGCAACGGCAATATGCTCCTCTTTGGGCCTCGAATTATTGGTGGGATCGAAATCGGCCCAGCCTGTTTCTGGCACCCAAACCGAAATCCACGCGTGGGAGGCGTCCGCTCCGGTAAGCTTCGGCTGCCCCTCTGGGGGCCGCGTGACAAGGTAACCACTGACGTAGCGAGCGGCCAAGCCAAGGGTGCGCAAGCATGAGATTTCCAGATGCGCAAAGTCCTGGCACACGCCCCGCCGGATACGCAGCACCTCTTCTACGGAGGTGGCAACATCGGTGGCTCCGCTTTGATAGGTAAAGTCGCGGAAGATGCGTGCCGTAAGGTCGGCCACCGCCTCGATCAAGGGGCGGCCGTCCTCGAAGCTTGGACGCGCATATTTGTAAATGGTTCGCGACGGGTGGATGTACCTTGAAGGGCAGGAGTAGAGAACCGCGTCAAAGGTTTCGTTGCCGAGATTGGCGCGGAGCTGAGCGGCGACGTCGTTCCAGCTAGATTTATGCCGTAGTTCAACCTCCTCTGGCGCCTCGACTTCGACTTGCGCGCGGGACTGAATCACAAGCTCGGTGTGATTCTGCTCAATGGTTATGATCGAAGCAGGATTCCCGAAATCGTCCATCATATCCGTCTTGGAAGCAGGCGCCGGCTCGATCAATAGGCCGTGCCGCAGCAGCTTCTGATGCTGGTGCCGGCGAGGTTCCAAGTGCAACAAGTGGTGGGATTGCGAAACGGGCGCGGAGTAGCGGTAAGTAGTGCGATGGTTGATGTCGAAGTTCATAGGCGCCGCCCGAACCGCGTATAGACCCGCCGGAGTTCGTCCTCGGTGAGATTGAAGTAACGGCGCGTGACCGCCTCGGAAAGCTTGGGCAAGCCGGCGATCAAATGACTTAGTAATTCTCGTAGCCCCGTCCTATGCTCTCCAGCTCCTGGCTGCGCCAGGCTTGCCACTTCGGCAAGGCGGACGCGGGTCAAGAGATCGAGGATCATACGCTGCTCTTCATTATGGGGCGCCTGCTGGGATGCTTGTGGAAGCGCGGCCAGATGTTCGGAAATCTTAAAGAGCTGGAACCCAATGCCGCGCGGGTTCGACTCGTCCACCATCAAGAGGTCCAGAACGAGGGAGAGGATTGGTGCGAAGAGATAACGCTGACGGAATGTAATAGTGCTGTCGGCAACGTTGAGTACAAAGAAGAGCCGGGCCGTCTCCTCATCCTCTTGCGGGGCGTCTCCGAAAAGTGCGAGCAGGAGTTCCGCGAGATTGAAGGCGCGCTCGATGCGTCGGCCCATGTCTTGGAATCTCCAGCCATAGTTGCGTGTCATATTCTCGGCGGTCAGCCCGTTCAGCGCAGCCATCGTGACGATGCCGGCGTTCAGGCGGTCGAGCAGCTGCGGCGTGTCGCTTATCTCCTGCGGCTGTGGCGAGCCGATGTTGGAAAAGCGCAGAAGCGTCTGCCACACTTCCAGGGAAAGCCTCTCCCTAACGATACTGCCAACACGCAACATGTTGCTCTTCAAGCCGGGTACGCTGTAGGTCCAGCCAGAAGCCGTCAATAACTGCCTGACAGCATGCTCGATCACCCTTGCATCCGTGGCGAGAGGCTGATGTCCGCCGGGAGTTTCATCCTTTGCCAGAATAAGGTCGAGCGCTTTGGGGCCCCCATCGCCGGTGCCAGCGGTTCCAGTGTCATCAGCCCGGCTCAGTGCACCGCGCATGAGACGCATCACCCAATCGGCTCGCTCGCCGTAGCGGCCAAGCCAGAAAAGATTGTCCGCGATGCGGCTGCGCAAGCCGGCTCCCGCTCTCAACACATGCGCAACTTCGTGCGCGGGGCGCATCATGCTTATATGCGGGACGGGAGCTTCCGCGCTTGAGCAGACCCAAACGTCGCGGGAGTGGCCGTCCATTGCGGACATCGCCACGCCGGGTGTGCCATCGAGGGACATAGCGAGCCCTCCGGGCATGACTCTATAGCTGCCATCCACGGCCGAAACATAGAGGCGCATCGCGAATGGACGCGCTTTCAGTCCATCTGCCATCCAGGATGGCGCGGTGGCGCAGTCATGGCGCTCTTCGGCGACGTAGTTCTGTCCGTTTAGCTCCAGCTCGAATTCGAGAGCCTCCAATTCACGGGGCGCTAGGCGGTCCGGCATAATGCCATGCTCGGCTCTGCCCGGGCGGCCGGTGCCTTCATGGGCAGGGCGGATGACGAAACGGTCTGGGTTCGCGAAGACGTAAACCCTGGCTTCCATATCGCCAAGCCAGCGCCGCTGTGTGTCCTCCAGTATCAGCGCTTCCCCCGTCAGAGACTGCGCAATTTTAGGGAGCGCAGGGGCAAGTCCGCGATTTTCCACAATCGCTGTCCCGAGGAAATTAATCAGAAGCCGCTGGTTCTTTCTGAGGGCCTGGACCAGCCCGGCAGGGCCCAAAAAGCCATTCGGATCCAGTTCCAAGGGATCGCATTTGGCCCCCTCCACGCAGCGGATCATGAGATCAATCGGCTTTAGGCCTTCGAGGGTTTTCATATAGATGCGGCTGCCAATCACCCGCAGGTCGCCACCCTCCACAAGCTGGTAGCCGAGATACCGGGAGAGGTAGGCGTGGCTGAAATAGTCCTCATGCCGGGGCCCTGGGGTGAGCAGCGTGATAAGGGGGTCTTCCCGCTCGATGCGCTGGAACATCTCCGTTTGCAGTTGCTGGAAGTGAGACGCGAGCCTGACGCCAGAGCTGGCCCGGAAGACGTCGCCCATGAGCTGCCCATGAAGAAGCCGGTTTGCTAGCGCGAACCCAATCCCGGCAGGAGTTTCCGCATGGACATCAATGATGCGCCACGCTCCACCCGGATCGCGGATGAGATCGGCAGCGAAGAAATTGATGAGATGCGCGCTTGGCTTGGGCTCGCGGCAAGCGTGCAAAAAGGCGGGGTCGCTGAAAATAAGCCTTGGCGGCATCTTTCCTGACCGCAACAGCGTTTGCGGCCCGTAAAGGTCTTTTGCAATGAGATCGTAGAGAGAGGCCCGCTGAATGAGGCCGCGTTCCAGATTGTCCCATTCCGATGCGGATATGATGATCGGAATAAGATCGATAGACCAGGGCTGCCGGCTGCCCGGCTCTGCAAAGAGATCGTGCGCGATACCATTTTCGGCGACGAGTCGGCGCAGACGCTCCTGCCGTTGAACCTGTTCCCCTGGCGCGATTGCCGACAGCGTGCTTGCGAAAGGCTGCCAATGCGGGCGGGGCAAACCGTCGCTTCCAACGGCCTCGTCATAACCTCCGGAAGGCACCTCGTATCCGGCGAAGAAACCTTCAGACCCGGATGCTCCCATCACGGCGCTGTTCATGACCTGCATGAAGCGGCTCCCGGCCTTACCGGAAGACACATTCGACTAGCCTTATTCATCGTGCCCCTGCCTTAGGGAAGGATTCCCTCATGCCAGCCCAACCTTAGCATTGCTTCAAACATCCGCCTAGTTGGGCCCAAGCTTCGTCTTCATCCGCTGCAGTCCTACAATTGGGATAGCTCTGCCGGCATTAAGGCCATCAAAATAGCTTAAGGCCGGGTGGTAAAGGTAACCCGCCCGTAAGCTCTTGCATTTTGCCGGCGATGGCCTGCTCGGCTTTCTGTCTCGCGTCGTTATGAGCGGCAACGATAAGGTCTTCGATAATTTCGACGTCGGTAGGCTTGATAAGACTGGGGTCGATGGAAACACGCACCATTGCGCCTTTTCCGTTCAGTGTAACCTTAACAAGACCGCCACCCGAGACGCCTTCAGTCTCAAGGCTCTCCAACTCGGCTTGAAACTCGGCCATTTTGCTTTGAAGCTCTTGCGCCTGTTTCATCATCGACATCAGGTCTTTCATGGCTTCTCCTCACCCGGCTTTGGCACTACTCAATCGAACGCACGCCTTTGATTTCGGCGTCCGGAAAGTGCTGCATAACGTTTTTAACAATGGGATGCTTCCGGATTTCGTCCACCGCTTGCGCACTTTCCGCCCTGCGCCGGGCGCCAAGCGGGGGAAGGCCCCGCGCCTCGGATAAGGAGACGATCCAACGCTCTCCCGTCCACGCTTGCATTTTCCGGGATAATTCTTGCGCAAGGCTTTGCGGTGCGCCTTCGAGCAGGTGCAGCTCAAGAAAGCCTGGGCCGAACTTCACGAGTTCCACCTGCTCTTCAAGCGCGATTCTCATCTTGATGTCACGCAGCTGGCCGGCATAAGCGACGATATCCTCGAAGGCAGCGAACACCGGTGCCGGGCGCTTCTCATCGTCATTAGCGGTGACTTGCTTGGCTTGTGCGGAAAGTTGCAGCGCATCCGCATCGGCTTTTGGCTGTGCAACCCCCGTTCTTGAGGCGGAAGGTACGGATTTACCGGTGACACTGCCGATAATGTCCGCAGGCGTAGGCAATTGCGCCGTGTAGCACATTCGAATGATCAGCATTTCCGCTGCAGCCAGCGGGCGCGGTGCTCGCGCCGCCTCATCCAGGCCTTTCAGCAGCATTTGCCATGCGGCGGCGAGCCGGGGCACCTGGACTTCGGCGGCAAGCTTCTCGGCTCTGGCCTTGTCCTCGGTGGAGAAATCCGCCGGATAGATGCCGGGTATGGCTTTAAGCCGGCTTAGCGCATGAATTGCATCCGCGGTATCGGTCAGGACCATGAGCGGGTCGCTACCGCGATCATGAAGAGCGTTCAGAGAGGCGAGTGCAGACTTGGCGTTCGCAGCGAAAATAAACTCGATAAGGTCGAAGATTGCACCTCGTCCGGAGAGGCCGAGCATTTCAAGGACGGCTTCCGAGGTGAGGTTTCCCTGCCCAAGGGCCAGGGCTTGATCCAAAAGCGACAAGCCATCGCGAACCGACCCCTCCGCTGCCCGAGCGATGAGCGCGAGGGCGCCATCTTCGGCGGTATGACCTTCCTTTTTCAGGACCCCGGCGAAATGGTCCTTCAATGTTTCAGCGTCGACACGGCGCAGATCGAAACGCTGGCAGCGCGAAAGGATGGTAACGGGAACCTTGCGTATCTCAGTCGTTGCGAAGATGAACTTCACATGTGGAGGCGGTTCTTCCAGCGTCTTCAGAAGCCCGTTGAACGCGGACTTCGAGAGCATATGCACCTCATCGATGATGAACACGCGATAACGTGCTGAGGCGGGCTTGTAACGAACCGCTTCGATAATTTCACGGATGTCGTCGATGCCCGTGTTGGAAGCGGCGTCCATTTCGAGAACATCGACGTGGCGGCTTTCCATGATTGCCTGGCAATGGATGCCGGGTTCGGACAGATCGAGCGTGGGCCCATCTGAGCCGCCTAGCCATTCGTAATTCAAGGCGCGGGCAAGAATGCGGGCTGTTGTCGTTTTGCCGACCCCGCGCACGCCGGTTAAGATATAGGCCTGAGCAATGCGATCCATGGCGAACGCGTTCCGCAGCGTCCGCACCATCACATCCTGGCCGATCAGATCATCAAAATTCTGCGGGCGATACTTGCGGGCAAGGACAAGGTAAGGCCGTGCCACGCCTCCCGCGCCCTTTTGTGGCTCTTGCGCAGCCTTGCGTGACTTATCGATTGACTTGCTCATCGGCCACGATTGGCATCTAACGTCGGAAAGGCCGCCGTCGTGCTCCAGGAGGATGTGAGAGGCTGGACGGCAACCCGCATCGGATTCGTTAGGGCTGCTTCCTTCCGGACCTGACCCGATTGGCGAGGGATACGTCTGCGCCAACCTCCCGCGCTGTATATCGCCGGTAACCACTTCTTGCGCAAGGGCCGCGTTAGACCATGCGCTACGCTTCTAGTTTCCGTCCACCTTACACGGAAGCCGCAAGGCAAGCTTGGTTCAGAGCCGCTAAGCCCGGTGACACTCACTTCCGGTTCAGCAATGCGATCAAGCTGGAGGTATCCCAACGATGGCCGCCCATGCTTTGCACTTCGGAATAGAACTGGTCGACCAGCGCCGACACTGGAAGATGCGAACCATTGTGGCGCGCTTCATCGAGGCAGATCGCGAGATCCTTGCGCATCCAATCCACGGCAAAGCCGAAATCGAACTTGCCCTCCAGCATGGTCTTCCAGCGATTTTCCATTTGCCAGGACTGTGCTGCGCCCTTCGAGATCGTGTCGATCACGGCTGCAACATCGAGCCCAGCTTTTTGGGCGAAATGAATGCCTTCCGACAGGCCTTGAACGAGCCCGGCGATGCAGATCTGATTGACCATCTTTGTGAGCTGACCTGAGCCTGAAGGCCCAAGCAGCTTTACGGCGCGTGCATAATTAGCAATGACCGGCTCAGCCCTGGCGAAGGGTTCCGGGTCGCCTCCCACCATCACCGTTAGCACACCATTTTGCGCGCCGGCTTGGCCGCCGGACACTGGGGCATCGAGAAAATGTGCACCGCGGCCAGCTGCGGCAGCGTGCAGCTCGCGGGCCACGCTTGCGGACGCCGTTGTGTTATCGATGAAGATGGCTCCTGGCCTCAGGCCATGGAAGGCGCCGTTCTTACCCGTGGTGACGGAGCGCAAATCATCGTCATTTCCAACGCAAGAAAAGACGAAGTCCGCTTCCTTTGCCGCCTCTTCGGGTGTTGCGGCCAAATGCCCGCCATATTCGGCAACCCAAGCCTGCGCTTTGCCGAGGGTGCGGTTATAGACCGTAAGTTCATGTCCGCCCTTTCTGCGGATATGCCCCGCCATGGGATAGCCCATTACGCCCAGCCCTATGAATGCAACTTTGCTCATCGCGCACCTCCTGCCTTCTCAAACGTCTAGCTTCTAGCGGCTCGGCGGTATCATGGCAAATGGCAGCCGCTTGAGCGGAGTCACAATCCGATTTGGGCAAACCGTCGCAATCTTGAGCCGGCTTATTGAATGATTGTTAAGCTGGCTGCGCGGCTTCGTTCGCACGGCGTTCGCCTATCGTCCCAATACAGCTTCATAGGCTAAATGGTGGTAAGAAATCGTTCGCCTTCCGTTTCTTTCGTCTAGACGGGCAGGCCGGGCTTGACTGTTTGACCGCAGGCGCGGGCTGAAGATCACAATCAACGTCCGGCTCGCCGCGGGCCTCCCCTCAGTCGCGCCCGTTACCCTGATGCATTGCCAACACCTTGTCGATCCGCCGCCCATCGAGGTCGATGACCTCGAAACGCCAGTTCTTCCATTGGAAAGCCTCGCCCGCCGTTGGCAGATGTCCGAGTTGCTCCAGGACAAAGCCGGCCAGCGTCGTGTATTCAGCGTCGCCGGCAGCAAGATCATTGACGCCCAGTACGCGCTCTACCTCGAAAACCGGCATTTGTGCATCCACAAGCCAGGACCCGTCTTCGCGCTGAACGGCAGCCGGTTCATTATCGGCTTCTTCTTCGGGCAATTCCCCCGCGATGCCGGTCAATATGTCCGTCGGCGTAACAATCCCCTGCATGCTCCCGTGTTCATCAAGGACAATCGCCATATGCACCATGGAGGTCTTGAACATCTCCAGAAGCTTTAGGACCCTTGTGCTTTCATGGACGTAGAGCGGCGCCTTGATGGCTGCCTCTAGATCGATCGCGCCCGCGGTGTGAAGCTGCTCCAGAAGCGTCTTTGCATGCACAATTCCAAGGATTTCATCGACATCCCTCCGGCTCACTGGAAAGCGAGAGTGACCGCTTTCAGAGATGCGCCGGAATATCTCCTCCATGCTATCGGTGATGTCGAGCCAGACTATGTCCGGCCTCGGTACCATGATTGCGCGTACGGAGCGGTCCGCGATTCCCAAAAGCCGCTCGATGATCTCCTGCTCCGCCTTCTCAAAAACTCCAGCCTGCGTTCCTTCGGCGATCAGTGACTTCACCTCTTCCTCTGTCACCTCGGGTTCCTTCGTTACCAGCGACCCAGCGGCGCGCAGGACCGCGTCCGTGGAAACGCGCAAAAGGACAGCGATCGGGGTTGCGACCTTCGAAAGAACGAGCATGGCGGGCGCAACCAGACAGGCGATGCCTTCGCGATTGGTTAGAGCAAAGCGCTTGGGCGCCAATTCCCCGATAACGAGAGAGACATAGGCGATGCTGCAGACAACTATGGCCGACGCTGTCGTTGTCGCACGTGGTCCCCCTATAAAGGGCACATCCGCGAGGGCTGCCGCAAGCTTCGGGGAAAGGCTCAGCTCACCATATGCGCCCGACAGAATGGAAACCAAAGTGATGCCAATCTGCACGGATGGCAAAAAACGCGCCGCATCCGCATTCAGCTCGAGCGCGGCCTTCGCCCCCCGGTAGCCGTCCGCGGCCATCTTCTCCAGCCGCGCAGGCCTTGACGACACGATCGCGAGTTCCGCCATGACAAGGAACCCGTTCAACGCGATAAGAAAAAGAAGGACGAGGAGCTGTGGCCAGGGCATGAGGATAGGGTGCTTGGTTCGGTGCCCTTATAGCGGGTTTCAACCCAGCGGAGATAGCCCAATTCTCCAGCGAGGACATGGTTGCGCTTCGGCAAAAAGAAGCCGGGCAAGAGCCCGGCTTCATGAGTCATGGGCAGTTCCACTATCGATTCCGAGCTGTTGGAGTTTGGAGTGAGCCCGCGAAACGCGAACACAAGGAGTTGCCCGCCTACGGGAATTTAGTCATTTTCGATCTGGTGGATAAAGGTGTTTCGGCATTCCAAAAAGAAAGCTCTCGGATAGTGTCCTGCCGATGCCGCGCAATTCACTGAAAGTGATATATCGCGAACGGCGCCCCTTTAGACCTTCGAGAGCTGATTTAAGCATCGGTCCTCCGCTCTTCTGCTGAGCCGCGGCTCTGTTTTTGAGGAGAAAGCCGCGGATTCCACGTGGAGGCTCCTCACGCCTCCATTCCCGCGGGCCGCAAGCTTATTACCGAAGGGACTCTGCGCCGAAGATTAGGCTTCCCGTCCTCGATGCCCGTCCCGTGGCTAGAACCAACGGATGCGCGGCACAGCCGACTGCGATGAGCCGCCGGAGACGCTACGAACAAGCGATACCGACCGGGGCTGCCTCAGGCGTCGCGTCGCGGACATCTGCCAGGGACCGCCCATTCCGAATATACCGCGATTCTAATGGTCGCCGTCCAGCCTTAACGAAGCGTTAATTGGAAATAAATTATTAACTTCTCTTTGAATCACAAGGGCTTCTTCAGAGCGCGGCTCAGCACGCCAATAATGCCTTCCCGGAAAAGCAGCACACAAATCACAAAAATCGTGCCCTGAACAATTGTGACCCATGCCCCAAAGTTGTTCAGGTAATTCTGTATGGCGACGATCACGACCGCACCGGCGACCGGACCGAAAATCGTGCCCATGCCTCCTACCAGCGTCATAAGGATCACTTCGCCCGACATGCTCCAATGCACGTCGGTTAGGGTCGCAAGTTGCGAGACGATTGCTTTAGCCCCTCCAGCCACGCCTGCCAGCGTCGCAGAGAGTACGAATACAACGAGCTTGTAGCGCGCGGTCCGGTAACCGAGAGAGATGGCCCTGGGTTCATTGTCCCGGATTGCCTTCAGCACTTGCCCAAAAGGCGAATGGACGATGCGGTAGATCAGCAGAAACCCTGCCATGAAGATCACCGCTACGGTGTAATAGACTGTCCGGTCTGAAGCCAAGCTTATAAGCCCAAGCACGTTCCCGCGAGGGACGGCTTGGATGCCGTTTTCCCCACCCGTGAACGGCACCTGCAGCGCGAAGAAGTACACCATCTGTGCCAAGGCGAGCGTAATCATAGCGAAGTAGATGCCTTGGCGGCGGATTGCCAGGGAGCCGGTTATAAAGCCTAAAAATGCGGCCACGGCAGCGCCGGTCAGAATCGCAAGCTCTGGCGAGAAGGGCGGCAATCCAACGGGGATATTGAACCAGCTCACGCCTGGGAGCCAGAACGGCAAGGAGGAAAGACCGTTCTTGGCCGTATGCGCTGCAACATAGGAGGCAAATCCGAAAAACATGGCATGGCCGAAGGACAGAAGGCCTCCAAAGCCAAGCATCAGGTTAAACGCGCAAGCGAATAAGGCGAAACATAGTACTTCGGCGAGGACAAAGGGGTAGAAGCCAAGCTGCGGCAGCACCGCTAACAGGACCGCTAGAGTGATGAACAGAAGCAGGAAAGGCGATTCAGCAGCCGTCCGGCTTCCTGCCGCGAGGGCCGTAGCATTCGTACTTGTTGTACCTCCCACGCTGCTCATTACGCGGCTTTCCCGAAGAGCCCGGCGGGCTTGATCAAGAGCACGATAGCCATCACCACAAATATAACCGTCGAAGCCGCCTGGGGATAAAAGACTTTTGTCAGGCCCTCAACGATTCCAAGCAGAAAGCCGGTTACGATAGAGCCGAGAATGGAACCCATGCCGCCGATGACGACCACGGCGAATACGACAATGATGAGGTCGGCGCCCATATTGGGATTGACGGAATAGATCGGTGCAGCGAGCACACCGGCGAGCCCCGCGAGAGCGACACCGAAACCATAGGTGAAAGTTATGAGGCGGGGAACGTTCACGCCGAAGGCTGCCAGAAGCGTCGGATTTTCCGTCGCAGCGCGAAGATAAGCGCCGAGCTTGGTTTTCTCGATCATAAGCCAGGTCGAGATGCATACAAAAAGGGAGGCGATCACTACCCACCCGCGATAGATGGGGAGAAACATGAATCCGAGGTTTTTACCACCCGAAAGTTCGGTGGGGATCGTGTAGGGGAGCCCCGAAGAGCCGTACTGATTGACGAACAGGCCTTGAATGATGATGGCAAGGCCAAAAGTGAGCAAAAGGCCATAAAGATGGTCGGTATGCTGATCGGCGTCGTGGGAATCAATCAGTCCCGTATTGGCAAACACTGTCGCAGCCAAGAGACCACCAATTGCAGCGGTGGCGTAGGCGGTGGTCGCGTCCATGTTGTAACCAAGGAGCGATGGAAGATCGGGCACGGTACTGCCCAATCCAAGCACCGAAGCCAAATGTGAACCGTAAAGCACAATCAGTATAACGAAGAAGGCGCCAATGGCAGTTACGCTGCGTGTCTTGCTCCGGACGTTCAGCTGCGAGAGCAGGTTTCGCTCCAAAAGGATCCCGAACAGGCCGACAATCAACGGGGACAAGACCAGGGCCGGCCAATAACCGATGGAAAAGTAGCCGTTGTTGAGAAGGAGATAAGCGCCGAAGGCGCCCATCATATATTGGGCGCCATGCGCGAAATTGATGATGTTAAGCAGCCCGAAAATGACTGCCAGGCCAAGACTCAGCATGGCGTAGAACGAGCCATTGATGAGCCCGAGCAGCAATTGCCCGAAGAGAGCCTGCGGAGGGACGCCCAGCACGCTCATTACGCATGTGGAGAAATCAGAGCAGCTCATCCCTTTTCCCAGGCATTGAAGAGGCCGCCTCTCGCGGCCTCTTGAGATTTCGAGCCTTATATAATGTTTACAGCTCCCATTATTTCCCTGCAACCAAAGGACACCCACCTTGATTTATCGGCCGGAACGCCTTCTCGGCCGGTGTCGTAGAGATCAGTTTGTAATAGTCCCAGGGTCCCTTGGACTCTTCGGGCTTTTTCACTTCGAAGAGATAGGAATCATGAAGAACGCGGCCATCCGCGCGAACGCTGCCATTCCCGAAAAGCGGATCGTCGGTCGGCATTTCCTTCATCTTTGCCATGACCTTCTGGGCGTCTTTTGCGCTCCCCACCGCATTTACGGCTTTCAAATAATGAAGGACGCTCGAATAGACGCCGGCTTGAACCATGGAGGGCCTTTTGCCGGTGGTCTTCATGAAGCGGTCGGAGAAGGCGCGGGTGCCGTCATTCAAATCCCAGTAGAACGGCGAGGTGAGGACAAGACCCTGAGCAGTTTTCAGTCCAAGTGAGTGGACATCGGTGATGAACACGAGCAAGCCGGCAAGCTTTTGTCCACCCTGTACAATGCCGAACTCTGCTGCTTGTTTTATCGAGTTGATGGTGTCCCCGCCGGCATTGGCAAGCCCGACAACTTTGGCGCCTGATGACTGCGCCTGCAGCAGATAGGACGAGAAATCCTGGGTGTTGAGCGGATGTTTCACATCGCCCAGCACTTTGCCTCCCTCAGCCACGACGACGGCCGCGGTGTCGCGTTCAAGGGCGGCGCCAAAAGCATAATCGGCTGTCAGGAAAAACCACGTCGTGCCACCAGCTTTGACGGCCGCAGCGCCCGTCCCGTGGGCCAATTCCCAGGTGTCGTACGTCCAATGAAGGGTATTTGGGGAGCACTTGGCGCCCGTAAGATCGGAGGTTGCAGCGCCAGAGTTGATGAAGACTTTGTTCTTCTCCTGAGTGAGCGCCGAAATTGCGAGAGCAACGCTGGAAGTCGGAACGTCGAAAATAGCGTCGACACCGTCCTGATCGTACCACTCCCGGGCCTTGTTAACAGCGATGTCCGGTTTGTTCTGATGGTCTGCAGATACGACCTCGACCTTCAGGCCCTTCTGAGCGGCTTTAAAGTCCTCGATCGCCATATTGGCAGCGACAACTGACCCTTCCCCCGCAAGGTCCGCATAGAGACCGGAGCGATCATTGAGAACTCCGATCTTGACCGCGGTTTCAGCTTGAGAGGCAATGGGCCAGGCTAGAATGGCGGCCGCAAAACAAAATGTCCTAAATCGCACGTTCGTCTCCTTCTAGATGTTAGTCCGGGTTAGACGCCAAGATAGGTGTGCAGCTTCTCTTTGTTGGCTTCCAGCTCCGCATTGGGGATCATGTCGATTACGCGGCCTTGCTCCACGACGTAGTGACGGTCGGCAACGGTCTCGGCAAAGTGAAAGTTCTGCTCAACGAGAATGATGTTGAACCCTTCCTTTTTGAGTTCGCGGATGGTCCGGCCAATTTGCTGTACGATAACGGGTGCAAGACCCTCGGTCGGTTCGTCCAAAAGAAGAGTGTTGGCCCCGGTTCTCAAGATCCGGGCGATGGCGAGCATTTGCTGCTCCCCTCCCGAAAGTTTGGTACCTTGGCTTGCCCTTCGCTCGTGAATATTCGGGAAGAGTTCGTAAATCCGCTTTACGGGCAAACCGCCGGGCTTCACGGCCGGCGGAAGCATGAAGTTTTCCTCAACAGAAAGGCTCGAAAAGATCCCCCGCTCTTCGGGGCAATATCCAAGGCCCAGCCGGGCAATGGCGCGCGATGGAAGGCCGATGGTTTCGGTGCCGTCGAAGCGGATTGAGCCGCGGCGCTTGCCAATGATGCCAATAATGGCTCGGAGAGTTGTGGTTTTCCCTGCTCCGTTTCTTCCCAAAAGCGTAACCACCTCGCCAGGAAAGAGGTCGAAGTCTATTCCGTGAAGAACGTGGCTTTCGCCGTACCAGGCGTGCAGGCCCCGGACCGCGAGAACCGGCTCCTGCGTGGCTTCGGACCTTGAAGCGGATTGGGCGGCAATACTAGCCATGGCCAACCCCGATATAAGCTTCAATGACGCGCTCGTCTTTGGAGACGCTGGCGTAGCTCCCCTCAGCCAAAACCCGTCCCCGCGCAAGGACCGTAATAAAATCGGAAAGGTTCGCCACCACAGAGAGATTATGCTCGACCATAAGGATAGTCCGGTTGGCCGACACTTTTTTGATGAGGGCTGCGATGCGATCCACGTCCTCATGCGCCATGCCGGCCATTGGCTCGTCGAGGAGCATCAGCTCGGGATCGAGGGCAAGAGTTGTCGCGATTTCAAGGGAGCGCTTACGGCCGTACGCTAATTCGCCGGCGGGAGTGGCCGCGAAATCGAGAAGACCAACCGCGTCCAAGAGCTCGCAGGATCGCAAGTTCATCTCATTCAAAACGGATTGCGGACGCCAGAAATCGAAGCTCCCGCCGCGGCGGCGTTGAAGAGCGATACGGACGTTTTCGAGAGCGGTCAGATGCGGGAAAACGGCAGAGATTTGAAAGGACCGGACAAGGCCTTTCCTGGCGACATCGGCAGGCGGTGTTCCCGTGATGTCTTCCCCACGATATACGATGCTGCCGCTGGTCGGGTTGAGGAATTTTGTTAAGAGGTTGAAACAGGTCGTTTTTCCGGCGCCGTTTGGACCAATGAGGGCGTGAATGTTTCCCCGCTTGATCGAAAGGTCCACGCCACCGACGGCGAAAAAACCTTTGAATTCCTTAGTCAGACCCGATGTCTGTAAGATAAAGTCACCCGCCATGAACGCTCCCTGGTTCGCGAGACTGCGCGGCGCGTGGCGCATTGTCATCCCCGACGAAAGTCTTGAAGTTAAGGTTGCTTAGGCCGCGAGGCGTCGGGTGCGAGCTGGCGTAACTGTCTGCGTCTTCAGCCTTTTGAGGCGCGGGGTCAATTCCAGTGTAAGAAGTGCCAAAAAGAAGGCACAGCCGTCTCTATCTGCGCGCCCAAAGACCACGCGGCAGGGGCGGCATCTCCCATCATCTCGGAGGGCGAGTAGAGCTTCTTTCGAGACTTGGAAATCGCCGGCTGTCACCTTCCTTGCCATCTGCTGGAAGGGAGCTTGCTCGGACTGCGCGAACAGGCCCGCGGCCGGCTTGCCGTTCAAGGAGCCCTTGCGCCAGCCGAACGGCTGCGAGCGCCCCTCGCATGCGACGGCGATCAAGTCGGCATCAAGGAAAAGAACGAGATCGAAGGCGGAGATCAGAATGTCTTGGAAGCTACCGCTTATAGGCGGTGCTGGCTTCGCTCCTGTTTGCGGACGCAAGGAAGTTGCGGGCAATAACGGCACCGTTGCCTGCCGTTCCCGGCAAAGACGTTTGATCTTGCGCCCAATCGCTTTGAGTGAGCGCATCTCTTCCGGCGTAAGCTCTGGGGCGGGTCTGGACTCCATTTCCTTCCCCTTGACACCCCTTCTGTGAGGCCTAGGCTTAGGCCTTGCCGGAAGTCTGGCGGCCTTTTGAGCAGTCTTACGCCTGGCAGCGAGCTTTGTTGGCGTTGCTGGCTCCCGCCCTGTCGCCTCGGTAACAATCAGGCCATTATGCTCTCCAGCTAGCCGAAGTGCCTCGACAGAGAAGCTCGCCGGAGCACCTTCAATCTGAAGCTCGATCACACTGCTTGCTTCTCCGGCTTTGTTTAACCTCGCGGCGCAGGTCCCGAGCAGCTTGGCTATTGCGGGCGGAAGCTTCGGCGAACCCTTGTGCGGAAGGAAGTCGAATCTCAGACGTGCGGGAGCATTTGACCAAGTGACAGCTTTCGCGGCGGCGTCCCAAATGAAGGCTGCCCGCGAGCTTAGCAAAAGGTCAGAGAGGGGGTCGTGTATTGCGGCATCTCCTGCCTATTTGGGCCTATCGCGAGCGGTGGCCATGGAAATGGGTTGTGTTCGCTTAATATTGCAAGAAGCAGGTAGTCCTGACCTTATATTCTTTGTGGAAATTCAGCGCGTCGAGCAAGTTTTCATATTTATGGTGCACTGCACAAATTCCTGTTGCAATGCAGCAAATCCGGTCATATATAATCTGCGTGCCGGAGCCCGGCGCGCCAGCGCCCAAGGATCAGGCCCAAAAAAACAAGGAGACCGCTATGAACCAGCAGATAGATTTTGAAATTCCCTCATCCGTTCGTGACATCGCCAGCAGAAGCGTCGACCAGGCCCGCGAAGCCTATAATCGTTTTCTTGAAGCAGCCCGCCAGGCGCAGGACGTAGTGTCTAAGTCGAGCGATGTGTTCGCATCGGGCGCGCGAGAAATGAACGAGAAGGCGACGAAGTTCGCGGAGGCCAATGTGCAAGCGAATTTTGAGCTGGCACACCGCCTTGTCCATGCCAAGGACCTGAAAGAGGCTCTCGACATTCAGAGTCAGTTCGCGCGTCAGCAAATGGAAAGCTATGCTCAGCAGGCGCAGGAGCTGTCCCGCCTTTTGGCGCAGTCGGCGCAGAAGGCCAACCCTTCGGCCCATTTCTGAATCGTTCCTGATTATGAAATCGCCGGTGCATCAGCTAGAGCCATTTTCTGATGCACCTCTTCTACGCAAGTCTATGAGCGCCGGTCGGGCGAAAGCGCTATGCTTTTAGATGTGACTTTCTTATCAACGCCCCTTCCCTTCACGCTGAGACTCTCTTATGCCGCCGGATAAGCTTATGCTGCCGCGAGCGTTCCCTGCATCGTCGGGCGCTGCGGGCGTATCGGCACCGTTTTCAGTGGTTCCCGAGCCGCCGGCCGGGGAAACGCGGAATCCGGGGCAAGCCTCAGCGCTCGACCCCTCTCCGCATTTACAGCAACAGGGAGCGGCTGAAGGCGGCCGGCTGGACAAAGTGGCACACCCTTTCGACGAGTTCTACTCAGAAGCCAATAGTTCGGCGCAGTCGATTTGCTCGGCAGTGACGGAAGCCTTCCGGAAGAGTGTCGAGCAGACGTTCCATTTTGTGGAAGACCTTTCCAATGCGAAGGGACCGTTCGATGCCTTTAACCTGCAATTTGGTTTTGCCACAGCTCAGTTCAGGCTTTTCTCGGAGGGATCCGCGGCCATTCAGGAAGAATTGCTGAAGGTCTTTCTGGGGCGTATAGGCCCCGCGCGCGTCTACCAGATGAAGGCGAATGGGCAGGCGCATAATCTGCATTAGTTGGGCGCTGCCCGCTTGAAGTTTGACGAGAAACGCTGTTTACTTCGGCTCTCGGCTTTGCCGCTGTAGCTCAGTTGGTTAGAGCACCAGATTGTGGATCTGGGGGTCGCCCGTTCGAGCCGGGCCAGCGGTACCAATAAAATCAGTGAGTTAGCAGTAAAATTTAGCCTTCCACGTTCCGCAAAAACCGATGACGGAACGCCAGCGGAACCCAAAACAGGTTCCGCAAACCTTTCTCGTTTTACTCAGCAAATAAAAACCCGCTGACCAGGGGAAGATCAGCGGGCACTTAGGCGCGATAAGCGAACGCAGCGCGGGTTAGGCCTTTCCGTTGACTATAGTCTCAAATCGGGACATTATCTTTTCATGAACAAGAAAGAACAAATCCGCCGCAAATTCGCGGCATTACTTGGCGAGCGCAAGCTCGCGGAGAAGATAGCCGCTGCAACCGGATCGAGTCGCGCTGCTGTATTTCGGTGGTTTGATACGGGCTTTCCGGAAAACGCAGTGATAATACTCGAATTCATGGAGATAACCGCGCGGGATAAGTGGCCAGAACGCATCACGATTGCGTTATCTGCAAATATTTCTTTGTGAACTACTGCTATTTTGCAATTCATGTCTTGAATTAGTCTCAATTAGGGATTATATATTGGGTCATGACGATGAGCAGGCCCACGATGAAGCTACCTAGATCAGCCGCCTCCTACAGGCTGAACCCGAAGAGGGGAACTGGAAAGGGACCAGGAACAAGGAGTAGAGTACGGGACACCCGGCCATCCGAGATCAGCCCCAAGCGGCAGCTATGTGCGCCGGGCTGAACAATCCTCAAGCATGACATCGGAGCGCCGCCTAACTGCTGGGTAGGCCAAGCCGCCAAACGCTCACTGCCGGATGCCACGGCAGCCAGACAGGCCACGCGGGTCACAGCATCGCCGCGCTCGCTCATGCAGAGGCAAATTTAGATCATTGCAGACGTGCCCGGTTAGACGCCGGGCTTTATTTTTGGCCGCTCAGCAATGGGCGGCGGCTTTTAGCTCTTAGAGGTCACCTCAGCAATGAGGTGCGGGCGCCCAGGCGAGAGGTCCGAACTCCCGCGCTGGACTTGCAACGCCAACGGAAAGGGAATTCCATGGCGAGCCGTTCTCAGACTACACCAATACCCTATTCAAAGCTAACTGCCGTGTCTCTGGGCGCCGGTCTAATCGGTGTCGAGATATGGACAAACGTCGAGTTCGTCGCCCGATCGGAAGGTTGGGCGAGCTCACCTGTGGCAATGGTTGTCGCTGCCTCGGTGGGTGCCGCAACTGCTCTGCCCTTCGCGGAGCGGACGGCCAAGCAGCGCCATTGGTTCAAAGCCTGTGGCTACGCGCTCTTTTTCCTGCTCATGGCCGTCTATTCGGTTGGTGCATCGGTCGATCGTATCGGCACGGTGCGGGACCGGAAGGTCGATAGCGCCAAGGTTGACAATGCAAAGGCGCGAGCAGCGCGCGAGCTTTACGAAGTCCGGAAACGGACGGCGGAGAGCGAGTGTACTGTACGTGGGTCAAAATGCCGTAAGGCAGAAGAGCTTCGCGACGAAGCGTTAAAAGCGCTGAGCGAGAAGCCGGCGGAGCGCACGGTGGACAGTATGGCGGCACGCATCAGCGCCGTTATGCCGTTCGCCTCGGTGGAGGAAGTGGAGCTCTATTATCCGCTCTCTCTCCCGATTGCTTTGCAACTCGGCGGGTTCCTGATGCTAGCCTTTGGCTTCGCGCCAGGGCAAACAGAACCGGAAGCCAAGACGCGACGGAAGAAGGGAAACCGGAAATCGAAGCGGACGCGCAAGTCAAACGCGGAATATCAACGCGATTGGCGGGCGAGGCAGAAAGCTAAACTCACCATCGTTAAATAACGATAACCCGGCCGGAGAGATCCGAGCCGGGTTTTTTTTATGTCTTGCGGAATAACGGCGTCAAATCACCGTAAACTCTAATGTTAAATCTTACGGTGATCTCAAAAACGCCCGCCAATACTGGTATTTTGGACTGTCAAAATCTTACGGCGGACTTACAAGGACAGGCCTCGGCCGGGAAACCGGACCGGGGCTTTTTTGTTTGGACCGGCGCAACAAAAAACCCTGGGGGTGCGGGTGCCCCAGGGCTTTCTGGAAAGGTAGTGAAGATGCAAGCTAAGACTAAGATAATTTGGGCGCCGCGTCACAAATTCCGGAGATCAGCCTTACCGAGTTATTGCCGCGCCCAGGAAGGCCTTATCTATCCCGCCGCTCCGATAGCCGCGCAGCCTCAACTCCGGCCCTCTCGGCTTCCATAAGGGCTCTGGCGACATGCGTGACGAGCCACGCGCGGGCCTCGGCTTCCTCATCGAAATCTTGGCTCATAAACTCGTCCACGATCTCAATTGCCTTTTTCTCTGCGGCTGGGTTGTTCATGGCGTGGCTCGCGCCTCCGTTTCCAACGAATTGATCATATCAAGTAACGCCAGCACCTTGTTCGCACGCTGGCGGATCACCTTCGCCAGAAGCTCCGCGCTGTGGGACACGTTTTCGTAGTCCTCGGAGATATTGGCGAGGGTCTCCAAGGTATCGGCCGCAATGGCGATTTCCAAGGTGAGATGGTGGACCTTGCGCTGCATCTTTTTCTTGCCTGGCTTCTTGGCGCGCGGGATGTCGAGAGTCGCAAGCTTGGTCATGACGCGGCCTTCGCCTGAGGCTGCGATGCCTCCTTTGCAGCCTCAGCCTCCCGTTCCGCCTTTCGGTTGCAATAATTGGCATTGAGAAAATCCCAACAGAGAAGCCATTCAACGGGAATGCCATGTGCTTCTGATAGCGCTTTGAAGCGGCGCTCGCCAAATGCGATGAAGTGCGAGGGGATGTTGCCTGATTCCCATTTAAGCGCCGTTTTCTTGGTCATGCCGGAGGGCGTGTAGAATGTCTCGACGTCCAGCGCGAGCGCTTCGCGGGCTTTCTTGAGTCGGTTTCCAACTGCCTCGCCTAGAGGAAAATCTTTGAAATCTATCGAGGAATCCCAATTGCACTTGAAGTGCCATGGCATCCTATCTTGCAGGCGGTGCACGTTACCCAAGGGGTCCAAAACCGTGACGAGTTCTTCGACTGTGAAATCGTGAAAATAGTATTTTGGCTCAGGCTTGGAGTGATCGGTATCGCCGCAGGTCAGACCGACCATGACCTTGCCTTCATGCATCCAGGGGGGATAGAAACTGACGTAGACGTCGTTATTTCGCGCCCGGGCAGATTCCACGAAGGAGCGGCAGGCTTCAAGCCGTTGCTTCTTCGTCATTGCCTTTAGCTCACGAACGGCTTGATCATGCTCAAGGCGCCGGATTTCGCGCTCGTCGATTTCATGTGGAACTGTATTATCTGCCATCATCGAAAAACTCCTTTCAGCACAAAGCTTCCATACTGCGCCCATTAGCTCAGCTTAAGCTAGAGGCGTGTGGGCAACACACTCAGTTTTTCAGGAAGCGCGGCCGTTCTTTTCGACTAGGCGTTCGATGAGATCGCGCTCGTCCGCGATGCGGTTGGAGATGTCGTTGAGGCGCGCCGAGGCATCGGGATTACCAGCGCCCCAAAACAGGCCGCCTACGGCACTTACAAGGATGTGCGCCTGGCTGAGGAAGCTCAGCGCGGATTTGAGCATTTGCGGGGATAATTGCATGCGTGGACTCCTTTCCCGTTCGCCGAAATCCTGGGGATTGCGGCGTGTTATTGGCTGAATGCTGTCGTTCTAATTTACAAGATTAACCGTAACGGCTAACTTAGAAACCGTCAACGGTCAATTAACCTTCACGGTCAATTTATGCTCTCTAGCAGCCAAATCAGAGCAGCTCGCGCAATGCTCAACATGACGCAGGCGCAATTAGCGGAAGCGTCCGGCGTGGCTGAAATTGACGGTCAAGCTTGTGGAGCGTGGGGCTGTCGATACGCGCAGCGGAACCCTCGAAAAATTGCAAGCGGCATTCGAGCGGGCTGGCGTGCGGTTCATCCCCGATGGCTCACCGAGCCTAGCGGGCGGCCCTGGCTTGCGTCTGAAATGATTGCGGAAAACTACAGCCCCACATAAGGCATAAAAAAACCCGCCGCCAATCCATCCTAAAACCTGGACGGGACACGCAGCTTGCGGTCGCACCGCCTTCATCCGCTCGGCCCTTACCGTTGCTCCGCAGAATTCAGCTATGGCGCGATGTCTAAGATGATTTGGGGTGTGCAGAAAGGCTTAGAATGTGTGCGCGTCCACCGTGATTTTAGCTGCCCTCCGCGATTTAGGCTTCTTGCGCACAACGATCTTGATATCTCGGCCCATGACGACAAAAAGCCCCATCAGCCGCTCTACAGAAAACCCATGAAGCTTGTAATTGACGAGCGCAGAGACTTTAGGCTGCGGAAGGCCGAGACGTCCACCAAGTTCAGCCTGACTTACTCCTTCCAACTTAATCAGCTGGTTGAGGGCATAAGCCAGCTTAAGCTTTGTCTGACGCTCCTCGGCATCAGGAAAGCCTAGATCAGCGAAGACGTTACCGCTTCCGCGATGAATTTCTTCCACGTCAGCCTCTACTCTTTTTGACCATACTGAACCTCGTAGTCTTGCTGGGCGGCCTTTAGGCGCCTCTTGATCAGATCAACGTCATGCTGTGCTGTCTCGATTCCTGTTGGCGACTTCTTTTGGAAGGCATGGAGCATGTAGACCGCCTTCTCGAATTTCACCGTGTAGACAGCGCGATAGGTGTCTCCATCGTATTCATCGGCAATTTCAAAAACCCCTGGGCCCTGACCCTTCCAAGGTTTTGCCTTGGGATGGATTCCACCCAATTGAGCTAAGCCAAGCGCATAACCGATGTCGCCTTGCACATCCACGGGAAACGCCAGGAAATCCTTCTTCGAAGAGCCGATCCAATGTAGCGGCCTATCTCCAGGTCTCAATCTTCCAACCACGCCATTATTCCAAAATGGGTATAACTTTTCAACAGGCAATATCCGATTTGTTCCGAGGCGCAATACTTCAGTGTCGAAAACGGGAACATTGTACCCATATTTCCGAGACGAGGCATTTTATCGTTTTAGACCGGAGAGGGCTCGGTTATTTGACCGTCCTCCTCGCCTTCCGGTTCGTGGTTCTGAACCCTTCATAGCCAATTAGTGACATCATCACTTTAAACCATGGTGAGGTCATGCGGAAACTGTTCCAGTTTTGTGGATCGGGCGAAAATTGTTCCAGATTATGAGCCCAAGTCCGTCATGCGTTCCCTGCTTGACCGTAACGCGTTACACCCGATAATGGCAAATCATGGCGCAGAGCAAATCATCGGGAGCGGAACGCGCACGCAGGCACCGGGATCGCAAGCGCTGCGGGATCGTCGTTCTCCAGGATCTCGAAATCCAGCCTTCTGGAGTTCAAGCGCTCATGGCCCGCGGCTGGCTTGATGCTCAAGATGCACATGATCCTGCGGAGGTCCGCGCCGCGCTTGTTGCGATGGTCAACGAGACGCTAAGCGAGCGGCCCGGATTGCAGCCATTCCGGCAAGCGCTGAAGTCGTTCAGCTTCGGGTTGTTTTGAAAAAGGACAGCAAGGAATGGTGATGCCATGTGCAGTTCGCCATGCATCAGTTCGGCTTTTGATCCTTCTCTCTTTTATCCAACTCGTTTTCGATTGCCGCGCGTCGAATAGGGCCGATGATGTTGCCGTCTAACATCTTATTCAGCTCATCAGTCGATTTATATGGGTACCAGGAAAACCGCTTCGCTTCTGTGTAACCTAAATGGTGCTGATCGTGAGATAGATCTTGCAGCTTTCCTCCCATGCAGAAGTCTTTGCTATCGTGTGTTTCGCATTTTGCCGTCAGCCAATCTTGTAATGATGGCGGATAGATTTTACCAACAACCCAAATTGAAATTTGGTCCGGCCCAGCGCGCATCATAGCATCGAAGACCCCAGCATCGATTTCCATCTCATCGAGGTATTCGCGAACGATGGTGTTGATGTCTTCCAATGCTTTGCGCGCGGAGCTGTAAGTCTTTTCACCAGAATTTTCAAAGGAAGGCCTGTGTAAGCCTAGGCGATCTGTGGGCCGCCAGCTGGCCGCGCCAAAATAAACAAAGGCACAAGAACTAGCGCAACAGATTGGTTGCCCGGGTGCACCGCATCTGTCTCCCATGAGCTTTCTTGAATAAGCTTGCGCGAATTGCGTGCGCAACAGCCGTCCCATGGTCATTGCTTCAAGAAGGTCACCGCCGGGAGATTGGATTAGGAATATAAATGGATGGTTGGGTCCTGGGCGCGTTAAAAGCCACTCTAATTTGTCGGCGTCACCGGGAATAATTTTCCCCTCTATAGCAACTTCGCTGCCTAAACATTCGTCGTAGCTTGGGATTTCCCATTCGAAGGCACCCCTGTAGTCTATATCGATTGCCGTGTACGACTCGCTCTTGATGAGCTTTCCCAGCGCCGGATTTCTGACACACGTGAAATCAGCGGCATCCGATTGGCAGGACAATCCCAAGGATAACAAGAGTGCGGATAGCCTCCACCGTCCTAGTCTGAGCATCTTCGCCACCGTTCGGCCGCTTCTTGCCCATTTTCAATCAAGCCATTTTTATGCTCAAGCCAAAAACCTCTCAAAGCGGCTTCCGTTAATGCAATCTCCAAGCATCAGAAAAATTGTCGCGAAGCGCAGGATCTGCCCAGAGCGGGGCCTTCGCATATCGATAATATTTTGCAATATCTTCAGGCGATGCGCTTTCGGGGATTGCTTTTTGATTGGCGCGGGGGAGTCGGTTCTGAACATAGCCGCGACGGGTTCTCGGCCAATCTCAGCCATCGCAGGGCGCAGCAGGTGCGTCTTTGGATGCGGTAGGCTGGAGGCCGCGATATCGGCGATCATGAAAAAGGTCAGATAGGATCTCTGGTTTAGGCCGTTTGCGGAAATGGCGGGTTTCGCAGACTGCTTAAACCGCCATGCCTGCTTCTGGATCTTATAGCGGCGATTTACCGTTGCAACACGAATTTCCGTGCACATTCGCCGATCGGAGGAACGCGTAGGAGACCAGCCCATGATATAAATCAGCCGGGCACCGCCGGTAACGCTGCCCAAAGGGAGGAAGAAAGTGAAAAAATCACTGATTGTACTGACAGCGGCGCTTTTCCCGATCTTCGCGGCGCAAAAAGGCAAGTCAGGCCGCGCCCTATATGATTGTCGGCAATGACGAGAAACTGCTTTGGGACGACGACGGCAAACCCGTCCTGTCGCCTCCCGGCAAGGATTTGGTCTTATAATCGACCTTGCCAATCCCGAAGCTCCCAAAATCGTAGCGAACCTTCCGCTCAAAAACTCAGTCATCGGACCGCCGGTCAATCTCGACATCGATCCAACCGGCTCGATCGCCATTGTCGCGGATTCTATCGATGTGACGAAAGATGGCGACGTGCTGAAGCAAGGTCCGGACAATAAGATTTACGTCATCGATTTGAAGTCCAACCCGCCAAAATTGGCGGCGACGCTGACAGGCGGCAAGCAACCATCGGGCCTCAGCATCAGCCCGAACGGGAAGCTCGCTCTTGTTGCCAATCGCGGCGATAACTCCATCAGCGTGCTTTCCATCAATGGAACTGAGGTGAAAATCATCGACACGGTGGCCATGGGCGATTCCGTGTCTCACGTCACGTTCACGCCCGATGGCAAACGCGCGGTTGCAACAAAGGCGGTCGCGAACAAGGTTTTCATCCTGCAGGTCGATGGCGGCAAGGTCACTTACAACAAGCTCGACATGTTGGTTGGCCTATTTCCCTATAATGTCGCCGTGACCCCGAACGGCAGCCTTGCGATTACGTCCAACAACGGCAATGCGGGTTCCTCGGACGGCAATATCGACACGGCGGGTGTGATAGACCTCACAGCAAACCCGCCGCGCGAGATTGATCAGGTCGTTGTTGGCGACGGCCCCGAAGGGCTTGCCACTCCCAAAGGGCAACATTGCCGTTTCCGTGATCTTACGCGGTTCCAATAACAAAAATGCGTTCTTTTATCACAGGAACGGCAGCGTTTCGGTATTGCGCATTGATGGCAAGAAAGTCACCAAAACCCAGGACATCGAGGTCGGCGGCTTGCCTGAAGCCGCGGTTTTCACCCCCGATGGGAAGTATTTGCTGATCGGCAATTATCTCGACAGCGACTTTTCCATCCTAAAGGTGAACGGCAACCAGATCGTGGATACCGGGAAGCGCTTCAAAGTGCCTGGGCATCCGGGATCCGCCCGCATGAGCCCACACTGAGCGATATCAAAGTCGTCCCGGGAACGCTTCAGCGTTCATCCGGATCGCAAAGATGATGGAGGTCGTCTTAGCGTCGATCTATATGTTGCTTACGTCAATTCCTCTGATCGAACGCCTCGTCACGGGGGACGGCGAGGGTTACCGTTAGAAATTCATCCGCTGCAGGGTGGGCCGACGGCAGGCGGTGGTCACGATCGCGGTGGATGCGTCGAGGGCCATTTCTGCTTTCGGTGGCAGAGCGGGTACTCAAAAATTCCACTGCGATATTCGCTTTCGACCCTCTCCAGCTAATCGAAGCATCGCGCGTGGTCCCTTGAGATAAACTGGCTCGGCCGGTTTTGCCGGCCGAACCGCGAGTATACGAAATTACTTATAATAGCCGACGCCGCAGCCCTGGTTGCCAACGCGGGCCACGTAAGTTCCTTTTCTCCCACGGGTTCTGAGTTCCGGGCTTCGGAAAATTGTAGGACATTGTGGTGATCGTCCCCTCGGCGGGCCTTGATCTGGTCGAAGATCCTCTGGCCGAGCGGCGAGCTTCGTCTTTCTCTTTCAGCGTGCGGACATCCGTTCCAATCAGCGCCTTGTTGATGTGGGCGGTGAACGCGCCGCTCGTCATGTTGTAACAGAACACATAGAGATCACGGTCGCGAAAGCCGCCCGTCGCGCTGTTGAACTTCTCGAGCGCTGCGGCTTCGTTTGCTTTCAGCTCCGCCACAGCCTTTTTTTCTATAGCACCGGCTTCAGCGGCAGTCCCAAACTGGGCCTGCGAATAGGCGCTTCCTGCGGCGAGAGCAATTGCCGCAACAGAGAGGGATGCGATAAAACGCTTCGGCATGGGGTTTCCTCATTTTTTATTCTATGGGGCTCGGAGTCTCTGGCACGGCCCTGCGAGCGCTCAGAAAAAGCAATGGCGGTTGCTTGTTCGCCCTTCAAGATCGATCACGGGGCACGAAACCATAGACGACCAATTATCGCAATTTACCTTCGTGCACCCTTGGCATCAGGCTAGCAAGGAATTGCGATAGTCAATGATCATGGGCAGGTTTTTGATCCGAAAGCCGCTGTTCGCCGCATGATTGGCGAATGGAAACTCCGATTCCGCTATCGACCCGTCTCGACGAAATGCCACAATTCCGACGCGGAGGAGGGCAATCTATCTTTTTACTTTACCCGAAATTCTTGACTATGTGCTGAAGGCCGGAAGCGGTCTATCGGGCTCAGAAAACTTTGTTGGATTGGCTCGACCGGTTTTGGATCCCTTAGCTGCCGCGACGGAAGAATGATCCAGACGGTGAATGTGGGCCAATTCCAGAAGTTTCGCACGAGGCTTTGTAGGCCAGCCTGAACCTTCAATAACTTGAAAATTGCTTGGGCCAGAGGGAAAGGTCAAACACCTGCTCGAGAAATTCGCCGTTCGCATCGAGATGGAGATGGATTGGCCGCCAATATTCCTGCCGACGTTACCTATTGCGCGGCATCGGCGCATTAGCTGTCCAATCGAACGTGCCTTGATCGCGCTCATCAACAGCCTGCTTCCAGCCCTTTTCTTCCGCGCGCTGCTTGAAGTTCAGGCCTTCTGGACTGTGGCGCGTGATCCCGTCGAACACCGTTGCGATCATTTGCGTCGTCTGCAGCCCCATATTATAGAGGGCCTGATTGATCATGAGTTTCTGCATCATGAGCTGGTTCTGGGGAACGCTTGCGATGCGGTGGGCGAGTACTTCAACTTCCTCGTCTAATTGCTCAGAGGGGACAGCTTTCAGGACAAGGCCGAGTTTCTCCGCTTCACGGCCGTTAATCTTATCGCCGGTGAAAAGCATCCGCTCGGCCTTCTCCGGCCCCAAGCGATATAACCACATGGCTGTGGTGGGACAGCCCCAGACGCGGGCGGGCATGTAACCGATTAGAGCGTCTTCGGCCATGATCACGATATCGGAGCACAAGGCGATGTCGGACCCGCCAGCTACCGCGAAGCCGTGTACTTTGGCGATGACCGGCCGCTTGGAGCGGAACAGGCTCATGAAAAGCTCGGTATTCCGCATCATGAAGGCGTAATCCTTCATGGGGTCCCATGGCATATCCTCACGCCCTTGTTGTTTCGGCAGCCTGGGCATAATATGTGAGATCGTAGCCCGCGCAGAACGCGCGGCCGCCCCGGAGAGCACGATGACGTGAACCGCGCCATCGCCGTCCGCTCTCGCAACCGCCTCGGCAAGTTCTACCGGCAACTCGTCGTCGATCGCATTCAGTACAGGACGATTGAGGGTTATGCGTGCAATGCGCCCGTCGCGGTCATAGAGAACCTTCGCCATGCGATCCAACTCCCTTATACAGCAGGAGTGTAGCAGGTCCGGGAGTTTAAAACATCTCGATGACTCTCAGCGCGTAGAGATCTGTCACTCCCTCCAAACCTTTGTGGCCGGCGCTGGCGCGGGCCGATATTGCCCTTGCCGGTTATGAGCGGGCGGATCAAATCCCATCCATAAGGCCCCTGTGGCCTCCAGCGCGACTATAGGTTGTTACACCCGCGCGGTTGAACGGCGCCGCACAGTTAGGCACAATCGCCTCAGATCGCTGAATAAAACTGCCGGCGTGTGTCACAGTGAGTGGGCTCACCACGATCGAGATGAGTTCGAAGCAAAGCCGCGCCGTCGATTTCGTGAGGCTCGGCTTGTCACGCTTCCTGTTGAGCCGTGTCCTGAAAGATTGCCGCCTGCATATTTCCTGCGCGGCGACAGGACAAACTGACCGCCGGGCGGGGACCGCAAGAGCTCGACATTCGCATCGCCGATCCCAAGGTGATGTGGCGCATCGCGATCGATCCGGACCCCGGAGCCGGCGAGCTGTTCATGGACGGTAAATGGGACATAACCAAGGGCGATCTCGGCGCCTTCGTGACCATGATGGCGCGGAACTACCAAAGGCTCCTGTCCGGCCCCCTGCGTGGCTGTGGATCTGGACGCTGCGCAAAGATCTGGGCGTTCACCGCTGGGACCCCGAGGCGAGCTGCCGCAACGTTCAGTATCACTACGATATCAGCGACGACCTCTACGAACTCATGCTCACGAAGGCATGGTTTATTCTTGTGCCTTTTTCGATAGGCCCGAAATGTTGCTGCGCGAGGCTCAGATCAACAAGCTGCACACCACCATTCGCCGGCTCGGCATCGGCCCCGGCATGCGCGTGCTGGACATAGGCTGCGGTTGGGGCAGGCATGCCGGACAATCGCCGCCGAAACCGGAGCCGCAACTGTCCATGGCATCACGCTCGCCGAAATCAGTTCAGGACCGCGATCGAGCGGTCCTCGCACGACGCCCAGCCGCCGGAATATTTCCTGGCCGATTATCGCGAACACGCCGCGCGGCACCCCCAGAACTACGACCGGATCTTATCCATCGGCATGTCCGAGCATGCCGGCGACGCCAATTACCGCGCCTATTTCGCCGCGGTTCGAGACCAGCTCCGCCCGGCGGCAAGGCGCTAATCCATACGATCATGAACGCGGCCAATGCAGCAGGCGGCACAATTAACAGCGTCTGGCTGCAACGGCATATCTTTCCCGGCGGGCGCATTCCGGATCTGGTTGAGATGCTCGATGCGGCCGCAAAGGAAGGACTAATACCCGACTGCCCGCCCTATTTGCAGCCACCGTCCGACTATGCTGAAACGCTGCGGCGCTGGCGGGCTAATTTCTGCCGGAATTTGGGCCGGCTCGATAGCCAGCGTTACGATGACCGCTTCCGCCGCATGTGGCTGTTCTATCTGGCGATGTGCGAGGCGATGTTCGACGGCTGCGGCTTTCAAGTTGGACAGGTGGTTTTCCGCAAGCGATAGGCTGGCCAGCGTCCAGCCAGTTATCGGCGATGGCCACAAAAGCTCCAATACCCGAAGGGCCAACGAGCATTAACACCGCCGCCCAGATCGCTACCTCCACCAGATGGGCCATCAGGGCGACCTGCGTGACCGTGGCTATGATGGCCAGGTCTCTCCAGAACCGCATGCCCGCGCGTCCAAGGCGGTATTCTCGGCTAACGATATAAAGGACCGCTATTAGGGCTAAACCGTGGATTACAATTGTTGTTAGGGTCGCCACCAGCGCCACCAGCAGCGGAAACACAACCGCAATGTCTTGTGTAGAAGAGGACATACGCAGGCATGATAGGGCTAAAGCTTAGATTTTCCCTACGGTAGTTGAGCCTCTGGAGGGATAGTGCGGATCGTCCAACAAATCACTTGTTATGATCGGAAGGCGGCAAAGACTGAAGCCTGTGTGGCGCCAGAAGCCGTGGTACCGATGTGAGATACTCTATGGGGGGCAGCCGTCAGCTAACCATTTAGCGAATAGATCGATGCTAAATTGAGGCCAAGGGCCTTCTCCTCTTGGCGGCGGAGGCGGCATAACATTGCCACCAATTCCTCGAATGCGGTCGTAGATGGCGGCTGCGTGCGCCTTTACCTCGTCATAACTCGCTAGGTTGAACGCCTTACTCATCCCCTGAATGTCACGTTCTGTGAAAAGCGGACGAATGTCAGCTTCAAAGCTCGTTAGGCTCGTCATTGTGCTTCCTTGCTAGAACTTCTTTTACATCATGGAACGCGGTGTCCGCACGCAGACCCTAGCTTTGCTTTTGTAATATTACTGCCATTTGTTCATGCTTGCGCGAATTTGCCGGGTGTAATTCCCTGGCGACGAGCGCACAACCGCCATCCGGACCAGCGAGGAACGATACCGCATTAGCGCTATCGCCGGGCGTCTAAGTATCACCGCTGAATTGCTGCTTGAGGAAATCGCCAACATCGTCGAGCGCCTCATTCGCAGCCTCTAGAACTGCGAGGTTGGAGGGGAAAACGTGCATCATTCCCGCCCAAATGTGGAGGTGGGCAGTCCCACCTTCGCCCTCCAGGCGCTGGGCGTAACGAACGGAATCGTCCAGAAGAATATCGTCTTCGCCGACATGCATCATAACGGGCGGCAATCCGCCAAGGTCTCCGTATAAGGGAGAAGCAAGCGGGTCTCGCGGGTCATGTCCCGCAAGGTAAAAGCGCGCCAACGAAGTTAGCGAGCCTCGAGTGGAAAGGGGATCCGCTTCCGCCCGCGTCTCGATACTCTCACCCGTGAGCGCCAAGTCAGTCGAAGCCGATATCACGGCCGCTCCTCTGGGGCGCGGCCAGGCGCCAGCCCGCGATTGCGCGACGGCCTGCGATAGCATAGCGAGAGCGAGACCGCCTCCTGCGGAGTCTCCCGCCAAGGCGATTTTACTGAAACCCTGATTGAGGAGGCCTGCATAGGAGGCGCCCGCATCATCGATCGCCGCTGGAAAAGGGCGTTCGGGCGCAAGCCCATAATCGGGCACGAAGGTGGATACGTTCGCGCGGGCAGCGAACTGTCCGGCGAAGTGCCGGTAGGCGCGCGCTGACCCTACGACGTAGCCGCCGCCATGAAAATACAAGATAGCCGAATGAGGAGCCGCGTCGCTGGGCAGACACCACCATCCCGGCACGCCTCCGATTGACGCAGCCTCGTAAGCGACGCCTAGCGCCGCAGGTGTGCTCTCCATCAGATGTTCGAGTAGTTCTCGCGCGGATGGACCATCAACACTTCCTTTCATGGGCAAAAGCTTCGACCGCATCGACTCCATCGCAGCGCGATCCGGTAAGGATTCCAGATGATGGGTGGTTGTCATATCGCGAAGCCTCTAACAGCGCTTCTCCAAACGCCAGTTACCGCCCTAAAACTTGACCATGGCTCAAAGCTTTTCGTGGCGAATTTGAATTGTCACCATAGGTTTTAAAGGGATAGGCAACCTGATTTATAGCCGCGAAAACAATGGCGAGCACTTCGAGTAAAACATCAACGAACTTTTTCCGCCAATTTAGGCGTAGGTGAAGTCCGGCTTGCGCTGCCCGACTTCTATAATATAGCCATCAGGATCGCGAATGTAGCAGCGCGTCTCGCCGTACTTCTCCTTTGGCTCAGTGATAAACTCGGCTCCCCGACTTCGCCACAGTTCATAGCACGCTTGAATATCGGCAACGCGGATATTCATAAAGCTACTGACTTTATCGGGGTCGGGGGGGACGCTGAGCGTTACCGTTGGTTTGTCGGGCGTCGGACCGCCCCCGGGGTTGACAAGGAGCCACGTGTTCGCGATTTGGATGTATCCCGGCGCGCCCTGCTGTCGCCTCTGCTCAGAATGCGGCCTCCGAAGACCTTTTCGTAAAATCGAAGCGATCGCTCGACGTCGGCGACGGTTAGAAAGTGTGCGACGGTAAACCCGTCTTTCGGCGGCATCTGATAGCTTTCCTGTCCGACTTGAACTTGGCTCATAGCTGGCTCCAATTCGGATATCGTTCGCCAGAATACACTGGGCAATTGCGCTCAGCGGAATCACCTTAAGGACGATCCTCGCCGAGAGCACGGTCCAACAAACCTTCCCAAAGTTCGTTCCTCGAGACGATTTTCCGGCACTGTCCCCGGCTGCCTACTTGGGAA
>CAWFHI010000001.1:0-341367 GCA_963815605.1 uncultured Alphaproteobacteria bacterium | reverse complement strand
GCGCGGCCTGCATACGGCTTGCCGCCTCCGGCGGCACCAGTGTCGAAGCCGCTATATCGATCCCCATCTCCAAAAGATCTTCATTTTGTGAGCCGCTTTTAGCTGCTTAGCTTTGGCTTCCTCAGACTTTCTCCCACTTCTCACCAGTCGCACCGAAGACAGCGCCGCCGCATCATGGCGTCAGGTTATCAGTGAAGACCACGAAAAGTTCGTTTGATCCGAACCCGTCGAGCCCGGCACATAGAAACTATAGGTGAAGGCGGTCTGGGACATACCGGCGGCAAGCGGGATGCGGAGACGGCAGCGGCCGGGGTGATAACACCCTGGGTCGTTCTGGCGCGTGAGGCTTATGCTGCGGCTCGAAAGGCCCAGGAACGGCTGAAGAAGGCGTAACTGAAGCCCGCAAGGCTCTCAGTGCCAAACCGGCGGAGCGCGTCGAGGATAGCGGGGCCGAGCGCATCGCGGCGATCTTTCCATCCTTGACGGCGGCGGATGTAACGCTTTACCAGCCGCTCATCCTGCCGTTAAACAGAGACCAGCCATCAAACAACTTCATCGAGAATGAGTTAGACCCGGATTGGGAGCCGATCCACACTTCACAGCAACTACCGGGCCTTCGCCATTAACGTCTGCCGCGTTGAAGCGCGTGTGCACGGCTGCAAGGTATTCGTCCCTGCTGAGCGTGCCGTAGCTATCCCTGTCCGCAGCCTTGAACTCGCTCCTGGACAAGCGCCCATGCAGTGCCAAACCGGCGGAGCGCGTCGAGGATAGCGGGGCCGAGCGCATCGCGGCGATCTTTCTATCCTTGACGGCGGCGGACTTGTTGTTGTTAAGCTTTTGCTTGCCGGGAATTCGCTCGTGATTTTGCATCAAATCGCCGGCGGCATCCGCCGAACCTCGAACCTCCGTTATCCTATCTTGATAGGGGCGAAGCGGGCGTCGCGGCCTCGCGCGTATCGATGACCATGGCGGGGTTCATAGCTGAACCAGCGCATATCGCCCTAGGGAAAAAGTTCCCACAGCCATTTCGCTAAATAAACGCGTGGGGCAGGCACTACGGAAGGGTCGCTTCGGCTGCCCTTTTCTTTCCAGCGCGCACATTCTCTGCGCTATATCGTGGGACTCAGATTCTCGACGCCCAACGTTCAAAAAAAGTCAGTCTAGGGCCGTGCTAGCCGCGCCCTGGGTGTACTGCTGATGGCCAGCTTCGCATAAGTGCGCGGTCCATGGCCCCCGGTGCGGATCGCCTGCATTTCGTAACGGGCTGCGAAAATCCGCATCGGTGACGGGCGAACGGCCTCAGGCGCTAGCACCCATGGGCGATGCATTTCGGGGTTATGGCTAAGGCGACGGCTGAATCCAAATTCGTTGTGATGGGGCGCACCAGTGGAGGCGGCGAGACTAATGGCAAGAGGGCGCTATGCTGCCGCTCGACCGCGACCACTGCTTTCAGTGAGCTGCGGTGTTCACGGCATCGGAGCGAACCGATAAGGATCGGGGCAGAACTCGTTGGCGACTTTAAGCGTGTCTGACTCGAACAGCTCAAGTGCCAGTTTCTGGGCAAGCATGACGTCGCCCAGCACAAGCTCGCCCTCTGGCATGAAGCACAGCAAGCGCACGGCTCTTCCTTTCTTGTCGAGCTGCTCAACATTGACTTGGAACCTATTCTTGATCCGGTAGCGCCTGCCGGTTTCGCCGCCGGTGACATCAAAATAACCGTACCTGTCATATTGCTCGCGCTGAGCAGGGGAAAGGTTCTCTTCAAGAAGACGAAGGCCGCGTACACGTGCTTCGTAAGAGGCGGGAGACCCCCACAGGAGAAAGCGTTCGAAGGGCTCGCCGATGAAAATGCGGGTGATGAAGTGGCGCATCTGCTTGGCTGTGCCCGCTAATTGACCGATGAAACATGTCCATCAAGATACGGCGAACGCGTACCATTAACCGCCCTTTAACTGCGGAATAAAGAGCATCTGTTCAACGTTCGGATCGAACGTGCCGATCAGTTCGCCCGAGGCTCCTTCCTTGCCAAGCGCGACGGCTCGGAAGCCTTTGCCCGTCAGTTCTTGGAAGCGCTTTTCCGCAAGTGCGATTGACGCCAAGTCAGAAACATCAAACTCGTGCCGCGTGTCGCCACCGCTATCCATAACAATCTGAACGCCCATATCCGCGCGCTTCTCTGTTACTTGCACAAGTGTTCATCTTACGCGCCTTTATGTGTATAGGCAAATTATGCGGCGATCGGCCTAATCCTAAGCGCGAGAATTGAATCGTGCTATATTTGACAGAGGCAAGAAAGCGGAGAGCGCTATGCGTGAAATGCTTTCCAGTGACCTCCTTCAAGACTTAGTCGCAGTCGAAGGCCGCTATATCCAATGGGAATGGGATCCACGGACCCTTCAAAATGACTATATTACCTTGAGAGAGGCGAGTGGCGATCCGGTTGTGCGGCGCGATAAGAGCGGCAGAGAGTTCTCCCTCCGCACGAATCGAGACGCGGTTCAAAGGCTTATTAGCGAGCATTCCGTCCACGAAGACGAATCGAGACGCGCACCAGGCTTTCGCATTTATCGGCCCACTGAGAAGGGATCGTGGCGCTGCGATTTGCGAAAGGCATCCTAGCCAAAGTGTTCCAACTTATCATGGTGCGGCGTTCAGGGGCCAGTAGCGGTACTGGCTGAACGCTAATTATCCATCGCTTGCGAGGCAGCGAAGCCCGGCCAAAGGCTCCAAGAAGGTTGTGAGTTTCTGCTTGTGTTCGGCGGCAGCGATTTCCCGGGCAACGAGGCGTTCCTCCTTAGCGATTACACAACGCCCGCGCTTTCAGCGATTTATAGCGCCCTGGCGGAAGGCGGGTTGTGGATTACGGGAGAATAGAATGGCGCAGGGCCTTCGTTTGCGGGCTCGGTACCAACACGCTGTTCCCATTCGAGACAGAGCTTCGTGAGATGTTCGGCGCTCCCGACATCGACTATATCACACACCTTCACCGGCAACCCTCTCAGCCAATCGCGGCCGGCCATAAGAGAGGCATTGAAGCGGGCGACGAGTGTGGAGATGGTCATGTTTACCGCTACCCCATCGTTGGAGAGCGGCAATGCGAGCAGTGACATAGTGACGTCGGCACCTGACTTCAAAATGAACCCACCCGTGGCGAAGATTGGATGCGCGAGAGTGAAAGCGCGTTCAAATATCGCTCGCGCCTCAACAGCGTGCTCCGGTGCCAGCAGATAGGAACCGACGGTGGTCCCGGTAGCATCGTACCCGACGGCTTGCACAACGGCAGTCCCGACAAGCCGGTAGCGGAATTGATTACCCTCCTTTCCGACGATCATCAGATAGGGAGCAGCATTGGAATATCGGCCGGGTCCAATTCGCTACGCGCAGGCATCGTGCGGGGGCCACGCTTGGTGAGCCAATATCCATAGAGGTCGGCGTGATGTGATACGGGTGCCTGCGTCGGCATAACAACAGTATGGCTAGACTTTGTTAATAAGTGTTAAAGCGGTATTACGACATATAATCGACGCGGCGCGGAGAGAATGTAAACGGGGGCATTGATGGAGCGAGGTAGCGTGCTTCAGGCGCCGCTTCGGCGGCTTGCCCGCTTGGCTTTAAAGGAGCGGCTATAGGCGAGCTTTACTAGTCGGTTCGGGGCGCTCGCCTACGCCGTCTGACAATGCGTCCTCCTGTTGACGCGCGATGGCCAAGTCATAGGCTTTTGCTGGCATCGAAAGACTCACTCATGACCCTTCTTTCCCAAATGGAAGATCCAAATTACTGGCGCTTGCGGGAGCGCCAAGCGCGCAAGATCGCCGAGCAGACAATTGATCAAGAGAAACTTGAGATACTTTCGCGTCTTGTAGAGAGAAGTGGCTCCACAAATTCGGACGATGCGGTAAGTGGAATTTCTGCCTGACAACGGGCACGCTGGTGCTCGCGAATCAGGAGCAGCAATGAGCAGAAGACCACGGCGGAACCACTCACCGGCCTTCAAGGCAAAGGTGGCGTTGGCGGCGATCAAGGGCGAGCGGACGATTGCACAGTTGGCGGATCAGTTCGACGTTCACCCGAACTAGATCACGGCCTGGAAGGCGCAGCTCGAAGGCGGTGCCCCGGACGTTTTCGGCGGCGTTGGCAGCGCCCCACCGGCGTCGCCCAGCGTCGACGTGAAGGCGCTGCATGCGAAGATCGGCGAGCTGACGCTGGAGAACGATTTTTTAGAAGGCGCGCTCAGCAAGGCGGGATTGCTGAACGCAAAGCGATGATCGACCGCGGTCATGCGTTAAGCGTCACGAAACAAGCCGAGGCCGGCGGCCTCGCGCGCAGCACGGTGTATTACCTGCCGCGCCCGGTGCCGGCGGCCGATCTCGAACTCATGCGCCAGATCGACAGGCTGCATCTGGAGTTCCCCTTCGCGGGGGCGCGGATGCTGCGCCATCTTTTGGCTGCCAATGGAAGCAAGGCCGGACGGCGTCATATCAAGACGCTGATGCGGCGCATGGGGATCGAGGCGCTGTACCGGCGTCCGCGTACGACCAAGCCGGAGCCGGGGCACAAGACCTACCCCTATCTGCTGCGCGGCATGGAGATCGTGCGGCCGAACCAGGTCTGGGCGATGGACATCACCTATATTCCGATGGCGAAGGGCTTTGTCTATCTCGCTGCCGTGCTCGACTGGTTCTCGCGGCGCGTGCTGTCGTGGCGAGTTTCCATCACGATGGAGGCCTCGTTCTGCATCGCGGCGCTGGAGGAGGCGCTCGCCAGGCACGGGAAGCCGGACATCTTCAACACCGATCAAGGTTCTCAGTTCACCGGCACCGCCTTCACCGGCGTGCTCATCGCGAATGGCATCGCGATCAGCATGGACGGCAAAGGCGCTTGGCGGGACAACGTGTTCGTGGAGCGGCTCTGGCGGACGGTGAAGTACGAGGAGGTCTATCTGCACGCCTACGACAGCGTGCCGGACGCACGTGCCTCGATCGGACGGTATCTCGATCTCTACAATCGCCGCCGCCCGCACTCGAGCCTTGACGGCAGGACGCCCGATCAAGCTTACTACGGAGCACACAGCTTGCCGCCACTCCGCTCGGCGGCTTAACCCCGGCAGACCTTCCACTTATCGAAGCGGGAATTCTGTCCGAACAACCGGCGCCACCTCAGAGGACTACGGCCGTTTGGCTATTAGCGCGGAAAGGCGCCTTAGAAACGAGAAAGATGATATACGCGATTATCGGTTCACCCGGTGACGACGTCTGCTCCAGCGCTTTGGAATTAGAGTTCGCGGTCCGCGTCTTGCCATAGCTACGGCGTTCGCCGTGGCGGCCTTGGGCGGGGATCCATCAATTGATGGATAATGATAATTTTTCGAGGCACCGCCGATCTGATGTGATATTTAATACCGCTTGTTAATAAGACACTAAGTATTTGTAATGGTTGTGTGCAGCCTGAAATGCGGTTAGCTTCTTTGGGCCGCGTATCACCCAGGATAGAGCGACGGTCCCAAAGGGCCTCCTCCGTTAAGCACGCCGCCTTCACGCGGAACCCTCGTCCCGATTGCTCTTGTGCGGCGGAAACGGTCCCGCGCGGCGTGGATACGGCTTCCCTTCCAGCTTTGAAGCAAGCGATTTTGCATCTTCATAGGCAAGCTCCGCCTCAAGGATAAACTCGTTGACGTTGTCGTCCCGCCGCCAGACCACCCATTCGCCGGCGAGATAACCTGCGCACTCGCCGGTAGAAATATGGTCGGATTCTTCGGGCTTTCCTGTCATCGAGACGGTCTGTGTAAATAGCTACTTACTCACAATGGGCTTCGGGGTCAAACGCTCTCAGACCGGCGCGGCAGGCATGCTAAAACTTAGGAAAACTTTCAAATTTAGCTGCAAGCCCCTATTCACCGCCCGCGTCTACAGTTTGAATGGAAGACAACATCGGCGCGTGGCATTTCGCCATGAGAAAAACAGGCGCACTAATAGCGATTGCTGCCGGGATATGCGGTGTTATGGCGGCAATAATCACGTTAATCGTTTCAGGGGCATTCGCGGATCGTGTCCCGTTGTTTGCTTTGCTTGAATGGCGCGGAGTTCGCTTTTTCATTCCTAACGATTGTTCTTGGTGCGATTTGCCTCTGGACGCCGTCTAAAAGACCGGTGTTGCTGCTGGCTGCAAACGCGTTGGCAGGTGCTGTTTTGAATGGAACGCTCGTCTCGTTTTGGATGGGAATAGCCTTGGCCGGCGGCGTGCTGACGACAGTAGGGATGCAGACGTGCCAAGAAGCAGAAGCACACCGAGAGTAAGACGAAGCGTCAAACCCTCCCGCACACCCTCGATAGTGATAAGGGATACGCTTGCGCTAATTTTGACGGCGCCCGGACCTCGGAGGTAAATAGGACACTCCCACCACATAGAACCACCACTGTAACTGGGGTCGCGATGGCCGCAGTGTCATCCATAATCGAGTGAAGAGCAAAAGCGTAAATGCGAGACGTTCAGAAACGCAATCTGTCAGTAAGGGTTCGCTCTATTTCGGATGATTGTCGTCTACCTAATCAAGAAATCGTCCTTGGTTTTTCCCGCCGCCAGCAAGGGCTTCATCCAGCGTGGAGACGGTCCTCTGCCTGACCATTCCTCACCATTGGGTCCTCGATACCGAGCAGGCTGCTTTCCCCTGGGATGTCTTGTCAATCGCTTTCCAGGACGTGAAAGCCCCATGATTTCCTCGATGGACACGCCGAACGTTTGCGCTGTCGCTGCTACCTTCGCACGCAGTTCCTCAAACTCTTTTGCCTGACGCGACTGGATCTCGGTTTCGATCTCCTTCTTGACCTTCAACAGCTTGGGTAATGAATAGGCAGAGAAGTCAAGGTCTGAGGTTTGTTGCTTTGTTGTTGTGATTGTGGCTCTAGCCATAGCTGTCTTTTCCCGATGTGTCGCTTTATTTTTAAAGCACTTCCCAAGAAGCTTACTCGATTATGATAATACTTCTACTAATTCTTTGCTTCTAATCGCTTCTAAGCCATGCTGGTGTGTAGTTATTTGGCGACTTTTAGGCTAGGTCGTTTCTAAAGCGGCGAAATACTATGCAGTAAAATGCAAATATCTCGAAGCCTTCCTGCGCGCGGCACTCGGGGCACGCTCAAGTCCCGTTAAACGTGAGATGAAAGCGGATTAGACAGACTGTGCGGGGTTCTACGCATGCCTAATCCGCCTGACCACGCCCGTTCGAGGGATCAGTTGGGCGTGTCAAAAAAAATAGTTGCGGATTATGAAAGCATGAAGGCGAGTAGCACCCCAAGCTTGTCTGGAGTGGAGTCCGCGGAAGGAAACACCATCCCGCAGCATCGCCAATTCACCGATAGAGTGGCGAAAGACCGCTGGTGAGTATGGGCGGTGACCAGCGATCCTTCCCCGCAAGCGCAGGGTACGTTGAGTAATTTATGTATGCAATGTGGTTCCGGTTCTCGCAGATATTTTCACACCTTTATCCCCCAAGAAAATGAGTAGCTCGACGCAAGACTTAACAACAAGCTCTCGTACATAAGCAAACCTTGGCTACATTGTTGAAAGCCTGGACTGGAACCGCTTGCCGAGTTCGTTGTCATCAATCGTTATTGCTGCGTGGTCGAGCCGGACTTCCGGGGTCCAAAACACAGCTTTTATCGCCTGGCAGGGGGACTAAAAGAAGAGGCATCGAACTGATGATCGCACTGGCCGATTGCATCGACTCCTGCGGCTTGACCAGGGAGGAGGTTCTGGCCATCGCCGAACACGAACATGCGCCTGAAATCGCGGCCACAGCTCTTGCCAGCTACCTTTTATGTCAGGAGCGCGGAGCCCACAAAGTCTGTGACATGATTGTCGATGATGTCCGGGAGGCTCAGCTCAGGGGTGATGGGCAGCACGTGTTATCATTACTGCACGTCCTACATCACTTCCTCAAGACACACCCTGAAGCGACGCCATCAATTCATCCGTGGAGCGGGCGGTTTGCGAGAGCTTGAGGGGAAACCATGAGGACCATCATACCGTTCATTGCCGCCCTGTCTGCTTATACGCAACTTGCCGGGCATGCCCAAGCTGCCTCCCTAGACGCAGGCGCCAGATTGCTCAAACGTTTTGTGTCCGGTGTCATGCCATAGGACCGAAGGGAGATAGCCCTCACGCGGATGCCCCTCCCTTTCGGCAAATCGTTGCTGATCGCAGCGCCACCAACTTGAGAGAAATTCTTGGCGAGGGGATGATCGTCGGGCATCCGGATATGCCGCAGTGGCGGTTTCAAGCGGAAGACGTAAGTTCCCTCATTGCATATCTGAAAAGCCTAGGTGGTAAAGGGTAGTGGCGCACCCGCGAGGGGGAGCGAGAAAAGCTGGCATTTGGCTATCAAGTGAGGCGATTAATGCCTTTCGAAGTTCCCTGGCCATATCACCGAGTTCGTGTTGCGCAGAGTTCGACACATCTCGATGAGATTAGCCCGTCCCACCCGAGGTCTGCCCTTGGATGACTTCGTCCTGGGTGAAGGCGCCCATGGAGACGGTCTGGGAATAGAGCGGAACACGGAAGCCGTTGGATGAAACGCAACCCAGGAAGCCAGGATAGGGGTTCACGAGCTGCTGGTGGAAGTTCAGCGAATAGGTGAATGACGAGTTCAACTGCGGCGTGAACCGCTTCTGAAGCAGGATGTGCGTGTCATTGCCGAGGATCGATGCGTCTGTGGCGTCGATGGCGCTCGTGAAGCGCGAGAAATAGAATGGCGCCTTGAAGGCACCCAGCGTATTGGTTTCGAAGTTCTGGATCGTGGTCGAAATCTCGGACAGGAGCTGCGGTGCAGTGAGCGACGTTAGCTGCGAATTGAACCAGACATTCACCTGCGGCACGATGTAGGAAAAGGTGGCATCGACGAAGACGGTCTCGATCGCCATGATGTTGTAGGGCTGAAGCGCCGCTGCCATGGCTGCCTTCTGGGAGTCTGTAAGCGTAAAGCCATTGACGGGCTTCACCGAGATATAGACCTTCCCATAGACAGGCGTTGTGTTCTTCTCCCCGCCCCAGACCGACACGGACTGAATTACCGAAGAGTACAACGAAGTGAGCGTCTGCTCGAATTCGTTCTCGGTCACGTTGCGGTTCTGGCGGTCATAGGTCCGCGGGGCGTTAAACCGGATCGAGCTGATGCTTTCCTTATCGGAGCCGCCAGAAGCCGCCGTATTGAGGGCGATCTGCATAAGGGCGACGCCGTCCGGAATATCGAGCTGCGAGAAGAACCTGCATCCGTTGGGTGCGATGGTGTTGCAGACGCGATAGCAAAAGGAAAACCCATCCGGACAGCACCGCTCGCGCCCAGGCGCCGCTGCGCTCTTAACCCAGAACCTCCGCAATTGATGGCGAAGCAGCAATAAAACCGCTGGCCTTGCTTCGGGTGTGCCAGCGGTTGTGCTTACCGGCGAATGAGCAGGTCCAAGCCTAGCTGTGCCGCCAATAAGCGCAAATTACGGTCAATCATGACCTCCAGGCAGGCCACAAGGCCACGAAATGGTGCTCTGGCGTTACCCTATATTATCGCAATAAAAAACCGCGGCCCGCCTCTATTCATCCTGCCGTCACCTCCGGGCCGATAGCGTTGAGCTGTGGCGCTTCGGCTCATCCATCAGCCATCAACATCGGCCGGAGCGTCGCACCGGCGCCTCGAAGGAATAGCCGCCATTCGTTATTTCAGTGCAATCTTAGCTTAGCGCCTCGATAGCGCCGTTCCGATTCGGCGGGCGCGCTTCTGCGTTCGCGAACAGAAAGGGTAAGACGCGGACCGGCTTCCAATGATGTCATGCGCCAGGTTGGTTGTTCCGCATAGCCATTTTGGCTATTTTGGGCAAAAGCCGCCAGCTTTGGCTTCACAAAAGTCAGTCGGGTTACCCGTGTTGATGCACCTCATATAGCAGGCTTGATACGCTAAATCCGGATCTTGCTTTTCCGGCTCCCGCGGACTTCGAACGTTGCCGCTGCCGGCAAGACCAAGAGAGTTGCGAAGGCGCCCGAAGAAACCGGCGTCGGCGTCCGTTACTCCGGGAGCAGTTTGGGTCTGTCCGCTCGTCGAGGTCTGCGTTCCTTGCGATTGCGGTTGGGTCTGTGCATTTGCACCTGTTGCTACAGCAAGTAAGGCGAGCGCGACAGCCGCAATAACACTCCTCATGTAAGCCTCCACGCCATTTTGACTATGGCTTCAACATCTTCGACCGGCTGACGATTTCGCTCCCGCAAAGACCGTGGTGACATCGGAATTGCGGCGCTGCGGTGACCGTTATGAAGAGCTGAGAAGCAGATTTGTCGCAGTTTGTACTGCAAGCCATAGGATCGCCCGCCGCGCTCAATTAAAAAGAAAGGGGTGTCGGCGGCGTGGCTCATCCCGCTTTCGCGCTCTCAATCGCCTTCGCTTCGCGCCACGCGCACGGTCAAGGAAGGCGGCATACCGGAGGTATGGAAAGCAAAGCCTGCGAAGTTCGCGCGCATTGTTTCGATTGGAGATTTGGTAAAAAGCATTTATTGACGATCTGAAATTCGTGATCGGCCAGCTTGAGCATTACATTTGTGGATGAATAGCACGCCATAAGGCAGCCACGAGGTCCGGTGACCGTGGCGTGCAAAACGACCTCTTCTAATTTCGTCAATTCCGCCATTTCATAAGCGCGCAGAATTTTGGTACGAATTTCCTCGGCGTCTGTGAGGGTTTTAAGACCGGGGGCGTGTCTTGCAAACTCATTATGGCCGAAGTAACTGGGTTGCATCCCTGCGGCGACCACCAAGTAATCGAAGGATATCTTTCTCGATCCCAAATCCTCGCAGTGCGCCTCAACGGTCCGGGACTTAAGGTCCACACCTGTAACCTCCGCAAGCACGACGGATACATTTTTCTGCTTCTCAGCGAGCTGGCGGATGGGCGCCGCTACGTCGAATTGCAATTGTTGCTTCCGCCCGCGCCGTAATCCTGGCCGGCAAACTGGTACAACTGGTAATTGGGGTTGCCTTCGCCTGAGCTATCCAGGCGCTGATTGATCAGCGCCTGGACGCCGGCCATAACCGGAGCCGCGAACGAAGTTCCCCCCCAGCCAAAGCTGGGGATACCGTTTGCCAGACAGGGAGTTCCACCCTGTTGAGTGTCGCTCATGCACAGGGCATAGGAATGTCCCCACGGCCCGAAGGCGGCGAACAGAGAAACGTCGGGGAGGTCGCGCAGGCCGTCATCCGGAATACCGGCAACCCCGGTCTGCCAGCTCGGCTTGACATACACACTGCTCGGTCCGCCGCCACCGGCCCATACTGCCAGGATTTTCTGCCCCTTCGCGCTGGCGCAGAAACCTTGTGAGCCGTAGGGAACCGCATAATTTTCGTAAGCAGTGATCAGCTGGCCGGCGCAGGTGCCGTTCCAGGGTATTTCCGGAATGTAGGATTTAGCCGAGCCATAGTACTGGCCGTTCGTCCCATTCCAATAGGTGCTATTCGTGCCGGTATAGGTGTCGGCGAAATCGGTGCCGCCAACCGCGACGTTGTACGGTGTGCTCGCCCAGCCGCTGACGTTAATGCCCTGCGTGGCGATAGGATTTTTATCATCGCAGCCAGCCGCGCCTCCGTCGCCGGCGGCCACGAAGATTGAAGTCCCGGCCGCGACGGCTGTCTGATAAAGCGAGGCGATGGCTGAGTTGCCCGCTGAGCCGTTGTGCACCTCACACCACCCATAACTGATGCTTACGACAGGATACGGCGTTGGGATGCCGCTGTCGCTGTTGAGCAGATTCTCCAGCGCGATCCAGACCCCGGCAGTTGGATGGGCCAGTGTCAGGGCAGGTGACCAGGTAGATTTGGGCGCCAGGCGCTGCGGCGCTCGCCCACTCGGCATCTATGGCCGTTTCGATTTCGCCGCCGGTGATATTGGGATTGGTGCAGCCCGGATGGATCGACATAAACATGAGCGCCGGCGATCTGGAACTAACGTACTGACTCAGGCCGAAATTCTTGCGGAAGTTCGCGTAATCCGCCGTCCGCATTTGGCTGTTTTCGATCAGGAAGATGGATTGTCCCTCGCCCGTGATGCCGGAGTTGAATAGCGGAGTGAAGTTTAGATCGTCGCAAGATCGGAGGGTGTCACCGCGTAGCAATTGCCGGTGGCTTGCCAGCCTCCTGAACAGCCGCCATTAGATAACTGCCTTCTTGGCCTGAAGTCGTCCAGCGACACTGGACCGGCCACCAGGGGGCGAGCGCTGCCGGGATCTGCGGATCGGCCGTATTGGCGAAATGAGCGGCGCCATCGACCGACAGATTGTGGATTTCGGTGTGAAAGGCCTCGCGGACTTGGCCAGCCGCGCCGGAATAGTCGATCACCAAGCCGTTCGGATAGACGCGATTGACGGTGAAACCGTGCTGTTGAAGCCAGGCGGTAACGGTCTGGATATCGGAGGTCGCGGGACCGAACTGCGCGCCTACCTGGCTGGGGCTCAGCCAGTGATGGAAGTTCGTCGGCGACTTGCGATCGTGCAGCTCATCGATCAACTTGTCGAACGCCTCTTCCTGGGCGGCGGACCGGCGTAATTGCAATAGCATGTGAGGCATCGGGAAACTGTCTGAAACGATGCGGCGGTCGTTGGCGGGGATTTTGGCCCCGGGACGGGTGTTGCCCGCAAGGACAACCAGATTTGCCTCATCAATCCTCTGCGTGATCAGCGGAGTTGGCTGACTGGGATTGGCGTTAGGCTGCTGCTGGGCCTGAGCAATTTACGAGAGCAATTGAGCTACCAAAAGCGAACAGTACGGCTACTAATATCTTCTTGTGTGCCATACAAACTCTCCAGCACTACATGTAAGACCCGCCTAACTAAAAATTTAATCTCCTAGCTACCGGCGATGAAATCGAAATTCGGAACGGTCATAATTTCACCTATACAACCAACCAGCAGTTGCTTTAGGCGTGTCACGGAATATGCCGAAGGTTAAGAAGTGGCTCCACAAATTCGGACGATGCGGTAAGTGGAATTTCTGCCTGACAACGGGCACGCTGGTGCTCGCGAATCAGGAGCAGCAATGAGCAGAAGACCACGGCGGAACCACTCACCGGCCTTCAAGGCAAAGGTGGCGTTGGCGGCGATCAAGGGCGAGCGGACGATTGCACAGTTGGCGGATCAGTTCGACGTTCACCCGAACCAGATCACGGCCTGGAAGGCGCAGCTCGAAGGCGGTGCCCCGGACGTTTTCGGCGGCGTTGGCAGCGCCCCACCGGCGTCGCCCAGCGTCGACGTGAAGGCGCTGCATGCGAAGATCGGCGAGCTGACGCTGGAGAACGATTTTTTAGAAGGCGCGCTCAGCAAGGCGGGATTGCTGAACGCAAAGCGATGATCGACCGCGGTCATGCGTTAAGCGTCACGAAACAAGCCGAGGCCGGCGGCCTCGCGCGCAGCACGGTGTATTACCTGCCGCGCCCGGTGCCGGCGGCCGATCTCGAACTCATGCGCCAGATCGACAGGCTGCATCTGGAGTTCCCCTTCGCGGGGGCGCGGATGCTGCGCCATCTTTTGGCTGCCAATGGAAGCAAGGCCGGACGGCGTCATATCAAGACGCTGATGCGGCGCATGGGGATCGAGGCGCTGTACCGGCGTCCGCGTACGACCAAGCCGGAGCCGGGGCACAAGACCTACCCCTATCTGCTGCGCGGCATGGAGATCGTGCGGCCGAACCAGGTCTGGGCGATGGACATCACCTATATTCCGATGGCGAAGGGCTTTGTCTATCTCGCTGCCGTGCTCGACTGGTTCTCGCGGCGCGTGCTGTCGTGGCGAGTTTCCATCACGATGGAGGCCTCGTTCTGCATCGCGGCGCTGGAGGAGGCGCTCGCCAGGCACGGGAAGCCGGACATCTTCAACACCGATCAAGGTTCTCAGTTCACCGGCACCGCCTTCACCGGCGTGCTCATCGCGAATGGCATCGCGATCAGCATGGACGGCAAAGGCGCTTGGCGGGACAACGTGTTCGTGGAGCGGCTCTGGCGGACGGTGAAGTACGAGGAGGTCTATCTGCACGCCTACGACAGCGTGCCGGACGCACGTGCCTCGATCGGACGGTATCTCGATCTCTACAATCGCCGCCGCCCGCACTCGAGCCTTGACGGCAGGACGCCCGATCAAGCTTACTACGGAGCACACAGCTTGCCGCCACTCCGCTCGGCGGCTTAACCCCGGCAGACCTTCCACTTATCGAAGCGGGAATTCTGTCCGAACAACCGGCGCCACCTCATTAATAAGCGGTCACCGCTCAATTTATAGTTAATACCACTTTACACGCACTTAAACAAGCTTCCGGCCTTGCCGCGTCCGCAACTCCTGTGCCGTTGCAAGTGGATTTGTACCTTTGGAATGATGGGCCAGGCCCAGCCTCAAGTTGAGGGCATCTGCTCATCCCCAGACAGCAGGCACTCCCCGAAACCGGCCTAAACTGCCCTTACGATGCCGCCTTTGACGGCTAACCGAACATAATCGTTGAACCCGCGCCGATCTTTTCATGCGCTTCACCATCGACATCCCCGGCCAGGAACCGTCGCAGATCGAGGTCTGCCGCAATTGGTTTGGTCAAGGAGGTTCTCAAGAACCGTGGATATCGCTCGAACAGCGATGCACACTGCTGGCCGATTAGTCTGGATGAAACCGCAGCGTCATTTCGCCAGCCGCGCCAGCATGTTCATATCCTGCCGCAGATTGACGAGCGTGCGCATGCTGGGCTCGCAAAGATAAGCCCTGAACTGAGGCCTCGCTTCCCAGTAGGGCCGCCAGATCGCTTCCCAGCGGCTGGCAATGACCGGCACCTGAGCGATGGCTTCGCCCGCCACCACGGGATATTCGCCCTGCTTCGACAGCCAGCCGTTCGCCGCCTGCCAGACATCGTCGCCGGCCTTTCGTATTGCCCGCTGCCAGAAGCTGGACGATCACAGGCGCCGATTGGCCGGGCGCGATCTCCATGGTCGCGACATGCTGCCCGCCCCGCCGGATTGAATAGATCAGGCAGGCGCCCGAGGCGATCTTCGGCAGATAGGCGGCGACGCAGTTGTTCATCCTGTCGCCTTCCTCCCGAAGCTCGTCCGCCGTGAGAAGCGGCATGATGCGGTAGCCGCAGACCTTGCGCGTCTTGAACCAGTTCCCGTTTCTGCTGCCGCCCCCGCGGCAGTAATCGAGGATAATGCGTTCGATCCAGGTGCGCATTTCCGCCACCGCCAGGCCAAAACTCATGCTGCGATGCCACGGGCTGCTGATCAGGCCGCGCGCCGGTCCGCGGTCTTCGCGCGAGAACCAGGCAAAAGCCGCGAGCGGCAGCAGCGGCTGCCTCCCCGCATCACCCGCCTGGTAGATGTTTTGCCCGGCAAGCCAGAGCGTGAAGCTTTCGTCGCAGGACTCGGCGGCAAACAACACCCAACGCAGCCACATGGCCGTTGCCTCAGGCTTGTTGGGGATTTCGTTGACGATACGGCGGCCGAACTCTTCGCTGCCCGGGATGCTGCCAAACGGCAGGAGGAATGCCTCCGGCGGCAAGCGCCTGTGCCAGAGCGGCACGTCGACAGCGGCGGCCACCTCAGACAAGGGCTGTCCCTCTTTGACCAACCTCACCGCCTGTACCCGCGCGGCATGTGGCCGGCCGCCCGCCGCCAACACGAAGGCGCGACCCGGAAATGTGTACAGCAATTCGCCGAGCCCGCTTGAGCCCCGGACGAGCTTGCGCAACCGCCGCCGGAAACCACCGGCGGATTTGGGTTTCAAGCTCACGGGCCTGGGCCACCGGCGCATGACGCGGCTGGCAAGCCATCTCTCTTCTCCGAAATCTGAAACTGTTCGATTGCGAGTTCGACGCTGCAAGACCACGGCTCTGTAAAGCCACGTTTTGCGCGGCATCGCGGCCGAGTGGATCGGCTCCGCGAACTCGCATTTTTCAGGGTCAGTGCCTGTGGCTCCCAATGCCCTCAAGCGATGCCGAATGATGAGAGAAGCGCGGCTCAGCGATCCTTAACTCATGACGGGCTTTGGGAGACTAGGCTTCCGGGAGACTCACGCGCACGCCATGAGCCATCGGCCGGATAATCCAGCAGATTTTCTTTGGCTCGGGTGCATGCAGGTCCTTTCAACTCGAAGCGATAGGGCTGCAAATATATATACGACGGAAGCTCGGCGGTAAAGTGCGTGGAAAAGAATTGCTCGTGATTAACGCCGCCGCTCTTTCAGCCGCACGGGTCTAAATTGACTGTTGAATTCAATTTGATTTCCAGACGAGCCCGGGCGGAGAATTTCCTGATCGCGAGGGCACGATCCCGCAGAATCATCTCAACACCATGCGCAGGCATCCCGATTTCGGAGCGGAGATCGTGCCGCATATCCCGCAGGTCGTCGCCAGGATGTTTTTTTGCGCAAGCTTCGCCATCCTGCTTTCATCGATGCCGCTCAACGCGCGGGCGGCGACACCCGGTATCCAGATGCTCCCGCCGCTCGACGCCACACGCAATCCATGCCACGGAGCGACCGGCGGCATCCTCGAATGGGACGGGACGGACCCCGTCAGCTGCATACCCGGCTTTAGCGGCAACGTCGCAACCCGGCGACATTACTCAAAACGGCGCGGCAACTCTCGAAAACGGTGATGTCCTGGAAGTGTTTGCGAAGGAGCTCGTAACCGGTGATCACGCAAAAGCATTGGTTGACCCGCAGGAACGAGCCGTCCGGGCCCAACTGAGCCATGCCGACAGCGGCGTTCTCGAAGGTCGCGCGGAACCGTGCCTCGCTCTCTCTAATCAGTGCCTCGCCCTGTTTCTGGGCCGTGATCGCCCGCGCAATTTTGGAGCGCCGATGATGCTGCCTTTGTCGCCGCGGATGGGGGAGACTGAGATCGACACCTCAATAAGCCGCCCGTGCTTGTGCAGCCTGACAGTCCCATATTCCTCCACGCGCTCACCGGCCGCGATTTGTTCGATGATCTTCTCTTCCTCACTTTGCCTATCCTGCGGAATGATGCAGCGAATAGATTGCCCGATCATCTCCTCTTGACGGTAACCGAAGAGCTCCTCAGCGCCTTTGTTCCAACTGGTGACCGTTCCATCGAGCGTCTTGCTTATAATGGCATCAGACGACGAGCTGACGATCGCAGCGAGCCGGTTAACGGTGTCCCGCGATCTGCTGCTGCGGGAGCGGGCGGAAGGTGACCCCGGCTCGCGAAGGCGCATGCTGTGTCTCCGGGGCACTTTTCCTCCAGACCGCTTCCAAAGTAAGCCCGAATTAACGCGCTCATACCCATTTTCGAGGATTTTAACTGTGGTAAGGCGCCGGGTACTCTCCCGCTGCCATTCATTGGCCCAAACCACGGGTGCCGGGCGTTTTCGCGCTGCCGGCAGGTCCGCTTCCGATTATCACTTTAGGACTAGACCATCGTGCCATCAATCGCCACAATTGGTTGTAGCAGAGTACTCTAACTTCGTAATGCGAATGCTCTAGGCCACCGCTCCCATGCCGGACTTCCGCCGCGCGGCTCCGCCAGGTTCCGAGGACAATGGGGATGTCGATCACCACCGCGGCGAAGCGCCAGCGTCTCGCGCGATCCGCATTCTCATCGTCGAGGACGAGACGTTCGTGGCGATGTACACCGAGTTCGATCTTGACCGCCGCTGGACACGACGTGGTAGGTACAGCAGCGGCCGCCGACGAAGCGGTCGCGAAGGCGGCTGAACTTACGCCAGACCTCGTACTCATGGACATCCGCCTCAATGGACCCCGCGATGGCATCGATGCTGCGGTTGAGATCCGGCGCCGGTTTAATCTGCCAGTCATCTTTGTGACCGCGAACGTCGACCCTTTGACGCATGCGCGCGCGATGCTAGTGAGCCCACTCCACATCATTTCCAAGCCCATCGACTCGGACAGCCTCTTAGGCGCGGTCGAGGCGATCACCAGGGGTTAAGCTGCGGCGGCCTGTGTTCCCTTCTTCGTCAGCATTGTGAACGGGGCGTCCAATCGCCACTGCGCGCCGCCTTCCGGAAAGCTCAATGATGCAGACCCGGCCAACGAGCGGGGCACGACGCGCTCAAGGACAGTCCGGCCGAAGCCGCTGCGCAGTGGTTCCTCGATTGCAGGTCCGCCCGCCTCCTTCCAATAGAACTCGATTCGCGGCTCGGTGCCGTGTCCTTCGTCGATACTCCACGAAATCTCGATAGTCCCCGTCTCGGCCCGCAGCGCTCCATGTTTGACCGCGTTGGTCGCAAGCTCATGCAGGGCGAGCCCAAGGTTTTGCGCCGCCTCGGGCGAGAGCAGGATGTCGGGCCCTGCCACCGATATGCCTTTCGAGTCACCGCGTTTCAGGAACGCGAGCTGGGCCTGCACCAGTTCGCCGATCGATACGCCCTCCCAATTTCTCCCGACGAGAAGATCGTGTGATTGCGCGAGGCCCTGCAAACGACGGCCGAAGCTTTGCTCGAAGCTTGCCATGTCAGGGCTACCAGCTATGGCTTGGCGCACCATCCCTTGGATCACGGCTAGGAGATTTTTCGAGCGGTGCGATAGTTCTCGCATGATAAACTGCATGCGTTCCGCTTGCTTCCGCCGCTCGGAAATGTCGATCACCGAGGCGATCACCGCCACCTGGCCGCTTCCCAGTATCGGGTTGAGCCCGATCTCCACCGGGAATTGCTCGCCGTTCCCGCGTTGCGCAAACAGCTCCCGGCCCGCACCCATGCGTCTTGCCGCAGGCGCTTGTACATATGCTTCGCGCAACGAAGGATGCATCGACCGCAGCGCCTCGGGCAGCAAAGTCTCCACGGGCTTCCCCAGCAGGTCATCCCTTTTGCACTCGAACACGTCTTCCGCCGCCGCGCACAGCCCCGCCGCGATCAATCATCAGCATGGCGACAGGAGCGCGTTCGAACAGCGCCTTGAACCGCTCAGTGGCGTCAGCCAGGTCCTTCGTCCGCAGAGCCACACGCTCTTCGAGCTCGCTGCGGGCCTGTGCAGTTCAACCAGAGTTTGCTTGTGGGCCACGATCTCCCGCTCCAGATGCAGGTTCGCGATCTGCAGCTCATTTGGACTTGGGATGGCGAGCGCCTTCGGGATGAGCGGAAAGATCAGCACCGCCGTCGTTACGGAGATGACCGCGGTTGTGGCTTTGACGAGCCCCTGCAGCTCATATACCGGATACCAGAGGGTGATCACGTTGAAGAGGTGCGTGAGGCCGCACCACAGGATGAATGCGGCGAAGAGGCGAGCAAGCCCCTTCATTTCGATATTCGGCCGCTTGCTGACGAACATCCAGATCGCAAGCGGGATCGCAGCGTAGGCGCCGAAGGTTAAAAGATCCGACCCGGCATGTAGCGTGACGAGCCATGGGTCCCACAGCAGGCAGTACCCATGGGGCATGTAAATGCCCTCGATCAAACGTTGCCACATCATTGACCACCCCTGTTTTGACGCTTGGGCTATGCCGGATCGCGCTCTACAAGAAGCCAACCCGCCCCTTGTTCCACGGCGCCTTTAAACTCGTCTCGCATAGTCTCGCGCGGGCAGCAACCTTAGCCGTAAGAGTGGGTTAGGCGGTCGGTGACCTTCAGCACTCTCCGCTCCGCTGAAGCGCGTTCCGCGGACCCAATACGACCATGAACGCAGCCACCACCAGGGGTGCGGCCAGCCGAGCGTTTACTTGCTCGGGCAAGGTCTTCATGTGAACCTCCAACATACATGGAACACTATTATGGACGTGGCAGTACGCGGCTCAATGCCGCGAGCCGTATCTCCGCAATTCCGCAATAAGAAGCGTCATCTCAACCGGCTTGTGCAATATAGGCGCCGATTGGAATCCTGACCCGCGCTGTGGGGCCGAATAACCCGTCAAGGTAATAAAAGGTATCTTACGGGCGATCAGCGTCAGCGCGACCTGCTCAGATGTCTCTTTAGCCAAGTGTATGTCGACCAACGCAACGTCGCAGTCTTGTTTGCTTAAGATATCTAATGCCTCGGCCACGTTGCTTGCGCTACCTATGACCGTGAAGCCTGCCTTCGCTAATTGGTCCGAGAGGTCCAGCGCAATGAATGGATCATCTTCAACAATGAGTAAGCGCATCGCCTTGCGCTCGCCCGGTCTCAATCCGTCACTAGAATTTCGTTCGCGGGGGCTCTTAGCAGCCATTTGACACCGGAGGCAGCATAATGAATTTCGGCCTTACCGGCGGTGCCCGCCGCAACGAGCTTCGTTAGACGCAGTGTGAATCCAATCATCGGTAGGTTTGCGAACGCTTGATGGCGCGCCATCGATAATCGCTGGAAAACAGTTGCCCGCCGATTGCCGCAGTCGGATTTGCCTGGTAGCCAGTCCAGTCCCCGCAACAACATGATGATAGGCGCAAACCCCAATGATCGACCTCTATACCTGGTCCACGCCGAACGGGTGGGCATCAAGCCCGCCGAGCTAACAGGTGACTGGTGGGCACAGGGCGCAAATACCTCCCCCTATCACGATGTCTCAGCGATTCATGCGCTTAAGATGGTCGAGGCCAACAAGGGCTGGCTCGATGGGAGCATTGCCTATGCTGAGGCACATGCCTTCGCTACCAGGCTTCATAAATGGCTTAACATCATAGTAGCCCCGCTACCCGACAGATACTCTGCTCTTATTGAGGCGATCGAGGATAGCAACGGGGGATAAGGGTGGATTCTGGGTCCGCTTCATCGATATTGGTGAACTCGTAGTCCCAAAGAGGATTCAGTAGCTCCGGCACCGATTCTGCCAAGGACGACACGACTGGGCCACTACATGACCTTAATAGACCAGGGGCTTGGCTCGCACTGAGGTGGCCCTGTTTGTTTGGACAGCATTTCCGCTTCGATAAGTGGAACTCCTGCCGACTCTAAGTTGCCTTAGAGGGCGCAAAAGAAATCAAGCTCCCCCCAGCCTAAGTATGAGGCTAGGGAGGGGAATAACCGCCAGAAAAGGCAGCGCAAACGTGATAACTGCTATTAGCCCAAGTCAAAACTCTGGGTCTACATCGGGGGAAGGAGGAGGCGCTAATGATCCCCGTACTTACCCCATGCGAGGTACGCAAGGACGCCCATGGCTATGCAAAATGTGATCATTCCTGACCTGCTGATTTTCCTAAACCCCCATGAAACGGACAAACCAAATCTCCTAGGGTACCCGCCCACCCACAGTCCCCTCAAAGAAGGGAGACCAGAGGAGGAGGAGAAATCCACATGGGACCCTTGAGGGTTGACCTATGGGTGAGGGGTTTACCAGAATACAGGAGGAGACCGCTCTCCCTCCGGCCAACCAGTCCGTGGTATACCAGAAACCAATCCTTAACTGAATGGCGGGATTTCGCTTCAGACCCGCGCGGATTTGCATAAGGCTTGACCTAAATTAATAAAAGGGATCGGGGGAATGGCCACCATCCGTCAAGAAGCTGCCTTTGTCGCTCGCCGCGCTAGGCTCCTTTCAGGCATGACCCAGATGGAGTTCGCTGCCAAGATGGGTGTAGAGGACACGACAGTGTCCCGATGGGAGAACGGAAAGCTCAAGCCAAAGCCTAGTGCCTATGTGCGCCTGAGGGAGATGATCCTCCGCGCTGGAGGCCCTCTGTCCGATGAAGCCATCAAGCGCTCGCATCTCCTTAAGTTCGTCTCTTGGATGAACGATCTTGCACGCCCTAAGATGGTCTCCAGGGGTGTCGCTGAAGCCCTGATGCAGGCTGGCATCATGCCTGACCAGTTGACACCCAACTTCTGGGTAGAGGCCGCACACGACGACCCCCAATTCGACGCCTCGGTCGTCAATGCCCTTGGGCTGATTCAGGCCGACAAACAATGGCTCCTGGGCCACATAGCCTTTGCCGAGGCCCATGCCTTCGCTCTTAAGATCAAGAAGTGGGTCAATCTCATGGTGTCCCCGCTCTCTGACGGCACCAGCGCCCTCATCGAGGCAAGCGTCGCTCGCCCTTCTAGTGCTCAGGACGGCTTCTGGGTGCGCCTAATCAACCCCTCGGACCTCGTCTACTCAAGAAAACTTTTGTAGAAATCCGCGAGCGCCAGCCGGACTTCCAGACCGGGCGCTTCCCCTCGGTGGCCCTCCCGCTATTTCATTGACGACCGCCTCGATGCGCTCAAGGCATTACGCGGAGAAGTCACGCACTTCTGTCTTTTTGGCGAACAGCCCGGCTTGATCAGCTTTCATCTTGGACCCCTCAGGTTGCGGATTGGTAACTGGCCACCGCGGAGGTTCTGCGCGGCACTAACCGCCAAAGCATATCGTGGGAAGTCGTGATGGGTCGTGAACGACCCCTCGATGCCAAAGCCGGATACAGCTTTCCTGGCTCCCTGTGCCAAGCTTGAGCCTGTGGTGCTAGAAAGTTGCATCGTCAGTAGGCCGGCTTTCACCGCCCCTGTCTAAGCAAACAACGATACGTGGCTGGGGGAGCTGGTAGCCACGTATCGGGGCTGATGCTTCTTTTTGACGAGGCGCCAGCTAACTGTGCGCAGGACAGGCCACTGTCAGAAGCCGCAGCCGCAGCCGCCGCCAAAGATCCCGCTTAAAATGGGAAAACCACAGCCCCCGCCACAGCCGCCGCCACAGCCCCCGCCATAGCCTGCGCCATAGCCTGCGCCATAACCATAGCCAGGATAACCAGCTCCCGCGCCCCAGCCCGTTGCTGCTAGGCCAAGGCCAAGACCAAGACCCCCGCCCCAATAACCCCGGCGCCAGCCCGCCCGGTGCCATCCTGCGCCGTGCCACCGCCCGCCCCAGCCCAAGCGTCCGCCATGGAAGCCAGCGCGATGGAAGCCTACCCGGCCTACACCTACGCCGCGAATGCCGCCAAAGCCGTGACCAAAGCCACCGCGAATGCCGCCGCCGCGAATGCCGCCGCCGCGGAAGCCGCCGCCGCGGAAGCCGCCGTAGGCTCTCACCTGAATGAGGCCGTTATCACCTTTTGTAACTTGGTTATAGATTTTGCCGCTCTCGGGAGCTGCGGGAACTGCCGCCGCGCCGTTTGGGCTTATAAGGCATAAGCCGAGAGCGGCTGCCGCGCAGGCTGCTATGTGTACTTTTTGCATAACGGGACCTACTTCCTGTTTGGGTCCGGCCAAGCACTCCCCTTGCTCTTCGAGTTTAGAGTTACCCCCGTTAATAGAAGGTAAATCAAAGGCTTAATAGCATCCCTGCCCCACGGTCTCCCTTGGCTTCGCCCGCTACCCGGCAAACGCTTCTCTGGCGCGGCAATGTCCATACCTATGAAGACCGCCCTTGACCCCCGCAGTCGTCATTCCCTCCGCCGTACTATTCCCCGTTCTACGGGGACGGCCGCCTCCCGAAGTGCGCGGCGCTGAAACCAAAGTATCCAAACAGCACCACCATCAGGCCGCGCAGCGCAACATTTAGTTCCTTCAGGCAAGAGAAAGGAATTGAATGGGGCCGAATCTGGTCCGGACAGGGAATCTCAAGCGCTTGCCGCTCTAGCAATATGCTCACTTGACGGCTCACTGTCTCCAGAGCTAACCCGGAATAATCAGCCATTTCCTCCCTTTTCAACTTGGGATGATTGGTACGTATTCTGGATCCTCGGTTTTGAGGGCAATGCGCTGTAACAGAGCAATGTAATATTCACATTTCCACCCATAATTTCTTATGCCCCAGCGAACTTCGTTTAAGCTTAGACCGCTCTCAGAAGATCAAGGAGTTGTAGATGAGTAAGATTATCCTGTTAGGGATCGTCGGTGCGGCCTGGCTTTCGCTATATACGACCGAAGCTTCCGCCATCGTCTGCGCTAAGGGCGTTCATGGCGCCGGATGCGTTTCGACGCGTGGCGCCGTCGCCAGACGTGGCGTGGTCGCCCGCCGGCCGGGCGCAGTAGCGCATCGCCGTACCGTGGTCCGCCGCTAACAGCAGAGCAAATTATGTGGGGCTAAGTTGCCCCTCCCAACGCAGATGAGAGAGGGGAGGCTACAGTGCTGGCAATTGGTCCTGGGTTAAAGAAAAATTGAAAGTCGTTTCGTAACGAGTGCAGCGCTCCCATCGACTGCACATCCAACTACGTAGTCTCGTCGCAAGCGTTCGCGATGGATTGCAGCGGTGGTCTCAAAAGGGTCTCTGGCTCGATGCCACTTATCTCAACGTCCGCGGGCTATATGCAAATCGAGGGCTTCGCCGAGCAGCAACCTGGCGCGGTCGAGCGAACGCTACTCCAAATTACACCCAAGGCCGCCTGACCATGGCCGCCTCAGCTCCACTTAGAAATTACACCACCTTGACGGACGCGACCGCCGTGGATTGGCCGTCGTTCTGGGGCAGCTCGGTAGGGCATATGCAGAGAAGGAACCCAAAGCCATTCAAATTGAACAGCATCCGGATATCAAACGGCGTTAGGCCGCTTCGTCCCAGAAATAATTCCTGTAGACGTTGACGTGCAATGTCCGACACCTCTCGACGCTGAAACGCCATCCTGACAGAGGCGGCGCTCGAATCACCGAGCTGGCGGGGACCAATATCACAGGCCATGTCGCCTATTGGCCGAGCGTGTTCTCTAATTCCGGGCGGAAAGTCAACTCCCCAAGAAATCCTTGCCGGGCCCACGGTTCTCTCCGCGTTCGGGCAATGCCCTCCGCATGATGGTGCTTGGTGACTCTGGCGGACCAATGTGTGAAACGCGCTTTGCCCTTATGGGTTTCGCAGCAGCCTCGGCGGTCTTGCCATCGCCACGTCCCGGCAGGGACGTCTTTTGCCGCCTTGCGGGCGGAAACTCTTGCGGCGGTCAGGCTGGCTGCATGGCAGGTCCTTGCATTGACCAGGAGAATTCGGTGCCGTCGACCCACATCCGGTGCAAGATCACGGCGAGTTTGCGGGCGACCGCGACCCGGGCTTTGCTCAGGCTTTTGCGTTTTGCAATGCGCATGCCCCAAGCTTTAAGGGAGGACCACCTTGAGACCCGCGTCAGCAGCACGTTGGCCGCTTCATAGAGATAGCATCGGAGCATGCTGTCGCCCCATTTCGATATGTGGCCGGTGACGTCGGTTTCGCCCGACGCGTACCGGCGCGTGGTCAGCCCCACATAGGCGCCGACACTGCGCGATTTTTTGAACCGCGCCGGATCGCCGATCGTTGCGAGGTAACAAAGCGCCGTGATGGGGCCGACACCCGGCACTGTCATGAAGCGGCGCACTTGCGGTTCGCTGCGCGCTAGGCGCAAGAGCTTGCGATCAAGACCGGCGATCTGACGTGTAAGCGCTTCCCGTGCCTTCAGCAGCGGCTCGATGGCGGCGGCAAGGGCAGGCTGGCCATTGATCGCCTCAAGAGCTTTCGCCGTGAACGTGTTCATCTTGCCCCGTCCGATGACCAGCCCAAAAACCTTGAGCAGTCCTCTGATTTGATTTTCGAGATCCCGCTTCAGCCCAACGAGCAAGGCGCGGCTGCTGAGGAGAGCTCTGATGGCATGACTATCGAGAGACTTGACGCGAACCTCCTTGTACCATCCGCACTGCATGATGCGGGCGATGCCTGCGGCGTCGTTGCGATCGCTTTTGTTGATTTGCATCTTCAAGGCAGCCTTCGCATGCCGGGCATCGATGCAAACGACAGGCAGTCCGCGCTTATTCAGCTCCGTCCAAAGCCATGTCGAAGTCGCCCCTGCCTCAAGGCCTATACGAACCGCATCCGGCGCATGGGAAGCGATGAACTGAGCGATTGCATCGGGATCGGATGCGATCATTCCCTCCCGCTTGATCTTGCCCGCCTGATCGACAACACACACGGCAGTCTGCTTCAAAGGGCGAGTCGGCCCCAGGAACCGCCCCCGGAGCCGCTCTCAGATCCGTACGTGACACTCTCGCGTCATACGGCTCCCAGCAAGTGTACCTAAGCCATTTTCAGACGTGACCAGTGGGCGAACAACCGAGGATTGGATTTTCTTATCGAGTATATTATTCCTGCGGCCGCTGTCGTGCTCAGATGCCTTCGCCGGAACTTTCTCTTTGCCCAGCGGATCAGAAGGTCTTCGACGTAATGATACAGCTTGCGCATTTCTGCCGCACCATACCTGCCATAGTACTGCATGAACCCGCGCAGGACGGGGTTTAGTTCCTTGGCAACATCGTCGATGCTGATCTCGCCGTGTCTTTGGAGATTTAGTTCCTTGATCGCCTGCCGCATGGATTTCATCGAGGTTTTGCTTGCTGCAGGTGTAAACCCGCAGAAGGTTTGACGCTGTATATCATTCCACAGCTCCCTTGGCCGGAAGGTGAATCCCAAAAAGTCGAATGTCTTATTGGGATGGTTCCCCCTCCGTCTGTTATCCTTGCAGTAGACGATTTTGGTCTTATCCGGGTGCATCTCAAGCCCGCATTCCTTTAGTCTCACTTGAAGAGCAGCCTTGACGGCTTCTGCTTCAGCCAGCGTCCGGCAATGAACGAGCCCATCATCCGCGTATCGGCACCACGGTAGCTGCGAATAGTTCCGCTGCATCCATGTGTCGAAACAGTAATGAAGGAACAGGTTGGCCAGCAGCGGGCTTACGACCCCGCCCTGTGGCGTACCGCGATCGCGGGCGGCCATGCTGCCGTCTTCCATCTGCATCGGCGCCTTTAGCCAGCGTTCAATGTAGAGGATGCACCACCTGTCTTGAACATGCTTTCGTACCGCCTTCATCAGCAGTTCGTGCGGGATTTCGTCGAACAGCTTGCGGATGTCGAACTCCAGAACCCACTCATACTTCCAGCACCGTTGACGGGTGACCCCGACAGCGTCCAGCGCGGACTTCCCGGGCCGGTAGCCAAAGGAATCGGGAAGGAAGATGGATTCGAGAGCCGGTTCGATCTGCAGCTTAACGACAGTCTGCGCGACCCGGTCTGCAACGGTCGGCACTCCCAATATGCGTTGTCCGCCGTTCTTCTTCGGAATGGGAACAGCGCGAACCGCTGGCGGCAAGTAGCTTCCCGAACTCATCCGGTTCCAGACCTTATAGAGGTTATCTTTTAAGTCCTTCTCGAACTGTTCGATGCTTTGCTTGTCCACCCCCGGGGCGCCCGCATTGGATTTGACCAGCTTGTAGGCATTCACCACTTGGAGTTTGTCTATACTAAACGACTTATGCTTGGTTGCACTCAACGCTTCCTCCTGTTCAAGAGAACAGTTGCACGAGCGTGCAACCCCTTACTCCGATCCCTTCGCTCCAGCGCCATTACAGCGCCTTCCTCACTACTACGAATCGGTCCGCCCGAGTTCGCCGCATTGGTACTCTGGCCCTTACGGTGCTTGCCGCTTGGACTTCTCCCTTAGCATCGGCGCAACTCGTTCCTGCAGTTCCATGTGACCGCCCGAATACAACTCATGCCGTCTCTACGCCGGCCGCAGCCTATCCTGTAGTCAGGTCCTCGACAGGCTCTATCCCAAGCTGACGTTTTGAGCTTGGTTTCTGCGGCACTTATTGGACTTAACGACGCATCGCCAACGGTTCGCTTTCGCTCATCTTTTGTATTCTTACCTTCCCGGTAATCCGGATTTTTCGGTGCATGCTCACGACCGCACCTCTTAAATGCAGCCGCAGCACCGCGGTTTGGCACCTGCGCCTGAACGCCGATGCCGAGGGGCCGTCCCTCATCGATCACATAGCTGTACACAGCTTGGCTGGTTCACGCCTCCTTGCTGTTCTGCAGCACACAAACGTCCAATCCGACATAGTGCTGCATAGCCCGTCTCCATCGTTGCTAGGCCCTGACCGGCGGCCTTGACCGTTCCTGGAGAGCTGATTCGCCGTACCAGCCTGTGGCTCGGCCCGGAATTACGCCATGTGTGAAAACGTGTACGGATTAAAAAATGATAGAATCTTTTTCCTGCCTTGGTTGCCGTGAAACTCCAATCAGCCGCGTAATGGGGATCTTCAAGTGATTTGAAATGAGAAGATCAAGTACAACTAAGAATTCACGATAAAGTTTGGGCCTAACGAGCGCCAACTGCGGGGAATAGAATTCTAACGGCTGTTTTCACTCCCAAGTTTTTACACGGGCTCGGCCCAGACTGCCCGAAGCCGACACACCCACGAGGCGTTCGCTATAGGATCCGAAAGCAAACATTGCCGCTCGAAGATTTTTCGGGACCCGCGTTTTCCGCACTCGGCCTTCTTGAGACGAAACGATAGCTCCCGCCTGCAGCTTCGAGCCAAAATTAATTGGTTGGATGCGCGATCTCAGCAACGGGTCGAAAGCTGCTGCAGCGGGTTTCTCGCGATCCCATGCGCGTCATGTCGGCTTCGGGATCCTAATGCTGCCCTTTCCAGCAAGGCCGAAACAATCCCGCCCTTGACCCCCCTTGCAGGACTTTCGGAGGTGCTGAAACGGTCATGTCTCCGCCCCAAAATGAAAATTGATGTAAGTAGAGCAATTTAGTTTCAGGACGCCGCTTATCCCCGATCCCGCGCCCGCCCGCAATTTCATTTCCTATTCCCGCAAGAATGGCGCGGGCAGCGCCGCCCCGCTGCGCAAAGACCTGGAATCGCGAAACCTCTCCGTCTCGCAGGACCTTGTGGCACCCGAAGGCGGCCGCGATTGGTGGTCGCAGATCGGGGACGCGCTGCGTTCGAAGGATCACGATGCGACATTGCTACCCCAGAATCTCGATGCGTATTTTTTCACTAAGAGGCGCCGCATATGATTACATTGTCTAATGGCTGTCTTTGTGATGCCACTTCAGCTTCCCTCGTAATGTGATGCGAATTCACGCTCCGGTTTTGCTTTATTTCGATACCGTGCGCCGTGCTGGCTCGATTCGAGAGGCGTCGCGGCGGCCATTGGCGATCCGGCGGGCTTGCGTGCGTTGCGCGTTGCTATTGCAGCCCATGTGGCGGCCTCGCGCGGCATTCTAGCGGATCCGGCGAGGATCGTGATTGTGAGCGGAGCGCGGGAGGCGATTTATATAGCTGCCGCACTTTTCCTCGGCCCAGGGTGCACGGCCGTCCTGGAGAACCCGTGCTATGCGCCGGCCCGGTCCACTTTTGAAGCTAAGAACGCGACTGTTGTCCCCGTCGCCGTCGATGAAGAAGGATTGCGAACGCAGGACCTTCCAGCCCGTGCCACCCTGGCTTATGTCACACCTGGCCACCAATACCCGACCGGCGTGACGCTGTCAGACCAACGGCGCGGGGAGCTTATACATTGGGCGCAGCGAACCGGCTGCTACATCTTGGAAGACGATTATGACTCTGACCTTCGCTACGAAGGTTCGACGCAACCGGCACTTGCCTCAAGCGCGCCGGACTGCACAGTTTACATCGGTACGTTTTCAAAAACGCTGGGCGCCGGATTAAGGCTTGGTTACATGATTGTTCCGCCGAAGCTCGCGGAACATGTATGCGCCGCGAAGGAATTAATGGCCCCGGGGAATTCCTGGCTCGATCAAGCGGCCCTCGCGGAGTTTCTGAGAAGTGGCAGCTACGGGGCCTACTTGATTCGCGCCCGGGCCTTTTATCTCGAAAGACGGAACGCGCTTCTGGCCGCGATGTGCCGGAATTTTGGTCGCGGGAACATCACTGGCGAAGAAGGCGGACTTCACATTTTCTGGCGATTGCCGCCTACCGCACCTGATGCGGCAGTTATCGAGGCTTCATGCCGCCGCTCCCGCGTTGGTATCTACGCGATGGAGTCTTGCCACGCCCAAGGCACGCACCTTGAGGACAGCCGCCGTAGCCTAGTCCTTGGTTATGGCGCCCTGTCGCCGCTCCAAATTGACGAAGGGATAACCCGGCTGGCCTGTGTCATTCAAGGGACACCTCCGAAAGACGCCGTCGTGAACGCGGCGATCCTTCGCCAACGGCTATCCGGGGGGGAGCACTATAATCTGGCCCATCAAACTCGTCAGCAACCGGCTCTAGGCCTTCGCGCTCGCTCTCAGGCAATCTCAAGGAGAAAATCGAAACGGGTAAGGAACGCCAGCATGCCACAGCTAAAGGGTCTTTATCGTTATCCAATCAAGGGACTTAGTGCCCAGCCCGTTTCAATCGTCAAGCTGGAAGCTGCACAGCCATTTCCCTTCGACAGGATTTTTGCGCTCGCCCGGCCGGGAAGCCCAATTGACAGCAACGACCCGAAATGGACCAAAAAGGGCAAGTTTGTGATGCTAATGCTGGATGAGGCGCTTGCTCAAGTCAAAACGCATCTTGATTTGGAGACGATGGAGTTCACGGTAACGCGGGGAAACCAGCAGCTTCTCTCAGCCGATCTCAACAACGAAAACGATCTCGTCGAGGTAGAGGACTACTTCTACCGGCTTGTTTCAACCCTACGGGCGGCGCCAAAACTTGTGAAATCGCGAGGCGGCCATTTCATGGACAAGCCGGACGCGGTTATCTCGCTTATCAATCTCGCGACAGTGCGTAATCTTGAAGAGCAGTGGGGCTTTGAGGTCGATCCCCTCCGGTTTCGCGCGAATCTCTATATCGACGATGTAAACCCTTGGGAAGAATTCGATTGGGTCGGACACGACCTTCAAATTGGCGAAGCAATGTTTCGCGTCGATCGGCGCAATGGCCGCTGCGGTGCAACCAACGTCAACCCTGTCACCGGCCGGCGTGATCTCGATATTCCCGGGTCCCTCCGGACGGCCTTTGGCCATAAGGACCTCGGAGTCTATCTTGTAGTGCGCAGAGGAGGCATGGTTGCAGTGGGCGATGCCTTGCACACACCAGCTACGGTAAGTGATCGAGTCTCTGGCGAAGCGCAAAAATTTTCGCCGGCGCAGGGAAAACGTTATATCTGCGGGGGGTGCTATTTTATCTATGAAGAAGATCTGGGATTGCCGCAGCATGGCATCGCTCCAGGAACTCCATTTTTCGATCTTCCCGCCTCATGGACTTGCCCAGATTGCGGAACCGAAAGAGGCGTATTCCGGCCCTACTTAAAACAGACGTGACCGTCTCTTCAAAGCCGAGCCTCGGAAGAACGCAGCGGGAATTTCGAAATGCGTGAAATGGCAGCTCGTGTGGCCTTGCGCGGAACTGAGCCTCAATTCCGCAGTGTGCCCGTTACCTAAGACCTGCCATTTGAAGGCTGGACGTCTGTTCTCGGCCTTTGCTGAGATGCGCGCCACGATCGGACAAGCGTTCGGGCCAGAAAGCTGCTTCGTCTCAAGAGGGTCCGAAAGGGGACGTTTAATGCATCGGAACTTAAGTCAGCTCTTCCCTTGCAACCGGAATTGGTGACTCTATCTGTCCTCCCAAGCCAGGGCAAGTTGGCTGCAAGGCGACCCTTGGGGGGTAGCCTCGACGTGCCATTTACCGCAAACCATTCGATATAAGTGCGACTCGCCTTGGCGCCATGAGTTATTCTAGCATTGCTTATGATTCTCACGACGCCTTCCGACGGGGAAAATGCTAAAAAAGTTAGATCAGGCGACTTCCGGAACGCGCGATCGCATTCTGCGCGTCGCCATCGCCGAATTTTCGGACAAGGGCTATAGCGGCGCCAGAATCCTCACAATCTGCAGGAAATCCGCCGCCAACCCCCGGATGATCTATCACTATTTCGGCGGTAAGGAGGGTCTTTATATCGCAGTTCTCGAACACGTCCTCGAAGAGTTGCGCCGCGAAGAGCTCAAGCTCGACCTCGAACACGTCATCCCCATGCAAGGGATGATGCAGCTTTTCGACTTTACGTTCGAGCATTTCGGCAAACATCCCGAGCTCATTCACATTCTGAGCGGAGAAAACCTGCTCGGGGCCAAGTTCTTGAAACGATCTTTAAAGACTCCGGTGGTCGCCTCACCTCTGATCGCGCTCATCAGCCAATTGCTGCGACGAGGCGAGATATCCACCGACTTCAGATCCGGGATCGACCCGCTTCATCTCTATGTCATAATGGTTGGCCTCGCCTATTTCCACCGCTCAAACGCCCATACGCTATCGGTAATATTCAAGTCGGACCTTCGAAAGGCCGAATGGCGGGCGGAGCACAAGCGCTATGCCAAAGAGATGCTGACGCGCTTCCTGAAGCACGATCCGACGTAAATTTCGTCAGCAATTGCCTGGATTTTGAGCAAGCCAGATGCGCGTTTTGGCTTTGCGCAAGCTGCCGTCTTTTCTTTTTCATGTCTCCTAAGGGGTTTAGCGGCGCCGAAGAAATGGCACAGCCTTTGCTAGGCAGTAAATAAACGTTTACTTACCGCGCAACCTCAGGAGCATCCCCATGAAAAAAGCATTTCTGATTTCCGCGCTGGCGCTGACAAGCGGAGCCATCATCGCGACACCCGCTTTAGCCGAGGAGAAGATCGGCTTCATCTATGTCGGGCCGGCGGCAGATGCCGGCTACAACACGTCGATGGATAACGGCCGCAAATATGTCGAGGAGCACCTGCCCGGCGTCACCACGACCGCCTTCGAACTGATCCCGGAAACGGCTGAGGTGGAACGGGTGATGGAGCGGCTGATCGCGAGCGGGCACAAGATTATTTTCGCGACCTCCTATGGCTATCTCGACTATGCCATCAAGGTCGGGGAGAAACACCCCGATGTCACCATTCTGCACGCTGGCGGTCTGAAGACCTCAAAGAATGTCGGCACGTATTGGGCCGACAGCGACGGCGGTATGTACCTGGCGGGGGTCGCGGCCGCGCATGTCAGCAAGAGCTGCAAGCTCGGTTTCCAGGGCGGTTTCCAGATCCCGCAATTGATGCGCTCGGTGAACGCCTTTACGCTCGGCGCGCAGTCGGTAAACCCCAGGGCGACCACGACGGTGGTCTGGAACGGCGGGTGGTGGGAGCCGCAGAAAGAGACCGAAGCGACCAACGCCTTCGCCGACGCGGGGATCGATGTGATTGCCGAGCAGGTCGATAGTCCGATCACGATAGCGCAAGCCGCCGAGAAGCGCGGCATTTTCATGATTGGTAAAGACGTCGACATCCACGACAGGGCGCCCAAGGCGTGGCTGACGGGCGTGTCCTGGGATTGGGGCCCGATGATGGTGGAGGAGATCAAGCAGATCAAAGCAGGCACCTGGAAGCCCTCAAACTTCCGCGGCGACCTCTCGACCGGCAACGTCGTGCTCGATCCATTCGGTCCCGCAGTGCCTGCCTCCGTCCAGGCTGACATCATGAAGCTCAAGGAGGAGATCAATGCGGGCAAGAAATCGATCTGGGATGGCCCGATCGTCAAGCAAGACGGCACCGTTGTGGTTCCAGCCGGCCAAAAGCTTGCTATGGAGCAGGTGGAAACCATGAATTACCTCGTCAAGGGCATCACGGGCACTACAAAATAGCTACTGAGCGCACCGCGTGCGGAGATCCAGCCATGACCCTGACAGCCATATCCACCGCTCCCGTCGAAATGGGGACCAGCCCGAGCCAATCATGGAAGGTCACCCCCAATGCGGTCGACATGACCAGACCTTCAGCATCGGTCCGGCCGCTTGCAATTGCGGCCGAGCCTCAAAATATCACCGTCGATGCCGCTAAATCGGCATTGCTGATCGTGGACATGCAAAACGATTTCTGCACGAAGGGCGGATGGCTCGACTTCCGCGGCATCGACATCAGTCCGAACCGCAAGCCGATCGCGCCGCTGGCGCCGGTCATCGAAGCTTTCCGAGCCAGCAAAATTCCCGTGGTCTGGGTGAACTGGGGCGTCCGCAAGGATCTCCTTAACATCAGCCCCTCCCTTCGCCACGCGCACAATCCTCGCGGCGACGAGCCCGGCATCGCGCGGCCGGTGCCCGGCACTCGTTCGGAGGTGATTGCGGCCGGCAGCTGGGGCGCACAGGTGGTGAACGAGATCAATCCCGGTCAGCGCGATGTCCAGATCGTCAAACATCGCTTCAGCGCGTTCTGGGACACCGAGACCGACTCCGTGCTGCGCAACATGGGCATCAAGACGTTGTTCATCGGCGGCGTAAACATGGATCAGTGCGTAATGACCACGCTCGAAGACGCAAGCTTCCTTGGTTACGATACCATCCTGATCGAGGATTGCACCGCAACCACTTCACCGGAGTTTTGCGTTCAGGCTGTTCTCTACAACGTCAAGCTGCTCTTCGGATTCGTCACTGAGTCAGCGGCCATTCTTAAGGCGCTGACCTCTGCCGACTAGGGAAGGGTTCGCCCATGACGCAGTTCTCCGCCGCGGAGTCCACCGAACAACGGCTCGCGGCCCTCGGGATCGAACTGCCCGAGGTGCCGGTGCCGTCCGCGAATTTTGTACCCTTCATGCGCCACGGCGAATTCGTCTACCTTGCCGGCCAAGTGTGCGAATGGAATGGCGAGTTGCTGTTCGCCGGAAAGGTTGGCGAGCGCTATGATCTTGCCGAAGCCCAACAGGCCGCGCGCGTCTGTGGACTTAATCTGCTCGCGGCGTTAAGGCGCGCTTGTGGGGGGTCGCTGGATAGCGTGTCCCGCTGCCTGCGGCTCGGCGGCTTCGTCAATTGCACGCCGATTTTTCCGAGCATTCCGCAGGTCGTCAACGGGGCTTCCGACCTGATCCTTGATGTGTTCGGCGTGCGCGGCCATCATGTGCGTACCGCAGTGGGCGTTGCGAACCTTCCCGGCGGTGCCGCGGTCGAGGTCGATGCGATTTTCGTTATCGGGTAAGAGATGCCGGCTCCGCTCATAACACTCTCGGCCATCCGCAAACAGTTCGGCTCGGTCGTTGCGAACAGCGATGTCAGCCTCGAAATTCGTCCCGGCGAGGTGTTGGCGCTGCTTGGCGAAAACGGAGCGGGCAAGAGCACGCTCATGAAAATTCTCTACGGCTTTTATCGTCCGGACAGCGGCAGCATCGCCATCGATGGATCCATTGTGGTGTTGCATTCGCCGCGCGAGGCTATGGCGAATGGCATAGGAATGGTGTTCCAACACTTCTCACTGGTCCCGGCGTTATCTGTTCTCGAGAATCTGCTAGCGGCCCTTCCCAATGCGCCGTGGCTACAGTGGCCCGGCCGCCGGCATCTCATAACGGCCACGCGCTGGCTAAAGCGGCTTGCACCAGACCTCGACCCTCGCCGTCCGGTGCGGACGCTTAGCGTCGGCGAACGTCAGCTGGTCGAATTGGCAAAGGTCCTGAACCTCGACCCTCGTGTTGTCGTGCTCGATGAGCCGACTTCGGTGCTAACTCCTTCAGAGACCGATCGGCTTTACGGATTCATCCGCACGCTCGCATCGGAAGGCAAAGCAGTGGTACTGATTACCCACAAGCTCGCCGATGTCTTTGCTTGCGCGGATCGCATCGTTGTGATGCGCGGCGGCAAGGTCGTGGATCGGGCGGCTGCGCGCGACCGCTCCGCGCATGCTCTGGTGGAAACGATGGTGGGCGCAGGATTGCTCGGGTCGCTTATGCCCCCGACGCCGCCGGTAAACGCCGCACCGGCTTTGCAGGTTAGCCAACTCTCAGCCGAGGTTCAGGGGCGAACCATCTGCAAGATTTCTTTCGAGCTTGCGGCTGGAGAGATCCTTGGGATTGCCGGGGTCTCCGGCAATGGACAATTTGCTTTCGCCGAATCGCTCGCCGGCCTGGCGCCGATCTCGGGCGGGGACATCCTGCTGTCAGGCCGCAGTATCGCCAGCCATCGACAGGAAGCGGGCATAAGCAACGACGTCGCTTATATTCCTGAACGCCCCCTCAACAATGCAGTGGTCGCGAGCCTTGATTTATCAACCAATCTTCTGCTGCGCGAGGCCCGCGGCCTACGCTTTTTTCCGGAACGGCGGAAGATCGAGCAGCGAGCGCTTCAGCTCATTACACGATACGACGTGCGGCCGCCGCATCCGAGGCTCTCCGCCTCCGCCCTCTCCGGAGGCAATCTACAAAAACTGGTCATAGCCCGCGAACTATCCGGTCGCCCCAAGGTCGTAATCGCCTGCTACCCAACCATGGGACTGGATGTACTGGCGGCCGAGGCGGTCTATCGCGAGCTGTTCCGGCATGCCGCAGACGGCGCCTGCGTTGTCTGGATTTCGGAAGAACTCGACGATCTCACTAATTACGCACACCGCATCGCGGTCATGCACCAGGGGGAAATCGTTGGCATCGTGCGTCGCGATGAGGCCGACCGACAGAGACTGGGCCAATGGATGGCTGGACAGGCCTGGGAAGCCGCATGAAGGCCGCGGGCAGCACTCGCCTCATGGCGGCTTTTGGGGGTGCTGCAGCCTTTCTGCTCGCTGCAATAGTATTCCTGCTTGTGATCGGCCTGCTGCCGCTGGCAACGTTGGCCCAGATGGCGCTCTACGCTTTTGGCGACAGCTATTCTTTCTCAGAGAGTTTGGTCAAAGCGACACCCATCCTGCTTTGCGCCCTGGCCGTGATCCTCCCCGCCCGTCTGGGGCTGATTACGGTCGGTGGGGAAGGCCAATTGTATTTCGGCGCGCTGACTGGTACGGCAATCGTCGTAGCCTTTCCCGAGGGTCAGACTTTCCTGCTATTGCCGGCGATGGTGATCGCCGGCGCGATCGGCGGAGCAATCTGGAGCGGCGCGGCGGGCTTGCTTCGCGCCCGCTTCAATGTCAACGAAACAATCTCGACGCTGCTGACGAACTATGTCGCGGTCCAGTTGGTGAACTATGTGACCTACGGGCCTTGGAAGGACCCTGCGAGCCTTGGATGGCCCGCGACCATCTCGTTTCCGCCGGCCGCCACGGTGCCGACCCTGTTCGGGACCAGGGTCCATATCGGTCTTGTCGTCGGCGTCATCGCCGCGATGGTTCTCCATGTTGGCGTAACGCGTTCGCGCTGGGGCATTGCGCTGAGCGTGCTGGCGGGTAACCGCAAGGTCGGCGCCATGGCCGGCTTCAGCTTCGTCCGCCAAACCGTGCTCGTGATGGCGATCGGCGGCGCGCTGGCGGGGTTTGCCGGCATATGCGAAACATCAGCTATTCAGGGCCGGCTGCAGGCCGGTCTTTCGGTCGGATACGGTCTGACAGGGTTTCTTGTGGCCTGGCTCTCCGGCCAGCATTTCCTGCATGCCGTGCCAATCGCGATCCTGATCGGCGGCCTTATCTCGGCGGGCGATGCTTTGCAGCTTTACTCCAAAATTCCAAGCGCCAGCGCCACGATCTTGCAAGGGTTGCTGTTCGTGGCGGCGCTGGCCAGCAGCGGCTTGGCGAGCCGCAGGAACGGCACCCATGGATAATCAAACCTACCTTATTGCGGGTTCATGGGTTGCCGCGATGCTCCGCTCATCCACTCCCTTGATGATGGTGACCCTCGGTGAAACCCTGACCCAGCGTGCCGGCATCGTCAATCTCGGCGTCGAGGGTCAGATGCTGTGTGGGGCCTGCGCCGGATTCGCGGTTGCAGGGCAAACCGGCGATCCTGCGCTGGGCCTAGCCGCGGGCGGAGTTGCAGGCGCCCTTCTGTCACTGGTTCATTGCGCACTTTGCCTTGGCTGTTCGGCAAATCAAATTGGAAGTGGCATAGCCGTTTGGACGCTGGGCCTCGGTCTCACCTCGTATTTCGGCCGCGCGGCGATCGGCGCAAAGGTAAGCGGGTTCGCGCCAATCGCTGGCACCGCCTTCGCTGGCGTGCCGTTCGCGGGTCCTATCCTGACGCAGCTGACGCCTATTGCGCCGCTGGCGATAGCGATCGTCCTCATTGCAGGCTTTTGGCTTTATCACACGCGGACCGGCCTAAATTGGCGCGTCGTCGGAGAATCTTTCGAGGCAAGCAGAGCGCTCGGCATTCGTCCGATGCGTATCCAGGCCCAGGCGATCCTTGTGGGCGGGTTGCTTTCCGGCTTTGCCGGCGCGATCCTCTCGGTGGATTACACTCAGACCTGGGCAAACGAGATGACCAAGGGGCGCGGCTTCGTCGCCGTCGGCCTCGTCATCGTCGCTCGCTGGAATCCCAATCTGGTGTTACCGGTCGTGCTGCTATTCGGCCTCAGCGAGGCTGCGACGCTCCGCCTTCAGGCAATAGGGTTGTCGCTCTCGCCCTATGTGATCGGCTGCTTGCCTTATATCGTTTGCCTGATATGCGTCATCATCCTCTCACTTTGCGAGGGCCGTCTCGGTGGGATGCCGGCTGAACTGGCGTCCGTTTTTGGAAGGGGAAACTGATTACCTTTCGGTTTCCGCAGGTTCGCTTAAGCTATGCTCCTCCGGGCCCGACATAACGCCGATGACCCTTTCCAACTTGATCGTGTTTCCGTTCTTTGCCTGACGCAGAACTGAACGCTGTTTTCAGCACAATGTCGGCTCTTCCCCAGCCCAACTATCTGGGACGATGTTCGCCATCGAAGCAAGCCAACAGATTTTTACGGACCGATATACCGGCTCCCCGGTCGCCTTCCTAGATTACATTTCGGACAGAAATTATTGAGGACGACCGACGGCCTGCCCAGCTTAGGCACGGCCGGGCGGCGTTGCTTCATTGGCCAAGGCCACTAAGCTCATCGAGCACGACCGCGCCGACGTGCTGTTCGGCGGCATCTACAGCTTCACTCGGCAGGCCATCAAGGGCCCCGTCAAAAGAACAGCAAGCTTTACATCTACCCCGAACAGTACGAAGGCCAGGAGGCAGATCCGCTCATTTTTTGCACGGGTCCCGTGCCCGGGCAGCAGCTCGATCCGTTCATCCCCTGGCTTATGCGGGAGACAGGGGCGCGGAAGTTCTACCTGCCGTCGGCGGACTACATCTAGCCGCGCGTCATGAACAAAAAGGTCCGCGAGCTCGTCACGGTCAATGGCGGCGAGATCGTAGGCGAGGAATACCATCCCCTCGATCATATCGAGTATCGCGGTACCGTGCAGCGGATCACTGCAAGCGGCGCGGACGCCGTCTTCAATACGGTCGTGCCGCCTGGCCTCACCCCGTTCTTCAATGAGCTCTACAATTCCGGCTTCCAGAAGCGTGGCGGACAGCTGATCTGCACCTACTTTGACGAGAACTTCCTCAATCTGGTGCCGGCCAGCGCAAGGCCCCAGCGGCGCCGCAGAGATGGTGCCCAGCCAGCATCACGCCGCATGAACATGTACATCGCCGAGGCGATGGCGGGAAATTCAAGGTCGTGGAGAGCCTTGGAATGATCGAGCCCAAGGAAGCCGCCGTTCCGGCTTACTCGGGCAGACTGCGCGCGGCTGAATAACCAAGCTTCCCATCCCCCAATTGTTCCATGTCGCAAGGGCGCGACGAACTAACCGTGAAAAGGAGAAATGCCATGATGCTAGCAACGACGAAGGTCGAGAATGTAGACCAGTTCCTGAAGATCTTCTCGACCAAGGGCTTGGAGAAACGGAAGCTGCATGGATCCAAAGGCGCGATGGTCTACGCCGATCCGGCGGAGGCCGATAGGGTCTGGGTCATCTTCGACTGGAACCCAGAGGGCTTCAAGAACTTCGCCTCCGATCCCTCGGTGCCATCGGTCCTTCACGAGGCCGGACACGTGGCAAGCCCGCGGCGGCGAAGCTGCTAGGCCAGTACAGCGCTTAGAGCCCTGCGCGAACATAGTTATCTAAGACGCGGTGCCCGGAAAGGGCGCCGCTTTGCCTGTTTCGCCTTCGCAATTATCTAGCCGACAAGGCGCTCACCGGATGTGCCTATGCGGCTTGACCGGGATTTGCCGGTAGCTGGTCACTTCGCAGCAGCTCTCATGAATACCGGAAATGCCCCTTCGACGAGTGGAACCGGCAGCTTCGGGTCAATGGCTCGATTGCTTCGCCCATTTCGGAGGCGATTGCATTGGGATCCTCAAGCCGACTTGACCCGTATGGGATCGCGAGGAAGCCGACAGGTCCGTTCCCGACCCGTCTCGAAGGCAGCCGAACGGAAGCTTTTGGATCATTGCGGCCATTGGGCTTGAAAAGCACCTACTTATATACAAAAAGCGCATCCCCAACGCATGGGTGAACGTCTCAACGCTCGTTTTTTTCGCGTCTGCATTCGAGGGTACTGCAGTCATAGCGAATCCGCCGCGCCCCGTTGCTTGCGTTGAACGTTACCCGGGCGCATTCGAGGGCTTCACTGCGAGGATTTTTTCAGCTTTATTCTGCTGCAGACGTTCAAGAACTTCGTACCGAGAACGCGATGAACCGTAAGACGCGAATCGCAGTTATCGGTGCGGGCCTTGGCGGCCTTTCCGCGGCGGGATTTCTGGAGCGTGAGGGCTTCAATGTTACTGTTTACGAGCAAGCCCAATCCTTTTCCCGGATCGGAGCCGGCATAATACTCAGCGCCAACGCCATGAAGGCCCTTCGCCGGCTCGGTGTGGAGCGCAGTCTCATAGACACGGGTATCAAGCCGGATTGCTATATCAGCCGCGCCTGGGACAGCGGTCAGACCCTCTATGAGATCTGGTTCGATGCTGCCAGCGAGGATCGATTTGGTGGCCCTTACATCAACATCCACCGTGGGGATCTTCACGTAGTTTTGGAAAAGGTGGTTACTCACAGGAAGATAGCGTTCAATCATCGTTTAGCCGGTCTTGACGAAACGAACGGAGCCGTGCGCCTCACATTCGAAAATGGAGTTCGTGTGGAAGCTGATATCGTTATCGGCGCCGACGGTATCCACTCCAAGGTTCGCGAACGTTTGCTCGGTTCTGAAGAACCGCGTTTCGCCGGTGCGGTTGCATTTAGGGCGCTTTTTCCGACAGAGCGGCTACAAGGATTCAAAATTCCAGACTGCACTAAATGGTGGGGCACGGACCGCCATATTTTGTCTTATTTCATCACGAGTAGGCGTGACGAGGTCTACGCAATCGGGGTTGTTCCGGCATCTCGATGGGACGCCGAAATCGCGTCGCTGCCCTCTTCACGCGAGGAGCTTTTAGAAGAGTTCGCTCATTTTCACACGGACTTGCGGCGCGTAGTAGAGGCAGTGCTGGACGTAAGTTTATGGCCGATCTACGATCGCCAACGTAACGACACCTGGAGCGGCGGCCGGATCGTGCTGCTGGGCGATGCCTGTCATCCCATGCGGCCCTACATGGCGGCTGGAGGCGCGATGGCGGTCGAAGATAGCGCTGTACTGAGCCGCTGCCTTTCAATGGCTGCCGATCACGCTGAGGCATTTAGCTGGTATGAGGCAACACGCATTCCACGCGTTAGCGAAGTCCAGCGTATTTCGATTGAGAATAGCTGGATGCGGGGGCCAACCCATACGGACTGGTTCTATCGTTACGACCCTTGTATGGCACCGCTTTCCCAATCATCCTGATCTACTGAAGAGCACCGGTCAGTGTGCAACTGGGCTTTGGCCTTAAACGTGTGTTTTGTTTAGCGAAAGAAAACGAATGGCCAGGACCTTAAAACCAAAGCCTGATCCCATGATCCAGCGCGATCTTGTTGGCTACGGCGAGTTCCCCCCCAACCCGATGTGGCCTGCGGATTCCTTAATCGCAGTGAACTTCAATCTCAATATCGAAGGGGGCGGGGAAGCTACGCTCGCGAACGGGGACGCGGTTTCAGAGGGCATGCTCAACGATATTGGAGTGCCTCAAAAGCTTGGCCGTCGCGACCCGCTTGTAGAGTCAGTCTTCGAATATGGAAGCCGCCGCGGTGCCTGGCGCTTGCTCGATATCTTTCGGGATTTCTCGGTCAAAGTGAGCATTCTTGGTGTTGCGCGCGCGCTTGAGCAAAATCCGGAACTCGCCCGGGCTTGTGTTGAGAGAGGACATGAGATCGTCAGCCATGGTTATCGCTGGATCGATTATGGAGAAGTCCCCGAGGATGTTGAACGCGAGCATATCCGGCTCGCGATTGACATTCTAACGAAATGTACCGGGAAGCGACCGGCCGGATGGATGACCGGACGGCCTGGCCCCAATACCCGGCGGTTGCTTGTTGAGGCGGGGGGGGTCCTCTACGATCGCGACTCGCTCGCCGATGAGCTGCCCTATTGGTTACATTTTGAAAGAGGGCCGCACCTTGTCATTCCTTATTCCTATGAGGCAAATGACAATCGGTTCAACGAGAATAGCGGCTTCTCGACCGGCGATGATTTCTTCACGTACATGCGTGATGCCTTTGACGTTCTTTATTGTGAAGGGAAGAAAGGCTCACCAAAACTACTTTCAATCGGTCTGCACGATCGGCTCATTGGACGGCCAGGACGGTGCACGGGCCTAATTAGGCTGCTTGAGTACATGCGCAAGTACGACGCAGTTTGGTTCTGCAGCGGACTCGATATCGCCGAACATTGGCATACACATTTTCCGCCAGTGATATCTTGACGTTACATTTATCCATTGAATAGAGCATCCGAAGAAGCTACGCGGCCAAAAATTTGCAACGTCTCGAGGCTAGCATCGTGGAGTTTGCGGCTGAAACCCGAGACACAGTCGGAAAGAACCGCAAAGCGGAAATCGCGATGAAATGCGTCGCGCGCCGTAGCCTCCACGCACATGTTCGTTATGACGCCAGCAAGAAGGATCGTTTCCGCGCCAAGTCCGCGAAGCAAGGCGTCAAGCGCCGTGTTATGGAAGCCGCTGTACCGCGTCTTTTCAATGACGTAGTCGGGAGACGGCATTTCCGAAAGCAGCTCGGCCCCCCAGGTGCCGCGTCTAAGCCCCTCCTCGCGCAAAAAGGGTCACGATTGCTCGATAATGAGCCCGGCATCGATCGGATATCCACGGGCATCCGTATTCCAAGCCATCCGAAGATATATGACTGGGATACTCCGTTCTTTACAACGGCGTGCCGTGGCAACGGTGTCTGCCAAAACCCTATCTATCTCGAAACATGTCAAGCCGTGACGTGGATAAGCTCCACGCTCATGGCAGTAGTCGTTCTGCATGTCGACGACAACCAAAGCCTCTTTTTGCCTCTTCGAGTTGTCTGCCATCTTTTCACTCTCCCGCTAAACACGGAAAGTTCGGAGGATACGTCAAGCGCGCTTCAAGTCTACCTCGTAATGGGGTAGTAGCCACACGTCTCTGCGGAGCTAACCTGCGCGCCGCTGTTCGCTGCTGGGTTCCAGCTTGCCGATAACCTCTTGTGAGGACAATACGTCGCCGAAGTACTCAAAGAAGTTATCCAGCGCGGCCTTATGGGCTTCAGGACTCGATCCGGCGTTGCAATCAGAGACCATGATCGTGCGGAAATTCCGCATCATGGCATCCTGCGCCGAGGCCTGGCAGCAGACGTTTGTGTAAGTACCCGCGATGAGCACGTATTCAATGCCGTGATATTTGAGATGAGCTTCTAGGCCGGATGAACCTTGAATGAAGGCCGAATAGAGTTTCTTAACGATGCGTGTGTCTTCCGGCCGGGCATCGAGCGTCGGCCAAAGCTGATATCCCTCCGCACCGAGCTCCATCGCACCGAGTCGCGCCTCAGCTTTCTGAGGCAATAGGAGCTCGTGGCGGACAGACCAATCCTCGCGTGTGCCTGTTGTCGTGTTCTGAATCCAAATGACATGCCCGCCACGCTCCCGCATTGCGCTCGCCAAGTGATTGATCGCAGGAACGATGTCGCGCGCCGATTCTGCTTCACCTTGGGAGGTTGGAGCAACAAAATAGACCTGCATATCAATGATGACCAGCGCGGTGCGATCGGCTGGGATAACGTCCCAGGAATGCGCCCTACCCCGCTCCGACGCAGCTTTCGCGAGTGAGTCCTCAGATATAATGTAGCTAGCCATTGAACCCCCCAGATCCTTCTGGCCGCATCAGTAAATCGAGCTTTCAGAAGGCCACTATCCAACCTTAACATTACGGAGCCGGATTGCATTTTGGTCAAGTACTTTCATCAAGTGAAAGCAAGCTCACCCCGGCGGCACATCTCACAATGTAGGTGGCGTATTGACCCAAACGATTTCCGCCACCGTGTTTCCTGGATTGGTTACCTCATGAGGCCGCGTTGAGGAAAAGAAGAACGCATCCCCCGCCTGAAGCGAATAAGTATCACCGTCCACCGTTAGGGCGATGTCTCCGGAAAGGACATAGCCCACCTCATCGCCCTCATGTTGGCGCATGCCATCGCTTCGAGCCCCCGGCTGAACACGGAACAAGGTCGCTTGGAGTACGGAGTGAGCGCCAAATGGAATCAGTAACTCTGTTTCAACGCCGTCCACCCCGGAGCCGTTAAGGCTCAAACGGCTGAGCACCGGTCGCTCGCCTTTCCGCATAACGATGCCCCGAGATGACACGTCATCGCCTAATAGTGTGGCAATCGTCATCCCCAACCCTTTCGCCAGCCGATGCAGTGTGTTGAGGGACGGTGTCGCTTTATTATTCTCGATTTTCGAAATCAGGCTCTCTGAGCAGTCCGATAACGTGGCAAGATCGGCTAGGCGCATACCTTTCGACAAGCGCGCATATTTAAGCTTGAGGCCGAGACGGAGTTCGTCCTCCGATGAAGCGGCGACTGCACTTTGATTGTTCGCCGATGCCCGCTTGCTCATTTCAACCCCTCCTGCTGTCGATATATCTTGGTCCCGCTTCAATAGGCGTCGTTGCAAAGACGTTTAATGAGCGGCCTGTTAGGCTGTGTGCTCAAATTATAGGCAGCAAAGCGCTCTTGAAACAGCTTGCATTATATTCCAGACGATCCCGATAATGGGAGAGCCTTTTGCTAGCTCGTCCGGGAACAGGGTTAATATCTGGCACACAACTTGCTTCGTATGCATGAGGTTGCAGGGCTTGGCCATTATACAAGCATATCAAGAGCTTGCCCGATAGCCAGCCGCTCTGGATCGCCAAATTATCGCTGCCAGTAGTCAGAGGGAGTAACCGCTGTGAGACCAAATACTTGGATTATAGCCATGACCTCAGTGGTGGTCAGTTCGCTTATGGCACCCTCAACGATGGCAGAAGAGCCACTCAAGGTCGCCTTCATAGAGTTTTCTCAGGTGTCGGGAGCGTCTTGGGTCCGTGCGAACGCGGAAGCGACAAAATACCTCCAAGAGCACGTCTCCGGCCTGGAAATCACCAGAGTGGAGTTTGTTCCGGACGGACCTGGCGTCGTGCCCGTCATCAACAGTTTGATTGCAAAGGGCAACAAGGTCATCTTCGCCAATAGCTACGGCTACGGAACCTTCGTCCCCGACATCGCGAAGAAGCATCCAGACGTGGATTTCGTGGTCCAAATGGCCAACCCGAAGGGTCCTACGAACGTCGCGTCTTATTACGGCAAGCTCGAAGAAGTGCGCTACCTCGAAGGCGTTCTTGCGGGCAAGATGACGTCGTGATGTCTTCGAATCACGAAGCATTTCGGTGACCTTTTTGGACGAGATAAGCCCAGAGTTGACGGGAAAGATCGAACTCGGTGTTGACCTTCAGCGCCTCACTTATGTCGACCGTGCCGTCGGGGCGCTGCGGTGTATAATTGAGCTCACAATTGGCGGCATGTCCGGTCCCAGCGTTATTCCAGGCTGCCGAGCTTTCCTGTGCACAGTCACTCAATCTTTCGACTAGCACGATCCGAAGTGACGGCTGGAGTTCCTTGAGAGCCGTCGCGAGCGTTGCGCTCATGATGCCGGCGCCGATCAATAGCACGTCGGTAGAATTTGGAAGATCAGAGTTCGTCATGTCTGATACTCCCGGTCAGACTGAATTGGCTTTGAAGGGGAGATTGGCGCCTGCGGGAAACATTACGTAGGCGCGCCGCCACGGCTCGCTCCCGATTAGTTTCCAACGGTGACCCGTACCCGTATTGTCTTCCGCCAGCAGGATGTCACCGGGGCGGATAGTGAAACTTTCCCCGCCGCGCGTCTCGAACTGCAGCGTGCCGCTGAGCGTTATGACGAAACGCGGGACCGGATCTTCGTGCCACTCATAGGATCCGCCGGATTGAGTCTCCTGGAATGACAGACTGGTGGCAGCGATCACATCGCTTAGGACATCGCCTCGTTCCCCCCGGGACAGGTCGATCGTCCCTTCCTCCCAATGGGAGTTGCCATCGTCGCCGGTCCACAGTCTCACACACCGGATCATATCTTTTTCCTTCCTGGTTATGGCCTTTTATTTACTGCGGAGGCTGCCAAATCAGCGGCGGCGAAAACGTCAAAGGAGAGCGGTCCCTGACGGCCGGATTTTGCGGGCTTGGCTCGGCAGTGCTTGCAGGGCTTTTGGCGTTCATTGCCCCTGTGGCGACGGGTTCGAGAAGCGCACCCCAGCCACCCGCTGGGCCGCTATAGGGGTGAATTCTCTGTTTGTGTGCCATAGAGGTAGACCCTTCGCGGTTCTTTAATTCTGGCTCATTGATGATCGCCGAGCCCGGCATCTACGGCGGCGAGCAGCCCGAGAGCCGACCAGTCGAGGTCTGTCCAACCGCGTGCGGCCATGCCTACGAGACGATCATGCACCAAGCTCGTGGCAGGCATCGGTACAGCCGTGTGCTCGGCTTCCGCCAAGGCGAGCCGTAGATCCTTGATGGCCAGCGGAACGGCCATTCCCGGTGGGCTGTAGCGCTCCTCCACGATCTTTGCGCCGTAGTTTTTGTGGACGCTCGAATCGAATAGCGAACTCGTCAGGACTTCATATCCGAGGCGGCCATCGACTCCGGATTTTCGTAACAAAGCCAAAACCTCGCCCATGCATTCCAACGTTGTCGCGGTCAGCACATTGGCAGCAAGCTTGAACAGGTTGGCTGAAGCGGGGGAGTTCTCCGATCACGAAGACCCGCTGCCCTAGTCGTTCAAGTAAGGTACGTACCTTGGAGATCGCAGAAAGTAAGCCTCCAGCCAACACGAAAAGCTTGCGTGCTTTGGCGTAGTCCGGGTTCCCGAGAACGGGCGCCGCGACGTAATCCTGACCACGAGGGCCATGCTCCTCAGCCAGGCGGCGCGATAAGGCCGGGCTGATCGTGCTCATTGAAATGTGCACCGAATTGGGGGCCAGGATTTTGGCCAAGCCTTCGGGGGCAAGGACAACTGCGGCGACGGCATCATCGTCGGGAAGAGATGTTAGGACGGCATCGCAAGCAGCAAGATCTTCCAGCCGCTCGGCACCCCGACCTCCCATCGGCAGTAAGTCTGACATCCGCGCCTTGTCCCGGTCATAGACCAGCACTTGGTAGCCGTCCTCAATAAGGTTGACGGAAAAAGCGTGACCCATATGGCCTAAACCGATTACCCCGATGCACTTGCTGACAAATTCCCGGACTTTGTTGAACTCGGCCATGGATCCGGCTTGCTGGGTGGTATCGGGATTTGCGGGAGGCATTGGGTATCTCCTTCGCGGTACGAAACTCTTAATTATCCTCTGCCGATGGTCTGACCTTGCCCCTAAACACGCTGTACATGATCGCCGTGTAGACCAGCATGAGCGGTAGAACGAAAAGACCCTCTCCCCAGAACATGAAGGCAAGACTCGAATGCGGCGCAGCAGCGTCCTCGACGGTGATCGAGAAGGGGATCATGTAAGGCCAGAACGAGATCGCGAGCGTGCCGAACGCCGCAGCGAAAATGAGGGAGACCATATAGAAAGGCGCTGCATCATGGCGACGGCGGACGCTGATTGCGAGCACGATCGCCGCAGCGGCGCTGATCGCTGGGAAGAAGAACAGAATAGGCCGCTCGAGCCACCGGTTCGTTATCCGTAGATTTTCACGGAGCGCATAGGCGAACACGACGATTAGAAAGACCAGCAGCGCAATCGATAGATAGGGAATGAGACGGTAAGCCCAGTCGCGGACATCGCCCTCGCATTTCCTGACGAGCCAGCACGCACCAAGAAGAGCGTAACCGAGACAGAGGCCAACGCCGCAAATCAAGCCAAATGGCGTGAGCCAGCCGAGTTCGCCGCCCGTATATTCACCATTCGCAATCGGGAGACCTTCGACGAGCACACCAACCATCAAGCCTTGAGCGAAGGCCGCAACGAGAGAGCCTCCGGCAAAACTGACATCCCAGACCCAACGCATGCGCTCGGTCTTGTAACGGTACTCAAACGCCACTCCGCGCAGAATGAGACCGGCGAGCATGACCAAGACCGGCAGGTAGAATGCGGAGAACGCCGTCGCGTAAACAACCGGAAAAGCCCCCCAAAGGACCACGCCGGCCACCACCAGCCAAGTCTCGTTCCCGTCCCAGACCGGCGCAACGGCGGATAGCATGGCGTGCCGCTCCGGCTCCCCACGCGCCAAGCCAGAGAGCATCCCGACGCCAAGGTCAAACCCGTCAAGCAGAACGTAAAGCAATATGCTGAGGGCCAGGACGGAAACCCAGAACATGACCATGGCTATTCTCCAGCGGCCGGATGGGGACTCCCCATGACGGGCTCATTGACCACCGACATTGGACGGTTGGGAATTGCGGCTGCCGGCGGCTGGACGAGGCGTTCCACGGGACCAACGCGTAACAAGCGGTTGATATAAAAGACACCAAAAGCGAAGATGAAGCTGTAGACCACACAGAAGACGGCGAGCGAAATTGTTGCGGCGCGCAACGTAAGGAATGGAGTTACTGCATCGGCGGTTCGCAACAGGCCGTAGACGACCCAGGGCTGCCGTCCCACTTCGGCGGTGAACCAGCCCGTCAAGATCGCGATCCAGGGAAGCGGAAAGCTCAAGAATATCGCCCAGAGCAGAAGGTGATTCTGCTCGATGCGTCCCTTGTGGTTCAAATAGGATCCGGTCCAGGCGACCGCCAACATGATGAGCAAGCACCCGACCATGATCCGGAAGGTGAAGAATGGAATCACCACCGGCGGCCAATTCTCAGGGGGGATGCTGTCGAGGCCTACCTCTTCCGCAGAGAAGCTGTCGGAGTCGATAAGACTGCCCCAGGGTGCAGGCAGCGTGATCGCATAGAGGTTTCGCCGGTTCTTGACATCCGGCCAGGCGAGCAGCACCTCAGAGGCCGGCTTCTCGGTGTGCCAGCGGGCCTCGATCGCTGCCATTTTCGCCGGCTGGCGCTGATCGACATATCCGGGACGCGAGAGCGCCCAAAAAGCAAAATTCCAAAGAAACTGGCTTCGAGGAAAAACGCTGTGAAGGTCTCGTAAGAAAGCAGCACGCCTTGAATCGGGCCCGTCTTCCAGGCATGGACTTCCCAGTTCGTGCCGAACTGGAATGCCATCACAATTCCCGATACGACACCAAGACCAAAGGCAACGCCGAAAATCTTCAGCCAGAACTCGAAGACTTGACGGTAGACCGGGCGGCCGGTCGCGAGATGCATGGCCTCAAGTATGGTGAGCCAGGCCGCCAGCCCGATGGTGAAGGACGGGAAGATGATATGAGACGAGATCGTGAACGCGAACTGGATGCGAGACAGGAGCAGTGCCGTAACATCCATTGAATTCTCCTATTGGCGCCACAGATTCGTGGCCGCCAGGTCGAGGATTTCATCAGCCCTGCCGCTCATCACGGCCTTAATCATATAAAGCGTGAAGCCCTTCGCCATCTCGACAGTGATGGCTGGCGGTATCGCAAGTTCCGCTCGCGCAACGACGGCATCGATCAGCACTGGACCTTTATGTGAAAGCGCGGTCGCGATGCCGGCTTCGACCTCACCCGGGTCCTCGATGCGAACCCCCCGGACACCCGCAGCTTCGGCCATCGCCGCGAAGTTTGGATTCTTGAGGTCTGTGCCGGTGGTCAGGAAGCCGGTGGACATCTGCTCCAGTTCAACAAAGCCGAGCTCGCCATTATTGAAGACAACGACCTTCACGGGGAGGTTAAGTTGCGTAAGGCTTAGGAAGTCTCCCATCAGCATGCTAAATCCGCCGTCGCCCGAGAGCGAGATCACTTGCCGGTCGGGGAACGCCTTCTGGCCGCCAATAGCTTGCGCCATCGCATTGGCCATGGAGCCGTGCCAGAATGAGCCGATCAGCCGGCGCTTGCCATTCATGGCCAGATAGCGTGCAGCCCACACTGTCGGCAGGCCGACATCGCAGGTAAAGACGGCGTCCACCGCGGCCTGATCGTTTATCGCCTTAGCGATCTGCTGGGGGTGAAGCCGCTTGCCCGGCTTGCCAATCGCCAAATCGTCAAGCGACTTGCGCGTCTTCGCATAATGCTCCCGTGCTTGCGAAAGATGTGCACTGTCGCGCCCTTCCTTAAGCAACGGCAACAAAGCGGTGATTGTCGTCTTCACATCGCCGGTGACACCAAGATCGACATTGGCCCGGCGCCCGATCTGCTCTGCACGTAAATCCACTTGCGCGGTGCGGACGCCTGATCCGGTGGGATAGAACTGGCGATAGGGGAAGTCCGTCCCGAGCATCAGCAGGACGTCGCAATCGAGCATTGCATAGTAACCGGATGAAAAACCGATCAGACCGGTCATGCCAACATCATAGGGGTTGTCCCATTCGACATGCTCCTTGCCCCGAAGTGCATGCACCATTGGCGCTTTCAAGCGGTCGCCTAGCGCAAGAAGCTCATCATGCGCGCCCGCGCACCCGGAGCCGCATAGGATCGTAACCCGGCCTTTGCCATTCAGAAGTTCTGCAAGGCGGCCGAGATCAGTTGACGAGGGCGTTACAACGGGCTGTGGCGGCAGCAGGCCCCCAACCTTGGTTGCGGGCGCACCGGCGGCTGCCCGGAGCGCGACGTCGCCGGGCAATACCACGACCGAAACACCGCAGCGGCCAAGTGCCTCGCGGATCGCGATCTCGAGGATGCGCGGCATTTGCCGGGGGTCGGAGATGAGTTCGCAATAGTGGCTGCATTCCTTGAAGAGCGTCTGCGGGTGCGTTTCCTGAAAATAGCCGGAGCCGATCTCCGGCGAGGGGATCTGCGCAGCAATCGCGAGCACGGACACGCGCGATCGATGACAATCGAAGAGACCATTGATCAGATGGAGATTACCTGGTCCGCAACTGCCAGCGCAGACGGCCAATTCACCAGTCAGATGCGCTTCGGCGCCCGCTGCGAAGGCCGCAACCTCTTCATGCCTGACATGGACCCACTCGATTTTGGCTTGGCGGCGAAGGGAGTCAGTCAGACCATTTAGGCTGTCGCCGACAACACCATAGATCCGCTTGACGCCCGCCACGGCAAGCGTCTCGGCGAATTGGTCGGCTACTGTTTTTGCCATCTTTTCCTATTTTCTCGATTGTAAATGCAATCAAGTAAGCCGTCAGAGGCAGGCGACGTGTTCCACCGTTGGCCTCCAGAGGCGCTTCGACGTGGATGCAGCCCCGCAAATACCAGATGGCCGCCAATCAATTAATGCTAGGTAGGTTCCATCAACATTCCCGCGTTTCTATGAAACTGTGGCAGAACCCTAACGACCTCTTAACTCCAAGACGCGGGCGATGAGCGAAAGCGTAATCGAGACAATGGTGAAGCCGATCTCGCCTGCACCGTTCAATGCGGCCTGGTAAGGCGTGGCACCGCTTTCAAGGTGACGGTAGATGTTTTCAATGACGACCACCGCGTCATCGACGACGAAGCCTACGGCGATCACAAGCGCCATCAAGGACAGATTATCGAGCGACAGTCCAGAAACGCGCCCTAAGCTTGTTACCGTTAGTTATCCCGCCATTCGATTTTATTATACCGTCACAATCTGTTTCAGTGCTCAAAGCATCTGGCAGGTATCCGTTAACACGGGTGTCAATCTCACTAACCATTTAGTACAATTGTTTTGATTATATTTCTTAGACGGCAATTCAAATCAGTCTTTTCCCTTCTTTCCTGCCTTCTGCGGTGTCAACTCACCCCAAGTAGCACTCAGTACGTGAGCGGAATTGCCGCGTCACCGTTGCCGCACGAGAATATTTGCAGCCAAATGCCGGACAGGAGCGAACAGACTGGCGAACTGGACAGGCCTCGCATTGAAGAGGGAAAACCCGGCCCGGCACCGCTCGAATTCGCAGCCGGCTCGAAGCCCAGTAGCGCCAAACCAACGCCGCCTCCTGCACGAACCCCAGCCATCATTGTTGCGATTATCGTGTGCACTATCTTTGGGCTTTCGCTTTGGTATTTGGTGCAGCCTCAGCCACTTCTTGTCCAAGGGGAAGCGGACGCCACCCGCATCGATATCGCGGCGCGCGTCGAGGGCCGCGTCGCTAAGCGGCCAGTTGAGCGCGGCGATAATGTCGCGGCCGGCGCTGTGCTCTATGAAATCGCCAATCCCGAACTTCTGACAAGCCTTGACCAAGCTCAGGCGGCAAAGGGGGTCGCGGGAGCCCAGCTGGCGCATATTCTGGCTGGCACGCGGGCAGAGGTGATCGCGCAGCAGAAGGCTGGAGTTGACAGCGCAGCCGCCAACCTCACGCTCGCCCGGCGTAACTACGAGCGGACGAAGACGCTCGTAGCGGAAGGGCATTCACCGCAGCAGCGTCTTGATGAGGTGACAGATCAGCTTCAAGTCGCCCAGCGCAGCTCCGATCAAGCCAAGCTCGCTTATGATGAGGCCGTCAACGGCTACACAAAAGAAGAGCGCGAAATCGCTTATGCCAATGTCGTCAAAGCCCAAGCCGACATTGATGCAATCAGAGCGCAGGTCGACGAGCTCATTGTGCGGGCGCCTATTGCCTCGCAAGTCTACCAGATCGGGGCAGAGCTCGGCGATTACGTGTCTCCAGGTGTTCCGCTCTTGTCGCTTGTTGATTTGAACGATGTTTATCTGCGGTTCAGTCTCCGCGAGGATCTCGTCAAGGGTCTCAAGGTGGGGGACCGTTTCCAAGTATATGTGCCGGCCTTGGGCAACCGCCTTATAACCGCCGCTGTGAAATACATTGCACCGATGGGAGAATATGCGGGTTGGCGAGCAACGCGCGCAACGGGAGACTTCGATCTTCGGACTTTCGAAATGCGCGCTTACCCCGTGGAGCCTCTTCCAGAGCTTCGCAGGGGAATGAGCGTTTATACTAATTGGAAAGCGCGTGAATGAAGCCCCCGCCTCGCCCCGGCATCATTCTTGTCGCGGTGCGCGAACTGCGCTGGATGCGCCAGGACCGTCTGGCGCTTTTCCTCGCGATAGGCGTTCCCCTCATCGCCTTTGCGATCCTGGCCTTGACGTTCAGCAATGCCGTGATCCGCAATCTTGGAGTGAGCGTCGTCGATGCGGATCTAACGCCCACGTCACGCCTTTATGTTCAGGCGATTGCCTCCGCCCCGGCGGTAAGAGTTACCCACCGCGCGAGCACTCTCACGGGCGCAATGCAGGCCGTTCGCTCCGGTGAGGCGATCGCGGCTGTCTACATTCCCCCGAGGTTCGAGCACGATCTCATCGATGAAAAACGGCCGCAGATCATCGTCTTTTACAACCGCCAATTTTTCACTCCCGGCAACAACGCCTCAGCCGCCATATCTAGTGCAATCAACGCTGCCACTTCCGAGCTTGCGCCTGCGAGCCACGCAAAGCCCGCTTTCAAGCCCGGTTCTCTGGTGGCCGAGGAATATGTGCTGACGAATCCGGCACTGAATTTTGCCCAATTTCTGCTGCGCGCGATCATGCCAATGGTCCTTCACGTCGTGATTGCGATTGCTGCCGGATATGCAGTGGGATCGGAATTTACGAGGCGCAGCGTGAAAAGTTGGCTGGCTGCGGCGGGTGGAAATCCGGTCGCAGCACTCGTTGGCAAGCTCGCGCCGCTGTTTGCTATCTTCATCGTCATGCTGGCTCTGGAAGCGGGCATCGTTCATGGTGCCTTCGGTGTCTCCTTTCGGGGCAGCGCCATCTTGATGGGCGCGGCCGCATGCCTGCTGGTGATCGCCTACCTGGCGGTAGGCGCGATGTTTCAACTGCTAGTGCGCAATCTCTCGTTCGGATTGAGCCTCACAGGAATTTTCTGCTCCCCTGCTTTCGGCTTTGCGGGGGTAGGCTTTCCAATCCTTGGGATGAATGAATTTGCGCGGATTTGGGGGGACCTTCTCCCGATCCGCTGGTATATGGAGATCCTGTTTGATCAGGCCGTGAGGGGATTGCCGCCAGCGGTTTCCGCTCCGCCTTTCGCGGCTCTGGGTTTGCTCGCGGTAAGCTATTTCAGCCTTTCCTGGCTCCGTTTGCGCACGCTTGTTCGCGCGCCCGTGATCGTGCCAAAGCCTCAACCAGCAGAACAACCTTATCCCGTAGCTGGAATTGGCGGCGCCATGTTCGCCGAATTCCGGCGGGTCGTCGGTAATCAAGGCGCCTTGAGCATGATTGTCCTTGCACCCATCATCTATGGGCTTCTTTACCCGCAGCCCTATCTCGGCCAGGTGCTTCGCAACATCCCCGTCGCAGTCGTTGACCTGGATCGGACGGAACTCAGCCGCAATCTCATTCAGACGCTCAACGCAGATGAGGCTGTAAAGGTCACAATCGCCGCCGGAACACTTGCGGACGCACATGCTGCTCTCGCCAGACGGGAGGTTTTCGCCATATTAGGGATCCCCAAAGACACCGAGCGGGAAGTATTGAAGGGCAACCAAGCCCGGCTCGCCGCTTATGTCGATTTGGCGTATTTTCTCCTCTATAATCGCACGCTGCAGGGCATCAGTGAGGCAGCGAATGCGGTAACAGCGGGCATCGCTGCACGGGGTGCCCGGTCCGACGGCAGCCTTGCCCATGCGGCCCTTACAAAAAGCTCCCCGGTTGAGCTCCTAACGGAGCCATTGTTCAATCCCACGGGCGGCTATGCCAGCTACGTTGTTCCCGCTGCCTTTGTGCTTATCCTTCAGCAGACACTGCTAATGGGGTCCTCCATGCTGGGAGGAATTGCATATCAAGGGGGCGGTGTCCGGGCGCGGCGCTTGCGGGGCAGCGCGCAGGATATTGCCGGGCAGGCGCTCGCGCATCTTTGCCTCGCGATACCGGGATTGGCGCTTTATCTCATCATTCTCCCGCGCGTCTACGGTTTTTCAGCCCTTGGGCATCTTCTCGACCTCTTTCTCTTGGCGGTGCCGTTCGTGTTGTCCGTGAGTCTTCTCGGCCAATTCGTGGGCGCTTGGTTCACCCGCCCTGAGACTGCCGTGCTGCTATTCATCGCGACGAGCTTGCCGCTGTTTTTCCTCGTCGGCGTATCGTGGCCGCTGGAAGCCATTCCGAGCCAGCTGCGCGCTGCGAGCCAAATCTTCCCGAGCACCAGCGCCATCGATGGGCTTGTGCGCATCAACCAGATGGGTGCGGGCTTGCGCGAGGTCTTTAAGAATTGGATGACGCTTTGGGCGCTGACCGGCATCTACGGCCTGCTCGCAGTTCTCACGGCGCATTTTCTGGGCAGAAAGGAGAGCCGCCTTGGTGTTTAGTTGGCGGCTGGCTATCCGGGTTCTCCCTCTGATCGCTTTGGCGGGCGGTGCAGGCTTCCTTGCTGCCAAATGGCGGCGGGGGGTGGCTGAAGCGCCGCTAATTCCCGGTGTCGTAAGGGAAACCGAACTTCATGTCGCGCCAGAAATTAACGGGCGTCTTGCAGCGGTGTATGTGAGACCGGGGCAGCTAGTAAAAAAGGGTGGTCTCCTGGCGCTGTTGAGCAACCCGGAACTGACTGCTTCTGTCCTCGAATTGAAAGCGGCACTGGGAAAGGCACGCTCCGATCGCGACAACGTGTTCGCAGGTGTCCGCAAGGAGGTGGTCAACATCTCGGCCGAAGATATTGGCATCGCGGAGGCCAAGCTCGTTCTTGCCAGGCGCGAATATGAGCGATCGGCCGCGCTCGCAGCCCATGCATTCGCCTCAAAACAATTACTTGACGAGCGCACGGCGACGCTTCGCACAGCGGAAGCCAACCTTTCCCGGCTCCGCGAACTTTATAAGCAGAACAGGGCCGGTCCTACGAAGGAGGAAAGGGAAACCGCTCAGGCAAACGTGGTTTTGGCTGAAGCGGCTGTCGATGATCTTGAGGCCAAGCTTGCCAAGACAAAGCTTTTTGCCCCAACCGATGGTGAGGCCGGCACGCTTGCCGCCGAACCAGGCGAAGTGATCTCACCAGGCCAATCAGTTATGACCTTGAAGGCCGCACGGGGGCTTTGGTTCAGCTTCACCGTCCGGGAAGACTTTCTGCGAGGCATAACCATTGGGTCTCCAGTCCTCTTATTGACTGCAAGAGGCAACACCGTCAACGCACGGGTCACGGAGCTACGGCCCCTTGGTGAATATGCAACATGGCGGGCGGCGCGCGCTGTGGGAGAGCACGATCTCAACAGCTTTATCGTCCGTGCTGACCCGATTGAAATGCTGGAGAAGCTTGAGCCAGGAATGACGGTGTGGCTCGTCGCTGGCGGCACCTCCCCGCCAATAGGCTGACCTGCAAAACAAGGAAATACGCTGAGGGAATTCGATGGACGCCGCCTATGTTTCCGCCTTCGCCGCGTTGGGGGGATCGCTGATCGGAGGGGTGACCTCTTTCGCGGCCGCCTGGATCACCCAGCGTAAGCAGGCCAATGTTCAGCTGCTCCTGCAGGAGAAGACAAGACGCCAGGAGCTTTATAAGCAATTCATTGAAGAGTCCTCGAAATTATATGTAGATGCGCTTATTCACGATCAGGTCGCAGTTCCGCCTCTTGTCAATCTTTACTCTTCGGTCAGCAAAATGCGAGTTGTCTCGAGCCCCCGCATCCCCGAACTGGCAGAGAATGTCATTCGCATGATTGTAAATACCTATTTCTCGCCCAATAAGACCTTGCCCGAGCTGCGCGCGATGTTGGATAGCGGGGCACTCGATCCTCTCCGATGCTTCAGCGAAGCTTGCCGTAATGAGCTCAGTGCACTGATACCGTCCTGATAGCGAACGATGCCCGGCGGGCGCCGCCCTGTTGCCTTCGTGCTATGTCGTTTCTCGGCCGTGGCCTACTTCATCGTCCACGCGCCCATAAGCTTTTTCCCTGCGCTGAATGGCGGCGGCCACTCGGTGCTTTTCTGTTTTGTTTGCCTGTTCCTTTGCGTGGCAGGCCCCGCGCCTGGACGCCGGGCAAGTCACAAGAAGGTCCTATAGGCGAAGCTCTTCGCGCCGAACGCGTCCCAGCCTCCGAAAACATCGAAGGCGATCTCTTCCACAGGCAGACCAAAAGCCTCTACTGCCATGGTGGATACGTTTCGATTCGCGAAAAGCTGTCGGATACTGCCCTCGCCATCGCAGACACATTATTAGATAGACAATGCAGTCCATCCTTGACCACGTCGCCAATGTCGTTCGGCCTGCACTGCGCAAATTACCTGCGCGCTGAGGAGACTCTGACAATAGTACTTAAATCCGGGGACGCCAATGCGGCTGCCAGCGCGCGCCAAGAGGTAATGCTTGCAGCTCGTCAGGCAGTCGACGTGCTACATCATCTGTCCGACTTTGTTCTCAAGGAGCCCTCGCCGCTCTCATTCACGAGGCTTGAGGATGTCCGGGCGGCAGTGGGCGCGAAGTGCGTTTTTCTTCGGACCACCGGACAAGTGGCGGACGTGGCGTTGCTTCGCGATGCATCGGACGCATTCAAGCATCACCGCCCAGACCAGCCCAGCGCGACAGTGGGTGTTTCGACTGACGTAGTCCCCATCGGAAGTGGCTATGGTCAAATGCGATATGGTGAAGGCAAATACGGCGGTGCCGAGCAAGTCGTCATCACCACAAAAGACGGCAGCAAGCGAGCCTTGTCGTCGGTCCTGCAGAACGTCTTTGACGCATGGATACAATTACTTGGGCAATCTCTTAAGCCCATCGGGCACTATTAGAGCGCGCCACGAGGGCGCGTAACAACTCAAGCGCGCTTGAGTTGTTGGCTAAGGCGTGAGAGCTCGTAATTGAGCGGGCGTCAGTGCCAAAACAGCCAGCATAGGTTCGATTCAACAAATGCGATCATCGTCTAGTTATCAGTGGATTCAAAAGCGGAAGGAGATGGCACTTCGCAGCCCGTGATGCAGCACCGGGCAGGTTGTTTGGAGACGCGCTTGCCTTCCTCCGAGATGCCGCGGTCGAGAAGCCGTTCGACCAGGCTCATCTTGTCCATGACGGGGTAGTTTCGCCAGATTTCGCGCTTCATGGCCTCGGGCGAACCCCCTCCGTGCAGGGAAATCACCGAGTACCAGCCGCTCTGATGCGACACCGTCAGGTCTTCGATGAACCGCGCAACCTCCATGCGCTGCTGCGCCGGGATGTCTTGCCGGCCGCCCAGAACCGCCGTCAATGAAGCTGCGGTTTCCGGATTGTGATCCTCGTGCGGCCCCGGCAACGCGACGATAAGGCCGCCAGACACATAATGTGCGAGCTTGTGCATATCGTAAATTTTGGTAGCGAGCAGAAGCTTGCCGATATTCGCGAAGACGGCATCGGGCATGACCGAGCCAGCCGGGTCTTTCGTGCAATAGACGGATGCGGCCACGCCGCAAGCGTAGAAGCCCTCGGTGATGGTAATGAGATCCACCATGGCATCGCGAATATGCCCATGGCGTTCTGGGTCTAACCCATTCGCTTCCGTCATCAGGGCGCCTGCTCCTATCAGCAAGTCGCCAAACCCAGCGCGCGCGCCAATGCAGGAGTGCCTGTGATGCGTGGCGTATGATGTGGTCAGAAAACCGCCCTCCTCTGTCTCGCCCGCGAGAAAGACACGGCTGTGTGGTACGAACACGTCTTCGAAAATTACCATACCCGTCGACTGGCCATATCTGCCAGAAAACTTGGCGGCGGCCTCACCAGGACGCCCGGCAGGCCGCGCTACGATCGTGACCCCGGGCGCATCCACGGGTACCGCACAACAAACCGCGAATTGTGCGTCTTCCTTCCGGTGCGTCCGGCAAGGCATAACCAGAAATTCGTGCATGTAAGGCGCGCCAGTGACGATGGCCTTGGTTCCGCGAATGATAATACCATCCTTGCGGCGCTCCTTGATGTGGACATAGACATCCGGGTTGACCTGAGCCCCCGGTCTTAACGAACGGTCACCCTTCGCGTCAGTCATAGCCGCGCCTAGCGTCAAATCGCGATCCTGAACCTCATGCAGATAGGCGAGAAAGCGGCTGTGATAGTCCGTGCCATGCGCATCATCGGTTCGCTTTGACGCCTGGAATATTGCATTTAGCGCGTCATGCGCGAGGTAGCGCTGCGCGCAGCCGGAGACCTGACAGACAAGGCGGACCGCCTCCAGCTTGTACAGGAGGTCCCCGGAACTTTCGTCGATGTGCAGCATGCGGTTCACGGTTTTGCCTGACGTGCTCTGCTTCGCCGTCATCAAAAGTTGATGTTCGGCCTTGTGCGCGAAGTCGTAAGTGATCCCGACGGCATTGACGCCGGGCGCGAGCAACGGCTCATCCGCGACGCTCTCAACAACCCTGCCGTTCACGAATACGCGCGGCCTGTAGGCGCGAAGGGATTCACGATAATCGGTAGCGGTAATGAGCATGGGCGCCTCCTGCTGTTGCTCATAAAATTGAACGGTGTTAAAAAATTCGTCAAGCGTGTTCGAGGCGAAAGAAATGCCGGGGAGAGCAGCCGCAAGACAGGGACGAGTGCAGGCCATAAACGGTCTTAAGCGGAGCCTAATCCTTGACGCTGCCAGGAAGGTTTTCGAGAGGGACGGGCTTGAAGGCGCGTCGCTCCGTGCCATCGCCGCTGAAGCAGGATATACGCCAGCGGCTCTCTATTTTCATTTCGCTTCCAAAGAAGCGATCTACGCCGAGATGCTGGAGGCATCGCTTTCGAGCCTCCGGGCGCTAGTCGAAAATCGCGTGTCAAACGAGCAGAGTCCGCGAAACCGTTTCCGCGCGGCCGCTTTTGCTTTCTTCGATTTCTACGCGAAAAACCCGCGTGAACTGGACCTCGGTTTCTACCTGTTTCGCGGCGGGATGAAACCAAAAGGCCTAGGGCGAGAACGTGACAAGGCCCTTAATGCCGCTCTCGCAGCGGCGTTAAGGCCGATTGCGACGGCTGCAGAAGAGCTGGGAGCGAGCACTAACGAAGCCAAAGTTCTTACGGTGGAGATCTTCGCGCATGCGGCGGGGCTCTTGCTTTTGTCTCATACGCGCAGGATCAGGATGTTCGGCGTTCGCGCGCCGGAACTCATGACCCATTACATCGATGGCTGCATTGCTCATCTCGAAGGAAAGCCTCAGCATGCGAACGATGAGACGTGAAACGTCAACGCTGTTGGTTATCGATTTTCAGACCCGGCTCATGCCTGCGATAGCGAATGCTGAGGCGGTGGTCGCCAATGCAAGGCGGCTTCTAGGTGCGGCAGCACTTTTCAACATCCCCATCCTTTTTACCGAACAGAACGCTCAAGGACTTGGCCCGACGATCGAGGAACTTTCGGCGCCTCCCGGGGCCGTTGCCCACAAGGTGACTTTTGATGCTTGCCGCTCCGCCGGCTTTCTCGAAATGCTTGGTAACAGACCAGACGTGACTGTTGCCGGCTGCGAAGCGCATGTCTGTGTGCTTCAAACTGTTCTTGGGCTTCTGGACGCGGGCCGGCGTGTGTTTCTTGTCAGCGATGCGGTGGGAGCGCGCACCTCAGAGAGCAAGGAGACCGCGATCCGCCGGATGGAGCGGCACGGCGCCGAACTTGTAACGACCGAAATGGCCATGTTCGAATGGCTCGAAACCAGCGAAAACGCCCATTTCCGCGAGGCGTTGTCGCTGGTGAAGTGACCAGAGCACGCCGCCTTAGCTTTGTGGCATTAACGGCGCCGCTGTTTTCTTTTTGCCGCGCGAACGGGTGTCAGTTAATTGAATAGAAGAACAGCAGCGCGCAAGAGCGCTTCGGCCTGGCGAGGTTTCTATGTCTATGGGCGTCCGCTTGGTGGCAGTTGGCCTCATTCTCGGCACCCTCTGGGATCTACTGACCACATTTCGGGGCGTGGCCGATTTTTTTGACTTGCCCCTCGATCCGAATATCAACCCTAGCCAATTTGCCTTTGGGCTTGTCGTCACGATGGTAATTTTCGGCTTCGTGATCGCTACTCATCTGATCTGGAACTTGAATTCAAGCGATGCTCCGGCGCTTGTCCTGAAGGCAGCCTGGGGCGCCTGCATTGTCATCGACCTCTTCACCTCCTGGGAGGGAACAAAGCATTTCGTTTTTTATGGAGACGATGGCGATGCAGTCAGAGGATTAGGATTAGCGGTAGTTACAGCCCTGATCGTATCGTCTTCGATTTTTCTCTCGAAGCTGCTACTCGCCGGCGAAGGGGGCAACAAGCCTCTTCTCTTTTAAGTGTTCCTTCGAAAGCTTCGGAGCGGCGGTGCCCGCAGGCGACTCGAGACGCAAAAAGGCAAGGCGAAACTTGCGCCTTGCCCTGCCAGAGAGGAGACTAATGCGGCTTATTCGGCCGCGTGAGAGGTTTGCGTGTTCATGCCTTCGAGCCTCGGCGCGGACGCGATCGGGTCTTCAGAACGGCGTGATTTACCCTCGAAGAATGCGCCCTGTTCGATGGCCAACGATTTATGGAAGACGTCGCCCTCAACATGGCTAGACGCTTGAAGCGTGACGCGGTTCCCGCGGACGGATCCCATGACACGTCCGCGCACCACCACATCCTCGGCCACAATGCCGCCGGTGATCTGCGCCTTCTCTCCTACAATAAGCGAAGAGCAATGAACGTCGCCTTGGATCTGCCCATCGACCTGCACTTCGCCTCTGGAAAGAACGTTTCCAGCGACAGTCAGATCTTCGCCGATGATCGACGGCGCCATGCGGTCCGGCCCCCTGAAAGTTGGCGATTTAGGAGCATAGGATGGCTGGCCGCCTGGCCCGCCTTGGCCCGGTCCTGCGCCCATGGGAGCTATGCCCTGCGAAGGGAGGGGCTGACCACCAATGGCTTTGCTGGTGGTCTTCGTAATCGGCTTTTGCTGGTCAAAATTACTCATGTCCGTCTCTGGCTTTTTGCTGAACATTGGCAACGTCTCCGGAGCAATGCGAGGCGCGGCGCTTCCTTGTAGGGCACAGTTTACGCTATTTCAATGTTATTAATCGGTCTTGTGGCCGCAGGTTGCGGGGGCCCATGCCTCCGGGAGCTGCTAGCGATGCTTTTTCAATGCCTCCAATACCTCTTCCGCATGTCCCGGAACCTTCACACCTCTCCATGCCTTCAAAACTTTCCTATCGGGTCCGATCAGGAACGTCGATCGATCGACCCCCATGTAGGATTTGCCATACATCTTTTTTTCGGCCCATACGCCGTAGGCATTGATCGCTTCCTTATTCTCATCGGCGAGTAGGGTGATCCGTAGCCCGTACTTGTCACGGAATTCGGTATGGGATTTAACCTGATCCGGTGAAATCCCCATAATCTCCGTTTTCAGCGTGTCGAATTCTGGCTTGAGCTCAGTAAAGCTTAGAGCCTCCCTCGTACATCCTGACGTGTCATCCTTTGGATAAAAGTAGACTATTTTATAGCGCCCTTTGAGGTCGCTGAGTTTCACAGTTTTGCCTTCCGCATCAGGCAGCGCGAAATCCGGAGCGGTATCGCCTTCGTTGATCATTATTTCGGGCCTTCCTTTTGTCCTTTTTTCCGGTCTATAGAAGCAGATGCTTAGAGGGGAAGCGGCCTGCACCTGCGCAATTAATTTTGAAGCCGTTGGCTTCCTCAGATGTGCGGCGCCGGGCAAGGTTGCAAAACTATGCTCACGGGGGAAGCGAAATGCTAGGCAAAAGTCAGAAAACCTAGCGCGGCAATGCAAGCGCTATGAATGATTCTTATTCCCGGCCGGGGACCCGCCGGGCCCTTGTCCCGCAGCGGCAGGGCCGCGCGGCCGTCAAGGCCTCCGTTGTCCAGATTAACCTCGCCCGGCTATCGCATGGGCGGAAAGCCATTGCCGGCGCGATCCCGGATCCGGTCAAAGTGGCATCGCGTCATTCGATCCGGATCTGCGGCGGTGCCACGGCTGTTCTCGCTATTGTGGCGCTTGTTGCTGTCTCGAGCCTTTATATCCGGCTGCTAGCCGGGCCAATGTCATTCTCGTTTTTGGTTCCGTCGTTGCAGCGGCAGCTCAACTCGCAAATGCAAGGCTATAGCTTGCGCATCGGCGATGCCATTTTGAGGCTGTCAAACAGCTGGGGACTTGAATTCCGCTTGGCAGATGTCAGCGTCGCCGGCGACAACAATCAGGAGATTGCAAAGGCGCCATTTGCGTCGATAGGGGTCAGCGAAGCTTCACTACTAAAGCTTTCTCCGGCGGCTTCCAGCATCAATCTTATCGGTCCAAAGCTGCTGGTCTTCAATCTACCTGGCGGTGGATTTGGACTTACCGCTCCGCCGAGCGGCAATCAAGAGGCAAATGAAGCTTCATGGGGAGGCCGCTCTCGGAGTGCTGTTCGAGTTCCCCCACGGGGCATGAGAGATCAAACGGATGCGCCCGAAATCGCAGGGGTAAGGCAGTTTGCCCAGCAGGCGCTCAGTGCACAGGGACGCCCCGCGCCATTCAACCCCGCTCAATTGCTGCAACGGTTGTTCTCGGCCCTTGAGCAGAGGGGCGGGGCCTCGTCTTCCTTGGAGAGGATCGGACTGAAGGATGCGGTGATTTATTGCGCCGCCGAAAACGGCATTTCTAGCTGGCAAGTCGCTGATCTGCACTTCTCACTGGATGAGAAGAGCAACGGAAGTGCGCTGCGCGGCGAGTTGACGCTCGAGCATGGGGGAAATGTTTGGCAGGCCTCATTTCGCGCCGTCAATAGCCCCTACAACAAGCTCTATTCTGTGACGGCGTCCATCCACGACATTTTGCCGAGAGCGATCTGGACCAGCTTTCCCTCTTTGGGGCCTCTGAAGCTGATCAATCTTCCGGTTAGCGGAGATGCTCGTTTCGACATCAATTACCAGGGAGACTTGATTGGGGGTGACGCCGAGATCCGATTGGGAAGCGGACAGCTTTATGCCCCTTTCGACGAGAAGCATCCCGCTACGATTGATGAGGGCCTTATCAAAATTATCTACGATAAGGGCAACGAAGCATTTGTAGTAAAGCCACTTGAGCTTCGCTGGGAACAGAGCATCCTCACAATATCCGGGAAAATCAGCAAACACACTGATCCAGGCTCAAATCAAGTTTCCTGGATAGCGGATCTCGATGGCCGGGGCACGGTTCTGGGCGCCGAAGAATTTGGGGTGCGGCCAGTGGCGCTGGATGCGCTGAGATTATCCGCGAATTATCAAGTTGCTTCGGACACGATCAATCTGGATGAATTCACAGTCCAGAGTGGTGGCGGCGGAGTTTCGATGAGGGCGCAAATCGCCGCAATTGGCAGCGGCGGTCCGATAACCGCTAGCGGAATAGTCTCACCGATGCCGATCTCCTTCCTGAAAGTCATCTGGCCCTCTTTTATCGCGAAGGGCGGACGGGAATGGGTTGGAAGCAACGTCCCATCAGGCCGCATTACGGGCGGAAGCTTCTCGGTCAATCTTACCGCCGCAACCTTAGCCGCGTTGGACAAGGATGGCGACATCCCTGACTCCGCAGTCACCTTGCGGCTCCCTCTTTCCGGCTTGCAAATTTATCATATCAAGGGCTTGCCACCGATTTCCACCAGGGAAAGCATTGTTCGCGTGAACGGACGCCGCCTTGTCTACGATATTCCGGGTGAAGCAAGGATCGATGTGCCGAGCGGGCACTCGATTTCCTTCATGGATGGCCAATTACTGATCGACGATCTCAGGCCTCATTTTCCCAACGTCGAAATCCGGTTCCGGGGCGTTGGGGAGGTTGCTTCCGTACTCGAGCTGCTGGACCAACCCCCCTTGGGTTATGTAAAGGCTGTTGGCTTCAAGCCAAACCTGATTAACGGCCAGGTCTCGTCGGCATTCAAAATCGGATTTCCGCTTTTGAAGGATGTCAAGTTCGCGCAGATGACACTATCCGGAAAGAGCCGTGTTTCCGATATCAAGTCCAACGCCCTTCCTGGCGGTCTTTCTGTTAATGGAGGCACAATCAATTTTGAGGTCTCCGAGAAAGCGATCGGAGCCACTGGCGATCTCAAGGTCAATAACGTTCCCGTCTCGCTGATGTGGCAGCGCATTTTTGACGCGCCTCCCGAACGTCAACCCACCTTGCGCTTTGCCGGCATCCTGAATGAAAAAGCCAGGGACGAGCTTGGACTTAACATCAACCACATCGTAAAGGGCGACCTGCCGGTTGCGCTTGCAATCGCGATGCAGCGCGATGGTCCGCCAAAACTCTTCATGGAGGCGAACCTTACCAATACTGATGTTTTCCTCACTGCGATAGGGTGGCGCAAGCCACTGGGCCAGAAAGCGAGCGTGAGCTTCGATCTGAGTCAGCGTTCAGACAATTCACTTGCACTCGACAATTTTACAATGACGGGTGAGGGACTCAATGTAATCGGCTGGCTAGTCTTCAACGATAAGCACCGCATCGCGGGCTTCAGTTTCCCTGAATTCTCCACCAATGCGTTGACGAAGCTCGCCATTACGGGAGAACTGACTCCACAAAATGTGCTCAAAGTGCACGCCAAAGGCCCCTCATACGATGGCCGGCAATTTTTTCGCACACTTCTTACGACGGGGAAGATTTCGGAGAACCAGCCCGCGCCTCTGAAAGACGAGCCGGGTCTTGACCTGAACGTGGAAATCGACACGGTCTTTGGCTTTTACGACACCTCGGTGAAATCCGTGGTCATCGATGCCAAGAGGCGTGGCGGCAAACTCACTTTCCTGGAGGTTGCAGGCCGCTCAACGGGGAGGCCCCGATGGGGGTCCATGTCGAGCAGCGGCCGCCACACGGCAGGATCTTGATATCCGATGCGACTGACGCCGGTTCAGCACTACGCTTGACGGGTTTCTACCCCGCGATACGTGGCGGCACCATGAACTTGCGCGTTAAACTTGACGCGAGCGGGGGGGCGGAGAAGACGGGGACACTCGAGGTCCGAAGATTCGCCGTCGCCGGCGACCAGGTCGTTGGGAGGGTGGTTTCGCAGGCGGAGAGGGAAGGCGCCCGGCGCCGGCCCGATGGCCGCACTACAAGTCAGCAAGTCTCTTCCGGCGAGCCTCTCCAGTTCGACCGCATGGTCGTACCCTTCGCGGTAGGAGCCAATCAATTCCAACTTTATGACGCTGCGATAAACGGGCCCATTATGGGGGCAACGCTGAGGGGCCGTGTCGATTTCGCTCATGATACCATCTCGCTATCAGGAACCTATATTCCCCTCTACGGCGTCAACGCGGCTCTGGGCGTTGTTCCTCTTATCGGCGACTTGCTCAAAGGCCGCGACAACGAGGGCATCTTCGGAATAACTTTTGCCGTTCAAGGGCGAACCGCGAACCCGGATGTTTCGGTGAACCCGGCAGCGATATTCGCGCCCGGCTTTCTGCGGCAGATTTTCGAGTTCAATAACCAGCCAACATTGCAATTGCCGCAACCTGCCGCACAGGGTCCAGCCGCACAGGCGGGAGGCTGGCCGGCCGCCACTGCCCACTGATCTCCGAAAGCTTTCCTTGGCTTATTTTAAATCCAAGGCTTTTTTTCTGTCCTACGACGTCCTAGAAGTGGGCTTCATGATTGGCCCCAGCACGCGGTAAGGGCAGAGGTGTGCGATGAACACGGGATTAAAGGAAACAATCGAAGCCGCCTATGAAGAACGGGCCAGCATTGTTCCCAGTCAAGGGGATTTGGCGTTCGCCGTTGAAGCCGCTCTGGATCTTCTCGACAAGGGTGAGGCTCGCGTCGCCGAAAAAGTTGGCGGCTCTTGGATCGTTCATGAGTGGCTTAAGAAAGCGATCCTTCTCGCCTTCCGGCTAAAAAATAGCACGCTGATGGGTGAACCCAGCGGCGATGAAACTGCCGCTCCAGGTCCCTGGTGGGATAAGGTGCCGCTCAAATTTTCAGGCTGGGCCGCCGATCGCTTTCAGGAAGCCGGCTTCCGGGCGGTTCCTGGCTGCATTGTCAGGCGGTCCGCCTATATTGCGCCCGGCGCCGTTCTTATGCCCTGCTTTGTGAATGTTGGCGCCTATGTTGGCGAAGGCACGATGATCGACACTTGGGCAACCGTCGGATCTTGCGCCCAAGTAGGCAAGAACTGCCACATTTCCGGAGGGGCCGGTATTGGCGGCGTATTGGAGCCGCTTCAGGCAAGCCCTGTCATAATAGAGGACAATTGCTTCATCGGCGCACGCTCTGAAGTAGCCGAAGGTGTTATGATTGGCGAGGGCTCGGTGATTTCGATGGGCGTGTACATTGGCCAATCCACAAAGATCATCGATAGGACCACGGGAGAAGTTATGTTCGGACGCGTTCCGCCCTATTCCGTCGTGGTGCCTGGTTCCCTGCCAGCAAAGAAGCTGCCTGATGGCAGCGACGGCCCGTCCCTTTACTGTGCCGTGATCGTTAAGCGTGTTGAGGCGCAAACCCGCGCAAAAACATCCATTAACGAACTGTTGCGGGACTGATACGGACCAAGAACCCGACACATGTTATCCCAGCAAAGACCTGTGGAGGGCCTGCATGAGCTGGGGAGAAATTTTTTTTAGTTTTCACGGACGGGTTAATCGCAAGACCTATTGGTTCGCGAGTGTATTGTTAATAATAGCCGGCGCTTTTTTCGCGGCCCTCCTATCCTATCTTGCGACAGGCAACCCAATAGCAACCGAAGTATGGGGGAGAGCCTCAGCGAGGAGTAGCCTCTGGATTCCGGTATGGCTCGCATACTTTGCATTTCTTTTCTGGCCATCCTCCGCGCTTGCGGTGAAACGGCTGCATGATCGCGATCTGCCGTCCTGGCTCTGGTATCTTTACTATGCGGCATCGATCCTTCTTACGATCCTCAACCCCGGCGTAACCCAAACAACGCCTGCCGCTGCAGCTGCGATCACGTTGATCTTGATTTTCCAAGCCTACGTCATCGTCCAGCTCGGTTTCCTGAGAGGGGCGCCCGGCTACAACAGGTACGGCGACGACACGATGCCGGTTGGCTATTACGGCGGGGACTATAACTTTTGGAGCTGGATGTTTGCCGTGGAAGGCAGGATCAGCCGGTCCAAGTGGTGGCTTGGCCTTTTGATCGTGGCAACTGCAATAACGGCGGCTATCTTCCTCCTCGGTTTTTTGACGGAGGCTTTCTTTGAGCGGTATCCCACTCTAGAGCAGCATCTTTCCGACCCTGAATGGGCAAACAGTAACGAAGCCGCACCGATCCTTATCAAATTCCTACTCTGGTCGTTTGCGCCTTCGGTCATTCTGCTGTGTGCCGTATGGGCCTTCCTCGCGCTTGGTATTAAGCGTCTCCACGACCGGGGACTAAGCAGCTGGCTAATCCTTGTCGTAATACTCCCGGCAATCGGCGCATTGATTTCGCCAGCGATGGTGGTGAGATTCGGCTTCGGTGAAAACCTTGTCATTCTGTCCCTCCTGCTTTTAACGGCGTCCGTGATCTGGAGTCTTCTGCAATTCGGCATTCTGAAGGGACAGACTGGGCCGAACGACTTTGGCCCCGATCCGCTTGCAGGCCGGGGGAAGTAAACTTTGGAGAGATTTTCGTATGTTTTGCTGAGCTTCGACGGACGCATCAAGAGGCGGACGTGGCTGGTCTACGCCGCCGCAATGATAGCCGCCGAATACGCGTTGGCGTCTTTGCTTCGCTGGACCTTCCATATCCCAGCGGCTGAGGCAGCGCATTCTCCCCGTCTTTTGGACGACGGGGCTACCATCCTCGCCGGTGTCATCTTCCTTTGGCCTTCAGTCGCGCTGGACGTAAAGCGCTGGCACGACATCGGGAAAAGCGGTTGGTACACACTTGTTGCCTACGGCCCGATAATCCTCGTCTACGCACTGGAGGCCTTCGGCTTTGCAGGTCAGATAGCAGTGCCTGGTCCTTTGGCATCTGCAACTCTCTCTATCCTGGGGCTCATTTTCCTGGTCTATCTGATTATTCTTGCAGCGCGGAAGGGCTGGCCTTTTGCCAACAAATACGGTCCTAAATGCTAAGCACGTTCCAGCTTCCGGTGTGAGTTGCCGACTGTCTTGATTATTCCTTCGAGATGATCTTTTTTAAAGTCTTTGGCGTCTCCGCGTCCTTAGGAGCCATCATGACAAGCCCCGCGATACACGCGCAGAATTTGATACGCTGCCGCAGCATCACTCCGGATGAAGGCGGGGCCCTCGGTTATCTGGAGAGGGAGTTGGCCGCGGCCGGTTTCACTTGTCACCGGCTCGTCTTTAGCGAACGGGGGACGCCCGACGTTGCCAATCTCTACGCCCGTATCGGCGACGGTTCGCCGCATGTTTGTTTCGCCGGTCACACTGACGTCGTACCGCCTGGAGATGAGGCGGCTTGGCGCCATGGCCCGTTTGCTGCCAAGATCGAGAATGCTATCCTCTATGGGCGCGGCGCGGCCGATATGAAGGGAGCTGTCTCTGCCGCCTTGTCCGCTGCTCTTGTTTACCTAAGCGAACGGAACGGTCCTCCCGAAGGCTCTATCAGTTTTATGATCACGGGAGATGAGGAAGGCCCGGCGATGAACGGCACCAAGAAGGTAGTGGAATGGCTCGCCGAAAGAGGGGAAAGGCCGGATTGCTGTGTGCTCGGTGAATGCACTTCTGAAGCGGCTGTGGGGGATACCATTAAGATAGGCCGCCGTGGCTCCTTGAGCGGCCAGATTCGCGTGAGGGGCGTGCAAGGGCATACGGCCTACCCGCACAACGCCAGGAATCCGCTTCCGGCGCTCATCGACGCGCTCAACCTTTTAAAAATGAAGCCGCTGGATGCAGGCAGCGAGCATTTCCAGCCTTCGAACCTTCAGATTACGAGCATCGATACCGGCAATACAGCCTTCAACGTCATCCCGGCGACGGCGACCGCGAAATTCAACGTCCGCTTCAACGATCACCACACTGGCGACAGTCTCAAGACGTGGATTGAGAGCCAAGTAAACGCTGCGCTTTTTGAGACCGGCGTTGAATCCAATGTCGATTACGAGCCGGTCGCCGAAGCATTTATAACCGAACCTGGGGGGTTCGTTAGAAAGCTAAGCGCGGCCATTCAAGCCGAGGTTCACCAGGAGGCCATGCTATCGACCGCTGGGGGGACATCCGATGCCCGGTTCATCAAAGACCTTTGTCCGGTTGCGGAGCTTGGTCTGTTGAATGCGACGGCCCATAAGATCGATGAATGCGTTCCGGTCAGCGATCTCGAAAAACTCTCGCGTATCTACCTGCGCTTTCTCAGGCTTTTCTTCTCCTGATGCCAGCAATGCAGAGGCTGCCCAAGCTTTTCGGCAATCGCGGGATGTCCGCACATGAGGCTTCGCCAGACGTTGCGGGTCTTTCGCGAACTGCGTTAGCATAGGCAGATGTCACAGCTGGAAACGAAATGGAGCACCTGCCCCCACGACTGCCCCAGCGTTTGCGCGCTTGAGCTGGAAGTTCTGGGGGAGGGGCGCATCGGCAGAGTGAGGGGCGCCAAATCTCACCCTTATACACTTGGCGTCATATGCGAGAAGGTTGCCCGCTACGCTGAGCGCATCCATCATCCGGACCGCCTTCTGCACCCCCAGAAACGCAAAGGCGAAAAAGGCAGCGGCCAATGGCAGCCCATTTCTTGGGACGGCGCGCTGGATGAGGTGGCCGCGGCGTTCGCCAAGGCGGAGGAACGCTGCGGGCCGGAAACCGTCTGGCCTTATTATTATGCCGGCACGATGGGTTTGGTTCAGCGTGACGGCATCAACCGGCTCCGGCACGTGAAGCGTTATTCCCGCGAACATCTAACGATATGCACGAGCCTTTCCTGGCCGGGATGGCTTGCGGGAGCGGGTGCGCTCCGTGGCGCCGACCCTCGTGAAATGCGAAAATCGGACCTGATCGTGGTCTGGGGCGGGAACCCAGTGAACACGCAGGTGAACGTGATGACGCATGTGGCGCTCGGGCGTAAAGAACGCGGGGCAAAGCTTGCCGTTGTCGACGTTTATAACAACGGCACGATGCAGCAGGCCGACATCCCTATCCTCATCAGACCCGGTACGGATGGCGCGCTCGCCTGCGCAATCATGCATGTTCTGATCCGCGATGGCTTCGCGGACTGGGATTATCTCGATCGCTATACCGACGTTCCGCGCGAACTCGAGTTCCCATCTTCGCGGCAAGACGCCGGCATGGGCTGCGCACATTACCGGGTTGCCCCCAGAAGAAATCGAGGCTTTCGCCCGGGCAATCGGGGAGACAAAGCGCACCTATTTCCGGCTGGGATACGGATTTACGCGCTCGCGCAATGGTGCCGTTAATATGCACGCCGTCCTTTCAATTCCGGCCATTACCGGCGCTTGGGCCCATGAAGGGGGTGGCGCGTTGCACTCCAATTCGGGCCTCTACGGCTTAGACATGACGCTGATCGAAGGGCTGGACTGCGCCGATTATTCGACGCGTTCTCTGGACCAGTCCCGCATTGGCCCTGTACTGACAGGCGATAAGCAGGATCTTGCGGGTGGCCCTCCAGTGACTGCGCTTCTCGTTCAAAACACCAATCCCGTCAATGTCGCGCCAGATCAGGGCAATGTCCGGCGCGGCTTTCTGCGGGATGACCTATTCGTTTGCGTCCATGAACAGTTCATGACCGAAACGGCGCAATTGGCCGACATTCTGCTGCCCGCAACCATGTTTCTGGAGCATGACGACATCTACAAATCTGGCGGGCATACGCATTTGATGTTGGGCCCGAAGGCCCTGGACGCTCCCGGCGAGTGCCGGTCCAACCATTGGCTGTTATGCGAGCTTGCGAAGAGGCTTAGGGCTAAGCATCGCGGCTTCGAAATGACCGAGCGTGAGATTATTGATGCCACCCTGAAATGCAGCGGCAAGGGCACGCTCGAGGAACTTGAGGCGGGACGCTGGCTCGACTGTGCGCCGCCGTTCGAGGAGGCGCATTTCCTGACCGGCTTCGGCCATTCAGATGGCAAATACCGCTTCAAACCCGACTGGACCGATGAGCGCATCGCATCCTCCAAGGCGCCGCCGCGGTCTTACCGGGCGCTGGCCGAATCCATGCCGAAGCTTCCCGATCATTGGCCCGTCACCGATGATGCCAGCAGCCTCCATCCGTTCCGGCTCGTTGCAGCGCCTGCACGCGGCTTCCTGAATTCGAGCTTCGCCGAAACCCCTGGCAGCCAGCGCCGCGAGCGCAGGCCTGAAATTCTTATCCATCCGGAGGATGCAGCTGCGCGGGGGTTCGAGGAGGGGCAAATCGTTCGTGTTGGCAATCAGCAGGGTTCCGTTCTGCTTAATCTTCGCAAGTTTGCGGGGGTCCGGCGCGGTGTTGTCATCGCGGAAGGCATCTGGCCCAACGGCAAACACAAAGGTAAGGCCGGAATCAACACCTTGACCTCGGCCGATGCTTCAGCGCCCTTCGGCGGCGCTGCTTTCCACGATACCAGCGTCTGGATCGAGAACGCCAATGGGGAAGTGCGCGCGGAAGAGGAGTGCTTGGAGGAAGCTTAAGAACGGTGCCTGCAACTCCCAGGCTGCATCAGCGCCGCCTCATGCAGCCTGCGACCCCTTATCCCCGCAATTGCCGGAAAAGGCACATCCGTCTAATCGGGGAGACGTTCACTCTTTTAGGAATAAGCATTGCAAAGACTTTGGGCAAGATCATCCACTTGCATGCTGCGTGCTAGAATATTTTTGCGCTAAACAGCTTTGACATCTCATAAGCGCCATTACAGTGTCGTTGGGTGTCAAGATTCCATCTAAGTAGTTCATCGGCATAATATTTGCTGCTGGACCGTTAGAGAATGTGAAAGCGACCGGGAGCGTGAATGCGCATGCAAGGAAGAGCAAACAATTTTTGGAACTTCAAAAGCGCGGCGACAGCGTTCTTGGCTGCTGTGGCCCTGGCGCTCACGGCTGCGCATGTGCAGGCGGCAGAGGCGCCGATCCGGATCGGTGCGCCCCTTCCGCTTACCGGCGCCTTGTCGCCGGAGGGCACGAAGCTTCAGCAGGGCTACGAGCTCTGGAAGGAAATCGTCAACGCAAAGGGCGGGATTTCCGTAGGCGGCGCTAAGCGCCCCGTCGAGATCATTTATTACGATTATCAGTCCGCGACGCCAAAAGCGGTGCAGATCGCCGAGAAACTTGCGACCGACGACAAGGTGGACTTCATGTTCTCGCCCTTTGGATCGGGCGCGACCAAAGCCGCAAGCACCGTATCCGAACGCTATGGCATTCCAACCCTGGCCCCAACCGCTTCTTCCGCTGAAGTCTACAATCAGGGTTACAAGAACCTCTTCGGCACCTTCACTTCCAACGATACCCTCTCGGAGCCGATGGCAGAGATCATCAAGGAGAAGGCTCCAGCCGTGAAACGGGTCGCGATCGTTGCGCGGAACGACCTCTATCCCCTCGCTCTAGCACAGGAATTCGAGAAATCGACGAAAAAGCGCCGCATGGATGTGGTCTATTTCGGGAAGTTCGCCATTAACACCCTCGATCACGCGTCGGCGCTTACCGAGATCAGAGCCGCGAAGCCGGATTGGATCGTCGCCACTGGTTATATCAACGATATGATCCTTATCCGCAAGCAGATGGCTGACCTTGGAGTGAAGGCCGAGGCAGTCACCATGATCAATGCTCCGGCCTATCAGGAATTTATCGACGCGACGGGGCCGCTGGCCGAGAATGTGACGAGCGCGACCTGGTGGCACCCTGCGGTCCGCTATCAGAGCAAGGATGTCTTCGGCAGTTCCGAGAAATACACGGAAATGTTCAAAGCGAAGTACAACACGCTGCCAGACTTTACGAATGCAACCGGCAGCGCTGTTGGCGTCACTCTGCAGATGGCGATCGAGAAGGCCGGGTCCACGGACCGGGATAAGGTGCGCGAGGCGCTTGCGGCTGGAGGGTTCGAGACCTTCTTTGGGCCACTGTCCTTCAATGCTTTCGGGCAGGCAATTTCCTACGTTCCGCCGGTGTTTCAGATTCAAAACGGTAAGACCATCGTCATCTATCCCGACGCCATAAAAAGCGGAGAACTTAAACTCGGAGTTCGCTAGTGTCCCGAACCAAAAGTTTGCACACTATGTTGCAGGTACCTACGAACTTTTGGTTCGAGAAGGACACTAGCTTACTTATTGATTTTAGTGTGGTTTAGGGTTCAGAAGTTCGCAACCTGACCGCGCTGCAAAAATAAGGCGAACTTCTGAACCACCACACCAGCGCAAGCGTTTGATTTGCTATGCTTTACCTCCAGGTGCTTGTGAACGGCCTCATGCTGGGCGGGATCTACGCCTGCATCGCTGTGGGCTTTTCGCTTGTCTGGGGAGTGCTCAACGTCATCAATATGCTGCACGGCTCCTTCGTCGTGCTGGGCGCTTATCTGGCGTTTTTCGCCTATACCCTTTTGGGAATTCACCCTTACGCCTTCGTGCCTCTGGCGGCGCTTACACTTTTTATTATTGGCTATGCGGTGCAGCGCCTGGTCGTGAACCGGGTGATCGACGCCCCAGTGCTTATCACGATGACAGTCACCTTCGGGCTGACGCTGCTGCTGGACAACATCATGCTGGCCGCCTTCAAGGCGGATTTCCGCAAGGTGAACCTGCAACCGCCGCTCGGGATAATCAATCTCGGGGATTACATTTCCGGCCTGGATGTTATCATTCCGGTGGATCGGCTCTTCAGCATGCTATTCGCGCTTCTGGCCATCCTTCTTCTCTATGTGTTGTTGCGGGGAACGCGAATGGGACGGGCCATCGTTGCGGTGCGGATGGACCGCTATGCGGCAACCTTGATGGGCGTGAACCCAGTGCAGGTCTTTGCTCTGACATTCGCGCTTGGCGCGGCTTTGGCCGGAGCCTCGGGCGCGCTTCTTAGCCCAATTTTCCCCATATCGCCCGTTGCCGGCACAGCTTACCTTGGCCGCGCTTTCGTGATCTGCGTCTTGGGAGGGCTTGGTAGCGTTTCGGGCGTGTTGGTGGGCGGGCTGACCCTTGGAGTTCTGGAGAGCTTCGGGGCGCTCTTTTTAGGCACAGAACATTCGCTTACGGTCTCGTTCGTTGTCCTGATCGTTTTTCTGATTTTCAGGCCAAGCGGCATCATGGGAAAGCGAGGCTTCGTATGAGCCGAACCGTTTTCATAGCCGTGAGTGCAGCAGGCATTGCGCTACTGCTGGCCCTGTTGCCGCTTGCCTCCAGCAATTACGTGCTCCGGCTTGCCACAATCGGCTTCATGTATGTTACGCTTGCTTCTTCCTGGAATATCGTTGGCGGCTTTCTTGGTTACCCCTCCTTCGCGTCCGCTGCTTTCTTCGGCCTTGGGGCTTACGGAGCCGCAATCCTCCGCGCGGACTTTTCCCTTCCCCTGCCGATAGCGTGGCTCGCCGGAGGGCTTACGGCAGGATTGTTCGGTCTCTTGATCGGGCCCGCAATCTTGCGGCTTCGCGGACATTATTTTGCGGTGGCGAGCGTCGTTCTGGCTTCGGTCCTGAGGGAAAGCGTCAACAGCGCCACGGATTTGACCGGCGGCGGCATGGGATTGACCCTGCCCGCGCTCCATGGCTTCAACGTGGATGGGCAGGCGGAACTCTACTATTTCAGCATGTTCGCCGCCGCGAGCCTGACTTTGGGGGGATCGGCTTTTTTGATCCGCAGCCGCCTTGGGGTCGCGATGCGCTGCATCCAGCAGAATGAAGACGCAGCCATGGTTCTCGGCATCAATACCTTAAGCACCAAGATCGCAGCGCTGGGAGCCTCGGCCCTCACAGCAGGTCTTGCAGGCGCGATCTATGCGACCTGGATCGGCTATATCGACCCCACAGACGTTTTCGATGATTTGCTTTCTATCAAGCCGATCGTCATGGCCTTCCTTGGCGGGGTAGGAACCGTAGCCGGTCCCGCGATCGGAGCGGCGATCTTCCTTTTCCTCGAGGAGTTCGTCTGGCGAAACGCACTTAACTTTCATGCCGGCATTCTTGGCCTGCTCATTGTGGTGCTTCTCGTGTTCGTTCCCGGGGGCCTCGGCAGCATTGGACGTGCGCTGACGGCCTTGAAAGGTTACGCCCGCAGCGACCTATCGCGCAGGCCCGTTCCGGCGTCCCGATCATGACCGGGCTCGCATCCGTACATCAAATTCCTGTGCCGCGCCCTCTACTGCAAGTTTCGCACATCACAAAGCGCTTTGGGGGCCTCGTCGCTCTGCGCGACGTTTCCTTCGATCTAAGCGGCGGCGAAATCGTCGGGTTGATCGGCCCTAACGGCGCCGGAAAGACTACTCTCGTCAATGTCATCACCGGCGTTGAAAGGGCCGATCGAGGCACTATCGAATTTGAGGGCGAGCGGATTGACGGGCTGCCCGCCTACCAGATTGCCCGCAAAGGCATCGGGCGGACTTTCCAGGTGGTGCAGCCCTTTCCGAAAATGACGGTGCTAGAAAATGTAGCGGCCGGTGCCCTTTTTGCAGGCAGATGCCGCAGTGTCGCTGAGGCGCGCGAGCGGGCCGCAGAATGTCTTGAATTTTCAGGGCTTGCGCCGATGGCATCAATGCTCGCGGCGGAACTGAACCTTCCCGGCCGCAAGCGGCTGGAGCTTGCAAAAGGTCTTGCAACAAAGCCCCGGCTTCTTCTCCTTGATGAGGTCAACGCAGGGCTTAACGCCACCGAGGTCGATGGCGCCCTGAAGTTGATCGAGGCAATCGCTGCTCGCGGCATTACCGTGCTTATCATAGAGCATCTTATGAAGGTCGTTCTGAACGCTTGCGAGCGTGTGATCGTGCTCCATCAAGGTGAGCTAATTGCCGATGGCCGCCCGCATGACGTAATCAACGACCCAGAGGTCATCGAAGCCTATCTGGGCACGGGTTTCGACGCATCCTGGAGCGAGGGAGTAATGCGATGACCGCACTCCTGAAAGTCTCCGGGGTCTCTTCTGGCTATGGCCATGTTCAGGTGCTGCGTGACGCTAGTCTTACCGTGAAGCCGGGTGAGATCGTCTGCCTCATCGGGTCCAACGGAGCCGGCAAGACGACGATGTTGCGCACCCTATCCGGCGTCGTACGGGCCACCGCTGGATCGATCGAATTTATGGGTAAGGAGGCTCAAAAGCTTTCCCCGCAAGACATTGTCAAGCGCGGCATGGCGCACGTGCCGGAAGGCCGGCGGCTCTTTGCCGGCATGACCGTGCGCGAGAATTTGTTGATGGGGGCCTACAGCCGCAAAGACGGGGCGAAGCCCATCACACGGGATCTAGATTTCGTTCTTACTGCCTTTCCGAGGCTGAAGGAGCGGCTTTCGCAGGATGCATCGACCTTATCGGGCGGCGAGCAGCAAATGTGCGCAATCGCTCGGGGAATTATGGCCAACCCCACACTTTTGATGATCGACGAACTGTCGCTCGGTCTTGCACCAAAGGTCGCGAGTGAACTAGGGAAAGCGTTACTCGAAGTGAACAAGGCGGGGCTATCTATCCTGCTTGTTGAGCAGGACGTCGCAATCGCTCTTGCACTCGCCAAATACGGCTACGTATTGGATACGGGCCGCATCGTGCTGGAAGGTCCCACCAACGAACTTGCAAAGAACGCCGCGGTCAAGGAAGCTTATCTTGGTGCGGCACCGTCGTCCGCCCCTAATGGAGAAGACACATATGATTACAGCTATCGTGCTTTATGACCTTCCCGCCGAAATTGGCCTGGAAGAATGCCGGAAGCATTTCGCGAGCATCGCTCCCAGCTTTTTCGAGATACCCGGCTTCCTGCGCAAGCAATTCATCTGCTCCGCGGACGGCAAGGTAGCCGGTGGCGCTTATATGTGGGAGACACAGGAGGCTGCCGAGAAATTTTATAACGGTCCCTGGATGGACGGTATTCGCGAGCGCTATGGCTGCGAACCCAAAATAAGCTACTTCGAGACAGTGGCGCTCGCCGACAAGGCTAGTGGAAAGGCCGGCGCGGTAGGCGAACGCCCCGGAAAGCACACCTCGCCAAGGCGGCCGTCCCCCTCCCGGATCTCAGGCAAACGGGTGCCCGTATAATTTTCTACTCAAGGCCACAAAAGCAACGCTTTCGCTCCGCGGTAAAAACAAGATTGTATATTTTCATGTCACTATAGTAACACACATTGAATATCCAATTTTCTTGAAAATAATTCGCTTCGTGTAAGCCAAACTAGCTCCGGAAAATCATCCGGCAGCAAGGAATACTTCGTAAGTATTAACGTTATAACATGGCGCGGGTAATGGAGGCCAAGGGCACCTTCACTGATGGCGCTGGCGAAGGCCGAAGCCAAGTCTAAAAAGGCGGGCAGGAGGAGAAAGTCGATGATAGCAGAAAATGCGGCAAGCCTAGCGAGCAGCGATAATATACCGGAGCGGCTGCGCGGGTTTATGCGGGCTCACGATCTGAGCCTGCAGGAGCTTGCAGGGTTATTGCGGACAACACCGGAGACGCTGGAACACTGGTTCGACGGCGGTCCAACGCCCCCAGCCTGCCTTTTGGCCTTGATGGTGCTGATGCAATCTATCCCTCAAGGATGGCCCTCTGCCGGTGGAACTGCTGCGTCCGCGCATTCCTCGGATAAATCTTTGAACGTGCGCTGCTATGCAGCGAAAGAGGAAATGCTGAAAAGAGTTCGGGCGATCTGATAGCCCAAGTCTGGCGGGCACATCGCCGCGAGCCGAACGGCTGAAGCACCGTCAACTAAATTCCTTCTGAGGGAAGCTGGGCGCTGAACGCCCATGCGCGAACACGGAATCTGGCGCCAATTTCCCATCGGGTTTTGGCGCCGAACGATGTCGACCTCTTCCAGATAGCTTGGGACTTCCTCCTAGCGAAGAATGCCAAAAAGCAATCGAGGCAGGAAAAGCACCAGGTCTTCAGGCATGGAATTGCCCCGCACGAAGCGGTGCCGGTGATGCCTGGAAACGAATCTGCTCTCATGCCGGGACCTCGCGCGCTCATGCCGGCGATGACGGGCCGGCCTTTTGTGCGCATGGTGGCGCACCACTTCCTCCGCGCCTTCGCCAAAGAACTTATGGCGTAAATTGTGAGGCTTGCTCACTTCTGATGGGAGGTAGGAGTGCTCCTGATCCCTAGGTTCAGCGGCAACGGGAGCCGCCCATATCACTACTGCGACGGCAACAATGCCTAGAACTTTTCTTCTGAGGTTACGCATTACAACCCTATAGCTCAGTCTACGCCCAAGCTATTGGATAACCGCGCTCGCCGCCGCGCCACACTTAAATCGCAGAAGCTTTTAATTTCTGATCCTTCGCATAGGCAGAAGTGCCACAGGCGCTCGTTCGCCCCGCAGCCCCGGTGTTAGGAGCTCAAATCATAGCGGGTGGGCGCCTATAGACTGCTACTGTCGGCCATAAGGAGCGCCATACGGGTATTGCTGCGGGCCTGCGTAGCTTTGGCCGCCAAAGCGGTTTCCATAGGGAGCATAGCCGCCATCGCCTTCTCTCGCGTAGGGATCTCCTTCGCGCGGATCGTCAAGGTTTTCATAACCCTCATCGCCTGGTTGTCCCCGGCCATAGCCTTCAGCCTGCCCATAAGACCTCGGGTCACGATAAGCATAGGAATCGCCATACGGGGTAGGACCGCGGTAGCCATTTGCATCGTTCGAGGGGGCGCGTCCACGGTCGGCGTAACTGTCGCCGTACGGGGTGGGACCGCGGTAAGAATTACTATCGTCTGACGGAACACCGCCGCGGCCTACATAGCGATCGCCGTAAGTGACCGGACCGCGGCTGTAGCCATAAGGTTCCGATCGGCGTTCGAAATAAGGTGCGTTGGCGGCAACCACACGCCTGCACTCGGGATTCAGCGCCTCCATCCGGTTTGCCAGGCACTCAAAGGATTGGGGGCCGGAAGGCATGCCTTGGCATAAGCGCCTGTAATCCGGCATGCAGGCCTCGATGGCGAAAGCAAGCTTAAGTGTTTTCAAGCAAGGCGCGGCAAGCTCGACTTCGTGATCCATCAAGCAGCGTGCGACACGGCCCTCGCCTGGGACCACATAAGAACAAACTCTGTGGTAGTCGGCCCGGCAAGCGTTCATGACGTTGTCCGCGGTATCAGGGGGAAGATCCCCGGCAAGGGCCGGGACGCCTCCGAAAACGAGGGCCACGCCGAACATCACGCCCGCAAATCTGAACATAAAGCAATCTCCCGCCGGTTTGTCCTCTTCCCAGCCATTACCTGCATTATATCATAAATTGGATCACAGAATGGCGAACCGGAGCTTGAAAGTGTATCCAAAAACACGCCTGTCCAGTCCGCACGCCCGCCTTGCGCGCACAACAACCACTAAACTGAGCCCCTCCTTGCAAGCCTATGGACGGTTATTCGGCCGGGACTGCGAATTTAGGTGAACCTTGCACAAGACCTCGTTTCCAGTCCCAAGATACTGCACGCTATCGAATGAGATCATTCGAGAAGTCGCGATACCGCGTCCATGCGGATCGGTGGCGCGGTCGGGTGAAAGCTCGATGTATTTGTGCCAATCGAATCCTTTGCCCTCGTCCCGGATATGCACCGCAATCTCTTCGGCGGTCGATTTGAATTCCAGCGTCGCGAATTTGTGCTTGTTCGCCTCTTGCGACAGTCTTCGTTCGATTTCGTGCTGCCAGCATCCGTCCAGCATGAGCCTGGTTTTCTCCGAATAGGTAATCCCCAAATTGCCGTGCTCGACGGCGTTTATGAGTAGCTCATTCAGGCCAAAGACGGCCAGCTCAGGATCGGGAAAACAGTTTGCGATGAAGTACGCCAAAGTTTTCGTGTCCTCGAGTGTCCGAAAGTGAAAGAGTGATTTCTGCATTAGGCCAAGCATGCGCCGCTGATTGCGAACGTCTTGCTTCATTTCCCTCTTGGCCGTTGCATCTTCCAGCGCCGCTTTTACGATCGCGAGGAGCATGACATCTTCATAGGGCTTGGTCAGATAATAGTAGACACCCGCCTTTAGCCCCTCCAACACTTGGTCGCTGGCTGCCGCGGCAGTCTGCATGATCACCGGAATATCCCGGAATCTCGCGTCTGCCTTTATCCTTTTGACAACCTCCATTCCATCCATATTCGGCATCATGCGATCCAGCAGGATGACGTCAACGTCCGGGTTCTGCTCAAGCCTCCGGAGCGTAGTCATCCCGTCTTCGGCTTCAACGACGTCATACCCGGCATCCAACATTAAGCATTTCAAAATATCGAGGTTGAACTCCTCGTCATCGACAGCAAGAATTTTGGCCGCTTTTTTCATTTTTCTCTAATCGCTCAGAACGGGCTTACGAAAGTCCGCTCCAAACGCCCCCCTCCGCATTTCTCGGAACTAGAAAGGTAAGTATAACGCCGCATTCTTTCGCGTTCTCTGCCCAGATTTTCCCGCCATGTGCGCGAATGATTTCGCGGCAGATGGAGAGGCCCAAACCGCTGCCGCCGGCGCCGGTTTTTGTCTTGCTGCTTTGTACGAACTTCTCGAATATCGCTTCGATCTCGGACTCCGGGATGCCAGCGCCGCTATCGGTTACGGAACAAAGAAGCGTCTCGCGGCCCCTCAGGCGATTTCCGTCTGATAGCTCAATTTTGATAGTACCGCCAGGCGGCGAAAACTTGATTGCATTGGAAAGTATATTGATCATAACCTGGATCATTCGCTGTTTATCGAATACCAGTCCTCCTGTGCTAGCGTTAATTGCGGTAGCGAGATGAATGTTCTTCTCAATAAGCAGTGGATCAAGCTCAATGATAGACTGATTTATTACTTCTGAGAAGTTTCCAGGCAGCATTTTAAATGCCATTTTGCCGGACTCGAGCTTCGCCAAGTCGAGTATATTGTTTAGCAAACCAAGAAGACGGCTGCCAGAAGTGTGGATGCTTTTGAAATACTTTTCCAAGACAGCAATTTCGACGCTGCCAAGCTTTGTAAATCCCATTTTTGAGTAGCTAAGGATTGCATGCATGGGCGTGCGCAGCTCATGCGACATATTGGAAAGAAATTCGGATTTCGCTTGAACCGCCTTTTCTGCCCGGTCGAGTGCCTTTCTTCTTTCGGCCTCCAGCTCCCTCACTCTCAAGGCATTGGCTTTAAATGTCTCGACCGCGGCACCAAGATCAGCGAGTTCATCGTTTCCCCCGGTTGGAACTGCAGCCGTAAGATTACCATTGGCTATGGTGTAGATTGAGTTGATGAGACTGTTCAGGCGCTGGGCGATGTTATGCCGGATGAAAAGGAACGCACCCACTAGCGCCGCAATGCTGAGCATGGATAATGAAGCCAGGAAAATTCTGTGGGTCGCTGCATCCGCATTGGAGACGGCAATTTCACGCGAAACGGCTTCTCGGGATTGGGCTGCCAGCTTCTCGGCGGCGAGTGCGAGGCGTTCGCCTTTCCCCCGGCTATCCTTGACCAGGCGCCAGCCTTCGTCATAGGCGGCAAGCTCACGGTCCCTTATCGAAACGATCGAATCATCGGCGGCAAAGGTGAGCAACCGTTGTAATGCACGGCCTATCTCGCGCCTCCTCGCGTGTGCGTCGAGCGCATTCAGGGCCCGCCTGGCTCTGTCGGAGCTTGCGAGCAGCCTGTCGCGCAGGGGGACTAGCTGAGCGCGGTCAGGGAGAAGTGAACTCTCGCTCAAAATTCCGATAATCAGGTTGGTCTCGGCTCGAAGTTCTGACAACGCAATCAGGGTTGGAAGCTCATTATCCGCCAGCGAAGTGAGGAGACCTTTTGCTTGCCTGGTGCCTCCTTCCGCAGCCGAGCGCCTTAATCCCATGGTTAGGTTGAAGTTGGCATCGTCGAAGGCGGGAGCGAGTTTCTCGTAGATATCGCGGTGGGCTTTAGTCGCCTCCCATATTAGCGTTAGCCGTTGAGATCGTAGTGCGAGCCTGTCATCGACGGCACGCCCGAGCGTTGCCGCGCAGTTTGAAAGCTCATCCGCCAAGGTCCGGAGCTGGTTGGAGGATACCTCCCCTCCGGAGGAAGCCGACAAAGCGGTGAGATTTGCGCTCATTGCAGTTTTGAACTGCGTCACGGCGTCCAACGCTTTTTTCAGGTCGTCAGAGCTGTCCGCAATCGCGATGTCGCCCAACAAGGACGAGAGGGTGGACGCTTGCCGGGAAATCGAAAGCAGCAGGGTAAGCCGGGGTAGGCTTGTACTTTCGATTTGGAAGAGCCTTCCGCTCAAGGATCTGTAGGAGAGGAAGGCGACGATGCTGGCTAGGACCGTAAAGCTTGTGAGGAGGGTGAACGCAAACAGCAGTTTGGTTTGAATGGTGTGACGCCGGCCGCCTACTGCAAGCCGCCTGCGATCATTCCCCGCAGAAATCACCGCCGGATATCGAAAAAGCGTTTGGGTGAATAGCATCCGTCCTGGCCTTTTCAGTCAGCGCTTTTGCCGGCTGTTCCGCCGCCCGTTCGTCAAACTGCTTTTCCGTAGGAGGTGACTGATGGGCTTCAAAGTCCCATCCACCTGTAGAACTGTGATGTAAACTTCGGCCGAACCCTGATTCTGCGACGGACCGAAGCTCAGGGTCACCCCCCCGAAATCGAAAGAATTCGAGAAGATGGTTTGCAGAAAGCGCTCACGATTGGGGTCGCCTCGCTCCTTTTCAAGCGCGGCGATGGTGAGGCGTCCAGCCAAGTATCCTTCAAGCGAAACATAGCCGGGTTTGGCTGAGGGATCGGCGGCGGAAAGGGCGCGGCGGTAATCGGCGACGGCAGGAAGGCTTACGTCCCTAGGGCAGGGGACGACCTGTGTGACGATGACATCCCGCCCCTCGGGTCCAAGTTCGTCCGCGAGACTGTTGGCGCCAACAAATGAAATGCTGGCGAACACAGCGTTCATCCTCAGCACGTGGGCAAGCTTGATGAATGCCGCGCACGGCTTGTATGGCCCGATGAGGATTATGGCTTCGGGAGTTGCTCTTTGAATATTAAGAAAAGCGGATTTGACGGCGACGGTGTTTCTTTCGAAAGACGCCTCCGCAACCAATCTCATGCCGCGCCTGTCGAGCGCGCGCTGAACACCCAGAAGCCCAGCCCTGCCAAAGGCGTCATCCTGGTAAAGAATGGCAATGCGGGCAATTCCCTGGTCTTTCGTGAGCCTTTCGACCACGGTTTCGGTCTCTTGGAAGTAAGAGGCGCGGATATTTACGACGTTGGAGCGCGACGGCTCCCGCAGAAATTCGGCTCCAGTGAAAGGTGCCAAAAACGGAACTCCGGCTTCGGCAGTGATCGGCTGCGTCGCGGCCGATGTGGGTGTGCCCACAGAGCCAATGAGCGCGAATATCTTGCCATCGCTTAAGAGACGCTTGGCCGCTTCGATCGATTTTGTGGGTTCATATCCGTCATCCTCGGAAATTAGGCGGAGTTTCCGGCCTTTCACACCGCCAGCCCTGTTCGCCTCTTCGAAAGCCGCCACAATGCCGGTCCGCATTTCCCGGCCGAGGAACCCAGCCGGACCGTCCAAAGCGGCAACCTGCCCAAAAAGGATCTCGTTGGCGGTAACACCCGGTTCCGCTGAAGCAAGCGAGGAGATGCCAGCAATGAGCCATAGGATTGCGAGAATGTAGGTTGCGCGCGTCATGGACCTAGCCACCAGAGATTGGAACGGCACCATGATTGCAATCTAACGTGTAGATTGGTTTAAAGCGGCAAGCGATCCTTTAGCTATTTGGATCATTCGCTGAGCCGCCGCTCGGGTGCTTCTGGGGAGATCATACCAAGTTCGAAATTTACGAACTAAGCCATCGGTACTATATTAGCAGAGTGACCTTCAGGAGGACCCCATGGCCCGTTCGGCATTCATCACAGGCTGGGCGCATTCGCCCTTTGGCAAACTCGAAGAGCCGGATACCGAGGCGCTCATGGCGCGTGTCGTCCGGCCTGCCCTCGAACACGCCGAAGTTTCAGCCGCCGACGTGGACGGCATCTTCGTCGGGGTAATGAATAACGGATTCCAAAAGCAGGACTTCCAAGGCACCATGCCCGCGCTGAACGAGCCGGAACTTGCTTCGAAGCCTGCCGTCCGGCTCGAAGACGCTTGCGCAACGGGTTCCGCGGCCATCTACGCCGCACTTAATTTCCTCGAGGCGGGGCAGGGTAAGGTTGCGCTGGTCGTTGGTGCGGAGAAGATGACCGCAAAGCCCACGGCCGAGACAGGCGACATTCTGCTTGGAGCGAGCTATCGCAAGGAAGAGGCGGAGGTCGAGGGCGGCTTCGCGGGAATTTTCGCACGCATTGCCCAAAATTATTTCCAGCGATATGGCGATCGCTCCGCAGAGCTGGCCCAGATTGCCGCCAAGAACCACAAGAACGGGGTCGCCAATCCGCTGGCGCAGATGCGCAAGGATCTGGGTTTCGAGTTCTGCAACACGATCTCCGACAAAAACCCCTACGTTACGCATCCTTTGCGCCGCAGCGATTGTTCACTCATAACGGATGGCGCCGCGGCTCTTGTGCTGGTGGCTGAGGACGCAGCCGGCGATGCTTCACGGGCCATCCGCTTTCGCGGGACGGCCCATGCCAACGACATCCTACCCATCTCCCGGCGCGATCCCATTGCCTTTGATGGGGCCCGGCGGGCATGGGCGCAAGCGCTGGAAAAGGCTGGCGTTACGCTTGATGATCTGAGCCTCGCTGAGACACATGATTGCTTCACGATTGCCGAGTTGATCGAATATGAGGCAATGGGGTTGACGCCTCCCGGCAAGGGCCATATTGCCGTGCGTGAGGGCTGGACGCAAAAGACCGGGAAGCTTCCGGTCAACCCTTCTGGCGGCCTCAAGTCGAAAGGCCATCCCATCGGGGCGACGGGCGTCTCCATGCATATCGTCGCATCGATGCAGCTAATGGGTGAAGCGGGCGATATGCAGATCCCGGACGCAACGGTCGCCGGCGTGTTCAACATGGGCGGGGCTGCGGTCGCCAATTTCTGCTCGATTTTGGAGCGGGCCCGCTAGCGCGGTCATCCTCCTAAACGCGAGCCGGCTCCAAGAGATGGCACAGAACACCTTCGCCTTCGGGCAATGGCCCTCCGCAATCTCCGCAGCGCAGGTTGCGGAAGGGGCGCTTCGCTTCGGCCGGGTGCAATTCCATGGCGATGCGGTCTATTGGAGCGAAAGCCGCCCCATGGAAAAAGGCCGCGCACCGATCATGCGCTGGAGCGGGGAAGGCGGCGTTGAAGAGCTTCTGCCGGTGCCTTATTCCGCCAGATCCCGCGTTCACGAATATGGCGGCGGCGAGTTTCTGATCGCAGATGGCACGTTCTTTTTCGTCAACGATGCCGATCAGGATATTTACGCGGCCGGACTTAATAAAGGCGGCGTGGCCTCCGGCATCCGGTGCCTCACAAACCTCCCGCAAACCCGGTTTGCGGATCTCGCCTGGGATGCCGGTGGCAAGAGGCTGATCGCGATTGGCGAGACTCATTCGGCCGGCGAGGAGAAACTGCCCCAGAACGCGCTTTGGGCGATTTCGGCAGACCAAGCAACAGAGCCAGTCAGCTTACTCAGTGATCACGATTTCTATGCCAGCCCCCGTTTGAGCGCAGATGGGAGCCGGCTCGCTTTTCTCGCATGGGACCTTCCCCACATGCCGTGGGATGCGGCCAAGCTTTTCCTGGCGGAACTCTCGCCAGGTGGGCCGGTGGGTGAGCCGGTCCCCGTCGCAGGCGGCAATGGCAGCATGTGCTTTCAAGCTGAATGGGGAGAGGATGGTGGGCTTTACTTCGTTTGGGATGTGGATGGCTTCGGCAATCTCTTCCGGTGGCGCGGAGCTGGGCAGCCGGAACAACTCACCCGCCTCCAGGCGGAGCTTTCGATGCCGCTCTGGAGCCTGAATGCGGCAAGCTATGCGCTGCTGCCTGAAGGTAAGGCTTATATCTCCTTCGTGAAAAATGGCGAGACGGGCTTCGCGATCGCGGACCTGGGTGGCGGCGCAGTCGCGACCCGCGCTAATATCCTTAGTTCCGTCTCCGCTCTATCTGCTGGCGGCGCCAATATCGTCGCCGTTGGCCTGAAGGAGGATGAGCCTTCTTGTATTGTAATGGATACGGTAGAGAAAAACCTCACCGCCGCGCCTGCAATAATAAGGCGGAGCAGCAAAATAGCAATTGAGCCGGCTTACGTATCGCGGCCTCAAAAAGTGCATTTCCCAGGCAACAGAGGCCCGGTTTACGGCACGTTTTACGCTCCCAAGAATCCCACCGTCCCGACGCCAACCGGGCTGCCGCCGCTGATCATCAGCCTGCATGGGGGGCCGACCGGTGCCGTCGGCAGGGGGTTGAAACCGCGAACATTATTTTTCACGTCTCGGGGGTTTTCCTGGCTCGATCTTGATTACTCAGGCAGCACCGGTTATGGCCGCGCATATCGCGATAGGCTCAAGGGAAATTGGGGTGTGGCCGACGTAGAAGACACGATCTGCGCTGCGAATTTTGCCGCATCTTCCAGCCTTGCAGACCCCCGCGCCATTTTCGTCACAGGAGGAAGCGCCGGAGGCTACACCGTCCTGATGGCGATCACAACCGCTGACATCTTCAGGGGCGCCGCGAGCTACTATGGCATTTGCGATCTGGTCGCCTTGCAGAAGACCACGCATAAATTCGAGCAGGGCTATCAATCTACGCTGCTTGGCGCATCCCTGGAGCAGAATGAGGCGCTTTACCGGGAGCGCTCGGCGATCACCCATGTTGAGCGCATGAAAACACCCTTGATCTTATTTCAAGGCGCTGCGGACCAAGTGGTCCCAAAAGAGCAATCGATTGCGATTGCGGATGCGCTGCGCGCCAAAAGCATAAAGGTGGAATATCATGAGTTCCCTGGCGAAGGGCACGGTTTCCGCCACGCAGATACGATACGCACCTGCCTGGAACGCGAGCTCAAATTTTATCAAGAGCTTTTGGAAAAGCCGGCCTAACGCCTTAAAGGACTTTCTGAACGACTACGGGAGCATCCGCTCCCTTGTCCGTGATTTCGGCCTTATATAGCCACGGTCCCCAGGCAAATGAGACCGTCTTCCCAGTCGAAGCGAGGACGATATCCATCATCCTCCGATCATTTGGGGAGGTCAAATCTACAATCGGCTCGCGGCTAATGATCCGGACGCTGGCCCTATGGCCGTCCTTTGTCATGAACTCAGTCTCGAAACCTGCCTTCAGGCTAACCGGAGTGGCGTCGGCGAAAGCCCTTTCGGCATCGCTTACACTAAAGACCCGGCCCTTTTCCTGGGTGACCGCGGCTTGCCGAATTTCCGCGCTTACGCCTTTGAGGCGAACAACCGCTGGACGCCCGCTCACATATGTGGGGCCAAAGGCTTCCTGGCTCACAAGCTGGGTCTGAATCAGACCGCTGCTTGCGAAATGAGCTGGGCGTGTGATTTCAAAGAAGAGAACAAGCCCGCAAAGGGGAAGCGCCGCAAGGGCGCTGTAAGTCGCGGTCCGGGCTAAACTTGCCAACTTGCCGCGCGCTTCTTCTTGATCCAGCTTCATCGCATTGCTCATAGGCTTATTATGATCGCGAACTTATTATATAGCATCTAGGCGCAGAAATTGGCCGTCGATCAAGGCGAATTGATGATCCAAGGGTTAGCAGCCCTTGTTCGTAAATGCTGTTTTCTGGGAGCAAAGCGAGAATTTTGTAACAAACTCGCTCGACGTACGCAATACAAAACCGTCGAGCGCCCTGTTCCAACCAACGTGGCATTTGAGGCACACGTGATTAGGAAACCTTGCGGCACACACACCGCTTATCCCTATAAAAATCCATCCCCCGGCAAATGTCACTAGGAAAAGAGGCGCTTGCTCGATCTCTTGTGCAAAAACCTGTGGGTGAATCTTGTCCGATGTACTTCGGATACGCTTCTAAAGCGGCAGCCAATCAGGAATCAGCGCCACTCTTTTCCTGCGTGCTTTCAAACAGAGGAAGCGGTCCATCCCGCAGGGTTTGGGGTGCCGTGAGCCCCAAGTGACGAAAGGCCTTCAGCGTGAGTACCCGCCCGCGAGGTGTGCGGCCGATGAAGCCCTGCTGCAAGAGATAAGGCTCGATTACCTCCTCGATTGCGTCCTTGCCCTCGCTCAGGGCAGCGGCGATGGTCTCGATCCCGACGGGACCACCGCCATAATTCTCGCCGACACAGCGTAGATAACGATGATCCATTGCATCGAGACCCGCATTGTCCACTTCGAGCTGGCTTAAAGCTTCTCCCGCATCGTCAGTGCCAATTTCAATCACTCCTTTCACTTCGGCGAAATCGCGGACACGCCGCAGGAGACGCCCAGCGACCCGAGGAGTTCCCCGGCTGCGGCGAGCAATTTCCCTCGCGCCTGCTTGCGAAATATTCATTTGAAGGACCCTCGCGCCGCGCTTCACGATCTCTTCCAGCTCCTCCATAGAGTAATAGTTGAGGCGGATCGGAATGCCGAAGCGATCTCGCAGCGGGGTGGTCAAAAGTCCCGTTCTGGTTGTCGCGCCCACAAGCGTGAATTTCGAAAGACCAATTCGGACAGAGCGCGCGGCCGGCCCCTCGCCGATAATCAAATCGAGCTGAAAATCCTCCATCGCGGGATAGAGAATTTCCTCCACCGCAGGATTCAGTCTGTGGATTTCATCAATGAAAAGAACGTCTCGCTCCTCGAGATTGGTGAGCAGCGCGGCAAGATCCCCAGCCTTCGCGATCACCGGGCCGGAGGTCATCCTGAAATTAACGCCGAGTTCCCGGGCCACTATTTGGGCCAGTGTCGTCTTGCCCAGGCCAGGCGGGCCTGCGAAGAGCACGTGGTCGAGAGCGTCGCCGCGTGCCCGGGCTGCGTCGATAAACACCTTCAAATTAGCGCGGGCCTGTGCCTGGCCAATGAACTCAGAAAGCCGCAGCGGCCTAAGCGAAAGCTCACCCAGATCTTCTTCCTGGCGTTCTTGGTCGAGCAGCCTTTCATTCATGGCGCTTGACGCTAGCGGATTCTTCTAAGAATGGGAATTGCGAGTATGCACGCGTTAGCTCGATCAATATCCAATGGGGCGCGCGTCGGTGTCGAACGGGTGATACTGATAAAGCCACGTCTCCGTTAGCACCTCGGTCCCCGTCTTTAGATATAGACGCATCTCCACAGGATCGCGGCCATCGGCGGTAAGATCGAAAAGCGCCCTCCAATGCCCCGGCACGTCGTCCGGGACTGCCTCGGCATAAGTGTAAGTGAAGTTGCCCCTGGAAGCCCAAAGAACGAGATCTGGTTTCACGCCATAGGGCAACCGGGCAAGAGGCGCGCCCAAAAACTCAACTTCGAATTTGCGCACTCCGTTTGGCCTCGGCTTCCCTGGCTCACCTCCCCGGCCGAGCCGGGTGGCGACGCACCGCGCGAGCGTCGTGGGATAAGGCTCGTCTGCAAGCCAGTGGAGCTTGTAGCGAAGCTGCACGCGGCTTCCTCCCTCGGCCTTGGCCGCAGGGCACCAATAGGCGACTATGTTGTCGTTTATCTCGTCGTCGGTTGGCATCTCAACCAATTGGACCGAGCCCTTTCCCCAATCCCCAAGCGGCTCGACCCAGGTTGAGGGACGCTTCTCATAGCCCACGCCGTCCAGATAATGGTCGAAAACACGGTCGCGCTGCAAAAGGCCGAATCCGCGCGGATGCTCGTCGACGAAGCTCGATATGGTGATATGGGCGGGGTTGTTTAGGGGGCGCCAGATGTGCTCTCCGCTCCCCGTCCAGATCGCCAGCCCATCCGAATCGTGCACCTCCGGGCGCCAGTCCACACCAGCCGCCTTCACGGTCTCGGAATACCAATACATCGAAGTCAGCGGAGCAAGACCAAGCCTCTCGACGGGCTTCCTGAAGAAAAGGTTCTTCTCGATATCCATCACGACGCCCTTGGTTCGCTGCATGATAAAGCGATAGGCTCCGGTGACGCTCGGCCCGTCCAAGAGGGCGTAAACCGTAACGGCTTTTGCTGCGGGCGGGGTGGGCATGAACCAGAAGGCGACAAAATCTGGGAACTCTTCCGGGGCGGGGCCTCCCGGTGAAAGGGCGACGCCACGCGCCGAAATGCCCACCTGCCCGAGTTCGCCCTTGGCCCTGAAATAGGAAGCGCCAAGGAATGTGACCCAGGGCTCCGCCTTGCGCCAATCCTCGGTTCCTTGCTTGGGCTCTCGTAGCCAGAACCCTGCGATTGGCGATGGCGATGCAGGGAGCCGCGCAGCCACGCTGTCGGACGGGATTGAGAAGTATCCGGGCTCGTAGAGAATTTCGCGGGCGAGATCGCCGCTGCTGCCGGTTTCGACGGAATACATGCGCACGGTCTTGGGAAAATACTGGCCGACATGCATGAAGGTTATAGGGAAGGCGCTCGGATCGCCGTCCCCGTGAAGGGCATATTCTGCCTTGTAATGTAGGCGGCCGTGGGCATCGTAGTCGATGTTGGAGACAATGTTCGGGTCAGGCCTTGGCGGCGGACTATAAGGCGATGCTGCAAGCGATTCAGCGTGCGCCTTGAGCCAATCGTACGAGAAGGGGTTCGCTTCCCCCAACCGCAAGCCCGGCGCTGCTCGCGCCGGCAATGCCGCAAAAGCCTGAGCAGCAATAGCAATTTTCAGAAAGCTACGGCGATCGATCATGCTCTCGTCCTGTATGGCGATAGGAGAAGCGCTGAGGTGGGGGGCTTCGGAGGGCCAAGTGTTAACTTCGCATTAACGAAGTAGAATGCCGCTTGCCATTAGACAAGTGCCGACAGCGATTAAGTTTGTGCCCCGCGCAGCGCGGCCACGATCGCCGGAACCGCCTGGGGATCCGTAGTCAATCCGATGTGGTTTACGCCCGGAACTATTGTCACCGGAATATCGGGCCGGACCGCATGGATCGTGGGGCCGAAGCGGTCCGCGGCGAAGAGCTCATCGGCACTCCCCACAAGCACTCCCACCGCAGGCCGCGCGTTTTTCAAATCTGCGGCATAATCCGCGGTGCCGAAAGCCTGCATCAGGCGGAAAGAGTAGGTGCCGGTCAGGAACTTGGCCTGGGCAGGATCGATCGCAAAGGCGAGAGTTGTAAGGTAGTCGTAGCTGTGGATGCCGAGCTTGTTCAGAAAGATAAGGCCAAAAATTCTTGGCAGAAAAGGGCTGGCCCAGGCGTCTCCAGTGATTTTGACTGTCGGCGCGCGCGGCCCGAGCATCGGTGAGAGCAGGATCGCACGCTGGAACTCGCTGCCCAACGGTAAAGCCGAGAGGTGCAAGGCATATCCGCCGCCTGAGGAAAATCCCATAAGCGCGAATGCTTGCCCCGGATGGTGGCTTTTCACTGCAGAGAGAAAATCCGCGAAATCGTCGTCAAGCTGGCCTGCATAATCGATATCGCCGCGACGGCCGGTTTCGCCATGTCCGCGGATGTCGGGGGCATATAGAGTAAATCCTTCGGCGCGAAGCGCCTTGCCGAGGGGATGGAGGCTCGTACTCGATGCCGATGAGCCGTGGATTGCGATGACGACAAGCCCGGATGTTGTTGCTTCCGGGCTTTTCCATTGCCGGTAGGCGATCGTCGCGCCATTGCGTGCCGATATCCTTTCCAGGGAGGGAAGATCGCTGAAATCAACTTCTTTGAACGGCGCGCCGATCGAGGCAAGCGGCCGCGGCGGAGCGCTTGTTCCGAAAGCGATCATCCCGCCGTCAATGGCAGCGATTACGACAACGAGCGCGGCAAGACTGAACAAAGCTGTTTTCAAGCGAACCCCCGGTTCCCATAGTAGGTACTCTAAGCGCGGCTTGTCCGGTTCGGAAGGGAATCTCCGATCCGGTCCAGGATTGCCTTGGCCTTTGCGCAATCGGCCGCCATCTGAGCGCTAAGCGTTTCCGCGGATCGGAATTTTGCGTCGTCGCGGACAAAACCAATGAATTCGATCTCTATGGCTTTTCTGTACAAGTTGCCGCTGAAATCGAAGAGAAAGGTTTCCAGTAACGGTAAGCCGGCATCGAAGGTGGGCCTTGTGCCAAGGTAAGCAGCGCCCTGCAACTTCTTCCCGTCAGCGTAAGCATAGACCGCGTAGATGCCGTGCTTCAGGGTCACGCCCTTTTCAAGGCGGATGTTTGCGGTCGGAAAGCCAAGTCCTTCGCCGCGGCCTGCCCCGCTTTCGACGGTACCTGAAATCTTCCACCAATAGCCAAGCATTTCGGCAGCGGCCGCTACATCGCCTTCGGCGAGCAGCTCACGTACGCGGGTCGATGAGAAAATTTCGCCGGCCGATCCCTGTGGCTCTACCATGGTCACACCGAAGCCGCGTATACGCCCTTCTTCGGCAAGAACAGCGGGAGTGCCGGCGCGGCCCTTTCCAAAGAAAAAATTATAACCAACACAAGCGTGTTTGATGGTGAACGCATCGGCAAGAATGATCCTTATGAAGTCCTTAGCTGGCAACGCCGCAACAGTCTGATCAAAAGGGATGATTGCGGTGAATCCGCAGCCATGCGCTGCAAGAAGATCGAGCTTCCGTTGCAGAGAGGTAAGCCGGAAGAACGGTTTTTCCGGCTGGAAAAACATCCTTGGATAGGGCTCGAAGATCATCACCCCCATAGGAGTATTGTTGGCGGCCGCGTTCGCTTTTGCTGCGGCCAGTACCGCCTGGTGCGCGCGATGCACGCCATCGAAGGTTCCTATCGCCAGAGAAGACCCCTTCAATCCCTGCGGAACGTCCTGCCAGCCGTTAACAATATCCATTGGATTATCCGTCCGGCGGCCGCGACGGGATCATAATCACAGCCTCGCCTTCGACAACCACCTTCTCGCCAACCATGCAGGCGCAAGTAAAAATCGCCCGCTTTCTCTGTTCGATCAAGTCTGAGACGCGGACAGTGGCAATCACCTCATCGCCAATGTGCACCGGGGCCCGGAAATTCAGCGTTTGCGAGATGTAAATACATCCCGGACCGGGCAGTTTTGTGCCGAACACCGCGGAAATATAGGATGCGCTCAACATTCCATGAGCGATACGGCGTTTGAAGGGTGTAATGGCGGCATATTTATCGTCCAGGTGAATGGGGTTTGCATCGCCGGTAAGGCGTGCAAACGCTTGAAGATCGTCCCCCTCCACCATTTGCACTAGACTTGCCTCCATGCCGACGGACAAGTCCTCGAAGTAATGTCCGGGCTTTACTTCACCGGTCATGCTCCCTCCTTTGCTAAGCCCACTCGCCCGGCACCCCGTACCCAGCAAAGCGCAGCGAAATTAAAGCGCCCCTGTTATGAAACAAATGCATAGGCTGATCAGTGCCATCCCACCTGCCATATACGCAGCAGCTGATGCTTGCCCAAATGTAAGTCACCAGCCAAGGCGTGACATTGCCGCAATGGGCCGGAAAGGTCTATCTTCGAAGAGCTTTGATCGAAACGGTCGAGAGATCAGAAAGCCGATGCTACCGCCTCGACTCCATCCTTGCGATAGATATCGGGCCGGAACTGAACGGTTCCATCCGGGGTGGACCAGGCGGTTATGTACGCCCAGTAAAGCGGAACGCGCTTCTTTAAACGCACATTTAGCCGCTCACCCGATTGCTTCATGCGAAGAACCTGCTGAACTGTCCAGCCGTTGTCCTCCAGCAGCCAAGCCACGAGCTGGTGCACGTTTTGCACGCGCACGCAGCCGGAGCTTTCAGCCCGGAACGCCTGTGAGAAGATGCTCTGGCCGGGAGTATCGTGCATGTAAACGCCATGCGGGCTCGCGAAGTTGATTTTGACATAGCCGAGCGGATTATCCTCGCCCGCGTTCTGCACATAAAAATAGTGAAGCGGCGCCTCTGAGTTCCAGTTGATTTGCTTTGGGTCGATGCGCTGACCTCGCTGATAGGCAGCATAATCCAAATACGCGTCGATCTTGTACTTGGCCAGGACGTCCTGCCCTTTGGGTTGCATCTCCCGTCCCTTCGGAATCAGGTCCGATTTGAGGACGGTAGGAGGAACGATCCATTCTTTGTTGAAATTGATTTCCTCGATCGCGGATTGAACCAGCGGCGACGGGCGATCCGGCTTTCCGACCACGCCTGTATGGCGCGAAACGACCTGGTTGTTGTTTACCGCCTCGATCTGTGCGGCCGGGATATTCACGAGGACATATTTGCCTGCCGGCGTGGTAGGCGCCAAGCTCTGAAGCCGGGGCAGGTTCGTGCGCAACTGGCGAAGACGCGCGCTCGCTGGCACGTTCAGCGCCTCGATAGTATTTTTGTCGAGGAAGCCTGTCGGCGGCAGGCCATGGCGCTGCTGCACTTTTTTGACGGCCTGCTCGACATAGGAATCATAAATCTCCGGATAGCCGCCATAAGCCTGAAGATCGCCCGCTGCTTGAAGCCGCTGCCTTAATTGTACGACAGCCGGGTGGCTCATGCCTGTGCGGAGTTCGATCATGGGCAACTGCGCCCACCCACCGCGAGCGATTATGTCGGCATAGAGCCTGATGGCGCTCTTCGTAGCGCTGATGTTTTCTTTCGCGAGTGTTGGGAAGCCCCGTTCCGGCTGGGTTTCCCATTCCCGAGCGGCGGGGCCCTCGCGATCAGGTTGATCCCAGGTGTCGCCGGACTGGTCGAAGTGAAGCCAGTCGTCGCTTTTGCTGTAGGCGCGCTGCGCACTGGCCTGGAACGCCCCGGCCGCTAGAATCAACGCAGCTGCTACAAATTTCGCTATCGGTCTCTGGACCGCGATCCCCATCTTGCTTTCCACCATCGCTAACCCGGGCCCCACGGGACGCCGCGCTTCGGCACTTCCCTCTCATGAAGCCGGATTATGGCTAAACGCAGTTACTTTAGCGTTTGCGACTGCGAGCGGGTGTAAGACTTTTGTGATCGCAAACAGGAATCTTTTTGCTTGTGGGGTATTCGCAACCTTTAGCGAGTGGTGACCAACATGTGATTGCAGGTCACATCGCTGTGCCGGTACGCACCAAATGGCAACCTCGCGCTTCCATTGGCGGCTGCTATAGCTGATAGCGGATTTGGTCGCCCCAGAAACGCTCGAGCTTTACAGATATTTGGTTGAAATGCTTAAGGTCGGGAACGGTTACGCCGCCAACCTTTTCGAGCATGGTCAGCTGCCGTTCCAAAAGCCGGTTCACCATTTCCGAAATCGCCTTACCTTTATCCGTAAGCTTTACGCGGACGGAACGCTTGTCGGTACGTGAACGCTGATGATGGATGTAGCCGCTTTCAACGAGCTTCTTTAAATTGTAGGAGACGTTTGAACCAAGGTAGAGGCCGCGGGTCTTGAGCTCGCCTGCCGTCAATTCCACGTCTCCAATATTGAAGAGGAGAAGAGCTTGAACGCTATTCACGTCGGTGCGCCCGACGCGCTCGAATTCATCCTTGATGAGATCAAGAAGGAGGCGGTGCAGCCGCTCGATCATCCGAAGCGTCACGAGATAATTTGTCTTCAAACTTTGGTCGTCCGGTTGGACGCGTACGAAATCGGCGATCATATCACGAACTGCCCTCAAGGTTGCGCTTGCCAATAGTTACAACCTAAAAGGGAACTGGTGAACATCACATTAATTAAAAGCACTTTTACGGAAAATATTGCAAGCCTTGGCGATTCCTAGTGTTTCTGGTGCCTTGATGCGAAGGATCAGATTTGAGAAAACTCTCAGTCCTAGATCAGGCAGGCCGCTTCAAAAAGTTAAAGATGGCCGAGAAATCCTTTGCTCCGGCGCCGTGGCTTTCGAAAAGCCCGTAGAGAGCCGCGGCCTCGGCCCCAAGCGGAGTATTCGCTCCTGTAAGCCGGCTTGCTTCCTGAGCCAGCTTCAAATCCTTCAGCATCATGGCCACCGTAAAGCCCGGCGCATAGTCGCGGTTCGCCGGTGAGGCCGGGACCGGGCCGGGAACAGGGCAATAGGTAGTCAGCGACCAGCACTGGCCCGACGATTTCGACGCGATATCGAAAAGCGTCTGATAGCTCAACCCCAGCTTCCCGCCCAAAGCAAAGGCTTCGGAAACCGCGATCATGGAGATTCCGAGGATCATATTGTTGCAGATTTTTGCCGCCTGACCGTTCCCGGGTCCGCCGGCATGGACAACCGCCTTTCCCATGCACGCTAAAATCGGCTCTGCGCGGGCGAAAGCAGTGTCGCTGCCACCGGCCATAAAGGTAAGGGTTGCAGCTTGCGCGCCGCCCACGCCGCCGGATACGGGAGCGTCTACCATTTCAAGCCCGGCCGCAGAAGCGGCTGCGCTGACCTCGCGGGCCGTAGCCACGTCAATGGTCGAACAATCGATGAGCAACGTGCCCGCAGGTGCAGCGTCGATCAAGCCTTCAGGGCCGAGATAGGTCTCGCGAACCTGCTGGCCCGCGGGAAGCATGGTAATGACGGCTTCGGCGCCCTTTGCAACCTCGCTCGATGACGCACAGGCTTCTATGCCAGCCCCGGCAAACTTCGCTATCGCTTGGGGGGAAAGATCAAACACACGCAGCTTATGGCCGGCCTTAACCAAATTCGCGGCCATTGGCCCGCCCATATTGCCAAGCCCAATGAAGCCAATCGCAGCCATCCAGGCCTCCCTTTGCTGTTAGGGTCAGCTTGGAAGGCTGAGAAGCCGATTGTCAAGAACCGCAGCATGCAGCGCGACGCGCCCGCGAGCGTAATGCCGTACATAACTGTCGGTATGAGGAAGCCGTTGCCCGCTGCCTGTAACCAGCATGCAATCGATTTGCGTGCTCATTCTGCCGTTAACGCCCTGAATAAATCCACTCACGATTCCCGCGGAAGCGAACTTGGAATGGCACGATCCAAGACATCGCGCGTCAGTCCTTCGTGCATCACTCTGATACTCGGGGCATGAGTGATACCTTGTTGCGCTATTTTTAAAGCCTCGGCGTCCAAGAGTTTCTCAAGCAACGAGGCGACATTCGAAATCATATATTTACACTCGGCAAAAAGTGAGGGTCACCTGGCGAGCTTTGCAATCCAGCCCACGAAGGTGGGCGAGAGCCTGGCAAGAACCGGGGCGCCGAACCCGATCCGCACCAGCGTCACTGCCCCCGCCGCAGGTTCATCGGGCTTCAATAGCGGCCCCGGAGTCCGGGCAGGGAAATGTATTCGATATTGAAGGTTCGGTCGCCTGCCGGAAGCCCTGGCGGCGGAACCGGCATCTTCGCCTGCCTCACGGCCATAAGTGCGGCCGTGTCCAGCCAATTGTCGCCGCTGCTCTGTAACATCCTCAAGCCGTCGACATGGCCGTCCGATGAAACAAGGAAGGTCACGACCGTCGAGCCATATTTGCCGTTGCCCATGGGGACGGTGGCGCCGAGGGCCCAAAGCACCTGCTTCTCGAACTCGTCGGATTTGCCGATATGGGTGGCTCCGGGCCGCATCACCTTCACATTGCGGGAGGCATAGCTAACGTGCTGCTTTGCCGCTTGTTCACGCCGCGCCTCGGCATGGTGGAAAGCCTGCGAAAGCTGATCCGCGAATTGCTCAGCGGCCATTGCCGCGAAACCCGACGTGTCGAAGGGCCTGTCGCGCTTTTCCATTGCCTTGGACCACGAGAGAGAAGCAGCGTCCTTTGCGTCCTGCTCGGCGGGCTTCTGCGCCGGGGGTGTTTGAGCCTCTTTCGGTACCGGCGTCTCATTCGGCGGCGTGGGCTCAGTGGGCGGCGCGGGCTCATTCGGCGGCACGGGCGAGGGCTGCGTTTCTTGGCGAATGGCCTCTTGTCCGAAGCGCTGAAGGTCAGCCGCGCTAATGACGGAAACATTCAAGGTATCAGGCAGCCCCTCCTCCATACCAAGAGGCTTCTGGCCGGCCTGCCTCAGAAGGAAAAATATCAATATTGCGAGATGGAGAAAGAGCGCGGCCGCAATTGCCCTCCAGGGCAGTCGCCTCACCCGAGCGTTCGCCGGAATGGGCCGCTTCTCGGGGCGAAGCGCAAATTCAGCCGGCACCTCTGCTGTGTCTGCCGCTTCGTCCTTGCGGAAGGCAAAGCCAGTGAGTGCCGTTCTCAGCCCGTTGCCTGCCTCCGCAAATAGATCGTAATGTGCTCTCAGCCCCCCTGCTGGTGCACCGTCACCGGATTCAGCAATGAACGACCTAAGGCTGTGTGCGTTATGGGCCAAAGGTGGCATTCCCCCGTGGAATTTACCCTGGTTTGCGGCATAGTTGCCTTATATTTGGCAATTCTCGTGACACGATTGCGTTATAGCCGATGTTTCCCAGGATGGGTATCAGATGAGCAACGATGCACACGCGCATGACGCGCATAAGGCAGCTGACCCATTTAATTTGCAACGATTTGTAGAGGCGCAACGCGATTCTTACGCGCAAGCGCTGGCCGAATTGCGGCAGGGCAGAAAGCGGAGCCATTGGATTTGGTACATCTTTCCGCAGTTGCGCGGACTTGGGCAAAGCGCGATGTCGCATCGGTATGGAATCACTTCCGAGGATGAAGCGGTTGCATATCTGGCGCATCCTATTCTCGCGCCAAGGCTCATCGAATGTACGGAGCTTGTTCTCAAGGCCACCAAGCCAGCCATCGGCGATATTTTCCCCTATCCAGACGATCTGAAATTTCACTCCTCGATCACGCTTTTCGCTCAAGTGCAGGCGGAGCCGAACGTCTTCAATGCAGCGATCCAGAAATACTTTAATGGCGAGCCCAACCGCGAGTCGTTGCGCCTGCTCAGCTCGGAGGGCAAGTAGAACGCAAAGGCCGGGGCGATGTTTTTAGATAAAGGGAATGCAACCACACCAATTGGAGGCGAGAGGCTGAAAACAAGCACTTTTGTTGATTCTACAGTTTAACTTCGCTATACGGCACTTGGTTCTTAGCCAGGGAGTTCCCCGGTGCCGCTTCTTGTCCGCTTATCGGTCCACACTAATTCGGCGCAACCTTTCAGCCAGACGCCTGGGCATAGCGGCGCGTGGAAGGATCTCCAGTTCACCGCTGGGACTGGGGACCTAGGGGAGGATTGGCTGGTCGTCTACGATGAACCTGGAATCCTGACTCAAACCCGTGCGCCGAAAGAAAGGCGGATCATCTTCATTACCGAACCGCCTGAGGTGAAAGATTATTATTCGCACTACTTGAATCAGTTCGGGATAGCCGTCAGTCCGATGCCTCTCAAGGGGTTCAAGGGGCTTTGGGTGCAGCGGCACGGCGCGTTAGCGCCGCTACTCGGGCGCAGCTACGATCAACTGCGGACAGAGAATTACGATGAAAAGTCCTTTGATCTTTCCATCGTTTGTTCCAATGCGAGAAAGTACGAGCAGCAGCGGCGGCGATTTGAGTTTGCCGGCCAGCTCAAGCAAATCCTAGGCGAACGGCTGCACTGGTTCGGCCGTGGCACCCGCCCTGTGAAAAGCAAGGCTGAAGCGATCTTCCCCTATCGCTACAGCATCGCCATCGAGAATAACTGCATCGAGCACTTCTGGACCGAGAAAATCTCGGACATTTATCTCGGTTGTGCCTTTCCCTTCTATTATGGTGGACCTAATCTTCAGCGCTATTTCCCGGCCGGGTCATTCGAATATATCGACATTGAAGATCCGAAAGGAGCAGCCGCAAAGATAGAGCGCGCCATCAATGCCGGAATTTTCGAGGAAAGAATCCCGCTTCTCAGAGAAGCCCGGCAGAAGGTGTTGAATGAATATAACCTCTTTAATGAGGTCTGGCGGATAATCCACGAGGCTGCGCCTGCGGCGGAAACGGTTCCTGCTTTGCGTAAGCCGCAGCCCATCTTATCACGCAGGCATGGCATCAGATCATGGGCATTGGATCAGCCAAGGCGGATGCGGCGCACGCTGGAATGGCTCGAACACCGGTACTGACGGGCCGAAGAATTCGGGAAGCTCTGCTTCAGGCAGCATACGCGGCGCGCTTCTGCCGCCTGCGCATTGCGGATGACGGAATCCTCAACGCCTCGCGGTATTTGGCGACTGTTCGGCGCGCAATGTCGATTCCTTCCTCCTTCAAGAGCGTGACGATACGGTCATCCGACAGGATCTCGGCCGCCGACTCGTTTAAGATGAATTCTTTGATGCGATCGCGAACCGCTTCGGAGGAATGCGCTTCCCTTGAAGCACCGGCAGCTGCGATTGCCGAGGTGAAAAAATACTTCATCTCAAAAATGCCCCGCGGCGTTGAAATCGCTTTGTTCGAGGTCACGCGGCTCACCGTCAACTCATGCATGCCAATCTTGGTGGCGATGTGCCGCAAATTGAGCGGTTTCAAATGCCGGACGCCATGATCGAAGAAAGCTGACTGCTCCTCGATGAGCGCCGTCGCCACTTTCAAAATCGTGGTGAGGCGCTGTTCCAAGCTCTTAACCAGCCAATTTGCGGAACTCAGCCTTTCGCTGAGATAGGATTTGTCGGCGTCTGAGCGGCAGCGCGCTTTCAAGCTCGCATAATAGGCGCGATCAACCGCGAGCGAAGGAGAAGCCGCCGGGTTAAGTTCCGCCTTCCACGTCCCATCGCGCGCCCGGCGCACAATTACATCGGGCACCAGCGTCTCCGCCTCTAGCGTATCGAATCCGGCACCAGGTTTCGGATTAAGCTGCCGAAGCTCCGAAATCATTTCGCGAAGATCGTCAGTATCGACTCCGCAAACTCTTCTCAGCCGCTGAAAATCACAAGCCGCGATGAGATCGAGATTCGCGAGAAGGCGTTCCATGTAAGGATCGAAGCGATTCTTCTCCTTGAGCTGCAATGCCAGGCACTCGCCAAGGTCTCTGGCACAAACGCCAGGCGGGTCGAAAGTTTGCAGCACGCCCAAGACGCGCTCTACTTCCGCCATATCCAGGGAAAGAGCCGCTGCTACTTCCTCCAAAGGAGTCCGCATATACCCGCTGCTATCGACGAGATCGATCAGATAAGATGCTGCGAAACGGTCTTGAGGGTTTGTGAAGGCGAGCTGTGCTTGCTCATTAAGATGGGCCGAGAGCGAAGGCCGCGGCGAGACCGTTGCCAGCGCATCGTATTCGTCATCGAGCCGGGCAGAAGTATTGTTACCGATGGTGGCCCATTCAGCGATCGCGGCGCTGTCCGGCACGGGGCCAGCTTCATAAAGTGCGTCGCCAGGGCTTTGAGGCTCCCAGTCTACGTTGATCTCGATTGCGGTTCCATCGCGGGCGTCGAACGCCGCAATATCGGTAATGCCCACGCCATTTGCTTCGACCTCCGGCGCCGGGCCGGCAGCAGCGGCATCGCTTGCGGCGCGTTCATCACCGGAAAGCAGCGGATTTTCGCGGATCTCGTTCTCGATATAGGCCTGAAGCTCTAAAGCAGAGAGTTGCAGAAGCTTGATCGCCTGCCGCAATTGCGGGGTGATGATCACTCTCTGTGTTTGACGTGGCTCTAGCCTTAAATGCAGCACTATCAACCACCAAAGTTACAAACGCGACGGTATTGCCGTCACCGGGAAAACATATCGCCCAGGTAGACGCGCTTTACCTCCTCGTTCGCGACGACCTCGGCGGGACTGCCCTCCGTCAGCACACGGCCATCATAGATGATATATGCACGGTCGATTAAGTCCAGAGTTTCGCGCACATTGTGGTCGGTGATGAGAACGCCAATGCCGCGATCGGTCAAATGCCGCACGAGTGTTCTGATATCGCCGATCGCTATCGGGTCGATGCCAGCAAAGGGTTCGTCAAGGAGCATATAGGCGGGGCGGGTTGCCAGCGCGCGCGCAATTTCACAGCGCCGCCGCTCGCCGCCCGACAGCGCGATCGAAGGAGATTTGCGGAGCCGGCCGATTTTGAACTCTTCGAGAAGCTCGTCGAGCCGGCGCTTGCGTTCCCTCTTATCGGGTTCCGTCACCTCAAGCACCGCCATGATATTGTCCTCGACCGAAAGGCCGCGGAATATGGACGCTTCTTGCGGAAGATAGCCGATGCCGAGGCGGGCGCGGCGGTACATGGAAAGCTTGGTGACGTCGTAGCCATCGATAAAGACCGAGCCTACATCGGGCTTGATGAGCCCGGTGATCATGTAAAACACGGTCGTCTTGCCGGCCCCATTTGGGCCAAGAAGGCCCACGGACTCGCCGCGCTTCAAGTTTATGCTCACGCCTTTCACGACCATGCGCTTCTTGAAGGTCTTCTTGACGCCGTCGACGATAAGCCGCTCTTGGTTGCCTACGGCTTGGCGTGCGCCCTCCTGGCCGGAGGGTAATGGCTGAACTCGGGAGCGCGAAGGAGCGCCCCCCTGGCGCACCCTGTTTGCGTTAGGCTCATGTTTATCGAGCAGTGCCATCGGTAATTTTCACTATCCTCTCGCGAACGATGTTAGCGGCTTTGCGTATGCCAGCCGGAGCTTTGCGCCGGCGTTTGCGGAGAGTCCAATTCCTCCTTCTTTTTCGTTCCTCCGAAACCTGGGAACATCTCCTTGCCGCCTTGCGATTCCAACACCGCCCTCACGCGCTTGTCGAGAACGGTCGCCTGGCCGGTCGCGAGGTCGATAAGAAGCTTGTTGCCTCTAACAATGCTCTTTTTCTGCGTTAAAATTACTTCCTTGCCGGTCATGGTAATCTTTTGGGCCTTAACGTCATAGAACGCATCATCGCCGGTCGCCTCTTGCTGATCCTTCTTGTTGGTGAAGATCACCTTGCCGCCATTAGCATGGATAAACTTTATCTGTCCGCTCGAAAATGGATCCCCCGGATCCGTTTGATTGTCCGCTTTGACGGGTTTGACCGGTTTTGGTCGTTGTGCTCCGTTGCTCGTTGCGGTCTGGGAGGCATTTTCATAAGTTACCTCCAGCCGCGGTGACTTGAGATTATTGTCACCTTGCGTCGCGGACACGTTCCCGATGAAAGTGGCGATGTGATTTTTGTCATCGACCTCCAAGCGGTCGGATTCGATGTCGATTGGTTTTTTGGAGTTCGCTCCACCAATACCGCTGAACCCAGCCACGGGAGTTTGTGCAAATGCCGATGACAGTGCAGGCGCGGTAACTGCAAGAATCACTCCCGTGAGGATGTACGCAGCATTAAGCCGCGCCGCAGATAGCAATGCTCCCGATCGTGTCATGAAATTATCCTGCACTTATTGGGCCGGCGCCTCATCCGTATGGCGCTCGATGTAAGTCTTGACATTTCCCTCGAATATAGCGCGCTGCTCGCCCCAATTCAGCGTCATACTCTCCGCATTAATCGTGCTCTCACGAAGGCGGACGATGACAGGCGTCTTCGAAATCATCGTCTGTTGCTTCATGAATGCTGTCGCCGTTTGAAAATCTGCGGACATTCCTCCATCGCGCGTCACCTTCGCACCATTGTTGAATGTCATTTGATCGGCCTTGTCATCGTGGACGCCGTCAGGAGCCGTAAGGGTCGAGACTTTGCCGTCTGCCCCTGTCATTTTCCCCCGGATGTTCACAAGGTACATGACTTCAGGATTGCTTGGGGCCTGTGTGGCCGTATCGGCAATAACGTCGTATGCTTGCCCTCTCTCGTTCACACCCTTGATGTGCGGCTCAAGCATTTTTAGCTTGCCATCTTCCAAACCGATTCCACGAACGCTTGCGGTCCCGCGTCCTTTATCGATGGTTGTCCTCAGCATCGACGGAAGGGCATAGAGACTCAGGATTCCGGCCGCTAGGAGCGGAAGTATGACCTTGAGAGCCCGAACACGAGCGCTGTGCCGACGCGCACGCCGGAATTCCAAATCGCGGCTATAGGTGTTGGGCTGTGCGGACACGCCCCTTCCGGGTAATAATACCCCATTCCCCCGGTTCGGCATTGCCGCATAGGCCATCTTCGTCCGCTTTCAGCCGTTCGCCGTGGCTTTATAGCATCCCGCCGAAAAATGTGAGCGGTTTTCGGGTAACGCGATGTGATCAAACAAAAACTTCAGAGCGGCACGCCGATCCCAAATCCGCGTCCGAGGCTCTAATGGTTGAAGACATCGGATTCGTCATGCCATCCCATCAAATCGAGTTCCGCCCTGCAGGGGAGGAATTCAAAGCAGGCCCGGGCCAAGTCGCACCGGCCTTCGCGCGCCAGCAAGGCATCGAGTTTGGCTTTTAAGGCGTGAAGATGGAGAACATCGGACGCGGCATAGCTTAATTGCTCCGGAGTGAGCACGGCCTGCCCCCAATCCGAAGTTTGCTGTTGCTTCGAAATCTCCACGCCCAGAAGTTCACGGCAAAGGTCTTTCAGGCCGTTCCTGTCGGTGAAGGTGCGCACGAGTTTGGCAGCGATCTTTGTGCAGTAGACGGGCCGGGTGGTGACGCCGAGATAGTGAAGAAGGACGGCGATATCGAAGCGGCCGAAGTGAAATATTTTGAGGATGTTTTGATTGGCGAGAAGCGCTTTGAGATTCGGCGCCCTCATCTGCCCTTTTCCGAACTGGACGAGATGCGCATTCCCGTCGCCCGCCGACAATTGCACGACACATAATCGGTCGCGATGAGGATTGAGCCCCAGCGTCTCGGTATCGATGGCAACGGCGCTGCCGAAGTCGATGCCGGACGCCAAGTCGTTCAAATGCACAGATACAGTCATACCGGCGCGCCGATTCTATCAAATTCTCCTTCGAAAGAAGGAGCCACAAAGAAATCGCAGGCGCAAGTATTAGATCTTCCGGCGCTAGTACGTTAAGAAAAAGAGTGCACCCTTGGCGGGAATTGCGAACCCCGTCTTCCGCTGAGCGGAGGTTCGCACGCGTCCTTAACCCGGTCTCGCGGAGGGACTTCCGCAGAATTCAGCCCTGTGTATTTCCGAAGAAACCCAGGACAGGATCAAAGACAATGCATCTCCGGGACGCATACCTTGATCGACAGCGGCCTCATATCCTGTGATGACAGAAGATTGCAATATATCGGCGGCTTTCGGAGGGATGATCGACGGGGGTTGAAACGGGAAAAGTTCTTCAACCTCGCTCTGTTTGCTAAGAGTCTCATTATCAATCAACATTTGAGTGATCCTGCTCAAGAAACCCAAAACGAATTAGCTACTAGCTTAAGCATGGCAATCGTAGGATAGGTAATTCATTTTCGTCAACCTACGATATAGCCAAATTGAAATAAAATTCGAAATGTTGTCAAACTGACACAAAGTCTTTGCAGGATTCGGAATAAATGGGGCATCCCACTTCGTTGCCGCGCCGGCAACGTTGAGCAGCGAAGCCTCCACGCTCCTACCTAAGTTGAGCCTCCAAAAAGCTGCGAATGGCTTCCCTGGAGACATCTGGGGCAATAAATGCGTCACCAACGCTGCGCATTAGGATGAGCGTCATCTGGCCATTTTTCAGCTTCTTGTCCTGCTCCATGAAAGTTAGCAGGGTTTCAAGCTGGCACTGCCGTCCAACTTTACGCTGTAAGCTTTTTAGGTCAGTGATAAATCCCACACTCTCTAGGTGGGCCTTCAAACGTAGGGCCACAGTACAGTTGCAGAGTCCGAGGGATTCCGAAAACTGGGCGGCAAGGACCATTCCCAAGACGACCGCCTCGCCGTGCAAGACCTCACCCGAATATCCTGCCCACGCTTCGATTGCGTGGCCGAAGGTGTGCCCGAGGTTAAGAAGAGCCCTCTCGCCGGTTTCGAACTCGTCATGGGCAACGATCGCGGCTTTCATCTGGCAGCATTTCTGAACGGCGTAAGTTAGGGCGCCGCTGCTCTGACTGAAAACCTGCGTCGCGTTCTCCTCCAGCCAGTTGAAGAAATCCGCATTGCCGAGCGCTCCATATTTAACGATCTCGGCATATCCAGCGCGGAATTCGCGGGCCGGAAGTGTTTCGAGCGTGGCCAAATCGGTCAGCACCAAGGAGGGCTGCATGAAGGCCCCAATAAGGTTCTTGCCATGACGGGAGTTGATGCCAGTCTTGCCTCCCACCGAGGAATTGACCTGAGCTAGCAGCGTCGTCGGCACCTGTACCAGGCGCACACCGCGCTTGACGATCGCGGCGGCGAAACCTGCGAGATCCCCAATTACGCCGCCACCGCATGCAATCACGGCGTGACTCCGCTCGATCCCCAGATCAAGAAGGGCGCTGCAGATGCGCTCCAGTTGCGAAAAACACTTTGAACTTTCGCCAGAGGGCACGAAGCAAACGTTACCCAGCGAGAGCTTCTGTTTGGAAAGGCGTTCTTGGAGTTGGCTCGCATGGGAACGAACCGCTTCGTCGGCAATGATTGAGAATTTCGCGCCGGGCAAAACCGTGGTCAGATGCGAGGCGGCGGAGGCTAGGAGCCCGTTTCCGATCAGTATCGGGTAGCTCCTTTCTCCAAGCGCGACGTTCACCTCGGCCATGTCAGGGCTAATGTTTGAGCTGGCGGTCATCGCCTCCTCCGATCGCTCCTGGCGAACGCGCGCACTCACGCGGGGGCGCCCCGTGCCGCCCGGATAGATAAGACTCTAAGAGCGCAATCATCTCATCCACGATCGTTTCATGTGGAGCGTCGCGGCTTTCGAATACAATATCGGCTGAGGAATAAAAGGGCTTGCGCTCAGCCAGAAGCTTCGTGAGTACGGCTTTGGGATCAGGGGTCTTCAGCAAAGGCCTGTTATCACGGCGCGAGACCCGGTGCAGAAGGAGTTCCACTGGTGCATTGAGCCATATCGAAATTCCGTTCTGGCTAATCTCAACGCGGGTCTTTTCCGAAATTACAGCTCCGCCGCCGGTCGCCAGAACTTGCGACCCCGTTTGGAGAAGCCTGCGGATGACCCTTTCTTCGCCCTCGCGGAAATAGGGTTCGCCATGATTGTCGAATATTTCCTCTATCGTCATGCCGGCTGCCTGCTCTATGGCTGAGTCGGCATCATTGAATGGGAGGTCGAGCGCCGCCGCCAGCCGCCGGCCGACGGACGATTTCCCGCATCCCATCATACCTATGAGAACAATGCTCCGGCATCCAAGCATAGCGCGCACGGCATGGGCAGAAGGTTTCGCCAAGGCGTTTTCGTTCTCCGGAGTCACTATTTGCTCACTACAACCTTGAAGAAACATAGCGCCGCAAATTAGGCGCACGACAGATGCTTGACAATGGACCCGAAGAACGGCAGCCCTGTAAGGGAATATGGCTGGAGGCTTTCGTGCCTACTCTCTTCCGCTTTCTCACCGTTGTGGGGCTCCTCGCCGGATTATTCTACGGATCTATGTTCGTGCTGGCCAATTTCTTTGAGCCTCAGCCCCACGAAATGACGAAGTCCATCCGGGACGCCAAAGTAAAGTAGATGCCCCGCTCGCCTGGCCATCGCGCTCAGCCCGAAGACGAGGCGCTGATCGATGCATTTTTGCATATGATGCGCGCCGAGCGCGGCGCTTCCTTTAATACCATTTCTGCCTACGCTTCAGACCTCCGCGAGATCTCTGCCTTTCTGGTGGGCCGCCGGAAGACCTTCATGACCTGCGAGCGTCAGGATTTAGAGGCATTCCTTTCAAAAGGCGCAGAGACAGGGCTCAGCGCGAATTCGGCTGCGCGCAAGCTGTCTTGCCTCCGCCGGTGTACGAGGTTTCTTGTAGCCGAAGGCAAACGTGCAAGTGATCCTGCTCTGCTAATTGATGGAGCCAAGGCACGTCGGCGGCTGCCCTCGACCTTGTCGGTCTCAGAGGTTGACCTGATGCTCACCGCCGCCCACGAAGCCGCCGCCAAAGCTGCCGGCGGAAAAAAGCGGCGCGCCCTCCGTCTGGCGTGCCTGCTTGAACTGCTCTATGGCACTGGCCTTCGCGTTTCCGAACTGGCCAGCTTGCCGCGGAACGCCCTGCAAGGCGACCGCCTTATGATCACCGTCAAAGGGAAGGGTGGCCGGGAGCGCATCGTGCCGCTCAATCCGAAGGCGCGCGAAGCTCTGGACCGCTATGTCAAAGCTTCGGACGCCGAAATCGGCAGCGGCCAGGGCAGCTCCAGATGGTTATTTCCCTCACGTGGTGAGGCCGGCCACTTCACGCGGCAAAAATTCGCGCGCGATCTCAAAGAGCTTGGGGCCAACATTGGCCTGGATGGCGAACGCCTCTCACCCCACGTGCTGCGCCATGCCTTCGCGAGCCATCTCCTCGATCGGGGAGTGGACTTGCGTGTCTTGCAAACGCTGCTCGGCCATGCCGACATTTCCACCACTCAGATCTATACCCATGTGATGGAAGACCGGCTTAAGCAGACGGTTTTCGACTTTCATCCGCTGAGCGAGAAGGCAGCTTCCGGCTAAGCCCGCACCGGAGTTCGAGGGCTGCTGGTTTGGGCCGGATAAAGTATGATCTGGGTGCACCGAAACAATGCGAGCACCTTTCCCGTGACTTCGCTCTTTACGGTGGCGTCCCAGAGCTGCGTCGTCCTTCCACCATGGACAAGATTCGCCTCGCAGGCGACGCCGCCCCCACGTGCGGTGCCGATGAAATTGGCTTTCAGCTCGGCTGTGGCGAACCCGGATGCTCCCTGTGGCAAAGATTCGATGCAGCCGATGCCGCATGCGGTATAGGCTGAATAGTGCAGGGAGTACTTCAAATCTAATTTTGTTCAAATTTGATGGGTCGCACCAGAATACATTTGCGCAAGCGCAAGCGGCCGCTGTGCAGCAAAGCTGCAGCGGTTCGAAAGACACATGCTTCGTGCTAGTCTCGCTAATCCTGCTGCAATTTCAGCTCACGCGTAATTTTAGCAGCTGCCTCTCCTGCTGGGCCTGACCCATCGGTCCTAAGCCAGCCGGTTGAAGAAGGAATGGTTTTTAATTGCCGGGCGACAATTTCGGCATCAGCATCCGATGCGTCGCCAATGCGTGCCGAGACGCGCTTGCCCATTTGCTCGGGCGGCGCTTCAAGCCAGAAACCGAAAAAAGATGCGCCAGCACGTTCGGCTGTCTCACGCGTCCTGCCGCGGAGAACCTGATCGGGAAAGACCGCGTCTGCAACGACGGAGTGGCCCGCATCCAGAGCGATCTCTGCCTTCTTGAAAACACGCTGATAGACCTGTTCGCTGGTTTCGGCAGTATAGCCGCTGGATGGCAATCGCGTATCGTAGCCGGCCCCAAGCATGACTTTGCGCTCAATGTCGGTTCTGAGGTGAAGGGCGCCTGGTGGTGCGCCAACCAAAGGCGCAATCTCACGCGCCACCGTGGTCTTGCCGGTTCCGGATAGGCCGCCAATTGCTATCAGGAGCGCGGGGCGCGGTCTAAGAAGGTCCTCTGCAAGTGCAGCATATCGTCTTATTTCCTTCAGCGTCCGCTCACGCTCTTCTCCCTGTCTGAAGGGGAGACTATGCACGCCCGTCATGGCCCGGATGCCAGCGCGCAGCGACAAGTAAAGCGGAAGCAGCGCAACGGCCTCAACCTCGGAAATCGCGCCGAACCGCATCGCATGATTAAAGATGGCGTTGGCCTCGCGCTTGCGGCCGCGATTCCAAAGATCCATCAGCAGGAAGGCAAGATCGTAAAGCACATCAATGGTAGCGAGCGCGTCGTCGAACTCGATCGCGTCGAATAGCCTCGCTTTGCCTTGCCAAAGCACGATGTTGCCAAGGTGCAGATCGCCATGACATTGCCGGACAAAACCTGCTTGCTGCCGTGCCCCGATCAGGCGCCCTTGTGTCAGGAGTTCCTGCCTGAGATGAGCAATATAGGGCTTAAGCTCGAGGCCCGCTGAGGCGGCCTCGCTTGTGGTCAAGCTGTCTTCGAGATCATCGGCGATATCAGACAAAGCTTTCGCCCAAGAGCCCGCGTAGGTCGGGACCGCTTGGCGATGGAAATGCTCGATCGCATTTGAAAGCTCTTCGAGGTGTTGATCCGCAAGCGGCCCTCGTGATGCGATCCTATCAAAGAGACAATGCTCACCAAAGCGCCGCATCACGAGCACCCAATCAACGGCTTCAGCAGTGCCGCCTAGACTCAACTTCCCGCTATCAGCGTCTCTCGTAATTGGAACAACTTCGATATAAAGCTCGGGCGAAACCTTCGAATTGATCTCCAATTCATGCAGGAGCACATGATGCCGTTTGCCGGGTGCCGTAAAGTCAAGATAAGGGAGCTTTACGGCGCGCTTCAGTTTATAGGCGCGGCCGCCTGCGAGAAAAACGATTGCCGCATGGGTCTCAACCCGCGTCACTTCTGGAATTTTGCCCGGATAACTCGCGGGAGAACTCAGAAACGCAATCACATCGGATTGGGGATCGGAGGAAGACGAAGTTACCAAGATTGCTACTCCCTGGAGCCCTCGAAAATGCAGACGGAGATCAAACCTCTTATCGGAAGACACCAATTTCGCTTTGATAAGGAGCAAAAAACTCTGGCGTCCTCAAAAGTTGAAGCACCATAGAGGTGTGCTTAGGCCTCGCGACACCGGGATTGCGGACAGCAGATCTCAGAGTTCGCAGAAACCGCTTTGCCATTCAAAATCTTAACCGATATCGCAGCCAGCAAAGGAGCGGCCCGAGACATGGGTGACATTTCGTACCGGACACATGGGTTACACTTTCCGCTTTTTGAGCGGGGGTGTGGATGCCGTGGAGAGACTGTTCGGTCATGCAAGAACGTCTGCCTTTTGTTGCCATCCCCTGGCGAGGAGCATGTTAGCAGCCGCTAAAGCCGGCAGAAGAGCAGAACAGACCAGGCGGGCCCATCGCTCGAAAGCGGTCCAGAGACGCAGTCCTACGGCAAACGGCGGGGCCGCCGGAGAGACCGCCGGCGGAGGAACTCAAGCCAAAGGCAAATCTTCCATTCCCGTGATTCCGTATTTCGCGCTCGCGATTGTCAGTACAGCGGCGATCAGGATGCCAGCTATAATCCAGAAGGCGGTTTGAACTTCCTCAGAAAAGAGCCGCTTTTGCTCTTTGAATTCAAATTTCGAGCTGTATAGCAATTGCTTTCTCCTACAATTACGATCAATCCAATTCGCAAAAGTTGTGCCGAAATTAGATAAATGCTGCAATGCGAAAAATCACGCGGCAGCAGACTTCAATTCAGGGGGCTCCAGAAAAGCGCAGCCAATTTGGCTATCTTCTAGCCTCTTACCGTGAACCCGACGGAATAGCCTTTTCCGGAAGCTTCGCATTCTTCCGCTGTTTCTGAAGCTTTTGCTTTGCCGCCGTGGCGGGGGCCTTATCCTTGCGGCGACCCTGCTGGGGCCCGCTGCCATCAGCTTTAGCGGACTGTGCTTTCGTGCCGCTCTCCTCGTCTTCCTCTTCCAGGTGCTTGAGATGAACGAGCGAAGCGGGATCGGAGCAGCGGAACCTGATTTGCTCATCGAGATCAATATACTGGCGTACAAGATTGAGGTCCACCGGCGACAAATGCGAAATCGCCCATTCGGGATCGTTTGCCATCATCTTATCGACGTCCAGCGCCTTCATATTCTGGAAGTTTTGCACGAGCTTTTCGCAATCGCCTTTATCGAGCGGTGCAGCAAGGGTGGGCATTGAAACGAAAACAAGCCCAGCGAAAAGCCCCGCCCCTGCAAGCCACATAGTGGGAAGCTGCGAAAGTAGAGCAATGGATTTCATAGGCCTTCCATCAAGGATCATTCGCGACGCGCGGATGCCGCCGTCGCGGCCGCGATGATTGCAAGAAAAGAGGCGGCTTTCAAGCTCGCGCCCCCGACCAAAACCCCGTCGACTTCAGGACTTTCGAAGATCGAAGCTGCATTTGCCGGGGTCACGGACCCTCCATATAAAATGCGCCACCGTTGTGACATATCGGGAAAACGCTCGGAAAGTCGGTGGCGCAGAAGCTCATGCATGGCTGTGATATCGGCGGTGCTGGGCGATAAGCCTGTTCCAATCGCCCAAACCGGTTCATAGGCAATGATGGTGCTTTCGGGCCTACTCTCTTCCGGTACGCTTTCCGCGAGCTGGCGTCCGCAAACCGCCGAGGCCAAGCCCGCATTCCGTTCGCCTCTGGTTTCTCCAAGGCAAATGATAACATCCAGACCTGTTGCGAGGGCAGCCGAAGCCTTTTTCCTCACCACGCTACTCGCCTCTCCGTGGCCGCTTCTTCGTTCGCTGTGGCCTGTGATAACTGCCTTTGCGCCCGAATCCTTGAGCATGGGGGCAGAAATATCGCCTGTGAAAGCGCCGGAGGCTTCAGTGTGGCAATCCTGTCCACCAATAAAGATGGGTGATCCTTGGGTGAGAGCCGCCGCGGCGTGAATGAGCGTTGCGGGAGGGAAGATGGCGATATCGACGGCAGGCGAAGTCCCTGCTCCAGCCTTGATCGCTTCGATCTCCGACAGATCGGCACGAAGCCCATTCATCTTCCAATTCCCGGCGGCAAGCAGCTTCATGTTTCCTCGCTCCAAGGGCTACGCCAGAATCTTTTATTGCACGCCAATATTTTCGTTCTAAATTACCGCTCAACACGGACCCTGCAAGAAATAAGCATTCTAATCAAGGTTCGTTTCATCTCATAAAGGACTGTCCCCTGCTATGATGCAGATGCTCAGGAAAGCAGCCGTCTTTGTTATGTTCGCCGTTCTCATCGGCGCTTTCGCGATCAGCATGGGCGGCAACAATTATTTCGACCGGTATACACATCCGACTGTCGCAAAGGTTGGTTCGGTCGACATTACGCCACAAGACTTTGAGCGCGCTTACCAGCGGGACCTCGACAACTTGAGCGCGCGGGCCGGCCGTCGCATTACCATCCAGCAGGCGAGAGCTGTGGGCCTGCCGGAACAGGTGCTCAGGGGCCTCATCCAGGACGCAGCCCTCGATTATGAGGCTCAGAAGCTTGGCCTCGGCCTGTCGAAGGACGGGCTGCGCGCGAGCCTTACAAGCAACGATGTCTTTCAGGATTCTTCAGGCAAGTTCAGCCCCGAGAAATATGAGAGCTTTTTGCAGCGAATTGGCTACAGCGCACCGGTATTCGAGCACGAGTACAGAAGCGACATCGTGCGCCGTCAGCTTCAGAGCGTCTTCAAGACGAGCGGCATCGTTACGCCGGTAATGCTTGACGCTTTCAATCGCTACCTCAATGAGGAACGCACGCTCTCGTATTTTACGATTGGAGCCCCCGCGGTCGGGAAAATCGAGGCTCCCGCCGACGATGCACTCAAGTCGTTTTATGAGGAGCGGAAAAACGAATTCATGGCGCCTGAGCTGCGCAAGGTGAGTGTGATCGCCATTTCCCCCCAGATCGTCGAAAAAAGAATTAGCGTGCCCGAGGCGGAGCTGAAGGCCGAGTACGATGCGAAAGCCGCCCATTATTCCGTTCCCGAACGCCGTGCGATCGAACTTATCCCGTTCCAGTCGAAAGAAGCTGCAGAAAAAGCTTCTTCGGAATTAAGCTCGGGCAAGACTTTTCAGGACGTGGCCAAGGCTGTCGGCTTCAAATCCGGCGATATCACCCTCGGCACGGTTTCGAGGAAAGAATTTACCGAGAAGTTCGATACCAACGAAGCGGTACTCAAGACGGCCTTCGATCTTAAGAAGGGTGAGGTCAGTAAGCCGGTAGACGGGCCGCTCTCATGGGTGATCATTCGGGTCTCCGACATCGTTCCCGGCCAAGAAAAGACTTTCGACGAGGTCAAAGATCGCGTCCGTGAGGATCTCGTGAAGGCCAAGAGCACTGCCGAGAGCTCCAAACTGATCAAAGCGTTTGAGGACGACAGGGCTTCCGGCGTACCGCTTTCCGAGACTGCGAAGAAACTCAATCTGCCGCTCGAAGAAGTTACGATAAACCAGGGCGGAAATGGACCAGATGGGAAGCCCGTAAAGCTGGACTCCGTACCGGCGCCAACCCTTGCTGCGGCGGTCTTCAAGTCTGATATCGGTGTGGAGAACGAGGCCCTTCGTTTGCCAGGCGGAGGTTATGCCTGGTTTGACATTCAGGATATTGTCAAGGCGAGACAGAAACCTTTTGATGAAGTGAAGGCCGAAGTGGAGGTGGACTGGCAAAAGGAGCAGCTCAGGACGAAACTTGCGGAAAAGGCGCGCGAACTCCTCGCAAGCATTGATCATGGGCAGCCCATGGCCGAAGCAGCCAAGAGCGTGGGAGCCGAAGTAAAAAACTCGAAGCCTCTCAAGCGCCAAGGCTCGGAGCAAGGCCTGCCGCAAACCGCGATCACCCAGGCGTTCTCGCTTGCGGAGGGCGGCTCGTCGTCGGCGGCATCGGCGGACGGTTCTGCCCGAACCATATTCCAAGTTGCAAAAGTTACTCCTGCCGGGCCTTTGAATGAAACGGCGAGGAGAAGCTTACGGGAGCGCTTGTCAGGCGAGATCGCCAACGATAATTTTGCAGAGTTCCTCACAGGCATCGAAAAGAAGGCTGGTGTCAGCATCGACCGGAAGAATTTCGCCGATGTTGCAGGCGGGGGAGGCTCCTTTGAAACCGAGGAGTAACCGCCGATGGCGCATCTCTTAATCTTGCGTGAGCTCAGACCCACTCAGCTTAAGAGATCGCCAAACCAATGAAGGTTGAACCTTCGTTTTCAGAATTCGCAGCGCGCTACCAGAATGCCGAGCCTCAGCTGGTTTCTACCCGCCTGATCGCGGACTTGGAAACCCCTGTGGCGGCAATGTTGAAGCTCGCCGCTGACAGGCCCTATTCCTTCCTTCTCGAGTCGGTCGAGGGCGGGGCGGTGCGCGGCCGCTACTCCATCATCGGTCTTGACCCCGATGTTGTATGGCGCGCGAACGGCAACAAATCCGAGATCAACGAAGCGCCGCTGAAAGACGCATCCTCGTTCAGGCTCTGCAAAGGGGGCACGCTGGATGCTCTGCGGGATCTTCTGGCAGCATCGCGGCTCGAAATCCCGCATACGCTCCCACCAATGTCCGCCGGGGTTTTCGGCTATTTAAGCTATGACACAGTGCGCCTTGTCGAGAGGCTCCCGGCCGTGAAGCCCGACCCCATAGGCGTGCCGGATGCGCTTTTGATGCGCCCCACGATCATGGTCATCTTCGATGCGGTCAAGGACGAGATGACCATCGTCACGACAGTGCGGCCCCAGAAACGCGTCTCGGCAAAAACTGCCTATTCCCGAGCCATCGATCGCCTTTCGGAGGTCCAGGACGCGCTCGATGCGAAAAGTGCCAACGCTTCATCGGCCAATGGGCTTGACGCTGCCCTGACCTCCGCAGTGTCGAATATGACGCCACAGCAATATATGGCCATCGTGAGCCGCGCCAAGGAATACATCGCAGCCGGCGATATCTTTCAGGCTGTGCTTTCGCAGCGGTTCTCAGCGCGCTTCGACTTGCCCCCCTTTTCACTTTACCGCGCGCTACGCCGGGTCAACCCTTCCCCCTTCTTGTATTTTCTGAATTTCGGCGAGTTCGCCGTCGCAGGCTCAAGCCCCGAAATCCTTGTCCGGGTGCGCGATGGAAAAGTGACGATCCGACCGATAGCCGGTACCCGGCCTAGGGGAGCAAGCCCCGAGGACGATAGGCGCCTTTCAGATGAGCTGCTGGCGGACCAAAAGGAGCGTGCCGAGCATTTGATGCTTCTCGATCTCGGGCGCAACGATGTGGGCCGCGTGGCCGAAATAGGTTCGGTGCAGGTGACGGGGAGCTTCTTCCTCGAATATTATAGCCAGGTCATGCACATCGTTTCCAATGTCGAAGGACGCCTCGATCAAAAGTACGACGCGATCGACGCCCTGATGGCGGGCTTCCCCGCAGGCACCGTCTCCGGCGCGCCCAAGGTTCGCGCCATGGAAATCATCGACGAGTTGGAGCCGGAGAAGCGCGGCATTTACGCAGGCTGCATCGGTTATTTCGCTGCGAATGGCGAAATGGACACGTGCATTGCGCTTCGCACCGCGATCGTGAAAGATGGGATGATGTATGTGCAGGCGGGGGCAGGGATCGTGGCGGATTCGGTGCCGGCCTCCGAACAGGCGGAATGCGAGAACAAGGCTCGGGCCCCTTTTAGGGCTGCCGAGGAGGCGGTACGGTTTGCGGGACAAGCGGGCAGAGGCCAGTAGTGCGTTTTTGTGAGGTTGCCCATGAAAATTGTGACGCTTTTCCGTCATGCGAAATCGGGCGAGAAGAACAACCCTAAAATCGAGGATTTCGACCGGCCGCTATCCGATCGCGGGCTCAAAGCAACGCCAAAAATGGGCAGGGCCATGCGGGAGCATAAACTGCGCCCAAACCTGATCCTTTGCTCGCCTTCTGTGCGAACGCGGCAAACCCTGACGCTGGCTGCTGCCGAAGCCTGGGATAATCCGCCACGCGTTCGCTACGAAGAGGATCTTTATAATGCCAGCGCCAAAACGCTGTTTCACGCTTTATGCGAACTTCCAGAGGATGTTGCCCACGTTATGATTGTTGGCCATAATCCGGGCCTTCAAGAACTCGCAGTAGCCCTTTCGCCTCTTGGCAGCGAGGCGCGGGAGCAATTCAAGGAAAAGCTGCCGACCGCAGCCATCGCAAGCTTCGGCTTTGAAATAGAGCGATGGACCGAATTGGAGCCAGGGACCGGCAAACTCCTGCTATATATCACTCCGAATACGGTTCAAGACCAAGGCTAATGCGAATGATAACGATTATCGATAACTACGATAGCTTCACATATAATCTTGTGCATTATTTCGGCGATCTCGGCGTCGAAGTGCGTGTCTACCGGAATGACGAAAAGACCGTGGCGGCCGTGCTTGCGGAGAAGCCGGAAGCAATCGTGATGTCGCCCGGGCCTTGCACGCCAAACGAGGCGGGCATCTGCCTGGAACTCGTCAAAAGGAACAAGGGCCGCGTTCCGCTGCTCGGCGTCTGTCTCGGACACCAGGCCATTGGGCAGGCTTTCGGTGGCCGAGTTATCCGGGCACCGGTTTTGATGCATGGCAAGCTTTCCAAGATATTCCATGAGGGGACGAGCCTGTTCCGGGGGCTTCCGAATGGCTTTGAAGCAACCCGGTACCATTCGCTTATCGTAGAGGCGGCAACGTTGCCATCGGTGCTATCTGTGACAGCTCGCACCGCTGATGGCTTGATCATGGCGCTGGAGCATCGCAGCGAGCGCGTTTATGGCGTGCAGTTTCATCCGGAAAGCATCGCGAGCGCTCACGGCCACGCAATTCTGGCGAATTTCTTGACGTTGGCCGGGGTGAGCTGGTCCCCGCGCAAGAAAGCTCTCGCACTTCCGCCGCTGGAAGCAGCTTCGCACGCGGCTTTGGCCTGAGGTCTTGCCATGCTGGATCTAGCGACTTCGTTCCGGCCTCACTTCGAGAAAGCCACAGCGGGAGGCACGCTTACCGAGGAAGAAGCTCAAGAGGCTTTCTCCTGTATCATGCAGGGAGGCGTTTCTGAAATCGAACTCGCGGGCTTTCTCGTCGCACTAAAGGCGCGCGGGGAGACCGTGGATGAAATCGCCGGTGCGGTTTCAGCCATGAAGAGGCTGATGGTGCCGGTTGCCGCTCCTGCCGATGCCATCGACGTTGTCGGGACCGGCGGCGACGCAAAGGGTACATTCAACATATCGACTGCAACCGCCTTTGTTCTGGCTGGCGCCGGTGTACCCGTTGCGAAGCATGGCAACCGGGCAGTGTCATCGAAATCGGGGGCGGCGGATGTCCTCGAAAAGCTTGGTGTTCAAATCAATCTGCCGCCGGAGGCACTGGCGGGATGTTTCGAAAAGGCCGGGCATCGCCTTTCTTTGGGCTCCGGCTCATCATCCCGCTATGCGGCACGCCGCGGCGGTACGAAAAGGCCTCAGGCTGCGAACAATTTTCAACCTGCTCGGTCCTCTTTCGAATCCGGCTAACACAAAGCGCCAGCTAATAGGCGCTTATTCGGTTCAGTGGCTGGAGCCTATGGCCGAGGTGATGAAGCGGGCAAATGCGAGACATGTCTGGGTTGTGCATGGCGCCGACGGCATGGATGAGCTCTCCACCACGGGGCCCAGCCATGTCGTTGAATTGAACGATGGGAAGCTCACTTCCTTCGACGTTCATCCAGATGACGCCGGGCTGCCGGTCGCGAATCCCGCCGATCTCAAGTCGGATACGCCTGAGGACAGCGCGGCATCGATGCGCGCGCTTTTGGGCGGCAAGCGTGGCCCCTTTCGCGACATCGTGCTTTATAATTCAGCCGCCGCCTTCATAATTGCAGGCAGGGCTGCAAGTCTGAAAGAGGGAGTCAGCCTGGCCGAGGCTTCTATCGACGAGGGACATGCCGCGAGGGCGGTCGGTGCCTTGATCGAGGTCACTCAGGCGGCCGCGGAGGCTGCGGCCAAACCGCGTTCGTCTGCTCCGGCTCAAGGGATAATCTCCCGCCAGTTGAAACGGCTGAGATATGGGAATGAGCATTCTTGATAAGATCGTCGCCTACAAAAAAGAAGAGGTAGCGGCCGCAAAAGCCAAAATTCCGGCGGCGGAGATCAGAGCGCGCGCAAGCGAAGCATCGGCGCTGCGCGATTTCACAGGCACGATCGCGCGGAAATGCACCGTAGGCCAGCCTGCCTTGATCGCAGAGGTAAAAAAGGCAAGTCCATCCAAAGGCCTTATCCGGGCTGATTTCGAGCCAGCCAAGATTGGGCGTGCCTACGAGAAGGGCGGAGCGGCCTGCCTCTCCGTGTTGACCGATCGCCCGTCATTCCAGGGATCGCCGTACGCATTGATAGCCGCCCGAGCTGCCACGTCCTTGCCCGTGCTGCGCAAGGACTTCATGGTCGATCCTTACCAAGTCGACGAAACGCGCGCCATGGGGGCGGACTGCATACTCATCATCATGGCTTGTACTCCGGATGAGGTTGCGGCTGACCTTCTCCACGCCGCAAAGGATTGGAGAATGTCTGTCCTGGTTGAGGTGCATAATGAAAAAGAGCTTGAGCGCGCGCTCGCACTCGATGCTTGGCTGATCGGCATCAACAACCGCGACCTGAACACCTTCGAGACGCATTTGGAGACAACGGAAAGGCTATCGAAACTCGTTCCTGGCGGCTGCCTCATTGTTTCGGAGAGTGGCATCTTCTCACCTGCCGATATTGCAAGGCTTGCGCGCGCAGGCGCGAATGCGTTCCTTGTCGGTGAGAGCTTGATGCGGCAGGCGGATGTCGAAGCCGCCACCAGTGCGTTGCTTTCGGAGGCGCCTGAAGAAGCCCATGGGTGAGCTTTCGCACTTCAACGCCAAGGGCGAGGCGACGATGGTGGACGTGGCCGGTAAGGCTGTGACCGAAAGGGTTGCCGTGGCCGAAGGCTATGTCCGGATGGAAGCAGCCACATTGCGCCTGATCGAAGAGGGCGCTGCGCCTAAAGGAGATGTTCTCGCCGCAGCGCGGATCGCAGGCATCATGGCTGCGAAGAAGACATATGAGCTGATCCCGCTCTGCCATCCCTTGAATCTGAGCAAGGTAAGCGTCGAATTCAGCATACTTTCCGACAAGCATTCTGTCCGCGTCGAAGCAATGGCGAAGGCAAGTGGCCAGACCGGCGTTGAGATGGAAGCGCTGACCGCAGTGTCGGTTGGATGCCTTACGCTTTACGATATGCTGAAGGCGAAAGACAAAGGAATGCAGATTGAGGGCATCCGCCTTCTCTCCAAAAGCGGCGGCAAATCCGGCGATTATCGCGCTTCGCCGAGCGGAAAGACGGCCGAACCATGACCCTGATGACGGTCTCCGCTGTCAAAGCCCGCATTCTTGACGGCGTCACGCCATTGGGCAGCGAGGTGGTATCGATCTACGAAGCGGAAACGCGCATTCTCGCGGCCGATCTCACAGCTAGGCTTACCCAGCCTCCCTTCCGTGCTTCTGCCATGGATGGCTATGCAGTGCGCGCCGCCGATATTAGCACGATCCCCGCCCGGTTGCGCGTTGTGGGGCGCTCTGCAGCCGGTCACGGATTTACGGGCAAGGTTGGCCCAAAGGAAGCGGTACGCATCTTTACCGGAGCGCCTGTTCCCGATGGCGCCGACACTGTTGTAATCCAGGAGAATGTTGAGGCCGGACCAGAAGATGCCGTCACGATGGTGGAAGGCGCCAAATCCGGGCAATTTGTACGTCCACTCGGCTATGACTTCAAGGAAGGCGATGTCCTCCTGCGCGCAGGCACACGGGTTGGAAGCCGTCACTTGATGCTGGCCGCGGCCATGAACTACCCAGAGGTGCCGGTCCACCGCAAGCCCGTTATAGCGGTGCTCGCAAATGGCGACGAGCTTGTGCGGCCTGGAACCGCACCCAGCCCCGATCAGATCGTCTCCTCGATCCCTGCGGGTATGAAGGCTGCAATCTCGGCCTGGGGCGGAGAGACGCAGGTTCTCGAGATTGCGGCGGATACAAAGGAAAGCATCGCAGCCCGTGCTGAGGCTGCAAGCGGCGCTGATGTCCTTCTCACCATTGGCGGCGCATCCGTGGGCGAGCACGACCTTGTCCGTGGCGTTCTCGTAGAGAGAGGCGCCCGTTTCGGGGTTCTAAAAGCCGCTATGCGTCCAGGCAAGCCGGTGATGTTCGGATTCATAGGCAAGCAGAGGGTGCTGAGTCTGCCCGGCAATCCCGTATCGGCAATCATTTGCGCACGGGTATTTCTAAAGCCGCTCATCAATGCCTTTCTGAGCCTGGACACGAGTGAGCCTTTTCAAGAGAAGCCGCTGGCATGCGCCGTCGAGGCCAATGGTTCGCGTGAACACTACATGCGCGGCGTGATTTCGGGGGGTGATGCAGTGACGCCCATCGCCGATCAGGACAGCTCGCTTATGTATGCGTTCGCCAATGCGGATTGCATCATCATGCGCCCCGTTAACGCGGCCCCACTTCCAGCAGGGGCACTTGTCCCCGTCATACCCCTTGATTTTTAACTGTATTTCTTGAATTGGCGCATTTCCACTTGCGGAACGCAAAGAGAACGCTTATCCATGTTCTTGGTTTGTACAAAACGCGGTGCCAATCTTCCACTGGGTCTTTTATGCTGACACCGAAGCAAAAGCAGCTCCTGCTTTTCATCAACGAGCGCATTGAAGCGACAGGCGTTCCTCCATCCTTCGACGAAATGAAAGAAGCGCTGGATCTCAAATCGAAATCCGGTATCCACCGCTTGATCATGGCGTTGGAGGAGCGTGGCTTCATCCGGCGATTGCCGCACCGAGCCCGCGCGCTTGAAGTGACGAAGATGCCAGAACGGCGAGTAGGTTTCGACTTGGAGCGAAGGCGCGGCGGGTTTATGCCGACGGTGATCGAGGGCACCAAGCGATCTTCTTTCGACGAAGCGCCTCAACCCGTCTTCTTGCGCGATCGCGAGGATACCGGTGTCTCTGTGCCGGTCATGGGCCGCATCGCCGCGGGTGTGCCGAGATCTGCAATTGAAGATCATAGCCACGTCCTCTCAATGCCGCCGGAGTTCCTGTCGCAGGGAGATCACTTCGCGCTTGAAGTGAAGGGTGACTCGATGATCGAGGCCGGCATTCAAGAAGGCGACACCATTATCCTCAAAAAGACTTCCACGGCAGAAAGCGGTGAAATCGTCGTGGCACTCATCGACGACGAAGAGGCCACGTTGAAAAGGCTCCGCAAACGCGGGCAATCAATTGCGCTAGAGCCTGCAAATCCTGCCTTCGAGACACGCATATTCGGGCCTGACCGCGTCAAAATTCAGGGCAAGCTGGTTGCGCTTCTGCGCCGCTTCTGACTGCTTTCGAAATCTTGCGCCGGGGAGAATACGGCTGAAACAAAAGCAAGGCGGCGAGCGCATCTAGCCACCCGAAAGCGCACCTACGCCTAAGCTTGCTTACGCTGGTCCACCAGCCCTTTATTCAGAATTGTGCCTGCACCGTTCTATTGTGCAGCCACTTTGCGATGTCCATCTCCTGAAAAATCGAACGTCATTGTCCCCTGGAGGTAGATATGACTCCTGAAGAAAGGCAGCTTCTTACGACGCTAGCGGAGCGCGTAAAAAGCACCCCCCAACAGCAAAAAGATCCGGAGGCCGAGCAGCTCCTTAGGCAGCTTGTCCAGGAGCGGCCCGATACAGTCTACATTCTCGCGCAAACAGTTCTCATGCAGGATTTCGCGCTAAGGAATGCACAAGCCCGGATCGACGAGCTTCAGCGGCAGCTTAGCGAGAGCCGTCCGCAAGCCGAAAGCGGTTCCGGCAGTTTTCTTGGCGGGCTTTTCGGCGGCGGGCGTGACACTCCCCGGCCTAGCGGGAGCGTTCCGCGTGTAAACCCATGGGAGTCGCAGCCGCCTGAGACCCAAGGATGGCAGACTCCCCCCAGGGGCTATTCCCAAGGTCCCGAAGGGGGTTACGCACCTCCCCCCCAGGGCGCAATCCCACAGGGCGCAACCGTGATGCAGCCGTCGCAAACAGGGGGATTCCTGCGTAATGCGGCAACAACCGCGGCAGGCGTCGCCGGCGGCGCTCTCCTCTTTCAAGGTATCAGCTCCCTGTTTTCTGGCCATCAAGGAGGCCTGCTCGGCGGAGGCGGCCTAAGCGGCATGACCCCACGCGACAGCCTCAGCGAGACGAGCATCGTCAACAATTATGGCGATCAAGACAAGCCCTCCGGCGGAGATCAGTACGACGCCGCCTATAGCGATAATCAGGGCGGAGATGACGGCTATGCGGATGCCGATTATGACCCCGGCAGCGACGACGACGATTTGGGAGGGGGCGGCGATTGGGCCTGAGTGCCTGCTTTGAAGCGCGCCGGCGCGAAGGCCGCGGCCGGCGCGTTTGACTTGAGGTACGCCTGACCGCTAATCTTCGGGGTTCGCATCAGCATTAGCGCAGCAGCTAGGGTTTTCTTTGCTTTTTTTGGCTAGGACTTGATCAGCCAAAGGAGCATCGAATGGTTCCCCGCCCAGCCTTCGCCCTTACAATCGTCTTGGCCGCAGTCCTAGGTTCCTACTCTGCCCGGGCCCAGCAAGCGCCAGCCATGGAAGATGTATCAACGGTTACCCCTGGAAGCCCAGCACCGGCAGAAGTGCCCGAGCCGGATGCTTCGCGGAAAGCCCCTGCAACCCTTCCAGCAGGAAAGACGGGTGCAGAGCGACAGCCAGTAACCGACAACGCGTCAAAGGATATGCCAGGGGCCTCGGCGCCAGCAAAAGCGGCATATGAGGCAAAATCCCGAAATGACCAAGCGGCTCCGCCAAAGGAGACCGCCGCAACCCTGTCAACGCCTGAGGGGGTTGCCTTGCAGAAAGCGCTTTCTGCCGCTCCCTCAGGAAAGACGGAGGCGGAGCGTAACGAACTTGCGGCCATCTCGTCTTTCTACGCCACCCGCAACTACGCTCCTTTTTGGATGTCCGCGGCCGGAACTCCTTCTCCGAAGGCCTTGCTGGTCGCGGCAGAAATAAATCGCGCCGCGGAATGGGGGCTCGATCCGAAAGATTTTCCTCTGCCGCAAGCATCCGAGCCAGGCAATGGACCTGCTCCCTCACCTTCGCCGGAAGCTATTGCAGCGGACGAGATCAAATTTTCTGCGGCAGTTCTGAAGTATGCGAGATATGCGCGCGGAAGCCGCATTCCCGATCCTTCAGAACAGCTTAGCTCTAATTTGGACCGCAAGCCCGAACTAATCAAACCCGAAACCGTTTTTGACGGCATCGCCAGGGCTGATCAGCCTGACGTATATCTTCGAGGCCTCAATCCGACCCAACCCCAGTTCGAACGCTTGCGCCAGAAGTATGTGGCCCTTCTTAAACAGACTAAGCAGCGGACGGCAGAGGGGAAGAGACTGCTCGCCAATATGGAGGAATGGCGCTGGATGCCCGCGAATATGGGTGTGTTCTATATCTGGAATAACATTCCGGATTTCACGCAACGCGTAGTCAAGGACGGGAAGATCATCCGTGAAGTCCGGATTGTCGCCGGAGAAGTCGACAAGCAGACGCCAATCTTCAGCAAGCCGCTACGCAAGATCGTCTTGAAGCCCACATGGACGGTTCCGGATTCGGTCAAGGTGCATGAGCTGCTTCCGGACTTGCTCAATGGCGGCCAGATGATGCGCGAGTATGCGCTGCAAGTTTATACAAAGGAGGGTCAGCCGATTAATTGGCGGCGAGTTGACTGGTCGTCGGAAGACATCACGGATTTTGAGGTCATCCAGCCCTATAACTCCATGAGTGTCATGGGAAAGGTGAAATTTTCCTTTCCGAACCATCATATCGTCTACATGCACGATTTTCTCCAGCAAGATAAATGGATGTTCTCAAAGAAGCGCCGGACCTATAGCCATGGCTGCATGCGCGTCGCAAACCCGATTGGGCTGGCGGAGCTGGTGCTGCGGGAAGACAAGGGTTGGGATTCCAAGCGCGTTGTTGAACTGCTCAACACAAGCCCACCTAATCATGAGATAGACCTCGAGCGGAAAATTCCGGTTCACATCACGTATTTCACGGCGCTGGTGGATGATGACGGCAAGCTGCATACATTTCCTGATGTCTATGGCCACGAGCGCCGCATCGCGCTCGCTCTGGAGGGCAAGTGGAGGCAGATAAATAAGGGCCGGAATCAATCGCCGTCAGCCGAAACCTACACTGACAGCAGAAGAGACCTGCGCTACGCCGGGGAAGACTACGAAGGTTCGCCGGGCTGGGGCGATCGGCCCTGGTCTCCGAGTAGACCAGGGTTTTTCAGCTCTTTCTTCGGCGAGTAAGCCATCCGAAACTGCGCGGCGATCTGTGTGTCAGTGTCCCCAAAGCCTGAAGGCAATGCATTCCGCCTGGCGCAATAAGCCTAGAACCGCGCCCCTGCCGCATTTGCGCTATACAGCCGGATAAAGAATAGCAGGCCGTTTTTGGGGCATGATCATGGTTCGCCAGCTATGGATTCTCCCTACCCTTCTGGGGCTGCTTTTAATTGTGTCCGGTGTGGCTGCCAATTACGCGAGGGCCGAAATCAACCCGGCCCTTGCTCTTTTCCTAGGCTATTCGAAAGCCGTTAATGTGATTGCGCTCGCGCCGAACGGCCGGCAGGGACTTTCAGGCGGCCAGGACAACGTCTTAAGGCTCTGGGACATTCCCACGGGACTGCTTCTTAGAACCTTCGACGCCGAGATGAACGCCATCAATACTGCGGCCTTTTCGCCTGACGGCCGCCAGATTGCAACGGGCGGGACCGGCTCTCAAATCAGGCTTTGGGATATTGCGTCCGGGCGAACGGTCTTATCCTTGGACGGGCACTCGGGCGGGATAACTTCGCTAGCGTTCTCGCCGAGCGGACAGCGTGTGATCTCTGCGAGCAGGGACAAGACTATCAAGCTTTGGGATACCAAGACGGGCCAACTCGTCAGAAGCCTTGAAGGCCATTCCGGTGAAGTGCTCTCAGTTGCGTTCTCAAGCGATGGCCACTTCGCTCTCTCGGGAGGAAACGACAAGACGCTTCGACTCTGGGACGTGGAAACGGGCCAGCTTCTCAAGACCTTCGAAGGCCACGCGGATGCGGTGAGCTCTGTGACTCTGTCTCAGAATGGCAGGCTGGCTCTCTCAGGAAGTGACGACACGACGCTCAAACTCTGGGATGTGGAGACGGGGCAACTGCTCAAGACCCTGCAAGGGCATGCCGATGCAGTGCTGTCTGTTGCCCTTTCAGGCGATGGCCTCCAGGCCCTCTCCGCAAGCAAGGACAAGACACTCAGACTTTGGGACACAAGCTCCGGAGCGGTCATCAAGAGCTTCGCCGGTCATTCCGATCGCGTGACTTCGGTTGCATTTTCCCCCAATCGCCGCCGGGCTCTTTCGGGAAGCTGGGACAAGACGCTCAAGCTTTGGGACCTCCGAACAGGGCAGCTCGCGAGCACCATCGATCTGCAGTCTGTTGGATTTTTCCCAAGCGGTTACCGCAACTTCTTCTCCGGTGTATCCGCTTCCAAGAGAGCGAACACTGCGCGGCTCGATGAACGGCTGCGTGAAAAGGGTCTCCGGCGGGGCGACCCAGTATTTCTGCGCATCTTCAAGGGTGATCTTCAGGCTGAGCTGTGGATAAAGCATGGCGCAGTCTTCGAGCTCTTCGCTAGCTATCCCATTTGCGCTTGGTCGGGCGAGCTCGGTCCGAAACTGGAGGAAGGCGATTCTCAAGCGCCTGAAGGTTTCTACACCATCGGCAAAAGCCAGCTCAATCCGAACAGCCACTACCATCGTGCGTTCAATCTGGGATATCCGAATGCATTCGATCGCGCGCATAAGCGGACCGGGACAAACCTCATGCTGCATGGCGGATGCGGCTCGGTTGGCTGCTACGCCATGACCGATGCGCAGATCGACGAAGTTTGGCTACTTGCCACCGCTGCGCTTGATAAAGGCCAGGAACGCATTGGCGTCCACGTTTTCCCTTTCCGCATGACAGAGGAGCGCCTGGCAGCCTTTGCCTGGCATCCTTGGGCGGCATTCTGGCGCGATCTCAAACCAGCCTACGATTTCTTTGAGGATAGCCATATACCGCCGGTGATCAGTGTCTGCGGCATGCGTTACGTTGTGCAGCGAGGGCGGGAAGCCGCGGGGAGCGTACCGGTCGCAGCCGCCTGTACCACAAGTCCCAGTTAAGCCGCGGCGCAAGTGATCACCGTTCGCCCCGCCTCTGGCACCTTTGCCGCGTACAAGGCCTTTGCGTACTGGATGCGCAGCGGCCGCCGAGCTGTTGGTCTTGCCGCGCTCTGCTCAGATTCTGCTATACTAAAGTCAAGCCCTGATTCGGGGCTGCGCGACTTGATCTCCGTTCCTCGTATCGTCAGCGCCCCTTTTCCACAGGAGAGGCGATATGGCCTTATGCGAAAACGCTTTTTGCACTTCAAAGATTGAGGAGTTCGAATACGTCGTGGAAGCCGGCCGTAAGTTCTGCTGCGTCGCTTGCGCCGAAGATTGGCTTCGGCAGAACGAGGCGCTTGCGGAAGCGGCGGAACCGTTCAAGAAGCGCCCCTCCAGGCATTTGCTGACATCGCGGCAGTCCGGAGAAACACACCGCCAATTTTCAAAGAGTTAGCGGCCCCAATCCATGCATTGCCAGCATTGCTGGTGATGGAGAGGCCATATTCATTTTTCGCGAATGGCACCCACCGGGGAAGCTCCAGCGGGTGGCATTGCGGTTGCGATGATGAACTCTAGGTGTCGCTATCGTTTCTACAGGGCCGAGCAACGATAACGCAGCGCTTAAGATCCATGATTGAATTGCCACCGCCTACACGCGCCGGATCGCAGTGAAAGTCGGCCACGCGTGCCCGATCGAAACTGATGAAACGCTCGCCGTGAGCGTTGATAACCTGCTCCTGCCAGCGCTTGATCGCCGAGCGCCTCGCGGCACGAAGCAGATGGTAAGCGTCGCCTGCTGCCCGGATAGGCTCCTTGCACAGAGCTTCCCTGTCACGATCCCGGTCGCGATGGCGTTGCGCCGACACCGGAACAGGCATCAGCAAAGCCATTGTCAAAAGTGCTGCAAATATACGCATGCTCTACTCCCTACTGTTTACACAAATGCCCGTCCCCGCGCGGAAGCTTCGCTGCTTGAGACATGGCTTGCTTCATAGCCGCAAACGTGGACACATGCCAAGCTTCCGCCAGCCCATCCGCCTAGCACAACTGCCGGCAGAAGCAAGGCTGAATCGGCACGATTGATTACAAATGAGTTTTAAGCGCGACAGGAGCTAAACGCTGACGCCTGTACAAAATTTTGTCAGCGATGCCGAATTGACAGCGGTGGAGTTACCGGCTGCGATCCGCTAAGCTATGCGTCAATCTTTAGCGTCTAGATTGATCGAACGCTCGTTTCGCGCCGAAACGGAGGCTAACGCGATGATTTCTCTGTCGTCCTGGTTCGGCGATCTAAACCGGCCCGTTGATATTTATTGTGAGCGGACAAGCCCTGCGTGGAATGCCGAACCGCTCAACGCGATTTCGAATCTTGCCTTCTTTGTTGCCGCATGGGCAGCATGGCGCTTGCAGCGGCAACGCCCGAATGTGCCGTACCAAACCCAGATCAACATCCTTTGCGCGATGATAGCCGTGGTCGGTGCCGGCAGCTTGACGTTCCACACTATCGCGACTCGGTGGGCAGAATGGGCCGACGTCATTCCAATTTTGATCTTTATGATCCTCTATTTATGGCTGATCTTGACAGCATTCTTCAGCTGGCCGGCTTGGCTCAAGCTCGTGGCCACAATCGTTTTTTTTGCCGCGACATTCTTCCTGGAGTCGGATGCGTTCGAGAAGTTCTTATGGGGCGGGGCAATGTACCTGCCCACGCTCGTCTTCTTAATGGGGGCAGGGATAACAATCTGGCGTCAGGATGGGGAGGCTGGCAAGTCGTTCTTCGGTGCCGCGGCTTTGTTCGTGCTCTCCTTCACAGCAAGGACCCTTGATATGCCGCTTTGCGGTACCTTGCCCATAGGCACGCATTATTTCTGGCACTTTCTGAACGCTGCTGTCCTTTTCCTTTTGGTGAGAACCGTGATCCTGCATGCGCCTGAACGGGCCAAGCTCTCTACGGATACGGCGCAAAGCACAGTGCGTGGCGCTTTCAGTGAAAGACGCTTTTAGCCGTTGCGCAGCGTGCCGTATTTTCATTACGGCAAAGTAAGCACGGCATCTTTTCCGGCGGGTTGCCTTATTGCCGTTCCTATTGTGGTATCTCTACCCACCGATACCGCGCTAGGCTTTGTGAAAGAATTGATCTTGTGCGATACCGCTTCCCGTTGCTAGGCTTCTGCCCGATTCACCATCTCTGCTGAGGCCGCCGTGTCTCGTGCCTACTTCATAATCATATCCTTGGCTTTGCTGACGGCATGCGCTGCCGAGCAGCCCCAAGCTGCCGCGAGCACGCAGCAGCCATTGAACACACCCGCTCCATCAAAGACCATCGCGGACTGTATGCGCGAATCCTCAGTCGTAGGCGCGTGGTCCTGCGTTTCCAAAGGCCAGCCATCGCAGTAAGCGGGGCCACACTTCAACATCTGGGCAGGAAACTTTACTCCGACGCGCGCCGCGAATTGTGCCCCTGCAACCCATGATCCCGGTATTTACGCATCTCCAGCTTCGCAATCTGGTTCCGATGCACCTCATCGGGGCCGTCCGCAATGCGAAGTGTGCGGATGGATGCGTAATCGTAGGGCAAGCCGAAATCGTCACAAATGCCCGCACCGCCATGGGCCTGAATTGCCCAGTCAATCACCTTCAGGGCCATATTGGGAGCGATGACCTTGATCATTGCGATCTCGGCGCGGGCTGCCTTATTGCCAACAGTGTCCATCATATGAGCGGCCTTGAGCGTCAACAGGCGCGCCTGGTCGATCATCATGCGGCTTTCTGCGATGCGCTCCAGCCATACGCCCTGATCGGAAACGCGTTTACCAAAGGCGACACGGCTATCGAGCCTCCTGCACATCCGTTCGAGCGCCCGTTCCGCGCGTCCGATGGTTCGCATGCAATGATGAATACGGCCCGGCCCTAACCTGCCCTGCGCGATCTCGAATCCGCGGCCCTCGCCCAAGAGAATGTTTTCAGCGGGAATCCGGACATTGGTGAAGCTCATCTCTGCATGGCCGTGCGGTGCATCCAAGTAGCCGAATACCGGTAGCATCCGCACTTTTTCCACGCCCGGCGCTTCCATGGGCACAAGCAGCATCGATTGCTGCTTGTGCGGATCTGGATTGCCGGGATCCGTCTTACCCATAAGGATGAGAATTTTGCAGCGCTTGTCGCCTGCGCCCGATGTCCACCACTTGCGGCCATTGATGACGTAATCGCTGCCGTCCTTTTCGATGGAAATCGAGATATTAGTGGCGTCGGAAGAAGCGACATCAGGCTCGGTCATCGCGAAGCCGGAGCGGATTTTGCCTTCGAGAAGTGGATTCAACCACTGCTCTTTCTGCGCGGGGTTCCCATAGCGGACCAGAACTTCCATGTTGCCGGTGTCGGGCGCGGAGCAGTTGAAGACTTCCGGGCCCCAATGCGAACGGCCCATGATTTCCGCGAGCGGAGCGTATTCGAGATTCGTTAGGCGCGCCCCAAATTCGCTATCAGGCAGGAAGAGGTTCCATAGTCCCTCCGCTTTCGCCTTCGCCTTAAGCTCCTCCAGAAGTGCCAGCGGCTCCCATCGGTCGGGCTGTGTCTCCGCCGTGTGGTAAAGAGACGTCTCATTTGGATAGACATGCTCGTCCATGAAGCGCTCAACCCGCGCCTTGTAGTCTGCAGCCTTCGGTGAGAGCTGAAACAGATCCGCCATGGTTCCCTCCAGGGTTATGTCATCGCTGAGCCTGTGAGCCGGGCCACCCAGCGCCGAAGCACTCCGCGGCTCCAGCGTCATGTTAACCGGTTGCCTGGGCGATGCGCCATCCTTCTTCGGCGAGTGCAGCAGCTGCTTGACCCGCAAGGCTGGCGCGCTTATCGGCAGCGTTCCCTTGCAACGATCTCGCGTACACACCCTGCGCAATCGAGGCATAACGGAAAAAGGACAGCGCAATAAAAAATGTTAGGTCGGGGACACTGTCCCGTCCGGCCCGGTGGCAGTAAGCGGCCACAAGCTCGTCCTCGGTGGGAATGCCAAGGGCCGGCAAATCGAGCCCGCGAAGTCCGCTCAGAAGCGGGTTGCGCGCCGGAATGCGGTAGGACATGCAGACATAGCCAAGATCCGCGAGAGGATGGCCCAACGTGGAGAGTTCCCAATCGAGGACCGCGATGATGTGAGGCTCATCGACTTCGAACATCATATTGCCGATGCGGTAGTCGCCATGCGTGATCGCCGCCTCGTCCTGTGCGGGAATGCTGGATTTTAGCCAGCCTATCAGCTTATCCATCGCGTCGATATGCGCGGTTTTGGCAGCTTCATATTGCTCCGACCAGCGTTTCAGCTGACGCGCCGCATACCCCTCCGTGCGACCGTAATCGCTGAGCCCAACCGCATTGAAGTCGACCTCATGCAGAGCGGCGAGCGTTTCTATGAACGCGATGTAGGCCGCTTTGCGATCCATGTGGTTGAGTTCAGCCAGCTCGGGTCGGGGGAAGACCCTGCCGGGGATGTAATCCATCACATAGAACGGAGTGCCAATGATTGCGGGGTCAGCGCAATAAAGCCGCATTGGCACCACAGGCACAGGCGTTCCCTTGAGCGCTGATTGTACCCGGAATTCGCGGTCGACGGCGTGCGCGCTCGGCAAGAGCTTCCCCGGTGGCTGCTTTCGCAGAACATACTCACGTCCAGGAGTGCCAATAAGAAAAGTGGGATTGGACTGGCCACCCTGAAACTGGCGCACTTTGGCGCCGGTTCCGAGACCCTCCAAGTGATCCCCGAGATAATGCCAAAGCTTTTCTTCGTCGAAGCGATGGGCAGGAGAAACGTCTATGAGTTCAACCATGAGGGCTTACCCGATCGGCGAAAAGACGGACGCGCCGCCATCGACAAGGATGAACTGGCCGGTTACGTATCGGGCGGCATCGGAGGCAAGGAAGACCGCCACCCCGGCAATGTCCTCCGGTTCACCAAGCCTCTTCAGACAGGTCATGTTGCCGATGAAGGCCGCGGCCTTTGGATTCTCGTAGAGCGCTTTCGCGAAATCGGTCTTGACCACTCCCGGCGCGATGGAGTTCACACGGATGTTGCGGGGTCCCCATTCCACAGCGAGGTTGCGCGCAAGCTGAGCTTCGGCGGCTTTCGAGATTGCATAGATCCCCAGATTACCGGACCCAATGATCGAAACGATTGAGGAGAGCAGGATAACGCTGCCGCCTCCCCGGTCCGCCATACCAGGAAGGACCATCTGACAGAGCCAATGGGTAGCCGTCAGATTCGAGGTCAGCACCTTGTTCCAGACCTCGTCCGACACTTCAGAGGATGGGCCGTAAGCCGGATTGATCGCTGCGTTTGGAATGAGGATGTCGATGCGGCTGTAATGCGCCATAGCGTGCGAGACAAGGCCCTCAAGGTCAGCCTTCACCCCCACATTGCATGCAACGGCGCTGGCCTTTCCGCCCAAAGCCTCGATCTCGGAAACGACGGCCTGGCAAGCTCCCAGCTTGCGGGAGGAAACGACGACTGTCGCTCCCATCTTCGCACATTCGAGGGCGATGGCCCGCCCGATCCCTCTGGAAGAGCCCGTGATAACCGCAACGCGTCCTGAAAGGTCGAACATGCTCATTATACGACCTCGAATAGACCCGCCGCTCCCATTCCGCCGCCAATACACATGGTTACGACAACGTGCTTGGCCCCGCAGCGCTTGCCTTCGATGAGGATATGACCGGCCATGCGCGCGCCGCTCATGCCATAGGGGTGCCCGATCGAGATTGCACCGCCATTGACGTTCAGCTTGGCGGGATCGATGCCGAGCTTGTCGCGGCAGTAAAGAACCTGAACTGCGAAGGCCTCATTCAGCTCGAAAAGATCGATGTCGTTGAGCTTGAGCCCGAAGCGCTCAAGCAACCTCGGCACCGCGAACACGGGGCCTATGCCCATCTCGTCCGGCTCGCATCCTGCAACAGCCAATCCTTTGAAGATGCCGAGCGGCTTTATCCCGCGCTGTTCGGCCAATTTCGAGTCCATGACCACGCAAGCACTGGCGCCGTCTGAGAGCTGGCTCGCATTGCCTGCCGTTATGACGTGTCCCTCGCCCCGAACTGGCTTCAAGGCTGCCAAGCCTTCCAAGGTGGTGTCGGGCCGGTTGCCCTCATCTTGCTCCGGCCGGACTGTCTTCTTGGAAATCGCGCCTGTTGCCTTGTCCTGAACGAGCATTTCGCTCTCAATCGGCACGATTTCGTCCTTGAGCCGGCCGGCCGATTGTGCGGCTGCGGTCCTGCGCTGACTTTCGAGCGCATAAGCGTCTTGCCTTTCGCGGCTGATGTTGTAACGCTTCGCAACCACCTCAGCCGTGTCGATCATGGGCATGTAGACGGCAGGGTGGAGTTCAATGAGTCTCTCATCCTTCGCCCGATAGCCGTTACGATGATCGTTCTGAACGAGGCTGATGCTCTCGACACCGCCGGCAACCATTACCGGCACTGCGTCCAATCGGATACGGCCCGCCGCGATCGCAATGGCCTGCAAACCAGAGCCGCATTGGCGATCCACCGTGGTTCCCGCCGTGGTTACCGGCAGCCCCGCAAGCAGAGCCGCCTGCCGCGCCACATCGTAGCTCGTGGTTCCTTCCTGCATGGCACAGCCCAGCACCACGTCCTCGACTTCCTCGGGCCCAATGCCGGCGCGTTCCACCGCATGCCGGATTGCATGAGCTGCAAGGGCTTGCCCAGACGTATTGTTGAATGCGCCTCTATAGGCTCGCCCTATGGGAGTTCGGCCGGTCGAGACAATTACCGCTTCTCTCATGTGTCCCTCCCAGGATTTCGGCAGGCTTTTTGATACCGTATAAGGAATAGAATGCCATACAGCGGTTCTAGTCAACCGCGTTGCGTTTTCCCCGGCAAGTGGTGCCTGAGGCTTTCGGCAAATCACGAGGCAGCGCTATTGCCTGTGTTCCTCGATGACTGGCACAATATCGCCGGTCTCACTGGGCGGTCCCCGCAATGAGACCAGAAGATTTCCGCAGCGCTGCGCTCTCTCTGCCCGAAACTTCCGAACAAGCTCACCAAGGCCACCCCGATTTCCGGGTAAGAGGAAAAATCTTCGCGACATTGGGTTGGCCCGATGCTGCTTGGGCCATGGGAGCAGCTAGGGAGCCTTTGCAAAAAACATCCTGAGATTTTCAGGACTGTTGAGGGCGGGTGGGGACGGCAAGGCTCAACCAATGTAAAGCTTGCCGGCGCCTACATTGCTGTGGTGCGAGAGGCGCTTGCAATAGCTTGGTGGAACGCAGCGCCAAAAGCTCTTATTGAAAATAGCTAAAACCGGCACTTCGGAAACTTAGCGCCGTCAGGCGCCGCGCTTGGGCGCCAGATAGGCGGCGAATTTATCTCCCTCGCAACCGCCCTCCGCAAAGGCATGGCGGTGGACTGACGGCTCTGCGGACACAATGGTATGGTCCTGCCGAAAGTGCTAGGCTCACGCTGGAGCAACAGGAATGTTCCAGTTGGGAGGGGCTGTGTCAGACCTCACGTTTTATAAGCAGCGATCATTGCCGGAAATGCCTGGCCTGGCACGGATCTTAGCTCTGATTGCCGGTGCTTTGGTCATTCTTTACATCCTGGACGACAGCTTCTTCATAGTTCAACCGACCGAAATGGCGGGGGTAAGGAGGCTGGGCACGGTCAGGACAAAAGAGCCGCTGGCGCCAGGCTTTTACTTCAAGGCCCCGTTCATTGACAAGGTCGACAAGCTGCAGGTCTCGATCGACACCTTTCGCATCGATAACCTGCGCGTTTATACTGTGGACAATCAGTCCGTCCAGATCAGCGTCGGCGTTACCTATCGCATCCCTCGCGATGCCGTCTTCAAGCTGCTGTACGACGTCGGCAAGTCCGGCAATTTCGACATAAACCGCAACATCGAGCAGATCATCGCCGATCGCACGCTGCGGCTTTTTGCAAAGCGAAATACGGTGAAGATATCCGAGGAGCGTGAGCAGATTGCAGGCGACGTCCGCGTCGCGGTCAGCCAATCCGTTCGCGAACTTTTTGGCGTCGAAATCTTCGACCTGCAAATTCCCGCGATCCGGTACTCAGACACATTTGTGGCTTCCGTCGAGGCCGCTGTGAAGGCCAAGAACGACGCAATCGCTGCCGAGAACACCGTGAATCGCGTTCGCTATGAAGGCGAACAGAAGGTCGTGACGGTGAAGGCCGAAGCGGAAGCGCAAATTGCGCGCGCGACGGCGCAAAAGCAGGCGCAGATCCTTGCTGCCGAAGGGGATGCTCGCGGTATCGAATTGCGAGCTGCCGCCGAAGCGCAAGGGATCAAGTTGCGTGGAGGAGCTCTCAAGGACAATGAGAAGGTTATCGAACTTACGCTGGCGCAACGCTGGACGGGGCATCCTCCGCAGACGATCCTCGGCGAACACAGCGCCGTGCCCTTTTTCAATGTGAACCAAAATCCGGCTGTGCAACAAGCGGCGCCGCAGCATTAGCTTCCTTGGCGGCCAAAAGAAAGCGTCAGAAGCGTGCGCCTATTTCCCCGCCTCCCGGCGTCTTTCGACTATGTTGCACTGCGAGCGAAAAAGCGTCATGCTGCACTGCAAACAAGAAAACAAAGACCGTGCCCGGCAAGGAGTAGTGTTATGAGCGAGGTCGTGGCTTTTAAGCAACCAGGATCCTCATCTGGGTCCGGGGCGCTGAAGGATCTCTACGAGGTGGGGGAAATCCCGCCGCTCGGCCATGTTCCGGAAAAGATGTACGCGTGGGCCATTCGCAAGGAGCGCCATGGGTCGCCTGATCAGGCCATGCAAATGGAGGTTTTGCCGACCTGGCCATTGGACAGCCACGATGTACTGATTCTCACCATGGCAGCCGGCGTCAACTATAATGGCATCTGGGCTGCGCTCGGCACACCGATTTCCCCCCTCGACGGCCACAAAAACCCTTACCACATCGCAGGCTCCGACGCGTCAGGCATCGTTTGGGCGATAGGCTCGAAGGTGAAGCGCTGGAAGGTGGGCGACGAGGTCGTCGTCCACTGCAACCAGGATGATGGCGACGACGAGGAATGCAACGGGGGCGACCCCATGTTTTCGCCCTCACAACGCATCTGGGGCTACGAGACCCCCGACGGCTCCTTTGCCCAATTCACCCGGGTGCAGGATCGCCAGCTGATGCCGAGGCCCAGGCACCTGAGCTGGGAAGAGAGCGCCTGCTATACCCTGACCATGGCCACGGCTTATCGAATGCTGTTTGGCCACCGACCACACGTCCTCCGCCCCGGCCATAATGTTCTCATTTGGGGTGCAAGCGGCGGCCTTGGCTCTTTTGCGGTTCAGCTTTGCGCAACTGCGGGCGCCAACGCCATCGGCGTCGTATCCGATGAGGACAAACGCGATTTCGTCATGCAGCTTGGCGCCAAGGGCGTCGTCAACCGCAAGGATTTCAAGTGCTGGGGGCAGCTGCCCAAGGTCGGCACTCCCGAATATGGGGAGTGGTTCAAGGAAGTGCGCAAATTCGGCGCCGCAATCTGGGAGCACACCGGCAAGGGCAACAATGTCGATTTCGTCTTCGAACATCCAGGCGAATCAACCTTTCCCGTCTCGGTCTTTGTCGTCAAACGCGGCGGCATGGTGGTGATCTGCGCCGGCACGACAGGGTACAACCTCACGATCGATGCTCGCTATCTCTGGATGCATCAAAAACGCGTTCAGGGCTCCCATTTCGCGAATCTTCTTCAGGCGAGTCAGGCCAACCGCTTGATGGTCGAACGGCGGATAGATCCCTGCATGAGCGAGGTTTTCCCCTGGACCGACATTCCGAAAGCGCATATGCGCATGTGGAAGAACGAGCATCGTCCGGGAAATATGGCCGTGCTTGTAAGTGCGCCCCATACCGGCTTGCGCACTTTCGAGGATGCGATTGAGGCATCCAAGGCCCGTTTCGGTTGATTTCCCGGCAGCGTTCTTGAACTCCTGCAAAGGAACGAAAAAGGGAGGGAATGCATGACGGGAGGATCCGCAGATTTTCTTCGCGCCTTGCGGGGGCTGCAAGAGGCCGCCGGCGTGCGGTTCACTGGGAATAGCTACTATCAAGTTTCGAATGAGATTGCGGGCTTGATCGAGCTTACGGGCTTGGACACGAAGGGCGTTCCGCCAAGCGCCGAAGTGAGTGGTGGCTTCGAAGCCATGCTCGGGGAAGTCCGTCAACTCGCGGAAGCGAACCTTTCCGGGAACAACTATTACATGGCTGCGAACCGGCTCGAAACGCTCCAGTCATTTCTAGGCGGCAGGGTTGAAGCCGGGAAAAAGGATGCTTCGGCTGTCCCAAACCAGAAGCGCAGTTTCGATGACCTTGCGGCAGCCTCAAGTGCCAGAGTGGAGGAGATAGCTTCGAGCCTGGGGATACCTATGGCCCACGGCGTCCGGCCAGCGCATTCCAGGACAGGGGAAAGCTTCTCAGATGGAGAATTAGAAAGGCGAAACTCCGAGCCCTGCTCCATGGCAGAACTCGCGCCTCCGGCGATGGCGCCAGTGGCGGCCACTACCGTTTCTGCCAAAGGCACTTCCGCTTCTGCCGCTGCGCCTAAGCCGAAGCAGCAGAAGACTCTTTTCAAAGCGTGGCTTGATCTTGTGCTTGGGCGTAAAGACTAGTTCTTGGTGACGCTTCAGGAACAGTGCGGTGTCTTCAGCATGGCCCACCGAAAGGAAATGGAATGAGCGTTGCTGCCGAAAAGACCGGGCCTGCCAGCTCTATCGGCGTGCCTAATCTCATCGAGCTTTGCAAAGAGGCGGCAGGCAATGCCGAGCGCTTGCTGGGGCGTGCAACTGCCGCGATCCGGGCAAAAGTCACCAAAAATGGCGCACTCAGCGCGGAGTTGATTGAGCGCGAGCAGCACGCCTGCCATGGCCTTGCCTGGCTTGCAACCTACGCCGAAGCCCTGAAGCAGCTGGCTACTTATGCGGAGACATTAACTGAAGCCGGCCGTTTCGGTGAAATCGAAGCGCTCCTCACCCAAATTGGCGCCGGAGAATATGTCACTCAAATTCTCGGTGGCATTCCAATGAGCCAGTCCGAGATGGTGCGTTTCCACGAGCTGGATTTGACGCCGGAAGACCGGGACGCGTTTGCGACCGGTGCCGTGGTGACACTTATCAAGGCCAATTCGCCGGCGGCGCGGGCGCGGCTCGTTGAGCTGATCCGCGAGGCGGAAGGCTCAGGCCATTTCGGCGATGGGGGCCTTGACGAAACTATGGAGGCGATGCGCGCCGAGATGCGCCGCTTCGTGGAGTCCGAAGTCAAGCCCTTTGCCCATGAGTGGCATTTAAAGAATGAGTACATCCCACTCGAAGTAATTGCGAAAATGAACGAGCTAGGGGTTTTCGGGCTCACGATCCCGGAAGAGTTCGCCGGGCTGGGCCTTGGAAAAGAGGCCATGTGCGTCGTCTCCGAGGAGTTGAGTCGGGGTTATATTGGCGTTGGTTCGCTTGGAACGCGCTCGGAAATTGCAGCCGAACTGATCCTTGGCGGGGGAACGCCAGCGCAAAAGCAGCACTGGCTGCCCAAAATCGCGAGCGGGGAGGTGCTTCCGACAGCCGTGTTCACCGAGCCGAACACAGGCTCGGACTTAGCGTCCCTGAAAACTCGCGCCACCCGCGAAGGCGATGTCTACAAGATCACGGGCCAGAAGACTTGGATCACGCATCCGGTCCGGGCCGATCTGATGACTGTATTGGCGCGCACGAATCCCTCCGAGCCCGGCTATCGGGGGCTCTCAATGTTCCTCGCGGAGAAGCCGCGCGGCACCGACGAAAATCCCTTCCCGGTAGAAGGCATGAGCGGCAGCGAGATCGAGGTCCTCGGCTATCGAGGGATGAAGGAGTATGAAATCTCCTTCGACGGATTCGAGGTGCCTACTTCAGCGCTGCTCGGTGGGGAGGAGGGGCAGGGGTTCAAGCAGCTCATGCAGACCTTCGAATCCGCCCGTGTGCAAACGGCGGCCCGCGCGGTCGGTGTTGCGCAATCCGCGATGGACCTTGCATTGCGCTATGCGAATGATCGGCAGCAGTTCGGCAAGGCCATCGTGATTTTCCCGCGTGTCTCGGACAAGATCGCCATGATGGCGGCTGAAACAATGATTGCCCGCCAGCTCACCTATTTCGCGGCCCGTGAAAAGGATGGTGGCCGGCGGTGCGATCTGGAAGCGGGCATGGCAAAGCTCCTCGCAGCGCGAGTCGCCTGGGCCGCGGCCGATAGCGCATTGCAAATTCATGGCGGGAATGGTTTCGCTCTCGAATATCAGATCAGCCGCGTGCTCTGCGATGCGCGCATCCTGAGCATCTTCGAAGGCGCGGCCGAGATCCAAGCTCAGGTCATTGCGCGGCGTCTTCTGGAAATGCGGAACTAGAAGTTTTGGACCATCTCCAAATGATAGCGTATGAAGCCGGTAAGCGATAAGTTCCGGGAAGGTTGAGCGCTTTGGAAGAGTCCATTAAGGGGCGAACAGTCCTTATTACCGGCGCGTCAGCCGGCATTGGAAAAGCTTTCGCGGAAGTTTTCGCGGGGGAGGGCTGGAACGTGGTGGTGACCGCGAGACGCGCCGACCGTCTGGATGCTCTCGCCGCCGAACTATCATCGAAGCATAATATAAAAGCCACGCCCATCGCCTGCGATTTAGCCGCTCCAGACGGCGCAAAGCAACTGCTGGCAGAAATTGCCGCGCGCAATATCTCAATCGACGGGCTCGTCAATAATGCCGGTTTCGCTGTACCTGGCCATTATGCGCGCACCGCTTGGAAAGATCAGTACGCCTTTCTCAGAGTTCTTGTCGTCGCGCCTTGTGAACTTAACCATGCACTCTTGCCAGGGATGATTGAACGGCGCTTTGGCCGGATCGTGAACGTCGCCTCCGTTGCGGGCCTTATCCCAGGCTCTGCGGGACATACACTTTACGCAGCATCGAAGGCCTTCATGATCAAGTTCTCAGAGTCGCTCCTCCTCGAAAACCGCCGCCACAATGTTCTCACCACCGCGCTTTGCCCCGGCTTTACCCAATCGGAATTTCACGATGTCGCAGGCGTCAGAGCCAGGGTGTCAAAATACGGTAAGGCCTGGTGGTCTAGTGCGGAAGAAGTCGCACGAGCCGGCTATGGTGGTGTGATGCAAGGCCGGTCGATTGTGGTAACCGGGCGGCGAAGCAAACAGATTGTGGCTCTTATGAAACTGCTGCCCGAGCCCGTCGCGCTTGACTTGATTGCGCGCCAATCGCGATCCTTCCGCGCCCAATAGCGAGCGCCATTATGACCGCAGCTATTATAATTCCGGCGCGCTACGCTTCTTCGCGCTTCCCCGGCAAGCCCCTGTGCGCGGTCAAAGGTGTTTCCATGCTGGAGCGCGTATGGCGAATCGCAAGTGCCGTGCGCCAAGCAAGCCGAGTTGTGATCGCGACCGACGATGATCGCATCATTGAGCATGCGCGCGGCTTCGGCGCGGAGGTGATTATGACTTCCGCCGATTGTGCTAACGGCACCGAGCGCGTCCACGATGCAGTCCGCCGCGGCACAATTTCCCAAGACATCGTCCTTAACCTTCAAGGCGACGCCCTTCTGACGCCGCCGTGGGTGCTGGAGGAGATGATCAGCGAAATGGCCGCCGATGGCGTTGCGGACATCGTAACCCCCGCGGTCCGGCTGGAAGCACCCGCACTCGACGAGTTTCTAGAGCAGAAGAAGATTACACCGGCGAGTGGAACAACGGTCGTGTTCGACACCAACAGGAAGGCGCTTTATTTCTCGAAAGCTGTTATTCCCTACCTGCGGAAGACTGGGCATGCCAGCATTTACCGTCATCTAGGCCTGTATGGATACCGCAAGGCCTCGTTGGCGCACTATGTTGAGCTGCGGCCTACCCCGCTTGAAATGACGGAAGGCCTTGAGCAGCTCCGCGCGCTAGAGAGCAGCATGACCATCCGCGTCACCATCGTCGATTACAGGGGGCGCTCTCATTGGTCGGTTGACTCGCCTGAAGATGTGGTTGTGGCGGAGAAGATCATCGAGCGCGAAGGTGATCTCCTTGATTGGCGCGGGGCTAAGTAATGCTTCTTCTCTTGGCCCGGCACGGGAATACATTCGAAGCTTGCGATAAGATTGTCTGGGTGGGAGCACGAACGGATCTGCCTCTGACGGCGAAGGGACGGGATCAGGCTGCCGCGCTGGGCCGGGCCCTGGTGCCGATGGTCCCACGATTGAAGCGAGTCATTTCGGGTCCGTTAAAGCGCACGAATGAACACGCGGCGATTGTGTGTGGCACGCTGACCGCGATGCTATCGGAGGATAAATCGGGCGAGAAACGTTCGTCGGCTCATTTTCGGCAGGACACTGACGAACGCCTTCGCGAGATTGATTATGGGTTGTGGGAGGGTAAGACTTTGGAGGAAATTGCTTCTCTCGGCGGAGGGGCCGAGCTCCGGGCGTGGGATAGCCGGGGCGAGTGGCCTTCTTCCCCAGGATGGTCGCCTCCTGCGAACACAATTCTTTCCAACATCGCTGTCCTGACAACTGAGCTTGCAGAGGGGCTCGCACCCAGAGACGTCGCGCTGCTCATAACCAGCAATGGCATCTTGAAGTTCTTCCTCAAGCTCGTGCCGGGCGCATTCGATGACATGGCTGGGCGCGGGGCACTCAAGGTCGGCACGGGTCATTGCTGCGCCCTGCGGCACGGCGAAAAGGGATGGGGCGTGGAATTCTGGAACAAGGCGCCGGGAGAACTTGCCCTCGGGCCGGGGCCCGCTGTTCGCTCCGAAACGTGATCTTAAGAGCTGTCCTTTGCCAGCGCGGAAAAGCCGCGCTCGAGATCGCGCTTCAAATCGTCTACGTCCTCAAGGCCTATATGGAGGCGAAGTGGCGGGCCTTGCGGCTTCCAAACCGTGGCTGTCCGCGCCGCAGAACAATCGAAGGGGACAATCAGGCTCTCAAAGCCGCCCCATGAATAGCCCATCCCAAAGATTTGGAGAGCATTCAGAAAGCGATGAACGGCTTCCTTTGGATAGGGCTTGAGGATGATCGAAAACAGCCCGGCAGCGCCCCTGAAGTCCCGTTTCCAAAGCTCGTGGCCAGGCGCGCCCGGCAAGGCCGGATGCAGCACCTGGGCCACCTCAGGCCGATTTCTCAGCCATTCCGCAATAATTAGTCCGGAGCGCCAGTGCCGCTCCAAACGAACAGACAATGTCCGCAAACCGCGAAGCGCCAGAAAGCAGTCCTCGCTGCCAGGACACTGCCCGAGCGCCTCATGGGTGAGGGCTAGCGGCTGCGCGGTCGAAGCATCGCAGGTGACGGCGCCAAGCAAAGCATCGGCATGGCCCACGATATACTTCGTTGCCGACATAATCGAGATGTTCGCTCCATGCTCGAAGGCGCGGAAATAAAGGGGTGTGCCCCATGTATTGTCGATCGCAACAGGCACAGTCTGCGCTCGCGCTGCCCGGCAAATCGCGGGGATGTCTTGCACCTCGAAGGTCTGTGACCCCGGCGATTCCGTGAGCACAAGCTTCGTATTTGGCCGGATTAGGGATGCGATTCCGCCGCCGATGAGCGGGTCATAAAATTCCGCGTCAACGCCCATCCTCTTCAGGACGCGGTTAGCGAACCGGCGGGTCGGGAAATAGGCGCTGTCCGTAATGAGGATATGACCACCGCTTTCTGCGAAGGTTAGAAGCGTGGTGGTGATGGCACTGAGCCCCGAGGATGTGAGGAAAGTTCTGTCGCCACCCTCCAGTTCCGCCAAGGCGTTTTCCAAAGCCCGGGTCGTCGGGTTGGACGGGCGGCCATAGGTATATTCCACATTGCGCGAACTCGAGGCGTTCTGCATCGGGGAACAGCACCGTAGAGCCCTTGAAAATCGGCGTGTTGACGAAGCCTGAATAGGCAGCTGGGTTGCGGCCCACTCGTGTGAGGGAGGTGTCGCTATGGGTTCCGCCGTTTCCGCCCTTGCTGCCTTTTGTCATGCCGTTCCTTTTGTGGGCGCCCCTGGGACCGCTTGAAAATTAGCCTATGGATCTGCGTAGAAGCGCCAGTCCACGTGTGCTGGCAGAAACTCTAACAATTTTTCCAACGAATGGCATTCCGGTCAATGTTTGAACTTCGCGGTCCAGGATCAGTGGCCGCGAAGCCGCATGGTCCGCGCCACCTGAATCTGTTACCAAAGTGTTAAATTGCACTGTGTCCGTTGTTCCGGCTTTTGTGCTTATGCCTCCACGCGCACGGCAACATTACGGGAAGAGGGATTCATGGACCCAGATTTGGTGCGGCAGCAGGAAGAAGCTGAAAGAGAGGCGTTGGCGCAGGCTGGACAGAAGGCGCCCGCACCGCCGTTGCCCATGAGGCAGCCGGCGTTAGCAAGCGGAGCGTCAGATAGCCCCAAAGTCCGCGGCTCAGCCGCGTTTGATCGCGTCGGAGCAGTTCATGGAAAGCCTCGCGCTTCCCGAAGCGATGAGCCCTTTTTTATCACTCTCGGCCGATTGATGTCCTATGGCGTTGCGGGCGCCATGCTTGGCGGGGGGCTAGGAATTGCTGCAATGAACTACTTCAATTTGCCGATGCAGCACGCTCAGGTTGCGCTTTTCGGCCCGGCAGGCCTTTTCGCAGCCACCTGTGCGATCGCCTCGTTCTTCACAGGTCCGCAGACTTAATGGCGGAAGTCAATCACAGCACTTCCGCGAAGAGCATGAAGCCTTCCGGGATCTCTTCTGGTTAGGGTTTTAAGGCCGGGCTTCCAGCGGAACGTAGTCCCGGGCCGTTTCGCCAATATAGAGCTGCCTCGGCCGGCCGATTTTCTGCTCCGGGTCGGCGATCATTTCCTTCCACTGGGCAATCCAACCAACTGTGCGTGCGATGGCGAACAGCACCGTGAACATTGAGGTTGGGAAACCGAGAGCCTTCAGCGTGATGCCGGAATAGAAGTCGATGTTGGGATAGAGCTTCTTCTCGATGAAGTAATCATCCTCAAGAGCAATGCGCTCAAGCTCCATCGCCACCTGCAAAAGGGGATCGTTCTTGATCCCTACCACTTCCAGCACTTCCTTGCAGGTTCTTTGCATCACCCGTGCGCGCGGATCGTAGTTCTTGTAAACGCGATGCCCGAAGCCGCTGAGCCGGAAATGATCGTCCTTGTCCTTTGCCCGTTTGATGAATTGCGGAATGCGATCCACCGTACCGATTTCCATCAGCATCTTCAGCGCGGCTTCGTTCGCCCCGCCATGCGCGGGCCCCCAAAGGCAGGCAATACCAGCAGCAATGCAGGCAAATGGGTTCGCCCCGGAAGAACCCGCAAGCCGGACCGTGGAGGTGGAAGCGTTCTGCTCGTGATCGGCATGCAGGATGAAAATCCGGTCCATGGCCCGGCTAAGCACCGGATTAACTTTATATTCCTCACAGGGCACTGCGAAGGTCATGTAGAGGAAATTCGATGCGTAATCGAGTTCGTTTCGCGGGTAGATGAAGGGCTGGCCGACCGCATATTTATAAGCCATCGCGGCGATGGTCGGCATTTTCGCGATCATGCGGATCGAAGCGATGTCGCGCTGAACGGCGTCGTTGATGTCGGTGGAGTCGTGATAGAAGGCCGACAGAGCGCCGACTGTGCCCGTCATTACGGCCATGGGATGGGCATCACGCCTGAAACCAGAAAAGAACCGGTTCATCTGCTCATGCAGCATGGTGTGGTAGATCACCCGGTTCCTGAAGTTTAGATATTGCTCCTTGTTGGGAAGGTTGCCGTAAAGGAGCAAATGACATGTCTCAAGAAAATTCCCGTGCTCGGCAAGCTGGTCGATAGGATAGCCGCGATAGAGAAGGATGCCTCTCTCGCCGTCGATGTAAGTAATATCGGACTTGCACGCCGCCGTAGATGTAAATCCTGGATCGTAGGTAAATGCCCCGGATTCTCCATACAGCTTGGAAATGTCTATGACGTCCGGGCCAACACTGCCCGAAACGACGGGAAGTTCATACTGCTTGTTCCTAAGAGTAAGCGTTGCCGTCCCATTCGGCTTCGCCGCCTCTTTCTTGTGCGGGAGGGAGTTGGTAATTATTGAGCTCATGCTCATCTCCAGGTAGGCACGGAAGTGCGGGCGTGTCTCCCCTGAAATTCGCACGCCTGTGGCAAAATGACCAGCCCATTTTGCAGTGCACTATAAAATGAACAGTGCTCACGCGTTCGTGAAGTGCCTGAACGGCAGTCTTTAAAGAGGCTGGCAAAGCGGTCATGCCCTCCCGAACCGGTATTTCCTTCGCAAGCGCAACCTAAAAAGGGCTGCCATCCCGGCGCCATGTTGAGATGGCAGGTCGCTGGGCTTCTAGTGGGTTGCGCCTAAGCGCTCGCGGAAGCCTCTGCTTGGGCGTGAAGCCGCTCGCGCTTGATAGCGAGCTTGTTCAAGGCCGAAACGTAAGCACGGGCAGAAGCTACCATGGTATCGGTGTCAGCCCCGCGCCCGGTCACGGCCTTGCCATGTTCTTCAAGCCGGACGCTGACCTCTGCCTGGGCGTCGGTGCCCTCGGTGACGGCATGCACCTGGTAAAGAGGCAGCCTGGCCTCATGGGGCACAATGGATTTGATGGCGTTAAATGTCGCGTCAACCGGGCCGTCGCCGGTTGCCTCGGCGGTTTGATGGCGGCCGTCGACTTCAAGCGTCACGGTTGCTTTTTGAGGGCCGCCGGTGCCGGCGATCACCGTCAAGGAGAGAACCTTGATGCGGTCGTGCGCGGAGGCAATCTCATGATCCACCAGCGTTTCGATATCTTCGTCGAAAACGTGCTTCTTCCGGTCGGCCAGGTTCTTAAATCGTTGGAAGGCGTCCTCGAAGGCGTTGTCGCCAAGCTCATAGCCCAGTTCCTTGAGTTTCTCGCGAAAGGCGTGCCTCCCAGAATGCTTGCCCATGACAAGCGAGCTTGAGCGCACGCCAACGCTTTCCGGCGTCATGATCTCGTAGGTTTGGGCGTTCTTCAGTATGCCGTCCTGATGAATGCCGAACTCGTGAGCAAAAGCGTTTTGACCAACGATGGCCTTGTTGTATTGCACAGGGAACGCGCTGACAGCGGACACAAGCCTGGAGGCGCGCATGATCATGGCCGTGTCCACGCCCGTCCAATAAGGCATCACATCGGCACGTGTCTTAATCGCCATCACAACCTCCTCCAGCGCGGCATTGCCGGCGCGCTCTCCGAGGCCATTGATGGTACATTCGATTTGACGGGCGCCAGCACGCAGCCCTGCCAAGCTGTTGGCGACTGCGAGTCCCAAATCGTTGTGGCAGTGGGTCGAGAACACGACCTGATCACCGCCCGGTACGCGCTCGCGCAGCATCTTGATGAGTTCAAAAAACTCGTCGGGGACGGTATAGCCGACCGTATCGGGGACATTGATCGTGGTCGCCCCAGCCTTGATCGCAGCCTCGACGCAGCGGCACAGAAAATCATGCTCGGTGCGTGTGGCATCCATAGCCGACCATTCCACATCGTCGGTATGGGAGCGCGCCCGAGTCACAGATGCAATTACCGCCTCGTAGACCTGATCGGCGCTCATCTGGAGCTGAAACTGCCGGTGCAGCGGCGAAGTGCCGATGAAGGTGTGGATGCGCGGTCGTTTTGCATGCCGCACCGCTTCGCCAGCCCGGTCGATATCCTTTGGGTTCGCGCGGGCGAGTCCACAGACGACCGCGTTTTTTACGAGCTTGGAGATTTCCGAAACTGCGTCGAAGTCGCCATTTGATGCGATCGGGAAGCCGGCTTCTATGATGTCGACGCCCATCTCATCTAGGAGGCGTGCGACTTCCAGCTTCTCCTCATGCGTCATGGTCGCGCCAGGAGACTGTTCGCCATCACGCAACGTTGTGTCGAAGATCAAGACGCGATCTTTATCGGAGCGCGAAGCTTCTGGTTGCGGGTTTGTGGCTTGAGGCTGGCCAAAATCGGTCATTAGAGAAGGTTCCTTGCTGATCTGTTGAGAATATCACAAACCGGGCAAGGCCTCTATGGAGCGCCCGGGCTTTAACCCCCAAGCGCTCGCCCGCAAGCCGGGCAGCCAGCGCTCAGGGGCGAATAAGGAAAATAAGGCCGCGCAAAGCGTGCGAAGCCCCAGCGATGGGGGCCTGCAAAGAAGCGAAGATGACGGTTCGAGCGCTTGCCATTAAATTCCACCGTGCGTCCTCTTTCTTACATCACACTTCGCTTCTTCGCACAAGGCTCTACCCAGTGTCCTCTGATGAACCCTGCAGGATAGAGAGGCGCCGCCAGTGAGGCTGCGAACACGCGTAGCAGCTTCTGCTGGATTAGTGAGGGCAAATACTTATATCGCCTTTGACGAAGACGGAGGCGATGATGTCGATACGTCCGGTGAAGAGCATCATACAGTCGAAACCTACGATAGAGGGAGCCGGGGTAAGATTGCGGCGCGCCTTTGGATTTGGAGAAACTACGGACTTCGACCCGTTCCTTCTCCTGGATGACTTCCGCAACGATCACCCCGAGGACTATCGCGCGGGATTTCCCTGGCATCCCCATCGAGGCATCGAGACTATTACCTATGTGCTCGCGGGCACAGTTGTGCATCGCGACAGCTTGGGTAACGCGGGGGCGCTTGGAGCAGGTGACGTCCAGTGGATGACGGCCGGCAGTGGCATCCTCCATCAGGAGATGCCTGAGGGCGACCGCCAGGGGCGCATGCACGGCTTTCAGCTTTGGGCCAACCTGCCGTCATCGCTAAAAATGACCGCACCGCGCTATCAGGACGTGAAGGCCGCGGAGATCCCGGAAATCGTGGACGATGACGGGACGCGCGTCCGTGTCGTATGCGGTGATTTTCGGGGGAAGCGCGGACCAATCGAAGGCGTTGCGGCAGACCCTCGTTATCTTGACATTTCGGTCCCGCCAGGGCTGCGGAAGAATCTTAAGGTCGAGACTGAACGACACGCTTTCGCCTATGTATTCGAGGGCTCAGGCTCGTTCGCATCAGCCTCGCAGCTCTTTGGGGTTCTGACCGAAAAACAAGTCGATGGCACCGAAACTCTCGTCCGCGAACGCACGGGCAATCGGTCGCTGGTGCTATTCGACAGCGGAGACGAGGTTACAGTCCAAGCTGGAGAAGAGGGCATTCGCTTTCTGCTTGTATCGGGGAAGCCGCTGAAAGAGCCTGTGGCCTGGTACGGGCCCATTGTCATGAATACGCAGGCGGAGTTGCAACAGGCCGCCAGCGAGCTTCGAGATGGAACATTCATCAAAGCGAATTGAGGGGCGCTAATTCGCCGTCTTCATACGCGTACCAGCGTTGACGGGGCCAGGGCAATGCCGAGAAGCAGGAGGTTGGATTGCAGGCCGAAGCGAGGGGAATAAGGACTGTTGGCGAGATGCTGCTCCTCTATGCAGGGGGGCCTCTGCTTCTCTACTACCTTGTTTACGAGCGGCATATCCCGCTATTCATCATATTGCCTTTTGTCTTCGCAGGCTTGACCGCAATCCTCTTCATGCAGAGCGATCAGAGCTGGCGCGGAGATCTTCGGAGGCTTCCGTCTCGCCGCGATATCAGTTCGATTCTTGTATTATTCCTCATCTGCGGAAGCGGACTTACGCTCTTTGCCTATTATCGCTATCCTGAGTATTTTTTGAGTTTACCCAAATATAACGCGCCGCTGTGGTTGCTTGTCATGGTGTTTTACCCGCTCATTTCAGTTACCACACAGGAACTTTTCTATCGCGTTCTTTACTTCCATCGTTATGCCTCCGCCTTCGGCGACGCAAAATGGCTCGCAATCGCGGTCAACGCCGCCTTTTTTGCAATGATGCATGGAATCCTATTCGCGTATCGCAGCACGCCTTTTCATTGGGAGGCGGTGGCAATCAGTTTCGCGGGAGGCCTTCTTTTTGCTCGCCGGTTTGCAGCGACACGCTCATTTGTTGCGGTTGCCCTTGAGCATGCTCTTTATGGCGACTTGATCTTCACAATCGGCTTAGGACGCTTCTTTTTCACTGGGGTGCAGCATCTTTAAAGATATTCAGGCGGACAACTCGCGCGCGGCCGGCGTAATTGCTCATTGAACGAACCCTGCCGCCAAGGCATGGTGTTTTGATCGCTAAAACACAGTCCTTTCCTTCGGTCTTATCGGAAGTGGGGGTGCGAAGAAATGCGCCTGCGGGATTGCCATAACTTCCACGATTTCCGGACACTCGCGAATAAGCGTCTGCCCAGTCCCATTTTCGATTATATAGACGGTGCCGCGGACGACGAGACGACTTACAGGCGCAATACATTGGCCTTCGAACACTGCGATATCGTGCCCAACGTTCTTCGGGGCGTTGAAACGGTCGATATGTCCGTCACTGTCATGGGCCAGAAGCTGGCCATGCCCGTTTACTGCTCGCCTACGGCCTTGCAACGGCTTTTCCATTACAAGGGCGAACGGGCCGTAGCCGCAGCGGCATCGAAATTCGGAACGATGTTCGGCGTCTCTTCGCTGGGCACGGTCAGCCTCGAAGAGCTGCGCAAAAAGTATGATACCCCCCAGGTGTATCAGTTTTATTTTCACAAGGATCGCGGGCTGAATCGCGCCATGCTGGAGCGCGCGAAGGAGGCTGGCATCAACGTGATGATGCTAACCGTCGACAGCATCACGGGCGGAAATCGCGAGCGCGACTTGAGAACGGGATTTTCCATCCCGTTCAAGCTAACGACGGCGGGCATGGTGCAATTTGCTCTGAAGCCGCGATGGGGCATCAATTACGTCACTCACGAAAGCTTCAAGCTGCCGCAACTTCAAGATCACGTGGACATGACCGGCGGAGCCATCTCCATCGGTCGCTACTTTACCGACATGCTCGACCCTTCAATGAACTGGGATGATGTGGCTGAGATGGTCAGCTTTTGGGACGGGCAGTTTTGCCTGAAAGGGATCATGTCCACTGAAGACGCCAGGCACGCGGCCGAAATCGGCTGCACCGGCGTTGTTGTCTCCAATCATGGCGGCCGTCAGCTTGACGGATCGCGTGCGTCTTTCGACCAACTCGCGGAAATCGTGGATGCCGTGGGTGACAGGATCGATGTAATGATGGATGGGGGCGTTCAGCGGGGCAGCCACGTTCTGAAGGCGCTTTCGGTTGGGGCAAAGGCCGTCGGCCTCGGCCGCTATTACCTCTATGCCCTGGCTGCAGCCGGGCAAGCCGGTGTAGAGCGCGCTCTCGGGCTCATGCGGGCAGAGATCGAGCGGGACATGAAGCTCATGGGCTGCAGAACGATCACTCAGCTTTCACGCGAAAATCTGCGCTTCAGATAGAAACGGGAAAGCGGAGCAAGATGAAAAACAAAGACCGCCTCGCGGGGGCAAGGCGGTCAAGTTTCTCGGAATGCCAATTGATGCATAGATAACGTACAGATCCACATTTTATTCCGGAATTAAGAAACTCCCCAAACAGTTTGAATGCACACCTCTGACCACCAATCTTAAGTCAGCCACTTAAGGGACTAACGCATTCGTTTGCCGAATAGCGGACCGGATTCTGCGGGCCTCCCAAACCTGCGTTATGCCTGGTCAGCACCCTGGCTCGTTCGTGATCTCAAGGCTTGACGGGGAGTACAAAAAGTGAACATTAGGCCTTATATATCGAAAGCACGCCTTGGATCAGTCAGCAATGCACGCCCCCATCTCAAGCCAAATCTGGGAAACTAAATATCGCTTTAAGCCCCAGGGCCGAGCTGCTGAGCGATCGGTAGAAGAGACTTGGTCCAGGGTGGCGAAAGCCGCGGCGGCGGCGGAGCCTACTGCGAAGCGCAATGTTTGGGAACAGCGCTTTCTCGATGCCATGGACGGCTTTGCCTTCATTCCGGCTGGGCGCGTCCTGGCCGGTGCAGGAACGGCACGCGACGTGACCCTCTTCAACTGCTTCGTCATGGGTCAAATCGGCGACGATATGGACTCGATCTTCACTAATTTGCGCGAGGCGGCGCTTACGATGCAGCGCGGCGGCGGAATCGGTCATGATTTTTCGACACTTCGCCCAAAGGGAGCGCCGGTGCGCGGCGTTGGCGCCGATGCCTCGGGGCCAGTGAGCTTCATGGATGTCTGGGACGCGATGTGCAAAACCATCATGTCCGCGGGCTCGCGCCGCGGAGCGATGATGGGAACGTTGCGCTGTGACCACCCGGACATTGAGGCCTTTGTTGAAGCAAAGGCAGACCCCACAAAGCTGCGCAATTTCAATTTGTCGGTGCTTGTCACCGATGCCTTTATGGAGGCAGTGAAAGCGGACAGGCCTTGGCCACTCATTTTTGGGGGCGAGGTTTTCCGCACCGTGAATTCACGCGAGCTCTGGCTCAAAATTATGCGTAGCGCTTACGATTATGCAGAGCCTGGCGTGATTTTCATCGACCGCGTGAACGCCCTCAATAATCTAAACTACTGCGAAAAGATCAGCTCCACCAATCCCTGCGGCGAGCAGCCGCTTCCGTCCTATGGCGCGTGTCTTCTTGGTTCGATCAATTTGGCGGCACTCATCGAAGAACCATTCACGGGCGCGGCCCGGCTCAATAGCCTAAGGCTTGAGAAGCTTGTGCCGGCTGCGGTAAGGCTTCTCGACGATATTATCGACGTTTCACGCTATCCGCTTCCTGCGCAGGAAAAGGAGGCAAAGGCGAAACGGCGCATCGGGCTTGGAGTGACTGGCCTCGCTGACGCTTTGATTCTTTCTGGGAGGCATTATGGCTCCGAAGAGGGCCGCGCTCTCGCCGCGAACTGGATGGCCCAAATAAGCCGCGCCGCATACGCGGCTAGCGCGGAGCTAGCAGAAGAGAAAGGCCCATTTCCTCTTTTTGATGCGGACCTCTTCCTTGAGGCCCCATTTCCGAGCTCGCTTGAACCTTCGCTGCAAGCGGACATCAGAAAGCACGGCATAAGAAACGGTGTGATCACGTCCATTGCACCGACGGGCACGATCTCCCTTCTTGCCGGTAATGTTTCAAGCGGCATAGAGCCGGTTTTCGACTTGGAATACCGCCGGCGCATCCTTGCTCCGGACGGGTCTATTCAATTTGAAACCGTGCAGGACTATGCGGTCCATTTATACCGGGAAACGCATAAGGAGGCGGCCCTTCCGCCTGCCTTTGTGACAGCGCATGATCTAACACCGCAAGCGCATCTTCTGATGCAGGCCGCGCTTCAGCAACATATCGATGCGTCGATCTCGAAGACGGTGAATTGCCCGGAATCAATCAGCTTCGAGGATTTCGAGATGCTTTACCTCGATGCCTACGGTTTGGGCCTGAAGGGGTGCACGGCTTACCGGCCCAACCCGGTTACGGGAGAAGTGCTATCCTCAATAGCGCCTCCCGCTGCGGTCCCCTTACAGCCTGCACTTCCCCTAGAGCCTCCCTCCGACTTTGCGCCGGGACACACTGTGCTTCCGCTCACGCGGGACCCGGTTCTCTCCGGCTTCACCTACAAGCTGAAATGGCCAGGTTCGGATCATGCCATCTACGTCACGATCAACGACACCGTTGATTCAGGTCAACGACGTCCTTTCGAAATCTTCATCAATTCAAAGAACCTGGAGCATTACGCCTGGACGGTAGCTCTCACACGTATGATCAGCGCCATCTTCCGCCGCGGCGGGGATGTGTCGTTCGTGGTGGAAGAGTTGAAGGCCGTATTCGACCCGCGGGGGGGCGCCTGGATGAATGGAAAATACGTGCCGAGCCTTCTTGCTGCCATTGGAGATATTATCGAGCGGCACTTCGCCCACATAGTGTTCAATCGATCTCCTAGCGCGGCCAATAACCAGGGCCAGCTTAGCTCAGGAAACAATGCGAGGGCGGGATTTGAAGGCGGCGTCACACCTATCCCGGGCGCAAATGTCTTCTGTCCACGGTGCGGGTCGCCAAGCCTCGTTTTCCAGGAGGGATGCCATGTCTGCCGCAATTGCGGCTATTCGACATGCAGCTGATTTCACTTGCCCGCTATCCAGCTCTTGACGGAGGGACAAGTACTTCGACCTTTGCGCTGTTGCTCCCGGGCAATGCTATCAACATAATAACCTGAATCGGCTGCATTGGGAGGAAATCGATGACAGCAAAGGCTTACCCCGTTCCCGCTGGCTGGAGCACATCGGCTTACGTCAACGCCGACAACTATCGCTCAATGTACGAACAAAGTGTTCGAGATCCCAACGGTTTCTGGGGGGAGAAAGCTTCCAGCATCGATTGGATCAAGCCCTTTACGAAGGTCAAGAACACCTCGTTCGCTCCCGGAAATGTCTCCATAAAGTGGTACGAGGATGGGACTTTGAACGTCTGCGCCAATTGCGTGGACCGCCACCTCCCAAAGCGCGGGAACCAGGTTGCCATCCTCTGGGAGGGCGACGAGCCCGACATGGACCTGAGGATCACCTACCGGCAGCTCCATGACCGCGTTTGCCGCCTGGCGAACGTGCTAAAGAAGCACGGCGTCAAGAAGGGCGATCGCGTCACGATCTACCTGCCTATGATACCGGAAGCCACCTACGCGATCCTTGCTTGCGCGCGCATTGGCGCGATTCATTCAGTTGTCTTCGGAGGCTTCTCACCCGACAGTCTTGCCAGCCGCATCATTGACTGTGATTCCAACGTGCTCATCACGGCAGACGAAGGGGTGCGCGGCGGTCGCAAGGTGCCGCTAAAGGCCAATTCGGACAAGGCGCTGGAGAAATGCTCCTCGGTAAAAAGAGTCTTTGTCGTAAAGCGCACCAATAGCCCTGTCGCCTGGACCCCCGGCCGCGATTTTTGGCTTGCGGAGGAGATGCTCGGCGTTTCCGCGGATTGTCCTCCTGAGGAGATGAGCGCCGAAGATCCCCTTTTCATTCTCTACACTTCGGGCTCGACGGGCCAGCCGAAGGGGGTGCTCCACACTTCCGGGGGCTATCTCGTCTTCGCTTCCCTCACCCACAAATACGTTTTTGATTACAAGGATGGCGACATCTATTGGTGCACCGCGGACGTGGGCTGGGTGACTGGCCACAGCTATATCGTCTATGGCCCGCTCGCCAATGGCGCCACGACATTGATGTTTGAGGGGGTGCCGAATTATCCCTCTGCCTCCCGGTTCTGGGACGTCGTCGACAAACATCAGGTCAATATCTTCTACACCGCCCCGACCGCCATCCGCGCGCTAATGGGCGCCGGCGACAATTATGTGAAAAAGACCAGCCGCAAGTCTCTAAAGCTGCTCGGAAGCGTTGGCGAGCCCATTAATCCTGAAGCTTGGACGTGGTACTACAATGTTGTTGGAGAAGGCCGCTCCCCGATCGTTGATACTTGGTGGCAGACGGAGACGGGTGGAATCCTGATTACGCCGCTGCCGGGAGCCATTGCCCTTAAACCCGGTTCAGCAACGCTTCCTTTCTTCGGCGTTCAGCCGGCCCTCGTGTCGCCTGACGGGCGCATCGTTGAAGGCGCGGGTGAGGGCAACCTCGTGATAAAGGATTCCTGGCCGGGTCAAATGCGTACGGTTTACCGCGACCACGACCGCTTCGTACAGACCTACTTTTCCGCATATCCCGGGAATTACTTCACGGGCGACGGCTGCCGCCGCGACGACGATGGCTATTATTGGATTACCGGGCGCGTCGACGACGTGATCAATGTCGCTGGACATCGAATGGGAACGGCCGAGGTGGAGTCCGCCCTTGTTGCGCACCCCAAAGTGGCTGAAGCAGCTTGTGTGGGTTACCCACATAGCCTCAAGGGGCAAGGCATTTATGTCTACGTGACTTTGATGACCGGCATCGAGCCAACGGAAGAACTGAGGCAGGAGTTGAGAAATTGGGTTCGGCAGGAGATTGGGCCGATCGCGACGCCGGATCTGATCCAATTTGCGCCATCATTGCCGAAGACCCGCTCAGGCAAGATCATGCGGCGCATCTTGCGGAAGATCGCCGAAGACGACTTCTCAAATCTCGGTGACACTTCCACTCTCGCAGAGCCGGGTGTTGTCAGCGACCTTATCGAACATCGTATGAATAGGGCCGCCGCCTAGCGCGGAACGCCCGTCGGCGCGGCCTCTGCCATTGCTGAAGCCCCGCCCGCCAGTTTGGCGGGCAGGACTGTTGCCTTGAGGGCACGTTAGCGATCCAGATTTGCGACGGTGCTTCAGGAATAAATGACAATGCACCTCGAATTTGCAGTAATGGCCAGCACGTACAATGCAATTCGGGGTTGAACCATGCCCGAACAGGATCTTAGATCAACTAGCGTCGAAAAGCCGGAGTTGGGTTCCCGTTCGCGTTTATTGATGCCAGTCGTGAAGGGTAATACGCTTGAGAACGGCGATGTTTCCGGATTTCTCGCCGGGCGCCTATCCGTCGAGTACGAAGAAGACGAGCCCTGCAGCGCCAGCAATTGGAGCTAATTTGGCTGGGCAAGGGCTTGGACTGCCTTAAACCGAAGGCCCAGAAACCTCGTTAATCCAAAAAGCCCCTGATCTTAGCGCCGAGACTGAGGAGGCGTCAGAGACTCGGCACGTTTTGGGATTGGTGCTGACCCGCCGATTTGTAATTTTGGCTGGACGGGGGTTTATGAGGGCGGAGGCTCGCGGAGGTGTGGCATAATAGGCACCGCATTGACAGGAGGCGCTGATGCAGATCTATTCTCCGGCAAACGGTAAGACCCGGCGTGCCAATCCCGAGTGGTTTACAGGCACCGTGTGGCAAGATCCCATTATCGACGCTCCAGACCCGGCGCGAGTTAAGGCCGTCCGGGTCAGTTTCGAGCCTGGGGCGCGCACCGCGTGGCATACCCATCCCCTGGGACAAACGCTGCACGTTCTTGCCGGCGTTGGCCGTGTGCAGACATGGGACGGTCCCATCCATGAAATTCGTGCCGGCGATACAGTCTGGATTCCGCCCGGCGAGAAGCATTGGCATGGGGCTTCTGCTGAAGTGGCAATGGTTCACCTTGCCATTCACGAGTCTCTGGATGGGGTCCATGTCGACTGGCTTGAGAAGGTGCCGGAGGATGTCTACCTCGCGGCACCCGTGCAAAGTTACGCGGCGCGCGACGCGTGATCAGCTGTAATCTGCTCGGCGAGCCTGCCTGTAAGATCGACAAGATGATCGAACTTCGCCTCGAAGCCGCCTACGCCCGCAGTCGCCGAGCGGAGTTCGATGATCAGGTCCTGCATCTCCGCCTCGGGGATTTGCGCATCAATAACGTCCCAGCCCGTCCAGCCCGGGCGCGCGTCGAACCCCAGGATTTGCCCGCGCCTTGAAGAGATCATGCCGTTAATCTTTGGCGTTGCCTCTGACGGCACGGAGATCTTGACCGCCATTATAGGTTCCAGAAGCACGGGCGCGCATTTCGGCATACCTTCAGACATCGCAATCCGGCCTGCAGTTCTGAACGCCTGATCCGAAGAATCGACTGTATGGTAGGAGCCGTCCTTGAGGCAAACCGCGACGTCGACGACCGGGAAGCCAAGCGGGCCCACCCCGAGATAATCACGGACCCCAGCTTCGACCGCCGGAATATAGTTTCTCGGCACGGCGCCCCCGGTGATGGCTTCCGAGAAGGCAAATCCTTCCCCACGGGGCAGCGGCTTGATTTCCACCACCACGTCACCGAACTGCCCGTGACCGCCGCTCTGCTTCTTATGGCGTCCGCGCACCTCGACGCTCTTCCGGATCGTCTCCTTGTACGGGATTTGACGCTTTCGCTTCTCGGCGGTAATTCCGAACCGCCGTGCTAATCGCTCAAGGGCTACACGGAGGTGCATTTCCCCCTGGCCCCATAGGGCCATTTGGCCTAGCTCGCGATCTTGCACCAGCGAAAGCGATGGATCTTCGTCGATGAGCTTTCCGAGTGAAGCTGTGAGCTTGATTTCGTCTTTTCGTTCCGCAGCGGCGATGGCAAGCCCATACACTGGCTTAGGTGGAATACTGGATTTGATTGACAAAGCGCCGCCCTTCTCGGCCGTAATGGTTACTCCGGTTGGCAGACTCTCCAGCCGGCCGAACGCGACCGTTTCCCCGGCCGAGGCAGGCCCGCGCTTTTTCACGTCTGCGCCCACGACTGAAAAAACACCGGAGATACGGTCTTCTCCATCAGGGCTATAGACTGTGGTGCCGTCCGCAAACTCCCCGGCAAGCACGCGCGCGAGCGACAACTTTCCTGCGTGGGAAGTGTGATAAGTCTTCATGATATACGCTGCGGACTTTGCATCTCCGAGCCCCAGCCTTTTTGCCGTTTCTTCGAAGAAAGGCGCCTCGTGGCGAAGCGCCTTCAAAAGGCGGCCGATGCCATTTCCGTGTTCTGCCGACCCAAAGAAGATGGGACAGATCTGGCCACGCTTGAATTCCTGCACGAGATCACCGAAGACCTTGTCCCGGCTTGGAACGACGTCGTTCAAGAGCTGTTCCATTAGCTCATCGTCGTAATCGGCGAGCCTTTCCAGCATGGAGAAGCGCTGATCGGCCTCGAACTGGGCTAAGTCCGTGGGGATGGCAATTACTTCACTCGGAGCGTGCTCCCGATAAACAAAAGCCCGCTCCAGCGCCAGGTCGACAAAACCGGTAACAGCTCCTTCTTCCCAAATCGGAATTTGGCGGAGGACCAAAGGTATCCGGCTTACACTCTGCATCATGGTGAGCACGTCACTCAGAGCGCGCGTGACTTTGTCAACCTTGTTGATGAAGAGGAGATGGGGGACGCCCCTAGCCTCAAGGCTTTTGAGCACCATCTGCAGCGCATATAGCTTCTTGTCGTCCGCCTCACAAACCACCACGGCCGCGTCGCATGCCGATATGGCGCCCGTTCCATCATACTGAAACTCGACTGATCCTGGACAATCAAGAAGTGCAAACTTATCACCGAGAAAGTCCGTCGTTGCTACGTTAAGCTCGACACTCATGCCATGTTCTCGAGCTTCGGGGGTGCTATCGCCGATCGTCTTACGGATCGTCGATGTTTCGTGACCAGTCGCTCCGGTCCTTGCCAGAAGCGCTTCGAAAAGCGTGGTCTTACCGCAGGCATGAGGACCGGTTAGTGCAATGCATCGGGAGCTTCTGCCTCCCGCTTTTTCATTTTCGCCCATTTGCTCTTCCTTGCTGAAGTACTTACTTGGGACGTTTCTACCGCCGGGGAGCTGCACACTAATGGTCGCGCGCGAGTGAGCACTTGGCAAGAGCAAACGACGCAGCCTTTAGGATTGTAGAGCTTCTCGCCTATGTGCCGGAGGTCATTCCGGCGCCGCAGCATCATCTTTAGTGCAGAAGGCAAGCGGGACTCGACGCATTTGCTGAAGCCCTGTGAGAACTGCAACCGATTGGCAGATGCCCGGCTTCTTTCGTCCGCATAGAGGCGATGGCGCAGCAAAAAAGGATGCATAGTCTTGGGTCAAGGTTTCCAGACGCTTGATGAGGCGCTCGGCTCGCTTGATCTTCGACGGGCGGGAATGGTAGTGAAGGAGCATGGTTACCCGCTTGTGAAAAGGGTTACAGTCAAGCTCTATCTTGGGTTGTATAAAATATAGTTAAGTTCGGCCGCTCTTACGTTCAGTAAGATTTCACATTTACACCCCAAACGAAGGCAACGCGTGTCAATGCTACACTTCCATAGTGTTCCTGGGCAGCGGCCATAACTACCCCTCCAAGTCCTCCATAAAATGCGCAGGCGTTTTCGTTGTCTTTTAGGGCCCACACTACCAGACGGGCCAGCCCTTCCCGCTTGAGTTCTTGCCTGACGGCGGCGAAAAGTTTGCTCCCGAGCCCCACGCCTTGGTAAACGGGATTGACATACAGCTCGAAAATCTCGCCGGCGCGCCAAGGCCAGGAACCCCGTGTAACGCCCCAGCTGGCATATCCTTGCGGTTCGCCATCGAAGAGGAGAAGGGTAATGTTCGTGCCGGCTTCGATCTGGCGCCGCCACCATGCCGGTCCACGCTTTGCGATCAGGCGCTCAAGATGGAGATGAGGGATAAGGCCCTGGTATGTCGAACGCCATGCTGCAGCATGAATATAAGCAACCGCAGCCGCATGCGCGGGCACCGCCCGCCTGAAACTGACCACACCCGCTCCCATGAATGAACCTTATATCCATCGCCGGAATACGAGAAGACTCAGATATCAAATATTTCAGGCTTCAGTCCAGACTACCATGGAGGGTATCTCCATCGGGTCTCTTTAAAAGACGGCTTAAGATTTGAGCGGCAAGCTTCCCATCTTCATCACCAAGGCATGCGACAACGGCCCTGTCCGCGCGGCGTGCATAAGGCTTTAGCTCGTCGAGAAGGTTGCGTCCGGATGAAGAAAGACTGACAGCGTAGGTTCGTCCGTCCCTGGTTGTCCGCTCGCGCTGAATGATGCCGCGTTTCAAAAGGCGTTGCACAACGTCCGCGAGAGTTGACCGGTCGATCCCCGTAAGCCGAACAAGGTCGGTCTGGCTCAATCCCTCATGCTGCGCCACCGTCGTAATGACGGCATATTGGCGCGCCGTGATGTCGAAATCACGAGTCTCCAGCGCGAAAATCTCGGATGCACGCTGGCTCGCGCGGTGGATTAGATGAATAATGGACCGGTCGATCATGCCGGACCGTGCGTTCGCCGTTTTTCGCCGTTTCTTCCCCGTATGGCTCAGGCCTGCTTTTGCGTCCAGCATAATTGTCCTGCTGCCTGTTTGAACACTGACTTTCTAGCGAAAATGTATTGGACAAGGGATCGGTTCCATAGACCGGGTCAAAGGCCGGCAGTTGGAGCAGAGACATGCTTACGGCTGCTCCGCAGAGATCTCCGCAATCTGATGCTTCATAATCAGAGATATCTGAGCCAGCATGAAGAGAAACGTCAGCGGCATGATCCCAAAAGACTTGAAGCTTACCCATGTATCTGTTGAGAAGTTCCGCCAAACTACTTCGTTAAGAATGGCAAGAAAGATAAAAAAGCCCATCCAGCGAAAGGTAAGAAGCCGCCAGCCTTCGTCGCTCAAGTGGAGAACTTCACCCAAGGCAAACTTTAGGACTGGCCTGCGCAAATAAAGTCCCGCCGACAGGATGAGAGCGAAGAGACAATTCACAATAGTCGGTTTGATTTTTATGAACGTATCATCTTGAAGATAAATGGTTAGGAAGCCGAACACCATCACGAAAACGCCAGTGACGAGGGCAAGAATAGGTATGCGCTTTAGAAAAAAGCGGCTTGCAGCCAAGGAAACGATCGTTGCAATCATAAAGGCACCGGTCGCGTAGAAGATCCCGAATTTGCCGTTCATTATAAAGAAGATGGCAAGCGGTCCCGTCTCAAGAGCTAGCTTGAGCAGAGGTGTAAACTCAGGCTTCGCCTTAACCGCACTCACTTGTTCCACCGCATAACCTCCAACTTTAAGCCATGCCCGCAATAGCACGAGCGAAATCCTTTGCATCAAAGGACTGTAGGTCGTTCGCGCCTTCTCCCACGCCAATGGCATGGACCGGCAAGCCAAATTTGCTCGCTATGGCAACAAGAATGCCGCCCCGAGCTGTTCCGTCCAGTTTTGTCATGACGAGCCCAGTCACGCCAGCCGTGTTCCCGAAAATCTCGACCTGAGACAAGGCATTTTGCCCGGTTGTTGCATCCAGCGTCAGGACGACAGCATGGGGAGCTGTGCTGTCTATCTTTTTGATAACGCGGATTATCTTTTCAAGCTCAGCCATTAGGGCTGATTTATTTTGAAGACGGCCCGCTGTATCGATAAAAAGCACATCGGCGCCATTTTCTTTTGCGGTCTTTAGCGCTTCGAAAGCGAGTCCCGCCGCATCGGCTCCGGGCTCGCTTGCGACGACTTGGGCGCCGGTGCGCTCCCCCCAAATTTTAAGCTGCTCGACGGCTGCGGCGCGAAACGTGTCGCCCGCCGCAAGCATAACACGCAGGCCTTGCCGGGTGAATTGACTGGCGTATTTGCCGATGGTCGTTGTTTTGCCGGTGCCGTTCACACCCACGATAAGGACGACATAAGGCCTTTTCGAAGCGTCGGCAGCAAGCGGCTTCGCGACCGGAGCCAAGACTTTCTCCACTTCCTCCGCAAGGATCGCACGAACCTCCTGCGGAGCGATGTCGCTGTTGTAACGGGACTTGCGCAGAGCCGCGGCAACGCTTGCAGCTACGTCCAAGCCGAGGTCCGCTTGAATGAGCAGGTCTTCGAGTTCTTCAAGCGTCTCGTCATCCAGCTTGCGCTTGGTGAAGACGCCTGTGATTCCGTCGCTTAGGCGGGAAGAAGTTTTGCTTAAGCCCTGGCTTAAGCGCTGAAACCAATTTCGTCTTGGCGCTTCCGGTTCCGGCTCTGGCGCCTGCGGGGGCTCGGTTACATTCTCAAAGGTGACAACATGCGCGGCGTCTACAGCCTGGGCAGCCTCAACCTTTTCCGCGGCAGGAGAGGGTTGCGCGGCTTTTCGGCCTCCAAACAACCCGCCAAAGATCCTTGGTTTTTCGGTATCGTTCATGAAGAAAGACGCTCACCGGTGAGATAGTCCTTCCCGGCTCCGGTCACGCGCGCCCTTACAAGCGCACCCGGCGAGAGCGGATCGTCCAACATTCTTACTTCACTAAACCCTGGGATCCTGCCAACGCCGGGACGCTCGATCAAAACGTCGAATATTTTGCCCTGCTGCGCTTGCAAATGGGTTGAGAGCCGCTCCCTTGCCGTCGCTCTAAGCCGAGCTGCACGCTCCTTGACGATAGCGCGGTCGAGTTGAGGCATCCGCGCAGCCGGGGTTTGGGGCCGCGGCGAGAAAGGAAAGACGTGCAGAAAGCTTAAACCGCACTGGTCCGCAAGCCTGAGCGTGTTTTCAAACATGGCTTCATCTTCAGTCGGGAACCCGGCAATGAGATCCGCCCCGAAAACTATATCCGGCCGAAGTTCGCGCAACCTGCCACAAAAGCGGATCGCATCTTCACGCAGATGGCGCCGCTTCATGCGCTTGAGAATGAGATTGTCGCCGGATTGCAGCGATAGATGCAGGTGCGGCATAAGCCGCTCCTCCTCGGCGAAAGCGCCGATCAATGTCTCGTCCGCCTCAATTGTATCTATAGAAGATAGACGCAACCGCGGTAGTTCCGGCACAAGCTTCAGGATGGAACGCACAAGCCGGCCGAGGGTCATCCCGCCGGGAAGATCCGATCCGTAGGAGGTCAGATCGACCCCTGTCAGCACCGCTTCGCGGCAGCCTGCGTTAACTAAAGCGCGGATTTGGCGGACCACTACGCCTTGCGGCACAGACCTTGAGGGGCCCCGGCCGTACGGGATGACGCAGAAGGTACAGCGGTGATCGCACCCGTTCTGTACCTCCACATAAGCCCGGATGCGGCCGCCGATACCTTGGATCAGGTGGGAGGCCGTCTCGCGCACGGAGTTGATATCGTTGACTTTGACCCTAGGGAAGGCGTCCGCCGCGATATCGAAGAATGTGCTAGCCTTCGTCTTTTCAGCATTGCCGATCACGAAATCGGCTTCCTTCATTTCAGTGAACGTGGCTGGCTCGATCTGCGCAGCGCAGCCCGTTACGATAATCTTCGTGTGCGGCCGTTCCCGGCGCAGCTTGCGTATTGCCTGGCGGGATTGGCGCACCGCCTCCGCCGTCACCGCACAGGTGTTCACGATGACCGCATCCGGAATCGCGGCCTCTTCCGCCAGCGTCTTTGCCACTTCACTTTCGTAAGCATTCAGCCGGCAGCCGAATGAAATCACTTCAACGCTCATAGCTGCCGCATAACCTCAACGAGAGTTCCGTCGCCACCGATGCGAAGCAGTCCAGCAAACTCGAATTCGGTAACGCCGGTCATAAGAATGTGATTGTCAGCCTCTTTCCATTCGATAAGGAGATCGCCTCCGGGTAATTCCACCTCCACTTGCCGGCCTGTGCGTCCAGTTCGAGTCGCAGCCACTGCTGCGGCGCAGGCAGCGGTTCCGCACGCGAGCGTCATTCCAGCCCCCCTCTCCCACACGCGGAGCTTGATGCGGTTAGGACCAATAATCTCGGCCATGGATATATTTGCGCGCTCAGGAAAAAGGGGATGGTGCTCAAGTTCTGGGCCAAAAGATCCCAGTTCGTAGCTGTCCGCATCCTCAACCCAGAAAATGCAGTGCGGGTTGCCAACGTTCACGGCGCTGAGCCTATCAAGGAGGCGACCATCCGGCAGGGCATAAGCGAAGTCGAGCGCTTTTGTATCGGCAAAAGGGCGTGATAATGGAATTTCGTTCCAGGCAAAGCGCGGCTCACCCATATCGACGGTCACGAAGCCGTCCTTCGCCAGTTCGGCATGCAGAAGGCCCGCGCCCGTCTCAATGGTCAGGCGGTTCCCAAGCTCGGGAGAAAGTAGCGTAGCCACGCAGCGGCTCGCATTCCCGCATGCATTGACCTCCGAGCCATCGGCATTGAGGATGCGCATGAAGACGTGCGCCGAATTCGATGGCTCAAGCAAAATGACCTGATCGCAGCCAGCGCCAGCCTTACGGTCAGCGATGGACTTAGCCATTGTTGGAGACAGGGGAAATCCTTCGGCGCGTGCATCGATCACCACGAAATCGTTACCGAGGCCGTTCATTTTCTTGAAAGGAATTTGCCGCAGCTGCATGCGCTTGCGTGTGTGCCCTTTAGGAAATCCGATTGGCCTTATATAGACGGCGCTATGCGCCTTTGCAAAGTTTGACTGCGGCTTACGGGGTTTTAGGAATCACGCAGAGTTGAGCGAGGCTTTTCGCGTTGGGCCATGGGCCCCTAGCTTTCTCTGCTGCATGATGATCCTCGATCTTAGCCAAACTTTTGAGCATCGCCTCAGGCGCACGCCTGATCTAAGGGCGCGCAGCTTCTTGGCCAAGGTTCATTGGAACCCGAAAAGCCAGGCTATGCCGGCACCGGAGTACGCGGATGCCGGTGCTTTCGACGTTCAAAAGCAATTTCACATAGCTGTCATGAACGTAGTCTAGATGGCGTTGGCTGACCGCCATCGCAGGGGCCGATTCGCATCCGGTCTGCCCTTCAGGGCTTCATTCCACAACGCTCTAAAGGAGGGCTGATTGGCTCTAGCGGCAGAAACAACAAGTCCAAAGAATCTTGGTATGATCAGTGTGGCAGTGCGCCGGGGCAAGCTGCTTTCGATCGAAGGTGTCCGGGAACGCATCTTCACGCTGGCATTCTCAAACCTCGTTTATCCACAGATTTGGGAGGACCCTGCGGTCGACCTTGACGCCCTGGCGCTCAATAGCGAAAGCCGGATTATCACCATCGCGTCAGGCGGCTGTAACGTTCTGAACTATCTCACGGCCGGGCCAGCCCAAATTGTTGCTGTCGACATCAACTCCGCGCAAATCGCGCTTGCCCGCTTGAAGCTTGCTGCCCTGCGCTATCTACCCGACTATGACGCTTTTTACCGCTTCTTCGGTGCCGCCAATGCGGCCGCGAATGTTGCTGCATTCAGACAGTATATTTTGCCAAATCTTGACACGCTGACAGCCACGTATTGGCACCGGCGTCATGGATTGCGCCGTGGGCGCCGCATCCGGCATTTCTCGAAAAATTTTTATCGCGCCGGTCTGCTTGGGAATTTTATTGGCGTGAGCCACCTCTTCGCGAGGTTGAATGGATTCAACCCACGATCCCTGCTAAGAGCGCGGACGCTGGAAGAGCAGCGCCGTATTTTCGATAGGGAACTCGCGCCCTTATTCAACAGACGCGGGGTGCGCTGGCTCGTGAACCGCCCCACATCGCTCTATGGGCTCGGTATACCCCCCGCTCAATATAAAGCGTTGGCCGGTGAAAAGCAGGGCGACATTGCAAGCGTCTTACGGAAGCGTCTTGAAAGGCTTGCTTGCGACTTCCCGCTCTCGGAGAACTATTTCGCTTGGCAGGCTTTCGGCCGCCGCTACGCCCCATTAGGGAGTGGACCGTTGCCACCCTATCTCACTCCAGCAAATTTCAGTAAAATACGCGAGCGCAGTTCCCGAGTCTCAGTTCATCATGCTTCGCTCACGAGCTATCTCGCCGGCATGTCCACCCGAAGCATGGATCGCTATGTACTCCTTGATGCCCAGGATTGGATGCGGGACGATAATCTAACCCGGCTCTGGAGCGAAATTACCCGCACAGCCCGTGCAGGTGCGCGCGTCATATTTCGTACGGCCGGTGAGGAAACAATCCTTCCCGGACGTCTGCCCGAAGAAATTCTGTCTCGCTGGCACTATGCAGCTGAGCTCTCACACACGCTGACACGGAAAGACCGGTCGGCGATATACGGAGGTTTCCATCTCTATACATTGAAGGCATGACTCAAACTTTGGGTGCAAACTCAGCTGCGAGGAAGATGGATCGCATATATCGCCGTCAGCGATTTATCTATGATGCGACGCGGCGATATTACTTGTTCGGTCGAGATCGTTTGATCTCGGATCTCGATATATTGGGCAGAGAGACGATCCTGGAGATTGGTTGTGGTACGGCGCGCAATTTAACCGCCGCAGCCCGGTATTATCCCGAAGCCGCGCTATGCGGACTGGATGTGTCGGAGGAAATGCTACGATCCGCGCGAAGTAAGGTTGCACGGCAAGGCTTCGAGAAGCGCATCACACTTCAAGCCGGTGACGCTACAACGTTCGATGCGGTCGAGCTTTTCGGAGCCGGCCATTTTGATCGCATATTTTTTTCGTATGTGCTCTCGATGATCCCATCGTGGCAGCAGGCAGTCGAACATGCGGCGGCCCTTCTGGCGCCGGCAGGATTTCTTTCGATCATCGACTTTGGGGATTTCAGTGGCTATCCAGCGCTTGCGTGCCGGGCCCAACTTACCTGGCTGCGGCGCTTTTCCGTGACTCCGATCCCGGCTTTTGAGCATAAGATTACAGCATTGGCCGGGCAACTCGGTTTCGCTTCATGCACCGAAACACTTTATGGAGGCTACGCATTTCTTACGCGTATTGGGCAACGTGGTATTCCAAACCCGCAGATTTAGTTATACTTTCTCCATCGCGGAAACGAATGCTGGCAAGGGTTGAGAAAGCATTCCAGCCGGGCGCGCCTAAGTGCCGGGCCAGCGGATCTGGTGAAAGCATCCGTAGTAGCTTTCGGCGATTGCTGTGCAGCTTCCCACCCAATCCCCACAGTTGATGTAGCGAATGCCATCGATCCTCCCATTGTGACAATTGGTCACGAAGGAAATCGCCCAACGTGATTTCGAGCTGCGGGATGGAGATGGGGACCGGGGCTTTTTTGTTTTAGACTAGAACCTCAACAGCTGACGTTCGCCATATCGCTGCGGGCTTGGGCCACGAGGAGCCTTGAGAAAGGGCGAGCCAGGGTAAGTAATCGGGGCACCTTCTCCGTAGAAACACCAAGCGAACATAACGCTGGAGAAGCAAGCAACGAAGACAAGGGAGAGAAATCAATGCCCACATATAGTGTGACCACCGTAGAGGGTCGCCTGAGCGCGCAACAGAAGGTTGCAATCGCGAAAGAGATTACACGAATTCACAACGAAGTGACTGGAGCGCCGTCGCTCTTTGCCCAGGTGCTCTTTTACGAGCTGGCGCCCGGCAACGCGTTTATTGGAGGCTTCCCTCTCACTAGCGACCAAATTTTCGTTCATGGACAGATCAGGGATGGCCGCACTTCCGCGCAAAAGACCAAGTTAATCCAGGATGTGCTTGAGGCATCGGCTGTGGCGGCCCAGACGTCAAAATTTCATGTTTGGGTCTACATCATTGATCTCGTGCCCACCCAAATGGCTGAGTTTGGTCATATCCTTCCCGCATCAGGAAAAGAAGAAGAATGGATGGCTAGTCTGCCGCCCGAGGATCGTGAGCGCATGATCGGTATCGGACGTGACAGAGGTTGACTGATTCGTAGCGGTGCGCTGAATTCTCGAAAAGACCACTACCCCCTTTCGGGCCTCTGACGGCAAGCTCACGGCAATATGCTAGGGTCGCAGTTCTAGAACCCTTTCGGGAAAAAAGTCTGCCCCTTCGCCGCTTGCGTGCAATGCGGACGGAGTTTAGTTATACTTTCTCCATCGCCGAAACGAATGCTGGCACGGGATGAGAAACCGTTCCAGCCGAGGGTACCGGGGTACCGGGCCATCGGATCTGGTGAAAGCATCCGTCGTAGTCTTCGGCAATTGCTGTGCAGCTTTCAACCCAATCACCGCAATTGATGTAGCGAATGCCGTCGATCATCCGGTCGGCCATATGGTGGATGTGACCGCAAATCACACCATCCGCGTTGCGGCGCTTGGCCTCCTCTGCAATCGCGTGCTCGTACTCGCCGATGAAATTTACCGCGGTCTTGACGCGGAGCTTCAGATAGGCGGAGAGCGACCAATAACCCAAGCCGAACCAACGCCGGAGCCGGTTCAGGGGATAGTTACACCACAGGGCGAATTCGTAAGACCGGTCGCCCAGCAGCGCCAGCCATTTGGCATAGCGCACGACCACGTCGAACTCATCGCCGTGCATGACTAGGAAACGGCGGCCGCCGGCAGAGACATGGAAGATGTCGTGATGGATTTCGATGGCGCCGAAGGTCAGGCCGCAATAATCGCGAACCGCTTCGTCATGATTGCCTGGGATGAAGACAATTCTGGTGCCTTTGCGGGCCTTGCGCAATAGCTTCTGCAGCACGTCATTATGCGACTGAAGCCACAGGGGGCTGCGCTTTACGCTCCAAAAGTCGATGATATCGCCCACAAGATAAATGGTGTCCGCATCATGGTGACGGAGAAAATCGATGAAGGCATCGGCTTGAGATGCTTTGGCTCCAAGATGGAGATCCGAAACAAATATGGCTCGAAATTGGCGAACCCGCGGTTGTAGAACCTGACCTTCTGCCTGGAACCCAGTAGCTTGCATGTGCCCTCATCCCTTTATGCCTGCGCAACTAATGGGAGTCATGTTTCAGTTTTATGACAAGTGCTAGGGGTGCCTGCGCAAAGATGTATGCGCATGCTGGAGCCGGAGCCCCGCGGGGGCGGTCTTCGCGCCCGGACGGAACTGGATCGAATGAAGTCAGTTCAGTAAGACAACTGCCCGAGACGAGTTCGCCGGCTGGGAACCTGCTTAGAGCAACAGCGCGCCGGTTTAGCGGCAAATAATGCGATGAACAAACCCCACGACATTGTCTTCCTCTTCGATGTCGACAACACGCTGCTCGATAATGATCGCGTCCGGGCTGATCTAAGTGAGCATCTAAAGAAGGCGTATGGCACATCTGCCCGCGATCGCTACTGGACCATCTTTGAAATGCTCACGGCGAAGCTTGGCTATAGCGATTACTTGGGTGCATTGGAACTTTATCGAACTGAGGATATCCACAGTCCCGCGCTGCTGCGAATGGCAAACTGGATGGTAGACTATCCATTTGCCGATCGATTATATCCCCGCGCCCTCGAAGCCGCTAAAAATGCGCGGCAGTGGGGACCAACTGTAATTCTTTCCGACGGCGATGCAGTTTTCCAGCCGCGCAAGGTGGAACGTTCAGGTCTGTGGCAGGCCTTCGAAAACCGCGTGCTTATCTACATCCATAAGGAGCAAGAGCTGGACGACGTCGAACGTTTCTATCCGGCCAAGCACTACGTCATGATCGACGACAAACTGCGTATCCTGACCAAAATCAAAGAGATATGGGGAGAGCGGGTGACGACCATTTTCCCCAGGCAGGGCAATTACGCACTTGATCCCGAAATTGTGGCCTCATACCCGCCAGCGGATATGCAGCTCGAAAAAATTGGCGATCTACTCGATTACGATCTCTCGGCGATCCTTTGATAGGAGTCCTGCGCCTCCCCTAAGCAGTCACGGCTCTCTGCTTGAGGCGCTCGCTGTGTATGACGGCGCTTCTGCGCTCCACCACGTAAGCGTCGCCGCGTAACACCTCAAATTTCGTGTCTTCGCCTTCCCGCCAGAAGCGCATGTCGAGCTTGTGCTTACCGGCACGAAGATCGAATACAGTAAGATCTGGCAACCAAGCTGGCAGCGAAGGATCTATGTAGAGTTTATTGTTTGGCGCGTCCGGCATAAAGCCTAGCATTGCCTGCATCAAGCTAAACACCGACCCCGCGGCCCAGGCTTGCGGCACATTGGCGCCAAGATACTGAACCGGGAATGTCGCCCCGTCACGCTGAGGCGCAGTGTAGAGTTCAGGTAGCCTATTCAAGAGGAAATGGGTTCCGGCCTCGCTTATGTCTCGCGCGATACGTGCAGCTTCGGCAGCGAAGCCGTAGCGTTTGAAACCAATCGCGATGATCCCGTTGTCGTGGGGCCAAACTGAACCCGTTTGGTAATTGTAAGGATTGAACGCCGGATTCAGCGTGGAAAGCGTGCGTATGCCCCAGCCGCTCCACATGTCGGGAGCCATCAGCCGATCGGCCACCTTTCGCGCGCGTTCGGGAGGTACGATGCCTGACCACAGACAGTGGCCGGGATTTGATGCGATCGTGAGCACCTTCCTCTTATCGCCATCGAGGGCGAGGGCATAAAACCCGGAGTCCTCGTCCCAGAAGACCTCATTAAACTGCTTGAACATAATGGCAGCCTTCGCCCGCAATTCGCGGCTCCGGATCGGTTTGCCAAGTACATCGAAAATTTGGGCCATGCGTAGCCACGCGTCATAGACATAGCCCTGCAACTCACAAAGCGCTTTTGGCCCCTTCACCAGCGAACCGTCCAGATTGACGATGCTATCGGCTCCATCCTTCCAGCCCATATTCTCGTAACCAACCGGAGAGCGGGTCTGATATTCCTGGAACCCGTCGCCATCGCGGTCGCCATAATTGTCTATCCAGCTGAGACAGCCTTCGGCCGTCTCCAAATGCTGTTCGAGGAGCGATGCATCGCCAGTGGCCCGCCAGGCGGCATGCAGCGTGATCAAATAGAGTGGCGTCGCATCGGCCGTCCCGTAGTAAGGTGTGTGAGGAATTAGTTTGAAATGCGCGAGCTCGCCGTAGCGGAGTTCGTGCATGATCTTGCCCGGCTCCGCATCACGGTAGTCGTCCATCTCCTTTGCTTGCAACGCACCTAGGATGTCCAGCGCCCCACGCGCGAATTCAGGATAGATCAGCAGGTTCTGTAGGGAGACGATCAGACTGTCACGGCCGAAAGGAGCCACGAACCAGGGCAGGCCCGCTGCAGGCAGAAACACCACAGGGCCACTGCCTGGGATCGGCAGCCGCAGTGCGGCCATGTCCTCCAGCGCTTGGTGGTAAAGGCGGTAGAACTCTTCATTGCTCGTGCGAATCTTCAGAACCGTACGGAGCCAATCGGCCAGCGTTTCGGCGTGAGACAGCTTCTGACTATCCGAGACGCAGACACGTGGCGCTGAAAACTCCCGCTCGCCATCTTTTAAAGAATAAAGGAGGCAGCAATGCCACCTCTCACCGGGCGCGAGCGATATTTCGAAGCTGAGGCGCCCATTCGCGTAGACTGCCTTTGGCTCTCCGCCGTCAGGGCCAACACTCAAGGAGCGCATGAAATCGGCGTTGCGGTACTCGGTGCAGAGTTTTTGTGTTGAATCACACCATTCGGTCGTAATCCGTCCCCGCCGTACGATGCTACCCGATTTTACTTCGAAGATGTCTGCGAAGTCGGAGCGGAGTGCGATCTCAAGCTGAAAGCGGACTCGCCTCATACTGTAATTGGTAATGTCGAGGTCCTCGTGCATGCCGCCCGCAATGCACCGGCTAATGACGAGGCCAAGCATTCGCGGCTGTATGGCGCCGTCCTCAGTCAGGATGGTACGATTGGTAAGATAGACGGACGAGGTGTAGTAATTTGTTGCGCCACCGTTAAGAAGATCCCACGGTTCACCATTGGCGTAGATCATCCAACTGCTAAGCACGCGGGTATCGAAGAAGAAGAGCCCACGCTCGCTCGGCCAGCGGATTTGCGCGTCCGGCTCAGTGACGAGCACCGTCTGACCTTGGTGAATGGCTATCTGGGGCGGACCTACCTCAACTTTGAACGGCATGGCATCGCCTCATCATGTCTTCGCAGCCACATCCTTATCCTCAGTACTGCGCGGGCTTTGGGGGCGCTCTGAACCGCAAGGCTCAGCACACATTCGCATTCCCGGCCGGTGCTCGGGCCGCTCGGCGGGCGGCTTTTCCGCGAGAACAAGGTTGTTGGCCGTGTTGACAAGCGCGATGTGGGAAAAGGCCTGAGGGAAATTACCCGTGAGGCGCTGTGCCACGGGATCGTATTCCTCCGATAGCAAACCGACGTCATTGCACAGTCCTGCAAGCCGTCTGAAAAGCCGGCGGGCGTCGCCGGTGCGGCCGAGCATCAGAAGGCAGTCGGCCAGCCAGAAACTACATGGCAGAAACGCGCCTTCGCCAGGAGGCAAGCCATCCAACGCCTTTCCGGTATCGTAGCGCAGGACGAAGCCATCGGCCGTTAGCTCTCGCTCGATCACTTCTACAGTGCTCCTAACCCGCGGGTCCGTCACTGGCAGGAAACCTACCAGCGGCATCATTAGAACGCTTGCGTCGAGTATATTGGCGCCATAGTGCTGCATGAATGCGCCTCGTTCCGCGTTGTATGCCTTTGCGCAGATATCATCGTGAATCTCGTCACGCAGCGCTTTCCACTGTTCGACCGGGCCGGCGAGCCCGAAATTGTCAGCCAGCTTGATCGCGCGGTCGAATGCCACCCATGACATCACTTTGGAATGCGTGAAGTGCTGCCGAGGGCCGCGAACCTCCCAGATTCCTTCGTCCGGGTCCCGCCATATCTGTGCGACGTGATCCAGCAGAACACGGACAAGGTCCGGGGCGTTTTCCAGCGGACCAAGCCCGCCGCGCCGCCCCTGATAGAATGCATCCATGATCTCGCCATAGATATCCAGCTGGCACTGATCCGAGGCCGCATTGCCGATGCGCACCGGGGCAGCACCCTGGTAACCGGGCAACCAAGGCAGCTCGAGTTCGGTCAACCGGCGCTCGCCCGCGATCCCGTACATGATCTGAGCCTGCGCGGGAAGGCCTGCCACCGCCCGGTGCAGCCAGATCCGCCAATCCTGCGCCTCCTCGTAAAAGCCGCCGTGCATGAGGCTTAATAGGGTAAGGGTAGCATCCCTCACCCAGCAATAACGGTAATCCCAGTTGCGTGAACCGCCGAGTTGCTCGGGCAGCGAAGTGGTAGGGGCGGCGACGATGCCTCCGGTCGGCTGGTACGTCAACGCCTTGAGCGTAATCAATGAGCGGCGGACAAGCCCAGACCACTCGCCCATTTCGGTGAAGCCTGCCGACCAGTTATGCCAAAATACTTCCGTGTCGCTGAGTGCGGCTATGGGATCGATGGGCTCAGGCACAGCACGGTGCGATGGGCCATACGAGAGCACGAACGGGATCGTCTGACCTTCGGCAACGCTGAAATCGGCGACCGTCTTAAAATCTTCGCCTCTGAGCTCGATGGGCGTGCGCATGACGGTCATATCCGGCCCCGCGACAGCCTGCAGCGTGCCGTCATCGAGGCGGGTCACCCAGGGAACCATGGACCCATAGTCGAAGCGCAGGACAAACTCCAAGCGCATGTCGAGCCTCCCGCGCCTCCCAATGATAATGCGCACCAGATCGTGCGCCTCCTCAAGCAGCAGAGGCATGAAATCTATTACGGTGACAGCGCCGTCCGGGGTTTCGAAACCGGTCTCCAAGATCAGAGTATCGTCGCGGTAGTGGCGGCTAGCTTTCGCATGTGGGTCCGCTGGTGCAATAAGCCATCGGCCATGGTCCGGTGTGCCGAGCAGAGCAGCGAAGCAAGCCGGTGAGTTGAAACGGGGCCAGCACAGCCAGTCAATCGACCCGTCGCTGCCAACCAGAGCCGCGGTTTTGCAATTGCCGATAATGGCATAGTCTTCGATTCCTAGGGCCATTTCATTTCCAGCATATGTGCGCTTCCCACAGCCCCTTCAGATCGAGCCCAGCACCATCCGCAGCGGTTTCAACGCGTACGGTTCCTCACTGCCGCTCCGGCCCAAACGCTTCGATTCGTATCCTGAACGCCGCGCGAAATGTGCCTCCCGCTTCCACCAGCTGGAGGCCATTCCCAGACCTGAGGGCATTAGTAGGCGCGGTCATTGGTTCGATTGCCACGTACTCCTTGTTCTTTGGAGCGTAGATTTGCGCGTAGTTAAAACCCGCAACCCATTCAATTGAGATGCGGCGCCGAGCGCAAGCGAGGGAGAAGATTGCCTGTTCATCGAACAGAGCAAAACCATCGTCGAGATCTAGTTCCCCAAGCTTTGCATCTAGTCCAGCGAAAGGCGTTTCCTCTCCAATCGGAATGCCCTTCCAATCGAGTACGATCCTTCGCATTGGGGGCAGATGCAGCCGCCAATCCGCGCGTGAAACTCCTGGCAGCCTCAGATAGGGATGAAAACCGAAGCTCACCGGAACAGGGCCATCTCCGTGGGCAGCAAGCGTTGTCTCAAGTGTCAATGCATCGGAGGCGAGCGATGCGGCCAATTCCAGCCAATGGCGGAACGGAAAAACGGCAAGCAAATCCTGGCGGGACCACTCAAGCCGCGCTGTAACCCGATCTTGCTCCGCGTCAATCACGTTCCATTGAAGTAAGGGCCAGGGCACACCGTGGATCGGCAGTCCATTTTCGTCGAAATGCAGCACCGGGGAGGCGGGATCGAGACTCACGTCCTGCCCCGCTGCACGGTAGCTATAGCCAGCGAGGCGGTTAGCCCAGGGATGCAGAAGGGGAATTCCGGCAGCGCTCCCCTTCAGGGCAGCGCTCTCAAGGTCTTCAACGCGCCCCAAAATCTCCTCGCCCTTATGGCGAAGCGAGGCTCCAAGCATCCCGTAGCTGGGCAGGAACAGAGCCTCGAGATCGTCAGCCGCGAGGGTGACGGCTGCTGCATCCTTTAGCGAACACTTCGAACTCGAGGTCTCGATCTTCATCTTAAGCGTGATCGCTTGCTACGCAGCCTGCATCATTTCCTGCCGAGCAGCTCTTTCACGACGCCTATGACGCGCTCGGGCTCGAAGCCAAATTTCTTCTGTAGCTCCTTGAGGGGAGCCGATGCTCCAAAAGTATTCATACCGATAACGCTGCCCTTCCAGCCCACATATCGCTCCCAACCAAAAGTCGAAGCCTGCTCTATCGCGACCCGAGCCGTCACATCAGGCGGAAGCACGCTATCCCGGTATTCCTGCGGCTGGTGTTCGTATATGTCCCACGAGGGCATGGAGACCACTCTGGATCGAATGCCCTCAGCCAAAAGTTGCTCGTGGGCTTCAACGGCAAGGCGGACTTCACTGCCCGAAGCAATGAGGATAACTTCGGGGTTCCCAGCCGGAGCATCGGAAAGTACATACGCCCCGCGCGCGAGGCCCGAGGCCGGTGCGTATTTGCTCCGGTCCAATGTTGGCAGTGGCTGACGCGAGAGCGCCAGGGCTGCAGGCTTGTGCCGGAGCGGCATGATATAGCGATAGGCTTCTACGACCTCATTGGCGTCGGCAGGCCTGATCACAGTCAGCCCAGGAATCGCGCGCATCGAAGGGAGCTGCTCTACAGGCTGGTGGGTGGGGCCGTCCTCGCCATCCCCCATGGCGTCATGCGTGAAAATGAAAATTGTGGGCAGTTCCATAATGGCGGCAAGCCGGATGGCAGGCCGGGCGTAGTCGCTAAATATAAAGAAGGTCGCGCCGAAGGCCCTGAGCTTCGATAGAGAGAGCCCGTTGACGGCTGCCATCATGCCATGCTCTCGAATTCCGAAATGCAGGTTTCTGCCGCCGTAATTGCCAGGCTCGAAGTCCCCCGCGCCCTCAAACTTCAGCGTAGTCTTGTTTGAAGTGCCAAGGTCTGCTGACCCGCCCACAAGCCAAGGAATGTTCTGGCCAAGCACATTCAGCACCTGCCCCGAGGCATCCCGCCCTGCGATTCCCTTAGCGCTGGCGGGAAAGACCGGAAGATTGCGGTCCCAACCCTCCGGCAGCTCGCGCCGTTGCATCTGCTCAATTTCAGTGGCTAGCTTTGGAAATTTGCGTTGATAGGCCCCGAAGAGTTCCGTCCACTGCCGCCGCGCCTGGGATCCCCGCGCGCCTACGCCGTCGGCGAAATTCTTGCGCACAGCGTCGGGAACAAGAAACTTCGCGTCTTCTGGCCAGCCGTAAAACCGCTTCGCCAGCCGGACCTCCTCCTCGCCGAGAGGTTCGCCGTGAGCTGCAGCTGTGTCGTGTTTATGAGGCGAACCGTAGCCGATGTGGCTGTCAAGGATGATGAAGGTTGGCCGTCCTTTGGTATCGCGAAAAACGTTCAATGCGTGTTCGATGAGGCCGAGATCATTCGCATCGCCCACACGGAGGACATTCCAGCCATAGGCTTGAAATCGAACTGCGATATCTTCCGTGAAGGTGATCTGGGTCTTTCCCTCGATGGTGATGTGGTTGTTGTCATAGATCCAACAGAGATTATCGAGTTGGAGATGGCCGGCCAGTGAGGCCGCTTCCGAGGAGACACCCTCCATCATGTCGCCATCGCCGCAAATGGTGTAGATGTTGTAATCGAAGATCTCGAAGCCGGGCCGGTTGTATCGGGTGGCAAGCCACTTTTGGGCGATGGCCATGCCGACGCTGGTGGCGACGCCCTGCCCCAGCGGGCCAGTTGTGGCCTCAACACCGGAGGTCCAATGATACTCCGGATGACCGGGCGCTTTGCTATCGAGCTGGCGGAAATGGCGGATATCTTCGAGCGAAACTGACGGTTTACCGAGCCGTTCATATTCAGCGTTCACCGCGCGCGTTCCGGTCAGATGGAGAACGGACCATAACAACATCGATGCGTGCCCATTCGAGAGCAGGAAGCGGTCGCGGTTAGGCCAGATCGGATCCATAGGATCGAAGCGCATTACCCGGTTCCAGATCGTGTACACGAGCGGGGCAAGCGCCATCGGGGTCCCGGGATGTCCCGAGTTTGCTTGTTGAACGGCATCGATCGAGAGCGTACGAATAGTATTGATGGAGAGCTGATCCAGTTGCTCAGGCGTCATTGAGCTGGCAGGAGCTTTTTGAAGAGTGGCGGCTTCAATCATGTTTTCGCCTCCGATCTGACGCTTTCATCCACGCCTTTTGCTGCCTCCCGGTCGGCCAATACCAGTGCCCTGTCCTGACGGACTCGCCCCGCTGGAATTGACTGGTCGCCGTTAAGCAAGCGAACGAGCATTCCGGCCTTCTCGCCGCCAGTCACGAGCCAAAGAATGCGGCGGGAGCGGTTGAGGATGGGGTAGGTCAAGGTCATTCGCGGATGTCCCTGATAGGGCCCAGTCAAAGCGAGGTCAGCGTCAACAACTTCGAGGACTGGGTCAACCGGCACAAGAGAAGCAGTATGGCCATCGGGTCCAAGACCGAGATGCACTAGATCGAGCACCGGCGGCGAACCGGCCAGGCTCTGCAGTGTGTGCTCATATTGCGCGGCTGCCGAATTGAGATCGGCTGCTTCGACGGGCATCGCGTAGACCTGGTCGGGAGGCACCGGGGCATGATCGAGCAGGCTTTCCCGCATGTGAGTGAGATTTCTATCGCGGTCTCCGGTTGGCGCCACCCGCTCGTCTACCTGCACGATGTGAACTTTATCCCAGGGCAGGTCTTCATCCGCAAGGTCGCGCAGCATGAGCCATGGCGTGTGGCCGCCGCTAAAAGCCACGACAAATTGGCCGCGCTCGGCAACGGCTTTCCGGGCCTCGGCGGCAACAAGACGCGCGGCTCCCTGAGCGGCACTGTTGGAGTCAGCAAATATTTCGATCTTCATTAGCGCCTCTTGCGGCCGCATTGGGGGTTCGGCGACTGCGCCGTGCTAATTGCTGGGTTTCTCCAAATGGCCGCCGAACTCGTAGCGCATTGCCGATAACAGCTTGTCTGCAAAATCGGCTTCACCTCGTGAGCTGAAACGCTCAAATAAGGCAGAGGAGAGCACGGGCGCTGGCACTGCCTCGTCGATAGCGGCCTTTATGGTCCAGCGGCCTTCACCGGAATCCGAAACTCTCCCGCCAAATTCCGCAAGAGAGGGGTCCTTCGCCAAGGCTGCCGCCGAAAGATCCAGCAGCCACGAAGCAATCACGCTGCCGCGCCGCCAGACTTCGGCGATGTCCCGTAAGTCGAAGTCGTACTGATAGAGCTCAGGATCGCGCAGCGGCGTGGTCTCCGCATCAATCGTGCGCTTTTCTTTGCCTGCTCCGGCGTTCTTCAGGATATTCAGTCCCTCGGCGTAGGCGGCCATAACACCGTACTCGATGCCGTTATGAACCATCTTGACGAAATGGCCAGCGCCGCCCGGACCGCAATGAAGGTAGCCAAGTTCGGCGGTGCCGCCAAGGCGCTCGCGTCCTGGCGTGCGCGGGATCTCTCCCGGCCCCGGCGCCAGCGTCTTGAAGATGGGATCGAGATACTTCACGGCCTGATCAGGACCGCCGATCATCATGCAGTACCCGCGCTCAAGGCCCCAGACACCGCCGCTGGTTCCCACGTCTACGTAGTTGATACGTTTCGATGCGAGCTCGCGGGAACGCCGGATGTCATCCACATAGTAGGAGTTGCCGCCATCGATGAGAATGTCGCCACTCTCCAGGTGCGGCACCAAGCTGGAAATGGTGGTGTCGACGGCCGCGGCGGGAACCATCAACCACACTGCTCGGGGCTTCTCCAATTTTGCCGCCATATCTTCAAGCGAGGTGGATTCTCTAGCGCCTTCCTTCACCAGCACGTCTTTAGCCTTCGGCGACATGTCAAAAACCACGCATTGGTGGCCGTCTTTGAGGAGGCGCCGCACCATATTGGCTCCCATTCTGCCAAGGCCAACCATCCCGAGTTGCATGACATTCTCCTTGCTTAAAGCTGGATCGCGGCTCCCAGCTTCAGGGCGCCAGCGACGCCGTTCGCCTACGAGGCATGAGCCTTTCCGGTAGCGCGCGCCTTTTCGTATGTGGCGGCAAACGCGCCGTAGCGGCGAGCGATCTCGTTGGCGGCAGCGTCCCGGCTGATCTTTCCCGCGCGCCAGTTGATGAGCGGTTCCCACCAGACCGTGCGGCCGACCGCGAAGCCAACAAAACCGGGAACACCAGCGGCTACCTCCAGCCACTCGTGAACCTGTTTCTCGTCCTCGCCCCGGCCCAATACGATGCAGCTAACGTGGCCGCGGCCATCCCTCTGCGCAGTCGCCACGATCTGCTCGCAGTCTTCGCGCCGATCGAGACCCTCGATTTTCCACAGATCCGGCTCGACGCCTTGGTTCTGAAGCTGGCGGATGGCACCCACCATCAGACGCGGCCTTAGCTCCCGATCATATGCCTTCTTGTCCCCGTGGACCTGGTCGAGTTCTTCCTGCTCAGGCGGGACCAGCAGCTCAAACATGAAGCGGCTTCGTTTCTTGCCGCGAAGATAGTCGGACAAGCGCTTTAGGCGCGCGGCCTGCCGCCGGTTCAAAGCCTCATCGCCTTCCGGATTGTAGCGCACCAGAACCTTGCAGAAGGTTGGCTGGAAGGCTTCGATATGCTTGGCAAAATCCTCGCCAAACTCGAACTCGAATTCGTCCTGCCCAGACTTCTCAGCCGGGCAGGCGGTCATGTATCCCTGAGCTGCAGCGTCGCGCAGAATGCCAGCGCCAAATCGCTCGTCCACGAGAATTGCAGCCTTGTCCCTTGGCACCCTATCAGCTACAGCCACGCGGAAACCGTCGTAAATGACCTGTTTGGCGTTGGCTATTTCCGCGGTCTGCTCCGCGCTAAGTGTCCCCTTCCAACCGAACATCTTAGACTGGAACGAAGCCCGGTGGTCGAAGGGCAAGACATAGAGCTGCTTATCGAATCCTGCTGCCATCGTGAGCTGCCTTTGCTTTGCGATACCGCGCGATTAAATTGCTTGTGGAGCTATCATGGCCGGGCTTGCTGCCGCCCTCTCCTTCGAGTTCTGCGATGATGCGTTGAGCGAGTACCTTCCCTAGCTCGACGCCCCACTGATCGAAGGAGTTGATGTCCCAGATCACTCCCTGCGTGAAGACGTTATGTTCGTAGAGCGCGACCAGCTTTCCGAGCGCGGCCGGAGTCAGGCGTTCCATAAGAATGGTGTTTGATGGCCGGTTGCCTTCAAAGGTCCGGTGAGGAACGAGCCAATCCGGCGTCCCTTCGGCTTCCACTTCCTCACGTGTCTTGCCGAAGGCAAGCGCCTCCGCCTGCGCGAACACGTTCGCCACCAGCATGTCATGGTGGCGTCCGAGCTGATTCAGCGCCTGCTCGAAGGCGATGAAATCGCAAGGGATGAGCCGCGTCCCTTGGTGAATCAGTTGGTAGAACGAGTGCTGACCATTGGTGCCCGGCTCGCCCCAGTAGATAGGCCCGGTTTGATAATCCACCTTCCGTCCGACGAGCGTAACATGTTTGCCATTGCTCTCCATCGTGAGCTGCTGGAGATAGGCAGGAAAGCGCTTGAGGTACTGCTCGTAAGGCAATACTGCGTGGGTCTCCGCCCCGAAAAAGTTGTTGTACCAGACCGACAGTACTCCCATTAGCACCGGCAAATTCTGCTCGAAGGGCGCGGTGCGGAAGTGGTCGTCCATTTCATGGAAGCCGCGAAGCATCTCACCAAAGTTTTCCGGACCGATGGCGATCATGGTCGAAAGGCCGATGGCGGAATCTACGGAGTAGCGCCCGCCAACCCAGTCCCAGAATTCGAACATATTGGCCGTATCAATGCCGAATTCGGAAACCTTCGAAGCGTTTGTCGACACCGCGACGAAGTGTTTGGCGATCGCCTTGGCGTCGCCGCCCAGTCCCCGCAGCAACCATTCGCGCGCGCTGTGCGCGTTCGTCATTGTCTCCGGCGTCGTGAATGTTTTCGAGGAGACGATGAAGAGGGTTTCTGCCGGATCAAGATCACGGGCCGCCTCGACAAGATCGGTGCCGTCAATGTTGGAAACGAAGCGGAACGTCATGGCGCGGTCGCTGTAATATTTGAGCGCCTCATACGCCATAACGGGGCCAAGATCGGAGCCACCGATACCAATATTGATGACGTTCCTTATCCGTTTGCCGGAGTAACCTTTCCACTCGCCGTCGCGGACGCGCTGCGAAAAATCGGCCATCTTGTTGAGCACGGCATGCACCTCCGGCACGACATTCTGGCCATCAACTGTGATTGACGTCCCTTCCGGTGCGCGAAGCGCGACATGCAAGGCAGCGCGATTTTCGGTAGTGTTAATCTTCTCGCCCCGGAACATGGCGTCAATCCGTGCGCGTAGACCGGACTGTTCTGCGAGATCGAGAAGAAGTTTGAGCGTTTTATCGCTGATGCGATTTTTCGAGTAGTCCAAGTAAACGCCAACGGCTTCCACGGCCATCCGCTGTCCACGTGCGAGATCATCCGCAAAGAGCTCTCGCAGATGGATGTCCCGGAGTTTCTTATAATGGTCTTCAAGAGCCTTCCACGCTGGCCTTTTGCGAGCAGGCTCCCCAGTGCGCCATTCATCGATTATTGACATTCCAGGCCTCCCGCTCAGGCTGCGGATACGTACTCTTGTGCCCTCGGAATCTTCAGAGTCCCACAGCCGGAACCCGCCCTCGAAGGCATTCGCATTTTCGCCTGCTCGGCAATGCGGCGGCAGTTCCTTAAGTTTGCAGACGTTGCCTCCGCCAATGACGGTGTCCGAGGGTTGGAGAGCGGCGATCAAATGCCCCACCACATCCGCAACGTCGAGGCGCCATTGCTTCTTGCCATTGCGCTCGAGTCCGCGCTGGCCCACGTAATCCTCGTAAGTCCCCTTCTTGTAAGGGAGGTGGCCCAGTTCCATCGGTTCAACGAGGCCGTCGATGATCATGGCAGCTCCCAGCCCTGTTCCCAGGCCGAGAAAAAGCATTTTTCTGGACTGATAGCTGCCAATCGCCTGCATAGCAGCGTCATTCACGATTTTTACGGGTCGGCCGAACGCAGCCGAAAAATCGAATCCTACCCAGCTGCTTCCAAGATTTCGCGGATCAGAAACAGGGCGCCCGTCGAGAACAGGTCCGGGATAACCGATTGATACGGCGTCGTGCTCCCAATCGGGAATGAGCTGCTTGATCCCGGACATCATCAGCTCAGGCGTAAGCTTAGGCCCGGATTTAAGCTTGCGCGGCTCAGTTTCGCCGGTGACGAGGAGCTTGACATTGGTCCCCCCTATATCAGCCACTAGAACTCGGCGAACAGGGACGCGCGCCAAAGGTGGAGCCGGGAGGGGCGCCTGCACTTTCGCAAAATCCAGGAGCGACGCTGTGCTCACCGGCTTAACCAGTCTTTTCCAGAACGGCGGATTTGGACTCGATGACACCCATAAGGTCATTCCACGATTTGACGAATGATTTCGCCCCTTCGTCCTGCAGCCTCGCCGCCAGTGCGCCCGCATCGATCCCGGCCTTAGTGAACTGGGTCAGCACATCCTCGCTGTCACCGCCACGGGCCGGCATCGTTGCATCGACTTCACCGTGATCCGCGAAGGCCTTTAAAGTCCCCTCCGGCATAGTGTTCACGGTGAAGGGCGCGGCCAGAGCTTTGATATAGAGGATGTCGGAAGCTTTAGGGTCCTTGGTGCCGGTGCTGGCCCATAGCAGCCTTTGCGGCCGGGCACCCTCATTGTAAGCACGCATCCAGCGCGGCGAAGCCAGCACAGCGTAGTACGCCTTGTAGATGCGCTTAGCGATCGCGATGCCCAGCAGATTCCTTAGCGTGTCCGGCACTTCGTTCTCGACAGCCACGTCCCAGCGGCTGATAAACACCGATGCGACCGAGCCGACGCAGGGACTGAGGCCCGCATCAATCCGGCGCTCAATCCCGCGCATGTACGCTTCCGCAGCAGCCAAGTACTGCTCGCGGGAGAACAGAAGCGTGACGTTGACAGGCACTCCGGCAAAGATCGACTCTTCTATTGCCGGGAGACCCTCCTTCGTACCCGGGATCTTGATCAGAACATTTGGGCGTCCTGCGCGGCTATGCAGTTCTCTTGCCACCGCGATCGTGGCTTTGGTGTCGTGAGCCAGCAGGGGCGAGACCTCGAGCGAAACCCAGCCATCGACCCCTAGAGTCCGGTCATGGATCGGACGGAATAAGTCCGCCGCCGCTGTGATATCTTCCAAAGCTAATTCAAAAAAGAGTTCCTCACCCGATCTGCCCTCCTTACGCAATTTCTGGATGGTAGCGTCGTAGTCCCCGCTGTTCTTGATGGCGTGATCAAAAATGGTCGGGTTGGATGTCAGCCCGGTTACGGAAAGCTCGCTGAGGTAGCGGTTGAGCGTACCCGTTTTCAACAAGGCTCGCGTGATGTTGTCGAGCCATAGGCTCTGACCCAAATTGTCTAGCTTTTGAGTCGCCTTCATCGTGCCATCTCCTTTGCGGCCTCAGCGTTCAGCAGGAAGCGCTCGACTGCTTTGGCGAAGCCTTCATTGTCATACGAGTCAGTCACGGCACTCGCTTGCCGCTTCACCTCCTCGCTGGCGTTGCCCATGGCGATGCTGAATCCCGACCGCTTGAACATCAACACATCATTCGGCTGATCGCCGATGGTTGCGATTTCTTCTTCCGGTATTCCGAGTTCGCGAGAGAGATACGTCACGACGAAACCCTTATTCGCGTCGGGATGGGTAACGTCGAGATAGTAGGGCTGCGAGCGAGCGGCCGTCGCGCGCTTGCCCAATGCGGTCTGCGAATCGGACTCGCAGCGCTTGACCCTTTCGAGATCGTCGCTTACGCCCACGATCTTGACCGCCTTATCGAGTGCGCTCCCGAAATCCTTGACTACTTTCGGCTGGAATTTCACGGTCCACGCCTCACGGTCCACGTGCGGCGCGTTCACGTCCCGCACCAACCAGTCATTGCCGGAGTAAACCCATGCGTCGAGTCCGTGCTGCTGGATGATATTCACGGCTTGCCGCGCGACATCAGGAGCGAGGTCTCGCTCCTCTATAATGGTGAGGTCGGGATGCACGAAAAGCCCACCATTGAACCCAGCAATCGGGGTGTCTAGGGCGAGCGGCTCGATGAGCATGGCCATGCCCTTGGGCGGGCGCCCGCTTGTGATCGCAAAACGAATCACCGCCCGGTGGAGGCCATGGACCGCATTACGTGCGCGCTCAGTGAGGATTTTTTCGTGTGTAACGAGAGTGCCATCGACGTCCGCGAGCAGCAGCGAGATTTTCCGGGATGCGTTCATGAGCTGCGCCCCGGGTGCGAATGATGAGGCTCGACTGGCAGCCATTTACGGCCGTCGCGAGCAAGCAGATTGTCCGCTTCCTCGGGCCCAGGGCTTCCGCTCGCGTAATTGGGAAAGTCCGGCGCTTGATCGCTGCCCCATGCCTCGATCAGTCCCTGTACAGCCCGCCAAGCTGCTTCGACAGTGTCCGCTCTTTGAAAGAGCGTCGCATCGCCGAGCAGGCAATCATAGATCAACGTCTCGTAGCCAACAGCTGCCAATGGATCGAAATAGTCGCGATAGGAGAAATCCATCGCGACGCCTTCGATGTTGATTTCTGGTCCAGGCCGTTTGGCGTTGAAGGAGATCGACAATCCTTCGTTAGGCTGGATGCGCAGCGTTAGCAGGTTGGGGGGCAGACTCTCGACTGGGGTGTCGCAGAACATGAGATGGGGAGCGCGCTTGAACTGAACAGCGATCTCTGTCACCCTGCCTGACAGGTGCTTGCCCGTGCGAAGATAGAAAGGCACGCCTGCCCAGCGCCAATTGTCAATTCCAAGTTTGAGCGCGACATAGGTCTCGACTGTAGAGTCCGGCGCCACATCTGGTTCTTGCCTGTACCCCGGCACCGGATGCCCGCGTATTACGCCTGGTCCATATTGACCGCGTACCGCATCACTGGGTGCAATCGGATGAATGGCTTCAAAGAGCTCGGTCTTCTTTGAACGTACGGCATCTGCGCCGAAACAGTTGGGCGGTTCCATCGCGATCATGGCGAGCAGCTGGAACAAATGGTTTGGCACCATATCCCGCAAGGCCCCGGTTCGCTCGTAGAAGCGGCCCCGCTCTTCAACGCCGACAGTCTCGGCTACGGTGATCTGCACATGATCGATTAGGTTACGGCCCCAAATCGGCTCGAAGATACCGTTGGCAAACCGCAAGACCATTATGTTTTGAACCGGTTCTTTGCCGAGGAAATGATCGATGCGGTAGATCTGGTCCTCGGAAAGGACCTCAAGGATACCCTTGTTCAGAGCCTGAGCCGAGGGCAGATCATGGCCAAATGGCTTCTCGACAATGACCCGCCGCCATGCTCCCTCAGATTGTGCCGTCAGACCGGCGCGGCCAAGCTGATGGATGATCTCACAGAAGAAGCGGTCGGCCGTGGCAAGATAGAACAAGGCATTGCCATCCGCCCGGGACTCGCCATCAACCTCCGCCAGTATTTCCTTGATCTCTGTGTAGGTCCCGGGATCCGTGAAGTCGCCGCGGAGATAGCGCATCCGGCTCACCAGCCAGTCCCAAGCCCGCTTATCGATTTGCTGCGCCTCAAACTCGCCTCCACCTCCTTGCACGGCATCCAGCATTTGATCGCTCAAATGCTGACGCCAGACGCTGCTATTGAGAGGATTATGGTCCACTCCAATGACGGAGAACCTGTCCGAAAGCCTGCCGGCACGAACGAGGTTGTAAAGTGCCGGGACGACAAGCCGTTTCGTGAGGTCTCCGGCCGCACCGAAAATTATGATAGTTGCGGGTGGTGCCTGGCGGTTGGCGGGATGGGCCGCAGTCATAGCCACTACCTCGTTCATTGGTGTACCGGAGCCGCACTGCACTCCGCCTGAACCGGCGGTTTAGATTAACCGAACAATTTGTTCGGCCGAATGTTTCCACTCGCCTGAACTGTTACTTACTTGGCCACCTTCATCCCGAGTATCAGCATTCCGAGTATCAACGCTACGCGGGTAGGCAAAAGCGGCCCAGCATCTCCTGGCCAGAGGCGCGCATGCACTATGACAACGCGCCCTCAAATAGTCGTGGCCTCCAGGCTGAATCAAAGGGGAGCGGATCACAAACGATCTCAGCGTATTTGGTTGAGGTATCCATAACGAGCCAGGCGAAAATCTCTGCATTGCCTTCAGTCGCAGCTACTGTTTCTGGTGATGTGACCCGTGGCTAAGCGTTCCCCTTTCACCGTAAGTCTAACTATTCTTATTAAATTAGCTATAGCTGTTCTTTTTAAATCAGACTTTTCTTTTTGAAAAGATACTTATGATCAGAAGGTACTCAAATAATTCCGCAGCATTACTGAATATACTGTTTACCACTCATGACTGTTTTATAAAATCCATTTCATGATGTTACTCCAGGAGATGTAATCTGCCACTACAGTACTCTTACGGCGCGCTGCAGCGCTTGTCGTCTTCCATGGAGGAGGCTTAAAGTGAGAACCATCCCATACATCTACATACCGGGCCTAGCAATGCTAGCGCTTGGCTTTGCGTGGTCTGCGGTCGCGGCTGCAGAGAAGTCAGCAGCGGCAGAAAGATCCGCTGCTGCTGAACAATCAACGGCTCCGGAGAAATCCGGCGAAAATTCGCGGATGATGTTCATGCAAACCGCCACAAGCACCACCTATAAGGACGGCAAGCTAACATTGTCTTCGCCCTCGACGGTTTATTTTGGAGACAAGCCAGCTCCAATGGCGGGTCACATGAGCAATCAGAGCTTTGTCAAACTGTGGGACAGCCATAAAGAAGCGATGGAGAAGAATCCTCCGAAGGCGATTATGCAATCTTTTGGCTCCGACACCGGTAAAGCGGAGCACATGGAAGTTACTTTAGAGAACCCGCGCATGGAGAATGCGAACCTTGTCTACGACGTGAACGCTGTAAACGGCACTCTTCCCGCAAAGGCTACGCAGGTCGCGTTCTTTATTGAAGACCCCAGGATGAGCCCCTATGGCGCAGGATCTCAGTACTTCCAAGCTTGGGGCGGGGGAGGTGGACCCTATCCGGAGCGGCTCCTCCCAAATGGCCAGCTCACTGGCCCCATCCCCCATTCGGCACAGGGCGGCGGCTGATCTTGCTGAATATGTCGGAGTGACGTTCTCTGGGCACGCAGGAGACAAACATGCCTGAGCCGGAACGGTTTGAAGCCCTCATACTTGGCAGTGGAAATGGCGGCATGATCCTTGCTTGGCATCTGGCGGGGTCAGGGCGGCGTACTGCTCTGGTAGAACGCCGGTGGGTTGGCGGCTCCTGCCACAATATCAACTGCCTCCCCAGCAAGAACGTAATCTGGAGCGCGAAAGTGGCCAGTTTGGTGCGCCACGCGGAGAATTTCGGCTCGCTAACAGGTCCCGTTTCGACCAACATGGCCAAGGTCCGTCAGCGAAAGCGCAACATGGTCGAGAACTTGGTCGCGGGGGACTTGCGGGAATTTAAAGCGAGCGGCGTCGAGCTGATCATGGGAACGGGGCATTTCGTGGCACCGAAAACGCTCGAAGTGCAGCTTAACGGTGGCGGCGAGCGCCTGGTCTCAGCCGATCAGGTCTTCGTCAATACCGGGACGCACTCGGCCATTCCGGGCGTACCTGGCCTGGAAGCAGCCAAACCGCTCACAAACATCGAGGCGCTGGAACTCGACTATTTGCCGTTCCACTTGATCGTCCTCGGAGGTGGGTATGTCGGCCTCGAACTGGCTCAGGCCTTTCGCCGCTTCGGCAGCCGCGTCACGATCATCGAGCAAGGGCCTCAGATCGCGGAGCGGGAGGATGCTGACGTCGCAGACGAGATGCGCCAGATCCTCAGCGCTGAAGGAATTGAGATTCTGTTGACGGCAGAGGTACTTAATGTGCGTGGACGGTCAGGCGAGGGCGTAAGCCTTACGGTGCGTGCGCCGTCAGGTAAGCAGACGATCGAGGGTAGCGATATCCTAGTTGCAGCAGGACGCATTCCAAACACCGCAGGCATCGGACTCGATGCGGCCGGAGTTGAGTTGGACGGCCGCGGCTACGTCAAGGTCAATGAACGGCTGGAAACTACTGCTCCGCAAGTCTGGGCGATTGGAGAATGTGCCGGCAGCCCGCAATTCACGCACGTATCCTTCGACGATTTCCGGGTCATTCGAGACAGTATGGCCGGAGGCAACCGCACGACGCGCGGCCGGTTGGTTCCCTACTGCATGTTCACGGACCCCCCGCTGGCACGGGTGGGATTGAGCGAAGGTGATGCAAGGCGTCAAGGTATAGAAACGCGGGTCGCGAGACTGCCGATGAGTGCCGTCCTTCGCGCACACACGACCGGCGAAATGCAGGGCTTTATGAAGGCGCTCATCGCCGCGCACGACGACCGCATTCTCGGCTTCACGATGATCGGCGCCGAAGCTGGCGAGGTGGTATCCGTGGTGCAGACAGCTATGCTGGCGGGGTTGCCATACAGCGCCTTGCGGGAGGCCATTCTGACCCATCCGACTATGGCGGAAGGATTAGGCTCCCTTTTTTCAATGGTGCCAGAGCGGCGCTTGTAGAGCCGCCCAGTAATGTCTATGCGCGTGACACGCTCTGGCTGACAATTGCGGAAGCGCCGAGGAGCCTGATGATCTCTTCGGCGATGTGGCCCGGAGCCTGTCCTGCATCGAAAGTCAGAGGCTCCTCGCCCGGATCCGGTTCCTCAAGAGTGTCGATCTGGGTTTGCAGCAGGCTTGCGGGCATGAAATGGCCAATGCGACCGGCCAAGTGTTCAGCGATGAGGTCCCGGCCCGCACGAAGGTAGACCAGCCTTACTTCTGGCCGGTCGCCGATGATGATCTGCCGGTAGGATCGCTTAAGCGCAGAGCAGGTTATGATTCCCGGCTGCTTCTCGGCACGCTGCCCGTCGATCCAGGCTGCTACGCGCTCGAGCCAGGGTTGGCGGTCCGCATCCATTAGCGGAATTCCGGCATGCATCTTGGCGATGTTAGCCTCGGGATGGAGTAAGTCGCCCTCCTCAAAGGCCCAGCCGAGGCGCATAACGAGTTCTTGCGCGATCGTTGACTTGCCGGTCCCCGATACTCCCATGATGACTAGAATCGGCGGACTGCCACGATGGGCGCGTGCGCTGTCGAGGCGGTGAACGCCTGCCGCATCGGCAACGAAAACCGGATCAGCGCGTCCGATAAAAAGTCCGCTTTCGACCACGCCAACCACGCGCCTAATGCGCTCCTCAAGCCGTGCTGGATCGGCGATAGGATCGAAGCAGCAGTCGAGAATGCGGTTGCCACCGTCGGTTACAAAGGGTTCACCAGCCGCGGACATGCGCAGCTTCGTGCTCGCGCCCAGCACTTCGAGACTTAAACGAGTTGCTTCTAGTCCGAAGGCGACGATCTCTACAGGAAGCGGCGCGCGAGTACCTAACCGATCTACCATCTTGGACCCGTCGGCGACGATTGCGAGGCGCCGGCTGGCCGCGGCAACAATCTTCTCGCGCAATAATGCGCCGCCAAGTCCTTTGATCAGATTGAGTGTGCCTCGTTCCACTTCGTCCGCGCCATCGATTGTGAGATCGATCTGCCTATGCTCGCCGAATGAAGAGAGGGGAATGCCCAACGCCTTCGCTCGCGCGGCTGTGCGTTCAGAGGTGGGAATGCCGGCGAAACGTAAGCCTTGCCGATGGAGCTCAGCGAGTGCCTCTACAGCGAAGGCCGCCGTGGTACCACTGCCGAGACCGATGATCATGCCATCCTCTACCAGTTCCACTGCTGCCTGGGCGGCTGCGCGCTTGAGAGCATCCTGCTCGTTGGCAGGCTGGGCCGGGGTTAGGCTCATGACTGGGACCTCGCAGCATTACTGTTCGCCCGGATCGCGGCTATTGCTGCCGCATAGTCCTCAGTGCCGAAAATAGCCGAACCGGCGACAATGGCCGTCGCTCCAGCCGCCGCCGCCTGTGCAGCCGTCGTGACGTTTTCTCCACCATCGACCTCGATGACCGGATCCAAGCCGCGCTCGTTGCACATCGCTCGAAGGCGCCGGATCTTGGGCAGCATCTCGGGCAGGAAGGCCTGGCCGCCAAATCCGGGATTCACCGTCATTACCAAGATTATGTCACAGAGATGCAAAACATATTCAATGAACTCCGGCGGGCTCGCCGGGTCCAGCACCGCCCCCGCCTTCTTGCCAAGCTCCCGGATTTTCGTCAGCGTTCGATGGAGATGGATTGTAGAGCCGGGCTCTGCCTGGACAAGCAAGTGATCTGCGCCTGCCTTGGCGAAGAGGCTGAGGTAGCGCTCCGGCTCGATGATCATAAGATGTACATTGAGGGGTTTTGCGGTCGAACGCCGGATGGCTTCCAATACGACAGGCCCTATAGTGATATTGGGCACAAATCGGCCGTCCATCACATCCACATGGATCCAATCAGCGCCCGCCGCATCCACCGCGCGGACCTCGTCGCCAAGGCGCGTGAAATCTGCCGACAAAACCGAAGGTGCGATAAGGATCGCCGGAGGCTCCGCCCCCGGCTGGCTTAAGCGGGAATTATCGAGTTCGGACATCAATTTCCGTTAGCCTCTATTGGGCAGCCGGGCAGCGCGGCTTTCCCAAATCAGAACGCTGCGCCTCGCCACTTGGAAGACGGCAAATCCTTTGCGACATGGCCGCACGAGCCAGGCTTCTTCATGAAAGCGCCCTAGATAATACAGTGATCGCCATTTCGATCCACCGAGGCACGCGGCTGCGTTCATAATGGATATTACTAAACAGCTGGCCCACCAAGAGGGCAGGCAAGCATGTTGGAGCGCCCAGGATCGCCAATGAAGGCGGCGGCCTGCGCCAAGTAAACACTCTGCGGTCATCCCAATTAGGTAATGCCCGCGCCCTAAATCCCATCCCCCGCAACTTCGGAAGAGGGCGAACTATCGCATTCAACACATTGTGCGCTAGTCGATGAGGCGAGGGAGCTGTAACGCGATACCGGGGAAGATGCAGATGAGCAAGATTGCAAGGAACATCAGGAAGACGAAGGGTAGCGCCCCCCACATCACTTTAGCGAGCGGGATGTCGGGTGCTATGTTTTTGATCACGAAGAGATTAAGGCCAACGGGCGGATGAATGAGACCCATTTCCATGACGATTGTCATGACCACGCCGAACCAGATCAGGTCAAATCCAGCCGCCTTTATTGGCGGCAGGATGATTGGCGCAGTCATCAGGATGATGGAAACCGGCGGGAGAAAGAAGCCCAGCACCACGACAAAAAGCAGGATCGCCGCCAGCAGCGCCCATTTCGAAAGACCCAATGAGGTGAGCCAAACCGCAGCACTTTGCGATATGTGCAGATAGCTCATCACGTAGGAATAGAGAAGTGAGAAACCGATGATGAGCAGAAGCATGGAGCTTTCGCGCATGGTCCCGGTGATGATCGGCATCAGCCTCGCCGGCCGCCACACGCCATACATGATGCCGATCACGAGAAGCGCGAGCACCGCTCCCACTCCCGCGGTCTCGGAGGGGGTAGCCCATCCGGCGTAGAGCACGACCATGACGCCTGCAAGAATGGATACGAAGGGGGCTACCCAGAGCAGCATCCCAATCTTTTCCCGCAAGCTATACGCATGCTCGTCGAGGATCGCTGTGCGGGCGCCGCCTCTGTCGAACGCCGCCATTGCTTGCCTGCGCTCGCTCCGGAATTTCAAGGCGGCGTAGATGGAGAACAGCACCACCAGAATGAGCCCTGGCCCGATCCCGGCCAGGAAAAGCTTGCCAAGCGATACTTCCGCCGCCACCGCATAAAGCAGCATCGTCACCGATGGCGGCAGCAGAATCCCAAGTGTTCCTCCTGCAGCGATTATCCCGGCTGCAAGCCCTGGTGAATAGCCCCGCTTCCTCATTTCCGGGATGCCCGCCGAACCGATCGCCGAGCAGGTTGCAGGAGAGGAACCGGCCATGGCGGCGAAAAGCCCGCAGGCAACAGTATTGGCGATGCCGAGCCCGCCGGGAATTTTATGCAGCCATGCGTGGAGAGCGGTATACAGATCGCGCCCCGCATCAGACCTGCCGATGGCCGCGCCTTTCAGAATAAAAAGCGGGATGGCGAGGATGATGACATTGGCGAGTTCCTCATAAACATTCTGCGAAATCGTGTCGACCGACGCTCGCGGCATGAAGAGGAACATAAAGATCGTTGCGACAAGACCAAGCGCGAAGGCGATCGGGATGCCGGAGAACATGACAAGGAAGGTGACGGCGCAATAAAGTGTGCCGATCATAGCGGGATCGAGAGCCGGCAGCAGCGGCATCACCGGCCTTTGCCAGAACAGTAGGGCTGCCAGCGCCGCGATCGCGGCCACCAGCAAGAGCAAGGACCGCTCCCCAACTTGAACCGCGAGTTCCATGGCAAGCAGTGCCATGCCGAACGTCATCAATGCATAGGGGATGTAGAGGGGCGGGGCCCAGGTCAATTCCGAAACCTGGCCTTCCGCCCAAGCTTCACTCAGCAGAGTTCCGGACTTCCATGCCACGAATCCCACAAACAAGAAGCAGAGAGCGTCGATAAGGAGCTGACGCCGGCGACGCCAGCGGCCAGAGAGGAAGGCCCCGAAGATCTCGATGCCAATGTGGCCCCGCCGAGCCTGAACATGAGCAGCAGAAATAAAAACCGCCCCCGCGATCAGGAAGATCTCAATCTCGTCCTGCCATTCGAGGCCGCGCTTCAAAAGGTGGCTGGCAACCACACCAATGGTCAGCTCAAGGCCCGCCGCGATGAGAGCAAGGGCGGCGAGATTGAAGAAAAATCCGGTAATGCGCCGAAAGGCCGCGGCTACGCTGCCTGTTTGTTCAGCGCTGACGGAGGCCGTATCAGGCTCCGAAAGAATAGCATCCGACCGCAGCTCGGCGTCCATCAGGAAAGCGACCGCGCGCTCGCGAGCAACTCGGCAGCTTCCGGCGATTTTGCCGCAAAATCCTTCCAGGCGGTCGCCTCCGCGATGACGCGCCATTTATCAAGATCACTGGCGGAAAAATCGGCAACAGTTGCGCCTTTGGCAGCGTAGATTTTGGCTACCTCATGGTCGTCCTTCTTGGCCTCCTCGGTTCCGAAGGCTTCCATCTCCTCACCAACATCGACGATGATTTTCTGCTGCCCGGCGGGAAGAGATTCGAAAATGTCCTTGGACATCAGAAGAGGCTCGCACATGAACCAGATCGACCCCTTCCGGGCCGTTGTGAGCGCTTTCGCAAGTTCTTCCAGCCGGAACGAGATAAGGCTCGTCGATGAGGTCAGCGCCGCGTCCAGCGCGCCGGTTTGCATGCCCAGATAGATTTCGTTCGACGGCATCGTCGAGATTTGGCCGCCGGCAGCTGCCAGCATCAGGTCCATTTCACGGCTGCCCCCGCGGACCTTCACAGCCTTCACGTCGTCAGGTGCCTTTATCGAAGCCGTCCGGGAGGCAACCCCACCAGCCTGCCACATCCACGTAATGAATCTCACGCCTTTTTCGGACGCGATTTTCATCAGCGCTTTTCCAATCGCGGCGTTTTTCCACCGGGCGCCTTGCTCATAAGTCGTCACGAGACAGGGCATGAGACCGAGGTTCAACGCCTGGACCTCTCCGCCCGCATAGGGAAGGGGGTAAAGCGAGAGATCCAGCGCCCCCTTACGCAAAGCGGAAAACTGGGCATTCGTCTTCATCAAGGATGAGCCGGGGTAGATCTCAAATTTCAGCGCGCCGCTGGTCCGCTTCTCAACCTCAGCTGCGAAGCGCCGGCAAAGCCTGTCGCGAAAATCACCTTTGTCGATAGTGCCGCCCGGAAACTGGTGCGAGATTTTTAGGGTGCGCGTGGTCTGCGCGCGAAGGACGGCTGGTGCTGCAAAAGTAAGCGCGGTCCCTCCAATGAATACCCGTCTGGAAATCATGGGTCGTCTCCCTATGGCCGTTGGATGCTTCTTAGCTTAGGCTTATAGCATTTTCGCTATGTGCCCCGAACTCATCCTTTTGAATGACCGCTCTCGGCGCAATAAATTACAGGTATCTGGGCGCCGCAGCGGCTGCCCACCGTGGTTTTGTTTCAATTTTGCCTGCGTCCCTATCTAAACCTTTGCTTTCTGCAAGCTTCAGAATTTGCGCGGCGAAAAATCATTTGCCATAAGCCTAATGAGCGGACAGGGTCGCGATCGGAAATGAAGGGGATAGCTTGAACGCAGCCGGTCCCAGTTGGTCGAATTTCGCTTTAAATGAACAGCGATCCACGGATCAGCCGCAATCGGTCCTCTTCGCATGTAATATGAATGCAATCCGCTCGCCGATGGCGGCTGCAATACTGCGGTATCTGATGGGAAAACGTATTTACGTCCGCTCTGCCGGCGTAAGGCCCGGCGAACCCGACCCTTTCGCCGTCGCTGTGATGGATGAAATTGGAATCGAGATTACCAGGCATCAGCCACGGTCGATTGAAGAATTAGAAGACACCTCTTTCGATCTCATCATCACGCTCGCACCAGAGGCGCATCACAAGGCGCTTGAGCTGACGCGAACCAATGCGGTCGAGGTCGAATATTGGCCGACTATGGATCCGTCCGCCACCACAGGCAACCGGGAGCAGGTTCTTTCCGCCTATCGCGCGGTGCGTGACCAGCTTTTCGAGCGTATTAAGGCGCGCTTCGGATTTACTGGGGCACCTCAAGCCTAATGGCAGCTAACGCGGAGGCGGCGCACCGAATCCGCCGCCAGGCCCGCCAGAAGGTCCGCCAGGAGCAGGAGGGGCGCCGGGACCGTGCTCTGCAGGGGGTGGTGGTGGTGGCGGCTGTTTGCCACCCTTCGCCTCTGCCATCTGCTTTCTTTCCAATGCCACGTGATCCATGAGAATAATCGCTGCGTTCACACAAGACTCCGCAGACTCCTCTGGCGAACATTGGATGTCGATCTTGTTGTTCCCTTGAACAAGCCTGAAATGAGAGCCCCCTTCTTGAGGCCCTTCGTCAAAGTCCTCATGCCCTCTGCCGTGGTTCCGATTAGCGGTTTTTGACGACCAATCATAATGCCGGTCTTCGTAGGCTGACGGTGACCCGTTGTTGCCGTTACTGCCTTCCGGTTGAGCATAGGATGGGGTGACGAAGAGCAGTGTGGATGCCAAGACTCCTCCCGTAGCGAAGACGATTGCTTTCATGGCCCATACCTCTCCAACTTCTAAAGGTAATGTTTGCGATACTGTCCTGTTCCCCCCCGTATTTACGCTGCCGGATTTGTGGATAGACCCGCGGAAATGCTCACAAATAAGTTCAGGAAATCAAAGATTACCCGCACGCCTTAACCGGCGTTGAATATCGGTTGCTTTGCCTGCGGCAGCGTGGTTTCTGTACGGAAAACACTACCTTGATCGGGGATTGCAGTGCCGGGTTCAGCGAATCTCTTTTCGGAGCTCAGCTCTCATTGGATGGAAGGCGAGAAGGTTGCTCTCGAAACCGCAAGCGGAAAGAAATATCGCTTTCGCGATATCTTAGCCGTTACGGCGCGCCTCTCCAATGCCCTGGTCGCGAGCGGCGTCAGACCCGGCGACCGGGTTGCTGTTCAAGTTGAGAAGTCCCCGAAAGCGCTCTTCCTCTACCTGGCCTGCCTGCGCGCTGGAGCCGCCTATCTGCCTTTGAATACGGCTTATACCGGCGCGGAACTGGATTATTTCTTGCGGGATTCGGAGTCCACAGTCTTTGTCTGCCGTCCCGAAGACCGCACTGCTGGAGCCAAGCTTGCTAAGGATGCGGGCCTTTCTCATTGCTATACGCTTGGAACTTCAGGCAGCGGCAGTTTGATGAGACTGGCAGCGGACCAGTCCGATGTCTTCGAGGACATTCCTCGCGCCGAACATGATCCCGCTGCCATCCTCTACACCTCCGGCACTACTGGGCGCTCCAAAGGCGCTGTGCTTACCCATCGTAACCTGTCCTCAAATGCGTATGCACTGATCGAAACTTGGCGCTTCACCGGGGCCGATGTTCTGCTGCATGCGCTGCCCATTTTCCACACGCATGGATTATTCGTCGCAAGCAATGTCGCATTGATGTCCGGCGCGTCTATGCTGTTCTTGCCGAGGTTCGACCTGGACCAAATCTTTCGGCTTCTTCCCCGCGCGACAACCATGATGGGAGTGCCGACTTTCTATGTCCGTCTTCTAGCCGACCCGCGCCTCACTCGCGAAGCAACCCAGCATATGCGGCTGTTCATTTCCGGTTCGGCACCGCTTCTGCCGGAGGTCTACCGGAGCTTTCTGGATAGGACGGGGCTTGCGATCCTGGAGCGGTACGGAATGACCGAGACCGGCATGAACACTTCAAATCCTTATGAGGGAGAGCGTGTGCCGGGTACGGTGGGGTTCCCCCTGCCCGGGGTAGAGTTGCGGATTACGGATCCAGAGACGAATACGCCGCTTGCCGAAGGCCAGATAGGCATGATCGAAGTCCGGGGCCCGAATGTCTTCAAGGGCTACTGGCGCATGCCGGAGAAAACGAAAGCCGAGTTCCGCCATGACGGCTTCTTCATCACAGGCGATCTCGGAAAGATCGACAGCAGCGGCTATGTTCACATCGTCGGTCGCGGCAAAGATCTCGTGATTTCGGGTGGCTATAACGTCTATCCAAAAGAGGTCGAAAGCGAAATCGACTCACTTAGCGGCATCGTCGAAAGCGCCGTTATCGGTGTCCCGCATCCTGATTTCGGCGAGGGCGTCGTTGCCGTCGCGGTGAAAGCCGAAGGAAGTTGTGTTACCGAGGCTCAGATTGCCGAGACGCTGAAAAAGCGGCTTGCGAACTATAAGCTGCCGAAGCGGGTACTTTTCGTGGACGCCCTGCCGCGCAACGCTATGGGAAAGGTCCAGAAAAACCTTCTGCGCGAGGAATACTGCGATCTTTTCAAGCGGTAATCTACCTGCCAATGTAGCCCTTTCGGCGGCCGTTCTCCGGACCACGGCCGCCTCTAATAGAACGCTACAGAACTGGACTCCACCGTATCGGATTGAGGCGGTAGCCGCTGGCCGCCTTCTCGACATAGCCCATGGATGGGAAGGAGAAATGGAAGCCCGCAATCAGTGTCTTCTCCGAGGAGGCCATGTCATAGAACTTCTTCCTGGTTTCGGCGGCTTTGATGGGATCATAATCGTACATCACATGCCAGTCCGGATGCACAAGGAAGAACTCGGGAATATTGGTCACGTCCGACTGAACGAGGATAGTCGCCGAACCTGATGAAACGGCAAACGAGGTGTGTCCGGGAGTGTGGCCGCTGGCATCGAGGGCGGTGATGCCTGGTGCGACTTCCTTGCCCCATTCGTACCTGGTTACCTTGTCCTGAACATTGCCCATAACCTTACGGCAAGCGGCAAAATAGTTCTTGGTAGCATCATCCTTGGCTTTGGCAGCATTCTCCTCGCTCATCCAGAAAGCCATTTCTGGCGCTGGGGCCTTGATTTCGGCATTCGGGAAGGCAAGGCTGCCGTCAGCGGCTTTGATCCCGTTCATATGATCTGGATGGAGATGGGAAAGTAGGACGATGTCCACAGACTTTGGATCGACGCCGGCGGCCTTCATATTCGCGGCGAGCAAGCCTACTGAAGGTGCGACGCCTGGCCCAAGGCCCGTGTCGATCAATACAAGCTTGGACCCAGTGTTCACCAACAGCGGGTTGAACGGAACCGTAACCTTGCCCTCGGGCATATGAGCTTCTTTTGCCGCTGCAAGCACTTCCGCCTTAGACACGTTCCTGACAAAGATGTCCGGCATTGGAAATGTTCGCGCGCCATCGGAGAACTGCGTGAGTTCGAAATCGCCAAGTTTGCTGCGGTAGAAGCCGGGGGCTTGGCTTTGGGCGATTGGTGCGGCAGCTTCCGCCGCGCCAACAAATAGCCGCGCACTTGAGCCGGCAGCAATTGCACCGGCGCCGATAAGCAAGCTTCTACGATTAAGCTCAACCATTGCGTTCTCCCCTTGCTGTTTCAATCCCTGGCGGGATTAAGCAAAAAACTGCCTGCAAAACGGGGTGAAGACAAGTAGGCATTAAGTCAGGCGGGGGAGGGGTTAGAGCCAAGGCCGGAAAAGGCATCGGCAGCCTGGGTGGCGATGGCGCTGAACCTAGTGGAGTTGATCCTTTCCAGCGTGACTCTCGAAGCGAGATAGGTCACTCTTTAGGTGGATACTTCCCTCACATCTCGTTGGATATCGCCAAGCCGCTTAGCTGAGGCCTAATTATCGAGGAAGCTGCGCAGCTTCCGGCTGCGGCTTGGATGCTTCAGCTTGCGGAGCGCCTTCGCCTCGATCTGTCGGATGCGCTCCCGTGTCACCGAGAATTGCTGGCCGACTTCCTCCAGCGTGTGATCGGTATTCATGCCGATACCGAAACGCATACGGAGCACACGCTCTTCGCGCGGCGTGAGCGAAGCCAGAACCCGCGTTGTCGTCTCGCGCAGGTTCGACTGGATCGCGGCGTCGATAGGCAGGATCGCGTTCTTGTCCTCGATGAAGTCGCCCAGATGGCTGTCTTCCTCATCACCGATCGGGGTCTCGAGGCTGATCGGCTCCTTCGCGATCTTCAGGACTTTCCGCACCTTTTCGAGAGGCATGGAAAGCTTTTCCGCCAGTTCTTCGGGGGTCGGCTCGCGACCGATTTCGTGCATCATTTGGCGCGAGGTGCGCACGATCTTATTGATCGTCTCGATCATATGCACGGGGATGCGGATGGTGCGGGCCTGGTCTGCAATCGAGCGCGTGATCGCCTGCCGGATCCACCACGTCGCATAGGTTGAGAATTTATAGCCGCGCCGGTACTCGAACTTATCGACCGCTTTCATCAGGCCGATATTGCCTTCCTGAATCAGGTCCAGAAACTGCAGGCCGCGGTTCGTGTATTTCTTTGCGATCGAGATCACGAGCCGCAAGTTGGCTTCAACCATCTCCTTTTTTGCCTGCCGCGCTTCGCGTTCGCCTTTTTGAACGATTTTCACGATGCGGCGGAATTCGCCGATGTCCAAGCCCGTTTCGGTCGCGAGCGCATGGATCTCCTTGCGGATCTCTTCAATACGCGCCCGTTCTCTCTCGACAAACTTCTGCCAGCCTTTGCCCTTGAGACGGGCAACACGGTCAATCCAGTTCAGGTCGAGTTCGCTGCCTTGGTAGCTGCCGAGGAACTCGTCGCGGCGAACGCCATATCCGTCGGCGAGCCTTAACAGGCGGCCTTCGTAACCGATGAGGCGTTTGTTGATGTCATAAAGCTGCTCGACCAGAGCCTCGATGCGCGCCGGGTTCAGGGAAAGGCTCTTGACGTCTTGAATAACGGCGTCCCTAAGTCTCTTGGACCGCTTTTCCTGTTGAGGAGAAAGTGCATCATCCTGAAGCCTGCGCTCCACATGCTGATCTTGCAGCTTTCGCAGCTTTTTGTATTCGGTCGCGATGTTGTCGAAGGTTTCGAGAACCTTCGGCTTGAGCTCAGCCTCCATGGCAGCGAGGGAGACGCTGTTTTCGAGGTCTTCATCCTCGTCGAAATTTTCCTCCGCGCGAAACTCGCCCATCTCAGGATCGCCGGCGCCTGAAGGAGCGGGTGGCGGAGTTGCCGGCCGCTGATGTCCATTGACGCCGTTAATACCGTTAACGCCGTTGGCCGGGTGGACGATGCTGAGGTGCGCCCCGCCATTAAATGGCTGCGGCGGCCTGTGCTCGGGCAAGGTTTGCGGCCCGTGTTCGGGCATGAATTCTTCCTCGGAGCCTTCCTCTCCTTCCGCCTGCCTTGCAAAAGGACCTGAATAGGTGGCTTCGAGATCGATAATGTCGCGAAGGAGGATTTTCCCCTCGTTGAGCTCGTCGCGCCAAATAATGATAGCCTGGAAGGTGAGAGGGCTCTCGCAAAGCCCCCCGATCATGGCCTCTCTGCCAGCCTCGATCCTTTTTGCAATAGCAATCTCGCCTTCGCGCGACAAAAGCTCTACAGAGCCCATTTCGCGCAAATACATGCGAACGGGATCGTCCGTGCGCTCGCCAACCTCGGTGGAGCGCTCCTGCTTGACGGGCAAATGCGCCGCTGGCGCCTGCCTCTCCTCCTCCTCGTCGTCGAGGGGTTCGGCTGCAGCTGCTTCCTCGACTTCTTCGGCATCGACAACGTTGACGCCAAGGTCCGAGAACATGGTCATGATGTCCTCGATCTGATCGGGCGACACTTCCTCAGGGGGCAAGACCTCGTTCAGCTCGTCATAAGTGACATAACCGCGCGCCTTCGCGGTCTTTATCAAACGCTTTACGGCGGCATCCAGAAGATCAAGGACGGGGCTGTCGGACGTTTCCGCGGCCGGGGTCTCTTGCTCTTCGGTTTTTGTCGTCGCTGTAGCCATTAAGCACTCCAGAATATGCCGAAAGATGAGACATGCCGTGCGCGTGTCTTTCTCAAACGTGGCAGCAAATTTTTCTCGGCGTTACGATGGTGTTGCGCTGATTTGTTACGGCGGACGCGATCCGAATCGCTACACGACCCCATGCTATAAGTGGTTGTGCTTAACGCCGAGTTACGCATGAAGCTAATATCACGCCTTACCGCCCGCCATTGTGCATTATTTGGTGACCCTCATTCACGGTCACAATAGATAAGGGCCCGGTTAACTTGCCGCAATTTCACCTTGTTGAACAATTGCGCGCAGCTTGAAGAAATTTTCGTCGTTCGGTTCGGCGAGATAATCGTTCTCGGCTTCGCGCAAAGAACGTGGAACACCCGCTTTGCCGTGAAGCATCAGCACATGATGCCAACCCTCCAACACCTGCTCCTTGCCTGCATTTTCCGCAAAGTTGGCGTCGGCGTTATGGGCAGTTGCACGCTGGACGCGCTCCAGCCCGGAACCATAACCATCGCGGGAGAGGTGCTCCAACATTTTCCCCTTGTCAAGGAATTCCTCTTTCTGATGGATGACTAATATTTGGTCTCTAAGGCGCATGCAATCGCCGTCATTGAACTGGAGTTCCGCGATCTCCTCCATGAATTCGTCCAGCAGCCAAGGGTGCCGGATCAGGGCACATATCAGCAGTCCTTCGCGAAGCGCACTGGGCGGCGCCGAGGCCTGTACGATCCTGCTTGCAAGGAGGCTTCCCGTTCGCAAGCCAGAATAGGCGCTTCCTGCGGCGCGTTTTTCAGCCTCTGTGCGAAATCGGAGCCTTCCGGTACCGTTGATTGGCGGCGAATGAGGCCGGCGAACCTTCTGGAAGGGAGCTTGCTGCCGTTCTCTTGCGGCCGCGCGGAGCCGCTCCCGGAACGCCGTTATATAGTGGTACCGCAGGCTCTTGTGTTCGATTTGTGCAGCCAGGCCCGAGAGCCTCGCTTCGAGGGCTGCGCGCTGCTCAGGGGTTTCCAGTGGATGCCGCTCATGCTCTCGCAGCCAAACAGCATCGATTAAAGGAAGGGGGTGTTCCAAGAGCTCTGCAAGAGCCTCCGCTTCGCCTGATCGGACCATGTCATCGGGGTCACGGCCATCCGGCAGAAAGACAAACTGAAGAGAGCGGTTTGGTTCGAGGTAGGGAAGTGCTGTCGCGACCGCCCTGAAGGCAGCCTTGCGGCCTGCGCTATCGCCGTCGAAACAAAGCACCGGCGCCTCCGTCATCGTCCACAGGAGGCGAAGCTGCTCCAACGTAAGCGCGGTGCCTAAAGGCGCCGCAGCATGGTGGAAGCCCGCGCTTGTAAGAGCAATGACGTCCATGTAGCCTTCTGCGATGATCATTGAGTTCGCGGTTCTGCAAGCCTCACGAGCGGCCGCAAAATTGAACAACACCTCGCCCTTATGGAATAACAGCGTCTCTGGGGAATTCATATATTTCGGATTCTGATCAGGGCTGAGGGCCCGGCCGCCGAAGGCGATAACGCGCTGTTTTAAGTCCAAGATCGGGAAAATGAGGCGTCCCCGGAAACGGTCGTATGGGATCGCAATCCCCTCGCCATGAATCAAGAGCCCCGCATCCTGCATCTCTTCAAGCAAAAAGCCTTTGGCCCCAAGATGGGTCTTGAGGCTAGACTTGCTCGCGGGGGCATAACCGAGACGGAAGGACTTGATCTCCGCCGCACGCACGCCCCTGTTTTCCAAATAGGCTTTGGCGGCTTGGCCTTCCGGACCCGAGAGAGTGGCCTCGTAGAATGCGCAGGCCTCTTCAAGGGCGAAGCGAATACGCATTTCCCGGCTCGCCTCCCCTGTATCGGTGGGCGCCGGAGCGGGGAGCGCAACACCAGCCTCCGCGGCCAGCTGCTCGACTGCTTCCGGGAACGTCAACCCAGCGGTTTTCATCAAAAACGTGAATATATCGCCGTGCTCACCGCTTGCGAAGCAATGGTAAAATCCCTTCTGATCGTTGACCGTAAAGGAAGGCGTACGCTCCGTCTTGAATGGTGAGAGCCCTACATGCTCGCGCCCAGCCCGTTTCAACTTGACGCGGCGTTCCACGACCCGGCTGATGGGAAGGCGGCTGCGAATTTCATCAAGTAGGTGCGGTGGATAGCGCATAGCGTTGAATCCGGTATGGACCGGTCCTCGAAAAAGGGCGGGAGGTGCTTTAGCCTTCTAGCTATTATGGGGTGATTCGCAGTACTATTCGCCGCAAGCCGGCGTTTGCACTCTCGTTTTCCGCGATATCCAACTATATAAAGCCCGATCTGGACTCTGGACGGCCATGATTTTTCTAGCCATCGGACTTCTTGTTGTGAGCGTTGCGCTCTATGCGATCACGGGGGACGGCGACGCGGTCGCCGGCTTGCCTCGCGAAACTTTCATCCGGCTTGCGGGCCCGCTATCTCTGTTGATCTTTTTCATGGCTGGGGCCGCTCGCTTGACCGTTGGCCGCGCTTCGGAAGCATTAAAAGCTCTCGGGAGCTGGGTGGCGATCGGCTTTGTACTTGTCGCCCTCTATGCTTACCGGAGCGAGATTGGTGCAGTGGGAGACCGCGTCGTTCAGGAATTGCAACCCGGTTCGGTTCAGACCGTGACACCTGGCTCAGCCGGTCACGGTGCCGTTGTCCGGATCGCCAAGACTGGAGGGCATTTCATTGCGCGGGCGCAAGTGAACGGGCGCAGCGTGCGCATGATCGTCGATACAGGCGCCTCAACTGTTGTCCTGCGTCCCGAGGATGCCCGGCACGCAAGAATCCCTCTCGACTCCCTCAGTTATACCGTGCCCGTCGACACGGCAAACGGCCGGGCTTTCGCAGCCCGCATTAAGCTTGATAAAATTTCTTTAGGTGCACTTACCATCGAGAATGTTGAAGCCCTGGTAACGCGGCCCGGCGCGCTGCAACAGAGCCTGCTCGGTATGAGTTTTTTAAGCCGTTTGCGGTCATATGAATTTTCGGGGAATCAGCTTCTGATGCGGAGCTAGGCGCACTCCGCCATTCCCCATCTCGCTTTGGGACCAGCAGTGGGGGGTGCCGTTATGGAAAGCCAGTCTCTCCAGCGATGGTTCTTGAAAGAAATCCTGGTTTGGCTGTCAGCCGCCGCCGCAGGATATATGACATTTTGCTATTTCGAGCCGCTCTATGATTTTGCCAAGCGGACCGCAATTAGCGCCGGCTACGCCAGCGCCTTCGATTTCAATGTCACCACGCCGGGGGTCTCGAAATTCGACACGCGGGTTCTGGCGGCCGCGCTGCCTTTGCGAGGCACTATTCCCGCTAGTCCGAACGAGCCTGTCACCACACACAAGGTTGTGCTGAACGCGAACGGTTACGGGCACTTCGAGGCCATTGCGGAGATTGAGGGGCAGCAGGTCGAATTCATGACGGACACGGGTGCGACTTATGTCGCGCTTAGTTATGAAACGGCTCAGAAGCTGGGGCTCATTTCACAAAAACTTCGTTTTGACGGCCGCTCGACAACCGCCAATGGCGTCGCCCGTGTCGCTTCCACCATCATTGATGCGATCCGTATCGGGGACATTACGGTGAATAATGTGCAGGCCGTCATCGCCGAGCCCGGCCGCATGACCCAAAACCTGCTTGGCATGAGCTTCATCAAGCAGCTTTCCGGCTTCGAACTTAATGGCAGCACTCTCACCATGAGGGAGTAGGCGTGTTCCGCGGGCGGGGGGCAGTTTCAGCCGGGGCTTGCACGCACCGGACTTTCAAAGCAAACTCTGGAGAGTACTTAGGCAAAAGGAACCAATTTCGTCCTTCGATGTTAGCCGGACGGGGCAGCAATCAGCCAATTTTTCTCTAACGCTTAAGGGGAGCCACATGCCTTCAGCAAATGTGCACGAAAATCACGCCCACAAGCATGGGCCTTCCTGCGGCCATACCGCCGTTCGCCACGTCGGCCATGTCGACTATCTGCATGAGGGGCACCTTCACCATATGGAAGGCGACAGGGTGGAGGAACATGCCATCGAGGTTTCGAAGACAAATCCGAGCGCCTGCACGCCGGGTCATGATTGCGGAGGACATGAGCAGGGGCATGTTCACGGGCCAAGCTGCGGACACGAGGCCGTCCCCCACGGCGATCACGTCGATTACCTCGTGGAAGGTCATTTGCATCATCCCCATAACGGCCATTGCGACGACCACGGCCCGTTAGAGGTCACGGCTAAAGGCTGAGTTCAGGCTCTGCTCTTCCCACGACTGTGCCAAACATTGGCGGCAGCAAGTGCAAGGCCGCCGAGCGCATAGCAGGCTTGAGGCGTGGGCGGCATCGCCACCCGGCATTTAACCGGGTGGCTTTCCTATGAATTGATCAAGACCACCGGCAAATCATTTATAATAGCCAACGCCGCAGCCGAGGTCGCCAATCTTGGTGACGAAGCTTTCCTTCGGAACCGGATTCGTCGTTCCAGGCTTCGGAAACATATAGTCGACGGCCGTGATCTTCCCCTCTTGCGCGGCCTCATAAAGGTCTTCGCCATACGCCTTGCCGCTAGGGTCTTTCAGCGTGCGCACATCCTTGCCGCGGACACGCTCAGGAGCCGCAACGGCGGCCCCGTCTGAAATATTGAAGCAGAATGGATAGAGGTCACGGTCTTTGAAACCGCCCTCTCCATTATTAAACATGCTGATGGCTTTCGCTTTATCCGCCTTGACCGCCGCAACCGCCTTCTCCAGCATAGCCTTGGCTTCAACGGCAGTTCCCTGGGCCTGCGCGAATCCTATCGTGAACAGCGTGACGGCAACGCTTGCCAGGAACGCGGCCTTTACATTGCGAAGCATCTCAAGTTTCCTCCGGCTTTGTTATAAGTGCCTTTATCTCGCGCAATGATTGTGGATTAAGCGTAACCAATGGTCAACCTGAAGCTCGCGCAGCCGCGTCACCGCTCAGCGGGAGTACCGTTCCGCAAGAGAGTACGGCCCGCCTTTTCTCTGTTTCCGGATTTCGAGGCCTGCAGCTCAATGCCCCTCAGCGAGCTCGATTGGGAGGTCTATCCGGCCTCTTCGGCAAGACGTGCTTGCGGTCGTGGAATCCATCATCTTGTGCGAAGCTTCACGCCGGCGCCGGTAAGCCGCGCGATCTCGGCTTCTTGTCTTCGATCGAAAAGCAGATGTGGTTGAAGCTTCCTAGCCCGATAGAAAGCTGCTCACACTTTTCGGCGTGATCCTCTAATGTGCGAGGGGACTCGATCGAGCCTCGCCCGCAAGCCGCACCCTCAAGGTGGTAAGCCGCTCAAGGCGGTCCTGCGCGAACCACCGGCGGTGTTCGTCATTGGCCTCTTCGATAGCTCGTTCGGCCAGTGCGATCTCATCGGTGAGCATCTCTGCCGTAAAATCTTCGAGCGGCACGGCATATTCGGCGATGACAACCGTTTCGCTAGGCCCGACATCCGCAAAGCCGCCGCGAAGGTAAAATTGCCGTTCAGCGCCCGAGTCCGACTTCGTGGTCAGAATGCCCGGGCGAAGCTGCGCAATCAACAAGGCTCGATTGGCCATAGCGGCGAAATCGCCTTCTTGCCCAGGTATCACCGCTTCAGCGAGCGTGTCCGACACGAGCAGTTTCTCGGGGGACACGAGTTCAAAATGAAATGTTTCGGCCATCTTTTTCGCTCAGGGGCGCTTAACAGGAAGCAGAGGCACAAAAGGCCTGCTGCCCCTCGCTAAGCCGCAACCGCCAATTGCTCTGCCTTTTCAATTGCTTCATCAATCGTGCCGACCATATAGAACGCCTGCTCGGGCAGATGATCATAGTCACCGTCGCAGAGGCCCTTGAAACCCTTCACGGTGTCCTTCACATCGACGTACACGCCCTTCTTTCCAGTGAAGACCTCCGCGACATGGAAAGGCTGCGACAGAAAGCGCTCGATCTTTCGCGCGCGAGCCACAATCCTCTTGTCCTCTTCGGAGAGCTCGTCCATGCCGAGGATCGCGATAATGTCCTGCAATGACTTATAACGCTGCAGGATCGATTGCACTTGGCGGGCCACTTGATAGTGCTCCTCACCGACGATGCGTGGCTCCAGCGCACGGCTTGTGGAATCAAGCGGGTCCACTGCCGGATAGATGCCTTTTTCAGCGATGGAACGCGAAAGCACGGTGGTGGCGTCCAAATGCGCGAAGGATGTCGCTGGGGCGGGGTCGGTCAAGTCGTCTGCCGGGACGTAGATCGCTTGAACGGATGTGATCGAGCCCTTCGACGTTGACGTGATGCGTTCTTGCAGTGCACCCATGTCGGTTGCCAGCGTAGGCTGATAACCCACGGCTGATGGAATGCGGCCCAGGAGAGCAGACACTTCAGATCCCGCCTGGGTAAAGCGGAAGATATTATCTACGAAGAACAGCACGTCCTGCCCTTGATCCCTGAAATACTCAGCTACCGTCAGACCCGAAAGTCCAACACGTGCACGGGCCCCCGGCGGCTCGTTCATCTGACCGAAAACGAGCGCGCATTTGGAGCCTTGCGCAGAGCCGTCCTTATGCGGGTCCTTGTTAACGCCGGACTCGATCATCTCGTGGTAAAGGTCATTGCCTTCGCGTGTGCGCTCGCCCACTCCGGCAAAAACCGAATAGCCGCCGTGTCCTTTCGCTATGTTGTTGATCAGCTCCTGAATGAGCACTGTCTTGCCGACTCCGGCCCCGCCGAACAACCCGACCTTGCCGCCTTTTGAATAAGGAGCGAGGAGATCAACGACCTTGATCCCGGTCTCCAGCACTTCAACTTCCGTCGATTGCTCGACGAATTCGGGGGCGGAGGCGTGAATGGGCCGCCGTTGATTCGATTTAATGGGGCCTGCTTCGTCGATCGGTTCTCCGATCACGTTCATGATGCGGCCAAGCGTCTCTTCGCCCACCGGAACCGCAATCGCCTCGCCCGTATCGGTAACCTCCTGCCCGCGCACAAGGCCCTCCGTGGTATCCATGGCAATGGTGCGGACTGTGTTTTCACCCAGATGCTGCGCAACCTCGAGAACGAGGCGATTACCTTGGTTCTGCGTCTCAAGGGCATTCAAAATCGCCGGCAAAGGACCGTCGAATTGAACGTCAACGACGGCTCCCGTCACCTGCCTGATGCGGCCCACTCTTCTGTCGCTCATTTCTCTCTTCCTTAAACTCTCTCCAAAGCCGGCTGAGATCGCAGGCATTTCCGGCGCGATACCGGTGTCCAATGCCACCGCACTCAAACTTGGCTCATTGCTCCACTCGATGCCGCTCCCCGGCGTATTGGCTGTTACCCAATCTTCGAAAGGCGCGCCGCCATTACCGGCCGCCATTTTCCCACCTAGGGCATCAGCTACCAGAAAATCGCCAGAGATCAGGCCGAAAGCGCCGTCTGCTTCAACTGCTTGTGAAAAGCTATCCGCACTTGAATAGGATGGAACTTCGCCAAAAACAACAGGCGATGCAAGCCCATCCGCAGAAGCAAGGAAGCGGGCGCTTTCACCGTAAGAGCCGCCGGTGATTTGATCGGCCAAACGCAGCGCCTGAAATCCGTCTCCGTTCTGAGCCGCTGCCAAGGCCCCGGCCGCCTGAAACCTCGAACCTGATTTCCGAGGCGCAGCTGGAACAAAGAAACTCTCGGCGAGCTCAGTGCCATTCAGCTTGCCGTCGTGAACGGCACCGTTGAACGCCGCCTCATCCGCTGAGGCGGCATGGCAGTCGATCGCTTCGACAATGATGGCGTCAGGAGCTGCCCGTGCCATCTCTATCAGCGTGCCTGCATCAATAGCTGAAGGACAGATGCCGCTTTCCCTGGCAGCGGAAGCAGTGTTTAAAGGAGGAATTTCTAAAGGCCTGGCCTGACCAGAGTCGAATTCCAAACCTAAAAAACGAGCTCGCTCCGGACTTTGTAGCGCGGGAATGCCTGGCTGTGGCATCCACCACATCCATGCGGTGCTCCATGCCGTCCACAATTCGATCCACATCGCGCAAGCGGCGGCGGGATGTGGCCATATCGTTTCTGGTTTATCCATACGACACTTCGCTCGCCGCTGGGCTTGGGGTTAGACTGCCTCCGCGCCCGATATAATTTCGATCAACTCTTTTGTAATCATCGCTTGTCGCGTGCGGTTATAGTTCAGCGTCAAACGATCTATCATGTCGCCCGCGTTGCGCGTCGCGTTATCCATTGCGGTCATCTGCGAGGCATAGAACCCGGCGTTGTTCTCCAGGAGTGCGCGGAAGATCTGGGTAGCGACGTTTCTCGGCAGAAGCTCGCGTAAAATATCCTGCTCATCCGGCTCAAACTCGTAGATGGAATTATCGGAAGGCCCCTCCTGGACCTCCGGAAGTTTTACCGGAATGAGCTGCGTAGACCGCGCCCGCTGCGTGATGATGTTAACGAACTGCGAAAAGAACAGGGTTGCGACATCGAATTCATCGGCATCGAAGCGATTGAGGATGCGCTGCGCGATGTCCAATGCGTGCACATATCCGAGTTGGCGTACATTTCTCAGATCAACGTGGTCGACCATCAATTTCCCGTAGTCGCGCCGCATCTGATCGGCGCCCTTCCGGCCAATGGTCATGATCTTCACCGACTTGCCGTCTGCCAGCAGCCGCCGGATGTGCTCGCGCGCCAGCCTTGCAATGTTCGAGTTGAACGCGCCGGCCAGACCGCGTTCGCCGGTCGCAACAATGACAAGGTGGGTTTGGTCCCGGCCGGTTCCGACGAGAAGCGGAGATGCTGCCGAACCGGCGACGCGAGCGCCAAGGCGCCCCAGGATCTTCTCGACCCGCTCTGCGTAGGGCCGCGCGGCTTCCGCCTGGTCTTGTGCCCGGCGAAGCTTCGCTGCGGCCACCATCTGCATGGCCTTCGTGATTTTCCGTGTAGCCTTCACAGACGCGATGCGCGCTCGAAGGTCTTTCAAGCTGGCCATTTGTTGCTCCGGGTCCGCTACGCCGCGAACCGCTTGGCGAAGGTCTGCAAGATGTCCTTCAGCTTCTGTTCCGTCTCTGGCGTAAGCTGTTTGCTTGTGCGGATCGCGTCCAGCACATCCTTGTGGTCCGTGCGCATGATGGTCAGGAACTCGCGCTCGAACTCTGTTACCTTCGCCACTGGGATAGGATCGAGAAAGCCACGCGTGCCCGCGTAGATCACCACAACCTGCTCTTCTACTTTCATGGGTGAGAATTGCGGCTGTTTCAGCAACTCGGTCAGGCGCGAGCCCCGCGCCAGCAGTTTCTGCGTGGCAGCATCCAAGTCGGAACCGAATTGCGCGAACGCGGCCATCTCGCGATATTGCGCGAGCTCGCCTTTGATCGCGCCTGCAACCTGCTTCATCGCTTTGATCTGAGCTGATGAGCCGACGCGAGAGACTGAGATACCGACGTTCACGGCAGGCCGGATGCCTTGATAGAACAGATCGGTTTCAAGGAAGATCTGACCATCGGTGATCGAAATCACATTCGTCGGGATGTAGGCCGACACGTCGTTAGCCTGCGTCTCGACAACTGGCAGAGCGGTCAGCGAGCCCGAGCCATGGTCGCTATTCAGCTTGGCCGCGCGTTCGAGAAGCCGGGAATGCAAATAGAACACGTCGCCAGGATAAGCCTCGCGTCCGGGCGGACGGCGAAGCAGCAAGGACATTTGACGGTAAGCGACGGCTTGCTTCGACAGGTCGTCATAGACGATTAGCGCATGCATGCCGTTATCGCGGAAATATTCGCCCATTGTGCACCCTGTATAGGGTGCGATGAATTGCATGGGCGCGGGATCGGAAGCAGTTGCGGCGACGACGATGGAATATTCGAGAGCGCCGTTCTCTTCGAGGACCCGAACGAGCTGCGCAACCGTGGAACGCTTTTGCCCGACGGCGACGTAAATACAGTAGAGCTTCTGGCTTTCGTCGCCGGTCGCGTTGATTGATTTCTGGTTAAGGATCGCGTCGAGCGCGACGGCGGTTTTGCCAGTCTGGCGGTCACCAATGATCAGCTCGCGCTGCCCGCGCCCGATTGGGATCAGGGCGTCGATGGCCTTCAGGCCGGTCTGCATTGGCTCCTTCACGCTTTCGCGCGGAAGAATGCCGGGGGCCTTGACATCAACCCTTTTCTTTTCCTGGCTCTGGATCGGGCCTTTTCCGTCGATCGGATTGCCAAGACCATCAACGACACGGCCGAGAAGACCTTTTCCGATTGGCACCTCGACGATCGCGCCGGTGCGCTTGACGGTGTCGCCTTCCTTAATGCCCCTGTCTTCGCCGAAGATAACGATGCCGACATTATCGGCTTCGAGGTTCAGCGCCATTCCCCGGACCCCGCCAGGGAATTCAACCATTTCGCCGGCTTGAACGTTATCGAGACCGTAGACGCGCGCGATGCCGTCGCCAACAGAGAGCACCTGTCCGATCTCCGAGACTTCTGCTTCCTGGCCGAAATTCTTGATTTGCTCTTTCAGGATTGAAGAGATTTCGGACGGGCGGATTTCCATGAGTTCCATCAGCTGGCCTCTTTCATCGCCTTTTCTAAGTTTCTAAGTTTTGTGCGTAATGATGTGTCAATCATCTGACTTCCAACTCTCACGATGAGGCCGCCAAGAAGACTGGCATCGACCGTAACGGTAAGTCTCGGAATCTTTCCGAGCTTCTGCCGCAGAGTATCCTTGAGATCCTGAGTTTGCGCTGGCGTGAGCGGAACCGCGGATTTCACCTCAGCTTCGACCTCGCCGCGCTGCTTCGCCGACAAGGTCTTAAATGCCTTAATGACGTTCTCGACAGCAAACAGCCGCCGGTTCGAGGCGAGCACAAGCAGGAAGTCGCGAACAAGGCCCGTAATGCCCGTTGCCTTGAACAGAGCCGAGAGACCCTGCTGCTGTTCTGCGATCGAAAACACTGGGCTCAGGACGAAGCGGCGAAGATCTGGGCTGCTGCGCAGCGATTCCGAAAAGCGGTCGAGCGCGCGCTCAACATTCTCCACCTCGTTGCTGGTCTGCGCTAGCTCGAAAAGCGCACCCGCGTAACGCTCGGCCACCGTTGATACATCGCCCCGCGCCAAATCGTTCTCCCAAACGAAACAAAAGACAGCCGAACGCTTCCGCGTTGGCGTGTCCCGTTACCAACTTCAAATGTCCGGATTGCACTCCGGCCTATGCCTTGGTGGCGCTTCTACCATAGGCCCTTACTGCAATGCAACAGACTGATTTCCTACGGGCGTCCGATTTTTGTTACTCTCCGTAGTGTTAGCTCCCCTAGGAGGCCAGAAACTCCCTGAACTCCCTGAGAACAACTTCATAGGTGGGGCGCTTGAATCCCACGATCAAATCGAGGACTTCGCCCGGGTCCACCCAGCGCCACGCATCAAACTCCTGCTTGTGCCCATCGGGCTTAAGATTGATTTCATCATCGCGCCCAGTAAATCGCATCGCGAACCACTTCTGCTGCTGTCCACGATATTTGCCTTTGAGTGCTTTGCCAACAGCCTCAGCCGGAAGGTCGTATTTGATCCAGTCTTGAGATTGGGCAAGGATTTTCACGCTGGAAACGCCTGTTTCCTCATAAAGCTCGCGAAGCGCCGCCGTCTCGGCTTCCTCACCCTTGTCAATGCCACCCTGGGGCATCTGCCATCGCTTTTGAACCTCCATCTGTACGAGATCTTCAAAGCGCCGGCCGACCCATATCTGGCCCATCTCGTTCAGGAGCACGATGCCTACGCAAGGGCGGTAGGGAAGGGAGTTCTGGGTCAATGGAAGCCATATTGGTCCTATTACAGCAGTCCGGAAGCGCCCATGGCCAACGGTCATGTGGCGTGACGAGAATACAGTTAAGCTCAAGGCCCTACTCGGCACCTTTTGCTTCGGAGGCCGTGTTGGGCCGGTCGCCGAGGAACACCGGAGGCCGGGCGGGGAACGGCGGCTGTGCATTAGCTTCAGCGCGTCCATCGGCCGCATGCTCATCGCTGGCTGCATTCATATCGTGGGACACGACCGCGGGCGGCGCCGCCGGTTTCGGCATTTGCCGCGTGTCGATCGGCAGTACGAGCTTAAGGTCATATTCCTGGCCAGGATCTGAGACCGCAAAATAAACGATCAAGGCCGCACAGATCGAAAAGAAGAAACCGGCTGTAATCAGAAGCGCTCTCATTGCCTTGCTCTCTGCCTGATAAAATCAAAAAGGTTCATGCCGATGACATGAACCTTTTTCAATAGGATCATTATGTGCGGCTGAACTCCTAGTTCGGTACAGCCATAGCTGCCGGAGGAACAGCGGCGTTTTCCAGCTTCTTCGGCTCAATCTTCTTACCGTGCAGGAAGTCGAAAGCAGCCTTCAACTGCACGTCCTTTTCCTTCTCTTTCGGGACGTAGGATATGCTTCCCGATGCCTCTGGGGCACCGCTGTTCTTTAAGTGGCCTCGAAGGCTGGCTTCGCCTTTCGGAGTGAAGTTGGCCATCTGCTGCTTCAGCTCCGGTGGAAGCTCGGGCTCGACCACATAGTCTGGAGCGATACCAGTGGCCTGGATTGAGCGGCCGGAGGGCGTGTAATAGCGAGCCGTAGTCAGCCGCAGACCACCATTGGCTCCAAGCGGGATCATGGTTTGAACCGAGCCTTTGCCAAAGGACCGCGTTCCGATAACGGTGGCGCGCTTGTGGTCCTGTAGGGCGCCGGCGACAATCTCGGACGCAGAGGCCGAGCCGCCATTGATGAGCACGACGATCGGCTTCCCGTCGCTGACATCGCCCGGCTTGGCGTTTGCCCGGCTACTTTCGTTGGCGTTCCGGCCTTTGGTCAAGACGATAGCGCCCTTATCCAGGAAAGCATCCGAGACCGCGATCGCCTGATCAAGAAGACCGCCAGGATTGTTGCGAAGATCGATGACGTAGCCCTTGAGCTTCGGACCGATCGTCTTCTTAAGGTCTTCCATTGCCTGCTTCATGTATTCGTAGGTGTGCTCGCTCTGGAAGGTCTTAATCTTGATCCATCCGATGTCATCTTCTGCGCTATATTTGATCGGGTTGATGCGCACGATATCCCGAACGATCTTGGTCTGGATCGGGTTCTGCACCCCTTTGCGAAGGATCGTAAGTGTGATCGGCGAATCTACAGGCCCGCGCATCTTCTCCACGGCCTCATTCAGAGTCAGACCCTGAATGGATTCGCCATCCAAGTGGGTTATATAATCGCCAGACATGACACCCGCGCGGTCCGCTGGGGTATTGTCGATCGGCGCAATGACTTTCACCACGCCATCTTCCATCGTCACTTCAATGCCAAGCCCGCCGAACTCGCCGCGGGTCTGCACCTGCATATCCTGGAATTCCTTTGGAGTGAGATAGCTTGAATGAGGATCAAGGCCCTGAAGCATACCGTTGATCGCATTCTCGATCAGTTTCGTGTCATCCGGCTTTTCGACATATTCGGTGCGCACCCGCTCAAGCACTTCCCCGAAAAGATCGAGCTGTTTGTAGATTTCAGCATTGGCCGCAATCGCCTGGTCCCGGCGCGTAGACTGCAAGATGAAGACGCTTGCACCACACACCAGCATTATCAACAACGCACCAAGCGCGAGTTCGGATTTGCGCATATATTTCAACCTTTTCCTACCCCGGACCACCACGGTGCGGGGTCGATCGACTGACGGTCTCTACGAAACTCTACGTAGAGTATGGGGCGGGCGGGAGACTTTTCGCCGGAGCGAACCTCTGCCCCCATCGTTGCTACAGGCTCGCCAGCAAGAACGAATTGCCCCGGCCTTACTTGTATCCGGTCCATTCCTGCTACCACGACATGATAGCCTCCGCCAGGGTCGATAATCAAGAGTTGACCATAGGTGCGGAATGGACCTGCATAGAGAATGGAGCCGTCGCAGGGCGATACAACCTGGCCCCCGGGCCGGGTCTCGATGTGAATTCCTTTGGAGCCCTGACCGTTTTGGTCAGGCTGGCCAAATCTTATCGTAATCCTCCCCTGAGCGGGCAGAGGTAGAAGTCCTTGAGATTTTACAAATGGGATCGAAGGCTGCATGCGTCCTGGCAATAGCATCGCGACCTTACTCGAATCCGGTGAAAGCTCCTCCGTTGCCTTCACATCTTCCGGCTTCGTTCCTTTTCCAGCCTGCGCATCAAGAAGCGGCAGCATTTCCTCAAGGCTTTTGATCCCAGCTAAATTGATCTTTGTCGCGCTCTTCAAAATTTCGAGATTTTCCGACGTCGCTTCCAGCTCCTCGCGGTTATCGATAAGAAGCAGGTCTATCTGAGCTTTGAGCCTGTTATTCTGTGTCTGTTCAGCCTTGCGGCGCTGTTCTTGAAGCTCTGCCTCTTTCTGAACCTTATCCAATGCGTCAACTTCTGCGCCGAGCTGCGCAGCTAGCTTCTCGACATCCTGGTAGAACGCAGCAAGAACCATGCCACTGCGTATCATATTGAGCGCATCACGAGTGTGGGTGATAAGCAATGGCGGGGGCTGCCTGCCCATACCCTGCATCAGAGTAAGAAGGGCGGACATTTGGTCGCTCTGATCGTAGAGCTTTTCACGCGCCTCTTTAACCTTTGCCCGGGTCTCCCCCAGCCGCTCTTCGATTTCGGTCAACCGCCTCTCCGACAATCGGAGCGCCCTGGCTGTCTCCACGAGCCTCGCATGCATTCGGGCGCGGTTGACGGCGAGGGTGCGTTTATCGCGCGATAGCTCGCGTTGCTGTTCCTGGATTTGTTGAAGCCGTAATTTGCGCCGGATGTAGAGCTCCCGCGCCTGATCCGCGTCGATTTTCGCTTCTTCGGAGCCTTCTTTGCCCTTTCGGCGCGGTGGCGCAGCGCGGTTTTGGACTGCCGATTTGCCGGTAGCCTGAGCTGTAGAGGAACTTTCCTGTGCCAGCAAATGCGGTATTGCCGCCAGCAGGACAACTGCCGCTGAAACACTTAGCGAAATAGTGACTCTGCGGAAGAAAGCGCTCGCTACCTTTCCCGCAACAGAAAAGCCTATCATCATCGCCGCCTTATAAAGTCACCATTCTCTTCAGACAAGCTTCCGATGTGCATCGGGATGAAAGCCTATTTCACCTCAACAAATGGTGAATCATGAGATCCAAGCCCTGATAGCTTTTTGTGTCCTAATTCGGTATAGAACCGCCGCAAGCGTGCAATCCATGGTTCCAAAGGAGATTTGAATGGCTATAGCCCCGGGAAGCGCCCTGCCGCCTGCAAAATTCAGGATCATGACCGCGAGCGGCCCATCCGAGGTCTCCGCGCAAGACCTTTTCAAAGGCAAGAAGGCTATCTTGTTCGCCGTTCCTGGCGCTTTCACTCCAACATGTCACGGCACGCACCTGCCTGGGTTCTTGCGGCACGCGGCAGATTTCAAGGCGAAAGGGGTCGACCTTATCGCTTGCACTGCGGTCAACGACGTCTTCGTCATGGACGCCTGGGCCAAGGCAAGCGGGGCCGAAGGAACGGTCACTTTCCTATCCGACGGGAATGGGGATTTCGCGAAGGCAATTGGGCTGGAACTGGACGCCTCCGGCGCTGGCTTGGGCGTCCGCTCAAAACGCTACGCGATGCTTATCGAGGACGGTGTCGTGAAGGCGCTCCACATCGAGGACAAGCCTGGAAAGGCAGAGGAAAGCAGCGCTGAACGTATCCTCGCCGATTTATAAGGCGTCTTCGGGCGGTGAGGCTAGGCTTGCCTCCTTCGCCGCAGCTTGCTGCTCTATGATACCGCGTTGAGCGAGCTCGTGGGCTCGCTCGTTCCCGGGGTCGCCCTCATGTCCCCGTACCCAGTGCCAGCTGACATCGTGACGGAGCCTGGCCGCATCCAGCCGCTGCCAGAGGTCTGAATTTTTTACCGGCTTTTTCTGCGCCGTTCGCCAGCCATTGGCTTTCCAGGACGCAATCCATTCAGAGATGCCGGTGCGAACATATTGCGAGTCGGTATGAATCTCTACGCGGCACGGCCTTTTCAGCGTTTCAAGCGCCATGATGGCCGCCATCAGCTCCATGCGGTTATTTGTGGTCAGCGGCTCCCCTCCCCAGAGTTCGCGCTCATGCCCGTTGTATGAAAAATAGACGCCCCACCCTCCTGGGCCAGGATTTCCCTTGCAGCCACCATCGGTGTAAATGACTACGGCATCGCTGCGCGCCTTGTTGCCACCGCTAGATGCCATAGGCGCCCGGGGACTGCACGTCTTCATGAAAAATTAGTTTCCGCCAATATTCCATAGGGTCTTTGCGCTTTACGAAGGCAGAATCCGGCGTATTGAACCAATCGTATAGGCGGGTAAGCAGAAAGCGGAGCGCCGAGCCTCTTGCCAGCAGCGGCAAGGCCGCAATTTCTGCGTTGGAAAGGTCGCGAACAGAATTATAGCCGCTGATAAGTGCGCGAGCCTTTGTTACGTTGAAGGAGTGGTCCAATTCGAAACACCAGGCATTCAAGCAAATTGCCAGGTCAAATGCGAGCAGGTCATTACAGGCGAAGTAGAAGTCTATGAAACCGGAGACCTTGTCGCTAAGAAAGAACACGTTATCGGGAAAGAGGTCTGCGTGAATAACGCCCTTGGGCAGGTTTCCAGGCCATTCTTCTTCGAGAAGCTTCAGCTGCCGCCCTATGCTCTCCGACATATTAGGGTAAAGCTTGTCTGGAAGGTCGCCGATTGCTTCGAAAAGGTGCTTCCATCCATTCAAAGCAAGCGCATTCTCACGATGCAACGGAAAGGTCAAGCCGCTCTGGTGAAGGCGTGCGAGAGCTGCGCCGAGGGCCGCACAGTGTGAAGGTTGCGGCTTGCGCAATGAGTAGCCCGGCAGGAAGGTTACAATGGCAGCCGGCCTTCCGCCGAGCGCTTGCAGGATATTGCCCTTGCGGTCATGGACTGGGCTTGGACAGCTCACGCCGCTTTTTTCCAAGTGCTCCATGAGGCCGAGAAAAAAGGGTAGATCGCCGGAAGATACCCGCTTCTCGTACAGCGTCAGTATGAATTGGCCGCGATCAGTGCCGATATAGAAATTGCTGTTCTCGACGCCTTCGGCGATGCCTTTGCATGCGGTAAGATGGCCGATATCGTACTGCTCAAGCAGCGCATCGAGTTCTTCGGCCGTCACTTCCGTATAGACCGCCATCTAACGTTACTGAGCAGCGGCTGGCTGCAAGGCCCTTGGGATTTTGAAGATCACGTCCTCGATCGCCGTTCTTACGATCTCCAGCTTGACCTCGAAGCGCGATTTGAACTGGTCAATGATTTCATCGACTAGAATTTCCGGAGCCGACGCTCCCGCCGTGAGGCCAACTGTCTTGACCCTTTCTAGCAATTGCCAGGGGATTTCAGACGCTTTTTGCACCAGCATCGCCTTAGGACACCCTGCCTTCACAGCCACTTCGACAAGGCGTTTGGAATTTGAGCTGTTAGGTGCGCCGACGACGAGCATTGCATCGCACCTTTTTGCGATTGCTTTGACAGCTCCCTGCCTATTTGTTGTGGCGTAGCAGATGTCCTCCTTATGCGGCCCTTGGATGAGCGGAAATCTCGCTTTGAGAGTTTCCACGATCTCAATGGTATCATCGACCGAGAGCGTAGTCTGAGTGATATATGCAAGCTTCGCTGGGTCACGCGGTGTAAATAGCTCTGCATCTTTCACAGTTTCGACCAGCGCGACAGCCCCTTCCGGCAGCTGTCCCAACGTGCCTATCACCTCAGGATGCCCAGCATGCCCGATCAGGATGATTTCGAGGTCGTTTGCGTGATGCCGCTCTGCCTCGACGTGCACCTTGGAAACGAGCGGGCAGGTCGCATCAAGATAGAAGAAGTTTCTGTTCGCAGCTTCCTTCGGCACCGATTTCGGCACGCCATGCGCCGAAAAAATTACCGGAGCGGCGGTATTTGGAATCTCACTTAGCTCTTCGACGAAAACGGCGCCCTTGGCTTCAAGGCTTTCAACAACGGTGCGATTGTGAACGATTTCATGACGGACATAGACGGGGGAACCGAATTTCTCGATCGCGAGCTCTACGATCTGAATGGCCCTGTCGACCCCGGCGCAGAACCCCCGCGGAGCTGCGAGGAGCACCTCGAGGTGTGGTTTCGTCGTCATAGGGCCCATCTCCATGAGACAGCGACTTGAAATACCAGCGCGGACTCCGCAAAAAGGTCAAAATTGGCGGGGAAGGGGAGCGTCCAAGCTTGCGGCCCTTTCCGCGGCCCGTTAGGTTCGCCACGAGCGCGTCCGTAATCCGGCGCCTTTGTTGTAACACTATGAGCGCTGCGGACCACAAAAAAGCAAGGGCGGAAAAGTCGCGGTGACATCCTTTGTGCAAACATTGAAAAAGGGCATTGAGAGGGCAAATGAGGCTGCTAGAACCGGGAACGTCAAAGGTTTTTAGCCTCGCGCTTCTCACGGCTCTTCTTGGCGGGTGCGGCATTTCGCACATGCCTTCTATCGGCGATGGGGGAATCTTCGCCTCGGGTAAGAAGGCCGACAACGCCTCTTGGACGCCGATCATCACCGAAGACAGCATGATGGCTGCCGCGCGCACCAACTCCGATGGCCCCATCGAAATGGCGGCAGCCAATGGGTGTCCTGTGCTGCAGGTCGAGGGCGGCCAGCGTGATATCACGGTCTATGAAGGTAACCGCATAGGCGATAGCAGGGCGGTGATCCACAGTGGAGCAATCACAAAAACGGCGCGTGAATGCGCATTTTCCGGCGGTACCGTTCATGTGAAATACGGCATCGCAGGCCGCGTCATTCTCGGACCGAAGGGGAAGCCTGGCACAATAACGATGCCGGCAACGATGCAGGTTTTCGACAAAACGAGTAATAAGCTCAAGTCAGAGCCTTTCACAGTCAGCGTGACGATTACGAGGGAAAATCCGCTGTCTTTTTTCGCGCTCGTCCGCGACGTCACGATCCCCGTCAAGGAAGGCACGGTTCCCGGCGATTACAAAATCACTATCGCTTTCGACAAAGGCAAACCCGGCGCCGCGTAACGGCGGCTGAAAGCCGGCCATGTTGCGAGCCGGGCCAACACAGTTCGCAAACGGGGACTGGAGCGTTCCAGTGTGCGCTTTTAAGAAAGGGTACAATTTATGCTTAAGCTATTCAAAGCTATCGGTGGCAGCATTTTATTGTTGGCAGCCCTTTCAGCTCATTCAGCCTTCGCTGCGGACAGCGTAACAAATTACCTAGCGGCAGGATGGGAAATTAAAGGCTTTACGTCTGATCCGTACGGGCACACTATTCTTCTGCAGAAAGAGAACAAAATAGTCATCTGCCAGACACACCCCGTTGCAGACACCAAGTGTGAAGGAGTTCGATAAAGCAGAGGTCTCGATTGGCAACCGCTAGCAACATTCCTGATTGGCGCATAACCGGGGACTGGTGGGATCTGTGCAACTGCGCCATTGGCTGCCCCTGCAATTTCGGCTCAGATCCTACCCTCGGATATTGCGAGGGCGTGCTGACCTGGCTCATCCGCGAAGGCCATTACGGCGCCCCTAAGCTTACAAAAGACCTTGCTGTCGTTCTCATCATCCATTGGGAAGGCAACGTCATGGAGAAGAACCGGGAATTCGGCTTTTTGATCGACGACAGAGCCAATCCCGCGGAACGGGCCGCGCTCGAAAAGATCTTCACAGGTTATGCCGGCGGCGTGTTCGAGGCATGGCGCGATTTGACCATCAGCCTTGATGGGGTCGAGTTCGTCCCGATGACCGTAACGCAAGATGCGGAGACGTGGCGGGTAGAAGTGCTAGGACTGGTTGATGGTCTGGGCGGGCCATTCCGCAAATACATGGTCCCGCCTGGCGACACCTGCCGCATTTACAATGCGCCCCGGCCAGAGGTCACGCCCGGCTTCCTGACGGTGGGCGAGGCGAAGCGCAACATCGTGACCGGCGCCTTTGGCCGGAGCTGGGACTGGTCTAATCGCTCCTCCAAACATATTTCGTTCGACCTGCGCGGGCCAAAGACCTTCAGCTGGCGCCGCCCGTTAAAGGGTCAATGAATTCAGCTCCAGCATATAGCGGTGCTCTTTCCGGCCGCGATCGTTTCATAATCATTCTTCTTCTGCTTCTGGTCTGCACGTCAGCCTGGCTGTTCATGGCGCATCAGGCGATGGTCATGAACGAGATGGAAGCTGCCATGTGGCGGGATATGAACATGTCCATGAATGGCATGGAGCCATCATGGGACGCGACAGACGCCGCACTCGTCTTCGTGATGTGGGCCGTGATGATGGCGGCGATGATGCTGCCTGGGGTGATCCCTATGGTCACGGCCGTCGCGGCCATCAACCGGAGGCGCCGGGAGCGAGGGGCGCCGCATGTCCCGGCTTTAATCTTTCTCTCCGGGTACCTTGTTGCGTGGGCCGGCTTTTCGGTTCTTGCCACAGCGTTGCAATGGCTGTTGCAGACCAGGGGTTTGCTTACGACGATGATGCAGTCTACGTCGTACTTTTGGTCTGCGGCGCTATTTCTCGCAGCCGGCTTCTACCAATTCAGCCCCCTCAAGGAGAGATGTCTGGCCTATTGCCGCTCCGTCGATGGCTTCATTCTCAGCGAGTGGCGGGACGGGCCGCTCGGAAGCGCAATCATGGGCTTGCGCCACGGGCTGTTCTGCATGGGCTGCTGCGCCGTACTCATGGTACTGCTTTTCGCCGTCGCGGTCATGGACCTGCGTTGGGTCGCGGCTTTGGCGGTACTCGTGACCGCTGAGAAGCTTCTGCCCCGAGCGCAATTCTGGCGGCGCGCGATCGGCATCGCTCTTATAGCTGCCAGTGTCGGATTCGCGGTTGCCGGCTGGGCTGCCTAAGGAGGCCCAATGACGCGGTGATCCCGGCACTTGCTACCCTTGAGCCGGCATTGCTTCGTGCCAGGGACTAACTGGCGGCAGCCTGTTCGCGAAGCGAAAGAAGTGGTCACTCAAGTTCCTCAGCTTCAGGCTGCTTAATCGGCGGCTACGGCCGGGGCTGCCGGCCTCAAGCGCGCCAAACTCACCGGCGCTTCGTCGAAAGATCTTGACCCCGACTTACCGCCGCGAGCGACTGACGCACTATAAGCAACGGCTCTAACCTCTTCTATTACGGCCTCTTTTTTGTTGAGCTGAGCGAGTGCATTATCTATTTGGGGCAACACCCGAGGGCAATGGTGCACCATTGGCTTCAGAGGGAGGATACTTTTTGAATAACATTGATATGCGAGGTTACGCCAAGAGCGCCGGCGTTAGCGTACAATTCCCAGCAGGGAGCACTGTTTTCAACCAAGGCGATCCGGGAACCTGCCTCTATATCGTACAATCCGGTGTAGTCGAGATGATCATTGGCGACCGTGTTGTCGAAGTTTGCGGGCCTAATGAGGTCATAGGCTTTATGTCTCTGATCGACGGCTCGCCAAGAAGTTCGACGGCGCGCGTCAAGGAAGATGTCGAGCTATCCAGTATCGAAAAGCGCCGATTCCGCTTCATGGTCGATGAAGTTCCCTATTTCGCTCTTTACATCATGAGAGCGATGGCGCGGCGCATCCGTGGCATGGGACAGGTTATGTAGGGCCCTCGCCGTCAGTCGTGGCGTCTGCGAGGGCTCAGCGATAGTCTAAGCGTGCCCTACCTGCTCGCCTTTAAGTAAATGGATGATCTTCTCATACATAGAGATCGTCTTTCTTGCGTTGTGTTTGAACTTTTCTGCAGAAAATTCATCACCCGCCCAAAGCTGCTCGTCGTCCATCTTGTCCAGGATACGCTGTAAGTCAGCTTGCCGTTTCTTGCACTCGTCGATGAAAGTCATCTTTTTCCTTCTCTTTATCTCTGGTGGAGGTAAAAGATGAATTAAGGTCCGTCAAGGCAATATAATCTATACTTAGATATAGGTTAGATGCCTGCACGCAACCGAATGCTTAAGCGGCATGAGCGGCCTCAACCCCCACCGGCGGCTCAAATCCTTTCGCCGAAAGCTCCTGCGCGGCTTCCACAACCAGCCTTTGAGAAGCCGTTTCTAGCGCGGTCTCGAGCCTTTCCATAAACTCCTGCCTGGGCAGCCCTGGGGGAATTGGATCGAGAAACTCGGCAACAATGGTGCCTGGGTAGCGGAGCAAACTGTGGCGCGGCCAAAACATTCCTGAGTTCAGAGCAAGGGGGCAAACAGGAACCTTCAGGTCTTGGTAAAGGATCGCTATGCCTGGTTTGTAGTCCGGTGCGAAGCCAGGCATTTTGCGAGTGCCTTCGGGAAAAATAACGATTTCCCGGCCTTGAGCAGCTCGCGTGCGCGCCTCACGTAACATTATGCGCAAGGCGCTCGGCCCGAGCTCGCGCTGTATGGGGATCAGCTCGAATTTCCTGCAAAAGGCGCCATACAGCGGTATGGAAAGAAGCTCGGCCTTCATCACCAAAGCCGGGTCACGCATAAGAGGGATAAGCGCGAATGTGTCCCAGGCCGCCTGGTGCTTGGCAGCGACGATTACCGGACCGCGAAGGAGCTTCTCACGGCCCCTGACGGCCATTCGGGTACCGCAAATTACGCGAAGCAGCCAGAGCGTAGCGCGCCCGTGTGCGGCAAGCCCGGCCATCGCCCATCGGCGTGGCGCCAAGAGTAGCCAGCTGCCGAGGACAAGAAAAAGGGCCCAATTGATATAGAGGACCGGATAAAACAGCAACGAACGGGCATAGAGACCTGCCTTAGTCAAGGCGGGCATTGATGGTCCGCTTGCGGAGCTGGGCCGTGCCTTGATCATTTGTGAGCCGCTTCGCAGCATAGCGCGCACTTGCGGTTACGAATTTTAGATATTCCTTGCAAAGCACCCAGGCCGTGCGTGGATTGTGCCACCACTCGGGTTCAAGGCGCGTAGCCTTTACCGGATATGGCATAAGCTGCACATCCGGCATGGATTGATGCAATTCGATCAACGCCCTTGGCATATGGTAAGTGGATGTCACCACGATAAGCGACCGGAATCCCAATCTTCTTGCCCATGCCGTCGTTTCGACCGCGTTGCCCTCGGTGTTCAGCGAGCGCTTATCGAGATCCACACAGCAACGGAATAGGAACGCATCCTTCCACCGTGCGGTAAGCTGAATTAGTTCGGGCGTACGGGTAGTTTTGTTAACCCCAGAGATAAGAAGACGCCCACCCTTTCCTTGCGATAGGAGTTTTACAGCCTCAGCAATCCTGTCTTCGTCGCCTGTGAGAACAACGATACCATCCGCCTGCCCAAGAGGCGCAAGAGGCATGTTCGTGACGGAATATGCGAAGATAGAGAAGCCGGCTGTAAGCGCGATCGCGAAATAGGCGCAAATGCGTACCCCGCGGAGGACAACCGCTTTCGCGATTCCCCCCGCCGAGAGCGATCGTTTTGTCGCAGACGGCATCATTTGCATTTAGCATATCGCCAAGGCACCGTGCTTGCCTACGGTTTTTTACTTTTGCATTACGGCAGCGGGAATGTTTTTGTGCCTAATTAAGCATTTTGCTGATTTAAGATGCGCCGGACACCGTAGCGTGAGGTCATCTTGCAAATCATGGCCACTGCCACAACCACGATCGCAAGGACGACATAGCCCCAGAAATCGAGAGAGCCCGCGCCAACAAGCCGCCGTATCTCCGCCTCCGATGTTGCACTGCTGTGCATCCCTTCCGTCACATACGGGAGAACAAGAAAGACGAGAGCAGCCATACCAGATCCGGCAATCCCGGCCATCACACCCACTTTCAGAAAATGACTTTCAAACTGGCGGGCGATGAATTGCTCCTCTGCGCCAACGAAGTTCAGGACTGCGACAATTTCCCGGTTCGAGGCAAGTGCGCTTGTGGCGGCGGCGACGATCACGGCTGCCGTGGCAGCCGCCATGAGAAGCAGCATTCCAATCCCTCCCAGCTCCATAAAGCGCGTGAGGCGCCGGATTTCACCCCGCCAATGGCCATGGTCATCGAGCAGCGTTCCGGGAAATTTAGCCTCCAACACTTTTTTGAGTGTCTGAATTTCAGGCGGGTTTTCGCGATCTATTTCCACTGTGATGAGGCGCGGGATGGCGAAGCTTTTAAGAATATCCGATTTACCAATCCATGGCTCAACCAGCTTCAGCGACTGCTCGCGGGAGAATGGATTTACGCGCCGAATACCATTCTGATCCAAGAGGAACTTCTTGATTTCCGCGATTTTTTCATCGCCCACATCGCCGCCGCGCTGCTGCACCTGCACGGTGATCTCGGACGAGATGTTGTTCGTCCAGGCGTTGGCGGCGTTGAAAGTGACATACACCGCTCCGGCGGTGAGAGAGGCGAGAAATGCCATGATCGCGATCACAAAGGTCAGCGAGCGCCCCGTCACGGACCCAGGTGGAACGATGGGCGCGTTCGAGCGCGCGAACTTCAATACCCCCTGTCCGCCGGCTTCAACAGGAACGGGAAGAGATTGCTGCATTCCAATGGTGCTCATGACGAAAGTTCTTACTCAAAAAGTTCCAGCCGCCCATTTTCCAATTGCATGCGCGGCCCGGGGAATTGCGACATCAGCTGGTAATCATGCGTGGCGATGATAATGGAGGTGCCAAGACGATTCAGCTCGATGAAAAGACGCAAAAGACGGCGCGCCATCTGAGGGTCCACGTTACCGGTCGGCTCGTCGGCAAGGAGGAGTTCAGGTTTCCCGATCACGGCACGGGCAATCGCCGCGCGCTGCTTTTCGCCGCCCGAAAGAACAGCGGGGTAAGCATGCATGCGGTCGCCGAGCCCCACCCATTTCAACAGCTCCGTTACGTCTTCGCGGTAGTCGCTCTGTTTGCGGCCAACAACGCGAAGCGGAAGCGCAACATTTTCCCAAGTGGTGAGATGGTCGAGGAGCCTGAAGTCCTGGAAGACGATTCCAATCCTGCGCCTTAGGTCAGCGCGCTGACCGGTCGTATTCTGGGCAATATTCCGTCCGAAAAGATAGACTAATCCTCGCGACGGCCGAAGCGACATGAACAGCAGGCGAAGCAATGTCGACTTTCCCGCACCAGAAGGTCCAGTTAGAAAATGGAATGATCCCGGCTGCAAATGGAAGTTGATATCGCGCAATACCTCTTGCCCGACTCCATAACGGAGGCCGACATTCTCGAATCGAATAAGAGCATGACTCGATACCACAACTGCAACCCTGCCAGAAAATGCTACTTGGCTTTATGATAAAACGAGCAGCATCTAGCAATCGATTTCGGCAAAGCAGAGACAGCGTTCGCTAAAACGAACATACAGAGTTGATCGATGATTATCGAATGCCCTGCGTGCACGACACGCTATGATATCAAGGCACAGATACCGCCAGCGGGCCGGACGGTACGCTGCGCCAAGTGCGGCACCGTTTGGCGAGCACTGCCGGACAATAATGAGGATGAGGCTGGGTTGCCCGCCCAGCGGTCGGCAAAAGAGCAGAATAATACGGCTGTCCCAACGGAAGCTGGCGCGAAGGAGACCATTTCTGAAACACGTCAAGATTTGTGGGCTCGCGGGCCCTATGAAGGCCAACCGGGCGAGGCTGCGGAAGCTGAATCTAGTGGCCTAGGGGATCCTCTAGCGGAAAGCGCGTATCCGCAGGCTCCCGCGGCGCGCTCTCATTTTGAAGCCGGCAAGGGGAAAGAGGAGGAGCAGGATAGTTCCGGCAAGGTAAGCTGGTTCAGTGGCTTCCGGCGCAAAAGCAATTCAAGGCCTGTCTATTCGCAAGAAATGGAAACGGCGCCCTCACCGGCGCGGGGCGCGGAGACGATACCGTTTCCACGAAGCGGACCGGCCGCACAGAACGAAGGAGCGAAAGAAGAAGAGTTGCGGACGCTTGAGGAAGCGCGCGAAGCCGTGCGCGGGGTGTTTTCAAGCTTGGGAGAAATCCGGCCTGGCAGTGGCCGCGCGGCGCAAGCGCCGGAAGAGGAGGACCAGGGCGGCACGAATAACCAGAATGGCGCACAGATTTCATTCGCTGCCTCCAGAGCAGAACACCAGGAAACGGCGGGTTTTTCCAGCTGGGCTCGGGACGCAGGGTTCGAGACCAGGCAAACTGAGGGCGAAGTGGGCTTTTCCTCCTCCTTGGGAACCGAAGAGCCCGCAGCGGCTGAAGAAGAGGGCGCTCCCTCAGCTGAGGAGAACAGCGCCAATCCATGGGCAGCAAGACGGAACGGCCTTGCCAGCGATGAAGCCGATCCTGGCGAGGGTCTTCGCAGCGCCATGCGCGCTCATTTCGCGGAGCCTTCAACGAGCGGCGAGCTTGCCCGGCGGCTTGAAACCCATTTTCGGCCGGGCTCCCCTGACGATGCGGAAGAGGATGAGCAAGAAGAGCGCAGAAGCCAGCCTGCCGCAATTTGGAAAATGCCCGCACCCGCGGACGATGATGCACCACAAGGTGCGACTCTACCCGACGACGACAACGCCGACGGGAGGGACGACGAGCTTAGTATTGATCAGCGTCTCTTCCGCGAGATCGAAGAGACTCGCGAGTATGCCGAGCATCCGGCCCGGAGGGTAAGGCGCGGCGGATTGGCCATTGCGGCGGGCTGGGGATTATTTATTTGCATTGCTGCCGGTCTGTCTGTTGGCTTTGTCGCCTTCCGGGACATAACCGCCGAAGCGCTTCCAGGGCTGGCACCCGTCTACCGCGCGATGGGACTGCCTGTCACAATCCAACCTCTGGTCTTTGAAGGTGTTCAGTACAAGTGGTCTATCTCGGACAACAAGCCCGTCCTCGTCATCAACGGCACCGTCTTTAATCGTGCCCATCGGAAAGTGAGAGTCCCGGAGTTCTATGTAACGATCAAAGACGAGGATCCAGCGCTCGACCGGGAATATAACGCCAATCTTCAAGTTAACGCGTCGAAAATCAAAGCGGGCGAAAGAGCAGACTTTGAGATCGAACTGCTGGCGCCGAATCCGACAATCTCGGCCGTGGAACTGGAACTGCGAAAGGTTCGTTAGTCCGGCCGATGACAACTTCGCTGATCGAAATCTACCGCCAGCTCTTGGGCGAAGGCAAGGTTTCGCCGGATGCAGCTCAGGCGCTTGCGGTGGAAAAGCTGCAAATCCTAACGAACAGGCTCGCACACTATACGCCGCCGGCGAGAACCGACTTGCTTTCGTTCTTCACCCGCAGGCGGGGTGAGGTGCCGAAAGGACTTTACATCTTCGGCGCGGTTGGGCGCGGCAAGACCATGCTTATGGACCTGTTCTTCCGGTTGGCGCCCATAAAGCGGAAGCGGCGCACTCATTTTAATGAGTTCATGGCAGATGTTCATAGCAGGCTCGCAGTGGCGAGGCGGGAAGAGAAGGAAGACCCGCTCCTTACGGTTGCGAAGAGCATTGCTGCCGAAACGCGTCTCATTTGCCTGGATGAGCTTTTCGTCAGCGATATCGCCGATGCCACCATCCTAAGCCGGCTTTTCAGCACCCTGTTCGAGGCTGGCACCATTGTTGTGGTCACATCCAACACTCACCCCAGAGACCTATACAAGGACGGCCGTAACCGCGACCTTTTCCTGCCCTTCATTGATCTCATCGAAGAAAATATGGAACTGCTGCAACTTGAGGCCGCGCGCGATTACCGGCTGGAGCACCTCAAAGAGGGAGCACTCTATTTCGGCCCGCTTGGGGAGGCGGCGATGGCCGGCATGGATGATGTCTGGCGCAAGATTACGTTTGCTCAACCGTGCCGCGAGGAAACCCTCCAAGTTCTCGGCCACAATCTTCAGGTGCCTTGCGTGAGCGTGAGTGCGGCGCGCTTCGCATTTGCAGACTTGTTTGAGAAGCCCTTGGGCGCGGCTGACTATCTGGCGCTAACGGATCATTATCACACGATCTTCGTCGATGGGATTCCCATTATGCACCGCGAGCGCCGTGATGCTGCACGGCGCTTCATAACCTTCATCGACACTCTTTACGATCGCCGGACAGGCCTCGTCGCTTCAGCCGATGCCGAGCCGGATCACCTATACCTGGATGGTGACGGCAGCGTGGATTTCGAAAGGACTGCGTCGCGGCTTATCGAGATGCGCTCGCTTGAGTATCTGACGCAGAACGGCAACCGGCACGGGCCCCGGCTTCAACAAGGTTGACGGGCGGGTTAGCGCCGTTTGCTTCGAACGCGTGCGATGGCCCACAGGGGTCATGTGCGCTCCAGCGACGGGGAAAGCCCCCTCATCCTGTCCTTCTCCCGCGTGGGGAGAAGGCACGCCTTCGCAACCGGCAGGCCCTGCTCCCTCCTCCCCTTGCGGGAGAGGGTTGGGTGAGGGGAACTTGGAACCTTTCATGCGCTTTCCGTATGATCAACCTCGCTTCTGCCTCGCGAACGATAGAATATCAGTCTTCCACGACGTTCTTCGGCTCGCCGGCCACAAAAGCTTCGATATTATCGATAAGCTGATCCGCCAGAATTTGCATGGCCTCCTGGCTTGCCCAGGCCACATGCGGCGTGACGATCAGGTTCGGCAGCCGCAAATCGAGCAAGATGTTTCCGGACTTTGGCGGCTCGGTCGTCAGGACGTCGAAGCCGGCTCCGCCGATCGTCCCATGCTTAAGCGCATCTGCCAGCGCATGTTCATCGACAAGTCCGCCGCGGCCGGTGTTGATGAGAATGGCATCGCGCTTCATCATCGCCAGTTCTTTTGCTCCCACCATATTTCTGGTCTGCGGCGTCAGCGGCACATGCAGGCTGATAATATCGCTTTCGCGCAGGATCATTTCGAAGTCCACCAGACCGGGCTGTGAGATAAGATCGTAAGCGAGCACTCTTAATCCGAAGGCTTCCGCGATACGGGCCAGCGATTTCCCAATCGCACCAAAGCCTACGATTCCGAGCGTCGAGCCGCGCATATCCCGAATGGGATAATCAAAAAAGCAGAACTGATTACATTCCTGCCAGCGCCCGGCGCGCACATCGTCACGATAGGCCATGAGATTGCGGCGCAGCGCAAAGGCAAGCGCGAAAACATGTTCAGGAACCGTGTTGAATGCATAGTTCCTTATGTTGGAGACAACGATGCCCCGCGCCTTGCAATAGGCCTTATCCACGACATCGGTCCCGGTCGCCGCGACCGCGATAAGCTTCAGATCGGGAAGCTGCCTCAGCGCTTCTTCCCGCATCGGTATTTTGTTGATAATGGCGATGGTGATGCCTTGCAGCCGCTCGACGATCTCGCTCGGGGCAGTCTCCGGATATTCCTTATAAGTGTGCGGAAAGGCCGGTTTTCGGAGATTGGCCTGAACTGTCGAGCGGTCCAAGAATGCGATCGAGTGTTGCACGGCAATTCCTCCTTCGTCTTCTCCCCGCGGACGTCTTTGCCTTAATGCATCGAGCGCAAATGCTGAAATGTCCAGCCCCCTCTTCTGAGGTGGCCCCGGTTGTCCGGACAGATTTCCCGCTTCGATAAGTGGAAGGTCTGCCGGGTTAGGCCGCCAAGCGGACTGGCGGCAAGCTATGTGCTCCGTAGTAAGCTTGATCGGGCGTCATGCCGTCAAGGCTCGAGTGCGGGCGGCGGCGATTGTAGAGATCGAGATACCGTCCGATCGAGCAGGTGTCCGGCACGCTGTCGTAGGCGTGCAGATAGACCTCCTCGTACTTCACCGTCCGCCAGAGCCGCCACAGCACCCGCCGCGAGAACCAGTCGAGCACAACGGCGAGATAGACAAAGCCCTTCGCCATGGGGATATAGGTGATGTCCATCGCCCAGACTTGGTTCGGCCATGCGATCTCCAGCCCGCGCAGCAGATAGGGATAGACCTTGTGCCCCATAGGATCGCGGAACGCGATCCGTTCCGGATCGCTATTGCTCTGGCTTGGCCGTACGCGGACGCCGGTACAGCGCCTCGATCCCCATCCGCAGCATCAATCGGAAACGTTAGCCAATTTCCAAAATACGCTATACAAGACAGCGGCCTTATGTAGCAAGAGCACCTGCTCTTGCTACATAAGGCCGCGAAAAAGCGCGTTTTCGCCTACGAATTTCGCGCTCGAAAATGGCAGAGATTACTTGTTCACCATCGGAATTAACCATCCCGCCCAAGCTTCCGGCCCGCGCTCAAGCGTCGACAAAAATTTCTATTGTGGTGAATTAATAAATCGGGGTGGCAAAAACTTTACGTGACAGAAAAAAGCGAAATGCGGATTTTTCCGAATTTTCAGTTCCCGCTCCTAAACACACTATAAGGCTCGGCGCCATCCTCGATGAAGGCGCGGCTGGCTTATTCGCCTGGCAAGGGAGCGTGAGGACGGCCGAAACCGCTTAGATGAGCGAAAGCGAGGGCAGGTGCTGAAACAGCCAGGTTTCGCTTAGAGCCTCGCTGCCCTTTCGCAGATATAGCCTTATGTCGACTGGGTTTTGCGAAGCGGCGGTGAAGTCGAACATGGCCCGCCATTTGTCCGTATCAACGACCGGGTAGATGGCTTCGCGCTCGATCTTGCCGGAGGGAGCGCTAACCACCAGATCGATGTCGCCTCGCCGGGTATATTGGCCGAGCTTGCCCCCGCGAAAATCGACGACGAATTTGAGCACCCCTTTAGGGCGCGGCTGCCCAGGTATCCCGCCCGCCCCAAGGCGCGTCGCGATCACACGGGCCAGCGGTGGAGGATAAGGTTCACTCAGGCGCCAGTGCAGCTTGTAGCGCATTTCGTAGTGGCCGCCTGCGCGATAGAGGTCTTTTGGCGTCCAATAGGCGACGATATTGTCGTGGATCTCGTCGTTCGTCGGGATTTCCACGAGCTGCACCACGCCCTCGCCCCAGCCACCAGCAGGCTCAACCCAAACGCTGGGCCTCCGGTCATAGAAGGCGCCGTCATCCTCATATTCGCTGAAGCGGCGCTCGCGTTGAAGGAGCCCGAAGCCCTTGAGGTTCTTATCGACGAATGAACTGGTCTGCACGCCAAGCGGATTGTTGAGGGGGCGCCAGATTCGTTCGCCTGCCCCCGTCCAAATGCTGAGCCCGTCGCTGTCATGAATTTCCGGCCGCCAGTCGAGCGCCATGCGCCGGTTGTGCTTCGAATACCAGAACATGCTCGTCAGCGGAGCCACCCCCACACGCTGAATGTCGGCGCGCGGAAAAAGATGGGCCTGGATATCCATCAGGGTCCCGCTTGGCCGCGTGGTCTCCATGCGATACGCGCCCGTTACACTAGGCGAATCCAAGAGCGCATTGATGACGATGCCGGGCTTTCCTGCCAATGGCTCAAGCCAGAAACTCGTGAAGCGCGGAAATTCTTCCGGGGTAGGCATCGCCACATCGATGGCGAGTCCCCGCGAGGACATTCCATATTGCCCGGTCTCGGCCGGGGACCGGAAGTAGGAAGCTCCAAGGAAGGCGAGCCAATCGGGGACACCGGGCGCAGCCAGGACGCGGAAACCTGCGAAGCCGGTGCTTGCGGGCAGGGCTTTCGCGAAAGTGCTTTTGCCGAATGTGAACTGGTCCGGGCTGTATTGAACCTCCCTCGAAGCACCGCCTTTGGAGACAATGAAGATGCGGACGGGTTCCTTGAAATACCGGCCAACATGAAAAAGCTCGATAGGGTAGGGCCCTCCTCCATGCGACCAGAGCGCGAGCTCCGGCCTGAATTTGATTTGCTGATAGGCATCGAAATCAAGCCGCTCTAAGAGCTCAGGATTTTGGATTACAGGCTTGCGGTAAGGCGTTTGGCTGAGATCTCTTGCCCATCCTACCAGGGCATCAAATGAGAATGGCGCCTCTGGGCCAAAGTTAATGCCTCCCTCCGGTGCGGCGGATGCCTCGGTTCCGGCGAGCCCGAAAGCGGCTGCACTCATCAATAATGTCCGGCGATCAATCATAGCGTCCTCCCCTGCTCAAACGCTGGGTCTCACTCGCCCTGTTTTTTCAAACAAGGAGTTACTGGCAGCTGAGACGCGCTCGAAACTTTTTCCATAGGAAAATAGCCTAAGTTATTAACAAGAAACCCCCGGCAACGTTTCCATCGCCAGGGTTACCTCCGCAAAGAGATTCGAAGTACGCAATACCGAAAGGACGGAATCTAACCTCCGCCGGCACTACACGCTTATTAGGAGACGGTCCGGATTAGATCGCGCAGGCTTTCCACCATTGTTTCGACTTGCTGTGCGGTCGAGATAAAGGGGGGCGCCATCACAACGCTGTTGCCGGCGAACCGCAGGAGAATGCCCGACTTGAGGCCTTGTTCGAAGACCCGCTGGCCACGGTTCGGCGGCTGCCTCTCCGCGGGCTCCAGATCGACTGCTGCCGCAAGACCCATGTTTCGGATGTCCGTGACGCCCGGCTCTCCCTTTAGAGAATGCACCGCGCGCTCAAGGACAGGTTCCATGTCGCGCGCGCGGGCAATAAGGCCTTCGTCTTCCATCACGTCGAGGGTCGCGTGACCCACGGCGGCCGCGAGCGGGTGCCCCGAATAGGTATAGCCATGGAAAAACTCGACCGCCTCCGCTGGCCCGCTCATAAACGCGTCGTAGATCTCCTGCCGGACTATCACGCCCCCCATGGGCACAACCCCGTTGGTGATGGCTTTGGCGAAGGTGATCATGTCCGGAACAATCCCGAAGCGCTGCGCCCCGAATGTCTCGCCCAATCGCCCGAAGCCGGTAATAACCTCGTCAAAAATGAGCAGAATGCCGTATTTGGTGCAGATTTCGCGTAGGCGTTCCAGATAACCGGCAGGAGGCACAATCAGCCCAGCCGACCCTTGCACCGGCTCGACAATCACTGCTGCGATGGTAGAGGCGTCGTGCAGGGCCGCCAGCCGCTCTAGATCCTCCGCGAAATGCGCGCCCCAGGCTGGTTGCCCTTGTGAAAAGGCCATCTGTGCGGGATCGTGGGTATGTCTTAAGTGATCGACACCCGGCAGCATCGCCGGGGCGAACATCTTCCTGTTCGGGACCATGCCTCCAACCGACATGCCACCGAAGCCCACCCCATGATAGCCCTTCTCGCGCCCGATCATGCGAAAGCGGTTAGCCTCGCCGCGCACTCGGTGATATCCGAGCGCGATCTTCAGAGCCGTATCAACGGATTCCGAACCGGAATTTGCAAAAAAGACCCTGTTCAGGCCGGCCGGCGCCATGTCCGCGATGCGCTCCGCGAGGCGGACCGTCATCGGATTGGCAAGCTGGAAAGCCGGCGAATAGTCTAGCGTCTCTACCTGACGCTTAAGCGCTTCCGCGATCCTTGGATGGCCGTGCCCAAGCGGGCAACACCAGAGGCCAGAGAGCGCGTCGAATAGCTCCTGGCCATCCGCGTTCCGGTAATACGCGCCTTTGGCGGAGACCATGATCCTGGGTGTGGGATCGCCCTTGAACCTGCGGTTCGGTGTGAAGGGCAGCCAATAAGGCTCGACGTTCAGTTGCCGCGCGGATTCGCGCTCATTGCCAGGCAAGTCCATGCAATTCTCCCGCTTGGTGCTTCGCATTACACTAATCTGAGTATAGCTTCACTCGACCTTGTACACGAATGCATTTGTGTAAGTGCCCCTATGCTGGGCGTATCCAAAGCCTGGATCCGCCGGTGACGTCGCTTCAAGCTTGCTCGCTTTTCCCGCCGGGTCCATCCTATCTCTGGGACGGACGCTGGAGGGAGACATGAGGCGTTGGCTGACGGCGGTAGCCATTTTGTTGCTATCGGCACACCTTGATAGCAGCCACGCGGATACCCAGAAGGCCAAACTGGATAGGCTGATCAATCAGGCAGCTGAACTTTCTACGCGTGGAAAATACGAGGAAGCCATCGCGATTGACCGCCGCGCGCTTGCGCTTGCGGAACGAGCGCCGGGTCGTGCCAATGCGGATCTTACACGTGTATTGATAGGCTTCGCCTCGCACAGCCTTGCCATTCGTAAATACAAGGAAGCCGAAGACTCGCTCACTCGCGCCCTTGCAATCAACAAGAAAGCGTTCGGAGCGGATGATGCCAGGAACGTCGACGCTCTCTATCGCCTTGGTGAACTCTATCGTCAGCAGGAACGGTTCCCCGAAGCCGAGCCCCTGCTCAAACGCGCGCTTACGCTGCAAGAGAAACAGCTTGGATTAGAGGATGGAGCGCTTGTACCGATCCTCAACAGCCTCGGCTTGGTATGCTGGAGCAAAGGCCGCTATGCGGAGGCTGAGACCTTCTACAAGCGAGGGCTTTCGATCAGCGCAAAGGCGCCCGTGTCAGGAGCGCTCCTCGAATCGCTGAACAACAACCTTGCGATCCTTACAAACGGCCTCGGCCGCTACAAAGAGGCAGAGTCCTTCTATAGAAAAGCGCTGGCCACCGCCGAAAAGAGCTTCGGAACCGATCATCCCGAGGTAGGCAGGGTTCTCACAAACTTCTCGATCTTTTATTGGGCGCAAGGCCTTTACAGCAATGCGGAGCCTCTTCTCCAGCGTGCTCTAACGATACGTGAGAAAGCTTTGGGGCAAGACCATCCAGATGTTGCGCATACCCTGAATACAATGGGATTGGTTTATGCCTTTCAAGGCAGATACGCGGAAGCCGAGCCGCTCTACAAAAGAGCGATCGCGATCGACGAGAAGGCATTCGGGCCTGAGCACTCAAACTTGGTGTCGAGACTTAGCAATCTCGCAGACCTTTATCGCCGCGAACAGCTCTACGCCGAGGCCGAGCCTCTCTATAAGCGCGCCTTGGATATTGCCAAAAAATTAGGACCGCAACACCCGCTCGTGGCAGCGGTATCCAACAACCTTGCCTGGGTCTATTGGGCGGAGGGCCGTTATGGCGATGCTGAGCCGCTGTACAGACGCGCGATCGCCACTACCGAACAGACCTTGGGAAGCGAACACCCTAACCTCCTTACTCAATTACATAATCTTGCGGCACTTTATCGTGTGCAGGGGCGGTTCGCTGATGCTGAGCCGCTTCTCCTTAGAGCGATCGCGCTCGGAGAGAAGGTTGCGCCTAAACATCCTCACCTCGGCAAGGCATTGGATAATCTAGCGCTGGTGTACACCGCCCAACACAGGTACGGGGAGGCGGAAGCACTCTTCAAGCGCGCTATCGCCCTTGCCGAAGAGATTTTTGGCCCAGCCCATGCCGATGTTGCGGCATACGCGAATGATTTAGGCGCGCTTTATGTGCAGACGGGCGAATGGGCAAAGGCTGTTCAATCGCTTGGACGTGGCGCGGGCATTCTTATCGAACGCACGAAGCAGACGCACGAATCCCTCGATCAAGCAAGGGGCGCTGCCGTTCCAGCCGACACGATTCGGTCCGGCGAGAAGCTGCGCCTTCTCGTGAAGGCGTCATTTCGCCTAGCAGAAGAAGAGCCCGCTTTTGGGGCTGATCTAATGCGGCGGGCATTCGAAATCGTACAATGGGCGCAAAGCTCGGAAGCCGCATCATCGATTGCGCAGATGGCGGTGCGGGGCGCAAGCGGCGACGCCGTGCTTTCGAGGCTGGTCCGCGAAAAACAGGATCTCATTGGCGAATGGCAGGCGCGCGACAAACTGCTGACCGCCGCCATTTCAAAACCGGCTGCCCGGCGGCTTCCTGCCGCGGAAGACGGCCTTCGCAAACAAATTGAGGCCATTGGCGCAAGGCTCGCCGAAATTCAAAGCGTCCTTGCTAGAGACTTTCCCGACTATGCCGCCCTTGAGAACCCCGAACCTCTTTCTGTCGATGAGATCCAAGCATTCCTTCGGCTGGATGAGGCGCTTGTCCTGTTCCTCGACACGCCTGAATCGCAGCTGATGCCGGAGGAAACCTTCACCTGGGTGATCACGAAAACAGATGCACGCTGGCAGAGAAGCAATGTCGGCAGTACAGCGCTGGCAACAGAGATCGCAGCGCTTCGGTGCGGTCTAGACCCTGAGTCGTGGGATGGCGTTTCAGGGGAAAAATGCGCAGCCCTCTTGAAAAGGGGGGCTGGAACGCTGCCGGAAGCCGGCGCCCTCCTCCCGTTCGATTTCAAGCGAGCGCACGCGCTCTATACAGCGTTGTTCGGTGAATCCGAGGAGCTGATCAAGGGCAAGGGCTTGCTTCTTGTACCTTCTGGTCCCCTGACGCAGCTGCCGTTTCAGGTGCTGGTGACCAAGCCGTCCGTTGAGGGTGCCTACAACACTGCCGCCTGGCTCCCTCGTGAGCATGCACTCACAGTCTTGCCGGCCGTGCCGTCTCTAAAGGCATTGCGGCGTCTTGCGCCCCCAAGCGCTGCGGCAAAGCCGATGATCGGTTTCGGCAATCCATTGCTTAACGGAAATCAAAACGATGCGGCTTATGCCGCGCTTTACAAGAAGCTCGCAGAACTCGCACGCGAGAACCAACGCTGCCGCGAACTGGGGTCCAAACCTGGAGGCGCATCGCGGCGCGTTAGCATTGCACCCGTCATCTTGACGAAAAGCGGATTGGCTGACCCCGACTTTCTGAGGGCGCAGTCACCCTTACCAGAGACAGCAAATGAGCTCTGCGCGGTTGCGCGCGGCCTTCATGCTGACGCCGGCGATGTTTATCTTGGCGCCCGGGCAACTGAGCATAAAGTCAAGGCCCTCAGCGCGAGCGGCGCACTGGCGCAGTATCGCATCGTGCATTTCGCAACCCATGGCGCGCTCGCCGGCCAGGTTTACGGGACTAATGAGCCGGGACTCCTATTGACTCCGCCCAGCAAGGCGACGGACGACGATGATGGCTATCTGTCAGCGCCAGAGATCGCTGCGCTGAAACTGGACGCCGATTGGGTAATCCTCTCTGCATGCAATACCGCCGCCGGAGGCTCCTCAAATGCCGAGGCCTTGTCTGGCCTCGCCCGCGCATTCTTCTATGCCCAGGCCCGCGCTCTGCTTGTTTCACACTGGGCAGTCGATCTCGGATGCAACGGTACGTTTGGTTACGGCAGCGGTGGCGGAAATGACCCGCGACAACAAAATCGGCCGCGCCGAGGCACTTCGCCGTGCGATGCTCGCCCTGATTAACACTGGCGGCCCGAAAGAAAGCCATCCCACATTTTGGGCGCCATTTGTGGTCGTCGGCCAAGGCGAGGCCATAAGATAGAAATTTTCGGGGGCGTCGCCTGAGATGAGGTTGCCCCTCAAGCCAGCAAATCCCGCCATGCGTGCGGCTGATGGTTCTATTGTGGTGGTGGGAGTTCGAATCCTATTGAAGCACCTTTTCGCCACCTTCGTTGAACGGAACCGAGGAACTATTTCGGCGGCTAAGGGAATCTTTCGGCAGTATATACTTCTTAAGATGGTGGTCGCGATCAGCAAACAGTGAAGGATCTCAATGCGTCCCATACCGATCGGAGCACGCGGCACATTTTCGATGCAGGTCCTGCCGCAGCATCTCGCCAGCCAATTCAAGGATACGATCCTTCCTGCGGTGTTTGCCACGCCAATGATGGTGCTGGCGATGGAGAATGCGGCGCTTAATGCCATCAAGCCATATCTTGATGCGGGTGAAAGTGCTGTTGGAACCGGGATCAATATCAAACACTTGGCTGGAACGCCTGCCGGGCATCGCATTGAAGCGGAAGCAGTTGTAAACTCAGTCCATGGGCGGCAGATTGAATTCGCCGTCAGCGCCAGAGATGAAACCGAAGAAATCGGCCGCGGCACCCACACGAGGATGGTTGTCGATATGGAGCGCTTGAAAAAGCGGCTGGATGCTAAGCGCAAAGGGTGATCTTGGCTTTTTCGATGGAGGTCTCAGGTAAGGGCGGCGCTCAAGTTCATTTGAAGCACCGCCCCGATTTGTCTCGATGGCGCCCCCCACCCCTTAGATCGTTATCAGCCCGATGCCAGGATGCGGCTGCGCTCGAAGACCTTTCCGCTATGATGTGGCGAGATCGAAGCGGTCCAGGTTCATCACCTTGGCCCACGCCGCCACGAAGTCATTCACGAACTTCTCCTTTGAGTCCGAGGTCGCATAGACTTCCGCGAGGGCGCGCAGCTGCGAGTGCGAACCGAAGATCAGATCAACACGCGTGCCGGTCCACTTGACCTCGTTTGTCTTCCGGTCGCGGCCCTCATACGCGCCTTCAGAGTTAGCAGACGGCTGCCATTGCGTGCTCATATCGAGCAGGTTGACGAAGAAGCCGTTCGTCAGCGCCTCCGGCTGTTTGGTGAAGACGCCGTGTTTCGACTTCCCGGCATTCGCGCCCAGCACTCGGAGGCCGCCAACGAGAACCGTCATCTCGGGCGCTGTCAGCTTCAGCAATTGCGCCCGATCCACTAAGGCCTCTTCCGGCAACATGAACTGCTTGCCGGTGAGATAGTTGCGGAAGCCGTCGGCACGCGGCTCGAGCGCCTTGAAGGACTCGATGTCGGTCTGCTCCTGCGAAGCATCCATACGCCCCGGCGTGAAGGGGACCTTTACGTCAATCCCAGCGTCCTTCGCTGCCTTCTCGATGGCAGCGCAGCCGCCGAGAACGATCAGGTCAGCGAGCGAGACCTTTTTGCGGCCAACGGCCGAGGCGTTGAACTCCTTCTGAATTGCTTCGAGCTTCTGAAGCATAGTCGCGAGTTGTTTAGGCTGATTGACGTCCCAATCCTTCTGGGGGCTAAGGCGAATGCGCGCGCCGTTGGCTCCGCCACGCTTGTCGGAGCCGCGGAAGGTCGATGCCGATGCCCAAGCGGTCGAGACGAGCTCGGACACCGATAGGCCGGATGCGAGGAGCTTGGCCTTCAAAGCCGCAATGTCCTGCTCCCCGACCAGCGGATGATTTACAGCAGGGATCGGGTCTTGCCAAATCAGCGTTTCCTTCGGAACAAGCGGGCCGCGATAGCGCACAATCGGACCCATGTCGCGGTGCGTGAGCTTGAACCACGCGCGGGCAAACGCGTCCGCGAATTGGTCCGGACGCTCATAGAAGCGCCTCGAAATCTTCTCGTACGCCGGATCGAACCGTAGCGAGAGGTCGGTGGTCAGCATGGTAGGCACATGCTTCTTCGACTTGTCGTGGGCGTCCGGGATCGTGGCAGCGCCACCTTTCGCCTTCCACTGATAGGCGCCGGCCGGGCTTTTCGTCAGTTCCCATTCATTATTGAAAAGGTTGTCGAAGAAGTGGTTGCTCCACTTAATCGGCGTCTGCGACCAGGTGACTTCCGGGCCACCGGTGATGGCGTCACATCCAACGCCGGTGCGGAATTTGCTTTTCCAGCCGAGGCCCTGATCTTCGATGGCAGCGCCTTCCGGCTCCTGGCCGATCAGCGATGGATCGCCCGCGCCGTGGGTTTTGCCGAAGGTATGGCCGCCGGCAATTAGCGCGACGGTCTCCTCATCGTTCATCGCCATGCGATAAAAGGTCTCGCGGATATCCTTGGCAGCCGCGACCGGATCCGGCTTGCCGTTCGGCCCTTCCGGGTTCACATAGATCAGGCCCATCTGCACCGCACCGAGCGGCTCGGCCAGCTGGCGTTCGCCGCTGTAGCGTTCATCCCCTAGCCACGTCCCCTCGGGACCCCAGTAGAGTTCTTCGGGCTCCCAGACATCCACGCGCCCGCCTCCGAAGCCGAAGGTTTTGAAACCCATCGAACTCGAGCGCGACGTTGCCTGCGAGAATCATAAGGTCGGCCCAGGAGATTTTCTGCCCGTATTTCTGCTTGACCGGCCAGAGCAGCCGGCGTGCCTTGTCAAGATTGGCATTGTCCGGCCAGCTGTTGAGCGGCGCAAAGCGCTGCTGGCCGGCACCCGCGCCGCCGCGGCCATCGGTGATGCGGTAAGTACCCGCACTATGCCATGCCATGCGGATCATCAGCCCCCCGTAGTGACCAAAGTCCGCCGGCCACCAATCCTGTGAGTCCGTCATCAATGCATGTAGGTCCTTGATCACGGCATTCAGGTCTAGGCTCTCAAATTCCTTGGCGTAGTCGAACGCCTCGCCCATCGGATTAGACAGGGTAGAGTGTTGGTGAAGAACCTGGAGGTTCAGCTGGTTCGGCCACCAATCCCGGTTCGTGTGTACACGTGTCCCGCCTGTTACCGGGCATTTGGTACTGTCAGCCATATTTGCCTCCTGTCATGGTCTGCATGCATTATAGCTTGTTCCGTGCCGCAACGTTCTACGCGACATATCGCATCAGGTAAAATAACTTTAATAGGCGCCGCAATAAGATATTCTGATCCGCGATCTATAACGCTTAAGCGGCTTTACTATCTCCGTGAGCCGTTTGAAGCACCAGAACAATCTGGCCGAACCTCTCGCCTTACAGCCCGAGGTCGCTCAGTCCCGGGTGGCCGTCCGGCCGGCGTCCGAGAGGCCAGTGATATTTCCGATCGCTTTCCATGATCGGCAGATCGTTGATGCTCGCGATGCGGAGGCGCATCAGCCCCTGCTCATCGAACTCCCAATTCTCGTTGCCATAACTGCGGAACCAAGTGCCGCTATCATCATGCCACTCATAGGCGAAGCGCACGGCGATGCGATTTTCCCGGAAGGTCCAAACCTCCTTAATCAGCCGGTAGTCTAGCTCGCGAGCCCATTTGCGCGTCAGGAATGCTTCGATAGCCTCGCGCCCCTGTATAAACTCCGAGCGGTTGCGCCAGAGGCTGTCTGGCGTGTAAGCCTGCGCGACGAGAGCAGAATCGCGAGAGTTCCAAGCATCTTCGGCCAGCCGCGCCTTCTGCACGGTAGTTTCGGTCGTGAAAGGCGGAAAGGGAGGACGTGACACGGGGCAATCTCCTTTGTTTGTCATTTCGCCATCGCAGCCTGCTTTTGAAAGAATGCGGGCTGTAGGTGTCTGCATCAGCCGCACTCAACGGGGGTCCGGTGGCCGGCACCGCTCCAAGCATCGGCCTACCGCTTATCGCGGTAGCTTTATCCGCTGGCGTCCCTTTGTCCAAACTATCAGCTCGTAAGTGGGAGATGGTACGCTTTAGCAAGCTGGAAATAAGCATCACGAATTCGATCGGTCCAGGCATGCGCAATTAGCGCAAGCCGGAGGTACAGGTTACCTCTCACGGTTTTCCGCATCTTACGCTTTTGATTGAGGAACCTGAGCGCTCGAAATGCTTCTGAAGTAGGTCAGGTTGCCGGCGGCCAAGAACTAGGCTATCCAGCTTGAGCGCGAGGGTCCACTCGCCGGCTACACCCAACGCCTCTGCGATCGCCATCGCCGGCAAAGCAAACGCACTTCGTCCACGAGTTGATTCAAGGGAGGGACCTCAATGACGCGCGTATCACTCACACTCGTAATGATCTGCGGCATATTCGGAGCGGGCATCGCATTCGCGGCGGAGGATCCGATCAAGGAACGGCGCGCGATAATGAAGAGTAACGGTGACGCCGTGAAAGGCGTGAGCGCTATGTTGAAAGGCGAGAAGCCTTACGACGCGAAGGAAGCCGAGACGGCCATGAAGTCGATCAACGGCTCCATTACGAAATTCGTCACGCTGTTCCCGAAAGGCTCTGAAACTGGCGGCGAGACGGCGGCCAAGCCTGAAATCTGGAACAACAAAGATGAATTCGAGACGATAGCCAAACAACTCGATGGAGCGACGGTAAAAGCAGCGGCTGCAGCCCCGAATGGCCTTGATGGTTTCAAGACCGCGATGGGCGATGTCGGCAAAAACTGCAAAGCCTGCCATGAGAAATTCCGCTTCGACAAGAAATAGATGCGGCTCGCCTTCCGGCTCGTTCTCCCCTGTTTGGGTGGTTTGCTGATAGGTATTTTTGGGGATGATGCGTCAGCAGCCAACATTGAGAACGGCCGCTATATGTTCCAGGCGAGCGGCTGTTCCTCTTGCCATGCCGCTCCAGTGTCCGCCAAATGCGACGATCCAAATCATGGAGATCCACTGAAGCTTGTGGGCGGGCGCTGCTTGAAGTCTTCATTCGGCACCTTCTACGTGCCAAATATCACCCCAGACAAACAATCTGGCATCGGCGCATGGAGCGATGACGACTTCATCAGGGCGATCACTGAGGGCATTTCCCCAAAGGGAACGCATTACTATCCTGCCTTCCCTTATGCCTCTTACCGGCATATGAAGCGGGAGGACCTACTGGATATCAGAGCCTTTCTCAATACTTTGGAGGCAATGCCGTCAAAGGTGCCAGAAAACGAGATAGCGTTTCCCTACAATATGCGCTGGGCTCTGGGCCTTTGGAAACGGCTCTATCTCAACGGCGGCCCCTTCGTAGCCGATCCCTCGAAAAGCGCGATGGTCAATCGCGGCGCTTATCTGGTCGAGGGACCAGGTCATTGCGGGGAGTGCCACACGCCACGTACCGCTCTCGGCGGCATGATCGCGGACAGGAAACTCTCGGGCGCGCCTGACCCCGAAGGCAAGGACTTCGTGCCGAATATCACCCCCGATCCTACAGGGATCGGATCGTGGTCGGAAAAGGACATTGTCTACGCATTGGAGACGGGATTCACCCCCGACGGTGATGCTTTTGGCGGAACGATGGCTGAAGTTCAGGAAAACATGGCGAATTTGACCGCCCAGGATCTTGAGGCCATCGCCGCTTTCCTGAAGTCCATCCCGCCGGTTTCAAACGCCCGGCCAAAGCGGAATTAGCTGCTTAGCGGAGGCAGCAGCGAGGCAGAAACGGAAGCAATCGGAGTTTTCCAGCGGAAGCGGGCTTTATCGGCGCAAGGCAAATTACGCCACTCTATTCTTTCACTGCACCCGTCATCGCCGATACGTAATGCTCCACGAAGAACGTATAGAGAATTACGAGCGGTAGCGAGCCCGCAAGCGCCCCTGCCATCAGCGATCCCCAACGGTATATATCGCCGTCGACAAATTCATTGACGATCGCTACGGGCACCGTCTTGTTCGGGGTCGATGACAAGAGCGTCAGGGCGTAGATGAACTCGTTCCAGCATAAGGTGAACGAGAATATGAACGCGGAGATCAAACCGGGCACCGCCAGCGGCAACACGATCCGGGTGAGAATTTGAAATCGGCTCGCGCCATCGATAAGAGCGCACTCTTCAAGTTCGAAGGGGATCGTCTTGAAATATCCCATCAAGAGCCAAGTGGAAAAAGGGATCAAGATTGTGGGGTAGACAAGAATGAGGGCGACGGGGCTATCGAAGAGCCCATACTGGTAAATGACAGTCGCGAGCGGGATGAAGAGGATCGATGGCGGTACGAGATAGGCCAGGAAAATGAGAAGCCCGACGGCTTGCGCGCCTTTGAAGCGAAGCCGCACAATCGCATAGGCCGAGAGCACGCTGGCCACCATGGAAAGCACCGTTGCTCCCGTGGCGACGTACATCGTATTCCAAAGCCAGCGTGGATAGTTCGTTTCAAAGAGGAGCGTCGCGAAATGCTTCAGGGTTGGAGCCGTAGTCCAGAACGGGTTCACGTGGTCCATGTCGATGAGCTGCTCGTCCGGCTTAATGGCCGTCAGCGCCATCCAATAGAACGGAAACAAGAGGACGAATAAGATAAGGCCCAAAGGCAGGTACACGGTGACAAGGCGCCGCGGTACCGTCTCGAGGTAACGCATGCCTTCGCTGCCCTCGGCAGCTCGCGTAGTTACCGTTCGCGCAATGTCAGCCATTACCTTATCCCTGCTGCCATTTGCGGCGTTGCAGGCCAAACCAGGAGATAATGATCGCCGCAAGCAGGAACGGGATCATCGCCGTTGAGATTGCCGCCCCCTCTCCAAGCTGACCGCCGAGAATGGCTCGTTGGTAGGAGAGCGTCGCCATGAGATGCGTTGCGTTGACCGGGCCTCCGCGCGTCATCGCCCAGATCAGCTGAAAATCTGTGAAGGTGAAGAGCACGGAGAATGTCATCACCACGGCTATGATCGGGGTCAGGAGCGGATAGGTGATATAACGAAAGCGCTGCCAGGACGTAGCTCCATCGATGGTAGCCGCCTCATAAAGCGAGGGTGCGACGGTCTGCAAGCCAGCGAGCAGCGTGATCGCCACGAATGGCACTCCACGCCAGATATTCGCAAATATCACGCTAGCCCTGGCGTTATCGGGGTCGCCCAGGAAATCGATGTTTTCCGAGATGAGCCCAAGATGGCGAAGCGACCATGAAATGATCGAGAACTGGCTATCGTATATCCACCAGAAGGCGATTGCCGAGAGCACTGTGGGCACGATGAAGGGGATCAGCACGATGGCACGGATAATCGCCTTGAACGGCAGACGCTCGTTCAAAAGCAGCGCAAGATACAGCCCGATCCCGAATTTGATCACGCTTGCAACGACCGTATAAAGCAGGGTGTTGAATACGGCCAGCCAGAAGACCTTATCACCCCAAAGCCATTCGTAGTTTTCAAGGCCGATAAATGAGCCGGGCCGCCCGATCCTCGCATCCGTAAAAGAGAGCCAGACGCCAAGACCCAGAGGGTAAGCCAAGAAAAGCACGAGAAAGGCCGCGGTTGGCACCATGAACCATAGGCCGAGCCAGGTCCGGTTGGCGAGGAGCCGTGACCATGCTGTGAAGGGTTTTGCCGCTGGCAGAGCCCTTATTGCCTGCAACTCCGCTTGGGCCATGCTGTCTCTATTCCTTCATTTCAATGTTGCATTGTCTCCTGGCTTAGAGGCTCCCTCAATAAGCCTCTCTTCCTATACGATCGAAAGCGAGCCTGCTTCGTCCCCGAAGGCGAAGCAAGCCCTGCTGCATCAAGCGCGATATATCCGCTTCGCCGCCCGCTCCGCGAGGGCAATCGATCCTTTTACGTCCTCGCGGCCGGTGCAGTAGTTCGCGAACATGTCGACGACGATGAAGTCGGCGACGGCGGTGGCGGCTTTCTCGCCCAATGAGCCTTGCCCTGCTGGAGTGAGAGTGCGCTTGGCCACATCCCGGTAGGGCGTCGTCTTCGGATCCGCCGTCCAGACTGGATTGGCGTCATAGGCGCTAAGGAACGGCGTGAGATAGCCTTGAGCGGCCTCGAGCCAGGGGTTGAAGTTAGGCGCTTCCTGCATGAAGGCCGCAAATGCCTTGCATGCTTGCGGGTATTTGGTGAAGGCGAAGGTTAAAATCGGGAATCCGAGATGCAGTTCGGTAGGTTTGCCCACCGGTCCTATCGGCATATAGGCGTGGTTCATATCGGCCGCGATGTCCGGCTTTTCGCGCTTTGAGGTGATGTAGATCGAAATACCGTTGTTAGTGCAATGCAACTCCCCGGCCAGAAATGCTTTGTTGTTGGAGGAATCATTCCAGGAAGCGGTGCCTGGAATGAAGGTTTCGGAGAGCTGCTTGACATACTCCAGCGCTTTGGCCGTTTCCGGCGAGTTGATTACGACCTTATCATTTTTGTCGACAAGGTTGCCGCCGTGGCTCCATAGCGCCCAGTGCAGCCATGTGTTAGCGTCGCCGGAGGCGTGACCGAGCGCCATGCCCGCGGGGGTGTTGTTCTTTTTCAGAGCCTTGCAAAGTTCCAGGAAGCCGGCCGTGTCTTTCGGGAACTCTTTGAAGCCCGCCTTCTCCATGGAGGAAATGCGATAGTTCATGAGCTCGCCGGCAAGCGCCACCGGTACGCAAATCCATTTGCCGCCGGACTTCCCGTAAGCCTCACCCGCCGGGACCCATCCGCCATATTTGCTACCGAGATAGTTGGCGACATCGCTCATATCGAGGCACTTTTCGGGAAAGAGATGCGGCAGGAAATAGAGGCCCCAGACCAAGTCGAGACCTTGTCCCGTATTGGCCGCGACTGAAGCCTTTGGCAGAATATCCTCGTAAGATTCGTTCGAGACCTCGATTTCGGTGCCGGTTGCCTTTCCGAAAGCATTGACCATCGCCACGAAGGCCTTGTCCTCGGCCTCCACGAAGCGCTTCCAGCGCAAAAGTTTGAGCTTGGCACCGGCTTCCGGCTTCCACGGGGAAGTCTGCGCCCATGCGCTCGCCATATTGAACAACTCTTCCGCGGACAGCAAAGCGGCTGCTGCTGCTACCGAGCCCTTCAAAAGCGATCTTCTGTCAAGCGTAATGCCCGTCATGGCCGTCTCCTCCTCTTGCCCATTTTTATTTGCCATTGCGTCTTTCAGTTGAGGCGCAATCCTGTTTCCTTGTCGAAAAAATGCACTGAGTCCATCCGGGGGCGCAGCTTGATTCGCTGGCCGGGTTTCAGTTCGTGGCGCTCCCGGAACACCGCGATGATCTCATGACCCGCAAGCCGGGACACGACTTCCGTCTGTGAGCCGGTCGGCTCTATGACCACAATCTCCGCTTCCGTTCCTTGCTCCGATAGCTCTAAATGTTCGGGGCGCATGCCGCAAAGCACTTGTTTTCCCTCGCTCGAAGCCGGCGCTTGCGCCAAATCGATCCTTACTCCGGCTGATACCTCAAGGCCCGGCTTTCCATCGGTGATTCGCAAGACTTCAGGGATGAAGTTCATGGCAGGAGAGCCAATGAACCCGGCTACGAAGTGATTGGCCGGCCGGTCATAAAGGTCGAGCGGCGCGCCCATCTGCTCGACGATGCCATCATGCATCACGACGATCTTGTCCGCCATTGTCATGGCCTCGATCTGATCGTGCGTAACGTAAACTGTGGTCGTTTTCAGCCGCTGATGCAGCTCCTTGATTTCCGTACGCATCGCCACGCGAAGTTTTGCATCGAGGTTCGATAGCGGCTCGTCAAACAGGAAAACCTGTGGATCGCGCACTATTGCCCGTCCCATAGCCACGCGCTGCCGCTGCCCCCCGGAGAGCTGCCTTGGATAGCGTTCGAGAAGCTCGCCGAGGCCGAGGATTTCAGCTGCTCGATTGACCCTGTTGTTCACCTCGGCTCTGGGTGTTTTCCGCAACTTGAGCGAAAAGGCCATGTTCTGCGCCACGGTCATGTGCGGGTAGAGCGCGTAATTCTGGAACACCATCGCGATATCGCGCTCTTTGGGGTGGATATTATTGACGATCCTGTCCCCGATAACGATTGTGCCGGAGGTTATGCCCTCGAGGCCGGCCAGCAGGCGCAGCAAGGTCGATTTTCCACAGCCTGATGGGCCAACCAAAACCACGAATTGGCCATCTGCGATCGGTACGGAGACCCCGTGCAGAACTTCTACGGCTCCGAAAGACTTACGGACGTCGCGTATGTCGACGGATGCCATCTTTATTTACGCTCCCTAGGCCAAATAGCTTTTGCCTCTCCGGTTCTAGCGCCGGTTACACAGGCGTTGCGCCGCAGCTTCTGATTTCATCGCAGCGGCTCCCAGATAATGACATGCGCAAAGTCCTGGACAAGCTGAATTTACTGCCACCTTTGTCTTAAGGACAGGATCAATTCAGCCGAGGCGGCAGCCCCTGACGCTGCCTGACGCGATCTAATCCGCAGCCCTGAATTCCCGCTAGCACGCGAAACCAGCACTTGGCCTTGATTTCCTTCTCTTTGGTTTGAGAAGGCATCGCAGAGGGCATTGGGATTGATCGCTTGCCTTACGGCCTCCACGAAGTTGTGCGAGGGTTCGGAATTTATCGGAGGCCCTGCCGTTTAACCTTTCGAGGCTGGCACCAGGTAATAAGAAATCGCGTTATCCGTCCGGCGAGAGCTTCGCGGCTGCCAGTAAAAGGTCGAATCATGAATGAGTTTTTTAGGTATTTCGCCGAGAAGACCGCCAAGGCGGTAGGCTCCCCATGGGCGTTTGTCGGGGCAGTCGCGATCATAATCATTTGGGGGTTGTCCGGCCCTATCTTCCGCTTCTCGGATACCTGGCAGCTCATCATAAACACTGGGACAACGATAGTCACATTCCTGATCGTGTTTCTGATCCAGAACACCCAGAACCGGGATTCTCGCATTGCCCATCTTAAGCTTGACGAGCTCTTAAGAGGCGTTGAAGGCGCGCGGACAAGTTTTGTTTCTCTCGATAAGATGACGGATGCTGAACTCGACGAAGTTCAAAAGGAGTTCGAGCGGTTAAGAAATAAATACGCTCCTCTCGTTGATGACGATTTAGAGACCATCAAATTCGAACGGGCGCGGCGCGCAGGTAAGAAGAGTAAGCCAGTCAAAAGCTGAACTCCAGAGACAAAAGGGCCGTCGATCTATATCGATTTTTAAGGTTCATCGCGGACGCATGGACTCCGCCTCCGAAGTGATCGCGCCCGCAGCCGTCGAAGATCACGAAATCACAAGCTTTGGTCCAGGTGAGTCCGATGGTAACGGGAGCCAGCCCTTTTTTGCGCAAATGGAGGAGCGTTGATTGCTGCCGGCTCTGAGCTCCTATTCGTGAAAACGTCTGTTGGAACGGCCGCCGGAAAATCAACGTGCCGGCGACCGGGGGTGCGCAATCTGCTTTACTGATCTACACACGTAACCCACGGAAAAGACTTCTCAAAAGCATTATCGCTAGCGTCGGCCATTCACTCTCAACAAGGGGGCCGTGGAACCGGGTATCCTTCCGCTCGTTAGCACTTGAAGGCTGGTCCACCTGGAGGGGCTTTCCGTTCGGAAGGATCATATGAGGCGCTATTCCAGCATAGTATTGTTATTGATGGTGGCGGGAAATCCGCTGCTTGCGGCCAATATGCCGAGCGGGCCGAACCCAGATGCCGTGCCGATAAGTGCTCAGCCGGCGTGCGCCTCGGGATACGATGCATGTGCCGAAAAGGCCGGTGAGCACTGCCACAGCGAGGTCAGGGACTTGCCGGATAAAAAAAGGGCGAAAGCTTATGTGCGATGCGTGACACAGTATCAAGGGGTATGCCGCGACATGCACTGCAGCGGCAAGGCCGCCGAGTAAGGTGAAGCGCCGAGCCGCGGTGCTCGAAATGGCTAGGCGAATTCATCCTGAACGTTCCGGCACGAGCCGGACCATTCATGGATGCTCGGATCGCGATACGATCCTTGACGCATATCAATTTCGATTGGCGGGAATATTGCAATAGTCTCCGCTTTGGCCGGGGACGCCGCAAACATGAAATTCTTTCCGGAGCTCTGCCGGTGCGCAAGGGGATTATTGGGCTGGTCTCAACAGGAACTCGCGACTCGCGCTCGTGTCGCGCGCAAGACAATTGCAGATCTGGAGCTCGGCTACGTAACGCCGCAGCCACGAACCCTTCGCGATCTTATCGCGGTCCTGGAGGCGGCCGGTGTGGAGTTTCTCCCTGAAGAGAAGAACATAACGCTGGGCGGTATCCGGCTCGCCTGGGAGCCGGGAACAAACCCGAGCTAAGCGCTACGCAAGCGAATCGCAAACTATTCGGACGAAAATGTCTTCTCGCCGCCAAACCAGACTTTTTCGAACTTCGGTTGGTGTTCAATCTTCGGTGCAGACTCTATTCGGCAACGGGATTGGGAACAGGTCCGATCCTCTTAGGTCAAAGTAAGCCTGCCACGGGTTGAGGCGTATTCCTGGGCGAGGCGGTCTACAACCTCAGCGGCCGTCACCACGGATTTGACCGCGCCAATCCCTTGCCCGCAGCCCCAAATATCTTTCCAGGTTTTGGGCTTCGCGGACCCTCCAGAGAAATTCATTTTCGAAGGATCGCTCGCGGGCAGGTTGTCTGGATCGAGACCCTGCGCGGCGATGGACTGTTTTAGATAGTTACCGTGCACGCCCGTAAAAAAGTTCGTGTAAACGATGTCGTCTGCCGTGCCATCCACAATCGCCTGCTTATATGCCGCACTGGCGTTGGCTTCCTTGGTGGCGATGAAGGCGGAGCCGATATAAGCGAGGTCGGCGCCCATGGCTTGTGCGGCCAGGATCGCGCCGCCGGTCGCAATTCCACCTGAGAGAAGCAGCGGGCCGCCGAACCATTCGCGGATTTCTTGAACGAGGGCAAAAGGCGAAACCGTGCCCGCGTGTCCACCCGCGCCGGCAGCCACGGCTATAAGCCCGTCCGCGCCTTTCTCGATGGCTTTCCTCGCGAAGCGGTTGTTGATGACGTCGTGCAGCGTGATGCCGCCATAGGAGTGAACTGCGTCATTTAACTCCACACGCGCACCGAGCGATGTGATTGTGATCGGTACCTTCCACCTGACGCAGATTTCAAGATCACGCTGAAGCCGCGTGTTAGAAGCGTGCACAATCTGGTTCACGGCATAGGGAGCGGCTCGGTGGTCTGGGTTCGTCTGATTGTGGCGGTCGAGCTCCTCAGTGATACGCTGGAGCCAAACTTCGAGCATGACCGGCTCGCCCTCTTTCTCGCGGGCGTTCAGCGCCGGAAAGCTGCCTATAATTCCGGCCTTGCACTGGGCGATCACAAGATCCGGATTGGATACGATGAAAAGCGGCGCGCCAACGGCAGGGATGCGTAAGTGCTGAAGAATGGGAGGCAGAGCCATGCAAGGAGGGTCCTTTGTCAACAATCTCCGTGCCCGGGAGGAAGCAGCGAATTTACTTCATTCAACATGCCCGTTTTGGACAAAATCCTCTACAGCAAATTCATGCGCTCAAGCTCGGATCATCGATGCCAATGCGGCTCAAATAGGCGTTCTGGATCGCCCGCCCACCAGCATTGCAGCTTCGCCGCCACAATTCGCAATCCATAGCGGAACGGTCTAAGGCCCGGTTCATTGTCCTAATCATACGCAATCAGGCGCAGGCTACCATTCGCGCCAACCGCCCCTTTCTGCTAACGAGGTGTCAAATGGCTGACCTGCAATCCACTCAAGGCGAGCAAACGATTTCACGTGACCGCCTTGCTGAACTCCTCAATGAAGACCTGGCGCGCGAATACCAGGCAATCATTTCCTATGTCGTTTATTCTCAGGTTTTGAAGGGGGCCGAGTATATGAGCATTGCCGATCAGCTCGAAATTCACGCGCGGCAAGAGCTTGAGCATGCGCTGATCATTTCCCGGCAGATCGACTACCTCGGCAAGATGCCGGCGGTTGTGCCAAAACAAGTCCGGACGTCGGAAAATTCCAAAGACATGCTGCGGTTTGATCTCGAAAATGAAAATGAGACAATCCGGAATTATCGTGACCGCGTGCGTCAATGCGAAGCCTTAGGCGAGTTCGCAATGGCCGAACAGATCCGGCAAATCCTCGTGAATGAGCAAGACCATCAAATTGATTTGGCCACTGCTCTCGGCGAGGAAGTGCCAGCCGTTTAGCGCTGCGTCTTGAGACTGATTAGCTTGCGATCAATGTCGGGCCTTTAGTCCTATCCTGATCGTCAGTCGCTCTCCCGGCAGCCGGCTGGACTTGCCATCCTCTTCTCAGGCGTTGCGAGGGAGCGACCGCGACATGCATCCGGTTTGCAGCCTCGGCGCGCTGCTTGTCAGATGGGCTGGAAAGGCCCATCATCGCAAGCACATCAAGCGTGAACGCGGGGGAGGAACAGGATGAACCGCTTCAGCGGCAAAATGGTCATTGTCACCGGCGCGGCGTCGGGCATTGGCAGAGCAAGCGCCATACTTTTCGCTGCGGAAGGCGGGAAGGTTATCGCCGGGGATCGCGCCGCCGAAGTTCACGCAACAGCGGCGGCCATCCGTAACGCCGGGGGGACCGCCGAGGCCATGGAAATGGACGCGGGCGTAGCCTCCGATGTGGCTGCGCTCGTGAATTTCGCCCAGAAAACGTACGGCCGCCTCGATGTGGTCTTCGCCAATGCGGGTATTTCAGGAGGCCTGCCCACGCTCTTCGAACAGACGGAAGACGCGTGGCGGGAAATCCTGCAGACCAACCTCATCGGCCCGATGCTCGCGATCCAGATGGCCGCACCGGTACTTGTGGAAAATGGCGGCGGCGCCATCGTCTGCACGGCAAGCGTAGCGGGCCTACGGTCGGGCGCCGGCAGCCCAGCCTATTCCGCCTCGAAGGCAGGCGTGATCAACCTCGTTACTACGGCAGCGCAGCAGCTCGCTGGAACGAATGTGCGCGTCAATGGCATCTGCCCAGGCCTCATCGAAACTGGGATGACGAAGCCCATCTTCGACCGCGCCGCCAAGAAAGGCACTTCGGATAAGATCGGACAGCTGAACCCGCTTCGCCGCACGGGTAAGCCTGAAGAGATCGCAAAGGCGGCCCTTTTCCTCGCTTCGGACGACGCGAGCTATGTTAACGGGCACGCGCTGGTGGTCGATGGCGGCCTTTCCAGCTCGCTGCCAGTGGTTCTCTCGAAGGAGTAACGCGAGCGATGATGGAGCGAACGATCGCGGCGAACGGCATCGAGATGTGTATGCTCGAACGAGGCACGGGGCCACTGGTCTTATTATGCCATGGCTGGCCCGATCTCTCTCACGGCTGGCGCCGCCAACTTCCAGCGATTGCAGACGCTGGCTTCCACGTTGTGGCACCTGACATGCGAGGCTTTGGCAAGACCACGGCCCCGGTCGATATAGGCGCCTACACGTTGTTCGACGTCGTAGGTGATCTGGTCGCCTTAATCCATGAGCTGGGCGAGAAGGAAGCCTGCATTGTAGGCCATGATTGGGGAGCGCATGTGGCTTATCATACCGCGCTTTTCCGGCCGGATATATTCAAATGCGCTGCTCTCCTCAGCGTGCCTCCACGCCGGAGAAGTCCTGAGCCGCCACTCGAAATGCTCCGCAAGCAAGGGTTTAACACCTTTTACTGGCAGTACTTTCAGGAACCCGGTGTTGCGGAAAAAGAATTCGAGCGCGACGTTGACCGGACAATGCGGACAATCTTGTTTGGCAGGGGTATCTCGCTCGTTCTTCGCCCGAGCGGGGGTTTTCTGGATGGAACGGAAGTGAGTGAGACCTTGCCGCAATGGCTGGAGCAGGCAGACTTGGACACCCTGGTGCAGAGCTACCGCCAGGGGGGCTTTCGAGGCGGCCTCAATTGGTACCGGAACATCGACAGGAATTGGCAGCTCACGGCTCCATGGCAGGATGCGATCATTGAGCAGCCGGTCATTTTTATCGCTGGCTCGAAAGACGGAACCATCCACGGACCCATGGGCGAAAAACGGCTCAAGGAAATGGATGCAGTAGTGCCCAACCTGAAGGAAAAACTGATTCTTGATGGGGCTGGCCATTGGGTACACCAGGAAAGGGCTTCGGAGGTGAATGCGGCTCTCATTCCGTTTTTGAGCCAGCATGGGCGCCTGGGCGGCTAGACCACGGGGCGAGCTAAGGCGATTCGTGGCCGGGACGCGGCGTTGCTGATGAAGCCGGTAGAATTTTGATGGAGGCCACGCCCGGAATTGAACCGGGGTACGCGGATTTGCAGTCCCGATTACTCATTGGCAGATTCCTCAACGACATCAAGGTAGTTAGGGCATTCTTCGAAATGGCTGGACCCCCCGTTGGACCCCCCGACCCCCCGATTTTTTGATTTTTGCGCTCTAGCTGATGCTTTGAAGACGAGTTGCTTTTTCATCCCAAACTTCTCTAGCTCTCTAGTTGTGACGAAGTGAATATACCCGCTTCCGTTGCGAAGCCACTGGTAGAGCTCGTCATAGGTTTGGTGAGCCATCACGCCTTCTTTCTTCGCTCGGCCAGCCTGACTACATTCTCGCGCCCGCGCTCGACCTCATCGTGCATCTGATCGACGGTCAGGAAGGCATAGACGTTTTCGGTGACCTTCACGCTCGAATGGCCAAGCCATTTCGACACACCTTCCATACTCATCCGGTATTCCTGGAGAAGTCGGCAGCCGCCTGTGCGGCGCAGATCATGGAGGTGGAGATCAAGGATGCCGTGCTTTCTCGCCACCTTTGTGAAGGTCTCCCAGAGGTAGGATGACGTTTTCGAGAATGCCTTGCCATCTTCTCGCGGGAAAATGAGAAGGGACCGGCGCTCCGAGAACTTGAGCATGTCGTAGGCGCGATCGAGGAGGGGGATCGTGCGGGTTCGTTTGCTTTTTGTGGTTTTGCCGAAGAGCTTTAGTTGACCTCGGCCGAGTTGTAAAAGTCTGCTTTCATCCTGGCATCGCCGGCGCGCGGCGCTTCTGACAGCCGATCCTGGCCGCTTGCTCGGCGGAGAGCGCGGCATTAGACCCGGTGAACTGAGACGCCTGACGCAACTCCAACGCCACTTGACGCTTACGCAGTACACATTGCCGCCGCCTTCGGCGGTGGATGCACGGCCAGCTTTGCCAGGCGCCGCAAATTCTGAGCGATGGCCGCAAGGGTGAACTCGAACTGGGCTCCGCTTGGCCCGCGCAAGCGAAGCCGGCCAAGGCGCAAGATGCGCTTGAGGTGCGCGAACAGCATCTCAACCTTTTTGCGGTCTCGCCTTGTTTGCGCATAAGCCTCGCTCGCAGTGATGGCGCGGGCGGCATCGCGGGCTTCTTCATAGAGGCTGCGCAGAACTTTCCGGTGCGACGCCTTCGGGCAACACTTTGGCTTCAAGGGACAGCTGCGGCAATCGTAGACGCTGGCGCGATAGGCCAACTGATCGTCGTTGTAGAGGCGGCCCGTTGTTGTCAGATTGCAGCCGGCGGGACAGACGTAGCAATCGCGCCCGGCATCGTAGCGGAAGTCTTTGCGCGAAAAGGTTCCGTCCTGCCGGTTCGACTTGTCGATCACGGGGACGTGCGGCGCTATCTTCTTCTCGCTCACAAGCCAGTCGAGATTGCGGCCGGAGCCGTAGGCCGTATCGGCGACGATCCAGGACGGTTTGACGCCAAAGCGCTCCTCGGTGCGTTCGATCATGGTTTGCGACGCGCCCACCTCCGCCTGCCGGATGGCGCGCGAGGCTTCGACATCCATGATGATCCCGAACTTCACGTCGATGAGGTAATTGTCGGCATAGGCGAAGAACGCAGCGCTTTTCATTGCGCTGGTCCATTGCGAAGCTGGGTCTGAGGACGAGATAAATTTCGGCGTGACTTCGCTGGCCGCGCCGTAAGCTGGATCGTCGAGCGTCGCGAGGTAGTCTTTCACCGCACGCTCGGCCGTTGCCGGATCGATGTCCTTGTCCCATTCTTCGCCCGGGATCGATCGGCTTTTATTGGCGTCCGCCTCGATAAGGCTAGCATCCACTGCAAACCCGTCGCCACCCACAAGCCCGGCCGCGATGCACGCCCCAACAATGCGTTCGAACACGAGCCGGAAAACATTGCTGTTCCGGAAGCGTTCATTGCGCGCCCGCGAGAAAGCGGAGTGATCGGGCAGCTTGTCCTCGATACTGAGACCGCAAAACCAACGATAGGCCAGATTGACCTGCACCTCGCGGCAGAGAGCCCGTTCAGATCGAATTGCAAACACATAGCCAACGATCAGCATCCGGATCATGAGCACTGGATCGATGGAAAAGCCGGCCCATCGGCGAATAAAACCCTGCTAACTCGCTGTGGACCCATGAGAGATCGAGGACCGCGGCGATCTTTCGAACCAAATGATCCTCCGGCACCGCCTCATCCAGATTGAACGAATAGAACAGCTGAACCTGATCCTGCTTGAGCCGCCCCATCATCGCCCGACACCTCCGGCAGTTTGCGTCAACTGACGGAATCACTGTTCGGCGCGGCGATCAACGGGACTTTTACAACAAAATCGGCCACGAGCAGATTCCTGGACCCGAGGCGCGTCGAAGGTGACTTGACTCCACTTTGCCGTGGTGAACTCGGACTTGCGGACAGCCGTATCGACCAGGATCGCCATCGCGAAGCGCACGCGGTCTGGCAGATAACGGTCGAGGACCTCTTCCTCGTCGTGGCTCATGACCCTTTGCCTGGCTTCATTTTCCGAAAGGCCCGTTTTGTTTCTTACCTCCAAAAAGGGGCGGACCGGGTTATGTTTGACCATCTCCCAGACTTGCGCGTTCGTGAAAAGCGAGCTCAAACAGGAAAGGTCGCGCCGGATTGTCGGAGATTGAACCCCATGGGTGCGGCGCCAGTCGACAAAGCCGTCTAGCTTCGATGACGTTATGTCCTCAAGCCTCATCCCGTTGAAATATGCGATGAGATGTTGCAGTGAGGTAGCGTAGCGCCCCGGAGCCTTCATTGTTGGAAAATACTTCTCGGCAAATGTCACAGCGACATCGTTGAATATTACCGGCTGCTTCTCTCCCCATTCACTAGCGACAAGTTTGTCGTACCAGCCGCGCGCGCGTTCGCGAGCGACTGTTTTACTTTCTGTATCGAGGCATTTGTTGTATTCTTTGCCTTTGCGCTTCTTCCGGACATTCCAGATGCCCCGGTGGTCTTGCCAGAGGTGACCGTATTCTTCGGCCATGGCTTCTCTCCTGTTCTAGCGTTTGTTTCCGCCCTCCAGCGATCGAAGTCTTCGAGATCAATCATCACCCTGGCTTTTGGCCCTGTCCCCGACCGCTCGCGGGCAACGTGGCCAAGCTTAGCGAGCTTCTGGTAAAAGTCGATGGACCGGCCAAAAACACTAGCGAGTTCGCGCGGCGATACGCATGCCCGGCCCGGAAAATAATGCTTTGCGCTTCGCAGTCTTCTGGCCATACTCGCCTCAAGACTTGAAACGCGGTAGGAAGGGCACGCCCGCGCGGTCACGATAGGCGATTTCGATCTTGGGCGTGAAGTTCTCGTAAACCGTCCGGCCATCCGGCATCACGACATGAGCGATGAAAAGGCGATCACAGGCGAGTTCAAGGGCTCTACTGCCAAATAGCCCGATGTCAGATTGTGGTCCAGGTAAGCGTCTGCGCTCCAAAAGACTTCGAAACGTTGGAAGAGCAATCCCAAGGGCCTTCGCAGCTCGCTCTTCTGACGCGAACGTACCCATGGCTAACTCTGCACGTCTTGATCAATTTGAGCCGGAAGAATGGTGACAGTTGGAGAGCGGCCATCATTGCGGTCGACAGCTATCAGTCCTGCACGTTCGAGCCACGAAAGAGCCCGATATTTCGCATTGCGATCAATTCCAAAGCGAGAGACGGCGATATTGCTGAGGCGAAGTGTCCGGGAGTTCGTAAGTCCTGCTGCGTACCACATCGCAATGCCCACATGGAGCGACTTCCCTGGAAGCTTGCCTGCCTTTAGGAGCCAACCGAGAGGTATTGGCCCCTTCAGAAAATGCTCTCCTGCCTGCGGCCTTGGCAGCTTTTCTTGGCGGAGTCGGAAGGTCTTCGGTATGCGAAGCCGGTCGGGAATGAAACTATCGGTACTCACTGAAACCTCCATTAGAGACATATAATAAGATTGAACGGGTGCTTGCTTGTGATCAGGCTACGTCTCGTCTGCGAGCAGGTCTTTCATTGCGGCGGGCTTCTAGAACGGTCAAGATAGCCCTCCATGCAAGGTCACCCCTGGGGTCGTGATACCGCCCGGGATACCGGAAGATTTTTGCATCCGAACGGAGCGCAAAACCGTCCAAGACGACTTCGCTCGCCTCACTCATGAGTTTCTGAACCAGGGACACGGCATCCTCGATCTCACTGGTTCTTGCCTCGATCAAGAAGGCGTCATGCAAGGTGGCGCAGACCTTGATACCCGCTTCGGTGATCAGACAGGCCGCCCACCGCAACATCTCGGCCGCATTTGCCTGCATGGGGAAGTTCCGCAAAAAGCGAGGGTTCGTTTGTGGATTTGTGAGAACCTGCCAGCCCCAGACAGTCTGCAGGCGCCCGCCAAGCAGGGCATGTGCTTCAATGTCATCGGACCAGCGCCAGAAGTTTGGAAACGCTGCTTTATGGCTGCGTATCAACTCGAGCGCCACTGCCTCCGGAACCCCGAGCTGCGATGCAAGGGTTCGAGCGCCCATACCGTATTGAACGCCCAGCGCACAGGCTTTGAAACGCTCACGCATGTCCGCCCTGCTGTCTTCCGAGCTGCTATTCCTGGATGATCTGGCGAACGCCGCAAAACCGAAATAGGCATCCCCCGAGTTATAGGCCCGCTGCATATTGGCATCTTTCGAAAGCGCGGCGGCGATTCCAAACTCTTGCTGCGACCAATCGATAAGAGCAAGGCTGGTACCTGGCTTTGGCTTAATCAGATGCCGGACCCAAGCTGCCGTGCCCAAGAGGGATGCCTTTGCACTTGGCTGGTTGCGGCCGGTGCGAGATGCAAAGGGGCGTGACATGACACGGTTGCGGCCGTCCCTGCCGATCGCGATGGCGAGAGGATCAAATGCTGTTAGCGTGGTTCGCAATTCCTTTAGGGGCCTCAGTTCCGGAAATGCGCGAGTTCGCTCTCGAAATGTCTCATCGGACAGATCCAGCCTGCCATTATCGAGACGCGGCCGGCTGATGTTTCGGGTTTGAAGGAGCACCTCAAATGCAGACGGATCGAACCGTCCGGACTGATAAACCCCAAAATTTCGATCAAGCTCTGAAGGAATACGTCGACGAAAGCTGGGCCAGTCCTGAGCGAGCAGCCCGATGGTGGGGCTGTCAGCTGGAACGCCGACGCGCTCGATCTTTGCGACCGCAATAAGCGCTCTTCCTCGCAAAATCGCGCACGGACTGCATCGCGAAAAACAGATGCGTGATCGCATTCAGGCGATCTAACACCTCTTGAGGCAATGTCCCCGATCGGACCGAGGACGCGAGGGGGAGTCCGAACCACGCCAGTGCGCCCACGAGCCCCGTGCCACAGGGTACGGCGAGACCGTTCACATGGTTCCGGAACTCGACTCCAAGATCGATGATCCGCTCGGGCAGCTGCCAGCCCAAAGCAAGATGACAATGAGCCATAGTGCATACGTCAAAGGTAATTGCGAGGGCGAGACGGCCAGTGGGATAGGGCGGTCTCCGAAGATGAAGGAGCTTGGGGATGCCGATTTGAACGGCGTCCGTGCCGGGAACTGACGCTACAGCGACATAACGAGGCGTTGGGCACTCGCCAGCTTCGTGAGTCACGCCGCACAAGACGACCGAGATGCTCTCGATTCCCCATTCCGAACAGTGCATGAGACTAGATCTCGCCGCGCAGGCGGCGCGGGACAGGATGGTCCAGACTGTTAATCACCCTGCCCCGGAACGCGATCTCAACTAGCCGGTCCACGGAAATATCGGGCCACTCAGGGGGCGGGTAGTCTCCCGGCGCTTGCCTGACCCTATAGGCACCAAGTCCCATGTCAGGTGTGATTTTTGATCCACTGTGTTTCGGCAAGCACAACCGCGTCGTGCGCGGACATATTCCAGGAATCAAGCCTCCCCTGATCATCGGGAAGCTTCACAGGCCACATTAGTACGCCGCTGAGCGTGATTGTTACGTATAAGAGTTTCCGTGCCGCTTCGCCTTGAAGGTCGGTCTAGAGTGAGCTGTCGAGAATATAGCTCTGGCGTTCCTCCCAGACATCCAAGATCAGCGCCCCAAACCGCATTTCCGGGTCGGGATGAACCCGGATCCACTCCTGTTTATGCGGTTTTCGAACGGGAACAGTCGTGACCGCAGGGCGAAGCCCCGCTCTGTAGCTAAACTGCTGTGGCAGGCGCAGCCGTTTTGGATCGAATGAGCTGTTGCTGCCATGATCGTTATCATCAGACATGTTCAAAGCGGGCCCGTGAGTTTGTGCATGACTAAGCCCATATGGCGAAGCACAAACCGTTAATCTATGGTTTACCATATTAAGCCGGAAACGCTCTAAAACGTAAATCTCTACTTGTCAATACGGGCTCTTTTTGCACAGGCTCATGCGAGCCTGCGGGCGGCCTGGCGCGATGAGCTGCAACCGTTGGTCAACGTGACCTCAACTACGACCCCTATTATCACCGCATCATCACTTCCCTCGAATGTTGGGAAATCGCGGCTGTTCACTGGTTCGAAGCGTCCGACCGCACGACCCTCGCGATTGTAGGTGTCGATGATATAGCGGCGGACGAAGTTGCGTTTCATTGAAGCAATGCGGATGATGACGAAGCTGCCACCGGCCGGGTCTGCGCAAGGCCTGAAGACGACAAGGTCCCTGGGCTCGAAATTTGGCGCATTATCTGACTCTGTAAGGATGACTGCCCGGCAGGTGTTGTCGATTGTCTGAAGTGTGCGCCAATTGCGCAGCGGGGAGATTGCATCCAAGTGCGCTTCCTGCAGATCAATCAGCGGTATGGCGCTGCCCGTTTCACCCGGAGCCTCCATGGTGTAACGTTCGCCGGTCAGTAGCCAAAGCAAGTCCACTTTTAAAATGCCTGCGAGCCTTTCCAAGGTCCACAGGTCGGGAATGGAACTCCGCTTCCTTATGACCGGCTGCTCCCAACGGGCCACCGCCTGACGGGTAACGCCCATGCGGTCGCCTACCTCCTGACGAGATAAATTCTGGCCCTTCCGTGATTGCATGATGCGCTCGGGCAGACCGGCGAAATCGTAGGCCATGCGATGACACTCCAGATCGAGCGTGGTTCATAGGCAGAAGCTGTCTGAAACGCCTCTGCTTATCAAGTTTCTGTGAACTATTGGTGGACATTGATGCTCTGATAGGCGCTGGATTACCGTTTCACACCACCCACGTCAATATTCAGTTCCCAGTCTCGCCGCGATTACCTCCCCTCTGAATGAACCAAGGATCTCTCCGCCAGGTGCGAGTCTCTCCAGTTCTTCTTTACGGTGTTGCCGGAGAGACGCGAAGGTTCTTCGCTCCTCTCGCAGGTGGCGAAGAAAGTTGAGAAACTTCTCATGTTGTTTGGCGCAAGAATAGAAGAGGCTCAGGGCCTCTTCCTCCCAGCATGGCATTGCTTCGGCAGTTTCGGGTGGTGCCAGCCGCGTCCCAAAGTCTCAAAACCGAACTCAAAAATCTCGACACGCAGGCAGTCGTAGAACCAGGCTGAGACAAGGCTACGATGACACCAGGGACCACCCGGCGCCATCTCGAAGCAGAGGAGCGCGACATCCTTACCATGAGATATCGATGCTAATTCTCGCAGGACCGTTTCTGCATCAAGACGATCAAGCTGCTCGATGTAGAGCCGAGAAAAGGTTTCGTCATCCACCGAATTGAACCAGGGGTCAGGTGCAAGGGGAGGGAACTCGAGGGCCTTGGGTTTGTAGCGCGGCTGTCTGCGGGATATCTCGATCCGCACAGTTTCCATTGGTAGTCTTTGAAACCACGACGACGTGTAAATGCGCATCTCGTAAATCCAATTTATTTAACAATGATAACTCCTAACTGCTATTTGTACAGTCAAATAAAAAGAGCATACTTCACAAAAACGCCAATAAATCTAACGATTTATCTTGAATTACTGATGTACAATAATACATACGAAGCGCCACTCTTTATTTCTGAATATACGATGCGGACTGAGATAAAACAACTTTGGAACGCCCACAAACTTCAGGGTTTGCCTCGCTATCTTCGCCCGCGTTGCGGGGCAAAAACCAGAAGGGGAACATCCTGCCGGGCACAAGCTCTCGGCAACGGACGCTGCAAAAACCACGGCGGCCTTTCCACTGGTCCTAGCACCGTGGACGGAAGAGCGGCGCAGCGGGAAGCCGCTCGTGCGACAATGCTTGCCCTTCACGAAAAATGGCGACGAGAGGGAAGACCGCCCCGAAAGCCCACGCAGACTTGTGTCTGGGATTGCTTCGAAGATGGCAGTCTCTCTCTCAGTGCCGACGTGGGCTCGGGTTCTTGGGCATCTGACTTTAACCTTGCACCCTTCTAATCGTCGGCTTGCAGCCAAGGGCGTGAATGTCATCGATCGCCAACAAAGCCAACATTTTTTTGAGCCTAAAGGCTTGAGCGATGAAGGCTCCGCGGCTGTCAGGAGACGAAAGCACCGCGCTCCAGACATGTCGGACAGCTTCGAGGCTTAAGGCAAGCGATCAAGACAGGGAGTAGCCGATAGGACCGAGGGCGCTAGCCATCTTCCACGCGACGCGCGCGCGTTGTGGACTTACCAAACGTCACGTCATCGACGCTTGCTTAAATGGTTATTATCATAAACATCGGCACGTTGGTTGATGTCTCCTTTGCCCTCTATGAGCGGCCATTAGATCGAAACGCCGATTCGGCAGAGTTGGGCCAAAGCACTAAATCGCTGGCGCGATAGCTGCTGCCCGCACGGAGCGAGAGGCCAAGGTAACCATCTGAGAACATAACGATAACCTGCTCAACGCGCCTGTCCTTTGGATCGGGGTCTCAACAACCTCATCCTAGACAGGAGCCAAGTATGAGTACCCAGGCCGTCAGTGAACTGCGTCTGCGCATGATCGAGGACATGAAGGCACGCCAGCTCGGTTTGCACACCCAGCGCAGCCATGTTTACAGCTGCAAGCGTTTTGCCGCCTATTTGAAGCGCTCGCCTGAGACGGCGACGGCGGACGAGGTCCGCGCCTTCCAGTTTTATTTGATGGAAAGCGGCCCCAGCATTTGCAATCGCAACCGCATTATGACCGGCGTGAAGTTTTTGTTCCGGGTCACGCTGCGCAGGCACGATTTAGCGTCCGAGATCTATTATGTCAGAGAGCCACAGAAGCTGCCGCTGGTTATGAGCCCGGCCGAGGCCAAGCGCCTGCTGGCCGTGGCGGGCAACCTGAAGATCAAGGTGATGCTCGCGCTGTGCTATGGCTGCGGATTACGCGCTGGCGAAGCGTGCCGCCTCAAGGTGGGTGACATTGACAGCGAGCTCAACATCATCCGCGTCGTGCAAGCCAAGGGGCGCAAAGACCGTCATGTGATGCTTCCCCCCGAAGTTCTGGATCTGCTTCGGCAATGGTGGAAGGTGCGGCCCATACGCTACGATGACGGCGTGCCTTTAAAGGAGCGCTGGCTGTTTCCCGGCCGGCGGCGCGCCCAGCCGCTCACTACGCGCCAGCTCTCGCGTCTGTTCCACGAGGCAGCTGAAGCCGCCGGCATCAAGAAGCCAGTGACGCTGCATTCGCTCAGGCACTCTTTTGCCACCCATCTTTTCGAGCAAGGCTTGGATATCCGTCTGATTCAAGCGGTGCTTGGCCATCACAAGCTCGATACGACGGCCCGTTATACCCGCGTGGCTACGGGACGGATCGCCGCCATCGAAAGCCCGATCGGCAAGATCGCGGTGCCGCTTTTGAAGAAGGTCCGCCAGAAGCGTTAAGCCGCGCCCATGGCACGGCCAGCGTTGGAGGTCGCGGACATCTTCCGCGGCCACGGCCCCTCTTGGCGTGCTGCCAACAGGAGGCACATCAGTCTTGACCAGCTCAAAGTTATGAGCGCCATCGAGCGCTGCCGGACCGCGGCGCTCGGCGGCTACGTTGCGCGTTGCGAAGACTGTTCACACACAGCCATCGCCTACAACTCCTGCCGCAACCGCCATTGCCCCAAGTGCCAAGGGACGGCAGCGCGGGAATGGCTGGCGGAGCGCAAAGCCGAGCTGTTGCCGGTACCCTATTTCCATCTCGTCTATACTATGCCGGGAGCCATCGCCGGCCTCGCCTATCACAACAAGGCGGTCATCTACGATATCCTGTTCAAGGCCTCGGCCAAGGCGACCCTCACCATTGCGGCCGATCCCAAGCGCCTCGGCGCCAAGCTCGGCATAATCTCCGTCTTGCACAGTTGGGGGTCGGCCATGACCCATCACCCGCATGTGCATATGATCGTGCCTGGGGGCGGATTCTCGCCGGATGGCGAAAGCTGGATCGCCTGCCAGCGCAAATTCTTTTTGCCTGTCCGCCTGTTGTCCCGGCTGTTTCGCCGCGTGTTTATCGAGGCATTGTTTGCCGCTCATGCTGAAGGACGGCTTATGCTCTTGGGTGAGCACGCGGGGCTTGCCGATGCCCGTGCTTACAAGGCCTTCCTCAAGCCTTTCCGGCGCTACGAATGGGTAGTTTATGCCAAGAGGCCCTTTGGCGGCCCGGAAGCGGTGCTCGCCTATCTTGCCCGCTACACCCATCGCGTCGCCATTTCCAATAAGCGCCTGATCGCCGCCGATGCCAAGAGCGTCACCTTTACCTTCAAGGATTACCGCATCGAAGGCCCTGGCCGCTATAAAACGATGACGCTCGCCACGCCGGAGTTTATTCGCCGTTTTCTCATGCATGTGCTGCCAAAAGGCTTTCACCGCATCCGCCACGCCGGATTTCTGGCAAACGGCAACCGGGCAGAGGCGATTGCCAAGGCGCGAGAACTGCTCAAGGTGCCAGCAGCCGCTCCGGCCACACAAGACACACAGCCCGCCGATGCCACAGAGCCGTTCAAACTCGAACGGCCATGTCCATGCTGTGGCCGGCGCATGAGGGTTGTTGAGATCTTTGCACGCGGCAGCGGCCCAAGCCCCAGATACCGTGCCGCCCCGGCGGCTTTGATTATCAGGCTCGATACCTCATGATTAGGCTGGCTCCAGAACTCAGCGGCAGTGCTGATTTTCCTTGCGGCTTTTGCCGCCACCTTTGCGCTCGCCGCAATGCCAGAAAATATTGCCGGCTTGCGGTGTTTCTACGTTTACTGACGCGGCTTTTTAAGCAGACGCCCGCTAAGGTCCCTCGTAAAAACCGAAGGCTATTCGGCTTGCTGCAAAATTACGGCCTATTCCAACCGCCACGCTGCGGCTAAATCCCCATAGGCCTCGCTGAGCCACAGTGCCCCATACTCCGCGATTTCGTGCCTTGGCGCTTCTCCGACGCCTCCGGTAGCGCTCGCGGATGGTCCGGTCATGCAGGCGTCCGAGAAACCTGCACATCAGCAGACCTCTGCGACATTTGCCAGCGAAGGGCGGGGAACCCCTCCAATGCTGGTGCCTGAGGATGAGCTTAGGATGCGATCTTTGAAGAACAATCGCTGGCTCCGACAACACTCATCGTTAACGCGGGCGGTGCTTAAATGCGAAGGTGCTTCGGACCACTGACAAAGGGAGAACTGCGCTCATAGAAGCGTCGATGCTTGCCATGCGCAAGGCGACCCATACCGATAGTCGAGCGCGAGGTCTTCGTTCAGAAGCCCGGCCTGGCGATCGCCCGAAATTACTTGCTCATTTTTCGGGGATTGCAGCTTTGTCATATGAGCCTTCTTGCATCATCAAGGCGATTGGCGCTTGCAGCCTAATGCGTACGTTGTGATCGACCAGTGACGGGACGGGGTCGCTGCGTAGCTGTCGTCGCATCTCGTTGACCATGGAACAAAAGATGGACATCTTGATTCCCAAAGGAGGTTTCGCGCTCGCCGATACACCATGGCGGCTCCTTGGGTGGAGCGGGCGGCATACCCGCGTTTGCAGCGACGCGCGCGCCGTCGATGTTATTGGCGGGGGGCAGGCGGCTTTAGCCAAAGAGTTCGTCAAGGAATATAAGCATGGCGACCCCTGACACCCTTCGCTACAGGACGATCCCCCTTACTCACGGATCCGGTGCGATGCCTGCTCTCGGGTTTGGCACGCTGATCCCGGATCCCCTCGCAACCACTCAGGCAACCAAGACCGCATTGGAAGTGGGATTTCGTCACTTCGACTGCGCGGAACGCTACCGCAATGAACATGCGGTCGGTGACGCCATGAAAGAGTTGTTTAGCGTGGGTAAAATCAAGAGGGAGGACGTCTTCGTTACCACGAAGCTATGGAATAACAATCATCGCCCTGAGCGGGTCAAACCAGCATTTGAGGCAAGCCGCCAGCGGCTCCAGCTCGACTATGTCGATTGTTATCTCATCCATACCCCCTTCGCCTTCCGACCGGGCGACGAGCAAGACCCGCGGGACGGGCAGGGTCAGGTGATCTACGATCCTGAGGTGACGCTAACTGAGACTTGGAGTGCGTTGGAGCAGCTAGTTGATGAGGGCCGCTGCAAGTCGATCGGCTTATCGGATATAAGCTTGGAGAAAGTTAAACAGATTTTTGAAGCCGCCCGGATCAAGCCGGCAGTAGTGCAGGTCGAATCACATCCCTACCTGCCCCAATGGGAGCTCCTAGACTTTTGCCGGAAGCAGGGGATTGTGATGCTCGCGTTTGCAGCGTTGGGACATGGGATGGAGCCCAAATTGCTGGAGAACCCGGTGATAACCACGATCGCGCAGCGCGTTCACAAAACGCCGGCTCAAGTTGCTCTTGCCTGGGCGGTACAACGCGGCACGGCCCTCCTCACTACATCGACGAAACCTCGCCAAATTCAGGAGAACTTTGAGGTCTCAACCTTGCCCGAAGACGCCATGCAGGAGATTTGGGATAAAATCGCGGAGAGGGTCCGGTTCAATACCGTGGTGGAGACTGGTGTGCCTGGGTTTATTCCCCAAGGCAGGTGAAAGTGACAGGAGGAGGTTTGCCCGCGGCGTGTCGCGAGGAGGAACGGACGGCATACTTGCCTCGGGCCTCCGAAATAGCAGGCCTAACTCGTTGCATCGAAAATTTTTGGCGCTGGGGTGCTCCGCAACGGGCCGGGCGATGATGCGCGAAAGAAAACAGCGCAGGCAAAATGAGTTTCGGAGCCGGAGCAAAGGGCGCGTTGGGTGGAAGCCGGCCGGTGTCAGTGCCGAAGGAAGCTAGATGCCGTCCCTGCTATCCGTGAATGTCGGCATGCCGCAGAATGTGGCCTGGCAAGGCATGAACGTCTACACCAGCGTGTGGAAACGCCAGGTCAACGGCCCACGCTTGGTGCGTTGGCTCAACATCGATGGCGATGCGCAAGGAGACCTGGCCGGGCACGGCGGCGAGCACCGAGCGGTTTTTGTTTATCAGATCGACTCCTATAGCTATTGGCAACGGGAGCTCGGCCGGAACGATTTCACCTATGGACAGTTCGGCGAGAACTTCACGGTCGACGGCCTCTCTGACCGGGAAGTGTGCATTGGCGACCGATACAGGATCGGCAGCGCTTTGTTCGAAGTGACGCAGCCTCGCGTTACTTGTTACCGGGTTGGCATCCGCATGAACGAGCCGCGAATGGCCGCATTGCTCACTTCGCAGGGCAGGCCCGGCTTCTATTTCCGCGTTCTCCAGGAAGGAAAAGTCGAAGCAGGGGATGAGATCGTGCAAGTCAGAGAGGGTCCTGAGCGCATGAGCATCTTAGAGGTCAACGCGCTGCTATACCTGCCCGGTCACCCACGTTGCCAGCTCGAGCGCGCGCTGCGCATCCCGGCTCTGAGCCAAGGCTGGCGCGGCTCCTTCCAAGCGCTGCTGATACAAGAGCAGAAGACCGGCGCAACGGCCGGGAACCCAGGTCTCGCTCCGACGTCCGGACCGCCTCCGGCATGGCCGGGATTCCGTCCGCTGCGGGTGTCGGACAAGGTTCGCGAGAGCGAAAACGTGATCTCGTTAGTGCTTGAATCCGCGGATGGACTTCCCCTGAAAGCCGCCCTACCTGGCCAGTTCGTCGTGCTGCGCCTGAGGCTGGCGCGCAGTACGCCAGCGCTCACGCGCACCTATTCGTTGTCGGGCGAACCCAGTGCCCGCTGCTATCGCGTCAGCATCAAGCGGGAACCGCATGGCGTGGCGGGTGCGTATATTGACGAGAAGGTACAGATTGGCGGCGTGCTCGATGTGAGCGCTCCGCGAGGCAACTTCACTCTCCAACCTGGAGATGGCCCCGCCGTATTCCTAAGTGCGGGGATCGGGGCGACTCCTGTCATGGCGATGCTCCACGCTCTGGCCGCCGAAGCATCGCCGAGGGAAGTCTGGTGGCTATATGGAGCCCGGCGCGGCCGCGAGCATCCTTTTGCCCGGGAAGCCCGCGCTCTCCTTAAAGCCTTGCCCCACGGCCATAGTCACATCCGCTACAGCGCGCCCGATCCCGAGGATAAGCCCGGTGTCGATTTCGATGCGCACGGGCGTTTGGACCTTGGGGTTCTTCAGGAACTGGAAGTACCGCATAACGCCGATTTCTTCATCTGCGGGCCATCGGCCTTCATAAATGATTTCGCCGCTCGCCTTGCAGCCTGGGGCATCCCCAAAGGCCGTATCCATACTGAGCTGTTCGGCTCAGCTCCATCTATGACCCCAGGCGTCGCCGCCTCGTCGCACGCACCGCCGCACCTGCCGGCCGGCTCTCCTGGTACGGGACCGCTGGTTTCGTTCGCCCGGAGCGGCATGAATGTCCCTTGGAACCCTGTGTTTAAGAGCCTCCTTGAGCTTGCCGAAGCCTGCAATATCCCAACGCGCTGGGCGTGCCGGACGGGCGTCTGTCACACTTGTGAAACAGGCCTTGTCTCCGGGTCAATCGCCTACTGGCCCGATCCAATTGAGCCACCGGCGGAAGGCAATGCGTTAATCTGCTGCTCCCGGCCTCAGGGTGACGTCGTTATCGATCTCTGACGGGATCGAGTTGGCCCCGCCACGGTACGGAGCCGGCGGCTAACCGCGAAGGACTCCGCCTTAGTAAGCTGGCGGAAGGATTGTAATGGCCACGGGCCCGAAGATCAGAGGAACTCTCGCATGATAAACACCTATGACGCCATCGTCATCGGCGCTGGCCAAGCTGGTCCGCCTTTGGCGGGGCGGCTTACCGCGGCCGGCATGTCGGTCGCGTTGATTGAGCGCAAGCTTTTCGGTGGTACCTGCGTCAATACGGGCTGCATCCCGACTAAAACGCTTGTCGCCAGCGCCTACGCCGCCCATCTGGCGCGCCGCGCAGTGGACTATGGCGTGAGCACCGAAGCGGTCGCGGTCGACATGAAGGCCGTGAAGGCGCGCAAGGACTTGATCTCAACGCGAGCACGCGAGGGCGTGGAGTCGCGGCTCCAAGGCATGGAGCGCTGCACAGTTTATCGCGCACACGCGCGCTTTGTCTCGCCGAACGAGGTCCAGGTGGAATCCGACCGGCTCTCCGCAAAGCACATCTTCATCAATGTGGGCGGCCGCGCGCGCATTCCGGATTTGCCCGGGATCGATCGTGTTGCCACCTTGACCAACACCTCAATTCTTGAGCTCGACAGGCTGCCGCAGCACCTCGTTGTGGTTGGCGGCAGCTATGTCGGCCTCGAATTTGCACAGATGTACCGCCGCTTCGGCGCTCAAGTGACCGTGGTGGAGATGGCACCCCGGCTGGTCGCGCGTGAGGATGAAGATATATCGGCTGCGGTTAAGGAGATCCTCGAAGCTGAGGGTATCGCCGTGCGCCTTGATGCGGAATGCATCCGGTTCGAACCACGAGGCGCTGAAATCGCTGTTGGCCTTGAATGCGCCTCTGGTGAGCCCGAGGTCGTCGGCTCCCACGTACTGGTTGCAACCGGGCGCCGCCCCAACACCGATGACTTAGGACTTGACAAGGCCGGGGCGGAAGTCGACGCACGCGGCTACATTATCGTCGATGACGAACTACGTACCAGCACGCCCGGCATCTGGGCGCTTGGCGACTGCAACGGCCGCGGCGCCTTCACCCATACGGCCTATAACGACTTTGAAATCGCCGCCGCAAACCTGCTAGACGGCGAGCGGCGGCGTGTGAGCGAACGCATTTTGGGCTACGCGCTCTACATCGATCCGCCGCTCGGCCGCGTGGGCATGACTGAGGCGCAAGCGCGCGCCACTAAGCGTCCGCTGCTCGTTGGGCGCCGTCCGATGACCCGCGTGGGGCGCGCCATCGAAAAGGGCGAAACGCAAGGATTCATGATGGCGATCGCGGATGCCGGGACGCACCAGATCCTCGGGGCTGCCATTCTCGGAACCGGCGGCGACGAGGCGATCCACGGCATCCTCGATGCGATGAACGCTCGCATCCCCTACACGGAGTTAAAATGGGCGGTGCCTATTCACCCGACTGTGTCGGAGCTCATCCCGACCCTTCTCGGCGAAATGAAGCCAGTCACAGAGCTTGTGGCGCCCGATTGAATGAAGCGTCAAACTTAAACTGACCGTGTGGAACGGCTCATCATAATAGAGGATATACTCGGTGATCCACACGTTACCGGACCCAAGAATGCGCCCCATCTTGAAGCGCATCGAACTTGGTTGAATGGAGCGCGTTGCTTGAATGTTGGCTCGTCCGCGAATGCGCCCCAGATTGTGGATAATCGAGGATTGCATCCTCCTGATAAATTTCATGCTCAGTTGTGAAATCGTTCGCATCGGAAGCTATCCAATGGCGCGATAGTGCGGCGCGAATCCCGTCTTCTGCCGCAAGAGGTTTGCGATTTTCGGTCGGCTGATGGCATGGGCGCCTACCCTTGGTCCACTAATCAAAACGGCATCACCGCCGGGTGACGCCGCCGAACGCAAGCGCACAACAACTCGCGGGATCGCCTCTGCGACGCCTCCTCGGGTCTGCAACGGGTCACAACCGGCCTATCTAATCCATAACTGCTTGTTCCGCTTTGTAGATCTGAAGCGGACTACATTTGCTCAAGTTGAGCCTTACCGGTTGTGACCCTGGCTGCGTGAAAACATCGAGTCAGCTACGATTCCCCAGGTGATTTAGCGGGGGTATCGATGAAGCGCTTCGTTGAAGGGGCAGATCGCGGGCAGTCGGCACTGTTACCCGAATGCCTTGAAGATTGGATCGGCGAGAACAATCCGGCTCGCGTCATCGATGCGTTCGTGGACGCACTCGATCTTGGGGAACTCGGGTTCGAGGGGGTGCAGCCAGCGGCAACGGGCCGGCCTTCGTATCACCCGTCTGTTCTTTTGAAGCTTTCTATCTACGGCTATCTGAATCGGGTTCAGTCGAGCAGGAGACTGGAACGCGAGGCGGGCCGCAATCTCGAAGTGATTTGGCTCTTGGGCCGGCTCCGTTCCCGATGACAAGGTGATTGCGGATTTCCGCAAGGATAACGGCTCCGCTATCCGCAAAGTGTGCGCCCGCTTTGTCGATCTCTGCCGCAAGATGGGATTTCTTACAAAAGCCAGCGTCGCCATCGACGGCAGTAAGTTTAAAGCCGTGAACAACCGCGATAAGAACTTCACGCGCAACAAGGTGGAACGGCGCCGGAAGCAGCTCGAGGAGAGCGTGGCGCGTTATCTAAGCCAGCTCGATACCGCCGACCTGCAAGAGCCCTCGGAGGCGCTTGCCGTCAAGACGGCGCACCTCAAGGAGAAGCTTGCCAAGCTCGATGAGGAGATGACGAAGCTCGCGGCCTTGGAGAAGCAGATGCTCGCCTCGCCGGATCAACAGATCTCGCTTACCGATCCCGATAGCCGCTCGATGGCAACCAGCGGCCGCGGGCCGGGCGTTGTTGGCTACAACGTCCAGATCGCCGCCGATACGGAGAACCATCTGATCGTGGCGCATGACGTCACCAATACCCGCTCGCAGCTCGCAAAGGTGGCCAAGGCAGCGAAGGCGGTGCTGGAGGCGGACGAACTCGAAGCCGTCGCCGATCGCGGCTACTTCAACGGTGAGGAAATCCTTGCCTGCGATGAAGCCGGCATCACCGTGACGCTGCCAAAACCCATGACGTCTGGCGCGAAAGCGGAAGGCCGCTTCGGCAAGCAGGACTTTCGCTACGCCGCTGGGAAAGACGTGTACATCTGCCCGGCCGGCGAGACGCTCAAATACTATTACTCAAACGTGGAGAAGGGGCAGACACTGCGGCGCTATTGGACGAATGCATGCCGGACCTGTCCGCTCAAACCTCACTGCACTCCAACCCCTCAACGCCGGATCACGCGCTACGAGCACGAGGAGGTGCTTGAAGCCGTGCAGAAAAGACTGGATGAAAATCCGCTGGCCATGCGCGTTCGCCGCGAGACGGCCGAGCACCCGTTCGGCACGATGAAGGCGCGGATGGGCGCGACGCACTTCCTGATGAAGACACTGCCGAAGGTCGCGAGCGAGATGGCGCTTTCGGTGCTCGCCTACAATCTGACGCGCGTCATGAACATCGTTGGCATTGAGCCGCTGATGGCGGCGATTGCGGCCTAGCGTAGGCCCGGTTGCACGCCTCTGCAGATCACATGACCCCCTAAAAGCGCCGGAGGCACATCAGGCTTGTGCCGAGGCCAGTAATCGAAAATATTCTCGAAATGGCCATGCCGAGAAGATTCCGCATAGTCGCAAGCCTGAGAAGCAACCAGTAAGGCGTTTTCACGCACCCAAGACCCATAGCGGTCCTCGCTGCTGGCTAAGGCGAAATGTCGCTGTGGGTGGATTGCTGACGTTCCACGCAAGGCCAGCGGGGTGCAAATTCAGGTCATTGCGAGCGCTGGCCGTTAACAACGATGAACCTGCCACCGTCAGCAGGACCTGCGTTGCAGCCTGAGCTTGGGGCTGTTCAAGAAGGCGCACACTCCGTACACTTCCGTTTATTGACAACGGCATGCACCGCGGATGTCTGCGGTCAATGAAACTTGCGCTCAAAGACTTTCGGGGATGAGGAGCGGCGGGAGAATGGCGGCACCCACACTTGCGATCATCGGCGCCGGCATGGGCGGCATGGCTGCGGCCGCAACGTTGCGGCTGGCTGGCCTCGACGTGCAGGTTTATGAGCAGGCGCACCAATTCGGTCGAATCGGCGCAGGCATCCAGATGCTGCCGAACTCGATAAAGGTCCTGCGCGGCATCGGCGTCGAGGCTATGTTGCGCGAGCGGGCCTTCGCGGTCGCGTCCTCATATAGCCGGTGGCTGTCCCCGGCGGCTTAGGGTGTTGGATGCGCAGGGGGCAGTTTTGGGTCGGGTGCCTTCTAACTCACTTCGCCTATTGGGAACCTGTGGTCAGCTTGCGACGGCGCGGTCGGAGCCGGCGTTCGCCAGGGGCGAGGTCCAAGCATCATAGCCGTAGACCCAGTCCGGATCGGTTGGCTCGCGAAGCCAACTGTTCGTCCGAGAGCTCAATTGTACCCGGGAGGTGCGCGGCTTACGCGTAGCCTCAAAGCAGCGGAGGGCATCGGGCACACCGCTTCGGTCGATGCCTTCCAGGCATGGCGCGAGCACCGCGGCGTCCTCGATCGCCATGGCGGCGCCCTGGGCCATATAGGGCGTCATCGGATGGCATGCGTCGCCAAGGAGCGTGACGTTGCCTTTAGCCCAGCGCGGCAGCGGGTCCCGATCAACGAGCGCCCATTTATGCACCGATGGGCAGGCTTTTAAGACGGCCTGAACCTGGGGGTGAAAGCCGGCGAAGGCCTTTCTGAGATCATTCACATCGCCCATGGCCGACCAGGATTCAACCGTGAATCCCGGCTCGGGCTGGCTTGTTACAAAGTAGACTTCGCTGCGATCCGGTTTGACGAAGTAGATGACAATATGCCGGTCCGGTCCCCACCACTTGGTGCAGTCGTCGATCGCGCCGTCGCTGATGAGAGCCGCAGGGAACACGGTGCGGTAGGCAATGCGCCCGGTGAAGTTTAGCTGCTCTTTCCCAAACAAGGATTCCTTGACAAACGAGTGAACGCCGTCAGCCGCAACGACCGCATCAGCCTCGACGATGGCTCCATTCCCGAAGGTCAGCCGGACACCCCCTCCAGCCGGCTGATCCAATCCCGTCAGTCTATGGTCGAGCCGCAAATCCGTCTTTGGCACCAGGCTCGCCAGCGCGGTATGAAGGTCGCCGCGATGCGCCAGCAAATACGGCGCTCCCCACCGCTCTTCAGCAAACTCACCGAAGGTCATGTCGAAGCGAACCTCGCCTGTGTCGTAATTCCTGTTATTCCACGACCGCGGATAAAAGGCAGTCCCGCGCAACGCCGGTTCAAGGCCAAACCGTCGCAGCACCTTCATGGCGTTGCAGCCGATCTGGATGCCGGCGCCCAACCGGCTGAAGCGCGCGGCCTGCTCGTAGACGGTAACGTCAATGCCCGCGCGCCGCAGCGCCGCAGCCGCCGCTAGACCTCCCATCCCCGCCCCAATCACTGCAATGGAAAGCCTCTTCATCTGCACATTCCTCCAATTCGCTTTGCAATGTTCATCATCCAGCGACGCCGCTGGATCGAGGTTCAATATCCTGCTGGCACGCGGCCGGACGCAAATCATTAATCTTGACGAGGGTGAGCTCAGTCCATGTCAAACTCCCTATTGACAATGAGGCTTGGCGCCCGGCACGGGTCTTGTTCCGAGCTATGGCTAAAGGTTATTGTCGCAGCATGCCGTGATGCCGCACGGTAATGCTTGGGGGATATATGAGCGTTGAGGTCGCCGGACCGGCTGTCGAGATTCCGCAAGCGAGCCCGCTGAAATGGTATGAGCACCTCTGGCTGCAGGCTCTTCTCGCCATCGTCGCGGGCGGTGTAGTTGGTGCCATTTGGCCCGAGATTGGCGAGAGCATGAAGCCTCTGGGAGACGCCCTTATCAAAGTCATTAGAATGGTGATTGCCCCAATCGTCTTTTGCACTGTCGTGCATGGTATTGCCAGCATGGGCAACATGAAACGCGCCGGCCGGATTGGCCTAAAAGCGATCCTCTATTTCGAGTTTGGTACCACGCTTGCCTTGATCGTTGGCCTCATCGTCGTCAATGTGGTGCGGCCCGGCGCCGGCCTGCACATCGACGTCTCGACAATCGATGCGCGCTCCGTCCAGCCTTACATTAACCAGCCGAAGAGTGAGACGGTGGTTGGAGCTCTGATGGACATCATCCCAAACACAGTCATGGGCGCCTTCGCCAACGGCAACACCCTGCAGGTGCTCTTCTTCGGAGTGCTGTTCGCGCTCGCGCTCCAAAAATTCGGTACCCGGGGGCAGCTTGTCCTCAAGTTGATCGATGATACCGGTAAGATCTTCTTCTTGCTGATCGGAATGGTCATGCGCTTCGCGCCGATCGGGGCTTTCGGAGCTATGGCATTCACCATCGGCAAATTTGGCTTCAGTACGGTCGTTTCGCTGTTCCAGTTTATGTTGTGCTTTTATGCGACCTGCCTGTTCTTCATTTTTGCCATTCTCGGCATCGTGAGCGCGCTGATGGGCTTTAGCATCGTGAAATTGATCCGTTATCTCAAGGAGGAACTCCTCCTGGTCTTCGGCTTTTCATCTTCGGAACCGGTGTTGCCACGCTTCATGATGAAAATGGAGAATGCGGGTTGCGCTGAACCCGTTGTCGGTCTGGTGATCCCCACGGGTTATAGCTTCAACCTTGACGGCACTTGCATCTACCTCACTATGGCTGCGATTTTTCTGGCACAGGCGACCGGCACCGATCTCACCTTGTTCGAGGAGGCCGGCCTGATCGCTGTCCTCCTCCTCACCTCGAAAGGTGCGACCGCAGTTACCGGTAGCGGCTTCATCGTTCTGGCAGCCACGCTTGGGAGCGTCGGTCACATCCCGGTCGCGAGCATCGCGCTCATTTTCGGCATCGATCGTTTCATGTCGGAGGCGCGGGCGCTAACGAATTTCATTGGCACCGCTGTCGCGACGATCGTTGTGGCGAAATGGGAAGGCGAACTTGATGTCCAAAAAATGCGCCGGGCCTTGGGTTAGAGTGCAAGGGCACACAAAAGCGTTAAGCAGGCAGGCGGATGCCTTGTGCCGTTTTGGTGTCCCGGCGCCCGAGTACAGCTTGGAGTTGGGCCTCGTCGAGTGCATTCTCCCATTTTGCCACAACGATCGTCGCGACGGCGGTGCCGATGAAATTGGTTGGCGTCAGGCCCTGCGACATCAGGCGGTGAATCCCAAGCACGAGCGCAATGCTGGTGACCGGAATCACCTGATGCGCGGAGAGCGTCGCGGCTAGCACGACGAAGGCTGCGCCCGCGACCCCTGCCGCTCCTTTCGACGTGATCAACAGGATCAGCATCAAGCTGATCTGTTGCTCGAGCGAGAGTGGCGTGTCCGTCGCCTGGGCGAGGAACACAGTGGTGGTTGCAAGATAAAGGCAGGTGCCGTCGAGGTTGAAGGAATAACCGCTTGGTACGACAAGGCCGACGATGCTTTCCTCGCAGCCTGCCGCCTGCATCTTACCAATCAGGCGCGGCATCACTGTTTCGGAGGAGGTGGTCGCGATGCAAACGAGGACCTCGTCCCAGAGATAACGGATGAGCTTTAAGAGATTGAAGCCGCAGCATGCGGCCACCGGTCCGAGCACGCCGAAGATGAAGATCAGGCAGGTGACGTAAAAGCCTCCGAGGAGCTTGCCGAGCGAGGCCAGCGAACCCACGCCGAATTTGCCGACGGTGAAGGCGATCGCGCCGAAAGCTCCGAGTGGTGCTGCCCACATCACGATGCCGACCACGCCAAAGATCATCTTCGAGGCGATCCCGATCACCTCCAACAGCGGCTTTCCTGCCAGGCCGAGCCAGATCAAGGCAAAGCCACAGAGGACCGAAATGAACAAGACCTGGAGGATATTGCCTTCGGCGAAGGCGCCGACGAAGGTATTGGGGACGATGCCCAGCACAAAGGGCACGAAGCCCACCGCCTCGGTCTGCTTGAGATAAGGATCGACTAAGCTCGTGTTAATTTTGCTGAGGTCCACGTTCATGCCGGTGCCCGGCTCCCAAAGATTGACCGCTACCAAACCGATGACAAGCGCGATCGTGGTCAGCACCTCAAAGTAGACAATCGCCTTGATTGCAACACGTCCGACCCTCGCCACGTCAGACATGTAGGCGATGCCGTGTACAACTGTGCAGAAAATCATCGGCGCGATCAGCATGCGGACTGCCTTGATGAAGACAACGCCAAGCGGCTGCATAGCCGCGCCGATTTCCGGGTAAAACCCCGCTTGCAGCGGAGACGCCTTCACAACCTTGTCAAGGTGAGGTCGTAGGTTATGAACGACGCGCCCCGAAAGGGCAGTGATCACCCCATGAAGTAGAATTAATTATATATAGACAATTTCCGGTTGATTTGGTGCCTCGCGCAAATTCAAACTGATTCGTGGGAGGCTCTATGAATCTTCTTTCTCAGTTGAATGAACGTCTCGGTCGGTGGTGCTGCAAGTACATAGCGGACGAATGTCCTGATGCGCGTATGGAGCGCCTTCACATAGAACGCCTCAACCACCTCAAAGCGGCGTCCTCTTTGCGACAGGCACTGCGGTTGTGGCAACAAGAACATTTAAAGAGCCGAAGCCGCGAAGCCGAGGCTGCCTAATAGCACTACGGCAATCGCCAGATGATCGCCGCGCCTCGGCGCTGGCCTGGTAACAGGTATGAAAATGGCACCTTTTCTACAACTTCTCTAGCAGTTTCAGCTGGTTGCGTTGTTCAAGGTCTTTTAATAACAGACGTGGAACAGATACGTGAACAGCTCGCGCATCTAATCCGCGAACGAAGAGGTTACTGGAAGAGATCGCCGAAGGCTTTGAACTGCTTGCTGAGAAGGCGGTTCAGGCGGATGACGGCGAAGATGGCAGCGAGCGCACGCCCTAACGTGTGGGATTGTCAAGACGTGTACGGGTACAACGGTTTAGGTTGCGGTTTAGTCCATTTGGATGATTGGGCCTCGCCCACGCGACCGCCGGTCGGCAGCAAGGCGCTGATGTTTCACAGCAATTTCACTGTTTCACGGCCATAGGCCTCAGAGCCGCGTAGGAGCCCGCGGGCAGGTAGAAGCTTTCGCCGGTCTGTCGGGAGCAGAAATTTAGAAAGGCAGTCTGCGGCCTGGCAAATCTTGGGGCTGGCGAAGGATTTAGATCATTAGATCGGGCCATCAGGTGCGGCGACCCTGTTACCAAGGCCACCCCAATCAACGGCAATGCAGACCTCATTGATAGCTTGGCTAGCGGTGGCTATGGTCGGCTTACAAATATATTTTAGGAGGTAAACAAGCATGCATTCCACAAAGCTTATTGCGATCGGTGCTTTGGCGTCGTTGGGTCTCATCGGTTACGCGACAGCGGCGGAATTGACGGGGGCAGAAATCAAAGACCTTATTTCGGGTAAGACCGCGTATGTTGAAACAACGGCAGCTTCCATCACGGGTGCTGTCGGAAACGGTGTCATCTATTATGGTGCGGATGGGAATGGCCTTTACAAAACGCCCAAGGGTGAACTTTGGCACGGCACTTGGAAGATAGAGGGCAATACACTTTGTACAGTCTGGAAAGAGGGCCCGAAGAGGCCTTGCTTGAAATTCGATAAAGAGGGGAGTGAGGTCAAAGTAATCGATGCTGAAACGGGTAAGACACGGGTGAAAATTGTGAAGACCGCCCCTGGCAATGCGGAGAAGTTGGCGCCGTAGCGCAAGGGATCGCGCGCATAACGGCACCTTGGTTTCGGAGGCGGGCTGCCTCACCTCATTTGCGTGGCCGTTAGAATTGCGCGGGCGCATGAAGGCGGCCGTCAAGGGACGTCCTCTCGAGTGAATTTGCGATTAGCTGCAAAGCGCGCCCTTGACCGCGCCGCGTCCGCGCGCATATCCGGCCAGCGCAATGAGGGGCGGGGTGTTAGCCTCAGGTGTGCTGGACTACTGGAATCATTCGATGGACATTGTGCCAAGTTCTTGGGGCTGGCGGGGGTCTGCGAGCCCTTGAGCGTGAGAACGCGCTGGCGGATTTGATTGATCTGGAAATTAAGTTCGTGAACCCGGCGAAGCGTTTTGGGCGACGTTGGTGATAACTCTTCGATTTCCAGCCCGATTTGGACTAGTTGGCGGCTCATATTGACGAGCTCTTCTTGGGGTGCCCGTGTCGCAAACAAGTATTCGTCCCTCCTGCCCACGATCTACTCTTGGTAGCATTATTCTAACTGATGCAGGGTGCAATCTTGGTTAATAACTGACGTCATTGTCGTCGCAATCAAACCGATTAGGCGCATGACTGAAGACCAGATACATGCGGTTTTTGATCGGGTGCGTCAGTGGCCGCGTGAGCGGCAAGAAGATGCGGCGGAGATGCGGCTGCTTATCGAAGAGCAGGATGCGAGTCCCTATCGTTTGAGCGATGAGCAGGCGGCGGAAGTGGAAAGGCGGCAGCGCGATCAGAGCCGGAAGCTGCTGACGCTTAGCGAATTTAAAAAAGGTCTGCGCCGCTTGGCGGCATGAAGATTTTCATCCGGCAAGAGGCCGATGATGATCTCGATGGCATTTTTGCTTGGATTGCGAAAGATAGCCTGCGCGCTGCAGTCGCGATGATTGAGCGTATCCGGGCTCGAACTCGATTTGCTCGCATCGACCGGCTTTGCGGAGATGGGACGGCTCGGGAGTGCGAAGGACACACGCGAGTTAATCGATGGGCCTTATATTATTGTCTACGAAGTCGATAAGGCGCGGGACGAGCTTATGGTTCTCGGTATTTTTTATATCGCGCGGGATCGTAAGGAAGTTCGGGAAATGAAGTAGCGCCCTAAAAGCGGGCACGAATCAAAGGAGCTATTATAGCGGAGCACCAGGATGCGCGGGCATTGTTATGGCAAAGCTTCGGAAGGGGAAGGTCACTGATGTTGATCAGCCTGGAGTAATAGCAGTCAGTTAGAGTGGTACGATTCCTTCACTGGTTGTTTGACACTGGAGGTTTCGATGAGAAGAAGTGGCTATGTCGACTTTGCCACGCTTAAACAACGCGTGAATATTCTGCAGGTTATCGAGATGTTGAACTTGCAGAATTCACTAAAAACCTGAAGCGGATCGGCTGTTTGTATGTTGTCCGATGCACAAAGGGGATGACAGCGGGGAGTTTATTATCATACCGGCTAAGGGACTATGGCTTTGTCATGGGCAATGCAATGCGGGTGGAGACATGATCGAACTTGTGGCTCGTCTGCGTAACGTCAGCGTGGTACAGGCGGCGCGCGACATTGCTCGTCACTTTGCGATTGATCTTGACCGGGACAGGGAGCGCGAAGATGAGATTATTGCGTCACCCATTGGCCTGCTTCGGCCGCGGCATGAAGCGGTGCAAGCACTTGGCATCCGGCCGGAGACCGCGAAAGCATTCTGGGCGGGTTATTGTCCGGAGGGTAATTGCTTCATGATCCCGATCTTCGACGATCGCGGCTCTTGCATCTCTCATGTCGCGGTGACGGATGGGGGTTACCACACCTATCCCGAGGGCTTTGATGGAAAAGGCATGTTCTTCAACGCCCATCGCATCTTTCCTGCGGACCACCTCTACGTGACGTACTCACCGCTCATGGTGCTGAAGGCGCATCAAGAGGGGATTGTGAATGCGGTCGCGATTTTCGGCGCTTATGACGCTGAACGGCTGATCGCGCTCGCGAACTTTATGCGGCGTAAAAGGGTTGAGCGGGTAGAGTTCTTTTAAAATAGGGAGGCTCTTTTGCGGAGCCTCTCTTTTTTGGCATTTGTATTTATCCATATCAAAAAGAAAAGACTCCTCAACGTTGTTTGCTATCGGCGAAGCTCATCTCTAAGGTAGAGTTAACCAAAATCAATGTACGCTTCGATTGACTGAAGTTTTGCTGTCCAATTGTCTGCGAGAGGAAAACACCCATGGTGAGAAAGCCGCAACCTGCCCAAACGCTCGCGTTCGAGTCCTACTCCTTCGAGGAGCTTTTGGAGATCAGAAAAGACCTTGATACGGAAGTGGAGTGCCGCAAGAGCAAGGAAATTGAAGACTTGCGCGCGAAAATCCATGAGGGTGCAAAAGCGCTTGGGATTTCTATCGAGGAAATTGTAGGTGTTAGGCGGCACCGAGAAACGAAGCATGCGAGAGGCAAGCAGCCTGCAAAATATCGCGGGCCGACTGGGGAAGAGTGGAGCGGACGTGGGCCTGCGCCGCGATGGATGAAGCCGCTGCTTGTAAAGGGGAAGACGAAGGAAGATTTTCTTATAAAGTAAGCGCGGCAGCGGTTTGCATTACGCTCAGAAAAACTCTCTCCCACTCGAAACGGTGTGGGGTGCCGGAGGGCTTTTCCGTTATTCTCTTGCGCTTAGCGCTGCCGCTATCTCCAATGCCAATTCTTCGATCCCATATCCATCCTGTTTGAGCATGCCCCACATGGCGCGCTTTTTTTCTTCCGGCACCACGGCATGCAACTCCAAGAGAATCCGAGGCTTCGCCTTAATTGTTTCAGGTGCTGACAAAAGCAAATCGGCCTCAGCGCCTTCGATATCGATCTTGATGATAGCCGGCCGCGCACGCTGAGTATCCAGCCTCTCCGAGCGAACCATGTATTTTCAGCCACGTCCAATTGAGGCACCCGAGGAGCCGTCCGCTTGGAATTTTACCGTCCCCTCGACGTCCGATAGCGCCATCTCTCGCACTACCACTTGCTCGTCCGTGAGACCGTTGAGCTCAATATTCATCCGGCATTGACACGCATTCACAGGATCAGGCTCGTAGATATAGACCTTGGCAGATGAATCTATTTTCGCCGCCAGAAGACCATAAATACTGTTATAGCCGCCGATGTCATAAATGACCTGCCCGGTGTTTGCACGCTCGCGACACAATCCGGCCCATGCATGTACCGCCTCTTTTTCCCAGGTACCGCTAGGTGGTAAGGGCTTACGAATCCAAGCTTGATTGTAGTGTCCTCCATCTTAACCGTCCAAAACGAGCGCCTTCGCAGAATTGATTTGCAAATCCGTACGCGTTGCCAAAATCTCTTTTTCAAGTAGCGAGGCACCCAAAAGTAGCGGCCAAGAAGTTTCATATCTATAGCCGCTACTATAGCACACAACACTCAAATCTCTTGATTAGTTTGCCGGGCGTATTGGGACAGCGATGAGATCCCATGGGCCACTGCCAGTTGCGGTGCCACCAACGCTTACTGTTGTTGACGATGTTTGCAAGTGCAGGTCACCCTTGCTGCCTGTCGTATTTCCATCGTAGTCATTGTTTACATTCGAAACGCTGATCGACCCCAGAGCTTGGGAGAGAACCCATGAAGGAACCGGGATTAGATGACCGCCATCGCGACAAGGATGGCAAGATTCGTCAGAAGAACAGCAACACCCTCATTAAGACGCTTCGCAAAGAGTACGGCGAACACTTCGCAAGAGGCTACTCGCCAGAGACCAAACTCAGCGAGCTGCTGAAAATGGAAGGGTGCAATTCCCTGCACGAATATCTGCATCGCGGCATTAGAGCGCCACCTCGCACTCCAAAGTAATCATGTAAGAATTTTGCAGGAGCACCGCTGGAACTCGCTCAACGCTTGCTAGCGATAGCAGCGTGGAAAGCGTCCGGCAGCCGACTTGGCTGCTGCTATGTTCACTCCCCACCCCCGCTTGAGCCTCGGCTTCGCGAAGCTCGAAGTCTTCATTCATGAAAAGCAAAATGACGCAGCACAGCCGCACAATCTGTTCCGCAATCCTGCCAATTGTCCGGTGACACCTCCACCTGCCAAAATGACCCGCGACCCATGACGGCAAGCCGCGTTTGTGCCGTGACCTTCTGCCCCCTACAGGTCTCACTAGCTGCAGTGACGGAGCCCCGCCTGATGACGGACGGCTGATATAGTCCTGTTTCGAAAAACCGGTATGCGATGAATGTGATCAGGATCACAACAATGCTGGTGGCAGATTGGCGAGCCGGCTATCGAACTTGCCGCGCGAGAGCTTGGCCTTGAATACGATGGCGCCGCTTTTATCGAGACCGATCAGGTGGAAAACGTTCTTGCCGATGTCAATGCCTCATCCCGACGATGGCGCCTCAGAAATAGCTTTTTGGAAAGCCAGCGCACCACTTAGGCTTCAGGGAAGGCAGCCTGCCTTGAGTCATGCCATCAGCCAAGCGAAATCTTTTCAACAACTTAAACGAGAACTAGACCGGGTATTTGCACCGACGGTTGTTGCCGCATTGTACTTGGCCATGCGCTTGGCGAACTTCGTCCTGGTCGCATCATCCTCAGCAAGGCGGTACTGCCGTAAGGGCCATGTAAATTGAGGGCTTTGACCGGCAAGTGACATATCGATCCCAACCCAAGCGTTTAGCAATCTTGGAGCTGATATCACTGCTCAGCTTAGGCGAGCAAGAAGGCTTTTGGTCGGCTTATCGGTCCCCTTCATCCGCCTACGGTTTCGCGTTGGCTCGCCAGTCCCAGAATTTGCCAGGCAGTAGCTGCCTTCCCGATTTTCCGCTCCCCCCCACGACCGGCCAAAGCTTCCGCCCGCCAGCGGGCTCCTGTGAGGCTCTGAGGCCTATGGCCGTGAAACACTTAAAAGCTGTGAAACATCATGGCTTTGCGCGCGATCGGCGTCATGGCGGCCGATGCTATGGCTTACGTTCGGGATAGTCCTTATCCCAATCACAGGTCACTTCGCGGTCAACCTCCGCAGCGAACTTATCGCGGCTGGTTTCTTGCCGCGGACCCCACAACTTTTCTCCCTGGCTGAATGAACTGCCGCGAGACTGGTATCTTACACGGCCGCCCGCAGTGATCTCGATCACCCTGCGAACTTGATTTGTGGGGGTTGCAAAGCATTTGCCTGCTTTGATACTCCTGGGATTAACACTCACGTCTTAACTCCGGGCTCATTGCACCGTAGTTGGTACTTAGCATTGAGTTGCTTAACACGGCCGTCTGGTGCGGACCTAAACTCCGCCCTGAGCATTATTGCGGTGCACGTCCTTGTTCTCCTGCAAGACGAGCGGCTGACAGGGTTGGCTCCTTCATCCAGCATACCCCAGCCCTGCCAGCCTTGCAGCCTACCGCCCTTCGAGCACCCTCAGCCTGCTGTTGACGTAGTCGACTTCATTCATCAGCTTGGCAGCCACGCTGCCAAGGCGCTCTCCAAAGTCATGCTCTCCAACTTTGCCAGCGTGATCGGCCGCTAGGAGCCATCCTACGCTGCCCCTATGCCTTCTAGCCGCCATGCCTGCGCCCTGCTTAGTTGGCGAAGCGGTATTGCCTATGCCCTCCCTGCTAGCTACCAAATTCCCATAGCCAAGCTTCGGCTAATGTGCATTTTGTCACTTGGCAGCATGGTTGGGAGCAGCCGCCATATTGCAGCGATGCCCAAAGGTAGCCCCCGCTTGCCTTTGGCATCGCACCTAAACCCCTTTCCTGCCCCAAAATTTGCCAGGCAGCAGCTGCCTTTCTAAATTTCTGCCCCACAGACCGGTCAAAGCTTCTGCCCGCCAGCGGGCTCCTGTGAGGCTCTAGCTGGTAACTTGTGAAACACTCATTTCCTGTGAAACATCAGGGTCTTGGTGCCGATCGGCGCCATGGTGACCGCTTAAGTTCACCCTGCCACCCGGCATAGACGGCAGGCGCTTGCGGCGGGGATACTGGCCCATGGGCATAAGTCGTCCACGGTTCTGTAGCTGGCTTGAAGGTGATGACGGGTGAATAAGATGGAGGCAGAGTTCGTGTACGTTGCCCAAAAACAGAGGGATGTCTGTGAGATATCTTATGTTACTTTCCATTTTTGCGGCGCTTCCGGTTTACGGACAACCGCCTCCAACACCGGCCCCTCAATCGTCAGCGGAACAACAGCGTCATTTAGACAATGCTCTTCGGCTCCTAGAACAGATGCAAGTTATGGCTCAGCAAAAAGCCTTAGAGATGCGCCTGCAGTGCCTCAAGGCAGTGGGAAACTCCCAATTTTGTGAGTGCATCGCAAATGAAAGCCCTATGTCAGTGAACTTCGTGGGCTATGTCGCGGCAACATCTCTGACGAACGAGGAACTTCATTATTCAGCCCTGAAACCGGATGACCGCAAAGCAATTGACAATTCCAGCGCAGCGCGCGTGAAGTGTTTGGGGCCAGCGGCGATGAATTGAGGGACAGCGCTCTCCCATAATGGCCGAGCCTTCTGGCCGTCTACCCATCGGACCTAAACCGCCCCTTTAAGCGTTATCTCTGTGCACGTCATTGTTCCCTTTCAAGACGTGCAACTGACAGGGTTGGACGCGTTCTTGCGTAACACCGCCTAGCCCTGCCAGCTTTGTAGCAGCCTTGTGGACCTAAACTGCGCCTGGAGCATTATAGCCGTGCTTGCCTTCGTTCCCAAGACGAGCGGCTGACAGGGTTGGCTCCTTCTTCCCCAGCCTTGCGGCGCGCGCAGGCTTATTCACTGAGCTCAGCCCAGTTTGTCGCGTTCCTTCATTTCTTGTTGTAGTAGCGCCTCGAGTATGGCGAGTGACAGACGCCCATCAGCGACCCCAAAACCTTGCGGCTTTCTTTCCTCAATGCATCTGCGTTGGACAGCAATATCTTCGGCAATCTGGGCTACACGCCTATTGATTTGGTCAAGCTTGGCTTGGAGTGCCGGTTTTTGCATTCCCACAGTATGGGCAGATTTCGATGGGGCCGCAACTTTGATGCGGGTCAAATTCGGAGCCAACCCAAGCCTATTGAGCGCGGTTCCTGCAAGCCTCAGCGACGGCGCTTATCAACTCCTCGACATTCGTTGGCTTGTCTAGAATTTCGACACCGGGCCACTCTTTCCTAAGTTCCGGCAAGGCTGGGCTTCCCGTGACAAAGACAATGCCCTTGCCACGGTCGCGCACGATGCACGCAACAGGATGAACGTCGCCGTCACGCAGCTTTACGTCCATGAGTGCGCAGTCGAAGTCCTCCGATTTCGCCATGGGGATGGCGCCTTTAACAGTCGTTGCGCGGCCGGCGATAAACGCACCAGCGGCTGACAGGATCTGAGAATACTCAAGGAGCAGTATAGCCTCGTCCTCGACAATAAGAACGCGGCAGCCCTCAAGGGGGGCTTTTCACTCGCGGCCTTCATAGTTTTGGCTCTCTTTGAGGGCCAAAACAATTCCGTATTCAGATGTTCCCGGCATAGGCCGGGATTTTCTCAATGGAGAAGCGCCGGGTGTTAGGCTGAGGCGAAAACTACCGTCGTTCGAGCCCGTCAATCTCGGCTGCTGGGCGTTCTGCAACTCCCCTTAGCCTTTCGCTCAAATCCTTCTCGCCGGTCCTGCGTGCTGGAGACGTCAGTGCGCTGCGCGCGATCGCCGTCGCGGCCTTGTGGCTGTGCCGCTCACCGGCTTGCGAACAGGACTTTGGGACGGCTTAGGGCTTGGCTTTTTCTGCGCTACCACCCCTTTTTTCTGCCCATGAGACACATGGGTCTTTGCAGCTTCGCCTGCGTGATGCGCCCCTTGCAGCATATGAGCGTGTGCGCTGTGGGCGTGATGCGCTGCCGTTTCATGATGACCGGAGGCATAGTGTCCTGCCGCTTCCCTGTGCGGCTTCGCGGCCTGCTCGTGGTGCTCGGCGGCTTTGACATGATGGGCGCGGGCTGGATGGGCGCGTGACGGCGATGGTTCCTTAGCCATGGTCTTGACACTCGATCGAAAAAAGCCGCCCGGTTTGCGTCCCGGGCGACCGCATGCACAGTTTGCTGAAAGAAATAACCTAGATACCCCCGATTGTTCCCGCCTTCGTTTGTGAAGCCAGGAGGTGCTCTGCGGCTACGGATATCCGCGTCTGCTTCGCAAACTTTACGACGGCACCAATGTCCCCTGCAGTTCCAAGCCAATGCTGAAGGCCTGTGTCATCAACGGCGCAAAGCCAAACGGGTTTGCCTTCCGGGAAGGAAGGCGCATTTCCGGCGCACTAGCATTACCCCATAGTTTTCTGCTCGATGCACCTTCTCAACTCCGCGATAAGAAGCCCCGGCCGGAGGGGTTTTGTTAGCGCAGGCGCGCCGGCGAAGGAGGAGTGGTGCTCCTCGCGGGAATAGCCTGACAGAGTTACAAACGGTGTCTCAGCCGCTCTAAGCTCGGTGGCGACGGCTTCCGACGTTTCACGGCTGAGGTTGATATCGAGTACAGCGGCTTCACAGCCAAAGCGCTTCAAAAGATCAAGAGCCATAGGCACGCTCCGCGCCGGACCTATGATATCGAAACCGGCGCCTGTGAGGACATGGGCGATCTCAGTCGCGACCAGCGCTTCGTCTTCCACAACGAGGATGCGCGGGCGCTGCCCAGAGAGTGCGGCGCCGCCGTTGGGCTTGCCACGCTCTTCATCCCGGACAAGGCGAATACCGCCGTCCAGAACCTCATCGCCCGGGCATCTGAGCTCCCAGGTCAACCCCGTGGGTGGAAAGCTGAGCGCGACTTTAGCGCCAAGGCTCATCTCAGCCATATTGCTAATGACGGAAGAGCCGAAACTCTGCTTGGCAGGCGGCGCAATGGGATGGGCGCTTTGCTCGCGCCAGCTCATGATGAAGACTTCGTCACCAGGTTGTTCGCGCTCAACGCTCCAGTTGATTTCAACGCGGCCCTCGGCGCTGGAAAGCGCGCCATATTTGCCGGCATTGGTGGCGAGTTCATGCACAGCCATGCCAATGGCTTGAGCCGCGGACGCGGAAACAAAAAGAGGCGCTCCTTGAAGAGTGATGCGGGTGCCGGCTAGGTCCTCGAACGGAGCGAGCTGAGACCGGACCAGGTCTTCGAGGTCCACTCCTTTCCAAGCATTCCTGACCAGCAGGTCCTGGCTCGCAGCCAGCGCTTCCACACGCCTTCCGAAGCGGTCAAGGAAGTCTTGCGGATTTGCGGCAAGTGTCTGACGCGCCACCGCCTGCACAAGCGCAAGCATGTTCTTCGAGCGATGGTTCACTTCCCGCATGAGAAGGCGGATTTGATCGTCCTGTTGCTTACGCTCGGTGATGTTGGTAACCAGCGCCATGGCGCTAACAGGCGTGCCTCTGTCATCCCGTAGCAAGGAAACATGCTTGTGAACCCAGACCGGCTTACCGTCCTTGGCAACATACCGGTTCAGGGTCTCAAAGGATGGTATTTCTTGCGTCACAAGGCGGTGGAAATTGCACATGCACTCCTCAAGATCTTCGGGATGCATGAGGTCGCGGACTGTGAGCTCTCGAAGCTCTTCCTTGGTATAACCCAGCATGTTGCAATAGGCCGGATTGCCGGTTTGGAGCCAACCCTCCATGTCCGCAATGGCGATACCCGTGCCCGCATGCTCGAATATGCCACGGAAGCGCTCTTCGCTGGCGCGGAGCGCCGCCTCGGATAACTTCTGCCCGGTGATATCGGTGACCAACGCGAGAAAGTGGGTGGGCTTGCCCGAGCCGTCCCGGAGGAGCGAGACGTATTTTTGCGCCCATGACGGCTTGCCATCTTTCCGGAGATACCGCATGACGATCTCGAAGGACGGGATCTCCTGCGACAGCAGCCGCTGACACTCTGCCATGTTCGCGTCGCGATCCTCCGGATGAACCAGCTCGGCGAAATTGAACCGGCGGAGCTCTTCTTCAGAATAACCGAGCACGGCAGAGAAGGCCGGATTGCAGGATTGGAACCAGCCGTCCAAATCCAAAATGGCAATGCCGGTGGCCGCATTCTCGAAAACGCCGCGGAACCTCTCTTCGCTGGCGCGGAGCGCCGCCTCTGAGAACTTCTGCCCGGTAATGTCGGTAACAAGCACAAGGATGCTGGTGGGTTTGCCGCAATTGTCCCGGAGGAGCGAGACGAATTTGTGCACCCAAATAGATTTGCTGTCTTTGCAGACATACCGATTGACGATCTCGTAGGATGAAATCTCGCCGGCAGCCAGGCGCTTGCACGCCGCAATGTTTTCGTCTTGATCTTCAGGATGCACGTAGGTGGGGAAGGCGAGCGCTCGAAGCTCCTCTTCTGAGTAGCCAAGCATCTTAGTATATGCCGGGTTGCAGGACAGGAACCTCTCTTCCATGTCCCTAATGACGATGCCGTTGACTGCGTATTGAAACACGCCGCGGAACCGCTCCTCGCTGTCGCGCAGCGCCGCCTCGGCCCGCTTGCGCTCGGTGATATCCACGCAGGCGCCGTCGATCCGGAACGGTATTCGGCCCGATGGCCCCTCGCGAAAATGCACGCGGCCGGCCCAGGTCATCCAGCGGATCTCACCGCCCGGACGCACGAAGCGGAAGTCCGCTTTTATCTGTCCGGCGCCCACCCCGCTCAAACCCGCTTCGAACTGTGCCCGGAAGCGACAGAGATCGTCCCGATGCACCCGCGAGAAGGCCTCATCGAGGTTCGTTGTTCTTACTTCGGGAACTCCAAGCATAATTGCCAGCTCTGGTGAATAGTGGACGCAGCTGGTTTCGAGAGTAACGGTGAAGGTGCCGATGCCGGCCGCCTGGTTGGACAGCCGTAAGCGTTCTTCGCTTTCGCGGCGCGCCTCCTCGCTTTGATCACGGTCAGCCGCCGCCTGTCTGAGGGACTGGCAGAGGTCTCTGACCTCAGGCGGGCCCTTAGATGGCATCGAGGGCGCATGCCCTGCCATCACTTTTTTCCGAAGCTTGTCTATGGGATTGGTAATGCTCCGAGCCATGGCGCCCGCAAGCAATAGGCTGAGGACCGAAAAGCTGGCGCCGAGCAGCATCGCCCATCGGCTCGCCTCCCAGGCGGCCGCCTGCATTTCCGCTTTCTTGACCGCGATGCCGGCGGTCCAGTCACTCTTGGCCGAGTTTGCGCGGGCTAATACGATCGGGCTGCCATCAATCGAGGCGAACTCGAACACGCCCTCTTTGTCCTTAAGATTGCGCGAGCCCTCAGAAGCGAGCTGGCCGGTAGACCGCCCCTCGCTGGGCACGTGCGCAATGAAGCGATTTTGGCCATCGACAATAGCGGCGAGCCAGTTCTTGGGCATGTGCTGATCGTTGAGTAGGCTAAAGAAGGATCGTGCTCTTACCGCCGCGGAAAGCGCTCGGAAGGGCTGCCCGTTCTTAAAGATCGGGACCTCGATGGTGATGATCCAATCCTGAGAATTCTGGCCGAGCCGGACATCGGCAACGAGGATTGAGTGTGTTTCAAGCGCACGCTTTTGCGGGGCCAGGCCGAGGGGAGTGCGGTGCGCAAGTCGCTGACCCGGCTGCTTCAGCGTGTTGATGAGCTGCTGGCCTTCAAGGTCCGACACCGCCACCCACGCGTCTTGACCGGTGAAGGCGCGCCGCACCTCGGCCTCGAAAACATCGAGATTGTCCTCAAGCAGGGCTGGCGACCGGCCCAATGCTTGCGCGAGCGCCATATACTCACCAAGCTTGGCATCGACAGCGGCCGCGACCGAACGAGCCGTGTACAGCAGGCCGCTCCGCTGGCTCTCGCTGGCCGCCTCGGACAAGTGCCAAATAACAGCGATAATGACAAGGTTGAGCGGCACCGCCAAGGTGAGCGCAATGGCCGTTATGCGCGCGCCGATGCTCAAGCGCGAAAAGAACCGTTCCGAAAGCCAGCGTTCAAGCCATCTTCCCAATGCGCCGCGCGAGGAAGATTGAAGTGCATTGTCGGGAGAGCGCGACAAAGGATAACTCATCGCAATACCTCAACGCGAAGGGAACCGCGCGAACACGGCAAATAAGTTAGATCATTTGAAAGCTTTGCAGTCCACTGCTTGGTCAAGTGTGGCAAGTGCGGTACGATCTGCTGAGCTCGCGCTCATCGATCATGGCAAGCCTGAGGAGGCGCATCCAGCCAATTGGGCGCCGTTTGTGGTTGTGGGTGAAGGCGGGGCTGGAAGATAATTCCTAGTGCTATGGCAAGGGATCCGGCACGACCAGCTTAGACGCGCACAGCCAGCGCTTTAAAGATCATTGAGAAGAAAGCCGGGTCCGCTCAATAGAGCTGGTCATTTTCTGCTGGATGCACTTCCTTAGCTCCGCACTAAGAATTTCCGGCCGCAAGGGTTTTGTTAGGGTAGGTGAGCCAGCGAACGCGGAATGGTGCACATCGTCGGAATAGCCCGATAGCGTTATAAACGGCGTCTCACTCGCTGTCAGTTCGGCCGCGATGGCTTCGGACGTTTCACGGCCGAGGTTGATGTCGAGCACAGCGGCGTCGCAACCCGACCGCCTTAAGAGCTCAAGAGCCACAGAGACGCGCCGCGCCGGACCCACGATATCGAAGCCCGCTTCGGTGAGGACATGTGCGATCTCGATCGCCACAAGGGCCTCGTCCTCCACGACCAGGATGCGGGGGCGCTCTTTTGTGAGTGCGCCGCTGCTGGCCGGCCTCTCACTGTCTCTGCCTGGCTGGGGTCGGATGCCGCCCTCCAAAACTTCATCAGCTGCGCATCTAAGTTGCCACGTCAAACCCGCAGCGGGAAAGCCAAGTTCGACCTTCGCGGGCAAAGATGCCGGGTTGATCGCGGCTGAGAAGGAGCAGCGGCGTGACTTTTAGAGCCGGCGAAAGTGGAAATCCGAAGGGTCGGCCAAAAGGCAAAAATGGCGTTGCCGCTTTGGCAGCTAAAGCCGCGCCTGAGAACATCCGCTGGCTTCAGAATGTCCGGGATTTACGAGCACCTTGGCCTCTCCGCATGAAGGCCGTCGAGCTGCTGCTTGCTTATGCCCGTGGCCGGCCATGGGAGACTATCCCCAGTAGAGGCGATACGCCCGGTCGGGCTGCTTCGGCGTCTGTTGTCAACTATACCAAGCAAGAGAAGGCCAGCTTTGTTGCCAACGATGGCGCAGATATAACCCAGGTCCAGCTTCCGGCTAATGGCTACGAGATCGACCCGGAAACACGCCAGCCGATGTTTCCCGAGCTGGCGGATGATCCAGACGAGGGCGAGAAGCTACTTGAACTGCCACCTTCCTGCGCATTCTCAGCCCGGCTAGCAGACAGGGACCGAAATGCCGAAGTGAAAGCGTTCCAACGAGACCCATGCCTCCGTTACCGATCCCGAGGTCCGCCTCTACCGCAACAGCGAGGGTAAGGAGGCCAAGCTCTGCTATATGGGCCATGCCTTGACGGAAAATCGCAATGGGGCCCGAGGCTGGAGAGCGCGTTGCGGGCGAGCAGTTCGGCATTAAGGAGGGCCAAAACCAGTTCTGTTCGCCCGCTCATTTTTGGTTGCCGATCCCGATTTCAGAACCGTCGGCTCCAGGGACGATCTGAGGGCTTAGCTTCGGGATGCGCCTCGAGGAAATGGTGCAGCACATGTAGCAGGTTCAACACATGCTTCCTATCGCCACAGAATTGGGCGCGCCGAATATCATCAACAATCATCTCGCGGATTTTATCGATTCCGTGATCTTGGCATAGAAGGTAGCTGGCGAGAGCTGCTGCCGCGATTTCCGGCACATGTTCGTGTTCGGCGATGGCTAGGACCTCCTCCTTAGTCAAGCCGCAGAACTCGATGCAATCTTCCAGCGTGATCATCACCGCCAATGCTTACTCTTGGTCTCAACTGGGCTGCAGCGGAGAAGTTAGGTGTCATTTGCGAATTTGAGACCTTAAAAGCGTCTCAACTTGACTGTGATTAAGGTTGATGACAACCGAACCTGACGCAGGGTTCCAGTGTGGGCTCGCACTTATGTACCTGGGTTGCCTGCGAGAGCTTAAGACCAAGCCTTTTAGGGCTTTTCGCATTGCTGATTTTTCAGCGATAAGCGCGATAAATGGTTCGAGTGCGCGTCAAAAGGAGGCGATAGAGATGCGGATCCGAATAATTACGCTGGCTGCACAAATCGCGATTGCTAGTGCGGCATTCCAGGCTTGCGCTCAAGAGCCCGGCAACCCAAAGAGCGGCTTAAACTATGCCGAACAAGTCTGCGCCCAGTGTCACGCTATCCGCAAGGGAGACAATCATTCACCAAATCCCCTTGCGCCGAGCTTCGAGGCTATCGCTAACTCATCAGGCGTGACTGGAATTAGCCTCGCGGTGATGCTTCGTTCCGTCCATGAGAACATGCCAAATTTCGTGCTCGCTGCTGATGAGCGCGACAATATCATCGCCTACATTTTGAGCCTGAAGCATGACCGAGAAAGGCGAAATGCGAGCCGCCAAGGGGTGCTGCGTCCTCCGCGTTTCTATCAGGGCGGGGCATTTCAAGCTGTTGAATAGATGCGCGTCTGGAGGTTCAGAACGAACTCATCCGAACCCTCCGCATCGAATGGGAGCGGCGCACTGGAGGCGGAGGAGGTCGCTGCGTTACAATTACGTTTTATCGGCGCGGAACACCTCCGCCGGGCTGAGAATGCGCAGGAAGTGGACGAAATCCGGAAACACTCCATTGTCAAGAATTGGCCGGGCGGGAAGAAGCGACAAGCTAAAACACGGGAGCACTGAAAGCTCCCGCTTCAGCTTGCAACCGAACAGATCGCCCAATCTGTAACAGATGCGTACCGATTTTTCAGTGTTCGTTGAACGGCTTAACGAAGCCTGCGGGGCCCGGGATATAACTAAAGCACAGCTTTTCCGTAGCATCGGCTTTGGAGGCCGCCGGGTGATCAGCTTCGAACGCTCGGGATTACGCATTCTTGATCTCTATCGGGTGTGCCAAATGGCTGACGAGCTCGATGTGAGCCTTGATTGGCTCCTCGGCCGAACGAACGTTATGAGCGTGGTCGAGATGCCGGAGGAAGACAAAGCTAATTAGTGGGCTTGGCTTTCTTTCTCGCCCGCTTGCTGCTGACTGCGCTGGTTTCGTTGCCGTCTTGGCTCGCTTGCGCGCTGTATTGTTCCGGCCTGATCAGCTGCTTGGCTCATCTGAGTAACCGTCCGCCGGGCCTGCTGGGCTGTTTCCTGCCATGCGCTCTCACGAGGCATGCAGCAGAAAGTGCAGACTTGTTGGGCACGACGCTACTGGCAGCACTGCCGGTTCCTATCTTCTGGCTCTGAAGGATGCCGTAGAGGCGCGAGCGATATTCCATGGCCGCCTCCTATGCCGTTGAACGGATCAACGATCACTTGGATCGAGTGGTTCGTGGCACGGTCGACACCGTGAGAGAAGGTGGCGCTTTCGAAGCCGGAGGCGCCGGGAAACACGAAGCCGCTGAAATCGACAAAGGGTTGTTGTCAGGCTGCGGCCAGTTCTTCCTTAGGTTCGCGCAGCACGTATCCTCGACCCCATACCGTCTCGATATGGTGTTGGCCGGTATTGGCTGCCGCGAGCTTCTTGCGTAGCTTGCAAATGAAGACGTCTATGATCTTGAGTTCCGGTTCATCGGCCCCACCATATAGATGGTTTAAGAACATTTCTTTTGTCAGAGTGGTCCCTTTCCGCAAAGAGAGCAGCTCCAGCATCTGATACTCCTTGTTCGTCACATGGATACGTTCGCCGTCGACCTCGACAGTCTTCGTGTCGAGATTGACGCGCAGCCCGCCGGTTTGGATTATTGACTGCGCATGCCCCCTCGAACGGCGGACGATCGCGTGAACGCGCGCGACGAGTTCAACTTTATGGAAAGGCTTCGTCAAAAAATCGTCGGCGCCGAATCCAAGGCCGCGAACCTTTTCGTCCACGCCGCCTAGACCGGAAAGAATAAGAACAGGCGTCTTGATCTTGCTGACGCGGAGAGATCGTAAAACCTCATATCCGCTAATATCCGGTAAGCCAAGATCCAACAATATAATATCGTAGTCGTAGATCTTGCCCAGATCGACGCCTTCCTCCCCATAACCGGTTTGGAAAACATTAAAACCTGCTGACAGAAGCATGAGCTCAATGCTTTGAGCTGTCGCGCTGTCATCTTCGATGAGTAGCACCCGCATATAATCCCTCGCCCGCGCTCGCGTAGTTCGCCGACACCGGTGGCATAATGGCGACGCTGCTGCATGAAGCTTAACTTGAAGACGCCCTCTTAACACGAAAAAGTTAAGAACACTTAAGCTTACTTCGCGGAGGAACCGCGGTTTTCTTGCACTATTAGCAGCTATTCCTGGTTTCCCTCGTAGCCCTATTTAGGTGGATTCCGGGTAGCCTGAGAAGAAGTAGGCGCCGGTCCTGCCGGCGATTATCCGCGTTGGGCCTAAACCGCGCTCTGAGCGTTCCCTTGACGAGCCGCTGGCAGGACTTAAGAAGGAAAGGCTTGCCAGCTGGCCCTTTGTTTTGCTTGTTCCACTTCGCTGGCCCTAACCGGTCGACTGAGCAAGTTGCATCGCAGTATGCCGGTGTTTTCCCCGCACCCATTGCCAGTAAACGGCAGGAAAACTTACAGCATGTTGCTCTGAATTTGTGCGCCCTCTAGTTGTATAGATGACGAGCTAACAGCGGGCATTTCTGGAAATGAGCCCAATGTCCGGACCCCGGCCTTCTCATCCCCTAGCCGCTTGGGTCTCATGTTCGGCTGAAAAGTTACTTCGATAAGATGCCTTTTGACAAAGCAAGAGGGCCGGGTTTGGGTTTCTGGCCCCGGTCCGTTAGATTTCAACTTTATTGATTGGATTTTGTCTCCAGCGCGCTGGGTCTCGACAACAGCGTTTGCGCCCAAGCGGCGACATTGGCGGGCGGCGTGATTTCCATCAGCGGCAGGAATTCCAGAAATGGGAGATAGCATAGGTCAGCCAGAGTGAAGGTCTCCGCCACAAGATGGGTCTTGCCGGCGAGCTGCCCGTCCACAATGAGCAAGTGCTTCTCGATGTCTGCCTTGGCCTGCCCGATCGCGTTTTCGTCCCAACGCTCTTTCGGCAGGAATTGCTTTGGAAAGATGATCGTGCCCGCCTGACGGGTCATTTGCAGGTCGCACAGCTTCATGTGCATGCCGACGCTCAAATTAGGTAGATGCGAAGCCCACCCTTGACCCAAAGGAGACCTGCAGCCACAAATTTCCCGAGAATTGCTCCGCGGCTTCGGCGGTGTAAGTGCGCAGGCTCAGCTAGGGGCCGTGAGGGGAATTGCGGTTGCTATAATGCCAGATATTGGTGACGCAAATCGGAATTTTGCAGAACCTCGCGGGCGCTGCCGTCGAAGACCACGAGGCCCATATCGACGATGACGGCGCGCTCAGCGAGGTGGAGAGCGGCAATGGCGTTCTGCTCGACAATGATGGCTGTCACACCAAGCGCCTTCACGCCCTCCAAAATGCGCTCAATATCCCTGACGATGGCAGGCGCTAACCCCTCATAGGGCTCGTCAAGCAATAGGAGTTTGATATCGCGCGCGAGAATTCGGGCGATGGCGAGCATCTGCTGCTCGCCGCCTGAAAGGGTTGTGCCATCCTGGTGCCGGCGCTCTGCAAGACGCGGAAATTGCTCATAAATGCGCTCAAGCGGCCAACCCATGGGCTTTGCGATCTGGGCGAGCTTTAAATTCTCCTCGACTGAGAAACCGGAAAATATCCGCCGATCCTCCGGAACGAGGCCAACGCCGAATTGCGCCGCTTCATAAGCGCGCATCCGATGGACAGGCTTGCCCGCGAGCCATATTTCGCCCTCGGTCAGCCGAGGGGCGCTCGCGCGCGCGACGGTGCGTAATGTCGAGGTCTTGCCCGCGCCATTGCGGCCAAGCAGCGCGAGGATTTCTCCCTTTAGGATGGAAAAGCTAATGCCCTGCACGATGTAGCTCTCGCCGTAATAGGCGTGTAGGTTGCGGGCCGAGAAATAAGCGCCGTCTGGGACTGCATAAGGGGAGACGTCCGGCGCGGGTTCGGCAACCTTGAGATCACCATGTCTTGGAATTGTCGTCACAAATGGGCTCCCCCGAGATAGGCCTCTCGCACCTTTGGATCGCCCTTGATCTCATCTGGCCTCCCTTCAACGATGACGGCACCCTGCGCCATGACGCTTATCTTGTGGGCGAGCGAGAATACTACATGCATGTCGTGCTCGATGACGATTTTGGTGATGCCGCGCGCCCCAATCCGTTTGAGGAGATCGATGGTGTTGTTGGTATCAGCGCGCGACATGCCCGCGGTCGGCTCGTCGAGAAGCAGAAGCTGTGGGTTTTGAATGAGGCACATTGCAAGTTCGAGCCGCCGCTTGTCGCCGCGCGAAAGGTTATCGGCGACGATATGGCGCTGGGCGGTAAGTCCGATATCCTCGAGAATATGCTCGGCCATATCGCGGATTTCAGCGTCGGTGTCGAGACGGTGCCACAGCTTCAACGAGAAAGCCCCGTCCCGGGTTGCCAAGGCGGGGATCATCACATTTTCAAGGATCGTCTGGTCCGCAAAGATTTCCGGCGTCTGGAAAACGCGCGCGATTCCCGCCTGGTTGATTTCGAAGGGCCTGAGCCCGAGCAGCGACTGTCCGCCGAAGTCGATCGCTCCGGAGTCGGGATGGATGCGGCCGATAAGACAGTTGAGAAGCGTTGACTTTCCCGCGCCGTTCGGCCCGATAATGGCATGCACACTGCCGGTCTCGACTGTCAGGTTGACGTCTTTGAGGGCGTGCAGGCCGCTAAAGTGCTTATTGAGACCCGTGATCGTCAGCGCGGCCGTCATTGCCTACTCCGCTACCTGCCGATGGACGGGAGCAAGCCGCTCCTCGCGCGTTCGCCGCCCGCTCCGGCTCACAAGCCGCCGAAAGCCTTCCATGATTCCGCCGGGCAGAAAGATTACAACGAGCATGAACATGATGCCGAGCGTGAGCTGCCAGCCCTTGCCCACAAATGGCGAGAAGAACCACACAACCGCATCGCGCAGTCCGGCCGGCAGAAAGGAGAAGGCACTGGTCAGGACCTGATCGTTGTAGGATGAAAAGATATTCTCGAAATATTTGATAAGTGCCGCTCCGATGACGGGGCCGAGAAGCGTGCCCGCTCCGCCGAGGATGGTCATCAGCACGACTTCGCCCGACGCCGTCCATTGCATACGCTCAGCGCCCGCAAGCGGATCGGTAACGGCGAGGAGACCTCCGGCAAGCCCCGCATACATACCCGAGATGACGAAAGCCGAGAGAAGATAGGGCTTGGTGTTGAAGCCCGTGTATTGCATCCGGTTTTGATTGGACTTGATCGCAAGTAGCTTCATTCCGAGGGGCGAGCGGGCGATGCGAAGGGCAAGATAGAAGGTGAGGATGAGCAGCACAGCACAGAAATAGAAGCCCGGATATCCAATCATCTCGACGCCCCATAGCGACGGGGCCGGAAGCGATGCTCCGTAGCCGATACCGGCAAGCTTATCGAGCACATGCGGATCGCTACGGCTGAGTTGCAGTCCGGTCTCACCATTCGTCAGCGGGGTCAGCACCGAATAGGCGAGATTGTAGCTCATCTGCGCAAAGGCGAGCGTCAGGATGGAAAAGTAGATACCGGACCGGCGAAGGCTCAGATAGCCGATGATGAGCGAGAAGAATCCGGCGAGTGCGATTGAGAAAAAGGTGGCGAGGATCGGGTTCATGCTGAGAAGCTTGAAGCTCCAGACCGCCGTATAGGAGCCGGCGCCAAGAAAGGCGGCGTGTCCGAAGGAAAGATAGCCGGTCAAGCCAAGAAGGATATTAAAGCCGATCGCGAAGATGCCATAGATCGCAAAGCGCTGGAGCAGATCGGGATAGGCGGCGCCGAGCGGTTCGAGCAAAAACGGCGTGGCGAGGACCACCGCCGCAAAAGCGATGACAAGAATATGGTCGCGGAGGGGCGTGGTCTTGCGCATGCGCTAGGTCTCCATCACGCCTTTGCGCCCGAGAAGTCCGCGCGGTCGGACAAGCAAGATAATGACGGCGACGAGATATAGGATGATCTGGTCAATGCCGGGAAAGACTTCCTTCACTTCGGTCATGGAGGCGAGCGAGGAGAGGATGCCGAGGATGAAGCCCGCCGCGACGGCGCCTTCCAGCGATCCCATTCCACCGACGACCACCACCACGAAGGAAAGGACAAGGAAATCCATTCCCAAATGGTAGTCCGGTGGAAGAATTGGCGTGTACATCACGCCGGCGAGCCCCGCGACCACCGCAGCGATGCCGAACACGGTGGTGAAGCGGCGCTCGACGTTGATGCCAAGGAATTCGACCGTTTCCCGGTCCTGCATACCCGCCCGCACGACCATCCCGTAGGTGGTAAAGCGGAGGAAGGAAAAAACCGCGGAGATCACAATAAGGGAAAACAGAAAGTAGATGAGCCGCCACCAAGGGTAAACGATCGTTCCGGGCATGCCAAACAAAGCGCCGATATCCGCGCTGCCGTCGACAATTGAAGGCGCATTTTGCGGTATGGGGTTCGCACCGAAAAAGGCTTTGATGATCTCTTCCAGTACAATAGCAAGCCCGAACGTGACGAGAATCTGGTCGGTGTGGACTCGTTTGTAGAAATGGCGGATTAGACCGCGCTCAATGGCGAGCCCCACAAGAAGCATGACCGGGATTGCGAGCAGGATCGAAAGCGGCACCGAATAGTCGATGATGGCGCGGCCTTTCTCTCCGAACCACGCCTCTAGATAGGGAACTTCTTTATAGGCATCGAAAAAGGTAATGCTTGGATCCTTCACTTTCATTGAAAGGGTAATGAGCTTATTGAAGCCCACCGCACAGAACGCGCCGAGCATGAAAAGCGCGCCATGCGCGAAGTTGACGACGCCGAGGGTGCCAAATATGAGCGAAAGCCCAAGCGCGATGAGCGCGAAGGCCCCGCCCTTGTCGAGCCCGTTCAAAATTTGCAGGATGATCGCATCCAAGAAGATCGCTCTTCCTTTTGAGCCGCCAAGTGAGCCTCGACGCAGATACGAGGTACGCCTTTGACCGGTTGCTTAAAGGCCGGCAGCCAATAAACCGCCAGCCTGATCTCTGATAATTCCACTAGACCTTATACGGTCCGAGTTCGCCTTTGAACTCGGGAATATTCGGGTCATACATAACCTTTTCCGTCGGCACTTCCTCGACGATCTCCAGGAGATCGTACTTGGACGTGGGCTTTGCCTTTCCCTTCACGACTAGGACTTTCTTGAAGCACTGGTGATCGGCCGCCCGGTAAAGCGTTGGCCCGTTGCCCATGCCGTCAAAATTGAAGCCTTCCAGCGCCTTGATAACCTCCGGCGGATAGAAGGTCCCAGCCTTTTCGACGGCGTTGGCATAAAGTAGCGTCTGCACATAACAAGTCTGAGCGGCCTGGCTGGGGGGGGACCCGTATTCGGCGCCGAAGGACTTGGTCAGCGCCTTGCTGCCTTCATCGCCTAGCTTCCAATCCCAGTTGGCCGAGCCGTAGATGCCTTTCACCGCGTCGCCAGCGCCCTGCGCCATCAGTTCGGAGTAAAGCGGTACGACGATCTCGAACTGCTTGCCGTTGACGTGTTTGTCCCGAAGGCCGAACTGGACAGCTTGGGTGAGCGAATTCACCATGTCCTTGCCGTAGTGGTTCAAGATCAGTACATCGGCTCCTGAGTTCAGGACGGGCGTGATGTATTGCGAGAAGTCGCCCGCTCCGAGGGGCGTGCGAACCGTGTTGACGGTCTTCCAGCCGAGCGCCTCCGTGGCGTTCTTCATCGACTGTTCCTGCGTCCATCCCCAGGTGTAGTCGGCGGTGAGGTGGTAGGCTCTGCGATCCGAGCCATACGCCTTCTGCAGCACGGGCGCGAGGGCCTTGCCGGACATATAGGCGTCGAAGAAGTGCCGGAACCCGTAACGGCGGCGGTCCTTGCCGGTAGTGTCGTTCGAATGGGTCAGTCCGCACATGAAGATGACGCCCATCTCCTGGGCCAGGGACTGAACCGCCACCGCCACGCCCGAGGAGGAGCCTCCGGAGAACATAATCACGCCGTCCTTTTCGATCATCCGCTTCGCGGAAGCTCGCGCCGCGTCCGACTTCGTCTGCGTGTCGCCGGTAACGTACTCGACCTTTTTGCCGAGGATACCGTTGCCCTTTAGCATTGACGGCTTGAAAGTTTTCATCATGCCGCCATCACCCTCACCATTGAGGTGCTTCACCGCGAGTTTGAAGGCGCGCAGTTCGTCGGCGCCCTCGTCCGCGTAGGGACCGGTCTGAGGTACATTGAACCCGAGCTTTGCGGTAGAGGTTTTTTCAGGATTGTTTCGGAATTCCTCGGCCCAGGCATCGCGAATAAAGAAGGCCGGTGCGGTCCCGGCCGCTAAGGCGACAGCCGCCGCGCCAGAGCTTGCCTTGAGTACAGTGCGCCGGGAAATGCGATTGTCTTTCAGGGTCTTCAATGTTTCCTCCTGCGTTAAGCATTGTCCGAACTGTGTTGAAACTTCATCAGTTTAGCAAATCGCAGGAGGCGGCCACATCCACCATTAGATCTTAGACGTTCGGTGAACTTTGGAGAGAGTTGAGTTGTAAGTCCTAAACCGCCTTACTGTACAGTTGAAGAAAAGAAGCAGACAGACGTCTGACTGACTGAGGCCGCAAACGTACTCGAGCTCTTGTTTCTGGAACTCTACAGCTTTCGCTTAAAGCGGCCCACGCTGCGGTTCGGCGAGGAGGCCCCTTTCCTTGAGGAAAGGATGGATCGCGACTGCCCTTCGCAGTGTCTGCTGTCCAAGTTGCGCGCGCCCCTGCCGCATGAGAATTACAGCTTTTCCGGCGAGCGCTCCGAAGTGCTTTGGCTCAAGCGTAAGCACACGCTCGATCGCCTCCAAGGATGCGTCCATATCCTCTTTCATGAAAAGGACCGTTGCTTTCTGATTCCAACCTTCCGCGTAGTTGGGATAGCGCTGCGTGAGTGCGTTCGCGATAGCAAGCGCCTTGTCCGTATCATAGGACCGCCTTGCCGAAAGAAGCGCTTGCATCTGCGCCGTGGCCTCGCTGTCTGGCCCCTGGGTCCAGAAAATCCAGATGCTGTCTTCGATTGCGCGGGCTTCGTCTTCGCTTCGCGCGGCAGCGAGCGCCCGGAACAGCTCGTCGTGCAGTCGCGCCCGATCCTCTTGTCCGGACGGCGGCGTATCAGGAGTTGGCCGCGCAACGCCTGCGACAAAAACCGGTGCGAGTGCCCCGATCGCAAAGGCAAACATTATTCCAAAGCTACGCCATCGATGCATTGCCAAATCCTAGCTGTGTGTTCGGAGAAAGCATAGCAACGAAACCGTTCGCTAAAGAGGTCGCGCTCTCCCGCAGTCTAGGTCACCCGGGGCGCTCGTCAGTACGCCGCCGCTCGGCTGACGATTTGGCCCGCTTCAGACCTCAAAACGAGTCTGCGAGAGAAAAGAAAGGCGATCGCCCGGCACGCCCACGCGCTCTTGCGGTTTAGGCAGCTATTGGCCCGGAGCCGCGGTTTTCGCGGTTGCAGCAATTCCTCCGGCTGCTTGGGATGAGCGGACTCTTTGATGTTGCTCTGAAATTGGCGGTTATGACCCATTGCTGACTTCGTCGAGGTTGCGAGGAGCGGACAAGCGCGATCGCATTCGCGCCTTATGCGACGCTCGTGTTCACTTCTTCGGCTTAGCCGCGGAGTCTCGCCCCGGCCGACGGACGGCTCTCACCTTCCCGCTGCTTCCGCCCCCGCAGGAGAACTGATCGGCGCCATCGGACTCGAGCCCCCACACGCCCATACTAAGCGGCATCTCGAGCCTCTCCAGCACCTCTGATCAACTCGACAAGCGGCAGCAGGTCGTTCTCGTCGCCGCCTGTGCCGTGCAGCAACAGAAGCGGCGGCGCTCCGAGCCGGCTGCCCGGCGCAAAGCGATGAATGAAGGAGAGATCGGCGCTCATCAAGCGGCCCTTTCCAGTGGCTGCAATACGCTCTCAATGTCCTTGCGATGCGGTTCTAGGAAAACTGGCAGCTTCAGGTCCTTGCCGAGCGACTCCACGGGCTCGTCGACGGCAAAGCCGGGAATATCGGTGGCGATCTCGAACAAGACGCCGCCGGGCTCGCGGAAGTAAACCGAACGGAAATAGGTGCGATCCTTTTGCTCCGTCGGACGCTGTCCATGGCTCTCGACCAATTTCCGCGCCATCTCAGCCTGTTCGGCATCATCGGCCGCGCGGAAGGCGATGTGATGAACCGAGCCGCTCCCCTGGCGCCCCCGAAGGAAGCCTTTGGCTTCATAGATGTCCACGATGCCGCCAGTTGGGTTGCCTGCCGACAGCCGGATGATCGAGCCCTCACGCGCCGTTTCCTTGAACCCGAGCACATCGGTAAGGATTGCGCTGGTCTTCGCGGCATCCTCGAGCAGCAGCGTCACGCTGTGAAAGCCCCAAATCGCGTGCTCGGCGGGAACGTCACCGTTGTTCCAGCCGATCTTGTTTTCCGTGCCGGGGACGCCAACCAGCGCGAGGCTCATTCCGTCCGGATCGGTGAAAGGAAGAACGGATTCGCCAAAACGCTTTTCCAGCGTCGGATGGGCAACTCCCCTGTCGATGAATCGGTGCATCCAGTAGCCGAGCGAACTGGCTGGTACCCGGAAAGCCGTTTGATGGGTCTCGCCAACGCCGCCACGGCCAGTTTGAGCCCCTTCCCATGGAAAGAAGGTCAGGATGGTGCCGGGATGGCCAACCTCGTCGCCATAATAGAAATGGTAGGTGCTGGGATCGTCGAAATTGACGGTCTTCTTGACGAACCGAAGACCCAGCGTCCGCGTGTAAAAGTCAAAGTTTCGCAAGGCATTACCTGCGATCGCGGTGACATGATGAAGTCCTGACATTGTCTTTCTCCTTTGGGCGGGAATCATCCGGCGTTCCCCGAGTCGGGTGTCTAAGTCCGGCACGCGATGACAATCCCCCCAACCGGCCGACACAGGCGAGGCACCGACTGGCAGGCGTTCAGTGGCGCCCCTTCGCCAACACAAAATCGTGGCTGACCTCCCAGAATGCACCTGCGAAGCCCTCGGCCGCCGCGCGCTCGGGATTATCAACGCGCTTAAACTCAGCCAGCAGACTTTCCTTCACGCCGAAAACGGCATCGGAGCCAATATAAGGATCATCCGGGTCGAAGATGTGCGTTGTGAGTGGCTCGAAGCCCGCGGCTTGGAGGATGAAGTGCAGATGCGCGGGCCGGTAAGGATGGCGGCCGAGCGCGCCGAGCAGCTTGCCAACTGTCCCATCATCAGGGATGGGGCAGAATTTCGGCTTCACCGCCCGGAACCAATAGCGTCCGTCCGCGCCCGTGCGAAACATGCCGCGGAGATTAAAATCGGGCTGAACGCCTTTCTGCTGGACATCGTAAAACCCTTCGTCATTCGCCTGCCATACATCGATTACCGCACCGGCGATGGGATCGCCGCCGGTATCCAGAATGCGGCCATGCACGAACATATCCTCGCCCTTGCCGTCGCTGCAGATATTGGCACCCATTTCGAGTTCAGGCGCACCCAAGACATGGAACGGCCCCAGCACCGTGCTCTCCGAGGCACCGGATGGCTTGCGATGGTTGATGGCGTCGACCAGCATCGACACGCCAAGAACATCGGAGAGGAGAATATATTCCTGCCGCCAGTCAGTGCAGAGCTGGCCGGTTTTGGTGAGAAACATGATCGCCTCGAACCATTCTTGCTCGGCCGGCTCGATTTCCTTCACCGCCTCATGTAGCTTGCGCGTAATCACGTCCATAACGAACTTGATGCGATCGTTTTTCGCATCCTTGTTTCGGCCGATTACGATCTCGACAGAGCTCTCCTCGGTGAAAAATCCAGCCTCGTAGTTGTCCATCGAAAGGTCCTTATCCGTTTAGACACGGCAAATAGCGCTTCCGTTAGCCACCGTTAGCTCTAGCGGCGTGGAGAAAGGAAGATCGGCAAAATGGGGTTGGTCCGCGGGTCTGTTTGCGGACAAGGGTGTGGCTGCCGGAGAACAGCATTCAAGCCGGAAATAATCCTCAACCATCGGCTTTGATGCTGGATTGCAAGACGGCAAAGTCCTCGGTACGATCCAGTGCCTTGAGCACGGCCAGCATATTCTCCGGCGGAACGACGAGTTTACGGACCGTGAGGTCCAGCCAGCCGCCAACGCTTGTAATGCGGGCGCAGAGCTTGCCATCGGTGCGGAGTATTTCGTGCCGCACCGCCCACCGGCTGCCATCGCTCGACAAACCGGCAAGCGCGGCGGTCACTGCGACCTCCTGCAGCAAGCCAACTTCCCTGAAATACTCAAGTTCATCCCGCATCGCGACGGGGCCAATCATTAGCCGCGCCAATTCGCTTGCGGGAAAACCATTCTTCGCGAACAGCATGAGCGGACGTCGAAACACCTATTCAAATAAGCTGTACTGGCCATATGGGAATTGAAGTCCATATCGCCCCAGCCTGCATAGAGCGTCTGAGAGTACATTTTGTTTCCTTCATAGCTTTGGGAACCTGGCCGGATCGCGGCGCAGCAGGAGTTTCTCCGTGTTTAATTGGCTGGCCGATTTCACGGAAGAACCCGGCTAGCTTAGCGGTCGTGACGAGGATCATGATTGCGGGCTCCTTCGATGATCAGCGTGTTGCTCGGCAAGGCCGGATCTTTCACCTTCGCCGCCACCTCGACGCCGGCAATGGGAAGCCCTTCGGGATCGATTAGACTCAGTGATGCGCGTCCAGCCAGGCCAAGATCGTATCCACAACTGTGCTCTCGATTCCGAAATAGCCATGGGGCGATTGGGAGCCACAATCACTGGAGCGAAGTCTCGCCGCCCTGCACATAGACCACTTCGGCCTGGGCTGCATGGGTCATGGCTGCAGCGATGCGGGGCGCATCTTCGGCCGGGGCCACCCGGCAGGCGCTGTCGCGGTTGGCGACGATAAGGGCTGGTACTGTCACGCGGTCCGGGGATGCATCGAATACGGTCTCGCCGCTTTTGCCCGGCCGCGAGACCGATTCAGTCAAGACCACGCCTGCAAGCGTATTTTTTGAGAGATGGGCCGCAGCGTTCATGGCGGCGATGGATCCCTGACTCGTGCCGAGCAAGAAAACCGGGCCAGGCACCTCAGAGTGTACAAATCTTACCAAATCCTGAATGACTTGCGCATATTCGGGCGAGCTGCGCAGCCCGCGCATGTTCTGGCTGTCAAGAGCATCGGGGATCACCAGCGCATAGCCACGAGCGAGCCACATGCCGCGAGTGCGTACGACAAAGTTTTTGCCATGCACGAGATCACCGTCCGCCTCGATCCCCACATCGCCGGCTCCTCCAGGCAACATCACAATCGTGCCAAGCGGCGTTTCGGGGCGAGCGTAGAGAATACGCTGCTGCCTGCCGTTAGTGAGCGCCAGATCACGAACAATGCCCTGTGGGTTATTTTTTGTGTCCGCCGCAGCGGGGCGGCCTCGTTCACCAGACTGCGCGTTCGACTGCGCTGAAAGGACAAGAGCTGCGCCAAAGACCAAAACGATGAAGCAAGCAACTTTCCGCATGACTTTTCTCCAAGATCGCGGATCGTTCGCGGTACATTGAGAATCTGCCCGGGACCCTATCGCCTGATTGTCAGTGACATCGCCTACAGACGGCCGTCAACCTTTCTGACTTAGTCCTAAAAGCCAAGATCACAGGCTAGCGTCACACTGCATCCATGCTCGTCGCTTTCATCAGCGTGGCGGTTGATGGGGGCTTTGGGCCGCACTCGGAAGAACGGGACGCGAATTCTAGAGGGCGCAAAACGACCGCTCCTGGCACGGAACCGCGGTTCTCGCGGTTGCAACAATCTCTTCCGCTGCAAGAGGATTATCGGACACATTGATTTCGTTGCAAAAACTACCGCCTGTGACCCAATCCGGCTGTCGCGAATTTTCCGTAGAAATTACCTCGCTATGCCCGCTTTTCTAGACTGCGGGACGTACCGCAATCGTCTTCATCCGGCAGAATGGGTGGAGAGCCGCTAAGGCGGCCCCTCTGATCAATGGCCCCTTACCGAATAAGCGCGCATTCAGGAATGGTCGGAAGTATAAATGTCGTATCCGGTGAAATGACGTCCCTATTGTTTGACAATCTTAGGATGAGCGCGTTCGAAATTAGCGACTTGGGACCATCGTGACCCCGCACCATGGCGATCAACGTGTACGATGTGCTACAATCACGGCGTGCTTATTCTATGACGCTACCAACCCAGACGCGTTCAAATTGATTGCCTGCTTCACGCTGCGCCTTGCGCACACTTTCGGCATCTGGCGCATCATATTCGCACACCATCCGCAACCGATCCGCCGAGAGCAGGCTTCGCCGCCAGGCTACCCCGTAGATATCAAGACATGGCCGCTCGCGGATGCCGGCGGCTGTTAGGTCTTCGTCGGATGGGGGTTGATCGAAGATGCGTTCTACCACGATGCGTGTCATGTTTTGTCCTTCCTAGCCGGGCTTGGAAGCTAACTTAGTCTGACGCCGTTTGAATAAGCGTTGGAATTTTGAGGCTTTCCCTAACCCCATTCAAATGGAAGCGGGCGCGCGCGCTCAGGCTCGACACATTGCTTGCGTCGATTGGGAGCTCTTCGACTATCCTGCGGGCTGCAACCGCATCGTTCGACTGGGCCGCCGTGCCGGCAAGGATGCAGGTCGCCACCACAATTTCAGTGGTCCGCTTGACTGTGTGCGCGGCTCCAAGCGCCTCCGTCGCTGCGGTGCGAGCCTCATTCAACTCGCCATTGCCAAGGTGCCACGCGGCGATGTGGTTGAGCACATAGGCAAGTTGCGCCTTGTCGTCGTACGCCCTCAAAGAGGCGAGCTTTTGCTGCAGCCGTGACTCGGCCGCCTCATCATTATCCAGCATCAGCGCCAGTGCGCGCACTACATCGGCGACGGGTGCTGGGCCATCGCCGATACGCGCGGCAACCGCGTCGATCTCATCGCAAATCATACTGACATCGTTCGACCTGCCGCTTTCAATGGCGATTTTGGTGATCCAGATGAGGCATTCAATCTCCCGCCAGCGATCCTCGCGCAGCCGCGCAAGTACAAGCGCGCGCCGCATCGATTCACGCGCCGCCAGCAAATCTCCGTCCCAGCGGGCGAGCAGGCCATGTCCCCAATCGAGTTCAATAAAATGCTGATTGAGCGATGCAGCGAGGCGATCGGCTTCATGCAAAAAATCAAGGGCCTCTCGCGCGTCACCTTCAACTTCGAGGAGGCAGCGCGCGGTACTTGCGAGTTGGTTGCAGCGGATGAAATCGTCTTTTGGTCGGCTGATCTCCTCGGCGCGCAAGATCGCCCGCTGTGCGCCAAGCGTATCGTTGGAACGTTGTGCCCACCACGAGATCATGTGCCAACCCAACACGGCGTCGTCGCGCAGGTCCATCAGCTCGGCTGCTTCGACCGCCCGTCGCAATTCGTCGAGCAGCCTTGGCTTCACTCGAACGCCCGGGCTCGCGCCGGCGAACACCTTTACGTTGAGCAAGGCAACATGCCAATGAGCGCGATCCGGGCCAGGAGGCAGGCGCTCCAGATGTCCAAGACCTCTGTCCGCAGCGTCAATGGCAGCCTCATTTGCGAACAGGCGCAGACAATGCTGGCCTGCCGTCACACAAGCCTGGACCGCAAGCCCATGGTCTTCGGCCGCGCCCGCGTGATAAGCAAGCTCGCCTGCCAAAGATGGGTCATTTCGCGCAGCTTCTCCGAGCGCCCGCGCAATCTGGCGGTGGATCAGGCGCCGGCGCGGCTGCGATAGCTCGCGATAGGTTGCTTGCCGAATCAGATCATGGGCGAAATCGAACCGTCCTTCGCCGCCCGGTCCTAAGAGGCCGCGCCGTTCCAGCCGGTCGATCCGCTCGATCAGCTGAGCCTCGGGCACTCCCATCGCGGCGCCGAGCAATTCCGGCTTGAAATCACGGGACGTTGCAGAGGCAAAAACGATCAGTTCCCTCTCAGATTCCTCAAGCCGCGAGATTCTGTCGCCGATCAGCGCATCCAGACCACGCCCGGCAGCGGGTTTGCCCTGCCGCCCGGCGCTTGTCAGTTCCGTCAGAAACAGCGGATTGCCGCCACTCTGCTTCAGCGCCGAGCAAACATCTCCAGCGCTGGCGCCGGGTTCAAGGAATTGCGCGACCTCGCCAGCATCCAGCGGAGGCAGTCTGATTTGCGTTAGGTTGCCTCCCTGCGTCAGGGCACTGACGACGCGCTTGCACCAGGGATTGTCGTCAATTTCGTCGGCGCGCGCTGCGCCGGCAAAAAGCAGGCGTTCCGGTTTGCCGGAAGTGCGCAAGACATAATGCAGAAGCGAGGACGATCCCTCGTCGATCCATTGGAGATCGTCGATCATCAAAACCAGGGGCAGCTGCGAGGCAATTGACGCCAGCAAACTCATGACTGCGGCGAACATGCGGGTCCGGCTACCTTCGTCACTCACCGAAGCCTCCCGCGATGGAAGAAATGGGGCGAGATCGAGACGAGCTGACGGATCGGCGGATTCCGCAATCAGCGAACTCAGCGCATCTGCCCAGCAGCCATAGGGACGCACCGCTTCAGCCTCAAAACAGCGCGCCGAGACGACGCGGGCGGCTCGTTGAGCTGCCTGTTCCGCAACGAAGTCAAGCAGCCGCGACTTGCCCATGCCGGGCTCACCCGTAAGCAGCAACGCCTTCGGCGCTCTGCCTGCTACGAGAGCATCCAGCAAAGCAACGATCGCTTGCTGTTCTTCGACCCGGCCGACAAGGCTGTTTGCCGGTGGCGCTGTCGATTGCGAAAAGAACGCCGCCTGGGGAGGCAGGGGCTCAGCCTTGATGGTATTTTCGACCTCCTGGTTGCGACGTGGCCGAGCAGGTGCCTTTAAAGCGCCAAGCAATGCCGCACCTGTTTCGCGGCGCAACATGCCGACCGCATAATCATAATGGTCCTGCGCATCCTTTCGGCGGCCAAGCGCGGCGAGCAAAACGACAAGCTTGCCGTGGCCTTCCTCCGACAAAGGGTCGGCCGCAACCATCGCTCGAGCGTAGGGCAGCGCGCGGTCTGGATCGCCCTCAAGCTGGCCGATGGCCAAGGAAAGCACACGGCGGCGCGACGAGCCCCAGCGTTCGCGCTCCGCCAGACACCAATGGTGGAACCGGTAGCAGGAAGGCAGGTCGAGCCCATCGAGAAATTCGCCTTGCAAAAGAGCGGCGGCTTCCTCAATTTCAGCAAGGCTTGCCTGCTCCGGACCACCACCCAAAAGCTCGTCCAGGCGTCCGATATCGGTCAACGTCTCCTCACGCGAAAACGAAATGTGCTCGCGGTCTGCCTTGAGGCGCTTTACGCCCGCATCGTCGACAAGCGGGCGCAGCTTGGTCAGGCTCCATCGCAGCGCCGCGCGCGGGTCATCCGGACCATCCCATAGTAGATCGCAAAGCGTCTGGCGCGACTGCGGCGTCGCGGTTGCGACGAGAAAGCCCAGCAGCGCGCGCGTCCGCTTCGAGGCGGGGAGAGTGAGCGGTGTCGAACCGCGCTGCACCTTGATTTCGCCAAGCAGCTGGATCGCCAAGCCGTCAGGCGCCTTCCGTGATCGAGTTTGGGCTCGTCGCGTTTCCACGCTCGCTCCAACCATCATTCCAACGCAACCGCATCAGGATAGCGCTGAGGTCAAAGATGCGAAAGCTCCTCGGCCTCGAAAGGAAGTTTCTACCTGTCACCCGCAACACAGCTGCAGGCGCAGCCAAGCAAAGGATATACACTATGCATTCAAGGTCTCAAAAAGCTGTCCGCATTTTCAGTGCCGTCGCATTTGCCGGTCTCATCAGCGTCACCGGCGCCCGCGCAGAGGAATCCAGTGCAGCCGCGACATATAAGGACATCGAAGCGACATTCGGGATGGTGCCCGGATTCTTCAAGGCTTTCCCGGAATCTGGCATCGCCGGTGCCTGGGCCGAATTCAAGAGCGTGCAACTGAGCTCCTCGACGAAACTAAACGCCAAAACCAAGGAACTCATCGGTCTTGCGGTGGCGGCGCAAATCCCCTGCACCTACTGCGTGTATTTTCATACGGCGGTGGCCAAGGCGAATGGTGCAACGGATGACGAAATTCGCGAAGCGGTAGCGATGGCTGCGATCTCGCGTCACTGGAGCACCGTGCTTAATGGCATGCAAATCGATCTCGCGACGTTCAGGAATGAGACCGACACGGTTCTGAAACTTGCTGGTGAGAAAGCCAAGAAAACAAACTGAAACAACCCCACTTGGCGTGCGGCACGCTCCCACGTCGAAAAGCAGGAGACCACTATGGAAAGCGATTTTTTCTCTCTACCGGCGCTGAGCCGCGCCGTTGAAACGCGGGATTTGGCAGCGATGCGCGGGTTCTATGCGGAAGATGCCCGCTTGCGGATCATCGATCGCGACCATCCGCCGAGCCGGCCCCAGGAGATTGTTGGCCGAAGCGCCATCGCCGCCTATTTTGAGGACGTCTGCGGACGAACGATGACGCACGAGCTGGAGAACGGGTGCCTCGACGGCAAGCACCTCGCCTACACCCAGGCATGTGCCTATCCCGACGGGACGCGCGTGTTCTGTGCCGCGATGGCAGAACTGAAGGATGGCAAGATCGCCAACCAGACCATCGTTCAGGCTTGGGACGCCTGAACTGCTCAAAGGTGAGACGCGCTGATGCCTCTCGCCATTCAACATTCCTGCAACGGAAAGGAAAGACATCATGCTCATCGCACGCTGGCAGATCGACGCCCGTTTCGGGCACAAGCAAAAAGTCATTGATTCAATTGCGCAATGGTCACGCGAAATTGCACCCCAGGTCGGCCTCTTGAAGGGCCGGATGCTGAGCGGCTCAATCGGCGTCCCGGAGGCGACGGTCGAGCACAATTGGGAGGTTGAGGACCTCGCCGAACTTGAGCGCGCGTGGGCGAAGCTCGGGACCGTCGAGGCCCACAAGCAGTGGAGCAAGGACCTCGAACCAAGCGTCGTTTCGGGAACCGCGCGCTGGAGCGTTTTTCGCGTGATCTGACGCAGGGCTGAACCGTGCTGCTGAGGCGCGGTTCAGCTCTTCGAGCGTTGACGCCAATGTACGAACGAAGGTGCTCTTGACCTGTTCGATCCGCGCGATTTCCGCCTTGGGTCCGATTGGTAAAGTTCTAAATGGCAGCGACTTCCGCTTTTGTATACCACAATTAGCCGTGCCCCCATCGTCGCAAGCTATCGATGGCAATCCCCACTATTGGCCCAAGGCGCCCGATCGGAAAAGTAGATAGGGAGGAGCGAAATGAGCGCTCCGAGTGGATGGTTGGCACCGGGCAGCAACAGCAGCTCATCCTCCAAAAGCAGGCACTCTTCGAAATCGCCGCAATGGGCCGCTTTCGGCCTGATGCAGGCGAGACCTGTTAACAGGTTGGCCATTCAAGGAGCCGCATCTGTTACGGTTGGCGGCTCTTGATAAAGCGCTTCATGCTTGGATCCGTTTCAGATCCCTGACGTCCGTGGTCCATAAATGCGGGCCGTTTCGATCATCATCACCTCTCCCCTAACAGGAGAGTGACCATGGATAAAAATCAGCCGTTCACTGCATTCTCTTCTGCGCGAAGGCCTTGGAACAAGGGCAAGCTCATTGGGCCAAAGCCGCCGCTTCAGCCAAAGCATGTCTGGGCAATCCGGACGCGGCTGCAGATGCAGCGGAGAGTGCGCGACCTCGCACTGTTTAACCTCGCGATCGACAGCAAGCTTCGCGGCTGCGATGTCGTTCGTCTCAAGGTCGAGGATATCGCGCCAAATGGCTATACCACCGAACGCGCGAGCGTGCGCCAGAAGAAGACGGGCCGTCCGGTTCGTTTCGAGATCACCGAGCAGGCCCGCCAGTCGCTCGACGAATATCTCAGGCTTACAAAGCGGCAGCCCGGCATGGTGCTGTTCCCCGGCCGAGGCAAAGAGAAGAGCCTCACGACCCGGCAATATGCGAGGCTCGTCTCCGCTTGGTTTTCAATGGTCGGGCTGGACGCGAGTCTCTTCGGCACGCATTCCCTGCGCCGGACCAAGGCAACGCTCATCTATCGCAAGACAGGCAATCTTCGCGCCGTTCAGCTTCTTCTTGGTCATACCAAGGTCGAGAGCACAGTGCGCTATCTAGGCATTGAAGTCGACGATGCGCTCGCCATCGCCGAGCAGGTCGACATCTGACCACCCAGATTGGTGGAGCGCGGAAACGCTCCACTTCGCCCTTGCTTTGCTCATTGAAGTCCGCGCCAGGACAGCACCTCCCGGGAGAGCGGACCTGGAAGCGACACCCAATGGAGCGCTTGCATTATGACCCATCTCGGAAGCGAATGACCCGCAAACATGTCTCGCCGGATAGTTATCCGACGGCTTCCGGATGTCAGTAGCGTCGTTGGAGCGGGGCGTTACGCGGCGAAATTCAACAATCGTGCCGCGGTTCGGCCGAGGATGTCGGCCTTCTGGTCGTCGGAGAGCGATTCTGACGCGAAAATGTGGTCGACGGGTTGCAACTGGAATGGATAGGGATAGTCGCTGCCCAGCACGACCTGACCGCCGCCGACCTGGGCCACGAGATGCCGGATCGCCTCCGGCGTGAAGATCACCGAATCGAAATAGATCTGCTTGAGATACTCCGTCGGCGCCTTCTTGAGCTGGATATTCGGATTGCAGCTCTTCGGACTAACTAGACAGGCATGGTCCGATCGATCGGCGTAGGACGGGAGGTAGCCGCCGCCATGGGCGGCGATCACTTTGAGCTTCGGAAAGCGATCGAACGTGCCCTCGAAAATGAGGTGCGAGAGCGCGATCGCCGTATCCAAGGGATAACCGATCGTGTTGGTGAGCCAACCGTTGCCAGCCAATCTTTTCGCAAGCTCGGGCACCCCCGTCGGATGAATGAACACGGGCACGTCGAGTTCTTCCGCCTTGGCCCACACCGGATAAAATTTCGGATCGGAAAATGCCTCTCCATTGACAGTGCCGCCGATCGCGGCTCCCTTGAGCCCCTGTTTTCTAACCGCAGTTTCCAGTTCCTGCACGGCGAGATCAGGCGCCTGCAGGGTGAGGGAGGCGAAGGCGGCAAACCGGTCGGGCTTCGAGGCGCAGAGTTCGGCCAGCTTTTCGTTCTGCAGCTTCACGATCTGGCCGGCGAGATCGCGCTCGCTTCCATACCAGAATGGATTAATCGACAGGACCTCCATGTCGACCGCCTGCGCATCCATGGCAGCGAGCCGCTTGTCGATCTCAATGAAGGCTACGGCTGCGACGTCGGTGAATGGTCGTCCGTCGACGAGTGAGGCACCGCTGGCGCCGAGCAGTGCGCCGGCTTCGCGGAACTGGCAATGGGCGTGCACGTCGATCGTTTTGATCCGCTTGCCACCGACCATGATGGGCAATTTCTGCCTTGTCGGCTGCTGGGCGCGCGCACCGTGTAGGAGGCCGCAGCCGCAAAAGACGATGCCGGTGGCGGCAGCAGCGGCGCCCGTCTTCAGAAATTGACGGCGTGTTGTCATGACAATTTCCCCCAGGATAGCCGGTGATTTCGATGCTTTGACGGAAATGGCTGCTCGGGGCAACGAACTTATGGATAGCATGAGAGGCGAGGTCAGGCATTCGCTTCTGCCGGAAGTAGGCGAGGTATTTTGGGGCGAGGCGCGAAATTGTTACTTCCGCTGATGTGCAGGTTTCTCGGACGCCTGCATGACCGGACCATCCGCGAGCGCTACCGGAGGCGTTGGAGAAGCGCCAAGGCACGAAATCGCGGAGTATGGGGCACTGTGGCTCAGCGAGGCCTATGGGGATTTAGCCGCAGCGTGGCGGTTGGAATAGGCCGTAATTTTGCAGCAAGCCGAATAGCCTTCGGTTTTTACGAGGGACCTTAGCGGGCGTCTGCTTAAAAAGCCGCGTCAGTAAACGTAGAAACACCGCAAGCCGGCAATATTTTCTGGCATTGCGGCGAGCGCAAAGGTGGCGGCAAAAGCCGCAAGGAAAATCAGCACTGCCGCTGAGTTCTGGAGCCAGCCTAATCATGAGGTATCGAGCCTGATAATCAAAGCCGCCGGGGCGGCACGGTATCTGGGGCTTGGGCCGCTGCCGCGTGCAAAGATCTCAACAACCCTCATGCGCCGGCCACAGCATGGACATGGCCGTTCGAGTTTGAACGGCTCTGTGGCATCGGCGGGCTGTGTGTCTTGTGTGGCCGGAGCGGCTGCTGGCACCTTGAGCAGTTCTCGCGCCTTGGCAATCGCCTCTGCCCGGTTGCCGTTTGCCAGAAATCCGGCGTGGCGGATGCGGTGAAAGCCTTTTGGCAGCACATGCATGAGAAAACGGCGAATAAACTCCGGCGTGGCGAGCGTCATCGTTTTATAGCGGCCAGGGCCTTCGATGCGGTAATCCTTGAAGGTAAAGGTGACGCTCTTGGCATCGGCGGCGATCAGGCGCTTATTGGAAATGGCGACGCGATGGGTGTAGCGGGCAAGATAGGCGAGCACCGCTTCCGGGCCGCCAAAGGGCCTCTTGGCATAAACTACCCATTCGTAGCGCCGGAAAGGCTTGAGGAAGGCCTTGTAAGCACGGGCATCGGCAAGCCCCGCGTGCTCACCCAAGAGCATAAGCCGTCCTTCAGCATGAGCGGCAAACAATGCCTCGATAAACACGCGGCGAAACAGCCGGGACAACAGGCGGACAGGCAAAAAGAATTTGCGCTGGCAGGCGATCCAGCTTTCGCCATCCGGCGAGAATCCGCCCCCAGGCACGATCATATGCACATGCGGGTCATGGCCGACCCCCAACTGTGCAAGACGGAGATTATGCCGAGCTTGGCGCCGAGGCGCTTGGGATCGGCCGCAATGGTGAGGGTCGCCTTGGCCGAGGCCTTGAACAGGATATCGTAGATGACCGCCTTGTTGTGATAGGCGAGGCCGGCGATGGCTCCCGGCATAGTATAGACGAGATGGAAATAGGGTACCGGCAACAGCTCGGCTTTGCGCTCCGCCAGCCATTCCCGCGCTGCCGTCCCTTGGCACTTGGGGCAATGGCGGTTGCGGCAGGAGTTGTAGGCGATGGCTGTGTGTGAACAGTCTTCGCAACGCGCAACGTAGCCGCCGAGCGCCGCGGTCCGGCAGCGCTCGATGGCGCTCATAACTTTGAGCTGGTCAAGACTGATGTGCCTCCTGTTGGCAGCACGCCAAGAGGGGCCGTGGCCGCGGAAGATGTCCGCGACCTCCAACGCTGGCCGTGCCATGGGCGCGGCTTAACGCTTCTGGCGGACCTTCTTCAAAAGCGGCACCGCGATCTTGCCGATCGGGCTTTCGATGGCGGCGATCCGTCCCGTAGCCACGCGGGTATAACGGGCCGTCGTATCGAGCTTGTGATGGCCAAGCACCGCTTGAATCAGACGGATATCCAAGCCTTGCTCGAAAAGATGGGTGGCAAAAGAGTGCCTGAGCGAATGCAGCGTCACTGGCTTCTTGATGCCGGCGGCTTCAGCTGCCTCGTGGAACAGACGCGAGAGCTGGCGCGTAGTGAGCGGCTGGGCGCGCCGCCGGCCGGGAAACAGCCAGCGCTCCTTTAAAGGCACGCCGTCATCGTAGCGTATGGGCCGCACCTTCCACCATTGCCGAAGCAGATCCAGAACTTCGGGGGGAAGCATCACATGACGGTCTTTGCGCCCCTTGGCTTGCACGACGCGGATGATGTTGAGCTCGCTGTCAATGTCACCCACCTTGAGGCGGCACGCTTCGCCAGCGCGTAATCCGCAGCCATAGCACAGCGCGAGCATCACCTTGATCTTCAGGTTGCCCGCCACGGCCAGCAGGCGCTTGGCCTCGGCCGGGCTCATAACCAGCGGCAGCTTCTGTGGCTCTCTGACATAATAGATCTCGGACGCTAAATCGTGCCTGCGCAGCGTGACCCGGAACAAAAACTTCACGCCGGTCATAATGCGGTTGCGATTGCAAATGCTGGGGCCGCTTTCCATCAAATAAAACTGGAAGGCGCGGACCTCGTCCGCCGTCGCCGTCTCAGGCGAGCGCTTCAAATAGGCGGCAAAACGCTTGCAGCTGTAAACATGGCTGCGCTGGGTGTGCAAACCGAGCTGGCGTGCCTTCATGTCCTCGATCATGCGCAGACGCAGTTCACTGACGGCCTGGGTACTCATACTTGGCTCCTGTCTAGGATGAGGTTGTTGAGACCCCGATCCAAAGGACAGGCGCGTTGAGCAGGTTATCGTTATGTTCTCAGATGGTTACCTTGGCCTCTCGCTCCGTGCGGGCAGCAGCTATCGCGCCAGCGATTTAGTGCATTGGCCCTTTTCGACGTTTCTGTCTCTCAAAACACACTTCCGGTCCCGAAGGTGTAGCGGCCTACTTAAACTCACGTTGAGACTTTCTCAGTGTGATCCATGTGCAGGCATCGAAATCATGAACGACACAGTTGGTCCCGCTAGATCTGGGCAGTGTTCGGATCACCAAATGCGCACTAACTTTTCGCTTTCCGTGTGTAAATCTTTGGTAGGCTAACGAGTCCCGGCGAACGGAACCTTATTCCAACTCCCGGCGCCGGCTTCGCCTGTGAGTTTTTTGATCGCGGCAACCGTTTCCGGATCGGCTGGAAAGAGCATTTCGAGAGCAAGCTCAGACAGGGTCACGTCTATGGGTGTGCCAAACACCGTGACCGTGTTCAAAAATGAGACCGTGCCCGCGACGGTTGAGATTTGCAGGGGCGTCGCAAATCGCTGCGATCCCATATTCATAGCCGCGGCCGCACCGTGGCCGGGATCAGGATAGGCCAAGATCTCCGCCAACAGTGCCTCAATGCCGGCGTCGGCGATGGCTTCGGCCTGCTGCCGAAGAACGGAGACGATATAGTCGCGCCAATCGAGAAAATTGATGATTCTCGGCGCAAGACCGCCAGGGTGCAGCATCAGGCGGATCGCATTCACCGGCGGCTGCAAAAGCTCGGGCGATACATCGACGTAAAGCTCTGGCAGCGCCCTGTTGGAAAGAACGACGTTCCAATGCCGGTCGACAGCGAACGCCGGGTAAGGCCTGTGCGCCTCTAGGATTTGCTCGATCGCTTGGCGGGCTGCCACCAATTCCGCCAGAGACCGTTCCTGGAACGCCGCCGCAAAGCCCGCCGCCTGAAGCAGCGCATTTTGACCTCGAAGCGGAACCTCGAGGCACGCAGCCAAGCGCAGAACCATCTCGCGGCTTGGCTGGGATTGGCCCGTCTCCAAGCAGCTCAAATGCCGCGTCGAACTGTTCGCCGCCGCGGCCAGATCCATCTGGGTCATGCGCCGGCGCTCTCGCCAGCGACGCAGCAATACGCCGAATGGAAGCTCAGGTGCGGTCATTATTGCAGCATAGCCGGAAATCCGGCGATGCTCCATGATCTCGGACGTCAAACCATATCAGCACTCGCGATCATTTTTTGACCTCTGAGGTCATCGACTGCAAGCAGCGTTCGCAGCAATCTGAAGGTCAGGCACCTTAGCCGTCAAAACTCCACGGAGCATGCTATGAGCGAAGCAGAGTTACTTGCGGACCGCTATGTCGCGGTCTGGAATAACCCAGATCCGGCACAACGCAAGAAGACCATTCACAGTCTGTGGGCGCCAGAAGGCACTCATTACATGGGAACGAAGGAGGCGCGCGGCTACGAAGCGCTTGAGGAGAGGATAGAAGGCTCCCATGAAAGAAACGTACGCGACGGCGGCTATCTCTTCCGACGGGTTAAGACCGCGCAATCCCTGAAGAATGCCGTTACCTTCAACTGGGAAATGTTCTCGGTGAACAGCGGCGAGATTGCCGCCGAGGGATCCGGCTTTCTCATCCTCGACGAGCGCGGCCGCATTCTGACCGACTATCTCTTCACCTCAAATTAGGCTGTCCGCACTCCTCTGCGAAATCCCAACCATTCGGGTTCATAACCATGACTTCGGAAGCAGTCTATGAGCTTTCTGGCATGCGTGCCCTCTCAACGCCTCATGCGGCCGGGCCTTGGGACCCCACGATGCAGCATGGTGCAGCGCCGGCGAGCTTGGTTGCATGGCTCGCAGAGACTGTGGAAAGCCGCCAGCCCATGCGGGTCGCGCGGCTTTCGATCGATCTCTTGCGGCCAGTACCGGTGGCGCCGCTTTCAATCGCGACAGACGTCATTCGCGAGGGGCGGAAAATCCAGATCTGTTCGATCCGCCTCTCGGCCGGGGAGAAAGAAGTCGTCCGGGCGACGGTCTTACGGGTTCGGACCGGCAGCTCGCTTCAGCCTGCCGGCGCCGCCGAGCCTGAGTTCGATCAGGCTGGGCCGGAGGCCGGCTGCGCGCCGGCCGACTTGCGTGGCCTTGGGAGTCCGTTTCTGAGCGGCGTTTCCATGCGCACCCTCAAAGCCGATGGCAAAGGACGGCGCAGCGCAACCTGGTACCGGGCCGGCCGCCCCATCATCGCGGGTCTGCCGATTTCTCCGCTTATGCGCGCCGCGATCGCGGCGGACTTCTGCAATAGCGTTTCAGTGCCGCTCGACCCGAGGACATGGAGCTTCATCAACGCTGATCTGACGCTTTCGCTGGGCCGCATGCCGGTGGGCGAGTGGATATTGCTCGATGCGGAGAGTTGGATCGGCCTGGAAGGCACGGGCATCTCCTTTGCCCGGCTCGGCGACCGGCACGGCTATTTCGGCCGTGCTGTGCAAAGCCTGATTATCGACCGTCGAGATGGATCGGACGCCAATTAGCAAAAGGAGGGATTCCAATGAGCCGGCTTAAGGGTAAGGTGGCGGTGATTACGGGCGCAACGAGCGGGATCGGCGCGTGCACGGCCGAGCTGTTTGTCGCCGAAGGCGCGAGCGTCATCATCGCAGGAAGGCGGCGTGAACAAGGAGAAACGCTTGCCGCTGCGCTCGGCATGGCGGCAAGCTTTTTCCGCACCGATGTCTCGTGCGAAGCGGATGTGCACGCCATGATCGTTCACGCGCTCGAACGTTTTGGGCGCATCGATTGTCTGTTCAACAACGCTGGCACGCCGTCGCGAACCGGGGGCGTGGCAACCGTTGACATCGCGGAGTTCGACGCAGCAATTGCGGTGCATGTCCGCGGCACACTTCTTGGGATGAAATACGCTGCGCCCGCAATGCTCCGTGAGCATTCGGGCAGCATCATCAACATGGCGAGCATAAATGGACTGCGAGCCGGCTTCACGACGCTTGGCTATTCCACCGCCAAGGCTGCAGTCATCCACCTGTCTCGTTGTGCGGCAGTTGAGCTGGGGGAGCACGGTATCCGGGTGAATAGCATATCTCCCGGACCGATTCTTACTGGTATTTTCGGCAAAGCCGGTGGACTTGACAGTAACGAAGCGGATGACGGCGCGACGAGGGTGAAGGCGGCGTTCGACGAGCTTCTTCCCGGAGTGCAACCCATTCCCCGCATGGGCGCGCCGGTCGATATCGCACACGCGGCTCTTTATCTCGCAAGCGACGAATCGAGCTTAGTAAACGGCCTTAATCTGGTGGTCGACGGCGGTATCACCGCCGGACGGCCGGCGTTGATCATGCAGCGCGAGCGGAAACTATTTGCCACGGCGCTTCGTGGTGACCCAGCAACGGGCTGAATCCTTCAATGGTCATGCGCGCGATTGTCTTTGCCGTCATGCCCATTGTGCGAAGCACCACCTTCACAGGAGAAACAGTATGCAAGCCTATTATTTCGATAAGCTCGGCACCGGCGTCGACGGCTTGACCCTTGGCGAGCGGCCTGAACCCAGGGCCGGCCGGAACGAGGTTCTGATCAAGGTTCATGCTCGGTCGTTAAACTACCGGGATCTGCTCATACTCACAGGACGATACGCCTTCCCTGGCAAGACCGGCAAAATCGCGCTGTCTGACGGCGCCGGCGAGATTGTTGCCCTTGGAGAAGGTGTGACGGGCGTCGCGATCGGTGATCGCGTCGCTTGCAGTTATTTTCCAAGGTGGATCGATGGTCCGATCTCGTTGGAAATGGCATCCGATCAGTTTGGATGTACCAGGGATGGAATGCTGGCACCGTTCGTGATCGCGGAGGAGGAAGCCCTGGTCAAGATCCCAGCCTATATGTCCTTCGCGGAAGCCGCGACGCTTCCCTGCACCGCCGTCACCGCATGGTCCTCCCTGGCCGGCCCGAAGCCTTTCCGTCCTGGCGAAACGGTTTTGACCATTGGAACAGGCGGCGTGGCGCTGTTCGCGCTTCAATTTGCCAAACTCTTTGGCGCCCGCGTTATTGCGCTCACGTCAACGGGCGCTAAGGCGGCCCGGCTGAAACAGCTTGGGGCGGACGAGGTAGTGAACTACCGGGAGATCCCCAACTGGGACGAGCACATACGCCGGTCGACCGATGGAAATGGCGTCGAGCACACCGTTGAGACAGGCGGACTCGAAACACTGCCGAAATCGATCAGTTGCGCAGCTGACGAGGGGATTATTAATGTGGTCGCGGCGCTTGGTCAGGGAACAATCGACGCCGGTATATTTCGCAATCGGGTCTTGATCCGCCGTATCTATGTTGGCAACCGCAGACAATTTGAGGCCATGAACCGGGCGATGGCGCTGCACAAGCTTCAGCCCGTCATTGACCGGGTATTCAGCTTTTCCGAAGCAAAGCAGGCCTATCAGCATTTCGAAGCTCGCCAGCATTTCGGCAAGATAGTGATTGCAGGCCAGTAACCTCACGGCCAGAACAGTATGCGCAGGCCACTCGGAGCGCCGCATACGCATTCAGACTTCTTCGATGGCGGGCGGCTTCAAACAGACGAAATTCGCAGCCTAAAAGGTCCGGTCCTGGCCGATTTCGTTGTAAAAGTCTGCTTTCATCCTGGCATGGCCGGCGCGCGGCGCTTCTGACAGCCGATCCTGGCCGCTTGCTCGGCGGAGAGCGCGGCATTAGACCCGGTGAACTGAGACGCCTGACGCAACTCCAACGCCACTTGACGCTTACGCAGTACACATTGCCGCCGTCTTCGGCGGTGGATGCACGGCCAGCTTTGCCAGGCGCCGCAAATTCTGAGCGATGGCCGCAAGGGTGAACTCGAACTGGGCTCCGCTTGGCCCGCGCAAGCGAAGCCGGCCAAGGCGCAAGATGCGCTTGAGGTGCGCGAACAGCATCTCAACCTTTTTGCGATCTCGCCTTGTTTGCGCATAAGCCTCGCTCGCAGTGATGGCGCGGGCGGCATCGCGGGCTTCTTCATAGAGGCTGCGCAGAACTTTCCGGTGCGACGCCTTCGGGCAACACTTTGGCTTCAAGGGACAGCTGCGGCAATCGTAGACGCTGGCGCGATAGGCCAACTGATCGTCGTTGTAGAGGCGGCCCGTTGTTGTCAGATTGCAGCCGGCGGGACAGACGTAGCAATCGCGCCCGGCATCGTAGCGGAAGTCTTTGCGCGAAAAGGTTCCGTCCTGCCGGTTCGACTTGTCGATCACGGGGACGTGCGGCGCTATCTTCTTCTCGCTCACAAGCCAGTCGAGATTGCGGCCGGAGCCGTAGGCCGTATCGGCGACGATCCAGGACGGTTTGACGCCAAAGCGCTCCTCGGTGCGTTCGATCATGGTTTGCGACGCGCCCACCTCCGCCTGCCGGATGGCGCGCGAGGCTTCGACATCCATGATGATCCCGAACTTCACGTCGATGAGGTAATTGTCGGCATAGGCGAAGAACGCAGCGCTTTTCATTGCGCTGGTCCATTGCGAAGCTGGGTCTGAGGACGAGATAAATTTCGGCGTGACTTCGCTGGCCGCGCCGTAAGCTGGATCGTCGAGCGTCGCGAGGTAGTCTTTCACCGCACGCTCGGCCGTTGCCGGATCGATGTCCTTGTCCCATTCTTCGCCCGGGATCGATCGGCTTTTATTGGCGTCCGCCTCGATAAGGCTAGCATCCACTGCAAACCCGTCGCCACCCACAAGCCCGGCCGCGATGCACGCCCCAACAATGCGTTCGAACACGAGCCGGAAAACATTGCTGTTCCGGAAGCGTTCATTGCGCGCCCGCGAGAAAGCGGAGTGATCGGGCAGCTTGTCCTCGATACTGAGACCGCAAAACCAACGATAGGCCAGATTGACCTGCACCTCGCGGCAGAGAGCCCGTTCAGATCGAATTGCAAACACATAGCCAACGATCAGCATCCGGATCATGAGCACTGGATCGATGGAAGGCCGGCCCATCGGCGAATAAAACCCTGCTAACTCGCTGTGGACCCATGAGAGATCGAGGACCGCGGCGATCTTTCGAACCAAATGATCCTCCGGCACCGCCTCATCCAGATTGAACGAATAGAACAGCTGAACCTGATCCTGCTTGAGCCGCCCCATCATCGCCCGACACCTCCGGCAGTTTGCGTCAACTGACGGAATCACTGTTCGGCGCGGCGATCAACGGGACTTTTACAACAAAATCGGCCCGGAACGGCGGTTCTCGCAATTGCAGCAATTCCTTCGGCTACAAGAGGATGAACGGACTCGTTGATTTCATTCAGGAAACAGCCGCAGATGACCCATACCAGACGAAATGCCACCGCTGCGCACCTTAACCCGCGCGGCTAATGTGGCTCGTCGAGCGCGGCGTCGAGATCGTATCCGAAGCCAGCCACCATCTACCGCCGGAACTCAAAGCCCGTCATCCCAACATCCCCTGGCATAAGGTCGGGGATTGGCAACGTCCTGCGCCACTACGAAAACGTCGCGGCGGCCGTCATGTGGAAGCTCGCCCACGACGATCTCGATGCGCTGGAAGCGGTCTGCCGGGCGGAATTCGCTGCGATCTAATGGCCTCATCTGACGAACCAGCTGACGAAGGCGATACGGACTTCAGTTATCGATGCGCTGGTCGCCGGCGTCGTCTCGAAAAAGGTTTCAGTTTTCGACCTGCTCTGGTCCACGCCAAGCGGCGACTATTGGGCATTTGTTCAGAGGACGCGCCTGTTTTCCATTCTGTCACAAGACGTTCGCGTTCTAGAACACCTTCAGGAGGACCTGCGCCGGGAAGATAGTGAAAGCGGGCTTCGATCTTGATAGCGGCTCCATAGCCAAGGAACTTGCGCGCAAAGATGGCAAACGCCGGTTTCAAAAGCTCGTCGAGGATCACCCATCCATCATCAACGCTCTGGCGCCGCATTTCCACGCCGCGACAGGAGCAGCAAGTCGGCCGCCTCTTCGGCATCCCTGAGAAGCGTCGTGCGTGGCGCGCCAATCTGCGCGCGCATGGTCAGGCCACGAGCAAAGTCCAGGACTTGGCTCGCGCGCACGGCTACGGGAAAGTCAGATGGGATTTCTCCAGCGATGATTGCGTCCCGGAAACGACCTTCCACCAGCGCTGCTGCGGCGGCGGCCGCGTTTTGCAGGAACTGCCGGACCTCGGGGTCGTCCACAAGCGGCGCGACGCACCCGAGAAGACATCCCCGAGCGCATCCTTTCTCGGTCGCAGTTTCGACGGCGTACCTCAGAAAGCCCGCGATCGAGTCGCGAAGGCTCTGTGGCGAGAAGAGTGCCTTCGCGGCTGATGCGCCCTTCCGTTCTGCGTACGCCCTAAGGACGCGCAAGAATATCGCCCGCTTGTCCCCAAAGATGGCATACAGGCTCGGCCGTCCCACACCCATCCCGGCGACGAGATCGTCAATCGTCACTCCGTCGTAGCCTTTCGACCAGAACACCTGAGTCGCCTTTTCCAGCGCGTCCCTCTCGTCGAAGCTGCGCGGCCGTCCACGCGGCTTGGCGTTATTTTGAAACATTTAGTTCAAAATTCCTTTACAATGGCCATCGTACCAATATATAACCGAATAGTTCGAAATTAGCAAGCCGGCCCTGGCCTCGCGGGGCCTTACGACCCGACCTTCACCCTTCACCACGGAGACGCCCATGGAACATTCGATCGCTCTCGTCACCGGCACCACCTCCGGGCTCGGTTATGCGGCAGCCCGCATTCTCGCCGGAGAGGGCTGGCGCGAGATCATGGTCACCGGGCGCAGCCTGGCCCGGGCCCAGGAAACGGCCGCTCAGCTTGCGGCTGAGACCAAAACACAGGTCTTCACGCCGTTGGAGCTGGATCTGAACGCACCGGCCAGCGTTCAATCCGCCCTCGCCGAGTTGGTCAAGCGAGGTCGACCGATCGATTTCCTACTGCTAAATGCAGGGATGGTCCCAGGTAAGAAGCGCGTGCTCACTGCGGCGGGCGTCGAGGCGGCTCAGGCCCCGCTCATCGGCCATCATCAACTGACTGCCGGGTTGCTCCGCGCCAACCTGCTGAGCCCCAACGCGCGGATTGTTATCGCCGGCGCGGAACCTGCCCGAGGGGGCGTACCCCTGTTCAGCTACACCGACGTGCCAGCCTTCGCGGCCAAATACCACCAGGGTGACCGAACCGCCGCTGTGGAAGCCCTGCTGCGCAACGGGCCGAACGTGAGGTACGTGCCCAACAATGCGTATGCCGACGCGAAGCTCATTATCGCTTGGTGGGTCGCGGCGCTGGCGCGCCGGCTACCCTCCGGCATGGCCGTGTACGCTGTCTCGCCCGGTGCGGCGACCGACACCAAGGTGGTGCGAAACGCTGGCCCGGCCTTGAAGTATCTGTTTATCCCAATCGTGAACCTCATTCCCGGCATGAATCAGACGCCGGAGACCGCAGCTCGCCGGTACCTCCAGGCGTCGGAGTTCGGAACCGACGTCTCAGGGCAATTCTTCGCCTCGGCTCAAGGGAAGTTCACCGGCCCAATTGAGGCGCAGCGCCACCCACACCTCCACGATCGCGCCAACCAGGAAGCCGCCTGGCAGGCCGTCGTCAAAGTCTCCGGCGTCGATTTCTCTTCCGCAGCAACTTGAGAGCGGTGTCCTGAAGGAGCGCCGGTTGCGGCGAAATGGTCGCGGTGACTAGAATCAGCAGGCGATTGCGAGCTACGTGATCGTCCACGGGGTCTTACGGTATTTTGAAATAAATAGTTCAAAAATACCTTGACCGCAGCCTCCGCGCCTCATTATCATACAAAACAGTTCAAAATCAGCTAGGCGCCCCTGGCGTCGCAAGGTATCGCCCGCGGTGCGCCGTTCCGCGGTTTTACCATAGCCAAGAAGGCTTGTGGTCACACATCGTTTTTCGCCATTCCAATTGGCGATTACGGGTCGCCACGCGGCGTCGGTGCTGCACGATCCCGGTACAAGCACAAGTGTCGTGCCGGTACCAGATTCATCGTGTTCGATGCGTCCGCGCGCTTCCTCGATCATGTCTATCCTCGCATTTTGCTAACGGGCTGGGCTCGGGCGCCTTCGCGAAGTTACATTTTCGCGAAGGCTGTCCCCCAAGCTTTTACACGCAAATTCTCTAGACCTTGGCGATGATGATCTCGGCGTAATCGGAAGGCACCCGCATTGAGCCGTCGGTGGCTGTGTTGAACCGCTCGATTGTCGCGTGCAAGTCGGCACTCAACGCGGTTTGTTTTGCAGGATCGAGAGCGAGAAACGCCTTATGGACGGGTCCATAGTAGGAACGGAAATAGTTCACGAAATGGTCCGGTGACCGGTATCGGAAGATGAAGGTTCGATCGTTGAACGCGATGGACCGCCCTTTAGCCCCGAAAACCTCCTCGATCCATGCTCTATTGCCCCATCTTGCCGGTGAATTCACGCCGGCAGGCGGCGGGACATGTTTGCCAATTGCCTTAAAGACCTGGCCGATGAACCCTTCCTGCGTCCAATTTGCCAAGCCAATCTTACCCGCCGGCAGACGCGAACAAGCTCACTCGCTGACTTGAGCTGGTTTGGCGTGAACATGACGCCAAAGGTGGAAACCACCGCGTCAAAGGCGCTGTTTTCAAAGGGAAGTTGCTCGGCGTCGGCGATCTGGAAGGTAACGCTTAGAGCGTTCGCCTCTGCCCGGGCGCGGCCTTGTGACAGAAGCTTTTCGACGTAGTCGGTTGAGGTTACATTGCACCAGCGGCGCGCGAAGGCGAGCGTAGCATTGCCGTTGCCGGCCGCCACGTCGAGCACCTTGGAATCCGGGCTCAAATCCAAGGCCTCGGCAAGGCTCTCGCCGGCGATCTGCAAGGTGGTGCCAATCCTGGCGTAGTCACCAGAGCCCCAGGCCGCATTCTGTTTTGACTTGATGGCCGCGTAATCGGGTTCGGTGGTCATATGGTTCGTTGCAAGCATTTCCTGCTCCCATTTGCTGATCCGGATGTGCATTCGTCGAAAACCACCATCGCTAATTTGTACGCGCCATGCTTGAATGGGATTTGGGGATTGCGTGGAGATCCGTTGGAGATTGCTGGGGGAGAAGAAGAAGAGGTAAACGCCGGCTTCTCAGGCTGAGGTCGGGTCACCTCCGGCGCGAGTAGTTAAATTCATGCGATACCGCTTCGATCGATTTGAACTCGACACAGAGCAATATTGTTTGCAATCGAACGGAGGCGACATTCACGTCGAACCTCTCGTGTTCGATTTGCTTTGCTTTTTTGTCGAAAGCGCCGGTCAGGTTCTCTCGCGCGAAGCAATCATCGAACATGTTTGGCAAGGCCGCTTCGTTTCCGACGCGACGGTTTCGAGTTGCATCAAGTCGGTCCGCAAGGCGCTTGGCGATAGTGGTGAAAATCAGACTTATATACGCACGCTCCGGGGCCGGGGCTTTCAGTTCGCCGTCTCAGTCGAAGCCGTCACAATAAGTTTAGAGACGGTCGTCCCTTCTATCCCCCTGCACAAAGAGCCCAGCCTTGATCACGTTCCGGCTCCGCCCAAGATCGCTGTGCTGCCGCTGTTTCCTTTGTCACAGGAGCCACGGCTCGGCCTTCTGGGCGATGCTCTCTCGCAGGAGCTTATTCTTGAGCTCTCCCGGCTCCATTGGCTCCATCTCGTTGCCCGCGGGTCGTCATTCCAGTTCCGCCGGCAGGAGGTCGATCTGGCACGGGCCGGAGAAATACTCGGGGCTGGCTACTTTCTGACCGGTACAATCATGGAGCACGGGCCGCGATGCGTCATTACGGTCGAACTCTGCCGGGCGCCAGACGGCAACGTGCTCTGGGCAGATCGCTTTATCACGCCCGTTAACGAGATCATGCATATGCAATCGGCACTGGCGGGCCAAATTGTGAATGCGCTGGAACCCCGTATCCAGCTTTCTGAGGCCTTGCACGCAGCAAAGATCCCGGCCGGGCATTTGGACGCTTGGGCGTCCTATCATCGCGGGCTTAGGCATATGTACCGGTTCACTAAGCAGGACAATGAATTGGCGGCTCACTTCTTTGCGCAGTCCGTGAAAGCCGATTCAGGGTTTGCCCGCGCACATGCAGGCCTTTCCTTCACGCATTTCCAGAATGCTTTTCTCGGCTTCTCGTCTGATGTCGAGGGCGAGAGACTAAAGACCCGGACGCATGCCGCGAAAGCTATGGAACTCGACTCGCTCGATCCCTTTGTCAATCTTACCATGGGCCGGTCCGAATGGTTGGCTGGAGATCTGGAAGCCGGCCTGCCATGGATGGAGCGCAGCATTTCTCTAAGCCCGAATTACGCCTTTGCGCTCTACAACAGTGCGCTTGTCGGCACGCTTCTTGGCGATGGCGAAAATAATGAAAAAAGGGTCGCCAAAGCAATCTCGCTAAGCCCGATCGACCCGTTAAACTATGCGATGCTGGCGACGCGTGCGCTCACTTACGCCATTCGCGGCGATTTTGCAGTGGCAGCGGAATGGGCTGAGCGCGCCGTTCGATCGCCCAACGCTCATATTCACATTTACGCCATCGCTGCCTTCACCAATGAGCTGCTGGGTGACCGTGGCAAGGCTCAGGGCCATGCCAATCATGTCCTTAGCTCGAATCCGTATTTCAAAAAGTGCGACTTCCTGAAATCCTTCCCATTTCGTGACGCTGAGGTTCGAGCGCAGGTGGAACAGTCGTTGCACCGTCTGGGTCTCTAAAAATGCTGGCGCAAGGAAGGGCGATGCCTAGCTGTGACACGTCCGCGATTTCTCCCGCGCCTGGCATTCAATCACTAACCGGACAACTTCCGGTTATGGCCCGGAACGCCATTTCTCGCGGTTGCAACAAATCTTTCTGCTTCCTGGGGATGAGCGGACTCATTGATTTCATTTAGGAAACCGCCGTTCGTGACCCGCTTCGGACATCAAGCAACCTCTCGGAAATGCTTTTGCAAGGCAGCCACGTTGACGCCTTGCCAGCCGCTTGCCTTATAATTTACCAAGCTAGCGTCGCCGAACGCGAATTCGGTAGAGAGGGTATGGAGGGTTTGCCGGTGTCGCAGCTCAGATTTATTTTGACCGCCCTTTTTGTAGCCACCGCAGCAGCTCATTCGGTTGCAGCACAAACCGCGGATTCTCACGTAATCCCCCTGGCAGGCGACGCCGAGTTCATGGCAGCTGGCAGGTCTTACGACGTTGATTTTGGCGATCAGAAATTCCGCCTCGAATTCAAAGTCAGCAAAGCTGATGACGTTCCGGTCGCCCGATGGCACGAACACAGCAGATGTTGCGATTACTGTCACGCCTGTAGGCGATGGCGTTTACATGATTTATTGGTCACGGCGGCCGGGACAACACGTTGTCCATGTTGATGACTTCAAAAAAGGGATTGCCTATACAAACATTTTTCTGCCCGATGGCACCTCAACAAGAGCACGTGGAACTCTGGTCGAGGTCAAGTGAGCGCTATGGTCGTAAAATAACCGCTCACCACGCATTTGGTGCGGTCCCGAATTAGAGCCACTTGAGCTTGAAATTAAAGGCGGCCTGAGACGCCTGCTTATGGCCAGAACGAGAAAAACGTTTTTGTTTCAATTGCTTCCTAAGATCGAGATAAAGCGGACTAGTCACGTTTTCGTGCCACTACCGCAGTTGACTCGAACCGGCTATCTGGTGACTCGGGCGCGGTTGGAATAATTCCCAAGGCCGCAACGTCACATCGCCGATAAGTGCATTGCAGCGGTGATTCAGCAGAACCATTGGCGCGGCTAAATTCTCAGAGTATAAGACCGTGGGGCATTCGCAGCGAATTCTTGCAGGCGATGTTGGAAGAGCGGGTAAACCGGAATTGGCAGGCTCTCGTTCACTCCCTGCGGGAGAAGATACGGCTTAACCTGTCAAAGATTTGGTTTTTTTTCGCTTCGACCCCGAGCCAGCAGAAGCCTTCACTCATGGTTGCCGTTGGAAAGCGCCGGAAAGTGAACGCGCTTTATGAATACCGGCAAAGATTTGCTTACCCCGCCGATCGAGGAAACCACCTGTCTGGCCCCTCGCTGACCGGTGAACAAGACTATGCCAGACCGCCCCCGAAGCAGGGTCGCGATCGAGGGAGGCAGCCTGAACGCAATGAGGAAGCAAAGCCGCGGCTCGGGGTCGAGGGCCGAGGCACTCACCGGCGCGATGTGCGCTTGAAAGGCCAGGTTAGCCCGAGCGCCCCAACCGCCCGTTTCTTTGCCTCAACCTGGACACTTCTGGATCTAAAACTGTACCGGGGCCACGATGGCGCTAAGGGCTTCAGGCTCGGTAGGAATGGATTGATCGCGGTCACTATGGCTTGCGCAATCCTGCTTGGGGGACGGTATCTTTATCGAACAATGAAGGTGGCAGGCAATGGCGCATTCCAAACCAGCCATGCTGAACAACCTTCGCATGGAAAGCCGGAGCGCCCTCACCGGAAGAAGCTCATTTACGAACGCTTAACGCCGGATGGATCGGAAATGGGTGCCTCATCGCAGGCTCTCCCTTCGATCCCAGCCCAGCTGCCAAAGAGCCTAGGTCCCGGCTTAGATAAACGAGTAGATCTGCCTTTCGCTGGCACGGGCGAGGCCGCTTCCGCTTCACAGCCGGTCGAAGCAAAACCGCAAATTGCCGATCAGCCAACAGTTGTCCGGAGCGAAAAATACCGGCCAGATGGGACGCGCGTCGATATCGCCGAGCAAGCTCCCGTTCCCAGCATTGTCAGATTAGGTGCAGGGCAAGTTCACCCGCCATTTTTGGCCGCTGCGCAGGCTCCGGTGGCTCGGATCGACGCTGCAGCTTCGGATCCAGTCAGTGTCAGTGATCGAACCGAGGTAAGTGGTCCGGTGGAGGGGGCTGTGGTGAAAGCGGCGGCGGAACCGGCTCCCTCTTCAATCAGCGGATATTTTGCCCAGGTCGAATCGGACCAAGATGAGAGGGCAGCGGAAGCAGAACTCGCGGCAGCTTTAGACAAATACAGGATCATCTTAGGAGGAGTGCCACTCCTAACGAGGCCGGTAGATTTGAAACAAAAGGGTATTTGGTTTCGCGTTTTGGCCGGGCCGGTAAGGTCGCGCGATGACGCTATGAGCCTTTGCAAAAAACTGAAAAACGCCGGACTTCAGAATTGCATTGTTCAGAAGTTCGATTAAAAGGCAACCCGCTTCGCGGCCGAGCACAAGAAAACACCAAATGCCACCGCATCACGGCATATGTCATCTCAGTGAAGAACGAAAGAAGCGCGGGAGCGCATGTGCTGGCGTGAAGCCGGTCGCGGAGAGCGGAGTGAATTAGCTATTCTGATTCAGGAAGAGTGCGAGCCCGCTCAATTCTCTCACTTCCCTTGCGGCTCTTAATCCAGAGCGTAGCTTCGTCTTCCGACGGAAACGAATAGGGAAGAACAAGAGGGGTGATGCGACCGTTGAGTGGGACCACTACTTCATAGGTTCCATCGCCTGCGGGGCGTGTAATGGGCGGCAACTCGCCGGTGGATCGAGCGATAACGGCGTTCTTTTCGACGTTTGCTTCGATTGTCATAGAGGGGTGCATCCAAGATTTCATCGGCTTCGAAGCGCCCCACGGATATGACGATCTGCCACATCCTGCGTCGAATCTCTCGGAATGTAACTTAATGTAACACTCGGCGCCACCAATTCCCAATTGAGCCTGCTGCTGAACGGTACCGGCGCCGCTCTATTTCGGTCAACGGATCGGCGCGCGGTCGAAGGACCCTTCGATAATGGGCGAAGCACCCGCTGAAATAATTAGGGCTGTCAGCCGTTGTTATTGCAAAGCCCAAGAAGGAAATAAATGCTCAGCGACAATCTGGATACTTATCTCCTCAAAAACGAGCGAGATGATGCCGTTAAAATCATCCGGAAGTGCCAGCGGATCCTCGCCGAATATCGCGCAAACGCTAGCGAGCACGAGCTCGCTGGGCGTCTACTTAAAGTCTTGAATGGACCCGAGCCGCTTTCCATCAAATAAAACTGGAAGGCGCGGACCTCGTCCGCCGTCGCCGTCTCAGGCGAGCGCTTCAAATAGGCGGCAAAACGCTTGCAGCTGTAAACATGGCTGCGCTGGGTGTGCAAACCGAGCTGGCGTGCCTTCATGTCCTCGATCATGCGCAGACGCAGTTCACTGACGGCCTGGGTACTCATACTTGGCTCCTGTCTAGGATGAGGTTGTTGAGACCCCGATCCAAAGGACAGGCGCGTTGAGCAGGTTATCGTTATGTTCTCAGATGTTTACCTTGGCCTCTCGCTCCGTGCGGGCAGCAGCTATCGCGCCAGCGATTTAGTGCGTTGGCCCACTTCGACGTTTCCGCCACTAAAGGCGCCTTTCCGGTGTCGGGGGTATTGCGGACTACGTTTGCTCAAATTGAGCCTTACCGGTTATTTACCCAAAGCGGCCCTCGTCGCCCGCCTCGTTGGTTCCGGTGCGCGAAACGGTGGGTATAGTCGGAAACCAAGCTTGGGCTCGCGCGGCTTTTGGCATTAGGTCTTGGGATGCCGAGCGTACTTGTGGAATACAAAAAGGGAGATTTTCAATGGTACAGCCAGATCCTCTTGTCCTTAGCCAGATTATTGTCAGGGCGTGTCTTATATTGGCCGCGTTGATTGCAATAGCAGGCGGTGCCCTGCAGTTTGTTCTGGGCCAACCCGAAACGTCGCCTCGTTTGGACAATGTTCATCGGTTTATGGCTGGAGTATATTTTTCTACGGGGCTCATCTGCCTTTGGGCGGCAATTACGGTTCGAACTCAGGGCACACTCGTGTATCTACTTGCCCTCGGTGTTTTCCTCGGCGGCACCGGCAGACTGGTCTCGATCTGGAAAGTAGGGCTTCCCAAGCCAACCGGTGTCTGGGTCGCATACCTCGTACCGGAGCTCTGCTTGCCGGTCATAATTGCGGTCGCGCAAGCCGTCACCTGAGCGCATGAGCGCGCTCTCGCCGAGGTGGCATTGATCTCGCGGCGCACGGTCTTGCATCAATGTATCAGGCCTCTCGATGGAGCGGACAACCTCGAACACTCTTATGGAACTCTCATTGAGGTGATTTATAGTTCTTGACGCGAGCTGCTGCATGTCAGCTTTACAGGAGCACCGGCAGGTGCGCATCTCTTCAACTCATGAGCAAGCCGTCGACCATCATCCGACGCCGTCGCCGCACCGCCCGAAGGGCGCGAGCGCGATGACGCCATCCGCGTTGAACCGCGGGCCGCGCCTCTAAGCGCGGCTTTTTTATTTCCCGAACCGGGTCCCGGTCAATCCGAATCACGAAAGAACTAGTCATGAACGTCCACACTTATGCCACGCACTCGCTCATGGAAATTACCACCTGCCGCCGGTAGTTTTCGTCAAAGGCGAAGGCTCCTGGCTGTGGGACCACGATGGTAAGCGGTATCTCGATTTCGTGCAGGGCTGGGCGGTCATCGTCGGTCGTCTTTGTTGAACGTGCTTTGCGCCGGCAACGGCCGGCCAATTGGTGCAATGCCCGAGTTTTTCCGTGATGAAGTCAGTTGCCTTTCACGATCTGAGATCTCGTTTTTAGGCGCGACTTTTGGTTTAGAGGGCTGGTCAATAGGGCTACCACGAGAATAGGTTCTTCACACTTTGAAATAGCGACCAGCGTGATCGGGATGGTTTGTGGCTTTCACGCCCGGCGGCTACGACTTCGGACAAAGGTTTTTCATAACCGGGTCGATATCCCGTTTCCTGGATCACATTTATGAGGCCCCGCACCTGAGACCCCTCCCGTCTTACCGTGACGGGTTTCACCGGCATCTTGGCAACCGCGCTGAGCTTTGCATCCTTGACCTGCATCGCGGCTTCGATGCGCGCAGCTTCTTCTTCAGTCTCTGCCACGATGTCACCGATGCTGATGGGATTGGTCCGCTCGGCTTGAAAGAGGGGATCGAGCAGCAAAAGATGCTTCTTTCCGGGATAAAGCCTTGTTCCCCGGCCGACCATCTGGCTGAAAAGCCCGCGGCTTGTTGTCGGCCTCAGATTAAGCATCGTGTCGATGCTCGGTTCATCGTAGCCTTCCGTTAGAAGCGCGGCGTTGGAGAGAAAGCGAATCTCATCTCGAGCGTAGGCCTTCAGGACCTCTTCCCGATCATTGGAACGCCGTCCACATGGGCCGCGGGCAGGCCATGGGCTTGGAGGAGTGCCGTCCAGCGTTTCGATGTTTCGCGCAAAGGACAAAAGGTGAGAAGCTTCCGATCCCGGTATTCGGTCGCGATAATTTTTGCAAGGCGCTCGAGGGCGGGTTCTACAGCGCGACCGAGATCGCCTTCGCGATAGTCGTTCATCTCGGTTCGGACGCGAGAAAGATCAACAGCGATCGGAAGAGTGCGCACTCGAATGTCTGAGAGGTAGCCAGCCCGGATCAAATCAAGGAGTGTTTTCGAGTAAATGAGTTTTCCGAAGACCTTGGAAAGCCTGAAATTATCCGTGCGGTCTGGCGTAGCGGTAACACCAAGAATATGAGCCGGGCGCAATTTTGCGAGCACGCTTTGGTAGGAGGGAGCACCTCCGTGATGCGCTTCGTCGACGACAGCGAGCCCGAAGCGTGGCCCCTCAATGCGCCTTCCTCTCGCCAGACTGGGGATCGAGGCGACAACAATGGGATCATGAGCCATGGCCCGGCGTCTTCCTTGTTCGATGCTCGGTTCAAAGCCAACAATGCTCGCAATTTTTGCCCTTGCCTGGTCGAGCAATTCTTCCCTGTGCGCGAGGATAAGAACTCTTCGCTTGAATCTTCGCTGCGCGAGTTTTCCGAAGATGATGGTTTTGCCCGCGCCGGTGGGTAGAACGATGAGAGCTCTTTTGGCGCCAGCATTGAAAGCGTTGTCAGCGGCGTCAACGGCTTCCGCTTGATAGGCACGAAGGCGGACCTGCTGGCGCCGTGCTGAGCCGGGTGGTTTGGGAGGCGGGAGTTCCCCTTTTGCACTGTCAAGCACGGTGGCTGTGTCGCTCATAAGCGCTACTTCTCTTCCTCAACTTCGCTTTTGGGACGGTTCAGTTATTCGCGAGTTTCGGCAAGCGGTGATTTTGAAATTTTGATTGGATGCGGGGACGGGTGACTAAGTTTGAATTTTCGGTAGCGCTGAGAGACTATGAAGTCGAGAGTCCGGAAATGGCCTCATTGCCCAAGAAGCCGCATTTAAGGGGAATTTGCAGCTACCGGGGTGAGCGGACCATTCGTGAATTGCAGCTGATGATCCCGAAGCGGAAGTGGTCGCCGTGCGAATTCTAGTCAACGCCTGATACTTAGCGGCCTCACGCAGCGCAAAAGCGCCGCAACGCACTCCATTATCGGCAGGCGGCCCGGAAAGAGGTGGTGAGTTGATCCTGACCGAATGGCTTAAGCTGGGCGATGCTGCAAACCTCAGAAACTTTGTCATGTGGGGCACGAAAGCGTTGCACAGAAAGATTTAAGGCTGGCGGGGAAGGAACAGGTTCAACCGTTGTTAGGCCTCCATTCCGCCAGCAGTCTATCACCGTTTTTGCCATGAGATCGATTAAAGCCATCGCGGAAGCGTTCATTTGAAGGGACGGCTCGAACTCGCAATCCACCGGCGACGCGCATTTGATTTTGAATGCACGGTTTGTTCTATATTTCGTTTGAAGATCAGAAACGCAATGTGAGACTGGCGTTTCCGCGATGGATGGAAATGGCCTTGCGGCGCACGAGACACCGATCAGAACAACACACAGAGAAGAACGAAACAAAAGCATTCACGCCTAGTGACGTGCCCCTGATTGCGCCGTGCCGGTCAGTTTTCCCGTTCAGTGGCAAGACCAGCCGAAAGCCACGACATCTTTGTGTTCAGGACACTGTGTTATATGGCCACAACCTGCATCTCCAAACATAAAGGGGACGCCATCTTCGGAATCGACCTGGAAAACGTGGATCATTCTCTGTCCGCACCGAGGGCAAGCCGGGTATTGGGCGTTCTGTATCAATGCGGGCCAGCCAGCGAGCTTGTCGCCGAGCTCACTATTGGCGATCGTCTCGGCCAGATAGTCGTCCTGAATCTCCTCCAACACCAGGTCCAATTCCGCGCATTCGAGTTTCACGGTCCCGGCTTTGAAGTTGTAGGTGTATCTCAGGCCCAGTGCCTCATGTTCACAGGGCTTGGGCAGATCACTGAACCGGGTCCAACCGGTGATCCGCCTTGCTGGAAAGATACAGTGTCGATTCGGCATGCTCCTTATCAAGCCGATCCCTTGGGGATGCACCACCCGGACGCGGCTGAGATCATCTCCGAAGGGTTCCCGCCCACCGAACCCTTGGCATTCATCGCGGCAGCAATAGAACAATTGCAGCAGCCCCGTTCCGAATGGCCGGCCCAGTTCTTTTGGCAAATCACCCACATTGAGTTGAAGAAAGAATTGAAGCGGTTGGCCGCACCGCCCGCAATTGGGCCAAGCATGTTCCACACTGACCCAAGGCATTCCTGAAAACTTCGAGACCGTTTGCGATCCCTCGCCATTCTCAAGGACAGGCTTCCATGCCGGACGCCGATGTTTCGCCAGCCACGGTTCTAACTTCTTAACAATCTGATCGTCCATCATCTATTTGCTTTCTCGATGGCCTCGAGAGTTTTCGCTGGGCCGGCACGCACAGTATCAACGAAGAGTGGATCTATGGCGAGAGCCCCGCATGACTGCCCAACTAGGACCGGGCGCCTACGCGCATCGATCAAGCGAGAAAGGGAGATGGGAAAGGGCGTGGATGTTGCGGAAAACTCGCACGTTTGTTGCCGCTGGTTATTCTATTCCGCTCCGTGCGTAACAGCTGGCATGACAGCTTCTGGCCCGGAACGGCGGTTCTCGCAATTGCAGTAATTCCTTCGGCTACGAGAGGATGAACGGACTCATTGATTTCATTCAAGAAACAGCCGCAGATGACCGAAAGGGGACTTGAGAGATGTCCTTTGCTGCAATGGATTGGCCAACCGCTAAGGACAGTGAGATCAAGCTGACGAAGCTGCGCGGGATCGGGCGATCACGTTGACCTCAATAATCTCTCCTGCGGCCCTCCTGAGTGCCAGTGGGCGAATAGCCGGGCCCGCGTGCGGCAACTATTCCGAAGCGGACTTCGATCACTTATGTGCGAGATTAAGCCGGCGAAGACAATCCTAATTTTTTCGTATCACCGCCAAAAGGCCCTTTATTCCGAAGGGAAGGACGACAGGAACGATGGTAGTCGAGTCCCCGGGAAAGCCTCCGCGCAAAATGAGCGAGCGTAACTCCGCCTCGTCAAAAAGAGTATGCGTATCCGAGGCTGCAAATTTCCAATGTAACATCGTAGAGCGGTCCGTCGCGAAAATTGCCATCAAACCGCTTGGTCTTAGAACCCTGTGGGCTTCACGCAACTCGGCACCGTTGGCGGTGAAGAAATAGACAACGTTCACCGCAAGAATCTTGTCGATGCTGCAGGAATCCCAAGGCAGGGCGTTGAAGCCGCTCAGATGCAGCCGGACGCGCCCCTGCTCGATGGCCCGCTTGTTCCGCCGCGAAGCTTGCACCACCATCTCCGGGGATTGGTCGATTCCGAGCACGGTGCCCCAGCGCGCGCGAGCGGCCATGGTTTTTATAGCGCTTCCAGAACCAAAACCTAATTCGAGTACCGTATCTCTGGGTTCGATAGACAAGACGTCTATGGCGAGGCGGTTCGGCTCCCTGTTGACGAGAGACATGATCCGCCCAGTCAAATGCCCGGCGAGTCCGCAGGGACATTTAAGCTGATGACCTACTCGGCTCCAGAAATTGTCCAGGGATAGCATCAAGGGTGCTGGCTCCGGGTGTGGCTTTCGGGACACCCTTGCATTAGCGTACATCCCAGCACTTGGTTCAAATGCCGGCGATCATCCTGCAATCACTGATCCGCGATACATTAGGAAAGCATGCTGGCGCGATAGGGAAGCCTGAAACGCCGTCCTTGCGGTGAGTGAGGAGCCGACGTTCCGGACAGGAGACCTACGATCTAAGCTTCGCTTGAACCTTAGCCAAAAGGCCGTCCATAACCTTTGGGAAATAGAGATCCCAGATGGGACGCTCTGGGTGATGCGGCAATGATAGTGCCACTTTCAAGACTTCTTCGGCCTTTCTGTAGTCGCCCTGCTCGTAGAGGAAATCTGCATAAAAATAGTGGGCGTCCCGTCCATTGGGCGCGTCCCTGATAGCCTCTTCAAGAAATTGACGCGCCTTATCGGTATCTCCCCAGCCAAGCGGAAAGCCGGGTACACGATAATAAAGCACGCCGAGGCTTGTAGGAGCACCGGCATCGAGCGCCTTGGGATCCATCTTGTAGGCTTGCAGCAAGAGATCGCGGGCGCGGCTTGCGTGGTTGAGAGCCGAGAGCCCCCAAGTAAGGGAAGCGCGCTCGCTTGTAACGATACCGTCCCAGATCAGTGCTTCGACCCGGCCTGGATAACGCGTAACCAAAGCATCGGCTTTGGCCCCGCAGACCTCCATTTTCTCCTTTCTCTCGCTATCGTCCTTGCTCAGATATTTGATCCTCGCCCATTCCTCGGCGACGGCGAGAATGTCGGTGTCGAGCGCCTTGTTGTCCGAAGCACGCGTGGTAGGTGAGATGGAAACCAGCAGCATGATGCTGGCGGCTGCAAGCGTAAACGGCCTCATTTGACTCCTCCTTTGTATTAAGCGCCGAGCAGCTCAAACGCGCGCAAACTGCTTGGCAATGGCTTTGTCCACGAAATAGGGAAGCAGCCGCTGCATCAGGACGAACATACGCTCCGGCCCGGCCGGATAGATGCTGCCGGCTTCGCGTTGAACGGCATCCCAGACAAATTTCGCAACCTTGCTTGCTTGGTCGAGCTTCATGTTGAAAGGCTTGATCAGCGCCTCAAGCGCCGCGGACGCTGGCGTGCTTGTTGCACGAGGCGCGGCATATGTGACCCCGATACCAAGTGGCGCAAGCTCACGGCGCAACGCGATTGAAAAGCCTCGCAGCCCCGCTTTCGTCGCCGAATATGCGGCGAACAATGGGTAAGGAATGTCGCCAAGGACAGAGCCAATATTCACGATGCGCGAGCCGCTACCTTTTTTGAGGAGAGGCAATGCTTCACGGACGAGAGCCATCGGGGCCATAAGATTAGTCTCGATAACCCCGCGCAATTCTTCGTCCGTTGTTTCTGAAAGCCGGCCAACTGGGACTAGCCCTGCATTGTTTACGAGGAGATCAAGCCCGTGCCACTCCTGTTCGATGGATGCCATCAACGAGCGCCTGAAGGCAGGATCCCTGATATCTCCGGGCACGGCAAAATGGCCCGCAGCAGGCATTTCCCTGATCGTTTCCTGAAGAGCTTCAAGCCTGCGCCCGGCGAGCGCAAACTGCATCCCGCGGCGTGCACCTTCAATTGCCAGTTCGCGGCCTATGCCGGAGCCGCCTCCTGTGAGGAGCACGCATTTACCCTCAAGCTGCATGTGCCATCGCCTCTGGACGTGTTCCTAGGTCCTCGAAGATCGCGCCGTAGAGGCGGTACATGATGTGCGCCGCATCGATGATGATGTCTTGAGTGCTTCGATCCTCGAACCCGTTGATGAGGTTTTTGAAAAGAGCCGTATGCTCGATGTCGAGCGACCCATGCGTTTTCAGATAGGAGAAGCCGGCGAAACCATCGGAGCCAGTCGATTGCTGCACTGTATGTGCAACCTTATCCGCCAGCATTACGGAAAGGCCTTCAAGAACATGCACCATACCGAGCATCGCGTAGGGACTGATCCACTGAATGGAATAATAGGCGTAGCCAACCATGACCTGGCACGGAATGCCTGACTTACCGCCCTCGACCGCGCCGGCATCACCGCCCATCGCACGGATATCGTCGAGAATCCATTTCTCGTGACCGCGCTCCTCGTTCATATATTCGGCAAGCGCCGTCTGGTAGCGCTCATCCTGAGTTAGTGCAGACGCAAGAGCGAGAAGCGGAAAAGTATGCTTCACGTGGTGATAGGCTTCCGTAAGAAAGGCGATGTAGAGGTCACGGGAACCGCCTGTGGTCAGAGCTTGTTTGACGAGCGGTATCGCAAGGAAGCGCTCCCGCGCCTCTGATGTCTCCTGATAGAGCCTTTCGAATGGAGTCATGCTTCCACCTTGAGAGTTTGGGCTTGTTCCTTCAGATATTTCTGAGCCGGGCCGCGCTGAACGCGCCCATTCCGCGTGAAGAGACCCCTTGCCAGGGCATTTTTGCGTGTAATGGCGACTGCGCGTTTTGGTTGAGCGTAGTAAGGCGCCGGCAAGCAGGTATCGGACACAAGAGCAAGAATCTCGTCATTCGATGCGGTCTGGAACCAGGCCTCTCCGATTGGGGATGGGATCAGGAGTGCCGTCAATCCTTCGGGACCTTCCAGCTGATTGACTATGCATGCGCCAATCCTTGGGTCTCCCAAGAGCATGGTCTCGATCCACTCTGGGCTGATGTTGCGTCCGTAAGGAGTGACGATGAGATTGTCCCTCCGTCCGTAAACGGTGAGGAAGCCATCGGCATCCAGACTGCCGGCGTCGCCAGTGCGCCAGCGGCGGGGTGCTGTGTCGCCGTGCAGATACCCATCCATGACGGAAGAGCCTTCGACAACGATTTCGCCGTCTTCGATGGTGACCCGCAGGCCAGGAAGTGGTTTCCCAACCGTTCCATCGCGGTTGGCGCCTGGAGTGTTAACTGCAACGACGGATGAGCATTCGGAAAGCCCGTACCCCTCAAAGACTGGTAGACCGAGCTGCCGTGCTGTCTTTGACAGCGCTGGCGGCACTGCCGCGCCTCCAACCGCTAGGAAGCGAAGCGTTTCAGGCGGACGCGCACCCGAGGCAGCCAGTTGCGCGCAATAGAGTGCTAGAAGTTGTGGAACAAGAACACTGGCCGTTGGCTTCGCCCGCGCGAACGCTTCGGAGACATTAGCCGGGACCCCAGTGCCGATGATCTGCGCGACCGCGTTGTCATAATGCACGGTACCGCCCACAAAAATCGGCACGATGATCCCGCAAATCAGTTCCAGCAGCATCGGCAATGGCAGCACGGAGAGATATTTGTCCTCTCTGCTGGCACTGATGGCTTTGGCCAAATTACGTGCCACCCATTGTGCTTGACCGCTGGCCAGCCGGACACCTTTCGGACTTCCAGTGCTGCCGGATGTATAGATGATGAGCCCCCCGCCGCTGCCTTGAACACGGAGGCTGTTTGCCTCTTTCCGGGAAAGCGAATGGACCCGCACCGGAAACAAGCCGTCTTCAGGGCCTTCAGCATCCGTAACGAGAATATTCTCGACGACAGCGTCGCGGATGAGATGCTCGCGCTGCTCCTTGCTGAAGAAAGTTGGAATGGGAACGATCGTTTTACCGCTGACACTCAAGGCGAGAAAGCCAACGGCCCAATCCACGCTATTGCTGCCGTATAGGCCGATAGTTTGCGGCGCACGCCTCAGGTCCTCGGCGGCACCCGCGACGAATCTAACGAGCTGCGATCGGGTGAGCGAGCATTGTGCGTCGCTCATGGCGACACTGCCGCCTCCTATCGCGGCCTGATGAATTAATGCCTCTGCAAGCTCAGCCATGGAGGCAAAACTCTGCAGTTTTCGCCGGTGCGCGCTTGCTGGCGAGGAATGGCGTCAATTGTTCACGCCCGAAGGCCAGCACACGTGGTTCCGTTTCGTAATAAGAACCCCATAATTCTGCCGATGGAACGCACCTGGAGTTTGCCGGTCCTAAATCGATGAGCGGAAGATGCATCCGTCTGAGAAGCCTTTCGAGGCGGCCAGTGGCCGTGAAGAAGGCCCAGTCGTATCCGAGCGCTTCACCATAGCTGATTAGAGCCTTCATGAACTGGACCGAGATCGCAGGTGTCCGGCTCGCAAGGCTTGAAACTTCTACGATTTTGCCGCGATCTATCTGCTTGCGCGAAATCGCTGAGAGAATGGCTTCGATTGGAGCGTCAAGATAGTATTCGGAAAAGTACGGCTCCGAAAAATCCCTTAATCCCGCTGCGGCGTGTACTCTTTGTCGGTCATCCGCTAACGCAATCAGAGTCTTCGGAAAGCTTCTTATCGCGGCTCCGTAATTTAGAAGGTAGGTTGCGCTGATTAGACGGGCTGCTTTGTCACGCAGATCGCCCCCCAATCCGACGGCAACGAGCTTTCGGTTAGATACCTGATCAAGCAATGCTTCAAGCCCCTCATTAGAGTAGTTAAATTCATTTTTATAAATAGACGAAATTATGACAATACGTTCAAATATCTTCTATCTACATTCGAATAGCAATATAACGTAAGCACGAGCTTTATCACCGATGAATGTCACCGGTAAATCTTCTATCGCGCCTGGATGATTTACTCACTTAAGAATACGTAATTCAATAGGTAATGAACTTAAGTGCTTTACGCTTACGGAACGCTTACGTGTCTGCGTTTTGTGGTAAAGTTAGGCGCCGTACCAGGGCTCGCCCTCGTGAAAAAGGCAGGAGAATTGAACCTGGCCTGCTGTCCAGACCTTATTTTCCTACGCTTTTCCTGACCGGGACCGGAAAAACATCAGCAGGGCGCTCCCTTGGAGGGGCGAAAATGCGCGCCGCGGGAAAAGCCGCTTGGTCGAACGGCGGAAATGTGAGTCTGAACAGCGCTCCTCCGCCGCGGCGATCTCCGACCTCGATCGAGGCATTATGAGCGGCAACCGTACGCGAAACGATTGCCATCCCTAGGCCTGCACCTGCGCCACGGTCGCGCTTCCCCTGCCAAAAGCGCTGAAATATCGCTTGCCGCTCGGCCTTGGGTATGCCCTTCCCACGATCGGCGATGATGAGCGCCGCCGGATTGAGGATCCCGATATAAACAGCAGTGCCAGGAGGAGTGTGCTCGATACCGTTTTCCACTAGATTTCTCAGTGCGCGGAATAGATAGTCGTAGGCACCATTGACGAGTGCCTGCCGCTCGGATTTGTGGACCTCGATGGTTTTTCTTCGCGCAATTGCATATGGCGCAACGTAGGCTGCGACATCGACAGCAAGGGTGTTCAGGTCCAAGCAGTCGGATGGCGCGATTCTTCATCGCATCAATGCGCGCATTGTCGAGTAGCTGCGTCACCAGGCGCTTCAGAGAGCCAAGTTCTTCCTTAAGCGCTGTTTTCCCGTAGAAATTCGGCAGCAGATCCATGTGCGTATTTATGATGGACACCGGAGTCCGCAGCTCATGCGCTGCATCTGCTATAAAAGCTTGCTGTTCCTTGTACCCTGCCTCGAGGCGGTCGAATGCGGAATTGATGGCCCTGACGAAACTCAGCACTTCATCCGGCATGCCGAACTCAGATAGCCGCTTCGACACAGCTGCGAGTCCAATTGTTGACGCTTGTGCGGATGCTTTGGCAAGCAGTTTTATAAGACCTATGCGTATAACAAAAAGATTGATCACCAGTTCGAATATGGCGACAAAGGGTAGCCAGATCCAGGCGAT